>CAWGVZ010000010.1:0-2427984 GCA_963826035.1 uncultured Actinomycetota bacterium | reverse complement strand
CCCGCCGACGAATCGTCGGCGAGGGCGAGAACGCGGTCCGCCGCGATCCCGGCCGAACGCAGCGCCGCTCGCGGCCACACCGACCAGTCGCGCGCGATCGGCACGAACGGTGCCGGTACCGATGTCTCACTCGACGTCATGGCCGCCGGCTCGGGTCTCGGTCGATCGCGCCTGCCAGCTGCCGGATCGTGCCCTCCTCGAAGATGGCGCCCACGCTCAGCTGCACGCCGAACGTCTCGTGTATCCGGGCTACCAGCTGGACCGCCGCGAGCGAATTGCCGCCGATGTCGAAGAAGTCCTCGTCCTGACCGATGTCAGCGATGCCGATGAGCTGTTCCCACAGCTGTCCGAGCCGGTGTTCGACCGAGGTGGCCAAGTCCGGGGGTGCCGGGGTGCGCCCCGCCGGTTCAGGCGGGCCTGCCGGCTGCGCTGCCGCCACGGGTACGGGTGCCGGCTCGGTCGCGTCGGCGGCCAGCATGACGTGACCGGGCAGGGGCTCGCCGGGCCGCAGGACGGTGAGCGACGTCGGTCCCGGGGTGTCGATCACCTGCCGGAGCAGCGCGGTGCCTTCCGCGGGAGAGAGCAGTGGGCTGGTGGCGTCGTCGGACGGCGTCGCCAGGAGCGCACTCGGTTCCACCTCCCGCATCGTGAGCCCGGTGACGCGAGCCACCTCACGGCCGCGGCGATCGTAGAGGGTGACTCCGCAGTGCAGGTTCCTCCCGCTCGCGCGGATGTCCCGGACGACGACGACCACCTCGGCGGGAACGGTCCGGAAGAAGACCGCCTCCCGGTAGTGGAAGGGCAGGTACGGGATGGTCCTCCCCGCCCGCACCATTGACAGCGCGGTGTCCAGGACCGCCGGGTGGGCCCGGTGCCGGTCCAAGTCGCACAGAAACTCGTCCCGCAGAACGAGCTCGCCGACGAGGTCGTCGTCGACCCTGGCGATGGAGCGCACGATGGGCCATCTCGGGCCGAGAGTCACGACCAGGGCCTTCAGCTCGGGAGGGAGCTGTTCGCTGGCCGCGGCACGGCGGTACAGGTCGTCGAGGTCGACGTTCGCCGGCTCCGCCGGACCGTTGGCCACCACCGCCTGACCGTGTTCGGACCACTCCGCCTGGCCGCCCGTCCTGGAACGCACGGTCACGGCGAAGCCGGAACGGCGCGGCCGGAAGGTCACCCGGACGGTCGTGTCGGGGCCCACCCGCAACGGAGCGGTGAAGACCATGTCGGTGAGCTGGATGGGCTGGTCGGCCGTGACCAGTCCCGCGTCGAGCGCCCTGGTCAGGATGAGGTCGACGTAACCCGTGCCGGGCAGCACCGGTTCTCCGGCGATCCGGTGCTCGTCGACGAACCACTCCGACCCGTCCCAGGTCTCCTCGACCACCGTATCGTGCGGGGAACCGGGATCGGGGACGCTGTCGCGGACCGCCATCCCCGCCTCAGCCCAGCCCGGCCAGCTCACCGTGACGACGTGCCGGCCGCCGCCGGCCATGGCGGACGAGAGGCCGACGAGATAGGCGTTCGCCGCCGCGTAGTCGCCGCTGCCGACCAGCCCGGTCAGTGCGGCCCGGCTGCCGTAGTGCACCACGAAATCGAGCGCGGGCTCCTCGGCGAGCACCCGGTGCAGGACGCGACCGCCGACGGCCTTCGCCCGCAGGACGGCGTCGACCTGATCCTCGGTGCGGAGTTCGACCAGCCCGTCACCGGCGACTCCCGCCGCGTGGAGCACCCCGTTGACGTGGCCGAACGTCCGGTGTACCCGGGCGAGGGCAGCGCGCAGCTGCTCCTCGTCCGCCACGTCCGCCGCGATCAGCTCCACCTCCGCTCCACAGGCGGTGAGTTCGTCACGGAACGATTGGTTGTCGGGAACCGACCGGCCGATCAGGACAAGCCGAGGCTCGACTCCGCTGTCGGCCAGCGCGTGCGCGGCCATCCGCCCGAGTGCCCCGAGACCGCCGGTGATCAGGTAGACCCCCCGGCGCCGCAGCCTCGTCCCGCTGGTCCCGGGGGCCGGCACCGCGCGGACGGCCGGCAGCCAGAGGTCGCTGCCTCGAACGGCGGCGACGGACAGCTCGTCGTCGCACAGTGCAGCCGCCGCGGTGTCGGTGTCGAACCGGTCGCCGACGTCAAGCACCTGGCACCGCACCGTCGGGTCCTCCAGGTGGATGGTGCGTAGCAGTGCGGCGGGCATCGCGTTCGCCGGTGTCATCGGTTCGCTGCCCGTCACGTCGACGCCGTGGCGGGTCAGCGCGACGAGGCGGAGCTGCTGGTGACCTGCCGCACCACGGAACCGCTGCACGGCCTGCGCGAGCCAGTACCAGGACGTCAGCGCGTGGGCCTCCTCGGCGCCGGGAGTGACCGCCGCCGCGTGCACGACGGTGTCCGGCAGCTCACCTGCCGTCGCCAACGCCTCCAATAGCGCGAAGACCTGGGCTCGATCGGTCGGGTCCAGCGTCAGGTCCGGCGTCGGGTCCGTCTTCGGGGTGCCGGTGACGCGCACCCGGCGTGGCCGCAGGCCCGCCCGCTGCACCACGGCGAGTATCGACCTGGCCCAACCCGGGTCCTCCGGAAGCAGGACGAGGGCGTCCCTGGAGCCGGGGGCGGCCAGGCGTGGGAGGGTGCGAGGTGCGCGTGCCCAGGTGACCTCGCAGAGTCGCGGGGCCCGCGCAGTCTCCGGGACGGCCGGCGCGGCCGCCGGCACGTCGGTCCGCTCCGGTTCGACCTGTCGTGAGTTCGCCGGCGGATGGTCGATGAAGTAGCGACGTCGTTCGTAGGGATATCCCGGGACGGCAACTCGGCGGGCGCTGTCCGGGCTGAGCGGCGTGACATCGAGGTCGATCCCGGCCTCCCAGAGGTGGCCGAGAGTGCGCAGCCAGGTCACGTGATCAGCCGGGGGCTTGCCGAGTGCGGCCCGGGCGGAGGCGCGGCCTCTGCGCACCGCGGGGAGCGCCCGGAAGAACTCCGTGAGGGTCGTGCCGGGTCCCGTCTCCAGGACGAGGACCTGGTCGTGGTGGTGGATGAGCTCGTTCGCGGCCGCGGCGAAGAGCACCGGTTCGACGAGTTGGCGTGCCCAGAAGTCCGGATCCGTAGCGCGCTGCGTCTCGAACCGTCCGGAGGCGCACGACAGGAACGGGATCGTCGGGTGGTCGCGTTCCACCTTCGCCACGGCGATGCGGAACTCGGGCACCGCCTCGTGCATCAGGTCGGAGTGGTACGCGTGCGACGTCGGCAGCCGCCGCGACTCGATGCCCTGCAGCCGCAGCCGGTCGAGTGCCGCGAGCAGTGCCTGCTCCGGGCCGGACAGGACGACCTGGCTCGCCGTGTTGATCGCGGCGACCGTCACCCTGTCGGTGAGGCTGTCGGCCAAGTCCTGCGCCGTGGCTGCCACGGCGGCCATGGCACCCGGCGGCATCCGCCGCATCAGGCGAGCCCGTTCCGCCACGAGTTCGATGCCCGCGTCCCGGGAGAAGACACCCGCCACGACGCCGGCGACCAGCTCGCCGAGACTGTGGCCGAGGACGGCGGCGATCGGCAGCTCCATCGCCCGCATGGTGTCGGCCAGCGCGTACTCGACGGCGAACAGCAGCGGCTGCGCGACGTCGGTGGCGGCGAGCTCATCGGGGTCTTCGGCGGTGCGCCACAACGCCAGCAGGTCACGGCCCATCAGGTCGGACAGGTCCGTGAGGACGCTGTCGAGCCGGGTGCGGAACTCGGGGACGGCCGCGTAACTCCCGTGGGCCATCCCGATCGACTGGCTGCCCTGGCCGGGAAACGCGAGCGCCACCCCGCTCACCGGTGTGACGTCGGCTTCGGGCACGGTGGTCAGCCCGGTCACCGCGTCCTGGACGTCACGCGCCACGACCGCGCGGCGCTTCGGCAGGGCCCGCCGCCCGACCCGGAGGGTGTGGGCGACGTCCGCCGTGGACGTGGCCCGCCAGGCGAGGTGGCGGGCGAGGTCCGAGCGCAACGTGGCCAGCGCCGTGCCCGTCCGCGCGGAGACGAGGAGGAGCTCCGGTCCACTGTGCTCCACCCGGCGCACCGCCGGAGCCTCGCGGAGCACGACGTGGGCGTTGGTGCCGCCGATACCGAACGAACTCACACCGGCGTGCCGGGGCACGTCCGACCGCCGCCACTCCCGGGTCTCGCCGACCACCGAGAACGGCGTCTGCTCGAGGTGGAGTGCCGGGTTGGGGGAGGAGAAATTGATGCTCGGCGGGATCGTCTCGTTATGCAACGCGAGCACGGTCTTGATCAGACCCGCCACGCCGGACGCCGGCCCGAGGTGGCCGACGTTGGACTTCACCGAGCCGATGCCGCAGTACCCAGTGGGCAGGTCCGCGCCGGCCGCCGCGCGGAAGGCCCTGGCGAGCGCGGTGACCTCGATCGGGTCGCCGAGCCTGGTCGCCGTGCCGTGCGCCTCGACGTAGGAGATGGAACGGGGGTCGACCTCGGCGTCGGCGATCGCCTCCGCCACGCACGCGGACTGCCCGGTCACGCTCGGCGCGCTGAAGCCAACCTTGTCCGCGCCGTCGTTGTTGACCGCCGACCCGAGCACCAGCCCGTAGACGGTGTCTCCGTCCGCGACCGCGTCGGCGTACCGCTTCAGCAGGACCGCGCCGGCGCCGCTGCCGAACACCGTGCCCTCGGCGTCGGCGTCGAACGGGCGGCAGTAGCCGTCGGAGGGGTAGATCCCGCCCGGGTTGTGGATGTATCCGACGCCGTAGGGCCATTCGACCTCCACGCCACCGGCGAGAGCCATGTCGCAGTCACCGGTCCGCAACGCCTGGCACGCCTGGTGAACCGCCACGAGGGAACTCGAGCAGGCGGTGCCGATCGTCATGCTCGGGCCGTGCAGATCCAGCTTGTAGGACGTGAAGGTGCTGACGTAGTCGGGTTGGTTGCTCGTCACGAGCGTCAGTTCGCCGACGGCATCCACCAGACCCGAGGTACGACGCAGATGCAGGTCCACGTACCCGTTCTCGTTGATCCCGGCGTACACACCGATCGCGCCGGAGTACCGGGTCGAGTCGTAGCCGGCGTGCTCCAGCGCCGAGTGGCACACCTCGAGGAAGATGCGGTGCTGCGGGTCACGGAGCTCGGTGTCCCTGGGGGTCATCCCGAACAGTTCGGCGTCGAAGTCCTCCATGTCCGGCAGCAGCGGCCGGCGCAGCACGTACCGCGGGTGCCGCAAACGGTCAGGCGTCTCCCCGCGGTCCAGAACGTCCTCTTCGGACAGATCGGTCATGCATTCGCGGCCGTGCACGAGATTGTTCCAGAACTGGTCGAGACCGGGCGCTTCCGGGAACCGGCCAGCCAGACCCACGACGGCGATCGTGTTCGGCTCGGTCATGGAGGACTCCTTCGCAGACTACCGGCTCCGGGTGTCGTGGTCGTCACAGGTAGGAGGTTCGCTCGCTACGACGGCGGATGTCCAGGGTCATGCAGTGGAATCCACCGCCGAGGCTGCGCCCGTGACGCCAGCGGCACGGAATCGGTGTGAAGCCTGCCCGCTCGAGACTCTTGATGAGCGGTCCCTGGATGTCCTGAACGACCACGCGTTCTTCGTCCAGGGACAGGACATTGATGCCGATAGACTGGGACGCGAGGAATGGGACACCGTCCTGCTCGGACTCCACGGGCTGGTCGAACCACTCGTACTGGATCACGTCCCACTTCCTCAGCTCGTCGGGCAGCGAGCTCAAATCCACGCCCTCACGGGCAAGCAGGGTCCCGGGTCGCAACGGAAGGATCTTTCCGTCGATGTGGTTGTCGGCGACTCGCACCTCATGCACCGTGTAGTCGGAGCCGAGGTTGCGCGCCAGCCAACGCATACCCATGCGGTGATTTTCGGTGGCCGCGTTGAAAATCAGGTCCGAGCCGAGTCGCATGACCTGGGCGCCGTCGAACATGACCTCGTACAGAGGGTTTTCGGGAATCGGGCCGGTGTACCCTTCTTCGACAATGTAGCTGTAGTCGAAGTTGCGATCCAATAGTCGGGAACGGGGTGCCACTGTCCATTTCGCACCCTGTTGGAAATATTCAACGAACAGTTCCTTGTACAGGTCTGCTTCGAAGTATCGGGAGCGCACGAGCGGCGCGGTCTCAATGATCTCGTCGCCGACAACGAGGAAGTTGTCGCGACTCATCAGTGCATGTCCCATGGGAGCCGACCAGTACGGAGTTCGGACCTCCGGAACGGTCTCCATCACGTCCGGTCGCCGAACGATCACCCCCTCGCCTTCGAGCAGCTCGACAAGCCCCGCGGCGTCTTCGATGCATTCATCGCGAAACCGGTTGTCTGGCTTGCGTCGGAAGAAGACACCTCTGCTGTTCTGGTCCTTCAGGTTGTCGTAAAAAAACATTCGGAACGACGTGTCGTCGTGGTAGTCGAGGTGAAACGGTGTACCGACGATCACCTCCTCCAGTCGGCTCCATTCGTCATGTGAGTTGACGACCGGGATCATACGTTACCGTCCTTAGAGGAATATGTTCAGGTGCGTTTCCGAAATTATCACTCAGGTTGCCGAAGTAGCTCTGTCGCGAGAGTTCGCGGCGTGGAGAAATCGAAGATAAGTCCGACCTCGAGATCGTCTCGGCCGAGCAGCGTCTGCACTCGATTCATGATGCGAACAGCGTCCAACGACGAACCGTTGACTTCCATGAAGTCGATGTCGGCATCAGGCACGGCGATCACGAGGACGTCTCTCCAAATTTCCACCAGGTGAGCGCGCAGATCGTCCTCATCACGTGTCACGTTCGACACGGGTGTTCCCTCCCGTCGTGTCGCGTATGGCAATAGCGGCGGCGCGGCAACCCTAGGGCCAATCGAGCATCGAGTGACATCGCCAAGTTGTTCACGGCCGCGCGTGTGGTGTTATGGAGACACACGCGAATCCGGATAGTCGAGGGGAGCACATGGTTGCTGGGGTACCGCCTGGGCAGACGGACTCGACCCGGCCGGTGATGCTTCTCGATCTGCTCAGTCCCCGTCACCGGTTGAACCCTTACCCGTTGTGGGCGGCGATGCGCGAGCGAACGCCGTTCGCGTCCGCCGACGGGTCCGCGGTCTTTGTGGGACGGTTCGAAGACTGTGCGCGGGTGTTGACTGACCCGTCCATGAGCTCGCAGGACCTGACACCGGCACCTGAGTCGGCGCGATCCCTGCGGCCGTCGTTCTTGGCCCTCGACCCACCGGACCACACGCGCCTACGCCGGCTGGTGAGTAAGGCCTTCTCCCCGCGGCTCGTCGCCGGCCAGGCGGCGCGAGTCGGCGTGCTCGTGGCCGAGGCGCTCGGCAATGTCGCCCACCTGCGCCAGTTCGACGTCGTCGATGCGCTGTCCCGCGTGGTCCCAGGAAGGATCATCAGCGAGTGGGTGGGCGTACCCGAAACGGACGGTCCCGCTCTGCGTGAATGGACGAGCATGGCCACCGTCGCCATGGATCCGTACATCATGGCCGATCCGAAGGTGGCCGCCCGAGTCACTGACGCTCAGGACGCACTGGAGGAATACTGCCGATGGCTGGTTGCCTGTCGCCGGGACCGGCCGGAGGACGACCTGCTATCTCGTCTGGTGCGCGTCCGTGACCAGGGGGAGCAGCTAACCGAGGCGGATCTGTTGGCTACACTTAACCTTTTGCTGGTCGCCGGACAGGACTCGGTCACGAACCTGATCAGCAACGGTATCCTCGCTCTCCTGCGGAACCCGAGTCAGCTCGCCCGTCTACAATCGGAGCCGGGTCTGTCCGACGCCGTGGTGGAGGAGACGATGAGGTTCGATCCTCCGGTGCAGCTCGCCAGCCGGGTGACCACGACACCGTGCGCGTTCGGCGATCTCGAGGTTGGCCCTGGCCGGCGGGTCATGGTGCTGCTTGCCGCCGCGGGGCGAGATCCTGCCGCGAACGCCGAGCCCGATCAGTTCCTAGTGGACAGACCACATCGGAGCCACCTGGCGTTCTCCGCCGGACCACACTTCTGTTTCGGTGCCAGCCTGGCCCGCCTGCAGGCGGGCACCGTGTTCCGTGAGTTCGCCGTCCGTGTCGTGAATCCGATACTTGACGACACCAGCCTCCGCTACCGGCCGCACCTGAACCTCAGAGGCCCGGATCGCCTGACCGTACGATGTGACGACATCCGGCCGATGCGCTAACGGTTGCCCGTCCCGTTCAACCGCGACTTTCCGGTGGTTGAACGGCGCACCGCCATGGGTTAAGAGTGTATTTGGTTGCCTGTCCGATTTCTCTTCGCCGTACGTAACCTATTTCAGGTACCGCGACCGATCCTCGCCAGACGGTTGCTGCACCATGCTCACGTGAGCGATCTGGCGACGCGTGGCCGGCTGAGCCGTTCAGCGAGGTTGTCGTTGCCGGTGATGACCCGACGGGTCGTCTGACCAGTGTAGACATCAATCGCCGCAGGCCTTGCGTCGATCATCGTTCTGCCGCACGACGAGTGCCCAGCGCGGGCTACATTCATGATCAACAAGCATGGGAAACCAATCCCAGAATATCAGAACACCACGTTAGCAGAATCGTCTGTCATGCGGCTGTCATATTCCTGTCGTTGATCTGCCTCGACGCAGGCACTTGTGATCGCCATCGGCATCATGGGTGACTTGTCATGGTTCAGGGTCGAATGATTGCCGTGGTTCAACGATTTAACTCGGGGATGGAAATGCGTGACCGGAAACGGCTGATTGTGACCTTGTATCATTTCCAATGAAGCGGGCGTGTCCGTTCGATGCGCCCCCGGGATATCGGCAGCTGCGCGAAGCAGGTCCGATCGTGCGGGTGCGACTGCCGTCAGGCCAGCGCGCCTGGGCGGTCACCCGGTACGAGCACGTCCGCGCGATGCTCCTTGAGCCGCAGCTGAGCTTCGACCGGCTCCGACCAGGGTTCTGACAATCCTGAAGTCCGGTAGGTCGGCCCCGAGCCGTTTCGTCTCGTCGTTGATCAACATGGACATGCCCGAACACGGCGCCGCCAGGCGCGCCGTGGTCGGCGAGTTCGCTGTCAAGCGCACGGAGGGTCTCCGGCCGAGGGTTCAGGAACTCGTCGACGAGACGATCAACGAGCTACTCGCTGGTCCGAAGCCGGCCGACCTCGTTGCGCAGTTGGCGCCCCGATACCGTCATTGGTGATCTGCGAGATGCTTGGCGTGCCTTACGCTGACCACGAATTCTTCCAGGGCCGTACCCGGAATCTGCTCACGCGGGACGCCGATCTCGAAACCCATCAGCAGGCCCTCAATGATCTGTGGGCGTACTGGGACGAACTGGTCACCAGCAAGGAGTTCGACCCCGGCGATGACCTGGTGTCCCTGCTGTTCCTCGCAGGGACATGAGACCGTCTCGAACATGATCTCTGGGCGTGCTGACACTGCTCAACGATCCCGACCAGCTGACCGCTCTCGGGCCGATCCCGACAGGACCCCTGATGCGGTCGAGGAGTTGTTGCGATACTTCACGATCGCGGATGTCGAGATCGCGGGCACGGCCATCCGTGTCGGCGAAGGGGTCATCGGTCGGTCTCATTCGGCTAACCGTGACGAGACTCAGTTCTCCTGTCGGTGGCCGCGACCCAGGCCCGATCCGCCCGCGGCGAGTTGGTCGAGTTGGCGCAGCGTCTCAGCCAGATGGCCAGCACTACCGGCGATGACCACCGGCACACGGTTTCGGGACTTCGTTGCACGATTCGTCGGCCGGTTCCACGCGGGGCCGGTCAACATCGCGGGCATCAGCCTCACCTCTACAAGCAAGCACTCGAGCCGATGTGATGCGCGAGCCTGGTGGCGCGAGCTTGCGAAAGAAGCAACTCGGCCGATGAATGACTGCTTCACCGTACATTCTTGGCACAGTGATCATCGACCGTTCGGGTCGAGTTGTCCACCGGTGTGTACACCCGCTGGAGAACGGTGCGGTCGCCGTGCCGCTGCCCGATCTCGGGGATGCATACCTCCCGAGTGAGATCCCGGGTCGGGCTATCAGCGAACCCGTCGATCCCTGTCGGTGGCCGCTGTCGAGGAGGTCGCGGCCCACCCTGCGGGATTCGTCATCCGCCGCCGGCGCCATGGTGGAGGGCCCCGCAGTAGGCCGAATCCTCACCGGTGAGCAGGTCCTCGATGTACAGGCCGACAGCCGCACAAGCTGGAGTTTGATGCCAGATATACCTGTGGGCAGCATCTCGACGACCTGACGCCGTGCCGCGCGACGTAGATTCCGGCCAAACTCAACTGGCGCAGGATCCTGCAAGCTGGCGCCCAATGCCAGTGTGTTGACAGTCCCACCGCATAGCCTCGGCACGGCACGCGGACGTCAACTCCGCAGAAGGACGAGGAGGTGCGGTGGGCAGGGTCGCGATCGTGACCGGCGCGTCACGCGGTATAGGCGCGGGCATCGCAAGCAGGCTGGCCGAGGACGGGATGTCCGTGGTGGTCAACTACCTGAGTCGAGAGGACGACGCCGCGAAAGTTGTGGACGGGATCACCGCGAACGCGGGGCATGCGATGTCCGTGCGAGCCGACATCCGTAGTGCTGACGACGTCCAACGGTTGTACGACACTGCGGAGCGCTGTTACGGCGGAATCGACGTGGTGGTTGCCAACGCCGCCGTGCAAGCATCCGGACCGACCACTATGGCGGCGACCGAGGTGGCTCAATTCACCAGCCTTGTCGAGACCAACCTGCGGGGCACCTTCCTGGTAATGCGCGAGGCAGCGCGCCGGTTGCGCGACGGCGGGCGAATAGTCACCACGTCCACCAGTGCATTGGCCACCCCAGCACCTGGCTACGCGGCCTACAACGCTACCAAGGCCGGTATCGAGGTCATGACTACGTTTCTGGCGAAGGAACTGCACGGAAGGGGTATCACGGTCAACGCGGTCGCCCCCGGCCCAACCGACACCGAACTGTTCCGGGGGAGCCGATCAGCTGCGGCGATCGACCATCTCGTCCAGCAAACGCCGTTGCTACGCTTAGGAATTCCAGCCGACATTGCGGCTGCCGTGGCATTTCTGGTCGGCCAGGACGGCGTCTGGGTCAACGGTCAGGTCCTTCGGGTGAACGGCGGACTCGGGTAACCGACCGGGTCTCATCGGTCCGACCCGGCCGGCACCACCCACCGGATCGGCAGCTCGGTCGCTGGCGCGCTTACACCTTCGTCGGCAGGAGCCCAGCCGCCGACCGTGTGGAACACCTCGGCACCGTACGCCGTGACATAACAGATCAGGTTCACCGGCCATCCGGTGTTTCGGAAGAGGTAATCGTCCATCGGGGTCGGACCGTGGTCGATGCGCAAAGCACGTTCCCGCAGCGGACCAATTCGATGCCAGTCCGGATGCAGGTGTATCGAACCGAGGATCTCCATGTCAACTTTCTCGGCCGCCCGGCTGACCCGCAACAACTCGGCTGAACTGCACCAGAAGCCACGGCGACTGTTCCGGTACGCCTCACCGAACCGCGGCACGATTACATCGTCGAACTCCCTGAGCACCTCAACGTCTGAGGCGCGGACGCTGTCAGCGAAATGCAGCTGCTCGACCCGCGCCCAGTCACTGCCGAGTCGCCCGACGAGTAACGCCCAACAGCCTGGCGGTCGCTTCGGTGTGCACGTCCGATACGCGACCACTGCGGCTTCAAAGAACGGGTGCAGTACCTGAGCATCGACGAGCACCTCTCGCGGTGCAGCCGCCTTGCCGATCTGCGGCGAGAGCGCGACTGCGTCCTCGACTGTCAACGAAGTATCCGTGTCCATTCCCGACCGTCCAAACGCGACTATTCAAACTGTCTGATTCGCAGTCAATTAGAGCAGCAGCAACTGGCAAGGCGCTGTCATCCGGAATCCACGTATTGACCTGCGGTGATCGGTGCGGGCGAAGTCGAGATCGCTGCGAACCGGGTCACGCTCACCTGAATCTGACAGCAAGGCGACAGCTGTGCGACGGTCAGCCTGCAACGTTGAGGCTGTAGCGTCATCGACGCCTGACGCACTCCGACGACGGTGGATAAGGAGATGTACGAGCGGTAGTTCGGCCTCGGCAAGGTCGCCGGAGCCAGGTTCGCGATCTCCCCATCGTGGGAGCTCGTGGCGAGCCTGTGGGTGCTGGGCCGTGCGGCCGGCGGGGTGCACCGCACGTGGACGGCGACGCACGAACGGCGCTGCGTGACGCACGAGTCGACATGTCCCGGTTGTATGCGCCGGCACCGGTCAACGGGCACATCGCGGACGTCCTTACCCGCGCCGCCCCGTCGCGTAATGGTTTCGAGGACGAGTTACACCGTCTCGCCTCGACGCCGGAATACGTCGTACACCGAGACCGCGAGCTGCTCGCGACGGCCGCTCGCGGTCGATCGTCGCGGGTTCTGGAGGAGTCACGCGCGGACCCCGACCGGCTACTGTCGCAAGTAGTGTTCCATCGGGCGACGGGCGACAACGCTGCTGATGCTGCTCGTCTGCGCGTTTCTCGGGGCCGGAGGCGGTGTCGCATGGCCGAGGTCGATCGTGTGGCCGAGGTCGAGCGGATGCAGGCGGAGTACGCCAGGACGGTGTCCGCAGAGGAGTACGACCGGACGGTCCAGTTGTACGAGCGCATGCTGCGGTCCGAAGTGGGGGCCAGGCAGGTGGTCGGCGGGGAGTTCTGCGGAACGATCCCAGGGAGGCCGGCATCGTGTACGGCTGGTACCTGAAGGCTATCGGCGCCGTTTCCGGTGTGGGAGCGATCATCGTGGGCGCCGTCTCCATTCCGGACTCGGCCGCACTGGGAGCGATCGGAATGGCCGAAGGCCTGGCGGGCGATGAACACATACTCGCGACCGGGGCGATCTGGGGCTTCTCGCACGTCCAATACTGCGATAGCCCTGGGCGACCAGGCTCGACTCCATCTCTTGGTGGCTGCGGACCGAAGTGGAGTCGGAGGTGATCACCGTGCTATTCGACAGGAATCTGTAGGTGTAGCGGAAGGAGACGAACGGGAGCTCACGTCAGTGATCTCGTGACGCTGTTCCACTGGTCCGATTTCTGGGATGTCAAGGACGGCGTGAGCAGCGTCAGCGGCCCATTCCTCCCAAGCGCGGCGTTCGGAACGCCGGGTCTCGAACACAAGGTAACCGGTTCGACGGAGGGCAGCGTGGATGCCCCGGAGAGTGTGTGTCCAGTCGTCATCAGTGAGGAAGACCTGTGCCACGTTCCCTGTCATCACTGCAAGATCGACACCGAGTTCAGGCAGTGACGTTGCATTGCCGACATCTATGGGGCGATGGTCGGCGAGTCTTTCCTTCCTGGGCACTGGACCATGGTTCGGGCGAGTTTGGCCCGGGTGTGCGCAGTGCCGGGTGGATGCCCCCGTTCGAGCGTTCGGTGATGGAGTTTGGCTCCGACCGGTGCACCTCGATCATGGCGGTGTTGCGGACAGCGAGGGTGGGCAAACCGTGCTGCTGCATGAGTTTGTGGACTCCACGAGTACTTCGCGGCTTGCCCGGTGGGCGCCTGCGCCGAGATCCGCGACCTCGCTGACCGCCTCACCCGCCACAGCCGCGGTCCCGCCGACCATCACCTCGCTACTCACGCCCGCACCCTGACCGACTCGCCCGGAGCGACCACCCCATGGCCGACCCGACAACCAGTCCACCAACGCACATCTCGATGACGACCGACTCGATGATCACCGATCTCGACGGCCAGGTGGTCGACGTCGCCACCGCACTGCATCGTCTCGTCGCCGCGCTCGACCTGCGGTTCCCCGTGCACAACAGCCCAGCCGAGCGACTCGCCGGTATCCTCGAGGAGACCGGCGAACTCGCCGAGGCACTCACCGCTCCCCAGGGAACGGTCGAGCGCAGCACGGCGGTGGCCAAGGAACTCCAGGACGCGCTCCGCGCAGTCGTCGGGATCGCATATCACTACGGTCTGCGCGCAGCCGTGCCGAACACCATCCCCATGTCCGTCCATGAGCCGTTCACACTGCTCGCTCAGCTGGTCGGCGCAGCCGGTGCGGTAGCGACGGCGGTGCACCACCTGGTCGGCACGGGCCTCAAACACGGCGAACCCGACCTGCAGAACCTCGAAGTCGCCCTCGCCCGGGTGATCGACGCCGTGCTCCGCAACGCCACCCACCACGGACACCTCGACGCGCTCCACGCTTCACTTCAAGAGTCTTACCGCGCCTATCAACGCGACAACTACCTCCCCACCAACGGGAACAGTCGATGATCGCGTTGCCCGACGTGCTGTTGATTCGACACGGCCTGGCCTACTGCAACACCGCCGGCGTCATCGCCTCGGCCACCTGCCGGGGTCTCACCCCCCGCGGCCGCGCCCAAGCCGTGCGGCTCGCCCACCGCCTCGCCCACGAACGCACCAACGGCGACGTGACCGGGTTCCACACCAGTCCGGTCCGCCGCGCCCACGAGACCGCGACCGTGATCGGCGAGGCCGGTGGGTCGGCCGTCGAGGTGTTCGAACCCGAGCATGTGCCAGCCATCGGTGTCGGGTTCCCAGAGCAGCCGGGGTGCGATTGGCCGCACATGCGGGGTTGATAGCGGACTCTCGGCGCTGCGCGGTGGCGCGGTGACTGAGCACGCCCTTCGCGAACACCACACCCAAGTCGGTGTGCAGGCGTGCGGTGAACACCGCTGAGCCCACTGCTGATCGTGGTGGCCTGGTTCACCGCGCCTGTGCTCCTGAATGGCCGAACGGACCTGGCCGGGCAGGTCGTCCCAGGCGGTCCGCTTGGGCTGCCGGGGCCATGGCATCCGCGGCTGAGCTGGTTACGGGGGTCATGGGGCCACGGTGGCAGCGAACCCGAGGGAGCGGAGTCCTTCGGAGAGGAACAGCCGCTCAGAGGCGTAGCCGGTACGGGCCTGGAGGAGTTGGTAGTCGGCGTGGTGACGGGCTCCCCAGCGTTGGGCGGCTCGCCACAGGCGGTCAGCTACGAGACCGTGTTCGGTGGTGCAGCCGCACGGTCGTTTCAAGATCGACTGTGGGGCTCGGGTCCCGCGTGGGCGGTGTGGGTAGCGGGGTGTGATACGTGTTGATCAAGTGTGGTGTGTCGTGGGGTCCGACATGGCGAAGCTCCGGTAGGACGAGGGTCCTCTCACAGACTTCTCGGTACCGGAGCTTCGTTGTCTCAGTCTGCCACGGCTTGTCTTGACGGTGATTCCCGCGTGTGGTCGGCCTTGTCGCCAGTCCCCGCGTCTGTTGCGGTCATGGATCTGTTGGGCCACTTCGCGAAGATCAGGGATCCTCGTCGGGTGCGGTGGGTGGACCACCCGGTGTCGGTGGTGCTGGCGTTGTGCGCGGGTGCGGTCGTGGCGGGTATGCGGTCGTTCACCGCGATCGCAGGATGGGTCACCGACACACCCGCCGATCTCCTCATATCGATCTACGCCTGCCGTGGTCGAGTAGCCGCGGTTCCGGTGCCACCGTCGAAGGCAACGATCTGGCGTGTACTCACCGAAGTCGACGCCGCGTCGGTCGACGCCGCAGTCGGCGCCTGGCTGTGGGAACGAGGGCGGCGGGCAGAACCATTGGGGACAACCGAGGAGACCACCGAACCGGTCGACACCACCGCAACCGGGTGCGCCACAACCGACAGCGACAGCGGCGCCGACCTGGTCCGGCCGGTGTTGCTCGCGGTGGACGGCAAAACCGTGCGCGGCGCCGTCGACGTCGAAGGCGACCAGACTCATCTGCTCGCTGCGATGACCCACCACCAGGGACTGGTCATCGCCCAGACCGAGGTCGACGGGAAAACGAATGAGATCCGCGGTTTACAGCAAGGGGCGTGCACAACTCGAGTTGTACGTCAACGGCGCCCTCGTCGGCAACGTCGCGCGTACCGGCTCGGGGTTCAACGCTTCCGGTGATGTGCAACTCGGCCAATCCTCGGAGAAGGTTTCAAACAGATGGTGGACATTACTATCGACACGGACGGTTACGCCGTGATCTGGTGGTTTCCACCACGGTCGAGATCCCACGTCGATGTTCGGGAGCGGGTGAACCTCGCCGCGAGGCGGCCCGACGATTTCGTCGCGCCGCGTTCGGGGTGGGAGTCGATCGGCGGGCTTGGGTAAGATCGTCGACTTGATCGACCTCCCGCCGTCCGACCTCGAGGAGTGCGTGCATGCCGCCAGGCTGGCTGATCTGGCTTATCGGGATTGCCGTGCTCGTGACCGCCGGTTTCGCGGCGACGTTCGTGTCGTACGCGAGGAGACGGCGGCAACGCGGCGACGAAGCGTGGGCCGCCGCGAGGTCGGCGATCAAGACCGCGGCGATCCGCCGCGACGCGTGCGAGGCGACCGTGATCGAAGCTGAGGACCTCCTCGCGCGGGCTGCGGCGATCGCCGCGGAGGGCGGGGGACCAGACGCGGCCGAGCGTGCGGAAAGCGACGCGCGACGCGCCGGGCGGCTGTGGCGGGAGGCGGCCGGTGAGTGACACTCGAGGCGCGGTCAGCGCTTGGCTCGGCGTCGCGCGATGGACGTGCCTCGGGGCGGCCGTGGCGGTGCTCGCCGTCTTCCTGGTTTCGCAGCGTGCCGAGAGCATCGACCTGAGCTACGCGCGGTCGCCAACGTCCTCGGAATCCCGCGACGGCGACAAGGACGCCGGCCTTTCGGATGCCTCGGTGCCGCCGGTCAGCGAGCTCGTCGCGCGGCTGCGCGAGGAACGTGTCGTCCGACTGCCCGGTGCGGTCGCGCACTGGGACGAGGCTCGTGTCGAGCAGGCGATCGGCGACCACGACGCGCGCATCCTCGTCGCTCCGCCGGGCCTGGACGAGGCCGAGAGAAAGCGGATCAGCGAAGTCCAGTCACAGATGGAGGTGGAGGGCGACGAGCGCGAGGTGCTGACGATCGTCGGCACGACCGTCAGCGGCGGCATCCTGGAGGTCGCGCCGAGCACCCTCGACGAACGGCGCGCGGAGTTCGCGCAGGGCGACGTCACGGGCTTGATCGTCTATCTGCTCGCGGAGCTGTTGGACCAGCCGGCTCCGGCACCCGCCGACGGTGCCGCGGACTTCCGCTGGCGGGCGCCGACCGCCGACGAACTCAGCCCCGTCGTCGCGGCGCTGCGCTCCGACGGCCGCTACGTCGCCGCCGACGCAACGCTGACCGATGTGCCCCACGACGCGGCGCGGCAGGCGTTCGACGACTCCGAGCCGCTCGTGGTCGCGTTTCCCCGCCAGCCCTTCGGTGAACCGGTGCCCGACTACGGTGCGGCGCTCACGGCGCGGTTCCCCGACCGCCCGATCGTCGTCCTCTACGGCCTGTGGGTCTCTTACCACGGGCCGGACGCGGACGCCTTTGCCGACGTCGCCGCCGCGAGTACGTATGCCCAGTTCGGCCGCTACCTGTCTTCGCGCGCGTACCCGCAGGACGCGATCCTCGGCGTCTACCTCGATCGGGTCACCGACATCCGGTACGCGGGACTGTTCGACCGGCCGCTGCCGTATCAGCCGCCGGACCCGCTACGGGTGACGCTGCCCGTGCTGCCGTGGATCTTCGCCGCGTGTGTAGCGGTGTTCGTCGCGCTCTCGGCGCGCGCTGCGCGCAGGCCGCGTGGGCTCCCGCGCGGGACCGGCGCTGGAGCGAGACTTGGCGCGCTGACGGCGCTGGCCATCGAGGTGTCCGGACTGACCGACGGTGACAGCGATGTGGCGTTGACCGTCGCGCTCGCGAAGTTGGAAAGCGCGCGCGAGGCCCTCGAAACGGGCCGCAAGCCGGACGCGTTCCTCGCCGATGCTTACACGCGGCTCGATGAAGTCGCGCGCCTGCTCGGGCGCACCGACTATCGCCCCGACGTGTACGCGGGGAGGCAACTGGCATGAGCGCGCTCAAGTGGTTCGAGCGGTATCGCGGCCGGCTCAACGGCCTGTTCGTCGTCGGGGCGGTGGTGTGCGTGGTACTCGCGGGTTGGGGGCTGTGGACCGGCGGGGCGTTCGACAACGACCTGCAGTCCGACCTGCGCGTGTCCTCGGTCTATGTCGGGGACGGCACGGATATCGATGAGCAGGCCGCCGAGCGGATCGTCGGCAACCGCAGGCTCGTCGTCGCCTGGCTGTCGCCGGGCGAGGACCTCGCGGAGGCGTGCGACGACCTCGAAGCGCCCGCCGCGGGCACGGTCGGGCTGCTGCTCAGCCCAGGAGACGAGGAATACGACACGTACGGCTGCGTGCAGCTGGAAGGCGCCGACGACGAGGGCTTCGGCGCGGCCTACGTCGCGGAGTCGCAGCTCCCGTCGGGAGTCGACGAGTTCGTCGACTCGCCGCTCGACGCGCTCAAGGTCGTGGTGGTGAACTACGACTCTCTCGTGCGGGCGGAGGTCATCCCGGACGGGACGCGGACGATCGCGGCACCGCTGCCTCGTTTCCTCATCGCGGGGGGCGCGCTCGCGGGCGTCGTGCTCGGCGCCACGGCGCTGTTCCTCGTCTCGCGCCTCGCGGGCAGGCTCGCCGCCGCGAGGCAGGAGCGCAGGGCACACGCGGAGGACGCGAGGACGCGGCTGGGCGCCGCGGCGGCCGTCGTGGCCGGTCGGCTGCTCTCGCTGGACGCCGACTACACGCGCAGGAAACCGCGGCTGAGCTCGAAGCAGCAGGCGAAGTTCGACAAGCAATACAGCGTGCTCGCCGCCCGCTACGCGGAGGTGCTGCCCGAGGTCCACGCAGCTCACGACGACGAGTCCCTCGCGAACCTCATCACGAAGGTCGAGGAGCTCGGTGAGCTCTGCGGCGCGCTCGCGGGGTCCATGAAAGCGATGTAGCAGGCATCGTCCTTGTCCGCTGTTCCACGGACTGGGCCGAACGGTGGTGAGTCGCCCACTGTTCAGAGGAAGCCCGCGGCGTCGTCGCAGGCCCGTTTGGTCACGGAGGGTGCCCCCGGCAGGACTACCAAGGATGGGAACGGGTCTGACCAGCGGAAGTTTGCAGGAGCGCCGACTGTCGAGGCGAGTTTGGCCATGTCTGCGCCGGACGGGAGCTCATCGTGATGGCGCAGACCTACGCGAACGTATGGGCCACCACCCCGCTGGTTAAGAGTCTCGTCGCGGGATGGGTAGGTGTCGCGGTCGGGGCTCTCGGTTGCGTTGTCGACTGTTTCTTATCCGGCCACAACCGGCGATGGGGTCGGTGCTGTTTCGCGACACCGACCAGCAGTTGACCATCGCGGGCCGGTGGACGGTCAACGCCGGGTGCTTGTTCGGGCCCCTGCTGATCGCCTTGGCCGCGCTCGCCATCCGCGCTCGCGTCAAACGCCGCCCAACTCGGTCGCCAACACCCCGGTTCCACCTCCCGAGCCACGATGTGAGCGACCACCACCTGATTGTGACCGTCAGAGCTGACCGCACATGTCCGTCGTTTCTGACCCATTCGACACCAGCCACGTAGTGCGTCTTTGGGCAGCAAGATCGTTGCCCGGGCGCTCGACGGCATACGGAACGGCGGGCTGCGACGGCTGGCGTTGTGGTCCACACTCGGGTTGCCGAACTGGTGTCGGCACTGATGCGGGAAGACTCCGCCCTGCTGCGTTGATCGGCGTGGCGATGATGGTCGCCCCGCCGGGCACCGCGCTTCGCGGCGCGGGTTGCCGCCGACCCGTCCGACGCGGTGATCTCCGGGCTGACGGTGACGGACCGGCGGGCCAGGAAGAAGGTCGCGGTGTTCGCCGTGGGATGGGCCGCGTTGTATGCGGTCTCGGCGTTCTCCGGTGATCGCGCAGCCTCCCGACGAGGGGGCCCATGACGGTTCCGGTCACGTCGACCGACCCGGTTCCTGAGCCGTCCGGCCGCGAGAGTGTCGGAAGCGGATCCGGCACCTCTCTCCGCCGACGGCATCGGTCAGAATGTGGCGATGAGCGCAGCACCTTCGGCCACTCCCGAGATCACGTGGACAGCCGGTGCTGTCGCACGGATGTTGGCGATTCCGCCGTCCACGCTGCGGGGCTGGCACCGCCGCTACGACATTCCGCCCGCCGAGCACGACGGCCGGCACCGTCGGTACACCGCCGCCGGCATCGAGGTCTTGGGCCGGATGAAGTCGATGATCGCGCGGGTGTGGATGCCCAGTCCGCGGCGAACCTGGCGTTCCACCCGGCCGGCTCCGGGACCGGGCCGAGCGATCTCGTCGAAGCCGCACTGCGACTGGACACCGACGCCCTGGTGGCCATGCTCGACGCCCACATCTCCGTCCACGGAGTGGTCGACACCTGGGACGGCTTGTGTGGACCGGCGCTGAACGAACTCGGCGGCGGGACCGTCGACGTCGACAACTACGTCGACGTGGTGCACCTGCTGTCCTGGGCGATCACCGTGTCGCTGCACCGCGTCACCATCGCCGCGCGGCCGCCTCGACCGCCGGTCCTGCTGGCCTGTCCGGCCGACGAACACCACGTCCTTCCCCTGGAAGCACTGCGGGCCGCGCTGGCCGAACGGGACGTTCCCGCGAACCTCCTCGGCGCCAACCTGCCCGACGCCGCGCTTCGTGGCGCGCTGAGGCGGGTCGATCCGCCGCCGGCCGCCCTCGTGTTGTGGGCGCACAGCCCAGGCACGGCACACACGATGCTCACCCGCGGCAGGACGCGCTCCCGACTGGTCCTGGCCGGTCCCGGGTGGCCCGCCGGCAGCGAACGGCCCGTCTCGCCTCGCTCACCGACGCGCTCGAGTTGCTCACGTCGTGAGCCTCAGCGGCGTGCGAGGATGCTGTGCTCGATGCCGTTCTGCCACCCGGACATGGTGGTCGTGTCGACGTCGGTGTATCCCGCGTCCTCGAGCCGGCGACGGAACCGTGAGGCGTCGTCGAAGTCGGTGACGCTGCGCCATAGGTGTCGGTAGAGCCGCGTTCCGCCCCGGTTCGCGGCGGCGAGCGGGATCACGATCGTCCAGCAGACCGCGTGCCAGCGGAGCCGGGCCGCCCGGTCGCGGCCGGCGAAGTAGTCGTGCACCGCGAGGCTGCCACCCGGCTCGAGCAGCTGCCGCAACGCTCGCAGCTGGGTGTCGGGATCGGCGAGGTTGCGCACCAGGTAGGCGGCGAGCACGCCGTCGAAGGGACCCCGCACCCCGGCCGTCGCGAGTTCCTCGACCGGACTGTGCACGAACCGGACGGTGTCCGGCCAGGGCTTCGACCGCGCCTGTTCGAGCATCGCGCCTGCCGCGTCGACCGCGGTGATCTCGGCCCGCGGCGCGGCGGACAGCAGTGCGGCGGTCGACGCCCCGGTTCCGCAGCCGACGTCGAGCAACCGCAGTCCCGCACCGTCACCGTCGATCCCCAGCCGTCGGCCGAGGCGTTGCGCGGAGATCCGCAGGTGGTCGTGGTAGCCGGGATTGCGCCCGACCAGGGTGTCGTAGGACCCGGCGCCGTCGTCGAACGCGGATGCCAGGTCGCCGTCGCGGAGCCGGCTCATGTCTGTCCCTTCCGGACGGTTCGCGACACCCGTCGGAGGTGGGCGGCTTCGATCAACGCCGGGACGGCGACCCGCACTCGCCGGGCCGTGCCGACGGTCGCCCGGCGGGCGAACACGTCGTGGTCCATGGCCGCCACGCGATCGAGGATCTCCGAGTACAGCGTCAGCGCGGTCCGGATGCACGGCCGGGAAACCGGTCGCAGCATGGCGATCCCGACGCGCGCCTCGCGGTACACGGCTCGCGTGGTCGTGACCTGGTCCGCGACCGCGCGGCGCACGGCGCTGTCGGCGCGTCCGCGGGTGTGGCACCACCGCAGCCGGTCCCGGTCGACACCGAAGGCCGCCAGTTCGTCCGCGGGCAGGTAGACGCGGTCGCGGTCGAGGTCCTCGGCGATGTCGCGGATGAAGTTGGTCAGCTGGAAGGCCTCGCCGAGGGCCGCCGCGGCGGGAGCGGCGGCCGCGGGGTCGCCGACCGTGCCGAGGACGGGCAGCATCTGCAGGCCGATCACCCGCGCGGAACCGTGCATGTAGTCCACGAGCTCGGACCGGGTGGGGTAGTCGCGAACGTCCAGGTCCATTCGCATGGAACGGAAGAACGCGGCGAACAGCGACGAGTCGATCTCGTGTCGGCGGGCGGTGTCCACGACGGCCGCCACCACGGGGTGCGGGGTGGCGCCGGTCGTGAGGCCGTCCGCCAGGTGCCGTTCGGCGTCGTCGATCTGCGCCCGCACCTCGGCGACGCTCACTTCCGGCCCGGGTTCGTCGACCAGGTCGTCGACGAACCGGGCGAAGCCGTAGAGCGCGTGCACCGCGGGCCGCTGCGCCGGCTCGAGGAGCCGGGTGGCCAGGAAGTAGGTGCGGCCGTGCTCGGCGTTGAGGGCCCGGCACCGGGCGTAGGCGCGGCGGAGTCGGGGATCGGTGATGGCCGCGGCGTCGAGTTCGCGGCGGCTCGCGGCGGTCAACCGCGCGGCCGCCGGTTCGGTGGTGGTCATGGTTTCTCCGCTCCGGTCACGACGACGGCGGCGGCGCGCGCCGGTCGCGGGCCCGTGATGCGATCTGCGGCGAGCCGCCCGGAGATCAGCGCGGTCGGCACGCCGACGCCGGGCACCGTGCCGGATCCCGCGAGGACGACGTTGTCGGTGTGCCGGGGGAAGTTGCCCGGCCGGAACGGGCCGGTCTGGGCGAGGGAGTGCGCGTAGCTGAACGGGGTGCCGGCCGTGAGTCCGGCACGGGCCCAGTCCGCGGGGGTCAGGACGTGCAGAATCCTGCCGGCGGCCAGGCCGGGTGCCACGCGTTCGTCCGCGACCGCGACGATCTGTTCCGCGTACTCGGGGCCGCGGCGGTCCCAGTCGATCTGCCCGCGGTCCAGGTTGGGCACCGGCGCCAGCACGGACAGCAGGTCGTGGCCGGGGGGAGCGAGGGTGGGGTCGGTGGCCGTCGGACGGGTGACGAGCAGGGACGGATCGGTCATGGTCCGTCCCTGGCCGATCAGCTCGTCGAACGTGGTGCGCCACGCCTCGCCGAAGCTGATCGTGTGGTGGCCGGTTTCGCACCCGCTCGGGACGCCCAGGTGGACCACGACCGCCGACGGGGCGGCGCGCAGCGGCACCGGCCGGCGCGGTGCCCGCGTCAGCAGGCGGTAGGAGGTCTCGGGTTCGGTGGTGAGGACCACCGCGTCGCAGGCGTGCCGGTCGCCGTCGGCCGTGCGTACGGCCGTGACCCGGGAGCCGTGCCGCTCCAGTTCGGTGACGGTCGTGCCGAACCGCAGCCGGACACCGGCGCCCGAAGCGGCGGCCGCCAGCGCGTCGGGCAGGGCACGCACACCGCCGCGCGGGAAGAACACCCCGGCGACGGTGTCCATGTAGGCGATCACCCCGTACACGGCCAGCGCCCGCTGCGGCGCCACTCCCGCGTACAGCGACTGGAAGCTGAACACCCGGCGCAACCGGTCGTCCCGCAGGAAACGGCCGATGCGGCGGTCCAGCGTGCTGAACCCGCCCAACGCGACCAGCCTGGCCAGGTGCGGGGTCAGCAGGCTCAGCGGCGAGTCGATGTTCGCGGCGATGAACCGGTCGTACTGTGCCCGGTACAGCTGTCCCAGCCAGTTCCGCAGCCGCAGGTAGCCGCGTGCTTCGGCAGGTCCGGCGAAGCACTCGACCTCGGCCGCCATCGCGTCGGCGTCGCTGTGCACGGACAGCGCGGAGCCGTCGGCGAACCTCGCGTGGTAGGCCGGGGTGAGCGGGAGCAGGTCGAGGCCGGAGGAACCAGCGGCGGCGAGCGTCTCCTCGATGATGTCGGGCATCGTGAGGACCGTGGGTCCGGTGTCCAGCCGGTAACCGGCGACGTCGAGGCGACCGGCCCGGCCGCCGGGCACGGGTTCGCGTTCCAGCACGGTCACCTCCCGGCCCCGGCCGGCGAGGTGCAGGGCCGCCGACAGGCCCGACAGGCCCGCGCCCACCACGACCACCCGGTCGGTTCGCTCACGCACACGTCGCACCAGATTCCCTCCGTCCCTACCGGTTCCGGTCGACGCACAGCCGGGCCAGATGCCCCAACCGCTCGCGGGCCTCGTCCGGCATGTCGGTCGTCTCGATGGCGGCCAGGCCGACCGCCAGACAGTCCTCGATGAACCGTTCCGTGTGCGCTCCCGCGCCGGTCTCGACGATGATGTCGAGGTAGCGCTCCACGTCGGCGGGCGTGAGCGCCGCGAGTGCGTCCAGGCGCGCCAGTTCCTGTTCGGCCGACCGGTCCGCGAGTCCGTGAGCGAGGACGACGACGTAGGTCGCCTTCCGCGCGTACAGGTCCTCACCGACCGGTTTGCCGGTGACCTCCGGGGACCCGAACAGGCCGAGCAGGTCGTCACGCAACTGGAAGGCCTCGCCGATCGCGGCTCCGTAGCGGCCGAGGTCGTCCAGCACGGCGGGGGAGACGCCGGCCAGGGCGGCGCCGAGCTCGACGGGTCTGCGCACCGTGTAGTTGCCGGACTTCGCCCTGGCCACCTCGCGCACGGCGCGCAGCGTGGGCCGCCGGCGCGCTTCGTTGACCAGGTCGCGGAACTGCCCCACTGCCAGTTCGCTGCGCAGCCGGTCGTAGCGGGGGAGCACCCGGGCGAGCGCCGCGTCGTCCACGCCGCTCTCCCGCAGCATCTGGTCCGCCCACACCAGACACAGGTCGCCGGCCAGGACGGCCGCCGACTCGCCGAACCGGCCGGCCGGGCCCGCCAGTCCCGCGGCCGAGTGCCAGCGACCGAACTCGACGTGGGCCGACGGGGCGCCGCGGCGCATCGGCGAGCCGTCCATCACATCGTCCTGCAGCAACGCGAAGCAGTGCAGCAGTTCCATGCTCGCCGCCGCCCGCGTCGCGGCGAGCGCCGCGTCGCCGGACCGGGTGTGGCCCGTGGACCAGCCGGCCATCACCAGCGTGGACCGCACGTACTTGCCCCGCCGCACGAAGCGGGTGAGCACGCGGTCGAGCACGGCGAGGTCGTCCACTCCCGCGACATGCTCCACGCACCGCTGTTCCACGAAGGTGCGCACGGCCGCGGCGACCTCCGCGTGGACGCCGAGCTGCCACCGGGTGAACCGCTCGGCGGAGGTCGGCAGTTCGTTGTCGGGCAGCACATCCGGCGCGGTGTCGAACCGCATGGGCCACTCCTTTCCGGCACCGGGTCTTCGACGCGGCAGTGGTGTGCAGGTCAGTGTGCAACGTTTCTGCGTCGTTTGCTCAACGGCGCGGGACCGTGCGTCACATGGTGGCCCGCAGGGCGTAGCGGCGTTCGGCGTAGGCGAGGTCGTCGCGCCACAGCCGCGCCGCGGCGCGCCGCATGAGCGGTCGCAACAGGGGTGCGACAGCGCCGGCGCGAGCGAAACCGGGACGCTCCGATGTGGCGATGGTCGCCTCGATCACGGCCGTGCGGGGACGGCCGTGCGCACCCGGACCTCGTGGCGTGGCATGGGTTTCGACGACGCTGCCGCGCCCTTCGCCGTCGGTGATGCGCATGACCACGGTCCGGGGCTCCGGACAGGAGAACTCGGCGCGCACCGGGACACCGAGACGGGGCCCGACGCGAAAGGTGACGTCGACGACGAACCTGTCGGCGGCCTCGTCGAGGTCGGCCGCCTCGTCCGGGGCGGACACGACGGACAGCCTGGTGAATGAGTACGGGTGGAACCAGGCGCCGTGCCAGGGATCCAGCCGGTTCGCGATCACGTCGTCCGGCTCGCAGACACCGGTGAGGGTGGCGACGGCGTCGATGCTCGCCGCCGGGTCGGGTCGTGGGCCCAGCACGGGTTCCGGCAGCGGGGGTTCGCCACCGAGGTCGTCGAGTCGCACCCAGGCCAGCACCCCGTCGTCGTGGGCGGGCAGCGGCCGCCACCCCGGACCGCCGTCGCCGTCCAGCGCGAGTCCGTGCCAGCGGCACCGCAACGTGCCGCAGTCCACCCGGCCGGCGGCCAGCGGCGCGCCGAGATGGGGACACATTCCGGAGCCGACGACCAACGCCCCGGTGCCGTCGCGCCACGCGACGAGTTCCCGCAGGCCGACGACGGTCCCAAAAGGACGGTCGTCGCGGATCTCCCGGCTCGCCGCGAGGACGAACCAGTTGCCGGAGGGGCGCGCGGCGGCCCGTTCGGCGGCCGCGTCGATGATCGCCGGCTTCGCGTCCCGGAACGTCGGTTCCTGTCGGCTCCAGGCCGGCGTGGCCAGCGGACGCAGGGGCACGTCAGCGGGCCAGCGGGCGCGGATCCGGTCGGACAGCGCCGTTCTGATCGACATCGGTGGTTCCCTTCCGGTCGGGGTGGGTCTCATCGGCAGTGTGGAGTCGGTAGGTGCTCAGCGCGGTGCGATAACCCAGCAGCAGCACGGCGTGCAGCGCGAACAGCCACAGCGCGAGCGCGGCCATCACCCCCACGGCGTCCAGCCCGCCGAAGGGGATGCTCCAGTCCACCGGGATGGCGAGGAACACCAGGAAGCCGTGGAGGAACCCGGTGAGGACCGCGCCGATGGCGAATCCGGCCGCCACGGCCGCCCGGACCGGCAGCACGGCCGGTCCGGTGAGCGCGATGATCAGGCTGACCGTGACCGACACCGGGACCCAGTCGAGGTGGAACGACAGTACGACACCGAGGATGGTGGACCAGCCGCCCTCCTCGTACAGCGGCACCACGACCGGTACGAAAGCCAGCGGCAGCGCGAGCAACGCGGGCCCGAACACCAGCACCGGCAGGAACGTAAGGCGGCCGGCCCAGCCGGTCAGGCGGGTCACGGGGCGGCCGGCGACCTGGTTGAGGCCCCTTCGCAGCCCCTCGCCGTACAGGCTCGCCGGGAGGAGCGCGGTGAGCAGCACGAGCCAGGACGCGTCGACCGCGGCCGTCGCGAGACCGTCGAGTGCGACGGTGACGTCGTGGGCGCCCGGCAGCGCCGTCCCGAGCTGCCGCGCCCGGTCGACGATCACGTCGTCGCCCAGCACGACGGCCGCGCCGCGCAGCAGCAACAGGAGCATCGGCACGGTCGCGAGGATCGCGAAGAACGTCAGCCCCGCGGCCCAGAGCGTCACGTCGCGCCCGCGCAGGGCGCGCGTCCCGTGGACGACCACGGCGTGGACGCCGGTGCGGGGCCAGGTCATGGCGGAGGAGATACCCGGTCGGCGTGAACTCACGCCTGCCCCGGCTTACGGTGGTGCGGTGGCCGATCAGGGAGCGGACCGGGAGGACCCGGTCGCCGGGTGGTCGCGGCTGCACGGCGAGGACGTGTCGGGCAACCCACTGGCCGTCGGCTGGCTGCGGTTCGTGCACGTCCTGGCGGTCAACCGGCTCGTGGTCAAGGTCCATCCGGACGCGTTGTCGGCCGCCGGAGTCGTGGTCGCCGCCGCGGCGGTGGGGCTCGCCGCGATGAACAGGCCGCTGGCGGCCGCGTGCCTCGTGGTGCTGGCGGGCGTCCTGGACGGACTCGACGGCGCGGTCGCCCTCCGGACCGGACGGACCAGCGCGTGGGGAGCGGTGGTCGACGCGGTGGCCGACCGGATCACGGACCTCTGCCTGGTCTCGGTCCTGCTCGTCCTGGGAGCCGGTCCGTGGTGGTGCGCCGCGGTGGCCGCCTCGACGCTGGTGCACGAGTACGCCCGTGCCCGCGCGCAGGGCGCCGGTATGAGGTCGGCCGGGGCGATCACTGTCGCCGAGAAGCCGACCCGGGTGATCGTCGCGGTGATCGCCTGCGCAGGTGCCGGGTTCCTTCCGGCTGGCACGCCGGGCACCGGTTGGGCGTGGGCACAGGTGGCGGTCGTGGTGTGGGCGGCGTGCGCCGCCGTCGGTCTGGCACACCTGGTCGTCGGCATCCGGCGGGAACTGACCGGCTGACCGTCAGCGGCTGTTCCCGAGCGAGCGGCCCTTCCACTCCAGGCTCCCGGCGCGCCGTCCCTGCCAGGAACGGGCCATCAGCGACAGCAGCAGGCCGATCGACACCGGGTGCGCCAGCGGATCCGGCCACACCCGGCCGCCCGTGTGCCGGGCGGCGACCATCCGGCCGAGCACGCCCGCCGCGTAGCCGGCCGCGCCGGCCCGGGAACCGGCCAGCGCGGCCAGCGGTGGCAGCAGGAACAACCACGCGAGCCCCACTCCGGTCACCGCGGCGGCCGCCGGGCTCCCGGTGGCCGACCACAGCGACTTCTCATAACCCTGCCTGACCTCCGCCCACCCGTCGTACATCCGGCAGGAGGCGATGGTGCTGCCGTCGGCCACGACGCCCCGGCCACCGGCCCGTTTGATCGCCCGCATCACCGCCAGGTCGTCGAGCACGGCGGACGCGATGCCCTCGAATCCGCCGCTGCGACGCAGCGCGTCGGCGTCGAGGACGAGGAACTGCCCGGTCGCGGCGGACAGCGACGGCCGGGGCGACCGTTCGGCCAGCCGGAGCGGCAGGAACACCAGCCACGACCACTGCAGCAGCGGCTGCACCAGCCGGGTGGCGGGATCGTCCGCGAGTTGTCTCGGGAAGGGCGACACCGCGTCGAGGCCGTGGTCGCGCAGCATGGCCGCGCCGGCCGCCACCGCTCGCGGGGCGAGCACGACGTCCGCGTCGACGAACACCAGCACCGAGCCGCGGGCCTCCTTCGCCAGCCGCGCGCACGCCCACGTTTTGCCGGGAAGACCCGCCGGCGGCGGATCACCGGTCACGATGCGGATCCGGGGGTCGTCGTTCGCGAGGTGCCGGACCACGTCGGCCGTCCCGTCGGTCGACCCGTCGTCCAGCACGACGATCTCCAGATCGGCCACTCCGTGCTGCGCCAGGAGCGACCGGATGGCCGGGGCGACACGGTGTGCCTCGTTCCGTACGGGCAGCAGCACCGACACCCGTTCCCGGCAGGGCGGCGGCGCAGGGGGAGGCACGCGCATCAGCCGGGCGTTCACGGCCGCGTGCACGGCGGCCACCGCGGAGGCCACCGCCGCGCCGGTGACCAGGCGGGATCCCCACCGCCGGTTCACCGCCGCACCGCCCTCGCCACCGCCACGGCGAACGGCAGCGCCACCACACCCATCAGGATCCCGCCGACCAGCGACACCCACGGTCGTCCGAAGAACGCCGCGTGCGCCCACACCGAGGAACCATAGGTCCACAGATAGAGCACCGGCGCCGGACCGACCCGCAGGTCCAGCGCGTCGCCCCGGGGAGCATCCAGTCCACTGTGGAGCGCGGCGACGATCGCCACGGCGACGAGCAGCCAGCCCGCGTAGTTGGTCAGCGGTACGTCGGCCACGCCCGGCAGCGCCGGGGTGGGATTCGTCCAGACCCAGTGCCCGGCGTCCACCATCTGCGGGTCGAGGAACACGTCCCACGACGCGAGTGCCCAGGCACCGACCGCCACGACCACCCACGCCCGGCGCCCGGCCGTCAGCGCCCGCCCCACCAGCAACGCGGGCCAGGACATCATGATCCATGCCAGCGGCACCACCACCGGCACACCGAGCAGCTCCGGCCCCAGCGTGCCGGTGTAGGAGTAGGACCCGAACGGCACTCCCGTGTGCACGCCGACCGTTTCGGCCAACAGTCCGCCACCGCCCGCCACGAGCACGAGCAGCCCCGCCGCCCACGGACCGAACCGGGAGGCCGCGTCGCAGACCGATGCGACCGCGAAGGCCACCACGGCGACGACGGTCGTGGGGAACCGCGTCGACGGCTCGGTCATCGAGTACACGATCTGGGCCAGGACCACCAGGAACCCGCACGCCCAGGCGGCCACACCGAGCGCCCGGGTGCCGCCCGCGGTCCGGTCTGTCAGGCGGGTCGGAGGCATGGGCGGAGACTATCCGCCGCCCGTCGCACCGGCACGGCAACGCGGACGTCATGCCGCTCGCGCCGAGCAGTGCGAGCATCGAGCAATGCGTGGTGGTTCCCCGGTGTCGTCGCTCCTGTCGTTGCCCGTCGCCGGGTCCCGGCCCGGCCGGGACCGCAACGCGATCGCCGTGCCCGCCCGCCCGGGCCGGCCATCGGTCGACCACCTCGCGCGGCGTCCGCGCGTCGGCGTGATCGGCGGCGGGATCGCCGGCGTGGCGGCGGCGGTCGCCCTCGCCGAGCGCGGTGTGGCGGTGCGCGTGTTCGAACGGGAGCCCGACCTCGGCGGGCGACTGCGCGGCTGGCGGACGGACTACGGCCAGACCATGACCAGGGGCTTCCACGCGTTCTTCCGCCAGTACTACAACCTGCGGGCCCTGCTGCGCCGGGTCGACCCCGACCTGGACCTGCTTCGGCCGGTCGCCGACTACCCGCTGCTGCAGCGTGACGGTGCGACGGAGAGCTTCGCGGGACTGCCCAGGCCACCGCCGTGGAACGTCGCCGGGTTCGTCCTGCGCAGCAAGACGTTCACCCTGAATGACCTGCGCCACATGAACCCCGCCGCCGCGGCGGGCCTGTTCGACGTGTCCGTGCCACGCACCTACGCCGAACTCGACTCGGTTGACGCCGCGACGTTCCTCGAGTCCATAGGCTTTCCCCGGGCCGCCCGCCACCTCGCGTTCGAGGTGTTCTCCCGCAGCTTCTTCACCGATCCCCGCGCGCTGTCGGCCGCCGAGCTGGCCATCATGTTCCACATCTACTTCCTCGGTTCCAGCGAGGGGCTGCTGTTCGACGTGCCGCGCGGCCCGTTCTCCGACACCCTGTGGAAACCGCTCCGCCGCTACCTCGATCGGCTGGGTGCCGACGTTCGCACGGCGACGCCGGTGCACCGCGTCCACCGGCACGCCACGGGATATCGGGTCAGCACCGATCACGAGGACGTGGACATCGACGCGGTCGTGCTCGCCACCGACGTCGCCGGACTGCGGCACCTGGTTTCGGCGTCACCGACGGTCGGCACCCCGGACTGGCGTAACCGGATCGACGTCCTGCGCACGGCGCCGCCCTTCCTCGTCACCCGGCTGTGGCTGGACCGCCCCGCGCGGCCCGACCGCGCCGCGTTCCTCGGCACCACGGGATTCGCCCACCTCGACAACATCAGCGTGCTCGACCTGTTTGAGGACGAGGCCCGCGCCTGGCGCGAGAGCACCGGGGGATCGGTGGTGGAACTCCACGCCTACGCGTTGCCCGACGAACCCGACCAGGACCGGATCGCCCACGACATCATCAGCGACCTCGGCGCCGTCTACCCGGAGCTGCGCGGCGCGAACGTCCACCACGTCGAACACGTCCTGGCGCAGGACTGTCCCCTGTTCGCGCCGGGAACCTTCACCGGGCGCCCCATGGTCACCACCGCCGACCCGACCCTGGTGCTGGCAGGCGACCTCGCCCGCGTGGACCTGCCCGTCGCGCTCATGGAGCGGGCCGCCACCACCGGGTTCTGCGCGGCCAACCAGCTGCTCGGCACCTGGGACGTGCGGGGACACGACGTGTGGACGGTCGCCAACAACGGCCGGTCCGCGCTACTGCGCCGCGCGGCGCGCCGCGGCCGGTCGCCCGTCTGAGCTATCCGCGCAGCACTCCTCTCCGCATGGCACGCCGCAGCTCGGGTGACGCGGCGTCGAACAGCGCCACCATCGCGGCGATCGTGCCCCGGACGTCCCCCCGCCCGCTCAGGTAGGCGCGTTGCGCCGAGTCCGGGAGGGCGAAGAAGCCGTCGAAGAACTCCGGTACCCGCGACGGCGGCAACGCCAGCAGGACCCGCAGACCACGCATCCGCAGCAGACGCACCACGCGCGCGCCCGGTGACCACACGACCGCCTGCGCGGCGCGCGCGGCGGCCCGGCCGCCACGCGGCAGTTCCCCGGCGATGGCCGCCGCGACCGCCGGTGCGGTCACCAGTGCGTCGCCCACGCTGTAGCCCGTGGCGGGGTGCATCATCCCCGCAGCCACCCCGAACGCCACTACCACGCCCCGCCGCCGTGCCGTCGGGATGTCCACCGCGAACCGGACCCGTTCCACGGCCTCCGCCGCGTCGACCACCGCCCCGAGCCGCTCGGTCAGCCGGGCTTCGAGCTGGTCCAGCGGCAGACCCGGCCGTCGTGCCAACGACGTCTCCTCGAGCAACGTGCGGTTGCCTGGCAGCGGTACGGAGTAGAGGAACGACGGCCAGTCGCGGTCGCGCTCGTCCCACCGCATGAAGACGGCTTCACCCGCCGCGATCACCGATGCCGCGGTCTCGCTCGGCACGACCACGCCGAAGGCGGTCTGCTCCACCCGCGGCGTCCGTGGTGTCCCGCCGGACAGCACCCGACGGGGTCCGGAAGCGTCGATCACCACCCGGCTCCGCAGGCTGTGGCCGGAACCCAGCCGGACGGTGCCGTCGGCCGTCGCGGACACGACCCGATCCGCGACGGTCTCCACCCCGGTACGCCGGAACGCGTGGATCGCCGAGTCGTTGTCCAGCACCGCGTATCCCCGGGACAGCCGGCGCTGCCCGGCCCACAGCGCCGCGGCCGGCACGACGTCCGCCCCGTCGGGCAGCGCCGCGCACTGGTCCGTCCAGAGGCCGTAGGTGGCCCGCCACGGGCCGTGCGGGCGCGGGTCGACGAGCACGGTGGCCAGCGCGTGGCGGGCGCACCGGGCGGCGATCGCCCAGCCGGCGGGCCCGGCGCCCACCACGAGCACGTCGACTGTTTCCGTCACGAAGCGCCGTCCTCGAGCGGGTCGTGGCCCCAGTTCATCAGGGAGTACCGCCACGGTGTGTCCCGCACACCACTGTCGGGCCGTTGCGCCAGGTGCCGGTGAACGTAGCCCACGACCTTGCGCATGTGGCGGTGGTCGTCGTCGGTGCGATCGGCGGCCTTGGTCTCCAGGATCGTCGCGATGCGCCACCCGGAGGCGTGACCGGTGGATTCGCCGCCGTCGCGATCGCCGACCGACCGCGACTCGTCGGTGTCCAACCAGGTGCGCAGCTGTTCGGCGGTCATGTTGACCGCGTCGTCGAACTCCTGCCGAACCTCACGACGCTCATCGTCCCGCATGACAACTCCCGTCTGGTGTCGATCGACCTCACGCGGATACCCGGAGCACCGCGAACGATGCACGACCGATCCGGGGGCGGACGACACACGATGGCGAAACACCCGTACGAGTCCGGGGGCGACGTGGCTGTAGGTTTCGACGATGCGGTTGTCCAGGTGGTGGCCGAGTCGGCGGGCTTGGGCGATTTCGGGGATGTTGTCGGCGATGAGCCAGGTTTTGTGGCTGTGCCGCAGGCCGTGGAAGGTCAGACCTGGCCGGACTGGGACGGTCCGCACCGTCGGCTCGGTTGCGTCGAGGTTGCCGTCGACGGCAGGGCGCAGGATGCGGCGGATGAAAGTGGAGCGCCACCACCACGTCCCGCTCGGCGTGGTGAACACAAACCCATACGGGTGCGTCTCCAGGTGTGTGCGGAGGAGAGCTATCAGGAATGGTGGCAATGGGATGCGTCGGGCGGACGCGGCGGTCTTGGGCGGACCGATCCAGCGCGTACTGCGAGACTCATGCAGCGCTCCATACTCCCGGTCGATGACTATTGTTCCGTGCGCGAGGTTGACGTTGCGGCGGTGCAGGCCGGTGAGCTCGCCCCAGCGGCACCCCGTCCAAGCGGCGGTGATGATCAGCAGGCGGGCGGTGGGGGCCGCCGAGTTGGCCGGCTTGGTCGGCGACGCGCAGGACCTGCTCCGGGGTGGCCCACGTCTTCTCCGGTGTCATCCGGCGGGAGCGGCGGCCGCGGCGCCGACGCTTGTGGATCGGGGTTGGCGGGGATGAGTCGTTGGTCGACAGCGTCGGTGAGGATCATGGAGAGCAGGTTCACCCAGTTGCTGATGGTGGCTTGGGCGTAGCCGTCCTCAGCGGCTTCCTTCGTCCAGAGTTTGATGTCCAGGGTGGTGATGGTGCCCATGGGCGTGGTGCCGAAGCGGGGGAGGATGTGGCAGCGTAGGTAGCTGTCGTAGTTCTCCAGGGTGCGGGTGTCCAGGTCGGGAGTGGTCCACCAGCGGATGACCCAGTCGGCCAGGGTGGTGCGGAACCCGGACGGGTCCAGCCAGGTGCCGCGGCGCTGGTCGCACTCGATCTCGTCGGCGTAGTTGTTGGCAGCCTTCTCGCTGCGGAACCCGGTTACTGATCCGGTGGTGCCGTCCGGGCGTCGCCAGCGGACACGCCAGAGGGTGGGTCCGGTCTTCTCGATCCAGGCCATGACGACTTCCTCAGAGGGGTCTTGACGCATCGGTGACGCGTCGGGAGGGCGTCATTGTTCCGGAGTGGACGGTCCTGACCTGTAACAACCGTCACCAGCTCAGATGCGCGCGCGGACCGCAGTCGTGTTCTCGCTCCGAGTCACGCCACCTGGGGCGCTGGGTCATCGTGGGTGTCACGGAATGTGAGCGAGTGGGTGCGAGGGAAGTTGGCTTTCGGATGTCGATGATTTGTCGTAAGCACACGTCCTTACTCGTCGGGAAAGATAGTTCACGACTTTCGTATGACACGGCTTTTAGGGGCTGGCGAAACGTGGTTCGCAGCTACTTGTATCTCGCTTTCGCAAGATCCTGTGCGTCCGGTCGGCGACGGGGAGCTGGGATGATCTGGGTATGTCAGAATCCCCGGGGTACATCCACAACGAGGTGTCCGGCGATGTCCACGGGTTCCTGGTGCAGGTCGGAGTCGTACATGGAGACGTCAACCTGTACACCGGTTCCCGGGTGCGGTCCGGTTATCGTCACCAGGTCGAGCGGATCGCGCCGAATATGCCGGTCGGGCGCGAAACCGAACTCGCCGAGCTGGCCACTTTCGCGCTTTTGAAGGAGACGGCGGGGTGTTACCGCTGGTGGCGGGCGGTTCCATGGGCGGGCAAGACCGCGTTGATGTCGTCGTTCGTTCTGAACCCGCCTGCGGGCGTCCGGGTCGTGTCGTTCTTCGTGACCGCTCGCCTGCCCGGGCAGTCAGACCGGACCGCCTTCGTCGACGCGGTCCTGGAGCAGCTGCTCACCATTCTGGGGAAGCCGGTACCGGCACTGTTTACAGCGACGACCCGGGAGCCGCACTTGCTGCGGCTGCTGGCACCGCGATCAAGGGCGGCGAGAATTCGATGACGAGGTCGTCCTCCCCGGCCCTGTCACTGTCCATGTCCGGACGCTAGACCTCCGCAACACGCAAACGAGCCAGCGCCAGGGCACCGTTGGCCGCTCATCGGCATTACAGGACGTTGTGCTGTCCTCTGACGGCACGGATGTACTGCGGGTACGAAGGACAGACGGCAGGCTCCTTAAGTAACTGCGCGGGCTCGTCACCCGCTGGACCGGCCGCGCAGGTCCGCGGGCACGGCGTTGGTCGCGTCCGTGCGCTTCCGGGTTGTGCGGGACTGGCCGGTCGGGGCGTTGCTGCCGGCCGGTCGTACGGTGCCCGCTGCCTGTCCGGCCATCGGCGGCATCATGGGGGGCGGGACCGCGCCGCTCCTGGCCTGCGTCGCGGCGGCCGGGTTCTGGGCGGCAGGGGACACGTCCGCCGCGGCGACCGGGGCCCGCTTGGCGGCGAGCGGTTTCGCCGTCGCCGGGAGGCCGGTGGCGCCGAGCGTGCCGTACGGCAGCGACATGCCGCTGAGCGTCGGTGCGGTGCCCGCGCCGGGGGCGGCGGCGGTCAGGTTCGCGGTGCCCGGCATCGTGGGCGTCACGCCGGCCAGCGACGGCAGGTCACCGGCGGAGCCCGCGGTGGAGCCGCCGCCCTGGCCGAAGCCCATCGTCGTGGCCAGGGTCTCCAGCTCGGACATCGCGCCCGAGGTGGCCGTGAGCGCCTTGATAGCGTCCTCCGGCGTGTTTCCCTTCGCCGACGGCTTGATCTCCACGGTCGGGATATTCGGCGGCTTGACCCCGGCCGCCGACGCGGTCTTCACGATGGCCATGTCGAACTCCGCACCGAGCGCGGTCATCACCGCGCCTGCCGCCTGCTGGAACCCCACCGCCGCCCACGCGGTCAACGGGTTGGACAGCGCGGCCAGGTACTGCCCGTTCAGGGCCATTACCTCCATGTTGGTCCTGGTGATCGCGCCGGACAGCGTGGTGAGGGTCGCCGACACCTGGGAGGCGTCGATCCGCGACGCCCAGCCCGCCAGGTCGGCGTCGTCGGCCTGGACCTTCGTCGCCCAGTCCCGTGCTGCCTCGTCCTTCCAGTGCGGCAGCAGGGACTCCGACCTGGTGCGCAGTTCGGTGCGGGCGCTGTCGATCCAGGTGCGCACCTCGGTCCACATCCGGGCCGCGTCGAGGTAGCCAGGCGCGTTGGCGACCTCGGCGCTGCTCATCGCGACGAGCATCTCCATCGGCAGCAGGTTGTACGGGATGGCCATGGCCGTCAATCCTTTTCGGTTGCGGGGGCGGTGGCGGCGGGTTCGGCGCCACCGCCGGTCACGGTCTTGACCAGGCTGATGCCCTGGTTGGCGACCTTTGCGGACGCGCCGACCAGTCCGGCGGCGGAGGTGAGGTCGGCCCAGCTGTACTCGTGCGAGATCTTCTGGACGTTCGAGGCGTGGGTGACGATGTCGCCGGTGACCTTGGTCAGGTAGTCCGCGGCGGCCACCGAAGCCAGCTTGTCCACAATGGACATCGCGAAGCCCTCAACGAGCCCTGGTGGGTTGATTGGCGCTCCCACCCGGCCCAACGAGCCCGGCATCGGGGGCGCGGTGAGCTGTTGCGCGGTCGCGGCCATCGCCGCCGGATTGCCGTCGATCTTGTCCATGGGTTTCCTCCTCCGGTTGGTTCACCTGCCACAGGTGCTCGTCGAGCACCTGGAGTGAGTCGTTCTCGTTGTCCCAGCTGCGTTGTGCGGCCGGTTTGGGCGCGCCGGCGCCCGCTCGTCCGGTCAGCGCGACGCCCGGTGTCGCCTGCGTAGCGCGGCGCGGGCGTGGCCGGGACTCGGCGGCCGGCCGGTCGCTGTTGCCAGGTTTGATCCCGGCCGCGTTTCGCGCGCCCGCCGCACCCGCACCCGCGCCCGACATCGGCGGCGACATCGGCGGCATCGAGCCTCCGGCGGCCGACGCCAACCCACGGGCCAGACCGGCGGCCGCCACGGGAGCGTTGCCTGCGCCGACCGCGCCGCCGGGGCCGGGGCCGGTCATCGCCGTGGTCCCGGCGCCAGTGCCCCCCGCCGAGGCGCCGCCACCAGACGCGCCCGCGTCGAAGCCGCTCAGTGCGGGCAGCCCGTACTGAGCCTCCGGGTACGCCGCTGGGTCCAGACCCAGCCCACCGGGATCGGGCACCGGAATCGCGTCCGGCACATGTATGCCGTCGAGCAGGCCCTGCGCCGCCTCCAGTGCGCTCGCCGCGGCGCTGAGCGGGTCGGACGCCGTCGGCGAGTCGGTGGGCACGGTGGCGGGCGCCCCTGGGTCGACGGCCGCCGGTTCCGGAGCAGCCGCGGCCGGGGTGCCCGCGCCGGCGGCGGCCGGCCCAGGAGACCGAGGCGTGCCGGGGGCGCCGCCATCGGGGATGGCCGCTCGCGGGCCCTCCCACTCGGTGGCGAAATGCGCGAGGTTCTTCATGCCGCTGGTGACCGCCCTGCAGGCCTCGTCGTGCTTGTCCAGGATCTGGCCGGCCTGCTGGATGTACAGAGCCACGAAGCTCGAGTCGTCGTTGTTCCGTGCCACCTGTTTGTCGTAGTCGTCGCAGATCTGCCGGACCTGTGCCACGCGGCCCGGATACTGGCGGACGACCTCGTCGATCTTGTTGGAGATGCTGCCGTTGGGCCAACCGAACGAGGTGATGAGACCGTGCCAGTTCCTCATCGTCCTCAGGCTGCCGTTGACGACGTCGCCGAACTCGCGCCCCGCCCCGTCGTGCCATGCGTTGGCCAGCAACGCTTTCGTCCGGTCGGACAGGCTCTGCTCCGCCTGCTGGATCATGGTCGCCGCGGTCGACCACATCTGCGATGAGACAGCCAGGCGTTGCACGTGCGCCTCTTCGGCCACCAGCCGGTCCAGGAGTTCCCTCGGCCGCACCGTGAGCAGCGTGTAAAGCGAGAGCATCGCGTCACGCGTCCCGCGGTTTGAATTCCGGGGTGGACAGGTCGGGCGCCACGTCGGGCAGCGCGTCGCTCAGTTTGTACGTGGCGGCGGCCCTGATGTCGGCGGCGGTGGACGCGGCGCCGTCCGCGTAGATCTGCGAGGTTTTGCGCATGATGTCCACGTAGCCGGTAATGCCCTGTGTCATGTGGGTGAGGTAACGGACCAGCCTTGCGGTGACGTCACGGTCGACCGTGGACAGGTCCGCGCAGCTCATCACGCCCCCGTTGCAGGTGGGACCCGGTGACACCGTCGGAATGGTGTTGAGATCAGGGCGTACCCGTTGCAGTTGTAGGAAATCCCGCATCTGCTCCGGGCAACCGTCGATCCTGTCGCACATATTCGCTCCAATCTCGCCGGGGAAAGCCAAACACTCATACGGGGTGGGTTACCGGGGTGGCCTCAAACGGCCATGGGCGGTTGCCAGGCGAGCTGGATGAACTCCTTGCTGCCCCGGCGATCCACCAGCAAGCCCCGCCCGGGCGGCAGCACCTGGGCGCGCATGCTGCCGAGCAGCGGGCCCTCGTCGCGGTCGCCGGACATCATCAGGCCGGTGGTGCCGACCTCCCGCAGCCGGCCGAGGAGCGGTTCGAACAGCCCGCGGCCCGCGCCGCCGGTGCGGCGGGCGAGCACGATGTGCAGGCCGATGTCCGCGCCCTGGGCGGCCAGGGGCAGCAACGCCATCAACGGATGCTCCTTGTGCGTCGCGACCATGTCGTAGTCGTCGACCAGCACGAAGATCCGCGGGCCGTGCCACCAGTTGCGCGCCCGCAACTGCTCCGGCGTCACATCCTGGCCCGGTAACCTTTCAGTCATCGCGTCGGCCACCTCGGCGATCAGGCCCCTGCTGTGCGAGTCGTTCCTGCCGTAGCCGAGCAGGTGGTCCTCGCTGACCTCGTCGAGCAGGCCACGCCGGTGATCCACCAGCAGGATGCGGGCCTCCGCCGGGGTATATGCCTGGCATATCCGCCGGGCCAGGTGGCGCAGGAACGCGGTCTTGCCGCTCTGTGTGTCGGCCAGCAGGAAGAAGTGCGGGTCCTCGGTGAAGTTCAGCCGCACCGGCGACAGGTCCTTCTCGTGGATGCCGACCGCGAACCCGGCGTCTGGCCCGGTCAGCTCGTCGGTGGCCGGCAACTCGTCGACGGTGACCATGGCCGGCAGCAGCCGCACCCTGGGCGCGCGCTCACCCGGCCACGCCGCGGCCACCACGTCGACCAGCGCGGCGACACCGTCGGTCAGGTCGTCGGTGCCCGCCACGCCGTCGATCCTGGGCAGCGCCACCAACACCTGGTGCCCGGACATGCCGAGGCCCCGCCCCGGCGCCCCGGTCGGCACGCTCATCGCCGCCTTGCGGTCGATCAGCGAGTCGATCGGGTCGCCGATGCGCAGCTCCACCTTGCTGGTGAACAGGTCGCGCACGTTCATCCGCAGGTCGAACGCGCGGGTGCAGCTCGCGACCACATGTACGCCATAGGACAAGCCACGCGCGGCGATGTCGCTGACCACTGCCTCGATGCTCTCGAACTCGTTGTGCAACGTCTGCCAGCCGTCGATCACCAGGAACACGTCCCCGTGCGGCTGGTCGGCGAACCGGCCGGCCGCCCGCATCCGGCGGTAGGTGACGATGCTGTCGATGCCGTGCTCGGCGAACAGGCGCTCCCGCTCGGCCAGCACGGTCGCCACCTCGGCGACCGCGCGCCGCACCGCGCCGGTGGCCAACCGCCCGGCCACTCCGCTCACGTGCGGCAGGCCGTCGAGCGCGGCGAGCGTGCCACCACCGAAGTCGAGGCAGTAGAACTGGATCTCGCGCGGCGTGTGGGAGAGCGCGAGGCTGGTGACGAGCGTGCGGATCGCGGTGCTCTTGCCGGACTGCGGGCCACCCAGGATCAACACGTGCCCCGCCGCGCCGGCCAGGTCGATCTCCAGCGGGTCGCGCCGCTGCTCGTACGGCCGGTCCACCAGACCGATCACCGGCCGCAGCGAGCCGGCCTGTCCTACTGGGACCGTCGTCAGTCCGCGTTCGGGATCCTGGCGCGGGGCGCCGATCAGCGCGTCCAGGGTGACCGCGTCGTCCAGCGGCGGCAGCCACACCTGGTGTGCGGGGGTGCCCCTGCCGGTCAGCCGGTCGACCAGGATGTCCAGCAGCGTCTCGCCGACCCGTTCCTCCGCCTCGTCCTGGTCGGGCTCGGTGTCGGGTTCGTGTTCGGCGGCGACGTAGGCGGTCGTGTAGTCGTGCAGCACCAACTGGTCCAGCGTGGTCACGTCGGCACCGTCGCCGGTGTGCTGCTCGTACACCCCGGACACGTACGCGGAGCGGAACCGGTCCAGCTGGGTGTTGTCGGTCTTGAGGAACCCGTGCCCCGGTGCGCGTGGCAGGGAGAACGCGTCGCTGACCCCGAGCACGGCCCGGCTCTCCAGCTCGGAGAACGTGCGCAGGCCGATCCGGTACGACAGGTGGCTTTCCAGGCCGCGCAGCCTGCCCTCGTCGAGTCGTTGCGAGGCAAGCAGCAGGTGCACCCCGAGCGAGCGGCCCACCCGTCCTATTTGGACGAACAGGTCGATGAAGTCCGGCTTGGCGCTCAGCAGTTCGGAGAACTCGTCGCAGATCACCAGCAGCGTCGGCACCTCGGGCAGCGGCGCGCCTGCCGCGCGAGCCTTCTCGTAGTCACGCAGCGACGCGAAGTTTCCCGCCGCACGAAGGAGTTCCTGCCGACGGATCAGCTCACCGTTGATGGCGTCGGTCATCCGGTCCACCAGGTGCAGCTCGTCGGCCAGGTTGGTGATCACCGCGCTGGTGTGCGGCAGCCGGTCCAGCCGGGTGAACGTGGCGCCGCCCTTGAAGTCGACCAGCGCGAAGTTCAGCGAGCTCGGCGGGTGGGTCACCGCGAGGGCCAGCACCAGCGTGCGCAGCAGCTCGGACTTGCCGGAACCCGTGGCACCGATGAGAAGTCCGTGCGGGCCCATGCCGTCCTGAGCGGACTCCTTGAGATCCAGCTCGATCGGCGCGCCGTCCGGCTGGATGCCGATCCGCACGCGCAGCCGGTCCCGGGGCGGGCGCGGCACCCAGGTGTCGTTCGGGTCGTACGCGTACGGGTCACCGAGCTCCAACAACTCGGCGAGGCCCAGCTCGGTGGTCATCGGGGCGTCCCCGCGCATGCCCGCGGTCAGCCGCAGCGGCGCGAGCTGCCGGGCGAGACCCTCGGCCGACGGCTCGTCGAACTCGTCGGCTTGACCGAGCGCGGTCTCCCCGTCGGTGGTTTCGCTGATCAGGTCGCCCGCCGCGTCGACGGCCAACACCACCGACGTCCGGTCGAGAGTCCTTGGCGGCGCCGTGGTCAGGTCGAGCACCGTGACCCCCTCCACACCGCCGCCGGTCATCAGCAGGCCGGAGCCGGCGACCGAGCCACCGTCGACCACGACCACCAGGTGCGGCCCCGCCACCCGGACGTCGGTGTCGGGGTCGAACCTGGGCCGCTTGGCCAGCGCCTCCTCCATGATCGACTCCAGCGCCGGGATGGTCGCCGTCACCAGGCGCAGCGGGCCGAGCGCGTCGGCGCGGTCCGGGTGCAGCGCGTGCGGCAGCCACTTGACCCACTCCCACGCCGCGCGCTGGCCGGTGCCGACGCACACCGCGATCCGCAGATCGTCCGGCGCATGCAGGGTGGCCAGCTGGCCGAGTAGCGCGCGGGTGAGGCCCAGTGCGGCCTCCCGGTCGCCGCGCAGATATATCCGGTTGAAACCCGTGACCGCCACGGCGATCGGCAGCCGGCCCACGGTGGCGTAGGTGACGAGGAACCGGCGGAGCGCGAGCGCGGACAGCGGCTCGAGGTCCTCCAGCGGCTTGGTGTCGGGCGCGATCAGCGTGGTCGCCGGGGCCAGCGCGCCACTGCCGATCCGCGCGACGCCGAAGTCCGGGTCGTCGCGCCGCCGCTCCCACAGCCGGTAGCTGCCGGCGAGCCACCACAGCTGCGTCGGGTCCGGGTGCAGGTAGGCCATGACAGAGCGCTGGGCCCGCACCGCGCGGCGCAGCCGCAGGCGCTGTTGGGCCAGGTCACGCAGGTACTTGCGGCGCGCGTGGCCCATCTCCCGCTTGCTCGGCCCGCCGCCCTGCAACAACCCCATGAGCACCATGCCGAGCATGCCGACGCCCATCAGGCCGTAGATGACGAAGCGGAGGGACCCGGACAGGGAGCCGGAGAACATCAGCATCATCGCCGCCATCATGGCCACCATCGGCAGCACCATCAGCAGCTGCGCCCACTGCCGCGCGGGCGGCGGTGGGATCTCCGGTGGGGCAGCCAGGATCAGCTCACCGCTTGGCATGTCCGGTGCGGGCCGCCGGGTCGGTCGTCTCACCACGAGTGTCGCCACGCGGTCGATCGTGCGGGACGCAGGTGCCGTACTTCGGGTGTGGCAGCAAGGTGCCGTGCCGGAGTTGGCGGGTCCGCGCGGCTTAACGTCCGGGCTGAGGTTCCAGCAATGGACACAGGAGGGAGTCACCCATGGCGTTCGACGGCACAGATATTCAGCTCGACGTCGTTCAGCACGGTACGAACCAGCTCGGGCATGGTCACCAGACCATGAACGAACAGACGCACACCCAGTACAACCGGAACTACTCGGCGGCCCAGACCACGTTCGCGGGTCGGGTGCAGCAGGCGTCGTTGGCGTCCAGCGAGACGGTCAACCAGCGCCACCGGTCGCAGATCATGCCGGCGCGCGAGACGTTCGAGAACGACCTTCGGTTGAGCACGAACACCTTCGGCGAGGCCCAGGAGACCGCGGCCAACTATGTGGCGCAGCCCGCCAGCGGCATCGGCGCCCAGATCAACCCCAGCGTCTGAGGAGGTACGGGAAATGTCTGGAGATCACTACAGGACACTGTTCGGTCCCGGTCGGGACATGGGCAATGACGAGGGCGTGCATGCCGCCTTCCTCCGCGACGGCGCCGACCAGGCGCGTCGCGACGTGATGAACATGGGCGATGCCTGGCAGGGCGGCTGGGACGAGGCGATGCAGGTCGCCCAGCAGAACTATGTGGTGGACAACGACCAGGCCGACACCCACGACCAGGCGCACAACGCCATCCATCGCGCGGTGGACACCGGCGAGGGGGCTCTGCAGCGGGTCAGGGGAATTCTGGGCGGGTAGCAACTCGCGCGGTAGGTCCTGACAGGCACCGGCAATTGGAGATCCAGTGGCCGGTGCCTGTTCTTGCACCGCCGCATGGAGGTGCGGCGGAGTTTCGGCGCGAAGCAGCAGCCTGTACGGCTGCCCAAAATTGGGAGGGTTTGCGTGATACGGAGAAAGATTTCGGCCCTGGTTGCCGGTCTACTGGTGGCGGCGGCGGTTTTGGTGGTGGAAGGATCGGCGGCGCACGCAGCGGCTCCGTGCGAGGGCACGTACACGATCGTGGTCGGCGGGACGGGCAGCTCATGGAATAACGACGGCTTCTACGGCAACATTCAGCAGCACGTCGGGTACCCGACGGCCATTCCCAACGGCGCGAGCGCACGGGCCGGCGTCGATGAATTCAACCGGCTGGTCCGCGACCAACGTCGCGCGTGCCCTGGCCAACACGTCAAGGCGGTCGGGTACTCATTGGGCGCCGCTGTGGTGCACATCTGGGTCACCGAGAACTGGCAGACGTTCGGCAATGTCAACGCTGTCCTGATTGCCGATCCCAAGCGCAAGGCGCCTCCAGGTTTCGACGGCGGGAGTGTGCCGTTCGGCGGTATCGTCGGCGCTCCACTTGCCGGCGCTGACCGGTTCTTCGGCAATGTGCCCGTCAAGTCGATCTGTCACTGGGACTACGTCTGCGACGAATCCGCTGGCATCTGGACGTACCCGCAAAACCATACGAACAATTACCCCCAGGACTTCAACGTCGACCATCACAACGACTACGCCCACGAACAGTGGTGGAATGGCGCCTGGCACCCCTGGTAAGGAGGATGCGGCAGCCATGCACCGAAGGCGTCGTAGGGTGCACTCAACGCACCGAAAGCGTCGTTCGGTGCACCAGACCCGCAGAGGGGAGAGCTGAGCACGCCGAGGACGAGGAGTTCCGGCGCCGCTTCGAGCAGGAGGTAGCGGCCGCCCAGCGGCGCCGCCTGCCGCGTGGGACGGTCATGGCGACGAGCACGGCCAGCACGATCGCACCGAGAATCGCGACGGTCGACCAGCCGGCCACCGTGCCGGCCCGTTCGTGCCAGGCGGCCTCGGCCAGCGCGGCCTCGTCCGGGGGCACCGGGGTGTGCGCGGGCAGTGCGGCCGGCGCGGTCAGGTTTGGCCAGGCCGCGCGTACCAGCGCGGCCGTGGCGGAACACGAACGGGCGCGGCGTAGCTCGTGCCGTTCCGGGAGACACAGGTCGTCTCAGGCCATCACGTTCATCAGCTGGTCCAGCCATACGCATTGATCATCGGCGGTCACGGTGAGCCCGAACCGGCCGAGGTCTGGCTTGCCCTGCTCGGTCCACCAGCCGTGTGCCTGCTCCACCTCGTCCCAGAGTCGCCGCGGACCGTGCTGCGCCACGGGATGAGACGGGGCGCCGGGGGTGACCTCGCACCGCGCCCACGACCCGCTGCCCGGGTCGTGCAGCCGGACGATCAGGTTGTTCTCGTCAACGACCTTGTGGCAGTCCGGCATCCGCAGGCCGACCGCGAACGCGCCGGGCGCGGCGATCAGGTCGTACACCTGACTGGACGACAGACTCGTCCGGGTCGTCTCGGGCGTGCCTGGCCCGTCGCCGTCCCACGGGCATACCATGCTGCGTTGGGCACGGAGCCGCATGAACGCCAAGATCACCGGGTCGAAATGCCCGGACGCGGCACCGACCCCGTCTACGGTGAGCCGGGCGAGCGCGCCATTGTGGTACTCGGTGCCCCACGGGGTGAGGATCTGCCCGCCCGGGCTGGTCTGCTCTATCCACGCGTACGGCACCTGCCCGACCGCGCACGTGGCCAGTACCCGGTCATACGGCGCGTTCGGTGGGTGCCCGGCCGCGCCGTCCCCGGTGATGACGGTGGGGTGGAACCCCGCTCGGCCGAGCGGGGACCGCGCCTGCTCGGCGAGCATCGGGTCCACCTCGACCGTGGTCACCGCGTCGGACCCCAACCGGTCGGACAGCAGCGCGGCCGTCCACCCGGTTCCGGTGCCGATCTCCAGTACCCGCATCCCCCGCGTGAGGTGGGCGGCGTCCAGCATCGCGGCAACGAGAGACGGTTGGCTTGACGAGCTGGACGACCGCTCGCCGAGTTGACCGGGTGGGGTGGTGCCGTCGTCGACCTGTGTCACCACGGGCTCATCCGCCGCGACGGCAGCTGACCACGCATCCGGGTCATCGGTACGGGACACCGCCCGATACCCGCCCTCCGCCGATACCCAGACCAGCTCAGGCACGAACAGGTCACGGCCCACCGACAGGGCCTCTCCGGCGGTCGTCACCGGTTGTCCCATCGTCACTTGTCCTTCTCGGGGTCCTTCCACTTGTCGAGCTGCGGCTGACCCTGGCCGTCGCGGTCGTCCTCGTGTTTGCCCGACTTCTCCTCTTTGTCACCCACCTGATCGTCCTCTCTGCCGTACCCCGGACACACAACGCTCCTCACCGTGGCCGCCTTATCACGGCGCGTCAATACGGCAACCGGGCACGACCGGAGCCCTAATGAGGGTGTCTTACTCATAACGAGCCCCCCGGACCTGATGTTGGGTCCGGGGGGCTCGTGAGTCGGCTGGAGATCAGCACGGCTTCCAGGACGGCCATCACGTCTCCCCTGATCACGAGGTCAAGGCGAGTTCACGCTTCGGCTCTGGCGGCTGCCCCACCTTGGGCACGCACCCAGCCGGATCACGGCGTGCGTCCAGCTTTGCGATGATCTCGGCCACGATCGCGAGCTGTTCCGCGTGCAGGTCCGGACGCCGCTCCGACTGGGGATCCACTCGCCGGGGTCCTCACCCGCGCCCACGCTGCCGACCGCCGACAGCAGTAGGCCATGCTGTCGGTCCACTCCGCCACCAGGTGACGCTTGACCCGATCGCTGGCCAACTCGCCGGCCCGCCGCTCCAAGCGCCACTCGATAAACGCGGCCCACTCCTCGTTGCCAGCTGCTCGCTCCGCCGGGCTCAGCCGGTCCTCGCGGCACCACCACCAGTGGAAATCGTGCTCAACCCCGCCGGTCGCATCATCGACCCGTAGGAACCGCGCGATGTGTGGCCATCGGTTCGAGATCCCGTCGCGGGCGTCCTTGCTGACCAGGGTGAACGATCGTCCTTGCATGCTTATCTCCCGTTGCTGTCGTTCGTCGTGATGCCCAGTGGGGCCGCCAGGTCGGGGGTCAGCGCGCGCCCACCGGAGCTTGGAGGAACCGATAGCGGCTTAGATCCATCGACACCATACAACTGCACATGTCCAGTTAGCTAGTTCCAGTTGGGTGATGTGCGCAGTCGCGGGGTGTCGGGGCAGGATGTACGCCAGATCGACAGACAGATGGACGGTGATCGAGTGGCGACACAGAACCCGCAACGATTCGAACTCGGCGAGATGCTCAAGCGTGCTCGCGAGAAGGCCGGGCTCAAGCCGCGTGCCGTCGAGAACGAGTTGCGATGGTATGCGGGCAAGACCAGCCGGGTAGAGGCAGGAACTCGCGTTCCCGTGCCCGCCGAGATCGACCGCCTCGCTGAGCTGTACCGGCTGGGCAAGGGTGATCGCGAGACGCTTCATCTGCTCGCCGACGCAGCCCGCAAGCGCGAGTCACCATCCCGCGTGGCCGACTTCGCGCAGACCTACGTCACGCTGGAGCGGGCGGCTACCGAGATCCGCTACTACGACGCCGAGCTTGTGTTCGGCCTGCTCCAGTCCGAGCGGTACGCGCGGGCAGTCCTGGCCAACTCACGCTCCCAGCACGTCGAGGAGCGCACCGCCGATCGAGTCGCGCGTCAGGCCATCCTCAAACGCGAGAACCCGCCCGACGTGCGCGTCATCCTCGGCGAAGCCGCGCTACACCGCATGGTCGGCGGCGAGGAAGGGCTTCGTGAGCAGGTGACGGAACTGCTCGCGAAGGGCCGACTGCCCAACGTGGCAATCCGCGTGCTGCCCTTCGCGGCGGGCGCGCACCGAGCACTCGGTGTCGGCTTCACCTTCCTCCGGCTGGCCACGCCTGCCATCACCCGCGTCTACATCGAAGGCCTGACCGACGCCACGTACATCCACGAGCCGGACGAGACCGCCGTGTACGAACAAGACTTCGCGGAACTGTGGGCCATGGCGCTGGACGAACGACGCTCTGCGAGCATCCTCCGTAGGCGCATCGGAACCGAGTAACGGAGGAACGATGGAGGTCAAGTGGAAGAAGTCCTCACGAAGTGAGGGTGCCAACAACTGCGTCGAGGTGGCTCCCAACGCAGTCCGTGACACCAAGAATCCAGGCGTGACCCTCCCCGTCAGCCTGGGCAATCTCGTGGCAGTGGTCAAGGCCGGCAAGCTCGACCGCTGACCCCGAACGCCCACTCGGCTCCCGCATGTCGACCCGTGGCGGGAGCCGAGTGCATCGGACTAGTCCAAGCGGGCGTATCCAGTTGTGCGTACTCTCCGTGCCCAGCAAGCTACTTCGTCACGGAACCCCACTACCGGGAGTTGTCGTCGACGAGGAACATCTGCTCCGGTGGTTCGACTACGGCGGGTCTGGCGGGCAGTGGCGCGGCCATGGCGGGACGCCAGCGGCGCCGCCTGCCGCGTGGGACGGTCATGGCGACGAGCACGGCCAGCACGATCGCACCGAGAATCGCGACGGTCGACCAGCCGGCCACCGTGCCGGCCCGTTCGTGCCAGGCGGCCTCGGCCAGCGCGGCCTCGTCCGGGGGCACCGGGGTGTGCGCGGGCAGTGCGGCAGGTTCGGTCAGGTCGAGGCCGTCGGTCACCGCGCGGTACGGGTTAACCAGGCCTGCGCCGTAGGCATGACTGCCGCCTCGGGCGGGACTTGCCGTGGCGACAAGGCGTTGCGCGACCTCGGGTGCGGTCAGGTTTGGCCAGGCCGCGCGTACCAGCGCGGCCGTGGCGGAGACGAACGGCGCTGCGTAGCTGGTGCCGTTGGCGTAGGTGTGGCCCGCGACCCTGGTCGTGGTCAGCACACCGGCGCCCGGCGCGACCAGGTCGACGTACGGGCCGACCTGTGAGGTGGACGTGTGCGCCCCGTCGATGTCGATCGCGCCGACACCGAGCACACCGTCGTAGGCGGCCGGGAACGAGGGGAGCTCGCCAGTCCCGTCCTGTTGGCCGTTGCCGACCGCCGCCACCACCAACACGTCCATGGCCACCGCGTATGCGACCGCAGCCTTCATCTCGGGAAAGTCCGCGTACCCCGCGATGGACAGGTTGAGCACCCGGGCGCCCGAGTCCGCCGCGTACCGGACGCCGTTCGCCAGCGCGCCGAGGTCGATGCGCAGTGACTGGCCGTTGTCGGCGATGTCCTGGGCGGTGATCCGCACCGGCAGGATGTGCGCGTCCGGCGCGATGCCGTAGAACCCGACCCCCGGCACCGGGTCCGCCGCGATGATGCCGGCCGCCCCGGTGCCGTGCGACACGCAGTCGAAGTTCCCCGGCAGGTCCGCGGCTTCGAAGAAGTTCTTGCCGGGCAACACCTTCCCGGCCCGGCTCAGCTGTGGGTGGTCGGCGTCGACACCGGAGTCGACCACCGCGACCGTCACGCCGGTGCCCCGGCTGTGCGGCCACACCTGCCGCGGATCCAGCACCTGCTGCGCCCACGGCTCCTCCCGCACCGCGGGCCGGCCGGGATCCGGGTCGTTGCAGGCGCCATCGGGGGGCGCCGCCGCCTGTGCGGGCAGGGCGCCGGCGGTGAGCAGTGCCAGCGTGGTAAGCAGTGCAGCCGCGGTTCGCTTCACACCGGCGATCCTGCGGCGGCATATCGGCGACGTGGCTTCCTGGCCGCATGTGGCCACGAGCGCACCGGGCCGTGTGTACCACCAATACTCGCCTCCGTGGACGAGACAATGCGCGGGCTCGGCATCATCGCCGAGTACGAACAACTCGCGGAGGACGTCCGAACCCTGCAACGCAGGATCGCGGAGATCCGGGAGACGGCCGACTCCGGCGACGGTCTGGTGACCGCGACGGTCGGCGGGAACGGCGAACTGGTCGAGCTGTGGCTGGATCCCAGGATCTACCGCGCACCCGATTCCGCCGCGCTGGCCGCCACGATCACCGACACGATCCATGCGGCGGTCCGGCAGGCCGAGGAACAGGTGTTCGCCGCCGCCGCGAAGTTCCTTCCCGACGGCGCGACGCCGGAGTCGACCGACCTGAAGCTCGACCCGTTCCTGCACCAACTCGACCGGAGGTAGCCGTGAGCGGATTCGACATCAACGGAGACGGCCTCGTCGACATGCGAATCGACGGTGCCGCGCGGGGGATCGGTGAACTGCGCGGTAACGCCGAGACGCTGAAGGGAGCGTTGACCGCCGCGTTCGTGGAGATCGACGCGCTCACCGGCAAGCTGGGCAAGGGCGGCAAGATGAGCGACCAGTTCATGGCGGAATACCGCAAGTGGCGGCAGGGCGCGGGCTCGGACGCCGATCCAGGGCTGGACAAATCTGTCAAGGACGTACCGGTCAACTACCACAAGATCGCGGACACCGGTGACAAGGCAGTGGCCACGTACCGGACCGCCGAGCAGAACGCCGCCAACAGGTTCCGGCGCTGAGCGATGGGCATCGACCTCGGCGGCTGGGCACTGAAGCTGTTCGACGAAGTCTGCAGTCTTATCGGCGGTGACAACGCCTTTCCGCCGGACGAACCGGAGGACGCCCGCAATCTCGGACTGGCTTGGGGCAAGGTCGCGACCCTTCTCGAGGGGGCCGTCGGCAGCACCAACCAGACCGCGGACAAGATCTTCGGCGAGTGGGTGGACAGCGCCGGGCACGAGTACCTGACGATGACGAAGTCGTTCAACGGCGACCTCGGTGGCCTGATCAAGTCCTGCAAGGACATGGCGACGTTCTGCGAGCAGTACGCCCGGGACGTCCACCAACAGCGGATGGCGACCAGGGCCGAGATGCTCCTCAACGCGGCGTCGTTCGCGCTCGCGTTCACCGGCGGTGGCGCCGTGGCCGGCATGTTCGCGCGCGCGGTAGCCAAGAATGTGCTCAAACGCGTTGTGATGGCGGTGGGCCGGACCGCCGCCAGTGCCCAGGGGCGCTCCACCGTGGCCAGGATCGGGCTCAACCTCGGCAGGGAGATCGCGATCGAGGCCGGCGAGGAAGCCGCCATCTCGGCCAGTTCCCAGTTGGCGAGTCAGGCGGCCGGGTACAACCCCGACGGGATCAACGGCAAGAAGTTGTTCACCGACACTCTTGCCGGGAGCATCGGCGGGGCGCTCGGTTACGCACCGGGAAAGCTCGTCAACGGGGTCGTCAAACCCAAGGGCTTCGTCGGCCAGCACGTGTCCGCCGCGGTGACGGGTGGCGGGCTCAACGCCGTCACGTCACCGGTGTCCAGCGTTGCCGCGCACGACCTCGTCAACGGCGAGTTCAGTGGTCTGGACAAGTATGGGACGGCGATCAAGGAGAACGCCGGCGACGCCGCGCGGATGGGTGCGTTCCGGGCCAACGGGACCGTGCTGGCCAGTCAGCTGGGCAGCGCCTCGGGGATGCACGGGTACACGAGCCAGCTCGCCGGACTGGACGCGAGCATGGGCGGCGGGCCGGACGGGCCGAACGGGCCGCCCCCGGACAACACGCCGGCGTCGAGCGAGGCGGCCGGCTCCTCGTCTTCGGCAGGTGACGGTTCGGCCGGGCAAGGGGCGGGGGAACCAGGGGCGGGCACGGGGCAGGAAGGCGGGGCGGGCGCCGCACCGGAAGGTGCCGGCACGAGCGGGGCGGAGTCGTCCGGTTCTGGCTCCGGCGATGGAGCTGGCTCTGGTTCGGGCGCCGGTTCCGGTTCTGGTTCCGGCTCCGAAGGGGCGGGCGGCGCTGGTGCCGGCAAAGGCGCGTCGTCGGGTTCCGGCAGTCCGTCGAGCGGGCCAGAAAGCACTCGGACGTCCACAGGGGACGGATCGCCGGACACGGGTGCCGAAGCGGAGGGGAGCGGTGCCGGGCAGCACAGTTCCCAGGAGGGTGTCGCCACGGACCCCGGAACCGGGGAACAGTCGGTGCCAGGTGGCACAACCGGGGATACCGCGGGGCAGCCGGCAGCCGGCGACCCGGAAGCGGGGAGCGCCGTGGCCGCCGGGGCGAGCACCGCGGCCCAGACAGCAGGCACTCCGGGCCAGACCTCGGGTATTGCCGGGCCGTCGTCGAGCGCGACGGGCCAGTCAGGGACCGCGATCACGCCGTCATCGGCTGCGGGGCCGGCGGGTGCACGGAATGCCAAGGCCGAACACGCGGGTGACCCGGCCAGTAGCACGCCCGATGAGGAGTCCACATCGGACCCGGCGGCGGAGTCTACAACGGACCCAGCAGCGGCGGAGTCCACCCGGCCGGACGAGTCGCGGGAGGGGGCGGACCCGGCCGGCAAGCGGCCGGCCGAGATCTCCCCGGAGGTGTGGCAGACGCTGCCGCAACCGGTCCAGGATGCGATCAGCCGGTTGTTCGCGCGGAACACGGCGTCGCAGTCGGTGAAGAACGCGGTGAGCAAGCTGGCCGGGCTGAACGTGGCGGAGAATGCCAAGCAGGACATCGCCGAACTGGGCGCCGGCCGCACCACGATCGTGAAGGCGCTCGTCGAGATCGCCGAGCGTGCGCCGACGGCGCTCGACGCCGCCATCGCGCTGGCCAAACAGAACCGGCAAGCCGCCAACGCGCAGGTAATAAAAATCAGGGACCTCGCGGGCCGGAACGCCGCGGAACTACAGGCTTTCCTCGACAACCTCGGCGAGTCCGGGAGCACTCAGTCCGGTGCCGCGCCGGGAACACCGGCGCCAGCCGGACCCACTAGTGCCGCCGCACCCGGGAACACCACGAACCCGCCCACCGGCGGCATCGATGACGCGGTAGCGACGCTCGGCGAGCGGAAACTGCCCGTGGCGGACGCTGTTGTCGCTGGGATTCGCGCGTTGGCGGCGAAGATGTCCCCGGACCTGCTGGCGGGGTATCTGACCAACATCGCCGAGACGATTACGCGCACCGCGGGGAAATCACTCGCCGATCTTCTTTCGGCGATGACCGCCACGCAGCTCGACGCCTTCCGTGCGCAGTTGGCGCGGCTCGCCGCTCGTCCTTCGTTGCCGAAGCGGTTCTCCGGGGTGCCGGACCACTCGGCGACACCGGCGGCGGCGGGCGAAGTCGGTGGTGGCAAGGGTTTCGTCCAGGAGGCGGGCGATGTGCACGCCATGTTGGACCGGCTCGCCGAACTCGGCGTCAACGTCGATTCCGCCAGGAAAGCCCTCAACGACGAGATGCGCAAGACCGATCTCCAGGTGTGGGCGGAAAGCCGGGCGACGAAGCTGACGCAGTTGGAAGGCAACGCGCAGGGCCTGATGGGTGTTTTCACCGAGGTCGAAGCGGCACTCGCGTTGGCGGAGATGCATCCGGCGATGCTGGCGGAGCTGGGGCTGCCCGGGCTTCGGATCACGGGTGTGCGTGTCGGCACCAAACCGGACGTGGACATCGCTGGCCGGCTCGCGGACGGTCGGGAAGTTCGCATCGAGGTCAAGGACCACAAGTCGTTCGCCGTCGACTCCGCCAAGTACACCGAGATAGCCGCACAGGTGAACCGGCACCGGGAACAGCTCGCCGCCGACGGACTTGTGATCTCCCTGTTCACGAACGAGGTTTCGCCCGCCGTGGCGGACGCACTGGCCGCGGCCAGCGCGGACCTGGTGCTGCGCTACGACGGCTACGGCACCTTCAGCGTGATGGCGGAACGGCCAGCCGCGACCCCCGCCGACCCGAACGGCGGGACGCCGGTCGCGCCGGAAAGCGAAGGTGTGCAAGGGAAGTCTTCCGAGTCCAACGGCGTGAACGGTGAGTCCAAGCAGGCGACGGAGCCCGGGCCGGGTGTGGTCGCCGCACCGGCGCGGCAACCGTTGCTTCCCGCGCAGCACCCGGTGACCGACTCGCGGACGGCGCAGATCGACGCGATCGCACGGTCCTCGTTGCGGGGAGCCGATCGGCTCGCCGGGATGTCTTCGGTCGCGCCGCCGGCCGGGGACAGTCAGGTGCACCAGGTCACCGCTGAGGATGGACGTAAGTTCGGCGCGGCCGTCAACGCCGCCGATCTCGGCGGCACCGTGGCCGCGATTTACCACACCGACGATCAGGGCATCGTTCGCATCACCGTGTCCAGCCGGGCAACGCCGGCCGCGGTGCCCGCGCTGGTCGCGGCGGCGCTCGCGGAAGCCGCGGCGGAGCTGTCCGGCCGCGGCGCCGGCGTGGCGGACTTCCTCGTCGAGGACAGCAGTGGCGACCCGATGCTGAGCAGGCGCGACCTCGGGCGGGCAGCGCAGTTGCTGGCCTACGACAACCTGTTGCGACGTGGGCCGCTCCGGCTCCAGGTCCGGGCGCAGCTGAAGAAGCTCATCGAGGAGATGGGGCTCGCCCCGCACCAGGAGGGGGCGTCGAGCCGGTTGGCCGCGCTGCCCGACCAGCGGATGCGGGAAGCGGTACAGCGGCACACCACCGAACTGGACGGGCTGCCGGGAACTCTCCTGCACCTGGCCAAGAACCTCGGTACCGCGGTCCCCTTGTCGGTGGGCCTCGCGGTCGCGGCGGCGATAGCCGGGACGAGCGCACCGTTCATCGCGGCGATGGTCGCCGCTTCGCTGGCGCGTACGGTGGTGCAGAGTCTGTACGACCGGTCGACGGCCGTGCGGGAGGCCACGGCGGCGGACGAGCAGTTGGCCGATCGGAAACGTCAGCTGAAGGACAGGGCCGCGGCTGAGCTCGGGGGTGCCTTCCTCAACGCGTTGGCGCAACTGAATGTCGCGGGCAACGAACACGCCCGCACGGTGGTCGGCCCGACAGGGGAGGCCAAGGGCCCGACAGCGGTGACCGCCCAGTTGGCGCGGATCTACGGCATCCCCCGGAATGCCACGGCACTCGCCGCGCTGACCGCCGTCGGTGTGGTGGCCGCACTCGGCGCGACCCCGGTCCTCGGTGCCCTCTCGCCGATCGCCGCCCTCTTCGTCGGCACCAGCGCGGTGGCGCCTGCCCTGGTCGGGCCGGTCCTCGACGCCGCGAAGAAGCGGTACACGATGGACTTGAAGGCGGCCAGGAACGACGCCCTCCTGACGAGGATCAACGACCTGGTCGCCGGTCGCGGGCACGAGATCGCCGCGTACGCCAACAACTTCGCCGGTCTTGTCGGGGCTCGGCTCGCGCACGAGTTCGGCGATCCGTTGACCGACACGCCCGGGGTGAAGTCGCGCAAGTTCTGGCACGGCGACAACTTCACGGTACAACTGGCCCTGAACCTGGTCCCCAGGACCAGGGTGAGCAACGACAAGGACCGGGTCGCCGACCCCAACGACCTTGCCGCTTTCCTGCACCTGTGGGCGGAGTACGGCGGGTTCCGCGCGGCGCACGCCGCGGCCACCGTCGGCCTGAACCTGGTGTTCGGGGCACGGCAGCACGTCGCGGAACAGGACGCGTCCTTCGCGCGCAAACAGTACGACGGCCTGCGGGAAGCGGACCGTGACGTGGCCGCGGTCGCCCGCGCGATCGCGGACATCCTCGGGACGACGGTGCCGGAGTTCGCTTCTCCGGACGAGAACACGCCGCTCGCGCGGGACCAGGAACGCCCATCCGGGCTGCCGTCCCCGAAATGGCTGTTGGTCGGTGTCGTCGCGGGCGCGCTCACGGTAGGCGTCACCGTCGGGATGCACGCGCTGTTCGGGATGGGCAGCATGGTCCCCTTCGCTGTCGGTGGCGCGGGAGCCCCGCTCGCCGAGGCTTACGCCAGCCGGAAGCTGTCCGCCAAGGAACTGGAGCTCGGCGACAAGAAGGCGGAACTCGACCGGGCCGCGGCCCAGGGCGCGCGCGACAAGCTGACCGAGGCACTCGCCAGGTTCGGGCAGCACGTGCAGAACGACACCGATCCGGCGCCGAGCCAGGCCACCGGCACGGACCCCGTGGTCGACCGGATTCTCGCCGACCGGGACCAGGCGTACCGGGACCTGCTCAACGAGGTGCGCCAGTTGCTGGGAAAGCCGGGCGCGGACCTGTCCTCTCTTGGCGAGACCATCTTCGATCGGCTGACCGCGCTGAGCGACATCGCCGCCAAGGCCGAGAAACTGGCGGCCGTCCGCGCCACGCTCGCCGAGCACGGTCAGGCGCGTCCGGAGGTCGTCGCGCGCGACCAACTCGTCGCCGCGCTCCAGAAGCACAACAAGATTCCCGGCGTGACCAAGTTGTCGATGGCTGGGCTGCTGGACGGGGTGCACGCGGACAACGCCGGCCGGGACCGGCTGCACGAGGCCATGCCGAACCTGCCCGTGCTGCCAGCGGACGTGACCGGGCAGGCCGCCGCGGTGACCGTGGACCGGCACCTCCAGGACCCGGGCTCGCCGTACGAGGTGCCCGCGGAGCTGGTGGCGTGGTCGGGCAACGAGGGCTGGGCGGACCGGGTCGCCGCCGCGGCCGGTGTCCCCGGTGGACAGTTCCAGCCGGTCGCCTCGAGCAACGACATCGTCGCCCGGCTACAGCAACTCGGCGAGGGTAGCCGGGCGATCGTGCACGCGCGGCGCAAGGACGCCGCCACCGACGACGTGCGGTCCGGGGACCTGATCAACGCGGTCAACCTCGGCGGCGACGTGTACTTCGTCAACGGCCTCACCGGCGCGCCCGCCGACCTGACGCAGTACGTCGACGGCCTGACGATGCTGGTCACCCAGGACAACGGCGAGCATGCCAGGGGCATGTCGGGACGGCGGGTGTCCGGGGCGCTGGAGGGCGCGGCGGGGCGGCTGCGGGGCGCCTATCAGGACCTCGTCCCCGGCAGCCTGCTGACCGATCCGGCGGCGCCCGGTCTGCCGGGGAGTCCGGCGGAGACCAGCCTGTCCGACGGGCTCACCAGGATCGCGTCGGTGATCAACCCGGACCGGCACCTCCCCGCGATGGTCAACCCTGCGCTCGGCAACGACATGCCGTCGATCCACGCTTTCTCCGACCAGTGGGACTACGAGGCGTGGCCGGCGCCGGAGACCGAGAAGCTGGTCGCCGGCCTCGGGGTGGCGCGGGCGACGGCCGGTCTGGCCCTCGCCATGCTGGACAACTTCGGCGGCGCCGACGCCACCGACCTGGTCGAGTACCGGGCACTGACCGACCTGCTGGCGCAGGAGAACCTCCCGCCCACCGACCTGTTCGACGCCATGACCGACCTGATGGAGGCGCTACTTGATCCCGGCGCACCATGAGGCGATACCGTCGAGCCGGCCGTTACGGACGGGAGGGCCGGTTTTGCGTCCACTGTGGATGGCCTTGGCCGCGGTCCTGGTCCTGACCGCTGCGGTGGTCGTGGTCACCCTGCTCAGGGAGCCGGACCTGGTCCCGGTCACCGAACCAGCGGGGGCGGTCACCATCGTCGGTGAGCTGACCATCGACCAGGACGGCCGTGCGCCGGACACGGTCACCGCACGCGCCACGATCAGCGCCGACCGGGAACTGGTGCTGCCCGCGCTGGTCGTCCGGGTACGCGACGAGGCAGGGCGGGACCACGACTTCCCGCAGCGCACCGACGTCGCGCTCGGCACCACGCCGAGGGCGATCACCTTCGAGCGCGAGTTCGCCGAGCGCGGCACTTACACCTACAGCCTCGCCTACGAACTGGACGGCGAATGGGTCGACCTGCCGCCGTGGCAAACCGTCAAGATCCGCTGACCGGCAGGTTCAGCTCGAAGATCGCGCCGCCCTCGTCCGCGTTGTAGACCGACAACCGGCCCCCGTGCGCCTGGGCCACCCACCGCACGATCGACAGGCCGAGCCCGGACGAGCCGCCCGTGCTGGTGAACCGGTTGAACGTCTCCTCGGCGAACGTGGGGTCGATGCCGGGCCCTCGGTCGGACACGGTCACCGTGCCGCCGGCCACCGTGATGTGTACGACCGCCGACGCGCCCGGCTGGTGCCCGTACTTGATCGCGTTGTCCAGCAGGTTGCTGATCGCTCGCTGTAGCAGCGCCGGATCGGCGTGCACCATGGTCGGCGCGGCGACCACGGTGACGTTGGCGCCGTGCTCCGGGGTCTCCTCGACCACGGTCGTCACCAACTGGTCCAGCCACACCGGCTGGATGGCCAGCCGCTCGACGCCCGCCGCGAGCCGCGCCCGCACCAGCAGCCCGTCGATGATGCCGCCCATCCGCGCGGCCAGCCCGACCACGCGCGGCACCAGGTCCGGTGCCCGAGCCGGGTTGGCCTGCGCTCCCTCCGCGAGCGAGCGCAACGCGGCCACCGGGGTGCGCAGGTCGTGCGCGGTCTCGGCGAGCAGCACCTCCTGCTGCTGTAACGCGGCGGCCGACGGCCGGATCACCCGGCCGGACAGGATGTGCGCGGCCGCGCCGAGCACGCCGACCAGCGCCACCAGCGCCCCGATCACCCACCACACCAGCTGGGTGTGCTCCCGCTGTTGCGGCGCCATGTCGGCGACCACGACGATCGCACCGATGGCGGTCCGGTCCGTCGAGTACAGCGGTTCCACCCGCACCCGGACCAGCTCGCCACCGGTGCCCCGCTGGTAGCCGGTGGTCGTCGTGCCCGAGCGGACCGCGGTGGTCGCCAACCCGCTGAGCACGCGGGTGTCCATGGACACACACGGCCGCCGGGACAGGTGCGACCGGAACGTGGGCGCGCCGCCCGGCATGATCGCGAACTGCGGGCACCGGTCATTGAGTACGTCTTTGTTGACCTCGCTGAAGTCGATGGCTTCGTCGAAGGTGACCAGCCGGCTGACCCCCGTCGTCACCCGGTGCAGCTCGGCATCGACGGTCGCCACCCCCTGTTCGGCGTCGTCGCTGATCAGGTACCAGGCGAAGCCGATCAACCCCACCATGTTCGCCGCGGTGACCACGGCGGTCAGCAACCTGCGCAACCTGCGCAGCCGGGCGGCGGCCGAGCCGGTAGCCGCGCCGGTCACCGCGCGCCCAACTGGAAGCCGCGACCGTGCACCGTGCGGATCAGCTCCGGGGCGCCCAGCTTGCGGCGCAACCGTTTCACCACCGCGTCGACCACATTGGACGTCGGGTCGGTTTCGCTTTCCCAGCAGTGTTCGAGCAGGTCGTTTCTGGACACCACCTGTTCGACCTGGGTGAGCAGGTACTCCAGCACCGCGAACTCCTTGCCCGTCAACGAAAGCAGCACGCCGGCCCGGCGCACCTCGCGGCGGGCGCAGTCCATCTCCAGGTCCGCGAGCCGCAGCACCGACGGCCTGCTGCCCGCCCGGCGGCACAGGTTGAGCACGCGTGCGGTCAACTCCGCCGAGGAGAACGGCTTGACCAGGTAGTCGTCGCCACCGTGCTCGAACCCGGCCACCCGGTCGGCGGGCGCGTCGCGGGCGGTGAGGAACAGCACCGGCACGCTCCACCCTTCCCTGCGTCGCATGTGGACATAGCCGATCGCGTCCCCGTCCGGCAGCATCCGATCGAACACCACGCAGTCGTGACCGCCCGCGTGCAGCGCCTCGTGCGCATCCGCGATGCTCGCCGCGGTGTCCACCGCGAGCCCGGCGGCATGCAGCGTAGCGGCCACCCCGACCAGCAGGTTCTCGTCGTCCTCGACCACCAGCACGCTTGTCATAAATACCTCATGTCGTCACTTCACAGTGGGGGCATGCGGTTCCACATACTCGGACCACTCGAGGTCACCACGGCGACGGGCACGCCGGTCGGGCTGAGCGCCGGGAAGCCTACGACGTTGCTGGCGGTGCTGCTGCTGCACGCTAACAGCTGGGTCAAGATCGACGACTTGATCGACGCGATCTGGCACGAGAAGGCCGCACCCGCGTCCGCGTTGCGCAACCTGCGCAGCTACGTGTGGCGGTTGCGGCACTCGCTCGGCGAGCGGGTGGAGAGCCGGGCGGGCGCGTACCGGATCGTGGTCGGGTACGGCGAGCTGGACACCGACCTGGTCGACGAGCTGGCCGGGCACGCGCGGCGGGCAGTCGACGCCGGCGCCCACGCCGAGGCGGCGGGGCACTTGTCCGAGGCGCTGGCGCACTGGCGGGGCGCGCCGTTCGACGGGCTCACCGTGCGCTCGGCGGTGGCCGAGGCCGACCGGCGCGCCGAACAGCGCCGGGAGCTGCGCACACTGCTCGCCGGCTGCTGGCGGGCGCTGCACCGGCACGCCGAGGCGATCACCGTGCTGCGGGAGCTGCTGGACGACGACCCGTTCTGCGAGCGGACCTGGGCCGCGTTGGTTCGCGTCCTGCACGCCGCCAGCCGCCCCGCGCAGGCTCTGGCCGCGTTCCAGCAGGCCAGGCGGATCTTCGTCACCGAGCTCGGCGTGGAACCGGGACCGGAACTCGTTGCGGCGCAGCGAGATGTGCTCGGGCCAACTGGCTCGTCCCCGGCTGCCGGGCCGCAGGCCCGGGGCACCGACCGTGGCACCGACGACGGCCGACTGAGCATCGAGCAGGTGATCGCATCGGCGAAACACGAGGTGCTGGTCATCAGCTCCGGCGCCAACACCGGCCCGGTCGGGGCGTTCCGCCGGGCGCACCGGGAGAACGTCGACCGGGGGGTGCGCTACCGCGCGGTGTTCCCGGACGTGGAACGCTTGTCCGGGAAGGTGACCAGCCTGGCGCTGGCCGGGGCACTGGTGCGCACCGACACCAGCGTGCCCATGGAGGTCGTGATCATCGACGGGTCGATCGCGCTGCTGCCGGTCGACCCGGCAGGTGACGGTGTCGCGGTGCTGCGGCTGGCCAGCGCGGTCGGCGCCACGGTCGAACTGTTCGAGCGGATCTGGTCGGCCGCGGTGGCGCTCAACCCGGTCGAGCCGGCCGAGGACGAGCTGGCGCACGGCGGTCTGACGCCCAGGGAACGCGACCTGCTCTCCCTGCTGTGGGCCGGGTACACCGACGGGTCGGCAGGCGCGAAACTGGGCATCTCCGTGCGGACCGTACGGCGCACGGTCGCCGACATCATGAACCGGCTCGGCGCGCGCAGCCGGTTCCAGGCGGGCGCCAAGGCGGTCGACCGCGGCTGGCTCCTGGTGGCGAGCTGATGGTCCACCGCACCCTGCCGGTCGCGGCGCGGCCCGGCGCGTACCCGACCATCGCGGCCGCGCTGGCCGACGCGGGAGACGACGCGGTGATCACCATCGCCGCCGGCGTCTACCCGGAGACGATCGAGCTGACCGGCAGGCGGGTGTCGCTGGTCGCCGCGGACGGTGCGGAGGTCGTGATCGACGGCAGCGGTGCCGCCATCCCGGTGGTGGTCGCCAGGCGAGGCGTGCTCACGTTGCGGGGGATAGAACTGGTCGCCGCCGCGGGCGCGATCGACGCGACGGACGTCGAGCTGACCGTGGACCGCTGCGTGCTCACCGGCGGGCGGGGCCCGGCGATCAGCGTGCGCGGCACGGCGGAGTTCACCGTGACCGGCTGCACCATCAGCGACGCCGAGCAGGGCGTGGTCATCGAGAGCGCGCCGGGGCTGCTGGCGGACACCACGATCAGCGAGGTGACCGGCGACGGCGTAATCGTCGGGGTCGGCGCCGCCCCGACAGTCCGTGACTGCGTGGTGGACGCGTGCGGGTTGCGGGGCATCTACGTCTACCAGTACTCCCGGCCGGTCATCGACAACTGCGAGGTGGCCAACACGGGCGCGGAGGGCATCGCGGTGGCCAACCACAGCGCCCCGGAGCTCCGGGGTTGCCACGTGCACGACGTGCGGGGCGCCGGCATCGCGTTCGGGCCCGGCTGCGCGGGCACCGTGACCGGACACCGGTTGGCGAACACCGCCGAGCCGGGGCTCGCCATCGCGGACGGCGCCACCACCACCGTCGTCGAGGAAACGTTGGCCGCGCCTGGCAAGCACGGGCTGGAGGAACTGCTCGCCGACCTGGACGCCATGATCGGCCTGCCGAGCGTGAAGGCCGAGGTGCGTGCGCTGGTGGACGAGCTTCAGGTCAACGACTGGCGGCGGCGGGCCGGGCTGCCGGTCGGGCCTGCCGGCCACCACCTGGTCTTCACCGGCGCGCCGGGCACCGGGAAGACGACCGTCGCCCGCACCTACGGCAGGCTGCTCAAGGCACTCGGCGTGCTGCCGAAGGGGGAGTTCCTCGAGGTGTCCCGGCGGGACCTGGTCGGCCAGTACATCGGGCACACGGCCGAGAAGACCGCGCTGGTGTTCGAGCAGGCCATGGGCGGGGTGCTGTTCATCGACGAGGCGTACACGCTGACCAGGCAGGGCGCCGCGGGCGGGGACTTCGGCCAGGAGGCCGTCGACATGCTGGTGAAGCTGATGGAGGACCACCGGGACGAGGTGGCGGTGATCGTCGCCGGGTATACCGAGGAGATCAGCGAGTTCATGTCGGTCAACCCGGGCCTCGCCTCGCGGTTCGGCAAGACCATCGAGTTCGAGAACTACGTCCCGGCCGAACTGGTGGACATCCTCGTGCTGATGGCGACGGCCGGTGGCTACGACCTGGACCGGGCCTCGGACTCGCGGCTGGCCGAGTACTTCGCGCGCATCTCGGCCGATCCGGGGTTCGGCAACGCGCGCGATGCGCGCCGGCTGTTCGAGGGCATGCGCAAGGCGCAGTCACAGCGGTTGCGCGGCATCGGCCGGATGCCCACCGTGGACGAGCTGCGCGGCCTGGAGCTGGACGACGTGCTGGCGGTGGTCGCGCGGTAGCGGTGACCGCATACCGTTGTCGTCGTGCGGGTGATGGTGGTCGAGGACGACGGGAATGTGCGGGACGGGGTGGTCGCCGTGTTGCGTGCGGCTGGGTTCGCCGTGGACACCGCGACCGATCTGCCCGCCGCCGACGAGGCGTTGTGGGTCAACAGTTACGACTGCGTGGTCTTCGACCGGATGCTGCCTGCGGGGGATTCGCTGCGCTATGTCGGCCATCGGCGCGCGCAGGGGTGGCCGGTGCCGGTGCTGTTCCTGACCGCGCGGGACAGCGAGGCTGATCGGCTCGACGGCCTGCGCCTCGGCGGTGACGACTACCTGGTGAAGCCGTTCGCGGCGGCCGAGCTGGTCGCGAGGGTCCGCAGCCTGTGCCGGCGTGCGCCGGCAGGTCTGCCCTCGGTGTTGCGGTGCGCGGACGTGGAGCTGGACGTGGCACGGCATCGGGTCACCCGGGCGGGCGTGGTGCTCAGCCTGACCCGTAAGGAGCTGCTGGTGTTGGAGCGGCTGATGACCACCGCGGGCCGGCCGGTCAGCCGCCGTGCCCTGATCGCCCACGCGTGGGACGAGGCGGCGGACCCGGAGTCGAACGTGCTCGATCAGACCGTCCGCGGACTGCGCCGCAAGCTGCGTGAGCCACCGCTGATCCACACCGTGCGCGGCATCGGCTACCTGATCACGTCGTGACTCAGCTCCGAACGGCTCGCTGCCTTCAAAGACATGCCGGGCTCTTCTCCTTGAGGACTCGGTGGATGAGGGACACGATCATGGCCATGACGTACGCCGCGCTCTACCTAGGCCAGTCGCGTGACCTCGCCTGCGAAGGCCAGGCGCTCGAGCGACGGATTCGCGGCGTTCCTGGGTGGCTGCTGGCCGGGACGTGGGTGGCCGGTCAACTCATCGCGAACGTCCCTGCGCCGGCGTGGCCGGAGGCCTCTCCCGCAATGTGCTTGACGGTCGTCGCCCGCGCCCAGGTGCAGCACGAGATGGACGAGGACCTGGACCAACTCGCTGACCGCGACGATCGGGACCCAGGCGAAGGGGCGGGCTCGCGGTGAGCCGGGCCGGCACCCGCACGGGTGGGTTCGTCAAGCGGGTCTGGCTGGACCCGCACGCGGGCACCGGTCGCTACCCGTTCACCCTGCCGGTCGTGCGCCATCTCGACGAGATCGGCGGGCTGGACCTGGATCCGGGAGTGACGTTCCTGGTCGGCGACAACGGCACCGGCAAGTCCACCCTGGTGGAGGCGCTCGCGGTGGCGGCGGGGTTCAACCCGGAAGGCGGCTCGCAGTCGTTCCGGTTCGCCACCCGCGCTACCGAATCGTCGCTGGGAGATCACCTGATCCTGCGGTGGGGCACCCGCAAGCCGCGCACCGGGTTCTTCCTGCGCGCCGAGTCGTTCTACAACGTCGCCACCGAGATCGAGAAACTCGACAAGGAGCCGGGCCCGTCGCTCCTGGCCGCCTACGGCGGCGTCTCCCCGCACGAACGCTCCCACGGCGAGTCTTTTTTGGACGTCGTCACGCACCGGTTCGGGCCGAACGGGTTGTACCTGCTCGACGAGCCCGAGGCCGCGCTGTCGGTGAAGGGCTGTTTGGCGCTGGTAGCCCGCGTCGCTGACCTGGTCGCAGAGGGCAGCCAGTTCGTGATCGCCACCCATTCGCCGATCCTGCTCGCCGTGCCCGGGGCCCGGATCCTCCAGGTCGACGACGACGGCGTGATCGAGCAGGTCACCTACGACGACGCCGAGCCGGTCACGCTGACCCGCGGGTTCCTCGACTCGCCGCAGCGGTTCCTGCGGCATCTGCTCGCCGAGGAATAGATCAACCCGCTAGTGCCTGAGCGCTGGCAAGGCGGTCGATGATCTCGTCGTCGATGATGGGGAGCCGGCGGTGACCGCATGCATCAGGTCGCGCAGCGTCTCACGCAGCCTGTCCCGACCAGCGCCAGGTAAGGGATTCACCGTCACCGCTGCATTCTGCCCGGCTAGGGGTTCTGTCCAGCGCGCTGCCAGCGCAAATCCAGGTGTCAAGACTTGGCGAGGCCGATCAGGACGTGTTCGGCGTTGCGGTGCAGCGGGATGGCCATGCCGGGGTAGTCGCCCTGGTCGACACGCATCAGCAGCCGGGTAGTGGCATAGAGCTGGGCGAGCAGCCCGTCACGGGTGTCCAACAGCGGGCCGAATGCGGCGCGGACGGCGGCGGCGGCGGGGGTGGGTGCGAGCAGGGTGTGCACGTACAGGCAGGCCGCGTCGTAGCCGGCCGGGGCGCTGCCCCAGCCCTCCCAGTCGAGGAGGGCGCACTCCGGGTGCAGCAGGTTGGCCCAGTGCAGGTCGCCGTGCGCCGCGGTCCACGTGGTGACGGTGGTGTCGCCCGCGCGGTCGCCGAAGAACATCTCCACCCGCCGCGTCAGGTCGTCCTGGCCGAGAACGACCCGGCCGGTCGGGGTGGCGGCGGTCGCGGCCAGCGAGGACCGCAGCTGTTCCCACCAGGCCGGAGTCAGCGCCACTGGCCGGCGTAGTTCCGGGGTGGGTGAGCAGCGGATGCCGGGCAGCAGGGTCATCAGCTCGGCGCGCACCGCCCAGTCCCCGTCGGCCCAGTCCCAGTGCTTCAGCACCCGAGGCTTGGCCACCCCGGTGATGGTGTTGGCGTCGGCGTTGCCGGTCCAGAAGGCCCCGTCGGCCCAGGTGTGCTGCTCGATGACCAGCCGCAGCCAGCGGGGTCCGGCGGTGGTGGTGACGCGGGCGCCGGCGGAGCGGTCGCGCCACCCAAACACCAGCCCACTCTCGTCGACGGTCGCCTCGGCCGCTGCGGCGGCCGAGGCGAACTGCTCGCCCAGCCAGGCGCGGTGCGCAGCGTCGGCGGCGGACAACTCCGGTGCGGCAGCCATGCCGCCAGGCTACGGCCGCGGCTGTGGTGCCAGCAGCACGCAGGTCAGTAGCGGGGCCAGCACGAGTTGGGTTTGCACATGATCGGACCACAAGTGGGGCTGCACCGCGGGGGACAGGTCGGTTGGCAGTGCGGGTTGCAGGAGGGCTGGCAGTCGGGGTTGCACGGATGGTTCTTCGGCGCGCAGTCCGGCCTGCACGCGCTCGGCGCCCGCTCGGCGAAAGCGAACGCCAGTTCGGCGCGCACCTCGTCGGCGGCCGCGCTGTCCAGGATCGCGGCGAGCTCGTCGTCGAGGACGTTGCCGATCGGCAGCCACCTGCTGAACACGCACGGCCACACCTGCCCGTCCGGGGACACCGCCGCGACCCCGTCGCCACAGTTGCCGCACAGCTGCGCGGTGGACGCCTGCTGATCCCGGATACCGCGGCCGACCTGACGCAACCGGTCGTAGCCGACAGCGGGCACCCCGAGCTCAACCAGCTCGGCCTGTGCCTGCTCCACGCGTTGCCCACCGCCGAGGTCGATCACGCCGGCCCGCAACGGGATCCCCCGACGCAGCGCCTCAGCGACGTTCGCCTTGGTGCGGGCGTGAGTCGGGCGGCCGGTGACGGCGGCGTGCTGGATGGGGTCGTCGGAGTAGTAGCTGGTAGCCAGCGACACCCCGGGCCGGGAGAACAACTCCCACAGCTCGTTCGTGACGTGCACCAGGTTGGTGAACACCTCCACCTCCAGTCCGGATGCCAGTGCACGGTCGACAAGCACCGGCAGATCCGGGTGCAGGGTCGGCTCCCCTCCGATGAACTGCACCATCCCCACCCGCATCGCCACGGCCTCGTCGAGCACCCGCAGCCAGTCCACGCGGGTCATCGCCCCGTGCGTGCCGGCCGGCGAACTGGAGGCGTAGCAGTGGCGGCACTCGAGCTGACAGAGGCCAGAAATCTCCAACCACAGAAAAGAAATCTGTCCCATCTCGCACCTCTCGTTGCCGACCGCGCACCCTGTGGATCAGTGTGCCGGAGCGCCGACCCGATCACTTGTTGCTGCCGCTACACGACGCTGGGGAGGCTTACGTCGGCCGCGACGATCGCGTCGTCGACGGTTCCGCCCGCCGGCCGGTCGCCGTCGACGGTCCATTCGATCCAGGAAGGGACTGGCGATGACCTCATGCACTACCCGCTCCTCCATACCGATCCAATCCATCGTCGAGAACCGGGACCGGGCAGTGGCACCGCCGTGGTGATGACTTCGCCGCTGCCCGGTCAGCCAACCTCGCGGTAGGCCCAATCGACGGCTGACACGGCGGCATCCACGGCGTCCACGGCGGCTCTGAGCTTGTCCGCGGCCGATCGCAGTTCCGCGGACCGCTCAGACCGGCTGGCCGGCCAGCTCCGCGTCGACCGCCTGATCCAGGACGCTCGCCGCCAGCTCCACCGCTCGATTGGCTACTTCGTTCGCCCGGTCGCAGGCCGCGTTGTCCGTGTCCGTACCGGGTGTCCAGCTCACTGGGTCACCCCCACAGCAACGAGCTGAGGGCCTGGCTCTTGGTCGCCATCGGCCCCGCCGTTCACGTCAGGTCCAAGTCACTGCACCGGGCGCCCCAGCTCATCTGTGGCGGTGCTCCACCCGCGTCACCGCCCGCACGCACGCCGCCGCTCACGGCCGTCACCTTCGCGTCTTTGGCGTTGTCGTGTTGTCAAATGGTGCGCCTACAATCTGAGAACGGCAACAGGGGTAGAGGTCAACGGCACGCAAAGAGAGGGTCGAAATCGTGGTTATGCTGCGTTGCATGGCCGACAACGGGGCGACAACATGAGGACGCCGAAAGCTCGGGCACTCGGTAAGGCGCTGCGGAAAGCGCGGAGGACAGGGCTACGGCCTGCGTGAGTTCGCCAAGGTGCTCGAACGTGATCCTGGTGTGTTGTCCCGGTGGGAGACCGGTGATCGGATTCCTTCGCCCGACCAGGTAGCCCAGTATCTGACGAGACTGGAGGTGATCGGGGAACAGTACGAAGAGATCATGGAGCTGACGCGAGCCACGGACGAACCCCGATGGCTGGCCATCAGCCTGCCTGAGCAGCGCCAGCAGTTTGACGCGCTGTTGGATTTCGAACAGCGCGCAACGATGATTACCACTCTGAACCCAACGCTGGTTCCTGGACTACTGCAAACCAGTGGATACATTCGGTCGATCATGTCGGCGGGCGAAGTCCCGGGCCATGAAGTCCCCAGGCGGACCGCAATGCGGATCGGCCGAAAGGATGTGCTGACCAGGCCAGAGCCGGTCCCGTTGGCCGCCTTCGTAGGTGAAGGGGCGTTGCGTCAACTGATCGGTACCCGCGAAGTCATGGCCGAACAGCTCAGGCACCTACGGGATGCGATGGAGTGGCCGAACGTGGACCTTCGGGTCATTCCCTTCGACAGCGGTTGGCATCCCGCGCTCGAGGGACCGTGTTTGGTCATCGATTCCAAAGAGTCAGCACCGGTCGTACACCTCGAACTCCGAGATTCCGTGTTGTTCCTACACGAAGAGGATGACGTAAACCGCTACCGCCGGGCCATCGAAAAGGTGGACGGCGTGGCACTCAATCTTCGGGACTCGGCCGAGGTGATCGCCGGATACATCCAACGATGGGAGAATGCCGAATGACGGAACACCGTTGGCGCAAGGCAAGCCGCAGCACTGGCGGCAGCGACTGTGTCGAAGTCGCGCTCATCGGTAGCGGTGCGGTGCGCGACAGCAAGAACCCGGACGGGCCGGCGCTGAGCGTCGATCTGGCCGCCACGCTGTCCGCGATCAAGGCTGACCGCCTGAACCGCTGACCGGCAACCAACGAGACGGGCCCCGGGCAAAAGGTAATTGCCCGGGGCTCGTCAAATGCCTGGAAGGCGTCGTTCAGGACAGGCCGACGATTCCGACCGGGAGCGTCGCGGCCACGCCGATGGCGTGTCTGCCGTCCAGGCGGTTCAACGTGACCCCGACCTCGTTGGCCAGCTGAGCCACGTCGGCGACCGCGGCATCCAACGCCTCCGGCCTGCTCGTGGCGATGCGCAGCACGGCGGCCACGACCGGCGTGCCACCCGGTTCGGTCGGGCTGTGATGCGCGGTGCAGCTCACCGTGACGGCCGTGTCGGGCGCCGCGGCGAGCAACCAGCGGACCAGCCGTGCGGCGGCCTGCTGACTTAGAGCGGACCAGCCGTCGAGCCGGAACGTCGCGTGCCGGATCGGACCGCTGTGCCACAGCCACCACTCCTCCCGGACGCTGCCCCGGCCGGCGTTGACGTTGGCGAGCGCGGCGTACGAGCCGAGTGCCTCCTGGTCGGTCAGCGTCCGGAACGGCGCCCCGGCCTTCCGTAACCTGCGGCGCACCCTGCGGACCACGTTGGCCAGCGCCGCCCGTACGTCGTCGTCGGCCCACACCTCCGCGGTGCGCAACGCCTGCAGGGTGAGCCAGACCCGCGGTGGCCGGGATCGGTCGACGCCCGCGTGGTGGACCACCTGCACGGCGTAGGCGTCAGCTGCACGGTCGGAGCCGGGCAGCAGGTCGCGCGGGGACAGCATGGGCGGGCCGGGTTCCCGCCGGTTCGACTCCGGCCGGAGCACGGTGCCGATGCCGGCCGTGTCGCTGACGACGAAGGCCTGGGCGTCGCCGATCATGGTGTGCGAGCACCGCGCCTCGGGGCGGATCAGCCGCAAGAGGGCCGCGCCCGGTTGGTCCCCTGGCAGGTCGGCGGCCCGGTCCCGGAGCAGGAACCGCACGGCCAGCAGCACCCACTGGCACAGCAGGTGTCCGCGCACCCGTGCGGTTACGAACGCGCAGAGCACGACGCCGCAGCAGGCGACGACGACGATCGCCGGCCACGACCGGTCGAGTACGAGCAGCACCAGCACCAGCACCAGTTCGCCCGCGACGATCGGGAGCACCAGGCGCCTGCGCGATGACCGGTCCGGCGTGCGTGGTCGCGGGGGAGTGGCCGGGTCGGGCCGGCCGGCGGTGACCGGGTGGCGCGTGGCCGGGGTGATCGCGACGGCACGCCGGACCGTCGGGAGCGGGGCGGCGGGTACCTGCGCGACCGGCAGGGCGGCCCGCAGCACGGCGGGCGCGGCGGCCGGTGGCGCGGCCACGGTCGACGTCGGCGGCGCCGGTCGTGGCGGTGGCGCGGCGGCCTGACCTGTCCCGAAACCGGTCACCGGGTACCTCCTCGCACTCGTTCCACGGGAGGTTCCCATGCCACGGAGCTGTCGCGCTCGGCTCGTATATCTCGGATGTATCCGCCGTGGCTACCGTGTGTCCGTCATCGTTCGATGTCTGCGGCCTCATACCGGTCCGGTCCTGTTCCCCCTGGTCAGAGGCGGCGGCCACAAATGGCCGCCGCGATGGCCTTGTCCGTGGTCGGGGCGTGGTGTGGGTTGACGTCGAGCGCCGGTGGCGGCTTACCGGAGGGGTGGGTGTTCAGTGGGTGAGGATCGGCGTGCCGGCGGCTTGCGGCATCGGTGGATGACCATGACGGCCGTGCTGGTGGGCTGCCTCGGACTCATCGGCGTCGCCGTGTTCCGGGAAGCACCCGCCTCGCAGGCGGTCGAGTTCATCCCGGTCGGCCACTGGGTCTACCACGTCGCCGACGAGTCGGCCTACCACGTGGACGGCTCGACCGGTCAGGTCGACGCGCGGGTCGACGTGCCGGGCGCGGAACCGGACAGCCAGGTGGCGCAGGGGGACGGCGCCGGCTACGTCGTGGAGCGCAAGCGGATCACCATCTTCGATGAGTCGACGCTGCACGTCGAGGACGCCGTCGACCCGCCGTCGACCGAGCGGCCGGTGGTGTTGGAGGTCGCGGGCGGTCCGTACCTGGTGTACCGCAACGCCGGGCAGATCGTGCGCCTCGGTGACCCGACGGCCACGGTCTCCGCCGGCGGGCCGTTGACCGACCCGGTCGCCACCAGCGACGGGACCGTGTGGCTGCACCGGATCGACAACGGGTCGCTGTGCGCGCTGCCGCGCGACGCCACCAGGTTGTCCTGCCCGGTGCGGATGGAGCAGCGGCACCAGGGCGCGCTCACCGTCGTCGGCGACCGGGCGGCCCTGGTCGACACGACCGCCGACACGCTGAGCCTCGTGCACGACGACGGGTTCGGCGTCAGCCGGCCGATCGGGTTCGACGTGCCCGCGACGGCCCGGGTGGCGGCGTCCGACGCGGGCGGCCGGCTGGCCGTGCTGGACGCCGAGCACGGCAGCATGCACCTGGTGGACACCGCGGGGCTGGACGGCCGCCCGGAGTCCGCGCCGGTCGAGATCGAGCTGCCGGCCGACGGCGAGTTCGTCGGTCCGGTCGCGGCGGCGAACGTGGTCGCGGTGGTCGACACGGCCAAGAACGAGCTGCTGACCTACGACAGCACCGGCGAGCGTCGGGAGACCACGAAGCTGCCCGCCGATGAGGAGGGCGCGCCGCGCCTGGTGCCCGGTGAGGACGACCGGATCTACGTGGACAGCCCGGACGGATCGCACGTGCTGGTGGTGGACGGCGAGGACGGTTCCGTGCTGGACGTCCCCGTGGTCGTGGACGACCCGAACGCCGATGAGAAGGTGCCAGGGGCGACCGACAAGGAGCCGGGTCGCGAGGACCGGCCCACCACCGACGAGGACCAGCCGACCACCGAGACCGAGGAACCCAGCACGGAGCAGCCGGCGCCGCCCGAGGAGGAAACCCCGGTCGACGAGCGCCGCGCGGACTCGTCGCCACCGGTCGCCTCGGCCACGGTGCCTGGCGTACCCGGTGCGGTGTCGGCGGTGGCCGGCCACCAGTCGGCCGCGGTGAGCTGGGGCCCCGCCGCCGACAACGGCGCCCCGATCACCGCCTACCACCTGAGTTGGCCGGGCGGGTCGACGCGGGTGGACGGCTCGGCCGGGCAGGCGACCGTGTCCGGGCTGGCCAACGGCACGGCGTACGCGATCGCCGTGGCCGCTGAGAACTCGGCGGGCATCGGGCCCGCCGTCAGCGCCGCGGCCGTGATCCCGTTGAAGGCCGCGGCCGCGCCGACGGTCTCCGTGCCGGACACGTTCAGCTTCGAGCCGGTCACGTGGACCCAGCCGGAGACCTACGGCGGCACCCTCGTGCACTACGTGGTCAGCGTGACCGGCCAGGACGACCAGACCACGACGGAGCCCAGCCTCGATCTGAACTTCGCGGGCAACTCCGGCACCGTCACGGTGCGCGCGGTGACCAGGTTCGGGCCGCCCGGCGCTCCGACGGTCACTGGCGAACCGGGATCGGCGGAGATCCCCACCTTTCTCGACTTCCCCTCCGCGCAGATCTCGCGGGTCGCCTGGGTCGTGGCCGGGGGCGACCAGTTGGCCGTCACCTTCACCGTGACGTCCGAGTCGACGCCGACCTGTGAGGTCAGTGTCACCGGCGGTCCGTCAACTACTGGTGGGTGCGCGGCGGGCCCGAACACGGTCACCCTGGCCGGGGTGGTCCCCAACTCGGGGCTCGGCTCGGTCCAGGTCATGGTCAGCGTCACGAACGCGGCAGGCAGCACCAGTGCGCCCACGCAGTTCATCGGCGTCCCGGAAGCCGCGGGCACGGGCGGCGGGTTCGTCCTGTGGCTCGGACCTGGCGCGCTGGCCGTGGCGCACTGGTGGACCAACAAGCGGAAGAAGCGAAAGGACATTCTGTTGTGACCCCCACGCCAGGCGCCGCCTACCAGCGCATCTCGGACAATGTGCAGTCGGTCGTGCGCGGCAAGCCGGAACTGGTGCGCCTCGCGGTGGCCGCGCTGTTCGCCGAGGGACACCTGCTGATCGAGGACGTGCCGGGCGTCGGCAAGACGACGCTCGCGCGGTGCATCGCGGCCAGCGTCGGCGGCAAGTGGAACCGGATCCAGTTCACTCCGGACCTGATGCCCGGCGACATCACCGGCGTCATGGTCTACCACCAGAACACCGGCGAGTTCCGGTTTCACCCCGGCGGGATCTTCGCCAACGTGGTCCTGGCCGACGAGATCAACCGGGGCACTCCGAAAACCCAGGCGGCGTTGCTGGAGGTGATGGCCGAGCGCCGGGTGACGGTCGACTCGGTCCCTCATCCGGTCCCCCGGCCGTTCCTGGTCGTGGCGACCCAGAACCCGATCGAGCTGGAAGGCACCTACCGGCTGCCGGAAGCCCAGCTGGATCGCTTCCTGATGCGGCTGCGGGTCGGCTACCCCGACCACGACGCGGAGTTGCTGGTGGTGATGTCCGACTGCGCCGACGTGAACCCGGACGGCCTGCCCGCCGTTCTGTCCATAATGGACCTGGAGCAGGTGATCAAGGAGGTGCGCCAGTTCCGGGTGGCCACGGAGATCGCGTCCTACGCGGTGCGGCTGGCCGCGGCGACCCGCGCGCACCAGGCCGTCCGGTTCGGCGCGAGCCCGCGCGGCAGCATCGCGCTTATCCGTGCGGCGCAAGGACTTGCCGCGACCCACGGCCGCGACTACGTGATCCCCGACGACGTCAAGGACGTGGCGCAACCGGTGCTCGGGCATCGGCTCGTGCTCACCCCGGAGGCGGAGCTGAGCCGGCGGCAGGTCAGCCAGGTGGTGGCCGAACTGCTCGGCGAGGTGCCCGCGCCGACGGCGATCGCGGCGAGATAGTGGCCGGGGTCCGGCGCGGTCTCACCCGCCGTGGTCTGGTGGTGCTGTTCGGCGGCGCCGGGTGCTACCTGCTCGGCGTGCTGGCCGACTACGCCATGTTCCGCGCGCTGGCCGGCTTCGCGTTGGGCGCTGTCGTCGCGGCCGTGGTCGTGGCGATGTCCCGGCCGCGGGCGGAGGTCACCAGGACCGTGCACCCGGACCGGGTCGAGCGGGGCACCCCGGCGTTGGCCACTCTGGTGGTCCGCAACACCACGGCGCGGCGGCACGGCGGGTTCTCGGCCGGCGACCGGGCCGGGGCCACCGAGCACCGGATCCAGGTCCGGCCGCTGGCGCCGGGGGCGGAGGCCACCTACCACTACGAGCTGCCGACCGACCGGCGCGGCCTGCTGCGCATCGGCCCACTCGCGCTCAACCGGTCCGACCCGTTCCTGTTGGTGCGCACCAACAGGACGGTCGGTACGACCAGCTCCGTGCTGATCTACCCGCGCAGGCACCCGGTCCGGCCGGCCGCGGTCGCCTTCCCCCGGCACCACTACGACGGTCCGACCACCGATCCGCCGCTGCGCGGCTCGAACGACCTGGTCGCGGTGCGCGAGTACGTCCGGGGCGACGAGGTCCGCTTGTTGCACTGGCGGTCGACCGCCAAGACCGGGGTGCTCATGGTCCGGGAGTACACCGACCCGGCGCTGGCCGGGTTCACGGTGGTGCTGGACACCAGGGCGGGCGCGCTCGCCGCCGAGGCGTTCGAACACGCCGTCGAGGTCGCCACCTCCCTGCTGTACGCGGGCGCCAAGGCGGGGCAGCGGTGCCGGCTGATCACCTCGACCGGGACGAACGTCGCGACGGACAACGGCCTGCCAGGGGCGCAGGCGATGCTCGACAAACTGTGTCTGGTCACCCAGGACACGGACGGGCCGTTGGTGCCGCCCGAACTGGCCACTCGGCGGCCGGCTGGCTCGCTCGTGGTGGTCACCGGGCCGGACGCCGATCTCGGGCGAGCCGCGGTGTGGCGGCCGGACACGGTGTTCCGGCTGGGCGCCGCGGGCCGGTCGGGCCGCGGCGTGATCTTCGCGGAGACCGCGGAGGCCGCGGCGTCGGTGTGGAACGTGCTGCGAACGGAGGCGGGCCAGTGAGCGGAGCTTGCGGAGCGTTCCGGTGCCACGCAGCGGGTGAGGAGACGGCGTGAACCGGGTCGCGTTCGCCGGGCTGCTCGGCGCCACGGCGGTGGCCGGGCTGTTGTTCGCGCCGGTGTTCGGCATGGGCGCGCTGCTGGCGCCGGTGCTCGCGGTCGTCCTGGCCGGGTACGGGTGCGTCGAACTGACCGCACGCTGGACCAGGTTGGCGCCCGTGCGTCCGTTGCTGGTCGCGGTCGTCGGCCTGCTCGCGGTCGTGGAGGTGGTGCTGTTTCCCACCACCGCGGTCGGCCTGCCGACGGGTGAGACGCTGGCGAGTTTGTGGCACGGGGTCACCGACAGCTGGCTGCTCACCCTGCAGTCCACCTGGCCGGCCCGGCCTGCTCCGGAACAGTTGCTGTTCGTGCCGCTGGCCACGCTGTTGGCCACGGTGGTTGGCATCGAGTTGGCGCAGAGTCGGCCCTTCCGCGCGTTGCTGCCCAGCTTCGCGCTGGCCGGGCTTTCCCAGGCATACCAGGCGTTCGACGGGGTGCCGGCGGTGTTCGCCGCGGCTGCCTACGGCGCGCCGGCGGCCTTGCTGGTGTGGGCGTGCACGCGTCGCGGTGGTTCGCGTGCTGGACGGTCCATTGTGGACGCATGGCCGGTGGCGCTGACCGTGGTCGCGACTCTTGTCGGCACGCTCGGCCTCGGCGGCATCGATCCGCTCGACCGCGGCCCGTACAGCCTCAAGGACGACCGGCTCGCCCCACTGCACGAGACCAGGACGACCAGCCCGCTACAGCAGATCGCGCACCGTCTGTCCACACCGGACACCGAGGTGTTCCGATACAGGGCACAAAGACCGGTCGCGCTGTGGCGGCTCGCGGTGCTGGACACCTTCGACGGTGCGGGTTGGTCGGCCGACGTCCGGCCGAGCAGGCTCGGCAGCCGGATCGCCGAACCGGCTGGCACCACGACTGGCTCGGCGGATGTCGTGCTCGGTGACCTTCCCGGCCCGTGGCTGCCCAGCCAGGCGATCCCGTTGGACGTGGCCGGACTCGCGCCGCTGGTGGACCAGAACACCGGCGTGCTACTGCATGACGGGGACGACGACACTGACACCGATGCCGGTGCGTACCGGCTGAGCTGGGCGGAGCCGGCTGTCGACGCCGCCGCGCTCGGCAGCGCGCCGGTCGACACCCGTGTCCGAGGTGGACTCGGCGGCGTCGGCGTGGTGCCGGCCGGGATCGACCAGCTGGCCAAGGACGCGGTGGCCGGGCTGCGGCCGACCTTCCAGTCGGCGCTGCAGCTGGACCGTTTCCTGCGCGAGAACTACCGGCTGGCCGTCGGGAACGACCTGCCGACCGGGCACGGTTGGCAACAGTTGCGCCGCTTCCTTCTCGACTCCAAACGCGGCACGAGCGAGCAGTTCGCCGCCGCCTATGTGGCACTGGCCAGGATGAACGGCATCCCGGCCCGGCTGGCCGTCGGTTTCCGCGGCGGTGCGGAGTCCGACGGTCAGGACCACGTGGTGCGCAACCGCGACGTGCTGGCCTGGCCGGAGGTGGCGGTGCGCGGCGTCGGCTGGATCCCGCTCGACCCGACCGAGTCGGCCGAGTCGGCAGAAGTAGGTGCGGCGCGGACCGGCCTGACCGCGGCGGTCGACCAGGCCAGGCAACAGCTGCCGCCGGAACGCGACCTGCAGCCGCCCGAGCTGCCGTCGGACGAGCGTCCCGGCACCCGTGCCGAACCGGACGGCGCCGGAACCAGTTGGCTGCTCGTCACCGCCGTGGCGGTGGCCGCGCTGCTCGCGGTCTGGCTGCTCGGGGTCCCGTTTGTCACCGCGGTGCGGGTTCGTCGCCGCAGGGGCCGAACCGGCGCGGCAGGCGTGCTCGGCGCCTGGGCCGAGGTGTGCGACCGGTTGCGCGGTCACGGCGTGGCCTACCGGGTCGGGATGACGCCGAGGGATCTGGCCACGGTGACGGCCGGCGTGGCCGGGCCGGACACGGGACTGGCGATCCGCGAGCTCGGCCGGGTGGTGGACATGGCGTTGTGGTCGGGAGTCGACGTCGCCGACGGCCACGCCAGGCAGGCATGGCGCCGGGTCGCCGAGATCCGCCGGGGCATGGCGCGGCGCCCGCGGGCCGCACGCCTACGCGCGGCAATCGACCCCCGCGTGCTGTTCACCCCCCGAAGCTAGCTCCCAGGCGGCTGGCTATCGTGCAGTGAACGACGCCTTCCCCGCGTTGACCGCAGTGAACGACGCCTTCCCTGCATCGAGGCACCTCACAGGGCGCAGCGGGCGCCGCGGATGGGGACGGGGTCGCTGGTGTAGACGTTGCGGCTGTCGGTGGCGCGGATCTGGAAGCAGTACTTGCGGGCCTGGTCGACCGGCACGACCAGCTCCCGCTGGCGGTTGGCGACCAGCACCATCGTGTCGGTGTTCTCGCCGGCCACCACCACCGAGAAGTCCAGGTCACCTTCCGCGCTCCACTTCAGCTCGACCCGGTCGCCGAGATCGTTCACCGCGGTCACCGACAGCTCGATGTCCGGCGCGGCACTGGTTTTCGGCGCCGGCGCGGTCGTCGTCGGGGCCGGGTCCCGCTCCATTGCCGGGTTGTCGGCGCCACCCCCCGCGGTGAGCACGGCCGCCGTGACCCCGACCGCGACCAGGACGGCGCCACCCCCCGCGATGATCTTCCAGCGACCGGTCCTGGCCCGGCGCTCCTTGGTGTTCGCCTCGGCGTTCCCACCGGCGGTGTAGACGAGCGTGCGACCCGGTGCCAACGGCGCCGAGAAGTTCTGTTGGGGGGCCGGACGTTCCTGCGGCGGGGCGGGGGGCGCGGCGGGGTGGATGACGGGCCGCGGCGCCGGGGGAACGGGCGCCGAGAAGTTCCGCGGCTGCGGGAAGTGTTGCGGCGGGCCAGTTTCCGGCCGGCCGGCGAAGGAGTCGAAGTCGGTGTCCGGGTGTGCGGCAGGCGGGGCCAACGGGTTCAGCGCGGGTGGGACCGCGGTCGAACGCCCGCCGCGCACATGGTCGAACCACGCCGCGACGCGGGCGGCGTCCGCCGGCCGGTCCGCCGGATCCTTCGCCAGCAGCAGGCTCACCAGCTCGGACAGCACGCCCGGGATGGCCTGGATCGGCGGCACCGGTTCGCGCAACACGCGCAGGATGCGCTCGCCGGGGGCCTGCCCGGTACGCCGGGGGAACGGCGGCGCGCCGGTCAGCGTCGCGTAGAGCACCGCGCCAAGTCCGTACAGGTCCGAAGCCGCCGACCGGGTGTCGTCCCGCAGGGTCTCCGGCGCGGTGTACTCCAGCGCGTGCATCGGGTCCCGGGTGAACCGTTCCCGCAGCGCCAACCCGAAATCGCCGAGCATGGGCTCGCCGGAGCGGCGGAACAGCACGTTGTGCGGGGTCACCCCGCCGTGCACCACGCCGGCCTCGTGTGCGGCGGCCAACGCTGTCGCGACCGCCGAACCGATGGCCAGCACCTCCGACACCGGCAGGGCGCCCCTGGTCAACATCCCGGCCAGCGACCCGGCGCACAGCTCGGTGACCACGCTCGACCGGTCGCCGGAGTACTCGCCGACGGCGTCGACGAGCAGGATCGACGGCACCGAGGCGACCGTGGCCAGCGCGCGGCGTTCGCGGTCCAGCGCCGTGGCGGTGTCCCGGTCGAACCGGTCGGGGAACACCTTGACCGCGACCTCGACGCCGGTGGCCGCCAGCCGCCCCGCGTACACGATGGCGACCGGCCCCCGGCCGAGCACGGTCGCGGCGACGACCGCCCCGCCGTCGTCAACACTCAACGCCGAACCCCCTGGACGGGTCTCGCTGACTACGGTCATGCACGTAACGTAGGAACATTCACCGGCTCCGTCGGGTTTCGGCATCTTGCTGCCGAGGGCGTTCGGCCCGGTCGTCACCGGCAATGCTTCCGCTATGCAGACTACCGGCCTCGTCAGGGTCACCGTCTCCGCTCCGCAGCGGCGCATCGACATGGCGCTGCCAGAACATGCCCCGCTCGCCGAGGTGCTTCCGGGCGTGCTGGCGAGAGCGGGCGAGGATCTCGCGGACGCGGGGGTCACCGGTGGCGGCTGGGTGCTGCGCAGCGCGGACGGCACCGAACTGACGCTCGGCCGCACGCTTGCGGCGCACCGGGTGCGCGACGGGGAGATCCTGCACCTGACACCGGGACAGCAGGAGTGGCCGGAGCTCGAGTACGACGACCTGGTCGACGCGATCGCCACCGGGTCCGGCCGGGTCCGGCGGCCGTGGGGACCCCGGCACACCCGGCTGGCCGGGCTGGCCGCCGGCGCCGCCGCGCTGCTGCTCGGCCTGTTCGGCGTGCTGCGTGCGGGGCCACCGTGGAACGCGCCCGCGTTGTGGGCGCTCGGCGCGACCGTTGTGCTGCTCGCCGCGGCCACGGTGCTGGCCAGAGCGGCGGGGGACGCCGGAGCCGGCGTCGTGGTCGCCGGGTGCGCGCTGCCGTTCGCGTTCACCGGTGGCGGGCTCGTCCTGGCCGGCGACAAGCCGGTCGGTGAGCTGTCCGCGGGCCACCTGCTGCTGGCCGGCGCGGTGTGGCTGCTGGCGGCCTTGCTCGGCATGCTCGCGGTGACCGCCGCGACCGCCCTGTTCACCGGCGCGATCACCGTCGGCCTGTGCACCGTGCTCGGCGCCTGGCTGACCACCTTGGACCTGGCAGCGTACGAGTCCTCGGCCGTCGTCGGCGGGGGCCTGCTGATGCTGACCGCCGCGTTCGCCACGCTCTCTTTGAGACTCGGCCGGGTACCGATGCCGGTGCTGCCGCGATCCACCGCGGACCTGGTGCGGGACGACCCGCAGCCGGCGCTGTCCCGGGTGCACGCCACTGTGGCCCGTGCCGACGCCCTGCTGACCGGCATGCTGACCGGCACCTGTGTGGTGGTGTCGTGTTGTGCGGTGGTGCTGGCCCAAGGCGCCAGCGAGGCCGGGGTGGTGCTGGTCGGCCTGCTGGCCGCCGGGTTCCTGCTGCGATCGCGGGTATATCCGGTGTTGCACCACCGGGTGCCGATGCTGACCACCGGCGTCGTCGCGGCCGGTGCCATGGTCGCGGGCCCGCTGCTCACCGATCGCGACACGCTGCTCCTGGTCGCGGGCCCGGCGCTGTTCTGCGTCGCCGCCGCCGCGATCGCGGCCGGCATCGGGTACAGCACCCGTGCCGCCGGGCCCTACTTCGGCCGGCTCGCCGAGTACGCGGAGATCCTGGTGATGGTGGCGATCGTGCCGGTCACCTGTTCGGTGCTCGGCCTGTACGGCTACGTGCGCGGGCTGGGGGGCTGAGGGAGATGGCGAGCAAACGCGACCAGCTGCAGGCGTACCAGTTCGTCGTGCAACGGGCGACGTCGGCGCTGGTGGTGGGGGAGACCGACCTGGAGCACCCGCCGTTTCGCAGGCCGGTCAGCTCGTCGTTCATCGGGGTGGCCCTCGCGATCGTGGCGCTGGCGTGTGTCGGGGTGTACGGCATGATCGTGCCGGGCGGCAACGACGCGTGGCGCGACGCCGACGCGGTGATCGTCGAGGAGGAGACCGGCACCCGGTTCGTCTACCTGGACGGCAGGCTGCACCCGGTCAGCAACTACGCGTCGGCCCTGCTGCTGGTCGGCTCGAACGCCACCACCCGGGAGGTGTCCCGGGACTCCATGGTGGACGTGCCACGCGGCCCCCGGCTCGGCATCCCGGACGCGCCGGACGCGTTGCCAGGGGCGGACCGGTTGCTCGGCGGCTCGTGGTCGTTGTGTTCGACGCCGGCCAGCGACGTGGCGGGCGGCCGGGTCGAGGAGTCCGTGCTGCTGGTGGGCGAGCGCCCGGCTGGCGGGCACCCCCTCGAGGAACAGGCGTTGCTCGTTCGGTTGGCGGAGACGGACGAGCGGTTCCTGGTATGGCGGGGGCACCGGCACCGGCTCGCCGACTACGCGGTGACCGGCACCGGACTCGCGCTGACCGCGCAACCGTGGGCCAGGGTCGGCCGAGCCTGGCTGGACGTGCTTCCGGAGGGGCAGCCGATCAGCCCCATCCCGGTGCCCGGCGCCGGCCAGCCGTCCACGGCCGTGCCGGGCCGCGCCGACCTGCGGATCGGCGCTCTGCTGCAGATGCTGACCTCGGGTGGCAACACCCAGTTCTACCTGGTCACGCGGGACGTGCTGGTCCCGATCACCGAGTTGCAGTACGACGTGCAGCGCGCGTACGCCCCGACCAGGGCCGCCTACCCGGACGGCGAGCCGACGGCGCTGCCACTGTCGTCGTCCCTGGCCACGACGGCGAACCGGCTCGAGCCGCCTGACCCCACCGAGCGGACCGACGGCGACGTGCCCGACCGGTTGCCGTCCGTCGCCCGGCTGCGCGACGGCGGGTCGACCGTCTGCGCCACGTTCGCCCCCGATGCGACCGTGCCCAGGCTGTTGGTGGACACGACGCCGCCACCGGCCGACCCGCTGGCCGCGACCACCGGCCGGTCGGCGGAGGGCACGCCGCTCGCCGACCGGGTGCACGTGCGGCCGGGCTGGGTCGCGGTGGTGGAAGCCATGCCGTCCGCCAATGCGCAGGTCGGCACGCTGACCGTGGTCACCGACACCGGCCGGCGGTATCCCGTGGTCTCCCCGGACGTCCTGGGGACCCTCGGCTACGGCGAGGCCACCCCGGTCCGCCTGCCGGGTGGCCTGGTGGCCCGGCTCCCGGCCGGTCCGGCCCTCGACCCGGAAGCCGCGGCCGAGCAGTCGGTGGACAGTTGACCGGCATACGGCACCAGGAGGAAGAAATGGTGTTCCGAGTCCGTACAGTCGCGGTCGTCCTCGGCCTGCTCGTCGTGCTGTCCGCGTGCGTGAGCCGGGTCGGTTCGACCTCGTCGCGGCCAGGGCCGACCGAGTCGTCCACGTCGGCGCCGGCCTCGTCCCCGACGTTCACGCCGAGCTCCCAGACCGAGGTTCCGACCCACTCGCCCGCGCCACCCGAGCCGACGCACAGCCCGCTCGTGCCCGCCGCGATCGACCGGGTGTTCCAGGTCTACATGAACGGGCTGGCCAACCACGACATGGTCGCCCTGCGCAGCGCCACCTGCCCGCGACTGCGCGAGACCCTGCTGGGCTTCGCGCTCCACGGGTACTACGTCGCCCGCTGGGAGTTACTGCCCTACGAGATCCCGTCCGGGATGGACCACGTCACCGTGCAGGCCAATGTCACCCAGCAGGACCCGAGCACCGGAAATGCGGCTGGCGACGTCATCTACTCCTGGTACGTCGAACGCGACGCCGACCAGAACTACTACGTCTGCGGATGGCTCGACTACCAGTGACCGCGTCGGTGGCGGGAACCGCGCACACAGAGAGGAGACATACGACGACGCGGCCTCTGGGAGGTGGACGGGCAGTGTGAGCAACGGTGAGGCGTTCTGGGGTCATGTGCTCGACCTTCGTCGCCGGCTCGCTGACGCCGGCCTCGACGCGGTCGCGGTGGTCGTGACCAGGTCAGGGCCAAGGGCGTGGCTGCCGAGGCTCGCCGTACGGTGTTCAAGCGGGCACTGGCCTACAACGAACCCAGCGTGGCGATGGTTCAGACTCCGAGAAGGCGGTTGGCGCGGCGGAACGCGACGCGGGCGGTGACGTCGCTGCGGTGCTCGCGGTACGGCGTGCGGCACTGACGGTTATGGTGTCCGCGCAGGCGACCAGTGACGATTCCTCCGGCTATCTCGGGACGGTCGGCCAGGAGATGATCCTCGAGTACGCGCGGACAGACCGGCCCGTGACCGGGATCGCCGTATCCGTGTACTGGCAGGACGGAAGCCCGCGCCAAATACACCGCGGGTCGGGTGAGGTTCTGGCTCGACATGGTGCGGCGTATGTGAGCGGATGCGTGGTGAAGTCGGGGGAGAGTCATCGTGCGGACCCCGTCTGATGCGGCGGTGTTGAATGGCGCTCGTGGCGAGTGTGGAGACGGAGCGCGTACGTCGGTTGATCGACGGGTTGCGGCGCGATCGCCGGACGCATCCGCGTCACGGGCGAGGTGAGTATTCTCAGCTGGCGAGGGATGTCGTTGCGGCGTGTGGGGCGCTGATCGAGAGCGAGTGTTGGCATGATGTGCCGGCTCTCGCGCGGCGCGCGGTCGATCTTGTGACGACGGCGTTGATGTACATCGACGATTCGTCCGGCATGCTGGGCGATGACCTGTCGGAGAACCGCAGGTGTTTGCCGAGCATCGTGCTGGCGATCGTGCGTTGCCCGGCCTGGCGCCGCAGCCAGGACTCTTTGACCGCCAAGAGCGTGGCCGCTTCCGCGGGTGTGTAGAGGATGCGACGACTGGCCGGATCTGGCTGCTCGGACCGGTCGGGACGGTTGGTCGTGGTGGGTTCAGGTGCGGCGGGTGGTTCTGAGATGGTCACCGTTCGGGTCTCCTTTCGACAGCTGTCGGGCTGAGTCAGTGGCCGGCACGAGGGTGCGGCTACGCGGCGTTCGCGAGTCCGGCGTGTTCGTGAGTGGGGTGCGGCTGTGGCGCATGCGTCGCGGGCGGTCGAGTAGCTGCGAGGCGAGTTGGTGGAGTGGAGGGAGCGGAGGAGTCTGCGGTGCCAGGTGAGTGCGAAGTGGACACAGTTGGACTCGCTGCGGTGAGTTGATGTACAGCCCGCGGCGTAGCGGCCTTGGCGGCTCCACGACGCGGAGTCGGAGCTGGCGAGCGCTTCGGCGTAGCGGTTCAGGCCGGTGATCTTCACGCCGAAGCCGTGCAGGCGGTATCCACGAGCGGCCAGGGAGCGCACGATCTGCTCGACTTCGGTGGTGTGTTGGCGGTCGGCACACGCTGCCCACTCCGACCAGCGGGAGCGCGGCCAGGTCGACGCCGCGTTGTTCGCAGAGGTCTGCGCAGCGGTGGTAGTCGGTGATCGACTGGCCCTGGAGCACGGGGATGAACGGCAGCTTCGGATCGAGATCCCGCAGCCGCAGATAGTCGACGACGGTAAGGTGCTGGTGGGTGCGCAGACTCAATCCGGTCCGTGCGAGCACGTGGTCTTCGGTCATGCGGTCGCGGGGTGCGGCCCAGTCGAGGTGGCCGATCTCGGTGGCGTAGCGGCGTACCGCTTTGACGTAGGTGGCGGCGTCGGTGCGACACCGTCCGTGCAGCGAGAGTTCGGTGAAGCCTCCGTTCCCCAGAATGAGGTGTCTCATGAGACGCAGAGGACCTGTCCGCGCCGCGGTGCCGGATGGCTCTCGGTGAGCCGAGCCGAGAGTGCTTGGATTCGGCGCTGATCGTTGCGTCGTTTCGGGGTGTAGCTGGCGGGGCGGCCGCGCCTACTACCGGCGCGCTCAAGCCGGTTCCGATCCCGTCGTGGCTTGACCACCAGATGGAGGACACCCCAGGAGCCTTCGGCGGGCCTGAGGTGTTCGCATGTCTACCCTGGTCCCATGACCATCGTCGTGCCCTACCACCAAGATGAACGGTTGCCCGACAGCAGCATCCCGCCGCCTAGGTCGGCCGTCATCGAGACCGTCGAAGCCACCCTGCCCGAAGGGGATATCTGGACGCGTCTGGTGGCCTTGTTCGACACAGTGGCGGACAGGGTGACTGCCCGGCTCGGGGCTCAGGAGGCCATCGCGCCGGCGGTGGTGGTGTCTGGGGACTGCCTGGTCGTGAGCGCCACAATCACGGGTGCGCAACGCGCGGGCCTTGACCCGTCGGTGGTCTGGTTCGACGCGCACGGCGATGTGCACACCCTGCGCAGTTCGACCTCGGGCTACCTCGGTGGAATGGCGCTGCGGCTCGTGCTCGGCGCGCACAAGGAACGATTCGCGGTGCCGTTGGGGCTTCGTCCCCTGACTGAACGCCAGGCAGTGCTGGTTGATGCGCGCGATCTCGACCCCGCCGAGGTCGACTACCTCGCCGGCAGCGACGTCCGGCGCCACGGAGTCGAGGACCTCCAGGCCACGATGTTGCCTGACGGGCCGCTCGTGCTGCATATGGACGTGGACGTGATCAGCACCGATGAACTGCCGGGGATGCGCTTTCCAGCCCCGAACGGACCAACGCAGCGAGCCGTTCTCGACGCCGCGCGCCGCGTGCTGGCCACGGGCCGTGTCATCGCCGTCGACATCGCTTGTCCTTGGCACCCGGCCCGAGACGAGCAGGACACCGCCACCCGGACACGTCTGCTCACCGAACTCCTCACCGCAGCGCGGGACGGGCTCTGAGATCACGACTCTGGTGGCAGTCACCTCGCACCACCACCTGGGTCGGTCCGGCGAGGCGCGGTCACAGAAGCCGCTTGGTGCGTGGAGTCCACTGTTGCGGGCCCAACTCGCTGGGCGGACAGGGAGACGACGGTTCCGCTACGGCCGAGTTGTTGTCGCAATGCGGAGTTTTCTTGGTGCAGAGTGGCAATGACCGTGGCGGCGGCGTCGAGGCTGGTTCTGCCTGCTTGAAGTGACCGCGTTTGTCGGTCGGTCCGAACGCCGCATCAACGCCGCCGCGTTCCCCCGCGAGAAGTCGTTGCGCACCTTCGATTTCGGCGCCAACCCAACGTCGACCCCGCCGTGATCCACACCTGGCCACCTGCGAATGGGTCAAGAAAGGCTTGCCGCTCTGCCTGATCGGTGACTCCGGCACCGGCAAGTCCCACCTGCTCATCGCCCTGGGCACCGAAGCCGCCATGGCCGGCTACCGGGTCCGCTACACCCTGGCCACCAAACTGGTCAACGAACTGGTCGAAGCGTCCGACGACATGGTCCTGACCAAGACCATCGCCCGCTACGGCCGCGTCGACCTGCTCTGCATCGACGAACTCGGCTACATGGAACTCGACCGCCGCGGCGCCGAGCTCCTCTTCCAAGTACTGACCGAACGGGAGGAGAAAGCCTCCGTCGCGATCGCCTCCAACGAGAGCTTCGGCGGCTGGACCAAAACCTTTACCGACCCGAGGCTCTGCGCCGCCATCGTCGACCGCATCACCTTCGGCGGCAACATCATCGAAACCGGCACCGACTCCTACCGCCTCGCCCACAGCCGAGCCCGAGCAGACGACCATGACCAGCAACCAGCCGAGCCCGCGAAGCGGTGACGACACCTACGACCTCATCGACGACGCCCTCACCGCCCTCGCCCGGCGCCGCGGGCTTTGGCTCGGCGACGACCTCACCGCGATCGCCCTGGTCACCAGCCTCATCGACCAGGCCGACCGCTTCCTGCCGCAGTTCGTCCACGACGCCCGCGCCAACGGCCACACCTGGCACGAGATCGCCCACGCCTCGGCACCAACCCCGACGACGCACAACTCCGCTTCAACCCCGAATCACCCATCACCGACAACCGCTGGCCCTATCAGCCCTAACCGCAACGCGACATCAGCGAAGGCGGCTCGTTCTGGCTTTGCAAGGAAATGAGTATCTCCGACCCCGACCGACCAGGGATCATGCGTCCATGCATGATTGTCCTGCGGTCAGCTCCGGCGACATCCCTTCTCCTCAGCTCGTCGCTGCCTGGGTAACGCTGGGCATGGTGCCCACCGAGCGGGTTCCCCTCTGGGCCGCGCACTGGCTTGTCAATGGCTACGACGGACACGCCCTCCAGACGCTGGCCGGCTTCAGCGGCAAGGACCCCTACGAGGTCCACGACACCCTGCCGGACGCTCTCGCCGACTGCGCAACCCCCATCCCCGACTCCGACTCAGCCGCAGCCCACATCGCCTTCATCAAACTCGCCCGCATGCACGCTGACGGAATCGCCGGCGAAAGATGGATCGTGGACAAAGTCGACGAGATCCTCGGCCGATCCGGCTGCGCCAACAGCGTCATCGGCCTTCCCCTCGGCCAGCTCTATGGTCTATCCGACGAATGGGGAGCCGCCTGGGGACGAACCGAACGCCAACTCAGAGCAACCGTTCAACAGGCCTGCACCGCTCAACTCGCGGCATCCACGCCCTACACGCCCACCCCAGACAAAGCCGTGGACGACTGACCATTCAACGAATCGTCTCAGACCCACCAGCACACCGACGACCATCAACGGGCCAGTCATTCTGAGGCCCCGCAGGTCCGGCGAACACCGCTGCCTCCACCGGCACCTCATGTCCAGGGCCGTGTCGTATGCCAGTGTGTCGGCCATGAGCCCAGCTGTTGTCGCGGCCCTCGCGCGTTTGCGGTCGTTGTCGGCGGCACAGGTGCGTGGTGTGGTCACCGCCGTTGCTCGGAGTCAACCCAGGCTGTTGGTCGAGTTGGCAGGCCGGAACGATCTGGATGACGGTCTGCGGGAGTACCTGGTTCGGGAGGCGCCGTCGTACCTGGTTGTCGAGCTGTTGGGGGACTGGGCGCTCGATCCCGGTTTGGTGCGGGCCGCGGTGGAGGTACATGGTCCGTTGCCGGATCTGGTCGCGTGGTGTGGCGCGCACGGGTGGATGGAGCTGGCCTGCGAGTTGGCGGGGTGTGTCGAGTGGACGAGCGTGCGGAGCGTCGCCTTTCGCTGGTCGAGGGTCGTCGACGAGGAGATGCCGTCGTCGGTGCGGCTCGCGCTCGTTGATGCGGCGTTGACCGAGCGCGAGCCGCCTCCCGATGTCATGTCGATGTCCGAGTGGGAACGACGCGAGGTGCTGGAGCGACTCGACCAGGAGCGGACCGAGCGCGCCGAGACGGCGTGGTCCTTGCTGGAGCAGCATCCGCAGCTGTGGGCATCGTCAGCCCGTGACGGTGCGCACGCGATGCTGATTCGGCGGATTCTCCTCAAGTATCCACACGAGCTCACCGACGAGGCGCTGCTGGCCTGCATTCCGGAGGTGATCAGCGAAAAGTTGCGAGATGCGGAGTACCTACAAGGCGAACGACTTTGTGTCGCCGCACGGCATCTGCGTCGATGGGCGCGACTACGTCAGCTGGCTGCCGACGAGTTGCGCGGCCTGGTGCATGAAGTGGTTGACGGCGGCTGGACACCAGTAGATCGGTACATAGGTCCTGAGTGGCGCGCCATCGCCGCGCTGGCCGAACTGAGCGAGGACGTACAGCTCCTGACCGACACCGTAGCTGTACTACGGACTGCCGAACCATCGGACCACCAGCCGCGTGACCGGGAGCGTCTCGCACAGTGGCATGACGAGCGGGTGACCGCCCTGGCGGTGTTGACCACGAATTCACGCGTGCCTCGCGCCGAGCTGATCGCGTGGCTGCCGACTCTGGACGAGCGGGCGCTCGAGGTGATCCACCAGAACAGCGAGGGTGAGCTGAGGGCGGCCTCCGCGGCACAGCTCGCGCGAGTGCGGCAAGCAGCCGAAGAGCAGCGACCGAAGCTGATCGAAGTGCCGAACGATGACGAGCTGGTCGAACACGACGATCCCGCTGCGGTCCTGTGCACGCACGTGAAGTATCTGAAGGCGCGCGCCGCTCAGCGAGACGTGACGATCGATGGGCTGCTGCGGTCCCGCTTCACCACACCGGAGATCCTGCGCGTCCTCCCCGCCGCGGGCGTGCTCGACGCTGCGGAGCAAGCCGACCAGGTCGCGGAGCTGCTGGCGACCGCGTGTGGAGATGATCAACAGCGCTGGGGCATGCTGCCAGCACTGCTTGACCCGCCACCCAAGCGCACCGTCACCTTCGGAGCCTGGCTCGACCGATTGACGCCCGCAGACCCGCGATCAGCCAAGTGACGACGGTTCGTAAGCGAGCGTGAAACGTGGACTCGTGTCCGCAGATAACCAGCCGGCAGGAAGGTGTGTCCCTCACTCGAGATGCCCCGGGGTGGTCAGGTTTCGCCCGACGCACCCCAGGAAACGCACCCGGGAATGATTGGCCTCGGTTGCGCTCACGCGCTGTGAGCTGGCGGTCAGTCGTTGCTGAGGAACCGCCGCCGCCAAGGGGTTTTAATGTTGTCGCTGATGCGATCGAGTAGGGCGGGGCAGGTCAGTTCGCTGCATCCTCGACGACACGATGGCGTTCGCGGTCTGCCGGATGAGGTTCTCGAAAGGGAAGCAGTGCCGAGACGATCTTGCGATGCATGAACGCCCTCCTTGGCGCTCGGGTGTGATCAGCGGACACTGTCGTAGGGGTCCTGGCTGAGCAGGTGGGTCTTGAAGCCCTCGCCGACTCCGGGCTCGGGTGTGCCGTTCCAGTCGGTGATCAGCACGGCGCCTGTGCTGCACCCCCACGGGTTCCAGGTCCACGCGAGGTAACCCATGTCGTGTGCGTCGGCCCAGTCCACCAACCGCTGCATGTAGTCGAAGCCGCAGTTGTCCTGGCCGAACTCACCGACCACGACCGGGACCTGCTGGACGAGTGGCGCGATCTGGCTGTCCCAGCAGGATTCGGTGGCGCAGGCGTTGAAGCTGTAGGCGTGCCAGGACGCCGCGATGTTGTTCAACGGGTCGACCGGCTTGTGGGCCAGCCACTCCCGCATGTCGTTGGCCCACTCCAGGCCGCCCAGCATGAGCATGTTGGTCGCGCCGGTGGCCCGCACCGCGTCGACCAGGTCCTGCATGCCGGCGGTTTCGTAGGGCAGGCCGGTGCAGGTGCCCCCGTCCCGCCAGCACTGCCAGCCCAGGGTCTTGTTCCAGTCGCTGGCGATTTCCGGGTACGGCTCGTTGAACAGGTCGAAGACGACGGCGTCGTTGCTCTTGAACGCGGTGGCGACGCCGGTCCAGAACTGCGGGGCGTATTGGGCGTCCGGCATCGGTTTCTGGCACACCGCGTGCTCGTCGGTGCAGTGCCACTCCGGGCCGTTCGCGTAGGCGCCCCACGTCCAGTGCAGGTCGAGGATCACATTGATGCCGTTCTTCACCAGCAGGTCCACGTAGTCCTTGACGGCCTGCTGGTAGATGGCGCCGCCGGGTGAGCCGTTGACACCCAGCCAGCACTCCTCGTTCAACGGGATCCGCACCGCGTGGATGTTCCAGGTCTTCATCGCGTCCACCGACGCCTGGTCCACCGGACCGCCGTCCCACATGCCCTTACCCTGCACGCAGGCGAACTCGCCACTGGAGCGGCTCACCCCCAGCAGCCGGTACGGCTCGCCGTTCGCGGTGACGATCTTGTTGCCGGCGACACGCAGCGCCGGCGCGGGACCGTCGACCGGCGGAACGGTGCCGGTGCACGCGGCACCGTTGACGGCGAAGTCCGTCGGCTTGGCATTGCTGCCGCTGTAGGAGAAGTTCGCCCCCGCCTTGACAGTGCCGCCCGCCGCGATGGTGCCGTTCCAACTCGTGTTGGTGACGGTGACCTTGTTGCCCGACTGGGACCAGTTGCCGCTCCAGCCGTGTTGAAGAGTCTGATTGCCGGCGTAGGTGTAGGTCAGCGTCCAGCCGTCGACCGCCGCTGAACCGAGGTTGGCGACGGTCACCTCGGCGCCGAACCCACGGCCCCAGTCGCTGGTCGTGTAGTCGACCTGGCAGGCGAACGCGGCCGCCGCGTCCGCGTCACTCGCCAACGACCCGCCCGCCGCTGCCGTCAGGACCGTGCACGCGATGGAACCCGCGGCAGCCAACGCGGCGAGCAAGGTGCGGCGCTTTCCGACTCGTCCCGACATCAGCACTCCTTTGTGCAGGGTGACGTAAGCCCGCCGCCGCGTCGTCCGGAAACGTTCAACAAGGAGGCAGAGGAGAGGAGGTCCATGGATCTGGGAGCGCTCCCAGATCCACAGTAGCGAAAATTTCGCGAAACGTGAAGGCCTTGGCCCGGAAACGCCCCAGGGGCGGCTCATTTCGCCCGCAGGAGCCGACGCCGTCGATGCTGACGGGCTGGACACCCAGGTTCAGCTCTACCACTCAGCCGCCCAGATCGGCATCACCACCACCGCGGCTCGCCGCGGAAAGGTGCTGCGCAAGCACAACGCACTCGCTCACCGGCTGCTCGACCGCCAAGACGACTACCTCCGCTTCACCACCGACTGGCGAATACCCGCCGACAACAACGGCTCCGAGCGCGACATCCGCATGATCAAGCTCCGGCAGAAGGTATCCGGATGCCTGCGCAGCCTCACCGGAGCCACACAGTTCTGCGCGATCCGCAGCTACCTCTCCACCGCCGCCAAACACGGCAAACACTTCTTCGAAGTCCTCGTCATGCTCACCGAGGGCCGACCCTGACTACCCGCAACTCACTGACCACCGCCCACGGCGACCTGACCAGTTACGACCGAGCAACCCCACCCCCTGGCCCAACCATGAACACCGCGCCACCGACAAGACCGAGCGAGTAACGCCTTCCCGTGGTCGAGGACACACGGGCCCCGCCCCGAAGGACGGGGCGGGGCCGGCGGTCAGGTCGGACTAGCAGCCCTGGCGGCCGCTTCTGATCCAGTGCGTCGTCCCCCTCCAGGTGATCTCGCCGTAGGCGGCCACGCAGTAGTTGGCCGCACCGGTCACGCCGACCGGACCGGCGTAGTACTCGAAGTTGCCCCGGTTGGGCGGCGGGCTCACGGTCGGCGTGCACGCCCCGCCCTCGCCGGAGGTCTCCCGGCAGCGGAAGATCTGCACCTCGGTCGGCGCCGCGACGCCGTAGGCCGCGCCCCGGTGGTAGAAGCAGGCGCTGTTGGTGCCGCCGTTGGTGCTGTTGTAGTAGATGACCAGCTCCCCGAGGCCGGACGAGTGGGTGCGCGCGTAGGTGATCGTGCCGCTGCAGGAGATGGCCTGAGCGGACGGGTCCCCGGCCGGTTCGGCCGACGCGCTCGCCGGCGCGGCGACAGCTGTGGTCGCGGCCAGGCCGAGCAGGCCCGCCACGACGAGTGTCTTGAACGATCTCACCGAAATTCCCCCTCATGTGTCGAACAGGACGAGACCCACCGTGACCCATCCGCCCGCCGGGAACCTGACCGAAACCTGACCGCCCGAAAGGACGAACGCGATCGCGCCGCCGGTGCGCCAGAATGGTCGGTGGGGGAGCGGTGGTTCTGGCATGGGGGAGGCGGAACCCGGTGGAGTTCAACGTGCTCGGCCCGCTGGCGGTGCTCGACGACGGGCGGCCGGTGGCGATCGGGCCACCGAGGGTGCGGACGGTGCTGGCGCTTCTGCTGGTGCGGCCCGGGGAGCTGGTCAGCATGGACCAGCTCGTCGACGAGCTGTGGCCGGACCTGCCGCCCCCGGACGCGGCCGCGCGGCTGGTCACCCGCAAGCCTGGCTACCTGCTGCGGGTGGACGACGGCGAGCTGGACCTGCACCGGTTCGAGCGGCTCGTCCGGCAGGCCGCCGACGCGCACCGGGCCGGCTCGTCGCGCCGGGCGCTCGGGCTCTACGAACGGGCGTTGGCCCAGTGGCGGGGCGCGCCGTTCGCCGACGTGACGCCGACCCCGACGGTCGCGGCGGCCGCCGCGCGGCTCGCCGAGCTGCGCCTGGTCGCGCAGGAGGACCAGTTCGACCTCGCCCTGGACTCCGGCGGCGGGCCGGGGCTGGTGGCCGACCTGACAGAGCTGGTCGCCGCCCACCCGCTGCGCGAACGGCTGGTCGGCCAGCTGATGCTCACCCTCTACCGCACCGGCCGGGCCGCCGAGGCGCTGACCGTGTTCGACCGGGCGCGTGGCCGGCTGGCCGCCGAGCTCGGCATCGACCCCGGCCCGGCGCTGCTGCGGCGGCACGAGCAGGTCCTGCGCGCCGACCCGGAGCTCGACCCGACGCCGGAGCCCGCCGAGCCGCCCGCCCGGCCGACCCGCCAGCTGCCGGCCGACCTCGCCGACTTCGTCGGTCGCGACGCCGAGCTCGCGGAGGTCACCGGCCTGGTGTCGACCCGCTCGGAAGGGCGCCCGCCGCCGGTGGTCGTGGTCACCGGCGGGCCGGGGGTCGGCAAGTCGAGCCTGGCCGTGCACGCCGCGCACCGGCTCGCACCGGAGTTCCCGGACGGCCAGCTCTACCTCGACCTCGCCGGCACGTCGCCGACACCCCGGGACCCGGCGGTGATGCTGGCCGAGGCCCTGCACGCGCTCGACGCCACCGGCATCCCGGACGGCCACGAGGCCAGGTCCGCGTTGTACCGGACGACCCTGGCCGACCGGCGGGTGCTCGTGGTGCTCGACGACGCGGCCGACGCCGCGCAGGTCCGGCCGCTGGTGCCGGCGGCCGGCGGGTGCGCGGTGCTGGTGACCAGCCGGCGGTCGCTGCCCGACCTCGTCGGCGCGCGCCACGTCCGGCTGGACGTGCTCGGCGCGCCGGACGCCCGGCTCCTGCTGGCCGGCATCCTCGGCGCGGACCGGGTGGCCGCCGAGCCGGAGCAGGCCGGCGCCATCGCCGGGTACTGCGACCACCTGCCGCTCGCGATCCGGATCGCCGGCGGCAAGCTCGCCGGGCGGCCGGCGTGGCCGCTGCGGGTGCTCGCCGAGCGGCTGGCCGCCGAGTCGCGGCGGCTGTCCGAGCTGCGCACGGGTGACCTCGGGGTGCGCACGAGCTTCGACCTCAGCGTGCGGGCGCTGCCCCGGCCGGCGGCGGAGGCCTTCGGCCTGCTGGGCCTGCTCGGCGCGCACACCGTGCCGGGCTGGGTAGTCGACCCGCTGCTCGACCGCCGGGACGCCGAGGAGGCGCTGGACTCGCTGGTCGACGCCAACCTGGTCCGGCTGACCGGCACCGACCCGGCCGGCCAGCCCCGCTACCGGCTGCATGACCTGCTCCGCGCCTACGCGGTGGAGACCGCCGCCTCGGTCCCCGAGCCGGTCAGGTTGGCCGCGGTGACCCGATACCTGGCGACCTGGCTGTCGCTCGCCGAGTCGGCGGCCGACGGTCTCGGCCCCAGCCTGGTGCGCTCGCCGGCCGGCGACTCACCCCGGCGCTGGCCGAGGGCGCACCTCGCGCGCCAGCCCGGTGCCGACCCGCTCGTCTGGTTCGACAGCGAGCGGTCCACGCTGCTGGCCGCCGTGGCGCTGGCCGCCGACTGGGGCCTCGACGAGCAGGCTTGGGAGCTGGCCACCGTGACCGCCCCGTACTTCGACCACCGCACGCTGTACAAGGAGTGGTGGCACGGGCACAGCCTCGCCCTGCGGGTGGTCCGCGATCGGGGCAACCTGCGCGGCGAGGCCGAGCTGCTGCGCGGGCTGGCCCAGGTGGAGATCTACCGGGACCAGCTCGACCGGGCGGCGCCGAACCTGCGCCGTGCCGAACGCCTCTACGAGCGGCTCGGCGACCGGCGCGGCCGGGCGCTTGCGATCGCCGGCCTGGCGACGGTCCGGCGCGTCGAGGGCGACTACCCGAGGGCGCTGGCGCAGGTCGGTCGCGCGCTCGACCTCGTGGTGGCCGAGGGCGACCGGCACACCGAGGCGCAGCTGCGCAAGGCCGTCGGCGCGATCCTGCTCGCGCAGGGCGACCCGGCCGGGGCGGGGGTCTGGTTCGACCAGGCGCTCGGGCTGGCCCGGGAGCTCGGCGACACCCACCGGGAGGGGGTGGTGCTGCGTGAGATGAGCAAGCTGCACACCGCCCGCGGCCACCAGGAGCGGGCGCTGCGCTCCCTTTACGACGCGTTGGACATCTTCGAGGAGCTCGACGACGAGCGGTGCGTGGCCCTCACCCTGCTGGGGATCGGGCGGGTGCACGCCATCCAGGGCACCTACACCCGGACCGGCCCGGTCCTGGAGCGGGCAGCGATGATCTTCGAGAACAGCAGCGACCACGCCGACGAGGCGGCATGCTGGCAGGTGCTCGGCGACGTGGCACTGGCGTGCGACGACTCCGTCCAGGCCCGCCGGCACTTCGACCGGGCGCGACGCCTGCGGGTGTCCCCGAATGTCGTCCCGGTCGGCACCGGCCGGCGATGACCGCATGTCCTGGACTGACACGGCAACCCGAGCGCGGCCAGCACCCGCAGCACGTAGGTCGCCGAAGCCAGGCACACCGTCGTCGTCACCGATGCTCGTCCTGACGGCGTGGTACGAGGCCAACCGCGACAACCGCGCTGCCGACCACGCCGTTCAGCGACGCCTCGACGCAGGCGATTTCGCGGCAACGCACGAGGTTGTGCGCAACCGGCTCTCGTTCATCGAGGTGTCCAGGCGACAAGACGGGTATGTCCGGGGAGTCCCCCATTTTGACGGCGGCCAGTTGGCAGCACAGCTGATGCGTGAGCGTGCCGATCTCGGCGGAGTCGTATAGGTGGTAGCGGTCGTGCACGATCACCGAGTCGGTGAGGTCTTTGAGGACGAACGCTTTGAACGTGGCCATGTCCCGGTCGCCGAGCAGGTAGTGGGTGAACAGTTCGGTGCACGCGACCAGCAGGTACTTCTCGGCCTTCTTCCGCCCCGGCTTCGGCTTGCGCGGGCCGACCCGCAGCAGTGGAGGACGTGTCCATTCACGGGTGACTGCGTGGATTGGCTCAGGCTGTTGTGGGGAGCCAGGGTCGGCCGGTGAGTGCGGTGTGGATGGCGTCGATGGCGGGGATGCCGTGACCGCGGGCGCCGGCGAGGTAGGAGCGGATGCGGAGGTCGGCGCGGAGGGTGTTGGTGGTGTGCCAGTAGCCGGAGACTGCCTGGTGTCGTTTCGGGCTGCGGAGTGCTTGCCCGGATGCGTTGTTTGTCCAGGGGGCGGCGAAGTTCTTCGCGAATAGCCAGACCTGGTCGGCTTTGTCCTTGAGGCGTTGGGCGAGGGTGTAGCCGGGGTGGTTGCCCTTGTGCCAGTTGCGGTGTCGGTTGGTGGTGATACCCCCAGGCGACGGCTTTGTCGTAGCGAGCTCGCAGGTCTGCCAGGAGGTTGGGGTCGAGGTGGTCGGCGCCGGCGGCGCGGGCCTGGTCGACGGCCTTGGCGGTGTCGCGGAGCACGGTGATGACCTTGCTCGCCCATTTCTGCCAGTCCGGGTGCAACCCGAGTACGTCCTTGCAGTGGCGGATGATGTGCGCGCAGCATTGCTGCACTCCGGCCAGGTGCGGGTCGAACTGGTGCCAGCCGGCGTAGTCGTCCCGCACCAGGTAGCCGTGCCAGCCGTTGAGGACATCGAGGTCGGCGATCGAGTCCTTGGTGCGGGAGGTCATCCCGGCGTACCAGATCAGGCGGGCGTCGGGGGTGCGCAGTGTGACCGCGTGCGGCGCACCCTGCACCTGCTCACCAGTGTCGTCGAGGTCGTTGCTGAGCACGTTGACCGGACTCTCATCCCCGCAGAGCACATCCTCGCCGCGTAGTGCGGTCTTCATCGCCTCGTCGAACCCGGCCGTGGCCAGCGTGTCCGCCAGCCGTTCGGCGGCGCGGGCGACGAACCCGACCGACACCTCGATGCCGAGCAGCGTGTGGATCAGCATCGCGGTCCGTTCCACCGGCACGTTGCCCTCGCTGCCCAACACGACCGCCGCGGCGTTGAGGTTCGGCCCGTAGGACACCGTGCCGGGCTGCCCGAACGGCGGTGTCGCGGTCGTCGTCACGCCACAACCGCACCTCCGGCGCGGTAACTGGTAGTGCGCCTTCTCCAGCACCGGAGGCAGAACATCCCACACCTGCGCCCACCCGGCAGCCAGCTCAGCGGCACCGGACAGGTCCGCCCGGCAGTCCCGACACCGGGCCGGCGGGTCCACCCGCTGGGTGCGATCCGGATCCGCCGTCGGCATCAGACCGGTGCCCTTGCGGCCCGGCTGACCACCCCGCCTGCGGTCTTTGGACCGTTCGCGTGACGACCGATCAGCCCGCTGCTTCGCTTTCCCCGCAAGAGAATCCTTCGATGGCGGCGTCGACGAGTTCGACGAGTCCCGACCCAACTGCCGCTTCACCGCGGCCAACTCGGTCTCCACCGCGTCCAACCGCACGGCCAGCCGCTCGACCAACGACCGAAGCTCACCGTTCTCCGCAGCAAGGTCCTCATAAGACGGACGACGATCGGCGGACACCACACCATGACCCACACACCGACATCCAAGATCAAGCCAGCACGCCGCCCAGGTCAGGCCCTACCCGTGAATGGACACCTCAAGACCACCTGGTCGCTAAAACTCCCTGATGACGCACCATCTCAGCATCCCTCCAGAAGAGCCGCATCCATTAAACATGACGCCATATTAAACAATCTGGACATGTATATGGGGTGGAAATAAGTTCGTCAAGTGTTTTCATGTATATGTGTCGGGCTATGAGCTTGAGAGGGTGTGGAGTGACCGCACAGCATGACGAACTGTTACTCGTCATGCTGTGCCACTCCAGAGAGCTGCCACGACGCCGGGAGACGCAACTGTGGTGAGCGTGGCACTAATAGAAGTATGCACGAAGGGTAAAGGCGCATCATGAGCGATATATTTGAGCAACTCCGCGATGTTCTTGTCGAACGATTCGATGTGCCTGTCGAGGCGATCACGCTGGGTGCCACGTTGGACGAACTCGGTGTCGACTCGGTGTCGACGGTCGAGGTGACGGACGTCATGGGTGAAATGCTCGGTATCGAACCGACCGATGATGATCAGTTGTCGAGCGCTAGCACGGTGGAGCAGGTATGTCAGGTGCTGCACAGGGCAGCGATCACGTCGTGATATACCGGGATGACGCTGCCATCACGGGGATTGGGTTGGTGACGCCTGCCGGGTTGGGCCGGTCAACCAACTGGGCAACAGTATGTGCGGGCCGCACTACCGTACGACGGCTTCCGCGCCTTGCTGGGGCACCGGTCGACTTCGCCTGTGTGGTACCCGACGAGGTGTTCAACCCGGACCGTCTGGTTGGGCGGCGAGTGTCGACGCGGTATGACCGCTGTTCCCATCTGGCGCTCGTGGCTGCACGGGCCGCAGTATCCGATGCAGGACTGTGCCCGTCGACTTGGGACGGGACGCGTGTCGGAGTGATTTTGGGCACCGGAGCAGGCGGCATCGCTACCTTTGAGGACAACCACGCCCGCCTGCTGCGTACAGGCCCACTGTCGGTATCCGCAACCTTCCTTCCCAAAGCGCTAGTGGGCATGGTGTCGGGCGTGCTGTCGATCGAACTCGGCGCCAAGGGACCCAGCCTGGTTGTGTCCACCGCATGCGCGTCCGGCGCTACTTCCATCGGACTTGGTTTGAGCCTGCTTCGGGCTGGAACGTGCGACATCGTGCTGTGCGGCGGCTCGGAAGCTGGCGTGACCTCATTGAATATGGCCGGGTTCGCCAAGCTGCACGCCCTGTCCCGAGGACAGGCGCATCCGCCGGAGCGGTCTTCCCGGCCCTTCGACGCGGGGCACGACGGATTCGTCATGGCCGAGGGCGCAGCGGTACTTGTGCTGGAGCGTGCATCCGACGCGCGGGCCCGCGGAACCCGCGTGTGGGCTCGCGTCGCTGGTTATGGAGCAAGCGCCGATGCTCATCACGCCACCGCACCTGATCCCCAGGGCGCAGGCGCCGCGACGGCGATGCTGACCGCATGCGCCGACGCTGGGCTTTCGCCTGGAGAAATCGGACATGTAAACGCGCACGCCACCTCCACGCCCCTCGGTGATGCCGTGGAGGCCGGCGTTCTGACTCGAACCGTGCCCCAGGCGGTAATCACCTCCACCAAAGGAGTTACGGGCCATGCACTGGGAGCGGCAGGAGCGATCGAGGCCGCCTATACCGCCTTGTCCCTGTACCACCAACTTGTTCCGCCCACCGCCAACCTGTGCCGACCAATCCCGGAGGCTGCCGATCTGGACCTGGTAGCGGGCAAGGCGCGGCCCAGACGATTTGACGCGGCACTGTCCACTTCATTCGGGTTTGGTGGTCATAACGCCGTCTTGGCACTCACGACCTGAGAAAATTCATCTGCGAGGGCTTTCATGGAAGGCGGCGTACCGGCAATAAGGATCTGGTTATCCTGAGAAAGGAGAGAAACATGGCCTCGGCTGTCAACGTCGAACTACGTCCGTCACGTGGACGCATGAACCAACGGATCGGGGAGCTCACCGCCAGCAATCCTGTGCTCGCCGCCCGCGTGCGCAGGTTGCAGGAGTTCAGCCGAGGTGTGCGTACCGCGCAGGTTTTCCTGACCAACAACTGCAACATCAGATGCAAGGGTTGCTGGTTCTTCTCGCACGACCTCGATAAGGGAGTCAACGAGATACGTGATGTGAACCAGATCCGAGTGTTCGCTGAACGGCTCAAGAGATCGAGAATCAGCCACGTTCTACTCCTAGGCGGCGAGCCCACCCTTGTCGTCGATCGCGTCATCCCCTTCGTCGAGACCCTGCCGTACGTGACTGTCGTGACGAACGGCATTCGACGCCTGCCTCTCATCGGATTTGAGAATGTCACAGTCGCCGTATCAGTCTTTGGAGGCGGGCCCGTCGATGACCAGTTGAGAGCGATCCGCCCTAACGGATCGAGGTTCGAAGGAATTTTTGAGAAAGCGCTTCTCAACTACCGGAATGACCAGCGCGCGGTGTGGATCTATTCGATCTCCGAAGAGGGGATGCCCTATGTGGAGGACACCGTCCGGCGAATTGTGGACAACGGAAACCAGGTGAACTTTGGCTTCTACAGCTCCTATGACACCGACGACCCGGTCGGGCTCGTCAAGGGTCGCGAACTGTTGGACGCCTCGCGCCGAGTACTGAACCTGTACCCGAACCGTGTGATCAGTCACCCCTACTATCTGGAAACGATGATTACTGGACGGACCCATTGGGGTACATTCGGATATGACACGTGTCCGAGCATCAGCTGGAACCATCCAGCACACGCCGAACGCAAGAAAAATGGCAACCCTGTCCTGCCCGGATTCAATACCTACCGGGCGGACCATTCCGTTCAGTTCTGTTGCACATCAGGAAACTGCGCCGGGTGCCGGGACAGTCAAGCCGTCTACAGTTGGCTACTAGTGAGCATGCACCATTTTCTGGAGTCCGAGGAACAGCTGACTATCTGGGTAGAAATAGCCGAAAGGTTCTTTCAGCAGTTCCGATGGTCGCCCTACCATCCCAGCAACCGTGTCGGACACCCGTGAACCCGTCCTGGCCATCGGAGCGCCGATCCGACGACATCGGGCGACGGGCCGACAGTGTCGATCCTGCGGATCTTGTCCTGCGACAACAGCCAGGATCGAACCCCTACCCGGGCTATCAGCAACTGCGCGCCGCAGCAGAGGTCATCACGAGCCGGCGAGGAACGCACCTCGTGCTCTCCCATCACCTCTGTAAACAGGTGCTTCACAACAGCGCCTTCCTGGCGGCTCCGACCTTCTCCAGACGGTCCGGGTCCATCCGCGAGTCCGTCGCGGCAACGACAGTGGTCCATCCCATCGACGACTCCTTCCTGTCGATGAACCCGCCGGATCACGGCCGGCTCCGGGAACTGGTGGCGCCCTGGTTCTCGCCCCGAGCGATCAGCAGACTCCGCCCTTTCATCGAGCAAACGGTCAACGAACAGATCATGCGGCTGGCCGACCGGCCGACCGCCGACCTCGTGACGGAATTCAGCCTGCCGATCACAATACGCACGATCTGTGCGGTGATCGGCCTTCCGCCGACCGATGAGGCAAGATTTGTATCTTGGACTGCGGTGCTCAGCTCACTGTTACACGGTATCGGGAATCGCAGCGATGCAGACCGCCTGTCAGAAGTCCTGAGTGAGCTCGCCAGTTACCTGGGTAAACTGTTCGAATACCGCCGTCGGAATCCCACCGGAGACTTGCTGAGCAGGCTCGTCACGGCTGAAGAGAACTCCCAACTGAGTACCTCCGATCTACTTGCGACGATCGAGGTACTACTCGTCGGAGGATTCGAAACGACCGCGAATCTCATCGGAAATGCAGTACTTGCTTTCCTGGACCATCCCGCTCAACAGCACGATCTCCTAGACGATCTCCAACTCATACCCGCACTAATCAATGAAGTGCTACGGCTCCATCCACCGGTGCAGTACACGATCCGGACGGTGGCACGTCCCACTGACCTGGGCGGCCGAACAGTCCTGCCCGGTCAGCCCATTGTGGTGTTGATCGGCGCGGCTAATCGTGATCCCACCGTATTCCGCGACCCGGATCAATTGTGGGTATTGAGGCCTAATGCGCACAACCACCTTGGGTTCGGGGCTGGTATACACTACTGTCTAGGTGCGCCCCTGGCTCGACTGCAAACAGATGTCGCCCTGCGTGCCCTCTGGAACCGGTTCCCCGACTTGCACCTCTCAGGCGAGCCGCAACGCCAGCCATCTCGGGTTATCTGGGGCCTGCAACGGTTGCTGGTAGAGCTAACCTATTAGCTTGACGGCGGCGTCGACGAGTTCGTCGAGTCGCTACCGAGTTTCCGCTTCAGCGCCGCGTTCTCAGCCCGCAACCTGGTGTTGTCGGCCCGTAGCTCGGCGTTCTCCGCCTCAAGAAACTCAACCCGCGCAACCAAACCCTCAACCAGAGACCGCAACTCGTCATACGACGAAAACTGCGCCCCGGCCCGCTCCATACCATGATCATCTCACAGGCACGCTGACGCTCACACCAGACCCGCTACAAACCCGCTGGTCAACCCAACCCGTGAATGGACACCTGGACGGCACGTGGACCAGCAAAGAATTCGCACTGTTCGGTACCAGTGACTCGAATATGACTGCAATCAGATTCCACGCGCGCGTCCGGAAACATTGGGGAATCGAAAACAAAAGTCATTACATCCGCGACACCGTGTGGCGCGAAGACCTCCATCAAGCCCGCACCAGAAACGGACCACAAAACATAGCGGCACTGCGGAACGCCGCAATCGGCGCGCTTCGAATCGCCGGGTTCACCAACATCACCGCAGCTACCGAATGGATGCAGGAGACCGCGCACGAGCACTCCCATTGCTCGCTACACAACGTTATGTTGATCACCCCAGGTGAACATGACTGGGCCGTGCCCCCGATGGGGACCGCCCTTCGACGAGTTCGTCGCCCGCGCGGCAAGCGGCTGGTATTTCGTCAACCCGCCGAAGAACCAGTACGGTCGCCGGTCACTGGTGAATCGAGCGCTGCTGCATTTCGTGATGACCGCGGCCGGATTCGTGGCACACCCCGAGGAGTGGTGGCATTCGAGTGGGGTACGAAACGCTGGGCAGCCACCGCCGGTGGCACTCTGGTGTTTCGACCGTGTCCTCAAGGTACCGGCCACCGCCGAATCCGTCGCATGACGGACGAGCGCCGTCTGATCACCGTCGACACCGGCACCGTCGAGATCAGCCAAGAGGCACTGCTCACGGCGTGGCCGCAACTGCGCTCCTGGCTCGACGCCGCCCGTGCGTGGCGTCACACCGACCGAGATGACGAGATGCTGTACCGGGAGCACGCCTGCCGGTGCCCGTGACTGTGCGGATGCCGGTGACCGGCGGGCGTCGCTCAACCCGCTTGAACGCGAGTTCCTCGACGCGAGCCGCACCGCTGGCTGTGACACCGTTAACCGGTTGAGTTGCGGTTGTGTTCGTGCCGTGCGGGATCGGCGGGAAGTGCCAGCGCGGCCAGTCCTGTTGCATTCTCGGCCCCTGTTTCACATGCGTGACACGAATCGGATCAGGGTGCGTGTGCAACAAGCGCCGAAGTTCAACACATCGCGCGTGTGGCCTACTTGATGCGGCGTCACGGTCCAGCGGACTCTTGAGGTCGGCCCAAGGCGACGTCTCAGGGATTTGATCGTTATGGTTGACCAGGTTCTGACCGACCCGCGCACCACCCCTGCTGTCCTGCTGCGGGCCGGGGAGGTGGTCCTGCCCGCGTTGCGGCAGGCACTCACCGCCTTGCATCCCGACCTCGCGGTCATGGCCGGCTACCACTGTGGCCTCAGCGATCGGCACGGCCTGCCTGTCCCGGCTCGGAGCGGGAAGATGCTGCGTCCTGCTCTGGTGTTGTTGGCGTCCCGCACCGTTACGGCCTCGGTGACGTCACCACCCGCGGAGGTGGTGGCGGGCGCGGTGGTGGTACAGCTTGTGCACGAGTTCTCTCTGCTGCACGACGACATCATGGACCGCGACCGGACTCGGCGAGGCCGGCCGGCGGCGTGGGCTGTCTACGGGGCCGGCAAGGCTTTGTTGGTCGGGGACGCCGTTCTGGCGCTGGCGGTCTCGTTGCTCGCCGAGCACATCGAGGCGGAGGCGGTGCTGGCCGAGGCGTTGGTGCGACTGTGCACGGGGCAGGCCGACGATCTCTTCTCTCTGACCTCGGCCACGGTGACGGTCGCCGACTGGGAACGCATGGCCGGCGGCAAGACCGGTGCGTTGATCGCCGCGTCCTGCCGGATCGGGGCGGTGCTCGCCGGCGCGGACCGCGAGACAGTCGCTGTCCTGGGTGCCGCCGGGACCCAGCTCGGGCTGGCGTTCCAGGCCATTGACGACTGGCTGGGCATCTGGGGGGATCCCAGGACGACCGGGAAACCGGTCGGTGCCGACATCGCGGCCCGCAAGCGCTCCCTGCCCGTCGTCGCCGGGCTGGCCAACCCGGCGGGCCGGTCCACACGGCGGCTGGCGGCGCTGCTGACGTCCGCACGTGAGCTCACCGCCGACGACATTCTGAGTGTCACCACCCTGCTTGAGCAGATGCACGCGGACGAGTACACCCGCGGGTACGCCCGCCAGCACGCGACCGTGGCCCTGGACACCCTGGCCACACTCACCATTCCGCGCGAGGTGTGGTGGGACTGGGCGGACCTGATCGCCTTCCTCACCGCCCGCGTCAGCTGAGAAGCGAGATACCTGATGAGCAACCGAGTTCCGCCCTCCGCCTCTGCGAGAGCGGCCCGTGTCCACAAAGGTGAGTCGACGGCCGAGGGCACCGCGTCGCACGATGTCGCAGTCCGCGCTGACCGTCTGCTGGGTGAGTTGGGTAAGCGACCGGTCGGGTCGACGGCCCATGCCACCGCGTGGGCCGCGCGGGCACGCACGGTGAACGGTCGGGAGGTGTTCCCTGCCGCGGGTCAGTGGTTGCGAGCGCGTCAGCACCGGGACGGTTCGTGGGGTGGGTCCGTGCCGTGTCCGCAGGATCGGCTGGTGTCCACGCTCGCCACGGTGCTGGCGTTGGCTGAGATCCGGCAGGACTGGGCGGTGACGGCCGTCCGGGCGGGTGCGGAGTATCTGCGACGGCATGCCCTGGACTGGGGCGGCACGGCGGCGGAGATGATTGGTTTCGAACTGGTCGCGTCGTCGTTGCTGGACGCGGCCGAGGCCGAGGGACTGTTGCCCCACTTCGACGGTATGCGCGACGTCGCTCGATTGCGGTCCGCGAAGCTGTCCCGCGTCCCTGTCGGGACGCTGACCCGCCGACCTACGTCGCTGCTGTACTCGTTGGAGGCCCTCGGCACTCTCGTTCCGGTCGAGGAGATGGCCAAGTTCAGCTCCGGCAACGGTTCGATGGCCGACAACCCGGCGGCGACGGTCGCGTTGTGGCAGGCGAACGGCGCCCCCTCCGCTCTGGTCTACCTCCACCGGGCGAGCGGCTCCACCGGAGACGGGGGGATGCCGGAGGTGTACCCGATCGACGTCTTCGAGCCGGCGTGGGTGCTGTATACGTTGCGGCGGGCGGGGCTTGTTCCTCGCGCGGCCGGAGTACACGTGGCGCGGCTGGCGCGGCTGGCCGGTTCGGCACCCGACGGGATGGCGCTCAGCGCGGGATTCCCCGTCCCGGACTCCGACGACACCGCCATGGTGGCCAACGTGCTCTGCGGCTTCGGCCACCCGGTCGCGTCGTTGCTGGAGGCGTTGCTGTCGTTCGAGGCGGACACGCATTTCGTCGGGTTCGGTTACGAGCGCGGAGCCCCGGTGAGCGCGAACGCGCGGGTGCTCGAAGCCCTCGACGCCGACCCCGGCCGGTACCGTCCGCAGATCACCAAAGCCACCGAGTTCCTGCTCGATGCGCGACGGGAAGGTGCGTGGTGGCAGGACAAGTGGCACCTCTCGCCCTACTACGCCACGGCACAGGTCACCTTCGGGATGGCCCGTGCCCGCCCGCGAGAACTGGCCGCGACCTGGCGTTGGCTGCTGGACAGTCAGCACGACAACGGATCTTGGGGCACAGCGGGCGGGCTACCCGAAGAGACCGCCTACGCCGTCCTCGCGCTCGACGCGCTCGATACCGCCGCCGCACCCGCGGCTCACGCGACCTACCGTCGCGCCCACGACTACCTCGCCGAACATCTGGAAGTCACCGACTTCGCGGAGCTGTGGATCGGCAAAGGGCTCTACACCCCACCCACCGTCGTCCGCGCCGCGGTCCTCGCCGCCTACACCATCGCGCTCCGGAAAGGGGGTGCCGGGCCATGACGGCGCAGACAACGTACACGCCGGTCGACGGCCTTCCGTCAGCCGCTCAGTGCGCGCCGATTGCGGTGCTCGCCCTGCGGATCCTGCATGACCTTCGTGGCTGGGCCGAGGAGCACCCGGCAATCCTGCGGGCGGTGCCGGCGGAGGCGATGTCCCTCACCGCTGCGACCGTCAGCCCGTGGCGTGGCGCGGTGGAGCTCCGTCCCGCCGCCCGCATGTGCGTCTGGACCTACGCGCTGGACGACCACGTCGAGTGGAACATCACCGGTCTGGACGAACTCGACGACCTGTTCAGCCGCTGCAACGCAGTGGTGCGAACCGGCCAGCGCGACGACAGCCAGCCACTGGTGTCCGCACTGTCCGCCTGGCAACACGAACTGGTCGGGCAGCCCCTGTATCCGGCACTGTCCGAGCTGTGGATCGAGAAGTTCGACCGCGCGCTGCGGGGAATGCGCTACGACTGGCTCGCCGGCCGGGCACGAGAAGACGGCCACGACCCGACGGACGTTCAGGAATACCTCGCCCATGCGAACAGTGTCCTGGTCTGGATGACCCACTTTCCCCGGTGGATCACCTACGGTCGCCGTGACCTGCTCGAGCAGTTGGACGTGCTCGTGCCCGCGCTGGACGACGTCAAGGTGGCCGTCCGGCTGGCCAACGACCTCGCCACGTTCTCGTGGGAGCGAAACCAGCCCGGACAGAACAACATCTTGTTCTACGGTGCCTCACCGGACTGGGTGCGTGCCGAACTTGCTCGCCGGACGGAATCCGCGAAACGACGGCTGACTCCACTGGCCGCGGCCTGCTTCGGGCCGGCGGTGGAGCTTATCCGCCTGCTGGAGTGGTCCGTCTGTTTCTACTCCCTCACCGACTTCCGTGGCTGGGGATCGGACGCGTTCCCGCACACAGCAACCGGTAGATCGAAGCGTGACACGTGACCACCATACGACCCGACCGACCATCGGCCGTTCGAGAGTTCGACCACCACAGCTGTCCCGGCATCACAACCGATCCTTTCACCGCGTTCGACCGCTTCCGCGACGAGCCGATCTTCTGGACTTCCGCGTTCGGCGGATTCTGGGTGCTCACTCGTTTCGCCGACATCCGCGCCGTCCTGTGCGACGCTGTCGCCTTCTCGAGCAGGCACACCGCCATTCCCGCCGCCGGATGGACCCGCCCCCTCATTCCCGAGGAACTCGACCCGCCCGACCACGGAAAATACCGTGCTCTGGTCACACGCTGCCTGGCCGGCGCATCCGGTGACATGATTACGGCGGCACTTGACCAGGAATGCGTGGAGCTGGTCCGACGCCTGGCACCACGGGGGGCCTGTGACCTCGTGGCGGACTACTCCCTGCCCCTCCAGCACACGCTTTTCACCAGTGTGTTCGCTGTGCCGCGCGAAGACGCCGCCCCGTGTGCGCGGTGGGTCGCCGACCTGCTCCAGCACCGCGACCTGCCCCTGCGCCTGCGTGCGATGCATACGATCAAGAACTACCTGGCCCAGCGCATCGCCGAACGCCCCACCGCCGCGATGGCCACCACTGGTCTCCTCGACGCGCTGGCCCGCGCCGACCTCGACGGCAGACCGCTCACCAGCGCCGAAATCCTCGACATCGCGTTCCTGATGGTGATGGCCAGCCTGGACACCATGGCCACTTCACTCAGCTTCAGTTTCCACTATCTCGCACAACACCCCACCAACCAGAACCTGCTCGCCACCACCCCGGGACTCACCAACCGCGCAGCGGAGGAACTGTTGCGCCTGCACTCGGTCGTCGGCGTCGCCCGTACGGCCACCCGCGACACCACCCTGGCAGGCACCCGCATCAGCGGGGGCGACCGCGTCCTGCTCTGCCTGTCCCTGGCGGACCGGGACCCGGAGACCTACCCCAACCCCACAACCGCCGATTTCGACCGCTCCGTCGTCCCCGGCCACCTTGCCTTCGGCGCTGGACCACACCGCTGTCTCGGCGCCCGGATCGCCGGCCAGGGGCTCACCGCGGCACTACGCGCATGGCACGACCACATCCCCGCCTACACCATCACCCGCCACGCCGAGATCAGCACCGGCGGCGGCTCGGTCTGCTCACTCGACGCGCTGCCCCTGACCTGGCCGATCTGAAGGGCCACCAGCATGTCAACCCCGCTCACCACAGGTACCGCACCGGGCGCGTTGCCGCTCGTGGGCCACTCCGCGCAGTTGCTGTGGCGGCCCCTGCGGTTTCTGACTTCGCTTCCTCGACACGGAGATCTGGTCCGGGTTCGGCTCGGCCCTCGGGTCGTCTATGTGCCCTGCCACCCGGAGATTTTTCGGCACGTGTTCAAGAACGACCACATCTACGACAAGGGCGGCCCGTACTACGACCGGGCGCGTGACGTGGTGGGCAACAGCCTGGTGACCTCGCGCTGGGCAGAACACCGGCAACAGCGCAAGATAATGCAGCCGTCCTTCGACCACAGCCGTGTCGGTCGCTACGCCTCGCTCATGACAGAAGAGGCCGACACCATGATGACGACATGGCGCCCGGGCGACATCGTCGACGTCGCCCGGGCCATGGAGTCCCACACCCAACGCGTCACGACCAGGGCGTTGTTCGGCATGCCGGCGGATCACCACGCAGTCGTCGAGATGGAGCGGTCACTGCCCATTCTTGTCGAGGGTGTCTACCGGCGCATGCTCGTCCCGCCGGGAATCCTGTCGCTCTTTCCTTCTCGAACCAACCGGCGTTACAACCGTGCCCGTGCCCGAATATGGCGACTCACCGAAGAGATCATCCACGAAGGCCGGCGGCAGAGCACCCACCAGGATGGCCTGCTCTCCGCCCTGCTGTGCGCACACAGTGAAGAAACCGACGAGTTGCTCACCAACCAAGAGATTTTCGACCAGGTAGTCATTGTGTTGCTCGCCGGCACTGAAACTACGGCGAAAACACTGGGATTCACCTTCTACCTCCTCGCCAAACACCCCGACGTGGAAGACAGGGTTCACCGCGAAATCGATGCGGCGCTCGCCGGCCGGTCACCCACGTTCGAGGATCTGGCTCAGCTGACCTATACCCGACAGGTAATCACGGAAAGCCTCCGTCTCTACCCGCCGACATGGATATTCACCCGCGTCACCACCGCGGCCGACGAACTGGCCGGACACCAGTTGCCCAAGGGTGCCACTCTGCTGCTCAGTCCCTACCTCCTGCACCGCGATCCCAGCGTGTTCCCCAACCCCGAGAGCTTCGACCCCGACCGCTGGCGACCCGACAAGGCACGGACCACACCTCGTGGTGCGATGCTTGCCTTCGGTATGGGCAGTCGCAAGTGCATCGGCGACCAGTTCGCGCTCACCGAGGCGACGCTCACCATGGCAACCATCGCTGCCCGCTGGCGGCTGCGGCCACCAGCGGGGATGACGCTCCGGCCAACCCCACGAGCCACCCTGTGCACCGGCCCACTCCTGATGACTCTCCACAACCGGCGTTGACGACATGAACCACACTGGGTCTGGCATAGAGGTCGCCGGTCATGTTGAGGCCCCGGTGCTGCCGGGCGGACGCCCGTTGCTGGGACACGCGCTGCGCTTCCTTCGCGATCCCATGGGGTTCCTCGACTACCAACGCGAGTTCGGCGACATGGTCGCGTTCCGGCTGGGCCGGCTGCGGGCATATCTGGTGAACACCCCCGAGACAACCCGTGAGTTGCTGGTCGACCGGGCACACGACACGACGAAGGGCCGCCTGTTCGACGCGCTGCGGTTGGTGGCCGGCAACGGGATCGCTACTTCGGAGGGTGAGTTCCATCGCCGGCGACGCCGGCTGGTGCAGCCGGCGTTCCGCGACGAGATGATCGACCGCTGTGCGGCGACCATGCGGGACGTGGCCGAGCAGATCAGCTCCGGCTGGCAACACAGCCAACGGATCGCGTTGAACGAACAGATGTACGCGATCGCAGCGGCGGCGGCCAGCCGGTGCCTGTTCTCGACCCCGCTCGGAGTGTCGGCAGCCCAAGAGGTGGCGTGCTGCCTGCCGATCCTGCTGCGTGGCGTCGCACGCTACTCCCCCACTGGCCTCCTGTTTCGGCTACCGACCCAGGAGAACCGGCGATTCGCCGAGGCCCGACAACGCCTCAACGGCGTTGTCGACCAGTTGATCGCCCGATATCGCGAGGACGGTGTCGACCACGGGGACGTGCTGTCGCTGCTGCTCACCGCGCGGGACGCGGATGGCGGTACGGGTATGACCGACCAGCAGGTCCACGATGAGGTGCTCACCCTGTTGGCCGCGAGTATCGAAACGTCGGCGACCACGCTGTCGTGGGTGTTTCACCTGCTGAATCAGCATCTCGGCGTGGAGCAGCGGCTGCACGCCGAACTCGACCGGGTGCGTGCGGACCGTGCTCCAGTCACTCGCCCGACTCGGCCTACCCGACGACGTCGACCGGACACTCCGCGAACTGTTCGACTTCCTCGCCAGCCGCACCGACTAGACATGGTTCACAATGGACAAACGCGTGCTGCTCGCCGCGCCGATGGCCCTTGGTTCCAGCTCGGCCGTCGATACCGAGGCCGGCTCTGTCACCGGTGGCGTCGGGCCGGGGCCGATGCGGTGGAAGTGCTTGCCCGCGCACGGGTTCGGTCGGAATTCGGCGGTGGCTGGTTGTCACACGGGCTGCGGGATGTCGAGGGCAACCCCCGTGAACAGGTGGGGAAAGCGGTGCCTGCTGGTCTTGGTGCTGAACCCGGAGCTGCCGTCAGCTCTCGTCGGGCGAGATGATCGTTCCCGAGCCGATCTCTCCAGCTTTCCGGCTATTTCCTGCTCTTGGCACCGTTCAGATGCTCTCGCCAAGGAGGCTCCGACAGTGACCGAAGCGAGTCCGCGTCCTTTCTCGATTGCGCTGCCGTTTCCCGCCCAGATCAATCCCGCTACCGACTCGCTGGCCTTCTTCTTGCGGAAGTGGGCGGACGACGGCGCGACGCCCGCCGATCACGCAAGGTACCTGGAGGCCCGTTACGAACGGCTGGTCGGACGCCTGTTCCCGACCGCATCAGGCCCCACGCTTCGGATCATCGGCCCGGTGGTCCTCTGGCTGTTCCTCTACGACGACCAACTCGATCCAGGAGGCCGATGCGAGGACGCAGGCCAGGCGGACCTGCTCGCTGGACGGGTCGCCGAGTTGGTCGATGGCGACGCGGCGGGTGAGGGCGACGATCCGCTGCTGCACCTGCTGTGGCGATGGCTCACGGACATCTCCGTCGAGGTGCCCGCTCAGTGGTGGCGACGCTGCGCGGCGAACCTCGCAGGGTTCGCCCGCGGTCTGGCCGACGAGGTCGAGGCGCGCACTGGTGGCTCCACGCCGGGACCGGCGGCCTACCTGGCCACGCGGCGGATCACCTCCGGCTGGACCGTACTCACGGACCTGATCGAGCTCGCCGACCAGACCGAGCTGCCCGACAGCCTGCGCCAGGCGCCGGAGTTCCAACGATTGGGCTGGGCAGCGGCCGATGTGGCATGCACCATCAACGACCTGCTCTCCCTGCGCAAGGAAGTCGACGCAGGTGAGCTCCACAACCTCGTGCTGGTCCTGCGCCGGGCCGAGGGCTGCGACCTGCCCTCCGCGGTCGAACGGACCCATCAGTGGATGGAGGAACGACTGGGCGATTATCTGCGGGATCGCGAACAGCTCAGGTGCACCCGCCCCCCGGCCGACCGGTCCGCCCTGAACAGCTATTCCGCCGGACTGGAGAGCCTGATGCGTGGAGGCCTCGATTGGAGCATGGAGACAGGGCGCTACGGGTGGCTGCCGGTGATCGAGGCGAGCGAGGTGGCCACGCGATGAGCACCGGTACCCGCGTGGTCGTCGTCGGTGGCGGAATCGCCGGGCTGACCGCCGCGTTCCGCCTCCAGCAGCGCGGCTTCGACGTGATCGTGCTTGAACAGTCCGGTCCAGAGTGGATCGGCGGCCGGATGGGCACGGTGCTGCGGGGCGAGTTCCACATCGATGTTGGGGCGACCCTGCTGGTTTCCTCTTACCGCGCCATGCTCCGGCTCGTGGTCGACGCCGGGGCCGCAAGCGAGATCCGGACCAGCGCTGACGTCGCCCTGGGCCGCGCCGCCGCCTCGTCGACGTCCCTCGCCGAAGACATCCTCGCCCAGAGCCCCCACTTCACCGGATTCCGCAAGCGCGTCCTGCTGGACGCCTTCCTCACAGTCTGCGGTGTTCCGCTGTCCGATCGGCACGATCCCGCCGCCTTCTCCTTGGCGGGCCTGCACTGCTGGGCCGTGGTGCAGGTCACCGCCACGAAGTTCGTCCTCGCCCTCGCACGGGGCCAACTCGGCTCGTTCGACGACGAGGACGTGCGGATTCTGTTGGAAACCCAGCGAGGTCCGCACGGGTGGGAAGGCAACATCCTGCTCACACTATGGGTTCTGCATGCTCTGGGCCGGCTGCCGCACACCGAGGCGGTGGTGGCCGCGGGCCTGCGTAAGGTCATGGCCCACCAGCGCGAGGACGGCGGGATGCCGTTCGTCACCGATACCGACACCTGGTGCACCGCCACCGCGGGCCTGGCCCTGGCGTCGGCGGGAGCACCCCGGCCGGTGGTGCGCCGCGTGGTGGCGCACCTACTCGAACAACAGCGCCCGGCGGGCGGTTGGTCCTACACCGATCTCAGCAACCAGACCGACGTCGACGACACGTCGGTCGCGGTGCGGTTACTCCACGTCTTGGACGAGCATGAGTACCGGGCCCCCATCGAGCGCGGTACCCGCTCCTTGTACGCGGCCCGCGGTCTCGACGGCGGGTTCCCCACCTACCTCGCGGGCGCCCCGTCGGAGGCAAGCATGACCGCTGCCGCCCTCGACGCACTCACCCCCTGTCGCGCTCAGCACGAGCGGACCATCGTCGCGGGCCTGCACTTCCTGGCTGACCAGCAACGCGACGACGGCTCGTTCCCACCCGACTGGAGCAGCAGCCGATTCCACACTGTCTTCCGGGTGCTACTCGCCGCGACCCGTACGCCCCGGCCCGTGTCGGCCCGCGTCGAGCGTATGGTCGACCAAGCTGCGGCGCTGGTCCTGCGGGAGCAGAACAGCGACGGCGGGTGGAGCGGCCGCGTCGGTGAGCCCAGCGACCCCCTCAGCACCGCCTACGCGCTGGTCGCGCTGTGCGGCCAGCGCGATCCCGACCCCGCGTCGCGAGCCGCCGCCTACCTGATCGCCCACCAACGCGACGACGGCAGCGTCGTGTCCGCACCGGACTCCATCGGACCGCGACCATTCGTTTTCACCATCCCGCTGTTGGCCGATGTCTTCGTCCTGCTTGCCTTTGCCCATCTCGACAGGCACCGCGCACCCGCTGCGCCGCGCACTTACTTCCGTCAGAGGGACATGGAGGACGTGTGAGAACATCGAAAGCAGAGCGGCGCTGTGATCTCGAAGGACACGTCTGCCTGGTCACCGGCGGCGCACAAGGCATCGGGTGGGCGATCACCAAGGCGCTCGCCACCGCCGGAGCCCAGGTCCATGCCTGCGACATCACCGAGGTGAGCCTCGCCAGAGCAGCCCGCGACCTCGCCGACACCGTCCTCGACAGCCGCGTGACCCTTCAGCGGCTGGATGTCACCGATCGCACGGTGATGGAGCGGTGGACACACGATGTCCACGAGCTGACCGGACACCTGGACGTCTTGGTGAACAACGCCGTCTTCACCCGCTGGGCCGACGTGGAGGAGATGACGGTCGAGGAGGCCGAACTGTCCATGCGCACCGCGTTCGACGCGCTCCTCTACGGCGTCACCGCGGTCCTGCCGTTGATGCGGGCGGGCCGCCACGGCCATATCGTCTCGATGAGCTCGGTGGCTGGGCTGGTGTTCACCCGCGGTCCGTCGGCGGCCTACGCGGCGGCGAAGGCCGCTGTGGAGGCGTACAGCCAGATCCTCCGCATCGAAATGGCCCAGTCACCGATCTCGGTCACCGTCGTGCGGCCCGGCACCGTCGGGGGCACGGAGTTCTTCGGCAAGCATGTCCCATCCCGACGGATGCCGCGCATCGCCGACTTCCTGCCCGCGGCTCAGCCGGGGCAGGTCGCGGAAGCGGTTGTGCACGCCATCCGGCACGGACGCGGCACCGTGGACATTCCACGCTATCTCCCGCTGCTCTACTGGGCGCACACCATCGCGCCCCAGACCCTGCGAAGGGTCGTCGCTGCGGGCGGTGGCGCTCGTAGCGACTTCAGTCGATCCCTCCACCGATGAGGACACCGGAATGGACATACCCGCCATCCCGCCGCCCGCTGCATACCCCCCGGCTCCATGGCGGTCCCGGGGAACGATGTGGGCAGGACTGCTCAATGTCCAGCGGCCACTGCCCGTACCCGCCGGGTTCTCCCCGCTCCTAGACCCACGCCGCCTGGCGGTGTTGCTCATCCGCTACCGCGAAGGAACCCTGTGCTATGACGAGTTCGTGACTGGAACCCCGGTCCGCCGCGGCTTCCGCACAGGCCTCTGGGTCCAGTCGATCTGGGTCGACAACCCAGCCTCCCTCTGGGGTGGCAGAAGGATATGGGGCGTTCCGAAGGAGATGGCCACCTTCTCCTGGACCGACGACGGAGTCCGCCTAACCGGCATACGAGGAACCATCGCCGCCCTCACCCTGCGGAGCCGGTCCCGATGGTCGCTGCCGATGCCTCTCCTCGCCGCCGGCTTCGGGCTCCTCGACGATCGAGTGCAGTACTTCCTGGGCAGGCTTTGGGGAGGAGTGGCGCCCGCGACCATGCACATCACCTCCTGGTCGGAGGAACTCCCCGCGCTGTCCGCAAGGACAACCTGGCCCGGCATCCGAGTCGACCGGTTCCGCATGACCGTCGGCAAACCCCGATGCCTGTCCAGGGTGGGCTGACCCGTGATGACCGTGGTCCGCAGTCAGGCTGACGCCTCACAGATCGCCACCGGCACAGGCCCACCCATCATGGCCAGCATCCGCAACCTCGCGAGCAGCCTGCTCCGCCTCGCCGGACACACCAACATCGCACAAGCACTACGCCACAACGCACGCAAGCCAAAACGAGCCATCAAACCGGTCCTCACCAGCTGAAACCGGACTTTGCCTCAGCCCTGGGTGGCTAACAGGTCGATTCACGACGACGATGCCGGGTCGCAATACAGATCAAAGCAATCAAGAAAATGACTGTGCAAGAGGGGATTGCGGCGGCGTGAGCCGGCGCGCCAGGCAAGGGAGGCTCTCACAGTACCTGTATCGCCAGGGTCTCCCAGACGTCCAGGACGCCTGTCAACCTGTTTGAGTCGGATTCCAGTTACACGGAGGAGAAGTAATGGATCCAAGGGAGGCGCGCACGGCCGCCGCCCGAGAATCCGTCCCAGGAGCCCTGAATGAAAGCGCCGACACACTTTATTGGGAGCTACGGCAGCTTTAGAACCGGCAGCAAGCAGCATAAAATGAACCACTAAACAGCTGTCCGGAAAGATCGAGACCGCTCAGTCACCGCCGCCATCCCCGACACCGACGTCAGACTCGGGTCCGGCGCGCCCACTCGCACCCTCGGTCGCCCACCACGTAAACTACCCACTTGATAGGTGTCCTCTCCCGGGCTTGAAGCCATGCGCGCAGCCCGCAACGCGACCATCCACCTTGGGATGCCTGACATCCGTGCAGCGACTGGCCGATCAGGTCAGGGGATGACCCCCACAGTGTTCCCTCGTGACCTTCGGTGAGCTAACGCCGTCGGTTGCCGAATCTCCTCATCAAGCCGGCCCTGCGCGGCTATCGTGCAGTCGTGCCTGGTTCTGGACAGCGTCCGTTGCTCTTCCTCGATGTTGACGGGCCACTCATTCCCTTCGGCGCCCCGCCGCAGGAGTATCCGACCTTCCAGACGAAGTTCGACCCACCGGAGGCTGGTTCGAACCCGCTTCTGGCGAGGATCAGTCCCGAGCATGGGCGCCGGTTGGCAGCGCTACCGGGCGATCTGGTCTGGGCGACGACATGGATGGCCGACGCGAACGAGTGCATCGCACCACGGATCGGCCTCCCACAGTTGCCCGTTGTGGTCTGGCCAGAACCCTCCGACATCGATGACCAGGACGAGCGCAACGGGCTGCACTGGAAGACCCGCGCCCTCGTCGGCTGGGCGGCAGGACGCTCATTCGCCTGGATCGATGACGAGATCACCCAGGCCGATCGAGTCTGGGTGTCCATACATCATCAAGGACGGGCCCTGCTCCACCGTGTCGACCCCCGTCAGGGCCTCACCGACGCTGACTACGGCACACTCTCCGAGTGGCTGCTCAGGATTCATGAGACGCCGTCGGGCGCGGATTGAAGCCGCCTCGAAGTCAGAGCAGCCGCGACACGCCGAAGCTCCGGGCATCAACAAATCATGCCGTCACCCTCAGTCACTGAGCCTTTCCGAGTAACGGTCGGTTGCTGTGTGTGATCATGTGGTGCGGTCGTGGTCGATGTGTAGAAGAGCGAGGGCGGCGGCGACGATCTTGCCGATGCGCCAGGGGCAAAGGCTGACGTTGCGCAGGGCTTTGAAGGTCATCTTGAGCAGGGAGTTGCCGCGTTCGCCGATCGCGCGTTTGCCGTTGTGGGCCTTGTTGTGCGTCTTCTGGTCGTCGGTGAGTTCGCCGCCTTTGGGTTTCTTGAACGCCACGGTGATCGTGTCGGCTTCACCTTCGTAGCCGAGGTCGCCGAGCGCGGGTCGGTTCTCGGCGATCCAGATGACCAGCGCAGGAAGGATCTCCAGGTGTTCGCGCAGGGCGGTGGTGTCGTGTTCGCGGCCTGGCCGGACATCGGAGGTCCACAATGGCCAGCCATCGGGGGTGGTGATGACCTGAATGTTCCCACCGTGGTTGGCGTGCTTGCCCGACCACCACAGGTCCACGCCCTTGGTAGGGCCTGGGATGCGACAGCGGTCGGTCTCGATGAGCGTGCCGTCGATGCTGACATGGGTGTGTCCTGCCAGCTTCGCCGCCAGCAGAGCCGATTCCAGCTTCGGCGCTCGGGACGCCAACACATCGATGCCCTCGTGCAGGCAGGAGTATGCGGTGGACTTGCCGATCCCGTTATCGATGGCCAGTTGCGCCAGGCGGGTGCCGTCGAGAAACCAGCGCAGCACCAACACCGCCTGCTGCAACGTGTTCAACGCTCGCCGGCCGACACGGGTCCCCCGGCGGGCCCGTTCGGCGTCCAACAGACTGGTCAGCCACACCACCGTGCGTTCGCGTACAGGCAGGGTGGCCGTGTATGTCACACTCATCAAGCGCAGAGCCCCCATGAAGTTGATCTTTGGTCGGACCAACTTTCTTACCGGGGCTCTGCGTCTTTCCCTTGTACCTCAACACCTTCGGCGTGTCACCACCCACGACTACACACTGTCACGAACAGTTACGCGGAATGGCTCACTGAGTTGGCTCTCGGCAGCCAAGAATCAATTCAAGATCATTTCGGTTAAACATGCGTGTTCGTGAATACAAGGCGTAGCGAATGCTCTCGCGCAGGTCCCGACCGATACCTTCCTCTTCTCGAAGTGGGACAAGAATGCATCCCATTCTTCGTCGGTCGGTGTGCGGTACTCCTCGCCGGACCGAACGGCTCGGCGCCGCGCGATGAACGCCCGATGCGCTTCGATCGTTTCGGCAGGGTAGACGGCTTTGTAGCCCATGGTCGTATCGATGGTCTTGTGCCCGCAGATGACCTGTGCGATGTGTGGAGGCAGGCCGTTCATGATGGCGTCGGTGACGAAGATCCTTCGGAAGTCGTGGGGTCGGAAAGTCAGCGGGTCGCCGTTGGGATCGGTGAGGTTGGTCGCGGCGAGCGCGTTGATGAGTAGCTTGCGGATCGCGGTCGGGGTGAAGGCGCGGCGCTCGTTGCCGATGCCGCGCTGGAACAGCACCGGCATCGGTGGGTTCCAGATCCTCTCCCTGACGTCGTAGGAGACGACCAGCGGGATGGAGCCGTCCGAGTTGCGTAGGCGTTGGACGATGGTGTTGAGGATGTCGGCCAGTTCTGGGCTGACCAGCAGCAGGCGTTCGGTGTCGGTCTTGGACGGTGCGATCTGCAGCAGTGGCACCAGTTCGCCGGTGCTGGGTAGCCGGTATTCGGTGATGCTGTGGTGGGACAGTTCGAGCATTTCCTCGCAGCGAATGCCGGTCAATCGCAGGACCTCGATGGTGGCGAACGCCCAGAACGCTTCCTCTTCTTCGTAGGACAGGTTGCGTCGTTTGCCGGTAGCGCCGTCCTCGGCCCAGACGAATCGTCCAATCGCCTTGGGAACAACGGCTTTCCGCAGTGTTCCGCTGGTGCCGTCGATGACGGCACCCGGTTCGGCCGCTTGCGCTGCGGCCAGCAGACGGGCTGCGGCCAAACGCCGATCATTGGCGGTGCTCACGAGCACGGGTAAGACGGGCAGCCGTTCGCGGGTGCGCTGGTCCATACGGGAACGTCTGCTCACGCGGGACCCGACCGGTATCACGTTGTACTTGGCCAATCAGGAGGTCAAGCTCGCGTCCGGTAGTAGTACGCCGGTTTGCACCAGGTACTACTCGGTCGGTGGCCAGACGATCGCGTCGCGTCAAGGTGACACGCTGACCTGGTTGGTCCCGGCCCGGACTCTGGACAGCTACCAGCGTCGCCGGGGGCATCGCCACGACCGGCTTGCCGTGTGGCAGCCGGAGGCGAGGGCAGAGAACCGGTAAGTACGGGCAGAACCGGCCCGCCGCTCTTGGCTTGAGTGAGTTGCCATGCTGGGGTCTTGGGTATGCGAGCCGGTCACGAGCCGTTCGCCGGTGACCTCGTTCTCCGGCTGGCTGACGAGGGCTGGCTGGTGCTGCCGCCGGAACAGGCGGAACGCCTCATCGTCGAGCTCGAGCGGACGCTGGCCGACGTGCGTTCGTGCCTGCGCAGGGCCGAGCTGTCCCGAAGGCTCCTGGACGTGGCCGACGTCGCCGCTGACGTGGACCGGCTGGTGGTCGACAGCGCGTTCATGGGACAGATCACGGCCGACCGGTGGGAGCAGGCGCTGGTCGAGCTGCCCAAGTACATCCAGGCGTTCCGGATCGCGGCAGGCCTGCGATGACCGAGCCCTGGTCAGCGGACCTCGCCGCCGAACTGATCGCCACGCGTACCGAGCAGCGCTTGTGTGAGGAATGCGGCGACGTCGAGACCGCGTTGCTGCTGGCCGCATGGCTCGACGCACTGCTGGACGAGTGGAGCCGCCGGACAGAAGAGGACTGTCCAGCCCGGCATCGGGACTGGACAGTCTGACGGACGTCTTCAGTTGTCGGCCGGCACTTCCGTCAGCTCGCCGCTGACGTTGAGCACCTGGAAGCACTCGGGCGCCTGCCGCCCGCTGGGCGGCGTGCCCGGCCGCGTGCAGTCCACGGTCGCGGTGACCGCGGCGCCAGCCGGGACGTCGATCGGCGTCACCCAGTGGTAGTCCTGGTTGCGGAACGTCTCCAACGCGATCGTGGTGATCGTCCGGTCGCCGAACTCGATGGTGAGCACACCCTCGTCGCCCTGGTGGTTGCCCAGCACGACGTCGGTGATGCGGAAGACCTGCTCGGCTGGCACGACGTAGGTGCCGGTGCCCTGGTCGCCGCCATCGGTGCGTACCTCGATGGTGCTGGAACTCTGCTGCGCCCGAACCGGCCCCGACCCGCCGCCGGAGTCCTGTCCCTGCTGCGATTCCTGCTGGCCGTTCGCGCCGCCACCGCCACTGGACTGCGTGGATGGCGCCTGTTCGTCGGGGGCGCCGGCCTGGGCGATCTCCTGCGCCCGGTCGTCGGTGGCCTCGCGGGCGGCGCTCTCCACGGCCGGCCGCACCAGCAGCAGCCAGGCCAGCACCAGCGCCAGCAGCGCGGCGAGCAGGGCGAGCAGCCACCGGGGGAACACCGGTAGCTGGATCAGCTCACCCTCCAGTTGGTGCTCCTGCGTGTCACTCCCGGCGGCAGCGGTCGCGTTCAGGCGCAGCGCCCAGGGCACGGGCTTGCCGAACCACAGCACCTTCGCCACCCGCACCCGCAGGTCCAGTTCGGCGAGTTCACCCGGCCCGATGGTGACGGGCCGCTCAGGCAGCGTGTACGTGAGCTGGTCGTCGGTCACCGGCGCGGCCAGCGTCACCGCCGCCGGGGCGTTGCCGTCGTTGTGCAGCGCCACCTGGTAGCGAGCGCGGCGCCACGCACGGCGGCGTTCGGGGACGAGCTCCGCACGCTGCTCGGCGAACGACTCGACGACCACGGTCGTCTCCGACACCACCACCGACTCGGGACGTTCGGCGGGCAGCACCCGCACACCGAGTGGCAGTTCGCCCGCGCGCACGGAAGGCGAGCGCGGCGGCCGGAGCCATACCGTCACGTGTTCGCTGGTGCCGGGGTACAGCGACAGCCGGGCCGGCTCCACCTCCGTCCATGGCGCGCACTCGCCCACCACCTCGAACCGGTACGCCTCAACGATGTCGCTGTCGTTGCGGACGGTCATCGTCGTGCTGGTCTCCTGGCCGGGTGTGACGACCACAGTGGGGAGACCGAATTCTGTCGTTGCGGTCACGTCAGGAAACGTTGGCACGGCAATCCGGGTGCTGGCAGGGAGAAAAGGGCACTGTGTGGGCAATCCCGTGCACTTGTGCGTGTTGCGGGCTGCACGAGCGGCCGGTCGCGAAACATTATCTACTCAGCGGGTCTTATGTCAGGAGGGCGAGATGACAACGAGAGTTTCGGTGGTGGTCTACGCGGAGGACCCGGTCCTGCGCGCCGGCGTGGTCCACCAGCTGCGATCGCGGCCAGAGGTCGAAGTGCTGGCACCGCAAGAGGAATCGCAGGCCGCGGTGTCGCTGGTGGTGGTGGACGAGGTGGACGACACCGCCGCGCGCCTGCTGCGCAGACTGCAACGCTCGACCACCACCCGCATCGGGGTGGTCGTGGGCCGGATCGACCAGGAGGCGTTGCAGACCACGGTCGACTGCGAGGTGGCCGCGGTGATCCGCCGTTCGGACGCCAGTCAGGACCGGCTCGTGCACGCGGTCGTGGCGATGGCAAGAGGGGAAGCCGTGCTGCCGGGCGACCTGCTGGCCACGTTGCTGAACCACGTCGGCAAGCTGCAACGCAACGCGCTGGATCCCAACGGTCCCACGCTGTCCACGCTCACCCCGAGGGAGACGGACATGCTTCGCCTTATCTCGGAAGGCTTCGGCACGGCCGAGATCGCCGTCCAACTGTCCTATTCGGAGCGAACGGTGAAGAACATCCTGCACGGCGTGACCACCAGGCTGAACCTACGCAACCGCGCACACGCCGTCGGCTACGTGTTGCGGCACGGCCTGATCTGACTGGGGCTGCCCGAACTTCCCTCGGCTTTGCCCCGATCGTGCCCGCCGGGACCTCGGCGCACGCACTGTTCCCGGTGATGATTTCGGGGGACGGAGGTGCGATCTTGTTCAGCAGGACGAGAATCCGAGCCGTGGCCGCGTTCGCCGCGGCGGTGGCCTTGTGCGGTGTGCTCGTGGTGGTGCGTGGCGTGACATCGCCTTCCGCGGTGGCACAACCACAAGCCGATGTCGTCGGCCGCATTGCCTTTGCGGGCACCGGGCATCGCGGTATCGGCGTGGTGGCCGACCCGGTGCCCGACCGGCTCGGGCCGAGCGAGCCGTTTCTCGGCGCAGGGCCGGCACATTTCGACGACCACGTGTCGGCCAGGGGAGACCTGGTGGTGTTCACCAGCCTGCGGGACGGGCAACGACCGCAGGTCTACCTGCGTGCCGAGGACGGCTCGGTACGCAGGCTCACCACCGACCGTGACGCCGGCCATCCGCAGCTGTCGCCGGACCTGCGGTCGGTGGTGTTCGACTCCGCGGAGAACGGGCAGCGCGACCTGTGGTTGGTCGGCGTGGACGGAAGCGGTTTGCGCAAGTTGACCGACACCGCCGATGAGAACGAGAGCTGGCCGACGTTCTCCCCGGATGGCACACAGGTCGCGTTCGCCGGGGACCGCGACGGGCCGACCGAGATCTACCGGCGGCCCGTCGCCGACGGCGATGTGGTGCGGGTGACCGACGAAACCGTTGGCACGGCGGGGGAACCCGCGTGGAACCCGCGCGATGGCCGCATCGCCTACACCCTCGACGGCACCCAACTCCGGATCGTCGACGGTGAAGGCGTCGGCACCCCGCTGCTCGGCGGCGACCAGGCCGAGTGGCGTGGCCACTGGCCGGTGTGGCAGCCGAACGGGACGGGCCTGCTGTTCCTCAGCCAGGACCAGGTGTGCACGTGCCCGGCCGACCCGAACGTCGAGAAGGTCTACCAGGTCGACACCGCGCCGGAGCTGCCGGTGACCGCGGCGCCCGGTTTGCTGCTGGCCGAGGACCGGTCGGTCGCCTCGCCCGCGTGGCTGGCCGGGCCGGCCCGGCTGCTGGTGTCCCGAACCACCGCACCGACCAGGAACACCGCCACACTGCAGGACATCAGGCCCGACGGCACGGATCCGCGCGACCTCGGCCTGCCGGTGCTCCGCGAGGACCCGGAGAGCGTCAACGACCCGAACCTGCTGTTCCACCCACGTCCCGGCTACGACCCGTGGACCCAGCGCCAGAGCTATTCCGAGGACGGGCGGCGGATCGTGTTGAGCCGGTTCGAGGACGCGGAAGACGGCAGTGGCGTGCGGGTACAACGCATCTGGCTCGTGGACGCCGACGGCGGCAACCCGCGACAGCTGCCGGTGGCCGATCGGCAGGCCACGGACTGGGAGTTCGACCCGGCCTGGTCGCCCGACGGCCGGTTCGTCGCGTTCGCCCGCCGCGCGCCCGGCGGTGTGCGGCCGGCCGGTGGCCCGAGCCGGGTGGTGATCGTGGCGGTGGCGACCGGTGCGGTGGTCGGGCAGGTCCGCCCGCCAGCCGAGGTCGCCGACCAGGAGGACACCCAGCCGGCGTGGTCCCCGGACGGCACAACGCTGTCGTTCACCCGAGGCCTGGTCACCGACGGCCCGACCGGTGAGATCCGCGACAACCACATCTGGACCGCCCGTGCCAGCACCCTGGACCAGCAGCGGAACGTGTCCGCCGCGGTCTGCGGGTTCGACTGCGCGGTCACCGACGACAGCTCGACGTTCAGCCCCGACGGCCAAAGCCTGGTGTTCAACCGGGAGAACGACGGCCTGCTGCGGGTTTCTCTGGAAGACAACGAATGCGGTGTCCTGCTGCCCGCCGCGCCGAGCACGTGCGCAACCCCGCTGACCGCACCGACAGGGCCGTTCCAGCCGCGGGACGCGGCGTTCTCGCCAGACGGCGGTCAACTGGCGGTGACGCCCCGCCGCGCGGCCGATGCCCAGTCGCCGGAGGAGTTGGCCGTGCTGAACCCCGACACCGGCGACCTCGACCGGATCGCCGGTCACCTGCCGGGCAGGCAGAAGGAGCCCACCTGGCAGCCGTCGGCGGACCTGGCGGTGACGGCGCCGCCCCTGCTATCCGATGTGGACGTTGGTGGCGAGGCGACCGTGACGGTCGAGGTCGTCAACCACGGTCCGGGAGACACCGGTGGCACGACCCTCACGGTCGCGGTGCCGGCCGAGATCCGCCTGACCGCACTGCGTCCGGCACGCGGGACGTGCGACGTCACCGAGCTGCGCTGTGTTCTCGGGGAGCTGACCTCGGGGGAGACCGTCGAGGTGGCCGTGGACCTGGTGGGCCTGGTGCCCAGCCGGCCGCGGGTCACCTGGTCGGTGGCCGGTGACGTGCTGGACGTGCGACCGTCGGACAACGCGGCGGAGACGGAGCTGCCGGTACGTGCGCCGGCCGGCGGGCCGCCGACGCCCCCGCAGCCGCCACCGGCACCCGTTGCCGGACCGGGACTCGCCGTCGTCGTGCAGCCCGATCCGTCCTATGTGGGCGGTCGGGCGACGGTGAGCTACACGGTGCGCAACGGTGGCGGCGGTCTGGCCACCGGACTGCGCCTGGACTTCGAGCTGCCCGCGTCGATGCCGGTGGTGGCGGTGCCGCCGGGCTGCGCCGCAAGCGGTTGCGCACTGCCCGACCTGCCACCCGGCGCGACCCAGGTGGTGCAGGTCGTGCTGGCGCCGAACGCGCCGCTGCGGACAACGGTGCGTGGCACGCTGCGGACCACCGGTACGGACGCGAACCCGGCCGACAACGTGGCCAGCACGCCTATGCTCGTGCTCCTGCCGAGGATCGTCGCCGTGCCGCCCATCGGTGAACCCGGCTTCGTCACCTCGGTGCGGGGCCTCGACTTCCCGCCCGGCGCGCCGGTCCGGCTCACCTGGTCGCCCGGCATCACCGCGGCGGCGGCGCCCACGATCCCACGTGCTGACGGCACGTTCGCCGCGCAGCTGCTGATTCTGGCCAAGGACCAGACCGGGCCACGCACGATCACCGCGGCCGGCCCCGGCTTCGCCCCCGCCACCACACCGTTCCTGGTCGTGGCCGGCTCGGTCGCGCCGCCGGACATGGTGGGCCGCAGGTGAGGAGCAGTCGTGATTCATGAGGTGGACGAGGGGATCCGCCGGCTGCTCGCCGACGGTGATGTGCCGGGCGACCAGGGCGAGCTGTCGTTCGACGCGCCTACGACGGAGTGGACGGCACGCCGCAACGCTCCGACTGTCAACGTGTTCCTCTACGACATCCGGGAGGACCTGAGCCGGCGGAAGTCCGGTGCGATCGAGGCGCACGGCGAGGACGACGTGCTCCGGGGCTGGCGTAGTGTCGCCCGCTGGTTCGAACTGTCCTATTTGGTCACCGCATGGACGAACCGGGCACAGGACGAGCACCGGCTGCTGTCGCAGGCCCTGAGCTGCCTGGTGCGCAACGAACGGATCGAACCGCGGTGGCTCACCGGGTCGCTCGGCGAGCTGGAGTTGTCGGTCGGGCTGCGGGTGGCGGGACCGGTGTCGGAAGGCCGCGCGGCCACGGACGTCTGGTCCGCGCTCGGCGGAGAGCTCAAGCCCGCCATCAACCTGATGGTGACCGCGCCGCTGACCGGTGAGTGGACACCGGCCGGCCCGCCCGTGACCGAGGGCGTCGTGCTGCGAACGACGTCCGACGAGACACGCAGACTGCGGTACGCGGGACCGACCACGGCCGAGGGCGATGGTTTCGCGGTGTCGCGGCCACGTCCACAGCCCACGGCCCGGCGCCGCCGCGGCGAGCCGATCCGATGACCGTTCTGACCGGCCGTCCGGGGTATCTGTGGCAGCGGCTGGGTGCGGTGGAGCAGCGGGTCCGGGACGCGGTCGCCGCGCGACGGGCCACCGACCCCGCACCCGACGACCCTTTCCGCGGCCTGTACCTCACACCGGAGGCGGTCGAACGGACGCTGGCCACACCGCCAGAACCGGCCGCCTACCTGGAAGCCGACGACCCGGAGCCCGGCTCCCGGCTGGGGCTGCTGGCCCAGCGTTTCGGCCTGACGCCGCTGGACGTGGAGTTCCTGCTCGTCGCCATGGCCCCGGATGTCGACGCCCGGTTCGAGCGGCTCTACGGCTACCTCAACGACGACGTCACCCGCCGCCGTGCGACCGTCGGTCTGATGCTCGAACTGTGCGGGCAACCGGCGGCAGGTCCGGCGCGGTTCCGTTTCGCGGCCCTGACCGCGAGCGGTCTGCTCGAGGTGCGGGAGCCGCAACTACCCGCGCTGTCACGAGAACTGCGGGTGCCGGACCGGGTGCTCGCCCACCTGCTCGGCGACGACACACCCGAGCGGGCCGTGGCCGAGGTAGCCAGGATCGTGCCGGGAACCGTTGCCACGGCGGAGGAGTTGCCCCGCCGGATCGGCGCGGCACTGCGGTCCGGGGCCGGACCGGTCCACCTGCGGGACATCGACGGTGACGCGGGCCGGACGGCGCTGGCCGCGCTGGCCGCCGCTGGCCGGGACGCGGTCGTGGTCGACGTGGTGGCGCTGGCCGACCGCGACGAGCCACCGGTCGCCGAGCTGGTGCGGGAGGCGCGGTTGCGTGGCGCCGGCATCGTGTTCGGCCCACTCGAACCACTGCTGCCCGAACGGGTGCGCGTGCTTCGGCGGGTCATCGCCGGCGTCGGTGACCTGCCGCTGATCTGTCACAGCAGCCAGCACTGGGATCCGAAGTGGACCGACGCGGTGTCGATCCCCGTGCCACCACTGGATCCCGACCGCCGGTCGGCACGATGGGCGTCGGCGCTGACCGAGGCGACCGGCGTGCCGCCGTCTGCCCAACTGCTGGCGGACCTGGCGGGCTACCGGCTCGGCGTGACAGAGGTGGACCAGGCGGTCGCCGTGGCCACGCGGCTGGCTGTGCTGGAGAACCGGCCGGTGACGCCGGCACACCTGCGTGCCGGGGTGCGGGCACAGAACGGCGCCGGGCTGGATCGCCTTGCGCGGCGGATCATCCCGTCCGTCGGCTGGGACGACCTGGTGCTGCCCGACCCGACCCGGCGGCAACTCACCGAGCTGGTGGTGCGTGCGCGGCACCGCGATCGGGTGCTGGGCCAGTGGCGGATGCGGCCGGGCGGTGGCCGCGGTCGCGGTGTGGTGGCACTGTTCGCCGGCGAGTCCGGCACCGGCAAGACCATGTCCGCCGAGGTGGTGGCGGCCGAGCTCGGCATGGACCTGTACGTGGTCGATCTGTCCACTGTGGTCGACAAGTACGTCGGCGAGACGGAGAAGAACCTGGAGCGAATCTTCACCGAGGCCGCAGGCGTGCACGGCGTACTGCTGTTCGACGAGGCCGACGCCGTGTTCGGCAAACGCTCGGCGGTCAAGGACGCCCACGACCGGCACGCCAACATCGAGTCCGCGTACCTGTTGCAGCGCATCGAGTCCTTCGACGGCATCGCGGTGCTGACCACCAACCTGCGCGCCAATGTGGACGACGCGTTCACCAGACGGATCGACGTCATCGCGGAGTTTCCCGTGCCGGACGCCGAGCAGCGGCTCGCGCTGTGGGACCGCTGCCTCGGTACGGCCATGCCTCGCGGCGACGACCTCGATCTCGCGTTCTGCGCGGAACGTTTCGAGTTGGCCGGCGGGTCGATCCGCGCCTGCGCGGTGACCGCGGCCTACCTGGCCGCCGCGGCGGACCGCCCCCTCGCGATGGCCGACGTCATCGCGTCAGTGCGCCAGGAGTACCGCAAGCTCGGCAGGTTGATCCTGGCGAGCGAGTTCGGACCCTGGACAGGGAGCTGAGGCGGGAAGGGACGATGACCACGTACGGCGCAGCCGCGCCGTACGTGGTCGGGTGTGTTTCCGGGTGGCTACGTCGCCATCTCCTCGTCGGAGTCCTGCCGGGAGCGCGGGTGAGGTGAGCCATCGGCGCTACCGGACTCGGACGACAGCGGTTCGTTGTCCGACACGATGAATCCACTGAGGCTGGTGTCGGAGGATTGCCCTTCGTCACCGCTGAGCCACTCGCCGGCGGCGTTGCGCTCGAAGTCATGGCTGCGGTTGCAGGTGGCGCATTCGACCTGGAGGTTGTTCAGATCGTTGTAGGCGTCCCTCGCCTCGGCAAGGGTTGTTACGCCCTTCGATTTCAGGTACGCCTTCCACGGCGTGCGGTGTCCGATGTCGATACCGGGATAGGTGACCCCACGCCTGCACGACTGGCATTGCCACATCAGGATCGGCTGCCCCGTCTCCGAGAACGGATCCACGACGGTCCGGCTCTCGGCCTCATCGATCACGGATTCCCGTGTTTTCGCGTACCAGTCCAGGCGGTTCAGACCGTCGACGAAGTTCTCCACGAGTTGCTCTAGTTGGTTGGTCTTGGGCTGCTTGTTGGGTATCTGCTGCTGGCCGTTGTAGAGCAGCGGATCGTTCTGCCCCGTGTACCAGCGCTGTACAGGTGCCGTTGGGACGGCCGGGGCCGTCGCGGCGCTTGGCGCGCCGCCGACGACCGCGCTCGCACCTCCCGAACGCATCCGGGCCGCGTTCGACGCCGCCTCGACTTCGGCGTGGTCGTTCGGGTGGGTCATGGTGAACCCGCCACCCGTGTCATGCCCGGCCGTGGCGCCCTGCTGGTTGCGGACCACATGGGTGAGCTCGTGATCCAGCACCTCCGGGTCGTCGCCCCGCTCACCCAGAACGATGTCCTGTTGCACGGTGAAGGCGCGTGCTTCGACAGCCGCGGCTGCCTGTGCGGCGGCCGGGCCGGCGTGCACGCGCACGCCGGAGAAGTCGGCCTGGAATTGGCCCTCCTTCGTGGCCAGTGTCGCATCGTCCAGGGGACGGCCGGGCGAACGCAGGCCGGTGTCTACCACGGAACGCTGGAGACTCACGTCGTGCCCGCAGCCTTCGCCGTGCACATGCTCCTCTTCGGCGCGTAGCAGCGCCGCCACCGCCTCGTTGCCGATGCTGCGTTGCAATGCCAGCAAACGGTGGGGATCGCCGACAGCGCGGTGAGCGGGTTCCTTCTGTTCACTCGGTGCAGTCGTGCGGGAAGACCTGTCGTGAGCGCGCATCCGACCTCCTCGACCTGGGACTCAGGAGTCCGACCATAGAAGCGGCGGTCCAAGGAGGGCCGGACATCGCGACCGGGTCTGCCCTCCGGGGCAATCGTTCTGCCCCACCTCGGAGCCCGCCGGGCAGCAGCACTCGCCCCGGTGCCCGTCCGGGCAACGGACTGCCCGCACCGCAGGTACGGCGGACCTGTCGTGACACACCTGGCCCGCGCGAGGCTTTTTGTAGTGCCAGAGTGAGAATCCGAAGGAGCGAACATGCCGCAGTACCTCTCCCCAGGCGTGTACGTGGAGGAGGTCCAGTCCGGGGCACGACCGATCGAGGGGGTCGGCACGGCAGTGGCCGCCTTCGTCGGCTTCGCCGAACAAGGGCCCTTCCACCAGCCGACGTTGGTGGCCAACTGGAACCAGTATGTGCAGAGCTTCGGGGGCTTCACCGACGGCGCCTACCTGCCGCACGCCGTGTACGGCTACTTCGCCAACGGTGGCGGGGCGGCGTACGTCGTGCGGGTCGGGGGCGCCGCGCCGGAGGCCGTGCCGGTCGCGGGCGAACCGGTGCGGCTGGGCGGGTTGCGGGTCACCGCGCTGCCCGGCGCGGGTTCGGACGTCTCGGTCGAGGTGGCCGACGTCGAAGGCGAGAACCAGCCGGAAGACCGCTTCCGGCTGCTGGTCCGGCAAGGCGACAAGGTCGTCGAGACCTACGACGTGTCCACCCGGAAGAACGTCAAGAACTACGTCGTGACCCAGGTTTCCGCGCAGTCCAAGCTGATCGAGGTCGCCGAGCAGGGAAGCGGCGCGCTCGCCCGGCCGGACAAGCAGTCGGTCCCGTTGCCCGCGCCAACCACCGTTCCGGCCACGGTGGACGCTCAGGAGTACCTCGGCGACCCCGAGGCGCGGACCGGTTTCGGTGGCCTGGAAAGCATCGACGAGATCACCATGATGGCGGCGCCCGACCTGATGAGCGCCTACCAGCGCGGCATGATCGACCTCGAGGGCGTCAAGACCGTGCAGCTGGCCATGATCTCGCACTGCGAGCAGATGGGCGACCGCATCGCGGTGCTGGACACCCCGCCGGGACTGTCCGCACAGCGGGTGCGTGCCTGGCGCATGGACGAGGCGGGCTACGACTCCCGTTACGCCGCGCTGTACTTCCCGTGGATCAAGGTGTTCGACCCGCTCAGTGGCCGCAACACGGTTGTGCCGCCGGCAGGTCACGTCGCGGGAGTGTGGGCACGCAACGACGTCGAGCGCGGTGTCCACAAAGCACCCGCCAACGAGGTGATCCGCGGCGCGGTCGACCTGGACTACAAGCTGAGCAAGACCGAGCAGGACCTGCTCAACCCCATCGGGGTCAACTGCGTGCGCGCGTTCCCCGGCCGTGGCATCCGGATCTGGGGCGCCCGCACGCTGTCCTCCGACCCGGCCTGGCGCTACCTCAACGTGCGCAGGCTGTTCAACTTCCTGGAGGAGTCGATCCTGATCGGCACCCAGTGGGTGGTCTTCGAGCCCAACGACGACCGCCTGTGGTCCAGCATCCGGCGCAACATCTCGGCGTTCCTCACCGAGCAGTGGCGGCAGGGCGCGTTGTTCGGCCGTACCGCGGCCGAGGCCTTCTACGTCAAGTGCGACCGGGACAACAACCCGGCGGAGTCCATCGACCTCGGCCAGGTGGTGTGCGAGATCGGCGTCTCGCCGGTCAAGCCGGCGGAGTTCGTGATCTTCCGGCTGGCGCAGTTCTCCGACAGCACCAGCCTGGTCAGTGAATAAACACAGTAGCGACTAGAACGGAAAGGAGACACCAGTCATGTCAGAAGGCGACGCACTTTCCACACACATCTTCGGCGTCCAGCTCGGTGGGTTCATGGTCGAGTCGCTCCAGGAGGTCAGCGGGCTGACCGTCGAGGAGGACGTCGTCGAGGTCTTCCAGGTGAACCCCACCACCGGCAAGCCGATGATCCGCAAGCAGCCCGGCGCGCAGAAGGGCGGTGAGGTCACGATCACCCGGGGGCTCGACAAGAGCGTCGAGTTCACCAAGTGGCTCACGGAGACCCTGGAGAAGGGCGCGATCGCCGCCGCACGGCAGAACATCACCATCGAGGTCAAGGACAGCGAGGGCAGCACCGTGCGGCGCATGCAGCTGATGAACGCGTGGGCCAACAAGTGGGAGGGTCCGACTCTCAAGGCCGGTGAGTCCAGCGCCGCGACCGAGAAGGTGACCCTCACGTTCGAGGAGATCAAGGTCGAATGAGCGGAGCTTGCGGAGCTGTGAGCGGAGCGGGCGAGGGGTTGTCATGAGGCGCAGAACGATTGGCATGGACTCGCTCGATGAGCTGGTCGAGGAGCCCAAGCGTGCCACGGCTGCGCCGCGCACGGAGTTCGACTTCGAGCTGCCCCGCGGTTACGTGGACTCCGACGGCGTGCTGCACCGGCACGGGAAGATGCGGCTGGCCACCGCGCGCGACGAGCTGCGGCCCCAGATCGACCTGCGGGTCAAGGAGAACCCCGGCTATCTCAGCGTGGTCCTGCTCAGCCAGGTCATCACCGAGCTGGGCACGGTCGGCGAGGTGCATGTCGGGGTCGTGGAGCAGATGTACGCCACCGACATCGCCTTCCTGCAGGACTTCTACCGGCGTGTCAACAGCGAGGGGCACACCAGGGCCGGGGTGTCCTGCCCGTCCTGCGGCATCGCGTTCGAGGTCGACCTCGCGGGCGGGCGCCTGGGGGAATCGTGACGTACGCGGTCGACCGGCTGCTCGAGGAGGTCGCGTACGTGGCCTACCACTTTCACTGGCCGCGTACGGAAATCCTGGACCTGGAGCACCACGAGCGGCAGCGCTGGGTCCGTGAGATCGCACGCATCAACACGAGGGTGAACGAGGGGAGGTGACCAAGTGTCCTTCTGGGACAGATTCCGAAAGCGTGCCACCGCTGCTTCTGCTGCCTCCGCTGCCGTCACTCGCCCGGCCTGGGACGGTGGCTGGCGAGCCGTTCCCGCCCTGGACGGGGTGATCCAGCGCAGCGTCACGGTCGGCGACGGTCTGCGGTTCCGGGCAGGACTGACGTCCTGGCAGGACCACAGGTTCGCGACTTCGCTGGGACACTCGGTCAGCTCCACCGCTCCGGCTGGTGTGGTGCACGGTCTGGCGGAGTCCACTCCGGACTCGGGAGGCGGCCCGCTGGTCATGGCGCGCGACCCGGAACTGCCGGCGGAGCCGGCCGGAGCGGCAGCACGCCCGGCCGCCGCGGTGCGAGCCGGCGCTCGGCCCGAGCCTGTACCAGAGCCGGTGGCCAGGCCGGTGCCGGTGGCCAGGCGGGCGTCGGTGCCCGGGCCGGTGTCGGTGGCCAGGTCGGGGTTGGTGGCCGGGCCGGCGTCGGTGCCCGGGCCGGTGTCGGTGGCCAGGTCGGGTTCGGTTGTCGAGTCGGAGCCGTTGTCGGTGGCCAAGCCGGGGGCGGTGCCTGATCGGGCGTCCGCGCCCGAGCTGATGCCGGTGGCCAGGTCGGATTCGGTTGCCGAGTCGGTGCCGGGCTCAGTGTCGGTGGCTGGGTCGGGTTCGGTTGCCAAGCCGAAGTCGGTGGTCAACCCAGGGGCGGTGCCTGATCCGCCGTCGGTGGCCAGGTCGGGTTCGGTTGCCAAGCCGAAGTCGGGGGTGATAGCCGAGCCGGCGTTGGTGCCGGGCCCAGTGTCGGTGGCCGGACCGGGGGCGGTGCCTGATCTGCCGTCGGGACCCGGCTCAGTGTCGGTGGCCAACCCAGGGGCGGTGTCTGATCTGCCGTCGGCGTCCGAGCCGATGCCGGTGGCCAGGTCGGGTTCGGCTGCCAAGGCAGAGTCGGTGGCCAAGCCGGCGCGAGTGTCGGCCGAGTCAGTGGCCGTGTCCGCGCCGGTGTCAGGGCCTGTGTCCGCGCCGGTGGCTGTGCATGCGCCGGTGCCGGTGCGTCCGGTTGGGCGGCCGCTGACCGTCGCCAGGGTGGCGGTCGGTGCCGTCCGGCGGCTGCCGCCGGTGCGGTCGTCGCCGGCTCCTGTGCCGGCTCGCCCGCCCTCGGCGCCCGCGCGCGATGTGGCGCCGGCACGAGAGCGATCGGAAGTGGCCGGCACGCGGTCCGCACCCGTGCTCGGTGAACCGCTCACGAGGATGCCGCCGAGCGCCATCGTAGCCTCGGATGCCCTGGTGCTCCCGGAATCCCCGGCAGGGGCGCCGCCGGTACAGCGCAAGCAGGCAGAGGTCGTACCGAATGTGACGCGGGGTAGGCCGGCCATCGGCCTCGGGCCTCCTGTCGCGGCGATTCCGTCGACGGCGGCGCCGATCGGACAATCCCCGGCACGCCACGGCGGATCGCCGGGCTCGGACACTCCGGTCCAGCGCCACATCGCCGGGCCGGCCTCGCATTCCGCACCGGTAGGGGAAGGTGGCGACCTGGTGGCGCGCCCCCGGCGGAGAGCCGAGCCGCGGGATGCTGCCCCGCCCGCCGCCGAGACGTCCCCGCTTCTGGGTGCCGGCCGCCCGGCGTCACGTGGCATCGGGACGCCGATTCCGGTGTCCACTATGGAGCATCAGGAGTCGCGGCGGGTCTTGCCGCCGCCGAGCCCGACCTCCGGAGAAGTGCGGCGATCGGCGAGTGTCGCAGCCCAGAAACCCGCGGTGCGGACGGCACCTGACGGTGGCCCGCCACCGGCGACGACCCAACCTGCCGAGGCGGCCGCACCGCTCGCTCCGACCGTGGTTCCGGTGACCCGCACACTCCCGAGAGGCAACCAACCGCGGCTGAGCGCACCCGCGGCGGACGGATTCCCATCGTCGCCGGCCGGCAGTGCGGCGATGCCGCCCGCACGTGGTTCGGTGGCGCCGCTGCTCGCCGACCGCCCGTTGACGACGAGGACCAGTGAGACCGGACCGAACCCCGTCCAGCGTGCCGGCGTGACCAAACCGGTCGTCCAACCGCGTTGGGGTGCCGCGCACCGGGTGCGATCCCCTGCACCGACCGCCGCTGGCCACCAGGTTCGTCCGGTAGTGCGGCCCGCGCCGCCGCTGCCCGGTGCCCAACACCTCTACGCGCCTGGACCGATCGCACCGCCGCGCCCGCCTGTGGTGAACCCACCCGCCGCGGCCGCACCATCAACCGCACCGCGTTTCGTGCAGCGGGCGGTCAGCGGCCACGACAACGACAACGACAACGACAAGGAAGTCTCAGCGCCACCGCTCCCAGACAAAGCCGAGCGTGGTCTCGACGTCGACGACCTCGCCCGCAGATTGCTCGAACCCGTCGGCAGGCTGCTGCGTGCCGAACACCGCCACGGCCGGGAACGTGCCGGTCGGCTGCACGACCGGCGGCGCTGACCACCACGTCCGAGGAGGACCCCGATGTCCGACACCATCTTCGCCAGCAGTGTCTTCTTCCAGTTGTCCATCGCGGGCAGCGATCTCGGCGCGTTCCACACCTGCGACGGCCTCGGCGCGCAGCTCGAGGTCGAGCAGTTCGCCGAGGGCGGCAACAACGAGTTCACCTGGCAACTGCCGTCCCGGATCACCTGGTCGAACATCACCATGACCCGGCCGGTCACCGGCGACTCCGGCAAGGTTCTCACCTGGTTCAACGAGGTCGTCCAGCGGGCCGTGCGCAAGGACGGCGAGATCGTCGCACTCGCGCCGGATCTGACCCCGATCGTCCGGTGGCAGGTGCTGGGCATCGTCCCGATCAGCTGGAAGGGGCCGACGTTCGACCCGAGCCAGTCGCAGGTCGCGGTGGAGACGCTGGAGTTCGCGCACGAGGGCCTGCAGGCATCGTGAGGAAGGAGGGAATGCCGCAGTGGCAGGACAATCGGGGACGAGCCTGGTCAAGGCGCGGCTCGTGATCATGGAGCCACCCGCCGCGGTCGGCGCCAAACCGGGCACGAAGCTGGCCACTGTCCAGTTCCAGTTCAACCCCGGCACGCTCGCGCTGGCCAAGACCACCGAGTGGCGCCGCAAGCCGGCGCGGATGGCGGGCCAGACGTCGCTGCCCGAGTTCGTCGGCAGTGGGCCGCGCACCCTGTCGGTGAGCGTGTTTCTCGACGCCACCGCCACCCACGACAACTCGGTGGAGGAGCGGGTGGAGAAGCTGATGACCGCCTGCGTGCCCACCAAGAAGAGCATCCAGAAGAAGAAGCCGGCGAGCCCCTGGGTGCGTTTCGAGTGGGGCACCGCCAGGTCGGTCTCGTTCGACGCCGTGGTGTCCAGCCTGTCCGTCGACTACGCACTGTTCGATGTGGACGGTAAACCGCTCCGTGCGACCTGCGCACTGTCCATTGAGGAGGCCGGGGTCGACACGCCTGGCCAGAACCCGACGTCCGGCTCCCGCGAGGCACGTCGGACGCATCGGGTGGTCGCCGGGGACAGCCTGCCGCAACTCGCCTGGCGCGAGTACGGCGACGCCACGGCGTGGCGGGTCATCGCCGAGGCCAACGACATCGATGACCCGATGGTGCTCGCGCCAGGCACCGAGCTGCTCGTGCCGGGCAGCGAGTCCGAGGACAGCGAAGCGGAACCGGAGAGAGTCTGATGGGTGTGCAGAACGGTGGCCGGTCCTTCGCGGCCAGCGCGATCGTCAAGGCCGGCAGCGCGGGACAGGGGCTGTGGCCCGAGAGGCTGCGCAGCTGTGTCGTCGACGAGAACGTCGGGTTGCCCGACACGGCTGTTCTGTCCTATGAGGACAGTGGTCGCGAGCTGCTGAGCAAGACCGGCATCACCATCGGCAGCCCGGTCAAGGTCTTCGTGGCGGCGGCGCGGACAAACGCTCAGGAGTTGCTGTTCAGCGGCGAGGTCACCGCGCTCGAGATGGACGTGGACGGCACCGGCACCTACACGATCGTCCGGGCGATGAGCAAGGCACACCGGCTGTTCCGAGGCCGGAAGGTGAAGGCCTTCAGCAAGATGGCGGCGGCCACCATCGTGCGCCAGGTCGCCAAGGACGCCGGGCTGGCCGTGGGCCGGGTCGAGACGTCCAAGATCACTTATCAACACCTCAGCCAGGCCGGTGTGTCGGACTGGGACTTCCTGCAGCAACTCGCCCGTGAGCACGGTGCCGTGGTCGGCATCGACGACAAGGGGCGGCTGGAGTTCACCAAGCTCAAGCCCGCGGCGGGTGCCCCGGCGCCGACGACCTCGGCCACGGCCAACCCGCACGTGTTGGAGTTCGGCGAGAACCTGATGGCGCTGCGGGCCGCGCTGAGCAGTGCGGAGCTGGCCAACGGCGTCGAGGTGCGCGGCTGGGACGTCGCCAGGAAGCAGAAGCTGGTGGCGGTGAAGAAAAACACCCCCAGCAAGACCGTCAAGCCTGGGTTGACCACGGCCGTGGCGAGTAAGGCGTTCCGTACCAAGGCCCGGACGCTGGTGGTGGACACGCCCTACGGCACGCAGGCGGAGGCGACCGCCGCCGCGGGTGCGCTGGAGGAGTCGATCAGCGCGGGCTTCGGCGAGTTGGAGGCCGTCGTGCTGGGCAACCCGAAGCTGCGCGCGGGTGTGCCCATCGCGTTGGTCAGCGTCGGCCCCGCGTTCGCGGGCCGCTACACGGCCACCGCCGTGACGCACGTGCTCGAGCCGGACGTGGGTTATCGGACCACGGTCATGGTCAGCGCCTCGCACGATCGTTCCCTGGCCGGGCTGGCTGTGGGCGGCGCACCGACGCGCGACGTCCGCATGCCCGGCCTCGCGACCGGAATCGTCACCGACATCAAGGAAACCGGTGGCGAGCGCGGCTGGGTTCGGCTGAAGTTCCCCTGGCTGGACGACGTCTACGTGACCGACTGGGTCCGCACCATGCAGTTGGGCGGCGTCGGCGGCGGCGGTGTGTTCAGCCCCGAGGTCAACGACGAGGTGCTGGTCGGGTTCGAGCAGGGCAGCCTGGACCGGCCCTTCGTCCTCGGCGGGCTCTACAACGGGGTGGACAAGCCATCGGCGCACACGCTGCCGCTGGTGGACCGCAGGAGTGGCCAGGTCAACCGCCGGTCCCTGGTGTCGCGCAAGGGAAACCGGCTGGAGCTGCTCGACGGCACGAAGTCGTCGGGGGTCCGCGTCGCCACCGGGAACAAGCAGCTGGAAGTGGTGCTCGACGAGCGTCGCAACCGCATCGAGCTCAACCTGCGCGGGATGGGTGGTCGCCGGGTGACCAGCTCGATCACGCTCGACAGCACCGGCATCACGCTCGACGCCAAGAACGGCCTGGTCCAGATCAAAGGCCGGCTGATCCGGCTCAACTGACCTACTACCCAAGGAGAGTTCACCATGCCCCCCGCTGCCCGACTGGGTGACAAGACGTCCCACGCGGGCACCCTGGGTCCCCCGCCGGGCGCGCTGGCGGCCAGGGTTGCCACTGTGCTGATCGAGGGCATGCCGGCTGCCGTCGTCGGCAGCGTCCACGTGTGCGTCAAGCCACCGGACCCCTTGCTGGGACCGGGCAACGTGGTCCTGCCTCGCGCCGGTGTGCCCACGGGTGTGTTGATCGGCGGGGTGCCGGCCGCGACTGTCAGGGACCGCACCGTCTGCTCGGCCACCATCGTGCTCGGTGCGCGGACCGTCCTGATCGGAGGGCCGATATGAGTGCTGACTTCATTGGCAGGGGCTGGGGTTTCCCGCTGCGGGTGGGACCCACCGGCGGAATCGGGATGGTCGAGCGCGAGCAGGAGATCCAGGAGGCGATCCGGCTCGTGCTGGGCACCGCGCCGGGCGAGCGTCCGATGCGCCCGGAGTTCGGCTGCGGCATCCACGAGCTCGTGTTCGCCTCGGCGGACCACGCCACCGCTGGCGACATCGCCCGCGAGGTGCGGGCCGCGCTGGACCGGTGGGAGCCACGCATCGAGACCACCGACGTGATCGTGGCGTTCGACGCGGTGGATACCGGCTGCCTCTATATCGACGTGCGCTACACCGTCCGGTCCACGAACGACCAACGAAACCTGGTCTTTCCCTTCTACACCATCCCTTCTGAGGAAGCAGAAAGCTGATGTCCCTGCCCGCGCCCAACCTGGACGACCGGCGCTTCCAGCAGCTCGTGGACGAGGCCAAGCGGTACGTCCAGCAGAGTTGTCCGGAGTGGACGGACCACAACGTCTCCGACCCCGGCGTGACGCTCATCGAGACGTTCGCGCACATGGTCGACCAGCTGGTCTACCGGCTCAACCGGGTTCCGGAGAAGAACTACCTGGCGTTCCTCGACCTGCTTGGCGTGCGGCTGTTCCCGCCGACGGCGGCCAGGACCGCCGTCACCTTCTGGCTTTCCGCGCCACAGCAGGAAACCGTGCTGCTGCCGGCTGGCACGGAAGTCGCGACCGAGACCGCGGAGACCGCCGAGCCGGTGGTGTTCGCCACCACGGACGTACTGCCGATCGTGCCGTCCAGCCTGGCGTGGCTGGTCACGCGGACCGCGAGCGGTGAGCACGCGGACCGCACCAGGGACCTGGCCGACGGCAAGGATGTGCCCTGTTTCCAGGTCACCCCCGCCGTCGGCGACGCCACGCTGTTCGGCCTGTCCGCCGCCGTACCGCGCTGCGCCGTCGTGTTGCGGCTCGACAGCCAGGTCGAGGGTGTCGGTGTCGACCCCCGGCAGCCGCCACTGGCCTGGGAAGCGTGGGACGGGCAGGAGTGGGTCGCTTGCGTCACCGACGAGGACAGCACGGGCGGGCTGAACCGGCCCGGTGAGGTGGTGTTGCACGTACCGGCCGGGCACACCGCGTCCGTGATCGCGGGTCACCGCGCGGGCTGGCTGCGCTGCCGGGTCACCGAATCCGTTGCCGGCCAGCCGTTCTACGCCGAGTCCCCGACGCTGCGGGAGGCCGATGCGTTCACCGCCGGCGGCACCATGACCGCCGAGCACGCCGAGGTCGAGACCGACGTGCCGGTCGGCGAGTCCGCGGGCGTGCCCGGCCAGCGGTTCACCTTGCCCACCGCGCCGGTGCTGCTGGACGCCGACCCGGTGGTGGTGCGGGTGTCCGCCGGTGACGGGTGGGAGGACTGGACGGTCGTGCCCGACTTCGGCGCCTCCGGGCCCGACGACCGGCACGTCGTACTCGACGCCACCGGCGGCGAGCTCCAGTTCCCACCCGCGGTCCGCGAGGCGGACGGGACACTGCGCCGCTACGGGGCCGTGCCGCCCAAGGGCGCCGCCGTCCGGGTGCCGCGCTACCGCACCGGCGGCGGGCGGGCCGGCAATGTCGCCCGAGGCGCGATCTCGGTGCTGCGCAGCTCGGTGCCGTACGTGTCGGAGGTGGTGAACCGGGAAGCCGCGATCGGCGGCGTGGACGCGGAGACGGTGGCCGAGGCGAAGCTGCGGGTGCCCAACCAGCTGCGGGTGCAGGACCGGGCGGTGACCGCGGCGGACCACGAGCTGATCGCCCGGCAGGCGGTGCCGTCGCTGGCCAGGGTGCGCTGCCTGCCGACCGGCGACGGGGCGCGGGTGCTGGTGGTGCCCGACGCGGCCGCGGACGACGGTGACCGGCTGCGGTTCGAACAGCTGGTGCCGTCCGACGAGGTGCTCGCCACGGTCGCGCGGCGGCTGGACGAGCGCCGCCTGCTCGGCACGCGGCTGGTCGTGGAACCTCCGCGCTACCAGGGAATCACGGTGGTCGCCAGGCTCGTCGCGCCGGAGACGGTGGCCAACCGGGTGCGCGAGGACGCGCTCGCCGCGCTGTACCGGTACCTCAACCCGCTGCGTGGCGGCCAGGACGGCGGGGGATGGGAGTTCGGCCGGCCGGTCCAGTTCGGCGAGGTTTTCGCGGTGCTGCAACGGGTTTCCGGCGTGTCGCTGGTGGCCGAGGCGCGGCTGTTCCCGGCCAACCCGCTCACCGGGGAGCGCGGCGCGCCGGTGGAACGGCTGGACATCACGCCCAACGCGCTGGTGTTCTCCCACCAGCACCAGGTCGCGGTGGGTGGGTCGTGAGGGCCGCGCTGCCAGAACTGCCGAGCCGGCATCCGCTCGGCGGCATGCTGCCGGCCATGTACGTGGCGGACGGCCTCGCCCTGCGGTTCACCGGTGGCCTTGACGCCGTGCTGTCCGCTTTTCTGTCCACTATGGACAACCTGCCGGCGTACCTGGATCCGGCGCTCGCGCCGGAGGACTTCCTCGCCTGGCTGGCGTCCTGGGTCGCCGCCGAGCTGGACCCGGCGTGGCCGCTGCCGTTGCGCCGGGCCGTGGTCCGGCGCGCCATCGCGTTGCACCGCAGGCGTGGCACGGCACGCGGTCTGGTGGAGCGGCTCGAACTGGCGCTCGGGGTGCGTGCCGAGGTGCTGGACGGCCCCGGCGCCCGGTGGTCGGCCTCCTCCGACACGGAGTTGTTGGACGTGCCGGCCGGTCCGGTCGTGGTGCGGGTGCGGGGTCCCGTCGACCGGGACCGGGTCGAGGTGCTGGTCGCGTCGGTGTGCCCGGTGCACGTCAGCTGCGTTGTGGAGGTGGTGGACCCGTGACCACGAAGACGTGCCCACAGTGCGGCGCACCGGTCGGCGATACCGACGACTTCTGCGGCAACTGCGGCAACTACCTCGGCTGGGGCACACCGGAGCCGGAACGAGGGCCGGCGCAGCTCGAGCCGGTGCCACCAGGACAACCGGACGCCAAGCGCCCGCTGCCGACCTCGGTCACGGAAGCCGCGGTGGACGGCCCGCCGTGCCCGGTGTGCGGCACCACGAACCCGCCGGAACGGCGATTCTGCCGCCACTGCGCCACCCCACTGCACCCGGCGGAACACGTGCCGGCCGCCGCGACGCGGCGCAGGTGGCGGTGGCGGGGTGACCGCTCGCGGTGGTTGCGCAGGCTCACCGCGTTGCTGGTGGTGGCCGCGCTGGTCGTCGCCGCGGTCATGTTCTTCCCGCAGGCCACGGCATTGTGGGAAGACCTGCGCGACCGCATGGCGACGCCCACCCCGGTGGCCCCGGCGAGCGCCTCGGCGAGCGCGGCGGTGCCCGACCACCCGGCCGGCGCCGCCGTGGACGGGCTCACCAACCGCTACTGGGGCGCCCAGTCGGTGGGGGACTCGATCGAGTTCACGTTCGCCGAGCCGTTCCGGTTGCTGTCGGTGGTGGTGCATGCCGGGGCTACCGCGGAAGAGGAGGGGTTCGGCACCCGGGCACGACCGTCCACTATGGACATGGAGGTGGTCTCCGAGGACGGCGCGACGCACACCGTGCCGGTGACCCTCGCCGACCGACCCGGCCCGCAGCGCACGGACACCGGCATCAGCGAGGTGACCCGGATCCGCCTGGTCATTCGCGGGGTCGCGGGTCTGGTGCCGGGTATGCACATCGCGCTCGGTGAGGTGGAGTTCTTCCGCCGCTGAACAACCCTCCCTGGAGACGTGCTGAAGAATCCGTGAAGCCTCCGCCGGCAGACTCGAGGTTGGGAGAGTCACGAAGTGGGAGGCGCGGGTGGAACAGCAGATTCGGGTGGTTGTCCAGGCTGGGGACGAGCTCAGCAGAGCCGGGCTCATCGGCCATCTAGGCGGCCGGCCAGAGGTCACGCTTCTGGCGGAGGAGCAGCGAGCAGCGGCGGACGTCGTCGTGGTGGCGGTCGCTGCGCTCACCACCGAGGTCGCGTCGGGTCTGCGGCGGGCCGCCAACGTGGCGCCGGTCCCGGTTGTGCTGGTGCTGGACAACATTGATGGAGCGGACGTGCTCACGGTCGCGGAGTGTCGCGCGGTGGCCATCCTCCCACGTGCGGCCGCGACCGGAGACCGGGTGCTGCGCAGTGTGCTGGCCGCGGCATCGGGTGGCGGCGTGATGCCACCGAACATGGTGGCGGAGCTGCTCGAGCACGTGCGGCGGTTGCGGCGGGAGCTGGGGGCGCCTGCCGCAACCGGCGGTCGCCTGACCGCCCGCGAGATCGACGTGCTGCGGCTGATGGCAGACGGGATGGACACCGCCGAGATCGCCAGCACGCTGGCGTACTCCGAGCGCACGGTGAAGAACGTCTTCTATGGCATGACCACTCGGCTGGACCTGCGCAACCGGCCGCACGCGGTCGCCTACGCGTTGCGCAAGGGGATGATCTGACGCATCCGCTCGCCGGCCCGGCGCACATCCAGCGCAGCGCCGAGGGAACGATGGACGGCGACCGCTCTGGTGTGTGCGGCTTCGGCTTCCGCCGTTCGTCCGGCCCGGTGGAGCAACACCGCATGATCCTCGAGGGTCTGCGCGAGTTCGTAGGTCCTTCCGACGGTCTCGTAGTGGTCGATGACCTGCCGCAGCCCGTCCGGGTCGTCGTCGAGCATGCTGCGGCACCGCTGGGCCGCGGCCGCCGCCCTGGCCGGCGTCGTTTCCTGGGCGGCCTCGCGTTCGCACACCGACACCGCCGCCCGTGCGGTGTCGAGGTCGCCGTGGTCGAGTGCCAGCCGGACGAGATCGGGCAACCACTGGTGCCGCAGCATCATCAGCGCGTACTTGGTGTCCAGGATCGTGCTGAGCACGGCGATGGCCTCCGTCGTGTTGCCCCGGCGCCATTCCGCCGTTGCCTGCGCCGCCAGCAGGAAGTCGCAGTTCTCCCGGTCCGCCGCGGTGATCTGCGGACGGTTCAGCCCGGCTTCGAGGTGTGTCTCGAGACGTGCGGTGTCGTCGCGGTGTGCGGCGATGAGTGCCGCCATCCCGTGCATCAGTACCTCGGGGCCGCCACCCTCGCGCAGGCCGAACCCCGTGAACTCGGCGTCGTTGATCACGGCGTCGATCCGTGCCAGCGCCTCGTCCCACCGCCCGAGCCAGAAGTAGTGGACCGCCGCCGAGATGTGCAGACCGGCCACCGGGTGGCTGTGGCCGGCGAGCCGGACCGAGAGTTCCAGGTCAGCGCTGGCCTCGTCGAGGCGGTCGAGGCACTGCAGCGTGAAGATCCGGTTGTCCAGCAGCAGCAGTCTCAGGTCGACCAGGCTGAGGTCGGTGCCGGCGACCTCGAGTGCCTGGTCCAGGTAGCCCACCGCCGACAGGTAGTCCCGCCGGACCGCGTCGACCTGCCAGAGGACCTCCAGCGCCAGACCGACCGTGAACCGGTCGCCCACCAGCTCACCCAGCTCAATCGCCCGCCGGGCGGTCGTGGCGGCGACCTCCAGCTCCCCGACACCCGCGCGCTGCACCAGGGCGCGCTGCGCCGTCAACCGGGCCCGCCACACGTCCGGCAGCACCGGGTCTGCGAGCGCGTCCCCCAGTGCCACGAGCGACACGTCCGCGCGGGAGGCCCGGTACGGCACGTAGCTCAGCACCCACCGAACCTCCGCGATCAGGTGCGGGTCACGCAGCACGGGCAGGGCCCGGCGGGCGTTCTCCTCGGCCTCGGTGTCCCGGCCGATCCGGAACAGCACGCTGGCGAGCTGTGCGGTCAGCGTCGCATGCAGGACCTCGTCGTAGACCCCGGACCGGAGCACGCGTTGCAACAGCTCGACCGTGACCAGCGGGGCGCGGTAGGTCAGCACCGGTGTGGCGGCGGCGAGCCATTCGGTGACCCACCGCCCGAACTCGCCGCCGGCCGCGAGCAACTGGTTGGCGACGTTGTCCGCCGGCGAGCCGGCGCGGGCAAAGGCCTCCGCTGTCTGGTGGTGCAGTGCGTCGCGGACCGCCACCGCCATGCTGTCGTACAGGGCCTGCCAGATCACCGGATGGCGGAAGGCGAGCCGGTTGCCGGCGTCCTGCAGCACCCCCGCCGTGATGGCCTCGTCGAACGGCCGCACCAGCGCCGACACCGGTTTGTCCAGCAGGGTCGACAGATCGGTGACGGCGAACTCGCCACACAGCAGCGCCGCGGATCGCAGCACCTCGAGCGTGGTCTCCGAGAGGTAGCCGAGCCGGCTGGTCACCGCGGACACCAGCGACTTCGGCACCTTGTCGACCCAGTCACGGGGCACCTCGGCCCTGTCCGTGCCGATCGCGACGACCTGGTCGCGCATCAGCGCGTCCGCGATCTCCCTGACATACAACGGGTTTCCGCCCGCACGGGCGGTGACCGCACGCAGGCGGGGGCCCGGTGGCGCGCCGACCAGGTCGCGGACGAGGTTCGCGATGTCCGTCTCGGTCAGCGGCACGAGGTTGACCACCGCGCCGTTGCCCGAGGCGGCCACGGCTCGCCGCAGCCGGTCGACCTCGGAGTGCTGGGGGATCGGCCGCGTCGCGCCGATCAGGAGCAGCGGGAGGCGGTTCGTCTCGGTGCAGAGCCGGTGCCACACCAGCATGCTGGCCTCGTCCGCCCAGTGCAGGTCGTCCAGCGCCAGCACGAGCGGCCCGTCCGCGCACAGGGTCCGGACCAGCGTGACCACTGTGTCGACCGCGCCGATGAGCGGATCCCCGCCCGCGAGGATCGACTGGGCGGGGCGGTCGTCCCGCATCGCCTTCGCGACCGCGGCCCGGCGCGGGTCGGTTGCGTCGGCGTGCACGTCGAGGCTGTCCAGCGCGAGACGCAGTGGAAACCGTTGCGCGAGCTCGTTGGCCGCGGCGTGCGCGACCTGGTGCCCGGCGGCCTCGGCCCGCACCAGCGCCGCGGTGACCAGCGCAGACTTGCCGATGCCCATTTCGCCCTCGACCCACAGACACCCGCCCCGGCCCGTGGAGACGTCAGCCAGCAGCGTGTCGACCACGTCCAGCTCGCGCTCGCGCCCGACGAGTGCCGGCGCCACCCGGGTGGTGGCGACCGCGACCGGGCGCGGCACGACCGGTTGAGGGGCGTCGCCGACGAGGATCTGGTCGTGCAGCTGCCGCAGTGCCGGGTTCGGCTCGATGCCCAGCTCGTCCACCAGCACCTGCCGTGCCTCGCGGTATGCCGCCAGCGCCTCCGCGTTGCGCCCGCATCGGTGCAGGGCGAGCATCAGCAACTCACGCGGCCGTTCCCGCAGCGGATGGTCGTGGACCAGCGCGGTGAGCTCCGCGACCAGGTCGGCGTGCCGGCCGGCGGCGAGCCCGACCTCCGCCCGCAGCTCGTACGTGGCGGTCCGCAGTTCACCGAGCTTGGCCCGCTCGGCGTCGGCGAACGGGCCGCTCACGCCGGACAGCGCCTCCCCACGCCACAGGGCGAGCGCGTCGTCCAGCACACGCAGCGCGCCGTGCGTGTCGCCGCCGGAGAACTGCCGCCGCGCCTGCCCACGCAGCCGGGTGAAGTCGGCGGCGTCCACCCGTTCGTCGTCGACCCGCAGCCGGTACCCGGCGCCGACCGACGTGAGCAGCCGCGGCGCGGCACCCCGCGCCCGTTCCGGTTCGAGTGACTTGCGCAGGGTCGAGACGTAGGTGTGCAGGCTGCCGGCCGCGGTGGCCGGGGGATCGTCACCCCACACCCCGTCGATCAGCTCGGTCCGCGACACCACCGAGTTCTGCCGCGTCGCCAGCATTGCGAACACGGCACGTGGCCGCGACGAACCGAGCGCCACCTCCCGCCCGCCGGACCACGCGCGTACCGGACCGAGCAGCTCAACTCGGAGTTCTGGTGCCATCTACGTGAATCCCCACCGCCGTCGCAGGACTGATTACGGCCCGTGTCGACAACTTTACGCGGTGCCGGTCATGGTGAACGCGGTCGGCTTGATGTCGGTCGGCGCTTGTTGCTCGACGTGCCGCGTGCTGTGTCGTCGGAGCAGACCTGCGGCGAGCGCACTGAAGTAGCTGAACCCGACCATCTCGCGCTGGTCGACACCGGCGACGAACCCGATCGGCCCGGTCACATCGTGGCGATCGCGTTGTCGCCGACCTCGGGGGCGTTCTCGGTGTTGCGGGCGTTGCGGCTGATCTCGATGGTGCCGAGCATGCGGCGGGTGGTGTCGGCGTTGCTGATGAGTCGTTCCGCGGCCGGTATCTGGGCCGCAACTCGGCGATGGGCGAGTTGGTGGCCGCCAGTGGGCTGCGTCGGCGCGAGTTCACGCACTTGTTGTCTATGAGGTGCCGGGTCTTCCGGTCCGGCGCGGCGGGTCGTGTCTGCTGGCGGTGCAGGCGGATGGTTCGCCGCTCGTGGATTTGGCCGATCAGGATTTCCATGCTGATGGTCGCCATGTTCTCTACCTGTGTTCTGCGTGCTGTGACGATTGTGGGGTCGTGTGAGCTGTGGCTGGATAGGGCTTGGACCGGAACTGGATGTCGTCGTCGATGCTCAGCGCTCTGTGGCGGTCGGTATCTTCGAGTCGGTCTGCTGCCCGGGGAAATGGGCACCGATCAGGGCGTGCTGTGGGCGAATGTCACGATCGTCGGGAGTCGGGCGTTGGCCGGAGACCTGTGCCGGTCTGGGCGGCTGAGGTGGCGGGAAAGAACAAGACTGTTTTTCCCGGACGTCGCCGTGGACTCTCGTTGTCACTGATCGCCGACCAAGGGAAGCGCGGGCGTGACCGGCAGCGACATCGACGACATCGACCACCAGCCGAGCTGTCCGCCATGCGAGAACTCAAACCCCGACCACGCCCCGAATTCTCACAACACCAGCCAGATTCGGACGTCCTCCTCCGCAGCGAAGCGGTCGAACCCGAACGGCCACAGTGGACACGCTGTCATGCGGATGACAGTGCGTGAACCCTGTGGACGCACCGCAAAACCGAGGTGTGAATGCCCGGGTGGGTATGCCGCCGTCCACAGACCTCCCCGCCCCCCTGGCCGAACTCGATCCCGAACAACGAGAGCGACTACACCGCAAGGAATTAGCCCTGGTGCCCCACCTTGACCGACTGGTTCGCCGAAACACCGGGCCCTGACCGCACCCACCGCTCGACGCGCGCTCAAGTTCATGATCAATCTCGGTGAGAAGTGACCGCACTTGACGTCTGGCCGGCTGGTTGGGCGGTTGGGCGCTGTCCGGCGGATCATGTGACTGCCGGTTTGCTGGCTCGTTGTTGTCGGCATGGGGCGCCTCAGTCCGCTTCTGGCTGCGGTCGCGAGCGGTTCTGTCACCTAACAGCAGGCCCAGACTGCTGCGCTCCAGCCGATGGCCTCAGCTGTGTGCCAGCGCGGTCGATCTCCGGACGGTGCCATCTCCTGACCGGCGGTAAGTGCTTGTTGGTGGTTCGGGTTGAGTTCACAGACCCGCATCCACAAAGCATGTGCCTGTGCGCCGTGGGGGCTGCTCACGAGGAACTCCATCAGGTCCTGGGCAAAGCCCCAGACAGTCAGCAGCGCATCGGGAACCGCCGAGGCGACGTGCTCGGGGTCTGACGAACTGGCGAACCAGGGCAAGGCGTGTCACGCGGATGAGTTGCGAACTGCTCCAGCATCGGCTGCGGTGTGATCACCTGCACATGATGCCCGCTGACGCGGATGCGAAATGCACTCAAGAACCCCGGTTCATCACCGTAAGTAAAGTACTCCCGCACGAGCGCGTGCCGGGTCGCGCGGGCCATGTGTCTCGGGGCTTGCTGGTGGAGATCAACTCGATGGAAGGATGCCCGCATGGCGGTTCAGTTCGACGACGAGTTGCACGTCGACTACAGCCAGTTCTATGTGGAAAGCGGCACCGACGGCTCCTGCAAGCAGTCGACCAACCCGCGGGGCGGCCAGGTCAACGGGTTGTGCGGCGCCGCGGTCCCGGGCAGGTTGGACCTGACCACGGGTCTGCACACCGGCAATGTCCAGGTCACCGTCGAGGTTCTAGATGCGCCCGTGCCGGTCGGCGACGAGTGGGAGGACGTCGTCGAGGTGTCGTTTCGGCCCACGTCGGAGCAGGTTTTCTTGGTGCAGTGGGCCGGTGAGGCCAGGTGGCCGTTGTCCCTCGACCGGATCGACTACCGGGTGCGGTACTGCGCGACCGGCATGGACCGGGCGCGCGAGGTGGACACCCGGCTGGCCGGGGAGCCGCTACTGGACCGATACCTGTTGCAGTTCTGGCCAGCCCCCGCCGCGGCGGACGCGGTGATCCGGGAGACCACCAAGATCGCCGCGTACTGGCACGGGCAGGCCCGCACGGCGCCGCCGCCACCCACTCCTGTCCAGCTGGCGGAGGCCAAGCGGCAGGCACAGCTGGCAAGGGAAGAGGTCGCTCGGGTCGCCGCGAAGGTGGCAGAGGCACGCCGCTGGGGAGGACCGCCGCCCAGCAAGAGGTTACGCCGTGCCAATGGCGCGACGGCCATGGCCGGACTCGACCGCGACCTGGTCGACAGTATGGACAACGCGGACAGTGCCACCCAGCGTGCCGTCGCGGTCTGGGCGGCGCACCGGGCCTGCACGATCGCCGGGTTGACCGAGCTTGACTGGGTCGCCGCGGCGCTCGCGGTGCTCGACCGTGACCAACCACCGGCCGACGATCTCACCCAGGCGTTCGACCTGCTGAACAACGATTCCCGGGTGCGATACACGACCGTCAGGTCCTACGACGACCGCCACGACATCTCGCGGCAGCACGCGGCGCTCCCAGCCGTGTGGTCGGCGGCCGGCGCGGACCCGCTGGTGGCGGCGATGGAATCCCTGTTCCACACCATCGTCACGGCCGGCAGCGACTACCCGAGTGTCCTGGCCGAGTTGCGGCAGGCTTTTCCCGCTCTCACGACACGGTAACGCTGTCTACCGCCCCGGGCGTCACGCCCGATCAGGGGCTGGCGCCACGCGAATCCTCGAACGCCACGGCGGACGCACCCCAGCAGGCGTATTCATGGCTCTTCTGCCGTATGTGTGGGTGACGTTTATGGGTCTTCGAAGTTAACCGGGCAGGGGCGGTTTTGACCCGCGTCGCCGGTGACGCACTGTAGCCGGATCTGGGGGTGGGGGCCCGGATGCGAGACGCCCGCAGCCCTTCGTGATCATGACTGTTGTCTACGCAGTCGATCAAGAAGAGCTACGGGCGTGCATCACGATACGACGTTGTTGTTAGGGCTGGACGATGTGGTGGTGGATCGGGTCGATCTGGATCCGGACGGCTGTCGGGTGGTGCACGTGACCACGGCGAACGCGTCGCCGGTGTGTCCCTCGTGCGCGACCCCCTCGACCTCGGTGAAGGGCTGGGTCTCGACCCAGCCACGCGATCTGTCCTTTCCCGTGCCGACACGGTTGGTGTGGCGCAAAGGCCGGTGGCGCTGCCAGGCCGTGACGTGTCGGCGGTCCTCGTTCACCGAGTCGATACCCCAGATTCCCTCCCGCAAGCGGGTGACCAGTCGGCTGCGGGACGCGGCCGGACGCACGGTGGTCTTGGGCCAGACGGTGTCCCAGGCCACGCGCGAGGTGGGCCTGTCCTGGCCGGTGGTCCACGCGGCCTTCGTTGAGCACGCCACCGCGATGCTGCCCACGGAACCGGAACCGGTGGTGGCACTGGGGATCGACGAGACGCGCCGGGGCATACCGCAGTTCGCTGTGAATGCCGAGACCGGGAAGGTGGAACAGGTCGTTGACCGCTGGCACACCGGATTCGTTGACCTGACTGGTGATCAGGGCCTGCTGGGGCAGGTCGAAGGCCGCTCCAGCCGCGATGTCGGGTCGTGGCTGGCCGCCAGAACTCAGCAGTGGCGCGAGAGCGTTCAGATCGTGGCGATCGACATGTGCGCCGCCTACCGGGCCGCGGTGACCGAGCATTTACCTGACGCGACGCTGGTGGTCGACCATTTTCACGTCGTGCAACTGGCCAACCAGATGGTGTCCGCGGTGCGTCGTCGGGTGACCGCGGCGCTGCGAGGACGTCGGGTCCGCAAGGATGATCCCGAATATGGGCTGCGTCGACGGTTGCTGCGCAACCGCGAAGACCTGACTGTCGAGAAGTTCACCGACATGTGGAACCGGCTGGTCGACCTGGGCGCGGCCGGGGAACAGATCCTGGCCGCGTGGATCGCGAAGGAAGAACTGCGCGCCCTGCTGGCCTTGGCTCGTACCGGCGCGTCTGGTCACCGGATTTCCCAGCGACTGTGGGCCTTCTATCGGTGGTGCGCCGACACCGACATCCCTGAGCTACATCGGCTGGCCGGCACCGTCGAGGCGTGGTGGCCACAGATCGAGGCGTTCATCCTTACCGGTGTCACCAACGCGGCCAGCGAGGGCGTCAACCGGTTGATCAAGTTGGAAGCCCGCAACGCCTTCGGTTTCCGAAACCCGGCCAATCAACGCCTCCGGTCACGCTGCGCGAGCGTCCGGGCGGCCTCGCGACGAGCCAAGCCCGGTTAACTTCGAAGACCCACGTTTATGATCGATTAGGGCGCACGCCGTACCACGTCTACGTTTCTGACTTGCGAAGGTTAGGAACGATCATGGACGGGACGGCGTGCGCCCTACAAGACTATTACGGGACCTCCTCGGGGTCCAGGACACAGTGGTCGAGTCGAGCTATCAGGAGACCGTGGGCGAGGACGGTCAGTGGGATCTGGTGATGCGGGTCCGGCCGAAGGCAGGCCAGCGCAAGCGATGCTCGCGCTGTCAGCGGCGATGCTCGGGCTATGACCGCAGCACAGGCGCGCGGCGGTGGCGGAGCCTGGACTGGGGCACCACCATGGTCTACCTCGAAGCCGACACCTATCGCGTGTCGTGTCCCGAGCACGGGGTCGTCGTCGCGCACGTGCCCTGGGCGCGTCCGGCGGCGCGGCACACCTACGCCTTCGAGGACACCGTGGCCTGGTGGACCGCGCGCGCCGCGTCCTCGGTGGTGGCGGAGTTCCTGCGTACTACCTGGCGGGCGGTACAGGCCATCGTGGAGCGAGTCGTCACCGAGCAGGCCGGCAAGACCGATCTGCTGTCCGGGCTGCGCCGCATCGGGATCGACGAAATCTCCTACCGCAAGGGACAGCGGTACCTGACGTGCGTGGTCGATCACGACACCGGCACGCTCGTCTGGGCAGCCGAAGGCTGAAACTCCGAGACGATAGACAAGTTCTTCGACGCCCTCGGCAAGCAACGCGCCACCGAGCTCACCCACGTCTCCGCCGACGGCGCCGAGTGGATCCACACACCGGTGAAGGCCAGAGCACCCCAAGCTGTGCTCTGCCTCGACCCGTTCCACGTCGTTCAATGGGTCACCGACGCTGTCGACACGGTCCGCCGCGGACTGTGGAACACCCTGCGTGGCGAGGGACACACCGCAGCGGCCAGCGACATCAAGGGCACCCGGCGGGCCGTGCTAAAAAACCCCGAGAACCTCACCGGCGAACAGCGCACCACGATCGCGACCATCGCCAAGACCAACAACCGCCTCTACCGCGCCTACCTGCTCAAAGAGCAACTCCGCGCGGTACTCGCCGCACGAGGCAAACCCGGACGGACGCTACTCGCCGGCTGGCTCGCCTGGGCCACCCGCTGCCGTATCCCCGAGTTCGTCAAGCTGGCCAAAACAATCCGCCACTACCTGCCGCTGATCCGCAACACCCTCGACCACGAACTGTCCAACGCCCGCAGCGAATCCACCAACACCCACCTACGCGTCCTCACCCGACGCTCCTACGGCTTCCGCACACCCGAAGCACTCATCACCATGGCCATGCTCACCCGAAGCGGCCTCTGCCCACCACTACCCGCACGATCCTCAAAGGACTAACACCAAACTCACCCACACGAACGGCAGTAGATCCCGATTAACTAGGTGTGGGCGTGCCTGATTAAAAGGCGCCCATACCTCCATTGCGTGAACAAAACAATGGCCAGGGCGAACATGCGACTCGGTTAAGGTCATGCGGGGTAACGGTTTGGTACCGGAGGGCATATCGGAATCGGTGGAGTAATGGGTGGTCAGCGTTGCGGCACCACGGGTGACGCCGGCCTCTGTCGCGCGGAGGTCGTGCCGGTAGACGGGACACCGCTGGGTACCGTCGCCTGGCCGGTCGTGCTCGAGGCCTCGGAGTACAGGGGGAACGGGTGTGGTTGACACCGGGCGGCGCGCCGGCTGCTGGACATACCGACACAGTTGATCAGCGGTACGGCGGTGGACCTCGTCGACGTGCTCGGCCCGGCAGCCGGCGATGCTGGTCGAACGGCTCGCGCTGGCCGGCGGCGGCTGCATTCCTCGAGCGGCCGGGTGTCGATCGACTACTGGCAGAGTCAGGCCGAACCGGTCGTCGCCGCGCCGATGTGGAAGCGCAAGTTGGGGCAGGGCGCACACCCGCGGTTTTCTCATTGCGCACTCGCCTCGAGTCGTGGCGGCGGCAGATCCTGGCACCGGGTTGTTCGGTGTTAAACCTCCGGTGGCTCACCACCCGGATGCCGACCAGATCTTGACTATGGTCGCCCATCCGACGGGATGAGGCTGTCGGATGTTTTCATGGGCCGGCGTAGCAAACATCTGAACAGTGTGCGGAATGAAACAGGTGAAGCTGGCGTAGCGTGGTGCTCGGCTCGTTCAATGGAGACAGGAAATCATGGGACGGGGCCTGGTGATGTCGTTGACGCCGGTGGTGACGGAGAGCAGGTCGGCGGGCGAGCTGCTCGCGTGGGGCCGGGAGATGATCGAGACACCGCTGCGGGACGCGGTGCTGGGGTTGCCGGAGGTTGCTCGTACGGTGGTCGGTTACCACTTCGGATGGTGGGATCGCCGTGGACGACCGGTGAACGGCAAGCGGGGCAAGGCGCTGCGGCCGACGTTGTTGTTGCTGTCGGCGTCCGCGGTGGGTGGCCGGCCGGAGGAGCTGACGCGCGTCGCGGCCGCGGTGGAGTTGGTGCACAACTTCTCGCTGGTCCATGACGATGTGATGGACGGTGACCGCACCCGCCACCACCGCCCGACGGTCTGGCACGTGTTCGGTATGGACCAGGCCATCCTGGCCGGTGATGCGATGCTGGCGCTGGCCACGAGCCTCGTGGCGGCATGCGTCGGGCCGCCTGCGGCACTCGCCGTCGAGTGGTTGAGCAGGTGCGTGGTCCGGTTGTGCGAGGGGCAGTACGGCGACCTCGGGTTTGAGCGGCGAGACGACGTGACGCTTCCCGAGTGCCTGGACATGGTGGCGGGGAAGACCGCGGCGCTGCTGGAGTGCTCGTGCGCGCTCGGTGCGCTTCTTGCCGGTGCCGGCGACCACCGAGTCGACCTGCTGCGTGCCTTCGGCCGGGATCTGGGCGTTGCTTTCCAGCTGGTGGACGACCTGCTCGGCATCTGGGGCGACTCAGCGGTTACCGGCAAGCCGGTCGGCGCGGATCTGGCGCGTCGCAAGAAGACGCTGCCGGTGGTGGCGGCACTGGCTTCGGGTACCGCGGCGGGAGGTGAGTTGTCCGTGCTGTACCACGGGGCCGGCCTGCTCGCCCCCGCTCAGGTCGCCCGTGCGGCCGAGTTGGTAGAGGCCGCTGGTGGACGTGCGTGGGCGCGGGCGGAGACCACTGCCCGGCTGGCCGCGGCGAGGGCACACCTCGACGCGGTCGGCTGTGCGCCGCGGGCCGGCGCCGAACTGCTCGCACTGATCGAGTTCGTCACCCGACGTGACTGCTGAGGAGACGTGCCATGCCACCGGTTACCGCACTGACTGAACTGTCCGATGTGGATGGTCGGAGGATCGGCTGTCCGGCGGCACCGATGGTGGCCGGCGAGTTGCGCAGGCGTGGTGTCCCAGCGGTGACCGGTCCACCGCCTCCGGAAGCGTGCACAGCGAAGGTGTTCATGGCCACGGTGGCGGCGGGCGGGACGGTGGCCGGGCTCGGGGTCGCGGTGCCGCCCTCGCCGGCACTCATCAGGTCGCGGGCGAGTGCGGTGCTGGCTGGCTGGCTGTCCGTCACCGGACCGCGCACCGTGCTGCTGGCCGGACCGCGCTCGTTCTGCGCGGGTGTCGATCGGGCGGTTGAGGTCGTGCGTCGGGTGCTGCGGGAGCGTGGCAGTCCGGTCTATGTGCGCAAGCAGATCGTGCACAACGTCCACGTGGTCGAGGAGTTGGCCGGTCTTGGCGCGGTGTTCGTCGACGACGTCGACGAGGTGCCGGCGGGCGAAACCGTGGTGTTCTCGGCGCACGGGGTCTCGCCGGCGGTGCGTGCGCGGGCCGCGAACCGGGATCTGTCGGTGGTCGACGCGACGTGCCCGCTGGTGGCCAAGGTGCACGTGGAGGCCCGGCGGTACGCCGCCCGGGGTGACACGGTGGTGCTGATCGGGCATGCCGGCCACGAGGAGGTCGAGGGCACCTACGGCGAAGCGCCCGAGTCCATGGCGATCGTGCGGGACGCCGCGGATGTCGACGGGTTGCGGGTCGACGATCCGGGCAGGATCTCCTACCTGACCCAGACCACCCTCGCCGTCGATGAGACCGACGGTGTTATCGACGCGTTGCGGGCGCGGTTCCCGAAGCTGCGTGGACCGTCCACCGAGGACATCTGCTACGCCTCGACCAACCGGCAGGAGTCGTTGCTCGCGGTTGCCGAGGACGCGGACCTGGTGCTGGTGGTCGGCTCGGCGAACTCGTCGAACTCGGTTCGCCTGGTCGAGCTGTCGCGGCGGCGCGGCACACCGGCCCACCTGATCGACGACGCGTCCGGCATCCGGCCGGCTTGGCTGACCGGCGCTCGGACGGTCGGTCTCACCGCTGGTGCCTCCGCCCCGGACCGGCTGGTCGAGGACGTGGTCACCGCTCTGCGCGGGCTGGGTCCGGTCGAGGTGGCGGAGCGGACGACCGGGCGGGAAACGCTGCGGTTCGGCCTGCCCCGCACGGCAGGTGCGTCATGACTGTCACCGCCGGCCTGCTCGGCGCGATCGCCGACCGGGCCGATCTGCGGGCGATGCCTGCCGACGCGCTGCCCGAACTGGCCGGGGAGATCCGGGAGTTCCTGGTGGAGAAGGTGTCCAGGTCGGGTGGGCACCTCGGGCCGAACCTCGGTGTGGTCGAGCTGACGATCGCTCTGCACCGGGTGTTTCGCTCGCCGCGTGACGCGATCGTGTTCGACACCGGCCACCAGGCCTATGTGCACAAGATCCTCACCGGCCGGGTCGCCGCGTTCGACACGCTGCGCCAGCGGCACGGCCTGTCGGGATATCCCGCACGCGCCGAGTCCGCGCACGACCACGTGGAGAACTCCCACGCCTCGACCGCACTGTCCTATGCGGACGGTTTGGCCATGGCGGGCCAGCTGCGCGGCGACCGGGACGGGCGGGTGGTCGCGGTGGTCGGGGACGGCGCGCTGACCGGCGGGATGTGCTGGGAGGCGCTGAACAACATCGGTGGCGCCGCGCGCCCGGTGGTCGTCGTGCTGAACGACAACACCCGTTCGTACTCGCCGACCGCCGGCGCGCTCGCCATCCACCTGCGCCGCCTGCGGGAAGGAAACCGCGGGAACCTGTTCCGCGAGCTGGGTTTCACGTATGTCGGCCCGGTGGACGGGCACGACATCCCCGCGGTCGAGTCCGCGCTTCGACAGGCGTCCTCAGTGGATGGACCGGTGCTGGTACATGTGGTGACCACCAAGGGCCAGGGTTATTCGCCGGCCGAGCGGGACGAGGTGGACCACCTGCACGCCGTCGGTGTCATCGACCCGGCCACCGGCCGGGCCGCCACACCGGGCGCGCCGACCTGGACGTCCGCGTTCGCCGAGGAGATCGCGGCGTTGGGCGCCGAGCGGGACGACCTGGTCTGTATCACCGCGGCCATGCTCCACCCGACCGGTCTCGCGCCGTTCGCGGCCAGGTTCCCCGCCAGGGTCATGGATGTCGGCCTCGCCGAGCAGCACGCCGTCACCTGCGCGGCGGGACTGGCGATGGGTGGCCGGCACCCGGTCGTCGCGATCTACTCGACGTTCCTCAACCGGGCGTTCGACCAGGTGCTCGCCGACGTCGCGCTGCACCGGCTGCCGGTCACGTTCGTGCTGGACCGGGCCGGGGTGACCGGTCCGGACGGGCCAAGCCACCACGGCATGTGGGACGCGTCGATTCTCGGTGTGGTGCCGGGAATCCGGCTCGCGGCGCCGCGGGACCCCGCCCGGTTGCGAGAACTTCTGCGGGAGGCGGTCGCTCATGACGGCCCGGCGGCGATCCGGTACCCGAAGGCGACCGTGGCGGCGGACATCCCCGCGGTGGCGCGGATGGACGGCCTCGACGTGCTGCACCGGAGCAGGCCGATGCCGCTCGACGTGCTGCTGGTCTGTGCCGGCCCCACCGCGGTCGCCGCGCTGGACGCCGCCGACCGGCTCGTGGGCGACGGCATCGGCTGCACCGTGGTCGACCCGCGCTGGGTCCTGCCCGTCAACCCGATGCTGGCGTCGATGGCCGCCAGGCACAGGGTGGTGGTCACCGTCGAGGACAGCACCCGCGCCGGTGGGATCGGCTCCGCGATCGGACAAGCGTGCCATGACGCCGGCGTGGCGACAGCCGTGGTGAGCCTGGGGCTGCCCAACGCGTTCGTCCCACACGGCTCGAGGAAGGCGTTGCTCGCCGAAGCGGGGCTGGACGCGCACGGCATCACGCGGGCGGTCCACGCCGCGCTCGACCGGCGCACACCGCGTACGCGGCCCTCCCGGAACATCTGGTGAACGCCTCGACGGTCACCGACCTCGGCCTGCCTGCGGTGCCCGGGCCGGCGGTGCCCATGCCTACGGTGCCCATGCCTACGGTGGCCCGCAGGCGGTCCCGGCGAATCTCGGTGGGCGACGTGCCGGTCGGCGGGGACGCGCCGGTGTCGGTCCAGTCGATGACCACCACCGTGACCGCGGACACCGACGCCACCCTCCAGCAGATCGCGGAGCTGACCGCGGCCGGCTGCCAGATCGTTCGGGTGGCGGTGCCGTCCCAGGACGACGCGGACGCGTTGCCAACTATCGCGCGCCAGGCACGCATCCCGGTGGTCGCGGACATCCACTTCCAGCCGAAGTACGTGTTCGCCGCCATCGACGCCGGGTGTGCGGGGGTGCGGGTCAATCCCGGCAACATCAAGAGGTTCGACGACAAGGTGCGCGAGATCGCCGCCGCGGCGAACGCGGCGCGGGTGCCGATTCGGATCGGGGTCAACGCCGGCTCGCTGGACCCGCGCCTGCTCGCCAAGCACGGCGGCGCGACCCCGCGGGCGCTGGTCGAGTCCGCGCTGTGGGAGTGTTCGCTGTTCGCCGAACACGGCTTCACCGACCTGAAAGTCTCGGTCAAACACCACGACCCCGCCACCACGGTCGCCGCCTACCGGCTGCTCGCCGCCGCCTGCGACTACCCACTCCACCTCGGTGTGACCGAGGCCGGCCCGGCGCCGCAGGGCATCGTCAAGTCCACGGTCGCGTTCACCCAGCTGCTGTGTGACGGCATCGGGGACACGATTCGAGTCTCGCTCACCGCCCCGCCCGTCGAGGAGGTCAAGGTGGGGCAGCAGATCCTGGAGAACCTCGGTCTGCGGGAGCGCGGCCTGGAGATCGTCTCCTGCCCGTCGTGCGGGCGTGCCCAGGTCGACGTGCTCACCCTCACCGAACAGGTCGCGGCCGCGTTCGACGGATTCCCCCACCCGCTGCGGGTGGCCGTGATGGGGTGTGTGGTCAACGGACCCGGCGAGGCCAGAGAGGCCGACCTCGGTGTCGCGTCCGGCAACGGCAAGGGGCAGATCTTCGTCAGGGGCCGAGTGGTGGCGACGGTGCCGGAGTCGAGGATCGTCGAGACGCTCGTCGAGAAGGCACTCGAACTCGCCGAGGAGTGACCAATGCCGCGCGGCATCGACCTGTACATCCCGTTTCCCAGCCGGATCAGTCCCGACGTCGACGCCGCGCACGCGCGGCACCTCGACTGGCCCTGCTCGTTCGGTCTGCTCGACACGGAGGAGGCCCGGCAACGCCACGCACGAGCGGGGTACGCGGAGGTCGCCGCACGCTTCAACCCGCTGGCCACCGGCGCCGATCTCGACCTTGCCGTCAACCAGATGAGCTGGTATTTCGTCTTCGACGACATCTTCGACGGCCCCGGCGGCGCACCCCACCCGGCGCGACGGCTGGTCGAAGCGGCCACAGCGGTGCTTGACCACCCGACCAGCCCGAAGGCGGAACCGATCGTCCACGCCCTCGCCGACGTCTGGCGGCGCGCTCGCGCCGGGATGTCGCCGACGTGGCAGGCTCGCGCGGCGACCCACTGGTGCGCCTATCTCGCCGGATACCTCGACGAGGCCGAGAACCGGGAGCGGGCTCGCCAGGCCACGCTGCCCGAGTACCTGAGCTTCCGCCGGAACACCATCGGCGTCCAGCCCGCACTCGACCTCGCCGAACGGCTCGGTCGTTTCGAGGTGCCACCGCGAGCCTTCGCCAGCAAGCACCTGATCGCCATGCGGCGGGCGATCATCGACCTCCTGATCTTCCAGAACGACCTCTGCTCGCTGGAGAAGGAGGAGGCGGCCGGCGATCTCAACAACACCGTGCTCATCCTGGAGCGGGAGCACGCCTGCGGACGGTCGCGGGCGATCGACCTGACCGTGGAGCTGGTTCGGCAGCGGTCGGAGTCCTACCTCGCGCTCGAGCGCGAGCTGCCGGTCAGGTGCCGCGATCTCGACCCGGTCGAGCGCGCGGCGGTCGAACGGTACGCGACCGACGCGCTGCGGTGCGCCGCCCGGGGGAACTACGACTGGTCCGAGCGCACCGACCGGTACTCGATCGAGTGTATTGACTCAACCCTGAGCGCGCCGCGGTCGTTGTTGGACTCATGACGATCATCGCTCGACCTCGTGTCTGGATACCTTCCGCGCTACTCGCGTTGCTCGCCGTCGTCGTGCCGGCGGGCAACGCGACCGCCACGCCCGGGTTGCTCAAGGCGAAGAACGGCACGGCCAACTTCTGCCTCGACCCGCAGGCGCGGCAGGCGCTCGACGCGGCCGGGATCACCATGTCCGCCGGCGCGCCCGCGCAACTGGTCACCACCGGCCCACAACCGTGCGTCACGACCCACGTCACGGAAGGGGAAATCTCGCTCGGCCTCACCGAGGGCACCTTCCCGTTCCGCGGCGCCATCACCTTCAGCCGGTCCACGGACAACACCCAGGTGACCTTCGGCGACATCGCCGTGACCTTCGCCGTGCCGAGCTCCGCGACCGCCGTGGTCGACGGCAACACCGCGGCCCCGATCACGCTGCTCGCGTTCCTTCCCCTGCCCGGAAACATCATGACCGACGGTCGCTTCCTGATCGCGCACGACGTGCCGCTGAACCTCGCCGCGGACGGCACGAACGCCTTCACCACGGCGTTCGGCGCCAGCCCCGTCGCGACCGGCAGTCCACTGTTCGTCGGCACCGGATACGGAGAGCTCGAGGTCGACGGGCTTCCGTTGCCTGTCATCGGTGGGCTGGCGACCTAGAGATCAGAGCACGTCTTCGGGGCGAACCTCGGCGTCGGTGGGTCGGTAGCGGCCGGTGGTTCGGGCCCAGTCGTGGTTGCCCCTGATCCAGTTCTCCATGCCGGCCACGGATTCGCCTACCGCGTGCCGTTCGGAGGAGTCGAGCCCCAACTTGTCGAGCATGTCCGGGATCTCGTCGCGTAGGCGGACGAACCGCCGCAGTGCGGTGTTGGTCATTCTCGTCGCCACGTCGAGCGCCTGTGTCGCGATCATGCCGTGGTGGGTCAGCACGGTCAGCAGGTTGTGTGGGTCCTGGCGGGCGGTTTCGCGGTCGTGGGAGTGGATGTCGTTCATCCACGCCACGATGTCGTTCGTGATCGCCCTGAGCTCGGTGATCAGCGGATGGGCGACCACCTGTGGTGCGAGTTCGTAGCGGCCGGCCCACTCGGTCTGGTCGAGACTGTAGAAGATGCCGACGGTGGCGCGCCGCAGGGCGATGTACGTGGCGAGGTCGGGCACCTCGCCACGGACGGACAGACGCGCCTCGTGGGCGCACGCGGCGTGGAAACGCGCGTAGTCGAGGGCGAAGCGGTCACACCACTGTGGACTCATCTCGTCGGTCATCCGCTGCCACAGCTCTCGCAGGGCGACGGTGGCCGGGCACACCAGCTCGAGTGGCGCTCCTGGTGGCCGCAGGGGGATCGCGAGCATCTCGTGGGCGATCCGCACGTACCGATCGGTGCTGCCGGTCGAGCGGCAGTCGGCCTGGTCGTCGAACAGGAACCCCACTGCGAAGAAGTTCGTGATCTTGAGCAGGTCGTCCGTGGTGGCGGCGTTGGGGAAGGTGAGTGCCGCCGCCAGTGCGAGGTCCCAGGAGAGGAACTGCCGTTCGGCGTCGTCGGAGCGGATCAGGTCGTGCTCGCGCACCCAGTGCATGGTGCGAGGCCGCACCCAGGACAGGTAGGGGCTGGTCCGGGCGGGGACGGGGATGTCGAACTCAACTGCCTGTGGCATGTCTTGACCCGTCTGCTGTGGAGGGACAGGGACGCGAGCGGATCAGCATGGGTAGCCGGCTGGGTGCGAGGACGCCGCGTGCGACGGGATCGGCGCGTGCCCCGTGAATGGCGTGCACGCGCCAGCGGGCGGCGATGGAGGCCACGGTGAGGGCTGCCTGCGTGGTGGCGAACCTGTCGCCGACGCACCTGCGGGCGCCGCCGCCGAACGGCACGAAGGCGCCGCGTGCCGGTGGCGTGGCCCGCCACCGGTCGGGGTCGAAACGGTCGGGTTCGGGGAAGTCGCCGGGCCGGCGGGCCGAGAGGTACGGGCTGTAGACGACGGTGGCGCCGGCCGGGATCCGGTGACCGCCGAGGTCGGCACCGGTGGTCGTCGCACGCGTCAGGAGCCACCCGGGCGGGTACAGCCGCAGTGCCTCGGTGATGATCCGGGTGGTGAGGTCCAGGCGTGGCAGGTCGTCGTACCGCGCGACGCGGCCGGCGAGCACGGTGTCGACCTCGGTGTGCAGCCGCGCCAGGAGGTCGGGCCGGTCGTCGAGCAGGAGCCAGGTCCACGACAGCAGCGCGGGTGTGGCCTCGACGCCGGCCAGGAAGAACTGGACGACCTCGTCGTGGATCTCCTCGTCGGTCAGCCCCGTGCCGCCGTCGTCCTGTGCGGTGAGCAGCAGGGACAGCACATCGCCGTGGTCGGTGCCCGCACGCCGGTAGTCGTCGACGAGTTGGCCGGTGAGCTGCCTCAGGCGACGTCGTGCCCGGTCGAAACGCAGGTTGCCCGGCGTGGGAACCCGGTGGAGCACCGGCACGGGCAGCGTCACCCGCCGGGCCACGCCCACGAGGATGGCGTCGATGCAGCGGCGGATCTCGGCCACATCGCTCGATTCGGTCGCGAACAGCGTCCGGGTCACGATCGTCATCGTGAGCTCGTGCATCGCCGCGGAAACATCGATGACCTGGCCGTCCCGCCACGGCGAGATGGCCGCGGTGATCCGCTCGGTCATCACCGCGGCGTACCCGGCCAGCCGGTCACGGTGGAAGGCGGGCCGCAGCAGCCTGCGCCGACGCCGGTGCTGCCGGTGTGGGCAGGTGCCCAGCCCGTTGCCGACGATCGTCCGGAACGCGTCGATGAACGGACCGCCCTTGTCGAAGGTCCGGTCGTCGGACAGCACCCGTTGGACCAGGTCCGAGCGGCAGACGACGTACGCCGGCCACGGCCCGAGCCGGATCCGGACGACGTCGCCGTGCGCGGGCAACGACGTCAGGAACCGCAAGGGATCCCGGCGAAGCTGGATCGCGTGTCCCAGCAACGGCAGCGCACCGGGCGCCGACCGGATCACGGTGGACCGTCCCGCCGCGGCTCGGTTCGCATGAGCAGCTTCTTCGGCCGCAGGGTGATGCCGATTCGGGTGTCCAGGTTGGTGGCCGCCACCGGCAGCAGCCGCCAGCGGGACGCCACGGTCGCCAGCATCAGCACCGCCTCGGTCATGGTGAAGTCGTCGCCGGGGCACTTCCGGTTGCCGGCGCCGAACGGGATCATCGCGAACCGGGGCACCCGGGCGGCGTGTTCCGGCAGCCAGCGGTCGGGGTCGAACGCCCACGGCCGCTCGAACGACCGCGGGTCGCGCTGCAGGGCGTACGTGCTGTAGAAGATGTCGGCGCCGGCCGGTATCCGGAACCCGCCGAGGTCGATCTCGGCGGTGGCACGCCTGGTGAAGATCCACGCGCCCGTGTGCCGCAGGCTCGGCAACTGGTCGAAACGCACCGGGTGGTCACGCTCGAGGGTGTCCACCTCGCGGTGCAACCGCGCCTCCTCACGCGGGTGCCGGGCCAGCAGCGGGAAGATCCACACGAGGGTCGACGCCACGGTCTCGCTCGCGGCCACGAGCACGGCGATGACCTGGTCGTGGATCTCCTGGCGGCCCAGCGGCCGCCCGGTGTCATCGCGCGCTTCGAGGAGGACCGACAGCAGGTCATCGCGGTGGGCCCGCCGCTCGCCGATGATCTCGTCCACGATGTGGTGCAGGGTGGCGAGAGCGCGGTCGTAGCGGCGGTTCGCCGCTGTGGGCAGCCGGCGCGGCACGACCATCCTGCGGTACATGCCGGCGAAGAGAGTACGGAGCGCCGCCCTGATCTCGTCGGATTCCCGGCCTACGGGCGAGGTGCCGAACAGGCATCTCACGACAGTTCGCACGGCGAAGTCGAACATCTGCTGGAAGACGTCGATGACCTGTCCCGGTCGCCATCGCGCCACCATGGCGCCGGCCTCCTCGGCCATGATCGTCGCGTAGCCGGCGATCCGCTCCGGCCGGAATGCTGGCTGGATCATCCGCCGCTGCCGCCGGTGCACCTCGCCGTTGGTGGTGGCGACTCCCTGGCCGAGCAAATCATCGAGCGCCTCCCACAGTGGCCCACCGACCACTGTGGACCTACCGCGGCTGGTCAGGAGCTCGCCCACCAACTCCGGTGCGCTCACCACGTACGCGGTCCTGCGGCCCAGTCTGATCGTGACCAGCTCGCCGCTGTCCCGCAGCGACGTCACGAACGCGAGCGGGTCGCGGAGCAGGCGCCAGGCGTGGCCGAGCACGGGCGCCGCGCCGCCGGCGAGTTCGGGAGTCCGTTGTGGACAGTCATCGTCATGGTGCACCGCCAGGTCGTTGATGTAGGGCGGCCGGGTCGGGTCGTCCCATTCCTCGATGCGGTAGCGGCCGGACTCGTGGTGGTACCAGTAGACCGACGAGATCCAGTTCCGCATGTTGAACAGGCACGAGCGCACGGCGGCCCGCGGTTCGGCCGCCGCCGCGGTCACCAGGGCGGCGACGTCTCGCTCGGCCTCGATGAAGTCGGCGACCCTGCCACGCACCATGCGTAGCGTCTCCGCGCTCGCCTGGCGCCGGGTGAGTCCTCTGTGGTGCATGAGGCTGATGCCGATGTTGTGCAGGTCGCCGGCGGCCAGTTCCTTCGGCAGCGACCAGAGGTCGTTGTACCAGGCCGAGAAGTCCTGCGACGCGAGTCCGGCGCGGCGGTAGGCGTCGCTGTCGCGGACTTCCGGCGGCAGTTCGTACTGTGCCGTCAGCTCGAGCAGGTCCAGCCATACCCGGTGCGCGAAGGTGTGGCGGCGCAGTTCCAAGTACTCGGCGAGAGTGGGCACGGTCCCGGTCACGCGGTTGCGGAACTCCCGCGCGTAGGCGTCGATGACCCCGTGGAAGTGGCCGGCGAACCGGGCGTTCCAACGGTCGCCGAGATAGGGGTAGAGCCGGCCCACGCTGTCGGCGAAGCCCGCCACCAGCGGATCGGGATGCGCCAGATAGGACTCCGGGGCTTCGAGCGTGGCACGCAGCGTGTCGGACCGGCGCACCCATTCACGGTCCCGGCGCCGCGTGATGTCCCGGTCGTGCTGGTCGTCCCAGACGAAGAACCAGCAACTGAAGTCGGTGATCGCCGACAGCACCGGTTCCGGGCCGCCGACGAAGTACCCGGCGATGAGGTCGGAGTAACGCAGGCTCTCGGCGAGTGCCCACGTCCGGTCCGGGGGCATCAGTCGCTGCCCGCGCAGCCAGGCGTGCGACGCGGCCCGCACCCGTGCGCGGTTCGGGTCGAACCGCCGGGGAACCCGGTCTCGATCACGGCGAGACGTGTTTCGTGTGCCCCCAGCAGTTGCGTGCTCATATCCCTCCTGCTGGACGTGGTGTCATGACCAGTAGGCGCTCGCATGCCGCGAGCAGGAAGGCCGGCCGCGCCTTGAGGGTGTTAAATCTCGGCCTCTGTCAATCGTTCGGCGGCCGTGGCGCGGCGGAGCAGGCCGCGTACGGCGGGGTGGTTCTGGTTCGGGCATGTGCGGGCGCGCAGTGTCCGCAGGGCGGTGTCGGCTCGGCGCGAGCGCAGGTTGGGGTAGTCGTCGAGGAAGCGGTGCCAGGTGTGGCATGCCTGTTCCAGGCGGCCGTCGGTGAGCTGGAGCTCGGCCAGCCTGGCGAGGGTGATCACCCGGGAGCGCCGTTCCTCGGCCGGGCGATGCCGTAGCGATGTCTCAAGGGCCTTGATGGCGATGCGGCGGTCGCCGAGGCACGCGGTGGCGGCGGCCCGCTGGTGGGCAAGTGAACCGGCGTGGTAGGCGGCGACCCCCGGGGTGTGCCGGCCGGCGCGGGTGAGGTGCCGTTCGGCCGCGGCCAGGGCGGCGAGCGCGTCGTGGCGGTTGCCATCCGCCGCGTGGGCGACCGCGAGCTGCCCGAGCAGGAACGCGCGCACCCGGGGCGTGGCTCGGGACGTGGCGGTCCGCACGGCGGTCTCGGCGAGGTCGACCGCTCGCCGGTGATGGCCGAGCGACCGCGCCTGCACGCTGAGGGCACGCAGCGTGAGGGCGTAGCCGATCGGATCGCCGCCCTCCGCGGCCAGTCGCAGGCTCGCCAGGTAGTAGTGCTGGGCCAGGCCGTGCAGCTCGTCGTCGAAGCACATGAAGCCGCACAGGTAGCTCAAGCGGGCGGCGGTGGTCAGCAGCTCGCGGCGCTCGGCCGGCCGCCCGTCACCGGCCAACCACGGGACGGTCGTCGTCCGGAGGTAGCCGGCCAGAGCGTGGCGTGCGTGGCCGCCGCCGAACATCATGTCCGCGTCGGAGAACACGCCCAGCATCGCCGCCGCCGACCGGACGTCGATCCGCGTCGACACGTCGCTGGTCGCGTGCCGGTCCTCGCGCCGGAACGAGATGTCGGGCCAGGCCGGCACGGCGAGCGCGGCCGTCCGGTAGAGGCCGTGCGCGGACCCGGTGGCGTCGAGCAATGCGGCCGCCGCGGTGTGCTGTGACCACGGGTGCCGCTCGGACGTCCGCCGCGCCGGGACGCCGGGACGCAGGCCGAGATCGGAGCTCGTGACCCGGCGGCCGAGCGCACGGGAGAAGGCCTCGGCCATCAGCTCGGGCACCGGCGGTCTTGGGCGGGTTCCCGACAACCACTGGGTGACCGACGCCCGCTGGTAGGTGAGCGTCAGCCCCGCCTCAGCGCCCAGGCGGTTGATGGTGCCGGCGAGTTTCTGGCCGGACCACCCACTTTCGTCCAACAAGGCCCTGAGCCGGTGGTTGGGGACCTGTAGCCGGCGCATGCCTCTATTCTCGTCGATGCGTTGATTGCGTGCTGACCGTCACACAACGGACATCGGTGGCGCCTGCGCGACCGAGCCGGAGAGTACGAGGGGCGCTGTGGTGGTCCGCCGTCGAACGACCGACATCGGGCCCATGCCGGACAGGGCGTCGACCACGTCGTGGAGCAGCTGGGGTGGCGCCGACGGTGCGGTGACGATGCCGATGGACTCGGCGGCCGCCAGCCATGAAGGGTGAATCCGCTCGAGGCCGTCCACGACGTGGACCGGGGTCCGGACGTGGCGGGCGGTGTCGACCAGGTCCGCGGTGTCCGGCGCGGTCGCGGCGCCGAGCACGAACACCTGGTCGCAGTCCCCGGCCACGGCGCGGACCGTCGACAGGTGGTCGGAGGCCGCGTAGCACAGATCGTCGGGATGCGGGCCACGCAGCCGGGGATACCGGGCCCGCAGCGCCGCGACCACGCGCATCGCGTGCTCCACCACCGTCCCTGGCACCACGAGGTAGGAGACCCGGTCGGGATCGAGCCGCAGGCCGGCCACCTCATCGACCGACTCCACCAGCGCCACCTCGGTGGAGGCGGCCGCCAGTGACGCGGTGGCGGGCCGGCCGCGGTGGCCCACCAGCACGACCCGATCCCCACGCCGAACGAACCGGCCGAGTTCCTGGTGCGCCACGTCGACGTGCGGACAAGTGGCTGACGTCGGATCCGCGCCGTCGCGGCAGGACTCGGCGGCGGCTACCACGAGCCGGCGGCTCCGCCACGCGGTCGACCAGGCGAGTACCGCCTCCCGCGCGGCGTGGATCGCCGACTGATCGGCGTGGTGCGTGGCGACCGCCAGGCCGACCGCACCGCCGGCGCGGTCCAGGTAGGACGCCGTGAACAGCACGCCATCCGCGGCTCCGTCGATCGCCGCCGGCCGGTCGCGCTCCTCCCGGACGTGAAATCCCCGACCACGCAGGCTCGCCGCCACCAGCGGCGTGGCCGGACAACGCACCCGACCCCTTGTCGGGTGCGAGAACCACCCGACGACCAGTTCACCGGACCGCGTCCCTCGGACCGCGAAGCGGCGCCGTTCGACTGACCTGTTCATAGTGCCCCTTCACGCGTTGAATCCACGGAGAGAAAGCCTATATATCACCAGATTTTCTATCGATGGATGTCACACCTACGATGACGAAAGACAATCCAACGGGCGTTCGCCCACGCTGCCGCGGACGCTCCGTGACCGACGCCACCGAGTGACGGCGCGGCGGCCGTATTGCCTGAATTCAACATCACCCGCCGATGTGGGTGGCCTCAATTGGAGCAGTACCCATGAACGAACACGCTTGGCGAAGTTCGCCAGTACCCGATCGGCCGAGCGTCAAGCCCGTCCGTTGCTTCTATCCTCGATGGTGAAGCCCGAATATCGATGATGATCTCGGTGTCGACGTTGACTTCGAATTCACGCCGATGCCAATGCACGTGCATATTCCAGGTCGGGGAGAGCAAAGGTGGCGCGACGGGTATCCAACACAAGGCTTCGGGAGTTGCTGGCGGAGACCGGATGGACAGGCGACGCGCTGGCGCGCGCCGTCAACGCGGTGGGCGCTGAAGCCGGGATGTCGCTGCGGTACGGGCGATCGTCGGTGGCGCACTGGCTGTCGGGGATGCGCCCGTGGCCACCCGTGCCGGAGTTGGTGGCGGAGGCGTTCTCACGAAAGCTGCGGTATCCGGTCTCGGCCGGCGACACCGGTCTCACCAGGCCGGACACCGACGGTACGGTAAGGATCCCGGCGCCGCGACGAGACCAGTGGTGGGACGTGGACGTGGTGTCCCAGCTGATGGCGCCCCAGGAGGTCGGGGCGGGTGGCTCCGCGCCACTGGCGAGCCGCGGTTACCGGGTCGCCGACCTCGCGGTGCCCAACTGGAGCGAACTGGCCGAGGCGCGGCAGGGGCGGATCTGGACCACGAAGTCGACGGAGAAGGTCGAGCGATGGCAGGTGCGGTCGGTCGCCACCATGGTCGGGTTGTTCTCGGACGCCGATTTCGCGTTCGGCGGCGGCCATGCCCGTCTGGAGTTGACCTGCTACCTGGCGGCGTCCGTCGCGCCGTTGCTGCGAGCCGCCGCGACTCCGACCGTACGCCAGGAGTTGCTGACCGCGACATCCCGGTTGACCTATTTGTGCGGTTTCATGTACTTCGATGACGATCTGCACGGCGCGGCCCAGCATTACTACCTGACGAACCTCAGACTCGCCGCGGAGCTGGGTGACGCGACCGGGTACGCGGTGACGTTGCGCGCGTTGTCCGGGGAAGCGCGTCTGTTGGGGCATCACCGGGAGGCGGTGCGGTTGGCCGAGGCCGCCGTGGACGCCGCGGCGAGGACGGCCGGTCCGGAGACGTCGGCGTTCCTGTTCGGGCAACTGGCGGTCGCGCACGCGGCGGATGGCAACCACCAGGACGCGGTCCGGCACCTGATCACGGCCGAACGTCATCTGGACCGGGCCAGGGAAGCGCCGGAGCCGATCGGTCGCTGCCACGTGGCCTCGCTCGCGCATCAGCAGGCGGCGGTGCGCGCCAAGATGGGAGACCGGCGCGGCGCGATCGAGGCGCTGACGGTTTCGGTGCGCCTGCGCCCGGCCGCGGAGCGGCGGTCCCGAGCCATCACCTTGGCCCGGCTGGCCGAGCTCCAGTTGGACGACGGCGATCTCGAGGCGGCGTGCGGAACCTGGCAGCGGTTCCTGCTGGACTACCCGTACCTGCGCTCCCACCGGGTGAGTCGCGCGCACGCGGCCATGCGTGCCCGCGTGCGCCCGCACCAGAACAACTCGGCGGTGATCGCACTACGCCGCGCGATGGGGGCATTGGGCGGAAGTGGGCAGCAGCCCGCGTACGCACCGGCCGGCTCACCTCCCTGCTCGGTGAACAATCATCGGGATCGACTGAGGAGATCCAGGAGAGCTGTGCCGGGGTTCGGGTAGTTCGAACCAGCGCAGTTCCTCGACCTCCACGGGAAGACGAACGGGGTCGTCACCGGCCCGCCGTTCGGGGTGACGGTCCGATGTGAGCAGCTGACGTGCACGTTCCAGGTGGACCGCCAGGACACTTTGCGAAGCGTGCTCGTGGTGCCGGGGGTAGCGCATGGTGCCGTTCGCGTCATAGTGCACGTCGGTCAGGAGCAGTGGTGCGGGCGCGGGTGCCTGGCGGTGCCGCCACAGGCCGGTGAGTGGGTCGAACTCGTAGTCCGGGAGCAACCGCCAGCCGTGGGTGGCGACGAGGTCGACGGCCTCCACCAGATAGGTGAACACGGTCTCGGACAGGAAGTAGTTGAGGCTGATCCGGGTCCAGCCGGGTTTTATGCCCTGGTAGCCGGCGAGGATCTGGTCCCGAAAGCGGTGCGAGCGGGCGAGGTCGATACCGAGCAGGCGGTGGCCGTAGGGTCCCGCGCAGGAGCAGCCGCCTCGTGACTGGATGCCGAACAGGTCGTTGAGCAGCGCGACCACGAAGTTGTGGTGCAGGTACCGGCCACCGGGGTGGCGAATGAGGAACGACGTGATGGCCAGTCTGTCGGTCCGTGGGTTGCCCAGGATCTCGATGGCGGAGTTGGTGTGCCACGCGGCGAGCGCACGATCGAGGAAGTCGTGCTCGCGAGCACGGATGGCGTCCGTTCCGACGGCTTGTTTGAGTCCGACGGCCAGTCCCGCCCGGATCGAACCGATGATCGCTGGGGTGCCGCCCTCCTCACGGTGTGCCGGATCGGCGATGTAGTGGTGCTCGCCGGCGGGGCTCACGTAGTCGACCGTGCCGCCGCCCGGCGTCGTCGGCACCCGGCTACGCAGCAGATCCCGGCGCACCACCAGTACGCCGGCCGCGCCGGGGCCGCCGACGAACTTGTGCGGAGAGAGGAACACGGCATCCTTGTACGCGTTGCCGGACTGTCCGTACATCTCGATGTCGACGTATGGGCCCGCCGCGGCGAAGTCCCAGAAGGACAGCGCACCGTGGGAGTGCAGCAGCTCGGACACGGGATGCGTGTCGGTGAGGATGCCGGTGACGTTGGACGCGGCGGAGAACGACCCGATCTTCAGCGGCCGCCCGGCAAACCGCCGCAGGGCGGCATCCAACTCGGTTGCCGACACATGCCCGCTCTCGTCCTCGCCGATCGCGACCACGTCGGCGATCGACTCCCGCCAGGGCAACTCGTTCGAGTGATGCTCGAACGGCCCGACGAACACCACGGGACGCTGGTCCTCCGGGATGGCGTCGGTCAGTCGGTAACGCTCGTCCAGCTGGGACGGTATCGACAGCCCGAGAATTCCGATCACGGTGTGGATGGCGGCTGTGGCACCAGATCCGGTGAAGATCACCACCGTGTCCCCGTCGCCGCCGACGGCGTCGCGGATCATCCGGCGCGCGTCTTCCCGGAACCGGGTGGTTTGCTCCCCTGTGCGGGACGATTCCGAATGGGTGTTGGCATACCACGGCAGGACCGCTTCGCGAATGAAGTCCTCGATAAATGCCACCGCACGCCCGGACGCGGTGTAGTCGGCGTAGGTGATCCGACGCGTCCCATAAGGACCCGTCAAAACCTCGTCGTCACCGATGATACTGTCGCGAATCCGACGAATGAGCGGCGCCTCTCGCATTCTCACGCTCCTCAAGGATGATGCGATCACACAAGAAGACACGTCAGTACTCTTGTAGAGCCCGACGGCCCCCTCGCATCGCAACCTGACACAGCTGTTCTTTCAGCCAGGTCAGTCTATGCCAGGACCACAAGCTGGCAGCTACTACCAGATCTGAACCTCCGCCGCGAATTCCCCCAACAGCGGGTTGTGCGTCGGCGACATGGTGATTCTGGCCGCGAAACACCACCACAGATTGAACAGATCGGGCATCTGTCACATGCGGCAGACCTGGTCAAAACGCGCCGGTGGCCGCGCTCGCGCGGAACAGGAGCTCGACAGGTGGCACCAGCAGGCGCGGCTCGCGCCCCCACGGCTGCGACCTGCGAAGACCTTGCTATTCGTCGAGATGACCCAATTCTGGAAAGTGGGACGGGACAGTCCCCCCATTTCAGAGAGCCAACAAATGGTTGCCTTTGGGGTGATCTGGTTGTTGACCGGACCCCGTGCCCCTCAGGAGGAGTTCGAGGGTTGCGCGCACGAGGTACGAGGTTCCCCGTGTCTCCTCAACGTGAAGGGCTTGTGGGTAGGTAGAGCTGTCTGGATCGGTGCTGTACGGATGATGAAGGTATGGCCCTTCGGAGTCGCTCTGCGGAGGGAGGCTCCAAACTGCCTCGTGCCGTCAACCATCGAGCCAGTCGCTGTGGACCTGTCCGTGGGCGTGGCCCAGGCAGTTCCACAGGAAATGCGGATGGGCGCAGCCAGCCAGGTAGGCGAGCAGTGCCGTGTCCTCCCGCGCGGTGGTGTTCGGGTCGGCGCTGGGGTTGTTGAGTGCGTGGAACAGCTCAGCGCCCACGGCGCCGGCATCGACCTGGATGGCGCGGGCGGTGCTGGTGTTTCCGGTGAGCAGGGCGGCGACGGCGGCGACGTAGGTGCGGCGCAGGATGGGCCAACAGGTGTCGACGTTGCCGCGCCAGGGGCCATGCAGTGCCTCGAAGGCGGCCATCTCGCGGCGCAGCAGTGGCCACGCGACAGGGCAGTCGTTGCGGCAGCGCTCGGTGAGTTGGAGCCCTGCCTCGCTCAGCGCGGTCGCCATCGGGCGCGGGCCGGAGCGGAGGGTGAGGCCGCCGGACCACAGCCCCTGGCCGGTGGTCGGGTACAGCCCGCACAGCACGCAGTCCTGCTCCGGCGCCACGGGCGAGTTCGGGGCGATGCCGTCGAACCACAACGCGTGGCGGCCGGTCAACGCCATCCACGTCATGGTGGCGGGCATCAACCACGCGTTCCACACCTCGCCGTGGGCCTCGGGCGTGCACCCGAACTTGATCATGGCGATGGCGCAGGCCGCGTACAGCGCCTTGTCGTGTGTGCTCATCGCGCTGAGCCAGAAATTGCTGATCTCGCCGGTGAGGGCGTCGGCGCGCACGTCGGCCAGATCGTCCAGCACCCGGGCACATCAACAGCGCGGCGAGACTGGTCTCCTGCCACAACTCGTCGTCCGGGGGAACGTGCCAGAACAGGCAGTCCATCAGCTGCAACATCGCATAGGTGGGCAGGTCCAGCTGGGTGGCCGAGCTCAACGGGAGTGTCCCGGCGGTGTGGCGGCCCAGCCAGTACTCGTCCACGCGCCGCTTGTAAGCGGCGAACAGGCCCACCACCAGGGCGCGGGCGCCGTTAACGCTGAACCGGGCCGCGAGGTCGTCCCGCGCATTCCCCGCGAGCCGCCCAGGGTCCAAGGTGTCGATGACGCGCCGGTACTCGTGAAAGGCCAGAATGTCGTCCTCGTACCGCGCCCGCAGCCCGAGATCCCGGTCCGTGTCGTTGAGTCCGCGGGTCCATACCCACCCGCCGGTCAGCACGCAGTCCAACTCCCGGCGGTACGGCCAGACCTTGACCGCGAGCGGGCGGCCGTCGCTGCGCCGCCACGCGTAGTCGCCCGGCTGGCGTGCCGGCGCGTCCGGGAGGCAGGCGCACAGGGCGCAACCGCACGATTGGCCGTCCGCGCTGGCTGGCTGGTCACCGTGACCGGCACGCGTGCGCCACGCCGCCTCCAACAGCTGACAGGTGTGCCGGCACAGCGCGATGTCGGTGCGGATGGCGGGGAACGCCGCCCCGAGCGCATCCAGGTCCTTGCCGAGTTCCCACAGCCGACGCGCGGCCGGCTCGTCCGGCTCCCGACAGCCATGGGGCGTCGTGCCCAGCACGGCCGGAACCGGGAACAGCGCGGCGGTGGGCAGGGTAGGGCTGGCCGTGTCCAGCCGCGCCCACACGGCCTGTTCCGCCTTCCGCAATGCTGGATCAGCAGGCCGACGATGTGCCCGGACCAGCTCTGCGAGGCGTTCGGCCGGGGCCAGCGGCTGTCTGTTGGCCGTGCCACCCATGTGCGCCGATACAGTGGGATTGATCGGTGCGGGCATTTGTACCTCCGACGCAAGATTGGGCCAGCGCACAGAATGTCAGCATAAACTGCCAGTAGACGCTATGCCGATTTATGCCACTAGCTCGGGCATTGCCGCCCGGTCGTATGAACGCCTACGTTGTTCCATTTCGGCTAACTGCCAACACCTCCCGATCACATCGACCTGCCGGTCACCACCCTCAAACATCTCCCACGCCCGCATCCGCCGCTCCCGCAGCGCATCAAGCTCCCGACGACCAACCCTCGACAAACCTGTTATCAGCGCAAATGCGCTGCCGGTAGTAGCCACACGGAATCCCTACGCTGTCTCAAACGGAACTTCTCTCTGTCGCCAGCCACTTGACCCCGTTACTTCCAGCCGCGTTATGCGGTGAGAAGGTGGTGCCACCACCAGTCGATGGAGGCGATTGCCGGGGGTGCTGTATTGGGATCGCTCGGGCGGTCGGTCACCTCGGCGTCGCAGCGGGCGTTCGGCACGGGCCAGGCGTTGCGGTTGCGCGGACTGGCATATCGCGGTGCGGCGATGTGCCAGTCCAGGTTACCGCGGATGTAGTGGCCGGTCGCCGCGGCGAACCGGCGGACCTCGCTGTCAGGATCGGTGGCCAGTTGTTTCCGCAGGGTCAGAAACAAGGTCGTGACCCTGTCTTGGATGGCGACCGTGTCGGCGATCGCCTGCCGGGTGGAGCAGCGGTTGTGGTGGCGAAGAACGGTGATGATGTTGATTTCGGGAACCCGCCGGTGGTCCTCCTTGGCGGCGCCGAGCATGTCGTTGTGGCAGGACACGACGAACCCGGCGGCGTCGATGAGGGCCTGGATGTCGTCGCGGGCCCACTGGTCGGCGGACAGCCGGACGTCGTTGGCGATCTCGATCCAGGCGATGCTGAACCGAGCGCCGATGAGCGACGGGCGTACGGCGGCGTAGTCGTCGAGCGTTGGGACGATGCCACGTTCGATGGTGGCCAACTGCCAAGCCATGGCGTACAAGACGTCCCGCAGCCCCGCGGCGAACCGGTGCAGTTGGGCGGCGGACGTGACGGCTCGGGTGCGCTCGACGAGATCGGTCAGACCGTCGGCGAGCCGGTGTGTGCCCAGCGGCCGGTATCCGGGTACCTCCAGGGTGCGGATGACCCGCCAGCCGATGTCGACCGCGTCGGCGACGCTGAGCGCGGTGGATTCGTCGTCATGTTCGTCGTCGAGCGCGAAGGCCCAGTAGTTCCACAGGGCGAACAGCAATACCCGTTCGTCGTGTCCGTCGGGCGCCAAACGACAGACGAAGTCGATGCTGTGCGTTGCCATGCCCCAGGCCCGTTCGGCCGGATCCGGGTAGACGTGGTGCTCGTCGAGCCAGGCGCTGGCGCGCTGTTCGAGGATGTCCGCCCGGGGGTGCACGGCGGGCGGGATGGGGCAGTAGAACGGTGGCAGGTCCGAGGTGTGCGTCGCCGGCGTGGTCATCGGGTGCCTCGTCGGAACAGCAACAGCCGCGTCTGTACCGAGCCGTCACGCCAGGCAGCGGCGAAGCGGTGGTGCATCCGCGCCGACTTGGCCAGCCGTGCGGCGGATATCGGCAGCGTCGCGGCCGCGTTCGGCTCGGCCAGCGCACGGGTCGTCCAGTCCCGGCTGAGTTCCCAGAACGGTGCGATCCGGTCGCTGAGGTCGTCGTCGCGTTCCTGGGTGAAGCCCGCCGCGGACGCCGCTCGCACGTATTCTTCGACTGTCCCCAGGCGCGTTTTGTAGTAGCCGTCCAGGATCTCGATCCAGTCGTTGCTCACCGGGAAGTGCTCCTGGATGCCGAACCACCCATTCGGGCGCAGCACACCGGCGACTGTGCCGAACAGTCGGTGGCGATCCATATAGCCCGAGCTCTCCACCGCCACCGCCGCGCCGTAGCGGGCCGAGGTGGTCCACTGGTGCACGTCGGCAAGTACCGGGGTGACCCGGTCGGCAACTCCGGCGTGGACCGCGAACTCGGCGATCAGCCGAAGATGGGTGGGGATATTGGTCAACGCCGTGACCCGGACCCGGTGCTCGTGTGCCCAGTAGATCGCGCCGCCACCCAGCCCGCACCCCACGTCGAGCAGGTTGCCGGGTGGACGACCGCGGACACCCCACGTCGCGGCGAGGTGGTCCATCATTGTCTCCTGCGAGACGACCAGCCGCCGCCGCAGGTCTTCGGCGCTGACCTCGGCGACTTGCGGCCGCGGTTCGACAAGGCCGACGTGGAAGTGCACGCGCGGGCCGGGACCGTACTTGGCCAGGATGGCCGCCGTCTTGGCCGAATAGTAGAGCGGGACTTCCGCGGTCATGTCAACTCCTGCCTTCGGCGACGCGCTGAACTCGATACCAGTCTCACACCCCACACAGGTCTCGACATCGACAAGATGTTTCACGACCGGCTGTGTTTAACGAACGCTGAAACAGCAGGTACGGCGGGTGTCACGGTCAACAGTTCGACTTTGACGGTGTCGCGCCGTCGCCATCTTCCGTTCGGCGGTGAACGCGGTGAACCCGCGGTGACGTGGCCGACCGAGCGGGGTTTTGTGGACGGCACGGTCGACGCGTCGACGGGCCTGACACATCTCGGTGCCCGCGAATACGACCCAGAGTTGGGCCGGTTCATCTCGGTTGACCCGGTCATGGATCTGTCTGATCCGCAGCAGATGCATGGCTGTACGTACAGCAACAACAACCCGACCACGTTTTCCGACCCGAGTGGTCTCATTCCTTCGGAGTGCGAGGACGGCACGCCGGGTATGAATTGCAAGGGTTACTCTCCGGGCGGCGGGTGTCCTGGCGGTTGTGGCACGGCGGCCAATCAGGCGGGTGGGAAGGCTGTCGATGAGGCGGGCGATCGCGCCGAGAAAGAGTTTCAGGATCGAGAAGGGCTCTCCGGCGAGGAACTTCGGGCGTTCCAGGAACTGATGTATGACAAGCGTCAGGGCTGGGAGGTAGCCCTGGAGGCGTTGACAGAGTTGCTCGGCGAGCTCAGCGGGTTCAACAGCATCCGGGACTGTTTCCAGGGCGAAGGCGTCTGGGTATGCGTCGATGCGTTGGTCGGAATCGTGCCGTGGAGCAAGATTCCGAAGCTGATTGGCAGTGCGGGCCAGGTCTTCAACATCTTCCGGAAGGCGTGGAACTGGGCCAGCGAAGTTGCCCGAGCTCGTCAGCTCATGGCGAAGGTCAACAATGCGCGGGAGTCGGCCCGGGCTCTCCTGCCGTTCGTGTGGGTGGGTTTGACGTCAGTCCTTTGTGGATCTTCGGGTAGTGGTGGGCGGAGGCCGCTTCGGGTGAGCATGGCCATGGTGATGAGGGCTTGGGGTGTGTGTGGAATCCGTAGGAGCGTCGGGTGAGGACGCGTAGGTGGGTGTTGGTGGACTCACTGCGAGCGTTGGACAGTCCGTCTTGTAGGGCGCACGCCGTACCGTCCATGATCGTTCCTGTCCTTCGCAAGTCAGAAACGTAGACGCGGTACGGAGTGCGCCCTAATTGATCATGAAACCTGCCCACCCCAACGGCAGGAGGCCCGCAACTCGGTTCACCCTCGTAGACGCTCGGTCAAGAAATCGTGCACCTCTGGCCCAGGCGGAATCGGCGCCGGCCCGGAATGTTGGAGTCGTTGACAGGGGGAACACGCGACGCGCATTCCGTTGGCGATTCCCATGAACGAAATGAGAGAAAATGCGTACGTTGCATCGTGTCCTGGCCACGGTCGGTGCCGCCGTGGTAATCGCCACTGGCGTGGCGACCTCGGCGGCGGCCGAGGAGGTGTCGCCGACGGGCAGGAGCACTGGCTCCCCGACCATCGCCGAGTACCAGCGGCGGACCGTGGACATGTCGGAGGCGTGGGCCGAGGGCGCCCTCGTCTGTGCCCAACGACCGTCGTCCGGAGTGTTCCACTGCTACGACGACGCGGCCGGCTATCGCGCGGCTGAAGGGCTGGACACCCCGGAGACCGACGCCGGCGCCCTGGGTCTGTCCGACTGCCTGCCCCACCGGCTCTGCTTGTGGGACAACCGGCAGTACGCGGCTCGCATGGTCGCGTTCTCCAACCACGGGAGGTGGCACCTCGAGGACATGGACCCTCCGTTCGACGACCGGGCCAACAGCGTCGCCAACAAGCGGAAGACGGTTTCGGTACTGATCGACTCGCGGTCCGAGCCGGTCAGTGACCGGGTGTACAACCTCAGGGCAGGTGGCAGGGTCCCCGATCTTGGCCAGCTCGTGTACCCGGACGGCGGGAACTGGAACAACAAGATCGACACAGTCGTGGTCAACTGACCGCTGCTACCGACCACCGGCCCGGCGCTCACCGGGCCGGTGGTCGGTCAGCGTCGTTGGTGGGCCAGCCACTGCCAGAGGTGGGTTCTCTGGATGGTGGGGTCGTTGCGGGCCACGTAGATCCATGACCAGTGGCCGGGGAACCGGTGGCCGTTCCAGATGACGTTGTCGTAGAGCCCGGTTCCCGGCCCCGAGTCAGTCCGGGTCGTAGGCCAGGTTCGGCCGCAGCCAACGCTCCACTTCGGACTGGTCGAGGGCGCGCCGGACGGTGTAGTCCTCGACCTGGTCGCGGCCGATCCGGCCGACCGTGAAGTATCGCGACGCCGGGTGGGCGAAGATCAGGCCGCTGACGCTCGCCGCCGGGGTCATGGCGAACGACTCCGTCAGGTCGAGGCCGAGTTCCTTGGCCTCCAGCAGGTCGAACAGCAGTTCCTTCTCGCTGTGGTCCGGGCTCGCCGGGTAGCCGAGCGCGGGCCGGATGCCCCGGAACCGCTCCGCGTGCAGGTCCGCGAGTTCTGGTTGTATGTCCGGTTCGAACCACGCCCGCCGCGCCTCGAGGTGGATGTACTCGGCGAACGCCTCCGCCAGCCGGTCCGCCAGCGCCTTGGCCATGATCGACCGGTAGTCGTCGTTCTCCGCCTCGTAGGACGCGGCGAGTTCCTCGGCACCGTGGATCGCCACCGCGAAGCCGCCGAGGTGGTCGCCGGACGGGGCGATGTAGTCGGCGAGGCAACGGTTCGGCCGGCCCTCCGGCTTCTGCGTCTGCTGGCGAAGCATCGGGAACCGGCTGCTGTCCTCCAGCACGATGTCGTCGCCGTCGGCGTGCGCGGGCCAGAGTCCGTACACGCCGCTGGCTCGGAAGCTCGTGTTCGCGACGATTTCGTCGAGCATCGTGTTCGCGTCGTCGAACAGCTCACGGGCAACGGGCTGGTCGAGGATCGCCGGGTACTTGCCGCGCAGCTCCCACGCCAGGAACAGGAACTGCCAGTCGATCATCTCGCGCAGCTCGGTCAGGGTGGGGGAAACCTTGCGCAGGCCGGTGAAGGCGGGAACGGGAAGGTTCTCGAAAGACACCTGCTCCCGGTTCGCGCGCGCCTGTTCGATCGTGAGCAGCGGCTGGCGCCGCTTGCGCTCGTGTGCTTCCCGCAGCTGCGCCTGTTCCGCGCGGTTCGAGGTGGCCAGCTGCTCGGCCCGGTCGGCGTCCAACAGGTTCGACACCACACCGACGACCCGCGACGCGTCCAACACGTGTACCGACGTCTCGTCGTAGGCCGGTGCGATCCGCACGGCCGTGTGCTGCCGCGAGGTGGTCGCGCCGCCGATCAACAGTGGCACCTTCAGCCCGCGCCGCTGCATCTCCGTCGCCACCGCCACCATCTCGTCCAGCGACGGCGTGATCAGGCCCGACAGGCCGACGACGTCAGCACCCTCGGCGACCGCGGTGTCCAGGATGACCGACGCCGGCACCATCACGCCGAGGTCGATCACCTCGTAGTTGTTGCAGCCCAACACGACGCCGACGATGTTCTTGCCGATGTCGTGCACGTCGCCCTTGACGGTCGCGAGCACGACCTTGCCCCGCTCGCGGACGGCCTCCGTGTTCCCGGCCCGGCGCGCGGCCTCTTTCTCGGCCTCCATGAACGGCTCGAGGTAGGCCACCGAGCGCTTCATCACACGCGCGCTCTTCACCACCTGCGGCAGGAACATCTTGCCGGCTCCGAACAGGTCGCCGACGATCTTCATGCCGTCCATGAGCGGACCCTCGATCACCTCGAGCGGCCGCGGCAGCTGCCGGCGCGCCTCCTCGGTGTCGTCCTCGATGAAGTCCACGATCCCGTGCACCAGCGCGTAGGACAGCCGCTCCTCGACCGATCCCTCGCGCCAGGACAGGTCGACCGTCCGCTTGGTGCCGGAGCCCTTCACGTTCTCCGCGAACGTAACCAGTCGGTCGGTCGCGTCCTCGCGCCGGTCGAACAGCACGTCCTCGACCAGCTCCAGCAGGTCCGCCGGGATGTCCTGGTAGACCGCGAGCTGGCCGGCGTTGACGATGCCCATGTCCAACCCGAGTCGGATCGCGTGGAACAGGAACGCCGAGTGCATCGCCTCGCGCACGACCTCGTTGCCGCGGAAGGAGAACGACAGGTTGGAGATGCCGCCGGAGATGTGCACGCCGGGGCAGCGTTGTTTGATCAGCGGCAACGCGTCGAGAAACGCCTTCGCGTAGCCGTTGTGCTCGGCGATGCCGGTGGCGACCGCGAGCACGTTCGGGTCGAAGATGATGTCCTCGGCCGGGAAACCGATCTTCTGGGTAAGCAGGTCGTAGGCGCGGCCGCAGATCGCGACCTTGCGCTCGGTCGAGTCGGCCTGGCCCTGCTCGTCGAAGGCCATGACGACCACGCCGGCACCGTAGTCGCGGATCTTGCGAGCTTGGGCAAGGAACTGCTCCTCGCCCTCCTTCAGGCTGATCGAGTTGACCACGCCCTTGCCCTGCACGCACTTCAGCCCCGCCTCGAGGACAGTCCACTTCGAACTGTCGATCATGATCGGGATGCGGGCGACCTCCGGCTCGGTCGCGATCAGGTTCAGGAACGTGGTCATCGCCTGCTCACTGTCGAGCAGGTCGGCGTCCATGTTGACGTCGAGCAGGTTCGCGCCGCCGCGCACCTGCTCCAGCGCGACGTCGACAGCGGCCTGGTAGTCGTCGGACTCGACGAGCCGCCGGAAGCGCTTCGAACCGGTGACGTTGGTCCGCTCGCCGATCATGACGAACCCGGTGTCGGCGTCGATGCCGAACGGCTCGAGGCCGGAGAACCGGGAGGAGCTCTCCATCGCGGGCACCGTACGCGGCGCGAGGCCCTGGACGGACTCCGCGATCTTCGCGATGTGCGCCGGAGTGGTGCCACAGCAGCCGCCGACGGCGTTCACCATGCCGGCGCCGGCGAACTCACCGAGCAGCGCACCGGTCTCGCCGGGAGTCTGGTCGTAGCCGCCGAAGGCGTTGGGCAGACCGGCGTTCGGGTGGCAGGCGGTGTAGGTGCCGGCGAGGCGAGCGAGTTCGGCGACGTGCGGACGCATCTCCTCGGCACCCAGCGAGCAGTTCACGCCGACGACCAGCGGCTCAGCGTGCGCGATCGAACGCCAGAACGCCTCGACAGTCTGGCCGGAGAGCGTGCGGCCGGACAGGTCGACGATCGTCACCGAGATCCACAGCGGCAGGTCGGGGGCGACCTCGCGGGCGGCGGCGATGGCGGCCTTCGCGTTGAGCGTGTCGAAGATCGTCTCGATCATCAGCAGGTCGACGCCGCCCTCGGCGAGCGCCGAGATCTGCTCGGCGTAGGACTCGCGGACCTGGTCGAACGACACCGCGCGGTAGGCGGGGTCCTCCACCCGCGGCGACAGCGAGAGCGTCACGTTCAGCGGGCCGATCGAACCGGCGACGAACCGGTCCCCGAACTCGTCGGCCGCCTGGCGGGCCAAGCGCGCGGCCTCGACGTTCATCTCGCGCACCAGACCCTGCAGCCCGTAGTCGGCCTGGCCGATCGAGGTCGCGGTGAACGTGTTGGTCGTGGTGATGTCGGCGCCGGCTGAGAGGTACTGGCGGTGTACGTCGAGGATGACGTCCGGCCGCATCAGGTTCAGCAGGTCAGGGTCGCCGGTGACGTCGTGGGTGTGGTCGACGAACCGGTCGCCCCGGTAGTCCTCGGGGGTCAGACCCGCGCCCTGAAGCATCGTGCCCCAGGCGCCGTCGAGGACGCCGATCCGACGGTCGAGCAGTTCCCGTAGCGCCTGAGCTCGATCGCTGTTCATGCGGTACCTCCCACATCACATCATGGGAGGCGCCCTTACAGCCGGACTGGAGTTCGGGCCGAGCGTGACGGACCTGCTGTGGTCCGTTGCAGCGCCTCTCGACCCTCCCGAACGATATCGGACCGTGGCAAGTCGCCATGACGCCGCTCACATTCCGAGACGGCTGGCTCGTGGCGGCCCTCGCCAAGTCGGCGGTGCGGTTAACGGCATGACCTGGTGTGCGGCCTGCTCGTGATGTTGCTGGCGCTGCCGGCGACACCGCGGCAGTTGCCCGTGTTGTGGCTGGTCTCGGGCATGGTCATGTTCGCCAGGGCGGTGGAGTGACTGCCGTGCAGTCGGGCGGTTGGACAGCTGGTGAGGATGCTCGCGGCGCGCAGATAGGGAGCAGATACCGCCGATTAGCCTGATACAAGCACGGGCAACTGGGCATTGGCGCGAGCTCACGGTTCCACGCTGACGGCGTGCGGGAGTTCGTCAGCGGTTGAGGAACACGACGACGTCGGTTTCGTGGCCGGCGCGGGGTTCTGGTTCGTGCCAGCTGATGTGGCGGTAGAAGGCGAGGGTGTCGTGGGCCTGGTTCCAGGTGAGGAGCCAGGCCCGGTCGGTGCCGGTGGTGAGGTGGTGCAGGAGTCGTCGGCCGAGGCCGGTGCCGCGTGCGGCGCGGTGGACGCCGAGTTCGTCGACCTCGAGGGTGCCGACGAGGAGCTTCTCGACTCGTTCCGCACCGAGTCGTTCGGTGACCTTGGCGTAGGCGCGGTCGGTGCGGAACGGGTGCTGGGTGATCCAGCCCGTGGCGAACCCGTGGATCTGTCCGGTGGGGGAGAAGGACAGCACAGCGCGGAAGTGTGGACGGTGCGCGTCCGCCGCCAGGCGGTCGCGGAATACCTGACGGAGTTCGGCCGGCCGGCGGTGGTGCCACGGTGGAGCGGTGAACACCTCGACGTAGGCGTCGGTCAGCTCGTCGGCGAGGGTGAGGATGTCGGGACCGGAGAACATCTCGACCCGACCGGCATGACTTACCCGGTCGCGCGGATTTCCATCCATAACCGGTTCTTCTCCTTGCCGTGAACGGGAAGGTGCCCTCGCGTCACAGCGCGAGGGCACCTCCTGCGGCAGGTCTTGGCTTGTCGGAGCGTCAACCTGCCAGTCCGAGGGTTACCTCGTGGGTGCGGCGCGGGCGGCGTCGAAGCGGCGGGTCACGTCGGTCCAGTTGACCAGGTTCCACAGTTTCTGCACGTAGTCGGGACGCACGTTGCGGTACTGCAGGTAGTAGGCGTGTTCCCAGGCGTCGAACACCAGCAGCGGGGTGGTGTTCATGCCGATGTTGCCGTGGTGGTCGTAGACCTGCTCGACCACGAGGCGCTGGGACAGTGGCTCCCACGCGAGCACACCCCAGCCCGATCCCTGCACGGTCGCCGTCGCGGACGAGAGTTGCTTGGTGAACGCCTCGAACGACCCGAAGTGCTCGTCGACGGCCGCGGCCAGGTCGCCTTCGGGCCGGTCGCCGCCGTCGGGGGAGAGGTTGTCCCAGAAGATGGTGTGCAGCACGTGCCCGGAGAGGTTGAACGCGAAGGTCTTCTCCAGCCCGACGAGCCCGGAGAAGTCGCCGGCCGCACGGGTCTCGGCAAGCCGTTCGAGCGTGTCGTTGGCGCCCTTGACGTACGCGGCGTGGTGCTTGCTGTGGTGCAGCTCCAGGATCTCGCCGGTGATCGCGGGCTCGAGCGCGCCGTAGTCGTAGGGCATGTCCGGGAGCACGTACTGGACAGTCATGGGCACACCCTACCGCCTAGTTGCAAGGGATATGCAATAGCCATGGGGTGGCAGCCGTCGGCACGCGAGTAGTGCGATGTCCAGCGAGGTGCCGGTCTGCCGGATCGCGTTGATGGTGGCCGCCGCGACGCCGGTGCGCTGGTGGTGCACGGCCGCCATCACGGCGGCGTTGGCCGTGCCGACGAGGCCGAGGACGACGGCCGTGCCGATGAGCCAGGAAAGCCGACGGCCGCGGCCAGCTTGAGCCCCGCCGAGCCGGCGACCGTCACGCAGATCCCCTCGATCGACATGGGCACGCTGTAGTCGGTGGCGGCCGACGACTTCCTGGCGAGGTCCATGGTGACCGTGGAGATCCAGGTGGTCCTCGATCCGTACACAATGGACAGCGCGACCAGTGCGGCGGTCGTCCATCCGACACCGCCGTAGCCGGCCGCCAGGGGGAGCAGGGCCGCCATCGCCGTGACGCCGAGCAGGCCGAGCGCGACGGCCGGGCGCCACCGGCCGTAGCGGGTGATGGCCGCGCCGGTGACCACCACGGCCACCACCTGGACGGTGGTGGCCAGCGATTGGACGAGCGCCATCCGGTCCATCGGCCAGCCGGCGCCCAGCAGCATGGCCGCCTGTGTCGCGCCGGCCAGCCATTCGCCGATACCGAAGATCGGGATCGTCAGCAGGGTCCACGCCGCCATGCGCGGTCGCCGGAAGAAAGCGACCAGTGCCCGCCACGGCGCGGCCGAACGGCTTTCCGTTGGTGGTACGGAAGGTTCGGCGAGACGGCAAGCACGGCGAGCGGAATGGTGAACACCGCGGCGAGGGCGAGCACCAGCACGACAGTCATCAACGCCACCAGGACCGGCAGTCGACCTGGATCCACAGTGGACAGGACAACCAAGGTGACGATCAGTCCGAGCTGTCAGCATGAGCCAGGACCGGTAGTGCCCGACCCTGTCGACCACCGGCGTGAGCAGGAACCGTCCGAAGTAGACGATGTCGAGGAGGTTGATCAGCGCCACCGTGCCCAGCGGAACTCCCCGGCCGAGCAGGATCGTGCCCAGCGTGAGGAAGAAGAACGAGAAACCGGTGTTCGCCACCAGGTACAGCGACCCGACGACCAGCAACCGCCTCACGGCCGCGCCAAGGTGATGTGCCAGCTGCTGGCGTGCTCGTACTGGTGGTAGAGGCGGGCGAAGGACCCGCCGGCCCGGCGGAGCTCGTCGGGAGCTCCGGTTTCGGTGACCCGGCCGGCATCGAGCGCCACGACATGGTCCGCCACGGCCAGGGTGGCGGGCCGGTGGGCGATGACGATCACCATGCGCTCGGGGTCCTCGGCGAGCGTCGCGATGGCGTCGCCGATGGCGCCCTCGTTCTCGGGATCGAGGGCTGAGGCGGCCTCGTCGATGAGCACGATCCGGGCCCGCTTCAGGAACGCGCGGGCGATCGACACCCGCTGGCGCTCGCCGCCGGACAGCTGCGCGCCGCCTTCACCGACGCGGGTCCGCCAGCCCTGTGGCAGGCGGGTGATGACCTCGTCGAGGCGCGCCGCGCGGGCCGCGGCCGTCAGCTCGTCCCGCGTGGCGTCGGGCCGGGCGATCAGGACGTTCTCCTCGATGGTGGTGTCGAAGAGATAGACGTCCTGGAACACGATCGCGATCTCGCTCAGCAGTGCGGGGTGGTCGTAGTCGCGGACGTCGACGCCACCGACGCGCACGCTGCCGGAGTCGACGTCGTGCAGGCGGGCGACGAGCCGGGTGACCGTGGTCTTGCCCGCGCCGGACGGCCCGACCAGCGCCGTGGTGGTGCCCGGCGGGCAGCGGAACGACACGTCCGACAGCGCCGGCGTGTCCCCGTAGGAGTAGCTGACCCGCGAGAACTCGATGCCCGTGTTGTCCATGCGGTGCACCGGATCCGGGCTGCGCGGCAGTTCCGGAGTGCGCAGGATGTCCTCGACCTCCGCCGCGAGATAGTCCATGGCGCCGATCCCGGAGACGAGCCCGATCAACGTGCCGAGAGGTTCGAGGAAGCGGACGGCCAGCACGAGGAGCGCGACCGTGTCGGCCACCGCGAGTGTTCCGGTCAGCAGGAACTGCACGCCGAACATGAGGACCGCGACGTAACCGGCCAGCACCACGCCGTGGTAGGTCAGCTCAGGGAACAGCATTCGGCGCAGCGCGAGCCGGTACTGCCGGCGGTGATCGTCGAACGCGTCGCGCAGGTGCGGAGTGCCGGTGACGCCGTGACCCGCGGCGCGCAGCACTGGCTGGGCCTGGCCGAACTCGATGGCGCGGCCGGCCACCTGCTTGCTGGCCGCCTCCATGTCGGCCGACGCGGCGGCCACGATGCGCCTCGACCGGCGCATGGCGAGCAGCGCGACCACGAACGTGGCCAGGAGCAGCAGCGCCAGTCGCCAGTCCACGACAGCCTCCGTAACGATCCGGTCCCCGACGGTGACTCCACTAGAAAGCCGGAGTTTCTGGAGGGGCCGCGTGAAGATCGACCTGTTCAACGAGATCCAGAACCCGCGACCCTGGCCGGAAGGCCACGAGCAGCAGCGGTTCCGGAATGCCATCGAGCAGGCCAAGCTCGCCGACGAACTCGGCTATGGGTGCTGGTGGCAGGTCGAGCACCACGGTGCGGGTGAGTTCAGCCTGTCCTCGGCGCCGGAGTTGTTGCTGGCGGCGATCTCCCAGCACACCAGCCGGATCCGGCTCGGCCACTCCGCGGTGCTGGCGCCGGCCCGGTTCAACCACCCGGTGCGGGTCGCCGAGCGTGCCGCGACGCTGGACCACCTCAGCGGCGGCCGCGTCGAGCTGGGCCTGACCAGGTCGACCATCCCGGAGTGGCGGTTGTTCGGCATCGACCCCGAGACCGTCCGCCCGCAGACCCAGCAGGCGTTCGAGATGATCCCGAAGATGTGGACGTCGGACCGGTTCTCCTACTCCGGCCCGGATTTCGAGATCAACGACGTGCCGATCTCGCCGAAGCCGCTGCAGAAGCCACACCCGCCGCTGTGGCAGGCGGCCGCGAGCCCTGGCTCGTTCGAGGACGCCGGCAAACGCGGTGTCGGTGTCCTCGGTACCACCATCTGGGAGTCGGCCGAGCGCGTCGAGCGGATGATCAAGCTCTACCGGGCCGCGGCCGAGCAGTGCACCGAGCCGGTCGGGTCGTTCGTCAACAACCAGGTCGCGTACTTCACCTTCGTGCACTGCGCGGAGACCGACGAGCAGGCCATGCGCAACGGCGCGGCCGCGGCGGCGGCCTGGTACACGGTCACCGCGCTGACCTTCTTCGAGGCCGCCAAGGAGTTCAGCCGCGGCGTCGCCGAGCAGCAGCGACTGATGGCAGACCAGGCCAAGGACAATCTGGCAGGCCAGTTCTTCCGCGACGAAGTCGCAGCGATCTCAGGCCCGACCGACGGGCAGGTGCTGATCGGCAAGGTCATCTCGGGCGAGGAGGTCTCCGACGAGGAGATCTTCGAGGTCCTCAGCGCGCAGGACTCACTGATCGTCGGCAGCCCGGACACCTGCCGCAAGAAGCTGCGGAAGTACGCCGACCTCGGCATCGACCGACTCATGTGCCTCCAGCAGATCGGCAACATCGGCGACGAAGAGGTAATGACCAGCATCCGCCTGATCGGCGAGCTGATCCCGGAATTCGACCGCTGACGTCCAGCCGCTCCAAAGCCCAAACGCCCGGGTCAAGTTTCTGTCCGACGACCAGGCGCCGACCACTTAGCGTTGTTGCCGCAGCCTGTTTAGCCCTGTTGGGTGGTACCACCTCGGCAGTAGCCGCACCGCAAACCACCTGGCCGGTCGACCCGCCGATACAGACCGGCATGGCCAACCCGGGAGTTGTCCACACCGGGGACAACTGGGTCTCGGTCACCACCGGATCGTGGGACAAAGCCGGTCTCATCCGTACGGCAACCGAACTCAAAGGTCACTGGACGTCGGCGGGCAGAGCTTTTCTCACCGCGAGACCGGCCTGGATGAGTACCACGGACAACAGCGTGTGGGCACCGTCCATTGTGCGGGCGGCCGACGGCAGCTACCGCGTCTTTTGTGCCGGGGCGGTTGCCGGAGAGTCCCACTTCCGCTGTATCGGCACCGGCCACAGCCCCCGATCCGCGCGGGCCGTTCGAACCCTACGGCCGCGCCCTGGCCTGTTACAGCGGATCGGGTGCGAACGCGTACGACACGATCCCGCCGGAGGGCGCCGGGCTCGAGATCATCGACGCCACCCCCGGCGTGGGCGGGCTCGACGCTGGTGCTGACCTATAAGACCGGACACAAGCTCCCGTCTGGGGATTGGCACACCACGACGCGGATGGTCCGGCTGGACCCGGCGCAACCGCAGCGGACGCTGCCCAACCCGCGCGACCCGGACGGTGGAAGCGTCAAGATCACCGACTCCGTGCACCGCTACATCGAGGAGAACCCGGTGTTCGTCAAGCACGGCGACCAGTTCACGCTGTTCACCTCTTTCGGCTGGTACGGCACCTGCGACTATTGGACGCGATACCGGCAGAACACCAGTGGCGGGCCGGACGGGCTATATGTCGGCGTCATCGAGTGGAACGACGGCCGTCCCCGGGTTCCGTTCCTGCTCGGCGGAAATAGCTGACTGTGACGTCGATCTGAACAGACGTGCGCTGACCTGCCAGAGTCAATTCGTGCAGGTCAGCGCACTTCTTGATCTACTTTGACGAACGGCCCGGTGTCAGTGGCGTCACCGATCAGAAATCCTCCGCCACGTCGTCAGTTCTGGTAGCCCCCTCGTACCGGTGGAAGGATTGATGACCATGACCGACGCTAGACCGCTGGGCGCCGACGAGGCCACGTTCATCGCGGTGGTCCGCTCAGGCGATACAGCGCGGTTCGCGCTCATCACGGAGCGCCACCGGCGTGAGTTGCAGGTGCACTGCTACCGGATGCTCGCGAACTACGAGGACGCTCAGGACATGACGCAGGAGACCTTCCTGCGAGCGTGGAACAAGCGGGAGTCGTTCAAGGGCCACGCTGCGCTGCGGACCTGGCTGTACCGGATCGCGACGAACGTCTGTCTCGACTTCCTGGAGAAGCGCAACGACCGCACACTCGTACCGGCCGAGCTGCCGGACTCCGACTCCGAGGTGCTGTACCTGCAGCCCTACCCCGACCGGATGCTCCCCGAGGACCCGCAGGAATCTGTGGTGGCGCGGGAGACGATCGAGCTGGCGTTCATCGTCGCCGTCCAGCACCTGCCGCCGCGGCAGCGGGCGGTGCTCATCCTGCGCGACGTTCTCGGCTGGCCGGCGTCGAAGGCCGCCGACGCCCTCGAGCTGACCGTCGCATCGGTGACCAGCGCACTGCAGCGGGCGCGCGTGACGATGCGCGAGCAGCTGCCCGACCGCCGCCTCGACTGGCGCAGCCCCGCCATCCATGAGCTGTCGAATGACGAGCGCGGCGTGGTGAAGTCCTACATCGACGCCCATGAGCGCAACGACCTCGACGGGCTGATCTCCCTGCTGCACGACGACCTGCGCTTCGCGATGCTGCCCGAGTCGGGCACCTTGGTCAGGACGGCCAAGGACGCGGTGGACGGCTGGGTCTCCGGTGGGCTCTTCCAGCGCGGCCACGACGACTGGCGCGGTATCACCACGACGGTCAACCGCATGCCCGCCGCCGGGTTGTACCTCCGCACCCCCGACGACCCGGAGTACCGGCTGTTCGCCATCGCGGCCCTGCACATCGTCGACGGGAAGATCGCCGAGCTCACCGGATTCGACGCCACCGACAAACCATGGCTGGACCTGCCCCCGACACTGTGATCCCGACACCGTGATCCCGACACCGTGATCAGGGGCAGGCTCATCGCCTCTTCTCGTATCGGGTCAGCACCACGCCGCCGGGAAACGTCCGCGTCTCCACCAGGTTCAGGTTCACCCAGCTGTCCAGCGCCGTGAAGAACGGCGTGCCGCCGCCAACCAGGACCGGATAGGTGACCAGCACGTACTCGTCGATCAGCCCGGCCCGCATGGCCGCCCCGGCGATCGTCGCGCCGACGATGTCCATCGGGCCGGCGTCCTCGGCCTTGAGCCGGGTGATCTCGGTGACCGCGTCGCCGGTGACCAGGCGGGTGTTCCAGTCGACCTTGTCTGTCGTCGAGGAGAACACCACCTTCGGCATGTCCCGCCAGCGGCCGGCGAACTCGATCTCCGCCGGTGTGGCGCCGGGCTGCTGGTCGGCGGTCGGCCAGTCGGAACTCATCGCCTCCCACAGCTTGCGTCCATACAGCGCCAGGCCCGTCGCCGCCACCCGGTCGGACCACCACTGGAACAGCTCGTCGCTCGACGACGAGTCCGGTCCCTCACCCCCACTCCAGCCGAGGTCGTCGCCGGGCGCGGCGATGTAGCCGTCCAGGGTCACGTTCATGCCGAAGGTCAGTTTCCGCGTCATGCCAGCCTCCCGTGAGTCGATCTCACACGTACAGACGGGCGCCGCGCGAAAACCTAATCCGTGTGTTCTGGGACGGCGTCGTCCTAGCCGCTGATCACCGCGTATGCGCGTACCGGAAAGGTGCCCATCCCGGCCGCTGCCACTGGTGCGGCGTGGAAGCGGAATCCTTGCGGGGGCAGTTGGTCCAGGCCGCGCAGGTGTTCCACGATCGGGATGCCGGCGGCCAGCAGGGCGGTGTGGGCCGGGCGCGCACCGTCGGCGGTGCCGTCGATGTTCAGCGAGTCGATGCCGACAAGCGCGGGGCGTTGCTCGACGAGCCACTCGGCGGCCTCGGCCGTGAGGTGCGGGTGGCCGGTGAAGTACTGCTCGGTGCCCCAGTGCCGGTCCCACCCGGTGTGGATGAGTACCGCGCGTCCGGCGACCTGGTACGTGACCAGCGCAGCCCGGTCGATCGCCGGATTGTCCGCTCCGGTCAGCCGGACCACGATTCCGTCGAGGTCGGCCACCGCGTCGACCGGGACGCCGGCCAGGTCCGCACCGTCGTGGTAGCGGTGAAACGGGGTGTCGAGGTAGGTCCCCGTGTTGGACACCATGGTGATTCGGCCCATCTGGAACTCGGTACCGGGCGCGTAGAACGCACGCGAGTCCTCCCGGCTGAGATGGTCGCTGATCCGCGGGCCGGGCAGGCCCGGATAGGTGACCATGCCGTCACGCAGCACGTGGCTGAGTTCCACCAGCCGCCGAGGCGCGGAACCGGCGGTGGCCACGCCACGCGAGCCCTTGTGCGGCTCCTGGAGGAACCGCTTGTTGCCGACTGTCACCGTGCCCACCATCAGCAGGCCGAGATGCCGGACGAACAGTTCGCCCAGCGCCGTGTCGGAGATGTCCGAGTCCGGGATGTCCAGCCGGAACCCCTCCGCGCGCAGTGATCCGCCGTTGCCGAAGGTCACCTCGGCGTCGAACTCCACCCGCCAGTCCACTGTGTCCACGGCCTCACCCTAATGACTCGAGCGTGAGTTGGCCGTCGGGGCGCCAGCGGGCCCGCAGGCCGGTGCGGAACATGCGAGATCCGGGGTCGTACGGGTTCTCGGGGAAGACCAGTGCTGTCGGTTGTGGACGGTCGAGATAGCCGGTTGCCACCGTCGGGCCCGTCAGGTGGAGGTCGCCGGTCATGCCGGTGCCGACCAGTTCGCCGTGGGGGTCCACCACCGCCACACCCACGTTCGGTGCTGGACGGGCGACCGTGCCGGTGCTGTCGGTGAGGAGCAGTCCGGCACCCGCACACTCGGGGAATCCCAGCCGTTGGACGGCCGGGTCGGTCGCCGGCACCACGGTGGCGCCGGCCAGCAGCGCGGCCAGCAGAACCGGCACGGACACGTGGGCGGGTGCGCGGTCGTGGAGCTCCACCGTGTCCCCCAGCAGGGTCCCGACGCTGTCGGTCGCCGCGACGAGCGCGTTCCTGCTGACCCCGACTCTCTTGGGCAGGCCGGACCGGGTGACCGGATGGCACACCCAGGCCAGCCTGGTTCCGTCCTCGGGAGCGGGCGCTGTCGCAGGGCCGTCGGCATCGAGGTCGATGTGCGGGAGCCCGGCGGGGGCGGTCCGGGCCACGACGCCGACGAGTTTGGCGTCCCGCAACAGGAACGCCAACCGGGCCGGTGGTTGGCCCGGGTCCGGCAGGAGGAAGGCGACTCCGGCGTGCAGCGCGGCGAGCACGGACACCGCGAGGTCCGCGAGATCGTCGGGCAGCAGGGCGACGGGACCGTCGGTGAGCCGGCCGCCGAGCGCGGCCGCGCGGGCGAGCAGGTCGGCGTAGGTGAGCGAACCGACGGCCGGCTGGCCGGCCCGCGGCGTGGCGGCGGCGACGAGCCGATCCCAGAGCGGCGCGGGGGTCGCCACCGCCGGCCGGGCGATCTCCAGCAGGCGCTGACGTTCGCGCGGTTCGAGCAGCGGCAGCCGGGACAGTGGGGTGTCGGCGGCGGCGACGCCCTCGGTCAGCAATCGCGCGTACCGGTCGGTGAAAGTGCGTGCGGTGGTGGCGTCGAACAGGTCGGTGGCGTACTCGAGCACCCCGACGTAGGTGCCATCCTGTTCGAACAGGTCCAGGTGCAGGTCGAACCGGGCGACCTCGGGCGCCGCGCCGTCGTCGTGGATCCCCATGGACGACACCTCGGTGCCGCTCCCGCTGTATCCGCGCTCCGGGAGGAAGTTGAATCCCAGTTGGAACAACGGGTTGTGCCCGGCGTCCCGCCGCGGTGCGAGGGCTTCCACCAGGAGGTCGAACGGGGTGTCCTGGTGCTCCCAGGCGTCGATGGCCGTCCGCGCCGTTCGCCGGACGATCTCGGCGAACGACGGGTCGCCCGCCAGCTCGGTGCGCAACACCAGGGTGTTCACGAACATCCCGATGAGCGGCGCCACCTCGGGCAGCTCGCGACCGGCGACCGGGGTGCCGACCACCACGTCATCCACATCGGACAGACGGGCGACCAGGGCGTTGAACGCGGCCAGCAGCACCATGAACGGCGTCGCGCCCAGCCGCCGTCCCGCCGCCCGAACGGCGCCGACCACTTCGGCGGACAGGACGAAATGCAGCTCGGCGCCGGCATGACTGGCCACCGCCGGCCGGGGCCGGTCGGAGGGCAGCGCGTGTGTCGTGGGCAGTCCGGCGAGCCCGGCGCGCCAGAACTCCAGGTGCTCGTCGGTGCCGTCGCCGATCCGCTTCCGCTGCCAGGCGCTGAAGTCCGCGTACTGGATGGGCAGGTCGGGCAGCGTCGGTGGCTCACCGGCCTCGGCGGCCCGGCACAGCTCATGCAACTCGCGCCGCAGGTTGAAGATCGACGTCGCGTCGAGGATGGCGTGGTGTGCGACGAAGACGGCCGTCCACTCGGCGTCGCCGCTGCGCACCAACTGGGCCCGCCACAGCGGGGCGACGTCGAGGTCGAGCACGGTGGCGGTGTCCGCGGCCGTCAGTTCGGCCAGTCGCTTCACCCGCTCCGCCGCGTCCAACTCCGTGAGGTCGACGATGGTCAGCGGCAAGGGCACGGTCTTGTACACGATCTGCGCCAGCGCGCCGTCCTCGAGCCGCAGCGCGGTCCGCAGGGTCTCGTGCCGATCGGTCAGCTCCGTGAACACGTCGACCAGCCGCGCCTCGCTCAGCCGGTAGGGGAGCCGGTACACGACGCCGAGCTGGTAGAGCGGTGTGTGGGGCACGAGCTTGCTGGACAGCCAGAGTCCCTGCTGGGCATAGGAAGCCGGGAAGGACTGCACGTCAGCCGTCCAGCCTGGTGGCCACGGCGAGGTGGTCGGTGGGCATTCGGCGCAGCGCCTGCCAGGCGGGCGCGGCGAAGCCGGCGCCGGTCAGCAGCGCGTCGATCGTGGCGCGGTCGTGGAGCCGGCCACCCTGCGTGTGGAACAGGTTGAGGCTGAACGACCGGAGGAACGCCTCGTCCGCCACCGAGTCGGGATCGGTGACCGCGTCGCCGTCGGTCAGTTGTTCGAGCACGGCGACCGTCCCACCCGGACGGAGGGCGCCGCGGACGGCGCTGAGCAGGTCGTCGTTGCGCGTGGTGTCGTTGCCGTGCAGGAAGTTGAACACGAGCGCGAGGTCGTGCCCGGAGCCGAGTTCGGTCTGACCGCCGTCGAACAGGTCCACCGGTACCAGCGTGATGCGATCCGCCAGCCCGGCGGCGTCGACCGCCTCCTTGCCGGCCGCGAGTGCCGCCGGCAGGTCGAGCACCGTGGCGCGCAACCGGGGATGCCGTTGACAGAAGGCGATGCTGTAGCGCGCGTGTCCACCCGCGACATCCAGCAGGCTCGCACGGTCGTCCGGCAGGTCGACCAGTTCCACCACCTCCTCGGACAGCCATTCCGCGTAGGTGCCGAGCATCTCCTGGAACTCGCGCGCTTTCTCCGGCCGCGCCTCCAGCCACTGGTAGAAGTCCACGGCCGGCCGTCCGGTGTGGACAGTGTGTTCCAGGTCGTCCCACAGCTCGAACAGCAGATCCTGCCACAGCATCAGGCTGGGCAGGTAACTACCGGGCGCACCGCGGCGCAGCCATCGGGCGGTGCTGGCGCTGTTCGCGTAGCCAATGGCCGACCGGGTCAGGTACCCGGCGCTCACCAGGACGTCGGCGAGCAGCGCGAGGGTCCGAGGTTCCGCGCCGATCGCGGCGGCGAGCTCGTCGAGTGGGCGCTCGCGGTCGGTCAGCGCGTCGAAGAGCCCGAGCCGGACGCCGGCACCGGCCGCGCGGAACGCGACGGCGCCGAGCATGTCCAGGTGCGGTGCCGGCGCGCTCGCGTCATCGAGGTAGGCCGGGCCTTCTTTCGGGCCAAGGGAGAACGGCATCGTGGGTTCCTATCAGGTGGTTGCCGGCGTGGCGACGGAGTCGTCCGGCATCGCGTCGGGCAGGTCGGCCTCGAGGTCGCGCAGCCGGCGCAGCCGCGCGCCGGCGACCGCGAGCACCACGAGCAGCAGACCGATCACGGCATAGAGCAGCGCGATACCGCGTCCCGGTCCGGTGCCGATCACCGAGCCGAACGAGCCGGCGAGCGCGCCGCCCGTCCGCATGGCCGGCTCGAACACCAGGTCGGCGAGCGGTCCGGCGATCAGCACGCCGATCGGTGCGGCCGCCCGCCAGACCGTGTGGGCGAGCCCCGTGACCCGGCCGAGCGACGCGGGGTCCACCTTGGTCTGGAAGATGGTCATGATGCAGCCGTTGACGATGGGCAGGGTGAACAGGAACAGCGGTGCCACCACGGCGATCAGCAGGGTGGACGGGGCGAGGCTGTGCAGCGCGAGCGCGGCCCCGCCCAACCCGGTGAACAGCAGGCTGCCGGACACTTTGCGGCGCGGCCCGCCCCACGCGGTCATCACGAACGTTCCGGCGAACAGCCCGGCGCCGCCCACGAACATCAGGAACCCCAGGGTGCTCGGCGAGGCGAACGTGAGGATCAGCGGGCGGATGAGCACCTCGGCGAACGCGAACAACATGTCGAACACCGCGGAGAAGGCGATCAGCCACAGCAGCGCCGGCCGGTCGCGCAGGTAGCGGAAGGCGTCCTTGAGATCCGTAAACACGGTCACCTTGGCGCCGGCGCCCGCCGGCTTGGTCACCTCCGCCGGCAGCCGGACCACCCACAGTGCGGTGGCGGCCACGAGGAACGACGCGATGTCGATCAGCAACACACCGGTCACGTCGATGGTGGACAGGAGGATGCCGCCGAGCACGGGGGCGGTGGCCGCCATGGCGAAGTTGACCTGCAGCAGACCGTTGATCCGGCCGAGGTGGCGTTTGGGCACCAGCTTGGGTACGAGCGTGAAGTACGTGGAGCCGTGGAACATGGTGGCGCTCGCCGTGACCGCGGTGGTCAGGTAGAGGTGCCACACCTCGAGTTGGTCCGACCAGTACAGCGCGGCGACGACGATCGTGGGCACCACGGCCACGCAGTCGGCCACGAGCATCACGCGCCGCTTGTCCCACCGGTCGGCCACGACGCCTGCGAGCGGCGCGAGAAACACGCCCGGCACCGTGTTGGCGGCCGTGACGAGCGCGAGCTGGGTGACCGACCCGGTGGTCTGGTACACCCAGACGGCCAGCACGAACCCGGTGAGCGACGAGCCGATCACCGAGACGAGCTGGCCACCCCAGATGAGGGCGAAGGAACGCATGTCATCACCTCCCGGCCGGTATCGGTAGATGTCCACTGTGGACCAGGTAGTCGAGATAGGTGCGCAGCAGTACGGCGTCGGCGCCCGGGTGGGCCAGGCCGATGCCGGCGAGCGTGGCGTCGGTCGCCGTGCAGTCGAACGTGGGTAGCACGGCGGGCATGGAGTAGCCGGAGAACGCGTTGAGCGGCACGTCCTGCCCGGCCTCGGTCGCCTCCTCGAGCCGGCGTAACCACTCGTCGCGGGGGACCGCCTCTACGGGTAGGCCGAGCGCGCGCAGTCCGGCACCCAGTTCGCCGCCGGGGAGACCCGCCGCGTCGCGGAGGTGGAAGTCACGGCCGCCGTGCTGGGGAAGCCGGGACAGGTGGCCGATGGCCGTCGCCAGGAAGTCGGCCGGTGCCATGTCGTAGGGCTCGCCGCGGTCCGGTGCGCAGCCGAGCTGGACGAAGGTGGCCAGCATCCTGGCCAGCACGTCGTCTGGTTTGGACTCCCCGGTTCGGCTGTCGCCCGTGACCCGGGCGGGCCGGTAGATCGAGACGGGCAGGCCACGCCGCCGGGCGGCTCTGGCGAGGGCGTCGCCCACCCACTTGCTCCGCGCGAACGGTGAGGTCATGCCGTCCGGCGACGCCGGCTCGTCGGCTTCGGTGACCACCGTGCCGGCGTAGGCGGAGCCGAAGAACGTGCCGAGCGTGGAGATCACGTGCGTCGCCTTGGTCCGGCGCCTGGCGGCGAACCGCAGCACCTCGGTCGTGGCCGTGACGTTGTCCGGCCTGAGCCGCTCGTAGGGCAGCACCACGTTGACCAGCGACGCGGCGTGATAGACGGTGTCGACGCGCTCGCACAGGTCGTCGTAGGCCGGTTCCGGGAGGCCGAGCAACGGCCGCGACGCGTCACCGGCGTGCACCACGACCCGGTCGGCGAACCGCGGCGACCAGTCCGGACACCGGCCGGCGATCTCGAACAGGCGGGCCGCACCCGTGGCGGCCGAGTGGTCCCGCACCAGGCAGTGGACGGTGGCCGAGGTGTGCGCCAGCACGTCGACCAGCAGGCGGGTGCCGATGAGCCCGGTCGCGCCGGTGATCAGGACGTGCTTCCCCGTCACCGCGGGCGTTCCGGTGGGAACGATGTCCGCCGGCAACTCGGCGTCGGTCCGCAGATCCGGGCCGGCCGCGCCCGGCCGGTACCCCCGTTCCGCGACCGCGGCGAACGCCGCGAGGTCGGGTGCCTCGAACAGCGCGCGTACCGGCAGTCGCACCCCCAGCGCGACACGCACGTCCTCGAGTACGCCGGTCGCCTGCAGGGAATGCCCGCCGAGGTCGAAGAAGTTGTCGCCCGCGCCGACCGTCTCGCGGTCGAGCCGGCGGGCCCAGATGGCCGCGACCGTCCGCTCGGCTTCGGTGCGGGGCGGCACGTGTGCCGGCCGGTCGAGGACGGTGTCCGGCAGCGCCGCGTGGTCCACCTTGCCGTGCCGGGTCAACGGCATCGCGTCGAGCAGCACGAAACTACCGGGCACGAGGTACCCGGGCAGTGTCCGTACGAGCGGCTCGCGCAGGGCCGCGGCGGCCGGCGCGGCGTCCGGTGCCGGCACGACGTAGGCGACGAGACGGGCCGGGTCGCCGACCGCCACCACGCACGCTTCGGCGACGTCCGGCAGCGCCGCGACCGCCGCCTCCACCTCGCCCAGTTCCACGCGGTGGCCCCGGATCTTCACCTGCCGGTCCGCGCGTCCGAGGAACTCGAGCAGCCCGTCGGCGCGGTAGCGGGCCAGGTCGCCCGTGCGGTACATGCGCTGCCCCGGGGTGGCGGCGAACGGGTCGGGGACGAAGGCGGTGGCCGTGCGGGCCGGCGCGGCGAGGTAGCCGCGGGCGAGCCCGGCACCACCCAGGTACAGCTCGCCCGGAACGCCGGTGGGTACCGGCCGCAGGCGCCGGTCCAGGACGTGGGTGCGCACGCCGGGCAGCGACAGTCCACATGGGACACTGGCCGCGTCACCCAGCTCCGCGCCGTCGACCGTGCGGTGGTTCACCGCGCAGACGGTCGCCTCGGTCGGCCCGTAGTGGTTGTGCAGCGCCACCGCGCCCCCGGTCAGCCGGGCCCACTCGCGGAGCGTGTCGGTGGCGACGGCCTCGCCGCCGACCATCATGGTGGTGAGCGTCTCCACCGGCCACGAGTCCAGTTCGGACACCCACTGCCGCCATAGCGCCGCGGCAGTGTCGACCGCCGTCACTCCGTGTGCGGCGCACACCTCACGCAGCCGGCCGGCCGTGAGTGCGGCCGGGTCGGCCACCGTGACGAGCGCGGCACCGCTGACGAGCGCGGGGAAGATGTCGCCGACCGAGGCGTCGAAGCTCAGCGGCGGCACCATGAGCAGCCTCGTGTGCGGCCCGAACCCGTGCAGGTCCCGGAAAGCCAGCGCGAGGTTGGTCAGCGCCGCGTGGCGCACCATCACGCCCTTCGGTTCGCCGGTCGAGCCGGACGTGTGGATCACGTAGGCGAGGTGTTCCGGATCGAGCCGCACCGGCGGCGGGGCCACCCGTGGCTCACCGTCGAGGTCGTCGACCAGCACGGTGGGGTGGTCGAACCGTTCCATGTGGACCGTTGAGGTGACGACAGCCGGTGCCCCCGTGTCCGCCAACAGGAAGGCCAGGCGGGCGGGCGGGTAGCCGGGATCCATGGGCACGTACGCACCGCCCGCCCGCAGGATGCCGAGTACAGCGGTGATCGCGTCCGCGCCCGCCGGCAGCGCCAGCCCGACGGGGACGTCCGGGCCGACGCCCAGATCGCGCAGTCGCCACGCGAGCCGGTTCGCCGCCCGGTCCAACTCGGCGTAGGTGAGCGTGCGGTCCTCGCCGATCACCGCGGGTGCGTCCGGGGTGTCGGTGGCCCAACCTGCGATCAGGTCGAGTACCACCGCGGGTGCTGCCCCGGGGGCGAGCGGCGCCGGCTCGGCGGGTGCCAGGTCGACCGTCCACACGGGATGGTCCGGGTCGGTGGTCATGGCGCGCAGGATCCGGCCCAGTCCGGCGCCCATCGCGGCCACGGTGGCCGCTTCGAAAAGGTCGGCGTCGTAGTCGATGTGCGCCACGAGCCCGTCCGGGGTGTCGGTGACCACCAGCGTGAGGTCGAACCGTGCCGGGGACTTGCCGAGGTCGGCCGGCCGCACTCGCAGGTTCGCCGAGTCCACCCGGGGACCGGCCGAGTTCACCACGAGCATGACCTGGAACAGCGGGTTGTAGGCGAGATCCCGCGGCGGGTTGAGCCGTTCGATCACGGCCTCCAGCGGCACGGCGGCGTGGCTGAGGCCCGACACCGCGACCTCCCGCGCCCGCCCGAGCAGTTCGCCGAGCGTCAGGTCGGGGTCGACACCGATCCGCAGCGCGATCGTGTTGACGAACATGCCGACCAGGTCGTCGAGTTCCGGCAGCGAGCGGTTGGCCACGGGGGAGCCGACCACGATGTCCGCGGTGTCGATGTCCGTGGTGTCGCTGTAGCGGGCCAGCAGCGCGGCGAACGCGGCGTACAGCACCATGAACGGCGTGGCGTCGGACCGGCGTGCCAGCGCGTGGATTCCGTCCGAGAGCCCGGCAAGGTCCATGGGCACCGTGCCGCCGCGATAGGCACGGACCGCCGGACGGCGCCGGTCGGTGGGCAGTTCGAGCAGCGGCGGCGCGCCGGTCAGGTGCTCGACCCAGTACCCGGGGTCGTCCCCGCCCCGGCCGTGGTGCCAGGCGAGGTAGTCGCCGAACCGGACGGCCGGCTCCGTCGCGTCGGGTTCCTCGCCGGCGAGAACGGCCTGGTAGGCGACGAGCAGGTCGTGGGTGAGCAGGCTCAGCGACAGGTCGTCGCAGATGATGTGGTGGGCACACAGAAGGAGTACGTGCTCGTCGTCATTGTCGTCGTCGGCGACGCTGATCAGCGCCGCCCGCAGCAGCGGTGCCTTGTCCAGCGCGAAAGGCCGGCTCGTCAGCTCGCCGACCAGCCGCGTCACCGCGTCCTGAGTGGACACCCGGTGGTGGGGCAGCTCCGGCCGTGCCCGCTCCGGCGCGGCGATCACGTGCACCGGCCGCCCATCGGAGTCCTCGACCACGCTCGCGCGCAGCGCCTCGTGCCGGGCCACCACCGCGTGCAGCGCGGCGGTCATGGCGGCGTGGTCGACCGCACCGGTGATCCGGTGCACGGCGGGCATCAGGTACGCGCCACCCGGGGACAACCGGTCGAGGAACCACAGCCGTTGCTGCGCCGGGGACAGCGGTACCGCCGCCCCGGCCGCCCGGCGCGGCACCGACGTGCCACCCGACAGCGCGAACCCGCTGTCGGCGAGGAGTTTCGCCAGCAGTAGCGCCCTGGTGTCATCGGCCGGCATGCGGTTTTCCTGTTCTCTCATCGAGACTGTTCGAGCAGTGCGGCGACCTCGTCGTCCGGCATCTCGTCGATACGCTGGCGCAGCTCGGCGATCGCCGTCGCCTGCCCCGGCGCGGTTTCCAGTCGTTCCAGCACGGTGGCGAGACCGGCGATGGTCGGCTCCTCGAAGAGGCTGCGCATCGGCACCTCGGTGTCGAAGTAGGCACGGACTCTGGCGAGCAGCTTCGCGCCGAGCAGGGAATGCCCGCCCAGTGCGAAGAAGTCGTCCGTCACGCCGATCTCGACGACGCCGAGGACTTCGCGCCACAGCCCCACGAGCGACTTCTCGATGGGGTTGCGCGGCTCCTGGCGCTGCGCGATCACCGAACCCCAGATCGGTTCGGGGAGCGCGTTCCGGTCGACCTTTCCGTTGGGGGTCAACGGGAGTGCGGCCAACGGGACGACGGTCGCCGGCACCATGTAGTCGGGCAGGCTCTGCCGCAGCCACGCCTGCAGGACCGGCCACGAGGCGTCCCCGGCGCCGCTCTCGACCACGTAGGCGACGAGCCGTGGGCTGCCGTCCGGCCCCGGCCACGCGGTCACCACGGCGGCGGCCACCGCGTGGTGGGCGAGCAGCACGGACTCGATCTCGCCGAGTTCGATACGGAACCCGCGCACCTTCACCTGATGGTCGGTCCGGCCGAGGAACTCGATCCTCCCGTTCGGACGGAAGCGGGCGAGGTCGCCGGTGGCGTAGAGCCGTTCGCCGGGACGGGTGGGGTCGGGCACGAACCGTTCCCCGGTCAGCTCGGGCAGGTTCCGGTACCCGCGGGCGAGACCGAGCCCGCCGATGTGGACCTCGCCGACCACTCCGACGGGTGCCGGCGTGCCCGCCGCGTCCAGCACGTGGATGCTGGTGTTGGCGATGGGTGGCCCGATCTCGACCGGCGCGGGTGCCGGGCCGATCTCCCCGGCGGCCGACCACACTGTCGTCTCGGTGGGGCCGTAGACGTTCCACACCCGCGCGGAGTCCGACCCGAGGTCGTCGGCCAGATCCCGGGGCACCGCCTCGCCGCCGCACAGCCGGATGCGGAGCGCGGGTGGCACCTCTCCGGCGCCGAGGAACATCCGCCAGGTCGCCGGGGTGGCCTGCATGACGGTCGCGGCCGAGTCCACCGCACGCGCCAGCAGCGCCGCGCCGTCGGCCGTCTCCGGTCCACTCGCGACGATCACCGAGGCGCCGCTCGCCAGCGGGTGGAACAGTTCCAGGACGGCGATGTCGAACGACAGCGTGGTGACGGCGAGCCAGCGGTCGGCCACCGTGAGCGGAAGCGTGTGGTCGAACGCGACCAGCAGGTTCGCCACCGCGCGGTGCGGGATCTCCACGCCCTTCGGCTTCCCGGTCGAGCCGGACGTGTAGATGACGTAGGCGAGGTCGTCCGGACCTGGGCGGCCGGTGGGCGGTTCCACCGGCTGCTCGGCGAGCACGTCCGCGTCCTCGTCCAGGCACACGACCCCGGCGACCTCGTCGAGCAGCGCGCCGATCCGGCGCCGGGCCGGGCCGTGGGTGACCACGACGTCCACCCCGGCGTCGGTCAGCATGTGCCGCAACCGGTCGGGCGGGAAGCCCGGGTCGAGCGGGACGTAGGCGGCACCCGAGAGCCACACTCCGAGCAGTGCCACCACCATGGCCGCCGACCGGTCGACGCAGACGCCCACCGCGACGTCCGGCCCCGCGCCCCACGCGCGCAGGACATGCGCCAGCCGGGCCGCCCGCTCGTGCAGCTGACGGTAGGTCAGCTCGCCGTCCTCGGCGCGCACGGCGACGGCGTCCGGGTCGGCGGCGAGTGCGGCGGCGAGCAGCGGCAGTGGTGTCGCCGGGTCCGGCAGCGCGACCACGGGGCCCTGCCGGACCTCGAGGAGCTGGGCGTACTCGTGGTCGGCCAGGAGTGGGATCCGGTTCACCGGCAGGTCGGGGTCGGCCGTGGCGCGGGTCGCCACCGCCACCAGGTGTTCGGCGAGCCGGTGCACGGTGGGGGCGTCGAACAGGTCGGTGCTGTACTCCAGCGCCAGTGCCAACCCGCCGTCCGCCGCGGGCCACGCGTGCAGGGTGAGGTCGACCTCGGTGGCGCCGACGTCGATGGGGAACTCCTCGGCCGCGACGCCGGGCGGCGCCGGCATGGCGGGCGGGTCCTCGCGGACGGCGATGCGGGCCTGGAACACCGGGGGAGTGTCGAGGCTCCGCTCGACATCGAGCGCGGCGACCACGTCCTCGAAAGCCGCGCCCCGGTGGCGCAACGCGTCCTGCGCGTCGGCCGCACAGCGCGCGGTCAGCTCCCGGAACGTGGGCTCGTCGGACAGGTCGGCCCGCAGCACGACCGTCGACTCCAGCGGTCCGACCGAGGTACGGGGAGCGCCGGCGGGCATGCCGACGAGTAGATCGTGCTGACCGCTGTGCCGGGCGAGCACCACGTCGAACGCGGCGAGCAGTCCGGGCAGCAGCGCCCCGCCCGCCATCCCGCGTAGCCCGCCCCGCGCCGAGGCGGGCAGCGCGAACCGGTGGATCGCACCGCGGTAGGACTGGGCGCGGGGCCGCCGGTGATCGGTGGGCAGGTCCAGCGTCGGCGCGCCGGCCAGGCGTCGCACCCAGTGCGCCAGGTCCACGAGGTGCCCGCCGGGCACGCCGACCGGTACCTCGTCGACCGGGGCGGTGACCCCGTCGCCGAGTGCGGTGCTGATGACATCCAGCGAGCGGTCGTCGGCGGCGATCCGGTGGGCCACCAGGACGAGCACGTGGTCGTCCTCGGCGAGGCGCAGCAGCTCGGCACGCAGCAGCGGTCCCCGGCGCAGGTCGAACGGCCGCCGCGCGATCCGGCGCGCCAGCCGCGCCGCCGCGGCCTCGTCACCGGCCGGGGTCACGGGGAGCACTGTCACGGGTAGCACGGCGGGGACGTTCTCGTTCCCGAGCGTGGCGACCGGCTGTCCGTCCCGTTCGGCCAATCGGATCCGCAGTGCGGGATGGCGGCGCAGCACGCCGGCGAACCGGTCCGCCAGCAGGCCGGCGTCCACCGGGCCGCGCAGCCGCACGGCCCGGGTCAGGTGGTGCACGGCGTTGCCGGGGTCGAGCCGGCTGAGGAACCACAGCCGGCGCTGGGCGGTCGACAGCGCCACCTCCGCGCCCACCGGTTCGGGAGCGGGGGTGAGGCCGAAGGTGTCCACCGTGTCCGCCACCTGCTCGCGCAGGTGCGCCGGAATCCGGTCCCCGAACCGGCCGAGGTAGGTGGCCACGAACTCCGGATCGTCGCGCAGGAACGGGAAGTCGGTCGGCACCATGTTGCGGATGGCCAGCAGCGGAACGGGGCTGTGCAGCGGCCGGAAGTCGGGGTTCCACAGCCCGCCCGGCTCGGGTGGCCCGTCGTGGAACTCGCCGATCATGAGACCCCTGGCCACATAGTCGGGTTTGAGGACCGTCTGCGTGCCGTCGATGACCCGGCGCACGTGCTGGCCCGTCAGGTCGGGGAAGACCACGAGGACCGTGTGGTGCTGTGCCCTCGTGGTGTCCACTGTGCACAGTTCCTCGAACCAGTCCCGGTAGCCCAGCAGCAGTTCGGCCACGTCATCGACGCGCTCCGGAATCCCAGGCTGGACGGCCAGATAGAACGTGCCACCGTCCAGGGAGGTCTTGGCGAACGGGCAGACCTGCCCGCGCCGGCCCAACTCGGGATGTGGGGCGCACAGGTACTCGCGCGCCCAGCCGACCACCGTGCGCAGCGTCGCGGCGTACGGGTGCGTCGGCGATCCTGAGACGTCGGCGAGGTCGGCGATCTCCACCAGGGTTCTGCTGGGGTCTGTGGGATGGGTCAGCACGGGGCACCTCTGCGAGAACGGAATCGGCGCCCACCGAGGGCGACCGAGGTGAGGATGGCGGACAGTGCTACGGACACTGCCGTGACGCCGACCGCGGCGAGGAGCCGGTTCTGGCGCCGCGACCGGGCCAGGGCGTCCGCGTAGGGCACGGTCGTGTGGGACACCATGGTGTACAGCGGCAGCCAACGGTCGCCGAGCATCTTGTTCAGCGCCAGGTCCGCCTTCTTGCGAAGCGAGTAGAGCGGTGAGCTGACGCGGTCCCGCAGCTCCACGAAGTTCTGTTCGGACAGGTCGGCCAGCACATCGGTGTGCCGCCGGCGCCGGTCCTGGAACGCGGCGAACGCCGCCGCCAGATCGGTCCCGTGCTCGGCGAGGCACGCGTCGAGCACGGAACAGTCCTCGAAGGACGAGTTCATGCCCTGCCCGTAGAACGGGTACACGGCATGCGCGGCGTCACCGATCAGCACCACGCGCCCGCCGGCGTGCCACGGCGCCGTGCGGATCGTGTGCAGGCTGCCCACCGGGTGCGCGAGGAACTCCTCGACCAGGTCGGGCATCAGGTCGAGCGCGTCGGGGAAGGCGGTGGCGAAGAACCGCTCGACCGCGGCCGCCGAGTCCAGCTTCGCGAAGCTCACGTCGCCCTCGTGCGGCAGGAACACGGTGCCGGTCAGCGAACCGTCGACGTTGGGATGCGCGACGATCAGCCCTCGCTCGCCGGGCCACACGTGCAGTGCGCCCGGGTCGGTCCGGCGGTCACCGGCCGGGCCGGCCGGGATGAAGACCTCCTTGTAGCCCCATTCGAGGGTCCGCACCTCCTCGGACCGTCGGATCTTCGCGCGTACCAGCGAATGCACGCCGTCCGCGCCGATCACCACTTCCGCCGGCACGGCCTGGTCGCCGGCCACCATCCGGTTCCGCTCGAGGTCGAGCTCCCGAAGTGGACTGTCGAAGTGGAACTTGACGCCGAGTTCCTCCGCGCGGTCGATGAGGGTGACGTTCAGATCGTGGCGCAGGACGGAGTGCAGGATCTGGTTCCGGTCGGTGCCGTAGGGCTGGAAGGACAGCGTGCCGTCCGGGTGGTGCACGACGCGCCCGCGCATGGGCGCCGCGTGCGGCATCACCTTCTCGAGCAGGCCGACTTCGGCGAGTGCGCGAATGCCGCGCTGGGACAGCCCGAGGTTGATCGAGCGCCCACCGTCGGCCGACCGCGAGCGCGGGTCGGCGCGCCGCTCGTAGACCTGCGTGGAGTACCCGCGGCGGGCGAGGTAGATCGAGGCCAGCGACCCGGCGAGGCCGGCGCCGACCACGGCGAACGTCGGTTGGATGGTGGTCACCTCCTAGTCCGAAGTGCGGGCCAGTCGCGGGATGGTCATGGCGGGGGCGGGTTCCGGTTCGGACTGTTCCCGCAACTCCTCGACGGTCGCCGCCATGGCCGCGACCGTCGGTGTCTCGAAGATCGACCGCAGGGGCAGCCGGACGCCCGTCGCCTCGCGGATCTGGGTGATCAGCTGCACGGCGACCAGCGAGTTGCCGCCCAGCGCGAAGAAGTCGTCCTCCGCGCTCACCTCCGGCAGCCCGAGCACCGCACTCCAGATCCCCGCGACGACCGCCTCCGTGGGACTCGACCAGGACCCGGCACGCACCGTCTCCTGTGGACCGTCGACGGTGCCACCGAGGATCTTCTCGGCGTCGATGCGGTTCTGCTCGAGCACCCAGGCCAGCGGCCGCGGTGTGATCACCACGTGGCCACCGGCGTTCGCGGCCGTCGCGCGCAGGAAGGCGGCGACGCCCTCGGCCGGCGCGAGCCACCGTTGCGCCGCGTCGTCGGGAACGGCCGCGGAACTGACGGGAGCGGGCGGCCGCGGTGCGTCCGCCACGCGCCGCAGCAGGAAGTCGGTGACCGACACCAGGACGGTGCCGGCGTCGTCGACCAGCGTGAAGCTGTCGGTCCGCAGGTCCTGCCCGGTGGCCGGGTCGAGGATGCGGTGCACCCACACCCTGGCCGGCAGGCGGTCGTGCACGACGATCCGGCCGTAGCCCATGGGGAGCGCGCCGCCGCCGGTCCCGTTGAACACGAACGTCGCCTGGTCGAGCACGGCCGGTGAGATCGCCCAGTCGGCCAGGTCGCCCCGCGACTCGTCCGGCACCTCCAGCAACGTGAGCTGTTCACGCTCGGACCGCCAGACTTCCCGGATGTTGCGCCAGCGTGCGCCGTAGGACACGAGCGCGCCGGGCGGGTTGTGGCTCATGGCCACCAGCTCCGGCCGAATCGTGCACCTGGCGCGCACGGCCGCCAGGTCGACGGGCTCGTCGCGGCGCGCCGTGGAGCGGCCGGCGGTGGCCCGGCCGTAGGTCGTGCCGCCGTGGGAGAGCGTCACCTCGGCACTGTCCGTCCCTTGTGGACGCAGCACGATCCGTAGCTCGGCCGCCTGCCCGTCGGGCACGCGCAGCGGTTCCAGGAACAACACCTCGCTCAGCTCGACGGCACCCGAGCCGGGCAGCGCCGCGTCGGCGACCACGCGCATCGCCTCCACCTGGGCGGTTCCGGGCAGCACCGGGACGCCGTCGATGAGGTGGTCGGCCAGCGCCCAGTGCGTGGCGGCCGCGATGGTGCCCGTGGCGACCACCGTGCCGTTCTCGCTCCGGCGGAGCTCGGTGACCAGCGGGTGGCCGACGGGTTCCGGCGGACCGCCGACCCGTTCGGTGGTCCGGAACAGGTCGGCGAGCATGCCGACCTCGAGCCAGCCGGTCCAGCCGAGGGAGCGCACCGGTGCGCGCCAGCCGGCACTCTGCGCGTGCGCGTCGAGGTAGGCGTTGGCCGCGCAGTAGTCGGTCTCCGCCAGGCCGCCCGCCGTGCCGGTGACCGAGGAGAACAGCGACACGAAGTCCAGCTCGTCCGCGCCGAACACCGCGCGCAGGGCGACCGTTCCGGCGAGCTTCGGGGCCAGAACCGTCCGCATCTCCTCGATCGGCCGCGTCTCGATCAACCCGCCGCCCGCGACGCCGGCGGCGTGCACGATTCCGTCGATCCGGCCGAACCGGGCGAGGGTCTCCTCCCGCAACCGCCGCAGACCATCCACATCGGACACGTCGACGGCCGCGGTGACCACCTCGGCGCCGGCCGCAATCATTCGCCGGACGGCCGCGATCGCGTGGGTGGTGCGCTCGTCGTGCGCGCGGTCCCACTCGTCGGTGGGCGGCAGGCCGGACCGCGACGTCAGAACCAGCCTCGCCGACCGGTGTTCGGCCAGGTGCTCGGCGATCGTCAGGCCGAGGCCGCCGAGCCCACCGGTGATCAGGTAGACGCCGCGGTCGCGGATCACGTCCGCCGGCGGCTCCGGGAGTCGGGTCTGCGCGTAGTCGAGTGTCCACATGCGACCGCCGCGCAGGGCAACGAGGTCGTCGTCCCCCGGCCGGCCGAGCGCGGCGACGAGGTCGGCCGCGCTCGTGGTGTCGTCCACATCCAGCTGGCGCACCCGCAGGCCGGGCACGTCGTACGGCGCCGAGCGCACGACGCCCGCGATCGTGGCGTGCTCCGGTCGGGTCAGGTCGCCACCCACCACCTGCTGGGTGGCCGTGGTGACCACGTCCAGGCGAGGCACGAGACCGGCGCCGGCGACCGCCTGCACCAGCCGCACGACACTGAACAGGCCGAGCCGCTGGGCGTCCCAGGTCGCTTCGACGTCGTCGCGGGACGGCTCGGTCGCCAGGCTCCAGGTGTGCATCACCCACTCGGGCGCTTCGCCGAGGTCGGCGAGCACGGCCGCGTAGTCGGCCGCCTCGTCGGGCCGGACGGTGAACCCGTCCGAGGTGCGCCCGTAGGCCGGGCCGGCCAGCACCTCGGTGACCGCGCAACCCGCCGCGCGCAGCCGCCGCGCGGTCTCCGCGCCCAGCTCACCCGCGGCGAACAGCAGGCAGGACGCCGGCAGCTCCGGCATGGTGACGGGCGCCTGCTGGTGCCAGGTCGGCACGGCGAACCACCGGTCGGCCGGCTGGCGTCGGTCGTCGACCGGTGCCGCCGCCTGCTCCGCCGGCTCGTCCGCGTCCACCCAGTGCCGGGTGCGCTGATAGGGGTAGGGCGGCAGGGGGACACGACGCCCGGCCGTGGGAGGAGAAACCGCGACCCCGGCCGTCCACAGTGTCCCCGCGGCGGTCAGCAGCGTCGCCACGTCGTCCAGCTTGTCCGTCGGGCCGGGCAGGCTCGGCACGGCGGCCGGCCCGCTGCCCCTGGTCTGCATCCGCACCAGGCCCGCGAGCTGGCGGCCCGGTCCACACTCGACGAACAGCGGCGCGCCGTCGGCGATCAGCCGGGCCACGCAGTCGCCGAAGCGGACGGTCTCCCGCAGCTGGGCGGCCCAGTAGCCGGGATCGGTGGCCTGTTCGCCGGTGATCGGCGAACCGGACACAGTGGACAGGAACGGCACCTTCGGCGCGTGCCGGGGAACCGCGGCGACCGCGGCCGCGAACTCCGGAAGGATGGGATCCATCATCGGCGAGTGGAACGCGTGCGAGGTGCGCAGCCGCTTCGCGCCGACCTTCTTGGGAAGTCCCGAGGTGAACTCCTCGAGCAGCGTCGCCGGGCCCGCGATCACGCACGTACCGGGACCGTTGACCGTGGCGACCGACAACCCGTCCGACAGCAGCGGCGTGACGGCGTCGGCGCTCATGGACAAGGCGGCCATCGCCCCGGCCGGCATGGCCGCCATGAGCCGGCCCCTGGTCGCGACCAGTCGCAGCGCGTCCGCCAGGTCGAACACGCCGGCCACGGTCGCCGCGACGTACTCGCCCACCGAGTGGCCGATCATGGTGTCCGGGGTGAGTCCCCACGACCGCCACAGGCGGGCCAGCGCGTACTCGAGCGTGAACAGGGCGGGCTGGGTGACCGCCGTGTCGGCCAGCGCGGCGTCCGCCGCCTCGCCGGTGGCGAACATCAGCTCCCGGATGTCCACCCCCAGCTCGGTCGACAGCGCCGCGGCGCACTCGTCGACCGCCGCCGCGAAGACCCGCTCGCGCCGGTAGAGCGTGGCACCCATGCCGCCGTACTGGGCGCCCTGTCCGGTGAACAGGAACGCCACGCGCGGCGCACCGGCCGTGACCACGGAGTCGCCCCGGCGCCGGGCATCGCGCAGCGCGGTCGCGGCGGCCTCGGTGGTGTCGGCGACCACGAACCCTCGATGGGCCAGCGAAGCGCGGCCGACGGCGAGCGTGTACGCGATGTCGGCGAGCCGCGCGTCCGGCCGGTCGGTCAGGTGGTCGGCCAGCCGCTCGCCGGACTGGGCGAGTGCCGCATCGGTGTGCGCCGACAGCCGCAGCAGGTGCGGACCGTCGACGAGCGGCGGGTCGGCCCGCTCCGGTGCCTCCTCCAGGATGACGTGCGCGTTGGTGCCGCCGATGCCGAAGCTGGACACCGCGGCGCGGCGCGGGTTCCCGTCACGCTCCCATTTGGACAGTGTGGCGTTGACGTAGAACGGGCTGGCCGCGAAGTCGATGCGCGGGTTCGGTCGCTCGTAGTTGAGGCTCGGCGGGATCAGGCCGTGCACCATGGCCAGGACCGTCTTGATCAGGCCGACGACGCCGGCGCCCTGGCTCAGGTGACCGATGTTCGTCTTCACCGACCCGATGCCGCACCAGCCCCGGTCGGTCGTGTCCTGGCCGTAGACGCTCGTCAACGCGGCGATCTCGACCGGGTCGCCGAGGGGCGTCCCGGTGCCGTGGGCCTCGACGTAGGTGATGGTGCGTGGCTCGACGTCGGCCACGGCTAGCGCCGCCGTGATGGCCATGGCCTGCCCCTCGACACTCGGCGCGGTGAAGCCGACCTTGCCGGCGCCGTCGTTGTTGATGGCGCTGCCGAGGATGACCGCGTAGACGTGGTCGCCGTCGCGTTCGGCGTCGGAGAGCCGCTTCAGCAGCACGGCCCCACCGCCCGAGCCCCACATGGTTCCCGTGGCGTCCGCGTCGAAGGACCGCACGTGTCCGTCGGCGGAGCTGACACCGCCCTCGTTGTACACGTGCCCACGATCCTGGGGGAACTCGATGCTGACGCCGCCGGCGATCGCCATGTCGCACTCGGCTGCCCGCAGTGCCTCGGTCGCCATGTGGACGGTGACGAGCGAGGTGGAGCACGCGGTGAACACGCTGACGCTCGGCCCGCGCAGGTTCAGCTTGAAGGAGACGAGGGTCGTGACGTTGTCGGAGAGGTTGCCGACCCCGATGGCCATCGACGGCGTGGTGGCGACCACGCTCCGGTTGCGGTGGACGTGCTCCCACCGGTACCGCTCGGTGCCCCGGCCCGCGTAGACGCCGATGTCGCCCTGGTAGCGCGCGGGGTCGTGGCCGGCGTCGATCAGCGCGGCGTGGCACAGCTCGAGGAACACGCGGTGTTGCGGGTCGGTGACCTCCGCCTCGCGCGGTGTCATGTCGAACAGGCCGGCGTCGAACTGGTCGACGTCGTCCAGCACGAAGGCGGCGGCCACGAGGTTCTTGTCGTCCAGTTCCTGCTCGGTGGCCCCGGCCGCGGCCATCCGCTCCCGACGCAGCGGTGTCGCCGACTCGACGCCGGCCACCAGGTTCTCCCAGAACTGTGCGGTGTCCGCCGCTCCTGGCACGCGGGTCGCCATACCGACAATGGCGATCGGGTCGGCGATCGGGTCGGCGATCGGGTCGGCGCCGGCGTCCGGTTCGAAGTGGACGGTCACTGGTCTCCTCCAGGATCGATGGTGGACTGGCGGCGGTGGCTCCGGTTCCGTCGGGCCGCACCGCGCCGGGCGGCCCGCTCGCGTACCGCCGAGTCGAGCCCGTCGGCCGTGCCGTCGAGATGGGCGGCGAGCGCCCGGACGGTCGGGTAGCGGAACAGCTCCACGAGCGCCGGTGTCTTGCCGAGCCGGCGGCGGAGTGCCTGCTGCACCGCGGGCAGCGCCATGGAGGTGCCGCCCACCCGGAAGAACTGGATGGTCGCCGGTACCGAGGGCAGGCCGAGAACTTCGCACCACACCTGGGCGATCGCCCGTTCGGTGTCGGTGCGCGGTTCCGGATCGTCCGTGCCGGCCTCGTCCGGGGCGACCCTCTTCTCCGGCTCGTAACCGGGCGTGGCCAGCCGTTGCTCGTCCGGGACGGTGACCGACCGCAGCACGGTCGCCGGCTCGGCCACCAGGCTGCTGAGAACGGCGACATAGGCGTCGGCGAACGTGGCCATCCGGTCGGCGTCGAACAGGTCGGGGTTGTAGACCACGTCGATGCCGATCCGCCCGTCGCGGGTCACGGCGTAGACGGTGAGGTCGAACGGCGAACCGGGCACGGCCACCGGGACCGGCTCGGCCACCAGCCCCTCGAGCTCGAGCCGCGGTGCCATGAAGTTGAACATGTTGAACAACACCTGGACGACCGGATTCCGGTCGGTGGTCCCGCCCGCGCCGAGCGCGTCGACGATCCGGTCCAGCGGCGCCTCCGGATGGGCGAGAGCGGCGAGGAGTTCGTCCCACACGGCGGCCACCTGACCGGCGAACGTCACGTCGTCCGCCACGGTGACACGCAGGGGCACCACCTCGACGAAGAAGCCGATCATGTCGAGGAAGTCGAGGTGCCTGCGGTCGACGGCCGGGGTGCCGACCACCAGCTCGGTACGTCCGGTGATGCGGCGCAGCACCAGGCTGAGCGCGGCGAGGAGCACGGCCGAGCCGGTGGCGCCGAGGTCCCCGCCGAGGCGCTCGACCGCCGCCGTGGTCTCGTGGTCGAGGTCGCGCCGGACGGCGGCGCCGCCGAAGGTCTGCTCGGCCGGCCTCGGCCGGTCCGCCGGAATGTCCACTGTGGTCGGTGTGGTGCGCAGGTGCGCCACCCACCAGTCGAGATCCCCGTCGGCGCGGCGCAGCCTGCGGTCCTCGCGCCACGCCACGTAGTCGGCGAACGTGCCGCGCAGCGGTGCCAGTTCCGCGGGGCGGCCGGCGCTGGCCGTCGCGTACGCCTCGGCCAGGTCCCGGTAGAGCAGATCCTGGGACCAGCCGTCGAACACCGCGTGGTGCGCGGTGACGGCGAGCACGTGCTCGACCGGACCGAGCCGGTACAGCACAACCCTCCACAGTGGACCGATCGCCAGGTTGAAGGGCACCCTGGCGGCGGCCGCCAGGCGCTCGGCGAGCGCGTCGTCCCGTGAGTTGACCGGTAGGTGCCGGATGTCGAAGACCGTGAGCCCGACGTCGCCGGGCGGGTCGATCTCGACTCGCGGCACGCCATCGGTGTCCGGGATCCGCCAGCGCAGCACTTCCTGGCGGGTGGCGACCGCCCGCAGTGCGGTCCGCAGGGCGACGATGTCCACCGGGCCGTGCAGCCGCTCGGCCATCGCGATGTTGTACGCGGAGGAGCCGGGTGCCACCCGGTCGAGGAACCACAGCCGGCGCTGGGCTGCGGAGAGGGCGGGCGCGGTGCCGTGCCAGCCGTCCGCGCCGCTGATCACGGGAGCGGCGGTCACCCTGGCGACGATGCCCGCGAACGTGCGCCCGGCGAGCACGTCCTCGACGGCGACGTCCCTGTCGAGTTGGGCGCGCAGCGCCGCGACGAGCCGCATGGCGGTGAGCGAGTGCCCGCCGCTGGAGAAGAAGTCGGTGGCACCCTCCGGCGCGCCGCCGAGCAGGTCCCGCCACAGCGCCGCGAGCGTCTGCTCCACGCTTCCCCGCGCGGGCGCGGCGGCGGCGCCGTTTCCCGATTCGGTGGTCGCCTGGTTTGTAGTCACTGTGCGCAGGGCCGCCAGGTCGACCTTGCCCGATGCGGTGAGCGGCAACGACTCCAGCACGTGCACGCGGGCGGGCACCATGGCCGCGGGCAGCCGGTCCGCGCAGTGCCGGCGCAGCGCTAGCGCGTCCGGCGGCTCGGTGCCGGGAGTGACATAGGCGACCAGCTCCAGCCCGTGGCCGCCGTCTACGCCGTCGACGACACAGTGGCCGGTCGACGGGTGCGCGCCCAGCGTCGTCTCCAGCTCGCCGATCTCCACCCGCACGCCGCGGATCTTCACCTGCCGGTCGGTGCGGCCCAGGAACATCAGCTGGCCGTCCGGCAGCCAGGTGACCAGGTCTCCCGTGCGGTACAGCCGCGCACCCGGCACGTCGCCGAACGGGTCGGGGATGAACCGGGCGGCCGTCAGCGCCGGGTCGCCGAGATAGCCCCTGGCCACGCCCACTCCGCCGACCAGCAGTTCGCCGGGGGTCCCGGGCGGCACCCGGCGGAGCTGGTGGTCGACCACGTGGACGCGGTGGTTGGGCTGCGGGCGGCCGATCGGCAGCGGCCGGGTCCATTCGCCGGCGGCCACGAACTCGGTGACGTTCACGCAGGTCTCGGTGGGGCCGTACAGGTTCAAGAATGTCCGGTGTGGACCTTCGGCGGGTCCGGCCCACCGCGGTACCTCCGCGGGGTTCGGCGCCTCGGCCCCGGTGAGCAGGAACCGCAGGCTCGGCAGCCGCTCCGGCGCCAGCAACCCCAGCAGTGCCACCGGGAGGTTCGCCCTGGTGGGCCGGTGCGCCTCGGCGAAGCGCTGCAGCCGGACCGGGTCCGTGCGGTCGGCATCGCCGGTCAACGCGATGGCGCCGCCGTTGGCCAGCGCCGCGAACAGGTCGAGGACCGACACGTCGAACGACAGCGCGGCGAACGCGAGGGTGACGCTGCCGTCGCCGGCGCCGGTGGCCGGGCCGAACGTGGTCACCAGCGACACGACCGAACGGTGCGGCATCACCACGCCCTTCGGTCTGCCGGTGGTACCGGAGGTGTAGAGGACGTAGGCGGCGTTGTCTGGGATGGCCGGGCAGGGGAACGCGGCTGCGGGCCGGAGTCCGTCCAGGAGCACGACCTGGCAGTCGGCCACCGCTTCGGGAGCGTCGGCGACCATCACCGAGATGCCGGCGTCCGCGACCATGGTGCGCAGCCGTTCGCGGGGCTGGGCGGGATCCAGCGGTACGTAGGCGCCGCCGGCCAGGAGAATTCCCAGCAGCGCGACCACCAGGTCCGGGTCTCGGCGGTGGTGCACGCCGACCCGGGTCTCGGGGCCGACGCCGAGTTCCGCGAGCCGGGCGGCGAGCGCCGTGGCCTTCGCGCACAGTTCGCCATAGCTGACCCGGCGGTCCCACTGCCGGACGGCGAGCGCGTCGGGACGTCTGCGTGCCTGGTCGAGGACGAGGTCGACCAGGGTCGCGTCGGGGACCGCCACGATGGCGCCGTTCTCATGTTCGACCGCCGGGGACGCAGTAGTGGTCAAGGGGTCACCGCCTTCCCGGACAACGGCCTCGGATCCCGGAAGTGCAGGCGCAGCTCGGAGTAGTAGCGGCGCCCGGCGGCGTCGGGCACCCAGGTCTGTTCCGGAGCCGGCAGCAGTTCGGTGATGGTCACGGGCACCTCGGGCCCGGCGCTGGTGCGCGCGGTGCGCAGCATGGTGGCGAACCCGGAGATCGACAACGGGCTGGTGAGGTCCAGGTAGCACGGCTTGACCTCGGTGCCCACCTTCACGAACACCCGGTCCGGCAGGTCGAGGGCGCGGCGGAACCGGCGCGCGGCGAGGTAGCGATCGGCGTAGTCGTCCACATCGGACAGCCCGGTTTCACCGACCGTGGTGCGCCAGGTCTCCCGGATCACCACCATCCGATCGATGGTGACCCGTGGGGTGTGCTCGGCCGGGCCGACGAGCTTGTACGCGTCGGCGGCGAACGTGCTGAGGAACTCACCGAACAGCTCCACCAAGGGCCAGGCGTGTCCGTGGTCGTCGGTGGCGAGCAGGTGACCGTCCACCTCGGACACGGTCAGCGCGCTCACCGACAGCACGTTCTCGTGGTCCCACGCGGGTGCGGGCGCGTGCCCGAGGCGGTGGTCGGCCGGGCCGACCAACAGGTCCGCGAGGCGGGCGGTCAACCCCGGAAAGTCGGTGGGGTACAGGGGAACCGTGCGGCTGCCCAGGTCGCGATGGACCGCGGCCAGCAGCGCCTCACGGTCCGGGTGGAACTGGACGCAGACGCCGGAGGTGCAGGTCAGCCACGCCGCGTGCAGTTCGCCGAGGACGGCACTGAACTCACCGGCCCGCAGTGCGTCGAGGGACTCCGCGCACAGGCTGAGGTCCGGGCTGTGCAGCCGGGCGCCCGACCAGCCGGGGCCGTCGGCCGGAAAGGCGCGCTCCACCTCGGCCATCAGGTCGGCCGCGCTCAGCTGGACCCGCCGGGTGTCCGGCGCGAGACGGTCGAGGCCGAGCAGGCCGGACCAGCGCCGGACGAACTCGGCCATCACCGGGTCGACGGGCCGGTCGCCCACGCCGTAGACGAGCCCGTTGGCCAGGAACCACAGCTCGCTCATGGGGACTCGCGCGGTGCCCGACTCGCGGGCGAGTTCCCGGTACAGCGCGAGGAACGCGTCGGAGTAGGCCCTGGCGATGGCCACGGTCAGCCACCGGGCGGCGCGCAGCAGGACGTCCAGCGGCCCGGCGAGCGCGGCCAGGACGGGTTCGCCGATGGTCAGGTCGAGGTCCCGTTCGGTGTCCTCGTAGCACAGGGCACGCCCCGCGTAGGTCTCGCCGGCCCGCTGCCGGGGCTGCTGTGCCGTCACCGCTCGGAACTCGTGGTCGAGGCCCACGACGGCCGCCCGGACGGCGTCGGGGTCGCCGGCCGCCGCGGCCAGGGTGTCCCTGGCCGTCACCAGGCGTTCGAAGTCGGTGCGGATCCGGTCGCGGGGCACTAGGTTGCCGACGCCGCTGATCCAGGAGTCCAGAAAGGACTCTGCGGTCAGGTCGTAGGGAAGGTCCAGCCGCCAGCGCAGCAGGCCCCGCGCTACCAGGGTGTCGGCCAGCAGGTAGCAGTCGCTGTCCTTGCGCAGTCCCGAACCGTGGTCGGCGACCGCGAGGCGAGCCACCTCACCGGCGGGCCGGCGCCCGTCGGCGAGCGACAACACCACCACCTCCGCGCGGGACAGCCGCAGCGGCGGGTGTCCCGGCCGCAGCAGCGTGCCGTCCCGCAGGTGATGGTGGGGTTGGCGGGCGAGCGGGAACCAGCGCCGCAGCTCCGGATCGGTCGCGTAGCTGTCCACGAAGGCGGTCAGCGCCCACCATTCGAAGTGCACCATCCGCCGGCGCACCAGCCCGGGGCCTGGCCCACCGCGCACCGGACCGCCATCCAGGCCGACCCAGCACATGGGGCCGAAGAAGCCGATGCTGTCGTTCTTGGCGCAGTAGCGCGACCAGTACCGGGCGACCAGCTTCTCCCGCTCCCGGCGCTTCCGGTTGCTCTTACCGTCCACACCGGACGCGACGAGCCCGTCGAGCGCGCTCATCGCACCGAGGTTCTGCCAGCTGACCGCCTCACGGAACAACGGGTCGGCGGCGACCGCCACCATCTCGTTCCCGACCGTTCGCGCGGCGCCGTCGAACGCCGCACGGAACGTGGCTCCGTCCACCGCGCCGTCGAGGTGCGCGTCGGCCACCTCGGCGCAGTCCCGGGCGGCGAGCCGGTCGATGCCGTCGGCGGGAAAGCCGGCGGTGCGCAGCATCCCGGCCGACCAGACCTGCCATTCGGTGCCGGGCAACGGCACGAGTCCGACCGCACCGTCTCGCGGGTCCGCCAGCAGCGGCCCGCTCGGCGCGGGGACGGCGAGGTCAGTCATCGCCATCACTCCGTCCGGCCGGATCGGTGACGTGCAGCCGAAGTTCCGAGCAGTAGCGGCGACCCGCGGAGTCGGTCAGCCACGCCTGGTCCGGCGTCGGCAGCATCTCCGTCACCATCACGGCGACGTCGTCGCCGCCCGTGCGTCGCGCGGACCGCAGCAGCGTGCACAGGATCCGCGTGTAGACAGGGCTGGTGAGGTCGACGAAGCACGGCTTGATCTCGGTACTCACCCGGACGAAGACCCGTTGCGGCAGCCCGACTTCCCGCGCCCACCGGCGGACCGCGAGGTAGCGGTCCCGCTCTCCGGACACCTCGGCCAGGTTCGTGGCGGCCACCGTGGTTCGCCAGGTCCGGCGAATCAGCACCAGGCCGTCGACCGAGACCCGCGGCGTGTGCCCGTCGGTGCCGGCGAGCTTCCACGTGTCGAACGCGTGAATGCCGATGAAGTCGTTGAACAGCGCCATCAGTGGCAGGGTGCGCCCGTCCGGCCGGCGCACGACGAGCGCGCCACCGCCATCGTTGCTGTCGTCCGGGACCACGGTGAGCGCCGTGATGGGCAGCAGCCGGTCCGGGTCGGCGCCCGGCGCGGCCGTGAAGCCGAGCTGCACGTCGTCCTGGCCGAACATCCAGTCGGCGTTGCGCGCGCACAGCCTCGGCCAGTCCGACGGCAGCAGCAACTCCGCCCTACCCTCGGGGAAGTCGGCGCGCATGGCGGCGAGCAGCCGGTCCTCGTCGGGGTGGCCGACCCGGAAGAAGTCGGTGTTCAGCGCGGGCGTCGCCATGTGCAACTCGCCGAGCACGACCGTGAAGTCCCCGCGTGCCAGCGACTCCGCGTCCGGGGCGCACAGGTGTACGTCGGGGGAGTGCAGCAGCGGCGTGGACCGGTCCTGCTCGGCCACCGCGAACTCGACGTCGACAGCGGCCGCCAGTTCGGCGGCCGACAGGTCGAGCCGCTCGGTTCCGGGAGCGAGGCTGTCCAGTCCGAGCAGCTTCGTCCACCGCCTGCCGAACTCCTCGACCACGGCGTCGGCCAGGCGCTCATTGCCGAAGAACGCGCCGAACCCCAGAAACCACAGCTGCGCCAACGGGACCTCGGTCGTGCCCAGGTCCGCCGCCAGCTCCGCGTGCAGCCGGGTCAGCTCGACGCGGTAGGTCTCGGTGAGCGCGTTGGTGAGCCAGCGGGTGGACCGCAGCAGCGGGTCGAGGGGAGCCAACGCGGCGAGCACGTCGCCGCCGAAGACGAACCGGGCGTCCCGCATGGTTTCCAGGTGGCAGAGCGTGCGGCCGGCGTAGGTCTGTCCGTCGCGGTGGTGTGCCGCCTGCCCGGTGAGTTCGGTGAACACCGACTCGAGAGCGGACATCCGGGCGGGGACCGCCTCCGGATCGGTCTCGGCGGCCAGTGCGTCCCTGGCCGCCAGCAGCGGGTTGAGGACCGCCAGTGCCCGCGTGCGGGCCGGTTCGTCGCCGATGGCGGCCACCTGCTGGCACAGCCTCGACTCGGCCGAGAGGTTCATGGGCAGCACGAACTCCCAGCGCACCACGTCCTGCTCGACGAACTGGCGGAGCAGCAGGTCCACATCGGACTCCCGGCGCACCCCGGAGTCCGGGTCGGCCACACAGGCGGCGGCGACCTCGCGGGCGGTGGCGCGGCCGTCGCAGCGCGACAGCACGGCGGCCTGCGCGGGGGACAGCTCCACCGGCGGCCGGTCCGGCATGAGCAGCCTGCGGCCCGCGACCGTGAGCTGCGGCTGCAGCGCAACGATGAGCCACGGTCGGACTTCCTCGTCCCGCGCGATCCGCTCGGCCACCGCCACCAGCGCCCACCACTCGAAGAACACCTTGCGCTGTTTGGTGATCTCCGGGCCGTGTCCGCCCGTCACCAGCGGTGCGTCCGCGTCCACCTCGACCCAGCACATGGGACCGAAGAAGCCGATGGTGTCGTTCTTCCCGCTGTACCGCTGCGCGTACTTGGCGACCACCTCCTCGCGCCGCCTGCGCCGCTCGTTGCGTGGCGCGTCCGGCCCGTCGCGCAGCACGCCGGCCGGTCCGTTGAGCGCGCCGGGGTTCTGCCAGGCGATGGCTTCCCGGAAGCGGGGGTCGGCCGACACGTCGTAGACAGCTCTACCGAGAGCGGCGGCCGCCCGGTCGAACGCCGCGGCGAACGCGTCGGCGTCGGCGCGTCCGTCGAGGTGTGCGTCGGCGACCTCGGCGCAGTCGGGTGCGGCGAAGCTCTCCAGGACGTCGACGGGGAAGCCCGCCGAGCGCAGCAGGCCGTCGCGCCACACGCGCCACTTCGTGCCGGGCAGGTCGGTGAGGTGAGCACTCAGTGACGTTGTTTCGCTCGCAAGCTCGCTCATCGGGCGGCCTCGATCCAGTGGCGGGTGCGGTTGAAGCGAAGCGGTGTCCTCGACGGCTGGACGCTCGCCGTCGCAGGTGGCTGCTCGACGACGACATGCGCGTTGGTGCCGCCGAGCCCGAACGAGCTGACCCCGGCGCGGCGCACCGCGTGTCCCACCGGCCACTTCGCCAGCTCGCGGTTGACGTAGAACGGGCTGGCGTCGAGATCCAGCTCCGGGTTCGGCGTGTCGAAGTGCAGCAGTGGCGGGATGACGCCGTCGCGGACGGCGAGCGCCGCCTTGATGAGCCCGATCACCCCGGCCGCGGCGTCCAGGTTGCCGATGGCCGTCTTCGCGGAGCCCAGCGCGCAGAAGTTCCTGGCCCCACTACGGAATGCCCGGGTCAACGCGGCGAACTCGATGGCGTCACCGACCGAGGTGCCCGTGCCGTGCGCCTCGATGAGCCCGATGGTCTCGGGGTCGATGTCCGCGCCGGCCAACGCCTCCACGACCACGTTGGTCTGCCCGCCGAGACCCGGCACCTCGAACCCGGGACGTTCGGCGCCGTCGTTGTTGACCGCCCATCCGGGAAGCACGGCGGTGATCGGGTCGCCATCGGCGATCGCGTCGTCCAGCCGCTTCAGCACGACCGCGCCGGCGCCGTTGCCGAAGACCATGCCGTTGGCGGCCGCGTCGAACGCGCGGCACACCCCGTCGGCGGACAGGGTGCCCGCCGGCCGGTGCCGGTACCCGGCCTGCCGGGTGGAGATGACCGCCGCCCCACCGGCCACCGCCAGGTCACAGCCGTAGTCGAGCAGTTCCCGCGCGGCCGTGCAGACCGCGACCAGCGACGACGAGCACGCGGTCTGCACGGCGACCGCCGGCCCGGTGAGCCCGAGCGCGAAGGCGACCCGTGCCGGCAGGTAGTCCGGGGTGCTGCCGGGGATCGCGTCCTCCCACTCGGTGCGCGGCAGGTGATCGAGCACGTGCAGCAGGAAGTAGCGGTTCGCCGCCGCGCCCGAGTACACCCCGACGGTCCTCGCCTCGTCGGCCTCGTACCCGGCGTCGTGTAACGCACCGGCGGCGACCTCGAGGAAGAGCCGCTGCTGCGGATCCAACAGCGCCGCTTCCTCGGCCGTGTAACCGAAGTGGGCGGCGTCGAAGTCGGTGAGGCCGTCGAGGTGCCCGTACGCCGGGACGTAGTGCGGATCGGCACGGGTGGCGTCGTCCACTCCGGACTCGCGTAGTTCCGCGTCGGTGTACCGGCGGACGGAGTCGACCCCGTCGCGCTGGTTGCGCCAGAACGTGGGGACGTCCGGCGCGCCGGGCACCCGGCAGGCCATGCCGACTATCGCGACAGCGGGTAAGTCAGCGGGTAAATCGGTGGGTAAGCCGGAGTTCATCGTGTCGACCGCCTCAGGCGTGCCTGGCGGCGGCGGGCGGCGCGTTCGGCAATGGCACCGGTGGCACCGGTGGCACCGGTGGTGTCCGTGTCGGTCCCCGTGCCGGACAGGTGTGCGGTCAGCCCGGCGATGGTCGGGTGGGCGACCAGCTCGGTGATCGGCACCCGCCTGGCCAGCTCCCGCTCCAACCGCTGCTGCACCAGGGCCATCTGCAGTGAATGCCCGCCGAGGTCGAAGAAGTTGTCGTGCTCGCCGACCGTGGCTCGGCCGAGCGTCGCGCACCACGCCCGGGTGATCACGCCGGTCACCCCGTCGGGGTCCGGCATGTCGTTGGTCGCCGGCACGTCCGGGTCGGGCAGGGCGTGCACGTCGAGCTTCCCGGTCACGGTGAGCGGCAGCTCGGTGAGCGTGACGATCGCCCTGGGCACCATGAACCGCGGCAACCGGTCGGCCAGCGCCGTCCTGAGCGCGGCCACGTTCAGGACGGCGGTCGCCACCACGTAGCCGACCAGCTCGAGCTCCTCCGCGTTCCGCCGCGCGATCACCGCCGCCTGCGCGACACCCGGCAGGTCGGCGAGGGCGGACTCCACCTCGCCCAGCTCCACCCGGTAGCCGCGGACCTTCACCTGCCGGTCGGCGCGGCCCAGGAACTCCAGCAGCCCGCCGGCGCGGTAACGGGCGAGGTCGCCGGTCCGGTAGGTCCGCTCGCCGTCGAGCAGACCGAACTTGTGGTCGCCCACCGCGGCCCGGCCGTGGTAGCCGAGCGCGACATGCTTGCTGCGCACGAGGATCTCGCCGCGCTCGGCCGGTTCGCCGGCCTCGTCCACGAGGCGTATCTCGATGCCCGGGAGTGGTCGTCCGATGGGTAGGACGCCCTCGGTCACCGGTGCGCCGGGCGGAAGGTGGTGCTGGGCGATGAAGCTGACCTCGGTGGCGCCGTAGCCGTTGACGAACACGCACTCCGCGCCGAACCGCTCCCGGCACAGCCGGACGTCGCGGGCCGTGACCTCCTCGCCCCCGAGCAGCACGACGCGGATGTCGGGCAGTCTCGAGGTCTCAGCCAGGCTCGCCACCAGGTAGCGGTAGACGGTCGGCGTGGAGTGGTAGATGGTGACCCGTCGTTCCGCCAGCGCGCCGGCCAGGTGGGCGAGGCCGCGATCGCGGATGTCGACCGGTACGGCGGCGGCCCCCGACAGCAGCGCGGAGAACGTGTCCGTGACCGCCATGTCGAACCCGAACGAGGTGAGCACGCTCGTGCGATCCGCCGCCGTGATGCCGAACGTCCGGGCGTGGTTGGTGGCACCGAACACCACGTTGCCGTGACTCTGCCGAACGCCCTTCGGGGTGCCGGTCGACCCGGACGTGTAGAGCAGGTAGGCCAGGTCGTCGGGGAGCACCGGCGCGACCAACTCCGACTCGTCGACCGCCTCCGTCCGGCCGAGGAGCGCGTCGATGTCCACCAGCGCGGCACCGGACCCGCTTACCACGGAGGCGACCACGTCCACGCTGTCGGCGTCGGTCAGCACGAGTTCGGTGCCCGAGTCGGTGAGCTGGTGGGCGAGCCGGGCCGGCGGGAACGTCGGGTCGAGGGGAACGTAGGCGCGGCCGGCCACCAGGGCGCCCAGCATCGCGCTGATCGTGGTGGCACCGTGCCGGCACAGCACACCCACCGGGCCGGCACCGCCGCTGACCCGGATGGTCTCGGCGACGGAGACGGCGTTGGCCGCCAGCTCGCGATAGGTGAGCACGCCGTCGTCGGCGATCACCGCCGTGTTGTGCGGGTTGGCGGCGACGCGTGCGGCGAACGCGGCGGTGATGGTGGTGACGGCTGTCATGAGCAAAGCACTCCGGCCACGTCCGCCACACCATCCACTTCGGACACGGCGGCCGGCTCGAGCGGCCGGTAGTCGGCTGCCGAGTACCAGCCGGAACCGTGCACCACGACGTCCGTGTCCGGCTCGACCAGTCCCCGGTCGATCGCGTTGAACACGCCGGTCAGCGCCATGACGAGCGACCACTCCCGGACGGTCCGGAAGTCGGCGGGCAGCGCCCGGTCGTGTCCGGCGAGCCGGTCCCGGATCGCCGGGTACCGCTGCAGGCACTCGTGCAGCGACACCACGATCCCATCGCCACCGAACCGCGCGATCAGGTCGTTCATGGCGGGCGAGGTGGCCGGGCGCCGCGTGTAGAACGTCGGGTCGAGCACCTCGTCCGGGTCGTAGGTGGTCGCCGCGAAGTGCGGGTCGGCCGTCTGCTCGTACAGTCCGGTCGCCGGGTCCCGCCGGTAGGCCGGCAGGTTCTCGCGGTCGAAGCTGTCGTGTCGCAGCGACAGCACCATGTCAGCGGTCGCCATGTGCTGCACGAGCAGGCTGGCCGGCCGGCTGGCGACGTTCGCGAGGCCGGCGTTCTCCAACACCGCACGCCCCCGGTGGTAGCCGAGCAGCCCGAAGGCGCTGGACACCGCGTGCGCGTGCAGCCGCGGCCGGTCGGCGAGATCGGTCGGGTCGACCGTCTGCTCGAAGAAGGCGCGAGCCGTGTCGGCCACGAGATAGTTGGCGAGTTCGAGGGAGAACCAGACGTTCAGCCCGTGCCTGCTCTTCAGTTCCGCGGCGTGGGTGGCCACGAACTCCCGCGCGATGGTCTTCACGGTCTCCGCTTGCGCGCCCGTGTAGAGCAGCAGCGGGTTCAGCGCGCGCAGCCGCGGGTCGGTCGAGAGCCGGCTGGACCGCAGCTTGTCGCGGCACGACCGCGGCGCGATGATCGCGACCCGCAGCTGGTCGGGGGTCGCCAGGCCCGCGTCGAGGGCGCGCAGGACCGCATCACGCAGCGCCGTGCCCTTGTTCGCCGAGGTCGGCGACAGGATCATCACGGGCTCACCGGTGCGCCGGATGTACTCCACCGCCCGCGCCACGATCAGCAGGGACGGGTAGGTCTTCGTGGTGTGGGTGGCCGGGTTGCCGGCCAGGTCCAACATCGTGAGGCGATGGCCGGCGTACTCGCCGAGCGGCGTCCAGCGGGCGGTGGCGGGGGAGTAGAACTCGCGGACCGCGTCGGTGAGCTCGGGCAGGGCGAACCCGGGGGAGAACCTGGCCGGGTCGTCGGTCACGGGGTCCGGGTGCTCGACGCACTCGGCGATGGCGCGGGGCAGTAACTCCTGGTGGTCGACCAGGAGGTTGCCCATGACGCCGTTCTCGATGGTCGCGATGGTCGCGTCCGAGGTCATCGGTGTCCCTTCGTCTGCTCTGACACGCGGAAACCGTCGGCCGGTTCAGGTATCGATTCGCGTGGCGCGGGCGTGACGGGTGGGACGTCCGGTTCCCAGGGGCTCGGCCGAGTTGCGCAAAGGAATACTCCACTTGGAACAACGGCTCGAAGCACTCGGCGTATCTCGTCGCCCGACTCGTCACAGTCGGCGGTTTCCTGGCGATTCCCGACACTTGCGCGCGTGGTCGCGGAACCGTTTCCGACAACCGGCGACGTCCCGATCATAAGGTCACGTCCGCACGGCGATACCCCAACACCACAAACACCCCTAGCCGTTTCACCCGGTCCCCGGCACAACCCCGTCAGGCTGGTGACTATTACACAAGCGGGTCCCGAACCGGAAGGATTTGCTCCAGCGAACTATTGAGCGTTCACCCAGGTCAGAAGCGGTGCGTAATCGATTGAACACATAATCCAATACTGGTGCGGGCCCATGCTCCGGTGTGCTATCGGGCAATACCGGCGATGTTGTTGCCTTCGCAATAATCACCAATATCGAACAGGAGAATGGAGCGAAATTCCTGAACGCCGCTCAGGGTCTGGCGCCACCATGACCGTCTCCCGGGTACGGTCACGGGATGGCCAAGGGTGCGGACGTCGAGGTGCTCGAAGTGGCCGGGCGCGCGGTGCGGATCACCAACCCCGGCAAGGTGTTCTTTCCCGAACGCGGCGAGACCAAGCTCGACCTCGCCCGCTACTACCTGGCCGTCAGCGAGGCGATCACGGCCACCATGGGCGGGCGGCCGGTGCTACTGCAACGCTTTCCCAACGGTGTCAACGGTTCGTCGTTCTTCCAGAAGCGGGTGGCCCCGACCAAGGCCGACCCGTGGCTGACCACCACCGTCGTGTCCACACCGAACGGCACGACGTCCGACGCGCTGGTCGCCGCCGATCTCGCGCACGTGCTGTGGGCGGTGAACATGGGCTGCCTCGGCTTCCACGTCTGGCCCAACACGGCGGCCGATCCCGAGCACGCGGACGAGTTGCGCATCGACCTCGACCCCAGCCCCGGTGTGACGTTCGCGATGATCCGGGAAGCGGCGGCGGAGACGAGGACCCTGCTCGACGAGTTGGGCGTGGCAAGTTTTCCCAAGACCACCGGTAGCCGGGGCATCCACGTCTACGCGCGCCTCGCGCCCCGGTGGGACGGCTACGCGGTTCGCTCGGCTGCGGTGGCCGTGGCCCGAGAGCTGGAGCGCCGCCGCCCGGACCTGCTGACCGCCGCCTGGTGGAAGGAGGAGCGCGGCAACCGGGTGTTCGTCGACTTCAACCAGAACGCACCGCACAAGACCGTGTTCGGCGCCTGGTGCGTGCGGGCCAACCCGCACGGGCAGGTGTCCACGCCGTTCGGGTGGGACGAGCTGAGCACCGTCGAGCCGCACGAGCTCACCCTCGCCACCGTGCCGGCCCGACTGGCTGAGCGTGGTGACCCCTGGGCCGCCATGCCGGCCGACCCCCAGTCGCTGGAACCATTGCTGGCCCTGCACGAGCGCGACCTGGCCGACGGGCTGCTCGACGCCCCGTGGCCGCCGGTGTACCCGAAGATGCCGGGCGAACCCCCGAGGGTCGCGCCCAGCCGGGCCAAGAAGGTGTAAGAGGCCGCGCAACCTCGCGATCGGTTCAGGTGTCCAAAGGGGTGGGACCTGATTACCCGGTGGTGGAGGGGGTTGTTCATGGCGGACAAGGTGCTTGCTGGTCTGGTCTCGGTGGCGGCCGCCGAGGCCTACGATCGCCTGCATGAGGCCGTGCACCTGCCGGTCGGCACCGGACCGGGCGAGTTCGACGTCACGGACGGACCGGGCGAGGAACTGCTCGCCGCCGGTGTCATCACGTTCGCCGGAGTGGGCGAGGAACGGCTCGTCCGAGCCGTGCACCCACCGATCGCGCTGCGCAGGCTGCTCGACCGCCAGCACCGGCGGCTGTCCGAGTGGCAGACCGATCTTTCCGAGGCCTGGCAGCGCTTCGCCGCGCTGGTGTCGCCGACCATCGGCCTGATCGGTGGCGACCTCGAGAGCGGCGACGTGCGGGCGGTACGCGACCGCACCGAGATGAGCAGGTTGGCCGCCGGCCTGTACCGGTCGCCGCGCAAGCTGGTGCGGTCCACGTTCAACAGCCGGTCCGGCCAGGAGCCCACCACCGAGGGGACATTGCTGCCACCCACCGACGCGGTCGCCGCCGGCATCGAGTTCCGGACGATCTACGACGCCCAACACGCGTCGGACACGTGGGGCGCCTACAGCATCGAGCAGTCCGTACTGGCCGGCGAGCAGGCCCGCGTCCGGCAGCGCGTGCCGGCGAAGATGGTGCACGTCGACGACACGGTCGCCCTGATCACCATCGACCACACGGGCGCGCGGGGCGCGCTGCACATCGAGTCACCCGCGCTGCTGGAACTGCTGGCGGACTGGTTCGACGCACTGTGGGACGCGCCGGACACCACCGTCGTTGGAGGCCGGCCGCCCGACGAGCTGACCCCCGTGCGACACAAGGTACTGACGCTGTTGGCGTCCGGCCTGACCGACGAGGCCATCGCGCACCACACCGGCACCGCCGTGCGTACTGTCCGCCGCCACATCAGCGCCATCCTGGAGATCCTGCAGGTGGACAGCCGTTTCGCGGCCGGCGTGGCGGCCACGAAACGCGGGTGGCTGTAGTGGCCGAAAGTGGACATTGACCGGAACAGCACTCGTGGCGACCCTGACCAGCGCGGAAACTGCCCTGGTCCGATACGGGGAGGAGCGTCGATGGGGATTCGTGGTGGCCGGCGTGGCGTGACCGACTCCGGCTGATATCTGTTCTGGCGTGGTTCCCAGGTGCACTGGTGGTCTGTCGATCTTCAGAACCCAGGCGAGGGTGGTCCCTTCGCCCTGGCAGGCGACAGACCACAACATCCACGGACTGGCAACCGATGAGGTGCGGTGACCGCGGCACGCGGGGGAGCGGATAGCCACTGAGTTGGCCGCGCCGCTGATCGTGAGGTCTGGGTTTCACACCGATGGGACTGAGCCTGGCCGTGTGGGGTCAGGGGTTCGAACCCCCTCAGCTCTTCGCGGCGGCCAAGATAGTCGGCGCCGTATCACTCCCGGTGCCTTCTGCGATACTCCTCGTACACGGCCCGCAGCTGCTCGCCAGGAGGCTCGCCGAGATGTCCACCCGCAGCAAGTCCGGCGTTCTTCTCCCGCTCCTGCTCGTTGGTGGTGCCCTGTTGTACTTCGGCGGTGGTGAGGTCAAGGACGCCATAGGTGGTCTGTTCGCCAGCGATCCGGTCATCGTTGGCTCCGGCGACGCACAGGTGCTGGTGGCAGATGGCGCCGAGACCGAGGTAGCGCAGTGCTCGGCCGCCGTAGTGCTGGCGGAGCGTCAGTGCGGTGATCTCAAGGTCGTCATCATGGACGCCGCCAAGATGCCTTACATCGCCCGGAACATCGCCTTGGCCTGGGGCGAGGGCTACGACTACATCCTCACCAAGGACGCGAAGAATCGCGCCGCCAACTACAACAAGTCCTGCCGCCAGACGTTCGTGAAGAAGTACACCGATGGTTCGTGTGACGAGTACGAGTTCACCTCCACCGTCCAGGGTGGGAACGGTGCCAGAACCGAAGAAGTACCCCGCCGCGAGCAGTCCTGCCAGGGCGGCACCCTGAGTACGGCGTACCGCTATCAGGCCATCGCCGATGGCGACGGCTTTCTCGTGGTCATTAGCAATCCGGGTAGCATCGCCACCACCCCGTACCAGGGCCAAGACACCGCCGAGGACACGACGTCATGTGGCAGCTAACCGAGAAGTACGCCTGGGCCGACAAGGACCCGGACTTCGTCTGCACCCTCGCCGTGGTGACCGGCAGTTCGCCACGAGGCCTGGTGCGCACCTACGGCGGCAACCCCGATGAGGCGGCGCACCTCACCTTCACCGACGCCTGGCCGTCACAAGCCGACTTCGGCACCCACTTCAACGTCCAGGTATTCACCGAGGACACATTCACCGTGGCGATCGAGCCGAACGGCTGGACTGGCGACGTGCCGGAGATCGCCCGGCGTGCGTCGGCGCATGGCCACTTCGTCAGCGCCTACTGGAGCATGTCCGGCGTCGCGCGCATCACCGAGGCCACGGACGGAAAGGTGACCGCTCACTTCGACCCGTTTGCTGTGGGCTATTCGGGCGGTATGGGTGACCTCCAGCCAGATTGGGTAGAAGACGCTTCCTTCGACCTCGACCGACCGAACGCTTCGTGCCTGGCGGCTGTCGAACTACGCACCGGACTCGTAGTCAAGGCGGAATGGTTCGGCCACGAGCTACCCACCTATCGCATCCCCGATCCCGACGTCATGCTCAAGGATGTGGAGAACGCTCGCGAGCCGTGAGATCGCGGACTCTTGGTACGACCTTGTGTCTCATGACCGCTCCAACGGCGGGCCATCCCAACGTCGCTTCATCGCCTCTGCTCGCCCATCTCCAACCGCAAGCCGTATCTCGAAGCACGGCCACCTCACGCCGCACTGCAAACACAGCCCCGACCGTCTCCCCGGCTATGCCGGTGCAAATGGCTCTGACCAACTCACACGAGCGCTTCTCAGCATGATGGCCGCACTGGCTGCCCACGGAGTCCTCTACGCAGCCGGTGTATCCGGAGGAGGCGACCTGAAGCTTGTCGGCGCCCTCGCAGCCGCGCTCGGCTGGATCAGCTGGACAGCGACCTGGACAGGCCTCGTTGCTGGTTGGCTGATAGCCGGCCTGATCGTGCTTATAGGCAGGTTCCTTCCCCGCTAGAAACCCTCGTCCGGACGTTCCGCTCGGACCGTTTCTCATCGCGGGGACGCTGATGACCTTGCTCGCCGTGGACGCGACCTATCGGGCCTGAGTTGGGCGCTGCGTTCCGGCACGGCCAGTCAAGATGCCAGGCCCTTGCGAGGCATCGACTGCTCGAGCAATGCTCCGGGCTGGGCGAGCCCGCCCGGAGCCAATCCCGCTACTACGTGAGTTTGTCGTTCTTGACGGCCCCGACGAGTGCGGCCCACTCGGTGACGGAGAGTGTCAGGACCAGCACGGGGCGATCTGACCGCGTCCGCGAGCGCGGCCGTGGACGCCGCAGCGGCAATCACCTTGTACATGCGGACACGAGATGACGACGCCGTGTCGATCATGTTCGGCAACGAGCGGATCGCGCTGGAGTTCTACGACGTGGACAGCCTCGAACGACTGCGAGACCTCGCCGACAAAGGTGCACAACTACTGCGAGTAGCGGTAGAGACGAATGCCGACACGCCCATCGTCGAGAAGGTCGCCGCGGACGATGATGCGGCGGACGCTGTCGACCGACCCGATGACCTGGTGGCAGGTGACGTTCGATGACGTCTCCATCGAGTTGCACCAACCAGGCAGTACGTGAGTCGCGAGAAGCGGTCGAAGATACGGTCCACAATGGACGATGAAAGCACTCCGACCGTCACATCACGAGTCGCAGTGTATGCGCTCATTGAGCCTTTCCGAGTAACGGTCGGTTGCTGTGTGTGATCATGTGGTGCGGTCGTGGTCGATGTGTAGAAGAGCGAGGGCGGCGGCGACGATCTTGCCGATGCGCCAGGGGCAAAGGCTGACGTTGCGCAGGGCTTTGAAGGTCATCTTGAGCAGGGAGTTGCCGCGTTCGCCGATCGCGCGTTTGCCGTTGTGGGCCTTGTTGTGCGTCTTCTGGTCGTCGGTGAGTTCGCCGCCTTTGGGTTTCTTGAACGCCACGGTGATCGTGTCGGCTTCACCTTCGTAGCCGAGGTCGCCGAGCGCGGGTCGGTTCTCGGCGATCCAGATGACCAGCGCAGGAAGGATCTCCAGGTGTTCGCGCAGGGCGGTGGTGTCGTGTTCGCGGCCTGGCCGGACATCGGAGGTCCACAATGGCCAGCCATCGGGGGTGGTGATGACCTGAATGTTCCCACCGTGGTTGGCGTGCTTGCCCGACCACCACAGGTCCACGCCCTTGGTAGGGCCTGGGATGCGACAGCCGTTCCAGCCCGATGAACGTCCCGACCAGTCTGGCATGACGTCGCTCCAGGCACCGCCAGCAGAGTCGACTCGTCGGGCACCTCGGCCAGTGACGTCAACCGGTCGATGTCGTGTTGAGGCGTGCGGTGGACTGCCGATCCCCTTATCGATGGCCGCAGGTTGCTGCCGGCGGTCACCCGTCGCGAGATCAGAGCAGCTCCCCGGTGCTGATACCTGTCCTCTTGGCGCCGTCCGCCTGGTTGAGCCCGGTCCGCTTCCGGTAGTTCCCCAGCTCGACACCAACGAGCCAGGGCAGTCGCCTTCTGCTGATCGCTGACCGCGAGCACGACGTCTATGTCCTACCCGGCGGGACTGTCCGGTCCGGAGAACCCATTGAGCAAGCGCTGCGGAGATGGATGCTCGACCAACTCGGGGCGCCACTCTCTAGCCTGGAATTCTGTGCGGTGACCGAACACGGTACCGCCGATGCCGGACAACGGTCAGCATCCGAAGTGGCCTTGCTGTTCGACGTGACGCTCACGCACCCCGACCAGCTCGCAGTGTCCGCGCGGTCACCGTACCGGTGGTCCGACCAACAGGAGTTGTCGTCGCATACCCTGTGGCCCGAGGTCGTCAAGGATCGCTTGGTTCACACAACGTTTCCCGCCGGGGGCAACCCCTGGTGGCCGTGGTCAGGATGATGGACAACCGGGGACTGCCAGAGCTTCAATCGCGTCTTCGGCAGCATTGTTGGTGTGCGGTCCAAGCTCGGGCAGGCCGGTTCGATCTGAGGTCAGGGGTGTGCGGCGAGCGGATCTGGGGCGGTCCCCTTCACGTACCACTGGGTTGCCGTCCAGAGAGGTTTGTTCGTCTCGATTTGGTCGAGTATGGCGGTGAACTGGGAGAGTGTCGGCTGGTTGGCGGCGGCCCATTGGTGGATGAGGGCGCGGAGTTCGTCGACCACCGTGGGTTCGCCGGTGGCGGTGATGCTGCCGTCGTCGTGTACCCATGCCGTTCCGCGGGGTGTGTGCAGGGCGCAGGCGCCGGTGGTGGTGTCGACGGTGTCGTCGTCCATGTAGGCGCGGGTGATGCGCGAGTCGCGGGAGGCGAGGAAGAACCACAGGTTGTTGTAGTGGGCGGTGGTGCGTGCTGGGCTGGCGTCGGGAATTCGGGTCACCGGTGCCGGGGGGATGTAGTCGGCGGGGTCGTGGCCGACCAGGTCCGCCGGGCGCAGCGGGCCGGCGGCGGGCATGAAGTCGGACCACAGCACAGCGTTCGCGCTCACCGTGCCGGAGTTGTTGGTGGCGGCCAGGATGGGGTGTACGCCGCCGTGCGCGACCGGCGCGAGGATCAGGCCGTCAGAGGCGAGTTGGTCGAGCCAGTGCGGGGACAGGCCGGCCACCCCGCAGGTGACGATGATGCGGTCGAACGCAGCGCCGGACGGCTCGCCGAGGTAACCGTCGCCGTGGATGACGGTGACCTGGTGGTCGAGTCCGAGTCGGTAGATCGACTCGGCAGCGCCCTGGGCGGTGGTGGCCCCGGCGTCGACGGTCACCACGGGCGCGTTGGTGATGGTGGTGATCAGCGCGGCGTTGTAGCCGGTGCCGGCCCCGATTTCGAGCACTCGCATACCGGGATGCAGGTCGAGAGCTTCGAGCATCCGGGCCATCAGTGTGGGCGCCGAGGACGACGATGGGGGACCACCGTCCTGCCCAGTGCTGGTCAGCAGCGACTTGTGCGAGTAGACGATGTCCAGGACCTCGCCGTCGGGCAGTTCGTCCTGGGGCACGGTGATCGTCTTGGGGCCATAGCGGAACTGGGGCACGCAGCGATGCCGGGCCACGGTGGCGAACGCGTGCTCGACGGCGTCGGACTGGATGGCGCCGGCCTCGCGCAGTGAGGCGGCGAACTCGGCGAGCCGGGCCTGAAGGGTCTCGGGCACGGGAGTGGTGTCCTCTCACACGGTGATCATCGGGGTGTAGATGGTGCGGGGGTCTACCGTCTCGCACACGGGCTCGCCGCCGGCTTCGACCCACGCGTGGGACTGCGGCGGCGGCGAGCGGAACCCGACCCGCCAACTGGCCCGCACGCCCCAGAGCCGGCACAGCAGGATGATGGCCAGGGATCGGCGCAGGCAGCCATGCCCGCTCGCGCAGCGCAGGCTGACCGTGGTGACGGTCGCGAAGGCCCGTTCGGCCTGGTCACGGTCGGCCTCGCGGGCGCCGCGTCGAAGCGCACCGAGGATGCGGCGGATCCGTTGTGGGCGGGTCGGGTGAGCGCCAGCAGCAGGGTGGCTGCCGCGACCGCCACCCGCCCAGCGCACCGTTCACCGACCGTCAACCGGTGCGGCGGGCAGAGCGCGATGGGCGCGCTCACGACGTCTCCTCGCAGGCTCGGATCCGCCGCTCGCGGTCGCCCTGTGTCATTGGTTCGCTCGCAAGCTCGCTCACGACGTCTCCTCGCAGGCTCGGATCCGCCGCTCGCGGTCGCCCTGTGTCATTGGTTCGCTCGCAAGCTCGCTCACGAGGCGATCACCAGGCGGCGGCCGAGCAGCGTGTCGACGAGTTGGGAGACGTCGCGGTGGGCGGTCTGCGCGGTGGTGGCGTACCGCGCGCACACTGCGGCCACGGCCGCCTCCGTTCCGCCGTCGAGCAACGCTGTCAAGGCGACCGCGCCGGTCTGGTTGAGGTGATAGATCATGCCGCGCCGTTCATCCAGCAGCGTCAGACCGTCGCCGACCGGCGTGCTGGACACGCCACGCGCCAGGGACGTGCTCGGACGTGGGGCGGGCATAGTCGGCCTCCCGGCGGGTGAACGGTGGGGCCAGGTTCCGTAGCCAGACCTCGCAGGCGATGGAGTCGGTCACGAACGCGGGTGCGAGACCGGACGGCCCGAACGAGCGCAAGCAGTGGTGCAGCACATCAGTGTCGATCAGCCCGAACTCGGCGAGCCGCGAGTCGGCGAACAGATCGGCCAGCCGGTGCCGGTTGGCGGTCCAGCCGCGATAGATGTCGTCGTTGTAATGAGCCTTGGTGCGCCGGGCGAGCAGCCGAGCCGGCACGGTGTTCGCGAGAGCGGCCCGCAGCAGGGGCTTGGGCTGCCAGGGGTCGGTGCGTTCCCACGGACGGACCGCCAGCGCGGCCTCCAGCACGGCCCGGTCGAAGAACGGGAACGCTGCCGGCACTCCATGACCGGCCAGTGCGTCCCGGTAGAGACCGGCGCGATAGGCCGTGGACCGGATCCGCACCAGAGCGGCATGAGTGCCGTGCTCCGCGAGTGCGGTCGGCCGGGCGGCGAGGACTGCGGCGCGTACGAGGTGTTCGGCGTCGCGGTTGACCCACTGCGGCAGCAGCGGCTGGGCTTCCCAGCCCATGGCGTCAACCTCCGGCGCAGCCTCGGCCCGCAGGTTCTGGGCGGCCCACCACAGCCACCGCGAATACGACGGTGGGGCCAGAACGGACCGTGCCAAGCGCGACAGGCGCAGGTCGCGCAACGCGGCCTGGCCGCGCAGGTGCCGCCATCCGAGCCGAGGACGCGCACGCAGCGCGTCGCGGAGGTAGGCCAACGGCGCGAGCAGGACCTCGTCACCGCCCTGGCCGTTGAAATGCACCTGGACACCACGGGCGGCCAACAGCTCGGCGACGTGGTGGACCCGTGCCGACGCGGCGGTGAACGGTGCAGGCTCGTCCATCCCGCTGAACGCGGTCGGCGGAGCATCGAAGAACCGGGGAAGCTCCTGGACGTCGCGCACCACGTGCCCGGACGGGGCGAGGGTGCTCACCGACCCGACGCGCCCAGACCAGATCATCGTTGCCGGGTGAGATGGACGCCGCCGTGACCAACAGCAGCGTCGATCGATCGCGGAGGCCATTCGCGGCCAGGCAGCTCACCGCCGTGGAGTCCAGGCCGCCGGACAGCTGAACACTCACCGGGCCGCTCGCGATGTGCACGCGGCCGGCAACCGCGTTGGTGAGTGCCTCCGCCAAGATCGGGGCGCCGTCCGCGCACGGTGTGCTCGCCTCGGGCGGTGTCCAGTACGGCGCATGCCGAACAGCACCCCGGCCCACCGTGAGGCGATGCCCGGCTGGGATCGCGCTGACGCCGTCGAACGGCGTCAGCGACTCCCGTAGCGGGCTGGGCATCTCCGGGCACGCCAACCGAGCGGCCATCCACGTTCGGTTCACTGGCGCGTCAAGCAGACGGCGCAGCACGTCCGCGTGGCTGGACACCGCCGTGACCCCGTCGACCTGACAGATGAAGACCCGCCGAAACCCCGCCACATCACCGAACAGCATCATCCCGTTCGGGTTCGCCACGGCGAGGTGATAGCTACCGCGCAGCGCGGTAAGCGCGTCATAGTTGCCGTGCCGGACCGCGTGCTCGACGTGCATCCGCAGCTCCGCCTCACTCACCAGGCACGTGCCGATCACCGTGACACGGGTCGGCCCGACCGCAACCGCACGGAGCTCACTCCCAGCGCCGTGGCCGACCAGCCACCGCCGACCGGAGTCGTGTGCCACCACGGTGTCGGCCTCAGCGGCCAGCAGGCGCGCAACCGGCACAGCGGCATCCAGGTCGGGCAGCGCACACCACCACCGAATCCCGTCACACGCACCCCGATCGTTGATCACGGTCACGGTGACCAGTAGCCACCCGCGTCACCGTCGTCAGAGTGCGGCTTGCTGTAGTTGCCCTTGGTCACCTCACCAAACTCACCCACCACCGTCAGCTCCGGTGGCTCATACGGCTCCAGCTCGTTGACATTGGACGGCTCGACGTCGGTCATCGTCAACCTCCTACCCCTGGCGTGGACGCATCCAGATCAAGCATCGCCTGATCTCATCCCACCGTAACCGGTCCCACACGACTAGTAACCCCGAGTTTCGCCAGACCGTTCGAACGATGGTGCCCACTGCTTACGGTCGCGCCGACTAGCTTTGGCCTGCTCCAGCCGCGTGCAGGGCACGCTCCAACTGGATGCGCAACTCGACGAGGTCCTCGACCGAGGCGTTCATCGCGGCGGTCTGCTCGTTGAATTGCACCGTCGAACGCTCGGGTCTGCGGTAGGCCAGCGAACAGTTCTTGCCGCCACGGCCGGGCCGGCGCAACGAGCGCATCGGCCTCCACTACGTGCTGGTGGTAGTAGTCGATCAACCTGGCGCGCTCGACAACGCGCTCACTGTCCGGCCGAGTGTCTAGTCCCGCAACAGCCCGGCCACGGCGAACCGACCGCGGTGACGTCCTGGCGCCGGTGGTGTTGGTCGACCACCGATGAGGCGCGCCCGGCTGGGGGAGCCGGACGCGCCCAATCGGTTTCTCAGAGAGCTCCGGTGTACTGGGCGATCCAGCTGCGGAAGTACGGAACATCGACATAGATGGAAGGTTCACGGGCGCATGTGGCGCTGCCGCCGGAGCGGCTCGTGGCGCCGATCAACTGCCAGACACCGTTGACGCGCTTGACTTCCGGGCCACCCGAGTCGCCGTAGCAGGCTCCCCGCGAGTTGCCGGGGTTGTCGGTGCAGACCTCGCTGGCGGCACGGATGCCACCGCCGGCGCATTCACTGTCGCTGACGATCGAGGTGTCCAGTTGCTGCAGGGTGATCGGCGCCGAGCCGCAGCCTCTGGTGGGGCAGGTCTGGCCCCAGCCCATGATCCTGGTCTGCGTACCCGTCGCCCCGGAGGCCGAGGCAAGGGTGACCGGCTGCTGGCTCACCGACGTCGACAGTTGGAGCAGCGCAATGTCGCCGGTCGGGTGGCCGATGCGTCTGGCGACCCGTGCGACGGTGCCCCCGCTGGTCCGGTTCGTGGTGCCGACCCGTACCTGGTACGGAGTGCCGCAGTGCGCGGCGGTGACGACCCAGTTCGCCTTGATGAGCGAGCCGCCACAGGAGTGGCTGCCGCCGCTGCTCTGTAGCGACGCCATGAAGGAATAGGTTTCGGTCGCGTTGCCGCCGCCCACGATGAACGGTGTCACGTCGTCCGCTGCGGCGGTGCTCGGCAGGGCGAGCCCGCCGAGTGCCGTGGCAGCGATGGCGATGAGGTTCACGAGCAGGGTTCGTGCTCTCATGAAGCGTCTCCTTGGATTGGTCCGGGGCCCTCGACCCGGGTGAATCCAACGTAGGCGCCGCACGACCGCGTTCGGCACGTCCATTCGGCGTTAACAATCAACAGACAGCCCGACTGTGCGGATCAACGGTGCGGGATCAACGGTGCGGGATCAGTGGGCGGGGGTTCCTTCCGCGCAGATGCCGTCCGGGAAGCTGTCCAGGTACTCCTGGAGCGGTCCCAGCCCGACCGACGCACGCCGCTCGTCCACCCGCTCGGGGTCGATGAGCGGACGCGGCCCCAGCTCACCGTCGATGCAGGTGACCTGTGTGCCGTAGACCTGCAGCCGTCCGTGGTTGACCGCCGTCCGGTCCTCCAGGTAGGCCAGCTCGACCGGGTCTGCCTGACCGGCGGCGGCCGCTGCCCGCATCAGCTCCAGCGCCTGTTGCTGGAACGCGGGATCGTGGTCGGAGTGCTGCGCGATCACCCAGGCGGCGGTGGCACCGTCGACGCCGACCATGCGGAACGTGGGCCAGCCGTACCGCGCGATGATCTTGCGCAGCCGATCGGTGCGCTGCGGGCCGTGCCACGGACCGGTGTAGTCCGGGGACTGCTCGTACTGGTCCTGCGCCATCATCGCCACCAGCTCCGCGCGCAACCCCGGGTGGCACACCCGTTCCGCGGCCGCGGTGCCGGCCGAGAATCCGGCGCCCATCAGGAGTACGGACACAACCAGGGCGAGCGCCGTCCGAGCCATCTCCGCATTATGGCCTGGCGGCGCGTCGCAGGGAAGGCACTTGTCACGCCTTTGCGCATGGGTTTATCCGATCGGCGTGCCATGATGGCTAGCTTCACACCATCAATGGCTTGGGGTTCTTTCGTGTTTCGTACTTTCACAAGACCGGTCCTGGCCGCGGCACTGGCGGTGTCCGGAGTCGTCCTCGGGGTCGTTCCCGCGCAGGCCGCCACCACGGGTTCGCTGAATGTCGTTGCCCTGGGCGACTCCTACGGTTCAGGTACCGGCGCGGGCGACTATCTGGACGGCACCGGTGTCGCGAACGGCTGTTGGCGCAGCGGCAACTCGTACTCGGAGACGCTCGTCGCGCGGTTGGAGACCGTCGGGGTGCCGGTGTCGTTCACGAACGTCACGTGTAGTGGTGCGGCGACCGCCGACCTGCGGCAGTCCTTCAAAGGCGAGCCGCCACAGTTGGACGCGCTGCGCCCGGACACCCATGTGGTGTTCCTGAGCATCGGCACCAGCGACATCGACTTCGCCGGCTTCGGCCTGCTGTGCATCGCCGGGGACTGCAGCGGTGCGCCCAGCCAGGCGGAGATCGCGGAGATGCCGGCCATGGGGCAGAACGTGGCCACGGTGCTCGGTGAGATCAAGGCTCGCAGCCCACGGGCGAAGATCGTGATGACCGGCTACGGCCGCCAGCTCACGGCGGGCGAGAACACGCCGGGCGTCCCGGTCGACGCCCTCTGTGATCCGGGGTTCTTCTCCAGCCAGGAACGTATCGACGGCAACCAGGTCGCCAGCGCCCTCGACGCGACACTGCGCCGGACCGCGCGGCAGGCCGGTGTCGCGTTCGTGAGCCCGTACCTGAAGAACTCGGTCGATCTGCACCCCACCTTCGCCGGGCATTCACTCTGCGAAGAAGCCGAGTCCTACTACCGCGGCTTCGACGCACTCGCCCCCGGACAGGAGGGCGCGGAAGCGGTCCTGCACCTGAGCGAGGCGGGCCAGACCGCCTTGGCCGACCTCATACAGCGCAAGCTCCTCCACCGATAACAACCGGTTCGTGCCTGGTGCCGGACTGTGAAAACCGGATGGCACCAGGCGCGGGTCAGTCAGCGGCGCAGGGTGGTCGACGGGGACTCGCCGAAGCGGGCGCGGTAGGCCGCGGCGAACCGGCCGGCGTGGGTGAATCCGCAGCGCAGTGCCACGTCGATGACCTTGATCCCGGTGGACGGGTCCAGGTCGAGCAGTTCGTGGTGTGCGTGTTCCAGGCGACGGTGGCGCAGGTAGGCCATCGGCGAGGTGCCCAGCTGCCGGCGAAAAGCCGCGTGCAGGGATCGTTCGCTGACGCCGGCGAAGGACGCGAGGTCCGCCACCGTGAACGCCCGATCCGGTGCCGACTCGATCAGCTCGACCACTCGCCGGACCGCCCTCGGCGAGGGCAGCGCCCTGGCCGAGAAGATCGCGTCGGTGTAGTTGTGCCGCTGGCCGAGCAGTAGCGCCGTCAGGACGCCGTGCTGGATCTCGGCCGTCAGCACCGGCGGCGGTCCGGCCTTGCCGCAGAACTCGAGTGCCTGACGCATCATCCGCAGCGCCGCGACGATGCCCTGGCCGCCGTTCGCGACGTCCACGGCGTCGGTGAAGCGGACCGGGCGGCGCAGTGGTGCGTCCAGCAGGTTCCGCAGATGTCGCTCGAGGACCTGCTTGTCGATGGTCAACATCAGCTGCCGCAACTTCGACACCCGGTACCCGTCGCCGTCGCTCACCTTTCCCAACAAGCACTTCGACCCTGAACTCGGACACCGCCTCTACCACCGCTACCTCGACGAACTGGAACTCGCCGACCGGCTCGGCTTCGACGGCATCGGGGTCAACGAGCACCACCAGACCGCCTACGGGCTGATGCCGTCGCCCAACATCATGGCCGCCGTACTCGCCCGGCGCACCGAGAACGCGCAGATCATGGTGCTGGGCAACGCGATCGGCATCCGCGGCAACCCGCTGCGGGTGGCCGAGGAGATCGCGATGCTCGACCACATCACGGATGGCCGGATCGTGTCCGGCTTCGTCCGCGGGATCGGGTGGGAGTACTTCGGCCACAGCATCAACCCGACGCGGTCTCGGGACCGGTTCACCGAGGCGCACGACCTGATCATCAAGGCGTGGACGTCCGACGAGATGTTCCAGTGGATCAGCCCGAACTACGAGTACCGCTACGTCAACCTCTGGCCCCGCCCACTGCAGCGGCCGCACCCGCCGATCTACATCCCCGGCGCGGGCAGCACCGAGACCATGCGCTTCGTCGCCGAACGCCGCTACACCTACATGTCCGTCTACGCACCGACCCGCGTCGTGCGCCGCTGGTTCGACGGCTACCGGCAGGCGGCCGACGAGCTGGGCTACGTGCCGGATCCGGAGAAGATCGGACTGTCCATCCCGATCTATGTCGCCGACACCGACGAGCAGGCGCACCGCGAGGGCCGCGAGCAGCTCATGTGGTTGTTCCGCAAAGGACTCAAGCAGGGGCCCGAGCTGATGTGGCCGCCGGGATACCTGACCCCGTCGTCGATGCGCGGCCTGCTGATGTCCGGGATGAAGCCGTTCCCCGAGTTGGAGTACGAGGAGATCCTGGGCGACGGGTACGCGGTCGTCGGCAGCCCGGCGACGGTCACCGCCCGGCTGCGTGAGTTGCAGGACGAACTGGGCTTCGGCCTGACCATCGGCTTGTTCGCGATCGGCGGCCTGACGCACGAGCAGGTGGTTCGCAGCATGGAACTGTTCAGCGGCGAGGTGATGCCGGCACTGCGGCCGCTGGGCGCGCTGACCCGCTCAGCCCCATAACCCGGGCCCACTCCTGGCGGTGGGCCCGGGTTCAGCTCCGCTCACAAGAACGGCCGCACCTCGATCTTCCGATCGCAGACCTTCGACGCCTCGGTGGCGAGCTTGAGCGCCACGTCCAGATCGGGGGCCTCCCACACCCAGACGCCGGCGAGGTACTCCTTCGACTCCACGAAAGGCCCGTCGCTGAACACCGGCTGCTCGCCCCGGTTGTCGATGACCGTGGCCGCGTCGGTGGCCGCGAGTCCACCCGCGAACACCCAGTAGCCCTCGGCGATCAGTCGTTCGTTGAACTCGCTGATGGCGGGCAGCCGGTCCGTGCTGCCGGGATTGTTCTTGTCATCGATCACGGAAACCAGATACTGCATCTGACGATCATCTCCTGTGGTGTCAAGGGACTTCAGGCGGTCGCGTACCGCGAGCGTCCGGCCGGCCGGTTGACCTGGATCGTCACGCCCTTCGAGTCGACCCGCGACTCGACCAGCTCGAACGCAAGATCCGGGCCGGTCTCCGGGAACAGCCTCGCACCCTGCCCGAGGATCACCGGGATCACTGGTGGCTGCTGGAGAACGATCTGGTCGACGAGATGACTCTGATCGTCGTGTCCGCCCGACGCGGCGCGGTGAGCGTGGTCGAGGCAACGTACTTGGGGCCTCTTTCAAGGCCACGCCGATGGGATGCGCGCGCATCTGGTCGACCGATCCCCAGGAGCCGGCGAACAGCTCGTAGGTGCGCCGGCCGAGCAGGAACGCCTCGGCGCGCTGGTAGGTCGTCCGACGCGCCGCTGTTGCCCTGCATCACTCCGTCGAGGGTGACCTGGGTCATGGTCGTCAGCTTCACGATCGCGGTTCCTTCGCCTGGGCGCCGCCCCCGGTGGGCGGCCTCATCCCTGCTACGAACACCGCCGCCCCGATCCGACAGATTTCTTTGAAGAACTATCCGCTGGTCTGGATGCCGGCGACGAAGGTGCGGAAGTCGTCGAGCACGGTGGACACCTGGTTCGGTGTGCAGGTGAGGGTGAACTCGAGTACCGCGTGGACGGCGGGTTCGTCGACGTCCCGCACGGAGAGGTAGACCTGGTTCTGGACCAGGTGCAGGGTCCGCTCGTTCGCGGTGGTGGTGAGGTCGAGCAGCTGGGTCATCGCCGGTGCCGCGGCCGCATGGGCCCGTTCGCGCAGCGACACCGAGTCCATCGCCTCGGTCAGCCGGCGCACCGACTCGTCGCCGAGGGTGTCGAGCGAGAGGTTGGGCGCGTGGACCTGGCCGGCGACCGTGATGTTCGCGGTGAACCCGTGGTCGACCGAGCCGAGGTGCAGGGCCACGAACGCCGCGCCCGGCGCTCCGACCTCGTCCGGCGGGGCTGCCTTCCAGCCGTCCGGCAACCGGAACTCGATCCGGACGGGAAGCTGTGTTGCCACCTGATCTCCCGGTCTGTCGAACAGTCAGTCGAACAGTGAGCCGATGGTGTTGGCCACGTCGGTCGCTGTCTTGGTCAGCTCAGCGGGATCGATAACGATCTCGCCGCCCAGTTTGGCACCGACCCCCAGCCCCACGCCCGCCTCGCCGCCGATCCGCCACTTGCCGGTCTCGTCCTGGCCGAAGGTGACGTTGGCCTCCGCGCCGATGCCGGCCCAGGCTTCGCCCTTGAGTCCGGCGCCGACACCGCCGACGTCGCCGCTGACCGAGCCCTCGACCCGGGCGCCCGCGAACGCGTTGACGCCCGCGTTGACCCCGGTCGGGCCGATGGAGGCGTTGGCGCCTGCCTCCGCACCGGCGAACGCCTGGACCTTGCCGTTGAGTTCGGCCGGGCCGGAGACCAGGCTGCCCTGCGCCTGAAGGGTCCCCCCGACCGAGGCGGTGGCCGATCCCTTGAGGCCGTCCAGCCCCGCCGAGAGCGACGCGTTGGCCTGGGCGCCGGCCTTCGCCTCCGCCGAACCGGCCAGCGTCACATCGCCGACCTGGGTGGCGCCTTCCGCCTTCGGGCCGACCATGAACTTGTCCCCGGTGCCGGCGGACGCGATCTTGACGCTCACCGGCGGCGTCTTGTGGTACTTCTCCCCGCGGAGCTTGGCGGCCTCCTCGGCGTTCTTCTTGTCGGCGGCGAAGTCGAAGCCTTTCTTCGTGTAGGTGTCGAGGACGTCGTTGCGGAAGGTGGACCAGTTCCACTTGTCCATGTTCTTCCAGCGCTCGCTGCCGTTCTTGGCCATGTCCAGGTAGCTCGACGAGAACGGCAGGTCGAACTTCGTGGACGCCGTGATGGTGCCGTTGCCCGCCTTCGAGACATAGGTGGCCGGCCCGGACAACCATGCCGGCGCGTCCGCGCCGTGGCCGCCCTGCCCGGCGATGGCCGCGGCGTTGGTCGCTCCGGCGCTCTTGAGCTGCTCGCGGGCCCGGTCCAGAGTCTCTTGCGCCTGCTGGCGGAGCGCCTGGCCGGGATCGACCAGCGGACCCGGCTCCGGGTTGGGCTTGGCGGCGTTCGCCTCGGACGCGGCAACGGTTGCCTGCACGCCCTGTTCGTAGAGTTCGATCGCCTCCTGCGCCTGTCCCTGGGCCCAGGCGACGGTGTCCGCGTGGGCGGACAGGGTGCCCGCCACCGACGTCATGGCGTCGCTGCCCAGCTGCCACGACGGCTTCTCGGCGGCGTAGGCGTCCCAGAACATGCTGCTGGCGTTGCCGGTCCAGCTGTCCATCCGGACGGCACCCAGTGCCGCGCTGACGTCGGCGAACGTGCCGGCCCGCTGGGTGAGCGTGTCGGCGATGGCGTTGAGCGCCGCCGCGTCGCCGGGCACCAGCGCCTTGGGGTCGGTGGTGGAACCGAGTTCAGCCATGGTTCGCCGCCTTCAGTTCGGCCCCGGCGTTCTCGTCGTGGGCGACGTAGGCGGCGGCCGCGTGCTCCAGGCCGGTAGCGGTGGACTCGGACCGTCGGCGCAGGATGTCCGTGGCCAGATGCCAGGCGGCACCGAATTCGGTCAGCGCGCCGGCCACCGCGTCGTCGCCGGCGGCGGCTTTACCGCCCTCTACGGCCGCCTTCAGGCCCATGTCCCCGGCGGGGGTCACCGAGCTCTTGATCACGCCGGCCGCATGGGTCAACTCAGCCGGATCAACGTGAAATCCGTCCATGTCGCAGATCCCCCAACTCGTGAGTGTTACATCGAGGTGTTGGATGTATCACTTCGTCGAATGGTTCCGGCCGTCCCCAAAAATCTCGCCCGCTCGTCCGGCCAGCGGTCACGGTAGGCGACGACAGTGGGACGCGGTGTCGTCCGAACGACCCACGCCAGCACCCGGTATCGCGGCGCCGCGGCGGGCGGCGCGCTCGGCTCGGGCGGCGTACGGGATCAAGGCCAGCGCGACGGCGACGGCGAGGTAGGTGGCGATGGTGAAGACCGTGCGTACGCCCCATGCGTCGGCCGCCAGGCCGGCGAGGCCGGCCGATACCGGGACGACACCCCAGCTGATCACGCGCGACGCCGAGTAGACCCGTCCGAGGAGATCCACGGGCGTCAGGTTGTGCCGGATCGTGGCGTTGATGATCCGCCACACGCTCGAGCCGGCACCGGCGACGACGGCGCCCGCCGCGACGAACGGTGTGCCGAGCCCGGCCGCGACCGGCAGGACGAGCAGGATCGTGCCGACGCAGTCGGCGATCAGCAGCAGCGCGTCCCCGGCCCGCCGCCGCATCGGTTCGGTCAGCACCGAGGCGACGAGGCCGCCGCCGGCCACGGCCGTGAGCAGCAGCCCGTAGGCGGTGGGGGAGAGGCCGAGCGGGCCGGGCGCCACGGCGTACACGACCAACAGCGCGATCGCGGTCGCCCACACCACGTTCATGGCCGCGGTGAAGAGGGTGAGGGTACGCAGCAGGGGATTCCGCCAGAGGAACCGGAGTCCGCTGAGAAGAGCGCGTTTCGGCGGCGTCGTGGTGGTGGCCGGGGCGGGGGCGGTGATCGACAGGCCGAGCAGCACGATGGCGACGAGGCCGTACAGGCCGGCGCTCGACGAGGCGGTCAGGCCCAGCGTGATACCGGCGGCGAGACCGGCCAGCGACGGGCCGAGGAGCTCGTTCGCGGCGTTGATGGTCGCCTCGAGCCGGGCGTTGGCGCGGCCGAAGTGGGCCGGCGGCACGACCAGGGGAACCGTGGACGTCAACGCGGTGTCGACGATCGTCTCGGCCAGCCCGAGGATCAGCGCGGCGCCCAGGATGACCGGCAACGTCAGGGAACCGCCGGCGTAGAGCGCGGCGACCACCCCGAGCACCAGGGCACGGGCGAAGTTGACCGACGTCAGCAGCGCCCGCCGGTCCGCGCGGTCGACCAGCCAGCCCGCGTGCAGGCCGAACAGGGGCCAGGCCAGGGTGATCGCGGCGGTCACGGCGGCGACGCCGCTCGGCGGCGCACCCACGGCGAGGGCCAGGACGGGGAACAGGAACCTGATCATGCCGTCCGCGAGGTTGGCCGCGCCGGTCGCCAGCCACAGGAGGTGGAAGGGCCGCCCGAGAGAGCTCGCCATTTCTCACCCTTCAAGTTAGTTTTGATGGTGAGTCGATGTCTAGCGTAACCTGCGTCAACCAGTCAACGGTGTTTGTATGGTGAGATCCGTGGTCGAGGTGGAGCTGGTCGGCAATGAGCTGTGCCTGGACTTCGTCAACTCGGTCAACATGCGCCCGGCGCCCACCCGGGACTGGTTCGACAGCCCGGCAGGCGCCCGGACGTGGGCGGCGGCCGTCGGATTCGACCTGGACACCACGACCGTCACGGCCGAGGGTCTGGCGGACATCAAGGAGTCCCGGGAACGCCTGCATCGCGTCTTCCGGGCGCTCGTCGACGGTGGGCCACCGCCGGCGGACGAGGTCGCGTGGCTGCGGGAGCGGTACGCCCGCGCGGTCGCCAGTGGGAGTCTGGCTGGGAGTCTGGCGTCCGGCGGCGAAGGATTCGCGATGAGCTGGGCGCACGCGGGCCCGTTCGAGGTGCTGGCGCACCGGATCGCCGAGTCGGTGTTCGTGCTGCTGACCCGCGGCCCGCTCGACCGGCTGGGCGCGTGCCCGTCCTGTGGCTGGCTGTTCGTCGACACGAGCAAGAACGGCCGTCGCCGGTGGTGCAGCATGGCCAGCTGCGGCGCCCGCGACAAAGCCCGTCGTCATTACCGCGTCAAAGTGGGAACCCAGACGCCCGGCTCCGGCAAGTAGATCGAACAGCCCAGTCATGCGCACGGAGGTGTTTAAAGGCGGCAATTAAAGCACAGAACGTGACGTCCGCCTGCTCCATTGAGTGATACCTGAGAAATTTCCGGACTGCTACCGTCAAAGATCCGCCTAATTCTCGCTGATCAAGGGATGGTTGCTTTGTCGTCAGCCCGGTTTATCACGCGTTCGTTCGGTTTGTTACTCGCCTTTTCGCTCGCTCTTCCCGCATTTGTTCCCACCGAGGCGGCGCAGGCGGCACCCGTCGTGCACGCGCCGCACATCACCGAGGTCTTCTCCCGCGACGGCGCCGTCGACGTGGCGTTCACTCCGGCCCGTCATCCCATCAACGCGACCGACACCTGGTCGGTGACCATCACCGCCGCGCCCGGCGGCCGCACGGCCGTGGTCTCCGATCCGACGGTCACCACCGCCCGGGTCACCGGTCTGGCCAACGGCACCGCGTACACGTTCACCGCCGTCGAAACCCTCAACGGCGTAGCTTCGGTCGGCTCGAAGAAGTCCCCGCCGGTGAAACCGCGGGCCGCGGGCAGACCCCACGCACCGACCATCGACTCCGTGCTCGGCCGCAACGGCCGTTTGGTCGTGCACTGGAATCCGGCACCCGACCACGGCGCCCCGATCACGGGCTACACGGTGACCGCGCAGCCGGCCAACACGAAGGTGACCGTGGCCGCCAACGTCTACAACGCCGCGCTCACCGGGTTGACCAACGGCCAGGCGCAGAAGGTCACGGTCACGGCCACCAACAAGGCCGGCGCCGGCAAGCCGAGCAAGGAGGTGGCCGGCACGCCACGGGTGCCCTACCCGCCGCTCGCGCCGGAGTCGGTCTCCGCGGCGCCGCCGACCAGCGGCACCTCGGGAGTGCTGGACGTGACGTGGCATGCGCCGGTCGACAACGGCGGACAGGCGATCACCTCGTACACGGTGAAGGCCAATCCGGGCGGCAAGACGACGACCGTCGCGGGCACGCAGACCAAGGCGACGCTGACCGGCCTGGACCCCGCGGTGCTGTACACGGTGACCGTGACCGCGGCCAACGGCGTGGCCAACCCGGCGCCCGCGGCGGACACGGCGAAGGCAAAGGCGGCGTTCACCGCCCACGCCACCACCGTGAAGCTGACGGCCGCCAGCCTCGCCGCGGTCACCAAGGTCACCCGGCACCGCGTGGTCTTCGATCCCGCCACGTCGCAGGTCAAGGGCCTGAAGGTGGGCGCTGTCGTCGTCGCCGAGCCGCGGGCGCCGACGGTGCGCAAAGGCCTGCTCCGCAAGATCACCAACATCGCGGTCTCCGGCGAACGGGTCGTGCTGACCACCGTGGACGCCAAGCTCCAGGACGCCATCGCGAACTCCTCCGCACATGTCGCGCCGCCGTCCAACTGGGTCGCGGGCGGTCAAGCCAGGTCGCTGGTTCCCGATGTGCGAGTCCTGAGCGAGGAAATCGGCGGCCGGCTGAGCCTGGACTTTCAGTACCAACCACAGAGCAACAGTTCGGACGGCACCAAGCTGCAGGCGGAAGCCCAGGTCGACTTCTCGGCGGCCCTGACCGGGGCGGTGGCCATCACGCCCGAATGGGACCTGAACGTCGACATGGGATGGTTCAGCCTCAACAGCGCGTCGATAACCGCGGCGGCCACCATCCGGGCATCCCTGGACGGGAAATTCACGGCGCACTTCTCCGGCACCGCCGAACCCACCACACCCATCGTGGAATACCGGTTCTCCTGTTTCACCTTCTGGATCGGCTGGTTTCCCGTGGTCGTCTGTCCGGTGTTCACCCTCAACGCCAGGGTGTCCGCCGAGGGCTCGCTGGAGTTCACCTTCACCTCGTCCTACGAGCAGAAGTTCGGTGGGAGCCTGACCTACCGCGACGGAACCGTGACCCCCGCCAACCTGACGACCAACCCGGTGACCACGTTCGATCCGCAGCTCGAGGCCGAGATCACGCTCACCGCCGAGCTACCCGCGAAGTTGGAGCTGCTGCTCTACGGGCTGGCCGGGCCCGAACTCATCCTCACACCGGGCGTCAAGTTCAACGCCAACCCCGGCCGGACCCCGTGGGGAACGATCGCCCTGACGATCGATGTCTCGGTAGGCCTGACGGTCCCACTCCTGGGCCTGGAATACGAGCAAAGCGTCTTCAGCGATGAGTTGACCGTGTGGGAGTCGACCGACTCGCTCACCATCGTCGACGTCACTCCGCACGCCATCGAAATCGGCTCGGGCACGACCACCCAGTTCGCCGGCAAGCCGATCGGCTGCGCCAACACCGCACCGATCACCTGGTCGCTCGCCCCCGGGGCCAAGGGCACCATCAACGCCACCGGCCTGTACACCGCCCCGGCCAGCGGATCGAGCCACGACAAGGTGATCGCCACCAAAGCGAGCACCACGACCTGCCGCACCGCGACCGGGCACGGATATGTCCTCAGTGGACCAACCGTGCCCAGCGCACCGCGAAACCTACAAGCGCAGAAGACCGGCGAGAACTACCAGCTCAGCTGGCTCGCTCCGGCCGACACCGGCCAGCAGCCCGTCACCTACGTGGTGAAGGTGTGCAAGCACGCGGCCGACGACGTGTGCGTGCTCAACGAACACACCACTGGCACCAGCTACACACTCGTGCCCGACACACAGTCCGAGGTACACCGCGCGGTCAGCGTGATCGCCTACAACACGGCCGGCACCGGTGTTCCGTCCGAGCCGCTAGAACTGGAGTAAGGGACCGGTGGCCACAGCGCCCAGGGGTGGCACTGGGCGCTGCAGGCTATGCACCGTCGTTGGGTGCGCTCAACGCACCGAAAGCGTCGTTCGGTGCACCAGACCCGCCGCCGGGCGTCAGCCGAGGCGCCAGGTTCGCCAGTTCGGCACGTCGTGGTCGGTCTCCCCGACGTAGGCGACGGCGGCGACCGGGGTGCGCGTGCCGATCGTGAACACCAGGCAGGCGGTGGCCGACTCGCCGGGCGGCACCGGATGCGCCGGCGGGCAGTCGACGAGTTCCGCCGGGGTCAGGTGTTCCTCCGGCACGGGCAGCCCGCGGTCGTCGAGCAGGCGGACGAACGTGAAGTCCTCGTCCCGGAACTCCTTGTCACCGCTGGGTTCCACGGTCATGCGCACGATGACGTACCGGCCGCCGTTCATCGGGCGGCTGTCCTCGGTCAGGTACTCCGACGGCGCCTCGATGACCTCCTCGATGCCCATGGTGAACCGGCCGTGGCCGAGGTCGACCTCGCGGGCCGGGTCGCCCACCCGGCCGACGACGCCGGGCAGGTCCGTGGTGCCGGTGGCCGGGAGTTCGGCGGCGGCCACGAACCCGCCCCGGTTGACCTCGGTGCCGAAGTGGTCGTACATCACGCCCGCGATCGGGGTGGCGTTCGGGATCAGGAAGAGCTGGCACTCCTGTCGGGACTGACCGACCGCGACGGGCGGCAGCGGTGCGGTGCAGCCACTGGCCTGCACGGCCGGACCACCACGCACCGGCAGGATCCGCTGTCCCCGGTCGTCGACCAGCCGCATGGGCGTCGGCTCGGTCAGCTCGTGGTAGCCCTCGCGGAGGGTCACGGTCACGTCCGCCCGGACCCACCGGTAGCCCGCAGGCGCGGGCGCCACAGCGGCCGCGATCCGATCCACTCGGACCTCGATACCGTGCTGTTGGGTGTCGAACCGCCCCGACTGTCCACTCGGGAGGGTCTGCGGCGGCGGCGCGGACGGTCCCGTCACCGGGGTGCCTTTCACCGGCCAGCTCGGTGTGCTCGACCCGGTCGGGCTCCCGGTGACGTTCCCACTTCCTGACACGTACCACACGAGGAGCGCGACCAGCGGGACCGCCAACGCCGCCAGCAGTGCCGGCAGCCGGCGTTTCCGGCCGGCAGGCCGCGGCGGTGGCTCAGGCACCGGCGCGGGATCCTGCGCCGGCGCGATTGTCAGCTGGACGGGATGTGCGGCCGTCTGTTCGGTCGGGCCGGTCACGGCCAGCGCGCCGAACGCCACCGCCGACTCCGGGTCGCGTGCGATCGCCACCGGCACGGCCAGCCGGTCGCGCAGCGACTCGCCGAGCGCCGGGATCCGGCCGGATCCGCCGACCAGCAGCACCTCGTCGACCGCGGTCCGGGCGTCGCGGAGGACACCTTCGAGGAGCGTGCCCGCCCGCTCGAGGTCGGCGGCGACGATCCGGTCGAACTCCGCGCGGTGCACCACCACGGGCTCGCCGAGGCCGGGCACCGCCACCCGGGCCAGGTCGTGGCGGGACAGCAACTCCTTGGCAGCCCGGGCGTCCTGGCGCAGCAGCAACCGGTCCCGCAGCACATGAAGGTCCGATGTGGACGCCGCCGACCCCAGCCGGTCGGCAACCGAAGGGGACCGGCCGAGCACGAGATCCACGATCCGCTGGTCGAGGTCGTCGCCGCCGAGGTCGGGCAACCCGGCGCAGGCGACCACCGTCAACCCGGCCGCCTCTCGGCGGACCACGGCCGCGTCGCAGGTGCCGCCGCCGAAGTCGAGCACGGCACGCGTGCCGCCCGGCGAGCGCCCGGCGTGCGCCGCTGCCGCGACCGGCTCCGGCACCAGGCTGATCCTGGCCGCGAGTCCCGTCGCCGCGCGGACGAACCGGCCGAGCCGGACCGCGCCCCAGTCGGCCGGGTGCGTGAGCACGAGATGCTCGACCGGCGCCCCGGCCACCCTGTGCACCTCGCCGCACAGCCGGGCCAGGACCGCCCGTACCACCTCGAGCACGGACACCGTGCGGTCGCCGAGCAGGATGGTCTCGTCGTCCAGCCGGGCCTTCGGCCGCAACTCCAGCCGTGCCGCCGCGGCCCGTCCGAGCCGGAGGGCGTCCTGCCCGATGATCAGCGAGCCGTCGTGTCCCAACAGGACGGCCGACGGCATGCTCGGCGCGCCGTCCACCACCACCCGGCTCGGCTCGCGGTGGCCCCACCGGGCCACGCCGACCGTGTTGGTGGTGCCGAAGTCCACGGCCAGCACCACCGGGCTGCCCCGCTCCCCGGTCACCGCAGGGACCAGACCAGGGGATCCGTGGCGACGCCGACCTGGACGATCGCCGCGCTCGGCGACGCCTCGGCGGGCACGGCGAACAGCACGCACAGCGTGACCAGACCGGAGACGTCCTCGTCAGCCAACGCGTTCACGCACTCGTAGGTCCGGATGGAAACGGACGGGTCGAGCGGCGCGCCGCGGTCGTCCACCAGCGCCACGGAGATGTCGAGGAGGCTGCTGGCCGGGGCGGGGTCCTCGAGCCGTACGGCGATCCGCGCGATCAGCGCCCGGCTCCCGCCGAGGACGATGGTCGTGTCCTCGTCGAGGTACGTCGAGGAGTCCTCGATGACGTCCGCCACGGCGACGTCGGCGGAGAACTCGTTGCCCTGCGTGGAAACCGCTGAACCGCGCGGGTGTACCTCGCCCGGGGGCACGGGCGGATCGCCGGCCGCCTCGCGACCGTCGACGGCCACCCGCGCGCCTCGCGTCTCCGACGCCTCGTTGAGGGTGGGCAGCGGGTGGGCGTTCGCGGTGGCGGCGATGGCGACCTCGGTGATCGGGGTGGTGTCGGGCACGGCGTACAGCGCACATCTCGCCAGTTCGGTGCCCGCGGCGATCGGGCCGGTGGCCGGGCCGGGGCAGTCGTCCGGCAGGGTGACGCTGGTGCGGCTGGCGGGGGAGTTGAAGCTGTCCACCGCACTGATCATGAGCCCGCGGTCGTCCACCACGTAGATCTGGTTGCGCACGTCCGGGTCGTACTCGAGCGCCTGGGGCGTCTTCACCGTGTACCGCACCAGTACCCAGTGGTGGCCCGGCGCCGGCGGGTTCCCGAGTTCGGTCAGCTGTCTGCCGGTCTCGTCGCTGTCGTCGAAGGAGTCCAGCCGCCACTGGATGTTCGAGGTCGAATGGACGTACGCGACGTACTCTCCCGGCTGGATCTCCTGCAGGGGCGCCGTCGACCGCCCCGGCACGGACACCGGCTGACCGGGCGTCGGCGTGGGCGCCGCCAATCGCGGACCACCTGGCAGCGGCTGAGCCGATCCGGCGACCGTGACACCGAACCCGCGAATGCCGAGAAACGCGGCCAGACCGAGCACCGTGACGATGATCGCCACCGCCACCGACGTGGCGCGCCACCGGCTTGGCGCCGGTGCCGGTTCTGGCGCGGGGATCCGGACCGGGCCGGTCACTTCCGGATCGCGGTCAGCACTGGCGGCCGGTCGGGGGCGCGCGGGGGCCCGGGTGGCGACCTCGGCGCCCAGGGCGACCACGGCCTCCGGCTGGTCATCGAGCCGGACCGGCGCGTTCGTCCACGCCCGCAGCAGCTGGGCCAGCAGCGGCACCCGGCTCGACCCGCCGACCAGCTGGACGGCGGCGAGGTCCGAGCCGGTCAGGCCCGCGGAACGTGCGGTCGAGTCGAGCAGCTCGACAGCGCGAGCGAGGTCGGGACGCACGATCTGCTCGAACTCGTCCCTGGTGAGCAGCGCGTCCGGCAGCTCGGCCGGCAGCACCAGGTCGGTCTGCGGGTGCCGCGACAGCACCTCCTTCGCCGCGCGCACGTCGTCGCGGAACCGGGACAGCCCCGCGAGCTCGGCGGCGGGTACCTGCGCGATGTGGTCGTCGTCCAGGCGCCGCGCGAGCTCGTCCCGGCCGGCCGCCAGACGGTCAACGATCCGCTGGTCCAGGTCGTCGCCGCCGAGGTCGGGCAGGCCCGCGCAGGCGACCACCGTCAACCCGGCCGTCTCCCGGCGGACCAACGCCACGTCGCAGGTGCCACCGCCGAAGTCCAGCACGGCGAGCATCGCGTCGATCGGCAACTCGTGCTCGGTGGCGAACCAGGCGGCCGCCGCCACCGGCTCCGCCACCGTGCTCACCCGCGGCACCACTCCCTGCGCCGCGGTCAGCAGCGCGCCGAGCCTGGTCGGTCCCCAGTCGGCGGGATGGGTCAGCACCAGGTGCGCCACCGGGGCCCCCACGGTGGTCACGGCTTCGGCGACGGCCCGCACCAACACGTGGCGTACCAACACGTACGTGGGCACCACGGCGTCCCCGAGCAGCACCTCGTCCTCACCGAGCCGCGCCTTGGGCCGCCGCTCCAGCCGCGCGGGCTCGGCCCGGCCGAGCCGCAACGCATCCCGGCCGACCACGCCACGCCCGTCCCGGCCCCAGAACACGGCGGAGGGAAACCACGGCTCGCCGTCGACCGGCACCAGCCGGGCGGGCAACCCAGGCCCGGACACCACGATGACCGTGTGTGAGGACCCGAAGTCCACCACCGCGGTGACCTGTTCCACCACCACCTCCGCACCGAGACGACGCCAGCAAGTTTGTCACATCACGGCGCTCCGTTCGGGCTAAACGCATCGGGTGGTCCGTCACCGCTTTCCGGCGCAGTGGCGCACGTGGCGTGGGCATGCCTGGAACGACGCCTTCCTGACGTTGAGCGTCAGGAACGACGCCTTCCAGGCATTCGACGGGCCGAACCCTCTAGCGCCACGGAATGGCGGGCTCGCAGCGCTCCGCGGCGGCGACCGGGCCAGAGATGACCTGGTTGTTCGGCGTGATGGAGCAGAACGGTGCCGGGTGGTCCGGATCGTTGACCGCGCCGAGCAGTTGACCGTCGGCGCCGTAGGCCCGCACCATGCCGAAGCCGCCCTGCCCGGAGTTGTCCCAGGTGCTCGGGTACAGGATGCGCGCCAGGAAGGTGCCGTTGGCCAGCGCCGCCTCGACCGTCCGGTCGCCCTCGGTGTAGGTCACCTTGGCCACGTCGGCGCTGATCCGGCCGCCGACGATCTGCAGGCCGGGCTCGTCCGGCCTGCTCCCGGCGACGTCACCGCCGGCCGACCCGCTCACCACGTCCACGCTCACCGGCCCGGGCAGCCAGTTCCGGTCGACCGTGATGTCGTAGCCGATATCTTCCTCGCCGAGACCGCCGGAGTCGTACGGCATCGCCGGACCGTCGATCCTGCAGTCCATCACGAGCCGTTCGCCGTAGATCAGCCCGGTCCGGACGCCACCGGCGTCCACCAGGTTGTACAACTGGGCCTGCTCGGTCGTGCCCCTATCGGTTATGCCGGTCGAGGCTATGCAGCCCTGCACGATCTCGGCGCGTTCGGCCGGCGACAGGCTCGGGATCTCCGGCGCGGTGCCGGTCGGCTCGGTGCCGGTGGGTTGAGTGGCCGATCCGCCGTCGCCCTCCCGGCTCCACGGCGACAGCCACACGGTCGCCACGAAGGCGACCAGCACGACAGCCGCGGTGGCGAGCGGCACCAGCCAGCCGCGACGCGAGCGGCGGCCGGCGACCGTGCGCTCGAGTTCGGCGCGGATCTGGGCGTGCCGGTGCGGGGGCAGGTCTCGGGGATCGGGCAGGGTCGTGTTCATGGTTGCTCCACGGGAGTCGGGGGGACGGTGGCGGGCTCGGCCATCAGTCGGGTCAGGCGCGAGCGGGCCTTGCTGACCCGGGCTCGCACGCTGCCCTCGGCGATGCCCAGCGCCGCCGCCGCATCCGAATAGGACACTCCGGACCAGGTGCACAGCGCGAGCGCCTCACGCTCGTTGCGGGGTAGCCCACGTGCGGCCGTGAGCACGGCGGCCATCCGGCGCTCGTCGTCGACCCGGGCGGCCACGTCGTCGGCGTGGTCGGCCACCGCCCGCTCGGCCGGCACCCGTGCGGCGAGCCGCAGCCGGCGCAGCACGCCGCGCCGCTCGTTGCGCACGACGTTGGTGGCCACGGTGAGCAGCCACGGCAACGCCGACGCGCGCTCGAGCCGCACCGCGTCCCGCTTGCGCCAGGCCAGCAGGAACGTCGCCTGGGTCAGGTCCTCGGCGGCGGACCAGGACGCGGTGAGCCGGAAGCAGTGGTTGTAGACCGCCCGCGCGTGCCGGTCGAACAGCATGCCGAAGGCGGTCCCGCTGCCGTCGGCGGCGCTGGCCCACAGCTCCCCGTCGGGTGGATCGTCGACTGTCATGTCCTGGTTGTGTCCCCCACCCGCATCCGTGTTGCCACCCAAACGGCAGCCAGCGTATGTGGACGCGGCTCAGAGGGCGTCGACGTCGATGGCGGCCTTGGCCAGGGTGAAGCCTTCCGGTGGGACGCATTTGGGGTTGTTGATCCAGTCGCCGCGGTCGCGGACGTGGAACTTGGCTTCGTCCAGTAGCAGCGAGACGTAGCAGCCGTAGTCGATGGCGAAACCGTCGTAGAGGGTGCCAGGGCGGTGCGGGTCGGCGATGCCGCGGCGCAGCAGGTGCACGAGTCGCGCGTCGTGCAGGTCATCGATCGTGCCGTGACGCTGGCCGGCCAGTTGGTCGACCACGAACGTCCGCGACCGTCGGTGGCCGACCACCTCGTCCACGAGCGCGCGCAGCGTGGCCTGCGCCGCCTCGTTCGCCCCGATCACCGTCTGCTTGTCGCGCAGCTACCAGTCCCGCGCGGCGCGGCGCACGTCGGCGACCGCGATCGACTCGTCGTGAGCGTGCTGCGCGGCCAGGGCGGCGATATTGATGGCGTCGCGTGGTACGCCCTCCGCGGCGCGCACCAGTTCGGCGAAGGCATTGCGGCGGAAGGCCTCCTCGACCAGGCTCGCCGGGTCCGCCGGTGGGTCCTTGATCATCGTGCGGAGCCGCGGCCACGCGTGGTTGTGGAACAGCTGCGCGAAGAACACCTGCGCTCGCGCCCGCCCGTGGTCGAAGGCCAGGAAATCGTCGAGGTTCACGGCCGACGCCGCGTCGGAGCCGACCTCGATGCCGAGGTAGTCGCCGGCGCCGGAAGGCCGGGCGAACTGCGCCCGTCGCTCGATCGCCGCGATCTTGACGGTGATCCCGCTGATCGGCAGCACGCTGCGCCGCAACAGGTCCGCTAGGAACGGCTGCAGCTCACGGGGAATGCTGCTCCACTCGTCGAGCAGGAGCCACAGCCGCGCGCTGCCGAGCGCGCCGGTGATGCCACGCAGCGCCTTGGGACAGCGGACCGAACAGCACGCGGTGGCTCTCGACCCCGGTTCGCAGCAGCCGGCGCTCCGCGGTGACCGATCGCCGCCGGCTCGCCGACACCCGAGGCGCCGAACTCACGGCCACCTCGTCACTCGATTCCGCGGTTCCGCGGACGGTGGCCTCCCGTTCCACCTGGCCGACGACCTTCACCTCGGTGGCCGCCTCGGCCAGCGCGTCGAGGCTGCTCAGCAGCCCCGACGCATCGGCGACATCCCGCTCGACCGCGACCGCGAGCAACTCGTCGTGCATGGCCTCCAGGGTGTCGACAAGCAGGAGCGTGCCTCGCGCGGCGGCGGGCATCGAGCTGTCGGCGTACATGCCGCCGGCCGAGCCGATCGTGCGTAGGTCGACGTAGATCGGAATGTCGCCGGTGCTCGCGATCAGTTCGCTCAGGTACAGCAACGCGTGCGTCTTCCCGGTGCCTCGCCGCCCGTAGAGGATCCGGTGATCGCTGGAGTGCAGCAGCGCGGCGAACGAACCGGCGGCGACATAGGTCGCGGACAGTGTGTTCCGGTCGGAGCTCTCCGCCCGCCGAGGAATCCGCAACAGAGCCTGGTTGAGGTGCTGGTGCCGTGCGGTCATCCTTTTCACCCTGCCCCGCGCGGACCCGCTGAGCAGCCACCAGCCGGGTGACCGTCGCGCACGTGGTCGACACGTGGTGCCCCCGTAGCCGGCACGGATGTCCGAGCGTGCTCTCCCATGCAGACTTGCTCCCATGGCAGACGACATCATCATGAACGACACCGGGCGGAAGCTCATAGTCCAGCAGTGGGTCACGGTCGACAACATCGCCGCGGAGGAGGACGGCGGGCTCAGCTTCGTGTCCGGGGAACCGTTCGACGACGCGGTCACCGACAATCCCTTCCAGAACAGCATGATGAGCTTCATCGACTCGGTCGACACGATGATTCTCGGTGCGAATACCTACACCCAGTCCAAGGACTACTGGCCGCACGCCGAGGACCAGGGCGAGTACGGCAGGAAGCTCAACAACTGCACCAAGTTCGTCGCCTCGTCGAAGCTGGATGACGCCCCCTGGGGCGACTTTCCCGCGGCGACCGTGACGCGCGACCCGGCCGCCACCATCAAGGCGCTCAAGGGGCAGCGCGGCAAGGACATCTGGCTGTGGGGGAGCTTGACACTCATGCACTCGCTGCTGGACGCCGGCCTCGTCGACGAAATCCGGCTGCTGGTCTGCCCGGTGTCCCGCGGCAAGGGAACGCGCGTTTTCGCCGATCGGCAGGACCTGAAGCCGATCGAGGCCACCTTGTTCGAGAACGGCGTGACAATTCTGCGCCACGAGATCAAGAAATAAGCGGAAGTTCGGACGCCGGCGAACGGCCGGCGTCCGAACCCCCACTACCGGCCCGCCGTGTGATCGAGGATCGCCGGGACGACCATGTCCCATTGGTGCCGGGGGAAGACCTCGTGACCGGTCTGCTCCATGGGGATGAAGCGGGCGCCGGGGATCTCCGCCGCGAGCGCGTGGCCGTGGCCGATCGGGAACAGCGGGTCTTCGGTGCCGTGCAGCACCAGCGTCGGAGCGCTGACGTGGCCGAGCCGCGCGCGCCAAGGCTCGCCCGCGTCGATCATGAAGGGATTGGTCAGCTGCGCGGCGATGTCGGCCGTCCGGTCGACCACGCGCTCGGCCGCCGCGCGCATGCCGTCCGTGTCGAACGGGCGGGAGTTCGCGGCGAAGGGGCGTTCGACCTCGACCAGATAGTCGATGACCGCGGCCCGGTCGGACCAGTCGGGCGCGGCGGGCTCGTTGGCGAAGAATTTCTGGAGCCCCTGCGACGCGCCGGGCAGATCAGCGTGGTGGTGGCCGGGGCCACCGGGCGTCGAGGAGGCGAGCGTCAGCGAGGCCACCCGATCGGCGTGGTCGAGCGCCAGGAGTTGGGCAACGGCCGCACCCTGCGACATGCCCACCACGTGTGCGGCGGCAATGCCGAGCACGTCGAGCAGCGCGGCGGCGTCGGCGGCCAGGTCGCCGAGCCCGTACGCGGGTTCTCCCGCCGGGTAGCCGGTCGAGCGGCCCGCGTCCCTGCTGTCAAAGCGGATCACCCGCCGGCCCCCGGCTGTCAGCCGACCTACGAACTCCTCGTCCCACGCCAGCAGGGAATGGCCCGCGCCATGGATCAGCAGGATGGCCGGATCGGCCGGATCGCCGAACGACTCCACGCACAGTTCCACACCGGTGGCCGTTGTCTGCATGCTCTGGGTTGTCATGTGACTGACGCTAGCTCCACAGACGCATCGCGAAAAGCGATCGTTTCCGATCAACTCGATCGCCAATGGTTATACTTCGGTTCATGGTCGACGTGGAACTGCGGCACCTGGCGACGATGGTGGCCGTCCTCGAGGAGGGCACGTTCGGGCGCGCGGGCGCGCGACTCGGCTACACCCAATCCACGATCAGCCAGCAGATCGCCGCGTTGGAGAAGTCCGTTGGCGGCCCGGTGTTCGAGCGGCCGGGCGGTCCTAAGCCCGTCCGGATCACGCCCCTCGGCGCCGTGGTCCTCGAACACGGACGCGACCTGCTGGCGAAGGCCGAGGCGCTGGCCCATGCGGTCGACCGGTTCAAGGCCGGCGACGGCCGGATCGACATAGCCACGTTCCAGAGCGTGTCCAACGTGATCCTGCCATCGCTCGTGCGTCGACTGCGTGACGAGCACCCCGACTGCGAGATCAGGCTTTCCGAGGCGCCGGCGGAGGATCCACAGCTCGGCGACCTGGACCTGCTGTTCCTCGACCGACCACTCGACGGCGACGTCGAGCACGTCAAACTGGTCGACGATCCCTACCTGCTGGTGACCCGACCCGGCGACCTTCCCGACGGCCCGGTACCACTGAAGCGGCTCGATGACAGACCGATGGTGGGCTGCCATGCCACCTGCGACCAGGTGTGGATGGATCAGGTACTCGCCGATGCCGGTGCACGACCGCGGGTCGTCTTCCGCTCCCCGGGCAACGCGACGATCCTGTCGATGGTGCGAGCCGGAATGGGATGGGCGGTGCTGCCGAAGCTCGCCCTCCACGGATCCGACACCCGGACCGACGACGGGCTCACCATCCACGAACTGCGGCCGGCGCCGACCCGCGGGATCTACCTCCACTGGCCGGCCTCATCCACCCGGTCCCCACTGGCCGTACGGGCGATCGAGATCGCCGTCGAGATCGGCGCCGAGCTGATCTAGTACTACAGGGGCAGGGTGCCTCGATGCAGGGAAGGCGTCGTTCACTGCGGTCAACGCAGGGAAAGCGTCGTTCCCTGCACGATAGCCCCGTCCCGCGAATTCGTGACGAGCGGCTTGTTGCACCAAGATCGCGTTCAGTGAAAGCGTCGCCCCATGCGATTGGCCCCTCTCCTCGCCGCCGCGGCAGTCGGGCTGTGGGGGCTCTCCGCTCCGGCCGTCGCGGCGCCCGCTCCCCTGAGTAGCCCGAACCCGTACCTGTCCTGGATGCCCGACGCGGCTCCCGCGGACTACTCGGCGTGGCGGAAGCGAATGGCCGAACGGTACGCGTCCCCACGATCCGCGGTCGACGCCTCGGCGCCGGTGGTGCGTGAGGTCGAGCCGCCCGGTGTGCTCGGCCGCAACGACACTCGGGAAACGGCCGAGTGGGTGCACGGCTTCGGCACCGGCGCCGGACAGACGCCGGTCGCGCGCGTGCTCGGCCACCTGTCAAGCGATGTGGACGTCTTCCGGATCGCACTGCGTGCCGGCGACATCTTCGCGGCCCAGCTCACCGGTGCGGGACAGCAGCTGACGATCTTCGACCCGGCCGGGACGCAGCTGCAGGGCTCGGCACAGGACGCCTCGTTCCTGTTCCCCGAGTCATCGCCACTTCCGCGGGGCGGCAACGCGATCGCCGACCACGTCGCCGCCGTCAGCGGGACGCACTACCTGGCGGTCGCCGCGGGTTCCGGCGACTACGAAGTGGCCATCCAGCTCCACCGGCCCTCGCTGGAGCAGGAGCTGGTGCCACAGACGATCTTCCTCGACTTCGACGGCGCCACGGTCGACATGGCGAAGTTCGAGATCGACGCCAATCCCGGGGTCCGCACGCTCAGCCCGTTTTCGACGTTCCTCGACAAGTGGGGACTGTCCACAGCGGACGAACCGGCGGTGGTCCGGCAGATCGTGCGTACCGTACGGGAGAATCTAGCGGAGGACGTCGTCGCCAAGGGCAACAACCCCAACACCAAGCTGATCATCCTCAACTCGCTGGACATCCCGATCTCTTCGGCCGGACGAACGTCAGCCGGGTAGTGGTTGGTGGCACCTCGACGGAGGCGGGATTCGTGACGATCGGCATCGCCGAGTCCGTCGACCCGGGCAACTTCGCACACGAGGAAACCGCACTGGTGTTGCAGGACTACTTCTCCCAGCCGGCCGGCTCCTCGGCCTCCCTCAACACCTACCTGACGCCACAGAGCAACCGGATCGCGTTCATCGGCCGGGCCGTCGGAAACGTCGTCTCCCATGAGATCGGGCACTACGTGGGCAGCTGGCACACCGACAACACCAACGCCACGCTCAATCTCATGGACGCCGGCGGCGTCAACCTCCCCGCCTTCTTCGGCGTCGGCCCGGACGGCGTCGGCGGCACGGCCGACGACACGGACACCGACCTCACGGCGGACGCCTTCCGCCCGCTCGAAGAGTTCACGGGCACCGAGGACAGCCTGAACCGGACCGCGTTCGCCCTGTCCGGATTCCGCAAGCGGTAGCCCTTAGGGGAAATACGCGCAACTCGCTGTTGACCACCTGTTCGCCCTAGGTCCAGGCTTGTGGCGAACCCCCTGCGACTGGCCAATCGTTCTTATTCGGCGTGCCGTCTTCGACTCAACTATCGCTGCCGTGCGGTCCCCGCCGGCTTGTTCTTTCTGTTCCCACTGCGCTGATGTCCGACAGAGAGGTCGGTGGATCATGGCCAGCCCAGTCACGAAAACCACTGGACTGAACCGTCGCCGGTTCCTAACCAGTCTTGGGGCGAGTGCCGCGGGGGCCCTGGTTCTGCGTCCGGCGGACGCGCTGGCCGAGGTCATCAGCGAGGCGTCCGGTGGCGCGGTCCCGCGGGCGGCGTCGGACCGGTTCGGCCGGATCTTCGCACTGCAGCCGTTCGCCGACTTCAACGCGCCGACGCTGCGCACCGCACTGAGTGCGATGGGTCAGCGCGGCGGCATCCTCGACGCCCAGGACCCCCTGCAATTCGGCCCCGTCCGCCTCATCGCCGAACCGGAGCTGAGCCCGAACAATCTCGACAACCCCAACCACACGGCGGGGACGACGTTCGTGGGTCAGTTCCTCGACCACGACATGACATTCGACCTGACCTCCAGGCTCGCCGTGCCACTGGAGCCGACCCAGGCGCCCAACACCCGGACGCCGGGGTTCGACCTCGACTCGGTCTACGGTGCCGGTCCGACCGGCAGTCCGGCGCTCTACAACCCGGCCGACCGGGACAAGTTCCGTGTGGAGAGTGGCGGGCTTTTCGAGGACGTGCCAAGGAATGCGAACCGCACGGCCATCATCGCCGACGAGCGCAACGACGAGAACCTGATGATCAGCGGGCTGCACGCCGCGTTCCTGCTGTTCCACAACCGCGTGGTCGACCTGTTGCGCAGCCAGGGGCAGACGCAGGTGTTCGCCGCGGCCCGGCGGCTGGTCCGCTGGCACTACCAATGGATGATCCTGCACGAATTCCTGCCGCTGTTCGTCGGCCAGCGACTGGTGGACGTCATTCTGGATGGCGGCCGGCAGATCTACCGCCCGCCGGCGGGCCAGCAATTCATTCCGGTCGAGTTCCAGGGCGCCTGCTACAGGTTCGGGCACAGCATGGTCCGGCCGTCCTACCGGGCAAACCTGGAGGGTGATCCCGGTGGGAGTCCCGCCACGGGCGCCCCGGCATTCTTCGGTTTCATCTTCGATCCGGCAGGGGAGGGCCAGGCCGACCCGGTGGACCTGCGCGGCGGGGCGCGCGCACCGAGGCGGTTCATCGGCTGGCAGACCTTCTTCGACTTCGGTGGCGACTTCACCGCCGACCTGCGGACGAACAAGCTCATCGACACCAACATCTCCACGGCCCTGTTCACCCTGCCGGCGAACGCGATCCCCGGTAACGAACGCACACCCGTGTCACTGGCGCAGCGCAACCTGCTTCGGCACGTGACCTGGTCGCTGCCCTCCGGTCAGGAGATCGCGCGGGCCACGGGGATCACGCCCGTGCTGCAGGCGCAGGACTTCCCCGAACTGCAGCAGTTCGGGCACGGTCTGCCCAGCAGCACCCCGCTCTGGTACTACGCCCTCAAGGAGGCCGAGGTACTGGCCGGCGGCGCCCGGCTGGCCGGGGTGGGTGCACGGATCGTCGCCGAGGTCTTCATCGGTCTGTTGCAGTTGGACCCGACCTCGTATCTGGCGACGAACCCGGGCTGGGTGCCGACATTGCCGCGGCGGTCCGGACCGCCCGGCGACTTCACGATGGTCGACATGCTGACCTTCGCCAGGGTCGACCCGACGAGCCGTGGTCAGTAACAAACACACTGACAAACCATCAGTAGTAACGGAATCCACTGTCGCGGGGATAGACCTGGCGTGGGAGCGCTCCCAGCCTCCCGTCCCGGAGGCCCGTGATGACGGCGCCACAACAACAACGCACGCCCCGGATGGTCATCCGGTCGGAGCGGCGAATGTTCCGCGACGCACTGGCCATGTCCTTCCAGGCCCAACCGGAATGCACGGTCGTCGGGCACGTCGGCCGGCTCGACGACCTGCGGTCGCTGTGCCGGCTCCGGCGCCCGGACGTCGCGCTCGTCGACGTCGGCACCGGTCAGTTCAACCTGGAGTGCCTGCGGGACTGCGCCGGGCTGACCAAGATCGTGGTGGTCTACGAACGGCTCCCGCACGGCGTTCTCGGTGACCTGTGCCGGATGGGCGTCGACACCGTGCTGCCCAGCTCGCACGGGCTGGACGCGTTGTTGTCGGTGCTGCGGCGGTATCTGGCCGCGAACCGGGACCGCTCGGCCGAGGACGGCTTCACCGAACTGGAGAAGCAGGTCATCACGCTGGTCAGTGCCGGCCACACGGTCCACCAGATCGCGCAGCTGCTGGAGATCAGCACCTCCACCGTGGCGAACACCAAGCGGCGCATCTACCGCAAGCTCCAGGTCGTGAGCCAGGGCCAGGCGGTGGCGCGGGCCACCGCGCTCGGCATCGTCGCCGAACCTCCGGCACACCTGCCGCCCGAGTATCGCCCGGCGGGCACCGTGCTGGCCGTGCTGCGCGGCACCACCGGGCCGGCCTGGCACCAGGTCACGGCAGCGCTGCTGGCCGGCGGGATCCCGTTCTCCGTGCGGCCGGAGAGCGGGACCGGGTCGCTGATCGTCCTGGTTGATCCCGCGGCCGAGGACTGGCCGACCGGGCGGGAGACAGGTGTGCCGGTGGTGCTCGTGCGGACCGTGCCGCCGCGGCGGGCCGAGGTGCTGGAGGCGTTGTTGCGCGGTTCGCGCGTCGTGATGACCGCCGGCCACGTGGTCAACGACCTGGTGCCCGCGTTGACCCTGGCCTCCCACGGCCACGTCACCATCGAGGTCGACGCGGCCAACGGGATGCTCGACGCGGTGCGCGGGCCGTCGGCCGATCCGGGGCTCCCCGAGCTGACCTCCCGCGAGCTGGACATCCTGCGCCTGATCGCGAACGGATACACGATGCGGCAAACCGCTCGTGCGTTGGGCATCGCGGTGAAGACCGTGGAGAACACCCAGTCCCGGTTGTACCGCAAGCTCGGTGCCCGCAACCGGGCCAGCGCGCTCGGCGCCGCCCACGCGCTCGGCCTGCTGGAGCCTTCCCCGTCGAACGGGCACTCCGGCTGACTGGCCATGCTGTAGCACAACTGTGACACGTTGATGACGGTGCGCGGAAGTCGTCCGGCCACGGTGAACGCGTGGAGTCACCGCATGCGCATGCCGTCGTGCACCTGGATGCCGTGGCGCACAACACGGCGCTGTTCGCCGCCAGTACGAAGGCAGCGGTGATGGCGGTCGTCAAGGCCGACGGCTTCGGTCACGGGGCCGTGCGGGTGGCGAGCGCCGCGCTCTCCTCGGGCGCGACCTGGCTGGGCGTGACGACCTGCGCCGAGGCGCTTCACCTGCGCGCGGGCGGAATCACCGCCCCGATCCTCAGCTGGATGCACAGCACGCTGGAGGACTTCGGGCCCGCGCTGCTGGCCAATGTGGACCTGTCTGTGTCCACAAGGGACCAACTGCGGGCGATCGCCGCGAGCGCGGCGAGGCTGGGCGTCCCGGCCGAAGTGCACCTGAAGGCGGACACCGGACTGCACCGCAACGGCGCGCGACCCGAGGAATGGCGAGAACTGGTGCGGCTGGCCCGCGACCTGGAGACCGCCGGGCACGTGCGGGTGCGGGGCCTCTGGTCGCACCTGGTCAGCGGTACGGAGGTGGCCGAGGACACGACCCGGTTACAGGTCAGGCTGTTCGACGAGGCGGTCGAGGTCGCGCGCGGCGCCGGGCTGCGACCGCGGATCCGTCACCTGGCGAACTCGGCGGCGACCCTCGGCGCACGGTGGACCCACTACGAGCTCGTCCGTCCCGGCATCGGGCTTTATGGAGTGGAGCCGGATCCACGGCACGTCTTCGGGTTGCGCGGCGCCATGACCCTGCGCGCACGCCTGATCCTCGTCAAGCGCGTGCCGGCCGGCAGCGGCGTCTCCTACGAGCACGACTACGTCACCGACCGCGACACCACGCTAGCGCTGGTGCCCCTTGGCTACGCGGACGGTCTGCCCTGGGCCGCGGCCAGGCACGCCGAGGTCTCGATCGCCGGACGCAGGTATCCGGTGGCCGGGAGGATCGCCATGGACCAGTTCGTGGTCGACGTCGGCGATGCCACCGGTGACGCCACCCCCAAGATCGGCGACGAGGCCGTCGTGTTCGGACCCGGCATCGAGGGCGAGCCGACGGTGGCCGACTGGGCCCGGTGGGCGAACACCGTCCCACACGAGATCATCACCGGCATCGGCCCTCGGGTGGCACGCCATTACATCGATACCTGCGCCGTCCACACCGGCGCCCGTCGGACCGAGGAACCTGAGGAGTCATTGCGTGTCTGAGTCGAAGATCCGGCTCGCCGTCCTGTTCGGTGGACGCAGCGGTGAGCACGAGGTGTCGTGCAAGTCGGCGGCCAGCATCCTGATCGGCCTCGACCGGAAACGGTACGAGGTACTGCCGGTCCGGATCGGCCGGGACGGTGTCTGGGCCGGCGTCCCGGCCATGCCCGACCTGACGACCGTCGAGGAAGTCCTGCGGTGGCAGGAGAACGGCTTCCCCGAGACCGGCCATACCACACCGGCCGGCAGTATCCTCGCCACCACGCGCGAGCTCACGTGGTGTGATGTGGTGTTCCCGGCGTTACACGGTCCCTACGGGGAGGACGGCGCCGTCCAGGGAATGCTGGACGGATTCGAGATCCCGTACGTCGGCAACGGCGTCGCGGCCAGCGCGCTGAGCATGGACAAGGAGTACACGAAGAAGATCGCCGCCGCCGCCGGTCTCGCGGTGGCCGAGGGTGTGGTGCTGCGCGAAGGGCAGCACGACGTCTCCCCGGCGGACCGCGACCGGTTGGGGCTCCCGGTGTTCGTCAAACCCGCCCGCGAGGGCTCGAGCATCGGTGTGTCCAAAGTGGAGGACTGGGCCGAGTTGCCGGCAGCCCTCGACCGGGCGCGCAAGAGCGACCACAAGGTCCTGGTGGAGGCGGAGGTCCCCGGCCGGGAGATCGACATCGGCGTGCTCGAACGCCCGAGCGGCGCCCTCGAAGTCAGTCCGCCGATGGAGATCCTGCCGTCCACCGGGCACACCTTCTTCGACTACCAGGCCAAGTACGCCGACGCCACCACCGTGTTCGACGTCCCCGCCAAGCTCGACCCGGCGGCCACTCACGCCATCGGCCAGGACGCCCTACACCTGTTCCGCGAGCTGGGCTGCTCCGGTCTCCTGCGGGTCGACTTCTTTCTCCGCTCAGACGGCGCCAGGATCGTCAACGAGGTCAACACCTTCCCCGGGTTCACCAGCGTCTCCCAGTACCCCCGGATGTGGCAGGCGGCCGGTCTCAGCTACGGCGACCTCCTCGACATCCTGGTCGACACCGCCCTTACCAACCAGAAAACGCTCGGCCAGCGCGGAGGTGCCCATCCGTTGGGCCGGCTGCACTGAAAATGGCTCATCCCAAATCACCGAATTCACCGTCCATTGTGGATTGTAACCGGCACCGCGCCGGCGGCCAACGCGCCCGACTCGGCCGCGCGCTCCAGCAGCGCGGACGGATGGGCCTGACCGTCGCGGGCGTGTTCGTGCAGCCCGAGATGGTGGCCGACGAACACTTCGACCATCCCGTATCCGGTGGCCAGCCGCAGCCACCCCGGCGGCAGGTCCATGGAGACGTTGTCGAGAAGAGGGTTGAAATGTGGCCAGGACAAGGTGAGTCTGCCGGCATGGTCGAGCAGCAGCCGCCAACCGGGAACGGGGTCGGGCGCCAGGTGATCCAGATCGGTGGTCAGCCGCAATCCGCTGGCCAGCGCCACGCGGTAGAGCGCGTCCTCCACCGGGGCGCCGCCGTTCGCCCGGTCCACCGCTTCGCCTTCCATGAACAGCACGGGCAGGCCGTTGTCGTGGTACGGCCAGACGCCGGCCTGCGCGTGCAGCTCGCTCCTGGGCATGATTTCGGGCCACCTCCAGTTCTTCGCCCTCGTCGAGGGAGTACGCACAAGGAGGGACGGTGGTTCAGCTGCCGGGAACTCCGTGTATCGCGGGCATATCGAAAATCGGATACGCCACGGCAACTGTCCTGCGTATTCAGTGGCGGCATGGACCACAGCGCATCAAGGATCGACCGGCGGCGGCTGCTCGGGTTGGCGGCCGGCGTGCCGCTGGTGGGCGCCGGGCTCGGCCTCGCCGGCATCGCCGCCGCCGCGCCCGAACCGTCCGGGGACGACCGGATCCCGCCGGACACCCGGCCCGGCGGGGCCTACGACCGGTACGTGGCGCAGCTGGCGGCGGAGGACAAGTTCTCCGGCGTGGTGCTGCTGTCGCACCGGGGCCGGACGGTGCTGTCGCGCAGCTATGGCATGGCCGACAAGGAGAAGGGGATCCGCAACCACGAGGGTGTCGCCGTCAACCTCGGCTCGGCCGTCAAGCCGTTCGTCGCGGTGGCCGTCCTGCGGTTGGCGCAGCGGGGCAAGGTGCGGCTGTCGGACCCGGTGGGCACCCACCTGACGGGCTTCGCCACGGAGATCGCCGAGCAGGTGCGCATCCACCACCTGCTCACCGGCACCACCGGGTTGACCGCCCCGGAGCTCGACCTGCGACGCGTCTTCCACAGCCGGGAGGAGGTGCACGAGTTCTACCAGCAGTACACCCGGCAGGCGACGCTGGTGGGCGTCCCCGGCGCGGCCTCCGACACCACGAGCGTCGGTTTGGAGATCGTCGCGCAGATCATCGAGGCGGTGACCGGCATGACGTACTGGGACTACGTGCACGAGCACCTCTTCGGGCGCTGCGGTATGACCGGCTCGGCGTTCTACACCAGGCCGCAGTGGCTCACCGACGAGCACATCGCGCACTCGTACATGCGGCAGGCCGACGGCAGCCGGGTGGACGCCGTGCGCAACCTGGACAAGGGCAGCCCGAACCCGTTTACGCCGGGCAAGAACAACGGCCGCAACTTCATCGACCCGGTCGGGGACGGCGGCTTCGCCACCGCGCCGGACCTGGTCCGGTTCGCGCACGCGCTGCGCGACGCCACGGTGCTGGACCGGCCCTGGGCCGACGTGTTCACCGCGGCGAAGACACCCAACTGGCGGCCCAAGGACGGCCAGGAACCCACGGGCAACCCGGGGTTCGGGACCTACGGGCCGACGGCCCACATCGTCAACGGCCAGTGGGTGCTCGGGCGCGCCGGCGTCAACCCGGGTAGCAGTGCCAGTTGGAGCATCTTCCCCTATACCGACTGGGTCGGTGTCATCCTCAGCAACTATGACGATGTGCCGTTGTCGGAGATCCTTCAGCGGCAGGTCGAGGCCGTCACGGGCCAGCGGTGACGTTCACCGGCATAGCAGTCTTCACGGTGGCCGCACTGCCGTTGGCCGCGCTGGCGGTTTGGGCGCTGGCACGCCGGCGGGGTGGGAGGCGCAGGTCGCTGGCCGAGGTCGGCATCGTCTACGGGACCGTGCCAGGGGTATGGATGACCATGTTGCCGGGCAGCGGGGCCGGCGACGTCTCCGGCCGGGTGAGTCTGGTACCGCTGCGAGATCTGTTCGAGCTCCTCGCCGAGGGAGCGACGGCCCAGATCGTCGGCAACCTGCTGGTGTTCGCGGCCTTGGGGTTCTTCGTCCCGCTGCGGTCCGCGGCGTTCGCGTCGGTACCGCGGATCCTGGCGCTCGCGGCGGGCTGCTCGGTCCTGGTCGAGACCGCGCAGTACGTCCTGCGATTGGACCGGGTGTCCTCTGTGGACGACGTGCTGCTCAACGCCGCCGGTGCCGGGCTGGCCGCGCTGGCGGCGAGTCACTGGTGGCGCACCGCCCCGGTACCCGCTGTTTAGGGTTCGGGTATGCGCGTGTTGATCGTGGAGGACGAGCCCTACCTGGCCGAAGCCGTCCGTGACGGTCTCCGGCTGGAAGCGATCGCCGCCGACATCGCCGGCGACGGCGACACCGCCCTGGAACTGCTCAGCGTCAACACCTACGACCTCGCGGTCCTCGACCGCGACATCCCCGGCCCCTCGGGCGACGAGATCGCCCGGCGGATCGTCGCCTCCGGCAGCGGCATCCCGATCCTCATGCTCACGGCGGCCGACCGGATCGACGACAAGGCGTCCGGGTTCGAGCTCGGCGCCGACGACTACCTCACGAAACCGTTCGATCTACGAGAACTCGTCATGCGGCTGCGGGCACTCGACCGCAGGCGCGCGCACGCCCGGCCTCCGGTCCGCGAGATCGCGGGCCTCCGGCTGGACCCCTTCCGCCGGGAGGTCTTCCGCGACGGGCGCTACATCGCGCTCACTCGCAAGCAGTTCGCCGTGCTCGAAGTCCTGGTCGCGGCCGAAGGTGGTGTGGTCAGCGCCGAAGAGCTGCTGGAGCGGGCCTGGGACGAGAACGCCGATCCCTTCACGAACGCCGTCCGCATCACCGTTTCCGCACTGCGCAAGCGACTCGGCGAACCATGGCTCATCGCCACGGTGCTCGGTGTCGGCTATCGAATCGACGGTTCTCGTGAATAGGCTCAGCGCCCGGCTGAAACTCACCATCAGCTACGCCGTTTTCCTTCTCATCGCCGGCGCTCTCCTACTGGCCGTGGTGTGGGTGTTCCTGCTGCGCTTCGTACCCGACAACCAACGGGGCCTCCTCGGGATCGCACCCAGCCAGGACCTCCTCCTGCGCGTCTTCGTCCCACCCGCGGCCATAGCGCTGGTTTTCCTGCTGGTGTTCGGACTCCTGGGCGGCTGGATCCTCGCCGGCCGGATGCTCGCACCACTCACCCGGATCGCGGACGCGGCCCGGCTGGCGGCGAACGGATCACTGTCCCACCGGATCCGCCTGGACGACCGCGAAGACGAGTTCCGCGAACTCGCCGACGTGTTCGACACCATGCTCGACCAGCTCGAATCCCACGTCACCGAACAACGAAGGTTCGCCGCGAACGCCTCCCACGAACTGCGCACCCCGCTGGCGATCTCGCGGACGCTCCTCGACGTCGCCCGTAGCGAGCGGGGTCCGGACGAACTCCTCGAACGTCTCCACCGGGTCAACACGCGGGCGATCGACCTCACGGAGGCGCTCCTGCTGCTCAGCCGCGGCGACAGCTTCACTCGCGAGCAAGTCGATCTCTCGCTCATCGCCGAGGACGCTGCCGAAACTCTGCTTCCCCTGGCCGAACAGCGCGGGATCACGCTCGACGTCACCGGTGAGACAGCTCAGGCCGTCGGCTCGGCGGCGCTCATCCTGCGGATGGTGACGAACCTCGTCCAGAACGCCATCGTCCACAACCTCCCGGCCGGCGGCACGGTCACGGTCCACACCGAGTCACGGCACGACGCGAGCGTGCTGCGGGTGGAGAACACGGGTTCCCTTCTCCCGCCGGAACTCGTACCCACCCTCACCGAACCGTTCCAACGCGGAACAGAACGCATCCGCACGGACGAGCACGCGGGCGTCGGCCTCGGGCTGGCCATCGTGCACAGCATCGTCCGAGCCCACGACGGGACCCTCGACCTCACCCCCCGCCCCACCGGCGGTCTCCTCGTCACCATCCGACTCCCTGGCGTGTCAGGACCAGGGAGCAGGTGACAGGAGGTTGGTGTTCTTGATCGGTGGTAGGCCGTCATCGAGACCGCGCAGCCGTTCGTAGATGCTCTGCATCGTGGCCTTGTCCGGAATGTGCTGTCCGCCTGCCGCGCGTTCCAGGACCGTCAGTGTGCTCACCAGCTTGATCGATCCCACCGCGCGACCGCTGGTCCGGAGCCGTCCGAGTCGGCTGATCTCTGAGGTGGCGATCCGTGCCCCTGACCCGTCATCGATGAGCACGGTCACTGTGTCGCCGAGTTCGGCGGCGACGACCGCGTGCGCGATGACCATTGTCTCGCCCAGGTCTTTCGAGTGAGGAGGCGCTCTTTGTTGATAGAGAGGAAGTTCAGGTCGGGTCCAGCGTCGATGATCGGCCGGTGATCACAGGCTGGCTATCGTGCAGGGAACGACGCTTTCCCTGCATCGAGGCACCCGCCGCGGTGTCGTCGCAGGTCACGTCCGGTTCTGTGCCAGTAGTACTAGATCTACGTGGACGTCGGACAGTTCGGTGGGATCAGCCCACGCGACTGCCCGCTCGGCGGGCACGACACCGGCCTCGCGCAGGTCCGCCTCGGCGGCCTCCAATGTAATGCCGCGTAGGGTGGCGACGGCCTGTGCCGATAGCACCGCCTCCGCGTAGCCTTTGATCGCGCGGGCGAGCAACTGTTGCGGTGCCCGCCGCTGATCGGAGTCGGCCTGCAATGCGCGGTACTGGTCGCTCCACCCGAACCGGGCAGCCAATTGCGGCGCGGTCAGCGCCATCCACTCCCGCTTGATGTCGTCATTGATGTAGTTGGCTTGGTGCAGCGCGATGGTGGCAATCTGGGGCGATACCAGGAATCGCTGAACGACCGCAGATAGGGTGGATTGGGTCACGAACTCTCGGTCTTCGAGGAACTCACGCAAGCCCTCGGTCGGCACGAGCAGGTGCCGAGCGAAGGTGTCGGCTCGAATCTCCGTATGGCCGCGGTCGCTCCAGTCGCCCGTACCGCTGTCCGCCCAGTCTTCGAACAGCACGTGGCCAAGTTCGTGGGCGAGAGTGCTGCGCTGTCGCATCGGGTTCCGGGTGCGCGCGACGCCGATGAATACGGCGTCGCGCGCCGGGTCCCGCATCGTCAGGCCGTGTTCGTCCGGGCCGACGTCGAGTACGGCCACGTCGATCCTGGTCGCCTGCTCGATGATCGCCACGAGATCACCCAACGGCTGCACGCCCAGGTGGTGCTTCTGGCGGAACTGTGCGGCCGCGGTGCGCGCCTCGGTCTCGGCGTTCAAGGTCTTCTCCGCCGCGGTCAGACCGTGGCGGGAATGGCTTGGTCGTTCAGGTATTCGTCCAATTCCAGGAAGTGCAGCAACGCCTCGCGCATGCCGTCCATGCCAGAGTCGTCAGTGGCTCGCGCCGCGCACTGCGCCCGGTCGGCCACCGTCCCGGCCTGGGTGAGTTGGGCGACCGTATGCCCAGTTGCCCACGCGATCGCCACCACCTCCGGCACCTTCGCCGCACGATCCCCGGAGATGATCCGCGACAAGGTGGGCTGCGAGATACCGGTTGCGTCCGCGAGGGCGCGCTGGCTGAGACCCGCAGCAGCACGGGCACGGTCAATCAGCGCGCCAGCATCCGCTGTCATCGTAGCCACTCCTCCCCCGGGCTGAATCATGATCGGTTCGCGTGATTCAGTATAGATGAGGGCCGCAGGTAGCGCCAGCGGGTGGTACCCGAGGGCTACCTGCGACGACCGGCGAGGGCGAGGAGGACGTCGAGCACGGTCGAGGGGTCGTCGAGCCGATCGCCGTACAACTCGCGCAGTTGTCCCATCCGGTAGCGCACCGTCTGGGCGTGGACGTGCAGCTCGGCGGCCACCGCGTCGCGGCGGCCCTGGTGCAGCAGCCAGGACCGCAGCGTCTCCTCGAGGCGCTCCCGGGTGGCGGGCCGTAGCCCGTCCAGGGGCGCGAGCGCCCGCGTACGGAGGTCGTCGAGAGCCTCCTGGTCCGCCGTGACGATCAGCTCGGCCAGGTGATCCTCGCTGTCCACCGGGCGGTCGTGGGCGACGACCAGCGCCGCCGTGCGGGCCGCTCGGTCGTACGACGATCGGGCCTGTGACCAAGGGCGAGGTGGACCGACCACCGCGTGCCGCCCGGCGAGTACCCGGAGCAGGTGGCGCCGGCCGGGCCCGTCCACATCGGGGACCAGGAGCAGCGAGAGCGGACGCTCGTTCGCGTTCGGCAGATCAACCATGAGCGTGTCGGTGCCGAGCGACGCGAGGGCGCCGCGGACCTGGGCCGACGGGATCAGCACGGCCGTGAGGGTGGTCGGCGGCGTCCAGCCGGCGCGTTCGGCCGCCGCGACGAGCACCTCCTGGTCGGCGCCCGCCAGCAGGTCCTGGCCCAGCCGCTCGAGGTAGCGCTCGCGGGCCCGGCCGCTGGTCGACAGCTCGTCCGTGTGCCCGGCGACGCTGGCGGCCGACAGCTCGTCGATGTAGGCGAACACCAGCTCGGCGAACCGCGCCATCGTCCGGGCGTCGAGGTCGACCTGCGCGGCCGAGGAAGCCAGTTCCCGCCAGGCCACGCGGGCTCCCACCCGGTAGGCGGCCAGCAGGGCGTCCATCGAGCGGCCGTTGCGGGCCTCGCCCCGGCCGAGGTCGTAGGCCCCTTCGAGGGTCGGGCCGAGCGGCGTGCTCGGGTCGGCGTCCCGGGCGCCGGCCGCGAGTTCCAGGAAGCCGGCGAGCGCCATCCGCACGGCCGCCTCGATGTTCCTGCCCATCGAGCCGCTCAGCGCGCCCGTGTAGTCGGGGACCTCGGCCGTCACGGCGGCGATCGTGCGGGTAGCCACCTCCGGCAGGTGCTGGCGCAGCGCCTGCACGACCTCCTCGTCGAGGTGCAGGGTCAGGGTGCCCACCCGGGTCACTATTCCCTCCGAACAATGTTGGCTACCAGATTCACGCCGAACGACCAGGACTTTACCCCTGAAGACGAGACACCATGAAGACATGACCGCCGTATCCACCCGTGGCCGCGCCAGGTCGCTGCTGAGTCGGGTGGCCCGGCTGGCCGAGCGGGCGACCACGCCGCTCCTGCCGGCCGACTACCTCGACCTCTTCGACCCGCTGCGTTCCGGTGCCGACCTCCGTGGCCGCATCGTCGCCATCGAGCCGGAGACCCGCGACGCCGTCACCGTGACCATCCGCCCCGGTCGCGGCTGGGCCGGCCACGTCCCCGGCCAGTACGTGCGGATCGGCGTCGACGTCGACGGGGTGCGGCTGTGGCGGGCCTACTCGGTCACCTCGCGCACCGACCGCGCAGACGGGTGCCTGACGATCACCGTGAAGGCCATCCCGGACGGCGTGGTGAGCAACCACCTGGTCCGGCACGCGAGCGTGGGCACCGTGATCCAGATCGACCAGGCCACCGGCGAGTTCGTGCTGCCGCCCGCGCGATCGGCACGCGCCCTCTTCATCACGGCGGGCAGCGGCATCACCCCGGTGATGGGCATCCTGCGCAACGCAGCCGGGCTCACCGACACCGTGCTCCTGCACTCCGCGCCGACCCGCGACGACGTCATCTTCGGCGCCGAGCTGCGGGCGATGGCCGCCGCCGGCCGGCTCACCCTGATCGAGCGGCACACCGACGTCGACGGCATGGTCGCGGTCGACGAGCTGGCGGACCTCGTCCCAGACTTCGCCGAGCGCCCGACCTGGGTGTGCGGCCCGACCGGAATGCTCGACGCGCTCGAGGCGCACTGGGACTCCCACGGCGCCACCGACCGCATCACCACCGAACGGTTCCGCGCGACCGTCCTGGTGGCGGGCGACGGCGGCACGGTCACCTTCACCCGCAACGGAACCACGGTCGACGCCGACGGCGCGACGCCGATCCTGGACGCCGCCGAGAACGCCGGCGTCCTCATGCCGTCCGGCTGCCGGATGGGCATCTGCTACGGCTGCGTGCTGCCGATGCGCGAGGGCGCTGTGCGCGACCTGCGCACCGGCGAGATCACCACGGCCACACCGCACGAGTCCGGCAGCGTCCCGATCCAGACCTGTATCTCCGCGGCCGCCGGCGCCTGCGAACTAGACCACTGAGGGAACAGCGATGACCGTTCTGCAGAAGAAGGCCGACAACCCGATCGCGCACCTGACCCCCGAGGACATCGAGACGCTGGGGGTGGAGCTCGACGCCATCCGGCAGTCGGTGATCGACTCGCGCGGCGCCGACGACGCGGCCTACATCCGCAAGGTCATCGAGGTGCAGCGCAAGCTCGAACTGGGCAGCCGGGCGGTGTTGCTCGTGTCGCTGTACCCGCCCGCCTGGCTACTCGGGACCGCCGGCCTGGCGGTCGCCAAGATCATCGAGAACATGGAGATCGGGCACAACGTCATGCACGGCCAGTGGGACTGGATGCGTGACCCGAAGATCCACTCGACCACCTGGGAGTGGGACCACGCCTCGCCGGCCGAACAGTGGAAGCACTCGCACAACGAGCTGCATCACACGTACACCAACGTGGTCGGCAAGGACAACGACCTCGGCTACGGCATCATGCGCGTCGACGAGGACCAGCGCTGGGTGCCGCTCTACCTGGCCCAGCCGCTGTGGAACTTCATCAACGCGTGCTTCTTCGAGTACGGCATCGCGGCCTACGACCTCGAACTCGGCAAGAACCTGGCGTCCAAGAAGCGCCGCGCCGACCCGGGGTTCCGCGCGAGGGCGAAGCAGACGCTGAAGAAGATCCGGCAGCAGATGACCAAGGACTACGTGGTGCACCCGCTGCTGTCCGGCCCGTCGGCGATGACCACGCTGGCGGCGAACGCCACGGCCAACCTCGTCCGCAACCTGTGGACCCACTCGGTCATCATGTGCGGCCACTTCCCCGAAGGCGTGCAGACCTTCGAACGCCGCTCGATCGACGGCGAGACCCGCGGTGAGTGGTACCTGCGGCAGATGCTCGGCTCGGCGAACATCAGCGGCGGCAAGGTCATGCACTTCATGACCGGCAACCTGTCCCACCAGGTCGAGCACCACCTGTTCCCGGATCTGCCGAGCAACCGGTACGCGGAGATCGCCGTGCATGTCCGGGCACTGTTCGAGAAGTACGGGTTGAGCTACACGACCGGATCCCTGCCACGTCAGGTCCTGTCCGCCTGGCGGAAGGTGATCCGCCTATCCCTTCCCAACGGTTTCGGCGCCACGCCTACCCCTTCACCGCTCCGATCATGATGCCCTTGGCGAAGTGCTTCTGCAGGAACGGATACACCGCCAGGATCGGCAGGATGCTGACCACGAGCATCGCCATCTGCAGCGACTGTTGTGGCGGCACCTGGCTCGCGTCGCCGGTGCCGATGGTGGCGTTGTCGATCACGTAGGTGCGCAGCACGAGCGCCAGCGGATACTTGGCGTTGTCGGTGATGTAGAGGAGCGCGGAGAAGAAGTTGTTCCAGTACGCCACGGCGTAGAACAGACCGATCACCGCGACGACCGCCCTGGACAGCGGCAGGACGATCCGGACGAGGACCGTCAGCTCGCTGGCGCCGTCGATCTTCGCCGCGTCGAGCAGTTCCTGCGGCAGCTCCAGGAAGAAGGCGCGCATCACGATCACGTTGAACCCGTTGACGAGTGCCGAGAGGATCAGCGCCCAGTAGCTGTCGAGCAGACCCAGCTGCTTGACGGTCAGGTACATCGGGATGATGCCGGGCGCGAACAGCACGCTGAACAGGACGACCATCAGGATCGGTTTGCTGCCGAAGCTGCCGGGCCGGGACAGTCCATAGGCGAGCAAAGTCGTGCACGCCAGGGACAGGCCCGCGCCGACGACCGTGACGCCGACGGAGACCAGCATCGCCCTGGTGACCACGCCACCGGCGAAGATCGCCTCGTACGCGTGGAAGCTCGGCCGCTCCGGCCACAGCACGTAGCCGCCGGCCGCGGTCACCTGCTGCTCGTCGGCGAGGCTGGTCGAGACCACCGCGAGGAACGGCAGAATCACCACCAGACAACAGATCGTGAGGATAAAGCCCTTCCCCGCCCGGGCCGCGGTACCGGCGTGCGTCAGTGCGGTGGTCATTTTTGGTACACCCCGCGTTCGCCGAACAGATGGGCCACCTTGTTCGCGGCGAGCACGAGCGCGACGCCGATGATGCCCTTGACGAGCCCGGCGGCGGCCGACGTGCCCCACACACCCGCGCCGACCGCGTTGTTGAACACGTAGGTGTCGAGGACTTCCGAGGCGTGCGGCCCGACCGCGTGCTGCTGCAGGATGATCTGTTCGAAGCCGACGCTGAGCACGTCGCCGAGCCGCAGAATGATCAGCAGGGTGACCACGGACCTGATGCCGGGCAGCGTCACGTGCCACAGCTGTCGCCACCGGGAGGCGCCGTCGACGGAGGCGGCTTCATAGAGGGCCGGGTCGATCCGGGACATGGCGGCGAGGAACAGGATCGTGCCCCAGCCGGTGTCCTTCCAGATCACCTGGGCGACCACGAGTTCCTTGAACAGCTCCGGGTTGCCGATGAGGTTGAAGCTGCCGAGGCCGTGCTCGGACAGAAAAGTGTTGAGCAGCCCGGTGTTGCCCAGCATGTGCTGGAAGATCGCCACAATGATCACCCAGGACAGGAAGTGCGGCAGGTACAGGATCGACTGCACCGTCCGTTTGAGACGCTCCGATACCAGCGAGTTGAGCAGCAGCGCCAGCGCGACCGGGATGGGGAACACGAACAGCAGTTGCAGCAGGGAGATGATCAGCGTGTTGCTGAGCGCGTTGAGGAAGGCCGGGTCGCCGGTGACGATGGTCCGGAAGTTCTCCAGCCCGACCCACGGTGCGGCGGAGATGCTGTCGTAGGGCTGGTAGTCCTTGAACGCGATGACGTTGCCCAGCAGCGGTGCGTAGTGGAACACCAGCAGCCAGACCAGCCCCGGCAGCGCACAGGCGAGCAGCAGCCAGTCCCGCCGGAACCGCCGTCCGCGCGGCACCCGCCGCCGCGCGGGCCGGGGCGGTGCCGCGGCGGCGGTCGGTCTACTCAGGACGGCCATCTCTCGACTCCCGCCGGTCAGTTGTACTTCTTCTGGGTACGGACCTCGACCGGCCAGCTGAGCTCGACACCGAGGCCGGTCAGCGTGTTCTGGTAGTCGTCGAGCCGATCGGGATCGGCCCGTACCTGGTGCGGCGTCGACCCGGTGTTGAGGCAGTGCGCGGCGAGCGCGCCCGCGGCCTCGCCGATGTTCCATTCGACCGGATGCAGTCGGTAGCAGCCGTTGGAGATGTGGGTGGAGCCGATGTTCTTGTTGGCGGGCAACAGGTTCTCGACGCGCACCGGCAGCAGCGCGCCGAGGGGGATCTGGAACGGCCAGCTCGCCACGTCCACGTACTGGCGGGGCCCGGCGGCGCCGCCGGTGGACGGGTGCAGGTCGATGCGGTAGCTGCCGATGCCCACGCTGTCCCGGAACTCCTCGGCGCCCAGCAGCGAGCCGCGGGCCTCCACACCGACATGCAGTTCGGAAACCGTGAACTCGGCACGGATGCGGCGGGACTCCCGGACGTAGGGGTACTTGGCGAGCCCGTCGGCCGTGTCGGTGACGTCGTGGCGCAGCCGCAGCCCCGGGTGGCCCGTGCCGCCGAGGTGGTTGGGCGCCTCGGTCTGCATCCAGTACAGGAACGACAGGCTGAGCTGTTTCGCGGCGTCGAGGTGCCGATCGCGTTCGGCGTCGTCCACGCCGAGGAGCGGGCCGAGCCAGTAGTCGATCTGCTGCCAGTTGACCAGGGTGATGTCGCCGCCGCCGAACCCGTCGGCGAAGAGCGGCCGGTGCAGGATCCGGCGGAACCGCCACAGATCGAACGACTCGTCCGGCTCGAAGATCTTCTTCTCGTACTTGACCAGGGTTTCCGGGGCGACCTGCGTCCAGCTGAGCAGGGGAGCCGGCCAGAAGTCGGGTGCGTAGGAGCGCCAGAAGTCGTACAGCCGCGGCCGGTCGATCGTGTGATCCTCGCCGGGACGGTGGTCGAGTGCGAAGCAGAACGTGAACGACTGCTGGTCACCGGGCTGGGCGGGACCCTCGACGGCGTGCGGTTCGCCCGTGTCGTCGCGGCTCTCCGCGCCGATGACGTGCTCGACGCCGGCCAGTTCCAGCAGCTCGCCCAGTTCGGTCGCGTCGAGGATGTACGGCGCGGACGCGGTCAGCTCGTGACCGCTGTCGGTGTCGAGCAGCCGGACGGCGGAGACTCGGTCGCCGTCGACCTCGGCGGCCACCGGCCGGTGTCGCAACAGGACTCGCAACTGCCGGCTGGACCGGTAGGGCGCGAGCATCTCCTCGATCGCGGCGACGGCGACGCGCGGTTCGTGGCACAGCCGGCTGACGTGGCCCTGGCCGGGGTTGAGGTATGCGGTGGCCGCCGCTTGTTCGGTCAGCGGGTACCCGCGGCGGTAGTACGCGCGGATGGCGTCGCGCAGCTGCCGGTAGGTCGCGGTACACCCGAACTGCTCGATCCAGGGGTGCTCGTCCGGCGGCACGGCCTGCGAGGTCAGCTGGCCGCCGAGCCAGTCGGTCTCCTCGGTGAGGATGACCTGCCGGCCCAGCCGCAGTGCGGCCAGCGCCGCGGCGACGCCGCCGAGGCCACCGCCGACGACGAGGACGTCGCAGTTCTGCTCGTGCATCAGGCTCCTTGTCGAAACTCTTGTGGGGCAGGGGAGTCAGGGGCGCGCGGCGAGGGTGGCGCCGTCGTGGAAGCCGCAGTCGATGACCACCCGGCGCGGCGAGCGGTCGGCGGAGTTGTCGAGGATGTCGGCCAGCAGGCGCACGGCCTCGGCGCCCATTCCCCGGCCCGGCGTCGTGACCGTGGTGATGTCCCAGCCGACGCCGGTGGTGCCGGCGTACTCGCTGAGCGCCGCGACGGAAAGGTCCTTCGGCACCGACAGGCCGAGCGACTCGGCCGAGGCGCACACGTCGCCGGCTCGCTCGCAGTCGTCCGCCACGACGCAGGTGTAGCCCTGCTCGACCAGCCTCGGCACGAGAGCGGTGACGTCCTGGGCGGACGGGGCGACGAACACCTCGGCCATGTCGAGCCGGTCCGCCAGCGCCGTGCGGGCGGCGGCGAAGCCGGCGTCGCGGTCGAGGATCGACTCGTGTTGCGACGCGCCGCGCAGCCGCGCGATCCGGCGGTGCCCGAGCGCGCTGACCCGCTCCACGAGTTGCTGGGTGGCCGCGCTGTAGCCGGCCGCGGCGTACGAGGCCTCCGTGCCGGTGAACTCGCGGCGGCCGATGAACACCGCGGGATATCCCTCCCGGAGCAGCGCGGCCAGTTCGTCGCGGTCCTCCGAATGTCCGATGAGGACGGCGCCGTCGGCCAGCTGCAGCGAGTTGGTCCCGTTCTTGTAGATCGACCGGCGGCGGTCGTCGGTGTGCGATCCGGTGAACAGCAGCAGGTGGCAGTCGAGGGCCTCGACGGCTTCCTCCACCCCCATGAGGAACTGGTGGTAGTAGCTCATCGCTTCCAGGGGAAACAGCGCCTCGTACGTGAACACGCCGATGATGCTGTTGCGGCCGCCGGCCAGGTTCCTGGCCGCCACGTTCGGCACGTAGCCGAGCTGCCGGATCGCCTGCTCGACCCGCGCGGCGGTGCGGTCGCCGACCCGCGCACCGTTCGCGCCGCGCCCGTTGACGACCGCCGAGACGACCGCTGGCGACACGCTCGCCAACCGCGCGACATCCGCCTGCGTCGGGCGCTTCCGTGGAGGTTCGGCTGACTTCATGCGTCGGATTCCCATCTGATGATGCGCATCACCATCTGGGGTCCGACGCTAGCCAGCTGGCGACCATTCGGTCAAGGACAAGCTTGTACGCAGCTTGTTTGCCGATGGTTGACAGTCGTTTTACGTCGATCTAGAGTCCGACACCATTGGTGATGCGCATCACCAGTGACTCCACGAATCCCGCTACGGATCCGCTGTGCGGACCCGTCAATGCGCTTTGTCCGAAAAGAACGGAGTCCTCGCCGTGTCCCTTCACAGAGCTGTGAGCCGCCGCGACCTGTTGCGCGGTGCGGGTGCGCTCGCCCTGGCGGCCAGCACCACGTCGTTCGCCGCCGCGTGCGGTGCCGGAACCGGTACCGCCGACGACGCCGCCGCGAACGCCAAGGTGCGGCTGCCGACCCACATTCCCTACGCCGGGGTCACGCCCGACCTGCCGGCCGGTGAGGACCTGCTGCCCGGCTTCTACCGGTATCCGGCCGAACTCCGGGAGGCCGTGTCCGGCAAGCCGGGCGAGGGCGCCGGGACCGTCAACATCCTGGTGGACACGTTCACCCCGCTACCGCCGCCGCTCGCCGGCAACAGGTACTGGCAGGCGCTGAACGACCGGATCGGCGCCGACCTGGCATTCAACATGGTCCCGGACAGCGACTACAGCACCAAGGTCACGACGGCGATCGCCGGCGGGGACGTGCCCGACATCGTCATGTTGCCGTCCTGGACCCCGAACCTGCCGCGGGTACTGAAGGCCAAGTTCGCCGACCTCACACCACATCTGTCGGGCGACGCGGTCAAGGACTACCCGTTCCTGGCCAATATTCCGGAGTTCTCCTGGCGGCCGATGATCGCCAACGGTGGCATCTACGGGCTGCCGACCCCGCGGGCGAGCATCGGCGAGATCATGTTCACCCGCGACGACCTGATCGCCCGGCGCTCGCTCAACCCCGAGCCGAAGAGCTACGAGGAGTTCGTCGAACTGTGCGAGGGCCTGACCGGCGACGGGCAGTGGGCCCTCGGCGACACGGGGATCGGGGGCGGCGGAGCGCTGGCGTTCCTGCTCGAGATGGCCGGCGCACCCAACGGCTGGGCACAGCGCGACGGCCGGTTCACCAACGCCGTCGAGACCGAGGAGTGCGTGCGGGCGCTCGACGCCGTCGTCGCCCTGGTCGAGAAGGGTGTGTTCCACCCGGACACGTTCAGTGCGACCTTCCAGCAGGGCCGGGACTGGTTCGGCACGGGCAAGATCGCCATGAAGACCGACGGCTACGCGGCCTGGGACATCCTGCGCACCACCTATCCGGGGATCGACGTGGGTGGCCTGGTGGCGCCCGCGTATGACGGGAACTCTGCCGGAAACGGCGCCGCGCGGCACTTCACCGGCACCGGCAGCTACGCGGTCACCGGCATCAAGGCGGGCAAGCCGGACCGGGTCAGGCAGCTGCTCGCCATCGCGAACTGGATGGCGGCCCCGTTCGGCACGGCCGAGCACCTGTTCCGCAAGCTCGGGGTGGAGGGCGCCGACTACACGATGCGGGACGGCACGCCCGTGCCGACCGGCACCGGCCAGACCGACGTGAAGATCCCCATGCAGTACCTGGTCGACCAGCCACCCATCCTGGGCCCCGGCGAGCGGGCGGTGGTCGACAAGCAGTACGCGTTCCACCGCAAGGTCGCGCCGCTGCTGGTGCGGGATCCGACCGTCGGCCTGTACTCGCCCACCAACGCCGCCAAGGGTTCCGCCCTTTCCAAGATCCTCAACAACGCCCGGAGCGAGATCGTTCGTGGCAACCAGCCGGTGTCGAGCTGGAAGGACGTGCTCGGCCAGTGGCGCCAGGCCGGTGGCGACAAGGTCCGTGGCGAGTTCGAGGACGCACACGCAAAGCAGTAGCACGCCAACCAACCGACAGGAGAAGTGTGATGCGCCAACGATTACGGCGACTGCTCGCCGCAGCCGGCCTGCTCGCCACCGTGGCGGTACCGGTGACCGCGGGGGCAGCCCCGGCCTCGGCCCAGCAGGCCTACGACTGGCAGTTCATCTGGGGTGACAGCTTCGACGGGGCCATCGACCACCAGAAGTGGGGCGTCCTGGAAGGGACGCTCAACCCCGGCACCGACCAGGTGTACACGTCGTTCGACGCGACCACGTCCAACAGCAACCTGATTCTGACCACGGAGAAGCGGCAGTACAACACCAAGGCCTACACCTCGGGCATGGTGTGGACCAAGGGCCGCTTCTCCTTCACCTACGGCAAGATCGAGGTGGTGGCCAAGATTCCGGCCATGGGCAAGGGCATCTGGCCGGCCCTGTGGCTGCAGGGCAACGCCGTCTACAACTGGCCGGGCCCTGGCGGCAACGAGATCGACTTCGCCGAGCTGTGGAACTCGCCGAGGGAGGTGCACAACGCCCTGCACTACGCCGACACCCCCAACGGCACGGACCTCGGCGCCAACCAGGGCTGCACCTACGAGAGCCCGGTCGACCTGTCCGCCGGCTACCACACCTACGGCCTCATCTGGGAGCCGGGACCGACCCTGACCTACCTTTTCGACGGGCAGACGACCTGCCGGATGGCCTTGAGCGGCAACTACTTCAACGCCCCGATGCACATCATCATGAACACCGCGGTTGGCGCGTCGTGGATCGGGCACCCCGATGCGACCGTCCCGTTCCCGCAGCAATTCAAGATCGACTCCGTGCGGGTCTACCAGGACGCGAACCTGAGCTGATCTCCGGACCGCCGGCGGTACCCGGATCTACCGCCGGCGGTCCGGCCGCCCAAGTCCCCGCTACAGAGGGAATCCCGGCATGAGCGCCGACCACGAAACCACGATCAAGGAACTGCTCGGCCGCATGACGCCGGCGGAGAAGTTCGGCCAGCTCCAGCAACTCTCCTGGGCGTGGGACACCGGGCCGGGTGGGAGCGGCACCGAGGCGGCCGAGGCCGCGGCACGCGACGGCCTGCTCGGCTCGATGCTCAACGTGTTCGGCGCCGCCAGCAGCAATGCCCTGCAGCGCATCGCCGTGGCGGAGTCCCGGCTCGGCATCCCGCTGGTCTTCGGGCTCGACGTCATCCACGGCTACTGGACCACGTTCCCCATCCCGCTCGCGCAGGCCGCCGCGTTCGACCCGTCCGTCACGGAGACCGACGGCGCCGTGTCGGCACGCGAGGCCCGGTCCAACGGGTTGCACTGGACCTTCTCGCCGATGATGGACGTCACCCGCGAGCCGCGCTGGGGCCGGATCGCCGAGAGCCACGGCGAGGACCCGTATCTGACCGCGCGGTACGCGGCGGCCAAAGTACGCGGCTACCAGGGTGCGGACCTCGGCGCGCCGGACCGGATCGCCGCGTGCGCCAAGCACTTCGCCGCATACGGCGGCGTCGAAGGAGGCCGCGACTACAACACGGTCGACGTGTCCGAGCAGCGCCTGCGCAACCTCTACCTGCCACCGTTCAAGGCCGCGATCGACGCGGGCGCGGCGACCGTGATGGCCGCCTTCACCACCATCAGCGGCATTCCCGCGCACGGCAACGCCCACACCATGACCGACATCCTCAAGGCGGAGTGGGGCTTCGACGGCGTCGTGGTCAGCGACTGGGCGGGTGTCCACGAGCTGATCACCCACGGCCATGCGGCCGACGGCGCCGAGGCCGCCCGGCTGACGCTGACCGCCGGACTGGACATGGAGATGGCCAGCACCAACCTCGTCGAGCACGGCGAGGAGTTGTTGTCCCGTGGCCACATCACGCAGGAGCGCCTGGATGACGCGGTGGCGCGGGTGCTTCGCCTGAAGCTCCGGCTCGGCCTCTTCGACCGGCCGTACGTGGCCGAGAGCGCGGCGATCCTGGAGCCCACCAGGGCCGCGCGGGCGGCGGCCCGCGAGACGGCCGCCCGGTGCATGGTGCTGCTCAAGAACGAGCCGGCCGTCCTCCCGCTGGCGCCGTCGGTCTCGGCCATCGCCGTGGTCGGCCCCTTCGCCGACTCCGGTGACCTGCTGGGCACGTGGGTCCTCAGTGGAGTGGCGCAGCGGTTCCCGGCCGGCACCGTGCTCGAGGCCATCCGGACGGCGGCACCGCACGCCCGGATCAGCCATACGGAGGGCGTCCGGGCGGAAGGCCAGGACACGAGCGGCATCCCGGCCGCGGTCGCCGCCGCCCGCGACGCGGACGTGGTGATCATCGTGGCCGGCGAGCCGTCTGCCATCAGCGGCGAGGCCGCGTCCCGGGCCGACATCGGCCTGCCCGGCGCGCAGGAGGAGCTGATCGCCGCCATCGCCGCGACGGGCAAACCCTTCGTGGTCGTACTGGTGGGCGGCCGGCCACTGACCATCGGCGGGTGGCTGGACTCCGCGCCGGCCGTGCTCATGGCCTGGCATCCCGGCATCGAGGCCGGCCACGCGATCGCCGATGTCCTGACCGGCGCGGTCAACCCCGGCGGCAAGCTGCCGGTGACCTTCCCGCGCTCCGCCGGGCAGATCCCGCTCTACTACAACCGCGAGAACACCGGACGGCCCTACGACAGCGCCGAGCCCGACAAGAGGTTCGTCTCCACGTATCTCGACGTCGCCGACGGCCCGCAGTTCCCGTTCGGCCACGGCCTCAGCTATACGACGTTCGTCACCGGCGAGCCGCGGCTCGGCCAGGACCGGATCGAGGCAGCGGCGCTGCGCGACGGCGCCACGGTGGAGGTCACGGTCGCGCTGCGCAATACCGGCGACCGCCCCGGTGACGAGGTCGTCCAGCTCTACGTGCACGACCGGGCGGCGAGCATCGTGCAACCACTACGCCGCCTACGCGGTTTCCGTCGCGTCCACCTCGCCGCCGGCGAGGACACCACCGTGCGCTTCACTCTCGGCGCCGACGACCTCGGCTTCTGGACCGGCGACCAGAACGGCAGGTTCGTCGTGGAACCAGGCGCCGTGGACATCTACACGGGCACCAGCTCGACGACGGAGGCCAACCGCACGCTGACCATCACCTGAACAGCATCACTCAAACAGCATCACGCCCATCTTGTCCACGTACCGGGCGAGTGCCTCGCGGTCGGCGGCGGTCATGGCCTTCGTGCCGATCTTGTGGCGTAGGAAGCCGATGCCCACGAGGAGAGCGGCGAACAGCTCGGCGCGCAGTGCCGCGTCCGGGCCGTCGAGACGGTCGGCGAGCGTGTCGCCGAACGCCGTGTCGATGCGCTCCCTGATCACCATCCGGACGTGCTTGTCGTTACGGCTTCGGCGCTGACACCCTCGGGGCCGGGCTGACACTGGCGCCGCTCACCGCCGGCACGCTCATCGCGGCTGTGCTCGTGGCGACCCTGATCCGCCGCATCGGTCCGAAGTGGCCACTGGCGCTGGGCATGGTCGTCGCGACCGGCACCTTCGCTTTCCTGGCCCTGTTCCACACCGAGCACTGGCAGTTCTACGTGGCCACCGGCCTGCTGGGTCTCGGGCTCGGGCTGTCGATGGGTTCGATGCCGGCGCTGCTGAACACCGCGGTGGACCCGGCGAAGACCAGCGTCGCCAACAGCATCAACTCGACGCTGCGTTCGGTCGGCGGCTCGATCGGCACGGCCGTCGCGACCGCGATCATCACGTCGAACACGATTCCCGGCACGCCACTGCCCACTGTGGACGGTTACGTCGATGCTTTCCTGGTGGCCGGCGGTATCTGCGTCCTCGCCGTCGTCGCGGCAGTCGTCGTGCCCTATCGTCACCTGTCGCGAAACGCGCGGCGGTAAAGCTGAGGGCTGGTGCCCAGGGTGCGGTTGAAGTGCTGGCGCATGGCGATGGCCGTGCCGAAGCCGGACGCGGCGGCTACCTGTTCGACCGCCAGACCGGTGGTCTCCAGTAGCTCCTGGGCGCGGTGCAACCGTTGCCGGATCAGCCATTGGATGGGCGTCGTGCCGGTCTGCGAGCGGAAGCGGCGGTTCAGGGAGCGCGTGCTCAACGAGGCGTGCTCGGCGATGTCGGCCAGTGTGATGGGCTCGGTCAGGTGCGTCCGCAGCCAGTCCAATGTGGACCCGAGGTGCTGGTCGTCGATGGGGGTCGGGGTCTGGATGAACTGGTCCTGCGTTCCCAGCCGGTGCGGCGCCATCACCAACCGCCGCGCGGTGGACGCGGCCACCTCGGCGCCATGGTCACGTCGCACGAGATGGAGGCACAGGTCGAGGCCGGCCGTGACGCCCGCGGAGGTCAGCACGTCGCCGTCGTCCACGTAGAGCGCCCGGTGGTCCACTTGGACATCCGGATGCCTCCGAGCGAAGTCGGCCGCGTGCGCCCAGTGCGTCGCCGCGCGCCGGCCGGCCAGCAGACCGGCGGCGGCCAGCAGGTAGGCACCGGTGCAGATCGACGCGATCCGCGCGCCTCGATCGTGCGCACCACGAAGGGTGTCCAGCACGTCCGGCCGGGCCGCGTCGATGCGGTCCGATGCCGGCACGATCACTGTGTCGGCATCGAGCGCCGCGGCGAGCGGATACGGCGGGACGAATCCGAACGCGTCGAGCCCGGCCGCCGTGGCTCGCACTCCGCCCTGGTCGCCGCACACCCTGACCTCGTACAACCGTGCCTCTGTTGGGGGATGGCCCGCCGAGCCGAAGACCTGGCACGGCATGGCCATCTCGAAGCCGACCACGCCGTCGATGACCAGCACAGCTACTCGGTGCATGGCGAGAATGTATCGAACAGGGGCATTCTTGCCTCTCGTCCGCCGGTTCGATGCCGGCCAGGATTCACCGCATGAGAGTCGAGGTGCTGCTGTTCGAAGGGGTGGCGGACATGGACGTGCTGCTGCCGCACGACGTCTTCCGCAAGGCGCGGATGCTGGGAGCCGACGTCGAATCGGTCCTGGTGACGGCCGACGGCGCGACCGAGGTCGCCGGCTGCTACGGCACCCGGTTGGCGGGTCTTGTCGAGTGGACACCGGAGACGGCCGACGTCCTGGTGGTCGGGGGCGGCTGGATCGAGAAGGACTTGGACGGGCCCATTCCCGGGCAGCTCGCGGCGGCGAAGCGGCGGGGCGGGGACCGCCTGATCCTCGCCGGCTCGGACGCGGGATCGCTGTACCTGGGCGCGGCCGGCCTGCTCGCCGGACGACCGGCCACGACGCACCGTCCGGGACACGACCTGCTGGCGACGTGGGCCGGTGAGGTGATCGACGCACGGATCGTGGACGACGGCGACCTGATCACCAGCAGCAGCGGCTGGCTGGCGGGCATCGACCTGGCCCTGTATCTGCTCGAGCGCGAACTCGGCGAGTCCCGGATGGCGGTCGAGATCGAACGGTGGATCGGACATGACCGGCGCGGCACCGTCTGGCGCCCCGGGTTACCGACTCCGTTCCGGCTGAATGCGTAGCGCGGCGATGGCGGTCGCGAGCATCTCGTAGTGCCCGACGAGCAGGCAGAGCTCGATGGACTCGCGTTCGTCGAGGTGCTGGGACAGGGCGGTCCACGCCGCGTCGTCCAGGTCGCGCTCGTGGTGCAGTAGGTCGGTCGCGGCGAGCAGCGCGCGTTCTCGGGGTGACCAGCCGGGTGCCGCCGGACCGGTGGCGACGCGCGCGAGGTCTACATCGGACAGTCCGGCGCGGGCGCCGAGCCGGGTGTGGTGGATGAGCTCGTAGGAGCAGTCCCGCAGGTGCGCGACCCGGAGGATCACCAGCTCGGTCTCGCGCCGCGGCAGCCGGCCGCCGGGCATCAGCCGGCCGGCGAAGTGCAACCAGCCGCGGAACAGCCGGCGGTGCCGGCCCAGCACGAGGAACAGGTTGGGCGGCGCGGTGCCGGCCACCCGGCCGGCAAGGTGCGCGAACACCCAGGTGACCAGGCCGACGTCCCGGCGCGACCCGGGCGGCACCCCGCCGGTCATGCGTCCGGCTGCGGGGTGGTGTACGGCGCGTCCTCCGTGCGGGCGATCTCGAGCGCTTCCGCCAGGCGCGCGCGGCCGCGGCGCTCGATCACCGGCTGGATCGCCATGCGCAGCGGCAGGAGTGGCCCGACCCAGCGCGGCGAGACCACGCGCCTTGCGCGCCGGGCGATGCCGCGTTCGAGTGCGTCGATCGCCCGGGCGAGCGGGGCCAGGCCGGTGATCGTGCCGCCGCCGGTGAGCACTTCGGCCGCTTGTGTGCTGAAACCGCGGCTGGTCATGTCGGTGTCCAGCTCAGCGAAGTAGGCGACGCCCACCCGGGCGCCCGCCGGCGCCAGCTCCATGCGCAGCGTGTTGCCCAGCGCCTCGATCGCGGCCTTCGACGCGCTGTAGGCGCCGAGCAGCGGCAGTTGCACGGCGGCCGCGAGCGAGGCGACGGCGAGCGCGTATCCGTTTTCATGCGAGACGTGGGGTCCGGCCGCGCGCAGCGTGTAGTAGGCGCCGAGGGTGTTGACCCGCATGGTCCGCTCGAACACCTCCGGGTCGCCGCCGATCAGTGCCAGCTGCCGCGCGATCCCGGCGTTCGCGACCACCACGTCCAGCCCGCCGAGCTCGGCGGCCAACTCGGCGACCACTCGCTCCACGGCGGCTCGGTCACCGACATCGCACTCACGCCAGGGCGCCGCGCACTCGTCGGCCACGCCGGCCAGTCGCTCGGGCTCCAGGCCGCACAGCGCCACCCGCGCACCCCGCTCGGCCAGGCGGCGGGCAAGCGCGGCGCCGATGCCCCTGGCCGCTCCGGTGATCAGCACCCGACGGCCGGCTGTGGTGCGCACCGGCTCACCGTAGCATTGATGAACACGGGTGTTCGCAAATTTCCGACTAGGGTTTCCCCGTGGACCAGGCACTTCCCCGAGGCCGGCACAAGCTGACCCGCGAGCAGGTGACGAGCGCACAGCGCGACCGGATGCTGCGCGGCATGGCCGACGCGGTGGCCGAGCGTGGCTACGCCGCCACCACGGTGGCCGACGTGCTGCGGCGTGGGGGAGTGTCGCGGGAGACGTTCTACGAGCAGTTCTCCGGCAAGCAGGACTGCTTCCTCGCTACCCTCGACCGCAGCGGGGAACTCCTCATCGCGGTCATCCGCGCACAGCTCGAGGGAACCGAAGGCTCGCCGCTCGAGCGGTTCGACCGCGGGCTGCGGACCTACCTCGACGCACTCGCCGCCGAGTCGACGGTGGCGGTGGTGGCGCTCCTGGAGAGTCTGGCGGCAGGCGAGCCGGCGCGCCGGCATCGGTTCGACATTCAGGAACGGTTCGTCGTCGCCGTGGCCGCGAACTTCGCGGGGGACCCGGCGTGGCAGCGGTTACCCGATCCGGTGTTCGCCGCGCGCACCCTGGTCGGCGGGATCAGCTCCATGGTCACCTCGACGCTGGCGGCCGGCAGGCCGACCGACCTGCCGGCACTGCACGCACCGATGATGGCGCTGCTTCGCGCGCTGGAGCGTTAGTCAATGCGGCAGCGGTCACTTCGGCAGCGCGAACGCCACCGTGTCCGGTTGCCCCTGGGTCGCTGTGCGGTGCGTGTTCGAGAAGACGATGAACAGCCCGTCGAGCCACACCGCCTGGTCGCTGTCCCCGCCGAAGTGATATTCGATGAGGTGGTCGATGAGCTTCCTGTCGTCGTGGGCGTTGGGCCCGATCGCCATCAGCGGCGCGATCTTGCCGGTCGCCGGGTCGACCGTGACGACGAGTCCCTTGGTGCCGTTGGGGTTCGCCGGCTGGTACGCGACGATCGAGTCGGCGGCTGTGTCGGCTGTCGGCACGAGGCCCAGAATCCGGCCGTCCACCTGCCCGGAGCGCCACGCCTCTTCACCGGTGTCCAGGTCGTAGGCCACCAACTCGTTGCGGAACTCGGTGCTCCCCTGGCCAGGCGAGGCATCCGGGTCGCTGGGGTTGATCTGCTCCTGCGTGGTCATGAGGATCACCTTGTTGTCGGCGACCCTGGCCTGGTAGCAGGCGCCCAGCGAGGACCCGTCGCAGGCGCCCATGTGCCCGTCTTCCTTGTTCGGGAGGTACGCGCTGATCGGCACCGTCGCGCCGGTGGCCGGGTCCAGCCGCATCAGCTGGGGGGTGTGGCCCAGCCAGCCGACCTCGATCACCAGGGGATCGACGGACAGTACGCCAAGCACCGGGAGCGGTTCCTCGTTCGGGACCGACGGTGTGTCCCACTCCCACAGGAGCGAGAAGTTCGCGTCGAAGGCCCGCAACCGGAAGATCTCGTCGTTCCACCCGTTCGTGTCCTCGGTGTTCCCGGCACAGGTGGAGTCGGCGAGCAGGAGGTCGCCGAAGAGCCCGAGACTGCGCACCTCGCAGGCGGCGAAGGCGGCGGGTGTCGACACCGGCGCACCGCTGCCGAGGTCGAACATGCGCCCCGCGGAGCTGTCGACCACCACTCGTTCCCCGACGACCACCGGCACGGCGGCATTGGTCGGCAGGTCCTGGCCGGGCAGGTCGGCCGTGAACACCTCCGTGCCGGCGGCGATGTCGAGCACGGTGAGCTGGCCGCAGACGTTCTTGTCGGACTCGTCGACGTCCCGGAGCAGGGCCACCCGGTTGTTCGAGTGCTCCTGGGAGGACCGGCAGCGGTCCTCCGCCGGCCCCTCGAGGGCGAACGTCCACGCCTCGTCGCCGGTCTTCAGGTCGTAGGAGACCACCCGGCCGGGCATTCGGCGCACCAGGTGCGTGTCGGTGACCCAGTGGTCGCCGGCGACGATCGCCTCCGGCGCCTCGCCCTGCACGGTCTGCCACGCCACCTCGGCGGCGCCGAGTTCCTCGACCGCCGCGTTGTAGTCCTTGGCCGCCGGCGTGTCCGGACCGTCCTCACCACCGGCGAAGACGAAGAAGTACCCGCCTGCCGCGGCGGCCAACGCCACGACGATCGCAACGACCACCGGCAGGGCCCGCCGCTTGCGCCGCGGGTAACCCGGCGGGCCATAGGGATACCGGCCGGAGGGATACTGGCCGGGCATCGGCTGGTGGCCCGGCTGGGCCGGATTGTGGGGGTTACCGGCCCAGCCGGGTCCGTACGGTGCGCCATGGCCCCGCGCTCCGTACGGTCCACCCGGATGCGGTGGTGGACCCGCGGGGCCACGTGCACCCGGTCCTGGGAAGTTGTTGCCTGGCATGTTCACTGCGACCATCCCGGTGCGGCGTAGGCGTTCGGCCGGGGGTGGCTGTCGGGCTGCCCGCTGACCGCGCCCTTGAGCTTGCCCGTGCCGTAGAGCAGGTAGCCGACGACGATGACGCCGACCAGCAACCCGCCGATCATGGCCCCGAACTCGTCGCCGTCCGGGTCGAGGAACGGGTAGAGGTACTGGTAGACCTCGGCGGACAGGAAGTAGCCGAGGTACGCCAACGGGAACGCGATCCACGTCAGCGGGTGCCACCACTTGGCGGCGGCCTGGTTACGGCCGACGAACAGCCAGTCGACGAGCACGATCAACGGTGTGTACACGTGCTCGAACGGCAGGTAGTCGAAGTCACCGCCCATGATGCCGAAGAACGTGCCAGCCACCAGCAGCAGCAGAACCGTTGTCGCGCCACGTAACCACGGTGACCTCGGCTCGTGCCGCCGGCCGCCGGTGAACACCGGGTAGAGCAACAATCCGATGTAGACGACGGCGGTGGCGAGGCTGGCCTGCTGGCTGAGCCCTTCGAAGTTCGCCGACCAGCCGGTGGCGTCGCTGAACCCGTAGAGCGCGCAGCCGATGATCGCCAGCCGCCATAAGCTGACGCCGACCAGCACCGCGGGGTTCACCTTCTGTTCCGGCGGCGGTTGGTGCGGATAGGGCATGCCGTACATCGCTTGCTACTCCTACGGTCTTCCGCGTCTTATGAGTATGGGCATGGACGAGACATGTGCCGACCCCCCGGCAGCACGGCCCGGACGCAGTGCGTCGAGGACAGGATGCCGACCGCGCTCTCCCCGGACTCTCCTCCCGGAGTTCAGCGGGCGAAGTCCCAGCGGGTGGCGCCGCCCGGCTCGGTGCCGGCCACGCCGATGGCCGTGTGCAGGGTGAGGCGGTACAGGTGCCAGGGCGGCGGGCCCGCGCTGGGCGCGCTGAACGGGGCGGTGAGTGCGTCGCCTTCGACCGTGGCCGGCCAGCCGCCCGTGTTGTAGACGGCCGCCACCCGCTCCAGCGTGGCGGAGTCGGTGACCCGGTGGGCTTCGCCTTCCAACGTCAGGTCGATACCGCGCAGGCGCACGGACACACTGCACGCCGGGTTGGCCGCCAGGTTGCGCGACCGGCGTGTGCCCGGCCCGCCCACGAAATACAGCGCGTCGTCCACCCACACGGCTCCGACGCCCGCCGTATGCGGCCGTCCGTCGGGCCGCACTGTCGCCACGAAGAAGGTCAGGTCGGCCGTGGGGGTGTCGCTGGCGAGAACGTCGCGCGGACGGCTCCACGGCAGCTCGGCGGACCCGTACTGGTCGAGGTTGGTGGTCGAGCTCGGCTCGTTCTTTGTGTCAGTCATATCCGTGCGTCGACCGGGTCGACCCGGAATCGACACCTGCGATGAGATCGAGGGTGGCGGCGATCACGGGGGAGTGTTGCGCGCCTTGGGGAACGGCGGCGAAGACCCGTCGTTGTGGCCGGGGTGGGGCGATCTCGCGAATGGTGACCGCCGCAGGTAGGTCGCGCTGGGCCAGCCTGGGGATCAACGCCACGCCGTGACCGTGGGCGACGAGTTGGGCCAGTGCCTGCCAGTCGTTCGTGCGGTGGGCGATGTCCGGGGTGAAGCCGTCGGCCGCGCAGGCGGTGACCGTGATGGCGCCGCAGCAGCCGTCCTTGTCGCCGGTGATCCACGGGTCGGCCTCGAAGTCCCTGAGCGCCAGGGTCTCCTTCTCGCGGAGGGGGTGATCCGGCGGTAGCGCCAGGTCGAGTTCGTCCGGTCCGAGGTCGACGCGGTGGTAACGCGGGTCGCCGGCGGCCGGCGAGCCGGTGAACTGGATGGCGAGCGCGATGTCGACGTGCCCGGCGTCGACATCGTCGAACAGGGCCGGCGGTTCGGCTTCGCGCACCATGATCCGGACCTTCGGCATGGTGTCCCGTGCGCGGTCGAGCAGAAGCGGGACTATCCCGGCGATCGCGCTGGAGAACGCGCCGATGGTGATGGTGCCGCGTGCGCTGTCGTCCCACGAGTCGAGTTCGTGGCGGGCGCGTTCGATCTCCGCGAAGACCAGGTCGGCGTGGGCGAGCAGCGCCTGCCCTCGCGGCGTGAGCGTGACCCGCCTCCCGACGTGTTCGAGCACCTCGAAGCCGACGTCGCGGGCGATCTTCGTCAGTTGCTGGGACACGGCGGACGGCGACAGGTGCAGCGCCTCCGCCGTGGCCGTGATGCTCCCGCGCTCGCGGAACGCTCGCAGCACCCGCAACCGACGCAGGTCGTCCATGAAGTCAACGCTTAACGGTTGCATCCATATATTGTAGCTTGCGCTGATGGGTCGGTGGTGTTGAGACTGGGCGCCATGCGACCAATCCGCCTTGGCATCATCGGACTCGGTGCGATGGGCACCGAACTGTTGGCCGCGGCGGCCGAGTCGCCGGAGTTCACCGTTGTTCGCGCGTTCGACATCAACCCGGCGGCCGTCGAACGCGCGTGGGCGGCGCACCCGGGCATCACGTTCACCGCAGGAGTGCGGGAAGTCGTGGAGGCGCCGGATGTAGACGCCGTCTACTGTGCGACCCCGCCGGCGTTCCATGCGGAGCCGGTGATCGCCGCCATGCGAGCCGGCAAGTCCGTCTTCTGCGAGAAACCCCTGGCGATCAGCGTGTCCGACGGGCGCCGGATGGTGGCGGCGGCGGCCGAGCACGGCGTCGCGGCCGCCGTGAACTTCTCGTTGTCGGACCGCGCCGCCGTGCTGGAGGTGGAGCGGAGCCTGCGCGCCGGCGAAGTCGGTGAGGTCAGAGGGGTTGACGTCCGCCTGGTCTTTCCCCGGTGGCCGCGGGACTTCCAGGCCGACGCGGTCTGGCTCGCCGGCCGGGAGCAGGGCGGGTTCATCCGCGAGGTTCTGTCGCACTTCGTGTATCTGACCGATCGCCTGGTGGGTCCGATCGACCCGGTGGAGGTGAGTGTGGACGTCCCGCATTCGCGCGCCAGCGAGGTCGCCGCGCGGGGGTTCCTGCTGGCGGGGGACGTGCCTGTCCATGTGTCCGCCTTTGCCGGTGTCGCTGGGCCCGAGCTGTACGAGTGGGTGCTGTGGGGGACCCGCCGCTCGTATCTGCTGCGGAACTGGGGTGAGCTGTTGGTGTCCGACGGTGGCGAGTGGACGCCCGTGCCGTTGGCGGGCCCGAGAGGCTCCGAGGCGACTCGGCTCGCGCTCTTCGCCGATGCTGTTCGTGGTGGGCGGCCGCGTGGTTTGGCCGACTTTGCCGCCGCACTGCGGGTTCAGACGGTCATCGAAGCCTTCGCTGCGCCTAAAGCGGTTTTGTGATTTACACGGGGACGATCGCGCACCTCGGTGATTTCGCGTGTGGCTGGGATCGGCGCCGTGTCTCGCCGGAGACTCGGGCACGGGGTTGCGTTGAGGTGCGCAAGTTTTCGAGGTCCGCGCAGCTTCCGGCGCGGGCGGGGGTTGGTGGTCCCACCCGGAAAGATAAATATGGGCCTCCTGCCGTTGGGGTGGGCAGGTTTTCATGATCAATTAGGGCGCACGCCGTACCGCGTCTACGTTTCTGACTTGCGAAGGACAGGAACGATCATGGACGGGACGGCGTGCGTCCTACAAGATTATTACGCGACCTGCTCGGGGTCCAGGACACGGTGGTCGAGTCGACGTCTCGGGAGACCTCCAGCGAGGACGAGTGGGTCCTGGTCCTGCTGGTTCGGGCCAGAGCGAGCTGGCAGAGGCGGTGTTCGCGTTGCCTGCGGCGGTGTCCGGGCTACGACCGGCGCGGGACGGCCCGTCGATGGCGGAGCCTGGACTGGGGCACCACCATGGTCTATCTGGAAGCCGAGGTGATCAGGGTGCGCTGTCGCGAGCATGGGGTCGTGGTCGCGCACGTGCCCTGGGCGCGTGCGGCAGCTCGTCACACGCACGCTTTCGAGGACACGGTGGCCTGGTGGACCGCGCGCGCTTCGACGTCGGTGGTGGCGGAGTTGCGGGAACGGGCTCCGCAGGCGGTGCTGTGCCTGGACCCGTTCCACGTCGTGCAGTGGGCCACCGACGCTGTCGACTCGGTCCGTCGCGGACTGTGGAACACCCTTCGCGGGCAGGGGCACGCCGAAGCGGCCAGCGACATCAGGGGCACCCGCTGGGCCGTGCTGAAGAACCCTGAGAACCTCACCGGCGGCCAACGCACCACGCTCGCGACCATCGCCAAGACCAACAGTCGGCTCTACCGCGCCTATCTGCTCAAAGAACAACTCCGCGCGGTGCTCACCGCCCGCGGCACACCCGGACGCGCCCTGCTCGCCGGATGGCTCGCCTGGGCCACCCGCAGTCGCATCCCCGAGTTCACCAAGCTGGCCAAGAGCATCAAGCACTACCTGCCTCTGATCCGCAACACCCTCGACCACGGACTGTCCAACGCTCGCAGTGAGTCCACCAACACCCACCCACGCGTCCTCACCCGACGCTCCTACGGATTCCACACACCCCAAGCCCTCATCACCATGGCCATGCTCACCCGAAGCGGCCTCTGCCCACCACTACCCGGAAGATCCACAAAGGACTGACGTCAAACCCACCCACACGAACGGCAGGAGAGCCATAAATATTTGCCGGCGGGAGTCACTCCCGGCGGTGAAGTAGATTTCGTCGTGGTATTTGCTGCGGGTCAATCCACCGGGGCGGGACGAACTCCGGGATTCCGGTTCCGGTCATGCGCACCACCCACTCCGAGTGGTGAATTATTCGGTGATGGCGCCGGCAGAGCAGCACGAGATTATCGAGATCCGTGGGGCCGCCATCCAGCCACGACACAATATGATGCGCATCCGACCAGCGCGCAGGACGAGAACAATTCGGGAACGTGCAACCACGGTCTCGGGCATTCAGTGCGACGCGTTGTTTGGTGGACACCATCCGCCGGGCCCGACCCACATCCAACGGCACCGACGCACCGCTCATGACCATCGGGACGACTCCGCAGTCACACGCGATCCGCCGCACCACTGACGCGCTCAACTCCACACCGCTCTCCAGCGTGGCCCGGCCGACACCGTCAACCAGGTCGGCGTAGTCCATGGTCACGTTGAGATGCGGCTTCTCCCCACCCCGCGTAGGCAGGTCAGGTGCATCGACGGCGTGGTGGATGACGTCGCACAGCGCATCCCCCTGCCGCTGCTCCAACGACCGCTGATCCTCAGGCCCCTCCGGCCGGGCCAGGGTGTCCACCATGGCCACCAGTTCTTCGCCGGTTTCGGGTTCGAGGTTGGCGGTGAGGTGCACGCGCCCGTCGCGGCTGCGGCTGTAGCGCAGCGAGTTCTTCGGCTCCGCCAACTCCTCTTTCGGCTGGTCACCGTCCGGATCGATCCGGGCCAGCAGTGTCTGGCCGTGCTCGCGCACCACCGACGCCGGCGCCTCCCGGGCAACCTCCACCAGATGCTTCTCCACGATGTCGGCGGTGTCGCCGGGTGTCGAGGTGGGGATCTTGTTCACCACCCGCAGGATCGCGTCCACATGCTCCAGGTCGATTACTCCGTCGTGCAGTGCTTCGCGCACCACCGGCAGCCGAGCAGGGGTTACATGTCCGGTCGGGGTGATGTCCTCGGCGACCGCGTCGGCGAGGCGGATCAACCTGGCGGCCTCGCGAGGGCTGATCCGGGTGAGATCGGAGAGGAACAGGTTGAACCGCGGATAGCCTGCCTCCTGCGCGATACCAGCCTGCTGCATTTCGGAGACTATTGACAATATGACCGTATTGATTTCGCGTAGGGTGACGAAGGCGTCAGTCAATTGGCCGGAGAGATCCATCAGGCTGGAACTGGACATGCCTCCATTCTATGCGCCACGCCGATAATTTCATCGCTCGATCGGATGAAACAAAATGGGCAAAAGCATACGGTCAGTAACCCACAACACAAACGCACGCTAACCGCCAGGCAGGTGCACTCGAATCACCCCGTTGCCAAAGCGCTCACGGGTACGTTGCCGTGGCTCGCCGCGCCCACGCACCCCGTGCCCGAGTCTCCGGCGAGACACGGCGCCGATCGCCAGTGAGGATTGACGTGTCCTGCTGATCTTGTGGAAGGTAGCGGGGCTGGTGTTCCTGGTGGGGTCTGACTCTCCGATCGCCCGACCTCTGTGGAGTGTCCTTGTTGGGATCTGTCGACCCCGCGGGGAGCACCGGGATTGGTGTGTGCCGGAGGGCCGGGTCGTGACTTGATAGGAGCTTGCGACCGCTCTTCACTGGTATGTCCGCCCGGCCGTCTCCGGCACACGCCGCCCTGACCCCGACGGTGATGCAGCGTTGCTGCAGCGAGGAAGGCGACCTACCCAGGATGGCACAAGCGACACAACTGAAGAAGACACCACCGAGGAAGCCGACGAGCCGGCGGCGTGTGGTGGACGGGGTGGACACCCACGCTGACACCCACGCTGACACCCACGCTGACACCCACCATGCGGCGGTGCTGGTGATGAACGGCACCCGTCTGGCCGATGCGCAGTTCCTGGCCACGCAGGCGGGCTATGCCCAGTTGCTGGACTGGCTGCGCTCGTTCGGGCGGTTGCATGCGGTCGGGGTGGAAGGCACTGGTGCCTACGGCGCTGGCCTGGCCCGGCATCTGCACGCGGCCGGCGTGCGGGTGGTCGAGGTGAATCGCCCGGACCGGCGGCAGCGCCGCCAGCAGGGCAAGTCCGACCCGCTGGACGCCTACGCCGCCGCTGAGCGGTGCTGGCCGGGCGTGCGACCGCGGTGTCGAAGCTGGGCACCGGCATCGTGGAGGCCATCCGCGCGGTGCACCGCACCCGCGGCGGTGCGGTCAAGGCCCGCACCGCGGCCATCAACGAACTCCGTGCGCTGCTGGTCACCGCCCCCGCCGGGCTCCGCGACCAGCTCCGCACCCTCGGCCCGGCCGCACTCGTGCAGGCGTGTGCCAGACTCCGCCCCGGCCCCGACCCGGCCGACAACCTGACCGGCCCGGAACAGGTCACCAAGCACGTGCTGCGCAGCCTGGCCCGCCGCTACCGCGCCCTGTCCGAGGAGATCACCGACCTCGACCACCAACTCACACCGCTGCTCCAACGGGCCTGCCCCCGGCTACTCGCCCGGCGCGGCGTCGGCCCCGAAACCGCCGCCCAACTACTCACCACCGCCGGTGACAACCCCGACCGCATCACCACCGAAGCCAGCTTCGCCGCCCTCTGCGGCGCCGCACCCGTACCCGCATCCAGCGGCAAAACCCGCCGCCACCGCCTCAGTCGCGGCGGCGACCGCCAAGCCAACCGCGCCCTGCACATCATCGCCATCGCCCGACTCGCCAACTGCCCCACCACCCGCGCCTACATGACCCGCCGCACCACCGAAGGACTATCCAAAAAGGACATCATCCGCTGCCTCAAACGCTACATCGCCCGCGAAATCTACAACATCCTCACCAGCACCGACACCCCCACAAAAGACCTTCACCCAGCCGCTTGACAAACCATAGGAGCATCCCAGCCCACAGTGAAATCACCGAAGCACGCGATCGTCCCAGTGGGACCACCGGACCAGCAGCCACAAGACCAGCCCAACGAAGGTCTCGTGATCTCGCGCGCCTGATGCTACGGTCCATAACGGCTAGGGCCGAAATTCGCTCACGAAGGACGCTCCGATGATCACACGTCGCCGACTGCTGACCACCTCGCTGGGAGTCTCGGCCGCCGCCATGGTCCTGCACCCAGGCGCCGCATCCGCCGCACCAGCGATCCACTCCCTCGGCATACCGCTCAAGGACGTCCTGCTAGTCGGCGGCACCCCCGGCCCGGGACCCGACGGAACAAGAGTCCTGTGGTCCGCCTCCTCCGGCACGCCGGCCAGGCTCAACGCCGTGGATCCCGCGTCCGGCAAGACGCTGCTCAGCCAACCGCTCGAAGGCGCACCGGGCGCCTACGCGGTCCACGCCGCGCCGGACGGCACCATCTACGTCGGCGCGTACGACACCGGCACCTTCTACCGTCGCAGGCCAGGGCCGGACAGCGAGGTGGAGAACCTCGGCAGGCCACTCCCGTCGGAAACCTACATCTACCGCCTGGCCATGGACGACGAAGGGAACATCTTCGGCTGCACCTATCCGGGCGGCCGCGTCTTCGGCTACGACACACGCACCGGCAAGGTCCGCGACTACGGCCAGCTCCTCCCCGGACTCCGCTACGCACGCAGCATCACCTTGTGGGGCAAGTACATCTACGCGGGCACCCAGCCGGACGCCCACGTGATCCAGATCCACAAGGACACCGGCGAGCGGCGGGAACTCCCGCTCCCCGACGGGCTAGGAGAAGGCGTCGGCATCATCACCCACGACCTCAACGCATACGCCGGGCGCCTGTACGCCCGGTTCGGCGCCGCGCTGAACGGCCGTCTCGGCGTCTACGACATCTCGGCTCGCAAGTGGACCGACCTGATCGACGGGGTCGCCGGCCTCGACGTAGCACCGCCCGGCCGGCACGGCGAGGTGTACTTCACCAGGAACAACACCCTCACCCGGTACGACCCGCGCACACGGCAGGTCACCCCGGTCGGCCCCGAGATCCCCGGCCGGGTAGCCAACAATCGCGGCATCGGATGGTTCGATCTGGACCAGCAGGGCTGGCCGGGCAAGTCGGTGGTCGGGCTGCTGTGGCGCGGGGATCTCTTCCGCTACAACCCGATCACCAGGCGCAGCGAGATCATCCGGACCGACGTCCCCGGCGAGCCGATCCCCATTCTGACCGTGCACGCCGGCGCCAGCGGCGCGGTGTACGCCGGCGGCTTCCTCAGCGGCTTCGCGACCATCGATCCCGACACGGGGGAGACGGCCGGCAACCGGTTCGCCCAGATCGAGAGCATCCGGGAGATCGGCGCGCACATCTGGATCGGCGGCTACCCGGACTCCCGGCTGTACCGCTACGACCCGACCCTGCCGTGGTCGAGTCCCGAGTACGCCCCGGGCCCGCCGGGATCGGCCGAGAACCCGGTGAAGGTCACCGACCTGAAGGAACACCACCAGGCGCGGTCCAAGGCGATGACCGACGCCGGTACGCACGTGGCCTACGGCACCATGCCGGACGTGACGACCTTGGGCGGCGCGCTGGTGATCGTGGACAAGTCCACTCTGGACACTGCCGTGCACCGACCGGTGGTCACCGACCAGTCGATCGTCAGCCTGACCTATGTGGACGGAACGATCGTCGGTGGAACGTCGATCCATGGCGGATACACGGTGCCGGCGCCCACCCAGAACGAGGCGAAGCTGTTCGGATGGGAGTCGGCACTGGCGTTCGAGGTAACGCCCGTGCCGGGAGCGGAGGCCATCCCCGCGTTGGTCGTGGACTCCGGGGGACTGGTCTGGGGCCTCGCGGACGGGCAGGTGTTCGCCTTCGACGTCGCCGCACGGCAAGTGGTGCACCGGATCCAGCTGGCGCCGAACATCCGCACCACGGCAGGGGAGTTGGACCGCAGCGGCACCCTGATCTACGCGCTGGTCCAGGGACACCTGGTGTTCGAGATCGACCCGGCGGCGCGCACCAGCCGCCTGGTACTCGACCACCCGGCGCAGCACCTGGCCGTCCACCCCGACGGCCGCCTCTTCATCTCCGACGACACGGTCCTCTATCGCGTGACGCTCTGAAAGCCAGGAGGCCAGCGAAGTGATCGCAAGAATCGTGGCGGTGGTGGCCGGCATCCTGATGTTGCTGCCGGCGTCCACCGTGGCCGCCGAGGAAGTGCCGTGGATGCGAGACGTCGGCGAGATTCCGCTCACCGCCACCACGACCGCCGGTGGCGCCACCGCGCGGATGCCGGACGGTTCGGCCCGGATGTGGCTGGTGGTCAGCGGCAAACCTGCCTACCTGGCCGAGATCGACCCGATCGAGCGCCGGCTGGTCCGGACCTACCCGCTCGGTGCTCGCGCGCAGGGCGGGTGGGGCGTCGAGGTGGCGCGCGACGGCACGGTCTACGCGGCCACGTACGGAGCCGGTGAGCTCCACCGGTTGCCCTGGGGTGCGGACAAGGTGGAGAACCTCGGCGCACCGACCGAGGACACGAGCTTCCTGTGGCAGGTCGACACCAGCCCGACCGGCGTCGCCTGCACCGGCACATTCGAGGGTGCGCACCAGGGCACGCTGCCCCCGGCCCACCTGGCCTGTTGGCACCCGTCGACCAGGACTTGGCGGGACTACGGCACCTTCGGCGACCACAACACCTACGCGCGGTCGACCGCCGTCGTCGGGAACACCGCCTACGTCGGCACCGGCTCGGTCAGCAAGGAGCTGTGGGCGGTCAATCTCACGACCGGGAAGAAACGGCAGATCACCGTCCCCGAGGGAGTGCCCGACGGGACCGGTTTCACCTACGAGATGGACGCCGACCACCGCCACCTCTACGTGAGGTGGTCACCCGGCGGCGGTTACGTGTACGACACGCTGCTCGGCCGCTGGGCCGGATCGCTCGGTGCCTACAGTGGACAGTCGGTCTCCAGCCGAGACGCGGACGACGAGATCTACGTGGTCAGCGGCAACCAGCTGTCGCGGTACGACGTGCGCCGGGACGTTCTCACGCCCACGGGCTTCGCGGTCGGCGGCAGCCGCGGGGTGGAGCGGGTGGTCGATCCCGGCTCCGGACGCGAGCTCGTGGTCGGGGCGCTCAGCGATGGTCGGGTGTGGCGGTACGACCCCGCTACCGACGAGGGTCAACTGGACTATGTGGACGGTCTCATCGGGACACCCGTCACGCCCCGTGCGATGACTGTCGGGCCCGACGGCAAGGTCTACCAGGGCGGCTACTTCTCCGGCGGGCTCTCGTCCTACGATCCGGAGACCGGCGAATGGTGGTTCCGCGGCTTCCCGCCGCAGGCCGAGGGAATGGTCACCCACGCCGGAAAGCTCTACCTCGGCACGTACACCGGCGCGCAGATCTACGAGTACGACCCGGCGGCCGCGTGGAGCGCCACCAACCCGCGGCTGGTCCTCGGCCTGCGCGACGGCGGACAGGACCGGCCGTGGGCGATGGCGTCCGCCGGCCGCTACCTGGCGGTGGGGACGCAGCCCGGCTACGGCCTGCTGGCCGGCGAGCTCGCCCTGTACGACCCCGCTGACGGCAGCGTCCGCCGCTATCCCAACGCGGTCGCCGACCAGAGCATCACCGCGCTCACCTATGCCGACGGCGTGCTCTACGGCGGCACCATGGTGTTCGGCGGCAACGGTTCGACGCCCACCCAGACCGAGGCGAAGGTCTTCGCCGTCGACGTGGCCAGCGGCACCAAGCTGTGGGAGACGACGCCCGTTCCCGGCGAGCGGGCCGTCAGTGGGCTCACGGTGGATGCCGACGGGCAGCTGTGGGGGATCACGGCCGGCAAGCTCTTCGAACTCGACCCGGCGACACAGCAGACGGTGCGGACCCACGAAGTCGCCCCGTTCGACTGGTCCAGCGTCAGCGAATGGAACCCGCTGCCCACGAAGGTGCACTTCGACCCGCAGGACGGGCAGCTGTACGTGACGGCGCGAAGCCACTTCTCCCGTCTCGACCCCGAGACCTTTGTGGACTCCGCCCCGCCGGGTACCGCCGCCGCACAGCTCGTCTCCCATCCCAATGGCGACAAGTACTGGATCGCCGGCCAGCACCTGCACCGGTCCCGCTGGTACTAAAGAAAGGGAATCACAGATGCGTTTGACACGAGTCCTGCTGCTCGCGGTGCTTACGCTCCTGCTGAGCATCTCCTACGTTGCTCCCGCGAGTGCCGCCAGCCTGCCCGGCGGCAAGGCCAACTGGGTGGCGTCGGTGGGCGGCCTCACCTCCGGTACCGAGTACCTGAACTGGGTGCGCCTGGGCTACTACCAGTTCAGCACTGACGGAACGGTCAGCCACAACTACTGGAACTGGTCCCAGCCGGACCGGCCCCCGCGGGTCGGGACGGGCGTGCGGTTCGACTGCTCCACCAACACCGATACGCCGCCGGACTGCGAGGTGCTGACAGGAGAAGGCTTCACGGGCTCGCCGACGGGCGGCTTCCGGGGAACGTTCTCGGTGAGCGGATCGGCGCTGACCGTCAGCTTCACCCATAACCAAGGCGGCAGCCCGCTCAGCAAGACCCTGACGGAGAAGTGGACCATCGGCGCGGTGGACGCGGAACTCCAACGCGCCGCCGGTGGACCAACCGGCTTCTCCAACTACTCGGCCACACACGGTTTCGCCTACGGCAGCAACGCTTCCTTCGACTACACCTCCCGCGCTTCAATGTCCGAGATCAAGGCCAACGGCGCGCAGGAAGGCGACGTCAACTACAACTCCTGGCAGTGGAACAAGGACGTGGTGAAGAACGTCCCCAGTGACTTCAGTTCGCTCTCGATCTGGTCGATGTGCGACTCCGGCCAGTGTCTTGGCTATCGGGAGCACAACACCCACTGCAACTGCGGTGCGAGCGCGCCGAGCAGGGACGGCCAGTACTACCTTGCCGAGCACGACGGCGGCCGCCGCAACTCCATCTGGCTGTGGTGCGGGTGCCTCGCCGACGGTCGCAATGAGACCTGCTACACCGGGAACTCGCACATCCGGCCGCTGCTGCAGGTGATCGACGACGGCGGCGACTTCCGTGGCTGGGTGGGCGTTGAGCCGTTCTCCAACCAGAGCACCACTCCGCCGGACTATGCCAACAACTACTGGATCGTCTTCGAGTTCACGGACACGGTCCCCGAGCCCGCGCTCATCGCCACAGTGTCGAGCCGAGAGGACGGTCCGGTCCGAAACCCGGCAGGATAAGGAATGTTCCCGTGGCGGTCGTGGTGACGAAGCGCATCAACACGTCCCGCTCATCCATTGTGGACTGCGTGGCCGTGAAGGTCCTGAGTTCACGTTGGAAGCAGATGAACAACAGGCCTTCCGGCGAACTGTAGGACCGCCGCAACATCAGGCCGGTCCCGCTGGCCAGCGGGTGGGCGACGCGGACGTGGGCGTCGGCGGGTATCAGATACTCGCCGCGGGCGGTTTTGGCACCCAGGTCGACGTCGGCGTCGATGCCGCCGCCGGACAACGGTTCGGCGTTGTCCCGGCGTCTGCCGATCACGGCCTCCTGGCCGGCTACCGGCAGGCGGTGGAACGCACGGGTGTCCAGCCTGATCCGCCGGACGACGGCGATCGTGCCACCCGCCACCCGGCCGCCGAGCCAGACCTGTTCGTGAAGTTCGGCATCGGTGCGGGGACCGACGATGCCGTCGGCGAAGCCCAGTAGGTTGCGTGCCGCTCCCGAGCTGTCGAGCGGTGCGCCACGGAAGCCCTGCGCCTGCCACCGCACGGTGCCGGCGAGCGGAGCGAGTTCAGCTGTCAGCAGGGCGACGATCAGCGGATCCATCGCGCAGACCTGGAGGAGCAGGTCGCCGCCGCGGTCGTTCGGGGCGATGTCCTCGAACGCGAACGGGGGAAGCTCGGTGGTTCCGGGCAGTGTCGGGTCGACGCGCCGAACCGGTCCAGGGCCGAGTCCGACGGTGACGGTCGCCGGTCCCGGCTCGAGGCCGCCGAGCGTCGCGGTGCCGCCGGTCAGCGCGTGGATCCGCGCGCCGAGTGCCGCGAGCGTGCCGCGGACGTCCGGTGACGCCAGGTCGCAGACCACGACGGCGCAGTGCCGCTGGGCGATCCGCGGGGTGACGATGCCCGCCTGGTGCTCGCCGTGGGCGTCGATCGTCCCGGCCGGTTCGGCCGGGGTTTCCGGTGTGGAGGGGGCGGGGGCGGACGAGCCGGAGACCCCGGAGACCATGGCCGCCGCACCGGTGGCGCCGACGGCCAGCAGACGTCGGCGCGACAGACCGGCGGAGGAAGTCATGGCGGACATAATGGCGATCGACGGCGTACCGGGCCCATCTATCGCCGGATCAGGTTAATCATTTGACCCGAGCGGGGGATGAACGGGCTCGGGCGCCTGGACCTGGGGCAGACTGTCGCGGTGTTCCGTGCCCCCCGTCTTGTCGCCTCCCTTCTTGTCACTGTCGCGCTGCTCGTTCTCGCCGGTCTTTCGGGATGTGGGACGTCGGCGCGTGCCGTCCCGGAAACCCTGCGGGTCCCGCAGGACTACGACACCATTTCCGATGCGGCGGACAGCGCGATCTCCGGCGACCTGATCCTCGTTTCGCCCGGCCGCTACACCGAGACGGTGCGGCTCCGGACGGCCGGGGTGACCCTCCGCGGTACGGATCGCGGTTCGGTGGTGATCGATGGGGCCTTTCGCCGAGCCAACGGGGTGGTGGTCAGCGCTTCGGGTGTCTCGGTGGAAAACCTGACGGTGCGGGCCAACACCCTCAACGGCGTCCTGGTCACGGGGATGTCCGACGGCGAGGAAGGCCTGGCCAAGGGCAGTGACGGGTACACCCGGTTGGACACGGCGAAGTTCCCGCCGCTGCAAGGTTTCCGGGTGGCGTACGTGACCGCGAGCAACAACGGCCTCTACGGGATCTACGCCTTCGACGCCCAGCACGGCGTGATCGAGCGGAACTACGCTTCGGGCAGCGCCGACTCCGGATTCTACGTCGGACAGTGTCGTCCCTGCGGAATCGTGGTGCGGGACAACATCGCCGAGCGCAACGCTGTCGGTTACGAGGGTACGAACACGTCCGGCGACATGTACGTGGTGCGCAACAGGTTCACCGGCAACCGGGTCGGGCTGACATCCAATTCGGACTACCAGGAGGCCCTGGTGCCACAGAGCGGCGCGACGGTGGTCGGCAACCTGCTGTCCGCCAACGCGCAGCCCGCTTCGCCCGCGCAGGCCGACGGTGGCTACGGGATCGGCGCGGGAATCGCCGGTGGCACGGACAACCTCCTCGCTCGCAACCGGATCGAAGGGAATCCCGTGGCGGGAATCGTGCTCGGTTCGGCCGCGGATCTCCCACCGCTGCGCAACCAGGTGATCGGGAACGTGGTGAGCGGCAATGGCGTCGACGTCGCCTTCGCCGCGTCCGCCCGGGCCCCGGCCGTGGGGAACTGCCTGCAGGACAATAATCTGATCACCACGGTCCCAGCAGGACTGCCGATGTCCTGTCCCGCGCCGGACGGCACACAGCTGTCGGGGCCGCTGCCCCGGATGAATCCGCCTCTGGGGATGTCGTTCCGGGACGTGGCGGCGCCGTCTCCGCAGTTGGGAATGCCCGACCCGGAACGGACTCCGCACCCCATCGCGACCGGTGCGGCTGTGGACGTGGCCGCGATCGGTGTTCCCGAGCCGAACTTGCTGATCACCTGATGAGGATCCTCGCCGCCATGGCGGCCATGGCCGCCGTGCTGGTGCTGGCCGGATGTGGGTCGTCGCCGTCGCAGCCACGCGCGCTCTCCCAGGAACAGGCCGAGCTTCTCGCGATGGCCAGGTTCACGAACTACGACCACCAGGTCGTGGGCTTCCGCGGACGTGTGCCCACCGCCGCCGGACCGCTCGAACTGGCCGGCCGGGTCGACTATGTGCGAGGCATCGGCTACGGCACTCTGCACACCGAGGGCGGCGCCGGCTATGGCTCGGCCGGTGTCCTGCAATGGAACAGCGCCGCGCTGGCCTTCCTCGCCGGTGCCGCGCACGCAGACGACACCCCGCCGGCGGGGCAGTGGCAGCTGCGCCCGCTCCAGGCTCCCGGCGGTGAACTGGACACCGCTCTGGCGCTGCTCCTCGGCCTGGGCAGCGACCGCCCGGACAATCCGCAGATTCTCCGGCAGAGTGACGCACGCTGGCTGCGTACGGACACAGTGGACGGACGTGTGGTGGACGTCTTCGAGGGGCCGCGCACCGCGGGCGGTCAGGATACGACGGCACCGCGCCTGCGCTATTGGATGGCCGAGACCGGTGAGCTGGTCCGGATCGAAGCGCGGATCGGTGCGGCCGAGGCCGACACGTCGTTCGACCTGACGTTCGGCGCCGCGCCTTTTGAGGCCTTGGCGCAGCTCTCCCGGTAGCGAGTACCTCCAACGGGTCCTTTTTGGATAGTCACTCGACCCGTAGTCGAGATCGTCCGGATGATTCGTTCCTCGTCCCGATAGGGGCATCCTCGAGTGCTGATCCACCTCGGCCTCACTGAAACGGCAGCATTCACCCGGTCAGGTGTCAGCCGCATTGGCGCGGCTGGGCGTACAGGGTGAACGAATGTTTGCTCCAGTGGAAAATTGGGTAGCGGAGGGATTCTTTCCGTTTCGCCGTGTCCATTCGGGATTGCTTAGGTTGCGCGAAGGGCGTGCCTCGTGTGCAGTCCCCCGTCACGGAAAGCGGAGCGCTTCAAATGAAGAGAGTCTTGCTAGCGACGGTTGCGGTCATGGTGCTGGGCACCATGGCGGCGATCACCGGTGACGGGAGTTCCGCGTACGCGGCGGACCCGTCCGCTCGGGCGGACGGCACCTTGGCCATCCGGGTGGTGCGCGACGTGACCGGATCCGGTGCCTACCAGCCGGCGCTGGCGCTCGGCGTATCCGGTGCGCCGATCACGGTGACCGACACCGCCGGGAACACCGCGTCCGCGACCACGGCCACCGACGGCACCGCGACCGTCGGGCTGTCCGGACTCTCCGGTGGCGAATACCGGGTCGACGGCGCGGCCCCCTCCGGCAGCAGCCTGCAACCCGCTCCCGCGGGGCAGGGACTGTCGCCCATGACGTCCTTTGTGGACGTGAGCGATGGCAAGAACGTGTCGCTCACGCTGGGCCTGTGGAACCCGGCCGACTACTGCCAGGAGAATCCGACCCTGGTCACCGGCTGCCAGCGCAACGGCATCCAACCGGGTGTCGACGACGCGGCGCGCTCACTGGTGTCGATGCCGTTCACCGCTCGGGGCACCGGGCCCGCTCCGGAAACGCTGGCAACGCAGGGCGACACGGGGACCGTCTACGGGATCGCCTACCGGAGGACGGACAAGCGGGTCTTCTCCGGCGCGTTCGCCAAGCGGGCCGCCTTGTACGGCGCCGGCGGCCCTGGCGCGGTGTACGTGACCGACACCGCGGCGAACACCACGACGCTCTTCACCACCGTGCCGGACCCGGGCACCGCCGCCCACGACATGGCGGCCGGTGCGGACGGCGCCTTCGCCGACGTGGTCGGAAAGCAGTCCCTCGGCGACATCGACATCAGCGAGGACGGCTCGACGCTGTTCGTGGTCAACCTGGCCGACCGCAGGCTGTACCTCTACGACGCCACCGCCGCGACCGCTGCCGCACCGACGTCCTCCGTCGCGATCCCCGACCCGGGCTGCCCGGCCGCGGGTGACTGGCGCCCCGGGGCGCTGGGAGTGCGGGACGGCGTGGTCTACGTCGGCGGCGTGTGCTCCGGTGAGTCGACGCAGCAGCCGGCGGACATGCGCGTCGTCGTGCGCACCTTCGACCCGGCCGCCGGAACTTTCGGCGCGCCGGTGCTGACCAAGACCCTGGACTTCCAGCGCGGCACCACGCTGTGGCAGGGGACCCCGACCGACCGCTGGCTCCCGTGGCAGGGGACGTTCACCCAGCCGGCGCCGACCGGCGGGCTGGTGGAGAATCCCGAACCGCTGCTGACCGACGTCGGCATCGAGGCCAACGGCGATCTGGTCCTCGCCTTCCGCGACCGTTTCGGCGACCAGGGCGGCCGGGCCATGCCGCCCGCGGATGGCTCAAGCGGACTCTTCGACACCGTCTCCGGCGGTGACCTCAACCGGGCCTGCCGCCAGGCCGACGGTTCGTTCGCCTGGGAAGGCACGGCCGAGTGTGCCAACAACAACGCCGGCGCGACCGGTGATCCGAGCGAGGCGGCCGAAGTCGTCGAGTACTACCCCGGCGAGTACTACTCCAGTTCGGCCGACGGTTCGCCGCACCACGAGATCGCGCAGGGCGCGGTGGCGACCGTGTACAACGCATCCCAGATGCCTGCCACGGTCATGGACCCCACGGCGTTGAACACCGGTGGTGTCGGCTGGTTCGACCGGGCCGACGGCACGATGGCGGCCGACGGCAATCCGAACGGGTACCAGATCAGTGACACCGCTTCGGAAGGCTGGGGCAAGGCCAACGGCCTCGCCGACCTGGAGGCACTGTGCGATCTGGCGCCGGTCCAGCTTGGCGACCGGACCTGGTTCGACAGTAACCGCGATGGCATTCAGGACCCGGACGAACCCGCCGTACCGGGCGTGGTCGTCCAGTTGCTGCCGTGCGACGGTGCCGGCGCGCCGCTGGCCACCGCGACGACCGACGCCCAGGGTCTGTACTACTTCGGCAAGGAGCAGGGCGTCCTGCCCAACACGTGCTACACGCTGAAGTTCGACTACAGCGGCGTCGACACCTCGACGCTGCCCGGTGCTCCACAGATCGACCAGCTCAAGTGGACAACGCAGAACGCGGGTGACAATCCCCAGATCAACTCCAAAGTGGACCCGGCCGGGATCGCGACGGTGACGACCGGCGATGCGGGCGCGGTCGACCACACACAGGACGCGGGCATCATGGCCGAGCCCCTGAACAAACTCGGTGACTACGTCTGGGTTGATACCAACAAGAACGGTATTCAGGATGCGGGGGAACCCGTGGTCCCAGGCGTGTCGGTGGTCGTGCAGAACGCCGAGGGAACTCCCGTCGGGACTCCGATGGTCACGGACGCGGAGGGCAAGTACCTCTTCGACACCCTGCCCGACGGGACCTACAAGGTCTGTTTCGACATCGAGAACCTGCCGCCCGCCTATGCGGACTATCAGGTGACGACGCAGAACACTGCCGGGCACGACGGCACGGACTCGGCCGCGGATCCGGGCACGGGGTGCACGGCGACCACCGATCTCGGGCCGGCGAAGCGGGAAGACCTCACTCTCGACCTGGGGATCGTGCCGCCGGTGAACCGCCTCGGTGATTTCGTGTGGCTGGACAGGAATCGTGACGGTGTTCAGGGCACGGACGAGCCGGGCGTGCCTGGTGTGACCGTGGTGCTTCAGAACGGTGCCGGCGAGCCGGTCGGTGATCCGCTGACCACGGACGCGCAGGGCAAGTACCTGTTCGCCGATCTGCCGGATGGCACGTACAAGGTCTGTTTCGATCTGTCGAACCTGCCGGCGGACTACGCGGGTGCGTCGTGGACGACACAGAACGCCGCGTCGCACGACGGCACGGATTCCTTTGTGGACCCGGCGACCGGGTGCACAGCGGTGACCGAGTTGAAGATCGGGTTCCGCGAGGATCTGACGTTGGACGGCGGCATCGTGACGCCGTTGAACAAGCTGGGCGACTACGTGTGGGTGGATGCGAACAAGAACGGCATTCAGGACACGGGCGAGGCTCCGGTGCCGGGCGTGCGGGTGACGCTGCAGGACGGTGCCGGTACGCCGGTCGGTGACCCGGTGACCACGGACGCGGAGGGCAAGTACCTGTTCGCCGATCTGCCGGACGGTACGTACAAGGTCTGTTTCGACGTCGCGGCGTTGCCCGCCGAGTACGCGGACTACCAGGTGACGACGCGGAACGCGGCCGGGCACGACGGCACCGACTCGGCGGCCGACCCGTCGACCGGCTGCACGATGACCACCGATCTCGGGCCGGCGAAGCGCGAGGATCGCACCCTGGACCTCGGCATCGCGCCGCCGGTCAACCGGGTCGGGGACTTCGTCTGGGCAGACACCAACAAGAATGGTGTTCAGGACGCCGGTGAACCCGGCGTGCCGGGCGTGACAGTGGTGCTCCAGGACGGCGAGGGGACGCCCGTCGGTGAGCCGGTGAAGACCGGACCGGACGGGAAGTATCTGTTCGCCGATCTGCCGGACGGTACGTACAAGGTCTGTTTCGACGTCGCGGCGTTGCCCGCCGAGTACGCGGACTACCAGCTGACGACGCGGAACGCGGCCGGACACGACGGAACCGACTCGGCGGCCGACCCCGCGACCGGCTGCACGGTGACCACGGAGCTGAAGACCGGGCACCGCGAGGATCTGACCCTGGACGCCGGGATCGTCGCGCCACCGAACGTGATCGGCGACTACGTCTGGTACGACCGGGACAAGAACGGGCTGCAGGACGAGGGTGAGCCCGGTGTTCCGAACGTGCCGGTCACGCTGGTCCGCGAGGACGGCTCAACGGTCGCCTCGGTGACCACGGACGCGGACGGGAAGTACCTGTTCTCCGAGCTGCTGGACGGGACGTACAAGGTCTGTTTCGGACTGTCCGAACTGGACGACCCGTACACCGAGTACGTGCCGACGAAGCCGGGGGCGGGTGGCGGCAACGGGAAGGACTCCGCGGCCGACCCGGCCACGAAGTGCACGGAGCCGGTCACGGTCGGCGTCGGGCGACGCTCGAACCTCAACGAGGACCTCGGCATCGTCCCGCCGGTCAACCGGCTCGGTGACTACGTCTGGGATGACGCCAACCGCAACGGCCTGCAGGACGCCGGCGAGAAGCCGATCGAGGCCGTCCCGGTGACGCTGAAGGACGATTCGGGCGAGGTCGTCGCGACGACGAAGACCGGTCCGGACGGGAAGTACCTGTTCTCCGATCTGCCGGACGGTACTTACCAGGTGTGCTTCCCGTCGACGGAGCTGCCAGGCGCCTACGGGAGTCACACCCTGACGAAGCCAGCCGCGGCCGGTCTCAACGGAACGGACTCCGCGGCCGACCCGGCGAGTGGATGCACGCGGCCAGTCAAGCTGGGTGCCGGGCATCGGGAGGACTTCACCCTCGACGCCGGCTACGTCGGCGCCCCCGCGGCACCGGCTCCCGACGGGCCGGGCGGCCTGTCTTACACGGGTGTCGGGGTCGGTGGGCTGCTTGCCCTGATGGTGCTGCTCCTGGGTGGTGGCGGAATTCTGCTGCTCGTCAGCCGTCGCCGTCGCCTTGAGGAGTAAGGACTGAGGTCGCCGAAGGCCACCTCTGGGGACCGAACGTCCCCGGAGGTGGCCTTCGGCTCATGACCGGCCGGTGTTCACCTACCTGTGGCGCGGGGTTCACCCAGCACCACAGGTATCGGACATGACCGGAATGTGGGCTGCACGGGCATCACCCTGATCCTGGAGGTTCCCGTGCACGACACCGTCAACCGCCGCTCGATCCTGCTCGGTGGCGCCGTCGCCGGACTCGGCCTCGCGAGCTTCGCGGCCGGGCCGGCGGCGGCCGCCCAGCGGGGCGCCGGGCACGACCCGCTGACCACGAACCCGTTCACGCTCGGCGTCGCCTCCGGGGATCCGTGGTCGGACAGCGTGGTGCTCTGGACCCGCCTGGCCGTGGATCCGTTGGCGGAGAACGGGCTCGGCGGCATGTCCGACCGCGACCGCTTGGTCCAGTGGCAGCTCGCCACCGACGAGCGGTTCCGGCACGTCGTGCGCGGCGGGGCGACCATCGCCCGATCGGCGGCCGCGCACAGCGTGCACGTCGAGGCCGGTGGCCTGCGCCCCGGAAGGGAGTACTACTACCGCTTCCGCACGGGCCGCCACGTCTCGCCCACCGGCCGGACGCTGACCACCCCGCCGCGCGGCTCGATGCCCGACCTGACCATGTGCTTCGCGTCCTGCGCGGACTACGGCGACGGCTACTTCACCGCCTACCGCCGGCTGGCCGAGGACCACCCGGACCTGGTCCTGCACCTGGGCGACTACCTGTACGAGTACCCGGCGAACTCCGGCGACATCCGAGCGGTGGCCGGCCCGGAGATTCGCACGCTGGCCAACTACCGCCAGCGGTACGCCCAGTACAAGGCCGACCCGGACCTGCAGCTCGCGCACGCCACGGCGCCGTGGCTGGTGGTCTTTGACGATCATGAGATCGAGAACAACTGGGCCGGCGACGTACCCGAGGCACCCGACCCGGGCTTCCCGGACCGGCGCGCCGTCGCCTTCCAGGCGTACTACGAGAACATGCCACTGCGGCGAAGCGCCCGCCCGCGCGGCACCGACATGCGGCTCTACCGCCGCTTCGCCTGGGGAGACCTGGCCACGTTCCACATGCTCGACACGCGCCAGTACCGCGACGACCAGGCCTGCGGCGACGGCCTGAAGATCGACTGCGCGGAGCGGCTCGACCCGAACCGGACCATCACGGGCGCCGGGCAGGAGCGCTGGCTGCTCGACGGGTTCCACCGTTCCCGAGCCCGCTGGGACGTGCTCGGTCAGCAGGTGTTCTTCGCCCAGCGCGACCGGACCTTCACCGAGCAGCAGGGTTTCGACATGGACTCCTGGGACGGCTACTACGCGAGCCGCGACCGGATCACGGCCGCCATGGGCCGGGTGCGCAACGGGGTGGTGCTCACCGGCGACGTGCACCGGCACTGGGCGGCGGACATCCGGGAGAACCCCGACCAGCCCGACTCCAAGGGGGTCGGCGTCGAGCTGGTCGCCACGTCAATCACCAGCACGGGCGACGGCAACGAGAACGCCAACGCGCGCGAGCTCGCGGAGAATCCGCACATCAAGTTCTTCAAGAACCGCCGAGGTTACGTCCGCACCAGGTTCACGGCGGGCGAGCTGCGCGCGGACTTCCGCGTCCTGCCCTACGTCACCACGGCGGGCGCCGAGGCGCAGACGGCCGCGACCTTCGTGGTCGAGGACCGGAACCCGGCGTTGCACGCTGGGTAGGTGTCAGCGCCGTGACTGGTCGGTGTCAGCGCGACCGGTGACCGTGGTCGCCATGACAAGCACTGCGAATACGACATCCGAACGGGGACACATTGGGCGCCGGACCCTGTTGGCGGGCGTGCTGGGTGCCGGCGCGCTCGCCGGCCTCGCCGGCCACGGCACAGCCTCCGCGAACGTCTCCGAAAACGACAGTGAGTGCGGTGTCGCGCGCGGCTGGGGCAAGGTCGCCGACGCGTTCCGCAAGAACTTCGAGGGAGGCGGCGAGGTCGGGGCGGCGTGCAGCGTCTACGCGGGCGGCCGCCTCGTGGTCAACCTGTGGGACGGTCTCGCCGATCGCGAGGCGAACCGCCCGTGGCACGGGAACTCCGTCATGCAGGTCGCGTCCACGACGAAGGGTGCTACCGCGATCTGTGCGCACCTGTTGGTACAGCGCGGTTTGCTGGATCTGGACGCCCCGGTGACCCGGTACTGGCCCGAGTTCGGCGGAGGCGGCAAGGAACACATCCCGGTGCGCTGGTTGCTGTCCCACCAGGCCGGTCTGCCGATCGTCGACGGACCGCTGACCTTCGAGCAGGCTTGCGCCTGGGACCCGGTCATCCGGGCACTCGAGGCGCAGAAGCCGCTGTGGGAGCCGGGAACTCAGCACATCTACCACGCCAACACCTACGGATATCTGGTCGGCGAGGTCGTGCGCCGGATCACCGGCAAGTCACTCGGCACGTTCTTCGCCGAGGAGGTGGCTCGTCCGCTCGGCCTGAGCGCCTGGATCGGGCTGCCCGAGCGGCACGAGAAGCGGGTGGCGAAGATCCACACGGCCGCTCCGTTCAGCTTCGAGGAACTGCTCGCCGGGATGATCAAGGTGACCGGACTCGACGCGGACACGGTCACCGCGTGGGTCACCGCGCTGTACAGTCCGGGCTCCGTCGCGATCCGCGCCGGCGAACTCGGCGGCGCCTTCACCTCGGCCGACTACTTCACCACCCGTGCCTGGCGCGCATCCGAGCACCCGGCCGCGAACATGGTCGCCGACGCACACTCGATCGCCCGGATGTACGCCGCCACGGTAAGCAATGTCAACGGCGTACGACTGCTCAACCCGGCAACCGTCGCGACAGCGACAGAAATCCACACCGACACGACATCCATGCACGGGCTGCCACCGGGACTGAACATTCCCGCCGACCGTTCCTTCAACATGTCACTCGGGTTCTGGCGAGCCTGCCCGCCGTACCCGATGCTCAGCCCGGCGTCGTTCGGACACCCGGGCTCCGGCGGATCGGTCGGCTTCGCGGACCCCGATGCCCGGGTCGGCTTCGGCTACGTCACCAACCTGTGGAACTTCCGCCCCGACGACCCCAGGGCGACCAACCTGGCCGGCGCCGTCCGAACCTGCCTCGGATGACGTGATCGCGCGGCCACGTACTGGAGTCGCGTTATCGTGGCTGGCCAGGGGAGGTGGCCAGGGGTGGTTTTGAGTAGACCGGAGATCTCGGCGCGGGAGATCGAGGTGCTGACGGCGTTGGGCGCCGGCTTGTCCAACGCCCAGATCGCGCGCCGTCTGCACATCTCGGTGCGTACGGTCGAGGGCCATGTGTCGTCGCTGCTCCGCAAGTACGGGGTGGCCGACCGGCAGGCGCTCGCCGCCCGTGCCGACAAGACCGACGCGCCGGTCGTGCCGCCCGGGGTCATCGCCGGGTCACCGCGGACGCCGACCAGCTTCGTCGGGCGCCGCGGCGACCTCGACGCCGTGCGGGCGGGGCTGGCCGGCGGCGGGCTGGTGACTTTGGTCGGGCCGGGCGGGGTCGGCAAGACCCGGCTCGCCGGGGAGGTGGCGGCGGCCGCCGCCCCGGAGTACCGGTACGGCGCGGCGTTCGTGGATCTGGTGCCCGTGCGGGACGGGCTGGTCGCGCAGGCGGTCGCCGCGACGTTGGGTGTGTCCGAACACGCGCACCAACCGGTGGCGCAGGCCGTCGTGGCCCGGCTGGGTCGCGGGCCGTCGCTTCTGGTGCTGGACAACTGCGAGCACCTGCTCGACGCGGTGGCCGAGTTCGTCGAGCTGATCCTGGCCACCTGCCCCACGACGATCCTCGTGACCAGTCGCGAGCGGCTCGGGCTGCCGGGTGAACGAGTCCACCAGGTCACGCCGCTCCCGCTGGGCACCGACGCCGAGGAGCTGTTCCGGGACCGCGCCGAGCTGGTACACGCCGACGACCTGCTCGACGCCGCGACGGTCACGGATCTCTGCGTCCGGCTGGACGGGCTGCCGCTGGCGATCGAGCTCGCCGCCGCGCGGGCCGCATCGCTGGGCACCGCCGGGCTGCTGACCGGGCTCGGCGACTATCTGCGGCTGCTCGCCGGTGGTCGCGGGGCGGTCGTGCGGCACCGGTCGCTGCGCGCGGTGATCGGCTGGAGCTACGACCTGCTCTCCGACGACGAGCGGGCGGTCTTTCGCCGGCTGTCGGTGTTCGCCGGCGACTTCGACGTGGCGGCGGCGACCGCGGTCGCGGGCGTCGACGCGGCCACCGCGGCCGACATCCTCGGCCGGCTGGTCGACAAGAGCCTGGTCTGGCACCACCGGCCCGGTAGCTGGCGGCTGCTCGACACCATCCGGGCGTTCGCGATCGAGCAGCTCGCCGCCGATCCGGAGCAGGAGACGGTGCGGCAGCGGTACCTGTGTTGGGCCGAGGACACGGCGGCCGGCCTCGTGGCCCGGCTCGGTGGGGACTGGCGGCACGACTTCGACCGGGTGGCCGGCGAACTCCGCGCGGCGCTGGTACCCGGTGGTTCTGACGCTGTCGCGCACCGACTCGCCCGCCTGCTCGGCCGGCTCACCTTCGCCCGCGGCTTTCTGCGTGAGTCCGTCGGGTGGTACGAGCATGCGGCCCGGTGCGCGACGGAGGAGCGGGAGGCGGTCCGCGATCTCGGCCACGCGGCGGAATGCGCGCGGGTCATCAACGACTCGGATCGGACCTATGCCCTGTGGCTCACCGCCGCCGACCGGGCTCGGGCGGCCGGCGAGCGCGACGCGACCGCCATCGCGCTCGCGCGTGCCGTGGAGTTCGCGGGCCGGTTCCTCGTCACCTTCCAGACGGAGATCTCGTTCGAACGCCGTCGCGAGCTACTGGCCGAGGCGGCCGCGAGCGGCGACCGCGATGATCCCGTCGTCGCCGCGTGGCTGGCGTGCGCGGCGGCGTGGAACGCCAACCCGGACGTGCTCCGGCCAGACGCCGAACTGACGGCGGCCGCGGTCAAGGCGGCGCGGGCCACCGGTGACCCGGCCCTGATCAGCGCGAGCCTCGACTTGGCACGCACCGCCGCGGCCAACGACGGCCGAGGGCACGACATACCGCGGATCACCGCCGAGCGCCTGGCGATCCTGGCGAACCTCGACCCGCACGGCCCGGCGTACGCCGCCGAGATCGACGACGCCCGAGGGCTCGCCAGCCTCGCCGCCGTGGCCGCGGGCGAGCTGCCGGCGGCGCGGGCGGCGGCCGAGAGCATCATCGCCGATGCCCTCGACGGCGACAGCGTGTACCTGACGGCCAGCAAGACCATTCCGGCCATCGTCCTGTCCGGGGACCTCGACGAGGCCATCCGGCTCGCCGACCTCATGTGGGACGGCTGGCTGCGGGCCGGCCAGCCGCCGGTGTTCTGGATGCACGTGACCACGATGTTCGTCAGCCTCGCCCACGGCCTGCGCGAGGACCGCGCCGGCGTGGCCCGCTGGCAGTCCCACGTCATGCGGGACCCCGGCCCCTATCATGACCGGCTGGTTCCGTTGGCCACCTTCGTCGAAGCCAGGATCGCGCTGCAGCTCGGTGATCTCGACCGGGCAGCGGGGCTGGCCGAACGCGCGTGGCAACACAAGACGGACGCCCGGTACCTGTCGTTCGCGCGTGCGGCGGCCACCGAACTCGCGGTGGCCGCCGGCCTGCCGCGTGCCGGTGCCGACCTTGCCGCGATCGCCGAGGGACCGGCGGAGAGCAACGCCTGGGCGGCGGCCACCGTGCTGCGGGCCACCGGCCGGCACCACCAGGAGCCCGACGCGCTGGCCCGATCGGCGCGGAGCTGGGAGCGGCTGGGCGCCCGCTTCGAGCACGCCTACACCCTGACGCTCCGCTAGATGATTGATTCCTATGTGCGTGCCACGGCAGCAAGTTCGACATAGCGGACTAAATATGGACTCCTACCTTCATTCGGCGTGCTAACACATCCCCCGTAGCGGGGTGACACGGACGGACGCAATCCATCCGTACCTATTTAAATCGGTAGGACCCAGCTGCTAACGTCCGCTACGGTAGCTGTTCGCAATTTCGCGAAATCACCCTCTCGGAGGATTACCATGTCCAATCCTGTCATGCCCCCACGGGATCTGCTTGGTAGAGCGACACCCGGGCTGCTGGCGGCACCACCACTCAGCGATGAATGGCAGTTCGACGGCGGAACCGCCTGGGTGTTCCGCGGTTCCCAGAACACCACTCTGAGAAGACCGGTAATCCTGGCCGACGGCTTCTTCCTCGGGGCAAGCAACGTCAATGAATTCTGGCACGGCGTGAATGGCGACTTCCCGTTCGCCGAGAAGCTGAGACAACGGGGTCAGGATGTGATCCTGCTGGGATACGACAATCGGGCCGCCTCGATCCTGGACAACGCCGAGGTCGCCATCGCGTGCATCATGAGAGCAACCACTGAGCGCACCGGCAATGTGCCGCTGGTGGTCGGCGGGTTCAGCATGGGCGGGTTGGTAACCCGGTACGCGCTGACCAAGTTGGAAGCGCTACGCATGCGCTCCGAGACGGCGGTGTACCTGTCGTATGACAGCCCGCACCGGGGTGCCTGGATCCCGATCGGCGTCCAGGCACTTGCGCACTTCATTGCCCAGAAGGATCCCAATCCCATATCGGGAATGCTGTCGGCGCTGCTCAACAGTCCAGCCGCCCGGCAACTGCTGTGTCGCCACATCCAAACCGTGGACCAAACCATCCCACAACGTCCGGATCCGCTGCGGGAAGAGTTCGTCAACAGGCTTAACGATCTCGGTGGCTGGCCACGCATGCCGCGCCTCGTCGGTGTGGCCGCCGGACGGGGGGACGGCACCGGCAACGGTGTCCCGATCGGCGCGGAGGCGCTCCGGTGCAAGAGTGGACGTTTCACCGGCACCACGCTCACCACCGAGGCCGGCGTTGACAAAAACCTCGTGGCAAAACTGATCGTCGACGGCAACTCGTCGACAGACATTCACACGATCGACATCCCCGCGCTGGATTCGGTGGCCGGCGGAACGCTCAACAGCTTCCCCCTCGCCGCGACAGCCCTCGGAATTCCGTTGACGGAGGTGCCGTACCCGTTCACCTGTTTCGTACCGACGGTCAGCGCCGTCGCCGTCGCCGACCCCGACAGCCCCGTTTCCACCATCAGCCTCGAGATGAGCGAGCTGGACGACTTCCGGTGCTCCTCCACCGGCAGCCTGCCCCATTCCGCGCCCATCAACACGGAACTCGGCTCCTGGATGCTCGAGCAGATCGACGTGTGACCTGACCTCCTACAGGGACCCGACCGGCTGACCGCCCGACCCGACCAGGTGGACCTGCACCGGTTCACCACGCTGGTCAGGCAGGCGGACGAACGTCAGTCCACCTAGAGGGCCGGCGACCCGCGTGCCGCCCGGGTGGTGTCCGGGTGGCGGACACGTGGGCGGCACGCGTGCCCCGACCTCCCCAGGACACGCAGGCTGTCGTTGCCGGGCGGACAAGGAGAGGCGCCATGTTGCTGGAGAACAAGAACGCGGTGGTCTACGGCGCCGGCGGCTCGATCGGCGCCGGCGTGGCCGCGGCGTTCGCTCACGAGGGCGCCCACGTCATCCTCGCGGGGCGCACCCGGGAGACGCTGGAGGTCGTGGCCCGCGACATCAAGGACGTCGGCGGGTCAGCCACGGTCGCGGTGGTCGACGCACTCGACGAGCAGGCGGTCGAGGAGCACCTCAGCGCGGTCGTGGCCGAGCGCGGCAGCGTCGATGTGTCGTTCAACCTGACCAGCCGTGGTGACCGGCAAGGGACCCCGCTCGTGGACCTGGCCACCGCGGACTTCGTCGGCCCGATCATCACGGGCGCCACCGCGGCGTTCGTCACCGCGTGCGCGGCGGCGCGCCACATGGTCAAGCAGGGCTCGGGGGTGATCCTCGCGCTGAACAGCGGATCGGCCAACGGCAGCCCGCTGATGGGCGGCACCGGACCGGCCGACGCGGTGCTCGACACGTTCATTCGCAACCTGGCCGTCGAGATCGGGCCACAGGGAGTGCGCGCGCTGGGCATCTGGACCTCCGGCGTCGAGGACGCCATCAGCCCGGCGAAGCTCACGGCCGTGAACCCCGCCATGCAGGTGAACGACGCGACGTTCCGGGGCGTGCTCGAGCACCTGGCGAGCATGCGGGCACTGGGCCGCTCACCCCGGGTGGCACAGGTCGCGGCCGCGGCGGCGTTCCTCGCCTCCGACGATGCGGCGGCGATCACCGGCACGTTCGTCAACGTCACCAGCGGCACCTTCCCCAGCTGAACTCAACGGGTGGCGGTGGCGGCTGGTCCGCCCCAGTCGTCGACCAGCCGGCCGGTGGTTTCGACGAAGGCCCGCAGCCGAGTGGTTTCGCCGCTGGCGCGCCAAACCAGTCCGAACTCGAAGGGCGGCGCATCGGTCATCGGAATGAACGCGATGTCCGTTCGGGGGTGGTAGCGGGTGTTGTGTGCCGCCACCGTGCAGATGCCCTGGCCGGCGGCGATCAGCGTCATCAGTTCCTGGAACGTGCGGACGGCCGCTCCGCGCTCGATCGGCCGGCCGCTGGGCGTCTTCCACGGTTGGGCGGTGGCCAGCCACTGGGGCGGTGCCCCGGCGGGGAGGAAGATGTGGTCGGTGGCGAGGTCCTCGAGTGAGGCGGTGTCCTTGCCGGCCAGCGGATGTCTGGCCGACACCGCCAGCACGCGCGGCTCGACGATGACCACCGGTCCCGTGGTGATGCCCGGCTCGGTCACCGGGAGCTGGGTGAGGAGGACGTCGACCTCGTTGTCCCGCAACGGCCGGCAGGGGTCGTCGACCTCGGTCGCCTGGAGGCGGATCTCCAGCTCCGGGTGGGTGGATTCCAGGGTGTCGATGATGTCGAGAAGCACCCGTCCGGCGAGCGGACCGAGGAACCCGACGTCGAGTACCCCGGCGATGCCGCGGCCGGCCGCCCGCGCCCTGGCGATGCTGTCGAGGACCGACCGGTGCGCTGGACGAAGGTCGGCGAGGAGCCGCTGACCGATCGGGGTCAGGCTCACCCGGCGGGTGGTCCGGTCGAACAACTGGGCGCCGACCCGCCGCTCCAGCTTCTTGATCATCTGGCTGACCCTGGCCTGGGACAGCTTCAGTCGCTCAGCCGCCCGGCCGAAATGCAGTTCGTCCGCGACCGCGAGGAACGCCTCGATCTCCTGCCAGTCCATCACACGTCCATTCATAACGGTGGCTTATGGATTGTGTCAGCTTTCGCTGCTGCATATCGCCGCCGATGCCAGGACAGTGAGGACCCATGACGGAGTTCGTTCGGCTGTCGGAGCCCGTGGGGCGTTGGGTACTCCTGGTCACGGCTGTGGGTTCGGGATTGGTGCTGCTCGAGTCCACAGTGGTCAACATCGCGTTGCCGTCACTGGGATTCGGCCTGAACGCGTCGATGTCCGAGCTGCAGTGGACGGTGAACGCGTTCACGCTCACCCTGTCCGCGCTCATTCTCGTGGGCGGCAGCCTGGGCGACCGCTTCGGCCGGCGCCGCCTGTATCTGGTGGGCGTGGTGTGGTTCGGCGTCGCGTCGCTGCTTTGTGGTGCGGCGCCGAACGTGGAGGTGTTGATCGTCGCCCGTGCGCTTCAGGGCGTCGGCGGCGCGCTCATCGTCCCGACCTCGCTCGCGCTGATCCAGGACACCTTCCATCCGGACGACCGCAATCGGGCGATCGGCTGGTGGGCCGGCATGAGCGGCGTGGCCGGCGCGGCCGGTCCGTTGCTCGGCGGCGGCATCGTCGACCTCGCCGGCTGGCGCTGGGTGTTCTTCGTGAACGTCCCGTTGGCCGTGGTCCTGGCCGTCCTGCTGATCGTCCATGTGCCGGAAAGCGACCGGGAAGGACCACGCCGGTTCGACGTGACGGGTGCCCTGCTGGCCGTCCTGGCGTTGGCGGGGATGACCTACGCGCTGACGCAGTCCTCGGGCGCGGTCGTCGGGCTCGGCGCTCTGGTGGTGTTCGCCGCGTTCCTGCTCGTCGAGCGACGCAGCCCGGCACCCATGCTTCCGTTGGGGCTGTTCAGTTCGCGGCAGTTCAGTGCGGCTAACCTCACGAGCTTCTTCGTGTACGGCGCCCTCGCCGGCATGTTCTTCCTGTTGCCCATCCAGCTCCAGGTGACCGCCGGATTCTCCGCGTGGACGGTGGGTCTGGCACTGTTGCCGTTGCCCGTGCTCACGCTGCTCCTGTCGCCGTACGGCGGCGAGCTCACGACCCGGTTCGGTGCCCGGGTCCCGCTGCTGGCCGGTTCGCTGATCTGCGCGGTCGCGCTCGTCCTGGCGACCCGGATCGGTGCCGACGCCTCCTACCTGGGCGACGTGCTCCCGGTCGTCATCCTCACGGGGATCGGCGTACCGCTGATCACCCCGCCGGTCACGGCCGCCGTACTCAGCGCGATCTCCGACCGAAGTGCGGGGATCGCCAGCGCGGTGAACAACGGTGTGGCCAGGGTGGCCGGCCTGCTCGTGGTGGCGGCACTCCCGCTGCTGGTCGGCCTCCCGCCGGACGCCACCGAGAATCCGGGTGCCCTGGATCGCGGGTACGGATACAGCATGCTGATCTGCGCCGGCCTGTTCCTGACCGGTGGGCTCATCGGCTGGTTCGGGTTGCCCAAACTCGCCGCGAAACCGGTCCGGCCGCTCGGCCGCCGGCATGGCTCGGTCACCTGCCCGCAGCTCGAACCCCGCAGGTCATAGCGCGTCAAGACGCTGTCATTGACGCTGTCAGGGGCCGTGTCAGTGGCGTGGCGGGGGCGTGTCAGGCCGGCTGCCGATAGTTCGTCCCATGACTACTTCAGCGATCACGGTCTCCGGACTGCGAAAGGCTTACGGGGACAAGGTCGTGCTCGACGGCATCGATCTGGATGTTCGTGCGGGCTCGGTCTTCTCCCTGCTCGGCCCGAACGGGGCGGGCAAGACAACAACGGTGAACGTGCTGAGCACGTTGATGAAGGCCGACGGCGGGACGGCACGCGTTGCCGGGCACGACGTCGCGACCGAGGCCAAGGCGGTGCGCGCGGCGATCGGGGTCACCGGTCAGTTCGCCGCGGTGGACGAGCTGCTGACCGGGCAGGAGAACCTGCAGCTGATGGTGGACCTCAACCGGTCGGCCTCCGGCAAGGGGATCGTCACCGAACTGCTGGAACGCTTCGATCTGGTGGAGTCGGCGCAGAAGCCCGTGTCGACCTACTCCGGAGGGATGCGCCGGAAGCTCGACCTGGCGATGACGCTCGTCGGTAACCCGCGGCTCATCTTCCTGGACGAGCCGACCACCGGCCTGGACCCGCGCAGCCGTCGCACCATGTGGTCGATCATCCGCGAGTTGGTGGCCGACGGCGTGACCATCTTCCTCACCACCCAGTACCTCGAGGAAGCCGATCAGCTGGCCGACCGGATCGCGGTGCTCGACCAGGGCCGCCTGGTCGCCCAGGGCACTCCCGACGAGCTCAAGCGCCAGATCCCCGGGACCCACGTCCGGCTCCGGTTCACCACGGTCGCCGAGCTCGACGCGGCCGAGCGGATCTTCACGGACACCACGCGCGACGACGAGGCGCTGGCCCTGCGGGTGCCCAGCGACGGCGGGTCGAAGTCGCTGCGCGCGCTGCTCGACCGGCTCGACGAGAACTCACTCAGCGCCGAGGAGTTCTCCGTCCACACACCCGACCTCGATGACGTTTTCCTCGCCCTGACGGGCCACTCCACGGAGGCAGCACAGTGAACACTCAAACAGGGACTACTCAATCCATGGTGATGTTGCGCCGCAACTTCAAACACCTCGCCCGTAACCCGACGTCGATATTCAACGCGGTTCTCATGCCGATCCTGATGCTGTTCATGTTCGTGTACATGATGGGAGACGCGTTCAGTGTCGGTGTCGATTATGTCGACTATGCGACGCCGGGCATTCTGCTGATGGCCGTCTGTTACGGGCTGGGGGGCACCGCGGTGGCGGTGAACTCCGACATGACGAAGGGCATCATCAACCGGTTCAAGGTCATGGACGTGTCCCGTGGCGCGGTGTTGACCGGTCACGTGATCGCCAGTGTGCTGACCAACCTGATCGCCATCGCGGCCCTCATCGGGGTGGCCTTCCTCATGGGATTCAGTCCGGCCGCGGGTTTCCTCGACTGGCTCGGCGTGGTCGGCATGGTCGTGCTGCTCGGGTTCGCGGCCAGTTGGCTCACGATCGCCTTGGGAATGGCGGCCAAGTCTCCGGAAACGGCGGGCATGGCCTCCGTGCCGCTGATCCTGCTGCCGTTCTTCAGCAGCGCGATCATCCCGGCGGAGAAGATGGGGCCGGGCCTGCGGGAGTTCGCCGAGTACCAGCCTTTCACGCCGATCATCGAAACCATTCGCGGGTTGCTCAGCGGCACCCCGGACACGGGCGACGCGATCACCGCCATCGCCTGGTGCGTCGGGATCGCGCTCGTCGGGTACCTGTGGGCGCGTTCGACATTCAACAAGCGAGCCTGACATGCCTACTTTTGCGACGCCAGGGCCCATCGCGGCCACCGTGCAGGTGGCCGGTGCTCAGGTCCAGATCACCGCGACCGACCGGACCGACACGGTGGTGCTGGTCGAACCCATGAACAAGGCGAGCGAGTCGGACGTCAAGGTGGCCAACGGAACGAAGGTCGACTTCGCCGGCGGCCGACTGTCGGTCAAGACGACCGTCTCGGGCGACGGTTCGGTGGCCATCACCATCGACCTGCCCGCCGGCTCCAGCCTGCTCGCGTACCTGGCGCACTCGAGCGTTCACGCTGACGGGTCGCTCGGCGAGTGCGAACTGCACACGTCATCGAGTCGGGTCCAGCTGGATCGCGTCACCGCGCTGGAGGCGAACATCGCGGCCGGTGAGGTCACGGTCGGCCATATCGCCGGGCGCGCCCACCTCGAAGGCAGCGGCCGCACCCGGCACGGCGACATGATCATTCAGCGAGCGTGACGGCCACGAGTTCGGTCCAGCCAGTTTCCGTGCCTTCCCGAGCCGCCTCGGCGAACCCCGCGTCGCCGAGGCGGCTTCGGGCCGTCTGCTCGATCCGGGTGGCGTCCGGGTTGGCACGGTCCGGCAGCCCGCGCACGGCGATGCTCGCCGCGAGCAGTCGAGCGGCCTGCTCGTACTGGTCCTGGCGCAGTGCCAGGTCCGCGACTCCGACGACCACCTGCGCGATCGCGAGCGCGTATCCCGTCTCGGCCGCCGCCTGGCACGCCGAGGCGTGGTACTTACGGGCCTCGTCCAGATCGGACGTGAGGTACCCCCGCAGGTCGTGTGTCACCACGCGGATGCCCGGTTGCTTCGCTTCGTCGCCCCACTTGGTGGTCGCGACGCTCCAGTTGTTCGTACGCCTCCGCCATGTCGCCGCGCAGGCGAGCGAGTCCCGCCTTCGAGAGGGCCAGCATGGCCAGCGCCTCCGGCCAGGTGACCCGTGCCGCCCGTCGCCCGGCCTCGGCCATGGCGGCCGCGCTGGCGTCCTTGTCGCCCAGCAGCCAGTACAGCTGCGCCTGTCGCGACCGCATCCGGATGACATCGTCGATGGCACCGACGTCGGTGACCACCGCGATCGCCTGTTCGTAGTGCTCGCACGCACCGGCGAACTCGCCGCGCGTGGCGATGCGTTCGGCCAGTTCGGTCAGGGCGAACGAGATCCCGAACCGTTCGCCGAGCGCTCGGAACTGGGCGAGCGCCGTCTCGAGGTCCGAGTCCGCGTCCCGCCCGCCCTGACCGAGGGCGATCCGCATCTTGCCGAGGTGCAGCCGGGCCATCGCGGCTACCCAGGGGTCCTCGCTGGACAGCGACGTTTCCCACGCGGACAGCGCCGTGGCCGGCTCCCGCAACATGCGTTCCAGCGGGGTGATCAACCCCAGCATCGGGTTGCGGACCTGACCGCGCCGGCCGAACTCGCATGCCTTGTGGACCCACTCGGCCGCCTGGCGTTCGTCGCCCATCCCGGAGCTCACGAACGTCACGAGGAGGGCGTACACCCAGGCCCGCGTCTCATCGGCCACCTCGCCGGGCACTTCCGTGGCCGCGGTGATCAGTTCCCGGCCTTCGGCCTTGTGGCCGACGAGCCACCAGTAGTAGCCGGCGCCGCCCGCCAGCCGCATCGCCGCCTGCGCCTCGCCGGCCGCGAGCGCACCACGCATGGCGGAACCGATGTTGTCGTGCTCGGCGGCGAGCGTGGCCAGCCATTCCAACTGCTCGGCGCGGCGAAGGTGTGGGTCGGCGGTCTCCGTGAGGTCGGTGAAGTAGGCGAGATGTGCGCGGCGCGCCAGGTCCGACTCCTCCGCCTCCGCGAGGCGGTCCCTGGCGTACTCCTTGATCGTGCCGAGCATCCGGTAGCGCGGTGCGCTGTCACCCTCGGCCACCAGCAGTGACTTCTCGGTCAGCGCGGTGAGCAACTCGAGCACCTGCTCCTGCTCGACGCTCTCACCGGCGCAGACCCGCTCGGCCGCTTCCAGGCTCGCGCCGCCCCAGAACACCGCGAGCCTGCGCAGGACCGTCCGTTCGGCGTCGGTCAGCAGCTCCCAGCTCCAGTCGACCATCGCGCGCAGCGTTCGGTGCCGTGGCAACGCGGTGCGGCTACCGCCGGTCAGCAGGCGGAACCGGTCGTCGAGCCGGTGGGCCAGCTGGTCGAGGGACATGGTGCGCAGCCGGGCGGCCGCCAGTTCGATCGCCAGCGGCATCCCGTCCAGCGCCCGGCAGATGCGCACCATGGTGGACGCATCCCCGCTGAAATCCTTGCGCACGGCGCCCGCCCGGTCCCGCAGCAGCTGGACCGCGTCGCCCTCCACGGTCAGCGGCTCGACCAGCCACAGCGCCTCACCTGTGATACCCAGCGGTTCCCTGCTGGTCGCAAGGATCCGGAGTTTCCGGCACTCCCCGAGCAGTCGATGCGCGAACGCGGCCGCCGACTCGATCACGTGCTCACAGTTGTCCAGGATCAGCAGCACCTCGCGCTCGCGGATCGCGGTGATGAGCCGATCGGTCGGCGCCAGGTTCGGTGCCTCGCCGAGCAGCGCGTCCCGGAGGCCGAACCCGGCGAGCGCCGCCTGCCCGACGTTGTTCCCGCCCCCCTGCCCTTCGGGCCCACCCCCCTTGTCGCCGTCGGCGCCGATGGCCGCGAGTTCCACCAACCAGGCCCCGTCCGGCAGGTCATCGAGCAGGGTGTGGGCGGTTTCCGTGGCCAGCCTGGTCTTCCCTGAGCCGCCCGGCCCGATCAGGGTGGTGAGCCGATGCTCGGCGATGAGCTCGCGGACCACGGCGACGTCGGCGTCCTTGCCGACGAAGCTGGTCAGCTCGGCACGCAGGTTGGTCTTGCGGGTCTCCTCCCGCCGGCCCAGCTCGCCCCGCAGCAGCGCGACGTGCAAGGCGGACAATTCCGGCGAGGGGTCGACACCCAACGCGTCGGCCAGGGCTTCTCGCGTGCGTTCGTAGGCGAGCAGCGCCTCGCTGTCCCGACCGGCGGCGACGAGGGCCCGCATCAGCGCGGCGACCAGCCGTTCACGCATCGGATGCGCGGCCACCAGGTCGGTCAGCTCCGCGACCAGCCCGGCGCCGACGTCCCCAGCGAACCGATCTTCCAGAGCCGTCAGGCGCAGCGCCTCGAGCCGGGTGACCGCCGCGTCGAACGCCGCGCTTTCCTGCAAACCGATGTCCTGCATGGCCGCGCCGCGCCACAGGGCGAGGGCCTCGCGCAGCGCCCCGTCGCCTACCAGGCGTTCGAACCGCACGGCGTCGACGGCATCGGGCTCCACGACCAGTCGGTAGCCGTTCGGCTGCCCGTCGATCGACCCTTCCGGCAGCACCTTCCGCAGCCGGGAAACCAGGCGCTGCAAGGCATTCGCCGCATCGGAGGGCGGGTTCTCCCCCCAAATCCAGTCGACGAGCCGCGCCTTCGGAACCACCCGACCAGGCTCAAGCGCAAGGGCGATCAACAGCCCACGCAACCGCGCCCCCGGCACGTCGGCCAGGGCACCACCGTCCAGGCGAACCTCGAACGGTCCAAGCATCCCGATCTGCACGAGGCCGAGTTTGCCACGGGCGATCGCCAGGCCCCCGACAGCTCCGCGGTCAGGCCGGCATGGCGCGAGCGCTGCGCTCCCCTCGGTAGAGAGCTTGGATCGGCGGGAGACCGATTACCTGGACGGGTGTGTTCACTTGCCCTTCGGTCGTGCCGTTGCCGAGTTGTCCGTCCCAGTTCCCGCCCCAGGCCCAGACTCGGCCGTCGGTGTCGAGAGCCATCGCGCCGTCGTGGGTGGCGATGACGTTGGTGACGCCGGTGAGATGCGAGACCTGGACCGGAATCGCCGAAAGGCACGAGGATGGGACGGTGCAGGTGCCGTTGCCCAGCTGCCCGAATCCGGCCAAACCCCAGGCCCAGGTTGTGCCGTCACCGCGCACCGCGTAGCCGTTATGGCGCGTACCGGCGATCACGGTTACCCCGGTCAGACCGGAGACCTGTACCGGCACCCGCGAAATCCCGCCCGCCGCGCCGTCGCCAAGCTGTCCGAACGAGTCGTCGCCCCACGACCACACTGTGCCGTCCTCGCGGACCGCGTAGGCGGCTCGATAACTGGCGGAAATGGAGGTGACCCTGGTTAGGCCCGGCACTTGCCGCGGGACGGATCTGTAATCGAGATCGGGGCGACCGATGGTGTGGCCCCACTCCCAAACGGTGCCGTCGGAGCGAAGCGCGATCCGCGCGTCGTCCGCGTCGGCGACAGCGACGACGTTGGTCAGACCAGGCACGCGGACCGGAACGGTGGAGTAACCACCCAACCATCCGGCGCCGAGCTGGCCGTAGCGATTGGCACCCCACGACCTGACAGTTCCGTCCGGCATGAGCGCGATGCGGTTGTCGACTGCCCGGGCGCTCGCCAGGCCGAGTTGAGGTGTCGGAGACGTCACGTGGCGGGTGGTGGTGCCAGTGGCCAGATCGCCCAGGTTGTTCCCCCATGCGTAGGAACAGACCGACGGACACGGCTCCGGCGGCATCCAGAAGTAGCCCGCGAGGTCGGCGATCAGGTGCGTGTTGCCGGAGTGGTTGTAGAACGCGAGCCTGGCGTCGGGTTCCTTGCTCCAGAGTGGTACTACGACCAGGTTCGCCGCTGTCTGCCCGGCGACGAGGTTCAGAACCGACGTGTCGCGGGCAGCGGGCGCCACGTCGACCCAGAGGGGAGTGGTTCCGACATAGGTACTGCTGGTCGTCGCGACTCCGGTCAGGTTCATCGCCGCAGCGATCGCGTTGTCCGGGATCCGTTGGTCGGGATGGAAACGTGCGACGGTCCGCGCGCCGATGGCGCCCGGGGAACCCAGGTATGTGCCTGTCCCGTTGCGGGTGTCGAGGACTCTGGTGGGAGTGACCGGCGTGAACGCGGCGCCGAATTCTGGCGTGTAGAAGCCCGTGAGGTCGACCAGGACCTCGACACTCCCTGCCTCGTTGTAGAGGTTGACCTTGCGGCCGGTACCCAGCATCACGGTGGCGAGGTTGGGACTGGGTGTGCCGGCAACCAGATTCAGTGTCGAGGTGGGTGGTCTGGCAGTGCCCGCGGGCCAAGCGGTGACGTAAGTGTTGGCAGTCGGTTCAACGCCGGTCAGATTGAGAGTTACCGCAGTGGCCGAGGCCGGCACAAACTCCGACAGGTCCAGCACGGCCGTCTGGCCGGCACGGATGATCAGGCTGCGTACACCTTCGGCCTGCCTGGGGTTGAATTTCGCACCCGCGCCCGGGGGCGTAGTAGCCGGCCAGGTCGGCGAGCAGATGTGTGTTTCCGTTGTGGTTGTACAGATCGACCGATCGGCCGGCGCTGACCGCCACCGTCACCAGGTTGGGGCGGGCCTCGCCCCGGTTCAGGTTCAGGTTCGACGCGGTCGGTGGCGAACCGTCGGGTACACGGTGACGTAGGTTGCCGCGGTCACGGCCACGCCGGTCACGTTGAGCACGACCGCCGTGGTGTTGACAGGAATCCGTGCCGACAGATTCAGCGTTATCGCGCCGCGCGGCCCGACGGCGTTCGCGGGCACGCCGACTCCGGAACGGGTGTCGAGCACTCGCACCGGTGGAAGCGCGGTGAACCACGATGCTGTCGGCGCGGCCGTGGACGTGTCGGCGTGGGATTCGGTCGCTCCGCCAGCGACGAGAAGACCGGTTACAAGCACACCGGTGAGAACTACCGCTGCAAGGGATCGCACGGGTCTGTCGGCGACATTGCTGCTGTGTCTGGTCATGTCCATTCCAGTGGGATGTCGGTGACGCGGATCAGCTTCCCGTCTGTCTGGGGGGTGCGCCCATTGTGCGAGGGAGTGAGGTAGCCGCGGTCGGTGTTGTCCGTGGGGTGACCGTATGAGGTGAGGTGGTAGTTGGGGCCGCGCCGTTGGACCTGGTCGGGTGGCAGGAAGCCGGCGGCGAGGTCGGTGCGGACGAAGAAGGCGTTCGTTCCGGCCATCTCGCAGTGGACCAGTTGGTAGCCCTTCTGTTCGCCCAGTGCGATCAGTGCGCCGAGCGAGGCACCGAAGTAGGCGGTGCCTGACCACGGGCCCGCGTGCGGTGGCTGCACCAGCTGCTCGTCATGGGGGAGCGCGGAGTTGTACTCGATCACGATCACACGGGGGCGGTGTGTCATGGCCTGCCAGACCCAGTAGTCGCCGCCGTCGATGTCGATGGAGACCACGTCGGGTTCTTGTGGGACATGGCCGTAGCCGAACAGTTCGCTCACTCGTTGTGGGGTGACGATGGCGTGCAGGGTGCGGATCTTGTGGTTGCCTCGGTATTTCTGGGCCAGTAGGTGATGGTCGGAGTCGTCGGCCTCCATGAACAGGCCCTCCCAGCCGGCGACGTCGGCGAGGGCGACGCAGGTGCCTTCGCGTCCGGACTCCACTCCGAACTCGACGAACCAGCGGGTCCGAGCGCCGGTGCGGCGCAGGATCTCGGCCAGCACGCCGTCCTCGCCGTTCTGGGAGAACAGTTGGAACTCGTAGCTGGTCAGGTCTGGCTGCGTCGCGGATGTTCCTGGCTGGTGGGTCACCTGCCGGATGCGCTGTGCGTACTCGGGCAGTGTGGAGTAGACGGCCCGGGCTCGCCGTAGATCGAATTCGGAGAACACGCTCATGTCCATCCCAGTGGGATCTCGGTGAAGGTCGCGTCGGCGGTGGATCGCGTGGTGGTGGGTCGGTAGCGGTGGAGCTTGGGTGCGCTGATGTCGTTGAGGTAGGCGACGACCCAGGTGGCTTCGTTGGGTACGGCGAGCGCGGTGGGGTCGGTGGAGGTCTGTTCGTCGGTGACCTGGCGCCAAGGGGTGAAGGCCGGAGAGCCGGGCGCGGCCTGGCCGGAGTAGTTGACGTAGTCGTCCGATCCTCTGGCGACGATCTGGAGGGTGCCTTCCGGCGACATGATGGCCGACGGGCTTCCGGCAGCAGTGAGGCCGGGGATGAGTGCCCAGGTTCCGGGGAAACCGGCGGCGGTTTGGCGTTGGGTGAGGACGGTGCCGGCGGTGTCGGTGGCGAAGAGTTGGAGCGTGTTGTCCGGCATCACGACAGCCGATGCCACACCGGTGAACATGCTGCCGCCGAGGTTCGTCCAGCTGCTCAGGGTGTTGTTCTCGTAGGTGGCGGTGTGGAAACGGCCGTCGCGGCCCAAGCCGATGAGGCGAACGCCGGTGGCGGTGGGTACGAGGGTGAGCCGTTCGTGGGCGAGCGGTGTGGCGCCGATGGGCATCCACAGTGCGATGGGCCCGTTGGCTGCTGACTGTCGCCGGGCCCACAGGCCGTGATCCGCGTCGAGGGCAAAGAGCGACAGCGTGTTGTTGCTCAGCCGGACAGCGGATGCCGGCGTCGCCATGAAGCCGCCGAACGAGGTGGTGCCGGCCCAGGGCCCGCTGGCAGCGGTCTGGTTGTCGGCGCGGAGTTCGGCGTCGGTGCCGTTGGCGACGAGTTGGACGCGGCCGTTCTGGTGTTCCGCGGTGCTCGTGGTCGCTGTAGCTCCGGTGAAGCCCGGCACGGCGGCCAGCCCTGCCGGCGTCTCTCCACTGAGGTCGGTCACCGCGGCGTGGATGGCTCGGCCTTCTGGGTCGACATAGGTGTAGTGGACCTGGTTGTTGGCGGCCTTGAGCAGGGTGACGGCGCCGTGGAGTTGGGCGGGGACCGATGGACGCTGCGGAACGCTGGTGCCGACCCGGTTGCAGGCGGTGGGAAGTGCCATGGTGGCCCAGTCGCTCCAGCCGCCGCTCATCCATCGGCCAGATGACGCCGCCCAGGTGTCGGTGTCCTCGTTGAAGCGGTACCAGTGCATCGCGCCGCTGGGCTTGATGGCGTAGAGGATGTCGCCGCCTGCGGAGAATATCCGGTCGAAGATCTGCCAGCCGCCGCCGACCTGTCTGTTGTAGGCGAGTCGTTGGGAGGCGGCGTGGTACCGGTAGCGGTAGAGGGTTCCGGCGGGTGTGCGTGCGTAGAGCACGCCGCGGCCGGCGGCGACGATGTGGTTGAACTGGTTCCAGCCGGAGGCGATGACACGGTGCGTCATCGTCTTGGTGGCGTGATCGTACGAGCGCCAGTGCAGGTAGCCGTCCGGTTCGACCGTGTAGATGTGCCCTTCGGCGTCGACGGTGATGCGGTTGCGGTAGTCGGGGGTGTTGTAGTGCGCCCATCCGGTGGCATCGATCGTCTCGGACGCGGCCCCGTCGAACGTGTCCCAGGTCGTCCCGTTCCATCGATAGCGGCGCAGTTCGCCGGTGTTCCACGCGCCGTAGAACACCCCGTCCGGGGCTGCGACCGGTCGCCCGTCGTCCCAACCGTTGCTGATCTGTGGCCAGTTGGGATTCCACGACTCCGTGCCGGTCTCGGGGTCCAGGTGTTGATACAGGTGCATGCGACCGGCAGTTGTGACCCGGTAGATCGGCGCTGAGGAAGCGCATTGCAGAACGGAGGTTTCGCTACTGATTTCCTCCGCCTGCGACGTCGTCGCAGAGTTTTTGTCAGCTGTGGCCAATATCGTGCCCAGGGATGACGTCATCAAGCCGACGATGGTGGCCATCGCCAGCGGGATCGACCAGAATTTGTTGCGCACGACAAATCCCTTCCACTGACATGGCGAAATCCACATGGCGATGCCGTGAACGATGTCGACCGGTGCCCCCAGTGCGCCCCGACGAACGCGAATGTCAGCGATGAGTGAGCTCGAGCAGAGTGTCGCCCGCCTCCCTGCGGGCCATCGACCAGTCTTGTTTTCGCTGGTGGGGAACGTCAACGTGAAGAGATAGTGACATGCATCACAAATATTTCGTGTAACATTGCCTGCTAGTCCGTCTGGGTGGCAACACTTGCTCAAGCGTCGGCGAACCCGGTATTTCTGAGTTTGCGGGGCCCTGTGGGGAGGGTCGTATTCGTACCTGCGGTGGCCGGAATTTCTGCTCAGGCATGTCTTGCCACCTCATGCTGGAGGGGCAGGGTATTCCGTTGATGCGGACTGGTATCGAAACGAACTTTCTCGGTAGACGTTCTGGCTGGCGCGTGCAGCGCGGGTTTGCCGCATTGCTGGTCGTGGCGGTCGTGGCTACGGCAATTGGCCCTGGCACGCCGAGCGACACTCGGCAGGTGGGTAGCCCGGCACACGGGCCGGACCAGCGGTGGGGTGACGCGGCCGGGTTGGCGCACGAGGAGGCCGCCGGCCGCGGCAACGTCGCGGACGCTGAGTCACTCCAGTCGAAGTACCCGCCGATCGAGGGACAGGCCGATCCGGGCGGTAGCAACGAGGCGCAGGTCGTGGGCGCCGCGGAGCGGCAGGTGAGCGGATTCGATGCCGCGACCAGCCAGGAGTTGCCGGAGTTGCGGGGCAGCACACAGCGGACGTTCGACAATGCCGACGGGACACGGACCACTGAGTTCAGTCGCGAGCCGATGAACTTCCGGCGCTCCGACGGCAGCTGGGAGCCGATCGACACCAGGTTGGTGCCCCAGGCGGCGGACGGCTCGGACAGGGAGGGTTGGCACAACGCGGCTGACTCGGTGCGCACCCGAACAGCGCCCACGGCCGACGCCGAATCACTGGTGCGGATGGATATCGACGCGGGGCACCGACTCGAGTTCGGTGTGGACGGCGCGGCGCCCTCGGCCGGCGTGGTCCAGGGGAACACGGTCACCTACCCGGCCGTGCGGCCGGAAACCGACCTGCGGTTGGAGGTCACTCCGACCGGCATCAAGGAAAGTCTGCGGCTGGCGTCGCCGGACGCTCCGCACTCCTGGCTGTTCCCCCTGAGGTTGACCGGCATGAAGGCGTCGGTGGTGGACGGGGCGGTGGTCTTCCGCGACGAGCAGGGCGAGGAACGCGCGCGGATTCCGCAGGGATTCATGTTCGATTCCGCCTACGACGACCGGAAGGGCGAGTACGCGACGTCGTACGGCGTGGTCTACGAACTGGTTGAGCACCAGGGTGGCCAGGCAGTCCGCATGACGCTGGACTCGGCGTGGCTGCGGGATCCCGCGCGGGTGTACCCGGTTACCGTCGATCCGCCAGTGGATGTCCGTGCGGCGCCGGCGAGCATGTACGTGCAGCGCAACAGCGACGGTTCGAACTTCAGTCGCGTCGACGGCGATCTGAAGGTCGGACACTCCCGGGACTCGGGCGGCCACTACACGGCCGCGAGCTATCTCTGGTTCCCCGGGGTCGAGTCGACGCTGCGGAACCACAAGATCTTCGGTGCTCAGCTGGCCCTGACCAATTACCACTCCTGGTCGTGCAACCCGCGGCCCATCACCGTGCACCCGGTGACGCAGAACTGGGCGGCGGACGACAACAACCGGTTCCCCGGGCCCAGTTTTGGTCCGGCACTGACAAGCGCGTCCTTCGCGCACGGATACATCCCGCGTGGACAGACGACTTCGCCATGCCCGACGGCCACCGAGCCGGTCGGGCTGGGCGTGCCCGGTCGGGATCTGGTGCAGCGGTGGGTCTCCGGACAGCAGGCCAACTACGGGCTCACGGTGCGCGCGTCGGAGAGCGATGTCTTCGGGTGGAAGAAGTTCACGGGCGCCGGTACGGCGAACCCGCCTCGTCTCGCGGTGACCCACACGCCGTTCAACGCGGAGTACAAGTTCGTGAACCCCGTGCCCGACCCACCGGTGACCCGGACGCAGAGCGGCAAGGTGAAGATCACGATCACCAACCGTGGTGTGCACCCGTTGATCAAGGACGGCTACTCGCTGGTGTACCGCTACTTCAATGCTTCCGGCGCCTACGTGGGGTGGGCGAGCGCGGCGAAGCTCCCCCACGACGTCGCGCGGGGAGCGTCGGTCACGGTCGACGCGACGATCAAGGCGGTAGAACCGGGAACGTACCGGTACGAGTTCAGCATGATGCGGTACGGCGGACCGGTGTTCACCGACGAGCAGATCCCGCCCGCGGTGTTGGTGTTGCGCGTGCAAGATGTGGCACCGGTGATCAAGGCGCAGTACCCACCCAACGGATACTCGGCGCCGACGCTGACCCCGAGCCTGTGGGCGCAGGGCGTGGACATCGACGCCCCACCGAACGCTTCGTTGCGGTACCGGTTCGAGATCTGCGAACCGGGACCGGTCGCCTGCTTCGACTCCGGTCGACAGACGAGCACCATGTGGACGGTCCCAGCTGGGCGTCTGCAGTGGAGCAAGACATATCACTGGCGGGTGTTCGCGTTCGACGGTACCTCGGAGAGTCCGGCGCTTCCGTTCAGCACGTTGTTGACCGCTGTTCCGCAGCCGGAGATCACCGCGCACCTCGGCAATGCTCCGTACGGCGGCAAGTCGGGTGAGTTCGACCCACACGTCGGGAACTACACGGCGAGCGCGGTCGACGCGACCGTGTCCACCATCGGTCCGAAGTTGTCGGTGGTGCGCACCTACAACAGCCTCGACCCGCGGCGGGACTCGGCGTTCGGTGCCGGTTGGTCGAGCCAGTACGACATGCGGATCACCCCTGACGGCGATGGCTCGGGCAACGTCATGCTCACCTATCCGGACGGTCAGCAGGCCCGGTTCGGCGCCAACCTCAACGCGAGTGGCCAGCCCACCGGTGGCCGGTTGATGTCGCCACCCGGCCGGTACGCCACGTTGGTGGCACGGACCGCGGCGGAGGGCGGCGGCTGGACGCTGACCGACAAGTCCGCGTCGCTGTATGTGTTTCGTGCCGATGGCCGGCTTACCCAGTTGTACGACAACGCCGGCCGCTCAGTCGCCTTCACATATGGCACCGACGGAAAACTCGCCACCGTCACCAACCGCACCAGCAACCGGTCCCTGCAGCTGACCTGGACCGGCAACCATATCAGGACAGTGAGCACCGATCCGGTCGATGGCGGACGGTTGACCTGGACCTACACCTACGACGGCGACCGCCTGACCCAGGTGTGCGACCCGACCGACGGATGCACCCGGTACGACTACGCCACCGGTTCCCACTATCGGAGCACGGTGGTGGACTCCAAACCGGACTCGTACTGGCGCCTCGGCGAGGAGGGCGGGGTCGACGCGTTCAGCCAGATCGGCATCAACCTCGGTGCCGACAACGCCAAGTACCTCGACGTCGGCTTGGGCGCCGAAGGTGTGGTGGCCGGCGGGCAGGACACGGCAGCCTCCCTCAACGGCACCACGTCGGCGATCACGCTGCCCGACGGGGTCGTGAAGAAGAGCCGTGAGCTGACGGTTGAGATGTGGTTCAGGACGGACACACCGGGACCGCTGTTCAGCAAGCAGAACAAGCCACTCGGGACGGCGCCCACGCAGTACGTGCCCGTGCTCTATGTGGACACGTCAGGCAAACTCCGTGGCCAGTTCTGGACGGGCCGGCTCGACCAGATCGTCACGCCGGGCACGGTGAACGACAACGCGTGGCACCACATCGTGCTGTCCAGTTCGCTCAACACCACGACCATGTACCTGGACGGCCAGGCCGTGGGCACCCGGGCCGGCGTGATCGACAACGCGCCGTTCACCTACAGCCAGGTCGGCGCGGCGCACCTCCCGGCGGGGTCGGCCTGGCCCGAGACGGGCACCGCGCAACGCCAGTCGTTCTCCGGTCTGATCGACGAGGTCGCGATCTACCAGCACCCGCTCGGCCTGCCGGCCGTCCAGGCGCACTTCCAGGCCCGCGCAGCCGCCGACCAGATGACGAAAACCGTGCTGCCCAGCGGCAAGACCACTGCGACCATGACCTACGACACCGGACGCGACCGGCTCCTCGAGTACACCGACCGCAACGGCGGCACCTGGGAGCTCGCTGCCCCGGTCGTGTCCGGCGACCCCACCAACATCGTTCGCACGGTACGGGTGACGGACCCGGGCGGCCGCGCTCACTTCTACGAATACGACCCCCTCCGCGGCCGTATCCTGCGGTACCTCGCTCCACTTGGGATGGAAACGCGACCAGAGGACGGCCCGCCACCCGACGAGAGTGTCGTGACCCCACCGGCCACCTGCCCACCACCGCCGGACAAGCCACCATTCTGCGAGATCCCCATCGGGGGCGGCCCGGGTTCGTTCCCGCCCATCGAGTTCCAGGGCGCCCGCACGTTCACCTACGACGACAACGGCTTCCAGCACGTCATCACCGACGAGAACGGCAACTCGATCACTCTCGCGCATGACCCGCGCGGGAACGTCACTTCACGCAAGACCTGCCGCATCGCGCCGACCGACTGCCAGACCGCATACTTCGAGTACACCCCGGTCGGTTCGGACCTGACCGATCCGCGTCTGGACAAGGTCATCGCCGCACGCGACGCTCGGTCCACCGGCGCGACCGACAACCAGTACCGCACCGCGTACACCTACACCGCTCGTGGGCAGTTGGAAACCCAGACCACGCCCGACGGCGGCGTCGTTCGCCACACCTACACCACTGACAGCTCGCCGGCGTTCGGTGGCGGCAACACTCCGGCCGGGCTCGTGGAGACCACCATCAACCCGATGGGCGCCGTCACCCGTTACTCGTACTTCAGCAACGGTGACCTCGCCCAGGTGACGTCCGCTGCCGGGCTGGTCACCAGGTTCGGCTACGACGCACTCGGTCGACGGATCTCGACCACACAGATCTCGGACACTTTTCCCGGTGGGGTCACCGCGACCGTCGCGTACGACGAACTGTCCCGCCCGACCGTCCAGACCAGCCCGGGCGTGACCAACGAGATCACCGGCGACACGCACCGGCTGCGCACGACCACCAGTTACGACGCGGACGGTAACCCGACCAGTGCCGAGGCCGTCGACCTGACCGGCGGGGATCCCACCCGAACCGCGACGCTCGTGTACGACGAGCACAACCGTGTCGTTCGCGTGACCGACGCCGAAGGCAACGAGACCAGCTTCGGCTACGACCGCTTCGGCAACCGCACCCGCATGGTCGACGCCAGCGGTGTGCAGTACGAGTACGCCTACACCGCACGGAACGCGATCGCCGAGGTCCGGCTCCGTGGCTGGAACGGCGATCCCGACGGAGCCGAGCCGGGCCCCAACGACTACCTGGTGCTCGCCTCGTACGCCTATGACCTGGCGGGGCAGTTGGTCCGCAGCACCGACGCCATGGGCCGCGCCACCGGCTACCGGTACTACAACGACGGCCTGCTCTTCAAAACGTCCGCCCTCGGCATCCACAACCCCGACGGTACGAAGCGCGACCTGGTGCTATCCGAGACCACCTACGACGCTGCCGGCAATCCCGCCCGCGTGACCACGGCCGGTGGCCGGGTCACCACCTTCGAAACCGATGCGGTCGGCCGTCGTGCCGCGACCACCGCCGACCCCGGTGGACTGAACCGGCGCACGGCGCTCACCTACAACCGCAACGGCGACGTCACCAGCGTCCGGATGACCGGACTCGAGTCCAACACGGGAATCACGGCCGACACGGGCGCCGAGGTCGTCGACTTCGGCTACGACCTGGCGGGGCGGCAGACCAGCGAGACCGTCCACACAGGAACGGAGTCGTTGACCACGTCGTATCGCTACGACCAGCGCGGGTTGGTCACCTCGATCGTCGACCCCGCCGCGTCCACCACGAACGTCCGCTACGACGAACTCGGTCAGGTCGTGTCCAGTGCGGCGCCGCCGGTGGTCGTCGAGAATGTCGGCGAGCAGCCGGTGACCGCCCGCCCGACCACGATCGCGGGCTACGACACGTTCGGAAATCTGACCCACACGACCGACGCCAACGACAACACCTGGCGTTTCGCGTACGACAAACTCGGCCGGCAGACCTCGGCCACCACCCCGAACTACACGCCACCCGGTTCCACTTCTTCGATCGAAGCCACCACCACAACCAGCTACGACGAGCTCGGCCGAGTCACCGCGTTGACCGGGCCGCGCGGCACGGTCGCCCGCTACATGTATGACCAACTGGGCAGGCTGATCCAGCAGACGGATCCACACGCCGACAACGCGGGCGAAGCAGGAGGTCAGTGGAACTACACGTACACCCGCACGGGGGAGTTGCTGTCGGTCACCGATCCCACGGGGGCGCGGACCGAAAGCACGTATGACGATCTCGGTCGCCAGATCACCCACAGCCAGCTCGAGCGGTACCCAACGCCGGGTACCTACACGAGCACGTACACCTACGACGACGCCAGCAACGTGACCACCACCGCGACTCCGAGCGGTGCGGACAGCACGTACACCTATGACGCGCTGGACCAGCTGACCAGGCTCACGACCGCCGCAGGTGTGAACGTCCACTTGGGATATGACCGTGCCGGCCGGCAGGTGAAGGTCACCGACGGCGAGAGAAGGGCGTCCCGCACGCACTACGACCTCGCAGGCCGGGCCACCCAACAGGTCGACCTCAACCACCTCGGACAGGCATTGCGGCAGAGCAGCTTCGGCTACGATCGAGCCGGCAACCTCGCCACCGTAACCAATCCGCTCGGCCACATCTCGCGCTACACCAGCGATGCCCTGGGCCGTCTCACCCAGCAGGTGGAACCGGTCTCGGCCACCGAGCAGATCACCACCACGTTCGGCTACGACGCGGCGGGCAACCGCACCCGCTACACCGACGGCAACGGCAATACCACCCGCTACACAGTCAACACCTGGGGCCTGGCCGAATCCGTCATCGAACCCGCCACCGACGCACATCCCGACCTCGATGACCGCACCTGGAGTGCCGGCTACGACATCGCGGCGAATCCGGTGACGCTCAACGCACCGGGCGGTGTCGAGAACACTCGAACGTTCGACCTACTGGGCCAACTCACCCACGAAACCGGCACCGGCGCCGAAACCGCGACCACCGAGAAGCAGTACGACCACGACCAACTGGGCCGGCTCGTCACGAGCACCGCCCCCGGCGGCGCCGACACGTTCACCTTCAACGACCGCGGTGCCTTGCTCACGTCTGCCGGCCCGTCGGGTGACACTACGTTCGGCTATGACGCCGACGGCAACCTCACCACCCGTACCGACGCGGCCGGCACTGCCACCTACGGCTACACCGACAACCGCCTGACATCTATTCGCGACAGCTTGACCGGCACCACCCAGGTTCTCACCTACAACAACGCCAACCAGGTCAGGAACATCGGCTACGGCGGTGATCGCAATCGTCAGTTCTCCTACGACGATCTGGGTCGCCTCACGCGCGACGAGCTGAACCGACCGTGGAACGCCACGAGGGCGGCGCCCGAAGTCATCGCCGCGGTCAGCTACGAGTACGACAACGACGACCGGCTCACCGAGAAGCAAACAGAGAAGGTCGCCGATTCAGGCGTCAACACCTACACCTACGACCGATCCGACCGCCTGACGAGCTGGAGCCACGACCCGGGCGACGGGGCCTCCCCAACGGAGACCACGACCTACGGCTGGGACGGTGCGAGCAACCGCACCTCAGTCAACGACGTCACCGCCGAATTCGACGACCGCAACCGCCTGCTCGACGATGGCGAGAGCACCTACACCTACACCCCACGCGGCACGCTGGACACGAAGACCACCGGCGCGACCACTGAGAACCTGACGTTCGACGCGTTCGACCGTCTCATACAGCACGGCGCTGTCACGTACAGCTACGACGCGCTGGACCGGGTAGCCGCCCGCAACGCCCAGCAGTTCACTTATACGGGCGCTAGCAACGAGTTGGCTACCGACGGCTCGACCAGGTTCAGCAGAGGCCCCGCGGGGGAGCTCCTGGCGCTGGAGTCAGGCGCGGACAAGCGCCTGACCCTGGCCGACCAACACGGCGACGTGATAGCCGGCTTCAACCCGGAAGGCCGCCTCGAGCGGGTAGCGGACAGCACCGCCTACGACCCATTCGGCGAGCGCACAGCCACCACCGGCACCGAACGCCCGATCGGCTACCAGGGTGACTACACCGACCCCGACACGGGTCAGGTCAACATGACCGCGCGCTGGTACACCCCGGGCACGGGCACCTTCGCCACCCGAGACAGCATCACCCTGCCCACGAACCCGTCCAGCGCATCGAACCGCTACACCTACACCGGCGGATCACCGACCAACTACGCCGATCCAAGCGGTCACGACTGGGCCAGTTTCTGCTCATCCCTCCCAGGATTCTTCAAGAGTTTTCTGTGCTGGGACAACCCACCCGGCGGCGGCGGCAGCGGCGGTGGCAGCTCTGGAGGCTGCGGCGGTGGCGGCCTGTCACCAGAAGCCAAGACCGCCGCTAACCCCTGCTGTGTGTCGCCGGAGGTCAGGACCGCCAGGTCGTGCCCCGGGTCGGGACCAGGCTTCGGCTCCGGTTTCGGCGGGATAGGCGGTTCAGCAAGCGGCTCGTTCAATGGCAGGGGTGGCGGCCGCGGCGGCGTTGGGGGAGCACCACGCCCAGACCCGGCCATCGCCGCCCGCGCGGCCAACCGCGCCGCAGCACGCAACAACCCAATGCCCATCCCACAAGCGATGCTGATCCCGCTCTACGGCGACTCATTCACACCCCCCGTCTCCACTGACCCGGACCTTCCCTCCCACGCCACCGGCGCCTACCAAGACCCCATCGACGACATCACGAGGAGTTATCAGGACCTGCAACGCTCGATCACCGTCGACAGCAACACCCTCCTCGGCACCGTCAAGAACACCATCACCGCACCAACTGAAATCACACCCGTCTCCCAGCCCATGGTTCCATACGGATGTCTCGCGATATCTGGGGATTCTTATCAATGCCCGACGCACTTAAACCCACCCGAAGTATCAAGCGTGGATCCGCACGTGGTACTTGGCATGGGTGGAATGATTCCAGGTTTTGGAGCGCTCTGGGATGTTGCTGATGCGATAACCTATATGGGGGAGGGAAACTGGGGGAACGCACTAGAATCCCTGATCTTCGCGGTTCCGGGCGCCGGGGACGCGGCGCGTGCAGGCAACATGATTGGCGAGGGGGAGGATTTATATCGTGGCATGAGAGTCGGCCCGGATGGCATGCCAATTGTTGCGCCGTCAAAATGGGGGCTGGGCGCTAAGGTCGAACCGCCGAATGCGGACATACCTGTAGACAAGAATGGGATGGTTTATCCGAATTCTGGCGGTATGTCAGTTTCTCCTGGAAGCGTCTACTCGTTGCCGGACTTCAGGAGATCTCGCGCCAATGGTGGGTCCGATGATAGGATTACAGATTGGTGTATAAATTCATGCGACCTCCCGTCGGGTCTAAAATATGTGCCAGACCCAAAAAACAAGAATCATGGGTTCATTGAACCGTCGCGTCCGATGTCCGTAGAAGAGTATCAGCGGCTTCTGGCGAGCACGCGCCACCTATGGGACGTCGTTCTTCCGCCTCCTCATGGAACGCCGCCTCCGTCTATGGGTGGCATCGCCTGAGAGGAAGTCCCGATAGTTGGTGGTAGTTGCGCACGGGGATCACCGTGGACATAATGTCTGCCATGGCATTGAAGCAGGATCTGTCAGATTGGACAGATTGGGACTCGGCATCATACTATCTCGGCTGCTCTCTCGGTGTTTTTGACGGAAAGGAAGAATGGTTGGCAGTTAAAGGAGTATTCTGGGGTAATAACAAAATAGGAAATGGTCTTGTAAAGATTTTGTTTGACCTGGTCAAGATGGAGCTCCTTCAGTATCGCTCAGATCCAGATGACCAGTTTCGTTGGGTTGATGTTGGCGATGCGACGAGTTAGTATGTTGAGCTGTTTGCGTTTGGGCGATTATTGGGATGATGCTATCTTGGGAAAGAAAGGCTACGCACGGTTTGCGGCGACTATCGAGTTTCTTCGAGAATATTCTGGACTGACTGTTCGCTTTTGAACGCCTGGGTCATACTGACGAGGTGTGGTTCTCGGGAAGTCGTGCTTGCGGCCTGATGGCATCGGCTTGGGTGGAGGATTAGTCTCAGCGTGCAGGGATTCCACTTGTTCCAGTCGTGCCCTTGTGGCCACGGAAGGGGGAAGTCACCGTGTCCCTGATCGCTGAGGGGCTCCTCGACGACTCCAGCCTGATGTCCTCATCGGTCGGGCTGCAGGAGTTGGGGCTGCCCGTTCGGGACGCGCTCGCCGGTGTCGACGGCAGCCGCCTGCCCGAGTTGGCAGCCCGATGGGCCCGTGGCGAGGAACTGGCGCGGTACACCGACAGCACGCCTGAGTCGATCCTGGACCTCGTCGTCAAGATCGTTGGCCTGGCTCGGCGCGCTCGGGACAACGACGACTGGCTCTATTGCCGCACAGGGGCGCAGTAGTCGGTAAAGGCTGGGGTTACCTTTGCGGCCGCCGACATGGTCTCCGTGCTTGAAATCGGCAATCGCTGCTCTCAGACCAGCCACACTCCTGCCGGTGACGTCACGAGTACCTACACGTATCCCGGGGTCGGTGAACCCCGCCCGCACGCACTGCTCACCACCACCGCTCCCGGCGCGGTGTTGACGGGTTCAGCTACGACGCTACCGGCAACACCGCCACACGCACCCTTGGCGACAAGACCCAAACGCTCGACTATGACCTCGAGGCCGGAGGAACACATGCATAGCACCGAACAGTTACTGCTCGGGATGGTCGCGGCGGTATCGCTCGTCTCGTGCGGGCCAGTTGACCAGGTGGCGGTGTCCGACGCCGCGCGCGAGGACGTCATAGGTTCGGCGGAGGTCGTGCACGAGATCGAGTCTGGGACCAACGGTGCCACCTCGCTCGAAGTGCGTTATCTCGTCCTCGACCTTGGTGAGGAGGACGCGATCGCAGCGGCGGACGTCGAAGCGGAGCGGCTGGAAGAGGCGGGCTGGGAGATCGGGACGGGCCAGCCCCCTGCCCGCCACACAGGTTCGTCACAGCAAGTTAATGCATCTGTGGCGGTCTACACCCTTGACGAGTTCCTCGAGGACGACAGTTCTGACGAACAGATCAACTCCGAACTGCGGGAGGCGGTGCCAAGCCCGGGGGGATTGATCGTGGTGGCTGTCGAGCCGCGTACTTATGAATGACCTGAATAAACCTCAATAGGCGCGCGGAGCGGCCGTTGATGTTCGACCGGACGGCCGGCTACGACGGCCGGCTGGCCCCGGCCCGTACGATCTGTGAGGCCGAGTTTGAGGGGATTCGGCATGAGGGATATCTGTCACGCTTTGGCCGCGGCGACTGCGGCGGCACTGCTCGTCTCGTGCGGTGCCGCGGACGAGAAAGAGGTGTCCGGCGCCGCTCGCGATGACATCGTCGGAACTGCGAAGGTCGTGCACGAGGTCGAGTCGGGGACCAGCGGTGCCACCTCAATGGAGGTCCTCCACATCGTTCTCGACCTCGGTGCGGAGGACGCGGCCACAGCGGCGGATGCAGAGGCCGAGCGACTGGAGGAGGCTGGCTGGACGGTCTCCTCCGGATTGCCGCCGGCACGCCATGATGCCTACTCGGAGCAGGTCAACGCGACGGCAAGCGTGTTCACTCTCGCCGAGTATCTCGACGACAGCAGGAAGGATGAGGAGATCGGCGCCGAGTTGCAGGAGGCCGTACCGGACTCGGCAGGGCTGATCCTGGTGGCCGTCGAGCCACGTACTTAAGTGTCGCTTGTCGGCGAGAAAGGCCGCGCAGTCACGTGGCGCGTGCTCAAGGTGGTGAGCTTGGTCGCGTGGAGTCTCGCAGATGAGCTGACGCTGGTGGCTCGAGGTGACGGATGAGCGCTGCGACCGAAGCTGCGATCGAGCAACTGATCGCCGCTCACCCCGTCTTGGCGCCGATCTTGGTTGAGCATCGTGAGGACAACTTTGGTGAGACGCTTCCGCACCTTGTCATGGCGGATGTTGTGCGGTGGCTGGTGGACACCGCCGTGAGGATCCCCGCCTGTGTCTGACCCATGGGGACCTTGATCTGACGGTCATTTTCGGACGCTGACCAGCGCAAATGCCATCTCGGGAGATTTCTTCACGGTCGATGTCGATCCGGGGTGGGCTTCTTCGTCGGTGGGGTGAACAACCACCTGACAGAGAGGCAAGGACCATGTCGAACACCGAGAACCTGACCGCCACCATGACCGTCGACCGGACGCCGGAGGAGGTCTTCGCGGCCATCACCAACGTTCGGGGCTGGTGGAGCGAGAACCTCATCGGCGACACCGCCGCCCTGCGCGACGAGTTCGTCTTCACCGACGACAGCTCACACCCGGGTGAGAGTGCCCAGACCAGGAAGGGCATCAGGTTCGCCCGGTTCCAGGTGACCGAGGTCGTGCCCGGCCGGCGGATGGTCTGGCACGTCGTGGACTCCTATCTCGACTTCATCGACGACCGCCACGAGTGGACCGGCACCGACGTCATCTTCGACATCACCACCGATGCGCGGGGAACGACGCTGCACTTCACGCACGAAGGCCTCACGGCCGGGGAATCCGACTGCTTCGAAGCGTGCTCGCGTGGCTGGACCTTCTACATCACCGTGAGCCTGCCGCAGCTGATCACCACCGGCACCGGCCAGCCCATTCCGCGATACGGCCGCGTGAAGGCTACCGTTACGTCACGGTAGAGTTTGAGCGGGATGTGTGCCCCGCAGTCGACAGGGTGCTGCCGTCTACCTACTGGAGGCACGTGTTGACCGCTGTCGGGCAACAGTCCGCACTGGACGTGATGGGACAGGCAAGTCGCCGGCGTACTTTCGCGGTGATCAGTCATCCGGACGCTGGCAAGTCGACGCTCACCGAGGCCTTGGCGTTGCACGCGCGGGTGATCTCCCAGGCCGGCGCGGTGCACGGCAAGGCCGGCCGGCGCGGTGTGGTGTCGGACTGGCTGGCCATGGAGCAGGCCCGGGGTATCTCGATCACGTCGGCGGCCTTGCAGTTCGCCTATGGCGACACGGTGATCAACATGCTGGACACGCCGGGGCACGCGGACTTCTCGGAGGACACCTTCCGCGTGCTGTCGGCCGTGGACTCGGCCGTCATGCTGCTGGACGCGGCCAAAGGGCTGGAGCCGCAGACGCTGAAGCTGTTCGACGTGTGCCGGGACCGGGACATCCCCGTGCTCACGTTCATCAACAAGTGGGACCGCCCCGGGCTCGAGGCGTTGGAGCTGTGCGACGAGCTCGTCGAGCGAATCGGGCTGCAGCCGATGCCCTTGACCTGGCCGGTCGGTGAAGCCGGCCGGTTCCGGGGCGTGCTGGACTGCCTCGACGGCTCCTTCGTCCGGTACAGCCGCACGGCGGGCGGCGCCACCACCGCGGCCGAGGAGCGACTGGACGCCGAGCGTGCGCTGGCGGAGGAGGGCGAGGACTGGGTCCGGGCGGCCGAGGAGTTCGAACTGCTCACCGCCTCCGGTGGGCGGTTCGACGCCGCCCGGTTCTTCGCCGCCACGGCCACCCCGGTCCTGTTCGGGTCGGCCGTCCTCAACTTCGGGGTCCGGCATCTGCTGGACGTGTTGGTAGAGCTGGCACCGCGCCCGACCCCCCGCGTCGACGTCGACGGGACTTCGCGCCGGCTGGACGCGCCGTTCTCCGCGTTCGTGTTCAAGGTGCAGACCGGGATGGACCCGTCCCACCGGGACCAGATCGCGTTCGCCCGGGTGTGTTCCGGGGTGTTCGAGCGCGGCATGGTCGTCACCCACGCGGCCACCGGCCGCCCGTTCGCCACCAAGTACGCCCATCAGGTCTTCGGGCAGCAGCGGTCCACATTGGACACTGCCTATCCCGGCGATGTGATCGGCCTGGTGAACGCCAACGCGCTGCGGGTGGGGGACACCCTCCACGCCGGCAAGCCGGCTGTGCGCTTCCCGGCCCTGCCCACCTTCGCGCCCGCGCACTTCGCCGTGGCCCGCCCGGCGGATCTGGGGCGGGCCAAGCAGTTCCGCAAGGGCGTCGACCAGCTCGGGTCCGAGGGTGTGGTGCAGGTGCTGCGCTCCGACCGGCGGGGTGACGCGGCACCGGTGCTGGCCGCGGTCGGGCCCATGCAGTTCGAGGTCGCCGCGCATCGCCTGGAGACCGAGTTCAACGCACCCATCGCCTTCGAACGACTGCCGTACACCACCGTGCGCCGCCTCGACGATCCCGCCCAGCGGTCACTGGTGGACTCGGGGCGTCGCAGCGAGGTCCTCACGCGCAGCGACGGGACCGATCTCGCGCTCTTCATCGATCAGCATGCTCTCGGTGTGATGCAACGGGTGCACCCCGAGCTGTCGGTGAGTGCCCTCGTCGCCGGCACCGACTGACATGGCCGAGCTCATGCAGATCGGCGAGGTGGCCGAGCGCACGGACCTGTCGCTGCGCACCATCCGTTATTACGAGGAGGTCGGCCTGGTCGTGCCCAGCGCGCGCAGCCAGGGCGGGTTCCGCCTCTACACCGAACCCGACATCGACCGCCTCAACCTCATCAAGAAGATGAAGCCCCTCGGGTTCCAGCTCGAGGAGATGTGCGACCTGCTCACCGCGCTCGACCCGCCCCCCGACGCGGCGCCCCTCACCGACGAGCAACGCGCACAGCTACGCCAGTACTGCGAGACGGCCGAACAGCGCTGCGTCGAGCTACGCGCGAAGCTGGAGTCGGCCGAGCAGTTCGCCACCATACTGCGGAAATCCACCCGCCGGTAGATGGCCGCTGGACCTCGGCTAGGTGCGAGGATGTCCATTATGGAGTCCTACGTCGAGCGTCCGCCGCTGCCGGAACTGGCGGGCGTGGTGCGGACGGTCTGGATCCATCGCACCGGTGCGGCGGCGTACGTGCAACGGCATCTGCCGACGGGCGGGGTCGAGATCCACTTTCCGATCGGTGGCCGCCCCCAGCTGGTTGGTCCGCTGACCGGCCCGGAGGTCGAGGTCATTCCGCCGCACACCACCATCGTGGGCGTGCGGTTCCACCCGGGGACCGCGCCGCCGCTGCCAACCGTGCTCGACGACCTGGTGGACCAGCGCCTGGGCCTGGCGGACCTGTGGGGAAGTACGGACCGCCTCGTGGAGGAGATGGCCCTGGCCGGCACACCCGAGCAGGCGCTCATGCTCCTGCAGGCCCACCTCCTGCGGGAGTTTCGATGCGCGGGCAACCTGGATCCGCTGGTGGGCGCGGCCGTGAAGGCGCTGATGCCCTGGCAGCCGGTCTACATCGACACCCTGGCCACCCACCTGGCACTCTCCGCCAGCCAACTGCGCCGCCGCTGCCTGCACGCGCTGGGGATGAGTCCCAAGGTCCTCCAGCGCACGCTGCGGTTTCAGGGATTTCTCGCGTTGGCACAGGCCGGTGTCATGGCCACGGGCCGGCGTGGTGCGGACGGCATGGCGGGGCTGGCGGTCGACGTGGGGTACGCCGACCAGGCACACCTCAGCCGGGAGTGCCTCCGCCTGACCGGCCTCACCCCGCGCCAGCTCCTCGGCGGCGACCTGGACCGGTGCGCCTGCGGACATGACCACGCCGCCTCGTACCAGCCGTTCCTCGCCCTGCGGGCCTGACCCGCGCGATTTGTTCAAGAACTCGTGGTCACGCCGCTCATAGTCTCGCCACCACGTGGCACACAGAGCGAAGGAACGCACATGAGCAAGGTCATCACCTCGCACTCCGTCTCGGTGGACGGCTACCTCAGTGGCCGCACTCCGGACGACGCCGAGGAGTTCGGACGTGGTCTCGGTGACGCGCCCATGCTCTTCGACTGGTACTTCGACGGGGACACGCCGAGCCTGGTGTTCGACGGCTTCAAGCTGAGTGCGCCGAGCGCCCCGTTCTTCGACGCCCTCGCGGCACGCGTGGGGGTGATGGTCGCCGGGCGCACCACCTACGAGCACTCCAGCCACTTCAGCAGCGGCAGTCCGCACCCGACGGCACCGCTCGTCGTCCTCAGCCACCGGCCGGCGCCCGAGGTCATCGAGAGGCAGACCTTCGTCACCACGGGCGTCGAGGACGCCATCGCCACGGCTCGCGAGCTCGCCGGCGGCAAGGACGTCGGCCTGATGGGTGGCGGCCTGGCCACCGCGGCGCTCGCGGCGGGGCTCGTGGACGAGGTGGTCCTGCACCAGGTGCCGATCCTGCTCGGCGGCGGTCGTCCCTTCTTTCAGGGACTCCCCGAACACGTGCGACTTCGTCTCATCGAAGCCATTCCGGCCCCCGGCGTGACCCACCTGCACTACGAGGTGGTCCGATGATCCTCGTCACCGGAGGGCTGGGCATGATCGGCGCCCACACCGCCCGCGCGCTCGTCGACCTCGGACGCGAGGTCGTGGTCACCTCGCATCACAGAGCCGAGGTCCCGTCGTTCCTCGTCGGCAAGGTCACCGTGGAATCCCTTGACGTCACCGACCGGGACGCCTTCCTCGCCCTCGGCGATCGCCACGACATCAGCGACATCGTCCATCTGGCCGGCAGCATCCCCGCGGACCCGGTCGACTTCTTCCGCACGGACACGACCGGCCTGCTCAACGCGCTGGACGCCGCCCGCACCTGGGGCGTCCGCAGGTTCGCGGTCGCCAGCAGCCTCGGTGTGTACATCGGCCGGAATGAGATCCCCTGGCACGAGGAACTCGACCTGCCCACCGTGGACCTGCCGCACCTGATCATCGCCTTCAAGAAGGTGGTCGAGCCGCTCACCACGCACAGCCTCCAGGGCACCGGGGTCCAGCCGGTCGTCCTCCGGATCGGGAGCATCTGGGGACCGCTCATGGATCCGGAGTCGCCGTTCAACCCCATCCCGCCGTACATCAGCGCCGTACTCCGCGGTGAACAGCCGCAACCGCTGTACGCCGACGACGGCGGTGACAGCTGCTACGCACCCGACGCCGGGCGCGCGATCGCCCTGCTGGCGACCGCGGAAACCCTGCGGCACAACACCTACAACGTCTCCACCGGCCGGCCGTTCACCAACCGCGAGCTCGCGGACGCGCTGGAGGCGATCACTCCCGGCCGGCGACTCGACCTCCTACCAGGACGGCAGGGCGGCCCCGGTGCCGACCCCTACCTCGACACCACCCGGCTCACCCACGACACTGGCTTCGCGCCGGACTTCGACGTCGCCAAGGCGGTCGCGGACTACGTCGCGTGGCGCGCCGACAACCACCGCTAGAAGGAGCGTTCGATGTACGGAGGACTTGTCAGGTTCGTGGTCAAGCCAGGGAAGCAGGCCGAGTTCCTGGAGATGGTGCGCTGGAGCGCCCAGGTGGCCAGGGACTCCGAGCCGGGCACGCTGCGCATCGACGCGTGGGTGGTCGAGGCGGAACCCGACGTGGTGTATGGCTACGAGGCGTTCACCGACGAGGCCGCCTTCAAGAGCCACACGGAGAACGAACCCGTGCAGAAGTTCAGCGCGGTCATGGACGACCTGGTGGAGGGCTGGACGGTGGTCATCCCCTTCGGACAGAGCGCCGTGTCGAACCTGGACGAGTAACTCACTGTGACAGGGGATTCAGGCTGTCGGGTGCTTGAATTCCTGGCAACTCTCCGATAAGGGCCGACTACGCCCCGCCTTGTGGCACAGTCCCTTCCTACGGCATTCGGGGACGGAGGGGGATCGCTGTGTCGCGATCGGGCGTACGCGAGAAGCTGCGATACAGGTTCGACAACACGATGTCCAAGGGCGCGCCGGCGTTGATCAGCCTGCTGGGGATCGCCTCCGCCGTGCTCGTCGCCGTGTTCGGCGTCATCGGGTACCTGGCCAGACCGATGCCGGAGGGCAAGGACTGGAGCATCGGCGAGACGATGTGGCGGTCCCTGCTGCACGCCATGGACCCCGGCACGGTCACCGGCGACGAGGGGCCGGCGTACTGGATCTTCCCGATGTTCGCGGTCACCATCGGCGGCATCTTCATCGTGGCCGCGCTCGTCGGTGTCATCACCACCGGCCTGGAGTCCAAGCTGGACGAGCTGCGCAAGGGCCGCTCGCAGGTGGTGGAGGAAGGGCACACCATCCTGCTCGGCTGGTCGGAGCAGCTGTTCACCATCGTCTCCGAACTCGTCGAGGCGAAGGACAGCGAGCGCCGTCCCTGCGTCGCGGTCCTCGCGGATCGCGACAAGGTGGAGATGGAGGACGAGATCCGTTCCCGGCTCGGCTCCCTGGGAAAGCTGCGGGTCGTGTGCCGTACGGGCAGTCCGACCGAACCGGCCGACCTGGATCTGGTCAACCCCGACGCCGCGGCGGCCATCCTGGTGCTCACCCCGGAGACGGACGACGCGGACTCCAGCGTGATCAAGACCCTGCTCTCGTTGAGCAGCCGGCAATGGGAAGGGAACCGGCCACACGTCGTCGCCGCCATCCGGCAGGCGCAGAACCTGCCGCCCGCCCGGCTGGCCGGTGGCGACTACGCGAGCGTGGTCGACGTCGACGATCTGGGTGCCCGGCTGGTGGTCCAGTCCTCCCGGCAGTCCGGGCTGTCGGTGGTGGTCACCGACCTGCTGGACTTCGGCGGTGACGAGATCTACCTGCGGCCCGAGCCCGCGCTGGTCGGCGCGCCCTTCGGTGTGGCGCTGTTCGCCTACGAGACGGCGACACTGCTCGGAGTGCGCCGGAACGGGCGCGTCCGGCTCAACCCACCTGCCGCCGCCCGCATCGAATCCGGCGACGACCTGATCCTCCTCGCCGAGGACGACTCGCTGATCCGGCTGGCACCGACACCCGTGCGGCCGGCCACACCGCGAGCGATCGCCCGCCCGATGCGTCGCGTGATCCGACCCGAGCGGGTGCTCGTGATCGGCTGGAACGCTCGCGGCGTCAAGATCGTCAAGGAGCTGGACAACTACGTGGCGCCGGGCTCGCGGCTCCAGGTGGCGGCGGCACAGCCGGACGCCGAGCAGCGGGTCAAGGCACTGGCGGCCGAGCTCCGCAACCTGCACACCGCCTACCAGGTCTGTGAGCCCACCGACCGGGACTCCCTGGAAACGCTCTCCATCGGGGGCTTCGACCACGTGATCGTGCTGGCCGACGACTCGGTCGAGTCGGAGAAGGCCGACTCGCAGACCCTCGTGACACTGCTCCACCTGCGCGACATGGGGACCCGCCGAAAAGAGCGCTACTCGATCGTCAGCGAGATGAATGACGAACGCAATCAGCGGCTGGCACAGATCACGAACGCGGACGACTTCGTGGTGGGCAGCAAACTCATCAGCCTGCTGCTGACGCAGCTCTCGGAGAACCGGCATCTGTCGGCCGTGTTCAGTCAGCTCTTCGAGTCGGACGGGGCGGAGATCTACCTGCGGCCGGCCGAGGCGTACGTCGCACTCGGCCAGCCGATCGATTTCGCGACCCTGATCGAGGCGGCGCGGCTGCGCGGTGAGACGGCCATCGGGTATCGCGTCATCGCGCACGCGCAGGAAGCGCCGTCGCACGGTGTGCTGCTGAACCCGGCGAAGACCGCGCCGTTCACCATGGCGCCAGGGGATCGGGTCATCGTGCTCGCCGAGGACTAGCGGGAATGCCTGGAACGACGCCTTACTGACGTTGAGCGTCTGGAACGACGCCTTCCAGGCATCGGGCCGGCCGGGTGGGACATAATCGCTCGATGCCGTTGTTGTGGCGGGGCGCGGTGGTCGGCGCCCTGGTGCTGGTGGCGCAGGTCGCTTTTGCGCTGCCCTCCGCATTGGCCGGCACCCACGCCCGCCCGATGCTGGCGTTGTTCGCCCTGTTCATCGGCGTGCCGGTCAGCGGCTTGTTGCTCGGCGGGCTGGCGGCGCGGCTGCTCGGGCTGGCGAAGCCACTTGTGGTCGCGCTGGCGGGACTGATCCTCACCGTGGGACTGGCCGCGTTGAGCGTGCGCCTCGGCGTGCCGCATGTGCCGACGACCGCCGATCCGGGAGTGCTGGCGTTCGGCGCGGTCTTCGCACTACCCGGGTATACGGCGGCCGCGGTGGCCGTCTCGCCACAGGTTGGACTCCCGGTCCGCGGCATCGCGATCGGCCTGGCCGTCGCGGTCGCGGTCGCCGGATCCCTTGGGTGGTTGGCGATCGCGCGCGGTTCGCGGGACGCCGCGCTCGCCGCGACCGGGGTGCCCATGGTGCTCGCGGACATCCCCGGCTACCGACTCGAATCCGTTGAGCTGACCGGCGAGAACCCGCCGCTGGTTCTGCATTATGTCCCGGTCGGCAGGGCGTCCATGTACGTGACCGTCAGCGTCCGCCGCACCGAGCGGCTGCCCCGAACCTGCGAGGAAGCCCGCACCTTCTTCCACAGCCACGAGAATTCCTATACCTGTCAGGAGATCAACGGCCGGTGGGTCTTCGTCGACCACCGCGACCGCCGGTCCAGGCTCGTCATCGCGGTTCACGACAACGCGGTGGTGTTGTTGAACGGCCAGGTGGCCGAACTGGTGGAGGCTCGGCTGCGCACCGTCTCGTCGCGCGATCTCGCGGCCGCCCCACCGGGCCGGCGGTGAACCCGTGCTCAGCGGGTGTGCGACACGATCAGGCGGAAGCCGGCGTCCCACTGGTCGAGGTCGAGAAGGTCCTGGTTCCGTTCGTGCCAGCGGCCGCTGTCCAGGTCCGCGCGGAGGCGGCGGATGCCGCGTTCGACGGCGTCGGGGTTGGCCTGCGCGATTGCCGAGCAGGCGCGGCGGACGCGGGGCTCGAGGTAGGCGGTCGGGCGGCGCCAGTGGGCGGGGAACACGCCGTCGGTGAAGTCCCAGGCCAGCGGCAGGGGCGTGACGCTGTCGGCGCCCAGTTCGGTCGCGATGTCCGCGGCCGAGGGGCGGGTGAGCTCCAGGTCGGCGATCTCGGGCACGTAGTCGCGGACGAACCAGAACTCCGTGTGGCGCCGCGTGTCGTAGGCGAGAACCACCTGGCGCGGAGCGATGCGGCGAAGTTCGGCGAGCCCGCGCCGCCAGTCGGGCCAGTGGTGGACGGTGAGCACGGCCAGCGCGGCGTCGGCGGCGTTGTCGCGGACCGGCAGGGCTTCGGCGACCGCGCGAACGGCCGGGCCCGCGTGGGACGGTCGCTGACGGATCATCTCGACGGACGGTTCGAGGGCGAGCACCCGGCGATCGTGCGGTTCGTAGGAGCCGGTGCCCGCGCCCACGTCGACGATGGATCGTGCGTCGCCGAGTGCCGCGCGAATGGGTGCCATCCAGCGCGGGTCGGTGCGCCGTCCCAGCGAGTATCCGGTGCCGATGTCGTCGTACAGCTCGGTTCCCGCCACTCTCGGAGGGTAGCCCGGCCGGATGATCGGTGACCAGGCATCATCGTCGGATGGAGTTCTTGAGCAGCAGGGTCATCGTGCGGCCGCGTGATGCCGACGTGTCGACGCGGTTCTACCGGGACGTCCTCGGCCTGGCGGTGTACCGGGAGTTTCCCGGCGGCACGGTGTTCTTCCTGGGCAACGGCTTTCTCGAGGTGTCCGGCCAGGGGGAGGGGGAACAGGGCCGGGACCTGGCGCTGTGGCTGCAGGTGCGGGACCTGGCCGCGACGGCCCGTGAGTTCGCCGCCCGGCAGGTCCCCGTGCTGCGGGAGCCGCGCGAGGAGCCGTGGGGGCTGCACGAGATGTGGATCTCGGATCCGGACGGGCTGCGCATCGTGGTCGTCGAGATCCCGGCGGACCACCCCATACGGCGCGATCAGCGCTGACGGTCGAGCATCGCCGGGCCGAGCGCGGTGACCAGGACGGCGGCGGTGAGCGCGAACCCGGTCACATAGCCGAACGGCCCGGCCACGAGTCCGAATCAGCGACTGCGCGAAATATTTGCGGACGACGCAACCCGCCCGAGATCATTTCAGGGCGCGTAGCGCGGCCGCCGTCTCCTTGACGTGGGTGGCGAAGCCGGACGGTTCCGCCGCCGAGACCCAGTTCGTGAACGCCACCTGGAAGATCGTCACCGCGCTGTGGGCCGCCAGGCTGGCGGTGGGCTCGGGGACGCCGCGGGTACGCAACGCTTCGGCCGTCGTCTCGGTCATGGCCGCGAGTTTCAGGAGCTCGCGCTCCTGGAGGCTCGGGTTGGCGGCGATGATCCGGGAGCGACGTACCGCGTGGTCGCGACGGTCGGCCAGCAGGCTGCCGGCCGCGTCGATCCCGGCCAGTGCCAGGTCGAGGGGGGAGAGGCCGGCCGGCGCGGCCAGGATCGCGTTGGACGTCGCCTGCGCCATGGTCCCGGAACCGTCGAACAGGACCTCGCGCTTGTCGGCGAAGTGCCGGAAGAAGGTGCGCTCGGTCACGCCGGCGCGCTCGGCGATGTCACCGGCCGTGGTCTGCTCGAAGCCGCGCTCGGCGAAGAGCTCCACGGCCGCACGGATCATCCGCCCCTGCGCGTCCGGCTCCCAGCGACCCATGCGGCGAAGTGTAGTGATGACAGTCGCTGACATGTAGTGCTACGGTCGATGTCAGTCACTGACATAAGTAGATGGGAACCTCGCCATGCGCGTCTTCGTCACCGGTGCCTCCGGCTGGATCGGCTCGGCCGTCACCGACGAACTTCTGAGCCACGGCCACAAGGTCGTCGGCCTGGCCCGCTCCGACAAGGCGGCCGCCGCCCTCGAGGAGAAGGGCGCCACCGCCCACCCCGGCAGCCTCGACGACCACGACAGCCTGGCCTCGGCGGCCGCGGCCGCCGACGGCGTCATCCACCTCGCCTTCAACCACGACTTCACCGACTTCACCGGCGCCGGCCGCGCCGAGCGCGCGGCCGTCCAGCGGCTCCTCGACACGCTCGAGGGCAGCGGTCGCCCGTTCCTGCTGGCCTCCGGGCTGGCCTCGGACGTCGTCGGGCGACCGTTCACCGAGGACGACCCGTCACCGCACCACGGCGTCGACGCACCCCGCGGCGGCAGCGAGAACCTCGCCCTGGCCTACGCCGACCGCGGGGTGCGCCCGGTGGCGCTGCGCTTCGCGCCGACCGTGCACGGCGTGGGGGACCACGGTTTCGTCGCCGCGCTGGCGAAGATCGCGAAGGAGCGCGGCGCGGCCGGCTACCTGGGCGACGGCTCGACCCGCTGGTCGGCCGTGCACCGCTCGGACGCCGCGCGGATGGTGCGGCTCGCGTTGGAGAAGGCCCCGGCGGGTTCGCGGATGCACGCGGTGGCCGAGGAAGGTCTTCTCTCCCGCGACATCGCCGCCGCCATCGCGAACCACCTGGGCCTGCCGACGGTATCGGTCGCACCGGAGGACGCCGAGGCCCACTTCGGCTGGCTCGCACACTTCTTCGGCCTGGACGTCAACGCGTCGAGCGCCCGCACCCGGGAACTGCTCGGTTGGACACCGACCGGCCCGACCCTCTTCGACGACATCGCCGCCGGCGGCTACCCGGGGGTTTGAACTCGGCGCGGGTCGGGCACGCCCCTTCCCGGCGTATCGCCGAACGGAAGGACCGGGATGTCTGAACTGCAGCAGACGGCGCCACCGGCGCCCGACCCGCTACATCCGGGCCGGGAGCTTCCCGACCCGGAACCCGACCCGATCCCGCGGGAGCCGGACCCGATTCCGCCGGCCCCGCCGGACCCGGAACCAGAGCCGATTCTGCCCGGATGAGGATAGCAGGCGCTGCTATGATCTTGATGATGGAGACGTACCGGCCCGTTGACGCCGATGTCTCGATGGGCTTAGCGACTGGGATTGGATTGCGCCCAGAGAAGAGCTGCAACCGAAGTTCGTGTCGCCATTCGCTGATGTGTTTTTCGCTGCCAGAGACGGCGCGATTTGGCATCTCTCACCGATCACCGGAACGCTGGGACGGGAGTGGTCGGACAGGGCAGCGTTGGAGGACGCTCTGGCGACAGCGGAAGGTCAGGACATGTATCTGAACCTTGTGTGGTCTCAAGCCGCCGAGCGTCGTGGGCTTGTGCTGGGGCCTTCGGATGCGTATCACTTCGCGCCGCCGCCCGCGCTCGGCGGGGAGTACGCCGTCGAGAACATTCAGGTGGCCAGCATTCGGATCGTGTTATCACTGGCTGGCCAGCTCCACGGTCTTGAAAGTACCTGATATCGGTACCGGGAAAGCGCAGTGACCCGGCGGTCTGTATCTCGAACTCGGACACGATATTCTGAACCGGATACGGGGAGGTCCGGGTGGCAAGCGAGTCGCGAGTGCCGGCGGTCAGCAGGGCAGTGGCCGTTCTCGACGATCTCGCGCGCAACGGCCCCGCGACGCTGGCGAACCTCGCCCGGCGCTTGACGCTGCCGAAGAGCAGTCTGCTCGGCCTCTGCCAAGCGCTGATGGAGGAGCGGCTACTCACTCAGGACCTCAGCGGCCGGTACACGCTCGGCCTCGCGGTGGCCGAGCTGGCCGCGGCGCAGGCGGCGCGGCCCCCACGGCTGAGCACGCTGGGCGTGGCGGTGCCCAACGGCACGAACCCGTTCTACGCCGTGGAGATCGCGGGGATTCGCGAGGCGGCCGGCGAGCTCGGCGTGGACGTCGTCACGGTCGACGCCGGCCAGGACGCCGGCACGCAGGTCCGGCAGATCGGCGAGTTGATCCGGGCGGGCGCCGACGCGATCGTGCTCGACGCGGTGCACTCCACGATGGTGGGCGACGCGGTGGCCGAGGCGCGGGCGGCCGGGATACCGGTCATCGCGGTCAACGTCGGTGCGGAGGGTGCCGACGCGACCGTCATGACCGACAACGTCCAGGCCGGTCACCTGGTGGGACAGCACCTGGCGACCCTGCTCCACGGCTCGGGAACGGTGGCCGTGGTGGACGGCCAGCCGGTCACCGCTGTGGCGGACCGGATGGTGGGGTTCCTGAGCGCGCTGCGCGACCACCCCGGCATCCAGGTCGTGGCCCGCCAGCGCGGCGACCACTCGGCCGCCTCCGGCGACCGGCTCGCCCGCCGGTTCCTGGCCCGGCATCCCGAGCTGAGCGCGATCTTCGCGGTCAACGATCCGATGGCCGCGGGAGCGCTGGCCGCCATGACCGAGCTGGGCGTCTCGATCCCGCTGGTCAGCATCGACGGGGCGGCGTGGGCCGCCGAGGCGATCCTCGGGGGCGGGCCGTGGAAGGCCACCGCCGCACAGGATCCGGCGCTACTGGGACGGCTGGCCGTCCGGTACGCGATGCGGGCACGCGTGGGCGACATCCCCGCGCGCCGGCTCCTCCCGACGAAACTGATCACCGCGAGCACCGTCGCCGACTACCGGGCCTGGGGATGACCATGACACCACCAGGGTCGCCGGCCGTCCGGCGCGCCGCACGGCTCCTCGGCGAGCTGGCCACGCACGACGAGTCGCTGAGCGTGTCGGAGCTCAGCCGCCGCCTGGACACGCCCAAGAGCTCCATGACCGACGTCTGCGGGGTGCTGCTGGAGCTGGACATCCTCGTCCACGACCTCGACGGGCGCGTCCAGCTCGGTCCGGCACTCGGCCGCATCGCCCGCGGCCTGGTCGGCGGTACCCGGTTGCTCGAGATCTTTCCCCGCGCGTGTGCGGAGGCCGAGGGTCTGCGGGAGCGCACGATCGTGCTCGCCGTGCTGGCCGATCTCGATGCCGCCTACCTGGCCGTCCGGCCGGGCACCCGTCCCCTGGCGCTGACGCTCAAGCCCGGCATGCGGCTGCCGGCCTGGTCCACCGGGACCGGCCGGGCGCTGCTGTCCGCCCTGCCGGTCGAGGTCGTCGAGCGGATGCATGGCGGGCGGGTACCGGACTCGCCGTCCGGCCACGCCTTCCGGCTCACCGACCTGATGGCCGAGGTGACCGACGCCCAGCGCCGCGGGTATGCCTCCAACGCCGAGCTCGGCGAGCTGGAACTCGCCGCGCCGATCGGCGGGCTGAACGGATGCGTCGCGGCCGTCGGCTCGATCGCCGGTCGCGATCAGGCCGGCGCGGACGACGCCGAACCCGTCCGCCGGCTGGCGCGCCGTCTCGCCGACCTGATCTGATACTGTTCAGTATATCGATCGTTAGGACGGTATTTCGAATGCGAATCTTCCTGACCGGAGCGACCGGCTACCTGGGCGGTTCGCTCGCGGTCACGCTGCTCGAAGCCGGTCACCACGTGCGCGGGCTGACCCGCTCGGCGGCCACGGTCGGCCCGCTCCGTGACCTCGGCGTCGACCCCGTGGTCGGCGATCTCGACGACCCGCGGGTCCTCGCCGCCGAGGCCCGCGCGGCCGACGCCGTGATCAACGCGGCCGACAGCGACCACGCCGGCGCGGTCACCGCGCTGATCGGCGCGCTGGCCGGCTCCGGCAAGCCGCTGCTGCACACCAGCGGCTCGAGCATCGTCGGCGAGGCCACGGCCGGCGAGGCCCAGGACGACATCTACATGGAAGCGGACGTCGCCGAAGACAGCTCGTGGCAGCCGGCACCCGAGAAGGCGGCCAGGGTCGCGATCGACCGCGAGGTGCTGGCCGCCGCGGGCCGGGGAGTTCGTTCGGTCGTCCTGTGCAACACCATGATCTACGGCACCGGGCTCGGGCTCAGCGCCGACAGCGTCCAGATCCCCCGCCTGGTGGCGACCGCCCGGCGCACCGGGGTGGTCCGGCACATCGGCCCTGGCAAGAACATCTGGTCCAACGTCCACCTGGCCGACGCCTGCGACCTGTATCTCCGGGCACTCGACGGCGCCGAACCCGGCTCGTTTCACTTCGTGGAGAACGGCGAGGCCAGCTTCGTCGAGATCACCCAGGCAATCTCGACGAAGCTGCGACTCCCGCCACCCCAACCCATCGACATCGAATCCGCCATCGAGGAATGGGGCCGCGAACCCGCCGTCTACGCACTCGGCTCCAACAGCCGCGTCCGTGGCGTGCGGCCGCGCGACGAACTCGACTGGCGTCCGCGGCACGCGTCGGTGACCGACTGGATCACTAGTGTCCCGCGCCGGAAATGCGGTGCGTAAGTCGGTGGATCCAGGTTTCTGCTGGCAAGGCGCCGATCCGTCTCTCGTACCGGGTTGTACTCGACTTGGCGCTCCGCCAACGAGTCAAGATGTAAGAGTTCGGCAACGCCGCCAGCAGGAAGCTGGGCCGCCGAATTATGTGCCGGATTTCCGGCGCGGGACACTAGTTAGCGGCGGCCGTACCGATAGGCGTGCACGACCGTCTGCGTCACCGTGTTGCCTTCGTGGTCGGCCGCCGTGGCCCGCAGCGACACGAAGCCGTTGCCCCTCGGGTGCGGAACCTTCGCCACGCCACCGGCAACCGGTACCCGACACCAGGTGGCCCCGTCGTCGAACGACGCCTCGACGGTCACGCTCGCCAGCGTCCCGGTGTCGGCGTTCGCCTGCGGCGTCACGGTGATCGGGATCGCGTGGACACCGCCTGCGGGCAGTGCGTTGTACCGGTCGACGTTCGGGCTGAACCGGACCGTCCACAGTGGAAGGGCGACCGGCTCGCCGGTGTGCCCGGAGCGGAACGTCCACGCGGTGTCGGTTCTGGTCGACAACGGGGCATCGCGCTCGGTGTGCAACTCCAGCCGGTACCGGGCCTCGTCGGGTGGCATCCCGATGGTGCCGTACCGCTCGCCGTCCGTCTCGCCGATCTTCGCGCCGTCGCGGAACAGCGTCACGCTGCTCGCCGCGACCGTGCCGCTGCCCGCGTGCCCGGCGCCGTCGCCGAACCTCGGCACGTCGATCATGAGGTCGTCCTTGTCCCGGACCACACCGCGCCAGCCGATCAGCGACGTGGCGGGGTCGGGCAGGCTCGGTGCGAACACCGCCGTGTTCCACCGTTCGTGATAGGAACGGCCGGTCTCGTAACGGGTGTACGACGGCGCCTCCAGCCTCTCGAGAAGGCTGTCACCCGACCATTCCTCGTACTCGCTGAGGAACTCGGCGTCGGTGCTGTAGTACTCGGTGCGGGTGAACGGCGGCTGAAAAGTCTGCCAGCGACCGAAGAAACCAACACCGAGACCGGGCAGGCCGCCGCTGATCCGTCTCGTGCCAGGTACGCCGGGTTGTGCCTGGGCGACATCGACGCGGACGGCGGCCAGCTCCCGATCGGCCACGGCTCGCTCGTAACCGTGCGCCATCCGACCGTGGAGCGGGAAGAGCAGTGAGTAGAAGTAGGGGCTGTCGTCCGTGCCGCCGGCCGCGTTCGCCTGTGCCCACTGTCCGGTGACGAGGGAGAAGAAGCGGTCGTCGGCGGTGTCGGGGCCGAGCCGTGCCGTGTAAAGGTTCGCGAACGACGTGCCCAGCAAACGCTGGCCCGCTATCCCGAGCTTCCCCGGTATCCCGCCCCGAAGGTGGGTGTAGGCCCCGATATCCGCATAGACCTGCGTGGCCGACGATCGGGGCACGGTCACCGATACCGGCAGACCGATCCGGGCGTCGAGGTCGATGGTCAGCGGCCGGTCGACGTGCAGATCAGGTTGGCCGAGCAGGGTGTCACCGCCGATCGAACTCGTCAGGGTGTAGTGACCAGCGGGCACCCGAAGGGTCGCGGAACCGTTCGGGTCGGCTCGCCAGACATCGAACGACAAGGCCACCTTGTCGCGGTGGTCCAGGCTCGTCGTGAAAAATTCCGGTGCGGCGCCTTCCCGGTCCCGGTGGATCAGGGTCACGTCGTAGCTCTCCACCTCTTTGGTCACGGCGACCGGTGTCCGGAGCACCTGGCCCGCACCGGTCGCGGTCAGCCAGCCGCCGAGGTGGCCGTCCGGCCCCACTCGGGTGTCGACGGTGACCGTCACGGTCGCCTGGCCCCCGGCCGGCACCGCCACGGAACCCGTGCTGAGGCTGAACATTCCGGCGGTGGTCGAGTCGAAAGCGAGCTCCAGCGACACGGCGACCGGCCCGTCGTTGCGGTAGGTCACCTCGCGGCTCCCCACCTCGTCGTCGTCGTGCGGCCACTGCCGCGGTCCGAAGTCGACACTGGCCGGCGAGGCGGTCACGGGCTGTTCGGTGGTCACGGTCAGCCGGCCGGCCCCCTGGTCGTACACCCCGTGCGCCGGGTTCGGTCTGGCGGACGCCATGAGCGCCGCCTTCAGTTGCTGGCCGGACCATTCGGGGTGGCGCTGCGCCATGATCGCGGCGGCGCCGGCGACGTGCGGGGTCGCCATCGACGTGCCCGACAGGGTGCCGTAGGGCTGATCAGCTCCGCCGGGCGCGTCCTTGCTCCTGGCCGCCGTGATGTCCACGCCCGGCGCGGTGAGGTCGGGCTTCAGCCTGCCGTCGCCTGTCGGGCCACGAAAGGAGAAGTTGGCCATCGCGTCGTCGTCACGTACCGCACCCACGGTCAGCGCCGCCTCGGCCGTACCTGGCGATCTGATCTGGCCTTCGGTCACGCCGCCGTCGGAGTTGCCGGCGGCGATCACGAACAGGGTGCCGTGCTGGTCGCTGAGCGTTTGTACGGCTTCCTCGATCGGGTCGACCACGTTCGGGTCGTCCTCCCCGCTGAGGCTGAGGTTGACCACGTCGGCGTGCTGTTCGGCGGCCGCCCAGGTCATGCCCGCCAGGATCCACGACTCGGCGCAGCCTCCGTCGACGCACACCTTGCCGTCGAGCAGTGTCGTCTCGGGGGCCACGCCCTTGTACCGTCCGGCGCCGGTGCCGGCGATCGTGGCCGCCACGTGGGTGCCGTGCCCGGTCAGGTCCGCGTCCGATTCGTAGCCCTCGGTGAAGTTCTGGCGTTTCGCGACCCTCCCGGCCAGGTCCGGGTGAGTGTCGTCGATGCCGGAGTCCAGCACGGCAACCGTGCTGCCCCGGCCGGTGTATCCACCTTCCCAGGCGGCGGGGGCGCCGACCCGCGGGACGCTGACGTCCAGTGTGGACTCGCGCATACCGTCGAGCCACACCTTCCCGCCGGCCCGCTGATCGCGCAGCGCACGCCACGACTCGGCCGCCGTGGTGGTCGACTGTCGCACGGCCGTCCCGTTGACCACCGGGAGCTCACGTGTCCACTCGAGACCGTCCACTCGGGACCTCGTGATGCCGCCGGTGATGATCAGGGGCAGCTCGGTGGCAGCGGCGTACCCGGCCGCCACCAACCCGGTCACGTCGAACAGGCGCTCGTCGAGTCGCCCCGCCGCCAACAGTGGGCCGGCGTCGCTGGGGACCACCCGCACCTGACCGGCATCAGTCGTGACACTGAAGGTGATGCCTTCACGGCCAGGGCCGGCCACCGCCGACACCCGGCTACCGTCGGCGGACACCGTTACCTGGTCGCCGGTCACCAGAGTCACCGTGTGCACCGGTCCGGCCGGCTGTGTTTGTGTGGGCGCTGTTGGTGCGGGCGCCGAGACCGCCGGCGCGGTGCTGGTGACGACCGCGCCCGTCACCAGTGCCACAGCGGCGAGACTCCCTCTTCGGAACTTCATGGAGATCTCCCCGCTACTTGACGACGACGACGTTGGCCGGCTGCTCGACGGTCACCGGGGTGCCGTACTCGGACAGCTCGACGGTCACCGACTCCGTGCTGACCTCGATGTGTCCCTTCTTCTCGAAGCGCAGGGTCTCCTCGTAGGCCACCGAGGCGATCCGGTTGTCCGCACCCACGGTCACGTCACCGACGAGCCCGGCGACCTCGAAGTGAAAGCCGGTGCCGGATTTCGTGATCACCGCACCGGCCTGGGTGAGCGCCTCGAACAGCGTCTCCGGGGCGGCCGACGCGCTCGCCGCGCTGTTGAGTGCCTTGTCGTAGGCGAGCCGGTCGTGCGTGTCCGGGTACTGCTTCCACACGTCACGCGAGCCGGAGGAACTCACGAAGCGGACGCCGTTGATCAACCGCTCCTGATAGACGACCCCGTCTCCCGGCGCCGCCGAGTTCAGGTAGCCGGTCCGCGTGGCGGGGTCGAAGGCGCCCTCCGTGATGTTCGCGCCCACCATGACCTTCACTCGATAACTGGTGTCGTCGCTGGTGGCGACCGCCGCGGCGAGCCGAACGGCGGCCGTTTCCCCGGCCGGCGGTCCGGACGGCGATGGGGACGACACGGCCGCCGTCACGGCACCCGCCGCCACGACCACCGCCGTCGCGAATCCGGTCACCGCGATGCGCCTGCGGTGGCGCGCCTGCCTGCCGCGTACCAGCAGACTCGGGGTCGGCGGCGTGCCGGTCTCGCTGGCCGCCAGGTCGTGCAGGCGACCGGCCAGCCGGGTTTCGAAGTCGTTCATCGGTTCCTCTCGGGGCTCGGTTCGCGCACCAGGGAACGCAGCTTGTCCAGGGCGCGGGCGTACTGACTTTTGATGTTGCCGACAGAACAGCCGAGTGCGGCCGCCGCCTGTTGCTCCGACAGGTCCTCGTAGAGCCGCAGGACGACCACGGCCCGCTGCCCGGCCGGCAACGCCATCAGGGCCTGACTGAATTCGGGGTCGGAACCCCCGCCGCCGGACGCTGCCCGGTCCGGTACCTCCGCCACCAGGCTCTCGCGCCTGCGCCGCCGCCACATGGACGTGTGGTTGTTCACCAGGGCTCGCCGCAGGTACGCGTGGAGGTCGTCGCGCCGCGACAGCTTGCGCCACCGCTCGTACATCCGGACGAGGCTGTCCTGCAACAGTTCCTCGGCCTGCGATCGGTTGCCGGTCAGCAGCAGGGCGAGCCGCAGATGCCGCTGCCAGGCCGACTCCACGAACTCCACGAAGGAGGTGTCGGCGGCCGATTGGGGCACTTTTCGGTCTGTCACCTAGCTACCACGGCGAACCGGGTATCAAAAGTTGCACGAGTGGCGCCCGTCACATCTCCCAGGCGACCTCCGGCGAGCCCTGCAGCGGGGTGGGGTCGAAGTAGCGGACTTCGTAGGTGCGTTCCGTGAACTTCCATCCCTCCGGGGTACGCCGGTACTTGTCGTGGAAGATCGCGTAGTTGAGTACTGACCTGCCATCGTGCAGGCGGCCGAGCTCGAACATGAACGCACGGCCGGAAGCCGTGTCGCCGTCGATGTCGACGGCGCCGGGACGGGTGTTCTGCAGGAAGAACTCCCAGGCGTCGGCCAGTTTCTCGTTTCCGGCGCGGATCTCCTCCCAGCCGTTGAGCTCGATGTTGGCGTCCGGGATCCGGTAGACGGCGTCGTGGGTGTACAGCGACATCAGGCGCTTGTGGTCATTCATCATCGTCGCGTCCGTGAACTCCGTCTGGAGAGCTTCGATCTCCAGACGGTCGGCGAGGGCGTTCATGGGCTCTCCCCTGGTCGGTTGTCCCGTATGACAACGCAGCGCCCGCGATTGTCAGGCGACCTCACGTTCCGGCCGGCTGTGTTGTCAAAGGTGTCAGTCGCGGCGCATGCCTGGAACGACGCCTTCCAGACGTTCAACGTCAGCAAGGCGTCGTTCCAGGCATTAGCGGGCCACCCGACAGGCTGGATCGCAGCCTCCGTACTCGCTCTGTTGTTCTTCGCCTCAGGTGCCTCCAAGATCACGCTCCCGCGCGCGGGACTCGTGGCCAAGGGCTACGGCTGGGCCGAAGACTTCTCACCGGTCCAGGTCAAGCTCATCGGCGCGGTCGAGGCCCTCGGCGCCATCGGCCTCGTCCTCCCGCCCGCGGTCGGCATCGCGGAGGTGCTGAGCCCGACGGCGGCCGCGGGACTGGCTCTCTTCATGGTCGGCGCCGTGATCGTCCACATCAGACGCAAGGAGATGAACCAGCTGGCCTCGCCGGCCGTGCTGGCTGTCCTGCCAGGCGTCCTCGCCGTGCTCCGCTTCGGGCCCTACAGCTTCTAGAGGCGCTCGATCCAGATGTTGCGGAACCTCGGGTTCGCGCCGGGGTCCCGGTGATCCTGCAGCCGGATGGCGCCCGGTGCGGGGTTCTCCGGCTGGCCCGCTCCGGTTTGGCTGTTGATCGGCACATCCCGGTGCACCAGCTTGCCGTTCCACCAGACGGTCACGCGCGCGTCCGCCACCTTGACGCCGGCGCTGTCGAAGCGAGCCGCCCGGAACACGATGTCGTAGGTCTGCCACGTGCCGGACGGGGTCGCCGCGTTGAGGTCCGGTGCCTTCTTCGTATAGATGGCGCCGGCCCCGTCGACCGCCGGAGGTAGCCCGTAGGACTCCAACACCTGGAGCTCGTAGCGCTCCTGGATGTAGACGCCGCTGTTGCCGCGGGCCTGCCCGGTGACGTCCGGGGGATAGTCCGGCTGGTACCACTCGGCGTGCATCCGGAAGTCGCCGAACTTCTCCTTCGTGCGGATGTCCCCACCGAGCGACTCCATCGAACCGTCGGCCACCGGCCACGCCGGCGCGCCACCGGCGGTCGACTCCCAGGCGTCGAGACCGGTCCCGTCGAACAGGGGGATCCGCTTGGTCGGCGTGACCGTGAGCTTGTCGAGGTTGACGTGGCCGATGTCGGTGGGCTCGTAGACGAAGGCGATGGTGTTCGCGCCGCGGCGCAGCGGCACCGACTCGATGTGGTTCGCCCACCTGTCCCAGCGAACCGTGCTGGCCAGCCAGATCTGCTTGTGCTTCTGGCCGTTGACATACAGGCTCATCGACCTGGGGACGGGCGTCGGATCGGTGTTCTGCCCGTTCGCGTACCGCAGGGCGACGTCGTGGCGGCCGGCCCGGTCGGTTCGGACGGCGAAGGTGGTGCTGGTACCCGGTTCCCAGTTGCGGTCGATGAAGCCGGCGCCCGAGTAGCCGGCGTGGTTGTTGTTGAACCCGGTGCCGCCGGCCAGCGCGGCGGACTCCGCCTCGTACTCCGCCGGCGGCGCCGAGCCGTCGGGCAGCCTGTTGAGGGTGTACCACGCCTCCGTGCTCCACAGTTCCGCGCCGGACGCCGCGGCGAACGGGCGCGGGGAGTGCACGTGCACCACCCGGCCGGGACGCAGGCCGGCCACCGTCAGCGTCACGGTCCTGCGATCCTCGGACAGCGTCGCCGAGGTGACGTCGAGGGCCTCCTCGCCGAGTTTCGGGCCGCCGTACTGCGGGGTCGCCACGTACCGCCACTGCTCCACGTTGTACTTGGCCGCCAGGTCCTGGGTGGTCTCGTCGGACAGCGGCTGGGTGTACTCGATCTCGAAACCGTCGTCGACCGCGCGCATGGCGAGCATGTCGAACGCGTCGTTGTTACTCAGGGAAAGCTTCTGCAGGCCGAACTTGAGCTTGCCCGCCTGGCCCCAGTTGCCCGCCCAGCCGATGCCACCCGTGTAGATCGCGCCGTCCGGGCCGAGGGAGATCCGGCTCACGCCGGACTCCAGTCCCTGCGTCATCCGGAACACGGCGCCCTGGTACTCGCCGCCGACCTTCTCCAGGTACGCCCGCTGCAGGCCGCCGTAGGTCACGTCGCCGAACACCATCTGGCCGGCGAACGGACCGTTGGGCAGCACCAGCGGGTTGCTCGGCGAGTTGGAGATCTCCCCGTGCGGCAACCAGAGTACGGGCTCGGTCACCGGTTGGCTGTCGAACGGCCCGTCGGGGTTCGTGTGGTGGTTGTAGAAGGCGCCCTGCTTGATGCGCAACAGTTTCGACGTCGGCAGGTACGCGCCCTGGTTGTCGGTGACGAAGATGTCGCCCTCCGGACCCCAGCCGAGGCCGTTCGGCGTGCGCAGCCCACCGGCCACATAGGACACTTCGCCGGTCGTCTTGTTGATCTTGAGGGTGCTGCCGCGGTTGGGCACGGGCTGCGGGTCGGCCGATGCCCCACCGGGAATCATGGCGATGCCCGTGGTGACGTAGAAGTACCCCTTCTCATACAGCAGGCCGAACGCGAACTCGTGGTAGTTGCCGCCGAACGGCCAGGTGGCGATCCGCTGGTACTCGTCGGTGACCTCGTCGCCCGTCCGGTCGACGAGCGCGGTCAGCTGGTGCTTCTCGGACACGTAGATGGTGCCGTCGACGTACTTGAGGCCCATCGGCTCCTGAAGATCCGTGGCGACCCGCTTGATGGTCACCCGCGACGGGTCGGTGGCGCCGGTGACGTTGTCGAGCAGGTACACCTCGCCGAGTACGGATTCCCGGTCGCCGCCCCAGGTCGAGATGGCCAGCCGGCCGTCCGGCAGCCAGTCCATGCCGGTGACCTGTGGTTCGAAGCCTTCGGGGCGCAGGTTGGTCAGCGCGTAGTCGGGGTGTACGTCGACCAGCGGCAGACCGTCGCCCGGTGACTCGGTGACGCCCTCGCATTCCTTGCGGCCGGGGGAGGTCACCCGGGTGACGTCGGCGTCGGTGCTCAGCGCCGAGTTGGGCACGAGGGTGAAGCCGGCCGCACCGGGCGGTCGCCACTCGAGCTTGAGCCGCTGGTCGAAGTCGCCGTCCCAGTGGTCGATGCGCAGCGAGTGGTAGCCCTCGGTCAGCTCGATCGAGCCGTCCTTCGGTGTCGGACCGTGCAGCCCACCGTTGTCGATGACCTCCGTGCCGTCGATGATCAACCGGGAGCCGTCGTCGCTCGTGATGCGGAAGTCGTGGGTGCCGGCCGTGCCGATGTTCAGGTAGCCGGTGACCTCCGTGACGAATCTGTCGGCGATCCCGAACTGTTCCGTGGTGGACCAGTCGATGGTCGGCATCAGCTTGTCGATGTTGGGAGTCTGGCTGGGTTTGAGCGTGCAGTAGTCCTCGAGGGGCACCTGCACGTCGAACACCCGCATGGTCACTCCCGGCTCCTGGGGCGGGATGTCGGGTTGTGCGGTGGCCTGGCCGGGGACGAGGGGAACGGCGAGCAGTGCAGCGAGCAGGGCGACGAACGGCCGCATGGCCTTCCTCCTTGAGGGCCGAGGCGGGTCCGTGCTCCGGTGCGCCGCCTTACCCACAGTGCAGGACAATTTTCGTCAGAAGTCAACACAGAGGTGGGGCGCTACGTCGAACGCGAACAGTTGGGGCAATCGCTTTCCCCCAGACGGTGCAGCAATAGTTCGGCGCCCAACCGAACAAAATCTCACACCTGGTACCACTCGGCGATCTCGTCGCTCGTGGTTGCCCACACGCCGTCATGGGACAGCACGTACTCCAGTGCCTTGACCAGGTACTTGTGCCGGAACGGCACGCCGGTGATGAACGGGTGCAGTGCCAGCGACATCACCCGCGCGCTCGACTCGGCCTCCGCGTAGAGCGCGTCGAACTGGTCGACCACCACCTGGTAGAAGTCGGCGCCGCTGCGCCCGGTGCCGAGGAACAGCGGGATGTCGTTGACCTCGATCGAGTACGGGACCGAGATCATGGGGCCGGCGTTGACGTTGAGCGGGAACGGCTGGTCGTCGCAGCACCAGTCGCAGAGGTAGGTGAGTCCCAATTCGGCGAGGATCTCCGGGGTGTTGGGCGTCTCGGTGAGCGCCGGCCCGAGCCAGCCCTTCGGCCGCCGGCCGGTGGCCCGCTCGATCGTCTCCACCACGTCGGTGAGGTAGGCCCGCTCCTCCTCCAGCGTCATGCCGGCCTCGAAGGTGGAGTTGTTCTTGCCGTGCGCGAGCCAGGCCCAGCCGCGCCGGGTGCCCGCCTCGATGATCTGCGGGTATGCGGCGCAGACGTCGGAGTTGAGCATCACGCTCGGGCGAATGCCGAGCTCGTCGAAGGACGCCATCATCCGCCAGATGCCCACTCGGGTGCCGTAGTCCCGCCAGCCGTGGTTGAGCGGGTCGGGCACGAGCCCGGCGGTGCCGGCGAACAGGCTGGTGGACGGCTTGTCGACCTCGAAGTGCTCGACGTTGAGCCCGACCCAGAACGCGAGGCGCTTCCCGTCGGGGAGGGCGAGCGGCGCCCGGTCGACGATCGGTGAGTAGTCGTAGAGCTGGTTGTCCATGACTTCATGCGTACCAGCGGCACCGAGACAAAACGCAAAGCTGACTCGCCCGGCTCAGTCAAGCCAGGGGTCGATCGGGCAGGTCATCGAGGAGCCGCTGGGCGGCGGCTACGAGGGGTGGCAGGTCGTCAGAAATAGTGGCTTTGCACGATGGAGTGGGTGGTGTCGAAGTAGCGGTGCGCGAGATGGTTGCGCATCCCTGCGACATCTATCCAGGGACTGTCTGGTTCTCGTGCGAGCAGTTCAGGATCGATGGCCTTGACCGCTTCACCGATCTCGATGAGGCGTACCCGTACGGCGTCGAACACAAGCCCGTCGTCGAGTCCGCCACGGCTCACAACGTGATCGCCTCTGTTTGCACGTTATCTCGGACTGCCTGCTTCAGCGTCGAGGCTGGTACGACGTCGACATCTACGCCCAGGAGTTCGCTGAGTTCTCTGCGTAGGCCGGCCAGTGCGACCAGGCCGACGTTGTCATCGAGGTCGACGAGGAGATCGATGTCGCTGGATGCGGTGTCCTCGCCTCGTGCGACGCTGCCGAATACCCGGATGTTGTGGGCGCCCCGTTGCTCGGCCAGTGCGATCACGGCACGCCGGTGCCGACGTAGCCGCAGTCCGAGACGGGTGTCGGGTAGGCCGAGCAGGTTGCGTGGTGCGGGGATGAGTTGGACGGCGAGTCCGTGACCGGTTGCTTCGATCAACTTGGCGAGGGTGCGAATTCCCGGCTCACGCCGGTCGGATTCGTAAGCGCTGATCACCGACTGTGCCACCCCTGCACGCCGTGCCAGGTCGGTCTGCGACAGGCGAGCTCGACGCCGGGCATCGCGAAGCATCATCCCCGCGGTTCCCTCCATGAGGGCATGTTATCACGGATTGTCTATGGGGTCAGGAGCCGACCTTTCGTCCTCGGCGGAACAGATCCGCCGGATGGCGCGGCCGTTTACGGTGGCCTGATGACAGCTGGAGAAACCATCACCGGTACGGCGGCGGGCGTGCCGTTCACGGCGCTCCCACCGGCCGGCGACACCGACGGCCCCGCACCGTTGATCGTGACCTGGCACATGCTGGACGCGCCCCGCACGGACGCGGCCTTCGCGGCGGCGTTGCCCATGAGCCGGGTACCCGCCTGGCGGGTGCACCTGGGCATGCCGATGTGCGGTGCGCGGATGGTCGACGGCCGCGTCGACGCTGTCATCGAGCTCATGCGCGAGGACGCGTTGATGGCTTACCTGGCCCCGTTCGTCCACCAGGCGGCCGACGAGTTCCCCGCGGCGCTGGCCGCGCTGCGCGATCAGCTTCCGGTCGACGACAAGCCGGTCGGCGTCCTCGGCGGGTCGCTCGGGGGAGCGGTGGCGCTGGAAGTGCTGACCACCGGGCGGATTCCCCTCAAGGCGGTCGCACTGGTCAACCCGGCCGTGCGGATCCGGTCCGCTGTCGAGCTCATCGAAGGCCAGGCATACCCGTGGACGGCCGAGTCTCGCAAGACGGCCGACGAACTGGACTTCGTCGCCCGCGGCGGCTCCGCTCAACCACCGTTGCTCCTCGTCAGCGGCGAGCTGGACCACTCGGCGTTCCGGGCGGACGCGGTCGCCCTGGTCGACGCACTGCGCGAGCGGTACACGCGTCCGGCCGACGTCGAGCTGACGACCGTGCCGGACCTGGCACATCCGCTGGCCGACGAACCCGGCCTTGAGCCAGCCCCGCAACTGCCCACGGCGAAAGCGGTCGACGAGATCCTGACGCGGTGGTTTCGGCGGCAGCTCACGGCGAACTGAGCCCGGCGCCTCGAGAGACGCCGGGCTCGGGTGGGTCAGGAGTAGTTCACGGAGTAGCTGTTCGTACGGAAGTCCATACCGCCGCTGGACGAGGTGATCTCGTAGCCGAACTGCACCCGGCTCAGCGTGACGTCGCCGTACCAGCCGCGGGCCCGAATCCAGTTCATGACCGCCAGGACATCGACCGTGCCGGAGTTGGTGTTCGACTGGCGCACGAAGGAGAAGACCTCGTTGGAGCCGTTGGACCCGCGATAGACGGCCCAGCTGTGCCCGCCCACCGAGGCATTGGTCTGGAACGACCCGAGCGGGCCGACGGGGCCGACCTTGTTCATCCAGAGCATGATCTCGTACGTGTGGTTATTGGCCCAAATATCATAGGCACTGGTGTAGGCGCCGGAGCCGGGCACGGTCACATTGAAACTGCTGGACACGCTGTTCAGTGAACTGAGCCGCCGATTGACCTCGCGGTTGGAGTTCGGGTAGGACTTAATGCCGCCCGTGTTGGGATGGTTGGCCCAGACTCCCCAGTTGCTGTACGAGTTGGCCCAAATGGTCTGTGGACCATGACCGTTGCCCCAGATATTGTTGTAGAGGGTGTAACCGCCGTTGTTCCAGGTGCCCCATCGATCGGAGGAAGTCCACGTCGCGGCCGTGGCCGTCGCGGGCATAACAAGGGCAAGAACCAGGGCGAGGATCGCAACGCGAACGAATCTGAGCATGGTCGACTCCTTTGTCCCACCAGCCAATCGAATTAGTGTCGAAGCGCTTCGACACCTATTTCGACACCTCCGCGATTAATTGTCGGATGGTAAGCGCAGCATAGCGTTACGTGTTCAATCGGGCAATATGCGCGCTGCTTGCCGACAAATCACTCGACGGCGCTGCGGAAGAACGTGAAGATCGACTGGACACCGTCACCGATCCAGTCGAACACGGTCTGCACGCCGTCGCCGAGCTGGGTCGGATGGGCGATCAGCGTGTAGATCAGCACGGCGGCCGCGACGAGCAGGACGACCTTCTTGACGTTCATACGTCCGACGGTAGGCGATGGCCGCCCAGCCGGCGAGGCCCGGGGTGGCACCTACGCCACCGGCGCCTGGCCACAAGTACTGTCCGTCCATGGAAACAGCACGCGGCGGACTACCCACACGCGGCTGGGCTGGGTGATGCCGAGGCCGCCTACCACCTCGGCTTCGACGCGGAGGAGAAGGGCGACGTGGCCGGCGCCCTGGAGGCATGGCGGCGGGCGGCCGACCTCGATCATCCGAAGGCCGCTTCCAGCGTCGGTTTCGTGCTCGCGGTCGACCTGGCGGCCCTGAATGCCTGGAACGACGCCTTCCTGACGTTGAGCGTCAGGAAGGCGTCGTTGCAGGCACTGGCGGCCCTAGCTCACGGCGGGGATGCTGTGGTGCGCCGGGGAACGAGGGTCGGGGACAGCTTTACGTGCGCCGCGGCCTTGCCCCGGTCGGCGATGCGTTCCAGGAGGAGCCGGGCGGCGTTCGTGCCTATCTGGTGCCCTGCCTGGTCGACGCTCGTGAGGGAGATCGGGCCCAGCGCGGCGAAAGTGGTGTTGTCGTAGCCGGCGATGGAGATGTCGCCGGGGACCGTGCGGCCGGCTTCGGTGAGGGCCGCGAGTACACCCATGGCCACGATGTCCGCGCCCGCGAAGATGGCGGTCGGCGGTTCGCGCCGGGCGAGCAACTGCTGGGCGCCTTCGTATCCGCCTTGCTGGGTGTAGGTGGTGGACACGATGTCGATCTGGTCGGTCAGGCCTCGGGCGGTCATGGCGGCGCGGTAGCCGTTGGCACGGATGGCGTTGGGCATCTCGGCCAGGCGGGTGGGGTCGGTTTCGTGGTGTTCGATGTGGGCGATGCGGCGGTGGCCGAGGTCCGCCAGGTGGTCGACCACCAGTGCGGCGCCGGCGAAGTCGTCGTCGGTCACCGTGTCGTACCTGGCCGAGTTGCCGTGTCGCCCAACGACCACCGTGGGGACCGCCTCGGCCACCCGGTCCAGTTGTTTCGTGGGGGAGAGGGGGGCGATCAGCACCAGGCCGTCCATGCCGTGGTCGATCATGGCCTCCGTGACCTTGGTTTCCGCCCGTTCGCCGTTGCACCCGGGACCCAGCAGGACCTGGTAGTCGGTATCGCGGAGCGCGTCGGTCAGGCCGTCGAGGATGTCGGGGAAGAACGGGTTGCGGATGTCGGGAAGCAGGACGCCGATGGCGTACGTCTGTCCGCGCATGCCCCTGGCGGCGGCACGGGGCCGGTAGCCGAGCTCGGCGATCGCCTCACGCACCTTTGCCTGCATGGCGGGGCTGGTTCCGTACGCGTTGCGCAGCACCTTGGACACGGCCGTCGTCGAGACGTTCGCATGCCGCGCGACGTCGACGATCGTGGTCCGCCGTGCCATCCGAATCTCCATCACTGACGGGGAACGTTTCTCGCTGATCTTAGGCGCCTGTGTCTTGACTATGCGGTGACGTGGCTCATACAGTCGGCCCGTCTTGTAAAACGTTACCCACACTCCGACGATCTCCGCGGCGACGAGTGTATGCCGTGGATGAAACGTTTCAACCAGGTAAGGCGCCAATGACAGTCGCCCCGCACGATCAGCGTGCCGAGCCCGTGGCGGCGACGCCGCGGCCATCGCCGCCACGCGACCGAGCGGCGAGCAGGCTCCGGTCCGGTCCGCCGTGGTGGTTCATGGTGCCCGCACTGGCCTTGTTCGCCTTCGTCGTCCTGGTGCCGAGCGCGCGGGGTGTCTACTACGCCTTCACCGACTGGGACGGGTTGAGCCCGGACCTCTCGTTCGTGGGCCTGGGCAACTTCGCGGAGATGCTCACCGATCCCGCGGCCATGCAGGCGTTGTGGCACACGGTGGTGATCGCCGTGGCGATCACGATCATCCAGAACGGGATCGGGCTGCTGCTGGCGCTCGGGGTCAACACGATGATCAAATCCCGCAACGTGTTGCGGGTGTTCCTGTTCGCGCCCGCCGTGATCACGCCGATCGTGACCGCCTACCTGTGGCGCAACCTGCTGGGCCCGGACGGCGCGGTCAACAGCCTGCTGGGCGCGGTCGGGCTGGACTCCTGGCAGCAGAACTGGCTCGGTGACCCGGATCTGGCGCTGTGGTCGATCATCGGGGTGACCGTGTGGCAGTACGCCGGCTACTCGATGGTGATCTTCCTGGCGGGTCTGCAGTCGATCCCCAAGGAGATCTACGAGGCGGCCGCCATCGACGGCGCGGGGGCCGTGCGCCGGTTCTGGTCGGTCGTGCGGCCGCTGCTGGCGCCCGCGCTCACCATCAACCTCATGCTGTCGATCATCGGCGGACTCAAGCTGTTCGACCAGGTGTACGCGCTGACCGGCGGCGGCCCGGGGCACGCCACCGACACGCTGTCGACGCTGATCTACAAGGACGCGTTCACCTTGGGCGAGTTCGGGTACAGCATCGCGCTCGCCCTGGTGCTCACGGCGGTCGTCGCGGTCGCGTCCACGGGCCAGTACCTCGTGTTGTCCCGCAACGAGAGGGCGGCGTCGTGAACCGCTACCGGGTGCGGACGTTCGGGCTGGAACTGGTGATGATCGCGGCGGCACTGGTCGTCGGCTTCCCGATCTACGTCCTGGTCAACCTGGCCGTGCGCCGTCCGTCCGACACCTCGTCGCCCATCGCGCCGACCACCTCGCCCACGCTCGACAACTTCGGCCAGGCCTGGGAACAGGGCGCGCTCGGTGGCGCGCTGCTGAACAGCGCACTGGTGATCGCCGGCAGCGTCGTGGTCATTCTGGCGGTGTCGGCCCTGGCCGCGTACCCGCTGGCCCGCGTGACCGCCCGCTGGTCGCGCTGGACGTTCCTGCTGATCATGCTCGGGCTGGTCGTGCCGTTCCAACTCGCCGCATTGCCGCTCTACCAGACCATGCGGGACCTCGGGCTGCTCGGCACCCCGTGGTCGCTGATCCTGTTCTACTCAGGACTGCAGGTGCCGTTCACCACGTTCCTCTACGTGGGGTTCCTCCGCGCGCTGCCGCGCGAGTTCGAGGACGCCGCGCTCATCGACGGCTGCACGCCGCTGCAGGGCTTCCGCCACGTCGTGCTCCCCATGCTCAAGCCGGTGACCGTGACCGCGCTGGTGCTCAACGCGGTCGCCGTGTCGAACGACTTCTTCACCCCACTGCTGTACCTGTCCGGCAGCGACCAGCAGACCATGCCGGTCGCCATCGCCGGGTTCGTCGGCCAGTACGTCTCCGACTGGAACCTCATCTTCGCCGCACTGGTGATCAGCATCGTGCCGATCCTGATCGTCTACTTCGCACTGCAACGCAGCATCATCAACGGTTTCGCAGGAGGACTCAAGGGATGACCCGACCGTATGACCTGCGGACCGAGCAGCGGCACGAGCCGTTGGGACTGGACGAGCCGCGCCCACGCCTGTCGTGGCGGCTCGAGAGCGACCGGCCGGGTGCGGCGCAGACCGCGTACCGGATCACGGCCGCCGACCGCGCGGCGGACCTCGACGACCCGGCCCGGCTGTTGTGGGACAGCGGACGCCGGGAGTCCGGCGACTGTGTGCTGGTGCCCTGGGACGGGCCGGTGCCGCGCTCGGCCACCCGGTACCACTGGCGGGTCGAGGTCTGGGACGACACGGGTGCCCGCGCGACAGGGGAGAGCTGGTTCGAGACCGGCCTGCTGCATCGCGAGGACTGGACGGCCGGGTGGATCGGCCGCGACCGCAGCACGCAACCGCCGTTCGACCCGCCCACCGATCACGACCTGCCGTCCGGTGAGCCGCCGTTGTACCTGCGGCGCGAGTTCGACCTGCCCCGCGAACCCGTGCGGGCCCGCCTGTACGCCACGGCGCACGGCGTGTACGAGGCCGTGCTGAACGGATCCCGCATCGGTGATCTCGAGCTGGCGCCGGGGTGGACCGAGTACGCACACCGGCTCCAGTACCAGACCTACGACGTGACGTCCTTGCTACACAAGGAAAGCAACGTGCTCGGCGCGGTGGTCGCCGACGGTTGGTGGAACGGGTTCGTCGGGTACGACGAGCGGCGGGCCGCACAGCACTACGGCGACCGGCCGGGCTTTCTCGCGCAGCTGGTGGTCGACTTCGCGGACGGGTCCCGGCAGGTGGTGGCCACCGACGCCGCGTGGAGGGAGCGATCCGGCCCGGTCCGGGTGGCGGACCCGCTGATGGGGGAGTACGTCGACGCGTCCTTCGTGGACGGACGGGAGTACCCGGTCGCCGTGCTCGACACGGAGCCCGGACCGCTGGTGGCCGAGCCCGACCACCCGATCCGGGTCACCCGCGAGGTGTCGCCGGTGTCCGTGACCAGGCGGGAACCCGGCCGGTTCATCGTCGACTTCGGACAGAACCTGGTGGGACGGGTGCGGTTGACCGTCCACGGCGCCGAACGAGGACGGCGGATCACCTTCAGACACGCCGAGATCCTCGAAGACGGCGAGCTGTACGTCGCCAACTTGCGCCGCGCCAAGGCAACCGACGTGTACGTCACCGGCGGCGCGGCCACCGAGGTGTTCGAGCCCCGCTTCACCTTCCACGGCTTCCGGTACGTGGAGGTCAGCGGCGTGCCGACGGAGCCGGAGGTCGTGGCCCGCGTGCTGCACAACGACACCCCGTGGACCGGGCGCTTCGAGTGCTCCGACGCCATGGTCAACCAGTTGCAGGCCAACATCACCTGGGGCCAGCGCGGCAACTTCCTGGCCGTGCCGACGGACTGCCCCCAGCGCGACGAACGCCTCGGCTGGCTGGGCGACGCCCAGATCTTCGCCCCGACGGCGAGCCGCAACGCCGACGTCGCCGCGTTCTTCGCCCGCTGGCTGCGTGACGTGGTCGACGGGCAGGACGCGGACGGCGCGTTCCGGGACGTCGCACCGTACATCGGCACGCACCGCGAGGCGGCACCGGCCTGGGGTGACGCCGGCGTGATCATCCCGTGGCACCTGTGGCGCACCTACGGCGACCGCCGCGTGCTGGAACGAACCTTCGACGCCATGGTCGCCTGGGTGGCGCACATCCGGCGGCACAACCCCGACCTGCGGTGGCGGCACCGCACGGGCAGCTCCTACGGCGACTGGCTGCAGGTCGACGTCGTCACCCCGAGGGACGTGCTGTCCACCGCCTACTTCGCCCGCAGTACGGAACTCGTGGCCGAGGCGGCCGAGGTGCTGGGCCGCCACGAGGTGGCCGCCGAGCACCGGGCACTGCACGCCGACATCTGTGCGGCCTTCACTGAGTCCTATGTGGACGAAGACGGCACGGTCGAGGGCGGCACCCAGACCGCCTACCTGTTGGCGCTGGCGTTCGGGCTCGTTCCGGACGAGCTGGTACCGGCCGCCGTGGACCATCTGGCCGCCGACATAGAGAAACGCGACGTCCGGCTCACCACGGGGTTCGTGGGCGTCGCCCTGCTCTGCCCGGTCCTGGCCGACCACGGCCGCGCCGACCTCGCCTACGCGTTGTTGCGGCAGGAGGAGTACCCGTCGTGGGGCTACTCGATCCGCCACGGCGCCACCACCATCTGGGAACGCTGGGACGGCTGGACCGAACACCGCGGGTTCCAGTCGGCCGCCATGAACTCCTTCAACCACTACAGCCTCGGCAGCGTCGGCGACTGGCTCTTCGGCCGGGTCGCCGGCATCGACCAGGCACCCGGATCGGTCGCCTACCGCGAACTCCTGCTGCGTCCGCTGCCGGGCGGCAGCCTCACCTGGGCGCGGGCCGAACAGGAAACCCCGTACGGCCGGGTGGCCTGCGGCTGGTCACTCGACGGCGACCTGATCACCGTGACCGCCGCCGTGCCGCCCGGCAGCACCGCCGTACTGGAGGTCCCCACCTCCGACCCGGACGGCGTGCTGGTCGACGGCCGGCCGTCCGACACCGGCGCGACGCTGCGGCTCGTGTCCGGCCACCACGTCGTCACCGCCCCCTTCCCAAGGGAGACATCATGAAGATCCTGCCGGCACTGCTCATCGTGACGAGCCTCGCACTCGCCGCCTGCGGCGGTGGCACGAACGCCGCCAACGACGACGCCAATACCCTGACCCTCGCCTCGGTCGACCAGGGCTCGGTCGAGGACGTGGTCAAGGCGTTCGAGGAGGCCAACCCCGGCGTCAAGGTCAACTTCACGACCAGCGGCGCCGACGAGTACCAGCGCCAGATCCGCACCCAGCTGTCGTCGGGCACCGCACCGGACGTGATGTCCGTCTGGCCGGGCGACGGCAATCCCGGCGCCACCCACGTCCTCGCCGAGCCGGGGTACCTGCGTGACCTCTCCGACGAGCCATGGGTGGCGAAGTACCCGGAGGTGGTCGGCGGCGTCGCCCAGTACGAGGGCAAGACGTACAACGCGATCTTCGGCGTCAACGGCATCGGCGCCATCTACAACACCGACGCCATGGCCGAGGCGGGGCTGACCGCGCCGGGCACGTGGACCGAGCTGCTGGCGTTCTGCCAGGCCGCGAAGTCCAAGGGCAAGCCCGCGTTCGCCCTGGGGATCCAGGACAACTGGGTGACCCAGATCGTGTTGTTCTCCCTCGTGGCGACCACCGTCTACGGACCCGACCGGGACTTCGACGAGAAGATGGCCGCCGGTGACGCCTCCTTCGCCGACTCGGCGTGGACCACCGCCATGGCCAAGTACCTCGAGCTGGAACGGACCGGCTGCTTCCAGGAGAACCCGCTGGGCACCAGCTACGAGGCCAGCCAGGAACTCGCGGCCACCGGCAAGACCCTCGGCATCATCCAGGGCAACTGGGTGATCGCCCTGCTGAAGAAGCAGAACCCGGACGGCAACTTCACCCTCAGCGCGCTGCCGGCCACCGACGACCCCGCCCAGACCCTCATCCCCGCCGCACCCGGCGCCGGGTACGGGATCAACGCCAACGCCAGGAACCCCGAACTCGCGCAGAAGTTCATCGACTTCGTGATGTCGCCGGAAGGCATGAACCTGTTCGCCGAGAAGCAGGGCGGCCTGCCGGCGCTGCCCGACACCGGCTACGACATCGACCCGTCGCTGACCGAGCTGTCGACGTTCATCACCGAGGACCGGACCGTCCCGTTCATGGACCAGCTCTGGCCGAACGCCAAGGTGCAGCAGACCATGTTGTCCGGCGTCCAGGAGATCTTCAGCGGACAGTCCACTCCGGACCAGGTGTTGGCCGCCATGGACGCCGACTACCGGGCCGGTGCGTGATGTTACGCGTGCTGGTGGGGGTGAGCCTGGTCCTCACGCTGGTCTCGCCGGCCGGTGTCCAGGCCACCCCGATGGGCAACGTCGAGGTGGTGCATCTCGGGGTGGACGGGCGTACCGACGCGCCCTCGGGGCTCGGCAACCCGGCGCCCACGCTGAGCTGGCAGCTGGTCGAGACCAGACAGGCGAGATCGCACCCGTGTCACCGGCCGGGTGCGCGGGTCGCGTGTCCCGGTGACCGGCAGACGGCCTACGAGGTGCAGGCGGCCAGGACGGAACGCGAGTTGGCGGCGGGTCGCCTGCTCTGGGGGACCGGCCGGGTGCGCGGCGCCGAGCAGCAGGTGAGTTTCGGCGGCCGGGTCGGGTCGCGGGACACGGTGGCGTGGCGGGTGCGGGTGTGGGACGCCGACTCCCGGCCGTCCCAGTGGTCCCGACCGTCCACTTGGTCCGTCGGCCTGCTCGAGCAGCGCGACTGGGGCAAGGCCCGCTGGATCGAGTTCCCCGACCGGGCCGAGAACCAGCCCATGCCGATCTTCGCCCGCCAGTTCACCGTGCCACGCGACAAGAAGGTCGCGAACGCAAGCCTGTACCTGTCCGGGGTCGGCCTGCACCACGCCACGGTCAACGGCGCGAAGCTGACCGACGAGGTGTTGGCGCCGGGGAACTCCAACTACCAGCTCTCCAGCGAGTACCGCACCTACGACCTCACCCCGGTTGTTCGGCGCGGCGGCAACACCATCGGCGTCGAACTCGGCAACGGCCCCGCCTACGTCCGGCGCAGCGTGACGAACCCGGCCGTTGGCCGCACGGCGCCGTACTCGTGGTGGCAGAGCCAGCTCAAGGGCACCAGCACGCTGACGGCCGAGATCGCGGCCGGCACCACGACCGTCCCGCTCGACACCGTCACCGGGTACCACGTGGGCGGCACGGTCAACGTCGACACCGGCGGGGGAGGGGACCGGCTGGAGTCGCGGGTGATCACGGCGATCGGCGCGAACACCATCTCCGTCACCCCAGGGCTGTCGGGCGCGCACCCCGCCGGCGCCAAGGTCACCGGCTCGGGCAACAACATCGCGGCGAGCGACCCGTCCGCCGGCGCGGCCGTGACCCCGCGCCTCATCGGCCGGGTCGAGGTCCGCTACACCGACGGCAGCCACGACGTGATCGCCACCGACCGGTCCTGGCGCACCGCCCTCGGACCGCTGGTGACCGACGCGTGGTACTCCGGCTCCGACTACGACGCCCGCCGCGAACAGCCGGGCTGGAACGTCCCCGGCGCCGACCTGAGCCCGTCGGCCAGCCGACGCGATGGGTCCACCATGGACTGGACGAGTGCCGGGATCGCACCGCCACCCAACCTGGCGACGAAACTGGTGGCCCGCGCGGCCGAGCCGATCACCGTGCAGGAGGAACGCACCCCCGTCTCGGTCACCAACCCCGTGCCCGGCACCTGGGTGTTCGACCTCGGGCAGAACATCGTCGGCTGGCCCAAGCTCAACCTGGCCGCCGTCCCGGCCGGGACCACCGTGAAGATGGCGCCGGCCGAGTCCCTCCTGCCGGACGGCACCGTGGACCAGGCGTCGCTGCGGGGTGGTGGCGGATCCCGCGGCACCGACCTGTTCACCACCTACACCGCCCACGGCGCCCGCAACGGCGAGACCTGGCACCCGAACTTCACCTACTTCGGCATGCAGTGGGTGCAGGTGACCGGCCTGCCCGACGGCTATCGCCCGGCACGCGACCTCGTCACCGGCGTCCGGCTCCAGGCGGACACCCCGTCGGCCGGGGAGTTCGACAGCTCCAACGCACGCGTCAACCGCATCCACACGATGTCCCGCTACTCGTTCGCCAGCAACATCATGTCGGTCTTCACCGACTGCCCCGGCCGCGAGAAGCTGTCCTATCCGGCCGACTACACCATGCCGATGGGCGCCATCCACCGGAACTACCAGCTCGACGCCTACCTGCGTACCACCATGCACCACCTGGTCGAAGGACAGTCCCTTGCGGACACCCCGATGTTCGGCAACGTCGCGCTGAAGACTCCGGTCTACGACTGGGGCTACTCCGGCCGGTTCGGCGACGAGATCAACTGGGGCAACGCGATCGTCCTGGTCCCCGACCTGCTCTACGAGCTGTACGGCGACACCCAGACCATGACCACCTACTACGACCGGATGACCGCCTTCGTCGACTACATCCGCCGCGAGAAGGCCGACGCGGAACACATCGTCGACGCCGCGCTCGCCGACTGGGTCGCCGCTGACCAGACGTCCGGACGCATCACGGGAACCTGGGGCTACTACGTCATGATCACCAAGATGGCGCGGATGGCCGAGCTCACCGGTCACCCGGTGGATGCCAAGGAGTACGGCGATCTGGCCGAGGACATCAGGGAAGCGTTCAACACCCACTTCTTCAACGACGCGCTGGGCCGGTACACGACGGCCGGCAACGCGGGCCCGGCCGGCGCCACCCAGACGGCGCAGGCGCTGGCCCTCGACGCCGGCCTGGTCCCGGCCGACCGGCGCGACGACGTCCTGAACGCCTTGGTGGAGTTGGTGTACGCGTTCCACCCCAACGGCACGGGACCGCATTTCAGCGGCGGCACCATCGGCATGGCCCCGATCGTGCGCGCACTGGCGGCCGGCGGCCGCGACGACGTGCTGTGGGATCTGTTGCAGGAGAACGACCAGCCCAGCTACGGCTTCTTCATGGCACCGACCCCGGCCAACCCCGGCGGCATGACGACCATCGGTGAACGCTGGAACCGCGGCGACTCGAAGAACCACATGATCCTCGCCCAGATCGAGGAGTGGTTCCAGACAGGTCTCGGCGGCATCCGCCCCGGCACCACCGCGTACCGCACGCTGGTCATCCAACCCAAACCGGTGGGCGACCTGACCCACGTGCGCACCAGCTACGAGACCCCGCAGGGCACCGCCCGAAGCTTGTGGCGGAAAACGGACGAGCGATTCGTCCTCGACATCACCGTGCCCGCCAACACCACGGCGGAGGTGTGGGTTCCCGGCAGCCGCGGCACCGCACCGTCGCGAGCGACATTCCAACGCGTCGACGGCCAGTACTCCGTCTACACCGTCCCTTCCGGACAGTTCACCTTCACCACCCGCTGAACTCACCCTGTCAACGGAGGAACCGCAGATGTCACAACAGGTACGCCGTAGAACCCTCGCCGGAATCGCGATCGTCGTCGGCCTCACGGTCACGGCGCCGGCCGCGTCGGCCGCCGACAACCCCTACCAGCGGGGCCCGGATCCGACGCCCACCAGCATCTCGGCCCCCACCGGACCGTTCGCGACAGCCTCGGTGACGGTGCCGCGCGGGAACGGCTTCGGCGGCGGAGTGATCTACTATCCGACCGCCACCAACGAGGGCACCTTCGGCGCGATCGCCATCTCTCCCGGCCTCAACGGCACCTGGCCCGGCATCGCCTGGCTGGGCCCCAGACTCTCTTCCCAGGGCTTCGTGGTGTTCGGCATCGAAACCAACAACCTCAACGACAGCCCCACCAGCCGAGGCACACAACTCCTTGCGGCCCTGGACTACCTGACCCGGAGCAGTTCGGTACGCAACCGCGTCGACGCCGGCCGCCTGGCCGTGGCCGGGCACTCCATGGGCGGTGGCGGGGCCCTCGACGCGGCCCTGCGCCGGCCCTCTCTCAAGGCCGCGATAGGGAACGCGCCCTACCTGCCTTCGGGAAACCTCTCCAGCGACCGGGTGCCGACCCTCATCTACGCGATGCAGAACGACACCCTGGTCACCCCGTCGCGCCTGACCGCCATGTACAACACCATCCCGGCGACCACCGAGAAGGCCTACATCGAGGTCGCCGGCGCCGGCCACAACTACATCGGACAGCCGAGCACCACGCTCGCCCGAACCATGATCCCCTGGATGAAGATCTTCATCGACAACGACACCCGCTACAGCCAGTTCCTGTGCCCGATGGCCAACCAGAACGGCATCTCGCAGTACCGCAACAGCTGCCCGCTGATCTCGGCGGCTCAGGACTCGAGGAAGGTCAGGGCTTCGCCGACGAAATCGTCGTGATACTGGAAGATGCCACCATGTCCGGCGTCGGGGTAGAGCTTGAGCTGGGCGTTCGGCAGGCGCCGGGCCAGGTCGGTGGTATTGCTGCTGGGCACCATCCTGTCGTGGTCACCGTTCGCGACCAGGGCCGGCTGCCGGATGACCGTCAGATCGGCGGGCCGCTGAGTTCCCCAGCGATGGATGGCTTTGAGCTGGTTGCGGAATGTCGTGACGGAAACCGACTTGTCGCGATTGTCCGTGCGTTCCTTCAACCGGTTCACGAACTGTCGGGCCGTCGCCTTACCGTTGGCCGTCCGAGTGAAGAAGAGATACTCCTTCGGGTCCTTGAACGTCAGCGTTGCTTTCACGGTGTCGAGAAGGGTGATCGGGGTGACCTTGTCGATGCCCTTGCCACCGGCCGGACCGGTGCCCGCGAGGATCAACTTGCGGACGAGTCGCGGTTCCTCCTCGGCGATCACCTGGGCGACGAAACCACCGAGCGAGAAGCCGAGGAGGTCGACCTGGTCGTGGCCCAGCGCCCGGATGAAGGCGATGGCGTCCCGTGCCATGGCGGCCACCGAGCGCGGCGTCCTGCCTTGTGAGGCGCCGACTCCCCGGTTGTCGAAGGTGATCACCCGGTGTCTCGCGGCGATACCGTCGACCACCCGGGGATCCCAGTTGTCCAGCACGGCGGCCAAGTGGTTGAGGAAGATCACGGGCGTGCCGCTGTCCGGGCCGAGTTGCCGGTAGGCGAACGTCGTTCCGCCGATGTCGATCGTCTTGGTCGGTGCGTCCTTGTAGTTCGTGATCACGGTCATGATGTCTCCTTTATCGCATTTTGACGACGACTTTGCCTTTCGTACGTCCTTTGTCGACGTACGCCATGGCCTCGTTGGTCGATTCGAAGGGAATGATCCGATCCATCACCGGTTTGATGACCCCGGCGTCGATGAGCGGGGTGATCTCGCGAAGTTGAGCCCCGCTCGCCCGCATGAAGAGGAACGAATAGCTGATCCGGCGGCGTTTGGCCGCTTTCCTGATCCGACGGCTCAGAACGCCCATCACCGGCCCCAGGAGCCACGGCTTGCCGAGCTCCCTCGCGAAGGCGGGATCCGGTGGGCCGGAGATCGAGATGAGCTTTCCGCCGGGCTTCAGCACGTTCAGGGACTTCCTGAGCGTCTCGTTGTCCAGGCTGTTCAACACCAAGTCGTAGTCGTGCAGAACGGTTTCGAAGTCGTCGGTCCGGTAGTCGATCACGACGTCCGCGCCGAGGCGCTTGACCAGCTCGATGTTGGCCGCGCTCGTGGTCGTGGCCACGGTGGCGCCGAGATGTTTCGCCAACTGGATGGCGAAGGTCCCCACGCCGCCGGCGCCGGCCTGGATGAAGACCTTCTGGCCCGGCCGCAGCTCGGCGGTCTCGACCAACGCCTGCCAGGCGGTCAGGCCGACCAGCGGGATGGCGGCCGCTTCCGCCATGGTGAGCTGCCGCGGCTTCGGCGCCAGGTCGTCCTCGTTGATGGCGATGAACTCGGCGAAGGTGCCGATCCGGTCCTTGTCCGGTCGCGCGTAGACCTCGTCGCCGGCCTTGAACTTCCGTACCCGGACCCCGACCCGGACCACGACGCCGGCCACGTCGTTGCCCAGGATGAACGGCGGGCGATAGGGGAGGATGAGCTTGAACTCGCCATCCCTGATCTTGGAATCCAGGGCGTTGACGCCCGCCGCGTGGACCTGGACCAGCACGTCGTGCTCGCCCACCTCGGGCTCCGGCATCTCGCCGGCCCGGAGGCTGCCGCCGCGCCCGTAGCGATCGACCATGAAGGCCCGCATGTCAGTCTCCCATCCGGTTGAGCTTGCGGATGCTCTTGTCGAACAGCCGGGCGGGAACGACGCGGCGCAGCACGGCGACGCGTCCGGCGGTCGCACCGGCGAGGTAGCGCGACTTCGGTTTCGGGTCGGTGGCGGCGGCCGCGATCACCTTGGCGACCACGGTGGGATCGTCGCCACCGCGCATCTCCTCGGTCATCACGTCCTCGAAGACGCGCCGCCGGTGCGCGTAGACCGGCAGCGGGGTGTCGGCCCGCACCACGTTGGCGTCGAACGGGGTGTTGCTCGGACCGGGCTGGACGCGCAGCACCCGGACCCCGTGTTCGCGGACTTCGTGGTCCACGGACTCGGAGTAGCCCTCGACCGCGTGCTTGGTCGAGACGTACACGGACATGAACGGCTGGGGGACGAACCCCCCGACGGACGAGACGTTGATGACGCGGCCGCTGCCCCGGGCGCGCATGTGCGGCAGGACGGCCTTCGTCATGCGCATGAGGCCGAGGACATTGACGTCGAAGACCGTCTGCGCCTGGCCGACGGAGATCTCCTCGGCCGCGCCGTTGGAGCCGACGCCCGCGTTGTTGACCAGAACGTCGATGCGCCCGAAGCGTGCGATCACCTGCTTGACCACGCTGGTGACCGACTCGTCGCTGGTCACGTCGAGGTCGAGGAACGTCACGCCGTCGCCGGGGGTGGTCCGCGACGTGTCGCGGCTCGTTCCGATCACCTGGAAACCCGCGTCCACCAGGGCGAGCGTGGTTGCCTTGCCGATGCCGGAGGATGCGCCCGTCACGAGCGCCACCGGCCGAGAGGTTGTCATCGTGGTTCCCGTCCTTTTGGATTACGACCATACTACCATAGGCACGGCGCGAGCCCGGCGGCAAGGGTTTCGGCGGATTTAGATTATGATCGTACTAACATGTTGTAGTCGCGGAGGGTGGAGGAGCGCATGGTGCGGTACGGGAAAGAGCACAAGCTGGAGACGCGCAGGCGGATCGTCGAGGCGGCGGGCCGCAGGCTGAAGCGTGACGGCATCGACGGGTCCGGGGTCGCCACGCTCATGAAGGACGCGGGCCTGACCAACGGCGCCTTCTACGCCCACTTCGAATCCAAGGAGGAATTGGTCGCCGCCGCGGTCTCCGACCAGTTACGCGACCAGCGCGAGTGGCTCGACTCCATCGCGCCCGGCCGCGAGGGACTCGAGCAGATGGTGCGCACGTACCTCGCGCCCGAACACCGCGACAACCCCGAGGCCGGCTGCCCGTCCGCCGCCCTGCTCGACGAGATCGTCCGCTGCGCGGATCCGACCAAGAAGGCATACACCGACAGCGTGCTCGAGTTCATCGACGACGTCGCCGCCCGGCTGGCACCGCACGATCCGCAGTCGGCGCGCACCAAGACCCTCGGTATCTACGCCCTGATGATCGGGACACTGCAACTCTCCCGTGCCCTGGCCGACCGGCAGCTCGCCGACGACATCCTGGAGCAGGGCATTCGCAACGTCCTCGCGCTGCTGGATTGACATCATGGCAGTCTGCGTTCCATGACCGCGCCCATGCCGCCGAAGCCGTCGAAACCCCTGTCCAAGGGCGGCAAGGTGTTCATCTGGTTCATGATCGTGTTCGTCGCCCTGCTCGGCCTGGGTGGAGGCATCGGGCTGATCACCGATGGGCTGGCTGGTCGTGAGGCCCTGGCCAACGGCCCGGTCGGCACCCTCACGCCCAAGGACCGGGAGTGCGACAAGGACGGCTGCACGATGATCGGCGAGTTCGTCAGCGAGGACGGCGAGCTCACTCGCGCCGACGTCGAGTTGCGCAACAACGAGATGCGTCGCGGCGACCCGGTGCCGGCGAAGGTCGACAACGTGCGCCTGCACGACGACGATGACCGGCCGGTCGCCTACACCACCGACTACAACCCGGTCTCGAAGATCGTTGGCGGTGCGGTGGTACTGGTGTTCTGCCTGGTGGTGGCGGTCTTGTTGGTGCGGATGGTCAGGCGTTACCGGCGGTAGCCGTGTCTGCAGGTGCTGCTCGGTCGGCCTCTGGGTGGTTTCGCGGGGACGATCGCGTGCTTCGGTGATTTCACTGTGGACTGGTGATCGGCGCCGTGTCTCGCCGGAGGCTTCCGTACGGGGTGCGTGGGCACGGCGAGCCACGGCAACGAAACGGGGAGCTGGGTAGTCGCGGGGTTGCGTTGGAGTGCGCGGGTATTCGTGGTCCGCGCGGCTTCCGGCGTGGGCGGGGGTTGGCCCCGGCCGGAAAGATAAACATTTTCGGTTCGGAGTGTGTTGTCGAGGTTTTGGAAGGGGATGGGTTCGGGGTCGGCGATCGGCTCCGGAGTGTGGGGGATGTGGTGGCCGTGTCGGGTGGTCCTCGCCAAGCCCTCCGGTGGGGGTGTGTGCTACTTGCCAGCCGCCGAGTGTTTGGCCCGGTGGTGGGGGCGGCATGCTGGGTGGAGGTTGGTGTGGTCGGTGGCGCTGTGGGGGAACGGGTCGACGTGGTCCAAATCGCCGTGGTGGGCGGGTCGGGTGCAACCCGGTCCGGTGCACAGCGGCCAGCGGGCGGTGGTGTGGTCCCGCAACGCCGCCGGTGGCGTGTACTTGGCGCGACCCACGTCGATCGCGTGGCCGGTGAGTGGGTCGGTGAGGACGCGCTGCCAGGTGGCGTCGTGTTGGGCGGCGAGTTCGAGGGCTCGTTGGGCGGGGAGCCAGCCGTAGCCGGCGAGGTAGCCGGGTTTCTGGTCCACCCCGAGCGTGGTGGTCGCGGGCAGGGTGAGCCGGACGTGGACGGTGGTGTTCTCGAAGCCTTTGCCGGCCAGGAGGTCCAGGGCCACGTCTGCGGTGAGCTGGTCCAGGGTGCGCTCATCGCCGGTTGTTTTGAGTTTGGTTGCGATGGCTCGTACTCGGCAGTGGGCGAGGTGGGTGCGTTCGACGTCGCCCTGGATCAGTCAGTAGTCCGGCGCCGTCGTCGAGGGTGTCGTGGCGGATGCGGCGGGCGGCGGTCTGCGCGGCGGCACGGGCGACGGCGGCTTCGGGGTCGGCGCGCAGGACCGCGCGGCGGAGTCGGCCGTTGAGTTGAGTGGCGTTCCATTCGCCGGCCTGGGAGGCGAGTTCGGCGTCGACTCGGGCGGTGGCCTCGTCGGAGAGGACTTCGGTGGCGCACAGGAACCGCCGTGCCTTGTACTCGTCGATCGCTCCGGCCCGCAGCTGTGCAAACGTGTGGGGCAGGCGGGTGGTCAAGGCGACGGCCAGCGCGATCCGGTTCTGCGCGTAGGACACCGTCCAGCGGAACGCGGCCGCGATCTCCAACGGTACGTATTCTCCATCCCGGCCGGGATGCAGTGCGACGAACCGTGCGATCCGATCCAACACCTCCGCCGTTTTCCGAGCGGCATGCCGCTCGGAGTCGATTCCTTCGGTGAGTAGCTCGTGACCGTCGTCGAACATGTGTTCAGTTTACCCGCGCACTCGACCATGCTGGGTACTCGAAAGAATGAAAGAAAAAGAGCCGAAGAATACGGTCAGCAACCCCATGCAACGTAAGATAAACGACCAGCCGGAATGCTCGGCTCAGCCCCGTGGCCAAAGCTCCCCCGGTACGTTGCCGTGGCTCGCCGCGCCCACGCACCCCGTACGGGAGTCTCCGGCGAGACATGGCGCCGATCGCCCCAGCCCACAGCGAAATCACCGAAGCACGCGATCGTATCCCATGCAACCACCCGCTATATCAGCGCCAGCGGGACATCGATGAGTCGCGAGGGCCGCAGGAACACCGGGCCGAGAAGCCCGGAGGGGAGCGCCTGACCACGGGTATTGGCGCCAGTGTTGGTGACCCGGATGCTGATCACGTTGTCGCCGGGCCAGAGCGCGTCGGTGACGTCAGCTCGATAGGGCGTCCATAGTCGCGATCCGACAGCCGTTCCGTTGATCGTGATCTCGGCCACGTCGCGGACGTCACCGAGGTCGAGTATCCAGCGGCGGTCGGCCAGCGTAGCCGCGTCGAGCTCGAGGTTCGTTTCGTACCAGGCGGATCCCGAGTGGGAGCTGTCCACAGTGGTCCACGAGCCGAGCGGACGGACGGTGGTCGGCGCGTCGGGTAGGTCGAAGCGGAAGGTCCAGTCGCCGTCGAGGGGGAGAGCGTCGAGTGGGTCGGCCGCGGTCACGCTGCCCTGGTAGCGGCGTCGGCCGTCGGTCGCGGTGACGGAAACGGCGCCGGGTGCGGACACCCGTACGGTGGCCGTCCCTTCGCGGCCGTCGATGCGTACGTGCTCGACGGGAGCTGTGGCCGACACGGCGTGTGCCGGCTCGGGTCTGTTGCGGAACACCACCAGCAGCGTCGCCTTCGGGTCCAGGCGCAGGGACACGGCCGTGCCGTCACCGCTGGAGTCCCACACGCTCGGCGCCGCCACGGTGCCGGTGTCGGGATCCCAGATCTCCGGGACACCGGTCGCGGGGAACCTGGCGGTGATCTCGACGGCGGCGGCGTTGTCGTTCGTGACCACGAAGCCACGCTCGCGGCCGCGTTCCAGGCGGAGCACCCGGACATCGGTCCTCGGCGGGTCCAGCAGCGCCGCCGCACCACCGGCGGCGACCACGGCGGCCGCGGCCGCTGCCGGATCGGCGGCGCGGATCGCCGGGCGCGGGCCGGTGAACAGCTGGTCCAGCTCGCGGCGTAGGCCCTCGTGGTCGCCGTGTGCCTCCTGGGTGGGCAACTCGCCGATGGCCACCAACGTCCCACCAGCACGGACGAACCGGGTCAACATCCGCGCGGCGCCCAGCGCGAGCAGAGGGGTCTGGGGGAGTACGACGATCCGGTACTTCTGTCGTCCCAGCACCAGCCGGGACCCCTCCGTGCGGGCGTGTGCCACCAGCGCGGGGTCCGCGTCGAGCGCTCCCTCGTCCACGAAATCGAAGTCGACCTGAACATCCTCGAGCGCGTACACGGTCTTCAGGAACCCGGCGTCGATTCCGTTCATCGCCGCGCTGTGCTGGTAGGACTCGAGGGCGCGCTGCGGCTGCAGCAGTGCCGTGTGCGCCGGCGCGGACGATCGGCAGACCTCCATGAGGCGGCCGATCCACTCGTTCAACGGTACGGACACGTTCCACCACGGGTTGACCGGCTGGAACGGTGGCGGGTAGAAGATCTGCCGCTCGTCCGTGAAGTAGGCATGCAGCAGGGTGTAGTTCACCCCGCGAGCCGCGAACGCGCCGACCACCTCACGGGTCAGCGCCGGGGTGACGTGCCAGCCCACGGCGCCCATCGCCTCCAGGTACACGCGGTCGAGGCCGAGCTGGTGCGAGGTGCTCGCCGCCCACCTGGACAGGGTCCGGTGGAAACCACGCTGGTAGTGGTCGAAGACCAGGTCGGTGCCCGGCACCTGCGCCCACTGGTTGACCGTGTTCAGGTTGCCGGTGGTCCGCAGCTGGGCGCCCGGCCCGAACTCGTCCCACAACGGGTTGGCGATGAACCGCACCCCGTGGTCGGCCATCCACTCGCCCTGGCGCCGGTAGTACGCCGAGGCGAACCGGTTGGAGACGGCGCGCCAGAACAGCCCGCGCACCCGACGGCCGTCCGGCCCGAGTTCGTAGTGCACGGCGGTCAACGCGACCCCCGGCGTCACCCCGAAGTCGGACAGCTCGGCGTCCAGCGTGGGGGACCAGGGCACCATGTTGAAGTGGGCGGGAGCCGACGCGATGAACGGTTCGTCGTCGGCGAATCCGCGCAGGACACCGGTGACGGCCCACGGGAACCTGCGCAGGTACTCGCCGGGCACGATGTCGAGGTACAGGTTCACGGCCTCGTCGTCGAGCAGGTCGAGATAGTTGCGGGCGAGGCCGCCGCGCGTGGGCGTCCGGAGGGTGAACAGATCCACTCGCCACCGGCCGGCCGGGGCGTCCCACACGCCGCCCGCGCGGGCGAGCTCGGTCAGGTCGATGATCGAGGCGAGGTCGGTCGAGCCTTCCGGCCGGGCCGACGCGGAGGCCAGGGGCTGGGTGGTGGTCGGCAGGTCGAAAGCGTCGAGAGCGGCCATCGAGTCGAACTGGTCGGTGTAGAGCACCTGCCCGTCCACGTCGACGACCGTCAGGCTGTCCCACGACGATCGCTGGTCGGCGACCGCCCGCACGCCGACTCGCCCGGTGGCGTGGGTGGCGTCGATGACCGCCGGCTGGGCGATCCCGTCCACCGAGGCCATGATGCTGTCGCCGCGGACCTCGACCTTCAGCTCGTGATCGACGGCCGGGTCGAAACCGGGCTGTGCCTGGCCGCCGCGCAGGTGGGTGAAGGCGCCGTCGACCTGGCGCCAGATGTCCACGGCGCCGTTGGGGCGCAGGTCGGCGAGCAGGCCGTTCCGCTCGTCCCGGCTGCGCACCATGGCGCCGGCCGTGCTCCGCTCCACCCGGACCTTCGCCACCACGTCGTAGTCCCGCCATTCCAGGCCGTCGCGGAGCAACGTGACGCCGTCGCGGGCGCCGGCGTCCACCAGTAGCCGGCCGCCGGCGACGGACAGTCCACGGTTCACCAGCGGCACCGGGCTCTCGCCCGGCACGGTCATGGGGATGTGCCCGATGCCCTTCGTCCGCAGGTCCGGCCGCGGCTGGTAGACGCGGTCGCCCACCGTTCCGCCGTTGAGCACGAACCCGCCGGCCCGGCCGCTCGGGAAGAAGTCGTCGTTGAACAGCCAGATGTGCATGCCGTGGCGCTGGGCCTCGCGGAGGGTGAACTCGATGATCGTGAACCAGTCCTCCGTGAAGAACCGGGGCCGCAGCGCCGAGGTGTCGAACGGAAAGACCAGTACCTCGTGCACGCCTTTGTGGCGCATGTCGGCGAGTTGGTTGGTCACGAGCTGGGTGGTGACGGGACCGTTCCAGAACCACAGGACGGTGGGCCGGCTGTCCGCGCGCGGATCGGCGAAACGTTCGGCCGAGAAACCCTCCCGCGACTCGGGGTCCGCGTCGGCGGGCTGGACAAGGGTTTCGTCGTTCATCGATCCTCCACGCTGCGGAGAGGTGCCCGTTGGGAGCGGAATCGCAGTGACCAAAAAGCCGCTGTCACGGTGAACACCTGTTTGTGCGCGAAAAGCCAATGGCTTGCGCGATCACAGTTGAATCGATTCATCCCCCACCGATCAAAGTTAGTGACCTGATTCACCGGCGTCAAGTGGCTCATGCCGCGCACAAGGCGGCTTCGGCCGACGTGTGTTGGCGCCGGCCATGATCCAGGCGGATGACCTGGTCGGCACGTGCGATGGTGGCGGGGCGGTTGGACACCACCAGCAGCGTGTGACGGCGGTCGGCCAGCAACTGGTCCCACAGTCGCCGTTCGGTCTCGACGTCGAGTGCGCTCGACACGTCGTCCAGCACCAGGAGATCGGTGCGGCGCACCAGGGCCCGCGCGATCGCCGCTCGCTGCACCTGGCCGCCCGACAGCCGCATCCCGCGCGCGCCGACCTGGGTGTCCAGTCCGGCCGGCATGGACGCCACGTCCCGGTCGAGGACGGCCGTCCGCACGGCCGTCCGCAGGCCGTCCGTGTCTGCACTGCCGAGCATCAGGTTGTCCCGCAACGATTCGCTGAACAGCTGCGGCACCTGCGGCACGTAGGCGGCCCTTGGGGGCACGAGGAACTCCGCACTGTCCATGATGGACTCGTCGTTCCAGTACACCGTTCCCGCCTGGGTCGGCAGGAGACCGAGGATCGCGCGCAGCAGGCTGGTCTTGCCTGCACCGGCCGGGCCCGTCACGACCGTGAACGTGCCGCGTTCCAGGGTCATGCTCACGTGGTGGGCGCCGCGGCCGGAGGTCGGGTGCAGTGCCGTGAGACCGCAGACCGTCAGCCGTTCCAGGCGATCGTGATCGGGAGCGGGCGACGGTTCCGCGCCCCGCAGCGGCCGGTGGGTGACCAGCGCGTTCGTGCTCGGGAGTAATGCCGTCATGCGGTCGATGGCCACGCCCGTCTGCCGGTGCTTGGCGATGAGCCGGCCCGTGTAGTGCGGCACCCAGACGAGACCGCCGATGTAGCTGACGAACAGGGCGAGATCGCCCACCGTGAAGTCGCCCCGGTGCATGGCGGGTACGGCCAGCAGCAGGACGATGCCGATGGTCAGGTCCACGGTCGTCCGGTTGAACGTGCCGAGCAGGTTCGAGACCAGGCGGTCCCGCAGCCCCGTACGGCGGCGGCGTTCGTTGAGCACCGCCAGGTGCGCGAGGATGCCGTCGCCCGCGTGGGCCGACTTCACGGCCAGCACGGCGCCGAACATCTCGCCGAGCAGGCCGGTCACCGACGCCGTGGCATGCCGGTAGGCCGCCCGGTGGGTGCGGATCCGGTTGCTCGCCAGCCTGGTGACCACCACGACCGCGACCATGGGCAGCACGACCGCCAGTGCGATGAGGGGTTCGACGGAGAGCATGATCGCCATCGAGCCGGCCGCCACCACCACCTTGCCGGCCGTGAGCAGCGCCGTCTCGACGAAGCCGACGAGGTCGTCGACGTCATCGCGGAAGCGGCTCAGCGCCTCGCCGGGCGCGGCGGTGGGCGGGCCGGCCTCCGGTCCGCCACTGCGCAGCTGGGCACGCAGCAGGTTGAGCCGCAGCAGGCCGCGCAGGTGCTGGAGACACCGGTCCCGCACCACGCCGCTCCAGATGGCGGCACCCTGGGCGACCTCGGCCGCCGCCAGTACGGCGATGATCGCGTAGACGCCGAACCCGGCGGCGGCGCCACCGCTGAGCGAGTCGAACACCTTCTGCAGCAGCCACCCGATGAGCAGCGTCGAACCGTTCCACGCGACGAGGGTGGCGAAGCCGAGGAGGAACATCCCTGGCCGGTAACGGAAGAGCCGTCCGGCCAACTGCCAGGTGCTCATAGCGCTACCCCCGCCGATGCCGTGGCGAGCAACCCGGCGAAGTGGGAGTCCGCACGGTCGGCCAGCCGTTGCCGGTCGTCGTGCTCGACGATGCGGCCGCGCTCGAGCACCACGATCTCGTCCGCCCGTTCGAGCGTGCCGAGGCGATGCGCGATCAGGATGGCCGTCCGCCCGGCGAGCAGCTTGTCGATGGCCCGCTCGATCCGCTCCTCGCTGTCCGGGTCCAACCGCGAGGTCGCCTCGTCCAGGATCACCAGGCCCGGATCACGCAGGAACGCCCTGGCGAACGCGACGAGCTGCGCCTCTCCCGCCGAGACGCCGGCGCCGCCGGGACCCAGCACCGTGTCGAGCCCGTCCGGCAGCGTCCGGAACCAGGGCCCCAGACCGAGATCGGCCAGCACGTCGACCAGGTCGCCGTCGTCGGCCCGGTACGCACCGAACAGCGTGATGTTCTCCCGCAGGCTGCCGTGGAAGAGCTGCACGTTCTGTGTCACCAGGGCGACCCGCTTGCGGAGGTCGGCCAGGCGTACGTCGCGGAGGTCGGTGCCGCCGACACGGACCGCCCCCTCGGTCGGGTCGAGCAGCCGCAACAGCAGGCGGCTCATGGTGGTCTTCCCGCTGCCGGTACGGCCGACCAGGCCGAGCACCGCGCCGGGTCGCAGCCGAAGGTCGAGCTGGTGGAGCACGGTCGTCCCGTTCGGGTAGGTGAAGTCGACGCGGTCGAGCTCGACCGGCAGCGGGCCGGCTGGAAGCGCTTCCTGCCCGGTGTCGCGAATGGACGAACGGGTGTCGAGCAGTTGTTGGACGCGGGCGAATCCGGCGATGGCCTCCTGGGCCACCTGCTGCTGTTCGGAGATCGCCTCGAGTGGTTCGCGGAGCAGGAGGGTGTAGCGGAACAGCAGGTACACGGTGCCGAGGCTGATAGCGCCGGCCTGGAAGAGCAGCGTGCCGGCTACGAGACTGAGGACGCTGCCGGCCGCGAAGACCGTGAGCAGGATGACGTACGACGTGCGCCAGGCCATGGAGGAGCGCAGCGAGGCACGCAGCAGGACGGCCAGCCGATGCTGGAAACGCCGGACGGCATGCGCGCCACCCGCGTTGGCGCGCAGGTCCTCCGCACCGGCCAGCCGCTCCTCGATGTCGCCGAACAACGTGGCCGAAGCGGCCCGGCGTTCGGTCACCGCTGGCACGGAGAAGTTGCGCAGCCGCCAGATGATGGCCGCCGCCGCGAACACGAAGCCGACCATGCCGAGGCCGAGTCGCCAGTCCTCCACGGCGACCACCACGAGCACGCCGAGCAGCGTCAGCAGGCTGCCCGCGACGTCGACCACGAACGAGGAGACGAAGGACGACAGGGCGGTGACGTCGCCGTCGGTGCGTTCGATCAGCTCGCCGGGCGTGTGCTCGTCGTGGAAGGAGAGATCGAGTTCGAACGCGTGGCGCGCGACCTGCTCGCGCAGCTCGTTGGTGGCCACCCAGGCGAGATGGGTGCTGAGGTAGGAGACGATGACGTTGAGCACCTGCTGGAGCAGCGACACGGCCAGGAACCCGCCGGCCATGAGGGCCAGCAGCGACAGCGGCCGGCCGAGCGCCGCGTTGTCGATGAAGAGGCGGAGGATCTGCGGACCGGCCAACGGAAGCGCGGAGCTCACCAGGAGAAGCAACCCGAGGCCGGCGAGCCGCCGGTGCCGGCCACGAGCCAGCACGGCGATCAGCCGGTGCCGCGACGGCGTGTTCAAGGCTCACTCACCCCGCTGCCAGCGTGACCGGACACCGGCGCTGCGGACAGCGCCGCTCGTCGCAGAGCCGGCAGATCAACTCCGCCGACTCCTCGTCGCCGGTCACCACCGACAGCACGGCGGACACCACGCGCTCGACCTCGGCACGTTCGGCGGGCGGCAGCTGCGCGACCACGCTCTCCAGCCAGCGCAGCCGAGCCTCGGACTGCCGCTCCCACGTCTGTTCGCCCGTGGCCGTGAGGTGGAGCGAGACCGTCCGCCCGTCGGCGCCGGCCCGGCGTTCGACCAGGTCAGCGGCCACCAGCCGGTCCACCGTGCGCACGGTGCCCGGGTGGGTGATGCCGAGCGTGACCCGCACAGCGCCGATGCTGCACCCGGGCACCAGGCCGATCGTGTTGAGCGCCGCGGCGTCCGTCGGCTGCAGTCCGGATGACGCGGCGAGCTGCTGGTTCTGCGCGTCGGCGAGTGCGATACCGAGCGCGCCGAGAAGGTTGGCTGTTCGAGAATCTGTCCGAGAACGCATGACTCGATTATATAACTGAATCATATGTTGGTGGCAAGATGACAAGCAAAAAGTTAGTCGCTAACATTATGGGGTGAGCAAGTGGCAGCGGACCCATGACCGGATACTGGACCGGGCGCTGGACCTGTTCGAGCGACACGGGTTCGAGGACACGACGGTCGCCAGGATCGCCGCCGCCGCGGAGATCACGGAGATGACGTTCTTCCGGCACTTCCGGTCGAAGGAGCAGCTGGTCCTCGACGACCCGTACGACCCGGTGATCGCCGCCGCGATCGCCGGCCAGTCGCGTTCGCTCGGCCCCCTGGCGCGCACGGTGCGCGGGGTCCGCTCGGCCTGGGCCCAACTCGACGAGCCGGAGGGGGAGCTCGTTCGCCGGCGCGTGCGGGTGGTGGCGGGTTCTTCGGTGCTGCGGGCCGGGGCCTGGCGCAACAACGAGAAGACCGAGCGGCTCATGGTGGACCAACTCGTGGCCGACGGCACCGAGCCGTTACGTGCCCGCGCGGCCGCCGGTGCGGTGCTTGCGGCGATCATGGCGGCGCTGTACGCGTGGGCCGACGACGACGATCGCACGCTGTCGGCGGCCGTCCTCACCGCACTGGACACATTGGACGGTCACCATGGCTGACCGGATCGTCGCGTGTGGACTGTCGAGGATGTTCTCCGCCGAGGCAGGTGTTCGCGGCGTCGACCTCACGGTCGGCGCTGGGGAGATCCACGCTCTCGTCGGCCTCAACGGCGCGGGCAAGACCACCATCATGCGGCTCCTGCTCGGAATGCTGCGACCCGACGCCGGCCGGTGCCGGATCGACGGCCACGACGTCCGGACCGCGGCCGCGCCTGTCTGGGCGCGGGTCGGGCACCTGATCGATCACCCGCTCGTCTACGGCGACCTCGACACGCGCACGAATCTCGTCCTCGCGGCCCGCCTGCACGGGGTGCCGCGCGCCGGCGTCGACCGGGTGGTGGGCGACGTGGTGGACGAGTTGGACCTCGGCCGCTACACGCGTGTCCGCGCCAGAACCCTGTCCCAGGGCAACCGGCAACGGCTGGGGCTCGCCGCCGCGCTGCTGCATCACCCCACGGCCGTGGTCCTGGACGAGCCGACCAACGCACTCGACCCGGCGGCCGTCATCGCGCTCCGGGAAACCCTGCTGCGCCGGGCGGCCGCCGGGGCGGGGATCCTCGTCTCCAGTCACCATCTCGACGAGGTCGCCCGCGTGGCCGACCGCATCACGGTCGTCAACCACGGCAGGGTGGTCGGTGCGCTGGACCCCGGCGGGATCGACATCGAGCGTGCGTTCTTCGCCCAGGTGCACGCGGACGACGTGGGGCGAGCGTCGTGACCGGCCTGATCGCCGCGATCGCGGTCGAGGCCCGCAAGACGCTCGGCTCCCGGGTGGTCGTCACCACCACCGTGTTGCTCGTGGCGGGCATCGCCGTGCTCGCCGGCGCGCTCACGGCGGCCGCCGGCGGTGGCAACGAACAGGTCCTCGCCAAGCTCGGCCTGCTCGCCGGCCGGGCCGGGTGGGATCTGCTGCTCGGGGTGGTCGCCCAGGTCACGGCGGCCGCCGCGCTGCTCGGCTTCGGCACCGTGCTGAGCTGGATGTTCGGCCGCGAGTTCGCCGACGGCACGGTGGGCGGGCTGTTCGCCCTGCCGGTGAGCCGCACGGCGGTCGCCGCCGCGAAGATCGTCGTCTTCCTCGTATGGGCGGTCGTGGTCGCCACCGCCCTCGTCGCGGTGCTCCTCGCCGCCGGGCTGGTCGTCGGCCTCGGGACACCCGGCGCCGACGTGCTCGCCGCCCTCGCCCGCCAACACCTGCTGGCCCTGCTCTCCGCCGTGCTGGCCGTTCCGGCCGCGTGGGCGGCGACCCTCGGCCGGGGGCTGCTGCCCGGGATCGGCGCCACCATCGGCCTCATCGTGACCGCCCAGGTGATGGTCGTGTCCGGTACGGGGGCCTGGTTCCCGATCGCCGCGCCCGCCCTGTGGGCGCTGCAACCGGCCGCCGTCACCGGCATCCAACTCGTCCTGGTGGCGACCATCCCACTGATCTTCGTGCCGGCCACCCTGCGCACGTGGCGACGCCTCCAACTCGACCGCTGAACGGCTGGGGTGACCGGTAGGTGACGAACCGGGACCGGTCCCCGCGTGGTGCCGGTAGAACGCTTGCATGGCGGTCGACGGGATTGTCGCGGCTCTGCGAGGGGTTGGCGGCCCACAGCTGTACCGGCGCAACGCGTTTCGGGTCACGGGATTGCCCACCGACGCCGACCGGAAGACGGTGCGGCACCGGCAGCGCCGGGTGCTCGCCGCGCTCGAGGCCGGCGCGGACGTCGACCTCGGCCACGACCTCCCGGTCGGCACGGAGGCCGTCCGCGCCGCCTTCGACGAGATCCTCGAGAACCCGCACCGACGACTGGTGGACGAGCTGTTCTGGTTGTGGGGCACGGGATCGGCGTGCACCTGCGGTGCGTCGGTGCACGACCTCCACGACAAGGCGGTACGGGCGCACAGCGCCGCGCTGGACCTGGAGGCCAAGGGCGACCGGCTGACCGGCAAGGACCTCGACACCGCCGAACGCACCTGGACCCACGCCGCCCGCCTGTGGGGCGACGTGCTGCGGCGCAGCGGGTTCTGGAACCACATCCGCGCCAGGGTCGCGGCCCTGGACGAACGGCAGCTCGACGAGTCGGTCGTCGCGGCCCTGCGTGAGCAGCTGCCGATCATCCTTCTCCAGCCGCTGATGGACCTGGCTGCCGTGCCGTCGGAGCGGCAGCTCCGGCTGGTCGGCCGGGCCCGCACCTGGCCAGGGTTACCGGACGGCGTCGCCGACAACCTCCTCGAGGACGTCGCGACCTCGCAGTACGACGACGTCGCCACCGCCATCAAGGAAGCGACCGAGGAACTCAGGGCCGGCAACGTGAACTGGGCGGTCACCGTGGTCCACGAGCAGGTGGTGCCGGGCCTGGACCGGCTGGAAGCGCTGGTGCCACACCGCCGGCACCGCCGCACGGCCCGTGTCCGGGACCGCGCCGCCCTTGTACTGAACAACTGCGCCACCGTTCTCATCGAACGGGACGGTCCCGGCGCCGAGGCCGACGCGGGGAAATGGCTGCGCACGGCACACAACCTGGCCACCGATCCGATGTCGCACCAGACCATCAAGGCCAACCAGGCCACGCTCGACGAGATGGTGGCCACCTTCGCGATCATCGAGGAACGCGTCGACCAACTGCTGGCCGCCGGGCGGCCCGACCTCGCGAGAACGATGCTCAGGGGGATCAAGCGGCAGCTGGGCGGCGCCACCGGCACGGCCGAGATCGACCGCCTGCTCGACCGAGTGACCAGAGGACGGGCGTCGTCCCGGCCCGGGTCCGGTGTGGTGGCCCAGCGGTTCAGATCCCCCACGGTCCGTCGCAGAGTCCCGCGGGTCCGCCACCACAGCTGGTGGCGACGGCACCGCCGGAAGGTCGGGGCGTTCCTGGCTGTGGCCACCGTCGCCGCCGTCGTGTACCTGCTGTGGCCGCGCGGCGACGAGGGCACGTTGTTCGCGCCGAACCTGGGTGACAACGAAGTATTGGGCACCTGCATCGACACGGAGGAGGGCTGGACCCGCGACGAGGGCAAGGACGAGGTGCCGATCGTCCCGTGCGACGAGCCGCACTGGGCCAAGGTGCTCGGCTACGCGCCCCTCGGAGAGGTGCCCTCGCCGAGCCCGGAGCAGGACCAGATCGCAGCGCTCGCGGAGTTCGAGTGCGGATGGCTGTTCGCCGAACAGGATCTGCCGACCGGCGAGTTCATGACGAGCAATGTCCACCCCGACGTCGCGTCCTGGAACGCCGGCGACAACGACTTCGACAACTACGCGACCTGCCTGCTGCACCGGGTCGACGGCGAGCCGCTCGGTCGCCTCGTCCGGGCCGATCCGGAGACCAAGGTGGACGACGTGGTGGTGCCGATGAACGTCTTCGGCGGTCCCGTGTGGGACAACGCGCCGATCGGCACGTGCCTCCAACACAATCCCGACGTGTTCCGGCCGCTGACGGGCCTGCCCATCGTGCGGTGCGATCAGCTCCACTGGGCCGAGATTCTCGGTTATCCCCACCTTTTCGACCGCGGCGCGGCCTGGCCCGGTGATGAGGCCGTGTACGCGGCAGCGCAGGTGGCCTGCGAGAACGTGGCCGACCTGCCGCCCGAGGTCCTACTCGACGTCCGCTGGCCGGGCAAGGACTTCTGGGACGACGACTCCGAACAGCCCATCTACGCCGCGTGTCTGGCCTACCGAGGCGACTACCAGAGCTTCACCGGAGGAGTTCGATGAGGACACTGCTGCCGCGGTTGCGTGCGGAGCTTCGGCAACGGCGCCACCACCGCGCGTTCCGGATCGCCCCCGGCGAGGACACTCCGGTCCTCGCCGAGCTGGACCAGTTGCTGGCCGAGGTCGAGACCCTGGCCGCACCCGTGCCCGCCGTACCGGAGCCCGACCTCGACGAGAAGACCCTCGTCGAGGCGGCCACCAACCTGTGGCGCGCGCAGCGCAAGCTCGCCCAGGACACGGAGGGCCGCTACACCCGGCCCGCCGGCCGCTACCTGGGCCTGTGCCGCGACTCGCTCTCCGACATCGGGCTCGTGGTCCAGGACCACGACGGCGACCCGTACCACTCCGGCCGCAGCCTGGAAGTTCTCGCGTTCGAGGACGACCCGAGCGCCGACGCCGAACGGGTCCTGCGCACCGTCCGGCCGTCGATCTACTTCCGCGACAGGCACATCCAGACCGGCCAGGTCATCGTCGGCTGCCCGGTCGCCGAACAGCAGGGGGACAACCGTGCGTGACACCATCGACTTCGGCATCGACCTGGGTACCACCAACAGCGCCATCGCGGTCGCCGACGGCGGCACCGCCTCGGTGATCAAGAACATCGAAAATGGGGACATCACGCCCTCGGCCGTCTACATCCCCAAGCCGGACCTGGTCTACGTCGGACGCAAGGCCCGCGATCGGGTCATGAGGGATCCGGCCAACGCGGTCTCGGAGTTCAAGCTCACCATGGGGCTCGCGGACGTCACCACCCGCTTCGAGCGGGCCGGGGTGACGCTCACCCCGCAACAGCTGTCCGCCGAGGTCCTCAAGTCGTTGCGTGCGGACGCGGCCAAGCAGTGCGGCATCGCCCCCGACTGCGCGGTGATCACCGTGCCGGCCGCGTTCACGCTCAACCAGAACCAGGCGACCAGGGAGGCGGCGGAGCTGGCCGGGCTCGGATCAGCGTGCCCGCTCGTTCCGGAACCGACGGCCGCGGCCATCGCATACGGACTGCGCGACGACGTCGAGGGCGGCTACTGGCTGGTGTTCGACTTCGGCGGCGGCACGTTCGACGCGGCCGTGGTCAGCAAGCAGGACGGCGAGCTGCGCGTGCTCAACCACGCCGGCGACGCGCGGCTCGGCGGCAAGCTCATCGACTGGGCGCTGGTCGAGCGGGTGCTGGCACCCGCCGCCGAACGCGACCTGGGACTGCGCGAGTTCAACCGGGCGAACAAGAACTGGCTCGGCAACTTCGCGGCGCTCAAGGGCGCGGCCGAACAGGCGAAGATCGAGCTGTCCCGCCTGGACTCCGTCATCGTCGAGGCGGAGCTGGCCGACGAGCACGGGAGAGAGGAAACGTTCCTGCACACGGTGACCCGCGCCGAACTCGACGCGCTCGCCGAGCCGTTCTACGTGCGGGCCATCAACTTCTGCCGGGACGCGCTCGCCACGGCCGCTCTCGATCCGTCCAGTGTGGACCGTCTGCTGCTGGTCGGGGGCACCACCCTCGCGCCAGGGCTGCGGGAGCTGCTGGCCGACCCGAGGCACGGCCTCGGCATCGAGCTGGACATCAGCCTCGACCCGACCACGGTCGTCGCACAGGGCGCCGCTCTGTACGCGAGCACGGTCCACCGGCCCCGGTCCGCGCTGCCCGCCCCCACGACCGGGCAGTTCGCCGTGTCCCTGCACTACGACGCGCGGGTGAGCTTCCCGACCGCCCCGGTGGCCGGTACCCTCCACGCGCCGGCCGCCACCGACTGGGCGGGCTACGGCGTCATCCTCAGCAATCCCGCCGGGCAGCCGCCGTTCCGTTCGGCACGGATCGCGGTGAACGCCAAGGGTGCCTTCGCCGCCGAGGTCGATCTCGATCCACATCGGACCTCGCGGTTCACCATCGAGCTGACCGACGGCACGGGCGCGCCCCGGCCGATCGAGCCCGACACCTTCTCGATCACCCATGCCGAGAACGAGATCGGGGCGCTCACCCTCGGCCACTCACTGGGCATCCAGCTGCATGACGGCACGTTCGCCCCGCTGCTGCCCAAGGGCACGCCGCTGCCGAAGACGCATACCAAGCCGTTCGTCACGGCCGAGGCGCTGCGCCGGACCGACACGAAGGAGCTCATCCGCATCCCTCTGGTGCAGGGCGAACGCCGGCGCGGCAACCGCAACCAGGAGGTGGGGATGCTGGTGATCCGGCCCCGCGACCTGCGGATCGACCTGCCGAAGGGCAGCGACGTGGAGGTCACCTTCACGGCCACCACGTCCAACCTGCTCGCCGTGATCGCCGACGTGCCGCTGCTCGACACCCAGTTCGAGGCGGAGATCGACTTCTCGGGAACCCGGGCGCAGGCGGCGGAGGTGCTCGAAGTCCTGCTCGTCGACACCCAGGAGCGGATGGATCGGCTGCGCCCGCCGGTAGAGCGTGCCGGTGCCCCCGACGCCAAGCGGCTGCTCGGAAAACTCGACGAGGAGAACGCGCTGGAGGTCGCCCGCGAGCAGGTGCGGGCGGCCAGGGTCGATCCCGGTGCCGCGAAGTACGCCGAGGACCGGTTGCGGGACATCCAGGCGGACCTCGACGACATCGAGGACGCCATCGGCCTGTCCGAGCTGGTGCAGGAACTGCAGGACATGCTGAACGAGGCGGAGCGGCTGGTCGACCACGTCGGCTCGCGCACCGACCGGCAGGAGCTGGACACGCTGAACGCCCGCGCGCGGGAGGCCATCCGGTCCCAGGACGCGGCGGCCGTCCGCACGCAGATTGACCAGACGGTCGCGTTCCTCATCGAGCTGGAACGCCGCGCCCCGGACTGGCCGATCAAGCTGTTCTACGGTCTCGTGCACCGGGTGCCGCCGTCGTCGGCGGTGGATTCGTTGATATCCAAGGGAAAACGCGCGGCGTCGGCCGGCGACGTGCGGACGCTCGGCGAGGTGAACCAGGAGCTGGTCCGCCTGCTCCCGCCCGATCAGCAGCCCAAGAGCAGCGGGCACATCGGGCTGGTGTGGAAATGACGAGCACGACGGCGAAGGTCGAGCTGACCCTGTACCGCGCCAGGACGGCCGCGCGGGCGGGAGACCTGGACGAGGCGGCGCGCCTGTTGGCGGCGCTCGACACCGAGCCGGCGGCCGTGCTCGATCTCCAGGCCAGGGTGCACGCCCAGCGCGGCGAGCTGGCAGAGGCGGACCGGTGCTGGGAGCGGGTTCAGGAGTCGCGCCCGGACTCCCAGGCGGCCGCGGCGGGTCGCGCGCAGATCGAACGGATCCGGGCGGGCCGGCGCCGCGCTCGTCCGGTCGTCACCACGGGACGGGTGGCAGCGGCGGCAGTCCTGGTGTGCACGCTGGCGGTGGGCGGCGTCGTCTGGTCTCTCGGAGACACCCGTGAGCCGACCCCGACGGCGACCGGCACGCAGGACGCGGAACGAGTCCGAGCCCTGGAGGAACGCCTGGCGGTGATCGAACGCGAGCGCGCGGCGACCGTCGCCGGCCAGTCGCAGGCTCTGGACGCGATAGCCGCGAGCCTCACGATGCCGGGCGTGGTCGTGCACCGTCGCGCCGAGGACGTCCAGGTGGTGTTCGACACGGGCATGTTCGGCGGCGACTCCGCGGTGGTGGCGCAGGAAAGCGCGGCGCTGCTGCGCGAACTGGGCCGCAGACTGGCGATGACCCCGGCCGGGACGACGGTGGTCGGTCACGCGGTGGCCGTCCCGGGCGGCCGTGCGAGCGGCGGGGCGCCGATCGCACTGGACCGAGCCAGGGCAGCGGCCGAGCAACTGGCGGAAGGCGGCGGGCTCCCCCTGACGGCGTTCACTCTGGCCACCGCGGACCAACAAGCGGGCCCCCACCCCGACGCGAGCCGCAACCGCACGGTGACGCTGCTCCTCACCCCGGCGGGCCCCCAGCCGTAGTCTCTGCCGTCACCCACCTGCGTTACCGCGTCGAGGCGTAGGACTCACTAGTCTGGAGCTGTGCGTAACGGAGACGTCATTGCTGGTAGGTACCGGCTGGAGGACGTTGCCGGCATCGGCGGTATGGGGGAGGTGTGGCGGGCCACCGATCTTGAGCTTCGCCGGGTGGTCGCGGTAAAGCAGGGCCGCGACGGCGAGGGCATTCGGAGGGAGGCGCGGATCGGGGCGGGACTGCACAACCCCCACGTGGTCTCCGTGTTCGACGTACTCGTCGAGGACGGCGTGCGGTGGCTGGTGATGGAGTACCTGCCGGCGCGCAGCCTGGCGGAGGTCCTGCGGGCGGACGGCCCGCTGTCGCTGCGGGTCGCGACCTCCGTCGGCGCGCAGGTCGCCACGGCGTTGTCCGACATGCACGCCAAGGGGATGGTGCACCGGGACATCACGTTGGGCAACGTCCTCCTCGCCGAGGACGGGACGGCGAAGCTGGCCGACCTGGGCATCGCCATTTGGGGGGAGGTCACGGAGTCCGGGACCGCGCGGAACGCCGGGACTCCTGGCTACCTGGCGCCGGAGGTGCTCAGCGGGCACCCGGCCTCGCCGGCGTCCGACATGTTCTCGCTGGGCATGGCGCTGTCGGCCGCCGCGGAAGGCCAGGTGCAGGGGCCCTTGGAGGGGGTGCTGACCGCACTGGTCGACCCGAACCCGGCCCGGCGACCGTCGGCCGAACAAGCCGCTCAACTCCTCGCCGAGATCGCCGGGGAGCCTGCCCGGTCGGCCGAGGTGGGGGTGGTCCCCAGGCAGATTCCCGCACCCACTCGGGATTTCGTGGGCCGGGACGCGGAACTGCACAGTCTCACGGGATTCCTTGACGAGTCCACTGTGGACGTCAACTCGGTGTTGATCTCGACGGTCGCCGGTGGCGGCGGGATCGGCAAGACCGCGCTCGCCGTGCGCTGGGCCCACCAGGTGGCCGATCGGTTTCCCGATGGTCAGCTGTATGTGAACCTGCGGGGGTTCGACCCGTCCGGGTCGCCCATGTCGCCGGCCGAGGCAATCCGCAACCTGTTGGACGCCTTCGAGGTGCCGGCGGAAAGGATCCCGACCGGCCTCGACGCGCAGGCGGGGCTGTACCGCAGCCTGATCGCCGGGCGGCGGATGCTCGTACTGCTGGACAACGCCCGCGACTCCGACCAGGTTCGCCCGCTGCTGCCCGGCACGTCCGGCTGTCTCGTCCTGGTGACCAGCCGCAATCAGCTGACCGGCCTGATCACCGGGCACGGTGCCCGCCACCTGCCCATCGACGTCCTCTCCGACACCGAGGCCCGCACCCTGCTGTCCACGAGGCTCGGTGCCGACCGGATGGACGCCGAACCCGCTGCCACCAACGAGATCCTGGCCTACTGCGACGGGATTCCCCTTGCTTTGAGCATCGTTGCCGGCCGCGTCCAGACCCAACCCCACATGTCACTCGCCACCGTGGCCGAGGATCTCCGCGAGGCCCGGCTGAGCGCGCTGGACGACGATGATCCGGCGGTCAGCCTTCCCACGGTGCTGTCCTGGTCGTATGCCGCCCTCATTCCTGAGCAGACCCAGGTGCTCGGGCTGCTCGCTATCGCGCCAGGTCCGGACATCAGCCTCCGGGCGGCCGCCAACCTCGCCGCCCTGTCCAGCACGCGGGCTCGAGCGGTGCTGCGTGGGTTGGCACAGGTCTCGCTGATCGACCAGGACGCCTCCGGCCGGTACCGAATGCACGACCTGGTCCGCCGCTATGCCGCTGACCGGGCTGGCGACCAGAGTCCGGCTGACCGGGAAGCCGCGTGGCGCCGGCTGGCCGCCTTCTACCTACACACCGCCCACGCCGGCAACCAGCTCCTGCCGCCGACTCGCCCACCGATCGAACTCAGTCTCCCCGCACCTGAACAACCTCATCCACTGGCCGACGAGGCGGCAGCCGTGGCGTGGTTCGCGGCCGAACACTCCTGCGTGCTGGCCACCCAACAACTAGCCGCCGCGCTGGGGTGGCACCACGCCGTGTGGCAACTGGCCTTGGCGTTGGTGAACTTCCACCGCCGCCGCGAACACCGCCACGACGACGTCGTAGTCTGGCAGGCCGGGCTGACCGCCGCTGATCACCTCGACGACCCCGCCATCCAGGCACAGGCCCACCACCGCCTCGGCAGTGCCCTGAACACAACAGGTCAGCACGTGGAAGCGCTCGACCATCTCCAACGAGCCCTCACCTTGGCCGAGCACGCCGACGACCTCCACCTCCAGGCGCACATCCGCCACAACATCGGAAACAGCTGGTTGCGACGTGGGGACTACGAGCTGGCGCTGGAACACGCGGCGCACGCCCTGCGCCTCTACCGGCGCCTGGACACACCGATGTGGGAAGCCAACGCGCTCAACGGAGTGGGCTGGTGCTACGCGCAGCTCGGTGAGTACGACGAAGCTCGAGCGCACTGCGAAGCCGCGCTCTCCCTGCTCTCCCGTCACCGCGATCCCGACATTCAGGCCGGCACCCTGGACAGCCTCGGCTACATCGCCGGCCACACCGGTGAGCACACCCAAGCCATCGACTACTACCAGCAGGCTGTCGATCTCTATCGAGACGTGGGTGACACCTACAACATGGTCGACACCCTCGAGCGGCTCGGCAACCCGCTCGTGGCGCTCGGTCACCACGAGCGGGCGCGTAAGACCTGGCAGCAGGCCTTGGAGCTGTTCCAGACCCAACATCGCATGGTCGAGGCCGACCGCGTCCGGCAACTGTTGGACCAGTTGGATTCTTAGTTAGCAGCGGCCGCCGAAGACGTCGGCCTTGCCGTCGCCCGTGAAGTCGGCCACCGCGAGGCTCGCGAAGGCACACGAGCTGGTGGCGAGCGGCGCCCACTGTTCCCTCGCACCGGACGAGAAGTACCACCGGCTGCCGTCGGTGCGGAACACGTCCGTGCGCCCGTCACCGTCGATGTCGCCGTAGCGCAGCGCCGCGGCAGGCACCCCGGCCACGATCAGGCGCTGCCAGTTCGACACCCCACCGGAGGAGAAGTACCACGTGTCGCCGGTCTGGGTGAACACGTCGGTGCGGCCGTCGCCGTCGAAGTCGCCGAAGCCCAGCTCCGACAGGGACTTCGTGGCCGACGCCATCGGTTGCCACGCGGTCCGCCCGCCGGACGACAGGTACCACTGCGTCCCGTTGGTGCGGAACACATCCGTGCGCCCGTCACCGTCGAAGTCGCCGAAACGCAAGGAACTCACCTCGTAGGCCGACGTGTTCAGCGGCTGCCACGCCCCGTTCGCCGCCGACGAGAACTGCCACTGGCCACCCGAGGCGGTGAACACGTCCGTGCGGCCGTCTCCGTCGAAGTCACCGAAACCGAGGTCGTGCCGCGTGGTGCCGGACGACGACCTGGGCAGCCACCGCCCGGTGCCGCCCGGCGAGTAGTACCACCGGGACCCGGTGGCGCGCAGGACATCCGTGCGCCCGTCGCCGTCGAAGTCGCCGAAGCCCAGCTCCTCCACGTCGTACGTGTACGGCGCCAGCGTCCGCCACGAGCCGGTGCCGCCGTCGGACAGCTGCCAGGTCCCCAGCCGGCGCGAACCCTGCACGTGACAGGTCCCCGTGGTGGTGCTGTACGTGTTGGAGCCGAAGAACAGGTTGCCCTGCCGGTCCGGGTGGTCCGGGTCATCGTTCTGTGCCACGGCCGCGCTCTGGGTGCGGTGCGCGAAGCAGTTCCCGGCCACGTTCGCGCGGGTCAGCGGCCGCCCGCGCACCACGTACGCCTCCTCCGCCGACGACCGGAAGCTGTTGTTCGTCACGTACATGACATCCCCGGCCCATGGCGCGCCGTTGTCCTGCGTCTCCCATTCGCCGTGCATGTCGAACCCGTGGGAGAGCGCGTTGTCGACCACCAGGTTGTACCGCGCGTCGTAGCGCTGGGTGCGCACGCCGCTGCCGGCGATCGCGTGCCGGTTCTGGGTGAACGTGTTGAACTGGATGACCGCGCTGGAGTGGCGGTACAGCACCACGCCGTAGCCGAGCCCGGTGCGCCGGTTGTGGTGAATGTTGTTGCGGGTGACCCAGGTATCGATCGAGTTCTCGACGTACACGGCGCCGTGCGACCAGCCGTACAGTTCGTTGTTCTCCACAACGAGATCCGACGAGTTGTACGCCCAGATCCCACGCGAGTTGTCGTACTGGTAAGGCGCGTCGCGGATCTCCGTGTCGGGCCCGCGCAGCCGCAGCCCGGTGATCCGGGTGCCCGCGCCGCTCGCGCGGAACTGCACCCACGCCGGGCTCGGACCGGGGATCAGCTCGGTGTTGTAAAGCAACGCGCCAAGTGAGCCGCCCTGGCCGCGGTTGCTGGCCAGGGTGACGCCGGCCGGGATGTTGATGGTCTTGTACCCAGTGAGGTTGATGGACGCGGTGCCGGTCACGAACACCGTGTCACCTGCGGTGGCACCAGCCAGCGCGGCGAGCAGCTCGTCGCGGGTATCCACCTCGACCACCGCGGCCGGTGCGGGCTCGGCGTAGGCCGGCGCGGGTAGTAGTAGCGCGGCGGCCGCCACTGCGACCGCCAGACGTCTTCTCGGCTTCTCCATAAGAGTTCCTCCTCGCATCAAGGGCATCCGCGAGAAGTCAACCAGACGCTCTCTCTTCCTGGTCTCTCTTTGGCCTCGAGCTCCTTGATCGACCAAGTAGACCCATGGTCTAGACCTCCTGATACTTGCGGGTTAACGTCGGTGGTCTAGACCTCCTTCCCCCAAAGGACCGGCCATGCGGCGCACCTCGCTACGGCTACTCAGTTTCGTCGTCTCCTTCCTCGTGGTCGCATCGATTTCCGTCGCCGTCAGCCCCCGGGCAGCCGCGGCGGGTCCGCTCACCGCGACCTTCACCGGCACCGGCTATCGGGTCACGAACTCCAGCACGGCCGCCGTTTCGGGATGGTCCATCACCTTCCGCCTGCCGACGGGGGTAACCGCTTCCAGCGGGGAGCACGGCACGGTCACCCAGTCCGGCACCGACGTCACGCTCACCCCCGCGTACTACATCGCCACCCTGCAGCCGGGCCGGTCCACCTACCCGTACGACCCGACCTTCCGGCTCAGTTCCCCCGCGACCCCGACGGCATGCCGGATCGCGGGCGCCAACTGCGACGGCTCGGCGGACACCGCACCCGGCGCGCCCACCAATCTCCGTGCCACGGTGACCACCACCAGGACGATCTCGTTGGCCTGGACCGCTTCGGCCCCCGGCTCGCTGCCGGTCGCCGGATACGACGTCCGGCAAGGCGGGTCCCTGGTCGCCACGGTCACCGCCACCGCGGCCACCGTGACCGGCCTCAACCCGAACACCACCTACAGTTTCACGGTCGTGGCCAAGGACACCAACGGTCTGGCCTCGACCCCGACGGCACCGCTCACCGCGCGCACCAACAACCCGGCCGACGACACCCAGCCGCCGTCGGCGCCCGCCAACCTGCGGTCCACGGGCAGCGACGCGGGCAGTGTGTCCCTCGCCTGGAACGCGGCCACCGACAACACGGGCGTGGTCGCCTACGACGTGTACCGGGGCACCGAGCGAGCCGCGACCGTCACCGATACCACAGCGCGGATCGACGGGCTGTCACCGTCCACTTCGTACAGTTTCGCGGTGCGTGCGCGGGACGGCTACGACAACACGTCGGCCGCGAGCAACACGGTGACCGTCCGCACGGGCGACGTGGTCGCCGGTTACGCGAAGGTCGGCTACTTCGTCCAGTGGGGCATCTACGGTCGCCAGTTCTTCGTGCGCAACCTCGACACGAACGGCGCCGCCGCGAAGCTCACCCACCTCAACTACGCCTTCGGCAACGTCGACCCGGTCAACCTCACCTGCCTGCACGGTGTCACCAAGGGCACCTCGCCGAACCCGCAGGATCCCAACCAGGGCGACGGCGCGGGTGACGCGGAGGCCGACTACAGCCGGCCGATGAGCGCGGCGCAGTCGGTCGACGGCGTGGCGGACACCGGGTGGGAGACGTTGCGTGGGAACTACAACCAGCTCAGGAAACTCAAGGCGAAGCACCCGCACCTGAAGGTCCTGATCTCGTTGGGCGGGTGGACGTACTCCAAGTACTTCTCCGACGTGGCCGCCACCGACGCGGCACGCAAGAAGTTCGTCAGCTCGTGCGTCGACCTCTATCTCAAGGGCAACCTACCGGTCTACAACGGCGCCGGCGGCCCCGGCAGTGCGGCCGGCATCTTCGACGGCATCGATCTCGACTGGGAGTGGCCCGGCGCCGAAGGCCATGCGGGAAACCACGTGAGCCCGGCCGACAAGGCGAACAACACCCTCCTGATCGCCGAGTTCCGCAGGCAGCTCGACGCGCTGGGTGCCCAGCAGGGCAAGCGTTTCCAGCTCACGGCGTTCACCCCGGCCGACCCGGCGAAGATCGCCGCCGGGTGGGAGCTCGGGCCGGTCGCGCGGAGTCTCGACATCTTCAACGTGCAGGGCTACGACTTCCACGGCGCCGGCAGCGACAACTCGTGGGAGCCCAACCGAACCGGGCACCAGGGCAACCTCCACGCCGATGCCGATGATCCGTACTCGGTCAAGTTCAGTGTGGAGAGCGCGGTGCGGCAGTACCTCGACGCCGGTGTCGGTCCGCGGAAACTGACCGTGGGACTGGCGTTCTACGGCCGCGGCTGGCAGGGCGTGGCCGAGGGTGGGTGGCACGGCGAGTGGCAGCAGGCCAACGGCGCCGCACCGGGCCAGTTCGCGGAGGAGGCCGGCACGCGGGGGTATGCCAACCTCGTGGCCGCGGTGCCGAACTGCACCGTGTACCACGACGAAGCCGCCGTGGCGTCCTACTGCCACACGGGCAACGGCGGTCAGTGGTGGTCCTTCGACGACGTGTGGTCGATTCAACGGAAGACGGCCTGGATCAAGGCAAAGGGGCTCCTCGGCGCGATGATCTGGGAGATGTCGGGTGACACCGGCACGCTCATGTCCGCGACCGATGCCGGGCTCCGGTGACCGATGGGAGTCTGAGATGCGACGTGTCCTGGGTGTGGTCCTGGCTGCTCTTCTGGTGGCCCCGGTAGTCCCGGCGGCGGCCGCGCCGATGGCCGATGTGTGCGCCGTGAAGTCCAGGCCGGCCGGCAAGGTGCTGCAGGGCTACTGGGAGAACTGGGACGGCGCGTCGAACGGCGTGCACCCGCCGCTCGGCTGGATTCCCATCACCGACGGCCGCATCCGCCAGCACGGCTACAACGTGATCAACGCGGCGTTTCCCGTGATCCGCTCGGACGGCACGGTCCTGTGGGAGGACGGGATGGACTCGACCGTGAAGGTCGCGACGCCCGCCGAGATGTGTCAGGCCAAGGCGGCCGGCGCCACCATCCTCATGTCCATCGGCGGTGCGGCGGCCGGCATCGACCTCAGCAACACGGCCGTGGCGAACCGTTTCATCGCGACGATCGTGCCGATCCTGCGGACGTACAACTTCGACGGCATCGACATCGACATCGAGACGGGGCTGGTGGGCAGCGGGAACATCAATACACTGTCGGCGTCGCAGGCCAACCTCATCCGCATCATCGACGGGGTGCTGGCGCAGATGCCGTCGAACTTCGGCCTGACCATGGCACCGGAGACGGCGTACGTCACGGGCGGCAGCGTCGCGTACGGCTCGATCTGGGGTGCGTACCTGCCGATCGTCAAGAAATACGCGGACAACGGCCGCCTCTGGTGGCTCAACATGCAGTACTACAACGGAAGCATGTACGGCTGCGCGGGCGATTCGTACCAGGCGGGCACGGTCCGCGGGTTCACCGAACAGACGAACTGCCTCAACCGCGGCCTCGTCGTCCAGGGCACCACCATCCGGGTGCCGTTCGACAAGCAGGTCCCCGGCCTGCCGGCCCAACCGGGCGCGGGCGGCGGCTACATGTCGACCGGCCTGGTCGCCCAGGCGTGGAACACCTACAGCGGCGGGCTCAAGGGCCTGATGACGTGGTCGATCAACTGGGACGGCTCGAAGAACTGGACCTTCGGCGACAACGTCAGGTCACTGCAGGGCCGCTGAGCCGGGATGATGGGGGCATGGCGAATGCGGAACGGTGGCAGCGGTACTGGGACAAACAGGCTCCGGCCTACGACAGGGCCATGGCCTTCTGGGACCGCAAGCTCTTCGGTGACTCCCGGCAGTGGGCCTGCGCGCAGGCCTCGGGCGAGGTGCTCGAGGTGGCCGTCGGTACCGGGTTGAACCTGCCGTTCTACCCCGACCAGACCACGGTGACCGGTCTCGACCTCAGCGAGGAGATGCTCGCCCTGGCGCGCGCCCGGAAGGTCGACCGGCCGCCGACTCTGCGGCAGGGCACGGCACACGCGTTGCCGTTCGATGACGCGTCCTTCGACACGGCCGTGTGCACGTTCGGCCTGTGTGCCATCCCGGACCCGGACAAGGCGATCGACGAGATGGTGCGGGTGTTGCGGCCGGGCGGGCGGTTGATCCTGGTCGACCATGTGGCCAGTTCCTCGCGCCTCACCCGGGGCTTCCAGTGGCTGCTGGAACGGATCACCATCCCCATGGGTGGCGAGCATTTCCGGCGCAGGCCACTGCTCCGCGTTCAGGCGCTCGGTCTCGAGATCGACCAGCGGGAGCGGTTCAAGCTCGGAATAGTCGAGCGTTTGGTCGCGCGGAAAGCGATCAGTCGATGAGGTCCACCGCGTCCATGGCCACGCCCGCCAACTCCACGGGCAGGGACACGACCACCTCGTCGCCGTCGGTGGTGCCTCGGTCCTTGATGGACAGACCGATCAGCGCGAGGGTGCCCGCCAGGTGACGGGTGTGGCGGTCGGCCAGTGGTTCCGGGTCCACCAGCGGCATCGTGTCGTCGCGTTCCCAGGCCGCCACCGCCCGGGCGGCCAGGTCCGCGGGGAGTCGGACCTCCACGGCCGGCAGCGACGCCGTTCGCAGGACCGCGCCCACTTCCGCGAGAGTCGCCGCCTCCCTTGCTCGTTCGTTCATGCCCTCAGGATCGCGGTGGCGGCAGGTCGGCGCATCCGGGAACATCCCTGAGAAACCCCCTGAAGTTGGGGCACGCCATCAGGTCGTCGTGTTCGCAGGTCAGCCCGCCTTCGATCATCGCGAGCGCCACCTGCGCCCGCGCGATCCTGGCCTTCAGCTCGGTCCGGTGGCGGGCCAGCACCTCGTGCCGGGCCGGCGCCGTGCCGGCCGCCAGCATGGCGCGGATGTCCGCCAGCCCGAAGCCCGCCTCCTTGGCCACCAGGATCGACGCCACCCGGTACAGGTCACCGTCCGAGTACCGACGTCGGTCGCCGCGCCTGGCGGGCGCGAGCAGGCCCTCCGCCTCCCAGTGCCGCAGCACGTGCGTTGGCAGCCCGAAGCGAGCCGCCACCTCGCCTATTGACTTCATGTCGACATTAAGTCGCAGCATGGGGGGCATGTCCACACTGCTTGCTCTACTAGACGCCTTCGACGAGCTACCGCAAGCCGTTGAACTGCGGAAACGTTCCTACCGCGACCTGGGCGACACGGTGGTCGACGTCGGCTGCGGCGGCGGTCGCGCGGTCGGCGAACTGGCCGGCCTCGGCGCGCGGGCCATCGGGATCGACGTCGACCCGGAGATGATCGCGGTCGCGGCCGAGCGGTGGCCGGCGGGGGAGTTCCACGTCGGCGACGCCACGGCCCTGCCCCTGGACGACGCGTCGGTCACCGGCTACCGCGCCGACAAGGTGCTCCACGTCCTGGACGACCCCACGGCCGCGATCGCCGAGGCCAAGCGCGTCCTGCGACCGGGTGGCCGGGCCGTGCTGACCGGCCAGGACTGGGACGCGATCGTCATCGACTCGGCCGACCCCGCCCGCACCCGTGAGCTCATCCACGCCCGGGCCGACGGCCTGCCCAACCCGAGAGTGGCGCGGCAGTACCGGAACCTGTTGCTGGACAACGGGTTCACGGACGTCACGGTGGAGGGACACCTGGGCGTGTTCACCGGCGAGTGGGTGCTCCCCATGATGGCCAGCATGGCCGAGGGCCCCTGGCTGGACGACCAGATACACCGCGCGGCCCACGACCGCCTCTTCATGGCCATCCCGGTGTTCCTGGCCACCGGAACCCACTGATCAGGGCAGGGTCCACCGCATTATTGGCATTGACGGCGCATTGGGCGTCGGTCATGATTGGCCGGACCGATACGACTGGGAGAAGTGATGGCGGAGAAAATGCGCGAGCGAGGGAACCAACCCCTTGCCGCCGGTCGTCACAGCGACGGCTCCCCACCGTGACGTGCTGATGTCACGGCAGGGAGCCGCTCTCGGGAAACCGGGGGCGGTTTTGTTTTGGGTCGTTAGCTCAATTGGTAGAGCAGTCGAATGAGTAGCGCCTCCGCTCTCCGTATGCGTACGGATATGGGTGCGCTTCCTTCTCTTACGTTAATCGACAGGTTCGGGGTTCGAATCCCCGGCGACCCGCCCAGTAACACAGAAAGGAGTGGTCCCGTGTTCGAGAAGCTGATCATCCAGAAGACGCTGCGCGTGCCGGCGAGCACCGGGGCGGCCGGCGACGGTACGCCGGTGGCCCGGCAGCTGGACGCCGCCCTGCTCGGCGTCGGCTTCTCGGCGTCGCGGGCCCTCCTCGCCCACGTCGGTGGGCTGGCCACCGGGCCGGCCATGGACCTCGCGGCCACGGTCGTGTCGGCCGTGCGCGAGCTGGTCGGCGACCACGTCCGGCACAACGCCTACTTCATCGGCTTCCCGGACGGCGTGCCGGACACCGTCGAGTTCTGGATCGAGCGGCTGCGTGCGGCCGTCCTCACCGGGGGTGGCACGGCGACCGAGGCGCAGCTGCGGGAGGCGGTGACCGGGGTCAACCTGCTCGACCTGCCGGAGTACGGGGCCTACCAGCACACCTACGCCGACCTGCTGGCCGCGCACGACGAGCTGATCGCCGCGGCCGGCGACCGGCTGACCGTGCTGCACCTCGGGGAGCCGGCCGACGCGGAGGCGACGCGGCTCTACCTGGCCCTGGCCGGCAGCTCGACGCCGCTCGGCGAGGCGGACCTGGCGATCCTGTCCGAGCTGGCGATCGCCTGCGCGGACGGGGAGCAGCCGGCGGAGATCCCCGTGCGGGAGAACCGCGCGGTGCTCAACGGGATCCGGCTCGTCCTCGGCCAGCCGCTCGTCGCCGTGGACACCACGACCGACGTGCTGCGCCTGGCCTGCCAGGTCTCGGGCGGGGACGTGTCGCTGGCGACGCCGACGCGGTTCCGCGGCTTCCGGCGCCGGGAGCGGCGGATCCTGCTGGCCGCGCTGAACGACGTGGTCGGCGCGAACCCGAACAAGCTGGGCGACGTCGCGCGGTACGCGGAGCCGTGGAAGCGGCTCGGCGAGCGGCTGCACCCGCACGAGTACGGCCAGTGGCCGCACGCGGCGGACGTGTTCGCCGTCGCGCGTGGCGAGCGCCGGGTGCCCACCATCGCCGGCCGGGCGGAGGCGGCGTTCCGCGCCGGAGCCGTCGGGTCGGCGGCGACCGTGCTGTCGGCCGCGCCCGGCCAGCTCCTGCGGTCGGCCGACCGGCTGCTGCGGCTGGCACCGGCGTCCGAGCGGGACGCGGTGGTCGAGGCGATCACCGGTGCGCTCGGGTCGGCGTCGGGCCGGGTGCTCTGCTCGCTGCGGGAGCACGTCGGCAACCGGCTGACGCCGGCGCGGGTCCGGATGTACGCGAGCCGTTCGCGGCGCGCGTTCGTCGGGCCGGACGAGCGTCCGCCGCTGCCGGCCGACCTGGTGGCCGACCTGTCCGCCCGGCTCGACGCGGAGATCGACGCGCGGCTGCCGGAGTTCGCGCACCCGGTGCTGGTGGATCCGGACGTGCTCGACGTCGCACTGCCGCTGTCCGGCAAGGCGGCCGAGGGCGGGTTCGCCGTGCTGCCGCGGGGTTCGCGCGCGTCGGTGTCCGGTGAGCTGCTGCGGTTCTTCATGTACTGGCGTCAGGTCGAGCGCCGCACCGACTACGACCTGTCGGTGTTGCTGCTCGACCAGGACTTCCGTTCGGCGGGCCAGGTGTCGTGGACGAACTACCGCCACGAGGGCGTGGTGCACTCCGGTGACATCACCTCCGCCGAGACCGGGGCGACCGAGTTCATCGACGTGCCGCTGTCTCTCGGCGGCGACTACGTGGTGCCGCAGGTCTTCATCTACGCGGGTGAGTCGTTCGACGAGGTGGCCGAGTCGATGTTCGGGTACCAGACCCGCGAGCGGGAGCAGCGGGGCGCGCCGTTCGACGCGCGGACCGTGCGGTCGCGTTCGCAGCTGCGTGGTCAGGGCCGGGTGGCGCTGCCCATGGTGTTCGCCAAGGGGGAGCACGGCTGGCAGGCCGTGTGGCTGCACCTCTACCTGAAGGGCTTTCCGGCGTTCAACCGGGTGGAGGACAACACGTTCACCACGGCCGACCGCGTGCGGGCACTGATGGAGCGGCGGTACCTGACCATGTCGTGGCTGCTCGACCGGTGGCGCTCCCGGACCGAGGTGACCACTTGGGACGGACGGGTGCCGGACGAGCCGGTGACGTTCATCGGTATCGAGGCGCCGGCGGACCTGCCGGGCGGATCTGAGGTGTACACGTTGGACCGGCTCAGTGAGCTGATCCCGGCGTGATGGCGACAATCGAGGCCATGCGGACGCTTCCTCCTCACCCGTTCGAATCGGGACCCTCGCCCATGGCGGGGATCTGGTACACCAGCGTCCGCGCTTTCCTCGGAACCGTGGCCGGCGAGGCCATGGGTGCGCTTCCTTCTCACGGGCACTGAGCGGGGGAAACCCCGTCAGTATTGAATAGCGCACCTGCTCTCCTCGCCGGCCACGGTCTCGTTCGCCCATGATGACCATTCCGGTCGCCCATGATGACCATTCCGGTCGTCGATGATGACCGGTGCATGGCGGCGCGGGCGGGTTCGGCGTGCCGGAGTGGTCATCATGCGCGACCGGAGTGGTCATCGTGCGGGACCGGAGTGGTCATCATGCGGGCCGGCGGCCGGATAGGTGGGCTAGCTTCGTCAGGGGTAGTAGCCGTCGATCGGGATTCTCGCCTCGTCGTACAGGTGTGGGCCGTCCGTGGGTACCTCGGGGAACCCGCCGGCGGTCTTCAACCCGTTGAGCTGCTCGCTCGACAGCGCGAACACCACCCGGCCGATTCCCGACCGTGCCAACGCTCCCGCGCACATTCCGCACGGTTCGCAGCTCGTGTACATGGTGGTCCCGTTGGCCGTTTCCGGGTCGAGCGACCGGGCCGCCCAGCGGGCCAGCTTCAGCTCCGGGTGCGCCGTGATGTCGCGGTCGGTGAGGCTGGAGTTGCGCTCCTCGGCCAGCACCGTCCCGTCCGGCCCGGCCAACAGCGAGCCGAACGGCGGGTTGCCGCCCGCCCGCGCCTCGGCCGCCAGCGCGATCGCGCGTCGCAGGTGTTGTTCGTTCACCGGAACTCCTTCCGTACGGCGGCCAGTGCGTCCCAGGCGGTCCCCGGGTGCCGCGTCTCCTCTGGATCGCCGACGAACGGGTCGAGCACCACCGCCTGTGCTCCGTCCGCGCGCAGCCGCTCCAGGTCGCCGACCACCTGCTCGACCGTGCCCTCGCCGAGCCGGCGGTCGGTGAGCGGCCCGTCGGTCAGTCGCAGCAGGATACGCGGGGTCAACGCGGGCAGCGGTCGTCCTTCGTCGGCGGCCACGTTTCCCAGTCGGGTCAAGGATTCTCGCCATCCCTCGGGCGTCTGCCGCAGCGGATGCCAGGCGTCGCCGAGCCGGACCGCGCGCCGCATCGCGCCGTCGCTCTGCCCGCCAACCCAGATCGGGATGTGCCCCGCGCGGTAGCCCGCGTCGCGCCAGGCCTCGCGTGCCACGGTGATCAGCTCGTCGGTCAGTTTTCCCCTGCGGTGGAACGGAACCCCGAGCGCCGCGAACTCCTGGCGGGCCCAGCCGACCCCCACGCCGAGCACGAGCCGGCCGCCGCTCAGGTCGCTCAGGTTCGCCGCCATCCGCGCGACCAACAGCGGGTGCCGGTACGGCGCGATCAGCACGGTCGTGCCGAGCGTGATCCGCTCGGTGATCCCGGCGAGCCACGACAACGTGGTGAACGGCTCGTAGAACGGCGCCGGGTACTGCTCGGCCACGTCGGGCGTCACGGCCACGTGGTCGGACATCATGAGCAGGTCGAAACCCAGGCCCTCCACCGTCCGCGCCCAGTCACGCAGCATTCCCGGGTCGGTGCCGGGCCCGAAGTTCGGAACGTTCACGCCGATCAACATGTGAGCAGACTAGAGGCCGCCGCCCGTCAGAAGTGCTTCGCCGAGAGGGGTTCTCGTGTTGAGGGTCGATCGGCCGGCCCGGCGGGTGGTCACCAGGCCGGCGGCGCGCAGCGCGGTCAGGTGCTCGGACACCGAGCTGACCGACAGGTCCAGCTCGCGGGCGACGGCGGTGGTCGACAGTGGACTGTGCAGCGCGGCGATCAGCCGGGCCTTCGAGCGGCCGAGGACGCCCTCGAGTGCGGGCGCCGCCGGGAAGCCGCCCTCCCACACGGTGGCCACCCCGCGGGCCGGGTACGCGAGCTGGGCCGTCTCGTCGTCGGCCACCACCAGGACCGACGGCCAGACGAACACGCTCGGGACCAGGCACAGGCCGCCGCCGTCCAGAGCCTGCGCGCCGAAGCAGCGGGTGCCGGACACCGTCAGTTCGGCGCCGTCCCACCGCACCCGCTCATGGAGGTCGTTGAGCACGGCGGCCGTGCCCTCGCCCGCCAGTTGTCGGCCGCGGTCGAAGACCTCGGCCTCGGTCACGGCCGTGATGCGGGCCCAGTACGGCGCGAGGCACGACTCCCAGTAGCCGGCGATCTGGTCGGCCACTTCGGACAGGCGGGCCGGGTCGTCGTACAACGCCTGGATGCGTGGGGTCCACCGGTCACGCAGATGCTCCAGCTGTGTCCGCACCTCCGCGGGCGGTGTCCGGAGCAGCCGGTCGAGGTCGTCCTCGATGGAGGTGGACAGCGACGTCGGCGTCGGCGTGAGCAGATCGGGCATGTAGTGGCGGTGGACGCCCGAACCCACGAGGTCCGCCAGCAACGGGAGGTCGAGCGGCGGCACCCGGCGGACCCAGGGGAGATGAACCGGGTGACGGGCGGGTTCGCGGAGCACGCGCAGGCTGGTGACCACCTCCCACATGGCCGACGCGCCGAACCGAACGTTCGTGGCGTCGCCGACGCCGAACTCGATCGTGCGCATCGACTCCCCAGACTTCGGATATTTCCGAACCAATGTACCTGTGGCGGTATCCGGCCGAAGGTGTGCTGACCCGACTGAGAGGACGAGATCGAATGACTACACAGCACGCGCAGGCGGAGGAGTTCCACCGGCTGCACGACGAGCTGTTGATCCTGCCGAACGCGTGGGACGCCGCGAGTGCCCGCGTGATCGAGAAGGCGGGCGCGGCAGCCGTAGCCACCACGAGCGCCGGGGTCGCGTGGAGCCGTGGGGTGGCCGACGCGGGTGGGCTCACCCGCGACGTGGCGGTCGACGTGATCGCCCGCGTGGTCGGCGCGGTCTCGGTGCCGGTGACCGCCGACATCGAATGGGGCTACACCGACGAGCCGGGCGGCATCGCGGCCACCATGGCGGCCGTCATGGCCGCCGGCGCGGTCGGCGTGAACATCGAGGACTCGCGCCACGGCAGCCTCGTCCCGGCGGAGGACCACGCCAGGGTGCTCGAGGAGGCCGTGCGGGCGACGACGGTTCCCCTGTTCGTCAACGCTCGTATCGACACCTTCTTCGCGGGGGCCGGGGTCGAGGAGACGATCCGGCGGGCGGAGCTGTACCTCGAGGCGGGTGCGCACGGGATCTTCATCCCCGGTGCGGCCGACCCGGCGGACATCGGCGCCGTGGTGGCGGCGGTCAAGGCGCCGGTGAACGTCATGGTCGGCGCGGGCTCGGCGTCGATGCCGGACCTGGTGAAGGCCGGGGTGCGCCGGATCTCCCTTGGTGCCCAGCTCGCGCAGTCGGCGTACGGCGAACTGGGCGCCTGGGCGCGGCGCGTCCTCACCGACGGCGCGTGGACCGACCTGCCGGCGGGCGCCGACCTCCGGTGAGGCGCGCAGTGCACCGAACGACGGGCGCTTTCGGTGCACTCAGCGCACCGAACGACGCGTTCGGTGCATCGAGGGGCGCGTCAGCGGAATGCCTCGGCCAGCCACCAGGAGCCGCCGTCGCTGGTGATCTTCGCGTCGATCAGGAGCGGCCGGTCGCGGGAGCCGTCGAGCCAGGCGGTCACACCGTCGAGGTCGGCGACCGTGCGAACGGTGATCGCCGCGCAGCCGAATCCGGCGCCGATCGCGGCGATGTCGGTGCTCGGGAACCGCACGGCGCCCAGATCCACGCCGTCGCCGCCGAAATGGTGCACCTCGGCGCCGTACCCGTCGTCGTCGTAGACCACGATCACCATGGGCAACCCCAGCCGCACCACGGTATCCAGCTCGGCGATGCTCATGAGGCAGCCACCGTCACCGAGCGCCGCGACGGGCAGCCGATCCGGCCGGGCCAGCGCGGCGCCGATGGCGGTGGCCAGGCCGAGCCCGATCGACTGGAACGCCTGCGTGAAACAGAACCCGTAGTGGTCGGGAACCGCGAGGTACGCGCTCGGGTATCCCATGAAGTTGCCCGAGTCGACGGCCACCATCCGTTCGGCCGGCAGCAGGTCGTCGAGGCGGATGCTCAGCGTGCGCGGGTCGATATGATCCACTGTGGACTCGTCGGTGTACGGCACGTCCCGCAGGCGGACCGAACCGGCGATGCGCTCGCGCAGCTCGGCCGTGCGGAAGCCCTCCCGCCGGGTGCCGTCCAGTTCAGCGCCGCCCAGTTCGGCGAGCACCTCCCGTGCGGTCTGCCCGACATCGCCGAGCACCCCCAGGTCGATGGGCCGGTGCGCGCCGAGTGCGGCGGGATCCAGGTCGACCTGGACCACCGTCGTCGCCGGCCCGATCAGCCGCCCGTGCCGGGTGGTCCAGTTGTTGAGCGCACATCCCCAGCCGACGATCAGGTCGGCGGCCGAGATCAGCTCCACGGCCAGCGGCGAGGCGAAGCCACCCGAGATGCCGAGCGACCACGGCTCGCCCTCGAACAGTCCGTTCGCGACAGCGGAGGTGGCGAGCAGCGCGCCGGTGGCGTCGGCGAGCGCGCGCAACTCCGCCGCCGCACCGCGAGCCCCGCGCCCGGCAAGGAAAAGCGGACGCCGGGCCGTGCGGATCGCCTCGGCCAGGTCGCGGGTCGCCTGGGAATGGGGGCGCACCGGCAACGGCGCCGGCGGCGCGGGTGGCGGCTGACCTTCGGCCGGCGTGGCCTGGACGTCGAGCGGCAGGTTGAGCACCACCGTCCGTCGCTCGTGCACGGCCGTCCGGTAGGCGCGCAGGGTGTCGGCCACCGCGGTCCCGGCGGAGTGCACCCGCTCCGACACCGCACCGACGGCCGTGATGGCCGCGTCCTGGTCGATCCGGAAGTTGGAGCCGACCGCCGTGCTCGGAGTGTCCGCGGCCAGGACGATCAGCGGCGTCCGGCTCTTCGCGGCCTCGGTGATGCCGGTCAACGCGTTGGTCAGGCCGCAACCCTGATGCGTGGTGACCACGGCGAGCCGGTCGCTCATCCTGGCAAAGGCGTCGGCCATGGTGGCCGCGCCGCCTTCGTGGCGGGCGGCGACGAACGGCACCCCGTGCGCGCGCAACGCGTTCGTCACCACGAAGTTGCCACTGCCGACCACGCCGAAAGCATGTGCCGCACCGAGCTCGGCGAGTGTGCGGCCGACGAGCTCGGCTGTGCTCACCGCTCCACCAGGGCGTACACCCGCGCCGGACTGCCCGACCCGCCGACGATCGGCAGCGGCGACACGACCAGCACGGCACCGGTCGGCGGCAGCATGGCCAGGTTCTGCAACTGGGTCAACCCCAGCTTCCCGGCACCGAGAAGGTAGTGGTGGCAAGGAAACGCCGGGGTGAAGCTGTGCGCGGTGCCGGCGTCGGTGCCGACCGTCTCCACGCCGAGCCCGACCAGTCCGGTCTCCTCCGCGAGCCACCGGGCGCACTCCGCCTCCACGCCCGGCGAATGCGGCCCGGTCTCGTCGGCGTTGAGGAACCGCTCCGAGTCGGTCGACCGTTCGTCCCATCCGGTACGCAGCAGCAGCCAGCCGCCGTCCGGGAGCGGGCCGTGGTCGGTCTCCCACTGCCGCACGTCGTCGATCCGCAGCAGGAAGTCCGGGTCCGCCGCGGTCCGGGCGGACATGTCCACCACCGCCGCGGGTGCCACCAACGTGCGCAACGCCAGCTGCGAGACGTCGGCGCCGTCCCGGCCGGACGCCCAGTGCTTCGGCGCGTCGACGTGGGTGCCGGTGTGCTCGCCGGTGTGGATGTTGTTCCAGTACCAGCCCGGACCGGCCTCGTCGTAGCGGCTGATCTGCTCGAGCTGAAAGGAGATCGTGTTGGCGAACGGCTCCGGCAGCCGCAGAACGGGGGTCTGCTCGGACAGCGGCGCGGTCAGATCGACGATCTCCACCCGGCTCGTGGCGATCGCGTCGAGCAGCTCCTGCAGCAGCGGCATCGTGGTCACCTCACTCTGGATCGAGGTCACCACCTTAGAGGCCGCGCAGCTAGGGCGGTGGATGCTCGTCGTGATCGAGGTGGTTCCTGGCGGTGCCGCGCGGGCGTCGTCGTACTGGACCGTACTTCGATGCCGGCGCGGTGCCGCCAGGGGCCGCCTCGGCGCGGCGGGCGCCACCGCCCTAGCTGCGCGGCCTCTTAGCTACCTTCGTCCACCGAAACCGGTTCGTAGTTCTGCAAGGTGACGCCCGAGCGGAACACCCTGCTGTCCTTGAGTTTCATCCGCACGTGGCCCAACCCGTGAAACGGCCGGTCCGGCTCGTTCCACACGATCGGGTGCACCCAGAAACGCACCTCGTCGGCCAGGCCGTGCTTCACCAGGTCGAAGGCGAACTTGCCGCAGCCGTAGGTCAGCAGGGTTCCCTCGTGGTCCGCCTTCAGCCGGCGTACCTCGTCCACCATGTCGCCCTTCAGGAGCGACGCGTTCCAGTCGAGCGGCCCGGTCAGGGTGGTGGAGACCACGTACTTCGGCATGCTGTTCACCCGCTCGGCGAACTCGCCGGGAATGGTCGCCCACACGGCGGACAGCTCCTGATATGTCTTGCGCCCCAACAACATGGCGTCGGCCAGGGCGAGTTCGTCCTCGCCCGCGGACTCCTGTTCGCCGCCCGCGAACCAACCGGTCTTCGGGCCGATGCCGGCGTCCGCCGACATCTGCACGGTGATCACTGACTTGCCCATCGTCCGTCCTCCGTAGTGATATTGTTCAAGTCATGTTGAACGTACATCGAATCTTTCGCAATGTCCGAAGGCTAGCAGACGCGCCCCTCCGGGAACCGGCGTCGGCGCCCGGCCGTCGGTACCGGCATGGCGTCACGACTGGGGGGTACTGCGGTGTCGCGGTTGGTTGGGGGAGTTGCGGCGGTACTGGTGGCCGCGGCCAGCGTCGGGGCGCCGGCCGCGGCGGCGGAGCGAGCGGCGGCCGAGCCGGTCGGCCAGGTGGTCACGGTGGCCGGGATCGGCCAGGAGGGCTACTCGGGCGACGGCCACCGCGCCACCGACGCCCGGATCGGCAAATCCGGTGGTATCACCGTCGGCCCGGACGGGACGGTCTACCTGGCCGACCCCTGGGCCGGCCGGGTTCGGGCGGTCAACAGCGACGGGATCATCGACACGGTGCCCGGGACCCGCGCCCTGCGGTCACCCGAGACCGACGGACCCGAGGTGAACGGCTGGCAGTACAGCCCGAGCGACCGGCCCTCCGCCGTCACCGCCACGAGCGACGGCACGTTGTACATCGCCGGCCGCTATACGGTCCGGCGGCTGGCTCCGGACGGGACGTCGACCCACCTGGCCGACATCGGCGGGGCCTTCTCCTACGCGAGCGACATCGCGGTCGACGGCGCGGGGAACGTCTACGTCGGTGGCTCCGACCAGGTCATCAAGATCGATCCGGCCGGGACGGTCACGCCGTTCGCCGGCGGTGGCCCGCTGGATCCCTTTGCCGCCGACGGGAAACCCGCGACCGAGGCCAGCCTGTCCCGCCACGAGAACACGATCGCCGTCGACGCGGAAGGTGCCGTGTACGTCGTAGCGGCCACGGAAGCACCGGCGCCGCCCGCGCTGCACCGCGTCGATCCCGACGGGACGATGCAACTGGTGGCCGGTGGGCGAAGCGTCGGCTTCGGCGGCGACGGCGGTCCGGCGGTGGAGGCACAGCTGAGTGACCGGCTCGGCGGGTTGGCCGTGGACCAGGACGGCAACGTCTACATCCACGACAAGGGGAACCACGTCGTGCGGGTCATCGACCCCGAGGGGATCATCACCTCCCTCACGCCGATCGTGCCGGACGACAGCGACACGTCCGCCATGGCCATCGGGAGGGACGGCGACATCTACATCCGGAGCAACGCACGCGTGCACCGGCTGATCCGCGACGCACCCGAGGAGGAACCCGCCGGCGCTCCGGACTACCCGTCCCCGTACGACGGCGACGAGCCGGGCACCGTGCACGTGGTCGCCGGCTCCGGCGAGGACGAAGAACCCGCGGACGCGCCGGTCCCCGCCGATCCGGTCCAGCTGAAGCGGATCGCCCTCGGCCCCGACGGATCGCGGTACTACTCCGACCTGAACCGGCACCGTGTCATGAAGGTCGCGGCCGACGGGACCACGTCGGTGTTCGCCGGGACCGGCGGGGCCGAGTACGCCGGCGACGGCGGCAAGGCGACCGAGGCGGCGTTGAGAGTGCCGGCCGGTCTGGACGTCGGCCCGGACGGCAGCGTCTACATCGCCGACTCGGGGAACGAGCGGGTGCGCAAGGTCGACCCGAACGGCGTGATCACCACGGTGGCCGGCAACGGCGTGCCGGGCGACTCCGGCGGCACCTTCGGCGAGAATGTCACCGTCCACGGCGACGGCGGTCCGGCCACGGCGGCCACCGTGACGCCGTCGGACGTGGCGGTCGCCGAGGACGGCAGCCTGTACATCGCCGAGGACCACAACATGCGGATCAGGCGGGTCGCCCCGGACGGCACGATCAGCACGGTCGCCGGCAATGGCGATCGGTGGCAGAACGACGCCGACGGTCACCCAGCGGCCGAGGCCGGCCTCTTCCACCTGGTCGCCATCGAGCTCGGCCCCGACGGTCGGGTGTACGTGCTGGACAACGGGGTCGAGTACGTCCGGCCCGCCGTGCGGATGATCGACCCGGCGGGGATCATGCGCACGATCGCGGGCAGCAGCTACCGCAGCGAGCAGGAGGCCGGTTTCGGTGGCGACGGCGGTCCGGCCGACGCCGCCGAGCTCAACAACCCCAGCGACCTCGCGGTCGGTCCGGACGGGGTGCTGTACATCGCCGACACATACAACGCCCGCATCCGGGCGGTCCATCCCAACGGGACGATCACGACGGTCGCCGGCACGGGCGAGCGCGCCGACAACGGCGATGACGGTGCGGCCACGGCGGCCGCGTTGAACGAACCACAGGCGGTCACCGTCGGCGCCGATGGGGTCATGGCCGTCATCGGTGTGTCCGGTGACCGGATCCGCGAGATCAGGGGCGGCACCATCACCACGGTCGCCACCCTCGTCGAGGACGAGGTGGCCGATGACCGGCCCGCGCTCGAGACGCCGGTCAACCCGCGGTCGATCGCCGTCGACCAGGACGGTGGACTGCTCATCAACCACCAGTCCGGCGATCTGTCCAAAGTGGACGCTGAGGGCCGGCTCACCCAGCCGTTCGACCAGCCCGAGTTGGCGACGGCCGGGGCAATGGTGGTCGGGCCGGACGGCACGCATTACGTGGCGGCGGGCGGCGTCGTCTACCGCGTGGCCGTGGACGAGCCGGCGGTGGTCGTGGCCGGCGGCGGTCCCTTCAGCGAGGGGGAGGACCGCGTAGAGACGGATGCGGCGCTGGCCACTTTCTGGGAGGTGACCGACCTGGCGGTGAGCCCCGGCGGACAGCTGTACATCGCGACCGACCAGAACGTGTACCGGGTGGACGCCGACGGCAAGATCGCGGAGGCCTACCGCGGTGACGAGGCGGTGGACGGTATCGCGGTCGGCGCGGAGGAACGGCTCTATGTGGCGGCGACCGAGGCGAATCGGGTGTACAGCGTGGGCGCCGAGGGCGAGCCCACCGAGGTATCGCTGGAAACACCGCTGGACAATCCGATGGACGTGGTCGTCGACGACGGCGGAAACCTCTACATCGGCAGCTACGACGGCATTCACCGGGTCGACCCCGATGGCACGATCCTGAAGGTCGCGGACAATCCCTGGATCGACAACAGCCGCGGTCCGATCACCGAGCTGGCCTTCGACCGCCACGGCAACCTGTACTACTTCGACGGAACTGTCCAGCAGGTGAAGGTGCTGGTGCAGCCCGGGCAGCTCACCGGACCCTTCAACTGGGCGGCCGCCATCTGGATCGCGGTGCTGGTGCTGGCGGCGGCCGCGGCGGGCTGGTTCGGTCTGCGCTGGTGGCGCCGGCGCTCGCCGGCCGACAGCGCACCCGGGCCATCCGAGAGCGCCGAGTCTCCCGAGGACGGAGCACCCGAGGCATCCGATGCGGAGGCAACCCCGCAGGGCGGCCCCTAGGTCCCGCATTCGTGTTGCAGCAGTGATGCGGGGTGCGTCCTATGCTCGGCCACATGCTGATTCGTCGGATTCTGGTCTTAGAGGCCGCGCAAATAGGTGATCTTCAGGGGCGGCGTGCTGGTCGGGTGTCCCAGCGGTAGAGGGTCCAGGCTTTTCGGATCAGGCTACGGATGGTGATGATCGCGTCGGCGAGGTCGAAGTAGGCGTTGATGACGTGTTCGCGGCGTTCGTAGCAGCGTTGGAGTCGGTTGAACGCGTTGTGCCAGGCGTTCGTGCGTTCCACCTGCCAGCGGTCGCTGGCCTGGATGGGCGCTTTCTCGCCCTTGTGGGCGATCTGTCCGTGTAGGCCGCGTCCGGCGAGTTCGTCGCGGGTCTTGCCTGAGTCGTAGCCGGAGTCCAGGTGCACGGTGATCTCGTCGGGCAACGGACCGAGGTCGGCGAGTTTGTCCAAGGTCGGGGCCAGCAGCGGCGAGTCGTGCCGGTTCGCGCCGGCCAGCACCCTCCCGAGCGGGATGCCGTAGCCCTCGACGATCAGCGACCGTTTCATCCCCTGCTTGCGGCGGTCGACCGGGGACGGGCCAGCGCATTCACTGCCGCCGGGGGCTTTGGTGATGCAGCCGTCCACCGCGATCTGGTCCAGGATCAGGCCCACGATGCGGTCGTAGGCGTCCAGCGCGATCTGCTTGAGCTGGGCGAACAGCCCGGCCTTGAGCCACTCATCGCGGCGGTTGCGGATCGTGGACGCCGAACACGTGGTGTCGGCGATCGCCTCGTAGGAGCAGCCGAACCGCAACACCTGGATCAGCTTGTCGAACACGACCCGATCAGGCAGCCGGGCACGGTGGCACCCCAACGGGTGCGTGGGATCGACCACAGGTCGGGATGGGATCAGCGCGGCGAACTGGTCCCACAACGGGGTAGTCAGCCATGATGGCAACGCAGGCACAGGCACCTCTGATGATCACGAAGCGTAGACACCTTCATGATCACCAACGCCTGTGCCTGCCTCAGCAACGGGGTCACCGCTCAACCCCTATTTGCGCGGCCTCTTAGCCGCGACGGCCGCCGTCACCCTCACCGGGACGGCGCAGGCCGACGAAACCGGGCGGCCGGACGATCGGCAGCTGCTGTTCTTCAACCATGCCTACGGCGTGGTCGACCGCGCGACGGCCGATGCCATCGAGCACTCCACCTATCTCCGTGAGTTCGCCGACTTCGAGGTCCGCACCACCACCGGCGGCGACGGGACCTGGACCGGCCGCTATCTGAAAGGACGCGAGACCTACCTCGAGCTGTTCGGCGTCGGTGACCTGCCCGGCCCGAGCGGCGTCTTCGGCGCCGGCGGGATGGGGGTCTCGGTCGAGCGGGACGGTCAGCTGGCGACCGTGGTCGAACGGCTGCGGAAACAGGGGATCGTCGATCCGTTCAGGTTCCAGCAGCAGCGCGACTTCGGCGACGGCATCCCGGTGCCGTGGTTCGACGCGCTCTTCACCACCACGGAGTACGACACGTTCGGCGTGTGGGGGATGGAGTACGCGCCGGAGTACTTCGCCGACCCGCGCAGCAAGACCGAACCGGCGGAGTTCCCCGGGGACATCAGCCGGGAGCGCTACCTGCCGGACGCCTACCGCGGCAAGCTGATGCGTGACGTGTCCGGCATCCACCTGGCGGTCACCGAACGGGACCTGGCGAACACGGTGCCGATGCTGAAGGCCGGCGGTTTCCATCTCCACCCGGTGCGGGACGGCGTCAAGGCCGTGCGTGGCGGCACGACCATCCGTCTCGACGGTGTCCCGATCGACGAGATCGGCCTGCGGTCGGTCGACTTTTCGCTCAAGCATCGCGTGTCGTACCGGCACGAGGAACAGCTGGGCCGGTCGACGCTGGTGGTGGGCCCGGGTGACCGCGCGACATGGACGTTCCCGGAGAGGCCGTCAGACGCTGCGCAGTACTGACACCACGATGCCCAGGATGACCGCTTCGTCGCCGTCGATCGTCTCGAAGGCCGGGTTGCGCGGTTCGAGGAAGACGTGGCCGTTGCTGCGCCGGTACACCTTGACCGTCGCCTCGTCGTCGATCATGGCCGCCACGATCTGACCCGTGTGGGCCTCCTGTTGTTGGCGCACCACCACGATGTCGCCGTCGCAGATCGCCGCGTCCACCATCGACTCGCCGCGGACGCGGAGGCCGAAGACCGTGCCGCGGCCCGTGAGCTCGCGGGGCAGCGTCAGCATGTCGTCCGTGTGTTGCTCGGCCATGATCGGGGTTCCCGCGGCGATGTCGCCCACCACCGGGACGGTCACGCCGTCGCCGGCGGGCGTGTGCTGGGGTTCCTGGAGGAACGCGCGCACGTCGATCGGCCGGGAGACCGAGTCGCTGCGCCGCAGGAACCCCTTGTCCTCCAGGCTCGCCAGGTGCTTGGAGACCGACGACGTCGACCGGAGCCCGACCGCCTCGCCGATCTGGCGGGTGCTCGGCGAGTAGCCGTACCGGACCACCGAGTCCCGGATGGCCACCAGGATCTGCTGCTGGCGCGTCGGCAGGGCCGAGGCGTCCAGGTGGTCGAAAACGTCGTCGTAGGTGGTCACCGGGGGATGGTATTGCATGAGGCGGGTGCGAAGCGGCGCGAGCGGACAATGCACCGAAGGCGTCGTTGGGTGCCCTCAACGCACCGAAAGCGTCGTTCGGTGCATCGGACCCGCCGCTGGGCGCCGCTCAGTTCCCCTCGCCGACCACGTCGACGATCGACCGCACCAGTTCGACGTCCTCGGGCCGCAGCTCGGTGACCGAGCCGGCCTCGGCGTAGCCCCCCTGGACGATCACCACGTGGTCGCCCACGTTGGCCCGGGCGAGCAGCCCGCCGGCCTCGGTGATCATCAGCCGGGCACCGTCGCCGATGTCGGCGTGGGTGATCGTGTCCGGCTCGACGGCGTCCTTCGCCACCCGGTCCGGGTCGGTGGTCACGGCGATGTCGAGAGTCACGTTGCCGCCGGTGAAGGCGCAGCTCATGGCGCCGTCATCGGACAGGACCGACCTGGCCATCGTCAGCTCGCCGCCCACGACCTCGGCGGCAGCCTCGAGATCGACGTCCGCGCACTTGCCCTCCGGCGTCCCGTCGGGGATCACCACCTCGTCCGGCAGCTGTTCCAACGCCTTCGTGAGGATCAGGGCGGCGGCCCGCCCGTCCGCCTCGGGCATGAGACCGCCTTCGTCGGCGTAGGCGTAGTGGAAGTGCAGTCCCCGGTCGCCGAGGATCGTCCGGATCTCGATGTAGTGGGTGCCCTCCCCGCCGTACGCCACCGCCTCGGCGCGGTCGCCCAGGTCGGCGATCGTTTCCACGTTCTGGAAGTTGTCCGCGAACGGCGCGAAGAACCGCTCGGGGTCGGTGCCCGTCACCGTGGCGATCTCCATGGCGGAAATGCCCGGCAGTTCCGCCGGGAGGTACTTGCACCCGGCGCGGCGGTCGCCCTCCGCGTCCAGTTCCACCGCCGAGCGGGCGGTCACGTACATGGCGTCGACCCCCAGCACCTCGGCGATCTCGGCCGGTTCGACCAGGCCGCACTCGTCGAACCCGGTCTCCGCCACGTCCTCGCCCGTGGGCTTCAGCTCCAGGGTGGGTGGGTCGGGTGGCTCGGCGACACCCCCCGATCCCGCCGAGTCGTCGCTACATCCCGCACTCACCAGCACCACCGCGACCGCGATCGCCGCGGCAACCCTCGATGACCTCATTGAACTCCCCCTACGTGAACGCACCCCTGATCGCGCTTCACCGTAATGAGGTCGAGCCGCCGCCGCTGTCCGGCGAACGCCTTACAGCGAGGTCTGGTTGAGCTCGGCTAGCGTGATCACACCATCGTCGAGCGCCCGGGTGACGAGTTCGCTCTTCGTGCGGGCGGCCCGCCCGGCGCTGGCGTACTTCACCCGCACCCTGGCGATGTGCGTGTCGACGGTCTTCATGGTGATGTGGAGCTTCGCGGCGACGAGTTCCTTGGAGGAGGAGGCGAACCACGCACGCAGCACCTCCGTCTCCCGAGGGGACAGCCGGGGCCGGTCGGGGGTGTCGTCGGCCACGAGCGCACCGGACAGGGACGGCGCCGTGTAGGGCAGACCCTCCGCGACGGCCCGGATGGCGGACACCAGATGATCCGGACCTTCACGCTTGGTCAGGTAGGCGAGCGCGCCGAGGTCGATGCACTTGATGGCGGTGGCGTTGTCGGCATGCTGTGAGTACACGACCACCCGGCGGCCGTTGTCGACCAGCCGGCGGAGCTCGCCGAACTCCGGCTGCCTCGGCACCAGCTCCAGATCGAAGATCACCACGTCGGCGTCGGCGCCCGGCCCCGTCCACACGTCGGCCAGCCGGTCGCCGGCGTCGATGAGGCGGATCGGCGGGTCGGCCTGTTCGCACCAGTACCTGACGCCCGCCGCGATCGCCACGTGGTCGTCCACGATGACCGCCGTGATCAGGTCGGTTTCCACTGCGCCTCCATCCACACCGTCCCGGCACCGCTGATGGTGTCGACCCGCACATCGGGTGTCGCCGGCGCCCGTACGGTCAGCTCGTCACAGTCCGCCACCACGCTGACCGACACCAGGTCCGCGCTGCCGACCACCGTGACCCGCGCCCACGAGCCGGCCGTGGCGAGCGCGGTGAGCGCGGCGTCGGTGAGGTCGCGCCGGACGGCCACGGGTGGCACGGGCCACCGGCCCCGTGCGTCCAGTTCGACCTCCACACCCTTGCGGTCGGCGATGTCGGCGCAGTGTCGCAGCTCGTGCAGCAAAGGATTCGCCACGGTGTCCAGCTCGGCGAACAGCCGGCGCATCCTGGCCGCCTCGACGGCGCAGTCTCGCCGCACCGAGGGATCCGACGGAGTGAGCGTACCGTCGGCGAGTCCGGTGAGCAGCGGCGCGGCCGTGGCGTCGAGTTCGGCGAAGCGCTGCGCGCGGCGACGGTGTGCCGCCACGGCCACGGCTTCCGCCGTCCGTACCCGCTCCAGCTCCCGGGTGGCCGCGGCGGCCTCCGTGGCGATCCGCCGCAGCACGGCGGCCATCACCGCCACGCACAGCGGGAGGCCGAACACCGTGACCGAACCCGTGGCGAACCGCGCCAGCGACGACCGGGTCACATCGTGAAACAGCAGAAGGTTCAGCAGCGCCAGCAGTTCGTGCGTCACCAGGAACGCCACCATCGTCCGGAAGGGACGGTCGAGCAGGATGACCACGCCGACCCAGTTGGCCGCCCCGAACACCCAGTCCACAGTGGTCGAGGTCTCGCCGTCCGGCAGGGTCAGGTAGGACAGTGCGGACGCGGCGAGCACCACGGCGACCGCCGGCCGGCGCAGCGTTCGCCACGGTCGGTTCCGCGCGACGAGCACGGCGGCGACGGCCAGGACGGCCGTGAGCGCCGCGAGGGCGCCGAACTGGGCCGCGGGAACGTCGTGGGAGTCCAGGTGGCTCAACAGGTTGGCCAGGCCGAGCACGTCCACTGTCAACACGGCCACGAGCAGCGTGGCGATCCGCAGCCCGCGTTGCAGGTGCGCGCGAGTCTGTTCCGCTGTCTGGTCGTCACTCATCCGCCGGCCCGCCATTCCAGTCGCACGGTCGTGCCGGCCCCCTCGGCGGAGCTGATGGTGGCGGTGCCGCGGATTCGGTCCATCCGGCCGAGCACGGACTCCCGCAGACCACGCCGGGTGGTTTCGGCCGCGTGGTCGGTGACCGTGAATCCCCTTCCCTCGTCGACGACGTCGACCCGCACCGCCTCGGCGTCGCCGTCCAGCCGGACTGTCGCGCGCTCGGTTCCGGCATGGCGGCGCACGTTGTTGAGGGCTTCCCCGGCCGCGCCGGCGATCGCGGTGGCCACGTCGAACGGCAGCGGCAGTCGTCGCGGGGCTTCGAACTCGACGGCCAGGTGGCCGGCGTCGATGTCGGCTCGCACCAGGTCGACCAGGTCGGCCTGCTCGGCCGCCGGCCTACTGGCGGACCGCAGCCGGGCCAGGTCGCGCCGCGCCTGCGGGGCCAGCCAGCGCGCGCCGGGCGGCACCTGCCCGGTGCCGACCATCAGCAGGGTGGTGGCCGCCGTGTCGTGCAGCGAGTTCGCGAACTCGCGCTCCTCGGCCCGCTCGGCCGCCGCCACCGCCGCCTCGCGGCGGGCCCGCTCGGCCTCGGCCGCCAGGTGGTCGGCGCGCCGCGCGGCCGTGGTGACGAGCACCCAGGCCGCTCGGGAAATGGCGGCCATCGCCAGCACCCACAGCTGTGCCGGGTTCAGGGTCCGCCCGGCCACGTCCATGATGACGAGCATCCCCCCGCCGGCCGCCAGCGCCGCGAGGGCGCCGGTCAGCGGTGTGGTGTGCCACTGCCAGGTCACACAGGCGAAGGTGACCAGGAGCCGGAGCCACCCGGTGTTGGTCTCGGCCACCGCGTCGGTCCAGAAGACGGTCAGGCACAGACCCAGCAGCACCGCCACGTCCACGGCCACCGGGGCCGTGCCGGTGCGGCTCAACCACCACGCGTAGCCGCAGGTCCAGATCACCGCGACAGCGACCGTCAGCGCGGTGGCCGCGAGCTCCTCGGACGAGGCCCGGAGCAGGGCGATCGCCCCGATGGGCGGCAGGGTCACGACCCGGACGGCGGCCGCGTACCGATTGCCGAACCGTCGCAGCAGCCGCACCGCTTCCCCGGTCACTCTGCCGTCCTCAACTTGATCGAAACTTCGCGAGCGTGACGCTACCGGTCGTCCGGGCCGCCGAGCGGCGGGTGTGATGTGAGGTCGGCCGTAATCACGCCGACACGGGCGCGGACCGGCGGCGGGTCTGGTGCACCGAACGACGCCTTCGGTGCACTGACCGCACCCAACGACGCCTTCGGTGCATTGACCGAGACGGCGCGGCGGCGAGCTTTGCCGGCCGCAACGCCTCGGCCAGAAGACCGGTCGGCACCGGCTGATCCGCCCGGCTCAGATGTCAGCAGGCGAGCACCCGTGAAATCGACAGACGTGACCGCTTCGGGCATCATCTGGGCGGGTGCTCACATGCGAGTGCCCCGGCCTACTAAGGATGGGCCGGGGCACTCGACATGACTCTCAGCGGTGACGCTTGACCGCCGCCAGGAATGACCGTCCCGGAGCCTCGCCCAGCATGAGGACGGGACCGTCGGCGCACTTCGAGTCGCGGATGCCGAACACGGTCTCGGCGCGTGCGATCTCCACGCACGCGCCACCGTTGGCACCACTGAAGCTGGACTTGCGCCATGCCAACTCGACGCAGTCGCCACCGTTCGCGCCACTGAAGCTCGACTTGCGGAGCTCGGCCTCCCGCCATAAGTCAGGAGAATCTTGGTTCATCGTTTCACCTCCTTCAGGGCCTTATCGATGATCGCACGTGATGCCTTCTGGTTGGCTGCCAGAGCGTGCAGCCTGGTCAGCGCTCGCTGGTACTCGGCGATCTCCGCCGGCTTCTCGACGTACTGCCCGCCGGTCAGCAGCTCCAGGTAGACGAGTCCGTGGTCGCCTTCCATCTCAGCGGGAAACTTCAAGGTGATGAAGTTTCCGCCGTCCTGGGCCGGCGTCGAGCCCGCGTCGTAGGTCAGCACCTGGATGTCGATCCGCGGCTGGGCGGACATCTCGAGGAGGTGCGCGAGTTGCTCTCGCATGACCGTGTCGTCGCCTCGCCTGCGGTACAGCACCGACTCATCCAGGACGACCCACAGTTTCACCGGGTCGGTCTTCCGGTCCAGGATCTGCTGGCGCCCCATCCGCAACTTCACACCCTGCGCGACCTGCTCATCGGAGAGATCCGGGTTGCCCTTCAGCACTGCCTCGGCATAAGCCTGGGTTTGCAGTAGTCCAGGGACGACGATCGTGTCGAAGCACGCGATCTCCGCTGCTCCGGCCTCCAGGCCAAGGAACAGGTCGAACCACTTCGGTGCGGCGCCCGAAAGTCCGGTCCACCAGTTCTTGGCCTTGCGGGCGGCGTCGAGGAGTTCGCGCATGAACGGGATGTCGTCGGCCTTGCCGTAGAGGTTGAGCAGCAGCTCCAGGTCGCTGGCCGAGGGCAGCCGGCTGCTCTCCAGGTTGCTGATGTGCTGGACCGTCCGGCCGATGCGCTTGGCCGCGTCCTTCTGTCCCAACCCGGCTTCAAGCCGCCATTTCTTCACCGACAGCGCGATCGACCGCTTGAAGAGAGCGGGACTACCGGACCGCAGCGCGTCGGGCACACCTGACTCGTCCACTTGCACACCTCTCGGTTTTGGCACGTCGCGGCCTTGCGGATCACCCGTATGGACCACGCTGTCAACTTGACGTTGTGGAATCTACAGTGTCCAATCCTGTTGGGCCAGTTCACTTCGTTGTAAGTGAACATAGCCCCCGGGGGCGTCGCACTGAGCACCCGCGCCACGGTGGCGTCCCCGGCTCCAGGTCAGCCACGCAGAGGAGGTCACGTGACCACGCTCAGAGTCAGGACCACGTGGATAACCGCCCAGTCCGACGGCATAGAGCACGCGGTCGCCGACGACGCGGAGCCCAGCCGTCCCGGGAGGTTCGGTCCGTTGTGCTCGGTCGAGTTCTTGCCGGCGCCCATGGAGACCGGCCCGCGCGGTCGGTGTCCCCGGTGTGTGGCGGTAATGCGGGCGCGCACCGCGCTGTGCGACTTCGACGACCGGATGGACGCGAAGCCGAGCTGGGTCGACCGGTTGCGGTGTCGCCGCAAACGGCACTGACCCACCTATCAGGACACTCATCCCACCACAACGAACGGTTGATCATGGGCCAGGACATTCCCCCGACAGCGCACGCTCGCCTCATCGGAGCGCGCCTTCGCCGGTACCGCAAGAGCGGCGGACACACGGCCGCCCACGTCGCGGCGGAAACCGGCATCTCCGCCGGCACCATAAGCCGCCTGGAATCAGGGCAGCGCCAGACCACGGCCGTGCTGCTCGCGCACCTGCTCGGCTACTACGGCGCCACCGGCTCCGAACGGGACCGGATCATCAGACACCACAACGTCGCGCACCAACGCACGTGGCTGGCCCACGACCCGGAGGGTTTCCACGAGCACGACATGGTCCTGACGGACTGTGAGAAGCGGGCGTGCGAGATCACCACCTACGATCCGGTGGCCGTCCCGCCGCTGCTGCGTACGCCCGAGTACAGCGCCGCGCTGGCCGAACAGTCGAGGATCGAGCCGGACATGCGGTCGCGCGTCATAGTGATCGGCCAGCGGGAGATACCGCTGACCGTGCTGGTGACCGAGCAGGCTCTGCGCCGCGAGACGATCGACGGCGGCGTCATGCACGGGCAGCTGCTCCACCTGGTCGCCCACTGCCGCGCCGACCACGTGGATCTTCGGGTGCTCCCGCTCCACCATCACGAGCGCCCGTACGAACAGTTCACGGTGCTGCGCTTTCCCGACGTGCCGGGCACCGTCCACATCGGAAACCACAACACGAGCATCATCATCGACGAACTCGCGGTGGTGGAGGGCTATCGCCTCCAGGGGCTCGCCATCGCCGGCGCGGCCTACGACAAGGCGCGTTCGCTGGAGCTGGTCAACTCCCTGGCCACGGAACTACTACTGGCCGAGGCGACCTGAGGGCACGGCTACCGGAAGATGGTGCCGCCGTCCTCGTAGTACTCCTCGTCCTGCTCCGCCGGCGGCTGGTTCGCGGCCAGGTGTTTCTCGCGGGCCTCGTGGAACGCGGCCAGCTCCTCGTCGGTCAGGGGCGGCGACCCGGCGAGTGCCTTCTCCGCCGACTGGACGGCTCGTTCGACGGTGGCCGACAGCGCGTGCCGTGCCTCGTCGAGTTCCGCCTCGATACCGATCAGCTGGTCGGTCATCCAGTCCGGACGTTGGGGCAGCATCAGAGCTTCCCCTTCCGGGCCTTGTCCCCCGTGCGGTCGAGGCGGTCCTTGATGTCCTCGGTGGCGGTCTTGATGGACTCGATGGCCGCCGTGTGCTCGCTCTTCTTCAGCTTGAGGGTGCCGTCATCGTTGCGCACCACGTTGCCGTCCTCGTCCGTCTCGATCTCGCCGTAGTAGGCCTCGGTGGCCTCGCCGATGGCCTTCATGTCCTTGACCATGCCGACCACGCTCGCGCCGGACGGGCCGACGGCGTCGATGCTGCCCAGGCTGTTCAGGAGGTCCATGAACCCTTCGAACGCCGCCTTGTACTTGTTGATGAGGGCGGTCAGCTTCTCGACCGCCTCGTGCGTCTGGATGACCAGCCCGATCATGCCGACGACCTTTTCGATCTCGTCCTTGTACGGGACCTCCCAGTTGACCAGCGACTCCACCAGCTCCCACGCCCAGCCGACACCGGGCACAGCCTTGATGGCGATCTTCTCGAGCATCCGCACGATCGCGGGAACCAGCTTCGTGGCGAGCGCCCCGATCGCTTCCGCACAGCCGTGGTAGACGGTCTTCAGGCCCTTGCTGATCAGCTTGCAGATCCCGCCGCCGGCGATCAGCGGGGCGATCCAGCCCGCGGCGAGGCCGTTCGCGAACGCGTCGGCGGCGGCACCGTTCCAGTCGCGACCCAGCCGGCGGGCGTTGATCTCGATGTTGTTCGCCACGCGGATCAGGTTGTTGCCGGTGATGTCCCACGCGTGCGCGTCGGACAGGATCCGGCTGAGGTTCGCCGCGACCGGCTCGATGAGGTCGTTCGAGAGGGTGGTTTTCTCCACGAACGGAATGGGGATGTGTTCGTAGGCCAGCTCGACCAGTTCGACGTCCCAGTCGCTCTCCGGCATCATCGTCTTGATCGAGAAGGGCTTCTCGGGGACCACGGCGGACGTCATGTCCTCGTCGTTCTTGAAATCGGACATCTCGCTCCTCACATCCGCGGGAAACGCTTGTTGCCGGTTGGCCTCTTGTCGCCGTGCTGGCGTTGTTCCTTGAACTCCCGTTCCGCCGCCTCGTCGATCTCGCCGTACTCGAGAGCCGTTGCCTTCAAGGCATCGGCCAGGTTGACCAGCCGCTCGATGAGGCCCTTCTCGAAGACGTCATCGACCATGCCCTCGACGCCGTCGATGAACGGATCGATGGCCGTGCGGATTCTGCCCTCGATGCCCTCGGTGCTCAGCGCGTTCCCCGGGAACTCCCACTTGATCGAGTAAAGGTCGTTGAGCACGTCCGTCAACAGGTAGTTCGCATACTTGTTGATCTCGTTTGCCCGGACATAGAACCCCACGTGCATCCCCCTGCTGTTACTCCGACGCGAATCGGGCGTGAGGATAGGGGGACCGCTGTCAAATCTCTTACAACGCGGATACCCGCGCGGCGTGCCGGCGGGGGAGCAGCAGGCAGGTGACCAACGCGGCGGCGAACAGGGCGGCGCCGATGACCAGGCTGATCCGCGTGGTGTCGACGAAGTCACCGCCCTCGGCCAGGCGACCGAAGAACACGGTGCCGATGGTGGCCGGGCCGGCGGCCACGCCCAGCTGCACCACCGTGTTCACCACGCCGGACGCGGCGCCGGCGTCGGCCTCGCCGGTCGCGGAGAGGGTGATGAGCATGAGCGAGGACGCACCGAGTCCGAGGCCCGCGCCGTAGAGCACCACCGGCACGGCCAGGTGCCAGGGCGTGAGGCCGGCGCCGAAGTGCGTCACCACGGCGATCATCGAGACCGAGCCGGCCAGCAGCAGCGCCAGGCCGATCATGGGAAGCCCGCGGCCGAGCTTGGGTGCCAGCGGCATGCCGATGCCGTTGCCGGCCACGATCCCGATGGTCGCCGGCAGCATGGTGAGCGCGGTCTTCATGGGGGAGTAGTCGAGCCCGCCCTGCAGGTGCAGCGTCAGCACGAAGAACGCGGCCATCCCGCTGTAGAGGATCAGCATGACGAGCAGGCCGACCGACATGGCGCGGGTGCGCAACAAGCCTGGACGGATCAGCGGGTACTCCCGGTTTCGCTGCCGCACTCCGAACAGCGCGAGGAGTGGCAGGGCGGTGGCCATCAGCACGAACGTCCACGCCGGCCAGCCCAGCTCGCGGCCCTGGACCAGCGGGTAGAGCAGGGCGAGCAGCGCGGCCGCCAGGATCAGCACGCCGGGCACGTCGGTGCCGCCGCGGGCGGGGCAGCGCGGTGCGGGCATGGCGAACGCCGCCCAGACGGCCGCCACCAGGGCGATCGGCACGTTGATGAAGAAGATCGTCCGCCAGTGCCAGCCGAACAGGTTCGCCTCGGTGAGCAGGCCGCCGAGCAGTGGACCGGCCACGCCGCCGATGGGGAACGTCATGCCGTAGAACCCCATGGCCTTGCCCTGCTCGCGTTGGGGGAACTCCGTGTGGATGAACGACAGGACCTGGGGAATCATCAGCCCGGCGAACACGCCCTGCGCGACGCGGGCGATCAGGAGCACCTCGATGCTCGGCGCGATCCCCCCGACGAGTGAACTGACGCCGAAGCCGGCCGTGCCGAGCACGAACAGGGCGCGGTGGCCGAAGCGGTCGCCCAGGCGGCCGCCGGTGATGAGCGTGAGGGCGAACGCCAGCGTGTAGCCGGTGGCCGTCCACTGGAGCGCGGAGTCCGGTGCGCCCAGGTCACGCTGGATGGTCGGCAGCGCGATGGTGACGATCTGGTTGTCCACCATGTCCATGAACACGGCGGTCAGCAGCAGTGCGAGGACCGCCCAGCGGCCTCGGAACGGTTCGGTCATGCTCGTAGTTTCAAATGAACGTATGACTTTGTCAAACAGTCATATGATTAAGTTCGCCGACTGGATGGCAGAATCGGGTGCATGACCACCGAGAAGCGCGCCAGGCGGGCCCCGACCGCCTCGTCCCGGCAACGGGACCCCGAGCGCACGAAGGCGCTGATCATCGACGCGGCGTTCGTCGAGTTCTCGGCGAAGGGGTTCGCCGGGGCGAGGGTGTCCGAGATCGCCGCGCGCGCCGGGGTGAACCAGCAGCTGATCGCGTACTACTTCGACAGCAAGGAAGGCCTGTACCGGGAGATGGGCCGCCGATGGCGGGAGTACGAGGCGGCGGAGATCCCCGAGGGGCTCGGCCTGGCCGAGATGATCAAGGCCTACGTGCGGACGAGCGCTGACCCGCGGCAGGGCGGTCGTCTGGTGGCCTGGTACGGCCTGGCTGACACGGGTGAGGACGACGAGGAGCAGAACGAGCGGCTGCGCCAGGAGGTGGAGCAACTCCGCGAGCGGCAGCGCGCGGGTGAGCTGGACGAGCGGCTCGACCCGGCCGCGCTGATGCTGATCCTCATGAGCGCGGCGAACGCGCTGACCGTGTATCCGCACGTGGCGCGGGGCCTGTTCGGTGCGGACGGCCGGTCGCCGGAGTTGGTGGAGCGATACGCGGAACAGTTGGCGCTGCTGATCTCCAGCTGAATGCCTGGAAGGCGTCGTTCCTGACGTTCAACGTCAGGAAGGCGTCATTCCTGGCATCCGAGCTTGGCCGCCGGAGCGGGGTGCTAGCTGAGGGCGGCGATCAGCTTTCGCACTGTCTCTCTCGCTGAGGTGAGTTCCTCGGCCGAGACGCCGGCGCGGGCCAGCACGTCGGTCCGGTCCACTTCGGAGCGGGCGAACAGGCGGGTCGCCGTCTTCTGGCCGAGGGGGGTGAGCCGCATCAGTGGCGAGCGGGCGTGGTCCGGGTTGTCGATTGCCACGATGTGCCCGGAACCGAGGAGATCGGTCACCACCCGCTGGACGCTCTGCGGTGCGAGTCCGAGGCGTCTGGCTGCTGACGGCACCGTCCTCGGGCCGTCGGACAGGACACTCAGGACGTGCCATCGGGCGACTGTCTGCCCGTCGGCCCTGGCCAGTTCCTCGCTGGTGCGGCGGCTCGCCCCGGCCAGCTCGTACACGTCCGCGATCAATAGTCGATATGCCTCCAGCATGATGACAGCATACTGTTAAGTTGCCAGTATGCTGCTAAGGGAGTCGAGATGATCATCAGGGCGTGGAACGGCTGGACCACCATCGAGAACGCGCAGGCCTACGAGGACCTGCTCAACGGCACCATCGCGCCGGGGATCATGGCTCGCGACATCCCCGGGCTTCGGGAGCTGACCGTCCTTCGCGGGCTGGAGGCGCCCGGGCACTTCTCCACCCTCATGACCTTCGACGACTGGAAGGCCGTGGAACTCTTCGCGGGGGCGTCCGCCACCAGTTCGGTCGTGCCGCCGGCCGCCCGGGTCCTCCTCGCCCGCCACGACGCGCAGTCCCAGCATTTCGAGGTGGTGCGTACCCACCGACCCGCGGGCTGAAGCTCGCCGGTAGCCAACCTGTAGTTGCCGCCAGCCAGTATCGGCCAATGGCTGCACGGCGGCTGGTCGTGGTGGTGTTCGACGGTGCCTCGCTCGGCATCATGTCGTTCGCGTTCGGGGTGTTCGACATGGCCGTGCACCACGGCGCGCTGCCCGAGTTGGACGTGCGAGTCGTCGCCGGCGAGCCGGCCGCGGCGATCCGCGGCGGCGGGCTGTCCTGCGCCGTTCCCTACGACCTGGCGGCGATCAGGGCCGCCGATCTGATCATCGTCCCGAACTGGCGGTCCGGGACCGAGAACCCGCCGGAGCCGGTGCTGGAGTCCCTGCGCGCGGCCCATGCCCGGGGTGCGCGGGTGGCCGGCCTGTGCAGCGGAACGTTCGTGCTGGCCTCGGCCGGCCTGTTGGACGATCGTCCGGCCACGACGCACTGGGCGATGGCCGGGCTGCTCGCCACGCTGTACCCCAAGATCCGGGTCGACGCCTCGGCCCTTTACATCGACGACGGTGACGTGCTCACGGCCGGCGGTGGGGCCGCGGGCATGGACCTCGGTCTGCACCTGATCAGGACCATGATCGGCGCGGTGGCGGCCGACCGCCTGGCCAAGAGCATGGTGGTGCCACACCGCCTCGGCGGGCAGGCGCAGTGCGTCGAGTCGCTCATGCCCGAACGCGACGAACAGGACCCGGTCGCCGAGACGCTGGCCTGGGCGCTCACCCAGCTGGACACGGCGCTGCCGGTGGACGCGCTGGCCGCGCGAGCGCACATGAGCAGACGCAACTACGACCGGCGGTTTCGCGAGATCACCGGTACCGCGCCCGCGACCTGGCTGATCCATCAGCGGGTGATCCGCGCTCAGCAACTGCTGGAGTCCACGGCGCTGCCGGTCGACCAGATCGCCCGGCACTGCGGGTTCTCCTCGGGTGGGGCGCTTCGCCCGCACTTTCGGCGGCTGGTCGGCGTCACTCCCGCCGCCTACCGCGACAACTTCGATAACCATGATGTAGCCGAGCGGTAGCCGCCGCCGGGCAGGATCGGCACACAGAGGGCTAGCTGGCCGGGGTGGTAATGACCTGGCGCGCCCGCAGTGCCAGCTCGTGCACCAGTCGCTGGCCGCGGGTGCTGGCCAGGTCGACCGCGCGCTCGGCGCACGTCAGGGCATCCTGGCGGGCGCCGAGCGCGTGGTGAATCAGGGCGGCTTCGGTGAGCACGCGGGCCTCGAGGAGCAGCAGCCCCGTCTCGGTCAACTTGACCTGCGCCTGCCGAAGGTAGGTCAACGCCAGGCGTGGTTCGCCCAGGCAGCGGTGGACGGCGGCCAGGCCGGTCGGGACCGACACCTGGCCGTAACCAAAGCTGATCTTGTTGGCGATGTGCAGCGCCTCGGTGTAGGACTTGATCGCCGCGGCGTGCTCACCCATGCAGCGCCGGGTGGTCCCGGTGATATCGAGCGCGTTGGCCTGTGCGCGCCGGTCGCCGAGCCGCGTGACGTGAGCCATTCCCTCGGCGGCCAGGCGCAGCGCCAGCTCGTATCGCCCGGCCTCGCTGTGGACCTCGGCAATGCAGAGCAGCGCGGCCGCCTCGCCCTGCAGCTGCCCGGTTTCGCGGGCGTAGGCCAGGACCTGTTCGTGGCATTCGATCGACTTGTCGAGCTCGCCAAGGGCCCAGTAGGTCATGCCGAGCCCGTTGAACGCGCGGAACGTGGCCTCGCGGTTGCCGATCTTCCGGCCGAGTTCGATCGACTGGTGATGCAAGTCCAGCGCTGTCGAGGGCCTGCCGGAGTACATCCGCACCACCCCGATCGCGTTCAGCGCGACGCATTCCGCGGTCCGATCGCGGCAGGAGCGGCTCAGCTCCAGCGCCGCCACGTGATACTCCTCGGCCTGGGTCATCAGCCCGCGTCGCTTGTACACCCTGCCGAGGTTGAGCAGCGCGCGGCTCTGGCCGTCGAGGAACTGGGAATGTTCGGCCACGGCCAGTGCGCGGCCGTGGTACTCGCTCGCGCGGTGGTACTCGCCCAGGAGGTAGTAGAGCCTGCCGAGGACGTCGAGTACGGAGACCTCCGCCTGGTGGTCGGCAGCGATGGTCGCGGCCCGCAGCGCGGCCTCGCAGCCGCTGATCGCCTCCGCGGCGTTGGCACGCGCGTCCAGGTACTCCCGCAGTACGTCGACCAGCTGACAGGCGCGCGAGTAGTGCGCCGGTGAGCCGGCCGCCCTGGTCATCGCCGCGAGCAGGTTGTGCCGCTCGTCGTCGAGCCAGCCAAGCGCTTCGGCCTCGGTCGAGGGTGGTTCGGCGGTGGTGGGCAGCGGGAGGCGGGGCGCGCCGGGATAGAGCAGGCGGGTGGCCGCGGATGCGGTGTGCAGGTAGAAGTCGAAGATCCGGTCGAGCGCGGCGGTCGTGTCGTCCTCACCGCGGGCCCGGTCGGCGGCGTACTCCCGGATCAGATCGTGGAACCGGTAGCGGCCCGGTGCGTGGCGGTGCAGCAGGTTGGCCGCGGCGAGCCGGTCCAGCGCACGCCGGGTTTCGCCCGGCTCCCGCTCGGCCAGCGCGGCCGCGGCCGCCACCGTGACGTCCGGGCCGGGTGCGAGCCCGAGCAGGCGAAACAACCGGCGGTCCTCGGGGGCCAGGCCGAGGTAGGACCGATCGAAGGCCACGCGGACCGCGGCAGACTCGTCGCCGTGGATGGACAGCTGTGCGACCCGGCCCGCCTCGCCGAGGGTGGCGACGTAGCCGGCGACCGTGTCGTACGGGTCGGCCGCCAGGTTGGCACCGGCGATGCGCAGCGCCAGCGGCAGGAACCCACAGGTCTCGGCAAGCTCGGCGACCGCGTCCGGCTCGGTGTGCGCACGGTCGGTACCGATCAGGCCGGTCAGCAGGAGGTGGGACTGCTCCGGGGTGAGCTCCTCGAGCATGACGTGCACCGCGCCCTCGCGTGCGGTGAGCCCGCGCAGGTCGTTGCGGCTGGTGATCAGCACCGCGCAGCCCGGCTGGCCGGGCAGCAGCGGCCGCACCTGGTCCGGTTCCCTGGCATTGTCCAGCAGCACCAGCATGTTCCGGCCGCCGAGCACGCTGCGGTAGAGCGCGGCCATGGCCTCCAGGTCGCTGGGCACCTGGTCGCGCGGCACCCCGAGCGCGCGCAGGAACCGAGTGAGTACCGGGGCCGGGGACAGGGGCGGGTCGGTGGCGTAGCCCTGCAGGTCCACATACAGCTGGCCGTCGGCGAACAGCGGCCGGAGTCGGTGCGCGACGTGCAGTGCGAGCGCGGTCTTGCCCACGCCCGGCGGCCCGGACACGATGACCGCGTCGGTGCTGAGCAGCGCGGTGAGCTGCTCGACCTGCGCCTCGCGGCCGACGAACCCGCGCACCTCGGCCGGCAGCTGGCAGACGTGGACGGGAACCTGGACCGGTACGCGATCGGTGTCGGGTAGGTCTAGCTGACCGGACAGCAGCATGCCGTGCAGTTGCTGGAGGTGCTCGCTGGGGTCGACGCCGAGCTCGTCGCGGAACATCCGGTGCACGGTGCGATAGGTGTCCAGCGCGTCGGCCAGCCGGTCGGAGCGGTGCAGGGCCAGGATGAGCTGCGTCCAGAACGCCTCCTGCCACGGGTGGTCCTTGGTGAGCTGGACCAGGTCGGTGATGATCTCCCGGTGCTGGCCGAGGTCCAGTGCCACTTGCGTCCGCCGTTCGGTGGCACGCAGCCGGCTCTCCGCGAGCTGGGCCACGACCTCGCGTTGCAGGGACTCTGACGGCACGTCGGCCAGCGCCGGTCCGCGCCAGCACGCCAGCGCCTCGGTGAGGTGGCGCAGCTCGGCATCGGCGTCGCCGGCGTTGGCCGCCTGGCGCGCGGCGTCGGTGAGCCGGTTGAACCGGCACAGGTCCAGTTGATCGGGCTCGACGGGCAGCCGGTAGCCGTCCGGCCCGGTCACGATCAGCTCGTCCCCGAGGAGCTGGCGCAGTCGCACCACGCTGACCTGGATGGCCTTGCGCGCGCCGGTCGGTGGCTGCTCATCCCACAGCCGCGCGGCGAGCTGATCGATGGACAGTGTCCGGTTGGTCCCGATCAGCAGGGCGGCCAGCAGCACGCGGAGCTTCGGGGCGCTGATCACAACCGGTTGCCCGTCGCGGATCACTTCGAGCGGGCCGAGCACACCAAAGGCGAACGACGGCACACCTCACCCCCGGTGAACAACTCCTGCCCGACGGGACGAGCCTATCGTCTTATCAGGACACCTCGGACGAGTTATTTTGGTTGCTTGCCAACCACAACGGGCGACGTTCGGTGGACACCTACCTGCATGGGTTGGTTATTCGGGTTTCGGTGAGTCCAATTCGGACAGTTCCGCCAGGCCGGCCGCCGGACCGGACGCCATCGCCACCGCTCGGTTCAGCGCCACCGTGTCTGACGGGACCAGCGTAAGCAGCACGTCGTACAGCTCCACGATCCTCGGCCAGTCCGTGTCCGCCGCACTGGCGGCGGTGACGTGCCGCGCGGCGATCATCACCTGTAGTTGGTACGGGCCAAGGAGTTCCCGGCGCGCCGCGTGTCGCAGTTCGGCCAGGCCCGCGCCTGTCAGGGTTCTGTCCCATGTGGACCGATCCTGCTGTTCCAGCGGAATCAGCGTGCCGTCGGGATCGGTTCGGCTCGCCGCCCTCGCCTGGTGCGGCAGCAACAAGGCCAGCAGCCCTCTCGCCGCCAGTCGCAGCGCTTCCTCCCGCAGTTGCGGCCGGTCCAGCGTGTCGCTGCCCGTGGCCACGTAGCCCTCGTTGAACAGCAGGTACATCACGCCCAGCACGGCAGTCGTGCCCGAGCGGCTCGCGAAGGCCCACTACGTCGAGGTGGCGGGCGGCGCCAACCACACGATCCCGCCGGCCGCCACGGCGGACGCCATGGACCGGTTCATGCCTGGAACGACGCCTTACTGACGTTGAACCTGGATCCACCGATGGTGTTGCTTGCGTGGCGCCGCGTTTCCCTGTCCTGAAGGCGTCCTTCAGGGCACCACCGACCCGAGACCAGCGGTGGATCCAGGTTCAATGCCTGGAAGGGCGCCTTCCAGGCATTGACGGGCCGAACCGGCGCGGATCAGTAGCCGCCCCCGCCGGGCGGGGCTTCCTCCGGGGCGTCGCCGCCGCCAGCTCCTCCTTCGACTGTCGCCGCGTGCCAGACGAACCGGGTGCCGTCGAAGTCGTCGGCCAGGTTGTCTCCGTTGGCCTCGCCGGCGGCCTCGTCCATCGAGAACGTGTACAGCGGCTTGCCCTGGAACGTGAGCTGGGTCTGGTCGTTGTCCGGGCGTTGCACCGTGTCGAGGTCCTCCACGCCCGGGATCGACGGCGCTGCCTCATCCTCCACAGTGGTCGGAATCCAGAACTGGAGGCAGGTGGCGGCGCACCGAACGTCGCCGTTCTCCTCCTGCTCGGAGAAGTACAGCGTTTTCCCTGACTGGTCAACGAGAATCATGCCGAGCTCCGGGTGCTCCTGGGCACGCACGGGCGCGTCGGGCGGAGCTTCGGCGCTGTCCGAACCGGTGCCGGCATCGGCGCCGCAGGCGGTGAGCACGGCGGCAGCGCCGACCAGTGCCGCCATTCGAATCTTCGCCGTGCGGGGAAACCGATCAGCGCGCAGCCCGCGGTAACCGTCCTGAGTGGACATAGAACCTCCTTGGTCGCGTCCACGATCGTTGTGACGGTTAATACGCGGGACACGCGCGACCGGTTCAGTTTCGGCGCCGGGCACCTACAGTGGCGGGATGACCAGTAGGAACCGGGTGACGCCCACCGGCGACATCGAGGCGTTCCCGCTGCGCGGCGCGTGGACCGGCAACCGCGGGATCCTGCACGTGGGCCGGGAGATCGTGCGGTTCCACGCGAGCGATCTGTGGATCACGTGCGCGCTGGAGTTCCGCGGCCGGTGGCGCGAGCAGTGGCTGCCGAACCGGTGGACCCACCTGTACTTCCACGACGAGGCCGTGTCGTTGGCCGCCGGACACCGGCCCTGCGCCGAGTGCCGGCGGCCGGCGTACCGGTCTTACCGCGACGCCTGGGGCGGCATGCCGTCGGCCAAGCAGATGAACCGCCGGCTGCACGGCGAGCGGATCGTGCGGGGGACCCACCGGCGGCGGATCCACGAGCTGCCGTGGCGCGGACTGCCGGACGGGGCGTTCGTGCTGGTGGACGACGCTCCGGCGGTGGTGGTCGACGGGCACCTGGCCTGCTGGACACGCAAGGGGTACGAGGGTCGGCGGCGCCTGCCCACGGCCGGGACGGCCACGGTGATCACGCCGCCGTCGACGGTCGCCGTGCTGCGGGCCGGGTACCCGGTGCAGATCGACGACTCCGCGCGATAGTGGAAAGCATGGAGGTCGCGTACTACTGGCAGCACCCGGCGGTGTCGGGCGTCGATCTGCTGCGGGCGCGTTACGTCAAGCACGGCTTCACCAAGCACACCCACGACACGTTCGCCATCGGCGTCGCGCGGGAGGGGGTGGAGGAACTGCTGGTGGGCACGGAGAAGCACCGGGTCACGGCGGGTGGGGTGGTGCTCCTCAACCCGGAGGTGGTGCACACGGGCCGGCCCATCGGGACGGACGGCTGGGCGTACCGGGCGTTCTACCTGGACGTCGCGGTGGTCGCCGAGGCCACCGGGGTCGCCAGCCCGTGGTTCACCGAAGGCGTGGTCTACGACGCGGCAGCCGCGGCCGCCATCCACCAGGCGCATCTGGCAGCGCAGTCCGGTGACCGGCTGGCATCCGGCACGTTGCTGGCGGCCACGCTGTCCGGGCTGACGCGCGGCTACGGCGGCCGGCACCGCATCGCGAGCGCGGCCGGCGATCGGGCGGTGGTCGACGCCCGCGAGATCCTGCACGAGCGGCTGATCGACCCGCCCAGCCTGGCGGAGCTGGCGGCCGAGGTGGGGGCCGGCCAGTACTCGCTGCTGCGGGCCTTCCGCACGGTGCACGGCCTGCCGCCGCACGCCTACCTCAACCAGCTCCGGGTGCGCCGGGCCCGTACCTTGCTCGACGCGGGGGAGCCGGCGGCACAGGCGGCCGTGGCCGTCGGGTTCGTGGATCAGTCCCACCTGACCAAGCATTTCCGCCGGATCGTGGGGGTGGCGCCCGGGGCCTACCAACGCAAGAACGTACAAGATCGGGCCCGGCGGCGGACCTAGCCTTCGCCCCATGGAACCGGATTCACTCACCAGGCAGGCGTGGACCGCGGCGACCACCGAGTTCGTCGAGAACTTCGTCGACGGGCTGGAGAAGGCGCCGGCCCGCGGCCCGCTCTCGGTCCCGCCGGTCTCGGATCCGCCGCCGGACGCGCCCGGCGACATCCACGACCTGCTCGACCGGTTCGGCGCGGCGGCCGCGCAGGCGGTGGAGACCGCCGGACCCCGCTACTTCGCGTACCTGCCGTCCGGTGGCCTGTACAGCACGATGCTCGCCGAGATGCTGGCGAACGCCACCAACCGCTACACCGGACTCGCAGGCCCGGCGCCCGCGCTGGTCGAGCTGGAACACAGCGTGCTTCGCTGGCTGTGCGGGGAGTTCGACCTGCCGGCCGGCGCGGGCGGGCTGTTCACCTCCGGCGGCTCGATGGCCACGCTCACGGCCGTGCACACCGCCAGGGAGGACCGGCTCGGCGGCCCCGACCCGCGCGGCATCATCTACGTCACCGAGTACACCCACCACTGCGTGGCCAAGGCCGCCCGGATCGCCGGGTTCACGGCCGACCAGCTCCGGGTGGTGCCGGTGGACGAGTCGCTGCGGATGGACGTGACGGCCGCCGCCGACCTGGTGGCCCGGGACCGGGCGGCCGGGCTGCGGCCGTTCCTGCTGGTCGGCACGGCCGGGACCACCAGCACGGGCAGCATCGATCCGCTGGCCGACCTCGCCGAGCTGGCCGCCCGCGAGGGCCTGTGGTTCCACGTGGACGGCGCGTACGGCGGCGCGTTCCAGCTCACCGACCGCGGCCGACGCCTGTTACACGGGGTGTCGCGCGCGGACTCGATCACGCTCGACCCCCACAAGAGCCTGTTCCTGCCCTACGGCACCGGGGTGCTGCTGGTGCGCGACGAGCAACGGCTGCGGGCGGCGCACTCGGCGAGCGCGCACTATCTCCAGGACTTCGACCAGGACCTGGGGCCGGACTTCGCCGCCCTCGGCCCCGAGCTGACCAGGAGCTTTCGCGGGCTACGGCTGTGGCTGCCGCTGCATCTGCACGGCGTGACCGCGTTCCGCGAGCAGCTCGACGAGAAGCTCGACCTGACCGAGTACGTTCATCGTGAGCTGACGGCCGAGACCGGCCTGGAGGTGCCGCTGGTGCCGGACCTGACGGTGACGGTCTTCCGTTCGCGGCGCGGGGATGCGGCCACGGCCGCGATGCTCGAGCGGATCAACGCCGGTCAGCGGGTGTATCTGTCGAGTACGCGGGTGGGCGGCCGGCACACGATCCGGTTGTGCGTGCTCAGTGTCCGGTCGCGCCGGTCACATGTGGATGAGGCGCTGGCGGCCATCCGAGAGGCCGCCAGCGCCTGATCCGTGCCGGTCGGTCAGACGGTCACCAGTTCCTTCTCCTCGGCGGCCTCTTCGTTGGCCTCGGCCGGCCGGCTCTTGTGCAGGGCGGTCATCCCGATCACCGCGAAGGCGACCACGATGGCGGCGGCGATCACGGCGACCAGCTGCAGTCCGCCGGTGAAGGCCTCCCTGGCCGAGGTCAGCACGCTCGCCGCCAGCTGGTCGTTCAGGCCGCTCACGGCGTTGAGCGCGCCGGCCATGCTCTCCTGGACCTCGGCCGGCGCACCGTCGGGCACGACCACGTCGGACCGGTAGACGGCCGTGCCGATGCTGCCGAACACCGCGATCCCCATGGCGATCCCGAACTCGGCGCTGGTCTCGGACATGGCGGAGGCCGCGCCGGCCTTGCGGGCCGGCACCGAGCCGATCACCATCTCCGTGCACAGCACGCCCTGGGGGCCCATCCCGAACCCGGCCACCGACAGGCCCAGGACCACCAGCACGACCGACTCACCGCCGTTGAGCTGGGTGAACAGCAGGATCCCCACGGCGGCGATCAGCATGCCGAACCCGAGCACGAACTCCGGCCGGTACCGGCGGGCCAACCGCGGCGCGATCATCGAACCGGCCACCACGGCACCGGCCTGCGGCACCATGGCGATGCCCGCCTGGGCCGCCGACAGCCCGGCCACCAGCTGCAGGTACTGGCTGGACAGCAGGAAGACGCCGCCCATGGTGAGCGCGCCGATCACCATGATGCCGAGTGCCGCCGTGAACTTGCGGTTGCGGAACAGGCTCAGGTCGAGCATCGGGCTCTCGAGGGTCTGCTGCCGCCGCACGAACACCGCTCCGATGCCCAGACCGGCCACCAGCGCCACCACGTTGCGGACGTCCACGCCGTCCTTGGCGATCTCCTTCAGCGCGAAGATGACCGGCAGGATGGCGGCCAGGGACAGCGCCACGCTGACCAGGTCCAGCTTGCCGGCCTGCTCGTCGCGGTACTCGGGCAGCAGCTTCGGTGCGGTCACCAGCAGCAGCACCATGATCGGCACGGCGAGCAGGAACACCACGCCCCACGAGGTGACCTCCAGCAGCAGCCCGCCGACGACCGGGCCGATCACCATGCCGCCCATGAAGCAGCTCATCCACACGGCGATGGCCGTGCCCCGCTGCTTCGCGTCCTGGAACATGTTGCTGATCAGGGCGAGCGTCGAGGGCATGAGCGTCGCGCCGGCGACCCCCATCAGCGCACGGGCCCCGATGAGCATGGCCGGGCTGGTGGCGAAGGCCGCCAGGACCGACGCCAGCCCGAAGGCGGCGCCGCCGTACATCAGCAGTTTTCGGCGTCCGATCCGGTCGCCGAGGGTGCCCATGGTCACCAGGAACCCGGCGACCATGAACCCGTAGATGTCGATGATCCAGAGCAGTTCGGTGCTGCTCGGCCGCAGGTCAGCGGTCAGGTGCGGCACTGCAAGGTGCAGCACGCTCATGTCGAGTGCCAGCAGCAGCGTCGGCAGGGCAAGAACGGCAAGACCCGTCCACTCGCGCCGCCCGGCCAGCGTCTTCGTCTCGGTGTCCATGACCCGTCCTTCGTGCTAGTGATCGTTGCTTGTCACTAACTCGTCGAACGGTCCGAACGCAGATCGACAACGCTCCCAAAAAAGTTTCAGGCGGGGCAGTACCAGTCGGGTCGGACCTGCGTGACCTCGTGGTCCGGCGCGGGGAACGGTGCCTGGAACGTGAACGCCCGCGCCGTGGGGCCGTGCTCGCGCAGGTGGTCCAGCCGCTCCTCGGCCTCGGCGACCGTCGGGCGGTGCCCGGCGGGCACCCACCACAGCACGGTGTGTGGCCTGCCGAGCCGCCGGAAGCTCTCCCGCTTCCGGCGCAGCACCGCGAGATGCGCCGGGTCGCGGTACACGAAGTCGCCGAGTTTCTCGATCGAGGCCCAGGTCGACATGTTGACGATCAGCCGGTCGTCGCCGAACGCGCGAACCGACGTGGCGTCGCCGTCCTCGGTCTGCAGCCGCCACCGGAATCCGGGCGCCGCGTCGGCGACGGCGTTGACCGGCTCCAACGCGTCCACGAACCACCGCAGTTCCGGCTCGGTCAACGGGACCACGGGAAGCGCGATGTTGACCTGTGCGATCTCCCAACCACCCATGGTGGGAGCGCACTGGACATCGGTTTAGTGTGTACTTATATAAGTGTCGCCTGCTATTTTGCTCTCGTGCACACGTGGCGGGAGCGTCTTCGTGACTTCTGGAGCCAGCGCCTGAGCGCGTTGGCCACCGAGATCGCGCGGGGGAAACGTGAGCGCCGCCCACCAGACGAGACATCACCAGACACCCCGCCGGATACCGAGCCGGACGACCAGCCGAAGGACGACAGATGATCGACATCGCTAACCAGTTGAAGGCGATCCACCGCACGGTCAGCACGCGGACGATCGAGGACGGTGACGTGGTCGGGGTCCTGCTCCGGCGTTCCTATGACGCGACGGCGGAGGACGTCTGGGACGCGATGACCGACCCGGAGCGGGTGAAGCGCTGGTTCCTGCCGCTGACCGGCGACCTGCGCGTCGGCGGCTCGTTCTCGGTCGAGGGCAACGCGGGCGGCGACATCCTCGAGTGCGACCCGCCGCGCCGCCTGAAGCTCACCTGGGGTGGGCCGACGAGCGTCGTGGAGCTGCGCCTGACCCCGGGGCCTGGTGAGGACACGGTGCTGGAGTTGGAACACACGGTGCCGATCGAGATGGCCGGCAGCGGCGCCGGCGCGTTGTACGTCGGCCCCGGCTGGGACGGCGCGTTCCTGGGGCTCGCCCTGTTCCTGGCGGGCGAGGTGGCCGACGACCCGGTGGCCGCCGCGAACTCCCCGGAGGCACAGGAGTTCCTGCGGCAGTCGGTGTACGCGTGGGTGGCGGCCATCGAGGACTCGGGTACCGCGACCGAGGCGGAAGTGGCCGGCGCCAAGGAGATGTCGCTGGCGCAGTTCGCACCCGACGCGAGGTAGGCCCGGCGCCGGCCGGGTGATGCCCTGAATGCCTCATTCGGGACGGTGAGCGCCCTCAATGCCTCATTCAGGGCATCACCGGCCGGTGCCTTGACGTGCTCCGGGGGCCGCTCTATGTTCATGGCAATTACGGCCTAGTCCGTAACGGCTCGTCTCGGTGAGGAGCTAGCCATGAAGAAACCTGCGATCGTCGTGGCACTGGCCGTGTCCCTGTTGGGGATCGGCGTTTCGGACACGTCCGCCGCCCCCGCGACCCTGTACGACAGCTTCGGCCCGACCGTCATCACCGGTGTCCCCGCCGCACCGCCGCCGAACACTCCGGCCACCCAGCTGGTCGTGCCGCTCGCGACCATCGACACCCCGCTCACCGCCGGCACGACCGCCTACGTCTACTCGGAGCTGCGTGCCTACGACGCCGCCCACGCGAACCTCATCGACAACGAGGTCCGCTGCTCCGGTGCCGGAATGTCCAATGTGGTCATGGGGGAGAACGTGCTGCCCTCCTCGGGTACCCCCGTCCACAAGGACATCAAGCTCGTCACCCGGTTCCTCGTGTCCGCCACGGCCGACGGAACGCTCACCTGCACGCTCTATCTGCGGACCGCGTCGACCGCGTTGGCCGTGTCGCGGGAGACGGTGTCCGGTCACCTGCGGTTCGCGTCGACCTCGGTCGGCGAGGACGTCGACGGCCACGCCATGCAGAAGTCCGTTCCCGCCGGCAACTTCGCCGTCCCGTCCAGTCTCGTCACGCCCGTCCTCGACCGGACGGTGCCGGCCCAGTACAGCAAGGTGGCGGTCATCGCGGACGTGGAGTACCACCGCTGCGCGGACGGCCCGTCCTGCACGGCGAACTACTCGAAGGCGCGGTTCCGGCTCACCGTGACCACATCCGGTGGGGCGAACTGCCCGAGTGCGCCCGTCGCCCAGATCGAGGAATCCGTGCCCCGCGGCGTCAACCACGCGGCCATTCCGCTCTACACGACCGTCCAGCTGCCGGCCGGCTGCGACACGTTCCACGCGAAGGTGACCACCAGCTACCTGGCCGGTGACGTCGGGACCCTGGGTGGCGCGGCCGCCGGGCTGACCGACGAGACCGGTCAGACCGGGTCGTCGCCGAACCACACCTCGGTGATGACCCACATCTTCGCCGTGCCGAGCTGACCCGAGAGGAACCTTTGTGAGGAAACGCTTCGTCGTCGCGGCACTGGTGTCGGTGCTTGTCGCGTGTGGACTTCCCGTAGCTCAGGCCGCACCCGGGCCGCGATCGCTCGGGGTGCCGCTGCAGGACGTCCTCCTCATCGGCGGCACCGTCGGGTCCATGCCGGACGGGCGCCGCGTCATCTGGTCGGCGTCCTCCGGAACCCCCGCCTACCTCAACGCCGTCGACCCCGTTTCGGGAGAACCGCTGCTGACAGCGGCACTTCCCGGTTCGAGCGGGGCCTACGGCGTCGAGCAGGCGCCGGACGGCAGCGTGTACGTGGGCACCTACGGCGCGGGCCGGCTCTACCGGTTGGCTCCTGGCGCCACGGAGGTCGAGGACCTGGGCGTCCCGATCGCCGGCGAGCTCTATGTCTGGAGCATCGTGGTGGCGCCGGACGGCACGGTCTACGGCGGCACGTCCCCCGGTGGCAAGGTGTTCAGCTGGAACCCGACCACCAGGGCGTTCCACGACTTCGGCACCATGCGCACGGGGGAGACCTACGTCAAGAGCATCGCCTTCGCGGGCGGCAAGATCTACGCGGGCGGCTACGTGTCGTGGGGCATCACCGAGCTGGACCCGGCCACCGGCGCCAAGCGGCAACTGGCCACGCCGCCCGGGATGACCAACCCGGCCGGCAGGGTGGTCAACGACCTGCGCGCGTACGGCAACTACCTGTACGCGCGGGAGGGCACGTTCCCCGGCCCGCTGCGGATCTACGACCTCGCGGCCGACGCCTGGGTGCACACGGTGGAGGGCGCGGCCGGGCTCGACGTGAGCCCGCCCGGCCCGGACGGCCGGGTCTGGTTCTTCAAGCAGTTCGAGGCGGGCTCGGCCGAGCTGATCGCCTTCGACCCGGTGTCCCGCAACGAGGAGCGGACGGGGCTCAAGGCATACGGGCGCATCGTGAACACCCGCGGCATCGGCTGGGACGGCGACAGTATCGTCGGACTGTTCTGGCGTGGCCTGATGTTCCGCCACAACACCACCACCGGTGCGAACCAGACGCTGCGCTCCGGCGTCGCCGGGCAGCCGACCCCCGTGCTCGCCCTGGCGTCCGGCCCGCGCGGCACGGTGTACGCCGGCGGGTTCCTCCAGGGCGGCGTGGCCACGGTGTCCACAACGGACGGTGCGGCCGAGTACAAGCGGTTCAGCCAGGTGGAGGCGCTCCTGCCCACTCGGCGCGGCCTGGTGATCGGCGCCTACCCGGACGCCCGCGTCTATCGGTACGACCCGAACGTGGACTGGTACAGCTCGGAGTACTCGGACGAGGCGCCGAGCGGCACGGAGAACCCCGTCAAGTTCCTCGACCTCAAGCCGAACGTGCAGAGCAGGCCGCAGGGGCTGGCGGAGATCGCCGGCAAGATCGTGATCGGGTCGACCCCGTCCGGCGACACGCTCGGCGGGACCCTGTCGGTGCTCGACAGCGCGACCGGCGCGGTCGAGCGGCTGATGGACGACTTCGTGACCGACGAGGGCATCACCTCGCTGGCGGCGGGCGAGCGCGACGTGGTGTTCGGTTCCACGTCCGTCGCGGGTGGACTGTCCACCACGCCGCCGACCCAGGACCGGGCCACGGTCTTCGCCTACGACGTGAAGCGTGGCAAGAAGCTCTGGGAGGTCAACCCGTCGGCCGCCGCGAAGACGATCTCCGCGGTCGCCGTGGACGACTGTGGCCGCCTCTGGGCGGTGGTGGACGGCGACGTGCTCCAGCTCGACCCTCGTTCCGGCCGGACGGTGCGCACGCTGGACACGTTCGCCGGTCACACGGGTGCTGGCCAGTTGGCGTTCGACGACACGGGCCGGACGCTCTACGCGCTGGTCGGCGGATCGAAGGTGGTCCAGGTGGACACGGGCAACGGCCGCTGGAAGCCGCTGTTCGAGCAGCAGGCGCTGCGCATGGTCTACAACGCGGGCGAGCTGATCTTCGCGCGGGACGCGGAGCTGATCGCCTGGCGCGTGCATGCCGATCGCTGACCTACCTCAGCACGAGCTGGCCCGCTACCGGCCCGAGCTGACGCACCAGCCGGACTTCGACGAGTTCTGGCGCTCCACAGTGGACTCGGCCCGCCAGCACACCGACCGACCGTCGGTGCGGCGGGTTGATGCCGGGGTACGTGCCGTCGACACCCACGACGTCACGTTCCCCGGCTGGGACGGGGAGCCGGTGCGTGGGTGGCTGGTGCGACCGGCGTCGCCCGCGCGGTGGTGCGTGGTGGAGTTCCAGGGCTACGGCGTCGGCCGGGGCCGGGTGCAGGAGCATCTGCTCTACGCCGCGTGCGGGATCGCGCACTTCGTGGTCGACGCGCGGGGACACTCGCGCGGGGACACGGGGGACCGGTCGGCCGTGTCGTCCGGGCCGCACGAGCCGGGGTTCATGACCCAGGGCGCGCACGCTCCGGAGGCGCACTACCTGCGGCGGCTGATCACCGACGCCGTGCGGGCGGTGGACGCCGCTCGTTCGTTGGAGATCGCGCCAGAACTGGCAGTCGGCGGGCCGAGCCAGGGCGGCGGCCTGTCCCTGGCGGTGTCGGGTCTGGTCCCGGACGTGCGGGCGGTCCTCCCGGATGTGCCGTTCCTGTGCGATTATCGGCGGGGCGCGGAGGTGTCCGACCGGGTGCCGTATCTCGAGGTGGCGCAGTTCCTGCGGAAGCGGCCGGAGTTGGTGGAGCGGACGTTCCGCACGCTGAGCTATTTCGACGGGATGAACTTCGCGGCCCGGGCGTCGGCGCCCGCGTTGTTTTCCGTGGCGCTCATGGATCCCGTGTGCCCGCCGTCGACCGTGTATGCGGCGTATCACCATTACGCGGGCCCGAAGGAGCTGCGGGTGTATCCGTTCAACGAGCACGAGGGCGGCGGCGCGTTGCACGCCATGGAGCGGATCGAGTTCCTGCGTCAGCTGGCTTCGTTCTGAAGGAGCCCGACCGCCGCGTCGACCAGTCGTTCCGGTTCGCCCGCCGCCACGGGGCTGATGACCGTCTCGTAGGTGGGTTCGCCGGCGAACGCCTCGCGGGTCGGCAGGTAGCCGAGGTAGCCGCCGACGTAGCCGAGCAGGAGGGCGTTTCCCGTGCGGGCGCGGAGATCGAGGAAGGGTTCGCCGGGGATCCCGATCAGGTCGACGCCGCCGAGCCGGGCCGCGCGGACGGTGGCGGAGAGCGGCTCGGTGGAGCGGGCGGCCAGCCGCTCGGCCTGGCGAAGCGTCTCGGCCTGGCGGGTGAGGACAGGGCTCCGGTTCGAGGGTATCGGCTTGCACCGACAATTCTGGTCCAGGGACCCCTGATTTAATTCTAGTCCAGCGCACCGACAAGAACCCGGTGCCACCGTCAGCTCGAGCGCCGCCGACCAGACCGCGCCCGAAGCCGCTGCCGGGCCGGGCACCGTCAGCTGAGAAGCCACCACCGCGCCGAGCCGGGCGCACTCGCCGGGATCCGCGCCCTGCCGAACCCCACGCGTGCTGATGTCACCCGCCGCGCCCGTGGCGACCACCACCCACGGCGCGCGGCCGGCCAGCGCCCGCCGCACGGATCCCGTGAGGTCCGCGCTCACCACCGTGCTGGCGGCCGGCAGGACCGTCGGGTGCACCGGCAGCACCACCAGCAGGCCGCCGAGGCCGGCGGAAGTGTGGAACGACACGACGTCCACCGGCACCGGGCGCGCGCCATCTGGTCTACTTCGGACGGACGCGACCCCCGCGGCCGTCGAGACACCGGCGCTCAGCACTCCCGGCACCTCCCCGGCGACCGCGTCACGCGCCGCGTCCCGGACGGCGGCCGTGCACACGGAAAGCCACGGCGCCGGCGTCACCGCTCCACGCGGGTGGCACCCGGTCTCCGGGCCGGAGTGCGTGTGCGTGGCGCACACCCACACGTCGTCGACGTCCGCCGGCGCCCCGGCGACCGCGGCTGCCAGATCCACGTTCACGCACACGACATCCAGGACGACCAGCGCGAACCGGCGGGACCCGTCTGTCACGGTGACGACGTGCGCCTCCAGCCGGTCGGCCACTCCGCTGCTCGGCCCCGCCCGGTCCACGTAGCCGCCCAGCGGCGACCCGTCGGGCACGGGGATCGGCGCGACGCCGTGGCCGACTCTCACAGCGCTGTACCGATCAGCGAAGCGAACGCGAGCGTCGGCCCGTGTACCGCCAGGAACATGGCACCCGCCAGCGAACCGGCGGGCGTGGGATCGACGGCGAGACCCAACCCGACGGCGTGCGATGTGAACGCGGCCCGCAGATGAGCGCTCCGCATGAGCTGGCCGACCGCGCAACACCTCGGCTTCTCACCGGCCTCCAGCGCCGGCCGGGCGGCCAGCGCGGCGCTGGTGGCCAGGTCGTTCGCCGCCCGCGTGACGATCGCGGCGGCCACCGCGTCGCCGTCCTCGGCCGCGCGCAGCACCTCGACCGCGAACCCGGACACCACCTCCGCCGGATTCACGGCCGCCTGCAGCCGGCGGGCCGCGTCCAGGCCGAGACCGCCGAGATGGTGGCGAGCCGGCGCGACCAGTGCGGTCGCCGGGCCACGTCCGTCGACCGCCGAGTACGCGGCCCGCAGGCCGGCACCGCCGATGTCCACGCCACCACCGTGATCACCGAGGATCGGTCCCCAGCCGTCGATCCGCACGGACGTCCGGCCGTCGGACCACAGCGCGATCACGCCCGTGCCGGCCGAGATCACCACCCCGGGCGCGCCGCGGAAGGCCCCGAGGTGCGCGGTCACCGCGTCCTCCGTGACCAGGACCCGGCCGGCGCCCAGCCGGTCCCGCAGCTCGGCCGCCAGCGAGGCACGCTCGTCCTGGGTCTCGGGCGCCGCCGTGGTGCCGACCGACACCACGTCCGGCGCCGACGGCAGGCGCAGGCTGGCCACCGCGTCGACCACGGCCTCCGCGCCCGTCGAGCCCAGCTCGGAGCCGGATGATCGGCCGTGCACGCTCGCGCCGCTCGCCACCCGGGCCTCGGCGCGGGTGCCCGACTTGCCCTGGTCGACCGCGACGATGGTCCCCACGTCAGGCTTCGACGGGTCGCAGCCGCGTCGCCCAGGCGCGTTCGGCGTCGGCGTTCTCCTCGTCCGCGCCGCCCGTGTTCATCGAGCGGTAGACGGGGATGTGCACGTCGCGCCGGTCCAGCTCCTCGATCGCGCCGGCCACCAGCAGCTGGGCGATCAGCACGGCGCTCAGCGTGGAGGTGCCGCAGGCGCGGCCGCCGGTCCGGAGGTCGACCACCGCGTCGCCGACGGGCGTGAGCGTGTCCACCACGACGTCGGCGTTGTCGAACAGCGTGGTGCCCGAGGTGTCCCGGCTCGACACGGCCCGGCTGTGGGCCACCGAGCCGATGGCGATGACCGGCACGTCACGTTCACCCACGAGCCGCGCCATCTCCACGATGGCCGGGTTGAGACCGGAGTTGGACGCGATGACCATGACGTCGCCCGCCCGCACGTCGTGCAGGGCGAGGACGGCGGCCGCCACCCCCGGCTCGCGTTCGAGCTTCGGGTCGCGGATCGACTCGGGGTCCTGCCCGCCCCAGAGCACCAGGTCCTTGATGGACAGCAGGTTCGTGGGGATGAGCCCGCCCGCCCTGGCCACCAGCTCGAGCGCCACGCTGCGGGAGTGGCCGGTGCCGTACGCGTGGAGGATGCCGCCGCCGGCCAGTGCTTCGGCCACCACGACCCCGCCGGCCGCGAGTGGCTCGCGCTGCTCGGTGACCACGCGGGCGAGCTGGGCCAGCGCCGTCTCGGCGAACGTGTCGGCGATTGTGGTCATGCGAGCCAGCGGTCCAGGTTCTCGGCCACGAACCCGTTGTCGGCGAGCTGGGGGTGTTCGCGGCGGACGCGGTCGATCTCCGCCAGCTGCCCGGGGGACAGCACCTCGTTCGGGTCGAGGCAGCGAGTGCTCGCCACCAGCCCCTGGTCCTTGAGCACCTGCTTGATGCCGGGGATGCAGCCGCGGAACGAGCCGGCCGCGTCGAAGATCGCGCTGTTCGCGTCGGTCAGGCGGCCGGACAGGGCCATCAGCTCGGGGTAGAGGTGCGACTCGCCCGCCTTGGCGCGGCGCGCCAGGTCGACCAGCTCGACCGCCCGGGCCGCCCACACGCCCCACTGGCCGAGCAGGCCGCCGCGGATGTCCACCCGCTGGCGCTGGTCGCCCTCGCCGAAGTCGAACGATGTGAGCAGGTCGACCACGATGTTGTCGTCGTTGCCCGTGTAGAGCGCGAGGTCCCCCGCCCGGCCCGCCCGGTGGATGCCGCGCGCCACGTCGAGGGTCTGGTACCGGTCGAACGGCGCCACCTTGATGGCCAGGACCTGGGGAATGAGGGACATCCGGGTCCAGAACTCGGGGGAGAGGTATCGCCCGCCGACGGACGGCTGGAGGTAGAAGCCGACCACCGGGAGCACCTGCGCCACGGCGCGGGTCCGGTCGAGGAGCGCCTGCTCGTCGAGGTCGCCGAGGCCGCCCGGGTTGAGCAGGACCGCGTGGTACCCGAGCCGGGCCGCCAGCTCGGCCTCGGCCACCGCCTGCCGCGTCGGGCCGCACGCGCCGGCGATCAGGACCGTGCTGCGGGCCGCCCAGTCGGCCACCGTCTCGGCCGCCAGCTCCAGGACGGGGGCGAGCAATCCGGCCTCCCGGATGGCGAACTCCGTCGAGTGAACACCGATGGCGAGGCCGCGCGTGCCCGAGTCGAGGTAGTACCGGGTCAGCGCGCGCTGGTGGCGCGGATCGAACGCGCCATCGGCGCCCAGTGCCAGCGGATGTGCGGGAATTGCGCACCCGTGCCGCAGGATCGTGAGCGGCGGCGTGTCCTCCGCGCTCTCCCCGATCGCAACCGGATCGGCCCCCGTGTCAGTCGTCATGCACCCGACCCGTCGTGTCGCAGGTTTAATATCGGTCCTGACCGTAACCTTGCCGAAACTGCCGTGTCAACGTGCTCGGATCCACCTCACCTGGGGTTGACGAGAGCGCTTGGGGTGATTACGGTCCGGACTCTAATCCGATCAGATAGGGGTTGTAGCGATGCCAAAGCGCTGGTCAGTCGTTCCCCTCGCCGCCTGCCTGCTCGTCGGCGTCGCCGCCTGTGGCTCCGAGGACTCCGGTTCCTCCGACGGCGGGAAGGCCAGTGGAGAGATCACCGTCCGGGTCTACCCACTGAAGTCCGAAGAGGACGACAAGGCCTTCTGGGCCACGCAGGTCGAGGCTTTCAAGAAGGTGAACCCCGACATCACGGTGAAGATCGACCTTCAGCCGTGGAAGGACCGCGAGACCACGCTGGTCACCCAGATCACCGGCGGCAACGCCCCGGACGTGGTCTACATGATCCCGGACGAGCTGCGTGCCTTCCAGGCGAAGGGTGCTCTCCAGCCGATCCCCGACTCGGTCTCGACCGAGGGGTACCGCGAGTCCGCGTTGGAGGCGGCGACCGTGGACGGCGAGGTGTTCGGCGCGCCGGTGCTCATGAGCGTCGTACCCGGCACGTGTGACAAGACGGTGCTGGCGCAGGCCGGCATCACCACCCCGCCCGCCACGTGGGACGACCTCATGGAGATCGCGCCCGCGCTGAAGGCGAAGGGCCTCTACGCGACCAGCATCGAGGCGACCAACGCCTCGACTCTGAACACCACCTTCTACCCGTGGGTGTGGCAGGCGGGCGGCGACGTGTTCGACGAGTCCGGCGAGCTGTCGCTCGAGACCTCGGAGGCCGAGGAGGCCCTGACCTTCCTGGCCGACCTGGTGGAGAAGGGCTACGTGCCGGCGGCCGAGGCGACCACGGCCGTGCCGATCGAGCAGTCGGCCATGGCGAAGCGCCAGGTGGCGTGCTCGTTCCATATCCAGTCCGCGCTGCTCGGCCCGCTGTGGGGGGATGACCGGCTGGTGATCCCGCCGCTGAAGAACGAGGAGCAGCGGACCTACGGGACCGTGGGCTCGTTGACCGTCCTCAAGGGATCGGACAACGCGGCCGCCGCCGCCGAGTGGATCAACTTCGTCACCCAGCCCGACGTCATGGCGAAGGTCGACGAGCTCGGCGGGTTCTTCGCGCCGAAGGAGGAGACCCCGTTGGAGTACGCGGCGGGCACGGTCGACGCCGAGACGGCAAAGTACCTGGACATGACCTACAGCGGGGCGCCCGTCGCCCAGGCCAGGGAGATCCAGGCCGTCGTCGCACCCGAGGTGCAGGCCGCCGTCCTCGGCCAGAAGACCCCGGAGCAGGCACTCAAGGACGCCGCCGCGGCCGCGCAGCAGATCCTCGGCCGCTAATGCCCGCTACGCAGGTGGTGAACCGGCCGTCGGCCGAGGCGACCGAAACCCGGGCGCCTCGGCCGCGCGCGCCGAAGTGGCAGCGGCGGGACGCGTGGATCGGCGTGGCGTTCGTCCTGCCGATGTTCCTGCTGTTCCTCGCGTTCCGGTTCACGCCGTTCGCCGGCGGCCTCGGGCTGGCGTTCGCCACCATGGACCTCGGTGGCGAGCTGAGCTGGGTCGGCCTGGAGAACTTCCGGTACCTGGTGGACGATCCGCTGTTCTGGAAGGCGCTCACGGTCACGCTCATCTACACGGTGATCGCCGTGCCGCTCGTGATCGCCGTGTCGATCGGGCTGGCGCTGCTCGTGCGCCGGGCGTTCGCCGGGCGGCGGTTCTTCCGGTCGGTGTTCTTCCTGCCGGTCATCACCTCGCTGGTCCTCGCCGGCGTGGTCTTCATCTGGATCTTCAGCGAGGACGGTCCGGTGCCGTCGCTCATGGATGCGCTCGGCGTCCCCACCGGGTCGTGGCTCACCAGCCCCACTCTGGCGCTGCCCGCCGTGGCGATCGTGGCCGCGTGGGGGCGGTTCGGGTTCGACATGCTCGTGGTCCTGGCCCGGCTCAACGAGATCCCCCGTGAGCTGGAGGAGGCGGCGCTGGTCGACGGCGCCGGGGCCTGGCAGCGGTTCCGGCACCTGACGCTGCCGCAGCTGCGGTCGGTGGTGTTCTTCCTGGTGGTCATCGAGACCATCTCGTCGTTCCAGGTGTTCGACGCCGTGTACATCATGACCGGCGGTGGACCGGTCAACTCGACCTACACGCTCGGCTTCATGCTGTACGACCAGGCGTTCAAGTTCTTCAACTTCGGGTACAGCGCCGCGGTTTCGGTGTGCCTGTTCGTCATCGTGCTCGTGTTCACGCTGATCCAGCGGGCCGCGTTCGGAAAGGACGAGTCGTGAGTGACGTCCTGTTCAAGCCTCGCCGGGCCGGGCGAGTGCTCGTGCCGCTGCTGCTGGCTGTCGCGACGCTGGTCACGCTGTTTCCCTTCTACGCCATGATTGTGCTGTCGCTGAAGCCGGCGACCGGGTTGTCGTTCCCCGAGGCGTTGCTTCCCACGGGGTTCACGTTCGAGGCGTATCAGGTGGTGCTCGCCGGGAACGACCTCATGCGGTGGGTGGTCAACACGCTCATCTATTCGATCGTGAGCGTCGTGTTCGTGTTGCTGCTCGCGTCGATGGCTGGGTATGCGTTCGCCAAGAAGCGGTTTCCTGGGCGGAATGCCATGTTCTGGTCGTTCCTGGCCATGCTCATGGTGCCGTATCACATCACGTTGATTCCCACGTTCGTCATGTTGTCCAAAATGGATGGGGTGAACACGTACTGGGGGCTCATCGTTCCTACGCTGGCGAACGCGCAGGCCACGTTCCTCATGCGACAGTTCATCGCCGGCATTCCTGACGCGTTGATCGACGCCGCTCGGGTTGACGGGGCGTCGGACCTGCGGATCTTCGTGCAGTTGATCCTGCCGTTGTGTAAGCCGATCCTCGCTACGCTCGGGTTGTTCGTGTTCCTGTGGCACTGGAACGATTTCCTGTGGCCGTTGGTTATCGGGCAGGATTCCGATATGAGGACGCTGACCACCGGGATCGCCGGGCTCATGCAGCAGGCTCAGCCGCTCAACCAGACGCTTGCCGGGTCGGTCGTCGCGCTCACGCCGATTTTTCTCGCTTATCTGTTCGCGCAGCGGCACTTTACTGAAGGTGTCGCGATGACCGGAGTCAAGGGATGATCGACGAAGCTTCGCTGGAGGATCTGCTTTCCACGCCGTCGCCTGCGTTGGTGGACGATCTTTGTGCTGGCACCGGGGATATCGTGGTGCTCGGGGCTGGTGGGAAGATGGGGCCTACGCTCTGCATGCTTGCTGCTCGGGCTTTGGCTGTTGGAGGGTCTTCCCGGTCGGTGATCGCCGTGTCGCGGTGGAGTGATGCGGCTGTTCGGTCTCGGTTGGAGGCCGCTGGGGTTCGTTGTGTGGCCTTCGATCTTCTGTCTGACTCGTATGCGTCATTGCCTGATGCTTCGGATGTCGTGTTCATGGTGGGGGCCAAGTTCGGTTCTGCTGGGAGTCCGGCGCCGTTGTGGCAGACTAATGCTGTGGTGGCCGGGTGGGCTGCTGCTCGGTACCGAACGTCGCGGATCGCTTGTTTTTCTACGGGGAATGTTTATCCGTTTGTGCCTGTTTCTCAGGGGTGTACTGAGGATTCTCCTGTTGGGCCTGTTGGTGAGTACGCCATGTCCACGCTTGGGCGGGAGCGGGTGATGTCCTACGCTGCGCAGGCGTATGGGACGCCCGTTACGTTGATTCGGCTCAATTACGCGGTTGAGTTGCGGTATGGGGTGTTGGCTGACATCTGTACCGCTGTTCGTGATTCGCGGCCGGTCTCCGCGGGGTTTGTCAACGTGGTGTGGCAAGGGTATGCGAATGAGGTCGGGTTGCGTTCTCTTGGCATTGCTTCGTCTTCGCCTACTGTGTTGAATTTGACTGGGCCGGAGACGCTTTCGGTGCATGATCTGGCTCGGTCGGCTGGGGAGGCGTTGGGGGTCTCTCCCGTGTTGACCGGGTCTCCGCCGCCGACGGCGTTGTTGAACGATGCTTCGCGGTGTCATTCTCTCTTTGGGATGCCGTCCGTGTTGGCGCCTGAGATGTTGGAGTGGCAGGTCGACTGGGTTCGGCGTGGTGGGGTGTTGTGGGACAAGCCGACCAAGTTTCAGGTGCGTGACGGGCAGTTCTGACTCCTGGGCGAGCTGGACTGGTCACTGCGAGCCGGGAGCGGGACGGTCCGCTCGTCGCGACTCCACATCCGTGAGCGTGTCGAGATGCATCGCCAGTAACGCCTGAACTCTGTCCGCGGTCGCGACCTCCGGCCGTGTCGCGGCGTGGACGGCGAGGCCATCGAGCAGGGCGTGGAGCCGGTCGGCCTCCAGGTCGACGTCGACGTGGTCGCCGGCGATCGCGGCCACCCAGCGGCGGCAGCCGGCGCGCAGCATGTCGTAGCTCTTCTCGGCGCACTGACGCAGGTCTGGATCGACCAGGGCGCGTGCGGTGAACGCTAGCCAGACGGTGTTCTCCTCCTGGCGTTCCTCGTCGAGTGGCAGCAGTTCGAGGAGGAACCGCTCCGCCGTGCGGCGTGGGTCGCCGGTCGGGTCAAGCCGGCCGAGTCGGCTCTCGATGCGGTCGACCACCTGGTTCATCGCGAAGACCAGTAGTTCGGCCTGCGTGCTGAACATGTGGCGCAACGAGCCGCTGGACAACCCGGCTTCGCGTGCGACGTTGCGGACCGACGCATGGTCGAGTCCGTCGCGGCGGATCACCTGCCATGCCGCCTCAGCGAGGTGCTGACGTCGTTCATCGGGATCGACGATCTTCGGCATGACCTTTTATAACACAGCTGTGTTAGATTCTCCGGCTAGTACAGCTGTATCAAAAAGGAGTGTCATGCCGAAGACCGTCGCCCCACCGAGCGCGTCAACCTCGCTTGGCCGCCTGGTCCGCCAGCGAAGTGTTCGGATCACCGCGGCCGTCTGGCTTGCCGCCAACGTGGTGGTGCTGCTCATCGCGGACGAGGCGCTTCCCTTCGGCTGGCCGGGCGTGCCCGGTTCCACGGTCGAGCATGTGGTGAACACCAACATCGGGTTGCTGGGGATCTTCGGTCTGATGACCGTGACCTGCCTACTGACGAGACGCCGCGTCCGGCCCGACCTCGCCGCCCGGGCCCCGGACCTGGCGGCCACGCGGCGGGAGACCGTGCTGCTGCTCGCCTATGGCGCGGTCGGCCTTGTTCTCGGGTTCGTCCTTGCCCGGCTGTTCGGCTGGCATCCCTTCGGACTGCACCTCGCCGGCTCGATCTTCGGTACCCACGACCACGTCGCGCCGGTCGAGGCGATCGCGTGGGCGGGCTACAACGTCGTGGTCTACGCACTGGTGCCGTTGGCGTACTTTCGCCGCAGGTACTCGGCGGAGCAGTTGAACCTCGTGTCCGGCAACCGGCGCGGCGACGCCCGCCTGATCGCCGTCGTGTTGCTCATCGAGTCGGCGATCCAGTTCGCCACGCTGACGACAGCGATCGGGCGACTCACCACCGGGCAGTACCTCGTTGGTCTGCCTCTCACGTTCGTGCTTTACCTCGCCGGGGCCGTGTTGCCGGCGATGATCTTCATCTACTGCATCCTGGTGCCCCGGTTCCTGAAGCTGACCGGCTCGACCGCGACGACGGTCGTCCTCGGCGGTATCACCTACACGCTCCTGCACCTGTGGGACGCGTGGCTGCTCTTGACCTCGCCCGTCAACTGGGTCCTCTCGATCATCTTCCTGTTCTTCACCTACTTCGGCCCGGGCATGATGAAGACCGTGCTGACCGTACGCACCGGCAACGCATGGACGCACGTGTGGGCCTACCACGCCGTCGCACCGCACACCCTCATCGACGCACCACATGTCGTGGAGATCTTCCGGGTGAGATGACTCAACCCCGGCTGACCCATCGATCACCCGCACCACAACCAAAGGGACCTCGCCATGCGCAAGATCATCGCCGTGACCTACAGCACCCTCGACGGCTTCATCGACAACCCCCACGAATGGTCGCTGCAGTACTCCAACGAACAGGCCCAGAACTACGCCTTCACCCTCACCCTCGGTGCCGACGCCCTGCTGCTGGGCAGAGTCACCTACGAGGGGATGGCCGAGGCGTGGCCGAACATGGGCGGCAACCCCTACGCCGACCACGTCAACGCCATCACCAAGTACGTCGTCGCCTCCGAACCCGTCGACACCACCGAGTGGGCCCAGACCGTCGTCGTTCCCGGAGCCCATCTGGTCACTGAGATCACCAAGATCAAGGAACAGGACGGCAACGACATCCTCATCTGGGGCAACGGCCGCCTCACCGACGCGCTCACCAAGGCCGGCCTGCTCGACGAGTACCGGATCTGGATCTGCCCCGTGATCAAGGGTGAGGGGCAGCGGCTCTTCGGGCCGGACAGCGTCACCACGCTGGAACTGACCGACTCCACCACTTTCGACACCGGAGCGGTCGTCCTCACCTACCGCCCCGTTGCCCAGCACTGATCGGCGCCCAGAGCACCAGTCAATCGCGAACCAGAGGAGAAGGCCATGCAGAACGACGTGACGCAGTACATCGACAAAGGACTGCCGTGGCAGATCGAGATCTGCGGCAAGCTACGGGAACTCGTGCACCAGACCATCCCCGACGTCGAGGAGAAACTGCAGTACGGCAAGCCGCACTTCCTGAAGAACGGCCAGCATGCCGCCGTCATCCACCTGGCCAAGGACAAGGTCTCCTTCATGGTGTTCAACGCCGCGGACGTCGCCCCCGTCAAAGGTGTGCTGAGGTCCCTGGGCAACGGCGATCGCAAGGCCGTCGACATCAGCGAAAACCAACACGTCGACTACGCCCTGCTCGCCGACATCCTGGCCAAGACCAGCAGCACGCTGTAGCAGCACCCTGGCTCGGCGGTTTCGATCCGGTGGATTGGCTGCTGGGCCGCCGTACCGACCTGAGCTTCAGAGAGGTCGCCACGATGCTCCGGTGAACCGAACGACGCTTCCGGCGCGTTGAGCGCACCCAACGACGCCTTCGGGACGGTGGTCTGTCCGAAGGACCCCTTGGGGACGTTGAACGTCTCGATGGACTCCTTCGAGACACCGGCCATGTTCCGCGCGTCAGCCGGAGAAGGCGGTGGCCACCTTGGTGATCGCCTCTGCCACGTCGCCGACCTCGTCCTCTGTCATGTCCTCGTGCAGCCAGAAGATCATCAGCTGGTTCAGGGCCTCGCGCGCCGACGGGCACAGGTCGGGCGGGTAGGTGCCCGCGCCGTCAGCCGCCAGGTTCAGCGGGTAGTTGCTGGTCCCGAAGGTGATGCCGGACTGCAGCGGGCCAAGGCACGCGTAGATCGGTTCGCCGATGTAGCCGGGAGTCGTGGGGACGCCTTCCGCGGCAAGGGCTTCCCCCCAGCGAAAAATCTGTCCACTCGGGACGAAGAACGGATAGCACCAGTACGACGCCTCGCAGCCTTCCAGCGTGGACCAGCGTCGTACGGCCGGGGCGTTGTCCACCGCCTTGTCCAGGACGGCGGCCAGGGTGCGCCTTCTGTCCAGGACCGCGTCCAGTGTGGACAGCTGGGGCAGCGCCACGGCCGCCACCAGTTCGCTCGCCCGGTAGTTCAGGCCCAGGCGGGGATAGCCGCGGACGCCCGCGCCCGCTCGGTCCCAGCCCTTGTCCCGGAACAGGCGCATCTCCCCGGCCAGGTCTGGGTCGTCCGTTACGCAGACGCCGCCCTCACCGGCCGTCATGTGCTTCGACTGCTGCAGCGAGTAGATGCCTATGTGGCCGTATCGGCCCAGGAACTCGCCGTTCAGGCGGGTGCCGTGTGCTTGGGAACAGTCCTCCAGCAGCGGGATGCCGTGTTTGTCCGCCAGAGCTCGCAGGGCGCGTACGTCTGTCGCGCCGCCGAACGGGTGGACCGCCAGGATCGCGGCTGTGCGGTCGGTGATGCGGGCTTCTACCGATGCCGGGTCCATGCCCAGATGGGGGGCCACGTCGGCGAATACCGGGACGCAGCCCTGGTACAGGATCGGGAGGACGCTGCCCGCGTCGGTGATCGGGGCCGTGATCACCTCGGCGCCCGGAGTCGGGTTCACGGCGGCCAGTGCGGTGTGGATGGCGGCTGTGCCCGACGACACTGTCACCGCCTGCGCGGCGCCATAGAATCCCGCGAACTCCGTTTCGAAGCGGGTGGTCAGTTCGCCGCCCACGCCGAACAGGGTGCCCGAGCGGATGGCCGCCGTCGCCAGTTCCACCGCTTCTTCCGGGAACGGTTGCCTGGGGCTCAGCGGGCCCTGGCGGACCGGCGTTCCACCGTCAACTGCCAGGCGCTCTCGGGTCACCGTGACACCTCCGTAGTAATTATGGCATTGACCGTAATCACGTGGTCCGGAGTGCGCAAGGTCAGAGGTACAGCTGGTAGGTCACCAGCGGCCGGCCGCTGCCCTCCAGGCCCTGGCGGCCGATGGACTGCGCGGCCCCGGCACGTTCCAGTCGGTTCAGCACCCGCCGCGCCGTGCGCTGCTGAACCTGCAGCGCGGCGGCCACCGAGCGGGTGGTGACCGTCGGGTCGTCCTGTTCGGCCAGCATCTCCTGCAGCCGGACCAAGGTGGCTTTTGACAGGCCTGCCCGGTGGCTGAGCAGTGTCAGCGACGGGCGTTTCGGTGAGCGTGACGACCTCGGCGACGGCGCTCCGGACAGCGTCAGGTCGATGTCGTTGCGCATGGAGACGACGGCCGCCACCTTGCCCAGCCGGCCGGCGCGGCTCAGAGCGCGGCGCGCAAGCGCTTCCGCCTCGGCCGCCGTGCCGCCGACGCCGAAGCCGACCCGGACCGTGCCGTGGGTGGCGCCCAGCTTCGCGACCAGGGGGAACTCCGAGAACCCGGCGGTCGCGGCTTCTAGAGGGCCGCGGGTGGTGAAGATGACGAACGGGCCGTCGCCCTGGGCTACCACCGTTCCGCCCAGCCCGCTGGCCTCGCGGCGCAGGTCTTGTTCGGCCACCGGGTCCACCTCGCACAGGCCCACGGCTACCTGCGCGTCGTCCGATCGGGCGGCGCCGAAGTCTACGAGCAGCTGCTGCATCGCGTACCGGACCGAGTGGATGGACGGCGCCAGGCGGATGGCCGTCGTCTCCTTCTTCAGCACGTCGTACGCGGATCGTAGGCAGGTGATGGCCACGCCGACGCCGTCGGCCGCCCGCTCCTGGTGGAACTCCACGATGTCGGTCGCCGTCAGGCCGCGCCGGTACGGGAGCACGTGCGCGCCGGAGGTGGCGATGCCCGCCTCCTTCAGCGTCTCGTCCACCTGCCCCACGTCGAGGATGTCGATGCTGAACGACGACGGGTCGTGGCCGTCGCGCAGCAGGTGGATCATGGCGGTGAGCAGGGGAGCCCCGGTGTAGTTGACGAAGCTCGCCGGCCGGTCGAGCACGCCGGCCGCCGACGCCATCTCGTACGGCACCACGCCGGTGAACAGCCAGGCGTCGATCTCGCCGGGCGCGCCGTTGATGACGTCGACCGTCTGGGTCTCCGTGCGGTAGGGGACGGCGATGGTCGTGAGTCCGGACATGGATCCCACGACCTTGCGGGTCGACGTGACCAGGTCCCTCGGCCCGACGACACCAACGGTGACCATGCGAGATCCTTCTCCTGCGCGCGACGATCCGGTCCCGCCCATATTAACGGCGACGCACGGTGCCGGGTGGCTCACGCGCCGCGCGGTATACATGCGGACTGGACTACGGGTGCGAGAATCGGCCCCGTGTCACACGTCACCACAACCGCTCTGCGTCACGCGGTCACGGCCGCCATGCTGACTCCGTTCGACGCATCCGGCGCCCCGGTCATCGACGCCGTCGGACCCTACGCCGCCTCGCTGGTGCGCGACGGGGTCGGTGCACTGGCCGTCGGTGCCCACACCGGACGCGGCCCCCACCTCACCGAACAACAGCTGACCGACGTCCTCCGCGCGACGCGCGACGCGGTCGACGTGCCGATCGTCGCCGGGGTCGGGGCGTCCGAAAAGGACGAGCTGTCCCTCGCCCGAGAAGGGAAGCGACTGGCCGAGGCCGGGGCCGATCTGTTGATGGTCTACCCCGTGGAATCGGGCCCGGAAGAGGACATCGCCGCACTCCACGCGCACGTGGCCCGCACATCCGGGCTGCCGGTCGTCGCGTTCGTGCTCTACGAAGGCGCCAGCGGGCACCGGTACTCCGTCGACCTGGCGCGCCGGCTGGTCGCCACCGACGGGGTGCTCGGCCTGAAGGTGGCGGTGCTCGACGACGCCGTCACCTGCCAGGGCATCCTCACCGGCTGCCGGGCCGAGCGGCCGGACACGCTCCTGTTCACCGGCGAGGACCGGATGTTCGGGCCGTCGCTCATGTGGGGCGCCGACGCCGCCCTGGTGGGCATCGCGGCGGCGCTGCCCAGCCTGACGGTCGACGTGGTCCGGGCCTGGACGGAACGCCGGTACTCGGACTTCGTCCACGCGTCCGCCGTGCTCGACGCGCTGGGCGCCGTGGCGTTCGCGCCGCCGGTCGACACCTACGTCCAGCGGATGGCCTGGCTCGCCGGCTGGGAAGGGCGGCTGCCGAAGGAGTTGTGCCACGACCCGGCCTCGACCACCACTCCGGCGCAGGAGCAACGGTTCCTGGCGGAGGTGGCGGAACTGCTCACCCAGTCCGTGCCGGCGGTCCGATGACCCGGGTGGGAATTGTCGACCTCTCGACCTCGCACCCGGGGATCTTCGCGCCGCTCCTCGCCGGGCTCGGCATGCCGGTCACCGCCGTGCTGGAGTCCGACGAGTCGCGGGTGCGGGGGTTCGGGGATATCACCACGGCCGGCGATCTGGCCGAGCTGGCCGGCCTGTGCGACGTGGTCATGCTGCTCGGTCCGGACTGGGACCAGCGGCTCGACCAGGTCAGCACCCTCGCCGCGCTGGGGGTGCCGGTGTTCGTCGACAAGCCGATGGGCGGCACGGCCGGGGAACTGGCCGAGCTGGCCCGACTGGCCGACGGTCCGGCTCGGATCGACGGCGGGTCGGCGCTGCGGGTGGCACCGGAGGCGCTCGCGGTCCGCGGGAGGGTGCCCTCGTCCGTCACCGTGACCTGTGGTGGGCACCCGTTCTACTACGGCGTCCACGCGATCGCGTTGGCCGTCGCCGTGCTCGGGCCGGGGCTGGTGGCCGCACACTGCCGATCCGACGCACCGCTCGACGGCGTGATCGAACACGTCTCCGGCGTCTCCGTTCGGGTGGCCGTGTCCGGTCCGGCCGGCGGGTTCCGGGCCACCGTGGGGGATCTGGTGATCGAGCCGGCGGCCGAGGCGTTCTATCCGGCGTTGCTGGCCGATGCCATGACCCGGCTGACCACGGCGGCCGAGCGGCGGCCGGGGCGGGAGCTGGTGGAGTGCGAGTTGGCGTTGCTCGCCATGGCCTGGTCCGCCGCGACCGGCGGTGCGCCGGTGCGGCTCGACGAGGTCCCGGCCGACTTCCGGCCGTGGCGGCACGGCTCTTGACGAGCACCCACGGCCGACCTATCGTTCCCGAATTACGGACGAGCCCGTAATTCTCGAACGGAGCGAACCATGGTCAGGCGGCTGGTTACTGCGGTGACCGCACTGTTGACGGCGCTCGTCGGGTTGGCGGTAGTCGCGCCCGCCGCCTCGGCCGCTCCACAGTGGTGGAACCGCGGCACCATCCCGCTCTACTCGACCACCTCCGCCGGCGGTGAGACGGCGCGGATGCCGGACGGTTCGGTGCGCACCTACCTGGCGGTGAGCGGCAAGCCCGCCTACCTGGCGGAGATCGACTCGATGACGTCGAAGGTCCTGCGCCAGATCCCGCTCCACGTCCCGGCGAACCCGCCGTCGGGCGAGAACCCGCCGGACGCCGGCGCGCAGGGCGCGTGGGGCGTGTCGATCGACAAGCGCGGCACCGTCTACGTGAGCACGTACGGCTTCGGCCACGTGTACCGGCTGCCGTGGCGCGGCGAGCTGGAGGACCTCGGTCGGCCGTCCCCGCGCGCCAGCTTCACCTGGGAGGGCGACACCGACGAGCGCGGCGTCTTCTACTTCGGGACGAGCGAGCACTTCGGCCCGGCGCCGATCCCCGGCGGCAAGCTGTTCTCGTGGGACCCGAAGACGCGGCAGTACCGGGACTACGGCGACTGGGGCGCGAAGTACGGCTATGTGCGGTCGGTCGAGCACGCGGACGGCAAGCTCTACGTTGGACTCGGGCCGAGCGTCGGGCTGTGGCAGGTCGATCCCCGCACGGGCAAGCGCGTGGAGATCCCCGCGCCGGCCGGGATGCCGACGGACAAGTACGCGTACCAGATGGAGGACGAGGGCGGGTACCTCTTCGTGCTGTTCGCGGGCGGCACGACCGCGAGTGTCGGGTGGACACTCGACCTGCGGACCCTGAAGTGGCACAAGGAGATCCCGGGCTACGGCGGTCAGACGATCACCCAGGCCGACCTGTTGGGCCGGGTGTACCTGGTCGACGGTGGCGAGCTGAAGATGTACGACCCGCGACGCGGAAGGCTTACCCCCACGGGTTTCAAGGGCGGCCCCGAGCAGGCCGACAAGGGCGGGCTGAGCGCAGGCAAGGGTTTGGCCAGGACGATCGACCCGAGGACGTGGCACGAGATCATCATCGGCGCCACGGCCGGTGGTGACCTCTGGCGCTACGACACGGTGACCAAGCAGGGCACGTTCGGCCATCTCGACGAGCTGGTCGGCACGCCCACCGCGCCGCGGTCGCTGGCGCAGGGACCCGACGGCAAGATCTACGGCGGCGGCTACTTCCAGGGCGGCCTGGTCGCGTACGACCCGGCGACCACCACGTGGGCCGAGTATCCGTTCGCGCACCAGATCGAGGGTATGAGCGCGCACAACGGGAAGATGTACTTCGGCGTTTATCCGAACGCGCAGCTGTGGGAGTACGACCCGGCAGTGCCGTTCGGCGCGGACAACCCGAAGAAGCTGTTCGAACTGAAGACCGAGGGGCAGGAACGGCCGTGGACGGTCGTGAGCGCCGGGAAGTACGTGGCCGTCGGCACGTCGCCGAAGAACAGTCAGCTCGACGGCGCGGTCACGCTCTACGACCCGGCCACCGGGGAGCGTCGCACATGGAACTCCGGCCTGGTGACCGGCGCCAACCAGATCTCGGCGCTGACCTACCGCGACGGCGTGATCTACGGCGGATCGCTCGGCTGCTGCAACGCCGACGCGTCGAAGTCGCCGGGACAGGTGTTCGCCATGGACGCGAGCTCCGGTGAGGTGCTGTGGCGGTCCACGCCGCTCGAGAAGGAGCAGGGCGTCAACGGTCTGACGTTCGACGCGCAGGGCCGGCTGTTCGGCCAGACGTACGGGACGGTCTTCGAGCTGGATCCGGCGAACGGCGCGCTGCTGCGGTCGGTGGAGCAGTTCGCGTACGCGTGGGAAACGGTCACGGGTTTCCAGCCGCGTGCGGTGAACATGGCGTTCGACCCGGGTGACGGGCACATCTACACGACCAACGGCACCACCCGGCGGATCGATCCGGACACGCTGGTCGACACAGGACCCAACTACCGGACGAGCTTCGCGTCGGTGGCGCCCGGACCGAGCAAGTTCTACGTGCAGAGCGGGGTATTGCTCGAGGTTAAGTGGTATTGAGTGTCCTATGGAGATCATCGATGCGCATGTTCACCTGGGAAGCGGCTTCGCGCCGTGGCGGACGGACGACCTGGCCGCCGACCTGGTGGCGACCTCGGCCGAGGTGGGGATCGGGCGCAGCCTGGTGTCCACTTTGGGCGAACGGAGCCTGCTGTCGCATCCGGACCCGGATGAGCTGAGGGCGGCGAACCGGATCACGGCGGCGGCCGTGGCCCGGTTCCGCTCGCTGGCCGGGGTCGTCTACCTGTCGCCCGAGTACCCTCGGGAGTCGCTGGACGAGCTGAACCGGTACGTGGCCGACGGGCCTTTCGTCGGGGTGAAACTGTGGATCGCCATGCGTGCCAACGATCCGCGGCTCGACCCGTTGGTGGCCCGGATGGCCGAGCTGGAGGTTCCGCTGCTGCAGCACGCCTGGTACAAGACGGTCGACGGGACGCCGGACGAGTCGACTCCCGCGGACGTGGCGGTGCTGGCCGCGCGGCACCCGTCGTTGCGTATCCAGATGGCGCATCTCGGTGGGGCGGGCCGGCGTGGGGTGGCGGACATCAAGCCGTACCCGAACATCGTGGTGGACACCAGCGGTGGCGACCCCGTGCTCGGCGAGGTGGACCACGCGGTGGCCGAACTGGGTGCCGAGCGGGTGCTGTTCGGTTCGGACGCGCCGATCCGTGACCCGGCGACCGCGCTGTCCAAAGTGCTCGGTTCGGGGCTGTCTCCGGCCGAGCGCCGGATGGTGTTGGCGGAGAACGCGTTGCGCGTCTACGGTCGGCTGTCGTGATCGACGTCAGTTGTTTTGTCGGTGCCGGTCCACTGGGGTCGGTCGATCCGGCCGGTCTGGAGTCGATGCTGCGTCGTGCGGGCTTCTCCCGGGCCGCGGTCTCGCCGATGGCCGGGCTCTTCCGGTCCGCGCCGTCGGTGAACTCGATGTCGCTTCCGGACTTCTTCCGGTTAGTGCCGGTGGTGGATCCGCGGTGGCCGGACTTGGCCACCCTGCTGGCCGGCTACCGCCGGGCCGGTTGCCCGGCCGTGCGGATCTGCCCGGGGAGTCACGGATATTCGGCCGCTGGTGCGGTCAAGGCGCTGTGCGGTTCGCTCGGGCTGGTGCTGATTCTGCAGATGCGGATAGCGGATCCGCGCAACCTGCCGGCCGGACTGGAGCTGGGCGAGGTCCCGGACGCGGTGGCGCTGGCGGAACCGTCGGTGCCGATGGTGGTGGCGGGTGCGCGGGTGGGTGAGCTGCCTGCGATTCTCGGGTTGCCGTCGGTGTATGCGGAGCTGTCGCTGGCCGAGGAACCAGACGTGCTGCGCCGAGCGGTGGCGGCCTACGGAGCGGACCGGCTGCTGGTGGGAACGCATGCGCCGTTCCTGACTCCGGAGGCGGCGCGGGCGAAGGTGGCGGCGGCGGGTCTGTCGGCGGCCGACCTGGAGGCTGTGACGCGGGGAAACGCCGCTGAGCTCGGCTTCTGAAGCTGGGCTTTCTGGACACCGACCGCCGAGAACTGTCGGTGCTCCGGACTAGAATTAAAAACAGGGGTCCCAGGACCAGAATTGTCGGTGCAAGCCGATACCATCGAACCGGAGCCCTGTCCTCAGCTGCCCAGGGAGTCGATCCTCGCCAGGGTCTGGTCCGGGGTGTGGCCGCCGGTCAGGTCGAGGTCGTCGATCAGCTTGCCGTCCCGCAGGCGTAGCAGGCGGTCGCAGCGGGCGGCCACCCGCTGCTCGTGAGTGGCCATGATGATCGTCGTGCCGAGGGTGTCCCGCAGGCTCAGCAGAAGATCCAGCAGCTCCCCGGCCGTGGTGGCGTCCAGGTTGCCGGTCGGCTCGTCGGCCAGCAGCAGCGTCGGGTCGCCCATCAGCGCTCGCGCGACCGCCACCCGCTGCTGCTCCCCGCCCGACATCTTCGCCGGCAGCGCGTTCGCGCGGTCCGACAAACCGACGGCCGCCAGCAGTTCCCGCGCCCGCTCCGCCTTGTCGAAGTCCACCTTGTACGGCAGCACCGGCGCCATCACGTTGTCGGCCGCCGTGAGTGCCGGCAGCAGGTGGAAGCGCTGGAACACGAACCCGACGGTCCGGCGGTATGCCACCAAACCCTTGCCCCGCAAGGATTCCACGGACACGCCACCGACCTCGACGGTGCCGCGGTCCGGACGGTCGATCGCGCCCGTCAGGTGCAGCAGCGTCGACTTCCCCGAACCGCTCGGGCCGGTCAGCGCCACCACGCTCCCGGCCGGCACGTCCAACGTCACCCCGTCCACCGCGTGGATTTCCCGCTCACCACTGCGAAACGACTTCGTCAGATCGTTCAGCGAAACAGTTGCCGTCATCATTCCTCCGCGAGCACAGTGGACAGTGGTAGCCGGCGCAGTACCAGTGCCGGCAGGATGGCCGCTGCGCCGGCGACCAGGGTTGCGCCGGCCGCGACGGCGAGGGCCAGCAGGATCATGTCGAGGCCCAGTCGGCCGGAGAACCAGATGGCGCCGAGCAGTCCGGTGATTGCGCCGAGGGCTCCGCCGAGTACTCCCATGCCGAGTCCTTCGTAGCCGACCAGCCGTAGCATCGCTCCGTTCGACCAGCCGCCGGCCCAGAGTGCGGCCAGCTCGGCTGATCGTTCGCGGACGTTGATGTAGAGCACGTCGGCCACCATCAGGGCCCCCAGGGCGACGGCTGTTACGGCGGCGAGCAGGTCGACTGATCGGACCCGCACGGCGACCGCGTCTCCCAGTAGTGAGCCGACCACTTCGTTGCGGAACACCACGGCGATCAGTACGAGCATGGTGAGTGCGCCGACTCCGACGGCGAGTGCGCCGACGCCCAGCGCTGTCCGGCCGGGTACGCGCCATAGGTTGGCGAGTGCGAGGCCCAGTACGGAGTTTCGGCGTCGCGCCCGGCGGACCCCCAGGACCGCCGGATGCACGGCCGCCCCCGGTTGGGCCCGTCCGGCCGACAACGCCGCGGGTGCGGCGGCGAGCATCGCGATTCCCAGCCCGACCGGCAACCCCAGCAACGCATGTCCGAGCGACAGCGGTATGCCCAGGACACCGGCCAATGGCAGTGCGACCGCGGCGGCCAGGGTTCCGGCCACCAACCCGACGGCCGTCACCTCGACGAACACCGTGCCGGCCAGCCGACCGGCGGGCCAGCCGATACACGCCAGCACGGCCAGTTCGCGGCGCCGGTCTCGCACGGCGGCCGCCACGGCGTTGCCGAGGAACAGTGTGCACACCAACAGGATCAGCGCGAACAACAGCAGGCTCTTGCGGTCCGCCGCTTGCACGATCGCGACGGCCGCGCCCTTGAGCGTCCACGTCTCGGTCACCGTCAGCTCGGGCCGACCGTCGGCGGACGCCGGCAGGACCACGGTCCGCGGTGCGGGCGATGAGCCGAGCATGACGTCCACGTCCAACCCGGTCCGGGTGGCGATGTTCTCGGCGGTCGCTCGCACCAGCTCCTGGCTGCGCTGGTCGACACCCGTCACGCCGGCCACCCGGATCCGGACGGCGCTGATGGGGGCTTTGTGGTTCACCCCGACCCGCCCCTCCAGCGCCGTGAAGTTCGTGAGGATCAGCGGCGGGCCGTTCAGGTAGCCGGTGGCGCCGGCGCCCGGCAGCAGCGGTTCGCCGCCGAGCAGTTCGCGGGACCGGTCGTCCGCGCCCGTGGCCTCCGGTGTCGCGTAGACGTTGAGCAGGCCGTCGAGCCGCGCCGGGTCGAACACGCCGACCGGCGCCATGCTCGGTGACATGCCATTGGAGGGTCCGCCCTTCTGGGCCAGTGGCCGGAAGCCGTCCGCCATGGCGGTCCTCGGCGGCGGGACCGCCTGGAGGATGTTGGTCCCTTCCCCGATCGTCCACGTCTCCGGGGCCGGCGCCGGCACGACCTCCGGACGCAGCGTTCCCGCCTCGTCGGTGCGGTAACCGATCGGGCCGGGTTGGTAGAAGGTGCCCAGGTCGACGGCGTCGGCTTCATCGAGCCCCGGCAGACCGGTCCTGCGGATGGGTGGCCCGCTCGGTGTGCCGGCAATCGTGGCGAGCTGAGGTATCCAATCGGCCAGCGGCTGGCCCGGCACGAGGGCTGCCTGCTCCTGGTCGAACCGCTCGACCGAGACGCCGAGCTGTTCGTCGATCAGCGCGCCGCCCGCGACCAGCGCCGGGATCCTGGCCAAGGCGAACTGACCCGCCGAGCTGACCGACGGTTGGAACGGGTCGTCGGCCGTGAGGTAGCGGCCGGAGACGACCGCGTCGTCGAGGTGCGCCAGCTCCGCCTCGGCCGCCGGGTCGATGGCGGCGACCGGGACCAGCACCCGCCACGAGATGGTGACCACCAGCCGGTCGGTCGGAGGTTGCCCCGGCCAGGTCGAATCGGTGAACCGGCCGGCCTCGTCCACCTGCGAGACCTGGATGCTGGTCCGTTCCAGCGGCGTCGTGCCCGTGTACGACCCCAGAAAAGTGGGGATGTTGCAGATCTCCTCGCGGCGGCCGTCCGGGTGCACCTCGAGCACGGTGAGGCAGCCCGGCGGCGACGACGCGTGGGAGCCGTCGGCGTACCGCTCGGTGTCGTAGCCCCCGCCGGGTATCGGCAGCAAGCCGAGGATGTCGTTGCGGGTCAGGTAGACGTACTGCGGGGCGTCGTCCAACACGGTGAGCCCACGGTCGGCGATCCACTCCGGGGTGACCCGGAACAGCTGCTGCCGCGCGGTCGGGTCCACCAGGTCGGTGAGGTCGACCTCCTGGGTGAACCACGCCAGGGAGTGGCCGAGCATGCCGATCGGCGCGGCTGTCTCCACGTTGCCGACCCCGCGGATCTCGGCCAGCTGCTCGGGGGTGATGCCGCTGTACAGGCCGGACAGGTAGTTCGGCGGGACCAACCCGCGCTCCTCTTCGAGCTCCGTCCTGCTGTCCTTCGGCCGCACGAGGATGTCGAACTGCGGGCGTTCGCTGGCCTCGACCGTCTGCTCGACCTCCAGTCGCTGCACGGAGGTGCTCGCGCTCAGCACGGTGAACCCCGTGGTGGCCACGAGCATGCCGGCCAGCAGGGCGAGCATTCGCCTCGGCCGGCCGCGAAGTTGAGCCCAGATGATCCGCAACACGCGCTCACCCTCTCTGCTTACATTGTGACAATGCAAGGGGTGGTGGAGCGCCGAGACGGAGCCGTAACCTTTGCGCCATGCCTATTCAGCACGCGGTGCTGGCGCTCCTCGCGAACGGCCGGTCCTACGGCTACTCGCTGAAGGGCGCGTTCGAGGCGGCCGTCGGCCCGCAGTGGGGACCGTTGAACATCGGCCACCTGTACCAGGTCCTCGACCGGCTTTCCCGCGACGACCTGGTGATCTCCCACCGGGTGGCGCAGTCGGTGAAGCCGGACAAGGTGGAGTACGAGATCACCGACGCCGGCCGCGCCGAGCTGGCCGACTGGCTCGCCGCCCCGACGCCGCGCACGTCCGGCTTCCGCGACGACTTCTTCCTCAAGGTCATGGCGGCCGCCCGCAGTGCGAACGCCGCCACTGTCCGTGACGTCATCACCGGTCAGCGCGGGTTCCTGCTGCGCGAGTTGCGGAACCTGGAGACGCTGCGTAGAAGACCCGACGTCGACCGGGTGGCCGGGCTCCTGCTGACGGCCGCCACCCAGCACGTGACGGCCGACCTGGCGTTTCTCGACCTGGCGGAGGAGGACCTGCTCGGCGACGACGCGGCGGCACTGGCCGAACTGGCGCGCCCGGCCACCGAGCGTGTCGACCAGGAGGACGCGACCGCCGCGAGCTGACGAGTGCGACCTCGCACTCACCGGCGGCGGATCTGGTGCACCGAACGACGCTTTCGGTGCGTTGAGCGCACCCAACGACGCCTTCGGTGCATTGGTCTGCTGCGCTCGCAGTCGTACGGCGGCCGGGTGACGTCGTGCAGGTCGTCGCGTAGGTTCGGTCTGTCGGCGTGTCTCCCGGCCGATTCGTCCGTTAGTTCTTACGGCGAAGGGAGTTCGGCTGTGGAGTCCGATTCGGCCAGTCTGTTGCTCGGTGGCCGCTACCACCTCGGACGGGTGCTCGGACGCGGTGGCGTGGCCACCGTCTTCGAGGCGGCTGACGTGGTCCTCGGCCGCGCGGTGGCCGTCAAGTGCTTCCGCCTCGGCAGTCATGCATCGAGCGTGTACCGGTTCGGCATGGAGGCACGCCTGCTCGCCAACCTGTCCCACCCCGGCCTGGTCACCGTGCACGACGTCTGCCTCGAGGGCGACGAGCCCTACCTGGTGATGCAGCTGGTCACGGGCACCACGCTCCGCGAGGTGATCGACGAGGGCCCGCTCGCCCCGAAGGCCGTGGCGAAGCACGGCGTGCGGCTGGCCGAGGTGCTCGCGTACGTCCACTCCTGCGACGTCATGCACCGCGACCTCAAGCCGTCGAACGTGCTGGTCGACGACTCGGGGGCCAGTTACCTGACCGACTTCGGCCTCGCCAGGGCGTTGAGCGCCGCTCACCTGACGGCGTCCGACGAGTTCGTCGGCACGGCCGCGTATCTCGCGCCCGAGCAGGTGACGTCCGCCGACACCGGGCCCCCGGGCGACATCTACTCGCTCGGCCTGATACTGCTCGAATGCCTGACCGGTCAGCCCGAGTACACGGGAACGACCGCTGAGGTGGCGCTCGCTCGGCTGTCCCGCCCGCCGCGCGTTCCCCACTCCCTCGGGTCGGGCTGGCGAACCGTGCTCACGGCCATGACCGAAAAGGATCCGGCCGATCGCCCGACGGCCGCTCGCTGTGTCGAGCTGCTGGATGCGCTCGCGAACGGCGAGGTGCCCCGCGTCGACATCGCGCTCGCGCCGACCCGTCGGGCGCGGCCCATCCAGGTCGGTGTCACGGTGGCCGGGCTGGCCGCGGCCGCCGCTCTGGTGGTTCCGGCGGTGTTGGGGCCGACCAGCATCCCCGGCCGGCCGGCGGGTGGGCCGACGCCGGCCCCGGCGACGGGGGCGCTCGAGCCAGCCGAGCCGGCCGATCCTGCTGATGATCCTGCCGCCGAGCCCGTCGGTGCCGCGGATACCGCCGTGGATACCGGCCCCGCCGGTACCGGCGGGACGGCAGGCACTACCGGGCCGGCCGGGACCGCTCCGCCGGCTGGCGTGCCCGTGGTCGAGTCGCCCGAGACCGGCACGACCGGCTCACCTCCGGCGGTCCCCGAGCAGGCGTCCGGGGAGAACGGCCGCGACAAGGGCAAGGACAAGGGTAAGGGCAAGAACTGACGACGTCGTACCGCGCCTATGCTTCTGGCCCTCCCCACCGAGGACCTGGAGGCAGCGTGTCGACCAACGAGGAACTCGTCCAGACGTTCACCGAGCTGGACAGGAATGCCGACGGCCAGATCACCGTGCAGGAGTTCACGACGGCCATGACCGCGCGCGGCGAGTCGATCACCGAGGCGGAGATCGAGTCGATCTTCGCCGACGCCGACACCGACAAGGACGGCCAGATCTCCCTGACCGAGTTCACCACCGCGTGGAACAGCGCTGAAGTGCAGTAATTCACCCGAACTAATGCTTTTGCCGCGTTCGGTCGCCGCGGCCTCCTGACGGCGGTCTAATGGCGAGGTGATGGGTCGTCAGTTGGTCGCGCCTCCGCCCGGTCGCCGGACTGTTCGGCCGGGGCAGCTGCTGGCCTTGGTGGTGCTCGCGTCGCTGGTGTTCACCAGCCTGGCCGAACCGCCGCGCGGTGCCCCGCCCGCCATCGCCGCACCGGACGTCGAGGAACGGCCGGCGGTGGCCGAGTTCGGCGTCCGGGAGCCGAAGGTCGTCCGGGTGACCGCACCGGAGCAGCCCCGGTCGGCGCCGGCCGCGCCGGTGTCCGCCGCCATCCCGGGCGCCGCGATGATCGCGTACGAGGCGGCCGCCGACGCCGTGTCCTGCGGGCTGCACTGGTCGGTGCTGGCCGCCATCGGCCGGGTGGAGTCGAACCACGGCCGGTTCGGCGGCACGCGGGTGCTGGGCGACGGCACCGTCCTTCCGGCCATCCGCGGCCTCCAGTTGGACGGCCGCGCGGGCATCGCCACCATTCGCGACACCGACGGCGGCCGGCTGGACGGCGACCTCGAGTACGACCGGGCGATCGGCCCCATGCAGTTCATCCCCACCACCTGGCAGCGCTACGCGGCCGACGGCAACGGCGACGGCCGGGCCGACCCGGACAACCTCTACGACGCGGCGCTGGTGGCGGCCAGGTACTTGTGCACGGACGGCGCCGACCTCAGCGTGCCGGAACAGCTCTCCTCGGCCGTGTTCCGGTACAACCGGTCGCAGAGCTATGTCGACATGGTGCTCATGCTGGCCGACCACTACCGGAGGGCGCGGCTGATCGCGGCCCCCATGACCGACGAGCTGCCGCCGGTGGTCGGTACCCCGGCGCCCCCGCCGGCACCGGTACCCACTCCGGCGGAGGCCGCCGCTGCTGTGTCCGCTGCTATGCCCGCTACCTCGCCACCGCCGAGCACGCCGCCGACCACGTCACCGACCAGTACGCCGCCGTCACCGGAGTGTCCGTCCACAGAGGACGTGAATACGGCCCCGAGTACCTCGCCGACCCCGGAACCGTTGCTGCCGCTTCCCTTGGTGGAAGCGGTTCTGGAGGAGCTGATCGGCACCACGCCCACGACCACGTCCACCACGGAACCCCCGGCCGCCTGCTAGAAGGCGCCGGGTGCCTCGATGCAGGGAAAGCGTCGTTCCCTGCACGGTAGCCAGCCTGGCATGGCTAACCTCCTGGCGGTGACTACCTGCGCGGAATGCGGCTACGACTGGGGCGGCCCGCCCGAGCACGCGGTCGCGGTCATCGCCGGTTTCCCGGATCGCATTTCCCGGCTGGGTCTGCGGGACGGCGACGGTCGCCTCCGGGCCCGACCCGCGGCCGAGGTGTGGTCGCCCTTGGAATACCTGGCACACATGGGCGACGCGATCGCCTGGTACGCCGAGCGCATCAACCGCGTCCTGACCGAGGACCGTCCCGCCCTGGACCCGTTCGACTGGGACGCCCACACGGCCGCCCAGCACTACCACGAGCGGCGTCTCACCGATGTCCTCGCGACCGTCCGCCGCACCTGTGCCGGCTTCACGGCCGAACTCGGGGCCGGTACCGCGTGGGGGCGGGCAGGCATCGGGTCGGACGGGTCGGCACGCACGGTCGCTCAGCTCGCCGGTCGCGCGGGGCACGAGGCGCGGCATCATCTTCGCGACATCGAGCGGGGCCTCGGTGCGCCCGGGTGGTCCGGGTGAAGTAGACGGTCGGTGTTCGGCGTCGTCGTGGTCTTGGCGTTGCTGTTGTTGTTCGGGGTGCCCTGGTAGGGGCTGGTCGTCTGGCCGGAGTGGGCCGGACCGGTCGAGGTCGTGGCCACCGTCGGGTTCGCCGGGGCGGTGCTTGCGTTCCCCTTCCTCATGTACCTCGGCCACAGTTCGAAGGGCCGCCACCGCCGGTGTCATAGCCCGCGTCGCCCAGCGCCTACTCGCGCTCGCCGTCGCCATCTGGCACAACTGGACCACCAACACACCGATCAAACGGATAGGCCGTACGGCCGCATATGGCGGCACTTTCTCCCGAAATGTTGCACATCATCCTTGGTTGTCACATATCTTCTGACCAACCAACGGACGCGTGTTCGCGTAACCGGAAGGATCGTGATGGTCGACCGGATCACCCGCCGGACGTTCCTCGGCGCCGCCGCGCTCGGGCTGACGACCGCGGCCGCGGGCCAGGTTCTCACCGCGCCGGTGGCGGCGGCGCAACTCAACCTGCCGCTGATCGGACCGATCGGCAACGGCGACTACATGAACGTCATGACCTACAACCTCCGCGTGCCGGTCGACTCGGAGTGGCGCGCGTGGAGCCACCGCATCGACCACATCGACTGGCTCTTCCACAAGGAACAGCCGACGACCATGGGCACGCAGGAGGCGCACGTCTGGCAGATCGTCCAGCTGATGGACAAGATCAGGGCCCGGTTCGGCGACCGGTACCGCGCGATCCGGCGCGGTGTCTACGCGGACGGCACCGGGCCGGGCAACGGCGTCATCTACGACAACGACCGGCTCCGGCTGGATGACCACGGCTACTGGTGGTTCTCCGACACGCCTGACGTCGCGGGCTCCAAGTCATGGGGCAACGACCAGCCGAGAATGATGGTCTGGCTGCGCTTCCACGACCGGCGCACCGGCCGGGACTTCGTGCACATCAACGCACACCTTGACCACCAGTCGGCGGAGTCGCGCAACAAGAGCGCGACGCTGATCAGGGACAGGATCCCCGGCTTCGGGCTGCCCGTGGTGGTCACCGGCGACTTCAACGCCGAACCGGGCTCGCCCGTGCACACCAAGATGATCGAGGGAAGCACGCACGACTCGTGGAACTCCACCGCGCAGCGGCTCACCCAGGAGTGGAACACCACGAACGGCTGGAGCACGGCACTGCACGCCACCGGGCACCGGATCGACTGGATCATCGGTACCGCCGGCGTCGCCGTCCTGCAGGCCGGCATCAACCACTGGTACCCGCACGACCACCTGCACGTCGCGTCCGACCACTGGGCCTACCAGGCCAAACTGCGACTGTCCTGAGAGGATTGCCATGATCAAACACCTTGCGCGGCTGCTCGCCGCCGCCGTCGTCGCGACGTGCGTGACCGTGGGCGTCGGCGGCCTCGCGCACGCCGCGGACGAGTCGCCGTTCCCGCTCGCCGACCCGGATACGGTGCTCGCCAAGGACGGCAGATACGTCACCTACGGCACGACCGTCGGCGCGGGTACCGGCAAACGCTGTGGTGCGACGGGAAAGTTGTTCGTGCCGGTGCTGGTGCACGGTTCGGGCAACACGGTCGGCTTCACCGACTGCGCCTCGGCCGACGCGCTGCCGAACGGGCCGGGCTCGTGGGCGGAGGGCAACGTCTGGGCGCCGGGCGTGGCGAAGTTCGGTGACCGCTTCTTCATGTACTACACGGCGTCCAAGCGCGGCACCGGGCAGAAGTGCATCGGCAGGGCGGTCTCCAGCAGTGCCAGCGGCCCGTTCACGAACCCGTCCGAGTGGGCCTGCCCGGCTGGCGGCCGGTGGGCGATCGATGCCAACCCGTACCTCTCGGGCGGTCAGCTGTACGTGACCTACCGGGACGACGGGATCACCTCGGGCGCGGAGACCGGCATCTCCGCGGTGCGGACCGACGCGAACGGCTGGGCGGTCTGGTCGACCCGCCGGGACGTGCTGAAGAGCACCGACATCACGTGGGACACGAGGGGCACCAGCGGCGGCACGCACGTGATCGAGAACCCGTCGATGTTCAAGTCGGCCGACGGCTACTGGTACGTGGCCTACTCGGGCAACAACTGGGACAGCGCGCGGTACTCGACCGGCATCGCCAGGTGCGGCACCGGCCCGATCCCCAGCGCCAGGTGCACCCCGAGGCAGAACGGTGTCGAGCGGCCGTACTTCGGGTACACGGGCAGCGGCGGACTGAACCCGTACCGGGGACTGCCCGGTAACCACCGCGGCCCGGGCGGCATGGACTTCTTCAACGCGATGGACGGCAGCTACCGCGTGGTCTACCACTGGTGGGACGGCAGCAGGCGGTTCCCGATCACCGCCACCGTCCTCCGCGACTCGGGTGGCTTCTACATCAGTTAGAGCCCGGCCCGCTTTTGGGGTCATCGGCTATGTCCTGAAAGGCGCGTTGAGGTGAACGTCGTCAATGCCTCTTCAGGGCATCGCCGGCCGACCGGAGCCCTGTCCTCCGGGCGGGTGCGGGTAGCGTCGGCGCGGTGCGTCGGCGGCCGGTGTTTCTCGTTGTGGTGATCGTGGCTCTGGGGTTGCTCTTCGGGGTGCCCTGGTGGCTGCTCGTTCTCGATCCGCGGTGGGCGACGCCCATCGGCGTGATCGGGACCGTGGTCTTCGGCGGGGCCGTGCTCGCCTTCCCGTTCCTCATGTACCTCGGCCACAGTGCGCGCGGGCGGGACTGGGCCGCGCGCATCGCGGACACCACGCTCGGCGTCGTGTGGGTCCTGTTCGCCTGGTCGATCCTCGGTGCCGTGCCTCGGATCGTGCTCGCCATCGCCGGCGTGGACGATCCGCCGCGGTCCCGGATCGTCGCCGGGCTGGTCGTCGCCACAACGGTCGTGCTGGTGGCGTGGGGTGTCCGCGAGGCCATGCGCACGCCTCGAATCAGGTCGGTCGAGGTGACCCTGCCCCGGCTGGGCGCGGGCCTCGACCGCACGAAGGTCGTGGTGCTCGCCGACACCCACTTCGGGCCCATCAACCGGGCCCGGTGGTCGGCCCGGCTGGCGGCGGCCGTCAACGCGCTCGAACCCGACGTCGTCTGCCACGCCGGGGACATCGCCGACGGCACGGTCGAACGGCGGCGCGAGCAGGCGGCGCCGCTCGGCACCATCCGGGCCGGGCTCGCGCGGGTGTACGTGACCGGCAACCACGAGTACTTCGGCCAGGCTCAGACCTGGCTCGACCACCTCACGGAGCTGGGCTGGCAGTCGCTGCACAACCGGCACGTGGTGGTCACCCGCGGCGGCGACCGGCTGGTGCTGGCCGGGATCGACGACGCCACGGCCGGCCATTCCGGACTCGCCGGCCACGGCGCCGACCTGGCCGGCGCACTGGCGGGCGTCGACCCCGACCTGCCGGTGCTGCTGGTCGCCCACCAGCCGAGGCAGGTGGCGCAGGCGGTCGAGGCGGGCGTCGACCTGCAGGTCTCCGGCCACACGCACGGCGGGCAGATCTGGCCGTTCCACTACCTGGTGCGCGTCGACCAGCCGACCGTGCAGGGCCTGAGCCGCCACAGCGAACGCACCCAGCTGTACACGAGCCGGGGCGCCGGGTTCTGGGGTCCGCCGCTGCGGATCTTCGCCCCCAGCGAGATCACGCTCCTGACCCTGCGCTCTACAGCCAGTCGCGGCGTTTGAACAGGACGTACAGGCCACCGCCGAGCAGCAGCATCACGGCCGTGGACACCCAGAAACCCCACACCTGACCCGATCCGGGATACGGCACGTTCTGCCCGTAGAAGCCGGTGATCGCCGTCGGCACGGCGATGATCGCCGCCCAGCCGGTCACCTTCTTCATGATCAGGTTGAGCCGGTTGCCCTGGACGGCCAGCTGGGTCTCGCGGATGGTGGTGAGCTGCTCCCGCAGCGAGTCGGTCCAGTCCGACGCGCGCCGGACGTGGTCGAGGACATCCTGGTAGTACGGGGTGAGCGGGCCGCCGTGGTCGACAGCCAGTACGAGATCGTGCTCGCCGCGCGTCAGTGGTTCCACCACCTCGCGCATGGGCAGTACCACCCGCCGCAGTCCCGTCAGCGCCCGGCGCGCCGCCAGGATGCCGGCGGCGTCCGCGTGGGACTCGAACACCTGGTCCTCGAGCGTCGCCATGCGGTCGTCCAGGATCTGCGCGGCCTCGTACTGGCTGTCGACCACGACGTCGAGCAGCCCGTACAGCAGGAAGCCGGCACCGCTGCCGGCCAGCCGCTCGGCGGCGTCCCACCTGGCCACCACGGCGGCCAGGTCGAACCCGTCCTCGTGGACGGTCACGACCGCGTTCGACGTGACGAAGACGCTCACCTCGTACGTGGTGAGCGCGTAAGTCTCCATATCGAGCCGGACCGCGTACGCGCTCAGGAACAGGTGGCCGTCGTAGCTGTCGAGCTTCGGCCGCTGGCTCGCGTGGACGGCGTCCTCCACGGCCAGCTCGTGCAGACCGAGGGAATCGCCGACCCGGCCCAGGTCCCCGGTGTCCACGTCGAGCCACACGACGGCGTCCGGGTCCGTCAGCCGGGTGGCGATCTCCTCGGCCGGAAATCCCTCGGCCTCGAGAACTCCGTGGCGGTACAGGCGAGCGCGGGGCACAGCTCACCCTAGTGCCCCCCGCCGGAAGTTCATCACCTAATTCGGCGGCCCAGCTTCCCGCTGGCTGCGTTGCCGATCCGCCCAAGTACAACCCGGTACGAGGACGGATCGGCGCCTTGCCAGCGAAAACCTGGATCCACCGACTTAGGCAACGCACTTCCGGCGGGGGGCACTATCCGCGCCTGGTCAAAGCGTCGCGGCGTGCGGGTCCCAGTCGGCCGACAGCGTGGGCGGCCTGTCCACTGTGGAGGCAACCGTCCGGAACTCGCCGTCGTTGGCGGAGTCAGCGATGGCCGTCATGGTCTCCAGCACGTGCTGGCCGAGTGCGCCCGTCGCCCGGTGCGGCACACCGGCACGCAGCGCTCTGGCCAACTCCAGCACCCCGAGGCCCCGGCCCACGGTCGAGCCCTCGACCGGCAGGTCCCGCCAACCGTCCTTGCCGCCGTCATGCAGCCGCAGTGGACCGCCGAACGTGTTGGGGTCGGGCAGTCGCAGCGCGCCCTCCGTGCCCGTGAGCTCGAGCAACGTCTCGGGCACGGGGGAGTCGAAGCTGAACGTGGCCGAGGCGCTCGGGCCGGCCGCGAAGTCGACCAGCGCGACCAGGTGCGTCGGCACCTCCACGTCGAACTCCGTGCCGGCCAGCGGGCCGGACCCGATGGTGCGCTTCGCGTGGGTGAGCCGTCCGACGGCCGCCACCCGCGTGATCGAGCCGAGCGCCGCGACCAGCGCCGTCAGGTAGTACGGGCTCATGTCGAACAGCGGGCCCGCGCCGCGCTGGTACAGGAACGCGGGGTTCGGATGCCAGCGCTCGGGGCCGGGCCCGCGGGTGGCGGCGACCGCCGCGATCGGGGTGCCGATGAGGCCGGCGTCCACCGCACGGATGGCCGACTGGACGCCCGCGCCGAGGAACGTGTCCGGGGCGCTGGCGACCAGCAGGCCGCGCGCGTTCGCCGCGGCGAGCAGCTTCGCGCCGTCGGCCGGCAGCAGCGCGAGGGGCTTCTCGCCGTAGACGTGCTTGCCGGCCTCGAGCGCGGCCATCGCCACCTCGACATGCGCGGCCGGGATGGTCAGGTTGACCACCACCTCGACCTCGGGGATCGCGAGGACGTCGGCCAGGGTGCCCGCCACCGCGACCCCGTGCCTGTCGGCCACCGCTCGCGCGCGATCGGTGTCGAGGTCGGCGATGGCGAGAACCCGCACGTCGGGGAACGTCGTGAGGTTCGTCAGGTACTGCTCGCTGATCACTCCGGCGCCGACCACAGCGACGCCAACGGCCCCACTCTGTGTCATTGATTCGCTCGCAGGCTCGCTCATGCGGCCGCCAGGTAGGCGTAGCTCTCGGCCAGCGCCTCGAAGAGGTCGGTGGCGCACTCGTCCAGCTCGACGATCCGGGCCGCCTGCGGGGCCGCCGCGAGAATGGCCGCCACCGGCATGGCGCCGGCGCCGACCGCCACGTGCGGTTCGCCCTTGCGGATCGGGCCATCCTTCACGTGCAGGGCCAGCACCCGCTCGCCCAGCCTTTCCAGCAGGGCCACCGGGTCGGCGCCGCCGACCGCCGCCCAGTACGTGTCGATCTCCAGGAAGATCTCGGGGGCCAGGTGGTCCACGAGCGCCTCGATCGCGTGCCGGCCGTCGACCTTCGGCTCGATCTCCCACCAGTGGTTGTGATAGCCGAGCCGGATGCCGTGGCCGGCCGCCTTCTCGGCGATGCCGTTGAGGGTGTCGGCCGTGCGGCGCAGCCCGTCGACGTCCGTGAAGTCCTCCTCCGGGATGCCGCCCGGGATGATCGCGTGGGACGCGCCGACCGTGGCGATGGCGTCCAGCACCTCGGTCGTGCGTTCGGGTTCACGCAGCAGTGCGTAGGCGTGCGTGAACGTCACGCCCAGCCCGAGGTCGTCGAGCACCGCGCGGAAACCCCGCGGGTCGGCCGTCGGGTCGAACGGCTCGACCTGGTCGAAGCCGGTCTCGGCCAACCTGCGCAGGCTGCCGTCCCGGTCCTGCGCCATCTGGTCGCGCAGGGTGTAGAGCTGCACGCTGGTCATTCGCACCTCTCAGCTTTCGTCGATGGTCAGTTCCACCGTGGTGACCGTGACGCCCCAACGGTTGACCTCGGCGTCGAGCGCCGCGTGGAGCGTGTGGGCGAGCGCCCGGCGGGAGTGCAGCGCTCGTTCGCGGGTCAGGTCGTCGACCGCGTCGGCCAGTGCCGCCTTGGCGAGGCGCTCGATCGCGGACAGGTAGCTGGCGACCTCGTACAAGGCGGCCGCCACGTCGGTGATCCGGTAGAACACGGTCATCACGACCGCCACGTGCTGGTCGTCGGCCGTGCGGAGCCGGGTCGACGGATAGACGATCACCTGCTCGCGCAGGTCGACCCGAGCCCGCACCTGGTCCAGCAGCGGCACCCGGAACCGCAGTCCCGACTCGGCGATCCGGTGGAACCGCCCGAACCGCTCGATCACCACCGACTGGGCGTTGGGCACCCTGAGGAAAGCCCGGGCCACGAGCACCAGCAGCAGCAGGGCACCGGCCACAGCGACGATGATCTCGGTCATTGCGTCGGACACTACTTGACCAGTTCCCTCGGTCGGAACCGGTTTCAGCTGATCTCACAGCGCTGGGTCAGGCTCCTGCAGGTAAACAATGTTTGACATCGTGTCCGCAATGCTTGACACTCACTCGTGTCAAGTTTTTTTTACATCAGGAGTGTGGACCGTGGCGTTCGAAGAGAAGCGCGCGTGGATCATGCTGGTGGTCACGGTCATCGGCGGCGCGATCTACCTGGTCGTCGTGCTCGGTAGAGCGGGGGACGTCCCGCTGGCCGAGGTGTCCTACGTGGCCCCGCTGCTGTGGACCATCGGTGGCGCCATCGTGGCGGCCATCGTGCTCAACATCGCGGTCGGCATCGCGGCCGGCATGGGTGCGGAGAAGGACGCCCGACAGAAGGACCAGCGGGACCGCGAGATCGACCGGTTCGGTGAGATGGTCGGCGGCTCGTTCGTGGTCATCGGCGCGGTGTCCGCGCTGGGCATGGCCATGGCCGAGTGGGCCCACTTCTGGATCGCCAACGTCATCTACGTGGGATTCGTGCTGTCGGCCATCCTCGGCTCGGTCGCGCGGATCTTCGCCTACCGCAAGGGGTTCCACCCGTGGTGAAGCCGACCAGGGTCACGAACTCGATCCGCGCGCTGCGGTTCGCGCACGGCGAGATGACCCAGGCGGAGCTGGCGAACCGGATCGGCGTCACCCGGCAGACGGTCATCGCCATCGAGCAGGGCCGGTACTCGCCGTCCCTGGAGATGGCGTTCCAGATAGCCCACGTGTTCGGCGTCCCGCTGGACAGCGTTTTCCAGTACCCAAACAGCGAAGGAGAGTCGCCATGAAGGCGATCGTTCAGGACAGGTACGGCCAGACCGAGGTACTGGCCTTCGAGGACATCGACCAGCCCGCCGTGGGGCCGAACGACGTGCTGGTTCGCGTGCGCGCGGCGGCCGTCGACGCGGGCACCGTGCACCTCATGACCGGCCGGCCGTACCTGATGCGCGTCATCGGCTTCGGCTTACGCGGACCGAGAGCCCGGGTGCGGGGCATGGATCTGGCCGGTGTGGTCGAGGCGGTCGGCTCGAACGTCACCCGGTTCACGCCGGGCGACCAGGTGTTCGGCGCCGGCAACGGCTCGTTCGCCGAGTACGCGGTCACGCGTGCCGACCGGTTGGTGGCCAAGCCCGCGAACGTCACGTTCGAGCAGGCGGCGGCCGTCACCATCTCCGGACTCACGGCGCTGCACGCGCTTCGGGTGGGGAAGGTGCGGGCCGGGCAGTCGGTCCTGGTCATCGGCGCGGCCGGCGGCGTCGGCACGTTCGCCGTGCAGTTGGCCAAGGCGGCCGGCGCCGAGGTGACGGGCGTGTGCGGCACGGCGAAGCTGGACGTGGTGCGCGCGCTCGGTGCGGCGGCCGTCGACTACACGCGCGAGCACTTCGCGGGCGGGCGCCGCTACGACCTGATTCTCGACATCGCGGGCGACCGGCCGCTGTCCGTGCTGCGGCGCGCCCTGACGCCGAAAGGGACGCTGGTCCTCGTCGGCGCCCAGGGTGGGCCCGTGCTCGGCGGGATGGAACGCGTGGCGCGGACGCTCCTGCTGAACCTGTTCGTGGGCCAGCGGCTGCGCTCGATCATCTCGCTCGAACGGCAGGCGGATCTGGCCGAGCTGGCCGGGCATCTCGAGGCCGGCACGCTCACGCCGGTCATCGATCGGACGTTCGCGCTGGTCGAGGCTCCTGGCGCCATCCGGCACGTGGCCGGCGGGCAGGCGCGGGGCAAAGTGGTGGTCCAAGTAAGTGAACAGCGTTGACTTATTAACGCAACGAAGTTTTACTAAGTAGGTGGAGATACGGCTGAACGTCAACGGACGCGACCATGAGCTCGACCTCGAACCGCGGGTGAGCCTGCTCGACGCGCTGCGTGAGCGACTCGCCATGACCGGTACCAAGAAGGGATGCGACCAGGGCGCCTGCGGCGCGTGCACGGTGCTGGTCGACGGCGAGCGGGTGCTGTCCTGCCTCGCGCTCGCCGTCCAGTACCGGGACCGGGAGATCACCACCATCGAGGGCGTCGACCACCCGTTGCAGGCGGCGTTCGTCCGCCACGACGGCCTCCAGTGCGGCTACTGCACGTCCGGGCAGATCTGCTCGGCCATCGGGATGCTGGCCGAGCACCGGGGCGAGACTCCCCTGTCCGACCAGGAGATCCGCGAACGGATGAGCGGCAACCTGTGCCGCTGCGGTGCCTACAACGGCATCGTGGCGGCCATCCAGGAGGTGGCTTCGTGAAGCCGTTCGCCTACCTCAGCCCGCCGGACGTCGCGACCGCCGTGCGGATGGTGGCCGACCAGCCGGGCGCCGCGTTCCTCGGTGGCGGCACGAACCTCGTGGACCTGATGCGGCAGAACGTCGTACAGCCGGACACGATCGTCGACGTGAGCAGGCTGCCGCTCACCACGATCACCGAGCTGCCCGACGGCGGACTCCGGATCGGCGCGCTCGTCCGCAACAGCCACCTGGCGGCCGATCCACTGGTCCGGTCGCGTTATCCCGTGCTGTCGCAAGCGGTACTCGCCGGCGCGTCCGGGCAGCTGCGCAACATGGCGACCGTCGGCGGCAACCTCCTGCAACGCACGCGCTGTCCCTACTTCTACGACCTGACGGCGGCCTGCGCCAAGCGTGAACCGGGGAGCGGTTGCGCGGCGGCCGGCGGGTTCAGCCGCGGCAGCGCGGTGCTCGGGACGGGGACGTCGTGCATCGCCGCCCACCCGTCGGACCTGTGCGTCGCGCTCGCCGCACTCGACGCCACGGTCGAGGTGGAGAGCGTCCGCGGCGTGCGGCGCATCCCGTTCGGCGAGTTCCACCGTCTCCCGGGCGACACCCCGCACCTGGAGACCACGCTGGCCGCCGACGAGCTGGTCACGGCGGTCGAGCTGCCGGCCGCGCCGGTCGCCCGGTGGTCCCGCTACCGCAAGGTGCGCGATCGCGCGTCCTACGCGTTCGCCCTGGTGTCGGTGGCCGCGGCGCTGGAAGTCCGGGACGGCACGGTCGCGGTCGTCCGGCTCGCGCTCGGCGGGGTCGGCACGAAACCGTGGCGCGCGGTCGAAGCGGAGCGCGTGCTCACCGGCGCGCCGGCGACGGAGGAGTCGTTCCGTGCGGCCGCCGAGGCCGAGCTGGTGGAAGCCGTTGCCACGCCGCACAACGAGTTCAAGATCGAGCTGGCCAAGCGGGTCATCGTTTCTACTCTGGGATCGATACAGGGAGAGCTGGCATGACGCGGGTGACCAGCCGGCCGGCCGAGCGGACGGGCATCGGCGCGCCCGTCGACCGGGTCGACGGCACGGCGAAGACCACGGGCGCGGCCCTCTTCTCCGCCGAGTATCACTACGCCGACCTCACCCATGCGGCGCTCGTCCACGCCACCATCAGCCACGGCACGATCGTCGCGGTCGACACGGCGCGGGCCCTCGCGCACCCGGGCGTGATCGCCGTGCTCACGCACGAGAACGTGCCGACGCTGGCGCCCACCCCGAAGCCGGGGCTCAACCTGAACTCGCTGGCGCCCGGCACGATCGTCAACTACCTCAACACGGACGAGGTGTTCTGGGACGGCCAGCCGGTGGCCGTGGTGGTGGCCGACACGCTCGACGCGGCCCACCACGGGGCATCCCTCGTGGACGTCCGGTACCGGATGCTTCCGTCCAGTGTGGACTTCGCGAGCGTCGAGCACGAGGCCGTGCCGCAGAAGGCCAATGCCCTGCTGCGTGCCGGGGAGCGCAAGGGCGACGCCGAGGCCGTGCTCGCCGCCGCACCCGTCACGGTCGACGCCCGGTACACGACCCCGCCGTACAACCACAACGCGATCGAACCGCACGCCACGACCGCCGCCTGGGACGGTGACCGGCTCACGGTCCACGAGTCGACCCAGTCGATCACGTTCGTCCGCGCGCACCTGTCGGGTAAGTTCGGTGTGCCCGCCGCGAACATCCGGGTGATCTGCCCGTATGTCGGCGGCGGGTTCGGCGGCAAGGCCTCGGTCTGGCCGGGCACCGTGCTGGCCGTGCTCGCGGCGCGCGTGGTCGGCCGGCCCGTGCGGCTGGCGCTCACCAGGGAAGGTGTGTACCGCACGGTCGGCGGGCGGCCCCCGTCGACGCAGCGGGTGGCGCTCGGCGCGACGGCGGACGGCGGGCTGACGGCGGTCGTGCACACGAGCGTCATCCGGCTCGGCCGGGCCGGCGGGACCGGCGAGCAGATCGTGTCGATGACCAACCACCTCTACGCGACCGAGACGATGCACACCCAGCAGCACCAGGTGACGCTGGACGTCACCGCGTCCACTCCCATGCGGGCGCCCGGCGAGTCCATCGGCTCGTTCGCGCTGGAGTCCGCTGTGGACGAACTGGCCCACACGCTGGGCATGGACCCGGTGGCGCTGCGGATGCGCAACGAGCCGGACCGGAATCCCGTCAACGGCAAGAAGTTCGCGCACCGCAAGCTGCGGGAGGCATATGCGCTCGGCGCGGAGAAGTTCGGCTGGGCGGACCGGGTGCCGGCGCCGGGGTCCATGCGGGACGGACGCTGGCTGGTGGGCATGGGCGTCGCCACGGCGTTCCACCCGTCGTTCCAGATGGCGGCGAACGCCACCGTCCGGCTCGACGCCGACGGCACGGTCCTCGTGCGCTCGGGTTTCCACGAGATGGGCATGGGCGCGGCCACCGCGCAGGCCCAGATCGCGGCCGACGCGCTCGGCGTGCCGGTCTCGTCGGTGACCGTCGCCTATGGAGACTCGGACCTGCCGACCACGTTCGGTGCCGGCGGGTCGATGCAGACGGCGAGCGTGGCGGCCGCCGTGCTGGCCGCCTGCCGCAAGCTCCGCAAGAAACTGGGCGACGGCGACCCGGTAACGCTGCTCCGGCGGTCGGGCAAGCCGTTCGTCGAGGGCAGCGTCGGGTCCGAGAGCCGGCTGGGCGGGCTCGCCAGCATGGCGAAGACCGTGAAGCTCGTGCTGGACCGTCGCCGGTACGTGACCGCCGCGTCCGGCGCGCACTTCTGCGAGGTCCGGGTCGATCCCGACACCGGTGAGGTGCGGGTGACGCGGTGGGTCGGCGCGTTCGACGTCGGCACGGTGATCAACGCCAAGACCACGGCCAGTCAGCTGCGCGGCGGCATCGTCATGGGCCTCGGCATGGCGCTGGCCGAGGAGACCCTGGTCGACCCGAGGACCGGGCGGATCATGAACCCGGGCCTCGCCGAGTACCACGTGCCCGTCCACGCGGACGTCCCGCCGATCGACGTGCACTGGCTGGCCGACCCGGACCCGACCATGCCGCTCGGCCTGCTCGGCGTCGGCGAGGTCGGCATCGTCGGGGTGGCGGCGGCCGTGGCGAACGCCGTGTTCCACGCGACCGGGCGGCGGATCCGCGACCTGCCGATCACCCTGGACAAACTGTTGTGACCGAAGACGTAGGGTGCTTGGCGAGATGGAATTCCAACGCGCCCGGCGCCCGGAGCACAAGCAGCAGCGGTACGACGCGATAGTCGCGGCCGCGCGGGAGCTGGCGTCGCGGGATGGTGTCCGCGGCGTCAGCCTCACCGACATCGCGGCCGAGGTCGGCATGCACAAGTCGGCGCTGCTGCGGTACTTCACCACCCGGGACGAGATCTACCTCCGCATCGCGGTCGAGGACTGGGAGGACGTCGCCCGCGCGGTCAAGGACGCGCTGGCCGACGCCCCCACCGGGTCGGTCACCGCGGTGGCCGCCGCGATCGCCGACACCCTCGCCGCGCGGCCGTTGTACTGCGACCTGCTGGCACACGTGCCGCTCAACCTCGAGCGGACGGTGCCGCTGGAGTCGGTGCGGGAGTACAAGCAGGCGGTGCACCCGGCGGCCATGGAGCTGCTCGAGCAGGTCCGCGTGGTGCTGCCCGGCCTGACCGACACCGACCTGCTCGACCTGGCGCTGATGGTCGCGGGCGTCGCGGCGACCCTGCACCAGCAGGCGTACCCGCCGCCGACGCTGGCGCAGCTGTACCGGGAGCACCCGGAGCTGGTGCACGACCTCGCGTTCGTGCCCACGCTGCGGCGGATCATCGAGACCTACCTGCGGGGGTTGCGTGGCTGACCTGCATTCGATCGCGGCGGAGTTGGGCAGCGGGTTCGTGGCGAGCCGGGCGCTCGCGGGCGGCTTCTCCCACTCGACCGAACTGCTCACACTCACCGACGGACAGGTGGTCGTCCGGTCCGGCGGCGCCGCGCCCGCCATGGAGGCGGCCGTGATGAACCTCGCGCGCGGGCACGTGCCGGTGCCCGAGGTGCTGCTCGTGCGCGACGACGTGCTCGTTATCGAGTACGTGCCGGGGGAGCTGCTGGTCCCGTCGACCTACGAGCTGGGGCTCGAGGTCGGCCGGGTGATGGCCACCATCGGCGAGGTGTCCTTCGACCACCCGGGCTTCTTCGCCGACGCGCGACTGGCGGTCGCGCCGGAACGCCCGTGGTCGGAGCAACTCGTCCCCGTGGCGTCGGGTTGCCTGGACGCCACGTCGAGGCTGGACGCCGCGACCAAGCGGGCGTGGCTCGCCCTGTGCGCCGAGCACGCGCCCGCACTGTCCGCTGTGGACGATCAGGCGCGGCTGGTGCACGCGGACGTCAACCCGAAGAACATCCTGGTGTCGGGCGGCCGGGTGACGGCCGTGCTGGACTGGGAGTTCAGCTACGTTGGCTGCCCGTACGGCGACGCGGCGAACATGCTGCGCTTCGAGCGGCCGAGCCCGTACACGACCGGCTTCCGCGAGGGGTTCGGCCTGTCCACCGAGGCCGCGTACCTGGGCCGGGTGCTGGACATGTTCGCGCTGAGCGACCTGCTCACCCGGGATGCGAGCAACCCGATAGCGGACCAGGCGGCCGAGGTGATCCGCGAGTGGGTGCGCTCCGGCATCCCGGCCTAGGTCCGGTGCGGCGTGGGCATGCCTGGAACGACGCCTTCCAGGCATTTCCGCACATTGTGTGCACAAGAGCGGCGGCGTCCACGTGGGCTTCGGCTACTGTCGTCCGCAACTGAGGTCGGGGCCTGAGTACTGGGGGTAGTTCGTTGCGGTCCCTGATTTCCGCTGTCCTGAGCACGGCGCTGGCCGCCGGTCTGGTCGTCGTGGCCGGTGCCACCGTGCGGGCCGAGCCGAGCGCTCCGGCCGCCGATCCGGTGGCGTCCACCTACCGGCCCGCGTCGCCGGTGCGGGTGCTCGACACCCGGTCCGGTCCGGCGGTCGGACCCGGCGGCACGGTGACGGTCGACCTGTCGTCGCGGATTCCGGCCGACGCGACGGCCGTGGTGATGAACGTGACGGGTATCGCGCTGACGGCGTCGACGTACGTCACCGTGTACCCGGCCGGTTCGTGGCGGCCGGGCGCGTCGAACCTGAACCTGACGGCGGGTGAGACCCGGCCGAACCTGGTGACCGTCGCGGTCGGCCCGAACCGGTCGGTCGAGCTGTACAACGACAAGGGCAACGCGCACCTGCTCGCCGATCTGGCCGGCTACTACTCGTCGGGCACCGGCGACAAGTTCACGCCGCGCCAGGCCCAGCGGATCTTCAGCACGACGATCGGCGCGGGCGGCACGGCGGTCGTCGACCTGTCGACACGGGTGCCGGCCTCGGCCACGGCCGTGACGGTGAACATCACCGGGACCCAGCCGTCCGCCAACACCTTCGTCACCGCGTGGCCGACCGCTACGCCGCGGCCGACCGCGTCGAACCTGAACCTGGTGGCCGGCAAGACCTCGCCCAACCTGGCCACCGTCCGGCTCGGCACCGGGCGCAAGATCAGCCTGTACAACGCGGTGGGCAGCGTGCAGGTGATCGTCGACCTGTCCGGGTTCTACACACCGGAATTTGGCGCGGTGTTCACCCCGGTCGAGCCGGCCCGCGTGTTCGACACCCGCACCGGGACCGGCACGGAGGGGTCCCAGGCCGGGGCGGTCCCACCCCGCACCACTGCCTGGTTCCACCCCGGTGCGCCGGTTCCCGACACCGCGATCGCCGCCATGGTGAACCTGACGGGTGTCGCGCCGACGTCCACCTACGTCTCCGTGCACGCACCACTGTGGACCGGGGACCACGAGACCTCGGTGCTGAACCTGGCCGCCGGACAGACGGCCGCGAACCTGACGGTGGTGCCGCTGAGCGGGGACAACTCCAGCTCCCGGAACGGTTTCTACAACCACAACGGCAACACCCACCTGATCGCGGACCTGGCCGGTTACTTCTGGGTGCCCCAGGTGCCGTGTGAGTCGGGTTGCGCCTACGGGTGGGGTGGCGACCTGGGTGAGCTGGGGATCGGCAGGACCGCCTACCACTCGTTGAACCCGACGCCGCTGTTCGGCGTTCCTGGTCTCCGTGCCGCCGACAATCGAGTCGCCCTCAAGTCGGACGGCACCGTGTGGGCCTGGGGCAACAACCTCTACGGCCAGCTCGGCAACGGCTGGTCCGGAGGTGACTCCACGGTGCCGGTCCGGGTCGTCGGACTGACGAATGCCGTCGCCGTCGCCGACGCGGTCTACGCGAAGCTGGCGCTGCGAGCCGACGGCACCGTGTGGGCCTGGGGCGGCCAAGTCCTCGGCCGGTGGGACCCGACGGAGACCGCCGTGCCGCTCCAGGTGCCCGGACTCACCGGGGTCACCGAGATCGCGGCCGGTCTCGGGACCGCCTACGCGTTGCGCGAGGACGGAACGGTCTGGTCGTGGGGTTCCAATGACACCGGTCAGGTCGGCATCGGAAGCGACAGCTTCTACGTCATCGAACCGACGCGGGTCGTTGGTCTGACCGGGGTCACAGCCATCGCCGGGGGCAATGGGAACGGTTACGCCGTGCGGTCCGACGGGACTGTGTGGTCCTGGGGAGGCAACTCCTACGGGCAGCTCGGAGATGGCACGGCCGGGGAGGCGTCCCGGGTGCCCGTGCAGGTGTCCGGCCTCACCGACATGACCGGCGTGGCCGGCGAGTTCGGCAACGGCTATGCGCTGCGATCCGACGGCACCGTGTGGGCGTGGGGTGACGGTAGCTACGGCCAACTGGGCAACGGCGTCGACTGTGGCTTCGAACAGTGCCAGTCGGCCGTGCCGGTGCGGGTGTCGGACCTCGCGGGTGCGGTCAGCGTGATCGGCACGTACAACGGCGGCGTGGCACTCGACGAAGCCGGCCGGGTCTGGGCGTGGGGTGACAACACGAGCGGTGAGCACGGGAACGGCACGAATGAGGGCTGGGCGGTCACACCGGTTCAGGTGCAGGGCCTGCCTCCCATCGGTGCGCTCTACGGCGGGGACTGGGGTGGTCGCGCCGTTCCGGCCTGACCGCCGGCCAGGAACCGGCGGGGTACCCGCGTGCGTCCCAGTGCCGTGCGAAACCTGTTGATCGTCGCTGTGCTGGCCTTCACACCGCTTTTCGTGGGACCCGGGGTGGCGGGTGCCTGCGCCTGCGGTGCGGTGCTCGCCGACGAGCGCCTCGAGGCGGTCCAGGAGACCGCGCTCGTGGAGGTCGCGGGCGGCACGCAGGCGATCACGCTCAACATCGCCACCGAGACGGAGGCGACCGAGGCCGCGTTCATCATGCCCGTGCCGGCCAGGGCGGAGTTCACGCTCGCCGACGGTGCGCTGTTCACCGAGTTGGACGAGATCAGCGCGCCGCGGATCGAGTACCGCGAGGTCGAGAGGGACGGCGACGGTGCGGGCGGCGCCCCGCCCGGGTCGGACGTGACGGTCACCGACCATGTGGCCGTCGGGCCCTACGACGTCGCCCAGCTCACGGGCGCCGACTCCGGCGCGGTCGCCGGCTGGCTCACCACGAACGGCTTCGAACTGCCGCCCGCCCTGGCCGGCGCGCTCACCCCCTACCTGGCCGAGGGGTGGCTGGTGGTCGCCGTGCGGCTGACCCCCGAGGACTCGGGCACCTTCGACGGCGGGCTGCCGCCCATGCGGTTCACGTTCCCCGCGACCGAGCCGGTGTACCCGATGCGGCTGTCGGCCACCGCGCGGTACGCCCAACCGCTGCGCCTGTACGTGCTGGCTGACCACCGGATGGACATCAGCAACCCGGCGCCGGAGGGCAACGACCCGGAACTGACCTTCGCCGGCTGGGTGGAACCTGATCCGGCGGCGTATCCGGTGGTGGCGGGGCTGGTCACCGAGCGCCGGTTCCTCACCCGCTACGACGCGTCGTTCCTCCCGGAGCACCTCACCGGCGACATCCACCTGACGCGGGCCTCGGCGGACGATGCCTATCGCGCGGTGGTGGTGGAGACCAGGTACGTGAGCGGCTCCCTGTTCGGGCAGGTCGCGTGGTGGGTCCTGGGTATTCTCGCGGCGCTCGGGCTGGCCTTGTGGTTGTTCACGGTCGTGGGGCGGGGGCGGCGGGTACGGGGCTCGGCAGGGTAACCGCCGGCGACATCCACCAAATACTCTTCTCGACATGACGCCCACAAAACTGTTCGCGGCGTTACTCGCCGCCGCGGCCACCCTCGTGATTACCGCGACCCCCAGCAGCGCCGCGCCTTCTTACCCGTGCGACAGCATCATCTTCAACGGCTGCTTCTACCCCGAGCCGGCGTTCCGTGGGCCCGAATATCGGACGGTAATCCATGGTCATGGTTGCTACCCGCTCCCGCCATCACGTTCGTACCACACCAACGTGACCGCGACCGCGTACTCGGAAAGCGACTGCTCCGGGCAAAGCGCGGAAATAAGCGGGTACTTCGGTTTCGACATCGGGTTCAGCGCCCTGAGCTACCGCTATCCGGCGGAGTGAATGCGGGCCGGCGAAACCCATGGGTTCCGCCGGCCCGCGTTACTCAGAAGCCCGTGCAGGTGGCGATCGCGAAGGAGCCGGTCGCCGTGTTGGTGGTGGTTTCCTCGCCGTCGATCAGGACTCGGCAGGTCACCGTCCCGCCGACCTCGTCCGCCATCACCACGAGCGAGCCACCCTTCACATAGCCCTTCGTCTTGACTTCCTTCGACCACGGCAGGGTCGTGGCGGTCTCCTGGTTGGACGTCACCGAGTCGCCGTAGGTGCTGTAGTCGATGTCGACGCTCGCCGCGTCGCCGGACACCTCGTAGGTGATCGTGCTTTCCCTGGCGGCCTCTTCGTTGATGTCGTCGACCGCGTCGTTGATCGCCACGACCCACACGATGCAGATCACCAGGCCGATCACGGACACGACGAGCCCGGCGATGCTCAACCCCTTGTTCGTGGCGCGGCCGCCGCGCACCTTGGCGATGCCGATCGCCGAGAAGATCACGCCCAGGATGACCAGCGGCCAGGCGACCACGCCGATCAGCGGGATCGGTGAGAACACCAGGCCGATGAGGCCGAGAACGAAACCGGTGGTGCCGAGCCCGTTGCTCGGTTGGGTGATGGTCGGGGACTGCTGGGTCACGGGAAGGTCCTTTCACGAATGTTGGCGTGGTGAAGCCAAACAGCGGCGGTCCACGGGCCGCGTCGTACGCGCGAATGGAGCGGGTCATCCGAAAGTCGTCAATCCCTCCCCGGCGGCACAGCGGATCGGTTGACGGGCAACGTCGGTGCGGGTCCGTACGCTCTGCCCATGCGTCGTTCTGTGCTCGGCACCGTGGCCACGGTGGTCGCCGTCGCCATGAGCGTGATGAGCAGTCTGTTCGTGTTCGGCGCCGACGGCTACGACGTGACCACCAGGACGCTGCACCCGAACGCCCTGTCGAGCCTCAGCCTGGTGGCCGCCATCGGCGCGGCCGTCATGTTGTGCTGGCGCCACCGGTGGCCGCTGCTCGTCACGGCCATCGCGGTCGTCCCGCCGCTGCTGATGCGGGCGGAGGCGTTGGCCGCGCTGATCGCGTTGGCCGCGCTCGCCGCGAACCGCCGGGACAAGGTGCTGTGGGCGGCCGGCACCGTGGTCTTCGTGGCCACCGGGTTAGCCATCTGGCGCGACGCCGGCCGAGACCCCGGCAGCACGATCGCCGGTCAGCTGATGGGCACCGACACCGTGGCGGGCAAGGTGATCGGCGTCGTGGTGCTCACGGCCGTGGTGGTCGCCATCCCCCTCACGGTCGGCATCATGCGCGGTGTCCGGCTCGATCTCGCGCGCCGCGACCGCAAGGAACGGGAACTGCGCGACGAGATGACCAGGCAGGAGGAGCGGTCCCGGATCGCGCACGAGATGCACGACGTCCTCGGGCACCGGCTGTCGCTGCTTTCCTTGCAGGCCGGGGCGTTGGAGGTCAACAGTTCACCGAAGGCGGGGGAGGTGGCGCGCACCGTACGCACCACCGCGCGACAGTCCCTCGAGGACCTGCGGCAGGTGATCGGCGTGCTGCGCGACGGCCGCGAGTTCGCCACGCCCGAGGCTTCGGCGTCGCCGGAGCGAGCCCAGCCGACGCTCGTGGAGCTGCCCGAGCTGGTGGCGAACACGCGCCGGGCCGGGCTGCCGGTCAACCTCACGGTCCTGTTGGACCAGGCGGGCACGGCGCCGGCACCGCTGGGCACGGCCGTGTACCGGATCGTCCAGGAGTCGCTCACCAACGTGCTCCGCCACGCGCCGGGCACGGGCGCGGACGTGACCGTCCGGGGCGGCCCGGGTGTCGGCCTCACGTTGGAGGTGGTGAACCCGTTGCCCGCCGCGGCACCCGTGGAACCGTCACCGGGTGGCGGCACCGGGCTGACGGGAATCGCCGAGCGGGTGGGGGTGCTGGGCGGCAACGTGAGCATCGGCCCGACGGCGGAGAGGGTGTTCGCGGTCCGCGCCTGGTTACCGTGGGGTCCCCACTAGCATGTGCGCGTGAATCGGCTGCGGGTGCTGCTCATCGACGACGACCCGCTCGTGCGTACCGGTTTGTCGATGATCCTGGGGAGTACCGACGATCTCGAGGTGGTCGGCGAGGCGGGCGACGGGGACGAGGCCGTCCGGCAGGTCACGGCCCTCCAGCCCGACGTGGTGATCATGGACATCCGCATGCGCCGCATGGACGGGCTGGCCGCCACGGCCGCCGTGACCGCGCTGCCCCGGCCGCCACGGGTGCTGGTGCTGACCACCTTCGACCTCGACGAGTACGTGTTCGACGCGCTCGCCGCGGGCGCCAGCGGGTTCCTGCTGAAGGAGGGCTCGCCGCGGGAGATCATCGACGCCGTGCGGATCGTCGCGTCCGGCGAGATGATGCTGTCGCCGCGCACCACCCGGACGCTCATCGGCCACTTCGTGCGGGCACGGGCCAACCCCCGGCGCCAGCGGGCGCAGACGTTGCTCACCAGGCTGAGCGACCGCGAGCGGGAGGTGGTCACCGAGGTGGCCCGCGGCAAGTCCAACGCGGACATCGCGGCCGAGCTGTTCCTCAGCGAGGCCACCGTGAAGACCCACATCACCCGCGCGTTCGCCAAGATCGACGTGGCCAACCGGGTGCAGTTGACGATCTTCGCCTACGAGGCCGGTGTCGTCACACCCTGATCACTCACCGCGCATGGCGCGGCGGATCGCCTCCAGCTTGTCGCGCCCGGCCTTCTCGCGGGCCTCGAACTGCTCGTCGACCGACTTGCCCTCGGGCGTCGCGTCGGCCAGCTCGGTGGACCCCACGGATGTGGTGAACTTGTTCTCGATCCGGTCCCGCACGTAGTCGAACGTGGGCACGCCCGCGTCGGTGTAGTCGAAGGCCGGCGTGACCGGATCGGGGTCAGGGACCGTCGGCCCGGTCGTGGGCTCGACCGCCGTTTCCTCCACTACCTCGGCATCGAGCACCGGATCGGGCTGCTTGTCCTCGTTCATCGGTTCATTATGCGCGTAGTTCGTCGACCGCAGCGCCCGCGAGCCGGGCGAAGGCGCGGATGCGAGGGCTTTCGCCGGCGGTCGGCCAGACCAGGATCCACTCGGTCGGTGGGCGTCGGCGATCGGGAGATACGTGATGCCGGGATGGGTGTAGTAGCGGGTCACGTGCGCGTTGAGCGGGCAGACGACCCCGCCGGCGGCGACGAGGGTCAGGATCTCGTGGAAGGTCTGCACGGTGGGACCGCGCGGTATGAGCCGCCCCGCTCGGCGTGCGGGCCGGGCTCACGGCCTCGGTCCAGTTGCCGGGTGTCGGTGACAAGAAGCAGATGCGTGTCGGTCGACATGGTCAACGCCCTGCGGGATCGCCTGCCCGGCTTGGTGATCCTTCCCACGCACGACCCTGGTGCGGCGGACCGTCTGGCCGACGCGCTCGCCGAAGGGCCGGTGGCATGAAGCCGACCGGAGCACCGCCCTGAGTGCTTCATTCGAGACGTCCAGCGATGCTGTTGGTTTATTCGGGTGTTGGCCGTGCGTGCGGTGGCGTTGGTGCTGCGAAGGACCCCTTCGGGACATGGCCCGGTGTCCCGAGGGGTCCTTCAGGGCACCGAACCGCCGCGACCACCCCGTGCCCGCGCATGAATAAACCAACAGCATCGTCCAGCGTCCTCAATGCCTCATTCAGGGCATCGCCGGCCAAGCCCGTTAGACCAGCCGAGCACGCAGCTCGCGTTTGAGGATCTTGCCGGCCGCCGACACGGGGATCTGGTCGACCAGGCGAACTTCCCGCAGGCGCTTGTACGCCACCACCTGCTCGTTGATGGCGGTCATGATCTCGTCGGCCGTCACCGACGGGTGGGCGGGCACGACGAACGCCACCGCCAGTTCGCCGACCGCGTCGTCCGGCTTGCCGACCACGGCCGCCGCCAGGACACCGTCGTGGGCGGCCAGCAGTTCCTCCAGCTCGCGCGGGTACACGTTGTAACCCTTGTACAGCAGCATGTCCTTCATTCGATCCACAATGGACAGGTAACCGTCGAAGTCCAGCACGCCGATGTCACCCGTGTGCAGCCAGCCGTCCACCAGCACGTCGGCCGTCGCGTCGGGCCGGTTGTGGTAGCCGGTCATCACCTGCGGCCCGCGCACGCACACCTCGCCGCGTTCGCCGGCGGCCACCGGTTCACCCTCCGGCGACAGGATCCGCACCTCCGTGTCGAAGATCGGCACGCCGACCGTCCCGGCCTTGCGGATCCCCGACCGGTGCGCCGGTCCGAGCGTGGCGGCCATGGTCACCTCGGTCAGGCCGTAGCCCTCGGTCACCACGGCGTCCGGCGCGAGCGCGCGCAGCCGGTTGATCATCTCCACGGGCATGGGCGCCGCGCCGGACGAGATGACCCGCACGGACGACAGGTCCGCGTCGGCCATGGCCGGGGAGTTGAGCAGCGCGGCGAACAACGCGGGCGCACCGCCGATGGTCGTCACCCGCAGCCGCGTCGCGTCGGCCAGGTAGGCGGCCGGGTCCAGCCGGTCATGGAGCACGACCGTGAAACCCATGAGCAGCAACGAGTTCAGCCCGGCGATCGTGCCCATCGCATGGAACCACGGCGTCAGGTTGATGGCGATGGCCGTGCCGAGGCGGGTCGGATACTCGGCCGGGTCGCCCACCTGGTCGAGCGCCAGCCCGTCGGCCGTCAGCGTGGGCAGCGACCCCGACATCCAGCACGTGTACTGCAGCGTGTTCACCACGACGTTGCGGTGCGGCAGCACCACACCCTTCGACTCGCCCGTCGTGCCGCCCGTGTACGCGAGATGCGCCAGGTCGTCGACGCCGACCGGCACGTCCGGCGGCGCGTCCGGCTGCCCGGCGCAGAGACCGTCCACATCGGACGCCGTGATGGTGAGCGTGGCGCCGGCGTCCGCTATCTGTTTCGCCGCCGCGGCCTCCGGCAGGAGCGGGTTGACCGGCACGAACACCGCGCCCGCCAGGATGACGCCGTAGTAGGCGACCGGGTACTCGAGGCAGTTGGGCATCCGCAGCGCCACCCGGTCACCCGGCCGGATCCCGCGCGCCACCAGCCCGTTCGCACAGCGGGCGGCCCGGGTCCCCAGCTCGCGATAGGTCAGCTCGACCCCCGCGCGGGCGAACGCCACCCGGTCGCCGTACCGGGCCACCGCGCCCGTGAGGATGGCTCCGGCCGGCACCTCCGGGTAGTCGAGCGAGGTCAAGGCGACTCCTTCCGGTTGAGAGCGCGGCCGGTGGCCAGCAGCCCCAGGGTCAGCTCGAACTTGTCCTGCGCGTTCTGCAGGCTGCGGCCGGTGATCGACTCGATCTGCTTCATCCGGTAGATCACCGTGTTCCGGTGGCAGTACAGGGTGTGCGCCGCGTGGGTGGGTGAGCCGTCGTTCGCGAGCAGCGCGGCGAGCGTCTCCAGCAGGTTCTCCGCGAGCTGCGGCGGCTGGCCGAGCAGCGGGCCGACCGTCTGTGCGACGAGCACGGGCACCACCTCGGGACTGCCGGCCAGCAGCACCTCGGGCAGCCGGTCGGTGAGCGCCACCAGCCGCTGCGTGCCGCGCGGCAACGACTCGGCCGTGCGCGACGCCAGCAGGTAGGCCCGCGCGAACCCGGCGAGCCCGTCGCAGGACGCCAGCCCGACCCGGCCGGCCACACACGGCTGGAGCTGGTCGGCCACCTCGGCCACCGTCAGCCCGTCCCGCGAGACCAGCCCGAAGTAGTTGCCGCCGCGGACGTGCCAGTGCGACGTGATGCCCGCGCGTTCGAGCCGGTCGTCCGGTGCGCGCAGCGGCTCGTCGAGCGGGTCGTTGAACGGGGCGACCACGCACACCAGCAGCTCGTCCGGGCCGAGGCCCAGGTCCTCGCGGGCCTCCCTGGCGAACTCCGGGTCCGCGCCGCGGCCCTCGACCAGCCCGTCGAGGAAGCTCTGCTGTCGTTGCAGGTCACGGCGCTGCAGCCGGGTGTTCTCCCGCCGGTAGGACTCGGCGAGGATCGCGTTCTGCACGTCGAGTGCCGCCCACAGCTTCTGCCCGGCGAACAGCAGCAGGTGCTCGGTGATCTCCACGCGGTGGTCCCAGCCCTGGCGCAGCAGCGCCTCCCACAGCGTGCGGGTGCCGAGCGTGTAGGCGCTGAGCACACGGTCCATGGGCACGCCCTGCCTGGCCCGCAGCCGGCCGGTCTCGCGCCACACGTCGATCGCCCGCTGGTCCGGATCGGGCTGCCCGGCCATCGCCTGGATGCCCCGGCGAATGTGCTCGCGGGTGCTGGACCGCAGGTCGGCCTGCTGGTTGGGACGCTGCTGGGACCAGTACGGGTCCTTCTCCAGCAGGGTGAGCGTGATGTCGTCGGCGATCGCGTCCGCCTGCCCGAGCAGCGACGCCCAGGCACGCTCGATCTCGCGTTCCAGCGCGGGTGCGAGCGTGGGGACCCGGGCGACGTCCATCACCGCAGCGTGGCACCCAACGCACAGAAGAACCAGCCCGCATGTGGTATTTGGGTCGATTCGCACCATTGATTTTGTGCACCGCGCCCATATCGATTGTCGTGCTGCGCGACCAAAGTGGTGCCCACCACACCCCAGCGTAGGGAGTCGTGCGTGGCACATTTCGAGATGTCCGGCGTGTCCGTGAGCTTCGGCGGTCTGGTCGCGCTCTCCGACGTTTCCCTCGAGGTGGCACCGAACCAGGTGCTCGGGGTGATCGGCCCGAACGGCGCCGGCAAGACCACGTTGTTCAACGTGGCCTGCGGGTTCGTGCAGCCGGACTCGGGCCGGCTCCACTGGCGCGGCACCGAGCTGCGCCGCCTGCGACCGCACCAACTGGCCGGCCTCGGGATCTCGAGAAGTCTCCAGGACCTGGGCCTGTTCGACCGGATGACCGTGCTGGACAACGTCATGGTCGGCGCGAACCGCCACGCCAGCACGGGTTTCTGGTCGGCGCTGCTCGCGCTGCCGCGCCGGGCGCGAGACGAGCGCGCGCTGCGCGACCGGGCGATGGCCGAGCTGGAGAACCTGGGCGTCGCGGACGTGGCCGGCCGGCTCCCCGGCAGCCTGCCCTACCCGGTGCGCAAGAAGGTGGCGTTGGCCAGGGCACTCGCGAGCGACCCGGAACTGCTGCTGCTCGACGAGCCGGCCAGCGGTCTCGGCAGCGACGAGATGGCCGAGGTGGGGGAGCTGCTCCGGGGCCTGGCGGACCGGATGTCCGTGATGCTCGTGGAACACCACATGGACCTGGTGATGAGCGTGTGCCACGACATCGTGGTCCTGGACTTCGGCAAGGTCATCGCCCGCGGCGCCCCGGCGGAGATCCGTGCGGACGTGGCCGTGCAGGCGGCCTACCTGGGTGAGGACGTGGTGACCAGTGCTGACGGTTGACGGGCTGTCGGCCGCCTACGGGCCGGTGCTGGCGCTTTCCGACGTCACCTTCGACGCGCCCGAAGGTGAGATCACGGCCGTACTCGGTGCGAACGGCGCCGGCAAGACCACGTTGCTGCGCACCATCTCCGGGCTGGTCCGCTCGACCGGCGGCACGGTGACGCTCGACGGGCGGGACCTGCGCGGCGTGTCCACTGAGGACATGCCGAGGCTGGGGCTGTCCCACGTGCCCGAGGGTCGCGGGGTGCTGGCCGAGCTGACGGTCGAGGAGAACCTGCGGCTCGGGGCGCTCGGTCGCGGCGCTCGGGCCACGAAGGCCGACCTGAAGCGGGTGTACGAGATGTTCCCCGTGCTCGAGATCCGCCGCGCCGGGCTCGCGCACGTGCTGTCCGGCGGTGAGCGGCAGATGCTGGTGATCGCCCGCGCGCTGCTCGCGCGTCCGAAGGTGCTGCTGCTCGACGAGCCGTCGCTCGGCCTGGCCCCGCGCATCGTCGTGCAGATCTTCGACCTGCTGCGCACACTTGTGCGGACCGACGGGCTGACGGTCGTGCTGGTCGAGCAGAACGCCCGCAGCGCACTGTCCATAGCGGACCGCGGGGTGGTGCTGAACCTCGGCAGGGTGGTCGTGCGGGACGCGGCCGCCACCCTCGCCGAGGACGAACAACTCCGCCACGCCTACCTCGGATTCTGAGAGGTCTCCCTGTGCAGCAGTTGCTGACCACCGTGCTCACCGGCCTGACGCTGGGCACCGTCTACGCGGCGTTCGCGCTGGCGCTCGTGCTGATCTGGCGCGCCACCCGGATCGTGAACTTCGCGCAGGCGCCCATGGCGATGATCACCACGTACGTCGCGCTCGTGCTCATCGACGCCGGCTACTCCTACTGGCTGGGCTTCGCGGTCGCGCTGGTCTCCGGGCTGGTGCTCGGCGCGGTGGTCGAGCGGTTCGTGGTCCGCCACGTGGCCGGCAAGTCCGAGATCAACGCGGTGATCCTCACGCTCGGCCTGTTCATCGTCATCCACGCGTTGGCGGCCATCATCTTCGGCTCGCGCTACCGCTCGTTCCCCGCGCCGTTCGGGCTGCGGGGCTTCCAGCTCGGCGACACCACGATCGCGCTCACCGGGTTCGGGATCTTCACCATCCTCGCGGTGGCGGCGGTCATGGTCGGCCTGGTGCTGTTGTTCCGTGGTACGGACATCGGCCTGCGGATGCGGGCGTCGGCGTTCAACCAGGAGGTGTCGCGGCTGCTCGGCGTGCGGGTCGGCCGGATGCTCACGCTCGGCTGGGCGCTCGCCGCGCTCGTCGGTTCGCTGTCCGGGCTGCTGATCGCCGGCGGCGGGCTCGTCCATCCGTCCTACATGGACGGTGTGGTGGTGTACGGGTTCGTGGCGGCCGTGCTCGGTGGACTCGACAGTCCGGTCGGCGCGGTGGTGGGCGGCGTGCTGCTCGGCCTGTCGCTCAGCCTGGTGAGCGGCTACGTCGGCTCGGAGCTGGTGCCGTTGGCGGCACTGGTGATCCTCATGGCCGTGCTGCTGTTGAAACCCGGCGGCTTGTTCGCCCACGTGCGTGAGCGGAGGGTCTGATGGGCCGAAAACACCTGCTGATCGCGGCGATCGCGCTGGTCGTGGTGGTGCTGGTACTCGAGACGACCAGCCAGTTCCGCAACGCCCAGTTCGCCTCGATGGCGTACTTCGCGATCGCCGCCGGCGGGCTGACCGTCCTCACGGGACTGAACGGGCAGCTCTCGCTCGGCCACGGCGCGCTGATGGCCGTCGGGGCCTACACGACCGCGCTGATGCTGCAGGAACGCGAGGGCACGCTGCCTATCGTGGTGATCCTGCTGATCGCGACGGCCGTGACGCTCGTGGTCGGCGCGCTCGTCGGCGTGGCGGCCGCCCGGTTGCACGGCCCGTACCTGGCGGGCGCGACGTTGGCGCTGGCCGTCGCCGTGCCGGGGATTCCCTTGTACTTCAGCGAAAAGCTCGGCGGTGAGCAGGGGCTGAACGTACGGGTGCCGGAGATTCCCGACTGGGTGGCCGATGCCGCGTACTTCGTCACCGGGCAGGAGCTGACGTCCACCCGCTATCTCGCCTACCTCGGCTGGTTCGGCGTGATCATCGTGTTCGTGTTGCTCGCCAACCTGTCCCGAAGCCGGGTCGGCCGCATGTGGCAGGCGGTGCGCGACGACGAGGTGGCGGCCGAGCTGGCCGGCATCAACCTCGGCCGGGCGCGGGTGACGGCGTTCGTGGTGAGCGCGGGCTGTGCGGGGCTGGCCGGTGGGCTCATGGCGTTGTCCGCGCGGATCGCCGCGCCGAGCGGGTTCACGCTGACACTGTCGTTGCTGCTGCTCTCCGCCGTGGTGCTCGGCGGGCTCGGCAGCCTCACCGGCGCGCTCGTCGGGTCGATGCTGCTCGCGTTCCTGCCGCAGGTGGTCACGGCGTTCGGCGAGGACCTCGGGTTCTCCGACGTGCAGGCCGCGCAGTTGGCACCGTTGATCTACGGCCTGGTCACCGTGCTGGTCGTGCTCCTGGCACCGGCCGGCCTCGCCGGTGGACTACGAAAACTCATCCAATGGAGGCGAAGTACATGAAGCGTTGGCCAGCAGGTGTCGCGTTAGGACTGGCGGTGGCTCTCACGGCCGCGTGCGGGGCGGGTGGGCGTCCCGACGACGGTGGCGGCTCCGAAGAGGGCGGCTCGACGGTGGGCGTCACCGAGGACAGCATCAAGATCGGCGGGCACTTCCCGCTGACCGGCGTGGCCGCGCCGGGGTACAGCGAGATCCCCAGCGGACACCAGGCGTACTACGACTTCGTCAACGCGAACGGCGGCGTGCACGGCCGCAATATCGAGTTCCTGGTTCGCGACGACAACTACAACCCCACGAACACCAGCCAGGTCACCAACGAGCTGGTGCTGAACGACGAGATCTTCGCCATGGTCTCCGGTCTCGGCACGGCGCCGCACGGCGCGGTCGTCGACTTCCTGAACGACGAGAAGGTGCCGGACCTGTTCGTGTCGTCCGGTTCGCTGCAGTGGGGTGACCGGCCGGACGAGCGGCCGTTCACGTTCGGCTGGCAGCCGGACTACGAGGTCGAGGGCAAGATCATCGGTGACTACGTGAAGAAGAACATGCCCGAAGCGAAGATAGGGCTGTTCCTCCAGGACGACGACTTCGGTGAGGACGGCGAGAAGGGCGTCCGGCAGTTCGTGGACGACCAGATCGTGGCGGTCGCCAAGTACTCGTCGGGCAACACCGATGTGGCACCGCAGATCGCGCAGCTCCAGGCGGCCGGCGCCGACCTGATCGTCGGTTTCAACACGCCGTCGTACACCGCGCTCAGCCAGCTGGTGTCGCTGCGGCTGAACTACAAGCCCAAGTGGTTCTACAGCAACGTCGGCTCGGACCCGGCGCTCGTCGGTTCGTTGCTCGCCCGGTTCTCCGAGGGTGCGGTGGCCGACGGCACGAGCCTGCTCGACGGCATGCTGACCACCGAGTACATCCCGGGCGTCGACGCACCGGACGACCCGTGGATGAAGCTGTGGCAGCGGGTCTGGGACGAACACGGTGACGGTGAGCTGACCAACTTCCGGGTTTACGGCATGTCGCAGGCGTACACGTTCGTGCAGGCCCTGCAGGCGGCGGGCGAGAACCCGACCCGCGAAGGCATCGTGGCGGCCATCGAGGAGTCCGGCGGCGACTTCGCCGGTCCAGCCGTCGCCCCGTTCCGCTACACGGGCGACAGTCACCTCGGCATCGCGGGCGTGTCGGTGGTCGAGGTCAACGGCGGGGTAGGCGAGTCGCTCACCCCAGTACTGATCACGGATCTGGGCGACGCCCCAATCAAGGAGGACGACTCGGCCGCGGGCGACGAACCCCCGTCAAGCGGCATCCCAGAGTAGAAAACCCGGCGAGTCCCACGTTGGGACCTGGCGAGTCCCACGTTCGCGACTAGCGAGTCCCACGTTCGCGACCGGCGAGTCCCACGTTCGCGACTAGCGAGTCCCACGTTGGGACCTGGCGAGTCCCACGTTGGGACCTGGCGAGTCCCACGTTCGTGACCGGCGAGTCCCACGTTGGGACCTGGCGAGTCCCACGTTGGGACCTGGCGAGTCCCACGTTCGTGACCGGCGAGTCCCACGTTCGCGACTAGCGAGTCCCACGTTGGAGCCCGGCGAGTTCCACATTCGGCCTGCTGGCGCGGTGTCGCGAATGTGGGACTCGGCAGTTCTGAATGTGGGACTCGCTGGTTCTGAATGTGGGACTCGCCCGCGCTGAATGTGGGACTCGCGTGTTCTGAACGTGGGACTCGCCAGGTCCCAACGTGGGACTCGCCGGGGTTCAGCGTTCGGGGTTTGTTGGGGGTGGGCCCTTCAGTTCGTGGAAGCCGGGGGTGCTCGCCACCGTCACCACCGCGTCCCACAGGCGGCCTGCCTCCTCGCCGCGGGGGATGCGGGAGATCACCGGACCGAAGAACGCCGTGCCCTCGACGGCGATGATCGGTGTGCCGATGTGGGTGCCTACCAGTGCGATTCCCCGCGAGTGGGAGCGGCGCACGGCGGCGTCCCACTCCTCGCCCGCCGTCGCCAGGTCCCTCGGCAGGCCCGCGTCCGCCAACGCCGTCTCCAGGTTCCCGATCCAGTCGTCCGTTTCGGACTGGGTCCACAGCCGCTCGTAGAACCGGCCGAGTGCGGCCGAGCCGTGTTGTTCCCGCACCGCGGTGGCCACTCGCACCGGCACCCACAGGTAGCCCTCCGGGTCACCCTCCGGATCGTCGTCCCGATGCTCGTTCAGCACCGACAGGCTCAGCAGCCGCCAGTCGATCTCGATCGGACGGACGGTCGCGGCCTCCACCAGCCAGCGCGACGTCGTCCAGGAGTAGGGGCACGCCGGGTCGAACCAGAACTCCGCGATCATCTCGCCTACATTAGGTGGCGTGGGAGCGTCGGCGGCTGACAAGACTCTGGTGGTGCTCGAGGCGCTCGCCGACCACTCCCGGGTGGCCGACATCGCCGGCCACACGCGCCTGCCGAAGCCCACGGTGCACCGGATCCTCCAGACCCTGGTCCAGCACGGGTTCGCCCGCTCCGACGGCAAGGGTTCCTACGTCGGGGGCCCGCGCATCCTCAGCCTCGCCGGGCGGTTCCTGCAACGGCTGGACATCGCCGAGCAGGTGCGGCCCATCCTGCGTGACCTGCAGGAACGCACCGGCTGGACGGTGCATCTGGCGCTGCTGTCCGGCGACGAGGCCGTGTACGTGGCCAAGCTCGAGGGCGCCAACCCGTACACGCTCGCCTCGCGCGTCGGCATGAGCCTGCGGCTGCACTGCACGTCCATCGGCAAGGCCATCCTCGCCACCATGTCCGACGACGATGTCCTGGCGCTGCTCACCCGCGCCGGCATGCCCGCGCGCACCGAGCACACGCTGACCGACGAGACAAAGCTGCTCGCCGACCTGGCCACCGTCCGGACCCGCGGCTACGCGGAGGACCACGAGGAGAACGAGGCAGGCGTGTGCGCCGTCGGCGCGGCCGTGTTCGATCACACGGGCGACGTCTTCGGCGCGGTGTCCGCCGCCGCGCTCGTGCACCAGGCGGGCGGTGCCCGGGGCGCCCTGGTCGCCGAGGCCGCCGCGGCCGTCTCCAAGGCCCTCGGCGCTCGCTGACAGTGACCCGCTTCACATGATGGGCGAATTGTGTCACTATGACCACGCGAAGATGGAACGCCATTCCGTCAGGTGGAACACATGCGACTGGTCCCTTCCGAAGAGCTGCGTGCGCTGGCCACGGCGATCCTCGCCGCGGTCGGCACGCCGGCCGAGCAGGCGCGGGTGGTGGCCGAGTCCCTCGTCCGCTCGAACCTGCTGGGCCACGACTCGCACGGAGCCCGCCGGCTGGTCACCTACGTCGCCAATGTCCACGAGGGACGGATAGACCCGCGTGCCACGCCCGAGTCCGAACGCACGAGGCCGGGCACCGTGCTCGTGCACGGCCGCCGCGCGTTCGGGCAGCTCGCCGCCGGCCACGCGGTGACCGAACTGCGGGCCGTGGCAGCGAAACACGGCAGCGGCGTGGCCGTCATCCGCGACTGCAACCACATCGGCCGGTTCGGCGAGTACGTGGCCACGCTGGCCGAGCACGACCTGGTGGCCCTCGCGTTCGGCAACGCCGACGCCACGGTCGCGCCCTACGGCGGCCGCGAACGCCGGCTCGGCACGAACCCCCTCGCCTGGGCGGCGCCCCGGGGCGCCGGCGCGCCACCGGTGGTCATGGACTGGGCCACCTCCGGGGTGGCCGAGGGCAAGCTCGCGGTGGCCAGGGACCGCGGCGAGCAGGTGGCCGAGGGGCTGGTTCTCGACTCGGCCGGCCGGACCACCACCGAACCGGCGGACTTCTACGACGGCGGCGTGCTGCTGCCGTTCGGCGGGCACAAGGGTTACGGCCTGAGCGTGCTCATCGAACTCGTGGCCGGGCTGGTGTCCGGCGCGGGCATCGGCAGCATGCCCGGCTACAGCGGCGACTTCGGCACCGTGCTCATGGCGTTCGACATCAACGCGTTCCTGCCGGTGGCCGACTTCCGCGAACAGACCGAACAGTTCTGCCGCAGGCTCAACGAAACCCCGCCGGCGCAGGGACATCGCGAGGTGCTCATACCCGGCGAGCCGGAGGAGCGCGTGCTCCGCGAACGCACCCGCCACGGCATCCCGATCGCCGACGTCACCTGGCGGGAGCTCAACACTCTACTGAGGACAGAGGAGGAGCGGTCATGACCCGGCCCGCCGTCAACGACGATGGCAGTACCGTAGAAGAGACCAACCCCACCGAGTTACGCCGCGTGGTAGCCGCGTCCGTCGTCGGCACCGCGCTGGAATGGTACGACTTCTTCATCTACGGCTTCGCCGTCACGCTCGTGTTCAACGAACTGTTCTTCGTCACGGGCGATCCGGCGACCGGCGCGATCGTCGGGTTCGCGACCTTCGGCGTGGGATTCGCCGTCCGCCCGATCGGCGGGTTCATCTTCGGTCACCTGGGCGACCGCATCGGCCGCCGCGCCACGCTGGTGCTCACCACGCTCGTCATGGGCATCTCCACCGGCCTCATCGGACTCCTGCCGACCTACGAGAGCATCGGCATCACCGCACCGATCCTGCTGACCGTGCTGCGGATGTGCCAGGGCCTCGGTGCGGGCGCGGAGTTCGGCGGCGCGTCGACCCTGCTGGCCGAGCACTCCCCGCCGGCCCGGCGCGGGTTCTTCACCTCGTTCGCGCAGACCGGTGTCCAAATCGGACTGTTGACCGGGACGATCGTGTTCCTCACGGTCGAGTCGCTGGGCGAGGAGACGGTGCTCGCCTGGGCGTGGCGGATCCCGTTCTGGTTCAGCTTCCTGCTGATCGCGGTCGCTCTGTACGTGCGGCTGCGCGTGGCCGAGTCGCCCGTGTTCCGGCGCATGGCGGCGAAGCAGACCACCGTGCGGCTACCGGTGTTCGACGCGCTGCGCCGCTACCCGCGCAACTTCCTCATCGGCATCGGCGCGCACATCTGCGACACGGCGATCGTCTACATCTACGCCACCTACAGCCTGACCTACATCACGAAGGTGCTCGAGCTGGACCGCTGGGTCGGGCTCACGGGCGTCATTCTGTTCAGTGTGGTGGTAATCGCGCTGCAACCCGTGTACGGCGCGTTGTCCGACCGGATCGGACGGCGCCCGCTCAACCTGTTCAGCGTGGTGTTCACGGCGGCGTTCGCGTTCCCGTTCTTCCTGCTGCTCGAAACCCGCGAGCCGGTAGTCATCTGGGCGGCGCTGATCGTGGCCACCTCGCTCGGGTTCGCGCCGATGATCGCCGTGCAGCCGGCGTTCTACGCGGAGCTGTTCGGGGCCAAGGTGCGCTACACCGGGTTCGCCGCGTCCCGTGAGATCGGCGCCGCGCTCGGCGGCTTCTCCCCGCTGATCGCCGCCGCGCTCGTCGCCCAGGCCGGCGGATCGGGCTGGCTGGTCGCCTGTTGGATGATTTTCACTGCGGTAGTGTCGTTCGTGGCCTTCTTCCTGTCGAAGGAGAGTAAGAACGTGGACATCGGGTCCGAGCATTGACCCTGCTGACACGCTGGACGGTCGACCCGCACACGGTGCTGCCCGACGGTGGGATCGGCATCGTCCACTTGGGACTCGGTGCTTTCCACCGCGCGCACCAGGCGGTGCTGACCCAGCGGGCCATGCTCGCGGCCGGCGGCGACTGGTCGATCTGCGCGGTGGCGCAACGCAACCCGGCGGTGCGGGATGCTTTGCGCGAACAGGACTGTCTTTTCACGGTCGCCGAGCGGGACGCGGCCGGCGAGCGGCTGGAGGTGGTGGGCAGTATTCGCGAGGTACTGCTCGCCACCCAGCAGCCGGACCGGCTCACGGCGTTGCTGGCGGCCGAGACCACGCACGTCGTGACGATCACCGTGACCGAGGCGGGCTACGGCGAACCGCTGCTCGGCCAGCTGATCCGCGGCCTGCGGACCCGGCGTGCCACGGACGCCGGGCTGACCGTCATCTCGTGCGACAACCTCCCGGACAACGGCCGGCGCCTCGGCCGGCTGGTGGCCGCGCACGCGGAGCCCGCGCTCGCCGACTGGATCAGGCGCCGGGTGACGTTCCCGAACAGCGTGGTCGACCAGATCGTGCCGGCCACCACGGAGGCGGACGTGCGCGAGGTGTCCGACCGTCTCGGCCTGCTCGACCGTGGCGTGGTGGTGGGGGAGCCGTATCGGCAGTGGGTGATCGAGGACCGGTTCGCCGGCCCGCGCCCGGCCTGGGAGCGTGTCGGGGTCGAGCTGGTGGCCGACATTGGGCCGTACCAGCGAGCGAAACTGCGGCTGCTGAACGGCACCCACTCCGCCCTCGCCTACCTCGGCCTGCTCGCCGGCTTCGCCACCGTGGCCGAGGTGGCCGGTCGCCCGGAGTTCGCCGGCTACGTCGAACGGCTGGTCCGCACGGAGACCGGTCACGACCTCGACCCGGATCCGGCCGGGCTCCTCGCTCGGCTCACCAATCCGCGGATCACCCACCGGCTGGCCCAGATCGGCGCGGACGGCCGGCTCAAGCTGCCACCCCGGCTGTTGGCCCCGGCGGCCGAGCTGATGGCGGCCGGCCGCGGGCCGCGGCTGATCTGCCTCGCGCTGGCCGCGTTCCAGTTGTGGGAAAAATCCTCTGTGGAGGATCTGCTGCCGGAGTCGTTGCGTGGATCGCGGGCGTTCGCTGCCCTGTTGGCGGGGGCGGTCTCGCAGCTGGAGAACCATGGAGTGGTCAACACCCTGAGGAGTGCGGCATGGAGTTGATCGCCAGGCTTTGTCGGTGCTCTCGACTAGAATTAGATCAGGGGTCCCTGGACCGTTTTTGTCGGTGTTGTCTGACATCATCGAACCGGAGCCCTGTCCGTCGGCGGAGTGCGGCATGGAGCTGACTGGCACGGTCGCAGTCGTCACGGGCGGGGGGACCGGCATCGGCCGGGCCACTGCCCTCGCGTTGGCCAGGGCGGGAGCGGCCGGTGTGGTGGTCAACTACTCGCGGTCCGACGCCGAGGCGCTCGCCGTGGTGGCGTCGTTGGACGGCCTCGGCTGCGCCGGCCTCGCGGTGGCCGCCGATGTGGCCGACGACCGGCAGGTCCGTGACCTGGCCGCCGCTGCCCTCGATCGCTTCGGTCGGGTGGATGTGCTGGTCAATAACGCTGCCACCACCTACCGCGTGCCCCACTCCGACCTCGACGGGTTGACCGATGATGCGTTCAATCACGTGCTCGATGTGAACGTGCTCGGTCCGTTCCGGGTGGTCCGGGCGCTGGCCGCTCCGTTGCGGGCGGCGGGCGGCGCGGTGGTCAACATCGCTTCCATCTCTGGTTACCGGGCCGGTGGTTCGTCCATCGCGTACGGGGTGAGCAAGGCGGCGTTGTTGCAGTTGACCAGGAATCTGGCAGTCGCGCTGGCTCCCGAGGTTCGGGTGAACGCCGTGGCTCCCGGTACGGTCGCTACCCGGTGGCAGACCGGGCTGCATGGCGCTGTCGAGTTCGAGGCTAGGGCGAGTGCTGAACGTGAGGTCGTGCCGTTGCGGCAGACGGCTGGACCGGAGCATGTTGCTCAGGCGGTGCTCGGGCTGTTGGCCATGGATCTGGTCACTGGGGAGACTGTGATTCTTGACGGTGGCAAGCACGTCGTCTACTGAGTGTCGTCCCGTGTAACCACCTACCCGGGCAGATTCAACTCGATGTGTCGCTCAGCGATGACGCGGGCCACGTCGGCGAGCTTCTGGTTGAGATCCTGCGACGCCCGCCGCAGCAGGTCGAACGCCTCGTCGGCGCTGATGCCGCGCCGATGCATGAGGATCCCTTTCGCCTGCCCGATCACGTCACGGCTGTCGAGCGCCTGACGCAGCTGGGTCTCCTGCAGATCGGCCAGCCGGACCGCCTCGGTGCCAGCCAGGGCAAGCGAGGCATGCGTGGCCAACAGCAGCGCCCGGTCCCTGGCTTCGGGTGAACCAAGGTGGCCAGTGTGGCGGGAGTAGACGTTGAGCGCCCCGGCCAACCGGCCGGGGCCAGGCAGCAGCGTGGTCGACAGCACGGCGTGGTAGCCGCGGCGGGCGGCTCCCGGTCCGAACACCGGCCAGTCGGGGGTGGCGCCCAGGTCGCCGCTGTAAACGTGGCCGGGACCACTCTTGACGGCCGCCGAGACGCACGGGCCGTGCCCGCACCGGTACTGCAGTTCGTCCAGTTCGACGGCCGTCGTGTCGGTCTCGACGGGGGTGTAGAACCGCCCGTCCGGGGACCGCAATGTGACGCTGACCAGGTCGGCGTCGGGGATCACCTCGGCCACGGCATGCACCACGTGGCCGAGCACACCGGCCACGGTGTCCGTGTCGAGGAGCAGTTCGGTGAGTTCGCTGAGCTGGCTGGCGAGGGATCGTTCGGGTCTGCCCATGTGTCCACTTTCCGCCTTTTGCGGCCAGTTCGCACGGTTACGGGCGCACACTCCGCGTGAGCTGGCCGAGGAACTCGGCGTTCGTGCTGGTTTTGCGCAGCCCGTCGAGGAGCATGTCGACCGCCTGCTGGGGTTCGCGGCCGACCAGGGCGCGGCGCAGCGAGCGGGTGGCCGTGTGCTCGGCGGAACTCAGCAGCAGCTCCTCCTTACGCGTGCTGGACCGGCCGATGTGGACGGCTGGGAAGACGCGCTTGCTGGCGATGCCGCGGTCCAGCCACAGCTCGGCGTTGCCCGTGCCCTTGTACTCCTCGTAGATGAGCGAGTCGCCGACCGAGCCGGTCTCCACGAGCGCCGTGGCGAAGATCGTGAGGGAACCGCCGTTCTCGATGTTTCGGGCGGCGCCCAGGAACCTCTTCGGCGGTGTCAGCGCGCTCGCGTCCACCCCGCCGGACAGGATCCGGCCGGAGGCGGGCGCCGCCAGGTTGTAGGCGCGGCCGAGGCGGGTGAGGGAGTCGAGCAGCACCACCACATCCTTGCCCTGCTCGACCAGGCGCTTGGCGCGCTCGATGGCCAGCTCGGCCAGCGCGATGTGCTCGCGGGGATGCCGGTCGAACGTGGCGGCCACCACCTCGCCGGGCGCGGACCGCGACAGGTCGGTGACCTCCTCGGGGCGCTCGCCCACCAGGACGAACATGAGGTGGCACTCGGGGTGGTTCTTGCTGATGCCGTGCGCGATCGCCTGCAGCACCGAGGTTTTACCGGCCTTGGGCGGCGCGACGATCAACGCGCGCTGCCCCTTGCCGACCGGCATGACCAGGTCGGTCACGCGTGCGGTCAGCTCGTGCGGCTCGGTCTCCAGTCGCAGGCGTTCGTTCGGGTAGAGCGGGACGAGGTCGGTGAACACCGGCCGTTTGCGCGGCGGCAGCCCGTTCACCGTGTCGATGTGGACTTTCGTGTTGTCATGGGTGCCGGTGACCAGGTCGCCGCGGCGCAGTCCGCGCTCGCGGACCACCCGCATCGGCACCGTGAGGTCGTCCGGGCCGGGCAGGTAGCCGTCGGCCCGCACCTGAGCGCGGTTGTCCACCACGTCCAGGATTCCGCTGAATTCGTTGTTATACATGGGTTTATGCTTTCTGGGAGGTGCGGTGACCACGCCGGAACCTGCCGGCAAACGCCGCAGAAGGAAAATCAAGAAGTGTGGGGGGCGGAGCCCGCACCCACGTGCTCAGGGTACGCACGGATCGGCGGAGGCGCAACCCCCCATGATCGGTCCACAGTGGACGACCCGCTGTTCCGCTGAATGGAACGTGGTGCTGACCGCGCCCGGGGCTCCCGTGCGAGGGTCGTGCACATGGTGACGGAGACATGGTGACAGCGGCGATCGTGGGACCCGGGAACATCGGCACCGACCTGCTGGCCAAGCTGCGGAGCAGCTCGCTGGTCGAGGTCGCGTACATGGTGGGCGTGGTCGAGTCGGACGGGCTCGAGCGGGCCAGAGCGGCGGGGATCGCCGCGTCCTCGGGCGGCGTGGACTGGCTCCTCGAGCAGGACCCGCTGCCGGACATCGTGTTCGAGGCGACCTCGGCCAAGGCGCACGTGGCCAACGCGCCCCGCTACGCCGAGGCCGGCATCCGTGCGGTCGACCTCACACCGGCGCACCTCGGCCCCATGGTCTGCCCGCCCGTGAACCTGCCCGAGCACCTCGACGCGCCGAACGTCTCGATGATCACCTGCGGCGGCCAGGCGACCATCCCCATGGTGCACGCCGTCTCGCGGGTCACCCCTGTCGCGTACGCGGAGATCGTGGCGTCGGTCGCCTCTCGCGGCGCCGGCCCGGGCACCCGGGCGAACATCGACGAGTTCACCCACACGACCGGCCGCGCGGTCGCCGAGATCGGCGGTGCCGAGCGCGGCAAGGCGATCATCATCCTCAACCCCGTGGAGCCACCCATGATCATGCGTGACACGGTGTTCTGCGCGATCGGCGAGGATGCCGACCACGACGCCATCTCCAAGTCCATTGTGGACATGGTGGCGGCTGTGCGCGAATACGTGCCCGGCTACACGTTGCGTGCCGACCCGCAGTTCGACCCCGGCCGGGTCGCGATCTTCCTGGAGGTCCGCGGTGCCGGCGACTATCTGCCGGAGTACGCGGGCAACCTCGACATCATGACGGCCGCCGCCGCGCGCGTCGGCGAGCTGATGGCGGCCGCGCTATGAGGCCGCCACTCGCGAACGATGTCCGCATCACCGACACCACCCTGCGCGACGGCAGTCACGCGATGGCCCACCAGTTCACCGAGCAGCAGGTCCGGGACACCGTGCGGGCATTGGACGAGGCCGGCGTCGAGGTCATCGAGGTGACCCACGGCGACGGGCTGGGCGGCTCGTCGTTCAACTACGGCTTCTCCCACACCGACGAGCTGACGCTGATCGCCGCCGCCCGCGAGGAGGCCCGCCGGGCGAAGATCGCCGTGCTGCTGGTGCCGGGCATCGGCACGGCCGACGACCTGCGCCGCGCGCACGACGCCGGCGCCGAAGTGGTCCGGGTGGCCACGCACTGCACGGAGGCCGACGTGGCGCCGCAGCACTTCGGTGTGGCGCGCGGGCTCGGCATGGAGACCGTGGGGTTCCTCATGATGGCCCACCGGATCTCGCCGGAGGAGCTGGCGAAGCAGGCGCGGATCATGGTGGACGCCGGCTGCGAGTGTCCATACGTGACGGACTCGGCCGGTGCTTTGCTGATGCACGAGGCGAAAGCGCGGTTCGAGGCGCTGGTGGCCGAGGTGGGGGACGAGGCCTGGGTCGGTTACCACGGTCACCAGAACCTGTCGCTCGGCGTGGCGAACTCGGTGCTCGCGCAGGAGGCGGGGGTGCGCCAGATCGACGGTTCGCTGTGCGCGCTCGGCGCCGGCTCGGGCAACTCGCCGACCGAGGTGCTGGCCGCCGTGTTCGACCGGCTCGGGGTGCGCACGGGGCTCGACGTGCTCGGGTTGCTGACGGCGGCCGAGGAGGTCGTGCGGCCGTATCTTTCTCGGTGGCCGAAGCTGGACCGCAACGCGATCGTGCAGGGGTGGGCGGGGGTGTACTCGAGTTTCCTGTTGCACGCGGAGCGCGCGGCGGAGCGGTACGGGGTGCCGGCGCACACGATTCTCGCGCGGTGCGGGGAGTTGGGGTTGGTGGGTGGTCAGGAGGACATGATCATCGACGTGGCGTTGGGGCTCCGAGACCGCGGCTGATGGTCAACGCCGCCGTCCGGACGGCCGCGGCCACCCGGTCCAGGTCCGTGCGGGTGCTCCAGCCGGACACGGAGACGGCCGCCACCACGCCGTCCGGGTCGAAGATCGGGCTGGCCGCGCAGACCAGCCCGGGCTTGGACTCCTCCCGGTCGAACGCGATGCCCGCCGCGGCGATGGTGGCCAGCTCCTTGGCGAGCAGCCCGGGGGCGCTGACCGTGCGGGCGGAGACGCGGGGGAGCGGGCCGGCGAGCAACTCCTCCCGGTCGGCCGCCGCGGCGAACGCGAGCATGGCCTTGCCCACGCCGGTCGCGTGCACGGGCCACCGCCCGCCGATCCGCGCGGGTGTCGCCGGCGCGTCCGGCCCCGGCAGGATGTCGACGTAGAGCACCTCGGCGCCGTCCCGCACGGCCAGGTGGACCGTGTGCCCGGTGGCGTCGCGGAGGTCGGCCATGGCCGGGCGGGCGGCGTCGCGAAGGTCCCGCTGCCGGGGAACGCGCTGGCCCAGCTCGAAGAGCTTCGACCCGAGCCGCACGGTGTGCCCGTCCCGCTCGAGCAGGCCGGTCTCCACCAGGTGCCCGACCAGCCGGTGCACGGTCGCCTTGGCCAGCCCCGTGCGCCGCGCCAGCTCCGACACCCCCAGCGAGTCGCCCCCACCCAGCCGGAAGGCGTCGAGGATGGCGACCAACCGCCCGGCGACCACCCCGGACGAACCCCTTTCGACCAATGACACGGGGTCAGCATGCAGTCTCCACGTCCCGTTCGCCAGGGTGCCCGGCGTCTCCGTCAGCCGGAGGTCACGGCCATAGCGGACTCCGGTTCGGGTGTGTGATGACTCTGGCGGTACTCGAGAGCCTCTGCGTCGTTGACGTACTCGAGGACCGCGCCGGCGTGCTTCTTGAGCAGGGTCCGTACCTCACTCGGCGTGGCGTAGAAGAACTCGCGACGCATGTTGACCTTGTTGACGCGGCGGTCGAACAGCTCGCGATGCAGGGCGTTCTCGAGTGTCACGGCGTCCGGTGAATAGAACATGATGTGTGTGTCGTACCGGAACGGAACGGAAGCGTCACCAAGTTCGAGAACCCGTTCGGACGGGATGAGTCGGCGGGTCATGCCGATCTTGACCATCTTCGGGCCGAGCGACCCGAGATTGCTGATGACGTACACGTAGCCGGCGCGGATGTTCGCTTCGCGTTCGTGTAGTCCTTGCAGTCCCGCCTCCACATTGCCGAGTTCGACCTCGATCTTTTCAGCGGCGGCTTCGTCGCCCTTGTCGAGCAGTGCCTGGCGCACGTTGGCCAGATGGTGCCGTTCCTTTTCCAGCTTCTCGATCTCGCGCCGGAACTCCGCCTGCGCCTTTGCTTCCTCACGGAGGCGTTCCCGTTCGGTGCGTTCGGCTTCCTTCTCTTCCTGCTTCTTGCGCAAATAGTCCGCCGTCAGTTCCAGCTCATGCATTCGCAGCGCTCGATACTGCCTGCTGATGCGAATGTCGAGCATGCCTCCGAGCTTCTGGATGGCATCGCCCACTTTGTCCAGCCGCTTCTTCGCGGTGTCGACGGAGCCAGCCTTCATCACCCTGATGCAGTTCTCGGCCTCCGCGTTATAGGCGCGCAGCATCACCTTGCACCAGTCATTGACCATCTTTCGGCCCTGCGCGGCTGAGTTGTTGAAGGTGAACCCGTAGTTCGCCTCCACTGCGGTCTTGTCCTTGATCAGCTGCCGCATCTCGGCCGAGATCCGGTCCAGCTCGAACCGGTAGTCGTCAGCGTGTTCCAGGGGATGGTGGTAGCGGAAGACCCCTGCCTGCTGGAACACCAGCTCGTCCGTGAACGGCACGAGTTCCTCGCCGGCCGCAGCGATTTGGGCCCTTATCTCGGCCAGCCGGCCGGCGTGAGCGACCCGATCCTGTTCGAGGTCCGCGGCATTACGGTGTTTTTCGGCCTGATGTGCCGCGCCCAGCTTCGCCAGCTCGGCGCGCATCTGGTCGATCTGCTGGCGAACCTGCCAGTGTTCCAGACCGCCGATGTGGGCAAGGTGCGCATTGGCCTGGTCCAACTGTGCGCGCAGCGCGAGATTGAGCTGCTCGAGATCGGCGATCTTATTGGTCTTCGCACCAAACATGGGCATGTCCCGCTTCGTCCGCTCGCCTGGCCCCGACCTTGACCACGCGTCGTCTGGGTGGGACTGACCGTTACAGGCGGTGATCGCCCTCGGTGCTGGCGGCTGGTCACGGCTTAGGCCAGAGCCTTGATAGCTTCCGCATCTGCGTGTCTATCATTGCCGTCATGCCGAATCTGCGGATCAGTGAAGCCGCGACCCTGCTCGGGGTCAGCGACGACACCGTGCGGCGCTGGGTCGACCAGGGGCGGCTGCCCGTGGTCCAGGCGGAGAACGGGCGCATGGCCGTCGAGGGGCGGGAGCTCGCCACGTTCGTCCAGCGGCTGGCCGAGGCGCCGGAGCCGGGGACCACGGTCGCCGCGTCGGCGCGCAACCGCATGCGCGGCATCGTCACCCGCGTGCTGAAGGACGGCGTGATGGCCCAGGTCGAGATGCAGGCCGGGCCCTTCCGGCTGGTTTCCCTCATGAGCAGGGAAGCGGCCGAGGAACTCGGTCTCGAGCCGGGAGTCGTCGCCGTCGGCTCGATCAAGTCCACCCATGTCGTCGTCGAGATCCCGGAGAACTGATGATCCGCGCCGCGCTGGCCGCACTTGCTGTCCTGTCCCTGGTCGCGTGCGGGTCCCCGGACGACCCGGGCGGCGCACCGGCGTCCGGTGCCCCGGCTGATGCCGTGTCCGGTGACATCACCGTGTTCGCCGCGGCCTCGCTCACCGAGACGTTCACCGAGCTGGGTAAGCGGTTCGAGCAGGCCAACCCATCCGCCACCGTCACGTTCAACTTCGGCGGCAGCTCGGCGCTCGCCCAGCAGATCAACGAGGGTGCGCCCGCCGACGTGTTCGCCTCGGCGTCGCCGGTGAACATGACCCAGGTGATCGAGTCCGGAGCGGTGACCGAGAAGGCGGCCACGTTCGCGCGCAACCGCCTGGAGATCGTCGTGCCGGCCGGCAACCCGGGCGGCATCACCGGGCTCGCCGACTTCGCCGACGAGAGCAAGACGATCGCGCTGTGCGCCGAGCAGGTGCCGTGCGGCGCTGCCGCGAAGAAGGCATTCGAGGCGGCGGGCGTCACGGCCGCGCCGGACACCCTCGAACAGGACGTGAAGGCCGTGCTGACCAAGGTCACGCTCGGCGAGGTCGACGCCGCGCTCGTGTACCACACCGACGTGCTGGCGGCGGGCGACAAGGTCGAGGGGATCGCGTTCCCCGAGGCCGAACAGGCGTTGAACGACTACTCGGTCGCCGCGCTCGCCGAGGCTCCCAACGCCTCGGGCGCGACCGCCTTCATCAACTTCGTCATGGACCCGGGCCGCGACGTGCTGGCCTCGGCGGGCTTCGAAGAACCGTGAGGCGGCCTCCGCTCGTCCTTCTGGCGCCGGCGCTGCTCGGGCTCGCGTTCTTGGTCGTTCCGTTCGCCGGACTGCTGGCCCGGGCGCCGTGGTCCACGCTCGGCGAGCAGCTGTTCAGCGCCGAGGTCGGGCAGGCACTGACGCTGTCGCTGGTCTGCGCCAGCCTGGCCACGGTCATCTGCCTGGTGCTCGGCATCCCGCTCGCGTGGCTGCTGGCGCGCGGTGACCTGCCCGGCCGCCGGGTGCTGCGTGCGCTGGTCACCGTCCCTTTGGTACTGCCGCCGGTGGTCGGCGGTGTGGCGCTGCTGCTCGTGCTCGGCCGGCGCGGGCTGATCGGCCAGTACCTGTACGACTGGTTCGGCATCTCGCTGCCGTTCACCACGACGGGCGTGGTGCTGGCCGAAGCCTTTGTTGCCATGCCGTTCCTCGTGATCTCCGTGGAGGGTGCGCTGCGGGCGGCCGACCCGCGTTACGAGGAGGCGGCCGCCACCCTCGGGGCGTCGCGGTGGTTGACGTTCCGCCGGGTCACGCTGCCGTCGATCGCGCCGGGTGTGGTGGCCGGCACCGTGCTGTGCTGGGCCAGGGCGCTCGGCGAATTCGGCGCCACCATCACGTTCGCCGGCAACTTCCCCGGAAAGACGACCACCATGCCACTCGCCGTTTACCTCGCGCTGGAAACCGATCCAGGGGCGGCCATCGTGCTGAGCATCGTGCTGCTGCTCGTGTCGGTGATCGTGCTGGTGAGCCTGCGCGACCGGTGGATCCGGGGTGTGACATGACCCTGCGTGCCGACCTGCATCTCAAGCGGGACAACGGGTTCGCCCTCGATCTCGACCTGGTCATCGAGCCGGGCGAGGTGGTCGCGTTGCTCGGTCCGAACGGCGCCGGCAAGACGACCGCGCTGCGTGTTCTCGCCGGCCTGCTGCGGTTGACCGAGGGCCGGGTGGCGCTGGACGACGCCGAGTGGGACGCGCCGCCGGGTGTGTTCGTGCCGGCCGAGCACCGGCACGTGGGCGTGGTCTTCCAGGATTACCTTCTGTTCCAACACATGTCGGCGCTCGACAATGTCGCGTTCGGACTCCGGGCCCGCGGCACGGACCGGGTCACGGCGCGCGCCGCGGCCCGGGAGTGGCTCACGAAGGTCGGTCTGGAGTCGCAGGTGGACGGTCGGCCACGGGCGTTGTCCGGCGGTCAGGCGCAGCGGGTGGCGCTGGCTCGGGCACTCGTCACCGAACCCGGCCTGCTGCTGCTGGACGAGCCGCTCGCCGCGCTCGACGCGAGCAACCGCCTGCACATTCGGGCCGAGCTCGGCCGGCACCTCGACGAGTACGCCGGACACACGCTGCTCGTCACCCACGATCCGTTGGACGCCATGGTGTTGGCCGACCGCATCGTGATCGTCGAGGGTGGGCAGGTGGTGCAGGCGGGGCCACCGGCCGAGGTGGCGCGCCGGCCGCGCACCGACTACGTGGCCAACCTGGTGGGGCTGAACCTGTACCGGGGCACGGCGTCCGGCACGGTCGTGGACCTGCGTGACGGCGGCCGGTTCACGATCGCCGAGCCGGCGACCGGCGGGGTGTACGTGGCGTTCCCACCGACCGCCGTCAGCCTGCACCCCGAGCCGCCGGTGGGCAGCCCGCGCAACAGTTGGCCCGTCACGATCGCCGGGCTCGAACAGCACGCCCACACGGTGCGGGTGCGGCTGGACGGCACACCGCCGGTGCTGGCGGACATCACACCGGCCGTGGTGGCCGAACTGCGCCTCACGCCGGGCACCCGGTTGTGGGCGACCGTCAAGGCCACGGAGACCACCACATACCCGAGCTGATTCACCACGCTTATCGGCACATCGAAAACATGAGCCGTGATTCCCTTGCGTGCCACGGGTTTTCGGAGAAACGTGGAAAGCACCCAAGGAGGTAAACATGGCAAAGGTGCTCTGTGTTCTCTATGACGACCCGGTGAACGGCTACCCGAAGGAGTACGCCCGGGCGACCGTACCGGCGATTTCCGGATACGCCGACGGACAGACGGTGCCCAGCCCGTCCGGACTGGACTTCACGCCGGGCGAACTGGTCGGCAGCGTCTCCGGAGGTCTTGGCCTGCGGCCCTATCTCGAACGGAACGGCCACGAACTGGTGGTGACGTCGGACAAGGACGGTCCCGACTCCGAGTTCGAGCGGCACCTGGTCGACGCCGACATCATCATCTCCCAACCGTTCTGGCCCGCCTATCTGACGGCCGAGCGAATCGCGAAGGCACGCAACCTGAAACTCGCGATCACCGCGGGAATCGGGTCCGACCATGTCGATCTGGACGCCGCCATCGAACACGGCGTGACGGTCGCCGAAGTGACGTTCAGCAACAGCATCAGCGTGGCCGAGCACGTGGTCATGCACATTCTGGCGCTCGTGCGGAACTATCTGCCGGCACACCAGATCGTCCGCGACGGCGGCTGGAACATCGCCGACGCCGTCGCCCGGTCCTACGACCTGGAAGGCATGCACGTCGGGACGGTGGCGGCCGGCCGCATCGGCCTGGCCGTGTTGCGCCGGCTCGCGCCGTTCGACGTGCACCTGCACTACACCGACCGGCACCGCCTGCCGGCCGAGGTGGAGCGGGAGCTGAACCTGACCTTCCACGAGTCCACTCAGGACATGGTGCCGCACTGCGACGTCGTGACCATCAACGCACCCCTGCACCCGGAGACCAGGGGACTGTTCGACGACGACCTGATCGCCACCATGCGCCGTGGCACCTACCTGATCAACACGGCCCGCGGCCTGATCGCCGACCGTGACGCCATCGTGCGCGCACTGGAGAGCGGCCAGCTCGCCGGGTACGCGGGCGACGTCTGGTACCCGCAGCCGGCCCCGGCCGACCACCTGTGGCGGACCATGCCGAACCACGGCATGACCCCGCACATGTCCGGCTCGTCGTTGTCCGCGCAGGCCCGTTACGCGGCCGGCACCCGCGAGATCCTCGAGTCCCACTTCGGCAACGTGCCGATCCGCCCCGAGTACCTGATCGTCGACGGCGGCGCGCTCGCCGGGACCGGTGCGCACTCCTACAGCACCTGAGATTCTCGTACCATCCGGGGTATGACCTCTGCCGAGTGGATGAGTGGCGACGAGCTGGCCGCGCTGCAGCTGGAAAGTCTACAGTGGACATTGCGGCACGCGTACGCCAATGTCCCGTTCTACCGGGCCAAGTTCGACGCGGCGGGGGTGCACCCGGACGACTGCGGCGAGTTGGCGGACCTGGCGCGGTTCCCGTTCACCACGAAGCAGGACCTGCGGGACAACTATCCGTTCGGCATGTTCGCCGTGCCGCGCGAGCAGGTGCGGCGGATCCATGCGTCGAGCGGCACCACCGGCAAGCCGACGGTCGTGGGCTATACGGAGACCGACCTCGACACGTGGGCCACGGTCATGGCGCGCTCGATCCACGCGGCGGGCGGGCGCCCGGGCCACCGGGTGCACATCTCCTACGGCTACGGCCTGTTCACCGGTGGGCTGGGCGCGCACTACGGCGCGGAGAAGCTCGGCTGCACGGTGATTCCCGCGTCCGGCGGGATGACCGCGCGGCAGGTCCAGCTGATCACCGACTTCGAGCCGGAGATCATCATGGTGACGCCGTCGTACATGTTGACGCTGCTCGACGAGTTCGAGCGGGCGGGCATCGATCCTCGGTCGAGTTCGCTGAAGGTCGGCATCTTCGGCGCCGAGCCGTGGACGGAGAAGATGCGGGACGAGATCGAGGAGCGGCTGGCGCTGGACGCGGTCGACATCTACGGGCTGTCCGAGGTGATGGGGCCGGGGGTGGCGCAGGAGTGCGTGGAGACGAAGGACGGGCTGCATGTCTGGGAGGACCACTTCTACCCGGAGGTGATCGACCCGTTCACCACGGACGTGCTCGGGGCGGGCGAGCACGGTGAGCTGCTGTTCACGTCGCTCACGAAGGAGGCCATGCCGGTCATCCGGTACCGCACCCGCGACCTGACCCGCCTGCTGCCGGGCACGGCGCGGCCGGCGTTCCGGCGGATGGAGAAGGTGACGGGCCGCAGCGACGACATGATCATCCTGCGTGGGGTGAACGTGTTCCCCACGCAGATCGAGGAGGTCGTGCTCGGTGTCGACGGGGTGAGCCCGCACTTCCAGATCCGGCTGTCGAGGCAGGGCCGGCTGGACCAGTTGACGGTGGTGGTGGAAGCGGCCGTCGGCGCCCCGGCGTCGCGTCGGGGCCCGGCGGCGGCCGAGCTGGCGGAGCGGGTGAAGGCGGGGGTGGGCGTGAGCGTGGGCGTCGAGGTGGTGGACCCGGAGACTCTGGAACGCTCGGTGGGCAAACTGAAGCGAGTAATAGACACCCGCCCACCCACCTAACCCCGCGAGATCGCGGTTCCCGCACGCGAGATCGAGCTTCCCGCACGTGAGATCGCGGTTCCCGTACTCGAGTTCGCGGTTGCTGCGTGTTCGGGGTTCTCCGCATCGGGTCGCCGAGCCTCGTCAACTGGGGCACATGCGTGCCGGAACCGCGATCTCGCTGTCGGGAACCGCGATCTCGCTGTCGGGAACCGCGATCTCGTGGTCGGGAACCGCGATCTCGTCGGGTCGGGAACCGCGATCTCGCGGGGTGGTTACTCGGTTTGTAGGGCGGCTAGCAGGGTGGCCAGGGTGGTTGCCAGGTTTGCTCGGGCCGTTGTGTCTAGCGGGGCCAGGATGCGTTGTTCTGTGGCCAGGTGGTCCGGGAGTGCGCGGTCGATCAGGGCCAGGCCTTCTGGTGTTAGGGAGACCTCCTGGCTGCGGCCGTCCTTGGCGCTCGGGGTGCGGGTGACCAGACCTCGCGTGGCCAGCCGGTCCAGGCGCTGGGTGATGGCGCCCGAGGTGACCATCGACGACGCCATCAGCTCGGTCGGCGTGAGCCGGTGGGGTGGGTCGCTGCGGCGCAGCGTGGCCAGCACGTCGAACGATGCCCGGTCCAGGCCGTGCTCGGCGAACGTGCTGCCCAGCCGGGCGTCGACCACGCGGGCCAGCCGCGACAGCCTGCCGATCACCGCCATGGGGGAAACGTCCAGGTCCGGGCGCTGTGCGGCCCACTGCGCCAACACCATGTCCACGTGATCAGCCATGCGGGAATCTTAGCGCTGAGGTAACCCCTTGCGAAGTATCTTAGCGCTGAGGTATTTTAGTTTAGTGCTAAGAAACCTGCTTCTCACCGCACTCGCGCCGGCGCTCTGGGGGACCACCTACCTGGTCACCACCGAGTTCCTGCCGGCAGACCGCCCGCTGTTCGCCGCCGCCGTGCGTGCGCTCCCGGCCGGGCTCCTGCTCGTGGCGATCACCCGCCGCCTCCCCTCGGGCATCTGGTGGTGGCGCTCGGTCGTCCTCGGCACGCTCAACATCGGCGTGTTCCTCGCGCTGTTGTTCGTCGCCGCCTACCGGCTGCCCGGCGGCGTGGCCGCCACGGTCGGCGCGCTCCAACCGCTCCTGGTGGCCGGCCTGGCCGCCGGGCTGTTGGGCGAGCGGCTGACCACCCGGACGGTGCTCGCCGGTGCGGCGGGCGTGGCCGGCGTCAGCCTGCTCGTGCTGCGCGCCAACGCGGCACTGGACGCGGTCGGCGTGGTCGCCGCGATCGGTGGCGCCATGGCCATGGCGTTCGGTGTGGTCCTGGCCAAGCGGTGGACGTCGCCTGCATCGTCGCTCGCCACCACCGGCTGGCAGCTGGTGGCCGGCGGGCTGCTGCTGGCACCGGTCGCGCTGGTGGTCGAAGGACCGCCGCCGGCCATGACCGGCACCAACGTCGCCGGGTACGCCTACCTCTCGATCATCGGCGCCGCCTTCGCCTACGCCGTGTGGTTCCGCGGGATCGGCCTGCTCACGCCGACGAAGGTCACCTTCCTCGGCCTGCTCAGCCCGCTCGTCGCCACCGCACTCGGCTGGCTCGTGCTCGACCAGACCCTCACCACCGCGCAGGCGCTCGGCGCCGTCATCGTCCTCGCCGCCCTCGTGGTGGCCCAATTGAAGCCCAGGAGAAACCCATGCGTATCACCGTCTTCGGCTCGTCCGGCACCGTCGGCCGCGAAGTGGTCACCGAGGCGCGAGCCCGCGGCCACCACGTCACCGAGGTGACCCGCGGCATCGGCGACGCGGCGAACCCCGACCAGGTGGCCGAGTTCGCCCGCGGCCGCGACGTGGTGATCGCCGCGACGCGCCCGGCGCCCGGTCGCGAGCCGGACCTCGTGGCCAGCACCCGAGGGCTGCTCGCCGGGACGGCTCGCGCCGGCATCCGCCTGCTGCTGGTCGGCGGCGCCGCCACGCTGACCGTCCCCGGCACCGCTACCACGGTGATGGACGATCCGGACTTCCCGGAAGCGTTGCGCCCCATCGCCAACGCGTGCGCCGAGCAGCACGCCGTCTGCCGGGCGGACAGCACGGCCGACTGGACCTACCTGAGCCCGCCGGCGCAGCTCGAGCCGGGCGCGCGGACGGGCCGCTACCGGCTCGGTGCCGACGAGTTGGTGGTCGACGCGCAGGGGCGGTCGGCCATCTCCACGGCCGACCTCGCGGTGGCACTGCTCGACGAGGCCGAACGACCGGCTCATCGGCGAATCCGTTTCACCGTCGCGTACTGACCCGCGAGCGCGCCGGGCTGTGAGATGCTGCCGGTCGACGTGGTGTGGGGAGAGCAAATGCGCGTTGGACGTGTTCTGGTGGCCGCGGGGATGGCGGTGTTGGCGTTGGCCACGGTCACCGCGGCCTCGGCCGGTCAACCCACGACCGTGACCATCACGGCCGTGTCGAACCCGAAGACGGACTTCGTCAGCGGCGGCGACGTGTTGGTCCGCGTGCGAGGCGGGAACCGCGTCCGCGTGGTCAGCAACGGCCGCGACCTCACCAGCGCGTTCGTCGAGCAGCCGGACGGCTCGATGCTCGGCCTGGTCGACCGGCTGCGTCCCGGGCAGAACACCATCACCGCGTGGGAGCGGGGCCGGCCGACGTCGTTGCGGGTCACCAACCACGACGGCTCCGGACCGGTATTCGCCGGCCGCCAGCAGGTGCCGTTCTACTGCCAGACCACGGACTTCGGGTTGGAACCGGCCGAGCAGCCCAAGTGCGAGGCGCCGACGAAGGTCGGGTACCAGTACCGCACGACCGACGGACGGTTCGTGCCGCTCGACGATCCGGCCGACCGGCCGGCCAACCTCGCCACGGTCACGGTCGAGGGCAGGCAGTTGCCCTACATCGTCCGGATCGAACGCGGCACCATCGACCGGGCGGTGTACGAACTGGCCGCCTTGTACGACACGACGCCGTCGCCCACCGCGCCGGAGGCCGGCTGGAACGGCAAGCTCGTGTACACCTTCGGCGGCGGCTGCAACGGCGGCTACCGGCAGGGCGCCGGCACCGGGGGAGTGGTCGACGACCTGTTCCTGTCCCGCGGCTACGCGGTCGTCTCGTCGAGCCTGAACGTGCTGGACAACAACTGCGGCACGGTCATCTCCGCCGAGGTCGCCATGATGGTGAAGGAACACGTGGCCGAGACCTACGGCCCGATCACCCACACCATCGGCTGGGGCGGCTCCGGCGGGGCCATCCAGCAGTACGGCATCGCCGACGCGTACCCGGGCATCCTCGACGGCATCGTCCCGGGCATCTCCTACCCGGACCCGCTGACCGTGATGGGCCCGGTCACCGACTGCGGCCTGCTGAACGCCTACTTCGACGGCGCGGGCGCGTCCTTCACCGAGCAGCAGCGCACGGCGGTCGCCGGCTACCTGACCTACAGCCCCTGCCGCTCGTGGGAGCTGACGTTCCTCAGCCGGTCGACCGCCACCGACAGCTGCGCCCCGGTCATCCCGGCCGAGGACATCTGGGACCCGGAGACCAACCCGGACGGCGTGAAGTGCGGTGCGGCCGAGCAGTGGGTCAACCAGCTGGGCCGCGACCAGCGCACGGGCTTCGTCCGCCCGGTGCTCGACAACGTCGGCATCCAGTACGGGCTGCACGCGCTGAAGTCCGAGCGGATCACCCCCGCTCAGTTCGCCGCGCTGAACGCGGGCATCGGCGGCTACGACGTGGCCGGCGACCACATCCCCACCAGGACCACGGCCGATGAGAAGGCACTGCGGGCGGCCTACGCGAGCGACATCGTCAACACGGCGGGCCTGGGCCTCGCGACCACGCCGATCATCGACCAGCGCATGTACCTCGACCGGGCCGGCTCGCCCCCGGACATCCACACGGCCGAGATGTCCTTCATCATGCGGAGCCGGCTGACCGAGGCGAACGGCACGGCGGCCAACCAGGTGATCATCGAGTCCGCCCCGGAGCCGGCCCAGATGGACGCGGCCAACAACTACCAGCTCGACGCCATGGACCGCTGGCTCACGGCCATCGCGGCGGACGACTCGGGCGCGGATGCCCGGCAGAAGGTCATCGCGAACAAGCCGGACGACCTCGGCGACGGCTGCTACCTCTCGCCGACCGAGCGGATCCTCGAACCGCTGACCGTCCCGGCGAGCGGGCGCTGCGGCGAGCGGTACCCGATCGCCGCCAACCCGCGAATCGTGGCGGGCGAGGACCTGTCCCAGGACCGGCTCAAGTGCACCCTGAAGCCGTTGGACCTCGACGACTACTACCCGGCGTCATTCACCGAAGAGCAGGAGCAGTTGCTGCGCGACACCTTCCCGACCGGGGTGTGCGACTATTCGCGACCGGGCGTCGGCCAGCGACCCGCCGCGGGAACCTGGCAGCGGTACTGATCCCTCCGCTGAATCGAGTCACTTCGGTCAAGCGTTGAACTAACCTGCCCCGGCTGCTGGCTGTACCGGAGTCCTGGGGATGGCCTGTCCACTTATCTGTCCCTCGAAACCGGCTCGTTAGGCCATTTGGTCCTTTAACTTTTGTCGCTTCCCGGCATAAGTTCGATGCGTTTCATCGGAAGCGGCGCTTCCGGCCGGGTCGAAGGCGAGGCAGCGTGACAGGGACGTCATGGCAGCGGTACCCCACGCGCGTACGCGCGCCATGCGTTCACCAGACGGTCTGTCGGGGCCGGCCCACCGAAATCCCCACCACAAACGGCGTCAGCTCCCGGCGCCAGTTCCCCCGCATCAATCCTCCCCGCGCTTTCGGGCCCCGAATGGAGATCAATGATGGACAAGCACGACCAGGCAGGGCCGCTGCGGAGGTTGCTCTCCCGCCGCTCCGTGCTGGCCGGTGCGGCCGTCGGCGTGGTCGCGCCGGCAGCCGTGGCCAGCACGGTGCCGCCGGCTGCTGTCGGTGTTGCAGCCGGAGCGGCCGCCGGGATCACCCGGCAGATCACCATGTACGCCGAGAAGGTCGGCACCGGCTACGGCTACGGCCTCGAACCGGGCAAGGCGACGATTCCCGGCCCACTGCTTGAGATCTACGAGGGCGACACCCTCGAGATCGAGTTGGTGAACAACACCGACCGGCGCCTGTCGATCCACGCGCACGGCGTCAACTACGACGTGAACTCCGACGGCAGCCCACTGCACCTGTCCTACAACGAACCCGGCCAGACCCGGACCTACACGTGGACCACGCAGACCCGGTACCAGGCGGCGGGTTCGCGGTACATGCCGGGCAGCGCGGGCTACTGGCACTACCACGACCACGCCATGGGCGACCACGGAACCGGCGGCCTGATCGCCGGCCTCTACGGCGGGCTCATCGTGCGCAAGCGTGGCGACCTGCTGCCCGACCGGCAGTACACGGTCGTGTTCAACGACATGACCATCAACAACAAGATGGCCCCGGACACCCCGATGTTCGAGGCCAACCAGGGCGAGCGGGTCGAGTGGATCTGCATCGGCCACGGCGGCATGCCCCACACGTTCCACCTGCACGGGCACCGCTGGGCGGACAACCGCACGGGGATGTTCAACGGTGACAACGACCAGACGAACGTGGTCGACAACAAGAACCTCGACCCGGGCGCCTCGTTCGGCTTCCAGGTGATCGCCGGTGAGGGCGTCGGCCCCGGCGTGTGGATGTACCACTGCCACGTTCAGTTCCACGCCGACGGCGGGATGGTCGGCCTCTGGCTGGTCCGCAACCCGGACGGCAGCATGCCGCCCGGCGCGCAGGACGCGATCGACCGGTTCCACAACCACGCCCACTCCGGGCACTAAGTCCCTACTACGGCTACCCCCGACCACCGACAAAGGAGTTGTTAGGGATGGGACGAAGAGTTCCCACTGGCTTGTCCCGCCGCAGAGTGTGGCGAACCGCCGCGGTCGTGCTGCTGGGCACGGCGATGACGGCCACCACCCTGCTCACCCCCGTTCTCGCGGCCGCTGCCCCGGCCGCCACGGCAGCCGTTGCCGCCGCGACCCCGATCAACGTGCTGGTCTTCCACGGACCGGCCGAGAACCAGCTCGACCCGGTGGTCCGCGCCACCGACGCGATCGCCGGTCTCGGTCAGCAGAACGGCATGACCGTCCACGTTTCCACCGACCCGGCGTCGTTCACGCCGGCGAACCTGGCCAACTTCCGTGCGGTCGTGATGCTCTCGTCCGAGGGCGTGTCGCTGAACCAGTCGCAGGAACTGGCGCTGCAGAACTACATCAAGGCCGGCAACGGCTACCTCGGCATCGCCGACGCCGCCAAGTTCCAGCCGGACTCCGAGTGGATCACCGGTCTCATCGGCACCCGGCCGGTCGGCAGCGTGCCGCCCGCGCTGCCCGTTCAGACGATCACCGCGAGCGCGGAGAACCCGCCGAACGAGACCAAGGACAAGCTGACCGACGGCAACGAGAACACCAAGTGGTTGGCGCGCGCGACGACCGGGTGGGTGGCCTACCAGCTCCCGGCCCCGGCCGCGGTGACCAAGTACTCGTTGACCTCGGCCAACGACTTCGACGGTCGCGACCCGAAGAACTGGGCGCTGCAGGGCTCCCAGGACGGGACCACCTGGACGGACCTGGACGTCCAGTCCAACCAGGACTTCCCGGAGCGCTTCCAGCGCCGCGAGTTCGAGATCACGAACACCACGGCGTACGCGCACTACCGGCTGAACATCACGGCCAACGCCGGTGAGCCGCTGATCCAGCTGGCCGACTTCGGTCTCTACACGGCGGACTCCGTTCCGCCGCCGGAGCCGACGCCGCAGGAGGCGCAGGTCAACATCCTCGACCGCAAGCACCCGGCCACCGCCGGTCTGCCGCTGAACATCAAGCGGACCGACAAGTGGCGCAACTGGGCGCCGAACCCCGTGGGCACCGTGCACACGGTGGCGCAGGTGGAGGAGCGGTTCTACACCCCGGGTCAGGGCGCGAACGGCGCGTTCCACCCGATCTCCTGGTGCCGTGACTACGAGGGCGGCCGGTCCTTCTACACCGGCATGGGCGGCACCGATGCCAGCTACGGTGAAAGCGCTTTCCGCGGTCACCTGCTCGGCGCTCTCAAGTGGACGACCGGCATGGTCCGCGCCGACTGCCAGGCCGGCATCGCGGCGAACTACAAGATCGAGCGGCTGACCGCGCCCAACCAGGCCGGCCAGCTCGACCAGATCGGTGAGCCGCACGGCATCACCATCGCGCCGGACGGCACCGTGTTCTACGTCGGCAAGGCCGCCTGTGCGGGCAACGCCGTTCCCCAGCCCAACAACTGGGAGAACCCGGACATCGGCAAGGGCTGCGGCACCATCCACCAGTGGGACCCGGCCACCAAGCAGGTCAAGCTGCTGTCCACCCTGGCCGTCATGGGCAACCGTGGCAGCGGTGACGAGCTGGTGAAGAACGAGGAAGGCCTGCTCGGCATCGTGCTCGACCCGAACTGGGCCGACAACGGTTTCGTCTACGTCTACTGGATGCCGCACGAGTCGATCGACCGGCAGAACCGGATGGGCAAGCGGACCGTCTCGCGGTTCACCTACAACGCCGCGAACGACACGCTCGACCAGTCCACCCGCAAGGACCTGCTGTCCTGGGACGTGCAGATCCACAGCTGCTGCCATGCCGGTGGTGGCATGTCGTTCGACAAGGCCGGCAACCTCTACGTCGGCTCCGGCGACAGCAACTCGTCGCAGGGTTCGAGCGGTTACTCGGGGAACAACTGGACCCAGGAGTTCGCCGGAACGTCCTTCCAGGACGCTCGCCGCACGGCCGGTAACACGAACGACCTGAACGGCAAGATCATCCGGATCCACCCGGAGGCCGACGGCACGTACACGATCCCCGAGGGCAACCTGTTCCCGCCGGGAACGGCGAAGACCCGGCCGGAGATCTACGTGATGGGCGTGCGCAACATCTCGCGCCTGCAGATCGACCCGGAGACCGACTGGCTGACCGCCGCGTGGGTCGGACCGGACGCGTCCTCGCCGAGCCCCGACCTGGGCCCGGCGAAGTACGAGACCGCGACGATCATCACCGAGGCGGGCAACCACGGTTGGCCGTACTGCATGGGCAACCGGCAGCCGTACCGCAACCGCAGCAACACCGACGCGTCGGTGCTGACCGGGTGGTACGACTGCGACAACCCGCTGAACACCTCGCCGCGCAACACCGGTCTCGTCGAGCTGCCGCCGATCAAGGACAACATGATCTGGTACGCACCCGATGGTGGCGGCCCGGTGTTCCCGAACCGCCCGAACAGCTCGATCCCGACGTACAACGCCGCGGACGCGACCTACACCCAGCCCTACCTCAAGGGTGGCGGCCAGGCGGTCATGACCGGGCCGACGTACCACTACGACCAGGTCGACACCGACAGTGGCGTCGCGTGGCCGGAGTACTGGGACGACAAGTGGTTCATCGGTGACCAGTCCAACTCGCAGAACCGGATCGCGGTCACCGTGGACCCGGCGGGTGTTCCGACGGCGCAGCCGCCGGCGTTCGCCGAGACCATCCGGCCGATCGTTCCGTCCGGCAACGGCAGCGACCGCCTGCAGTCCTGGATGGACGCCAAGTTCGGCCCGGACGGCGCGCTGTACATGCTGGACTACGCCGGTGGCTTCTTCAGCCTCGACGCGAACCAGAAGCTGATCCGGGTCACCTACCAGGGTGGTGAGGCGACACCGGCTCCGGTGGCGTCGCAGGTGGCGGTGCAGAACAAGCCGCTGACGTACCAGTTCAACGGCACCCGTGCCGGTGGCGTGTCGTACAACTGGACCTTCGGTGACGGAACCACGTCGTCCGAGGCCAACCCGCGCCACACCTACACCCGCACCGGTGCGTTCACCGCGCGGCTCGCCGTCACCTACGCCACCGGCGAGGTGTTCACGGCACGCACGACGGTCAACGTCGGGTGCACGGTCTCCGATCCGAACGCGACAGTGTTCTTCGGGGATACCGACACCACCGTGCAGAACAAGAACGCCGGCGGTGGCTGCAAGGTCGACGACCTGATCGACGACGAGAGCACGTGGGCCACCCACAGCCTCTTCGTGCAGCACGTCCGGCTGGTGACCCAGCAGCTCCGGCAGACCGGTGTGATCAACACCAACCAGCGGGAGAAGCTGATCCAGATGGCGCAGGCGTCGCCGATCGGCAAGCCGGGCACCACCGGGTACGACGCCATCTTCGACGGGACGGCGGAGTCGCTGCACGGGTGGGAGATGGCCCCTTCGGGTGAGTTCACCATCCAGCCGGACGGGTCGCTGCGTTCCTCCGGCGGGCTGGGCATGCTCTGGTACGCCGAGGAAGCCTTCGGCGACTTCTCCATGAAGGTGCAGTTCCGGGACATCTCGCCGGAGCAGTTCCGGGCCAACAGCGGGATCTTCACGAGGTTCCCGGATCCGCGGATTCCGCTCGCGCAGCGTCCGCCGGGTAGCTGTGGCACCACCGGTTCCGCGCAGAACTCGCAGGCGTGGGTCGCGATCTACTGTGGACAGGAGATCCAGATCTACGACGGTGAGACCGGTGAGCCGCAGAAGACCGGGTCGGTCTACAACTTCGACCCGGTTGCCCTGCCCGACTCCGGGGCCACGCCGAAGAACCAGTGGAACACCTACGAGGTCAAGGTTGTCGGCCAGCACTACACGATCATCCGCAACGGCAAGGTGATCAACGAGTTCGACAACACGCCTGGCAAGCAGTCCTCGCGTCCGGGTGACCCGCCGACGGATCTGCGGCAGTTCCTCAGTGGCTACGTCGGCCTGCAGAACCACGGCAACAACGATGTGATCGAGTTCCGCAACATCCTGGTACGGAAGCTCTAGCCGAACGGCCGGCCGGCGCCACCGAGCGCCGGCCGGCCGTTCGGCAGCTTTCCGCTCCTTTATGGAAGGTTCGCCTGCTCATGTTCCGACCCGTACTCGCCGCGCTGGCCGCGGTGCTCACCATCGCGGGGCTGGTGGCATCACCGGCCTCGGCGCAGAACGCGCCACCGGCGCAAGCTCTGGCCCAGACTCTCAACTGGACCGCCGGCAACCCCACCGATCGGTACCTCTCCGCGCCGACCACCGCGGTGGCCGGCGCGACGACCATCGTCTTCGAGAACAGCGTGGCCACCGGCAACACCACGAACATGCCGCACACGTTGACGTTCGACACGTCCTCGCCCGGCTACAACCACGACGTCACGCTGAACATCCTGGCCAACCCGCAGGACGCGAACGGCGGCAAGCACCAGGCAGAGGTCACGCTCACGCCGGGCAAGTACCGCTACTTCTGCACGATCCCCGGCCACGGCTCGATGTTCGGCGAGTTCACGGTCGGTGGTGGCCCGGAGGACACGACCCCGCCGACCGTGACCGCCCAGGTCACGGGTGAGCAGGACGCCGACGGCAACTACGTCGGCAGCGCGTCGGTCGCGGTCACCGCCACGGACAACGACGGCGGCTCCGGCGTGGCATCCACGGAGTACCAGTTGGACGGTGGCGCGTGGACCGCGTACACCGCCCCGGTCGTGGTGAACGCGGCCGGCGAGCACACGGTTCGCTACCGGGCCACCGACGTCGCCGGGAACGTCTCCCAGGAGGGCACGTCGTCCTTCACGGTGGTCGCCGGCGGTGAGGACACCACGCCGCCGACCGTGGCGGCTGAGCTGTCCGGCACGCAGGACCCGGACGGCAACTACGTCAACAGCGCCACCATCGCGGTCACGGCGACGGACAACGACGGTGGATCCGGTGTGGCGTCGGTGGAGTACGAGATCGACGACACGGGTTTCAAGCCGTACACCGAGCCGGTGACCGTGACCGCGATCGGCGACCACGCGGTCCAGTACCGCGCGACCGACGTGGCCGGCAACGTGTCCCAGACGGGTTCCACCCCGTTCCGGGTGGTCGAGGGCGGCACCGACACGACGCCGCCGGCCGTGGCGCACGCGGTCACCGGTGAGCAGGACGCCGAGGGCAACTACCTCGACGCGGCCACCGTGACCGTCTCCGCCACGGACGACGGCGGGTCCGGGGTCGCCTCGGTCGAGTACAAGCTCGACGACGGCGCCTGGACGGCGTACACGGCGGCGGTCGTGGTGAACACGGCCGGCGCGCACATGCTCCACTACCGGGCGACCGACGTGGCCGGCAATGTCTCGCAGGAGGGCATGGCGCACTTCACGATCGTCGAGCAGGACACCACGGCGCCGGTCGTGTCGGCGAACGTGGCCGGCTCGCAGGATCCGGACGGCAACTACATCGACAGCGCCGTCGTGGCGGTGACCGCGGAAGACAGTGGGTCCGGTGTGGACACTGTCGAGTACCAGTTGGACGGTGGCGCGTGGACGGCCTACACGGAGGCGGTCCAGGTGAGCACGCCTGGTGCCCACGAGTTCGCGTTCCGCGCGACCGACCTCGCCGGCAACGTCTCGGCGGAGAGCATGGTCGCGTTCACGGTGGTCGAGGATCCCAATGAGGACACGGTACCGCCGAGCGTGTCCGCCATGGTGACGGGAAACCAGGACGCCAACTGGAACTTCGTCGACAGCGCGACCATCAACCTGTCCGCACTGGACGCCGGCTCCGGGGTCGCCTCGGTCGAGTACAAGCTCGACGACGGTGCCTGGACGGTCTACACGGACCCGGTGGTCGTGGGCGATGAAGGCGCGCACACGTTGCTGTACCGGGCGACCGACAACGCGGGCAACGTCTCGGCCGAGCTGTCGGGTTCGTTCAAGGTCGTGGCCGCCGTCGCGGCCGACGCGTGCCCGGACTCCGACACGCGCGCCACGGTCGTCATCGACGGCGACAACACCCGGGTGCCCAATGTGGACACCGGCAACGGCTGCACCATCAACGACCTGATCGACGAGGACGCCGACCACGTGTCGCACGCGGCGTTCGTGACCTACGTCAAGAAGATCACGGCCGAGCTGGTGGACGACGGTCTCCTGGCCACGCGGCAGGCGAACCGCATCAACCAGGCGGCCAGCCGTTCCACCATTGGTTTGTAAGTAAGACCCGCGGCAAGCCCCAGGGCTCGGGAACACGCCCTCCCGAGCCCTGGGGTGTCGTACTGTCCTGAGCATGGAATCTAGGGGTACGCGGCAGGCCGGACTGGTGGTCGGGTCGATGGTCGGCACGGCGTTCGGGTTGGTCTTCGTCGAGGTGAACAGCGGCGGGCTGCCCGGCGACTGGCCGCTAATCGTACGGATCGCCGGTGCGGTGGCCGCCGTCGGGCTCGTGGTGGCCATCCTGCGCGCGGCCCGGCTGGCGCCCGCCAGGCGGGACGGCGACCACCGGGGTTTCGCCGACCGTCGCTACTGGACGATCGTGGGCATCGAGGGCATTGCCTTGATGGGTGGGCTCTTCGTGCTCAACGCGGTGTTCGAGCGGCCGGCGTTCGCGGTCGCGTGGATCGCGGTCGTGGTGGGCGTCCACTTCATCGGGTTGGCCCGGCTGTGGCACGTCGACCTGTACCTGGTGCTCGGCGGAGTGATGACCGCGCTCGGCGTGATCGGCTTCGTCATCGGCGCGGCCGGTGGTTCGGCCGGCACGGTGGGGGTGGTGGCCGGCGTCGGCTCCGGCGTGGCGCTGTTCACCACGGTCGCGACATCCCTCATGCTTGCCGGGCGTGCCGATGCTGCGGGTTGATGTCGGTGGCGGCATCACCCGGACACCCGCCATGCGGGAGCCGGGGATCGGCGGTGTGCGGCTGCTGCTCGACGAGACCCCGGCCGGGCTCGATCCGTTCGAGCCGGCGTCGCCGATCGTGTTCGCCGTCGGGGCGAGTTCCGGGCGCCGGGTGCTCGCGCTGCCCGGGTGCACGGTGGTGGCGAAGTCCCCGCTGTCCGGCGGGATCGGCGAGAGCCGGGTCACCGGGCCGTTCGGGCCGGCGCTCGCCGACACCGGGCATGACGCGCTCGTGCTGACCGGTCGCGCGGAGCGGCCGGTGTACGTGCTGGTCACGCCCGACGAGACCCGCGTGCTCGACGCGACTCCGGTGTGGGGCGCCGGCACCCGGGAGACCACCGCGTGGCTGGTGGACCGCCACCCGGGCGCGCACGTCGCGGCGATCGGGCCGGCGGGGGAGCGACTGGTCCGGTTCGCGTCCGTGGTCACCGATCTCGGTTTCGCGGCCGCCCGCATGGGGCTCGGCGCCGTGCTGGGTGCCAAGCGGTGCAAGGCGATCGTGGTGGTCGGTGGGTCGGCGCCGCCGGTGGCCGACCCGCCGGCCGTGGCGCGGATGACCGGCGACTACCTGGCCGAGTTGACCGTGAACCCGTTGACCCGCACGGAGTTCGAGCCGCCCGGGTTCGGCGCGTGGCCGGCCGAGGGACAAGAGGGTTACCTCGGCGCGGCGAACTACAGCACGTCCCGCGTGCGGCTGCCCGGGTTCGGCGCCGCCGATTTCACAGCGCGGCTGCACCGGTCGTCGGGCGGGTGCCCCGGGTGTCCGCAGGACTGCCTGAAGTCGTTCGCCGAGGACGATTCCGGGACGCTGCACCAGGAGGCGGTGGCCGTGTTCGCCGCACAGCTCGGCATCGCCGACCTGGATCAGGTGCTCGAGTGGAACCGGTGGTGCCACGACGTGGGCGTGGACCCGGTGTCGCTCGGCGGGGTGCTCGCGTTCCGGTGCGAGCTGGCTTCGGAGGGACTGGTGCCGGGCCCCCGGTTCGGGGACGCGGCGGCACTGCGGGCCCTGGTCGGCGACATCGTCAGCAGGACCGCCGACGGGGACGTGCTGGCCGAGGGCGTGGCCAGGGCGGCCGCCGTGCTCGGCCCGGCGACCGAGCCGTACGCCATGCACAGCAAGGGGATCGAGCTCCCGCCGTTCGATCCGCGCGGCTCACACGGGCTCGCGCTCGCCTACGCCGTGCACCCGCTGGGCCCGCGCTACGACGGCGTGGAGCACGACATCGACTTCGACCCGGTCGACGGGACCGACCGGTTCATCGCGAACGCGGGTGCGAGCTTTCCCATGGCCATGCTCAACGAGTCCAAGGTGGACTTCGTGGCCGGCCTGCTGGAACTGTGGAGTGGCTACGACGCGGCCGGTCTCTGCCTCTATGCCGCCCCGCCCACCAGGAACCTGACGGAGGAGTCGGCGGCGTCGTTGCTCGCGGCGGTCACCGGCCGGCCGGTCACGCCGGCCACCGTGCGCCGCCGGGGCCGCACGCGGCTCGCGCTCATGCGGGAGTACAACGTGCGGGAGGGCATTCCCGCGGCGGCCGATACATTGCCCGACCGGTTCTTCGAGCTGCCGGTGGACGGCGGCAGGCTGACCGGTGCGGTGCTCGACCGTGCGGGCTTCGCGGCGGCGGTCGTGCGGCTCCGGTCGCTGCTGGGTTGGGTCTAGCTCGGGGGCTCCTGCGGGCGCTGGCGGGACGCCAACACCCCGCCGGTCGTCGCCGCCACACCGCAGATGATCACCACGATGTTGCCGGTGACGACGCCGAGCATCAGGAACAACCCGCCGATGGCGTAGAGGAACACGATGATCCCGGTGGGCGTGGGTTCCGCCGACGCGGGGGCGGGGGTGGGCGGCTCGTGGGTCAGCTTGCGAGCGAGTTCCGGATCCCATTCCTGGAACCACTGCTCGATCTCGCCGAGCTGTCGTTTTTCGTGCTGACTGAACATGACCGGCTCCAGCAAGGTCTACGGCTGCTCCGGACCATGGATACCCAACGAAGATGAAGCGGAAACTCGGCACGTACATGAAAATTCGTTCACCTGCGCCGCATGATCTCGGCGATGGCGGCCGGGTGGGTGAGTTGCGGGTTGTGTCCGGTGCCAGCGATGGTCGTGACGGTGACGGGGCCGGGATCGTCTACCAGCGGGTCCCGTTGCCCGGCAACGAGGTGGACCACCGGCTCGACTCGCCCGAGCAGGGCTTGAAGGGCGGCGCGTTCGGCGCGGTTCCCGGCGCGGAGCCAGCCGGCCGTCCGGCGGGCGACGCCGGGCCGGCGCAACTGGGCGGCAGCACTCGCGACGGCATCGCTCGGGCGAACACCGAGGGCGGCCGCCAGCCGGTCGGCGGAGATTCTCTTGAGAACCGCCGCGGTGAGCACTGGTATGCGGTGCAGCCGGGAGCCCCGCCCCTGGAGGAAGTAGGGCGAGATGAGGACCAACCCGCCGACGCGCTCGGGATGAGCGGCGGCGTAGCGGAGCGCCGGTGCGGTGGCCGCCGAGTGGGCGACGATGACCGGCCGGGTTCGCACCGGCGCCAGCAGGTCGGTGAGCCAGTCCAGCGTGGTGGCGTCCGCGGGCCCCGAGCGGCCGAGCCCCGGCAGGTCGGCGACCAGGGCGGACGCCTCGTCCAGCTCGCCGAGCACGCCTTGCCAGGACTCGCCGTCCAGGGGAAGTCCGTGCAGGAGAACGAAGTCCGGCGACGTCCGATCCCCGGCGACATAGGTCCGGGAGCCGGCGACGTCGTCGAAGCGGCCGGGAAGTACGGGCGCGGCCGCCCCGAACCGGTCCGCCACCAGCCGGTCGGCCCAGCGGCGCAGTGCGGTCTCGACGGGCGGCTGCCGGAGCCCCGCCACCTCGGCCACCCGATCAGCCGAGGTCGTGTCGTAGCGGTCCTCAGTGATAAAGGCCAGGGTCTCGGGGTTGGCCCGCGTCAGTGCGGTGGGGAGGCGGCGGATGACGGACACCGGCACGAGCCTCTTCGGCGCGCGAACGCCCAGGTGGGTGGCGAGCAGCCGGATCAGGTCGGGCAGATTCGGGGTGTTGTCGTCGAGCACCCAGTGCCGGCCGCCGGGCTCCGGGTCGTGCTCGGGAATCGCGATCATGAACTTGGCGAAGTAGTCCACGGTCACGGCGGGCACGAACGTGCGGGCGGTTCCTGGCAGCGCCGGCATCCGGCCCGTCCACAGGTCGCGGACCAGTTCGGGAAGACCGACGTACTGTCCGGCCTCGCCCGTGGTCGAGTGGCCGATCACGCCGCTCGGGTTCACCACGGTGAGCGGCACCCCCAGCTCGGCCGCGACCACCCGCACGGTCACATCCCCCTCCTTCTTGGACCCGCCGTAGGCCCCGTGGTCCTGGTACAGCTTCTCCAGGGACGCCGTCGGGAGCGGATACCGCTCGTCCGTGAACTGCCCGATCCGGTAGCCCGAAATGTGGATCAGCCTGCGCAGACCGGGTCGGGTGGCGGCCCAGCGCACCACGTCGAGGGCGCCCTCGACGTTGGCCTTCCTGGCTTCCGCGCGCTCCAGCCCGAACCGGTAGAGGGCGGCGGAGTTGAACACGTCCCGCACGCCCGCCAGCCGCTCGTCCTCCGCCGCGCTCAGCCCCAGGCTCGGGCCGGCCGTGAGGTCACCGGCCACGACCGCCAACTGCTCGGTGGCGACGTCGTGGTCCTGCAGCCAGGACTCCAACTCCTTGCCACGAGCCGGATCGCGGACGACCGCCGCCACCGCACGGTCCTGAGCCAGCAGGTGCAGCACCGTCCACCTGCCGATGAAGCCGTTCGCACCGAACACCACAGCGTCCACAATAGATTCCTCTCTAGACCGATCTGCATAATTTGAACTCGGCAAAACAGGGCCCCCGCCGATGATCAGTTGACGGCGAGCAGCTTGGCGATGCGGCGACTGGTCCGCTCCACGGGGACCAGACTGCGGCTGGCCCTGGCCAGCACCAGCGCGCCTTCGATCAGGGCGAGCACGGTGGCCGCGAGATCCTCCGCGTCGGCCGCGTCGTGGCCGTCGGCCAGCAGCGCGTCGGCCAGCGCCCGCTGCCAGCCGGCGTAGATGTCGCCACAGGCCGCCTGCAGGACGTCGTTGGCCGCCGCGACCTCCAATGCCACGGTCGCCACCGGGCAGCCCTTGGCATAGCCGGCCGCCACCATCCGGTCGGCCAGCGCGTTCAGTAGGGCCAGCACGAGTTCGTGAGCGGTGGACGCCGTCGCCGCGAGCTGTTCGACCATGCGGTCGATCTCCCGGCCGGCGGCCGTGAGGGCCGCGCCGACCAGCTGGTCCTTGCCGCCGGGGAAGTGGTGGTAGAGCGAGCCCCGGGGAGCGCCGGCCAGCGCGAGCACCTCGTTGAGCCCGGTGGCGTGGTAGCCCTTCGCCTCCAGCAGCGTCCGGGTCGTCCCGATCATCCGCGCCCGCGTCTCATCACCCTTGACGGCCATGCCAACAAACTAGACCGGTCTACATAATCTGTCCAGTGGGACGTTAGGGCATCGCGGGAAGGCCGACCAGGAGAGCGCTCTCGTCCCACAGCCGGTCGCAGCGGGTGACGTCGGTGGTGTGCGGCGCGGTCGTGACCTCCTTGTGCCGCACGAAGTATCGCCCGGTAATACCGTCGACCTCGGGTGCGGTCGCGAGCCAGGTGGGGTTGTCCGCGCCGTAGTCCAGGCTCGGCGCGAACGGGTTGATCGCCGCCGTGAACAACCGGAGCGAGCCGCGCGCGTGCCGGCCGAGCCCGGTCTGCTTGACGATCCCCGGATGCCCGCCGTTCACGGTGATCCGGGTGCCGGCGAGCCGTCGGGCCAGGGCGTAGCCGAACATCGCGTTCATGTTCTTGGTTCGCCCGTACGCGGCGAACGGCCGGAAGCTCGGCACCGGCCCGAGGCTCCGCGCGTTGCGGAACTGCAGGTCGTCCAGGTCCGCCGGCACCCGCGCCAGCGCCCGCGGTGCCGCGCCGACGATCACGAACCGGGCCGGGGTGTCGCCGATCCGCTCGGCGAGCGTGCGCAGCAGCAGGTACGGCGCCAGGTGGTTGGTGGCCAGTGTCAGCTGGATGCCCTCGGGTGTGACCGTGGACAGTGGCGCGAGGACGGCCGCGTTGCTGATCACGGTGTCCGGCAGTGGATCCAGCCGCTCGGCGAGGTCCCGGACCTGTGCCATCAGCGACAGGTCGGCGAGCTCACCGGGCAGGTCCGCACCCGGCACGGCGGCCGCGATCCGGTGCCGTGCCGCGTCGACCCGCTCCCGGTTCCGCCCGACCAGAACGACCGTGTGCCCCGCGGCCGCGAGCCGTCGGGCGATCGCCTCCCCGATGCCGCCCGTCGCTCCAGTGACCATCGCTCGCATCGCACGCCTCTCTCGTGGTTGACACTGTCAACCTATCGACGCAGGTTGACGACGTCAACCGGCGGCTACGATAACCGGATGGGAACCCGGGAGGCGTTGGTCGACGCGGCCACCACGCTGCTCGACGAGGGCGGCGTCGCGGCGGTGACCCTGCGCGAGGTGGGGCGACAGGTCGGGGTTTCGCACAACGCGCCGTACAAGCACTTCGCCAGCAAGGAGCTGCTGCTCGCCGCGGTCGCCGCCGCCGAGTTGGAGCGCCGCCGCGCCGCGATGGTGGACGACGCGAGGCGCAAGCGGTCTCCGGAAGCCGTGCTGCGCGCGACGCTGCACAGCTACCTCGCGTGGGCGCTCGACCGGCCGGCCCGGTTCCGGCTGGTGTTCGGGCCGTGGACCACCGAGTCGGCCGAGCTGACCGAGGCCGCGCACGCGGCGCAGACTGCCCTCGTCGGCGTCGTCGCGGCCGTCCAGGCGGCCGGTGCGCTGCCGGCCGGCGACCCGGTGCGGCTGGCATCGCTGCTGCGGGCGACCGCGCATGGGGCGGCCGACCTGGCCTCCGCCGGTCATCTCGCCGAGGGCGGCAAGGGGAACGCAAGCCCGGAACAGCTCATCGACGACCTGCTGGCCTACCTACGCGACGGAGAATGAGCCGGTTACTCGGCCACCACGGGGTTGGTCAGTGTGCCGATGCCCTCCACCTCCACGGTGATCGTGTTGCCCAGCTCCACCGGACGCACGCCCTCCGGGGTCCCGGACAGGATCACGTCTCCCGGACGGAGCGTCGTGAACCGGGTGATGTACTCGATCAGGTAGGGGATCGGGAAGATCAGGTCCTTCGTGCGGCCGTCCTGGCGCCGTTCACCGTCCACTGTGCACGAGACGCCGACGTCCGTCGGGTCGAAGTCCGTCTCCACCCACGGGCCTATCGGGCAGAAGGTGTCGAAGCCCTTGCCCCGGGTCCACTGCCCGTCCGACTTCTGGATGTCCCGTGCGGTCACGTCGTTGCCACACGTGTAGCCGGCGATCACCGACCACGCGTCCTCGGCCGGGACGTGTCGCGCCTCCTTACCGATCACCAGCACCAGTTCGGCTTCCGGGTCGACGCGTTGCGACAGCGCCGGGTACACGATCGGCACCCCCGGCCCGATCACGGCGGCCGGTGGCTTCAGGAAGAGCAGCGGCTCGTCCGGCACCTTGTTGCCGAACTCCTCGGCGTGCGAACGGTAGTTGCGCCCCACGCACAGCACGGTGCTCGGCGTCACCGGCGCCAGCAGCCGGGTCTCGGCCAGCGGGCCCACCGGGTCGGTCGCGCGGAGGTCCACGAACGGCGTCCCCTCGGCGGCGTGCACCACGTCTCCGTCGAGGACGCCCCATCGGGCGCCGCCGGCGGTCTCATATCGGACGATCTTCATGGTTTCCCCTAGCAGTCGTTGTAGTCGTTCGTCCACAGTGCACCCTCGGCCGGATCACCGGCCGTCTCCGTGATCTCCACCTCCTGCATGACGGCCAGGGTGTCCTCGATGGCCGCCGCGTCGAAGCAGCCGTCCACCGACAGCGCGGGCAGCAGCGCGTCGAGGGTTCGTTGCAGCACCGGCAGGTCACCGGCCGACATCCGTTCCACGATCTTCGCGGCCGCGGCGTCCGAGTCCTCCTGCACCTGCGTCATGGCCGCGTTCAGCGCCCTGCTGAACGCCTTCGCCGAGTCGGCGTTCTCCTCGGCCCACGTCCGGTTGACGGCCATGCCCGTGTAGGCGAAGTCGGCGAACCGCGGCACGTCACCGGACGGGCCGTCGATGATGATCGTGCCGAAACCCTCGGTCTCGGCGACGTACGGCGTTGGCGGGGACAGTTGGTAGGCGTCGATCTGGTTGGTCTCCAACGCCGCCAGCAGCGACGCGCCGTCACCGATGGCGATGATCTCCGCGTCCCGCTCGGGATCGAGCCCGGCCTCGCGCAGGTAGTAGCGCATGTACTTGTCCGACGCGGCGCCCGGCGAGGTCACCCCTAATCGCAGGCCCTCGAGCGCCGCGTAGCGCTCCTCGATCGGCGAGTCCCTCGTGATTCCCTTCTCCCGCGCCACCTCCGGGTTCATCACGAGCGTGAACGTGACCCGCCGCACCAGGTTGTGCACCATGACGATGCTGTCCTCGCCCTCCGCGGCGAGCGTGGCCAGGTCGTCGAACCCGAGGTCGGCGTACTGCGCGCTTCCCGACACCACGGCCGCCACGCCGTCGGCACCGCTCTGCAGCTCGACGATGTTCACGTCGAGCCCCTCCTTCTCGAAGAGGCCGTCCTGCTCCGCGATGTACAGCGAGGCGAGGAACGCGCTCGGCAGGGACGAGACGGTGATCGAGCCGCCGCCCGGCTCCTCGGCGCAGCCGGCGAGCGGCAGCACCATCAGCGCCGCGGCCAGGATGGGGAACAGTCGCATGATCACTCCTTGTCGATCGGACGATCAGTTGTCTGCCACCGCAACGCGTTGCGCAGCGGGCGAAGCATGAGGTTCATGATCAGCACGACCGCGCTGAGCGTCAGCACGCCGGCCAGCACGCCGGCCGTCGAGTAGCTCGACGCGGCCGCGCGGGTGAGGTAGCCGAGTCCCCGGTTGGACGAGATGAACTCGCCCGTGACGGCGCCGATCATGGCCGCCGGCAACGTGATCCGCAGCGCCGCCAGGATGTACGGCAGGGCACTTGGCAGCATCACCGTGCGCAGCTGGTCCCGGCGCGAGGCACCCATCACCCGGGTGGTGTCGAGCAGACCGCGGGGCACCTGCTGGAAACCGGCCACCGTGTTCACGAACACGATGAAGAACACGAAGTACGCGGCGATCAGGATCTTCGGTGTCATCCCGAGTCCGAACCACAGGATGAACACCGGTCCCATGGCGACCGCGGGAACCGAGTAGGCGATGAGGAAGTAGGGCTCCACGATCCGGTAGGCGACGCGGGCCAGCCCGAGCGGCCACGCCACGAGCACGGCCGCCACCGCGCCGAGCAGGTAGCCCAGCAGCGCGGCGGTCACCGTGAACTGGCCGTGGTACCAGAGTTCGCCCGAGGTCGCCCAGTCGAGGAGCGTCTCGCCGATGGCCGACGGGGAGCTCACGTAGAACGGCCGGATGAGGTTGCCGGACGCCAGCTCCCAGCCGACGATCACGACGATCACGATGCCGAGCCGGGCGGTGAACAGGAACCGGCGGTTCGCCCGGCGCGCCGCCAGGTGCTGGGCGCGGGTGGTGTCGAGGACCTGTTGTGCGGTGATCGATGCGGTGCTCATCCGTGGATCCGTCCGCTGTGCCACGGCGCGAGCCGGGACTGGAGCAGGCGCAGCAACCCGTTGGCGGTCATGACGACCGCCGCGATGATCACGATGCCCGCGAACACGGTGGCGATGTCGAACGCCCGCGACGCGCGGGCCACCAGGTAGCCGAGACCCTGGGTGGAGGCGACGAACTCGGACAGCACGGCGCCCTCGATCGCTCGGGTGAACGTGATCCGGACGCTCGCCACGATGGCCGGCGCGGCGGCCGGCAGCGTGACCTTCACCAGCAGCTCGCGCCGGTCGGCGCCCATCACCCGGCACACCCGCAGCATCCCGGGCGCCACCTCGCGGATCCCGGTGGCCGTGTTCACGAAGACGATGAAGTACACGAGCAATGCGGCCATGATGATCTTCGGCGTGTAGCCGAGGCCGAACCACAGGATGAACAGCGGGGCCAGCGCGATCTTGGGGATCGAGTAGAACGCCACCAGGAACGGCTCGAACACCTCGTAGCCGCGCCGGCTCTGCGCCAGCGCGAACGCGCTCACCAGGCCGGCCGTCGCGCCGATGACGAAGCCCGTGCCGGCCTCCGTGAGCGTCACCGCCAGGTGGGTGAAGATCTCGCCTTCGGCCACCAGCTCGCCGATCCGCGCGCCGATGGTGGTGGGATCGCTGACATAGCGCGGGTTCACCAGGTGCTCGATGCCGAACTGCCAGAACAGCAGCAGCGCGGCGCCGAACGCGATGGTGCCGCCGATCACCGTGGTCCGCTCTCGAACGTGCTGGCGGCGCGCGTCCTCGGCCACCCGTTGGAGTACAGCGGTCGCGCGGGTGGTGTCGCGAGCCGCCACGTCCACCGTCATTTCTCCAGCTCCGCGCGGATGTCCTGCCACAGCGCCTGGTGCAGCTCGGTGAAGCCGGGCGTCTCGTGGATGCGGAACGGATCCCTCGGCCGTGGGATGTCCACTGTGTACTCCCGCTTGATCCGGCCGGGATTGGCGGTGAACACGAGGATGCGGTCGGACAGGGCGATGGCCTCCACCAGGTCGTGCGTCACGAACAGCACGGTCGGCCGGGACCGCTGCCAGAGCTTGAGCAGCTCGGCCTGCAGGATCACCCTGGTCTGCGCGTCGAGGGGGCCGAACGGCTCGTCCATGAGCACGACGTCCCGGTCGTAGACCAGGGTGCGGATGATGCCGGCGCGCTTGCGCATCCCGCCGGAAAGCTCGTGCGGGTAGTGCTCCTCGAACCCGCCGAGGCCCACCAGCTCGATGAACTCCTGCGCCCGCTCGCGGCGCTCGGCGCGCGCCATTCCGCGCAGCTCGAGGGAAAGCTCGACGTTGCCGCGCAACGACCGCCAGGGGAGCAGGTTGTCGTCCTGGGTGATGTAGCCGACCGACGTGTTCACGCCGTGCACCGGCGTGCCGTGGTGGGCGACCGTGCCCTCGGACGGAGAGTCGAGGCCGGCCAACAGGTTCAGGCAGGTGGACTTGCCGCAACCGGATGGGCCGACCAGGCTGACGAACTCGCCGGGGGCCGCGTCGAACGCCACGTCCTCCAGCGCCAGCACGGGATCACTGCGTCGTCCTCGCGACACGAATGCCTTGTAGACGTGGTCAAAACCTACGGCGGCGGCGGTGCCGACCTCGGTGGTGAGCTGCATCGGGTGCTCCCTTCGGACGCCGACGCCAACGGCGGCGGGAAGAGGTGAAAACGGCGCGGCTGAACGGGGTGAAGCCGTGGTCGGGGCGGTCGGGGGCGCCAGGGTCGTGCTCGACGTGGGCCGTTCCGTCGTCGAGCCAGTGGACGGTCCTCATGCGACGTCGTCCTCGGGCTGGTTTTATGCGGACTGTTCAGGGCGGTCGGTGTCGTCGACGAGCGTGCTGACCGTGTCGCCGACGGAGAGCTTGTGCCACAGGGCGAGCTTCGCCGCGCGTTCGGTGTCCCTGGCCCGCAGCGCCGCCATGATGCCCTCGTGCTCGGCCTGCGACGCGGCGATCCGGCCGGGCACCATGCGGAACACCCGCTGGAACCCGGAATGCCGCTGCCAGATGTCCATGGTGAGGTCGCGGAGCATCTCGTTGCCGCACGCCGCGACGATCGTGCGGTGGAACTCCCGGTTGAGGTCGGAGAAGCCAGGCCCGTCCTGCGCGGCGACCGCGTCGCGCAGGCGGACCATCAACTCCTCGAGGGTGTCGAGTTCGGTGGTGGTGATGCGTTCCGCGGCGAGCCCGGTGGCGATGCTCTCCAGGTGGCCGCGGATGAAGTAGGTCTCCTCGATCTCCCTGGCCGTCAGCGTGGTCACCCGCGCGCCGCGGTAGGGGATCATCTCGACCAGCCCGTCACGCTCGAGCATGCGCAACGCCTCGCGGACGGGGATGTCGCTGGTGTCGAACTGGTTGGCGAGCTGGCGCAGGACGAGCCGGCTGCCGGATGGCACCTCGTTGCTCAGGATCCGTTCCCGCAGCGTGCGGTAGATCGTCAGTGACTTGAGGTCGGCCACTCGGGCTCCTCGGTTAGTTCTGTGACGCCCGTCACGATGACCATATCATATATACTTTGCGGTGGAACCCCCGGAATGCAGCCGTCCCCGGTCAGGCCTTGCCTGTTTCCTTGTCACTGCTGGGGATCCAGCGGTCCGCGTCCTTGGTCACGATCCGCCGCCAGGCCAGGGCCAGCGGAACGGCGAGCACCAGACCGATGCCGCCGAACACGGCCACCGCGTTGTACGCCCCGATCTGGTCGGCCAGCAGACCGCCGGCCAGCGGGCTGAGCCCCATGATCGTGGTGAGGCCGGTGTTGGACAGGCTGATGGCCTGCCCGCGCCGCTCGTCGGGGATCTTGAGCGTGTAGGAGACGGTGGCCTGCATGAGCGCGACCGAGCCGAGCCCACCGCACACGGCGAACAGCGCGACCGACGAGAACAGGCCGGGTTCCAGCAGGCAGAACAGCAGGGGAACGGCAGTGAGGACGGTCAACAGGCCGGGCAGCTTCGGGCGGGCACTGGCCGGCACCCACCTGGTGTAGATGGCGGCGCCGATCACGCTGCCGACCGGGTCGGCGGCCAGCAGCAGGCCGAGTGCGGCGCTGTTGCCGCTGCCGGCGAGATCGGCGTAGGGCGCGGCGATGCCTTCGTAGACCGGGATCAGGCCGGCCAGCCAGGTGAACAGGAGCAGCACCCGCAGCGCCGGGTCGGCGAAGATCAGCCGGCCACCCTGGCCCATGTTCCGGAAGAACGGCGGCCGAGTGGTGTTCGCCGTGGCGGCCGGGCGTTTGTGGACGCCGACCCGGATGAACAGCGCGGAGGCGAGGAACGTCAGCGCGTCCAACCCGATCGCGAGGCGCGGGTCCACGGCGATGAGCAGCAGGCCGCCGCCGAAGAAGCCGAGCACCTGCGCCGACTGGATGGTCATGCTGCGGATGGCCATGCCCACCGTGAACCGGTCGCCCTCGAGGATGTCGGGGAGCTGGGACACCTGGGAGGACTTGAACAGCGGGTTGAGGAACGAGACCGACCCGACCAGGACGCACATCGCCCAGAACGGCATGGGGATCATGACGAGCGCGATCAGCCCGGCGCGCAGGAGGTCGACCACGATCATCACGTCCCGGCGGGGGAACCGGTCGGCCAGTCCCGACAGGAGGATCCCGCCGAGGATCGACGGCGCGAACGTGAGCGCGTAGGTCAACCCCGTGAGGGCGGCCGACTTGGTGTCGTTGTAGACGAGCACGGAGAGCGCGACCCTGGCGAGCTGGTCGCCGGCGATCGACATCAGCTCGGCGAACCAGAGCCAGCGGAACTCCCGGATCCCGAACACGTCCCGGAACGTCACGCGCCGCGATTCGTCCGCCATCCCCACCCCCGGCTCGACCCCCGTGGTCCCGCACACTAACCATGATCCAACCGCGCTGGCCACGGAAAACGTCCGTCCACAATTGCCAGCGGCGACAGGCGAATGCCAGATGATTGACAGTGCTCCCGAAGGTGGGACCACTGTCACACCACGGCTGCCCGTCACGGTCGGCGACGGGAGGTCGATAGCGGAGGTGTGAGAATCGTCTTCGCCAGCCTGCCCGCCTATGGACACCTCTACCCGCTGCTGCCGCTGGCCATCGCGTGCGCCGAGGCCGGACACGAGGTGACCGTCGCGGCCGGCGACCCGTTCCTCGACCAGCTGCCCCTGCCGACCGCCTACGGCTTCACCCAGGGGGCCACGGTCGGGGAGATGGAGGAGGAGGTCTTCAGCAACCACCCGGAGCTGAGGAATCCGGCGCCCGAAGATTTCCTGGGCTTCCCCCGGGCGTTGTTCGGCGAGTCCGGCCCGAGGCGGGCGGTCCCCGTGCTGCTCGACCTGTACGACCGGGTGCAACCGGATCTGGTCATCCATGAGATGACGAACACGGGCGCCGCGATCGCCGCCGATCTGGTGGGCGTGCGGTCCATCGCGTTCGGGCTCGGCCTGTGGAACCCGTTCATCCCGTCGTTGTACGAGGTGGCGATCGCCGACCAGGCCGACCGCTGGCGCTCGGCCGGTCGCACCCCGGGTGCGCTGGAGACGTTTCCCGGCGGCTATTTCGACGTGATGCCGCCGTCGATGCAGATGCCGGGGCCGTTGCCGGCCAGCCGGCTGCCCATCCGGTCGGTGCCGTGGGCGCCGCCGGGGCCGGTTCCCGCGTGGCTCGACGCCCCGGCCACCCGGCCGCGGGCCTACCTGACGCTGGGCACGGTCTCGTTCGGCGCGGTCGAGGTGCTGCGCCGGGCCGTGCTGGAGACGGCCGTGCACGACGTGGACGTGCTGGTGGCCGTGGGTCCGGAGGGCGATCCGGCGCTGCTGGGCGAGCTGCCGGCGAACGTCCACACCGAACGGTTCGTGCCCCAGGCCGATGTGCTCACCCGGGTCGACCTGGTCGTCCACCACGGCGGTGCGGGCACCACCCTCGGCGCCGTGGCCAACGGGCTGCCGCAGCTGATCCTGCCGCAGGGCGCGGACCAGCCGTTCAACGCGGCCGCCATCCAGCGGGTGGGCGCGGGCCGCGCGCTGACCAACGACGAGCAGGCCCCCGGCGCGATCGGCGAGGCCGTCGGCGCGCTACTGGCCGACGGCCCGGAACGGTTGGCCGCCAAGAACTTGGCAGCCGAACTGGCGGCCATGCCCGCACCGGCGGAGGTGGCGGTGGCGCTCTAGCCGCTGGCCGTCCAGGGCTGGTCCGGCCAGAAGGGCCACTCCTCGAACAGGGTGGCCCGGCCGTCCGGGCCGAAGTGGACGATCCACAGGTCGAGGTAGTCCTGGGTCATGGGCTCCCCGTAGATGACGGCGACCCGCGCCACGCCCGTGTTCCCGTCGACCGCGAGGATCTCCGCCGTCATGGTGAACACCTCGTCGTGGCCCTCGCGGCCGTCCTCCCAGTCACGGGCGATGGCGGGTAGGCCGGTGATCGTTTCCTCGTAGGGGGAGTGCCGGTAGCCGGCGTCCTCGGTGAACAGGGTCCGCAGGTGTTCGGTGCCCTCGCTGCGCCACGAGCGTTCGTAACCGTCGATCCACGCCGCGAAGGCATCTCGGTCGATCGCCATGCGCTCGATGGTCTCACGCGGCGACGGCTCCCAGCGCGTTGGCGGAACCACCTAGAGAACACGCTCAAGAAACGGGTTCAGGAACTTCCCCGCAGGGTCCTGCGCACGACGCAACGAGGCGAAGTCACGCCATCGCGGGTAAAGTGGAGCCACGTCGGCGGTAGCGAAGCACTTGCCCCAGTGCGGCCGCGCGCCGATAGGCAGCAACGCCGCCTCCAACACGGGCAGCAGCGCGAACACCGCAGGGTCCTGACGCCAGGTGAAGTGCACGGCCACCGCATCCGTGCCGTACGCCCCACTCAACCACAGCGAATCCGCCGCCACCGTACGGATCTCCGACACGAGCAGCAGCGGAGCGATCCGGGAGGCCAACGAGCGCAACCGGGTCAACGCCGTGACAGCCGACTCACGAGGCACCAGATACTCCGACTGAAGTTCCGCCCCACTGCTCGGCTTGTGCGACAACCGGAAGTGAGGGAGCCGGTCGAGCCACGGACCGGGAACCGCGCACTGCGTGGTCACGGCCGACACCGACTCCCCCGCGATCATGTGCACGGGCTCGGTCGCGTACGGGACCTCGAACAGGTCAGCCGGCACGGTCGGCGACTTCACCCAGATCTGCACCGGCCCCGCCCACTTGGTGAACAGGCTGACGCTGTAGCCGGCCGACATGACCGCGTCGAACTCCTCGAGCACCGCGAAGAACCCCAGCCCTGGATACACCGCCTGCGACAACTCGAACGTCCCCACCAGGTCCAGCGTCACCTCGACCACCACGCCGAGCGCGCCGAGACCGACGACCGTGCCGGCGAAGTCCGGATCAGCACGAGACACCCGGCGCAGCGACCCATCAGCGCCGACGAGCGTCAGCGAAGACACGGCCGTCGCCAGGCTCCCGGTGCCGGAGCCGTGCGTACCGGTCGACACGGCGCCGGCGATCGAGATGTGCGGCAGCGACGCCAGGTTCGGCAGCGCGAGACCGCGTTCCTCCAGCATCGGCGCCAGGTCGCCGTAGCGGGTGCCGGCCGAGACGGCCACCGAGTGGCCGTCGAACCGAACCGAGGCCGGCAGGGCTTCGAGGGACACCTGGAGCCCGTCGGTGTCGGCGATCTCGTTGAACGAGTGCCGGGTGCCGAGCGGGCGAACGACGTCGGCGCCCGCCACCAGCTCCTGCACCTCGGGCAGCGAGGTGGGCCTGGCCACCGTCCCCCGATAGGTGATGTTCCCCGCCCAGTTCCGTTCCATCAGCGCACCTTCCGGAAGAACGTCCGCAGCTCGGACACGAACAGGTCCGGCTGCTCCCACGCGGCGAAGTGTCCACCCCGAGGCAGCTCACCCCAATGCCGGATGTCGGTGAACCGGCGCTCCGCCCACCGCCGGGACGGGCGCGGCATCTCGCCCGGGAAGATCGAACACCCGGTGGGCACCTCCACATTATCCACAGTGGACTCGTTGAACCAGGCGCCGACCTCGGCGAAGCTCTCCCGGTACAGCCGTGCCGACGACGTGGCCGTGCCGGTGAACCAGTACAGCGAGATGCCGTCGAGCATCTGGTCGCGCGTCAGCTCGGTGTCGCTCCACGACCGGAACTTCTCCACGATCCACGCGCACAGCCCGGCCGGCGAGTCGTTCAGCGCATACCCCACGGTCTGCGGCTTGGACGACATCTGCGCCGAGTACCCCGACTCGTGCGCCTCGGCGTGCCGCAGCTCGGCCATCGCCGCCCGTTCGGCCTCCGTGAGGGCGACCGAGAGGTCGGGCGCCACCAGCGGCGGCACCACGTGAATGCCGGCCAGGCGATCGGGGAACTCCTGCCCGAGGATGGTGGTCACGCTCGTGCCCCAGTCGCTGCCCGCCGCGCCGTACCGCGGATAGCCGAGGTCCGCCATGAGCGCGGCCCACGCCCGCGCGATGCGCCGGATGCCCCAGCCCGTCTCGGCCGGCCGGTCGCTGAACCCGTACCCCGGCAGCGACGGGCACACCACGTGGAAGGCGTCGGCCGGGTCCGGCGGGTCGGTCAGTGTCGGCAGGATCCGCTCGAACTCCAGGAACGACCCCGGCCAGCCGTGCGTGAGCACCAGCGGCAGCGCGGAAGGGTGCGGCGAGCGGGCGTGGACGAAGTGGATGCCCAGGCCGTCGATCGACGTGCGGAAGTGGGGGAGTGCGTTCAGTCGCTCCTCCGTGGCCCGCCAGGAGTACTCCTCCGCCCAGTACCGGCACAGGTCGCGCAGGTACCCGAGCGGCACGCCCTGCGACCAGTCCGCCACCGGTTGCTTCTCCGGCCACCGGGTGCGGCGCAGGCGTTCCCGCAGGTCGAGCAGGTCCTCGTCCGAGACCTCGATCCGGAACGGGTCCATCACACCTCCACACACGACGAAGCCCCGGGACCCATCGGCCCCGGGGCTCCATCCTTACAAAACTCAGCCGAACGTGATCACCAGCCGCGACGGGTTGTCACTCCCCTTCTCCCGGCTGTTGAAGCCCTGCTCGTGCCCGCCGCCGTTCTCGGCCGCGTCCCTGATGAGGAAACCGTGGTTCGCACCGGCGTACAGGGCCCCCACCTGCTGGGCCACCGACCACTGCCGCCAGCCTGACCCCGACGACACAACAGCCGCCTGGGTCGCGGTGCCCGGCTGGTTGTTCCAGCGGACGTTGCCCTCCGTCCAGGCCGACGTGACCTGCGGCGCCTGCGGGGTCCGGCCCGACTTGTCGTAGGCGGCGTACGGCTTGTGCGTCGCCGAGGTCACCGAGCAGCCGGCGGGCAGTGTCGGCAGCGCGAAGCGGACGAGCGCGCGGGTTGACGGTGAAGGTCGCAGACGCCCGCGCCTCGGGCAGGTACATCAGCGGCAGGGCAACCACCGCCGCGATCGCGATCACCAGCAGTGGCCGGCGCTTCATGCTCATGGTGGGAAGCCTCAGCGGCGCCGGTCACCTTGGGCTAAGGAGAAGATGAGATTCCTTTGTTCCGCGTCGCATACCGGGACGTCCACGCGACTGATCCACACGAGAGGTGGTTTCTCGCGAAGGGCGGTTTCGGTGAGCAGCATCCTCGTGGTCGAGGACGAGCCGAACGTCAGTCGGTTCGTCGAGAGAGGCCTGCGGTCGGCCAACTTCACGACGACCGTGACCGGTGACGCGCCGGCTACCGCCCGATCCCCGACCGCCCCCGCAGCGCCCTCGCATGATGACCACTCCCGTCACGCATGATGACCACTCCCGTCGGCCATGATGACCACTCAGCGGCGGGAGACCACCCCCGATCTCGCCAAGTCTCGACCGCATGTCGCCATGTCCGGCCCGCATGTCCCCACTTCCGGCACGCGAGTTCGCGGTTCCCGCACTCGAGTTCGCGGTTCCGGCACGCGAGTTCGCGGTTCCGGTACGCGAGTTCGCAGTTGCGGCGCGCCAGGGACATGCGTGCAGAACCGCGAACTCGTCATCCAGAACCGCGATCTCGCGGTCGGGAACCCTGGGGTTTCGCGTACGGGTGGTGGGGACATGCGGTCGGGACGTGGGGACATGTGCGGGTGCGGGTGCGGGTCGGTCAGCGGCGGGAGACCACCCCCGATCTCGCCATCTTGTTCCAGCGTTTGGGGGTACCGCGGGCCTCCGCCACCAGTGCGGCGAGCGTGGCGAGTCCCATGAGGACGGAGAACGCCGGCAGCAGCGGCAGCACGTACAGGTACCGCAGATCCCGGCCCGCCCGGTCGAGCGCCACCCCGAAGCACACCCACACGAGCGCCCCGCCCAGGCCGACCGCCAGCAGCACGGCGAGCAGCCCGGACGGCGGCGCGGCGACACCCGTGGCCAACAGCGCGACGCCGAGCGCGAGCACCGCCAACTGCAGCACCGGCACCACCAGCATGGCGAACGCGTTGAACGGCAGGTACCAGCCGATCCGGCCGTACCTGGCCCGCCCGAACATGGCCCGGTGCATCCGCGCCGTCTGTACGTGTCCGCGGGCCCACCGAACCCGCTGCCGCCACAAAGCGCCCACTGTGGACGGTACCTCCGCGTAGACCTTGGCCTGTGGCACGAAGTTCACGCGATAGCCGGCCCGGTGCACCCGCCACGTCAGCTCCAGATCCTCGCCGAGCATGCCCTCGGCGAAGCCGCCGACCGTACGCAACACGTCCATCCGGAACGCGCCGATGTTGCCGGAAACGATGGTGAGACAGCCGATCCGGGCGAGTGCGCGCCGCACGAACGCCGTGCCGTGGGTGAGCAGCGCGAGCAGCCGGGTCTGGAGCCGGTCGAGGTTCACGGGCTCGTCGTTGCCGCACACGGCGCCCACGTCCCAGCTGTCGAAACCCCGCAGCAGCCGGGAAATCGTGTCGCGCGTGAAGTTCCCGTCGGCGTCGACGAAGCACACGATCTCGCCGGTGGCCAGCCGCAGCCCGGTGTTCAGCGCGGCGCCCTTGCCGGCGTTGTCCTGCGTGACCACCGTGATGCCCGGCCGCCCGGAGTGGCGCCGCATGATCTCCCACGTCGCGTCGGTCGACCCGTCGTCCACCAACACCAGCTCCAGCCGTGGACAGTCGGCCGCGAGGATCGACTCGACGCAGTTCTCCAGCACCCGCGCCTCGTTGTAGGCCGGCACCACCACCGATACGAGCGGCGGATACCGGACGAACAGCGGCGCACGGCGGCGACGCGCCTCGAACAGCAGGGCGAGCGGGTAGTAGGCCAACTCGAGAAAGCCGATCACCAGTGAGGGAAAGGCAAGGACGACCAACAGCGCTGTCATGGAAGGGCCCGTTCGGCCAGCAGGGCGTCCAGCACGGCGGGCGTGCGGGCGCTGTGCGCGCCGAACCGGGCGTTGATCTCGAGCACGGCCGGCCGGCCGTCGGCGCGGCGGCGGATGTCCACGTCCGCCGGGCCGGCCAGGCCGATGGCCGCGGCGGCCGTCCTGGCGAGCACTGCCACGTCCGGCACGGCCGCCGCACGCACGGCCACCGCGTTGCCGGTCTCGCCGTCCCGCAGCTCGGTCTTCTCGAACACCTGGATCACGTCGTGCTCGGGCAGCCGCGCCAGATACAGGTTGACCACGTACTCGGGGCCGGGCAGGTACTCCTGCACGATCCGGCCGTCGTCGAACGGCAACGGCACCCCGCCCGGCCGGTGCACCACCACGCCGCGCCCGCCACGTCCAACCCGGGGCTTGCTCACAAAAGTGCCGGACAGGACGGTCGCCGTGCTGCCGCCCAGACAGGACCGCGGCACGGCCACGTTCAGGTCCCACAGCCGCAGGAACGTCGCCCACTTGTCGTGTGCCGTGGCGACGGCCGGCCCCGAGCCGACGGCCACCGGCACACCGGCCAGTTCGCCGGCGTCGGCCAGTAGCGGCAGCTCCTCCGTGACCGTGGGGATGATCAGCCGCGCCCCCTGTCGGACGGCGAGCCGGGTCAACGCACCGAGGAACGCGGGATCGGCGGCCGCGGGGATCCGGGTGGTCACCACGCCCGGTATGCCCACCGACGCGAGGTCCGCACCGAGCACCCGGAGTCCCCTGGCCGTCAGCTGGTCGACCACCGCGCGGCCGGCCGGCCCGCCGACCCCGGTCACCAGCACGCCGGTCACAACTGCCCCGCCGGGTCGCCGAGGATGCGCACCGGCTCGTAGGCCTCGGCGTGCCGGACCTTCGCCTGCGCGCCGCGGAAGATGGCCAGGCCACGCAGGTGCTCAGGCCGCATGTAGGCCTTGCCGCGCTGGTCGTCGTGCGTGGTCACCGCCTCGACCTTCACCTCCAGGTAGTCCTGGACGTCCACGAACACGCTCGGCCGGAAGTCGGCGGTGGCCGACGGGCTCTCGTAGCAGAGGATCGACGGGTGCCGCCGGCCCGCGCGCAGCGTCGCCACGTGCACCGCGCGGTGGTCCTGGTGCTGGTCGTTGCCCGAGTGGGTGAGGATGATGTCCGGGTTGAACCGGTCGATCATCCGCTCGACGGCGGCGACCATGTCGTTCTCGTGCAACGTGAGCCGAGTGTCGGGCAGGCTCAGCACCTCGACGCCCGCCACCCCGATCAACTGCCCGGCGGAGGTGCCCTCGACCGCGCGGGTCGGGCCGTCGCCGCCCTTCTCGCCGTTGCTCATCACCAGCGCCCGGACCTCGTGCCCCGAGTCGATGAGCTTGGCGAGCGTCCCGCCGCACCCCAGCTCGATGTCGTCCGGATGCGCGCCGACCGCCAGCACCCGCCGCGGCGCGGCGCTCGACGAGCGGGGCAGCCGGTCGGCCAGCAAGGCGATGCCGAGCATGCCGAGCGCGATGATCGTGCCGAGCACCACCACCTGCTCGACCGACATCCCGTCGTGGGTGTGCCCGGCCACGTAGAGGTTCGTCGGCAGCAGGATGGCCGCCGTGCCGAGCACGAGCATCGACATCCGTCTCGGCCGGCGAACGCGTCTGACCAGACGCTGGCGGTCGAGCAGAATCACGGCCGCGCCGAGGCCGAGGGTCAGGGCGAGCACTGCGGAAGCGCTGATCGTCATGGCCATGACGGTGCTATCGCCAGATGAGTCCACGCTGAGCGGTAAATGAGCAGAGTTTTATCCGGCTCGTTCACATCTCGTTCTCAAGCCCCTGCATAACGTCGCCGCCATGAACAAGTTTCTCGCCGTGCTGGTGCTTCTCGTGCTCGCCGGCTGCACGGCCGAGCCGATGGCCGAACCGCCGGTCGAACGGCCACCGTGCGACCAGGCGTTCGGCAAGTGGGCCGACGCCGGGTTCAGCGGTTCGGTGGCCATCTCGACCGGCGGCAAGCTCGACTGCGCCGCCGGCTACGGAATGGCGGACGTCGAGGCCGGCAGACCCAACGCGGCCGACACGGTCTTCGACCTCGGGTCGATCACCAAGGCGTTCACCGCGGCCGCCGTCTTCGCCCTGGTCGACGGCGGGAGCCTCACCCTCGACACCACGGCCGGCGAGGTGTTACCCGCGCTGCGCGGGCCGGTGGCCGGCGCGACGGTCGACCAGCTGCTGCTCCACACCAGCGGGCTCAGCGGCGCCTTCGGCGACGGCGACTACGCACCACTCGACCGCGACGCCGCGCTCGCCGCGATCGACGGGCGTGAGCTGGCGTTCCCGCCCGGCACCGACAACCTGTACTCGAACGCCGGCTACACGCTGCTCGCCATCATGATCGACGAGCTGTCCGGCACCGGGTACCGCGAGTTCGTGACGTCGGAGCTGCCGGCCGGCGTGGCCGGTGGCTTCTGGGCGGGCGAGCCGGCCGCGCCCGGTCCACGTGCGGTCGGCTATCTCGACGACGGTCGACAGGGCGAGCCCGGTGACTTCGCCGGCCCGTACTGGGCGACCGAGGGCAACGGCGGACTCGCCATGACCACAGTGGACCTCGCGGAGTGGACCAGGGCGCTGTTCACCGGCTCCGTGGTGTCCGCCGAGTCGGCAGAGGCCATCGCCGAGCCGGGGTTCGACCTCGGCGACGGCCGATCGGAGACGCGGGGCTGGGTGGCCCACGACGAGTCGTTGTTCGGCACGCCGTTCCTGGCGACCGCGGGTGGCGGCGGCGACGTCGGCCACAACGTCATCGTGGTGTGGGTGCCCGACCTCGACCGGGTGGTGGCCGTAGCGTCCAACGGACCCGAGATCAGCGCCGAGGACCTGGTGGCCAAGGTGGGTCCGGCGCTGCTGGCCGGCGAACCGTTACCCAGGCCCCCGGACACCTCCGACTCGTCGGGGCCGGCCGTTACGGTCGGCACGTACGAGCTGGACACGGGAGGATCCTTCGACGTGACGGCCGAGGACAACCAGGTGGCGATCTCCGCGAGTGGCGCCGACGCGGTGGCAGCGTTGTGGGTGCCGAGCGAGGACGCGGCCGGGCACGAGGCGATGGTGCTGGACTTGCTGGCCGGACGAACCCAGGAGGGACGCGAGGAACGCGCGAGCGTGGAGGAGAGCGTCGGGCCGATCAGTGGTGTCGAGGTGGCCGGCACGGTGGTCGACGGCGAGCACCGCACCTACGTGACGGTCACGTCGGGGGAGCGGACGGTGCTCGGCTGGTACTCGCTCAACCGGGCCGGCGGCATCGAGGCGGCCGAGTTACCCACCGACCCGCCGATGCTGGAGCTGGTGGCTTCCGGCGACTCCTACCGTCCGGACGATCCGACGGGCACCGGTCCGGAGGTGACCGTGGTCTTCGGCGAGGGCACGGTGACCGTGACCGGCCCTGGCGGCCCGGTCGACGCCGTGCTGGCCGGCTGAGACCGTGCGTATCCTGCTCGTCGAGGACGACCCGGATCTCGCGGAACTCGTCGCGCTCGGACTGCGCAACGAGTCGTACGCGGTCGACGTGGCGGGGACCTACGCCGAGGCCGACGAGCTACTCCGCGTCACCAGCTACGACGTGGCGTGCGTCGACCTGGGGCTGCCGGACGGCGACGGGCTCGACCTGGTGCGGAAGCTGGCGCGGGACGCGGACCTGCGCCGGCCGCGGCGAGCGCTCGTGCTGACCGCCAGGGACGCGGTGCGCGACCGGGTGGCGGGGCTCGATGCCGGCGCCGACGACTACCTGGTCAAACCGTTCCACTTCGCCGAACTGGTGGCGCGGCTGCGGGCGCTCGGCCGGCGCGGTACGGAGGAGGGAACCACGGTCCGAGTGGGCGAACTGAGGCTGGACCTGGCGGCACACCGCGCCTGGCGTGGCGACGCCGAGCTCGACCTGACCGCGCGGGAGTACTCGTTGCTGCGCTACTTCATGGTCCATCCGGGTGCCGTGCTGTCGGCGGAGGAGCTGCTCGAACACGTGTGGGACGCGCACGCCGATCCGTTCACGACGTCGGTGCGGGTGATCCTCAGCCGCGTGCGCCGCAAGCTCGGCGACCCGCCGCTGATCGAGACGGTCACCGGTGCCGGCTACCGGCTGGAGTCGCCATGACCTTGCCGTCGCTGCGGGTGCGGATCGCGCTGCTGAGCTTTATGGCGGGCTACTTGCCGGTGCTGCTGCTGTTCGGCGGGCTGCTGGTGCTCGACAGCGAGTCGATCACGGAGATACGCGACGGGGTCGAGACCACCCGTGAATACCGGGTCAACGGCATGCGGTGGTACACGTGGGCGATCATCGCGGTCGCACCGGTGGCCGCCGTTCTGTCGTGGTGGGTGGCCGGGCGGGCGGTGCGGCCGATCGAGCGGGTGCGGTCGGTCATCGAGCAGATCGGCGCGGCCGACCTCGACCGGCGCGTCGGCCTCACCAGCGGCCCAGTTGAAATCGTCTCGCTAGCGGCGAGCTTCGACGGACTCCTCGACCGGCTCGAGCGCTCGGCCGATACCCAGCGCCGGCTCATCGAGGAAACCAGCCACGAGCTGCGTACACCCCTGTCGGTGTTGGCGACCAACGCCGAGGTGTTGCTCGCGCACCCGGAACCGACGGTCGAGCTGTACCGGCAAGGGCTCGACCGGTCACGCAGGGCGGCCGACCGGCTGCGACACACGATCGACGAGCTGCTCGTCGACGCCCGAGGTCGGGCCCGCGTGCTCGACCGGCGGCCGACCGACCTGATGGCCCTGGTGCGGGATGTAGCGGCGGAGCTGACCGTCCCCGGCCGAGCCACCCTGTCAGTCATCGGACCGACGGTCCTCGAGTGCGCGGTAGACCAGCTAACCGTGCGACGGGCGGTAGCCAACCTGGTCGACAACGCCGTCCGGCACGCACCGGCCGAGTCGGTGGTGACGATCGCCGTCGAGGTCGTAGACAGCATGGTGGCGGTCACGGTGACCGACCACGGCCCGGGCATCCCAGAATCCGAGCAGCCGCACATCTTCGAGCGCTTCTGGCGCGCACCGGGCGACCGACCGGGCACCGGCCTGGGCCTACCAATCGCCAGGCAAATCGCCCTAGCCCACGGCGGCGAACTAACGCTGACCTCTCCAGCCCCGACCGGCGACGGCTGCGTGTTCACCCTGACCCTGCGCCGCTAACCGGCAAACCGAGCGGGCCCGGGCGGCCCAACCCACCACCCACGCCTGCCGAAACAGCCACCCGCGCAGGCGGCAACCGCTGAAGCCGGCGTGGGGTGAGTGACCGGTCGCGCCACCGCATGATGACCATTGCGGCACCGCATGATGTCCATTCCGGTCGGTCATGATGTCCAGTCCCGCACCCCGTGATGTCCGTTGCGGTATCCCATGATGACCATCGCGGATGGCGGAGTGTTGGGTTGCCTGCCCGCCGTGCGGGAGTGGTCATCGTGGGTGCCCGGAATGGTCATCATGGCCGACGGGAGTGGTCATCATGCGGGTCTGGGTCGGGACCCGGGTGGGGTGTTCAGGTGTGGGGGAGTTGGCGGTGGGCCAGTGAGGCTGCTTGGATGCGGCTCTTCAGGCCCAGGTTGCGCAGGATGTTCGACACGTGGACGCTCGCCGCCCGGACCATCAACGCGTCGACCAGATGGTCGGCGGGTGCCGTGCCGAGCACCGCACCGGCCAGCGCCGCCACCTCCGCCCGGTCCAGCGGCGCCAGGTGTAGCCGCTCGGCGAGCAGCGCCGCCACCGGGTGAGCGGCCGCGAACTCGTTGGTACGGCAGGTGATCACGAGTAACATCGACGTCCTGGCCAGCAGCAGTAGATCCCGGGTGGACGCGTCCGCCCAGTGCAGGTCCTCGAGCACCAGCACCACCTGGTCACCGGCCGCGACGATCGCCTCGGCCACCCGCCGGGACGCCCGGGCGGATACCCCGGTGTCCACGTCGAGAAGGAGTCGGTGCGGGCTATAGAGAACGGCCGGGAGATCGAGGAGTGATCTCCCGGCCGGGTCAGGACAGGGTCAGGACAGGGTCAGGACAGGGTCAGGACAGTCGGACCAGCGCCTTGCCCGTGTTGGTGCCGCGCAGCATGCCGAGGAACGCGTCGACCGCGTTGTCCAGACCGTCCACAATGGTCTCGTCGGCCACCAGCTTGCCGCTGGCCAACCACTCCGACACCGGCCCGAGCATGGCGCCGATGCGGTCCATGTGGTCGCTGACGATGAACCCGCGAAGGCTCAGCCGCTTGGTCACGGCCAGCGCGAAGTTCGCCGGACCGCTCGGCTTCTCGCTGTTGTACTGCGAGATGCCGCCGCACAGCGCCACCCGGCCGTAGGTGTTCAGCCTGCCGAGCGCGGCCTCCAGGTGGTCGCCGCCCACGTTGTCGAAGTAGACGTCGATGCCGTCGGGCGCGGCGGCGCGCAGCTGGCCGGCCACGTCACCGTCGCGGTAGTTGAACGCCGCGTCGAAGCCGAGGTCGTCGACCACGCGCGCCACCTTCTCGGGCGTGCCGGCGCTGCCGATCACGCGCTTCGCCCCGAGCAGCCTGGCGAACTGGCCGGCCATGCTGCCGACCGCGCCCGCGGCGCCGGACACGAACACCGTGTCGCCCTGGCGGAACTCGGCCATGTCGAGCAGGCCGACATACGCGGTGAGCGCCGTCATGCCGAGCGCGCCGAGGAAGTGCGAGGGGGAGACGCCCTCGATCGGCTTGACCTTGCGGATCACCTTCGCCTCGACCAGTACGTGCTCACGCCAGCCGTAGTTGTGCAGCACCAGGTCGCCGACGGCGAAGTCCTCGGCGTTCGACTCGACCACCTCGCCGAGCGCGCCGCCCTCGAGGGCCTGACCGAGCTGGAACGGCGGAATGTAGGACTTGACGTCGTTCATCCGCCCCCGCATGTACGGGTCGACCGACATGAACGTGTTGCGCAGCACTACTTCGCCGGGGCCGGGCGCCGGCAGTTCGGTCTCCACGAGCGTGAAGTTCTCCGGCGTCGGCCAGCCGCTCGGGCGCGAGGCCAGGTGGATCTCCCGTGTCCTGGTCATCAGGCGACCCGCAGCTGAACGTCGATGTTGCCCCGGGTGGCGTTGGAGTACGGGCACACCTGGTGCGCGGCCGCCGTGAGCTTCTCGGCCGTCTCCGACTCGACGCCCGGCAGGTCGACCACCAGCGCGACGGTGAGGCTGTAGCCCTGGCCGTCCGGGCCGATGCCCACCTCGGCCGTGACGGAGGAGCCCTCGATCTTCACCTTCTCCTTGCGCGCCACCAGCTGCAGCGCACTGTGGAAGCACGCCGAGTAGCCGGCCGCGAACAGCTGCTCCGGGTTGGTCCCGTCGCCGCCGGCCCCACCCATCTCCTTCGGCACGCTCAGGTCCGTCACCAGCTTGCCGTCGGAGGACTCGACGTGGCCCTGCCGGCCGTTGCCGGACGAGGTCGCCTTCGCCGTGTACAGCGTGCTCATTGATCCGCTCCTTCTTCTGTGGGGGTAAGTGGATGCGCGCCGACCGCATCGGCCAGCCGGAGGAGGTCGCGGCGCAGCGTCGACAGCTCCGCCTCGCTCATGCCGGTGGAGCCGGCGAGCCGGCGGGGTACGGTCGCGGCGCGGTCGCGCAGCGCGGTGCCGGCGTCGGTGAGGCCGATCAGTACCGAACGCTCGTCGGTGCTGCTGCGCCGCCTGGTCACATAACCGGCGCCCTCGAGCCGCTTCAGCAACGGGGACAGGGTGCCGGAGTCCAGCTCCAGCGCCGTGCCCAGCTCCTTCACGGTCGCCTCGCCGCGCTCCCACAACACCAGCAGCACCAGGTACTGCGGGTAGGTGAGGCCCAGCGCGTCGAGGGCGGGCCGATAGGCATGAGTGACCGCCCGGGTGGCCGCGTACAGCGCGAAACACACCTGTCGGTCGAGACTCAGATCGTCGCTCACGTCGGCCACCTCCTGACTTCGAAGGTACCCGGATTTAGGTTGTGCACAACTCAGTTGTGCGCTAGCTAACTATGAGCGCTCTGATGCGGTCGACGTCCGTGCGTTCGGCGGCCGGTAGTGGTGCGCCGGCGGCGGCCCGTGCGGCCGCGGCGTCGTCGAGGAGACGGGTGGCTTCGGTGGTGCGGCCGGCGATGGCGTGGGCGCCGGCCAGTCCTTCCCAGGCCAGGGCGATGGCGCGGATGTCGCCCGTCTGCGCGGCCGCGGCGAGCGCCTCGGTGTGCAGAGCGAGCGCGGCAGCCGCGTCGCCGCGTTGTTCGGCCACGAAGCCCAGCTCGCAGAGGATGAGCGCGTTGCCGGGGACGAAGTCCGCGCGCAGGTGCCACTCGAGCACGGTGCGCAGGTGGGTCTCCGCCAGGTCGAGCTTGCCCTCCCGGCGGGCGATGAGGCCGAGGCCCAGCTCGGCGTGCACCACGCCCGGCTCGAAGGACTGCTCGGCCGCCAGCGTCATGGCCCGCTCGTGCAGATCCCACGCCGCCCGGTAGTCGCCGACCAGCAGCCGCAGCCGGCCGAGGCCGGTCAGCCGCTCGGCCACATCGGTCCACAGGCCCAGTTCCTCGGCCAGCGCCAGCCCGTCGCGGTGCAGGCGGGTGGCCTTCTCGTAGTCGCCGGTGATCTCGGCCAGCGACGCCAGCGGCGCCACCACCTGCACCTGACCCCACCGGTCACCCAGCTCCCGCAGCAGCGCCGCGCTGCGCTCGCCGGCCGAGGCGACCGTCACCAGGTCACCCCGCAGGAGCGCCTGGTCGGCCCGCGCGGCGAGCCCTACGGCCGTTCCCCACGTGTCGCCAACCTCGGCGAACCCGGCGAGCGCGCGGTCGATCAGCTCCTCGCTCGCCGCCAGCTCCCCGGCCACGAACAACGCGTACCCGAGGAACCAGCGACCGCGCGACAACACCTCCAGGTCGCCGGCCTCCTCGTACGCCCGCAGCGCGGCCGCCACCCGGCCGATGTCCGGCCGTTCCGCCCCGTCGAGCAGCCGCAGGCCCAGCAGCCAGACCTCGGCCTGCGCCCTGGTCGTCGGCGTACCACCCAGCTCGAGCGCGGCCGCCAGCTCGCGACGCGCCTCGCGCCGCCGGCCGCGCAGGAACCAGTACCCGGTCAGCGCGTTGGCCAGGCGCAGCGCCGGATCGGCGCGACCGGCGCCGACCATGCCGGCGAGCGCCGCCCGCAGGTTCGCCGCGTCCCGGTGGAGGGCGGCCACCCACCGGCGCTGGCCCGGCCCGTACAGCAGCGGCCGGGCGCGCTCGGCCAGGTCGAGGTACCAGTCCTGATGCCGGCCGCGGATCTCCGGTTCCTCGCCGGACTCGGCCAGCCGGTCGAGGCCGTACCGGGTGACCGACTCCAGCAGCCGGTAGCGGGGACCGTCCTGATCATGCGTGACGACCACCAGGCTGCGGTCCACGAGCGCGGCCAGCGAGTCGACCACGTCGCCACCGGCGACCGTCTCCGCCGCGGCGAGCGAGCAGCCGTCGACGTGCACGGCCAGGCGGCGCAGCAATACCCGCTCCGGCTCGGGCAGCAGGCCCCAGCTCCAGTCGAGGACGGCCCGCAACGTCCGTTGCCGGTCGGGCGCGTCGCGGTAGCCGCTGGTCAGCAGCCGGAACCGGTCGTCCAGCCGGGCGACCAGTTCGGCCACGCCCAGCGCCGGCACCCGCGACGCGGCCAGTTCCAGCGCGAGCGGGATGCCGTCGAGGCTGCGAGCACAATTCAAAAGTCCGGCCGACCTCCGTTGGCAATGCCCTCTCACCCTGGGCAAGCCCGGTCCGTCGGCCTGTTTGGAATAGTGCTCGCCGGCACAACTCGGCGACGGCGGCCGCGTTCTCGTCGGTCAGCGCGAACCCCGGATCGCGGGCCGTGACCCGCGCGACGAACAACCGCACGGCCGCGGCCGCCGCCACGGCCGCCGTGTCCGCGCCGGGTTCGGGCACGGCCAGCGGCGGCACCGGGTAGCGGGTCTCGCCGGGCAGGCCGAGCGGCTCCTGGCTGGTGGCGAGCACGCGCACCCCCGGCACGTCCCGCAGCAGCCGGGAGACGAGTGCCGCGGCGCCGGCCACCACGTGTTCGCAGTTGTCCAGCACGAGCACGAGTCGCTTGTCCCGCAACGCTTTCACCAGGCGGTCGGCCGCCGCCACGGGCGCGCCGGCGTCCTCCCGGATGCCCAGCGCGGCGAGTACCGCCTCGGCCACGTCGTCCTCTTTGGACAGCGCGGCCAGCTCCACCAGCCACGTGTCGTCCGGACGGACGCGCGCGGCCGCTAGGGCCAGTCGCGTCTTGCCGACGCCGCCGGTGCCGGTCAGCGTCACCAGGCGGGTGGTGTCGAGCAGCGTGCCGACGTCCGTGACGGCGGCCGGGCGGCCGATCAGCTCGGTCGTCTCGGCCGGCAGGTTGGAGACCGGTTCGGGAATCAGCGAGGGATCCTGTCGCAGGATCGATCGGTGCAGGGCGACTAGCTCGGGGCTCGCGCAGGGGATGTTTCTCGACCAGTTCGGCCAGTTCGCCGAGGTCGTACTCGCCGAGGTCGAGCCGGGCCTGCGCGCGGTCCTCGATGGCTGTGCGCCGCTGCTCGGTCAGCCGGGTGACGGTCGGCCCGGCGAACGGTTCGTCGGCGAAGTCCGCGTAGGCCGGCCCTCGCCACAGCGCGAGTGCCTGGTCGAGCAGGGCGACCTTCGTTCGCAGGTCGGCGGCCGTGTCGGTGCGCCGGACCAGCGTCGCGAACTCGGCGGCGTCGGTGGACTCGGCGCGCAACAGGTAGCCGGCGGGAGTCGATACGACCAGCCCGCGCCCGCCCGGCTCGGCGTCCTCCAGCGCACGGCGTAGCTGCGCCACCCGCACCTGCAACACGGCCACCGGATCGCGCGGCGGGTCCGTGCCCCAGAGATCGTCGACCAGCCGGTCGGCCGACACCGGCCGCCCGTCGTGGGCGAGCAGGTCGGCCAGCAGCGCGCGGACCTTGGTGCGGGTGATCGTGACCGGCTCACCGGCGGCATGCACGGTGAGCGCCCCGAGCACGCCGAATCGCATGACTCCGACAATAGCCAGCAGGGCCGACAGCCAGCCGGCTTGACCTTGACGCAGGGTCAACCCTCCATCCTCTGGCCATGCTCATACGCGTTAAGGGTCTGGAGAAGTCATTCGGGAAGGTCGACGTGCTGCGCGGCGTGGACTTCGAGGTGGCGCGGGGCAGCATCTTCGCGCTGCTCGGCTCGAACGGGGCCGGCAAGACCACGGTGGTGCGAATCCTGTCCACGTTGCTGAAAGCCGACGCGGGCACGGCGAGCGTCAACGGCTTCGACGTCGCCACGCAATCGGCGAACGTGCGGGAGTCCATCAGCCTCACCGGCCAGTTCGCGGCCGTCGACGAAATCCTCAGCGGGCGGGAGAACCTCGTCCTGGTCGCCAAGCTGCGCCATCTCAACGACCCGGGCGCGATCGCCGACGACCTGCTCGATCGGTTCGCGCTGACCGACGCCGCCGCCCGCCGGGTGTCGGCATATTCGGGTGGCATGCGCCGCCGCCTGGACATCGCGATGAGCCTCATTGGACAGTCGCCGGTGATCTTCCTGGACGAGCCGACAGCCGGGCTCGACCCCGAGGCGCGCATCGAGGTGTGGCACACGGTCAAGCGGCTCGCCGAGAACGGCACGACGGTGCTGCTCACCACGCAGTACCTGGACGAGGCCGAACAACTGGCCGACCGGATCGCGATCCTGCACCAGGGCCGGATCATCGTGAACGGCACCCTCGCCGAGCTGAAGCAACTCCTCCCGCCCACCAAGGTCGAGTACATCGAGAAGCAGCCGACCCTGGAGGAGATCTACCTCGCGGTTATCGGAAGGGAACAAGGATGACCACGTACTTCTTCAGCGACACCACCGTCCTGTTGGGACGATCCCTGCGCCACATCATCCGCAGCGCGGACACCATCATCACGACCGTCATCACGCCCGTCGCCATGATGCTCATGTTCGTCTACGTGTTCGGCGGCGCCATCGATATCGGTCCGGTCCAGTACATCGACTACATGCTGCCCGGCATTCTGCTCATCACGATCGCGTCGGGCATCGCCTACACCACGCTGCGGCTCTACACCGATATGACGAGCGGGATCTTCGAGCGCTTCCAGTCCATGCCGATCGCCCGGTCGGGCGTGCTGTGGGCGCACGTGCTGACCTCGCTGGTCGCCAACCTGATCTCGCTCGTGGTCGTCGTGGGCGTCGCCCTGATCATGGGCTTCCGCTCAGGCGCCGGAGTGCTGGCGTGGCTCGCGGTCGTCGGCATCCTGCTCCTGTTCACCCTGGCGCTGACCTGGATCGCCGTGATCGCCGGTCTGACGGCCAAGACGGTGGAAGGCGGGAGCGCGTTCGCCTACCCGCTCATCTTCCTGCCGTTCCTCAGCTCGGCGTTCGTGCCGACGGCGACCATGCCCGGCCCGGTGCGGTGGTTCGCCGAGAACCAGCCGGTGACGTCGATCGTCAACACGGTCCGCAATCTGTTCGCCCAGCAGCCGGTAGGCGGCGACATCTGGACCGCACTCGCCTGGTGCCTCGGCATTCTCGTTGTGGCGTATGTGTTCGCGATGGCCGCCTATCGCCGGAAGATCGCCTGAGGCAGTCTGGGACCCATGCTCACCATCAGCCAGCTGGCGGCGTACGCCGGGGTGACGGTGCGGGCGGTGCGCCACTATCACCAGATCGGGTTGCTGCCGGAGCCCGAACGCGACCGTTCCGGTTACCGGACGTACAACGCCGCCGCGGTGGTGCGACTGATCCGGATCCACACTCTGGCGGATGCCGGCGTGCCGCTGGCCCGGGTCCAGGAACTCCTCGACGCCGGCCCGGAGGAGTTCGCCGATGGGGTGCGGGAGATCGACAAGGACGTGCGCGTCGAGATCCGGCGGCTGCGGGGCACCCGCTCGCGGCTAGCTCAGCTCGCCTCCGGAGAGCACTTGGCGCTCCCGCCGAGCGTCGTGGGCTACCTCGACCGCCTGCGGGGTCTCGGCGTCGACGAGCGGTACATCGAGCTGGAGCGGGACGCCTGGATCATGGTCGCCGCGCAGATGCCGGACGAGATCGACTTGGTGATCGCCGAGAAGCACAAGCAGTTGGACGACCCCGACATGGTGAAGCTCTACAGCCTTGCCAGCGAGTCACTCGACGCGTCGCCCGACGATCCGCGGATCGTCGAGGTCGCCGACATCCTGGAGCGCCTGGCGATTCGCGCCGAGGAGACCGGCGAGTTGGGCGTCACCGTCGTCGACGACCAGTTCTCCGACCTGCTGGACGCGACCATGCTCGAGTCCGCCCCGGCCGCCGCCCGGCTGCTGGCGATCCTGGAGGAGCGCGGCTGGAAGGGCTGGACCCGAATCGCCCGAGTCCCGCCCGCGCACGACGACCACGGCCCCGCATGATGACCGTTCCGGTCCCGCACGATGACCACTCGCGTCGCGCATGATGACCGTTGCAGTCGCGCACAATGACCACTGCGGTCGCGTGACGGCTGTTGCGGTCGCGTGAGGACAGAGACCCGCTGGCAAGGTAGCCGAAGACACCGACAAAAACGGTCCGGGGACCCCTGATTTTAATCCTAGTGGTTGGCACCGACAGTTTTCGGCGCGTTGAGTGCCACTCGTGTTTGTTCGGTGTGATTCGTAGCGCTGATCGGCTACCCGCCGCGCGTCCCGAGGCGACCATGATCGACCCGAGTGGTCATCGTGCGCGACCGGAGTGGTCATCGTGCGCGACCGCAACGGTCATCATGGCTTGGTAGGGGTGTGGTAGTTCGGCCTGGGCACGTTGGGCGCATGGAGATCCAATCCCGCACGTTGGCGGGTACCAGGGAGTGGCTCGGGCTGGCCGTGTTGGCGCTGCCCACCGTGCTGCTCGGCATGGACGCCACCGTGCTCTACCTGGCCGCCCCGCATCTCAACGCCGACCTGGCCCCCAGCGGCACCGAGCTGCTCTGGATCGTCGACGTCTACGGCTTCATGGTCGCCGGGTTCCTGGTCACCATGGGCACCCTCGGCGACCGCGTCGGCCGTCGCAAACTGCTCATGATCGGTGCGGCCGCGTTCGGCGCCGCGTCGGTCCTCGCCGCCTACGCGCCCAACCCCGAGCTGATGATCGCCGCCCGCGCGCTCCTGGGGGTCGCGGGCGCCACTCTCGGCCCGTCGACGCTCGCGCTCATCAGCACGATGTTCCGCCACCCCGGCCAACGGGCCACGGCCATCGCGCTGTGGGCCGCCTGCTTCTCCGTGGGCATCGCCGTCGGCCCGATCGTCGACGGGCTGCTGCTCGAATGGTTCTGGTGGGGCGCGGTCTTCCTGGTCGCGGCGCCGGTGATGGTGCTGTTGGTGGCCACGGCGCCCGCCCTGCTGCCCGAGTACCGCGACCCCGACGCGGGCCGCCTCGACCTGACGAGCGTCGCGCTCTCCCTCGCCACCGTGCTGCCCGTGATCTACGGCATCAAAGGCGGGAGCCCGGTCGCGGTCGTCATCGGTGTCGCGTTCGGCGTGGTCTTCGTCCGGCGGCAGCTCCGGCTGGCCGACCCGCTGCTGGACCTGACCATGTTCCGCAGCCGTTCGTTCAGCGCGGCGCTGCTGGTCCAGCTGTTCACGCTCACCATGATCGGCGGCGTCTACCTGTTCGTCACGCAGTACCTCCAGCTGGTCGAGGGCTTCTCGCCGCTGGTGGCCGGGCTGTGGCTGCTGCCGTCGGCCGTGGTGCTGGTGATCGCGTCGATGCTGGTGCCGGTGGTCGCGCGGCGCGTGAAACCCGCCTACCTCGTCGGGGTGTCGCTGGTGATCACGGCCATCGGCTTTCGCCATGCTCGCGCTGGTCGGCGAGCTGCCCATGCTGGTCGCCGGGTTCGCCATCGTCTACCTGGGCATCAGCCCGGTGATGGCGCTCGGCACGGACCTGGTGATCGGCACGGCGCCGCCGGAGAAGGCCGGGTCGGCCGCGGCCATGGCGGAGACGGCCATGGAGTTCGGCATCGCGCTGGGCGTGGCCGTGCTCGGCGTGATCGGCACGGCCGTGGCGACGAGCGACGGGGCGCTACTCGACGCCGCTCCGGACGCGTTCACCGACGGCCTCAACGTCGTCGCCGGCATCTGCGCCGTCCTGGTCCTCGTGCTGGCGGTGGTCGCCATCCGCCTTCTTCGTGGCGAGAAACCGGCCGAGCACCACCAGAGCGGCGGCACCCATGGTGGCGACCAGGTAGGGGAAGGCGTCGGACAGGGCGACGACCGCGGTGAGCAGCGGCTCGCCGAGCAACACCGCCCCTGACCCGACGGCCGCGACCACCAGTGGCGGCTGGGCGAGGACCGTGAAGAACGCGGCCCGCTCGGCCACCACGGCCGCCAGCAGACCGCCCGCGACGATGCCCGCGGGAAAGGCGCCGAGCCACTTGCCGGCGGCCACCAGGACGGTGGTGATCAGCGCGGTGGCCCACCACGGCAGTCCTCTAGTTGACACAGGGTATCCCTCCGGCGGTGATCGGCTGCTCGGACTGGACGTTGGACATCGGCCGCGTGCCGCCGGGGTACTTCTCCGCGCCGACCGGCGGGTCGGCCACCGGCGGCGCGACGGGTGGAGTGTCGGTCGGTGGCGCGGTCGGCGGCGACAGCAGGCCCTGGACGAACGCCTGCACCTCCGCCGGATCGACCTCCACGGCACTGCCGTCGGACGTCGACAGGTTGATCCGGCCGGTAGGGATCGTGTGGAACTCGAGGTTGTCCCCGCCGAGGCTCGCGATCTGCTGGGCGAACCCGAGCAGGTCCCAGCCCTCGTCGAGCACCACCGACTTGGTGAGCGCACCCACCAGGTCGCTGATCCGCCCGGGATCGGTGAGCGTGCCGGCGCTGAACGCCTGGTTCGCCAACCCCGCGAGGAACGCCTGCTGGCGGCGGACCCGGTCGAGGTCGCCGTTGGCCAGCCCGTGGCGCTGGCGGACGAACTTCAGCGCGTCCACCCCCTGCAACGTCTGCGCACCAGCCGGGAAACGCGCGCCCGAGTAGCGGTCGTCCACCGGCTCGTTCAGGCAGACGGGCACGCCGCCAACGGCGTTCGTCAGCTCGCTGAACCCCAGCAGGTTGATCTCCGCGTAGTGGTCGATCCGCAGCCCGGTGAGCGCGGTGACCGTGGCGATCAGGTTCCGGCGGCCCTCGGTGACCGAGCCCGTCTCGTTCTTCGCCCTCGCGTACGCGGAGTTCAGCTTGTGCTTGCCGTATCCACCGGCAAGCTCCACATAGGAATCCCGCGGGAGCGAGATGGCGAACGCGCGCTCGTCCGGATCGGCCGGCACGTGCAGGACGATCATGGTGTCCGTGTTCTGCTCGCCGCTCGCCTCCCCGGCCCGCAACGCGTCGAGCACGTCCTGCGGCAGCGGGTTGCCCTGCGCGTCGGTCCGGCTGTCCAGTCCCACCAACAGAAGCGTCTGGTCGGTCCGGGGCGGTGCGGCCGGCAGGTCGGCCGGCACGTCCGGGTCGGCCACGATCACGTCGTCGGTCACCAGGTCGTCGACCGCGTTCCGGTAGGTGAGCCAGCCGAACGCGACCGCCCCGAGCACGGCGGCCGAGGTGAGCGCCACGACGGAGCGAGTGGCCAGGCGTAACACGCGGCGGGCGGACATGCTCGGCCTCACTTGCAGGTAGTCGGCTGGTCCTCCGCGACGTTATGGGCGGTTTCGGGACACCTACCGACGGTCGTGTAACAGCCGTCCGGCAACCTGACCCCGGCCACGTAACAGCGAGTGGCCGAGGACTCGGGGACGTGATCTGCTGGAGGTGTGGTGATGCGGCGAGCGCTGGTGGTGGCCTGCTGCCTCGTGCTGACCGGCTGCGCCACCAGCGGCGGCGTGGCGGACGAGGGCCGGGCGAGCCAGGTGGAGCCGCCGCCGCCCACCCAGCCACTGCCGAGCGGCACCCCCAAGTCGGCCGACCCGGTGGCCGTGCTGCGGGCCGATCCGCAGCTCGACCCGAAGACGAAGGCCGGGCTGACACCGTGCGAGTACGGCGAGTACCCGGTCTCGGACCGGTACACCGACCTGACGGGCGACGGCGAGTCCGAGCTGCTGGTCACCGTCTACGGCTGCCCGGAGAGGGAACAGGCGTCCGCGCCGATGACCCAGGCCGGGATGTGGCCGGGCTACGCGGCCTACGTCTACGACCTGTCGGAAGAGCCGCCGACCCGGCTCCTGGGCGTCCAGGGTGACCTGATGGAGCTGGTGACCACGGGGGAGCCGGGCCGACTCATCCTCGTCCGCGTCCGGTTCGACGGCACGAACGAGAAGGACGTGAGCGAGCAGCTGACCGTCTACCGGTGGGACGGCTCGGCGCTGGTCGAGGTACCGCGGTGATGCGGGTGCTGCTCGTGGAGGACGACGCGGTGATCCGGGAGGCGACCCAACTGGCGCTGGAGCGGCACGGGTTCACGGTGACGGTGGCCGAGGACGGGCTGACCGGCCTGGCCAACTTCCGCGCCGAGCGGCCGGACGTGGCGCTGCTCGACCTCATGCTGCCCGGCATGAACGGGGTGAGCCTGTGCCGGCAGATCCGCGAGGAGGGCAACACCCCGGTGATCATGCTCTCGGCGCGGGCCGACCCGATCGACGTGGTGCTGGGCCTCGAGGCGGGTGCGGACGACTACGTCACCAAGCCGTTCGACAGCACCGTGTTGGTAGCGCGCATCCGGGCGGTGGTGCGCCGGATGGGTCGCGCGCCGGCCTCACCGAACGGGTCGGTGCTGGCGTTCGGTGATCTCCAGGTCGACCGGGACGCGCTGGAGGTCCGCCTCGGCGCCCGGCCGGTCGATCTCACGCCGACCGAGCTGCGGCTGCTGCTCTGTTTCGTCGACTCGCCGGGCACCGTGCTCACCAGGGATGTGTTGCTGGAGCAGGTCTGGGACTACCAGTGGGGCGGCGACTCGCGGGTGGTGGACGTGCACGTCCAGCGGCTGCGCACGAAGATCGGGCAGGACCTGATCGAGACGGTCCGCGGCTTCGGCTACAAGCTCAAGACCCCGTGAGGCTCTACCCGCAGACCCTGCGCTGGCGGCTGTCCGCCGTGATCGCCGTGGTCAGCGCGCTGGTGGCGATCGCGCTGAGTCTGTTGGTGCGCACGGAGTTCAGCCGCGTGCAACTGGCCGACGCCCGACAGGTGCAGGACGAGCGGATCCAGTTGGTGGTCCGCGACTACGGGCTGACCGGCCGCGCGGCGCTCGGCAGCAGGCTCGATGACCCGGCGATTCCCCGGGAGCTGCGGGAAGCGGTGCGCGGCGGCCGGCGGGCCACGTTCCTCGAACGCGACGAGACCGGTTCGTGGATCTGGGCGGCCGCCGAGACCGGCGGGCGGGTGCTGTCGCTGCGCAGTTCCTACGCCGACCGCGACGGCGCGCTGCGGCAGCTGGACCAGGTACTGATCATCGGCTCGACCGCGGTGCTGGTCCTGGGGTCGGTGCTGGGCGTGGTCCTGGGCGGACGCCTGTCCCGCCGCCTGCGCCGGGCCGCGGTGGCCGCCCGCTCGGTGGCCGAGGGCGACGCGACGTCCAGCGTCGGCGAGACCATCGGTGCTCGCCCGCACGACGAGACGACCGAGCTGGCGGAGGCGGTCGACGCCATGGCCGCCGCCCTGCGTGCCCGACTGGTGGCCGAGCAACGCGTGACCGCCGACATCGCGCACGAGCTGCGGACTCCCGTGACGGGCCTGGTGACGGCGGCCGAGCTGCTGCCCCCGAGCCGGCCGGCCGAGCTGGTCCGCGATCGGGTGGGCGTGCTCCGTGCGCTGGTGGAGGACATCCTGGAGGTGGCCCGGCTGGACACGGCCAGCGAGCGGGCCGACCCGGTGGAGCTGTCCCTGGCCGACTTCGTCCGCCGCCGCGTGGGCGATGTTGCTGTGGTGGCCGAGGTGCCGGTCCGCACGGACCCCCGCAGGCTCGAACGCGTCCTCACGAACCTCCTGCAGAACGCCACCCGCCACGGTTCGCCCCCGGTGGAGGTGACGGTGGACGGCCGGGTGATCCGGATCCGCGACCACGGCCCCGGCTTCCCGGATGATCTCCTGGCCGAGGGCCCGAGCCGCTTCCGCACGGCGAGCACCGACCGGGGCGGCGGCCATGGCCTGGGCCTGACCATCGCCCTGGCCCAGGCCAAAGTCCTGGGCGCGACGCTGGATCTGTCGAATGCGGAAGGCGGCGGCGCGGTGGTGACCGTGGAGCTACCGGACCTCGGCTGAGTCGTCCATGGCGGCCATCTTGTCCAGCGCTTCGGTGCTCTGGTCGACGAAGGTGCGCAGCGCCGCCGCGCTGAAGACGAACTCGAACGTCTTACGGCCGCTGCCGTACGTGAACTCGACGTCATCGCTGCCGTTGATCTGGTAGCTGATCGGGCAGTCCTCGCGGATGCCGACCCATGAGCTGAGCGTCAGGTTGTCGAACACGGTGATCCTCCCGGTTTGTGGCGTGGGGCTGACGGGGCGGCGTTGGGAGGTACGGACCAGCTGGGACCCTCTGGGCCGTGCGCGCCACCCCGACAGCGAAGTCAAGGTAGCATTTGACCAGAACAAATACTGTTGTCCAATCGGGTGATGTCACTCAATGGGTGAGTCACGGAGAGTGGTTAAGGTGATCGCATGACGGTGGGGACCACGCGCAGCAAGCGCAGGCTCGGGCGCTACCTGCGCCCGTACCTGGAACGATCTGGCCTGAAGGTCGACGAGCTGGCCGATCGGGCGCGCTGCGCTCGGCAGACGGCATCACGCCTGTTCACCGGTGCCAACCTGCCGCGCTACCACCTGTTCACCGCGCTGCTCGCCGAATTGGACGTGACCGGTGAGGCCCGCGACCGGGCCCTCGAACTGTGGGAGATCGCCGACGCCGACACGGTCGCGATCGAGTACGCGGGCGCCCTGTCGCCGGTCTACATGCGCTTCCGCATGGACGAGAGCGAAGCCGTCCGTGAGCGCACGATCGATCCGGTGATCCTTCCCGGGCCGCTCCAGACCGCCGCCTACTCGCGGGCGATCTCCCAGGCGAGCAGACGTCGAAGCTCACTGGACGCGGATACCGGAGTGGTCGACCGACATGAGCGATCATCACTGCTGACCCGTCCCGAACACCCGCTCGCCTTCCATGCGGTGCTCGACGAGGTGACCTTGCGTCGCATGGTCGGCGGTCCCGAAGTGATGGCAGAACAGTTGGCCCACCTGGTAGAGATGAGTAAGCGGCCGAACGTCACGATCCAGGTCGTCCCGTTCTCCGCTGGTGCGTACGGTGCGCATGCCGGTGCCGTAGTGCTGATCGGCTTTCCCGAAGAAGACGAGCAGGACGCGGCTTATGTCGAGAGTCCGACCGGACAGAACATCGTTGAGAAGCAAGAAGATGTAGCCACCTTGTCCGCCGTGTGGGACGGCGCGGCAGCGGTGGCCCTGCCGGCTGTGGAGTCGGTGAAGATGATCAAGGCGCTACAAGAAAAGGGACCATGAGCGAGAAGATCTGGCGCAAGAGCAGCCGCAGTGACCACGACAGCTCTTGCGTGGAGTTGGCGTTCTCCGGTGAGGTGCGGGACAGCAAGAACCCGGCCGGCCCAACCCTTCGGGTGAATCTCGGGTCCCTGCTGACCCACGTCAAGCGCCGCTGAGAGCCCCTGCGCTCAGCGGCGGTACCGGTTCGCGACAGCTCCTGCCGTCCTACTTCATCTCGAAGAAGTAGGACGTGCCGATGGTGCTGGTCAGCTTCACGTCGTAAAACATGGCCTCCGACGACCCGACGACGTAGGTGACACCGTGCTGGATGCCGGGCGCCACCGCGTTCCCTTCGACCCGGACACGGCTCTCGTCGCTCGAACTGCCGGTGCCGTCTGCAGCACGTTCTCGCTGGCACTGCCCGCGATGTTCACGTAAACGTTGGTCAGATTCATGGGTTCGAACCTAGGAGCGGCGAGCAGCCGCGGGACAAGGCAACGGCCAAGCCTTCGGGCACGACGCGGTGGCCGCCTCGGGAAACCCCCAGAGGCGGCCACCCAAGCTCAGCCCAGTTGGGGCCGCACCTCGCCGGCGATCAGCTCCAGGTGGTCGAGATCGTCGAGATCCAGGATCTGCAAGTAGATCCGGGTGGCGCCGGCCTCGGCGTAGCGGCCCAGCTTGTCGACCACCTCGGCGGGCGTGCCGGTCACGCCGTGCAGACCGCGTCGCGACTCTTCTCGGATGACAACCCTGCCGCGACCGAGCCCTCGAACTGTGGGAGATCGCGGACGCCGACACAGTCACCATCGGGTACATGGGCGCTTTGTCGCAGGTCTCATGCGCTTCCGCATGGACCACCACGAATGAACCCGGCCGGTCCCACACTCGGTGTGGACGTGTTGGGCGGTCTGCTCGCTCGACTAAAACTGGTCCGCTCAATCGGCCGGGGCCCGCCCCGTAGTCAGTCGTCGAGGTCCAGTGAGACCAGGTCCCAGGACCTGCCGGTGTCTCGCACGGAGCACACGTAGTCGGTGCGGATCATGGCGCCGAACGAGTTCTCGGAGTCGACGCTCGCGACGACCGTCCACTCGTCGGCCGTGGATGACACGACGCGGTCCGCGCCGGGGAAGTCGGCGGAGGCAGGCGCCTTCAGTCGGTCGGTGACGTACTCCTCGCACACCGACTCGGCTGCGCGTTCGGGGTCCGTGTCGAGGGCGGACCAGAGTAGCGACGCGCCGATGCCCAAGGTGACGAGCACTGCGACGATCAGCTTCTTGCGGCTCAGATTCCGGGCGGCGGACGGCTGGCTGTCGGTCATAGTCATGGTGTCGCTTCGATACGCGCGGCCGTATCCGTCGCGTAGCTGCGATGCCGGACCCTGTGAAGTGGGAGAGCATGACAAAGCCACGCCGTTGGGCGTGGCTTTCGTCAAAGCTGGGCAGCGGATCAGTTTCCGCTTTCGCCACCATCGAAACGCATGTGGAAAGCTTCGGACAAGATGATCTTCTGGTCCTCTTGTCCTGATTAGTCATGGACGAGGCCAAGCTAACGCGATTCCATAGCTCTGGTGATGTCGACACGCCGACTCGAACGTGTACTCGGTAGTACCGCGAACCACGTCCAGGAGTCTCTCGTCTCCCGGCTTGGGACGGATAAGTAGTGCGCTTGTGGTCATCTCTCTGTACCACCAAGCTGCTTCAGGGATGAATCCTTCTTGGAACAGGACTCGAATAGTCAATCCGCTGATCGGAATGTGATCGTCCGCACGTCGCCCTGGCGCAATGCCGTAATGATCTATCTCGACGTCGATCCATTCGCGCTCGCCGGTTGGGTCCTTATAGACGACCTCCGAGATGAAGTGGTGCCGTTCACCACGCCTCAGTGTTTTTCCGAACCAGAGTTTCGTGGTGGCCATACTGCTGACCGGTGACTCTGCCTCCGTGACGTCTATGTGCGTCCGGCAGCCCCACAGCGGATCAATCCTGACGGCTGCCTCCTTGCCGGCCTGCATGGCGACGAGTGTGTAGGACTCCACGTCGTCCTCCATGGCCGTGACCAGACGTTCAGTGACTCGACGTCGAACCGCTCTGCCCTGCATGACGATGGTGCTCGTGAACAGCTCGACGAACAGTGGCTGTGCGCCTGCGGAAGGAGGCGGATAGTCGGTGGTCCTGGCGATCTCTGCCTGATCTGGCGACGCCTCCGTGTCTCGGCCGATCGTGAGGTATGGCAGCCACCCACTGCCATCCCTGGACAGGGCGCCGAGGCGATCCTCGACGACCGGCGCGAGACTCGCCGTCAGCGCGGTCTTCCATGCCTTGTGCATCGGCGTTGTCGTGCTGGGCCTGGGATCACCGAAGACCCCTGGCAGTGCCATGAGTTGGCTGAACCGGCCACCGAGTGTCGGCTTCCAGGGCGCGGTGATCTCGGCCGCGCGGGCCAGTCGAAACGCGGCGATCAATGTGTTCCGGGGGCGGGAATCGCTGGACGGGCCGATCTTGTTGATCGTGTGGACGATCAGCCCCCACACGGCAAGGGCGCGGGTCTCCGGGGTGCTGTCCGGCAGCGACTCGGTAGGAGAAATCAGCGGTCGCAGCTGTGCGGCCGTCGTACCCGCTGGTTCTTCGATGGCGTGGAGAAGATGGCTGAACGGCCGGGAGTTCTTGGTGGTCGCGAGCCATCGTAGGGCAGCTTCGACCGGGGGTGTTTCCGTGTGTTCTTGGCTCGAATTCGTGGGCACCGGTCCTCCGCCTCGACATCGGGTGATATCGCTTGACCACGACTGACAACAACTCGACATCATATGGCCACAGTGAGCACTTTGTCGCTACGCCATAACGATGAAAACCAAGCCACGGCAGCAAGAGATGATCGGCGGCCAGGGGGCAATCCGCAGTCGCGTCCATATCCTGAACATGGACACAAGCCCGTGGCCGCGCCCTCGTCATACCTCGGGTACGCCGAGCGGTCGCTCACCCATCGTGATGAACATGGCGCCGGCGACGGTCGAGCGCCACAGCGTCGAGATCCGCTTACCGGCGACGATCAGACGAAGGGCACGGCGATGAGTGAAGACAAGAACATCTCGAAGCCGACCGGTGACGCTCCACCACCACGCCGTCGCGACTCGCAGGCCATGATGAAGTTGATCAACAGCGTCATGGTCGCGGTCGGTACCCTCTACCTGGCGACGGAGTCGGTGGCGGTGACCATCATCGGCGCCACCGTGGCCGTGGTCCTGGTGACGTTGTACCTGGTGCTGCACCGGTCATGAGCTTGCGCCTCTCGCGGTGCGGGAGGCGCAAGCGACCGTTGAGGCTCAGTCCAGCTGAGGGCGCACCTCGGAGGCGATCAGCTCCAGGTGGTCGAGATCGTCGAGGTCCAGGATCTGCAGGTAGATCCGGGTGGCGCCGATCTCGGCGTAGCGGCCCAGTTTGTCGACCACCTCGGCCGGGGTGCCGGCCGCGCCGTTGGCCTTCAGCTCCTGCACCTCGCGGCCGATGGCGGCCGCGCGGCGGGCCACCTCCGCGTCGTCCTTGCCCACGCACGCCACCACCGCCGAGGACAGCACGAGCGACTTCGATTCCGCGCGGACCCTGGCGAACTGGGCGGCCGTGTCGTCGAGCGAGGCGAACGGGGCGTTGAACTCCTGCGCGAACTTCGCGGCCAGGCGAGGCGTGCGGACCGGGCCCATGCCGCCCACGATCACCGGGATCGGCGACTGCGCCGGCTTGGGCAGTGCGGGCGAGTCGGTCAGCTGGTAGTGCTCGCCCGCGAAGCTGTACGTTCCGCCCAGCGGGGTGTTCCACAGGCCGGTCACGATCTCCAGCTGCTCGGCCAGCCGGGCGTGCCGCTTGCCGGGGAACGGGATGCCGTACGCCTTGTGCTCCGCCTCGAACCAGCCGGCGCCCAGGCCCAGCTCGACGCGTCCGCCCGACATCTGGTCCACCTGCGCCACCTGGATGGCCAGCACCCCGGGCAACCGGAACGTGCCGGCCGTGACCATGGTGCCCAGCCGGATGGTGGACGTCTCGCGCGCCAGCCCGGCGAGGGTCACCCACGCGTCGGTCGGGCCGGGCAGGCCGTCGCCGCTCATGGTCAGGTAGTGGTCGGACCGGAAGAACGCGCTGTAGCCAAGGTCTTCCGCCGCCCTGGCTACCCGGAGCTGCGTGTCGTAGGAGGCGCCCTGCTGCGGTTCGGTCATGATGCGAAGGTCCATGCCGCCATTCTGCCGAATCGCGGAATCGATCCACATCGGACATCCTGTGCGCATGCTTCGGATCGACCGTGACCGGACCGGCGATGTCCGGGTCACCTTTGTCCTGCGGCGCGACGCGCGCCGGGTCAGCGTCGTCGGTGACTTCAACGACTGGCGGCCGGGTATCCACGAACTGCGCCCACGCAGCAACGGCACGCGGAGTGTGGCCGTCACCGTGCCACCCGGCACGGACGTGCGGTTCCGCTACCTGGGCGAGGGCGGCCACTGGGCCAACGAGACCGAACACCCGGCCGTCCGCCAGGTCGGCGACGACAGCGTCATCAGTCTCTAGTGCAGGGAACGACGCCTTCACTGCGGTCAACGCAGTGAAGGCGTCGTTCCCTGCATGAAGCACCCGGTGCTAGTCCACGCTGGACAGTTCGGGGCGTTTCGGCACGAACCCGTCGCCCGGCTGGCGGCCGATGAGCCGGTTGCGCACGGTCCCGTGCACGGCCGGCACCACGTGGTTGCGCACCCAGTCCCACTGCCGTGCGGCGCTGCGCCAGTACGGCTCGCGGTCGGCAGCCGGGAGCGGCGCGAGCCAGGACGGGTCCGGGGCCACGCCCAGTACGCCCAGCAGGTGTGCGGCCACCCGCCGGTGTCCCAGCTCGCCCAGGTGCAGCCGGTCGGCGCCGAAGTAGCGAGGGTCGAGCGCCGCCGGGTCGTCGCGCAGGTCCACCAGCAGCGCGCCGTGCCGGTCGGCCGTCTCGGCGATCATCCGGTTCAGCAGCGCCACGCGCGGCCGCAGCCGGCCGAGGCCGGGCAGCATGCCCGTGATGTCCGTGAGCGTGAACAACACCACCGTGCTCGCCACTTCGGTGAGCGCGCCGACCGCCTCGTCCAGTGGGTCCGCGACCGCGCGCGTTTCCCAGCGGCCCTGCAGCACGTCGTTGCCGCCACCGAACAGCGTCACCAGGTCGGGGCGCAGGTCGACGGCCGTCGGGACCTGTTCGGCGAGGATCTGGTCGAGCCGCCTGCCGCGCACCGCCAGGTTCGCGTACCGGAATCCGGGTGCCGCCAGCCGGTCGGCTGTCAGGTCGGCCCAGCCGCGGTAGCCGCTGCCATCCGGGTACGGATCGTCGAGTCCTTCTGCGCAACTGTCGCCGACAGCGACGTACCGCTGGTATGCCATACAGACGTGGTACACGTCCTGTTCATCCACAAGCAAGCCAGGGAACCGAGGATGCGCCTCATGAGACGGGACTTACGGTTCGCGACCGCCACACTGGTCGCCACGCTCGCCATCACCGGCCTCGCTGTGCCGGCGAGCGCGGCACACGGCAGGTCGTTCGACATCCAGGCCCACCGCGGCGGCCTCGGCCTCCGCTCGGAAAGCACGCTCAGCTCCTTCGGCAACGGTCTCCGCGTGGGGGTTTCCACGCTGGAGCTGGACATCCAGATCACCGAGGACGGCAAGGCGGTCGTCACCCACGACCGGCGGGTGGCCGGCACCAAGTGCCTCGACACGGCACCCGCCACCCCGGGCGACGCCGAGTTCCCGTACGTCGGCAAGTACGTGAAGGACCTCACGCTGGCCCAGGTCCGCACGCTCGACTGCGGCAGCAAGCAGCTGGCCGACCGGCCGGAGCAGGAGATCACGCCCGGCTCCCGGATGCCGCTGCTGTCCGAGGTGTTCGCGCTGGTCCAGCGCTACGACGCCGACGACGTGCAGCTGAACATCGAGACGAAGGTCGAGGCGGGCGCCCCGCACGAGACGGCGCCGCGCGAGCAGTTCGTCCAGGTGGTGGCTCGCGAGATCCGCGCCGCCGGGTTCCAACGCCGGGTCACCATCCAGAGCTTCGACTGGGGCGCGCTCAAGCGGATGCGCCAGGTCGAGCCGCGGCTGCCGGTGGTCGCGCTCACCAACTTCGACTTTCTGCAGACGGGCCAGCCCGGCGCGTCGCCGTGGCTCGGCGGGATCGACATCGACGACTTCGGCGGCGACCCGATCAAGGCCATCAAGTCGTTCGGTGCCACCACGTTCTCGCCCGTGCACGGCTTCCCGCAGGGCGGTTCGGTGGAAGACCCGGGCTACCGGCCGTACGTGACGGCGGAGATGGTGCGCCACGCGCACCGCAACGGCATCAAGGTCGTGCCGTGGACGATCAACGACCTGCCCACCATGCGCAAGCTGGTGGCCGACGGCGTGGACGGCATCATCAGCGACTACCCCGATCGCCTGCGCCAGGTGGCTTCGGAGAGCGGTTTCCGACTGCCGAAGCGCTACGCCTCACCGTTCGACATCCAGGCCCACCGCGGTGGGCGGGCGGAGCTGCCGGAGAACACCCTGGCTGCCTTCGGGAACGCGCTCTCCATGCCGGACGTGTCGACGCTGGAGCTGGACACGGGCGTCACGGAGGACGGCCACCTGGTGGTCACCCACGACCGCACGGTCAACGGCTCGCACTGTGTCGACACGGCGCCGGTCACGCCCGGTGACCCGGAGTTCCCGTACGTCGGCAAGCGGGTCCACGACCTGACGCTGCGCCAGCTCAAGACCGTCGACTGCGGCTCGAAGACACTGCCGGACCTGCCGAACCAGCGGCCGGCGCCGGGAGAGCGGATTCCCACGCTCTCCGAGGTGTTCGACCTGGTGGCCGCGAGCGACCGGCGCGACATCCGGCTGAACATCGAGACGAAGATCAGCCCGCTGGTGGCGGACACCGAGGACTACCGGGTGTTCACGCGCAAGCTCGTCAGGGCGATCGGCGATGCCCGGCTCACCGGTCGGGCCACCATCCAGTCGTTCGACTGGCGGACCATCCGCTACGCGCGTGAGCTCGACCGGCGGATCGAGACGGTGGCGCTCGTGTGGCAGTACGGGCCGGCCGAGTGCGCGACGCTGGCCGACGAGTGCTCGCTGCAGGCGGTCTACGGCGACCGTTCGGTGAAGAGCCCGTGGACCGGCGGGCTCGACTGGTGGCGCTCGCGTGACCTCGGCACGCTCACCAGGCAGAGCGGGGCGTCGACCGTGTCGGCCAACTGGCAGGTGCACGACCCTTCGCAGGAAGACTTCACCCACCCGGACTGGTACCTGCGCACCGATCCCAGCTACTTCCACGGGCCGCGGGTGGCGACGTTGCAGGAGCGTGACCGGCTGAAGGTCGTGCCGTACACGGTGAACGACGCGGCCACCATGGACCGCGTGATCGCGCTCGGCGTCGACGGGTTGATCTCCGATGACCCGGCACTGTTGGTCACGGTGGCCAAGCGAGCGGGCCTGCGCTGAACAATTGAGGAAGGCCGCTCTTTTGTGCGGCCTTCCTCAATTGTTTGTCAACTGACCTGTAGATCGACGCAGGAATAGAACGCCATGGGCGTGTCGCCGATGTTCCAGATTGCCAGCAGGCGCTGGCGACCGGTGTGTGAGCCCAGGTTTACCGAATGCTGCACATTCGCCGGTGGCTGGACCATTCCGCCGTCGAAGTACGCGATTCTTGTGTTACCGATGTAGTATTCGTAGCTCGCCGTGCGGTGTCGGGCGGTGAACGTCCAGTTGAAGGTCACCGTGCGCCCCACGGACGCGACCCGCCAGGGCTTGTTGTTGTCGCTGAGCTCGGCGAATCTGCCCACGTTGGCGTGACAGTTGCGCAGGCCCTTGGGGCCTTCGACGCTCTGCGGCTCCCACTTGATGTCCCCGCAGGAGACGATATTTTGGGCGCATTGTGCCTGGCGGCTGGCAGGGGAGTTGATGTAGCCGTGCGCGGAGGCCGAGCCAGGGGCCACCACCATGATCAGCGGGGCAATGAGAATGCCGGCCGCCAGGGCGAATAGTCGCCGTTTAGACTTTTTCATGTGCCGAAACTCCTTGTCCGATTCGCAGTTCCCGGTGGAATTCGGGGCAGGGCCCGAAGCAGGGTCCACCGCAGGGAGGAACTCCATCGAATACGGAAATCCGTGTCCGATGGACCAGATGTTTCGCGACGCTTCCGAGGTCGGCGGCGTGCGGAGGTCGCCGACCTCGCCACTTGGAGTGTGGTCTAGACCATACTCGTGACGTTACTCACGGTCAAGGGTTCAGCACTGCGAGCGGTCTAGGTGCCGGCCTGTGCGGGTGGGACGAAGACGCGCTCCACCACATCGACGACCGCGGGCCAGGCGCCGGGCAGGAGGAGCACGGCCAGCACGGTGAAGACGGGGAAGATCAGCAGGCGCTCGACCTTCTTGCCGGTGCGGATGCGGAGGAACTTCGGCGGTCGCAGCTCGTACCAGGTCTCGCCCGCGATGGGGATGGGGAACAGGAACGGGCAGCCCGACTCGGTGATCGAGTCGCCGAGGCAGTGGGTGATGCAGCCGGCCGCCACGGCGACGCCGAGCCAGCCGGACATGGCGTCGAGTTGGACGGCCGCGTTCGGGCCGGCTTCCACCAGCCACCAGGTGATGCCGCCGACGATGACCAGCAACATCCAGTCCCCGAGCGCGTTCTCCGCCAGTAGCAGTGCGAACACGGTGATCCCGGCGACCGCCCAGGGTCCGCCGGCGGCCGTGCCGGCCGTGGCGAGCGAGCCGAGCCCGAGCGCGAACAACACGGTGTGCGACAGGTGCCGGTGCGTACCCTTGCTGTTTTCGTCGCGCGGCCCTTTGGTGAGCGCGTACACGGCGGCCGACGTGCGGCGCAGCAGCCAGGAGATCACCCGGGTGAGCGGCCCGAGCAACCGCGACGCCCGCGCGTTGGGGTGGTCGAGGTCGGGCAGCAGCGCGAAGCCAGCCGTAGTGGTGGCGAACACGACCGCCTGCGCGACGGTCCCGGCACCGATCATCGGTGCGACCACGAGTCCGGCACACCACCCGGTCAAGGCGTGCGTACGACCCATCATCGTGTGGGGACTCCTCAGAGCGGCGGGGACGCGAAAGATCATTATCGAGCCCACGCCGCCCGAACGGCCCGTGACGCGCCGGTACGCACGAATGGTGTCGAGCACGTCTTGCACGGAGGGCCGCTCATGAGGGCTCGAGGAGATGGGTAGCGCGCACCCGAACCGCGAACATGCGCGCGGGCGGCATGATCATCCAGATCGCCGGGCGCTGTCGGTGGGGCCGGGCACACTGTCCCGCATGACCGACGACGCACTCTTTTCCCGCGGAGGAACCAACATGACCGATGTGCTGTTGCGCGATGTCGACGACGCGGACCTCGAGGTGTTCTACGAGCAGCAGCGCGAGGAGGAGGCGGTGCGACGGGCGCAGTTTCCCGCCCGCGATCGGGACCGCTTCCTGACGCACTGGCGGACGAAGGTGCTCGGCAACCCCACCGGGCACGTCCAGACCGTCACGGTCGACGGAGAGGTCGCCGGCAACATCGTCGCGTGGTGGCAGGACGACAGGCGCTTCCTCGGCTACTGGTTCGGGCAGCGGTTCTGGGGCCGCGGTGTCGGGACCGCGGCGCTGCGACAGTTCCTGCGGCGCGAGGAGGTCCGACCCCTCTACGCCGACCCGTTCGTGGGCAACACCGCCTCGGTGCGGCTCCTCGAGCGCTGTGGCTTCCGACCGGTGGGCACCGACCGCGATGGCGATCTCGAGTTCGTGGTGCTCAGGCTCGACGACGGCGCGGCCGGCGAGGACTGACCGGCCTCAGTTGGCGACCGGAACCTCGGTCGGAAGCGGGCGATGCCCACGACGGCGAACTCGACAGGTGCCTACTGACCGGACCACTCTCCGGTCTCCATGCCGCACCCCTTCGCACGTGGTGCATGGTCCGTCTGCGACCAGCACGCGCACTTGCGCTGAGCCGTTCCCTCGGCACATCGGCGTCCGCCTCCAGGAAGACGTGCAGGACTTCCTCGCCCGCGTCGGCCAGGCCGCCGAGGACCTCGGTCCGGAAGGCGTCGCGGACAAGCGACGTCGGAGCGCCGGTCAGTTGTGCAGTCACCAGATTTCCAACACTCTCAGCAGCGCCGCCGAGGTCACACGACCGCGACCAGATGGACTGGCCCGCTTCGGCTCGACACCGTGGTGCAGATAAGCGTGCGGGGACTGCGATCTCGGGTGCAGGGACCGCGATCTCGCGTGCCGGAGCCGCGATCTCGGGTGTGGGAACCGCGATCTCGGGTGCGGGAGCCGCGATCTCGGGTGCGGGAGCCGCGATCTCGCGTGCCGGAGCCGCGATCTCGCGTGCGGGAACCGCGATCTCGCGTGCGGGAACCGCGATCTCGCGTGCCGGAGCCGGGAACATGCGGTCGAGACGTGGGGACACGCGGTCGGGAACCGCGAACTCGCGTGCGGGAGGTGGGCACATGCGTGCGGGTGGTGGGGACATGCGTGCGGAACTGCGATCTCGGGTGTGGGACCGCGATCTCGGTGCGGGAGTCGGATATCGGGTGCGGGAACTGTGGGCGCGGGTGAGGTGCCGGGATCTCGGATGCGGATTGCGGGCTCGGCGTGGGACCGCGGGCTCGGGTGTGGGAACTGTGGGTGCGGGTGGGGTGGCGGGGTCTCGGGTGCGGGATTGTGAGTTGGCGTGTGGGATTGCGGGCTCGGGTGCGGGAACTGCGAACTCGGGGCGGGGGGCTGGGGTTGGTTACTGCATCGTTTCTAGTACGTCCTCTGCGGACAGGCGGATTTCGCTGCGGGGGGTGGTTCCTGTTGGGTCGGCGGGGCGGCGGTGGTGCCAGTCGGTCGTTGACTGGTAGGCCGCGCCGATTGACAGTAGGCGGTCCTCGGCGAAAGGTTGGCCGCCCAGGATTGTGCCCGTCGGGAGGCCGTCGGGTGTGAAGCCGATGGGGAGGGCCAGTTCCGGTAGGCCGAGGATGTCGAACGGGATTGGGCTGGACTGCACCACCACGTCGCAGCGCTTGAACAGGTCGTCCAGCACCCGCGAGAGCAGCAGCAGCTTCGTGCGCTGACCGATCAGGAACTCGTTGGCCCCCATCAGAGCACCCTGCAGCCAGCCGAGCACGGAGACGCCGAACCCCCGTAGATCGGTCGCCAGTTGCGGTAAGAACGGCTCGCTGCGCTCCGGCAGGCGCACGTTGTTGAACGTGTTGCCGGTCAGCAGTTCCCATTCCGCCGGCAGCGGTACCTCGACGAGTGTCACGCCCCGGATCGAGTCCAGTGTGGCCAGGAACGCTGCCCTCGCGGGGTCGCCGTCGACGTAGCCGGGGATGACGCCGATCCTGGTCGGCCAGCGGAGTCTGCCGCGGACCGGGGTCGCCGCCGTGACCAGGTCGGGTACGCGCGGCAGGCCCTGCGTGCGCGGGTCGTGCGAGTCCGGGCCGGCCATGGCGGTCAGCATGATGGCCGCGTCCAGGACGTCGCGCGCGAGCGGGCCCGGGTGGTCGCGGGTGTAGCTGAGCGGGACGATGCCGTACAGCGACACCCGGCCCATGGTCGGTTTGAGCCCGGTGAGGTTCTGGGCGTTCGACGGCGCGGTGATCGAGCCACCGGTTTGCGTGCCGATGCTCGACGTGGCTAAACGCCCGGCGACCGCCGTGGCGCTGCCGGACGACGACCCGCCTGGGCTGACCTCGGGGCGACTCGGCGCCCACGCGTTGACCGTGGTGACCCGGCCGTCCGGTGTGGTGGCGCGGGTGGTGGCCAGCGGGCCCATCTGCGTCTTACCGAGCACGATCGCGCCGGCCGACTTCAGTTTCGCGACGGCCGTCGCGTCGTACGGCGGCACGAAGTCGGCGTACAGGAACGAGTTGGCCGTGGTCACGGTGCCGGCCGTGAAGTAGTTGTCCTTGATGGCCAGCGGGATGCCGTGCAGCGGCCCGCGAGGTAACCGCCCACGGGCCTCGGCGAGCGCCTGTTCCTGGCGGACCGTGTTGAACGCGAGGTAGGTGGCGTCGTGGGCCTGAATCCGCTCGAGGTAGGCGGCCAACAGGTCCTCGGGCTTCAGCTTGCCCCGACGGATCAGCGTGGCGGCCTCGGCGATGGTCAGCTCCGTGAGGTCCCGCAGCGCCTCGGCCCGCGGCTCGACGTCCGGCTGTGCGGTCACCCGCGCGGTGGGCGCGGCCTCGGCGACTGCGGGCAGCACGGCAGCGCCGCCGACGCCGAGCGCGGCCGCGCGAGCGAGAAACGCGCGCCGATCTACCCGCTGTGGCGCACTCATGACTGGGTCCAGGCGGTGGCGATCGACGGGTACAGCAGGGGCGGCGCCACCTGCTGAGCGAGCGCGGGATCGGCGCCGAAGCGGTACGCCGACAGCGGGATCACGGTGGTGCGCAGGAACGACCGCAGGCTCGCGAGAGCGGCGTCCCGGCCGGGTGCGCCGGTCTCGGGGTCCGGCTCGGTGCCCGGCGGTAGCTGATCGAGGTCGATACCGAGCAGCGCCAGGCGTGCCCGGATCAACGTATCGAGTTCGGGGTCAGTGGGGTCAGCCATGGGAAGGACCGTAGTCGGCGGCACCGACAAAAACTGAGCCGCCGGCCGGTGGGGTGGGGGGACCCGTACCGGCCGGCGGTTCTGGTCGCCGGCGCAGCGAAACCGACATACATCGGCAGTGCCTGGGGGTTGAACACCGCCGGGAAATGCCAGCTCGTTCCTGGCTCCAGGCAGCGACCATCCCTTACAACGGCCCGGGTACCCGATCCGTTCCCGCGTGGGCGTGCCGTCGGTCACGTGCGGTACGTGTCGCACAATGGCGCCGTGACCGAGAACCTGCGCGCCGACTGCTCCCGATGCTTCGGGTTGTGCTGTGTGGCGCCGGCGTTCGCGGCGTCCAGTGACTTCGCCGTGGACAAGCCGGCCGGCACGCCGTGCGTCAACCTGCTGGCCGACTTCCGGTGCGGCATTCACGACCGTCTGCGCGACCGCGGCTTTTCCGGCTGCACGGTCTACGACTGCTTCGGCGCCGGGCAGCGGGTCGCCCAGGAGACCTTCGGCGGGCGGGACTGGCGCGCGGCGCCGGAGACGGCCGACGATATGTTCTCCGTGTTCTCCGTCACGCGGGATCTGCACGAGCTGCTCTGGTATTTGACCGAGTCCCTGGCGCTGCCGGCGGCCGCCCCCGTGCACAAGAAACTACGGTCCGCACTGGAGAAAACCGAAAGGCTTGCTGGCGGTACCCCGGAAGAAGTACGAGCGGTCGACGTCGCGACACACCGGCAGGAGATCAGCGAGCTGCTGCTCCAGGTGAGCGAACTTGTACGCACAGACACCCGCGGTGCGAACCTGCGGGGAGCGGACCTGATTGGACGGGACCTCCGGGGCGCCGACCTGCGTGGCGCGAACCTGCGGGGTGCCTATCTGATCGGCGCCGAGCTGACCGGCGCGGACCTGAGTGCGGCCGACGTCATCGGCGCTGACCTGCGGGGAGCCCGGCTGGCCGGCGCGAACCTGGCGACCAGCCTATTCCTGACGCAGTTCCAGGTGAATGCGGCGAAAGGGGACGGCGAGACCGGATTACCGGCCACGCTCACCCGACCTCCACACTGGAGCGAACCGGCGGCACATCCCAGTGCCGCCGGTTCGCGATGACCGTCCGGTCAGCTTTTCTTGGCGCGCGTGCGCCGCTTCTTCGTGCCGTTCCCGGCAGCCTGCTCGGCCTGCGCCTGGTGGTACGAGTCGAGTACGTTCGAGGGGATCCGGCCGCGCGCGGCCAGCTCGATTCCGTTAGCGAGGGCCCATTCGCGAACAGCGCTCGCATCATTGTTGCTGGACCCACTGCCAGGCGTACTCGGCCGCGTGCCACGCTTGACCCGACCGCCGGTGCGGCGAGCCGCGGTGACGTAGTCGGCCAGGAGGTCCCGGAGTCGATCTGCGTTGGAATCCGTCAGATCGATCTCATATGTGACGCCATCGAGCCCGAACTGGACAGTTGAGATGTCCGCGGAGCTCGTCCCGTCCAGATCGTCTACGAGCTGGACAAGTACCTTCTGTGCCATCTTCACGCTCCCTGACACGCCTTCTTGCGTGCACGCCTGTAGGTATGTTCTTGCACGATAGCAATCAGCTGACGATTATTCAAATGACAAAGTGGACACAGATGTCAAACGGCGTGTTTCTTCGACGAACGGCCGGAAAGCAGCGGTAAAAGGTCGGCGTCGACACTGAAAGTGACGGTGAAGGAGCGCGCTGCGGCTGTTCACGCAGCCACGACTTCCCGCATCTTGCATCCTGAGAATGAGGTGTGGGCGCTTTCCCAACATACCGGGCGGTTGGCCAAGCGGGCGCACGAGGGTCCGGAACGGCGGTCGCCCGAAGGGGTCGAGTGGTTCCACTGACCGGAACTCCCGTCGTTCATGGGCGGTTCCGACTGTCACGGTTTCGAGGTCCGTTTCCGTGGCGTCCGAAGGGATTCGTCTTGACCAGAAAGTTCTGGGCCGTGCTCGCCGCAGTTAAACCAACGCTGGCGTTGGCTCGACTGGTAGGGCGTCAGTCGCGCGCGTCGCGCACCAGGAGCGCTATCTCCACGCGGTTGGCGCAGTCCAGTGTGGACAGCAGGCGGCTGACGTAGGTCTTGATGGTGGTCTCGCTCAGATGGACCCGGCGGCCGATCTCCGCGTTCGGCAGGCCCTCGGCCACGAGCGCGGCGATCTCCGCCTCCCGCCGGCTGAGCGCGGCCAGCCGGGCGGCGGCCTCGCTCCGGCGGCCCGCAGTGGGCGTGACCAGGCCGAGGACGAGCCGGGTGACCTCGGGGGACAGGTACGCGTCGCCGCGATGGGCGGCGTGGACGGCGGTCACCAGCTCGGCCGGCGTGCAGTGTTTGAGCACGAATCCGGCGGCGCCGTGCTGCAGGGCGCGCAGCACGTTCGGCTCGGTGCCGAACGAGGTCAGCACGACGGTCGGCAGCCCGGGCAGCACCCGCCGCAACTCGTCGAGTGCGCTCAGCCCGTCGAGCACCGGCATGTTGATGTCGATCAACGCGACGTCGGGGCGGTGCCGGGTGGCCGCCTCGACGGCCGCGTTGCCGTCCGTGGCGGTCGCCACCACCTCGATGTCGCCGGTCGCCTCGAGCACCGTGCGGATGCCGGCCGTGATGAGCGGCTCGTCGTCGGCCAGCAGGACGCGGAGCATCTCAGCGCACCTCAGCCGATCCCGGCCACCGCGCTCAGCGGGAGCACGGCGAAGATGATGGCGGCCGCGGCCGTTCCGATGGCCGCCACGCGGACCCGGCTGAGCTTGCGAGCCGGCTGTTCCTCGGCCGGCTGCCCGGTGGGCAGCAGCGCCACCAATCGGAACTGCCCGTCCGCCACGCGGTGGTCGAGGAACCCGTCGGCCCGCTCCACCCGTTCCCGCAACCCCGTGAGGCCCGTGCCGGCGCCGCCGCCCGAGCCGGTGCCGAGCGGATTGGTGACCGTGACGACGAGCGTGTCCGCCTCCCAGTCGACCCGCAGCGCGACCGGTCGGCCCGGCGCGTGCTTCATGGCGTTCGTGAGGCCCTCCTCCACCAACCGGAAGGCGGCCGCGTCGACGGCCGGGGGCAACGGCCGCGCCTCGCCCTGCTCGGTCAGCGTCACGGCCACGCCGGTCGTGCGGAACCGCTCGGCCAGCGCACCGATCCCGGCGGCGCCGGGGGTGTCCTCCGCCAGCCCGCGCAGCGACCCGACCAGCTGGTACAGCTCGGCCACCGCGCCGCGGGCGGCGTCGGCCACCGCCCCGGCGGCCGGCGTGGTCGTCTCGAGGGCCGCCGCCTGGACGGCCACCAGGGTGAGCCGGTGCCCGAGCGAGTCGTGCACGTCCCGCGCGATGCGCAAACGTTCGCGCAGCTGTTCCTGCTCGGCCAGGAGTTGGCGTTCGCGACGCAGGTAGCGGTTGTGGTCGGCGAGCGCGGACACGAGCCGCCGGTGCTGGGCCAGGTAGCGCCCGACCAGCAGCGGCAGCGCCATGAACACCACGTGCCCGACGATTGCCTGCACGAGGTGCCCGACGATCGCGTGCCCGGTGCCGACGAGTTGCGCGGCGAGCCCGCCCAGCCCGGCGCCGACCACGAGCGCGACGTCCAGCCGGGACACCATGCGTGTGCCGGCGACGTATGCGGCGACCACCAACAGCAGATAGGTGATGCCGTCCGGGGCGACGATCAGCAGGGCGTTCACCAGGATCACGGCGGCGACGGAACGGCTCATGGGTGTCAGGCTACTTTCGTCGTTCGCTCCCACGACTTTCGAGGACAGCGCGGGCGCGCGGGTTCTTCCTAGCGTGACCGCGTGATCGAAGTACGACAGTTGAGCAAGCGATACGGGAGCACGGTCGCGGTCGACGACCTGACGTTCACCGTCCGGCCCGGCCGGGTAACCGGTTTCCTTGGCCCGAACGGTGCCGGCAAGTCCACGACCATGCGGCTGATGCTCGGCCTGGACAGCCCGACGAGCGGCGACGTTCTCATCGACGGCCGTCCCTATCGGACGTGGGAGTGCCCGCTGCGGCAGGTGGGCGCGCTGCTGGAGGCGCGGTCGGTGCACGGCGGCCGCACCGCCTACCACCACCTGCTGTGGTTGGCGCAGACCAACGGGATCCCGGCCGCCCGGGTGACCGAGGTCCTGGAGCGGGTCGGCCTCGGCGGGGTGCGCAAGCGGGTGAAGACGTTCTCGCTCGGCATGGGACAGCGGCTCGGGCTGGCGGCCGCGCTGCTGGGTGATCCACCGGTGCTGCTGCTGGACGAGCCGGTGAACGGCCTGGATCCCGAGGGCATCCTGTGGTTCCGCAACCTGGCGCGCGACCTGGCGGCCGAGGGACGCACGGTGTTCGTGTCGAGCCACCTGATGAGCGAGATGGCCCAGACGGCCGACCATCTGGTGGTCATCGCGGCGGGCCGGCTGCTGGCCGACACGTCGACCGAGGAGTTCGTGGCGGACGCCGGCACTCTGGAAGAGGCCTTCATGCGATTGACGGGGAAATCATGAACATTCTGCGTGCCGAATGGACGAAGGCGCGGACCGTCCGGTCGACGTGGTGGAGCCTGGGGGTCGCCACCCTTCTCTGTTTGGGCCTCGCCGTCCTGTTGGGACTGGCGTGGCGGAACAACCAGGACCGGACCGCCATCGGGTGGGACGCCGTCCGCAACGGCTTCCTGAGCCTGACCCTCGGCCAGATAGCGCTGGTGGTGTTCGGCGTCCTGCTGGCGAGTGCCGAGTACTCGAGCGGCACGATTCGCGCGTCGCTCGCGGCGGTCCCGGCCAGGGGCAGGTTCCTGGTGGCGAAGCTGGGCATGTCGGCGCTGGTCGCGGCCGTGGTGTCGGCGGTGCTCGTGCTGGGCACCTTCGTGGCGGCGCAGACGGCGATGGCCGAGTTCGGCGTGTCGTTCGGCGACCCGGGAGTGCCGCGCGCGGTGGTGGGTGCGTGGCTGTACCTGACGCTGCTCTGCGTGTTCGCCACCGGCGTCGGGATGGTGTTGCGCAGCACGGCGGCGTCGCTGGGCGCCCTGATCCCCGTGTTGTTCCTGAACTCACAGGGTCTCGGGTACGCGCCGGGGATCCGCGAGGTGGCGCAGTATCTTCCCGACCAGGCGGGCGTTGTGCTGATGCAGGCGACCGATCCGGACGCCGGGCTCTTCGCGCGGTCCTACGGCTTCGGTGGCGCGCTGGCCATCCTGGTGGCGTGGACACTGGCCGCGATCGGCGGCGCGTACCTGCTGCTCCGCCGCCGCGACGCGTGAACCGGGAGAGACATGGTGCACGCGAGTCCCACGTTCAAGCCCAGCGAGTCCCACGTTGGGGCCGTGCGAGTCCCCCGTTCAAGCCCCGCGAGTCTCCCTCCCGGGACATCCGAGTTGGCGGTTCGCGAACCAGACCCGTGGGCGCGAACCGCCGACTCACGTGTCGCGAGAGGGCGACTCGCCGGTTCTGAACGTGGGACTCGCCGGTTCTGAACGTGGGACTCGCGTGTTGTGAACGTGGGACTCGCCGGTTGTGAACGTGGGACTCGCGTGTTGTGAACGTGGGACTCGCCGGTCTTGAACGGGGGACTCGCGGGGTGTGGTGCCGAGCTGGCCGAGTTCCGCCTACCGTAGGCGCGCGGGCCACCAGATCTTGCGGCCTATGTCGATCGTCAGGGCTGGTACCAGGAGCGACCGCACCACCACCGTGTCGAGCAGCACGCCGAACGCCACGATGAACGCGATCTGTGCGAGGAACAGCACGGGAATCACGGCCAGCGCGGCGAAGGTGGCCGCCAGCACGACTCCGGCCGAGGTGATCACGCCGCCCGTGACGGCGAGGCCGTGCAGCGTGCCCTCGCGCGTACCGGCTGTCATCGCCTCCTCGCGCACTCTGGTCATCAGGAAGATGTTGTAGTCGATCCCCAGCGCCACCAGGAAGATGAAGCCGAACAGCGGGATGGCCGGGTCGGCGCCGGGGAAGTCGAAGACGTGGTTGAACACCAGCGCGGACACGCCCATGGTCGCCGCGAACGACAGCACCACCGTGGCGATCAGCAGCAGCGGCGCCACCAGCGCGCGCAGCAGCAGCGCCAGCACCAGGAAGATCACCACCAGCACGATGGGGATGATCAGCGTGCGGTCGTGTGCCGACGCGATCTGCGTGTCGAGCTGGATGGCCGTGGCGCCGCCGACCTTCGCGTCGGCGTCGGGGATCTCGTGCACCGCGCCGCGAATCTGTTCCACTGTGGACACGGCGGCCTCGGAGTCGGCCGGGTCGTCGAGCACCGCCTGGATGAGCGCGCGCCCGCCCTGGCTGTCCGCGATCTCGGCCGACGAGACGCCGGGCACCCGGCTGGCCGCCAACACCTGCTGGGCCTGCGCGTCGCGCGCGATGATCACCGTGGGGGAGCCGGAGCCGCCGGGGTAGTGCGCGGAGAGGATGTGCTGACCGCCCGTCGAGTCCACTTCGGACAGGAACAGGTCGGACTGCGCGGTACCGCTGGCCTTCAGCTGCGGCAGGAACGCCACGCCCACCAACAGTACCAGCGTCGTGACGATCCAGATCGCCCGGGGCTTCGCGCCGACGAACGTCGAGATCCGGCCCCACAGACCGGAATGCTCGGGCTTGGCCGACCCGTACATCGGCCGGAACGGCCAGAACGCGGCCCGGCCGAGCAGCGCCAGCGCGGCCGGCAGGAACGTGATCGACGCGAGCAGCGCCCCGGCGATCCCGATGGCGGCCACCGGACCGAGCCCCTTGTTGGAGTTCAGGTCCGAGAACAGCAGGCACAGCAACCCGAGGATCACCGTGCCGGCGGACGCGGCGATCGGCTCGATCGTGCCCCGCAGCGCCGCGCGCACCGCGGCGAACCGATCCTCCTTCTCGCGCAGCTGTTCCCGGAACCTCGACACGAGCAGCAGCGCGTAGTCGGTGGCCGCGCCGAACACGAGAATCGACAGGATGCCCTGGCTCTGCCCGTTGAGAGTGAGCGTCCCGGAATCGGCCAGCAGGTAGACCACCCAACTCGCCGTGCCGAGCGCGAGCACGGCCGACATCAGCACGAGCAGCGGCAGCAGGGGACTGCGGTAGACGATCACGAGGATCAGCGCGACCACCGCGCCGGCCACCACCAGCAGCATCCCGTCGAGCCCGCCGAACGCGACGATCAGGTCGGCGATCTGCCCCGCCGGTCCGGTGACCAGCACGGTCAGCCCGTCCGGCGTGCCCTCGGTGAGCGTCTGGCGGACCTCCTCGACCACCTCGCCGGGATTGCCGTCGCCCTGGATCGGCACGATCAGCTGCAGCGCCTGCCCGTCCTCCGACGGGATCGGCGGTGGCGACTGCCCGGCCACGCCGTCCAGCTCGGCGATCGCCGTCGCCCGCTCGCTCAGGTAGGCGATGTCGTCCTGGGTGACACCCGAGCGCCGTTCGGCCACCACTACCGCGGGAATGACCTCCTGGTCGGCGAACTGCCGTTGCAGCCGCTCGACCTCGGTCGCCTCGGCGGACTCCGGGAGGAACGCGGCGTTGTCGTTCTCCGCGACGTCCGCCAGCTTTCCCGTGTACGGGCCACCGATCGCGCCGAGTCCCAGCCAGACGACCACCAGCAACGCCGGCAGCCACCATCCGATCCGTCGCATCGGCACCCCCGATCAAGTAGTGCCAAGAACTTACGCCCCCGCTCAACGGAGGGCCGCCCGGACAGCGGTGGCCGCGGCGGCGCTGATGCACGCGATGCCCAGCCATCGCGGCGCCGAGAGATGTTCACCAAGGACGACCATGCCGGCCAGCCCGGCGATGGCGGGCTCGGTGGTCAACAGGACGCCGACCACCCCCGGCCGCAGCCGTCGGAGTGCCCGCTGCTCGAGCGAGTACGGCAGCACGGCGGAGAGCACGGCGACCCCCGCGCCGGCGAGCAGCAGCCCGGGCGACAGCAATGCAGGGCCGTTCTGCCACAGCCCGGCCGGAATGCCGAGCAGCGCGGCGATCCCGACGGCGAGCGCCAGGCCGGATCCGTCGTTCGCCGTGACCATGCTCGCGAAGATCAGGTAGGCGCCCATGGCGGCCGCCGAGAGTAAAGCGAAGATGAGCCCTGCCCACGAGACGGTCGCGCCTCCGGCGTCGTTCACCAGCCACACCCCGGCCGCGGCGAGCGCCGCGATGCCGACATCGGCCGGGCGCCGCGAGCCGAGCAACGCCACGGTCAGCGGGCCGAGCAACTGCAGGGTGCTCGCCACCCCGACGGGTAGGTACCGCATGGCCGGGTAGACGAGGTTCATCCCCGCGATCGAGAGACCGAGACCGATCACCGGCAGCGCGGCCCGGCCACGCGGCAGTGCTGGACGCTGGACGGCCAGGAGGATCGCGGCGGCGAAGCCCAGCCGCAGTGCCACCACACCCAAGGGCCCGGTCTGGTCGAACAGGTACTTGCCGAACGCCTGGCCGACCTGAGTGCAGAGCGCGGCGCAGAGCACCAGCAAGGGAGCCATGACCCCACGGTCGGCCATCCGTTGTTGTAGGTCCATCGAATGATCAGGGACGATTCTCTTTAGGCTGACCTACATGATGGATCTCCGGCGCCTCCAGGTGCTGCGGGTGCTGGCGGAGGAGGGCACGGTCACGGCCACCGCCCAGGCCATGTACGTGACACCGTCGGCCGTGTCCCAGCAGATCGCGCAGCTCGCGGCCGAGCTGGGAGTTCCGCTGTTGAGCCGGGAGGGCAGGCGGGTCCGGCTGACGCCGGCGGCGCACGCGCTGCTCGAGCACGGGGACGCGCTCCAGGAACGCTGGGAGCGCGCCCGCGCGGAGGTGGCGGCGCACGGTGCCGGCGGTCAGGTGCGGTTCTGCGGGGTGTCCTCGGCCATCGCCGCGTTGGTCGCCCCGGCCGCGGCTCGGCTACGCGACCAGGCGATCCGGGTGCACGTGGCCGAGGGCGAGAGCGGTGACTGTTTCCGGCTGCTGCTGGCCGAGCAGGCGGACGTCGCCGTCGTGCTGCCGGCCGCCGGGACGCCGCCCGTGACCGACCCGCGGTTCGACCAGCACGTGCTGCACGACGATCCGCAGGACCTGCTGGTCTGCGCCGGCCACCCGCTGGACCGCGCCGGCGTGACGCTCGCGGACGTGGCCGAGGAGGACTGGATCGTGCAGCCGCACGACAACGACACCCACGACCTGCTGCTGGCCGTGTGCGCGGCCGCCGGCTTCACGCCGCGGATCGCCCAGCACGCGAAGGAGTGGTTCGCCGTGTCCGCGTTGGTGGCCGAGCGGTTCGGAGTGTGCCTGCTGCCGCGGCTGGTGCCGATTCCCGCGAATCACGCGGTGGTGCGGGTTCCGTTGCACGGCGACCCGCGGCCGACTCGGAAGATCATCGCGGCGGTGCGTCGCGGGAGTGCGGGTCATCCGGTGATCGCGGCCGCGCTGGCCGAGTTGCGCCGCTACTGCAGCTAGCTCCACGTTCCAACCTGGCGAGTCCCACGTTGGGGATCGGCGAGTCCCACGTTGGGGACCGGCGAGTCCCACGTTGGGGACCGGCGAGTCCCCCATTCGAGCCGCGAGCCTCGCATTCGCGAATGTGGGACTCGCTGGGTTTGAATGTGGGACTCGCTGGGTTTGAACGTGGGACTCGCTGGGTTTGAACGTGGGACTCGCGGGGTTGCGCGGGCGGTCGGGGTTCAGACCCTGCGCGTGGATCGCATTTCTACTCCTCTGGCAGGAGTCCCGCGTCGTGGACCAGCAGCGCGATCTGCACCCGGTTGTTCAACCCCAGCTTGGTGAGCACGCTCGACACATGCGTCTTCACGGTGGGCACCGACAGGTACAGCCGCGCGGCGATCGCCGCGTTCGACAGGCCCTCACCGACCGCCACGGCCACCGAGCGCTCACGCTCGTTCAACCCGCCGAGCCGCCGCGCCGCCCCCGTGCGGCGCGGGCCGGTGTCGGTGCCGACCACGTGGTCGATGAGCCGCCGGGTGACCGCCGGGGAGAGCACCGGATGCCCGGCCGCCGCCTGCCGGATGGCCGCCACGATCTCGGCGGGCGGCGTGTCCTTCAGGACGAACCCGGCGGCGCCCGCCCGCAGCGCGCGCAGCACGTGCTCGTCCGCGTCGAACGTGGTCAGGATGATCACCTCGGGGGCGGCGTCCGTCGCCCGCAGCGCCTCGGTGGCCGTGAGCCCGTCCTGCTCGGGCATCCGGATGTCCATGAGCACCACGTCCGGCGCGTGCCGGCGGACCAGCGACGCCACGGCCGTGCCGTCGCCCGCCTGGCCGACCACCTCGATGTCCGGTGCGCCGCCGAGCATCATGACCAGGCCGGCCCGCACCAGCGGGTCGTCGTCGACGAGCAGGACCTTGATCACGCCGGCCAGGGTAGCCAGGCGGCCACCCGCCAGCGGCCGGCGGCCGTGCGGCCGTGGACGAGCCGGCCGCCGTCGAGCGCGACCCGTTCGGCCAGGCCGACCAGCCCGTGGCCGGCCGGCCTGGCCGGGGTGGCCGGCGCGGCGTTCACCACCTCGACGTCGACGCCGTGGTCGGGTGCGCCGCCCACCCGGACCCGCACCTCGGTGCCCGGCGCGTGCTTGCGTGCGTTGGTCAGCGCCTCCTGGACCACGCGGTAGGCGGTCCGGCCGATCCGCTCGGGCACCGTGCCCGCCAACTCGTTCGCGTAGTCCACCCGCATGTTCGCCTGTCCGGATTCGTCGACCAGCGTGCCGATGTCGTCGATGGTCGGCTGCGGCAGTTCGCCCTCGGGAGCGCGCAGCACGCCCACCACCTCCCGCAGGTCCTGCAGTGCCTGGCGGGCGCTGTCCCGGATGACGGCCGCCGCCTTCGCCACGTCGTCCGGCGCCGCGTCCCGGTGGTACTCCAACGCGCCGGCGTGCACGCTGAGCAGCGACAACCGGTGCCCCAGCACGTCGTGCATCTCCCTGGCCACCGACTCGCGGGCCCGCAGCTGCGCCTGCTCGGCCAGCAGGAGCGCCTCGGACCGCGCCCGGTCGACCAGCTCGCGGTGGCGGTGGATGAACAACCCGAAGCCGAGCATCGCGCTCTGCATGGCGATGCCGAGGGTGATGGCCGCGTCGGGCGGCAGTTCGGGTTCCGGTCGCAGCATTGTGTACCCCACGGCGCTCACGATGCCGAGCGCGAAGATCGACACGCTGACCCGCACCGGCCGATGAACGGCCACGGTGAACAGCGCGACCAGCATGGCGCCGGCCACCAGCTCGGAGGCCACGGACGCCACCACGAGCGTCACCGCCAGGCCCGCCGGCCAACGGCGGCGCAGCCACAGCGCCGCACAGCCGAGGGCGCCGGTCACCTGGTCGAGCATGAACAGCCAGTCCGGTTCCAGGGGCGCCACGCCGCCGGCCCGCATGACGGCCGTGAACAGCCCGAAACCCGCGGCCAGCAGGAACAACACGGCGTCCACCACCCAGTCGCGGGTGCTTCGCCGAGTGGTCATGAGCCAGAACCTAATGGCTGGCTGGGTGGCCCGGCGCGCTGTCGATACCAAAGCCGGCGGGCACCGGCGCGGGTCGCGACGAAAGTTGGCGGTGCCGGTCCCGAGGTCCGATGTCCGACGCCGTCCGCGTCCCTAGTTTCGGGGCATGCGCAAGATCGGTCAGCTGGTTGGTCTCTTTCTGCTACTCGCCGGCATCAGCGGCACCATCGACCACCTGTGGGTCCAACCGCTCATGGGTGTCGTCCTCAACGTCTTCAACCGGTTCGTGTTCCCGAACATCGACGCGCTCCACGGCTACGAGCTGTACGCGAACCTGACGGTCGGAGTGGTCGGGCTGATCGTGCTGGTGGCGGCCGAGCGGGTGGCTAGGCCGGGGTCGCCTCGATGATGCTGAACATGATGGGCGGCGGCAGCGGCGTGACGGCCGTGACCGTGAAGCCGGCGCGGGTGCACACCTGCTCGAAGTCGGCGCGGGTGCGTTCGCGGCCGCCGACGTTCACCATCATGTTCAGGTCGCTCAGGTAGGCGAACGGCGGCAGGCTGTGGTCGACCGTGTCGGGCAGCACCGGCTCGAGGACGAGCAGCCGGCCGTCCCCGGGGGATGACCTTCCGGCAGTGGCGCAGGATGGTCGTCACCTGATCGTCGGACCAGTCGTGCACGATGCTCTTCACCAGGTACAGCTCGGCGCCGCCTGGCACGTCGGCGAAGAAATCACCCGTCTGCACGGTGACCCGGTCGGCCACCCCGGCCGTGCGGAACGTGGCACTGGCCCGCGCCGAGCCCTCCACCGTGTCGTAGAGGACACCTCGCGCGCCGGGGTGCTCGCGCAGGATGGCCGACAGGAGCGTGCCGTCGCCGCCACCCACGTCCATGATCGTGCCGAAGCGGCCGAAGTCGTAGTGCTGGGGGAGAACGCCGGCGACCCCGGCCGTGCCCTGCCCCATCGCCGCGTTGAAGAGCGCGGACAGCTCCGGCTCGCCCTTCAGGTGGTCGAAGAAGTCGGTGCCGAACACGTCGGCGAACGTCGTCCGTCCTGTTCGGACGCTGTCCGGGAGCTTCTGCCACGCGCCGGTCATCACCGGATCGGTGAACATCCGCGCGACGGCGAAGGCGGACGCCGGGTTGTCGGTGCGCAGCAGTGCGCCGACCGGGGTCAGCGCGAACCGGCCGGCTTCCGGCTCGTCGAGCAGGCCGAGCGAGGCGGCCGCGCGCAGAACCCGGACGGTCGTGTGCTCGGGATTCCCCAACTCGGCCGCCAGGTCGGCCGCCGTCCGGGTGTCGTCGCCGAGCACGTCCGCCAACCGCCACCGCGCGACCAGCCCCACCATCTGCGCGGCCATGCCGCCGAACACCAACCGCATCAGCTGGGTCCGGTCCTCGAACGCTCCCATGTCAACTCCCTGGGAAGTTGGTGAGGCTAACCTTACCTGTCGGGTGAGGCATGCTGTTCTCCTGAGTTCGCGACTTCCGACAACCTCCCGGGCCGGCTCGGCGTTCTTAGCCCGACCGAAACGACAAGGAGGACCGCGTGGCTCGATTCGACGGCGAGTTCGCCGAGTTCTATGCGGCGCGGTTCGACGCGGCGCGCCGCACCGCCTACGCGCTGTGCGGCAGCTGGGTGGAGGCAGAGGAGCTGGCACAGCACGGGTTCGTCCGGCTTTATGCGCGCTGGCCGCGCCTGAACCGGGACAACCCCGACGCCTATCTCCGCACCGTGATCACCCGACTGTTCCTCGACACCCGCAGACGTGGGCGGGGTCGGGAGGACCTGGTGGCCGAGCCACCGGACCGGGTAGGGCGGTCGGACTTCGGGGTCGAGGAGCGGCACTCGCTCCTGGCCGCGCTCCACCGGATCCCACCGCGCCAGCGCGCGACGCTGGTGCTGCGGATCGTGCACGACCTGTCCGTCGAGCAGGTGGCCGAGGTGCTGCGCTGCTCGATCGGGACAGTGAAAAGCCAGCAGTCGCGTGGGATGCAGGCACTGCGTGCCGCGTACGAACGGGAGGAAGTCCGATGAACGACGACCAGCTCGGCCACGACCTGCGGGCCGCGCTCGAGGGGCAGACGCCGCCACCGAGCGACGGGCTCCAGGACGTGCTGCGGCGGGGCACGCGCCGCCGGCTCGGCCAGCGCCTGGCCACGGGCGCCGTGGCCCTGGCGGCGGTGGCCGGCATTGGCACGGCCGCCACCCTGTTCGGCACGACGGCCGCGACTCCGATGACGCCGGCCGCGCGGCCCGGCTCGGTGGACTGGGCGGAGGCCGGTGTCACCCTGACGCCTGCCCCCGGTACCGACGGCTGCGACGACGGCTACACCGAGCCGGTACACAAGGCGGGGGAGGGCATCCCGGACCTGGCGGAGCGGGCCCGCGACGCCATCGCGGGCGTCGCGCCGGACCTCACGGTCGGTGCGCCGGTGACCGTGCGGCCGTTTGTGTTCCTGGACCTCGCCGGCCCCGGGGGACCGCCCGGCAGCGTGTCGGTCCACATCGGCACCTACGACGGAGACCCGTTGATCACCGCCGAGGAACGTGCCCACACGGTGGGGAACTGCGACCCACCCAAACGTGAGGTCCTCGACGACGGCACGGTGTTGCAGATCTACCCGGTGACGACGCACAGTGACCCACTCCGGTCCGTCAAGATGGTGCTGGCGATCTTCCGCCCGGACGGGACGTTCTACTGGATCACCGTCGGCAACTACGCGAGCGGTGACTTCCAGCAGCCCGAGCACGCCGATCCCGTGCGAGTGGGTCCCGGACGGGAGACGCTACAGCTGACGGAGGCTCAGCTCGCGGCGATCGGTCTGGAGCTCACCAACGGGTGACCTGGCCGCCCGGGTGGCCGGCAGCGCGACGCACAGCACCGCGCCGCCGGCCACCATGGCCACTGTGCTCCCGGTGGCGATGGCGACGCTGCCGGCCACGAACAGCAGCGCCGGTACCAGGTGGTTGCGTGTCGACCTGCAGAATCCCACGCAGGTGGGCAGGTTCGTGCTCAAGCACGCCGGTGCGGGCGGGGAGAACACCGCTTTCAACACGCGGGACTTCGACATTCAGACCAGTGTGGACGGACAGACGTGGTCGATCGTGTTCGCCGTCAGAGGGAACACGGCCGATGTGCGCACGCATCCGATCACGCCGGTCAACGCGCGGTATGTGCGGGTGAACGTGCTGGTACCGACGCAAAACGCCGACCAGGCGGCCCGCGTGTACGAGCTGGAGGTCTACTGAAAATCCACTCGAAACGTTTCAGACGAACCTGATCGGGTAATCCTCGCGGTCAGGTTCGTCTGGGCGGGGCTCGTCCGTCCAGGTTTGACCAGGTCGGGAGGGCCAGCATGACAACGCAGTCATCCGGTATAGCGGAGCCGGACCAGAAAACGTTACGGCGGGCCATCGGCGCGTCGGCCATCGGCAACATGACCGAGTGGTTCGACTACGGCGTCTATGCCTACACCGCCGTCTACATAGGCGACGCGTTCTTCCCCAGTGAGAACCAGGCGGCCTCCACACTGGGCAGCCTGCTCGTGTTCGCCGTGTCGTTCCTGATCAGGCCGCTCGGTGGGATGGTCTGGGGACCGCTCGGCGACCGGCTGGGCCGGCAGAAGGTGTTGGCCACCACCATCCTCATGATGGCGGGCGCCACGTTCTGCGTCGGCCTGCTGCCCGGTTACGCCACCCTCGGCTTCCTCGCGCCCATCGGGCTGATCCTGCTGCGGATGATCCAGGGCTTCTCCACGGGCGGCGAGTACGGCGGCGCCGCCACGTTCATGGCGGAGTACGCGCCGGACCACAAACGCGGCCGGTTCGGCAGCTTCCTGGAGTTCGGTACGCTCGCCGGGTTCACCCTCGGTGCCACGCTCGTGCTGTTCACAGAGTTGCTGGTCGGCGCGGACAACATGGCCGCCTGGGGTTGGCGCCTGCCGTTCCTGGTGGCCGCGCCCATGGGTCTCATCGGGCTCTACCTGCGGTCCAAACTGGAGGACACGCCGGTCTTCCGGGAGTGTGCGGCCGAGGGCAAGATCGACCAGCACGCGAAGACCCACCTGAGGGACCTGGCGAAGTACTGGAAACCGCTCTTGCTGCTCATGGGTCTCGTGGTGACGCTGAACATCGCGAACTACACGCTGCTCGCGTACATGCCGACCTACCTGGAATCGGAGATCGGCCTGACGTCGCGGGCGTCGCTCGTGCTCATCATCATCGGGCAGACGGCCATGATGCTGCTGGTGCCGTTCTCCGGGGCGTGGTCGGACAAAGTGGGCCGCAAGACCCTGTGGTGGATCTCCATAGTCGGGTTGTTCGTGCTGTCCATCCCGTTGTTCAAGCTGATGGGTCAGGGTTTCGCGCAGGCGATCATCGCGTTCGCCATACTGGGCCTGCTGTACGTGCCGCAGCTGTCGACCATCTCCGCCATGTTCCCGGCCATGTTCCCGACGCACGTCCGGTACGCGGGTTTCGCCATCGCCTACAACGTGTCCACGTCGCTGTTCGGCGGTACGGCCCCGGCCGTGAATCAGGCGCTGATCTCCTCGACCGGTGACCAGCTGATGCCCGCGTACTACCTGATGGGCGCGTGTGTGGTCGGCGCGGTGGCGCTGTACTTCGTGCCGGAGACCAGGGCGTGCTCGATCCGCGGCCGGGGCATCCCGGGGATCGACACGAAGCCGCAGCTGGAACCGGTGGCGGTTAGGTAGGTCGGGCCAGCGTCGGGTAGAGCGCTTCGAGCGGCCCGGAAAGGGCGGCGCGCACGGTGCGGGAGGCGTCGTCGGCCACGATCTCGTACTGGCCGGCGGCGACCCCGTCGAGCGCGAGGTTCGCGATGTCGGCGGGGGAGTGCTTCGGCACGTCGAACCCGGCGACCAGGTCGGTGTCCATGAAGCCGACGTGCAGTCCGCTGACCAGCGTGCCCTGCTCGGCGAGGCGCAGCCGCAGCGAGTTGGTGAGTGCCCACTGCGCGGTCTTGGCGGCCGAGTAGGCGTCGAGGCCGGTGGCCATGTACCAGGAGACGATCGAGAGCACGTTCAGGATGGCGCCGTCCTTGAGCACCGGCGCGAACGCCCGGGTGACGGCGAGCGTGCCGTAGAAGTGCGTGTCCATGTGCTGGCGGATCCATGTCGAGGTCGCCGTCCAGCAGGTCGTCGATGCTGCCCGTGCCGGGGAAGGTGACGTCGCTCGCCTTCTCGGCGGCAGCGGCGACCGAGGCCGGGTCGGTGATGTCGAGCTGGATGGGGATGACGCCGTCGAGGTCGACGGACTCGGGCTTGCGGGCGGCGGCGTAGACCTTCGCGGTGCCGCGTTCGACGAGGGCCTGCGCGAAGGTGCGGCCGAGGCCGCGGGGTCATGAATCCGTGTTCGATCGCCCGCAGCCTGGAGGTGCTCGGGGAGCGGTGGACGTTCCTCGTGGTGCGCGAGGCCCTCCTCGGGACCACTCGGTTCGCCGACTTCCGCGCGACGCTGGGGGTGGCGCCGGACATCCTCACGGCGCGGCTGAACACGCTGGTGTCGGCGGGCGTGCTGGAGCGGGTGCCGTATCAGGAGCCGGGTAGTCGGCAGCGGTTCGAGTACCGGCTGACCTCCGCCGGCCGGGATCTTCGGGTTGTGTTGGGTGCTTTGCAGGAGTGGGGCGACGAGCATGATCCGTACCCGCCGGGCCCGACCTACCTGCGTCGCTCAGACGACGGCCGCCCCCTGCGGGTGGCCTTTGTGGACGATCGGGGACAGGAGGTGCCACTGCCGGACGTCCGCATGATCAAGACGTCGGTCCACCCGGACCTCGTGGCGCTTCGGGGAGACACTCAGCCCGAGGCGTGACCGGAGTGGTCATCATGGACGACCGCAACGGTCATCATGCGCGACGGGAGTGGTCATCATGGGTGATGGCGAATGTGTCCGGGGGCAGGTTGAGGGTGCCGGTTGACTGGGTGGGGTTGCCGATTGACAGCAGGATCTCGCCTGCTACGGGGACGGTTGCCTTGGTGGCGCCCAGGTTTACCGCCACCCGGAACTGGCCTCTGTGCAGGACCAGGGTGTCGCCTGTTCGGTCCACTTGGAACCTGTCCAGGCGGGGGTCCGCCAGGTCCGGGTGGGCTCGGCGCAGGGCGATCAGCGCGCGATACGTGTCGTACACCGTGCGGTGGGCCGGGTCGGACAGTTCGGCCCACGGGAGGGTTGAGCGGATCACCGTGGCCACGTCCATCGGGTCCGGGACCTCCGCCGCGCCCCAGCCGTGTTCCGCGAACTCCCTGCGGCGGCCCGTGCGCACCGCCTCCGCCAGCTCGGGATCGGGGAACGACGCGAAGAACTGCCACGGTGAGCTGGCCGCCCACTCCTCGCCCATGAAGAGCATCGGGGTGTACGGACCGCAGAACACGATGGCCGCGCCGCACAGCATGCGGGCCGGGGAGATTGTGGCGGTCAGCCGGTCGCCCTGGGCCCTGTTGCCTATCTGGTCGTGGTTCTGCAGGTAGATCAGGAACTGGTGGCCGGACCTGGGTCCGATGGGGCGGCCGTGCCGGCGTCGCCGGAACGATGACCACGTGCCCGCGTGGAAGAAAGCCTGCCGCAGGGTGGTTTCCAAGGCGCCCGCCGCGCCGAAGTCCTGGTAGTACCCCGAAACCTCACCCGTGAGGGCCACGTGCAGCGCGTGGTGCAGATCGTCGCACCACTGGGCCGCCAGGCCGTGGCCGCCCGCGTCTCGCGAGGTGATCAGCTTGTCGTCGTTCAGATCCGACTCGGCTATCAAGGACAGCGGGCGGCGCAGGCCGGCCGCCAGTGCGTCTACTTCGGACGCCAGTTCTTCCAGCAGGTGGGTGGCGCTCTTGTCCACCAACGCGTGTACGGCGTCCAGTCGCAGGCCGTCCAGGTGGTAGTCACGCAGCCAGGTCAGCGCGTTGTCCAGCACGTACCGGCGCACCTCGTCGGAGTCCGGGCCGTCCAGGTTCAGGGTGGGGCCCCAGATGGTGCGGCCGGCGAAGTACGGGCCGAACCGGTCCAGGTAGGCGCCCGACGGGCCAAGATGGTTGTAGACCACGTCGAGTAACACGCCCATGCCCCGCGCGTGGCAGGCGTCCACGAACCGCTTGAACGCGTCCGGGCCACCGTAGGGCTCGTGCACCGCGCCCCACGCCACGCCGTCGTAGCCCCAGCCGGCCGTGCCGTCGAACGCGTTGACCGGCAACACTTCCACCAGGTCAACGCCCAGTTCCACCAGGTGGTCCAGGTGCTCGATGGCCGCGTTGAACGTGCCCGCCTCGGTGAACGTGCCGATGTGCAGTTCGTAGATGACGCTGCCGGCCAGCGCCCTGCCGGTCCAGCCCTGGTCGGTCCAGGCGAACCCGTGGTGGCTGTAGCGCCGGGACGGGCCGTGCACCCCCGCCGGCTGCCACGGCGACCGCGGGTCGGGCCGTGGTGTCTCGTCATCGTCCAGCAGGAAGCCGTAGTCGGTGCCGTCGCCCGTGCCGGGAACCGTTGCGTGCCACCAGCCGCGGTCGTCCCGGGTCATGTCGTGGACGGTCGGGCCGATGGCCAGTCGTACGCGTGAACGAGACGGAGCCCAGACCGAGAAGGCCTCGGAGTTCACGAGTCCCCCCGGACCAGCAGGGCGACGGGATAGCGGTCCAGCAGTTCGTCCAGCGGCACGGGGTTGGGGAACCGGCGCCCGGTCAGCTGGTCGGTCCACCGGCCGGGTGGCAGCGCGAGCACCGTGTCGTGCCAGCCGCCGACCCGCGCGAGCGCCACCGGCAGGCGGGTGGCGACCGCCACGAGATCGGTGCGGGCGAAGGCGAGCGCGTGCCCGGCGGCCGAGCCGTCGGCGATCAGCGGGCGGTAGCCGGTGAACAGCTCCGGCCGCTCCCGGCGCAGCCGCAACACCGTGCGCACCACGTGCAGCTTGGCCGCGCCCGTGTCGTCCACCTCGGGCAGCCAGCCACCCTCCAGCCTGGTCAGCAACTCCTCGCGCAGCTCGTAGTCGACCGGCCGCCGGTTGTCCGGGTCCACGAGCGACAGGTCCCACAACTCGGTGCCCTGGTAGACATCGGGCACGCCGGGGCCGGCCAGTTGCACCAACTTCTGGCCCAGCGCGTTCGACCAGCCAGGGCCCTTCACCACGTCCACGAAGGACTCGATGTTCGCCACCAGGTCGGCGTCGCCCAGCACCCGGCCGGGCCACGCCGCTACCGCCGACTCGAACTCCTGGTCGTGGTCCACCCAGGTCGTGCGGACCTTCGCCTCTTTCGCGGCCTTGTCCAGGTACGCCACCAGCCGCGACTCGTCGATCGGCCACGCCCCGACCAGTGACTGCCACGCCAGCGCGTCCAGCGTCGGTTCCGGCAGTCCACTGCGCTTCGACCAGCGGGCGGCCATGTCGGCGTAGTCGTCGCGCAGCTCGGCCAGCACGGCCAGCCGTGCGCGCACGTCCTCCGACCGCTTGGTGTCGTGAGTGGACAGTGCGGTCATGCCGGCCGGCCAACCGGCCTCCCGCGCGGTGGCGGCCGCGTGGAACTCGGTGGGGGAGACCCCGAACCGGTCGGGTGCACCGCCCACCTCGTTCAAGGCCACGAACCGCGTGTACCGGTAGTACGCCGTGTCCTCCACACCCTTCGCCACCACCATGCCGGAGGTCTGCTGGATGCGGGTGGCCACCTCGCCCATCGGGTCCTCCCGGACGAGCTGGTCCAGAGTGGACACCTCGGCCGCCAGGTCGGGTTTCGTCTCCTGCGCCCGCGCCACGGCGTCGGCCCAGTAGGTCGACCCCTCCGGCAGGTAGGACCGGTAGACGGGGAACGCCACCATCAGCTCGGCCACCGCCGCCGGCGTCACGCCCGCCAGTTCGGCGATCCGGCGCATCTCGGCGACCAGTGCGGTCTGCGTGATGAGCCGGCGGGTCTGTTCCTCCAGCGCGAGGAGGTCCGGACCGGGCGGCTCGCCAGCCGGATCGACGAACACCCCGCAGATCTCCCGCAGCGCGTCGTACCCGGTGGTGCCGTCGACCGGCCACGACGCGGGCAGCGGCTCACCCACGCCCAGGATCTTCTCGACCACCAACCAGGCGTGGGGTGCGGCGGACCGCAACCTGCGCAGGTACCCGCCCGGGTCGGCCAGGCCGTCCGGGTGGTCGATGCGCAGGCCGGTCACGTCGCCCGCCGCCACCCAGCGCAGCACCTCCGCGTGGGTGGCCGCGAACACCGCCGGGTCCTCCACACGGACCGCGGCGAGCGTGGTGATGTCGAAGAAGCGCCGGTAGGTCAGCTCCGCGTTGCCCCGCCGCCACGACACCAGCCGGTAGTGCTGCCGCTCGTGGACCTCGGCCGGGGTGCCGCCCGCCGTGCCGGGGGCCAGCGGGAACTCGTGCTCGAAGTACCCGAGCCGGTCGTCGCGGACCGACAGTTCCTCGCTCTCACCCAGGATCGGGAGCAGGATCGGCCCGCGCGACCAGTCGATGTCGAAGTAGGACGCGTACGCCGACTCGCGGCCGTGCTTCAACACGTCCCACCACCACGGGTTGGCGGCTGGTACCTCCACCGACATGTGATTGGGCACCACGTCGACCACCAGCGCCAGCCCGGCCGCCCGGAGCGCGGTGGTCAGCGCGGCGAAACCCGCGGCGCCACCGCGCGAGGAGTCCACCCGGCTCGGATCCACCACGTCGTAGCCGTGCGTCGAGCCGGGTGCGGCGGCCAGCAGCGGCGACGTGTACACGGCACCGGCGCCGAGCCGGTCCAGATAGGACACCAGGGCGGCCGCCGCCGCGAGATCGAACTTCTGGGTCACCTGCAACCGATAAGTGGAAGACGGCACGCTCATGACGCGTTCTCCGTGCGTTGCAGGACGATCAGGGACCGGTCCGGTAGGGGTAGCTTGTCGCCGGACCCATAGGTACGCGCGGTCGACGGGTTGTCGCCGGCCACCACGCCGATCACCATCCCGTTGCCCGCCTCGGCGAACACCTCGCCCGAGTCGGTGTCCAGCACGACCGTCCACTGTGCACCGTAGTCCGGCCCCGGGATGGTCATCTCGATCTCGTGGTCGTGCGCGTTGAAGCACATGAGGAACGAGTCGTCGTGGACCCGTTCGCCGCGCCGGTCCAGGTCGCCGATGCCGTCGCCGTTCAGGAACACCACGATGCTGCGGTCGAACGCGGCCTCCCAGTCCTGTTCGGACATCTCGTCACCGCCCGGCGTGAACCACGCGATGTCCCGCAGTTCGTCACCCTTGCGGATCGGCCTCCCGGCGAAGAACCGGCGCCGCCGGAACACCGGGTGGGTGTGCCGCATCTCGATCACCGCGGCCGTGAAGTCCGCCAGGTCACCGGTCTGCTCGAGCAGCGACCAGTCCACCCAGGACAGCTCGTTGTCCTGGCAGTACGCGTTGTTGTTGCCCTGCTGGGTGCGGGCCAGCTCGTCGCCGTGCAGCAGCATCGGCACACCCTGGGAGAGGATGAGCGTGGCCAGCAGGTTCCGGCGCTGTCTGCCCCGCAGCGCCAGGACCTTCTCGTCCTCCGTCGGTCCCTCCACGCCGCAGTTCCACGACCGGTTGTCGTTCGCGCCGTCCCGGTTGTCCTCGCCGTTGGCCGAGTTGTGCTTGTCATTGTAGGACACCAGGTCGTTGAGCGTGAAGCCGTCGTGCGCGGTGACGAAGTTGATCGACGCGTACGGCCGCCTGCCGTCGTCCTGGTACAGGTCCGACGAACCCGTGATCCGGGACGCGAACTCGCCGAGCGTGGCCGGCTCGCCGCGCCAGAAGTCCCGCACGGTGTCACGGAACTTGCCGTTCCACTCGGTCCACAGTGGTGGGAAGTTGCCGACCTGGTAGCCGCCGGGGCCGACGTCCCACGGCTCGGCGATGAGCTTCACCTGGCTGATCACCGGGTCCTGCTGCACCAGGTCGAAGAACGTGGACAGCCGGTCCACGTCGTAGAACTCGCGGGCCAGGGTGGCGGCCAGGTCGAACCGGAACCCGTCGACGTGCATGTCGTTCACCCAGTACCGCAACGAGTCCATGATCAGCTGCAGGGTGTGCGGGTTGCGCACGTTCAGCGAGTTCCCGGTGCCCGTGTAGTCCATGTAGAACTGCTTGTCGTCCTCCACCAGCCGGTAGTAGGCCTCGTTGTCGATGCCGCGCATGGACAGCGTCGGGCCGAGGTGGTTGCCCTCGGCCGTGTGGTTGTAGACCACGTCGAGGATCACCTCGATGCCGGCCTCGTGCAGCGCCCGCACCATCGCCTTGAACTCCTGCACCTGGTAGCCGGCGTTGGACGCGGTCGCGTACTCGTCGTGCGGAGCGAGGAACGCGATCGTGTTGTAGCCCCAGTAGTTCGTCAGCCCGCGCTCGGTCAGGCCGTGGTCGTGCAGGAACTGGTGGACGGGCATGAGCTCGACGGCCGTGACGCCCAGGTTGGTCAGGTAGTCGATCATCACGGGGTGCGCGAGCCCCGAGTACGTGCCCCGGATCTCCTCGGGGATCTCCGGGTGCAGCTTGGTCAGCCCGCGGACGTGCGCCTCGTAGATGACCGACTCGTTGTAGGGGATGTTCGGCGGTCGGTCGGTGGCCCAGTCGAAGTACGGGTTGATCACGATGGCGAGGGCCGCGTGCCTGGCCGAGTCGGCGTCGTTGCGCTCGTCGGGCGCGCCGAACCGGTAGCCGAACAGCGACTCGTCCCAGTCGACCTTGCCGGTGACCGCCTTGGCGTACGGGTCGAGCAGCACCTTGTTCGGGTTGCACCGCAGTCCGTTGGCCGGGTCGTGCGGACCGTGGACCCGGTAGCCGTAGCGCTGGCCCGGGCCGACGTTCAGCAGGTACCCGTGGTGCACGAACCCGTCGACCTCGGGCAGCCGGACCCGTTCCTCGGTGCCGTCCTCGGCGAACAGGCACAGCTCGACCCGCTCCGCGACCTCGGAGAACAACGCGAAGTTCGTGCCGGCGCCGTCGTAGGTGGCGCCGAGCGGGTAGGGGGAACCTGGCCAGGGCTGCACGCGTGCTCCTCCGAATCGGGTGATCTCAGTGTTCAACCGTAGAGCGCTCGGCGGGGATCGCTACCGCCGAGCGATGGTCACCCGGGCGGGCGGGCGTCACGCAGTGCGGTGATCGCCCGTAACAGCACCGGATGCGCCAGCAGATCCGCCAGCGGGACGGACAGCGGGATTCGCCAGTTCGGGTACTCGTCGACCGTGCCCGGCAGGTTCGGTTGACGCGGATCGCCGAGCGCGTCCTGCGGTGAGGTCAGCAGCAGCCGGCTGGCGGAGGTGGCCAGCAGCTCGTGCAGCGCGACCACCAGGTTCTCGTCCGTGGGGTCGGCCGGGAGCAGGCCGTGTGCGTCCAGCGCGGCGAGCAGTTCCGCGCGCTCGCCGGCGGCCTTGGCGAGCTCGGCGTCGGGATCGGTGAGCAGGCCCCGCTCGGCGCGCACCCGGACGTGCTCGGCCCGCAGGTAGCCGGCCGTGGTCGGCAGGTCGTGGGTGGAGATGCTGGCCATGGCGTCGGCCGGCCAGCGCTTCGGCGGCAGCAGGGGCTCTCCATCGGTTTCCTGATCCCGCTGGAACCACAGGACGGCGCAGCTGAGCATGCCGCGTTCGTGCAGCGTCTCCGTGACCTCGTCGGACACGGTGCCCAGGTCCTCGCCGATCACCGCGGCGCCCGCCCGGTGCGCCTCCAAGGCCAGGATGCCGAGCAGCGCGTCCGCGTCGTAGTGCACGTAGGCGCCGTCGGTGGCCGGCCGGCCCGGCGGGATCCACCACAGCCGCCAGAGCCCGGCCACGTGGTCGACCCGGATGCCGTCCGCGTGCGCGAGCACGCCGCGGATGACGTCGCGGAACGGGCCGTAGCCGGCGGCGGCCAGCCGGTCGGGGCGCCACGGCGGCAGGTTCCAGTCCTGGCCCTGCTGGCTGAACGGGTCGGGCGGCGCGCCCACCGTGACGTCCGAGGCGAGCACGTCCTGCAGCGCCCACGCGTCCGCGCCCGCCGGGTCGACGCCGACCGGCAGGTCGTGCACGATGCCGACGCCCATGGCCGACGCGGCGTCGCGCGCGGCGTCGAGTCCCGTGGCGCACAGCCGCTGCAGCCAGGCGTGGAAGGCCACTCGATCGGCCAGCTCGGCGCGTGCGACGGCCACCTCGGGACCGTCGGGCCGGCGCAGCGCCAGCGGCCACGTGCGCCAGTCGGCGCCGTAGCGCTCGGCCAGCGCGCAGAACGTGGCGAAGTCCCTCAAGTCGTCCGACATGGGCTCGGCCTCGCCCGGCCACAGCAGCTCCAGCGCCGCCAGCTTGGCATCCCACACGGTCTCGTAGTCGATCAGCTCGGCGCCCGATGGCGGGACGAGCGCGAGGATCGTGTCGCGGGTCTCGGCGTCGGCCCGGTGGAACTCCGCCAGGTCGGTGATCCGCAGGTAGAGGGGGTTGGCGAAGCGGCGGCTGGACGGCGAGTACGGCGAGCGCTGCACGGGGGACACCGGCGTGATCGCCTGCACCGGGTTGACCAGCAGCACGCCCGCGCCGAGCCCGGCCGCGCCGCTCGCCAGGTCCCGCAGGTCGGCGAAGTCGCCCATGCCCCACGAGCCGGGGGAGTGCACGGCGTACAGCTGGACGCCGAAACCCCAGGCCGGCGGCACCGGGGCGAGGCGGCGCGGGGTGACCACCAGGGGCCGGTCGTCGAGCAGGTGGTAGCCGAGCGGGAGGTCCGGCAGCGGGCCGTCGACCGTCCGGACCGAGCCGTCCTCCAGTAGCAGCTCGCCCGACAGCGTCGGCCGGTCGCCCTCCCGCAGCACCAGCGGGCCGGCCGGGGTCTCGCGGACCTCGGCGAGCGCCGCCCGCACGGCCCTCGGACCGCGCGCGTCGACGCCGAGCTGGGCGAGTACCGCGACCACCACGTCGTCGGCCACCTCGATCCGGCGGCGTTCGGCGTTCTCGTACCAGGCGGCGACTCCGTGCGCACTCGCGAGCGCGCTCAGTTCGGTGTTCATTCAGTCTTGGTATCAGCTTTGGTACCGGCGGCTCAGCGTGCGTCGCGCTGGCTCGGAACCGGGTGGTCGAGATGGTTCCTGGCGGCGAGCAGGGCCACCTTCGCCTGGTCCGGGTCGGCCATCCCGAGCCGGCTCCTGGCGGTGCGCACCGCGAGCACGGCCGTGGGAATCCGGCAGGTCTCGCCGGCGGCCGCGGTCCACGCGAGCGCCGTGCGCAGTTGGTCGTCGAGCTGGGGGAGCGGCGCGGCCGACTCCTTGCCCAGCTCGGAAAGCACGGCGTCGACGGCCGTGCGCAGCCGGGCGCCCGGGGGCGGTACCGGCCGCGGGCGAACCAGCGGCGTGCGTCTTTGGATGAGTTTGCTCTGGACGTCAACGGACAGCTGCTGCTTGGTCACAACCGCGACCCTTCCGCTCAGGCAGGTGGGCAGGCCCCGGCTGGTCCTGCGGCACGCCTGTACCCCAATACTTCCACGGGCAAACCGGGAAAGCCCAATCATGACCGGTTCGGTAACCCCACAGGGTTTCGGGTAGGTAAATGACTGAGGGCCACACCCTGTCGGATGTGGCCCTGAGAGGACGCGCAAACAGGGCTGGTGGCGCCCGCCGCGCCGAGGCGGCCCCTGGCGGCACCGCGCCGGCATCGAAGTACGGTCCAGTACGCCGACGCCGGCGCGGCACCGCCAGGAACCACCTCGATCACGACGGGCATCCACCGACCCTATTTGCGCGCCCTCCAAGTCGTACGCGGTGCTCACGGCATGGCGGGGGTAGCCCTGGCGACCCGCTGCCGGGTGCCCGACTCGGCGCGCAGCCGGCGCCACCACGACGGCCGCTCGGTGGCCGAGGTGTGCTGGCGGTTCGCCTGGGCGACCTCCAGTCGGTAGGCGACTTCCGCTGCAACCGCTTCCTGCGTGTAGATAGACATGTGGTTCTCCCTGTCTTAGCTGTTCCGGCTGTTCCGGTGACAAGGAGAAGATTCGTCCTGAGGCAGGGGGTCGGGCATCGGACGATCGCGTAGGCCTGGGCGGATGACCCCTTACTCAGGCTCCTCAGCGGGTGGATGAGGGGTGGGTAAGGGGTCAGCGGCCCTTCGGTTTCGCCCTTACGTGCATGCGCTCGCCCTGCTTGCCGAACAGGCTGAGGATCTCCACCGGCTCGTCGCCGGCCGGGCCGAACCAGTGCGGCAGGCGGGTGTCGAACTCGGCGGCCTCGCCGGGCAGGAGCGACACGTCGTGGTCGGCCAGGAGCAGCCGGGCCCGGCCGGCGAGCACGTACAGCCACTCGTAACCCTCGTGGGTCCGCTGCTCGGGCTTCCCCTTGGTCGGCGGAATGATCATCTTGTAGGCCTGGAGCCCACCGGGTTGCCTGGTCAGCGGCACGATCGTGCGCCCGTTCACGACCTTCGGTTCCAACCGGACCCTCGGGTCGCCGACCTTCGGCGCGCCGACCAGCTCGTCGAGCGGCACCTGGTGGGCCGTGGAGATCGGCAGCAGCAGCTCGAGACTGGGCCGGCGCTGGCCGGACTCCAGCCGCGACAGCGTGCTCTTCGAGATGCCCGTGGCGTTCGACAGCTCGACCAGGGTGACGTTGCGCTGCGTACGGATCCGCCGCAACCGGGGCCCGACCTGGGCGAGGGCGTCGTTTATCGCATCGGTCATGTTCCCAGTATCGGCAACGAACGTTGCCAGCGCACTTCTGTGCCCGGAAGCTGGGAAGTGGAGGTGACCGTCATGACTTACGACGTGGTGATAGTGGGAGGCGGGCCGGCCGGGCTCGCGGCGGCGCTGGTGCTCGGCCGGGCGAGACGACGGGTGGCGGTGGTCGACGCGGGCGAACCCCGCAACGCGCCGGCGCACGAGTCGCACGGGTTCCTCACGAGGGACGGCATCGCGCCCGGTGAGCTGCTGGCGCTCGGCCGGGCGGAGGTGGCGGGCTACGGGGTCGAGCTGATCGACGACCGCGTGGTCGATGGCGCGGCCGGGTTCGAGGTGCGACTCGAGAGCGGGCGCACTCTGGCGGCGCGGCGGCTGCTGGTGACCACCGGTCTGCGGGACGTGCTGCCGGAGATCCCCGGGGTGGCGGACCTGTGGGGCAACGACGTGCACTTCTGCCCGTACTGCCACGGCTACGAGGCGCGGGACCAGCCGATCGCCGTGATCGCCGACGAGCCGGTGGGCGAGCACAAGGCGCGGCTGCTGCGCCAGTGGTCCGACGACGTGGAGGTATTCACGCCCGGCGAGGTCGTCCGGCTGGTGGTCGAGGACGGCCGGCTCGCCGGTGTCGAATTGGCCGACCGGGTGGTGCGGCGGACGGCGGCGTTCGTGCAACCGGAGTTCGTCCCGACCGACGGGCTGCTGACGAGCCTCGGCTGCGAGACGAACGAGCAGGGCTGGGTCACGGTCGACGCCGCCGGCCGCACGTCCGTGCCGGGAGTGTGGGCGGCCGGCAACGTGGTCGACCCCATGATCCAGCTGATCACGGCGGCCGGTCTCGGTTCCGCCGCGGCGATCGCGCTGAACAACGACTTCGTGTTCGAGGCTCAGCCGGCGAGGTAGCCGCCGGTCGCGTCGAGGTCGTGGCCGACCACGGCACTGGAGTCGGCCGAGGCGAGGAACATGACGATGGTCGCCATCTCCTCGGCCGCCACGATCCGCTTGATCGGGTAGTCCTGCGCGATCTGCTCGTAGGTCATGCCGAACGCCGCTGCCGCGCGGCGCAGCATCGGGGTGTCCACCGCGCCCGGCGCGAACGCGTTCACCCGGACGTTGTCGGCCGCGTACTCGAGCCCGGCGACCTTCGTGAGCGACGCGACCGCGTGCTTGCTCGCGTTGTACGGCGCGATGGTCAGGAAACCGATCTCCGCGGACATCGACGCGGTGTTCACGATCACGCCGCCGCCCTGCGCGAGCATCCTGGGAATCTCGTACTTCATGCCCAGGAAGACGCCGCCGACGTTGGTGCGCCACACGGTCTCCAGGTCGGCGAGCGTCTGCTCGTGCAGGCGGACGGCGCGCGGCGACTCGATGCCCGCGTTGTTCACCGCGATGTCCAGCCGGCCGTACTTCCGCACGCAGGCGTCGACCAGGTCGCGGACCTCGTTCTCGTGGCGGACGTCCGCGCGCCGGTAGGTCGCTTCGCCGCCCGCCCGGCGGATGCTCGCCGCCACCTGGTTGCCGAGCTGCTCGCGGCGGCCGCAGAAGAACACCTTCGCGCCTTCCGCGGCGAACGCGCGGGCGGTGGCCTCGCCGATGCCCGAGGTGGCCCCGGTGATCAGCACGACCTCTCCGTCGAACCGGCCCCGGCGCGCCGCGGCTGCTGTTCCGGTGGTCGCGACCGTCGCGGCCGCGCCGAGTGCGCCGGCCGTGAGCACCGTGCGGCGAGATGGCTTGTTCATCAGGCTCTCTCCTAGTCGAATCGGCCGGGCAGGGGAGCCAGGGGGAACTGGCGCCAGAAGTACGCGTCCGCCGCGTGCTGGTCACCCGCGAAGTTGATCGCCTCGACGATCTTCCGGTCGCGGATGCGGAACGCGAGCACCCACGTGATGTCCAGTCCTTCGGGCGTGGTGCTCCAGCCGCGGTGCAGGTCGATCACCCAGTCGCCGTCGGCGGCCAGCGCGAACAGTTCGGCCCGGAAGCCGGCGCGGCCGAGCTGGGTGAAGAACGCCAGCACCTCCTCGACGCCGACCTTCGTGCCGGCGAGCGGGTGGTGGCCGGGGATCGTCCAGCGGATGTCGGGCGCGAAGAACCGGCGCAGCGCTGTCAGGTCGCCCGCGCCGTAGGCCGCGTAGTACTGGCGGATGAGCGTGACGTCGGGGTGCTCCCGGCTTTCGGCCCGCGCGGTGCCGGCGCCGAGCGAGGCGGCCAGCACCCCGGCTCCCGCACCTCGCATCAGGGTGCCCCGGCTCATTTTCCTCGTCATGCCAGCCAGGCAACCAGCGCACCTCACAGCGGTCCAATACCTGCGGTCATACATTCAAGGCATAGCCAGTGTCCCGCGCCGGAAATGAGGCACGTAATTCGCTGGCCCAGCTTCCTGCTGGCGGCGTTGCCGATCCGCCAGGTACAACCCGGTACGAGAGACGGATCGGCGCCTTGCCAGCAGAAACCTGGATCCACCGACTTACGCACCGCATTTCCGGCGCGGGACACCAGGAGGTCCGGCATGGATGTCGACAGCAGGGTGCTGCGGTACTTCGTCGCGGTGGCCGAACACCGGAGTTTCACGCAGGCGGCGCGGGCTGTGTTCGTGGCGCAGCCGTCGCTCAGCCGGCAGATCAAGCAGCTGGAGACCCGGTTCGGCGCGGACCTGTTCGTCCGGTCCAGCACGGAGGTCCGGCTCACGGCGGCCGGCGAGGTGCTGCTCGACGCGGCGCTGCGCCAGCTGGCCGACTGGCAGGACACGGTGCGGCAGGTGCGGGCCGCGGCGGCTGAGGCCGGGCGGGTGCTGCGGGTGGGGTTCGTGGCGACCGGCGGTGGTGCGCTGGCCCGGCGGGCTCGCATGGCGCTGTCCTCCCGCAATCCACATGCGACTGTCGCACCGAAACGGTTCGGCTGGGGTGGTGAGGCGCGGGCGTTGCGGGAGGGGTTGGTGGACGTCGCGTTCGTCTGGCTGCCCGCGGACACCGAGGGGCTGCACACGGAGACGGTCGGCACCGAGGTGCGGTTCGCCGGCATGGCACGCACGCATCCGTTGGCGCGGCAGGAGAAGGTGAGCATCAACGACCTGAACGACTCGCCGCTGCCGTGGACCAGACTGGCGCCGGCCGACTGGGTCGACTGGTGGGCGGTCAACCCGCGCCCGGATGGTTCGACGCCCGTCTGGGGGCCGGTGAACGACAACGTCGAGGAGATGCTCGATCAGGTGGCCGCTTCCGATGCCGTGTGCATCGCCCCGGAGTCGATGGGCACGTTCTACGATCACCCCGACCTGACCTGGCGACCGATCACCGACGTCGAGCCGTTGCGGATCGCGCTGGCCTGGCCGCATGGCACGACCAACCCGCTGGTGCCCGAGTTCGTACGCATCGTCCGGGAGTTGGTGGCCCGCTAGGGCACGTCTCCCGACGGCCGCCACTCTCGCCTGATCAACCCGAACACCCACGTGTCGGATACCTCGCCGTTCACGACGCATTCTTCCCGCAGCGTCCCTTCCCGCACGAATCCGATCTTCTCCAGGACCCGGGCGGACGCCACGTTGCGCGTATCGGTCTCGGCCTGCACTCGATTCAGGTCCAGCGTGTCGAATGCCCACCGCAGCAAGGCGTGCGCGGCTTCTGTCGCGTAGCCGTGGCCCCACACCGCATCGTCGAGGCAGTAGCCCAACGACGCGCTGCGGTAGTCCGGGTCCCATTTGGTCAGACCGCACCAGCCGACGAAGGCCCCGTCAGAAGCACGGTCGATGGCCACTCGCGCCCCGGTGCCGTCGTCCGCCATCTTCCGGCACATGGCGATGAAGCGCTCGGCGCGGGCCTGTTCGTGCCACGGCGGGGAGTCCCAGTAGCGCATCACGAGGGTGCTGCTGTGCAGCGCGAAGAGGAGGTCCGCGTCGGCGTCGGTGAAGGGTCGCAGCCGCAGGCGAGCGGTGTGTAGTTGGGGAGCGGCCAAAGTCATGCGCGCCATCGTGCCTCATCATGGGACGCGCAGAACACCGAATACCTGGTGCCGTCTAGTACTCGTCGTGGAAGCGTAGGTCCGCGCTGCCGGCGCCCGCGCCGAGCGCGGTCGCCCGCCCGGCCGGTTCCTCCCAGGCCTCCTGACGGCCGAGTGCGGTCAGGTCGAGGTAGGCAGCCGTGCCACCCTGCTGTTCCAGGCCGCGCGCGAACGTCGAGTACGTGTGGAAGACCGTGTCCCCGTCCCGCAGGAACGCGCTGATTCCCGGGTAGTCGCCGCGCCGGGCGGGTGTCCACGCGAGACCGACCGCCGCGAGTTCCGCCTCCGTGCGGTAGTTCAGCAGGACCGGCGCGACGCGTTCGTCCACAGTGACGTGGAAGTCGTAGTTGAAGTCGCTGCCGAACGAGGAGTACCAGGGGAACGTCCAGCCCATCCTGGCCCGGAACGGCCCGATCTTGTCCTGCGGTGCGCGGGAGACGGCCGCGAGGGTGGTGTCCCGGACGTTCAGGTGCACGAGGCTGCCGATGTTGTCGGCGGTCGCCGAGCAGCTGAGGCAGCCGACGTCACGGGGGATCTCCGTGCCGTCCTCGTCGAACTCGTAGTCCCACATGAAGTGGTGCACGATCAGCTGCCGGCGGCCCTCGAACAGGTCGAGCAGCGTGGCCGGGCCGTCCGGGCCCTCGAACACGTACGGCTTGTCGATCCGCACCATCGGCAGTCGCCGGCGCGCCGCGTTCAGCTCGTCGCGCGCCGTGGTGAACGCCTTCTCCCTGGCCAGTAGCTCACGGCGAGCGGCGAGCCACTCGTCTCGGGTCACGGTGTCCGGCAGGTTCATGGCGGGCCTCCCGCGGTTGAGGATGATCGTCAATGGGTAGACCAGGGATGGTGGCGAAACTCATCGGTGGGACCGGCCCGCGATGCCCTGAATGAGGCATTGGGGACGCTCACCGTCTCGAATGGGGCATTTCAGGGCTCCTCGGCAGGGTCGGCCGCCACGCCACCGAGCAGCTCGCCGATCCGGTTAGCTGGGGTTGCGGAAGTCGGGGTCCTGCCTGGCGGCTTCGCTCAGTCCGCCGGGCGGGACGCTGCTCGCGGAGGTGCCGCCCGGGCCGCCCGTGGTGGGCTCGTTCGCCTGGCCGGGCCGTGCGATGTCGCCCCGCCAGCCGCCGGTCTCCCGGCCGCGGTGCTCGATGAACTCCTTGAACCGGCCGAGATCGCCCTGGACGCGGCCGCCCACGACGCCGAGTGCCGCGCCGGCCTTCTCCGTCAGGTTGTCCGGCTCGAACTCCATCTGCAGGTGGACCCGGGTGTGGGTGTCGTCGAGGCGGTGGAAGGTGACCACGCCGGCGTGCCGCGGCCCGCTCACCGAATGCCAGGCGACCCGCTCGTCCGGGTGCTGCTCGGTGATCTCGGCGTCGAACTCCCTGTTCACGCCGCTGATGGTGGTGTGCCAGTGGGTGAGCGTGGGGGTCTTCTGTTCGATCCGGTCCACTCCCTCCATGAAGTTCGGGAACGACTCGAACTGGGTCCACTGGTTGTAGGTGGCGCGCACGGGCGCCTCGACGTCCACGGACTTCTCGATGGTGGTCACGCTGATCTCCTTTCTCGTCGGGTCGCTTTTCCTGTTCCTGGCTCGAAGCCGTGCTTGACCAACCGGGCCTCGGCCAGTTCGTCGGCGCTGGTCAACGTGAAGTACAGGCTCGTGAGCAGCGCCAGGCCGATCGCCGCGAGCATCAGGCCGACCGGCACCGGGGTGAGCACGGCCAGCACCACGAATCCCACGAGCAGCCACGGCAGCGCCTGGACCACCACCCGCAGCGCGTACCGCAGGAGCCACGTCCGGCAGGTGGCGTCGTACAGCACCCAGGCCCGGTAGCGGTCGGGTAGCCGGCCGCCGAAGGTGTAGCGCAGCCACTGCCACAGGTTGGGCCGGTCCACGGCGGGCTACCGTCCCTCCGGCTGGGCCAGTGCCTCCGTGATGCTTCGGACCACGTCCGGGTGGCCGAGGGGCAGCGGTGCCTCGACCAGGTCGGTCGCGTCGTGCTGGCTGCGGGCGACCACCTGCGTGGTCACCGGCGTGTCGGGTTCGTCGCCGACCGGGTCGACCAACAGCACGGTGTCCACCAGGTCGCTGAACTGGGTGGCGATCGCCACGGTCGGCGCGCAGGCGTTGCCGGCCGCCACCATGGTGACCGGCGAACGCCGTTCGGCGAGTGTTTCCAGTACATCCTCGATCTCCTCGAGGGACCGGTTGCTGGCCGGCACCCGGCACCAGGCGATCTGGAAGTGGTCGGCCATCGGGTGCCAGGTGGCCGGCAGCTCGTCGTGGCGGGCCGCGCCGGACGGGTCGACGACCACCAGCGCCGGGCCCAGTTCCAGACCGGCCCAGACCACCGGCGGACCGTCGGAACGCGGGCCGTCGTTGTCGAACTCACGCACGTTGCTCACCTCGATGGCGGGGATACCTCAGGGGCACCGCGGCAAACCCCCGACATGCGCCGGCACCGGCCCCCGCCGATACTGGCGGCGCCCGTCCGGAATCGAGGAGACCCATGCGCCGCACCGTCGCCGTCCTGATCGCCGTCCTGATCGCCGCGCTGCCGGCCACCGCCGCCGCGGAGCCGCCTCGGCTGGTCGCGGTGTCGGGGCAGTTCGGGGATGCTGCCATCACCTACCGGCCCGACCTGGTGCCCGAGGGCGCTCGCGCCACGGTGCTCGGGCTGCCGATGGCCGGCACCACGGTCCTGCTGAGCGTTCGCGGCCTGGTGCCCGACCGGCACTACGGAGCCCACGTCCACACGAAGCCCTGCGGGCCGGCACCCGCCGACTCCGGCCCGCACTACCAGGACCAGGTCGACCCGGTGCAGCCGTCGACCGACCCGGCGTACGCCAACCCGGACAACGAGATCTGGCTCGACTTCCGCACCGACGCGCACGGCGCCGCGTTCACCAGCTCCACAGTGGACTGGACGTTCGGCGAGCGGCGCGGCGCCTCGGTGGTCATCCACGAGACCCACACGCACACCGCACCCGGCGAGGCCGGCACGGCCGGCGCCCGTCTCGCGTGCCTGACGGTGCGCTTCTGAACCCCTGGGGATCAGCCCTCCGCGGCGGTGACTCCGGGGATCTGGCCGCCGCGGAACGCGTCGACGAACAGCCGGTGGTCATCTCTCGTCTGTTCGGCGTAGGCCATGGCGAAGGTGGTCAGCACGCGGACGAACTCGTCCTCGTCGGTGATGACCGACGAGATCGCCTCCTCCACCTGGAAGTCGACCAGCGTCTGCTCGGAGTCCGAATCGGACACACAGTGCGTCTTGGCCGTGGCGCGGCCGAGATAGTGGAGTACGGGGGCCATCTCCGCCGGTTCGGTCAGCTCTGACCAGTCGAGGTCGCTCGTGTACGGCGACAGTTCCGAGACCATGAAACCGACACCGTTCAACTCGGTGTACCCGAGCCACGGGTCGGCATGGGCCTGCAGCGCGCGCTGCGACACGGCCGTGCGATGTCCCTCGTTGCGGAAGTAGTCGCGAATCCGGCGCTCGTCGAGGATCCGGCTCACGGCCGGGACGTTGCCCTGCTTCATCGACAGGACCACGTCGTTCTCCAGCGCCTGCGTGCGGCCCTCGACCAGCACGTTGTACGCCGGCAGCCCGGCCGAGCCGATGCCGAAGCCGCTGCGGCCGACGATGTCCTTGACGTTGTAGGTGTTCCCGCCGAACCGCTTGCCCTGCGGGATTGTGTCCAAATAGGACTCGAAGGCGCGCAGTGCGGCGGTGCGCTCCGGCTCGTCGAGGCGGCGCACTCCGGCGCCCTGGGAGAAGTGGCGCTCGTAGTCCTCGACGGCCGTCAGCTGGTCGAGCAGGTCGATGCGGGTGCGCAGCCGTGCGGCCAGCAGCACCTGGTGCAGCACGCCCTCCGTGCTGTCCAGGTGTAGCCGCACCATCTCGTCGCCCGGATGGTCGGCGAACTGTCGGACCTGTCCCACGTAGGAACGCAGGAACGTGCCGATCAGGTCGGCGATGTCGTCGTCGGAGATCGCCTTGCTCCACGCCATGAGCGCCACACTCGCCGCGAGCCGCTTGAGGTCCCAGGTGAACGTGCCGAGGTAGGCCTCGTCGAAGTCGTTGACGTCGAACACCAGCGTGCCGGACGAGTCCATGTAGGTGCCGAAGTTCTCGGCGTGCAGGTCGCCCTGGATCCAGATGCGGCTGGTGCGGTCGTCCGACCACGGGTCGTCGTCGTGGACCATGTCCGCGTAGAACAGGCAGGCGGTGCCCCGGTAGAAGGGGAACGGCGCGGCCGCCATCTTGCGGAACTTGCGCCGGAACGCCACCGGGTCGGCCCGCATCAGCTCGTCGAACGCGTCGACCAGCACGTCGACGATCTCCTTCTGTCGAGCCTGCTCGCCCCGGTCCCGTATGCGTTCGACGACACTCGTCATCCTGCCTCCAGCCGCTCACCTCAACAGTGCCATTGATCGTCTCCGCGCGCATTGGGCCAGGTGGGTGGGCTAGTCGCAATGCCGCTGATTTAGGCGGTAGCAGGGCCTGTAGCCTGCCCTCTTGTGGATCTTGAGGTGGATGGTGGGACTGGCCGAAGCTTGGCCGACCAGGCGGCGGTGGGTGTGCTGGCTCGGACGTTTCCGGTCGAGTTGGTGGATCGTGTGATCGATCAGTTCTGGGTGCGGGAACAGCGTGTCCGGAAGTTGCCGGCTCGGTTGGTGTTCTATTTCGTTTTGGTTCTGTGCCTGTTTCCGCAAGAGTCGTACCGGTCGGCGATGAAGATTCTGATGAAGGCTTTTGGTCGAGGTGCGGATGCTTCTTCGGTGCCGACGGCTGAAGCGATCGGGAACGCTCGTCGTCGGTTGGGTGCCGATGCTGTGGAGACGATCGTCCGTCAGGTGATACAGCCTGTCGCGAGTCCGGATACACAGGGTGCCTGGTATCGGGAGTGGCGGTTGGTCGCGTTTGACGGCACTACGTTCACGGTGCCGGACACCACGGAGAACGATGCCCAGTTCGGTCGGCCGGGTACCGGTCGTGGCGATGGGAAAGGCGCGTATCCGCAAACGCAGGCCGCGTGTTTGGTCGAACTGGGCACGCATGCGGTGTTCGACGCTCGTCTCGAGCCGTACCGGGTCTCGGAAAACAAGTTGATCGAGGAGATGTTCACCGCGCTGCGCCCGGGGATGCTGGCGCTCGCCGATCGCGGTATCTACTCGGCCGAGCGCTGGGTGCGTGCGGCAGCGACGGGCGCTGACCTGCTGTGGCGGGTGCCATCGAACCTCGTCCTGCACCCGGTGGAGATCCTGGCCGACGGCTCCTACATCGCCGAGATCACACCGCCCAGGAAATCCGGAGTGGCGCCGTTTCGAGTTCGCGTCATCGAATACAAGCTGCCCGCCGTCACGGACGGCAAAGACGAACTGTATCGACTGGTGACCACCATCCTGGATCCCGCGCAAGCACCGGCGAAGGACCTGGCTATCGTGTATCACGAGCGGTGGGACATCGAAGGGTTCTTCAAGCAGATCAAGAGTGTTCAACTCAACGCCGAAAGGATCTTTCGATCCAAGTCGCCAGACGGTGTCCGACAAGAATTCTGGGCACATCTCGGAGTGCACTTCGCTACGATGCGCATCACGGTGGACGCCGCCCATCAAGCCAAGCTGGACCCCGACCGAATTTCCCACAAAGACACCGTCCGCATCATCCGGTCCAGGATATGGATACCGGACTCTTTCCCCCCTCACCGACCATCATGATCACTACCAGTGCCTCCTTGACGAGGTTGTCCTCGAAGTCAACATCGAGCGTCGAGACCGCAGCTATCCCAGGGTGATCAAGCGGAAGATGAGCAACTTCCCCGCCAAGAGATCCCATCACCGACAGCGGCACCGTCACAGTCGCCCACCCCACACTGCGATCGCGACCACGCCACCGTCCAAGCCCGAGTACCGCAAGCGACCAGCCAAGACAACCTAAATCAGTGGCATTGGGGCTAGTCGAGCCAGTCGTGTAGTTCGTTGAGTAGTTGGCCTCGACCGTGGGTGTCGCGGTCCAGGTGGGCGTGGTGGGTGGCGCCCGTCAGCTCCACCGCGCGGACCTCCTTCGCCCGGTGCAGGTCGGCCACCAGGGTCGGCACGTCGCCGGGACGGGACCAGAAGTCGTACTCGCCGCGGAGGATCAGGGTCCGTGCGGTGATCTCTTCCGCCTGCCACAGGTTGCGGCCGGTCGCCAGGTAGTAGCTGTCCTTCATGGCGCCGTTCGGGGCGCGGAAGCTCGGTGGCGTGCGGTCGTTCGACGTCGGGTCGCTCGCCAGTGCGTTGTCCACATAGGACTGCGCGACCGCCGGGTCGCGCCACTCCGTCTTGTCGGGCACCGGAATGCTCTCGTCCCAGCTCGGCAGCAGGTCCGCCGCCGTGCTCAGGCGGTACGCGCCGACCCGCTTGTCGTCGAACTCGCCGGGACGGTCCGGGTCGCCGTAGGACTCCAGCATCGGGTGACCCGCCAACTCGCCATACAAACTGTTGTACACCACCAGGTTCCGGACCCGGTCCGGGTTCCGGCTCGCGTACCACGCCGCCCAGTGGCCACCGGTCGCCCAGCCGACCAGGTCCACCTGCCTGGTACGCAGCGCGTCGACCACCCGGCCGATGTCGCGCACCACCTGCTCGCCCGTCATCAGCGGCGGGTTGGCACCCGGCGGCTCGGTCATGGCCGCCGGCCTGGTCGACGCGCCGTAGCCGCGCACGTCGAGGATCAGCACCCGGTGCCCGGCCCGCGCCAGGTCCTCGGCCAGCGACCCGCCCGGCACCGGCAGGTCGAACGACGCGACCCCGGGCACCCGGGCGCCGTGCAGCAGCAGCACCGGACGGGCGTGCTTCGACCGGTGCTGGCGCACTTCCCGCACGGCCAGCCGGGCGCCGTCGTCGGCCGGTACGAAGAAGTCGGTGCGTTTCAGCGGCCGCTCGGCGGCGGCCGGCAGTGGTGCGGCGAACAGAAGGGCGGCGGTCGCGAGTCCCGCCAGACGAACCGTGACACTCATGCGGCGAGCGTGGCACCGCCGGCCACATCATGACCGATTCATTACATAATTGGTGTCGACTTATAAACTTGCTGCATGGATGTACGTGACCTCCGGGTGGCCGTCGCGGTCGCCGACCACCTGCACTTCGGCCGGGCGGCCGCGGCGCTCGGCATGGCGCAGCCGCCGCTGTCGCAGCGGGTGAAGGCGATCGAGGAGGAACTGGGGGTGCCGCTGTTCGAGCGGACCACCCGCCGGGTCCGGCTGACGGCGGCCGGCACGGAGTTCGTGGCCGGCGCCCGGACCGCGTTGTCCGCTGTGGACGGTGCGGCTCGACGGGCCCGCGCGGTCGGCCGCGGCGAGGCGGGACACCTGGCGATCGGCATGGTGGGCTCCGCGCTGGCCCCGCCGCTGCCGGCCATCGTGCGCGCGTTCCGCACCCGGTCGCCCGACGTGATCATGCACTTCACCGTGCTGCCGACGGCCGCGCAGTTGGCCGCACTGCGCGCCGACGAGCTGGACATCGGCTTCGTCCGCCCCCCGCTGCCCGGGCAGGACGACGATCTGGAGCTGATTCCCGTGTCCCGCGAGCCGCTGATGGCCGTCCTGCCGGCCGACCACCGGCTGGCCCGGCGCCGCCGGATCCCGGTGGACCTCCTTGCGGGCGAACCATTCGTCCGCTTCCCGCGCGACCTGGGCCCTGGCCTGTTCGACGAGATCAGCGCCCTGTGCCGGCGCGGCGGCTTCGAACCGAGGGTGGCCCAGGAGGCCGTGCAACTGCAGACGATCGTGGGCCTGGTGGCTGCCGGTTGCGGCGTGACCATCGTGCCCCGCTCGGCCACCCTCGCCCGCCCGGAGGTGGTGTTCGTGGCGCTGACGCCGGCCACCCGCCCGATCGACCTGGCCCTCGTCCTCCGCCGGGCGGGAACCTCCGCCGCGGCCGTCAACTTCGCCGCCCTGGCAAGGGACCTCACGGCCAGCCGGTGACGCATGCGCGGCGCCGACCTGCGACGATCTCACCCATGCCTGCCCTCACCTCATACGACGGAACGAAGCTCGCCTATCACGTTGCCGGAGAGGGCACCCCGGTAGTGGCGCTGCCGGGCGGGCCGATGAGGGACTCCGCCTCCTTCGGTGACCTCGGCGGCCTGACCGAGCAGGTGAAACTCATCCGCCTGGACCTCCGCGGCACCGGGCAGTCCGAGCCGCCGGCGGACGCCGGCACCTACCGCTGCGACCGGCAGGTCGACGACGTCGAGGCGCTCCGCCGGCACCTCGGCCTGGCGAAGCTGAACCTGCTCGGTCACTCCGGCGGCACGAACCTCGTGCTTTCCTACGCCGCCCGCTGTCCCGACCGCGTCGGCTCGCTCGTCCTCGTGGGGCCGAGCCCTTACGGGGTCGGCATCGAGGTCACGGGCGACCACCGGCGCGCGATCGTTCAGCTGCGCGCGGACGAGCCGTGGTTCGGGTCCGCGTCGGAGGCGCTCGGCCGGATCATGTCCGGGCAGGGCACCGACACCGACGGGGCCGCCATGGCCCCGTTCTTCTACGGCCGGTGGGACGAGGCTGCCCAGGCTCACTACGAGTCGGGTGAGCGGCAGCGCAACAACGAGGCGGCGGTTGTCTACGGCTCGGCGGGTGCCTTCGATCCGGTGGCCATCCGCGCGGCCATGGCCTCTCTCGATGCGCCGGTTCTGGTGCTCGGTGGCGAGTTCGATGTGAACAGTCCGCCGCAGGTGGTGGCCGAGATCGCGGGGCTGTTTCCCCGCGCCACGTTCGTCACTCAGGCGGGTGTCGGCCACAGTGCTCCCTGGCTCGACGATCCCGCTTGGTTCGCGAAGACGGTCACCGCGTTCCTTGGCTGAGTACCGAGAGGCGGGCCGCCACGCCGAGTGTCTCCGTCAGGCCGGTGAGCGCGAACACCCGGAGCACGATCGGTTTCGTGGCCACCACCCGGAGTTCGCCGCCACGTTCGTCCATAGTGGACCGCGCGGCCAGCAGTATGGCCAGTCCGTTGCACGCCAGGAAGGTCACGCCCGACAGGTCGCACACCAGGAGCCGGACCGTGGGGTCCGCGGCCGCGAGTTCCAGCGCGGCGCGCAGCGGTGCGGCCGTGGCGAGGTCGACCTCGCCCATGGCACGGACCACGACCACCGTGTCGGTCAGCCATTCGGTACGAACGTGAGAATCAGCCATGGATGCCTCCGCGCGCACGCTCGACCGACGGGCCGAGCGGATCGGACAAGGCGTCAGGCTGACTGCATAACCATGACGTTCGACCTCACCTTACCCGTGCGGCCCGAACCCGTGCCATTACCTCATTGAGCGATGTCGGCCAAGCGCGCTTGACTCGTTCTTGAGCGGCTCGCCATTGGGCGAACCTAACGTCTGGACATGGCACCAACACTGAGGGGCACGGCGGGGCGACACCTGGTCTTCCTCAGCCGCCCCGACCGCAGTCACCTTTATCCGACGCTCGGGCTGGCCGAGGAACTCGGCGCCCGCGGCAACCGCGTCACGTTCGCGACCGGCGATCCGTACGTCGACGAGACGGCCGGGCCGGGGGTGACCGTGGTGCGCGTCGGCCGTTCGGAGCGCAGCCTCGGCTTCACCCGGCGAGTGGTGGCCGATCCGCCGGACGCCGTGGTGTGCGACCCGCGGACCTACGGCGCCGGCACCGACCTGGCCCGCCGGTGGGGCGTGCCACTGGTGGTGGCACACACGAATGTCGCGGAAGGCCCGGACTGGCCGGGGGAGCGCGCGTACGGCGACGACTACGTGTTCGTCGACCCGATCGGCCGGGGCACCGTGCACGACGGGTGGACGCCCATGAGCAGGCGACCCGTGCTGCTGGTGTCGCTCGGCGCGGTTGAGGACGCGTCGATCGGGTTGCTGGTACACGCTTTCGGGGACACCGCTTACCAAGTGGTCATGGGTTACGGCTCGCCGGGCGAGGAGCGGCCGGCGTCGCGGTTGTCCGTGCTGGAGCACGCCAGCGTCTGCCTGATCGACGGCAGCCTGGACGCGGTGAGTGCGGCGCTGCGGCAGGGAGTGCCGATGGTGCTGGCCCCCCGGACGGCCGATCAGCGCGAGAACGCGGCACGGGTGGCGGCCGCCGGGCTCGGCGTGGTCCTGCGACTGCCGGACATCTCGCCGACCGAGCTGCGCAGGACGGTCGAGCGGGTGTCGGTGGACGAGGCGATGGCCGCCGCCGGGCGGGCCGTTCGTGCGGCCGTCCGGTCGGCCGGATCCGCGACCCGCGCGGCCGACGAGGTGGAAGCCCGGCTGGCGCGGACCCACGCACACGCGGCTTGAACAAGGGCAGGCTCTGATCATCATGGACCAACCGACAAACGGAACCTCAGGGGCACCGTGACGGCACCCAGCCACTAACTACTGGAGATCCGCCACGTTCGCTGGGACGCAACGGACACTTTTAAGGCCGGGGAGGCGGGCTAGTCGAAGTCGGTGGCGAACCAGCGGTCGTGGGTGATGGCCAGGACCGTGCCGGTGAAGGCGCGCAGACCCTGCTGCAGTGCGTCGGCGCTGGCCAGGTCCAGATTGTCGGTCGGCTCGTCGAGAAGCAGCAGGGTCGCGCCCGTCAGTTCCAGCAGCAGGATCTGTAGGCGCGCCTGCTGGCCGCCGGACAGCGTCTCGAACGGTTGGCGCCACGCGGGCGCGATCTCGTAGCGGGCCAGCGCCGCCATCGCGTCGTTGCGTTCGATGCCCGGCGACATCACGATGTCCGCCGGGGTGCGGCCCCGCAGGTCCGGCCGGGTGTGGGTCTGGGCGAAGTGGCCGGGGACCACGCGGGCGCCGAACGTCACCGTGCCCCGATGGGGGATATCGGGTGCGCCGGCGAGCAGGGCGAGGAACCGGGACTTGCCGGTGCCGTTGCCGCCGAGCACGGCCACCCGCTCGCCGAACCACACCTCCAGGTCGAACGCGGCCGTGAGATCGCACACCGACAAGCCCGCGCAGGTGAGCGCCCGCTTGCCCGTGCGGCCGCCGCGTAGGCGCATCCGCACGTTCTGTTCCTTCGGCGGCCGCCGGGGCGGGCCGGCCTCGGAGAACCTGGCCAGCCGGGTGCGCGCCGCGCGGACCGAGTCGTCGCGGGCGGCGCGTACCCGGTTGGCCAGGTCGCGCAGCCTGCGATGCTCCTCCTCCCAGCGCCGCCTGCGCTCGTCGATCCGGTCCACCCGCTCGGCCCTGGCCTCGGCGAACGTGGCGAACCCGGCGCCGTGCACCCACACGTCCCGGTCCTCCACCGACACCACCCGCTGCGTCGCGTTCGCCAGCAGCGCGCGGTCGTGCGAGACCAGCAGGACGGTCTTCGTGCTCGCCCGCAGTTGCTCCTCCAGTCACTCCTTTGCCGGCACGTCCAGGTAGTTGTCCGGCTCATCGAGCAACAACACCTCGTCGGGGCCGCGGAGCAGCGCCTCCAGCACCAGTCGCTTCTGCTCCCCGCCGGACAGGGTGGCGACGTCCCGGCCGGCAACCTCGGGGTACGGGAGCCCGATGGCCGCCGTGGTGCAGGCGTCCCAACTGACCTCGAGGTCGTAGCCGCCGGCGTCGATGTGTTCGGCGATCGCCCTGGCGTAGGCGAGTTGTGTCGCCTCGTCGTCGGCGAGCACGGCCTCAGCGAGTTCGAGTGCGGCGGTGCTCGCGCGGATCCGCGCGGGGGCGACGTTGAGCAGCAGATCCCGCACGGTGCCGGTGCCGATGAACTGGCGCATGGCACCGATCCCGCCGCTCGTGGCGATCTCCCCGGCTGCCGGAGTCAGCTCGCCGGCGATCAGGCGCAACAGCGTGGTCTTGCCGGCGCCGTTCGGGCCGACCAGGCCGGCCGTGACCCCGGCACCGACCCGGAAGGAGACGTCGTCGAGCAGCACACGGCCGTCGGGGAGCGTGTACGTGAGGTTGGAGACGTGTACGTGCGCCATAGAACGGTGTCCCGGTTATAGAACGTTGGTCTAGTAATCGAGCACCTTACTAGGGTGCAGGACATGGACAAAAAGGTCGGTGGGAGAGGTGGCCGCACGGGAGGTGTGGCCGGCGAGGTGTGGCTGCGGGAGCCGCGCACGTACCGGGCCGCCCCGCCGCTCACCCGGGACCGGATCGTCGAGGCGGCCATCGGACTCCTGGACGCCGACGGCCCGGACGGCCTCACCATGCGTCGCCTCGCCGAGCGGCTGGGCGCGGGACCCACCACTCTCTACTGGCATGTGCGGACGAAGGACGACGTGCTGGACCTGGCCCTGGACGAGATCTTCCGCGAGGTCACGCTGCCGGCCGAGCCGGGGGAGTGGCGATCCGACGTGCGCACGCTGATCATCGGCTGGCGCGAGGTCATGCTGCGCCACTCGTGGGCACCCGCGCTGCTGGGCCGGCCGATGCTCGGCCCGAATGTGCTGGCCCGCGAGGAGTTCCTGCAGGCGACCCTGGTGCGGGCGGGCTTCGAGGGCGTGCGACTGGCGGCCGCGACCCACGGCCTGGCGAACTACGTGATCGGCGCCGCGCTGACCCAGGCGGCCGCCATCCGCCCGGCCGTCTCGGTGGACGCCCACGTCCGCGCCCACGCGGACACCTACCCCACGCTGGCCGCCACGGGCCACCTGGAGAACCAGGACTGGGACGACCTGTTCACCCGCGCCCTGGACGCCTTCCTCGAGGGGCTTGCCCGGTGAACCGGCTCTCCTGGACGGTCGTCGTACCGGTACTCGCCATGCTCGTGCTCGCCGTGTCCTGGGGGCGCTCGCCCGGCACGGTGCTCGTCATCGTCATCGCGCTCATGCTCGTCGGAGCCGTGCTGGCCGCCGTCCATCACGCGGAGGTGGTCGCCCACCGGGTGGGGGAGCCGTTCGGGTCGCTCGTGCTCGCCGTCGCCGTGACGGTCATCGAGGTGGCGCTCATCGTCACCCTCATGGTCTCCGGCGGCCCGGAGACGGCGAGCCTCGCGCGCGACACGGTCTTCGCCGCCGTCATGATCACCACCACGGGCATCGTCGGGTTGTCCCTGCTGGTCGGGGCGCGGCGCTACCACGTGGTCCTGTTCAACGCCGAGGGCAGCGGCGCCGCACTGGCCACCGTCACCACGCTGGCCGTGCTGAGCCTCGTCCTGCCCACCTTCACCACCAGCGAGCCGGGACCCGAGTTCACCCCGCCCCAGTTGGCGTTCGCGGCGCTCGCCTCGCTCGCGCTGTACGCCATGTTCGTGCTCACCCAGACCGTCCGCCACCGCGACTTCTTCCTCCCCGTGACCCAGGGCGAGGAGGAATCGCACGCGGAACCACCCGGCAATGGCAAGGCGCTCGCGAGTCTCGGCCTGCTGATCGTGGCGCTCGTCGCGGTGGTGGGGCTCGCCAAGGTCGAGTCACCGGCCATCGAGGACGCGGTGGCCGCCTTCGGCTTCCCACCGTCGTTCGTCGGTGTGGTGATCGCCCTGCTGGTGCTGGCACCCGAGACGCTGGCCGCCGTGCGCGCCGCCACGCGCGGCCGCATCCAGACCAGCCTGAACCTCGCCTACGGGTCGGCCATGGCGAGCATCGGCCTGACCATCCCGGTGATCGCGCTCGCCACCGTCTGGCTGGAGGGCCCGCTGCTGCTCGGGCTCGGCCCGACGCAGTTGGTGCTGCTCGCGCTGACGGTCGTGGTGAGCGTTCTCACGGTGGTGCCGGGCCGCGCCACCCGGCTGCAGGGCGGCGTACATCTGGTGCTGTTCGCGGCTTTCCTGTTCCTAGCGGTAAATCCGTAAGCAGAGTCAGTCCCTGAGGAGCGCGGCCACCGCGTCGGTCACCACCTGGCGCCGGCGCTCGCGGCTCAGGCGGTCGGTCAGCGCGCTCAGGTCGGGGGTGGTGCTGTGCCAGAGCGTGGACAGCTGGACCACGAGGGCCAGCAGCTCGGCCGGCTCGAACCGGTCGGGGATGACGCCGTCGCGCTGTGCCTTTTCGATGGCGTCGGCCTTCGCCCGGGTGCTGTCCTGCACCAGGTCGAGCGTGGGGCCGACGGCCGCGCGTTCGATGCGGTACCAGGTGGCCAGCCGCGCGGCCGTGGTGTTGTCCTCGTACTGGTCGAACAGCCGGCCCGCGTACTCCGGCAGGTCGGTCGCGTCGATCGGGGACTCGCGCAGGAAACGCTCGGCCAGCTCCCGCAGCACGGCGTCGAACAGGCCGTCCTTGCTGGTGAAGTAGTGGTAGATCTGCGCCTTGTTGCTCTTGGCGTTCGTGGCGATGCGATCCACCCGCGCACCCGCGATGCCGTACTCGGCGAACTCCGCGGCGGCCGCGTCGAGAAGCCGGCGACGGGTCGCCTCAGCGTCTCCTGCCATGCGGTCACCGTACCTGACTAACCGTCTAGTTGACAGATCGGACGGCCGGTGCTTCTCTGGGGACAAGGGCTAACTAACTAGTCAGTTGGAGTGGATCATGTCGAAGGTTTTCCTGGTGACCGGCAGCTCACGCGGACTCGGCCGGCAGATCGCGGAGAAGACACTGGAAGCCGGCCACCGGCTGGTGGCGACCGCCCGCCGGCTCGAGCAACTGGCCGACCTGGTCGACAAGTACGGCGACCGGATCCGCGCGGTCGAGCTGGACGTCACCGACCCGGCCGCCGCCCGCGCCGCCGTGGCCACGGCGGTCGAGGCGTTCGGCCGGCTGGACGTGGTGGTGAACAACGCCGGCTACGCGAACGTCGCGTCCTTCGAGGACCTCGCGGCCGACGACTTCCGCCAGCAGGTGGAGACGAACTTCTTCGGCGTGGTCAACGTGAGCCGCGCGGCGCTGCCCGTCCTGCGCGAGCAGGGCTCGGGCCACCTCATCCAGGTTTCCTCGCTCGGCGGCCGCATGACGACGCCGGGCCTGTCCGCCTACCAGGCGGCGAAGTTCGCGGTCGGCGGCTTCTCCGAGTCGCTCGCGCAGGAGGTCACGCCGCTCGGGATCAAGGTGACCGTGCTCGAGCCGGGCGGCATGCGCACCGACTGGGCCGGCTCGTCGATGATCATCCACGACGTGACGCCCGCCTACGAACCCACGGTCGGGGCCATGGCCGCCATGATGCGCGGCGACATCATGCGGCGGGCGGCGGGCGACCCGGCGAAGGTGGCCGGCGCGGTGCTGGCGGTCGCCGGCCTGGACGAGCCGCCGGTCCGGCTGCCGCTCGGCAGCGACGCCGTCCGCTACGCCGGCCAGGTCGCGCAGGCCCGGGCCGAATCCGACCGGAAGTGGCGCGAGCTGAGCGTGTCCACCGACCACGACGATGTCACCGCGTCCGACCTGGACCCACTGGCCGCGTTGTAGTTTCACCCATTAGGCGGACCCGATCTCCCAACGGCACCGGGTTCCGGCGCCACCTCTACCATCAGGTCACATGCCCGGCTTGAGTTTGTTGACCCTCAACATCGGTAGCCCCTCCGAGGAGCGCGCGCACCGACAGCTGGCGTGGCTTGCCACCCGCTCCGAGGATGTGCTCGTGCTGACCGAGACCCGGGCCAGCGACGGCTGCCGTCATCTCGCCGAGGCGTTCCGCACGGCCGGGTACGCCGTGCACTACCCGAAGCCGTCGCCGACCGACTACGGCGTCATGATCATCAGCCGGCTCGCGATCCAGCTCGACCCCTTCCCCCGGCTGCTGTCGCTGCTGCCGAACCGGGTCTCCGGAGTCCTGATCTCCACCGATCGCGGGCTGGTCCGGGTGCTCGGTGCGTACGTGCCGTCCCGCGACGCGACGGCCGGCCGCACCGAGCGCAAGCGCCGCTGGCTGTCGGAGTTCTCCACGGCGCTCGGCGCGGGCGGGCTGACCGAGGCGGGCGCGGAGACCGTGCTGCTGGGCGACCTGAACGTGATCGAGCCCGACCACGATCCGGCGTACAGCACGTTCCGCTGGTTCGAGTACGACTTCTACCGCGGCCTCACCGACCGGCACGCCCTGGTGGACGCGTTCCGGCACTGCAACCCCGAGGCCGTCGAGTACAGCTGGATCGGCCGCACGGGCGACGGCTACCGCTACGACCACGCGCACTGTTCCAAGGAACTGGCGGCGGAACTGGTGTCGTGTGAGTACCTGCACGAGCCGCGGATCACGCGACTGACCGACCATTCGGCGCTGACACTGCGGTTCTCGTGTGCGAGTGGGGGCGAGCTGAACGTGGGCGACGCGTTCGAGGCGGCCAGCCCGCCCACGCTGTTCTAAATGCCTGGAACGACGCCTTACTGACGTTGAGCGTCAGGAACGACGCCTTCCAGGCATTGAAGCCTGGTACCGCAAGGAGAACGTGTCCGTCTCGCGAGTGAGCAGGACCGAGCGGGCGGCCGCGGCGAGCATCAGCAGCACGCCCAGGTTCTCGCCCAGTTCCTCCAGATGCAGCACCACCACGTAGATCGGGCCGCTCTCGCCGGCCGCCACCAGCAGGCCCTGCACGAACTCCATGCCCATGGCCGAGCCGAGCAACAGCGCGCAGCCGCCGATCATGAACCAGCGGGTGACGCCGGTCAGCCGCACGGCCAGCATGATCAGCGCGGCGGCCACGAGCGCGCCGGCGATCAGGCCGGGCACCAGCCAGTAGCCGGGGAAGCGCTCGAAGGTCACCCAGTCCTGGCCGATCCGCTCCAGCCGCTCGTGCAGTGAGGTGTGGTCGTCGAGCGACAGCGCACCGAGCATGGCGGCGCTGACGAACCACGCCCACCCGCCGCGCACCCGGTTGGCCAGCGCCAGCGCGCCGACGAACGCGTGCGCCACCGCCGTCAGCACCAGCAGCCCGACGCTCCACCAGGTCGGCAGGTTGCCCTCGGAGAACACGTCGAAGTACACGCGGATCTCGCCGCGCTCGGTGGTCAGCGGATGGTCGATGAGGGCCGGGATGGCCATGCTCAGCACGTTGATCACGACGCTGACACCGACAAGCCACCACGCGAGTCTCCGCAGCCGCACGGGTGCGGGACGGCGGGTGGTCTCGATGGGTTCGATGGTCTCCGTGGGGGATTCCGCGGCGCGACGCTCTGCCACGTGGAAGTTGGCGGCCATCGAACTCCCTCGGTCGGGTGGGGACAGGGCATGTTCCCGGGTGAAGATGAGGGAAACATTAAAGCGCAGCCGGAACGTGTCACGTTTACCTCCCGTTCATTTGCGGAGGGGACACGTTCCGGCCGCGATAAACCGCAGGTCAGCCGGCGCTACCGGCGCTACCGGCGCTACCGGCGCTACCGGCGCTACCGGCGCTACCGGCGCTACCGGCCTCACTGCCGCCGCTGGCTCCACTGCCGCCACTGCCGCCGCTGGCGCCGCTGGCGCCGCTGGCGCCGCTGGCGCCGCTGGCGCCCTCCGAGTAGACCGGCCGGGCCGGCGCGGGCGCCGGGCTGTTGCCGGAGTCGGCCACCGGTGCGCGCGGCGCGGGGGCGGGCGCGGCCGGCGGAGCAGCGGGCGGCGGGGCGGGGGCGACGTAACCCGGGCCGTCGGGGGAGTCCGACGCCGAGTCCGCCGATCTGGCGGAGGCGGCCGTGGCGCCATCACCGGAGGTGTTGCCGGCCTGCTTGGCCGTGTCGTCGCTCTGCAACTGCACGACCGGCACCTGCCCGGGGTCGTTGAGGTGCACGTCGTCGGACGCCAGCGCGATGCCGGCTCCCGCGAACCCGGCCACCGCGATGGTGGCGCTGGCAACGATCCAGGTGCGCTTGATGTTCATCACTCTCTCCTTTGTGGACAATTTCAGTGGTCGAGCCATTGCTCGGCGAGCGCGATCCGCCGTCCGGTCGCGTGCTGCCACCCGATTTCCCGAACCCGGTAGGGCCCGGTGGCCAGGGACAGCACGACAGCCGCCGTACGCCGCCCGAGCGCGGCGCGGTCGAGGTCGCGGGCGAAACGCCGGTACAGCCGCGAGGCCAGCCGATCCATCGGCGCCCCGACCTCGGGGTGGATCTGCGCCAGTACACCGAGATGCGCGAGCAGGCAGGCGACGTCGTCGAGTCGCTCGCCGCGCCCGGCCGTGTCGATGTCCAGCAACCCGGTGATCCGGCCGCCGGCCATCATGAGCTGCGCCTCGTAGAGATCGCCGTGCACCGGTACGGCCGGCCCTTCGGGTTCGACGTGGTCGACAGCGGCGGCCACCGCCCGGGCCCGGCCGGCGAGTGCCGGCACGGTCGCGGAGATCACCTCCGCGTAGTGCGGCGCCTTCTGCCCCCACGTCTGCCGAACCTCCCCGGTGGCAAGCGCGGCGGGCAGGGCGTCGAGCAGGCGCACGACGTCGTCGGCGTCGAGCCGAGCGGGTTCCCCGGCCAGCAGCAGCTCCCGCAGCGTCCGCCCGGGCAACCCGGCGAGCACCAACAGTCCGGTGTCGGTCCACCCCAACGATGCGGGGGTTGGGCAACCGCTCTCCGAGGAGATCCGGTGCACCTCGTGCAGCCGCTCGGCCTTGTTGCCCCGCAACACTTTGACGAACACGGTGCCGGTGGGCGTGGCAACCTCGACCACCGCCCGGCGGCGAGGCCGGTAGGTCCGTACCCGCAGCACGGCCCGCGCCCCGTCCAACCCGAGCCCGGTGACCAACCGGCCCATCCGGTCGGGATCGCACGCGGCCGCCAACCCGGGCAGGTCCGGGCCGAACGGAAAGCGCCACATGCCGATCTCGGTCTCACCGTCGGACAACCGGGTCACCCCGTCGGGCAACCGCCCGGAGGAAGCGCCGAGCGTCTCCTCGGTCACCGTCCCGTCCGCCCACCGAACCCGAGCGGCGTAGGAGACGGTGGTCCGCCGGTCGGGCTGGTGGTCGATCTGGGCGATGCTCCAGTCGACCGCCTCCCCACCAGCGGGCGCGAGCACCGCGGCGATCAGGTCACCGGCGGTCGGGCCCGACAGCAGGGCCAGTCCCGGATCTTCGAGCGTCGTGGTCACAACTCAAGACTGGGCGCCACAGGTGATGCCGACCTGAGCCGAACGTGAGCAAGTCTTCATGAACGGCCGCGACTATCGGCCGACCGCGTAACCCATTCCACGCACCGTGGAGATGCGTTCCGCGCCGAGCTTCCGACGCAGCGCGCGCACATAAACGTCAACGATATTGGAACCAGGGTCGAAGTCGTAACCCCAGACGTGCGACAGAATCTGCTCCCGGGACAGCACCTGCCCTGGATGACGCAGGAACAGTTCCAGCAGGGTGAACTCGCGAGCGGTCAGGTCGACCGTCCGATCGGAAACCTGAGCTCGCCGAGTGCGCAAATCAAGAGACAACTCCCCGGAGCTGAGCACCGTAGCCTCGGCCACATGATCAGAAGAACGCAACCGCAACCGAATCCGAGCCAACAGCTCCTCAAACCGAAAAGGCTTGGTGACGTAATCGTCAGCCCCGCCCTCAAGCCCAGCAACGGTATCGCGCACAGAATCCCGAGCGGTGAGAATGATCACCGGAGTAGCGACCCGAGCCTCCCGCAACATGCGCAGCACGGTAAACCCATCCATATCGGGCAACCCAAGATCGAGCACCATCAAGTCGAAGTCGCCACTCAAGGCATAGTCCACGGCCCCCCGGCCATCCCCGACCACAGTCACGGCAAAACCGTTGGCGGATAGTCCCTTGCGAACAAAAGAGGCGATCCGATCCTCGTCCTCAACGATCAGGATCCGGTTCAAGGACGACCTCCCGGTAGTTCAATGCCGAACGTGGCGCCCTGCCCAGGCGTGGACATAACCCGCACAGCCCCCCGATGCGCCTCGGCGATAGCCCGCACGATGGCGAGCCCGAGCCCAGCCCCACTGCGATGCCCCGAAGCCCCTCGGGTAAACCGCTCAAAAATCACCGAGATCTCCGCCTGCGAAACCCCAGGCCCGGTATCAGTGACCCAGAATGACACCCGATCCCCGTGTAAGGCCGACCCGATGAGAATCCGATCCCGAGGGCGCGTGTGCTGAACAGCGTTCTGCGCCAACTGCACCACCGCCTGCGTAACCCGCTGCGAATCCACCAGCACGATCCCGGTCCCAATGCCCTCCAACCGCCAATCCCGGTCACCGAGCGCACGGACCTTGGCGTCGACATCACTGGTCAACTCGGCCAGCTCAACGGGCTCCGGACGAACGAAATCCGGCCGTTCTGCTTTGGCGAGCACCAACAAGTCGTCCACTATCCGACTCATCCGGTCCAACTCGTCGGTACACAACCGGACAACCTCGGCCCGCTCGGCCGGATCACTGTCAGCGGTGTCCATCAACTCGAGATGGCCGCGCACGATGGTGATCGGCGTCCGCAACTCGTGTGAGGCGTCGTCGAGGAATTCCCGCTGCGTGCCGAACGCGTGCTCCAACCGGTCGAGCATGGAGTTGAACTGATCGGCCAAGGCGGCGATGTCGTCACGGCCGTCGACCGGGATACGCCGGGTGAGATCCTGCTCGGTGATCACCGCGGCCGCCTGACGAACAAGCCGCACGGGCGAGAGGATCTGCCCGGCGACGATCCACGCGGCACCGCCGGCGAACACCAACCCGAGCAGGCTGACCAGCGCGAGCGTGCGGATGGTGGCGTCGACCTCGGCCAGGTCGCGTTCGACCACGTACCCGACGATGTAGGCGCCCTCACCGGCCGCCGGCGTCTGGCCGGTGGTGAGTACCTTGACCCACTGCATCTGGCCGGCCGAGGTCATGAGCGTCCCGCTCGCCAGTGGCTCGGCGAGGATCTGGTCCACCAGGTCGGCATGCTCGTCCTGGGGCACCGGCTCGTCCCGGCCCAGGAGCAGGGCGCCGGTGTTCTCCGAGTCGCTGACCCAGCCGACGATCACCTCGTCGTCGTCCGGGAACTGGAGGGCCAGGTGCTCGTTGAGCAGCTGACGCACGGACGTGATCTGCGAGTCGGTGACCTCGTTGTGGCCGGACCGGGCGACCTTCGTGTATTCCGAGGCTTCCTGCTCGAGTGCGTTGTTCACGTGGGCGTAGACCTGCTGGCGCAGCAGGTTGCGGGTGACCAGGCAGATGGCCACGAGCACGACGGCCATCAGCAGCAACAGCCAGCCCATGATCAGCACGCGCGCCGGGATGCCGCGGAACCGGCGGATCGGCAGCGAGGGCTGCGGGGCCGGCAGGCGCTCAGTCGTCGCCGTCATCGTCGCCACCGCCGCCGCCGCCGTCGTCATCGTCGTCATCGTCGGTGACCGGCGGCGCGTGGGGCACGACCTCGGTGTGCGGTGCGGGCGGCGGCGTGGCGGGGGGCGGGGCGACCGGAGTGGTGGTGGTCGTGGTCGACCGCTGGTCCTGGTTGCTCTCACCGATCCGGACTCCGGGCGGCACGTCGGGGGGTGACGGGTCGTCGGCCAGGGCATAACTGGCCAACGCCGCGCCGAGCGGCAGGCTGACCGCCGCCGCGAGTACCGCCATCCGGGTCGTGAACCGCATGTCACCCACTATCGCCGCGCGGCGGCGAGCCCCAGATGAACGGTAGATGAGGAAATTTTCATCCACCGATGGTGAACCCGCTGCGACGTGCTCGCAAACTGAGTGCCTGTTGGTAGATGCTGTCGATGGCTCCGGTCTGATGCCGCGAAAGGCACCCCCCGCGGCATCCGGCCACCCGACCGAACGGCGCAGCCGGCGTCCTGAAGGACCCCTTCGAGACATGGCCGGTGTCACGAAGGACCCCATCGACTGAACGCCCTGAAAGGGGCCCTTCAGGGCATCGCCACTGTCCGCCCGAAAGCGCCCTTCACGACCATTCGCCAACCAGCCCTGTTCGCGCGCCCACTTAACCGGGAAAGGTGATCACCGAGTCGATGATGTGGGTCTTGCCGGCCAGCGTGCGCAGCCCGGCCTCGTTGATGGCCTTCGCGATCTCGTCGCCGGCCCAGCCACCCTCGGCGATCTCGGTGATCCGGCCGCGGGCGGCCTTGTCGTTGCCCACGCCCACCTCGTCGCTCGCGTCCAGCGCCTCGAGCAGTCCGATGAGGACGCCACTCCACTGGTCCAGCGTGATCTGCCCGAATGCCACCCCGCAGAGCCAGCGCCGCAGCCACTCCCGGCGCCCGTGGTCGGCCACCCGCCACACGTGCTTGGACGCCACCCCGAACGTCAGCGGCCGCGTGGTCCGAGCCAGCAGACCGCGCGCCACCAACCGGTCGAGCAGCCGCACGTACAGCCCGGGCACCAGTAGACCGATCAGCTGCTCGACCTCGGCCGGCGTCTCGGCCGCCACGGTCGCGAGGGCGCCGTCGAGGATCTCCTCGCCCAGCGGGGTCGGGTCGACGACCGTCACCATGGCGAAGTCGTCTTCATCGTCCACGTGATGCTCGATGGCCAACCGGCCCGCACCGGCCAGCTCGACCAGCAGCGCCGCGGCCAGCGCGGCCTGAGTACCACTCCGGCGCGGCAGCTCACCCACGGTCGTGGGCACGAGCAGCACCAGCAGATCCTCGGCCAGCAACATGACGCCAGATTTTAAATGGCCGTCACCGCTCTGACCAGGCGCTGTGCCCATCGCGCGCATATCAGTGCGGGTTGATTTTGTGCCACTCCCGCGCCGCCCGCAGGCACAGGTTCGTGACTGCCAGCGGCTCCGGCCCGGCCGGCCAGTCGCCGGCGGGGATCTCGCTGGCCCGCGTCCAGGCGCTCGTGGGCAGCGCATCGGCCACCGTGTCCACGGCCACGATCGCCCAGAGCAGGGCGATGAGCGGTCCGGTGCGGCCGTCCGGAGAGCGCTCTCCGAGCACGTAGGCGATTTCGCGCCGGAGCACCTCGGCGTGCGCGGGATGGGCCACCCGCCAGACGGCCTTGGACAGCAGCCCGAACGTCACCGGCCGCCGGACCTTCCGGAGAAACTGGTACCCGGCCAGCCGGTCGAGGACCCGCGTGTGGAGGCCCGCGGCGATCCGGGTGATCGACTCCTCGGTCGTTCCGGCCGTGAGGTGCAGCGCTGCGTCGAGCAGGTCGTCGCCGAAGGGCGGTCCGCCGAACACGACGAGGGAGTCGTCAGGTGCGACCTCGAGACGGCCGCGGGCGGCCAGTTCGATCAGTAGCGCCGCGGCGAGTGCGCCGACCGTGCCTTGGACTTTTGGTCCTTCGCCAGAGGACTTCCGGACGAGCACGAGCATCAGATCCTCGGCGAGCAGCACTCGCCGAGGGTACGCACACGCCTCTCCTCCACTCGTGCGCCGCGGCCAGGCACAGCTGCGTGACGGCGAGCGTGTCCCGCCCAGCCGGCCACGCACCGCCGGCGCTCGCGGGTGGCTTGTCGATCACCTGGCCGACCGCGCAGAGTGCCGAGAGCAGGGCGACAAGGGCTCCGGTGCGGCCGTTCGGAGAGCGCTCTCTGGGCAGCCGGTAGGCGATCTCGCGCCGGAGCGTCTCGCCGGACGTGGGGTCGGGGTCTTCGGCAGCAGCCCGAACGTTCACGCCCCATGTGATGGGCCGCGCGATACGCCGGAGTGCCGAGAGGGAGACTCGCCTGTTCTGAGCGCGCCGAGATACTCACGCGGCGGGTTGTTCGGAGAGTTCGGCCAGGTCGTCAATGGTGAGGCGAAGTCCGGCTGCGGCGATGTTGTCATTCAGGTGGTCGAGCGAGCTGGTGCCGGGGATGGCCAGTGTCACCGGTGACGTGGCGAGTAGCCAGGCCAGGGCGACCCGCGCGGGCGTGGCTTGGTGGCGGGCGGCGACGCTCGTGAGACGGGCCGTGCCGAGCCGGGCTCTGCCGCCGCCGAGTGGAAAGTACGGCACATAGGCGATGCCGTCCTGTTCGCACCGTATGAGAACCTCGGCGTCGCTCCGGTCGTGGATGTGAAACTGGTTCTGCACCGCGGTGACCGGGGCGATGGACCGTGCCTCGGCGAGTTGGGTCGCGTCGACGTGGCTGACGCCGAGGTGCCGGATCAGCCCCTCGCGGCGCAGGTCCGCGAGGACCGCGAAGCGTTCGCCGAGTGATTCGTCGCCGGCTTTGCCCATATCGCCCACGCGCAGGTAGACCAGGTCGAGGTGGTCCTGGCCGAGGCGGCGCAGATCCTGTTCGACCAGACCGCGCAGTTGAGCGGCGGCGGCCGCGCTGACCTTGGTGGCGATCACCAGGTCTTTCGGATACGGCGACAACGCCTGCCGGATCAACTCGTGCGCATGGAGGTCACCGAACCCGTAGGTGCCGGCAGTGTCGATGTGGTTCACACCGAGCTCCACGGCACGGCGCAGCACCGCGACGGCCGCCTCGGGATCGCGAACGGAGCCGCCGAGGGCGAGCCGCATCGCGCCGAAGCCGAGTCGGTTGACCCGCAGGTCGCCACCCAGCAGAAAGGTGTTCACGTTCATGCTCCTGGTCATCCGCGGTAGTAGTCGGCGAGGGCGGTGAAGGCGGCCTTGGGTTCCCACGGCATGTCGGGGTAGGTGTCGCCGTTGCGGTCTTCGAGAACCTTGACGATGCCGAGACTGGCCAGGTCGAGGTCTCGGCGAGGGTCGTCGGGGCGGTGCGGGTAGTTGTAGAGCGCGAAGAGATACACAAAGGCGCTGTCCACACCTTCGGCATCAAAGATCTCCAGCAACTCGCTCAGGTAGGTGGCCTGACCGGCCTCGTCGCGGACGTAGTCGCCTTTCACTCGAACCGGGTGGCCGGTCTCGTCGTGCTCGAGAATCTCCATGCTGCGCGGCGCCACGTCTCCCGAGCCACGCCAGGTGGCGGTGCCGAAACCGGTGATCGCTACAGGTTTTCCCTGCGCTATGAGGGTTCGCACGCCCTCCTGGTACCGGTCGGCGACCTCGGCGGAGCGGATGAGTTCGACCGAGACGATGTCGAAGAGCGTCCAGTCGACCCGCTCGAACGGTATGCAGGCGTAGGTGATCCTGCCCGGAAAACGGTCGCGGACCGCAGCGACAGCGTCACGGAGAAAGTCGTTGACGCGGGTACTTGCCTCGACGATTCGTTCGGCCTGGCCCTCGGGTCGGTTCAACAGCAGGTCGAGCCGCTGCTCCAGGTTGTCGCCGGGGAGGAAGCCCTGGTTCATTATGCTCAGCTCGACGCCGGTGACGAACACGACTTCGGCGCCCGCCTTTCGAAGCCTTTCCGCCCGCTGCGCGCAGTCGGCGAGCAACGACAGGATCTGCGTGGTCGTCAGATCGATCGGGTACGGCGAGAACCAGACCTCCAGCCCAAGATCGGCGGCGCACTGAGCGGCCAGTTCCAGTCGATCCGGATCGCCGCCCACGATGTGCACGGCATTGCAGTGCAGGTCGTCACGGATGATGGTCAGCTCCCGCTTCACCAGGTCGGGATCGAAGCTCTCGCGAGAGATCCGGCCGTTGGTCACGAAGCCGGTGTCGTACGCGATGCCCTTGGCGCGCATAGGTCTGGTCCTTCCTGTCGCGATGTGAGGACATCGAGGCTAGATCTAAAACATGCGCACACGCAAGTTTGCGTGCGCGCACCTTAACTGGAATGCTGGGACGGTGACGACACGACGAACAGGGCTACGCGAGCAGAAGAAGCAGGCCACCAGAGAGGCGTTGCGCGAAGCGGCCCTGCGGCTGGCCCTGGCGCATGGACCGGAGAACGTGCGCGTCGACGACATCGCCGAGGCGGCCGGAGTTTCGCCGAGGACCTACAACAACTACTTCTCCAGTCGCGAACAGGCGATCGTCGCCGCTGTCACCGCCGAACGGGATGCACGGGTCGCGGCGACGGTAGCTGCTCGGCCCGCCGGCGTGAGCCTCGCCGACGCCGTGGTCGAGGCGATCGTGGAGCAGTACACCGACCCGGGAGAGCAGCATCGCGACGCGCTGCTGCTGATCACCACCCGCTCCGCGCTGCGCGACGCGTTCGTCGACACCGCCGGCGCGATCGAACACCCCCTCGCCGACGCGATCACCCAACGCCTCGGCGACACCGACCCGCACACCGCCCACGTACTGGCGGCGAGCGTCGCCGCCGCGACTCGGGTCGCACTCCACCAATGGGTACAGCCGGGGACCGCCTCTCCCACGACCAGCGGGCTCGTCGTGCCGTCCGGCTCGCTACCCGACCTGCTCCGCATCGCACTCGCGCCACTCGTACCCGCACTCGACGCGGCCGAAGAACGAGCACGACAACGCCCGCGTCAGTGACTCCAGTGCCGAGAGGGAGACTCGCCTGGCCTGAGCGCGCCGAGGGTACTCACGCGGCCGGAATGGTCGTACCGATCCGCACGAGGCGCAACGCCCGTTCGGTGGCGTCGGCCAGAAACTCGGCGCCGCGGCGCATGGCTTCGGACAGATCCACGGGAAACGGCAGGATGCCGTGGAAGGCGTCGATCCCGCTCGCGTACGTGGCCGCCGCGTCCTCGCCGATCGTGCCCGCCAGGGCGATCACCGGACGCCCGTGTCGCTTGGCCCGTCTGGCCACCTCGGCCGGGATCTTGCCGTGCGGGGTCTGCCGGTCGATCGCACCCTCCGCCGTGATCACCAGGTCGGCCTTCGCCAGTCGGGCGTCCAGGTCGACGTGGTCGAGCATCACCTCGAAGCGCGACCGCAGCCGCGCGCCCAGCCCGGCGGCCAGACCGGCACCGAGCCCGCCGGACGCGCCGGTGCCCGGGCCGTACCGCACGTCGCGGCCGGTGTCCTGCTCCAGCACGTCCGCCCACCGCTCGAGTCCGGTGGCGAGGCGCTCCACCTGTGCGGGCGTCGCGCCCTTCTGCGGGCCGAAGACCCGCGCCACCCCGCGGTCGCCGCACAGCACGTTGTGCGGGTTGACGGCCACCAGGATCTCCGCCCCGGCCAACCTGGGGTCCAGTGTGGACAGATCGACGGCTTTCACCCCGGCCAGGGCGGCGCCGCCGTGGCCCAGTTCGCCGCCGCTCTCGTCGTACACCCGCGCGCCGAGTGCCTGCAGCGCGCCCGTGCCGCCGTCGCTCGTGCCCGAATCGCCGCAGCCGACCAGGATCCGCCGGCAACCCGCGTCGAGCGCCGCGCGGATCAGCTCGCCGACGCCGAAACTGGTGGTGGCGCCCGGGTCGCGGAGTTCGGGCGGCACCAGCCGCAGGCCTGCCGCCGCGGCCATCTCCACCACGGCCGTGCTGTCGCCGAGCACGGCGAAGTGGGCGTCGACCGGCCGGCCGACCGGACCGGTCACCGTGGTGGGCACCAGCCGGCCCCCGGTGGCCGACGCGAGTGCCGCGGCCGTGCCCTCGCCGCCGTCGACCAGCGGGATGCGGTCGACGGACGCGTGGGGGTATACCCGGCGTACGCCCTCGCCGATGGCCCTGGCCACATCAGGCGCGTTCAGGCTCTCTTTGAAGCCGCTGGGTGCGACCACGAACCGCCGCAGGGGAGAGGCAGGCATGATTATCCTCCAGAATGGACGGTCCAAGTGGACTTACAGGTGCGGCCAGACGGCGATGGCGAACCCGCTCACCAGAACGATGTGTAAGGGGGCGAGCAGCGCGGCGAGACGTAAGAGGTCCCGCTTCGAGTAGGTGGGAACGCCGTCCAGGTTGGCGAACATGGCCACCGGCTTGGCCGACGCGGGCAGCGTGTGGCAGAAGCCGGCGGCCGCCGTGGACGCGAACGCCGCGAGCGCCGGGTCGATCCCGGCGGCCATGGCGAGCGGGATGACCAGTGGCACCAGGACCGACGAGCGCGCCGAGCGGGACTGGATGGCCAGGTGCGCCATGGTGCTCACGGTGACGATCGCGCCGAGCACCAGCCAGCTGGGATTGCCGGCGAGCGGGCCGAACACGCGGTCGGCGAGCCACGTGGCGGCGCCCGAGTCGAGCAGCGCCGCGCCGAGTGCGGCGGTGGCGGCCATGAAAACGAGCAGCGACCAGGGAACGGTCTTGAGCGCGCCGCCGATGGTGGTGGTTCCGCCGCCGGGCAAGGAGATGGCGAGCGCGCCGCAGAGCGCCACGAGCGCCGGGGGCAGGTGGTGCAGCGGTTCGGTGCACCACAACAGGATCACGGCGCACACGACCGCGGCAGCGACCTTCTCGGCGCCGCTGAGCGGACAGTGGTCGGGAAGGGTGTACGGCCGCAGCGGCTGCCGCCGGTCGGCGCGGCGGGTGAACAGGAGGAGTATCAGCTCGGTGGCCAGGTGGGACGACACCACGGCCAGCGGCAGTCCGAGGATCAGCCAGCGCACGAAGTCGATTCCCGTGCCGGTCGCCGCCTCGAGCACCTGGCTGGTGATGAGGTGCGCGCCCGCGCCGATGAGCGTGGCCACGGCCGACAGCAGGATGACCGTGGGAAACAACAGCGCGAGCGCCACGCGGGTTCGTCCGGTGAGCAGCGTGGCCAGCGTGGTGAAGACGGGGATGGCGAGCGCCGCCCGCCCCGAGGTGGCCGGCACGGCGAAGGAGGTGACCACCAGCGCGGCCGTGACCAGGTGCATCAGCTGGCGCACCGAGCCGGCGCCGGCCACCAGGAACGTGACGGCGCGCGCCGGCAACCCGGTGGCCGTGACCCCGGCGGCCAGCACGAACGCGGCGATCAGGAGCCAGATGATGTCGGAGCCGAGCGTGGCGAACAGCCGGTCGGAGTCGATGACCCCGGTGAGGGTGAGCAGGGCGGCCGCGCCGAGCGCGATGTAGGTGTCATCGATCCTGGTGAGCGCCCATGCCCCGGTGGCGGCGACGAAGACGGCGAGCGTGACCCGGGCGTCCCCACTGAGGCCCTCGGGGAGCGCGAAGACCACTACGGACAGTCCGATGAGGACAGCGCCGACGGTGAATCCGCCGAGCGTGGAACGGGTTCGCGGTGGGTTGATGGTCGCCGTCACAATAGACAGTCTGTGACTCACCGCTGAGCACCAGGTGAACAGCGGATGAGCCAACTTTCATCTCGCCGCGTCGAGGACCGTGGCACACAGGTTTCGCGCCTGATCGACGGCCGCGACCGGGTCCGGACCCGTCAGGAGCTGGTCGAGTTCGCGCAGGCCGGCCCTGGTCAGCAGCGTCTTCTCGTTCGTCACCCACTCGCCGCGGGCCGCCAGGATCGCGTGCGCCGCCTGGCTGGCCGCCATCACCGCCAGGCCGATGCTCTGCGCCGTGCGGCCGTATTTCGCGTGGCCGTCGCGCGCGTACGTGAACACCTGGTCCGCCGTGCGCCACCACATCTCGGGTGCGGTGGCGCGCAGGGCCTGCGGGTACGCCGGGCGCTCGAGCGACCCGTGCAGCACCTGGTTGACCGCCAGTTCGGCGAGGAGCAGATAGGTCGGGATGCCCGCCAGGTGGAACTGCAGCCGCTCGATCTGGAAGCGGCCGCCCCGCGCCTCGGCGAGCACTCGGTCGACCACCTCGAGGTCGCGGTAGTGCACGTCCACCGGCCGGCCGTCGATCCGCAGCCACGCGCCGCCGTTGTACACGCCGCCGCCCCAGTCGCCCAGTTCGGAGACCTCGCCCGGCCAGCCGATGTCCCGCAGGTGCTGGGGGTCGAACGTGCCGCGGTAGTAGACCGACATGTCCCAGTCGCTGTCGGGCCGGTGCGTGCCCTGGGCGCGGGATCCGCCGAGGGTCACGGCGAGCACCCCGGGAAGGGCGGCGAGCCGGGAGGTCACGTGGGAGAGGAACTCGTCCATGTGACCGATTGTGGCCCGGGGCGGTCGGGTGCCGCCGGTCGCCCCGGGCGGGTCTCAGTGCCCGCGTACCTGGCGAATCGTGTCCCGGTACCAGAGCGCGCTCTGCTTGGGCGTACGGACCTGTGTCTCGTAATCCACGTGCACCAGGCCGAACCTCTTCGCATAGCCGTAGGACCACTCGAAGTTGTCCATAAGGGACCACGCGAAGTACCCGCGCACGTCCGCGCCCTGCTGCCGCGCCGCCGCCACCGCCGCGATGTGTGCCGACAGGTAGGCCGTGCGGTCGGCGTCGCCGACGAAACCGGACTCGTCGGCCACGTCGTCGAAAGCCGCGCCGTTCTCCGTGATCACCAAGGGCATGCCCGGATAGTCACGGGAGAGCCGCACGAGCAGCTCGGTGAAACCCTCCGGCACGATCTCCCAGTCCATGGCGGTCACCGGACGACCGAGCGGGACGTTCTTGTGGACGGGGTTGCCCTCCTCGTCCTCCGTGCGGCCCGAATCGTCCACACCGGACACCACGTGGCTCGAGTAGTAGTTCACCCCGAGCACGTCGATCGGCTCGCTGATGATCTTCAGGTCGCCGTCGACCACCGGCAGCTTCACGCCACGCGTCGACAGGTCGTCGAGGATGTCGCCCGGGTACTGGCCGCGGAGCAACGGATCCAGGTAGATCCGCGCGCCGAGACCGTCGACCCGGCGGGTGGCCTCCAGGTCGGCCGTGCTCTGTGTGGCCGGCATGGACGTGCCCATGTTGAGCGTGATGCCCAGCTCGATCGGCTTGGTGGCCGCCGCCCGCATCCGCTGCGCCGCGAGCCCGTGGCCCAGCAGCAGGTGGTGCACGGCGTCCATGGCGTCATCGAAGCTTTGCCGGCCAGGGGCCTGGCGGCCTTCGTAGTAGCCGAGCATGGCCGAACACCACGGCTCGTTGAGCGTGGTCCACGTGCGCACGCGGTCCTGCAGCTTGTCGAACACGAGCATCGCGTAGTCGGCGAACCGGTACGCGGTGTCGCGCTCCGGCCAGCCGCCCGCGTCCTCCAGCTCCTGCGGCAGGTCCCAGTGGTACAGCGTCACCCATGGGGCGACGCCCTTGCCGAGCAGCTCGTCCACCAGCCGGTCGTAGAACGCGAGCCCGGCCTGGTTCGCCGGGCCGCGGCCACCCGGCTGGACCCGCGGCCACGCCACGGAGAACCGGTAGGTGTCCACGCCGAGCGACGCGATCAGCCCGACGTCCTCGGGCATCCGGTGGTAGTGGTCGCAGGCCACGTCACCGTTGTCGCCGCCGTCGACCATGCCGGGCGTACGGCAGTAGGTGTCCCAGATGGACTGTCCACGGCCGTCCTCGGCGTGGGCCCCCTCGATCTGGTAGGCGGACGTCGCCACCCCCCACCGGAAGTTCGCGGGGAGGCCGGCGATCAGCTCGGCCTCGCTCGCGGTCTCCAGTGTCGCAGTCGTATCCAAGATCCCATCCTCCGTAACTAGATCCGCTCCACGGCGTGCAGCCAGCAGGCCACCGTTCGGTCTTCGTCGCCACGATCAGTGGGCGCCTCGAGCACCGGTGCGTTGTCCGCACACGGGTCGAACGCCTTGGGACAGCGGGGATGGAAGGCACAGCCGGTCGGCATGGCCCGCAGGTCGGGCGGTGAGCCTGGGATCCCGGTCAACTCGCGCCGAGGGCCGCGCAGTGCCGGGAACGAGTGCAGCAGGCCGTCGCTGTACGGGTGCAACGAGTTGCGGTACAGCTCGCCGGCCGGGGCGGACTCCACGATCCGGCCGCCGTACATGATGGCGATCCGGTCGGAGAACTCCACGAGCAGCGACAGGTCGTGGGTGATGAACAGCACGGAGAACCCGATCCGCTCCCGCAGCTCCACCAGTTGGGCGAGGATCTGGCGCTGCATCACCACGTCCAGCGCGGTGGTCGGCTCGTCCATCACCACCACGCGCGGTTCGAGCGCGAGCGCCATGGCGATCATCACGCGCTGGCGCATCCCGCCGGAGAGCTGGTGCGGGTAGCTGGACAGCCGGTCGGCGTTGATGCCCACCAGTCGCAGCAGCTCCTTGGCTCGCGCGCGCCGCGCGGCCGGCGTGGTCCGCTCGTGCGCGGCGATCACGTCGCAGATCTGCGCGGAGATCGTGTGCACCGGGTTGAGCGAGTTCATGGCGCCCTGGAAGACGATGGAGATCTCCGACCAGCGGAACCGGCGCAGCCGTGCGGTGGACAGCGTCAGCAGGTCGACCGGCTCACCGTGCTCCGGGTGGTAGAGCACCTGCCCGCCGGTGATCACTCCGGGCGGCGGTAGCAATCGCAGCATCCCGTAGGCCAGGGTGGACTTGCCGCTGCCGCTCTCCCCGGCCAGCCCGAGCACCTCGCCGCGATGCAGCGTCAGGTCGACGTCGCGGACCGCGTGCACACTCTCGTCACCGAGCCCGTAGCCGACGTTCAGGCCGCGGATCTCCAGCACCGGCTCCCCGGTCATGATTCACCGTCCTTGCGCAGCACCGGCGTGAAGCCGACCCGCATCACCACGCCGCGCACCGAATGTGGACCACCGCGCAGCCGGGGGTTCACGTACTCGTCGATGCCGAAGTTGAGCAATGCGAGGCCGGTACCCAGCAGCGCGATCGCCACACCCGGCGGCACGAACCACCACCAAGCGCCCTGCGCGAGCGCCTGCTGGCTCTGCGCCCAGAACAGGATGGCGCCCCAGTTCCATTCGGACACCCCGGGAACCCCGATGAACGCCAGCGTGATCTCCGACAGCACCGCGAAGATCACCGTGCCGATGAAGCTCGCGGCGATCACGGCCGTGAGGTTCGGCAGGATCTCGAACCCGATGATCCGCCACGTCGACTCGCCGGTCGCGCGGGACGCCTCGACGTAGTCCCTGCGCCGCAACGACAGTGTCTGTGCCCGCAGCACCCGCGCGCCCCACGCCCACGACGTGCAGCCGATGACCAGCGCGATCGTCAGGTCGTCGGTCTCGGGAAGCGACAGCGTGATGATGAGGATGAGCGGCAGCGCGGGGATGACGAGGAACACGTTGGACAGCGCGGAAAGGCTCTCCGCGCCGAGTCCGCTGAGATAGCCGGACGTCACGCCGATCACCACGGCCAGCACGGTCGCCACGATGCCGGCCACCACCCCGACCAGCATGACGCTGCGCGAGCCGTCGAGCATCTGGCTGAACAGGTCCTGCCCGAGGTGGGTGGTGCCGAACCAGTGGTCGGCCGACGGCGCGCCGAGCAGCACGTCGCCGCGCTGTCCGGGGTCGTACGGCGCGAGCATGGGCCCGAAGATCGCGAGCAACACGAAGAACCCGAAGAGCACCATGCCGGCGACGGCCTTGCGGTTGCTCAGGAACCGGAGCCGGCGGCGTTTGCGGCGCCCGGACGGCGACACGATGATCGGCTCGTCCTCGGGCGGCAGGATGGGGGTGGCGTCGGCCATGGGCATGGCCATGTCAGTGCCCCCCGCCGGGAGTGCGTTGCGCAGATCGGTGGATCCAGGTTTTCGCTGGCAAGGCGCCGATCCGTCCTCGTACCGGGTTGTACTCGACTTGGTGCTCCGCCAACGAGTCGATGTGTAAGAGTTCGGCAACGCCGCCAGCGGGAAGCTGGACCGGCGAGGTGTGTGATGCACTTCCGGCGGGGGGCATTAGCCCTCCTTCCTGGTGCGGGGGTCGAGCAGCAGGTAGACCAGGTCCGCTACCAGGTTTGCCACCAGCACGGACAGCGTGATGACCAGGAAGATGCCCTGGATCAGCGGGTAGTCCTTGGCGCCGACCGCCGTGAACAGCTGGAACCCGACGCCCGGGTAGGAGAACACGATCTCCACGAGCAGCGTGCCACCGACGATCAGACCGAGTGACAGCGCGAAGCCGGACACGTTGGGCAGCAACGCGTTGCGCGCCGCGTAGTTCACCATGACCCGCCGCTCGGACAGGCCCTTGGCGTGCGCGACCGTGATGTAGTCCTCACTGGACACCGTGAGCATCATGTTGCGCATGGACAGCACCCAGCCGCTCATCGACGAGATGAGGATGGTGATGGCCGGCAGCAGGCTGTGGTAGACCGCACTCCACACGAAGTCCATGTCCCAGCTGGGCACCACGCCCGGGTCGAAGCCGCCGGACGACGGGAACGGCCCGCCCTGGCCGGCGAGCAGCGTGATGGCGATCAGGCCGAGCCAGAAGTACGGGATGGACGACAGGAACGTGGTGACCGGCATGACCACGTCCACCCACGACCCGCGCCACCAGCCGGCCAGCACGCCGAGTGCCGTGCCGAGCAGGAAGCTGATCATCGTGGTGATGCCGACCAGCGCGAGTGTCCACGGCAGACTGTCCGAGAGCACGTCGGACACGGGGGTGGGGAAGAACGTGAACGACAGGCCGAGATCGCCGCGGAACAGCTGGCCGAGGTACTGGCCGTACTGGGAGAGCAGGCTGCTGTCGTCGTCCAGTCCGAAGAGGATGTACAGCGACTGGATGGCGGACGTGTCGAGCTGGCCCTGTGCCCTGGCGATCAGCGACTGCACCGGGTCGCCGGGGATGAGGCGGGGGAGGAAGAAGTTGATGGTGATGGCCGCCCACGCGGTGAACACGTAGAACGCGATGCGCCGCAACAGGAAACTCACGACGCCCCCTCGCAGGCTCGGTGCCGCCGCTCGCGGTCGCCCTGTGACATTGGTTCGCTCGCAAGCTCGCTCACGACAGTGCCCCCGACTCGGCCACCGTCGTGGCGTCGTAGAGCCAGCAGGCTGCCCAGTGCCCGCTGTCGCCGTTGTTCTCGACCGGCAGCCGGGGCGGCGCCTCGTCGACGCAGCGCTCCATGGCGAACGGGCAGCGCGGGTGGAACCGGCAACCGGACGGCGGCGCGATCAAACTCGGCGGCTCACCGCCGGCTTCCTCGGCCGCCGCCACCTCCTCGCCGGCGATCCGGTCGGGGTCGGGTGCCGACGCGATCAGCAGCCGGGTGTACGGGTGCGCCGCGTGCTGGGTCACGGCCTCGCCGCTGCCGCCCTCGACCACCTGGCCCGCGTACATCACCATGACCTCGTCGGCGAAGTACCTGGCCGAGGCGATGTCGTGGGTGATGTAGAGGATCGCCAGGTCGAGCCGGTCCCGCAGGTCCCGCAACAGGTTCAGCACGCCGAGCCGGATGGAGACGTCCAACATGGACACCGGCTCGTCGGCCAGCAGCGCCTCCGGCCCGGCGGCCAGCGCCCTGGCGATGGCCACCCGCTGACGCTGCCCGCCGGACAGCTCGTGCGGGAACTTGTCGAGGAACCGCTCGGGCGGGGTGAGCTGCACGCGCGTGAGCAGGTCGTCCAGTGCGGCCGGCAGGTCGCCGCCCGTCCGGTGGTGGATCCGCAGCGCCCTGGTCAGGTGGTACCGCACGGTGTGCACCGGGTTGAGCGACGCGAACGGGTCCTGGAAGACCATCTGCACGCGCCGGCAGTACGCCCGGAACGCGCGCCCGCGCCCGGCCCGCACCTTCTTGCCGTGCAACTGGATCTCGCCACCGCTGTGCGGGATCAGCTGCGCCAGCAGCCGGGCGACCGTGGACTTGCCCGACCCGGACTCGCCGACCATGGCCGTGACCCGGCCGCGTCGCAGCACCAGGTCGACGTTGTCCACCGCGTGCACGTGGCGGCGGGTGTTGGTCAGCAGGTCGCGGACCTTGCGACGGACGGGGAAGTGTTTGGTGAGGCCCGCTGCCGCCAGCACCACGGCCGTGGCGCTGGCAGCAGTGGGAGTCCTGCTCGCCGTCATGCCTGGCCTACGAGGCCGGCTTCAGGTGGAGTACGACGTCCAGCGCGTTGTGCAGCGTGGGCTGCGGCGGCGCGTACTGGTCGTTCTCGTCCGGCCAGCCCTCCCAGTTGCTGGTGCTGTACTCGGCGCCGGCGTTCGCGGCGCCCGTGATGATCACCGGCATCTGCTCGACGAAGATCCGCTGCAGGTCGTCCATGGCCGCAGTGCGGGTGGCGTCGTCCGGGGCGTTCGCGTACGAGTCGAGCGCCGCCGTGGCCGCCTCGTTGCGGAAACGGCCCCAGTTCCCGTTGACCCCCGCCTGCCCGACCGGCTTGTACAGCGCGCCGTCCATGACGTTCGAGTACAGGTCGTACGGGGTCGCCCCGGCGTTGGTCCAGTGCATGGCGCCCTCGAACTGGCCGGTGTCGACGTTCGTGGTCCAGGCGTCCTGGTTGGCCTTGTCGACGGTCACCGCGATGCCGATGTCGGAGAAGTTGTCCTTCATGATCTCGAGCGTGGTGATGTAGTCCGACCACCCGGCCGGGTTGGAGAGCGTTATCCCTACCGGCTGCCCGGTCGGGTCCTTCAGGGTGTCGCCGTCGAAGGTGAAACCCGCGTCGGTCAGCTCCTGCTTCGCGGCCTCGACGTCGACCTCGTGGTTCTCGCTCTTGAACTCGTCGGAGATGAACGACTCGCCGGCCGGCGTCGGGATACCCGTGACGTTGGTGATCTGCGGGTAGAAGTAGCCGGCCTCCGCCTGGTTGAAGATGTCCTCGCGGTTGGTGACCATGCTCATCGCCCGGCGCAGCGCGGGGTTGTCGAACGGCTTCAGTTCGGTGTTCAGGAACAGGCCGTGGGTCGCGAGGGTCGGCGGGAACCAGAGCTTGTGGTTCTCCGGGTCCTTGTCGACGTAGACCGACTGGTAGTTCGAGATGAACGTGAACGCCCACTCGGCCGAGCCGTTGGCGAGCGCGGTGGTCTGCGCGTTGTTGTCGTTGTACGAGGTGTAGCGCAGTTCGCGCACCTCGGGCAGGTCCTGCCAGTAGCTGTCGCGGCGGGTGAGCGTCACGGTCTGCGGGGTGAAGGTCTTCAGCTCGTACGGGCCGCTGCCGATCGGGTCGGCGATCGTGTCGGTCGCCGGGTCGGCCAGCTTCGACCAGATGTGCTGTGGCACGACGATCGTGCTGAGGATGTCGACCTGGTTGACGAACTGGGACTTCGGGAACGTCACGGTGACCTTGTTGCCCTCGCTGGTGATGTCACCGAAGGGGATGGCGTTGATGTTCAGCGCCGGGGTGTTCTTGAGCAGCGTGTAGGTGTACACCGCGTCGGTCGCCGTCAGCGGCTTGCCGTCCGCCCACTCGACGCCGTCGCGGATGGTCAGCTCGAGGTTCGTGAAGTTGTCCGACCAGGCCCATTCGGTGGCCAGCCACGGCTTGCCCTCCTCGGCCGGCTTGATCTGGCTGGTCATCACCAGCGGCTCGTAGATCATCCAGCGGTAGCCGAGCGACGCGCCGGACGACGACGGCAGGAACGGGTTGTGGTTCTCCGACTGCGGGCCGTTCGGCATGCCGACGTTCAGTACTCCGTCGGGGTTGCCCTGCGCGCCCGTGGTTCCGTCGCCACAGGCGACCACCCCGGAGAGCATCAGTAACGCCGCTGCCGCGGCGAGGGCTTTACGCATGTGGCGACTCCTCCTCGGAGACAAGGGAAAGCTGCTGTCGGCCGAGCCCGCCAGTGGCGCCGGAGGAGACGGAACGTCGTTGGCCGCGCTTGAGTCAACTCGTTTTCACCGACTCGCGTCAATAACACCCAGGTAACGAATTTAGTCTAAATTTAAGGTGCGAATAAAGTCGACCGGTGAACTATCGTCTGGTGGGTGGGACCGTCGGCGAGCGGCGGCCCGGGGGAATTAGGCTGAGCCGCCTCGGCAGGACCGGGTCGGGGTGGGAGGGACATCGAGATGGAGCCGAAGCGCGCCACCGTGCGTGACCTGCGTCGGCGTAACCGGTCGACGCTGCTGAGGACCCTGTTCTTCGAGGGCCCGCTCAGCCGCCACGAGCTGGGCCAGCGAACGGGCCTGTCGGCCGCCACGGTCAGCAACGTGGTGGGGGAGATGGTCGACGACCGGCTGGTGGTGGAGGCGGGCCAGGTCGAGTCGGACGGTGGCCGGCCGCGGGTGCTGCTCCGGGTGAACCCGGGCTACGCCAACGTGATCGGCATCGACGTCGGCGAGACGGGCGTCAAGATGGAGCTGTTCGACCTGGGCATGACCAGGCGAGCCACCATCGACCGGCCGCTGCACTCGCCGCGGCCGGCTCCCGAGTTGGTGGGCCGCATGATCGCCGACGGTCTGGGTGAGTTGCTGGCCGAGGCCGGGGTGGCGGAGAGCGACGTGCTCGGCGTCGGCATCGGTGTGCCCGGCACGGTCGAGCAGGCCGATCAGGTGCGGGTGCACGCGCAGACCATCGGCTGGGACGGGGTGGCGCTGGTCGACCTGGTCCGGGTGAACATGCCGGTGTTCGTGGAGAACGGCGCGAAGACCCAAGGACAGGCGGAGATGTGGTTCGGCGCCGGTCGCGGCGCCCGGCACGCGGTGATCGCGTTGATCGGGTCGGGGGTCGGCGCCACAGTGATCACCGACGGCACCACCTATCGTGGGTCGACGTCCAGCGCGGGGGAGTGGGGGCACACGACGCTGATGTTCGACGGCCGCGAGTGTCGCTGTGGGTCGCGGGGGTGCCTGGAGGCCTACGTCGGCGCGGAGAGCATCCTGGACCGGTACCGCAGGGCCAGGGGCGGGCGCGCGATCCCGCGCCCGGACGAACAGTCGCAGCTGGACTTCCTCCTCACGGCGGCCGATCGTTCGGTCACGGCCGCGAAGGTCCTGGACGAGACGGTCGGCTATCTAGGCGCGGGGATCGCGAACCTGGTCAATCTGTTCAACCCCGAGCGAATCGTGCTCGGCGGGTGGGCCGGGCTGGCACTCGGCACCCGACTGCTGCCCGAGATCCGCCGCGCCACGGCCGCGTACGCGCTGCGGCACCCGTACGGGCAGACGTCCATAGAGCTGTGCCAGCTGGGCCCTGACGTGGTAGCCGTGGGCGCGGCCACCCTCCCAGTGGAAGCACTGCTGACTCTGGGCTTCGACGCGCGAGAAACCCGCCACCGCCCAGCCCCGATCCCCTGACCCACGAGTAGCCCCGAACCGACCCGAGTGGTGCCCGACGTGCCGAAAACTGTCGGTACTGCCGGCTAGGATTGATTCCAGGGGTCCCCGGACCGTTTTTGTCGGTGTCTTCGGCTACCTTGCCAGCGGGTCCCCGTCCACGCCCAGGCGTCCCCGGGCAATCCTCGAGTCGTACCGAACGAACACCGGGTCGTATGGTCAGAGCACGTACGAGGCGATCAGGTGTCCGAGTTGGCGGATGTCCGCGCGTCCTTTGAACTCGAGCCGCACCTTGCCGAGCCCGCTGAACCACAGATCAAGCTCGGCATCGAGGTCGAATGTGCCAGCGGTCTCGATGGAGAAGGCCTGAATCTTGCTGTACGGAAGCGAGGTGTAGTCCCGCTTTCGCCCGGTCATCCCCTGCACGTTCACCGCGATCAACCGCTTGTTCGTGAACACAGCGAAGTCCCGGGCCGCCTTGAAACACGCGACTATCTCTTCCCCGGGAATGATCAGTGGAGCGACAGCCGGTGCGATGTCCTCGGCTTTGACGGGCGCGAGTTTGAAAACGGAACCGTTGGTGAAGTCAATCATCCGCCGCACAGTACTCGCGGGTGCCGGGCCCGGCTTTGTCGGCCGGGCCCGGCGTTCCCCTACGGATAGTTGGCCACGTAGCTCACCTGATGCGCGAGATTCGCCACCTCTCCCGTTTCGTTGATCACCCGGTTGATCGTGCCCACGCCGCCGAGAGAAACCGTTACCAGGCCGTGGAAGCGGACGCCCGCGTTGTTCGGCACCTCGAAGCCCCGACTGGCCGTCACCGCCGGGTTCGTGTTGAAGAAGCAGTACACGCCGGCGCCCCAGACCTCGTGGCTGGTCACCGAGTTCGCCACCTTGTACGCCGCCCAGCCGAGCGACCCGCCACCACTGCTGCCCCACGTCGCGTTGTTCGGTGGGTCGTAGGGCATCTCGTTCTGGTAGAAGTACGTCCGGCCGCCCTGGCCGTTCCAGATGGTGTTGTACTGCTGGTAGTGCTCGACGAACAAGCCGTACATGGTCACGTTGTTGCCGTTGACCACCAGACCGTTGGCCGCCGTGTTCGTGTTCCAGCCGATGCCGGCCCCATGGTCGCCGCGCCACAACCACATGTGGTCGCCGATCACGTCGTTGCTGTTGACGCGCAAGGAAACCGACGCCTTGCCGGCGTGCGCGCCGCCGATCCGGAAGAACACGTCGTGCAGTGACGTCGGGTTCGCCGCATGGCTGGCCGACGAGCCGGCCGGGCCGATCTCCGCGAGTACCGGCGAGTTCGTGGTACCCGCGTCGATCAGCAGGCCGGCCAGCTTCACACCGTCCACATCGGCCACCGCAAGCGCCGCCTGGCCGGTGGTCGGCACGAGCGTGGCGAGGCCTAGTCCTAGTGCGACAGTGTTGGGATTGTTCACCCGGATCGGTTCGGTCAGGTTGTGAATGCCCGGGGTGAACAGCAGATGCTTGCCCTGGGCCAGCGCGGCGTTGATGGTGGCGGTCGGCGTTCCTGTTTGGACGATGTAGAAGTCGGCCAGTGAGATCGACGTGCCCGCCGGATTGCCGCTACCCCAAGAGGTGCCGCGCGAGTTCTCCCGCAGCGCCGGCACGAACACCCGATACTGCCCGCCGTCCCAGTACAGGAACGGCTTCTCGCGGACCTTGGGCGTGTTGTTCACGACCGTGTGCGACGGGTTCGGGAAGTGCTGCGGCGGCGTGCCGGTCGACCCGGTGAACACCATGTTCCACACGGAACCCGACCAGCCGCCGTTCAGTTCGCTGTTACGCGTGAAGAACTGTTGCTGCGAACCGGATTCCACGACCCCGTCGATGCGGGAGTCGGCGATCAGCCCACCGCTGGCCCAGCCGTCGCCGCCGTTCCACAGCTGCACCTGGCCGCGCAGGTGCATGCGCCGGTAGGGCGCCGCCTGCGACACGGCCCACCGCTCGATCTGCCCGGCGGGCAGCGTGACCGACAGGTTCTCGGCGCTGCGCCAGAAGTTCTGCGTGGCATTGCCGAGGTTGTTCGGGTTGTCGCCCTGCTGCAGCCAGTCGGCCTCGACGCGCACGTGACCGTTCAGGTTCACCTGGTCCGGCAGCAGCCCGAGCCCCGCGACCTGCGTGTAGAACCGCAGGTTCACGTCCACGTTGTAGTTGCCCGGCTTGAACAGCACGGCGTAGCGCTGGGTGCCGAACTGGTTGGTCTTCATCTCCGTGGCGATGGAGTTCACCCGGCTCTGGATGGTCCCGGCCGGCGTCGACGGGTCGTAGACGAACGTGTTCGGCCCGAAGTTCGGGTTCACCGGGTCGGTCGGCGGGATCACCGGGCCGGTGCCGCCGTCGTCGACGTTCACGCTCAGCTCCCACAACGAGTACCCGTACTGTGTGGCGCGCGCGGTGCCGTGCACGCGGACGTACCTGGCGCTGCCGGTGACCGAATGGCTCTGGTTGCCGCCCGTGCCGGCCGTGGTGGTGAAGCCGTTGGACCAGGTGGTTCCGTTGGTGGACAACTGGATCTGGAAGGCACTCGCGTACGCCGCCTCCCAGTTCAGGCCGACGCGGCAGACGTTCTGTGTGCTGCCGAGGTCCGCCTGGATCCACTGTGGATCGCTGAACGCGCTGGACCACCGGGTCTGGGTGTTGCCGTCGACCGCGGCACTCGCCGGCGTGCCGGCGTTCTCCGTGGAGGACGCGGTGGCCGGCCGGTTCTGTGCGACGTTGGCCGTGCCGCAGGCGGCGACCTCGGCCGTGGCGCTGGGGGCGACCGTGACGATCGCCGCGGCTGTCGCCAGGGCGGCCGCCAGCGTGAGGAGTCTGGGTTTCTTCGAACGGGGCATCGTTGCCTACCTTGATCGATCCAGAGACTGCAGGGATGGATCGGAGTCGAGCATCTGAAACCGGTACCGGAACCGGTTCCGAACCATTGTGATGCATTTAACAACCAGGCCGTGGGCCCGTCAAGCCGCGAATGGCTTACGTGGCGGGTGCGGACTCCCTGACCACGAGGGTGGTGGGCACCACCAGCGGATCCTCGGGTGGCCGCTCGCCGCCCAGGTGGGCGAGCAGCATGGTGGCGGCCGCCTCGCCCATCTCGCGGGACGGCTGGTGAACGGTGGTGAGCGCCGGCCGGGTGTGCGCGGCGATCGAGATGTCGTCGAACCCGATGACCGCCACGTCGTCGGGCACCGCGCGGCCCGCCTCCCGCAGCCCGTCGAGCACGCCGGCCGCCATCAGGTCGTTGTGCGCGAACACCGCGTCGAACCCGACCCCCGAAGCCACCAGCTCGTCTATCGCCGCCCGGCCGCCCGCCTTCGTGAAGTCGCCCTCCACCAGCAGTCGGTCGTCGAACTGGACGCCCGCACCGGCGACCCGGCTCAGCAGGCCCGAGGTGCGGTCGCGGGTGCAGCCGAACTCGGCGGGGCCGGTGACCATGGCCAGCCGGGAGCGGCCGGTGCCCAGCAGGTGCGCGGCCGCGTCGGCGGCGCCGTCGCGGTTGCTGGTGGCGACCGACGGAAAGCCGGGGTGGTGGCCCCGGTCGTCGATCATGACGACCGGGAGCCCCGACTCGTGGAGGCTGGTGATGTAGCTCAGCGTGTCCGGCGGCTCGACCAGCAGCAGCCCGTCGAACGCGTTGGCCGACACGTGCCGCGCGAACTGCGCGAGCGAGTCGGCCCCGCGGTTGACGGTGTTCAGCAGCAGGCCGTAGCCCCGGGCTTCCAGCACGTCGGCCACGCCCTGCAGCACGTCGCCCATCCAGGGCCAGGTCAGGCCGGGGACCAGCATGCCGACCGTCTGCGTGCGGCCCCTGGCGAGGCCGACCGCGCCGGCGCTGGGCGTGTATCCGGTCGCCGCGATCACCTCGCGGACCCGGATGGCCGTGGTCGCGTCGACGTCACCCTTGTTGTTCAGGACGCGCGAGACGGTCGTCTTGCTCACTCGGGCTCGCCGGGCGACTTCGGCGATCGTCACACGCATGCAGGTCAGGATACGTTCACGAGGTGGCGTCGAGCACAATCTTGCCGCGAGTTCGCCCGCTCTCTCCCAACTCGTGCGCCTCCGCCGCTCGCGCGAGCGGCAGCACGGTGGCCACCTCGACCCGCAGCGCGCCTTTCTCCACCAGTTCGGTGATCTGGTCGAGGCCGTGGTAGTCCGGCTCGACCAGCACCGAGGTGTGCCGCACGCCCGCCGCCTGGGCCGCGCGGGAAATGTCGTCGATGGACGAGCCGGTGATGCTGAGCAGTAGCCCACCCGCGCGCAGCGTGGGGATGGAGCGGATCCCGTACTCGGCGCCGACAAGGTCGAGCACCACGTCGACGTCGCGGACGGCCGTGCCGAAGTCCGTGGTGCGGTAGTCGATCAGCTCGTCGGCGCCCAGGTCACGCAGGAAGTCGTGCTTGCCGGCGCTGGCCGTGCCGATGACGTACGCGCCCCGCGCCTTGGCGATCTGGACGGCCACGTGCCCGACGCCGCCGGCCGCCGCGTGGACGAGAACGCGCTCTCCCGGCTGGACGGCCGCCGTGTCCACGAGCGCCTGCCAGGCGGTGAGTGCGACCAGCGGCAGGGCGGCCGCGTGGTGGTGGTCGAGGTTGGCCGGCTTGCGGGCGAAGTGCCGCGACGGGGCGGTCACGTACTCGGCGTAGGTCCGGCCGGGATGCGGGAAGCGCGGCATGCCGAAGACCTCGTCGCCCACCTGGAATCGGTTCACACCGCCGCCGACCTCCTCGACCACGCCGGAGACGTCCCAACCGAGGATCACCGGGCCGTCGCCCGCCATGCCGTACACGCCGCCGCCTGCCCTGGTCTTCCAGTCGACCGGATTGATCGAGGTGGCGTGCACCCGCACGAGCACCTCGGTGGGGATGGGCTCGGGACGGTCGACGTCGACCAGGTGAAGTACCTCGGGGCCGCCGGGTCCGTCCTGCGAGATCGCGCGCATGGGTTCCTCTCCTTGTTGGGTCCGTCGCGCACAACCATGCCGATGTTGGTCACTTATTTCAACTAGGCACTATTACGTGGTATAGGTACCTGGTGGATACCACCTGCGACGTGCCGAAACTCGAGGACCGTGACGTCTACCTGAACAACTGCCCGTGCCGGGACGTGCTGGACCTGCTGGCGAACAAGTGGACGGCGCTCGCGATCGGTGCCCTGGAGGACGGCCCCAGGCGGTTCGGTGAGCTGCGCCGCCGGCTGGAGGGCATCAGCCAGAAGATGCTGACCCAGACCCTGCGCGAGCTGGAGCGCGACGGGCTCGTGAGCCGCACGGTGTATCCGGTGGTTCCCCTGCGGGTGGACTATGAGCTGACCGATCTCGGCCGCAGTGTGGTGACGCCTCTGGCCGCCATTCGCCGCTGGTCGGAGGACAACCTCCAGTACGTGCACGAGGCGCGGATCAACTACGCGGCGAAGGCCGCCGCGCCCCCCGTTCCCGTCAGTTAGCCACTTCCCTGGCCACCAGGCGGGAAAGTGGGGCGAGGTGGCCGTCCTCCAGGAGTCCGTGTTCGGCCAGCCTGCGGGCCACCGGAGGGGGCAGGTCGGCTGGAGAGCGCTCTCCAGTGCCTAGGGACTGGAACGCCGCCGCGGCCTCCGGGTCCGCCACCGCCAGTTCGCGGTAGCGGCCGAGCAGGCGGGCCCTCGGGTCGAGGTCGTCGACCGCCAGCTCGTTCAGGAGATCGTGGTCCAGCCGGGCCCACAGGTCCTCCAGGGCCAACCCCGGGCTCTGGATCAGCACGGCGGCCGCCGCGCGGATGGCGAGCGGCAGGTGGTCGCAGCGGGACACGACCTCGGCGGCCAGCCATTCGGGCGTCAGCCGGGACCGGCCGACCAGTCGGCCGAGCATGGCCACGGCCGCCGGCTGACCCAGCCGGCCGACCGCCACGCGGGCGGTCGCGTCGACCGCGGCGAGCGGCGAGTCCGCGGTGATCACGAAGGCACACCCGGGGTCGGACACCAGCAGTTGCCGCAGCTGCGCGGCGGTCGTGCAGTGGTCGACCACCACGAGCATCCGCCGGCCGGCCACCGACTCGCGCCACCTGGCCGCCGTCTCGGCCTCGAGCCCGGCACTCGCCAGGTCGAGGTACAACTGACCGTCGGGGAAGCACCACGCCGCCTGGTGTGCGGCGAGCAGCGCCACGGCCGACTTGCCCGCGCCGGCCGGCCCGTGCACGACCACCACTCGCGGGCCGTGGCTCGTGGCCTCGCTGGCTTCGCTGGCTTCGCACAGGGTGGATACCACCGCGCGGACCTCGTCCGACCGGCTGACCAGCGGCGCCTGGTGCGGCAGCTGGCAGCGGGCGGTGGTGGTGGTCGCCGCGTCGGCCCTCGGCCTGGTCAGCAGCCCGCTGTCCCGGTTGAGCATGGCCGTGTGCAGCTGTTGCAGCCGCGGTCCTGGTTCGAGGCCGAGGCCGTCGACCAGCCGGTTCCTGGCCTCGGTGAACGCCTCGAGTGCGGCCGCCACGTCACCGCTGCGGTAGAGCGCGAGCATCAGCGCAGCCCAGCAGCGTTCCCGCAGCGGGTGGTCGGTGACGAGCCGCCTGGCCACGCCCACCTGCTCGGCGTGCCGGCCGACCGCCAGCTCCGCCTCCAGCAGGTCCTCCTCGGCGAGCAGCCGCTGCTCGGCGAGCGCGTCGAGGTGACCGGCCAGCGCGCGGCGCGGCGGCAGACCCTCGCCCGCGTTGCCCCGCCACAGTCCGAGTGCCTGCCGCAGGTGGGTGCGGGCATTGCTCGGCTCACCTTCGGAGAGCGCTCTCCGACCGATCTCGGCCAGCCGGCCGAAGACGTGCACGTCCAGCTCGTCCGGCGCGGTGGCCAGCAGGTATCCGCCGCTGCGGGAGACCAGCCGGTTGCGGGATCCCTGATCGAGGACGCGGCGCAGCGTCGTGGCGTAGGTACGCACGTTGGACCGCGCCGACACCGGCGGACCGCCGTCCCACAGCACGTCGCCGAGGGCGTCGAACGAGACGACCTTGTTCGGCGCGAGCGCGAGCGCCGTCAGCATCAGGCGCACCTTGGTCGACGCCAGGTCGACGGACGCACCGTCGTGACACAGCTCCACCGGACCGAGCAGCCGGTAGCGGATACCCGCGAACGTCTCCATGGTGACCACCTCCCGGCTACCAGGGTGGGCAACGGCGCTAACAATCCACTAACAAGGACTCGGCGGTACGGTCCACGAGTGATCGTCGACGTGGTGCTTGCCGCCGGGGCGCGGCTCGGTGAGGGACCGGTGTGGGACCAGCGGGCGAGCCGCCTGCGATGGGTGGACATCTCGCGCGGTCAGGTGCACCGGTTCGATCCGGTCACCGGCGCCGACGAGTTCTTCGAGGTCGGTGAGAACGTCGGTACGGTCGCTGTGCGCCGTTCGGGCGGGCTGGTGCTCGCCACCCGCACGGGCATCGTGACGTGCGCGGACGACGGTTCGGACCGATCTGTCCTGCATTCGCTCGACACCGCGCCGGCCGGGCGTTGTAACGACGGCAAGGCCGACCCGTGGGGCCGGTTCTGGGCCGGCACCATGGTCGAGGGGCCCGGCGACGGCGCTGCGCTGTACCGGCTGGATCCGGACGGCTCGCTGCACACGATGGTCACCGGCGTGATGTGTTCCAACGGACTCGGCTGGTCCCCGGACGGCGGCACCATGTACTACATCGACACCCCGACCCACGGCGTCGACGCGTTCGACCACGACCCCGAGACGGGTGCGATCAGCGGCCGGCGGCGCTTGGTCGACGTGGACCGTGGCTTGCCCGACGGGCTCACCGTCGACGCTGACGGGTGTCTGTGGGTGGCGCTGTGGGACGGCTGGGGGCTGCACCGGTATTCCCCTACCGGACAATTACTGTCCATTGTGGACATTCCGGCGCAACGCGTTACCAGCTGCGCCTTCGGTGACGCCGATCTGTCCACTTTGTACATAACCTCGGCCAGTCTCGACGTTGTGTCGGAACACGCCGGCTCCGTGTTCGCGCTGGACCCGGGCGTCACGGGGATGCCAGCGGGGGAGTGGGCGGGATGAGCTGGCCGGCGCGGCTGCGGGAGAGCGGCGAGGACCCCGACCCGAGGTTCAGCTTCGCGAACGAGCGGACGTTCCTCGCGTGGATCCGCACGGCGCTGGCGTTGCTGGCCGCGGGGATCGGCCTGGAGGCGTTCGCGCCGGAGCTGGCCGTGCCGGGTCTGCGGCAGGTACTGGCGGGATTGCTGGTGTTGTCGGGGATAGCGGTGAGCGCTCTGGCGTTCCGGCGCTGGTTGCGTAGCGAGCAGGCCATGCGGGAGCGGCGGCCGCTCCCGCCGCCGGGGCTGGCACCGTGGCTGTCCTACGGGGTGGCGGGCGTGGCGCTGGCGGTGTTCGTGCTGCTGGTGGTGGCGAACCTGTGAGCTGGGACCCGGGAGTGCAGAACGAGCGCACGTCGCTGGCCTGGGCCCGGACGGCGCTGGGGCTGGCCGGGTGCGCGCTGCTCGCCGGGAGGTTGGCTCAGCTGCGGGGTTCCCCGTGGGCGGTGGGTGCCGCGTTGGCGGCGGCCGTGCTGGCGGTCGGGGTGCTCGGCTGGTCGCACGACCGGTATCGCCGCGCGGCTCGGCGCCTGCGCGCGGAGCGTTCGGTGGACTTCGCCGTGCCGGCGCTCGTGCTGGCGGGTTCGGTCATGGCGATCGGCGCACTGGCGCTGGTGCTGATCGCGCTGCCGGCGAGCTAGCCGCGAGTCGTACCGTTTCGACACCGAGTCGTACGTTCTCGACACCGACTCGTACGGTTTTGCCCACTCGGGGCTCGCCCGGGGACGCCTGGGCGTGGGCAGGGACCCGCTGGCAAGGTAGCCGAAGACACCGACAAAAACGGTCCGGGGACCCCTGGTTTTAATCCTAGTCGGCGGCACCGACAGTTTTCGGCCCGCCGGGTACCACTCGCTGTCGGTTCGGTACGACTCGGCGTCCGTTGGGTACGACTCGGGGTCGGTTCGGTGCGGCGAGGGGTGCGGGGCGGCGGTGCTGTGGTGTCAGGTGTGGGTCTGGCCTGAGCCCGCCGATGGGAGGAAGGGCTCCGTCAGGTGTGGGGTCGCCAGGTAGCCGCCCACCTCTGCCGTCCGTGCCAGCAGTGCCAGACGGGTCTCGCGGGCGCGGGCTTGGTCGTCCTCCAGGGTGTACGCGACCTCGGGGGACGTCAGCTGCACAGCGTGCACCAGTACGTCGCCCGTCACCACCACCTGGGTGCCGGCTCCGTCGACCACCACCGACTGGTGGCCCGGAGTGTGGCCGGGGGTTGGCGTGACCGTGACCGTTTCGCCCGTCGGCGCCCGCGACAGCACCACCTCGCCGTCGACCTCGTCGAGTTGGCCGGCCGCGCGCAGCGGCTCTACCGCATAGGACGCGAGCGGGTCGGTGACGGCGAGCGCCTCCGCCCGTTGCAGCACGTACCTGGCGTTCGGGAACGTCGGCACGCCGTCGCGGACGGCCCAGCCGCAGTGGTCGGTGTGCAGGTGGGTCAGCACGACCGTGTCGATGTCGGCCGGCGAAACGCCCGCGTCGGCCAGCCGGTCGGGCAGCGAACCCGGCACCGGCGCCCACGTGGCGGCCGGACTGCTCGAAGGGCCGATGCCCGTGTCCACCAGCGTGATCCGGTCACCGATGATCAGAAAGCACCGGAAGTTCAGCCACCACCGGCCGTCGTCCCCGAACGCCGCCGGGTCCAGCCGGCGGGCCAGCTCCCACTCGCGGCCGCCGGCGTCGGGAAACGCATCGGGCCAGGCCAGAAAGGGCCCTCGGGCGTCGGTCAATGCGACGACCTCGAGGCGGCCCACGGTTCGGCGTGCCATTCACGACCTTCCTCAGCATTTAGTGGAAAGAGATCATCACTTTTGTCTGCCCGGAAACGCGGGTGGCGGGAAGTGACGTCGCTAACATTGCCGCGTGGCAGCTACGGGCGCGACGCCGCGCCGTCAGTTCAGGCGTGGCGACAAGGTGGCGGAAGCGATCGCGCGCGACATCATCCGCCGGATCGGCGTGGAGAAGTTGCCGCCCGGCACGCAACTCGCCCCCGAGGCGAAGATGCTCGAGGAGTACGGCGTCGGCCGCGGCTCGCTGCGGGAGGCGCTGCGGATCCTCGAGGTGCACGGGCTGATCTCCATCCGGCCGGGGCCGCGCGGCGGCCCGACGGTCGATCAGGTGCACACCGAGAACTTCGGCCGGATGTCGACGCTGTACTTCCAGATGGACGGCATGACGTTCGAGGAGCTGATCGAGGCCCGGTTGATCACCGAGCCGATGATGGCCAGGCTCGCCGCCCAGCGTCGCGACGAGCAGTTGGTGGCCGAGCTGGACCGGCTGGACAGCGAGGTGCCGGCCGACGAGGACGAGTACGTCCGGCACGCGGCGGAGTTTCACCAACTTGTGGCGCTGGCGTCCGGCAACCGGATCATGCGACTGTTCGGGCAGTCCCTTGCCGACATCCTCAACGACCGGCTGAGCGCCGTACTGTTCCCGAAGTCCCGCCGCGGTGACGTGGTGTCCGTGCACAAGTCGATAGCGAAGGCCATCTCGGCCGGCGACGCCGAGCTTGCCGAGCAGCTGATGCGTGATCACATGACGGAGTACGCCGCCTATGTTCGGCGGCGACATCCTGGTTTGATGCGTGAGGTTGTCGACTGGCGTTGAACCGACTGTCCACACAGGAGTCCGGTGACCGAGTTACTCTCTGACGTCGATTTGATCGCCGCCGTGCGGCGGGGCGATACCGACGCGTACGGACAGCTGTACGAACGGCATCTGTCAGCGGCGAAACGCGCGGCTTTGGTTCTCGCCCAGGACGCGGCGGCGCGCGAGGACCTGGTGGCCGACGCGTTCGCGCGGGTGTTGTCCGCGCTGCGCGCCGGCAATGGCCCGCGCCTCGAGTTTCGCGCATACCTGCTGGTGACCATGCGCAACGCGGCCATCAGCACCACCCGGGCGACGAGCGAGTCGCTGTACGCGGAGGTCCCGGACCGAGCCGACAGTGGGGTCGTCGGCGACCCGGTGTTGGACCGCTGGCACGCCTCGGCCGCCGCCGACGCATTCGCCAGCCTGCCCGAACGCTGGCGAATGGTGTTGTGGCACACGGAGATCGAGGACGAGTCACCCGCGTCGATCGCCCCGAGGCTCGGCCTGCGTCCGAACGGAGTAGCGGCGCTGGCCTACCGCGCCCGCGAGGGCCTGCGGCAGGCGTACCTGAAGGCGCACCTGGGTGAGGTGGAGGCGGGCGACTGCCGCGCGACGGTCACCAAGCTGGCCGGCTGGGTGCGCAACAGCGGCCCCCTCGGCCGCCGCACGACCCGCCACCTGGCGTCCTGTTCGGACTGCCGGGCGCGGGCGGACACGCTGAGCAGCGTGAACAACGAGCTGCGGGCCTCGGTGGCGCCGCTGCTCCTGCTGGTCGGGTCCCTACCGGCCCAGACGGCGCTTACCGGCTTGAAGGCGGCGGTGACGAAGGTCGCGGCGGCCGCCGTGCTGGCCGCCACCGCGGCGACCACCGTGTCGTCGAGCGCCCCGACCGTGCTCGCCGAGCAGCCCGTGCCGGTGCTGCCCGCCCCGGCCAGGGGAGAGACGGTCTCGACCGTGACCGTGCCGGAGGCCACCACCATCCGATCGTCCCCGCCCGCTGCCCCGGCGCCGGAGACGGTGGAGCCGGTGGAGGAGCCCGCTCCGGCGACGACCGCGCCCTCGACCGCGCCCTCGGCCTCGCCCTCGCCCTCGGCCGAGCCGGCTGCCGAGGGCGAGAGCAAGGAGAAGAAGGACAAGAAAGACAAGAAGGAGAAGAAAGAGAAGAAGGAAAAGAAGAAGGGCGGCTGACGCAGGGTGGCGCGGCGCGGGCCAGGTAGCGGGGTTCCGGTGGGGATGTGGTCGCCTTGGCTGTCTCGAGCTAGCGCCGGCGGGTGGCGGTGGTGCGGGCCAGGTAGCGGCGTTCCGGTAGTGATGTGGTGACCTTGGCTGTCTCGAGGTAGAGCTCCGGGCGGCGGGCCGGTCGCCGGCCTCGTCGAGTAGGTGGGCGCGTACGGCCGTCACCCGGTACGGGTCGGCGCCCGTCACCTGGTCCAACGCCACCAGCGCGGCCGCCGGCCCGTGCACCTTCAACACCGCCACCACCCGGTTCAGCGCCACGGCCGGGTTGTCGGTGACGCCGGCCAGCAGCCCGTACAGCGCGAGGGTCTGCGGCCAGTCGGTGGCCTCGTCGGAGCGTGCCTCGTCGTGGACGGCGGCGATCGCCGCCTGGAGCAGGTACGGCCCGAACCGCGGGGTGGCCGCCAGCGACGCGCTCACCAGCGCCACCCCTTCGCCGATCAGCGCGCTGTCCCACCGGGACCGGTCCTGCTCGGCCATGGGGACCAGCTCGCCCGCCGGACCCGTACGTGCGGGCCGGCGGGCGTCGGTGAGGAGCAGGAGCGCCAGCAAGCCGGTCACCTCGTGGTCGTCGGGCAGCAGTCGGTGCAGTTCGCGGGCCAGGCGGATCGCCTCGGCCGTCAGTTCGACCCGCTGCAGGTCCGGGCCGCTGGTGCTCGAATAGCCTTCGTTGAAGATCAGGTACAGCACGTGGAGCACGGCGCGCACCCGCTCGTCGCGCTCGGCGGGCGTGGGCATCCGGAAACCCGCCGGGCCGATCCGCTGCTTGGCCCGGGTGATCCGTTTCGCCATGGTGGCCTCGGGCACCAGGAACGCCCTCGCGATCTCCGGTGTGGTCAGGCCGCCGACCGCGCGCAGCGTCAGCGGGATCTGCGCGCCCGGGGTGAGGTCGGGGTGGCAGCACAGGAACAGGAGCGTGAGCGTGTCGTCGCCCGCCGGTCCGCGTGGCGCGTCGGCGGCCGGGGCGACGAACTTGTCGCGCGGCACCCGGGTGCCCTCGGTCTCCTCCCGGCGCCGCCGCGCGATCTCCGCGCGCAGGTGGTCGGTCATCCGCCGGTGCGCCACCCGGACGAGCCACCCGTGCGGGTTGTCCGGCCACCCGTCCCGGGGCCACTGCACGGACGCGTCCAGCATGGCCTCCTGCACGGCGTCCTCGGCCGCGCCGAAGTCGCCGTACCGCCGGACCAGCGCACCGAGGACCCGCGGCGCCAGCTCGCGCAGCAGGTCCTCGATCCGCCGGGAATCAGGCATCGACCGGGCCGTCGAGACTCATGATCGGCCGGACCTCCACCGTGTCGCCGACCGCGTCCGCCACCCGCGCGGCGATCTCCAGCGCGCGGTCGTGGCTCTCGCAGTCGAGGATCGCGTAGCTGACCAGTACTTCCTTGGTCTCCGCGTACGGGCCGTCCGTGGCCACCACGCCGTCGGCACCCTTGCGCAGGGTCTTGGTGTGGGACGGGTCGGCCAGCCCCTCGGTGGCCACGAACTCGCCCGTCTCGGTCAGCTCCTTGCCGAGCTGCTCGTAGAAGTCGCAGGCCTGCTGGACGGACTCGGGCATCGGGGCGCCGGGCTTCCAGCTGGCCGTCATCTCTTCCCACGCCTGGACGTTCGTGTACGCGAGCATCATGTACTTCATCTCGTCACTCCATCGTTCGGGCTCCGTTTCGCTGACCTGTCGGAGCCGGCACCTCCGCGTGGACATCCTGCCTCGAAAAATCCCGGCCAAGTTTTCGGCCGGCGTGTCTATCCCGGCGGATCTGGTTCGACGTGACCAAGAACGAACCCGAACGGGAGGAACCCCATGCGACGCCTCGCCGCGCTGCTCATCGCTCTACTCGCCCTGACCCTGATCGCCCCGGCCGCCTCGGCCGACCCGCGCCCCACCGGCTGGGAGACCCACGAGGGCACCATCGGCGGCGCCGACTACCTGGTCAAAGTGCCCCACCAGTGGAACGGCACGCTCGTGGTGTTCAGCCACGGCTACTACCTGGAGGCCTGGCCGCCGGAGCGGATCTACCTCTCGGGCGCGGTGCAGTCCGAGCAGTGGCTGCTCGACCACGGGTACGCGCTCGCCGCGTCCGAGTTCAAGAACCCGTTCGGGTTCGCCGTGGAGGACGGGCTGCGGGACCAGGTCGCCCTGCTCGACTGGTTCAAGAAGAACATCGGCAAGCCCCGCCGGACCATCTCCAACGGCATGTCCCAGGGCGGCGGCATCGCCATCCTGCTGGCCGAGCGCCACCCGCGCCTGTTCGACGGCGTGCTCGCCACGTGCTCGGAGTTCGACTTCAACGGGACGTGGAACACGGCCCTCGACGTCAACTTCGCCACCCGCACGCTGCTCACCGACGACGACACCATCGAGTTGGTCCGGCCGACCGACGCGGAGGCCTCGGTCACGGCGCTGAACGACGGGATCGCCGCCGCCCGCGGCAGCGACGCGGGTCTGGCGAAGCTCGCGCTGGTCGGCGCGCTCGGCAACATCTCCCCGTGGGCGTCCGCCCACCAGCCGGCACCGACCGACCTCACCACGAAGATCAACAGGATGGCCGACTGGGTCGCCGGCGCCTACACGGCCGGCGTGGGCCCGGTCGGGCGCGTGGACCTCGAGCGACGCGCCGGCGGCAACCCGTCGTGGAACGTCGGCATCGACTACACCCAGCAGCTCGCGAACTCTCAGTACCGCGAGCTGGTGGAGCAGGCCTACGCCCGCGCGGGCCTCGACCTGAACGCCGACCTGGCCGAGCTGGCGGCCGAGCCGCGGATCGCGCCCGACCAGAAGGCCGTCGAGTACATGTACCGGTATGGGGTACCGCGTGCCACCAACCCGGTGCCCATGCTCAACCTGCACAACACCCATGACGGCGGCGCGCTCGTCGACCAGACCGACTGGTACGCCGACCAGGTCGACCGGTTCGGTGACCCGCGCAAGCTGCGCCAGGTGTACCTGAACCGCGGCAACCACTGCGCGTACAGCGCGGCCGAGGAGATCACGGCGCTGCGCGCGGTCGAGCGGCGGGCGGAGACCGGCCGCTGGCCGAGCCTCAGCACCGACCGACTGAACGCGACGGCTGCCGGGTTCGCCCCCGAGTACCACGAGGTGCTCGACCTGTTCAACCAGCAGAGCCAGGCCATGCCACCGGCGTTCGTGGAGTTCGAGCCGCCGCGGTTCCTGCGTCCGTCGAGGTAAAGATCCCCAGTGACAGCCCGCCGATGCGAAAGTTTCGGCGGTCTGTCGCGCATCCTATGGGTGGACTGATCTTCAGGAAAGCCTTTTCCTGAGGGTGTCCGTCGGTTTACGCTCCGGAGCGGACGACGGGAGCTGCCCGATGGATCGACGTGACTTCTTGCGGGTCGCCGGAACCACGGCGGCTGCCGGCTACCTGACGAGCACGGGCGATGCCGTGGCGGAAGTGCGGCGCTGGCATCGGCTCTGGCGCGAGTACCTGGCCACACCGGACACCCACCCCCAGATCCCGAACGTGTCCTACGCCGGCTACCGCCGGGGCGGAGAGCGGTTACCAAGACCGAGGGTGCGCGTCTCGGTCACCGGGTTCGGCGCGGTCGGCGACGGGCGGACCGACTGCACGGCAGCGTTCAACGCGGCCGTCGAGGCGGCCGGCCGGGCGGGCGGCGGCGCCGTGTTCGTCCCGCCGGGGGAGTACCTGCTGACCAACATCGTGTGGGTGCACCAGAGCAACGTCGTCCTGCGCGGCGCCGGCCGCGGGCGGACCACGCTGCTGTTCGACCGGCCGCTGGCCGACGCGTACCGGCCGTCGGCGCGCGGCGAGTGGTCATGGTCGGGCGGGCTGATCTGGTTCATCCCGCGCGAGGTACGGGAAGGCCTGGAGGAGCGAAACTTCCAGGGCAACGAGGGGTGGATGGACAACCGTCACCTGGCGGACGTCAAGGCGCCAGTTCGGCGTGGCGCCCGGCGGATTCCCGTGTCCGACCCCGACGCGTTCCGGGCGGGCGAGCACGTGCTGCTGCTGGCCGACAACACGGTCGACAACAGCCTGCTGGCACACCTGTCCGGCGACGTGCCCGGCACCGCGGCCTATCCGTGGACCACCTCGGCGCGCCGGCTGCGGCCCGAGGTGACCGACTGGGTGCTGGCCGAGAACTTCGCGAGCTACCGCTTTCCCGTGCAGGTGAAGAAGGTCGAGCGGGACGCCATCGTGCTCGCCCAGCCGCTCAAGCTCGACCTGCGGCCCGGGTGGGCGCCGCGGTTCGCCACGCTCGGCCCGGTGGTGCGGGAGTCCGGCATCGAGGACCTGACCATCCGGATGCGGGAGATCGCACAGGTCCCGCACCACGCCGACCCGGGGTTCAACGGCCCGCACTTCCAGGCGGCGCTGAACTGCTGGGCCAGGGACGTCGACCTGTGGCACAGCGACAACGGATTCGGCACCACGACCGCGAAGGGCGTGACGTTCACGGGCGTGCGGGTGGGTGGCCGGGCGAGACACCACACGTTCATCTGCCGCGTGCAGACCCATGACCTGCTGGTGGACGACTTCGAGATCGCGGCCGCCACCACGCCGATCGGGCCCGGCGCCGCGCACCACGGCATCAACACCGAGGGGTTCAGCTCGGGCAACGTCTGGTCGAACGGGGTCATGGAGGGCACGTTCGACTCGCACCGGGCGCTGCCGTTCGAGAGCGTGCGCACGGCGATCACCGTGACGAACAACGGCGGCACGGGAGGCGCGGGTGACGCCGGACCGCGGTGGGGCGCACGGTTCTGCCACTGGAACATCGAGGTGCTCGGCGGGCGGGCGCACGCGATCCGGCTGGACGAGCACGCCCCCTACAGCGCGATGGTCGGCGTGCGTGGCACCACCGGTCCGACCGATCACGCGAGAGATTTCGCCGGGGAGCTGTTCACCGAGCTGTCCGAAGTGGACGGAGATCTTCTCCCTGCCAACCTGTACGAGGCGCAGCTGCGCGCCCGGCTGCGCGGCCACTCATGAATTCACACTCAATGCCGAGGGAGCGCACCATGCGCAAGACACTAAGGACACTGCCCGCGCTCGGCGCCGTACTGCTCGCCGCGCTGGCCTGTGGGGCGCCCGAGGAGAACACGCCGGCCGCCAACGCACCCAGCACGGTGCCCGAGAAGCCGTCGTCGCCGGTCGAGCTGAACATCCTCGACGTGGCGGGCAACCTGCAGCTCACCCAGGGCATGATCGACGAGTTCGTGCAGAAGAACCCGGACGTCGTGAGCGCGGTCAACTACACGAAGGCGACGGCGCCGGAGATGCCGGGCAAGCTGCTGGCCGAGCAGCGCGGCGGCGAGTCCCAGACCCACCTGGTGCTCACCGGCACCGACGGCTTGGCCTCGGTGATCGAGCAGGAGCTGGTGATGGAACTGTTGCCGGACTTCGAGTCCCGGTTCCCGAACCTCGAGGACAACTACCTGCCGGCGGCAGCCGACATGCAGGAGCTGGCGCAGGGACAGGGAGTCACGGTCACGTTCTATCCGTCCGGCCCGTTGCTCGAGTACGACCCCACGAAGGTGGCCGACCCGCCCACCTCGCCGGAGGAGCTGCTCGAGTGGGCGAAGGCCAACCCCGGCAAGTTCCAGTACGCGCAGCCGGCCAACTCCGGTCCCGGTAGGACGTTCCTCATGGGACTGCCGTACCTGTTGGGGGACAGCGATCCCAAGGACCCGGAGAACGGCTGGGCCAAGACCTGGGAGTTCCTGGCCGAGTTGGGCCAGTACGTGGACTACTACCCCAAGGGCACCACGGACACCATGAAGAACCTGGCGAACGGCACGGTGAACATGGTCGCCACCACCACCGGCTGGGACATCAACCCTCGCGTGCTCGGCACCGTACCGGCGCACATGGAGGTGACCACCATGGAGGGCTTCCACTGGGTCACCGACGCGCACTACGCGGTGGTGCCGCGCGGCGTGTCCGAGGACGTGCTGTCGGCAAACCTCGCGCTGATCGAGTGGATGCTGCAGCCCGACCAGCAGGCGAAGGCCTACGACAAGGGCTACTTCTACCCGGGTCCTGCGGTCAAGGACGTGACCATCGACATGGCGCCGCAGGAGTCCCAGGACGCGATCGAGCAGTTCGGCCGCGACGAGTACGAGTCGCTCATCGCGGACAACCCGCAGGAGACGTCGCTGCCCGCCGAGGCGCAGGTGGCCGCGTTCCAGCGCTGGGACCGCGAGATCGGCAGCGGGAAGACCCAGTGACTCTCGACGTCGAGCGGTTCGCCGAGCTGCAACTCTCCGGAGTGCGGCGGGAGTTCGGCACCCACGTGGCGCTCCGCGACCTGGACCTGACCATCAAGGGCGGCGAGTTCGTGGCGCTGCTCGGGCCGTCCGGCTGCGGCAAGTCCACCGCGCTGAACTGCCTGGCCGGGCTGCTGCCGTTGTCCGGCGGGCAGATTCTCATGGACGGCAAGCGGATCGACACGCTGCCGCCGGAGAAACGCGGGTTCGGCATGGTGTTCCAGAACTACGCGCTGTTCCCGCACATGTCGGTCCGCCGCAACGTCGAGTTCGGCCTGTCCATGCGCCGGCTCGCCAAGGCCGACCGCACGGCGCGGGTGGACGAGGCGTTGCGGCTGGTCCAGCTGACCGAGCACGCGCACAAGTTCCCGGCGCAGCTCTCCGGCGGGCAGCAGCAGCGGGTGGCGATCGCCCGTGCCATCGTGTTGGAGCCGCGGCTGGTGCTCATGGACGAGCCACTGTCCAACTTGGACGCTTCGCTGCGGCTGGACATGCGCACGGAGATCCGCCGGCTGCACCAGTCGCTCGGGCTGACCACCGTGTACGTGACGCACGACCAGGAGGAGGCGCTCGCTCTCGCCGACCGGCTGGTGGTGCTGCGGGACGGGCTGGTGCAGCAGATCGGCTCGCCCGAGGAGGTGTACGCCCATCCGGCGAACCGGTACGTGGCGTCGTTCATGGGCTACCGCAACATGTTCCCGGTCGAGGTGACCACTTCGGACGGTGACGGGGTCCGGGTCTCGGGCACCGGGGTCGAGCTGGCCGGGGTGAACCGCGACCACCTCCGTGAGGGGGCGGCGGTCGCGGCCATCCGGCCGGCCGACTTCGAGGTGGTACCCGAGGCCAGCATGAACACCGCGAACACCCTGACGGCCGAGGTGGAGATCGTCGAGTACCACGGCCGGGAGCAGGCGGTGCAGGCCGTGCTGCCCGGCGGCGAGGCACTGCACGTGCGCACCGAGAGCCGGCTCGCCCCGGGCGACTCGGTAACGCTGCACGTGCCGCCCGACCGGGTACTGGTGTTCGCCCCATGAGCGGCTTCAGGCGGCGATGCCTTGAATGGGGCATTGAGGGCGCTCAACGTCCCGAATGGGGCATTCAGGGCAGTACGTCGCGGCCGAGCGGTGGGGGCGGGCGATGAGTCCCACCGTTGAGGAGACGCCGCGGGTCGAGAAACCCGGGCTCAAGCACCGGCTGGCCGAGCGCGGGATCGACCGGGTGTTGCTGCTCCTGCTGCCCGGGCTGGTGTTCGTGGTGGCGTTGTTCGCCTATCCGGTCCTGTACGGACTCCAGCTGTCGTTCCAGCCGGAGGAGGGCGGCGGCCCGTTCGCGAACTACGAGAAGTTCTTCGGCGATCCCTACCTGCGGGACACCATCTGGATCACCCTGCGGCTCGCCATCCCGGCCGCGCTGATCAACGTGCTCGCGTCGATCCCCATCGCCTACCGGATGCGCGGCAAGTTCCGTGGCAAACGTTTGCTCACCACGATTCTGGTCGTGCCGATCACGCTCGGCACGGTGCTCACGGCCGAAGGGCTGATCCAGTACCTCGGCCCGGTCGGCTGGTTCAACAAGGTGATCATGGCGATCGGCCTGAGCGACGAGCCGATCCGGTTGGTGCACAACTACTGGGGCGTGCTGTTCTCGCTGATCATCACAGGCTTCCCGTTCGCGTTCCTGTTGACACTGTCCTACTTGTCCGGCATCGACCCGTCGCTCGAACAGGCGGCCGCCACGCTGGGCGCCGACTGGCGGCAGCGGTTCCGGTACATCACGTTGCCGCTGCTCGCGCCGGGACTGGCGATCACGTTCTGCCTGACGTTCGTGCTCGCGTTCTCCGTGTTCCCGTCGGCATATCTGGTGGGCCTGCCGCAGGGGGAGACCCGGGTGATCTCCATCGCCGCGTACGAGTCGGCGTTCCGGGACACCGACTACCCACTCGGCTCGGCCATCGCGATGATCATGGCGGTGGTGATGCTCGCGGTGATCGGGCTGGTGCTCCTGTGGCGGTCCCGGCTCTACCGCGGCGCGACGGGAGGCAAGGGATGAGGAAGTCTCTCGTGGGAAGCCCTGGGGCCTGGGTGGTCTGGGGTCTGGTGGCGTTCTTCCTGGTCAACCTGTTCGGGTTGGTCGCCTCGGTGGTGGTGAACTCGTTCGCCACGCAGTGGTTCGGCACGTGGTGGCCCGCCGGGTTGACGGCCGCCTGGTACTCGACCGCGGCGAGCGAGCTGAACCTGATCGACGTGCTGCTGGTGACCGTGCAGGTGGCGGTCGCCGTGGTGGTGCTGTCCGTGGTGATCGGCGTGCCGACCGCGTACGCCCTCGCCCGGCGCAACTTCCCCGGCAAGAAGCTGGTGATGGTGCTGTTCCTGCTGCCGATCCTCATGCCGCCCATGACCTACGGCATTCCACTCGCGACGGTCCTGTACAAGTTCGACCTTGCTGGCGGTATCGCCGGGGTGATCGTGGCGAACCTGGTGCCGTCGGTGCCGTTCGTGGTGATGACCATGACGCCGTTCATCGAGCAGATCGACCCGAAGATCGAGTCGGCCGCCCGGATGTGCGGCGCCAACACGGCGGCCGTGTTCGGCCGGGTGCTCGCTCCGCTGCTCATCCCGGGCATCCTGGCCGCGTCGATTCTCGTGCTCGTGCGGACGGTCGGCATGTTCGAGCTGACGTTCCTCACGGCCGGGCCGGGCAGCCAGACGCTGGTGGTGTCGTTGTACGAGTCGATGTTCTCGGCGGGGATCCGGGCGCAGCAGGCGGTCGACGCCATGGCGGTCATCTACACGGGATCGATGCTCGTGTTGCTGGTGATCGCGCTACGGTTCGTGAACCCCACCCAGCTGGTGACCAGGCTGAAGGAGCCCACTTGACCGTTTCGCAACGAATCCTCCTGACCGGCGCGGCCGGTGCGATCGGCACGTTCCTGCGGCCGCGCCTCGCGGCGGACGGGCGGGTGCTGCGCCTGCTCGACCAGGTAGAACCGGTGCCCGCGGCGAAGGACGAGCCGGTCGAGACGGTCGTCGGTTCGGTCACCGACCTGGCGGCCATGCGGGCCGCGTGCTCCGATGTGGACGTGGTGATCCACCTCGGCGGGCTCAGCCGCGAGGCGTCCTGGCCGGACATTCTCGAGACCAACATCCAGGGCACGTACACGGTGCTGGAGGCCGCCCGGCACGCGAAGGTCGACCGGGTGATCTTCGCGAGCAGCAATCACGCGGTCGGCTTCCACCGCAACTACGGTGGCCCGGCGCCGGATTACCTGTTCCCGCAGCCGGACACGTACTACGGCGTGAGCAAGGTGGCGGGCGAGGCGCTCGGCAGCCTGTACCACGACCGGTACGGGCTCGCGGTGATCTGCGTGCGGATCGGCACCTGCATCGAGCGGCCGACGACCGAGCGGATGCTGGGGACGTGGCTGTCGCCGGACGACTGCGGCCGGCTGATGGAGGCGGCGATCTCCGTGCCACGGCCGGGTTTCCGGGTGGTCTGGGGCTCCTCGGCGAACACCAGGGGCCGGTACTCGCTCGGCGAGGCGCGCGCCATGGGCTACCACCCGCAGGACGACTCGGAGGCGTACGCGGGCGTCGTGTCCCCGGCCGATGAGCTGGACAAGACCTTTCTGGGCGGGGAGTTCTGCTCACCCGAACTGGACGCCCCATGAGGGTTACTGGGCACGCTTACCCGTGGGATGTGCTTGGCGATCCAGCGTTTCTGTCGCGGGTGGTAGAGGCCGGCGTGGGCACGGTGGCGTTGGCGGCCGCTTACCACTCGACGCGCGCGGCGACGCCCTTGCACCCGCGGCATCAGCTGGTCGACGCCCGGTACGCGGCCCTGTACCGGCCGGTGCGGGACGTGGTGTGGCGCGGGCGCGAACTGTCGCCGCGGGAGCCGGACTGGATGCCGACACCGGACTCGTTCGGGGTGGCGGCGGCCGAACTGCGGGCTGCGGGCCTGCGGGTGTCGGCGTGGATCGTGTTGACGCACAACAGTGGGCTGGGCGCCGAGGGCGTGTCGGTGGTCAACTGCTTCGGCGAGCGGTACCGGTACGCGTTGTGCCCGGCGCATCCGGAGGTTCGGGAGTACGCGGCGCTGCTGGCGGGCGAAGCGGTGGCGGGGGCCGAGGTGGACGCCGTGTCGCTGGAGGCCTGTGGCCAGCTCGGCCTGACGCACCTATCGCACCACGAGAAGACCGACGGCGCGTGGACGGCCGCCGCCGCCAATGGCTGTCCGTGTGCTGCTGCCCGGCGTGCCGCGCTGCGTGGTCGGCGCGCGGCCTCGACCCGGCGCACGTGGTGGACACCCTGCGGGCCGCCGTGCGGGCGGAGGCGCAGGGCGGGGTGGGCGAAGTCCCGATGGCGGACGCGTTGTTGGCTGCCAGGCACGCGGCGGCGGACGCGCTGCGGGCCGAGGTGCTCGAGCACCTGCGCACCTACGCTCCCGACGCCCCGGTGACGCTGCACGCGCACCCGGACCCGTGGGTGACGGGCGCCTCGCCCGGCCTGACCCCGACGGCGGCGGCCGACGTGGCGGCACTCATGGTCCCGGCGTGGCCGACGACCGAGGAGAGCGCGGACGTGGTGGCCGCCGCGGTCGCCACGGGCCGGGACGTCGACGCCTACGTGACGGTCCTCGCGCCGGTCGAGCCATCCGACCTGCCCGCACACGTCGCCCGGCTACGAGCGGCGGGCGCGACCGGGATGAGCCTGTACCACCTGGGCCTGGCCCCGAGCTGGCGCCAACCCCTGCTCCGCCAGCTGGCCGACGGCCGGCCGGCGATGCCCTGAATGAGGCATTGAGGACGCTCACCGTCTCGAATGGGGCATTCAGGCATCGTGCCAGGGCCGGCGGGGATCTCCCGGGCGAAGAGATCGTCGAGGGTCTCTCGCCGGGTGGTCAGCCGAGCCTCGCCGTCGGCCACGAAGACGACGGCAGCCCGCGGGACCAGGTTGTAGTTCGACGCCATCGAGTACCCGTAGGCGCCGGTCACCGGAGTGCAGACGATGTCCCCGACGCCGATGTCAGCCGGCAGGTGACCATGCTCCACCAGGATGTCGCCGGACTCGCAGTGCCGGCCCACCAGTCGCACGGTCCGCTCTCGCCGGGCCAGCGGCGCGGCGGCGTGGAACACCTCGTACCCCGACCCGTACAGCACGGGGCGAGGGTTGTCGCTCATCCCACCGTCCACGGCCACGAAGGTCAGGTCACCCTTCTGCTGAACCACACCCGTGGAGTACAGGGTGATCCCCGCACGGGCGACCATCGTGCGCCCGGGTTCGGCGAGGATGCGGCTGCCGGGGAACCGGCGCTGCCCCCAGGCCACGATCGCCTCGCCCCACTCGCGGAAGGTCGGACACGCGTCGTCGTTCAGGTACCGCACGCCCAGTCCGCCCCCGACCACGAGCACCTCGGGCGCATGCTCCGCCAACAGCGGGGCCGTGGCATCCAGCGCCTGGAGGAAGTTGTCGAGCGCGAGCACGAAGCTGCCGATGTGCAGGTGCAGGCCGACGAACCTCAGGTACGGCTCGGCACGCACCTGGTGGATCGCCTTGTCGGCGTCGCCGTTCCAGGACGGGAAGCCGAACTTCGACTCCCGGTTGCCGGTGGCGACGTATTTGTGGGTGTGCACCTCGATGCCGGGATTGACCCGGATCATGATGTTGGCCGGCTTCTTCACGGTCCGGCTGATGGTCGCCAGGCGGTCGAGCTCGTCGAAGTTGTCGACGACGATCCACTGGACGCCTTCCTCGACCGCCCGGATCAACTCGTCCTGCTGCTTGTTGTTCCCGTGCACCACCAGCTTGGCGGCCGGGATTCCGGCCCGCCGGCAGCACTCGTACTCGCCGGCCGTGGACACGTCGAACGACATGCCCTCCCGCGCGGCCAGCCGGGCCAGGTGCGGGGTGAGGAACGCCTTGGTGGCGTACGCGACGCCCTCGCCGAAGATCTCGACGGCCTCGCGGAAGTTGTGCCGCAGTTCGGCCTCGTCGTACAGGAACAGCGGGGTGCCGAACTCCTCGGCCGCGCCCTGGACGTCCACACCCCCGATGCTGAGCCGCCCCTTCGCGTCCACCTCGGCGGTGCGCGGCAGCAAGGACATGTCGATCGGATCATCGGTCACCTCCGTACGATAGCCACTCACTGTCCGCGGCTGGTGGGGTCGACTCTGGCGAAGGTGAGCAGGTCGACCATGGTGAAGTCGCCGGTGGAGCCGTTCCGCCGGGGCAGCGTCGGTCGCCAGTTGCGGTCGGTCACCAGGTAGGACGTGGGGTCGAGCTCCAGCAGTCCGATGAAGACCTCGCCGACCAGTCGCGCTCCGGCGCCGGCCAGTGAGATGCCGTCGCCGAGCACCTCGCCCTCCTTCAGGACGTAGTACCAGAGCGGTGTGCTGGCATCCAGGCCGACGCCGAACTGCCGCAGCTCGGGGAAGACGTCCGCGCCCAGCACGGGGATGCCCATGGCCGTGGCGATCGCCTGACCGGACGGCAGCGACCAGGTCAGGTGCCTGAGCAGGTTGCGCTGGGCCAGCGAGGTCGGCGCGTCAGCCGTGGGGATGGCGCTCAGCGGGAGGTTGAACAGCGCGGTGGAGAGCCTGGTGTCGATCCGCTTGTTCGTCCGCACCTGGCCGTCCCCGAAGTTGAAGAACGTCTGCCAGCCGATGAACCGGCGAGGTGCCCTGGCACCGCCGCGCAGGTCGACCGGGTCGTTCTGGCCCTCGCCGGCCGGGTCGAAGATGAACCCGAAGAAGGCGGGCGCGCCGGTCGCCGGGTTCCCGCCGGGGTCGCCGCGCAGGTTCGCCCGGTAGGACGGGCGGACCATGCTGTGCCCGAACCGATAGCAGGCACCCTGGAACTCCACGGGCATGAAGTGCTGTCCCGCGGCAGGCCGGTAGAACCGGCGACCGTGGGCGAGGATGTCCTGGGTGATCCCGAAAGTGATGATCTGCGGCAGGAACTCGTGCACGATGATCCACTGGTAGTGCCAGGTGACCAGCCGCCGCGCCTCGGCGAAGACCTGGTTGGCGGGCACGCCCTGGGCCCGCAGCCGGTCCACCACTCTGTTGTGGAACAGCAGGAACGCGGCGTGCAGGCCCGAGATCATGAGGTTCTCGTCGTTGCGAGGATCGGCGATGATCGCCACGTCGTCGGACCGGCGGGGCAGATCCTCGAAAAGGCCACCGCTCTCCACTCGGAACTTCGCCGGGTCGGCCGGTACGTAGAATTCCGGGTTCGCTGCCGGGCCCCCTCCGTAGACGGAGTCCAGGGTCAGGGTCGGAATACGCCTGTTCGGAGTCGTCTCGGGATCTGTCGGCACACCGAGTCGCGAGGTGAGATCGAACGTGAAATCGTGGTCGATGAATTGACCCAAGAATGTGGTGCCGGCCGTGTGGAACGGATTGTCCCGGTTGGTCGGGCTCAGTTCCGGATTGGTGATGAGTCGTACCGGTCCTTCGGCGAGCGGGTCCCGGGCGTCCATCAGACCACCGAGGCGGCCGAGATTGCGCAGGGCGTCCCGCACCCGGTCGTTCGCCGGCGCGAATGGCGGCAGGTTGAAGATACGACCGAAGAATCGGGGCGAGGTGGCCGCGCCCGGTTCGGCGATCTCCTCGGCCAGAACCGAGCCTGGCCGCAACGCGACCGCGGATGCCGCACCCACGGTGACGCCGCCAAGAAATCCTCGTCTACTGATCTTGTCTTTTTCCGTTCTCACAACGGAAATTGTCCATGGTGGACTTCCCGCCGCCAGGACGACTATGTCCTAGTACGGCAGCCGCCATTCGCTAGCTGATCTGGGTGTTTTCGATGTTGCGGGCGAGTCTGGTGCGTTTGTGGAACCAGCGTGAGCGTGCTTGATGTTGGCGGCGCCAGTTGACCCAGTGGGTGGTGTGTCCGGGTGGTCGCGGTGTGGCGGTGGCCTTGGCGATCAGACGCTTGATCTCGGGGATGGTGAGTGGGATGAGACCGGGATCGGCGGGCGGCGGCTGGTTCGGGTGTAGAGGTTCGGGAGCCTGGCTGTCGGTGCGGTCACGCAGCAACGCGGCGGTGACGGCGCGGACCGCGAGGGCGGCGCAGACGAGCACGGTGTGCCGGGCGATCGCGGTGTAGAGCCGGACCTGGGACTGGTCCAGGCCGAAGCAGTCCTTGCTGAACTCGAACCCTTCCTCGACCGGCCAGCGCAGCCCGGCGGCACGGATCAGCCGGGCCTTGGTGAGCAACTGACCCTCGGGCACGAAGCAGTAGTGGAAGGCCAACTCGCCGGTGCGTAGGTGTTTGCGGATGAGCAGGTAGTGGCGGGCCGAGGCGGTGGCGATCCAGGCCCAGGCGTACCAACGGTCTCCTTTGGAGCCCTTGCCGGCCGAGCGGATTTCCCACCGCCGCTTGTGTTTCAGCCCCTGGAGGAGCGTCTTGGTGGCCTGTTCGCAGGACAGCACCACGCTGCTGGGCAGCGTGATCCGGAAGTTCTTCGCCACCCGCAACACGTAGGCCTGCTCGGCGGCCTCGAAGTGGGTCCGCAACTCGGTGCAGTTTCCGTAAACCTCGTCCCCGCAGTAGAAATCCGGTCGGAACCCGTCCGCGGCCACGGACGTGCAGATGTCGATAGCCAACTGCCCCTTGGTGCGGAACGTCAGATCCAGCGGCAGGCCCATGCGCAGCGAGCGCACCGGATCACTGATGTGCTCGCCGGGGATCCACTGCCGAAACCCGATCAACGCGTGCCCGACACCTTCGCGCACATAGGACAAGTGCACCGTGTTGATCCCGTTCTCCACCCGACCCGCGCAGCCCATGTGCTGGCGTTTGACACCCGCGGTGGCTACGCCTTTCTTCTGCTGCCCGGTCTCATCCAGCGCCCCGATCACCAGCTTCCCGCGCCGCCGCCCGGCCTTGCGGGCCGCCTCCTCCAGCCCGGCCACCGCGAACCGCCGGACCTGGGCCATCGCCTCGGCCTCATCCCAGCACGCCCGGTTCAGCAGCCGCTGCGTCCGATCCGGTGTCCGGTCCCCGACATGCTCAGCAATAGTCCAGCTGTTCCGCTTGGGCAACTCGCTCATCACCGCCCGCAGATACTTACCGGCCTGCACGAACGGCTCGACCCGCCGAAAACACGAACGCAACCGTTCGGTCAGCTCACCCAGTTTCCGCCCCGCCAACCGAGCACCTAGCCGCAGCCGCAGCCGCCTGCGATCCTGTAGTTCTCACAAACACATGATCAACAGGCGGCTGCCCCATGTCGCCACCGGCCCCCAGCCACACCTTCCCGCAGGTCACAACCCAAATGGCGGCTGCCGTACTAGGCGTGACGAGAAACCCTTAGGTGTCGACGAGACCCAGGTCCCTCGCGTAGGCCAGGGCGCTCGGCCGGTTCCGGACGCCGAGCTTCGCGAACAGTTGACGCTGCTCGCTCTGCACCGTCTTGACGGCGATGCCGAGCGCGTTGGCCGTCTCGCGAACCGAGTGACCGAGGGCGATCGAGTCGAGGATGTCGCGCTCGCGCGGGGTGAGCCGGTAACGCCGCGGCGCGGACCGCGTTCCGCGCAGCAGCGGGCGGACCGCGTCGTCGGCCACGACCAGGTAACCGGCTCGCACCAGGGAGATGACGGCTGGCAGCTGCTCGGCGACGTCCTGTTCGGACAGTACGGCCCGCGCGCCGCGCGACACGGCGTCGATGACCATGCCGCGGTTGTCCGGCTCCACCACGACGATCTTGCGGGACTGGCCGGTGTCGGCGCGCCAGCTGCTTTCCGTTGGATGGACGAGGACGGTGACCGCGGGTCGCGCGTCGGGTAGGCCGGCGGCCAGGACCCGGGCCACCTCGTCACGAAGCGGCCCGGACGGGCCGATGACCGAGGCGCGGTGCACCTGGGCGCGCATCCCCAGCCGGCCCGCCTCCGCCACCGCCTGCACGCGACTGTGGACGTCGAGCTTGGTGAAGATGCGCCGGGTGTGGTTGGTCACCGTGTGTGGGCTGATCTCCAGTGCGTCGGCCACATCCACGGTGGAGCAGCCGGCGCTGATCAGGGCGAGGATCTCGAGTTCGCGCCCGCTGAGGGCGCCGTTGGTGCGCGGTGCCGGCCGGCCGGGCGCCGTCTCCTCGAGTGCGGTGCGCAGTGCGGCCGCTCCGCAGCGGTTGCCGACCAGCCGCCACACGCCGGCGCGGTGAAACCGCAGCAGCTTCTCCGGATCGAGGTCCCCGTGCAGGCCGATGACATACGGCGCCGGATGGAGCTCGCGGAGCCCGCGGATCAGTGCCAGTTCTTCCGCTTCGGCCGACCCGAGCTGCACCAGCGCGACGTCCGGTGAGCGCAGCGCGCACAGCCGGGTCAGTGCTGGGCCGGCGGACACGGCGCCCACCACGAGGTAGCCGGACATCGTGGCGAGCCAGCTGGCCATGACGTCCCGCATCAGCGCGTCGAACACCCGGATGACTACCGTCCGGGGGCCCAGTGATCCTGCCATCAGGAGTGGAACTTCCCTCGCTGCGTCGGATCTGACGCCACAGAGTAGTTCATCGGTAACGCATAGGTCTAGACCAGGCGATGTGGGATGCTCGCGCCGTGGAGTTGGAGGCGTATCGGGTCGAGCTGACCGGCTACTGCTACCGCATGCTCGGGTCGGCGTTCGAGGCCGAGGACGCCGCGCAGGAGACCATGTTGCGGGCCTGGCGTGCCAGCCATGATCCCGCGCGGGGGTCCGTGCGAACCTGGCTCTACGCGATCGCCACGAACATCTGCCTCGACATGCTGCGGAGTGCGCGGCGGCGGGCCCGCTCGGTCGATCTCGGTCCGGCCGCCATGCCGGGGCCCGACATCGGGGCGCCCCTACCCGAATCGGCGTTCGTGCGGCCCATGCCGGACGTGCGGGTGCTGACCGCCGATCCGGCGGACCTGGCCGCGCAACGGGAGTCCGTCCGGCTCGCGTTCGTCGCGGCGTTGCAGCACCTGCCGCCTCGGCAGCGGGCGGTGCTCATCCTGCGGGACGTGCTCCACTGGCACGCCGACGAGGTGGCCACCCTGCTCGACACCACGGCCACGGCCGTCCACAGTGCCCTGCGCCGGGCACGCGCGACCATCCGCCGGCCGGCGCCGAGTGACCCACTGGACGATGAGCGCCGTGCGTTGCTCGCCCGCTACGTCGACGCGTTCGAACGGTATGACATCGCCGCCCTCACTGCGCTCCTCCACGAGGACGCGACCATGGATATGCCGCCGTTCGCCTGGTATCTGCGCGGCCGGGACGACATCCGCGCGGCGCTGACCGCCAGCGACGGCATCTGTCTCGGGCATCGGCTGTTGCCCGCCATGGTGAACGGGCGTCCGGCGTTCGGTCAGTACGACGCGGCGGGTCAGCCGTTCGCGCTCGTCACTCTCGAGGTGACGTCGATGACCTGACGGGCCAATGGCGACAGCGTGCGACCTGCCTTCCAGCGGGCGGGTTGCTCACGGAGATGACCACCTATCTGGACCTGGCCGGCCACTTCGAGTTCTTCGGGCTGCCACCGCGAGTGTGAGGTCGATGACCTGCCGGGCCAACGGCGACAGCGTGCGGTCCGCCTTCCAACCGAGATAGATCTCGCGCGGGGCGATGGCGGGCACCGGCTCGTGGGTGTTCAGCTCCTCGTCGAGGAACTCCAGCGACAGCCTCGGCATCACGGCCAGACCCAGGCCCGCCCGGACCATGGACAGCACCCCGCGATTGTCGGCCGTGCGGAACACGATCCTCGGCGCGATGCCCGCCTCGGTGTACATCCTCTCCACGCGCGCCTGGTCGCAGATCGGCGGCGGGGCCACCATCGGCGCCTCGTGCAGTGCGGCGAGCGGCACCGGCTCGTTCGGGAGGTCACCGAGCCTGGACACCACCACGTAGGGGTCGTCCAGCACCTTGACCTGCTCGACGTCGCCGCCGATCCGGCCGTCGAAGAACACCAGGTCGAGGTTGTCGGTCGGGGGCGGATCGGTCTCGTCCTCGACCAGCCGGATGTCGGCGGCCGGGTGCGCCATGCGGATCTCGCGCACCACCGACGGCAGGATCGTGTTCGTGATGCTCTGGAAGGTGCCGATGTCAACCCGGCCCTCGCCCGCCTTGAACCGCTCCACCGCGTCGGCCGCGGCTTCCGCGCGGGCGAGCAGGTCGCGGCCGTGGGTTAGCACCACCTGGCCGAGCGGGGTGAGCAGTACGGGTTTGGGGCCGCCCGGCCGGTCGAACACCGCACCCCCGACGGCCTTCTCCAGTGCCGCGACCTGCTGGCTCACCGCGGACTGGGTGTAGCCGAGCCGTCCGGCCGCCTTGCCGAACGTGCCTTCCTCGGCCACCGCCGCGAGGGTGGCCAGGTGCCGCAGCTCCATTAGCACTCCTGATCACATTGATCACAATCTATAGCTTTTCCTAATGCTAGAGCATCCGTAGCGTTGTCCCCATGAACCACGCACTCTGGCTGCCGATCTTCGATGACCTCGCCGACCCCCGGCTCGTCGCCCAACTCGCCGCCGAGGCCGAAGAGGCCGGCTGGGCGGGGATGTTCGTCTGGGACCACGTTCGCTGGCGCGAGCCGGTGACGCACGTGGCCGACCCCTGGATCACCCTGACGGCGATCGCCGCAGCCACCGAACGGCTGCGGTTCGGGCCGATGGTGTCGGCCATCGCCCGGCGCAGACCCGCCAAGCTGGCCCGCGAGACGGCGACGCTGGACCTGCTCAGCGGCGGCCGGCTCACCCTCGGCGTCGGCCTCGGATCCGACCGGTTCGCCGGCGAGTTCTCCCGCACGGGTGAAGAGGTGGACGACCGGGTGCGGGCAGGCATGCTGGACGAGACGCTCGAGATCCTGGCGGCCGCGTGGTCCGGCGAGACCGTCAACCACCAGGGCGAGCACTACAAGATCGACGGAATCCAGTTCTTACCCCGGCCGGTGCAGCGGCCCGGCGTGCCCGTGTGGGCCGCGGGTTTCCCCGGCAAGACGCGGCCGATGCGCCGCGCGGCGCGACTGGACGGGTTCTTCCCGATCAACCTGACCTCGCCCGACCAGTTAGCCGAGGTGGTCGCCCAGGTCGACGCCCTGCGGGAGGACCGCGACCGGCCGTACGACTACGTGGTGGAGGTCGAGCCGGGCGCGGATGTCACGTCCTATGTGGACGCCGGCGCCACCTGGTGCCTCACGGGCTTCGATCCGGAGGCGACGTCCGTGGACAAGGTGCGCGGCGTACTTCGCGACGGCCCGACGACTTCTCCGGCTCCCGGTCGTATCACCTGACATGAGAGTTGAGCAGAGGGCGGCACAGCCCACAGCGGGGATCAGGACGACGGCGACGCTGGCCGAGTGGGGCGAGGTGAACGCGCTGGTGCCGGAGGTGCTGTAGTGGCTGGCCGCCCGCGGCAGCGGACCGATCGGCGCGCCATACTACCGGTACCGGGTGATCGGGAGCTTCGAGGAGAAGTTCGACGTGGAGGTCGGCTACCCGGTGGCGTCCCCGATGACGGGCGACGACCGCGTGCTGGCCGGCGCCCTGCCGGCCGGCTCCTATGTGGTCGACCGACCATGTGGGCCATCCGGACAGCATCGCCCAGACCCACCTGGCGCTGGTCGCGTGGGCGGCGGAGCAGGGCATCGCCCTGGCCAAGGACGGCGAGGTATGGGTAGCGATGTTCGAGTCCTACGAGACGGACCCCGAGATTGAGCCGAACCCGGAGAAGTGGCGAACAAAACTGGCATACCTGACCCGCCCATGATGACCACTCCGGTCACGCATGATGACCGTTCCGGTCGGCATGATGACCGTTCCGGTCGGCCATGATGACCGTTCTGGTTGCGCATGTTGACCGTTCTGGTCGTGCGTGTATGCGGTCGGCAATCCGTTCTGGTTGTGCGTGTTGACCGTTCTGGTCGTGCGTGTTGACCACTCCGATCGCCCATGATGACGGCGAGCCTGGAGTGGTGACCGTTCCGGTCGTGCGTGTTGACCGTTCCGGTCGCGCATGGTGACCGCTGCGGACGACCGTACCGACCGCAGCGGTCATCATGGCCGACGCGACTGGTCATCATGGCCGACGGGAGTGGTCATCATGCGCGGCTAGAGGCGGCGGGCCGCGTACTCCTTGTCCTGCTTGCTCGCGCCCGTGCCCAGATAGGAGTGCTTCGACATGTCCACCGAGTAGCGGCTGGCCGGTGGGGTCCGGCCGAGGGCCTCGGCCATGGCGCGGACGTGGTGCGGGGACGCGCCGCAGCACACGCCCAGGTACGTCACGCCGGCGGCCGTCGCCTGCTTCGTGAAGTCGGCCATCTCGTAGCGGGTGCAGGTGAACGGGTCCAGCGCCACGGGGAACGGGGCCGTCGGGCCCGGGAAGTCCGGGTCCCGCAGCGACTGGAACGTCGGATGCGCCTCGGTCGTGCGGTAGGGCACGGGAAGCGCCGCCACCGGCACGTCGACCGCCGCCGCCAGCGGGGCCAGCAGCGGCGTCATGGTGGCCGGCCCACGGTTGCAGTTCAGGCCGACCACGTCGGCGCCGGCGCCCGACAGCCGCTTGCACGCCTCCGTCATCGGGAGGTCCTCGCGGGTGCGGGCCGTCCGGTCGGCCACCAGCGTGACCACCGACGGCAGGCCCGCCGCGCGGATCACCTCCAGGGCGATCAGCGCCTCGCCCAGGTGGCGGATCGTCTCGGCGATCACGAAGTCGACGCCGGCCTCGACCGCCCAGCCGATCTGTTCGACGTACATGTCCCGGACCCTGGCGTGGGTCGCCGGGTCGGCCGGGTCGTAGATGTTCGTGTTGCACACGTTGCCGGCCAGCAGCGTGCCGGTGCTCCGCGCGACGCCCGCGGCCAGCGCCAGCGCCTGCTTGTTCAGCGGCTCCAGCAGGTCTTCCTTGCCGATGAACCGCAGCTTCTCGCGGTGGGCGTAGTAGGTGAACGCCTCGACCACGTCGGAGCCGGCGTGCACGAACTCCTCGTGCAGGCCGGTCACGCGATCGGGGTGCTCCAGCACGACCTCGGGCACGAACGCCCCGGCCTGCAGGTAGCCCCGCCGCTCCAGCTCGAACCCGTAGCCCTCGGCGCAGATCACCGGGCCCTTGGTGAGCCGCTCGAGCAGACCCTCAGCCATCTTCACCCTCCGCTACGTTGATCTCCACCAGGACTCCCGCGGCCCGTGCCGCGGCCTCGGCCAACTCCTGTGCCACCCGGGCGTCGCCCAGCAGGTTCGGGTTGCCGGAAGCCGCCAGGCCCCGGGCCAGTTCACCGATCTCGGTGGCGGCCGCCGCGATCTCGCGCGGCACGTCGGTCGCCACGGCGAGGGCCGCCGCTCGTTGGCCACGGGGCGCCGCGAGTACGGCCGAGTAGGCGGCCGCGTCCTCGTCGGCCAGCGAACCCAGCCGGGCACGCAGCTCCTCGGCGCGGTCGGCCGGTCGACCGCTGAACCGGGCGGCCATCGCCACCAGGGCGGCGGCCGTGGCGGCGGTCATCGCCGCCACCGCCCCGCCACCCGGCGCCGGCGTACGAGCCGCCACCTCGTCCTGGAAGTGCCCAACAGTCAGGTCAAGCAAACTCATGAGAGACCGACGATCTCGCCGTTGTCGTCGATGTCGATCCGGGTGGCGGCGGGCGATGCGCCGAGCCCGGGCATGGTCCGCATGTCGCCGCAGATCGGGTACACGAACCCGGCCCCGACCGACGCCCGCACCTCCCGCACGGGCAGCGTCCACCCGGTCGGCGCGCCCAGCAGCTTCGGGTCGGACGAGATCGACAGGTGCGTCTTCGCCATGCAGACGGGCAGGTCGCCGAACCCGTTGCGCTCGTAGTTGTCCAGCTGCTTGCGGGCGGTCGGCGTGTAGCTGACCCCGTCGGCGCCGTACACGCGCGTGGCGATGGTTTCGATCTTCTCCCGCAGCGGCGCGACCGATGGGTAGAGCAGCTGGAACTCGCTCGGCTCGGCGGCGGCCTCGGCCACCGCCTCGGCCAGCTCGGTGGCGCCGGCGCCGCCGTCGGAGAAGTGCGTGCTGACCGCCACCCGCGCGCCCATCTCCTCGGCGATCTCGCGGATCACCGCGTGCTCGGAGGTGTAGTCGCCGGGGAACGCGTTGATGGCGACCACCGGAGAGACGCCGTGCATCCGGATGTTCTCGATCTGCTTGCGCAGGTTCGCCGCGCCCGCGTGCACGTCGTCCGGGTTCTCGGCCAGCAGCTCCTCCGGCAGCGGTTTGCCGGCGACGATCTTGAACTTGCCCGAGTGGGCCTTGAGCGCGCGGACGGTCGCCACCAGCACGGCGGCGTCCGGGGCCTCGCCCGAGACCCGGCACTTGATGTTGAAGAACCGCTCGGCGCCCATGTCCGCGCCGAACCCGGCCTCCGTGATGAGGTAGTCGCCCGTGCGCAGGCCGATCAGGTCCGCCACCACCGACGAGTTGCCGGTGGCGATGTTGCCGAACGGGCCGCAGTGGACCAGGACGGGCGTGTTCTCCAGCGTCTGCATGAGGTTCGGCTTGATCGCCTCCCGCAGCAGCACGGTCATGGCGCCCGCCGTGTCCAGCTGCTCGGCCGTCACCGGCTCGCCGGACGCCGTGTAGCCCACCACGATCCGGCCGAGTCGCGCACGCAGGTCGGCGAGCCCGGTGGTCAGCGCGAGCGCGGCCATCACCTCGGACGCGGCCGTGATGTCGAACCCGGTCTGCCGCGGCACCCCGTCGGCGCGGGCGCCGAGCCCGACCACCACGTTGCGCAGCGCGCGGTCGTTCATGTCGAGCACCCGCCGCCAGGTGATCTCCCGCTCGTCCAGGCCGAGCGCGTTGCCCTGGTGGAGGTGGTTGTCGACCATGGCGGCCAGCAGGTTGTGCGCGGCTGTGACCGCGTGCATGTCGCCCGTCAGGTGCAGGTTGAGCAGCTCCATCGGCACCACCTGGCTGTAACCGCCGCCGGCCGCGCCGCCCTTGATGCCCAGGGTCGGACCCATGGACGGCTGCCGGATGGCGACCGTCGCCTGCTTGCCGAGATGCTTGAAGCCCTGGCCGAGGCCCACGGTGGTGGTGGTCTTGCCCTCGCCGAGCGGGGTGGGGGTGATGGCGCTGACCAGCACGTACTTGGCGCGTGGTGCGTCGGCCAGCTCGTCGATGGCGGCCAGCCCGATCTTCATGACGTCGCGGCCGTACGGCTCGAGCAGTTGGGGCGGCAACCCCATGTCACCGGCGATGTCCTCGATGGGCTTGAGCTTCGCGCCCCGCGCGATCTCCAGGTCGGACGGGAAAGCCATGGATGACTCCTCGGTGCTCGGAGCGGGGTCGCCGCTGGAACGTCGATGCCGTACTCGGTGCCGGTACGCCCTGCCGCAGAGTCAATCAGGGCACCGCGCCGGTGCGTGGCCCGGCGTCGACGGTACTCCCAGTTGTTGCGAAATGCGCGCACTGTTGCATATGGAGAAACCCATTACGTATCGAAATGACTAAGAGGCCGCGCAAATAGGTGATCTTCAGGGGCGGCGTGCTGGTCGGGTGTCCCAGCGGTAGAGGGTCCAGGCTTTCCGGATCAGGCTACGGATGGTGATGATCGCGTCGGCGAGGTCGAAGTAGGCGTCGATGACGTGTTCGCGGCGTTCGTAGCAGCGTTGGAGCCGGTTGAACGCGTTGTGCCAGGCGTTCGTGCGTTCCACCTGCCAGCGGTCGCTGGCCTGGATGGGCGCTTTCTCGCCCTTGTGGGCGATCTGTCCGTGTAGGCCGCGTCCGGCGAGTTCGTCGCGGGTCTTGCCTGAGTCGTAGCCGGAGTCCAGGTGCACGGTTATCTCGTCGGGCAACGGACCGAGATCGGCGAGTTTGTCCAAGGTCGGGGCCAGCAGCGGCGAGTCGTGCCGGTTCGCGCCGGCCAGCACCCTCCCGAGCGGGATGCCGTAGCCCTCGACGATCAGCGACCGTTTCATCCCCTGCTTGCGGCGGTCAACCGGGGACGGGCCAGCGCATTCACTGCCGCCGGGGGCTTTGGTGATGCAGCCGTCCACCGCGATCTGGTCCAGGATCAGGCCCACGATGCGGTCGTAGGCGTCCAGCGCGATCTGCTTGAGCTGGGCGAACAGCCCGGCCTTGAGCCACTCGTCGCGGCGGTTGCGGATCGTGGACGCCGAACACGTGGTGTCGGCGATCGCCTCGTAGGAGCAGCCGAACCGCAACACCTGGATGAGCTTGTCGAACACGACCCGATCAGGCATCCGGGCACGGTGGCACCCCAACGGGTGCGTGGGATCGACCACAGGTCGGGATGGGATCAGCGCGGCGAACTGGTCCCACAACGGGGTTGTCAGCCATGATGGCAACGCAGGCACAGGCACCTCTGATGATCACGAAGCGTAGACACCTTCATGATCACCAACGCCTGTGCCTGCCTCAGCAACGGGGTCACCGCTCAACCCCTATTTGCGCGGCCTCTAAAGACGGCGCCGTCGGGTTCCCAGAAGTCACGCGGGTGAACCGCGCTGTGGTCTAGACCCGCACCTTTTCGTTGCCACCGGTAGGCTGAACTGTGAGTGACTGAATCTCAACCCTGCGAGAGGAGAGTCATGCGTACGCGCATTTTCGCCGTGACCGTCGCCCTGGTGGCGGCCGTGTTCGGTGGAGTTGCCCAGGCCGGGGAGCCGTTCGGAGTACCGGGGCCGCCGTCGGAGGTGACCGGCGGATTGACCATCCCGTGGGCCATCTCCTGGCTGCCCGACGGACAGTCCGCGCTGATCACCGAGCGCGACAGCTTCCGCGTCTCGGTCGTCACCCGGGCCGGGCAGAGAACCACGGTCGGCACGGTGCCGGAGGGCCGGCCCGGCGGCGAGGGCGGCCTCATGGGCGTCGCCGTCTCGCCGAACTGGGACGGTGCGGCCAACACCGACGTCTTCTTCATGCACACGGCGGCCGACGGCAACCGGGTGGTGCGGATGTCCTTCAACGGGTCGGCGCTGTCCGGCTACACGACGATCGTCGACGGCATCCAGCGAGCGAACATCCACAACGGCGGCCGGCTGGCGTTCGGCCCGGACGGCTTCCTGTACGCGGCCGCCGGCGACGCGGGCAACACGGTCCTCGCCCAGGACCAGAACGCGCTGAACGGCAAGATCCTGCGGTTCACCACGGCCGGCGAGCCCGCACCGGGCAACCCGTTCGGCACGCTCGTCTACAGCTTGGGGCACCGCAACCCGCAGGGCCTCGCGTGGGACTCGGCGGGCCGGCTCTGGTCGGCCGAGCTGGGGCAGAACACGTTCGACGAGCTGAACCTGATCGAGGCCGGGAAGAACTACGGCTGGCCGATCTGCGAGGGCACGTGCAACGACTCGCGGTTCGTCAACCCGAAGGCGACGTGGTCGACCGCCGAGGCGTCGCCGAGCGGAGTGGCGATCGTCGGCGACACGGCGTTCATGGGCGCCCTACGTGGCCAGCGACTGTGGCGCATCGAGCTGAGCGGCACCGAGGCGGGCGAGATCACGTCCCACTTCGCCGGCACGTTCGGCCGCATGCGCGCGGTGACGGCCGTGCCCGGCGAGAACGCCATCTGGATCAGCACGGCCAACGGCAACGGCGCGGACCGGATCCTGCGCTCGGCCATCACCGGGTAGCACCCACGCGAGATCGCGGTTCCCGCACACGAGATCGCTGGTTCCGGCACGCGAGATCCCGGTTCCGACCGTCGCGTCGGGTCGGCCTCACCTGCCGGTGCCCCGATCTCGCGTGTGGGAACCGCGATTTCGCGTGTGGGAACCGCGATTTCGCGTGCGGGAACCGCGATCTCGCGTGTGGGAACCGCGATCTCGTGTGCGGGAACCGCGATCTCGGGTGCTGGGGGTTAGTGTTCGCGCGACCTGCGGCGGCCGGCGACCGCCGTGTGCAGAGCCGAGCGGGCGGCCGCCACCGCCGGGTGTGTGGCCGTCCCGCGCCGGTAGGCCAGGTGGGTTCGACGCCGGGTCGGCAAGGGCGTCAACGCGACGGCCGGTACGGGTGCGAGCCCGAGTTCCGGGACGAGCGCGACGCCCTGGCCGGCGGCCACGAGGGCGAGGACCGTGCCGAAGTCGTCGGCGTGGTGCCGGATCCTCGGGGTGAACCCGGCCGCCTGGCAGGCGCGGACGGTCATCGTGTGGCAGAGCGTGCCCGGTGTGCCGGCGATCCAGGACGCGTGGCGGCGGGCTTCCAGCGGCTCGCCGGTCAGGGCGGCCAGGTAGACGGTCTCCTCGAGCAGCGGTTCGGTGTCGAGGGCCGGGTCGGGCTCGGCCGGCACGTAGTCGTACTCCTGGACCAGCGCGACGTCCAGGGTCGCGGCGCGCAGGGCCGCTGGCACGGTCGCCGGGTCCAACTCGGTGACCGTCAGCTCCAGCCCCGGATGGTCGCGGCTGAGCGCGACGAGGGCGGGGGAGAGGATCGTCCGGACGGCCGTCGGGAACGCCCCGAGCCGCAGCGTCCCCATGAGTTCGGTGCGGGCGAGCTCGGCGCCGGCCTGTTCGAGCACCGCGAGGATGGTCTCCGTGTGTGCCACCAGGCCGCGCGCGGCGGGGGTCAGCACGACGCGGCGGCCGGTCCGCTCGAGCAGCGGCACCCCGGCCTCGCGCTCCAACGCGGTCAGCTGTTGGGAGACGGCCGACGGGGTGTAGGCGAGTGCGTCGGCCACGGCGGCGATCGTGCCTCGGTGGGCCAGTTCGCGGAGCAGTCGGAGCTTGCGGACATCGAGCATCAGGTCAGCTTATGCTCAGCTGAACAAACGTGAACTGGACCTGACGCATGGGCGCGCGACAGGCTTAAGTTCATGACACTCTCCGGTCTCTTCGTCCCGCTCATCACCCCGTTCACCGCGGGCGGCGACCTCGCGGCCGACGCGCTGGAAGGCCTGGCCCATGCGGTACTCGACGACGGCGCCACGGGGATCGTCGCGCTGGGGACGACCGGCGAAACCGCGACGCTGACACCCGAGGAGAGACACCGGGTCCTGGACATCTGCGCCGGCGTCTGCGAGGAACGCGGCGCCCCGCTGATCGCCGGCGCCGGCTCGAACTCCACGGCCGACTCGGTCGAGGCCCTCGCCTCCCTTCAGGTCACGGCCGCACTCACGGTCGTCCCGTACTTCACGCGCCCGTCGGAGGCGGGCGTGCTCGCCCACTTCCGCGCGCTGGCCGCCGCCAGCCCGGTGCCGCTGGTCATCTACAACATCCCGTACCGCACGGGCCAGGTCCTCGGCGTCGACACCCTGCGCCGGCTGGCCGACCTGCCGAACGTCATCGGCTTCAAGCACGCGGTAGGCGCCATCGACGAAACGACGATCGCCCTGATGAGCGCTCTCCCGCCCGACGTGGCGGTCCTGGCGGGCGACGACCTCTACGCCGCGCCGATGCTGGCACTGGGTGCGGCCGGCGGGATCCTCGCCTCCGCCCACCTGGCGACCGGACGTTTCGCCGCGCTCATCACCGCCTGGCGCGACGGGCCGCCGGACCTGGCTCGGGAGCTGGGCCACCGCCTGGCGGCCCTGTCCGCCGCGCTCTTCGCCGAACCCAACCCGGCGATCATCAAGGCGGTCCTGGCCAGGCAGGGTCGCATCCCCAGCCCGGCCGTCCGCCTGCCACTGCTCCCCGCGAGCGACCCGGCGGTAGCGGCGGCCCTACACACCCTCTCGCCGCAAGTGATCCACTACGCCACCGGCTGAATCACGCAGCGCCGAAAGCGTTGCCTCGCAACCGCGAACATGCGCGCCGGACGCGGGAACATGCGGTCGAGACATGGCGACATGCGTGCCGGACATGGCGACATGCGGTCGAGACGCGGGGACATGCCCGGAATGCGGACCCCGCCCGCGCATGTCCCCAGCTCCGGCACGCATGTTCCCGTGTCCCGCACGCATGTTCCTCGTCCCGACCGCATGTTCCCATGTCTCGACCGTGTGTTCCCGTTCTCGACCGCATGTTCCTGCATCCCGACTGCATGTTTCGGAGTCAAGGCGGCCGCGCACGGTTCGCTACGTCGCTTCGGCTAGTCCGGTCAGCGCCGGCAGCAGCGGGCCCTCGTGTAGGACGCCCAGACGTTGGGTCGCGCGGGTCAGGGCGACGTACAGCTCGGCCGCGCCGCGGGGACCGCCGGCCAGGATTCGTTCCGGGGCCACCACCAGGACGGCGTCGAACTCCAGGCCCTTCGTCTCCGCGGCCGGCACCGTGCCCGGCACCCCCGGCGGCCCGATCACCACGCTCGTGCCCTCGCGACCCGCCTCGGCCCGGACGAACTCCTCGATGGCGGCAGGCAAGTCCGTGACCCGCCTGGACCACGGCTGGACACCCGACGCGCGGACCGACTCCGGTGGCTGGACCCCCGGCGCGAACTCGGCGAGCAGCGCGGCCGCGACGGTCATGATCTCCGCCGGGGTGCGGTAGTTCACGGTCAGCGACCGGTAGACCCAGCGACCCGGCACGTAGGGCGAAAGCATCGCGTCCCACGACGTCGCGCCGGCCACCGACCGGCGCTGGGCGAGATCGCCGACCACCGTGAAGGACCGGCCGGGGCAGCGTCGCATCAGCACCCGCCAGTCCATTTCGGACAGTTCCTGGGCCTCGTCGACCACCACGTGCCGGTAGGTCCAGTCCCGGTCGGCCGCCGCGCGCTCGGCCAGCTCCCGGGTGTCCTGCACGAGGAAACGGTCGGCCAGGTCCTCGGCGTAGAGCAGGTCGTGGGCGAACAGGTGGTCCTCGTCGTCCATGGAGTCCTCGCGGCCGACGAGGGCGTCGAGCGCGGCGGCCGCGTACTCGGCCTCCGCCTTCCGCTCCCGCTCGGCCACCAACTCGGCCGCCCGGTCGGCCGCCTTGTCCCGGCCGAGCAGGTCGACCAGCTCGTCGAGCAGCGGCACGTCCGACACCGTCCACGCCTCCCCGTCGGCCCGCCACAGGGCGCCCGCCGGAAGTGACGTGTACAGCGACGCCAACACCGCTTCCGGCGTCAGGATCGGCCAGAGTTCGTCGAGCGCGGCGGTGAACGTGTCGTGGCCGGCCAGTTCCCGGCGCAGCTCCTTGCGCAGTTTCTCCCCCGCCACGCGGTCCGACCCGGGCGCGATCCGGCCCGCCGCCCGCTCGGTGAGCACATACGTGACGATCTCCGTGAACACATCGCGGGCCTCGTTGTGCGGCAGCCCGCTCGCGCGCGCCTCCTCCCTGGCCCACTCGGCGGTCTCGGCGTCGATCCGCACGGTGACGTCCCCCAGCCGGATCGGCACCGGCTCCTCCGGCAGCCGCTGCTGGGCGGCCACGGCCGCCGCGAGCACGTCCAGGATCTTCAGCGAACCCTTGAGCCGCGCGGCTTCCGGGGTGTCCTCGGCCGTGACGTGCAGACCGGGCGCCAGGTCGCCGGTGGTCATGAACACCACGTCGGACTCGCCGAGCGACGGCAGCACGCGGCCGATGTGGTTCAGGAACGCCGGGTTGGGCCCGACCACCAGCACACCATGGCGTTCCATCCGCTCCCGGTGGGTGTAGAGCAGGTACGCCACGCGGTGCAGCGCCACCACCGTCTTCCCGGTGCCCGGGCCACCCTCGATCACCAGCACGCCCGGGTGATCGAGCCGGATGATCTCGTCCTGCTCGGCCTGGATGGTCGCCACGATGTCGCGCATACCCTCGCCGCGCGGCGCGTTGACCGCGGCGAGCAGTGCCGCGTCCTCCGCCTGTTCGTCCTCCCCGGGACGGCCGAGCACCTCGTCCGTGAAGTCGATCACCTGACGCCCGCGGGTGTGGAACTGGCGCCGCCGCCGCATGTTCTCCGGGTTCGCGCCGGTGGCCACGTAGAACGGGCGCGCCGCCGGAGCCCGCCAGTCGAGCAACACCGGATCGTAGGAGTTCTTCTCGTCGTACAGGCCGATCCGGCCGATGTAGGAACGGTCGCCGGAAACCGTGTCCAGCCGGCCGAAGCACAGCCCGTTGTCCGCCACGGCCAGCCGCCTGGCCTCCTTGACCATGGCGCGCACCTCGACGTCCCGTTCCGTGGGTGTGCCACCGGTTCCCCGCAACGCCGCGCGGTAGGCCGCCTTCACCCGCGCGCGTTCCACGTCGAGCCGCACGTAGAGCCCGGCCACGTAGTCACGCTCGGACCGCAGTTCCTCTTCGTACTCCTGAATGGACACTGGCTCCTCAGTCGCCGATTTCCCGCAGTCGCCGGGCGACGTCCTCCGGTAGTACGTCCGTGATGAACGCGCCCATCCCCGTCTCCGAGCCTGCCAGGTACTTCAGTTTGTCGGGCGACCGCTGGATCGACGACACCTGCAGGTGCAGGTAGGCGTGCTCCCGCGCGGCGACGTCGTTCGGCGCCTGATGCCACGCCGCCACGTACGGCAGGGGCTGGTCGTACAGCGCGTCGAGGCGGCCGAGCACGTCCAGGTACAGGTGTACGAAGTCGTCGCGTTCCTCGGGCGTGAGCGACGGGATGTCCAGCACGCGCCGGTGGGGGTAGAGGTGCACCTCCACCGGCCAGCGGGTGGCGGCCGGCACGAACGCCGTCCACAGCTCGGTCGACGCGATCACCCTGGTACCCGTGGCGCGTTCGCCCTCGAGCACGTCGGCGAACAGGTTCCGGCCGGTGGTCGCCTCATGCCGAGCGGCCGACGCCAGCATCTGCCGCGTCCGGGGGGTGATGAACGGGTAGGCGTAGATCTGGCCGTGGGGGTGGCCGAGCGTCACGCCGATCGCCGCGCCCCGGTTCTCGAAGCAGAACACCTGCGCCACGCCGGGCAGTTCGGACAGGAACGCCGTCCTGTCCGCCCACGCCTCCACCACCAGCCGCGCGTCGTGCGGCTTGAGCGTGGCGAACGCCGCCTCGTGGTCGCTCGTGAAGCACACGACCTCGCAGCGGCCGAGGCCCGGCTTCGAGTCCACCAGCGGCGGCAGGCCGGGCACCGCGTCCCCGACCGCGTTCATGGACAGCGACGGGAAACGGTTCTCGAACACCACCACGTCGTAGTCGGGCGACGGGATCTCCGTCTGCCGCCCACCGCGCGACGGACACAGTGGACAGTCGTTGGTCGGCGGGTGGTAGATCCGGTTCTGCCGGTGGCCGGCCACGATCACCCACTCGTCGAGCACCGGGTCGTGACGCAGCTGCGAGGCGGTCGACACCGGGTCCAACAGGCGCGGGTCGTGCAGCACCCTGGCCGGTGCGTCGGAGTGGTCGAAGTAGATGATCTCGCGGCCGTCGGCCAGTTGGGCGGTCGTCCGTTTCACTGTGCACCCTCGACGTGGACCACGCGCACGTCCGCCACGTGCTCGGTGAGCGTCGCGCGGGCGTCCTCCGGCAGGCCGTCGTCGGTGATCACCGCGTCCGCGTCACCGAGCCTGGCGATGGTGGAAAGCCCGACCGTGCCCCATTTCGTGTGGTCGGCCAGCACCACCAGCCGTCTGCCGGCCGCCACCAGCGCGCGGTCGGTGTCGGCCTCCAGGAGGTTCGGCGTGGTGAAGCCCGCCGTCTCGGCCATCCCGTGCACGCCGAGGAACACGACGTCCAGGTGCAGCTGACCGAGCGCGGACACGGCGATCGGGCCGACCAGCGCGTCCGACGGGGTCCGCACGCCGCCGACCACCACCACGTTCTGGTCGGTGCTCGGGCCGGCGTGCAGCACGTCCGCGATCCGCATGGAGTTGGTCACCACGGTCAGGCCCTCCAGGCCGCGCAGTGCGTGCGCGAGCGCCCAGGTGGTGGTGCCGGCGGACAGGCCGACGGCCGTACCGGGGGAGACCAGGTCCGCCGCGGCGGTCGCGATGGCCTCCTTCTCCGGCTGCTGCCGCAAGGACTTCGCCTCGAAGCCGGGCTCCTCCGTACTGGCCGACCGGCGCGTGGCGCCGCCGTGCACCTTGTCCAGCAGCCCCTGCTGGGCGAGTGCGTCCAGGTCACGTCGGATGGTCATGTCGGAGACGCCGAGCATCTCGGCGAACTCGATCACTCGGACAGCGCCCCGCTTGTGGATCTCGGCCACGATGCGGGCCTGCCTCTCCGCTGCCAGCATTGCCTCTCTCCCAACCCCTGGGCCCCGCTGTCCGAGTCAATCAATCATAAACCGACTCAAACGAACAGCTAGCGCGATGTGCATTACCGGCCGTGTCGGTCAAGCCGGCGTCGTCGGCGCCCGAGCCGTCCGAATGCGATGAAGGACGCTGGCGGTGACCACGTCCTTCATCGCACCGGCCGGCCCCGGTGTGCGGTGAACACCGGGACCAAGCTTCGTCGCACCGACACCGCGCGGGGCAGGGCGGGCACGGCGGGTCGGTGCGACAGCGTAGCGAGCGTTAGGTCGGAGCATTGAGGCGCGGCCTCCTCGCACGATGGGCCTGGTGGCACGACGGTAGCCACGCTGAACAGAAAGCGGCAAGACCGAACAGGCAGGGTTCGCACCTACCATAGATCAGATCTTTACCCTCTGTAATCTCGCCGCGCCACGGTGAAGCAGGGGTTACGGTGGCGTGTCACGATCGTGTAGGCGATTTTGATCGGACCCCTTGACACGGGCGCCTGGAGTTAGACAAGGTTTCGATTCTGAGAGGTCGCGTTCACAACTGTTGAGTTTCGGCCCGGTCCTTGAGGAGGCGCGACAATGATGAGCCCTCGTTCGTTCGGTGCCGGAGGCGTTCCCGCCATGGCGGTTCGTCGCCGGACCCTGTTGAAGGGGATGTTGGGGGCCGGGGCACTCGCCGGCGTCGGTGGCCTCACCGCCTGTGGTGACGGTGGCGGAGACGGCAGTGGAGTCGTGACGGTCGGTTCGAACCAAGTCGACGAGGTGCCGAAGGCGGCCGTCGCGGAGGTGATGAAGGGCTTCACGGAGATCGAGCTCAAGATCAACCGGACTGCCCCCAACGACTTCCAGGAGAACATCAACAGCTATCTGCAGGGTGGCCCGGACGACGTGTTCTCCTGGTTCGCCGGCTACCGGATGCAGTTCTTCGCCGCGCAGGGTCTGGTCGGCGACATCAGCGACGTGTGGTCCGACATCGGGGACGACTACTCCGATGCCATGAAGCAACAGGCCACCGGGGCGGACGGTAAGCAGTACATCGTCCCGTTCACGTACTACCCGTGGGCGTTCTACTACCGCAAGAGCGTGTGGCAGGAGCGCGGCTACGAGGCACCGGCCACGTTGGACGACCTCGTCGCGCTCGCCACGCGGATGCAGGGCGACGGCCTGGTCCCGATCGCCTTCGCTGACTCCGACGGCTGGCCGGCCATGGGCACGTTCGACTACCTGAACATGCGAATCAACGGCTACGACTTCCACCGCGAGCTGATGGCAGGGGAGCAGCAGTGGACCTCCACGGAGGTCAAGAACGTGTTCGACGCCTGGCGCGGCCTGCTGCCCTACCACCAGCCGGACGCACTCGGCCGCACCTGGCAGGAGGCGGCGCAGACGCTGCAGCGCGGTGAGTCCGGAATGTACCTGCTCGGCATGTTCGTCGGCCAGCAGTTCCCGGAGGAAGAGCGCGATGACCTCGACTTCTTTCCCTTCCCCGAACTCGACTCCTCGGTCGGCACGGATGCCGTGGAAGCGCCCATCGACGGCTACATGATGGCCGCCGACCCGCGCAACGAGAGCGGTGCCAAGAAACTGCTCACCTACATCGGCTCACCCGAGGCGGTCGAGGCCTACCTCACGAAGGATCCGAACGTCATCGGCGCCAACGACCGCACCGACACCGGCGGGTACAGCGAACTGGTGAAGAAGGCGGCCGAGCTGGTCACCAACGCCGCGTCGATCTCGCAATTCCTCGACCGGGACACCCGGCCCGACTTCGCGTCGACGGTCATCATCCCGTCGTTCCAGCAGTTTCTCAGTGAACCGAACAACGTGGACGGGTTGACCAAGGATATCGAGGACCAGAAGAACTCGATCTTTGGTGGCTGACGTGGTGACGCACCAGCCGGCGCCACCGGCTCGACGCCCACGGAGCCGGCTGAAAAGGTTCTCGGTGACCGACCGGGTGGCGATCGTCCTCATGATCGCCATCCCGGCGGTGATCGTGACCGCGCTGGTGTGGCTGCCGGCGCTGGCCACGATCCTGTTCTCCTTCACCGACTGGAACGGCATCGGCGACCTGGCCGACATCAACTTCATCGGCACGGACAACTACGAAGACGTCTCCACGATCTACCCGCCGTTCTGGCCGGCCATCCGGCACAACCTGATCTGGCTCGGCGTGTTCTTCGTCGGGCCGACCGCGCTGGGCATGCTGCTCGCGGCGATCCTGGACCGTGAGCTGCGTGGCAGCAAGCTCTACCAGAGCGCGTTCTTCCTGCCGGTGGTGCTGTCCTTCGCGCTGGTCGGGTTCATCTGGCAGCTGATCTACTCCCACGACCAGGGCCTGCTGAACGCGCTGCTCGGCCTCGAGGGCGCGGACCGGATCGACTGGTACGGCGATCCGGACGTCAACCTGTGGGCGGTGCTCGTCGCGTCCGGGTGGCGGCACACGGGCTACATCATGCTGCTGTACCTGGCCGGGCTGAAGTCGGTCGACCCGGCGCTGCGCGAGGCGGCCGCCGTGGACGGGGCCGGTGAGATCCGGACGTTCCTGAAGGTGGTCTGGCCGGTGATGCGGCCGGTGAACATCATCATCGTGGTGATCACGGTGATCGAGTCACTGCGCGCCTTCGACATGGTGTGGGTGATCAACAAGGGCCGCAACGGGCTTGAGCTGATCTCCACCCTCGTCACGTCGAACGTCATCGGTGAGGCCAGCCGGATCGGCTTCGGCTCGGCGCTGGCCACCATCATGATCGTCATCTCGACCGTGTTCATCGTCATCTACATGATTCAGATGGTGAAGGAGCAGCGACGGTGACTCCGACCCCGACCCCGACCGCGCCCGCACCCACGCGACGGAGCCCGACCACCGCCCGGCCGGTCGCCAAGGACCAGCGGCCACTGACCCCCGGCCGGATCGCGTTGCGCATCTTCCTGGCGGTGATGGCGCTGGGGTGGCTGTTCCCTATCGCCTGGGCGTTCCTCAACTCGTTCCGCGACTACTTCTACACGGCCGAACACGGGTACATCTCCTTCGGCGGCTTCACCCTGCAGAACTACGTGAACGCGTGGGAGCGCGGTGGCTTCGGGCAGACCTTCTTCAACTCGGCGCTCATCACGGTGCCGGCCGTGGTGCTCACGCTCCTGCTGGCGTCCTCGGCGGCGTTCGTGCTCGCCAGGGTGAGCTTCCGCTTCAACCTGCCGATGCTGATTTTCTTCACCGCGGCGAACCTCCTGCCGCCGCAGGCATTGCTGGTGCCGCTGTTCCGGCTGTTCCTCAACATCGAGGTGCCGTACTCGGTCAGCGAGTCCGGCTCGCTGTATGACACCTACTACGCGGTGATCGCCGTGCATGTGGCGTTCCAGACGGGCTTCTGCACGTTCGTGCTCAGCAACTACATGAAGACACTGCCCAAGGAGCTGAACGAGTCGGCTCTCGTGGACGGTGCCGGGGTGCTCCGCCAGTTCTGGCAGATCGTGCTGCCGCTGTGCCGGCCGGCGCTGGCCGCGCTGTCCGTACTGCAGGTGACCTGGATCTACAACGACTTCTTCTGGGCGGTGGCGTTGATGCGCACCGGTGACAAGTTCCCGGTGACCAGTTCGCTGCAGAACCTGCGGGGCCAGTTCTTCACCGACTACAACCTGCTCTCCGCCGGCTCGGTCATCGCGGCCATCCCCACGCTGGTGATCTTCTTCGCAATGCAGCGGCACCTGCGTGCCGGCCTCACTCTGGGAGCCACCAAGGGATGATCGTCCACCTGCGAAGCGACACGGTCAGCGTGGTCATCGACGCCAGGGGGGCGGGTCTTCCCACGCTCCTGCACTGGGGTCGCCCGCTCGGCGAGCTGTCCGACGAGGACCTGGCCACGATCGCGGAGGTGCTCGGCACGCCCGTCGGGCCGAACATGCCGAACGAGCCGGTGCCGCTGGCGCTGCTGCCGGAGTCGAGCACCGGATACCCGGGCCGGCCGGGCCTGCGCGGGCACCGCTCGGGTCCGGGCTGGATCAGCGAGTTCCGGCTGATGCACCGGGCTGTATCGGATTCCGCCGCGGAGTTCGTGGCCGAAGACGACGGGTTGCGGCTGGTGTCCACTGTGGAGCTGACGCCGTCCGGGGTGCTGCGGATCCGGCACCGGGTCACCAACGTGGGCGCCCAGTCGTACATAGTGGACGGTCTGGAGGCGACGCTGCCGGTGCCCGCGCAGGCCACCGAGCTGCTGGACTTCACCGGCAAGTGGATCAGGGAACGGCACCCGCAGCGACGGTCGTTCGACGCGGGTTCGTGGGTGCGGGAGAGCCGCCGCGGCCGCACGGGACACGACGCCACCACGGCGATCCTGGCCGGCACCAACGGTTTCGGGTTCCGCGCGGGGGAGGTGTGGGCCCTCCACGTGGCGTGGAGCGGCAACCACGTGACGTTCGCCGAGCGCGTGCACGAGGGACGCGGCACGCTCGGCGGCGGTGAGCTGCTGTCCAGCGGCGAGGTCATCCTGGCGTCGGGCGAGGAATACTCGACGCCGTGGGTATACGCGGCGTACAGCGACGCCGGCATCGACGGGATCAGCGCCGCGTTCCACCAGTGGATGCGGGCCCGGCCGGCGCACCCGGAGCGGCCGCGGCCGGTGGTGCTGAACACCTGGGAGGCCGTGTACTTCGACCACGACCTCGACCGGTTGCGCGGGCTGGCCGACGTGGCCGCTCGCATTGGGGTGGAACGCTTCGTCCTGGACGACGGCTGGTTCCGCCACCGCCGCAGCGACAACGCCGGGCTCGGCGACTGGTACGTGGACGAGACAGTGTGGCCCGACGGGCTGTCGCCGTTGATCTCGCACGTGACCGGGCTCGGCATGGAGTTCGGCATCTGGGTCGAGCCCGAGATGATCAACCCGGACTCCGACCTGTTCCGCGCGCACCCGGACTGGGTGCTCGGTCCCCGTGCCGGCCGGCTGCCGCCCATGCAGCGCGACCAGCAGGTGCTGGATCTCGCGGTGCCCGAGGCGTACCAGTACATCCTGGAGCGGCTCGACGAACTGCTGCGGGACAACGACATCGCGTTCGTGAAGTGGGACCACAACCGTGACCTGATCGCCGCCGGGCATGGTGATCGCGCCGGCGTGCACGAGCAAACGCTTTCGGCGTACCGTCTGCTGGACGAGCTGCGGTCGCGGCACCCCGGCGTGGAGATCGAGAGCTGTGCCGGCGGCGGTGGCCGGGTGGACCTGGAGATCCTGGCCCGCACGGACCGCGTGTGGGCGAGCGACTGCAACGATGCCCTGGAACGCCAGACGATCCAGCGCTGGACGGGGCTGCTGTTGCCGCCGGAGCTGATCGGCGCGCACGTCGGCCCGCCGCGAGCGCACACCACCGGCCGGACGCAGGACCTGTCGTTCCGCGCGGCCACCGCGTTGTTCGGCCATTTCGGCATCGAGTGGGACATCGCGTCGGCGTCGTCCGCCGAGCAGGAGGCCCTGGCCGGCATGGTGGCGTTCTACCGGCGAACGCGAGGGCTGCTGCATTCCGGCGCCGTGGTCCGGGTCGACCACCCGGACCCGTCGGCGTACGTTCACGGGGTGGTGGGTGCTTCCGGCGCGGTCTTCGCGTACGTGCAGCTGACCAGCTCGGCCCGTACGGTCCCCGCGCCGCTGCGCATGCCGGGCCTCGACCCGGCGCGCCGCTACCGGATCCGCGCCGTGGCACCGGCCGGCCGTCCGTTTTCGAACGACTTCGGGCGCACTTTGTTGGCGGAGGACGGTGTGGTCCTGACGGGCCGCGCGCTCGCGGAGACCGGGGTTCGTCCGCCGATCCTTGGTCCCGAACAGGCTTGGCTGTTGGAGTTGACGGCGGAATGACGCCGCATCTCAAGCTGCTCAACGGAAACTTCGTGGGGATGGCGGACCGTGACCAGTTCTTGGCTCATCTGGTGGCCGACGCCCGCGCGGCCGATGACGCCCACCTGGCGCAGGAGTTGACGGGGGACTGGCGGTCGCGGCTGACCGCCGCCTGGCTGATCGGCATCGATCGGCGGGCCGGGTTCCGTGCCGAGCTCGCCCGGTTGCTGCTGGCCAGCGAGCTGACGTACGCCGGCCAGGGTTACGCGTTCGCGCTGGCCCGCCTCGGTTCCTCGGCGGATCTCGCGTCCTATTTGGACCATTACCTGACGGTCGAGCCGAGGGTGGAGTACGACCAGCGGTGGGTGCTGGCCGCGTTGTCGCAGGTGGATCCCGGGCGTGCCTCGCGATATCTCGGGCTGTTCGAGCGATGGTCGCGGGGCTACCACGACGCGACCGTGGAGAAGCTGGTGTTCGCCGACGTGTATGCCCTCGTGCCCGGTTGACCTGCTCGGTTGCGGCCCGGGCGGGCCGCCGAGTTGGCTGGTGGGAAGTCATAATGGCTGGGTGCTGATCAGGGGCTTTGAGGCGGGCGACACGCCGGCGTTGTACGACATCTGTCTGCGCACTGGGGACAGTGGGGAGGATGCGTCCGGTTTGTACCGTGATCCGGAGCTGCTCGGGCATGTTTATGTCGGGCCCTACCTGAGGTTGGCTCCTTCGTTGGCTTTCGTGGGGGTCGACTCGCTCGGTGTGGCCGGGTATGTGCTCGGGGTAGCCGATACGGTGGCGTTCGACGAGGCCGCTGAACGGTTGTGGTGGCCCTCGTTGCGGTCGCGGTATCCGCTGTCTTCGTTTCCCGCGTCCAGTCGGGATGGGGCGTTGGTGCGGTTGATCCACTCGCCGCCGGTTGTCAGTCCGGATGTCGTGGAGCGGTATCCGGCGCATTTGCATATTGATCTCCTGCCTCGGATTCAGGGGCGGGGTAATGGGCGTCGGTTGCTTTCTGGGCTGTTGTCTGCGTTGGCTGCCGCGGGGGTGCCTGGGGTGCATTTGGGTGTGGGTGCCTCTAATCGGCGGGCGATTGGGTTTTATCGGCGGATGGGGTTCTCCGCTGTTCATACTTACAGTGATTCTCTGGTGATGGCTCGGTCTCTGGGTTCTCCGGTCTCTCCGGTCTCTGGTCTGGGGTAGGGGTTCTGGGGTGGCGGCGGACTGTACGGGCGGCCCCTCACGCGTCAAGGGCGCCTTCGGCGTCGCTTCGCGATTTCGCTGCGCCCACCCTTGACCCGTGAGCCTCCGCCGCCCTGAGGCAGACCATAAGGGCAGGCTGCGCCTGCCCTACCCGTGCCCGCCGCCACCCCAGAACCCCGCCGCACACTCGGTACTTTGGTCTCGTGTCACCTTTGTGATCGGGGGGACTCGCATTCCGTGAGGCCCGCTTTTTCTTGTCCACGATCGGGTACAGGTGTTCGAAACCGGCGTGGCATTCCGGTAGAATGTGGGTATGTCAAGCTCCCTTTCTCACCCCGCTGGGTTGCCGGAGCTTGCCCACGACCTGGTCGGGATCTTCGACCAGATACGGACCCTGCACGCCGCCGCGTTGACGCTGATCTCGCAGATGGGTGCTGTCGATGTGGTGCGGGACTCTGGCTATTCGAGTCTGCCGGGGTTGCTATCGGATCTGGTGCGGATCACCCCCCAGCGCGCATCCAAGCTGATCGCCCACGCCGGGCTCCTCGCCGAAACGCGGACGCTGACCGGGCACGTCACTCCAGCTCGGCTGCCGCTGGTGCGCGAGGCACTCGCCGAGGGCGTGTTGGACGCTGATCACCTTGCCGTGATCGCCGAGGTGATGAAGAAGATCCCGGACTCCGCACCGGGTGATACGGCCGAGATCGTGGAGAAGCATCTGGTCGAGACCGCCCGGGTCGCGCGCTCCTCGGTGGTCCGCGCGCATGGAGTTGCGTTGTTGGCGCGGATCGATGCCGATGGTGCCCCACCGGCGGAGGAGTTGGCCGCGCCGAAGAACGTCTTCCGGTCCCGGCGTGATGAGGCGGGGTGGATGCACTTCTCCGGCCGCATCGAACCTGAACAGCCGAAGAACTCGACTCTCTGCTGGGTGCCTTGGCCAAACCGGCTGGCCCGACCGACGACCGCCACCCCACCCAGCGGTTGGGGGACGCGTTCTGTGATGTGGTCCACCACGCGATCACCAGCGACACCCTCCCGTCCCGGGGTGGGGAGAAGCCGCACCTCAACGCCACCCTGGACTTCTCAGCTCTGCAGAAGGGTGTAGGCACCGCCGCCCTCGAAGGTGGTGCGATCCTCCCCGCGACAGCCGCCCGCAGAATCGCCTGCGACGCCGGCATCATCCCCATGGTCATGAAAGTGCCTCCGTCCCCCTCGACGTCGGCCGCACCCGCCGACTCGTCACTCCGAAACAACGAGCAGCTTTGAACGCCCGAGACAAGGGCTGCGCGTTCCCCCACTGCACCCGCCCAGCACGATGGTCGGATGCTCATCATGTTCGCCATTGGTTGGACGGCGGGGCCACCGATCTGGCGAACATGGTGCTCCTGTGCAGGAAAGACCACCGCCTGATCCACCACTCCCAATGGACAGTCCGCATCAACAACGGACTACCCGAATTCATCCCACCCAAGTGGATCGACCCACACCAGGCACCACAGCGCAACCTGCTCCACTCGCAGGCCGGGCGCCCTACCTGACGCGCACGGGCCGGCAGACCACCGCGGCGAAGTCGATCCGGTTCGTGCGCGGCTGCCGCGAGACGGTCCTGCGGAAGCACGGCTTGGTGAGGCGGAGAAGAAACGGAACGGACCGCTGGGGAGCCGGACGTGATTGACGAAGACGAACGGTGACTCGCCGAGTGGGCCGAGCAGCGCGGAGTCCTCGACGCCGGCCTTGTCGGTGTACCAGCCGGCCACGTCTTCCTGCGCCCGCAGCGCACCAGGACCAGCACGTCGAAGCGCGGGCCACCGCGGGCAGGCGGGATCAGTCGGAACTCCGCGCGGCGGGTCTGCCCGTAGCCCCACGTAGAGGTGGCCGTGGGCGGCGTGAGGCGAGGCCCGGGGCGGCCGAAGAAGGCGGACGCGCGCGACACATGCGGCGCTGCGACTTCGCGCGCAGGGGCTACACCTGCACGCCGACGCCACCGACGACGAACGGGCGACCGCACGCGAGGACATCCGCCGCCACGTCGACACGTCACCCGGGCGGTGTTCCACCGAGGACTTCCCAGTCTGGTATCCGAGACAGTTGCGCTCGGAACGGTGTTCCGTGTTCGCGGCGGGCTGTGCCACGCTCCGGGGCGAAACGGAGGTGGGTGCATGACGACCGAGCAGCACACCGAGCGGGCCCTTCGCGACGCACCAATGTGGAAGTTCTTCGTCTACAGCCTGATCGGCACGGTCGTCTTCTTCGTTCCGGTCGACCTGAACGGCGAGAGTTCCATCCTGCTCGACCACATCGTGTCGGCCATCGAGTCGTGGGTGCCGAGCGTGCTGCCGTACGTGGCGCTCGCGATCATCGTCGCCGGCGCGGTTTACCCGTTCGTCTCGGGGACCTGGCGTCAGTCCACGGTTACCGTGGTGTTCTCGGTGTTCAAGGTCATCGGGCTGGTCGTGGGTGTCATGCTCGTGTTCGACTTCGGGCCGGCGTGGCTGTTCGAGCCGGACATGGGGCCATTCCTCCTGAGCAAGCTGGTCGTCCCGGTCGGGCTGCTGGTGCCGATCGGCGCGGTGTTCCTGGCGCTGCTCGTGGGGTACGGCCTGCTGGAGTTTGTCGGATCGCTGGTTCAGCCAGTGATGCGGCCGGTGTGGCGGACGCCGGGCCGGTCGGCGATCGACGCGGTCGCCTCGTTCGTCGGGAGCTACTCGCTCGGCCTGCTGATCACTAACCGGGTGTACAAGGAGGGCAAGTACAACGCGCGGGAGGCGGCGGTCATCGCCACCGGGTTCTCGACCGTGTCCGCCACGTTCATGGTGGTCGTGGCGACCACCCTCGATCTGATGAGCAGTTGGAACACCTACTTCTGGACGACGCTGGGCGTGACCTTCCTGGTGACGGCCGTGACCGTGCGGATCTGGCCGCTGTCGAAGATCTCCGACAGCTACTATGAAGGCGCGGTGCCTCAACCGGAACAGAACAGCCGGGGCGAGCGCTTCGCCAGGGCCTGGAGCGAGGCTCGCAGGGCCGTGGCGGCGGCGCCACCGCTGGGCGCGAACGTCGTGCGGAACCTGAAGGACGGCCTGCTCATGACCATGGCCATCCTGCCGTCGATCCTGTCGATCGGGCTGCTCGGCCTGGTGCTGGCCACGTACACGCCGGTCTTCGACTGGCTCGGCTACGTCTTCTACCCGGTCACCTGGGCCATGCAGATCCCCGAACCGCTGCTGGTGGCCAAGGCGTCGGCCCTGGGTGTCGCCGAAATGTTCCTGCCGGCGCTGCTGGTGGTGGACTCGGTGGCGGCCGTGAAGTTCATCGTGGCCGTCGTGTCGGTGTCCCAGATCATCTTCTTCTCGGCCGTGGTGCCGTGCATCGTCGCGACCGACATCCCGATCTCCGTGTCCCGGCTGATCGTGATCTGGTTCCAGCGGGTGATCCTGACGCTGATCATCGTGACGCCGATCGCGCTGCTGCTTTACTAGCGCACCGCGTAGCCTCTCTGCGTGACGCACTCCCGCCGCACGTTCGAGAATCCCCCCGCGTTGGCCCATGACGTCGTCGCTGACCTGGTGGAAAGGGCACTCCAGGACAGCGCGCTGGAATTCCCGGCAGCAACCGCACTGGTCGGCATCGCGTTGAACGACGACGATCGAGCGTTCATCGAGCACTGCTGTGTCGAGGTGGGAACCAGGGCGGCGGCTGGGAGCCAACTTCTTGGGCTGGCCGGTCTGTGCCTGGGGCACACGGCCCGCAGGTTCGGACAACTCAGTGATCGGGCGCTCGAGCTGGCCGAGATGCTGGCGACTCGGGCCGAACTCGACCCGTCGGCCGTCGACGGACGAGCCCTCGACGGACTCGAGGACATCCGTTTCTCCCTGCGACGCGACGAAGCCGAGTAGGTCCTTCAGATGCCCAGTTGGGTTGCCAGGCGGTCGGTGTGGGTGTCCGCGTCGCCGAAGTTGAGGGCGCTGGCGGTTGCGTGGCGGGTGTAGCGGTGTAGGTCGTGTTCGGCCGTGAAGCCGATCGCGCCGTGGACCTGGTGGCCGCGCGCGCACACGCGCTCGTACGCCTCGCTCACCCACGACTTCGCCACCGACACCTCGGTGGTCGCGTCCAGGCCCCGGCCGAGGCGCCAGATCGCCTCGTACGCGATGAACCTCGCGCCCAGCACGTCGATCGCCATGTTCGCGCAGTGGTGTTGCACCGCCTGGAACGCGCCGATGGGCTTGCCGAACTGCTCGCGTTGCTTCGCGTACTCGACCGTCCTGTCGAGCACGCCCTGTGCGCCGCCCACCATCTCCGCGCACGTGGCCGCCGCGCCGAACGCCTCGATCGACTCGCGGGTGGCGCTGGGTAGCGCCGTACCAGTGCCCGAGATTTGTACTCGGTACTTCGGTTCCAGGCCGACCACCTCGACCTGTTCGTACTTCACGTCCGACGGGGATACCAGGGACACCAGAGATGGGCCGGCCACCACGAAACCCGCCGCGTCGGCCGCATACGGGACCAGCGCCGCGGGATCCGGGACATACGCGAACACCTCGCCCGCCGCGATCTGCGAACGCAACGAGGGCACGGCGAAGCCACAACAGGCGGACACCATGGGCGACGGGACGCCCGCCCGGCCCAGTTCCTCGATCAGCAGACAGGTTTCCAGGAACCCGAACGGCTCCTCGAAACCCAGCCCTGGCCAGCCCAGCGAGGTGATCTCCTTCCACACGTCCGCGCCGGGCCGGGACGCCAGGAACTCGCGCGCCGTCCGCTGTACCAGCTCCTGGTCCTCCGTGAGCGTGAGGTCCATCAGCGCTTCCGCGGTGGGATCTTGTCCGACCGGACCCACACGCCCGGCTGCTCCTCCCAGAACAGCTGCACCAGCACTCCGCCGGTCTGCTTGGGATGGATGAACGTGTGCTTCCAGTGCGCGCCGTCCGTCAGGCCCTCCTCGTCGTCGAACGTGGGGATGTCGTGGTACCGCGCGGCATTCAGGAACGCGTCCCAGTCGGACACCTGGAACGTCACGTGGTGGGCGGCGGCGCCGTTGCGGGAGTAGAACTTCTCGATGAACGAGTCCTCGCCGCGCGGCATGATCACCTCCCAGCAGATGCTCGACCCCGGCACGTTCAGCACGAGGTCGGCCATGTCCGGGTGCTCGTCGTCGGGAGTGCGCCAGACCTGCACGAACCCGGCCAGGTCGGCATACCAGTCGGCCAGCTCGTCGCGGTCGAGGAACGCCTGGCAGATGTGGTCCAGGTTCACGATCCCCAGCGTGGGTCCTTCGACCACGGCCGGCGGCACGTGGATCGCGGCCTCCTCGCCGGTCATGGTCAGGGTGCCCGGGCCACGCAGCCGGAACAGCACGCCGGGGCCGTGCTGCGGTGGCGACAGGGACGCCTCGACCCACTTGCCCGGCACGCCGTCGGTCAGCTTGATGCCGCGCTCGTCCAACTCCGTCACCGCGGCGTCGAGGTCCGGCACCTCGACGCCCACGTGATGCAGCCCGCCCCGGCCGCCGTGATCGTCCAGCCAGGTCTGGATGGACGACGACGCACCGGCCGGCGCCAGCACCTGCCACGTGTGCCCCCAGGTCCCGGGAATCTCCAGGCGCGCGCCGCGCACGCCGGCCTCCGCGTTGTCCCAGCGGTGCGTGACGCGGAAGCCGAACACCTTCTCCAGCAGCGAAACCTGCTTCTCCAGATCCGGCACGGCCTGCGCCACATGGTCGATTCGGTAGATCTGCATAAAAGAATCCCTCAGCTCGGGTGCGGCTCGATCCAGTCGTACTCGTTGTTCACGAGTTCCTTGACCAGTCGCAGGTTGTAGCGGTTCATGGCGGCGATGCGCTCGGCCAGCTCACCGACCCGCTTGTCGAACTCGTCGGCCGGGAACACGTTGTTCACCAGGCCGAGTTCCAACGCGCGGGCGGGATCCAGCCGGATACCGGTGAACAGCAGCTCCTTCGCGCGGGCCTTGCCGATCCGCCGCGGCAGCCGCTTGACCCCGCCCCAGCCGGGAGCGGAACCGCCGAACGCCGGCTGGTCGGGATCCTCGCCGCCGTCCATGAACTTGGGCTGGTACGGCGGGCGCGCCGACAGGGTGATCTCCACGAGGCCCATCTTCGCGTTGTCCGAGCAGACGATGAAGTCGGCCGCCAGGGCCAGTTCGAGGCCGCCGCCGACCGCGTAACCGTGCACGGCGGCGATCACGGGGATCGACGATCGTTCGATCTGCGCGAACGTCTTCTCGCCGAGTCGGCCCTGCTCGATGCGCTCCTTGGGCGTCAGCTGCTCCGACCACGCGAGGTCCATGCCCGCGCAGAACGCGCGTTCGCCGGCCCCGCGCAGGACCGCCACGTGCACGTCCTCGTCGTCGTCCAGCTCGTCGAAGACGTTCCGCAGCTCCTTCATCGACGTGGGCGTGAGGGCGTTCAGCTTGTCGGGCCGGTTCAGCGTGAGCCACGCGACCCGGTCCTTGATGGTGACGTCCAGAGTTTCGTACATCATTCTCCTAGCTCCTCGGTAGGCCAAGGCCTCTGGTGGCGATCACGTTGCGCTGGATCTCGGTGGTGCCACCAAGGAACGTAGCGGCCACCGAGTCGAACCGCAGATGGGTGAACGCCGCGCCGAGCGGCGCTCCCTCGCGCTGCCACACCTCGGCCAGGCGGCCGAACGCCTTCGCGCCCGTGCTGGCCAGGCGTTGGTGCAGCTCGGCGCCGAACAGCTGGTTCACCGACGCCTCGTAGCCCGGCACGCCACCACCGGCCAGTGTGGACACCGTATAGCGGGCCAGGTTGTACAGCACGCGGACCTCCGCGTACCGCTTGGCGATCTCCAGCCGCACGCCGGCCATGTCCGGGCGGGACAGCGCGCCGTCCGACTTGAGATAAGTGACCAAAGTGGACAGTGCCTGTTCGAACTTCACGGTGGCGCCGATGCCCGCCCGCTCGAAGCTGAGCGCGGTCATGGCGATGTACCAGCCGCGATCCTCGTCGCCCACCCGGTTGGCCACGGGGATCCGAGCGTCGTCGAAGAACACCTCGGCGAACGGCGTGTCGCCGCGGATGTCGGCGATCGGCCGGACGGTCACGCCCGGGGTGGCCGTGTCGACCAGCAGGAACGTGATTCCCTTGTGTTTCGGGGCGTCCGGGTTGGTGCGGACCAGCACGAACAGCCAGTCGGCGTGTTGACCGAGCGAGGTCCACACCTTCTGGCCGTTGACCACATAGTGATCGCCGTCCCGCACGGCCTTCGTGCGCAACGACGCCAGGTCCGAACCGGACTCCGGCTCGGAGAACCCCTGCGCCCACGTGGTCTCGCCGCGCGCGATCCGCGGCAGGTGCAGCGCCTTCTGCTCGTCCGTGCCGTGTTCCAACAACGTCGGGCCGAGCAGGAACGCGCCGATCCCGTTCACCGTCGGCACCCGCGCCCGCATCATCTCCTCCTGCAGGATGAACTCCCGCATGGTGGACAGGCCGGCGCCGCCGTACTCGGCCGGCCAGTGCGGGGTGATCCAGCCGCGTTCGGCGAGCACGGCGGCCCACTGGCGGGCACCCTCCCGCCGTGCGGGATCGGCGGAGTTCCGGTCCACCGGCCAGTTGTAGCCCCACACGTCCTCCGGCTCGAGGCTGTGCTCGCTTTCCGTGTCCCGCGTGTAGGACGCGGGGAAGTGCGTGTCGATGAACGACCGCACCTCCGCGCGGAACGCGGCCTCCTCGGGCGTGTCCTCCCAGTTCATTCGGCCGCCTCGCTATCCCAGGTGGCCGGGGTGATGCCGTGGTCGCCCTCGGCGCGCAGCCGGAACTTGGCGACCTTGTCGGTCGGGGTGCGGGGGAGGGCGTCGACGAACTCGATGTAGCGCGGCACCATGAACTTCGGCAGGTTCTCGGCGCAGTACTCGATCAACTCTTCCGGCTCGAGACTGGCACCGGGGCGCAGGACGACCGCCAGCTTCACGTCCTCGTCCTCCAGCTCGGACGGCACGCCGATCGCCGCGCTCTCCATGATCGACGGGTGCAGGTTGACCTCGCATTCCAGGTCGAACGCCGAGATGTTCTCCCCCCGGCGCCTGATCGAGTCCTTCATCCGGTCCAGGAAGAAGAAGTACCCGTCCTCGTCGCGCCAAACCCGGTCGCCCGTGTGGAACCACAGGTTGCGGAACGTCTCGGCCGTGGCCTCCGGCGTGCCGTAGTACCCGGAGGTGATCACGAACGGCTGCTTGGGTCGTAGCACCAGCTCACCCGGTTCGCCGGGCCCGACCTCGCGGTCGTGCTCGTCGACCACGGCCGCCGTGAACCGCTCGTCGTGCACGGTTCCGCAGGAGCCGAGCCGCCACTCGCCGAACGGGCTGCCCGTGGCGATACCGGCCTCGGTGGACGTGTAGGTCTCCACCGACCGCACGCCGAACCGTTGGCGCAGCGGCTCGTCCAGCACCGACTTACCCATGTAGAACATCTCGAGCGGATGGTCGGAGTCCCGTTCGGACGGTGGCTGGTTGAGCAGGATCGGGATCATGGAGAACACGCTCATGGTGACCTGCGCGCCGAACTGCCTGACGTCGTCCCAGAACCGCGAGGCGCTGAACTTCTCGACGATCGCGATGGAGCCGCCGCCCAGCATGGCCGACAGCACCCCGTCCCACAGCCCGGCCGCGTGGAACAGGGGTAATGGGCAGTAGATCGTCTTGCCCCATCGGTCGAGGTAGTTGAGCGAGTCGTACGCGCAGGTCAGGGCCAGCGCGTGGGAGCACATGGCACCCTTGGACGGCCCGGTGGTCCCGGACGTGTACATGATCGCCTGCAGGTCGGCGAACGTCACGCCCGCGCGGGGCTCGGTGGCGTCGCGGCCGAGCAGGCTGGTGAACGGCACGGCCGGTTTGCCGAGCGTGTGCAGCGGAACGTCGTTGCCGGGGTCGCGGACCACCACCCGGCGCAGGCCGGGCAGCCGGTCGGTCACCGGTGCCAGCCGCTCCGCGTAGGTGGCGTCGATGATCAGGGTGGTCGAGTCGGAGCTGGCCAGCACGTGCCGCAGCATTTCGCCGCGGTGTGCTGTGTTGACCGGGACGGCGACCGCGCCGAGCCGGGCCAGCGCGAAGATCACCGGGACTATCTCCGGGCAGTTGGGCAGCATCACCGCGACATGGTCACCCTTGTCGACGCCGAGTTCGATCAGGCCGTGGGCGATCCGGTTGGCCATGGTGTCGACGTCGCCGTAGCTGAGGGCGCCGTCGCGGAACCGCAGGAAGGGCTCGGTTCGATGGCTGTCCGCCTTGGTCCGAAGGACGTCGCCGAGCACGAAACTCTCCAACGTCTCCTTGCGCATCACACCTCCGTTCGGGCCCCGACGGGCGCCGACGAGGCTCGCACTTGTCTTCCATCCGAGCATGAATCGGACCCGGGCACCACCCCCGGGTGATCTCCGCCTCGCTGCGGCCACCGCTGGCTCGTCCAACAAAGATCGGACCAATCAGCGGGGGTCGCGCAGCAGAAGGGGAAAGATTCAGTCGAACGCAGGTTTACATCGGATGTATGGATGCTTAGAGTCGCTGGCGGAGCGACCCTGCCAACCCTTCAACGAGGAGGAGTTGCATGTCCCGACGATCCCTGCTTCGAGCGGCGGCCGTGCTGCTCGCAGTCCCGACCGTGCTCGGCTCACTGACCGTCCCCGCCTCCGCAGCGTCGGCCGGTCCCGGTACCAACTACGCGTTCGACGACCCGTTCACCGCGTCCCGCGCCCAGTGGTGGCGCGAGGACCGGTTCGGCATGTTCATCCACTTCGGCGTCTACTCCCAGCTGGAGGGCGGGTACACCCGGCCGGACGGCACCGTCTGCCAGGACGCCGAGTGGATCCAGCGCAACTGCTCGATCCCGAAGGACGAGTACGAGCAGGTGGCCGCCGAGTTCGACCCGGCCGGCTTCGACGCCGACGCGATCGCGCAGGCCGCGGCCGACGCCGGCCAGAAGTATGTGGTGATCACCGCGAAACACCACGAGGGCTATGCCATGTGGCCGACCGAGGCCAACGACTGGAACCTGCGCGACCACTCGTCGTTCGACCCGAGCCGCGACATCCTGGCCGAGTTGAAGCGGGCCACCGCGGAGCGCGGCATCAAGCTCGGCTTCTACTACTCCATCTGGGACTGGCACGACCCGGACTTCCCCGACCCGGCCACGTTCCCGCGCTACGAGCAGCGGATGTACGCCCAGCTCAAGGAACTGGTCGACGGCTACGACCCGGCCGTGCTGTGGTTCGACGGCGAATGGAGCGCCGACCGGCCGAACAACCCGTGGACCGAGCGTGACGGCGAGCGCCTGGAGGCCTACGTCCGCGACCTGAACCCGGAGATCGTGGTGAACAACCGCGTCGGCAAGCGCCGCGTGGTCGACGGCGACACCGGCACCCCCGAGCAGGAGATCCCCGACGCGCCCGTGGCGGGGCAGCTGTGGGAGAGCTGCATGACGCTCAACGGCTCCTGGGGCTTCGCCAGGTGGGACGAGCGCTGGAAGTCGCCGGTCGAGCTGACCCGCAACCTGGTGGACATCGCCGGGCGCAGCGGAAACTACCTGCTCAACGTCGGTCCGGACGCGAACGGCGTGGTCCCCGCGGAGTCGGTCGACCGGTTGCGGCAGGTGGGCGACTGGCTCGACTTCAACGGCGCCGCCGTCTACGGCGCGCGGGCGCCCGGCATCGTGGCCGAACCCGAGTGGGGTGCGGTGAGCAGGCGCGGCGACAAGCTGTACGTGTCGGTGTACGACTGGCCGGGGGCGGGCGGGTCGGTCGACCTGGCGGCGCTCGCGCCGTTCACCGTGACCAGTGCCCGCGTGCTCGGCAGCGACCAGCGGGTTACCGCCGGCCGGAGCGGGGACACGGTCACCATCACCCCGAGCGGCGCGGCGACCAACGAGATCGCCACGGTGGTCGAGCTGACCGTGCGGGGTGATCGCCCGGCCGGTCCGGCCCGCGGCACCGGACTCTCCGCGTCGTTCTGGTCCAACGCCACCTTCACCGGCGACCCGGCGGTGACCAGGACCGACCCGGGCGTCAACTACAACTGGAAGTTCACGGGCTCACCCGACCCGGCGATTCCCGCCGAGCCGTTCGCCGGCCGCTGGACCGGCACGGTGGAGGCGCCCTTCACCGAGCGGTACACGTTCACCACGGTCTCCGACGACACCGTCCGGCTGTGGGTGAACGGCCAGCTGATCATCGACAACACCACGCCGCACGGCCCGGCCGTGGACAGCGGCACGATCGACCTGCGGGCCGGTCAGCGGTACTCGATCCAGCTCGAGCACACGGAACAGGGCGGCGAGGCGTCGATGAAGCTGATCTGGTCCAGCCCGAACATCCCACAGCAGGTGATCCCGAAGAACCGCCTGTACCCGAGGTGACCCGGAAGGCATGAAACCCCGTTTCGCGCCCGGTTAACACCACGCGAGTCCCACGTTCAGAACACGCGAGTCCCACGTTCGGGACCGGCGAGTCCCACGTTCAAGACCGGCGAGTCCCACGTTCGGGACCGGCGAGTCCCACGTTCAGAACACGCGAGTCCCACGTTCGGGACCGGCGAGTCCCACGTTCGGGACCGGTGAGTCCCACGTTCGCAACACACCTGGTGGCGCACCGAACGTGGAACTCACCCACTCCGAACGTGGGACTCGCCGGTTCTCAACGTGGGACTCGCCGGGCCGCGTCCGGCAGAGACACTAAGGTGAGACTGACCGACCACGTCTTCAGACGAGGAGCGATTGCCTTGCGGCTCATGCGAGTGGGCGCCCCCGGCGCCGAACGTCCAGTGGTGCTCGACGACCAGGATCGGGCGTTCGGCCTGACCGGCGACATCGACGGAGCGTTCCTGGCCGGCGACGGGATCGCGCGGGTGCGGGCCGCGCTCGCCGCCGGTGAGCTGCCCGAGGAGGACATCACCGGGCAGCGGATCGGCCCGCCGATCGCGCGGCCGCCGTCGGTGGTCTGCGTCGGCATGAACTACGCGGCCCACGCGGCCGAGTCCGGCGCCGCGCCGCCCGCGCAGCCGGTCGTGTTCTTCAAACACCCGAACACGGTGGTCGGCCCGTTCGACGACGTGCTGGTCCCGCGCGGCGCCGAGAAGGTCGACTGGGAGGTGGAGCTGGGCGTGGTGATCGGTCGCCGGGCCCGCTATGTCGAGTCGCCCGAGGTGGCGCTGGACCACATCGCCGGCTACACGGTGTCCAACGACGTGTCCGAGCGGACCTTCCAGCTGGACGCAACGGTCTCCGGTGGACAGTGGTCGAAGGGCAAGTGCTGCGAGACGTTCAACCCGCTCGGCCCGTGGCTGGTCCCGGCCGACGAGGTCGATCCGGCCGCACTCGGGCTGCGCTCGTTCGTCAACGGTGAGGCGCGGCAGGACTCGACCACCGCGGACATGTTGTTCGGGGTGGCCGAACTGGTCCACCACCTCAGCCAGTTCATGGTTCTCGAGCCGGGGGATCTGCTGAACACCGGAACGCCACAGGGCGTCGCGCTCTCGGGCCGCTTCCCGTACCTTTCGGTCGACGACGTGATGGAGATCGAGATCGACGGGCTCGGCCGGCAACGGCAGGTGCTTGCCAAGGCCTGAGCCCTCCGGGAAGGAGAGCCTTGCGGGTCGCCCTGATGGCCACGTGTCTGACCGACACGTTGTTCCCGGACACCGCACGTGCGGTGGTGCGGCTGCTCGAACGGCTGGACTGCACCGTGGAGTACCCGGCGGCGCAGACGTGCTGCGGGCAGATGCACTACAACACCGGTTACCGCAGACACGCCACCACGCTCGCCAAGCGGACGGCCAAGGCGTTCGACGACTACGACGCGGTGGTCGCGCCGTCCGGGTCGTGCGTCGGCATGGTGCGGGACCTGTACCCGGGGCTGCACCGCTCGACCGTGCGGGTGGCCGGGCGGACCTACGAGCTGTCGGAGTTCCTGGTCGACGTGCTGGGCGTGGAGGACGTGGGCGCCTACTTCCCGCACCGGGTCACCTACCACCCGACGTGCCACTCGCTGCGGATGCTCGAAGTGGGGGACAAGCCGTTGCGGCTGCTGCGGGCGGTGCGCGGGCTCGACCTGGTCGAGCTGCCGGCCGCCACGTCGTGCTGCGGCTTCGGCGGCACGTTCGCCATCAAGAACGCCGAGACGTCGACCGCCATGCTGGCCGACAAGATGAGCCACGTGCTCGACACGGGCGCGCAGGTCCTCACGGCCGGCGACAACTCCTGTCTCATGCACATCGGCGGCGGGCTCTCGCGGCTGCGGACGGGTGTGCGGGCGTTGCACCTGGCGGACATCCTGGCCAGTACGGAGGAGGAGCCATGGGTCGCAACCCGGTGACGTGGCTGGGCAGTCCGACGTTCCCGGCCGCCGCCCGCGACGCGCTGGCCGACGTCCAGCTGCGCGGCAACCTCGCCCACGCCACGGGAACCATCCGGACCAAGCGCCTGGCGGCCGTGGCGGAACTGCCGGACTGGGAGCGGCTGCGGCTCGCCGGTGAGGCCATAAAGGACGACGTACTGTCCCAGTTGGACGTCTACCTGGAACGGTTGGAGGAGGCGGTCACGGCCCGCGGCGGCGTCGTGCACTGGGCGCGGGACGCCGCCGAGGCCAACGAGATCGTGCTCGGGCTGGTGCGCGCCACGGGCGCCGACGAGGTCGTGAAGGTCAAGTCCATGGCCACCATGGAGATCGGGCTGAACGAGGCGCTCGCCGAGGGTGGCGTGTCGGCCATCGAGACCGACCTGGCCGAGCTGATCGTGCAGCTGGGCAACGACCGGCCGTCGCACATCCTCGTGCCGGCCATCCACCGGAACCGGTCGGAGATCAGGGACATCTTCCGGCGGACCATGCCGGGTGTGGGCGAGCTGTCCGACCGGCCGACCGACCTGGCTGACGCGGCGCGCACGCACCTGCGGCGCAAGTTCCTGTCCGCCAAGGTGGCGATCTCCGGGGCCAACTTCGCGGTGGCCGACACCGGGTCGGTGGTGGTGGTCGAGTCGGAGGGCAACGGGCGGATGTGCCTGACGCTGCCCGAAACGCTGATCACCGTGATGGGCATCGAGAAGCTCGTGCCCACGTGGTCGGATCTCGAGGTCTTCCTGCAGCTGCTGCCGCGCAGCTCCACGGCCGAGCGGATGAACCCGTACACGTCGGTGTGGACGGGCGTCACCCCCGGCGACGGTCCGCGGGCGTTCCACCTGGTGCTGCTGGACAACGGGCGCACGAAGACGCTGGCCGACAAGGTGGGCCGGCAGGCGCTGCGGTGCATCAGGTGTTCGGCGTGCCTGAACGTGTGCCCGGTGTACGAGCGGACGGGCGGGCAGGCGTACGGCTCCGTGTACCCGGGCCCGATCGGCGCGATCCTCACCCCGCAGCTGGGCGCCGGCACGGACGACCCCTCGACGGCGGCGCTGCTGAAGTCGCTGCCGTTCGCGTCGTCGTTGTGCGGCGCGTGTTTCGAGGCGTGTCCCGTGCGGATCGACATCCCCGAGGTGCTGGTTCACCTGCGTACCAAGGCGGTCGACACCCGCAGCCCGGAGGCCGTGGCCATGGCCGCCGCGTCGTGGGTGATGGCCTCGCCCACCCGGTTCCGGCTGGCACAGCGGCTGGCCGGTGCCACGCGGTTCTTCTGGCGTCGCGGACGGATCAAACGGTTGCCGTGGCCGGGTTCGCGGTGGACCGACTCGCGGGACCTGCCGGTGCCGGCGCGGGAGTCGTTCTCGGCGTGGTGGCGGAGGACCCGTGGCTGACGCGCGCAGTGTGGTGCTCGGCCGGATCCGCGCGGCGCTGGCCGACCGACCGGTACCGCCGGAGATCCCTCGTGACTACGAGCGTTCCCGGGCGTTCCCGGACGTGCTCGGCCTGTTCGAGGAGCGGGTGGCCGACTACCGCGCGGTCGTGCGCCGCGTGACCGAGGCGGGGCTGCCGGCGGCCATCGCGTCGTCGGTGTCGGCGCGACGGGTGATGGTGGCGCCGGCGGACGTCCCGCCGTGGTGGCGGGTGGGCGACGTCGTCTGGTCGCTGGACGGGGCGGCGGGTCCCCTGTCGGTGCCGTTCATGGATCGCGCGGGTGGCGTGCTGACCGGCTGCGCCGTGGCGATCGCCGAGACGGGCACGATCGTGCTGGACGCGGGGGAGGCGCAGGGCCGGCGCGTGCTCAGCCTGGTGCCGGACTACCACCTGTGCGTGGTGCACGAGGATCAGGTGGTGGGCACGGTGCCGGAGGCTCTGGCGCGCCTGGACCCGACCCGCCCGTTGACGTTCATCAGCGGCCCCTCGGCCACGAGCGACATCGAGTTGGACCGCGTGGAGGGCGTCCACGGTCCCCGGACCCTGGAAGTCCTAGTAGTCACCTAATCCGAAATAGACCCACGGCGCACCCTGGCTGGCGGTGAAATCGCTGGTTACTAACCTGCGGTGTGTGGCCGCAGCCCCGTGCAGACCACGCGAGGACCGCTGAGGGGCAGGCGGAGCCCGCCCATTTTCAGCCCGGAGGGGCACTCCCCGCCAGGGGAGACCGGAGACTAACCCCCGAGATCGCGGTTCCCGCACGCGAAATCGCGGTTCCCGCACGCGAGATCGCGGTTCCGGGCAGCTGACCCGGCCCATTTGCTGGTGTACTCACCCACATGGAACTGGCGTTTCCCGAGCCGACCGACCCAGCCGCCTCGCGTGCCGAGGTCTTCCTGCGCTATCTCGACTACTTCCGGACCCAGGCGATCGACAAGGTCCGCGCGCTGCCGGAGGCCGACCGCCGGGCCAGCCGCCTGCCCTCCGACTGGGCCCCGATCGAGTTGCTCGTGCACCTCACCTACATGGAGCGGCGCTGGATCGAGTGGCGCTTCGAGGGCCGGGCCGTGCCCGAGCCGTGGGGCGACCAACCGGACGGTCGCTGGCAGGTGCCCGCCGGAACCACCTTCGACGACGTGGCGGCCGCGCTGACCGAGCGCGCCATCTACACCAGGGCGTTCGTCGAGGCGACCGACCTCGACATGGTCGGCGCGCCCGGTCCCGGCTGGCCCGCCCCCGAGCCGGCCACCTTGGAGCGGGTGCTGTTCCACATGCTGCAGGAATACGCCCGTCACCTCGGCCACCTGGACATCGTCACCGAACTGGCGGGCGGTGCGCTAGGCGAGTAGCCACACGAACCGCATGTCCCCACGTCCGGACCGCATGTCCCCACCACCAGACCGCATGTCGCCACCTCTGGACCGCATGTCCCCACGTCCCGACGCCACCTTCGAACCGCGAACTCGCGTGCGGTAGGCGGGAACATGCGGTCGAGAGGTGGCGACATGCGGTCGGGAGGTGGGGAAGTAGGTGCGCGGGCACCACCGGAACCGCGATCTCGCGTGCGGGAACCGCGATCTCGCGGTCGGGAGGCGCGATCTCGCGGTCGGGAACCGCGATCTCGCGTGGTCGGATCAATTTGGTGTCGACCCGCCGGAGACTATAGATTCCGAACGAGCCGTCGGGTATACATCGGATGTCTGTTCGGTTTTGGGAGAGGTGGGTATCTGGGATGGCGCGCATCATCGGCATGGATGTGCTCGACATCCGATTCCCCACCTCCCGCGAGCTTGACGGCTCCGACGCCATGAACCCCGACCCGGACTACTCGGCCGCCTACGTCGTCCTCCGCACGGATGAGGGCCCCGACGGCTACGGGTTCGCCTTCACCATCGGCCGGGGCAACGACGTCCAGGCAGCCGGCATCCGCGCTCTCGAGCACCTGGTGGTCGGGCGCACGGTGCCGGAGACGGCCGGTGACCTGGGCGCCCTCTCGCGAGACCTGGTCGGCGACTCGCAACTAAGGTGGCTCGGCCCGGAAAAAGGCGTGGCGCACATGGCCATCGGCGCCGTGGTGAACGCCGCCTGGGATCTGGCGGCCAGAAACGCCGAGCGTCCACTGTGGAGCTTCCTGACCCGGATGTCGCCGGAGGAACTGGTCTCCCTGGTCGACTTCCGCTATCTGTCCGACGCGCTCACCGAGCAAGAGGCGCTCGACATCCTGCGTAAAGCCGAGCCCGGCCGCGCGGAACGCACGAACACGCTGCTCACCCACGGGTTCCCCGCCTACAGCACGAGCGCCGGCTGGCTCGGCTACCCCGACGACAAGATGGTCCGGCTGGCCCGGCAGGCGGTGGCCGACGGGTTCACCATGATCAAGCTCAAGGTGGGCGCCGACCTCGACGACGACATCCGCCGCATGCGGCTGGCCCGCGAGGCGGTCGGCCCGGACGTCCGGATCGCGGTCGACGCGAACCAGCGCTGGGACGTCGAACCGGCCATCAAGTGGATGCACGCGCTCGCCCCGTACGAGCCGTACTGGATCGAGGAGCCGACCTCGCCGGACGACATCCTCGGCCACCGCGCGATCGGCGAGGCCATCGCGCCGATCCGGGTCGCCACGGGCGAGCACGTGCAGAACCGCGTGATGTTCAAGCAGTTCCTCCAGGCCAGCGCGCTGTCGGTGCTGCAGCTGGACGCGGCCCGCGTCGGCGGGGTCAACGAGAACCTCGCCATCCTGCTGCTGGCCGCCAAGTACGGCGTGCCCGTCTGCCCCCACGCGGGCGGCGTCGGCCTGTGTGAACTGGTCCGCCACCTGTCGATGTTCGACTTCGTGGCCGTCTCGGGCACGCAGGCCGACCGGGCCATCGAATGGGTGGATCATCTGCACGAACACTTCGTGGATCCCGCTATCGTCCGAGATGGGCGATACCTGGCGCCGACGACGCCGGGTTTCTCCGCGCGGATGTACGACGAGACGTTGGCGCGGTACGCCTTTCCCGATGGTCCTGAGTGGAGGGACGAATGACCGAGTTCAGCGGTCTGGTGGCGGTGGTGACCGGCGGTGCGTCCGGCATCGGCCTGGCGGCGGCGACCACGCTGGCGGCCAGAGGTGCGGACGTGGCGGTGCTCGACCTCAACCCGCCGGCCGATGGGTTCCGCTGCGACGTGTCCGACGACGGTGAGGTGACGGCCGCCATCGACGCGGTGGTCGAGCGCTTCGGCGGCATCGACGTGCTGGTGAACAACGCCGGCATCGGTGCGCAGGGCGACGTCACGGCAAACAGCGACGACGAGTGGCACCGCGTGCTGGACGTCAACGTGCTCGGCATGGTCCGCACGACCAGGGCCGCGCTTCCGTACTTGCGGCGGTCGGACAAGGCCGCCGTGGTGAACACCTGCTCCATCGCCGCCTGGTCCGGCCTGCCGAACCGGGCGCTGTACTCGGCCAGCAAGGGCGCGGTGCTCGCGCTCACCCTGGCCATGGCCACCGATCATCTCGACGACCAGATCCGGGTGAACTGCGTGTGCCCGGGCACCGCGGACACTCCGTGGGTCGGCCGGCTGCTCGACGCGGCCGCCGATCCCGACGCCGAACGTGCCGCTCTGCAGGCACGCCAACCCATGGGGCGGCTGGTCACCGCCGACGAGGTTGGCCACGCGATCGCCTATCTGGCGAGCCCCCTGTCCGGTTCGACCACCGGGACCGCGCTCGCGGTCGACGGTGGCATGTACGGCCTGCGGCCCCGACCGCGAGCCACCAACTGAGCCTTTGTCAAGCATCAAGGAGGATGCGGTGCGCACAACAGTCCTGAAAGCTGCTGCGGCGACAGTGCTCGCGCTCACGGTGGGCGCCTGCGGCTCGACCACCGACACGGCAGGCGGCGGTGATGGTGGCACCGGGCAGATCGGTGCGACCGTGCCGCTGCTGACCTCGCCGTTCTGGCAGGCGTACAACAATTACGTGCCGCAGATGGCCGAGGACGCCGATCTCGACGTGCTGCCCACGGTCAACGCCGACGGTGACACGCAGAAGCAGATCACCGACATCAACAACCTGCTCAACCAGAACATCAGCGGGCTGCTCGTGACGCCACTGGACTCGGCGGCCATCGTGGCCGGGCTCAACCAGGCCGAGCGCAAGGGTGTGCCGGTGGTGGCCGTGGACGTGGCGCCGGAGAGTGGCACGGTCGCCATGGTCGTCCGCGCGGACAACCGGGCCTACGGCACCAAGGCGTGCGAGCACATCGGCCAGAAGGTCCAGCAGGGCAAGGTAGTGCAGATCATGGGCGACCTGGCCTCGGTGAACGGCCGGGACCGGTCCGAGGCGTTCCGCGAGTGCATGGCCGAGCAGTTCCCGAACATCCAGGTGCTCGAGGTGCCGGCCGACTGGGTGGCGGAGAAGGCGGCGTCCGGCCTCGAGGGCCTGCTCACGGCGAACCCGGACGTGAAGGGCGTGTACATGCAGGCCGGCGGCGTGTACCTGGCGCCGACGCTGCAGGTGCTGGAGCGCAAGAACATGAAGTTCCCGGTGGGCGACCCGCGCCACGTGGTGCTGGTCAGCAACGACGGCATCCCACAGGAACTCGAGGCCATCCGGGCCGGCGAGTTGGACGCCACGGTGTCCCAGCCGGCCGACGCCTACGCCGAGTTCGGCATGTACTGGCTGAAGAAGGCCATGGCCGGTGAGACTTTCAAGGAGGGCCCGACCGACCACGACAGCACGGTCGTCGAGACCATGCCGGGCATCCTGGAGGACCAACTGCCCGCCCCGGTGATCACCGCGGAGAACGTCGATGACGAGTCCCTGTGGGGCAACAGGCTGTGAATGTAGTTGAAGTGCACGGAGTTGGGAGACGGTACGGCCCGACCGTCGCCCTGCACGACGTGAGCCTGACCGTTGAGCCCGGCGAGTCGCACGCACTCGTCGGGCGCAACGGTGCCGGCAAGTCCACGCTCGTGTCCATCCTCACCGGACTGTCCAAACCGGACGTCGGATGGGTGCGATTCGCCGGGAAGCCGGCGCCGGCGCTCGGCGACCGGGAGGCGTGGCGGCAGCGCGTCGCCTGCGTCTACCAGCACTCCACGGTGATCCCTCACCTCACGGTCGCCGAGAACCTGTTCATCAACCGGCAGCCGACCCGGCGCGGGGTGATCAGCTGGTCGCGGCTGCGGCGCGACTCGGCCGCGTTGCTCGAGTCGTGGCGGGTGGACGTCGACCCGGACGTCGCGGCGGGTGAACTGTCCGTTGAGGACCGTCAGCTGGTGGAGATCGCCAGAGCTTTGTCCTACGGCGCCCGGTTCATCGTGCTCGACGAACCGACCGCCCAACTGGACAGCGCGGCCATCGAGCGGCTGTTCGTGCGGATGCGGGAGCTGCAGGACGCGGGCGTGACGTTCCTGTTCATCTCCCACCACCTGCAGGAGGTGTACGAGGTCTGCCAGGCGGTGACCGTGCTGCGCGACGCGCGGCACGTGCTCACCGCGCCGGTGGCCGACGTCTCGCGCACCCAGTTGATCGACGCGATGACCGGTGACACCGGCGGTCTGACGGTCGCCGACGCGGCCGAGCGGGAGGGGGTGCCGGCCGACGCGGCGGACGCGCTGGAGGCGGAGAACCTGTCCGGCGACTCGTTCGCCGACGTGTCGTTCCGGTTGCGCCGCGGCGAGGTGCTGGGTGTGGCCGGCAGTAACGCCAGCGGCAAGCACCAGCTGGCCGAGACGCTCTACGGACTGCGGTCGCCGCGGACCGGCCGCGTCACGGTGGCGGGCAAGCCGTTGCCACGCGGGAACGTGGCCGCCGCGCTGCGTGCCGGTATCGGTTGCGTGCCACGGGATCGGCATCACCAGGGGCTCGTGTTGGGACTGTCCATAGCGGACAACGCGACCATGACCGTGATGGACCGCCTCGGCCCGGCCGGCCTGGCCGCACCGAAGGCACGCGCGGCGCTGGCCACCAGGGCCATCGCCGACCACGACATCGTGGCGGCCGGACCGGACCAGCAGACCGACGCGCTCTCGGGCGGCAACCAGCAGAAAGTGGTGCTCGCCAGGGCATTGGCGAGCGACCCGAGCGTGCTGGTGCTGATCAACCCGACGGCCGGCGTCGACGTGCGGTCCAAGGAGGCGCTGCTCGCCCAGGTCGAGCGAGTACGCGCGGAAGGCAAGGCCGTGTTGATCGTCAGCGACGAGCTGGACGATCTGCGGCCGTGCGACCGGGTGCTGGTGCTGCGAGCCGGCGAGCTGGTGGCCGAACACGAGGCCGGCTGGTCCGTGGGTGACCTGGTGGCTGACATCGAAGGAGTCGGGTCGGATGACTGAGGTGCTCCCGGACGAGCGCACGGCGGAGCCGCGTTCGGCGGCCAGGTCGGCGTGGCGGGTGCCGCGGCTGCGTGAGCTGGCACTGCTGCCCGCGCTGGGTGTGCTGCTGGGGATCGGCGCGGTGGTCAACGACAACTTCCTGACCACCAGCAACATGATCAGCGTGCTGGGCGCGTCGGCCGCGCTGGCGCTGGTCGTGCTCGGCGAGTCGCTGGTGTTGATCTCCGGCAAGTTCGACCTGTCGCTGGAGTCCACTGTGGGCATCGCGCCGGCCGTCGGCGCGTTGCTGGTGATCTCCACGGGGTTCGGCACCGAGTGGCCGGCGTTCGCCGGTATCGCCGCGATCCTGGTGGTCGGCGCGGCGGTCGGCACGTTCAACGGTTTCCTCATAGTGAAGCTCAAGCTCAACGCGTTCATCGTGACGCTCGCCATGCTGATCGTCCTTCGTGGACTGCTGGTCGGCGCCACCGAGGGCCGCACGCTGTTCGACATGCCCGAGGCGTTCTTCACGCTCGCCACGGCCACGTTCATCGGCCTGCCGATCTCCGTGTGGCTCGCGCTGATCCTCTACGGCGTCGTGGGTTTCATCCTGCGCTACCACCGGATCGGCCGGGCGCTGTACGCGATCGGCGGCAACCGGGAGGCCGCCCGCGCGGCCGGCATCAACGTGGACCGCATCTCGTGGCTGGTGTTCGTGGTGGCCGGGGTGCTCGCGTCGATCGGCGGCCTGGTGCTGACCGGTTACGTCGGCGCCATCAACGCCAACCAGGGCGACGGCATGATCTTCACGGTGTTCGCGGCGGCGGTCATCGGCGGTATCTCACTGGACGGCGGGCGCGGCACCATGTTCGGCGCGCTCACCGGCGTGCTGCTGCTGGCCGTGGTGGAGAACCTGCTCACGCTGGCCCAGGTGGAGTCGTTCTGGATCCAGGCGGTGTACGGCGCGATCATCCTGGTGTCGCTGATGCTGGCGAGGTTCACGGGCGGCAAACCGCAGACCTGAGGAGGGTTGGAACATAGCCGAGCACCGACGAACGGAACCTCAGGGGACCGTGACGGCACCTAGCCACTATCCACGGACGTTCGCACGATGCGCTGGGACGCAACCAACACTTTTAATCTCGGGGAGGCGGAACAGCCTCTGCGGATCCCAGGGCGTTGCGCAGCCACTGCTCGACGCCGGAGATGTGGACGGTCGCCCACGACCGGGCCAGTTCCGGCTCGCGGCCGGCGATCGCCTCGTAGATCGCGCGGTGCTGTTCCCTGGTCTTCGCGACCGCGCCCTCCTGGGTGAGGCCGCGCCAGATCCGGGCGCGGGTGGTCGGGCCGGACAGGCTGTCGATCAGCGAGCAGAGCACGGGGTTGCCGGTGCCGAGCGCGATGCGGCGGTGGAACTCCAGGTCGTTGGCCACGAGCGCCTCGACGGTCGGCGACTCGTCGAGTCCTTCGAGGAGCTTCTCCAGCTCGGCCACGTCCTCGTCGGACATGGTGAGCGCGGCCATGGCGGTGGCCGCCGGTTCGAGGATGCGGCGCACGGCCAGGAAGTCGAGAACCGTGTCGTCGCGGTGGAAGTCGACCACGAACGTCATGGCGTCGAGCAGGAGCTTCGGCTCGAGACTGGTCACGTACGTGCCGTCGCCCTGGCGCACGTCGAGCACCCTGATCAGGCACAACGCCTTGACCGCCTCGCGCAGCGAGCTGCGGGACAGCCCGAGGCGCGAGGCCAGATCGGCCTCCTTCGGGAGCCGGTCGCCCGGCGCCAGCTCGCCCGAAATGATCATGCCCTTGATCTTGTCGATCGCTTCGTCGGTGACCGGCATGGCACGACCTCCCTCACAGACCTCGGATGTTTACTTCCCCCAAGACTGCCATGAATGGAGCCACAATGCGGGTAACCCCCTTGGGACTCGGCTGCGCGCAGCTGGGCAACCTGTACCGCGCGATGACCGACGACGATGCCGCCGAGATCGTCGATACCGCCTGGGACCAGGGCATCCGCTACTTCGACACGGCGCCGCACTACGGGCTCGGCCTGTCCGAGCTGCGGCTCGGCGCCGCGCTGGCCGGCCGGCCGCGGGACGAGTTCGTGCTGTCCACGAAGGTCGGCAGGCTGCTGGAGGACAATCCGGACTTCGCGGGGGAAAAGGACACGGACCTGTTCGAGGTGCCGGCCACGCTGCGCCGCCGGCTCGACTACAGCCGCGACGGCGCGCTGCGCTCGCTGGAGTCGAGCCTGGAGCGGCTCGGCCTGGACCGCATCGACATCGCGCTCGTGCACGACGCGGACAACCACGTGGAGGAGGCGCTCGCCGGGGCGTTGCCCGCGCTGATCGAGCTGCGTGACCAGGGCGTTATCGGTGGGGTCGGGCTCGGCATGAACGTCCCGGACCTGGTCGCAGAGTTCGTGCGGCGCGCCGACGTGGACACCGTGATGATCGCCGGCCGGTACACGCTGCTGGAGCAGCCGGCGCTCGACGAGCTGCTGCCGCTGTGCGAGAAGCGCGGGGTGGCGGTGATGGCCGCCGGGGTGTTCAACAGCGGCATTCTCGCCACGGCGACCCCGGGCGGCCTCTACAACTACTCGGCCGCCCCGCCCGAGCTGGTCGACCGCGCCCGGCGCATCGCGGAGATCTGCGAACGCCACGGCGTCGAGCTGCCGGCCGCGGCCATCGGGTTGCCGCTGGCGCACCCGGTGGTGGCGAGCGTGGTCCTCGGCGCCAGCTCGCCGCGGCAGGTGATCGACAACGCGCGGCGTGGCGCCGTGCCCATCCCGCCCGAGCTGTGGGCCGAGCTGATGGCCGAGGGCCTGTTGCGCTCGGACGTCCCGGTGGTGTCCCGATGACCATCGACGCGCACCACCACCTGTGGGACCCGGCGCGCCGGGACTACCCGTGGCTGGCGGGCGACGCGCTCACGCCGATCCGCAAGCCATACCAGATGGACGAGCTGCGGGCGGTGACCGAGCCGGCCGGGGTGACGGGCACGGTGCTCGTGCAGACGGTGTCGTCGGTGGCCGAGACCGAGGAGTTCCTGGCGGTCAGCGGCGACCTGGTGCTCGGGGTGGTCGGCTGGGTGGACCTGACCGCGCCGGACGTGGCCGACCGGCTCGCCGAGCTGCGTTCGCTGCCCGGCGGATCGCGTCTGGTGGGTATCCGCCATGTGGTCGAGGCCGAGGCCGACCCGGAGTGGCTGACGCTTCCGGACGTGCGGCGGGGGCTCGCGGCCGTGGCCTCCGCTGGGCTGGTCTACGACCTGCTGGTGAGGTCGCCGCAGTACCCGTCGGTACTGGCGGCCGTCGATGCGCTGCCGTCGGGGCGGTTCGTCCTGGACCACGCGGGCAAGCCGGGCGTCGCCTCGCCCGCCTGGAAGGCGTGGCTCACCGAGCTGGCGGCGCGGCCGAACGTGGTGTGCAAACTGTCCGGCCTGGTCACCGAGGCGTCGTGGACCGACTGGCAGGTATCCGACTTGGCCCCGATCGCGTCGCACGTGCTCGATTCGTTCGGCCCGGCCCGCGTCATGTTCGGCTCGGACTGGCCGGTGTGCGAACTAGCGGCCACCTACGCGGAGGTCCTCAACGCGGCGACAACCCTGTCACCGACGGAACAGGACGCCGTCTTCACGACCACCGCCCGCCACACCTACAACCTCTAACGGTCATCATGCACGACGGGAACGGTCATCATGGGTGCCCGGAACGGTCATCATGCATGATGACCACTCCCGTCGCGCATGATGACCGGTCAGGGGACGGTGATCAGGTCTACCTTTAATAGGTCGGCTACCGCTCGTAGGTCGTTCAGGCGGTGGCCGGTGCCCAGGGCCCAGTGGTGGCCGACGCCGCTCGCCGACCACGCGTCCGTCCACTCGCCCGGGTCGCGGCCGAAGTCGACGCGGCTGGTCGTGTTGCCGATCTTCATGTGCGGGCCGTCGGCCACCGTGCCCTCGGCGGCGACCAGCGTGTAGCGGCCGTCGCGGGTCTGGCCGACGCCGAGCAGCGTCACCGGACCGGTGGCCACGTCGAACTCGACCGACACGCCCCAGCCGCGTTTGCCGTGGAACACGCCCAGCCCGCGCAGCAGCGGCTTCTTCGCGCTGATCGCCAGGTGCGCCGGGCCGTCGTGACCCATCTCCACGTGGCCTCGGGTGAAGTCGAGCGCCTGGAACTCGGTGAACGAGCCGCCCGCGCCGAGTACGTCCATGATCAACATGGCCATGCTTGTGCGCAGCTCGTACTCGCCGGCCGCCGGGACGCCGCGCGCGGTCAGCAGGCTGGCGCCCAGGATCATCCCCGCGCCGAGCCGTTCGTGCTGCTCGCCGTTCAGGCCGCGGTGGTAGTAGGCGAGGCTGTCGAGGTCGAAGTCGGCCACCAGCCGGTCGAGGCCCACGGAGACCCGCGCGCCCCACGCCAGGTCCTCGTCGTTCACCGACTCGGTCACCTCGAAGATCTCCGAGGCCTCGGCCACTCGAACGTCCACTTCGGACTGTGTGACCTCCTCGACGCGCACCCGCAGGTCGTCGAACTCCAGCACCTCCACGTGCCCGCCGAAGTGCGCGTTCACCATGGCCAGGTCGGTCGACACGTCGTACATGCCGGGGTAGAGGTGGCCCATCAGCCCATGCCGGCCGTGGCGCAGCACCTTGCGCACCCCGGCCGCGCGCACCCAGCCCTCGATCTTCGTCCACGCCCGCTCGTCGAGCAGGAAGCCGGACACGCTGCGGAACTGGATGCCCGCGCGGGTGAAGGCGTTCGCCATCTCCGGCAGCGGGCACGCGCCGCAGTAGGCGAGCCACTGTCCTGTATCGACGGTCGCGTGGTCCATCGACTCGGTGGGCTGCAGGTTGATCAGCAGCACGGGCGCGTTGCTGCGTTGCGCCACCGGCATCAGCATGGTGGCCGTCAGGTAGGTGGTGAGGAACCCGACGATCAGGTCGCAGCCCGCCTCGCGCAGCTTCTCCGCGGCCGCCGCGCCTTCCCGCTCGTCGGAGATGAACCCGACGTCGACGATCTCCGCGTCGTAGCCGGCGATCCGTTCGCTCACGTACCGCGACGACTCCCGCAACGTCGGCAGCAGGTCGGGGAACTGTGGCCAGTACGCGCCGAGCCCGCCCGCGATCAGGCCGATCCTCGGCCGCCTCCGGTCGTTCATGGTCTTCCTCCTCAGCCGATCCGGAAGTCCGCGACCCGGATCGGGGACGGCGTGGTGCCGGTCGATCGTTGCTGGTACTGCACGGAGAGCACGCCGCCGCTCAGGTCGACGTTGACCTCGCCGAACACGTTCATGCTAGGCCGGTCGAAGAGCACGGCCCAGTCGGTCCAGCCGCTTTCCTTCGACGCGGCCACGATCCGGCCGTAGGGCATGACCAGGTACGCGTTGTCGGAGCTGTCGAAGACGATCTTCGTACGGCCCGTCGCGTTCGGCGGGACCGGGACCTCCCGCTTGGTCCAGCTTCCGTCGGCGCGCCGGGTCAGGTGGAACGTGCGGCCCCACCGCGTCCGGTCCGCCGCGTAGCTGGTGACGCACTGCGTGAACCGGCCGGGTACGTAGCTGATGACCACGTGCGGGGTGCCGGTCGAGTCGACCGCCTGGCTCTCCTGGTTCATCAGCCCGTGGTTCGGGTGGAGCGGGTCGACCACGAGCCGCTGGTCGACGCCGATCGGCGTGGTGACCGCCGTGCCGTCGTTCGCGTGCCAGGTGCGACCGCTGTCGTCGCTGTAGACGTAACCGGTGTCGTGGTTAGTCAAGCCGCCCGGCGCGCACAGGACGCCAGCGTTGCCCTCGCGCCAGGTGAACGCCGCGTGCAGCCGGCCGGTGCGGTCGTAGGTCAGGCCGTGCAGGTACATGTTGCGGGTACTGCTGACGACCCCGTTCGGTCCGGTCCAGTCACCGGTGGCGGACGTCCACTTGCCGAGCTTGCGCCAGGTCCCGTCGTACTCGGCGAGCTCGTTCGTGCCGTTGCCGGAGCCGCCCGTGCGGAAGCTCAGCTGGAGGTTGCTGTCCGGGGTGACCACGAACTGCGGGTAGCTGATGCCGCCCAGGTCGACGCCGTCCAGCGTCCGTTGCACGGGGCCGAAGTCGGCGAGCGACCACTGCGGCCGCGACACCAGTCCGGCCGCCGACTTCACGTAGAACACCGGCGTGTTGTGGGTGTCCATGGCGATGTGCAGCCGGCCGTCCTTCGGCGAGATGCCCAGCGAGATCACGTTGTGCGAGTCGTTCGCCGACAGCTTGTGAGGCAGCGTGATCGTCTGCCACGAACTCGTCCGCGCCTTCCGCCGTGCCACGACCGCGCTGCGATCCGCCGTGTACCAGGCGGTGTACTGGTAGCCGGCGTGGGTGAGGATCGCCTCCTGCTGGTACGACTCGTTGTTCACCAGGCCGTCGTAGGAGACGAAGTACAGCGCCGTCGGGTCGAGCTGGGTGTCCCGCAGCAGTGCCACCGATGGTCCACTTCGGCCGGCCGGCTCGGCCGCCGCGACGGTCGAGCCCAGCATGAGCAACGCCGCCAGCAGGACACCCGGTCTCATCACGCCCCCCAACCCGCCGACGCGCCGTCCTTGCGCTCCTCGCGGAGCTGTTCGAAGTGCCCGGACCGCCGGTACGCGGCCATCGGGTCCGGGTCGATCCCCATGTCCTCCCGCAGCTCGGCGAGCAGCGGGCGCACGTCGGTGGCGAACGCGTCGGTGAGCGCCGCGTTGGCCTCCAACACGTTCCCCGAGCGCTGCGCGTCCCGCAACGCGTCCGCGTCGACCAGCAGCGCCTTGGCCGTGGCCTCCTGGACGTTGAGCACCGAGCGGATGAGCGCGGGGATCTTCGGCTCGATGTTGTGGCACTGGTCGAGCATGAACGCGATCCCGGCGCTCGCGTCGAGCCCGCCGCCGAGCACGATCTCCACCATGATGCGGAACAGCTGGTACGGGTCGGCCGCGCCGACCATCAGGTCGTCGTCGGCGTAGAAGCGCGAGTTGAAGTGGAACCCGCCGAGCCGCGACCGTCCCAACAGGAACGACACGATGAACTCGATGTTCGTGCCGGGCGCGTGGTGCCCGGTGTCCACGAGCACCTGCGCCTTCGGGCCGAGATCCACGCAGTGCGCGTAGCTGGTGCCCCAGTCCGGCACGTCCATCGTGTAGAACGCCGGCTCGAACAGCTTGTACTCCAACAACATCCGCTGACCGTCGGAAAGTCGCGTGTAGACGGTCGACAACGCCTCGGACAACCGCTCCTGCCGCTCGCGGATGGAGTCCTGGCCGGGATAGTTGGTGCCGTCCGCGAACCAGAGCGACAGGTCGGCCGACCCGGTGGCGTCCATGATGTCCACGCACTCGAGCAGGTGGTCGAGCGCCTTGCGGCGTACGGCCGCGTCCGGGTTGCAGACGCTGCCCAGCTTGTAGTCGTCCTCCTGGAACACGTTCGGGTTGATCGCACCCAGCGCGATGCCCCGGTCCCGTGCGTGCTTGGCCAGGTCGGCGTAGTCGTCGACCTTGTCCCACGGGATGTGCAGCGCGACCGACGGTGCCACTCCGGTGAACCGGTGGACGGTCGCCGCGTCGTCCACCTTCTCGTAGGCGTTGCGCGGCACCCCTTCCTGCGCGAAAACCTTGAACCGGGTGCCGGAGTTGCCGTACGCCCACGACGGTGTCTCGATGTGCTGCGCCCGCAGCGCCGCGCGTACGGCTGACTGGTCGATCATTGGGTACTCCTAGTCGAGGTGGAAGACCTCGGTCAGCGGAACGATTCCCTCGTCCGGTTTACCGTCGAGCTGTTCGAAGAACGGCGCCATCTCCGTCTGCCAGCGGGTGTTCACGTCCTTGTCGGCCATGCCGGCGAGGGCTGCTTCCAGGTCGTCGGTCTCGAAGTAGCCGACCAGCAACCCGTCCGGCTTCAGGAACAACGAGTAGTTCCGCCAGCCGGTCTCGCGCAGTGCGGCCAGCATGTCCGGCCACACCTGCTCGTGGCGCCGGGTGTACTCCTCGAGCCGGTCGGCCCGGATCTTCAACAGGAAGCAGACCCGCTGGGATTGAGACGGCATCAGAAGTCGAAGTCGTCGATGTTGTCGGCGTTGAAGGTGGTCGGCGGGCCGAGGATGACCTCGCCGTTCGCGAGGATGGTGTACTCGCCGAGCTTGCCGGCCGTGAACTTCTCGCCCTCCTTGCCGCTGATCTGCCCGGAGGCGAGCGCGGCCGCCGCGTAACCGGCGAGGTAGCCCAGCTCCATCGGGTTCCACAGCGCGAACGCCTCGACCGTGCCGTCCTTGACGAACTCGCGCATCTGGTTCGGCGTGCCCAGCCCGGTCAGCTTGACCTGGCCCTTGTACGGCGACGACGAGATGTAGCGCGCGGCGGCCGAGATGCCGACCGTGGTGGGGGAAATGATGCCCTTCAGGTCCGGAATGGACTGAAGCAGCGCCTGCGCCTCCTGGAAGGACTTCTGGTCGTCGTCGTCCCCGTAGGCGATCTTGACCAGCTCGATGTTCGCGTACTCGGGCTTGGTCAGCTCGTCCTGCATGAACTCGATCCAGGTGTTCTGGTTGGTCGCGTTCGGGGTGGCGGACAGGATGGCGATCTTGCCGGCGCCGCCGATCTGCTCGGACACCAGCCGGACCTGCGAGCGGCCGATCTCCTCGGAGTTGGCCTGGTTCACGAAGATCTGGCGGGCGTCGGGCGCAGCGTCGGAGTCGTAGGTGACCACGGCGATGCCCTTGCTCATCGCGTCCTTGAGCGCCGGGGCCACGGCGTTCGGGTCGTTCGCCGCGATCACGATGGCGTCCTGCTGCTGCTGGATCAGCGTGTTGATGTAGGACACCTGCGAGGACGCGGACGCGTCGGACGGGCCGACCTCCTTGCCCTCGCCCTTCAGCTCCTCGACCGCCTCGATGCCGCCCTCGTCGACGATCACCTCGTACGGGTTGTCGATCTCCTTGGGCAGGAAGGCGATCTTCAGCCCTTCCCTGATCTCGGCGTTCGGGTCGGCCGTGCGTTCGGTGCCCGCACCACCGTCGCCCTCGGCGGCGTCAGACCCCTTGGTGGTCCCGCCGCACCCCGCGACCATGATCAGGGCCAGGCCCAGTCCTGCTGTCTTCGATATCCGGTTCGAGCGGAACATCCTTGGTCCTCCTCGGTTTGAACACCACCGGGACGAGTACTGACACGATCAGCAGCAACCCGGTGATCACGTTCTGGATCTCGTTACTCACGTCGTCGAGGAACAACACGTTGCGCAGACCGGCCATGGCAAGCAGCGCGGTCGCCACGCCGAGCACCGTGCCCCGGCCGCCGAAGATCGACACGCCGCCGAGCAGCACGGCGGCCACGGCCACCAGCTCCAGCCCGTTGGCGTTGTCGGCGCGGGCGCTGTTGTAGCGCAACGTGTAGATGAGGGAGGCGAGCGCGGCCAGCCCGCCGGAGAGCAGGTAGAGCGACATCTTCACCCGGTCGACCCGGATGCCGGAGAAGCGGGCGGTCTGCTCGCCCAGCCCGATGGCGTAGAGCGCGCGGCCGACCGGCGTGAGGTGGACGAGCACGGCGATGCCGATGCCCACCACCAGCACCACGATGCTCGAGTACGGCAGGAACGTGCCGGGGATCGGGTCGGTGGCCAGCGGCCGGTAGTTCTCGGGGAAGCCGGTGACCGCGCGATCGCCGAGCACCACGTACGCGAGACCGCGGTAGAGGCCGAGTGTGCCGATGGTGACGGCCAGCGACGGAAGCCCGAACCGGACGATCAGCACGGCGTTGACCGCGCCCAGCGCGATGCCGGCCAGCACGACGAGCGGAACGATGGACTCGAACGACATGCCCGTGTCCCACAACGCGCCGGTGAGCGCCGAGCAGAAGCCGAGCACGGACGCCACCGACAGGTCGATCTGTCCGGTGAGGATGATCGGCAGCAGGGCGAGCGCGAGCAGCGCCACCTCGCTGTAGTCGAGCAGCAGGAACGTGATGTTGCCCTGCTCGGGGAAGCCGGCGACGCCGGTGGTGCCGTAGCCGAACACCACCACGCAGAGTCCTACCAGGACAGTGACCCAGAGCCTATCCCGCACGGCGCACCGCCTTCTGTTCTCGGAGGCGTTTCGCTATTCGGACCATGACCGCGCGGTCCAGTGAGATGGCCACGAGCAGTGCGGCGCCGTCGACCGCGCGCTGCCAGAAGGCCGGCACCCCGAGGATCGGCAGCGCGCTCGTGACCGTGGTGAGCAGCAGCGCGCCGAGCGCCGCGCCGATGACCGTGCCGCTGCCGCCGAAGATCGCCACGCCGCCGACCACGACCGCCGCCACCACGGCCAGTTCGCGACCCGTGCCGACCGAGGCGTTGACCGTGCCGAAATACGCGGCGTGCAGCACCCCGGCCAGCCCGACGAGCGACCCGGACACCACGAACGCCGTGAACACCCGCCGGCCGGCGGGAATGCCGGCCAGGCGGGCGGCGTCCGGGTTGGACCCGATGGCGTACAGCTCGCGGCCCGAGCGGAAGTTGTGCAGCGAGTAGGCGACGAGCGCGAGCACCACGAGCGCGATGATCGTGAGGTTGGGGATGCCGAGCAGCGAGCCGCTGCCGAGCGACAGGAAGCTCGGCGACATCTGGTAGGCGTTGATCTGGTGGGTGTCGGTGGCCGACGCCCAGGCGTAGTCGACACCGCGGAACACGTACAGCGTGCCGAGGGTGACCACGAGCGCCGGCACCTTCGCGATGGCCACCAGCGCGCCGTTGATCGCCCCACAGACCGCGCCGAGCGCGATTCCCGCCAGTACCACCAGTATCACGGGTGTGTCCTGATCGCCGAGGAACATCTGTCCACTGAGGAATGCGGTCAGTCCCATGACCGAGCCGACGGACAGGTCGATGTTGCGGGTGATCACCAGCAGCGTCTGACCGATGGCGAGCAGGGCGATGATCGAGGCGTTCAGGAACAGGTCGTGCAGGCCTTGGCCGGACAGGAAGCTAGGCCGAGCGATGGTGGCCGCGCCGACGACCGCCAGCAGCGCCACGACGATGCCCAGTTCGCGCTTCATGACAGGCTCCGGGTGGCGGCGGGCGGCACGGGTTCGGCGGTCGCTCTGATGCCCGCGGAAGCTGGGATCTCGGGTACCGGAACCGCGAACTCGCGTGCGTGAACCGCGAACTCATCTGCCGGAGCCGCGAACTCGCATGCCGGAACCGGGATCTCGCGTGCGGGACCCGCGAACTCGCGTGCTGGAACCGGGATCTCGCGTGCGGGAACCGGGATCTCGCGTGCGGGACCCGCGAACATGCGTGCCGGACGTGGCGACATGCGGTCGGTACATGGGGACATGCGTGCGGGAACTGGGATCTCGCGTGCGAGAACCGCGAACATGCGTGCCGGAACCGGGGACATGCGTGCGGGAGCCGGGGACATGCGTGCGGGAGCCGGGGACATGCGTGCCGGTGGTGGGGACATGCGTGCGGGAACCGGGATCTCGCCTGTGGGTTCGGGCGGCGGGCGGCGGGCGGTGTCGGGTGCGCTGCCGGTGAGTGTCGTGTGGGTGCTCGGGCGCTTCATGACAGGCTCCGGGTGGCGGCGTGCATGACCGCCTCTTCGGTCGCTTCGGCGCCTACCAGTTCGGCTGCCAGGCGGCCCTCGTGCATGACGAGTACGCGGTCGGCCATGCCGAGCACCTCGGACAGTTCCGAGGAGATCAGCAGGATGGCGATGCCCTCCGCCGCCAGCTCGGCCAGCAGCGCGTGCACCTCGACCTTCGCGCCTACGTCGATGCCCCGGGTCGGCTCGTCGACGATCAGCACGGACGGCTTGGTGGCCAACCACTTGCCGAGCACGACCTTCTGCTGGTTGCCCCCGGACAGGGTGGCGACCGGATCGGCGAGCCGGCGGAACTTCACCCCGAGCCGTTTCGCCCACTCGCCGGCCACCGCGCGTTCCCGCGCCCGCCGCACCACGCCTCCGCGGGACACGGCCGACAACCGGGGGAGGGTGGCGTTGCGCTCGATCGACAGGTCGAGGATGAGGCCCTGCTCGCGACGGTCCTCGGGCACCATGGCGAGCCCGGCGGCGATCGCCGCGCGCGGGTCGCCCGGCCGCAGCGGGGAGCCGTCGACAGTGACGCGGCCGGCATCCCGGTCGTCCACTCCGAACACCGCTCTGGCCACTTCGGACCGGCCCGAACCGACCAGCCCGGCGAGCCCCACGATCTCGCCCCGGTGCACGGTGAACGACACGTCGTTGAACACGCCGGCCGTGGTGAGACCCGTGACCTCCAGCGCGGCCTCGTCCGGTTCGCCCGTCCGGTCGGGGAAAAGCTGCTCGACCGCGCGGCCGACCATGCTGCGGACCAGATCGTCGCGGCTCATCTCGGCCATCGGCGCGGTGGTGACGAGCGCGCCGTCGCGCAGCACGGTCACTCGCTGGCAGAGTAGTTCCATCTCCTCCAGCCGGTGGGAGATGAACAGCAGCGCCGCACCGCCCTCGGCCAGCCGGCGCGCCACCCGGAACAGCCGCTCGGCCTCCACGGTGGACAACGCGGCCGTCGGCTCGTCCATCACGATGATCCGCGCGGACGACGACAGCGCCTTCGCGATCTCGATGATCTGCTGGTCGGCGATCGACAACCCACGCGTGACCCGATCCGGGTCGATGGGCACGCCGAGCGAGTCGAACAGTTCGGCCGTGAGCCGGCGCATGGCCCCGCGGTCGATGCGACGCCCGCCGCGCAGCGGTTGGCGGCCCATGAAGACGTTCTCCGCGACCGTCAGATCGGGGAACTGGGTCGGCTCCTGGTGGATGACCGCGATCCCGCGCTGGCGGGCTTCTCGCGGGCTGGAGAAGTGGTAGGGCTGGCCGTCCAGCAGCAGTTCGCCCGCGTCCGGCCGATGCTCGCCGCCGATCACGCGGACCACGGTCGACTTGCCGGCGCCGTTCTCGCCGGCCAGCCCGTGGACCTCGCCGCCGTGGAGTTCGATGGACACGCCGCGCAGCGCCCGGACAGCGGCGAACGACTTGTACACGTCGCGAAGCTCGAGGAGTGGTCGCACGTCGGTCACTGTCCCACGTCCGTTCTGAAACGTTTCACGGGCGTCGTCTGGGAAGGTAGTTGAGCGCCGCGCGGACCGTCAAGACCGCCGTAGACTCGGTCCGGTGACATTCCCGATCGGCGTGGCCACGACGCTCGCGGAGCTGGAGTCCGACCCGCACGCGTTGCTGGCACGGTTGCGTGCGAGTGAGCCCGTGTCCTGGGTGCCCGTGCTGAACGGATGGCTCGTGACCAGGCACGATCTGGCGCAGAGGGTGATGCGGGACGCGGCGACGTTCACTGTGGACGATCCGCGGTTCTCGACGGCGCGCGTGGTCGGGCCGTCGATGTTGTCGCTGGACGGCGTGCCCCATGCCAAGCACCGCGATCCGTTCGTGCCGCCGTTCCGGCCGGCGCCCGTGCGGGAGCGGTTCACGGGGTTCGTCGAGGCGGAAGTGGCGCGGCTGATCGACGGCTTCTCAGGCGGCGCGGCCGAGCTGCGGTCATCGTTTGCCGGCCCACTGGCCGTGGCCGTGGTGGCCGACGCGCTGGGCCTGGCCGGAGCCGACGCGGCGACCGTGTTGTCCTGGTACGCGTCGATCGTCGAGTCGGTGTCCGTGGTGACGGCCGGCGGTGCGCCGACCGCCTCGGGTGCGGCGGCCTACGGCGAGCTACGGGCGGGTGTGGCGCGGACCCTGGCGTCGGGAGATCACCACTCGGTGCTGGTGGCCGCGGCGGGCGGGCTCTCCGAGAACGAGGTGGTGGCGAACGCGGCCGTGCTCATGTTCGGCGGCATCGATACCACCGAAGGCATGATCACCAACCTGGTGCGACACCTGTTGCTGGCGGGAGTCGGACCGTCGCCGGACGCGGTGGAGGAGTCGGTGCGGCTCGAACCGGCGGCGGCCGTGGTAGACCGTTACGCGACGGCCGACGTGTCACTGGGCGGTGCGCCCGTGCGCGCCGGCGACCTGGTGATCGTGTCGATCGCCGGCGCGAACCGGGACCCGGCCATGTTTCCTGACCCCGACCGGTTCGACCCGTCGCGCGCGAATGCCCGGCAGAACCTGGCTTTCGCGCTGGGCCCGCACTTTTGCCTGGGCGCGCGGTTGGCCCGGGTGGAGGCGGAACTGGCGGCGGGGGCCTTGTTCTCCCGCCTGCCCGGCCTGCGTCTGGACCCGGAGCACTCGCACGCCCCCCGTGGCCTGGTGTTCCGCAAGCCACCGGCCCTCCACGTGCGCTGGAACTAGTACGGCAGGTCGGCCGAATAGTCATACGTACAGCTCAGCGGCCGTTTCTGTCGGTGCCGCCGATTAGAATGGATATCGGGGGGCGGCGCCCGCCGTTGATCATGGTTCACGACCCGGCACGCATGTCCCCACTTCCGGCACACGACTTCCCACGTCCCGCACGCATGTCCCCACCCTCCCGACCGCATGTCGCCACGTCCCGACCGCATGTTCCCGGTTCCGGCACGCATGTTCGCAGTTCCCGAACGCGAGTTCGCGGTTCCCGCACCCGAGTTCGCGGTTCCCGCACCCGAGATCCCGGTTCCAGCGCACGAGATCGCGGTTCCCGCAGCCGAGGTCCCGGTTCCGGCCCGCGAGTTCGCGGTTTCCGCAAATGAGTTCCCGGTTCCGGTACAGGAGTCCCGATACGCGAGATCCCAGTTCCGGTGCGCGAAACGGTACGGTTCGCTGTCGAGACGGTACGACTCGCGTTAGGCGAGGCCATTTTGGTGGGCGAACACGATCGCGGCGGCTCGGTCCCGCAGGTCTAGCTTGGTGAGCACGTGACCGAGGTGGCTCTTCACCGTGGCCTCGCTGACATGCAGCGCGGCGGCGGCCTCGGCGTTCGTCGCGCCGCGGCCGACCTCGCGAAGTACGTCGCGCTCCCGGGGGGTCAGCGTGTCGAGCGCGGCCGTGTCGGGGGAGCGCGTGGCGATGCGGCGGTACGCGGCCAGCACGCGACCGACCACCTGCGGATCCAGCCACGAGTCACCGCGCGCCACGGTCGTCGTCGCGCGCACGATGTCCTCGCCCGGCGCGTCCTTCAGTACGAACCCGGCGGCGCCGGCGCCGAGCGCGGCGGCCACCGTCTCGTCGTCGTCGAACGTCGTGAGTACCAGGACCGGCGGGGCGTCCGCGCGGGCGCGCAGCAGGCGGGTCGCCTCGGCGCCGTCCATCCTACGCATCCGCACGTCCATCACCACCACATCCGGGTGACAACGATCCACGGCGGCCAGCACCTCGTCGCCGTCCGCGCACTCGCCGACCACCGTCAACTCCTCCTGCGGCTCCAGGATGCGGCGGAGCCCGGCCCGGGCAAGCGGCTGGTCGTCCACCAACAGCACAGTGATCACGCGGGCACCACCGCGCGGACGACCCAACTGCCGTCCCGCACCCCGGCGTCGACCGTGCCGCCCGCCGCGCCGATCCGCTCCCGCATGCCGAGCAGGCCGCTGCCCTTGCCGGACTGGACCTCTTCGGACACCGGGTTGCCGACCGTCAGCGTGACCGTGCCGCCGGACACCGCGAGGTCCACTGTGGCCGGTCCGCTCCCGTGCCGGGCCGCGTTTGCAAGCGCTTCCTGCAACACCCGGTAGACGGCGAGCTGCGCGGCGGTCCCCGGATCCTCCGGCACGGTCAGCGACAGCCGCACCGGCAGGCCCGCCGCGCGGTAGCTCGCGGCCAGCGCCTCGACGTCGGACAGCCCTGGCTGCGCGGGGTCGACCGGAGACTCGTCGGCACGCAGGACCCGGACGATCCGCCGGATGTCCGCGAGGCTCGCGCGCCCGTGCCGCTCGGCTTCTGAAAGCGCTTCCTCGGCCTCGGCCGGCGACGACCGGCGCACGGCCATCCGCGCCGCCGTGATGTGCAGCATGGTGATCGCCAGGGTGTGCGCGACAACGTCGTGCACGTCCCGCGCGACCTGGCGGCGTTCCTCGGCGACCGCCTGCCGGGCCTGTGCCTCGCGGACCTCGTTCACCTTGGCGTTGACCACCTGGTTGAGCCGGACCGCGTACCCGGCGGCCACCGCGAGCGCGACCGCGACGTGCCAGAGCACCACGGCCAGCGGGGGCGCGGCGGCCACCAGCGGCGCACCGTAGGCGAGGTAGCCGCCGGCCCCGATGCCGACCGCGAACCGGACGGGCGCGAACCAGGCCACGAGCACCACCAGCAACAGCACCGGCAACGCCAGCAGCACGTACGCGATCTCGCTGCGCAGCCCGGCTTCCGGCGCGTACCACTGGCAGAACCCGAGCACGGCAAGGGGAACGAGGGCGAACACGCCGAAGGTCCACGTGGGACCGTCGTCGCCGACCCGGATCCAGCGCAGCCACGGCAGCGCGCCGACCGCCAGGATGCCGATACCGACCCATCCCGGCGGGGACGCGAAGGCGGCGGCGACCGCGACCGCCGTCAACAGGACCAGCGCTACGGCCGGCACGCCGATGGTGAACGTGGTGGCGAGCAGTGGTACGCGCACACCGGCCTGGCGTAGATCCTGGTCCCATCCGCAGGCACCCTCGTCGACCACGTCCTCGGCCATGGCTCTCACCTCGCGCCGGTCAGGATATCCGGTCGGCGGGCTCGATCGCGATGCCGACGAACGTTTGGCGCAGGACGATCCGCTCGAACCCGTGCACCAGGAAGCCCAGCAGATAGCGGTTGCGCTTGCGCCGGTTGGCCCACCGGCTCTCCGCGCCGGACAGGAGGCGGGCGCGGGCGGCGTAGGTCGGGCCGGTCGGGTGGCCTTTCAGGGTGCACGCGCTGATCGTGACGTCGGGATTGTTGCGGATTCTCTTGACCTTGCCCAGGTCCGCGCCGGTGCTCGTGTAGACGACGCCGTCGACGACAAAGTGCCACAGGGGAGTGGCCACCGGTGTGCCGTCGCGGCGGAAGGTGGTCATCAGGATGTACTTCGCGTCGGTCAGGTGCTGGAAGTCTGTCTTCACTTCGGACATGGCGACGACGCTACGGACGCCGCGTGCTCGCCACATCGGCCGCGGAGCGCGAGCCGACCCCCACTCGGGGAGGGGGTCGGTTCCCACTTCGGGCTAGGCCTGCCAGGTGAAGAGGCCGAGGCCCGCGAGGACCACGGACACCATGGACAGGACCGTCCGCACGTGGTTGAGGCGCAGCCACCTCGGAGAGAAGTCGGCCCAGACCTGGCGGTAGTCGGTCGAGGGGTTCTTGTCGAGCGTGTTGTTCAGCGGGATGTTCTGCGAGCCGGTGATCATGAAGACCACCAGGTACACGCCGGTGGCGGCGAAGAAGAACACTGCCGGCGTGGTCTCACTCTGTGCCAGCAGCAGGAATCCGGTGGCCGCGCCGACCACGAGCGAGACGATGAAGTGCAGCATGAACAGCGGGTTCACGATCTTGACGTTGATGCCGCGCATGGCGGCGACCGCCTGCTCGGGGTCGACCGCGTCGAGGCCGGGCAGGACGGAGTTCGAGAACGTGAAGAAGAGGCCGTACATGCCGGCCAGCTGAACGGTGGTGATCAGCGCGGCGATGATGGTCAAGGTGAGCACAGGTCAGCTCCAGCGTCGAGTCCCAGCCCCAGTTGTGGGGTGCCAGGCTACGCGGTGGGCGCGCTGCGCGGAACTGTACTTATGCGACGGCGCGGAACAGGACCTGCTGGTTTCCCTCGACCCAGGTGAGATGCTGGGTGATGGCGCGGATCAGCCAGCCCTTCTGGGCGCGGACCAGGCGGAAGTCGTAGGTGCCGCCGACCGTCCACAGGGGAGAGCCGTGGGGGTTGGTGAGCCGGTGCACGCCGACCACGTTGGCCGTGGCCCTGGCGTTGCCACCGTCGAGTTCGACGAGGACGTTGGTGATCAGGTGCTGCGTGGACTCGAGGCCGTCCATGGTCTTGCGCCAGGAGCCCTGCTTGTCGGTGCTGAGCAGCTCGTCGACCGTCGCCTCCTGCGGTTCGCCACCCCAGAGCGCGGTGTAGTCGGTACGGACCCGCTCGGTGAACAGCGCCTTGAGCCCGTCCCAGTCCCGCCGGTCGAGACACCATCCCATGCGGGTAACGGCGTCGGTGATGGCCATCCGGTCCGCGAGCTCCCGCACGAGATCAGTCATGCCCCCGAGTGTCGGTCCCACCGAACGAGCCGCGCTCAAGGCCCCATCAGCGCGGTGTAGCACAACTGTGACACGGTGATGACGGAGCGCGGAAATCGTTCGGTCACGGTGAACGCATGGCTAACGACGGAAAGTGGGATAGGCGTTCGGCGTTGCGGGTGATGGCCGGTGTCGCCGCGGCCGTGCCGCTGCTGGGCCAGTCGGCCATGGCACGGGCCGGCCCCGGCGATGATGCGGACGCACTGTTCAAGGCTGGGGAGTTCGAACGGGCCGGCCGCGCGTACGAGGAAATCCTGAGAAAAGACCCCACGAACCTGCACGCCGCACGCCGGCGCGGCCATGTCGGGCTATTGGGAAACAAGTTCCCCGATGCCGAAAAATACCTGAGGATGGCCCTCGATCTGGCCCCCGATGACCAGGACACCAACTACTTCCTGGCCGACTGCTACACCCGGCAGGACAAGCTCTCCCTCGCCGTACCACATTGGCAAGCAGCCGATTGGGGAACCTACGCCACCCAGTTCGCGGCGATCAGTGGCGAGCCGTATCAGATTCTCGGCGACATCGGGCAGGTGCCATTCAAACAGTTGGACCCGGTACCGCTGGTGGAGGCCTCGGTCAACGGCGGACCGCCGAGGCGATTCTCGTTCTACAGTCACGTCGATTCGCTGAGCGTGTCGCAGAAAGTAGCCGAGGAAATCGGGCTGCGCGCCGTGGCCGAGGAACAGATCGAGTATCAGGGCAAACCCATGTGGATGTATTACGGGATACTGGAGTCCTTCAAGCTGGGCGGCATCGAACTGCGCAACATCCCCGTGCGCTGGTCGGACAGCGAGCCCAATGCGGACTTCGGGGACGGAATGATCGGCGTCTGGGTCTTCTACCATTTCCTGACTACCGCCGGCTACGCGGACCGGATGCTGACCCTGCGCCGCAAAACTCCCGAAACGGCCAGGAAGGCACGCGCCGACGCCGAACGGGCGGGCGCCGAGCGGCTGCCGTTGTGGTTGGCCCGTGGGCTGCTCAGCAGGGGTAGCGTCGCCGATTCCGGCACCCGGCTGATGGGCCTGAGCGTCGGCGGACCCGGCGAGATGGTCGCGGGGCTGCCCGAGGTAACGGCCAAACAGTTGCGGATCCGCATCGACTACGACCGCCCGGTGGAGGCTTTTGCCGGGGGTCAGCCGGTCGTCAGCTACCCGTGCTATCCGAAGGAAGTCCGCCTCGGAAACGTCACCGCGAAGGACACCTACTGTTACGCGAACAACCGTGCGCCGGGCGGCGAGTACGACGTGCTGGGCCACGTCGCCCACAGCTTCTGGAAGCCCTACAACGTCACTCTCGACTTCACCGACATGAACGTCTACATCGCCCGCGGCAAGACCGGCTGACCGCGGTCCAACAGGCCCGTCGCTGACCGGACACGTCGTCCGGTCAGCGACCACATCACATAAGAGCCCCCCGATGGGGAACTCGGCGTGCGGGAACCGCGAACTCGCGTGCCGGAACCGCGAACTCGCGTGCCGGAACCGGGATCTCGGGTGCGGGAACCGCGAACTCGCGCGCGGGAACCGCGAACTCGCGCGCGGGAACCGCGAACTCGCGTCCCGTAACCGGGAACATGCGTGCTGGAACCTCGAACACGCGGGTCGGAACCGGGGATCTCGCGTTCGGGAACTGCGAACTGGGAACTGGGGTACCGAAATCCCGAACTCGTGTGCCGGACGTGCGAACTCGCTCACCAGAACCCGAACATGCGGGCCGGAGTCGGCATCTCGCGTGCCGGATCCGCGATCTCGCGCGCGGGAACCGCGAACTCGCGTCCCGGAACCGGGGACATGCGTGCGGGAAGTGTGAACTCGCGTGCGGGAACCGGGATCTCGCGTGCCGGAATCGCGAACTCGGGTGCCGGAACCCCGAACTCGCGTGCCGGAAGTGGGACATGTGTGCCGGGACCGGGAACTCGCGCGCCGGAGCCGGGAACATGCGTGCCGGAACCGGGATCTCGGGTGCGGGAACCGGGAACTCGCGTGCTGGAACTGCGAACATGCGTGCCGGAACCGGACATCGGCGACGTGTGACATCCGGGCCGGACGTGGTGACATGCGGTCGGTACATGGGGACATGGGGACATGCGATCGGGTGGTGGGGACATGCGGTCCGGAGATGGGGACATGCGTGCGGGAGCCGCGATCTCGGGTGCGGGAATCGCGATCTCGCGTGCCGGTACCGCGATCTCGGGTGCGGGAATCGCGATCTCGGGTGCGTGAGTGGGTGACTCTCGCGAGTGTGGGCGCGTTTGCTGGGGATCGGGCGGGCCGTCGGCGCCGGCGGGCGCTGGGGTTAGTCGGGGGGTTCTTCTTGGGGGTTCCAGGTCAGGAGGCGGACCTTGCTGACCGTTTGCACGTGTCGGCGCATGGCGGCGGCCGCGGCCTTCGGGTCGCTCATCCGGATGGCGTCGGCGATCTTGTGGTGCTGGACCAGCGAGCGGGGCGGTCGGCCCGGCTGACGGAGTGACTCGTTGCGGCTCTCGGCTATCTGCGGGGCTATCGAGCGCATGAACTCGGCCAGCAGGCTGCTGTCGGCCGCCTTCGTCACCGCCTCGTGGAAGCGGCGATCGCCCTCGATGCCGTGTTCGCCGCGCTTGATCTCCGCGCGCATGTACTCCAGCGCCGCGTCGATCGCGTCCAGGTCGACCTTCGTGCGGCGTTGCGCGGCCAGCTCGGCGAGCTTGGTCTCCAGCGCTTCCCGCGCCTCCAACACCTCCGGCAACCTGCTGCGCCTGGCCACCAGCTCGTCGACCGGTTCGACATCCAGGCGATCGCTGCGCAGGTACGTGCCGCCGCCGTGACGCGACTCCAGCAGGCCCTGCACCTCGAGCACCACGATCGCCTGCTTGATCGACGCCCGGCTCACGCCCAGCCGCTCGGCCAGCTCACGCTCACCCGGCAGCTTGTCGCCCGCCCGCAGCCCCGCATCCTCGACATGCGCCTTGATGCGATCGAGCACCTGCTCGTACAGCTTCGCCCGGTTTACCCGGCTCAGCGCCTCCGGCACTACACACCCCCACAGGACTAGTGGCTGAGCCACTTTACCACTTTGGTCTTGACAGACCACTCGCCTCGCGCTCAAAGTGGCTGAGCCACTAGTCCACTAGTCCACTCAGCCACTGATCCAGTGACTCGGCGTCAAGGAGGACGGTCGTGTCCGCTGAGCTGATCTCGATCCTCGCTCTCGTGGTGATCTTCGTGATCGCCACGACGTTGTCCGTGAACATGGGTGCGCTCGCCTTCGCCGGCGCGTTCCTGGTCGGCACGCTCGCCGGCGGGCTCGACGCCGACGGGATCTTCGCCGGCTTCCCGGGCTCCATCTTCGTGGTGCTCGTCGGCGTGACTTACCTGTTCGCCATCGCGAGAGCGAACGGCACCACCGATTGGCTGGTGGCCGCCGCTGTGCGCCTGGTGGGCGGGCGGATCGCGCTGATCCCGTGGGTGATGTTCGTGATCACCGGCGCGCTGACGGCCATCGGCGCGGTGAGCCCGGCGGCCTGCGCCATCGTCGCGCCGATCGCACTCGGTTTCGCCGCCCGCTACAATATCAGCCCCCTGCTGATGGGCGCCATGGTCGTGCACGGCGCGCAGGGCGGCGGGTTCTCGCCGATCAGCGTGTACGGCTCCATCGTGAACGGCATCGTCGAGACCGAGGGCCTCGAGAGCAGCCCGGTCACGCTCTTCCTCGCCAGCCTCGGCATGAACACCGCGATCGCGGCCGTCCTGTTCGTGGTACTCGGCGGCACGAAACTGCGCCGCCGCCAACTGGTTCGCGTTGGCGCAGGAGACGAACCGGCCGAGGACCCGCTCCCGCACGAGCAGCGGATACCACTCGACCTGCCCAAGGCGGCCACGCTCTTCGGGCTGATGGCGCTCATCGTGTGCACCCTGGTGTTCGACCTGGACGCCGGCCTCACGGCCATCACGGTCGCGGTCGTCCTGAGCGTGCTGTGGCCGTCGAGCAGCCGCAAGGCGGTCAACGAGATCACCTGGCCGACCGTGCTGTTGATCTGCGGTGTGCTCACGTATGTGGCGGTACTGCAGGAGATCGGCACCATTGACTACGTCGGCAACGCGGTGAGCGACGTCGGCGTGCCGCTGCTCGCCGCGCTGCTGCTGTGTTACATCGGCGGGATCGTGTCGGCGTTCGCGTCGTCCGTGGGGCTGATGGGTGCGCTGATCCCGCTCGCCGTGCCGTTCCTCGCGCAGGGCACGATCGGACCGATCGGCATGATCGCCGCGCTTGCCGTGTCGGCCACGATGGTCGACGTGAGCCCGTTCTCCACGAACGGCGCGCTGGTGCTGGCGAACGCGAAGGACGTCGATCGTGACCGGTTCTTCCGGCAGTTGTTGGTGTACGGCGGGATAGTGGTGGCAGTCGCGCCGCTGATCGCCTGGCTCGTGTTCGTCGTGCCCGGCTGGGGCTGAGAGGGAGAGTATGGAACCGCGTCTGCTACCCGAACTGGTGCTCGGCAATGACCGAGAGGCGCTACGTTTCGGCAGGACCGCGCTCACCTATGGCGAGCTGGCTTCGCTGACCGGGCGGTTGGCCGCAGACCTGGCCGGGCGGACGCGGGTGGCCGTGTGGGCGACGCCGACCATGGAAACGTGCGTGGCGGTGGTCGCGGCCCTCACGGCCGGGGTGCCGATCGTGCCGCTGAACCCGAAGATCGGTGGGCGGGAGTTGGCCCATATCCTAGCGGACAGCACTCCGGACCTGGTGTTGGCGGCGCCGGAAGTGGAGTTGCCGGCCGCGCTCGCCGCCCTGCCCCGCACCCTGGTACGCGTGGCTGGGTCGGTCGGGAACCGCGATCTCGGTGTCGGGAACCGCGATCTCGGTGTCGGGCCGCCGCCTGAGGCGCCTGCTTTCATCGTCTACACCTCCGGAACCACCGGGCCGCCCAAGGGAGTGGTCCTGCCGCGCCGCGCGGTGGCGTCCAATTTGGACGATCTCGCCGAGGTGTGGGCCTGGACCGACACCGACGTTCTCGTGCACGGGCTGCCGCTCTTCCACGTCCACGGGCTGATCCTCGGGATGGTCGGGCCGCTGCGGCGCGGCGGGACGTTGCGTCACCTCGGTCGCTTCTCCAGCGAGGCGGCCGCCGCCGAACTGGCGACCGGCGGGACCATGCTGTTCGGCGTGCCGACCATGTACCACCGGCTCGCCGCCGACTGTGAGGCCGACCCGCGGCTGGCGGCGGCCATCGGCACCGCGCGGCTTCTGGTCTCCGGGTCGGCCGCGCTGCCCGCCACCGACCACGAGCGGATCGCCGCGGCGACCGGCCAGCGGGTGGTCGAGCGCTACGGCATGACCGAGACGCTCATGAACTGCAGCGTCCGCGCGTCCGGCGACCGGCGACCCGGGGCGGTAGGGCCACCGCTGCCGGGCGTCGAGCTGCGGCTGGTCGACGACGCGGGCGTTCCGTTCGAGGACAACGAATCCGTCGGCGAGATCGAGGTCCGCGGCCCCAACCTGTTCCTCGGCTACCTCAACCGTCCTGATGCGACGGACGCCGTCCTGCGCGACGGCTGGTTCCGCACGGGCGACATGGCCGTGCGCGACGCCGACGGGTACGTCCGCATCGTCGGCCGGCGGGCCACCGACCTGATCAAGAGCGGCGGCTACAAGATCGGCGCCGGCGAGATCGAGAACGCGCTGCTGGAGCACCCGGGCGTGGCCGAGGTCGCGGTCACCGGCGAGCCGGACGACGATCTCGGCGAGCGGATCGTGGCATGGGTGGTGCCCGACGGCGCCGCGCCGCCGGCCGACGAGCTGGCCGACCACGTCGCCCGGTTACTCGCGCCGCACAAGCGCCCGCGGGTGGTCCACTTCCTGAAGTCCTTGCCGCGCAACGACATGGGCAAGGTCGTGAAACGGGACCTCCGTGCTTGACGACGGCCCGCTGAACTGGCCGGGCTACGGCGATTCTCGTGCCAGGTCCGTGGAGCGGACGGGCACCACGGAATCGGTGGTCTGCGGGCGGGACACGTTCGGCGGCCACGACGCCATGGTGATCCGCTTCGAGTTCGGCTATCTCGGCGGTTCGGTGGGAACGGGCACGGGCGCGCTGATCACCAGCGCGTTCGCCGAGGCGCGCGGGGCCCGGCTGCCGGTGGTCTCGCTGCTCGCGACCGGCGGGACGCGGATGCAGGAGGGCATGCTTTCGTTGCGGCAGCTGCAGTTGATCGCGCGGGAGGCGGTGCTGCTGCGGGCGGCCGGTCTGCCGCACCTCGCGGTGCTGCACGATCCGACCACGGGTGGCGTGTGGGCGTCGCTCGGCGCGGCGGCGGACGTGGTGCTGGCGGTGTCGGGCGCGCAGGTGGCGTTCGCCGGGCGGCGGGTGCGGGCGGTCGACCATCCCGCGTACACGGCCGAGGGCCAGCTGGCGGCGGGCAACGTGGACGAGGTGGTGTCGCTGGAGTCCCTGACCGGACGAGTGGCTGAGTGGCTCATCCACTTGACCAGTTCGTGGCCGGGCCCGGCGGAGGTGCCCCGTGCGCTGGGTACCGCCTCTCCCGGCGACGGTTGGCACGCGGTGACCCAGGCCCGGTCGGCGGCGCGGCCTCGGGCGCAGGCCTATCTGGACGACTACTTTTCCTCGCGGCTGGCGGTCCGCGGTGACCGGGCGGGCGGGGTGGACGACGGGATGTTGTGCGGGATCGGCCGGCGGGGCGGGCGGGCGGTGGCGTATGCCGCGCAGACAGGGACGGCGACCACACCGGCCGGATACCGCACGGCGACGCGACTGATCCGCCTGGCCGACCGGTTGGGACTGCCGGTGCTGACGCTGGTGGACACTCCCGGGGCGGCGGCTTCCCCGGACGCCGAGCGGGCCGGCCTCGGCCCGGCGATAGCCGAACTGTTCGCGACGATCGCGGCGGCGCGGGTGCCGGTCACCACGCTGGTGATCGGGGAGGGCGGCTCGGGTGGTGCGCTGGCCCTGTGCTCGGCGGACCGTCTGTGGATCACCCCGGACGCATACTTTTCGGTAATAGCCCCAGAGTTGGCGACGGCGATCCTGAAGCGACCGTCATCGGAGGTGCGCGAGCTGGCGGACCGGTTGCACCTACGGCCCACGGACCTGCTGAAGTTGGGCCTGGTCCAGGGGATCGTCGGATAAGATCGACAGCTGTGACGAAGAGACCGTTGATGACAATTCGTGCGACGTACGGCCGAAGACCTGTCGTGCTCACGGACACGGAATTCGGTCTGGCGGGGCGGGGCAGCCCGCAGATGCATCCGAGGTCCGAGGTGGGCAGCGTGGTCTCAGCGATATTCTGGCCGGGAATGCGCCAGCACGTGTTCGTGCTCGACCGGGATGGCGGACTGCTGCTGCGACTACGTGGCGATGTGTACCCGCCGGAGGAGATGAACCAGTTCGTCATCGCATTAGACGTGCCGGTGACGGACTTTCCGGGCATCGTCACCAAGCCACATTCCGGGAACGGTCCCGGTGGTACGAGCCCGTTGACGGACCGGCCCGACTTCGTCAAGCCGACGGAGTTCGACGAGGAGTATCCCGGACTGCTGTCCGAACGAGATTTCAAACCCGTCGGGGACAGCCCCGTGCTCGCGACCGTCTTCACCATCGGGGCCGTGTTGTTGGTCATCCTGATGGCGCTAGTCGTATTCGGATTGATCTTTCTCGGCCCTCACTGAAGCCTCGCGGTCGCCAGGTACAGCTAGATGAGGCCGTTCTGGCGGCACGTTTCCAGCATGCCCAGCACGACTTCGCCCGCTCGTTGCAGGTCGCCGCGGTTGCGGCCGCGCTCAGGAATGCCGAGTCCAGCACGATCTCCCGGATCGTCGACCCGCCGCCGATCGCCCCGAGGTTGAGTAGCTCCTCCGGGGTCGACTGGAAGCCGAGGGCATCGCCCGAAAATGTCGGACCTGCCCGGTAGAATTGAAATCAGGGGGCCCCCTACCGATTGAATGGACCATTCAATCGGTGTTCATCCGATCGTGGGCTCGCTGCGCCTTGCGCGAGTCTCGAGTCTCCTGGTACGAGCCTCGACGCAGAAGTCCGCGGCCAGCCGCGCGCTCAGTACTTACCTCAGCGCTCCCGGGATGGGCAACAGACCAGCGACGAAACGGCCGGTGAGCGCCGTCGATGTCATCCCCCCGGCGTATGCATGCCCGGCGACCCCTACGTCCGGCGGCGTCGAGACGACGACCGGCGGCGACGTTCCCCGGCGTACGACGCAGCCGCCCGCTTACCCCAGCTACGCAGGGCAGATGCCTTCGCTGGGGCGACGCTTTCCCTCCTCTCACACGCCAGTCTTTGTGCAGAACGAGAGGAGATCGACACCATGACCACCACCGAACGACTTCCCGAGATCCGGACCACCCTGCGGGACCGCATCGAGAACGCCGAGCACGCCGCCGCCGGGATCGCCGGCCGCTTCGGGATCCCGGCACTGCGGATCACGCTCGCCATCACTTTCCTGTGGTTCGGCGCCCTGAAGATCACCAACGACACCCCGGTCGGCGAGTTCGTGGCCAACACGGTCAACTGGATTCCTGGCGTCAGCGGCGCCTGGTTCGTGCCGTTCCTCGGCGTGGTCGAGGTCGCGCTCGGCGCGGCGCTGCTGGCCAACAAGGGACTGCGTGTCGTCCTGCCCATCCTGTTCGCGCACCTGGTCGGCACGTTCCTGGCGCTGGTCACCCAGCCGGAGGTCACCTTCCAGGACGGCAACCTGTTCATGCTGACCACCGAGGGTGAGTTCGTGATCAAGAACCTGATCCTGCTCAGCGCGATCATGGTGATCTACGGCCGGAAGCGGGTCCGCTGAACACCCGCGACTGGGGGTATGCCCGTGCACCGGACCAGCCGGTGCACGGGCATAGTTCGTTACGGGCGCGGCGCGAGACCGTCGATGACGATGGCGAGCGCCCGAGCTTTTACCTGGTCGTCGACGTCGGTGTGCGCGGTGGCGACCAGCAAGGCGTAGACCTCGGGCAGTTCGACATCGTGCCGGACGGCGCCGGCCTGTTGGGCCTGCAGGAGAAGAGCGCCGACCGCCCGGCGCAGCGACGACGACGCCCGGGCGGCCTCGCCGTCACGGTCACCGCCCGCGTCGACCAGCGCCCCGCCGATCGCGATCTTCGTTGCCGCGTCGGCCACCAGGTGGCGGAAGAAGTCGAAGAACGCGGGATCCGGGCTGTCGAGCAACGCCTCGGCCTGCTCGCGCAGGCGATCGAACCGCCGGACGAGAACGGCCTGCAGCAGCGCCGCCTTCGTGGGGAAGTGGCGGAACACCGTGGCGATGCCCACCCCGGCCAGGCGCGCCACCTCCTCGGTCGACGCGGCCTCGCCGCCCTTGCCGAACACCTCTTCCGCGACGTCCAGGATGCGGACGCGGTTGGCCTGCGCGTCAACGCGTTGCGCCCGCATGCCAGCCCTCCCACTTGATATCCGAAGTCGCGACTCCGTATCATTCGGAGTCGACACTTCGGATCGTACGACAGGAGAAGCGGATGGCCCGCAGCCCCCGAGAGGTCTTCCTCGCGCTCGTGAACGGCGTCGCGGAGGAGCGGTGGGACGACCTTCCCGGCCTCTACACGGAAGAGACCGACGTCGTGCACCCGTTCCACCCGCTTCGCGCTCCCGCGCTGCGCACCCGCGACGAACTTCGCGAGCACTTCCGGCCGACCGACGCCAGTCCTCGGCTGCACCGCCGGGCGGCCAACATCACCATCCACGAGACAGCCGATCCCGAGGTCATCGTCGCCGAGTTCGAGTATCAGGGGACCGTCGCCGACACGGGCGAGCCGTTCACGCTGCCCGGGATCTTCGTGCTCCGGGTGCGCGACGGTGAGATCATCAGCTCCCGCGACTACTTCGACCACTTCACGGCCGCTCGAATCCGCGGCCAACTCGACCGACTCGTCGCTCGAGCAGGATGACGGGGACGGTGACCGCGGCCAGTCCGGCACCGATCCAGGCGACGGAGGCGAGGCCGGCGCCCGCGTTGAACGCCACCCCGGCGAGAACGGGCACGAGGCTGATGCCGAGTTGGAACGCCGACACCGTCGTGGCCCCGGCGAGGGTGGGCGCGTCCGAGGCGATCGTGAACACGCGTCCGTAGATGGCCGGGTTCAGGATGAAGCCCGCTATCCCGAGCAGAGCGACGAGTGGGATCACCGCCACACCGTGTTCGGCGAGGACGGCGAGCAGGACCGAGCAGACAAGTATCCCGACCGCTCCGATCAGGAGCGCGTGGTAAGGCATCTTGTCCGCGATCCTGCCTCCGATGGACAGTCCGACGAAGGCGCCGACACCGAAGAGGGCGAGGATCGCGGGAACCCAGATCCCGGGAATGCCGGTGACACGCGTCAAGAGTGCCGAGAGGTAGTTGAACGAGATCATGTAGGCGGCAGTGGTGAGAAGCGTGACCGCGTAGATGCACCACAGCTGTGGCCGTCGCATGGCGGCGAGTTCGGCTTTCACGCTCGGCTCTTCGCGGGCGCTCGTTTCGGGCAGTGCCAGGAAGACCGAGACCGCACCGATGGCGGTGAGGGCGACCACTCCCCAGAAGCCGCCCCGCCAGCCGGAGAAGTAGCTGACCAGCGCGCCCGCGGGGCCGCCGACGATCATGGCGAGGCTGAGTCCGCTGACCACGACTCCCGAGGCGCGCGCGGTCCGGTCGGGCGTGACGAGGCTGATCGCGGTGACAGCCGCCACCGCCCAGAACCCCGCGTAGGCGAAACCGGACACGAACCTCGCGGCCAACAGCACTCCATAGCTGTCGATGACGAGGCTCGCGGCCACTGCCGAGGCGAAGACCGCCTGAGTGATCACGAGTGCCGTTCGCCGCGGCCAGCGCAGGCTGATGACGGCCAGCGGCGGGCCCCCGATGACGACCCCGATCGCGAACGCCGTGATCAGCCCGCCGGCCGACGCGAGAGTGATCCGCAGATCCTCGGCGACCGCCGGTAGCACTCCGGCGAGCAGGAACTCCGCACTCCCCATCGAGAACAAGGTGAACGCGAGCAGGTAGACCCCCAGCGGAAGTCGCCCCCGTGTCCGCGGGTTCGTTTCGGTGCTCAGTTCCTGTTGGGCTGTCATCATCGCCACCTCCGCGGCGACAGTGACACTCACGATGCTGAACCGACAACAATCGTTGCCGAAAGCGGGACGAAATGGCTCCCTGGTGGGGTCACGCGCGGCTTGGGCATGCCTGGAACGACGCCTTACTGACGTTGAGCGTCAGGAACGACGCCTTCCAGGCATTCGACGGGCCGGAGGCGGATCCCCGGCCACCTGAGAGGGTTGCTGAGGGTTTGCTCAGCGGACGGTGGGCACTCTGACGGAGAAGCAAGGGGAGGACACTCATGTTGGGACGGTTGATCCGGCGCTCGGCGCTGCTCGTGCCCGTCGGGGCGCTCGTGGGGGCCGGCTGGCGCGTACCGGCGGCGCTCGGCGCGCGACCGAACGGGGAGCGGCTCGAGCGGATGCTCCGGTCACCCAACTTCCGCGACGGGGTGTTCCACAACACCGTGCCCGCCAGCATCGCGCCGCCCTCCTCCGGGCCGGGCGTGCTGCGCGAGATGGCCCGCGACAAGGAGACCAGACGGCCCGCGCGGCCCGTGCCGCTGGTCGGAGCCACGCCCGAGTTGAACGCGCCGCCCGTCGACGGGGTGCGGGTCGCCTGGCTCGGCCACGCCACCGTGCTCGTCGAGCTGGAAGGCAAGCGTTTCCTCTTCGATCCGGTGTGGAGCGAGCGGGTCTCACCGTCCAGTGTGGTCGGACCCAAGCGCCTGCACCCGGTGCCGTGGAAGCTCGACGACCTGCCCACCATCGACGCCGTGGTCATCTCCCACGACCACTACGACCACCTCGACATGATGACCGTCCGCCGTCTCGCCGCACACCAGCCGAACACGGTGTTCGTGGTGCCGCTGGGCGTCGGGGCGCACCTCGAGAAGTGGCGGATTCCCGCCGAGCGAATCATCGAGCTCGACTGGGACGAGCGCACCACGGTCGCCGGCATCGAGCTGATCGCCACCGCCGCGCGGCACTTCTCCGGCCGGCTCAAGCCCGGCGGCAACGGCACCCTCTGGGCGTCCTGGGTCCTGGCCGGCAACGACCGCAAGGTCTTCTACACCGGCGACTCCGGCTACTTCGACGGGTACAAGGACATCGGCGCCGAGCACGGGCCCTTCGACGTCACCCTCATCCAGGTCGGCGCCTACTCGCCCTACTGGCCCGACATCCACATGACCCCCGAAGAGGGCATCGCCACCCATCAGGCAGTGCGCGGTGGGCTGATGGTGCCCGTGCACTGGGGCACCTTCAACCTGGCCATGCACTCCTGGGCCGAGCCAGTCGAGCGGGTTCTGGCCGACGCCGACAAGAAGGACGTCCGTGTGGCCGTGCCCCGCCCGGGTCAGCTGCTCGACGTGTCCGAACCCGGCTCGCCCGACGGCTGGTGGCGCGCCATCCTCTGATGGCGCTGATGTCTCCGTGTCCACAACACGGTCCCCACCAGCAGGAACGGTGACAGCACGGCCACGCCGCTGCTCGCCACCACGAGCATGGTCAGGCCGCTCTGCTGGACGGCCTCGTCGCCGCGGGCCCGCACGGTGATCCGGTCGCCCGGCTCCTCGGTGAGGGCCAGCTCCACCTCGTCACGGTGCCGCTCCCCGTCTACCGTCCACTCCGATTCGCAGTCGTCGCCATCCTCCTCCTCACACGTCACCACCTCGGCAGTCGTGGTCTCGCCCCGCAGGTACGTCCACGACTCGCCCAGATATGCCCACCCGAACACCACCATGGTCAGCAGCACACCGGCGCCCGCCCACGCGACGCCCAGCAGGATGCAGCCCGGCTGGTGTTCGACGATAGCGCTGACCACCGACAAGATCGTCAACAGCGCTCCGGTGGCCACCGCCACGAACACCGACACGTCGGCCACGACGCCCGAGCTGAACAGCCACACGGCCAGCGACACGATGAACGCCACCGCGCTCGCGACCGTCAGCCAGCCCCGGACGCCGCTCGGTTCAGCCATCCCGCGCCGCCTCCAGGTGGCCGCGGGCCGCCTGCTCCAGGTGCGCCAGATCGGACGCGATCGACGCGAACGTGAAGCCCTCCGCCAGCCGCCGCGCGGCCGTCGCGCCGTTCGGGGTGTGGATGCCCGCCGCGATCCCGGCCGTCGCCGCCGACACGCGGACACGCAACACGGCCGCCTCGAACTCCTCCGACACGGCCGGGTCCATGGGAAACGCGCCGCCCACCGCGAGGCTCAGGTCCGACGGGCCCACATACACCCCGTCCAGTCCTGGAGTCGCGCAGATGGCGTCCAGTTCGGACAGTGCGCCCGGCGTTTCGATCATCGCGATGACCACGTTGACGGCGTTCGCGTCCACGGGTTTCAGGCCGGCGCGGGTGGGACCGTAGGAGCGGCGGCCGGCCGGTGGATATCTGGTCGACGCCACCGCCTCGGCCGCGTCCGCCGCCGTCTCGATCAGCGGGACGATCACCCCGCACGCGCCCGCGTCGAGAGCGCGGCCGATCGGCGTGATGTCGTTGGCCTCCACGCGAACCAGCCCGACCGTCGGACCCTCGGCCGCATCCACGGCGAGCAACGAGTGCAGCAGACCCGAGTAGCCGAGATAGCCGTGCTGCCCGTCGAGGCACACGTAGTCGTAGCCGAGACGGGCGATCCGCTCGGTCGCGGGAGGTGCGTCCAGCCCGGACCAGTAGCCGATCACCCGTTCCCGTGCCCGGAGTTTGCGCGCGAACTCAGCAGCACTCACGAGCGACGGAGCCAGTTCGTCAGCTGCCGGACGTCGGCACGCAAGGTGGGACCAGGGTTCTTCGAGTCGCGGACCTCCTCGAGAGTGTTGCGTAGTTCTACGCAGGAGCCGCCGTTCTCGCTGCTGCTCGACTTGCGCCAGTGTGACCAGCTGACATTGCTCTTCTCCATTCGCTTTCGGACTTCGCTGATCAGGTTCGCCGAGGCATCCGGAGAGCAGGGATACCGCCATGATGCGATCGAGGGCCTTCTTGTATGCGTCCACATCGGCGGTCTCGTGGAACATGAGTTCCGATCGCCGTTGTCTCGACGAACACGATGGACTCGACAGCCTGATTCGCCGCTCGCCGCCCGTTGCTGACGCGGGGTGCCTCGACGATGCACGAATGGTCCTTCGAGGCCCGGGTGCCAGCCTCGATGATCGGGAATACTCGCAGACTCGATGTTGCGACGGCCGCCATCTCCAACAGATAGTCGAGTTGACGCGATCATCGTGGACCGGCCACCGATGCCCTGGTTGAGTGCGCTCTGCCCCATAAGCACAAGCAGATCGGCTGGTGAATTCTTGCCCTCGATGGCGACGCGGCGGCCAACCCGGGAGGTGACTCGCAGTGCGATTTCGCGTGCGGGAACTCCGGCAGCCGTCATGATTCCCCGCACGTAGTCGGGTGTCTGGAGCAGTCCCGGAACCAGCAAGGGACCACCTCGATTATTCGCGTTGCTCGCAGCTCCCAGTCGACCAGTGCCGCCAGTTGCCGACTTTGCTCGGGAAGCGTGTACGCTACCCACTGGGACTCCTTCGTCCCATAAGCGAGCGTCATGATCTCTTCGAAGCGATCACCGCCCACTTGGAGCGTCGCGAGGATCTGGGACACCTGCTCGGGCTTGGGCGTGCGATCGCCAGTCTCCCATCGGGACAGGACCCCGATGTCTTTCTGTATAGCAACTGCCAGCTCGCGCAGAAGTAGCTTCCTCTCCTCACGTGCCTGGCGGAGTGCCGCACCGAGGGCTTGGGCCTTCGGAGTTCGGGCCATCGTGATCTCCGTGGTTGTCGGCCGGTAACAGCATAGCGTCACCGGGACCCGGCGAGGTTCACCTGATGCGCGTACGCAACAAGCATGAGCCATACCGGCTTGATGAATAGGCTGCCAACCAGGCAAAGCTGCAACCTACCAGGGAGAACACGGTGGACGGGTACGTCATAAGTGCTTGGGCAGATCTTAGCGGAGACTGCCCGATCCGCTCGGTGGTCAGCAGTGGCAACCACGCGAGCATCATCTACGGAGGGGGATCGGCCGTGGGGGAGTTGGACCTCGACCGCCGGGCCGTGCGCATGCTGGCGACGCTCACCGCCGACGCGCTCGTCGAGATGGACGAGCGCGCCGGCCGGGAGCGGGCGGACGCGGGCATGCCTGGAACGACGCCTTGCTGACGCTCAACGTCAGTAAGGCGTCGTTCCAGGCATTCGACGGGCCGCTAGTTGGCCTCGCCGGTGAGGGCGAAGGAACGCAGCCGCTGGGTGGCACCCCAGGTGCCGACCGCGATGAAGACGAGCAGCATGATCACAGCGGTCGTGGCGGACACGGAAGCCTCGACCAGCTGGGTGTTGCCGATGGCGTCGGCGATGGCCGTGGCGTGCTGGCGAACGCTGAAGATCCTGGCCCCGTCGACGAAACTGACGAGCAGGTTCTCCCACAACATGATGTACACCAGACCGACCGCCACCGGCCGTTTGGTCATCACCGACAACGCCAGGAACAGCGCGCTGTAGGCCAGTGCGGCGAACGCCGTGCCGACCGCCATCCCGGCGGCGAGCGACGTCGACCCCGCCAGGAGCGCGGCGGCGGCGAGCGGCAGTGCTGTCGCGGCCGCTGTCACGAGCCACGCGACCGCGAGCTTCGAGAGCACGATCTCGCTGCGCGGCAACGGTTTGGTGAGCAGGTGGGTGATGGTTCCGTCGTCGATCTCGAGGCCCAGCGCACTGCTGCCCACGATGAGCGCGGTCAGCGGCAGGATGACGCTGAGCCCGAGGTTGGTGAAGACCACCGGGCCCCACTCGTCGTCGTCCGCACCGCTGGTGATGCCGAGAATCGTGAGTCCGATGAGGATGATCGGCATCGGCAGGAGCATCAGCACCCGCTTGCGGCCGAGTAGCGCGCGGGCGGTCAGGCCCATGATCGTCTTGTTCATGTCGCCACCAGGTAGGAGAAGACCTTCTCGAGCGACTCGTCGGAAGGCAGGATGCTGGTCAGCCGGATGTTCTGGGCCCTGGCCAACTTCGCGAGCGCACGAGTGAAGGTGCCGTAGTCGTTGGCGTGGACCTGGAGCCCCACGTCCTCCATGTGCACGCCCGACACCGACTCCTGGCCCATGAGCGCGGTCGCGAGCAGCCGGTCGTCTGAGGAGGAGATGGTGAACACGTGCGGCCGGTTGGTCATGAGCCGCCGAATGTGCCGGTAGTCGCCGGACGCGGCGAGCCGGCCGGACACGATCACCTGCACTGTTCCCGAGAGCTGCTCGACCTCCTCCAGGATGTGCGAGCTGAACAGGATGGTGCGGCCTTCACCGGCCATCCGGTTCAGCAGCTCCATCATGTGGAGGCGCTGGCGCGGGTCCATGCCGTTGAAGGGCTCGTCCAGCAGCAGCACGGTCGGGTCGTGCACGAGGGCCGCCGCCACGCGGGTGCGCTGGCGCATTCCCTTGGAGTAGGTGGAGATTCGCCGTTCCTGGGCGTCCTCCATCTCGACGATCGCGAGCGCCGCGCGGGCGGACTCGACCGGGTTCGGCAGCTTGTGGAGCTTCGCGCTGGCCAGCACGAACTCCCACGCCGTGAGGAAACCGGGCACGCTCTCGCGTTCGGTGACCAGTCCGAGCTTGCGGTACATCTCGGGGTTGCGCCAGGCGGACTCCTCGCCGATCAGCACCTCACCCTGCGACGGTGCCATGAGGCCCGCCATCAGGTGCAGCACGGTGGTCTTGCCGGCGCCGTTCGGGCCGAGGAGACCGGTGAGGCCGGGGGCGACCGTGAGCGTCACGTCGTTGACGGCCACCACGTTGCCGTACCAGCGGGACACACCGTTCAGTTCGATGGTCGTGCTCATGACTTCACCTTCTTGTACCGCAGGACGGCTGCGGCGGTGCCGAGCGCGATCAACAGGGCTGTGACGAGGGCGTAGGCCCAGCCGTAGGGGCCGGGGTCGGCGATGAGGATGGCCGAATTGAAGAGCCACTGGTCGACGCCGTTGAGGAGGCTTCCGGGGTCGAGGATTCCGGCGAGCTGGCCGGCCGCGCCGCTGCTGTCGAACGCCCTGATGGCCGCGGAGACCGGGGCCATCAGCAGGAACACGCCGATGATCATGCCGGTGGCGAACACCCGGCGACCGGACAGCGAGGCGATGGGCAGCGCGAACGCGGACAGCAGCGCCGCGTGGATCAGGGCGCTCAGCAGGCCGACGATCAGGCCGCCGAGTTCGCTGAAGACGCCGCCGATGCCGTCGTCCGTGCTGAACGCCATGCCCAGAAACAGGATGAGCATGGGGATGGCGAAGAGGAGGAACGTGGCGGTGGCGAGGGCGGCGAGCTTGGTGAGCGCGTAGTTGGCGCGGCGCAGTGGGCGGGACAGGTAGAGCTGGAGCAGGTTGCTGCGCAGGTCCACCGACACCAGCTCGGGCGCCACGACTGCCACGAAAACCGTTGCCGCGTAGGTGAACGTGGACGCGATGCCGACATAGTCGATCACCTGCACCGGCAGCTGGGTGTTGATGACCACGAGGACCAGCGCGGCGATGCTGACGAGCGCGAGCACGCCGACCGGCAGGACCTTCGCCCACGCGCTTCGGCCGAGGCCGAAGGCGCTGCGGACGCTGTGGACGTAGAGGGCGCGGGCCGCGTAGCCGCGGCCGAGGCGGGGGCCTTCGTAGCGCTGGTAGCCGATGTCGTGGATGACGCCGGTGTTGTCACGCGTTGGCATGGTGGACTCCCCGGTCGTCGGTCGGCAGGTCGCGGAAGAGGTCGGCCACCTGGTGACGCTGGCGTTCCAGCCGGTGCAGCGACAGGTCGAGGTCGGCGATGGAGTCGCGGATGAGGTCGTAGACATCGTCCGTTTCGAGGCGGACGGTGAGGATTCGGTTGTCCTGGCGGACGTCGAGGCCGGCCTTCTCCAGCGTGTTCTTGAGGAGCTCGGCGTCCTCGTCGATCTCGATGACCAGCTGGTCGTTGTGCTGGGTCATGGAGGAGAGGGTGGCGCTCCGCAGCAGGCGGCCGGCGTCGATGGCCACGAGGCTTGTGCAGATCCGCTCGATCTCGCCGAGCAGGTGCGAGCAGACCACCACCGAGATGCCGAACTCCGTGCCGATCCGGTGGACCAGGTCGAGCATGGCACGGCGCCCGGCCGGGTCGAGGCCGTTGGTCGGCTCGTCGAGCAGGAGCAGCTCCGGGTCGTGAACCAGGGACTGGGCGAGCTTGACGCGCTGCTTCATGCCGGTGGAGTAGCCGCCGATGCGGCGGTAACGTTCCTCGTAGAGCCCGACGTGGCGCAGTGTCTCGGACGCTCTTTCCCGGGCCATGGCGGCGGGCAGCCCGCTGACGCGGGCCATGTGGGTGACGAACTCGGCGGCGATCATGTCCGGCGGCAGGCAGTCGTGTTCCGGCATGTAGCCGACCCGGGAGCGGACGCGGTCACCGTCGGCGAGCGGGTCCAGGCCGAGCACGCGGATCTGGCCGGCCGTGGGCTCGAGCAGGCCCAGCGCCAGCTTGATCAGCGTGCTCTTTCCGGCGCCGTTGACGCCGACCAGACCGACCACCCCCGGCTCGATGGCCACGGTGAGATCCGCCAAGGCGGTCACCTTGTTGTCGTAGCGCATTTCGAGCGCGCTGGTCTCGATGAGAGGCACGGCCGTGACGGTACGGGGTCTCACCTGGTCGGGACATCCGGCCAGAACCCTGAACCGACCCCTTAGGGGCTCGTAGGGTGGTGGGGTGAAACTCGGCATCCACGTTATTGAGTTCAACGGTCCCGACGGCATTGCCCCGGAACTGGCACGGGTCGCGGCGGCCGTCGAGGCGGCCGGGGTCACCCACCTGTCGCTCATGGATCACTACTTCCAGATGGACAAGTTCAAGCCGGCCACCGATCCCATGCTGGAGGGCTACACGACGCTGGGATTTCTGGCGGCGCACACGTCGACCGTGCGGCTCGCGTTGCTGGTGACCGGTGTCAGCTATCGGCATCCGGGGCTGCTCGCCAAGATCGTGTCCACTGTGGACGTTTTGTCCGATGGGCGGGCGGAGCTGGGGATCGGGGCGGCGTGGTACGAGCGGGAGCATCGTGGGCTCGGGGTGCCGTTCGCGCCCGTGGCCGAGCGTTTCGAGCGCCTGGAGGAGACGCTGCGGATCTGTCTGCAGATGTGGGATCCGGCTTCGAACGGGGCGTTCGTGGGGAAGCATTATCAGCTGGAGGAAACGATCTGCGAGCCGCGGCCGGTGTCGCCGCGGGTGCCGATCCTCATCGGAGGTGGTGGGGAGAAGAAGACGCTGCGGCTGGTGGCGCAGTACGCGGACTCGTGCAACTTTTTCGCTCGATCGGTGCCGGAGATCGCCCACAAGATCGAGGTGCTGCGCCGCCATTGTGATGTGGTGGGGCGCTCTCCTGCCGAGGTGGCGATCACGATCATGCACAGCAAGCCGATCGACGCGTCGAACTCGGATACGTTCCTGGCGGATATGGCGGATATGCGGAGTACGCGAAGCTGGGGGTGTCGACAGTGATGGTGGTTCCGCTGCGGGCCACGGCGGCGTCGTGGATCGAGCAGGTGGCCGCGCCGCTGGTCCCCCGCCTGGCAAACCTCGGCTAGCCCACAGGCTGGCTATCGTGCAGGGAACGACGCGTTCCCTGCGTTGATCGCAGTGAACGACGGGCCTGCATGAGGCACCCGGCCCGGTGTCAGCGCCCAGCTAAGTGTGGGCGTGACTTGGCGACGTGTTCGACGTTGGCCAAGAAGGCGTCGCGGGCGGGGTGGTGGTACCCCCGCAGCCATGCCAGCGCCGTTGACGAGGGTGGTAGGTCCTGGATCGGGATGATCGCGATGCGGGGGTGTCGGAAGTGCTCGGCGAAGGTGGCCACGGTCGAGTGGACCAGCCGTCCTTGGGCGATGAGCAGAAGCAGCTCGGAGATGTCGTCGATGTGTATGTCGGCGGGCACGATCGGGCGGCCGCTGGGCGTGTGGGTGGGACAGCTGGCCTCCGCCAGCTCTGGCGCGTCGGCCGGTCGTCTCACGGGATAGTCCGCGAAGTCCTCCACCGAGACCTGGCTTCGACCGGCGAGCGGATGGTCAATGGCCACCATCACCACGCGTGGGTCGCATCGGGAGAGCAGCGGGCCGATCGCGATGTCGGGTTGGTTGAGGGGCAGTCGAGTCACCGACAGGTCCACCTCACGCCGGCGTAGTGGCCCCAGCCGGTCGTTCAGGGGGGTCGCGACCAGTCGTACTTCAGCGCCGTCGTGTGACTGCTCGAAAAGCTTGACCGCCTCATTCAGGACAAGGCTCCCGGACGCGGCGTTGAGGACGCCAATGCGGATCAGCCCCGGTCCGGCCGCCCGTCCGCGGGCCCGTGCGAGCGCGTTGTCCAAGCCGGTCACGATGGGTGCGAGCTCGTCGTGGAGAGCTTGTCCGGCCTCGGTCAGGGTGACGACGCGGCTCGTGCGGTCGAACAAGCGTCGTCCGCCGAGCTTGCGTTCCAGCGCTCGCAGCGTCTGGCTGGCTCGCGACGTGGTGAGCCCGAGCCGCTCCGCGGTGCGCCCGAAGTGCAGCTCCTCGGCGAGAACCATGAACAGGGTGAGTTCTCGCAACTCGATGTCGGCCATCGTGAACGCACGCTACATGGTGCGTGACCCAAGTCGGCGTTGATACCGGCTGAGCCGGCTGCGAGCGTCAGGACAGGACTAACGAGAGGGAGTCATGCGAGACGTCATCCTTTACATGTCGATGTCGCTGGACGGGTTCGTCGGCGGCGACCGTGAGCACCCAGGTCTCGCGATCCCCGAGGGTGCTGAGCTGAAGAAGTGGAAGCTGGACCGGATCAGCAAAGCCGGTGCGCACCTCATGGGCCGTGTCACGTACGGGGAGATGTCGTCCCACTGGCCGCGGTCCGACGACCCCTACGCGTCGCCGATGAACGCCATCCCCAAGGTCGTGTTCTCGAAGACGCTCAGCGACGATGAGGCCACCTGGCCCGAAACCCGGGTCGCGCGGGGCGACCTCGCCGCCGAGATCGCCGATATCAAGGCAGCGCCCGGTTCGGACGTGGTCGTCTGGGGTGGTAGCAGGTTGGCCGGCGCGCTGGCCGCGGCGGACCTGATCGACGAGTACCGCCTGCTGGTCCAGCCGCTGATTCTGGGCCGCGGGGAGGCGCTGTTCGACCAGTTGCCGCGGGCGCGGCACCTTGAACTTATCGAGACCACACCGTTCCCCAGCGGCATCGTCGTGCAGGTCTATCGACCGCGGCGTGGCTGATGGGCACTGTGCGGCTCAGGGTTGGCGTGCTGACGCCGCATGTGTCACCGGGACCTGAGGTTGAGATCCCCGAGATGGCGCCGGCGGGTGTCGAGGTAGTGGTCGCGCGCACCCCTGGGGCCCTGCAACCGGCGGTCGCACGGCTCTGCGAGGCTTCGGTCGACGTCATCGCCTACGCCTCGACGACGTCCGGGTACGCGATCGGGCGCGCCGCCGAAGTCGAGCTGGTCGAACGCCTGCGTCAGATGTCGAATGTGCCGGTCGTGACCAGCGGGATCGCGGCCACGCGGGCGTTGGCGGCCTTCGGCGCACACCGAGTCGCCGTGGTCCATCCACCATGGTTCGACGACGACATGGGCGACCTCGCCGCCGCGTACTTCCGCGGTCAAGGATTCGACGTCGTGGTCTCGACCGCGACGTCGCTTCCCAAGGACCCCGGTCGGGTGCGGCCCGAGCACGTGATCGACTGGGTCAGCAGCAATGTGGACGCCTCGACCGAGGCGATGTTCATCGCCGGCAACGGCTTTCGTGCTGCCCGAGCCATCGAGACGCTGGAACACCGCACCGGGCAACTGGTCCTGGAGGCGAACCAAGTGTTGCTCCACTCGATCGTGGCCGCGACCCGGACGACACTCCAGGTCGACGGCTACGGAAGACTTCTCCGCGCCGGGCCACCTGGCTGACTCGGTTCACCGGCGTGTCGATCATGCTCGACACGCACATGATGGAACCGGCCACCCGCAGCGCCGACGGCGGTGTCCGCCATCGGCGCTGCGGGCGCTCACTCACGGGTGTGTAGAGGTGGTTCAGCCGGCGGCCGCGGGAACCGGCTGCAGCTTCCACCGCGCCCACGTCGGGTTGCGAAGTGACGTCTTCAAGGCCAAGCGCAGCTTGGTGCTGTTGCCAAGGTTGCCGCTCGAGGGAATCACCAGATGGTTCGGCCGTGCCACCGGCATGAAGGCATATGTTCCGTCGGCGCGCGCGGATTTGTAGATCCAGAACTCCGCGGCATCCTGGTGTCTGGCCGTTACCACCCTGTCGTCCGTCGCACTCGCATACACCTTGAGGGCTGGGTTGTACAGGTAGAACGTGTCCACGTAGTCGGGGCGAGCCCCGGTCGGCCTCGGCTTGACGGAGATCTCCCATACCGTCTGTTGGGCGCCGTTTCTTTCCCAGAGCTGCATGGCACTGTGCTCCGACGTCTGGTCGTCCTCGACTTCCCAGCACGCGTGCCCGCCCAGAGCCGGAGTAATTCGTACCGGCTTGTCGAGAAGGCCTTGAAGATCATCCTTTTGGGCGTGGTCGGAGATCGCCGGACCCGTGCCGTGCTCGATGTACTTGTCTCTCGTCTTGTAGGCCGCGAACTCTTCTTCGCCGATCGGCCGAAGAGTGATCTTCGGTGTGCCGTTGTAGGTAACGACTCCGTCCTGCCCTTTGGTCAGATTGACGATCCCCTCTGCGACGAACTTTCTGTCCTGAAGGGCATGGATGTTGGTGTGTACCGAAGGTTCATTCGTGAACTCTTGTGCTGCGATGGAGATCCCGCCGAGGGCCACGCCGGCGCCGCCGGCTATGGCTGAGGCAATGAGTGCCCACCCGGCAGCAGAAATGGTTCCACTAGCGCCACCACTGAAAGGTATCGCGACGAGGCCTGCGACACCGAGCGCGACTCCGGCTACCCAGAGGCCGATCTCGGCATGGCTGTTGGAGTATTCGCTTTCTTCTCCCAGCCAAAACCTGGTATTGAGGGAATATACGCCTGCGAGGCCTTCGTGGGCGTAATATTCTTTTGGATAGAGCTCGTTGCACCAGCTGTAGTTGACCCCGGCGCTGATAGCGGTATTGATTGGTACGTTTGTCCCGTTGACGATAGTGATCGTTCCCACGTGGAATCCCCTTCGATGCGGCTTCGATATCGGCCCCTCGAATACTCCAGACCGCGGTTCGATCGGTCTATCCGCATTGCGTAGGCCGGCTGTCCGGATCGCGTAACGAGATCAGCGTGTATGGCGGCGGCGCGTCTCGGAGGGCGACTCACCGAACCGCGCGCGGTACTCGACGCTGAAGCGTCCGAGGTGCTCGAAGCCTGACGCCAGCGCCACGTCGGTGACGGTAGGCCCGACACCCGCGACCAGCCGCCGGCGAGCCAGTTCGAGTCGGCGTTCGCGCACGAAGCGCTGCGGTGTCGTGTCGCGGTAGCGGCGGAAAGCGAGCTGGAGCGCGCGCACGCCTACCCCCACGTGCTTCGCCAACTCCGCGCTGCTCACCGGCTGATCGACGTTGGCGTCGAGAAACTCCTCGGCCTGCCGCAGGTAGCGGGGCTCGGCCGGACGGGACAGCTCGTGCAGTCGTGCGACGTGGTTGTGCGAGAGGCCGAACAGCATCTGGCGCAGCACGGCCTCGGCCAGATCGAACGCCACCAGGGGTGTGCCGAGCACGCTGACCGCCCGCTCCGCCTCGTCGGCGGCGAACGAGAGCAGGCGTGCCAGCGCGGCGCCGCCGCCACCGGCGATGTCGATCTCGGGCGCAAGCTCCAGGGGCGTCCGGGGGTCGGTGCCCAGGAACGCGGCCAGGGAATGCTCGAGACGGGCCCGCGGGATCATCAGTTGGGTCGCACCGAAGCCGTCGTCGACCCGGGAGGAAATGGCGGTCGACGCGACGACGACCGCGGATCGCCCGGCTGCCATCGGCGACGGCCGACCGAGAGGTCCGGATTCGCCGCCGCTGTGGGTGGGCAACGTGAGCACGAACAGGTCAGGGTCGCCGGGGCCACTCATTCGTATGGCGCCGTCGTGGCGGCATCGTAGGAGGGCGATCGGCCCCAGCGCGGTGGCGTTGAGAGACCACCCGAAGCGCTCGCGATCCAGCGGGTCGAGCCGAAACGGGACCAGCTCCTGGTAGAAGGCCCGCGCGTGCTCCACCGAGTCGAGTCGAAGTGGGTCACCGCCCTGGAGTGCGGGTGGGATCAACGATGGCGGTTCCTCGGGCACGACCGATCATATATCGGCCGGCGGCATCCTTGATTCACTCTTTGGTGCTGTCCACAGTGGACCAATGCTCAAGCGCGGTGGACGGGGATGTGGGCGCCGCTGATCGAGGAGGACTCGTCACCCGCCAGGAACAGGATCGTGCGAGCGATGGCTTCCGGTTGGACCCAGTCCCTGCGGTCGGCGTCCGGCATGGAGGCTCGGTTCGTCGGCGTGTCGATCATGCCCGGGAGGACCGCGTTCGTGCGGATGCCGTCCTTCGCGTACTCCACGTCCAAGGCGTCCACCAGCGCCAACACCCCTGCCTTGGCCGTCACGTAGCCCGCCGCCCCCGGGAACGGGTGCAGCGCCGTCCGGCTCGACACGCACACGATCGAACCGCCGCCCGCCGCCATCAGGTGGGGGAGTGCCGCCTGGCAGACCAGGTACGTCGGGCGCAGGTTGACCCGCAACTGCTGCTCGAACTCCTCGACCGGCGTCTCGTGGATCCGGCCACCCGCCGCGAAACCACCGACCAGGTTCACCACCGCCCGCAGCGGGGTCGCCTGCGAAGCGACGCGAGCCGCCTCCGCCGGGTCGAACAGGTCGGCCTCCTGGCGCGACGGCGCCACCACCCGCCAGCCGTCCGCCTGGAACGCCGCCGTCACCGCCGCGCCCAGACCGCCCGCGCCACCCGTGATCAAGACCGACCTCATGCTCATCCCTTCGTGACCAGCTTGGCCCGCAGTGCGTCCACGTCCACACTGCCGAAGCCGTGCTCCGCCAGCCACCCGAGGACACCGCCGCGAGCGTCCAGCCGTGCGAGGAAACGCTCCATGGTCGCCGCCTTCGGGCGGTGCTCCTCGTCGGGCAGTGCGTCCACGTCGGCCGCATACGTGGGGGACGCCCGCAGCCGCGCCAGCACCGCGCCGATCCGTTCGGCCGTCGCCGCGTAGTCGGCGACCACCAGCTCACGGGGGACGTCCAGCGCCGTCAGCGCCAGTGCCACGACCACGCCCGTGCGGTCCTTGCCCGCCGCGCAGTGCACGAGCGCCGTACCCGGCGCGGCCGCGATCGCCCGCAGCGCGCCCACGATGCTGTCCGGCCGATCCTCCAGATAGCCCTGGTAGAACGCGCCGAGCAGGTCCTCCGGGTCCCTGGCGATGGCCCGTTCTCGGCCGACGGCCAGTGCGTCGCTCGACGCGTCGGTCATGCCGTGGCTCTCCGGCAGCACCGAGAAATGCAGGTGCTCGACCGCGTCGACCGCCCGCAGCGGCCCCGGCCCCTCGGAAGCCACCTCCGACAAGCTGCGCAGGTCGATCACCGTGGTGAGGCCCAGGACGTCGACCAGTTGTCGCACGTCGCCGGGGGAGAGGTCCTGCAGGTTGTCCGAGCGGATCAGCCGCCCGGTTTGGATCTTCTGATCGTTGCCGGCGGGTATGCCGCCGACGTCTCGGATATTGACAGCGTTTTCAAGCTCGATCCAGCCCACCCGCACATTCCAACATTGCTGGGGGTGGGACCCGTGTGGCAGGGTCGCGTCGTGTCGGTCGTGAGGACAGCTAACGAGTCCACGGGCCGTCGCGTGCTGCTCATCGCCGGCTTCCTGCTGATCGCCGCCAACCTGCGTGCCGCGCTGACGTCGGTCGGCCCGCTGGTCGAGACCGTGCGTGACGACCTCGGCCTGGCGGCCGGCCAGGTCGGGTTCATGGGCGCGCTGCCGCTGCTGACGTTCGCCGCCGTCTCGCCCCAGGTGCCGCGCCTGGCCCGCCGGTTCGGCAACGACCAGCTGCTGTGGGCGGCGCTCGCGCTGCTGGCCGTCGGCATCGTCACGCGGTCACTGCCGGTGAACGCCCTGCTCTGGGTGGGCACCGTGCTGCTCGGCGCGGCCATCGCGGTCGGCAACGTGCTGCTGCCGAGCCTGATCAAACGGGACTTTCCGGACCAGGTGAGCGCGGCCACCGGCGTCTACACGGCGGTTGTGGGGATCGTGGCGTCGACCGCGGCCGGCGTGGCCGTGCCGCTGGCCGACGCGCTGCCCGGCGGCTGGCGTACCGCGCTCGGCTGCTGGGCCGGGTTCACGCTGATCGCGCTGGCCGTGTGGTCACCGCAGCTGCGCCGGCCCCGACCGGTTCCGGAGACCACCGGACCGCTGAGGCCACCGTGGAAGTCGTTGCTGGCGTGGGAAGTCTCCGCGTTCATGGCACTGTCGGCGTGCGGCTTCTACACGGTCCTCGCCTGGTATCCGTCCATTTTGCACAGTTACGGCATGAGCGAGGAGACGGCCGGCTGGCTGCTGTTCGCTTACCAGATCGTCGGCGTGCTGCAGAGTCTGCTGGTGCCGTTGGTGCTGCGCAGGACGCGCGATCAACGACTCGTGGCAGCGACGTCGTCGATGCTCGCCCTGGTCGGGTATGTGGGTCTGCTGCTCATGCCCGAGCTGGCGGTGGTGTGGGTGGTGACCACGGGCATCGGCGCGGGTGCGCTGTTCTTCCTGGCGCTCGCGTTCTTCAGCCTGCGCGCGGCCGACCCGCGTTCGTCGGCGTCGCTGTCCGGGATGGGGCAGTCGATCGGATACCTGGTGGCGGCGGTCGGGCCGGTGCTGTTCGGGGCGCTGCACGACTCGACGGGTGGGTGGCGCGTGCCGCTGTTGGTGCTCGTCGGCGTGGCGGCGGCGCATACGCTGATCGGGTTGCGCGCCGGCCGGGACGCGCACGTGAAGGTATGAGGAGCGCGGATGCGGCTGCTGGTGGTGGGGGGCTGTGGTCTCGTGGGGTCGATCGTGGTGCCGCGGCTGGCGGCCGACCACGAGATCCGGGTGCTGGATCTGCGGGCGCCGGCGTCGCCCGTGGCCGGCGTCGAGTACCACCAGGGCGATCTGCACGACGTCTCACTGGTGGCGCGGCTGGCTTCCGGGGTGGATTCGCTGGTGTTCATGGCCATGGGGCCGATCGCCGGCTGGGGTGAGCCGGAGAACGCGCGGGCACACCTGGACATCGCTGTGCCGGGGCTGCACGCGACGCTCACCGGCGCGTACCGGGCGGGGGTTCGGCACATGGTCTACACGAGCAGCATGTCGGTGTACCCCATGGACTATGTCGACCCGGAACCCGGTGGGGCGCAACCGGTTGGCGATGGGCTCGGCCGGTATCCCGACGAGTCGGTGCCGCCCGACAATCCTGAGTTCTACGGCCTGGCGAAACGGTTGGGGGAGACCGTCTGTCAGGCTTTCACCGTGTTGGCGGAGGCCGATGCCGTGTGTCTGCGGCTGTGCTTCCCGACCCCTGATTCGGCGTGGCCGCGGACCGGAACGCCCATGCAGCTGGCGATCGCGACGTCCGCGCGGGACACGGCGGCCGCCATCGACGCGGCGATCCGCTATCGGGGACACGGGTTCTCCGTGTTCGCCATCAGCGGGGACGCGGCCGAGCGGACCATGAGTCTGGCGCGGGCGCGGCGGGAACTGGGCTGGTGGCCGAAGGACGCGACCGAATGAGCGTCGTACCCGGGTTGGTGTCGGTGACGTTCCGGCAGTTGACGGCCGAAGCTGTGGTCGAACTGGCCGCTTCTCATGGCCTGCGGGCGATCGAGTGGGGCGGGGATGTGCACGTCCCGGTCGGGTCACATGGTGTGGCTGCTTCCGTGGCGGCGCGGTGTGCTGACGCCGGGATCGCTGTCGCCGCTTATGGTTCGTACTATCGGGCGGGGGTCACGGCCGAGTTCGAGCCGGTGCTGGAGACTGCTGTTTCCCTTGGGGCGCCCAGGATTCGAGTGTGGGCGGGGGATTCTGGGTCGGCTTTCGACGTGGTAGCGGCCGATCTGCGGCGGGTGGCGGGGCTGGCAGCTGCGGCCGGGGTGGAGATCGCGGTCGAGTACCACGCGAACACGGTGACCGACACGCTGTCCTCGGCGCTGGCCTTGTTCGGCGAGGTGCCGGAGTTGCGGCCGTACTGGCAGCCGCCGATCGGGGTGTCGTCGGCGGATGCCCGCGCGGCCGTCGAGGCGCTGTTGCCTCGTTTGGTGACGGCACATGTGTTCTCGTGGTCGCCGACGGGGGAGCGGCTGCCGTTGGCCGACGGGGCCGAGCTGTGGCAGCCGATCCTCGCCCGGTTGGCGGCCGAGCCGGGGGACCGGTACGCCCTACTGGAGTTCGTCCGCGACGACTCGCCGGCCGCCCTCGCCGAGGACGCCGCCACATTGCACACCTGGCTGCGGTAAACCTGTTGCGACCACTGCTACGTTTGCGGAGGCCGTGCGAGAGACCGAGGAGGTGGTACCCGTGAACCTAGCGACATGGGTGCTCCCCTCAGGGGTCACGGTCGGGCGATAGGTCGTCCGGGAGCGCCGTTCACTCCCGAAAGGCGCGACCATGCGATTCATCTCCGAACAGCGCTTCGACGACGGTGTCCTCGAACGCGAATTCACCCTCGGTGAGATCCCCGGCTTCCTGTGGACGCCGGCATCCGCACCCGCCCCGCTGATCCTGATGGGCCACCCCGGCGGACTGCACCAGATGTACCCCCGGCTGGTGGCCCGGGCCCGGCACGCAGAGGGCTTCGCCACGGCGACCATCGAGCTCCCCGGCGGCGGTGACCGGCCTCGTTTCGCCGCCGTCGAGGAGGCGCGCGCCGACCTGCGCCGGGCGCTGGAGGCCGGCGAGCCGGTCAGCGAGGAGATCGTCGACCGGCTCGTCCTTCCGCTGGTCGAGGAGGCGGTTCCGGAATGGCGGGCCGCGCTGGACGCCCTCCTTGCGCTTCCCGAGATCGGCGGCCCGGTGGGGTACTCGGGAGGGGTGATCTCCATCGGCGTCCGGTTGGCGGTGGTCGAGCCGCGTATCTCGGCGGCCCTGCTGTACGCCGGGAGTTTCGTGCCCCGCGCCATGTTCGAGGAGGCCCGGGAGGTCACCATTCCGCTGCAGGTCCTGCTGCAGTGGGACGACGAAGGAAACGACCGGCAGATGGCCCTGGACCTGTTCGACGCCTTCGGCTCCAAGGAGAAGAAGCTGTACGCCAATATGGGCGGGCACACGGGCGTCCCGCAGTTCTGGGGGGACGACGGGAGCCAGTTCTTCGCCCGGCACCTGAAGTAAGGCCGAGTCGTACTGAACGAACGCCGAGTCGTACCGTCCTGACGGCGAGTTCGCTGTCGGCACGGTACGACTCGGTGTCGAGACGGTACGACTCAGTGTCGAAACCGTACTTTTCAGCTCGCTGCGGCCTGGTCGGCCTGGGCGGCGGTCGCGAAGGCCGCCGAGCGGGTGACGATCGCCGGGTCGCCGAGCATGCGCCAGTGGCCCAGTTCCTTGACAGTTACCAGTTCCGCGTCCGGCCAGGCCTTGGCCAGCGCGACGCTGTCGGCGTAGCGGGTGACGCGGTCGTTCGGGTCGTGGATGGTCAGCAGGGGCGGCGCGGTGATGTCGTCGACCTGGCTCGGAATGTCGAACGCCGACCACGGGACGCCCGCCACGCGCTGCACCCGGTCGAGCATCCGCGCGCGGACTCGGGCGTCGTAGCCCAGGGCCGCGCCGAAGGTGACCGTGTACGGCAGCGGTTGGGTCATCGGCGCCAGGAAGACCAGCCGGCCGGCGCGCAGACCGCGGATCATCGAGAAGAACACCGCGTTGCAGCCGAGCGAGTGCGCGATGATCGCGTGGGCCGGCCCCTGTGCGGCGACCACCGCGTCGAGTGCGGCGGACATCTCCGGGACGCTCGTGCGGCGCGGGCCCCATCGGCCGGGGTCGGACTCGCCGTGGCTCAGCGCGTCGAACGTGACCACGCGGTGGCCGGTCGCCAGCAGTGGTTCGAGGAAAGCCCGCAGCTGCACGCTCACCCCGCCCCAGCCGTGCACCAGGTACACGGTCGGGCCGCTGCCCCACGAGTGGCCGGCCACGCGGCGGCCGTCGACCGTCACGGTGAACGGCTCGCCCGGCGGGATCACGTCCGCGCGTGATCTGCCCTGGTAGGGCGGGATGGTGAGCCACAGCCGGGCGGCCCAGATGCCGCCGAGGCCGGGGGCCAGCCGTTCGAGTGTGCCGAATGCGGTGCGGACAGCTGCCGTCTTGAAACGAACGATCGTGCTTTTTTGTGATGACACCTCTACCCCTCCATGGTGATCACGAGATCAGGCCCTGGCCGCGGCCAGTAGTGCCTCGAAGGCGCGCCGGGCCCTGGCCTCGGCGCTCCGGTCGCCGAGCAACCGGTTGCTCATGTGGCAGGACAGCATGACGCCGTCGATGTCGAACGCGAACTGCTCGGGGTCGGCGTCGGCGCGGAAGTGTCCCTCGGCGATGCCCGTGCGGAACACCTCGGCGAGGGTGTCGAGCCAGTCGCGCTGGTCGCGGACCAGGCGGTCCCGCACCGGCCCCGGCTGGTCGTCCAGCTCGCTCGACGCGGCGACGAACAGGCAGCCGCCCGGCTTCGCGTCCCAGTGCAGCCAGTTGTCGAAGACCGCGCGGACCCGGGGCTCACCGCGCGGCGCCGCCAGCGCCGGCGCGACCACCTCGGTCACGAACCGCGCGCGCGTGTGCTCCAGGACCTGGATCTGCAGTGACTCCTTCGAGCGGAAGTGCGCGTAGAGCCCGCTCTTGGACAGCTCGGTACTGGAGGCGAGGGCGCCGATGGTCATGCCGCCGAGACCGACGGTGCGTGCCAGCGCGCCGGCGGCCTCGAGGATGGCCTCGCGGGTGGCCTCGCCCTTGCTCATGCGGCCCACAGTAGCACGATCGTTCGGTTGGTCGCGCCGGGTAGCAGTTGTGCTACAGTTTCGCCGGAAGCCGCAGTAGCAATTGTGCTACATTTCGCGGATGGACATGGTCTGGCCTGAAAGCACGGTGAGTTTCGTGGGGTTGAGGGAGTTAAGGCAGCACGCATCGGACATCGTGCGGCGAGTCGAGGAAGGCGAGGAGATCGTGGTGACCGTGGCGGGGCGGCCGAGTGCGCGGCTCATTCCCGTACAGCGGCAGCAGTGGCGCAGTCATGCCGACATCGCGGAGCTCTTCCGCGCGGAGCCGGACCCGGACTGGCAGCGCGACCAGGAGCTGATCGACCACGGTTTGCGTGATCCCTGGGGTGCAGAGTGAGGGCGATCCTCGACACCAGCGTCGTGATCGCCACCGACGTTCCCTTGCTCGAAGGGGACCTGGCCATCAGCGCCGCCACGGTGGCCGAGCTGCAGTTCGGCGTGCTCGTCGCCCGCACCGCGAGCAGCAGGGCCAGCCGATTACGCCGACTGTCCGTTCTCCTGCAGAAGTTCGACGCGCTCCCGGTCAACGAGGCCGTCGCCACCAGCTATGGGCGGCTGGCCGCGGCGGTCGTCGAGACGGGTCGGCAACCCCGGGCTCGGACCATGGACCTACTGATCGCAGCCACCGCCCACGCCCACGGCGCGCGGCTCTACACGCGCAACGCGAAGGACCTGTCCGGCCTCGAGGATCTGGTCGAGGTCGTCCCCGTCTAGCGCGATGTCGAGAACGCGCGACCGGTTCCGTCTTACCCATGTACGCGCCAGGACGGGCGCGATCGACACAGAGGAGAAGGACATGAATCGCGAGGACATCGCCGAGGTGCTGGCCAAGCCGATCTCACAGGAGCTGCTGGGATCGTCGATCCCGGCGCGGCTGGCCTATGTCGGGGTGCACGGTGAGCCCCGGGTCATCCCGATCGCGTTCCTGTGGAACGGCGAGCAGCTGGTCATGGCCACCGTGCCGAAGTCGGCGAAGGTGAAGGCACTGCGGCAGAACCCCCAGGTGGCGATCACCATCGACACCCAGGCCCAGTGGCCGCCCAGGGTGCTGCTGATCCGCGGCGAGGCGAGCCTCGAGTTGGTCGACGGGGTGCCGGACGCCTACATCGAGGCGTCCCGGAAGGTGACCCCGGCCGAGCAGTTCGAAAGCTGGGAGCAGGGGGTCCGCACCCTGTACTCGGAGATGGTCCTGATCACCATCGAGCCGACATGGGCGAAGCTGCTGGACTTCGAGACCACCATCCCGAAGGCGGTTGAGGACCTGATCCACGCCTACCAGGCGGGAACCGGGGAGCCGACCATGTCCAGGTAAACAAGCAGCACCGGTCAGGCGCCGGGCCCCAGACCTCGTGCCGGGCGGTATGAATCGCGGGGGCGACGCTGCCCGAGCGGGTGCTCGGGCCCGCCACCTGGGAGATCAGGGTCTCGGCCACGAAGCTGGACCGGGCGGTCGCCGCGGCCAGGACGCAAGGTCCGCAAACAGCATCACGTGCGGGTCGCAAGCAGGGCAGAGGTTGTCGGATGCGGCGCTGGATCGGGCGCGGAGGTCAGGGTCTCGGCCATTAAGGCGACCGGTGGCCGCCGTGACGCACGGCCGCGAACAGGGTGGAGGTTGTCGCGGGGCGGCGCTGGGTCGGGCTCGCGAGGAGCACCCGACCCGTTCGACAGGCCTCGTGCCGAGTCACGAGCTGCGGCGGGGGCAACGCTGCCCGAGCGCGGGTGTCGTGCTCCGGACCGCCAGTTCGGAGAACCAGGGGCTCGGCCATGAAGCTGGATCGGGTGGTCACTGCGGCCGTGATGTACGGACCGCACACAGGACGGGAGGTTTTCTGATGCGGTGCTAGCTGGGGCTTGCGAGGGGCACGCGGGCTCGTTCGATAGTCCTCGTGCGGGGCGGCGGGAACTGCGACGGCGACGCTGCCCGAGCGCGGGTGTCGTGCTCTGGACCGCCAGTTCGGAGAACCAGGGGCTCGGCCATGAAGGTGAACCGGGTGGTCGCTGCGGCTATGGCGTACGGACCGCAGGCTGGAGGTAGTCCGGATGCGGCATTGGATGGGGCTCGCGAGGGGCCCATGGACCATCGATGCGAGCTTGTGGCGGGACTGTCGCTGAGGTGGCTTCGGTTGGTCAGCCTGCTGTCGGGCTCTGCGGGACCTCCGCTCGCATGAACCCGTGGCTCCGCTCCACTTTCGCCACATGCAGCGAGTAGCTCTGGTACCACTCGACTCGCCCGCGCTTCTGCGCCGCGCGGTGTTCGGCGTTGGTTCGCCAATCCGTGAGGGCGTCGGCGTCGCGGAAGTGGCTCACGGTGATGCCCAGCCCGCCGGGAGTCTGCGCGTGGTCCATCCCCAGGTACCCGGGGATGTCCTTCACCAGATCTTCCATGCGTGCGTTGGTCTCGCTGTAGCCGCTTTGCTCCTGCGTTCGCACCGTAGTGAAGACAGCCATGTAATAGGGAGGTTCATAGGCATCCGAGTGATTGATCACGGCACCACGGTAAGGCGGGACGCACCCAATGATCTAGCCCCAGACCTCCTCCGCGATCTCCACGATCAGGGCCAGCTTGGCCAACTGCTCGTCGCGGGTGAGGACGTTGCCGTCCACTGTGGAGGAGAACCCGCACTGCGGGGACAGGCACAGCTGCTCCAGCGGCACGTACTTGGCCGCCTCGTCGATCCGGCGCTTCACGTCGTCCTTGTTCTCCAGTTCGCCGCGCTTCGTGGTGATCAGGCCGAGCACCACCTGCTTGCCCGGCGGCACGAACCGCAGCGGGGCGAAGCTGCCCGAGCGCGGGTCGTCGTACTCCAGGAAGAAGCCGTCTACCGCCAGTTCGGAGAACAGGGCCTCAGCCACGAAGTCGTAGCCGCCCTCGGCCGCCCACGACGAGCGGAAGTTGCCTCGGCACATGTGGGTGGTGACGCGCAGGTCAGCCGGGCGATCGGCCAGCGCCGCGTTGATCTGCTTGATGTAACGGAGGTGTTGGTGTTCCGCGTCGTCGCCTCGGGCGTTCAGCTCGGCGCGCTGCGCCGGGTCGTTCAGGTACGCGAGGCTCGTGTCGTCCAGCTGCAGGTACCGGCAGCCCAACTCGGAAACCGCGCGCACCTGCTGTGCGTACGCGGCGGACAAGTCGTGCCAGAACTGTTCCTCGTCCGGGTACACGGCCGGATCCAGAGCGGCCGGACCGCCCCGGTAGTGGACCATGCTGGGCGACGGGATGGTCAGTTTCGGCGTGACGGCCGAACCGGTCACCGACTTCAGGAACGTGAAGTCGTCGGCGAAGATGGTCTCCCGCAAGCGAACTGGACCGTCCACATGCAACGCCGCGGTGTTGAACTCGATCTGCCCGTCGGCGTTCTGGAACTTCACCTTGATCGACTCGTCGGAGCTGCTGATACCGCCGAGCCGGTAGATGAAGTCCATGTGCCAGGAGGTCCGCCGGAACTCGCCGTCGGTGGCCGAGCGCAGCCCGGCCGTCGCCTGCAGGGCGACCACCTCGCGGATGGCCGCGTCCTCCACCTCGCGCAGGTCCTCGGCGGACAGTCGCCGACTGGCGTGGTCCTGGCGGGCGGCCAGCAACGCGGCCGGTCGTAGCAGACTGCCGACGTGGTCGGCGCGAAAGGGCGGTAGGTCTCGTACGGTCAAGGCATAACTCCTTCCGGGAAGGGCAGACCGACGTAGTTCTCCGCGAACGACGTCGCCGCCGCGGTCGAGCTGGTGAGGTACTCGAGCTGGGCGTGGCGCAGTCGCCGGGCGAAGGGGTCCTCGTCCGGACCGCCGTGCAGCATGGAGGTCATCCACCACGAGAAATGCTGCACCCGCCAGATCCGCGACAGGCAGGTGGCCGAGTAGGAGTCCAGTCCGGTCGCGTCCCGAGACGCGTACCAGCCGCGTAGCGCGTCGGCCAGCACGGCCACGTCCACCACCGCCAGGTTCAGCCCCTTCGCGCCGGTGGCCGGCACGATGTGCGCCGCGTCGCCCGCCAGGAACAGGCGGCCGCGGCGCATCGGCTCCACCACGAAGCTGCGCAGCGCGGTGATCGACCGGTCCACGATCGGGCCGTCCGCCAACTCGAACCCGTCGTGGCGGGCGAGCCGGGTGCGCAGCTCCGCCCAGATCCGCTCGTCCGGCCAGTTCGCCAGGTCCTCGTCGGGGGAAACCTGCAGGTAGAGCCGAGTCACGGTCGGCGAGCGCATGCTGTGCAGCGCGAACCCGCGCTCGTGCGAGGCGTAGATCAGCTCCTCGGACGACGGCGCCACCTCAGCCAGTACCCCGAGCCACGCGAACGGGTAGACGTGCTCGAAAGTGGTGAGCGCGGCGCCCGCGGCCGGCCTGCTCACGCCGTGGAACCCGTCGCAGCCGACCACGTAGTCGCAGTGCAGTTCCTCGGTCTGTCCGCGGTGGACATAGCGGACCACGGGGGAGTCACCGTCGACACCCTCGATGTCGACCACCGGCGCCTCGAACAGCAGCGACCGGCCGGTGTCCAGGCGCGCCGCCACCAGGTCCCTGACCAGTTCGTGCTGGCCGTAGATGGTCAGTTCCCGGCCGGCCAGCTCGGCGAGCGGCACCCGGTGGCCGACGCCGTCGAACAGCAGTTCAACGCCGTGGTGCGCCAGGCGTTCGCGGTGCAGCCGGTCGGCCAGGCCCACCTTGGTCAGCAGGTCGACCGTGCCCTGCTCGAGCACGCCGGCGCGGATGCGCTGCTCGATGTGCTGGCGGGTCTGGCGTTCGAGCACGACCGAGTCGATGCCGTGCAGATGCAGCAGGTGTGCGAGAAGCAGGCCGGCCGGACCTGCCCCGACGATCGCGATCTGGGTTCGAAGCATCAGAAAGGATACTCCGCGATCTCGCCGCGCAGCGTGATCCACCGCGAGTCGGTGAACGCGTCGAGGTTGGCCGAACCGCCGAACCGGGCGCCCGTGCCGGAGTCGAGCACGCCGCCGAACGGCGCCACCGCCTCATCGTTCACCGTCTGGTCGTTGATATGCACGATGCCCGTCGGGATCTGTTCAGCCAGCGCGAGTCCACGCATGGCATCGCCCGTCAGGATCGACAGGGACAGGCCGTACTCGCTCGCCGCCGCCAGCCGCACGGCCTCCGCCGCGTCGGCGAACCGGACCACGGGCGCAACCGGGCCGAACACCTCGTTCGCGTACGCCGGCATGTCCGTGCGGACGTCGTCGAGCACGGTCGGCCGGTAGAACAGGCCCTCGTAGGTGCCGCCGGCCGCCAGCCGTGCGCCGGCGTCCACACTGGACGTGACGAGCGCGTGCACCTTGTCACGCTGGCCGGCGTCGATCAGCGGGCCGAGCGCCACGTGCCCGGTGGCCGGATCGCCGACGGGCAACGCGTCGGCGTGCGCGGCCAGTGCCTCCACATAGGACCCGGCGATGCGCTCGTGCACCAGGTGCCGGCCGGTGGTCATGCAGATCTGTCCCTGGTGCAGGTAGGAACCCCAGGCGGCGGCCGACGCCGCGCGCTCGACGTCCACGTCGTCCAGCACGATGAGCGCCGAGTTGCCGCCCAGCTCCAGGTGCACGCGCTTGAGGTGCCGCGCCGCCAGCTCGGCCACCGCGCGGCCGGTGCGGGTGGAGCCGGTGAACGAGATGACCCGCACCCGCGGATCGGCCACCAGCGCGCTGCCCGTCTCCGCGCCGCCCGGCAGCACGTGCAGCAGCCGGTCGGGCAGGCCCGCCTCGGCCAGGATCCGCGCGATGGCGAACCCGCCGCTCACCGGCGTGCGCACGTCGGGCTTGAGCACCACGGCGTTGCCGAGCGCGAGTGCCGGGGCCACAGACCGGATCGACAGGATGAGCGGCACGTTGAACGGCGAGATCACGCCCACCACGCCCACCGGGACCCGGCGCAGCAGCGACAGCCGCGGCTGGTTGGTCGGCAGGATCTCGCCGGGGGAGCGGGACGCGAGCGCCGCCGCCTCGTAACACTCCTGCGCCGCGACACCGACGGCGAACGCCGCCATACCGTCGACCGCGCCCGTCTCGCGGACGACCCAGCCCTGCAGCTCCTCCGCGTGCTCCTCGATCAGCGCGCCGGCGCGGCGCAGCACGGCCGCCCGCTCCTCGAAGGTGGCCTTCGCCCAGTCGCGCTGCGCGGCCTGCGCGGCCACGCAGGCCCGCGCCACGTCCTCGGCGTCCGCCACGCAGGTCGTGCACAGCTCGTCGCCGGTGGCCGGGGCCACGATGGTTGCGGTGCCGCCGCCACTGTAGACATTGCCGGTCAGCGCGGCGGGGTCGAGGATCACGACGGATCTCCCTCCAATTTGGACTTCTGGATCTGGGCGTAGACCTGGGTTCGCAGCTCGGCGAAGCGCGGCAGGGCCCGCGTGGTCAGCTGGTCCCGTTCGGCCGGCAGGTCGATAGCGAGGTCCTCGGCCACCGACGTCGGCGCGGCCGACAGCATGATGACCCGCTGTCCCAAGTAGACGGACTCGTCGATGTCGTGGGTGACGAACACGACCGTCAGTTCCAGGCGCTGCCACACCGTCCGGACCAGGTCCTCCAGGTCGGCCCTGGTCTGCGCGTCCACGGCGGCGAACGGCTCGTCCATCAGCAGCACGCGCGGCTGGAACGCGATGGCCCGCGCGATCGCCACCCGCTGTTGCATGCCGCCGGACAGCTGCCACGGGTACGCGGTCCGCGAGTCGCCGAGGCCGACCGCGTCGAGGGCCTCGCCCACCAGTTCGCGCCGCGCCGTCCGCGCCATTCCGGCCGCGCGCAGCGGCAGTTCGACGTTCTCCGTCACCCGCAGCCAGGGGAACAGGCTGCGGCCGTACTCCTGGAACACCACGGCCACGCCTTCCGGCGGGCCGGTCACCGGGGTGTCGTTCATGGTGACCGTGCCCGAGGTCGGCGGCAGAAGCCCGGCCATACACCGCAACAGGGTGGTCTTGCCGCAGCCGGACGGGCCGACCACGCACACAAAACTGCCGTCCTCCACGGCGAAGGACACCTCGCCGATGGCCGGCCGGGTGCCATAAGTCTTGTGCAGCGAAGAGACGGTGAGCATCAGCGCTCCTTCTGTACGGCGCGCAGTCCGTGGTACCACCCGAGCACGCGACGCTCGACCAGCCGGAACACCAGCGACAGCAGCACACCCAGCAGTCCCAAGAGAATCACGCCCGACCACATCTGCGGAATGCGGAAGCCGTCCTTGAACTGGATGACCGTGAACCCCAACCCGCTGCTGGCCGCGAACATCTCGCTGATGACCATGAGGATGATGCCGATCGACAGGGCCTGCCGCGCGCCCGTGACGATCTGCGGGCTCGCGCCGCGCAGCACCAGGTGCCACAGGCGCAGCCGGCCGCGGATGCGGTAGCTGCGGCAGGTGTCGGCCAGCACCTGGTCGACCCCGCGCACCCCCTCGACCGTGTTCAGCAGCACCGGCCACAGGCAGCCGGTGGCGATCACCAGCACCTTCATCAGGTCGCCGATGCCGGCCATGAGCATGAGGATCGGGACCAGCACGGGCGGCGGCACGGCACGCAGGAACTCCAGCAGCGGCTCGGTGAGCGCCCGCACCCAGCGGTTCGAACCGATGAGCATGCCGAGCGCGACGCCCGCCACGAGTGCCGCAAGGTAGCCGATGGCCAGCCGCGCGAGGCTCGGCAGCACGTCGTCGACCATGCGCGGGCCGAACCACGTGTCGGGGAAGACCTCGACGATCTTGGCGAGCGGCGGGAAGTAGAAGTCCGTGCTCCCGGCGCTGGCGAACCACCAGATCACCACGAGCACGACCGGCAGGCCGAGCGCGAGCAGGACGGACCTCATACCGGGACCTCCGCGCACTGTGCCGGGTGCCAGGCGAGGACGCGGCGTTCGGCGGTCCGCGTGAGCAGGCCGGTGATCACGATGAGCGCGTACATGGCGGGCATGGCGCCGATCACCAGCTCACCGGTGATCGTGAGGATGAGCGCGATGCCCGTCACCAGCGCGGTCAGGTAGCCGATGGCCGGGCGCGTGTGGCTGGGCAGTACGTCGTCGGCCATGCGCGGGCCGAACCACGGGAGGCCGAGGGCGAGCGGGACGGACCTCATACCGGGACCTCCGCGCGCTGTGCCGGGTGCCAGGCGAGGACGCGGCGTTCGGCGGTCCGTGTGAGCAGGTTGGCCACCACGCCGAGTACGCCGGTGACCACGATGAGCGCGTACATGGCGGGCACGGCGCCGCTGGCTCTGGCGTTCGCGATCTCCCGGCCGAGGCCGGGGGTGCCGATCACCAGCTCACCGGTGATCGTGAGGATGAGCGCGACCGTGGCGGCCAGGCGAACGCCCGTCATGACGTACGGCAACGCGGTCGGCCAGATCAGGTACCGCACCCGCGTCCAGCGGCCCAGGCGGTAGCTGGCGGCCGTGTCGCGCGCCACCGGGTCCACGTCCGCCACCCCGTACAGCACCTGGATGAGCACCTGCCAGAACGCCGCGTACACCACCAGCACGAGCGTCGAGGTGACCGTGGAGCCGTACAGCACCACCACCAGCGGGATCAGCGCGACCGAGGGGATCGGCCGGAGGAACTCGATGGTCGACGACGTGGCCGCGCGCAGCAGGGGCACGGAACCGAGCACCACGCCGACCACGACCCCGGCCACGACCGCGAGCACCAGGCCGAACAGCCACGTACGGACAGTGTCCGCCACGGCGAGCCAGAACTGCTGGTCGGCCGCCTGTTCGGCCAGGTCGGCCAGTATCCGGCTGGTGGGCGGCACGAACCGGTCCGACACCAGGCCGAGCCGGGGTATCAGCTCCAGCAGTACGCCGAAGCCGAGCAGACCCGCCAACCCGAGCAGCAGTCTCACGGCAGGAGCGCGTCCAGGTCAGCGGGTTCGGTGAGCAGGCCGTCCTCGACCGCCAGCTCGGCGAGCGCCTCGACCGAGTCCCGGTTGATCTCGGCCGGCCACTTCGGCAGCGTCAGTTGGGCGATCGTCTCCGGCGCGATCTCCGTGTAGCTCGCGATGATCGCCCGTGCCTCCTCCGGGTGACTGTCCGCATAGGACAGCGACTCCTGCATGGCTTCGGTGAACCGGCGCACCAGGTCCGGGTTCTCGGCCACCAGCTGGTTCGAGGCGAAGTATGTGGCCACCGTGAGGTTCGGCGCGGCGTCCACGTAGCTCGAGGCGATCTTGCGCCCACCCGCGGCGAGCACCGCCTGCTGGAACGGCTCGACCACGAACACCGCGTCGACCTGTCCCTGCTCCAACGCGGCCGGCTGCTCGGGGAACGGCAGCTGTGTGAACTTCACCTTCGTCGGGTCGCCGCCGGCGTTGCGGACCGACGCGCGAACGCTGGTGTCGACGATGTTCTCCAGCGTGTTCGCCGCGACCGTCTTGCCCTCCAGGTCGGCGGCCGTCTGGATGGGACTGTCCCCCCGCACCATCAGCGCGGCGAAGTCCTGGCCGTCCACGCCCGTCGAGTTGTTGCCGTTGCTGACCACCTTCACCGGCAGGTCCTGCGAGTGCGCGAGCAGCAGCGAGATCACGTTGCTGAACCCGAACTGGTACTGCCCGCTGACCACGGCCGGGACGATCGCCGCGCCGCCCTCGGCCTGCGTCAGCTCCAGCTCGATGTCCCGCTCGCTGAAGAAGCCCTGCTCGACGCCCAGGTAGATGGGGGCCACGTCCAGGATGGGAATGACGCCGACCTTGACCTGGTCGGGTTCGCCGGGGGCCGCGGTCTCCTGTCCCGAGTCCGAGCCGCACGCGGTTGCCAGCAGCGTCGGCGTCAACAGCAGAGCCAGGAGAGCGGTGAGGTGTCGTCGCATCCGCGGGACTCCATCTCTGGGGGGACCGTTCGGAGATCGCACGCTCGTTCTCCAGGAGAACGTAGAGGGCGATAGTTCCACCGTCAATGATTGACGCTGAGTATCGGGCTACCTATTGTGCGAAGAGAGAACGCAAGTTCGTACTGCGAACAGGGAGATCTCGGCGTGGCAGAGCTGGTTGACCTGGCCGAAGGCGTTGCCGAGCTGGTGCGTGACGGTGACACCGTCGCAATGGAGGGATTCACCCATCTCATCCCCACGCGCGCCGGGCACGAGATCATCCGCCAGCGCCGCCGGGACCTGACGCTCGTCCGGATGACCCCCGACATCGTGTACGACCAGCTGATCGGCGCCGGCTGCGCGCGGAAGCTGGTGTTCTCGTGGGGCGGCAACCCCGGCGTCGGCTCGCTGCACCGGATGCGGGACGCGGTCGAGCACGACTGGCCGGTGCCACTGGAACTGGAGGAACACAGCCACGCCGGCATGGCGAACCGCTACGTGGCCGGCGCGTCCGGGCTGCCGTTCGCCGTGCTGCGCGGTTACGAGGGCACCGACCTCGCGAAGTACACGGACACCATCAAGACGGTCACCTGCCCGTTCACCGGCGAGGAACTGGCGGCCGTGCCGGCACTCAACCCCGACGTGGCGATCGTGCACGCACAGCGCGCCGACCGCGCGGGCAACGTCCAGTTCTGGGGGCTCTCCGGCGTGCAGAAGGAGGCCGTGTTGGCGGCCGACCGTTCGCTCGTCACGGTCGAGGAGATCGTCGACGAGTTCGACCAGCTGCCGAACGCCGTGGTGCTGCCGTCCTGGGTGGTGACCGCTGTGGCGCTCGTGCCGGGCGGCGCGGCCCCGTCCTACGCGCTCGCCTACTACGACCGCGACAACGACGCCTACCGGGAGTGGGACGCGGTGAGCCGCGACCGGGGCCGGTTCACGGAATGGCTGGCGGGGATAGCCGCATGAGTGAGAGCTGGACGGCCGAGGAGATGATGACGGTCGCCGCCGCGCGGGCGCTGGTCGGGCGCCGGTCGTGCTTCGTCGGCATCGGGATTCCCAGTACGGCGGCGAACCTCGCCCGGCGGCTGCACGTGCCGGACCTCGTCCTGATCTACGAGTCCGGCGCCATCGGGGCCAAGCCCGGCCGGCTGCCACTGTCCATCGGGGACGGTGAGCTGGCCGAGACGGCCGATGCCGTGGTGAGCGTGCCCGAGGTGTTCAACTACTGGCTCCAGCCAGGGCGGATCGACGTCGGCTTCCTGTCGGCCGCGCAGGTCGACCGGTTCGGCAACCTCAACACCACGATGATCGGCACGGACTATCGGCGGCCGTCCGTGCGGCTGCCGGGTTCCGGTGGCGCGCCGGAGATCGCCGCGTCGTGCGGCGAGGTGTTCCTCATGATCCGGCAGAGTCGGCGTACTTTCGTGCGGGGACTGGACTTCGTCACGTCCGTGGGTTACGCGACCGGCGGCGACGCGCGGGAGCGGCTCGGCCTGCGCGGGCGGGGCCCGGTGCTGCTGGTGACCGACCTCGGGGTGCTGGAACCGGATCCCGTGAGCCGCGAGCTGACGCTGACCCGGGTGCACCCCGGTGTCACGGTGGCCGACGTGCGCGCCGCCACCGGCTGGGACCTGGCGGTCGCCGACGACGTCGCCGTCACCGAGCCGCCGACCGACGAGGAGTTGGACACCCTCCGCCGGCTAGTGGAAGGAAAACCATGATCGGTTACGGGCGAGTTCCGGAGGGCACGCATCCGCCGCTGGCGTCGCCGGGCTACGGATCGACCGTGCTGCGCGCGCCGAGCCGGCCACTGGTGCTGCTGCCGCACTCGCTGACCGAGGTCACCGGGCCGGCGCTGGGCGAAGGGCGGGTGCTGCCGTCCGATCACGACCTGACCCGCCAGCACCCGGGTGAGCCGATCGGCGAGCGGATCATCGTGCACGGGCGGGTGCTCGACAGCGACGGCCGCGCGGTGCCGGACACGCTCGTGGAACTGTGGCAGGCGAACGCGGCCGGCCGGTACTCCCACCACAGCGACCAGCACCCGGCGCCGCTCGACCCGAACTTCACGGGTGTCGGCCGGTGTCTGACCGACTCGTCCGGCCGCTACCGCTTCGTCACCATCAAGCCCGGCGCCTACCCGTGGCGCAACCACGAGAACGCCTGGCGCGCGACGCACATCCACTTCTCACTGTTCGGCCGGGCGTTCGTGCAGCGGCTGGTGACCCAGATGTACTTCCCCGGCGACCCGCTGTTCGGCCAGGACCCGATCTTCAACGCGGTGCCCGAGGGCGCGAGGGGCCGGATGATCTCCACGTTCGACCTGTCCGAGACGATGCCCGAGTGGGCGCTGGCCTACCGGTTCGACATCGTGCTGCGCGGGCGGGACATGACGCCCGTGGAGGAGTCGTGAAGCTGACCCCGTCCCAGACGGTCGGACCGTTCTTCTCCCACGCGCTGACCTGGCCGGACGGCGCGGACGTGGTGCCGGAGGGCACGGCCGGCGCGTTCTGGCTGCGCGGACAGGTGTTCGACGGCGCGGGCGAACTCGTGTCGGACGCGCTGATCGAGAGCTGGCAGGCCGACCCGGACGGCCGGTTCGACCATCCCGGCTTCCGCGGCTTCGGCCGCGTGCCGACCGATGTGGACGGCCGGTGGGCGATCCGCACGGTGCGGCCCGGCCGGGTGCCCGCCCCGGACGGCCGGCTCCAGGCCCCCCACCTCGACCTGTCGGTGTTCGCCCGCGGCCTGCTCGACCGGGTGGTCACCCGCGTCTACCTGCCGGACGAGCCGTCCAACATGGACGACCCGGTGCTGTCGGAGCTGCCCGAACCCGAGCGGAGCACGCTGATCGCGCGGGTCACGGACGACGGGTACGCGTTCGACATCCGGCTGCAGGGCGAGCGTGAGACAGTCTTCTTCGAAATCTAGCGCGAAGGGGATGTGCCATGGCCGGCCGCGGGTCCGACTTCGTTCAGTCGCTCGAGCGCGGGCTGGCCGTGGTGCGCGCGTTCGACCACGACAGTCCGGAGCTGACGCTCAGCGAGGTCGCCGTGAAGACCGGCGTGACCAGGGCGGTGGCCAGGCGGTTCCTGTTGACGCTCGCCGAGTTGGGCTACGTCCGCAACGACGGCCGGTTCTTCTCACTCACCGCCAAGGTGCTGGAGCTGGGGTACGCGTACCTGTCGAGCCTGTCGCTGCCGGAGGTGGCCGAGCCGCACCTGGAGTCGTTGGTCGCCGAGGTGAACGAGTCGTCGTCGGTGTCCGTGTTGGACGGTCAGGACGTCGTGTATGTGGCGCGGGTCCCGGTCAGCCGGATCATGACCGTGTCGATCAGCGTCGGCACCCGGTTCCCCGCGTACTGCACGTCCATGGGTCGCGTGCTGCTCGCCGGCATGGCCGACGAGGACCTGGCGGCGTACCTGTCATCCGTGCGACTGGAGACGCTCACGGCGAAGACCGTGTCGTCGGTGGCGGCGCTGCGCGGGGAGCTCACGCGGGTCCGCTCGCAGGGCTGGTCGCTCGTGAACCAGGAGCTGGAGGAGGGGCTGCGCGCGCTGGCCGTCCCCATCCACGACCGGACGGGCCAGGTGGTGGCGGCGCTGAACGTGTCGGCCCACGCCAGCCGGACGTCCATGGAGGCCATGCGCCGGGACCTGCTACCGCCGCTGTTGAAGACGGCGGCGCACATCGAGGCGGATATCCCGGGTTCCCGCCGTCGTTAGGTCATCATGGCCGACGGGACTGGTCATCATGGCCGACGGGACTGGTCATCATGGGCGACGGGACTGGTCATCATGGGTGACCGTGGCCGTTGCTGGGTGGGCGATGATGCCGGGGACGTCCTCCGTGAGGCGGGCGAAGTCGACCGCCTGGGCCAGCAGCAGGTCCGGTCGGTCGACGATGGCGGTCCACGCGGCCTTCCGTTCCTGTTCGCTGGCGAAGCGGCCGTGGTCGAAGGCCTTCCGCGCGGCCGCCCGCAGCGCGTCCAGGTCGTGGACGACGATCGTGGCGGAGGCGGAGAGCCGGTAACGCCGTGCCGGATCGTCCGACGTGGCGATGGCGCGCAGTTCCGCGCTGCTCAGTTCATGGCTCATGACTCCATGGTCACCCCGCTTCGGCGCTCCTGCCAGCGAGAACGACATAGATGGGGGAGTAATCCGGGTCGCCCCCTAGTGGGACGGGTCAGGCGAGGCAGGTGAGTGGCCGGCCGCCGTTGTAGGTGACCATGTCCTGCAGTGCGGCGCCGGCGTCGATGACGCCGCCGGGGAGGACGCCGTCCAGCTCGGCGTAGGCGCGGTGGAGGTTGCCGACTATCCGTTCCGGGTCCTTGAGTTCGGCGAACTCGCCGAGATCCAGTTCGCGGGCGACCTCGAGCGGTGTCAGGCCGGCTGCCCGGCCGTCGCGGGCCGTCCGCTCGACGAACCGCAGGTAGGCGAGCACGTGGTCGATCAGCTCGGGGCCGGCCACCGGTCCGTGTCCGGGGACGATGGTGCGGGCGTTCAGCGGCGCGACCACCTGCGACAGCACGTCGATCGCACCCGAGATCGAGCCCTGCAGCAGGAACGGGGTGCCGCCGTTGAACAGCAGGTCACCGCAGAACAGCAGCTCCCGCGACGGGATCCAGATGATCGAGTCGTTCGTCGTGTGTGCGGCCGTGCCGACGTGCCGGACCTCGCAGCGCAGGTCGTCGACCCACACGGTGACGCCGTCGGTATAGGTGAGGAACGGCGGCTCGAGGCGCACGTCGCCCCAGTCGGCGTCGGTCCAGAACGGCGCCGAGCGCGGTTCGCCCCAGGCGCGGATGCCCTCGCGGGTGGCCTCGTGCGCGACGATCGTCGCCCGGTCGAACAGGAAGTTGCCGAACGTGTGGTCGCCGTGGTGATGAGTGTTGATCAGCGTGCGGACGGGCTGGTCGGTCACCCCGCGGATCGCCTCGAGGTAGGCGCTGGTCCGGCGCACGGTCGAGCACGCGTCGACGCTGATCACGCCACGCTCACCGACCAGGAATCCCGTGTTGTTGATCCACCAGGTGCCGTCCGGCTGGATGTAGGCGTGGATGCCGTCGCTGACCTCCTCGACCCGTGGCGGACCTGGCGAGACGATGTCGTGCGCCGTGCTGGTCATCCCAGCGAGTTTAGAGGCCGCGCAACCAGGGTGGGCGCCGCCAGCCCTGGTTGCGCGGTCTCTTAGCTTGTTGTTTAACCTGTTTGTTTCGCAGGTGCGGCGGCTGTTGTGTCCGTTTTGGTGATCTTTCCGACGTAGGGCACGGTGGCGCGGTGCTTGTTGGGTGAGCCTGGTGGGCGGCCTGGACCGGGTCGGGAGGGTTTCGGAGCGCCGGCTGGCAGGCTGAGGGTCGGGCGGATGTTGCGAAACCCCCGTCGGACCCGGGCCGGGGTGAGCCGGCGCGGGTTGGGAGTACGTGGCTCCCAGGGGCGAGGTTGGTCCTCGATCAGGCTGCGGGCCAGCCGTAGCTGGGTATGAGCGGTGATGATCAGCCAGGTCCACCGATCGGCCGCCTCTGGGCTGCGCAGACGAGGCTGTGTCCAGCCCAGGGTCTGTTTGAGGAATCGGAAGGTGTGCTCGAGGTCGAAGCGGCGTAGGAACATCTGCCATAGCCGGTCCATGCTGGCCGGGGTGATCGCGGTGGCGGAGAACCACAGCCACAGCGGTTTCGGTGTGCCGTCGCCAGGTAGCCGGTCGACCTGCAAGCGGATCACGGTGCCTTCGATGATCGGCACGTCGCCGTCGTGGTCGGCCCAGGTGCCGCGGTGGGTCAGTTTGGGATGCAGCCGATCCCAGGATTGTGCCTGTGCGGCGCCGTATCTGGTGGTCTGGGTGGTCGTGGCGTGCGCGGCCGTGGGCCAGGTCCGGGGGTCTTTGAACGTGAAATCGGCTCCGTGACGAGCGCTGCGCCCGACAGTTCCCGCGCGCCGTGGCGGGGCGGGGAAGGCCATCACCCGATCCGATCGCACCCGCACCAGCATCCGGACCGGCAGGTCGGCCAGCAGGAACGCCAGACGGGGTCCGTCGTAGCCGGTGTCACCGACGATCCAGATCTCCGGGTCGCCCTCGCACCAGTGCCCAGCCGCGATCAGCCCTTCCACGACGGTGCGCAACTGAGCGGCGGCGACAGCGGTGTCCTCATCCTCGGGGCTCAGGCGTTGGGCGTCCAGGATCGCCGTCCACGACGTGCGCCCGGGTTCCAACACCGCGACGAACGAGTAGGGCCACCCGGGGATCATCTGGGCCTGTCCCTTGCCGCGCGCGTAGGTGTGGCAGAACAGCCGCTCCGGGCTGGTGTTCGCGTCCGGGCGCAGCCAGTTGCTGACATCGATCCCCAGCACGATGCGGCCGCCCTCACAGCGCGGAATCCGCTGACGAGCAACAACATTGCGGAACCGGCCAATGTCGATCCGACCCCGGTTCACACTGTCGTACAGGGCACCATGCCCACGCCGGTGCTCCACGGCAAGTGAGAGCTCGACCAGCGAGGTGACCGGCCCATCACCACACAGTGCCGCATCAGTCAGCTCGAACAACGCATCCGCTCGCGCGGTCAGACACTGATAGAAATCCTGACGGAACCGGGACAGGTCCCCGACCGCGCCGGCCACGCCGGCGTCGTGCACACTGATCAACTGAAGCCCTTAGTTGTGATTATCCTTCTGTCGCAAGAGGAATGATCAACTAAGGGCTTCACCCATGATCAACCAGGGTCACACCACCACACCACCTGGTTAAACAACAAGCTTAGGGCCAGACGGGTGGGGCTCGGCGGTCTTACTCCTCAGTTTCCGCGACTACGCGTACTCTGGGTCGCTGGACGATGACCCGACCGGTGAGGAGGAGGCGCTGATGGCCCTGGACGACTCTCGCGACCCTCGCGTCGCCGACGACTCTGCCCGGTTCGGGAGTGAACAGAGTGGCGCGCCGACCGCACGGCGGATCGTGCTCGGCGCCCAGCTGCGCCGCCTGCGCGAAGCGGCGGACATCACCCGCGCGGACGCCGGCTACGCCATCCGTGGCTCCGACTCCAAGATCAGCCGCATGGAGCTCGGCCGGGTCGGGTTCAAGGAACGCGACGTCGCCGACCTGCTGACCATGTACGGCGTGGGCGACCCCGACGAGCGCCGGGTCTTCCTCGAGATGGTGCGCAAGTCCAACGAGCGCGGCTGGTGGCACCGCTACACGGGCACCATGCCCAGCTGGTTCCACGACTTCGTCGGGCTCGAGGAGTCCGCGTCGCTCATCCAGAGCTTCGAGCTGCAGTTCGTGCCGGGCCTGCTCCAGACCGAGGCCTACATCCGTGCGGTGATCAGCCACGGCCGGCCCGACCTGATCAACGCGAGCGACGAGCGGCGCGTCCAGCTGCGACTCCAGCGCCAGAAGGTGCTGACCAGGCAGGGCGCACCCAGGCTGTGGGCGGTGGTCGACGAGTCGGTGCTGCACCGGCCGATCGGCGGGCCGCGGGTGCAGCGTGAACAGATGGATCACCTGCTCGAGCTGACCAGGCAGTCGAACATCACGGTGCAGGTGCTGCCGTACCCGCAGAGCGGCTACGCGGCCGAGGGCGCGTTCAGCATGCTGCGCTTCGCCGAACCGAGCCTGCCCGACGTCGTTTACGTCGAGCACCTGGCCGGCGCCATGTACCTCGACCGGCCGGACGAGATCGAGCTCTACAGTCGTGCGCTCGACAGGTTGGCGGTCGACGCGGAGAGCCCGGATCGCAGTCGCCAGATCCTGTCCAAGATCCGCGCGAACATCTAGGACACGACTCGGGCATCCCCCGAACAGGTGAACTCCTTGCGGAGTGCAAAATGCGGATGGCTGTGAAACGGGTCTCCGTGCGTAACCAGGGGTAACGGGAATTGTGGTGTGGCCTGCGGGTCGGACCTGGGCAGACTCATCACCGCCAGTGTTCATCGCGGTGATCTTGGTCCTTTCGGGACAACACTGCGTAGTGGATCTCGGCCAAGTTGTACACGCCCGTACGAATGCACGTGCATTTACCGCTGCAGCAGCACGTGTTACCGTTCAAATCATCAGATGCACGTGCATTTGCACCCGCTTTTGGCCCTCGGAGAGGTGGGGATCATGACCGAGATCTATAACGGGGTTTCCGCGGAGGAGCTTCCTGGCGCCGTCTGGCGCAAGAGCTCCAGAAGCGGCGCCTATGGTAACTGTGTGGAGTTGGCCTGGCTAGATCGGCAGGTTGGGATCCGCAACTCGCGGGACCCCCGCGGCCCCGTGCTCGTGTACGCACCGGGCGACCTAGCGGCCTTCGTGGCCAAGGCGAAGGACTGGAGGGGTTAGGTGTCTCCCTCGTCGACCGCGCGGCCCGCGGCCAACACCGACTCGATGCTGCGCGCGCTCGTCGCCCGCGGCTTCCGGTTCGTCGACCCCCGTGACGAGAACGGGGAAGTGGTGGCCGTGGTGGGAGTCCGTGCGCACGACGAGGTGATCGACGTCCTCCAGTTGCACGGCGAGGACGAGGCCATCGCAACCCGGATTCCCGGCGACCAGGACGTCCTCCAGCCGACCAGGGTCTTCTGGCGCGAGGAGGGTGACGCGGGCCAGGTGCTCGCCAGGCTGCTCGCCCTGCCGGACGACCGGGTTGTCGGCCAGCTGATCCTGCCGGACCAGGTCAGCGCGTGAGACCCGCGGTGGGCGGGCCGAGGGGGCCCACCCACCGCGCCTTTCACCCGATCAGTCGGGACACCGTCGGCAGCCCGGCCGCGTGCCACGCCGCGAAACCGCCGTCGACGTCCTTCACGTTGGTCAGGCCCAGCTGACGCATCAGCTGGTAGGCCGCCAGACTCGACGTGTATCCCTCGTTGCACATCAGCACGATCTCCTGGTCGCGTGCGCCCGAGCGCAGCTCCGTGAGCCGGTGCTCGCTGGTCACGTCCAGCCGCCACTCGAGCACGTGCCGCGAGACGGCGATCGCGCCGGGCACCTCACCGAACCGCCACCGGTACTCGACCGGTCGCAGGTCGATCAGCAGCGCGCCGCGGCTCATGGCGGCCGCCGCCTCGGCCGGTGGATAGCGGGTGATGTGCTCCCGTGCCTCGGCGAGCAGTCCGCTCACCAGATCCGGTGCGGTCATGCGCCGACCCCACGCAACGCCGCCGCCTCCGCCTCCAGCACGGTCGTGTCCGGCTCGGGGTTGTCGCAGCCGACCTCCCGCAGGTGGTGCATCCCGGTCGGCAACCAGCAGTAGAAGTTCATCGACCGCAACGGTGGCGAGTAGGCGTGGATCGACACGGTCGGCTCCGTGCTGACGTTCACCAGGTTGTGCAGATAGTCGACGCCGAACCCGACGGCGTCGCCGGCCGCATGGCGCCTGGTGCGCAGTCCATCGGCCTTGACTGTGCCGAAGTCCTCCAACAGGGAGCCGCGCGCGACGGTGAAAGCACCGACGCTGCCGCCGTGATCGTGCAACAGCGTGTCCTGGCCGATGTCCCAACAGATGAGCCAGATCTCGACGTCATCGGTGCGGGAGAGGCGCGCGTAGAAGCGCTCGGACAGATCGAAACGGACCAGATCGGCCCAGGAATGGGGATTCTCCGCAATCTGCCGAACAGATTTCCGCAGTTCGCTCTGCGGTAATTTCGGCAGCACGGATTGATACTGCATTTCCACGAGATAAGCCCTTTCGCTTGGAACTCGCGGTTTCCCCGGTCGCCGGTCGTCCTCGACCTTCGCTCGAAGCCACCACGAGCTGCATCTCGCTCGAGACGTCCCGCCGCGAAGTCCGCCGATGCTCCGGCGAGTTCGCTGCGGCACAGCCCGATCAGCCACTATGGTTTTTACGGTTGGATGAGCGATGCGCTCGAGTGAGAGGGTAGTGGCTGCGATGCGGATTACCAAGGCGCAGCGGAACGCCGTAGCGGAAAAGATAACCAGCCTCGAGCGGACGTTCTACGGCCGGGGGCCGCGCAGTGTGCAGGTGTCGGTCAGCGATGACGATCCGATCAGCCTCATCGTGCTGTCCATCGACACCCTGACGGTGGCCGACGCCGTGCTCGGCGAGCGCGGCTACGTCGACGCCGTGCTCCGCCATCACGAGGCGCTGCAGGAGGCGACCAGGGGCGACTTCCTGGAGGCCGTGGAGACCATCGTCGGGTCCCCGGTGAGTGCCTACCTCGCGCAGGTCCACCCGACCACCGGCTCGGCCGTGCGGGTGTTCGTCTTCTCCCCGGAGATCGCCGGGCTGTCGTAGGAGGCTTGCTCTTCGATACCCCCCGTCGGTATGGTTCACATACCTACTGGGGGTATACGAGATCTGGAGCAGGGCATGGCTGAGATGTCTTCGGACAGCTACTTCACTCGCGAGGGTGCGACGATCGCCTATCAGTACACGGGTTCCGGCTCGCCGCTCGGCTACGCGCACGGCGTCTTCCTCAGCCGGGACGCCGTCCGCCGCCTCGGCCTGTTCGACTTCGACCTGCTGGGAGCCGGACGCGGTCTGCTCACCTACGACCAGCGCGGTCACGGCCGGTCGACCGGCAGGCCGGTGGCCGCCGACTACACGTTCGACAACGTCGCCGCCGATCTGCTGGGGCTGCTGGACGCCGCGGGGATCGACGAGCCGATCGACTTCGCCGGGTCCTCGCTCGGGGTGGCCACGGCGCTGCGGGCGGCGGTGACGGCGCCCGAGCGGTTCCGCCGTCTCGTGTTGCTGATCCCGCCGGTGGCCTGGGAGAGCGGTCCTGACCAGGCGCGACAGTGGTACACGGACACGGCCGACCGGATCGAGGAGATCGGGCCGCGGGCGTGGCGTGCGGAGTGGGCGGCCGCCGAGCCGTTGCCGATCTTCGCCGACTACCCGAAGTTCGACCTCACTCCCGAGATCCCGGACGAGCTGCTCGCGCCGATCCTGCGCGGCATCGGCGGCTCGGACCTGCCGGCGCCCGAGGAGCTGGCGGCGTTGCGCGTGCCCACGCTGATCCTCACCTGGGAGACCGACCCGCTGCACCCGGTGGCCACGGCTTCGCGTCTGCGGGACCTGATCCCCGGGTCGGAGTTGGTGGTGGCCGCGTCGGTCCCCGACATCCAGACCTGGACCGCTCGTACCGCCGCGTTCGTGGCGCCGTGAGGCTTTTTGTCAGGGTCGCCGCCTAGGATCGGCATCCGGCGTAGAACCCTGATGGAAGCGGCGAGTCATGGCACTGGAGTTGATCGGACGGGACCATTCCGCCGGTCTGCTGCGCGCCGAGATCGGCCGGGTGGCCGACAGTCACGGTGGGCTGGTGCTGGTCACGGGAGAGGCCGGGATCGGCAAGACCACGCTGGTCACCGACGCCATGGACGCCGCGCGGCGCGGCGGCGCGCTGGTGCTCAGCGGTTCCTGCTGGGACTCGGCGGCCGCGCCCGGCTTCTGGCCGTGGACCCAGGTGGTGCGCGGGCTGCGCCGCCACGCCACCGAGGGCGAGTGGGCGGCGGTCGAACAGGCCACCGGCGGGGCGCTCGCGGCGCTGCTCGGTGACAAGCCCGGCGGCGAGTCGGGGCCGGCCGACGGGTTCCAGCTGTACGACGCGGTGGCCAGCGCGCTCGTGGCCGTCTCGCAGCGCAGACCGGTGGTGGTGGTGCTCGACGATCTGCACTGGGCCGACCCGGCATCGGTCCGGCTGCTGGAGTTCGTCGCGCAGCACACCTGGTTCGAGCGGCTGCTGATCGTCGCCACCTACCGCGACGTCGAGGTCGAGGCCACCGACCACCAGTTGGCGCCGCTGCTGCTGCCGCTGAGTTCCCGGGCCACCACGGTCACGCTCACCGGCCTCGACCACGACGAGGTGGGCGCGCTGATCGCCCGCACGGTCGGCCAGGAGGCCGAGCCCGACCTGGTGGCCGAGGTGTTCGTGCGCACGGGCGGCAACCCGTTCTTCGTGGAGCAGACGGCCCGCCTGTGGCACAGCGGCAACTCGGTGACCGCCGTGGCGCCCGGCGTGCGTGACGCGGTCCGCAGGCGGCTGTCGCTGCTGCCGGAGTTGGTGTCGCGGCTGCTCACGGCGGCCGCCGTGCTCGGGCGGGAGTTCCACCGCCAGGTGCTGGCGGCCACCGTCGGACAGCCCGTCGCCCAGGTGGACCGGCTGCTTGCCCAGGCCGTCACCGCGCGGCTGGTGTCCGCACTGGGCGACGGCTTGTTCGCGTTCGCCCACGACCTGGTGCGCGAGACGCTGTACGAGTCGCTCGATGAGGAGCAGGTGCGGGCCCGGCACGCGGCCGTCGTGCGGGCGCTGGACAAGTCGACCGCGCTGGCCGACCGGCTCCACGCGGCCGACCTGGCCAGGCACGCCTACCTGGCCAGGGGTGAGCTGGCCGCGGCCACGGTGGTCGACCGCCTGGTGGCCGCGGCGCGCGACGGCCGGCGGCGGCTGGCGTTCGAGGAGTCCATCGGCCACTACCGGCGCGCGCTGGAGCTGCTCGATCGCGCCGACCCGCGGCGCGCCCGGCTCAACCTCGACGTCGGCACGCTGCTCTACCACTCGGTCGACCTCGACGTCGGGTGGCAGCACCTGTCCGAGGCGGCGGCCGCGGCGCTCGAGCTGGACGAGCCGGAGTTGCTCGCCAGGGTCGCGCTCACGCTCTACGGCCTGCGCGGGCTGGGTGAGCGGGCCCGAGTGACGGCCGAGGTGTTGCGGGCGGCGCACAACCGACTGGTCGGCGCCAGCGCTCAGCGCTCGCTCGACCACCTGGCACAGGAGCTGATCCTCAAGCTGATCTCGTTGGCCAGGACGGACGGCGACGACGACACGCTCGGGTTCAGCCTGTGGACCCAGCACGACACCATGTGGGGGCAGGGGAACGCGGCCGACCGGTTGAAGCTGACCGACGAGCTGGCGTCGGTGGCCAAACGCATCGGCGACACGGAGATGGAGCACTACGCCACGTCGCTCGGCTGGGTGTCGTCGCTCGAACTGGGTGACCCGCGGTACTACGAGCGCTTCCTGGAGTTCGTGGCGGTCTCCGCTCGCGACGACATCCCCAACATGATGCTCGGGTCGTATACGGACCAGAGCATCATCGCGTCGTTCCGGGGTGATTTCGAGCGTGCCGAGCACATGCTCGAGCAGACCCTCCTCGTGAGCCCCCGCGACAACCCGCATGTTCACTACATGGGGCACCACCTGCGCTGGGCGCAGTTGAACGTGCGGGGCCGCTACGACGAGTTGGCGGCCCTGCGCCAGTCCCGGATCACCGAGGGCATCGACTACCCGTATCCCGCGCTGATCGACGGCATCACGGCGGCGCAGCGCGGCGACGTCGCCACGGCCGTGCGCTGCCGTGACGAGCTGGCCGGGCGGGGCAAGCCGATGCCCACCACCGTGTCCCCGATCTGGATGCGGCTGCGGGCCATGACCGCGGCGCTGGCCGGCGAGCACGCGGAGATCGACGCCGTGCGGGCCGAACTGGCGCCGTACGTCGGGCAGTGGCTGGTGTCGATGTACGGGTGCGACATCAGCGGCCCGGTCGCGCACTGGGTGGCGTTGCTCGACGCGGCGCGGCAGCGGTGGAGCGAGGCGATCGAGGGTTTCACGGCCGCGTGGCGAGCGGCCGACCTGCTGGGCTCGCGGCCGTGGTCACTCGAGGCGAGGGCCGCGCTGGCCGAGGCGCTGCTGGGCCGGGGATCGCCGGAGGACAAGACGGCGGCTTTCGCGTTGCAGGCGGAGGTGGCGCGGGAGGCGGGCAAGCTCGGCCTGAGCCACCTGGCGGGTGTCGACCCACTCGACGCACCCCCGCCGCCGGCCGCCACCAACGAGTTCCGGTACACGGGCGAGATGTGGTCGCTGGTCATGGCCGGCCGCACGGTGCACATGCCGGACAGCAAGGGCCTGCGCGACCTGCACGTACTGCTGGCCGCCCCGGGCGCGGAGGTGCCGGCCGTGCGCCTGCTCAACCCGGCCGGGGGAGAGGAGGTGGTGGCGGCGAGCCGCTTGGGCGGCGACGACGTCCTGGACGATGAGGCCAAGTCCCGCTACCGCCAGCGCCTGGCGCAACTTGACGAACAGATAGACGAGGCGACCGCCAGGGGCGACGACACCCGAGCGCTGGCCTACGACCGCGAACGCGAGGCCCTGCTGACAGAACTACGCGCGGCCGCCGGTCTGGGCGGCCGAACGCGCCGCCTGGGCGACGAGGCGGAACGAGCCCGCAAAACGGTGACCGCCCGAATCCGCGACACGATGCGCAAACTGGCGGACCGCCACCCAGAACTGGCGACCCACCTACAGGAATCAGTCTCCACCGGCGCAACCTGCACCTACACCCCCCCAACCCCAACCCAATGGCACCTCTAACCCCAGCCCCCCATGATGACCACTCCAGTCGCGCATGATGACCACTCCGGTCGCCCACAATGACCACTCCGGTCGCGCATGATGACCGGTCCGGTCGCGCATGGTGCCCGTTCGGACGTGGTGATCGTTCCGGGCGGCCGGGCGGCCATTCCGGCCGGACGTGATGCCCAGTCCCGTTGCGCATGATGACCAGTCCGGTCGCCCACAATGACCAGCCCGGTCGCGCAAGGACCATTTGCGCATGATGGCCACTCCCGCACCCGAGTCAGCCAGTCGGGTTGGTCGAGTCAGCCAGTCCTGCCCGCCGAGTCGGCCAGTGGGGTTGGTCGAGTCAGCCAGTCCTGCCCGCCGAGTCGGCCAGTGGGGTTGGTCGAGTCAGCCAGTCCTGCCCGCCGAGTCGGCCAGTGGGGTTGGTCGAGTCAGCCAGTCCTGCCCGCCGAGTCGGCCAGTGGGGTTGGTCGAGTCAGCCAGTCCTGCCCGCCGAGTCGGCCAGTGGGGTTGGTCGAGTCAGCCGATCGGGGCACCCGAGTCGGCCGGTCGAGTACGCCGAGTCGTCCAGTCCGGTAGGTCGAGTTGGCCGGTCGGGCACGCCGAGTCGGTCGGTCGGGTTGGTCGAGTTGGCCAGTCCGGTAGGTCGAGTTGGTTGGTCGGGTGGGTCGAGTCGTCCAGTGGGGTTGGCCGAGTTGGCCGGTCGGGCACGCCGAGTCGGTCGGTGGGGTAGGTCGAGTTGGCCAGTCCGGTAGGTCGAATCGGCCGGTCGGGTAGGTCGAATCGGCCAGTCCGGTAGGCCGAGTTGGCCAGTGGGGTGGGTCGAGCCGGCCGGTCGGGTAGGCCGAGTTTGTCGGTCCGGTCGCTTCTATCCCGAGTGGTGGGGCCCAGCGTGCGTGAGTGGTGGGTTCGGCGCCAGTGGCCGCGCCCGGCGGATCTGAACCCGATGCGCTAGTATCAACGCCAACTTATTTATCCGACTGGTTGAGGAGGGTGCGATGACGCGCGATCTGGACATCTTCGTCGGGATCTGGGACACCTCCGGGCGACTGTGGGCCACCCCCGAAGCGGAGCCCGTCGACTTCCGCGCTGAGGACCGGTACGAATGGCTGGCCGGCGGGCATTTCCTGCTCCACCACGTAGAAGCCGACATGGCCGGCACCGAGGTCCGCGCCCTGGAGATCGCCCGTCCGGACGGCGACGAATGGATCCTCGACTCCTACGACAACACCGGCGGTTTCGCCGTCTCGCGCGCTCGGCTGACCGGGCGAGACTGGCGGATCACCGGCGCGACCGAGCGGTTCGCCGGCACTTTCACACCCGATCACACCCGGATCGACGGCCGCTGGCAGCGCTTTGACCAGGGCGAATGGGTCCGCTGGATGGAGGTCACGCTAACCAAGCAACCTCGCTAGATCCGATCTAGCAACCGATCTCGCGCCTGGAGGGTGACGGCACCCAACCGGGAGGAGCGAACGATGAGGCAGCGGATCGCGGTGATCATCGGTAGCACCCGCGAGGGTCGGGTCGGAAACGCCATCGCCCGCTGGTTCATCGATCGGGCGAAGCAGCGCGACGACCTGGAGCTCGACGTCCTCGACCTCGCCGAGTTCGAGTTCCCCACCAGGTACCCGGAGGAGGTGACGGCCGAGATGAACAGGTTCACCGGGTCGATCGACCGGGCGGACGGGTTCGTGGTCGTCACGGCGGAGTACAACCGCAGCTTCCCGGCGTCGCTCAAGCAGGCGATCGACTACGCCTACGACGAGTGGCACGCGAAGCCCGTCGGGTTCGTCTCCTACGGCTACCGCTCCCGTGGCCACTACGCGGTCGAAGGACTGCGGGTGGTCTTCACCGAGCTACACACGGTCTGCGTCCGGGACGAGGTGGCCATCGACCTGATGGACCTCACCCTCAACCCGGACGGCAGCCCACGACATGTCGACGGTCTCGATCCGACCGTCACGGTCATGCTCGACCAGCTTCTCTGGTGGAGCAACGCGTTGCGCGCGGCACGCGCTACGCATCCCTATGTGGCCTAGGAGGACGCGCAAACAGGGCTGGCGGCAACCACCTCGATCACGACGGGCATCCACCGACCCTATTTGCGCGCCCTCCAAGCACTCCAACAAGAACGAAAGGAATGATCATGAGTGAACGCACGCCGGATCTGGCGATCGAGACATCAGGTCTGGTCAAGGTCTTCGGCAAGACCCGTGCGGTGGACGGCATCGACCTCGCGGTGCCCGCGGGCACGGTGTACGGAGTGCTCGGTCCCAACGGTGCGGGCAAGACCACCGCGGTACGAATGTTGGCCACCCTGCTCCGCCCGGACGGCGGCGAGGCACGGGTCTTCGGACACGATGTGGCCACCGAACCCGACGCCGTGCGCCGGCGAGTGAGCCTCACCGGGCAGTACGCCTCGGTCGACGAGGACCTGACCGGCACCGAGAACCTGATGTTGCTCGGCCGGTTGATCGGTCACCGCAAGTCGGCGGCCCGCGAGCGTTCGGTGCGGCTGCTGGAAGCTTTCGGCCTGACCGACGCCGCCGACCGCCAGGTGAAGAACTACTCGGGCGGCATGCGGCGGCGGATCGATATCGCCGCGAGCATCCTGAAGACGCCGGACGTGTTGTTCCTGGACGAGCCGACCACCGGGCTCGACCCGCGCAGTCGCAACCAGGTCTGGGACATCATCCGGATCATCGTCGCCCAGGGCACCACGGTGCTGCTGACCACGCAGTACCTCGACGAGGCCGACCAGCTGGCGTCCCGGATCGCGGTCATCGACCGCGGCAAGGTGATCGCCGAAGGCACGCCCGGGGAGCTCAAGGCCTCGGTCGGCGCCGGATCCGTCCACGTCCGGCTGCGTGACGCCGCGCAGCGCGAGGCGGCGCTGTCGCTGCTGACCTCGGTGCTCGGCACGGGCGTCACGCTCGACTCCGACCCGGTCGCACTCACCGCTCAGCTGAGCGGCGAGGACTCCGACCGGGTGGCCGCCGAGCAGGCGTCCCGCGCGCTGGCCGAACTGGCGGCCGCCGGCATCACTGTCGACAACTTCGCCCTCGGCCAGCCGACCCTCGACGAGGTCTTCCTGGCCCTGACCGACCACCCAGCTTCGCAGTCCGAGGAGGTTGCGGCATGAGTACCGCTACTACCGAAGCCCCCACCAGCAACTACACGCCCGCCGCGGACAGTCTGCATGCCGTGCTCGCCTCGGGCGAGCAGCCGAATCCACCCGGTGCGCTGTCGGCGTCGGTCACCTTCGGGTGGCGCGCCATGCTCAAGATCAAGCACGTGCCCGAGCAGCTGTTCGACGTCACCATGTTCCCGATCATGATGACGTTGATGTTCAACTATCTGTTCGGCGGCGCGCTCGGCGCCTCGACCGGAGGTGACTACCTGCAGTACCTCCTGCCGGGCATCCTCGTGATGAGCGTCGTGATGATCACGATGTACACCGGGGTCGGGGTCATGAGCGACATCCAGAAGGGCGTCTTCGACCGCTTCCGCACCCTGCCGATCTGGCGGCCGGCCGCACTGGTCGGCGCGATTCTCGGGGACGTGCTCCGCTACACGCTGGCCTCGGCCACGATCATGGCGGTGGGGCTGATCCTCGGCTTCCGGCCGGAGGGCAACGTGGTCAGCGTGCTCGCCGGCGTGGGACTGCTGGTGGTGTTCTCGTTCGCGTTCTCCTGGGTCTGGACCATGTTCGGTCTGTTCCTGCGGACGGAGAAGTCGGTGATGGGCGTCAGCATGATGGTGCTGTTCCCCCTGACGTTCCTGTCCAACATCTTCGTCAGCCCGACGACGATGCCGGGCTGGCTGCAGGCCTTCGTGGACGTCAACCCGATAGCCCACCTGGTGGCGGCCGTCCGCAGCCTGATGGCCGGCACGCCGGACGGCGGGGAGATCACCTGGACGCTCGTGTCGTCCGCCGTGCTCGTGGCGGTGTTCGGCACCCTGACCATGCGGCTCTACAACCGCAAGTGAGGCGGGCGTCGAGCGGCGGGATCCCGAGAGGGGTCCCGCCGCTCACGCGCGTGTCAGGCCTCGCCGCGCAGCCGGTCGTAGGTCAACACCAGGGCTCCGGTGTCCGTGCTGGTCACGTTCGTCAGGCTCCAGGAGGTCGACGGGAAGCCCTTGTCGAACAACGGGATCCCGCCGCCGGAGAGCTCCGGGCAGAGGACCATGGCGATCCGGTCCACCTCGTCCGCCGCCAACAGTGCCTGGATCAGGCTCAGGCTGTTCTGGATGATGATGTCCCCGCCGTCCTGGCCGCGCAGCTCCCGGACCACCTCGCCCGGGTCGCCGCTGACGATCCGGGCGCCGGTCCAGTCGGTCTCGGTCAGGGTGGTGGAGAACACGACCTTCTCCACCTGGTCCAGCCACTGCCCGTACGCCCGGTCGCGCGGGTCGGCGTTCTCGTCCCGGCCGACCGCCGGCCAGTAGCCGCGGAACCCCTCGTAGTTCTCCCGGCCCAGCAGCGCTGTGGTGCCGCCGTTGACGAACTGGGTCATCATTTCCCTGGCGTGGTCGCTCACCGCGTGCTTCGCGACCCAGCTCATGTCGGCCGCGCCACCCGGGCCGGTCACGTACCCGTCCAGCGACACGCTGAAGCTCGCCACCACGGTCCGGTTCTTCGTCTCGGTCATCGTCGTTCCTCTCGATCTTGGCTGTCTCTGTTGGGATCGAGAGTGGTTGATGCGCCGAGCCGGGACATCTGCCAGGTGGCAGAGGTTTCGCGATTCGGGTGGCAGACTCGTCAGCCATGGTGATCCACCTCCCGGCCGACCTGTCGTCGTTCGTGGGCCGGGCGGCCGAGCTGGAGTCGATCGTCCAGGCGGTGACCGGCAGCCGGCTGCTCACGCTGGCGGGGCCGGGCGGCTGCGGCAAGACCCGGCTGGCCATCCGGGCCGCACGGCAGGTCGCCGACGGCGCCGCCGTCTGGGTGGACCTGTCCGAGGAAACTCACGACGACCAGGTCATCCACCGGGTGGCCGAGGCACTCGCCGTACCCGTGCCCCGGTCGGACCCGGCCGCCGTGGTCGCCGCGCTCGCCGGCGGTCCGGCCATGATCGTGCTGGACAACTGCGAGCAGGTGCGGGCCGGCGCGGCCGGGTTCGCGGCGGACGCGCTCCGCCGGTGCCCCGAGCTGACCGTCCTGGCGACCAGCCGGGAGCCGCTGGGTGTCGCGGGAGAGCGGGTGTGGCGGCTGGCGCCGATGGTCCTGCCCGAGGCGATCGACCTGCTCCTCGAGCGCTCCGACGCCGACCCCGCTGACCCGGACGCGCGAGCCGCCGCACGCCGGATCTGTGACCGGCTGGACCGGCTGCCGCTCGCCATGGAGCTGACCGCCTCGTGGGCGGGAACCCTGTCGCTGCACGAGATCGCGGAGATGGTGAGCACGGACTCCGGTCACCCGCCGCTGGACGGCGGCGACCGGTCGGCCCCGTTCCGGCAGCGCACCCTCACCGACTCCATGGACTGGAGCTACCGGCTGCTCACCGACGACGAGCGCGTGCTGCTGCGCCGGCTCGCCCCGTTCCAGCAGTTCGGCGTCGCCGCGGTGGAGAGCGATCTTCGTGCGCTGCGCGGCCTGATCGACAAGTCCCTCGTGGTCTGCGACGTGTCCGGTCCGAGGGCACGGCACCGCATGCTGGCTGTCGTGGCGGAGTACGCGCTGGCCCGGCTGCGCGACGCCGGCGAGGAGACCGAGGCGCGGCGCCGGCACGCGCGGACCCAGTTGTCCCAGCTGGAGGCGCTCGAACCGCTGCTGTCCGGCGACAAGGACCAGTGGCGGGAGCGGGTGCGGGAGTTCCGGGCCGACCTGCTCACGGCGGCCGAGTGGTGTCTCGGCGGCGGAGATATCGACCTCGGCCGCCGGCTGTGCGTCGCGGCCGCGTGGTGGTGGCACCTGACGGGTGACCGGGTGGGCTGGCAGTTGGTCCGGCGCGCGGCCGAGCTCGACCCGGGTGACGACGACGCGCTGCAGGCCCGGGTGCTGGTGTCGCTCGCCCTGGTGGGCGATGTGGTGGCGCCGGGCGCGGAGACGTACGAGGCCGCGGGACGGGCGCTGGAACTGAGCGGCGATCCCGAAACGACGCTGCTTGCCCAACTGCTGGTCGCCATCGGCCTGCTCGACTCGGACCTGGCGGCCGCGCGCGAGCTGGCGCTGCGGACGCATCACGAGGCCACCGGCTTCTGCCGGGACGCCGGCGGCCTGCTCGTGGGTCTGATCGACCAGCTGGGTGAGCGCCATGCCGGCGCGTTCGAGTGGCTGGAGCGGTCGGCGATGTCGCTGCTCAGGCGTGGTGACCGGGGGATCGCCACCACGGGTCTGACCGCCCTCGCCGTAGGCCAGACGAACACCGGGGACCTGGCGCGCGCCGAGCGGACGGCCATCCGGGCGCGAGAGGCGGCCGCGCCGTTGCACGATTTCGCCAGGAGCGGCACGGCGGCCTGGGGGTTGGCGCGGGTCGTCGCGCTGCGTGGCCGGCCGGACGAGGCCGAGTCGATCATGGACGAGCTGCAGCGGGTGATCGACGAGGCCTCGCCGGCCCCGTACGTGCCCGGCTGGTCGGCCACCCGTGCGCAGGTGGCGCTGTGGCGCGGCGCCGTGCCGGAGGCGCTGGCCTGGTGCGAGCGGGAACGGCACGCGCACACGCCCGATCTCCTGCTCACCCACGCCGCCGCGCTGCGCCTGGCCGGTGACGCGCCGGGTGCCCGGCGCAAGCTGGAACAGGCTTCGGCGATCCCGACCCTCGCCGGCATGCCGCTGCTCAAGTCCGTGGCACTGGCGGAGCGGGCCCGGCAGCTGGACGACCCGACGGCGGCGGCCGCCCTGCACCGTGAAGCGCTACGTATCCAACTCGACCACGATCTGGTCCTCGGGTGCATCGACAGCCTGGAGGCGCTGGCGGAGCTGGCCGGTGCGTCCGAGCGGGCGGGGCTCCTGCTGGGCTCGGCGGCCCGGGCTCGCGAGGAGACGGGCTACCGCGCCGGGCAGCCGGCGCTGCCCGCCACGGGCCTGGACCGCGGGCGGGCGTTGACGCTGGAGCAAGCGGGGGAGCGGGCCCTTCGCGGTCGAGCCGCGCGACCGGTGACGGGCTGGGCGAGTCTCACTCCGGCCGAGCGTTCGGTGGCCGAGTTGGCGGTGCGGGGGCTCAGCAATCCCGAGATCGCGGCGGAACTGTTCATCGGCCGCGGCACGGTGAAGACGCATCTCGCCCATGCCTACGCCAAGCTCGGAGTAGCCAACAGGACGGAGCTGGCCCGCCACTCGGCGACAAGACCGAACTAGCTCCCAACCTCCACCGCGCCACCCGAGATCCCGGTTGCGGAGATCGCACCTGGGCAACCCGAGACCGCCTCTCCGGGGGAGTCGAGATCGGGGTTGCGGAACCCGAGATCGCACGTGCGGGACCCTTGAGGATGCGCGCGGGTGCTGGGATCTCGACTGCGGGAGCCGCGAACTCGGTTGCAGGAACTGGGATCTCTGCCGCGGGTGCTGCGATCTCGGGTGCGGATGCCGGATCTCAGGTGTGGGAACCGTGATCTCGCGTGCGAGAACCTTGACGATACGTGCGAGAGGTGCGATCTCGTTGTGAGAGCTGGGATCTCGGTTGGGAACCGGGATCTCTCTCGGTTGCGGAGCTGGATCTCGGTTGCGGGAGCTGGATCCCGCGCGTGGGAGTTGCGATCTCGGGTGCGGAACTGGGATCTCTCGCGTGCGGGACCGCGAACTCGGTTGGGGGAACTGGGATCTCGACTGCGGTTGCTGGGATCTCGCGCGCGGGAACCGCGATCTCGGGTGTGGGAACCGCGATCTCGGGGTGTGGAACCGCGATCTCGCTGCTGGAACCGCGAACATGCGTGCCCCAGATGGGGACGTGCGTGCCGGTGGTGGGGGTATGCGTGCTGGTGGTGGGATTCGCGTGTGGGGTTGCGAAGTTGGGGGTTTGGGTGGGCGGCACGCGCACCCCGGGTGACCGGGGCCTGGGGTGCGCGTGCCGGGATTGGCTGGAAATCAGGCCTTCGGTAGCGCCGGGGGCGCTGAGCTGACCTGTTCGTTCAGTAGGTCTGCCAGTGCGCTGACCACCCGCAGAGTGGGTGCGTCAGCGCCGGTGAGGTCGGCGAGCTCCACCACCGCCTTCAGGATCACGTCCAGTTCGAGAGGTTTGCCCTTCTCGAGATCCTGCAGCGTGGAGGTCTTGTGCTCACCGGCCCGCTCGGCGCCGGCCATGCGGCGCTCGATCGAGATCTCCGGGTGGGAGCCGAGTCGGGCGGCGACGTCGAGGGTCTCTCGCATCATCCGGACGACGATCTCCCTGGTCGTCAGGTGCCGGCAGATGCCGGCCATGGTGGCGCGGGTCAGCGCGCTGATCGGGTTGAACGCGATGTTCCCCATGAGCTTGAGCCAGATGTCCTTGCGGAGATCCGCCTCCACCGGGCACTTCAGCCCACCGGCGATCATCGCGTCGGAGAACTCCGTGCACCGCGTGGAGATCTCCCCGGTCGGTTCGCCGATCGAGAACCTGGTGCCCTCGAGATGCTTGATCACTCCGGGGGAGGCGATCTCGGTGGCCGCGTAGACGACACAGCCGATCGCCCGGTCCACGGGCAGCGCCGCACTGACCGCACCGCCCGGGTCGACGCTGTCGATGCGGTAACCCTCGTACTGTCCTTCCACCCCGTGGAAGTACCACCACGGAATGCCGTTCTGGGCCGCGATGAGCGTGGTGTCGTCGTGCAGCAGTGGCTTGATCATCGGGCCGGCGTCCGCGTATCTGTTGGCCTTGAGCCCGAGGAAGATGTGGTCGACGGGACCCACCTCGGTTGGGTCATCGGTTGCGTTGGGACGAGCGACGAAATCGCCGCGCGGGCTCTCCACTCGAACGCCCGATTCGCGGATCTTCTCCAGGTGGGGGCCTCTGGCGATGAGGTGCACCTCGACTCCAGCACGGTGCAGCGCGGCACCGACGTAGGCGCCGATGGCGCCGGCCCCAAGAACAGCAACTTTCACCGCAAGCTCCGTTCTTGTGTTCATTTGGTATGCAGCATACAGTATGAGATGTTGAGCGAAACGAGAAGAGAAACCAGAGGATTGGCTGGTCAGAGGCGCGCAGGGCCGGCGCGAGAGGGATCAAACATCACGTTCGACAGGCGCGATCGACAAAACGTAGACCGCGGCGCTCGCCGTCACTAAAGTCATACGGTATGCAGTATGCGCCTCGGTGACACGGGCAACTAGACACACGGATGACATGAGGAGATGACGAGTCACATGGCTTCAACGGTCCGGGAGGACGGTCAGGAGAACCCGGAGATGATCTCCGGGGGTCATCTGGTTGCCAAGGCGCTCAAGGCCGAGGGTGTGGACGTGATCTTCACGCTCTGCGGCGGGCACATCATCGACATCTACGACGGCTGCGTCGACGAGGGCATCGACGTGATCGACGTACGCCACGAGCAGGTAGCCGCGCACGCCGCGGACGGCTACGCCCGCATCACCGGTAAGCCGGGCGTCGCGGTGGTCACCGCGGGCCCCGGCACGACCGACGCGATCACCGGCGTGGCTAACGCGTTCCGCGCGGAGAGTCCGATGCTGCTCATCGGCGGCCAGGGCGCGCTCTCCCAGCACAAGATGGGGTCTCTCCAGGACCTCCCGCACGTCGACATGATGACCCCGATCACCAAGTTCGCCGCCACCGTGCCCGGTACGGCACGGGCGGCCGACCTGGTCTCCATGGCGTTCCGCGAGTGCTTCAACGGCGCTCCCGGCCCGTCGTTCCTGGAGATCCCGCGCGACGTGCTCGACGCGGAGGTGCCGCTGTCCCAGGCCCGCATCCCCAAGTCCGGCCAGTACCGCGCCTCCACCAAGTCGATCGGCGACCCGGCGGCCATCGAGCAGCTGGCGGACCTGGTGGTCAACGCCGAGAAGCCGTGCGTGCTGCTCGGCAGCCAGGTGTGGACCACCCGTGGCAGCGACGCGGCCACCGAGTTCGTCCGCTCGCTGAACGTGCCGGCCTTCATGAACGGCTCCGGCCGCGGCACGCTTGCCCCCGGCGACCCGCACCACCTGCAGCTGGCCCGCCGCTACGCCTTCCAGAACGCCGACCTGATCATCATCGTCGGCACCCCGTTCGACTTCCGGATGGGCTACGGCAAGCGGCTCTCCCAGGACGCGAAGGTCGTCCAGATCGACCTGGACTACCGCACGGTCGGCAAGAACCGCGACATCGACCTCGGCATCGTGGGCGACGCCGGCGCCGTGCTCGCCGCGGTCACGCAGGCCACGTCGGGCCGGGAGGACAACGGCGCCGTCGGTCGCAAGGCGTGGCTCGAGGAGCTGCGCGCGATCGAGACCCAGGCGTACGAGAAGCGGCTGCCCCGCCAGATGTCGGACTCCACGCCGATCGACCCGTACCGCCTGGTGCACGAGATCAACGAGTTCCTCACGGAGGACTCCATCTACATCGGCGACGGCGGCGACATCGTGACCTTCTCCGGTCAGGTGGTGCAGCCCAAGTCGCCCGGTCACTGGATGGACCCCGGTCCACTCGGGACGCTCGGCGTCGGGGTGCCGTTCGTGATGGCCGCCAAGTACGCCCGGCCGGACAAGGAGGTCGTCGCGCTGTTCGGTGACGGCGCCTTCTCCCTCACCGGCTTCGACTTCGAGACGCTGGTCCGGTTCAACCTGCCGTTCGTCGGCATCGTCGGCAACAACTCGTCGATGAACCAGATCCGCTACGGCCAGATCCAGAAGTACGGCGCCGACCGCGGCCGGGTGGGCAACACCCTCGGGGACGTGCGGTACGACGAGTTCGCCCGGATGCTCGGTGGTTACGGCGAGGAGGTCCGCGATCCCAAGGACATCCGGCCGGCACTCGAGCGCGCCCGGGAAAGTGGCCTGCCCTCGCTGATCAACGTCTGGGTCGACCCCGAGGTCTACGCGCCGGGGACCATGAACCAGACCATGTACAAGTAAGGGGACTCCTTCATGCGTAAGGCACTTGAGGGTGTTCGGGTTCTGGACATGACGCATGTCCAGTCCGGACCGTCGTGTACGCAGATCCTCGCGTGGCTCGGTGCGGACGTGGTCAAGATCGAGGCGCCGAGCGGCGACATCACCCGCAAGCAGCTCCGTGATCTGCCCGATGTGGACAGTCTGTATTTCACGATGCTGAACTGCAACAAGCGCAGCATCACGCTGAACATGAAGTCGGAGCGCGGCAAGCAGCTGTTCACCGAGATGGTCGGCAAGTTCGACATCCTGGCCGAGAACTTCGGCCCGGGTGCGATCGACCGGATGGGGTTCAGCTGGGAGAAGCTGCAGGAGCTCAACCCGCGGCTCATCTACGCGTCCATCAAGGGTTTCGGCGACGGCCCGTACACGCACTTCAAGGCGTACGAGGTGGTTGCCCAGGCCATGGGTGGCTCGATGAGCACCACCGGGTTCTCCGACGGGCCGCCGCTGGCCACCGGGTCGCAGATCGGTGACTCGGGAACCGGCATGCACACGGTGGCCGGCATCCTGGCGGCGCTCTACCAGCGCGAGCACACGGGCCGTGGGCAGCGGGTCACGGTCGCCATGCAGCACGCGGTGCTCAACCTGTGCCGGGTGAAGCTGCGTGACCAGCAGCGACTGGCACACGGCCCGCTGGCCGAGTACCCGAACTCCGAGTTCGGCGACGAGGTGCCGCGCTCGGGCAACGCGTCGGGCGGCGGTCAGCCCGGCTGGGCGGTCAAGTGCGCGCCCGGCGGGCCGAACGACTGGATCTACGTGATCGTCCAGCCGGTCGGCTGGGAGCCGATCTCCAAGCTGATCGGCCGGCCCGAGCTGGCCGACGATCCCGAGTGGGCGACGCCCGAGTCCCGGCTCAACAAGCTGGACAAGATGTTCCAGCTGATCGAGGACTGGACCTCCGGGCACAGCAAGTACGAGGTGCTGGAGAAGCTCAACGCGCACAACATCCCCTGCGGGCCGATCTTGTCGACCAAGGAGATCATCGAGGACACCTCGTTGGCGGACAACGAGATCGTCGTCAAGGTCCCCCACCCCCAGCGGGGTGAGTTCACCACGGTCGGAATGCCGATCAAGCTTTCCGACTCGCCGGCCGAGGTGAAGACCTCCCCACTGCTCGGGGAGCACAACGAAGAAATCTACGGGACCGAGCTGGGCGTGACCGAGAAGGAACTCGCCGAGCTGAAGTCGAATGGAGTGATCTGAGGCAATGTCCGAAGTAGACAAGGCCGGGCAGATTCTCGACCCTGCAAGCAGGTCTTCGGCCGTGCGAGAGGTCCTGGACAAGGTCCGGGCCGAAGGTCGCGATTCGCTCACCGCCCCCGAGGGCAAGCGGGTCTGCGACGCGTACGGCATCCCGACCCCACGAGAGGGTCTCGCCAGCACAGCGGACGAGGCGGCAAAACTGGCCGAGGAGATCGGCAAGCCGGTTGCCTGCAAGATCGTCTCCCCGGACATCCTGCACAAGACCGAAGCCGGTGGCGTCATCATCGGCGTCGACGGCGGCGACGCGGCGAAGGCCGCGTTCGACAAGATCATCGCGAACGCCAAGGCGTACAAGGCGGACGCGTCGATCACCGGTGTCCAGGTGCAGGAGATGGTCAGCGGTGGCCACGAGGTCATCGTCGGCGCCACGACCGACGGCACGTTCGGCAAGATCGTCGCTTTCGGACTCGGCGGCGTACTGGTCGAGGTGCTGAAGGACGTGACGTTCCGGCTCGCGCCGATCGACGCGGCCGAGGCACGCTCGATGGTCACGGGCATCCAGGCGGCCGAGATCCTCCAGGGCGCCCGGGGCACGGAGCCGGCCGACCTCGACGCGGTGGCCGACGTGATCAAGAAGGTGTCCACACTGGTCGCCGACTTCCCGGAGATCAGCGAGTTCGACCTCAACCCGGTGTTCGCCTCGGCGAACGGCGCGATCGCGGCCGACGTGCGGATCCTGCTGGAGACCGAGGAGCGCGTCCAGCCGGTGCAGCACACCCAGGAGGACATCCTCCGGGCGATGAACACCATGATGAACCCGCGTTCGGTCGCGGTCATCGGTGCTTCCGACCAGGCCGGCAAAATCGGCAACTCGGTCATGAAGAACCTGATCAACGGCGGCTACGCGGGGGAGATCTACCCGATCAACCCGAAGGCCGACGAGATTCAGGGCCTCAAGGCGTACAAGTCGGTGGGGGACATCCCCGGCGACGTGGACGTCGCGGTGTTCGCGGTGCCGGCGAAGTTCGTGCCGGCGGCGCTGACCGAGTGCGGTGAGAAGGGCGTCACGGCGGTCGTGATGATCCCCTCCGGGTTCGCCGAGACCGGCAACCAGGAGCTGCAGGACGAGATCGTCGAGATCGCGAACCGTTACAAGGTCCGGATGCTCGGCCCGAACATCTACGGCTACTACTACACCCCGCAGAACCTGTGCGCCACGTTCTGCACGCCGTACGACGTCAAGGGTGGGGTCGCCCTCACCTCCCAGTCGGGCGGCATCGGCATGGCGATCCTCGGCTTCGCCCGCACCACGAAGATGGGCGTGTCGGCGATCGTCGGCCTCGGCAACAAGTCCGATGTGGACGAGGACGACCTCCTGACCTTCTTCGAGCAGGACGACAACACGCAGTGTGTCGCCATGCACCTCGAGGACCTGAAGGACGGCCGGGCGTTCGTGGAGACCGCCAAGCGGATGACCAAGAAGAAGCCGGTCGTCGTGCTCAAGGCGGGCCGCACGGACATGGGTGCGCGGGCCGCCAGCTCGCACACCGGCGCTCTCGCCGGCGACGACAAGGTCTACGACGACATCCTCCGCCAGGCGGGCGTTGTTCGGGCGCCCGGTCTCAACGAGATGCTCGAGTACGCCAGGGGTCTGCCGCTGTTGCCGACCCCCAAGGGCGAGAACGTCGTCATCATCACCGGCGCCGGCGGCTCAGGAGTGCTGCTGTCCGACGCCTGTGTCGCGGAGGGACTGTCCCTCATGGACATCCCGCCGGACCTCGATGAGTCCTTCCGCGCGTTCATCCCGCCGTTCGGCGCGGCCGGAAACCCGATCGACATCACCGGTGGCGAGCCACCGTCGACGTACGAGGCGACCATCCGCCTGGGACTCGAGGACCCGCGCATCCACGCGCTGATCCTCGGTTACTGGCACACGATCGTCACACCGCCGATGGTCTTCGCCGAGTTGACCGCCAAGGTGCTCGCGGAAGCGCGCGCCAAGGGGATCGACAAGCCGGTGGTGGCTTCTCTGGCCGGCGACACCGAAGTCGAGCAGGCCTGCGATTACCTCTTCGAACACCGGGTCATCGCGTATCCCTACACCACCGAGCGGCCGGTCGCGGTCCTCGGTGCCAAGTACCGGTGGGCGAGGGCCGCCGGCCTCATCGGCTAGACACAGTCGCCGACCAGGTGAGTGGGTGGCCGTCGCAACAGGACGGCGGCCACCTCCGGGACACCGCGAGTCCCACTCGCAGCAACACAAGCAGGGGTCGACAGGCAGGCGGCAGATCCGAACACTGGAGGTCCAATGGTGGATTCTCACAACCCTCCCTCGGCGGGGTTGTCCGGAAAGGGCAACGACCCCGGGGAGACAACTGTCGTGGAGGCGGGTGAGGAGAGGGTATGGCGAGCCGGGGGGCTCGAACCCATGCCGATCCGCCCGCTTCCCGATGCGCCCCCGTCCATTCACCTGCTCGGCCCGACCGTCTTCTTGGTCGCGCTCGGCGTGGGGATGGGCGAGTCGTACATGTGGCCGCGGCTGGTCCTGGTCTTCGGACCGGAGATCAGGTGGCTGTTCCTGATCGGTGTCACCCTGCAGGCAGTGGTGATGCTCGAGATGGCGCGGTACGCGATGGCCACCGGCGAGAGCATCTTCTCCGGCGCGGCGCGGGTGTTCAAGCCGTTGATGTGGTTCTTCTTCGTCACGGCGATCCTGGTCTATATCTGGCCGGGTCACTTGTCCGCGGGCGCGGCCGCGTTCGAGGAAATTACGGGCATACCGTGGGTCGTGACCGCCTGCGTTGCCCTGATCCTGGTCGGGATCCTCTTCAGCCTGGCCAGTGTCATCTACGACCTGCTCGAGAACGTGCTCGCCATCCTCATCGGCGTGCTCGTCGTCGGCACCGCGATCATCGCGTCCATCGTCGGTAGTTGGGCCGATCTGGGCAGCACGCTCGGCGGCATGTTCGCCTTCGGCTACATGCCATCCGAGATGTTCTCCTCGGCATGGTTCCCGATCGTGGTCGGTTCGATCGCGTTCGCCGGCCCGTCCGGCATGCAGCAGATGTGGTACACGCTGCACCTGCGGGACAGCGGTGCGGGCATGGGTGCGCACGTGCCGAAGATCCGCGGCCTGCGCAGCGCGAAGGAAGAAGAGCAGATGCCGTCGCGCGGCTTCATGTTCGACACGGACAACCCCGCCGAGATGGCGAAGTGGCGCGGTTGGCGAAAGTGGGTCACGTTCGACGCCTTCCTGCTGTTCTGGGGAATCACGATGCTGGTGACGATCTCGTTCACCGTGCTCGCCCAGTCAGCCGCGAGGGAGAACCCGAACGTCAAGGGACTGATCGAGGGTGGTGACCGAGACGCGGCGCTGCTCGCGATGTCCGATGCGTTCGCCTCGGCCGGCGGCCCGATTCTCGGCACCCTGTTCTTCGGGTTCATCGCACTGATCGGGTTGAACGCCACACTCGGCCTGTTCGACTCGTTCTCGCGTGGTCAGGCCGACATGACCTACAACCACGTGCCGGGCGCGAAGCGATTCCGGCTGTCCCACCTGTATGCGGGATTCCTGTGGGGTGTCATCACCTTCGGGATCATGATCCTGTTGTTCGGACCCGCTGATGGACCCAGCGGGATCCTCGACATCCTGGCGTTCCTCTCCTCGTTCGCCATGGGCGCATATTGTGTGACGTTGCTGCTCGTGAACAACAGGATGCTGCCGAAGCCGATCCGGCCGAAGTGGTGGTCGAACGCCATCATCGGGTTCGGTGCGGTGTTCTACCTGGGCATGCTGTTCTACAGCCTGGTCAGGTTCGGCGTGGTACTGGACTAAGGACTGAGTGCGATGCACCTGTTTCGTCTGGCCCGGCTCACGATGCCCGGTCTCGTAGTTGGGTTCATCGCCGGCGTGCTCGCCGGCGGGTTGGCCGCGTTCGTCGGCCAGCCCGTCGGTTGGGCGCTGGTATCCGCGTTGACGCTGGGCGTGCCGCTGGCACTGCTCGGCAGCGGATACACGATGCTCCTCATCCAGGGAAGGGTGCGGCTCGGTGGGTTCGCACCGGCCGCGCTGTACTGGCTGGTGGCGTTCCCGCTCGCCCGCCTACTGCACGAGGTCCTCACCAGGCTCATCCTCACGGGTGAGCCGGGCCTGCCGCCGGAGCCGCTCGGTTTCCTCGCCTACCAAGGCATCGTGAGCGCCGGCTTCGCCATCGGGTTCCTGTGGCTGCACGAGCGCATCGCCCCGCGCTGGTGGCAGCGGCTGGCCGTGCACGACCCGGAGGCCCGTGGGATCTACCTGCGTTACGCGGAGCACGCGAAGGTGATGTTCGAGGCCAAGGAGCGTCGGGCCGCCGCCATCGGCCGCAAGACCAGGCAGCGGAAGGCTCCCACGGCGCGTTGACGACGGATCGATAGACTCAAGTCCGCATAGGAGCACTCGTCGACGGCGCCACCTCACGGGTGGTGGCGCCGCGATGAGGCTCAGTGGTCGGCGCCGGAAGTCCTCCAGGGGGTCTCGGCGGCCCAGCTTCCCGCTGGGCGCACGGCCGAAAGGCCCGAGTACAACCCGGTACGAGACGATGGTCGCTCCGCAAGCTCCGCTCCGCGACCTTCCGGCCGCACGCCCAGCGAAAACCTGGATCCCCCGATACCCACGAAGGACTTCCGGCGCCGACCACTAAGTCGCGCGGGCGAAAGGTAGCGATGAACGTCCCCGCATGGCTCTGGGTGGTGACCATAGTTGGCCTGGTCGCCATCATCTGTCTCGACTTCTACCTGATCTCGCGCAACCCCAGAGATCCGTCCCTCAAGGAGTGCACCGGCTGGATCCTCACCTACGTGGGACTCGCCGTCCTGTTCGGACTCGGGATCCTGATGTTCGAGGGCGCCCAGTACGGCGGGGAGTTCTTCGCCGGCTGGATCACCGAGTACTCGCTGTCGGTGGACAACCTGTTCGTGTTCGTCATCATCATGTCGAGCTTCGCGGTGCCCAAGGAGTACCGGCAGAAGGTGCTGTCGATCGGCATCGTGCTGGCGCTGATCATGCGCGGCATCTTCATCATGGTGGGCTACGAGGCGATCACCAGGTTCGACTGGCTGTTCTACGTCTTCGGCGCGTTCCTCATCTACACCGCGTGGAAGCTCATGGCGCACAAGGACGAGGAGGAGGACGAGTTCAAGGAGAACGCCATGCTCCGGCTCGTCAAGAAGTTCCTGCCGGCCACGGACAAGTACGAGGGCGCCAGGATCACGACCAAGGTGGACGGTCGCCGCATGGTGACTCCCATGCTGATCGTGATGGTCGCCATCGGCACCACCGACCTGCTGTTCGCGCTCGACTCGATCCCCGCGATCTTCGGCCTCACCCAGGAGCCCTACCTGGTGTTCACGGCCAACGCGTTCGCGCTCATGGGGTTGCGCCAGCTGTTCTTCCTGATCGGTGGACTGCTCGACAAGCTGGTGTACCTGAGCATCGGCCTGGCGGTCGTGCTCGGTTTCATCGGCCTCAAGCTGGTCATGGAGGCGCTGCACCACGACGGTGTCGCGTGGGCACCGGAAATCCCGATCCTGGTTTCACTTTCGATCATTGTCGGTACACTTGCGGTGACCACCGTGGCGAGCCTCTGGAAGGTCCGCCGCGATCGGGACCGCGAGCTCGAGCAGGTAGCCGCTGAAGAACCGCGGCCGGCCGTCGACGCGACCGAGTGATAGAGCTCCGCCCACCCGGGTCACACGGACCGTGACCCGGATGGGCGGATTTTCTGATGCGCGGGCCGCATGGACCGCGGCCCGCGCTATCAGACAACCTCAGACTGTGCTGACTAGACCGAGCTGCCGACCTTGCGCTCCGGCTGTGCCGTACGCAGGTACTCCTCGACCCCGCGGGTCGCGTCCTGCCGCTGCTTCTCCATGGCAAGCGCCAAGCCAAGGCCGAGGGTGCGGCCGTCGGCGTTGTAGCCGCGCTTCTCAGTAAGGGCCTTGAGGAACTTACGCATCTGAATCTCCACCTCCTGAAGGCCGGGGCGCACGGACCGCGTCCCGATCTCTCCATCTCTTTCAACGTCTATTAAAGGGTTACCCATCCCCGATCTACCGAGACCGAGGCGGTCATCACATGTGACCCTGCTCCGGGCACGATGCTGCTGTGTCACCTCCTTTGTGGCAGCACGCATAACCCTTGGATCGCGGCGTCGCGACCAGGGTCGGTCCGGCGGGCAGGTAGCACCGCCGGTGGTGTGGTTGGGGTCTAGCCGTCTAACTTTCGGTCGCCGGGGCTCAGCCCTGAGACGGCGACCTGCGCCGGCGACGGGCGGGCAGCGGGATCAGCTGCTGCTCCTCCTCGCCGTTCGCGTCACGCTGTTCGAGATAGGACTTCCGGGTCCGCTCGGTGTGTTCGGCCATGATCCGGGCGGCGGTGTCGGCGTCCCTGTTCTCGATCGCGTCGATCAGTTTCGCGTGTTCCTGCCAGGACTGCTTGCCCCGCTGACGCGCGATAGGTGTGTAGTACCAACGAACCCGACGGTCGACCTGTGTCGCGAAGTCGAGCAGTACCTTGTTGTCGGACAGTTCGGTCACACACCGGTGCACGGCGGCGTTGAGCGCTACCGCGGTGTCCACGTCGTCGTTGTTCAACGCTTCGAGGCCCTGGCGGTTGAGCTCACGCAGCCGGGAGATCCCGTCGGCGTCAGCGTGTATCGCGGCCAACCTTGCCGACTCACTCTCGAGCAGCGATCGAACGGCGAGCAGTTGATCCGCCTCTTCGGGAGTGGGCTGGTGCACGAAGGCGCCATAGCCGGGGCGCAGGTCCACCCAGCCCTCGTTGTTGAGCCACTGCAGCGCCTCGCGTACCGGTTGCCGCGACACCCCCAGCATCTGAGCCAGCTCGCTCTCCACCAGGTGCTGTCCCGGAGCCAGGCGCCGGGAGATGATCAGCTCCTGCATCGCCTGGTAGACGTGCTCACGCAGGGGTACCGGCCGATCGATCCGGCGAGCCGCCAGTTCCTTCGGCAACTCGGTCGGCTGCATGGTTGGCTCCAACGGATAGGGAGTGAGTTTCGCTGTCCTTCGACACCTTTGGTCGACTGCCTACAGCATACAGTGGCGGCGCGTTTGTTCACTGCCTCTCGTGAGGACGTTCACACTCAGTGACCGCCGCCACTGGGCCGATAGCCGCAGTCTATGAGGAGGCGGCGCGCTGTGGGGGGAGTCCGGGCAGAAAACGCCCTGGTTGACGCAGCTTCAGGCACAGCGCCCCCGACGCGACGGCCAGCACGCACGCCAGCAGCAGGACGGCCGGGTAGCCCCAGGACGGCACGACCACGGCCGCCACACCCACCCCGAGCACGCCGCCGAACGCCTTCGCGCTGTATACCGCCGCATGAGTCTGCCGCGAGCCGGCGCTCTGGTCGCCGAAGAACTCCCGCACGAGGCTCGCGAACAGCGGGTAGAACGCGCCGCCGCCGATGCCCGCGATCAGGGCGCCGAGCACGAGCATCGGCACGGTGCCGGTGCTGGCGGCGCTGGCCAGGCACAGTTGCCCGAGGCCGAGCAGGGCGAGCACCCAGCCGAGCGTGCGGGTGCGGCCGACGCGGTCGGAGACGCGGATGGCGAGCGCTCGGCCGATCCCGTTGGCGCCCAGCAGGAGCCCGGTGCTGACGGCGATCACCGTCAGCGTGGCTTCCATTCGACTACCCAACGTAGCCAGGAACGTGATGTCGAACAGTGAGACGGCGCTCGCGCAGAAGAGAATGAGGTACATCAGCGGGGCCACGCCGGTCCGCATGGCCTCGCGCGGGGAGTACTGCCGGATGGCGCTCACCGGGCTCTGCCGGCGGTCGAGCAGCCATTCTCGGGGGTCGACGTGTGGCGGCCACCAGTCGGCCGGCGGGTCCTTCAGCACGAAGGCGGCGGCCAGGACCACCAGGCAGATCGCGCCCGCCGCGACGGTCAGCACAGGGACCAGCGGGCCGCCGTTCGCCGTGAACAGGAACGCCACGGCGAACGGCACGGAGCCGTAGGCGAAGGCGCCCGTGACCAGGCTGACCTTGGCCGCCTGCCGTTCCGGGTACCACTTGGCCACGGTGGCCGAGCAGGTGGCGTAGACCAGGCCGGCGCCCGTGCCGCTGAGCACCGAGTAGCCAATCAGGGCAACGAGTTCCGAACCATGCGCGAGCGAGAGCGGGCCGATGGGGAGCAGCACGGCCCCGGCGATCATCGCGGTGCGCGGTCCGATCCGACCACGTTCCCGCAGGAACGCGATGGGGAACCCGGCGCCGGCCTGGAAGACCGTCCACAGGGCGAGGAGCCAGAACACGTCCACCGGTGCCCAGCCGCGTTCGGTGAGCGCGGGCACGAGCGAGCCGAAGCCGTACTGCAGGATCCCGATGGCCGCCATTCCCGCCAGCGGGGCCCACATCATCCATGAGCGGGGCCGGCCGAGCAGTTCCTCGGCGGCCGGGCCGACGGCGAAACGGCGGCCGAGGTAGTCGACCTGTTCGGCTGAGGTCCTCATCACTTGCCTCCGCGTGCGTGTTCCCTGGACATCTCGTCCCATACTGCATACAGTCTACAACAAATGGTGGCCCCGGTCACAGCCCCAGAAATCGGAGGGTCGGGCGCGTGGACCTTTATGAGTACCAAGCAAAGGACCTGTTCTCGGCGCACGGCGTGCCGGTCGGACCTGGTCAGTCGGTTGTGGAGGACCCGGCGGCGGCCGGCGAGGCGGCCGCCGCGTTCGGCGTGCCGGTCGTCATCAAGGCGCAGGTGAAGGTCGGCGGTCGAGGCAAGGCGGGCGGCGTGAAGCTGGCCACCGACGCGGCGGACGCGCGGGCGAAGGCGGCGGACATCCTCGGCCTGGACATCAAGGGGCACATCGTGCGCCGGGTCCTGGTGACACCCGCCTCGCAGATCGCCGAGGAGTACTACTTCTCCTTCCTGTTGGACCGCACGAACCGCACGTTCCTCGCCATGGCCTCGGCCGAGGGCGGCATGGAGATCGAGCAGTTGGCGGTCGAGCGCCCGGAGGCGCTGGCGAAGGTGCCGGTCGACGCGATCGAGGGCGTCGACCTGGCGAAGGCGCGGGAGATCGTCGGCGCCGCCAACTTCCCCTCGGCGATCGCCGAACAGGCGGCCGAGGTGGTCGTGAAGCTGTGGGAGACCTTCGTGGCCGAGGACGCCACGCTGGTCGAGGTGAACCCGCTCGTCCGCGGTCCCCAGGACGAGATCCTCGCCCTGGACGGCAAGGTGACGCTCGACGAGAACGCGGCGTTCCGGCACCCCGGGCACGCCGACCTCGTGGACAAGGACGCCGAGGACCCGCTGGAAGCGGCGGCCAAGGCGAAGGACCTGAACTACGTCAAGCTCGACGGCCAGGTCGGCATCATCGGCAACGGCGCGGGTCTCGTGATGTCCACTTTGGACGTCGTGGCCTACGCGGGTGAGGAGTTCGGCGGCGTGAAGCCCGCCAACTTCCTGGACATCGGCGGCGGCGCGTCCGCCGAGGTGATGGCCAACGGGCTCGGCATCATCCTGTCCGACCCGGACGTGCGCAGCGTGTTCGTGAACGTGTTCGGCGGCATCACCGCCTGCGACGCGGTGGCCAACGGGATCGTCCAGGCCTTCGAGCTGCTCGGCACGGTCGACAAGCCGATCGTCGTGCGGCTGGACGGCAACAACGCGGCCGAGGGCCGGCGAATCCTCACGGACGCCGCGCTGCCCGGCCTCGAACAGGTCGACACCATGGACAAGGCGGCCCGCCAGGCCGCCGAACTCGCCGCACAGGGGGCATGAGATGGCCATCTTCCTCACCGAGGACAGCAGGATCATCGTTCAGGGCATGACCGGCGCCGAGGGCCGCAAGCACACGGCCCGGATGCTCGCCTCCGGCAGCAACGTGGTCGGCGGCGTGACCCCCGGCAAGGGCGGCCAGACGGTGGAGATCGGCGGGCAGTTGCTGCCCGTGTTCAACTCGGTCGACGAGGCCATGTCCTCGACCGGCGCCGACACGACCGTGGTGTTCGTACCGCCGAAGTTCGCGCGTGGCGCGGTGATCGAGGCGGTCGACGCCGGCATCGGGCTCGCCGTGGTGATCACCGAGGGCATCCCCGTGCACGACACGGCCGCGTTCTGGGCGCACGCCTTCGCGGCTGGTAACAGGACCCGGATCATCGGGCCGAACTGTCCCGGGATCATCAGTCCCGGCAAGGCGAACGCGGGCATCATCCCCGCGGACATCACCGGACCAGGCAGGATCGGCCTGGTGTCCAAGTCGGGCACGCTGACCTACCAACTGATGTACGAACTGCGTGACCTCGGCTTCTCCACGGGCGTCGGCATCGGCGGTGACCCCGTCATCGGTACGACCCACATCGACGCCCTGGCCGCGTTCGAGGCGGACCCGCAGACCGAGCTGATCGTGATGATCGGCGAGATCGGCGGCGACGCGGAGGAGCGGGCGGCGGCGTTCATCAAGGAGAACGTATCGAAGCCGGTGGTCGGTTACGTCGCGGGCTTCACTGCGCCGGAGGGCAAGACCATGGGCCACGCGGGCGCCATCGTGTCCGGCTCGTCCGGTACGGCGGCCGCCAAGCAGGAAGCCCTGGAGGCGGCCGGTGTGAAGGTCGGCAAAACCCCGTCGGAGACCGCTGAGCTGGCCAGGCAGAGCCTGGTGCAGACCGTCAGCTGAGGAGTGCTGAGAAGTCCATGACCGCGTTGCGATTCGACGTGAACCTGTCCATTCTCTTCACCGAACTGCCCATGTTGGAGCGTCCCGCGGCCGCGGCCGGGCTCGGGTTCGACGCGGTCGAGATGTGGTGGCCGTTCGACGGACCGGTACCGGGCGACGCCGAGCTGGACCGCCTGGTGTCCGCGATCGAGGAAGCCGGAGTCCGCCTGGTAGGCCTGAACTTCGACGCGGGCAACATGGCCGGCGGCGACCGCGGCCTGCTGTCGTCGCGGGCCACGAGCCAGCGGTTCCGCGACAACATCGACGTGACCGTCGGCCTGGCCGAGCGGCTCGGCTGCCGCACGCTCAACGCGTTGTACGGCAATACAGTCGAGGACACCGATCCGGAGCTGGCGCTCGAGAACCTCGCGCTGGCGACGAAAGCGGCGCAGCACATCGGCGCCACGGTCGTGATCGAGGCGCTGAACTCGATCGAGAGTCCCCGGTACCCGATCGACTCGTCCGCCAAGGCGTACGCGGTGATCGACCAGGTACCGGGAACCGCGTTCCTCGCCGACTTCTACCACCTGACCCGGATGGGCGAGGACGTACCGGCGTTGATCCGAGGTAGCGCGGAGCGGTTCGGGCACGTGCAGATCGCCGACACGCCCGGCCGCGGTCAGCCGGGAACCGGCGAGCTGGACTTCGCCGAGATCTTCCGGTTGCTGGCCGACAGCCCCTACGACGGGCTCGTCGGTCTCGAGTACAAGCCCGTAGGCGCGAGCGAGGACAGCTTCGGCTGGTTGGAGGGTCTTCAATGACCACGGTTGGCTTTATCGGCCTGGGAATCATGGGCAGCCCGATGGCGAAGAACCTGGTACAGGCCGGGTTCGGCGTCGTCGGCTACGACCTGGTCCCGGCATCGCTCGAACGACTGGTGGCCGACGGCGGCGAGGTGGCGGACAGCATCGCGGCCGCGGTCGCCGGCGCGGACGTCGTGATCACCATGCTGCCCAACCACCCGCAGGTGGAGACGGTCGCGCTCGGCGAGGGCGGCGTGCTGGACAGCGCCAAGCCGGGCACGCTCTACATCGACATGAGCTCGATCCGGCCGGGCACGTCCCGCCGGCTCGCGGAAGTCGGTGCGGAGCGCGGCATCCGGGTACTGGACGCCCCGGTGTCGGGTGGGGAGAAGGGCGCCATCGACGGCGTGCTCTCCATCATGGTCGGCGGCAGCGAGGAAGACTTCGCTGCCGCCGCACCAGTTTTCGCACCGCTCGGCAAGACGATCGTCCACGTGGGACCGTCCGGTGCCGGTCAGACGGTGAAGGCCGCCAACCAGCTGGTGGTCGGCGGCACCTATGCCCTGGTGGCCGAGGCGATCGTGCTGCTCGAGTCGTCCGGTGTGGACGCCGGACTCGGGCTGGACGTGCTGGCCGGCGGGCTCGCCGGCAGCCGGATCCTCGAGCTGAAGCGCAAGACCATGGTGGCGCGGGAGTTCGCTCCCGGGTTCCGGATCGACCTGCACCACAAGGACATGGGCATCATTCTCGACGCCGCCCGCGAGGCCGAGGTGGCACTGCCGGTCAGCAACCTGGTGGCCGCGCTCATCTCGTCGGCCAGGTCCCAGGGCTACGGCCAACTCGACCACTCCGCTCTGCTCAAGGTCGCGGAGAACCTTTCAGGCAAAGGGGACTGACGCGTGAACAGCATTCCATGCATGGAGGCCGCGGTCGCGGTCATGGAGTCCGAGGGCGTCGACACGGTCTTCGGCATCCCCGGCGCCGCCATCCTGCCGCTGTACGCGGCCATGCGGAAGAGCAGCATCAAGCACATCACCGTGCGGCACGAGGAAGGCGGCACGCACGCCGCCGACGGCTGGTCCCGAGTCACCGGCAAGGTTGGGGTGTGCATCGGCACCTCCGGCCCTGCCGGAACCAACATGATCACCGGGCTGTACACCGCGCTCGCGGACTCCATCCCGATGATCTGCATCACCGGCCAGGCACCGAAGGCGAAGCTGCACCAGGAGGCGTTTCAGGCCGTCGACATCGTCGAGATCGCCAAGCCCGTCACCAAGTGGGCGGTGCAGCTGAAGGAACCGGGTCAGGCGCCGTGGGTGTTCCGGGAGGCCTTCCGGATCGCTCAGTCGGGGCGGCCGGGCCCGGTCCTGATCGACCTGCCGATCGACGTGCAGCGCGGGCTGTGCAACTACGATCCCATGATCGACTCGGCGTTGCCGATCGACGTGGCGGAGCCGTCGCCCGAGCGGGTCCGGGCGGCCGTGGAGATGCTCGCCGGTGCCTCGCGGCCGCTCATCCTCGCCGGTGGTGGGGTGATCATCGCCGACGCTACGACCGAACTGCGTGAGCTGGCCGAGTCGTTGAACATCCCGGTCCAGGTCACGTTGATGGGCAAGGGCGCGTTCCCCGAGAACCACGAGCTGTTCGCCGGCATGGCGGGGATCCAGACCCAGACCCGGTGGGGCAACCAGTCGTTCCTGGAGAGCGATCTGGTGCTCGCGATCGGGGCCCGGTTCGGCGACCGGCACACCGGTGATCTCTCCGTCTACACCGCAGGTCGCAAGTTCATTCACGTGGACATCGAGCCGACCCAGCTCGGGAAGGTGTTCGAGCCGGACCTCGGCATCGTCGGCCACGCGCGGCCGACGCTGGCCGCGCTCAGCTCGCAGGCGCGCTCGCTCGGTGTGGCCAAGCGCGACTCGACGTTGGCCGGCACGGGTCAGTGAGCTGCGGGAGACGCTGCCCCGGCGGGACGACTTCGATGACGTGCCCATCAAGCCGCCGCGGGTGTACCGGGAGATCAACGAGTACTTCCCCGAGGACACGACGTTCGTCACGGCCATCGGGCTGTACCAGATCTGGTCCGGGCAGTTCCAGCACACGTTCCTGCCTCGGCGGTATCTGGTGTGTGGCCAGGCCGGGCCGCTGGGCTGGGAAGTGCCGGCCGCCATGGGTGTCAAGTGCGCGTTCCCGGACCGCAAGGTCGTCGCCGTGGTGGGGGACTACTCCTTCCAGTTCCTCATGGAGGAGATCGCGGTCGCCGCGCAGTACCAGATCCCGTTCGTCATCGTGATGGTGAACAACGAGTATCTCGGGCTGATCCGCCAGGCCGAGCTGCCGTACGACATGAACTACGCGGTCGACCTGCACTACGGCGAGGGTGGGATCGACCACGTGAAGCTCATGGAGGCGTTCGGGTGTCCCGCTCGTAAGGTCGAGCAGCCGGGGGACATCGCCGGCGCGCTCGCGTGGGCGGACGCCGAGTCCGAGCGGCTCTCGCTGCCCGTGCTCGTCGAGATCATGGTGGAGCGGGAGGCCAACGCGGCCATGGGTGCGGCGCTCGACTCGATCAAGGAGTTCGAGCCGGTGCCAGAGTTGGCCCCTGCTTCGGATTGACCCCTACGAACGTCTGGACAACTGGTCTAGACCTTGACCGGCTGTTGTGGTCCAGACCACACTGAGCGTCGGTGTCGCCGGATGGCGGCACCGACGCTCAGTCGTGTGTCGGGGAGTACGTATGCGTAGAAGTTGGTTTGCCACAGTCCTTTCTGTCGTGGTCGTCGCTGGCGGCTTGGCCGTTCTTCCTGGTGCCGCCGCCGCACCTGTCGCGGTCTCGCCGGCCGCGCCGTATCTCTTCCTCGGCTGGGGCGAGCCGCCCAGCCCGGCTTCCGTGATGAGTGAGACCGGGGTCCGGTCGTTCACCATGGCGTTCGTGCTTGCTGGTGGTGGGTGTAGTCCCGCCTGGGACAGCACTCGGCCGCTCACCGGTGGCGTCGATGAGCAGGCGATCAACGAGATCCGGGCCGCCGGCGGGGACATCGTGCCGTCGTTCGGCGGGTGGAGCGGTAACAAGCTCGGACCGAACTGTCCGGACGCCGAGTCGCTCGCCGGGGCGTATCAGGAGGTGATCGACGCTTACGGGCTGTCGGCCATCGACATCGACATCGAGAACACCGACGAGTTCGAGAACGAGGCCGTGCAGGATCGGATCCTTGGCGCGCTGCGGATCGTGAAGGCCAACAACCCCGGGATTCAGACGATCGTCACGTTCGGTACCAGTACTACCGGGCCCAACTTCTGGGGTAACCGGTTGATCGAGCGGGCGGCCGAGTTGTCCGCCGGGATCGACATCTTCACGATCATGCCGTTCGACTTCGGCAGCTCGAACATCCACGACGACACGATCGCCGCCGCCGAGGGGCTGAACGCCAAGCTGGTGTCGACGTTCGGGTGGTCCGCCGAAGAGGCTTACGGCCACATGGGTGTCTCCGGTATGAACGGCCTGTCCGACCAGCAGGAGATGACGTCGCTCGACGCGTGGACCGGGATCCGGGACTGGGCTCGCGGTGTCGGCCTCGGGCGGCTGGCTTTCTGGGCGGTGAACCGGGATCGGCCTTGTCCTGGTGGCGGTGTGGTGTCCAACTGCAGTGGGATCGACCAGCCTGCGTGGGAGTTCACTCGGATTACTGCTGGGCTATAGGTACTCGTCAGAAATTTGTTTGATTTTTATGCGCTTTCTCCCGTGCGCAGTATTGGGTCAGGCCAAGAAATTTCTCGCGGCCGACCTGATGGGTAAACCAGGCAAAGCTGTCCGCGTTTTGCAGTGCCGTGTTGACGTTGACTTTTTCCCGTCTCGCATAGGTCCCTTCCAGGCTAAAATAACCGTGGTCGTGGGTGCCTACGAACTTGTGTGTCGCCTCGTGGACGACGGTAACGCATCTCAACCGGCTGTCTTCTCGGTTGTCCGAGGTTACGATCGCCTCGCGCAGGTGGATGTCTCCGTACCCCCACCACAGACCGTCCACCATGCCCTTGACTGCGCCGGGATCGCCCTTTCTGCATGAGTTGGCGGGGGCGATCCCATCCGAACCGATCGTCTCGTCTTTTTCGATACAATCGCACACACGGAGACGGGTGTCCTGTTGGAGCCCTTTTTGGGTCGCCGTGAGTATCTCGACGACTTTCTTGAGCTGATCTTGCCCGGTGAGATCTTGGCAGAAGTACAGCTGGGCCCATTCCTTGATCTCAGGGGTGAGCGGTTTGGCGAGCAGCGCGAGCGTACGATAGAGACGATTGTTGGCCGTCTCCCACGCTTCCCGGGCGTGCCTTATGCCCGTCGCGTCGAACGCTCCATTCTTGGGAGCGGACCACACCGACACCTTGAACCCTTGGTTCGTGGCCTTCGGCGTCCGCATTTCCTCCCCATGGTCGTTGAATTGATCGGAACCCTTGTACTTCAGCTCAACCATTCTCCGACGATACTGGTACGCAGCCACACCGCGGTATCCGCCGGCAGGGTGGTGCCATCCATGGGGCCGCTGGTCAGCAGCACCTCCACATGGGCGGGCAGGTCGACCGGTTCGGGGGACAGGTTGACCACGCAGGCGAACGTCTGATCACGGGCGAAGCCGAGCACGTCGGCCGGCAGGCCGGCCAGCCAGCGGAGCGGGCCGTCGCCCAGTGCGTGTTCCGTGCGGCGCAACCGAAGCGCCGCTCGGTACAGCTCGAGCATGGAGCCCGGGTCATCGGTCTGGGCAGCCACCGTGTACTCGGCCCAGTCGGCGGGTTGCGGCAGCCACGGCGCGGTGCCGGTGGTGTTGAAACCGTACGGCGACGCGTCTCCCGACCACGGCACCGGCACGCGGCAGCCGTCGCGGCCGATGTCCGCGCCGGCCGTGCGGGCGAACACCGGGTCCTGTCGCACTTCGTCCGGTAGATCCTCCACTTCGGACAGACCGAGTTCCTCGCCCTGGTAGATGTAGACGCCGCCGGGCAGCGCCATGGTGAGCAGAGCTGCCGCGCGCGACCGCTTGGTGCCGAGGACCTGGTCGGTCTCCGCCTGGTGCTGGCGGTCGGCGAACGAGAACGAGGTGTCCCGGCGCCCGTAGCGGGTGACGTGCCTGGTGACGTCGTGATTGGACAGTACCCACGTGGCCGGCGCGTTCACCGGCGCGTGCGCCTCGAGCGTCGCGTCGATCACCTGGCGCAGCCGGCCGGCCTCCCACGGACAGGACAGGAAGTCGAAGTTGAACGCCGAGTGCAGCTCGTCCGGGCGCAGGTACATGGCGAACCGCACGGGGTCCGGCAGCCACATCTCGCCCACGAAGATCCGCTTGTCCGGGTAGCTGTCGGCGATCCGGCGCCAGGCGCGGTAGATGTCGTGCACGCCGTCGAGGTCGGAGAACGGGAGTCCGGTGGTCGCACCCGCCGGCACGTCCGGCAGGCCGTCGGCCTTCACCAGCCCGTCGGCCACATCGATGCGGAACCCGTCGACGCCGCGGTTGAACCAGAACCGCAGGATGTCCTCGAACTCCTCGCTCACCTCGGGGTTGCGCCAGTTCAGGTCCGGCTGCCGTGAGCTGTACAGGTGCAGGAACCACTCGCCGTCCGCGACCCGTGTCCACGCGGGACCCCCGAACCGGGACTGCCAGTTGTTCGGCGGCAACTCGCCGTTCTCGCCGCGGCCCGTCCGGAACCAGAACCGTTCCCGCTCGGGCGAACCGGGGCCGGCGGCCAGCGCCGCCGTGAACCACGGGTGCACGTCCGAGCAGTGGTTCGGCACGATGTCGATGATGATCCGAATGCCGAGGGTGTGTGCCTCCTCGATCAGCTTCTCCGCCTCGGCAAGGGAACCGAAGACCGGCTCGATGTCCCGGTAGTCCGACACGTCGTAGCCGCCGTCGTCCATGGGGGACGGATACCAGGGGTTGAACCAGATGGCGTCGATGCCGAGCTCGGCCAGGTACGGCAACCGCGCCCGGACGCCGGTGAGATCGCCCGTGCCGTCGCCGTCACCGTCGGCGAAGCTGCGCACGTAGACCTGGTAGATGGCTGCGCCACGCCACCACGTCGCCGTGTTCTCGTGCGTCTCCGCAAGCGCCTGCTTGTTGGGCACCACTCACATCACCCCTTGAGGCTGCCGGCTGTGAGACCGGCCAGAATCTGTCGTTGGAAGATCAGGAAAGCGACAACCATGGGGATGCTGGCCAGCACCAAGGCGGCGAGCATCAGGTTGATCGGCGTGAACTCCTCGTTCCGCGCCAGCGCGACGGAGAGGGTCTGGATGCCGGGATCCTGCAGAACCAGCAGCGGCCAGATGAAGTCCTTCCAGGCGGCCACGATCGCGAAGATCGAGACCACGGCCAGAATCGGTCGGGACAGCGGCAACACGATCCGCACCATGGTGGTGATGCTGCCGGCGCCGTCGATGCGGGCGGCGTCCAGCAGCTCGGTGGGGATCTGGTCGAAGAACCGCTTGAGGAGATAGAGGTTGAACGCGTTCGCCGCGGCCGGCAGCCAGATGGCCGCCGGGTTGTTGATCAGGTTGACGCCGAAGAGCGGTACGTCGGTGATCGTCAGGTAGGTCGGTACGAGCAGCGCGGACGCCGGCAGCATGAGCGTGGCCAGCATGAGTCCGAGGATCCAGTTGCCGAGTACGGGGCGCAGCTTGGACAGTGCGTAGGCGGCCGGCACGATCACCGCCAGCTGGACCAACCAGGCGCCGACCGCCACGATCACCGTGTTCAGGAAGTAGCGGCCGAGGTCGATGAACGTCCACGCCTCGACGTAAGTGTCCACATGGAACCGATCGGGCAGCAGCGTCGGCGGGTTCTGTGCCAGCTCGGGCGCCGACTTCATGGCGCCGAGCAACATCCAGATGAGCGGGACCACGAACGCCACCGTGAACAGCACGAACACCAGCGTGAACACCAGCCGGTAGCCGAGCTTTCCCTTGCGGCTCCCCAACGCCCACGGCGACAGCAGTGTCCTGCTCACGTTGAGCTCCTGGTCAGGCGCAGATACAAGGCGGAGAACCCGCCGAGCAGAACGAAGAGCAGCAGGCTCATGGCGCTGGCCGTGCCGAAGTCGTTGTACTCGAAGGCATAGCGGTAGAGCAGGAGCAGCACGGTGACCGTCGAGTCCTCCGGCCCGCCGCCGGTCATGATGTACGGCTCGGTGAACACCTGCATGGTGGCCACGATCTGCAGCAGCATCATCACCAGCAGCACGAACCGGGTCTGCGGAATCGTCACGTAACGCAGTCGCTGCCAGATGTTCGCGCCGTCCAGCTCGGCCGCCTCGTACAGCTCGCCCGGGATGGTCTGCAGCGCCGCCAGATAGATCAGCGCGGCGGCGCCCATGGCTCCCCAGGTGGAGACGAGCACCAGGGAGATCATGGAGGTGTCGGTCGAGTCCAGCCACTGCAGGCCGGGCACCCCGAACAGGCCGAGCACGTTGTTGAACAGGCCGGGTCCCGGATCGTAGAACCAGCGCCAGAGGATCGCGATGACCACGGGCGGCAGCATCACCGGCAGGTACACGACCATCCGGAAGTAGCCCTTCGCGTGCCGGAACTCGTTCAGCACGATCGCCACGGCGAACGGGAGAGCGAACCCGACCACCAGGGCGAGGGCGGTGAACAGCAAGGTGTTGCGCCACGCGGTGAAGAACAGCGGATCGGCGAACAGGGTCCGGAAGTTGTCGAGGCCCACCCACGTGGGATCGGTGACGAAGTTGACCTGCTGGAAACTCAGCAGGACTCCGCGAATGATGGGATACCAGGAGAACAACGCGAAGACGACGAGTGCGGCGGCGAGAAAGCCATACGCCGTCAGGTTGTCGAGTAGCCTGCGGCGCAGCTGCCCGGTCGCGCGCCCGAGGTTCACCGGGCCCGGCTCGGGTGGCGCGACCGCGGGCAGCCCCCGGTCAGTGGTGGTGGACATGGGTTTCCTGTTCGACTCAGTCGCTGGGAGATCCGGCCGGGAGCGGTACGGACGCGCTCCCGGCCCAGTGCTCCGCCACGAAAGGTTCAGCGCACCAACCTTCCGTGGCGAAGCACCGGCTCACCTGACCTGTGCCAGCGCTGCGTTGACCTTGGTCTCCGCGTCCTTCAGCAACTGGTCGATGTCGGCGTCACGGTTGGTCAGAACGCCTTGCATGACGTTGTCCAGCGCCGCGTACACCTGTTGTGCGTTCGGTGGTTCGATGAACTTCTCGGTGGTGCCCAACGCGTCCACAAAGGCCTGGTAGTTCTCGACCGGGACGGTGGCGTAGGTCTCCTTGAGCGTCTGCTGCTTGGCGCGCAGGTCGCCCACCCAGATGTCGGCCGCGGCGTTCGGCGGCGCCGAGGGCAGCCCGATCGGCTGGTCGGCGTCGGCGTAGCGCTTGAGGTCGGCCTCCATCCGGTCGGGGTTCAGGTACTTCCACTGGATCCACTGGAGACCGGCCTTGATCTTCTCCGGTGAGGCCTTCGGGTTGATCATATAGCCCTCACCGCCGATCAGCGTGCCGTTGCCGCCGGGCATGCCCGCGAGACCGAAGTTCGCGTAGTCGCTCTTGAACTGGTTGACGAGCGCGGGCACGTTGTCCGGTGCGGCCAGGTACATCCCCAGCTGTCCGGCGCCCATCATGCGCTGGACGTCCTCGATCACCAGCAACTGCTTGCTGCCCATGGTGTTGTCCGTCCACCGCATGTCGTGCAGCGTCTGGGCCACCTGGCGGCCCTTCTCGTTGTTGAAGGAGGCCTTCCAGGTGTCACCGTCCTGAGTGGCCACCTGGCCGCCCATCGAGTACATCCAGCTGGTGAAGTGCCAGCCGCCCTGGTTGTCCTTGCTGTACTCGGCGAACCCGACCTTGTCGCCGCCGAGCGCGGCGATCTTCTTGGCCGCCTCGCGCACCTCGGCCCAGGTGGTCGGCGGCTTGTTCGGGTCCAGGCCGGCCTGGGTGAACAGCTGCCGGTTGTACAGCAGGCCCATCGAGTAGTTCGCGGTCGGCAGCCCGAAGACGCGGCCCTCGTCGTTCGTGAAGATCTTCGTCAGCTCCGGCTGGAGCTGGTCGACGTGGGGCACATCCTTGAGGTAGTCGGTGATGTCGGCCGCCTGCCGGCGGGCGATGAGGTTCGCCGGGTCGGTCAGGAACACGTAGAACACGTCCTCCAACTGGCCGCCGGCCAGCTTCGTGGCGAACGTCTTGGGATCCATGAAGCCCTCGCGGGGCTGCAGGTCGATGTTCTCGTGGGTCCGCTCGAACTCGGCCACGTCCTCGTCGAAGATCTTGCGTTCGTAGGGCTGGGTCTTCGGGGGCTGACCGTTGATGGTGAGCGCGATCTTGCCGTCCGCGCCCGCACCGTCGTCGGTTCCGCTGCCGCAGGCGGCCGCCGTGAGACCGAGGCCGGAGATCAGCAGCAGACCTAAGGATCTGCGCAGCTTGGGGGTCTTCATGGTCAAAGTAGCCCTTCTGGGCGGGCCGGAAATTGATGACCCAAACCATAGGTCGATGCGACCGATGATTGCAATACTTTGACAGTGATCTGAAAAAAGAAGACTCAGGCCAGGCTGGGCCTCGCAGTCCGCACGGGGGCGGCGGAGGACCGAACCACCAGCTCCGGCTCGAACAGCAGCTCCTCCATGGACACCTCGATGCCCGCGATCTGGTTGGCCAGCAGTTCCACGGCCGCGCGACCCATCGCCTCGATGGGCTGGCGCACGGTGGTCAGCGGCGGATCGGTGCAGGTCATGAGCGCGGAGTCGTCGTAGCCGATGACCGAGATGTCCTGCGGGGTGTTGAGCCCGAGGCGCCGGACGGCCCGGATCACGCCGAGTGCGAGGGGGTCGCTCCCGCAGATCAGACCGGTCACCCCGTTCTGGATGAGCCGGGTGCCGACCGCCTGGCCGCCCTCCACGGAGAACATGGTGTGACCGACCGAGTGCTCGTCGACCGTCAGGCCGACGCGCTGCGCGCACGCCTTGAACGCAACCAGCTTGCGTCGCGACGGGATGTGGTCACGCGGCCCGAGCACCATGCCGATCTTCTCGTGGCCGAGCGCCACCAGGTGCCCGAACGCCTGCTCGACGGCCACCGCGTCGTCGCACGACACGACCGGGTAATCGAGGTCGATCGAGGCGTTGACCAGCACGACCGGCAGCTTGCGCCGGACCAGCTCGTAGTGGTGCTCGTGGTCGGCGTCGTCCTCCGCGTGGCTGCCGCCGGCGAAGACCACCCCTGACACCTGCTGGGCCAGCAGCAACTCCACGTAGTCCGGCTCGGACACCCCGCCGGTACACGTACACAGCACGGGCGTGAAGCCCTGTTGCGCGAGCGCGCTGCCGACCACGTCCGCGAGCGCGGGGAAGATCGGGTTCTGCAGCTCGGGCAGGACCAGCCCCACCAGCCGGGCGCGTTCGCCCCGCAGCTGGGTCGGCCGCTCGTAGCCGAGCACGTCCAACGCGGTGAGCACGGCCTGCCGGGTGGCCTCGGAGACACCGGGTTTGCCATTGAGCACCCGGCTCACGGTGGCCTCGCTGACCCCGACCTTCTTCGCTACTTCAGAGAGACGTCGTTGCGCCATGCTTGCAACTCTACGACAAACCTTGCAACGGCTTGCGTTGGCTTGCGGCGTTCTAGGGTGGTGGCATGCGCGACCTCACCCGGCTGCCGAAGGCACATCTGCACGTCCACCTGGAGAGTTCGGTCCGCTCCACCACGCTTCTGGAGATCGCCGAGGCGAATGGGGTATCCGGGCCGTCCCACGCGCGCCGGTTCGTCGGGTTCGGACCGTTCGGGGAGTACAACGCCGCCGTGCGGGAGTGCCTGCGCCAGCCGGCGGACTTCACCCGGATCGCCGAGGAGTTCTGTGCGGACGAGGCCGCGCAGGGCACCCGGTACGCGGAGCTGACGTTCACGGCGGCCGCGCACGGCGAGCGGCTGGGCGACCCGGCCATGCCGCTCGAGGCGGTACTCGCCGGGCTGGCCGCCGGGTCGGCGCGGCACGGCATCGAGGTCCGGCTGCTGCTCGACCACTCCCGGCGACGGTCGGTGGAGCGCGCGGAGCTGACGGTCGCGCTGGCGAAGAAGTACGCGGGGGGCGTCGTGGCCGTCGGGGTGGCGGGCGACGAGACGCCGTCGCTCACCCCGTTCACCGCCGTCTTCGAGGAGGCGCGGGCCGCCGGGCTGCGCATCGTGCACCACGCGGGGGAGACGGCCGGCCCGGACAGCATCCGGGAGGCGGTCGCCGCGGGCACCGAGCGCATCGGCCACGGCATCCGCGTGCTGGACGACCCGGCGCTGACGGCCGAGGTGGCGGCTCTTGGTGTCCCGCTGGAGGTGTGCCCGTCGTCGAACGTGGCGCTCGGGCTGGTGCCGTCGCTGGCCGAGCACCCGCTGCCGCGGCTCGTGGCGGCGGGGCTGGTGGTCACACTGAACACCGACATCCCGTCGGTGACCGGCCGAACGCTCACCGACGAGTACCGCCAGGCGCGGGAGGTGTTCGGCTACTCCGACGCCGAGCTGGCTGGTTTCGCCACCGCCGGGGTGACCGCGTCGTTCGCCGGCGACGGAACGAAAGTCCGGCTGCGCCAGGAGATCAGCGACTGGCTCGCCACTCCGCCAGCGTGATCGAGTAGCACACCTCGCCCTGGTCCGAGCTGGGAAACGGGGGACCGTCGAGGGAGGTGCGCCGGTAGGACAGGCCGACCTTCTCCATGACCCGCCGGGAGCCCGTGTTCAAGGCCATGGTCTCGGCGACCACGGTCGTCACGCGCAACTCCTCGAATCCCTTGTGGAGCAACGTGCGGGACCCCTCGGTGGCGTTGCCGCGGCCCCACGCGGCGCGGCGCGACCGGGGGCCGAGCTCCACCTCGCCGGGCGGGCTGTCGTCGTGGCGGCGCAGCATGAACCAGCCGATGAACTCGCCGTCCCGGGTGTACGCCGCCCAGACGCCGAACCCGGGGTGGCGCCGGTACTCGTCGATGAGCCTCGGCAGGGTCTCATGATGCCTGCCACTCCGCCAGCGTGATCGAGTACCGCACCTCGCCGTTTTCCGAGCCGGGAATCGGGGACAGGTCGGGGAAGTAGGTGTTCCGGTGGGACAGGCCGAGCTTCTCCATGACCCGCCGGGAGCCCTTGTTCACGGCCATGGTCTCCGCGACGACCGTCGTCACGCCCAGCTCGTCGAATCCTCTGTGGAGCAACGCGCGACCGCCTTCGGTGGCATACCCGCGGCCCCACGCGGGCCGTCGTAGCCGGTAGCCGAGCACGACCTCGCCCGGCGGGCTGTCGTTGGCCGGCCGAAGTTCGAACCAGCCGACGAAGCCCGCGTCACGCGTTTCCGCTGCCCAGATGCCGAAGCCGGGGAAGCGGCCGTAGTCCTCGAGGAAGGTCGGCAGGACCTGTTGCTCGATGTACTCCCGCTCGGTCGGCTGGCCGCCGGTGAGGAACCGCATGACCTCCGGGTCGCTGTCCAGCTCCACCAGCAGGTCCGCGTCGTCCCGCGTGAACTCCCGCAGGGTGAGTCGTTCGGTCTCCAGCACGATGGCCATGGGGCGATGGTGACAGAGGGGAGGAGTCGATGTGGACCGAATATCGGCCTGGCGTATCGTCCCCGCCCATCGCGCTGCCGGTGTGTCGGGTCGTGCGCGTGACGGACCGGTGAGATCATGTGCGCGCCGGAAAGGTGGTGGTCAGGTGACCGAGCGGGTCCTGCCGGCCACCGTCGTGGCCAGCCATCTCGAGGCGTGCGCGGCCGAGTTGGCCGCCGGCCCCATGCCGCTCGGTGAGCTGGCCGAGGTGCTCGACCACCTGGTGACCGGACAGCGTCACATCTCCCTCGCGCTCGCCTCGCTGGCTGGCCGGCTCGACACCGCGGAGGGCATCGAGGCGGCCTCCCTGAGCGAGGTTCTGCTGGCCGCGGCGAGCGCCTCCGGACACGCCGCCGACGCCCTCGCGGCCAGTGAACACCTGGTCGAAAAAATCATCGACGATACCCATTTTTAGCTGTCCTACCAGGTACTTTCCCCAGTAGACTGTTAAGTGCAACAGGCTACTGGGAGGTATCCATGCGAAGCGTCTGGACCGGCTCGATCAGGCTGGGTTTGGCGAACATTCCGGTCAAGGCGTACGGCGCCACCGAGGAGCAGGGCGGCACCGGACTGAACCAGGTCCACCTCGCCGACGGCGGCCGCATCCGGCACCGCCGGGTGTGCGAGGTCGACGGGACCGACGTGGCGTTGGCCGACGTCGCGAAGGGGTACGTGATGCCGGGCGGCGAGGTGGTGGTGCTCACCGACGACGACTTCGCGAAGTTACCGCTGCCCACGTCCCGGGCCATCGAGATCCAGTCGTTCGCGCCGAGCGACGAGATCGACCCCATCTACTTCGCCAAGAGCTACCACCTGGAGCCCGAGCCGACCGGCGCCAAGTCGTATGTGCTGTTCAGCGAGGCGCTGCAGCAGTCGGGCAAGGTGGCGGTCGTCAAGGTGGCGCTGCGGCAGCGCGAGAACCTGGGGGTGCTCCGGATCCGCGACCAGGTCATCGTGCTCGAGACCATGCTGTGGCCGGACGAGGTGCGCCAGCCGGACTTCCCGTTCCTGCACCAGGACGTCGACATCGCCGAGCGGGAGCTGCGGGAGGCGGCCACGCTGATCGACGAGCTGAGCGAGCCGTTCACCCCCGGTCGCTACACCGACCGCTACCGGGAGGCGCTGGCCGAGCTGGTGCAGGCCAAGATCGACGGGAACGACCTGGTCCAGCCGGCCGCCGCCGCTCAGCGGGAGGGCGCGGCCGACCTGCTCGGTGCCCTGCGCACGAGCGTCGCCGCCAGGCAGGTGGAGAACGCGAGGGCCGCGGAGGCGAAGGCGGCGGAGGCGAAGGCCACCGCACGAAAGGCGGCCTCCCGCACCCGCACGAAGACCCGCACCTGAGAGGCGGCCTCCAACGGCCCACTCCCGGACTGGCCGGGCTACCTCGATGCCGATCTTGCCGCCGACCCGCAGTGCCATGGTGCGGGTCGGCGGCAGGGTGAAGCCGGCCGCGGTGATCCGCTGTGACACGGCGTCGCCGACGTTGTCCCGCAACTGTTCACGCATCTTGCTCTTCCGGCGCCCGTGTCCGTGGCCGTGCTCGTCGACCACCGCGTCGGCCAGGATCAGTAGCCCGTCGGGCCGCAGCAACCGGCGGACCTCGGCAAGGAGCGCGTCCTTCGACGGGCTGTCCAGGTGGTGCAGCATCAGGCTGGAGAAGACTCGGTCGAACGAGCCGTCGGGATAGGGCAGTTCCTGGGCGAACCCGCGGTCCAGCTGGATGGTGAGGCCGGCTCGCCGGGCCTTGCGCCCGGCGCGGGCCAGCGCTTTCGGGTCCGGGTCCAGCCCGACGAGCTCGACGTTGCGGTGCTGCTTGCCGGTCGACCGCAGCAGGTTCCCGACGCCACAGCCGACGTCCAGCACCCGGTGCCCGTCCCGCAGCCCCGCCAGCTTGATCCATCTCCAGGTGGATCGGCTGCAGCCCGAACACGCGGTGCACCACGTCGTACAGCGGCAGCGGGAAGTGCTTGCCCAGGCCCGGTATGTACTCCCGTTCGGACATTTTTTCAGTCATGCCGACATTCTTCCTGCATCAGGAGCTGCTGGTCTGTACCGATCCGTGGCTCCAATGGGACGATTCGACGGTGCGGACCACCCGAACGGCCCAGGCCGGGACCCCGACCTACTCGATGACGCCGGCACCCGGCGAGCTACCCGTGGCGACCTGGCGGTTGGAGCACGGGTGGGAGGCCGGGGGTTCGTTCGAGGAGCACACGCACGACTTCCCCGGCCTCGCGTACTTCGAGACCACCGGCGGGCTGCTGCGCACCGGCCGGCGGGTCTGGCCGATCGAGGCGGGCGACCTGTTCGTGATCGCGCCGGGCGACCTGATGGGCCGCGTCCAGGCGGCCGACCTGGCGGGCAGTAACGGCTTGGGAGTGTTCTTCACGGCCGACGCGCTCGGCCCGGACGCCCCCGGTGCCCATCTGGCCTGGCGCACCCACCCCCTGCTGTTCCCGTTCGTCCGCGGCGGGGCGATCGGCGCGCTGCGGCTGCGGGTACCCGAGCCGGACCGGCCCGAGTGGGTCGCCCGGATCCGGGCTCTGCACGACGAACTGTCGCGGCGCCGGGACGGCTACCGGGAGGCCGTGTTGGCCCACCTGGTGTTGCTGCTGGTGGGGGTGTCCCGCCTGGCGGCCGACGTGGTGGGCGACCTGCGCGAGAACCGGGAACCGCTGCTCGCCGAGGTGTTCGACGTCATCGAACGGCGCTACCCGCAACCGCTGTCACTACGCGACGTGGCGGCCGCCGTGAACATCTCCCCAGGCCACCTGACCTCGACGATCCGCCGACGTACCGGTCGCACGGTGCAGGCGTGGATCACCGAGCGACGGATGGTGCAGGCCCGGCGCCTGCTCGCCTCGACCGACCTGCCGATCGGGGAGGTCGGGAGGCGGGTGGGCTTCCCGGATGCCGGTAAGCCATGGTGACCGTTCCGGTCGGCCATGATGACCATTCCGGTCGGCCATGATGACCGTTCCGGTCAGGCTTCCTGGTCGTCTTCCAGCAGACCGGAACGTAGTTGCTGCAGCGTTCTGGCCAGCAGGCGGGACACGTGCATCTGTGAGATGCCGATGTGCTCGGCGATCTGCGTCTGGGTCATGTGCCGGAAGAAGCGGAGGGTGAGGATTGTCCGTTCCCGCTCAGGCAGCTGCTCGATGAGCGGGCGCAACGACTCGTAGTTCTCGACGCCGTCGAGAGCCGAGTCGGGGCGGCCGAGCTTGTCGCCGAGCGGCTCGGAGTCCGAGTCCGGTGACAGCGCCTCGTCGAGTGACATCGAGTGGTAGGCGTTGCCCGCTTCGAGGCCCTCGTAGACCTGTTCCGGGCTGAGGTCGAGGTGGCGGCCCAGCTCACTCGGGGTCGGCGCCCGGCCCAGCCGCTGCGACAGTTCCGCGCTGGCCGCGTTGATCGCGAGGTTCAGCTCCTTGAGCCGGCGCGGTACGTGCATCGCCCAGCTGGCGTCGCGGAAGTGCCGGCGGACCTCGCCCATCACGGTCGGCACGGCGAAGGACAGGAAGTCGGTGCCCCGGTCCGCCTGGAACCGGTCGACCGCGTTGATCAGGCCCAGTGTCGCGACCTGCACCAGGTCCTCGCGCGGCACGCCGCGGTTGCTGAACCGGGCGGCGATGTGCTCGGCGAGCGCCAGATGTCCGGTGACCAGCTCGTTCCGCAGCTCCGCCCGACGCGGGTCGTCTTCTTCCAGGGTGGCCATCTCGGCGAACTTCGGCGCCAGGTGTTCGTAGCCGGTGGCCGGACCGTTCCGGTGGTTGGCCTGCGAACTCTGTGTCTCGGTCACCCGGATGTTCCTTCCACCCTCCGCTTTGCCAGTTCGATGTGGACCAGGTGCCGTTCGCCACCATTCCGTGCGTCCCGTTCGACCCAGCTAGCGGTGTGATCGCTCAGGGTGGTGAGAACCCGCCAGCCGAAGGAATCGGTGCTCGGCTGCTTGTCGCTTGTGGACGCGACGGTCACCACGAAGCGAATCTCGTCGCGGGTCACGGTGAAGCCGCACCGGAGCGTCGCGTCCGGGGCGCCCTGCGTGATGAGCGTGGAACATGCCTCGTCGACCGCCAGCTTGAGATCGGCGATGGAGTCGAGGTCGAAGTCGGCACGCATCGCGATGCTCGAGGCCAGGGACCGGATGATCGGAAGGTTGGTGAGTACGGCACCGATTCGCAGCTCGATCTCGTCCGGACTGCCGTCCTCGGTTCCATCGGTCATGTGACTGGAGTACCCACAATCTTGACGTCAAACACTCAGCTCGGCGCCTGTCGCACCGGCCTAGCTCACGGTAACAGAAGGGTTGGTTTGGCGGTCTCGTCCGGATCCGCCTAACGTGGGACGCGCACGCCGTCGAAGAAGGGAGCCAAACTATGTTGGCGGTAACGGAAGCGGCAGCCGAGGCGATCAGTGCGCTGACCGCCCAGGGTGGCATCGAGGAACAGGGCGGCATCCGGTTCGCGATGCAGCCTGAGGCCGACTCCCAGGTGGCGCTCGCGCTCACCGTGGCCCCGGAGCCCGCCGAGGGCGACCAGGTGGTCAAGGCAGACGCCGGGGCGACCGTGTTCCTCGAGGAACAGGCAGCCGACTATCTGTCCGACAAGGTGTTGGACGTGCAGCCGGATGCCGAGGGACAGCTCAGTTTCGCTGTCCTCGAAAAAGCTTGACAGTCCTTAATGGACTCCTAAACCGCTAGCCGGCACGGGTCGGGTGGTCACCGACCGAGAGCCTTGGCCAGTTGCTTCTTGGTCATCTTCGAGCGGCCCTCGATGTTCTTCTTCTTGGCTTCGTTGTAGAGCTGGTCCCTGGTCGGTCCGCCCGGCCCCTGCCTGTTGCCGGACCTCTTCCCGCCCCGGTGCTGCGGCGACACGTCCCTGGTCGACGTCTTGCTCGCCTGCCTCGACTCGCCGGACTGCGCGCGGTTCTTGTTCACCGTCCGCGCCGCGATCTCCTTGGCCCGGCCCTCGCCGACGCCGCGATCCTTGGCGCCTTCCTTGACGTGCTCGTACTGACGTTCGCGTTTGTCACTCCATGACTGCGGCATGGGACACTCCTTCCGGTACGTACTGCACCCGGAGTACCCGTGCGTCGATTGCACAAAACAGAGGCGAAGACGGGATTCGAACCCGTGTGGACGGCTTTGCAGGCCGCTGCCTATCCTCTCGGCCACTTCGCCAGGCACGTCAACGGTGACATCGGTCGATGGGCACCGTCAACGTGTCTCAGCTGGTGGAAATCAGCTAACGCATGTGTGGTCCTTTTCGGACTCGTCAGCCTCCTCCGGACGCGCTGCGCGCGTCGAGCGCCTCCACTTGGCGCTTGTAGTAGGACAGCTCGTTGTCGAGGATCGCGGAGACCTCGTTGGCGATGTGCGTCCGGTATCTCTCCGCCTCCTCGCGCGCCTCCGCCGGATGGAACCAGGCCCACATGGAGTCCGTCACGTCGACGTAGAACTCCTCGTGCTTCTCGATCAGGTCGGTGATGTGCCTCTTGCCGATGCGGACCGACTCCGCGAAGAGGCCGACCAGAGACCTCATGTCCAGCCCCGTGTAGCCGGTCTCGCGGCTGTTCTTGCGGGCCTCGTCCACCTGCCGCTGGTACTCCTGACCGGCCTCGCCCGTCCAGGCATCGACGATGCCCCGCTCGGCGATGGAACGGATCTCGCCGGCGTCGAGGTAGTTGTACCCGAGCCGCTCCCAGTCCTGGGCGAGCAGTTCCATGTCGGTCTCGTTGGCCACCGGCCACTGGACCGTCGGATGGTGGGTGACGATATCGGCCCAGAGCGAACTCCAGACCGGTGGTGGCATCGACATCAGGACCTCCTCGATCAGCGCGGGGGCAACAGACCCCGCTCGCGGGCGACGTTCGCGGCCGCGCCGGCGTCGGCTTGCTCGTAGGCGTCCATGAACCGGGTCGCGGTCTCACCGAGCACCAAGAACGGCTGGGCGACCGCGCGGGCGCGCTCCTCGGCCTGCGGTGCGCGCGTCTCGTAGTCCTGCCGGAACGCCCGCATCAACTCGTCGGTCTGGCCACGATCGGCGCTCCGCTGGTTGATGACCACCAATGCCTCGTTGGTCAGCTCTGCCAATCGAGTACCCGTGTCGGTCATGCGCTTGGCGTGCTCCCGGACGACGGGCGGGTCCACGTGGATGTCCTGCATGGGTTGTGTCATGGCGTCCTCCAGGTGGTGCTTCAGCCTCTGCCCGCGATCCGCACGTTGAGCTGCTCCACGGAATCCTTGTAGTTGGCCAGGTGCTTCCGGAGCACCGAGGCGACCTCACCCGCGACCTTCGCCCGGTACTTCTCCGCCTCCCGGCCCGCCTCCGTCGGATGGAACCAGGCGAACAGGGACCACGTCAGGTCGAGGTAGCCATCCTCGTGCTTCTCCATCAGGTTCCAGATCTCGTGCTTGCAGCGGCCAACCGAGAAACGGAACGCCCTGACCAGGTCACTCATGTCCAGCGCCATGACGCCGGTCTCGTGGCTGTTCTTGTGAGCCTCGTCCACCTGCCGCTGGTACTCCTGGCCGGCCCCGCCTGTCCAGGCATGGAGGAGCTCCGCGTGGGAGTAGAAATGGTCACCGCTGCTGTAGTCGTTCCCGAGCCTCTGCCATTCGTCGGAGAGCTGCTCCAGGTCGGTCTCGTTGGCCACCGGCCACCGGACCATCGGGTGATGGGTGACGACATCCCCCCAGAGTTCACTCCAGTCCGGCGGTAGCAACGACATCGGTACACTCCTCGATCACGGTGGGGGCAACAGGCCGTGCTCGCGTGCGACGTTCGTGGCCGCGTCGTCGTCGACGCGTTCGTAGGTGTCCAGGATCTGGGTCGCGGTCGCACCGAGATCCGTGAACGCGTGGGGAACCATGCGGGCGCGCTCCTCGACCTGCTGTGCGCGCGTGTGGTAGTCGTGCCGGAACGTCTGCAACCACTCGTCGGACGACCGGCGGGTCCAGGTAGATGTCCTGCGGGGGTGGGGTCATGACGTCGTCCAGGTGCCGGTCAGCTGCTCGCCCACCCGTGCCGTCGCCCGTCGGGCGGTCGCGAGGATGTCGTCGGCGAGCTGGTCGGCGTGGCGGGTCGAGGTGGCCCTCCTACCGAGCGTGAGGTCGACGAGCGTACGCCGTCCGCTGACGGTCGCGGCGATCTGGCCGTCGGGGGACCGCACCGTCTCCCGGAGGTCCTCGGCCAAGTCCCGCATCGCCAGAACGCGTTGGCGCAGCCCGCGGTAGTCGAAGCCGGCGTCGGACTCGCCGATGCGCCGTTCCAGCTGGTACAGCATCGGATCGAAGACGAGGTCGATCTCGGCGCCGCGGGGGTGGTCCGGCACCAGCTGGGCGACCAGGCCGGCCGACGACCGGTGGACGGCGGCCGCCGCGGCACGCACGGTCCGCATGACGGTCTCGGCCAGCGCGCCCGCGTCCCGGCAGCGGGTGACGCGCGGATCGAACCGCAGGTCGCGTAGGTCGCCGAGCACGCCGACGGTCACCGTTGCCAGCCCGTCCCGCGTCTCCTCGACAGCCACCAGCTCGGTGAGAGCTCGGTGGCTCGCGCCCCGCCGCCGGACGTCCGTGTCGATCATCGGGACAGTGTCGGGTGTCACCACGGCCCGCCGGCCGTGGTGACACCTTCCGGCCAGGTGATGCTTCCGAGATGGCCGTTCTACTACCCGGTTCAGGCGTTCGCGCCCACCCTGTGGCCCTTTTCGGACTCGGTGGCCTCGGTCGCCTCGTCCTCGCCGATCGGCAGGTCGGACGACCGCTCCAGCACCTCGTCGTCGAGGGTGCCGGTGCCGCGTGCGACCAGCACCGGCACGGCGATCTGACCGGCCACGTTGGTGGCCGTGCGCATCATGTCCAGCACCGGGTTGATGGCGAACACGATGGCCACGCCCGTGGCGATGACCTCGGCCGGCAGGTTCACGGCGGCCAGCGTCAGCGTGAGCATGGTGAACCAGCCGGTGGTGCCGGCCGTGGCGAGCGAGCCGAAGACCGCGACCAGCACGATCAGCACGTAGTCGCCGAACGACAGGGTCAGGCCGAACATGTTGGCGATGAAGATCGTGGTGATGGCCGGGAACACGGCCGCGCAGCCGTCCATCTTCGTGGTGGTGCCCAGCGGCACCGCGAAGTTCGCGTACGCGCGGGGCACGCCGAGGTTGACGGCCGCCTGGCGGCTCAGCGGCAGCGTGGCGCCGGATGACTGCGACACGAACGCGAACTGCAGCGCGGTCCAGGACTTGCGGAAGAACGTGAGCGGGCTGATCTTGCCGACGAACTTCAGCAGCACCGGGTAGACCACGAACAGCACGAGCCCGCTGCCCAGGTAGACGGCGATGATCAGGGAGATGAGCGAGCCGAAGAAGTCGTTGCCGTAGCTGGCGAACGCGTTGCCCAGCAGGCCGAGCACGCCGATCGGGGCGAGCCAGATGATCCAGCCGAGCACCTTCTGGATGATGTCGAACGCGGCGCGGTTGAATCGTACGAACGGTTCCGCGCGGTCACCGAGCGCGTAGGCGGCGGCGCCCACCAGCAGTGCCAGGAACACCACCTGCAACACGTTTCCCTCGCTGAACGCGCTGAACACGTTGGTGGGCACGATGCTCGTGATGAACGACCACCAGTCACCGGGCGTGCGCTCGGCGATGTTGGCCACCGCCTCCTCGGACGGCTCGACCGTGATTCCACTGCCCAGGTTGCCGATCGTGCCGACGGCGATGCCGATGAGCACGGCGATCAGCGACGTGATGCCGAACCACAGCACCGTTCGGCCGCCGAGCCGGGCGGCCGTGCGCGGGCCACCGAGCGCGCGCAGGCTGGTGATGCCGACCACGATCGCCGTGAACACCAGGGGAATCACGGTGAACTGGACCAGGCTGACGAACACCTCGCCGATCCTGGACAGCGTCGTGGCGAGCCAGGACACCTCGCCCTGCTTGGCGATGAAGCCGAGCAGCGCGCCGAGCAGAAGCCCGGCGAGGACGGCGAGGCCGAACAACGTGGTGCGGCGGGAGCGCTTCACAGAGGTGGGCATGGTCCGATCCAACCAACTGATCAGGGTGTTCAGTCCCCTTCTCACTATGTGGACCAGGCCACCTTGACCTCGAGTAACGTAGAGCTTCTACGGTCGGATCATGAACTCGATCCTCGTCACCGGCGCGACCGGCAACATCGGCCGCAACCTGGTCCCGCTCCTGCTCGACGCCGGTGCGTCCGTCCGTGCGCTGTCCCGCTCATCCGCCGCTTTCCCGGCGGGGGTGACGGCCGTGCGCGGCGACCTGACCGAGCCGGCGGCGCTGGACTTCACGGCCGACGCGGTGTTCCTGCTGTGGCCGTACACGGCGGCCGAGGGTGCCGAGGCGGTGGTGGCGAAGATCGCCGAGCAGGCGCGGCGGGTGGTGTTCGTGTCGGCCATGGGCGTGCCGGATGTCGAGCCGACCGACCCGGCGCCGGAGGGGCTGTTCCACGGGCACATCGAATGGCTCATTCGGCGGACCGGTCTCGAGTGGACGTTCCTGCGTGCGGGGGGCTTCGCGTCGAACACGTTGGGGTGGGCCGAGGAGATCCGGAAGACCGGGGTGGTCCGGGAGATCTACGGCAAGGCCGGCCGGTCGCTCATCCATGAGGCGGACATCGCGGCCGTGGCCGCGCGGGCGCTTCTGTCGGGCGGGCACGTCGGCGCCCGGTACGACCTGACCGGGCCGGCCGTACTCACCCAGGAGGAGCAGTTGCGGACCATCGGCGCGGCCATCGGGCGGGACCTGCGGTGGGAGGAGATCACCGAGCAGGAGGCCCGCGAGTCGATGGCCGCGCAGGGCTGGACGCAGGAGTTCATCGACGGCGGGCTGGCGCACTGGTCGTCCATCGTGACCGACCCGGAGCCGGTGACGGACACGGTGGAGCGGGTTACCGGCCGGCCGGCGCGCTCGTTCGCCGAGTGGGCGAACGAGCGCGCGGCCGCGTTCAAGTGAAAGCGCCGAGTCGTACCGTCTCGACACCGAGTCGTACGTTCTCGACACCGAGTCGTACCGAACTGACTGTCGTACGGTTTCGACACCGAGTCGTACGGTCTCGCCGATTCGAGGCTCGCCCGGTGGATGCCTCGGCGTGGGCAGGGACCCGCTGGCAAGGTAGCCGACTGCACCGACAAAAACGGTCCGGGGACCCCTGGTTTTAATCCTAGTCGGCAGCACCGACAGTTTTCGGCCCGCCGGGTACGACCCAGCGTTCGTTCGGTACGACTCGCTGTCGGTTGGGTACGACTCGGTGCCGAGACGGTACGACTCGGGGTTAGCAGCGTGCCTTGACCTTCTTCAGATCGGTGCGTAGGACGGGCGGGCCGTCCAGTGGGGCCGGGTCCTCGGGAGTCGGCTGGACGCCGCCGGCCGCCACGTCGTCGAGGGTCGCCAGGCCGGACTCGCCGATGGTGCCGAAGATCGTGTAGTTCGGGCGCAGGTAGGCGTTGCCGTACACCAGGAAGAACTGGCTGCCGTTGGTGTTCGGCCCGGCGTTGGCCATGGCCAGCGTGCCGCGCGGGTAGATCTTGCGCTCGCCCGTCGGGTCGGTCGGTGCGGGCTCCAGGCCGACCGGCAGCTCGTCGAGGTACTTGTAGCCGGGGCCGCCCTCACCGGTGCCGCTCGGGTCGCCGCACTGCAGGACCTCCAGCGTGGGGTAGGTGGTGAGCCGGTGGCACGTGGTGCGGTCGTAGAACCGGTGCCGCGCCAGGTGCACGAAACTCTGCACGGTGCACGGTGCCTGCGCGCGGTCGAGCGTCAGCGGTAGCGGACCCTGGTTGGTCTTCACGTCGACGCGCACCGTGCCGCGCTCCGGCGTCCGGGGCGGGTCGGGCGGCAGCGGTACCGGCCGGGCGGCCGGTTCGTCCGGCGTCTCGACGTATCCGCACGGCCCGTTGGTCGAGCCGTCCGGTGTGGCTGCCGCGCTGGTCGGCGCGTAGATCACCAGGCTGGTCGCGGCGGCGAGCAGGGCGAGCGTGAGCTTTCTGGCCACGGTGCCTCCCTTTCCCGTTGGGGCGAGGAAGTCTAGCCAGCTAAGGTCGCCGAATGCACGAGTCGATCGCCCGGCGGATTCTGGACGACAGCTCCTACGTCGCGCTGGCCACGGCGGACGCCGACGGCCGGCCGTGGGCGTCGCCCGTATGGTTCGCGACGGAGGACTACCGCGAGCTGTTCTGGGTGTCCCGGCCGAGTGCGCGGCACTCGGTCAACCTCGCCGCCCGGCCGGAGCTGGCCATGGTGGTCTTCGACTCGACGTTGGTTCCGGGCACGGCCCAGGCCGTGTACATGGCGGCGACCGCGGCACAGGTGACCGACCCGGCCGAACTCGAGCGCGGGATGGGAGTGTTCGCCCGGCGCTCCGAACGGCGCGGGATCGGGGAGTGGGGCACGGCGCGAGTGAGCGGCGACGCCGAGCTGCGGCTCTACCGGGCCGACGTGACCGAGCACTTCATCCTGGACCCAGACACGACCGCCGACTCGCGGATTCCGGTCAGTCCCTCGCTTTGACGGCTCGCACCGCGAGCACCGTGGGAGTGGGCCGGCCGCCTTCGTCGAAGCGCTCGAAGGTCAGGCCGGCGTCAAGGAAGGCGTTCAGCAGCTCGGGCAACGGCCAGTGCGCGGCGCCCACCTTGTCCCGCAGCCCCTGGTCGGTCCACGACCGCTTGGTCCAGTGGCTGTCCCGATAGCCTGGCCGGATCACCACGGCCGCCTGATCGCCGCGATCGGCGAACCCGCCGCAGAAACACGGATGCACCCCCAGGTGTACGAAAACGCCGCCGGGTTGGAGCACCCGGGCGACTTCGCCGAGCACCGCCGGGTAGGCGGGCATGTCCGTGTGCACCACCATGGCGATGACCGCCGGCACCGAGCGGTCGGCCACCGGTAGCCGGGTGGCGTCCGCGCGCGCGACGGGCAGCCGGGCCCGCGCGTGGCGCAACATGTTGGCGGACAAGTCGATGCCGACCGGCGTCCAACCGAGGGAGCGGACCGGGCCCGCGTGGTACCCGGTGCCGCAGCCGATCTCCAGACACGCACCTCGACCGGGGCCGAGGAGTTCGCCCAGCAACCGCCGGTACTCCAACGGATCGTCGTCGGCGGTTGTGTGAACGAACTCCTCGTACCAGTCCGCGATCTCGTCGTAGGCCGCGGTCGGCATGGCGGGTCAGTGGGCCGGCGGTCGCGGCTGCTTCGGGCCGGTGGCCGTGCGCACCTTGTTCACGGCGTTCCCGATCTGGTTGTGGTACTTGCCTTTTGTGCGCTTGTCGATGAACTGGCCGGCCTTGTCAGCCATCCGGTTCACCTTCTCCGGGTTCTTGCGGATGTAGCTGCGGGCCGCTGCGGCGGTCCCGGCCAGGGCGGTCAGTCGCTTGATCAGTGGCATGGCCAGTCCTTCCGTAGGTACTCACTCGGACAACGGTGTACCCACCCCCAGAAGTTCCAAGCGTCGATGTGTCGGAGATAGTTGACATGTCGGAAATCTCCGACGTATTGTCGGCGCGTGATCGACGACGTGCTGTTCAGCGCCATGGCGAACCCCGTCCGGCGGCGGCTCCTCGAGCTGTTGCGGGACGGATCGCGGACGGCGGGCTCACTGGCCGCGCAGTTCGAGCTGAGCCGGCCGGCCGTGTCCGAGCACCTGCAGGTGCTGCGGAAGGCGCGGCTGGTTCGCGAGGAGGTGCGCGGACGGGAACGGCACTACCACCTGACGGCCGAGCCACTGGCCGCCGTGAGCGACTGGCTGCATCCGTTCGAGCGGTACTGGCGCGATCGCCTGCGCACTCTGTCCGACGTTCTCGAGGAGGACCCCGAATGACCGAGACCATCCACACCGACCAGTTCCTGGCCCACCCGCCCGCGAAGGTGTGGCGCATGCTCACCGAACCCGACCGCCTGGCCCGCTGGTGGGCGGCCGGCGACATCGAGCCGACCGTGGGCCACGAGTTCCGCCTGGACATGGGCGGCTGGGGCCTGGTGCCCTGCCGGGTCACCGAAGTTGAGCCGGAACGCCTGCTGAGCTACACGTTCGCCGACTGGACACTCACCTGGCGCCTGGTGGCCGAGGGCACGGGAACGCGCCTGTTCCTCGAGCACGCGGGCTTCGACCTGGCGAATCCGGACCACGAGCGCGCGTTCCGCAACATGTCCCGCGGCTGGCCGGGAACGGTGCTGCCGCGACTGGTTCAGGAACTGGACGCGGTCACCGCGCCCTGACTGGTCATCATGCCCGACCGCAACGGTCATCATGCGCGACCGGAACGGTCATCGTGCGGTGACCACCCAGGCCGCGGCGCCGACCAGCACGCCTTCCGGGGTCTCCTTCGCCTGGTAGATCTGGCGGAGGGACTCCTTGGCCCCGGCGGCCGCCTCCGGGCCGGCCTCCGCCAGCAGGTCGGCCGTGGCCGGCTCGGTCACCTGGAACACGGCGGCGTCGTCGGCCGTGGTGCCGATCGGCACGAGTTCGCGGACACCCGTCAGCTCGATGTCCGTGTAACCCGCCGCGCCCAGCACCTCGCGCACCACGGCCGGGTCGGCCAGGGACATGGCGCCCGGTCCGGGGGCCGGGTCGGGCAACGTCACCCACGGGGCCAGCGCGTCCCGCTTCAGCCGGCGGTTCTCGTTCTCCGTCAGGTCCTGCCAGCACAGGAACGCCAGCCGGCCGCCCGTGCGGCGCAGGTTGGTGAACGCCGCCACCGGGTCCTCGAAGAACATCACTCCGAACTGGCTCAGCACCACGTCCACCTGCTCGAACGGGGTCACCTGGGCGTCCGCCAGCTCGTAGCGCAGGTTGGGGATGTCGGCCGAGCGCTCCCGCGCCCGCGTCACCATCGCCTCGTCCAGGTCCACCCCCAGCACAGCCGCGGCCGACCGCGCCGCCAGGCGGGAGGTGCGGCCGCAGCCACAGCCGACGTCCAGCACCCGGTCGGCCGGTCGGAGGGAAGCCGCCGTCAACAGGTGCGGGGTCAGCGGGGCGAGCATGGTGTCGTAGCGCTCGTCGTTGGCCGCCCAGAACGAGCCGCCCCGGCCGTTCCAGGTCGTCGTCGGTCGCACGTGGATCCCCCTCCTCAGGACCTCAGGTAGGCCAGCACGGCGAGCACCCGGCGGTGACCGGTGTCGCCGGGCGGCAGCCCGAGCTTGGCGAAGATGTTACGGATGTGCTTGCTGACGGCCGTTTCCGTGACCACCAGCAGTTCGGCGATCGTGGTGTTCGCGTGGCCCTCGGCCATCAGCGCGAGCACCTCCCGCTCGCGTGGGGTGAGCGTGCGGATGGGGTCGTCGACGCGGCGGCGGACCATCAGCTGCGACACGACCTCCGGGTCGAGCACGGTGCCGCCGGCCACCACCCGGTGCAGCGCGTCGAGGAACGTGGCGACCTTGCCCACCCGCTCCTTCAGCAGGTAGCCGATGCCCTCGGCGCCACCGGCCAGCAGGTCACCCGCGTAGCTGTCCTCCACGTACGCCGACAGCACGAGGATCGGCAGTCCGGGGATCCGCCGCCGTGCCTCGACCGCGCCGCGCAGCCCCTCGTCGGTGAACGTCGGCGGCAGGCGCACGTCCATGACCGCCGCGTCCGGGCGGTGCTCGGCGATCGCGTCGAGGAAGGAGTCGATGTCGTCGACGGCCGCCGCCACCTCGATGCCCTCGCTGGCCAACAGCAGCGCGAGGCCCTCACGCAGCAGGGCGTCGTCCTCGGCGATCACGACCCGCACGGCAGCTCCACGCGCAGCACCGTAGGCCCACCGTCGGGGCTGGTGATCAGGGTGGTCCCGTCGAAGGCCGACACGCGGCGCCGGATGCCCGCCAGGCCGGTGCCGCCCGCGTCGTCCGCGCCGCCGTGACCGTCGTCGGTCACCTCGATGACCAGCAGGTTTCCCGGCCGGGACAGGGAAACGACCGCGTGCTCGGCGCCGCTGTGCTTCGCGATGTTCGTGAGCGCCTCGGCCACCACGAAGTACGCGGCCGACTCCACGGCGGCCGGCGCGCGCCGCAGGCCGTCGGTGCTCAGCGTGCACGGGACCGGGCAGCGCGCGATCAACCCGGCGACCGCGCCGTCCAACCCGCGTTCGGCCAGCACCGGCGGGTAGATGCTGCGCACCACGTCCCGCAGCCCGGCCAGCGCGTCGCTCGCCGCGTCCTGCGCGCGCAACACCATCGGCAGCGCGGCGGCCGGGTCACGGCGCAGCGCCCGTTCCACGATGCCCAAGTGCATGGCCACGGCGACGATGCGGTTCTGCGTGTCGTCGTGCAGGTCGCGCTCGATGCGGCGCAATTCGGCGCCGTGCGCCTCCAGCGCCGCCGCCCGGCTGGCCGTCAGCTCGGCCACCCGCTCGACCAGCCGGCTACCCGGTGGTGGCGCCAGCACCCGGCGGGCCGCCCGGGCCCGCCACTCGGCGAGCCACGGGGTCACCAGCAGCGCGAGCGCCACGTAGCCGAGCGCGACCACCGGCATGGTGGCGGCCAAGCCCCATGACGTGACCGGGTACGGCGACGACACCGGATCGTCGGCCGGCACTGCCCACCAGTACGCGGGGACGGCCACGGCGTTGAGCGCGGAAAGGGGCAGCATCAGCGCGGCCATGCCGAGCACGTGTCCGGTCAACCCGTGCAGCACCACCCACGCCACGTCCCGGCGGATCGACCACCACCGGTCGTGCAGCGTCCCGTCGGTGATCACCTGGCCGCTCGGTACGGGTTCGCCGGTGAACCTCGCGACCCACTCCCGCTCACGGTCGGTCCAGCGGCGCAACCGGTGGGCGGCCTCCGGCGCGATCAGCCAGGCGACCACCAGTATCGGCGCCAGGCCGATCAACAGCAGTGACGCCATGGCCGTGAGCGTGCCGAACCCGAGGTAACCGAGGCCCCGGCGGACGCGCGGTAGCCGGTCCCGCACCCACCTCCCCAGCGCCATGGGAGCAAGGGTATAGCCAGGACCACCATCAACCCGGTAGTCAGCGGGATCGTGCCCGGCCGCCCCCGTCCATAGCGTTGACCCCGTCCACAGTGGAGAGGGGGCCGGGGTGTTCGGAACCAAGATCCCAGTGACGGTGACAGGGCCGGCGACGAGGGCCGTACCTGCGGTCGAGCTGGCGTCAGTGTCCAAAGTGTACGGATCGGGCGACGGGGCGGTGACCGCGCTCGACGAGGTCAGCATCGCGTTGGCGCGTGGCAGTTTCACGGCGGTCATGGGCCCGTCCGGTTCGGGCAAGAGCACGTTCCTGCACTGCGCGGCCGGGTTGGACCGGCCGACCAACGGGGTGGTGCGGCTCGGCGAGACCGAGCTGTCCGGCCTCAAGGAGGTGGCGCTCACCGAGCTGCGCCGCGAGCGCATCGGGTTCGTGTTCCAGGCCTACAACCTGCTCCCGGCGCTGTCGGTCGAGCAGAACATCACGCTGCCGCTGCTGCTCGCTGGCCGCGCGGTCGACCAGGACTGGCTGCGCCGGGTGGTGGCGAACGTCGGCCTGGCCGACCGGCTCGGCCACCTGCCGAGCCAGCTGTCCGGCGGTCAACAGCAGCGCGTGGCCATCGCCCGCGCGCTGATCACCCGGCCGGACGCGGTGTTCGCCGACGAGCCGACCGGTGCGCTGGACAGCCGCACGGGCAAGCAGGTCCTGACGCTGCTGCGCGACATCGTCGACCACACGGGACAGACGGTGCTCATGGTGACCCACGACCCGATCGCCGCGTCGTTCGCCGACCGGGTGGTGTTCCTGGCCGACGGGCGCCTGGCGGGCTCGCTCGACGAGCCGACGCCCGAGCAGATCGCCGAGCGCATGACACACCTGGGGGAGTGGTGAAGTCTCTAGCGATCGCGACCATCCGGCACCGCAAGAGCGGGTTCGTCGGCATGTTCGTCGCCGTGCTGTGCGCGGCCACGTTGCTGACCGCGCTCGGCGTGCTGCTCGAGTCGGGCCTGCGGTCCGGGGTGGCGCCGCAACGGTACGCGGGCGCCGCCGTCGTGGTCGGCGCCCAGCAGGCGCTGCCCGTGGTCGAGGACATCGACGTCCCGTTCAGCGAGCGGGTGCCGCTGCCGGCCGAGACGGTCGGCCGGATCGCCGACGTGGTGGGGGTCGACCGGGCGATCGGCGACCGGTCGGTGCTGGTGACGCTGCTGGCGGGCGGCCAGCCGGTGCCGGGGGTGGCCGACCGGCCGGTCGAGGGATACGGCTGGTCGGCCGCGGCGCTCGCCCCGTTCACGCTGCGGGAGGGCGACGCGCCGCGGCCCGGTGGCGTGGTGCTCGACGCGGGTCTCGCTTCGCGGGCCGGCGTGGCGGTCGGCGACACCGTCGACCTTGCCATCGGGGCCATCCCCACGGCGTACACGGTCACGGGGATCACCGAGCAGTCGTTCGGCCGCCAGTCCGCGCTGTTCCTCACCGACGACGAGGCCGCCGAGCTGTCCGGCCGGCCGGCGCAGGTCGACGCGGTGGGCGTGCTGGCCGAGCCCGGCGTCGACGCCGACGAGCTGGCCGAACGTATCCAGGCGGCGCTGCCCGGGCTGAACGTCGCCACCTACACGGGCGATCGGCGCGGCGACGTGGAGTTCCTCGACGTCGGCCAGGTCCGCGCCGAGCTGGTGGTGCTGGCGCTGACGTTCATCGGCACCGCCCTGATGATCACCATGCTGGTGGTGGCCAGCACACTCGGCCTGTCCATCCAGCAGCGCCGCCGCGAGCTGGCGTTGCTGCGGGCGGTCGCCGCCACGCCCCGGCAGATCCACCGCATGATCGGCGCGGAGATCCGCCTGGTGGCCGGTGCGGCCGCCGTACTCGGTGCGATCCCGGGCATCGGTGTCGCGTACCTGCTGCGGACGGCGTTCGCGGCCGGTGGGGTGATCCCCGCCGACTTCGGGCTGGCGCTCAGCCCGGTGCCCCCGGTGGTGGCCGTGTTGCTGTGCCTGGGAACCGCGCGGCTCGCCGGCTATCTCGCCGCCAGGCGAGCGGCGCGGATCAACCCGATCGAGGCGCTTCAGGAGTCGGCCGTGGAGCCGCGCGGGTTGCCGAAGGTCCGGCTGATCATCGGCTGGGCGGCCGCCGTGCTCGGGCTCGGCGCGTCCACCGTGCCGATCTTCGTGCCCGGTGAGGCGGCCGTGGCCGGTGCGGCCGGCTCGGCGTTCCTGGTCGCGCTGGCGGTCGCGCTGCTCGGCCCGCGGCTGGTGGCGGGGATGGTCCGGTGGGTCGCCGCACCGCTGCGCCGCTTGTCGCCGGTCGGCGGTTACCTGGCGAGTGCGAACGTGGCCGCCAACTCGCGGCGGTTGGCCGGAGTGGTGACGCCCATGGTGCTCGCCGTGGCCATGGCGTCGGTCCAGATCTTCAGCCAGACCACGGTCGCCGCGGCGGCGGTCGAGCAGGCGGACGACGGCATGCGCGCCGACTTCGTGGTGTCCGCGCCGTCGGGACTCGACCCGTCGATCACCGCCGAGGTGGCGGCCGCCGACGGGGTGGCGCTGGCCGCGCCGATCGTCCGGAGCCAGGCGTTCGTGCGGTATCTCGAGGCCGGGAGCCCGCAGGTCGGGTCCTACGCGGCGCAGGGCGTGGTGCCCGCCGGGCTGGAGCGCGTGCTCGACCTGGAGCCGCGGTCGGGCACCCTGGCCGACCTGCGCGGGGACACGGTGGCCGTGAGCGAACTGGCGGCCGAGACGATCGGCGTCGAGGTGGGCGAGACCATCGACCTGCACCTGGGCGACGGCACGGCGCTGCGGCCGACCGTGGTCGCCACCTACGGGCGCGGCCTCGGCTTCGGCGACATCACGCTGCCACGCGACCTGCTGGCCGAGCACACCACCACCCGGCTGGACCAGTCGATCCTCGTGGCGGCCGACGACCATGCCGCCGCCCAGCGGTCGCTGGCCGAGCTGGCCTATCCCGGGCTCGCGGTGCTCGACCGGGACGGGCTGGCGGCCGCCGGGCAGTCGCAGCGGCAGGCCGACGCGTGGCTCAACCTCGTCGGGCTGGTGGTGATCCTCGGCTACCTGGCCATCGCCGTGGTGAACACGCTGGTGATGGCCACGGCCGCCCGGTCGCGGGAGTTCGCCATGCTGCGCCTGGTCGGCACCGGGCACCGGCAGGTCACCCGGATGATGCGGATCGAGGCGCTGCTGGTGGTCGGCATGGCGGCCGTGGTGGGCACACTCGCGGCGATTCCCGCGCTGATCGGCGTGAGCATCGGGCTGACCGAGTCGCCGCTGCCGTCGGTGCCGCCGCTGGTGTACGTGGGAATCGTGGGCACCACGTCACTGCTGGGCCTGCTGGCCATCGGCATCCCGACAAGGCTGGCTTTGCGAGCCCGCCCGGTCACGGTGGTCAGCGGCGCGTAAGCGAGTCCCACGTTCAAACCGGGCGAGTCCCACGTTCAAACCGGGCGAGTCCCACGTTCAAACCGGGCGAGTCCCACGTTCGAGTGCACCGCTCGCCAGTCGCGAACGTGGGACTCGCCGGTCGCGAACGTGGGACTCGCGGTGCCGCTTAACACGGGTTTTGCTTATCACGCCTTTCGGTCGTTCCTGATGCCATGGCACCACGGAACGACGAAAGGAATGGACCATGCGCATCAGGACCATGGCCGGGCTGACCGCGGCGAGTGCCGCCGCGGTGGCAGCCGTGATCGGCGGGGTGGCCTACGCCTCGGCCGACGAGAGCGAGCCGATCGTGCGGATCGTGACCGACGAGACCGGCGCTCGCAACGCCGTTCAGCAGGAGCAGCCGCAAGAAGAGGACTGCCCGGACAAGACCGGCGAGGCGGCCCCGAGCCCGGAAGGCGCCGGCCTGTGACCACCGCCCCGGGCGCGCCGGCGCAGTTGCTCGAGCAGACGCTGTTCGAAGTGAAGCGGATGGTGGTCGGGCAGGACCGGCTCGTCGAACGGCTGGTCACCGCCATGATCGCCGACGGCCACTGCCTGCTCGAGGGCGTGCCCGGGGTGGCCAAGACCCTGGCTGCACGCACCCTCGCCACGGTGGCGGGCGGCAGCTTCAACCGCATCCAGTTCACCCCGGACCTGGTGCCCTCGGACATCGTGGGCACCAGGATCTACCGGGCCTCGCGGGAGAACTTCGACGTCGAGCTCGGCCCGATCATGGCGAACGTCGTGGTGGCCGACGAGATCAACCGTGCCCCGGCGCGGGTGCAGTCGGCGCTGCTGGAGGCGATGGCCGAGCGGCAGGTCTCGATCGGTGAGCGCAGTTATCCGGTGCCCGCGCCGTTCCTGGTGCTGGCCACGCAGAACCCGATCGAGTCCGAGGGTGTCTACGCGCTGCCCGAGGCCCAGCGCGACCGGTTCCTCATGCGGATCGTGGTCGACTACCCGACCGACGCCGAGGAACTCGCGATTCTCTACCGGATGGGCGTGCGGCAGCCGGTGCCCCGGCCGGTCCTGCACCCGGAGGCGCTGCTCGCGCTCCAGGAGCGGGCCCGCGACGTGCACGTCCATCACGCGCTCGCCGAGTACGTGGTGCGGCTGGTGCTCGCCACCCGCTCCCCGGAACGGTTCGGGATCCCGGAAGTGGCCGGGCAGCTGGCGTTCGGCGCCAGCCCGCGCGCCACCCTCGGGTTGGTGGCCGCAGCCAGGGCGCTGGCCCTGCTGCGCGGGCGGGAGTACGTGCTGCCCGCCGACATCCAGGAACTGGCGGTCGACGTCATCGCCCACCGGCTGGTGCTGTCGTTCGACGCGCTGGCCGATGGGATCCTGCCGGAGTCGATCGTGGCGCGGGTGCTGGCCGCCGTGCCGGTGCCGCAGATCGCGCCGCTCCAGTCGGAGGACGCGGCATGACGGCGCGAACATGGGACTCGCCGGTGCCGAACGTGGGACTCGCCGGTTCTGAACGTGGGACTCGCCTGGTCCGAACGGGGGACTCGCCCGGTCTGAACGTGGGACTCGCCCGGTTCGAACGTGGGACTCGCCGTGAGTAGGCCCGGGGTCTCCGATCTTGCGCAGGAGCAGCGGTTGCGGCGGCTTGAGCTGACCATCACCCGGCGGCTCGACGGGTTGCTGCGCGGTCAGTACGCCGGGCTGCTCCCGGGTGCCGGCACCGAGATCGCCGGCAGCCGGGAGTACCGGCCGGGCGAGGACGAGGTGCGCCGGATGGACTGGGCGGTCACCGCCCGCACCGCGCTGCCGCACGTGCGGGACACGGTGGCCGACCGCGAGCTGTCCACCTGGCTACTGGTGGACGCCACGCCGAGCATGGACTTCGGCACGGCCGACCTGGAGAAACGTGAGCTGGCGGTCGCCGCCGTGGCGGCCGTCGGGTTCCTCACGACCGGCGCCGGCAACCGGCTGGGCGCCGAACTGGTCACGGCCGACGGCGTCCGGCGGTTCCCCGCGCGCACCGGCCGCGCGCACCTGATCGGGCTGCTGCGCACGCTGCATGCCACCCCCCGCGGCGCGGCCGGCGGCGACCCGCCGTCCCTCGCCGACTCGATCGACGGCCTACACCGCGCGCTGCGGCGGCGTGGGCTGGTCGTGATCGTCTCGGATTTCCTCGACCCCGCTCCCATGGGTGGCGCCCCCTCCCCGTGGGAGCGGGCCATCCGCCGGCTCGCCGTGCGGCACCAGGTGATCGCCGTGGAGGTGACCGACCCGCGGGAGCTGGAGTTGCCGAACGTCGGCGTCCTCACGGTGATCGACCCGGAGACCGGCCGGCGCCGCGACGTGTCCACCGGCAGCCGGCGGGTGCGGGAGCGGTTCGCCGCCGCGGCTCGTGACCAGCGGGAGGCGGTGCGGGCGGCGCTCGGCCGTGCCGGCGTCGCACACCTGCCGCTGCGCACCGATCGGGACTGGGTGGCCGACATCGCGGCGCACGTCCGCTCCCAACGCCGGCTCGCTCTGGCCTCTGGAGGACAGCAACGATGACTTTCCAATCAGCCGGCCGGCTGTGGCTGCTCGCCGGGGTGGTCGCGCTGATCGCGCTCTACCTGGTGCTGCAGCGCAGGCGCAGCCGGTATGCCGTGCGGTTCACCAACCTGCCGCTGCTGGAACGGGTGGCGCCGACCCGGCCGGGGTGGCGACGGCACGTGCCGGCCGGGCTGTTCGTGGTGATGATGGCGCTGCTGGTGGTCGGGTTCGCCCAGCCGGCGGCGGCCGTGGAGGTGCCGCGCGAGCGCGCCACGGTGATCGTCGCGGTGGACGTGTCACCGTCCATGGAGGCCGACGACGTCCCGCCCGACCGGTTGGCCGCGGCTCGTTCGGCGGCGCACGATTTCGTGGACCTGCTGCCCGAGCAGTTCAACGTCGGGCTGGTGGCGTTCTCCGGGTCCGCGCAGGTGGTGGTGGCGCCGGTGACCGACCGGGACGCGCTGCGGGCCGGCATCGACGACCTGGCCATCGGGACGGTGGCCCAGCCGGGCACGGCCATCGGCGAGGCCATCGCGGCGTCGCTCCAGTCGGTCCGGACGGTCGACGTGGAGGCAGCGCGGGAGCCGCCGCCCGCCCGCGCGGTGGTGCTGTCCGACGGCGCGAACACCGCCGGCCGCGAACCCGAGACGGCCGCCGCGGAGGCCGCGGAGGCCGGCGTGCCGGTCGACACGATCTCCGTCGGCACCGCCGACGGGACCATTTCGCAGAACGGCCAGACCCAGCGGGTGCCCGTCAACGGCGACACGCTCGCCGCGGTGGCCGAGGTGACCGGCGGCTCGTACCACGAGGCGGCCACCGCCACCGAGCTGCGCGAGGTCTACGCCGACATCGGCAGCTCGGTCGGCTACCGCACCGAACAGCAGGACGTGTCGCACCGGTTCATCGGGCTGGGCCTGGTCTTCGGGCTCGCCACGGCCGGCACGTCGCTGCTCTGGTTCTCGAGACTTCCCTAGGAGGCATCAATGCCTGGAAGGCGTCGTTCCTGACGCTCAACGTCTGGAAGGCGTCGTTCCAGGCATGCCCCGCCAACGCGCCTGACCCTTAGGAGATCACCGTGACCACAAGAGTCGACGGGCTCGGACCGCGACGCGGGCCGGAGTTCCGCCAGCCCGCGCCGCCACAGGCAGGCTCGGCCGTGCCCCCCTCACGGCCGGGCCTGCCGAACGGGCCGGTGCGCCCGACGCCCGTCCGGCCGGCCGACAAACCCGTGCGCTGGCCCCGGTTGCTGGCCGCAGGGGTGCTGATCGCCGGCATCTCCGCCGGCTCGGGCGCCCTGGCCGGCTGGTACGCCGACCCGTCGGCCGGGGTGGCTGCCACGCCTCCCGTCCCGCTGCCCCGGCCGGCGGTCCCCGGCGACCTGGTGGCGGTGGCCGACCAGGTGCGCCAGGGCGTCGTGTCCGTGCGCGCCGGGCGGGCGACCGGGACCGGCTTCGTGATCGATGACCAGTGGCACATCCTCACGAACCATCACATCGTCGAGGCCGGTTCCGGTCCGGTGCGGGTGACCGGGCCGGACGGCCGCTCGCTGCCGGCCGACGTGATCGGCACCGACCCGGAGAACGACCTGGCGGTCCTGCGGATCGAGCCGGCGCCGGCACTGCACCCGTTGGCGCTGGGCGGGTCGGCCGGCGTGCGCGTGGGTGAGCAGGTGCTGGCCGTCGGCTCGCCGCTCGGGTTGGCCGGCACCGTCACATCCGGCATCGTGAGTGCCGTGGACCGTGAGGTGCGGATCGGCGGCGGCCGGCAGGCGGCGCTGCAGACCGACGCGTCCATCAATCCGGGCAACTCCGGCGGTCCACTGGTGAACGCGAGCGGCGCGGTCATCGGGGTGAACACGGCGATCGCCACGTACGAGGGCGGGTCGATCGGCATCGGCTTCGCCATCCCGATCGACCGGGCATCCGCGGTGGCGGCGCGTATCATCGCGGGCGGCTGAAAGGTCCACATGCGACTGTTGTTGGTTGAGGACGAGGCGGAGCTGGCCGAGGCGATCCAGCTCGGACTGGTCCGTGCCGGGTACGCGGTGGACTACGCGGGCACCGTGGCGGCCGCGTACGAGCGGCTCACGGTGAACGCCTATGACTTGCTGCTGCTCGATCTCATGCTGCCCGACGGCGACGGTTTCGGGATCTGCCGGGCCGTCCGCTCGGGGGAGATGCCGGTGATCGGCGGCACCGACCTGCGGGTGCTGATGATGACGGCGCGCGGCGCGCTGGAGGACCGGGTGCGCGGCCTGGACGACGGCGCCGACGACTACGTGGTCAAGCCGTTCGCGCTCGACGAGCTGCTCGCCAGGGTGCGGGCGTTGCTGCGCCGGGAGGTCCGCGGCGGCGGCGCCGTGCTGCGGGTCGGTGAGCTGACGCTCGACACCGCGCGGCACGAGGCGTGGCGCGGGGACCGCAAGCTCACGTTGTCCCCCAAGGAGTTCGCCGTACTGGAGTACCTGATGACCCGGCCGGGGCACGTGGTGGCGGCCGAGGAGTTGCTCGAGCACGTGTGGGACGAGAACGTCGACCCGTTCACCCAGACGGTGCGGGTCACCATGAGCACGCTGCGGCGCAAGCTCGGGCACGGCGACGACCGGACGTTCATCGAGACGGTGGTCAGCCGGGGGTATCGGCTGCTGGAGGCGTGATGCGGGTCCCGCGATTCGTGCACTCGGTCCGGTTCCGGCTGACCGTCATGTACTCGACACTGCTGTTCGTGCTGGCCGGTGCCGGGTTGCTGGTCCTCTACGTGGCCGTCGAGCGGTCCACCGACCCGAAGCCCATCACCCAGAGCTACGAGGCGGAGCTGGTCAAGCGCAAGGCCGACGGGCGCGAGGTGCCGCTCGGCACCATGGAGGTCGCGGCGGTCGAGGACATCGAGTCGGCCGTCAACCTGCGGACGCTCGAGTCGATCCGCGACTACGCGGCCGCCGCGCTCGGCGGGTTGTTCGTACTCAGCCTGGGGATCGGCTGGGTGCTGTCCGGTCGCGCGCTGCGGCCCGCGCTGGAGATCGCGCACACGGCGAGGGAGATCCAGGCGACCGACCTGTCGCGGCGGATCAACCTGGACGGCACCCGAGGAGAGCTGCGGGACCTGGCCGACACGATCGACTCGATGCTCGACCGGCTCGACGACGCGTTCCGGGCGCAGCGCCAACTGATCGACGACGCGTCGCACGAGCTGCGCAGCCCGCTGGCCATCATCCGCGCGCACCTGGACGCCTCCCTGACGTCGCCGGACGCGAGCGACACCGAGCGGGAACGGGCGGTGCAGGTGATCGACCGGGCGACCAACCGGATGTCCCGCCTGGTGGAGGACCTCCTGGCCACTGCCCGCCGCAGCGCGTCGGAACTGGCCGACCGGGATGTCGACCTGTCGGTGGTGGCCCGCGAGGCGGCCGACGACTACGCGATGCTGGCGACCGAGCGGGGCCTGCGCGTGGTGTACGACCTCCGGGACGACCTGGTGGTGATAGGCGACCACGACGCCCTCCGCCGCGCGGTGGGCAACCTGCTGTCGAACGCCGTGCGCCTGTCCCCGGGCGGCGCCACGATCGCGGTGACCACGGGCCGCGACGACGGCTGGCTGTGGGTCTCGGTGACCGACCACGGCCCAGGCATCTCGGAGGACGACCGACCGCGGATCTTCGACCGCTTCTGGCGCCGCAGCGAGGGTTCCGCACTCGACGACCGCCACACGGGCCTCGGCCTGGCGATCGTCCGCCAGATAGTGGAGTCCCACGGCGGCCGGGTGGTGGTGCACTCCTCGTTGGGGGAGGGCTCCCGTTTCGTGCTGTGGTTCCCCTCCCGGGACCGTCCCTACGGTGCCCCGCCGCCGGACCTGCCGGTGTGACGACGGAGCCGGGTGAGCGCCCGGTGCTGTGCGACCCGCACGGCGCTTGGGGTCATCCCGAGCACGAGGCCGGTCTCCTCGGCGGACAGGCCGAGCACCACCCGGAGCGTGACGACGTCCCGTTGTCTCGGCGGCAGCAGGGCCAGCAGCTCGTCGATCCGGCGCCGCAACCCGGGGTTCTGGGCGACCCGGTTCGCGGCCATGCCGTACACGAACGTCAGGAACGGCCGCCCCTGGTCGCGGTAGTGCGGCAGGGCACGGAGCACGTCGAGACAGATCTCCTGGGCGAGGTCGTCGCCGCCCCGGCCGACGCGGGCCCGGCAGTAGCGCACGATGAGCGGCCGGATTCTCGTCAGCAGTTCGGCGATGGCCTCCCGGTCCCCGTCGACCGCCGCCGCGACCAGCGACTCGACCTCGCTCGTCGGAGTGGTGCACCGGCGGGGGAGCGGGATTCCCGTGATGCCCCCGACCGCCTGCGCGAGGGCCAGATCGCTGGCGTGCTCGCGGTGGATGGCGGCGAGCATGCGCTCGACGTCGAGGCTCTCGGAGATTTCCCTGGTCAGCGCGTCACCCGCGCGGCGGAGGTAGGTGTCGAAGTCAGTGTTCATCGCCGGCACCTCGCTGACGGTCCAGGTAGACCTTCTCCATGGCCCGGCGGGCGTGGCGCAGATTCGACCGGACGGTGCTCGGTGACATCTTTACCTGGGCGGCGATCTCCGCGTTCGTGTACCCGTCGAGATGCCAGGCGAAGACCAACCTGCGGCGGGGCGGCAGGCCGGCCAGATCACGCAGGAGTTGGCGGTGCTCCTCATGGTCCACCGCTGTGTCCCGGTCGAGGTGCACGTCCACCGCCCAGCCTCCTGCGACCGCACGGGTGGTGCCCTAAGCGAGCCGAGCGGCCTCGGCACGGGCGATCCGGTAGGCGGCCCGGCGCGCCCATGCCTTCGGTTCGGTCAGACTCGGCCAGACCTTGAAGGCGTTGGCCATCGCGTCCTGGGCGGCATCTGTGGACTGTTCCCAGCCGAACCCCGCATGGCACACGAACCTCACCAAAGGTGTCAGTTCGCGGCGATAGAAGTCGTCGAACGGTTCGCTGCGCACGCGACACCTCGTTTCTGTCCCCGACATGAGGTAGTGCGTCGAGTCGGGTGTGCCGTGCAACCGTAGGTGAAATCCGTTCACCGAGGCATGGGCAGCGCGTCGCGGGGGTCGGCGCCCTTCATCCAGAGCGTGATCAGCAGGGTTGCCGCCGCGTCGAGCAGGTGACCGTCGCGGCCGGCGTCGACCGGAACGTAGCCCAGGTCGGTCACGAGTGGGCGCACGGCGGCGACGTTCGCCGGGGCGCCGCACAGGGGGACGAGGAGGCCGGGCGGCTCGGCCTGCCAGATGCTTTCGTGGCACAGGTTGAAGCCCTTGACCACGTTCGGCACGGTCGCCGCCAGTCGTTGGTACGGGGTCGGGGTGGTCGGCCGAGTCCAGTCGTCGTTCGTGCAGTCGATCAGGATGGTGGTCAGTGGGCCGGTCGCTGCGAGCACCTCGGGGACGGCCTCGGAGCGGACGGCCAGCAACACGACGTCGCCGTGCGCCGCGGCGTCCGCGAACGAACCCGCTGTCGCGCCGATGCGCTTCGCCTGCGCGGTGGTCCCGGCCGCGTTCCGGCCGCCGAGCAGCACGTCGTGTCCGGCTCGCACCCAGCCGCCGCCGAGCGCGGCCGCCATGGTGCCCGCGCCGAGAATGCCGATCCGCATGGTGTCCTCCTTGTGGTGTGCTTGGCATCGAAGGTAGGGAGGCCGATGCGCACCGATCGGTGCGTGACGGGAGGAACCGATGGACTACCTGGCGGACTGCCGCGCGCGGTTGGCGTTCGATCTGCTGGCCAACACGTGGAACTCGGTGGTGGTGTGGGCGCTGCGGCACGGTCCGGCCCGCCCGGTGGACCTTCGCGCCCGGATCGGCGGTATCAGCTCGAAGGCCCTGACCGAGACGCTGCGGCGCCTCGAACACAACGGCCTGGTGACGCGCCGGTCCTATCGCGAGGCGCCGCCGAGGGTGGAGTACGCGTTGACCGAGCTCGGCCGGAGCCTGCTCGGTCCGATCGGGGCGTTCGGTGAGTGGGCTGCCGAACACGGCGACGAGGTGGTGGCCGCCCAGGAGCGGGTGTGACGTCTTTCATGATCTGGGCTGGGTTCAGCGGAGGTACGTTCGGTTGGCGGCCCTCGTGCCGGTCGGGGGCTACCGACGGTCAGGGTGAACGTGTCGAGCGATACCGAACGGGTTGGCGTTCCGCAGGGACTCGGCAGGTCGTTGCGCCTGCTGCAGATCGGGGCGTTCACCAGCCAGTTCGACCGGCTGATGATCGCGCCCATGATCGTGGTCATCGCCGGGGAGCTGCACGGGTCCGTCGACTCGGTCAGTCGAGCCGCGGCCGTCTACTTCCTCGGGTACGGGCTCGCGCAGATCGGCTGGGCCATGGTGTCCGACCGGCTCGGGCGGGTGCGCACCATGCGGATCGCGTTCGCGTGTGCCGCGGTCGGGGGGCTCGCGTCCGCCGTCGTGCCGACCGTCGGGTTGCTGGTGCTCGCGCGGGGGATCACCGGAGCGTGTGTCGCGGCCGCCATTCCCGGTGGGCTCGTCTATATCGGTGACACGGTGCCCATGCGGATCCGGCAGGCATCGCTCACCGACATGATGACCAGTTCCGCCCTCGGGATGACCATGGCCACGGTCTGTGCCGGGATCATCGCCGAGTTCACCAGTTGGCGGGTCGCGTTCGCGCTCACGGCCGTGGCTTGCGGCGTGCTGGCGGTGGCCATGCGCGGCATGGTCGAGCCGACGCTTTCCGCGCCGGCGCCGGTGTTCGCGTCGCTGCGTGCGGTGTTGGTCAACCGGCCCGCGCTGCTGGTGCTGGTGCTGGTCTTCGTCGAGGGGCTGGTTCTGTTGGGGCCCTTGACGTTCGTGCCGGTCGTGCTGCACGCCACCGGGCTGTCGGTCACCGTGTCCGGGGTGCTGACCGCGGCGTACGGCGCCGCCGTGCTGGTCTTCGCGAGAGTCGTGAAAGGACGGACGCGTACCATGGCGCCGGCCACCCTGATTCTCGTGGGCGGTGCGCTCGCCGTGGTCGCCTACGTGGTGATGACGATCGACCACGGCGCCGTCGCGGTGGTCGCCGGGCTCGTGCTGCTCGGCGCCGGGTGGGCGTTCATGCACTCCACCATGCAGGCCTGGATCACCGACGTGGCACCGAAAAGCCGGGCCACGGCCGTCTCGCTGTTCGCCACGCTGCTGTTCTGTGGCAGCGCGCTCGGTGCGGCCGTCTTCGGGCCGATGGTCGACGCCGGCCGGTTCCAGCTGGTCTTCGTCATCACGTTGGTGGTGGCCGTGCCGCTGTCGGTCGTCGCGACCATCGGCAGGCGCCGCTATGCGACCAGGGACAGCTGAGCCGGCTCGTTGGCTTTTACGGCCGGACGCCGCAGGACAACTGCCAGCAGCACGCCGACCGCGATACCGGCGCCGATCAGCAGCAGCCCCGCCCGGTGCACGCCGTACGCGTCGCTCACCAGGCCGAACACCAGCGAGAACGGCAGGAACACGAGCCACGTCAGTGAGCTCACGCCGGACGCGACCCCCGCCCGCACGGCCGACGGGGTGGCGTCGTGGAGCAGCTTGGTCACGTGGATGCCGATACCGACGAGCAGCAGGGCCACCACGATCTGCGCGGCCGTGACCACCAGGAAGTTCCGGCTGACGGTGAGCGTGCCGCAGGCGAGCACGATCAGCGTGGTGGCCGTGAACAGGCGGGCCGGGCGTTCGAGGTGCAGCCGTTCGACCAGCAGGCCGCCGATCCCGAGGGTGGACATCAGCGCCGCCCAGTACGGGCCGTAGAGCACGGCCGGCACGGCGAGCGCGACCAGCCACAGTGGACCGAACTCGAACACCGTCTGCGTGAGCGCCGCGCCGATGACCGCCAGCGCGATGATCGGCAGCAGCGCGCGCCGGCTGGTGAGGGCGCCGAACGTGGTGCGGACGTGCTGGCGCAGCGACAACGGTGCGGCCGCGCGGTGCAGGCGGGGTTCGCGGAAGCGCAGGTACGCGGCGATCGACAGGGCGGCGAACGGGATCGACAGGAAGTAGGTGGACCTGGTCGACAGTTCGCTGGCAAGCCAGCCGCCCGCCAGCGAACTGCCGACCAACGCGACGCTCTCGACGAACCGCACTCGGCCGAGGCGGCGCTCGAAGTCGCCGCTGTCGCCCGTTTCCTCGAGGACGGTGTCGTAGACCATCGCGTCGAGCGTGCCGGAGAACATGGCGAAGTAGACACCGAGGGCGAGCGTCGCGGCGATGTAGCTGGCCACGGTGTTGCTGAGCCCGCCGACCAGGGCGCACGTCAGCAGCGCCAGGCTCGACACGACCAGCACACCGCGCCGGCTCCACCGGTCGGCGAGTATCCCGGAGGGCACCTCGACCAGCGGCACGACCGCGGCATAGGCGGCGGCCATCAGCCCCACGGCCGCCGGATCGAAGCCGATCTCGCTCATGAACAGCTTCTCGACCGGCAGCCACAGGATGAATCCCTGCGCCGCGATCCCCAGGTGCAGCGGCAGCAGTCGCCGGCTCAACCCCGTACGCATCGACATGGTCATGCGAGTGCAGTGTCACGAGCCGACGATCCGTTACACGCGAATCCGCCCCAGCCCGAACCGAACCACCTGCAACACCCCGACGACCCCCAACGCCACCACGATGCCGACCCACGGCCCCCTCAGGACGAACAGGAAGGCGGCGATCAACCCGACCCCGGAGGCGAGGTGGAGCACGTCCCGCGCACCCCGAATCCGCTGCTGCCGCCGAAACCGCCGCTCACCCCCGATGGCCGGCGCCTGACCCGGCACCTGCGCCGACCCCGGCACGGTGTCCGGCACCCCGAGCAACGCGGCAATGGCGACGTGGCGCAGCCGAGGCGACCCACCCACACCGGCTGCGTCGCTCTGGGACTCGTCGAGCGGCGTGGTCTTGCCGATGCCGATGCCGATGGCCTCCGGTTGATCCGTGTCGCCGGCCGCGGCCGGGGCAGCTGAATCCGCGGCGTCCGTGGTACCGGTGTCCACTTCATCCGTGTGGACTGCCGCGGCCGGTTTCGCTCCCTCCCCGATGCCGGCCGCGCGGAACACCCGCACCAGTTCGGCCACCTGGTCGGCCCGGTCGGTGGCCTCCACCACCCCGCCGCTCGGCTCGAACAGCGACACCCGGCAGTGGTCGGCGTCCACCGTCCACACGAGAACCACCCGCTTCAGCACCCGTGCGAGCAGCGGTGCGAACCGGAGTGCGAGCGGCAGGTCCAGCCGCACCCCGGTCCACCCTCGCTCGTGCGCCACTCGGGTCAGTTCCGCCCGGCCCGACCGTCCCGGCTCGAGCGCGGCGAACGCCTCGAGCACGCTGTCGATGTCCGCGGCCGTCTGCAGCAGCGTGTAATCGCTCAGGCCAACCTCCCCTCCCGGAACGCGGCCAGCAGAGCGCGCCGCGCCGGTTCCGGTAGCTCGGTGACCTCCTGCAGGGGTAAGTGACCCAACGCCTCGACGGTCGCCTTGAACTGGTCCAGGTACACGGAGCAGCCGTCACATGCCTTCAGGTGCGCGTTCACGCGACGGCGGGTCCGCTCGTCGAGCGTGTCGTCGAGCAGGCCGCTCAGGTGCTCGACGAACTCCACGCACTCCAGGTCTTCCTGCTTACCCATGTCGCTCACCACTCTCGGCGAAGTACCGCTCCAGGTCCGCCCGCACGCAGGCACGTGCCCGGTGCAGCAGTACCCGCTGGTTGGCCGCTGTGATCTCCAGTATCGAGCACACTTCCGCCGCCTCGTATCCCTCCACGTCACGCAACACCAACACCACCCGCTGCCGGACCGGCAGTCGGGCCACCGCCTCGGCCAGTCGAGTCCGCGTCTCGACGGCCAGCACCTGCTGTTCGGGCAGGCCGAACACACCGGGCCACGGCGCCGGAAACTGCCGCCAGTGCCCGGGGAACGGCTCGTCCGGCCCCTGGAAGCGCTCGGGATCCACCGTGGGACCGGCGTCCGCCACCCTGCTCCACGGCACGCTCCGACTCTCCCGCGTGCCGCGCCGTTTCGCCGTGTTGACGAGGATCCGGTACACCCACGTCTTCAACGACGACCGGCCGGCGAACCCGTCGAGGCCCTCGATGACACCCAGCCACGCGTCTTGCACGACCTCGGCAGCCGAGTCGGCGGTGGACACGAACCCGCGCGCCACCCGCAGCATCCCCGGCGACCACGCGTCGAGCACCAGCGCGAACAGCTTTTCGTCACCGGCACGCAGCCCGGCGACCAGTACCCCGTCATCGGGTAATCGCTCAGCCATCGCCGCCCTCCGGACGCGCCAGCACCACCACTCGCCCGGCAGCCGTGTCGTCCTCGATCAGCGCGACGACCTCGTCGCACAGCCGATCCGGGCCGATCAGTGGCGCCAGCCCCGCGCGCTCGTTGGAGTCCAGCGCGACCACCTCGCGCAGCGCCCGGTCGGTCGCCACCCGGTCCGGCGCGACACAGTTGACCCGGACCCCGTGACTGTCCCGCAGGTGCGCGAGGCAGCTGGTGGCACGCATCAGTCCGGCCTTGGCCGCGCCGTACTCGGCCGAGCGATAGGGCTGATCACCAAGCCCCGCGGTGGAGCCGATGTTGACCACCGTGCCGCCGCCGCTGGCCAGGGACGCGAGCGCGAGCTGCGTGGCCAGCAGCGGCGCCCGTAAGTTGAGGTCGAGGATCGCACCCCACCGATCCGGTTCGGCGGCAGGGAAATGCGGCGGAACGTGCCCGCCGCCGGCGTTGTTGACGAGGACGTCGATGCCGCCGAACGTGTCGACCGCGAAGTCGACCACCGACTCGACCTGGCGGTCGTCGGTGAGGTCGGCTGCGTGGAACGCGGCCCGGCCACCGCCGGCACGGATCGCGCGTAAGGTCTCGGCGCCCCGCTCGGGATCGACATCGGTCAGCGCCACGGCCGCGCCACGCGCGGCCAGTCGCTCGCCGATCGCGCGGCCGGTGCCGACGCCCGCGCCCGTGACTACTGCCACCTGGTCCGAGATGTTCATGGGGGCACTGTGTCACCGAGCACCGACAATTTCGGAGCGACTCAGCGCGGCAGCGGTGTCCCGGTCAGCTCCGCACATGTCGCGACCAGGCGATCCTGAATTTCCGGGTCGGTCGCCGCCGCGGCGGGCTCATACCGCTCGTGGTGGTAGAAGTAGCCGTCCGTGCGGTCGCCGCTCTCGACCGCCAGCCACGCTTGCGTCCGGTGCCCCTGGCCGAGGTCGGCCGGCGCGCTCGGCCCGCCCATCTTCGTGGCCACCCAGCCGGGGTCGACGGCGTTGCTCCGCACGTCCGGCCAGTACCTGGCGACCGCGAACGCCAGCAGCGCGTCGTGCAGCTTGGAGTCGGCGTAGGCCTGCGAACCGTTCCACCGCCGCGACTCCCACTGCAGGTCAGCGAGGCTGTCGTCGCCGATCCGGTGCATCCCCGAGCTGAGGTAGACGAGCCGGTCCGGACGCGTCATCAGTGCGGTGAGCAGGTACGGGGCAAGGGTGTTGATGGCGAAAACGTGCGCCAGCCCGTCGACCGTGACGATGCGGCGCGGCTCCTGGTAGCCGACGGCCGCGTTGTGCACGACCGCGTCGAACCGGCCGGACGCGTTGGCCTGTTCGGCCACCGATCGGACCTCGGCCATGCTCGACAGGTCGCCGACCAGAACGTCGGCCGCGCCGGGCGCCGCCGCCCGCGCGTCCGCGGCCAGGGCGGGGTTTCGGGCGTGCAGGACAACCTCGTGGCCCTACGCGATCAGCAACCGGGCGGCCATGAGTCCGAGCCCGTCCGCCGAGCCGGCGATCAGGATGCGGGTCACCCGCCCATTATGTTCTTCCCATGTCATCCCGGGACCGGCTCCTCGACGCCGCCGCCGAGCTGTTGGACGAGTCGGCGGACCACGACGTGTCCACCCGCGCCATCTGCGAACGCGCCGGCGTGCAGGCACCCACGCTCTACCACCACTTCGGCAACAAGCAGGGCCTGCTCGCCACGGTGGTGGTCGAGGCGTTCACCACGCATCTCGGCGCGAACACCGCCCCGGACGACCCGGTCGACGCCCTCCGCTTCACCTGGGCCGAGCACCTCCGCTTCGGCGTCGAGCGCCCGAACATCTACACCTACGCCTTCGGTCAGCTGCGCTCGGGCGAGCCGGCCGGGCTGGCCACGGTCGCCGAACGCGCGCTGCTCGACCGCCTCAACGAGGTGGCCAGGCACGGCCTGCTGCGGGTCGCTCCCGAGGTCGCGGCGAGCAGGCTCTTCGCCGCCAACGTCGGTGCGACCCTCGCCAGGATCGCCACCCCCGACTTCGACACCGACGGCCTGCTCGACAGCGTTCTCGCCGACGTGCTGGCCGACGGCCCGGCGCCCGTGCGCGGCGGCGGGCTGACGACCGTGGCCGTCGCGTTCCTCGCCGCGCTCGACCAGGACAGCCGCGAGCTCACGACCGGCGAGTTGACGCTGCTGCGTGAGTGGCTGAACCGCCTGGCCGCTACCAGGTGACCGGCAGCCGGTGCACGCCGTAGATCGAGGCCCCGTCCTTGTACGGCAGCTCGTCCTGACCGACCGCCAGCCGTAGCGACGGCACCCGCGCGAACAGCGTGTCGAACACGACCTGCAGCTCGATCCGCGCCAGGTTCTGGCCGAGGCACTGGTGGGCGCCGTAGCCGAACGCGATGTGGTTGCGCGCGCCGCGGGTGGTGTCCACGCGGTCGGGGTCGGGGAAGACATCGGGATCGTGGTTGGCCGCGTTGCCCACTGTCAGCACGCCCTCGCCGGCGCGGATCAGCACGCCGCCCAGCTCCACGTCCGCCACCGCCACGCGGGACGTGGCGAACTCGGCGATCGTGAACACCCGCAGCAGCTCCTCGACCGCGTGCGGCGTCCGGCTCGGATCGGCCCGCAGCGCCGCGAGCTGGTCGGGATGGGCGAGCATGCCCACCGTGCCCAGCGAGATCATGTTCGCCGTGGTCTCGTGCCCGGCGATCAGCAGAAGCGTGGCCAGGGCGACCAGCGACTGGCGCTCGGGAGCGGGATCGCGGGCGAGTTGGCGGCTGATCAGGTCATCACCCGGATCGGCCGCCTTCGCGTCGATCAGGTCGGACAGGTAGCCGCGCAGTTCGGCGGAGGCGGCGGCCTTCTGCTCGGGTGAGGAGTCGCGCCGCAACAGCGTGCTCGACCTGGTCTGGAAGAAGTCGTGGTCGGCGTAGGGAACGCCCAGCAGCTCACAGATCACGAGGGACGGGACCGGCAGCGACAGCGCGGTCACCAGGTCGGTCGGCCGCGGGCCGGCGAGCAGGGCGTCGACGTGCTGGTCGACGATCTCCTGGACGCGCGGGCGCAGTGCCTCCAGCCGCTTGACCGTGAACTCGCCGAGCACCGCGTGGCGCGCCGGCCCGTGCTCGGGCGGGTCGAGGCCGATGAGCGACGTGTCGAACCGGGATCCCAGGGGGAGATCCGTGAACCGCGGGAAGCCGGGGTGGTAGCGGTTGGAGCTGAACCTGGGGTCGGTGAGCACCGCGCGGACGTCCTGGTGTCGCGTCACCGCCCACGCGGTCATGCCGTTCGGTAGCGGCACGCGGCTGATGGGCGGCAGGTCGCGGTACTCGGCCGGCGGCGTGTACGGGCAGGTGCGGACCGGTGGAAAGGTTTGCGTGGCAGTCATGAGCGACCCTAATCCGGACGAATTTATTCCGCTTGATACCCAAAGGTAGCCATCCGAACGCGGGCTGTCGAATGGGATACTTCGGCCGTCCGGCCAGCGGAAGGGCGAATGGGATGTCCGCGGAGTTACGAGCGCCGTTGCGGTCCGACGCGCGGCGCAACCTCGACCAGATCCTCGCGGCGGCCAAGGAACTGTTCGCCGAACAGGGCGCCCAGGTCCCCATGGAGGAGATCGCGCGGCGTGCGTCGGTCGGCGTCGGCACGCTCTACCGGCGCTTTCCCGACCGGGTCGCGCTGATCCGCGCTGTCGCGCAGACGACGTTCGTCGGCGTCGTCGCCGGCACCAAGGCGGCCATCGCCGAGGAACCGACCGCATGGGACGCCCTGGGGCGGATCCTGCGGCAGTCCGCCGAGCTGCGGCTGTCGATGCGGCTCATGGCCTCCTCGCCGACGGCCATCGCGGTGATCAAGGCCGACCCCGAGGTGGCGCGGTGTCGCCGTGAGCTGGTCGAACTGCTCGACGGTGTGGTGCGGGCCGCGCAGGCGGAGGGCACGCTGCGCCGTGACGTGGGCGCGGCGGACGTGGCCCTCATGGCCGCCGCCACGCTGCACCCGACGCGGGGCCTGTCCGAGGACGCGGCCGAACAGATCCCGGACCGGATGCTCGTGGTGCTGCTCGACGGCCTGCGGGCCGGTCGGTCCAGCCGCCTACCCGGCCGCCCCCTCACACTGTCCGATCTGGACTACTAGGTCCTTCTCGAACGCCAGCTGCTGAACGCCGCCGGCCGAGTCGGGCGGCGCGGGGAGTTCGGTGTAGCCGGCGCTTCGGTACAGGGTGGCGGCTGCGGGCTGGCGCCAGCCGGTGGTGAGGTAGATGCGCCGGTAGCCGCGCGTGGCGGCCTCGGTCTCCAGCTCGGTGAGCATGCGGCGGGCGAGGCCACGCCGTCGGTGTGCCGTGTGGGTCCACATGCGCTTCAGTTCCGCTGTTTCCTTGTCGTACCGCCGAAAGGCGCCACCGGCGACCGGGCGACCCGCGTCGAGCAGCACGAGCAGCGCGCCGTCCGGGGCGGCGAAGTCGGCGGCCGGGTACTGGCGGAACTCCGTGATGTCGCCGTAGGTGAGGTAGTACTCCTCGGCCAGCTGCGCCATCATCGGCGCGGCAACCGCGTGATCGAGCGTCGTGTGCCGGACTTCCAAAATTGTCGCCCCCGCTGAGTAACGTCCCTCCCATCAACCTTGGGGAGGTCCAGTCATGAGTATCGAGTTCCTTCTGACGTCGCTCATCGTGGTCGCCACGCCTGGCACCGGTGTGCTGTACACGATCGCGGCGGGCCTGTCCCGGGGCACCCGGGCCAGCGTCGTCGCGTCGGTCGGCTGCACGCTCGGGATCATCCCGCACATGGTCGCGGCGATCACCGGTGTCGCCGCGCTGCTGCATACCAGCGCGCTCGCGTTCGAGATTCTCAAGTACGCGGGCGTCGCGTACCTCCTCTACATGGCGTGGGCCACCTGGCGCGACAAGGGCGCGTTGACCGCCGAGCGCGACACGGAGCCCCGTTCGGCGGCCAAGGTCATCGCGTCGGGCGTGCTCATCAACATCCTCAACCCGAAGCTCACGATCTTCTTCTTCGCGTTCCTGCCGCAGTTCGTCACAGCCGGCCAGCCGAACGCGCTGCTGCGCATGGTCGAACTGAGCGCGGTGTTCATGCTGCTGACGTTCGCGGTGTTCGTCGCGTACGGGGCGTTCGCGGCGGCCATGCGCACCCACGTGATCTCCCGCCCGCGAGTGTTGACCTGGTTACGCCGCACGTTCGCGGCGGCCTTCGTCGGACTCGGCGCTCGCCTGGCGTTCACCAGCCAGTGACTCTGCTGGGCATCGGCGTTGTCTATGTTGCTGGTCGTGTGGTCTCTGATTCGTGGGGTGGTGACGGTGTTGTGGCGGACGTCCGTGGTGGCGCTGGGCGACCGGTGATCGAGCACTTCGCGCACGAGACGCAGCTCTGGCGTGACTTCCCGAGCCTGGTGCCGGGAGTGCTCCGCGTCGACGGGATCACTCCCGACGTGTCGGTCGATCAGCAGGTGACCGCTCACTCCGAGGTCGCTCGGCAACGCGGCGGCGCCGAGAGCGAACTGCCCGCCATCCAGGCGTGGCGGCGGGCGTTCGGCGCCATGGGACTCAAGCCGACCCAGTACCGGTGCGCGTCCGAGTCGCTGTTGCGGCGCTTCCGCAAGGAGGGGTCGCTCCCGCGGCTGCACCCGTTGATCGACCTGTGCAACGCCGCGTCGCTGGAGTACGCGATCCCGGTGGCGGTGTTCGACGTCGACCGGATCGCCGGCCAGCTCGAGGTCCGGTACGCGACCGGTGCGGAGGTGTACACGACGTTCGGCGGCGACGACGAGCAGCCGGCGCCCGGCGAGGTCGTCTTCGTCGACGCGGAGGGACGGGCCCACGCCCGGCGGTGGACCAACCGGCAGAGCGGGCACTCGGCGGTGCGCGACGGCACGGGTTCCGTCCTCATCGTCGCCGAGGCGCTGCATGACGGTGCGTTATCCGACGTCGAACGGCTGATGAGCGCACTGGCCGATGAGATGGCCGCTGTCTGGTCGGTGGAGGCCAAGCCGCTGATACTGACCGAATCCTCGCCCCGGGTCGACTTCTGAGACGCCGCCGGTCCGGTCTCGGCCCGCACCGGCGGCTCCCGGTCGTGCCCGCCCGGGTCCGGATCATGGCGTGGATGCTGCTGCTCATGGCGGTGGTGCTGCTGACCGTCACGCTCGTGACCAGGGCACTGCTGATGCAGCGCGTCGACGCCGACGTGACGGCCGCCCTCGAACAGGAGGCCAGCGAGCTGACGGGAGTAGCGCAGGCGGGGGTCGACCGGGCCACGCGGCAGCCGTTCCGCGACGTCCACGAGCTGCTGTTCAACCATCTGCAACGCCAGCACCCGGACGACGACGAGGTGATCGTCGGCTGGGTGGCCGACGGGGCGGCGGGGAAGGTCCTCGCCCAGGACCGGGTCGAACCGTTCCGGCTGGCCGACCGGCTCGACGTGCTCGACCCGATCCTGCGTTCGCCCGACTCCAGCGGCTCGACCCCGACCGACGCCGGCGAGCTGCGCTGGATCAAGGTCGAGGTCACCGGGCGGACCGACCCGAACGACCACGGCGCGTTCGTGGTCGGCTACCTCGTGGACCGCGACCGGGTGGACGTCGACCAGACGATCCGCACGCTGGTCCCGGTCAGCGGCGTGGGCATGGTGCTGGCGGCCATCGCGGCGTGGCTGGTGGCCGGGCAGATCCTCGCGCCCGTGCGGCTGGTGCGCCGGGCGGCCGCCGAGCTGACCGAACGCGACCTCACCCAGCGGATCCCCGTGCAGGGTCGCGACGACATCGCCGCGCTGACCGGCCAGTTCAACTCGATGCTCGACCGGCTGGAGAAAGCGTTCGGCACGCAGCGCCAGTTCGTCGACGACGCCTCGCACGAACTACGGACGCCCATCACCATCGTGCGGGGACACCTGGAGCTGATGGGCGACGACCCGGCCGAGCGCGCGGAGGTCGTCCGGCTTTGTACCGACGAGCTGGACCGGATGAACCGGATAGTCGACGACCTGCTGCTGCTGGCCAAGGCCGAGCGGCCGGACTTCGTGCGGCCGGAGCCGGTGGAGGTCGCCGAACTGACCGGCGACATCTACGCCAAGGTCTGGGCCATGGGCGACCGAGCATGGCGGCTGGCGGCGATCGGTGAGGGTGTGGCGGAGGTCGACCAGCAGCGAGTGACCCAGGCGGTGGTCCAACTGGCCCAGAACGCGGTACAACACACGTCGACGGGCGACGAGATCCTGATGGGCTCGGCGTACCGAAACGGCCAGGCGTCGTTCTGGGTGACCGACCACGGCCCGGGCGTTCCGGCGGACGACCGGGAAAAGATCTTCGGCAGGTTCAGCAGAGGCTCAACCGACGGCGCGGTCGGCCATCGCGCAGGCGCCGGTCTAGGGCTGGCGATCGTGCGCGCGATAGCGGAGGCACACGGCGGCGCCGTGAAACTGGTGTCCACCCCGGGCGAGGGCGCGACATTCGGCATCGAGATTCCCAACCGCCGCCCCAGCCACTGAACACGCTCTGGTCGCCACGGTGCTCGTCGTGACTACGTCGGGGGTGAAGCGGCCGCCGCCATGGGTCAGCCTTTCCCTCAGCACGGTGATGGGTGTGACCGCGGCCGTGTTCGGCGTCGAAGTGCTCGGCAAAGCGATGGCGGACTGCGACGTCGGCATCAACGCGTCGGCGAACTCCTTCGGTTGGTCTATGTCGTGTCGCCGGTGCTCGCGGTCGTCGACGGCGTGGTGTTCGCCGCGGTGTACCGGTTCGGGTACGGCGGGGCCGCCAGCCTGGTCGGTGCGACGCGTCCGGGAGGCGCTGTCCTGGCCGGCGGGCTGGCGTTCGTCGCGGCGATGGCGGCACTCGCCCTGGTGCTGTGGGCGTTACTGGCCGTCGGCCTGGGAGACGTGGCGGACCATCTCTGCCCCGGTGACGCGCCGCGGTGGTGGCCGGACTGGCTGCCGCTCTGATGGAGGCCCGGATGTCAGACGAACTGGACGAGATGCCCGATGGCTCGCTCCGCGGTCCCGACGGCGTCGTCTACCGGCGAACCCCTCGGCGCGTGACGCGCAGAGTCGGGCGCGAGCTCGTCTCGGCAGGTGCCGCTGTGGACACGGATATTTACCCCGAAGGGCTGACCTGGCACTACGGACACGCTGCCGCCTCGGCATGGGAACAGATCGAACCCGCTCTGGTCACCGGTCGACGGCCCCCGTGCGCGACGCCCAACTGGTCGCCGACGACGGAAACAAGAGCGTGAGATGAACGACGGGCGTGTAAACATCGGACAACTGTAACCAAAATGCCGCCTTCCTCGCTTGCTCATTTGGAGGAAATATCCAGGAACCAGTTCTCTAAGCTCCCGGCCGTCGTGGATTGTCAAGGAATTGTCCGCTAGATTCGAATTCAAGGCCACTCACTCTCATTGTTTGACACTACATTAGCGACGCTTGAACGTTTAGTATTACTGTGGCCACCAGTGCACGCAGTCGCGCCGACAGTGCCGGTCGACCGTCACCGTCCGGATGCAGCCCCGCGACAAGATGGTCGCGGTCGGGCGTGACAGGTTGTGCTGGCCGAGATGGGAGCATGATTCGTAGCGATGGCCGGGGGCGGTCACCGGCGTGGGTACCGTCGCTCGTGCCGTTTCATGACCCGGTAGAGGACGAACGCGAACGCCGGGCATCCCGCCAGGACGCCGATGCCGACGGGCAGCAGCCACCAGTAGACGTAGTCGTCCGGATAGGCCAGTGGACGCTGGGGATCGTCGTGCAGATGGACGTTGTCGAACCGGGCGGGCATCGGATCGCTGTGCCGGACTCGCTCATTGTCGATCAGGCGCACGCCGGTACGGGTCACCGTGCCGTTCGTGCTTGTGAACTCGCCGATCCAGGTACAGTCGCTCCTGCCGCAGGTGCGGTCATTCGGGATCAGCGTGCCGACCGGACCGTTCTTCAGCGCGGCGCGACTGTCCACCCAGCTCTTGATCGCGATGCTGCCGAGACCCAGCCCAAGCATGACGACGAACACCAACATGAACCAGATGAACACCTTGCCGCGCTTCGTCAGCGGCTTCTGGTGCCGGCGCCTCGACCTCCCAGGTGGCCCCGATGAGTATGGCACGGTCACGCGGCGAGTCTAGTACTCCGCCATCGTCCAGTCCTACCTGGACACCGCCACCAAATGGGCCACGACAAACTCGAAGCCCTCCGCGAACTCTTCACCACCGACGCATGGCTACCACCAGCACTCACACCAGCTGAACAGCTACGTTCTGGGATCCCTGGGCGGGGCGTGATCGGGCTGCGCCAGGTCGCCGGGATGGCAGGCAGTACGGAGGTGGTGTGGGGTTACGCCCCCGCGACGCTGGATGGGTGACGCAAGGTGGCTGACGCTTGTGTTGCCGCCCAGTCGAACAGGTTGCCGCTCGACCAGCCCGCCGACCGGAAGACCGTCATGGCGGTGGTCCAGTTGGCCGCGCCGCCGGTGTAGCCGTGGACGAACACCACCGGTGTGGTGGTGGCCGCTCGCCGTCGGCGCGGGTGAGGACGGCCCGAACGCCGCGACGAAGGCGAGCACGGCTCAGCCGGCCACCGCGCCGAACCACCTCGGCAGGTGCGCGAGCAGGTCCTGCTGGTCCTCCCCGGTCCACGCCACGTGCCCGTCCGGCCGCAGCAGCACGGCGGGCACGTCCAGTTCCTCACACGGGTCCACGACGTGGTCGATCCGGTCTGCTCAGCCGCCCAGTGAGAGCGCGCCGGTTCGGTCCAGCAACAGGCCTCGGCCCGCGTGCATCCATTCGTAGAGGCGTCCGCCGTCGAGCCGCACGTCCCGCAGCCGCTTTGCCGAGCAGCTCGTGGCTCTCCCCGAAGTCGTACCGGATCGCGGTCGCGGTGATCTTCTCGGCCAGGAAGCGGCGCACGTCCTCGAAGTCCATCAGTTCCGAGAACAGCCTGCGTGCCGCATGGGGCCCTGGGTCGAGGGACATCAGCTCGGCCTGCGCGCGGGTGTTGTTCAGCATGTCCTCGGCCACCGGGTGCCGTTCGGTCTCGTAGCTGTCGAGCAGGTCGGCCGGTGCCCAGCCCGCGACGGCGGCAGCCAGTTTCCAGCCCAGGTTGAACGCGTCCTGGAGACCGAGGTTGAGCCCCTGCCCACCCAACGGCGCGTGTACGTGCGCCGCGTCGCCCGCCAGCAGCACCCGGCCCACGCGGTACCGGTCGGCCAGCCTCGTGGCGTCGCCGAAGCGGGAGAGCCAGCGCGGCGAGTGCGCGCCGAAGTCGGTGCCCGCGTTTGGCGACTGGGCGTTCACCAGCGATGCAACTCTCGCACTGATGTACGTCCGCTGCGCGCAAGTTAACACCAAGAGCCCACCTCGTCCGACGCCTGGCCTCGCCCGCGTCCAAGCACATCGCCGCAGGTTACGATTGTGTCAACAAATGGTACTTCGCCTACCGAGCGAGACCGACAGTTCCGGCCGATGCGGCGTCCGCCTGTGGACAGCCCGCCACCTGTGGACAACTCCCTTGCCGGAGAACGGATCCCGCCGAGAATGTCGGTGCTCGACGGTAGAATGGATATCGGGGGGCCGGCGGCCGCCCAGTCCACAGTAGACCGTCCGCGGTGGTCAGTCGATGAGGTCGCTCGGCCGGATGCGGAACACCTGCAGCCGCAGGTTGTAGTACTTGTCCGTCTCGCCCACCCATTCCATGCCCAGGCGTTTGGCCGTGCCGATCGCGCGGGTGTTGGTCGGCCGCGCCACGGCGAACAGCTCGTCGATCTCCTGGGTGAACGCCCACCGGATGAGTGCGCGGCCGGCCTCGGACGCGTAACCGTGACCCCACGCCTCCGGGCGCAGTTGCCAGCTCAGCTCCAGGTCCTCGTCGTACGGGGGCAGCAACCTGATGCCCAGCCCGCCGACCACCTCGCCGGTGTCCGTCCGTTCGACCGCCCAACGGCCGCGCGGCGGCAGCATGTTGGGTTGTGCCTCGATCCACGCCTGCAGTACCGCGCGCATCGCCGACTCGTCGGCGACCTGACCCATGGCCGGCGTGAGCCAGCGGGTGACCTTGTCCACGCCGTAGATCGCGAGCGCGGCCTCGGCGTCGTCGACGCGCCACTCGCGCACCACGAGGCGGTCGGTCGTCAACTCTTCCATAGTTCGAGGTTACCCAGTTTTTTCGGAACTCAGCGGGCGTCGGCGAGCCGGTCGAGCCACTCGGTCAGCAGCGAGTGTTCGGCGGGGGACAGCGGCGTCCGGTCGGCGGGCGGCAGCGCGGTCCGCAGCGCCATGGCGCGGCTCGCGACCGTGCCCGAGTCGATCGGTTCCGGTTCGTCCGTGGTGATGTCCGTGGTGATCGTCCGCAACACGCTCTCGCGCGCGATCGCCGAGATCTCCAGGTCGGGCTCGTCGGCCGCGATGAGCGCCATGGTGACGCCGACGCAGGTGGCGTGGGTCAGCGCGGCCGCCCTGGCGACGCTCATCCGCAGCCGCCCGGCGTCCGCCACCCGGGTCACCATGTGGTTCAGCCGCTCGGCCGCCCGGCGACTCGCCTCCGTGACCCGCCCGGCCTCGCCGAACATCAGGACGTAGAACGCCGGGCGGGACAGCCCGAACTCCACGTGCAGGTCCCAGCCGCTGCGCAGGTCCGCCACCATGTCGTCGGTCTCGGTCAACTGCTCCTTGCGCCCGAGGTACTCGGCGAAGCCGTGCGCGGCGACCGCGTCGAGCAGGCCGTCCTTGTCGCCGAACAGGCGGTACAGGGTGGGGGCCTGGATGCCGGCCGCCGTGCTCACCGCCCTGGTCGACAGGGCGTCGCGGCCGCCGTCGGCCAGCAGATCGGCCGCTGCGCGCAGCACCCGCTCCCTCGTGGACACGCTCATGAAGTGACGATAACAATTTTCTATTAGCGCCGCTATCATATCGATGATAACGTGATGGCGTTATCATCGGAAAGGGAGTTGGTCATGACGACACTCGGCACCACTGGCCCGACCGTCTCGCGCCTGGGTCTCGGCCTCATGGGGATGTCCGACTTCTACGGGCCGGCCGACGAGAAGGAGTCGGTGGCCACCATCCACGCCGCCGTCGACGCGGGGATCACGCTGCTCGACACGGGCGACTTCTACGGCATGGGCCACAACGAGCTGCTGCTGCGCGACGCGCTGCGGGAGATCGACCGCGACGGCGTCGTGATCAGTGTGAAGTTCGGCGCCATGCGCGACGCGGATGGCGCCTTCCTGGGCTTCGACGCCCGGCCGATGGCCGTGAAGAACTTCGTGACGTACAGCCTGCGCCGGCTCGGCACCGATCACATCGACGTCTACCGTCCCGCACGGCTCGACCCGGCCGTGCCGATCGAGGACACGGTCGGCGCACTCGCCGAACTCGTCGAAGCGGGGCACATCCGGCACATCGGCCTGTCCGAGATGGGTGCCGACACGCTGCGCCGGGCTGCCGCCGTGCATCCGATCGTGGACCTGCAGATCGAGTATTCGTTGCTGTCACGGGGAATCGAGGCGGAGGTCCTGCCGGTGGCGCGGGAACTGGGTATCGGCGTGACCGCGTACGGCGTGCTGTCGCGTGGCCTGCTCAGCGGCCACTGGGCCCCGAGCCGCGAACTGGAGGCGAACGACTTCCGCGGCGCCAGCCCACGTTTCCGGGGCGAGAATCTGGACCGCAACCTGGCGCTGGTCGAAGCGCTGCGAAAGGTGGCGAACGCGCGCGGGGTGCCGGTCGCGCAGGTGGCGATCGCGTGGGTCGCGCGACAGGGTGCGGACATCGTGCCGGTGATCGGCGCCCGCACCCGCACCCGGCTGACCGAGTCGCTCGGCGCGCTGGACGTGACCCTGTCGGACGCCGATGTGGCGGCCATCGAGCAGGCGATCCCGGTGGGCGCGGCGGCCGGGGATCGTTACGCGGCCCCGATGATGGAGCACCTGGACAGCGAGCGCTGATGGTCGTGGACCCGGAACGGGTGCCGCGAGCCGTGGCGCCCGTTCCGGCCAGCACTGTCGTGAGCGCAGGGCTCCGGTTCGAGGCTATCGGCTCACACCGACAAAAACGGTCCGGGGACCCCTGGAATCAATTCTAGTCGAGAGCACCGACAATTCCGGCTCGTTCGGGTCTCATGTGGATCGACGGCCAGCTACGTCAAGAACCGCCTTCCGGAGGAATGGAGCCAGCCCCGAGACCCTCACGCCTGAAACGCGCGCCCGTGGTGGTGGCAAGTACCGGCGAAGGGAACGGTGGTTCACATGCGAATTGGCGCACCGAATCGGGGCCGGTGCCGTCGTCGTCGGGTTGGTGCTCGGCACCGTCCAGGCGGCGAGCTCCGCTGCCCCGAAAGCGAGAGCCGGCTTCGGCACGGTCACGCTCATCAGCGGGGACCAAGTGGTGATGCTCGACGAAACCCACGTGTCGGTGCGGCCGGGCGCGGGGCGCGAAGGAGTATTTTTCTCCACACACACCATGGACGGGCACACGTTCGTCGTCCCGAGTGACGCGCGGCGGCTCGTCTCGACCGGACAGCTCGACCGCAGGTTGTTCGACGTCACGACGCTCATGGAGTTCGGCTACGACGACGCGCACCGCGACTCGGTGCCGGTGATCGTCACCGGGCCGGCGGCGCCGAGGGCCGCGCGGGTGACCCGCGAACTGCCCAGCATCAACGGTGTCGCCCTGGCGGCGGACAAGACCGGCACGACGTGGGAGGCACTGACCGCCGCGGCCGGCGTGACAAGGGTGTGGCTCGACGGCAAGCGCAGGGCCACGCTGGACCGCAGCGCGGCGCAGATCGGTGCGCCCGCCGCGTGGGACGCCGGGCTCACCGGCGTTGGCGTGACGGTCGCGGTGCTCGACACGGGCGTCGACCAGACCCACCCCGACCTCGCCGGCCGGGAAATCGCCGAGCGGAACTTCAGCGCGGCGCCGGACAACGTCGACAGAGTCGGCCACGGCACGCATGTGGCGTCGATCGCCGCCGGGAACGGCGCGAAGTCCGGCGGCAAGTTCCGCGGCATCGCCGACGGTGCGTCCGTTCTGGACGGCAAGGTGCTCGATGACAACGGGTCCGGCACCGAGTGGAGATCGTCGCGGGCATGGAGTGGGCGGCCCAGCAGGGCGCGGACATCGTCAACATGAGCTTCGGCGGTTATGACACCGAGGAGGTTGATCCGATCGAGCAGGCGGTGGAGTCGCTGTCCGCCCAGCACGGGATCCTGTTCGTGGTCGCCGCCGGCAACTCCGGGGGCAGCGGCACGAGTCAGCGGGAGCGGAGGCGGCGCAGCATTCGGGGGTCCTCGAAGCCCACCTCCCGCGCCGCTGTCGCCACCGTCGCGCCGTGGCTGATCAGGTGTTCGGCGCGCTCGACGCGCAGCAGTTGTTGATACCGCAGCGGAGTCAGGCCCGTCGCGCGGTCGAACTGGCGCGTCACGGTTCTCGGGCTGGCGCCGACCTCCGCCGCCAGAGTAGTCAGCGGCAGCGGGGCCATGAAGTGGGCATCTATCAGGTCCTGGACGCGATGCACCGTCTCGTCCACATGGGACCTGTGCCGCAGCATGGCGCTCGTCTGGTGTTCGTCGCCGTTGCGGCGGGCGTAGACCACCATGCCGCGGGCCACCCGCGCGGCGGTGGCCGGACCGTGGCGCACGGCCACCAGGTGCAGCGCCAGGTCGATCCCGCTGGCTATGCCGGCCGACGTCGCCACCCGGCCGTCCACCACGTACAGCACGTCGCGGACCACGGTTGCCCTCGGGTGGCGCGTCGCCAGCTCTTCCTGCAGGTCGTGGTGCGTCGTGCAGCGGCGGCCGTCCAGCAGGCCCGCCCGGCCCAGCGCGTCGGCGCCCGCGCACACGCTCACCACCTGGCCACCCGCCTCGTGGTGGGCGCGTAGCCGGGCCAGGACCGCTTGGCCAAACACCGCCGTCAGGGTTGGGGCCCGCCAACCCGGCACCACCACCAGGTCGTCGACGTCCGGCGCCGGCCAGTCGACCTCGGCGCGCACCGGCAGGCTCTGCGCGCTCACCACCTCCGCCCGCTCGGCCACGAACACCAGGTCATACGTGACCGGCAGCGCCTCGCTGGAGAACACCTGCGCCGGCCCCGCGAGGTCCAACAGGTGGACCTCCGGCGCCAGGACGAACACCACCCTCGGCACGATCTGGTCAGCCCGTCAGGTCCGCGACCGTCGCGATCGTGGCGAATCGGCCGGCCAGCGCGTACTCCGTGCGGGCGATGATGTCGGCCACCGGCAGCGTGCGCGGGTCGGCCAGCAGCTCGTCCACCGAACGATCGGCCGGCGCGTCCCGGTGCGGGATCGGTGTGGTGGCCGTCGCATCGAGCACGAACGTCACGGTGAAGCCGAGATCGCTGCCCAGCCGTGCGGTGGTCTCGCAGCACTGCTCCGTGCGGATGCCGCACACCCGCAGCTCACGCACCCCGCGACTGGTCAGCAACTGCTGGAGATTCGTGGTGGTGAACGCGTTGTGCGACGTCTTCGTCAGCACCGGCTCGCCGTCGCCCACCGTCAGCTCGGCGAACGGCCGCACGTGTCCGAGCGCGGGATCGAACACCCCGCCGGTGCCTGGTTCGGCGTGCAGCACCCACACCACCAGGTCGCCGTCCCGGCGCGCGGCCGCCACCAGCTCGGTCACCGGCTTCGCGATGTCCGGGTTGGACGACGCCCGCCAGATCGGCTGCTGACGGAAGGACTCCTGGACGTCGATGACGATCAGCGCTCTGTTCATGCGCCGAGTCTGCGCGCGAACGGTCCCGCGCGAAAGGCAGCATCGGGCCACCATGCGGACGGATCCGGTCACGGGTGATGATGGCGGCGTGACTCTTCGCTGTGTGGTGCTCGACGACTATCAGGACGCGGCGCTCGCGTCGGCCGACTGGACGCGGCTCGCCGACCGGGTCGAGGTGACCGTCCTGCGGCACCACCTGACCGACGAGGACGAACTGGCCGAGACCCTTCGCGAGTTCGACATCGCGGTGATCATGCGGGAGCGCACGCCGTTCCCCGCGTCGCTGCTCGCGCGGCTGCCCCGGCTGCGGCTCCTGATCACCTCCGGCATGCGCAACGCGGCCATCGACCTGGCGGCGGCGGCCGCGGCCGGCGTCGTCGTGTGCGGCACGGACAGTGGGTCGGCGCCGCCGGTGGAGCTGACCTGGGCGTTGATCCTCGGCCTGGCGAGGGGGCTCGTGCCCGAGAGCACCGGGCTGCGGGCCGGCCGCTGGGGCGACACGGTCGGCGCGGACCTCGCCGGGCGCACGCTGGGTGTCGTCGGCCTCGGCAAGATCGGCACCCGGGTCGCGACCATCGGCTCGGCCTTCGGCATGAACGTCGTGGCGTGGAGCCAGAACCTGACGGCCGAGCGCGCCGAGGCCGCGGGTGCGACGCTCGCCGGCTCGCTGGTGGACCTGCTCGAGGCGAGCGACGTGGTGACCATCCACCTGAAGCTGAGCGAACGCACCCGCGGGCTGCTCGACGCCGCCGCGCTGGGCCGGCTGCGTCCCGACGCGTATCTGGTGAACACGTCCCGGGCGGCGATCGTGGATCAGGCGGCGCTGCTGGAGGCGTTGCGGCACAACAGGATCGCGGGTGCGGGTCTGGATGTGTTCGAGGTAGAACCGCTGCCGGTCGATCACCCGTTCCGCATGTTGCCGAATGTGCTCGCCACGCCGCACGTTGGCTATGTGACGCGTGCGAACTACGCGGCGTTCTTCGGGGGAGCGGTGGAGGACATCGAGGCCTACCTGGCCGGCACGCCGATCCGCACGCTCAGCTAGTGCTACGTCGAATGCCTGGAACGACGCCTTCCAGGCGTTGAGTGCCGTGAACGACGCCTTCCAGGCATTAGCGGGCCGCACTACTCCGGCGGGCGGGTGTCCAGCAGTTGGGCCGCTAGGTCCGCAGCCGGAGTGGACAGCGCGCTTTCGATGTCGTGGAAGGCCTTCTGCGCGGCGCTGGCCGGCCAGTCCTCCGGGAGATGGCGTACCGGCAACCTGGGGTCCTTGCGGATGATCCGCAGCCACTCCGTCACGATCGACAGGTGGGCGGCCAGCGGGTCGTCCGCAAACGGTTGCTCCTCCGACCAGCGGGTCAGGAACGATCGGTAGCTGGCGGCCGTCGGTTCCAGGTCGTAGGCGTCCGCCACCAGTTGGGCCACGTCGGTCAGCTCGTCGACCGTGGCGCGGAAGACCCGGACGTGCGCGGCCAGCCCCAGCGACGCCACCAGGTCGTCCACCCGCACATGACCCGGGGCGATCCACAGGCCACCCTGCAACGGACCGAAGCCCGCCCAAGCGAGTTTCGACCGCAGATCATGGCGCTGGCGCTGCCACGCCTCCGGCAGGGAGAAGCCCAGCAGCGTCCACGTGCCGTCCCAGTCCTCGTTCACCGCACCCGTGCGCCAGATCCGGGTATGACCGTCGCGCAGTACGCCGTCCGCCAGTTCGGTCAGGCCGAAGTACATCCGCCTGCCGTCCTTCTGGCGATAGAGCAGGCCGCGGTTGACCATACGGGTCAGCGTGGACCTGGTCGCGTGCTCCGACACCCCGAGCCGCCCCAGCACCTCGATCACGCTGCCGGAGAACACGCACAAGTCCTGGTCATACAGGTAGTCGCCCAGGAACGTGAGCATCAGCGACTGCGGGCGAAGGTCATCGGTCACGCAGCAATGTTAGGCAGATTCTTGACGGCTGCAAGTCTGACGCCTAACTTTGGGGGCGTTCGCAGCGTGTACAAGGAGGTACCGTGCGTCGACTTCTTCCTGTCCTGTCAGCCTTTCTCCTCCTTGCCGCCGGGTGTGGCGATGACTCGGCCGCCGGTGGCGACGGTCCCATCCGGGTCGGCCAGATCGTGTCGCTCACCGGCAACTACTCACCGCTCGGTAGCGAGAACAAGAAGTCCGTCGAGCTGGCCGTCGCCAAGGTCAACAGCGACGGCGGCGTGCTCGGGCGGCAGCTCGAGGTCGTGGTGAAGGACGACAAGAGCCAGCCGGACCAGTCCGTGCTGGCCTTCAACGACCTGCGCGGCGACGACGTGGCGGCCGTCATCGGGTCACCGTTCTCGAACTCGGCCCTCGCCACGATTCCGTTGGTGGACAGAGAAGAGATCCCCTATCTGTCCCTCACTCCCGCCGACGAGCAGGTCGAACCCGTGCACCCGTACGTGTTCGTGGTGCCCGCGACCTCCGGCACCTACGCCGAGCGGATCCTCGAATATCTCCAGGCGACCGGTGTGTCCACAGTGGCCGTCGCACACGACACGCGCAGCTCCTACGCGGTCGCGGGCTACAAGGGCATGCAGGACAACGCGTCCAAGTTCGGCATCGACATCGTCACCGACGAGGAGTTCCAGACCGACGCCACCGAGTTCGGCTCCGTGTTCGGGCACGTCCGCGGCTCGACCGCGCAGGCACTCGTCGTGTGGGCGACCGGCGCACCGGCGGTCGCGCTGACCAAGCAGTACGCCAGCGCCGGGCTCGACATCCCACTCGTGCTCACCGGCGCGCAGGCCAGCAAGCTGTTCCTCGACCCGGTGGCCGACGCGGCCGAAGGCGTGATCGTCGCCAGCTCGATCGGCGTCGTCGGGCCGGACCTCCCCGATGGCAAGCAGAAGACGGCGATCAACGAGCTGACCACCGCGTTCAGTGACGAGTACGGCTATCCGCCACCACAGTTCGCGCAGGACGGGTGGAGTGCCGTGCAGTTGCTGGTCGCCGCCATCGAGGAGGCGGGCAGCACCGAACCCGAGGCGATCCGGGACGCGCTCGAAAGCTTGAAGCTGGTCACCCCGAACGGCGAGTACGCCTACAGCAAGGACGACCACGCCGGGCTCGCCCCGCAGTTCATCTCCGTCAACACCGTCACCCAGGGCGCGTTCCGCCCCACCGACTGGGCCGGCGAACAGCTGGCAGAGCTCGCGGGATAGCGCGCCGTGCCACCGATCCTGCAGGCGAACGGGCTGCGCCGCTCGTTCGACGGGGTGTTCGCCGTGCGCGACGTCGACCTCGAGGTCGCGCGCGGCGAGCTGCGGGCCGTCATCGGGCCGAACGGTGCGGGAAAGTCCACTTTGTTCAGTCTCATCGGCGGGCAGCTCCGCGCGGACGCGGGCACCGTCACCTACGACGGGGCGCGGATCGACCGGCTGCCTCCGCACCGTCGGGCCGCCGCCGGGATCGCCGTGGTGTTCCAGGGTGCTCGGGTATTCACCGGCATGACCGTGCTGGAGAACGTGATGGTCGGCGCGCACGCGGGCACCCGCACCGGGTTCGGTTCGGCCATCGCCCGGCTGCCCCGGCATCGGCGCGAGGAACGGGAGACCCGCGCGCGGGCCGAGGAATGCCTTGCCAGGACCGGGCTCGCGGACTGGGCCGGCCGGGACGCCGGTGCCCTGCCACTTGGCCAGCAGCGGGTGGTGCAGGTGGCACGGGCACTGTGCGGACAGCCTCGGCTGCTGCTGCTCGACGAGCCCGCGTCGGGGTTGCGGGCGGCGGAACGATCGCTGCTCGCCTCGCTGCTGGAGGAACTGCGTGGCGAGGGCATCACCATGCTGCTGGTCGAACACGACGTCGCGTTCGTGACCCGGCTCGCCGACCGGGTCACGGTGCTCGACCTCGGCCAGGTGATCGCTGAAGGCACGCCCGCGGAGATCCGGGCGGACGATCGCGTGGTCGCCGCGTATCTGGGAGCACCGGCATGATCGAAGTGGCGGACCTCGTGGTCCGGTACGGGCCGGCGACCGCGTTGGACAAGGTCAGCCTGACGGTCGGCGCGGGTGAGATGGTCGCGCTCGTCGGACCGAACGGCGCCGGTAAGTCCACTTTGGTCAACACGCTCTCCGGCATCCTCAAGCCGGCGGCGGGCACGGTCGCCGTGCGCGGGCGGCTGGCGCATGTACCGGAGGGCCGGCAGGTGTTCGGCGACCTCACGGTCGAGGACAACCTGCGACTCGGCGGGCGACGGTACCGGGAGCGCGACACCGGGCCGGTGCACGCGATCCTGCCCCGGCTGGCCGAGTTGCGGCACCGGCGCGCGGGCACGCTTTCCGGCGGTGAGCAGCAGATGGTGGCTGTTGGGCGGGCGTTGATGAGCAAACCGGACGTGCTCGCGGTCGACGAGCTGTCGCTGGGTCTGGCGCCGATCGTGGTGGCCGATCTGGTGAAGCACCTGCGTGAGCTGAACGCCGAGCGCGGCTTGGCGGTCCTCCTGATCGAGCAGAACGCGCGGCTGGCGCTGGAGTTGTGCTCGCGTGCGTATGTGCTGGAGGCGGGCCGGATCGTCGCGGAAGGACGGTCGGAGGAACTGGTCCGCGACGATCGGGTGTCGGTCGCGTACTTGGGTGGTACCAATGAATGATCTCGCTGGTTACCTGGTCACCGGGTTGGGCACCGGCTGTGGGTACGCGCTGATCGGCAGTGGGCTGGTGGCCGTGTATCGGGTGACGCGGGTGGTGAACTTCGCGCAGGGTGCGTTCGCCGTCGTGGGCGCCATGTGTGCGTCCTCGTTCCTGACCGTGTTGCCCCACGGTCTCGCCGAGCCCGCGGCCGTGGTGGTTGCCGCCATCGTCGGGATGCTGGTCGGCATCGTCGCGCTGGCAACGAATCCGCAGTCGGCGCTGATTGTCACGCTCGGGCTGTCGGTGTTCGCCTACGCGGTCGAGGTGCTGGTGTGGGGCGACCAGCCGCGCTCGTTCGCGGGCCTGCCCGGCGCCGTCACGATTGGCGACGCCCGGGTGCAGACCCACTACCTGCTGATCATCGCGGTGACGCTGCCGGTGTTCGCCGTCATGGCGCTGTTCTTCACCCGCACCGACACGGGCAAGGCGCTGACCGCTTGCGCGTCGAATCCCTACGCGGCCAAGGTGATCGGCATCGACGTGCGCCGCATGGGGTTGTTGGCGTTCACGATCGGCGGGGCGCTCGGCGGGCTCGCCGGCGTGCTGGTGACGCCGGTGCAGCAGATCACCTTCGACGCGGACGTGGCGCTGATCGTGAACGGTTTCGCGGCCGCGATCCTGGGCGGGCTCACCCGACCGGCGGTGACGCTCCTCGGCGGGCTGCTGCTCGGCGTGACGCAGGCGCTGGTCGCGGGGTACGGAAACGCGGCGCACCAGACGGACATCGCGCTGGGGCTGATGATCGCCGTGATGATCTGGCGCGCCGCCCGGCGACCGGTGGTGGAGACGGTATGAAGATCGCGATCCTGATCACCGCCGCCGCGGTGGCGTTGGCGCTGCCGGCTTTCCTCGACGGCCAGCAGCTCGGCATCTACATCCTGGCCGGCCTGGCGGCCATGGTCACCGTCGGGTTGTCGCTGCTCATGGGACAGGCCGGGCAGATCTCGCTCGGCCAGGCGTCGTTCTACGCGATCGGCGCCTACACCGCCGGGCTGCTCAGCGTGCAGGACACCCCGCCCGTCCTCGCGCTCGTGGCCGCGCCGGTGGTGGCCGCCGCGTTCGCCGCGGTGGTGGGGATCGGGGTGCTGCGGCTGCGTGGCCACTACCTCGCGTTCGCCACGCTCGCCATGCAGCTGATCCTGCTCTCCGTTCTGTCCCAGTCCGCCTGGGCGGGTGGTGCCATTGGCCTACAAGGGATTCCCCGGTTCTCGATCGGCGGCTTCGAGCTGGAGGAGGACATCCAGTACGCGTACCTGACGCTGGCCGCGCTCGCGGTCGTCCTTCTCGTGGCACACAATCTTGTGCGGTCGCGGCCGGGGCGCGGCCTGCGGGCACTCGCCACGTCCGAGATCGCGGCGGCCGCCAGCGGGGTGCCGGTCGGTCGGTACCGGCTGGCCGTGTTCACGCTCTCGGCCGCGTTCGCGGGGCTCGCGGGCGGGATCTACGCGTTCTACCTCGGCTATCTCGGGCCCGGGTCGTTCCCCGTGCTGCTGTCGGTCGAGTACGTGGTGATGGCCGTGGTCGGCGGGCTCGGCACGCTGTCCGGCGGGGTGGTCGGCGCGGTCGCGATCGTGTTGCTCGTGCAGGTGCTCAACGAGTTGGGCACGAGTCCTGGCATGCCGAGCTACGCGCCGAGTGTCCTGTCGTACGCGGTGTACGGGTTGCTGCTGGTGGTCGTCGTGTTGTGGTTGCCGCGCGGGATCGTGCCCGCGCTCCGGAGAGGAGAACGATCGTGAAGGCCCTGCTGGCGGCCACGCTCGTGGCCGGACTCTTGTCAGGTACCAGTACCGATATTCCGTCCCATGTGGAGGGAACGCTGCCGAGCGGCGCCACCTACGTGATGGATGTGCCGGCCGACTGGAACCGCACGGTCCTGCTCTACAGCCACGGCTACACACCGGACGGCGCGCCCAACCCCGCCCAGAACGCGCCGAGCGACGCCACGCGCACCACGCTGCTCGACCGTGGCTACGCGTTGATCGGCTCGTCCTACGCGGACACCGGCTGGGTGCTCGAGAAAGCGCTACCGGACCAGATGTCCACACTGGACACGTTCGCCGACAGGTTCGGCAGACCCGGCAAGGCGATCGCGTGGGGCACCTCGCTCGGCGGCATGATCACCACGGGGCTCGCCGAGCGGTACGGCCACCGGTTCGTGGGCGCACTCGCCATGTGCGGGCTACAACACGGCGGCATCGCCAACTGGAACAACACGCTCGACCCGGTGTTCGCCGTCCGCACGCTGTTCGGTGACCCCGCCACCCCGCTGGTCGACCTGCCCGACCAGGCCACGGCGCTCGCCTCGGCCGGGGCACTGACCGCCGCACTCGACGTCGCGCAGGCCACACCACAGGGACGGGCACGCACGGCGCTCGCCGCCGCACTGCACAACCTGCCCGCCTGGACCGACCCGTCGGCGCCGGAACCCGAACCCGACGACCACGACACGGCCCAGCGCAACCAGTACCAGTCGCTGCGCGGCACCGTCTTCGTCGGACTGTCGTGGCGGCAGGAGGCCGAGACCTGGGCCGGCGGCAACCCGTCGTGGAACACGGGTGTCGACTACGCTCGCATGTTCGCCCGCTCGGCCATCCGGCCGGAGGTCGAGGCGCTCTACGCCCGCGCCGGGCTGTCGCTGGCCGCCGACCTCGCCACGCTGAACCGGGCGCCGCGCATCTCGGCCGACCCGGCGGCCGTCGGCTACGTCATCCGCAACCTGACCTTCACCGGCCGCCCGGCGACACCGCTGCTCACCATCCACACGACCGGTGACGCGCTCGTGCCCGTCCAGGTGCAGCGCGCGTACGCGGACGCCGTGCACAACTCAGGCCGGGATCGCCTGCTGCGTCAGGCCTTCGTGCACCGGGGCGGGCACTGCACGTTCACCACCGGGGAGATGCTGGCCGCCTTCGAGGCACTCGAGCGGCGGGCCGTGACGGGTCACTGGCCGGGCACCGGCCCGGCCGCGCTCAACGCGGTGGCCGCGCGGCTCGACCCCGCGGCCATGCATGCCTACCTCCGTTACCGGCCCGCGCCCTACCCGCGGCCGTTCGACCTCGCACACTGAGACCTCGCGCATTAAGGAGAGATCGTGGATCTGACTGGACGAGTGGCGGTCGTGACCGGCGCGGGACGGGGGCTCGGCTTCGCCTACGCGTCGGCGCTCGTGGCCGCGGGGGCGGCCGTGGTCGTCAACGACGCGGACGCGGCGGCCGCGACGGATGCTGTCGCCCAGCTCACCGGTAGCGGCGGCAAGGCGGTGGCCGAGCCCGGCGCCGTCGGGCCGGCGGATGTGGCCGACCGGCTGGTCCAGCGGGCGGTCGACGAGTTCGGGCGGCTCGACGTCCTCGTCACCAACGCGGGCGTGCTGCGGGACCGGATGCTGTGGCGGATGTCCGACGAGGAGTTCGACACGGTCGTCGACGTGCACCTGCGCGGCACGTTCACCTGTGTCCGCGCGGCCGTGCGGCAGCTGCGGGAGCAGGGCGACGGCGGCCGGATCGTCGTGGTCGGCTCCCCGGCCGGCCAGCGCGGGAACATCGGCCAGACCAACTACTCGGCCGTCAAGGCGGGGATCGTGGCCATGGCACGCACGTGGTCGATGGAGTGTGCGAAGGCCGGCATCACGGTCAACGCGGTGATCCCGGTGGCCGCCACCGCCATGACCGCGACCATGCCCGTGTTCGCGCCGTACATCGAGGCGTGGCAGCGTGATGGCACACCGCTGCCGGGATGGCTCCGCGCCGGTGAGGGGTTCGGTGGCCCGGAAGACGCGGCCGGGCTCGTGGTGTACCTCGCCTCGGCCGAGTCCGAAGGTGTGACGGGACAGGCGATCGGGATCGGCGGTGACAAGCTGTCGCTGTGGACGCATCCCGAGGAGATCGAGGCGTCCTACCGGGACGGTGGCTGGCAGGCAGACGACATCGCCACCACCTGGGCATCGACGCTCGGCAGAAACCCGCGCTCTGTCGGAATTCCCATGCCGGTGCCGCCCGCATGAGGACCGAAGACCTGATAGCCGTCGACGTGCACGTGCACGTCGAGATCGGCGCGGACGGCCGCCTTTCGTTGCCGGAGCACCTGATGAGCGGGTCGGCCGCGTACTTCAAGGTGGCCGAGCGGACAAAGACGGTCGCCGAGATCGCCGGGTACTACCGGGAGCGGCGGATGGCGGCCGTGGTGTTCACGGTGGACGCCGAGACCGCGACCGGGCACCCACCGATCTCGAGCGAGGAGATCGCGGACGCGTGCAACGAGCACGCGGACGTGCTCATCCCGTTCGCGAGCGTCGACCCGTGGCGGGGCAAGGCGGCCGTGCGGCGGGCCAGGACGCTGATCGAGAAGCACGGGGTGCGCGGCTTCAAGTTCCACCCGAGCCTGCAGGCGTTCCATCCCAACGACCCGTTCGTGTACCCGCTGTACGAGGTGCTGGCGGAACACGGCGTGGTCGCGTTGTTCCACAGTGGACAGACGGGGATCGGCGCCGGGTTGCCCGGCGGGGGCGGGATCCGTCTCAAGTACGCCAACCCGCTCGCGCTCGACGACGTGGCCGCGGACTTCCCCGAGCTGCCGATCGTCATCGCCCACCCGTCGTTCCCGTGGCAGGACGAGGCATTGGCGGTCGCCACGCACAAACCGCGGGTCCACATCGACCTGTCCGGGTGGTCGCCCAAGTACTTCCCGCCGCAGCTCGTCCGCTACGCCAACACATTGCTGCGGGACAAGGTCCTGTTCGGGTCGGACTTCCCGGTCATCACGCCGGACCGCTGGCTCGCCGACTTCGACAAGCTCGAGATCAAGCCGGAGGTGCGTCCCATGATCCTCAAGGACAACGCTGTCCGACTGCTGGGACTTGCCGATGCGTAACCAGGGCATCGGCTCGTGGACCGCGCGGCGGGCGCGGATGTCGCCCGACCGAGTGGCGGTCGTGCACGACGATCGCGAGCAGACGTACGGCGAGCTGCACGAACGCGCCACACGCATGGCGCACGTCCTGGCCGGGCTCGGCGTGGAGAGCGGTGACCGGGTCGCCTACCTCGGCCCGAACGAGCCCGCGTTCCTGGAGACGCTGTTCGGCGCCGGGCTCGCGGGCGCGATCTTCGTGCCGCTCAACACCCGGCTCGCCCCGCCCGAGCTGGCCTACATCCTGGGCGACAGCGGGACTTCCGTGCTGGTGCACGCGCCGACACACGACACCCATGCCGACGCACTCCGCGACGACGTGCCGCACGTGTTGGACCGGACCAGGTTCGAGGAACTCCTGGCCGCGGCACCGGCCGACCCGGTCGACGAGACGGTCGAGCCGGACGACGTCGCGATGATCATGTACACCTCCGGCACCACCGGGCGGCCGAAGGGCGCCGCGCTGTCCCACGCGAACGTCCACTGGAACTCGGTGAACGTGCTGATCGACGTCGACCTGGCGGGTGACGAGGTGACACTGGTGAACGCGCCGATGTTCCATGTGGCGGCGCTCGACCAGACGGTGCTGCCGACGCTGCTCAAGGGCGGCACGGTGGTGCTGGACTCGTTCGACCCGGTGCGCACGCTCGAGACGATCGCGCGGCGGCGGGTGACCTACCTGTTCGGCGTTCCCGCCATGTTCCAGGCGGTGGCGAGTGTTCCCGAGTGGACGGACGCGGACGTGTCGTCGGTGCGGACGATGATCTGCGGCGGCGCACCGGTGCCGGAGCAGGTGATCACCACGTATCAGGAACGTGGGCTGGTGTTCCTCCAGGGCTACGGGCTCACCGAGTCGTCGCCGAGCGGGTTGTTCCTGCGTGCGGCGGAAAGCATGCGGAAGGTGGGTTCGGCGGGCACGCCGTGCTTCTTCACCGACGTGCGCGTGGTCGACGCGGACGGCCGCGACGTCGGGCCGGGCGAGCCGGGCGAGGTCCTGCTGCACGGCCCCAACATCATGACCGGATACTGGGGAAAGCCGCGGGAGACCGAGGCGGTGCTGTCGGCGGACGGCTGGCTGCGCACCGGCGACATCGCGGTGTCCGATGAGGACGGTTACCTGTACATCCGGGACCGGATAAAGGATGTGATCATCTCGGGCGGGGAGAACATCTACCCGGCCGAGGTCGAGGACGCGCTGCACGGGCACCCGGCGGTCGCCGACTGTGCGGTGATCGGCGTGACCGACGAGAAGTGGGGCGAGGTGGGCCGCGCGATCGTGGTCCCGCGATCGACCGTCGAGCCGACCGAACTGCTCGCGTTCCTCGACGGCCGGATCGCCAGGTACAAGATCCCGAAGTCGGTGGTGTTCGCGGACACGTTGCCGCGCACGGCATCGGGGAAACTGTTGAAGAGCGCGCTGCGCGACACGTTTGGGGAGGACAAATGACGACGACCGTGCGGGGCCTGACGGCGCTGCGGGAACTGGCGGGCAGCACGCTGGGCCCGACCGAGTGGCACGAGGTGACCCAGGACCAGGTGAACACGTTCGCCGACGCGACGGGTGACCACCAGTGGATCCACGTGGACCCGGCCCGCGCCGCCACGGGCCCGTACGGCGGCACGATCGCGCACGGGTACCTGACGCTGTCACTGATCATTCCGTTGTGGACTGACCTACTGGACATCCAGGACATCCGGATGGGCGTGAACTACGGGCTCAACAAGGTACGGTTCCCCGCTCCGGTGCCGGTGGGTGGCAAGGTGCGGCTGACCGCCGAACTGTCCTCAGTGGACTCATTGGACGAGAACAGCGTGCAGACAACCGTGGACTTCACGATGGAGCTGGAGGGCAGCGACAAGCCCGCGGTGGTGGGGCAAGCGCTGTACCGGTACTACGCCTGACCGGTACCGTCTGCGTATGTGGCAGTACGCTCTGCGGGCTTGCGGGCGCCGCGATTAATCGCGCCCCTGATTTTCGAGGCCAGCCATGATGGCGCCGACAAAGCGCTGCACCATCGGGTCCAGCGTTCTCCGCCATACGGGGGATTAATTTGGCCTGCCGGGATTGCGTTGTAACGCCACAGCATCTCGCTCCGACCCCTGTGCAGGAAGCAGGGGAGGAGAATTCGTGGTTGTGATGACCTCTCGCGGCAAGGCCAACAGATATCGCCGTGGTGTGCACCGGTTCGCCACGCTCGCGGCGGGCGTACTGGTGGCCGCGGCCAACGTGTTCATTGTGGCCGGGATCGCGCACGCGGCCAGCTCAACGACGTGCCTGGGTAATTCGTCGATCAGCTACTCGCCCGGACTCACGTTTACCCCGCAGACGGTGCAGTACACCGAGACGGACACGTTCAGCAGCTGTGTGTCCACCGACCCGTCCCTGACCAGCGGCACCGCTACCGCGAACGCCACGTTCCCCTCGGCGTCCTGCCTGGCACCACCCGGAATCTTCGAAGACCCGGCCTACACCATCACCTGGAACAACGGCCAGCACAGTGTCGTCGAGCTGACCTTTACCGATGTCATCATCGGTGGCACCGAACAAGTCACCGGCACCGGCCCGGTGATCAGCGGCGAATTCCAGGGCGGCAACGCCACCATTGTCTGGCTCTATCCCGTCCTCAACCCACTCCAGTGCCTGACCAGCCAAGGAGTCACCAGCCAATCCGGCCCCGTCACCGCGCAGATCACCGCCGTCTGACATCTGCAACATGACACTTGTGAGCGCCTGGAACGAATGGGATCCCCTACGGCATGTCATCGTGGGCACGGCCCAGGGCACGATGGTGCAAGCGCCCGAGCCCGCGGTGAGTCGCGACTGGCCTGAGGACGGCTTCCCGTGCGGCACCTTCGGCCCGATGCCAACCGAAATGGCGGAAGCCGCGAACGAACAGCTCGACAACTTCGCCGGACTCCTGGAGAAGCGCGGAATTGTGGTCGACCGACCGCAGCCGCTCGACTTCGCGTTGCGGACCTCGACTCCTGACTGGGTCCAGGACAGCATGTTCGGGTGCATGGCACCGAGGGATGTGTTGCTCACCGTCGGTAACTCGATACTCGAGGCGACGATGTCATACCGAAGCCGGTGGTTCGAATACCTCTGCTACCGACCGCTGCTGGAACGATACTATCGAGAAGACCCGCACATGCGCTGGGAAGCGGCACCGAAACCGCGACTGACCGACGAGTCGTTTCGGCGCGGGTTCTTCGACGAGTTCGAGCTCCTGTCCCTCACCGAGCAGATCACCCGAGTGCGCAACAACCACCTGGTGCTCACCGAGCAGGAGCCGCTGTTCGACGCCGCCGACGTCAGCCGCTTCGGCAAAGACCTGTTCGTTCAACTATCCCTGACGACCAACCGCAGCGGCGCACGCTGGCTGGACCACCACTTCCCCGGCCATCGGGTGCACGCGATCACCTTCGACAACCGCCACCCGCAACACATCGACGCCACCTGGGTGCCGCTGCGTCCCGGCCTCGTCCTGCACTGCGGCGAACGTGCAGCCGAACCGGAGCTATTGCGGTACTTCGCCGCCAACGACTGGCAGGTGATGCCGGCCGCGCCTCCTCAGCGAACCCCAAAGACCCTGCCCACACTGTGCTTCTGCAGCCAGTGGCTGTCCATGAACATGCTGAGTCTCGACGAGAAGACGGTGTGCGTCGAGGCGAATGAGGTAGCCCAGATGGACCAGCTTTGCCGGCTCGGCGTAGACGTCATACCCGTCCCTTTCTGGGACGTCGCTCCCTTCGGCGGAGGACTGCATTGCGCAACCGCGGACGTGCACCGCGAAGGCGGTCTCGAAGACTATTTTCCGAACCGGCACGGTCGCTTCTGACCCGATTCCGCGAGTAGTCGGCTGAGTTGATCTTCAGATTCCTGGAGTCTGTGGTGGGGCGGGTTTTGTGGGTGTGGGCATGCTGGTGGGTCCGGGTGTCGCGCCGGGTTCGCGGGTTCGGGTTCCTGGGTCGGGGCCGGGGTGGCCGGGGTGGTCAGGGCAGCGTGGGGAGTTTCCCGAGTCGGGCGAGGATCTCGGCGAGCAGGTGGTGGCCGGGTGGTGGGTGCAGGATTGGTTGTCCTGCTTGGAAGACGAGGCGGGCAGGGACGCGGATCAGCCGGTGTCGCAGGGTGGCGATCATGGCTTTGCCGTCGCGGGCGCCCCACCCGGCGAGTTGGCCGGTCGGGCCTGGGGTGGCGGTGAGTTGATGGAGCCAGGCGGCCATGGATGCGGCCAGCAGTGCGCCCCACATCCAGGCGGTGTTCACCTCGACATAACCGGAGGGGAGATGGCGGAGCGCGGCGCCGTGTTTGCTGTCGCGGAAGACGTTTTCGATGCTGGTGCGGTGTCGGTACCAGTGCTCCACCGCAGCGGCTTTGTCCGGTGTGGACACGTCGAGGCTGGTGAGGATGAACGAGTATCCGTAGATCGCGTCCGCGTCGGCCAACTCCTCCAGTGGGAGGGCGCGTTGGTCGGGATGTAGTGTCTTGCGGCGCCGTGAGCGGGGATCGGCCGAGACCTGACAGATGTCGAGCCGGACTCGGCGGATCAGCAGGAAGGCGTTGGCGGGCCACCAGTCCGGCCGGTAGTCCGCGACGGCGACCTGCGCCCCCGTCATGTCGATCGCCTCTGTCCAGGAGTCGTCGGTGAGACCATCCAGCAGCCGCCAGAGCGGGGCGATGCGCTTGGCGCCGATCGCGAACTCCACCTCGGCGAAGAACGCGACCCGGGCCAGCTCGCCGGCGAAATACCCGGCGTCGGCCCGTAATCGCACCCGACCCGCTCTGGCCTGCTCGGGTAACGCCGCGAGCGCACGGTGGAACAGTTCGGCCGCGCTTGCGCGAGGATCATCGTTGCCGGACAACAACTCCGCCGCCAGCACGGTCTCGACCTCCGCCCAGGATGCCACGTGCGCACGTCCCACACGCTGTCCTTGATGGTTGAAGGCGACACCACGTTTCTTGCGCCCAAAGACCTCTACATCGCTGGCGTCGAGATCGATCGTCGCCGCGGCGCACAACCGTGCCTGCCGCGCCGCGGGCACCCGCTCGAGCATCCGCTGCGTCACCCGCGCAACCCCGGTCTCCACCGCAGTCCACTGTGGATCGGTGAACCTGCGCGCCAGCCCGGCGGCGGTGGTCGAGGACAACCCCGGCACCGGTGTGATCACCTGCCCCGCCACATCAGCACGTTGGCGGTCCAGCCCGACCAGGAAGTCCTCCCCAGCAACCTGCGCCGAGGCCAACCCGACCAACACTTCACCGGCCCCGAACCCACGATTCCGCTGCTTGATCGGCCCCACCGCCGCATCCAACGCCGAGATCACACCCAGCCGCTCCACCAACTCCGTGACCGCGGCCATCCCCGACACCGACGTCAGACTTTGGTCCGGCGCGCCCACCCGCACCCTCAGCCGTCCACCACGTAAACTACCCACTTGATAGGTGTCCTCTCCTGGGGATGATTGTGTCTTCGCAACCACCATCATCCCAGGCCAGAGCGGCACCTATCGCCATCTCAGCAGCGTGTCACCCGCCTTACTCGCGGATACGGGTCTGACTGCTGACCCAACCCGGGGCCTCGGGCTCATCGCCGGGGCCCGGCCAGACAAAGGTGCAACCATGAGACGTTTCCTGTGCTTGTCCGCGACTCTGATCCTCGTTCTGGCGGGATCGGTGGTGGCGTATCCGGCGCACGCCGCGGTTGTGGACCTCACCTGCGCCGCCACCGACCTGGTCAGCTACGACCCGCCGCTGACCAGAAGCCCGCACGACTCGACCGTCACCAACGACATCGACTACGAGCCGTGTGCTTCCCCGACCCACCCGCAGATCACCTCCGGCGGCCGGACCGCATGGTTCCCGGTGTTCGATCGCAGCTGCCTGGAGCTGCTCAACCCAGGCACCGTCACCACGACCACGACCTGGAACACCGGCCAAACCAGCACCTTCACCACCAGCTACACCACCACCCTGGTCGGCGCGGTCTTCACCGTGACGATCACCGGAACCGTGTCCGCGGGACTTTTCGAAGGCGCATCCGTCATGCTCATCTACACCGGGCCGTCCTTGGACATCACGCTGTGCCTGCTGGGCCTGGGCGACGTCGCCGAAATCCAGACGGTGGGCACGCTCGTGCTCACGGGATGACAGCACCGCAAGCCGGGGCCCGGCGTCCCGTTAAGGAATGACGACCTCCACGCCGCCGGACAGGAGCGTGAACCTCGGCGGACTAGGGGCCCGCAGGTCGCCGTCGATGTTGAACTCCGTGCCCTTCGGGAGATCCAGTTCCACCACGTGACCGCGGTGGTGGTGCACGTCCGCCTGTTCGGTCAGCGAGCCGCGGCGCATGCCGTAGCCGTGGCGCGCCAGGTGCAGCCGCGAGCGCGCCGGTACGGCGGCCACGTCCAGCAGACCGTCGTCGTGGTGGGTGCCGCCGATGTTCGAGCCGCCGCCGAACGCGCCCGTCAGCGCCACCACCACCTGCCACGCCGGGCCGGCGAAGCGTTCCGTGCCGTCCACCCGCACCCGGCAGGTCACCGAGTCGGCCGTGATCCCCGCACGCACGGCGGCGACCGTGTAGGCGAACGGGCCCAGCCTCGGCTTCAGCGGCACGGCCAGCTTGCTCGCCACGGCCGACAGTCCGGCCGTCGCCACGTTGATGAACGGGTGGTCGTTCGCCAGGCCGATCTCGTGGTGGCGCGTCCTGGGCGAAGGGGTGGACGCCAGCGCGCACGCCTCCTCCAGGTCCCTCGGCAGGCCCAGCGCTCTGGCGAAGTCGTTGGCCGTGCCCGTCGGGATCACCGCCAGCGGGACTCGGGCGGCGTTCGCGGCCCGCGCGGCGACGCCGATCGAGCCGTCGCCACCCGCCACCACCAGGCGTTCGATCTCCGGCGGTAGCGGATCGTCGAGTTGGGCGAGGGTCAGCGCCACCGGCCGGATCCCGGCCCGGCTCACCAGGCGCAGGATCTGGTCCCGGTCGGTGCTGCCACCTGATCGGTCGTTGGCTGCCACTGCAAGATGCACACGGAAATTCTGCCTGATCGCGAAAGCGGCCCGCCCCCAACTCCGTTACTCGATCGAAACGTGTCGGCTGCGCCGCGACGATCTTGAGAGGCGACAACATGATCTTCCGCCGCGCCAGGTGGGCAATTCACCTGAAGCGGCCACGCAGCGTCGCCAACCCGAACCGGTTCGTACTGGTGGCAGCCTTCCCGGGCGGCCGGCGTGGTCGCCGAGCCCCTGCACCTCTATCAACGGCCGGGTCCAATTATCCCACTGACGAGTGAACGGAGTGCGATATTCACACCGCGTTTCGATACGTTCCGTAGTGCCGCCCCGGCGAACTCTCCGTCGGACGGGTGCAATATCTTTCACCCTCATTGCGGCCGGTGATCCACTGCGTTGGCGACTCCGGCACCCCAGATCTTCAGCCGGAGGCTTACATGGCAGTGAACTCGACCTCGCGTCGCCGGTACGGCGCGCTCCTCGCCGCGGCCACCACGGGTGCGGTTGCCGCGATCATCGGCCTGGCCACCCCCGCCGCCGCCCACAACGACGACGTCAAGGCGAAGTGCGAGGGCGACACGACCACGCTGAGCGTCAACCTCTGGGCCTACCGGGACGACAAGCCCAACACGATCGAGGTCACGAAGGATGGCGAGGCCCTCCTCGAGGAGACCGACTTCGGCACGGACTTCAAGCAGGTGTGGGAGTTCCCCGGCGACGTTGACTACACGTTCCACGTTCTCGTGGTGGCCTGGGACGGCAAGGAGTACGACGTCGACGAGACGTTGACGGTCGAGGCGTGCGTGAAGACCACCACGACCACCACGACGACGACGACCACCACCACGACCACAACGGTCCCCGAGGAGCCGACGACTCCGTCGGAGACCACGACCACCACCACCGAACCGACCACCGAACCGACCACGACCACCACGCAGCCGACCCCTTCGGACGTCGCCGCGGAGGAGGACCTGGCGGAGACCGGTGCGAGTATCGGGCTGCCGCTGGGGATCGCGGGCGTGTTGCTCGTCGGCGGTCTGGTGCTGCTGTTCGTGGTGCGTAGGCGCAGTCGGGCCTAGTCACAACGCGGGAGCAGAAACGACCCCTTCGTGCCGGGCCGGCGCGAGGGGGTCGTTTCGCGTGGTCAGCCGATGGGTAAGGACAACGCATGCGGCCTGCGCCAGAACTGACCATGGGTGTTGAAGAGGAATTTCTCCTTGTCGACGGCGAAGGCCGGCTCTCGCGGGAGGGCCCGGCCGTGGCGGAGGCGGCCGAGGAGTCCGTCGACGGGGAGCTCGAGGCCGAGCTGAAACGCTGTCAGGTCGAGGCGGTGTCCGCCATCTGCCACACGCCGGACGAGGTCGTCGCCCAGCTGACCGGCCTGCGATCGGAGCTGGCGCGAACGGCCGCGCGACGCGGGTTGCGGCTGCTGCCGAGTGCCTGCCCGATCGTGCCCGAGACGGGTCTTCCGGAGATCACGCCCAGCCTCAGGTACCTGCGGATGGCCCGGCGGTTCGGCGCCACCACTCGCTCGGTGGCGACCTGCGGTTGCCACGTGCACGTCGGGATCCCCGACCGGGCCACGGGGATCGAGATCAGCAACCACGTCCGGCCCTGGCTGCCGGTCCTGCTTGCCCTCACGGCGAACTCGCCCTTCGACGGCACCGACACCGGGTACGCGAGCTGGCGCTACCAGGAGTGGTCGAGGTGGCCGTCGGCCGGCCCGCCGCCGCTGTTCGCCTCGCTCGACGAGTACGAGTCCATTGTGGACTCCATGTTGCGCGCCGGCGCGTTGCTCGACCGGGGGATGATCTACTGGGACATTCGGCTGTCCGAACGGCATCCCACGCTGGAGTTCCGGGTCAGCGACGTGGCGGTGACCCCACGGCACGCGGGCCTGCTGGCGACGCTCATCCGCGGGCTGGCGGCGGCCGTTCTGGAGGACGTGGGTACCGAACCCCCCGACCTGTCGTTACCGGTGCTGCGCGCGAACCTGTGGCGCGCCTCCCGCGACGGTCTGGACGGCGACGCACCGCACCCGGTGACCGGCGACCCGGTGCCCATGCAGTCCCAGTTGGACGATCTGGTGGATCGGCTGACCCCGGTGCTGGGTGTGGACCTGGAGTTCGTGAAGGCCGAGGTGGCGCATCTGCGGGAGCACGGGACGGGGGCGGCTCGGCAGCGGCGTGTTTTCCAGCGGCGTAAGGAGTTCACCGATGTGGTGGACGCGCTGGTGGTCAGCCCGGAAGCGTCACCGTGACCGTCAGGCCTCCCGTGGCGCGTGGCGCGGCGGTGGCTTCGCCCCGGTGGGCTCGGGCGATGGCACGGACGATCGAGAGGCCCAGGCCGAACCCGCGTTCGCCGTCCGCTCGGATGTTCAGGCGGCGGAACGGTTGGAACAGTGACTCGATCTCGAACTCCGGCACCACCGGGCCCGTGTTCGTCACCGCCAATGTCGCCACGCCGTCGATCGTGGCCGTGCGGACGGCCAGCCATCCGCACGGTTCGTTGTGGCGTACGGCGTTCTCCACCAGGTTCTGGGTCAGTCGCTCGATCAGCACCGGGTCGCCGGCCGTGGGCGCCGGGTCCAGTGTGGACTTCACGACGAGGTCGCCGGCCGCTGCCTGCTCCACCACGTGCCTGGCCACCTCCGCCAGGTCGACCGGAATCCGTTCGGTGATCTCGTTCTCGCTGTCCGCCAGGGTGAGCAGGCCGTCGATCAGGCGTTCGTGCCTCGCGTTCACGGTCAGCAGCGAGTCGCCGAGCTGACGGGTCGGCGCGGGGGCGTCCGGTTGGGTGATCGCCAACTCGATGAGCGTGCGGTTGATCGCCAGCGGCGTACGCAGTTCGTGTGAGGCGTTCGCCACGAAGCGGCGCTGCCCGTCGAACGAGCGGTCCAGGTGTTCCAGCATCTTGTCGAACGTGTCGGCCAGCTGTTGGACGTCGTCGCTCGGGCCGGTCAGCGCGATGCGTTCGTGCAGGCCCCGGCCCGTGCTGTTCGCTATCCGGCCCGCCGTCTCCGTGATGCGGTGCAGCGGCCGCAGCGCCCGGCCCGCCACCAGCCAGCCGAAACCCGCGGCCAGGACCCCGACACCCAGCAGCGCCAGCCCGCCCTGGGTCAGCAGCGAGTCCAGGGCCGCCTGTTGGGTCTGTTCCTGCTGCGCGCGGACCTGCTCGACCAGTTCCGACGACACCTGTCCGGTGCCGGGCCGGCGGGGGTCCTCGTCGCCGAACGTCGTGTCGAGGCTCCGGTTCACCAATAGGTAGGTCACGCCGAGCAGCGCCGCGCCGGCGATGAAGAACAGCGCGCCGTACAGGAGGGTGAGCCGTGCGCGCAGCGTCATGGCAGCCGGTACCCGACGCCCGGCACGTTCTCCACCACCGGCGGATCGCCGAGCTTGCGCCGCAACCTCATCATGGTCACCCGGACCACGTTGGTCAGCGGATCGATGTGCTCGTCCCACGCCTTCTCCAGCAGTTGCTCGGTGGTCACCACGGCGCCGTCGGCCCGCAGCAGCTCGGCCAGCACGGCGAACTCCCGGTTGGTGAGCGCCACGATCCGCTCGTCCCGGTGCACCAGTTGACGCGCGGGATCCAGCCGGATGCCCGACCGTGCGAGTACCGGAGGCGCCGCCGGTCGAGACCGCCGGGCCAGCGCGTGGACCCGGGCCGACAGCTCGGCCGCGGCGAACGGCTTCGGCAGGTAGTCGTCGGCGCCGATGGCCAGCCCCGCCACGCGGTCCCGCACGGCGGCGGCCGCCGTCAGCATGAGCACGCGGGTGGTCAGCTCGGCGTCCACCACCGCGCGGCACACCTCGTCGCCGGAGACGCCGGGCAGGTCACGGTCCAGGACCACCACGTCGTAGTCGTTGACCCCCACCCGATCGAGAGCGGACCGCCCGTCGTAGACCACGTCGACGGCGAACGACTCCCGGCGCAGCAGCTCGCCGATCGCGTCCGCCAGTACCCGCTCGTCCTCCACGACCAGGATGCGCATGCTCCCCCCTTCCCTTGGAACCCATCGTGGCGCTGCGCGAATAACACGACAGTAACCGCAGGTGGGCCGTGTTACGCGGCTGACATGGCCGTGGCGGTGAACTCGCTCTCGACACGGATTTCGAGAGAAGGAGCGACTCATGAGGTGGATCGTGGTGGCGGCACTGGCACTGGTGCTCAGCGCCTGCAGTGAGTCCGGCGAGGACCCGGGCGTGGCGAGCGCGGGCGGCGCGGACACGAAAACCGAGACGAGCGTGAAACCGGACGCGCAGACGTTCACCGTGTGCATGCGCGACAACGGCGTGGACCTGCCCGACCCGAATCCCGACACCGGCCTGCCGGAGTTCGACCCGGAGCTGGTCGGCACCGAGGAGTTCGAGCAGGCCATGGAAGCCTGCCAGGACCTCATGCCGGCCGGCGTGCGGGAACCGGCCGACCCCGGCGAGCTCGACCAGTACCAGGCGTTCGCCGAGTGCATGCGGGATAACGGGTTGCCGGACTTTCCGGACCCGCAGCCAGGTGGCGAGGGCGGGCTGTTCCCCAACAGTGGCGTCGATCGCAGCAGCCCCGAGTTCCAGCAGGCGACCGAGGCCTGCGGGCACCTGCTGACGGGGGAGTGACCGGATGAGAACAGTGTTGCTCGTGCTAGGTGCGGTGGTGGTGGCCGGTGCGGTCACCGTGGCGGCCATCGGGTTCGGCGGTGCCACCGCGCCGGCACCCGTGGCGAGCGACCTGCCGCCGGCCGAGTTCACGGTCACCGAGACCGACCTGGTGCAGACGGAGAAGGTGGCGGGCACCCTGTCGTTCGGGGCACCCGTGGTGGTGACCGCGCCTGGTGGCGGCACGGCCACCTGGTTGCCGCCCAAGGGGTCGGTGGTCAAGCTCGGCCAGCCCGTGTACAAGGTGGACGAACAGCCGGTGACGCTCGTGCACGGTGCCGTGCCGCCGTACCGCGATCTGGCGAACGAGGTGTCCGGAGTGGACGTCACGCAGTTCGAGCAGATGCTGTCCGCGCTCGGCTACTCGGATTTCACGGTGGACGACCAGTACACCTCGGCCACCGCGACCGCCGTCGCCAAGTGGCAGAAGGATCTGGGGCTCCCGGAGACCGGTGTGGTCACCGTCGCGCAGATCTTCGTGGCACCGGGGGACATCCGGGTCGCCTCGCACGAGGTGGCGGTCGGCGATCGGCTGGGGAACGACCCCGTTCTCACCTATACGGGGACCACCAGGGTGGTGACGGTCGCGCTAGACGTGGCCAAGCAGAGCCTGGTCACCGAGGGCATCGCGGCCACCGTCGCCCTGCCCGACGGCACGGAGGTCGCCGGGCAGGTGGCCACGGTGGACCGGACGACCGCCACACCCGGGGAGGAGTCGGAACCGCCGACCATCGGCGTCACGGTCGCGGTGCCCGATCAGGCGGCGCTCGGCGTACTGGACTCGGCGCCGGTGAGCGTGACGCTCGTGGCGGCCGAGAAGAAAGGGGTTCTCGCCGTGCCGGTGGCCGCGCTGGTCGCGCTCGCCGAGGGCGGTTATGGGGTGCAGGTCATCGAGGACGGCAAGGTCGAGTACCTGCCCGTGGAGACGGGGATGTTCGCGGCCGGCATGGTGGAAGTCACGGGCGTCGAGAAGGGCACGGTCGTGGGGGTGCCCGAATGATCGAGCTTTCTGAGGTGTCCAAGGTGTACACCGGCGACGTGGCCGCGTTGCGGTCGGCGTCGTTGACCGTGGCCGCCGGTGAGCTGGTGGGGATCGTCGGGCCGTCCGGTTCGGGCAAGTCGACCATGCTGAACATGATCGGCACGCTGGACCGGCCCTCGTCCGGGACCGTGCGGATCGACTCCCACGACGTCGGTGGTTTGTCCGACCGGCAGCTCTCCGCGTTGCGGGCCAGCACCATCGGGTTCGTGTTCCAGCAGTTCCATCTGGCCGCCGGGGTGTCCGCCGTGGACAACGTGGCGGACGGGTTGCTCTACACGGGAGTGTCGCGGTCGCGGCGGTTGTCCGCCGCTCGGGAGGCGTTGGCGCGGGTGGGGCTCGAGCATCGGTTCGACCACCGGCCGCACCAGCTGTCCGGCGGTGAGCGGCAACGGGTGGCGATCGCCCGCGCGGTGGTCGGTGACCCGGCCGTGCTGCTGGCCGACGAGCCGACGGGCAACCTGGATTCGGTGTCCGGTGCGGGGGTCATGGCTCTGCTGCGGGAGTTGCATGCGGGTGGCACCACCGTCGTGATCATCACTCATGACCGGGAGATCGCCGCTGCTCTGCCGCGGCGCGTGGAGATGCGGGACGGGCAGGTGATCGCGTGCTTCGGCCGGCGCGGATGAGTGTTGGGGATGCGGTCCGGGTTGGTGGGGCCGGGTTGCGGTCGCGGCCGATGCGGGTGTTCCTGTCGGCACTCGGCATCGCCATCGGGATCGCCGCGATGATCGCGGTGGTCGGGATCTCCACGTCCAGCCGGGAGGACCTCAACCGGCAGCTCGAGGCGCTCGGCACGAACCTGCTGACCGTCGGGCCGGGGCAGAACCTGTTCGGGGAGGAGTCCCACCTACCGGCTTCGGCGGTGGCGATGATCGGGCAGATCGGGCCGGTGAGTTCCGTCGCCGCGACCGGTTCCGTGCCCGACGCGCGGGTGTACCGCAACGACAAGGTCCCCGTAGGACAGTCCGGCAGCATCTCCGTGCTGGCCGCTGGGCCTGGTCTGCTGGACACGGTCGGTGCCTCCCTGGCCGGCGGGGTGTTCCTCAACCAGGCCACCGGGCAGTACCCGGCCGTGGTGCTCGGCGCTTCGGCCGCTTCACGGATCGGGGCCGTGGTGGGGGAGCAGGTGTGGCTGGGCGGTGCGTGGTTCACGGTCATCGGGACGCTGCACCCGGTGCCGCTGGCGCCCGAGCTGGATCTGGCGGCCATGGTCGGGTGGCCGGTGGCATCCTCGTCGCTCGGCTTCGACGGGTTTCCGTCCACTGTGTACACACGGAGTGCGGAGTCGGCCGTCTCGGCGGTTCAGGGTGTGTTGGCCGCTACCGCCAATCCCTCTGCGCCCAACGAGGTTGACGTGTCGCGGCCGTCGGATGCGCTGGTCGCTCAGCAGGCGGCCAACACCGCGCTCAACGGGTTGCTGCTCGGGTTGGGGGCGGTAGCTCTGCTGGTCGGCGGCGTCGGGGTCGCCAACACCATGGTGATCTCCGTGTTGGAGCGGCGGGCGGAGATCGGGCTGCGGCGCTCACTCGGGGCTACACGGGGGCAGATTCGGTCCCAGTTTCTCGTGGAGTCGTTGTTGTTGTCGGCGATCGGCGGGGTCGGCGGGGTGGTGGTGGGAATCGGGATCACGTCGGTCTATGCGAGTGTGCGGGGTTGGCCGACGGTCGTCCCCGCGTGGGCGGTGCTCGGCGGCCTGGCGGCAACGCTGGTGATCGGCGCCCTGGCGGGCCTGTACCCGGCAGTCCGAGCAGCCCGCCTGGCTCCCACAGCAGCCCTAGCAACCCCATAATGACCGTTCCAGTCGCGCATGATGACCGTTCCGGTCGCGCATGATGACCGTTCCGGTCGCCCGAGCCGGCTAGTGGCCAACTCGGGTGCGCGGGCGGCGGACTCGTTGCGGTAGGCCGAGTTGGCCACTCCGGTATGCCGAGTCGGCCATTCGGACCGGAGTGGTCATCGTGGGCGACGGGAATGGTCATTGTGCGTGTCCGGAGTGGTCATCATGCGGGACCGGAGTGGTCATCATGGGGTCCGTATCGTCGGGTGGGCGGGTACGGGCACTGAGGGGGTTGGCGTGGTTCTGCGGTGCACGGTTCTGTTCGCTCTACTCGGGATGTTCCAGGCGACCCTGGGCCCACTCATCCCCGTTCTGCGGGACCGGCACCAGCTGTCGGCCGCCACCGCCGGGTTGTTGGTCACCGGGTTCTTCGCCGGCTGTCTCGTTTCGACGGCTGTCGGCGGGGTGCTCTCCGAGCGGTTCGCCCGCCGGTTCCTGCTCGTCGGGTCGGCCGGGTTGCTGGTCGTGGGGACCAGTGGGCTCGTGGTGCCGGGCCCCTGGCCCCTGCCGCTCGTCGGGGTGACGGTCGCCGGGCTCGGGTTCGGCGGGCTCGTGTTGATCGTCAACACGGCCATGGCCGGCCAGGAGGGCCAGCGCGGCGTCACCCTCGTCAACCTGGTCAACGGCACCTACGGGCTCGGCGCCGCCGCCGGCCCTGCGCTCATCAGCCTCACCCAGGGCGGCGGTTACCCGGTCCTGTTCGCCGTGTTCGCCGTCGTCGTGCTGCTCACGCTCCCACCCTGCGACGCGGCCAGCCGGGTCGTCACGGTCGACGCCGCTCCCCGGCGCCGGGTCGACCCGACGGTCCTGTTGTTCGGTGGACTGCTGTTCACCTACGCCGCACTCGAGACCGGGCTCAGCAGCTGGGAGACCGTGCACCTCCGCGCGCACGGGTACTCGCCCGAGGCCGCCGCCGCGCTCACCTCCCTGTTCTGGCTCGGCCTGGCCGGCGGCCGGCTGCTGGTGCCGGTGGTCACCAAGGCCTGGGCCGCGCCGCGGATCATCGTCACGTCCCTCGTGGCCGCGCTCGCGGCGCTCGCGCTGCTGGCCGGGTCGGTCAGCGCGCCGGTCGGGTTCTTCCTGGTCGGGGCGTTCATCGGGCCGGTGTTCCCGACCACGTTGGCGTGGATCGCCCGGATACTGCCCAACCCGCGACGGGTGAACGCCATGGTGATCACCGCGGCCATGCTCGGCAACGCCAGCCTGCCGGCCTTCATCGGGTACGGGATGCAGGCCACGTCCGACCTCGCGCTACCGCTGCTGGTCGCGGTGCCGGTCGTGGCCTGCCTCGCCGTCACGATCGTCCTCGGTAGACGCACACGGGTGCGTCAAGGCGTGTAGATGAACGCGCCTACAACCCTTGCAGGAACGTGAAGATCGCGTCGTCGGTCCCGGGAAGGTTCTCGTGCGCGAAGTCCGGGTACACCCGATATGCCTTGTCGCCGCGCAGTTTGTTGTAGGCGGCGAACTGGGTCGACGGCGGGCAGATCTTGTCGGCCAGCGACACGGTCAGCAACACCTCGGCGTGGATCCGGGGCGCGAGGTGCTGCACGTCGACATAGCCCAGCCGCGAGAAGATCTCGTTCTCCCTGGCGTGCAGGGGATCCCTGGCCCGGAAGTACGTGATGATCTCGTTGTACGGACCCTTCTCGAGGTCCATCTCCCATGCGCGCTGAAAGTCGCAGAGGAACGGGTACACGGGTGCCGCGAGCTTCAACCGCGGTTCGAGTGCCGCGCACGCGAGCGTCAGCCCGCCGCCCTGGCTGTAGCCGGTGGCGCCGACCCGCGCGGGATCGACGTCGTCCATGTCCAGCACGATCTGCGCGAGCCGCGCGGCGTCGAGGTACAGGTGGCGCAGCGCCAGGTTGTCGGCCGTGTCGTCCACGCCGCGCAGCAGGTAGCTCGCCATCGACCAGCCGGCCACCGGCACCTCGTCCACCGAGAGGCCGGCCTGACCCCGGCAGTCGAGCGCGGCGACCGTGTAGCCGTGCGCCACGTAGTTGAGCCTGCTCGACCAGTCGCCGGAGCCGCCGGTGTAGCCGTGGAACTGGAGCAGCGCCGGGTGCGGCGCGGTGGGCGCGATCGGCTGCAGCAGCTTCGCGTGCACCCGGGCGCCGCCCGTCCCGGTGAACCACAGGTGGGAACACCGGGCGAGTGGCGTCTGGAACTCGGCGGGCTCGATCACCACGTCGGCCGGGACGGCCGCCAGGTCGGCGAGCGCCCGCTCCCAGTACTCGTCGTGGTCGGCCGGCCGGGGTGTCCGGCCCTCGTAGGTCAGCAGCTCCTCGAAGGGCAGGTCGAACGTCAGCGGCACGGTGACTCCTCATCAGGGCTTCAGGTACTCGGTGATTCTGCTGTAGGTGCCGCCGATGATTCCGCGCGCCGCGTCGTAGCAGACGGTGAAGAACGTGCCAGGTCCGATCTGCACGCTGCTCGGGTAGCTCTCGTCGTTCGCGCCGCCCGCGCACGGACAGCAGGTCGGAGGCCTGTTCGTGGTACCGGGTGCCGGTCGTCGGGGTCGTCCAGGTGCGGCCGCTGTCGCTCGACCGGGTGGTCCACACCTTCGACAGCACCAGGAACGCTGTTTCATGTCAAGGTCCGATCTCGGCGCGGCACCGTCGTAACAACATGAAACATCGTTCCGTGAGCGGTCCGACATCCTGTTCGCTACGCTGTCCATCAGCGACGGAGGACACTGTGTGGTCGTTACGGCACAATCGTGAAACGTCGTTCCGAGACTCTTTACGTCCGGCGCGTGGGTAGCTAAGTTGTGCTCACTTGAAACCAGGTTCCGTGCGAGAGGGAATGGCATGAACAGACCAGTGCGCCACCTCAGGTGGACCGCCTCGGTCCTGCTGGCGACCGGGCTCGTGGCTGGCTGCGCCGGGCCACAGACCGATTCCCCGGGTGCGGGCGGCGACGGCGGCTCGATCAGCATCGTGATGTACCAGAAGCCGAAGTTGTTCAGCCCCATCGAACCGGCCCACGGCCCGGATCAGCAGGTGATGTCGCTGATCTACCAGAGCCTGATGACGCCCAACCCCGATCTCGAGCTGGTGCCGCAGCTGGCCGAGGACGTCGAAGTCAACGACACGGCGACCGAGTTCACGTTCAAGCTGAAGAAGGATCTCAAGTGGAGTGACGGCAAGCCGTTCACCTCCGCCGACGTCCTGTTCACCCACCAGCTGCTGGCCAACCCGAAGAGCACCTCGCCGGCCTCCGGCTCCTACCGCGGGATCGTTGGCGCGGCGGACGTGGTGGCCGGCACGACCGACACGGTCACCGGGATGACCGCGCCCGACGAGTCGACCTTCGTCATCAAGACGGAAGCGCCGAACTACGGCATTCTCGCGCAGGTGGCCATCGCCATGATCCTGCCGAAGCACATCCTTGGCGACAAGCCGGTCGAGACGGTGGGCAAGGACCCGTTCTTCACGAAGCCGACCGTCGGCCTCGGCCCGTTCCAGTTCGTGAAGTACGAGGTCGACCAGTACGTCGAGCTGAAGAAGAACCCGAACTTCCACACGGAGGTCGGGATCGACAAGGTGTTCCTGAAGCCGGTCACGGCGGACGTGGCCACGGCCCAGCTCGGCACCGGTGAGATGGACGTCGCGCCCGTCACGCCGACCGACAAGCCGACGCTCGAGGAGTTCGGCACCCTGAACTTCGCCACCTCAAAGGAAGGCGGGTTCGTCCGGCTCGGGCTCAACCTCACGCAGGAGCGGTTCAAGAACACGAAGGTCCGGCAGGGTCTGCTGACCGGCATCGACCGCAAGGCGATCGTGGACAGCGCGCTGCCCGGCGTCGGCGTCGTGCGCAACTCCTCGTTCGCCCCCGAGGTCAGCGGGGACGGCATCGAGCAGTACGAGTACGACCCGGAGAAGGCCAAGCAGCTGCTCACCGAGGGCGGCTGGGACTTCAACCAGACGGTCAAGCTCGCCTGGATCCCCGCCAGCAACCCCGACCGGGACGCGGCGGCCATCGCCATCGAGAGCCAGCTCAACGAGATCGGCGTGAAGGTCGAGTTGCAGCAGGTCGACGCCGGGTGGACCACCGAGGCGCTCAAGGCACCGAGCTTCGACATGTTCATGTTCGGCGGCGGCAACTACACGGTGGACTCCTGGAACGTCAACGCCATCGTGAGCTGCGAGACGCACTTCCCGAACGGCGGCAACACCGTCCGGTTCTGCGACCCGGCGCTGGACGCGAAGGTCAAGGAGGCCAACACCACGGCCGATCCCGACGAGCGGCTCGCGTTGTACGGCGAGGCCGCGAAGATCGACAACGAGCAGGTGCCCTACCTGTGGCTCTACAGTCCGGGTGGCCTGTGGGCGGTGAACAACAAGCTGGAGAACTTCAAGCCGCTCAGCCCGACGGGCGGCGGGTTCTGGAAGCCGGAGGACTGGCGGCTCGCCGGCTAGCAGTGTGGACCGGCTCGGGGCGCGACCACGGCGCCCGGGGCAGGTGCCTCGATGCAGGGAAAGCGTCGTTCCCTGCACGATAGCTAGCTAGCAGGCGACCGGCTCAGGGGTGTGCCGCCGCACCCCGAGCCGGTCGCCCGGCAGATGAGGGAGTTGAGGATTGGCCGCGTACCTGCTGCGCCGCACGCTGATCAGCGTGCTGGTACTGATCTTCATCTCCATGGGGATCTTCTGGCTGTTCCGGCTCGCGCCGGGCGACCCCGTGGAGATGATGCTGCCGCCGACCAACCGCGGTCCCGGCGCCGAGCTCTTCATCGAGGCCAAGCGCGCCGAGCTGGGCCTGGACAAGCCGCTGTGGGTCCAGTACTTCACCTGGCTCGGCAACGCGGTGAGCCTCGACCTCGGCTACTCGCTCGACACCGGCCGCCCGGTCGCCGAACTGCTCGGTGAGCGCGTCGGCCCCACCGTCTACCTCATGGGCCTGAGCCTGCTGCTCTCCCTGGCGATCGCCGTCCCGCTCGGCCTGTTCGCGGCCGTCCGCAAGGGACGCCTCGCCGACTACGCGGCCAGCGTGGTGAGCCTCGGTGCCGTCTGCACCCCGCCGTTCTTCCTCGGCATCCTCGGGATCTACGTCTTCTCGCTCAAGCTCGGCCTGCTGCCGTCGTCCGGCATGTCCACCCCGGGCCAGGAAAGCGTGGGCGACTCGCTGCTACACCTCATCATGCCGCTGGTGATCCTCGGGTTCGCCGGCTCCGGCGCGCTCACCCGGTACGTCCGGAGCAGCGTGATCGCCGAGCTGCACGCCGACTACGTGCGCACGGCCGAGGCCAAGGGCGTCAGCGCCACGGGCGTGGTCACCAAGCACGTGCTGCGCAACGCGCTGATCCCCGTGATCACGATCGTGGCGCTGTCCCTGCCCGGCCTGCTGGCCGGCGCCGTGGTGATCGAGACCGTGTTCTCCTGGCCGGGCATGGGCCAGCTCGCGATCGCCGCGTTCAACGGCCGCGACTACCCGGTGATCATCGGGTTCGCGCTCGTCTTCTCGATCATGGTGCTGATCTCCAACCTGATCGCCGACCTCCTGTACACACTGGTGGACCCACGGGTGAAGCTGCGATGACCGAGATGATGTCCGCGGAGAGCCGGCCCGTGCTGCGCTCGCCCAGCCGGATGGCCGTGCGCCGCTTCCTCCGGCACAAGCTCGCCATCGCCGGCTTGCTGGTGCTGGTGCTGGTCATCCTGGTGACGGTGTTCGCGCCGCTGCTGACCGGGCACGACCCGACGCGGGTCGACCTGTCGCAGGTGCGCCAGCCGCCCAGCGGGGAGCACCTGCTCGGCACCGACGGCTCCGGCCGCGACGTGTTCGCCCGCCTCCTCTACGCCGGGCGGGTGTCGCTGCTGGTCGGCGTGCTGTCCGCGCTGCTGGCGGTCGGCCTCGGTACGATCCTCGGGGCGATCGCCGGCATCGTCGGCGGCTGGGTGGACGCCACCATCATGCGGGCGGCGGACGTGTTCCTGTCGTTCCCCGTGCTGGTCGTCATGATCGTCATCGCCGGGATCCTCGGACCCAGCGTCACCACCATGGTCATCGCCATCGGCGTGTTCACCTGGCCGCGTGCCGGGCGGGTGGTGCGCGGCGCGACGCTGTCGCTGCGCGAACGGGAGTTCGTGCACGCGGCGCGGGCGTTCGGCGCCCGCCCCCGCTGGCTGATCGTGCACCACGTGCTGCCCGCCGTGTTCGGGTCGGTGGTGGTGGTCGCGACGATCGCGGTGGCCGACGGCATCCTGCTGGAGGCGGCGCTGTCCTTCCTGGGCCTCGGCGTCCAGCCACCGCAGCCGAGCTGGGGCAACATGCTCACCGACGCCCAGCGACTCACGGTGATCAGCCAGATGCCGTGGCTGTGGATCCCGCCGGGTGTCGCGGTCGCCGTGACCGTGCTCAGCGTGAACTTCGTCGGCGACGGGCTGCGCGACGCGTTGGATCCGAGGGAGTCCTCGTGACAGCCCTTGTGCCAACTTCAGTGGCTGCCAACCGCGCCCAAGGGGAACGGGACGCGACTCAGCCACCGGTACGTGCCGAACTGGAAGGCGGCAACCCATGGTGACCACAAGGGTTAATTCCGGGGAGGCGGGACAGCCCCTGCTCTCGATCGACGACCTGGCCGTCGAGTTCAAGACGGAGGACGGCATCGCGCGGGCCCTCGACGGCGTCACCTTCGACATCGAGAAGGGCGAGATCGTCGCGATCGTCGGCGAGTCGGGGTCCGGCAAGAGCGTGACCGCCCTGTCGATCCTGGGGCTGTTGCGCAAACCGGCGGCACGGGTCGTCCGCGGCTCCGTGCGGTTCGAGGGGCGTGACGTGCTCGCCATGTCGCCCCGCGAGCTGCGCGACCTCCGCGGCAAGGACGCCGCCATGATCTTCCAGGACCCGATGACCGCGCTCAACCCCGTGCACCGGGTGGGCAAACAGATCGCCGAGACCGTCCGCCTGCACGGCACGGTCGACAAGAAGACGGCGTTCGCGCGGGCGGTCGAGCTGCTGACGCTGGTCGGCGTCGCGCAGCCGGGGACGCGGGCGCGGCAGTACCCGCACGAGTTCTCCGGCGGCATGCGGCAGCGCGCCATGATCGCCATGGCCATCGCGAACAACCCGGCGCTGCTGATAGCGGACGAGCCGACCACCGCGCTCGACGTGACCATCCAGGCGCAGGTCCTGTCGCTGTTGCGCGCGGCGCAGGCGGAGACGGGTGCCGCCACCATCCTCATCACCCACGACCTCGGCGTGGTGGCGGAGATGGCCGAGCGGGTGCTGGTCATGTACGCGGGCCGCATCGTCGAGCGGGCGGACGTGCACAGCCTGTTCGCCCGGCCGCGCCACCCGTACACGGTCGGGCTGCTCGACAGCATCCCCCGGCTGGACGCCGAGACCCAGGCGCTGAAACCGATTCCCGGCAGTCCGCCCAGTCTGCTGGCGCCGCCGCCCGGCTGTCCGTTCGCCCCTCGGTGCGCGCTGCGGCGCTCGGTGTGCGTCACCGAACGGCCGCCGCTGATCGACATCGGCGATGGCCGGGCCACCGCCTGTCATTTCCACGAGGAGCTGGTCCATGTCTGACGAGGTGCTGCGGGTCGAAGGCCTGACCAAGCACTTCCCCATCCGGGGTGGGCTGCTGCGTCGCAAGCTCGGCGCCGTTCGCGCGGTCGACGACGTGTCGTTCTCGCTGTCGCAGGGTGAGACGCTGGGCCTGGTCGGCGAGTCCGGCTGCGGCAAGACCACGACCAGCCGGCTGGTCGTGCGGCTGCTCGAACCCACGGCCGGACGGGTGCTGCTGCGGGGCGAGGACATCACGAACGCCGGGCCGGCCCGGCTGCGCGATGTCCGCCGCGACCTGCAGATCGTGTTCCAGGATCCGTACTCGTCGCTGTCACCCCGGATGACCGTGCACGATCTGGTGGCCGAGCCGCTGCGCATCCAGAACCGCTACGCCGACGGTGGGCGGGTCCGCGTGTCGACGCTGCTGGAGATGGTGGGCCTACAGCCGGAGCACGCGAACCGCTACGCGCACGAGTTCTCCGGCGGGCAGCGCCAGCGGATCGGGATCGCTCGGGCGCTGGCGCTCGGGCCGTCGATCCTCGTGCTGGACGAGCCGGTGTCGGCGCTGGACGTGTCGGTGCGGGCGCAGGTGATCAATCAGCTGGAGTCACTGCAGAACGAGCTGGGGCTGGCGTACGTGTTCGTGTCGCACGACCTGTCGGTGGTGCGGCACGTCTGCGATCGGGTGGCCGTGATGTATCTCGGCAAGATCGTGGAGTTGGCCGCTACCAAGGACTTGTACGCGCGTCCGGCGCATCCGTACACGCAGGCGCTCCTGTCGGCCATCCCCATTCCGGATCCCGAGCAGGTCGGCAAGCGGGAGCGGGTGGTGCTGACGGGCGACGTGCCGTCGGCGTCCAACCCGCCGAGCGGCTGCCGGTTCCGCACGAGGTGTTGGAAGGCACAGGACATCTGTGCTTCCGAGGAGCCGCCGTTGCTGCCGCAGGCCGGCACCGACCACGTGGCCGCGTGTCACTTCCCGGCCGAGGCGGATGTGTTGGCGGGGGAGCAGTTCGCGGACGCCGAGTCCTAGCGGTCACGCCGCCCGGCCGATGAGGTATTCGCTGTCGATGTGGTCGGCGTCGTAACCCTTGTCCTTCGTCTCGTCGGCCTCGCGCTCGGCGTCGAACTCCGGCTTGTTGTCCTTGTCGTAGCGCCCGCGTGGACCCTCGGACGTCACGTCGAGGCGCCAGCCGTCGTCGATCGCCTTGAACGCGTCGTAGCGCTCGGCGTCCATCATGGCGTAGTCGCGCGCGGCGTCGTAGGTCTGCTCACCGGCCAGGTTGCCGCTAGTCGAGCGGCGCGAACAGGTCGACCGTGTTGCCGTCCGGATCCACGACGGCCGCGTACCGCTGACCCCAGAACGCGTCCCACGGTTCCTTGCCGCCCTGGTAGCCGGCGGCCACCAGCTCGGCGTAGGTCTTGTCCACGTCGGCCGGGTCGTCGCAGCGGAAGGCCAGGCCGATGGAGTTGCCGCCGACCGGCTTCGTCCACTCAGGATCGATGGAGAGCACGGTCGCCACCGAGTCCCACATGAACCGCAGCCCGCCGGGGAGTACGGCCTCCACGTGCGGCTGGTCGTCGGCATCCGCCGGGACGTCCAGCCCCAGGCGGCGGTAGAAGGCGAGCGATGCTGCCATGTCTTCGGCGATTACGGCTACACAATCCAGTTTCGGTGTCATGTGGACAACCGTAGGCGCGCGGCGTCAGTCGGTATTGAACGAATCGGACGCGGCGGTGATCAGGGCTCGCGCAGGTGGCCCGTACAGAGCCTGGCGGGCGAGTTGGTCGAACGCTGCCGCGTACAGGGCGATCTCTCGTGGTTGGTTGATCGTGAGTTCGGCGGAGATCGTTTCCACGTGCACGAGGCGGTTGTCGTAGAGGATGAACTGGTTGGTGGGTACGCGATAGTCGGCGTGCGTGGGAATGATGCCGAGATGGATGCGGGGCAACGCCATGACGGTGAGGAGCCGGTCGAGTTGGCCGGCCATCACACCGTTGTCGCCGAGTGTGGTGTGGAGCGCCTGCTGGGCGATGACGAAGTGAAACCGGTGGTTGCCGCGGTAGAGAATCTGTTGGCGTTCCATGCGGGCGGCGACTCCGGCATCGAGATCGTCGGTGACCTGGTAGAAGTCGATGACGCGGCGCATGACGGCGGTGGCGTACTCAACCGTGTGGAGAATCCCCGGCACGAGAACGGGCTCGTACCAGCGCATCATTCGGGTGCGTGCTTCGATCTTCTGGGAGGCGCGCTGCCGGCGCGTGGTTCCCGCGCCGAGCATGCGACGCCATTCGACATACATGGCTTCGATGTGGCGCACGGTGGCGATCAGGTCTGACACCTGGTCGTCGGCGCCGGTGTGATGGCACCAGGTGCGGATGTCGTCCTCGGACGGTGTCTGCTTGCCGTACTCGATTTTGGACACCTTGGAGCTGTGCCATCCTGCGTGCTCGGCGAGCTGACGGCCCGTGAGACCGCCGTCGCGGCGGAGGTCGCGCAGGCGGTGGCCGAGGGCCTCTCGCGCTTGGTGAACCGAACTCGTCACGTCCTGGCGTACCGCTCGTGCGGCACGGCGATGTCCCACACCCGATCCCGAACCGCGCGGCAATGCTCGACGATGAGGGGATCGGTGGTGGCCGCGCCACCTTCGAATCGGCCGTCCGGGGCGAACACCGTGAACACCACACGGCTGTCGTCGAACAGCCAGAAGTCATCCGTGCTGAGCTTGGCGGGCTCGATGAGGTGGCGGGGAAGCCACCGGATCTCCTCCCCGGCGTCGATGTTGTGTTCCGCGACGGTGAGGCCCCACCGGGTGTAGTCGCCATGCGGGACGGTGACCACCCGTGCTCTGGTGATGGCTCGACCATGGGCGGTCGCTTCCCGGACCAGAGCGAGCCATGGTCGATGCCAGCCGTAGTCGGGGTGTCCGTTCAGGAACAGTTGGAACGGGCCGGTTTCGCTCGGGGTGTGGTAGGTGTCCTGCACCTCCAGGTGGAACGCGGTCCGTTCGAAGGTACGGAACAGGTCGTCGAACGCCTCACCCTGCAGCGGTTCCACGAATCCAACTCCCTTCTGTGGCCGCCTTACCTTCGGCGACTTCCACGCACGTCTCGTGCTCGGGAATGTCCATTTGCGACAAGATCTGCGCGTCGGTGATCTCGTTCCCGTATACGAGAAAGCTCCCGCGGCCCGTGTCCTGCAGCCGGGTACTCAGGCAGGTGTGCGGCTCCAGGTAGCCCATCAGTCGTGGTGGGATCTCCACCGTCGCGGTGCGGTCCGGCACCTTCCATCCCTGCACCACATAGGTGCCCCTGTCTGTGGCGAACATGCACGAGTTTTCTTGCCGCTTCCGCTACTGCGTCTACCTGCGGCGACATGTCAATTGATCGCGGCGTCCAAATGACGAATACAAGCAAACCCTAGCAAACTTGTGGCCTCGGTCGCCGTCGCCGCCCTAGCGTCTGGGGCAACAGTCGGAAGGGGCCGTTCGAGTTCTTCTTCCATGCCGACGCGCTGCGGAAGTTCGTCGAGCTTGGCGGCCGAGCCCTGGTCGAGATGGATGCCTTGGCCGAGCAGGAGGGCTGATGACTCACTCCGAATCGGACGCGGCCACCGGGATGTCGTTCGCCGCCGCCCACTCGGTGATGTCGCGCCGCTGGATGGCCGCCGACATCAGCTCGGGGAACTGGTCGGGCGTGCAGGCGAACGTCGGGACACCGAGGGCGGCCAGCGCCGACGCGTTGTCGTGGTCGTACGCGGGGGCGCCGCCGTCGCTCAGCGCCAGCAGCGCGATCACCTGCACGCCGTCGGCCACCATGGCCTGCGCGCGCCGCAGCATCTCCTCCTCGTCACCGCCCTCGTACAGGTCGCTGATCAGCACGAGCACCGTGTCCCGCGGCGTCTCGATCCGGCTCTGGCAGTACGCGAGCGCGGCGTTGATGTCCGTGCCACCGCCGAGCTGCACGCCGAACAGCAGCTCCACCGGGTCCGACAGTGACTCGGTCAGGTCGGCCACGGCCGTGTCGAACGCGATGACCTGCGTGCGCAGCGACCTGATGGAGGCGAGCACGGCGCCGAACACGCTCGCGTAGACGACCGACGCGGCCATCGAGCCGCTCTGGTCCATGCACAGCATGATCTGGCGGCTGACCTGCGGGAGCCGCCGGCCGTAACCGATCAGCCGTTCGGGCACGACCGTCCGCTGCGCTGGCTGGTAGTGCTTGAGGTTGGCGAGGATCGTGCGGTTCCAGTCGATGTCGCCGGCGCGCGGCCGGTTGGTCCGGTTGGCGCGGTTCAGCGCCCCGCCGATCGCCTGCCTGGTCGGCTGCGCGAGTCGCCGTTCCAGGTCGTCGACCACCTTCCGGACCACGGCCCGCGCGGTGTCGCGCGAGTGCTCAGGGATCGCGCGGTTGAGGCTGAGCAGCGTGCCGACCAGGTGCACGTCCGGCTGGACCGACTCGAGCATCTCGGGTTCGAGCAGGAGCTGGCGCAGCCCGAGCCGGTCCATGGCGTCGCGCTGCATGACCTGGACCACCGAGGCGGGGAAGTACCCACGGATGTCGCCCAGCCAGCGGGCGACGCGCGGTGACGAGCCGCTGAGCCCGCCGCGGCGGTTCTCCTTCTCGTAGAGGGCGTCGAGGGTGGCGTCGCGTTTGGCGTCGGTGCCGGTGAGCGAGGTGTCCGTGCCGTCGGCCTCACCGCCGCCCAGGATCATCCGCCACCTGCGGAGCTGTTCATCGGTCATGTGAGCAGCTCCAGGAGCTTCGGGAGGACCAGTTCCGCGCGTCCGTGGTCGATCGCGCGGTCCTCGGGGCCGGCTGTTTTCCCGCGGCCGAGACGCTTCACCCGCTCGCCGATCTCGCGGCGCTCGGCCGCCGTGAAGTCCGCGAACGTCCGGCGCAGCAACGGAAGCAGGTGGTCGAACAGCTCGGCCGGCACGCCCGTTGCCCATCGGTCGACGACCGCCAGCAGCTCGGGTTCGTGCACCAGCAGCGCCGCCTCGCCCGCCAGGAATCCCTCGAGCCAGCCGGCCGCCTGCGTGCCGTCCGTGGCGGCCGACAGGGTCCGCGACAGCCGCGCGCCCGCGTCGGTCATGTCGAGGCGGCCGGCGTCGAGCAGGAGCCGCACCGCTCGGCCGGCGATCAGGCCGGGCACGCCACGCTGGTCGGCTACCGCCGCAAGCGCTTGCTGCCACTGTTCCCGCAGGCCCGCCTGGTCGAGGAGCCCGATGCCGCGCTGCACCCCGTCGACCAGCTCCCGCAGGTCGGCCGCCGCGTCCGCGTCCAACGCCGTGCACGCGGCCGGCAGGCCGACCGCCACCCTCGTGAGGATGCCGCCGAGCACCCGCTGCACCACGTCGGTGTCCGCCCGGCGGACGTTGCCGTACCGGCGGACCCGGGCCATCGGTTCGACCGCCGCCATCAGCCGGGTGGTGTCGTGCTGGCGGGCCGCCCGCTCGTCCAGCGCGCCCAGGACGTCGGCCAGCGCGGCCGGCAGGTCGGCCACGAGCGTGGTCTCCACCAGCGCGCTCAGCTCGGCCACGTCCGCGCGCGCCGCGCGGCTCGCCACCACGGCCGTGGCGGCCGACTCGATGGTGGTGCCGTAGCCGCTCGCCTCGATCAGCGCGACCTCCAGCTCCGGGCGCCATTCGAGGAGCCAGATCTCGCGGAACGTGCCCATGGTCCGCCCGTTCTCCGCCGGCTGCCCCCACGGCACGCCCAGCAGGATCAGCCGATGCAGGAGCTTGCTGCGCGACAGGTGCGTCTCGGTCCGCAGATCGAGGTTCAACTGCTGTTCGGCCGCGCTCTGCTTGATGCGCAAACGTTTCCGCGTGGCTTCCAGGTCCCTGGCCAGCGGCACCATGGGGGTGTCGTCCGGGACGCGGCCGAGGATGTCGCCCACCAGCAGCTTGCGTGCCACCAGCCGCATGGGCACGTCCGAGCCGCCGAACAGCGCCGCCTGCGCCGACTCCAGGACCTCGGCGAGCCCCGGACCAGGACGGCCGCGCAGGCTCGCGAGCCCGTACGCCAGCCGCACGGCCTCGATCACGGCTGCCGACGAGACGTCGTGCTGCTCGGCCCGCATCAGGTGCGCCACTCGCACGAGCCACCGGGTCACCACGTCACCCGGCGAGGTGAACAGGTGGTGGTACCAGCCGGGGGAGTCGATGCCGGCGCCGTAGCCGCTGGCCCGCGCGAGCCGGTTCGACGTCCACGGCACCCAGGTGGCGGCGACCTTCGTGGTGGGGAGGCCCTTCAGGAGCTGGGTGTCCGAGGCGGCCGTGGGGAAGTCGGCCGGCACCAGTACCGGGGCGTGCCAGGCGCCGCAGATCACGGCGATGGTGCCCGGTTCGGCGCGGATGGTCGCTCGCAGGACTTTGCGCATGGCCGCCTCGCGTCGCCGCGTTCCGAGGTCGGCCTCGTGTCCCTCGCGCAGCGCACGCATGGCGTCGAGGACCGCGTCGAACACCTCGGTCCCGTGGTAGCGCAGCTCGATGGCGTCCTCCCACCAGCGCTCCGGGTCGTCGTAGCCGGCCGTCTGCGCGAGCGTGGCGATGGGGTCGAGACGGGGTTCGTGGTCATCCTCGATGGTCAGCGCGACGTTCGCCGGCAGGTCGAGGAACCGCACCTCACGGTCGTGGTCCAGTGCCCAGCGCAGTGCCACCCACTCCGGCGAGAACACGGCCATCGGGTAGAACGCGGCGGTCGCCGGCCGGTCGACCGAATACACGAGACCCGCCACCGGCGGCCGCATGTCCTCGGTCGCCAGCCTCGCGACCTTGTCCAGTTCGGGCGGTCCTTCGATCAGTACGACCGCGGGATCCAGCTCGGCCAGCGCGGTCGCCACGGCCCGAGCCGAACCCGGGCCGTGATGGCGGATCCCCAGGATGTGGACACGCGGTGTCAATGGTTCGCTCGCAAGCTCGCTCACACGAGTTCTCGGCACGCTCGGTAGAGGTCGGCCCACGGCTTGCGCTCGCGGACCACGGCCTCCAGGTACTCCTGCCAGATCACCCGGTCGGCCACCGGGTCCTTCACCACCGCGCCGTGCAGCCCGGCGGCGACGTCCGCCGCCCGGACCACCCCGTCGCCGAAGTGCGCGGCCAAGGCGATACCGCTGGTCACCACGGAGATCGCCTCGGCCGTGCTGAGCGTGCCGGACGGCGACTTGATCTTGGTGCGGCCGTCGCCCGTGACGCCGTCCCGCAGCTCGCGGAAGACCGTGACCACGCGGCGGATCTCGTCGAGGTTCTCCAGCTCGGCCGGCAGTTGCAGCGACGTGCCGAGCTGGGCGACCCGCAGCCGCACGATCTCCACCTCGGCGTCGGCGTCGTCGGGCAGGGGCAGCACGACCACGTTGAACCGGCGCTTGAGCGCGGCCGACAGCTCGTTCACGCCGCGGTCGCGGTCGTTGGCCGTGGCGATCACGTTGAACCCGGCGAGTGCCTGGACCTCGGAGTCCAGCTCCGGGATGGGCAGCGACTTCTCGCTCAGCACGGTGATCAGTGCGTCCTGCACGTCCGACGGGATGCGGGTCAGTTCCTCGATGCGTGCGAGGCCACCGGTTTCCATGGCCCGCAACACCGGGCTGCCGACCAAAGCCTTGTGGGACGGGCCTTCGGCGAGCAGTCGAGCGTAGTTCCAGCCGTAGCGGATGGACTCCTCTGACGTGCCGGACGTGCCCTGGACGAGTTGGGTGGAGTCGCCGGAGATGGCGGCCGCCAGGTGTTCGGACAGCCAGGTCTTGGCCGTGCCGGGGACGCCGAGGAGCAGCAGCGCCCGGTCGGTGGCGAGCGTCGCGATGGCCACCTCGATGAGCCGGCGCGCGCCGAGATACTTGGGGGAGATGGTGATCCCGTCCGGCGTCTGTCCACCGAGGACATACGTGGCGACCGCCCACGGTGAGAGCTTCCAGTTCGGCGGGCGCGGCCGGTCGTCGCTGGCGGCCAGCGCGGCCAGCTCGTCGGCGTGCTGCTGCTCGGCGTGCGCACGGAGGATCTCGGTGCTCATCGGGCGAACTCCTGGGTGATGGTGCGGCGGATGGTGAGGGCGTTGACGAGGCCGCGCAGCGTGCGCCGTGCGCTGCGGCGGTCGTCGTTTTCGAGCCAGTCCGCCACGTCCGGCAGCACGCTCGGATCCAGCTCGGCGGCCAGGGTAGGGCCGGCGAGGGCGAGGATGTGTTCGGCCTTGCCCTCGCGCAGCCGGTTGATGAGGAAGACGGAGAACATGGCCGACCACGGGCCGGGGCACGCGGCGAGCAGGCCGCCGAACCGGGCGTCCAGCTTGGGGATGCCGGCGAGGATGTCGGTCGCAGTCTCCGGGTCGAGGGCGGCCATCAGTTCGGGAGCGGGGGCGTGCCGGGCGAGCGCCGCCAGCCAGGTCTGGTTTCGTTGGCGCAGCGCGGCTTTCGCCCAGCCGGTGCGAACCTCTGGGGGTGCTCTCCGTACCGCGTGGTCGGGATCGGTGTCCCAGGTGGACAGTGGGGTGGCGCCGAGCAGCTGGATGAGCCAGGACACGTGGCTGCCGTGGCCCGGTTCGCGGCGGTCGGTGATGCCGTCGCGGCGGGCGGCCTGGTCGAGCTGCTCGGGCAGTTCGACGTCGAGGCTCTTCTTCGTGATCCTGATGAGCGCGGCCGTTCGGCCGGCCATCCGCGCGGCGCGCCGCGAGTTCGGGAGGCGGTCGAGGAGCGCGGCGGCCGCCGCGCGGACGGTGGCGCCCCGGTCGTCGAGGGCCTGTTCGAGGAAGGGCTCGTCGTCGTCGCCGAGTCCGGTGGCGAGCGCGTCGAGCAGGGCGGCTCGGCTGGCGGCCTGCTCGCCGGGCCAGGTGTCCTCGACGAGTGCGCGGCCTCGGGCGGGGTCCGAGCGGCGCACGGTCGTGAGGAGGGCGAGCCGTTCCGCCCGGGGAGCTGTGGCGAACCGCTCGAGGTCGAGGGTGCTCTCCGTCGCCCAGGTCCACTGTGGATTGTGGGCGGCGAGCCAGGCGCCGCGCGGTCCGGTCACCGTGCGGACGTGGTCCCGGGTCGCCGCGTTGGCCGTGCCGAAGCGCAGCAGCGGCACGACGAGGAACGCCGGCACGCGTTGGTCGGCGGTGATGCACGCGGTGAGCCAGCGCCTGATCAGCATGTCCGGGCCGCCTTCGAGCTGGAGGCCGCGGTCGAGGAGGAGTTCGAGCACCTGGAGCGCGGCGGGCGACGCCTCGGGCCGGTCGTCCGGGTCGGCCGGCGCAGGTAGCTCCCCGGTCCAGGTGGTGGGCGTCCACCCGGCGCGGCGATAGCCGGTGAGCAGTGCGGTGGCGGTGAGCAGGGTGGCCTCGGCTCCTTCTGTGTTGTCGACCTGCGCTATGTCGAGCGAGCTGAGGTCGAACTCCCGCCGCGCGGTGCCGACCATCGCGGCACTGAGCAGCTCGTCCCACCCCGTCATGACCCTCCCCGCTGCACTCGGCGCGGCCTCCGGCCCCCGGAATCCACGCTACCGGCCGGCACCGACAGTTTCGCCCGGCACTCCGCCGCCGGGGCGAGGTTGTCCACAGCGATGATCGTCGCGGCCCGTGGTGGTCGGCGTGCGTCGGCAGCGCAACGTTGACCTGCGGGAATGCGCCAAGAACGCGCGAGTCCCACGTTCCCGTCACACGAGTCCCACGTTCAAAACCGGCGAGTCCCCCGTTCGTGACCGGCGAGTCCCACGTTCAACCCGCGCGAGTCTCCCTTTCCCGACACGCGAGTCGGCGGTTCACGACCACGGGCTGGTTCGCGAACCGCCATCAACTCGGAGGTTCTGGAAGGGGGACTCGCGGAGCTTGAACGTGGGACTCGCCGGTTTTGAACGTGGGACTCGCGGGGGTCGCGGCGAGTTGTCCACAGCTCGCTGGCTGTGGACAGGCAAGAGCCACTTCCGGCGGGTTTGTCGGTGCGCGTCGGTAGGCTTGAAATCGGGGGGCCCCCGGCGACGCGACCGCTCGGTTTGTGACTGAATCCGCAGGTCACGGCGCTATTTGGGTTCACGGTGGGTACCTGCGTCACACGGCCACCAGACGGTTGTCCACCGCGACGCTGCACGGATGCAGCCGCTCGCCCTGCCACTCGCCGAACAGGTCCACCCGGTGGCCGGCCGACAAGGCGAGCAGCGCCCACGGTTCCACGTCCTCCGCCAGCGGCAGGACCGCGCCCTCCTCGTCCACCACCCGGCCCGGGACCACGGTCACCTGGTGCAGGGTCATCGGCGCCCTGGTCAGCCACGGGTTGCCCGCCATGAGCATCGCCGCCCGGTCCAGCGACATCCGCACCGACGTGGCGCCCGGCAGCCCGGCCGGCGCGCTGGTCACCGTGCCCTCGCCCGCCAGGATCGCTCGCCTCGGCCGCGAACCCGGGTACAGCGCCACCTCGCCATCGATCACCGAGCCGAGCACGTGCGACACCCCCAGCGCACTGCCGGCCGCCGCGAAGTCGAGCAGCACCACCGTCTCGCCGGACTCGTCGCCGTACAGCCAGGTCCGCTGCGACAGCAACCGCTCGTCCTCGTCCTGCCGCAGGCCCAGCACCAGCCACCGGTCCCGCAGTCGCTCGCCCGCCAGAACCTCCTCGCGGCGACGAGGCCAGCCGACCACCGCCCGCAGGTCGGCCATCGTCGCCTCCGACAGGGTCGAACGCCGGCGCCATGCCCGCACGGCCAGGTACCACCGCCCCAGCCCGGACAGCAGGTGCGCCGCCCAGTCGGGCCTGGTGAGCACCTCGCTGCCCATCGTGCGGACCCGGTCGGCCAGGCCGGGCAGCTGCGCGTCCACCAGCCGGGCACCCGCCGCGTCCCAGAAGCCGTACGGCTGGCGCCGCGCGCTCGCCAGACCCTGCCGGACCACGTCGTACAGCCACCGCTCGAAGTCGTCGATCCCGGCGCTCATCAGCGACTCCCGCTCGGCCAGCCGCTTGGCCTGCGCGACCGGGTCGGGCGCCGAGTCCCGCGCGCCGTGCGAGCGCTGCGCGGCCCAGTCCGCCGCGAAGTCCGACGTCTTGTCCAGGTCGGCCACCAGGCCGTCGTTCGCCGCCCAGAGCAACAGCAGCGCGAGACCGTGCTTGCACGGGAACTTGCGACTCGGGCACGTGCACCGGAACGCCGGCTCGTTCAGGTCGACCGTCACCTTGTACGGCTCCCGAGCGCTGCCCTGGCACCGGCCCCACACGAGCGACTCGTTGCTGCCGAGCGACGACCACGTCCGCGGATTCGTCAACGCCCGCGCCGCCCGCGCCGAACCGGGGTCCGGAGCGAGCGCCAGCACGCGCGCGACCGTCCACCTGGCACCCATCGGAGCAGCGTAGCCAAAATGCAGGACACCAGGGCACGGCAGGTATGGTCCGCCGGGATGAGCGAGGACCGGGTGGACGCGCGGGTCGACACTGTCGCCGGCACGCTGTTCCGAGAACAGAACCGGCTCGTCACGGCGTTCGAGGAGCTCGACGGCTCGGCCTTCCGGCGTACGCCGTGGCAGCGGGACGCGTTCGGCCGCGGCCAGGTCTGCGTGCTCGACGGCGGCGCGGTGCTCGAGCGTGCCGCCGTGAACGTGTCGGTGGTCGCCGGCACCCGGCTGCCGCCGTCGATCACCGACTCGGCGCCGCACCTGCTCGGCCAGCCGTTTCGCGTGACCGGGCTGTCGATGGTGGTCCACCCGGCCAACCCGTACGCGCCCGCCTGCCATGCCAACTTCCGGTTCTTCTCGTCCGGGACCGACTGGTGGTTCGGCGGTGGCGTCGACCTCACGCCCTGCTACGGCTTCGACGAGGACGCGGCGCACTTCCACCAGACCCTCCACGACTGGTGCGCGCGTCATCCGGCAGCTGACTACGCGGCGTGGAAGTCGGCCTGTGACAGCTACTTCACGCTGCCGCACCGCGACGAGACCCGCGGCGTTGGCGGTGTGTTCTTCGACCGCGTCACCGGTTCGTTCGCGGAGCTGTGGTCCTGCGTGGCCGACGGGCTCGCCGCCATTCTCCCCGCTTACCTGCCGATCCTGCGACGGCGGTGCTCGTTGCCGTTCACTGATCGCGAGCGGCGCTGGCAACTGCTGCGTCGTGGCCGCTATGTCGAGTTCAACCTGGTCCATGACCGTGGCACGCGCTTCGGTCTGCAGACTGGCGCCGACATCGACGCGGTTCTCGTTTCCATGCCGCCGCTTGCCGCGTGGTCGTACGGTGTGGTGCCAGAGTCTGGGTCGCCTGAGGCGGACCTTCAACGGTTCTTGGTGCCGCGGGACTGGGTGCTCTAGTACGTCCGCGCGCAGCGGTAGCTGGCCGCCGAGTTCGGATCGCCATGGCCGGAGTAACGGGAGACCAACGGATACCGGCACAGATCGCGCGTCACGATCCCATCAGCTGCCGGCAGCACCTCCGGCGGCGAGCCACGTTCGACCCACGCGACCAGCGCTGCCATCGGGTCGACCGGCGTCGGCCCGCCGCCGCCACAATGCTGAACGCCCGGCGCCAGGAAGACCCGGTAGAACTTGTCCACTTCGGACCGTCCACCCATGACTCGCTCGACATGCGAACGATAACGCACGGTCCCGCCCGGAAAGATCACGTCGTCAGCCTGGCCGTGCCAGGTAAGAATCTTGCCACCGGCGTCGCGGAAGTCGGACAGATCCGGGTCTGCCGTGCCGATGGTCCGGCCGTACTCGACCACCGACTGGACGAACAGCCGCTCGAAGTCCCGGTAGCTGACGCCGGCGAGGTCGAACTCGGGGTCCCGCTTGAGAAAGTGCGTGATCCAGTCGGCGGAGATGGGGAACGGGAGGTCCGCGGTGGCGACGCCGGCGAACGAGGAGCCCTTCGTCAGGCCGAACCAGAGCCACTCGCCGTGCCGGCCGCGCGGGCCTGCCCAGATCTTGGCGACCACCTCGGCGTCGGCCCGGCTGATGGTGACCTGCTGGCCATCGCACTCGATGGTCGTGCCCACCAGGGTGCGCGGGTCGTATCGGCACGTGGCCGGGTCGCTGATGATCCCGTCGGCCACCCGGTCGTCCAGGTCGCACGCCGCGACCGCGGCTGTCCGGAACGCCTCCAGCTCGCACGGCGACATCAGGTTGCGTTCCTGCCGCATGACCACCTGGGGCCAGTGGTCGGCCATGATGAACCGGTCCCAGTTTATCGCGGGCGCGGCCGCGTTGATGCCGTCGTAGTCGTCCGGAAAGCGTTGGGCCTCCATCATTCCCTGCCGGCCGCCGGTCGAGCAGCCGTTCCAGTACGAGTAGTCGGCCGGCCGCTCGTAGAACCAGGCGGTGACCGCCTTGCCGGCCACCGTCATGTCGTGCACCGAACGGGACGCGAAGTTCGTGAACAGGTCGTCGCCCTCGGGGGTCAGGAACCAGTCCGGCTTCCCGAACGGGTCCGGCCCGAGCCCGCCGTCGGTGGCCGCGGCCGCGTAGCCGCCCTTCACCGCATCCGCGAGCATCGAGTCGCCGATGGTGGCCGCGTACCCACCGCCGCCCGTGCCCTGGAAGCGGCCGGACCAGGTCTCCAGCGGCAGCCACGTTTCGACGGTCACGTGGTCGCCGGCGCCCGGGTGGGTGAGGGTGATGGTCACCTCGCAGAAGTCGGGGATGTCGGTGATCGGTGGGATGCCGGGAAACGGCGGCGGGACCTCGTAGTCCCGACGCACGACACCGGTCACACCGGTCACGGTCGCGCCGGGCACCGAGGGCGCGGTCATCGCATCGCAGGTGGGTGCCGGTTCGGCCTGCGTGGGGCTCGTGAAACCCACGAGCGCGATGAGCGGCAGAGCGGCGAGAAACAGGGCTTTCATCGTTCCCCCAGGAAGTTTGACACCCGTGGAACAGACCGTACCCGGTCAGACGGCGCGCGGGTTGAGCTGGGCGAACCCGGCCTGGCGTTCGTAGGGGAAGTGCGGGTAGGGCGCGGTGACCGCGCTCGCCTTGTCCAGCCTGGCGACCTGGTCGGTGGTCAACTCCCAGCCGACCGCGCCGAGGTTCTGCCGCAGCTGCTCCTCGTTGCGCGCGCCGATGATCACCGATGCCACGGTCGGCCGGCGCAGCAACCAGTTCAGGGCGACCTGCGGCACCGCGCGGCCGGTCTCCCCGGCGATCTCGTCCAGGGCGTCGACCACGTCGTACAGGTGCTCGTCGGCCACCGGCGGGCCGAACTCGGCCGTGCGGTGCAGCCGGCTGGCCGCCGGCAGCGGCTGGCCGCGGCGGATGCGGCCGGTCAGCCGGCCCCAGCCGAGCGGGCTCCACACGAGTGCGCCGACGCCCTGGTCGAGGCCGACGGGCATCAGGTCCCACTCGTAGTCCCGGCCGACGAGCGAGTAGTACACCTGGTGCGCGATGTAGCGCGGGTAGCCGTGCCGTTCGGCCGCGGCGAGGGACTTCATGAGCTGCCAGCCCGAGAAGTTCGACACGCCCACGTAGCGAACCTTTCCGGCTCGCACCAGGTCGTCCAGTGTGGACAGTGTCTCCTCGATCGGGGTGCCGGCGTCGAAGGCGTGCAGTTGCAACAGGTCGAGGTGGTCGGTGCCCAGCCGGCGCAGGGCGGCTTCGGTGCCGGTGAGCAGGCGGGAGCGGGAGGTGCCGGCGCCGGCGTCGGTGGGCAGGCCCAGCTTGGTCGACAGGAGGACCTGGTCCCGGCGGCCGCGGACGGCCGCGCCGAGCACCTCCTCGGAGGCGCCGTCGGAGTAGACGTCGGCCGAGTCGAAGAGCGTGACACCCGCGTCGAGGCAGATGTCGACCAGCCGGCGGGCCTCGGTCGCGTCGGTGGTGCCCCAGTTGCCGAAGAGATCGCCCCGGCCGCCGAAGGTGCCGGCGCCGAACGAGAGCGCGGGCACGTGCAGACCGGACGCGCCCAGCCGTCGGTATTCCATGAGATCCCCTTAATGGTTCGTTGGTTCCGTTAAGCTAGCACGACTGGTGACCCTAATGGAACTGGAGTCCCGTTATGACGGACATGGTGCGCCCCGGCGGGCGGACCGCCCGGGTGCGGACGGCCGTGCTGCGGGCGGCGGGGGACGTCCTGGCCGAACGCGGGTTCGCGCACCTGGACCTGGCTGACCTGGCACGACGGGCGGAGGTCGGCAAGACCACCGTGTACCGGCGGTGGGGGACGGTGGCCGCGCTGGTGGCCGATCTGCTGGTGGACATGGCGGCCGAGTCGCTGCCGAGGACCGACCTGGGCGCGCTGGCGGAGGACCTGCTGGCGAACGCGCGACTGGTGGTGGGGACGCTGACGGATGATCGGCAGGGCGCGCTGTTTCGCGCGGTGATCGCGGCGGCGACCACGGACGCACGGACGGCGTCGGCGCTGCACGGGTTCTACGAGACGCGGGTGGGGGAGTGGGCGCCGTGCGTCGAGCGGGCGGTGGAGCGGGGTGAGGTGCCGGCGGGCACGGACCCGCACGAGGTGATCCGCGCGGTCTCGGCGCCGCTGTACTACCGGATGCTGACGAGTGCCCTGCCGCTGGACGAGGAGGCGGCCCGACGCGCGGCGACGGCGGCCGCGGTCGCCGCGCGGGAGGGCGTCTTCGTGCAGGGAACGACGCCTTCACCGCGGTCAACGCAGTGAAGGCGTCGTTCCCTGCATCGAGGCACCCGGGCGGCGACTTGCGACGCCGCGGCCGATCGGGTTGGGTGAACAGGTGAGCGAATCCGTTGGATCGACCATGCGGACCGTGTGCCACGGGTGCCGGCAGCTCACCCAGGTGCGGGCCGACGACGGGCGACTCCGGCCGATGATCCTGCCCGCCAACGGCTCCGTCTGGATCGAGAAGGCGCCCGGCGGGATGGTCGAACTCCCGTGTCCGGTCTGTGGCGACGGCGACGATCCCGGCTGGCTCACCGGGTTCGTCTCGCCGGTCTAGCACATCCGCTTTCGGTCGGCCCGTCGAATGCCTGGAAGGCGTCGTTCCTGACGCTCAACGTCAGTAAGGCGTCGTTCCAGGCATGCTCGCACCGCGCGTGACTAGGTGCCGATCGCCTGGGGGAAGCGGAAGAACGTGTACGGGTCGTAGCGGCGCTTGACCCGCACCAGCCGCTCGTAGTTCTCGCCGTAGTAGGCCGTCCGCCAGTCGGGCAGGCGCGCGTCGACCGTGTTCACGTAGCTCTCGCCGTTGCCGTGGCGGGTGGCCACCGCCATGCCGCCGTCCAGCCAGGCGTCGCTCGCCGTCTGTTCCTCCGGGGTCGGGGTGAAGCCCGGCAGACCGGCCGCGTAACCGAACAGCGCCAGGCTCGTCCGGTGCACGTACGCCGTGTCCGTGCGCGCCGGGGTGTTCATCCGGCCGGCCAGGCCGGACAGGCCCATCGCCCGGAACTGGCCCGGCGCGGACGGTGCGTCGAACGCCGTCAGAGCCTCGTCGATCGCCGCGGCCGTGAGTGGTTGGGAGATCATCCGGCCGCGGCCGTAGCTGTAGGTGTGTCTGGGCAGCACGGCCGCCGGGTTGTCGCCGACCCGGTGGCACTGCTCGACCGTCTTGTCCGCGCAGCCGAACGTCGTCATCATCGCGTCCCGGTACGACAGTTCCGTGACCGTTCGGCTCAGCGGCGCGCCCGCCTCGGCGATGAGCGCGTCCAGCTGGGCATCCACCGAACCGGGACCCAGCCAGGAACCGCTCACCAGCACCACCGGCTCCGGGCCCGGCGCCACGATCGTCAGGTTCGTGTCCAGGTCGTCGGGCGCCTGGACCAGCCACTCCTGATACGCCGCCACCACCCGCGCGGCCGCCGCCCACGGCCACATGACCAGGTACGTCGGCAGCCTCGTGATCGACACCGGGCGTACCTCGAACCTCGTGACCACGCCGAAGTTGCCGCCGCCACCGCCGCGCAGCGCCCAGAACAGGTCGGGCGCCGTGTGGGCGTCGCAGCGCACCACTCGACCACTGGCCAACACGACCTCGGCGGACACCAGCCGGTCGCAGCCGACGCCGTACTTACGGCTCAGCGGGCCGAGTCCGCCACCCTGGAGATAGCCGCCCGCGCGCACGGTCGGACTGTTGCCGGTGATCATGGCCAACCCGTGCGGGGCCAGCGCGGCGACCGCGTCCACCCCCTGCAGACCCGGCCCGAACGTCACGGTCGACGGGCCGACGTGCACCCGGTCGAGCCGCGAGGTGTCCAGCACCAGACCGGTGGTCGTGGAGTACCCGGCCGCCGAATGTCCGCCGCTGCGCGGGGCCACCCGGATGCCGAGGTCCCGCGCGAACAACAGGCAGGTGCGGACGTCCGCCGTGCTCTCGCAGTACGCGACCGCGGCGGGGTTGACGTGGTCGAACGTGCCGCTCGCCAGCTGCTTGGCCACCGGGTAGGCCGCGTCGCCCGGCAGCACCACGTCACCGTCGAGGTGTGCGCGCAGCCGAGCCCAGTCCGGGCCGCCGGCCCGCGCGGTCCCCATCACACCGAGTCCGGCGGCCGCGACACCGGCGCCGAGCAACGTTCGCCGTTTCATCACGCGACCGAGTGTCGCCCAGGCAAGGGGCGGTCGGCCGATAGTTCCCCGGCTCTCAGGACATTTTCCCGACCGGCCGGGAAAATATGGAACGGGGGCCGTGGCTCGTGGCCACGGCCCCCGCGGACCGGTTCGACACGCCTGGTCAGTACGCGCCGGCCGGTAATATCTACGCTAGGAATGGACCTGCCCTCTCCGTCACCGACTTTCGTCTGGTTGGGGGCTTGTGAAATTGCCAAGTCATCCGGCGGATTGACAATATCTACTCACGGTGTCATCGACCTCACTCGGTCGCAGTAAACGCAAACACGAGTGGCCAATTGTGTGGTCAGGCCCAGCGGTTCAGGCTGAGGCAATGCCAAGTGAACTGCAGCGCCGCAAGGTCGCCCAGGTCTTTCCCGCCATGGACGCCGACGGCGACGGCCTTCTGGAACAGTCCGACTTCGAGGCTCTCACCGCCAGATGGACGGCCAACCGCGGCCTGGCCCCCGACTCCGAAGCCCGGGTCCGCCTGACCGCCATCATGATGGGGTGGTGGGACACGCTGCTCGCGGTGTCCGATCTCGACCGTGACGACAAGGTCACGATCGACGAGGTCCTCCTGGTGGTCGACCAGCTCGGCGACCAGTTGGACGCGGTCACCGCGACCGCCAGCACCATGTTCGACGCGATCGACGAGAACGGCGACGGTGCCATCTCGGCGGCCGAGTACCGCCAGCTGATCGAGACGTGGTCCGGCAAGCCCACCGACACCGACGAGGTGTTCCCGCTGCTCGACCGCGACCACGACGGTTCGCTGTCGCGCGACGAGTTCGTCGAGCTGTGGACCGAGTTCTGGAGCGGCGACGACCCGGAAGCGCCCGGCACCTGGGTGTTCGGCCGCTTCGAGCTGCCCGAGCTGGCTAGCCAGTAGCCCGTGCCTGCTCGGCCACCAGCGCGATCCTCGCCTGCTGGCGGACCCCGTTCACCGTCACGGACAGCGTGACGGTGGCCGGGCGGAACGCCGTCAGCTTCCCGGTCGCCGGGTCGAACCAGGCCGCGTGCCACGGTCGCAGGTCGTCGCGCGATCCGATGTGGACGTTCGGCGAGCCGGACCAGTCGGCGGTCACCGGGTAGGCGACCGGTACCGTCCGGCTGCCCTGCGTCAGGCTGGCGGAGACCACAGTGGACTGTCCGACCGGGACGGTCTCGGGCGCGGTGATGGCCACTGCGTCGACGTGCGGGCGCACCTCGGCGCCGATCCAGTCGCCGGGGCGCCCGCGCGGGTCGACTCCCCACATCGACCAGCCGGTGAACCCGCCCTGGCCCGGCGGGGTCGACGGGTTCTTGCCGGAGTTGCCGTTCACGAAATGCGGCACACCGTCGACGTGCGTGGCATGGAACGTGCCGACGTGGGCGCCGATGAAGGCCGTGCCCTTGCCCGTGCTGTCCTGGAACTCGGCCAGCCACTGGTCGATGGTGGCCGCCTCCTTGCGGTCGGACAGCTCGCTGGCGTTCGCCGGGGTCGGGTCGTCGGTCGGCACGTGCGCCACCAGCACCACGGACTTCACCCGCCGGTCCTTGGCCGCCCGGTCCAGCTCGGCGCGCAGGCGGCCGAGCTGGGTCCAGTCGCTGGCGCGCAGGTTGATCGCAGAGGTGTCCATGGTGATGAACCGGGTGCCCTGGTGATCGATCGTCTGCTGCGTCTCGCCGAACACCGCGCGGAAGTTCGCCAGGCTGCCGTCCGCCCGCTCGTGGTTGCCCGGCACGTAGTGGTACCGCAGCTCGCCCTGCAGCTCCTCGTCGAGAATCCGTTTGGCCAGCGCGAAGTCGGCCGGTGACGCCTCGTCGACCAGGTCCCCGTTGATGATGAGGAAGTCCGGCCGGGCGGCCCTGATCTCCCGCAGCGTCCGGCGGGCCTGGGCGACGATGTCGCTGTCCGGGTCCCTGGCCACGAACTGCGCGTCGGACATCACGGCGAACCGCCACGGCGCGTCGGCCGTGCCGTCCTGGACGATCACCGGGTCGGCCACCACGGGCGGCACCGGAACGTCCAGCGACGGCGGGACGAGCGCCGTGAGCTGGTCGATCACCAGGTCGCCGTGGTAGCTCTGGCTGGCCACGGTCTCCGCGCCGTAGAACCGGCGGAACGTCAACGGATACGTGGTGCCGGCCGGCACCGTGAACTCCAGCTGCCGCCAGCCGGTGGTGGTCAGGTAGCCGGCGCGGAACGCCGGCAGCAGCTGGCCGTTGCCGTCGTACACCTGCAGGCTCGCCCACTCGCCCTTGCCCGTGGAGTTCACCCACAGCCGCAACGCCTTGGGCTGTCCGGGAATCTGGAGTCCGGCCGGCCCGGCGGCGCCGCCGGTGCGGGTGCCGGTGCTCTGGGTGAAGTCGTAGGTGAGCCGCAGGCCGGGGCCGTCGTGGCCGTCCGGGGTCGGCGCGATGGCGCCGGTGGCCCGCTCGCCGAAGAACGTCCAGCCGGCCGGGTTGGTGAAGTCCTCGAGCATGACCTCCTGCAGCCCGATGGTCACCGGCAGGACGCTGCGCTTGCCGGCCACGTCGATCGTGACGAGCGTCGAGCCGGTCGGCTTCTTCGCGGTGATCGTGTACTGGCCGTCCGCGTTGGGCGCGATGTCGACCAGCTCGCGGTCGTAGGTCAGCGTGACGTCCACCGGCTCGACCGGCGCGGACACCCCGCCGGCGTCGTAGCCGATGGCGCCGAACGTGCTGGTCTGGCCCTGCCCGGTGAGCGAGACCTGGTCGCGGGTCGGCGCGGTGCGGGCCACCGGGCCGAGCACCGTCAGCTCGATCTCGCCGCGGACGTTGCGTTCGCTCACCGAGACGGTCGTGTCGCCCGGCTGCTTGGCCCGAAAGACGCCGTTGCCGTCGACCGTGCCGTGCTTCGGTTCGCCGCGCCAGCGCGGGTTCGCGGCGGCCGGGCCGTAGGTCTCGTCGTAGCCGGCCGCTCGGAGCGTGCGGGTCAGTCCGGAGTGGACACGTTCGGGGTGGCTCGGTGCCACGGTCGACGAGCCGGACGCGCGGGCCGGGTCGAGCACCGGCTCCACCCAGAACCCGCGCAGCTTGCCGGTGCCGTCCGGCGCGAACAGCGCCAGGCCGTTGGGCACGTTGCGCTGCTGGCCGTCGGACGGCCGGTTCTCCACCTGGGCCGTCTCGGCGCCGGGCTCGCGCGCGACGATCGTGGTCGAGCCGCCGCCGTCCAGGTTGACCGCGTGGTAGGCACCCATCTCGACCATCATGGTGGCGAGCTCGTCGAGACCGAGCCCCTCGGCGAACGCCGACTGCCGGCCGTCGGCCGTCAGCAGGAACATCCGCTTGCCGTCGCGAGAGAAGCCGAGTGCCGTGCGCGGGGCGGCGGGGACGTTGTTGCCCTGACTGGCCTTCTGCGGTTCGCCGTTGACCACCAGCAGTTGGCGGCCGTTGATGGCCGCCTGGACCTGCTGGCCCTCGGCCGTGCGGGCCTGGTAGTCGACGCGGACCTCGTCGCCGACCGCGAGGCCCGCGAGCTTCGCGGCGCCCTCCTCCCGGCCGACGAGCATCAGCGCGTTCGCCGGGATGGCGCCCTCACCCGCCTGCGGGCGGACGGCCGTGACCTTGTTGTCCACCACCTCGACCTCGGTGACCGCGCCGGCGCCCTGGGTGGCGCGGCAGCGGCAGTAGGTGCCCCAGAGCGGGGTGAACGCCTCGATGCCGTTCGTCGCGAGGGTCGGCTTGTTCACTCCCGCGAGCGGCAGGTCAGGCACGTCACTGTCCGGGGTGGCGATCGTGCCCTCGAAGAACACCTCGCCGATCGAGCCGATGCCCTCGGGGGTGAGGATGGCGGCCGACTTGTGCCAGGTGGGTACGGAGTCCGGCGACTGGACCACCTCGCCCGACTGGACGCCGACGCCCAGCGGCGCCGTGGAGTTGTTGATGTCGAAGAAGTCGCCGTTCACCGCGGCCACCGCGCCGTCGCGGTCGGCCTGGACCGACAGCGGCTCGCCCTTCGCCACCTGGCCGGGGAACAGGTAGTCGACGGTCGTGCCCTTAGTGAGGTCGACCGTGAGGCTGTCGCCCTGGAGCCAGGTGGGGGTGCCGGTGTAGCCGTCGGGGCCGTACCGGTCGAAGGAGCGGAGGGTGACGCCCGGCGCCACCGGCCGCTCCCGCTCGCTGGTCTCGAGCCGCGGCTCGACGGCGGCTGCGCTGCGCTGCTGTCGCGCGGTGAGAAAATCGTCGCCAGGATAGGCGGCGGCGTCACTGGTGGACTCGGTGTTGGTGGACACAGTGTTGTCGGCCAGTGCGGGCGCGGGTCCGAACGCGATGAGCGAACCGGCGACGGCGGCGAGGGTGAGCAGGCGCTTCGACACAGGCTGAGTAAACCGCTGTGGTCGGTTCTTTGCCAGACCTAGCGGTGTCCGGAAAGAAAATTTCGGGTGGCCACCGGGCGAGCGTCCGGTTGGTACGGATGGCCGGATACAATCGGGATGGCGCAGGTCAGGGAAGTTGGAGGCATCGTGGGCCCGGAGACGGAGCTGGTCGCCGAGCGGGAGTCGCTCGGTCGGATCAGCACCGTGGAGAAGCTGGCGGACATCCTCCGCGGCCGGATCATCAAGGGGCAGTACGAGCCGGGCGAGCGGCTGGCGGAGGACACGATCGTCAAGTCGTTGGCGATCTCCCGCAACACGCTGCGCGAGGCGTTCCGGCTGCTGACCCACGAGCGGCTGCTGGTCCACGAGTTGAATCGGGGCGTCTTCGTCCGCAAGCTGACGGTGGACGACGTGATCGACATCTACGGGGTGCGCAAACTGGTGGAGTGCGGCGCGGTCCGGGGTCTGGTGGGCCCGGTGCGCACGGCCGACCTGGCGGCGGCGGTCGCGGCGGGCGACGAGGCGATGCGCCAGCAGGACTGGCGAGCGCTGGGGACCGCCAACATGATGTTCCACCAGGCAGTGGGTGCGCTGGCGGCGTCGCCTCGGGTGGATGAACTGATGCGCGGCATCCTGGCCGAGCTGCGGCTGGCGTTCCACCTGATGGCCGATCCCCGGCGCCTGCACGAGCCCTATCTGGAGCGGAATCGCGAGGTGCTGGCGGCGCTCGAGGTCGCGGATGTTTCGCGCGCGGAACGGTTGCTGCTGAAGTACCTGGACGACTCGGAGCACGTGCTGGTCGCGGCATACACGAAGCGGGTCGAGAGCTGAAGCGCCCGATCGGGTGAACACCGATTGAATGGTCCATTCAATCGGCCAGGGGCCCCTGTTTTCAACGCTATCAGGCAGGTCTGACATTTTTCGGCGCGCGGAAGCGGAGCACCTGACCCGGTCGCGCCTGGGCCACCAGCGGGAGGTCCGCCGCGCACACCACCGCTATCACCGGGTATCCGCCCGTCACCGGGTGGTCGGCCAGGAACACCAGCGGCTGACCCGAGATCGGGACCTGCACCGCCCCCGCCACCACCGCCTCACTCGGCAGTTCCGCTGACCGGGACCGCTTCAGCTCCGGGCCGTTCAACCGCACCCCGATGCGATTGCTCTCCGCCGTCACCACGTACTCCCCGCTGAGCAGCGCCTGCCAGGCGGCCGCCGTGAACCAGTCGTCCCGCGGACCCGGGGTCAGGCGCACCGTCAGGTCACCGGCGGCCGGGGTCGCCACCGGGGCCACCTGCACGGTCGGCGGCGGGCCCGCCACCGACCGGCCGATGGGGAACACATCGCCGGCCTTGAGCGGGGCCGGGCCCAGGCCCGAAAGGAGATCCGTCGAGCGGGAGCCCAGCGTTTCCGGCGCGTCGACGCCGCCGCGGATCGCCACGTACGTTCGCACGCCCACGGTCGGCGCGGCCAGGGACAGGCGGGAACCGGCCGACACGGTGAACGGAGCGTTCATCGCCTCGCCCCTACCGTCGCGCGTGATCGGACAGGGTGCGCCCGTGATCGCGACCCTCGCCCGCTCGCGGAAGTCCAGCTCCAGGCCGCCGAACGTCACCTCCACGCACGCCGCGTCCTCCGCGTTGCCCACCAGACGGTTCGCCAGCCCGGCCGATTCCCGGTCGGCCGTGCCGGACGCACCCACCCCCAGAGAGGCATAACCCGGCCGGCCGCGATCCTGCACCGTTGCCAGCGGGCCGGTCGCCGTCACCACCACCCCTTCGACCACCTGTCCACTGTGGACCGACGGCGGCGAGGGGGCCGGCGGGAGCGAGTCCACCGACACGAAACGCACCCGGGTGCCCGGCCGGAGCAACGCGGGTGTGCTGCGCGCCGGGTCCCACAGCGTCGCGTTCGTGTGGCCGAGCAGCCGCCAGCCGCCGGGGGAGGAGCGTGGGTAGACGCCCGTGAACTCGCCCGCTATGGCCACCGCACCGGCCGGCACCCGCACGCGCGGTGTGTCGCGGCGCGGGAGCCTCAAGCTGGGGTCGAGGCCCGTGAGGTAGCCGAAACCCGGTGCGAAACCGGAGAATCCGACCACGTAGTCCGAGCCGGTGTGGATCTCCACCACCTCGCTCTCCCGCAGCCCCGTCTCCTTCGCCACCTCCGTGAGGTCCGCGCCGTCGTAGCAGACCTCGATGGTCACCGGCTCGGTGTCCTCACCGGCCACCGGTATCGGGGTCACCTCGGACAGCGCCGCCGACAAAGTCACACCGTCCACAACGGACGGATCGAACCGCACGAGCACGGTCCGCGCGGCCGGGATCACCTCCACCACTCCGGGGATCGACCGTTCGACGACGGCGGCGTACCAGCCCAGGACATCCTCGACCTCGACCAGCAACGCCGCCGCGCCGCACCGGCGGAACCTCACACGAAGCTCCGCAACCGCACCCCGGCCTCCGTCAGTCCAGTGCGGATCGCCCGAGCCAGCCGCACCGCGCCGGGACTGTCGCCGTGGACGCACACCGAGCGCGCGTCCACCTTCAGCACCGTGCCGTCGACCGCCACCACCGTGCCCTCGGTCGCCAGCCGCACGCAGCGCGCCGCCACCTCGTCCGGATCGGACAGCACGGCACCCGGTTGCCGCCGCGACACCAGGGTTCCCTCGGGTGTGTAGGCCCGGTCGGCGAAGGCCTCGGTGACCGTCGGCAGGCCGGCCTCGGCGGCCAGCTCCAGCCAGCGGCTCCCGGGGAGCCCCAGCACTGGCAGCGCCGGGTCGAACTGGCCGACCGCGTCGACCACCGCCCCGGCCTGGCCGTCGTGCCGGCCGATCGTGTTGTACAGCGCGCCGTGCGGCTTCACGTAGTCGACGCGCGTGCCGACCGCGTTCGCGATCCCTTGCAGGGCACCGAGTTGGTACAGCACGTCGTCTCGCAGCTCCGCCGGTTCGACATCCACGAACCGCCGGCCGAAGCCGGCCAGATCGCGGTAGCCGACGTGTGCGCCGACCGCCACTCCGTGCCGTACGGCGGTTTCGCAGGTGCGCCGCATGGTTCTCGGGTCGCCCGCGTGGAAGCCGCACGCGATGTTCGCGCTGGTCACCAACTCGATCAGAGCGTCGTCGTCGGCCATCGGCCACGGTCCGAAGCCCTCGCCCACATCACTGTTCAGGTCCATTATCCGCTCACCGCCAGCACCTCGATCTCCTCCGGTTGGGGGTCCCTCGCGAGTTTCAGCCCGATGGCGGTCAGCACGGCGGTGACTACCAGGTATCCGGCCACCGCGAGCCAGCTGTCGAACAACAGCAGCAGCCCCGTGCAGATCAGCGGGGCCGGCGCGCCGCCGACCACGCCGGCCAGAGTGTAGGCGAGCGAGCTGCCCGTGTAGCGCAGCCGCGGGTTGAACTGCTCGGTGATCAACGCGGCCTGCGGGCCATAGAGCATCGCGTGGATCACCAGGACGACCACCATCCCGACCACCAGCAACGCGAACGAGCCGCCGCTGATCAGCGGGAAGAACACGAACGGCCACACGGCCGCGGCGATCGTGCCGTACAGGTACAGCTTGCGCCGGTTCATCCGGTCCGACAGCGCGCCGAACGCGGGCATGAGCAGCAGTTGACACGCCGAGCCGATCATGATGGCGAGTGAGCCGTCCGACTTCGGCATGTCCAGCTCGTTCACGATGTAGGTCAACGAGAACACGGTGAACACCGAGTACAGGACGTCCGGACAGACCCGGACGAGGATGCCGGCCACCAGCGCCCGCCGCTCCTCGTTGACCACTTCGGACACCGGCGCGCTCGGCCGCTCGCCCCGGTCGGCGATCTGCTTGAACACAGGGGTTTCCTCCAGCCGCAGGCGGATCCACAGTCCAAAAGCGACAAGGACGGCCGACAGCAGGAACGCCAGGCGCCAACCCCACGCGACGTACTGTTCGTCGCCCAGCACGATGGGGAGCAGTGCCAGCACGCCGTTCGCCAGCAGGGTGCCGGCCGGTGGGCCGATCTGCGCGGCCGACGCCCAGAACCCGCGCCGGTTGGGGTCGCCGTACTCGCTGGACAGCAGCACGGCGCCGCCCCACTCGCCGCCGACCGCCACGCCCTGGGCGAAGCGCAGCACCACGAGGATGACGGCCGCGAAGCCGCCGATGGCCGCGTGCGTGGGCAACAGTCCGATGAGGAACGTCGCGATTCCCGCCAGCAGCAGGGTGTAGACGAGAACCTTCTTGCGGCCGATCACGTCGCCCAGCCGGCCGAAGACGAACCCGCCGAGCGGGCGGGCCAGATAGCCGATGGCGTAGGTGGAGAACGCGGCCATGGTGCCGACCAGCTTGTCGCCGGACGGGAAGAACAGGTCGCCGAAGATCGTGGCCGCAGCGACCGAGTAGGCGGCGAAGTCGTAGTACTCGAGCGCCGTGCCGGACAGGCTTGCCGTGTAGGCCCGGCGCAGCGACCGGCGATCTGGAGCGGTGTGTGGAGCGGTCATCGTGCACTCCTCATCTGCAGGGTGGTGCCTCCAGACGGTAGATATCGTTCAACAATCCTGCAATACTACGTTTCGAAACTGGAACGTTCGCCGGAAGCGGGTGGCGCCCATGACTCAGGTACCCAATCGGTCGGTCCGCAATGCGTTCGAGCTGCTCGAGCTGCTGGCCGGCAGCCCGGACGGCCTGGACCTGGGGCGGCTGGCCGCCATCACCGGGCTGCCCAGGACCACCGTGCAGCGGATCCTCGGCACGTTGGAAGAGCTGGACATCGTCTGCCGCGCGGAGCGGTACCACCTGAGCGCGGAGTGGCAGCGGCTGGTCTCCGGCGCGTCCGCGACGGGCGGCCGGGCGCACTTCTCGGCGCCGATCCTCAGCAACGGCGAGGCGGTCGCCGGGCTCACGTTGCGGGTCCGCGGCCCGCTGCACCACACGGCCGGCCCGGAGCGCCTCCACCAACTGGTCACCGACCTGGCCGCGGCGGTCTCCCGCCGAATCGCCTGACCCCGGCGCGAATCCGGTAGTACGCTGCCCAGCCTCAGCAGCATCTGAGTGGGGGAGTGGCATGTCGTTCGAAGACCAGGTGGACCAGACCGTCGAGCGGATTATCGACGAGGCGATCGATTTCTACATGTACAGCCTCGGCTGGACCCGCCACGGCGGCAACTACATGAACTCCCTGATGCACGGTTGGGAGATCACGCCGCCGGGGAAGCCGTGGCGGAGGTCCGGCGGCGAATGCCTGTTCGAGGGCCAGCCGAGGCATTATGCGTTCGAATACGGCGAGGGGACCAATGCGGCGTCGCATGTCTACGCGCACTTCGAGGACACCATCCAGGCCGTGTTCGACCGGTGGCGGGCGATTCCCGACCCGCAGGACTGCGAGGCGAATCTGAAAAGCCTCCGTGACGCCGCTTGGACCATTTCGATGTCCGTGCAGGGCGGCAAGGTCGGCGACGTCCCCAACATCGAACTGGACAAGATCAAGACCCTGCAGTCGCGCATCGGGAACGACGACATGGGCGGCAGGATGATCCTGACGTTCGAACAGAATTTTGTTACGCCGTTGCCCACAGTCATCCACGGCCAGTACGCCGTCGTCGTGCTCGCCGTCGCGACGTTGGTCGCCGAGCAGCAGATCTGGGTCAAGGCGCGGGAGGATGTTCTCGGTATCGCCGACAAGATGCATGCGGCGATGAAGGACCGGGGTTCTGCCGGCGCCTTCGATCTCGGCACCATCACCGCGTTGGTTGGTCTGGCCAAGATGGTGCCTGGCCCGACAAAGCTCATCCTGAGCACGGTCGGCGAGGCGCTGGACCCGCTGGCGACGTTGCTGGGCATCAAGGACTCGCCGAGTAAGCCACCGGTCGAGTTCGCCGGCGACAAGCCGGACGACGTCATCAGGAACACCAAGGCGGCGCTGGAGAAGCTGGCTGAGACGATCAAAGACCGTGAGCGGGTCATCGACCGTGAGGTCAAGGCGGCGATGAGTACGGTGACCGGCGGTCGCAGTGGGTCGTTCGACCTGCCGACGCCGCAGGTGCTCGCGGAGACACAGATCGACGGCATGGCGGTCAACCTGGTGACCCTGAACTTCCTCGCCACGGACACGATGCCGGCCATCGAGAAAGAGCTCAACAAGGCCGCGGATCTGATCAACACCGGGAGCCTTGCCGTGAGTGCGTGGTTCCGGCCCGCGCAACTCAACACCTGGGACACGGAGTACGGGCCGTACGACACGTGGTCCGCACTGCTCAACCTGGCGGAAGGACTCATCGCCGACCTTGCCTGGGAGGTCAAGGAGAGCGCCACCCATCTGGCGCTCGCATCCGACCAGATAGGGCGGACCGAGGCGGAAATCGAGGCCTCCATGGCCAAACACGCCCAGGAGCTCGAGGGCGGCAGCGGCCACAAGCCCATCAAAGACGCTCACGACTGGCTCGAATCGGGTCAGTGACCGAGGGAACGGGGAAGCTTGTGAACCAGGGGGCGCCGAAGTCTGCCCGTACACCGCTGTTGATCGCACTGGGGGCAGTGGTCGTGCTGGCCTCCGTCCTGGCGGTGCTGCTGGTCGGCTCGGACGAGGACCCGGCGCCGGCCGAGGCCCGGCCCCGGCCCGAACTCGGCCCGCTGACGCTGTCCGAGCCCGTCTGGACGGCCGAGCACGTGACGCTGTTGCGCAACGGGGGAACCGTCCGCCTGCGCGACGGTCGGCTGTTGGTCGGCACGGAGGATGGCATCCAACTCCTCGACGTCGAGTCGGGCGCGGCGCTGTGGGAACAGCACGACGAGGCGGAGCTGCCGGGCCAGAACGTCGCCCTGGACCCGAGCGCCAGCCAGCAGCTGCCCTTCTTGGTGCGACACGGTGACGGCGTCGGCGTGCTGGTCGGCTACGACGTGTTCGGGTGTGATCCGGTCGAGCCGGGTCTGGCGTTGCTGTCGGGCGAGAACGGCGGCGTCGTGTGGCGGGCACCTACCGCGCCGGCCGAGGGGTGTGGGCAGAACCAGGTGCACTGGAACCAGGACCTGTGGGCGGCGGACGACACCACGGCTCTGGTCAGCGTCGCGCCCAACTTCGGCAATCCGGACGACGTCGGGCAGGTGCGGGTGCTGGCCCTGGATGTCGCCACCGGGCAGCGGAAGTGGGAACACCAGGGTGCGTGGCCGCATGCCATCGCCGGCGGCGTCGCACTGTTTTCGACGGACAAGCCGATACCGCCCGGCTTCACTGGACCCGGCACGGTTACCGCGCTGGACCTGGCCACCGGGCAGCCCAAGTGGAGCCTTGCCGACCGGTACCCCGTCGCCCACCTGGTGCACGCCGCCGGCGACGTGGTCGTGGTCGTGACGAACGACGAGTCGGGGGACAACGAGGTCGTTCGGGTACTGGACGCCGCCACCGGCCGCGAAGTCGCGACGCTCCCCGAGGCGGACCCCGGATTCTGCGTGGCCGACGCGACGCTGGTGGCGTGCCGGGCGGACCCGCTGACGCGCGGGCCGCAACTCGTGACCTTCCGGCCGGCGGACCAGGCGGTGATGACCGTGCCGCTCGAAGAGCACACATCATTGCTTTCGGTCGTCGAGGGCCGGATCTCGGTGGATATCCTCCGGCGGGAGCCGTCGATCGTCACGATCGACCGGACCGGAAACGTGATCGACGAAAAGCCCCCGGGTGAGCTCCTCGCGATGACCGGCGACCTTCTGCTCGTCAGTACCAAGCGGGACGAGGAGGGTGAATCCCTGGCCGTCTACCGGGTCACCGGCTAGGTAAGCCGCGAGTCGTACCGAGCCGACAGCGAGTCGTACCGAACGGACAGCGAGTCGTACCGAACTGACGGGTTTGCGCGCCGGGCGCTCGCCGCGAACTCGCGTGCGGGAACCGCGATCTCGCGTGCGGGAACCGCGATCTCGGGTGCGGGAACCGCGATCTCGCGTGCGGGAACCGCGATCTCGCGTGCGGGAACCGCGATCTCGGGTGTGGGAACCGCGATCTCGGGTGTGGGAAGTGGGAACATGCGGGGTTACAGGTGGGCGAACCAGTGGCGGGCCTCCGTTGCTCCGCCGGCTGCTAGGGCCACCATGAGTGCCACGCGGGCCTGGTCTGGGGGGAGGCCGCCGGAGCCGATCGCGCCTACCGCTGCTGCCAGGCCTGGGTCGCCCGAGTGGTTCGCGCGGGACGCGATTACTACTGGAATGTCCCATTCGGACAGTTCGGCGATCGTGGTGAACAGTTCCACCGGTACGTTCCCCGAGCCGGTGCCCTCCAGCACGATCCCGCGTGCGCCCAGGTCCACCGCGGTTCGCAGCAGTGCGTCCGGCATGCCCGGATAGGTCTTGATCAGCGCGACGTTCGACTCCGGTTCGCCGGGCGCGGCCGGGAGATCGGGGACGCCGTCGTCCGTCAGTAGCGAGCGTGACGAGAAACCGTCGCCCGTGAACGTCGCCCACCGCGGCGCGTGCAGCTCGCCGCCAAGGCAGATGGCCGTGCTCCGCACCACGCGCGCCGCGGCCAGCGCGTCCGACAGGTTGCGCGGGCCGTCGGGGGAAGGGTCGTCCAGGTAGCGGACGGCGCCGGTGAACACGATCGCGCCCTTGCCAGCCACCAGTTCCGTCAGGAAAGCCGTCTCCGCCATGGTGTCCACGCCGTGGGTGACCACCACGCCGTCGAACCCGTCCTCGCGCAGCGCCGTGCGCACCCGCCGGGCGATCGCGAGCATGGTCGCCGGTGAGGTGTCCCAACTCGGTTCGGCCAGCACGTCCTCGACCTCGACGTCAGCCGCGGACACCCGGGCCAGCAGGTCGGCGCCGGTTGCCACGCGCGCGAGTCGCGGCTGCTGGGCGATGGTGTCACCGGTGGCGAGGAGCAACGATCTTGACATAACCCCTTATATACCCCCCATGAGGGGTACAGGCAAGTTGTGTTGCTGGTGGACTAGACAACACGGCCCGATTGGTCTAGACAAATAGACACCTCACGGCAACCCCCTGCATGCCGTGCGTTTCGGAGGTCGTCATGGCCCGTCGCCTTGTCCTCGCCGTCTTCCTGCTGTTACTCGGCCTGGCCGGCACCGCCGTCCCGGCGGCCGCGGCCGGCGAGACCGCCACCTTCACGAAGGTCTCCGACTGGGGATCCGGCTGGGAGGGGCGGTACACGATCACCAACACCGGCACCGCGCCGATCACCAGCTGGCGCGTCGAGTTCGACGTGCCGGCCGGCACCACCGTCGGCACCTACTGGGACGCCCTGCTCACCTCGAGCGGCAACCACCACACGTTCGCCAACCGCGAGTACAACGGAGCCGTCGCGCCGGGCGCGTCGGCCAGCTTCGGCTTCCTCGGCGCCGGTTCGGGCGCCCCGGCGAACTGCCGGATCAACGGCGCCGACTGCGGCGGGGGACCAGGTCCGCAGCCCGGCGTGCCGGCCACCCCGGGCAGCGTCCGGGTCACGGCCACCACGGCTGGCAGCATCACGCTCGGCTGGAACGCGAGCCCCGCGCCGGTCACCGGCTACCGCGTCTACGAGGGCACCGCCCTGCGCACCACGGTCACCGGCACCACCACCACGTTCTCCGGCCTGCCCGCGTGCACGAGCCGCACCTACACGGTCGCCGCGTACAACGCGCAGGGCGAGTCGCCACGCAGCGCGCCGGTCACCGGCACCACCACCGGCTGCCAGCAGGCCGACCTGCCGCGCCACTTCCTCACCGGCTACTGGCACAACTTCGTCAACCCGGCCACCGAGCTGCGGCTTTCCGCCGTCCCCAACGAGTACGACCTCGTGGCCGTCGCGTTCGCCGAGGCCGCCAGCACCCCGGGTGCCGTCACCTTCGGCGTCGACGCCGGCCTTTCCGCCGCCCTCGGCGGCTACACGAACGAGCAGTTCAAGGCCGACGTGGCGACGCTGAAGTCCCGTGGCAAGAAGGTGATCCTGTCGGTGGGCGGCGAGGCGGGCCGGGTGACGGTCGGCGATTCCGCGTCGGCCACCAACTTCGCGAACAGCGTCCGGTCGATCATGACCGAGTACGGCTTCGACGGCGTCGACATCGACCTGGAGAACGGCCTCAACCCGACCTACATGGGCCAGGCGCTGCGCAACCTCCGCGGCCAGGTCGGCGCCGGCCTGATCATCACCATGGCGCCGCAGACGATCGACATGCAGTCGACCGGCGGCTCGTACTTCCGCCTGGCGCTGGACATCCGCGACATCCTCACGGTCGTGCACACCCAGTTCTACAACTCGGGTTCCATGCTCGGCTGCGACCAGTCGCAGGCATACAGCCAGGGCACCGTCAACTTCATGACCGCGCTCGCGTGCATCCAGCTGGAGAACGGGCTGCGGCCAGACCAGGTGGCGCTCGGCCTGCCGGCCGGGCCGGGTGCGGCCGGCGGCGGGATCGTCGCGCCGTCCATGGTGAACAACGCGCTGGACTGCCTGGCCCGCGCCGCCAACTGCGGCAGTTTCCGGCCACCGCGCACCTATCCCGAGATCCGCGGCGCCATGACGTGGTCGATCAACTGGGATGTCAGCAACGGCAACAACTTCGCGCGCACGGTCGCGCCGCACCTGGACACGCTGCCGTGAAGCGCCTGATAGCGGCGATCGCCGCCCTCGTACTCGTTACCGTGAGTGCGTCACCGGCAAGTGCCGCGAACCTGTTGACCAACGCGGGTTTCGAGTCCGGCACGCTGTCCGGTTGGTCGTGCGCAGGCGGATCGGTGGTGACGAGCCCCGTGCGGTCGGGCAGCTACGCGCTGGCCGGCAACGCCACCGCGTCGGACAACGCGCGGTGCACGCAAACCGTGTCGGTACAACCGAACACGGCCTACACAGTGTCCGCCTGGGTACGCGGCAACCCCGTGTACCTGGGCGTGACCGGGGGACCGTCCACCTGGACCGGTGCCGAGGCTTTCACCCAGCTGTCGCTGACGTTCACGAGTGCGGCGAACCAGACGAGCGCGCAGCTCTACCTGCACGGCTGGTACGGCGCGGGCACCTACAACGCGGACGACGTGGTGCTCGACGGCCCGGGTGGCGGCACCCCGGGAACCCCTGCCACTCCGGGGAGTCCGTCGCTCGGCACGGTGACCGCCTCGTCCGTCACCCTGTCGTGGCCGGCGGTCACCGGTGCCACCGGCTACCGGGTCTACGAGGGAAACACCGTTCGGGCAACGACTTCCGGGACGAGCGCCACCATCTCGGGGCTCGCCACCTGCTCGACCCACACGTACACGGTCGCCGCCTACAACGCGGCCGGGGAGTCGGGCCGCAGCGGGCCGGTCACCGCCACCACCTCGGGTTGCCAGCAGGCGGATCTGCCGCGCCACGCGCTGATCGGCTACCTGCACTCGAGCTTCGCCAACGGTTCCGGCTACGTGCGGATGGCCGACGTGCCAGCCGCGTGGGACATCGTGAACCTCGCGTTCGGTGAGCCGACCACGCCGACCTCCGGCGACATCCGGTTCACGCTGTGCCCGGTGGCCGAGTGCGGAGGCGTCGAGTCGGAGGCCGAGTTCACGGCCGCCATCCGCGCGAAGCAGGCGCAGGGCAAGAAGGTGCTGATCTCCATCGGCGGCGCGAACGGCCAGGTGCAACTGACCTCGACCGCCGCCCGAGACGCGTTCGTCAGGTCGGTGTCCGCGATCATCGACCGGTACGGCCTCGACGGGCTGGACATCGACTTCGAGGGCCACTCGCTGTACCTGAACGCCGGCGACACCGACTTCCGCAACCCGACCACCCCGGTGATCGTCAACCTCATCTCCGCGCTGCGCACGCTGAAGTCCCGCTACGGCAGCGACTTCGTACTCACCATGGCGCCGGAGACATTCTTCGTCCAGGTGGGCTACCAGTTCTACGGCGGCGCTGGCGGCGGCGACAACCGCACCGGCTCGTACCTGCCGGTGATCCACGCGATGCGCGACGCGCTGACCGTGTTGCACGTCCAGGACTACAACTCCGGGCCGGTCATGGGTCTGGACAACCAGTACCACAACATGGGCGGCGCCGACTTCCACATCGCCATGACCGACATGGTGAAGGCCGGCTTCTCCGTGGCGAACACGGGCCACACGTTCCCGGGCCTGCGCGAGGACCAGATCGCGTTCGGGCTGCCGGCCGCCGTGAGCGCCGGTAACGGGTACACGGCACCCGCGCAGGTGCACCAGGCGCTGACCTGCCTGGCGCGCAACCAGAGTTGCGGCGGTTATACGCTGCGTGGCGGCGCGTCACCGGCCATCCGCGGGCTGATGACGTGGTCGATAAACTGGGATCGCTACTACAACTGGGAGTTCCAGAACAGCCACCGGCCGTTCCTCAACGGGCTCCCGTGAGCGAGCTTGCGACGGGAGTGACCGATTATCCTGGTGGCCGGGGCGTCGGGCAATGTGGGTGGCGCGCTCGTGCGTGCGTTGACCGACGCGGGGGAGAAGGTCCGGGCGCCGACCCGGACCGGGCGGTGCTGCCGGCCGGTGCGAGCGCGGTGGCCGGCGACCTGAACGACCCGGCGGGCCTGCGACCGGCGCTCGCCGGCGTGCGGGCGGTGTTCCTGCTCAGCGGCTACGCGGACATGCCGGGGCTGCTGGCCGAGATCCGCGCGGCCGGCGCCGAGCGGGTGTTGCTGATGTCCGGCAGTTCGGCGGAGAGCACCGGCCAGGAGAACCCGATCACCAGCTACAGGGTCGGCTCGGAGAAGGCGGTCACCGAATCCGGGTTGCCGCACACGATCCTGCGGCCGCGCACGTTCATGTCCAACACCACCCAGTGGCTGCCGCAGCTGCGGGCGGGTGACGTGGTGCGCGGGCCGTGGGGCGGCGTTCCCGTGGCCACGGTCGATCCGGCGGACATCGCGGCGGTGGCCGCGCGGGCGCTGCTGACCCCCGACGACGAGGGCGAGGTGTACCCGGTCACCGGCCGGAGGCGCTGCGGCCGGGGGACCGGGTGGCCGTGCTGGCCGACGTGCTCGGCCGGCCGTTGCGGTTCGAGAACCAGCCGGACGACGAGGCCCGCGCGGCCATGGAGCAGGAGATGCCGGCCGAGTACGTGGCCGCGTTCTTCGGTTTCTTCTCCGCCGGTGAGATCGACGAGTCCACTGTGTACCCGACGGTCGAGCGGGTCACCGGTCGTCCGCCGCGCACGTTCCGCGAGTGGGTGGTGGCCAACCTGGACCGCCTGCGCTGAGACGGACCCGCTACCGTCGGAAGCGAACCGCGAAGCGAGGAGTTGTTCGATGGAGTACACGCGTCTTGGCCGGTCGGGCCTGGAAGTGTCCAGAGTGGTGCTCGGCTGCATGAGTTTCGGTGACCCGCAGCGGGGCACCCACAGTTGGTCCCTCGGCATCGACGAGGCCCGGCCGCTGATCCAGCAGGCGCTGGAGGCCGGGATCACGACCTTCGACACGGCCAACGTGTACAGCTTCGGCGCCAGCGAGGAGATCACGGGCACCGTGCTCGGCGAGCTGGTGAAGCGCGACCAGGTGGTGATCGCCACCAAGGTCAACAACCGGATGGGCCCCGGCCCCAACGGTGCCGGCCTCTCCCGTGGCGCCATCATGACCCAGATCGACGACAGCCTGCGCCGGCTGCGCACCGACTACGTTGACCTGTACCAGATCCACCGCTACGACCCGAAGGTCCCGATCGAGGAGACCATGGAGGCGCTGGATGATGTGGTGCGGGCCGGCAAGGTGCGCTACCTCGGCGCGTCGTCCATGTGGACCTGGCAGTTCGTGCAGCTGCAGCACGCGGCCGACCTCAACGGGTGGACCAGGTTCGTGTCCATGCAGAATCAGTACAACCTGATCATGCGCGAGGAGGAGCGGGAGATGCTCCCGTACTGCCTCGACCAGGGCGTCGGTGTGCTGCCGTGGAGCCCGCTGGCCCGCGGCCGCCTGACCCGCGACTGGGACGCGACCACCACGCGCAGCGAGAACGACCGGTTCGGCGCCACGCTGTACAACCAGGCGGCGGAGGCCGACCGCCGGGTGGTCGACGCGGTGGCCGCCGTGGCCAAGGATCACGACGTGCCGCGCGCGCAGGTCGCGCTGGCCTGGCTGCTGCACAAGGAGGCGGTCACCGCACCGATCTTCGGGGTGACCAAGGCACAGCACGTGGCGGACGCGGTGGCCGCCGTGGACCTGCGCCTCACGGAAGATGAACTGGAGCGGCTGGAGGAGCACTACGTTCCGCACCAGGCGGAGGGTTTTTAGGCCGTATAAGCTTGGTGCGCAACCTCCCATTGTGGAAGGTTGCGCTACACATTCATAAGCTTGCGCGCCGCGGCCTTCGCCTGCCGGGCCGGCAGCGGCGTGCCGCTGATGGCGGCCGTGGTGATCGCGCCCTCGGCCAGCAGCAGCAGGTGGTCGGCCAGCGACGCCGGCCGTCCTGCCGCACGGACCAGCGCGCGGAGATCGCGGCGGAATCCGTCCTTGTGCTCTCGCGCCAGGGCGGCCACCGCCGGTGACGTGGCGCCCAGTTCGCCGAACGAGTTCACCCACGCGCAGCCGCGGAAGGTGGGCTCGCTGAACCAGCCGCGCAGCCAGTCGAACACCGCGAGGATGCGCTCGTCGGGGTCGGTGTGCCGGTCGACGTGCGCGGTGAGCCCGGTCTGCCGGGTGACCTCCCGGCGCTCGAGGAACGCGGTCACCAGGTGTTCCTTGTTCGGGAACAGCTGGTACAGGCGGCGCAGCGAGACTCCCGACGCGTCGCGGATGTCGTCCATGCCGACCGCGTGCACGCCCCGGCTGTAGAACAGCTCCTCGGCGGCGTCGAGGGCTAGCGTCCGATGGTCCACTGTGGCTTCCCTGGCGGTGAGAACGGTTGTTCTCACCGTACTCCCTCAGATCCGGTTCGACGCCTCGGTGAGCACCGTGCGCAGGATCTGCTCGATCTCCGCGAACTGCGGCTCCTCGCTGATCAGCGGCGGCGCGAGCTGCACCACCGGGTCGCCGCGGTCGTCGGCCCGGCAGTACAGGCCGTTGTCGAACAACGCCTTCGACAGGTACCCGCGCAGCAGCGCCTCGGACTCCTGGTCGGAGAACGTCGCCTTCGTGGCCTTGTCCTTCACCAGCTCGATGCCGAAGAAGAACCCGTCGCCGCGCACGTCGCCCACGATCGGCAGGTCGTACAACCGCTCCAGATAGGACCGGAACAGGTCGGAGTTGCGGCGCACGTGGGCGTTCAGGTCCTCGCGGACGAACAGGTCGAGGTTCGCGAGCGCCACGGCGGTCGCCACCGGGTGGCCGCCGAACGTGACGCCGTGGGCGAACGAGCTGGTGCCGTGCTTGAACGGCTCGGCCAGCCGGTCGCTCACGAGCATCGCGCCGAGCGGCACGTACCCGCTGGTGATGCCCTTGGCGCAGGTGATGATGTCCGGCTGGTAGCCGTAGCGCTGCGCGCCGAAGTACTCGCCGAGCCGGCCGAACGCGCAGATCACCTCGTCGGACACCAGCAGCACGTCGTGCCGGTCGCAGATCTCGCGCACCCGCTGGAAGTAGCCGGGTGGCGGCGGGAAGCAGCCGCCCGCGTTCTGCACGGGTTCGAGGAACACGGCGGCCACCGTGTCGGCGCCCTCGAACAGGATCGCCTCCTCGATCCGGTCGGCCGCCCAGCGACCGAACGCCTCGGGGTCCTCGAGCCCGGCCGGCGCGCGGTACTGGTTCGTGTTCGGCACGCGCACGGTCGAGGGCACGAGCGGTTCGAAGTCGGCCTTGAGCCCGGGCAGGCCGGTGATCGACAGCGCCCCCATGGACGTGCCGTGATATGCGATCGCCCGGGAGATGGCCTTGTGTTTCGTGGGCTTGCCGACCAGCTTGAAGTAGGCGCGGGCCAGCTTCCACGCGCTCTCCACGGCCTCCGACCCGCCGGTGGTGAAGAACACCTGGTTCAGGTCGCCGGGGGAGAGGGTGGCCAGCCGCTCGGCCAGCTCCACGGCCTTCGGGTGGGCGTAGGACCAGATGGGGAAGTAGGCCAGCTCGCGCGCCTGCTTGGCGGCCGCGTCGGCCAGTTCTTCCCTGCCGTGACCGACCTGTACGACGAACAGCCCGGACAGCCCGTCGAGGTACCGCTTGCCGTTCGTGTCGAAGACGTACGCGCCTTCGCCGCGCGCGATCGTCGGGACGGGAGCGTCCGCATAGGACGACCGCCGGGTGAAATGCATCCAGAGGTTGTCGGCCATGCGACGGTTATCGCACATGAGTACCGCTTGTGCAAGGGTTTAGCCTAGTGAGCGTCCGCATACGCAACGGATTTCGTAGCTCACGGAGTGCCCCAGGAGTAGGTCTGCTTGCGCAGCTTCAGGTAGACGAACGCCTCGGTGGTGGTCACGCCGGGCACCGCGCGGATCAACTTGAGGATCTCCAGCAGGTGGTCGTCGTTGCGGGCGACCACCTCGGCGATCAGGTCGAACGAACCGGCCGTGATGACCACGTAGTCCACCTCCTGGATCTCCGCCAGGTGGTCGGCCGTCTCCTCCAGGTCGGCCGCCGTCCGCAGCCCGACCATCGCCTGCCGGGGGAAGCCGAGCTGTAGTGGGTCGGTGACCGCGACGATCTGCATGACCCCCGAGTCCGTCAGCCGCTGCACGCGCTGGCGCACGGCCGCCTCGGACAGGCCGACCGCGCGGCCGATCGTCGCGTATGGTCGCCTGCCGTCCTGCTGCAGTTGCTCGATGATCCCCTTGGAGACATCGTCCAGATCAGCCATTCAGTCCTCCTGCGTCAGTGCTCATGCGAGCGTATTTCGTTGCGTAGTGCGACCGTAACAACGGAATCCCTTGTGACTGGTCCAGGCGCGTGTCAGTATCAGTCGCCATGCGAACCAGGGCGCCCACCCCGCTCTCCCCGGAGGCGGCTGCTGTGCTGCGGGTGATCAGACCGTCCCGCCGGACGGTCCTGCGCGGCATGGTGGCGGCCGCGGCCGGTGGCGCGCTCACCGCGTGCGGCATGCCCGGCACCCGGCAGGACCCGGCGAGCTGCCGGAGTGCGGATACCTCGGAACAGGATCGCCGGCTGGTCATGTCGAACTGGCCGCTGTACATCGACGTGGACTCCGAGGACGAGTCGCGGCGCCCGACCCTCGACGCGTTCATGGAGTCCGCCGGCATCGAGGTCTCGTACACCGAGGATGTCAACGACAACAACGAGTTCTTCGGCAAGGTCCGCAACCAGCTCTCCGCGTGCCAGGCGATCGACAGGGACATCATTGTCCTCACCGACTGGATGGCCGCCCGCATGATCCGGCTCGGTTGGGTGCAGCCGCTGAATCGTGACCGACTTCCGAACGTGACCGCGAACCTGCTGGCGTCATTGCGGGGCCGCCCGTGGGATCGGGAGACCGAGTATGCCGTGCCGTGGCAGACGGGGCTCGCCGGCATCGCGTACAACGGCAACGTGACGGGCGAGGTCCGCACGATGGACGAGCTGCTCACCAGGCAGGACCTGCGGGGCAAAGTCACCATGCTGTCGGAGATGCGGGACACGGTCGGGCTCATCCTGCTCGCGCAGGGCCGCGACCCGAGCGACTTCACGGAAGACGAGTTCGAGACGGCGCTGAACGCGCTGCAGGTGGCTGTCGACTCCGGACAGATCCGCCGCTTCACGGGCAACGACTACGCCCAGGAGCTGGCGAAGGGCGACATCGCCGCGTGCGTCGGCTGGTCGGGCGACGTCATCCAGCTGAACTTCGAGGACGAGAACATCCGGTTCGTCTCGCCCGATTCCGGTGTCATGATCTGGTCGGACAACATGCAGGTGCCGAACCGGGCGACACACCAGGCCAACGCCGAGGCGTTGATGAACTACTACTACGAGCCGGCGGTGGCGGCCGAGCTGGCCGCGTACGTCAACTACATCTGTCCGGTCGAGGGCGCCCAGGCCGAGATGGAGAACATCGACCCCGAGCTGGCGGCCAACGAGCTGATCTTCCCGGACTCGTCCGTGTTGGACGGTGCGAAGGTCTTCATGGCACTGAACGAGGCGCAGGAACGCATCTTCGAGCAGAAGTTCCAGCAGGTGATCGGAGCATAAGGGTGTCCCAGGACCTGGTACTCGCCAACGTCACCAAGCGGTTCGGGCCCATGACCGCTGTGGACGACCTGAGCCTGACCGTGCCGGAGGGGTCGTTCTTCGCGCTGCTCGGCGCGTCCGGGTGCGGCAAGACCACCACCCTGCGCATGGTCGCCGGGCTCGAGGAGCTGACGTCGGGCACGATCTCGCTGGGCGCACGGGACATCACCGGGCTGCGGCCGTACCGGCGGCCGGTGAACACGGTGTTCCAGAGCTACGCGTTGTTCCCGCACCTGACGGTCGGCGAGAACATCGCGTTCGGGCTGCGCCGGCGTGGGATCCGGGAGGTGGCCGGGAAGGTCGCGTCGATGCTGGAGTTGGTGCAGCTCGCCGGGTTCGAGAAACGCAAACCCGCGCAACTGTCCGGCGGGCAGCAGCAACGGATCGCGCTCGCTCGCGCGTTGGTGAACGAGCCGCAGGTGCTGCTGCTCGACGAGCCCCTCGGCGCGCTGGACCTGAAGTTGCGGCGGCAGATGCAGATCGAGCTGAAGCGGATCCAGACGGAGGTCGGGATCACCTTCCTGCACGTCACCCACGACCAGGAAGAGGCCATGTGGATGGCCGACACGGTCGCCGTGATGAACAACGGCCGCATCGAGCAACTCGGTGCGCCGACGGACATCTACGAGTTCCCCGCCTCGCCGTTCGTGTCGAACTTCCTCGGGCAGTCCAACCTGTTCGCCGCTGAGGTGTCCGGGCGGTCCGGGGTGGATCTCACGCTGACCGCGCACGGGGTGCGGTTCGCCGCGCCGTCCACGCGGGCGCGTGCTTCCGATGGCCGGGTGTGGTTGGGGGTACGGCCGGAGAAGGTACGCCTCGCGTTGCCCGACGAGGGCGCGCCCGAGACGCACAATCAGGTCCTCGGCGTGTTGACCGACACGTGTTACGCGGGGGTGAGCACCGAATACCTGCTGAAAACCCCATGGGGGCAGGAGATGTCGGTGTTCTCGGCGAACGCGTCGGCCGGGGAGCCGCTCTCGCCGGGGACGGAGGTCGTGGCTCACTGGTACCCGCCGCACTCGTTCGTGCTGGCACGACCGGAGGGCGCCGGTGACGAGATCTCCCCGTACTCGGCCGATCCGCTGGGCGTCGCGCCGTGACAGCGTTGGCCGGTGCGGTGGCCGGTGGTTCCGGCACGCCGCCGCCCGTGCGGCGCCGGCGGCGCTGGACTCCGTACCTGTTGCTGCTGCCCGGTGGGATCTGGCTGCTGCTGTTCTTCGTGGTCCCGTCGGTCCAGTTGGCCGGGACGTCGCTGTACTCCCGCTCCGGGAGCCTGGAGAACGGGTACTCCCAGGCGTTCGCGTTCGTCAACTATCTCGACGCGATTTCCGCCTACTGGCCGCATCTCGTGCGGTCGGCGCTGTACGCGGGAATCGCCACGGTCATCTGCCTGGTGCTCGGATATCCGCTGGCGTACGCGATCGCGCAGAAGGCCGGGCGCTGGCGGAATCTCCTGCTCGTGTGCGTGATCGCGCCGTTCTTCACCACGTTCCTCGTGCGTACGCTCGCCTGGAAGTCGATCCTGTCGGACAGTGGGTGGCTGGTGGAGTTCTTCCGCGGGCTTCCCCTGGTACCGGACGACTTCCGGTTGCTCGCCACGCCGGCCGCCGTGATCTGTGGGCTGGTGTACAACTTCCTGCCGTTCATGGTGTTGCCGCTGTACGCGAGCCTGGAGCGGTTGGACGGGCGGCTGCTCGAGGCCGCCGGTGATCTCTACGCCAGGCCGTCGGAGACGTTCCGGCGGGTGACGCTGCCGCTGTCCATGCCGGGGGTGGTGGCCGGCACGCTGCTGACGTTCATCCCGGCGGCCGGCGACTACATCAACGCCGAACTGTTGGGCACGCCCAACGAGTACATGATCGGCAACGTGATCGACTCGGCGTTCCTCATCCGGCTGGACTACCCGCAGGCCGCGGCGCTGTCGTTCCTGCTCATGGCGACCATCCTGGCGATGGTGTTCACGTACGTGCGCCGCGTCGGCACGGATGAGGTGGTCTGAGTGCGGGTGTCGAGGTGGGTGGCCGACCACTGGGTCCTGGTGGTCGGGCTGGTGGTGCTGGTCTATCTGTTCCTGCCGATCGTCGTGGTGTTCCTGCTTTCCCTGAACCGCCCGTCGAACCGGCTGTCCTACGACCTGTCTCCCGAGTGGACACTCGACTACTGGCTCGATCCGTTCGGGGCCGCCGGCCTCGGGGAGGCGTTGCGGGTCAGTGTCGGGATCGCTCTGGTGGCCACGCTGGTGGCGACCGTGCTCGGGACGTTGATGGCCTTTGCCCTTGCCCGGCACCGGTTTCGTGGCCGGTCGACCACGAACGTGCTGATCTTCCTGCCGATGGCAACCCCCGAGGTGGTGATGGGATCTTCGTTGCTGGCGTTGTTCGTGACGTTGCGGGTGCCGCTCGGGTTCTGGACCGTCGTGGTCGCGCACATTCTCTTCTGTCTGTCCTTTGTGGTGGTGACCGTGAAGGCGCGGATGGCCGGGTTGGATCCACGGCTCCAGGAGGCGGCCATGGACCTGTACGCCTCGGAGTGGCAGACGTTCCGGCGGGTGACGCTGCCGCTGGTGCTGCCGGGCATCGCGGCCGCCGCCATGTTGTCGCTGTCGTTGTCCTTCGACGACTTCATCATCACGAACTTCAACTCGGGGACCACCGTGACGTTCCCCATGTTCGTGTGGGGTGCGGCGCAGCGTGGGATTCCGCGTGAGGTCAACGTGATCGGGACGGCCGTGTTCCTGCTGGCGTTCGTGTTGGTGGTAATCGTGCAGCTGCGGTCCCGACGGAAGGCTCGGTTCGTATGAGGGTGTTGCAGGTCGGTGCCGGCGCCGTGGGGTCGGCGGCCGTGGCGATCGCGGCTCGGCGGAAATTCTTCGAGTCCTATGTGGTGGCCGACTATTCGGCTTCCCGTGCGGCTGCCTGCGTGCCCGACTCCCGGTTCTCGGCCGCCACCGTCGACGCCTCGTCGGCCGATGAGATCACGAAGCTGTGTCTCGCCCGTGGGATAACGCATGTGTTCAATGCGGTCGATCCTCGGTTCGTGATGCCTATCTTCGAGGGGGCGCTCGCCGCTGGGGCGCACTATCTCGACATGGCCATGTCACTGTCCACGGCGGATCCTGTCGAGCCGTATGCGAAGCCCGGGATCAAGTTGGGGGATCAGCAGTTCGCGGCGGCTTCGCGGTGGGAGGCGGCCGAGCGGTTGGCGCTCGTGGGAATCGGGGTCGAGCCCGGGCTGTCCGATGTGTTCGCGCGGTACGCGGCCGATCATCTGTTCACCTCGATCGACGAGATCGGTGTGCGGGACGGGGCGAATCTGGACGTCTCCGGTTATGCGTTCGCGCCGACGTTCTCCATCTGGACGACCATCGAGGAGTGCCTGAACCCGCCGGTGATCTGGGAGTCGGCACGCGGCTGGTACACGACCGAACCGTTCTCCGAGCCGGAGGTGTTCGACTTTCCGGAGGGCATCGGGCCGGTCGAGTGCGTGAACGTGGAGCACGAGGAGGTGCTGCTCATCCCTCGCTGGGTGTCGGCGACGCGGGTGACGTTCAAGTACGGGCTCGGGGCCGAGTTCATCGACGTGTTGCGGACGTTGCACAAGCTGGGGTTGTCGTCGACCTCGCCGGTTCAGGTCGGTGACGTGTCCGTGTCACCGCGGGATCTCGTGGCCGCGTGTTTGCCCGATCCGGCGACGCTCGGTCCTCGGATGCGCGGCAAGACGTGCGCGGGGACCTGGGTTCGCGGCACGGGCGCGAATGGCCTGCCGCGCGAGGTTTACCTGTATCACGTGGTGGACAACGAGTGGTCCATGCGCGAGTACGGGCATCAGGCCGTGGCTTGGCAGACGGCCATCAACCCGGTGGTGGCGTTGGAGTTGCTCGCGTCCGGGGCTTGGGAGGGGAGTGGCGTGCTCGGGCCGGAGGCCTTCGACGCCGTGCCGTTCCTGGACCTGCTGACCGAGTACGGCTCCCCGTGGGGCCTGCGGGAGCAATAGGCAACAGGTGTTGCCCTCGGCAGGCAACATCTGTTGACATGATCACCATGGGCACCATACGTTGCCTCCCGTGAACGGTGACAACACGGCGGACGAGGTGGCCGGTGCCGGCGGGTTGCCGGGACTTGGGCGGCTGACCGAGGCGGTGGCCGCCTTCGAGACCCGCCGCACGGCGATCGTCGAGGACCTGCGCCGCCAGGGTGTCAGCTGGGAGGAGATCGGCCGGGCGTGCGGCATGACCAGGCAGGGAGCGACCCGCCGCTGGTCCCGCAAACTCCAGGCCGGCTCGTTCGGAGCGGCGGCGACGGCCTACCACCGCGCCCGGCCGGGCTATCCGTCCTCGGCGGTCGAATGGCTGATCCCGCGACGAGCCAGGCGAGTCCTGGACCTGGGTGCCGGCACGGGGCAGTTCACCGGACTTCTGGCCGACGCCGGCCTGAAGGTCGTCGCCGTGGAGCCGGCCGAGCGACTGCGTGACCTGCTCCGCGCCGCCGTTCCCACGGCCGACGTGCGCGACGGCTCGGCCGAACGGATCCCGCTCGAGGACGGCAGCGTCGACGCGGTCGTGCTCGCCCAGACCTGGCACTGGGTCGACACGGCGCTCGCGGTACCGGAGGTCGCCCGGGTCCTCGTGCCCGGCGGGACGCTCGGGTTGGCGTGGAACGTCCGCGACGACAGCGAGCCATGGGTGAAGGACCTCGACGGCGTCCTGCACCAGCACACTCGCCAGGCGATCGACGTCGAGCCGGACGTCGGACCCCCGTTCGGCCGGCCGGAACGGACGGAGATCCGGTGGAGCCAGGTGTTGACCAGGGCCGAACTCCTCGACCTCGTCGCGTCCCGCAGCTACGTCATCACCCTGCCGGAGGCCGACCGGGCGAACCTCCTCGGCGACGTGGCCGAGTTCCTCGACTCCCATCCTCGGCTCAGGGACCGGAGTGAGCTCACGCTGCCGTACATCACCCGCTGCACGAGACTCCGTCGTGACTGACCGGCCGGCCATCCGGAAGCTGTGCGTCGACGACGCCGAGGAGTACCGGGAGTTCCGCCTGCGCGCACTGCGTCATTCGCCGGCCGCCTTCGTCTCGACCTACGAGGAGGACGTCGACAAGCCGCTGTCGGCGACCGTCCAACGGCTGGCCGGCCGCCTGCCCGACTTCGTGCTCGGCGCGTACGACGGGCGGAAGCTGGTGGGGATCGCCGGGCTCGCCGTGCGCCCCCGGCGGCAGGAGCGGCACAAGGCGACGCTGTTCGGCATGGCCGTCGACCCGGCGGCGACCGGCCGCGGGATCGGTCGGGCGCTCGTTCGCGAGGTACTGGACCTCGCGACCACCACCACCGGTCTCACCCAGGTCGGGCTGACCGTGTCCGAGGGGAACGTCCCGGCGGAGCGCCTTTACCGGTCGTGCGGGTTCGAGGTGTGGGGGCGGGAACCGCGGGCGGCCGTGGTGGCCGGACACCCGGTCGCGAAGCTGCACATGATCCACCTGCTCGACCCTTCGGGGCCACGGTGACGAGACGATCGCCGCTGGCTCGCGTTCTCGGTCTCACCCCCGTGCCCGGACCGGTCCGCAAGCTGGCCGCCGTCACCTTCGTCAACAGCATCGGCAACGGCGTCTTCGCCACGGTGGCCACGATCTACCTCGTCCGCGTCGTTGGTCTGTCGGTCGCCCAGGTCGGCGTGGGACTGGCCGTCGGTGGCGGCGCCGCGCTGCTCACCGGCGTGCCGCTCGGCCTGCTCGCCGACCGGATCGGCGCGAAGCCCGTCTTCGTGGCGCTGCTCCTGGTGCAGGGGACGGCCGTCGCGCTCTACTCGGCACTGCCCTGGGTGCACTTCCTGGTCGTCACGTGCCTGGTGATCACCGCCGAACGGGGTACGGCGGGCGTGCGCAACGCCTTCATCGCGGCGATCACCGTGACGCGGGAGCGGGTCCAGACCCGTGCCTACCTGCGCACCGTGCTGAACGCGGGCAGCGCGCTCGGCGCGGGGCTCGGCGGGATCGGCCTGGTGATCGACTCGCGGCCGGCGTTCGTGGTGCTGCTGGGGCTCGACACCGCGACGTTCGTCGTCAGCGCGCTCGGGATCGCGCGCATCGCGGTACCGCGCCGGCCGCGACCGCCGCGCCGGGAACCGGCCCCCGACTGGCGGTTCCTCGCCGCCAGCGCCGCCCAGGCGGTCCTGTCGCTGCACGCGGCCGTCCTCACCATCGCGTTGCCGCTGTGGATCACCACCAGGACGGACGTTCCGCCGGCGGTGATGGCTGTCGTCCTGGCGGTGAGCACACTCGGCGCCGTGTTGTTCCAGGTCCGGGTCGGCCGGCGAACCGAGACGGCGGCGGGCGCCGCCCGCGGCGCGCGCCGGGCCGGCGTGTTCCTGGCGGTCGCCTGCGTGGCTTTCGCACCGAGTGACGCGGTCGTCCCGTGGGTCGCGGTGATGCTTTTGTTGGCGGGCGCCATCTTCCGAACGGCGGGCGAACTGTTCCAGGCGGCGAGCGGCTGGTCGATGTCCTACGCCGCGGCACCCGACGGCCGGATGGGGGCCTACCAGTCCGCGTACTCGACCGTGTTCTCCCTGGCCGTCATGGCCGGCCCGCTCGTCAGCGTCCTCGTCGTGTCCGCGCCGGGACCGACGGGCTGGCTGGGGCTGGCCGTGGTGTTCGCGGTCGCGGGCATCAGCTTTCGATGTTGTGCATCACGTGCTTCACGCGCGTGTAGTCCTCCAGGCCGTACATCGACAGGTCCTTGCCGTGGCCCGAGTGCTTGAACCCGCCGTGCGGCATTTCCGAGATGAACGGGATGTGCGTGTTCACCCAGACGCAGCCGAAGTCCAGGCGGGCGGTCATTCGCATGGCGCGGCCGTGGTCGCGGGTCCACACCGATGCCGCCAGGCCGTACTGCACGTCGTTCGCCATTTGTACGGCGGACGGCTCGTCGGTGAAGCGCTGCACGGTGATCACCGGGCCGAACACCTCGTCCTGGATGATCTCGTCGTCCTGTCGTAGCCCGGAGATCACGGTGGGGGCGTAGAAATAGCCGCGGTCGCCCACCTGTGACCCTCCCGTGTGGACGGACGCGTGTTCCGGCAGGCGGTCGACGAAGCCGGCCACCCTGGCCAGTTGGTCCTTGTTGTTCAGCGGGCCGTACAGCACGTCCGGGTCGGTCGGCGGGCCGGTGCGGATCTTCTTCGCCTGCTCGGTCAGCGCGGCCACCAGCTCGTCGTGCACACCCGCCCCGGCCAGTACCCGGGTGGCGGCCGTGCAGTCCTGGCCGGCGTTGAAGTACCCGCCGACCGCGATGGCTTCGGCGGCGGTCGCGATGTCGGCGTCGTCGAACACCACCACCGGCGCCTTGCCGCCCAGTTCCAGGTGGACCCGCTTCAGGTCGGTCGCCGCGGCGGCCGCCACCTCCCGGCCGGCGCGGACGGAGCCGGTGATCGACACCATCTGCGGGGTCGGGTGCGCCACGAGCGCGCGGCCGGTCTCCCGGTTGCCGCAGATCACGTTGAACACGCCCGGCGGGAAGAACTCGGCCGCGATCTCGGCCATGAGCAGCGTTGACACGGGCGTGGTGTCCGACGGCTTCAGCACCACCGTGTTGCCGGCCGCCAGCGCCGGCGCGATCTTCCACACGGCCATCATGAGCGGGTAGTTCCACGGCGTGACCTGCGCACACACGCCGATCGGCTCGCGGCGGACGTAGCTCGTGTGGCCGGCCAGGTACTCGCCGGCCGACTTGCCCTCCAGCACCCGCGCCGCGCCCGCGAAGAACCGGAAGTGGTCGATGGCCGGCGGCAGCTCCTCCTCGTAGGTCAGCTGCCGCGGCTTGCCGGTGTTGCGGCACTCGGCGTCGACCAGGTCGTCGGTCCGCGCTTCCAGCGCGTCGGCGAAGCGCAGCATGGTGAGCTGGCGCTCCCGCGGGGTCGCGTCGCGCCAGACCTCGAACGCGCTGGCCGCGGCCGTCATCGCCTGGTCCACGTCCGCCGGGCCGGATACCGGCGCCAACGCGAACACCTCGCCCGTGCTCGGGTCGATCAGATCCGCGTACTGGCCGTCGGCCGGCTCCGCGTGCCCACCGTCGACGAAGTTCCGCAGCTTCTCGCTCATGTCCAGACTCCCGTGATCACGTAGGTTACGGGACATCTTCGCGACTAAATCCGCACTAAACAAGGCCCAGGACAACTGTTTCCGTGCAAATCCCGCGAGTCCCACGTTCGCGTCCCGCGAGTCCCACGTTCGCGTCCCGCGAGTCCCACGTTCGCGAATGTGGGACTCACCAGTTCTGAACGTGGGACTCGCGCGGTTTGAACGTGGGACTCGCGGGTGCTGGAGCGGGGGATCAGGTTTGGGTGGTGCGGCTTCGGTACAGGAGCCACACGAAGTAGGGGGCGCCGACGATCGCTGTCAGCAGGCCGGCTGGGAGTTGGGCCGGGGCGATCACCGTGCGGCCGATCGTGTCGGCCGCGCATACCAGCGTCGCGCCCAGTAACGCTGTCGCCGGCAGGGCTCTCGTATGGCGGCGACCCACCAGGGCTCGCGCCGCGTGGGGAGCCACCAGGCCCACGAAGCCGATCACGCCGACACCGGCCACCGCGGCGCCCGTCAGGGCCACGGCCATCGCCAGCGCTATCAGGCGGGACCTCGACACGTCGACGCCCAGCACTCTCGGGGTCTCGTCGTCGACCGACAACACGTCCAGCGTGCCGCGCATCCCCGCGAGGATCGGGACGGCCAGCAGGACCACCAGGAACATGGGGATCAGGTGCTCGAAGGACCGGCCGTAGGTGGAGCCGGCCAACCAGGTCAGCGCCTTCGTCTCGTTCCACGGGTCGGAAACGGTGATGAGCACGGTGATGAGCGCCATGGCACCGGCCGACAGGCCGAAGCCGATGAGGACCAGCCGGTCGCTCGCGAAGCCGCCCTTTGCGGCCAGCCAGAACAACAGGGTGGCCACGGCCGCGGCGCCCACGCCGGCCGCACCCGCCTGCAGCCAGAAGGTGCTCGTCGGCACGATGGTGATCACGGTGATCGCGCCGAGGCCGGCACCGCCCGCCACACCGATGATTCCCGGTTCCGCCAACGGGTTTCGGCTCACGCTCTGGATCAGCGCGCCAGCCAACGCGAGTGAGGCGCCGGCCAACAACGCTGCCACCACGCGGGGGAACCGGTTCTCCAGGACGCCGGTGACGATCGGGCCGGCCTGGCCGGTCAGCCAGTTCAGCACGTCACCCATCAACAGCTTCGCGTCGCCGAGCAGCAGCGCCACGAGCGCCGTACCGACGCAGACGATGATGAGCACGGTCAGCACCAGGCGGTAGCGCGTCGCGCCGAGGCCGCCCCGAGTACCGGGCGCCGGCGGTTCGGCCACGGTCGCCGTGACCCGCATGTTCCGCGCCAGCACCACCAGGAAGAGCGCACCGAGCAGCGTGGTCACCACACCGGTCGGCACTTCGAGCGCACCCTGCGAGCCGATCACCGCGCGCAGCAACAGATCCGCGCCGATCAGCAGGACCACGCCGGCCAGGGCGGAGATCGGGATGAGCGCGCCGTGCCGGTGCAGGCCCGGCACGGCGGCCGTGAGCAGGCGGATGCCCGCCGGGGCGGCCAGCCCGACGAAGCCGATGGGGCCGGCGAGCGTGACGGCGGCCGCCGTGAGGAGCACGGCCAGCACGATGGCCGAGGCGCGGATCCGGAAGACGCCGACGCCGAGCGTGCGGGCGTGGTCGTCGCCCAGGTAGATCAGGTCGAGCTTGCGGGCGATCACCAGCAGGGCGATCAACGCGACGGCCACCAGCGGTGCGAGGGACCGCACCCCGCCGAGGCCGTTCTGCCCGAGTGCCCCGGCGCCCCACGCGAACAGGCCGCGGGTCTCCTCGGAGAACAGCAGGAGCACCATGGTGGTCAACGCGTTCAGCGCCAGCATGATGGCCGTGCCGGCGAGGACCAGCCGGACCATGCCGGCGCCACCCCCGCCGGCCAGCATCAGCACCAGCAACGCCGCCCCGAGCCCGCCGATGAACGCGACGCCCGTCGCACCGAACAGGGGGAGCTGCAACCCGAAGGCCGCGAAGGACACGAGCGCCAGGTGCGCGCCGGCGTTCACGGCGAGGGTGTCCGGCGACGCGATGACGTTGCGCGACACGGACTGCATGACCGCGCCGGCCACGCCGAGCGCGAGGCCGACGAGCACGGCGGCCAGCAATCTCGGCAGCCGCGACTCGATCACCACGTCCGCCGTGCCGGCGCCGGCGTTGCCGAACACCATGGCCAGTAGGTCACTCACCCCTACCGACGAGGTGCCCTGGGTCAGGTGCAGTGCACCGCCGACCACGATCAGGGCGACGAGCGTGACAGCCAGTGCCACCAGCCGGCCGGTGCGGCGCGGGCCGAGGCCGTCCGGCATGGCGGTACGGGTTGGCAGCACTCGTTCCTGGGTGGTCGACATGCCGGGCTCAGCCCAGCGCTTCGATGGCCGAGTCGACGTACTGCGCCATCGAGGTCGGGCCGCCGAACATCCAGATCGAGTCGGGGAAGCGGTGGACCTTGCCGCTCTTCACGAACGGCAGGTTCTGCCAGATGGCGTTGCCGGCCAGTTCCTGGGTGTACGGGTCGCCGAACGCGTCGTTCGCGATGTACCAGAACCGGACGTCGCCGAGCACCGTCAGGCCCTCGACGTCGGCCGAGGCGAGACCGTAGGCCTCGTCGCCCTCCATGGGCCACGCGTTGGTCAGGCCGATCGCCTCCAGCACGTCCGAGACCTGCGAACCCTTGGCGAACGGCCGGATGCTCACGGTGCCGGCGTCGACGTACGCGTCGGAGAAGGCCACCTTCTCGCCGGTGGCGCCGGCCGCCTCGACGGCCGCCTTGCCCTCCTCGATCTTGGCGTCCCATTCGGACCGCAGCGCGGGGACCTTGTCCTCGGTGGCGGTCGCCTTGGCCACGAGCTCGATGTTCTTCCACATCTCGCCGAGGGAGTCGTCGCGGTTGCCGCCCTTGAGCACGATGACCGGCATGTCGGCCTCGATCTGCTCGAGCGCGCCCTCGATCAGCTCGTCGGTGACGATCAGCAGGTCGAGGTTCAGTGAGCCGAGGGTGTCGGTGCTCGGCTCACCGCGGGTGCCGAGGTCGGTCACGCCCTCGGGCAGCGGCTCGGAGCTGGACCACGCCTTGTAGCCCTCGATGTCGGAGACGGCCGTCGGGGTGACGCCGAGCGACACCAGGTACTCCACGGCGTTCCACTCGGTGACCGCCACGCGCTCGGCCGGCCCGTCGAGGGTGACCTCCTTGCCGCGTGAGTCGGTGAGCGTGATCTTCTCGCCGGTGTTCTGCGAGTCCTCCGCTGCCGGGTCCTCCGTGGTGCCGCAGCCGGCCGCCAGCACGACGGCGGCCGTGACCAGGCCGATGATCTTGCGCATGTCTCTCCTTGGTTGAGGCGGGCTCAGCTGAGCGCCGCGACGGCGGCGTCGATGACCTGGGCCATCGAGGTTGGGCCACCGCACACCCAGATGGAGTCGGGGATGCGGTGGACCTTGCCGCTCTTGACGAACGGCAGGTTCGTCCAGATGGCGTTGTTCGCCAGTTCCTGGGTGTACGGATCGCCGAGCGCGTCGTTCGCCAGATACCAGAACCGCACGTCGTCGAGCACGGTCAGGCCCTCGACGTCGATGGTGGCGAGCCCGTATCGCTCGTCGCCCTCCATGTCCGTGGGCCAGGCGTTGGGCAGGCCGATCTCCTCGAGCACGTCCGAGACCAGCGAGCCCCTGGCGAACGGCCGGACGGTCACGGTGCCGGCGTCGATGTAGGCGTCGGAGAAGGCGATCTTCTCGCCGGTGGCGCCGGCCGCCTCGACGGCAGCCCTGCCCTCCTCGAACTTCGCCGCCAGGTCGGACCGCAGCCCGGCGATCTTGTCGGCCGTGCCGGTGGCCTCGGCCACGATCTCGATGTTCTTCCACATCTGGCCGAGGCTGTCGTCGCGGTTGCCGCCCGTGACCACGATGACCGGGATGTCCTCCTCGATCTGGTCGAGCGCGACCCCGGTCAGCTCGTCGGTGACGATCACCAGGTCGAGGTCCGAGCGAGCCGAGGGTGTCGGTGCTGGGCTCGCCCCGGGTGCCGAGGTCGGTCACGCCTTCGGGCAGCGGCTCGGAGCTGGTCCAGGTCTGGTAGCCGTCGATGTCGGAGACGGCCGTCGGGGTGACGCCGAGTGCCCCCAGGTACTCCACGGCGTTCCACTCGGTGGCCGCCACGCGCTCGGCCGGCCCGTCGAGGGTGACCTCCTTGCCGCGTGAGTCGGTAACCGTGATCTCCTCGCTGGTGGTGCGCGGGCCCTCGGTCGCGGCGTCCTCCGTGGTGCCGCAGCCGGCGAGAAGTACGGCGGCCATGGACAGGCCGATGATCTTGCGCATTTCTCTCCTTGCTTGAGGCGCGGGGTCAGGCGGTGGCAGGACGCCGCATACCGGCGTCGTTGTAGCGGCCGACCGCCCTGGTGGTGACTCGGTTGTCCACCGGGTCGATGTGGACGTCGACGCGCAGGCCGTAGGCGCGGCTGAGGTTCTCGGTGGTCAGTACCTCCGCGGGTGGCCCGTCGGCCGTCACCCGCCCTGCCTCGAGCAACAGCACCCGGTCGGCCACCGCGCCGGCCTGGTCGATGTCGTGCAGTACGAGTCCGACCCCGACGCCGTGTTCGTCGGCCAGGTCGCGGATCACGTCGAGGATCTCCACCTGGTAGCGCAGGTCGAGAAAGGTGGTCGGCTCGTCGAGCAGCAGCAGGCCGGTGTCCTGGGCGAGGCAGCTGGCGAGCCACGCGCGCTGCGCCTGACCGCCGGACAACGCCTGCACCGGCCGGTCGGCCATGGCCAGCGTCCCGGTCAGCGCCATGGCGCGCTGGACGGCCGCCGGGCCGTCGTCGTCGCGGCCACCCCACCGGGACCGGTGCGGGTGGCGGCCGAACTCGACCAGCTCACGGACCGACAGGCCACCGGGCGCGCTCCGCGACTGGGACAGCAGCGTGATGCGCCTGGCCAGGTCCTTGCCGGACAGGGCACGCAGGTCGGCGCCGTCGGCGAAGGTCACGCGACCGGCGGCCGGCGGGTGCAGCCGCGCCAGCGTGCGCAGCAGCGTCGACTTGCCGCTGCCGTTCGGGCCGATGAGCGCGGTCACCGTGCCGGCGGCGAGGGAGATCGACGCGGCGTGGACGACGACGTCGCGTCCGTAGGCGACGTCGACCTCGTGCGCGGCGAGACCGTGGTCCGGAAGTTCAGGCACGACCACAGATTAAAGAGAGGCTAACCTTAGTAACAAGCCCGGGGGTCCTTGTTCACCAAGCGTGCCCGGCCGCTCACTAGGTTCGACACATGAGCTGCCGACTCTCTGAACTCGTGTTGAACTGCCGTGATCCCGAGGCGCTGTCCCGATTCTGGTGCGAGGTGCTCGGCTACGTCGAGCTGAGCCGCGAGGGCCCCGACGTACTGATCGGCCCGGAGTCGGGCTTCGGCGGCACCGCGCCGATCATCGTGTTCGCGGCCGTGGCGACGGAGAAGACGAGCCCGCTGCGGTTTCACCTCGACGTGAGCCCGGTGGACCGCGACCAGGACGCGGAGCTGGAGCGGCTGCTGGCGTTGGGTGCACGTCCGGTGGACGTCGGCCAGACGGGCGACGAGTCGTGGGACGTGCTGGCCGACCCGGAGGGCAATGAGTTCTGCCTGCTGCGCACGCGGCTGCCGGAGCTTTAGGTGCAGCTGTCGGCCATCGTGTAGGCCGAGCTCAGCACGGGGTCGTCGGTGATCAGGTCCGGTAGGGACGGCTCGGTGGTCCCCGCCTGGTTCAGCAGCGTGGCCACCTCGGCCGCGCGCGTGAGCTTGTCCGGGATCGCCTGACCGCCGGCGGTCAGGGTGACCAACTGTGGGCGGGCCGCCTCCAACGCCGCCCGCAGATCGCCGGCCAGGGCGTCGCCGGCCGTGTTCGTCCTGGGGAGGGCGGTCAGCTGGGCCAGGTGGGCGTCCAGGTCGGGCAGCGCTGTCGTCAGGTAGGTGTCGACCGTGTCCTCGCTCACCGGGCGGTCCAGCCAGGTGATCACGCCGCAGACCGAGTTCATCCAGTCGATCAGTTCGGCGGGCGGTCGGGTGATCGACGTGACGGTCGCGAACGCGTCCGCCTCACCGACCGGTTCGGTGCCCTCCCTGGTCCCGCAGCCCGCGGCCGCCAGGGCCACGGCCGCCACGGCCAGCACCAGGCGCCTCATGTGTTTCGGGTGACGAACAGGCACATCGACGGCTGGAGGTACGGCGACACGCTGATCGCGTCGGACAGGCCGGCTATCCCGCCACCCTCGTCATACATGGTGATCATCGGGTAGTACCCGGGCGCCAGGTGCAGCGTCATCGACGGACGGCCGTCGTAGGACGGGCAGGCCTCGGCGGAGGTGGCGTAGTCCGCCGGGCAGCCGCCGCACGGGGGCAGCACGAACTCGTGCGCCGTCGGCCCGGCGATCATCACGTGGGTCGGCCGGTTGCTGTCGTTGTAGAACGTCACGGGCACCGAGCCGGGGGAGTCGCCGGCCCACGGTGGCGGGAACGGCACCGGGTAGTACGACGCCTCGGCCACGGTCGCCGCGATCAGCCCCGAGCGGGCCTGCGGGATCCCCGGGTCGTTCGGGTACTGCCCCACGAAGGTGGTGAAGCTGGCGACCGCCTCGGTGTAGTTGCCCGAGCCGAACTGGCTGATACCGCACTGCAGCAGGGCTTTCGCGCGGCTCGCGTGCAGCGGGGCGGCGATGCCGGCGATCACCTGGGGATCCAGCTCGGCCAGCAGGTCGAGACCGGGCACTCCCGCGCAGAACCGGCCGTCGGCCACCGACTTGCCGGCCACGGCGAACGTCTCGGCGATCGCCCGGGGCACCAGCTTGGCGGCCGGCGTCTCGTCGTATCCGGTGTGCACCACCACGAGAATGTCGATGAGGGCCGCGAAGTCCACGGTCTCGGCCTTGAGCAGGAACCGGGCCTGCTCGACGTAGGTGTCGGCCAGCTCGGCCCGCACACTCGGTTCGTCGCGGTGCGCCGCGTCATCGCCGAGCAGGTCGCGGTAGATGGTGATCGCCTCGCCGAAGTCCCGCGCCCGCCGGTGCTCCCGGGCCCACCCCAGGTAGGCGCGGGTCAGGTGGGTGCCGACGAGTTCGCCAGGGTGCCGTTCGCTCAGGTCGCGGAGCATCCGCACGGCGGCCGTATGGTTGCCGGCCTGCCCGACCACCTGCGCCGCGACCAGCGCCTCACACACGTCGCGGTGGGCGGCCGCCGCCCGCACGGTCGTGCCGAGCGTCAGCTCGAACGGCCCGGTGACCTGGTCGTAGCGGTCCATGGCCGTCGCGCAGTCGCCCCGCTCCTGCGCGGCCACCCCGTCGTCGTAGGCCTGCCGGCCGGCCGCCCCGTAGGCCAGCAACCCGGCGACCATCGCGGCGACCAGCACCACCCCGGCCACCACCGGGACCACCCGGCGCCGCCCCGTCGGCAGTGGCCTGCTGGCGGCCACCCACCAACCGCCGGCCGCCAGCCACAGCACCCAATACCCGCCGAGGATCCGCCACAGCCACGGCTCGTTCGCCGCGTCGGCCAGGAACGCGCCGCCCACCAGCGCCGCCGTGCCCGCCAGGTGCGCGGCCGCGAGCCGCCACCGGCCGAGGTAGGCGTAGCCGGCGCCCAGCCCGGACAGGTTGAGCAGGGCCGCCCCCAGCCGGGAGGCCGGTTCGGTCGTCGCGCGCATGCGTCCCAGTGAACCGGCGAGACCACCAGTTTTGGGACAGGTGACCGGTTCATGCCTGCAGGGCCGTCGAGTCAGGCGGCTGGATCGCTGACCAGAGGTGTGCCTTCCCGCACGTCATTGAGGACTGCCTCCTTGAGCAGTTCTCCCGCGAGCGAGCAGAAGCGCTCCAAAGCCTCCCGCCTGAACTCGATCGTGTGACCATCGCGGCGAGGATCACCGAAGACGAACCTCGTCTCATCGTCTGAAATGAACTCCACTTCGATTCGGCAGTTCGCTGGAATATCCAGCCAGATATGCGCCTGAGGGGGTTCTGGGGTCACGCGTTCCTCCTGGTCGTTGCGGATGAGGTCATCGCTCTTCACATCGCTATAGGACCAGGACCAGCTACGATCACGGCAATAGTCTCTTTCGACTACAGCACGTGTTGACACCGGGAAGGCTTCTGGGCGGAGCGCGGGATGGTCGGGAACCAAGAGCCAGGTGGCGGCTCGGCGCGTGAACGCCTCGCGTCCGAGATCAGAAGCCGTCGAAAGGCCGCGGGATTCAGCCAACCGCACCTCGGGAGGGAAGTCGGCTACAGCCGGCAGTACATCTCCAGCGCCGAGAACGTCCAGCACGGCGTGCCGTCCTTCGAGCTGGTCCAAGCCATCGACAGGAGACTTGAAGCGGGCAGCGAACTGGTCGAACTACGCAAGGCTGCTCAGCTCGAGGCGTACGCGATCCGCAATGACCTGACGGGGATTGTCAGAGCTGGCGGGGAGGAGGACGACGTGAGGCGGCGAACGCTGCTAGGTCTGGTTGGTCAGGTCGCGGTGACCTCTCCTTTGGTCGAGAGGCTTGAAGAGGTCCGTCGAGGCTTGGACGGCATGTTCCCGTCGGAGCCAACTGATCGAGATGCGGACGACTGGGAGCAGACAGTCGCCACCTACGCCCACGAAGTCGGCGCCATGCCGGCAACTCAGCTGTTGGGTGACCTGGTTGCCGACTTCGAGGAGATCAAGCGTCGTATCGCCGATGCGACCGGCATTCTCCGGACGAGACTTGTGCATTCCGGCACGCAGTTGGCCGCACTGACGGCGATCAGCCTGCTGAACCTGCGGCAGCAGCGATCTGCCGAGCGATGGTGGCGAACGGCTTCCCGCGCGGCGGAGGGAGCCAAGGACCAGAGGTTGGCAGCGCTGGTGTCCGGCCGCCAGGCGGTCTTCTCGCTCCACACCGCTCCACCCGCGCGGGTGCTGATGCTCGCAGCCGCGGCAGTCGAGCGTGGTCGGAACACACCGTGCGTCGGAGTGATCAGCGGCTTGGCGGCGCAGGCGCAGATCCTGAGTGAGATCGGCCGGTATGCAGAGGCGCGCGTGGCGTTGAACCAGGTCGCCGACATGTTCGAACGACTACCGGAACTTGCTCTGACAGACCAGCAGAGTCAATGGAACTGGGCCGAACAACGACTGCGCCACGTGGAAAGTCATGTTCACGCGCACGCCGGCCGGGTTGACGAGGCGCAAGCGGCCTGCGATGCGGCGTCGGCCTGCTACCCCCGTGGCAACTACCAAGGGCGGACACAGGTGGCCATGCATCAGGCCGTGGCGCTGATCCGGGCCGGCGATGTCAGGGGAGGGGCGGCCCACCTGACATCGGTCTTCGAGGGGCTGGTGCCGTGGCAACGCGCGGACGGGCTTGTGTTGCGAAGCGGCAAGGCGGTGGTCGACAAGGTCCCTTCAACCATGCGACAGGATTCGACGGTTCTCGCCGCCGCAGAAATGATCAGCAACCTCACGAACGACTGAGCTGGGATGTCATTGATATTTTCGCACCACGACGCGCTGATGACGGAAGCCGCGTTCGAAACCGTTGTCGGGCCGGTCTATGAAGCGAGCCATGCGGACGTCATCGCCGACCCGTTCTACTCGACCGAGCGGTTCATCGAGCGTGTGCGGGGTTACGTCAAGGCGCCTGGGTTCGAACTCGTTGCCGCGTACACAGGTGAGAGCGCCGTCGGCCTGGCTTTCGGATACACGCTGCCGACCACTGCCCGCTGGTGGCAGGGGTTGACCACGCCGGTCCCGGACGGATTCACGGACGAGACGGGGAATCGCACCTTCGCTTTGAATGAGCTGATGGTGACACCGGAGTGGCAAGGGCGAGGCGTCGCTCATGCGTTGCATGACGAACTGCTGGGTGGTCGCCGCGAGGAGCGAGCGACGCTCCTGGTGCGGGAGAACAACACCACAGCCCAGGCCGCATATGCGCGCTGGGGTTGGCAGAAGGTTGGGAAGCTACGGCCGTATCCCGACTCGCCCCACTTCGACGCGATGGTTCTGGCGCTTCCGATCGCGGCGTAGTGGAACGGCGGGCCGCCGACGTCCACTGTTGACATGAAACGCTGTTCCGTAAAACATCCCCGCATGCGAACGAGAACCGTACGGCTCGGTGTACTGGCGGTGCTGGTGGCGGTGGTTCTCGCCGGCGGCTCGGTGACCGGCACGAACGCGGCACCAACAGCGGCTGGCGCACCGCCGGCCGAACACGCGGTCACGCTGGGCGCCGAGTGGAACGTCTACTCGCCCGCCCCCGGCAACCTCGCGGCGTTCGCCCAGACCTTCGCCACCGATCATGTGGTGGACGGCGTGACCCAGAAGAAGGTCTTCGTCAGCTGGGCGGCCAACCCCGACAGCCCGACGGCGAAGGCGGTCATCGGGTACGGCGTCTCCGAGGACGGCGCCCGCACCTTCACCACGGGCGGCGGCCAGACAAACGTGCTGAACGCGGCCCGGCTCGACGACGGATCACTGTTGGCCGTGGAGTTCCTGCCGATCATCGACCCGGCCACCGGCGTCATCTCGCTCGACACCGCCCGCTCCACCGACCTCGGCCGGACCTGGACCCGCGGCGCGGCCACGTTCGTGCAGGACAAGGTGAAGTTCCAGTGGATCCGCGTGCACCGCGGCATCACCGTGCTGGTCGACGGCACGCTGTTGATGCCCGTGTACGGCACGGCCGTCGGGGAGACGAAGAACCGCAGCACCCTGTTGCAGAGCACCGACAACGGCCACACGTGGACGGTGCGCAGCCCCGCGCTGCGCCAGCCGACGGCGACCGTCGGCACCAACGAGTCGATCATCTCCCGCACCACGGACGGCCGCCTGGTCGCGTTCCTGCGCGCGGACGGCTCGGAGGACCTGTTCCAGACGTTCTCCGCCGACGACGGCCGCACGTGGTCGCCGGCCGCCCCGATCGTGGCACCGCCCGGCGCGCCGAGGGGCTGGGTCGACCCGGCCGTCATGTTGCAGCCCAACGGAATGCTCGTGCTCACCTACGGCAGGCCGGACAACACGCTGCTGGTCAGCCGGGACGGCACCGGCCGCACCTGGGAGGACTACCGCCAGGTGTTCGCCAACCCGCCGCGCGCGTCGCAACCCGCGCGCTACCACGGTTCCAGCGGCAACACGGCGGTCGTCAGCGTCGGCGCCAACCAGTCGGTGGTGTTCGGCGACTCCTGCGCGAACATCTGGGGCTGCCGTGAGTACGGCCAGCTGCACCGGGTCTGGGCTCGGCAGGTCGACGCCGTCACCCCGGGCACCGGCAAGCTCGACCTGCCGACCAAGGTGCGCTCCGGCAGCGTCACGCTCACCGGCCAGGTCGTGGCGGCCGACCCACGCTTCCCCGAGACCCGCCTGGCGGGCGCGGCCGACGGCAGCTCGGAGCGACACTCGGCCGCCCGGCTGGCGCCCGGCGCGTCACTGGTGGTCGAGCTGGACCGCGTCCACACGCTCGACAAGATCGGCCTCATGCTCGGCTACGGAGTGCCGCAGGACGCCGACGTGCAGCTTTCCGTCGACGGGCGGGCCTGGCGCAAGCCTGTGGTCTCGGCGCGGAACTCGGTCGACCACGCCCTGCGGTACACCTCGATCGACCCGACTCCCGCCCGGTTCGTGCGGATCAGCCCGCCCGCCGGCGGCCGGCTCGACGCGGTCACCGAACTCGAGCTGTACGCGGCTGACCTGCTGACGTTCGAGAACGACGCGACGGGCGCGCCGCCGCGTGGGTTCGTCGACACCCGGTACGCGACGGTCACCGACACGATCATGCCCGGCTGGGACAGCAAACGACGCCTGGCGCTGGTCGACCTGGACCCCGCGGCGACCGCCACGGCCACACTGCCGGCGCCGAACCGGACAGGGCAGCGAGTCGCGTTCGGCTACGCGGGCTCCATGTACGGGTCCGGCCTGGTCATCTCCATCCCGGGCAAGAACGCGGCCGGCCAGGACGCCATCGGCTGGCAGTTCCACTTCCGGCCGTCGAACGGCGTGCTGAAGCTGCGGGCCCGCACGGACGCGGGCTGGCAGGAGGTCGGCGCGCTGCCGAACCAGCCGCCGAACCAGACCTGGATGCCGATCGTCATCGACACCACGTCCGGGCCAGCGGGCGGTCAGGCGACAGTCACCATCGACGGGGTGAAGTTTCCGCCGACCACGCACCGCTGGCAGCCGGCCACCGGTTTCACGGGCGTCACGTTCAGCTCGTGGAGCGCGGAGGCGGTGAACATGCAGCACGAATTCGACGACTTGTCTGTCAAGTCGGTGCCGTGAGGTCAGGCGTTGGCCGGGGTGTCCAGCTCGGCCAACGCGTCCGCCACGCTGTCGCGGACGTCGAGCAGTTCCAAGGTCTTGGTCAGCACGAGCACGCGCCGCACCAGGGAGGACGAGTTGGCGAGCACCACGCGCCGGCCGTCCCGCGCCGCGCGTTCGCTGGCGTCGTACAGGACGCGCAGCCCGGCGATCGCCAGGAAGTCGACCCGCGACATGTCGATCACCACGCCGGGCACCGCGCGTTTGTCGAGGTCGTCGAGCATGCGTTGGAGCATGGGTGCCGTATAGAGGTCTATGTCACCGACCGGCTGGAGCCCTTCGAGGTTCGGCCGGTGGGTCACCCTGGCGACCGTCAGGTAGCGGTGGGTCTGGTCACGCTGGCTGATCGTTGTCCTGGACATTCGGTCTCCCCGGCCCCGGGCTTCACTGAGATGTGCGGCCCCGACAGCGCAGCCCGTGCGTAGATGCCTGGTACTCAGGCAAGCCGTCCGCAGCTTTCCACGAACTTGTGGCTGTTGGCTCAACCGCTCCATCCACCATCCCACGCACGGAAAGTGGTGTCCAGCGAGGCCACGATCGTGGCAGGTCAGCTTGGCTCTGTGTGACCAAAACTGTCACCGAGGCGCCGGACGGCGGCGATGATCTCCGCGTTCGGCACCCCCTTGACCAGGTATTCGATCACGCCCAGTTCGCTGAGTTCCGCCTCGCCGCCGAAGTCGTTGTAGGCGGAGAACACGAGGATTCTCGTGCGGGGCGACCGTTCCCGGATCTCGCGTGCCGCGCGGACGCCGCCCCCGCCGGGCATGCGCACGTCGAGCACGGCGACCGCCGGACGGAGGCGTTCGGTGTGCTCGATGGCCTCGTCGGCGTCCTTCGTGACCGCCACCACCGCCAGGTCCGGCTGGGCCTCCAGCAGTTCGCGCAGCGCGTCGCGGATCATCGGGTCGTCGTCGGAGATCAACACCCGGACCGAGTCACCTGACGCAGGACCACTCATGCGCGCCCCGGCGTGTTCGGCAACCAGAACCGGACGGTCGTGCCGCCGTCGGGGCCGGCGGCCAACGTGAACCAGCCGGCCGCCGTCTCGGCGCGCTCGCGCATCTCCAGCAGGCCGAAGTGCCGCTGCCCGCGCGGCAATGGGTCCTGCCGGATGCCGACGCCGTCGTCGGCCACCTCGACCAGGGTGCCGTTGTCGCAGGTGGCGAGCGTGACGGTCACGCCGGTGGCCTCGGCGTGCTTGTACACGTTGATCAGCGCTTCCTGACAGATGCGGAAGATGGTGATAGCGGTTTCAGTCGGCGGCTCGCAGTCCAGGGCGACCCGCAGCGAGGTCTCGAGGCCCCAGCCGGCGACCACCTCGTCGAGGTAGCCGGACAGCGCGTGGACCAGACCGTGCTGCTCGATGGACGTCGGCCGGAGCCGCACGATCAGGTTCCGCAGCCGGCCGACCGTGCCGCGGACGGCCTCGTCGAGCTGGTGCACGAGCGGCCGATGCTCGGGCGCCACGCGCTCGGCCAGCAGTTGCAGCCGCATGCCGACGGCGACCATCGCCTGGATGGAGTCGTCGTGCACGTCCCACGCGATCCGGCGGCGCTCCAGTTCCTGGGCCTCCACCAGATGGCTGAGCAGGCGGCGGCCCTCGACGACCGCCTGCTCGGTCATGCGGCGTTCGGTCATGTCGCGGGTGACTTTGCCGAAGCCGCGGAGTTGTCCGTGTTCGTCGTGTAGGGCGGTGATGACGACGTTGGCCCAGAAGGGGGTGCCGTCTTTGCGGAGGCGCCAGCCTTCGTCTTCGAGGCGGCCGTCGGTGATGGCTTGTTGGAGTTCCCAGGTGGGTTTGCCGGCGGCGATGTCTTCTGGTGGGTAGAAGATGGAGAAGTGTTGGCCGAGGATTTCCTCGGCGCGGTAGCCCTTTATGCGTTCGGCGCCCGCGTTCCAGCTGGCCACGTGCCCGGTCGGGTCGAGCATGAAGATGCCGTAGTCGAGCACTCCCTGGACCAGCAGGCGGAACAGCTCCTCGCTGTCGCGCAGCGCCTTTTCGGCACGCCGGCGTTCGGTCATGTCGCGGGTGACTTTGCCGAAGCCGCGGAGTTGTCCGTGTTCGTCGTGTAGGGCGGTGATGACGACGTTGGCCCAGAAGGGGGTGCCGTCTTTGCGGAGGCGCCAGCCTTCGTCTTCGAGGCGGCCGTCGGTGATGGCTTGTTGGAGTTCCCAGGTGGGTTTGCCGGCGGCGATGTCTTCTGGTGGGTAGAAGATGGAGAAGTGTCGGCCGAGGATTTCCTCGGCGCGGTAGCCCTTTATGCGTTCGGCGCCCGCGTTCCAGCTCGCTACGCGCCCCGCCGGATCCAGGACGAACAACGCGTAGTCGACCACGCACTGAACCAGCAGGTCCTCAGGTAACCGCGGGGCTGGATCGTCGACCATGCGCCAACTCTGCCGCAACCGGGGACCGCCGGCACAGCGCCGCTCAGGCGGATGTCGCCTCGCCGTCGGAGGTTCCAGGCGCGGCAGGCAGCTCACACCACACCACCTTCCCGCGGTCCCGGCGCGACGTCCCCCAGTCGGTCGCCAGGTCCTCGACGAGCGCGAGGCCAAGACCACGGGCGGGCAGCGGCGGCAGCGGGCTGTCGTCGCAGACCTCCACGCGCAGTCCGCTCGCTACGGACAGCAGGCGGATCAGCGGTGTGCCATGGGCGTGCAGCAGGACGTTGGTGACCAGCTCGGACACGACCAGCACCGCGTCGTCGTGGTCGACCGGGCTCCGCCACTCCCGCAGCGTGGTGCGCACGAACGCCCTGGCGAGCCGCACGCTCGTCGCGCGTTCGGCCAGCTTGAGCTCGGCCCCCGACACACTGGTCCACACTCTCGTACCATCGGCCATTTGGTGGCCGGCCACGAGACGCAGCTGCCGCGCACCGTCTGATGCACGTGCATCAGCGCTAGTCCAGTAGGCCCTCGCGCCTGGCGATGGCCACGGCCTCGAGTTTCGACCGCGCGCCGAGCTTCTCGAGGGTGCGTTGGACGTGGTTGCGGGCGGTGTTGCGGGTGATGCCGAGCCGTTCGGCGATGTCGGTGGTGCCGGCGCCCTCGGCCAGCAGGTCGAGGGTCTGGCGTTCCCTGGCGGTCAGCCGGGCACCCGCCGTGGGGACCCGGCCGGTGAGCCGGTCCAGCACGTCGGCCAGGAACTCGGCGCTGAACACCACTTCGCCGTCGGCCACCCGGCGGACGGCGGACACCAGCTCGTCGAGGCCGGCGGACTTCAGCAGCAGGCCATGGCCGCCCGCCTCGGCCACGCGCGCGGCCACCGACCCGGTGGCGTCACCCGTGAGCACGAGCACCCGCGCGCCCGTGGCGCCGAGGTCGGGGATGGCGGTGATGCCGTCGCCGTCGGGTAACCGCCGGTCCAGGATCACGACGTCCGGCTCATACCGCCGCACGTCCGCCACGGCCGACACGATCAGCCGCGCCTTGGCGACCACGTCGATGTCGGGTGCGCGCTCCAGCGCCATGGACATGGCCTCGGCCACCATGTCGTGGTCCTCGACGAGCACGACCCGCACGGGCGTTTCGCCGGGGGTTGCTGCCATGCGGTGTCTCACTGGGGTTCGGAGAGCTGGATCAGAGCTGGATCACTGCTCAATCATGCTAACGGCGGGTCAAGGCGGACGCTGTTTGATCGGTGCTGCCGTGGGCATTCCGGACCAATGACGACTGAGGTACGGGGCTCACTGTGGCTGGACACCGCACCGGCGCCCGACCGAACGGGCGGGGTACTGCCGGTCGACGCCGAGGTGGTGGTGCTCGGCGCCGGCATCGCCGGGCTGACCACCGCGTTCCTGTTGGCCCAGGCCGGAAAGAAGGTCCTGGTCCTGGAGGCCGGCCGGGTGGCGAGCGGCGTGTCCGGCCACACGACCGCCAAGGTGACCGCGCAACACGCACTGATCTACGCCCACCTCACCGAGTGGTACGGACAGGACGCCGCTGCGGCGTACGGCGCCAGCCAGTCGGCGGCGCTCGACTGGTTGGCGGCCACCGCGAACCGCCTCGAGATCGAGTGCGAACTGGTTCGCGCGGACAGCTACGTCTACACGACCGACGAGGCCCGCCGTGACGACCTCCGAGCCGAGGCGGAGGCGGCACAGGCGGTCGGCCTGCCGGCCACCTTCCACGAGGAGCTGGACTTTCCGGTGCCCGTGGCGGCCGCTGTGCGCTTCGCCGCCCAGGCGCGGTTCCACCCGCGCAAGTGGCTGCTCGGGCTGGCCGACCGGATCGAGGGGCTCGGCGGGCGGATCGTCGAGGGCGTGCGCGCGACCGGCGTGGGCGGCGCGCGGCCGACCGTCGTGCGGACTGCCGCGGGTTCCGTGCAGGCCGGCGACGTGGTGGTCGCCACCCACTACCCGATCCTCGACCGCGGTCTGTTCTTCGCGCGGCTCGACCCGGTGCGGGACCTGGTGGTGGCCGGCCCCCTCCCGTCCGGGCTCACGCTGCGCGGGATGTTCCTGGACGCCGACAGTCACCACTCGGTGCGCGTGGCCGGCACCGACGGGGATCCGCTGCTCGTGGTCGGCGGCGAGCACTACCGCGTCGGCGAATGGGTCGACGTCCAGGCAAGGCACGCGCGGCTCGCCGACTGGGCCCGCCAGCACTTCGGCCTCGAGGACGTGCGTCACCGGTGGTCGGCACACGACATGTCCACAGTGGACAGAGTGCCCTACGTCGGCCGCTACCACCCCGGCGCCGGCAAACTGTGGGTGGCCGCCGGGTTCGGCCAGTGGGGGATGACCGGCGGAACCGCTGCCGGCCTGCTGCTGCGCGACCTGGTGCTCGGTGAGACCAACCCGCTGGCCGGGCTGTTCGACCCGAACCGGATGTCCGCGCGGGCGCTGCCGTCGCTGGTCGGCAACAACGTGACGGTCGGCAGGCACCTGGTGGGCGACCACCTGCGGGCACTGCGGTCCCGGGACAGTGGCCTCGTCGGAGCCCGGCTGGAACCCGACGAGGCCACGGTCACCAGGCACGGCACGGCCATGATCGGCGCCTACCGCGACCAGGCGGGCGCGCTGCACGCGGTGTCGGCCCGCTGCACGCACCTGGGTTGCCTGGTGGCGTTCAACAACGCGGAACGCAGTTGGGACTGCCCGTGCCACGGCTCGCGGTACGGCATCGACGGCGAGGTCCTGCAGGGCCCGGCCGTGCGGCCCCTGCGCCGGCACCCGGAGCTGGAGTAGCCCTTCAGGTCGTGGCGGAGGTGGCCGTGTACGCGGCGAGCCGGTCCAGCAGGTCCGCGTCGATCGGTGCCTCCGGCGGGTCCGGGCGGCCGGGCGACCGACAACCCCCCGCCAGTGCGCGGACGTAGGCGGCCACCTCGGCCGGCGGCGGCAGCACGTCCTCGCCGGCGTAGGACAGCACCACCAGCTCCGCGCCGGAGGCCGTCTCGATGGCGCCGTGCCAGCCGTGTGCCGGCGTCCAGAACAGCGCGAGATCGCCCTCGGGGAACGCGGGCACCCGGTCCTCCAACGGTAGGTAGACGCTGACCGGCGCCTCCGTGTCCAGCGAGAACGCGTCGCCGGAGCACCCCAGCTCCTCGGCCACCAGCCGCACGTACCGGCGAAGGCCCCGCGCCGGTCTGCCCCAGTTCTCCAGGTACATCTCAGGTCATCTCTTTCGTGCGCCACCGCTGAGACGGGTACCCACCGTTAAACGTGTGCGTCGAACGTGCATACGACCCGGCGCGACGGGGTACATCTCCCGCACAACGTCCTAACCGGACGATCTACGGCGAGGTGATGTCGGGTGTCCCCAATGAACGAGAATCCGCCGGAGGTGCGTGGCCCGGCCTGCGGCTCGGTCGTGGCATACCGGCACCATCAGGAGAGGTCGGGTCAGGAGCGCTACCGGATGGGGGTGGTGGTCGGCCCGCTCGTGGTCGATCCCATGACCACGGAGTCCTGGATCGGCGTTCGCATTCCCCGCACGTCGGGTGAGAACCTGCCCGACCTCATCGCCGTCTCGGCCATCGTGAGCGCCCGCCCGCCGGGCGAACAGGCCTAGGCCACCCACGTTTGGCGTTTCGCGGATCTCGTGGGATCCTGGAGGAGAGATCGCGGATTTCTTTCCGTGTGACGGTGACGCCCTGGACCTCGGTGCGCTGTTTTCGGCCGGCCAGGAACGGTGGCCCCCTCAAGATGACTTCCCTCGACACTGTCGGCGTGCGTACGAACGACTACGCCGAGTTGTCCCACACGATCAGAAATGCCGGTCTGCTGCGCCGGCGCTACGGCTACTACGCCGTGAAAATCAGTCTCAACGTCCTCGCGTTCGCCGGTGGCTGGGTGGCGTTCTTCCACATCGGCGACTCCTGGTGGCAGCTGTTCCTCGCGGTGTTCTTCGCCGTGATGTTCGCCCAGTTCTCGTTCATCGGGCACGACGCCGGGCACAAGCAGATCTTCCGCAGCGGCCGGGCCAACGACCTCGTGGGGTTCTGGCACGGCGGGATGGTCGGGCTGAGCTACGCGTCCTGGATGAACCAGCACACCGCGCACCACGCGAACCCGAACCACGAGGACGACGACCCCGACGTGCACATCCCGGCGGTGGCCTTCACCGTCGAGCAAGCGGAGAGCAGGCGCGGATTTCTGCGCTGGATGGTGAAGTACCAGGCGTTCCTGTTCTTCCCACTGCTGCTGCTCGAAGGCTTCAGTCTGCACGCGTCGAGTGTGCAAGCCTTGTGGCGCAAGGATCTGCGGGCCCGTCGAGCGGAAGCCCTGATCCTGATCGGACACTTCGCCGCCTACCTGACGGCCGTGTTCCTCGTGCTGTCACCGCTGACCGCCGTGGTGTTCATCCTGGTGCACCAGTGCCTGTGGGGCCTGTACATGGGGTGCTCGTTCGCCCCTGGCCACAAGGGAATGCCGATGTTGGCAGAAGGCAACCAGCTGGACTTCCTGCGCCGTCAGGTGCTCACGTCCCGCAACGTGCGTGGCGGCGTCTGGGTGGACTTCTCCCTCGGGGCGCTGAACTACCAGATCGAGCACCACCTGTTCCCGACCATGCCCCGCCCGAACCTGCGCCGCGCCCAGAAGATCGTGAGCGCGTTCTGCGCGCAGCGCGGCATCGACTACGCCCAGTGCGGCTGGCTGCGGACCTACGGATACGTGCTGGAACACCTGCACTCCGTGGGAGCGTCGGTGCGACTGGCGGGTCGTTGACCGCTCGGAGATCCTGACGGTGTGAGAATCTACGGTCAGGATCTCCGGAGCCGGCGGCTCAGCGACTCGGCTCGGGAATGTGGTCGATCGCGTAGACGACCTTCACCGCGAGGTCGTGTGCGGCGCGGTCACCGAGTTTCGAGTTCTGCGCCAGGGTGTCCTGGACGAATTTGACGCGCTTTTCGTAACGTGAGACGAACGCGGTTTCGGTCATTTTTCCTCCGTTGACTGAAATTTCAGAGCGAAAACTTTTCAGAAAGGGCTGACAAATTCCAGCATACTCCCCTCGGGAGACGTATATTGCGGCGGTACGGTCCCCGAGTTGTTGTGACGAAGTGTCACTCGCTGTGTTTTTGGCGGGTGTGGAAATATTCTCGGAGAGCGAGCACCCATGTACAGCTCCAGAGTCGTGGAGATCCTGTCGATCGTGGCCCACGGTTCCGGCGAGCAGGTGACCCTGCCCGCCAGCCTGTCCGCCGCCTGCCTGTCGGCGCTGCCGGTCAGCGGGGTCGGGGTGGCCCTGATGACGGCCGACGGACCGAGCGGTGTGGTGCTCGCGGCGACCGACGAACGCGCCCGGCAGCTGGAGGAGCTGCAGTTCGCGCTCGGTGAGGGCCCGTGCGTCGAGGCCTCCGGCAGTGGCCGGCCGGTGCTCCAGCCGGACCTGGCCGTGGCCGGGCCGGTTCGGTGGCCGCGGTTCGGGGCGGCCGTGCGCGACGCCGGTGTCCAGGCGGTCTTCGCCTTTCCGCTGCGGGTCGGCGCCGTCCGGGTCGGCGTCCTCGACTGCTACCGGGACACCCCCGGGTCGCTCTCCGCACCCGACCTGGTCGAGGCGCTCGCGTTCGCCGACGCGGCCACCGCCGTGGTCCTGCACCTGCAGAGCCACGACGAGCACGCCGCGCGGTCCGACACGCTCATCGCCCCGATCGACAGTCGCGCCGAGGTCCACCAGGCGACCGGAATGATCTCCATCCAACTGGGTATCACCCTCACCGAGGCGCTGCTGCGGCTGCGGGCACACGCGTACGCTGCGGATCGGACGGTGTCCACGATCGCCGCTGACGTGGTCAGCCGTCGCCTGTCGTTCGGCGACGAGTCCGGCACCGCGCCGCGACCGGTTCGATGATGGCCACGAGAATAGAGGCGAGTCTCATGACGAGCCGGGAACAGCTCCTCGCCAGCACGTTCGTCGACCTTGCCGACACGTTGGTGGCCGACTTCGACCTCATCGACTTCCTCCACACGCTCGCCGCCCGCAGCGTGGAGCTGCTCGACGTCGACGCCGCCGGCATCATGCTGGCCGACCACCACGGCGGGCTGCACGTGATGGCGTCCTCCACGGAGGAGGCCCGGCTGCTGGAGCTCTACGGACTGCAGAACAACGAGGGCCCGTGCCTGGACTGCTACCGCTCCGGGCGCCCGGTGCTACCGGAGGACCTGCCGGCCATGCGCTCGAAGTGGCCGGTGTTCACCAAGCGGTTGCGGGAACTGGGCTTCCACTCGGCGCAGGCGCTCCCCATGCGGCTGCGCAGCGACACCATCGGCGCGCTCAACCTCTTCCGCAGCACGCCGGGGCGACTCGGCGAGGCGGAGCTGGGGATCGGCCAGGCGATGGCCGATGTGGCCACCGTCGGCCTCATGCAGGAACGTGCCATCGCCGCGAGCGAGCAGCTGGCCACCCAGCTGCAGACCGCCCTCACCAGCCGGGTCCAGCTCGAGCAGGCCAAAGGGGTGCTCGCCCAGCGCACCGGCCTGTCCATGGATCAGACGTTCCAGCTGATGCGTGACTTCGCCCGCAGCCGCGGCCAGCGGTTGAGCGACGTCGCCGCATACATCATCGACGGGTCGATCGACAGCGATCTACTCAGAAAAGCACCGAGGCCGAAGCCGCCACCGCGGTCGGCCCGATAGAGGAGTTGAGGCCACATGGCCGAAAGCACGATCATCCTGGAATGCGCGACCTGCCCCCATCCCGCCGCCGACCACGACCCGATCGCCGCCCGTTTCTGCGCGGCGACCGTCGCCGGCGGATTCAACCGAGGGTGCGTCTGCACGCCCGTTCCGGCAGCACCGAACAAGGACTAGTAATACCTTTATCCGAGACCGATAAACGAAACGTGGAAAGCACAACTTGATATCGTTCATCTGGTCTCCTGGAAATCCGCTCCCCGCCGGCACCGGCGGCTCCGAGAACTACACGGTCGGCCAGGTTCGTGAACTGCGGCGGCGAGGAATACCGGCGCAGGTGGTCACCGTGGGGCTCGGCCCCGACGACGGCAGGGACGAGTTCGTCGACATCCCTTTCCTGTCGCTGTCGCACCTGGGTGAGGTCGGCGATCTCGAGGGCACGGTCGTCTTCGTGAACGAGCCGCACCCGGTGCCGACCAGGAACCCGGCGTTCCTGATCCTGCACAACCCGCCACCCATCCGGGAGCGGGAGAAGGCGTTCGCCGTCGCGGGGACCAGGAACCGCGCGCTGATCGCCACAAGCCGGTACGCGGCCGCGCTGTGGGCCGACTATCTGGACGTCGACGTCGCGACCGTCAATGTGGTGTACCCGTTCGCCGAACCGTGTTTCGCCATGCAGCGCCGGCCGGGCCGGGCGCGGGGAAAGACCCGCGTCCTGTTCGCCGGCCGGCTGAGCCCGGAGAAGGGGATCTACACCCTGCTGGAAACCCTGCACATCGACATCGTGGAGCAGGATGTGAGCCTCACGTTCACCGCCACGACCGCCGGTGCGGACAAACCGCAGGGGAAGATCATCGAGCGGCTGCTCGGTGAGCACCCGGGGATCTCCGTGGTCCCCACCTGCCGGACACCCGCGATCATGGCGGCACTGATGGCGGACCACGACATCGTGGTGATGCCGTCCAACAGCCAGTACTGGCACGAGACCTTCGGCATCGTCTCGATCGAGGCACAACACTCGGGCTGCTGGGTGATCGCGTCCGACGACGGCGGCCTGCCCGAGACCGACTGCGGCGGGGTGGTGCTCGTCAAACCCGACAACGCCGAGGCGCTGGCGTGGGGCATCCGCGAAGCCGTGGACAGCGGGCCGTTCCCGGCGGCCACCCGGTTGAGTGCCGGCATGAAGTTCACGGTGGAGCAGTCGGTGGACACGCTGCTGGCGGTGTTCGCCCAACCGCAGCCGCTTACGCCGGAGGTCATCGTCCGGCAGCTCGAGGAGCTGGTGCTGGCCCCGTCAGGCTGAGTTGCCCGCGAACGTGATCAGGGCGGCCGCCACCTCCTCGGGAGCCTCTTCCGGAAGGTAGTGATCCGAGGGGATCGGGCGGCCGCTCGGGTTCGTGGCGTACTCGCGCCACGCGGACAGGACGTCATACGTCCGGCCGACGAAGCTGTGTTCGCCCCACAGCGCGAGCACCGGGCAGGTGACCGGAGTGCCGGCCGACTCCTCGTCGTGCTCGAGATCGATGGTCGCCGCCGCCCGGTAGTCGGCGCAGGACGCGGCTATCGCTGCCGGGGTGGCGAAGCAGCGCACGTACTCGTCCAGTGCCGCCGGATCGAACGCAGTGCCGCCGCTGTGGCGGGAGGTCATCCTCGTGCGCACCCAGAACTCCGGATCGCCGCCGATCAGGTGCTCGGGGATGCCGTTTCCCGCGGCCAGGAAGAACCAGTGGAAGTAGCCGAGGCCGAAGTCCTTGCCGGCGTTGGCGAACGTGTACCTCGTGGGGACGATGTCCAGTACGGCCAACGAGGTCACCGTGTCCGGGTGGTCCAGCGCCATGCGGTGGGCCACCCGGCCACCCCGGTCGTGGCCCGCCACCGCGAACCTCGCGAAGCCCAACTCCCGCATCACGGTCACCTGGTCGCCGGCCATCGCCCGCTTCGTGTAGTTGACGGTGTCCGGCGGGGGCTTCTTGCTGTCGCCGTAGCCGCGCAGGTCCGCCGCCACCACCGTGAAGTGTTCGGCCAGCAGCGGTGCCACCCGGTGCCAGATCACGTGGGTCTGCGGGTAGCCGTGCAGCAGGAGCAGCGGCGGCCCCGAACCGCCGACCGCGCAGTGGATGCCGTCGATGGTCCGATACTCGAACGGCAACCTCATCCGGCGTGCTCCAGTACCGCCTTCGTGAACTCGGTGGTGGTGGCCGTGCCGCCCAGGTCCGGGGTGCGCAGCGGCGTCTTCGCCAGCACGGCGGCCATGGCGCCCTCGATCTCGGCGGCCGCCTCCGGGTGGCCGAGGTGGTCGAGCATGAGCGCGGCCGTCCAGATGGCACCGAGCGGGTTGGCCACCCCGCGGCCGACGATGTCCGGCGCCGACCCGTGCACCGGCTCGAACATCGACGGGAAGTCCCGCTCGGGGTTGATGTTCGCCGACGGCGCGATGCCGATGCTGCCGGCAACGGCGGCCGCCAGGTCGCTCAGGATGTCGCCGAACAGGTTGGACCCGACGATCACGTCGAAGCGCGCCGGGTCGAGCACCACCTTGGCGCACAGGGCATCGATGTGTTCGGTGGTCACCGTGACGTCCGGTCGTCGTGCGGCGCGCTCGGCGACCATCTCGTCCCAGAACGGCATGGTGTGCACGATCCCGTTGGACTTGGTGGCCGAGGTCAGCCTGCGGTCGCGCCGGGCGGCCAGGCCGAGCGCGTAGTCGACGATCCGGGTGATGCCGGCGCGGGTGAAGATGGCCTCCTGCACGGCGAACTCGTCGTCGAACCCGCGGTTGTGCCGGCCGCCGATCTCGCTGTACTCACCCTCGACGTTCTCGCGCACCACCACGAAGTCGACCTCGCCGGGCAGCGCGTTCCGGATGGGACTGCGCACGCCCTCGAACACCCGGATGGGCCGCAGGTTCACGTACTGGCGGAACTGCCTGCGGAACGGGATGAGCAGGCCCCACAGGGACACGTGGTCGGGTACCCCGGGCGCGCCGACCGCGCCCAGGAAGATCGCGTCGTGGTCGCGGACGCGCGTGGTCGCGTCGTCCGGCATCATGGCGCCCTCGCTGAGGTAACGCGCGCACGACCAGTCGAACTCGTCGTAGCGGAACTCGACGCCGTGCCGCGCGCCGACCGCGTCCAGCACGGCGCAGGCCGCGGGGATCACCTCCTGCCCGATGCCGTCGCCGGGAATGAGGGCAATGCGGTGGGTGGTGGTCATGTGCTCATGGCACCAGTCGCGGCGAGCGGTGTCCAAGACCCGATTGTGTCCCGACTGATAGCCGCTGCCTATCGATGCCGGGTTATGGGGGCGCTGTCGCAGGTCAACCGACCGCGCGTTACTGTTGTGACTTGAGTCACCTGACGGAGAGTTCATGGCCAGGCACACAAAGCAGCTGCCCCGCACCGGGCACGGCGACCGGCTCTGCCGCCACACGGCGCCGGGCCGCTGCACGTGGTGGTGCTCCTACGGTCGCTTCGTGAAGGTCTGCGCGTTGATGTTCTCGGTGGTCGGCGGGTTCGCCCTGCTGAGCATCACCCTCGACGTGGATGACGGGCCGGGCCGGGTGCGAGGTGCCGGCTATGCGTTCGGTATCTACGCGTCCATCGTCCTCACCATGATCTTCATCGCGAACCGCCGGGACGGCGGGGATCACTACTGATCTGATTAGTCGGGCGAGAATTCGAACTAATTCATTGACGCGTCGCGATTTATGGGACATAGTTGGTGGCAACAGCGAACAAGGAGAGCAGAACGATGGCGAGCAACTGGCAGCGAGGGACCGAGCGCCGATCCGGCGTCGCGGTTGCTGGCGCCTTGTCCCGCCAAGGGCTCTCCAAGTGTCGTGAGCTGCGACTTCAGTGGTGCGGTTCCCCGCCGTGACGAGTATCTCGTCATGACAAGGGAGCCGCCCGTCGGGTAACCGATCCGGGCGGCTTTCTCTATTTCGTGTGTATTCATTTATTGACAATCGATTTATTCGCCATGCTCTATAGCTCAGGTGGACAGAGCGCGCCGCTACGAACGGCGAGGTCCCAGGTTCGAGTCCTGGTAGGGCAACTGCTTTATCAAGCCCCTATAGCCCAACGGGAGAGGCAGCGCGCTCAGAACGCGTTCAGTCCAGGTTCGAATCCTGGTGGGGGTACGGCACTGCCCGTTGGTCCAGTTGGCATGGACACCGCGCTCTGAACGCGGAGACCGAGGTTCGAACCCTCGACGGGCAGCCAAGAGGGCGCGCCCCTGTGGTCCAGTGGATACGACACCGGCGTCCGAAGCCGGAAACGCAGGTTCGACTCCTGCTGGGGGCACGCACGTCCGGTGCGAGTGGCAGCGCGACCTGTTCTCCTACGCGGTCGCGCTGCCACGCGGGCGTTTGTCATGACCAGGTTGCGCCGGCCGGTTCCTTGATCGACGCGTTGAGCCGGTTGAACAGGTTCGTGGTGGCGATCCACAGGATCAGTCCCGCCAGCTGCTCCTCCGAGAAGTGCTTGTCCACCTCGGCCCACAGGTCGTCGGACACGGCGTCCGTGCCGCGGTCGGCCAGCCGGGTGACCGACTCGGCCAGCGCGAGCGCCGCCCGCTCGGCGTCGGTGTAGTACGGCGCGTCGCGCCAGGCGGCCACCAACCCAAGCCGCTCGGGGCTGATACCGGCCTTGGCGCCGCCGCGTATCCCGCTGTCGACGCACGGGCTGCAGCCGTTGATCTGGCTGGCCCGCAGGTGGACGAGCTCGAGCGTCTCGTGGGGGATTCCCGCGCTGTACACCGACTTGTACAGGCCCTTGATGGCCGGCATGGCGGTGGGCAGGACGGTCGCGGCGTTCTTCATCCGGGCTTCCATGGCGTTTGCTCCTCGGTTCGTTTGGTCCGTCATCGCGCTGACGGACCTCTCCTCGAGGATGTGACCGGGAGTGACTCAGGTCACATTCAACGCCGATTCCTTCCCGGGCCGGTGCTGGTCTTCATAGGCGTAACTACTGTCCAAGCTGGACGGGAGGGCACGTGCGGGACGACTTCGTCAACGCGACCGAGCAGTACCGGCGGGAGCTGCTGGCGCACTGCTACCGGATGCTCGGCTCGGTCCACGAGGCCGAGGATCAGGTGCAGGAGACCTACCTGCGCGCGTGGCGGGGTTACGCCGCGTTCGCCGGCCGCTCGTCGGTGCGGGTGTGGCTCTACCGGATCGCCACGAACGTCTGTCTCACGGCGTTGACCCGGCGCGGGCGGCGGGAGCTGCCGTCCGGGCTCGGGGGTCCGGCCGACGACCCGGCGACGCCGCCGGACCTGGCCGGGCCCGAGGTCGCCTGGCTCGAACCGCTGCCCGACCGGCTGGTGGACGACCCCGCGGTGATCGTGGCCGCGAGGGACAGCCTGCGGCTGGCCCTCATCGCGAGCCTGCAGTACCTGCCGGCCCGCCAGCGCGCCGTGTTGTTGCTGCGCGAGGTGCTGGCGTTCCCGGCGGCCGAGGTCGCGACCATGCTCGACCTGTCGACGGCCGCCGTGAAGAGCCTGCTGCAGCGCGCGCGGGCGCGGCTCGACGAGGTGACCCCGGGTGACATGGCCGAGCCGACCACGGCCGAGTCGCGGGCGCTGCTCGCCCGGTACATCAAGGCGTTCGAGAACGCCGACGCCGAGGAGCTGGGCCGGCTGCTGCGCGCGGACGCCGTACTGGAAGGCCCGCCGTCGCGCACGTGGTTCGCCGGCCGGGCGACGTGCGTGCCGTACCTGGCCACGCAGGTCCTCGGCCAGCCGGGCGACTGGCGGCTGCTGCCCACCTCGGCGAACGGCCAGCCGACGGTGGCCGCCTACTACCGCGGCCAGGCCTTCGGCGTCGGCGTACTCACTGTCGCCGGTGCGGAAATCACGCGGATCACGGTGTTCGGCGACCCGGCGCTGGTCAGGAGCTCCGGTTTGCCGGAGAGCATCTAGTGGGACCGGTCCCCGCCGCCGCTGTGGTGTCATGTCGTTCGTGACTGAGCACGAGGTAGTCCTGACCGGGGGAAACACGAGTCGCGGGGTCGTCCGCATCGGACAGACGGTGCGGCGGCCGGCGGGACCATGGACGCCGGCCGTGCACGCGCTGCTCACGCACCTGCACGACGTCGGGTTCACCGGTGCGCCGCGCCCGCACGGGCTCGACGAGCGCGGCCGGGAGGTGCTCAGCTTCGTGCCGGGGTCGGTCGTGTGGCCGGACCACTTCGACCTGCTCGACATGGATCTCCAGCTCCGCAGAGTGGCCCGGCTGGTGCGCGACTTCCACGACGCGGTCGCCGGGTTCACCCCGCCGGCCGACGCGCGGTGGCGGTTGCTCATCCCGGCCGACGGCGACGAGATCATCGCGCACCACGACCTGGCGCCGTGGAACCTGGTGGTGGGTATGGACAACTGGGCGTTCATCGACTGGGACGCGGCCGCGCCCGGCACCCGGCTGTGGGACCTCGCCTACGCGCTGCACGGGTTCGTGCCGCTGATGGCCGACCCGCGCTGGCACCGGGCGGATGCCGGGAAGCGGATGCGGGTGTTCGTCGACGCCTACGGGCTGTCGGAGGGGGAGCGGCGCCGGCTGGTGGCGTTGCTCGAACCGCGGGCGCGGTCCATGCACGACTTCCTTGCCGCACAGACGGTCGAGCCGTGGACGACACTGTGGCGGCAGGGCCACGGCGCCGTGTGGAGCGCGGACGCCGACGTGATCGCCGCACGCACCGACGAGTGGTTACGCGCTCTGCTTGACTGAGCCTCGTGCTGACCACGCTGGCCGTCGCCAACTACCGCTCGCTGCGGGACCTGGTGCTGCCGCTGTCCGAGTTGACGCTGGTCACCGGCGCGAACGGGTCCGGCAAGTCGAGCCTGTACCGGGCGCTGCGGCTGCTGGCGGACGCGTCGCGCAACGGCGCGGTCGCCGCGCTCGCCCGGGAGGGTGGGCTCACGTCGACACTCTGGGCCGGGCCGGAGGTGATCGGCCGCGCCGTCCGCCAGGGGCACCACCCGGTGCAGGGCACCGTGCGAACGCAGCCGGTCGGGCTGCGGCTCGGGTTCGGCGGCGACGAGTTCGGCTACGCGCTGGAGCTGGGGTTGCCGGTCAAGGTCTGTGCCAGCAAGTTCAACCGCGACCCGGAGTTCAAGCGCGAGTGCCTGTGGCGCGGGCCGGTGCTGTCGCCCGCGAAGCTGCTGGTCGACCGGCACAACGGCCAGGTCCGCGCGCGCAACGCCGAGGGCGCCTGGGGGATCGAGCAGTATCCGATCGGACTCGCCGACAGCGTGCTCAGTGAGTTCTCCGACCCGCGCAGCTCGCCCGAGTTGCTGGTGCTGCGCGACCGGATCCGCTCGTGGCGGTTCTACGACCAGTTCCGCACGGATGCCGACGCGCCGGCCAGGCAGAGCCGGATCGGCACGCGCACCCCGGTGCTCGACCACAACGGCGCCGACCTGCCGGCCGCGCTGCAGACCATCCGCGAGATCGGCGACGAGGACGGCATGGACACGGCGATCGCGGACGCCTTCCCCGGCGCGCGAGTGGAGATCGTCGACCATGATTCCCGGTTCGGGCTGCGGTTGCACCAGCACGGGCTGCTGCGTCCGCTCGACGCGGCCGAACTGTCCGACGGAACGCTGCGGTACCTGCTGTGGGTGGCGGCCCTGCTCACCCCGCGCCCGCCGGAACTGCTCGTGCTGAACGAGCCGGAGACGAGCTTGCATCCCGACCTGTTGGCGCCGTTGGCCAACCTGATCACCATGGCCGCTCGCTCGACGCAGCTGATCGTGGTCACCCACTCCCGGCCTCTGGTGGCGGCGATCGAGGAGGGTCGCTCGCCGGCCAGCACGGTGACGCTGGCGAAGGAGCTGAGCTCGACTTCGGTGGAGGGTCAGGGGCGGTTGGATCAGCCTGCCTGGCACTGGCCAAAACGGTGAGTCTGGTGTCCCCGTAGAACCACACATGGCCATGCCACGGGTCGGGCAAAGAGAGCCCGACCCGTGGCATCGGTTCAGGCCGCGCGAGCGAAGGACACCTGGAACAACCGGCCCGGCTCATCGGTCACCACGTACAGCTCCCCCTTCACATCGGCGCCGAACGACGTGACCGCCTCAGGGAACGTGCCGATCGTGGCGCTCGGATAGGAGCCGCCGGCCCGCACCCCCCACGCGGTGGCCGAACAGAAGTCGGTGGCCACGTAGGTACCACCGGCCAGGTTCGCGTACTTCTCGCCCCGGTAGACGAAACCGCCGATCACCGCGCAGCCGTCGATGGCCGACCGGTAGTGGAACACGGGATCGGTGTAGTCGGCCGACGCGTCACAGCGGGTCTCGTCGAACACGTTCGGTCCCTCCATACAAGACCAGCCGAAGTTGGCGCCGCCGACCCGGCCACCGATGTGGTCGACCTCCTCGAACCGGCCCTGGCCCACGTCCGCGATCCACAGTGAACCGTCGGCCTTGTCGAACGAGAACTTCCACGGGTTGCGCAGCCCCCAGGCCCAGATCTCCGGGCGGGCGCCGGCCTCGCCGACGAACGGGTTGTCGCGCGGCACGCAGTAGGGCAGCGCGCCGCACGACCGGCTGACGTCGATCCGGATGATCTTGCCGAGCAGGGTGTTCAGGTTCTGGCCACTCTGGAACGGATCGCCGCCACTGCCGCCGTCGCCGATGCCGAAGTAGAGGTAGCCATCCCTGCCGAACTGGACGTGGCCGCCGTTGTGGTTGCCGAACTCGGCGTGCTCCCGGGAGAGCAGGACCTTCACGGCGCCCGTGCGGAGATTGACGCGGGCCAGGGTGACCGCGCCGTCCGGCAGCGCCGTGTACGCGACGTAGAGGTTCCTGCTCCTGGAGAAGTCCGGCGCGGCGGCGATGCCCAGCAGCCCGCGCTCGTTCTCCGACTCGTTGATCCGGTCGGACAGGTCGAGCACCGGCGCGGCGGCGAGCCCGGTACGCGGGTGGAAGGCGCGGACGGTGCCGGACTTCTCGGTGATCAGGAGCCGCCCGTCGGGCAGCCCGGCGATGGCGGTGGGCCGGTTCAGCCCGGCCGCCACCTCGGTGGTGCCGACGCGTAGCTGGTCCAGTGGCACGTCCCTGGCCGCGGCCGCGACGCCGGTCGAGCCGAGCGTGAGGGTGGCGGCCATGGTCGCCACGGTCAGGAACCTACGACTTCGCCATTGATGTCGTGTCATGTCCGAACTCCCTCGCCGAAGTGGTCTAGACAACCTGATTCAACCAGGTGCGAGGAGTGTCTGGCCAGAGGTCACGTGATCAGCAGCCGGACGCCCGCCGGGAGCGGGGCGCCGGCCAGGAACTCCGTGAGGGTGGCGCGGAACGCGCGGGCCGCGCCGGTCGGCGGCACGTCCGTCCGGTGGGCGAGCGCCACCGTGCGCTGCAGGCCGGGCGACGCGAGCGCGGTGGCGTGCAGCCGGTCCCGCCCGGCCAGGACCATGCCGGGCACCACGGCCACACCGAGATCGGCCTCGACGAAGCGCAGGACGGCGTCCATCTCGCCGCCGTCGACGGCCAGCGGCGGCTCGAAACCCGCCCGCCGGCACGCCTGCAGCGTCGTCTCCCGCAGGTCGTAGCCGTCGCGGAACATGACGAGTTGCATGTCGCGTAGAGCGGTCAGCCGCACCGGGTCGCGGGGCGGCGTGTGCGTGCCACCCTCGGCGGAGGCGACCATCAGTGCCTCCCGCAGGATCGGCGTGGTGGTGAGCGCGGCGTCCGCGCCCTGCGGCGGCAGGATGATCAGCGCGAGATCCAGTTCGCCGCCCACCAACGCCCTGGTCAGGTCGCGCGAGCCGCTTTCCTGCACCACCAGCTGGATTCCCGGGTACTCGTCGTGGAACCGGCGCAGCACGTCGGCGACGATCGCGACGCAGAGGCTCGGCGTGGCACCGAGGCGGAGCCGGCCGGCGCGCAGGCCGACCAGTTCGCCGACCTCCAGTCGAGCATTGTCCACATCGGACAGGATGCGCGTGGCGATCGGCAGCAGTGCCTCGCCTGCCGGGGTCAGCGCCACGTGCCCGCGGGCCCGGCTGAACAGCGGCGCGCCCAACTCGCTCTCGAGTGCCTGGATCTGCTTGGAGAGCGAGGGCTGCGCCACGTGTACCTGTTCCGCCGCGCGGGTGAAGTGCTGGGTCCCGGCCACCGCGAGGAAGTACACGAGCTGCTGGAGCGTCATAGTCTCAGGCTATCGTCATGAGCGCGACGATGTATTGGACGACTGGTTGAGGCGCTCGTAGCGTGGTCGGCGTGACCTTGACACACACCAGGCTGTGGTCCTCGACCGTCGGCAAGAAGGCCGTGATGGCCGTGACCGGGGGCGTGCTGCTGAGCTACGTCACCGTCCACATGGTGGCCAACCTCAAGGTGTTCGCCGGGCCGGAGTCCATCGACGGTTACGGCCGCTGGCTGCGTGAGCTTCTCGCGCCCGTGTTCGGCCACGAGGGGCTGCTCTGGTTGGTACGTATGGGACTTCTGCTGTCCGTCGGGTTGCACCTGACGGCGGCGGTCCAGCTGGCTCGGCGGGCCCACGCGGCCCGCCCGGCCGGCTATCACCACCGCGTGCCCGTGCAGGGCAGCTACGCCGCGCGGACCATGCGCTGGGGCGGGGTGATCATCGCGTTGTTCGTGGTCTACCACGTGCTCGACCTGACGGCCGGCGTGCTCAACCCGCACGGCGTGCCCGGCGAGATCCACGGCAACGTGGTCGCCGACTTCCAGCTCTGGTACGTGGTCGCGGCGTACACGGTCGCCGTGGTGGCCCTCGGCTTCCACCTGCGGCACGGGGTGTGGAGCGCGCTGCGCAGTCTCGGCGTGGCCAGCGCCGGCCGGGCCAGAGCCGTGCGACTGACGGCGCTCGGCTATGCGGTGGTCATCACCGCGGGATTCCTGTCGGTGCCCTACGCTGTCCTGTTCGGACTGGTGCACTGATGTACCACGAAGGTGACCCGATCGCCGACACCCGTGCGCCCGACGGTCCACTCGAGACCCGCTGGGAACGCAGGAGGTTCTCCGCCAGGCTGGTCAACCCGGCCAACCGCCGGCGGCTGACCGTGGCGGTCGTCGGGACGGGGTTGGCCGGGGCGTCGGCCGCCGCGAGCCTCGCCGAGCTGGGCTACCACGTGCTGTCCTTCTGCTACCAGGACAGCCCGCGTCGCGCGCACAGCATCGCCGCGCAGGGTGGGATCAACGCGGCCAAGAACTACCGCAACGACGGCGACAGTGTTCACCGGTTGTTCCACGACACGGTGAAGGGTGGTGACTTCCGGTCCCGGGAGTCCAATGTGTACCGACTGGCCGAGCTGAGCACCCAGATCATCGACCAGTGCGTGGCGCAGGGCGTGCCGTTCGCCCGCGAGTACGGCGGACTGCTCGACACCCGGTCCTTCGGCGGCGCGCAGGTGTCGCGGACCTTCTACGCCAGGGGCCAGACGGGCCAACAGTTGCTGCTCGGCGCCTACCAGGCGTTGGCCAGGCAGATCGAAGCCGGGCACGTCCGGATGTTTCCGCGGACGGAGATGCTCGACCTGATCGTGGCCGACGGCCGGGCAAGGGGAGTGGTGGTGCGGGACCTGGTGACCGGACGGGTGCACAGTCACCTGGCCGACGCCGTGGTGCTGGCCACCGGTGGCTACGGCAACATCTTCCACCTGTCCACGAATGCCAAGGGCTGCAACGCGACGGCCATCTGGCGCGCGCACCGGCGCGGTGCCCTGTTCGCCAATCCGTGCTTCACCCAGATCCACCCGACGTGCATCCCGGTCAGCGGTGACCACCAGTCGAAGCTGACGCTTATGAGCGAGTCGCTGCGCAACGACGGCCGGGTGTGGGTGCCGGCCGCCGCCGGTGACCCCCGGCCACCCGGCCAGATCCCGGACGGGGAACGGGATTACTACCTGGAGCGGAAGTATCCGAGCTTCGGCAACCTGGTGCCACGCGACATCGCGTCGCGGGCCACCAAGCACGTGTGCGACGGCGGCCGCGGTGTCGGGCCGGGTGGGCTGGGGGTGTACCTGGACTTCGCCGACGCCGTGGCCGAGCACGGCCGGCCGGTCATCGAAGAGCGCTACGGCAACCTTTTCCAGATGTACCAGCGGATCACGGGCGAGGATCCCTACGCGGTGCCCATGCGGATCTACCCGGCCGTGCACTACACGATGGGTGGCCTGTGGGTCGACTACGACCTGCGGGCCAGCATCCCCGGGCTGTTCGTGGTCGGTGAGGCGAACTTCTCCGACCACGGGGCGAACCGGCTCGGGGCGAGCGCGCTCATGCAGGGACTGGCGGACGGGTACTTCGTGCTGCCGGCTACGATCGGCGACTACCTGGTCGACGGTCCTTTCGGGACGGTGTCCCCCGCTGGAGTCGAGCAGGAGGTGGGCGACCGGGTGGCACGCCTGCTGGCGGTCGACGGCGACCGGTCGGTCGAGTCGTTCCACCGCGAGCTCGGGAAGCTCATGTGGGACCACTGCGGCATGGAGCGCGACGAACGCGGCCTGCGGCTCGCGCTGGCCCGGATTCCCTTGCTGCGGGAGGAGTTCTGGGCGCGGGTGCGGGTGCCTGGCGTGGGGGAGGGCCTCAACCAGTCGCTCGAGCACGCCGGCCGGGTGGCCGACTTCCTCGAACTGGCCGAGTTGGTGTGCCTGGACGCGTTGCACCGGACGGAGTCCTGCGGCGGCCACTTCCGGGCGGAGAGCCAGACGGCCGACGGGGAGGCGGTCCGGGACGACCAGCGGTTCGGTTACGTGGCCGCGTGGGAGTACACGGGCGGTGACCCGGTCCTGCACCGCGAGCGGCTGGAGTTCACGGCCGTCACCCCGAGTCTGCGGAGTTACGCGTGAAGTACACGGTGCGAGTGTGGCGGCAGGCCGGTCCGGACGAGCCCGGCCGGCTGGCGCTGTACGTGGTAGACCACATCACGGAGGACATGTCCTTCCTGGAGATGCTAGACGTCCTCAACGAGCGGCTGGTGGCCGACGGCGAGGAGCCGGTGGCGTTCGACCACGACTGTCGCGAGGGGATCTGCGGTGCGTGCGGGATGACCGTCAACGGGGTGGCGCACGGTCCCCGCCGCGCGACCACCACTTGCCAGCTCCACATGCGACACTTCGACCCGAACGTGCCGATCACCGTGGAACCGTGGCGGGCCAGGCCGTTCCCCGTGCTGAAGGACCTGGTGGTGGACCGGTCGGCGCTGGATCGAATAATCGAGGCGGGCGGCTACATCAGCGCGCCGACCGGCAGCGCGCCGGACGCACACGCCATCCCCGTGCCGAAGGACGCCGCGGACGAGGCCTTCGAGGCGGCGGCGTGCATCGGCTGTGGCGCGTGCGTGGCGGCGTGCCCGAACGGCTCGGCGTCACTGTTCACGGCCGCCAAGGTGACCCACCTCGGTCTACTGCCCCAGGGCCAGGCCGAACGGCACACCCGGGCGCTGGACATGCTCTCCACTCAGGACGCACTCGGCTTCGGCGGCTGCACGCAGGCCGGGGAGTGCACGGCCGTCTGTCCCAAGGAGATTCCACTGGAGACGATCGCCAGGATGAACAGGGACGTACTACGCGCGACCCTTTCCGCCGGCCGGCGCCGGAAAACGGGTTAGGCGACGCCACCGCCGGTCGGAACGACCATCTGATCATACCAGGCCAGGCCAATGATGCCGACCGCGAAAGCCTTCCAGGCGAACATTTTGAATCGGGACATGATCGGCCGCTTCTGCCTCTCCATTGGGGATTCGGAACACGCAAGATCCTTTCACGGATGGGTGAGGCCCCGGTCGTGGGTAGCCCATGGTTGCCATGTCCGCAATGGAGTACGGTGTGTGGTTCGTCCAAGTTGGATTCCGTCGCACGGACGTGCCGATTACCACGAACAGGTGGCGCTCCAGGCTCCCTCGACCCGTCAGGTAACTAATCGGTAACGACGGCGAATCCACCCATCCGCATCTCGTAGCGCCCCGAAGACCGGGCAAGAGGTTCTACGAGAAACGGAATGGGAGAACTCCAGATGATGCGCAGCATTCGCCGCGGCACCCTGGCCATCGGATTCGCGGCGGTGGCCGTGTTCGGCATGTCCGCCTGCGGCAGCGACGAGCCGGCCAACGACGCGGCCAACACCCCGGCCCCGACGACCGAGGAGACCACCACCGAGGAGACCGGACCGGACCCGGCGGCCGACCTGGTCGGCCCTGGCTGCGCCGGCTATGCGGAGGCGAACCCCTCCGGCGGTGGCTCGGTCGAGGGCATGGCCGCCGACCCGGTGGCCGTCGCGGCGAGCAACAACCCGCTGCTCAAGACCCTGGTCCAGGCGGTGTCCGGGCAGCTCAACCCCCAGGTCAACCTGGTCGACACCCTCAACGGCGACGAGTTCACGGTCTTCGCCCCGGTCGACGACGCCTTCGCAAAGATCGACGCGGCCACCATCGAGACGCTGAAGACCGACTCGGCGTTGCTCACCAAGATCCTCACCTACCACGTCGTCCCCGGTCAGCTGGCCCCCGACGCGGTCGCCGGTGAGCACCCCACCGCCTCCGACGGCGCCATGGTCACCGTCTCCGGCGCCACCGACGCCCTCAAGGTCAACGACGCCAACGTCATCTGCGGCGGCGTCCACACGGCCAACGCCACCGTCTACCTCATCGACTCGGTACTCATGCCGCCCATGTGAGCCAGGAGAAATGCCGCCGCTGTCACCCGCGAAACACGGGTGACAGCGGCATCATTGGACAGGACAGCGGAAAGGGCGTGTGGGCATGGCCGACCGAGTGCGCAGGGCGCGGCAGCTTCGCCGCGTCGAGCCCGAGCCGGACGAACCGGCCGAGCTGATGGCCCGGGTCGCCAGGGGCGACGAGGCCGCGTTCGAGCGGCTCTACGACCTGCTGATCGGACCGGTGTTCGGGTTGATCCGCCGGGTGGTGCGGGATCGCGGCCAGTCCGAGGAGGTCGCGCAGGAGGTCATGGTCGAGCTGTGGCGCACCGCCTCCCGCTACTCCCCGGAGCGCGGCAGCGCGACCACCTGGGCGATGACCGTGGCACATCGCCGCGCGGTCGACCGGGTGCGGTCCGCGCAGGCGGCCGCCGACCGCGACGACCGGATCGGGCGCCAGCAGCTCGGCCGGCCGTTCGACGAGGTGGCCGAGCAGGTGACCGCCAGGCTGGAGCAGGAACAGGTCCGGCGCTGCCTGACCACGCTCACCGACGTGCAACGCGAGTCCGTTCTGCTCGCGTACTACGGCGGGCGGACCTATCGTGAGGTCGGCGAGTTGCTCGACATTCCACTGGGAACGATCAAGACCCGGATGCGCGACGGCCTGATCCGCCTCCGCGACTGCTTGGGGGTGGGACGATGAACGCCGATGTGCACGCGCTGACCGGGGCGTACGTCCTGGACGCCGTGACCGACGAGGAACGCGCGGCCTTCGAGCGCCACCTGGCCGAGTGCGAGACCTGCGCCCAGGAGATCGTCGAGCTGCGCGAGACCACCACCCGGTTGGCGCTCGCGGCGAGCGAGGACCCGCCGCCGCGCCTGCGGGAGGCGGTGTTCGCGAGCATCCGCGAGGTTCGCCAGGACGCCCCGCACGAGCCGCCGCCGGCCGGGGTGACCCGTCTGAAGCCGCGCCGCTGGCCACTGCGGCTGGCCGCCACGGCCGCCGCCGTGTTCCTCGCCGTGGCCGCCTCGCTCGGGGTGCTGCTGGCGCGGGAACAGGACGCGCTGGAGGCCGCGCGGGCCCAGACCCGGGCGGTGGCGGAGATCCTGCGGGCGGACGACGCCACGGTGACCACGGTGGCCGAGTCGGGGGCCCGGATGACCATGGTCACCTCGAAGAGCGAGGACCGGCTGTACCTGCTCACCGAGGGGCTGGCCGCGCCGCCGGCCGGGCACACGTATCAGGCGTGGGTCATCGGCGACGAGTTCCACTCGGCGGGCTTGCTCAACCCGGACGACGGGCGGGCGAGCCTCGACGTGCACGGCATCAACGCGGGCCAGGCATTGGGCATCACCATCGAACCGGTGGGGGGTTCCGCCCAGCCGAGCGGCGAACGGGTGATGACGTTCGAGCTGTGACCGGTTCCTGATCTGCCGGCCGCGGCTGGGGGAGCGGCTGGGCGCTCATGCCGTGCAGCAGCTCACGCAGTTCGACGGCCTGCGGATCGTCCGGTGTGGACAGTAGGAGTTCGGCCTCGGTCCAGGTTTCGGTGGCCGCCGCTGGTTCACCGGACGCGGCCTGGGCGCGGCCGAGCAGGATGCGGGCGCCGAGTTCGCCGCTGGGATTGCCGGTCTTGCGGTAGGCGCGAACCGCTTCCCGCGCATAGCCGATCGCCTCGCCGTGGGCACCGAGCCGGATCATGGTCCGGCCGAGCGTGGTGAGTGTCTCCGCCGCGGTCTTGCGGTCGAGTGTCCGGTCGTGGCTGTCGAGCGCCTGGCGGCCGTAGTCGACGGCGGCGTCCAGTTGGTCGAGGGCAAGGCTGAGCCTGGCCAGCCGGGACAGCGATTCGCCCTGTCCTCGTTGATCGTGGAGCTTCTGGCACGTGTACCACGATCGCAGGTAGTTCGAGTTCGCGTCGTCGTTCTTGTCCAGCTTGGCCTGCGCGTCCCCAAGCCAACGACGGACGGCGGCGGCCGCCCGCCCGTCGTTCAACCGCGTGAACATCACCAACGCCCTGGTCAACCATTCGATGGCGACCGTCGGCTCGCCGAGGGTGAGTCGCACCGCACCGATGTTGTGGAGGGCGATGGCCTCGCCATAGGTGTCGCCCGCCTGGTGAAACCCCTGATAGGCCATCTCGAAGTAGTGGCCGGCCCGCATGCCGTCGTCCAACTGACCGTAGATCCGGCCCATGTTGTTCAGGCAGCCGGCTTCGGCCGCCGCGTGACCGGCCCGGCGGGCCGAGGCCCGGCCGAGTTCGAACACCCCGAGCAGCTCCCGCGGATCCTCGTACCGGCTCAACCCGGTGAGGCACGCGGCGAGCCGCCACACATGGTCGTGGTGCCCGAGTTCGGCGGCCTGGCGGACGATCGCCACCAGGTTGGCCCGCTCGGCGATCATCCACTGCCGCGCGTCCTCGGCGTCGGTGAACTCCCTGGGGTCGACCGGGTCGTGCGGTGGCAGCGCGTCCACCTCGTGTCCGTCCGGTTCGAGTAGCGGCCGCGCCCGCAGCGCTGACTGGAGGTACCAGTCGAGCAGGCGTCGCATCGCCCGTTCCCGAAGCTCGGCCGGCTCGTCGTACTGGGCGCTGTCGACCGTGTACGCGTGGATCAGGTCGTGGGCGTGATAGCGGCCGGCCCGCTCCTGCTCCACCAGATGCGCGCCGAGCAACGCGTCGAGCGCCCGGTCGGTGGCCGCCTGGTCGAAGCCCGTGAGGGCACCGGCCACCGGTGTGGCGAACCTGGTGCTCGGATGCAGGGCGAGCAGCCGGAACAACCGCCGCGCCTCCGGCCGCAACGCCCGGTACGACCACGAGAACGCGGACCGGAGGGTGACCTGGTGCTCGTCACCGTGCTGGCCGGCGTCGAGCAGTCGCCTGGTGTGCCGCAGTTCGTCGACCAGGTCGGCCAGCGGTGGCGCCGGCCGGGCGGCGATGTGTTCGCCGACCAGCAGGAGCGCGAGCGGCAGGCCGGCGCACAGCTCCACCAGGGTGTCGACCGCCGCCGGGTCCTCGTCGGCCCGCGGGCCGAGTCGCCGGCACAGCAGCGCGCTCGCTTCCGCCGGTGACAGGGTCGGCACGGTGATCCGTTCGACGCCGTCCTGACCCACGAGACTCGTGAGCTGTTGGCGACTGGTGATCAACGCCGAGCAGGTGGTCACGGCGGCGAGCAACGGCCGGACGTGTGCGCTGTCCCGCACATTGTCCAGCAGCACCAGCATTCGGCGGCGCTCCGCCAACAGTTGGCGCAGCAGCGTGCCCCGCCCGTCCGCGCCCTCGGGAATCTGTGCGGCCGGAACGGCCAGCTGGTCCAGGCACGTGGCGAGCGCGGCACCCGGTTCCACGGGCAGAGCTCCGGAATAGCCCGCGAGATCGACATACAGGGCACCGTCGGGAAACCGGTCGCGGCGCTGGTGGGCCCAGTACTTGGCGAGCGTCGTCTTGCCGATCCCGGGTGGTCCGTCGAGGGCGACGACCGTGCCCGGCTCGGACAGCAGCGCGTCCAGTTTGTCGACCAGTTCGGCGCGGCCGGTGAAGTGCGGCGTGTGTCTCGGCATGCTCGGGACGGGCCCTGGCCTTGGCTCGACTTCCACCGGCCGACGCACGGCGGCCTCGTAGGTCCGAACGAGGCTCGGGCTCGGGGACGCCTCGATGTCCTCGGCCAGCCGCCTGGTGAACCTGCGGTAGAAGGCCGGGATCTCGGGCGACCGGTTCAGGGCGGCCAACGTGCGGATCCACTGCCCGGCCAGGCGTTCGTCGGTCGGGTGGTCGACGAGCCAGGACTCCAGGTGCTGGAGCACGAACTCGTGGTGTCCCAACTCGAGCTTCACCTCGAGCAGCGCCTGGCGGGCGGGCAGCAGTTGCTCCTGCTCCAACGTTTCGCGGATGCGGTGGGCCCAGGACGTGGTGAGGTCCGCGATCGGCGGACCGACCCACAGCGACACGGCGGCCGCGAGAAACTGGGCGGCTTCCTCGTGATCCCCCCGGCCCTGTGCCCGATATCCCTTTCGGGCAGCGGTGACGAACCGGTGGTAGTCGATCGCGTCGGCGTCGGTGTCGAGCCGGTAGGTACCGTGGTCACGAATTACCTCGGCGGGACAGTCGAATTCTCTCAGTACGCGCCGCAGGCGGGACACCTGAACCTGTAATGTCCCGGATTTGTCCGGTAGCTCGTCCCAGAGCGCGTGTTTAATTCGATCATCGGGAACCGGCTCGTTCACCTTCTGCGCCAGGATCCCCAGCAGGCCACGGACCTTCGTGGCGCCGAGCGGCACCTTCTTCCCGTGCAGATGCAGGCACACCGGTCCAAGAATTTGTAGTTTCATGGCGAGTCGCCCCCGGGTCCGTCGGCCCTTTCTCCGTCGAGTGTGAAACCCGGAAAACATCAACTTGGCGCGCATTTACGGTCCGATACCCAACTGTTACGGATAGTGGTCGGCGTTTGCAAGCGATCTGCAAGTCGGCTGTTCGGTGTGATGCGCAATCTCTTCCCGGGGAAGTCGAATGGGGAGTGATGCGACATGAACGACCAACAGTGGCGCGAGGTGCCGATCGGGCTGTCCGCTCAGCGCTGGGTGACACGGAAGGACTGCCGGAACGTCCTGGTCGCGACGCACACCGTCGTGGCGGGACAACGACTGCTCGACGTGGTGGGGCTCATCGAGGACGACCCGCGGGTCCAGGTCGTCTACACCCGGATGCCGGACGTGTTCGGCCGAGGCGTCGCGGAGTTCCTGACGTCGATCGACGCACTGGAGATCCCGTGGGAGCAGGCGAGACACGAGCGGTTCGACCTCGCGCTGGCGGCCGGCTATGACGACATCGATCAGATCCAAGCACCGCTCATGGTGATGGGCCATGGTGCGAGCCGGGGGAAGCGGATCGCCGGCACTGGGCAGGTCTATGGTCTCGACTCGGACCGGCTGCTGAGAGACGGGCAGGTGGTGCCCGCGTCCTTGATGCTGTCCAACCACTCCGAGCTCGAGGTGCTGCGTCGCCAGTGTCCTCCGGCGGTCGACGCGGCGGTCGTCGTCGGCGACCCGTGCTTCGACCGGATGCTGGCGAGTGTTCCGCTGCGCGCCGAGTATCGCCGGGCACTGGGGATCGGACCCGACCGTGAGCTGGTGGTGATCGCGTCCACCTGGGGCCGGAACTCCCTGTTCGAGCGGTTCGCGAACTACCTGCCGACTTTGCTGGCACAGCTCGATCCCGGGTGTTACGAGGTGGCGATGCTCGTGCACCCGGCCATCTGGTTCGCGCACGGGCGCCGGCAGATCCGCGCCTGGCTGTCCGCCGCGCGGGACGCCGGAATGCTGCTCATCGAACCCGACATGGACTGGCGGGCCGCGGTGCTGGCCGCCGACTATGTGCTCGGCGACCACGGATCGACCACCACCTACGCCGCCGCGCTCGACCGGCCCGTGCTGTGCACCGACCTGCCGGTCGACGACCTGAACCCCGCCTCTCCACAGGCATTGCTCGGTACGCACGCACCCCGGTTCGTGCGATCGCGGCCGCTGCCGGACCAGTTCCGCGACGCGGTGGGGTGGCAGAAGTCGTTGCCACCGGGGGACATCGCCGCGCGACTCACCTCGCGGCCCGGTCAGGCACACCGGCTGCTGCGTGCGGAGATGTACCGGTTGCTCGGCCTGTCCGTACCCGGCCGGCACCGCGCGCCCGAACCGATTCCCATGCCTCCAGGACGATCGGGGTGAGCGCGGTGGTGATCGCGGTGGACGGACACAGCACGCGGGAGTGGTTGCAGGCGGCCGACGTGATCGTCGGGGTACACCGGACGCGTCGCGCGGCGCGCGCGTGGATTCGTTCGGTGCACCACGACTATCCGGGCTGCGCGGTGGCGATCGCCTGTCACGAGGCCGGCCGGTGGTGCCTGGCTAGCCGAATGCCTGGAAGGCGTCGTTACTGACGCCCAACGTCAGGAAGGCGTCGTTCCAGGCATGCCGGCTGACCGGAGTCTGGTCGCTTCGGTTGTGTGGTCGTGGGCGCCGTCGGTATCGCCGGCGGCGCCGAGCACGGCGGCCAGTTCCTCGTGCGCACGGGCGAGTTCGTGGTCGGAGTCGAGTTCGGCCAGCACGGGGATTGTCTCCTCGAGCAGTTGGCGGGCCGTGTCGAGCTCGTCGAGTTTCCGGTGCGCCCTGGCCAACACGGTTGTCGCACGGGCACCGTTGTACCGGTCCGGTGGATCCAGTGTGGACAGTAGGGCGCCCGCCTCGACGAGATGGGTCGCCGCTTGCCGGAAGTCGCCGACCTCGATGAGCGCGGTGCCCAGATCGATGCTTGCCAGAGCCTCGGTGCGCGGGTGGCCCTGTCCACGGATGGTTGCCAGGGCCTCCTCGAACGCGCCGGCCGATGCCACGTGGTCGCCGGTGCGTGCGTGCAGGCCGCCGAGAGTCTGCAACGCGTTCGCGAGATCGTGGTGGTCGCCGCGCGCCCGGGTGGACCGCAGCAGTTCGTCGACGTGTGGCCGGGCCGCGTCGACGTCACCGAGATGGAGCAGGACCCGGGCCAGGCGGTTGCGCATGTCGGCCTGGGCAGCGGGGTCGCCCCACGCCGTGGCGGCCTCGAGGGCGAGCCGGTCGACCTCGGTCGCCTCGCGGTAGTGCTTGTGGTGGATGAACAGCGGCTGCAGCGCGCGGCCCAGCTTGTAGGAGAGTTCGTAGTGTCCGCTGTGCAGTGCCGCGCGGATCGCTTCGGCCAGGTCGAGCCGGTGCCGTTCGAGCCAGGCCAGCGCACCACGGTGCTCGGTGACGCCGTCGGGCAGGTCATGGCGCCTGGTGAAGGCGAACGGCCGCAGGGCCCTGGCGGGGAGCACGGCCACTTCGGCGGCCTGCGCGACGAACAGGTGCCATTCGAGTGCCGCTACTTCCATGGACGCCCTCAACTCCGGGTCGACGTCCTGCGTGGTCACCGCGCGGGCGTGCGCGTGCACGAGCGCGTGGCACCGGTAGTGCACGTCGTCGACCTCGATCAGCAGGCTCGCGCCGACCAGGTCCTGTAGGCCGGCGCGCGCGTCGGCCAGGGACACCCCGCGCACCGCCGCCACCAACTCGGCCGTGACCACCGAACCGGCATGTACGCCCAGCGCCTGGTAGGTGTCCCTCGCCCGCGTGGGCAGCCCGCGGTAGGACACGTCGAACGTCGCCCGTACCGACAGATCGTCGACCGACAGGACGTCGAGACGCCGGTGCTCGTCGTGCAACTCGGCCGCCAGGGCGGCCACCGACCGCCTCGGCCGGATCATGATGAGCGCGGCCGCCACACAGATCGCGACCGGTAGGCCCGCGCACAGGCGCAGGACGGACTCGGCCGGTTGCCGTTCCGGCGCCAGCCGCTCGAGGCCGACCTGTCGCTCCATGAGTTCCATGGCGCCCGCCTGGTCGAGCGGTTCGACCGCGACCACCGACGCGCCCTCGGTGAGCAGGCCGGCCAGCGTGTGGCGGGTGGTCACCACCACCGCACTCGTGCCCGACGTCGGCAGCAGCGTCTTCACCTGAGCGGCGGAGATCACGTCCTCGAGCAGCACGACGGTCGACCGGTTCGCCGTGACCGACCGGTACAGCGCGGCCCGTTCGGCGAAACCGTTCGGTACCCGGTCGGGCGGCACCCCGAGCGCCCGCAGGAACGAGCCGAGCACGTCCTCCACGGCGACCGGCTCCCCGTTGGCCTGCGTCAGCTCCGCGTACAGCTGGCCGTCGGGGAACCGGTCGAGGGCGGAGTCGAGCCAGCGCAACGCGATCGCGGACTTGCCGACCCCGCCGGGGCCGCGCAGCACCACCAGACTCGGGATCCGCCCGCCAAGACGCATCGAGCTGTCCACTTGGGACAATTCGAAGCCCCGGTTGGCGAAGTGCAGAGGGGGCAACGGAAGCTGTCGAGGGATGTCCGGTCTCGGCCCTGCCCCATCCACCGTCACAACCCCCACCGATAATCGACAGCAACCGTCGATTATACGTGAGGGTGCGCTGCTATACCACGGCCCCGCTGCCCTCACGTGCCGGACGGCGGGTTTTCGGCTTGGCCGGCTTGTGTTTGTCCAACAGGATAGCCACCGGGCTGGCAGTGGCCACTGTGGACAGTGTGCCGACCACCAAGCCCAATAGCAGGGCCAATGCGAAGTCGGCAAGTGACCGGTCGCCCAGGATCAGCAGCGCGCCCAGGACGAACAGTACCCCGATGCCCGTGTTCACCGTGCGTGGCAACGTCTGCAGTACCGCCTTGCCGACCACCTGATGGAAAGGGCCGCGGCCGCGCAGCTCACGGACCCGGTCGAAGACCACCACCGTGTCGTTCACCGAGTAGCCGATCACCGTCAGCAGCGCGGCCAGGAACACCCCGTCCATCGTCCGGCCGAGCCACGCGACGATCCCCAGCACCAGCAGCACGTCCTGGACCAGCGCGACGACCGTGGCGAGCCCGAGGCGCCAGTCGAACCGCACGGCCAGGTACGCCAGCTGCGCCAGCACCGCAAGGCCCAGCGCGATCAACGCCTTCGTCCGCAGCTCGGCGCCCAGGCTCGGGCCGATCTGCTCGTCCCGGAGTTGGGAAGCACTGCCGGCCGAAGAGGCGACCGCCTCCTCGATCCGGTCGACCGCCGCGTCGTCCACCGGCTCGACCCGCACGGACACCGCGTCGTCCGCCGACTGTTGCACCACGGCCGACGGGAAGCCCGCGTCGGACACCGCCGCCCGCACCCGGTCCACGTCCGGTGGTCCGCCGGTCGAGTACTCGAGCACCCGGCCGCCCGTGAACTCCACCCCGAGGTTCGGACCGACCACCACCAGGCCGGCGAGCGCGATCACCACGGCGATCCCGGCGGCCACCAGCCAACGGCCCGGGCGAGCCAGGAAACCCGGGTCACGGCGGCGGATCCACCGCCGCACCCGGCCCTGGCGGGCCAGCCCGGACAACGCGGCCAGCCGGCCGAGCGGCGTGCTGAACACCAGCGCCAGCAGGAACCTGGTCAGCACGAGGGCCGTGAACATCGACGCCAGCACCCCGACGGTCAGCGTCACGCCGAACCCGCGTACCGGCCCGGTGGCCAGCAGGAACAGCAGCCCGGCGGCGAGCAGGGTCGTGACGTTCGAGTCGACCACGGCCGACAGCGCGCCCTTGAACCCGCGTTCGGCCGCGCGGGGTACGGAGCCGGCGTAGTCGTCCCTCGCTCTCTCGAACGCCAGCACCGTCGCGTCGACCGCCATGCCGATGGCCAGCACGAACCCGGCGAGGCCCGGCAGCGTCAGCGTCGCGCCGATGCCGAGCAGCGCCGCGTAGGACACCCCCGCATAGCAGGTGAGCGCGAGCACGGCGATCACCCCGGCGAGCCGGTACACGGCCATCAGGAACAACGCGATGAGGGCGAGCCCGATCACCGCGGCCCTGGCGCTGGTGTCGATGGCCTCGGCGCCGAGCGTCGGGCCGACCGTGCGCTGCTCGGTCACCTCCACCGGCACGGGCAGCGCGCCCGCGGAGATCAGCAGCGCCAGGTCGGCCGCCTCCGCCTGGGAGAACCGGCCGGTGATCCGGGTGCTGTCGCCGATCATGCCGACCCCGCAACCGACCTGCGGATCGACCTGGGGCGAGGAGATCACCTCGTCGTCCAGCACGATGGCCACCCGGCGTTTCGGGTCGCCGGGCGGCGCGCACGCGGCGTCGGCCGTGAGGTTCTCCCACGCGGCGCCGTCGGTGAACTGAACGTTCACCAGCCAGCCGGCGCCCTGCGGGTTGGTGGCCGCCGTGGCCTCGTCGACGTCGTTCCCGGCCAGTGCGGCCGGGCCGAGCGTGAGCTGCCCGCCGGACTCGTCGGGCAGCACCAGCTCACTGGTTCCCGGGTCGAGCACCGGGTGGAAGCTCAGCTCGGCCGTCCGGCCGATCACTTCGACCGCCTCGTCCGGATCCTGCACGTCGGGCAGCTCGATCAGGATGCGGGTCTCGCCGGAGCGGGCGAGCATCGGCTCGGCCACGCCCAGCGCGTCGATCCGCCTGCGCAGCACCTCGAGCGTGCGGTCGGTGGTCTCGGCGTCGGCCGTGACGGTGGGCGAGTCACGGGTCTCGAGCATGATCTGGGTGCCCCCGCGCAGGTCGAGCCCGAGGCGGGGAGCGGAGGTCAGTAGCAGGAAGGCGGCAGCGGCGAGGACGGCGAGCGACAACAGCGCACGCGTGAGCAGTCCTCGCCGCGCGGGAGTGCGCGGCATGGGGGTTCCTCCAGGGAGCGCCCGGAAACGGGCGGATGGCAACGGTTAGCGAGTCACCTGGAGTGCTGGCGGAGCGCGGGTGGCCGCCGTCGCGCGGTGCGCGCGGGGCTGGGTGCCGTCGACGTCGTCGGCCTGGTCGGTGGCCGCGGTCGAGGGTGCGACCACGGGCCGGGTGGCGAGGACGCCCTCGGTCGGCAGATCGGGATGGCCGTGCTGGTGGGGCACGGCGGGCGCGGCCACCAGGGCGCTGATGGCGGCCGTGGCGCCGACCCGGGTGCCGGTGTCGGCGTGCGCCGGGGAGGCCACGCCGAGGAGGGCCAGCAGCGCGACAAGCGGCGCTACCGCCACACTCCTGCTCACGGCGACCCTCACGCCGACACCGTAGCGCGTCAGCCGCGCCGATCGGGGTCCGCTGCGTCCGCCACCGCCTCGGCCGCCGCGTCCGCCGCTCGTGCCGCGTCGGCCGCCGCCCGTGCGGCCAACTCGTCGGACCGGTTCACGTCGCGGGTGGCCGGCGAGCGCGGCAGGGTCTCGGTGAAGGCTTTCGATACACCTTGGAGTGCTGCGGTGAATTCGCTGGGGATGACGAAGAAGGTGTTGTTGGGGCCTTGGGCGAGTTGGGGGAGGGTTTGGAGGTATTGGTAGGCGAGGAGTTTGGGGTCGGGGTCGTTGCGGTGGACGGCTTGGAAGACTTCGTCGATGGCGCGTGCTTCGCCTTCGGCTTTGAGGATGCGGGCGGAGCGGTTGCCTTCGGCGCGGAGGACGGCGGCCTGTTTGTCACCTTCGGCGGTGAGGATCTGGGACTGGCGTTGACCTTCGGCGCCGAGGATGGCGGCGCGCTTGTCGCGTTCGGCGCGCATCTGCTTTTCCATGGCGTCCTTGATGGTCTTGGGTGGGTCGATGGCCTTGATCTCGACCCGGTTGACGCGCAGGCCCCATTTTCCGGTGGCGTCGTCGAGGACGCCGCGGAGTTGGGTGTTGATCGTGTCGCGGGAGGTGAGGGTGCGTTCGAGGTCCATGGAGCCGACGACGTTGCGCAGGGTGGTGACCGTGAGTTGTTCGACGGCCTGGAGGAAGTTGGCGATCTCGTAGGCGGCGGCGCGGGGGTCGGTGACCTGGAAGTAGAGGACGGTGTCGATCTCGACCACCAGGTTGTCCTCGGTGATCACTGGTTGCGGTTGGAAGGACACCACTTGCTCGCGCAGGTCGATCGGTGAGTAGACGCGGTCGATGAACGGGATCACGAAGTTCAGGCCGGGGCGCAGTGTTCGGGTGTACCGGCCCAGACGCTCCACGTTGCGGGCGCGGGCCTGGGGCACGATACGCACCGAGCGCACCACCGTGAAGAACGCCAGCAGCACCACGAGAATACCGACGATCAGAGCGGCGGAGATTTCCATATTTCCTCCCGGGGATAGACGAGAGCGGTGGTGCCGGTGATCTCCAGGACGTCGACGGCCGTGCCGACGGGTATCACGAGCGCGGTGTCGTAGGGGCGGGCCGTCCACTCCTCCCCGCCGATCCGCACCCGTCCGTCCCTTTCGGACACTTCCTGGGTGACGAAGGCGGACTTGCCGACCAGCGCGTCCACCCCGAACTGGGCCAACTGTGGCTGGCGGAGGTGGCGGAGCACGAACGGCCGGATGGCCACCACGCCGGCGGTCGACGTCACGGCGAAGGCGATCAGCTGCACGGCCAGCGGCAGCCCGAGCGCCGCCGTGCCCGCCGTGACCAGGGCACCGACCCCCAGGAGCCCGAGCGCCGCCGTGAGCGTGAAGATCTCGGCGATCGCCAGAACGACGGCGAGGATCAGCCAGATGAGCCATTCGGCCATGTCACCAGTATGCGCGCGATTTCCCGGGCATAGTGGAAGACCTGGAGGAAGGGGAACACATGCGAACAGGTAGGCGAGGGCTGGTCGGAGGACTGGTCGCGACGCTGGTGGTAACCGGTGTGGCGGCGGCACCGCCGGTCGCGGTGGCCGAGGAGCCGGCCATCGACTGGACACCGTGCGCGGGCGCGGAAGGCGTTGACTGCGCGACGATCGAGGTTCCGCTCGACTGGTCCGAACCGGACGGCGAGACCATCCACATAGGACTGGCGCGGCGGCCGGCGAAGGATCCGGCGAACCGGATCGGCTCGGTTCTCATGGATCCGGGCGGCCCCGGCGGCTCCGGGGTGGATGCGGTGATGAACAGTGACGTGTTCACCGAGGAGGTCAACGCCCGGTTCGACGTGGTCGGGTTCGACCCGCGCGGCATCAACACCAGCACCCAGCTGCGGTGCGACGACGAGCTGGGGCAGCAGGCGCTGGCCGCGCGGCACCCGACGAACCAGGACGAGTTCGACACGCTGGCGAGCCTGAACCGGCAGCTGCACGAGAGCTGTCGCGAGCACTCGGGTGCGCTGGTCGACCACGTCGACAACCTGCACACCGTGCGGGACATGGACGCCATCCGCGAGGCGCTGGGGGAGGAGAAGCTCACCTACGTCGGCTACTCCTACGGCAGCCTCATGGGCCAGCAGTACGCCGAGGAGTTTCCCGAGCGGATCCGGGCGTTGGTGCTGGACGGCAACATGGACCACAGCCTGCGCACCGCGTGGGACTTCATGCGCACCGAGACCGAGCCGGTGGAGAAGAACTTCCTGGAGTTCGCCGAGTGGTGCGACCAGACGCCGGACTGTGCCCTGCACGGGCTCGACACCAAGGCGACCTACGGCGCGCTGCGCGAGCGGGCGAAGGCCGGCGACCTGACCGATCCGTCGACCGGCGAGCCGATCGACTTCTACCGCCTGTCGCAGACGGGGTCCGCCGCGAACCGACCGCAGTTCTGGGGTCCGTTGGCGGCGGAGCTGCGGGCCCTGCGCGACGGCACCGCCGGCGGCGTCCTCACCTCGCTGGCCGAGCCGGTGCAGAACCCGTACCCGCCGATCTGGTGTGCCGACTGGTCCTACCCGGTGGCCGACTTCGCCGAGTACGACCGCCTGCGGCAGCGGTTGGCCAGGAAGTTCCCGAACATCCAGTGGTCGCGGTACGTCGACCACGCGATGACCTGCGTCGGCAGCGGGGTGGCGACCACCAACCCGCAGGAGCGGCTGGACATCGACGACGCCCCGCCGATCGTCATGATCGGCAACGTCCACGACTGGGCGACCGTGTACCGGTGGAACCAGACGGCCGCCAGGCAGAGCGGCGCGCGGCTGATCACCTACGAGGGCTGGGGGCACACGATCTACGGGGCCGGCGCGCGGAGCGAGTGCGTGAACGACGCGGTGGACGCCTACCTGATCGACCTCACGGTGCCCGAACGCGGTCTGCGCTGCCCGGCGACCGAGGAACCGGGCGTGGCGACCGCGACGCCACCGCGCGAAACCGGCCCGTACGTGTTCGGCTGAGAATTTCTTCGGGCGAGTTGTCGAATCCGGCCTCGTGGCGGCGTCATCATCCCGATGGCGCCGCCACGGCGCCCGGCGAAGGGAACCGAACATGGAGTACGCACTGCTGATCTACGGCGAGGAGAAGTTCTGGGCGGCGCGGACCGACGAGGATCGTCGCGAGGTCACCGCCCGGCACGACAAGTTCGCCAGCATGCTGGTGCAGCGGGGCGCGATGCGCGGCGGCAAGGAACTGGCGCTGGCCAGCAACGCCACCACGCTGCGGCGCCAGCGGGAGACCCTCGACGACGCGGTGAGCGTCACCGACGGCCCGTACGCCGAGACGGCCGAGATCCTCGGCGGCTTCTACCTCATCGAGGCGGCCGACCTCGACGAGGCGATCGCGCTGGCCAAGGAGCTGCCGGAGCTGACGGTCGAGGTCCGGCCGATCGTGTCGGGGCCGGAGAACTAGTTGACCCCGCAGGAGGCTGTCGAGCAGGCGTACCGGGATCACTGGTCACGCCTGCTCGCCCTGCTGGTCACCCGGCTGCGGCGGTTCGACGTGGTCGAGGACGGCCTGCAGGACGCGTTCGTCGCGGCGGCCCGCACCTGGCCGGAGCAGGGGGTTCCGGACCGGCCGGCCGCCTGGCTGCTGACCGCCGCGCGCCGCCGCGCGCTCGACCGGCTCCGCCGCGAGGAGAACGACCAGCGGCGGCTGCCCCTGCTCGTGACGGGCGAGGTCACCGAGGAAGGGCCGGAACCGGGCGCCATCACGGATGAGCGACTGCGGCTGCTGTTCGCCTGTGCCCACCCGGCGCTGTCGGCCGACGCGCGGGCGGCGCTCATGCTGCGGTTCGGCGCGGGCCTGCGCACGGCCGAGATCGCGCGGCTGTTCCTGGTGCCCGAGCCGACCATGGCGGCCCGGCTGACCAGGGCGAAGGCCAAGATGGCGGTGGCCGGCATCCCGCTGCGCCAGCCCACGGCCGACGAGTTGCCGGAACGACTGGCGATTCTGCTGAAGGTCGTCTACCTGCTGTTCACCGAGGGATACCGGGCGACCGACGGTCCCGAGCTGCAACGGCCACGGCTGGCGGCCGAGGCGATCCGCCTGGGTTACGTGCTGGGCGAGCTGCTGCCCGACCAGGACGAGATCGTCGCACTGCTCGCGTTGATGATCCTGCAGCACGCCCGCCGCGACGCCCGCGTCGACGACGGCCGGCTGGTCCTGCTGGCCGATCAGGACCGGTCGCGCTGGCACCACGACGAGCTGGCCCGCGGCCGGGACCTGCTGGCCGGGCTGGCCCCGCCGTACGGGGAGTACCACCTGCAGGCGTTGATCGCCGCCGGGCATGGCGTCGACGGGCCGACCGACTGGCCGCGGATCGCCGGGCTGTACGCGGAGCTGGAACGCCGCACCTCGTCACCGGTGGTGCGGCTGAACCGGGCGGTCGCCGTGGCGGAGGCGGGTTCCCCGGAGGCGGCGCTGGCGATGATCGACGAGTTGGAGGCCGTACTGCCGAGGAATCATCTGGTGCCGACCGTGCGGGCCGAGTTGTTGGCCAGGTTGGGCCGGCGGGCGGAGGCGGCGTCGGCGTTCGACGCGGCGTTGGCCCTGGTGCGCACGGACCCGGAACGAGCACACCTGACACGCAGGCGCGCCGAGTTTTCTAACGGGGCTCTGATCCCCACCGGACCAGTCGACAACGGAACCTCAGGGGCACCGTGACGGCACCCAGCCACTAACCACCGAATATCCGCCACGTTCGCTGGGACGTGACCAACACTTAAAAATTCCGGGGAGGCGGGCTGATGACCCTGGCGAACAGGGTGAGGCCGAACGCGAGGACGGTCACCACGATGAACGACATGGTCAGGCTGGTCGCCTGGGCGATCCCGCCGATGAGCGACGGGGCGACCAGCCCGGAGGTGTAGGTGACCGTGGCGACGCCGGCGATGGCGCGGCTCGCGTTCGGTCCCTTGTGGCCGGCGGCCGCGAACGCCAGCGGCACCACCACCGCGATGCCCAGGCCGAGCAGGCCGAACCCGCCGATCGCGACGACCGGGTGCGGCGCGATCACCACGAGCAGGCCACCCAGCGCGGCCACGACGCCGCCCACGCGAACGGTGCGTACGGCGCCGAACCGTTCCACCACGGCGTCGCCCGCGAATCGGGCGATCACCATGGTCAGCGTGAATCCCGTGGTGGACGCGGCCGCCACGCCGGGGGAGGAGTCGAGGATGTCGCGCAGGTAGACGGCCGACCAGTCCAGGCTCGCGCCCTCCGCGAAGACCGCGCAGAACCCGATCGCCCCGATGAGCAGCGCCGACTTCGGCGGCAGCGCGAACCGCGGCGGCGGTAGCTCGTCCTCCTCCGGGTGCTGGTCGAGCACCGCCTGGCAGGCGACCAGCCCGGCGACCGTGAGGATGGCGGCCGCGATGGCATGGTGGACCTGGGCGTTCACGTCCAGGTGGGCGGCCAGCGTGCCGGCCGAGGAGCCGATGAGGGCGCCGGCGCTCCACATCCCGTGCAACCCCGACATGATCGACTTGCCGAGCCGTTTCTCGACCTCCACGCCGATCGCGTTCATCACCACGTCGGCCATGCCGGCCGTCGCCCCGTAGACGAACAGCGCGGCGCACAGTGTTATCAGATCGGGGGCGAGCGAGGGCAGGATCAGCGCGAGCGTCCACAGGGCGAGCAGCCCGCGCAGCGCGCCGCGGCTGCCGTAGCGGTGGCCCAGCCTGGCGGCGAACGGCATGGCCACGGCGGACCCGATGGCCGGGAACGCCAGCGCCAGCCCGAACTGGCCGGCGTTCACGGACGTGTGGTCCTGGATCCACGGAACCCGCGTGGCGAACGACCCCATCACGGCGCCGTGCACGCAGAACACCGCGGCCACCGCATAGCGCGCCCGTCGCACGGCGTCCGTCACGCAGTCCCCCATCGCGTTCGAGCGTGTCCTATGGATCATCGCTCATGCCACCGACAGAAACCCAGGGGATACATCGCGAGGATGACCAGGGGGACCGAAATGCCTCCGGCGACCGACGTGCCGACTCTGGGCACGCTCCTAGCGTCAGGGCGTCGGATTCGGTGACCTGAGGGAGAAAGCATGAACGCGCGTCGCGGTGTCGTTGCCGTCACCGCACTTCTCGGCCTGACCGGAGTTGGGGTCCCGGCCGCCGCCGCCGCGGACCCCGAACTGTCGCTACCCAGGCCGACCGGCCACCGTCCGGTCGGCACCACATCCCTTTACCTGAACGACGTTTCCCGCCCGGACCCGTGGGTTCCCTCGGTACCGACGAGGGAGCTGATGGTCTCCCTCTGGTATCCGACGGCGCAGTCCGGCGGACCGCGCGCGCAGTACCTGACGCCGGCGGAGTCGGAGCTGCTGCTGGCGGACGGGGGTATCACGGGTGTCCCGCTCGACCTACTGAGCACCGTCCGGACGAACGCCGTCCGCGACGCCAGGCCCGCCGGCCGGCGCCTGCCGCTGGTCGTGCTCTCGCCCGGCTTCACCAAGCCACGCGGCACGCTCACCGCGCTGGCCGAGGACCTGGCGAGCAACGGTTACGTGGTGGCCGCCGTCAGCCACACCTACGAGAACGTGGGCACGAGTTTCCCCGACGGGCGGGTCACCACCTGCGCCGCCTGCGAGCTTCCCGGCCGTGGCGAGGAGTTCTGGGACAAGCTGACCCACGGCAGGGTGGCCGACGTGTCGTTCGTGATCGACGAGCTGCTCTCGCGTTCGCAGCTGATCGACCCGTCGAGGATCGCCATGGTCGGCCACTCGGCCGGCGGTTCGAGCGTCAGCGCCACCATGGCGGCCGACCACCGGGTGCTGGCCGGCGTCAACGTCGACGGCACCCCGTCGGTCCCCGTGCCGGAGAACGGTCTGTCGCGGCCGTTCATGTTGCTGGGCAAGGCTTCCAACTACACGCCGGGCACCGGGGAGTCGGCGCCGTACTGGCAGCTGGACTGGGATCGCCTGTCGGGGTGGAAGCGGTGGGTGCTGGTGTCGGGTGCGGTGCACGCGTCGTTCACCGACATCTCCATCCTGTCCGAGCAGGCGGGCTTCGAGACGGGTGCTGACGTGCCGGCGCTGCGCACGGCGGCCATCACGCGGGCCTACGTCGGAGCCTTCCTGGACAAGCACCTGCGGCACACGCCGCAGCCCCTGCTGAACGGACCGTCGACGCGCTACCCGGAGGTCCAGTTCTGCGACCGGGACACCTGCGAGTGACGTGACCGGGCGGACTACCGAGCCCAGCCCTCCGCCCGGGTGGCGGTGAGGTAGTCCGCCACCGGCGGCTCGACCGGCCGGCCCTCGTACTGGGTGGACAGCACCACCGACGAACGCAGCTCACCGTGCTGGCCCAGCCGCTCGAACAGGCCTTCCATATGGGCGAGCGACGCCGCGCGGACCTTCACCATGGTGCAGTGGTCGCCGCTCAGCTTGTGGATCTCCACGATCTCCGGGTAGTCGTCGGACGCGCTGGTCTTCAGCAGGCACTTGCCGAAGCTGCACCGCATCTGCACGAACGCCAGCAGCGGGAACCCGGCCCGCGGCGCGTCGATCTGCGCGCGGTAGCCGGTGACCACGCCCGTCTCCTCGAGTCGGCGCACCCGCTCGGCCACCGCCGGGGCGGACAGGTTGACCCGGCGGCCCAGTTCCTTGAACGACAGGCGCCCGTCGGACTGGAGTTCGGCGATGAGCCGCCAGTCGACGTCGTCCAGGTCCCTTTCCTTCTGAAAGGTCATCGAGGCCAAATCCCTTCCAAAGTGTTGGTCGGGCGGTGTGTTTCCCTGCTGTCGGCCATTCTAACCGGCGTCTGACCTGCCTAGCGTTAGCCGAATGACTCTCGTGATGACCGATCGCCGCCGCTCCATGGGTTCCCTGTTCACCGGGGTGGCCGCCATGAATACCGCCATGGCAGTAGTCAGCCCGGCCGCCACCCTCCTGGCCGCGAAGGCCATCGGTCCACAGTGGAGCGGCCTGCCGGCCACGGCCGCCGTACTGGGCACCGCGGCCGGCACGCTCGGGGCCGGCGCCATGATCGCGCGGCGCGGCAACAGAACGGCGCTCGTGACCATGTACGGGCTGGCACTGCTGGGCGCCCTGATCGCGTTCGCCGCGGCCGCGGGCACCGTAGTGGTAGTGCTGCTCGCTGGCATGCTGGTGCTGGGACTGGGAAACGGCGCAGCGCAGCTCTCGAGGTACGTGGCGGCCGAGCTGTATCCGCTGGAGCGCAAGGCAATCGCGCTGTCGTCCATCGTGTGGGCCGGCACAATCGGCGCGGTCGTGGGGCCGACGCTGATCGCCCCGGGGGCGGAGTTCGCGGCGTGGCTGCGCCTGCACGAGTTGGCTGGGCCGGTCATGATCGCCGTGGTGATGACCGGGTTCGCGTTGCTGGCCGGCGCCACCCTTCCCAGGGTCGCGGCGCCGGTAGCCCCGCGGCTGTCCCTGGGCATGGTCCGCAGCGCGGTCCGGCGGCCCGAGGTGGTCGCCCCGCTGGTAGCCATGGTGGGCGCGCAGGTGGCGATGGTCGCGGTGATGACCATGACGCCCCTGCAACTGGACCACCACGGCCACGGCCTGGGGACGGTCGGCCTGGTCCTGTCGGCGCACATGATCGGGATGTTCGCGCTGGCGCCGCTGTCCGGCCTGATCGCCGACCGGTGGGGCGGCCGGGTCACCATCCACGCGGGCATCGGCACGCTGCTGCTGGCCGCCACCACGGCCGTGGCCGCGCCCACCGCACACCAGACCGGCCTGCCGCTGGCCCTGTTTCTCCTCGGCTACGGCTGGAATCTGGTGTTCGTGGGCGGGAGCAGCATGCTGACCCGCGGCCTGGCGCCGGAGGAACGCAGCCAGGTACAGGGCGCGGTCGACGCCCTGGTGTGGATCGCGTCCGGCTTCGGGAGCGTGTTCGCCGGCATGTTGTTCGGCCTCGGGGGCTACTCGTTGGTGGCAGTGGTGGCCGGCGCCGTCGTTCTGGTCCCACTCACCGTGCTGAGCCGTCGTCGGCCTCAATGAGGGGTCAACCGCGCCCATTCGTTCAGCAGGCGCCATGCCGACCGGCCGATGGGCCCGACGGCGTCGGCGAGCGTCTCCGGGTCGGGGAGTTGGGCACCGTTGACGGCGGTAACGGCCTCGCCCGCGTCGTCGATGGTCGACGAGCAGACGGCCAGCAGGTAGTCCGGCACGGTCAGCTCCGGGTCGGTGCAGCCGACGAGCGGTGTGCCGACGGCCGCGACCAGCGGGAACACGGTGCCGGGGATGCCGATGGCCGCCTCCGCCCTGGCCGAGGCGACGACCGAGGTGTCCGGGCTGAGCTCGTACCGGTCCCACAGGGTGGGGTCCTCGCGCGGGTGCAGGCCGACCAGAATCCGCTTGCCGGCGGCGGCGAGCTTCTCCGCCGAGGCGAGCAGGAGTTCCGTGCCGGGTGCCGCGCCGCCGGTGCCGTCGGGGTAGGTGACGCTGGTGAGGACCAGCACGAGGTCCGGCTCCGGCGCACGCGTCGGCAGATTGTCGGTCTGCGGTGCGCCGACGACCCGGATGCGCCTCCTGGTACCGAGATGCGCGCGGAAGGCGCGGCCCTCGGCCGCCGAGGACGACGTGATCAGCCGCAGCCTCGGCCGGATCGCGCTGGCCCAGTGCGCCTCCACGGGCTGGTGGTAGGCGAGCGAGCTCGCCGCCAGCGGCGTCCGGCGGAACCGTGCGACGCACTCCGCCGGCCAGTCGCCGGCGCCGGTGACGACCAGCAGGTCGGCGCGAGGCGCGTCCGCCGGCGTGGCCACGGGCACCGGATCGCCGGGCGTGAGCTGGGAGTAGTCGGGCACCAGCTGGGTCAGCCGCCACCCGCGTCGCGCGATCTCGGCGAGCAGCGGTTTCGAATGGTAGGTGCCCCACGGCTCGTTGGTCGCGATCAGCACCTGGGCGCCGCGCGAGGTGGCGGACGCGCTTCCGCCGAGCGCCGCGGCCGCGGCTCCGGCGAGTGCGCCGCCGAGCAGAGTGCGGCGGGACAGCTTGCTCTCCATGCCCGGCAACCTAGCGCCGCCGATCAACCACGGGGTGAACCTGCGGCTATGGTCGGCTGTATGCCGACCTACACGCATGGGCATCACGAGGCCGTCCTCCGGTCACACCGGAGCCGGACGGCGGCGAACTCGGCCGCGTACCTCGTGCCGCATCTGTCCTCCGGAATGTCTCTTGTGGACGTCGGGAGTGGACCGGGCACCATCACCGCGGACCTCGCCGAGTTGGTGGCCCCCGGGCAGGTGACCGCCATCGAGCCGGTGGCCGATGGTCTCGCGCCTGGGCGAAGCCATGTCGCGGAACGGAAGCTGACCAACGTCCGGTTCGAGATCGCCGACGTGCACGCGCTGCCGTACGAGGATTCATCGTTCGATGTCGTGCACGCCCACCAGGTGCTGCAACACCTGCACGATCCCGTCGCCGCGCTACGGGAGATGCGCCGGGTGGCGCGCGGTCTGGTCGCCGCCAGGGATTCCGACTACCAGGCGATGGCCTGGTATCCCGAGCTGCCGGTGCTCGACGAGTGGATGGCGCTGTACCAACGGGTCGCGCGGCACAACGGCGGCGAGCCGGACGCGGGTCGCAGGCTTCTCGCCTGGGCGCACGCCGCCGGCTTCGCCGACGTGACGGCGACGTCGTCGGTCTGGTGCTACGCGACACCGGACCAACGTGCGTGGTGGAGCGGAATGTGGGCCGACCGCATCCTGCACACCGCGATCGCCGAGCAGGCGGTGGAGTATGGCTACGCGACCCGAGCCGACCTAGAACGGATCTCGGCGGGCTGGCGAGAGTGGGGCGCCAACCCGGACGGCTGGTTCACAGTCACCCACGGCGAAATCCTCTGCCGCAGCTGAACCCCGGGTAAGACGACAACAGCCGCTGGTCAGCGTTCGTGCTGTTCACCGCGCCACGGCCACCCAGACCGGCCAACTCGTACACGCATTCCGCACCGGTGGTATTCCCGCAGGTCAGAGCGAAGTGCCCGAGCCTCACTCCGGCACTGTGAGCCCCAGCGCCCGCAAGTGTGGGATGGCCTTCTTCAGGCACGCCTCGGCGGAGGCTGCATCGAACCGAACCGCGACCTCACCCACGGCCGAACCGCTGGCAACGAAGGTCCACCTACCGTGCTTCCGCTCGCCATCGGCCTTCAGGAGAGCGACCACGCCTTGATCGGCCAGCGCCTCCAATGTCTCCACCACGTCCACCCGCACTCCCCACACCCGTTCAAGCCGCGTCTGACGGCGAAGCGACGAAGACGATTCCTAGAACATCGCTAGCGAGCTGCTCGCAAAAGGCTGAGACATGACCCGGAGCCCGTCGTGGTTATCCGGTAGCCGTCTTCGTCTGGCGGCCGGCCTGCGCGTCCACCCAGCGGCCGAACGCTCGGGTGGTCGCCGGGGCGAATCGGGCGCCCAGCGCGCTGATGCGGGCCTCCGGCGTCACCGGCACCACCAGCCGGTTGTCCCGCACGGCCGCCACCACGGCCGACGCCACTCGTTCCGGGCCGTAGCCGCGGCGGCGGTACATGGCGTCCGCGCGGGAGCGGCGGACCTGCTCCTCCTCCGGGGTGGCGCCGGCGAACCGGGTGGTCAGCGTGATGTTCGTGTGCACGAGCCCGGGGCAGATGGCGCTCACGCCGACACCCGCCGGGGCCAGCTCGCCGGCCAGGCACTGCGCGAGCATCAGCACGGCGGCCTTCGTGGTGCTGTACGCCGGCAGCGACGGGGTGGCGAAGTACCCGGCGGCGGAGGACGTGATCACCACGTGCCCGCCCTCCCCCCGCTCGACCAGCGGCGGCACGAACGCGCGCAGTGTGTTGATCACGCCCCAGAGGTTGACGTCCAGCACGCGCCGCCAGTCCTCCTCGCTCGTGTCGAGGAACGAGCCGGTGACCGCCACCCCGGCGTTGGCCATCACCAGGTCGGGGACGCCATGCTCGGCCAGCACGTGCGCCGCGAGCTTGGCGGTGGCGGCGCTGTCGGCGACGTCCAACTGGAACGCGAGGCCCCGTCCCGGCAGGTCGGCGGCCGTCCGCTCGGCGGAGTCGAAGTCGATGTCGACGCAGAGGACGTCCGCGCCCTGTTCGCCCAGCGCCAGCGCCGTGGACCTGCCGATCCCACTGCCGGCCCCCGTGACCAGGGCGAGCTGACCCTCGAGCGGCCGCCCGCCGCCCCCGACGCGGGCCCGCGCGAGTTCCCGGCCGGCGGGCGCCCCGTCGACGTGGTCGATGAACTCGGTGACGAACCGCGCGACGGCCGCCGGGTTCGACCGCACGGCCCAGTGCTCGCCGACCAGCTCGCGGCGCCACAGCCGCGTGCACCACGGGTCGGCCGAGCGCAGCAGCCCGGGCGTGACGAACGGGTCCTTGGTCAGCGCGATCTGCTGGACCGGCAGGTCGGTCCCGCGAGTGGTCGTCGCGGCCAGCCGGCTGACCATGTTGGCGCGGTACAGCTCGATGCCGTTGCGCGCGTCGCGGTAGGTGGCGTGGAACTTCGCCCGCAGCGCGGGAATCCGCCACACCAACTCGGGCACCACGGGGACCTGGAAGGCGCCGATGTACCAGGAGTGCAGCAGCTGGCGCAGGACGCGTCCCAGGTGTGCCGGCCGGCGCATCCAGGCCGCGGTCTGCTCGAGATCGGGCCCGGAGATGGAGGTGTAGGAGGCGAAGAGCGAGGAGAACTCGGGGGAGGTGACGGCGGGCCAGGACTGGACGGATCCCCAGTCGTGCCCGACCAGATGCACTGGCTTGTCAGGGCTGACGGCCCGAACAACGGCCGCGAGATCGCGGTTGAGCCGCTCGATGAGGTACCCGTCCCGCGACGATGGTGCGTTGGACTCCCCGTGTCCACGAACGTCGTACCGGACCACCCGGAACCGCTTGGCCAACAGCGAGGCGACCCCGTCCCACACGCTGGAGTTGTCGGGGTACCCATGCACGAGAACGATCACCGGCGCGTCGGCCACCCCTTGCTCGAAGACCGCCAACCGCAGCCCGTCGCCCTCGACCCACCGGCGCTCGATCACACTCATGACCGCCACGTTAGCCGTACGATCCCCATGCGCTAAGCTTCGCGAAGTCGCTCAGGCGATGGGCCCACGTAGCTCAGGGGATAGAGCACTGCCCTCCGGAGGCAGGTGTCGCAGGTTCAAATCCTGCCGTGGGCGCTCCTTCTTCACCAGCGGATAAAGGCCTCTGACCAGCGGAAACGCATCTGCAATCTGGTCGCTATCTGTCCGGCCGTATGCGGTCCTGTCGCAGTTCATCGGCCCATTCGGAGAAGAACCCGCGTAGGGCCGCAATGTCAACGTCGCCGAGGCTTAGATCTGCATCGGTGTAGCGCGGGAGCATGTCGAGGGCCTCGACGAAGTAGGGCCGGTCGAACCCTGGATTGAGGACGCTGGCCGAGTCCAGAAGCTCCGCCTTGCTGTATGTGCGGGTCAAAGCGAACACGTCGACGAAGTCGCGTGCCGCGAACCGGTCGAACAGGGCAACTACTTTGCGGGCTGCCAGCTCTTGCGGTGCGTACGTCGGGCCGGCCACGCTCATTGCCGGCTGTTGCTCTGGCCGCGCATCCAGGGCTATGTCCACTAACAGATCTTCCGGGCCTGTCACCTGCAGGCGGCAGAAGCTCGCGCCGTCTTGGAGCGTCTTGACGGCCCAGCCTCGTTCGTTGGCGGCTGCGATCAGCTCGTCACGTGCCACGGCGACGTCAGGTTCTCGGTCGGTGAAGAAATCCAGGTCTTGGGTCGGCCGGGACGTCAGGTGTTGTGCGATCAGCGCGGCGCCGCCGGCGAGGACAAAGCCGTTGCTGCCGGGCAGGCTGAAGAAGAGCCTGGCCACGGAGAGCTGGAAGTCGGTGAGAGGGATGTCCTCGGAACTGGTCGTCACTACGCGGGGACCAGCTCCGAGATCAACGGCTCCCAGGCGGCGCGGACGTCGCGGGGGAGCACCAACTCGTCCCACAGGTCGACCAGCAAGGCGCCGTCGAGGTAGGTGAGCACGGCCTTCGCGTCGCCCTCCCGTAGTACTGCCTCGTACACGCGGGCACGGTCCGACCGGTCCCTGAGCCGGTACTCCCGGCCGGGCTGTGACCAGTTCAGTGACAGGGGTAGCTCCACCGTCGCCAAGGCATAGCGTGGCGGGAGCGATGGGAGCTGGTCCGGCACTTCGTAGACGCGACCTCGTGTGCCCTGGACAGCATGGAAGTTGATCCGCGGGCGCATGTCGAGTTCGAACCCCGACGCGCTCAGCAGGCGCTCAGCGGTGTCGAGCGTCGGCTTCTTCCGACCGTTCTCATACGCCGACACCGCCGTGCGGGACGTGTGCGCTTGCTGGGCGAGCTGATCCTGGGTCAGGCCGGCCTTGTGCCTTGCCTCCTCCAACAACTCCGCTACGGACACCGCCAGCACCTCCTCACGACTCAGGCAAGGGTATCTACTTTGATACATTACGCCGCCCGCGGGTCGGTCAGCAACCGAGACCACTCCTGACCTGCGGATTCGTCCGCCGCGCGCGAATGCGTGCGCAGACCGGTCGGTTGTGCGTTCTGTGCAGTGCCAAGGTGATCAGCACCGACCTCGAGCCGATACCCGCTCACCGCGTTCTCGTTCTTGTCGCGTCGCCACGGGAGTTCGACGAGTTCGTCCCGGCCGACCGGCGTGCCGGCCTCGAGCGCGAGCCGCGCCCGCTGAAGGTCGTCGCCGTCACTCGTACCCACACCGAGTTGTCAGCGATCTTGTGCGCATCGCAGCGTCTACGCGAGCGCAACTTACCAGGCCAGCCATGTTCCGGACAGCGTTGCCAAAGGATGGTCACCTGAGCAGAATCGCGATCAGTACGATGTGGACGTAGGTGACGAGTGGGCGTGGAGTATCTGGAGTTCGGCTGTCGGGTCCTGCTGGGCGGTGTGTTCGCTGTGTCCGCCGGTTCCAAGCTGTACTCGCGCACCGCGTTCGCGGACTTCACGGTAGCGACGGCCCGGCTGACCGGAGCGCGTGCGGCACGGGCGCGACAGCTCGCCGCCGCCGCCGTGGCGGCCGAGATCGCCATCGTGCTCGCCTTGATCGTCCCGGCGCTGGTCCTGTGGGGGTTTGCCGCAAGCATTGGCTTGCTCGCCGTCTTGACGGCGACCATCGTCCGCGCCCTGCGTCGCGGGCAGAGGGCGCCGTGTCGTTGCTTCGGCGCGTCGAACTCGCCACTTGGCGCGCAGCATGTTGCCCGCAATGCCGCCCTCGCGGTGTTCGGCGTCCTCGGCGTCACCGCGGGCATGAGTGGGGGAGCGTCATCGCTGGACTTGGGGCTGGCAGGTGTTATCGCCTTCGCCGCTCTGATCGGCGTCGCGCTGACCGTCCGTCTCGACGACCTGATCGGTCTGTTCCGAACAACGAGAACGTCGTAGCTAGCAAAGAACAGTGAAGAGAGGCTGGATCCGTGACGACGTTTCTCACCGCGACGGTGGTCGTGGTCGCCATTGTCACCGTGCTGAACTTGTTGCTGCTGCTCGGTGTCATTCGCCGGCTGAAGGAACATGACCAGGCGATCGCGAAGATCCCGCATGGTGCGCCCGCGGATTCGATGCGGGCTCCAGGCTCGGAGGTCGACGAGTTCACCGCGGTGAGCACGGACGACGTTCCGGTTACCAAGGAGGCGCTGGCTGGAGAGACGGTGGTCGGATTCTTCTCGGTGTCCTGCGCTCCCTGCGTCGAGAACGCGCCGAAGTTCGCCGAACACGCTGCCGGAGTACCTGGTGGAAAGGACAGTGTGCTCGCGATCGTCGTCGCCGACGGCGATGACGATCCGTCCGAGATGGTCGGCATCCTCAGCGACGGCGCCCGGGTCGTCGTCGAGGGATACGACGGACCGATGGCCACCGCCTTCGGTGTGACCGCGTTCCCGACCTACGCCGTGGTCGCGTCCGGCAAGATCACCGCGACCGCGCTCGAATTCACCACGCTGCCGGTCCCCGCGCCGGCCTGACGGACCTTGGCGGAGATCTCGCGGTGAGGTGGATGGTTGTCCGCGTCGTCATCGCTGCCGTCGTTGTGGCCGCGTCCCTCATACCGCTTGTGCGGGCGCGGCGGCTGGTGGTGGTCGACGTGCGGGGCCCGAGCATGGAACCGACCCTGTATGACGGCGACCGGGTGCTGGTCCGGCGCGCTCCGCCGACCGCGGTCCGAACCGGTGACCTGGTCGTCGTTGCCCGGCCGCACTCCCACGAGTTCGCGACGGCGGGGCCCTGGGTGATCAAGCGCGTCGCCGCGACCGCGGGCGAGCGGATACCGCCGGTCATCCGGCGCGGCTGGGCTGAGAACGACATCGACTTCGCGGGTGCGTTCGTGCCGGAAGGACGGCTGCTGCTGCTCGGGGACAATCCGACACGCAGCGGGGACTCCCGACACTGGGGCTTCACCCCGGGGGATGCGGTACTTGGAGTGGTCACCAGGTCAATGCGTGCACGGGCCTCATGACGACGGAACTGCCGGACCGGCAAAGGTGGCGCCGGTTGGCGCCGGCGGCGGCGCTGGCCTTTCGGAGCGCTTCCGCGCAGCTCAGGCTGCTGAGTGTGGTCGCGTTGGTGGCGGCGGTGCTCCCGGTCGCGGTCACCTGGCTGACCAAACTGGTCATCGACTCGGTGACCGGGGGCACCGCGATGGACCTGCTGGCGCCGATGGCGATCGCACTTGCCACGCTCGGCGCGTTGACCGCGACGCTCGCACAGACCACGCAGTACCTCTCCGCGGAGGCGCAGCGGCGCATCAGCCGAGCGGCCAAGGACCGGCTGTACCAGGCGGTAAACCGTTTCCCTGGACTCGGCCGGTTCGAGGATCCGCGGTTCCTCAACCAGCTTCGTCTCGCGGAAGCCGCCGACAGCGCTCCGGCGCAGTTGACCATCGCGACAATGCAGCTGGTCAAGAATGTCATCACGGCACTCGGCCTGTTCGGATCGCTGTATGTCATCAGCCCGCTCATCGCCGGCATCGTCCTGGTCGCCGCGCTGCCGACACTCCTTGCCGAACTCGCGCTGGCAAAACGCCGGGTGAATACCACAATGCGGCTGAGCCCGGACGAACGCCGTGAGCTCTTTTACCAGATGCTGCTGTCCGATGAGCGCGCCAGCAAGGAAATCCGGCTGTTCGGCACCGGCGATTTTCTGCGCGGCAGGATGATGCGCACGATTTCGGGTATCCACGCCGCCCGGCGCGCACTCGACCGCCGCGAACTGTTCGTCCAAAGTGGACTTGAGCTGTTCGCCGCCGTCGTCGCCGGTACGGGTCTGGTCTGGGCGATTCTCGCGGCCGGCCGCGGTGAGCTGACGGCGGGCGACATCGCCATGTTCATCGCCGCGGTCGCAGGTGTGCAGATCGCGGTGGCAGGCATCGTGTCGTTACTGGCGCAGATGAACGAACAGCTGATGATCTTCAACCACTACACGGTCGTGGTGGGCGCCCCGCCGGAGATGCCCGTTGCGGAGCATCCGGTCGCGACGCCGAAATTGCGCCGCGGGATCGTGCTCGATGATGTGTGGTTCCGCTATGGCGACGACCTGCCGTGGGTGCTGCGAGGCGTGTCGCTCACCATTCCGTACGGCATGGCCGTCGGTCTGGCCGGAAAGAACGGTGCCGGCAAGTCCACGATCGTCAAACTCCTGTGCCGAATGTACGACCCGACAAAGGGCAGAATCACTTGGGACGGGGTCGACCTGCGCGATCTCGATCCGGCCCGGCTACGGGACAGGATCGGTGCGGTGTTCCAGGACTTCATGTCCTATGACCTCACGGCGGAGGAGAACATCGCGCTCGGCGACCTCACCGCGCTGGCGGATCCGGATCGGATCACCGCGGCTGCCGCGCATGCGGACATCCACGATGTCGTCGAGAATCTTCCGAGCGGCTATCGCACCATGCTCAGCCGCGCGTTCGCCGACGACGACGGGTCGGATGGGACCGGAGTCGTCCTTTCCGGCGGACAGTGGCAGCGATTGGCGCTGGCCAGGGCCTTCCTTCGCGCCGACGCGGACCTGTTGATCCTCGATGAGCCGAACGCTGGCCTCGATCCGGAGGCCGAAGCCGAGTTGCATTCCAGGATCAGCACGTTGCGAGCGGGAAGCACCTCGGTGCTGATCTCGCACCGGCTCGGCACTTTGCGCGATGCCGACCTGATCGTCGTCCTGGGCGACGGGGCCATCACGGAGACCGGCACCCACACGTCATTGCTCGCAAGCGATGGCACCTACGCCCGTCTGTTCACCACGCAGGCGAAGGGTTACCAGAGTGAGTAAAGGAAAAGCGGCGGCGTTCGGTCGAACGCCGCCGCCGGTCATACGGGTCTAGGGGGCGCAACCGGGGTCGGCTGCACAGGTACGAGTCTCCGTCTGACATCCCGGGCCGGACAGGCACACCTTGATCCGGTACCTGCGGTTTCCGTTGCAGCCACCGCACTGGCCTGTCCAGCGGCACGGCGGACATGCCGCGGATGCCTGGATCCTTGGTGCGAAGACGGCGAGCATGCGGTCGCTCATTCTCTCGACCAACTTTGTCATGGTTACCTCCCGAGTGCGGAAACACTGGGGATGTTCCCCAGTTGAACACCTATTGACATCACGGTGCCGGCGGTTCGTGCCGCGGGCGCGGCAGGCGTTCACCGGAGTCCTTGGCGACCTCGTCGAGGTGCGCCGCGAACTGTTGCCACCCCAAGGCGAGCTCGTGGGCCAGATCAGCGAGCGACGGCGCCCAGTACGCGGGCACGCTGTCGGACAGCCGCCGCCATCCGTCGCCCGCAACGGAATGCGAGCCGAACAGTTGCAACACGGCACGGCCCGCTTCGGTGAACCTGAGCGAGGGATCGGCTCTCAGCATTCGCATCGTCGATGCCCATTGCTTGTCAGAGACCTCAGCGGCGACTTCCCGCCGTACGGAGTGGACGGTGCCGACCGAGACACCGGCGGCCCTGGCCACCGTCCGGAGCGAGGCATCGGGATCACGACGGAGGATCTCCTCCGCGCGCGCTCGCCCCCCGCGTCCGAGCGGACGGGTGTATCCGTCGCGGCCGACCCTGGTCGTGGCCTCCTGGAGGTGCTCGGCGAGATCACGCCGAATCCGCCCGACGGTCTTGTGCGCCAGCCCGGTCGCGGCCGCGATCATCCGGTCCGACCAGTGCGGATGCGTGGTCAGCACCCGTTCCACGGCGGCCTTGCGATCGGCGAGCGACAGGGGCAGTCCGTGGGCGACGTTCGCCCTGACCTGCTCCACGAAGATCTCGTTCCGCCCACAGTCGAGGAATTGGACCCCGATCGAGCGCTGCCCTCGAAGCTGGGCGGCTCGGAGCCGGTGCATGCCGTCGATGACGAGCATCGACGGCCAGTGCACCAGAATCGGGGGCAGCGGCTCGTCCGTTTCAGCGAGCCGCTGGATGTGTTCCTCGTTCTCCCCGTCCAGCCGAGGCGATTCACTCCGCACGAGTTCGCTGATCGACACCATCGAGACGGCGTCGCCGAACTCGGACGACCTGCGCATCGGCAACGATTCTGAACCCACGGCGGCTCCACCATCGTGTCGGCGGGTCAGGGCTACGAAGACGTAGAAGACGGTCAGGTCGCCGGGACAGCTCTACGGCAACTCGCGGCCGCCTACCGGACAAAACGGTGACAGCCTAAGAATCACCACTGACACGGTGCTGCCCGTACTCCACCCGTACTTCCGTGCCAGACCCTGTCAACGTGCGGGCTAGCCCCACTTCAGCCCTACGGTGAAGAGCACGTCCTCGAAATCGTCCGAGTAGTAGGTTTCCACACCCACGCCGTTGTGGTGCCCGACGGTCTCGAGCCCACCCTCGGGCATGGGACGGCACCAGTACACCAGTGGGCTGAGCTGGTGCGTGCAGTTCGCGTAGCACTCAGCGGCGAGCCGCCCGATCTCGTCCAGCGCCGCCAGCACGCCCGCGGTGTCCCGGCCCCGGATGGGGTGGAAGAGGAACTGGTCGCGGGCGGGCATCGCGACCAGGGTGCCGTACGGCGTGTCGGCCACCCCGGTCACGGTCTCGATCACCCACGGCAGGAGCAGCACCAGCGAGCTGACGTACTCCGACCCGTGCAGGTAGTAGACACCGTCGGACTCGAGGTACCGGTCCGGCAGTTGCCCCGCCACGTTCTCCAGGCCGGCGTTGTAGAGCTGGTCGAGACCGTGCCGCCGCACGTCCTCGTCCGTCACGATCACGATGGAGTCGGGCCGGTCGAAGGCGAGTACCCGGAGCAGGCCGGGGGTGATCTCGTCGGCGTAGGACGCCGCCTCCGACGCCCCGCTGTCCGGGGTGGTCAGGTACAGGTAGGTGCGCTGGAGCACGGCCTCGGTCGGCCCTTCGACGTCGGACCTGTCCGCCGTCCCGAGGGCGATGATCCGCCGGAAGTACTCGTCGACCAGTTCCGGCCACTGCCCGGCCGGAGCGCCGGTCAGCGCCGCCGAAAGCGACTCGAACCCGAGCACGAGCGACTCGGGATGGGTGACCTCCACATGGTTGTCGTGGACGACGACCCGCATGCCGATGAACGCCGGGCTGCGGCGAGCGAGGTGCCGCAACCGGTCCTGTTGCGCGGTGGTGAGCAAATGCACCGCCGGGACGTTACAACGCCGGCGGCGACGCGTCAGGTTTTTGAGCGGGAGCGATGGAAGCTGGAAGACCTCATCCGTGGGCGAACACCTCGGCGGCGGGCAGCAGGCGCAGGTGTCCACCGGGGTGAATTGCGTTGCTGAGTATCGCGTTGTGGTGGTCGACCACCTGCTGCGGCGTCAGTCCGGTGGTGGGATCCCCGTCGGCGGCTGGGGTGTGTCCGTCGCTGACCAGGACGACATTCAGGCCGTGACTGAGTGCCGACCGGGCGGTGGCGTCGACGCAGTAGTCGGTGGCCAAACCGGTAATTACCACGGTGTCGACGGCCCGGGCCGCGAGCAGGTCGGCCAGGTCACTGCGGAAGAAGCTGTCGGTGGCCTGTTTCTTGATCCGCGGGTCCGTGTCGCGCACGCCGAGGCGGGGGCTTAGTTGCCAGTCGGGTGTTCCCTCGGCCAGCGGCGGTCCCGTTTGCTGCACGGCGATGACGGGCACGTCCCTGGCTCGGGCCGCCGCCACCAGCGTGGCGATCCGATCGACCAGCTCCTCGCCCCGCCACACCAGCGGGACCAGGCCTACCTGCATGTCGATGACGAGAAGGGCGGTACCCATCGAACAAGGTTAGTCCAGGATTTCGGTTGCCCTGGCGAGAATCGCGCTCCGGTCCAGTTGCTCGGGTCGCCAGGTGACGGACCGGAGCGAGCCGCGCGTGCGGTAGCGGCGCATGGTTTCCACGTGGAGCGGTAGGCCCACCCACCGGTACATGGCGTCGCTGTCGGTCCATACCGACAAGGAGCCGGTTCGGCGCCGGAGTGGGTCGGCCCACAGGTGCATCCCGACCGCGCCCGGCAGTCCGTACCAGCCGAGTCCGAGACGCCGGCCCCGGCGGACGATGCCGGGCAGCGAGCGCAGCGAGTCCATCGTGTAGTCGGTGAGGCTGACGAGCACCGGTCCGTCGGTGTCCGCCGCGGGGCCCGGGATCCAGGGCAACCACAGGCGCCTCATGCCGGCCAGTTCGGCGCGCGGCCGAGCGCGGACAGGATCCGGTCCAGCGGGGTGGCGTCGTCGGCGGCCGGCAGGCCGGGTCGGAACGCGGCGCCCGGTTCGAGCCTGGCCGGGCCGTCGGGGACCCGTGTGGCGATCCGCAGGGCGGGTTCCGCCAGGTCGGGGTGCAGTTCGTACGGGAGGTCGAGCGCGCGGGCGACGTCCCAGCCGTGCACCACGTAGTCGATCAGGTGGAAGGCGACGGCCTGGGTCGCGGGAAAGGTGGCGCCGAGTTCGGGGAGTGCGAACTCTTCCTGCGCGACCGCGAACGCCGCGAGAACCTGGCCGGCGGCGACGACGTAGTCCGCCACCGGGTCGGCGCGGGGCAGGGCTCCAACGCGCCAGACCGCCGGGTCCGCGCCCCGCCCCGCAGCGGCCGCGGCGAACCCGCGGTGCTGGGCGGTCATGTGGGCCAACAGGTCGGCGAGTGTCCACGCCGAACACGGCGTCGGGCGACCGAGATCGTCGGCGCCGATCTTGGTCACCACGTCCACGCTGGTGGTCACGGCGAGCCGGTGCGACGAGAGAAGGCTACTAGTAAGCACGTGCATATCATCTACACGTGCTTATCAAATGTCAATGACGGTACGTTTTCCGGCATGACCGAGCCGCCGACCGGCCGCGACGACCTCGCGGCGATGATCGTGCCGCTGGGGCGGGCGCTGGTCGCGGCCGAGCTGCCGGTGCTCCGCGCGCATGGTCTGACCATGTGGGGCTACGTGGTGCTGGACGCGCTCGGCGACCAGCCGGCGCCGACGCAGGCCGCGCTCGCCCAGTCCATCGGCGCGGACAAGACCCGGATCATCGGCGTGCTCGACGAGCTCCAACAGCAGAACCTGATCGAACGCCGCCCCGACGCCACCGACCGGCGCGCCCGCCTCGTCTCGATCACCGAGTCCGGCCGGCGCAAACGCGCGGACGCGAAGGCCGAGATACAGCGCAACGAGGACCGGCTGCTGGCGCGACTGCCGGCCGCCGATCGCCAGGGCCTGCTCAACGCCCTGCGATTCCTGTCCGCGTTGTCGCAGGAGGAAATCACCGGTCCCGAGCACGCGTGACCGAGTTGCGTGTGGAACTTCGTGTTGAGCGTGAATTTCCTTGCCTACGCTGACCTGCATGTCTCGAAGAACTATTGCCGGCGCGCTTGCGGCGGCGGTTTCCGTGGTGGGTCTGGCCGTGGTAAGTGGGAGTACGGCGCAGGCAGCACCTCATTATCAGTCGCCGCCGCGGGTGCAGTTCGGGTACACCGACTCCGTTACGCCGCATCGCGCCTACGACGTGGGGGAGGAGCACTTCCCGCTGGGGGCTTGGCAGGACACCAAGGGGCGCAAGCACTTGTCGCGGGTTTACGCCACCTTTGACCTCAGTGGTTTCGGCGGTTCGCGGGTCACCGGCGGGTTGCTGACATTCGAGGAGTTCAGCGCCACGGACTGCACCAAACGCGCCATGGAGGTGTGGGAGACCGAGGCTGTCAGCCAGACTCCCACGTGGAACAACGCGCCGGATCGGGTGCGCAAGTTGGACGATATCCAGACTTCGCAGTACTGCCCCGGGGTGATCAGCTTCGACGTATCGGCTGCGGTGGCGGCGGGCCAGGAGACGGTCACGTTCGAGCTGCGGGTGCCGGCGGATCGGGAGCGCGACACCGCTTATGGGCGGCTTCTCAACTGGTACTGGAGCGGCCGAATGTCCGTGGAGTACAACTCCGCGCCTGTGATCCTCGCGCAGCACCGCTACAACGGCGGCTTTCCCTGTGACGACACGGCGCCGTACCGGGTGCTCGGCCACACGAGCGACACGCTGCAGGTTATGGCGGCCGACCCCGACGAGAATGACGACTACAACCTCGCTTTTGAATTCGCCGTGTGGCGGCAGGACGATCCGGCCGCGCGGATCACGCTGACCGACCCGAACGGCAATGTGGACTTCGCCGCCACCGGGAGAATTCCCGGGGACTTCCTGGTCGACGGGCAGGCCTTCAGTTGGCAGGCGCGCGTCACCGACGGGGTGGCCACGTCGGAGTGGTCGCAGCCGTGCACGTTCGTCGCCGACCTGGTGGATCCGGCGGCACCGGCGGTGTCCTCGGCCGACTACCCGCCGGGTGAGATCGAGATGCCGGCCGAGGGGCCGGGGGAGTTCACCTTCGACGCCGGCGGCAACACGGACACGGCCGGTTTCGAGTACAGCTGGGGCGAGTTGAGTGTGCCCGTCTGCGAGATCGGACAGCACGCGATCCTCCGCTGCTTCGATCCGTTCGCCGGCGCGAACACGGTGCGCGCCGACGCGCCGGGCGGCACCGCCACCGTGACCTTGACCCCGCCCGGTCACCTGAACGTGCTGAGGGTGCGCGCGATCGACGAAGGGGGGAGGCGATCACCGGAGGTTCGCTACGAGTTCTACGCGAACTGACGAGGATCAGCCGGGAGCCGCCACACGGAGACGTGCTGGCGGCTCTCGCTCGTGAACGGTTCCCTCGTCCACCCGTCCCACCGCTCGTGTAGCCGCATCCCGGCCAGTTCGGCCATCAGGTCCATCTCGGCCGGCCAGGCGTAGCGGAACGGGATCGAGCGGAACCGGCCGCGGCCGTCGACCACGTTGACGTAGTTCGAGCTCATCGACTGCGTTGCCACGTCATACACGTCGTACGCCCAGCGGTTCTCGCTCACGTGGAACGGCACGACGTTCTGGCCGGGCGGGAGCTTGCGGAGCTCGGGAATCCCGACCTCGATGACGAAGTAGCCGCCGGGCTCGAGGTGCGCGGCGACGTTGCGGAAGCACGCGACCTGCGCAGCCTGGGTGGTCAGGTTCGAGATGGTGTTGAAGACCAGGTAGGCCACGGAGAACGTCGAGTCCACGGTCGTGGTGGCGATGTCGCCGATGGTCACGGGGATCGCGTCGCCGCCCGGTTTGGCGCGCAGCTGGGCGACCATCGCCTGGGACAGGTCGATGCCGTGGACCGGCACGCCGCGCGCCGCGAGCGGCAGCGCGATCCGTCCCGTCCCGATCGCCAGTTCGAGCGCGCGGCCGTCGCCGGCCAGCCCGGCCAGGAAGTCCACCGCCGGGTCGACCACCTCCGGCGCGAACATCGGGGAGTCGTCGTAGTCCGACGCGACCTGCTCGTCGAAGTAACCATCCGTCACACGCGGAACGTAACGCGCCGAGCGCATGTCGCGCTCCTGATTTCCGCCGCCGGTAAGCTGCGGCGACGTGACCGAAGTCCAGCCAACGCGGCGGCCGCTCGCGGACCAGATGTACGAGGCGCTGCTCGGCCGGTTCATGGACGGCGTCCACGGCGCCGGCGAGTCACTGAACATCGGCGCGCTCTCGCGCGAGCTCAACGTCAGCCAGACGCCGCTCCGCGAGGCGCTCGCGCGGCTGGAGCACACGGGGCTGGTGCACCGTGAGGCCATGAAGGGCTACCGCGTGGCCCCGATGATGACCAAGCGGGAGATCAGCAAGCTCATGGAGGCACGGCTGGTCCTCGAACCGGCCATGACCCACGAGGCCGGCCTGCGCACCACTCCCGAGTTCCTCGAGGAACTGCGCGTGACGGTGGAGGACCTGGCGCGCTCGGCGGACCTCGCGGACACCGAGACCGAGAACTTCCGGCTGTACTGGCGCTCCGACGACCGCTTCCACGTGCTGATCGCCGAACACTGCGACAACCCGTTCCTGGAGAGCGCGTACCGCGCCCTGGGCGGGCAGATCCAGCGCTTCCGGCTGTTCTCGAAGCTGGGGCACACGGGTGCCACGTTCGCCGCCACCGAGCACCGCGCCGTGTACGAGGCGCTGGCCAGCCGCGACCCCGAGCGGGCGGCCGAGCTGATGCGTGACCACATCCGCGAGGCCCAGCGCCGCAACGCACAGTACTGACCCATAATCGCAGGTCAGCGGGGATACTCTTGCCTTGAGCATGGCTATACTATATTTTCTGCCGAGATAATATCGGGGAAGCTCAACGAGGAGGCCCGATGTCTCACTTACCGACCGGCTGGATCCCGCGATGACCGCTGTCTACGCCCTGGTCACGTTCATCGCGGTGATCGTCATCTGGAACACGGTGTTCAAGCGCAACATCGCGGAGGCGATGTTCGTCGGCTTCGTCGCGTCGTGCCTGTTCGCGGGCACCGGCTTCTTCGCCGCGTTCGCTACCGGCCTGAAGGACGGGATGCAGAACGAGGTGACGTTCGCGGCGCTCGCGTTCGTGGTGGTGGGGGACATCCTCACCCGCGCCGGCATCGTGCAGCGCATCGTGGACGTCCTCAGCTCGATGCTCGGCCGCCGGCGCGGTGGCTCGATCTACGCCGCCACCGTGGGATCCGGCCTGTTCGGAGCGGTCGCGCACAACGGTGCGGCCACCGCCGCGACGATCGGCGCGATCACCATTCCCTGGATCAAGCGGTCGAAGGCCAGCGGTGAGACGGCAGCGGTGGTGCTCGGCGGCAACGCGGGCGTCGGCGCGGTGTTCCCGTTCAGTGGCGCCTACTTCCTGATGCTGGCCGCGCCGACCGTGACCGGCGTGCTCAACCCCGACGACATGGTGTTCACGGCCTTCGTCGCCGCGCTCTGGATGGTCGCGTCCCGCATCGTGATCGCGGCCGTGCTGATCCGCAGGCGCGATGTCGCGGCCATGGACCCCGAGGACGTGAAACCGTTGCGGCACACGGTGTCCCGCGGTTGGTCGTCCCTCGTGGTGCTGGCCGCCGTGGCGATCCCGATCGTGGCCACGTCCGGCACGATGGTGGCCTCGGTGGTCGGTGCGGACGCGGCGGACGCCATCCCCGTGCTCGTCTGGCTGCCGGTGGCCATGCTGCTGCCGGGGCTGGTGGTCGGCCGCCGGTCGCTGCCGCGCACCGCGAGTGGCTGGTGGGACCAGCTCGGCCGGAGCGGCCCCAAGCTGGGGCTGGTGGGGGTCACCATGGTGTCCGCCTTCTCAGCCGGTGAAGTGGTGTCCAACCTGGGATTGAGTGAGCAGCTGACCCCGCTGCTCGAGCGGCTGTCCGGCGTGCCGGCGTGGCTCGTGGTTCTCCTGGTCGGGCTGATCGTGATCGTGGTGGCCGGCCCGCTCAGCACCACCGCGACGCTCGCGGCGGTGGGCGGCGTCGCGTTCGCCGCGCTGACCGCGGTGGGCGTTCCCGGCCCGATGGCGTTCGCCGCGCTGCTCGTGTGGGCGGCCTCGGAGAGCGCTTCCCCGCCCGGTGCCGCGCCGCTGTACGTGGCGGCCGGCATCGCGAACATCGACCCCGTGCGGACCTTCGTTCCCGTCATCGCCTACTACCTCGTCCCCACGTTCCTGCTCGGCGTGCTCCTCGCGCTGGGCGTGGCGTGGGTGCCCTGAGCGGCAGGAGAAACGTCATGAGCATTCTGTTGTCCCACCTGTCCCGGCTGTTCATCGCGCTGCTGCTGCTCGGCGGCATCGTGGTCACCCTCGGCCAGGTCCTCGGGATCGCGCTCTCCAACGCCGGCCTGGTGCTCACGCTGGGGACCACCGGGGTGAGCCTGATCTCGGTCATCGCCGGCCTGGCCGGCATCGTCAGCTTCCTGCGGTACTACACCCGTGAGGGCAAGGCCGAGCTGGTCACCGAGGAGAGCCACGAAGGAGCCGGCCGGTGATCGGTGCGATCGCCGACGACGTGACCGGCGCGACCGACGTGGCGGTGGCATTCCGCCGCCATGGCCTGCGTACCCAGCTGATCTTCGGCGTACCCACGACCGGACTCGGCGACGTCGACGCCGTGGTAATCGCTCTCCACACCAGGATGATCGAGGCCGCCGAGGCGGTCGCCCAGTCCGTTGCCGCGTGGAAGTGGTTGCGGGACAACGGCGTCACCCGCACCTACTTCAAGTACTGCTCCACGTTCGACTCCACCCCGCACGGCAACATCGGTCCGGTGCTGGACGCGCTCTCCGAGGCGGCCGGCGCGCGGACCGTGGTGACCACGCCCAGTTCCCCGGAACACGCGCGCACCCAGTACGCCGGCTACCTGTTCGTGGGCGATGTTCTGCTGGCCGAGTCACACATGCGCCACCATCCGGTGACGCCCATGACCGGGTCGCACCTGCCGACGCTGCTGCGGTCGCAGACCCGGGAGCGCATCGATCTGGTGCCACTCCGGGACGTGCGCCGGAGAGCGCTCTCCGGTCGGATCGAGCGAGGCGCCGCGCGGTTCCTGTTCGTCGACGCGCTCACCGATGACGACCTCGTGGAGATCGGCCGAGCGGTGGTGGACCTGCCGCTGTCCGCAGGTGCGGCCGGTCTCGCCGGCGGTATCGCGGCCGCGCTCGCCGAGCGCAACCCCGCCGGCGTCGGTGAACCGGTCGAAGAGGACCCGGTCGGCCGCGCGGCCGTGCTGTCGGGCAGTTGTTCGGCCCGGACGTTGGAGCAGGTCGAGCACCTGCTGGCGGCGGGCCGGCCGGCGTACTTCCTGGACGTGCTCGCCGCCCCCGCCGCCGGCCCGCTGGCCGCGAACGCCCTCGCCTGGTACGACGCGCTCAGTGGCGCCGCGGCGCCGCTCATCTACTCCTCGGTCGAGCCGGACCGGCTGCGCGCGATCCAGGACACCCTCGGCGCGACCAGGGCGGCCCGCATCCTCGAGGACGCGACCGGCCGGATCGCGCGCGGTCTGGTCGAACGCGGTGTCACGCGCATCGTCACAGCCGGCGGCGAGACCTCCGGCGCTGTCGTCGCCGCGCTCGGCGTCGACGGTGGCCTGGTCGGCGCCGAGGTCGCGCGGGGCGTGCCGTGGATCCGCCACCGGAACCTGGCGCTGTTGCTGAAGTCCGGCAACTTCGGTGAGCCCGACCTGCTCACCCGGGCGTCGCGATGAGTGTCGAGATCGTCGCCGCCGCGCGGTCCCTCTTCGGCCGAGGGCTGACCCACGGCAGCACCGGCAACATCTCGGTGCGGGTCCCCGAGGGCATCCTCATCACGCCGACCGGGTCCAGCCTGGGGACCGTAACCGAGTTGTCCCTTGTGGACATCGAGGCCAGGCACCTCGGTGGCCCGAAGCCGTCGAAGGAGGCGTTCCTGCACGCGGCCATGCTGCGCGCCCGGCCGGACGCCCATGCGGTCGTACACACCCACTCCACGTACGCGACCGCCGTGTCCTGTATGGACGGACTGGACGAGACCGACGCGCTGCCGCCGCTCACCGCGTACTTCGCCATGCGGGTCGGCCGGCTGCCGCTGCTGCCGTACTTCGCCCCCGGCGACCAGCGACTGTCGGGCGCGGCGGAAGCGGCCGCGCGCACGCATTCCGCGCTGCTGTTGCGCAACCACGGACCCATCGTGGCCGGCGCGACGCTGAGCGCCGCGCTCGACGCGGTCGAGGAGCTGGAGGAGACGGCCAAGCTTTTTCTGCTGCTGCGGGATGTGCCGGTGCGCCCGCTCACCGCGTCGCAGCGGGCCGAACTCCGATAACCCCCTACCGATTGGACCGACATGCCCGTCACTCTGTTCAGCACGCTCGCCGTGAAGAAGGCACTCGACGACGTCCTGCTGGACGCGTTCACCGCGTCGACCGGGATCGAGGTGGCCGGCGTGTTCGACCCCACCGTGCAGTTGCGGGGGCGGATCGATCGGGGTGAGACCTTCGACGTGATGGTCGCGGTCACGTCGTCGTTCGCCGACCTGGGGTCCGTTGTGGACAGTTCGTCGGTCACCCCGGTGGCCCGCACGGGTGTCGGCCTCGCGGTGGCCAAGGGCGCGGCCCGGCCGGACATCGGCACCACGTCGGCTTTCGTGCGGACGCTGCGCGAGGCGCGGTCGGTGGCCTATTCGCGCACCGGGGCCAGTGGTATCTACTTTGCCGAGCTCATCGAGCGGCTCGGTATCGCCGAGGAGATCAACGAGCGGGCCACGGTGATCGAGAAGGGGTTCATCGCGAGCGCGGTGGTGGACGGTCGGGCGGATCTCGCGGTGCAGCAGTTGAGTGAGTTGCTGTTCGTGCCGGAGGCGGACATCGTCGGGCCGTTTCCGGTGGAGGTGCAGCATTACAGCGAGTTCTCCGCAGGGTTGCACGTGGACGCGGTGGGCAACGCGGAGGCTCGCCGGTTCGTCGAGTATCTCACCAGTCCGGCCGCCCGGGACGCCTACGCGAAGACCCTTCTGGAGCTACCCGTCCAATGAGGACGGATCATCGAGAGCGTCGCGCAGCCGGACGGCGGCGCTCACCGGACCGGCGACCACCGGAAGGCCGGACGACTCGGCCACCGCCGCGGTTGCGGGCGCCAGCGAGTACTGCGCGAGGAAGACCGCTTCGGCGCCCGCCGCGTGTACGCGTGCCGTCGCGCCGAGCACGGTGGCCAACCGATCGGTGTCACCGGTCGCCGCGAACGCCTCTGGGCTGACCACGCCGCGCACCGTCGCCGACGCACCCGACTCCGTGAGGAAAGCCGACAGTCGGGCGATCGCGTCGCGCAGCGCGGACTCCAGCGAGGCCACCACGAGGATCGTCCGGTAGCCCACCAACTCGTCGAACGCCGCCTCGTCCGGTGCCAGCACGGGCAACCCCAGATCGCGTTCCCGCGCCACCGGCCCGTACATCGAGCAGGTCAGCAGGACGCCGTCGGCGCCGCCGGCCACCGCGTGGTCGATCAGCCGCCGCATGCGCGCGGCGAGGTCGTCGCCCAGACCACCCTGCTCGTCCGCGTCGGCCAACAGCTTGTCGTCCAACAGGTTCCACACGTCGGCTGCCGGAAACTCGGCCGCCAGGGCGGAAGTGGCCGGGCCGATGGCGGCGGGAGTCGCGCTGATCAGGGCGATACGCGGCCGGTTCACCGGACCACCTCCGCCAGCCAGTCGAGACCGGCCTCGGTGCCCGCGGCCGGCGCGTACTCGCAGCCGATCCATCCGTCGTAGCCGGCCTCGACCAGGTACCGGAATATGGCCGGCCACCCGATCTCACCCGTTCCCGGCTCGTGCCGGCCCGGCGGGTCGGCGACCTGCAGATGAGCCACGTACGGCCACACGGACGTCAGCGTGGTGATCAGGTCGCCCTCGTCGATCTGCGCGTGGTAGACGTCGAACAGCAGGCCGACGTGCTCGGCGCCGACCGCCTCCACCACCGCCGCCGCGTGCGCCTGAGTGTCCAGAATGAACTGTGGCGCGTCACGTTTGTTCTGTGCCTCCAACACAAGCCGGACCCCGGTCGTGGCGGCGCGCTCGGCCGCCCAGGCGATGTTGGTGACATAGCGGGCGAAGGCGCGATCCCGGCTGACCCCGTCCGGCCGGAGCCCGCCGACCACGTGGAGGAACGAAGCGTCCAGCGCGGTGGCGTACGCCAGGCCACGCTCCACGCCGTCCCTGAACTCCGCCACCCGGTCCGGAAAGCAGGCCACCCCCGACCGGGTGGGGGAGCCGGGCGGGCCCATGGGCGTGTTGATGAGCACCTGCTTCAGCCCGGCGTCCCGCAGTCGCGTGGCCAGCTCCTCGGCCGGATAGTCGTACGGTGCGGCGTATTCCACCCCGGTGAAGCCGGCCGCCGCGGCGGCGTCGAACCGGGCCTCGAACGGGAGCTCGGTGAACAGCCACTTCAGGTTCGCGGCGAACCGGAACGCGGGGGTCATGAGTTGTCCTTTCCGGCGAACTCGGGATTCACCGTATGGGACGGAATTCGTCCGGCGAGGACGTCGATCACCGACTGGGCGGCCATCATGCCCGAGCGGGCCCGCGATTCGACCGTGGCCGCGCCGATGTGCGCGGTGATGAGCAGATTGTCCAGCGCGCGCAACGGACTGTCCTCGGCCAGAGGCTCGTTCTCCAGGACGTCCAGCGCCGCGCCCGCGAGCCTCCCGCCGGCCAGCGCCGCGCCGAGGGCGCGCTCGTCGACCACCCCGCCCCGTGCGGTGTTGATGAGATACGCGCCGTCCTTCATCGTGCTGATGGCGCGCGCGTCGACGAGATGGCGGGTGCCCTCGTCGAGGAAGATGTGCAGGCTGACGAAGTCCGACGTGGCGAGCAGCTCGTCGAGCGGAACGCCGCGAATACCGTGCTCCGCCGCGAAACCGGTGTCGAGGTACGGGTCGTAGGCGAGGACGGTCATGCCGAACCCGAGCGCGATGCGGGCGACGGCCTTGCCGATCGCGCCGAGGCCGATCAGGCCGACCGTACTGCCGTGCAGTTCGCGGCCGCTGGCCTGCGGCCAGGCGCCGGTTCGGACGCCGGCGATGTTCTGCGGGATGAGCCGGGCGCAGTTGAGGATCATGGCCATGGTGTGCTCGGCCACCGACTGGCGGTTCACGCCGGGGGTGGGGCAGACGGCCACCCCGTGCCGGGTTGCCGCCGCGACGTCGATGTTGTCGTAGCCAACGCCCGTGCGGCCGAGCACCCGGAGCCGGTCGGCCGCGGCGATCACGTTCGCGTCGAACGGGTCGGTGCCGGCGACGATGCCGTCGAACCCGGCGACCAGCCGGGTCAGATCTCGACGGTTGGAGCTGTGGACCACCTCGTGGCCGGCGTTCGCGAGCAGTTTGTGAACCTGATCGCCCGGGTGCAGCCACGAGGTGGTCACGAGAACACGTGTCATACAAGCAGTATAGTATACGAATTCAGTGGATAATATATCACTGGACCACGCGGAAGCGCAGGTGCGTGGCGCCCGGGGTGACGACCGCGTCCGTGCGTTCCAGGGTGACGGCGGCGGGGAGCGTGTCGAACAGGCGCGTGCCGTCGCCGATCAGGATCGGGACCACGTGCACGATGATCTCGTCGACCAGGCCGAGGGGGAGGGCCTGCTGCATGACGGTCGCGCCGTGCAGGCCGACCGCCTTGTCCCCGGCCACGTCCTCGGCCTGCTTGAGCGCGCTGGCCACCCCGTCGGTGACGAACCGGTAGCACGACGGGTATTCCTCGGTCGGCGCGTTGTGCGTGACCACGAAAACCGGTGCGCCGGCCAGCGGGCCGTTCGGGCCCCACATCTCCACGCACTTGTCGAACGACTTGCGGCCCATCACCACGGCGCCGGTGCCCGCGACCGCGTCCGTCAGGAAGGCCAGGTCGGCGTCGGTCGGGGACTCGAGGAACCAGTTGTGCAGCGTGTCGGCGCCGTCGCCGAACGGGTTCTCGCGGCTGTCGTTCGGGCCGGTGACGTAGCCGTCGAGGGACATCGACATGTCGGAAACCACGTGTGCCATGGGACTTGTCCTTTTCTACGGAGGCGGTGTGTTGCCAACGCGTCGAACGCCCGCGGCCGCTTTCGACACGGTCGCCGAAAAAAGTTAAGAGGGCGCGCGACTAGGGCGGTGGATGGCCGCCTCGGCGCGGCGGGCGCCGCCAGCCCTGGTCGCGCGCTCTCTAAGACAGGATTCGGGCGGCCGATTCGGCCAGCGTGGCGAGCACCGCCGAGACCGTGTGCCGCGTCAGGGTGCCGTTCCGCTTGACCACCTTGCCGGCCACGAGAACCGTGTCCATCGCGCGGGTGTCGGCGGACAGCACGATCGCCCCGACCGGGTCGTTGGCCGGCGCCATGCCCAGCAGGTCAGTGCGCAGCAGCACCAGATCCGCCGGCCGGCCGACGCCCAGGGTGCCGACGTCCGGACCTGCGACGCGGCCGCCGACCACCGTGGCGGCGCGCAGTGCGTCGCGGGTGGTGAATCCCGAGGTCAGTCGCTCCAGGCAGTACGTCGCCCGCATGAGGCTGAACATGTCGCCGGGGCCGGAGACGACCGTGTCCGCGCCGAGTCCGGTCGGGACACCGGCCGCGAGCGCGCGGCCCGTGACCGGAGCGCCGAAGCCCAGCTCCACCTCCACCACCGGGGAGGCCGAGATGGTGCCGCCGCTGTCGGCGATCCGGCGCAGGGCGTCGTCCGTGTAGTGGTTCCCGTGGACGTACATGGTCCGCGGGCCGAACAGGCCGTGGCGCTTGAGGAACTCCAGTCCCCGCTCGGCGCTCGCGGCGCCGTTCCCTCCCATGTGGACGGTCACGGGCAGGTCCAGTTCGCGGGCCACCCGCCACTCGGCCAGCGCGGCCTCCTCGCCGATGATCTCCGGGCCGAACGGCGCCATGGCGGGTGTCACCAGGTCGCCGCCCGGCTCGAACCGCGCGGCCAGCACCCGCGCGTCCGGGTCGGGGGAGCAGTACCCGAAGACGGCGCGCACGCCGCTGTCCCGCAGCGCGGTCACGGCGGCGGCCGTGTGGTCGGGGGTGTGCTGGATGTGCGACCAGTCGACCAGCGTGGTGATCCCCGCGTCGAGGCATTCGAGTGCGCCGGCGAGCGTGCCGGCGTAGACGTCGTCCGGTTGGTAGCGGGGAGCGAGGCGACCGAGCACCAGGTCGAGGTAGCCGGCGAAGGAGATGTCCGGGCCGGTCGCACGGATGCCGGCCTGCCAGGTGTGGCGGTGGGTGTCGACGAAGCCGGGGAGCACGAGCATCCCGCTCGCGTCGATGGTGGTCACGTCGTCGGGAGTCGGCAGGTCGTGGCCGACGGCGGCGATCCGGCCGTCCTCGACGAGCACGTCGGCGGCCGTCACGGAGATGGGGTCGGTGTCGATGGCGGTGCCGCCACGGACGAGGATGGTCATGGCGAAAGCATAAGTAAAAGCTTTTCTAAAAGCAATGTGGCAAGAGGTAGGCTCGGCGAGGTGCAGGACGACATCGACGGGCTCGCCGACGGCTGGCGGGCGGCAGGCATGTCGCCGCAGGTCATCGCCCAACTGGAGTTGAGCAAGCGGATCGCGCGGCTCGGTGGCGTGCTCGAGCAGTCCCTCAAAGCGGAGTTGGCGGAACTCGGCCTGACCTACGCGGAGTTCGACGTGCTGGCCGCGCTGCGCCGATCCGGTCCGCTGAAACCCAGCGAACTGTCGCGGTCGCTGTACCTGACCTCGGGGGGCACGAGCAACGTCCTGCAGCGCCTGACCACGTCGGGCTACGTCGAGCGCGAGGCCGACCCGGACGACGCGCGCAGCCGCTGGGTCCGGTTGAGCGACACGGGCACGGCGCTCGCGGACCGGGCGATGGCGATGTCGGTGCGCCTGCACGAGGAGATCTTCGGGCGGGTGCCCGAGGGGTCGGTGCGGCAGGCGGCGGATGCGCTGCGTGCGGTGCTCGTCGAGGTGGGTACGCGCCGGTTCCGCTAAGAGGTCGCGCGACCAGGGCTGGCGGCGCCCGCCGCGCCGAGGCGGCCCCTGGCGGCACCGCCAGGAACCACCTCGATCACGACGGGCATCCACCGCCCTAGTCGCGCGGCCTCTAAAGTTACGTTTTCGCTCTGTTCGCGACCCTCACTGCGGAGGGGGACGGTCTCGTCCTTCGTTGATCCGTGCGAAAGGGACGCAATGCGAAGAATTCTCGCCCTGGTCGGTTCGACCGGGTTGCTGTCGATGACACTCGTCGCGCCCGCGAACGCCACCGGGGCTCCCGAGGTGTGGTCCTCCGGGACCTTCACCGTGCAGGTGTCGGTCACCGCGGCGGACGTCAACGGCGACGGGTACGACGACCTGGTCAGCACCAACTTGTTCGAGCAAGGCAACCGGGTACTGCTGTCCACCGGCTCGGCGTTCCTCCCGCAGCAGAACTGGGGCAACCCCGCCTGGGCGGACTCCGGCCACCCGAGGAACGTGCACCTGGCGGGCGACATGGACGGCGACGGCCGCGCCGACGCGATCATGGTCCGGCAACATTCCCCGCGCGGCATCTTCGTGGCCAGGTCGACCGTCAACCAGTACGGCAGGAACGTGTTCGGACCGCTCACCCACTGGCTGGACAACACGATCAAGGGCGACTTCGGGAACCTGGCGGCCGACCTGGACGCCGACGGCGACACCGACATCATCGGCCTGTTCGACGTGGCCACGCTGGCGGCGAGGTCGAACGTCACGGCCACCCTGCCGCTGGTGGCGTGGGCCCCGCCGATCCTGGGCGAGAAGGCGACGTTGGCGGCCGACGCGACGGGCGACGGCAGCGCCGACTTCATCCTCGTGGACACGACCGGCACCAGGGTGGTGCCGGCCAACCCGCGCTGGCACGACGCCCCGGCGCAGTGGTCGACCACGCCGTTCTTCGGTACGAGGAAGACCCTGGCGGCCGACATCGACGCGGACGGGCTGGCCGATCTGATCGCCGTCAACGACACGGGCGTGGATGTCATGCGCTCCAACGGTTCCGGCTACGACGCACCCGAGGTGTGGCACGCGGAGCCGTTCTACGGCACCACGCAGACGCTGGCCGCCGACGTGGACGGCGATGGGGACGCCGACCTCGTGGCCGTCAACAGCGGCAACGTGCAGGTGCTGCGCTCGCCGTAACCGTCGGTTTGACCCGGGCATCGGCGGGTACGACGCCCGGGTCCCCACGGTGTGGTCACATCGGCTTGCAGTCATGCGCATGTGACTATATGTTCAGTCCGGCGGAAGGAGGGCCGGGGTGGGGCACGGACATGGACATGGCCAGGCGACCAGCGCGTCCGGTCGGTACGTCGGCAGGTTGACGGCGGCGTTCGTCATCACCGCCGCCTTCATGGTGGTCGAGGTCGGCGCGGGAATCGCCACCTCGTCGCTCGCCCTGATCTCCGACGGTGCGCACATGCTCACCGACGTCATCGGCCTCGGGCTGGCGCTCGCCGCCATCCTGGCCGCCAAGCGCGCCCGGCACCGGCCGGGGCGGACGTTCGGGCTCTACCGCGCCGAGGTACTCGCCGCGCTCGCCAACGCGGTGTTGCTGTTCGGTGCGGCCGGCTACGTGCTCTACGAGGCGGCCACCCGGTTCGTCGACCCGCCGGCCGTGTCCGGGGCGACCGTGACCATCGTGGCAGTGCTCGGGTTGCTCGCCAACATCGTTTCGTTCTTCTTGCTGCGCAAGGGATCCACGGAGAGCCTCAATCTGCGCGGCGCCTACCTAGAGGTGGTGGCCGACCTGGTCGGGTCGATCGGGGTGCTGGTCAGCGGCACGATCATCCTGCTGTTCGGCTGGCGCTACGCCGACCCGATCATCGGTGTCGCCATCGGCCTGTTCGTGCTGCCGCGTACGTGGACGCTCGCCCGCCGGTCGCTGCGGATCCTGTTCCAGCACGCGCCCGAGCGGGTCGACGTCACGGAGTTGACGGAGGCACTGTCAGGGCTGCCGGGCGTTGGCGAGGTGCACGACGTGCACGTGTGGACGCTCACCTCGGGGATGGAGGTCGCCTCGGCGCACCTGACCATCCACGCGGGCGTCGACCAGGCCGAGATCCTCGACGCGGCCCGGCGCGTACTGGCCGCCGAGTACCAGATCGAGCACGCGACGCTGCAGGTCGAGACGGACAGCTCGGCCAAGACCTGCCACGAACTGCACTGGTGAGTGAGTGCGCCCATTCCGGGGTAGCCGTTCCCTATGAACGAACACCGCATGAACGAACACCGCATGAACGAACACCGCGACCACGACGAAGGCGTCGGCACCGACGGCACCCTGCGGAGCGAGCACGACCGGCGCGAACCCCGGCCGGGCGTCGGGACTGACGGCACCCTGGAGAGCGCCCACGAGCGGCGCGAACCCCGGCCGGGCGTCGGGACTGACGGCACCCTGGAGAGCGCCCACGACAAGCGGGACGAACCCGGCCCCGGCGTCGGGACGGACGGCAGCCTGCGCAGCGCACATCGCCAGGACGACCCCAAACCGGGCGTGGGCACCGACGGAAGCCTCACCTCCGGCCACCCAGAGGAGTAGCGCAGGGAACGACGCTTTCCCTGCGTTGACCGCAGTGAACGACGCCTTCCCTGCATCGAGGCGCTCGTCGCAGGTCACGTCCGGGCGAATGCCTGGAAGGCGTCGTTCAAGACGCTCAACGTCAGTAAGGCGTCGTTCCAGGCACTAGTCGGGGGGTTCGGGTGTGCGTAGTTCTCTGGCCACCGATTCGCCGGCCTCGTCGGTCGACGGACCCTGACGAGCTTCCGGCAGGTCGGCCCTGCCGAACGGCAGACCGTCGTCCGGACGGCCGGCCTCCAGTTCGCCGCGAGCGTCCATCCGATCGACCTCGTCCCTCGGCTCGTCTACTACCACAGGGACGTCCGGCTCCTCCTCGGCCAGCCGGTCGCCCAGTTCCTGGCCGTCGCGCGTCTCGTTGGCTGTCGTGCCGTGCTCCATGGCCGCGGACCAGTGCTCCGGCGGGTCCATGCCCTCCTCGAGCGGATCCAGCCGCAACTGGTCCTCGTCGAGGTCCTCGGCCGTGCTCGATACCTGGTCGGGCGTGTTGTCGTCAGCCATGACCTGCGCGTACCCGGCGAGCCGCGCGGGGAAACCGTCAGGGAGCGGGCAGCGGCTGGGCGCCGCGGGCGGTGAGCGCGTCCTCCATGAGCGCGGACTCCCGCTCCTGGCTCTCCACGATCTTCTGCGCCAGATTGCGCACATAGCCGACACCCGCGTGCTCGGCCGCGTACTGCGCCATCTCCAGGCCGCCCTGGTGGTGGCGCAGCATGAGCTGCAGGAACAGCACGTCCTTGGCGTCGCCCGTGGCCTTGCGCAGCTGGTCCAGCTCCTCGGGGGAGGCCATGCCCGGCATGATCGACGGGCTGGACGCGGGCTGCGTGGTGTGGCCGTGCCCGCTCGGGCCGGCCATCCACGTCATGTACTCCTCGCCGGGCGCCGGGAGGTTCGGCTGACCCCACGACGTGAGCCAGCCGGACATCTCGCTCGACTGCGCCAGCTGCGTCGACTCGATGTCGAACGCCAGGCCGAGCAGGTCGATGTTCGTCGTGGCGTCTCGTTCGATGCCCGCCATGGTGACCGCCTGCAGGTGGTGCACCCGCATGTCCTGGGCGAAGCCGACATCCACCGAGTCGGCGCCGGGCGGGCCGTCCGAACCCACCTTGGCGAGGGTGAGGAGCATCCCGACAGCGGCGCCGACCAGCAGCACGGTGATCGTCGCCGCGACGATCACCCAGACGCGGGACCGCGACGTCACTGGGTCGGCGGCGGGGTACCCGCGGGCGGTACGGGCGCCGTGGCCGGCGGAGTCGGCTCCGCGGCCGGCGGTTCGGCGCCCGGCTCCGCCTCGGTCGCACCCTCACCGGTCATCGGCACGGCGTCCGGACCCGGCGGGGCCGGGTCGAACGGCGGCGGGTTGGCCGGGTCGAACGAGCCGGGCTGGACGTCACAGCGGCCGCCGGGCTCGGGGTTCTGGTACTGGTTCTCCCGCAGCGAGCGGATGAACTGGTCGATGCGCTCGTCGTTCGCGTCGCTCAGCTTGAGCTGGTGGCCCCAGGACTGGAGCGAGATCGGCTGGTCGAGGCCGGGGTAGGGCGACAGCATCATGTACGGCTGGCCCTGCACCTTGCCGGTCAGCGTCTCGAGCGCCGCGCCCTTCACCTCGTCCGGGTTGTACGCGATCCACACGGCGCCGTGCTCCAGCGAGTGCACCATGTTCTCCGTGCGGACGGCGTTCGGGTACACAGTGCCCTGGCAGTCCGCCCAGGCCTGGTCGTGCGGGCCACCGACCGGCGGGCTGCGGTCATAGGCGACCCGCTGCTCGGCCGTGACGTGCTGCAGACCCTCGTACTTGCCCTTGTAGACGCCCTCGATGTTGTCCGACGGGTCCTGGTTGTCCTCGGCGACGATCCACTGCTCCTGCTCGGAGATCGTGATGAACGCATAGCCGAACACACCGCCCGCCAGCAGCAGCACTGCCACCACGGCCGCGATCGTGCCCCACGGCTTCGGCCGGCTGGCCGTCGCGACGGTTGAGCGGCGCCCGCTCTTGGACCCACTCTTGCTCTTGGGCTTCGCGCCCTTGCTCTTCGTCCCGCTGGCCATTCCGGTGTCGGACCTCGTCTCGCGCTAACAGGGACACTCCGACAGGTCAGTGTAGGGACCGCGTGTCTGGTCTCCGTCAGGACCCGTCGACCGGCATCGCGTCGAGGCCGGGAGGCTCGAACTGGAAGGCCGGCGGGTCGGTCACGTCGAAGCCCGTGTCCTGCGAGTCGCACCGGGCGCCCGGCTCGGGCGTCGTGTACTCGTTCTGCCGCAGCGCCGCGATGAACTGGTCGATCCGCGGGTCGCCGGCCTCGTCGAGTTTGAGCTGGTGGCCCCAGGACTGCAGCGAGATCGGCTGGTCCAGGTCGGGCCAGGGGGAGAGCATGAGGAACGGCTCGCCCTCGACCTTCGCCACCAGCTCCCGGAGGCCGGCGTCGCTCAGTTCGTCGGCGTTGTAGGCGATCCAGACGGCGCCGTGCTCGAGCGAGTGCACCATGTGCTCCGTGCGGACCGGCTCGTCGTAGACGGTGCCCTGGCAGTTCGCCCAGACCTGGGCGTGCGCGCCGCCGAACGGGGGCGACTTGTCGTAGGCCACCCGCTGGGTGGGGGTCAGCGTGTGCTTGCCCGGGGGATAGTCGATCACGTCGACGCCCTGGATGTCCTTGGACGGGTCCTGGTTGCCCTCGGACGGTTCGAACCGCGACAGGTCCGGCGCCATGTTCTCGGGGCCGGAGCCAGGGCCCTGTGCCGAGTCCGGTTCCTGACCAGCGGACGCGTCGTTCGTCCTGGAGGTGCAGCCCGCGAGCAGTACGAGTCCGGCGGCCGCGGCGGCGAACCAGCGCAACATGGTGATGTCTTCTCCTCTGACGGGTGGCCCCCGGTAAAGCCTATGGCCGAGGCGACTCACCTGGGTGTCGAACCGATACCTAGACTTCCCGGGGTGACTCCCGCCGCGCTTGCCGACCTGGTCCGTTCCGTAGCCGTGGACGTGCTGACCAGCCGTGACCTGGACCGATCCGCTCTGCCCGCAGCGGTGACCATCGAGCGTCCGCGCAATCCCGAGCACGGCGACTACGCGACCAACCTCGCGCTGCAGGTGGCAAAGAAGGTCGGCGTCGCGCCGAGGGACCTGGCCGGCTGGCTGGCCACCGCGTTGACCGGCCGCGACGGCGTGGCGGCGGCCGACGTCGCCGGGCCCGGCTTCATCAACCTGCGCATCGCGGCGTCCGCCCAGGGCGAGGTGGTGCGCCAGGTGCTCGCGGCGGGGGAGACCTACGGCCACGGTGATCTGCTGGCCGGCCGCAGGATCAACCTGGAGTTCGTCTCCGCCAACCCGACCGGTCCCGTGCATCTCGGCGGTGCCCGCTGGGCGGCCGCGGGCGACGCGCTCGGCCGGGTGCTGGCCGCCCAGGGCGCCGACATCACCCGCGAGTACTACGTCAACGACGCGGGCGTGCAGATCGACCGGTTCGCCGACTCGCTGATCGCCGCGGCCAAGGGCCAGCCGGCCCCGGAGGACGGCTATGTCGGCGCGTACGTCGGCGACGTGGCCGCCGAGGTGCTGCGCAAGGAGCCCGGTGCGCTGGCGCTACCCGATGACGAGGGCCGGGAGAGGTTCCGCACGGCCGGCGTCGAGCTGATGCTCGCCGACATCCGGGCCACCATGCACGACTTCCGCACTGACTTCGACGTGTTCTTCTCCGAGAAGTCGCTGTACACGGCGGGCACGGTGGACAACCTGGTCGGCAGGCTGAAGGAGCAGGGCCACATCTACCAGTCCGACGGCGCCTGGTGGCTGCGCTCGTCGGACTACGGGGACGACAAGGACCGGGTGGTCATCAAGAGCGACGGCGTCCCCGCCTACATCGCGGGCGACATCGCCTACCTGGCGGACAAGCGCGGCCGCGGGTTCGACCTGTGCGTGTACATGCTCGGCGCGGACCACCACGGCTACACCGCGCGGCTCAAGGCGGCCGCCGCGGCGCTCGGCGACGACCCGGCCGTGGTCGAGGTCCTCATCGGACAGATGGTGAACCTCACGAAGGACGGCAAGCCCGTGCGGCTGTCCAAGCGCGCCGGCAACGTGGTCACCATCGAGGACCTGGTCGACGCCGTCGGGGTGGACGCCGCCCGCTACGCGATGATCCGGTCCTCAGTGGACTCCGTGCTGGAGATCGACCTCGACCTGTGGACCAAGCGCACGAACGACAATCCGGTGTTCTACGTGCAGTACGCGCACGCCAGGCTGTCCTCGCTCACCCGCAACGCGGCCGATCTCGGGCTGCCCGTGCCGACGGCCGACACCGAACTGGACCTCGGGCTGCTCGACCACCAGCGCGAGGGTGAGCTGATCCGCACGATCGGCGACTTCCCGAAGATCGTGCGCACGGCCGCCGACCTGCGGGAGCCGCACCGGGTGGCGCGGTACCTGGAGGAGTTGGCCAGCGCGTACCACAAGTTCTACGACGCGTGCCGCGTGCTGCCGCAGGGCGACGAGGAGGCCACACCGCTGACCACCGCCCGGCTCGCGCTGTGCGCCGCCGTGCGTCGGCTGCTGGCCAACGGCCTCGCCCTGCTGGGCGTGACCGCTCCGGAACGGATGTAACGCCGTGGCGCGGCCAACCCCACGCCCCGAAGGACGCCTTCGGGACGCCCAGTGCCCTGAAGGCGTCCTTCAGGGCAGTACCGACCGAGCCTCCGGGGGGCGCTGATGAGGGCGCATCCCGCCGGGCCACTGCACGCCGATGTCATGTTGCCCGGCATCACCGCCGGGCTCCGACCGTCCACTCCGGACGCGGTGGACGAGTTGCTGCCCGCCGTGTGGCCCCGGGGCGCCGAGCGCGGCGCCGACGGGGTGGTCCGCCTCGCCGGCGTGGACGTGCGGGAGCTGGCGGCCGAGTACGGCACCCCGCTGTTCGTGATGGACGAGGGCGACTTCCGGTCGCGGTGCGCCGAGCACGCGGCCGCGTTCGGCGACCCGGCACTCGTGCACTACGCGTCCAAGGCGTTCCTGTCCGTGCAGATCGCCAGGTGGGTGGCCGAGGAGGGGCTCTCGCTCGACGTGTGCAGCGGCGGTGAGCTGGCGATCGCGCTGCGCGCCGACTTCCCGCCCGAGCGGATCACGTTGCACGGCAACAACAAGTCCGTCGCCGAGCTGACCGAGGCGGTGGCCACCGGGGTCGGTGCGGTGGTGCTCGACTCGTTCTTCGAGATCGCCAGGCTCGACCGGATCGCCCGTGACCACGGGGTGGTGCAGCCGGTGCTCGTGCGGGTCACGGTCGGCGTCGAGGCGCACACCCACGAGTACATCGCGACCGCGCACGAGGACCAGAAGTTCGGCTTCTCGCTGGCCGGTGGCGACGCGGCGGAGGCGGTGCGCCGGGTGCTCGGCTCGCCCGGACTGCGGCTGACCGGGCTGCACAGCCACATCGGCTCGCAGATCTTCGACGCGAACGCGTTCGAGCTGTCGGCCCACCGGGTGATCGGGCTGCTGGCCGAGCTGCACGCCGAGCACGGCGCCGAAGCGCTCGCCTCGGTGTCCATTGTGGACCTCGGGGGTGGACTCGGGATCGCCTACACGGCCGAGGACGACCCGCCGCCGGCCGGTTGGCTGGCCGAGCAGTTGCGCACCATCGTGGCCAAGGAGTGCGCGAACAGCGGGCTGGAGCCGCCGAGGATCGCCGTGGAGCCGGGGCGTGCGATCGTCGGGCCGGGCACGGTGACGCTCTACGAGGTCGGGACCATCAAGGACGTCGAGCTGGGGCAGGGCGCGTTCCGCCGCTACGTGAGCGTGGACGGCGGCATGAGCGACAACATCCGCACGGCGCTCTACGACGCGGTGTACGACTGCCGGCTGGTGTCGCGGGCGAGCGACGAGGGCGAGCGCGGCGACGACGCCGTGCTGTGCCGGGTGGTCGGCAAGCACTGCGAGTCGGGTGACGTGGTGGTGCGCGACTGCTGGCTGCCGGCGAACCTGGCACCGGGCGACCTGATCGCCGTGGCCGCGACCGGCGCCTACTGCTACGCCATGGCCAGCGGCTACAACCGGCTGCCCCGCCCGGCGGTGGTCGCCGTCCGCGACAGCGAGGCGCGGCTGCTGCTGCGCCGCGAGACGGTGGATGACTTGCTGCGCCTGGAGGTTTCGTGAGCGGGAGGGAAGACGGCGTGCTAGCGACTGAGCGAAGCGAACAATCAACACTACCTGTCAAGGTTGCGCTCCTGGGATGTGGCAACGTCGGTGCCCAGGTGGTCCGGCTGCTGACCGAGCAGGCCGGTGACCTGGCCGCGCGGGTCGGTGCGCCCATCGAGTTGGCCGGCATCGCCGTGCGGCGGCCCAACCGGCATCCCGACGTTCCGGCCGAGTTGTTGACCACGGACGCCGCGGCGCTCGTCGAGTCCGATGTGGACGTCGTGGTCGAGGTGATCGGTGGCATCGACCCGGCCCGCGAGTTGCTGATCTCCGCGCTGCGCAAGGGAAAGTCCGTGGTCAGCGCGAACAAGGCGCTGCTCGCCGAGAGCGCGGGTGAGCTGTTCGCGGCGGCCGACGAGACGGGTGCGGACCTGTACTTCGAGGCTGCGGTGGCCGGCGCGATCCCGTTGCTGCGCCCGCTGCGCGAGTCGCTGGCCGGCGACCGGATCACCCGCGTGATGGGAATCGTCAACGGCACCACCAACTTCATCCTGTCGGCCATGGACTCCTCGGGCGCCGGCTACGCGGAGACGCTCGACGAGGCGTCCCGGTTGGGCTACGCGGAGGCCGACCCGACGGCCGATGTGGACGGTTTCGACGCGGCCTCCAAGGCGGCCATCCTCGCCTCACTGTCCTTCCATACGAGGGTGACGGCCGCCGACGTGTACCGCGAGGGCATCACGGCCGTCACTCCGGCGGACATCGCCGCAGCCCGCACTCTCGGGCGCACGATCAAGCTGCTCGCCATCTGTGAGCGCGTCGAGCGCGACGGCCAGGAGTCGGTGGCCGTGCGCGTGCACCCGGCCATGATCCCGCGCAGCCATCCGCTGGCGAGCGTCGGCGGCGCGTTCAACGCGGTGTTCGTGGAGGCCGAGGCGGCCGGTTCGCTCATGTTCTACGGGCAGGGCGCCGGGGGAGCGCCGACCGCGAGCGCGGTGCTCGGCGACCTGGTGGCCGTGGCCCGCAACCGGGTGGTCGGTGGCCGCGGGCCGGGGGAGTCGTCGTACGCGGCGCTTCCCGTGCAGCCCATCTCGCAGGTGAACACCCGCTACCACGTCAGCCTCGACGTCGCCGACCGCGCGGGCGTACTGTCCACTGTGGCCTCGGTGTTCGCCGAGCACGATGTGAGCATCGCCGCGGTCCGCCAGCAGGGCAGGGCAACGGATGCGAGCCTGGTGATCGTCACCCACTCGGCGCCGGACTCGGCGCTGAGGTCCACTGTGGACAAGGTGGCCGGACTGCCGGCGGTACGGGACGTGGTTAGCGTGATGCGGGTCGAAGGTGAGGAACCATGACTGCTCAGCTGGGCGCCCGGCCGATGTGGCCGGGAGTAGCACTGGCCTATCCGGACCGGATCGAGCTGCCGCCCGGGGCGCGGGTGGTGACGCTCCAGGAGGGCGGCACCCCGCTGCTCGAGGCGCCGCACCTGTCCGAGCTGTCCGGCTGCCGCGTCTACCTGAAGATCGAGGGCGCCAACCCGACCGGGTCGTTCAAGGACCGCGGCATGAGCGTGGCCATGACCTACGCGCTCGCGGCGGGCGCGACGGCCGTCATCTGCGCGTCCACCGGCAACACCTCGGCCTCGGCCGCCGCCTACGCGGCCCGTGCCGGGCTGACCTGCGCGGTGCTCGTGCCGCGCGGCAAGATCGCGGCCGGCAAGCTGGCGCAGGCGGTCATGTACGGCGCGCGGATCCTGCAGGTCGACGGCAACTTCGACGACTGCCTGGAACTGGCCCGCAAGACGGCGAACGAGTACCCGATCGAGCTGGTCAACTCGGTGAACCCGGTGCGGCTCATCGGTCAGCAGACGGCCGCGTGGGAGATCTGCGACGCCCTCGGCCGCGCCCCGGACGTGCACTGCCTGCCGGTCGGCAACGCCGGCAACATCACCGCGTACTGGCAGGGCTACTCGGCGTACCTGGCCGACGGGGTCGTGCCGGTCGCGCCCCGGATGTTCGGCTTCCAGGCGGAAGGCGCGGCGCCGCTGGTCCGTGGTGAGCCGGTGCTCGACCCGGAGACCGTGGCGACCGCCATCCGCGTCGGCAACCCGGCGTCGTGGGCGGGCGCGATCGCCGCGCGCGACGCGTCGAACGGGCTCATCGACGCCGTGTCCGACGAGCGGATCCTGGCCGCGTACCGGCTGCTGGCGGCCAGGGAGGGCGTGTTCGTGGAACCCGCGTCGGCCGCCGGTGTCGCCGGGATGCTGGCCGTCGCGGCCGACGGCCGGCTGCCGACCGGGTCGCTGGTCGTCTGCACGGTGACCGGGCACGGGCTCAAGGACCCGGACACCGCGCTCGCCAACCTGCCGCCCGTCGAGGCGCTGCCGGTGGAACCCCACGCGGTCGCACACGCCCTCGAACTGGCATGACAGTCCAGGTCACCGTTCGGGTACCGGCGTCGACGGCGAACCTGGGCTCTGGCTTCGATGCCCTCGGCCTGGCGTTGGGCCTGTACGACCAGGTCAGCGCCACCGTCATCGACGGGGAGACGACCGTCGAGGTGACCGGCGAGGGCGCGGGGGAGGTGCCGCTCGACGAGTCGCACCTGGTGGTGCGCGCGCTGCGCGCCGCCTGCGCGGCACTCGACGTCGCCCTGCCCGGGGTGGCGCTGCGTTGCCACAACACCATCCCGCACGCCCGGGGCCTCGGGTCCTCGGCAGCGGCGATCGTGGCGGGCGTCGCCGCGGGGTACGGGCTCGCCGGCCGGCCGGTCGACGAGAACGCGCTGCAGCTGGCGGCCGAGTTCGAGGGACACGCGGACAACGCGGCCGCCAGCCTGTCCGGCGGGCTGGCGCTCGCGTGGTCGGAGGGCTCCCGCTACCGCGCGATCCGCCTGGAGCCGCACGCGTCGCTCGTTCCGGTGGTGCTCATCCCCGACACGCACTCGGCGACGTCGGTCACGCGCGGTCTGCTCCCCGATCGGGTGCCCCACGCCGACGCCGCGTTCACCGCCGGCAGGTGCGCGCTGGCCGTGCAGGCGTTCACCGTCCGGCCCGACCTGTTGCTGGCCGCCACCGAGGATCGGCTGCACCAGGACTACCGGGAGAGCGCCTGGCCGGAGACCATGCGAATGGTCCGTGAACTTCGCGAGAACGGTGTGGCCGCAACGGTTTCCGGTGCCGGGCCCACCGTGTTCGCCGCGACCACCGACGGGCGACTACCCGGTGCGGTGGACCCGACCGGCTTCGTAGTCCGTGAGCTGGCGGTCGATCGCACAGGAGTACGGGTCGAGCGCGCCGCGTAGCTGGGGAACAAATTCCAGGTAGTCGAGGTTCTCCGAGTTGTTAGCCACGCCGGACACCCGGTTGTTGCACCTCTATCCGGGTCCGTCTACCCTCAGGGGCGTTCAGTCACCGCGCGTACGGGCGCCCGGTGTCGTTCCCGGGGAATTCTTCTCGGGTCGCATCAATCCGTTCAGGTGTCGGCTCGGCCTTCCAAGGTCGGAGTCGCCGCTGATGGATACCGAAAGCCGTGGTGACAGACCGAGCACTCCGGGCCGACGAGCAAGTCGTCCGCATGGCACAACGCCAGGTAGCCACTGTTGTGACGAGGGGTCGACCGGCCGCGGGGGTTACGCCGTCTCGCATTCCGACGAACGGCGGTCCGCTGGTGCACAGGTCCACTCCGGAGGCAGGGACCTGGTCAGGAAGGACATGAGTGAGCAACACTGATTTGCTGGGTAGCGAAATGGCCAACGGCTCGATCGCCGAGGCTTCGGGTTCCCCCGACGCCACGCCGCGCACCAGCGCAAACGGGGGTACGAAGCGTCGCGCCGGCCTGTCCGGCATGGTGCTGGCCGAGCTCCGCGAGCTGGCCGGGCAACTGGGCATCACCGGTACCGCCGGGATGCGCAAGGGCGACCTGATCGCGGCCATCAAGGAGCGGCAGGGCAGCTCCGGCGGTTCCTCGGCTCCGGCCGAGACGCTGCCGCTGGGGATCGACGCCGAGAGTGGCCGGTCTGGCCGTGGCGCGCGCTCCAAGCCGGCCGACAAGGCCGACAAGGCCGCTGCCGAGGCGACCGCGACCGAGGCCCCGGCCGGAGGCAAGAGCGACGTCCGGGTCGAGACCACACAGGACTCCGCGCCTGCCGACGCTCCGGCCGACAGTGAGGACGGCAACCGCCGTGACGGCAACCGCCGTCGCCGCAGCGCCACCCGGTCGGCCGGCAGCCCCGAGGGCAGCGCGCAGACCGAGGAGAAGCGGCCCGCCGAGGACAAGCGGGGCGAGGACAAGCGCGACGACAAGCGTGATGACAAGCGCGGCGACGACCGCGGTGGTCGCGGCGGGGACCGTGGCGACCGGGGCAACGACCGTGGCGACCGCGGGAACGACCGTGGCGACCGCGGCGGGCGCGACCGGCAGAACGACCGCCAGGGTCGCAACGACCGGAACGACCGCAACGCCGACCGCAACGCCGACCGCAACACCGGGCGCGACGACCGGAACAACGGTCCGGACGACGACGATGACGAAGACGGTAGGGGTCGCCGGGGTCGTCGGTTCCGCGACCGACGCAGGCGCGGTGGCAGTCCCGGCGGCGGCGGCGGCCGGGGCGAGAACCCCGACACCGAGGTCCGCGAGGACGACGTCCTGCTGCCCGTGGCGGGCGTGCTCGACGTGCTCGAGAACTACGCGTTCGTGCGTACTTCGGGCTACCTGTCCGGCCCGAACGACGTCTACGTCTCGCTCTCGATCGTGCGCAAGTACGGCCTTCGGCGCGGCGACGCCATCACCGGCATGGTCCGCCAGCCGCGGGATGGCGAGCAGCAGCGGCAGAAGTTCAACCCGCTCGTGCGTGTCGAGACGATCAACGGGCTGGACCCGGACCAGGCGAAGAACCGCCCCGAGTTCACGAAGCTGACGCCGCTGTACCCGAACGAGCGGCTGCGTCTCGAGACCGAGCCGCACCTGCTCACCACCCGGGTCATCGACCTGGTGATGCCTGTCGGCAAGGGGCAGCGCGCGCTGATCGTGTCGCCGCCGAAGGCCGGCAAGACCATGGTGCTGCAGTCGATCGCCAACGCGATCACCACGAACAACCCCGAGGTCTACCTGATGGTGGTTCTCGTGGACGAGCGGCCGGAAGAGGTCACCGACATGCAGCGGTCGGTGAAGGGAGAGGTCATCGCCTCGACCTTCGACCGCCCGCCGGGCGACCACACGACGGTCGCGGAGCTGTCCATCGAACGGGCCAAGCGCCTGGTCGAGATGGGCCATGACGTGGTCGTGCTGCTGGACTCGATCACCCGCCTCGGCCGCGCCTACAACCTGGCGGCGCCGGCGTCGGGCCGGATCCTGTCCGGTGGTGTCGACTCGACCGCACTGTTCCCGCCGAAGCGGTTCCTCGGTGCGGCGCGCAACATCGAGGACGGCGGCTCGCTGACCATCTTCGCCACAGCGCTGGTGGAGACCGGGTCCGCGGGTGACACGGTGATCTTCGAGGAGTTCAAGGGCACGGGCAACGCCGAGCTGAAGCTGGATCGCAAGATCGCCGACAAGCGCACGTTCCCCGCGGTCGACGTCGACCAGTCCAGCACCCGCAAGGAGGAGCTGCTGCTCCCGCCGGACGAGCTCGCGGTCACCGTGAAGCTGCGTCGGGTGCTGCACGCACTGGACAACCAGCAGGCCATCGAGCTGCTGCTGACCCAGCTGCGCAAGACGCGTACGAACATCGAGTTCCTCATGCAGGTGGCCAAGAACACGCCGTCGGTAAACGACGACTAGGTCAATTCACGGTCCTGCCGGCACACGAACACCAGTACTGCCAGTGCCGGCAGGCCCACCGTGACGGCGATGGGCTTCGGCACGGCCACCTGGCCGATGGCCACTCCGGCCGCGAACACGGCGGCCGGATAGAGGACGCGCAGCACCGGCCGCAGGCCCCACGGCCACGAATCGTTGCCGACCGCGGTCAGTGCGGTCACGACCGCCGCCGGCCCGACCAGGACGGTGGACACCAGGGCGGACCAGTCCGCGCCCAGCAGGAAGCCGAACACGGCGGTCACCCCGAGCACGGCACCCGCGTACAGCCACGGGACGGCCAGCCAGGCGGTCAGGGACAGCGGACTGCCTCGCCGACGTGGGGAAGCGACCCAGTCCGGCACCACGTCCGGGCCGCGGGTTCGCACGTCCGTCGGCAACACGCCGACCAGTGTGTTAGCTCCGCGACCTGCCGGCCGGGTGACTTCGGTGAGCGGGCGGGTGGCTGCGACCGGTGGGCGGCCAGACGCGGCGAGCGGTCGGCGATCTTCGGCCGCGCGGGTCTGGAATATCCCCTGATCGGGGCATGTTGAAGGGTTCGTCAGGCCATCTGGCAAACTGTTAGGTCGAGTCCGGCACCGGTTCACTCCGAACACCTTCGGGGACCCGGCGGCCACTGAGAAAGGGCAAGACTGTGAGGACTGGAATTCACCCCGACTACGTGGTGACCGAGGTCGTCTGCGGCTGTGGGAACACCTTCACCACGCGCAGCACCAAGAAGTCGGGCAGCATCCACGTGGAAATCTGCGCCAACTGCCACCCGTTCTACACGGGCAAGCAGAAGATCCTCGACACCGGCGGCCGCGTGGCTCGCTTCGAGGCCCGCTACGGCAAGCGCGACAAGTCCAAGTAGCTTCCGACACGGCGCCCACCCGCATCCGGGTGGGCGCCGTTCGCATGTCCAGAGGAGAGGGGAGCGCGCCGTGGATTCGTCAACGCTGACCGAGTTGCTGGGTGAGTACGCCGAGCTGGAGAGTTCGCTCGCCGATCCTGCGGTGCACGGCGACCAGAACCTGGCGCGCAAGCTCGGCAGGCGCTACGCCGAGCTGACGCCGGTCGTCCGCGCGCTGCGTGAGCTGGAGTCGACGCGCGAGGACCTGGCGGCCGCCACCGAGCTGGCGGAGGACGAGGCGTTCGCGGCCGAGGCGGCCGAGCTGACCAAGAAGATCCCGGCGCTGGAGGACAAGCTCACCGAGCTGCTGCTGCCGCGCGACCCGCACGACTCGGCCGACCTGATCATGGAGATCAAGTCGGGGGAGGGCGGCGACGAGTCCGCGCTGTTCGCCGGCGACCTGCTGCGCATGTACCTGCGCTACGCCGAGCGGCACGGCTGGCAGTCCGAGCTGCTCGACGGCACGGAGACCGAGCTGGGCGGCTACAAGGACGCCACGGTCACCTTCAAGAGCAGGACCCCGACGGCCGACGGCGTGTGGTCGCGGCTCAAGTTCGAGGGCGGCGTGCACCGGGTCCAGCGGGTGCCGGCCACCGAGTCGCAGGGCCGTATCCACACCTCGGCGGCGGGCGTGCTCGTCTACCCGGACATCGAGGACGCGGTCGAGGACGTCGAGATCCCGGAGAAGGACCTGCGTATCGACGTGTTCCGCTCGTCGGGCAAGGGCGGACAGAGCGTCAACACCACCGACTCGGCCGTGCGGATCACCCACCTGCCCACGGGCATCGTGGTGTCCTGCCAGAACGAGCGCAGTCAGTTGCAGAACAAGACCCGCGCCATGCAGGTGCTGCGTGCCCGGCTGCTGGCCGCCGCCGAGGAGGAGGCCGCGAAGAACGCCTCCGACGCGCGCCGCAGCCAGGTCCGGACGGTCGACCGGTCCGAGCGGGTACGCACCTACAACTTCCCGGAGAACCGGATCTCCGACCACCGGGTCAACTACAAGTCCTACAACCTCGACCAGGTGCTGGACGGCGACCTGGACGGCGTACTGGACGCGCTAGCTACCGCCGACCGCGACGAACGGCTCGCCGCCCACCAGTAGCGCCCGTCGAATGCATGGAAAGCGTCGTTCCCTGCGGTCAACGCAGTGAAGGCGTCGTTCCAGGCATGCCCACCCTGTGCGAGGCTGAGCCTATGACCCGACAGCCGCTGCGCCTGGCGATTCTCGAGGCGGAACGCATCCTGGCCGACGCCGGGGTGGCGTCGCCGCGGGTGGACGCCGAGCTGATCGCGGCCCACGTGCTCGGGGTAGACCGCGGCAAGCTCATGCTCGTGCCGCTGGTGGACCACCAGGTGATCGACGCGATCGGCCAGCTGGTGAACCGGCGGGCCAAGCGGATGCCGCTGCAGCACCTCCTCGGCTGGGCGGCGCTCGGCCAGGTCACGGTCGAGGTGGGCGCCGGGGTCTTCGTGCCGCGGCCGGAGACCGAGCTGCTGCTGGAGTGGGGCCTCGCGGTCCTCGAGGGCGTGGCATCGCCCACCGTGGTGGACCTGTGCACGGGCAGCGGCGCGCTCGCGCTCGCCGTGGCGGCCGCCCGGCCGGACGCGACCGTGCACGGCGTCGAGCTGGACTCGACGGCGCTCGCGTGGGCGCGGCGCAACGCGTCGAGCAGGGCCTCGCTCGGGGAGACTCCCGTGCGGCTGCACGCCGGCGACGTGACCGACCCGACCGTCCTCGGCGAGCTGGACGGCCAGGTCGACCTGGTGCTGTGCAACCCGCCGTACGTGCCGCTCGGCACGGAGGTGCCGCCCGAGGTGGGGGAGCACGACCCGTTCCGCGCGGTGTTCGGCGGCTCGGACGGCCTGCAGGTGATCAAGCACGTGGTGAACCTGGCGGCGCGGCTGCTGCGGTCCGGCGGCGCGCTGGCCATCGAGCACGACGACACCCAGGCCGAGTCGGTCCCCGCGCTCCTGTCCGCCCGCCGCGTGCTCACCGACGTCGAGGACCACCGCGACCTGGCCGACCGCCCCCGCTTCGCCACCGCCCGCCGCACGTAACCCGCGAGTCGTACGTTCTCGACACCGAGTCGTACGGTCAGGGCCGCGAGTTGGCGACCATCGCGTCGTAGACCGGCTTCATGCGGGTCTCCCAGATGGGCTCGGCCCCGGCCGCGAAGATGAAGTACTCGACCTCGTTCACCAGCCAGTACAGGGCGCGCACATGCTGGATGCCGCGGCCGTCGTCGTAGGTGAACTCCCACTCCACGGCCAAGTGCCCGCCGTAGCTGGCCTTGTTCAGGTCGACGCGCTCGTAGCTCGCCGTGCGCTCGGAGAAGCTGCTCTCCTCGGCCACGCGCGTCTCCACCAGGTCGGTCGACTTGGCTCGCGCGCCGCCGTAGCCGACCACCCGGCTCGCGTCGGACGGGTCGCTCGCGCGCATGGCGCCCGGGCCACCGGCGGTCACCGTCTGCCACCCGATGGGGATCACCGTCTGCACGTTCGCCGGCCCGGACACGAACTGGAACCCCGTTGGCGCGGTACGGGTGGTCTCGCCGCTCTCCGGCGCACTCGGGGACTGACCCCCGGCGCTGTTGTCCGAGAGGTAGTTGGGCGGGATGGTCGGAGGTTGCGCGGAGTCGCCATTCGGCGTGGTCAACAGCGCGATACCGACGATCGCGCTCACCACCAGATAGCTAGTAGCGAACGTGAGCGCCACCCAACGCGAGCTCAGCGACCGGACGCTGCCCACCAGATTCACCTCGACATCCCCCGACAGGTCTACTGAGAGTAACCTGCCCGCCGGGGTGATCCAATGCTTCGAGCGTGGCAGGACGTGGTCGTCAAGTGGCAGTTGCTGCCTGATGATCTCCCGGCGGACGAGCCGGCGGACCCGATGGGCTCCCATCGTGGCCGGTCCGCGCTGCTTGCCGGGAAACTCGACACCGCCTCGGCCGAGTTCGAGACCGCCGTGGCGGCCGACGAGCATCCACTCGATCGGGTCGGTCTCGGTGACGTCCACCTGGCGCGTGGCCACTGGGAGCTGGCCGAGCGGAACTACGCCGCGGCGCTGACGGCCGGCGGGCTGGCCGCGCTGCTCGCGAAGGTGGGGCTCGCGCAGGTACAGATCGGCCAGGAGCACGCGGCCGCCGCCATCGCCGACCTCGAGCACCTGGTGGCCGACCGGCCGGCCGACCCGGTCCTGCGGTACTACCTGGCCAGCGCCTGGTACTCGGTGGCCGAGCAGTGCCGGGCCCGCACGGACGACGACGTCCTGGTGATCACGAGCTACCAGCAGCTGCAGATCTGCGAGGACGCCGCCCAGCGCATCCTCGACCTGAAGACCGGCGACGACGAGCTGACCAGGGGAGCGGAGCAGCTGCTGGCCGAGGTGACGGCCGGCCGCCGCTGGATCTGGGCGCCGGAGGGCATCGCCGTGAGCCTGGCCGTGCTGACCGTGGCGCTCGGTCTCATCACCGTGGTGGCCGGCGGGCTGATGGGCAACGTGCTGCTGGTGATCCTCGGCGTGGTGGTCGGCGCCGGCCTGCTGTTCGCCATCGTCTACCGGTTCCGCCGCCAGACCTGGCGCCGCCGCGCCGACCAGCTGGCCCAGCAGATCGTCAAACCCGGCGTCTAATCCGCGAGATCGCGGTTCCGGCACGCGAGATCGCGTTTGCGGCACGCGAGATCGCGGTTCCGGACGGTGCGTCGGCCCCGGAACCGCGATCTCGCTGTCGGGAACCGCGATCTCGCGTGTCCGAGGTGGGGCTAGGGTTTGGTCGCATGAGTGTCGTGTACGACTGCGCGCGGGAGCCGGACAGGGCCGACGGACTGGCGGCGGCCGCGAGCGCGGTGCGCGCCGGGCGGCTCGTGGTGGTCCCGACGGACACGGTGTACGGCATCGGCGCGGACGCATTCTCCTCGATGGCCGTGCGCGCGCTGCTGAAGGCCAAGGACCGCGGCCCGGACATGCCGGTGGGCGTCCTGGTCGGGTCGTGGACGGCGGTCGACGGGCTGGTGTTGTCCGTGCCGAGGCCCGCGAGGGCGATCATCGAGGCGTTCTGGCCGGGTGACGTGTCGATCGTGCTGCCGCACGCGCCGTCGCTCGCCTGGGACCTCGGGCGCACGAGCGGCACGGTGATGCTGCGGATGCCGCTGCACCCGGTGGCCATCGAGCTGCTGCGCGAGGTCGGCCCGATGGCCGTGTCCAGTGCCAACCGCTCCGGCCGTCCGCCGGCGTCGACCGCCGGGGAGGCGCAGGAGCAGCTGGGCGACTCGGTGGCCATCTACCTCGACGGCGGTCCGTCGGGCGAGCCGGTGCCGTCGACCATCGTGGACCTGACGGGCGATGAGCCGGTGGTGCTGCGGGAGGGCGCGGTGAGCGTGGCCGCCGTCGCGGAGGCCGTCGGCAGCGAGGTGCGCACGGCCGGCCAGGAAGCTGAACCCACATGATGACCAGTCCCGTCGGCCATGATGACCGTTCCGGTCGCGCATGATGACCACTGCCGTCGGCCATGGCCGACACGGCGGTCACCATCACCCACGCCACTGGTCATCATGGCGTACGGGACCGGTCATCATGCGCGACCGGAGTGGTCATCGTGCGGTACGACTCGTGGGCTAGTAGCGGGTTGGGACCCAGTGCATCGAGTCGATCGGGGGGCGTTCGTAGTCCGGGTCCTCGGGCTGGCGGGGCGGGAACTCCAGGTCGGGCGGGTCGACGTCCTCGTAGGGGACCTGCTCGAGCAGGTGGCTGATGCAGTTGAGCCTGGCCTGCTTCTTCGAGTCGGCGTTCACCGACCACCATGGCGACTCGTCGGTGTCGGTGGCCGCGAACATGCGGTCCTTGGCCACCGAGTAGTCGAACCAGCGCCGCCGCGCCTCCAGGTCCATGGGCGAGATCTTCCACCGCTTGGTCCGGTCGGCCAGCCGCTCGTGAAAGCGCTTCTCCTGCTCGTCGTCGCTCACCGAGAACCAGTACTTGACCAGCGTGATCCCCGACCGGAGCAGCATCGCCTCGAACTCCGGCACCGACCGCAGGAACTCCTGGTACTCGCCGTCGGTACAGAAGCCCATCACGTGCTCCACCCCGGCGCGGTTGTACCAGGACCGGTCGAACAGCACGATCTCCCCGGCGGCCGGCAGGTGCGCGACGTAACGCTGGAAGTACCACTGCGACTTCTCGCGCTCGGTCGGCGTGCCCAGCGCCACCACGCGACACACCCGGGGGTTCAGCGGCTCGATGATCCGTTTGATGACCCCGCCCTTGCCGGCCGCGTCGCGCCCCTCGAACAGCACGACCACCCGCAGGCCCCTGGCCTTCACCCAGTCCTGCAGTTTCACCAGCTCGAGCTGCAGCCGCGCCAGCTCCGACTCGTACTCGGACTTCTTCAGCTTGGTCACCCCCGAACCGTAACCCCGCGCGCGGTAGCCTGGCCGCACAACAGCGCCGAGGAGAGACCAACCGCGTGGACACGCCGTTCTGGGGCCCGGACTTCGATGCCCTGGCCAGCACGGACCCCGAGATCGCCGATGTCGTGCTCGGTGAGCTGGCGCGCCTTCGTGGTGGGTTGCAGCTGATCGCCAGCGAGAACCTGACCAGCCCGGCCGTCCTGGCCGCGCTCGGGTCGACGCTGACGAACAAATACGCCAACGGCTACCCGGACCGGCGCCACTACGGCGGCTGCGACCAGGTCGACGCCGCCGAGCGGCTCGGCATCGCGCGCGCGAAGGAGCTGTTCGGCGCCGAGCACGCCAACCTCCAGCCGTACTCCGGCAGCAGCGCGAACCTGGCCGCCTACGCCGCGTTCTGCGAGCCAGGCGACGTCGTGCTCGCCATGGACCTCACGCATGGTGGGCACCTAACGCACGGCTCGCAGGTCAACTTCTCCGGCCAGTGGTTCGAGCCGGTGTTCTACGGCGTGCGGCCCGACACCGAGCTGATCGACTACGACCAGGTCCGCGAGCTCGCGCTGGCCCACCGCCCACGCATGATCGTCGCGGGCGCCTCCGCCTATTCGCGGCTGATCGACTTCGAGGCGTTCCGGTCGGTGGCCGACGAGGTCGGCGCCATCCTCATGGTCGACGCCGCACACCTCATCGGTCTGGTGGCCGGCAAGGTGATCCCGTCGCCCGTCCCGTTCGCGGACGTCGTCACGCTCAGCACCCACAAGGTGCTGCGCGGACCGCGGGGCGGCATGATCCTGTGCCGCGAGGAGCACTCGCGGGTCATCGACAAGGCCGTTTTCCCGTTCACCCAGGGGAGTCCGCTCATGCACACGGTCGCGGCCAAGGCCGTCGCCCTGCGTGAGGCGGCCACACCGGAGTACCAGGACTACGCCCACCAGGTGGTGGCGAACGCGGCCGGGCTCGCGAGAGGCCTTGAGGCGGAAGGGATGCGGGCCGTCTCGGGTGGCACCGACACCCATCTCGCCATGCTCGACCTCCGTCCACTCGGGATGAACGGCGCCGAGGTCGAGAGCCGCTGCGCGTCCGCCGGGATCTTCCTGGACAAGAGCGCCGTCCCGTTCGACCCGGCCCCGCCCGCCACGCCGTCCGGTATCCGGATCGGCACGCCGAGCGTGACCACGCAGGGCATGACCGAGCCGGACATGGCCGAGATCGCCAGGCTGATCGCCCGCGCGGTACGCGGCAGCGACGACACAGCGGACACGGGTGACGTCGCGAAAGAGGTCTCCCGGCTGACCGCCGCCTTCCCCGCCTACCCGCGGAGTTAGCCGTGGACCTGGCGCAGAGTTTCCAGCCGGCGGGGCTCCCCATTCGGGAGTACCTGCTGGTCGGGCTGACCACCGCGGTGCTGACGTTCCTGTTCACCGGTCTGGTGCGCAAGTTCGCGCTGCGCTGGGGCGCGGTGGCCCACCCGAGGAAGCGCGACGTGCACACGGTGCCGATCCCGCGCCTCGGCGGCCTCGCCATGTACCTGGGCGTCTGCGGCGGCATGCTGCTCGCCCACCAGCTTCCCGTGCTGCGCCGCGGTTTCGAGTACACGCTCGACCCGGTGGCCGTGCTCATCGGCGGCGGGCTGATCATGATGATCGGCATGCTCGACGATCGTTACGAGCTGGACTCGCTGACCAAGCTCGCCGGGCAGACCACCTCCGCGGGCATCCTGGTGCTGTTCGGCCTGCAGTGGGTGGTCCTGTGGGTGCCGTGGGGAGCCGATGACGGGCTGGGCTCGCGGCTGATCCTCGACCAGAACCAGGGCGCCATCATCACCGTGCTGCTCGTGGTGACCATGGTCAACGCCATGAACTTCGTGGACGGGCTGGACGGGCTGGCCGCCGGGATCGGGCTGATCTCCGCGTCCGCCACGCTCGCGTTCTCGCTGCACCTGCTCGACCAGTCCGGCGGCGACGTGAACAACTACGCCCCGGCGCTGATCGCGGCCACGCTCGCCGGCGCCTGTCTCGGCTTCCTGCCGCACAACTTCCAACCGGCCAAGATCTTCATGGGCGACTCGGGGTCCATGCTCATCGGCCTGATGCTGGCCGCGTCGACCACCTCGGCCTCGGGCCGGGCACCCGACCTGGACCAGAACCAGACGATCGCGCTGCTCTCACCGCTGCTCGTGGTGGCGGCCGTGCTGTTCGTCCCGCTGCTCGACCTGCTGATGGCCATCGTGCGCCGCACCCGCAAGGGGCTCTCGCCGTTCCACGCCGACAAGATGCACCTGCACCACCGGCTGCTGGAGATCGGGCACTCCCAGCGCCGGGCCGTGCTGCTCATCTACTTGTGGGCCGCGCTGCTGGCGTTCGGCGCGGTCGCGCTGACCCTGTTCAACGTGTTCGCCGTGGCCTGGGGAGTCGGTATCGGCCTCCTGATCGCACTGATCGTCTCCGTGGTCCCTAGACTCAGGACACGATGAGTACCGAAAAGACGGAAGACGGCGACGCCGGCACCGACACGCTCGCCGCCGACCTCGGGCTGGACACCGACCAGCCGAAGACCCACGGCGAGTCGGTCATCCGGCTCGCCGACGCGAACCTGCGATACGCGCTGTGGCCGGGAGTGGCCACGGTCGTCATCGGCATTGCCGCGAGCGCGGTCTTCGCCGGACTGGAAGGCGCGCTCGGCGCGCTCGTTCGGCGGCGTTGTGGCGTTCGCGTCGTCGCTCGCCACGCTGTGGCTGATGCGCAAGACGTCCCACCTGATGCCGATCATGGTCATGGCCGCGGCGCTCGGCGGGTTCGCCGGCAAGATGGTGCTGCTGCTGCTCGTCATGATGGCCGTGCGCCCGATCGACTGGCTGCACACCGAGTCCCTGGCGTATACGATGCTCGCCACGGTGCTCGTCTGGGCGGCCATGGAGACGGTCGCGTTCCGCAAGACCAAGATCCCCACCTTGATCATCGAGGCGAAGGATCAGTAGATCTTGCGATGATCGTCACAAAGCCATTGGCGGGCGATCACCGCAGGCCAGGGTTAAGTAGTACGCGCGTCCGGGAAGCCCGAGAGCGGCTGATATGGTGCGCGCAGGGCCCACGGGGCACCCCTCATGAGCAGGGGTGCCGCTGCTGAGTGCCCAAACTTGCTGAGGTACGTTAAGTCCTGATCGTGACGATTCCCCCGGCGGTATGCACGCCGGCCGGGAGAACCGGAAGGAGCCCAGTTGCGGGCGCTGTGGCTGGCACAGGGTGAGGAGTTCGTTCCCCCGGGGCCAAATGACTTTCGACCTCCCGCCCGATTTTCTGGGAGGTCACCAAGCCGATGGTGCTGATCGTTCTGTCGATCGGCATCATCATGGCGTTCTTCATCGCGGCATCGCGGAACATGAAGATCGTTCCCTCGAAGTTCCAGTACATCGCGGAGTCCGTCTACGACTTCGGGCGGAACAACATCGCGCGTGAGCAGATCGGCTCGAAGGACTTCATGCCCTACGTGCCGCTGATCGTCTCGTTGTTCGCCTTCGTACTGGTGAACAACATCTTCGGGATCATTCCGACTGGTCCAGTTCCCGACGCATGTCGCACATCGGTTTCCCGCTGGCGCTGTCGATGCATCGTCATCTACCCGCTGTACCACTTCGTCGGCTTCCGACGGCACGGCTTCACCGGCTACCTGCGCCACGCGCTGATGCCGCCGGGTGTGCCGACGCCGATCTATTTCCTGCTCGTGCCGATCGAGATCTTCACGAAGTTCTTCATGAACCCGATCACGCACGGGCTCCGGGTCTTCGCGGCGATGTTCGCCGGGCACCTCATCCTGCTGCTGTTCACGCTGGGCGGCGAGTTCATGCTGCTGCACGGCGGCGGGCTCGCTGACCGGCGTGTCGGCCTTCGCCTTCGCTGTTCGCCATCGCCATGACGTTCCTCGAGGCGCTGATCATGGTCCTGCAGGCATACATCTTCGCGCTGCTCGCGGCGAACTACCTCGGTCAGGCGCTGGCCGAGGACCACTGAGAGAAATCACAGACGTGCCCGATCCGCGCACCTGCGGACCGAGTTTGAAAGGGAAAGAACCAAAGTGAGCAATCTTCTTCTTGCCCAGGTGGACACCAACCCCGGCCTGGCTCTCATCGGCTACGGCTTCGGCGCGATCGGCCCGGGTATCGGTGTGGGTCTGATCTTCGCCGCGGTCATCAACGGCACCGCCCGCCAGCCGGAGGCTCAGGGCAAGCTGATGAACATCGCCTGGCAGACCTTCGTGCTGGTCGAGGTGCTCGCGCTGATCGGCATGGTGCTCTACTTCCTCGCTTCCGCCGGCGGCGTAACCCACAGGCTCGAGGAGACGCCACCATGTTAGCACCGCAATCGTGGCTTGCCGAGAGCTCAGCCCGATCATGCCGCACCCGGCCGAGGTCATCCTCGGCCTGGTCGCCTTCCTCCTGCTGCTGTGGGTCCTGTCGAAGTTCGCCTTCCCGAAGTTCGAGGAGGCGTACAAGGCCCGCACCGAGAAGATCGAGGGCGGTATCAAGCAGGCCGAGGAGGCGCAGGCCAAGGCCGAGAAGGCGCTGCAGCAGTACACGGCGCAGCTCGCCGAGGCCCGTTCCGAGTCGGCCCGGATCCGGGACGACGCACGGCTGGAAGCGGAGCAGATCAAGGAAGAGCTTCGTGCCCAGGCCCAGGAGGAGGCCGCGCGCATCGTGGCCCAGGGCCAGGCCCAGCTCGAGGCGCAGCGGTCCCAGATCGTCGCCGAACTGCGCGCCGACCTCGGTCGTCACGCGGTCGCGTTGGCCAGCAAGGTGGTTGGTGAGTCCCTTGAGGACGAAGCCCGCCGCCGCGGCACGGTCGACCGGTTCCTCGACGACCTTGACGCTGTGTCGGCGCCCGCCCAGAACTAGGACCCGCACATGACATTCCATGCCGCTAGCCGCGAAGCCCTCGCCGCCGCCGAGCTGAAACTGCTCGACGTGCTCGGGAGCGCCGCTGCTCCACCCCGACGTCCAAGCCCGCATCCAAGCCAGCGGCCACCCGGTCGCGGTCCACAAAGGCCGCGTCCACAAAGGCCGCGAAGGCCGCGGAGTCCGCGGGCGGCACCGACCAGCTCGGCGACGAGCTGTTCAGCGTCGTCCGGCTGCTGGACGCCGAGGTCGGCCTGCGCCGCGCGTTCGGTGACTCGTCGGCCGCCCCGGAGCGCCGGGAGCAGCTGCTCCGCGGTCTGCTGTCCGGCAAGGTCGGCGACCAGGCGCTCGACGTGCTCGCCACCACCGTGCGGGCCCGCTGGTCGACGCCGCGTGAGCTGGTGGACGGGATCGACCAGCTCGGTCGCACCGCGCTGTTGGTGCGTGCGGAGCGGGAGGGCCGGCTGGACTCCGTGGAGGACGAGCTGTTCCGGTTCGGCCGGATCGTCGCGGGCGACACCCGGCTGGAGCAGGCCCTGACCGACCGCGCGGCCCCGGACGAGGCCAAGGCGGAGCTGGTTCGAGCCCTCATCGGGAACCAGGCGGAGGATGTCACCGTTCGGCTGATCGAGCAGCTGGTGCTGGCGCCGCAGGGCCGGGCGCTGGTCGCCGGGCTCGGCGAGCTGGCCGCGGAGGCGGCCAAGCGACGGGAACGGTCGGTGGCCTACGTGGTCTCCGCCGGCCCACTCACCGAGCAGCAGCAGGAGCGGCTGGCCGCGACGCTGCACCGGATCTACGCGCGCCCCATCGCGCTGCACGTCGAGGTCGACCCCGATATCCAGGGCGGCCTGGTCATCAAGGTCGGTGACGAGGTCATCGACGGCAGTGCCACCGGGCGCATCGACGAGCTGCGTCGCCGCCTCGCCGGCTGAGCGGCACGGACCTTTGACACAGAAGTACAAGACGGTAGGAGCGGGAACGACATGGCGGAGCTGACGATCTCGTCGGACGAGATTCGCAGTGCGATCGACAACTACGTGTCCAGCTACTCGCCTGACGTGAGCCGTGAAGAGGTCGGCCTCGTGGTCGACACCGGTGACGGCGTCGCGCACGTCGAGGGCCTGCCCTCGACCATGGCGAACGAGCTGCTGGAGTTCCCGGGAGGGATCCTCGGCGTCGCACAGAACCTCGAACCGCGCCGGATCGGTGTGGTCATCCTGGGTAACTACGAGAAGATCCAGGAGGGTCAGGAGGTCAAGCGGACCGGCCAGATCCTCTCGGTCCCGGTGGGCGACGAGTTCCTCGGCCGCGTGGTGAACCCACTGGGTGTCGCGCTCGACGGTCTCGGCGACATCGGCGCCACCCAGCGGCGTCCGCTCGAGGTGCAGGCGGCCTCGGTCGTCCAGCGCCAGCCGGTGAAGGAGCCCCTGCAGACCGGCATCACGGCCATCGACGCGATGACCCCCATCGGCCGCGGCCAGCGCCAGCTGATCATCGGTGACCGCAAGACCGGCAAAACCGCCGTCTGCGTCGACACGATCATCAACCAGCGCGCGAACTGGGAGACCGGCGACCCGAAGCAGCAGGTGCGCTGCATCTACGTCGCGGTCGGCCAGAAGGGCTCCACGATCGCCGCCGTGCGCAAGGCGCTCGAGGACCACGGCGCGCTGGAGTACACGACGATCGTCGCGGCCCCCGCGTCCGACTCCGCCGGCTTCAAATGGCTGGCCCCATACACCGGTTCGGCCATCGGCCAGCACTGGATGTACGAGGGCAAGCACGTCCTGATCGTGTTCGACGACCTGACCAAGCAGGCCGAGGCGTACCGCGCCCTGTCGCTGCTGCTGCGTCGGCCGCCCGGCCGCGAGGCGTTCCCCGGCGATGTCTTCTACTTGCACTCCCGGCTGCTGGAGCGCTGCGCGAAGCTCTCCGACGACCTGGGCGCCGGCTCGCTCACCGGTCTCCCGGTCATCGAGACCAAGGCCAACGACATCTCGGCCTACATCCCGACCAACGTCATCTCGATCACCGACGGTCAGTGCTTCTTCCAGTCCGACCTGTTCAACTCGGGTCAGCGGCCGGCGGTCGACGTGACCACCTCGGTGTCCCGAGTCGGTGGTTCGGCGCAGATCAACGCCATGCGCAAGGTCTCCGGCTCGCTGCGGATCGACCTGTCGCAGTACGAGGAGCTGAAGTCGTTCGCGGCGTTCGCGTCCGACCTCGACGCCACGTCCCGCGCCCAGCTGGACCGCGGTGGCCGGCTGTACGAGCTGCTGAAGCAGCCGCAGTACTCGCCGGTGCCGGTGGAGCAGCAGGTGATCACCGTGTACCTCGGTACGACCGGTGCCTACGACGAGGTGCCGATCGAGGACGTCGCGCGGTTCAACCGGGAGCTCCAGGAGAACCTGCGTCACAAGCACGAGGGCATCCTCGCCGAGATCCGCGACACCGGTAAGTGGACCGACGATCTCGCCGAGCGCATCGTCAACGCCACCAACGAGTTCAAGAAGGGCTTCACCACCTCCGAGGGCAAGACCCTGGTGGAGGCGGAGGCCGAGGCCATGGACGCCGGCGAGGTCGGGCAGGAGACCGTGAAGGTCACTCGCCCGGCTCCCAAGAGCTGACGGACGAGTAGATGGCGGCACAAGTTCGCGAGCTCCGGTCGAAGATCCGGGCTACCAAATCCATCGGTAAGATCACCAAGGCGATGGAGCTCATCGCCACGTCGCGCATCAGCAAGGCGCAGGCGCGGGTGGACGCCTCCCGGCCGTACGCCTCGGAGATCACCAACGTGCTCTCCGCACTGGCCAGCGCGGCGTCCACACTGGACGACCCGCTGCTGACCGAGCGGGAGAATCCCAAGCGGGTCGGCGTTCTGGTGGTGACCAGTGACAAAGGCCTGAGCGGTGCCTACAACAGCAACGTGCTGCGGGCGGCCGAGGAACTGCTGTCGCTGCTGCGGGAGCAGGGCAAGAAGCCGGTGCTCTACGTGATCGGCAGCAAGGGCGTCGGCTACTACAAGTTCCGCGACCGGGCGGTCACCGACAGCTGGACCGGCTTCAGCCAGGTGCCCCGGTACGAGAACGCGGCGACCGCCGGCCGGACGCTGATCGAGGCGTTCCGGTCCGGTGCGGACGACGACGGCGACGAGCCCGGCGAGGACGGCATCCTCGGCGTGGACGAGCTGCACATCGTCTACACGGAGTTCCGTTCGATGCTCTCGCAGGTGCCGGTCGCCAAGCGGATCGCCCCGCTGGAGGTCGAGTACGTCGAGGCGGGCGAGGAGCAGGCGAAGAGCGATGTGATCCCGTCCGCCTACGCTTTCGAGCCGAGTGCCGAGGTGCTGCTCTCCGAGCTGCTGCCGAAGTACATCAACACGCGCATCTACTCCGCGCTGCTCGAGTCTGCGGCCTCACAGCTGGCCGCACAGCGCAACGCCATGAAGGCCGCATCGGACAACGCCAGTGATCTGGTGCAGAACTACACCCGCCTGGCGAATCAGGCCCGGCAGGCCCAGATCACCCAGGAGATCAGCGAAATCGTCGGTGGGGTGGATGCACTCGCCGCCACAGGAAGTGAAGACTGATGACTACAACAGAGAACGCAGCCAAGGGCCGGATCGTGTCGGTGACCGGGCCCGTGGTCGACGTCGAGTTCCCGCGCGGCGCGGTACCTGAGCTCTTCAACGCGCTCAAGACGGAGATCACGTTCGAGGAGCTGAAGAAGACGGTGACCCTCGAGGTCGCCCAGCACCTCGGCGACAACCTGGTCCGCACGATCTCCCTGCAGCCGCAGGACGGTCTGGTCCGCGGTGCCGAGGTCCTCGATACCGGTGCCGCCATCTCCGTGCCGGTGGGCGAGGCCGTCAAGGGCCACGTCTACAACGCGCTCGGCGAGTGCCTCGACGAGCCCGGCTACGGCAGTGACCTCGAGCGCTGGCCGATCCACCGCAAGCCCCCGGCGTTCGACCAGCTCGAGGGCCGGACCCAGATGCTGGAGACGGGCCTCAAGGTCATCGACCTGCTGACCCCGTACGTGCTCGGCGGCAAGATCGGCCTGTTCGGCGGTGCCGGCGTCGGCAAGACGGTGCTCATCAAGGAGATGATCACTCGTGTCGCCAAGAACTTCGGTGGCACCTCGGTGTTCGCCGGGGTCGGCGAGCGCACCCGTGAGGGCAACGACCTGTTCCTGGAGATGACCGAGGACGGCGTCATCAACGACACCGCGCTGGTCTTCGGCCAGATGGACGAGCCGCCCGGCACGCGTATGCGGGTCGCGCTGTCCGCGCTGACCATGGCGGAGTACTTCCGCGATGTGCAGAACCAGGACGTGCTGCTGTTCATCGACAACATCTTCCGGTTCACCCAGGCCGGTTCCGAGGTGTCGACCCTGCTGGGCCGCATGCCGTCGGCCGTGGGTTACCAGCCGACGCTGGCCGACGAGATGGGCGAGCTGCAGGAGCGGATCACCTCGACCAAGGGCCGTTCGATCACCTCGATGCAGGCGATCTACGTGCCGGCGGACGACTACACCGACCCGGCGCCCGCCACGACGTTCGCCCACCTGGACGCCACCACCGAGCTTTCCCGTGGCGTGTTCCAGAAGGGCATCTTCCCGGCGGTCGACCCGCTGGCGTCGACGTCGACCATCCTCGACCCGGCGATCGTCGGTGCGGACCACTACCGCGTGGCCGCCGAGGTCATCCGGATTCTGCAGAAGTACAAGGAGCTGCAGGACATCATCGCCATCCTCGGTATGGACGAGCTGTCCGAAGAGGACAAGGTGACGGTCCAGCGCGCACGGCGCATCGAGCGCTTCCTGTCGCAGAACATGCTGGTGGCCGAGCAGTTCACCGGTCAGCCCGGTTCGACCGTGCCGCGCGAGGAGACGGTCGAGGCCTTCGACAAGATCGCCAAGGGCGACTTCGACCACTACCCGGAGCAGGCGTTCCTGGGGATCGGTGGCCTGGACGACCTGGAGAAGAAGTACAAGGAAATCACCAAGAAGTAGCTTTCGTACCAACGAGAAACGCCCCGTCCACATCGGACGGGGCGTTTCTCGTTGTGGGGTCAGTCGAGGGGGAACACGTTCTCCCCGACCTTGATCTCGATGCCGTCGGCCGGGACCAGCGCCGCACTGGTGCCCGCGGCCACCCAGTCGCCGGACGTGCTGGTGCGGTAGGAGATCGGCTCACTCCAGGCGGCCACCACCGTGCCCTGGCCGTCCGGCGCGGGCGCGATGACCGGTTCCGTGGACGCCGGGTCGATCTCCTTCACCCGGGCGACGGTCTCGATGGACCCGTCGGGTCGCATGAGGACGGAGAACACGTAGGCCGGGTGGTCCAGTTCCTGGTACTCGCTGAGGATCACCGTGCGGCCGTCGGGCAGGTCGGCTGCCACGGTCCAGTGTGGCGGCTCCTGGCCGTCGAAAAGCACGGAGGGGGGATCCAGCAGGCCATCGGAGTCGATGTCGCTGCTGGAGTCGACGAGCGCGCGCCGGAAGATCTCCAGTGCGCTCGACCCCAGGTCCCTGGGTTCGGGAACGTGCAGTGACTCCGCCGGCCACGGCAGACCCCGGCCCTGGATCTCCCCGCTGTTCGGTGGGAGCACCAGCGGCACCAGCGGTGCGAGGCCGGTCCCGTACCCGTCCGGCGTGGGATTCATCTGCATGAGAACGTTGTGCACGTTCGTGCCCGCGGGAAGCTGGGCGCCCGCGACGCCGTCGTTCGCTGGCATGTCGTGCCACACACGGACGGACTTTCCGTTCTCGTCGACCGTGATCTCCGTGGAGATGCTCAGCTTGACGTCGTCGGGCAGGTCGGTGGGCAGCGCCCCGATGGCCGTGCGGAGGTCCGGCAGGATGAAGTAGGCCCAGCCACCGTCCTGCACGGAGACAAGCTCCAGCTCGTCCGCCCGGTCGTCGTCGGGGTTGTTGACCAGCAGGCCGGCGACGATCGGCGGCCCATCGAGCGCTTCGGCGGTTTCCTGAGCGACGATCGCGACGGTGGTGGAGGAATCGCCGCCGCCCCAGGGTGTCGTGCCTGCCCAGTACACGTTGGGCTCTCCCAGCAGGTCGTCGGGGGAGACCCCCGCCCTCTCTCCAGCGCTCCCGGCGATGCCCTCCTGCCAGCCGAGAACCGCCGCGCTGGTCACCGTTTCGTCGTTGATGAGCTCGCCGCTCGACGAGTCGAGCAGCGAGGTGGGGTCCACGTTCTGCTGGTTCTGGTCGGCGGGTGGCGGCGGGGAGGCCAGGTGGTTCGGTAGGACAGCGACAGCGGCGACAGCCACGGCCGTCGTGCCGGCCAGGGCGGCGCCGATGGCGAAGCGGTTGCGGGTACGCCGGCGGCGGCCGCCGCGCAGCACGTCGGACGCAAAGTTGGGCCGGGGCTCGACGTCGTCGGTGGCCTCGCGCAGCGTGAGGGTCAGTTCTCTGGTGTCCATCAGAAGCTCCGGCTGGTGGTGTGGTGCGGTTCCTCGGCGGTGGCGGCGTCGATCAGCTCGCGCAACCGGGTGAGTCCCCGGGAGGTCTGGCTCTTCACGGTCCCGATGCCGCAGCGGAGCGCGGCCGCCGTGTCGGCCTCGGAGAGGTCGTCGAAGAAACGCAGCACGATGACGGCCCGCATCCTGGGCGGCAGCGCCCCCAGCGCGTTGACCACCAGGTCGCGGTTCGCGATCCGCTGCTCGGGCCCCGGTAGGTGCGGGTGCGGCATGTCCCAGTCAAGTGGCGCCTCGGCCACCCGTCGTGACTTGTGGCGCCATCTGTTGGTGGCCGCGTTGGCCAGCGCCGTCCGGACGTAGGGCTCCGGCCGGTCGCGGATCCGCCGCCAGCGTGGGAAGACCCGCTCGAGCACCTCCTGCAGCAGATCCTCGGCCGCGCTCCGGTCGCCACCGCAGAGTAGATACGCGGTGCGCAACAGAGCCGGGGATCGGTGCGCCACGAAGTCCGTGAACTCGGCTTCGCTCATCTGTACCCCTGTTGGTGTGGTTGTCGGTGACTTGTCTCACCCCGGAAGACACCGGCCTGCGTGGGAAGGTTGAGAGCGGACCAATTAGACTTCGCAGGAACGTTGACACAGGAGGTATCGCGTGGCCGAGATGTCCGTCCAGCTGGTCGCCGTCGAACGACGCCTTTGGTCGGGTACCGGCACGTTCGTCGTGGCCCAGACCACCGAGGGCGAGATCGGGATCATGCCCGGTCATGAGCCCGTGCTCGGTCAGTTGATCGAGGGTGGCGTGGTCCGGGTGACCACGACCGACGGTGACACCGTAACGGCTGCCGTCCACGGCGGCTTCCTGTCCGTGACCGGCGACGGCGTGAGCATTCTCGCCGAGTCCGCCGACCTGGCCGACGAGATCGACATCGAGCAGGCCAGGGCCGACCTGGACGCCGACGAGGAGACCAGGGCCAGAGCCCTAGGCCGCCTTCGCGCCGCCGGCCAGCGGGACTGACGGCCGGACGAGGGAGCGCGGGCCGTGGACGTCACCTTGGTGCTCGGAGCGGCCCTCCTCATTGTCGCGGCGGTATTGGTCTGGCTGGGTGTGCGCCGGCTGCGTGCGCTTCGTTCGGGTGGCGTGCACGCCGCGCTGCGGACCCGGCTGGACGAGTCCGGCAAGGGTTGGCACCTCGGCGTCGGCCGCTACCAGGGTGACGAGTTCGTCTGGTTCCGCGTGCTGAGCCTGCGTCCCGGCCCCGACCGGGTGATCCACCGCTCGGGTCTGGAGATCGCCGACCGGCGGGACCCGTCCGGTCCCGAGCTGTACAGCATGCCGCCGTCGTCACACGTGCTGCGGTTCCGCGACCGGGACGGCACCCCCGAGCCGGACGTGGAGATCGCCATGGGTCCGGACGCCCTGACGGGCTTCCTGTCGTGGCTGGAGTCCGCACCCCCCGGCCGACTGCCCTGGGCGTCCTGACCTCTTGTGCTACGCTTGCTACGCGAAGAGGGGGTTGGGTTATGGCGCGTACGATCCCGCACCGCGAGCTGCGGAACAACAGCAGTGCCATCCTGCGGGAGGTGCAGGCCGGCGAGAGCTTCGAGATCAGCAACCACGGTGAGGTCGTGGCGATGTTGGTGCCGCCGGTGGAGCGCCCCCAGCGCTCGTTGCGAGTGCGCAAGGCCAGGAAGTCTGGCGGATTTTCCGATCTGCCTCGAATCAAGCTCGAAGCACCGGTGCAGGAATCGATTGACGATCTCCGGGGCGATCGTTGACCGCGTATGCCGACACCTCGGCAGCGGCCAAGTTGCTCGTCGACGAGTCGGAGTCCGCCGCGTTGGGCGCCTATCTCGATGGCTTGGTGTCGGATGGCGTGCCGCTGGTTTCGAGCCTTCTGCTGGAGACCGAGTTGCGTCGACTGGCAGTTCGCCATCGTCTGAACCAGGCTGCGGTTTCCGACGTGCTGGACCGGTTCGACCTGTTCGAGCCCGATCGTGCGATCTTCGTCGAGGCTGGGCTGTTGCCCGGCGCGGGTCTTCGAAGTCTGGACGCCCTCCACATCGTGGTCGCGGTGCGGTTGGAGGCGGACGTGCTGGTCACCTACGACGTTCGACAGGCCGAGTCGGCACGGCTCGTCGGTTTGCGGGTGGTTGCGCCAGCGTGAACCGCCGCGTTCTGGACCGCCCCGGCCGACTGCCCTGGGCGTCCTAGACCGGGACGGTGAGGGTCGCGACGTAGCCGGCGGACACGTCGCCCGTGACGGTGGCCAGCTGGGTCTCCCAGCCGTCGCTGAACACCATGTCCGACTCCAGCGAGGTGTCGGCCAGGTTGCGCACGCTCTGGCTGTAGCCGTCGGTGGCGTAGACGGTCTCGCACACGTCCTCGGGCAGCGCGAGCTGCGTGGTGGTGAGCAGCGTGCCGGCCGAAGTGGCGTCGGCCAGGCTCGGGTACACCTCGAAGTGGATGTGCGGCCACCGTCCCGTGTAGGCGGCCGGGAAGATGCTGGTGAACGCCAGCGCGCCGGAGGTGTCGGCCTCCTGGACGCCACGTAGGTAGTTCTGGTCGGTCACCCCCTGCGAGTACAGCGAGTAGTTGCCGTCCCGGTCGCAGTGCCACAGGTACACGGCCGCGCCGGGCAGTGCCGCGCCGGTGTCCGCCTCGACGATCGTCAGCTCGATCCGCAGCGAGACGCCCTCGGCGGTCCCGGTGGACGAGCCGAAGCTGGACCGGACGTCGCTGCGGACGATGCCGCTCTCGGTCAGCACGTTGGGCCCGTTGGACCCGTCGCCGGGGAAGGGGCCGGCCGTCTCCTCCGGGATCTCCTCGAGCTGGTCGGCAGCCGTGGTCGTCGTTGTGGTCGTCGTCGTTGTGGTCGTCGTCGTTGTGGCCGTCGAGTCCGGTGTGGACGCGGCGCTACAGCCGGCGAGCACGGCGAGGCCGGCACCGCCGAACAGCGCGAGGGCGCCCCGCCGGCTGCGCAGGGTGGTCAGGTCGAACTCGAGACCGCGATCGTGATCGTGCATGTCGGACCCTCACGTCTTCCGTGGAGCGGATGTCGTTGGATCCGATCGTGCGCTCGCCGGCCCAGTCTCGCCTGTGCGGCGTCTGTGCGTCAGCTGTGTGGGCTAACCGCCCGCGCCGGGGGCCCAGAGCACGTCACCGTCGGGGTTGGCCACCCGTGACAGCACGAACAGCAGGTCGGAGAGCCGGTTGAGGTACTTGGCGGCCAGCGGGTTCGTGCGCTCCGCGTCGGTCTCCATGAGCCGCCAGGCGCTGCGCTCGGCACGCCGGGAGACGGTCCGCGCCACGTGCAGCAGCGCCGCGCCCGCCGTGCCGCCGGGGAGGATGAAGGAGTTGAGCTTCGCCAGCCGGCCGTTGAAGTCGTCGCACCAGCCTTCGAGCCGTTCGACGTAGGGCTCGGTGATGCGCAGCGGCGGGTACTTGGGGTCGGACACCACGGGGGCGCACAGGTCGGCGCCCACGTCGAACAGGTCGTTCTGGATGGCCCGCAGCACGTCGGCCAGCTCACCGGTCAGCCCGCCGAGCGCGAGCGCCACCCCGATGGCCGCGTTGGCCTCGTCGACGTCGGCGTAGGCGGCGAGCCGCGGGTCCGTCTTCGGCACCCGGCTGCCGTCGCCGAGTGCGGTGGTGCCGTCGTCGCCGACGCGCGTGTAGACCCGGGTGATGTGTACGGCCATGTGCTCGACCCTACCGGGGCACTCGGGCCAACCCGGTGAGTAGTTCGTCGAGCTGCGCGGTGATGGCCGCCGTGGTGGCCGGGGTGAGCGTCACCCATTGCTGCCCGTTGCTCGGCTTCCGGCTGAACAGGTATCGACTGAGCGGGTTGTCGTAGAAGCTGACGACGTGGCCGGCGCGCTGCCGCTGGCCGTGACGGGGTGTGCGCGCGGCACCGAGGTGGCCGAAGCGGATCACCTGTCCGGCAACATCGGTGATCTTGCGGGCTTCGTCCTTGCCGAGCCCCTCTGACACGAGCGCCCGGCACAGCGCGTCCGCGTCGGTACCGGCTCGGGCGGCGCAGCGGTCGAGGGTCTCGGCGGGCAGCGTGATCGAGACACCGTTGCCCGGCGGGTGCGGCGGGAGCAGGTCGACGGCGGCGCGGGCGAGGCCGGTCGGCGCCGTCGGCCACACGGTGAGCGCCGTGGCGTCCAGCACCCCGACGGCCGCGCGGGAGCTGGTCGCGCCGATCAGTGCCGAGGTCCGCGGCCCGTCGGCGGACAGGTGCAGGCGCGCGTCCAGTTCCCATTCGGGCCGGGCGAGGACTGTCAGGCACCGCTCCAGCGCCGGGTGGATGTTGCCGGGCGCGCCGAGCCCCCTGTGTGCCAAGGATTTCCATGCCTCGGCGCGCAGTTCCGCCCGCTCGTCGACGGTGTAGCCGTGCGAGTCGATGTTCAGGACCGGTTTGTGGGGGCCGAGTTCGAGGTGCTCCCACAGGAAGTCGTACTCCTGCCAGCTCAGGGTGAATCTGCCGGACGTCACGTCATTCGTCGTCCTCACCGATGACCGGTGGTGTGACCGGGTCGGTGGTGTCCCAGAAGCTGTCGTTGAAGGAGCGGAGGTACTCGGCGGAGCGGTGCTCCTTGTCCTCGTCACCGTCGCCGCGGCCACCGGCGGGGGCCATGCCCATGCCACCCGCGCCTCGGCCACCCGCGCCGGGGCCGGTTCGCCCGGCGGGCTCGGCCACCGGGCCGGCACCTCCACCGAGCGGCATCACGCCTCGTCCGCCGCCGGGCGCACCCGTGCCGCGGCCTGCGCCGCCGCTACCGGGAGCACCGGCGCCGGAACCGGGGCCGCGGCCGCGGCCGGTGGTCGCGCCGCCGGGACCGCGCCCGTCGGTGAGCGGACCGTACCCGGGGGACAATTGGTTCGGCGGCCGTGTGCCGCCTGGCTGCTGCGGGTTCGGGAGCGGGGTCCGCGGGGGAAGTGTGGTCGGGGGCGGTGAACCCGATGGCGTCGTGCCGGATGGCGTTGTGCCAGGCGGGGGAGTGCCGGGCGGGCTGACGTGGGTTGGCGTCGGTCCGCCTGTCGTCGTGCCACCGGGAGTGTGGTCGGCCGCGCGGGTCGACTCGCCGTCGTCGTTCGAACCGGACCACGGCTGGGAGCTGTCGGGGATGTCGGTGGTCGCCACCTGCGTGGGTGCCACGGTCACGGTGACCGACGGTGGCGGGACGAACCGCCCGAGCGTGTCCTGCGAGACGGCGGAGTCGTAGTCGTAGCCGTACATGATCCGCACCGCCTCGGCCTTCGCCTCCTGCGCGGCGGCCTCCTGCTTGTCCTGGTCGGTCTGGCCGCCGAACAGATGCGTGAACGCGGCGGGAATGCCGCCGGCGTCGGAGTTGGCGGTCGAGGTCACGGGAACCGGCTCGGGCATGGTGTTCCGTGCGGCCGAGTACGCGCCGACGTGGTTGTCCACACTGGACTGGCTGGCGGTGCCCGCGGTGTTCGAGTCGGCCGCCCACTGGGCGAGCGGAGTGACGCCGGTGTTCATCGCCTCGAAGGCGCTTCCCTCCCACTCGACGCCGGCTCGCCGAAGTGCGGCCTCGGTCCGTTCGCGCGCGTTCTCCATCACGGCGGCCAGCCGACCCCAGCCGTCCTGAGCACCGGCCGCCCCCGCGACGCCAGCGCCGCCCTCAGCTCCCATCATGCCTCCGAGGAAGCCCACCTTGCCGTGAATGCCGTCGTAGAGCCTCTGATGGGAGTAGGAATCCCAGACGTCTCCGCTCATTGCGGTCCCCTCGTGTGCCGGTGATCACGATGCCACCAATGTCTCCATCGCCGACTCCGCCATCCTGTAGGCGAGATCGCACGCTTCGGGTTCTTCCGGATCGTCCGGGTTTGTCGCAGTGGTGGTCATCAGGTATTGGCCGTCCGCGACGTCCACCGCCGCAAAGCATGATCGCCTGTCGGCATCGTTCCTGATCGTGATTGTCGCGAATCCCTCGATGGGCTCAGCGTCGGTGATCTCGACGTTTCGCCCGTCCCACGCCTCAATACCTTCAGTGATTACCACAGTGACCTGTCCCACGCTTGAGTAGTAACACTGGGGTGACTTGAAGGTCGGGTCTTCCGATGGACTGCCTGGTCGTTCGATGCTGAGCTGGGGCCAGTCGGATTGGGGGATGAGGGCGCAGGGGTCTTTGCCGTCCAGAGCTATCTCACGTGGCCGTTGGCTGGTGGGTTCGGTGGTGTCCGGTTTGGTGGTGGCGGCTGTGTCGTCGGGCATGGGTGATCCGGCTGATTCCTCGCTGCAGCCGGCCAGGGCTGCCACTGCGATCAGGGCTGTGGCGAGGGTGATCAGGGGACGTGTGGTCACTCGGTGTCCTGCCGGAAGGTCTGCTCGTTGGTGTCCTCGACCAGGTTGTAGTCGCGGGCTGCTTGGTCGAGCGTGTCGAGGGTGTTCTTGAGTTCGTCGAGGTAGGCCCAGGCCATCTCGATCGCGCTGCGGGAGTTCTCGTTGAAGGCATCGGCCGTCTCGCGGCTGACCGGATCGGCGCCGAGCGGCCGCACAGCCATCGCCTCGGTGTTGTTGAGCAAGAAGTTTTCGGTCTCGTCGTGAACCGGTTGTAGTTCGGCTTTGAGCTGCAGGACCATGGCTGGGTCTACGCGCATGGTGCTGACGCGGCTCAGGCTGCGCATTGGCTCGCTGCTGGCGCTCTGCTCCAAGAACGGCACGGTGGATTCCCCTCCCCAGGTGTTCCGACCACCACGCAGCATAGCGAAGCGTGGTGACACTTGGTGGTGAACCGGTCACGTCACTCGGATGGTCTAACCGGCTTTGTCAGTTTTCCGTGCCGATTGTCGTCGAGGTGGTTGAGGAATTTCTTGGCGATTTTCCTGGTTATCGGGCAGATTTCGTCGACGGAGTCGGCGGGGTCGTTGTCGATCGCGTCGCCGGCCAGGTTCGCCCGGACGACGAAGACGTGCGCGACTCCGGGGATCGACAGGTCCAGCGTGAGCCAGCAAGCCGAGGTGCGGTCGAACGCCAGGATGCGCTCGATCGCGTAGTGGTCACCGATGCGCAGCCAGGCCAGGTGCGCGAGCGGTTCGCTGGCGTGGCGCGGCCGGGTAGACGGTGACGAGCGGCCGGTCGGGGTGCCGGTCGAAGATGGTGGTCGCGTTGTCGCCGTTGGGTTTTCGTCCTTGTACGGCCCAACGGCGGGTGTAGGTGGGCATCAGAGTCCTGTGTGGAGTGACGGGCGGGGCGGCGCGGCGGGAGAGTGAGAGGCTGCCGCCGCGCCGCCCCGGCTTCAGTGCGCGCGGACCGGTAGCAGTGCGCGGCGCAGGTCGGTTCGCAGCGCGCAGGAGTTGGTGCCGCACGCGCCGGTCGGGTCCAGCCGGTGGGCACCGAGCGCGGTGCAGACGGCGGCGACCAGCAGGTGGGTCTCGCCGCGCGCCAGGCGCACCACCTCGGTGTCGGGGGCTTCCTGTGCGGCGAACGCCAGCGCCGCCAGGTGCTGACGCAACACCCGGTCGTCCACCTCTGCTTCGGTCGACGGACGGGACTCGATCAATGCGTGCCGGCCCATGTTGCTCCTATGTCGTATGCCAGCCACAGTGACATCGGATATCAGCAGCTGCAATGCGCTATCGGGTGGTTCGGGCTGCGACTCTGTGCAACGTCGACCTAGGCTGTGTCACTGGTGACACGATCGGTGAGGAGCGTGGGATGGCGCGGAAGGTCAAGTACCTCGGTGGGGTCGGTGAGCGTGGGCTCGGCATGGAGCTGCGGCAGTACCGCGAACTGGCGCGGCTGACCTGCGCGAAGGTGGGCGAGGCGTTGAACTGGTCGGCCAACACCATCAGCCGGCTCGAGCGCGGGCTGCGGCCGGAGACCACGGCCGAGGAGGTGTCCGCGATCCTGGCAGCCATCGGGGTGACGGGCGAGGATCGTGACAGGCTCATGCGGATGGCCAAGGGCTATCGCGAACAGGGTTGGTGGGAGGGCAACAAGGCCGACCTCACCGACCAGGCCCGCACCTACCTCAAATTCGAGGCACGCGCCACGAAGATCGTGGATGTCGAGCCGCTACTGGTGCCCGGTCTGTTGCAGACCGCCGACTATTGCCGGGCACTCATGGCCGCATTCGGGGTTGACCTGCGTGATGTCGAGGGCCGAGTCTCTCGTCGGCTCGGCAGACAAGCGATTCTGAGCAAGCCCGACGCGCCAGAGTTCCGGTTCATCATCAGCGAGCATGCGATGCGCCAGCCGGTGGGCGGGCAGCCGGTGATGGCGAGGCAGGTGCGCCACGTGGCCGAGGTTGCCGAACGCGCGCATATATCGATTCGAGTACTACCGACCGGACTGGCAGCCCACCCGGGACTGCTGGGTGGTTTCGCATACCTCGAGTTCGCCGAGGAACGAGCCGTGGTGTTCATCGAAGGGCGGATGTCAGGGATGTTTCCGGAGAATCCGGCGGAGATCGAGGCGTATAGGCTGGCAGTCGAGAGGCTGGCAGAACTCGCGTTGAGTGAGCGGGAGTCGGTGCGGCTCCTGCACGCCATCGCAGAGGACCTGGAGAGAGCGAGGTAGCGGGCATGCCCGCGACGATCGAGTTCCACACCCAGTGGCGCAAGAGCAGGTTCAGCGGGCCAGATGCCAACTGTGTTGAGGTGGCGTTCGGGGCGGGAGTGCGGGACTCGAAGAACCTCGCCGGCGGTCACCTCACACTGCACACCGGTGCGTATCGGGGACTCGTGACGTTCGCCCGGCACGTCTCACGGATCGGTTGAACCTGTCGGGCTGTTCCGGGGCGACGCTGTGAGGTTGTGGACGGTGAGCGCCACCAGGGCCGCCGCCGTGATCCAGAAGCCGATGTCCTCGTTGATCAGCCAGTCGATCTCGGGGGTGGACAGCTCCGTCCCGGCGGCGACCGAGGCGTCGCGGAGCGCCGCGCCCAGGTTGGCCCTGGCGATCAGGTCGACGACCACCACCAGCACGGCCGACACCCCGGCCAGCGCTGCCGCCAGCCGGTGGAAGCGCATGGCCAGGATGCCGCCGGCCAACGGCGCCGCCAGGATGATCGTCGGCAGTTGCACGTCGAGGGCCTCGCCCGTGTCGACCCGCAGCGCCTGCCGCTTTTCCCCCGCCAGCTGCTCGAAACCCTCCGCGCCGGTCGCCTGGACCTCCGACGACGTTCCCGTCGCCAGGTCGAGGCCGTTTGTAGGTCACCGAGACGTCGCCCTCGCCCGTCTCGCACGACACCGACACGAACGGCAGCACCCCGAACAGCAGCAATGCCAACCCGAACCCGGCCGGGCTCGCGAACCGGGAGAGGCCCGGCTTCATCAGGACTGGGGCGGCCCCGACGGCGGCGGATCGGTCGAGGGAGTTTCCGGCTCGCCGGTCAGCGGGTCCACGGTCGCCGGCGGGGCGTCGGTGGCGGCGGGTTCAGCAGGTGCCGCGGCGGCACCTGCCACGAACGCCGGCGTCAACCTTCTACCACCGAGCAGGGCGGCACCCAAGTTGCCGAGCACCAGCAGCACGAGACCGATGACCACCAGCCAGAACCCGAGCTCGCTGCGGATCATGTCGCTGATGACCGCCTCGACCTCCGGCATGCCCTCGGCCGTCTCCACGGCGCCGGTCTCCCGCGCCTCGTCCAGCAGGCTCGACTGGATGGTCGACTCGGCCACCACGAGCGTCACCACGGTCAGCACGAGCGCGACCCCGGCGATGCCGGCGGCGCCGAACATCCGGGCCTTGAGCCGGGGGATGAGCACCGTCCCGATGCCGAACAGGAGGAACAGCGCCGTGATGATCGAGAGCAACTGCACGCCAGGGTCCGGCGGCGGCTCCTCGGTGACCGCCCCGGGCGCGTCCGACCCTTCGGACAGTTCGGCCAGCTCCGCCGGCACCTCGGTCTCCGGGTCGGTCCCGAACGTGAGGTTGGCACCGCTGTAGTCCACCCCGACGGGCTCGCTGATCCCCGGCACCTCACACGAGACCGACATGAACGGCAGTACCAAGAACAGCAACAGGACGAGCGCGAACCCCGCTGGACTCGCCACCCGCGACAGGACCTTCACCGGTTCCCCCTTCGGAAAGCTTGTGGCGGCAGGTTAGCGGACGTGAGCGACGTCACCGCGACCACTACTGCGGCCACTGGCTCGGGGGCCGATCCCGGGTTCGGGCATGATGGGCGCTCGTGACGGAGCACTTCCAGGTACACGGTGGCGCGCGGCTCGTCGGCGAGGTCGACGTGGTCGGCGCCAAGAACAGTGTGTTGAAGCTGATGGCCGCGGCGTTGCTCGCCGAGGGCACCACGACACTGACCAACTGCCCGCAGATCCTGGACGTTCCACTGATGGGCGAGGTGCTGCGCAGTCTTGGCTGCGAGGTCACCATCGCGGCCGACACGGTCACCATCACCACCCCGGCCGACCTGAACCACCGCGCCGACTCGCCCGCCATGGGCAAGCTGCGGGCGTCGGTGTGCGTGCTCGGCCCGCTGGTCGGGCGCTGCCGGCGGGCCGTGGTGGCCATGCCGGGCGGTGACGCCATCGGCTCGCGGCCGTTGGACATGCACCAGAACGGTCTTCGTCAGCTCGGCGCGCAGAGCGAGATCGAGCACGGGTGTGTGGTGGCCGAGGCCGAGGGCCTGCACGGCGCGCAGATCTGGCTGGACTTCCCGAGCGTCGGCGCCACGGAGAACATCCTGATGGCCGCCGTGCTGGCGGACGGCACCACGGTGATCGACAACGCGGCGCGCGAGCCGGAGATCGTCGACCTCTGCACCATGCTGCAGCAGATGGGCGGCAAGGTGGAGGGCGCCGGGACGTCCACGCTGACCGTCCACGGCGTCGACGCGCTGCAGCCCACCCAGCACCGGGTCATCGGCGACCGCATCGTCGGCGCCACCTGGGCCTTCGCGGCCGCCATGACCAGGGGCGACGTGACGATTCGCGGTGTCGACGCCCATCACCTCGACCTGGTGCTGGAGAAGCTGCGCACGGCGGGTGCCGAGGTGACCATCGTCGACGGCCGGACGTTCCGAGTGGTCCAGCACGACCGTGCCAGGGCCGTCGACTTCGTGACCCTGCCCTACCCGGGCTTCGCCACCGACCTGCAGCCGTTCGCGATCGCGCTGACCGCGGTGGCCGACGGGACGTCGATGATCACGGAGAACCTGTTCGAGGCGAGGTTCCGCTTCATCGAGGAGATGGTCCGCCTGGGCGCCGACGCCCGCACGGACGGCCACCACGCGGTGGTGCGGGGTGTCGAGCGGTTGTCGAGCGCACCGGTGTGGGCGTCGGACATCCGCGCCGGCGTCGGCCTGGTGCTGGCGGGCCTGTGCGCGGACGGCATCACGGAGGTGTGGGACGTGTTCCACATCGACCGCGGCTACCCGGGCCTGGTGGAGAACCTGGTGAACCTGGGCGCCGACGTCCGCCGAGTGGCCGGCGAGCCGGAGCGCTGAGGCTCACGCGCCGGGGGTGCCCGGCGCGTACCGTTGCCGCGGCGACAGCAGCTCGATGTCCTCCACCAGCGCGGCGAGCAGCCGGTCGTAGCCGGCCAGGACGGCCGCCTCGTCGTCCGGCGGGATCTCGTCGGCCGGGACGAACAGCCGCTCCCATTCCGGGCGCCACGGCCCGCCCTCGGGGGCGTCCCGCCGTCGCGTGAAGCCGGTGCGGAGGCGGGCATCGAGGCCCCACCCGCTGCCCATGGCGAAGCACAGCCGGCCGAACTCCTGGTACTCGTCAACAGCGCGCTGGCTGAACAGCGGCGCTACCGACAGGAACATCCGATCGGCTTCCCGCTTGATGGCGATGACGTCCGGCGGGGTCAGTTCCTTCCAGCGGCCGATGTAGGTGAAGTAACACATGAGGTCGTTCAGCATGGGCGCCAGCCGGTCGAAGTACTGCAGCCGCGCCTTGATCAGTTCCTGGTTGCGCCACTGGCTCGCCTCCCAGAGCTTGAGCCGCTGGTTCAACCGGTAGCCGACGACCGCGACGACGATCGGCACCGCGATCGTCGCCAGGGTCGAGATGAGTTGCAGGACCACGGAGAGATCCTCGCAGTCAGTCCTGCTCGCTGCGCTTGCGGCCGCGGACCCGGACCACCACGAAGACCACCACGGCCGCGGCGACCAGGCCGATGACCACCTTCTGGAAGACGCCCGCGTATTGGTCCACCACGTGCCAGTTGGCGCCCAACTGGTAACCCGCGATCACGAAAATGCTGTTCCAGATGAGGCTGCCGAGCGTCGTGAGCAGCAGGAACTGCCACATGGCCATCCGCTCGACGCCCGCCGGCAGCGAGATGAAGCTGCGGAACAGCGGGACCATCCGGCCGAAGAACACGGCCTTCGTCCCGTGTTTGGCGAACCACCGTTCCGTGCGGTCGAAGTCGGAACCCTTCATGAGCGGCGTCCGGGCGATCAGCGCCCGGACACGGTCCCTGCCGAGCCACACGCCCAGGTAGTACGTGAGCACCGCCCCGGCCACCGACCCGAGCGTCGTCCAGAACAGCGCCATGAACAGGCTCATGGTGCCCTGGCTGGCGGAGAAGCCGGCCAGCGGCAGCACCAACTCGCTCGGCATCGGCGGGAAGATGTTGTCGAGGCCGACCAGCAGCGCCGCGCCCGGCCCGCCCAGCTTGTCCATCAGATCGACCGCCAGGCCCGCGAGGCCGCCCGGCGAGTCGGTCGCTGCCTGGATCATCAAGAACCCCTTTTGCATGATCGCAACGCTATGGCGGCGGGTGTGCGCCGACCATGTGGTCAGCCGCCCGATATGTCTGTGGTGCTCCCTACCCCAATCCTGCGGGAAACCGCAGTACGCGGCCTGCGCACCCCCGTTAACCTGGGCACATGCCGAAAGCAGGGGCGCTCGTGCGCGCCACCGCCGGCCTCGGGCTCGGGGCCGCGCTGGCGTTCGTCGAGCTGGCGTTCCTGATGGTCGGGGTCCCGGCGCTCGTGTTCGCCCGGCCGCGGGTGCACGCCGCCGCGCGGCGCCTGGCCGACGTCAACCGCGCCCGACTGCGCCGCTACCTCGGCGACGAGCACGGTGACGACTACACGGGCGACCGCGCGCTGCGCTACTTGGCCGTGCGGTGCGTGGTCGGCATGCTGGCGTTCGGGATCTTCCTGCTGATCGCGTTCGGCGCGGTGTCCAGCGTGATCATCGTGGTGCAGTTGTTGAGCGGTGAGGCGATCGGTGGCGACCCGGAGGGGCAGGACTGGTGGGACGTCGGACCCATCGTGCTGCTCGGCCTGCTGCTCGTCTTCCTGGCCGTGCAGGGACTTGTGGGCGTCGCCGCGCTGGAACAACGTGTGGCGCACCACTTCCTCGGCCCGAGTCAGCAGGAACTGTTGCGCCGCAGGGTGTCCGAGCTGGCCACCAGCCGCGCGGGGGTGGTGGCGGCCGTCAACGACGAGCGCCGGCGCATCGAGCGGGACCTCCACGACGGCGTGCAGCAGCGACTGGTGGCGCTGGGCATGCTGCTCGGCCGGGCCCGCCGTGCCGCGGACCAGGACCACGCCGACGACCTGCTCCGCCAGGCGCACGAGGAGTCCCAGCGCGCCCTGGTGGACCTGCGCGAGGTCACCTGGCGGGTGTACCCGACCGCTCTCGACGACGGTGGTCTCGGCCCGGCGCTCGAGGCGGTGGCCGAGCGGTCCGGCGTGCCCGTGCGCCTGCGGTACGGCTTGGCCGAGCGGCTGGACGAGGCTACCGAGACGGTCGCGTACTTCGTGGTCTCCGAGGCCGTCACCAACGCGCTCAAGCACGGCGGCGCGGCGAGCATCGACATCGACGTGATTCGCGACGACGGCGGGCTGGCGGTCCGGGTGACCGACGACGGGGTCGGCGGCGCGCAGCCGACCGGTACGGGATTGTCCGGGTTGGCGCGCCGGGTGGCGGCGGCGGATGGGGAGTTCACTGTGGACAGTCCGGCTGGTGGGCCGACCGTGGTGCGGGCGTGGTTGCCGTGCGGGTGATCCTGGCGGAGGACTCGACGTTGCTGCGCGAGGGCCTGTCGCGGCTGCTGGTCGAGGAGGGCCATCAGGTGGTGGCGTCGGTGGGCGATGGCGCGGCGTTGTTGGCGGCCACCGAGCGGGACCAGCCGGACGTGGTGGTCACGGACGTCCGGATGCCGCCCACCCACACCGACGAGGGCTTGCGCGCGGCGCTGGAGATCCGCGCCCGCTGGCCCGGGGTCGGCGTGCTCGTGCTGTCCCAGTACGTGGAGAAGCGTTACGCGGCCGAGTTGATCAGCGGCGACGGCGGCCGGGTCGGCTATTTGCTGAAGGACCGGGTGGCGCAGGTGGGGGAGTTCCTCGACGCGCTGGCCAGGGTCGCGGCCGGCGGCGCCGCGTTCGACCCGGAGGTGGTGCGCCGGTTGCTGGCCAGGACCTCACACGTCGACCCGCTGACGCGGCTGACCGCGCGCGAGCGGGAGGTGCTGGAGAAGATGGCCGAGGGCCACACAAACTCTGGTATCGCGGCCGGGCTCCACGTGTCGCTGTCGGCCGTGGAGAAGCACGTCAACGCCATCTTCGACAAGCTCGAACTCCCGCAGGACGCCGCCTACAGTCGCCGGGTTCTGGCCGTCCTGCGTTATCTGGGGTCCTAGATCGTTGTGCACCTCGCCGCACGCGGGTAGAACAGGAGCACTGTCGTCACTGCGGAAGGGGTCGGGCATGCGTACCCGCCACCGGATCGGTTCGGCGTTCTCCGTAGGGCTGCTCGTGGTCGCTGGGCTGACGGCTGGGCCGGTGTCGGCCCAACCACAGTCGGGGAAGGTGCCGGTGGCCACCGGGTACGGCGGCGCCGTCGTGTCCGACACCCTTGAGTCGACCCAGGCGGGCATCGACATCCTGCGGCGGGGCGGCACGGCCACCGACGCGGCGGTCGCGGTGGCCGCCACGCTCGGCGTGACCGACCCGTACGTCGCCGGGCTCGGCGGTGGTGGCTTCTTCGTGCACTACGACGCCCGCACCGGTCGAGTGTCCACAATCGACGGTCGGGAGACCACCCCGTCGGCCGGCTCGGAGACGATGTTCATCGACCCGGCCACCGGCCAGCCCTACCCGTTCGCGACCGCCGTGACCAGCGGCCGGTCCGTCGGCGTGCCCGGCATGCTGGCCACCTGGGAGCGCGCGCTGCAGCGGTGGGGCCGGTTCGACCTCGACGACCTGCTCCAGCCCGCGATCCGCGTGGCCGACAACGGCTTCGTGGTCGACCAGACGTTCGCTCGATGGACCCAGTCGAACGCCGAGCGGTTCGCGCAGTTCAGCTCCACGGCCGAGCTGTTCCTGCCCGGCGGCGCGCCGCCCGAGGTCGGCGCCCTGTGGCGCAACCCCGACCTCGCCGACACCTACCGCGAGATCGCCCGCCACGGCACGCGTGCCTTCTACGGCGGCCCGATCGGCCGCGACATGGTCGAGTCGGTGCGCACACCGCCGCTCGTGCCGGACGCCACCATCGACCCGCCACCCGGTCTCATGACCGTGCCGGATGTGAAGGCCTACCGGGCCATCGACCGCGATCCGACGCACATCAAGTACCGCGGCTACGACGTGTACGGCATGGCGCCTCCCTCCAGCGGCGGCATCGCCGTGGGCGAGGCGTTGAACATTCTCGAGCAGTCCGACCTGTCGGCCATGGAGCCGGCGCAGGCCATGCACTACTACCTGGAGGCCAGCCGGCTCGCGTTCGCCGACCGCGGCCGGTACGTCGGCGACGGCGACTTCGTGGACGTTCCGCAGCGGGAGCTGCTCTCGGACCGCTTCGCCCGTCAGCGCGCGTGCCAGATCGACCCGAACGCGGCCGCCACGAGCCCGGTCGCGCCGGGCGACCCGTCCGGTCCCGGCACGTGCGTGCCGGCCGGCGCCGCGACGCCCGACGGCATCCAGGGCACGCACACCAACCATTTCGTGGTGAGCGACCGGTGGGGCAACGTCGTGTCCTACACGAACACGATCGAGCAGCTCGGCGGCAGCGGGATCGTCGTGCCGGGGCGGGGTTTCCTACTGAACAACGAGCTGACCGACTTCAACTTCGCGCCCACCCAGGGCGACGCGCCGGATCCCAACCTGGCCGAGCCGGGCAAGCGGCCGCGGTCGAGCATGTCGCCGACCATCGTGCTGAAGCACGGCAAGCCGTTCTTCGCGGTGGGCTCGCCGGGCGGCTCGACGATCATCACGACCGTGCTGCAGATCGTCATCAACCGGCTTGACCTGGGGATGAGCCTGCCGGAGGCGATCGCCGCGCCCCGCGCGACGCAGCGGAACACGCCGAACACCCTGGCCGAGCAGGGGTTCCTCACGGCCGTTGGCCCGGATCTCGAGGCGCTCGGCCACAAGTTCGACACCAGTACGGGGATCGGCGTCGCGGCCGGCCTGGAGTTCACTCGCGGCGGCAAGGTCGTAGCGGCGGGCGAGCCGGTCCGCCGGGGCGGCACGTCAGCGGCGGTTGTCCACCCTGCACGGTGATGTCGTAGGCGCGGCGACCGAACCGGTCGCCGCGCCCATGTCCCCCCGTCCCGGCACGCGAGATCGCGGTTCTGGCACGCGAGTTCGCGGTTCTGGCACGCGAGTTCGCGGTTCCGGGACGCGAGTTCGCGGTTCCCGCGCACGCGCGGCCGAGTGAGCGGGACTCCGCCGCCCCGATGGGGTGTCCTACGCGGCCGGCCGAGCGGGGATCGGTCCCATCCTGTTGCGTGCCGAACCGCGAACATGCGGTCGGGAAGTGGGGACATGCGGTCCGGAGGTGGGGACATGCGTGCCGGAACCGCGATCTCGGGTGCGGGAAGCGCGATCTCGGGTGCGGGAAGCGCGATCTCGCGTGCCGGAAGCGCGATCTCGTGCCGGTGGTGGGAGCTGCGCTGGTCAGTCGATGGTTAGCAGGGTTCGGATCGCCAGGTTCTGGTCGCCCGGGAAGACCAGGATGCGCATTCCCTCGCCGTCCTCCGAGGGCACGGTCGTCGCGCGGACGCCGGCCTCCTGTAGACGTTCCTCCACCACCCTGGCGGCCGTGGAGGACGGGACCTTGGCCACCTCCCGCAGCAGGCCGTAGTCCTTGCGGTGCGCCTTGTCGGTGTCGAGGTTCGATGCCCACCACAGGAGCAGCACGAACAACCCCATCACCGCGAGGCTGGTCAGCAGCGTCAACACACCGACCATTGTCCTCCGCGCGGGCCCGGACGGGAAGCTGCGGCATTCACCACACATGCGCTGCTCGGCAGGTTACCGGCCAGTATCCTCGGATGAACGTCCACGGAGGTGTCCGATGCCGTACCCGACCGATGACCAGCGAGACCGACCGTGGGTGATGCGGACCTACGCCGGCCACTCGTCGGCGGCGGCGTCCAACCTGCTCTACCGCCGCAACCTGGCCAAGGGGCAGACGGGCCTGTCCGTCGCGTTCGATCTGCCCACCCAGACCGGCTACGACCCCGACCACCAGCTCTCCCGCGGCGAGGTCGGCAAGGTGGGCGTGCCGGTCGGCCACATCGGCGACATGCGGCAGCTGTTCGACGGCATCCCGCTGGCCGAGGCCAACACCTCGATGACCATCAACGCCACGGCCATGTGGCTGTTCGCGCTCTACGTGAGTCTCGCGCAGGAGCAGGCGGAGGAGCAGGGCGCCGACTGGCACGACGTGGTGGCCAAGCTGACCGGCACCACCCAGAACGACATCATCAAGGAGTACCTCTCCCGCGGCACCTACGTGTTCCCGCCGGGCCCGAGCCTGCGGCTCATCACCGACATGGTCGCGTGGACCGTGGCGAACGTGCCGAAGTGGAACCCCACGAACATCTGCAGCTACCACCTGCAGGAAGCCGGCGCCACCCCCGTGCAGGAGGTGGCCTACGCCATGTGCACGGCCATCGCCGTGCTGGACGCCGTCCGGGACTCCGGGCAGGTGCCGCAGGAGAAGATGGGTGACGTCGTCGCCCGGATCTCCTTCTTCGTCAACGCGGGCGTGCGGTTCGTCGAGGAGATGTGCAAGCTGCGGGCCTTCGCCGCCCTGTGGGACGAGGTCACCCGCGACCGGTACGGCGTCGAAAACCCGAAGGACCGCCGGTTCCGCTACGGCGTGCAGGTCAACTCGCTCGGGCTGACCGAGGCGCAGCCGGAGAACAACGTGCAGCGCATCGTGCTGGAGATGCTCGCCGTGTCGCTTTCGCGCAACGCCAGGGCGCGCGCGATCCAGCTGCCCGCGTGGAACGAGGCGCTCGGCCTGCCGCGTCCGTGGGACCAGCAGTGGGCGTTGCGCATGCAGCAGGTGCTCGCCTACGAGACGGATCTGTTGGAGTACGAGGACATCTTCGACGGCTCGTCCGTGATCCAGTCCAAAGTGGACGAGATCGTGGCCGGTGCGCGCGCGGAGATCGCGCGGGTGCAGGAGATGGGTGGCGCGGTCGCCGCCGTCGAGAGCGGCTACATGAAGACCCAGCTGGTGGGCTCGCTCGCCGAGCGGCGCCGCCGGATCGAGGCCGGCGAGGAGGTGGTGGTCGGCGTGAACCGGTTCGACACCACCGAACCGAGCCCGCTGTCCGGCGAGGGCATCATCGAGACGATCAAGCCGGAGGTCGAGCAGGAGGCGATCGACGCGATCGAGAGTTGGCGCTCGCACCGCAACGAGTCCGAAGTGGACAAGGCACTGGAAGTGCTGACCACCACGGCACGCACCGACGCGAACCTCATGGACGCGACCCTCGAGTGCGCGCGGGCCGGTGTCACCACGGGGGAGTGGGCGGGCGCGCTGCGCGAGGTGTTCGGCGAGTACCGCGCGCCGACCGGGGTGTCCGGGGCGAGTGCGGTCGGCGAGGCGAGCGGCGACATGGCGACCGTCCGTGACCGGGTCCGGGCCACGGGTGACGAGCTGGGCGGACGGCTGCGGATGCTGGTCGGCAAGCCGGGCCTGGACGGTCACTCGAACGGCGCCGAGCAGATCGCCGTGCGTGCCCGCGACGTCGGCTTCGAGGTCGTCTACCAGGGCATTCGCCTGACGCCCGAGCAGATCGTGGCGGCGGCTGTGCAGGAGGGCGTGCACGTGGTCGGTCTGTCCATCCTGTCCGGTTCGCACCTGGCGGTGGTGCCCCAGGTGGTGGCCGGCCTGCGGGAGGCGGGCGCCGAGGACATCCCGGTGGTGGTCGGCGGCATCGTCCCGCCGCAGGACGCACAGTTACTGCGTGAACGCGGTGTGGCAAGGGTGTTCACCCCAAAGGACTACGAACTGACGGAGATCATGAACGAGATCGTCGACGTCGTTCGCAAGGCCAACGGCCTGTCCTGAATCCTGGGCCGGTTCCGGCCATTCGCGGTGTCTCCCGGCGCGGTGGAGGGTTAGGCTGCGGCCACTGACACGCGCCCATGGTGGCCGCGGTGCCCCGGGCTTGCGCGAGGCGAGCCCGGTATCGGCATGTCTGTCTGCGGAAACTCCCTATTTCGTTCTGGTAACAGCCTTGAATGATCTTCGCTGTCGCCTTTGACCTCGACGGTGGCTGCCCCCTACGTTCGGAGCGCGAACGAGCGATGAGAAACGTTGAGACTGCGCGAATACGAGGCGACACGATGTCGGGGCAGAGTTGGACCAGACGTGATTTCCTACGACGAACCGGTGCACTGAGCGCACTGACGGTGGTTGGCGGGCTGGGCCTGTCCGCCTGCAGCAAGGTGGACCTCGAGTCCGAGCCGGACGGTGGCACCCTGCTCGACAGATTGCGCGACCGGGGCGAGGTGAAGGTCGGCTTCGCGAACGAGGCGCCGTACAGCTTCATCAACAACGACGCCGAGTTCACGGGCGAGGCGGTCGAGCTGGCGAAGGTGATCTTCAGCCGGCTCGGGATCCCCAACCTCGAGCCGATCCCCTCGGAGTTCGGCTCGTTGATCGCCGGCCTGAAGGTCGGCCTGTTCGACGTCATCGGGGCGGGCATGTTCATCCTGCCCGAACGGTGCGCCGAGGTGCTGTTCACCAACCCGGACTACCAGGCGACCGCGGCGTTCCTGGTGCGGGAGGGAAACCCGCTCGGCATCCAGTCCTTCGCCGACGTGGCGGCCAACCCCGACATCCGGCTCGGCACGCTGATCGGCGCGGTGGAGAAGACCTACGCGACCGACAACGGCGTCTCCGACGACAACATCACCTCCTATCAGGACGCGCTGAGCGGCCTGGACGCGGTGAACACCGACCGGGTCGACGCGTTCTCGCTGACCGCCGTGTCGCTGAAGTACACGCTGTCGACGCGCCCCGGCATGTCGCTGGAGGTCACCGAGCCGTTCGTGCCCGAAGTGGAGGGTGAGCCGCAGCTGACGGGCGGCGCGTTCGCGTTCCTGCGGGACCAGCAGAACATCGTCACGGCGTTCAACGGCGAGTTGGCCAAGCTCAAGGACTCCGGCGAGCTGCTGGAGATCGTGTCGCCCTTCGGGTTCACCGAAGAGGAACTGACCGACCTGACGGCGGACGACCTCTGCCAGGCACCGGCTGTGTGAGGGGAGCGACACGATGTCCAGTGCACAGATAAACCTGCTCCTCGAAGGCGCGTTGTTCACCATCGTCATCGCCCTGGGTGGCGCGGCGTTGGGGCTGGTGGTCGGCTTCGCGGCCGGGCTCGCCCGGGTGAGCGAGTCGAAGGCCTTGCGCACCATAGGTTTCCTCTACGTCGAGCTCTTCCGCGGCGCGCCGGTTCTGGTGCTCGCGTTCTGGTTCATCTACGCGCTGCCGGCACTGGGCTGGCAGCTCGTCCCGGCGTGGGCCGGCATGCTCGCCGTCGGCCTGAACATCGCGGCCTACGCGGCGGAGGTCGTGCGCGGCGCCATCCAGGCGGTGCCGGCCGGGCAGACCGAGGCGGCCACCGCGCTGAACTTCTCGAGAGCGCAGCGCAACCGCCGGGTGGTCGTCCCGCAGGCGCTGGTCGCGATGATCCCGCCGTTCTCCAACAACCTCATCGAGCTGATGAAGGCGACGGCCGTCGTCTCGGTGGTGGCCATCCCGGAGCTGACCTTCTCCGGCCAGCTCATCCGCGTCGGCACCGGCAACTCGGCCGCCGTGTTCGGCGGGCTGCTCATCGGATACGGAGTGATCGCGGTGATCTTCACGGCCGTCATGCGGATGGTGGAGCGGCGGTCCGCCAGGTCCGTCGGTAGAGAGCCGGCACCCGGCCTCTGGCTGTCCATGTCGAAGTCGCCCGCGGGTGGTGGTCAGTCGTGAACTGGGACTGGGGCTATGTCGGCGAGCTGATGCCGCTGCTGCTCGAAGGGTTGGGTACCGCGCTCATCGCCACGGTGATCGGGTTCCTGCTCGCGCTCGTGCTCGGCCTCGGCTTCACCCTGTTGCGGCGCAGCAAGTCCAGGTGGGTGAGCGCGCCGGCCGGGTTCGTGGTCGAGTTCATCCGCAGCACGCCGCTCATCGTGCAGCTGTTCTTCCTGTTCTTCGTGCTGCCGGACATCGGCATCAACCTGTCGCCGCTGGCGGCCGGCATCATCGGGCTCGGGCTGCACTACGCGACCTACGTGTCCGAGGTGTACCGCGCCGGCATCGACAGCGTCCCACCTGGACAGTGGGAGGCCGCGACCGCGCTGAACCTGCCGAAGCGTCGCACGTGGACGAGCGTGATCCTGCCGCAGGCCATCCCGCGCTCGATCCCGGCGCTGTCCAACTACCTGATCGCGTTGTTCAAGGACGTGCCGCAGCTGGTGGCGATCACCGTGGCGGAGCCGTTCTTCGTCGCGCGGGAGAGCTGGGCCGCGTCGTTCAAGCCGTTCGAGGCGGTCACCATGGCCGGGCTGATCTACCTCGTCACCGCGTTCGTGCTGTCCTATGCGGGCAGGTTGGTCGAACGACGATACGGGACGGTGGGCGCATGACCGCCCGTCCCGAGCATGGAAGGACACTCTGATGACCGCGGCGACCAACGGCGACTTCATCACGTTCGACAAGGTCGGCAAGAGCTTCGGCAGCAACGTCGTGCTCAATGACCTGTCGTTCACGGTGGGCAACGGCGAGCGCGTCACGCTGATCGGACCCAGCGGGTCCGGCAAGACCACCATCCTGCGTCTCCTCATGACGCTGCTCAAGCCGGACGCCGGCACGGTGTCGGTGGGCGGCGACTACCTGTTCCACGAGAAGCAGGGCGACTCGCTGGTCCCGGCGAGCGACGCGCACATCAGCAAGGTGCGCAGCCGGATCACCATGGTGTTCCAGCAGTTCAACCTTTTCCCGAACATGAAGGTGCTGCGCAACGTCACCGAGGCGCCGATGCTCGTGCACGGCAAGTCGCGGGACGAGGCCACCCAGCGGGCGAAGGAGCTGCTGGACCTGGTCGGCCTGACCGGCAAGGAGGACTCCTACCCGTCGCAGCTGTCCGGTGGGCAGCAGCAGCGGGTGGCGATCGCGCGGGCGCTGGCCGTCGACCCGGACGTGCTGCTGCTCGACGAGGTCACCTCGGCGCTGGACCCGGAGATCGCGGCGGAGGTGCTCGACCTGCTCCGCGACATCGCCAAGACCAGCGACGTCACCATGTTGTGTGTCACCCACGCGATGAAGTTCGCGAAGGACGTCTCACACCGGGTGCTCATGTTCAACGAGGGCCGGATCATTGAGGACGCCGCCCCCGACGAGATGTTCAACGACCCGAAACACGAGCGCACGAAGACATTCCTCCGCTCGGTGCTGGACGAGACCTGACGTACCGTCGGGAGCATGGCGCACGTACTGGTCTCGCACGACGGGGACACGGTCCGGATCACCATGAACCGGGCCGCCCGGCGTAACTCGTTGTCCTTCGACCATCTGACGGAGTTGCTGGCCGCGTTCCGGGAAGCCGGCGATTCGGCGGCCACGGGTGTCGTGCTGGCCGGCGCGGGTCCCGTGTTCTCGGCCGGGCATGACTTCGGTGACGTGGCCGCTCGGGATCTCGGCGGTGTGCGGGAGCTGCTCGAGCTGTGCACGTCGTTGATGGAGACCCTCCGGTCGGTCCCGCAGGTGGTCGTGGCGCGGGTGCACGGGCTGGCCACGGCCGCTGGGTGTCAGCTGGTGGCGTCCTGTGATCTGGCGGTCGCGGCGGCCTCCGCCGGTTTCGCGCTGCCCGGTGGCAAGGGCGGCTGGTTCTGTCACACGCCGGCCGTGCCGGTGGCTCGCTCCATCGGGCGCAAGCGGCTGATGGAGCTGGTGCTGACGGGTGACGTGGTCGACGCGGCCACCGCGCTCGACTGGGGCCTGGTCAACCGGGTGGTGCCCGACTCGGAGCTGGACGGCGCGGTCGACGAGCTGCTCGCCCGCGCCACGCGGGGCAGCCGGGCGAGCAAGGCTCTCGGCAAGCAGACGATCTACGCCCAGCTGGACCGCCCGGAGGCCGACGCGTACGCCATCGCGCTGGAGGTGATGGCGTCGGCGTCGCAGCTGCCCGACGCCAAGGAGGGCATGGCCGCCTTCCTGGCGAAACGCCCGCCGGTCTGGCAGGACTAACCCCGCGAGTCGTACGTTCTCGACACCGAGTCGTACGTTGTCGATGCCAAGCCCATGCGCCCGGGGGCGGTACCCGATGTCGAGACGGTACGACTGACTGTCGAGACGGTACGACTCGCGCTGGCTGGGGGCTAATCGCGAACTTTCTGACGGCTGCGCGAGCCGGCGGTCAGCACGAGCACGCCCACGAGCGCGATCGCCACGGCCACCGGGCCCTGCAGGCCGTCGGACACCACGTGCCGCACGAGGAACCAGCTCGGGTGCCCGTCCATGATCTTGCTGACCAGCCCGCCGACCCCCTGGATGCACAGGATGATGCCGATCGCCTCGGTGATCCACTTCATGGTCGTTCCCCTCTCGTGAACTCCTACCGATGAGCCTGCCGGCGCGCGGCGCTCGCGTCGTCCGGCGGCCGGCGCACCCGTCGGTCATCACTTCGGCGGACCCCGCCACCACCCGTTGGGCGAGGTCAGCGGGTCAACGGGTGTGCTGAGATGTCTCCATGAGCCGGACGTTCGCCGCCATCCGCGCCTGGGCGTCGCCCCGGGTGCCGATGCTGCAGGCGGCCGCCCTGTTCACGTTCGGCAGCATCGTCATCTCGAGCGGGTTGCCGGTCGTTTTCGTGATCGACCAGGACAGCCTGCTGGCGCCCGACGACCCGCTGCGGTTCATCGCGCTCACCGTGGTCTGCCTGGCTGAGCTGCTGCGCTCGCGGGCGCCCGCCATCGCACTCCTGATCGGGCTCGCGGTACTCGGCGTCGAACTGACCTACGGCGTGAGCGTCGCGGTGGTGGCCGTGCTCATGGACCTGCTGTTCGCGGCGGCACTGCACGGTTCGCGGCGCACCTACTGGATCGTGCTGTGGGGGGTGGGCGCGGTCGTGCTCGGCCTCGCGACACTGGCCGCCGCCGCGGCGCACGACTGGCGCCAAGGGATCCAGCTCGTCGTCACCCTCTGCAGCATCCCCGTGATTCCCGTGTGGTGGGCCACGAACGTGCGCATGCACCGGGAGAACGCGGCCGCCGAACGGGCGCGCGCCGACCACGTCAGCCGGATCGCCGAGCTGGACCAGCAGGCGGCGATCGCCGCCGAGCGTGCCAGGATGGCCCGCGACCTGCACGACGTGATCGCCGGGCACCTGTCGGCCATCGCCATCCAGTCGGAGGCCGCGCTGTCCATGGTGGACGGTGACCCGGCCGTCATGCGGCGGGTGCTGCGGTCGGTGCGGGAGAACAGCGTCGACTCGCTCACCGAGATGCGCGCCATGATCGGCCTGCTGCGCGACTCGGCCGAGGATCCGGACGAGCGCACGGCACCCGCGCGACTGCGCGACATCGGGCGGCTGCTCGAGTCGGCGCGCGCCGCGGGGCTGGAGGTCGAGGCGACCACCGACGTGGCCGGCGACCTGCCGGTGGCGGTCGACCTGTCGGCGTACCGGATCGTGCAGGAGGCGCTGACCAACGTCGTGAAGCACGCCCCGGGCGGCCGCGCCGAGGTGACGGTCGGCAACCGGGACGGGACCCTCGTGGTCGAGGTGCGCAACGAGCGCACGGGACTGGGCCACGCCTCGGGGACCGGGTTGGGGCTGTTGAACATGCGGGAGCGGGCGCAGGCGGTGGGCGGCGTGCTGGTGGCCGGTCCGCACGAGCGCGAGTGGCGGGTGCGGGCCGAACTGCCTGCCGAGCCGGAACGGGGAGACCGTTGACCATCAGGGTGCTGATCGCCGACGACCACGCGGCGATCCGGGCCGGCCTGACCATGATCCTCGACGGCGCGCCGGACATCGAGGTGGTGGCCGAGGCGGAGGACGGGGCGGCCGCCGTGCGCCGGACGGCCGCGCTGCGACCGGACGTGGTGCTCATGGACGTCCGCATGCCCGGCACCGACGGCATCGAGGCCACCCGTCAGGTCATCGAGGCGGGCACGGCGCAGGTGATCGTCCTGACCACGTTCGATATGGACGAGTACGTCTACGGCGCGCTGCGGGCCGGCGCTGCCGGGTTCCTGCTCAAGTCGGTCGACGCGAGCCGGCTGGTGGAGTCCGTGCGGCTGGTGGCGGCCGGCGACGGCGTGATCGAGCCGAGCGTCACCAGGCGCCTGATGGCCTCGTTCGCCGGCAACGCGCCGCGCGAGCCGCAGCGGCCGCCGGGGCTGGACGACCTGACCGGCCGGGAGCACGACGTGCTCGTCTGCCTGGGGGAGGGCCTGTCCAACCAGCAGATCGCGCGCCGGCTCGGCGTCGGCGAGGCCACGGTCAAGACGCACGTGTCCCGCATGCTCACCAAACTCGATCTGCGATCTCGCGTCCAGGCGGCGGTGCTGGCGAAGGATGCGGGTCTCGTGGACTAGCCTGCTCCGGGTGCGTCTAGTGATCGCTCGCTGCCAGGTCGACTACGCCGGCCGGCTCACCGCCCACCTGCCGATGGCCACCCGACTGCTCCTGGTCAAGGCCGACGGCTCGGTGTCCGTGCACTCGGACGACCGCGCCTACAAGCCGCTGAACTGGATGAGTCCGCCGTGCTGGCTCATCGAGGAACCCGGCATGTGGGTCATCCAGAACAAAGCGGGCGAGAAGCTGGTGATCACCCTCGAAGAGGTGATGCACGACAGCAAGCACGAGCTCGGCGCCGAACCCGGCCTGGTGAAGGACGGGGTCGAGGCGCACCTGCAGGAGCTGCTGGCCGAGCACATCACCACCTTGGGTGACGGATACTCACTGGTCAGGCGCGAGTACCCGACCGCCATCGGCCCCGTGGACATCCTGTGCCGGGACAATGCGGGAGCCACAGTTGCCGTCGAGATCAAACGGCGGGGTGAGATCGACGGTGTCGAGCAGCTGACCAGGTACCTCGAGCTCCTCAACCGGGACCCGCTGCTGGCACCCGTGGCCGGCGTCTTCGCCGCGCAGCAGATCAAGCCGCAGGCCAAGACCCTGGCCGAGGACCGGGGTATCCGTTGCGTCACGCTCGACTACGACACCCTTCGTGGTATCGAGTCCGACGAGTTCAGACTGTTTTGATCAGTTTTTGATCAGTTCAGTCCCCGACACGCGGCTCCGGTAGTCGTGCCGCGTATGTTTCGGCATCGTCGTGTGAGGTGCCGACATCCAGCCAGTCGCGCTGGTTAGCGTCGTACACCGAATAGGTCCACCGGAAGTCGTCGTTGACATAGCCCGAGATGGCGCGGTGCGCGGGATCGGACATGGCGTTTCTCCTGGCATTCGGGGGATTCCGCTTACATGATGCTGGAGATGAAGGTCCACTGCGAGTAATGTCACCCATACGGAGCGTTCAAATTCGGAGGTGTCACAATGCGTGGCTGCGGATGCGGATGCAAGAGCTGTTCTGGCCCCGGCTGCGGTTGCTGCGGTGGGTGTAAGTAAGTATCTTGAGCCGGCTCTATTGCTGATCAATCGTCGCTGATTTCCCGCTGGAGAAGTCGGCGGAGCGGTGTCGTGTGCCGCGGACCGGACGGTCGAATGGACGGTTCGCCGCACGCGGTTCACGAGCACTGGTTACGGTGCTCCCGTGAGGGTGAACAGTCGGCGGTCGGTCGCGGTGTTGTCGGTGTTCGGATTCGTGCTGCTCGCCGGGTGCGGCGCGAAGGTCGACACGACCAAGGTGGTCCACACGCGCACCACCATGCCGGCCGCCGAGGCCAACGCGGACCACCGCGGCTCCGAGCCCACGGGTGAGCCCAAGGCCAACGACGAGGCGTTCACCAACGAGAAGCTGCGGGTGATCGACCCGTGCGGCCTGCTCACCACCGACATCCTGTCCGCCGTCGGCACCCCGGCCGAGAACTCGCCGAGTGACCTCGGCAGCTGCGGCAACTACATGAAGGACAAGGGCGGCAAGGAACTCAACGTCACGGTCTACGTGGGTGAGTCGATCACCGACGCGAGCAGTGCCGACTTCGACATCGGTGGACTGCCGGCCATCGAGCAGAGCTCGGACTCCGAGGCCTGCTTCGTCACGGCCGTCACCTCCACCACGCCGAACATCGGCATCAAGGTGCAGATCGGCGGCGATGGCGAGGACCTCTGCGGGGCGGGCAAGACCGTCCTCACCTCGATCGTCGAGCTGATCCGGGAGGATCCGCCGACCCACGAGCTGGCCGACGGAACGCTCGTGGACATCGACCCCTGCGCGACCGTGGACCCGGCCGAGCTGGCCGCGGTGACCGGCGCCGCGCTCGACGGCGAGCCGTACAACGTGCACTGGTGCTCCTTCACCGGCGACAGCGTGGGCGTCACCGCCTGGTTCCGCACCGGCTACGACCCGAAGGAGTCGGCCACCGACGCAACTCAGCCGGTCGATCTCGGCGGCGGCGTCACCGGGTACCAGGAGTTGGTCACCGACACGGCGGACAGCACGTCGTGCCGGGTGGAGTGGGCCCACCGGCCGCTGCCGGAGGGGGACGGCCAGGCCGAGGTCGTGACCGTGTACTTCGACAGCTCGCCACCGAAGGCGGGGGTCGACCCCTGCGCGCCGGCACAGGAGATCGCGAAACTTTATATTGCGGCCCTACCGAAACCCTGATCATGGGACGATTCCTGTGGGGCGGGGCGGGACTTCCACAGGGACGTGATCGGGTGTCTGGCAGATTTCGTGCGGCCGTGGCCGCCTTCCTCGTTTTCGTGGTCGCCGTGACCACCGCGTGCTCGACCAAGGTGGATGGCACACCGGTCGCCGCCACCGCCGCCACCACGGAGCTCGACGACCTTCCGGCGTCGACGTCCGACGGCCTGCTCGGCGACCTGACCACCGTGGACCCCTGTGGCTACATCGAGCCGGAGCTGTTCGACGAGTTCGGCAGCCCGGAGTGGGGCGTCTCCGAGTCGCTCGACTACTGCACGATCGAGGTGTCCACGGACGACGGCGAGGTGCTGATCACCGTCGGCCACCTGGACGACCAGTTCGTCGAGGAGGACCTCGAGAGCCAGCGCGTCAGCGAAGTGGACGACGAGCTGTGGATCGGCCAGCCGGCGGACGCCGAGGACTACTGCTCGCTGATGCTCGTGTTCACCGACGAGATCACGTTGCGCGTGGACGGCACGTCCATCGAGGGAACGCCGACCAGCACGTGCGCCATGGTCGATGCCGGCATGGCCGGGGTGGTCGAGGCCATCAAGGCCGACCGGGTCGGCCACCGCGAGCCCGAGGAGGAATCGCTGCAGACGACCAACCCGTGCGACCTGCTCTCGGACGCCTCGGTGTCCGCGCAGCCGGGCATGGCCGAGGCCACCCGGTACGACTACCCGGCCAAGCACGAGTGCATCTGGGTGACCCACGGGGCGCCGACCGTGCGGCTGCTGTTCAGCGCCGGCCCGGAGCCGACGCCGTACGGGGAGGGATCGACCGCGTCCGACATCGCCGGCCGGCCGTCGGTGACCTATCCGGTGCCCGACGGCGAGGAGTCCTCGTACTGCATCGTCGACTCCGAACACGTGCCGTTCACCTCGCCGGGGCAGGAGGATCTCGTGGAGATAGCGTCGGTCTGGGTGGACATGGAGACCGGCCAGGTGGACGCGGCCTGTGCGGCCGCCACCGCGCTGGCCACCGAGGTGTGGCCGAAGCTGCCGGGAGTCTGAGTGAAACTGCTGGCCGTCCTGGTGGCGGTGCTCGCCGTCGCCGGCTGCTCGACCAGGCTGGGTGGCGTCCCCGGGGCCGCCACCACGCTCGAGTCGGAATCCGAGCCGTCGGCGAACACGGCCTCCAACCTGCTCGGTGACCTGGCGACGTTCGATCCGTGCTCCCTCATCGAGCCGGAGGTGTTCGCCGCGTTCGGCGACGCCGAGTGGGGCACGGTCGAGTCGCTCGACTACTGCACGGTCGACGTGACCCCCGACGACGGTGGCCCGATCCTGCTCAGCATCGGCCAGCTCGACGACCTGACGGAGAACCCGAACGCTCAGGAGGTCGAGCAGCTGGACGGCCGGCTGTGGATCGCCCAGCCGACTGACGAAGCGACGTTGTGCACGTTCCTGCTCGTGTTCGAGGACAACGTCACGCTCGAGGTGACGGGCTCGGTCGTCGAGGGCGAGGAGCCGCGGCTCTGCTCGGTGGTCAGGTCGGGCATGGACGAGGTCGTCCGGATCATCGAGGCCGGCGAGGTCGGCGAGCGCGACCCGCCCGACCGATCGCTGCAGCCCGTCGATCCGTGCGAGCTGCTCACCGACGAGACGGTGGCCGCACAGTCCGGGATGTCCGGGTCCGAGCGGTACGAGCCGCCTGCCCGGCACATGTGCCGGTGGTCGGCGTCGCCGGGTCCGGAGGCCATGACCGTGCGGGTGGTGTTCAACGCGGGGGTGTCGCCGTCGGTGTCGCGGCCGGGTTCGGTGTCGCAGCGGATCGCCGGTCGGTCGACGATCGTGACGCCGGTGCCGGAGCTGGGTTCGATGTCGTACTGCCTGGTCGATGCGCCGCATGTGGAGTTCGAGTCGCCGCGGCAGGATGGGTTGGTGGAGATCGCTTCGGTGTGGGTGCGGGTTGCTGCCGGGCAGGTCAACCTGGCTTGTCAGGTGGCGACCGCGCTGGCTGCCGAGGTGTGGCCGCGGCTGCCGTCGGCCTGAACGGGTCCCGTGACCTGGCCCACGGCTGGGGCGCCGAGTTTGTTACTGGCAGGTAGCATCCGGCGTACCTGACCTCGGAGGTGCGCGGTGGCACGAGAGTTCGGATGCGTCGGCGTCGTCGGTCTCGGCACCATGGGTGCGGGGATCGCCGAGGTGATCGCCCGCAACGGGGTACGGGTGGTGGGCGTGGAAGTCGACCAGGAGAGCATCGAACGGGCCCGTGGGCACCTCGAGCACTCCACCGAGCGGGCGCTGGCCGGCGGCAAGCTCGACGCGTCGGGCCGTGCGGCGCTGCTCGACCGGATCAGCTTCACCACCTCGCTCGCCGATCTGGCCGACGTCGACCTGGTGATCGAGGCCATCCCGGAGAGCCTGGAGCTGAAGGCCGAGGTGTTCACCGAGCTGGAGCAGGTGTGCCGGCCGGAGGTGATCCTCGCGTCGAACACGTCGTCGTTGTCGGTCACGGAGATCGGTGTCCACACCGGACGGCCGGGCAAGGTGATCGGTCTGCACTTCTTCAACCCGGCGCCCGTGCTCAAGCTCGTGGAGATCGTGCGCACGGTCGTCACCGAGCCGGACGTGGTGGCCGACGTCGAGGCGTTCGCGCGCTCGCTCGGCAAGGAGCCGGTGGTGATCGGCGACCGGGCGGGGTTCATCGCGAACGCGCTGCTGTTCGGGTACCTGAACCACGCGGCATCGATGTACGAGTCGAAGTACGCGACGCGTGAGGACCTGGACGCCGCCATGCGGTTCGGCTGCGGCTACCCCATGGGCCCGCTGGCGCTGCTCGATCTGATCGGCCTCGACACGGCCTACGAGATCCTCGAGACCATGTACCGCCAGTCGCGCAACCGTTTGCACGCGCCCACTCCGGTGCTGCGGCAGATGATCGCCGCCGGGCTGCGCGGCCGGAAGTCCGGGCGCGGCTTCTACACCTACGACGGGCTCGACTCGCCGATCGTGGTGCCCGACGCTCTCACGCCGATCGGTGCGGTGGTGGATTCGTCCACAAGGGACGTTCAGCGGGTCGGGGTGGTCGGCACGGGCACCATGGCCACGGGCATCGCCGAAGTGTTCGCGAAGAAGGGCTTCGACGTCGTGCTGCGGGCGCGGTCGGCGGACAAGGCGACTCTTGCTCTGTCGGCGGTCGGCAAGTCGCTGGACCGCCAGGTGGTGAAGGGCCGGCTCACGGAGGACGACCGCGCGGCCGTACTGGGGCGCATCGCCGGCGTGGTGGAGTTCGACGAGCTGGCCGACTGCGACCTGGTGATCGAGGCGGTGGCCGAGGAACTGTCGGTGAAGCAGGCGGTGTTCGGCGCGCTGGACGAGGTGGTGAAGCCGGGTGCCGTCCTCGCCACCACCACGTCCTCGCTGCCGGTGATCGAGTGCGCGGCGGCGACCTCGCGCCCGGGTGACGTGGTGGGACTGCACTTCTTCAACCCGGCGCCCGTGATGAAGCTGGTGGAGATCGTGCAGACGATCTCGACGGCCGAGGACGTGATCGCCACGGCGCGGGCCGTCTGCCAGCGGGTCGGCAAGCACCCGGTGCACTGCGCGGACCGGGCGGGCTTCATCGTCAACGCGCTGCTGTTCCCGTACCTGAACGACGCGGTGAAGATGGTCGAGGCGCACTACGCGAACGCGGACGACATCGATACGGCCATGAAGGTGGGGTGCGGCCTGCCGATGGGTCCGTTCGAGCTGTTGGACGTGGTGGGTCTGGACGTCTCGCTGGCCATCGAACGCACGCTGTACTACGAGTTCCGCGACGCGGGCTTCGCGCCCGCGCCGCTGCTGGAACACCTGGTGACAGCGGGCCGCCTGGGCCGCAAGACGGGCAAGGGCTTCCGCGACTACTTGGCTAGCCCCAAGGCCGGGTAGTTCGGCCCGTCGAATGCCTGGAAGGCGTCGTTCCAGGCGCTCAAGGTCTGGAAGGCGTCGTTCCAGGCATGCCCACGCCCACCTGCTAGCCGCAGCCGCAGGATCCGCCGCAGCAGCCACCGCCTCCGCCGCTCATCATGGGCGCGCTCGCGCCGTCGCCGCCGCCCGTGAGGGCGATCGTCGACAGTAGTTTCACCGTGTTGTCGTGGCCGTCGGGGCACGCCGCCGGGTCGGACGACTGGCTCATCGACCGGCGGACCTCGAAGGTCGTGGCGCAGTCGTGGCAGCGGAACTCGTAGGTTGGCACGGGTCCATTCTGCCTTGCCGCTAACGTGACATGTCGTGCCTCGCCGTAACCGCGACCGGCGCGTGACCCGCGCCGCCGAACCCACCAGGGAACTGGGCTCGGCCGCCTTCCAGCGGCGCGAGGAAGGGCCGGACGGCGACTGGTACGTGCGCGCCGTGTCCGGCACCCACAGCGTCAAGGAGTACCGCTGCCCCGGCTGCGACCACGAGATCCGGCCGGGCACCGCGCACCTCGTCGTGTGGCCGGCCGACGAGACCGGCTCGGTCGCCGACCGCCGTCATTGGCATCAGAACTGCTGGTCAGCGCGCCATCGGCGGCATCGGACCCGACGCAGATAAAAGTTTCTGGCGGAGTGTCGAAACCGCGCGGGTGAGTTCGACGTGTCTGTGCAAGGACGAAACAGCACAGAACGGAGAGACCCGTGTCGCACTCACTCGGTCAGCTCGCTGACAACTTCGCCGCCTACGCGATCTACGCCACCGCGCAGTCCGAGATGCGGCACGCCTACTCCCTGATCGACTCCGGCGACTACCTCGCGGCGGCCGCCGAACTCGAGTCGGCCGCGCATGCCGCTCGGGTGCTCGCCAACGCCTCGGCGTCGCTCGAACCCGAGCGCGCCGAACGTTGGCTGCGGGTCGCGCAGGTCCGCACCCGGTTCGCCACGCAGGCCCGGGAACGCGCGGCCGAGCACGCCGCACTGGCCGCCTACGAGCGGGCCGAGCGCGTCGAGTCGGTGCACTACCTGGCCGACCATGAGCGCTTCGCCGACCACGCCCGGGAGCGCGCCATCACCCGATCGCTTGCCGCAGCCTGAGAAAGGACAGTTCAATGACCGCGACGCTCACCAAGCCCGCCACCGTCCACACCACCGGCCGCCCGCAGGCCGCCGCGCTCGCCGCCACTCGCGTGGTCGTCTCGTTCCTGTTCGTCTGCCACGGTTTCCAGGGTCTCTTCGGCGCCTTCGGTGGCATCGACGGCCAAGGCGGCACCGTGTCCTTCGGGGTCTGGCCCGACTGGTGGGGGAGCGTCATCCACCTGGTGGCCGGGGTGCTGGTCGGGGTGGGCCTGTTCACCCGGGTGTCCGCGCTGCTGTGCTCGGGGGCGATGGCCTACGCGTACTTCGTGGTGCACCAGCCGATCGCGTTGTTGCCCATCCCCAACGGCGGTGAGGGGGCCGCGCTGTTCAGTTGGATCTTCCTGCTGATCGCGGTGCTCGGCCCTGGCGCGCTGGCCGTGGACAACCTGCGCCGTCGCCGCGGTTGATCCGACGACCTGGGAAACGGCGGTCCCCACGCGGGGGCCGCCGTTCCCATGTTTCCGGCGCGTAGTGGCAAAAGCTCGCCGGTGGATCATCGAACCACTGATGGTTGCCGGGCGTAAGTGGACGCAGGGAGTAGCCGGGTGAGCCCGGAGAGTCCCGACCGTATCCCTTGACCCGCCCGGAAAGGCGCCGTCGATGACTGCCACCCTGCCTGAGCCTACGAAAATCAGCCCAGCGGCGCGCCTCCCGGCCGCCACGATCGCCGCGACCCGCGTGGTGGTCGCCTTCCTGTTCGCCTGCCACGGAGCCCAGAAACTGTTCGGCGTCTTCGGTGGGGCCGACGGCGCGGGCGGCACGGTCGCGTTCCCCACCTGGCCGAGCTTCTGGGCGGCCCTCATCGAGCTGGTGGCCGGCGTCCTGGTCGGCATCGGACTGTTCACCCGGGTCGCGGCGTTGCTGTGCTCGGGGGCGATGGCCTACGCGTACTTCGTGGTGCACCAGCCGATCGCGTTGCTGCCCATCCCCAACGGCGGTGAGACGGCCGCGTTATTCAGTTGGATCTTCCTGCTGATCGCGGTGCTCGGTCCCGGTGCGCTGGCCGTGGACAACCTGCGCCGCCGCTAACGGGGGAAGGTCCGGGCCGCGGCCAGGAACGCGTCGTTCTCCTCCGGCTGCGCGACCGTGGCCCGGACACCGTCACCGGCGAACGCCCGGATGATCACCTTCTGGTCGAGGCAGTGCTGGTTGAACGCCTGCGTCCGGTCGAGCAGCGGCAGCCACACGAAGTTGGCCTGCGTCTCCGGTATCTCGTAGCCCATGTCCAGCAGGGCGGCGCGGACCCGTTCCCGCTCCACGGTGATCGGCTTGCAGCGCGCGAGCAGTTCGTCGGCCGCGTCCATGGCGGCGACGCCCGCCGCCTGCGCGATCCGGTTGACGGCGAACGGGATGCCGACCTTGCGAACGGCGGCCGCCACCTCGGGGGCGGCGACGCAGTAGCCGACGCGGATGCCGGCGAGCCCGTAGGCCTTGGAGAACGTCCGCACGACGGCCACGTTGTCCCGGCCCTCGGCGAGGCGCAGGCCGTCCGGCACGTCCAGGTCGGTGACGAACTCGCGGTAGGCCTCGTCGAGCACCACCAGGACGTCGTCCGGCACGCGGTCGAGGAAGCGCGTCAGCTCGGCCGTGCGCAGCGCCGTGCCGGTCGGGTTGTTCGGGTTGGCGATGAACAGCACCCGGGTCTGGTCGGTGATCGCGTCGAGCATGCCGTCGAGGTCGAGCGCGTGGTCCGGGGTCAGCGGCACCTTCACGCCGCGCGCGCCGGCGATCTGCGTGACGATCGGGTAGGCCTCGAACGAGCGCCACCCGAAGACGACCTCCTGACCGTCGGTGCACATGGCCTGCACCAGCTGCTGGCAGAGGCTGACCGAGCCGCAGCCGACCGCGAGTTTTTGCTGGTCGACGCCCAGGTAGGCCGACGTCCTGGCCATCAGGTCGTCCGCCGCCATCGCCGGGTAGCGGTTCACCTGGGCGGCGGCGGCCGCGATGGCCTCCAGCACCGAAGCGGGGGCGGGGGTCGAGACCTCGTTGCTCGACAGCACGACCGCGCCGGGCAGCTTCAGGCCGGCGACGTAGTCCGGCATCTGTGCGAGGTCGGCTCTGACTGTTACAGGCATGCCCGCATCATGTCATTTGGTGTTTGATGGGTCGATGCGCTTCCCCGACACGCCGGTGGTGCTGCTCCACGCGTTCCCGCTGGACTCCCGAATGTGGGACGACGTGCGGCCGGGCATCGACGGTATCGTTACGCCTGACCAGCGCGGCTTCGGCGCTGCCCCGCTCGGTGACGCTTCGCCCGAGCTCGAGGTGGCCGCCGCCGACGTGATCTCCCTGTTGGACGGACAGCGGGTCGTCCTGGGCGGCTGTTCGATGGGCGGTTACGTGGCGATGGCCGTGCTGCGGGCGGCGCCGTCACTGGTGGCGGGCTTGGTCCTGGTGGACACGCGGGCGGCCGCGGACGCTCCGTCCGCCAGGGAGAACCGGCTGGCGGCGGCCGATCGAGCGGCCACCGAGGGTGTCGAGTGGATCCCGTCGGCCATGCTGCCGGCCCTGCTCGGCCCGACCACTCGGCGGACGCGCCCGTCGGTGGTGTCGCGCACCGAGTCGTTGATCATGGCGCAGAACCCGGCTGCCGTGGCGTGGGCCCAGCGCGCGATGGCGGCCCGGGCGGACTCGGCGGACCTGCTGAGGTCGACGTCCGTGCCGACGCTGATAGTGCGGGGTGCGGAGGATGAGCTGATTCCTCGGGCGGAGGCTGAGTCGCTGGCCTCGCTGCTTCCGGAGGCGGAGGTGGTTGAGCTCTCCGGTGCGGGACACCTGCCGCCGCTGGAGACGCCGGTTGAGTTCACCAGAGCTCTCCGCGCCTGGTTGGCGGGCTAACCCACCCGCGCGCAGGCCCCGCGTTCAGTCATAGTTACGACTGGTTGGCCGTTCTTGTCGGTGCTGCCGATTAGGCCATCTCTCATTTGGTGACGTAACCGTGACCTGCGTGGATGTTGGCTCCAAGGTATCTCCCGGCTACGACGTCGAGCTTGTGCTGCGTCACGCAAACGTTGGATAGGTAGTCAAGTTGGCGGATCTTGGAGTTGGCTGGGGCTGTGCCGTTTGTGCGTGACGCGGCGACTGGCCGCTGCAGGTCCACGGCAAGGAGCGTGTGATTGCAGCACTTCTTGCCGCTGGGGAGTCAGGGGGATCGGCTGCATGGCTGATCCTGGCTGCCTTCACGCCGCCGCCCAACCCTTGGATAAAGAATCCAACCTGACAACCCGTGGCCCCAGCGGCTCCGGCGATTTATGAGAGTAATCGGAGCTTCGAGCTACAAGTTGAGCTCACGGTTTGAGGGACCACACCACGTTACGGTATTTGGTGGCTGACGGAGTGTTGCCGCTTCGATGCAACTTGGAACCTGGGGTTCGCCCCGGCCTGGGGTGGCCAGCATAAATTACACGAGGGGTATTTCGCATGCGCAAAGGACCTAGAAGATCTACGTTTTTGACTATTTCCGCTGCACTCGCAGTCGTAGCTGGCATGCTCGTGATCAGTCCTGCAAGTGCGGACAGCGCTACTCCGTCCGCGCCGCAGCCCGGATTCCGATCTCTCGACGAAATCTACTTCGACACCGCAAAGCGAGTACCAGGATTCGCAGGCGTGGAACTCGACGAGAGCGGTGGCACCAAAGTCTTCCTGACGCAGGCCACTCAGCAGCGGGCGGTCAGCGCGCAAACCATACTCAGTGAACTATGGCCACAGTTGGACAAGGGTTCGCCAGCAGTTGCGGTGCCGGTGCGCTACGACTTTGTGCAACTCAAGACGTGGTATGACAGCTTCGCCTCGGAAGTATTCAAGGTGCCGGGCGTGGTCATGACCGACATTGACGAGGGAAGCAATCATCTGTATGTCGGAATCTCTGATGCCAAGAACGCGCAGGCCGTGCATGACCTGGTTAAACTGCGTGGCATTCCTGCCGACGTGGTTCAGGTGGCGACGCTGAACCGGCAGTGCAGAACCTGACGACACGGCGCCGACCATTGGTTGGCGGGCTGCAGATCAGGCAGGGCAACTTCCTGTGTTCACTTGGTTTCGTCGCAAGATATTCTGGGATCGACGGGTTTCTCACGAATTCACATTGCACGAGAGTGCAAGGCGGCACGGAAGGTACCTCGTACGGTCAGCCTAACCTCGACCCAGGAAATGCGATCGGTTCGGAGATTGCAGATCCAGCTCTGTTCACCGGCGGGGGATGTCCAAGTGGCTACCGTTGCCGATGGAGTGACGCCGCATTCATCAACCACTACGCGTCTGTCACCGCCAGTCGCGGGTACGTTGCTCGAACGGCCACCGCTGGCAACCCGACTTGGAACGGCAGCAATCGACTGCAGATCAGGTCGAAGTGGGACCACCCGCCGCTCGGTACCCCGGTGGGAAAGACCGGGCGAACGACCGGGACGACCCGCGGCGTCGTGAACAACACCTGTGTCAACGTCAACTCCGCCGGCACAAACATCGTGATGCTGTGCCAAGGTAGAGCATCATACGTTTCCGCTGGTGGAGACAGCGGTAGCGGCGTATGGGAGGAGCGCACGGGTACAGCCTCGGGCCTACACTGGGCTTCAGGAGGCATCTTCAGTCCGTGGGGCAATATCGAGTATGAACTCGGTACTCTGTCGGTATGCGCGTCAGGGTGCTGAAGGTCTCACTGGCACTGACATCCGTGGTCATCCTCGGGGGGTGTGCGCAGATGGAAAGCGGCGAAATGGAAGCGCTCGCCATCGGCGAACTCCGCCAGGACATCGAGACCGGGTGTGTCTGGCTAGTGCCCAGCGAGGGGGTGGGAGCCGTGATCAAATGGCCCGATGGGGTCCATCCACGCACCGACCCTGCTCGCTTGGAGGACGAGGACGGAACTGTGCTCGCCAACGAGGGTGACACAGTCAAGCTCATCGGAGGCGCTGGCGCTGGCGACGAGGAACGCGGCGTCGGCTGCCCAGACGGGCCGATCTTCATCGCGCATCGGATCCTCAGCGTCACCGGTCCCGAAGAAACCACCGCAGACCATACTCAGTAGGCCTCCAGGAGGGCACCAACGTCGAGCGTTTCCGAACTGAGGACGTCGGTGCCCTCCTGGTGCCCAACGCCAGGAGTTCCAGATTTGCCCGTGCCCACAGCCTTTGCCTCGGGTCGCGACCGCCAAGTTGTCTTCGAAGTGCTGCGTCACACAATGTGACCTCATCGAGCGGGATGATGATGCATTCAACGAGTGGCGGAGCGGCAGGCGGGCTATGCAGCACGGTCGTTTCAAGATCGACTGTGGGGCTCGGGTCCCGCGTGGGCGGTGTGGGTAGCGGGGTGTGATACGTGTTGATCAAGTGTGGTGTGTCGTGGGGTCCGACATGGCGAAGCTCCGGTAGGACGAGGGTCCTCTCACGGGAACCTCGCGTGTGGGAACCGCGATCTCGTGTGTGGGAACCGGGAACATGCGGTCCGGACGTGGGGACATGCGGTCGGGAGGTGGGGACATGCGCGCGGGAACCGCGATCTCGCGTGCGGGAACCGCGATCTCGGGTGCGGGAACCGCGATCTCGGGTGTGGGAACCGCGATCTCGCGGGCCGGGGGTGGGGCATGCGGGCGGGACGGGGGGAGTTGCGGGTGGGGTTAGCGTTTGCGGCGGCGGGGGCGGCGGGGTTTTTGCTCGTCGTCTGGGTGTAGGGGGATGTGTGGGGGATCGTCGGGTTCCTCGGTGCCGACCAGGCCCAGCAGTTCGGCCGCTATCTGTTGTGCCGACTCGGCCAGGGTTTGGGCCTCGGCGCCCGCTCTCCGCAGGCTCGCCGACTTCAGGCGGGTGTAGCCGCGCACCGACACCGGGCGCCGGCTGCGCACCGAGTACCGCGGCGTGTCGGCCAGCGCGTCGGCCAGCTCCCGGTCCACGAGCACCGAACCCGGCCGCGCGATCGAGGTCAGCCGGCTCGCTATGTTGACCACCGACCCGTAGATGTCACCGAAACGGCTCAGCACCCGGCCGTACGCGAGCCCGGCCCGCAGCGACGGCACGCCCTCCTCGGCCTCCGCCCGCTCCAGCAGCGAGAGCGCGATCTCGGCGCCACCGGCCGCGGAGTCGGCCACGAACAGCACCTCGTCACCGAGCATCTTCACTATTCGGCCGTGGTTGTCGGCCACCACGTCCGCGGCGATCGCGTCGAAGCGGTCGACCACGGCCACCAGCTCGTTCTCCGTGGAACGCCGGGTCAGGCTGGTGAAGCCGACCATGTCGGCGAACCCGACCACCTGCTGGCGCTCGTCGATATCGTCGTCCGGCGCGACCAGCATCCGCACGGAGTTCGCGGCCAGGTGCCGGCGCCACACGAAGTTCTGCAGGTGCTCCATCTCGGGTGTCAGGTGCTCGATCATCCGCGTGAGCAGGCGCTCGTCGGCCGCCAGCTCCGGGTTGGCGGCCAACACGTCGCGCAGCATGTGGACCTGCGACTCGGCCAGCCGCGACATGTGCTGGCCCATCATCCGCGCGGTGGAGTTCGCGAGCGTGGGATCGAGGATGCCGCCCCGGATCAACGCGTCGACCGCCCGCAGCGCCCGCACGTCGCCGTCGGTGAACATCTTCGCGTCGTCGGCCGCTGTGGCGAACCCGAGCGCACGCCACAGCGCCTGGGCCCGCTCGGGAGGTACGCCGGACAGTGCCGCCACCTCGGCGCGCGTGTACTGGCGGCTGCCACCGAGCAGCACCCGCTCCAGACGTCGCTGCAGCGCCTCGAGCGCATCGTCCGGTTCGGTCACGTGGTGTGAACGATGAGCACGTCGACCTTCGACTTGCGGGCCGCCTCCGACGGCACCGAGCCGAGGATCCGGCCGGCCAGGGTGTTGAGGCCGCGGTTGCCGACCACCAGCAGGTCGGCCGAACGCTCGGTGACCACCTTGGCCAGCGTCGGCACCGGCTCGCCGTCCACCACCACCGTGTCGATGGCCGTGGCGCCTGCCCGCCGCGCGCGTTCGGCGGCTGTGCGCACCGAATCCTCGGCCGGGCTCGAGCCGACCACCTGGTAGGCCACGTCGGCGCCCAGTTGGTCCTGTGCCCGTTCGACATCGTGTTGGTTGGCCGGGTGGTACGCGCAGGCGATGACCAGCGTCGCGCCGGTGGCCGCGGCGATGCGCGCCGCCCGGTCCACCGCGAGATATGAGGAGTCCGAGCCGTCCGTGCCGACGACCACGGTCTGGTAAGCGGTCATGGGTTCCTCCCGGGCGGGGGCTTGCTACTCGCGAGTAAACCTACCGCGCCGGGCAAGTTCGGAGAAGATCGGGCGGCGTGCCGGCAGGTCGGGCAGGAGCAGTCCGCACAGGTACTAGTCCGCCTCCCCGGAATTAAATGTGTTGGTCACCCTGGGATGGTGGCCCTGCGGTTCGGCACGTACTTGTGGCTGAGTTGCGTCCCGTTCCCCTCAGGTGCGATTGGTGGCGCACTCGTCGTAGTGGACGCCGTCGGTGTCCTGGTGATCGTGGTGCAGGTGGCCGTCGTGCAGGTAGTCGACGTGGTCGTCGTGCAGGACCGACTCGTGCCCCGCAGCCGGGGCCGTGGGTGTGCCGGTGCTGCTCGGCCGGGCGGTGCTCGATGATTGTGGTCATGTCGACCGATGGTCGTATGCGCACGTGTGCACGGCCATTCGGACGCCGAAGGTTCCCCCGGACGTGGTTGGGTGAGGACATGAACGAGCTGTTGGCGGTGGCGGTCGAAGAAGCCAGGGCGGGGCTCGCCGAGGGCGGGATCCCGATCGGCGCGGCGCTGTTCGGCCCGGACGGCGAGGTGCTCGGTCGCGGCCACAACCGCCGGGTGCAGGACGATGACCCGTCCATGCACGCCGAGACCGCGGCCTTCCGTGCGGCCGGCCGGCGGCGTCACTACCGCGACACCACCATGGTGACCACGTTGTCGCCGTGCTGGTACTGCAGTGGGTTGGTGCGTCAGTTCGGCATCGGCCGGGTGGTGGTGGGGGAGGCGACCACGTTCTCCGGCGGGCATGACTGGCTGGCCGAGCACGGTGTGGCGGTCACCGTGCTGGACGACCAGGAGTGCGTCGCCCTGATGACCGACTTCATCGCCGCGCGCCCCGAACTGTGGTTCGAGGACATCGGCGAGTAGGCCCGGCCCGCATGAAGACCACTGCGGTCGGCCATCATGACCACTCCCGTCGGCCATGATGACCAGTGGCGGCTGCCGGGAGTGTTCGGTGTCCGGCTCGCCGCGCGGGACTGGTCATTGTGCGTGACGGGAGTGGTCATCGTGCGCGACCGGAGTGGTCATCATGCGGTCGCTAGCGGGCGATTCGTTTGGTGGTGGCCTGGGCGATCTCCGGCGGGATCTCCGTGGCGCCGCCCGACTCCCACGACTCCTTGGGCGGCGCGCCCGGGATCGGGTTGCGCTCCTTGGGGCCGGGGCTGGGCTTGTCGGCCGCCTCGCGCTCCTCGGGCAGTTCCTCGAAGGCCGGCACAGCGGCGTCGAGATGCGTGTTCGCGTCGGTGACCAGGTCGCGGGCCGCCTGTAGCTGGTTGGCAACCCTGGCCCGCAGTTGGCGCAGCGCGGCGACCCGGTTGGCGGCGTGGTTGATCCGCCGGTTGGCCTCCTCGGTGGCCTCGCGGACCCGCCGGCGCGCCTCGTCGGACGCCTCCTGCAGCCGCGCGGTCGCCTCGGTGACCGCCTCGTGCCGGCGCCGGTTCGACTCCTCCGTGGCCTCGCGGACGCGCCGCTCGGCGTCGGACTTGGAGGTGGCCTCCTGCTCGGCCAGCGCGCGCATCGACTCGGTGCGCCGCGAGGCCATGGCGATCTCGAAATCCTCCTCGACCTGCGTGCGCCTGGCCTCGGCTGCCTTGTCGGCCTTCTCCCGCTCGGCCGTGGCGGTCTTGACGATCGCGTCGGCCTCGGCGTTCGCCTTCTCCAGCACGCCCGCGTGCTCGGCCTCCATGGCGGCGCGCCGCTCGTCGAGCTCGGCCAGTTGCTTCTCGTAGCGCAGGCGCAGTTGGTCGGCGTCCGCCTCGGCCTTGACGCGGACGTGGTCGGCCTCGGCCGCCGCCTTGGCCCGCATCTCCTCGCACTCGTCCTGCGTCAGCCGCAGCATTCGCTGCAGGCGCTCGGACAGACCCTCGATGGTGGTCGGCGGCTGCGCCAGCCGTTCGACCTGCTTGTGCAGCTCGTCGATGTTCGTACGGGCGACCTCGAGCCGCGCGGTCAACTCGGCGGCCTGCGCCGCCGCGGCGTTGCGGTCCGCGGCGAGGATCTTCAGCTGGCTGTCCAGCTGTTCGAGATGCTCCTCGACCTGAACCCTGCTGTAACCGCGCTTGGTGATGTCGAAGCCGGCTCCCAATGGGACAAGATCACGTTCTTCGCCAAGCGCCATGGGCCCCACGCTACCTTGCGTGCCAGCCGCGTTGTGCCGCCACGTCGGAATGTCCTTTACACGCCTCGAAAACGATTGATTTCCGCGAGGTGCCGCGCGCGCAGCTCGTGATCCCGGACGCCGAGACCTTCCTCCGGTGCCAGGCACAACACGCCGACCTTGCCCTGATGCAGGTTGCGGTGGACGTCGTAGGCGGCCTGACCCGTGTTGTCCATCGTGTACACGCCGGACAGCGTCGGATGGATCTTTCCCTTGGCAACCAGGCGGTTCGCCTCCCACGCCTCGCGGTAGTTCGCGAAGTGCGAGCCGATGATCCGCTTCAGGTTCATCCACAGATAGCGGTTGTCGTACTGGTGCAGGAAACCACTCGTCGACGCGCACGTGACGATCGTGCCGCCCTTGCGAGCCACGAACACGCTCGCGCCGAACGTCTCCCGGCCGGGGTGTTCGAACACGATGTCCGGATCCTCGCCACCGGTCAGCTCGCGAATCCGCGCACCGAACCGCTTCCACTCGCGCGGGTCCTGCGTGTTCTCGTCCGACCAGAACTTGTAACCCTCGGCGTTGCGGTCGATGATCAGCTCGGCACCCATCTTGCGGCAGATGTCCGCTTTCTGGTCGCTCGACACCACACAGATGGGCGTCGCGCCGCCGTTCAGCGCGAACTGCGTCGCGTAGGAGCCGAGACCGCCGGACGCGCCCCAGATGAGCACCGTGTCGCCCTGCTTCATCCCGGCGCCGTTGCGCGACACCAGCTGGCGGTACGCGGTGGAGTTGACGAGCCCGGGGCAGGCCGCCTCCTCCCAGGTCAGGTGTGCCGGCTTGGGCATCAGCTGGTTGGACTTGACCAACGCCAGCTCGGCCAGCCCGCCGAAGTTCGTCTCGAAGCCCCAGATGCGCTGCTCCGGGTCGAGCATCGTGTCGTTGTGCCCGTCGTGGTGCTCCAGCTCCACGTTGAGACAGTGCGCGACCACCTGGTCACCCGGCTTCCAGGCGTTCACGCCGGGCCCGGTGCGCAGCACGACGCCCGCCAGGTCGGAGCCGACCACGTGATAGGGCAGGTCGTGGCGCTCGGCGAGCGGCGAGGTCCGGCCGTAGCGCTCGAGGAAGCTGAACGTCGACACCGGCTCGAAGATCGACGTCCACACGGTGTTGTAGTTGATGGCGCTGGCCATGACGGCCACGAGCGCCTCACCGGGGCCCAGCTCGGGGGTGGGGACGTCGTCGACGTGCAGGGAGCGGCGCGGATCCTTTTCCCAGGAGTTCTCGCCGGCGAACATGTCGGCCTCGTCGGCGTGCACGGTCACGCCCCGGTAGCTCTCGGGGACGGGAAGCGTGCCGAAGCCGTCGAGGTCGTCAGCGAGGATGGCGTCGAGGATCTTCCGCATCTGCCGAGCCTCCGAATGTGCCGGTAGTGGGTCTGCGGCGCGACGTTACCGACCAGTAACGGTACAGAGCCACCTGGCTTTGACCTACGTCACCAAAAGGATGTGGCGAAATGTTTGACCGGCCGGCCAACCAAGGAGCATTATCGGGGTTGAGGCTCCATAACACGGAGGTGGTCTCAAATGAACGAGTCATCCACAGTCCGGCCGTGGACCCGGCCACACGACTGGGCCGAGGTCGTACTGGGCGTCGTGGCGGTGCTGTCCCCACTCTGGATGGACACGAGCAACGCCGCGATGTGGACGATGATCGTCCTGGGCGCGCTGGTGGCCCTGGACGGACTGGCGTCGCTGGCCGTGCCCGGCATGGTCTACGGCGAAGCGGTCCAGATCGTGCTCGGCGTGCTGATGTTCATCTCCCCATGGGTGATCGGCTACTCCGAACTCACCGGCATCTCGTGGTCGTCGTGGATCATCGGTGGGCTGACGGTCATCGTCGGTGCCGCCGCTCTCCCCGTCGCCCAGGCCGCGCACCGGGCAGGATCAGGAATGGCCGGACAGCACTGACGTGCTGCTCGACCCCTATCGCACCGCGCGGTCCATCACGTGCCCTTCCGGGTTACGTTATGGACCGCGCCTTGCGAGTAAGGGGATGTCCGCCATGCGTCGCGTGCGAAAGAACGGTGACGACCCGTCGGCCAGAGAACGCATCCTGATGGCGGCGGAGGTGTGCTTCGCCGAATCAGGCTTCGACGCGACCCCGACATCCCGGATCGCCCAGCGGGCCGGGGTGCCGAAGGGTCTCGTGCACTACTACTTCCAACGCAAGGCGGACCTGCTGACCGCACTGGTCGAGCGGCTGCCCGACGAGCACGTGGAGCCGGCCGGAGTGGTCGTTCCCGGTGACATCGCCGCCAGCCTGCGCCGGCTGGTGGCCGAGCTGGACGCCCGGATGAAGGCCTCGACCCTGCTCTCGCACCTGCTGTGGCGCGAGGCCGACACGCACATCGCCGTGAAGGAGGCCCTGCAACAGCGGTTCACCCATGTGGTGGACCAGGTCCGGGCGGTGATCATGGCGGCCAGCACGGGCACCCTGCCGCTCGCCGCCGTGGACACGGCCGCCGGGCTGCTGGCCCTGGCCGTGAGCTACCGGCACTCGGTGGCGCGGCACGTCGACCCGGCCACCGAGGACGCCACCATGGACGCCGAGGTGGCGTTCATCGCTAACGCGCTGGTTGTACCAGTTCAATGAGCACGCCACCCGCGTCCTTCGGGTGCACGAAGTTCGCCAGGCTGCCGGCCGTGCCCGGCCGCGCCTCGTCGTAGAGCACCCGCAGCCCCTTGGCGCGCAGGGCTGCTGCGGCCGCCGCGATGTCCGTGACCCGGAAGGCCAGCTGCTGGATGCCGGGGCCCTTGGTGTCGATGAACTTGCCGATGGTCGAGTCCGGCGACAGCGGCGCGAGCAACTGCACGGCCGAGCCGTCGCCGTCGTCGCCGGGGGCGCGCATCATGGCCTCGCGGACGCCCTGGCCCTCGTTCACCTCGACGTGGGTCAGCTCGAGACCGAGGGTGTCGCGGTAGAAGGCGATGGCCTCGTCGAGGTCGGGCACGGCCACGCCGACGTGGTCGAAGGCTGTGACGAACGGCTGCAGTGCGTCCATCCATCGACCTTACGACGCCGCCCGTGCCGGACGGGCAGCGGTTGTGCGAGTGCTCACACAGCACCGTGTTCGTGTTGCTACCAGCGGGTAAGGTCGGAGGTCGAACGCCCGCGACAAGCCATTGGAGGCCGCCGTGTCTGGTTCCGTGATCGTCGCCGGGGCGCGTACCCCGATCGGCCGGTTGCTCGGCTCGTTGAAGGAGTTCACGGGCGCGCAGCTGGGCGGGATCGCGATCAAGGCGGCGCTGGAGCGCGCCGGCGTCGCCCCCGACCAGGTCGAGTACACGATCATGGGCCAGGTGCTCACGGCCGGCGCCGGCCAGATCCCCGCCCGCCAGGCGGCCGTCGCGGCCGGCATCCCCATGACCGTGCCGGCCCTGACCATCAACAAGGTGTGCCTGTCCGGCCTCGACGCGATCGCGCTGGCCGACCAGCTCATCCGGGCGGGCGAGTTCGACATCGTGGTGGCGGGCGGCCAGGAGTCGATGACCCAGGCGCCGCACCTGCTGCCGAAGTCGCGGGCCGGGTTCAAGTACGGCGACGTCTCGATGATCGACCACATGGCCCACGACGGTCTGTTCTGCGCGTTCGACCAGGTGGCCATGGGTGCGTCGACCGAAAAGCACAACTCCCGCTACGGGCTGACCCGCGCCGACCAGGACGTCTTCGCCGCGCGCAGCCACCAGCGGGCGGCCGCCGCCATCGCCGCCGGCCGGTTCGCCGACGAGATCGCGCCGGTGTCCGTGCCGCAGCGCAAGGGCGACCCGCTGGTGTTCGACACGGACGAGGGGGTGCGGGCCGACACCACGCCCGACGGCCTCGCCAAGCTGCGCCCGGCGTTCGCCCCGGACGGCACGATCACCGCCGGCTCGGCGTCGCAGATCTCCGACGGCGCCGCGGCGGTCGTGGTGATGAGCAAGGCGAAGGCCCAGGATCTCGGCCTGTCGTGGCTGGCCGAGATCGGCGCGCACGGCGTGGTGGCCGGGCCCGACGCGAGCCTGCACGAGCAGCCCTCCAACGCGATCCTCGCGGCACTGGCCAAGGAGAAGCTGACCCCGGCCGACCTGGACCTCGTGGAGATCAACGAGGCGTTCGCCGCGGTGGGCGTGGTGTCCACCCGGCAGCTCGGCATCAGCGAGGACATCGTCAACGTCGACGGCGGTGCCATCGCGCTGGGTCACCCGATCGGTGCCTCGGGCGCCCGGCTGGCCGTCCACCTGGCCTACGAGCTGCGCAGGCGCGGCGGCGGGCTGGGCGCGGCCGCGCTGTGCGGCGGTGGCGGGCAGGGCGACGCGCTGCTCATCCGAGTGCCTGGTGCCAGCTGAGACACCGGTAGCCGAGCTGGTCGAGCGGGCGCGGACGGGCCAGGCCCGGGCGGTCGCGCGACTGATCTCGCTCGTCGAGGACGAGAGCCCGCGGCTGCGTGAGGTGGCCGCGGCGCTGACCCCGCACACGGGTAACGCGGTGGTGCTCGGGCTGACCGGGCCGCCCGGGGTCGGCAAGTCGACGTCCACGTCCATGCTGGTCGGGGCGTTCCGGGCGCGTGACCTGCGCGTCGGGGTGCTGGCCATCGACCCGTCGTCGCCGTTCTCCGGCGGCGCGCTGCTCGGCGACCGCATCCGGATGCACGACCACACCACCGATCCGGACGTGTTCATCCGCTCGATGGCCACCCGCGGCCACCTGGGCGGCCTGGCGGTCGCCACCCCGCAGGCGCTGCGGGTGCTGGACGCGGCCGGCTACGACGTGGTGCTGATCGAGACCGTCGGCGTTGGACAGTCCGAAGTGGACATCGTGTCGCTCGCCGACACCACGGTGGTGCTGCTCGCGCCGGGGATGGGCGACGGTATCCAGGCGGCGAAGGCCGGCATCCTCGAGGTGGCCGACGTGTTCGTGGTGAACAAGGCCGACCGGGACGGCGCCGAGCAGACGGTGCGGGACCTCAAGCACATGATCTCGCTGGGCCGCCGGGAGCTGGGACCTTCGTGGCGGCAGCCGATCGTGCGGACGGTGGCGTCGGCCGGGGAGGGTGTCTCCGACGTGCTCGCCGCACTCGACGCCCACCGCTCGTGGCTCGTGTCCCATGGGGAGCTGGCCGCGCGGCGGGAGACCCGCGCGGCACGGGAGATCGAGGCGATCGCCATGGCTGCCATGCGGGCCCGGTTCGTGGGGCCGGGTGGCGGGGAAGTATTGGCGGGCCTGGCGAAGCGGGTGGCGGCGGGGGAGTTGGACCCGTACGCGGCGGCAGACCAGCTGACCGGCTGATTTCTGTCGGTGTCAGGGGATACCATCCCCCGCGTGACCATGCCAGGGGGACCTCAGTTCCAGCAGCCCTACGGTGCGCCGCCGCCGTATGGCCACCGGCCGGGGCCCTACGGTCCGGGGCCACAGCAGGGTTTCGGGCCGCCGCCGGGTTACCCGCAGGGGTTTCCGCCCGGCCGCCCGCCGATGCCTCCCGGTCCGCCGCCGATGGGCATGGCCGGGCCGCCGCCGGGCTACGGGCCGCCGCCCGGGATGGGTGGACCCGGGGTGGTCCTCGACGTCGGCAAGGTCGACGGACGCAAGGCGGTCATCGGCTCGATCGTGGCCGGTGTCATCGGGATGGTGGCGATCATCTCGAGCCTGGCGGGTGGGGTCGACGGCGGCGGCGGCGCGGTGGCCGTGGGGCTCATCTTCGGCGTGCTGTTCCTGCTGCCCGCGCTGTTCGTGGTCATCCGCAAGGACAAGGTGTTCCGGCCGCGCAAGCTGGTCTTCGAGCCGGCCGGGCTGCGTTGGGACGACCCGCGGGGCGCGCCGTGGGCGGTGCCGTGGGGTGAGCTGGCGGCGGTGGTCATCTCCAAGCACACGCCGATGCAGGTCGGTTCCGAGAGTCTGTCCGACAAGCTGTCGGGCGCCGCGTCCGACAAGCTCGTGGGGGAGCGGGCGCACGTGCGGCTCGACTTCTACCCGGCCGACCCCGGGTTCGCCGGGCGCCACCCCGAACTGGCCCACCTGTGGGAGCGCCAGGGCGTGCAGGGCGGCTACCGCCTGCCGCTGGGCAGCAACGTCAAGTTCATCCCGACCATCGCGCAGGCCATGGCCCAGTTCGCGCCGAGCATCTACCGCGGCGTGCAGAAAACGGAAGGCGCGATGGGCCTCAGCTGACCGAGATCGCGCTTCTCGACACCGAGATCGCGGTTCCGGCCAGCGAGATCGCGGTTCTCGACGGCGAGATCGCGCTTCCCGCACGCATGTCCCCACCACCGGCATGCATGGTCGCGCTTCCGGCGCGCATGTCCCTGCCACCGGCACGCATGTTCGCGGTTCTCGACCGTTCACCCCGGGCGAGCCGCACCCAATCGACAGCGCGTCAGCCCCCGGACTCCACCCCACGTGCGGCCATGTCGGCCGGACACCGCGATCTCGTGTGCGGGAACCGCGATCTCGTGTGCGGGAACCGCGATCTCGGGTGTGGGAACCGCGATCTCGGGTGTGGGAACCGCGATCTCGGGTGTGGGAACCGCGATCTCGGGTGTGGGAACCGCGATCTCGGGTGTGGGAAGTGGGGACATGCGGGCCCGGTGGCGGGCCGCGGGGGCTGATCTAGGGTCGGGGGTATGTATTCCGATGCCGCTCGTCGGCTGTTGGCTGAGCCCAACGTCGCCGCGCTCGCCACCGTGAACCCCGACGGGAGCCCGCAGACCTCGGTCGTGTGGGTCGGGCTCGATGGGGACGACCTGCTGATCTCCACGGCCGAGGGCCGGCTCAAGGAGAAGAACGTGCGCCGCGAGCCGCGGGTCAGCCTGATCGTGCACGACCCCCGGGACCCGCTGCGGTACGTGGAGGTGCGCGGCACGGCCGTGGTGGAACCGGACGTCGGCCGGGCGATCGCCGTCCGGCTGGCCGAGGAGTACGAGGGCAGCGGGGCCGGCGAGGAGTACCTGAAGCTCCCACCCGAGGTCATCCGCGTCGTGATCCGGATCAGCCCGCGACGCGTCCGGAGCAACGCGAAAACTGACGACGTGAATCACGTCACTTCAGGCAACCCCGGTTCTTGAAAGTTCACCTTCGGCTGAGAGCATGACCGCCGCTCGCAACCCGGAGGTCTTATGCCGCAGAAGCTTGCTGTCGTGGAAGAGGAGACGTCTACCCCCTCCACGACAACGAGACCGGCACCCGGAGTTGCCCGGGGATACCGTCCTGAGCTGCAGGGCCTGCGCGCGCTGGCCGTGGTCCTGGTGGTCGTCTACCACGTCTGGCTGAACCGGGTCTCCGGCGGCGTCGACGTCTTCTTCGTGATCAGCGGCTTCCTGCTCACCGCGCAGCTGGTCCGCGCGACCGGCCGCGGCCGGGTCGAGTTCCGCCCGCTGTGGGGCCGGATGATCAAGCGACTGTTCCCGGCGGCGCTCACCGTGCTGGTGGCGGTGATGGCGGCGAGCGTCCTCATCATCCCGGAAACCCGCTGGTACCAGACGATCCGCGAGGTCGTGGCCGCCGCGCTCTACCTGGAGAACTGGCAGCTGGCCGCCGACTCGACCGACTACTTCGCCCAGAACAACACGGCGAGTGTCGTCCAGCACTTCTGGTCGCTGTCGATCCAGGGACAGCTGTTCGTCGCGTGGCCGCTGCTGATCGTGCTGATCGCGTTCCTCGCGCGGCGGTTCGGCGGTGGGCTGCGGACCTGGGTGGCCCTGGCGCTCGGCGCCGTCGGCGCGGCCTCGCTCACCTACTCGGTGGTGCTCACGGCCGCACACCAGCAGTTGGCCTACTTCCACACGCTCACCAGGGTGTGGGAGTTCGTGCTCGGCGGGCTGCTCGCACTGTTCGTCGACTCGGTGGCGCTGCCCAAGCTGGTACGGGTGGTGCTCGGCTGGGCGGGTGTGGCCGGGCTGGTCATGTGCGGGCTGGTGCTGCAGGTGGGCACCGTGTTCCCCGGCTACGCGGCGCTGTGGCCGACGCTCTGCGCGGTGCTCGTGCTGCTGGCCGGCACGAGCGGCAGCCGCGCCGGCGCCGACCGGATCCTCGGCTCCCGGCCGGTCCGCTACATCGGTGACCTCAGCTACGCGCTGTACCTGTGGCACTGGCCGGTGCTGCTGTTCTACCTGGCCTACCGCAACCAGCCCGAGGTGGCGCTGCGCGGCGGGGCGGTGATCATCGCCATTTCGTTCGGGCTGGCCGTGCTGACCCACCACCTCATCGAGGAGCCGGCCCGCAAGTCCCGGTTCGGCGAGCCGACCGGCTGGGGTGCCTACCGGTTCGGCGCGGTCATGCTGGTGGCCGCGCTCGGTACGGCCGTCACCTGGCAGGTCTACACCGATCGGCGGGCCGACTTCGCCATCGCGGTCGACGACCCGAACCACCCGGGTGCCGCGGCGCAGCACCCGGGCTTCCGCTACCGCGGCGAGCCGAACGTCGAGCCGGTGCCGCCGCTGGTCGGGCTGCCGCACGAGTGGGCCTCGGCCGAGGGCATGGACTGCCAGCTGAACAACGCCATCTGCGTGCAGCGACCGCCCGGGAAGCCGAAGAAGAGGGTCGTGATGATCGGCGACTCGCACATGCAGCAGTACCTGTCGGCCATGCGGCCGATCGCCGAGCAGCGCGACTGGGAGCTGGTCTCGTTCCTGAAGGGTGCGTGTCCTTTCTCCGTCGGCACGGACGACTTCGCGCCGGACTGCACAGAATGGAACGCCGAGGCTGCTTCGCGGATCATCGACCTGGCGCCGGATGCGGTGGTCACGTTGGCGACCTACGATGTGCGGGTCGGGCCGACCGAGAAGACCCCACCCGGCTTCGTGCACGGGTGGCGGACGTTGACCGACGCGGGGATCCCCGTGGTCGCCGTCCGGGACACTCCCCGGCACCCGTTCGACCCCGGTTCGTGCGTGCAGGCGAACGGTCCCGAGGCCTGTGCCACGCCTAGGGACGCGCTCTACGCCGACGTGCCGCCGTACAAGTCGGCGCCCGTGCCCCCCGGTGTGTCCTTCATGGACCTCACGCCCTACTTCTGCACGCCGGAGGTGTGTCCGTCGCTCATCGGGAACGTGTGGGTGTACATGGACTTCAACCACCCCACGTCGGCCTACATGCAGACGATGTCACCGGTGGTGGCCGAGCACCTGACGGCCGTGCTCGGCTGGTGAGGTCACGGGGTCGGCGGTAGGCACCGGATGGTGGTCACGTCGCCGTCGACCCTGGTCGTGCCGGCGGCGTGCGGGACGACGTAGGTGTCGCCCTTCGCCAGTGGGACGTCGCCGGCGTTCTCCGTCCGCAACGTGCCGGCGCCGTCCAACGCCACGAGGATCGCGAACGAGGCGTCGCGGGAGGCGCCGTCCTGGAGTCGTTCCGCACGGAAGAAGTCCGGGTGACCGAACAGGTCGGTCACCGGGGCGTCGCCGGTCTTCGAATGGCCAACCAACTCGTCGAGCCGGTCCGCCCAGCCGCTCCGGTCGACGCAGCCCAGCGCCGTGTCGAAGCCGATTCCCAGGTGCCCGCCCGCCTCGGCGTCGAGGAAGTCGCGCCACTCGAGCGTGACCGACAGGTCGGTCGGCTGCTGCAGCTCCACGATGAACACCCCGGCGCCGATCGCGTGCGGCACCCCGGCCGGCACGAACACCGTGTCGCCGGCCCGGACGGTCACCGGGTTCAGCGCGGCCAGCATGGCCGCCGAGTCCTGAGTGGACACCCAGTCGGCCACAGTGGACGCCGGCTGGTCCTCGCGGAAACCGAGGTACACGGTCGCATTCCCAGCGGCGCCGGCCACCACCCACGCCTCGGTCTTGCCGTACCGGGAGCCGTAGTGCGCGGCCGCGAACTCGTTGCCGGGGTGGCAGTGCACGGGCAGCCGCTGCCCGGCGTCGAGCAGCTTCACCAGCAGCGCAGGCTCGGCGCCGAACCGAGCCACGTGCGCGTCACCCAGCCAGTTGGCCGGTGCCGCGGCGACCGCGTCCCGCAGCAACATCCCGTCCGGCAGCGTGGTCAGGCCCGTCGCGGCCTCGCCGTGGAACGTGGTGCACGACGCGACCCAGTCCTCCGGACCGAACTCCATGGCCGGGCTGTCACCCCGCAGCGCCGCGATGGCCGCGCCGCCGCGGTAGAAGCGCGGCGGCTGGTTCGCCGGCAGCCGCACCGGCCGCAAGCCGTCATTCATGGGGATACCTCTCCGGAACCGCGGGGGATGAGCCGGACGGGCATGACGATCCGGCGGGGTGGCGAGCTGTCGCCCTCGAGCCGCGCGAACAGCAGTTCGGCGGCGGCCTTGCCGAGCACCGCGGGATCGAGCGCGATCACGCTGACCGGCGGGTCGAGCAGGTCGGCCAGCTCGAAGTCGTCGAAGCCGACCAGGGCCGGGCGGTGCACCGCGCCGGCCAGGGCCCGCAGCACCAGCACGGTGATGCGGTTGTTGCCGGTGATGAGCGCCGTGGCCGCGCCCAGCACGGTGCGCACGGTCTCGTCGGAGTGCGGCCCCATGGCCACCAGGTCGGACGGGATCCCGGCCCTGGCGCAGCCGTCGCGGAAGCCGCGCAGCCGCTCGGCCGCCGTGAAGATCGTAGGGGCGTCACCGAGGAACGCGATCCGCCGGTGGCCGTGGGCGGCCAGGTGGGCGACGGCCTTCGCGGCGCCCGCCGCGTTGTCGACCAGGATGGTGTCGGCCGAGACGTCGCCGGGGGGCCGGTCCACGAACACCACCGGCATGCCGGACGCGATCTCGGGCATCAGGTAGCCGTGCTGCTTGCCGGCCGGGATGACGATCAGCCCGTCGACCCGCCGCGCGCAGAACTCCAGGGACAGCTCGCGTTCACGGGTCGGGTCCTCGTCGGACGATCCGGTGAGGACCTGTCGGCCGAACCGTCGTGCCACTTCCTCGGCCGCGCGGGTGAGACCCGAATAGAACGGGTTGGCCACGTCCTCCAGGACCAGGCCGATGGTGCCCGTCGACTCGCCCCGGCGCAGGTTGAGCGCGCCGAGGTTACGGCGGAACCCCAGGCGCTCGATGGCCGCCAGGACGCGTTCGGCCGTGTCCGCGTGGACTCCCGGTTCGTCGTTGACCACCCGGGAGACGGTCTTGATGCTCACGCCCGCCTGCTGCGCCACGTCGCTCATGGTGGCGCGGCGGGCCCTGCGCGACAACGTTGTCATAGTGATCGAGATTCGACTACGGGCGGCCGTCCGGTGTCAACTTTGACTGGCGAACCGGTCGGTCTGGGCCACCAGAGCGGCTCCCATCCCGACGGTCTCGGTCTCGTGGCCGGCCTCGTCGACGAGGATCAGCTCGCAGCCCGGCCACGCGTGGGCCAGCAGCCACGGCGTCCCGAGCAAATTCCCCAGGTCCAGCGTGCCCTGCACCAGCACGCCGGGGATGCCCGCGAGCCGGCCGGCATTGGCGATGATGTCCCCGTCGGGCAGGAAGTGGCCCTGGCTCCAGTAGTGCGTGACCAGCCTGGCGAAACCCAGCCGGAACCGCGGGTCCCGGTACCGCGCGCCGGCTCCCGTGGTCGGCACGAGCGCGTCCTCCCAGGCACACCACTCCACGGCCGCCCGCTCCCGCACGGCGGCGTCGGGGGAGTTCAGCAGCTCGTAGTAGGCGGCCGGCAAATCGTCCGCACCGGCCGCGCCGGCGTGAAAGCGCTCCCACGCCTGGGGAAACATCGGTGCCAGGCCACGCACCAGCAGGTCCACTTCGGTCTGGCGCCCGGTGGCCACGCCGAACATGATGATCTCCGTGACGTGCGCCGGGTGTCGCTCGGCATACGCGAGACCGAGGACAGAGCCCCAGGACGCGCCGAACAGGAGCCAGCGGTCGATGTCCAGCTCGGTGCGGAGCAGCTCGATGTCCGACAGGAGATGCTGGGTGGTGTTCGTGGACAGGTCGGTACTCGGGTCGGCCGCGTGCGGGGTGCTGCGCCCGCAGTTGCGCTGGTCGAACAGGACCACCCGATAGTGGTCCGGGTCGAAGAAGCGGCGCCAGCCCGGGGTGGCGCCCGAGCCGGGACCGCCGTGGAGGACGAGCGCCGGCTTGCCGCCCGGATCGCCACATTCCTCCCAGTACAGGAGATTGTCTCCTCCTACGTCGAGCATGCCGTGCCGGTACGGCTCGATCGGGGGATACATGGCGGGTGACAGTACCGGTGAGGCGCGGACTCCGGGAGCCGAGCCATTCTTTGTACCTTGGAACGCAACGTTTTCAGTTGAACCTGAGGTCTCAACACGACGTATTCCGGGACCTCCGGGTGAAGCGCAACGAGCTATTGTGGAATGAGTGGTCGAGTTCTATAATCCTCGACGCCACAGTTCCTGCCGAATGAGGCATTCTCTGTTTCGGGGCTGGTTGTCAGGTTTGGGTTTCGCGTGCTAGGGGCTGTGTGTGATTAAGGTTCTGCTGGCCGAGGACATGCACATGGTTCGGGGCGCGTTGGTCGCGTTGCTCGTGCTGGAGCCGGACATCGACGTCGTCGCCGAGGTCGCGTTCGGGACGGAGATCCTGCCGGCCGCCATGGAGCACCGGCCGGACGTCGCGGTCATCGACATCGATCTGCCGGGCCTGGACGGGATTTCCGCCGCTGTCGAGCTCCACGAACAGTTGCCCGCCTGCCGCACGCTGATCCTGACCAGCCTGGGCCGTCCCGGCACTCTGCGCCGCGCGCTCGCCGCGCGGGTCAACGGGTTCATCCTGAAGGACGCGCCGGCCGAGAAGTTGGCCAACGCCATCAGGGAGGTGTCGGTCGGCCGGCGGGTCATCGACGGCGAACTCGCGCTGGCCGCCTGGGACACCGAGGAATGCCCGCTGACCAGCCGGGAACTCGAGGTGCTGCGCATGACCGAGAGCGGAGCCGATGCCGTGGACATCGCCGCCCGCCTGTTCCTGTCGGCGGGGACCGTCCGCAACTACCTGACGACCATCGTCACCAAGCTCAACGCGCGGAATCGTGTGGACGCGATCCGAATCGCCAGGGATGCCGGCTGGATGTAGCCAGGTCGGACGGTTCTTGCCGCTCCACCAGCGGGATCGTCGCGCGCAGCCGGAACCGCTCGTTCGGCAGCTGCTCGGCCACCAGCGCACCGCGGACCGTCTGGACCCGCTCGGACAGATTGCGCAGCCCGCTCCCACTGCCGTTGCTCATGTCGCGGCGGTCCGGTTCCGGCAACGCGCCGTCGTTGACCATGTCGATGAGTACCGAGCGCTCCGACTGCTTGATCTGGATGTCGCACCGCTCCGCCTTGCTGTGGCGCAACACGTTCGTGACGCCCTCGCGGAGCACGGTCGCGAGCAGGGTGCCGGTCCGCTCGGGCAGCTCACCGTAGTCGCGCCGCAGTTCGACCACCACATCCGCGATGGTCAGCACCGATTCGGCGGAGTCGCATTCCTCGTCAAGGGACAGTTGCCGGTAACCGCTGGCCACCAGTCGGACATCGGCGAGTGCCTGCCGGGAGACGGTCAGAATCTCGGCGAGTTCCTTACTCGCCCTGGCCGGATGGTCGGCTATCAGCCGGCTGGTCAGCTCGCTTTTCTTCGCTCACGACTCGCCGTACACCTACTTCACCGACGCCGAGCTGCACCTCGGCGAGGTCAGCCTGGAGTGCTCCCGCGCCGGCGCGTCCGCCGCGGCTCTCTGGTTGACGCTGCAGCTGATTCCGTTGGACCAGAAGGGGTTCGGCGCCACGCTGGCCGCCGGCCGGCGTGGCGCGCTGCGCTGGGCGGACCTGATCGAGGCCGACCCGGCGCTGCGGCTCTACCAGCGGCCGGAACTCGACATCGTCACCTACTTCCCGGCGACCGGCGAGGCGACGCTCAGTGCGGTCGACGCGGCGTCGGACCGGGTGCTGCGCACCGGTATGTCCACAGAGGACGATCCGGTGTTCCTGAGTGTCCTGCGGGTCGACGCCGAGGCGTTCCGGCGCCGGCACCCCGATCTCACCGATGACGCTGCGACTGCACACGTGCTGCGCAGCGTCCTGCTCAAGCCCGAGGCCGAGAGCTACCTCGATCACCTGCATGGCCGGGTGCACCGGCTGGCCACGGACGTCACAGAGGGAGACACCGTGCGAACCGAAGTCGTCCCTGCCGCCAGCGCCGACACCGACCGGCTGGTGGACCTTCTCACCAGGTGCTTCCACGACGATCCGCTGATGGCCTGGGCCTTCCCGGACGAGCGGCGGCGTGCGGAGATCGTGCCCGAGTTCTTCCGGGCACACCTGGAGATCGCGCTCGACTACGCCGGCGTGTACACCACGCCCCGTCGTGACGCCGCACTGCTGTTCCTCCCGCCGGGTGCCTGGGAGAAGGTGGCGGCGCGGGACGCCGAGCTGACCGAGCTGTTCGCCGGGATCGCCGGTGAGTACTGGGATTCGCTGTCGACGATCATGGAGTTGCAGGCGCAGCGTCATCCGGATGGCCGGCATTGTTACGTGTCGTTCATCTGCGTCGACTCCCGTTCCCAGCACCGCGGCACGGGTAACGGCCTGGTCGAGGCGCTCATGGCGAGCGCGGATCGGGAAGGGGTCCCCGTGTACACGGAGACCAGCTCGGCCGGCGGCGCCGGGTTGGGCCGCCGTCACGGTTTCGTGCCGACTGGTGCCGACATCGTGCTACCGGACGGCCCGTCGTTACGTCCGATGTGGAGGGTGCCGCGGTGAGTGTGGCACTCGGTGACGACCAGCTCCTGATCTGGCCGGCCAGTCAGGTCCGGGAGGGCGCGGCGCCCGAGCCGGTGGCGGAGATCCTGCGCTGGAGCGAGGAGTTCCTGGTGTCCTCGCACCCGAAGCTCGGCCGCACCGGTCCGGTCTGCCCGTACACGGCGCCTTCGCTGCGCAAGGATCTGTACTACCTTGGCGTTCCGGTGGATGACGGTGGGGGACTGGACATGCCCGGGGTGATCTCTCGGCTGCCCTCGTTGCACGAGCGGTTGTCGGCCGGCCTGACCGACGATGATCGGGAGCTGTTGGCCGTGCTGGTGGTGTTGCCGCACCTCGATCACGAGGATTCCACGGAGCTGGATGAGCTGCAGCACAAGGCGAAGGACGAGTTCGTCGCGAGTGGACTGATGATCGGGCAGTTCCACCCGACTTGTCCGGAGCCTGGGCTGTGGAGTAGGACGTTTCGTCCGCTGCGCTCGCCGGTGCCGCTGCTGGCTGTGCGTCAGTTGCTGGTGTTCGACCTGCCCTTCCTGGACAGCGAGCCGCACCTGGCGCAGTACCTGAGCCGGTTCGCCGACACCGTCCCCGCGCGGATGCGCGACCAACTCGTCTCCCGGCTGACGAACAGCCAGTTGAGATAGCCACCGCGCCGACTCGGGCGCGGGAACCGCGATTTCGGGTGCGGGAACCGTGATCTCGGGTGCGGGAACCGCGATTTCGGGTGCGGGAACCGCGATTTCGGGTGCGGGAACCGCGATCTCGGGGCCGGAAGTGCCGAACGACATTGGCGGGCCCGCGCACTGTGCTGTGCGCGGGCCCGCCGTTGTGTTCCGGTCGTCAGGTGATCGACACGCCGCCGTCGACGCTCAGAACCTGACCGGTGATGCAGTCGCCGTCGAGGAACAGGCGAAGGCTGCGGGCCACCTCTTCCGTCGTCGGCAGCCGCGGAATGGGCGACTTCTCACGGATCCCGTCAACTACGGCGTCGGAAAGACCGCTGGTCATAGGAGTCTCCATGAACCCGGGCGACAGCGCGTTGACCGTCACCCCACGGCGACCGACCTCCGCCGCCAACGTCCGGGTGAGCCCGATGATGCCCGCCTTCGACGCCGAGTACGCCGTCTGCCCGGGCGAGGCGATGAGCCCCGACGGTGAGACGATGTTGATCACGCGGCCCCACCGCTTGCGCAACATGCCGCCGATGGAAGCCCGCGTGGTGTGGAACGTGCCGATCAGGTTCGTCTGGATCACGTCGTACCAGTCCTGCGGCGCCTGCATGGCCATCAGGGCGTCCTTGCGGATGCCGCCGTTGTTCACCAGCACGTCTATCGGCCCGAGTTCGGAACGGATCTCCTCGTACATGGCCTGGACCGCTTCCCACGACCCGATGTCGCCGCCCACCACGATCGAGGTGTTCTCCAACTTGTCGGCCACGGCACGAGCTGAGTCGGCCGACTTGTTGTAGTGCACCGCGACCCGGCAGCCGAGCGCGTCGAGCTCGATGGCCAGCGCCTGGCCGAGGCCGCCGGACGCTCCCGTGACGAGAGCGACCGGCTGCTCGGGACGAACGCCGCTTTGTTTGCTCATGTGGCTTCGCCACCCCATTTCAGGAGCATCGATCCCCACGTCATTCCCGCGCCGAAGCCCGCTAGCAGAACCAGTTCGCCGTCCTTGATGCGGCCGGCGTCGAGCGCTTCGGTGAGCGCGATCGGCATGGAGGCCGACGCGGTGTTGCCGTAACGCTCGAGGTTGGTGATCAGCTTGTCCTGCGGGAGACCGGTGTGGGTGAGAATCGAGTTGATGATGCGGATGTTGGCCTGGTGCGGCAGGATGTGGTCCACTTCGTCGGGCTTGACCTTGGCCTGCTCCAGCGTGGTTCGTACCGTTCGGACGGTGAACCGCACCGCGTTCAGGTAGATCTCGTTGCCCTTGATCTCGGAGTAGTGCAGTCCTTTTCGGACAGTTTCCTCCGTGGTCGGCATCCGGCTCCCGCCCGCCTGGATCTTCAAGCTGTCGGCCTTCGAGCCGTCGGCCCCCAGGTTCCAGGCCAGCATCCATTTGTTCGGTGTCGGGGTGAGCACGACCGCGCCCGCCCCGTCCCCGGCCAGGATGCTGAGATCGCGGTCCTTCGGGTTGATCGTCAGTGAGTGGGTGTCCGAGCCGATCAACAGGATCGGCCGCGGGTCCAGCGTCATCAGACCAGCCGCGGTCACGAGCCCGTACACGAACCCGGAGCACTCCGCGTTGACGTCGTGCGCGCTCCCCGTGATGCCGAGTTCGTGTTGCACGAACACCGACGTGGCGGGGGAGAGCTGCTCCGGTGTCGCCGAGGCCACGATGAGGTGCGCGATGTCGGAGCCGGTCAGCCCCGCGCGCTCGAGCGCGCGGCGGCCGGCCTCGACCGCGAGGCTGGCGGTCGTCTCCCCGGGGGAGACGAACCGCCGCTCGCGAATCCCGCACCTGCTGACCACCCAGTCCTCGGTCACGCCGAAACGCTCGGCGATCTCGGCACTGGTCACCACGTGCCCAGGCACGGACATGCCCCAGCCGGTGATCTGAAAGCCAGTCACGGCCGTCCCTACGTCTGCGCGGGCTGCGACACCAGCGCCACGATCTTGCCGTGCACGTGGCGCAGCGTGGTCGTGTCATCCAAGTCGCTGAACAACGACTCGTCGGCCGGGATGTGCGGGTACGCGGACTGGAAGTTGTACAGCCACTCCATCAGGTCCAGCGAGTCGACGTCCGAGATCTTCTGCAGAGCAGCGTCGACGTCAACCTCTTCCGCGCCGGAAACGTCTTGCAGCTGGGCTGCCAGGTCCTCGACGGTGGGCAGTTCCATGAGTGTGGGTCCTCTCGAGGAGTGCGTGTCGTGGTGGATAGGAAAGCCCCACCCGCGCAACGCCGGCGCAATGCCGGGCGCTCTTGCGGACCGCTTGCGGGCCACCCGGTTATCTCTGTCGCGACATGTGGAGGTTTTGGGGCCCCTGCCAATGACGAGAAGAGGCGAGAATGACCGCGGTCCAGAACAAGCCGGTGAATCCCGAGGTCGACGCGATTCGGCACCACTATGAGGTGAGCAACGACTTTTACCGCCTCCTGCTGGGGCCCGCCATGATGTACTCCGGCGGCTACTGGGCTGAGGGCGAAGGTCTGCGCGAAGGTCACGACGCCGCCCAGTACCGCAAGCTCGACGCGTTCATCGAGCAGGCCCGTGCGGTCGGCGCGAAGAAGATCCTGGACATCGGTAGCGGGTGGGGCACGATGCTCGACCGCGCCACCACCGAGCACGGCGTGCAGAGCGCCACCGGGGTCACCCTCAGCCGAACCCAGAAGGAGTTCGTCGACTCCCTCGGCAACCCGAAGGTCGAGATCAAGGTGGAGAGCTGGGAGGACCACCGCACGGAGGAGCCGTACGACGCCGCGTTCTGCGTCAACGCGCTCGAGCACTTCGTGTTGTCCTCACTGCCGCCGAAGGAGCGGGTGCAGCGGTTCCGGGCCTTCTTCCGGCAGTGCAACTCGCTGCTCAAGGTGGACGGCCGGCTCGTGCTGCACATGATGACCATCGAGGCGCCGCCGCTGAACCGCAAGCTCATCGACGACCTGAAGTTCCTGCAGCGTGAGGAGTTCCAGGGCTGCTACATCCCGCACACGAACGAGCTGGTGCAGGCGGCCGAGGGTCTTTTCGAGATCATCGAGCTCCGCAACGAGCGGGAGACCTTCAGCGACGCCTGCCGGGCGTGGCTGGCCAACCTGGCCGAGCGCCGGGACGAGGCCGTCGCCATGGAAGGCGAAGAGGTCGTGGCCCGGTTCGAGCGCTACCTGGACATCTTCGCGTACACGCTCGAGGACAAGATCTTCAACAACTTCCGCATCGTGCTGTCGCGGAACGCCTGGGGAGGCACCTCATGACGATCAGCGACTCCACACTGGACGACGTACGCCAGGACGGCGGCGGCGGGCAACGCGTGCCGCACGTCCGGGTGGCGATCATCGGCGCCGGGTTCTCCGGCCTCGGCATGGCCATCCGCCTGCTGAAGTCCAAAGAGGACGACTTCCTGATCTTCGAGCGCGCCGGCGAGGTCGGCGGCACCTGGCGGGACAACACCTACCCGGGCGCCGAGTGCGACGTGGCCGCGCTGCTCTACTCGTACTCCTTCGCCCAGCGGAACAACTGGCAGAGCACCTACGGCAAGCAGCCGGAGCTGCGCCGGTACCTGAACGAATGCGCCGACGAGTTCGGGGTCCGGCCCTACATCCGGTTCCACCACGAGCTGATCTCCGCGCGTTGGGACGAGTCGGTGCGCCGCTGGCACATCGAGACAAGCAAGGGTTCTTACACCGCCCAGGTCCTGGTGACCGGCAGCGGCTACCTGAGCGACCCGATCGTCCCGGACATCCCCGGCCTGGCCGACTTCAAGGGCAAGGTGTTCCACTCGTCCACCTGGGACCACGACTACGACCTGTCCGGCAAGCGGGTGGCGGTGATCGGCACCGGCGCCTCGGCGCTGCAGTTCGTGCCGAAGATCCAGCCGGAGGTCGGCCAGCTGGACCTCTACCAGCGCACGGCCGCGTGGGTCGCACCCAAGAACGACAAGACGAACAGCAAGTTCCGGCAGTGGCTGTTCCGCAACGTGCCCGGCTACCGCGGTTTCCGGCGTGGCTACAACCAGAAGGGCCGTGAGCTGCTCGCCGCCATCCTGGCCCGCCCGGCGATCGCCGAGAAGACCGTGCAGAACATGTTCGTCAAGCACCTGAACAAGTCCATCAAGGACGACGAACTGCGCGCCAAGCTGACGCCCGACTTCATCATCGGGTGCAAGCGCATGCTGTTCTCCAACACCTACTACGACGCGATCCAGCAGCCGAACGTCGAGCTGGTGACCGACGGCATCGCCGAGGTGAAGGCCGGCTCGGTCGTCACGGCCGACGGCACCGAGCGGGAGATCGACACGATCATCCTGGGCACCGGGTTCCAGGCCACCGAGCGGCCGATCGCCAGGCGGGTGTGGAACGACCGGGGCGGCTCGCTGGCGGAGGCGTGGGCGGTCGACGGCATGGCCGCCTACCGCGGCACCACGGTCGCCGGGTTCCCCAACCTGTTCATGCTGCTCGGTCCGAACACGACACTCGGCCACTCGTCGCAGACGGTGATGATCGAGGCGCAGGTCGCCTACGTGATCGACGCGCTCAAGCAGATGGACAAGCGCGGCCTGTCCAGTGTTTCGGTGCACGAGGACGCGCAGATCGCCTACAACGAGACGGTCCAGGAGCGGCTGAAGACAACCGTGTGGAACGCTGGACAGTGCGCCAGCTGGTATCTCGACGCGCACGGCCGCAACCCGTCCATCTGGCCGGGTCTCACGTCGCAGTTCCGCAAGCAGCTCAAGAAGTTCGACGTGTCCGCCTACCAGATCACCACCCTGTCCAACGCCGAGTACGCCGGCCGGGCCAGCTCAGAGATCCGGAGCTGATTGGCGATGGCGAACCTGACGAAGGGCGCACTCACGAGGCGCAGCGTCCTGCGGCGGATCACGGTCGGGGCGGCGGTGGTCGGCTGGAGTACGGCGAGTGGTTCGTGGGCGATCGCCGACACCAGTGACGTGGTCCGCCTGCCGCGCCTGGACGGCACCCTGGAGACCTCACCCGAGGTCGTTGGCACGTTCGCCACGGACTTCGGCAACCTGGTCACCGAGACACCGAAAGCCGTGCTGCGGCCCGGTTCGGTGGGCGACATCATCGCGATGGTCCGGTACGCACGGTGCAACAACCTGACGATCGCCATGAGCGGTCAGAGCGGCGGCACGGCCGGTCACCTGGAGTCGCACTCGAACTACGGCCAGGCAGCGGTGCCCGGCGGTATCTCGATCGACGCGAAGGGACTGTCCACAATCCACAGTACCGATGTGGACAGTGCCTGGGTGGACACGGGCGTCTCGTGGGCGCAGCTGGTGGACGCGGCCCTGCCGGAGGGCAGGATGCCGCCGTCGCATACCGACTACCAGCACCTGTCGATCGGCGGCACCATCAGCGTCGGCGGGATCGGTGGCCAGGTACAGAAACACGGCCTGCAGGCGGACACGGTCACCGAGATCGAGATCGTCACCGGCCGTGGCTACCTGGTCCGCGCGTCGGCTACCGAGCACCCGGACCTGTTCTACGCCGCGCTCGCCGGCGGCGGTCAGGTCGGGATCATCACGAAGGCCAGGGTCAAGCTGATCCCGGCACCGGCGCGGGTCGCCACGTTCGCCCTGTACTACGACGACCTGCACACCTTCCTGGCCGACCAGGAAACGATCATGCGCGACGGCCGGTTCGACTTCCAGGCGGGCGGCCCGGTCCGCAACGCGGACGACACCGCGTGGCGGTACTTCATCGATGCCGTCGCCTATCACGACGGGGTGCACCAGCCGGACCGCGCGGCGTTGCTCGCCGGGCTCAGCGACGACCGTGCCACGGCGACCTTCGACGATCTGTCCATCCGGGACTGGGTGTTCCGGCTGGACCCGCTCGAGGTGTGGCTGCGGGAGAACGGTTTCTGGGAGCAGGCGCACCCCTGGTTGTCACTGGTGCTGCCCCGCTCGACGGTCGCCGAGTTCACGGAGAAGGTGATGCCCGAGCTCACGGCGGCCGACCTCGGGGTGGGTTTCGCCGGCCTGTACCCGTTCCCCACGGCGAGGCTGACCAGGCCGATGTTCCGGGTGCCCGACGAGCCGGTGGTCTACCTGTTCGACCTGCTGCGGTTCCCGGCCCCCGGCGACCAGGGGATCGCCGGGATGCTCGAGCAGAACCGCAGGTACTACGACCTGGCGGTCATGCTCGGCGGCACGCGGTACCTGGTCGGTGCCATCCCCGACATGACAAGGCGGGACTGGCGCGGCCACTTCGGCGAGCACTGGTGGCCGCTGGTGGCGGCAAAACAACGCTACGACCCGGACCACGTGCTCACCCCAGGTCAGGGCTTCTTCGGCCAGCGAAGGAATTCGGGAGGGACCCCATCATGAGCTACGACATCGTCGACACCACCTACATCGACACGTCTCCGGACGTCGTCTGGAAGGAGCTCGTCGCCGAGCTCAACGGCGGCGCCGGTTGGTGGGTGCCGAAGAACACCTTCAAGTCCGGCCCGGTCGCCCCCGAGGAGCCGGGCGGCGAGACCGAGGTGACCGTGCACCCGAAGGGCGTCGACAAGGGCGGCCCGAAGCTGCGGTTCGTCGCGCGCACCACCGAGGTCGAGCCGGGGAAGCGGATCGCGGCCGACTACGTGTCCGGTGCGTTCGTCGGCACCTGCGAGTTCGTCCTCGAGGCGGCGGTGGGCGGCCAGCGCACCCGGCTTTCCATGCACTTCAAGGCGGAACCGCAGGGCATCGCGAAGGTCCTCGGCAAACTCGCCGACATCGGGCAGGAGCACTCGCAGGCCACCCAGGCGGCGTTCGGCAGGCTCAACCAGCTGATCGGCGCGGGCGCTCCGGTGGACACCGACGCCGGCGAGGGTCGCGGGAGCACCGTCCGCACCAGTGACGGGGCCCAGCTCGCCGTCTCCGTGCTCGGCCCGCCGGTCGGTGACGGCACGGGCACGGTCGTGCTGGCGCACGGCTGGGCGCACAGCCGCAAGGCGTGGTCGGGAGTGGCCGGCCGGCTGGTCGGCCAGGGCTACACGGTCGTCACCTACGACCACCGCGGACACGGCGAGTCGACGCTGGGCACCGAGCCGATCAGCGTGCGGCGGCTGGGCGACGACCTGGCCACCGTGCTCGAGGCGGTGGACGCGCGGGACGCCGTTCTCGCCGGGCACTCGGGCGGCGGTTTCGCGGTCATGTCCTACGCGGTCGAGCACGCCGCCGAGCGGGCACGCGGCCTCGTGCTGCTGGCCACCGCCGCCCACGGCCAGGAGACCCCCGACAGCGAAGTGAAGCTGATGGGCAACCCGGTGTTCAGCTGGGCGCTTCGCCGTGGCCCGCTCGGCAGGAAGATGCTGGCCAGCACCATGGGACCCAGGGTCGAGGCGTCGGCCCTGGAGGCCAACCGGCGGCTGTTCGCCGCGACACCCCGCAAGGTGCGCGCCGACTACTTCCGGTCGTCGCGCGGGTTGGACCTGCGTGCCGACCTGCGCTCGGTGGAGGTGCCGGCCATCGTCCTGGCCGGCAGCGCCGACACGGTGATCGACCCGGAGCTGGGCAGGGCGGTGGCCGAAGCACTGCCGAACGCCCGCTACGAGCGGTTGGCCAACACCGGGCACATGCTGCCCCTGGAATCACCTGACCGCGTCGCCAAGACGATCGCCGAACTGTAGCGGTGCGACCGGATCGCTGGTGATGGCGGCCGGCGATGCCCTGAATGCCTCATTCGGGACGTTGAGCGTCGTCAATGCCTCATTCAGGGCATCGCCGGCTGGGCGAGGCACGAAGGAGTGGGATGGACATCATTCGGGTCGCCGCGCTTGTTCTGGCGATCGTCAGCACGGGCCTCGTGGCCGGGATCTTCTACGGTTTCTCGATCTCGGTACTGGTCACCATGCGCGGCGTCGACGACCGGACCTACGTCGACCTCAAACAGAAGATCAACCGGGACATCCAGAACGGGCGCTTCTACCTGGTCTTCGTCGGGGCGGTGCCGCTCCACGTGCTGGCGATCGTGCTCCTGCTCGGCGGTGGCCGCGGCTCGGTGCTGCTGCCGTCGATCATCGGGTTGGTGGTGTACCTGGTGGCTTTCGTCGTCACGGTCGCCGGCAACCTGCCGCTTGTCGCGCAGCTGGACAAGGCCGGTGCGAACGCCGACCCCGCGGCGGCCCGGCGCCGCTACGAGGACCCCTGGAACCGGCTGCACGCCATCCGTACGTTCCTTCACACGGCCGCGTTCGGGGCGTTCTGCTGGGCGCTGATCGCGTTCGGGGCGCTGTGAATCTGATCGCCGGGATCCTGCCCGACGGGGTCAGTTCGGCCGAGGCCTTCGACGACCTGACCCCGGCGCCGCTGTTCGCGGCCGAGGACGCGTTGTTGTCCGGCGCGGGCCCCAAACGGCGCGGCGAGTTCGCCACCGTGCGCCGATGTGCCAGGCACGCGCTCGGAAGACTCGGCATCCCGCCGGCCCCGCTGCTGCGCGGGGCCGGCGGTGCGCCCGTGTGGCCGGGTGGCGTGGTGGGCAGCATGACCCACTGCGCCGGGTACCGGGCGGCCGCCGTGGCCAGGGCGGGGGAGCTGGACGTGCTGGGAATCGACGCCGAGCCGGCCGAGCCGCTGCCCCGCGGCGTCCTCGGGCTGGTCTCCGCGCCCGAGGAGCGCGACCATTTGGCGGAGCTGGCGCGTGAGCAGCCGGACGTGTGCTGGGACCGGCTGCTCTTCTGCGTGAAAGAGGCCGTCTACAAGGCCTGGTTCCCGTTGACGAAGTCGTGGCTGGGCTTTCACGACGCCACCGTGGAGATCGACCCGGACGGCCGGTTCGCCGCCAGAATCCATCCCCGTACGGCGGGCCCGGACCGGTTCGCCGGTCGCTGGCGCGCGGGCGACGGCCTGCTGATGGTGGCGATCGCGGTATGACGATTTCACACCATCGAGCGTGTTCGGCTCCCTGGCAGGAGCGTCGGATCCCTGTGACGCTGGCGGCGTCGATAGGACACCGAACACGGGTAGGTGGTCGCATGACGGCACACACAGCGTTCCACGTGACCGATCCCGGCACCCTGCGCGAAGCGGCGACCGTGCTGTCCTGCCAGGGGTTGCGTGCGGGAGGCGGCGGTACCGCGCAGATCGACGACCTGTGGTTCGACGTGCGGGCCGGCGAGGCCTACGGGCTCATCGGGCCGGAGGGGGCCGGCAAGACCACGGTCCTGCTGGCCGTGTGCGGCCTGCTGCGCGTCGACGCGGGCGTGGTCCTGCTCGACGGACACCGGTCAGACGCGTGCGCCGAACTCATGGGTTACGCCATGCGGGACGCGGTGATCCTGCCGTCGGCCACCGTGTTCGAGAACCTGCGGTTCTGGGCACGGGTGCACGGGCGCGACCGGGTGGCGGAAGTTCTGTCGGCCACCGGGCTCGGTGAGTACGCCGATGTCGCGGTCGGTCGTTGCCCGGCAGGCGTGCGGCGGGCGCTCGGCCTGGCGGCGGCGCTGCTGCCCGGGCCGCGGCTGCTCGTGCTCGACGAACTCACCGGCGGGCTGGACCGGCCGGATGCCGAGTGGCTGCTCGGCATGGTGCGCCGTCTGCGCGAGGACGGGACGGCCGTGCTCTACGCGGGTCGTCTGGCGGACGACGTGCGGTCGGTGTGCGACCGGGTCGGCGTGCTCGACCGCGGTCGCCTCACGGCCGAGCGAGCGGATGCACCGGCCGCATGATGAGTCCACTGTGGATTGATGAGCTGGAAGAGAGGTGACGGCCGTGCGCGTGTTGCTGATCGGGTCGACCGGTGTGCTCGGTCGTGAGGTGGTTCCCGCGCTGCTGGCCGACGGTCATCAGGTGACCGGGCTGGCCAGCGGCGAGGCTCGGGTCGCGGCTGTCGGGTCACTCGGCATCACCCCGGTGGCCGCCGACGTGTTCGACGCCGAGGCGTTGACGGCCGTGTTCCGCGGGCACGACGCCGTGGTGAACGTGGCGACCAGGATTCCCGTCGGCAGTGCCATGTTGCGCAACCGCAAGTGGGCGGACAACGACCGGCTGCGCGTCGAGGGCAGCCTGGCGGTCGCGCAGGCCGCACGGGCGGCGGGAGTCGGTGTGCTGGTCCAGGAAGGCGTGTCGCTGGTCTACGCGGACGGCGGCGACGACGAGCTCGACGAGCGCGCGCCGCTGAACCTGGTCGGACAGGTCAGGGCGGCCGCCACCGCACACGTCAACGCCGGGTCGTTCGCCGGCGAGGGACGGTCGGCCGTGCGCCTGCGGATCGCCCACCCAGCACGGCGACGACGGGATCAGCCGGTGGATGGTGGCCGGGGTGGCGCGCGGTGGACCGGCGTACTTCGGCGACCCGGACGGCTGGATGACCGCCATCCACCCGGCCGACGCGGCGGCCGGCGTCGTGGCGGCTTTGACGGCACCGAGCGGGGTGTACAACCTCGGCGCCGACCCGATGCGCAAGAGGGACTTCGGCCGCGTGATCGCCGAGGTCGCCGGCAAGAGCAAGGCGCGCACCATACCTCGGGTACTGACCAGGGGGTTCCTGGCGATCCTCGCCCGGTCGCAGCGGCTGAGTTCCGCCACGTTCACCGAGACGACGGGATGGCGTCCAAAGAGGACCGAGCCGGCCGTGGACTGGTTCCCGGACCGGTTATAGCCCGAGCGCCTACCCGATCGCCGGACCAGCCAATCAGGAGAAGGACACCATGAGCGCTTACCAGAACCCCGCCAACTACCCAACCCAGGCCGTGCCCAACAACGGCCACGGCTCCGACCGGATGCTCGGCCTGACGCTCGGCGCCGGCACCGTCTGCCTCGGCCTGATCGCGGGGTTTTTCTTCGACTGGGCCACTTCGATCATGCCGTCCCTGGCCGAGGCCGACGACCGGACCTACGTCATCGTGATGCAGAAGACCATCACGAACATCAACAGCAGCCCGCTGTTTCTCCTCTCGCTGATGGGCGCGTTCGTGTTCACGGGGGTGGCGGCCATCCTCCAGCACCGTCTCGGGGCGAAGGCGGCCCTCCGCTGGACGCTCGCGGGACTCGCGTTCTACGTGGTGGCCGTCATGATCACCATGGGCGTCCACTTTCCACTGAACGACACCCTGGAGAAGGCCGGCGACCCGGACACGATCGACCTGGCCGCCCTCCGCGCGGACACCGAGGACGCCTGGGTGGCCGGCCACCTCGCCCGTACCGGCGCCGCCGTTCTGGGCCTGGCCTTCCTCTGTCGTGCGCTTTGGTTGCGCCGCAGGTGATTCAATCCACCGACCTGATTTCCCCAGGGAATTCCCCGTAATTTCTCCGAATCGCATGAGGGAGCTTGAGAAGTGACTGCGACAGAAGATCAGAGCGTCGGCGAATACGCCGTGCCCACCCCCGAGGAAATCGGAATCAGCTACGACGAGTTTGCTGACTTCTACCGGTTGATTAACAGCGACGTCGGCTTCCACATCGGCATGTGGTCCGGGTCGGCCACCGATGACGGGCTTTCCTCCGTCTACGACCTGTCGAACAAGGCGCAGACGCGGGTGGTCGAGTACTGCATCGACGCCCTCAAGCTGAAGCCGACCGACCACTTCCTGGACCTCGGCTGCGGCGCCGGTGCCCCCACCGTCCAGATCGCCGAGCACACCGGCGCCAAGGCCACGGGCGTCAACGTCAGCAAGGTTCAGCTGGCCGAGGCCACCGGGCGGGCCGAGGCCGCTGGCCTCGCCGACCGCGTGAAGTTCGAGTACGGCAACGCCATGGAGCTCGCCTACGAGGACGAGTCCTTCGACGCGATCGTGGCGATCGACCTGTTCCCGCACCTGTCGGACCGCCTGCTGGGCTTCAAGGAGGCCTACCGGGTGCTCAAGCCCGGCGGCACCCTGCTGCTGAGCGAGTTCACCTACCGCGGTGAGGCGCCGGAGGAACAGTTCCGGGCCTTCCTGGAGACCTTCGAGGGCCAGCGGCCCGCGCCGCCGGAGCAGTCGATCCAGTGGGCGAGCGAGGCGGGCTTCGAGCTGGTCCGGGCCGACCGGAAGACCAAGGACGTCGCGCTGAGCACCGAGGTGATGTTCTTCCTCTACACCGATCGGCACGCGGAGATCACCGAACGCTACGGCGAGGAGGTCGTCGCCGGGCTGGACTACGTGATGCCGCTGGTCCGCGCCTACATGCGCGACCACCTCGGCTACTACTACTTCCTGGTGCAGAAGCCCGAGTGACTTTGGCGCTCGCCGACTTGCTGTACTCAACGACACCTGCCGCGGCGGAGCCGAAAACCTCCGTCGCGGCATTGTTGTCGACGGCCTCGACCAAAATTCTAGTGTGGCCCCTTACTCTGAAAGAACCTAGCGCCTAAGGATGAGTTTAATGGCAACTCGCGCCGTCGAAAGCCAGGATTTATTCATCGCGGGGGGTGTAGCGCCGTGAGCACGACAAGCGCGAGTCCCAGTGGTACGTCGAAGGTTTCCAGCGGCGGCGCGATTACGGCCGTCTGCGTGGCGATCATGGTGGACATGCTGGTTTACAGCATCGTGGTTCCCGTCCTTCCGGTCTATGCCCAGCAACTCGGCGCCTCGACCGCCGCGATCGGGCTGTTGTTCGCCGTGTACGCCGTGGGACTTGTCCTGGCCACGCCGGTACTGGGGATGCTCTCCGACCGGTTCGGTAGGCGCCGGCCGATGCTGATCGGCTCGGCCGGCCTGGTCGCTTCGACCGTCCTGTTCGCCCTGGCCGACACCTATCCGCTGCTGGTGACCGCACGGTTCGTGCAGGGCGTCGCCGCGGCGGCCGTGTGGACGGCCGGGGTGGCGCTGGTCGCCGAGGTGACCGAACCCCGAAACCTGGGCAAGGTCATGGGGGTCGTCATGACCTTCATGAGCGTGGGCCTGATCCTCGGGCCGCCGGTCGGCGGCTTCCTCGAGCACTGGGGCGGCCACAGCACCCCGTTCGTCGTGGTGACGGGTGTGGCCGTGATCAGCGGGATCGTCCAGTACTTCCTCATCCACGACCCGGAACGCGGTGAGGACCCCGGAGAGATCACTCCAGTTGGGACACTGCTGGCCGACCCGGTCATGCGGGGCACGATCATCGCCGTGTTCCTCGCCTCGACCGCCCTGAGCATGCTCGAGCCGATCCTGCCGCTCGACCTCACCACCCGGTTGCTGGCGGGTCCGCTGGCCATCGGCCTGGTGTTCGGCGCGGCAACCTTGGCCAACGGCGCCGCCAACCCGTTCGTCGGCGCGCTGACCGATCGCTACCCGAACGGGCGGCGGAAGCTCATGGCCGGCGGGTTGATCGGAGCCGGTGTGCTCATGCCGGTGCTGATCCTGCCGGACTCCGTGTTCCTGGTCGGCGCGTTGCTGGCCGTCTTCGCCATCGCCTACGGCTTCGTGCTCGTTCCCGCACTGCCCGAGTTGGCCGACGTCGCGCAGAAGCACGGCGGTGGCGTCTATGCGGCCGTGTACGGGGCATTCAACATCGCCTACAGCCTCGGCATGGCGGTCGGTCCGCTCGTCGGCGGTGTCGGCGCCGGCTGGTCGCTCATGGCGACGCTCATCGTGTCCGGGTCCGTGCTGTGTGTCGGTGGACTGCTGTTCCTGCTCGCGTCGAACCGCGTGCGGACCGCGGCGCCGGCCACGGTGTAAGCGTCCACGTCGGGGAGGGCTCTGGCTATGCCCGGTTTCGCCGAACATGTCCGCCTGCTGGAGGTGGACGCGTCCTCCGGTGACCCGATGGTGCTGGTCGACCTCGACGAGTTGAGTGAGGGCGGGTCGCCCCGGGTGGCCGGGGTCGACGAGTCTCATGTGGACGTGTTGGCCGCCGTGTTGGACAGGTTGCCGCCCATCCTGGTGCACCGCGAGACCCTGCGGGTGATCGACGGGGTGCACCGGGTTCGGGCGGCGCGGCTAATCGGGCGGACCCGGTTGCCCGCGCGGATGGTGGACGCGGACGCGGCCGACGCGTTCGTGGCGGCCGTGCGGGCCAACACGGAGCACGGGCTGCCGTTGAGCCTGGCCGACCGGAAGGCGGCCGCCGCCACCATCCTGCGCACTCACCCGCACTGGTCCGACCGGATGATCGCCGACGTCGTGGGTCTCTCCGCGAAGACCGTGGCGGCCACACGGACCGGGGACGGCGCCGCGCGGACCGGACGGGACGGCAAGGTGCGGCCTCTCGACGGGGCCAGGCGGCGGCGGGTGGCGGCCCGGCTGCTGGGGGAGAACCCGGACCTGTCGTTGCGGCAGGTGGCCAGGATGGCCGGGATCTCCCCGGAAACCGTCCGTTCCGTCCGGGTGCGGATGGCACGAGGTGAGGACCCGGCCACCCAAGACCACGCGAGTCCCACGTTCAAACCGGGCGAGTCCCACGTTCAAACCGGGCGAGTCCCACGTTCGGACCAGGCGAGTCCCACGTTCAGAGCGGGCGAGTCCCACAAGCCGGCGCAGCCGGACTGGGCGACCGTGGTGCGTCAACTGCGGGCGGACCCCTCGCTGCGGTTCACCGAGACCGGGCGGGCGTTGCTGCGGCTGATGGAGGCGCACGCGGTCAGCTCGGGCCGGTGGGAGTCCATCGCCGGCGGCGTCCCGCCGCACTGCAGGAGCACGGTCGCGGCGGTGGCGGGCGAGTTCGCCCGCGCGTGGCACTCCTTCGCCGAGCAGGTGGCGCGCATCCCGAGTGAGCATCCGTGACCGAGGAGACGACAGTGGTCGGCATTCCCGCGATCGCCCCCTACCCCCTGCCCACCCCGGCCGAGCTGCCCGAGAACACGGCGAGCTGGAAGGTCGACCCCGGCCGCGCCGTCCTGCTCGTGCACGACATGCAGCGGTTCTTCCTGCGCCCGCTGCCCGATCCCTTACGCACCAGCCTGGTGGACGCTGCCGCCGAACTGGTCGGCCGCGCCCGTGCGGCGGGTGTCCCGGTTGCCTACACCGCCCAGCCCGGTGGGATGACGGCCGAGCAGCGCGGGCTGCTCCAGGACTTCTGGGGACCGGGCATGCGGGCGGCCCCCGGCGACCGCGCGGTGGTCGAACCGCTCACCCCGGCGCCGGGGGACTGGCTGCTCACGAAATGGCGCTACAGCGCCTTCTTCCGGTCCGACCTGCTGGAGCGCATGCGGGCGGCCGACCGCGACCAGCTGGTGGTGTGCGGGGTGTATGCGCACGTGGGCATCCTGATGACCGCGGTCGAGGCGTTCACGAACGACATCGAGGCATTCCTCGTGGGGGACGCGGTCGCCGACTTCTCGCCAGCCCACCACCGCATGGCGCTGGACTACGCGGCGCAGCGGTGCGCAGTGGTGGTCCCGGCCCAGGAGGTCTTCCGGTGACCGACCTGCTCGCCAGTGTCCTCATCGGACGGCCGCCGCCGTTCGCCCTGCTGCATCGCCCACACACCCACGGCGCCGGCCGCGTGGACGTGCTGGTCGGCGCGGTGTCCACACCGGACACTCTTGGCGAGGTGCCGTTGGAGGGTCACGAGGTCCTGCTGGTGGTGCCGTACCGCCAGATCGGGGAGCGCGGGTTCGAGCGGGTGGACGACGGCGCCCCGCTGCTGGCGCTCACGGTCGCCGACCGGGCGGAGCTCGACCTGGCCGACGCACTCGCCCGCATCCCCGACGTCCCCGTACACACGACGGGCGGCCGGTTCGACGTCTCCGACGACGACTACGCGGCCACCGTGCGCGCCATCGTCGACCAGGAGATCGGCCGGGGAGCGGGTTCCAACTTCGTCCTCAAACGCACCTGGCTCGACCGGATCGAGGACTACACGCCAGCCCACGCGCTGGCCGTCTTCGCCCGGCTGTGCCTACGCGAAACGGGTTCCCACTGGACGTTCCTCGTGCACACGGGCGACCGCACGTTCGTGGGCGCCACCCCGGAACGGCACATCACGCTGCGCTCCGGAGTCGCGGTGATGAACCCGATCAGCGGGACCTACCGCTACCCGTCCGGCGGCCCGACCCTCAACGGTGTGCTGGAGTTCCTGCACGACACCAAGGAACGCGACGAACTGCGCATGGTGGTCGACGAGGAACTGAAGATGATGGCCGGGGTGTGCGACGCGAGCGGCCGGGTGTCCGGGCCGTACCTGAAGGAGATGTCCCGGCTCGCGCACACCGAGTACTTCATCGAGGGCCGCACCTCCCGCGACCCCAGGGAGATCCTGCGCCGGACCCTGTTCGCGCCGACGGTGACCGGCAGCCCGCTGGAGAGCGCCTGCCGGGTCATCGCCCGCCACGAGCCCGAGGGGCGCGGCTACTACAGCGGTCTGGTCGCCCTGCTCGGCCGGGACGGTGACGGCGACGCGGTGCTGGACTCGGCCATCCTCATCCGGACGGCCGACATCGACGCGACCGGCGGGGTGCGGATCTCGGTCGGCGCGACCGTGGTGCGCCACTCCGACCCGCATTCGGAGGTCGCCGAGACCCGGGCGAAGGCGGCGGGCCTGCTGGCGGCCGTCGCCGCCCGGCGTCCCACGCCGCTGGCCCAACATCCCGCCGTACGCGCGATTCTCGCCGACCGCAACGCGGGACTGTCGGGGTTCTGGCTCAGCGGTTCCGACAGATCTGGCGCCGACCCGACCCGGGTGCCCGCGCTGGCCGGCCGCCGGGTGCTGGTGGTCGACGCCGAGGACACCTTCACGGCCATGATGGCCCACCAGTTGCGCGCCATCGGCCTCGACATCACCGTGTGCGACGTCTTCGCCGACTACGCGGTGGCGGACTACGAACTGGTGGTCATGGGGCCCGGTCCCGGCGACCCGTCGGACACGGCCGACCCGCGCATCGCCCGCGTGCACGAGGCGATCACGGCGCTGCTGGACGCCGGGCGGCCCTTCCTCGCCGTCTGCCTGAGCCACCAGGTGCTCAGCAGGGTGCTGGGCCTGGAGATTCGCCGCTGCCCGGAGTCCAACCAGGGCAGGCAGCGCGTGGTCGACCTGTTCGGCGTGGCTGAACTGGTTGGCTTCTACAACTCCTTCGCCGTCCACAGCGACGAGGACAAGGTCGAGTGCGACGGCGTCGGCCTGGTGGAGATCAGCAGGAATGTCGAGACCGGGGAGGTGCATGCCCTGCGCGGCACGCGGTTCTCCTCCATGCAGTTCCACGCGGAGTCGGTGCTCACGCAGAACGGCCCGCGCATCCTGACCGCCCGGATCAGAGAGGTACTGGCCACATGAAGGCGTCGATCACCTGGTGGGACCTGTCCGAATCGGACCAGACCATCGAGTCCTTACGTGCCTATCTGCGCGACGGCGGGGTGGAGCCGTGGGAGCGGGTGCGCGGGTTGCGCCTGAAGCTGTGGGTCGCCGACCCGGCCGGCAACCGCTGGGGCGCGATCATGGTGTGGGAGTCCGACGACTTCGGTGCCGGGCAGACCCTGCCGCCGCACAAGGCCGCCGAGCTGATCGGCTACCCGCCGACCGAACGAGTTCGGTTCGACGTGGAGGCCACTGTGGAGGGTACGTACACCAATCCGGTGCTGTCGGGACTCGGCGTGGTGTTCTCATGAGCATCTTCGACGCACCACCCGCCGGTCCGATGTCCACTGTGGTCGCCTGGTTCGACGAGGCCAAGGCGACCGGGGCGCGTGAGCCCGGGGTGCTGGCCCTGGCCACCGCGTCCGCGTCCGGCGTGGTGACCAACCGGATCGTGCAGACCATCCGCCTCACGGAGGACGGGCTGGTCTTCACCAGCCACGGCGGCAGCCAGAAGGGCCGCGACATCGCCGCCACCGGGCGGTCGTCCGGGGTGCTGTACTGGCGCGAGTCCGGCCGGCAGGTCATCCTGTCCGGGCCGACGGCGCCGCTGCCGGCCGAGGAGTCGGACCGGCTGTGGTACGCCCGGCCCGTGAGTACTCACCCCATGTCCGTGGCCGCCGTGCAGAGCGTGCCCCTCGACGACGAGGAGAAGCTGCGTGCCGAGGCGCTGCGGCTGGCCGAGCCGGGGGAGGCACTGCCGCGCCCCGACCAGTGGCTCGGCTACCTCCTGGCGCCGGACACCGTGGAGTTCTGGGAGGCCGCGCCGGACCGCCTGCACCGGCGGCTGCGCTACGACCGGACCGATGACGCGTGGACCTGGACCCGCCTACAGCCCTGACAGGTCCAGCTCGCCGCGGGCGACCACCACGGCCGACCCCGACACTTCCACTCGGTCCACAGTGGTCGGTCCGGAGAACGCCCTGGCGCGCATCACCGAATGCCGGCCCATCTCCACCCCCTGGTGGATGACGATCTCCGTGCCCCAGTCGGCCAACCCGTGGCGGGCCAGGTGGATGGCGAGCGGGCCGGCGGCCGACCCGGTGGCGGCGTCCTCGGCGACACCGTAGGCGGGGGAGAACATCCTGGCCCGCCACTGACCGTTCCAGGGGGCGAAGCAGTTGGCCGCCATGTCCAGGTGCTCGGCGAGGGACGACAGGTCCGGCCGCAGGGCGGACAGCGCGCCGACCGAGGGGAGTCCGATGTAGACGTGCCGGGGGCCGTTCCGGTACACCTCGACCGGCGCGGTCGACTCGGCGATCCCCAGCGCCTTCAGCAGGAGGTCGGCCTCCGGGTACGGTCCCCACCCGGGCACCGGCTGCGCCATGGTCACTCCGGTGACCCGGTTTCCCTCGCGGCGCAACGAGAACGGCACGGTGCCCATGCCGGTCTCCATGGCCAGCACGTCGCCGTGGTGGGTCTCGCCGAGCACGACCGCCGTGCCCAGGGTGGGGTGCCCGGCGAACGGCAGCTCGTTGACCGGCGTGAAGATGCGCACCCGCACGTCCCCGTCGGCCTCGGCCGGCAGGACGAACACCGTCTCGGACAGGTTCATCTCGCGGGCTACCCGTTGCATGGTGGTACCGTCCAGCCCGCGCGCGTCTAAGTACACGGCTACCGGGTTGCCCTGGAGTGCTTGCTCGGTGAACGCGTCGACGACTGCATAACGGTACATGCGAAGGAAGTTACCTTCCGTGACTCGAGTCGTCCAAGTGCGGAACCGCCGGGGTTGGACGTTTGACCCCCGTGCCACGCAACGGAAAACTGGCAGCCGACGCATGAGTCCCGCCGCCGCACCCAATTCCACGCGAGGTTATCCGATGACCGACACGATCTCCCCCTTCGCCACGGACCTCGACCTGCGCCGCCGGAACCGGGCGACCGTCGAGGACTACCTCAGCCGCTACGGCGAGAACCGGCTGACCCGCTACCTGCTGTTCACTGAGGACGGTAGCGCCGGCCTGTACACGTCCGACACCAAGGATCCCGTGGTATCGCGTGGACTGGACGTGCTCAAGGCGCACGGCGAGTGGTCGCTGCGCATGTTCCCCGACTGGCGCTGGTACAACATCCGGATCTTCGAGACCCAGGATCCCAACCACGTGTGGGCCGAGTGCGACGGCAAGGGCAAGATCCTGTACCCCAACTACGAGCCGGGGTACTACGAGAACCACTTCCTGCACTCCTTCGAGCTGCGCGACGGGAAGATCGTCACCCAGCGCGAGTTCATGAACCCCTTCAACCAGTTGCGCGCACTGGGTATCGACGTGCCGGTGATCAAGCGCGGCGGAATCCCGACGTGAGCAAGGACTTGCACGCCGCTCGGGAAATGGTCGAGCTGCTCACCGGCGGGTGGCGTGCGCAGGCCGTGCACACGGCGGCCCGGCTGGGTATCGCCGACCATCTCGAGGCGGGCCGGACCACGGACGCCGAACTGGCCGCCGTGACCGGGTCCAAAGAGGACGGTGTGCACCGGCTGATGCGCTTGCTGGTGGCCATGAAGGTGTTCGCCGGCGATGGGGCGGGCGGCTACCACAACACCGAGCTGAGCGAGCTGCTGCTGAACGTGGCGGGCTCGCAGCGGGACATGGCCCTGCTCTACGGTGCCGAGTTCTACGTCGCGTGGTCGCACGCGGCCGAGGCCATCAGCACGGCCAGCTCGGGTTTCGAGATCGCCTACGGCACCCCGCTCTACACCTACAACGCCGAGAACCGCGAGTTCTCCGACCGCTTCCAGGGCACCATGAAGGCGGGCAACCTGTTCTTCTCCCACGTGCCAGCGGTGTACGACTTCGCGGGCAAGCACGTGGTCGACGTCGGTGGCGGCAACGGGCAACTGCTGGCCGAGATTCTCATCGCCCACCCGACCGCCCGAGGGACCCTGTTCGACCAGGAGAACGTGGTCGCCCCCGCCACCGCGAACCTCGCGGTCAACGGCGTGCTCGACCGGGCGACCGTCGCGGGCGGCGACATGCGGGTGTCGGTGCCCGCCGGGGCGGATGTCTACCTGCTGTGCCGAGTCCTGGCAGGACACTCCGACGACGACGTCCTCGGTGTGTTGCAGCGGGTGCGGGCCGGGTTCAGTGGCCCGAACGCCCGGCTGCTCATGCTCGACCGGCTGGTGGACGAGAACAACCCCACCGTGCTGCCCGCGCTCTGGGACCTGCACCTGCTCATGACCACCGGCGGGCGGCACCGTTCCCTCGACCATCTCGCCGACCTGCTGGACCGCGCGGGGCTGGTCATCGAGTCCCAGGTGGACCTGCCGGTGGAGACCACCGCCTTGGTGGTCGCCGCGAAGACGAACTGAGGGTGCGGCATGTGTGGCATCGCCGGGTTGGTCGACTACACGGCCCACCTCACGGAGACCGCGCACTCGGAGACCGTGCGGGCCATGACCAGAACCATGGCCTGCCGCGGCCCCGACGACTCCGGTGTCTGGGTGGGCGAACACGCGGCGCTCGGGCACCGGCGCCTGGCGATCATCGACCTGGCGGGCGGCCGGCAGCCCATGCGCGACGGCGAGGTGGTGCTCACCTACAGCGGCGAGGTCTACAACTACGCCGAACTGCGCGCGGAACTCGTCGCCGCGGGACACCGGTTCCGCACGTCGAGTGACACGGAGGTCGTGCTGCGGGCCTACCTCCAGTGGGGCGACGCGCTGGTCGACCGGCTGAACGGCATGTACGCCTTCGCCGTGTGGGACGGGCGGGAACGGCGGCTGCTGCTGGTCCGCGACCGCCTGGGGATCAAGCCGCTGTACTACTACCCGACGGCCTCCGGTGTCCTCTTCGGATCGGAACCGAAGGCGATCCTCGCCAACCCGGCCGCCCGCCGCGCGGTCGGGCTGGCGGGGCTGCGCGACCTGGTCGGCTGGACCATGGCGTTGGGATGGTCGCTGTGGCAGGGCATGCACGAGGTCGAACCCGGCCAGCTGGTGGTGGTGGACGAGTCGGGTCTGCGGGCCCGCACGTACTGGCGGCTGGAAGCGGCCGAGCACCCCGACGCCCTGGCGACCACGGTATCCAAGGTGCGCGATCTGCTGACCGACACGGTCGAGCGGCAACTGGTGGCCGACGTCCCCCGGTGCGTGCTGCTGTCCGGCGGCCTGGATTCCAGTTCGGTCACCGGACTGGCCGCCGCCCGGCTGCGGGCCGAGGGGGAGCGGCTGCGCACGTTCTCCGTGGATTTCACCGGGCGCGAGGAGTCGTTCCGGGCGGACGAGGTGCGCGCCACCCCCGACACCCCGTACATCCGGGACGTGGTGGGCCTCGTCGGCTCCGACCACGAGACGATCTCGCTCGACCCGGCCGCGCTGAGCGACCCGGCGCTGCGCCGGACGGTGATCACCGCCAGGGACCTGCCGCTCGGCTTCGGCGAGATGGACACCTCGCTGTACCTGCTGTTCCAGGCGATCCGGGCGCGTTCGACGGTCGCGTTGTCCGGGGAGGCGGCCGACGAGGTGTTCGGCGGCTACCCCTGGTTCCACGACGAGGCGGCCGTCGGCTCCGGCACCTTTCCCTGGCTGGCGTTCCAGAGCGCCATGAGCGGCGACCGGGCGGCCGTGATCCACCCGGATGTCCGCGCGGCCCTGGACCTGCCGGCCTACGTGGCCGACGAGTACGCCACGGCGGTCGCCCGGGTACCGCACCTGCCGGACCACGACCCGGCGGAGCGGCGCATGCGGGTGGCCACCCATCTGCACCTGACGCGGTTCGTGCGGATGCTGCTCGACCGCAAGGACCGGGTGTCCATGGCCGTGGGCCTGGAAGTCCGGGTGCCGTTCTGCGACCACCGCCTGGTCGAGTACGCCTTCAACGCGCCGTGGTCGATGAAGACCTTCGACGGCAGGGAGAAGAGCCTGCTGCGGCACGCGGCGGCGCACGTGCTGCCCGCGTCGGCGCGCGACCGCAAGAAGGCGTCGTATCCGTCCATTCAGGACCCGGAGTACCTGATGGCCCTGCAGCAGCAGGCGAAAGAGGTCCTGGCCGACGTCACCCACCCGGTCCACGACCTGGTCGACCGGGCGTGGCTGACCGACGCGGTGGCCCTGGACCCGGTCGCCGTTCCCAGCCACATCCGGCGTGGGGTCGACCGGGTGCTGGACCTGTACCACTGGCTGGACCTCTACCAGCCGGACATCCTCGCCTGAACACGGGTGGATTCTCGGTAGCGCCAGACCCGTTCGAGTGAAGTCGTGTGTTTCTCATACCAGCCGCGTGGCCCGTTCACTGTTGCCGGGGCGGCGGTTTCCAGGACAGTCGTGGCGTGGCGGCATATCGCTTTGACTGCCCGGGAGGAAGCCATGGAAGCGACCGGTCTGCGGGTGACACCGGTGGTCGTGTACGCGGCCGGAGTGGCCGCGCTGATCGCCTGGGTCCTACGCGACCGCGCCGAGTTCCTGCCGAGCGGCGACGTGATCAGGAGATCCATGTCGGTCTCGGGGCACCACGGGGCGGGCGGTGGGTTCGTGGCGCCGGCGGCGGTCGCCGGAGACCCGCTGGCGAGCTACGCCGGGCTCGCGGCGTTCGCCCTGCACGCGTTGATGATCGCGGTGGCGGTGGCCGGGTTCGGGATGCGCCGCTGGTCCCGTCGATCCACTGTGGATGGTGGCGGCGTCCTGGTGCGACTGGTGTTCGCCGGTTCGGTGGCGGTCGTGGCGGCTCTGGTCACCGCGGGGATGGCGGGCCGCGCTGCTCGGCACGGCGATCTCGTCCACCGCGACGCTGGCCGCCTCGATCACCGTGCTCCAGTACTCGTTCGTTCTCGTGATCGCGTTCTCGGCCGCCTTCGGTGTGCCGTAAGGGATTCAGAGAAAGGATAGGAATGCTGAACCGAAGGGACACCCTCAAGATCGGGGCTGTCGCCGGCATCGCCCTCGTGATACCGGCGGGGCAAGTCGTGGATGCGCTCTCCGGAACAGCGGCCGCGGCGCCGGAGCCGTTCACCGTGCCACTGCCGATCCCCCGGGAGCTCAAGCCGGTGTTCCGGGACCGCACGGACGACTACTACAACCTGACGATCAAGCCTGGCACCGCGCGGATCCTGCCCGGCAAGGACACCCCCGTGCTGACGTTCAACGGGGATTTCCCCGGCCCCACCATCAGGACGACCCGTGGCCGCCAGTCGATCGTGCGGGTGACCAACCAGCTGTCGACCCAGACGGCCGTGCACCTGCACGGTGGCGCCGTGCCCCCGGACAGCGACGGGCATCCGCTCGACTGCATGGAGCCGGGAGCGTCGCGGACCTACCGGTATCCGAACGCGCAGCCGGGGGCCACGCTGTGGTACCACGACCACGCGCACCACCTCGAGGCCGAACATGTCTACAGAGGACTGGCCGGCACCTATATCATCGACGATCCGCACAGCGGGCTGCCGAGCGGCAAGTACGACATTCCGTTGGCGCTGCGGGACGCCGGCTTCACGGAGAGCGGTGAGCTGCTCTGGCAGTCCGGCGGCGCCCAGGCCCGGACCACGGTCCTGGTCAACGGCGCGGTACAGCCGGTGCACACGGTCGAGCGTCGCAAGTACCGGCTACGGTTGATCAACACGGCGAACGAGCGCAACTTCCGCCTCCGGTTCGGTGGCGCCGAGTTCCTCCTCATCGGACTGGACGGTGGCTTGTTACCCAAGCCGATCCGCACGACCGAGGTCTTCATCAGCTCGGCCGAGCGGGCCGAGGTGATCGTCGACTTCGCCAAGTTCGGCAACGGCAGTTCCGTGCTTCTGGAGAACGTCGAAGGCACGGCCGACACCAACATCAACCTGTTGAAGTTCCAGGTGGTGGGCAACCGGGTGGCGGACGATCCCGACCTCGACCTGGTGGCCATGGCGGCCGTAGCGCCGGTTCTCCCGGCGAAACCGACGGTCGCCGTGCCGACCAGGAAGATCGTCTTCTCCTTCGACACGACGACGTCGACCTTCCACATCAACGGGAAGGCCTTCGACCCGCACCGGATCGACTTCACGGTCAAGCAGGGCAGCACCGAGATCTGGGAGATCTCCACCCAGGGCCCGCTCGCCATCCAACATTCACTGCACGTGCACCTGGTGCAGTTCCGCGTGTTGGACCGCAACGGCGTTCCCGTGAAGGCGACGGAGGCGTATCCGAAGGACAACGTGTACGTCCCGTTCGGAGAGACCGTCCGCATCATGATCACGTTCGACAGTCAGTACACCGGCGTGTACCCGTTCCACTGCCACTTCGTCGATCATTCCTCGATCGGAATGATGGCACAAATGGAGATTGTGCCGTAGTGGCGCGGTATTCGTCATGTTCAGGACATGAATTTTTCCCTGTCGGCGCGCTCGTGCCGATCGGTACCGTAATTCCGCATTGCGTTGCGGAACGTTCAAGGGAGCTGTGAACAGTGACAACAACTGACCCGGTAGACGTCGGATACACGTTACCGAGCCCTGAGGACATCGGGGTCAACTACGACCAGCTCATCAATCTCCACGAGCTGATCGCCGGTGACCTGAGCCTCCACATCGGACTGTGGACCAGGCCCGGCGAACGCCAGCCGGCGTCGACTCTCCCCGACCTGGCGAACAGGGCGCAGGAAGCGACCACCGACTACCACCTCGAGGCCCTCGGCCTGCAGGCGAACGAGCACCTGCTGGACATCGGCTGCGGCGCTGGTTCGCCGGCCATCCAGATGGCCAGGCGCAGCGGCGGCACGGTTACCGGGATCAATGTCAGCCGGGGCCAGCTCGCCAAGGCCACCGAGCGGGCTCAGGCGGCAGGCGTCGCCGACCGGGTCACCTTCGCGTACGGCGACGCGCAGGCACTCGACTACGCGGACGAGACCTTCGACGCCGCAACGGCGATCGAGGTGTTCGCGCACCTGACCGACCGGCAGAAGGCCTTCAACGAGGCCGCGCGGGTGCTGAAGCCGGGCGGCCACTTCCTGGTCAGTGAGTTCACCCTTCGCGGGACGCCGACCCCGGAGCTGCTGGCCGCGTTCCAGTACACCTGGGAGTCCTCGCTGCCCGGCACGCCTGCGGAGACCATGGAGCTGGCGGCCAACGCGGGCTTCGAGCTGGTGAAGGCCGAGAGCATGACCCAGAACACCGCGCTGTCCGGCGAGGTCATGGGCCTGCTCTACGCCGACCGCAAGCAGGAGATCATCGACACCTACGGCCCCGAGGCCGTGGCGGAGATGGACGGGGTCATGCCCGGGGTGCGGACGTTCTTCCGCGAGCACCTCGGCTCCTACCTGTTCCTGCTGCGCAAGCCGAACAAGGTGTGAAAGACGTACCACTCGACGGTGTGCCGGGGAATGCGATGAAGGACGCCTTGGGTTTCAATCCTATGGGTGGTTCAGATGGCCCTGGTTGATCATGGGTGCAGCCCTTGGGTGATCATGCTTCTTGCGATAGAAGAGTGATCAACCCAAGGGCTGCGTGGTCATTGTGCCGGTCAGGTCTGCGAGCGGGTGAGTGCGCCGGGGCCGAGGCCGCGCGGCCCGGTGTGTCCGGCCAGCCCGCAGGTGAGGTCGTAGTCGGCGAGCAGGGTACGCAGGACGTGTTCGACCCCGTTCTGGCCGGCGAGGGCGAGACCGTAGATGTACGGGCGCCCGATGGCTACGGCGTCGGCGCCGAGGGCGAGGGCTTTGACCATGTCGCTGCCGTTGCGGATGCCGCCGTCGAAGAGAACGGTTGCCTTGCCGTGCACGGATTCGGCGATGCCGGGGAGGGCATCGAGCGCGGCTACGGCGCCGTCGACCTGCCGGCCGCCGTGGTTGGACACGGCGATCCCGTCGATGCCGGTGTCGACAGCCCGGTGTGCGTCGTCGGGATGCAGGATGCCCTTCAGCACGATCGGTCCGGGCCAGTTTTCCCGCAGAAAGCCGAGGTCATCCCAGGTCAGGGTCGGATCAGTGGCGATCTCGGACCAGCGTGCGATGGCCCCGCGCAGGTCGATGTCGGCTTCGGAACGCGCGCCGAGCTGTTTCTGGAACACGGGATCGCTGAGGTAGTTGGCCAGGCCGTCACCCCGCAGGAAGGGGAGAAAACCGCGTTGCAGATCGCGGGGGCGCCAACCCATGAGCATGTTGTCCAGCGTGACGACGAGCGCCTCGTAGCCCGCCTGGTGCGCGCGATGGAGCAGGCTCTCGGCGAGTGCGCGGTCGCCGGGCCAGTAGAGCTGGAACCAGCCGGGGGTGCCGGCCAGCTCGTCGGCGATGCGTTCGAGCGAGTAGGACGACACGGTGCTCACGATCAGCGGGATCCCGGCGGATCGCGCCGCTCGGGCTACCGCGAGTTCCCCGTCCGGGTGCGTGGTGCGGTGCGTGCCGAGCGGGGCGAGCAGCAATGGCGCGGGCGCGATGGTCTCGAGGATCTTCGTGCGGTGGTCCCGGACGCCGACATCGCGCAACATGCGCGGCACGATCGCCCAGCGGCCGAACGCGCGCCGGTTGGCCTCGATGGTCTGTTCGCGGCCGGCGCCGCCGGCGAGGAAGCCGAACACGGCGTCGGGTAGCCGCCCGCGGGCGAGCTCCTCGAGCTCGTCGAGGTCGACGGGGAGACGCGGCGCCACCCCACCGGTGCCGCGATCGTAGATATCGCGTTGCGCCGCGCTCAGGTCGAGGGCGGTGGTCGGGCTGGCGCGGTCGTCCGGAATCTGCTCCGGTGCCGCGAGCCGCTGGCGGACGCCATGCTCGGCCACGGCCAGTGGCAGTGGTTGACCGAGCCGGCGCAGTTTCGCCAACGGGTCCTCGGGGGCGTTCGACCACTCCTCGGCAAAGGCGCCGGAGAGGATGTCGGTGCGCAGCACCGTGGCGAAGTGGTGCCGCAGCTCGGCCGAGGGCATGGCGGCGAAACCGCGCAGGTGGGCGTACTGGCTGGTGCGTGAGTGGAGTTCGAGCTGCCCGAACAACCCGTCAGTGGCGGCCCGGCCGATGACTTCGCCCAGCTCGCCGGACAAGTACATCTCGTGCAGGACGGCCTCGTCGGAGAACCCGGCCTCGTGCAGCGTGTCGTAGGCGGTAGAGAGAATCGCCAGGATCGCCGGACCGATCGCGAGCTCGGTGAACAGGTCGAGGGAGACCTCCTCCCGTGCAGACGACTCGATCGCTCCGGTGCGGGTGGCGCCGATCGCCTTGGCCACCGCGAGCGCGACCCCCAGCGCGGTGCCGCTGGGGTTCTGCTCGACCGACACGAAGCAGGGAAAACCTTGCCCCGACAGAAAACGCGTGCGTACCCCGGCGCCGATCATCCTGGGCGCGACCATCACCGCGTCCACCTCCTCGGGGACCTCGAGCAGGTCGAAGGTGAGGTTGTAGCCCGAGGCGACCACGAGCACATCGCCGGCCCGCAGGCCCGGCCGGATGTCGGAGTCGAATACCTGCGGCTGGATCTCGTCGGGGATCAGCAGCAGGACGACGTCACCGGCGGCCGCCGCCGCACCGACCGGCCGCACGTCGAACCCGGCCGCCTTGGCCGACTGTCCGGCTTGGTCGTCCCGATTGCCGATGATGATGTGGTCGATGCCGGAGTCCCGCATGTTCATCGCCTGGGCTTCGCCCTGCCTGCCGTAGCCGATGACGGTGACGATGCGGTCGGAGAGGCACGCGAGGTCGGCGTCCGAGTCGGCATAGATCCGAGGAGGCATTGCTGAGCTCCTTGCGCCGGGGCGTGTCGCGCCGACCGTACCACGATCGCTGTTCAAGTGGACAGCATGCTGTCCATTTGGACACTATATAAACACGATCCGGGACATGTTGTGAGGTTTATTCATCATGCCCAATACGATCGTGTAGTTTATTGCCCATGAACACAGTGTCGATGGCGGATCTGACGGCTCGAGCCCGATTGCGCAAGGTCGCGCTCCGGCTATTCGGTCAGCTCGGTTTCGAGGCGGCCTCGATCCGAATGATCGCGGCCGAGGCGGGCGTCTCTCCGGCACTGGTGCGGCATCACTATAAGTCGAAGGAAGGCCTGCGGGCCGCGGTCGACGAGGAGGTGCTGGAACGTTTCGGCAGCGGACTGGCCGACGTGGACCACGCCAGGTCCGCCGACGAGCTCATGGCCGACCTCGGCGCGGTGTCGGCGCGGACCTTCGGCTCCGATCCGGAGCTGCGCGCCTACCTGCGACGGGTGTTGCTCGAGCAGGGTGACGCCAGCTCCGTGTTCTTCGCGCGACTGCTGCGGGAAGCCCGCCACGTGGTGACGCGCCTCGCCGAGACGGGACGCCTGCGCGCGGACGTCGACCCGAACTGGGCGCCGTTCCAGTTGCTGTTCGTCACGCTCGGGCCGCTACTGCTGGAGCAGGTGTTGCAGCCGAACGTCGAGGTGTCGCTGTTCGACCCTCGGATCTTGCTCGAGCGATCGCAGGCAAGTCAGCGGTTCATCGCTCATGGATTGATGAACAGTGAGTAGTTCGATCATAAGTTCGCGGTAACAGACTGTACGGCCGATATGGAGACTGTACAGGTGGACAGTCCTCTGCTAGCGTGGTGTCATGGTGCACGCGTTGAATCCGCTGAACCCTGACCACATGGTCCAAGCTTTCGGCTTGGCCGGAATCTTCTTGATCCTGTTCATCGAGACTGGTCTGCTGGTCGGATTCTTCCTGCCCGGTGACTCTCTGGTCTTCCTTGCCGGCGTGGTGTCCGCGGGCGCGGCCACCAACCTGGGTGGGGTAAACCTGCCGCTGCCTGCGCTGCTTATCGGTTGCCCGATCAGCGCCGTTCTCGGCGCGCAACTTGGCTACTACCTCGGCGTGAAGGCGAAGCGAAACATAGTCAAAGCTAAGCACCGGGACCGGTTGCGGCGCGCGGAGGAGTACTTCAACCGGTTCGGGGCTGCCCGGTCGATCGTATTGGCCCGGTTCGTGGGCATCATCCGGACGTTCATCAACCCCGCGGCGGGAATACTGGGGATGCCGGTCAAGAAATTCTTTCTGTGGAATGTGGTCGGCGCATTTCTGTGGACCGAGTCCCTCATCCTGGCGGGTTACTTCGTGGGGGACCTTCTGCCCATGGACAGGTACCTCGGTCCCATCATCATCGGAATCGTCCTGCTCGCCACCATTCCCGGTGTCGTGGGTGTGCTGCGGGTGCGCACGGCCGGGCGAGCCGAGACGCCCCCCGAGACGTCCGCCGAGGCGGCCGATCACGAGGCTGAGCGCCTGGCGCGGACCGGAACTGAATAGCTCTTTTTGGTGATCTGATGGCCGCGCAAGACGACGAAGACTGCGCGGCCATTCCTGGGATGGCGATCGAAAGATGAGGATTCGGTGACGAACAAGACCAAGAATGCCAACAAAATAGACGTATTACTTGTCGATACTCAGGATTTGGTCCGGAGCGGTTTCAGCTTGGCGCTACGCAACGAACCGGACATCGACGTGGTCGCCGAGGCCAACTCGGGTGAAGTGGTGATCGCGTTGGCGAAGAAACTCAATCCGGATGTGATCATCATGGATATCTGGATGCCGGACTTCAAGGGCGGGATAGATATCATGGAGCGCGTCGCGACGATGTTCTCCGAGAATCGGCCCAAGATCATCGTGCTGACCAGTTTCCACGACGACCAGTATCTGTTTCACTCGCTGCGGGCCGGCGCCAGTGGTTTCCTCCTCAAGGGCGCGACCCGGGAGGAGCTGGTCGACGCGGTCCGGCAGGTCGCCCGCGGCCACGCCGTGGTGTGCCCCGCGATGACCCGGCGGCTACTCGATCGCTTCGAGTTTCGGCCGACGCACAGCATGGTCGTTCAGGCGGACGCCGCGGTGGAGCGGTTGAGCAAGCGGGAGCTGCAGGTGTTGTGTTGTGTAGCGGCGGGAAGATCGAACCAGGAGATCGCCGACGACCTGTACCTGACGCCGGCCACCGTCAAGTCGCATGTGTCCAACGTCTTGGCGAAGCTCGAACTGCGGGACCGGGTGCAGGCGGCGCTGTTCGCGTACGAGGTCGGCCTGGTTCGTCCGGCGGCATTGAGCTACCACTGGCAGGGCGGCGACCGGGCGGTCGCTGGGGACCTCATTTCCGCATAGTGGACCTGGGTGGGTCGGAACTCAACACAAAGTAGGAGTGCCGGGCGCGTCCGTTGGCGGATGTTGTCAATTCATCGAACAATCTAAACTCGATACCAGAATTCCGTTGATGCGCAGCCGCTGCCAACGGTTCGAGCTTTGTCGCGACATTCAGCGGAGATATTCGACTCCGTTCCACCCCGTGACGACCACGAGAGGGCATGATGGCCCAGGAATCGAACAACACTCATTCCGGAACGAGTGTCGAAGACGTGCGCGACTGGCTCACCCGTACGGTCGCGCACGTGTCCGGGGTCGACGCCACGCAGGTGGACCCGACGGTGTCCTTCGCCTCGTACGGCATCACCTCCACCGATGCCGTCGGCATCTCCGGTGAGCTCGAAGAACTCCTCGGCGTCGCCCTCGCACCCACCTTGCTCTACGAGTACTCCTCGATCAACCAACTGGCCGCACATCTTGTCGGCCGCTCCGGGAAGACGGCAGGCCAGCCGGACGCCGCTGCCCCCCGGCTTCCCGCCACGTACGACGATGACCCGATCTGCGTGGTCGGCATGGCCTGCCGTTTTCCCGGAGCGGCCGACAGCCCCGACACGTTCTGGCGCAACCTCACCGATGGGCTGGACGCGGCCACCGAGGTGCCCGCCGACCGATGGGACGCGGCCGCCCATTACTCGGCGGATCCGGACGCGCCGGGCACGGCGTACACCACGCGCGGCGGGTTCATCAGCGACCTCGCCGGCTTCGACGCCGCGTTCTTCGACATCTCGCCCCGTGAGGCGCTGCGGATGGACCCGCAACAGCGCATCCTGCTCGAGGTCGCCTGGCAGGCGCTGGAGAACGCCGGGGTGGCTCCGGACGGCATTCGCGGCAGCCGAACAGGCGTGTTCGTCGGCCAGATGGTCAGCAGCCAGTACGCGAACCTGCAGGTCGACGGTGGCGCCGGCTGCCTCGACGATCCCTACTTCGGCATCGGCACGTCGTCCAGCGTCGTCTCGGGCCGGTTGTCCTACCTGCTCGACCTGCACGGCCCGAGCCTGTTGGTGGACACCGCGTGCTCGTCGTCGATGGTTGCCCTGCATCTGGCCATGACCAGCCTCCGGCAAGGGGAGTCGGACCTCGCGCTCGTCGGCGGGGTGAGCGCGACCATGCACCCGGACGTGTTCCGGCAGGGCTCGAAGATGCGCATGCTCGCCGTCGACGGCAGGTGCAAGACGTTCGACGCCACGGCGGACGGCTTCCTGATCGGCGAGGGCTGCGGGGTCGTGGTCGTCGAGCGGCTGAGCAGCGCGGTGGCCAACGGGCACCGAGTGCTCGCCGTGTTGCGTGGCTCCGCGGTGAACCAGGACGGCGCGAGCAACGGCCTGACGGCGCCGAACGGCGCCGCACAGGTGTCGGTGATCCGGGCGGCGTTGGCCGCCGCCGGGCGAGTGCCGGCGGAGATGGACTTCGTGGAGGCGCACGGCTCCGGCACCCTGCTCGGCGACTCGATCGAGATGACGAGCCTGCACGAGGTCTTCGGGCTCGATCGCCGTGCTGACCGCCCGCTCGTGGTGGGTGCGGTGAAGACCAACGTCGGCCACCTGGTTGGTGCGGCCGGGATGGCCGGGCTGATCAAGACGGTGCTCGCGGTCGGCCACCGGCGGATCCCGGCCAACCTGCATCTCGCCGAGGTGAACCCGACGGTCGACTGGGACCGCTGCCCGGTGCTGTTGCCCGACCGCACGATTCCGTGGCCGTCCGTCCCGGACCAGCCCGGCGAGGGATCCGACGCCGCCGCGCCGCGACGTCGGGCACTGGCCGGCGTCAGCTCGTTCGGCTGGTCCGGGACGAACGCCCACGTGGTCATCGAGGAACCGCCGGGTCCGGCGCTGGTATCACCGGACGAGGGCCCGTCGTGGCAGGCGGTGCTGCTGTCCGCTCGTACCGAGAGCGCCTTGTCGGCCGTCGCCGCGAACCTGCGCGACCACCTGGCGGCCGATCCGGACGCGAACCTGGCCGACATCGCGTTCACCACGCAGGTCGGCCGCAGCGCGCTCGACTACCGCACCGCGGTCACGTGCCATGACGTGCGGGACGCTGTGGCGGCACTGGATCGCGTGGCGACCGAGCCGGCACCCCGACATGTACCGCGGGGCCGGGATGTGCCGGTTTCCTTGCTGCTGCCCGGTTCTGGCGAGCACTACGTGGGTATGGGGCGGGACCTGTACGAGTCCGAGGCCGCCTTCCGTGCCGCGATCGACGAGTGCGCCGAGATCGCCGTCGAGCTACTCGGGCTCGACCTGCGCACCGTCCTCTATCCCGCGAAGAGGGCGCAGGACGACACCGCCGGACCTAACCTGCCGGCCATGCTCGGCCGGGATACGGAAAAGCGAACCGGCGCCGACTCGACGCCGCTGGATCGGCTGGACGTCGCGCACGTGGCGGTCTTCGCCGTCGACTACGCCTGCGCCCGACTGTGGTCGCACCGTGGAGTCCGACCGGTGGCCCTGCTCGGCTACAGCCTCGGCGAGTATGTCGCCGCTTGCCTGGCCGGCGTCTTCTCGCTGCGCGACGGCCTGACACTGGTGGCGCGTCGGGCCCAGCTGGTGGCCGGTATGCCGGCCGGTGCGATGGTCGCGATCGGGCTGCCGGCCGAGAAGGTCAGCGCCTATCTGAACGACGACTGGTCCCTCGCCGCGATCAACGGACCGCTGACCTCGGTGCTGGCCGGCCCGTCGGAGGCCGTCCCCGAGCTGCGACGCCGGCTGAACGCCGACGAGGTCGCCCACCGACACATCTCCACCAGCCATGCCATGCACTCCCGGGTGCTGGACCCGCTGCGCGCCGCGGTCGTCGAGCTGTTCGACTCGGTCGAGCTGCGGGATCCGACGGTGGCCTTCCTGTCCAACGTCACCGGCACCTGGATCACGACCGAGCAGGCCCGCGATCCGGAGTACTGGGCCGCGCACCTGTGCCAGACCGTGCACTTCTCCGCCGGCGTGGAGGAACTGGTCGCCAAACATCCGGGCGTGCTGCTGGAGGCCGGGCCCGGCCAGCTCGCCAGCCTGGCCGCGCAGGTGATCGCGGGCGGCCGTGGTGACCGGCCCGCATCGCCGGGCTCGGTCACCGTGCCGACGATGCGCGCCGCCGGCGACACCAGCGACGATCGGCAGATCCTGGTCCGTTCGATCGGTCGGCTGTGGACGCACGGGGTGTCGATCGACTGGCCGACCACACACGGCGACCGCCAACTCCGGATCACGCCGCTGCCCACGTATCCGTTCGAGCATCTGCGTTTCTGGCCGGCTGCCGCCAAGCCGGCGGTGCCGGCGACCCCGGCCGCGTCGCGAGCGGCGATCGACGACTGGCTGTACGCACCCGCCTGGCACCCCGCACCGGCCGGACCCGTCGGCTCTGTTGCCGGACCGCTGCTCGTTTTCTCAGACCAGCTCGGGGTGGCCGACCGGCTCGTGTCCCAACTGTCCGGTGTGGACGGTGTGGATGGTGTGGTCGAGGTGGACAACGTGGTCACGGTGCGAACCGCGGACCGGTTCGCCCGACGCGGACCCGCCTCGTTCGAGATCCGGCCGGGCGAGCCGGGCGACTACCGGCTGCTGTTCGAGCACCTCGAGGCCGACGGGCTGGTCCCGCGGAGCATCGTGCACCTGTGGTCGGTCACCGGCGCCGAGACGTCCGCCGGCTCGCTCGACGCGACCCGGCTGCAGCAGGAGTTGGGCTTCTACAGTCTGGCCTACCTCGGCCGGACGTTTGGATCGTCTACTGTGGACGGTGGACGGATCCTCGTGGTGACCGACGGCGCCCAGGCGGTCGACCCGGCTGAGCCGCTGCGGCCCGGCAAGGCGACGATTCTCGGCCCCTGCCTTACGCTGCCGCAGGAGTACCCGGGCTTGGCGGTGCGAGTGGTCGACCTCGCCGACGGCGAGGTCGACCACTCGCCGGACGCCATCGCCCTACTGCGCGCCGAGCTCGGCTGGCCCGGTCAGGACACGGTCATCGCGCACCGGTCGGGACGCCGTTGGGTGCGGCAGTACGTTCGGGTGAAGCAAGCCGACCCGGCGCCCGCGACCCTCCGCGAGGACGGCGTTTACCTGATCACGGGCGGCCTCGGCGACCTGGGGCTGCGGATCGCCGCCCACATCGCTGCCACGGTGCCGGCGCGGCTGGTGCTCGTCGGTCGGCACGGCCTGCCACCACGCGAGAAGTGGGACAGCCTGCTCGACGGAGGTGTGGCCGACGCCACGACGGAGCGCATCCGCAAGGTTCGGCAGCTGGAGGCGGCTGGTGCGCGCGTGCTGGTGCACGCCGCCGACGTGGCCGACCCGTCGGCGATGGCGAACCTGCTGGAGGTCGTGCACGAGCGATTCGGGCCGGTCAACGGCGTCGTGCATGCCGCCGGACTGATCGATCCGGAGACCTTCGTCGCACTGCGGGACCTGACTCCCGAGCATGCCGAGCCGCACCTGGCCGCCAAGGTCTACGGGACCATCGCGCTCGCCGAAGTCCTCACCGGGGAGCCGCTGGACTTCTGCCTCCTGCAGTCATCGATGTCCGCGCTGCTCGGCGGTATCAGGTTCACCGCCTACGCCGCCGCCAACGCCTTCCTCGACCGGTTCGCCGAGGAACACAACCGCACCTCGGACCAGCCTTGGCGCAGCGTCGCCTGGGACACCTGGCAGTCCACCGTCGACGACCTGTCCGATGCCGACGCCGGCGCGACGATGGCCGAGTTCGCCATGACGTCGCAGGAGGGGCTCGCCGTTTTCGACCAGGTGCTCGCACACCCGAGCCGGCGCCTGGTCGTGTCGGTCGGCGATCTCGCCGAACGCCTCGCGGACTGGGCCCAGCCGAACGACCCGTTCGCCGAGGACGCCGCCGAGGACGCCGACGCGGCGGACGAAGCGATGTTCCCGCGTCCTCGGCTCGTCGAAGTATTCGTATCCGCCAGGACGGACTACGAGCGCCGGCTCGAATTGTTGTGGCGACGCGCACTCGGCATCGAGGAGATCGGCGTCAACGACAACTTCTTCGAGTTGGGCGGCAACTCTCTGGTCGGCACCCAACTGGTCGGCTCGATCAAGAAGGAGTTCCGCCGGTCGGTGCCGATGGTGGCGCTGTTCGAGGCGCCGACCGTGCGAGCCATGGCCAGGTACCTCATGCCGGACGGTGAGGAGGCCGCGGTGCCGGCAACGGCGCCGGCAACGCGGTGGTCACCCCACGTGCCGCGGGCGGCGACATCGCGATCATCGGCATGGCGGGCCGGTTCCCCGGCGCGGAGTCCGTCGAGCAGTTCTGGGGCAACCTGCGCGACGGCGTCGAGTCGATCCGGTTCTTCACCGAGGACGAGCTGACCGAGGCCGGAGTGCCGGCAGAGCTCGTGCGCCGGCCGAACTATGTCAGAGCGCGCCCGATCCTGGACAACGTCGAGTCCTTCGACGCCGACTTCTTCGGCTACACCCCGTGGGAGGCGCGGATCACCGACCCGCAGCAACGGATCTTCCTGGAGTGCTGCTGGGAGGCGCTGGAGGCCGCCGGCTACGCCCCCGCCTCGCACGCCGGCCGGACGGCGGTGTTCGGCGGCTCGAACATCAGCACCTACCTGAGCAAGCTCTACGACGACCCGGCGATCGCGAACTCGATCAACGACTACCAGGTGGTCATCAGCAACGACAAGGACGCGTTGACCACCAACGTCTCCTACCGGCTCAACCTGAGCGGGCCGAGCCTCGCGGTACAGACCTTCTGCTCGACCTCGCTCGTGGCGACCCACCTCGCCTGCCAGAGCATCCTCGCCGGCGACTGCGACATGGCCCTCGCCGGCGGTGTGTCGGTCCGGGTGCCGGACCGGATGGGTCACCTGTTCGAGCCCGGCGGGATGGAAACGCCGGACGGGCATGTACGCACCTTCGACAAGGACGCACGCGGTGCGCTGTTCGGCGACGGGGCGGCCGTGGTGCTGCTCAAACCGCTGGCCGCCGCGCTGGCCGACGGGGACCCGGTGGCCGCCGTGATCAAGGGCTCGGCGATCAACAACGACGGTTCGCTCAAGGTCGGGTTCACCGCGCCCAGCGTCACCGGGCAGGCCGCTGTCGTGACGCACGCGCTGCGGACATCCGGTGTCGACCCGGCGACGGTCTCCTACGTCGAAGCACACGGAACGGCAACCGAGCTGGGCGATCCGATCGAGGTGACGGCCCTTACCCGGGCATTCGGCAACGCCCCGGAACGGCAGTCCTGCGCTATCGGCTCGGTCAAGACGAATGTCGGCCACCTGGACCGGGCGGCGGGCCTCACCGGCCTGATCAAGACCGTGCTCAGCCTGCAGCACAAGCAACTCCCCGCCACCCTGCACTTCCGCGAGGCCAACCCGGAGATCGACTTCGAGAACAGTCCGTTCCGCGTCAACGACGAGCTGTCGGACTGGCCGGCCGACGGCGACCAGCCAAGGCGAGCGGGGGTCAACTCCCTGGGCATGGGCGGCACCAACGCACATGTCGTGCTGGAAGAGGCGCCGCCGGCGCGTACGCCGTCGCGGAGCCGCGGGTCGCAGCTTGTCGTGCTGTCCGCGCGCAACCAGGCCGCGTTGGCCGAGCAGACCGTGAACCTGGTCGGCCACCTGCGCGACCACCCCGACACCCCGTTGCCGGATCTGGCGTACACGCTGCAGGTCGGCAGGGAGCGCTTCGAGTATCGCCGCGCACTCGTCTGCGGGAGCGCCGAGGACGCGGTGCGGCTGCTCGACGGGCCCGACCCGGCACGGGTGCTGGACCGTCGGGACAAGACCACGGAGCGTCCGGTCGGTTACGTCTTCGCGGGAGTCGGCGAGCAGTACCAGGGGATGGCAGCCGGGTTGTACCGGACGGAGGCCGAGTTCCGCCGGGTCGTCGACGAGTGCAGCGCGGAGTTCCTTGAGCTGAGCGGCGTCGACCTGCGTGAGCTGCTCTGTGTCGACGGGACGGTCGACGGGACAGCGGACTCCGGCGCCGGCGACCTGCTGAGGATGCTGGGCCGTGCGGAGCCGGCGGAGCAGACCGCGGAGGCGCGGGCACTGACGCGAACCGTGATCGCGCAACCCGCGGTCTTCGTGCTGGAGTACGCGCTCGCCAGGTTGCTGATCAGCTGGGGCTCGCCGCCCGATGCCATGATCGGCTACAGCCTTGGCGAGTACGTGGCCGCCTGTGTCGCGGGTGTGCTTTCCCAACAGGACGCACTGCGGCTGGTCACCGAACGCGCCAGGCTGATCGACGAGCTGCCCGCCGGCGCCATGCTCGCCGTGTCCGCGTCGGCCGGGCAGCTGGCCGCGCGGATGGGCCCCGAGCTCGACCTCGCTGTCGACAACGGACCGGGTTCGTGCGTCGTCGCCGGATCACCGGCGGCGATCGAGAAGCTGCGCGCCGGCGTCGTCGAGGACGGCTTCCCGGCCCGGGTTCTGGAGACCAGCCATGCCTTCCACTCGCGCATGTTGGACCCGGTCGCGGAGCCGTTGACCAACTGGATCCGGAACAACGTCACGCTGGCGGCGCCACGGTTGCCCTACCTGTCCAATGTGACCGGCACGTGGATCACCGCCGAGCAGGCGACCGACCCTGCCTACTGGGCCCGCCACATGTGCGAGCCCGTTCGGTTCGGCGACGCCGTCGGCGAGCTGCTCGCCGAGCGCGAGAGGCTGATCGTGGAGATCGGCCCCGGCCAGTCGCTCGGTTCGATCATCCGGCAGCATCCGGCCTGTGATCGCGAACGGAACGCGTTCATCGTGCCGACGCTGCCGGCCAGGCACGAGCGGACGGACAGCGAGTCCACTGTGCACACCGCCCTCGCGAAGCTGTGGCTGCTCGGTGCCGCTGTCGACTGGCCCGCCTATCACCACGGCGAGCTGCGTAACCGGGTGCCGCTACCCACGTACCCGTTCCAGCGGCAGCGGTTCTGGATAGACACCGACGCGGCCCGACCTGGCGCGGGTTCGCTGGGCAGCCAGTTCGCGACCCCTGCCGACGCGCTGACCGCGCTGCCGCGCAAGGAGGTGGACAACTGGTTCTACGCGCCCGCCTGGGGTCAGGTCGTCGCGCCGGCCGACACGGCGCCCGTCGACGGTGTCTGGCTGGTGCTCGCCGACGCCGGCGAGCTGGTCGACGCGCTGAGCGAGGAGATCACTCGCGTCGGCGGCGAGGTGATCATGGTGCGTACCGGTGAGTCCTTCGCCCGCACCGGAGCTGACACGTTCATCCTCGATCCGTTGCGCCGCGAGGACTACACCGCATTGCTAAGCGAGTTGCGCGACCGTGGGCACGAGATCCGCAACGTGGTGCAGCTGTGCGGCACCGACGATGTGCCGGGCGGCGGACCGGCTGCCACGGAGCGCGCCTTCTTCGGCCTGATGAAGCTCGCCCAGGCCCTTGGCGAGGAAACCGTGGAACCGTGCGAGATCCAGGTGATCACCACCAACGCCTTCGACGTCACCGGCGCCGAGCCGGTGGACCCGGCGATGGCGATGGTCATCGGGCCGTGCAAGGTCATTCCGCTCGAGTATCCGACGCTCAGCTGCCGGCACATCGATGTGCTGGCCTCGGCTGATCCGCGGACCACCGCGGCCGCGCTGGTCCGGGAGTTCGGTGCCGGCGCGGAGACATCGGTCGCGCTGCGCGGGCGCCGCCGGTGGACACTGCGGTACGAGCAGATCGACCTGCCGCCGGCTCCCGAGGCGCGTGAGCTGCTCCGCCAGGACGGCGTCTACCTGATCACCGGTGGCCTCGGCGGCATCGGCATGGCGATGGCCCGCAACCTGGCCGCCGGCGTGCACGCCCGGCTGGTCCTCGCCGGACGTTCCGGCTTGCCGAGCACCGACCTGTGGGACGGTCTGCTGGCCGACCCGGACACGCCGCCGGAGCTGGCCCGTCGCATATCGGACGTCCGTGCGCTGATCGCCTCAGGCGCCGAGGTGCTGGTCGTCGCGGCGGATGTCGGCAACCGCGATGACGTTCACCTGCTGCTGAAGGCGGTCGACGAGAAGTTCGGCCGGCTCGACGGCGTCATCCACGCGGCCGGCCTGCCGGGTATGGGGTTGATGCAGTTCAAGACCGATGCCGCGGTTGGCGAAGTGCTGGCGCCCAAGGTGATCGGCGCGCAGGTGCTCCAGGAATGCCTGGTCGGGAGGTCACTGGACTTCCTGGCGCTGTTCTCCTCCACCGCCGCGATCACCGGTGGCGGCCCCGGCCAGTCCGACTACTGCGCGGCCAACGCCTATCTGGACGCGGTCGCCCAGGCGGCGGACGGACAGTCCTACCGGACGCTCGCCATCAACTGGGGCGAATGGCGCTGGAACGCCTGGGACCTCGCGCTCGCCGGGCTCGACGAGCTGTCCACGGAGTTCCTTCGGCAGAACCGGGAACGCATCGGCATCACCTTCGAGGAGGGCTGGCAGGCGTTCCTCCGCGCGTTGTCCACAGCGGAACGGCAGTTGGTGGTGTGCTCCCAGGACATCACCGAGCTGGTCGGGATCACCGGTCTGTTCAGCCTGTCGAGCATGGAGGCACTCGGCCACGCGCAGCTGTCCGACGGCGCCCGGCATCCCAGGCCCGATCTCAGTGTTCCTTATGTGGAACCGCACGACGACCAAACGCACGCGCTCGCCGACATCTGGCAGGACAGTCTCGGCCTCGCGCAGGTCGGCGTGCACGACGACTTCTTCGAGCTGGGTGGCAACTCGCTGCTGGCCATCAGCATGGTCGCTCGCATGCGTCGAGCGCTGGACTGCGAATGGCTGCCCACCCACGTCCTGTACGAGGCACCGACCGTCGCCGCCGTCGCGGCGATGCTGAGCGAGCGGGGCGAGGACGACGAGTCAGCCGACGCGCGACGGCAGCGTGGCACCGAGCGACGGGAAAGCCTCGGCCGCGGAGCGACGAGGTGACCGGAGATCCGGGTGGCCGGACGGAGGTGAGCGTGCGACCAGGCTCCTGGTTGTCGCCGCCCCGGCCACCCGAGGGCAGGCTCAGGCTGTTCTGTTTTCCGCACGCGGGCGCGGGGGCTTCGGTGTTTCGCCAGTGGTCGGCCGAGCTGCCCCCGGCTGTCGAGGTGTGGCCGGTGCAGTTGCCGGGGCGGGAAGCCAGGTTCCGCGAGACGCCGTACGACCGGATCGATCCGTTGGTCACCGACCTGATGGCCGCCATCGGGCCCGAGCTGAAGCCGCCGTTCGCGTTGTTTGGCCACAGCCTCGGCGCTCTGGTCGCCTTCGAGCTGACCCGGGCGCTGCGCTCGGCGGGGTTGCCGATGCCGGTCCACCTGGTGGTGTCGGGTCGTATCGCGCCCCAACTCGCGGATCCACGGCGCAAGCTGCACGACATGCCGCTCGCGGACTTCGTCCAGACCTTGCGCGCGTTGGCCGGCACGCCACCCGAGCTACTGCGCAACGAAAGCCTGCTGGCCGCGCTGATGCCGTTGCTGCGAGCCGACTTCGCGGTCAACGAGACGTACGACCACCGACCCGAGCCGCCGCTGGATGTCCCACTGACCGTCATCGGCGGCACCGCGGACAGCAAGACGGAGAGGTTCGAGATAGACGCGTGGCGGCAGCAGACCAAGAACCGGTTCCGGTCGGTGTTCCTGCCCGGTGGCCACTTCTTCGTCGTGGAACGGCGCGAACTGGTCCTGCGTCAGCTACGCGAGGACCTGGCGCCCTGGCTCGGTTAAGAGGCCGCGCAACTGGGGCTGGTGGCGCCCGCCGCGCCGAGGCGGCCCCTGGCGGCATCGCGCCGGCATCGAAGTACGGTCCAGTACGCCGACGCCGGCGCGGCACCGCCAGGAACCACCTCGATCACGACGGGCATCCACCGCCCCAGTTGCGCGGCCTCTAAGGCGCCTCATCGATGACCAGCTGCGCGATGAGATCACGCATCACCTCACTCGGCCCGGCGGCGATAGCGGCAGCGCGGGCGTCCCGGTAGTGCCGCGAGATCGCGGCACTGTCGAGATAGCCGTGTGCCCCGTGCAGTTGCAGGCATTCGGCGGCGATCCGGCACGCCAGTTCGGTGGTGTGCAACTTGGCCATCGAGCACTCCAAGGCGGCCAGTCCGGTCGTCTCATAACACCACACCGCGTGATAGACGAGTTGGCGGGCGGCGGCCAGTTCGGTGGCCAGGTCCGCGATACGGTGCCGTACCGCTTGAAAGTCGGCCAACCGTTTCTGGAACGCCAGCCGCTCGGTCAGGTACCGGCAGGTGTCATCCAGGCATCGCCGCATACCGCCCAGCGCCAGCGTCGCCGCGACCAGGCGCTCGAGCTGGAAACCTCGCATGAGGTAGTAGAAGCCGCTTCCCGCGCGACCCACCAGCCGCCCGGCGGGCACCCGTACCGCGTCGAGGGAGACCATGGCGGTGTCCGCGCTGCGCCAGCCCATTGTCTCCTGTGGACAGCTACGCAGGCCGGCCGAGTCGGCATCCACCACCAGCAGGGACAGCCCGGTCGTTCCTCGCTTGCTGGTCACCGCCGCCGCCGTGCGCACCGCGACGACGAAGAAGTCGGCGGTGGTACCACTGGTCACCATGCTCTTCTGGCCGGAAACGATGAGCTCGTCGCCGTCGCTCTCGGCCACAGTGGACAGACCAGCCAGGTCGGAGCCCGCATCGGGCTCGGTTATCGCCAGGGCGGCGATCTTGTCACCGGTGATCGCGGGCAACAGGTAGTCGCGCCGGAGGCCGGCGTCGCCGGCCATGGCCAGGTAGTGCGTGGCCATGTAGGCGTGCACGGACACCGCGGCTCGCAGTCCGCCATAGCCGGTGCGGCCGAGCTCTTCGAGAAATACCACCGAGTAGGTCAGGTCCCGCTCCGCCCCACCGAGGTCGGCCGGGTGCAGCAGCCCGAGAAGCTCCCGCCGCCCGAAGGCCTGCCACGCGGACCGTGGTATTCGTCGATCGCGTTCCCAGTCGTCCGCGAACGGCGCGACCTCCGTGTCGAGGAACTCGCGCACCGATTCACGGAACTTCTGGTGGCCTTCGGATTGGTAGGGCGAGAGCACAGGCGTCCCTCCGCTGGGTGCTCGGTCAGCTGGCCGGGCCCGTGAGCCCGGACTCGATCGCGGTGACCAGATCGGCGAACCGGCCTGTCGTGAAGACGACGTCGGGCGCCAACACGTTCTCGCCCAACCGTTCCTCCACACCGATCAGCAGTCGAACGACTGTCAGTGAGTTGGCTCCGAGCTCGAAGAGGTCGGCGTCCTCGCGCACCGCGGCCGCGCCGAAGAGCTCGGCCCAGATCTCGGCCAACGCTTGTGCCGCGGCACCGGACGAGGCGCCTGCCGGATCGCTTCCGTTGCCGGCCACCGAGTCGAGACTTGGCACCAGGACGAAACGGTTGGGCAGTACCGAAGCCGGGTACCGCCCGGCGAGCAGGTTGCGCAGGTCCTCGCTGAGCGCGCGAAGCGTTGGCCAGCGCACCGGCGGCGCCACGACGGCGGGCTGGCGCAGCCGACCCGGTCGGATGCCGTAGACGCTGTGATGTGCGGCCACCGACAGGCGCTCGTCCCGGTCGTGCACCACGCCGAACCCCCGCGATGTCAGCAGGTCGACCACCCGACCGAGACGACCCTCGATGTCATGCACCTCGAGGACGATCTGGTCGATCTTGCTCCACGTCTCGTCATCGATGCCGGCCAGGACGTCGGCCTCCGCCTTCTCGACGTCGACCTTCAGCAGGTCGATCCGGGTGAGCTGCGCACTCCGCACGACCTCGGTGAGGGTCGTCACCCGGCAGCGCCGGCGCTGGACGGCCATCCGGTCGGCGACCAGGTCGTCGAGTTGGCTGGACTCCGGCGCGCTCCGGCCGGTCAGCAGGTAGTCCCGGAGCACCGCCCGGTCCTCTGTGGAATCTCCGTAGTAGCCGGACATCACGCTGTTGTTCGGATAGAACGTGAAGTCGACCTCGCCGGGTTCGCTGCCGAGGCCGTGGTCGAGCACGGTCACGTCGGCGCCGTGCAACTCCGCGTTCACGGTCAGCGCACGGGCGAGCTCGGCCATCGGCTCGATTGCGACGATGCGGGCCCGAGGGCTGTATCGGGCGACGCGCAAGGTGAACATCCCGATGTTGGCGCCCGCGTCGATGACCACCGCGTCCGCCGGCAGCGTGATGCCGTGCTGGAAGTAGAGGTTCACCTCGCTGTGCAGGAAGTCGGTCTCGGTGCGGTTCACCCCGGCGATCATCAGGTCGTCGGCCGGCTCGTGCCAGGCAAGCCCGTCGAGCCGGCCGCCGGTCGCCAGCGCGCCGGCCCGATGCAGCAGCGATGCGGCCCGCTCGTCGGGAACGAGGTAGGCGACCCGCTCGGTGGTGCCGAGCACCACCGCGTCCGCGACGGCCGAGTGTCCGGTGAGTTCTACCGCCAACTTCTCATTGATACCCGGGGTAGTCATCGTGCGTCGGTCCTTTCCGCAACGAGCGCTTCGGTGATGAACGCGCTACCGAGCCGGAGCAGTTCCGGTGCCGCGTCGATGGCCGCGAGGTGATCGCAGCCGGTGGTCAGGTGCAACCGCGCCCGCGGTATCCGGGCCGCCGCGTGGATCGATCCCGCCGGATGGGCCGTGGTGTCCTGGTGGCTGGTGACCACCAGGGTCGGCTTGTCCACGGCCGCCAGCAACGGCCGGCAGTCGGTGGTCATGATCGCGCCGTTGAGGCGGCCGTAGCGGTAGAGCAACTCCGGATTGGCAAAGGGGTACAGCAGGTATTGGGCCAGTCCGGCGCGGAGCTGGTCCACCACGGACGGCCGGGTGAAGACCCGGTACAGGCCGGCGGCCTTCGCGCGGTCCCGGCCGGCCGTCGTGAGCAACGCCTGGACATCGCGCTGGTGTTCGGTCTTCGGCACGTCCCGACCCAGCTCGTAGTCGCCGTGCCAGAGGCTCAACGAGGCGATCCGCGGCGACTCCGCGGCGGCGAGCGCGACGGGCACTCCGCCACACAGGCCGAGAACGTGGGCGTCCTCGACGCCGAACGCCTCAAGGACGGCGAGCAGGTCCTCGCTCTGCGTGGCGAGGTCGTGTCCACGCCGGTCGAAGTCCGGATCCGGCTCGAACAGGCCGCGGCTCTCCCAGGTGAGCACCCGAAAGGAACCGGACAGCCACCGCAGCCACCGCTCGACGATGCCGACCGGCATCCCGCACGGCGCCGCCAACACGACGGCCGGGGCCGCCACCGGGCCAGCGGCATAGCACCGCAAGGGTGCGCCATCCCGGCTGTGGATCACGGTCGGTACCGGGATCGCATCGCGCCCGGCGCGAGCGGCCCGGTCGAACTCGGTTTCGCCCAATGCGGCCAGTGCCTCGGCGTGCCGGAGCAGCCCGGCAAGTCGCAGCCGTCCGCTGAGCACCAGTTCGCCGGCACACAGGTCGCGCGGTTCGGCGGTCAGCCGCAGCGTGGGCAGGTCGAGCCGACCGGTCGACCGGTCGAGCACGACCTGCAGCGCCGACATGTTCCCGCCGGGTGGTGACGGCACGCCCAGCGGAGCGCCGCTGAGCTCTCCCGGCAGTGCCCGCCACAGTGGCGCCGCGTCGGCCATGTCGGTGGCCAACCGAGCCAGCCGGCCGGCGTGGGTGGTCACGGCCTACGAGTGACGAACGCGTGATCGCGCGTGGTCCGGGTGGCGATCCTGTTGTGCGAGTGGTCGTTGCTCCCACGCACCAGGACCGCGCCGTAGCGATCGAGGCTCACCGTGCCGCCGTACTCCTCGATGACGTCCGTGTCGGGATAGACATGCACGGATGTCGGTACGTACCGCGCGGCGAAGCCGAGGCGCATGTCCTTGGTCTTGCCGAGGTGCGGGTGCGAGGCGTGCATCAGGGTCGACCAGAAGACGATGAACTGGCCCGCCCGCATCTCCATCGACACGGCCTTCGACTCGTCCGGTGCCCAGTTCTCGTCGATCTGGAGGTCGCGGTAGTCGTAGCCGAAGAAACCCCTTCGGACGCCGGCCTTCTCCATGGAATTGATCTTGTCCGGGTCGTAGTGCATGCGTTTGGTCTCGTCGTAGAACATGGTCTGGTGGGTGCCGGGGATGAACTGGAGGCACCCGGTGTCGATGACGGCGTCGGTGAACGCGCACCACACCGTGATCGTGCCGCCGAACTCGGCATGATCGGGCCAGACGATCTGTGGCGCGCCCGAGGCGTTGGCGAAGGTGTCGGCCTGGTGCCAGTCGGTGCCCTCGTCGCCGGGGTACTTGGGAAAGAACTCGGTCCGCCAGCACAGCACGTCCGGGCCGAGGATGCTCCCGACCCGGTCGACGATCTCCGGCCGGCAGACGTGGTCGGCGAGGAACGACTGGTCGAGATGGCGGTCGTAGTTGGCGATGTTGGTGGCGCCCGAGTTCGCCGCTTCCTCCTGATAGACGGCTGCGCCGCGGTCCAGCAACTTGACGCGCTCCCGCCGCCACCGCGCCTTCATCTCGTCCTGGGGGTAGAGCGTGAACGGACCCGCGTAGCCGCGCTGGTGGAACTGCGCGAGCTCCTCGGAGCTCAACGCGAACGTGGTGGCCTGGCTTGTCATGCTGGCATTACCTCTCTGCGTGGCGCAGGCCCGCGGGCAGCGTCGATCTTGTCCGCGAGCGACGCGATGGTGGCCTCGTCCACGAGCACCGTGAAGTCCAGGTCCGTGTCGAAATGCGCGTTGACGCGGCGGAACATGCGAACCAGGGTCAGCGAGGTGCCGCCGAGATCGAAGAAGTCGTCATCGACGTCCAGCTCCTGCTCATCGAGCACATCGCGCCACACCGCGGCGATCACCGCCCGGGTCGAGTCGAGCTCCGGTTGTCGGTTCTCGGCGCGCGCCGCGCCCTCCTCGGCCAGCGCGGCCCGGTCGACCTTGCCGTTTCGCGTCATGGGCAGCACCGGTACCGCCAGGTAGCTGGAGGGCCGCAGGTGGGGCGGCAGCGCTTCGGCGACCAGTTCGGCGAGTTCGACCTGGATCCGCTTCAGCCATCCGGATCCCGTCGCACCGGTGGACGGGCGGGGCACCAGGTGACCGACCAGCCGGACGTCACCGTCGCCGTGGTCGTGGGCGAGGACGACGCTGCCGTCCACCTCGGGATGGCTGTTGAGCAGGAGCTCGATCTCCCTCGGCTCGATGCGGAAGCCGCGCACCTTGAGCTGGTCGTCGGTCCGGCCGAGATAGGCGTAGCCGCCGTCGTCCAGCAGCCGCACCAGATCGCCGGTGCGATATTCCATCCGCCCACCCGGCCGTGACGAGCGGAACCGCTCGGCGGTCAGGTCCGGCCGGCCGAGGTAACCACGCGCCACGCCGGGTCCGCTGATGTGCAGCTCGCCGGGCGCACCGTCCGATATGGCCCGCCCGGACTCGTCGCGGACCGTGAAGTCGAGATCGGGCAGCGGCCGGCCGATCGGGCTGATCTCCGGTGCGGCCAGGTCGGCGACCCGGACCCGGTGGACCGAGGCGTGCACGGTGGTCTCGGTGATGCCGTACATGTTCATCACCACGGGTCGCGCATCGCCGCGCTGGGCGAACCATGGTCGCAGCGTTTCGACATCGAGTCGCTCACCACCGAGGATCACCAGACGCAGGGCCGAAAGCCGCGGCTCGCGTGCCGCCGCCTCGGTGACGAGCTGCCGGAAGGCCGACGGCGTCTGGCTCAGCACGGTGATCCGCTCGGCCGTCAGTAGTGCCAGGAATCGTACCGGTGACCGGGACACGTCGAACGGCACGATCACCAGGCGTCCACCGTGCAGCAACGCTCCCCAGATCTCCCAGACGGAGAAATCGAACGCCACGGAGTGAAACGCTGCCCAGGTGTCCGCGGCGCCGGCCGCGAGCCAGGTTCTGGTCTGCTCGAACAACCGCACCACGTTGCGGTGCTCGACCGCCACGCCCTTCGGCGTTCCCGTGGAACCCGACGTGTAGATCACGTACGCCAGGTCGTTCTCGGTCACCGCCGGAGCGAGCGGCGGCCCGGGCCGGGTGTCTTCGGCCGGCTCGTCGATCGACAGCACCGGGGACTCGCCGCCGGTCACCCCTGGCGCCAGCCGAGCCACGGTGACGATCACCGGTGAGTGGCTGTTCTCGATCAACCAGCGAACCCGCGCGAGCGGGGTACCCGGGTCGATCGGCAGGTAGGCGCCGCCGGCCTTGAGGATGCCGAGCAGCCCGACCACCATGTCCGTGGTGCGCTCGGTGTACAGCGCGACCACCACGTTCGGACCGACGCCGTAGCGGGAAAGCCGGTGGGCCAACGCATCGGCCCTGTCGTTGAGATCCCGATAGGTCAGCTCACCGTCCGGCGCGCTGATCGCGATACGTTCCGGGTGGGTTTTCACGACCCGATCAAAGATTTCCGGCAGACACGAATTCTTGTCATACATGTGTATTTGCTCACCCCATGCAGGCGATTGCGGAGATCCGAAAGGATCATCTGCGTTCTCGCTCGAGTCTACGAGCCAGCCGTTGGGACGAGCATCCGTCGGCAGAACGATCTCCGGCCAGCACTTCTGTGGCCCGTGGCTGCGACCAGCGGCGGATGGTGGCTCCGTCGCCGGACGGAGTTCGCTTTCCGACGTGTGCCCGTGGCCGGGAGGCGGCTGGTTCACCTAGCTTGAAATCTGCACACGGAGGGGGTTCGTCGAGCAATGAGAATTCTGCGGACGCGCTTTGTGCTGGCCTATTCGGCGCTGGTGGTGGTGCCGCTCTTGCTGGTCGTCCTGCTGCTCGGGGGCGCTGAGACGAGTGGGCACGAGGGGTCCGCGGCGGGCCCGGAATCCGGCATGTCGTCGGCTGCCCGTTTCCTGGTCGCCGCAGCCGTGATCATCATCGTGGCCAGAGTCCTGGGCAGCCTCGGTGAACGTTTCGGCCAACCCAGGGTGATCGGCGAGGTCATCGCCGGTATCGCCCTCGGCCCGTCGCTGCTCGGCCTGATCTGGCCGGGCGCGGTGGACGCGCTCTTCCCGGCAAGCCTCGTACCGCACCTCGACACGCTGTCCGGTCTCGGGCTCGCGGTCTTCATGTTCCTCATTGGACTCGAGCTCGATCTCGAGCAGATCAAGGGCAACGCCCGGCTGGTCGTCGCGGTAGGCCATGCGAGCGTCGTCATCCCGTTCCTGCTCGGGGTGGCTGGCGCTTTCCTGCTGTTTCCCGAACTGAGCGGCGACGGCGCCGGGTTCCTGTCGTTCGCGTTGTTCGCCGGCCTCTCCGTGTCGATCACCGCGTTTCCGGTGCTCGCGCGGATCCTGGTGGACCGCGGCCTGCAGCACAGTCGCCTCGGCGTGGTCGCGATGTGCACCGCGGCGTTGACGGACGTGACCGGTTGGTGCGTGCTCGCCCTGGTGGTGACGATCGTCCGTCGCGGCACCGCGACCGGCGTCCTGGTCACCGTGCTTTCGTGCCTGGTGTTCCTCGCCGTCATGGTCGCGGTGGTCCGTCCGCTGCTCCGCCGGTTGCTCGCCGCGCACGAGGCCGGCGCGGTCGGCGACGGCATGCTGATCGTCGTCGCGCTCGCCGGCACGCTGTTCTCCGCCGCGCTGACCGACCTCATCGGCGTACACATGATCTTCGGAGCGTTTCTGTTCGGTGCCGTGTTCCCGAGGCGGCGGCGCGGTACGCGGCTGCTGGTCGGCAAGCTGCACGCGATCACGCTGACGGTCCTGCTGCCGTTCTTCTTCGTGCACGTCGGCTTGCAGACCAAGATCGGGCTGCTGGGCACCGACCTGCGGCTCTGGGGAATCTGCGGACTTGTCGTCGCGGTCAGCGTTATCGGCAAGTGGGGCAGCACGTTCGTCGCCGCCACCATGGTCGGCGAGCGACCGCGGGACGCGATGGCGCTCGGCGTGCTGATGAACTGTCGCGGACTGACGGAGCTGATCATGTTGGAGGTCGGCCTGAGCCTGCACGTCATCTCGCCGGCGCTGTTCACGATTCTGGTGCTCATGGCGCTGGTGACCACCGTGGCTACCGCGCCACTGCTGGATCTGTTGCTGCGTCCCGGAACCCGTCCTGTTCGCGCGCCCGGATCGCCTGCCACCCTTGGGCAGTGAGCGCGTAGTTCGAGACCGCCCCGCCGGCCATCCCTCGCGCGAGAGCCGGATTCACGAGCAAGATGGCGACGATCGAGGCGACGAACGCGGTGCTGCGCAGATCGCCGCGCGGGGGCGTCAGTTCTTCCACGCTTCCCCGATACGGACCGCGGCGACACAGCGCGGTGGCCACCTCCTTGAGCACGGCGACCCGGCCGCCGGCGGCAGCGCCGAGCACACCCAGCAACAGTTGGTGCGTGGTCACATCCTCCCGCGGGGTCTGGTCAGCCGTCGCCGGCTGCCCGAGCGAGATGTCGAGCAACGCGCCGACGAAGTCGGTGCCGGCCAGCCAGGCGTTGTAGGGCTCCACCAGCCGAGGGTTGATATCGATGTAGCTGGGACCGTCGGTGGTGAGAATCGCGTCCAGTGCGATGGCGCCATGCCAGGCGAGACGCCGGCCGAGCACGGCAAGGTGCTCGGCGACCTGCGGCGGGCGCACACTGCGCTTGCTTGCCGCGCCACCCCCAGCACCTTCCCGGACACGCAGGTTCGCGTGCCAGGAGACCAGCGTGCCGTGCTGAAACACCGCCTGCACCATCATCAACGGCCCGCTCGCCGGTTGCTGCACGAGCACACCACCGTGGTCGAAACCGCCGTGCTCGGTCAGTGTCTCGGCAATGGCGGCCAACCCGTGGCGGTCGACGGCGTGGTGCACGCCGGTGCTCGCGGTGCCGATGGGGGTCTTGACGAAACAGGGCACCATCGCGTTGTCGACGAGCTCACCTGGTGTGCGCGCGACAATGCTCGGGGGCTGCGGCAGGCCCACCTCGTCAAGCAGCGCCGCGGCGGACAGCTTGTCCTGAACCCTGGTCAGTGCGGCGAATGTCGGCACGGCGATGCCGACGCCGAGCGACCGCAGTCGGCCCGCCTGCTGGGCGAGCACCGTGACCTGTTCCTGCGTCGGGATCAACACATCGAAGTCGCCGTCCGCCAGAACGCCGGCCGCCGCGTCGAGCCAGCCGTAGGGATCATCGCCGAAGGCCGGCATGTCATGAACCTCGCGGACCCACTTGGTCTTACGGGTCAAGGCGCGCCCGACCGGATTGAGCACCTCCACGACGTGCCCACGGCGGCCGAGCAGGGTCGCGACCTGCCGACCCGTGAGCCCGGTCCCGTCGGACAGCAACACGCGCAGGCCCCGACCCGGGCCACGGTCTGTCTTCATCCGGTCCACCGTACTTCCTCGCTGGTCTTCTGAGTGACGAAGGAATTCCCGTTAATATGCTGTACGGCTGTACAGCATATCCTATTACTGTACGACTGTACAGCACGGTGGTGGGGGCGCCGAAGTCAGCCGAAAGTTGGAGGTGGGGTCATCCTTGGTGACGGCATCGCCAGCCGTACCAAGTAGGGGTGGGGTTCGATGACGTGGCCGATGTCCGGCTCGCGGGAAAATGCGACAGTTGACGGAGCCTGACTGGCGTGCGCTAAGGAGGAAGACGTGACAAGTGTTGGTGTGGTCGGCGCTGGACTGATGGGGGTCGGCGTGGCCCAGAGCGTGGCCGAGCATGGTCACGAGGTGACGCTCGTCGACGTCAGCACGGAGGCACTCGAACTCGCCGAACAGGAGCTCGTGCGCAATGTGCGCCTCAGCCGCATGCTCGGCCGGTCGAATGCGGAGGTGGCCGACGTACTGAAGCGAACCACGTTCACCACCGACTACGATCTCCTTTCCACGGCCGAGTTCATCGTTGAGAACGCCACCGAGAACTGGGAGATCAAGCAGCGGATCTATCCTGCGCTGGACTCGATCTGCCCCGAGAATGTCGTCTTCGCCGCGAACACGTCCGCGATATCCATCACCCGTCTCGCCAAGCTCACTGGTAGGCCGGATCGGGTATTGGGGATCCATTTCATGAACCCCGTGCCGCTCAAGGACACCGTCGAGGTGATCCGCGGGTGGCACACCACCGACCAGACCATCGGCGTCGCCCGGGACCTGCTCGACAGCATCGGCAAGAAGTCCGTCGTGGTGAAGGACTCCCCGGGGTTCGTCTCCAACCGCGTGCTGATGCTCACCGTGAACGAGGCGGCGTTCCTCGTCCAGGACGGCGTTGCCCCGGCCGAAGACGTCGACGAGATATTCAGATCCTGCTTCGAACACAAGATGGGCCCGCTCGAGACCGCGGACCTGATCGGGCTCGACACGATTCTGTACAGCATTGATGTCCTGTACGACAGTTTTCAGGACAGCAAGTACCGGCCCTGCCCACTGCTGAAGCAGATGGTCGATGCGGGGTTGTTCGGGCGCAAGTCGGGTGAAGGTTTCTACAAGTACGCATGATCTTCGTGCGTTTGTCCATGAGAAAGAAGGATGGAAGATCATGTCGCATTCCCCGCGAGAGGCAATCCAGGGATTCGTCCACCCCCGATTTCCCAAGTACGTGATCGAGGACCGTGAAGACATCTTCGACCTGGGTTTCGTGAACTCTTTGTTCGCCATGGAGCTGGTCATGTTCATCGAGAAGGAGTTCAGCACCCAAATCCCGAACGAGGAGATGGACCTGAAGAACTTCCGCACGATCGACTCGATGGTGTCGCTGGTCGACCGGCTGGTCCCGGCGCGCTCGAGCCAGGACACGGTTGTGGCCTCGTGACCGCCGTACTCACGCCGGCCTTCACGGCGAGCACGCGAGAGGGCTGGCGTGCCTTCGTGGACACGACGCTGGCGCCGATCGCGACCGAGGCGGACCGCACCGGGACGTTGCCGGCGGAGGTGCTTCGCGAGGCGACTCGGCTCGGGCTGTGGGGTGCGGTCCTCACCGGACTCGGCGACCCGGACAACCGCATGGTGCGAATGGGCATGCTGCACGAGGAGATCGGGCGAGGCTGCTCGTCGCTGCGCAGCCTGTTGACCGTGCACAGCATGCTCGCGTTCGCGCTCGACCGCTGGGGATCCGCCGCGGCCAAGCGGCGCTGGCTGGCGGACGTGAGCTCGGGTGAGCTGCGCGGCGCGTTCTGCATGACCGAGCCGGATGCCGGCAGTGATGTCAGCGCGGTGACCACCACCGCGACGCGGACCGCCGAGGGATATGTCCTGAACGGACACAAGAAATGGGTGACCGGCGGCGAGCACGCCGACCTCCTACTGGTCTTCGCCAGGACCGAGCGCGGGCTTTCCGCGTTCGTCGTCGACGCGCACCTCCTCGGGGTGCACCGCACGCCGGTCCGCGGCATTCTCGGTACCAGAGCGAGCATGCTCGCCGAGATTCGCTTCACCGGCTGCCGAGTGCCGCTGGACTCGCTCGTCGGAGCCGAGGGAATGGGCTTGGCCGTCGCGACCGGGGCACTCGATATCGGCCGGCACAGCGTGGCCTCCGGCTGCGTCGGCATCATCGAGGCCTGCCTGGACGCGGCGCTGGCCCACACCGGCCGACGGACCCAGGGCGGCAGCCTGCTGCATGATCACCAGCTCGTCCAGAAGATGATCACGGACATGAGCACTGATCTGCGCGCGGCTCGGCTCCTCTGTCGCGAGGCGGGTGAGCTCAAGGACGACGGCGATCCGGCAACCATCACCGCGACGTGCGTCGCCAAGTACTTCGCCTCGACGGCGGCCATGCGCGCGGCGAGCGATGCCGTGCAGCTGCACGGCGCCAATGGCTGCGGGGAGGAGTATCCCGTGAACCGATACTTCAGGGACGCCAAGGTCATGGAGATCATCGAGGGCAGCTCGCAGATACAGCAGACCCTGATCGCCAAGGCCGCGATCCTCACCCACGGCATCGAACAGCGGGTCACCGCCGGCGACCGGCGGACGACATGAGGACCACGATCGGCGACCCGGCCGCGGTGCCGGCCGATGCCCGGCCAGGCCGGGTGAAATGCGTTGTCTGGGACCTGGACAACACCCTCTGGGACGGGGTCCTGCTCGAGGACCCGCAGGTGACCGTGCGACAGCAGGTTGTCGCTGTGATCAAGAAGTTGGACGAGCGCGGAGTTCTGCACTCGATCGCCAGCAAGAACGACCACGCCACGGCGATGGCCCGGCTCGAGGAGCTCGGGCTCGCAGAATACTTCCTCCATCCGCAGATAAACTGGAACACCAAGTCGTCGTCGCTGAAGGTCATTGCCGAATCGCTCAACATCGGGATCGATACCTTCGCCTTCGTCGACGACCAGCCTTTCGAGCGGGAAGAAGTGTCCTACGCCCATCCTGAGGTGCTGTGCGTTTCGGACTCGGACATCGCGCTGATGGTGGACCGGCCGGAGTTCACCCCGAAGTTCGTCACGGACGACTCGAAGCTGCGACGGTCCATGTATCTCAGCTCGGCGCGCAGGGATGACGCCGAACAAGCCTTCGAAGGGGCCAGTGAGGAGTTTCTCGCGACTCTCGACATGGTGCTGACCATCGGTGCGGCGCGCCATGGCGACCTGGAGCGAGCGGAGGAGTTGACGGTTCGGACGAACCAGCTCAATTCTACGGCCGTAACCTATTCGTTCGAGGAACTGCGGGACTACGCCGATTCGCCCGACCATCTGTTGCTCATGGCCGGCCTCGACGACAAGTACGGCCGCTACGGCAAGATCGGGCTGGCGCTGGTCGAGTGCGCCGGCGACGTGTGGACGCTGAAGATGTTGCTGATGTCGTGTCGCGTCATGTCGCGAGGCGTGGGCACCGTGTTGCTGAACCACGTCATGCGGATGGCTCGGGACAACGGCGCGCGACTGTGCGCCGAGTTCGTGCCGACCGATCGCAACAGGGTCATGTACGTCACCTACCGGTTCGCCGGCTTCCGGGAAACGACCAGCACGGGAGGTGTCACGGTGCTCGAGTCCGATCTGGATCGACTGCAGGACGTGCCGGGCTACCTGCGCGTGCGATTGGTCTGACCGGCCGGCCCTCAGTTGCCTTGAGTGGAAAGTGTTGCCACCGCAGCACTTTCCACTCTTCTGTGTCAGGCCAACTGCTCGGACAGGTCGCTGACGAGGGCGCGTCGGCTCGTCACGACGAAGAAGTGGTTGCCGGGAATGAACTTCAGCCGGAAGGGTCCGGTGGTCTCGTCCTGCCAGGTCCGTGCCTGCGCCGCGGTCACCAACGGGTCGTCGATGCCGTGATAGACCGTCAGCGGTATCCCGAGCCGGGCCTCCGGGTGGTAGCGATAGGTCTCGTTGACCGCGAGGTCGGCTCGGATGAGCGGCAGCAGCAACTCGCGCATATGGGGATTGCGCAGTACGGAAGCCGGGGTGCCGCCGATGTCGTGCATGGCGCGCATCAGCTCGTCGGACTCGAGGGTGTGCAGTGGCGGCCACGTGATGGGGGTCCGCGGGGGTAACCGCCCCGACACGAACAGGTGCATCGGCGCAGGGTGGCCACCGGCACGAAGCGCCCGAGCGAGCTCGAACGCGACCAGGGCACCGACGCTGTGTCCGTACAGCGCGAACGGCCGGTCGAGATAGGGCAGCATCGCTGCCAGCAGTCCACTCACCATGGGCTCGACCCGGTCATACGGCTGCTCGCGGAACCGTGACTCCCGGCCGGGCGGCTGTACGGCACACACCGCGACGTGGTCGGGCAGGTGACCCTGCCAGTCGCGGAACGACGACGCGCCGGCCGCGGCGTGCGGCAGGCAGAACAGGCGGGTCGAGGCCTGCGACGACCTCGTCCCCGGCAACCAGCCGGTGGCGAGACGAACGGGCGGCCCCACGTGCTCGAATTTCGCGAGTTCCGAATTTCGGTACGGACGATGTGCTACGTTTCCGCTCAAATTGTTCATGGCTAGCATTTCCTCATCTGGCGGCTGGTTTTGCGAGAGCACTCGCGAATCATATCGCAAAACTCATGGGAAATGTGTCGCTGGCAGACGTGGGTGGTACTCGTTCCGTGTGCCGAGTCGGCCTCCTACCATCGAATGAGTTCCGGTCCTTAAACCGGCTCGACTAATTCCGCCGCAGGAGGCTTACGACCACGATCGCCGGTCCGTAGGCTGGCGACAGATCCCGTAAAAGCCGATCCGCCGGTGCCTAGAAATACCGCGTCGACGACCTGGCGGTGTGCCCTACGAAAGGTATTCCCATGCTGAAGGACACCCTGACCGGCCGAGTGCGCCGATCCGCACGCCGGTCGCCTGGCGTCGTGGTCACCGGCCTGGGCGCGACGACTCCACTTGGCGGTGACGTGTCGTCGACCTGGTCGGCGCTGCTCGCCGGCGAGTCCGGCGTCCGCGAGTTGACCGACGACTGGGCGCGCCCGCTAAAGGTGCGAATCGCGGCCCGGTTGCACAAGGACTGTGCCGGTGAGCTGGATCGTATCGAGGCGCGCCGGTTGGACCGCAGCCAGCAGGCCGCTCTGGTCGCCGCGAGGGAGGCCTGGGCCGATGCCGGTGTTCCCGACGTCGAACCCGAACGGTTCGCCGTCGTGTTCGGCACCGGTATCGGCGGCGTGCTCACCACACTCGGCCAGCACGAGGTGGTGGAGGCACGTGGACCCGGGATGATCTCGCCGCACACGATTCCGATGATCATGCCTAACGGTGCCGCGGCCACTATCAGCCTCGATCTCGGCGCGCGGGGCGGCGCGCACGCCCCGATGAGCGCCTGCGCATCCGGGGCCGAGGCGATCGCGGTCGGCATGGCGCTGATCAAGTCCGGCCGGGCCGACGTGGTCGTGGTGGGCGGCACCGAGGCGACCGTGCATCCGTTGCTGATCTCCGCGTTCACGAAGATGGGAGCTCTGTCGAAACGCAACGACGACCCCGAGTCCGCGTCGCGCCCCTTCGACACCGCCCGCGACGGGTTCGTGATGGGCGAGGGCGCCGGTGCGCTGGTGCTGGAGCGGGCGAACTTCGCTCGGGCACGAAAGGCGAGGGTGTTCGCGACGTTGGCCGGTGCGGACGTCACCTCGGACGCGCACCACATGACCACGCCGCACTCGGCCGGACAGCTCCGCGCGATGCGCGCCGCGCTGACGATGGCCGACGTCGGCCGAGCCGAGATCACCCATGTCAACGCTCACGCGACCGGCACCCGGCTCGGTGACCAGCTGGAGGCACAGTCGATCGTGGCGGCGATCGGCGAGCATCCGGCGGTGGCGGCGACCAAGTCGCAGACCGGCCACCTGATCGGTGGTTCCGGTGCGGTCGAAGCGATTTTCACGATCTTGGCCATGCGGGACGGGCTCATACCGGCCACCCGGAATCTCACCGATCAGGACACCGGAGTCGCGATCGACCTCGTCACCCGGAACACGCGAGAAGCCCGGACAGACGCGGCGATCTCGAATTCGTTCGGCTTCGGCGGGCACAACGTCGTGCTCGTCTTCACCAAGTAGAACCGACGTTCTCAGCACGGAGAGAAGGAATGATGACGGAATCCAGGAATGACATCTTGACCGCGGTGGCGGAGGTCCTCGCGGAGGTGACCAACGTGTCCGTGGCCGACGTCGCACCGGACAAGACACTGGCCGAGGACCTCGACGTCGACTCGCTGTCGCTGGCCGAGCTCGGCGTCGCCCTCCAGGACAAGTTCGGTATCGAGCTCTCGGATGAGCAGGTCATCGAGCTGAAGACGGTCGGCGACGTCATCGAGGCCATCCAAGGCGCCAAAGTCCTGAGGTGACCGCCGCGATGGTCGCCCTCCGGGTGCGCGCGACGGGCCCCGCACCGGTCGACGACGACCCGAAGGCACCGCACGCGCGAGCTTTTCGACGGGGGCGACTATCGCGTGCCACGACACCAATTCAACGAATGCCCGCTCGGCGGAGGCTGGTTCAGTCATGGCGCTCACTCACTCCCATCGGACTCTCGCGGAGTCGCTGGCCGGCTGGTCAGCCGAGCACGGCGACAGGCCCGCCTACACCTTCGTCGACTTCGCGAAAGATCCCCGCGGCATCCCGCGCACGGTGTCGTGGGCGGAGTTGGACCGTTGGACGACGCTGCTCGCCGTGCGGTTGCAACACACCGCCGGCGCCGGTGCCCGCGCGGCGATCCTTGCTCCGCAGGGACTCGGCTACATCGTCGCGATCCTCGGTTGCCTGCGGGCCGGGGTGATCGGCGTCCCGCTGCTCGTCCCGGACACGCCGGCCACCCATGATCGGCTGAGTGCGATCATGGCCGACTGCGACCCGGAGGTGGTGCTCACCACGCTGGACGCGCTGCCAACGGTGCGCGAGTTCGTCGACCAGCAGCCGATGGCCGGGCCGAAGCACCTGATCGCGGTGGACGATCTCGACCGGCTCGAGGAGCTCGACGGTGCACGCGCCTCTCGGTGGACCCCTCCGGACCTCGCCGACCACGACGTGGCATACCTGCAGTACACGTCCGGTTCCACCGGCGTACCGGCTGGCGCGATGATCACATACGCCAACTTCGCCGCCAATGCCGCCCAGGCGGCACGCGCCTACCGCTTGGGCGCGGACACCCACGTGGTGAGCTGGCTACCGCTGTTTCACGACATGGGCCTGCTGCTGGCGGTCGGCGTGCCCGTACTGCTCGGTGTCCGGGCGGTCTTCATGGCCCCGTTCGCGTTCCTGCAGCGGCCCGTGCGGTGGTTGCGGCTGCTGTCCGAGTACCCCGAAGCGTTCGCCGCCGCCCCCAACTTCGCCTTCGACCACTGCGCCCGCCGGGTGTCCACAGAGGATCGGCGCGCGTTGGACCTCAGCCGGGTGCATGTGCTGATCAACGGCAGTGAGCCCGTTCGAGCCGACACGGTCGAACGTTTCGCCGACGCGTTCGCCCCCAGCGGCCTGCCGGCGCGGGCGCACCGGCCGTCGTATGGCCTCGCCGAGGCCACCGTGCTGGTGTCGGCGACCGAGCGGTCCCGGGTGACGGTCTTCGACGTCGACGCTCTCGACGCGGGAAGCGCCCGCGAGGCCGCGGCCGACGCCCGACGCACCCGCCGGCTCGTCGCTTCCGGCCTGCCCGCCGACCAGGTCGTCCGGATCGTCGATCAGGACACCCGCACCGAACTGCCCGCCGGCCGGATCGGGGAGATCTGGGTGCACGGCCCCAACGTCGCCGTCGGCTATTGGAACCGGCCGGACAAGAGCGCGGAGACGTTCGGGGCCGAGCTCGACACGCCAACCGCCGGAACCCCGCCGGGACCGTGGCTGCGCACGGGCGACCTCGGCTTCTTCCACGACGGTCAGCTCCACATCGCCGGGCGCGGCAAAGACATGATCATCGTGGACGGGCAGAACCACTATCCGCAGGACATCGAGGCGACCGTCGAGCAGGTTCATCCGGTCATTCGCCGGGACCGGGTCGCCGTGTTCGGGGTGTCCGAGGGGGAGCAGGAAATGGTGGTCGTGCTTGCCGAGCTGGACCGCGGCGCCGCCGGCCAGGAGGTCGACCTCCTGGCGCTCGAGCGCGCGGTGCGCAGCGCGGTTACCCAAACCCACAACGTGCGCATGCATGAGTTTCTCCTCGTTCGAGCACGGGCGATTCCCCGTACTTCCAGCGGCAAGGTCCAGCGATCGGCTTGCCGGGAGCGCTATCAGTCGGGCGAGCTGGCGACCGTTTCTCCCACCCCAGCACCCTCTGGAGGTCGACCATGACAAGGACGATGCTCGAACCGACGTCGAGCGCCCCGGCCCCGGCGTGGCTACACGCGCTCACCACCGCTCGAACCCTCTACGAGGAGCTCCACGGCTGGCCGGTGACACTCGACGTCACGGCGCGGCGGCTCGTGATGCTCATCGGTACGCGTCTCGACGCGGTCGCCATGCCAAGCTGGCTGGGCCGGCAGGTACTCGCCGATCTGCGGATCGCCATGTTGTCGGGTCCCGTGATCATGGGCCCGGGGGGCGGCCGGTGGACGTTCCTCACCGAGCTCGCCGACGCGACGAGCCACGACATTCGTGCCGAACTCCACAGCTTCGACGTGCACTTCATTCCGCGGGGGGTGCGTGTCGTCGTACCAACGCACCAGGGGGCGCGGAACGCGCGGTGGCGGTGGGTCGAGTCACCCCTGCCGCGTCATCCATTGCCACCATGGCCGGCTGTGGCGGCCACGGTGAGCCGAGTGCTCAACCGGGCATCGCGCGACCGTGCGCGGTGCTGACTCCACTACTCCTCGAAGTCGCCGACCGCCTTGCGGACCTTGGCGAGCAGGTCGGTGAGCAGCGCGATCTGACGCTCGGTCAGCCCGCGCAGCCCGAAGTCGATGTCCGTGACCGCCACGGTGGCCTCCTCGCGGCGCTGCCGGCCCGCCTCGGTGATCTCCGCGAGCGTGGTGCGCCGGTCGGTGGGGTGGGGGAGCCGCTTCACGAGGCCGTCGGCCTCCAGCCGGTCCACGATGTTCGTCACGCTCGTCGGATGCAGCTGCAGCCGCTCGCCCATCACGCGCATGGGCAGGTTGCCCTTCTTGGCGAACGTGAGCAGCACCAGCGCCTCGTACCTGGCGAACGTGAGCCCGTGCGGGCGCAGCGCGCCGTCCACGGCGGACTGCAGCACCTGCTGGACGCGCATGATGCTGGTGACCGCGGCCATCGTGCCGGACGGGCCCACTTGTTCGGTCCACAGCTCCGCCGCGCGGGCGATCGGATCGAACGGCAGCGCGCGGGGCTTCATGGCGCTTGAAGTTACCAGCCGGTACCAGGAAGCCTGTCTCCAGGAGCGGAGCGAAGGAGCGGACGCCGTCTGGACTGAGGAGCGCGCGCAGGCGCGCCAGCGCCGAGCACGCGACGAGGAAAGACGGCGTCTTAGCGACTGAGCGAAGCGAGAAGGTGATGCAGCACATTTTGGTAACGGTGAGGAGTTCGCGTGTTGGTGGCATTCAGCGTCGCGCCCGCTGGGATTGATTCGGACAGCGTGGGCGAGGCGGTCGCGGAGGCCGTCCGGGTCGTGCGGGAGTCGGGTCTGCCTTGCGAGACCAACTCGATGTTCACGAACATCGAGGGTGAGTGGGACGAGGTGATGGCCGTGGTCAAGCGGGCGATCGACGTCCTGGCCGAGCGGGCACCCCGGGTCAGCCTGGTCCTCAAGGCGGACATCCGTCCCGGTCACGACGACCAGATGCGGGCCAAGGTCGAACGGATCGAGCGCCACCTGGCGGACTAGCACGCGCGGCGTGGCATGCCTGGAACGACGCCTTGCTGACGTTGAGCGTCAGGAACGACGCCTTCCAGGCATTCGGGGCACTAGCGCGACACGCCCGACGGGCGTCGTGCCAGGATGGAGATGTGACAAGGCCAGACCCACGCCAAACCGCAGCACTGTCGGCCGCCCTGTCGGGGGCGGTTGACCTCTCCGCGCTCAAGGCCAGAGCGGACGCGGCCAATCGCCCGCCCACCGCTCCGGCGCCCGCCGCACCGGGCCAGGAGCCCGCTCAGCAGCAGTCGGGCTTCGTGATCGAGGTCACCGAGGAGACCTTCCAGGCCGACGTGGTCGAACGGTCCCTCCAGGTGCCGGTGGTCGTCGACCTGTGGGCCGAGTGGTGCGGCCCGTGCAAGCAGCTGTCGCCGGTGCTCGAGCGACTCGCCGCGGCCGCCAACGGAGCCTGGATCCTCGCCAAGATCGACGTGGACGCCAACCCGCGGATCGCGCAGCTGTTCGGGGTGCAGTCGATCCCGACGGTGGTGGCGATCGCCGGTGGTCAGCCGGTCGAGGCGTTCTCGGGCGCACAGCCGGAGCCGCAGATCAGGCAGTGGCTCGACGGCCTGCTCGACGCGCTGCGCGACCGGCTGCCGGGCATCCGCGCGGCCGAGAGCGGCGCGGCCCCCGCTGCCGAGCCCGAGCCGGAGCCGGACGACCCGCGCTTCGTCGAGGCCGAGACCGCCTTCTCGAACGGTGACTACGCCGCCGCCGAGGCCGCCTACCAGAAGATCCTGGCGGCCGAGCCGGCCAACGAGGACGCCAAGGCCGCGGTCGCGCAGGTCCGCTTCCTGGCCCGCGCCGAGGCGGCCGACCCGTCGGTCATCGTGCGCGCCGACACCTCCCCGGAGGACCTCGACGCGCAGCTGGCGGCGGCCGACGTGGAGCTGGCCGGGCAGCGGGTGGAGAAGGCGTTCGCCCGGTTGCTGGACGCCGTGCGCCGCACGTCCGGTGCCGACCGGGACCGGGTCCGCACCCACCTGGTCGAGCTGTTCGGGCTGTTCTCGCCGGACGATCCGACCGTGGCACAGGCTCGCCGGGATCTCGCCAGCGCCCTGTACTGACGCGTGCGCGCGTACCGGGAGCTGCTGGCGACACCGGGAGTGTGGCGGCTGACGCTCGCCGTGGTGCTGTCGCGGCTGACGGTCTCGATGCTCAGCCTGGCCATGCTGGTGGCGGCCACGCAGCTCCACGGGTACGCGAACGCCGGCCTGCTGATGCTGGCGTACGCGCTGACCAACGCGGCCGTCGGACCGGTGCGCGGCCGGCTGGCCGACCGGTACGCGCCGCGGCGGGTGATGTTCTCGCTGCTCGTCGTGCACGCGGTGGCGTTCGTGGTGCTGCTGCTGGCGTTCGCCGCCGAGGTTCCCATGTCCCTGCTGGCGCCGGCGGGCGTGCTGTTCGGGCTGAGCGTGCCGCCCACCGGCCCGGTGGTCCGCGGCCTGTGGCCGACGGTCGTGCCGGCCGAACGGCTGGCCACGGCGTACGCGTTCGACTCCGGCCTGAGCACCGCCACGTTCGTGGCCGGCCCGATGGTGGCCGGCGGGCTGTTGCTGGTGCTCCCGGTCCACCTGGTGATCGCGGTGACCGGCCTGCTCAAGGTGACGGGCGATGTGCTCGTGACCGTGTCGCCCATCGTGCGTGGCGCGGTGCGAGCCACCTTCCAGGCGCCAGCCGGCTGGCGGGCGCGGATGTTCGGGCCGCTGGTCCACGACCGGGTCCGGCTGCTGCTGATGTTGATCCTGCTCGACACGTTCACGTTCGGGTGCATGGAGGTGGCGGCGGTCGCCGCCGCGTCCGGCCAGGGGTCAGCAGGCCTGCTGACCAGCGCGTTCGCGCTCGGCGGCGCGGTCAGCGGGATCGGCTACGGTGCGCGTGTCTGGCCGGGCAGCCCGCGCGCGCAGCTGATCCTGCTCGGCGCCATCGGGACGGTGGTGCTGGCGGCCGGCTCGGTGAGCGCCGAACTGGTGGCCGGGATGGTGTTGGTCGCTATCGTGTTCGTGCTGTTCGGCCTGGCCAACGGGCCGGTGGAGACGGTCAAGCAGGTGCTCATCGGCGAGGTCAGCCCGGAGCACCAGCGGATCGAGGTGTTCTCCTGGGTGTTCAGCATCATGTGGCTCGGATTCGGCATCGGCACCACGGTCGCCGGGCAGGTGGCCGAGTCCGGCCGGGCCGCGCCGACGCTGCTGGTGGCGACCGCCGCGCAACTGGTGGCCGTGCTGGTCACGGTGGTCGCGGTGGCCGGATTGCGCCGTCCTCACCCGGCGAACACCTGATTCGGGGAGACTGGACATCGTGCGCCTCGTTATCGCCAGGTCCACTCGCCTGACCGTGCCGCTGTTGCTCGTGGCCACGGTCATCGCGTGCACCACCACGGTGTCCGGCACCCCGACGAGTACCGACACGGTCACCAGAGACGGGTCCGAGGGCGGGATGGTCGACCCGTCGTTCGTGCACAACACCGACGGCGGCGAGATCGACAAGCTGGCGGCCACGGTGATCACCGACGTGCAGAACTTCTGGACGGAGAAGTTCCCGGCCACGTTCGACAAGGAGTGGGAGGAGCTGGAGGGCGGCTACTACTCGGTCGACACGGCCAACGCCGACGCCAAGCCGCCGCCGTGCGTGCGCAACGCCGTCGACGTGGAGGGCAACGCGTTCTACTGCCCGAGCGAGGACGTCATCGCCTGGGACCGCTCGGCGCTGCTGCCCGTGCTGAAGGAGCGGTTCGGTGAGGCGGCCGTCATGTTCGTGCTGGCCCACGAGATGGGCCACGCGGTGCAGCTCCGCGCCGGGATCACCACCGAGGACAGGCAGGACGACCCCGACGAGTACCCGACGATCCTCATCGAGGCGCAGGCCGACTGCTACTCGGGCGCGTTCGTCCGGTGGGTGGCCGACGGCGAGGCCACCCACCTGCGGATCTCGGAGGACCGGCTGGACTCCGCGCTGGAGGCGCTGGTCACCTTCCGGGACCCGATCGGCACCGAGCAGAGCGACCAGGACGCGCACGGTGACGCGTTCGACCGTGTGTCGGCGTTCCAGGACGGCTTCGACCAGGGTCCCGAGATGTGCGCCGACATGAGTGTCGACAACCGGACGTTCACCCAGCGCGGGTTCAACGACGCGGGCGACGCGGAGCGCGGCGGCAACCTGCCGTTCGAGCAGCTGATCCGCACGATCACCCCTGACCAGGAGACGTACTTCGACAGCCTGGTGGCCGAGCAGGGCGGCGAGTGGACGCCGCCCACCGTGGACACCAGCGACGAGAGTTCCGAGTGCGCCGACACCGACCAGGGACCGATCGTGTTCTGCGCGGACTCGGGCGAGATCGACGTGGCCACCGAGGGTGAGCTGCCCGTGCTGCACAAGGAGATCGGCGACTTCGCCACGGGCACCATCCTGGCCAGCCGGTTCGGCCTGGCCGCCATGATCGCGCTGGGCCGGCCGGTCGACGGTGCGGATGCGCAGCGTGAGCTGTTGTGTCTGACGGGGACGTACACCGGCACGTTGATCAGCAGGGCGCAGGGTTTCCGGCTCTCACCGGGTGACCTGGACGAGGCGATTCAGGTGCTGTTGCGCTACGACTACGCCGGGCGCGACGCCGAGGGTGGTGCGTTGGACACGGGGTTCGAGCGGGTGTCGGTGTTCCGCAACGGCGCGCTGAACGGCGTGGAGTCCTGCGAGCTGTCCTGAACCGCGTCCAGGAAGGCGAGGACACGCTGCCAGGTGCGGGTCGCCGCGTGCTCGTCGTGGTCGGGCAGGTCGGCGTCGGTGTAGAAGTGCCCGGCCCCCGGATAGGTGAAGACCTGCGCGGCGGCGCCGGCGCTGGTCGCCGCGGCGAGCCAGGCGGCCGTGTCGGGCACGAACGGGTCGGGATCGGCCACGTGCAGGTGCACCGGTAGGCTCGGGCGGGCGGTGCCGGGGATCCCGGCCGGCCCGTGCAGGAGCAGTACTCCGGCGGTGTCCGGCCGGTGGGGCAGCAGCGCGTCGACCACGGCCGCGCCCATGGAGACACCGGCCAGCACGGTGTGCGCGGGCAGCTCGCGCACGGCGTCGTGGGCCCGCTGCTCGATGACCGGCCAGCCGATCCGGTCGTTGAGCGCGAAGCCCTCGTCGAGGGTCGTTGCGACCTGGCCCGCGTAGAGATCGGGGGTGACGACCTGGTGCCCGGCCGCGCGAAACCGGTCGGCCGCGCGGGCTTCCGCCGGTCGCAGGCCGAGTACGGAGTGGAACAGAACGATGTCGGTCACCTCGCGATAGTCCCAGAAAAGTGGTTCCCCGGACGAATGTCGGAGCCGGCCAGTATGGTTCGGGCAGCCGACGGACATGCCGCCGGCACCGGAGCGTTGGGGACAGCTGTGCGAGCAGGGCAGGGTCGGGTGGGGCTCATCACCGCGTTGGTGGCGGTGATGGTGGGGATCGTCGGTTGCGCGGGCCAGACGGTGGCGGGCACGCCCACGGTCATGGACGACATCGACACGGACAGCGCGGGCGGCATGCAGATCACCGACGGGCCGAGCGGCTCGAAGGAGGGCGTCGACCCGGCGAACCTGGACGTCGAGGGCACCGACGGCGGTGAGATGGACATCATCGCCACCAACGCCATCGCCGACCTCTACGACTACTGGCACGAGCAGATGCCCGAGCACTTCGACCAGGAGTTCGAGGAGCTGCAGCGGCTGCTGTCGTACGACTCCAACGGTGCGGGTGTGGAGATCTGCGGCGAGAGCACGGCCGGGCTCGTCAACGCGTTCTACTGCGGCGGCGGTGGCGAGGACGTCATCGCGTGGGACCGCGGCGAGCTGCTGCCGGCGCTGAACGAGATGTTCGGCGAGATGTCGGTGGTCGGCGTGCTCGCGCACGAGATGGGCCACGCCGTGCAGTTCCGGCTCGGCGAGAAGTCCAACATGGACATGAACACGCCCACCATCGTGCGGGAACAGCAGGCCGACTGCTACATGGGCAACTACTTCAAGTATGTGGCCGACCGCAAGTCCAAGTACTTCGACATCAACACCGGTGAGGGCCTGAACAAGGTCCTCGCCACGCTGTTCTTCATCCGTGACCCGGCAGGTGCGGGGCACATGGAGGAGGGCGCGCACGGCCTGGCGTTCGACCGGGTGTTCGCGTTCCAGGAGGGCTTCTCGAAGGACCCGGCCCGGTGCGCGGAGATGGACACCACGGAGATCGACGAGCGGATCGCCGAGAAGGAGCGGACCGACACCGAGATCGCCCAGTCCGACGAGGGCGACATCGACCCCATCGAGGTCATCGATCTGCTGCAGACGAGCCTCGACGACGCGTTCAAGGAGAACGGCGCGGACCAGCCGGAGTTCGTGGACAACGGCTCCACCTGCGAGAGCGGTGACGCCACCACCCCGGTCACGTACTGCCCGGACGAGAACATCATCGGCTACGACGCCGAGGCCCTGCGAGCGCTGGCGGCCAAGCCCGACCCGGCGGCCGTCCCCGGCGAGGCGGACAGCGGTGGGCTCGGTGACTTCGCGGCGTTCGCCGAGCTGGCGTCCCGCTATGCGCTGGCCGTCCAGAAGTCGATCGGCGCCCCGCTGGACGACGAGCAGGCGGGCCTGCGCACCGCGTGCCTGACCGGCGCTTGGGCGGCGTACACCAACTCCCCGGACCGGGGCCAGGGCGAGCTGCGCCTGGCGATCGGCGACCTGGACGAGGCGGTGGCCGAGCTGCTCCTGGAGGACAGCCTCATCGCGGCGGACGTGACGGGCGAGCAGATCCCCTCCGGCTTCGCCCGGGTAGAATCCTTCCGCCGAGGCTTCATAGATGGCTCAGACCCCTGCACGGAAGACTTCGCCTGAGTTCTCAACCTCGCCATCGGCCCCAGGATCAATCCGATCCCGGGCCGATGGTGCATGGTGACCACTCCCGTCACGCATGATGACCGTTCCGGTCACGCATGATGACCGTTCCCCGCGCACCCGTGATGACCGTTCCCGCCACCCGTGATGACCGTTCCGGTTCGGCATGCCGAACCGCGAACTCGGGGTGCGGGAACCGCGATCTCGGGTGCGGGAACCGCGATCTCGGGTGCGGGAACCGCGATCTCGGGTGCTGGTGTGGGGACATGCGGTCGGGACATGGGGACATGCCGGCCGGTGGGGTCCTTCTCAGGACTCAGGGCTCGGGGGTTAGCCAGACGACGCCCTGCGGGGGGAGTTGCAGTAGGGCCGACGCCGGTTGGCCGTGCCAGGGTTCCGCCGTCGCCGTGACGCCGCCCAGGTTGCCCACTCCCGAGCCGCCGTAGTGGTCGGCGTCCGTGTTCAGGATTTCTCGCCAGCGGCCCGGATAGGGGAGACCCAGCCGGTAGTTGTGGTGCGGCATGCCCGCGAAGTTGGCCACGCACGCCACGACCGCGTCCGGCGAGGCCGGGTCCAGGCGCAGGAAGCTCGCCACGTTGTTCGCCGAGTCGTTCGCGTCGATCCAGGAGAAGCCGTCCGGGCGGTTGTCCGCCGCGTACAGCGCCGAATTTTCCCGGTAGCGGCGGTTCAGGTCGCCCACCAGGGACTGGATGCCGGCGTGCCGGCCGTCCTCCAGCAGGTGCCAGTCCAGGGAACGGCTTTCCGACCACTCTCCCACCTGGCCGATCTCGCTGCCCATGAACAGCAACTGCTTACCGGGGTGCGCCCACATGAAGGCCAAGAGCGCGCGCAGGCCGGCCGCCTTGTTCCAGTCGTCGCCCGGCATTCGGGTCCACAGTGAACCCTTGCCGTGCACCACCTCGTCGTGGGACAGCGGCAGCACGAAGTTCTCGCTCCACGCGTACATCAGCGAGAACGTGACCTCGTTGTGGTGGTAGGTCCGGTGCACCGGGTCGTGGCCGACGTAGCTGAGCGTGTCGTGCATCCAGCCCATGTTCCACTTGAAACCGAACCCCAGCCCGCCGAGGTGCGTCGGCCTGGTGACGCCCGGCCACGCGGTCGACTCCTCGGCCACCATGATCGCGCCGGGGTGGTGCTTGTAGACAGTGGCGTTGAGTTCCTGGATGAACCGCACGGCGTCGAGATTTTCGCGGCCACCGTGGACGTTCGGCAGCCACTGGCCTTCCTCTCGCGAGTAGTCGAGGTACAGCATGGAAGCCACGGCGTCGACCCGCAGGCCGTCGATGTGGAACTCCTCGATCCAGTACAAAGCGTTGGCCACCAGGAAGTTGCGGACCTCCGTGCGGCCGAAGTCGAACACCAGCGTGCCCCAGTCGGGGTGCTCGCCCCGGCGCGGGTCGGCGTGCTCGTACAGGGGAGTGCCGTCGAAGCGGGCCAGCGCCCAGGCGTCCTTCGGGAAGTGGGCGGGCACCCAGTCCATGATCACGCCGATGTCCTTGGCGTGCAGGGCATCGACCAGGAACCGGAACTCGTCGGGCGAGCCGAACCGCGCGGTCGGCGCGTAGTACGACGTGACCTGGTAGCCCCACGATCCGCCGAACGGGTGCTCGGCCACGGGCATCAGCTCGATGTGCGTGAAACCGTGCTCCGCCACGTAGTCCGCCAGCTCGGTGGCCAGCTCGCGGTAGCCGAGCCCGGGCCGCCAGGAGCCGAGGTGGACCTCGTAGACGCTCATCGGCGCGGAGATCCACTCGGTGGCGTCGCGGCGGGCGAGCCAGTCGTCGTCGGTCCACACGTGGTGCGACGACGTGATCCGGGACGCGGTGGCCGGCGGCACCTCCGTGGCGAACGCCATCGGGTCGGCCTTCTCGTGCCAGGTGCCGTCCGGGCCGAGGATGCGGAACTTGTAGCAGGTACCGGCCGGCAGCGCGGGGATGAACAGTTCCCAGACACCGGAGGAACCGAGCGAGCGCATGGGGTTCGCGCGGCCGTCCCAGCCGTCGAAGTCGCCGCAGACCCGGACCCCGCGCGCGTTGGGTGCCCACACGGCGAACGAGGTGCCCTCGACCACGCCGGTGGGAGTGTCGTAGGACCGCACGTGCGCGCCGAGCGCCTGCCACAACCGTTCGTGGCGGCCCTCACCGAGCAGGTGCAGGTCCAGTTCGCCGAGCGTGGGCAGCCAGCGGTACGGGTCGTCGATCAGGACCGGGTCGCCGCCATAGTCCACCTCGAACAGGTAGGCGCCGGGCGGTTCCGGCAGCTGCGCGACGAAGAGACCGTCGCCGACCTCGTCCAGAACGTGCCTGGTCTCACCGGCCAGCAGGGTGACCGACTTGGCCCCCGGCCGGTAGGCGCGCGCGACAGCCGTCCCGGCGCGATCGGGATGCACGCCAAGCAGCGAGTGGGGATCGTGGTGGGCACCGGCCACCAGCCGGTGCAGCTCGCTCGGGTTCACGGTGTCCATTGGTGCTCATTCTGCCGCTGGGCCGATGGGTCTGCTCAACAGCCCGTGCCAAAACCACGCGGCAGCGGGCGGACGACCCGGGACGCCGCCCGGTTGGCCACCGCCGGGTCCGCACTCTGGGTCGGCCTGTCATCCGACATGATCGTGCTCGCCCGCCGGCTGACTGAGCGAGAACACGTGCCCAACGCCACGTTCCGCCAGTCTGACGCCCTGGTTCTGCCGACCTGAACTGGGGACATGGCGGTCGGGAGGTGGGGACATGCGTGCCGGAACCGCGAACATGCGTGCGGGAACCGCGATTTCGGGTGCGGGAACCGCGATCTCGTGCGGTCAGCCCTGGGCGATGTACGACTCGAGCTGCTCCCGGTCCGACTCCAGCTGCTGAATGCGGCTCTTCACCACGTCGCCGATGCTGACGATGCCGACCAGCTGGCCGTCGTCGACCACCGGCATGTGCCGGATCCGCCGCTCGGTCATGATGGCCGCCAGGCTGTCCACGCCCTCGTTCGACGAGCACGTGAACACCTGCGTGGTCATGATCTCCGAGACCGGCGCGTGCAGCAGTTCCGCGCCGCGCTCGTTGAGGCGCCGAACGACGTCCCGCTCGGAGACGATGCCCACGAGCGACCCGGACGAGTCGACCACCACCATCGCGCCGACGTTGACTCTCGCGAGGTCCTCGAGCAGCCCCGAAACCGAGATCTCCGGCAGTACCGAGGAGACCTCGGAACCCTTGTTCCGAAGCAAGTCCGCGATCCGCATCACGACACCCCGATTCGTCCAGCGGGACAGGTCCTTCCAAGCAGGCTAACTTCGCCGGTTGATCGCCGCTAGGGGAATGGGCAGCCAGTCCGGGCGGTTGTGGTGCTCGTAGCGGACCTCGTAGACCGCCTTGTCCAGCTCCAACGCCCGCAGCAGCACCTGGTGCTCGCGCGGGTCGGTGCCCGTCTCGGCGTAGCCGGCGCAGAACGCCGTCCGGTTGCGGTCGGACCACTCGGCGGCCCGCGTCAACAGCTGACGGTCGTCCCCACCTCCGGCCACCAGGTGGAACGCCGCGTAGTCGAACGAGCGCAGCATGGCCGCCACGTCCCGCAGCGGGGTGCGGGGCTGCTGGCGCTGCGCCAGGGCGGCGGCGGGCTCGCCCTCGAAGTCGATGAGCACCCAGCCGGTCGTGGCGCGCAGCACCTGGCCGAGGTGCAGATCGCCGTGGATCTGCTGGACCACCAGCGGCGCCCGCAGGTCGCGGACGGCGTCGAACGCCGCCCGCAGCGTCGGCTCGTGCTCGCCCAGCATCGGCACCTCGCCGAGCACGGTGTCCAGCCGCGCGTGCATGGCGGCCACCTCGGCAGTGACCATGTCCGCGTCGACCTCGGTGGTGCCGAGCGTCTCGGCGAGCGCGGCGTGCACCCCGGCGACCGCGGCGCCCAGTCGCGTGGCCTCACCGGCGAAATCACCGCCGACCTCGTCCGCGTGCAGGTCGGCCTCGGCCAGCAGATCGCGGACGCTGGCCGTGGCGGTGGCCCAGCCCTCGACCGCGTCCGGCAGAAACCGTTGCAGGAAGCCGAGAACCACGGGTTCGCTACCGCGCTCGTCGAGCAGTACGGCGAGCGGCGCGGCGATGTGTTCGCTGTAGACCGAGTTCAGCGCGCGGTGCAGGTCGACGTCGCGGTTCTGGCCCGGATCGGGTCGCCGGTACAGCTTCAGGATGTAGCTGTTGCCGAAGATCACCGACGTGTTGCTCTGCTCGACGCCGATGAGCCGCGCTCGCTGGCCGGGCTCCAGGTCGGCGCCCGGCTCGCGCCGCAGCCGTATCCCGGCGATCGACCTGTCGTCGATCAGCTGGTCGAACAGCCGCCCCATCAGCTCGCCGTCCTGCGGCGCGTCGTACACGCGCAGACCGGCGGCCGTGCCGATGTAGGAGTGCTCCAGGTGGTCGGCCGGCTCGGCACGCACGGCCAACAGCATTTGGTAGGACTCCTCGCCCACCGTGACCATGGCGTGCACGAGACCGGGATCGCCGTCGATCAGCACGGAGGTGTGCTCCGTGCGCACGGCGGCGGCGCCGTACGCCTTTGCCCGGTACCAGCGTTGCCCGACGATCCAGTGCGACAGCGTCTCGCCGAGTTCCTCGGCCAGCTTTTCCGGTCGGGTCACAAGGGCTCGCCTTCGTCGGACTCTTCGGTGTTCAGCTGGAACCAGTAGAAACCGTGGCCCGGCAGGGTCAGCAGGTACGGCCATTCGCCGATGGCCGGGAACCGCACGCCGCCGGTCAGCTCCACCGGCACGCGGCCGGCCAGCTCGGACAGGTTCAGTTCCACCGGCTGCGGGAACCGGGACAGGTTGTTCACGCAGATCACCAGGTCCTCGGTGACCTCGTCGGACTCCGGCTGGTGGCGCAGGTAGGCGAGCACGCTCGGGTTGGACGAGCCGAGCTCGGTGAAGTCGCCGAGCCCGAACGCCGGGTGCTCGCTGCGGACCTGCAGCATCCGCCTGGTCCAGTGCAGCAGCGACGACGAGTTGTTCAACTGCGCCTCGACGTTCACCGACTGGTAGCCGTACACCGGGTCGGCGATCACCGGCAGGTACATCCGGGCGGGGTCGGCGCGGGAGAACCCGGCGTTGCGGTCGGGCGACCACTGCATGGGCGTGCGCACCGCGTCCCGGTCACCGAGCCAGATGTTGTCGCCCATGCCGATCTCGTCGCCGTAGTACAGGACGGGCGAGCCGGGCAGCGACAGCAGCAGCGCCGTGAACAGCTCCATCTGGTTCACGTCGTTGTCGAGCAGCGGGGCGAGTCGGCGGCGGATGCCGATGTTCGCCTTCATCCGCGGGTCCTTCGCGTACTCCGCGTACATGTAGTCGCGCTCGTCGTCCGTGACCATCTCGAGCGTCAGCTCGTCGTGGTTGCGCAGGAAGATGCCCCACTGCGCGCCCGAGGGGATCGGCGGCGTCTGCGCCAGGATCTCCGAGATGGGGAACCGCGACTCGCGCCGCACGGCCATGAAGATCCGCGGCATCAACGGGAAGTGGAACGCCATGTGGCACTCGTCGCCGCCGATGTCCGGGTCGCCGAAGTAGGCGACCACGTCGGCCGGCCACTGGTTGGCCTCGGCCAGCAGCACCCGGTCCGGGTACTCGTCGTCGACCACCTTGCGGCAGCGCTTCAGGAACTCGTGCGTGCGCGGCAGGTTCTCGCAGTTGGTGCCCTCCTCCTCGTAGAGGTAGGGGACCGCGTCGAGCCGGAAGCCGTCGATGCCCAGGTCCAGCCAGAACCGCAGGACGTCGATCATGGCGTCCGCGACCTCGGGGTTCTCGTAGTTGAGGTCGGGCTGGTGAGTGAAGAACCGGTGCCAGTAGAACTGGCCGCGGACCGGGTCGTAGGTCCAGTTGGACGTCTCCGTGTCGACGAAGATGATCCGCGCGTCGGGGTAGGCGTCGTCGGTGTCGGACCAGACGTAGTAGTCGCCGTAGGGCCCGTCCGGGTGCTGGCGGGACTCCTGGAACCACGGGTGCTGGTCGGACGTGTGGTTGAGCACCAGGTCGGTGATCACCCGCAGGCCGCGCCGGTGGGCCTGGTCGAGCAGGTAGACGAAGTCGTCGACCGTGCCGAACTCGGGGAGCACGGCGCGGAAGTCGGAGATGTCGTAACCGCCGTCGCGCAACGGGGAGGCGTAGAACGGCGGCAGCCAGAGGCAGTCGACCCCGAGCCACTGGAGGTAGTCGAGCTTGTCGGCCAGGCCGCGCAGATCGCCCGTGCCGTCGTTCGTGAAATCGTTGAACGCGCGGACGAGCACCTCGTAGAAGACGGCCGTCTTGTACCAGTCCGGTTGCTGTGGCGCGGATCTGGCGTGGCGGAAGTCGTCGGCGTTCGGTTCGACCAGATGACCGTCGGTGGTGACCGCCTCCCCGGTGTGCGGCACCCCGTCCAGCCCAAGGCCGGCGTCCGGGCGAGTGGTCTCCGTATCGGTCATCCCCGCACCTTTACCTAGTCAGCATCCAGCCCAACAGCCTTTGTCGGGGGAGTCGCCGATCATGGTGCCAGGTCGGTCGCGGCTCCCGTCTCCATGGTCACCGCTATGACCGGATCCCGCACAACGCGGGCGCCACCGGGGTCCGGTGACGCCCGCCGTCGGTCATGCGCGGTAGGCCGCCCACTGGTTCTGCATGCGGGTCTTCTGGCCCTGGGTGAACTGGTTGTAGCAACTGTCGTAGGAGTAGTCCATGTAGTTGTGGATCGGGTCGTTGCCGGCCGCCGAGCACGTGTTCTTGCCCGCCGGGCACCCGTCGGTGGGCGTCCGCTCGGCCGGGGTGTCGGCCACCTGGTCGTTCGCGGTGCTGCAGCCGCCCTGGAACGTGTGGTAGAGCCCGAGCCAGTGGCCGACCTCGTGCGACGCGGTCTTGCCGAGGTTGAAGTTGGTGATCGAGCCACCCGGCAGCGAGCCGTACTGGATCACCACGCCGTCCAGCTCCGGGTCGGCCGCGTACCACGACGGGAACGTCGCGTAGCCGAGGTAGCTGGTGTTCGTGGACCAGATGTTCAGCACGCCCGCGTCACCCTCGTGCGTGGCGGACTTCATGGCGGCCTCACCGGCCGCGCTGTCCGGGTCGTTGAACCAGGCGGTGTTCGCGTGCCGCCTGGTCGCCTGGAGGGTGAACCGGAACTCGGTGTTCGCCGCGGTGCCGGGTGCCTCCTGGCCGGCGAAGTTCTGGTTCATCTCCGCGATCTGCTGGGAGATCTGGGTGTTCGTGACGTTGCCGGTGCCGTTCGTCGCGTGCACCACGTGGAACACGACCGGCACGGTCACGATGGCCGGCAGCGGCGCGCGCCGGTTGGCCAGGCGGGCGGCGGCGTCCTTCTCGGCCGCGAGCACGTCCTGGTGGGAGACCTCGTTGCGCTCGTGGCCGTGCTGATCCGGTCGAACGCGTGCGGCCGAGCCCTCATCGGTCGCGCATTCGGCTGACGGAGTGCTTCTCTGGGTGTCCGCGGCCACGGACACCGCCGGCGCGGCGACGAACGCGGACGCGAGCATGGTGAACGCGGCCAGTGCGGCGCCGCGTCTGATCCTTCTCTCGGACATGCGGGGTACCTCTCGATGCAGGGAGCACGACATATGCGTGTCGTGCCATACATCGGACCGTACGTTGCTCCAGCCCGCGGAGTAAGTCCTTGTCAGATAAGGAAACAGGGGGTAACAATTGCCGGTTGCCACATCGTCGAGCTGTCGGTCCGGACCCGGTGCCTCGCCAGCAGATCGCGCGGGCCAACCCCACCTCCAGTCCCGAGCAGTTCGCGACTCTGGTCGAGCAGGCGGTCCGGGACGGCCGCATGGTGGTCATCGACCAGAACGACGCCCTGGTGCCGTCTCAACGAGGTGCTCCCCGGTGCGACCCGCGACACCGCGAACAAACCCTGGCCGGAGCGCAACCCCGACCGTGCCGACGACCGCGATCCCGACCCACCGTCGGCGCCTCTCAAGCCACGGTGATCAGGTGATCACGGCCAGGATGTGGGCCACCGCGTCGGTGGGCGCGAGGCGGACGTAGTTGGCCGCGCCCCAGTTCCAGGTGGAGCCGGTGACCTCGTCGCGGACCGGGAGCTTCTCGTCCCAGCCCCGGCCCAGGGCGGGCAGGTCGAGGTGGACGGCGCCCTCCTGCGGGTGGTCCGGGTCGAGGTTGACCACCACGATCACCAGGTCGCCGGTGGCCGGGTCGGACTTCGAGTAGGCGATCAGCGCCTCGTTGTCGACGTGGTGGAACCGCAGCGTGCGCAGCTGCTGGAGTGCCGGGTGGGCCTGGCGGATCTCGTTGAGCCGGGTGATCCACGGCTCGAGGGAGCGCCCGTCGGCGAGCGCGCCGGCGAAGTCACGGGGGCGCAGCTCGTACTTCTCCGAGTTCAGGTACTCCTCGGAGCCCTCGCGCACAGCCTCGTGCTCGAACAGCTCATAGCCCGAGTAGACGCCCCAACTCGGCGACATGGTGGCCGCCAGCACCGCCCGCAGCGCGAACATGGCCGGCCCGCCGTACTGCAGCGAGGCGTGCAGGATGTCCGGCGTGTTCACGAACAGGTTCGGCCGGGCCTCGTCGCAGTGCTCGACGATCTCCTGGCCGAACTCGATCAGCTCGGCGCGGTGGGTGCGCCACGTGAAGTACGTGTAGGACTGGGTGAACCCGAGCCGCGCCAGGCCGTAGAGCCGGGCCCGGCGGGTGAACGCCTCGGACAGGAACAGCACGTCCGGCTCGACCGCCTTGACCTGGTGGATCAACCAGTGCCAGAAGTTCGGCGGCTTCGTGTGCGGGTTGTCCACGCGGAAGATCCGGACTCCGTGGTTCACCCAGTGCAGGACGACCCGCAGCACCTCCGCGTAGATGCCCTCCGGGTCGTTGTCGAAGTTGACCGGATAGATGTCCTGGTACTTCTTCGGCGGGTTCTCCGCGTAGGCGATGCTGCCGTCGGGCCGGGTGGTGAACCACTCCGGGTGCGCTTTCACCCACGGGTGGTCCGGCGCGCACTGCAGCGCCAGGTCGAGCGCGACCTCCATGCCCAGCTCGTTCGTGCGGGCGACGAACCTGTCGAAGTCGCCGATCGTGCCCAGCTTCGGGTGGATGGCGTCGTGGCCGCCGTCGACCGAACCGATGGCCCAGGTCGAGCCGACGTCCTCCGGCACGGAGATCACGCTGTTGTTCGGACCCTTGCGGTTGACCTCGCCGATCGGGTGGATCGGGGCCAGGTAGACCACGTCGAAGCCCATCCGCGCGATGCGGTCCAGCTCCTTGGTGGCCGTCTCGAACGTGCCGTGCAGCGCCTTGCCCGACTCGTCGACGCCGCCCGTGGACCGCGGGAACAGCTCGTACCAGGAGCCGAACAGCGCGCGGGCCCGGTCGACCCACACCTGGTTCTTGCGGCCCCTGGTGACCAGGTCGCGGATCGGGTGGTTCCGCATGTACCGCTGGATCGGCTCGTCGAGCGCCTCGGCGATCCGCCTCGGCAGCGGGAGCGTCGTGTCCCGCAGCGCGACGGCCGCGGACACGAGCATCCGCTTCTCGCCGTTGTGCGGGAACCGCCGCGCGGCCCGGTCGAGCAGTAGCGCGCCGGCCTCCAGGTCGTTGGCCAGCTCCTCGGCCGTCTGCGCGGCGCTCACCTTCACCTCGACCGCGTGCCGCCAGGTCGACCACGGATCGCTCCAGGCGTCGACCCGGTAGGTCCACATGCCGGTCGCGTCCGGGGCGATGTGTGCGATCCAGGTGTCGGCGTTCGGATCGTCGACGGCCATCCGGGTCAGGCGCTCGGTCTTGTCCTGTGGTCCACGCCACACGACGGTCGCGCCCACCGCATCGTGGCCCTCACGCCACACGGTGGCCCGCACGGGGATGTGCTCGCCGACCACCGCTTTCGACGGGTAGCGCCCACAACTGACCACGGGGGAGACGTCGTCGATGCCCAGTCGACCACTCACCGGCACGCCCTTTCTGAGAAGGCTTGAGGTGTCTTGTTTCATCGTCCCCTACGTACAGGGTGCCCTGTCAGTGCGGTGCGCACACCTATCCTGGCCCCGCGACCGATAGGGTCGGTCGCCGTGAAAGCTGTGCGCCGCTTTACCGTCCGAGCCGGACTCCCGGAACCCCTGGCCGAGCTGGGTACCCTGGCCACCAATCTCAGGTGGACCTGGCACCCGCCCACCCAGGAGCTGTTCGCCGCCATCGACCAGCGCACGTGGGATCGCCTCAGCGACCCGCTGCGCCTGTTGGCGGAGGTGCCGGCCAGCCGGTTGGAACAGTTGGCGACCGACCAGGAGTTCCTCGGCAGGACGGCCGGGTTGTCCGACGACCTGCGCCGCTACCTGGCCGAGCCTCGCTGGTACCAGGAGCAGACCGGCCGAATGGCTCAGTCGATCGCGTACTTCTCCATGGAGTTCGGGGTCACCGAGGCGTTGCCGAACTACTCCGGCGGGCTCGGCGTGCTCGCCGGCGATCACCTGAAGGCCGCGTCCGACCTGGGCGTGCCGCTGATCGGCGTCGGCCTGCTCTACCGTTCCGGGTACTTCCGCCAGTCGCTGTCGCTCGACGGGTGGCAGGTCGAGCACTACCCGGTGATCGATCCCAACGGGTTGCCGCTGTCGCCGTTGGTCGAGCCGTCCGGGGCACCGATCCTCGTGCACGTGGCCATGCCCGGTGGTCGGGTGCTGCGGGCGCGGATCTGGAAGGCGCAGGTCGGCCGGGTGCCGCTGCTCCTGTTGGACTCCGATGTGGACGGTAACGACGACGACCTGCGCCGGGTCACCGACCGGCTCTACGGCGGCGACCAGAACCACCGCATTCGCCAGGAGATCCTCGCCGGGGTGGGTGGGGTGCGTGCCGTGCGGACGTACTGTGAGCTCACCGGCCACGCTCAGCCTGAGGTGTTCCACACGAACGAGGGGCACGCGGGTTTTCTCGGCCTTGAGCGGTTGCGCGAGCTGATGTCGGCGCACGGGCTTTCGTTCGACGAGGCGTTGTCCGCTGTGCGTTCCGGGACGGTGTTCACCACGCACACGCCGGTTCCCGCTGGGATCGACCGGTTCCCCATCGATCTGGTGCAGCACTATTTCGGTGACGGGTCCTTGTTGCCCGATGTGGACATTCGGCGGGTGCTCGCGCTCGGCGCCGAGGACAACGCCGGGATGTTCAACATGGCGCATATGGGGTTGCGGTTGGCCCAGCGCGCCAATGGGGTGTCCAAACTGCACGGTGAGGTTTCCCGGCAGATGTTCGGCGGGTTGTGGTCGGGTTTCGACACGGACGAGGTGCCGATCACGTCGGTCACCAATGGGGTGCACGGTCCCACGTGGACGGCGCGGGAGATGACGTCGGCCGTGGCGGATCTCGATGATGCTGCTTTGTGGGAGCTGCGTTGTACGTTGCGCAAGCGGTTGGTCATGGAGGTGCGTCGTCGGGTGCGGGAGGCGTGGCTGCAGCGTGGCGCTTCGCCGCTCGAGTTGGCTTGGACGGATACGGTGTTCGATCCGGACGTGTTGACCGTGGGGTTCGCTCGTCGGGTGCCCACTTATAAGCGGCTCACGCTGATGTTGCGTGATCACGATCGGCTTCGTGCTCTGTTGCTGGATCCGGTTCGGCCTGCTCAGCTGGTGGTCGCTGGGAAGTCGCATCCTGCTGATGATGGTGGGAAGGCGTTGATTCAGCAGGTTGTGCGGTTCGCCGATGATCCTTCGGTGCGGCATCGGATCGTGTTCCTGCCGGATTACGACATGTCCATGGCCCGGTATCTGTACTGGGGTTGTGATGTGTGGTTGAACAACCCCACTCGGCCGTTGGAGGCTTGTGGGACTTCTGGGATGAAGTCTGCATTGAATGGTGGGTTGAACCTGTCCATTCGCGACGGGTGGTGGGACGAGTTCTACGACGGTAGTAATGGGTGGGCCATTCCTACGGCGGATGGGGTGTCCGATCCGTTGCGGCGGGACGATCTTGAGGCTGCTGCGTTGTATGAGTTGCTTGGTTCTCAGGTGGCGCCGTTGTTCTATGATCGGACTGATGGGGCGCCTACGCAGTGGTTGGCCATGGTGCGTCATACCCTCGCATCCCTCGGGCCGCAGGTGCAGGCTTCGCGGATGGTGCAGGAGTATGTGAATACTCAGTACACGCCTGCTGCTACTGCTGTTGAGTTGGCTGATGCGGATGAGTATCGGGCTGCTCGTGCGTTGGCTGCTTATCGGGATCGGTTGTCTGGGGCTTGGCCGCATGTGCGGGTTACCGACTGTGAGTTGAGCCTCGATCACGGGGATTCTGGGCGGACGCCTGTGCTTGGGGAGCGGGTGCAGGTTTATGCGTCCGTTGATCTCGCGGGGTTGTCTGCATCGGATGTGCAGGTTCAGGCGGTTATTGGGCGGGTTGGGGATAGTGATTCACTTTATGATGTGGTGACCGCTGTTATGGTACCCGGGGTTGATGGGCGGTATACGGCCGAGGTTTCGTTGCCGCATGCTGGGGCGCTTGGGGTTACTGCTCGGGTGTTGCCCAATCATGAGTTGTTGGCCAGTCCGGTGGAGTTGGGGCGGGTTGTTCACGCTGGTTAGTCATAGTCTGGCTAGTCATAGGTACGGCTGGGTGGCCGTTTTGTCGGTGCTGCGGACTAGGCGAGGTCCGATTTGAGGTCATGGCTTTGACCTGCGTAGATGCTTGGCAGGCGCCGGTGGGGTTGTTCACGCCGTTGTCAGTCTGCGTGAGATCGCGGTTCTCGCACGCGAGATCGCGGTTGCGGTGCGTGAGGCCGTCGTTTCCCGGCTGCTGTGTGCACACAGGGTGGAACTACTGAGTCAACAGAACAACTGTGACCGAGCCCTACCGCCAGGCCCCGCGGACCCCCTGCCCGGCGCTGACCACTCCAGGTTCCCCACCAACCGCGATCTCACCGACGGGAACCACGATCTCGCGTGCGGGAACCGCGATCTCACCGTCGGGAACCGCGATCTCGCACTCCCCACACGAATCCCATGCTCCTGACCAGGAAGACCAACCCGCAGGTCAAACGATGTCATCAAACACGGCTTGCGTACGCTGGATAACGGGGGCCGTGGCCGTCCTGGTAGTCAGAGGTACCGCTGGTTGCCGGTTTTGTCGGTGCTCGTCGGTACGCTGGATTACGGTGGGCCGTGGTCCGCTCTTGATCATGGTGTGCCTGGCGCCTGCCCTGGTGGGGGTTAGGGGTTCTGGGGTGACGGCGGATCGCACGGGCGGCCCCTCGCGCGTCAAGGGCGCCTTCGGCGTCGCTTCGCGATTTCGCTTCGCTCAACCTTGACCCGCGAGCCTCCGCCGCCCTGGGTCAGAGCCTTAAGGGCAGGCTGGCGCCCAATGGCGCTTCCTTAGTTGATCTTGCCTGGTAGAGTTGATCTTGTGGTGGGTGCTCCACCGCGACTAACGGACGTCAAGTGACCTCCAGGCGGCTACGGGTGTTGACCACCCGCGGCCACCAGGAGGCCAACTTCTCCGCCTCCGTGAGCGCTTCACGGGCCGCGCGGTTGTCGCCGGCTGCCATGTGGGCTCGGGCGAGAGTGGCGAGGTCGTCGGCGCGGACCAGCACGTCGTCGCCGGAGCCGGCGGCCAGGCGGGCCAGCGAGATCGCGCGATCGAGATTGCCGCTCAACAGCTCCAACAGCGCGCGGACGCCGTTCAGCCGGTACGTGGGGTAGCCCAGCGTGGCGGCGTTCTCCAGTGCCTGGCTGGCGGTGGACAGACCCACCACCGAATCGACCTGGCCCGCTTCTACCGTCACGCAGGCCAGGCCGGCTAAAGCGGCGAACGAGCCGGCCGCCTCGCCCGGTTCCTGCTCGATGTCGGACGCCAGCCGTACGGCCAGGACCATCGCCTCGCCGTAGCGGCCCCGCGCTTCCAGCACGGCTATGCGCGCGCTGATGGCCGAGCGCAGGTCCGGGTAGGTCTCCCGCAGCCGCACGGCCAGGCGTTCCGCTTCGGCCAGCTCGCCGGCGTGCGCGTTCTCGATGGCCGCCGCCACCAGTGGTGCGGCCTCCAGCTGGCGGACCAGGTCTGGGCCGGCGAACGGTAGGCGGAACAGCAGCCAGCCGGTCGAGGTGCTGGTCGTGGACCTGTGCGGGAGCAGCGAGTACAGCGCCGTCACGCAGCCGGCCACGGCGAACCCGCGCAGGAACGGGCCGTCCGCCACGAGCACCGCCACGGCCGCCATGCCCAGTTCGGTGAGGGTTGAGCACAGCGCGGTCACCCACATCCGCACTCGGACGGGCGAGCGGCCCGCCCGGACGGTCACGGTGAGCAGCACGGGGAACGCTCGTAGGACAACTGTCCGGTTCGGGCGGCTCCAGTCGGCTACCCGCGGTCCTACGCCGATCACCACCCGGCGCACGCGGACCCCGGCCACCGGGGCGGCGACCAGCAGGCCCAGCTGGCTCGCGATCACCACGGCGAGCATGCCGGCGAGCGCGCCCACCAGGGCGATCAGCGACCCGGACGGACCCCACTCCATGGCGACCACCGCGATCATCGTCGCGACGGTCAGCAGCCCCGCAGGCCTGAGGAAAATGCGAACTCCCCGCACATCCGCAGACGTTACGCGTAGACACCCGGCTTCCGTCGCCTTCGCGGACAGCTAAAAGGGCAAACCCGCACCGATGAGTTTCGGCGCGCTCACTGGTCCAACCCGCATGAGCACAGTGCGGATACAGGTGAGCATGTCGGCCGACGGGTACGTTGCCGGGCCGGACGTGTCGGTTGAGCAGCCAATGGGTGTGGGCGGCGAGGCGCTGCACGAGTGGATGTTCGCCGAGGGCCGGAGCGATCGGGACTCCGAGTGGCTGGCGGAGCTCCGGGAAGGGGTCGGCGCGGTCGTCATCGGCAGACGGACCTTCGATGTCGGCCTCGGCCACTGGGGTGACGTGCCGTACCCGGCGCCGTCGTTCGTGGTCACCCACCGGGGGCGGCCTGACCTGCCGCAGGACAGCGGCACCTTCACGTTCGTCACCGAGGGGGTCGAGCGGGCGATCGAGCTGGGCCGGGCAGCGGCGGGGGACCGCGACGTGGTGCTGATGGGTGCCGACCTGAGCCGGCAGGCCCTGGCGGCCGGGCTGGTGGACGAGGTGCTGGTCGACATCGTGCCGGTGGTGCTCGGTGGCGGCGCCCGGGTGTTCGGCGCAGGGGTGACCCACCTGCGCGCACGGGTCAGGTGACCGCCTGTGCGCCGCCGTCGCGGACGGGTAGGCCGGCGGCCCGCCAGGCGTGGAACCCGCCGATCAGGTCGGTGGCCTTCGCCAGGCCGAGCGCGCGCAGGTCGCGGGCGGCCAGGCTGGACGCGTAGCCCTCGTTGCACAGCACGATGACCGTGGTGTCCGCCGTGAACCCCGGCAGGCGGTGCTCGCCGTGCGGGTCCAGCCGCCACTCGAGCACGATGCGCTCAACCGGCACCGAGTCGGGGATCTCGCCGTCGGCCACTCGATTGTGCAGGGGGCGGATGTCGACCAGTAGAGCGCCGGCGCGGCGGAGCCGGTCGGCGGTCGGCGGATCCACTCGCTCCAGCTCGTCGCGGGCGGCGGCCAGCACGTCGTCGATGGCACTCACGGTTCCACCGGCTCGGTACGCAGCTCGGCCAGCGTGCGGTGGGGCGGCAACGGCGGGATGACCGCGGGGATGTCGTGCAGGCTCGCGTACTCGCGGGTCGGCACCAGTGGCGGGGAGTAGGCGTGCACGCTGGCCGCCTTCGTGAGGCCGACGTTCCACACCTGGTGCGCGCGGCCGGCGCCGAAGCCGAGCCGATCACCCGTGCGGTGTGTGCGGTGACCGACCGTGCTGCCCCGGTAGCGGTAGGTCTCGGACAGCTCACCCAGCACGACGGAGAACGCGCCGGACGCGCCGCCGTGGTCGTGCGGGGTCGTGTGCTGACCGGGCAGCCAGGACAGCAGCCACAGCTCGACCTCCTCGGTCAACGCCAGGCGGGCCCACCAACGCTGCGGGCTGGCGAACCGGACGAAGCTGAGCAGCGGGTCGGCCAGCTCGTCGCTGACGCGGGTGACCAGCTCCCGCAGCTCCGCGGGGGTCCACAGCGGACCGTGGGGGCGGACGAGGTCGGCGAGCAGGGGTTGGTCGAACTGAGGGTGCAGATCGGTAACGGCGACAGGCATGGCGAGGCTCCGGGTCGGGCGTACAGGACGGCGAGGTGTGCCGTCACGTACACCCGCACGAGGCGACCAGCAGGAGGTCCACCGTGCGGTCGCGCCAACTCCACAGCGACCGGAACATGCCCAGGATCGTGACAGGTCTCCCGCGCTGCCGGCCAGCCGTCTCAATCGGTGGTACGCGCGAGCGGTTCTCGAGCAATAACCCGGCGAGTCCCACGTTCGGAACCCGCGAGTCCCACGTTCGGACCGGGCGAGTCCCACGTTCGGACCGGGCGAGTCCCACGTTCGCGACATGCGAGTTGGCGGTTCGTGACCGCGCGCCAGGTTCGCGCACCGCCAGCTCGGGTGATTAGGAGGACTCGCGGGTTCTGAACGTGGGACTCGCGGGTTCTGAACGTGGGACTCGCTGGTCTTGAACGTGGGACTCGCTGGTCTTGAACGTGGGACTCGCTGGTCTTGAACGTGGGACTCGCTGGTCTTGAACGTGGGACTCGCTGGTCTTGAACGTGGGACTCGCTGGTCTTGAACGTGGGACTCGCGCGGTTGAGGGGACTCTCGAGTCAGGCCCGTGGGGTGCGGAGGACCAGGAGCGTGCGCGGCGGCATGGTCAGGGTCTTGCCCGCCTCGATGGGAGTCTCGTCGGCCGGGATGCCACGCGGGGTGCCGCTGTCCAGCACCGGGACGAAGACGTCGCCGAAGCCGATGCCCGGCAGGGTGATCTCCAGCGGCTCGCCGCTCGCGTGGAGCAGCAGCAGCCACGAGTCGTCGGCGATCAGCTCGCCGTCGCGGTCGCGGGACAGGCTGGTGGAGCCGTCGATCCACATGCCGATCGTGCGGCGGGTCTCGTCGAACCAGTCGTCGTCGTTCATCGGCTCACCCTCCGGGGAGAACCACACGAGGTCCGGTTTGCCCGAGTGCGACGGGCGGCCGTCGAAGAACTCCGGTTGCCGCAGGGCGGGTGAGTCCGCTCGCAGCGCGATGATCCGGCGGGTGAACGCCAGCAGGTCGTCGGCGTGCTCCGACGGCGTCCAATCGACCCAGGAGATCTCGTTGTCCTGGCAGTACGGGTTGTTGTTGCCGCCCTGGGTGCGCCACCGCTCGTCGCCCGCCACCAGCATCGGCGTGCCGGTGGACAGCACCAGCGTGGTCAGCAGGTTGCGCACCTGCCGGTCCCGTAGCGCCAGCACGGTCGCGTCGTCGGTCTCGCCCTCGGCGCCGCAGTTCCACGACCGGTTGTCGTTCGTGCCGTCGCGGTTGTGCTCGCCGTTCGCCTCGTTGTGCTTGTCGTTGTAGGACACCAGGTCCCGCAGCGTGAAGCCGTCGTGCGCGGTGATGAAGTTGACGGAAGCCCACGGCCGGCGGGTGTTCATGGCGTACAGGTCCTCCGAGCCGGACAGCCGGTAGGCCAGCTCGCGCACGCCGTCCTCGCCGCGCCAGAAGTCCCGTACGGCGTCGCGGAACCGGCCGTTCCACTCCGTCCACTGTGGAGCGAAGCCGCCGACCTGATAGCCGGCGCCGGTCGCGTCCCACGGCTCGGCGATCAGCTTGCACCGGGACAGCACCGGGTCGCTCGTGATGGCCGTGAGCAGCGGGGAGTTGCGGTCGAACGCCGCACCTCCCGGCCGGCCGAGCGCGCTCGCCAGGTCGAGCCGGAAACCGTCGACGCCCAGCTCGGTGGCGAAGTACCGCAGCGAGTCGGTGACCAGCCGGACCACCGTGGGGGAGGCGGGATCGAGCGTGTTGCCGCAGCCCGTGAGGTCCACATCGGACCCGTGGCTGTCGAGCAGGTAGTAGGCGGGCGCGTCCAGTCCGCGCATGGACAGCGTCGGCCCGGACACCCCGCTCTCGCAGGTGTGGTTGAACACCACGTCGAGGATGACCTCGATGCCGGCCGCGTGCAGTGCGGCCACCATCGTGCGGAACTCGGCCACCTCGCGGCCCGGCTCGCTCGCGTAGGCCTCGTGTGGCGCGAAGAAACCGAGCGACGCGTAACCCCAGTAGTTGTGCCGGCCCGTGCCGTGCAGTGCCGGCTCGTCGACATACGTGTGCACGGGCAACAGTTCCACGGCCGTCACGCCGAGCCGCACCAGGTAGTCCACAACGGACGGATGGGTGAGGCCGAGGTAGGTGCCGCGCTGGTGCTCCGGCACGTCCGGGTGCAGCTTCGTGAACCCGCGCACGTGCAGCTCGTAGATCACCGTCTCCTCGAACGGGATCTCGGGTTTGGTGCCGGTGTCCGGACCGCCGGGGGAGGTGACCACCGACAGCGGCACGTGGCCGAGCGAGTCCGTGTGGGACGGTCTGCCGATCATCGGGTCGCGCCAGTACCCGGTGGCCGCGCCGAGATCGGTGAGCGTGCCGGTGATCCGGGTGGCGTACGGGTCGACCAGCAGCTTCGCCGGGTTGCAGCGCAGTCCGCGCGGCGGGTCGTACGGTCCGTACACGCGGTAGCCGTAGCGCTGACCTGGGGTTACGCCGGGGACCAGACCGTGCCAGATGCCGAACGTGCGCTCTGTCAGACCGATCCGGTGCTCGCCGCCGTCCTCACCGATCAGGCAGACGTCGACCGCGCCGGCGATCGACGACGCCACCGCGAACCGCACCCCACCGGCCTCGGGATGCGCCCCGAGCGGAAACGGCCGGCCGGGGTGCACGTGTTGGGAATGATCGGCGCACATCCATCCATCTTGCCTCCTGCGCTCTCGGAGTAGGGTCGTGAGTGATGTTGGTCCCCGACTTTCCCCTGCGTACCGCCCGGTTGGAGTATCGGCCGTACGCCGAGAGCGATCTCGACTTCATCCATGGCCTTGAGTCGAACCCGGTCGTGATGCGATACGTGACGTTCGACCCGCGCGACCGCGAGCAGGCCCGTGCGTCGCTCGCGAAGAAGATCGGCGAGACCGCGCTACGCACCGAGGGCGACAACCTCACCCCCGTGGTGGTGCTGCCCGCGACGGGCCAGCCCATCGGCGACGTGCAGCTGACCTGGACCAGCCGGGAACACCGGCAGGGTGAGATCGGCTACATCATCCACCCGGACCACACGGGCAACGGCTACGCCACCGAGGCGGCCGGGCTGATGCTGCGGCTCGGCTTCGAGGGACTCGGCCTGCACCGCATCGAGGGCCGGCTCGACGCCCGCAACCAAGCGTCGGCGCGGGTCCTCGAGCGACTGGGCATGCGCCGCGAGGCGTGTCTCGAGCACGCCAGGTTCGTCCGCGGCGAGTGGACCGACGAGCTGATCTACGCGATCCTCGAGCACGAGTGGCTGGCTCAGAGCCGGTAGGTCCTGGTTTCGAACGACTCCATCTCGAACTCCTCCGTCTCGAACGCTTCCTCGGAATCCGGCGCGGCCGACGTCACGATCTGACCGAACAGCAGCTGGTGGCTGAGCCAGCCGCGGTCCGACGGGCAGGCCAGGGTCAGCAGCAGCGTCGCACCGGTGTCCGGGTCCGGCAGGAACGCCTGAAGTTGCAATGCCAGCGGCCGCCGGGCCCGGACCTGCTCGACGCCGGGGACGCGCTGCGCGACCACTACCGGCCCGCACCCGGTCGCCAGCACCACCGTCTCCCGCACGTCCGGGCCGCCGACGTCCTCCATGGAGTCCCGTAGCGCGGCCGCCGTGCCCGGCCCGCACGTCGCGTCGAGCGGGATGCCGGTCAGCACGGCGGGTGCGGCGTCCGGGGCGGTGACCACGGCCAACAGCACGGCGCCGGCCGCCAGCGCCGACTCGACGGCCTCCGTGGCCAGGCTCTCCAGGTCGATGGCCGGGGCGTCACGCAGCGCCGCCACGATCTCCGCATACTCGCGGACGGCCAGCTCCGTGCGGTCGAGGGGAAGGCGGCGAACGTAGTCCGGCATGGCGAGTCGCATGGTCACTTCGCCGCTTCCTTCGTCAGGTCCTCCACGGCCTTCTCCAGCTGTTGCGGGGTCGGGTTGATGCCCTGTTGCAGCAGCTTCAGCTCGGCCCGCTGCGTGGGCGTCAGGTCGACACCGGCCTTCTCGGCGATCTGCGCGCCCTTGTCCACCAGGTCGGCGTAGGCCTTCTGCTGCTGGGCCTCCAGCCCGAGCCGCTGCAGCGCCTCCTTGCGGTCGGCCACGTTGCGCGGCAGGTCGTCGTAGAGCCCCTCGCGCTTGGCGACCTCTCGGCCCGACGCCGTGAGGTCACGGGACACCTTGCCCTCCAGCCCGTGGCGGCGGACCTGGTTGACGCTGTCCACCAGCCCGGGCACCGCGCCACCGCGCGCGGCCTCCGCGATCTCCTTGCGGGCCGCCCGCACTGCCGCCGCCGACCCGCGTTCGGCCGCCACGCGCGCGGCGCCGCGCACGCCCGCGGCGACCGTCCCGCCGCCGGGGAGGACGCTCGTGCCCAGGCCCAGCCCGACGGCTGCCCAGCCGGGCGCGTTGCTGGAGCCGGACAGCTGCTGGCCGACCGTGGCGAAAGAGCCGACCGCGCCGGAGGCGGTGGAAATGCCACCGAGTACGGCAGCCGGCCCGAGACCGATGCCGGTGACCGCGAGTCCGGCCGCCGCGGTCGCCGTGACCAGCGACACCCCGTCGGCGACCTTCGCCAGCCCGTCGAAGCCCTGGACGTACCAGGTGTCGTTCTCCGGCTTGAACGGATCGCCGTCGGCGCCGGCGCGGATGGCCTCCGCCGTGGCCTCCGCCTGTCGCAGGTGCCGGTCGCGTAGCCGTGTCGCGTCGTCCATGACCTTCGCGAGCACGGTCGAGACCTGCGTGGACTCCGGGGTGCACCGGTCGAACCCGGCGAGCCGTGCCTTGAGTCGCTTGGCCTCGGCCTCCAGCACGTCGGCCGCCGCCTGGTTGGCGGACAACTGCCCGAACCAGGTTGAAAGCGCTTCCGATACGGCGGTCATGGCCTCCGCGCCCTTGCCGAGGCCCATGGGCAGGTCGTCGCCGTGGTCGCTGAACTCCTCGGCCGCGCTGCCGCCCCACTCGGAGTCGTCGGTGATCTGCGCCGCCTCCTCCAGCCGGGGCAGCGTCTGCACGATCGTCTCGGTGGCCGCCGCCAGCCGCAGCATCAGCTCCTGCACGGCGCCCTTGTCGCCCTCCGCCGGGTCGAACCCGAGCGCCGGAAAGCTTCGGCCGGTCATGGCTTCGCACCCTTCAGCGCCTCGAAGACCTGGTCACGGACGGTGCCTTCGGCCAGCGCCCGCATCCGCTCCTCGCCGCCCTGCTCGACCAACTCGTAGTTGTCGACGGCCTGGCTGACGTTGCCGGCGATCGTGTCGATCTTGTCCTGCATGTCGCCCAGGTTCGACCGCCAGGTCTCGGCGACCTCGGCGACCGCGCCGGCGATGTCACCCGGCCCGAGGTCGCCGCCGGACAGGTCGAGCGTGCCGACGATCTCGCCGACCTGCGCGGCGACCGCGTTCAGCTCGCCGACCCGGATCGCCAGGCTGTCGGTGTTGACGGTGTACCCGTCCATTGGTCCCTCCCGCTTGACCTGCTGTTAGAGCGGCAGTCAACGCGCCAGGGCGGGTCGCGGGAAAGCTCGGCTGCGCACGGAGGCAAACCGACGGCACGGCCGGGCAAACCCTCCTGTTGAATAGGGCACCGTGACGGGAGTGGATCTGGACGACCTGGTCGTGCACATGGCCGATGTCGGTGTCCGACGCGGCTCGAACCACCTGCTTGCCGGGGTGAACTGGAGTGTGGAGCTCGACGAACGGTGGGTCGTGCTCGGCGCCAACGGAGCCGGCAAGACCACACTGCTGAGGCTCGCGGCGGCCGAGCTGCACCCGAGCACCGGCTCGGTGCACGTCCTCGGCGAGAAGCTCGGCCGGGTGGACGTGTTCGAGCTGCGGACGCGGATCGGGTTCTGCTCGGCCGCGCTGCTGGCCAGGGTGCCGCCCGCCGAAAAGGTGATCGACGTCGTGGTCAGCGCCGGTTACGCGGTGCTCGGGCGCTGGCGGGAGGACTACGACCAGCTCGACACCGCTCGCGCGGCGGAGCTGTGCAAGGCGATGGGGATCGCCCACCTGACGGAGCGCGAGTTCGGCACACTGTCCGAGGGGGAGCGCAAGCGGGCGATCATCGCCAGGGCACTCATGACCGACCCGGAGATGCTGCTGCTCGACGAGCCGGCCGCCGGGCTCGACCTCGGCGGGCGCGAGGACCTGGTCGGACGGCTCTCCGAGCTGGCCCGCGACCCGGACGCGCCGGCCACCATCCTGGTCACCCACCACGTGGAGGAGATCCCGCCGGGGTTCACCCACCTGCTGCTCATCTCCGACGGCGGGATCGTGGCGCAGGGGCTGCTCGAGGACGTGCTGACCAGCGAGAACCTGTCCGCCACGTTCGGTCAGCGCCTCGAGTTGGACAAGCTCGACGACCGGTACTTCGCACGTCGCACCGCCGACGACTAGGTTGTTGTTACTTGACAGTAGGGAGGCCGTTCGTGGGTGAGTTCGTCAGGCTCGAGGTCGACAGTGGCGTCGGCACCATTCGGCTGGAGCGGCCGCCGATGAACGCCCTGAACCGGCAGGTGCAGGAGGAGATCCGCGCCACCGCCCAGGAGACGGGCCAGCGCGACGACGTGCGCGCGGTGATCGTCTACGGCGGCGAGAAGGTGTTCGCGGCCGGCGCGGACATCAAGGAGATGGCCGAGATGTCCTATGTGGACATGGCGAGCCGGGCCGGCGCGCTGTCGTCGGCGTTCGCCGCGGTCGCGGAGATCCCCAAGCCCACGGTGGCCGCCATCACCGGCTACGCGCTCGGCGGCGGCCTCGAGCTGGCGCTGTGCTGCGACCGGCGGGTGGCCGGCGACAACGCGAAGGTCGGCCAGCCGGAGATCCTGCTCGGCGTCATCCCCGGTGCGGGCGGTACCCAGCGACTCGCGCGCCTGGTCGGGCCGAGCCGGGCGAAGGACATCGTCTACACGGGACGGTTCGTGGACGCGGCCGAGGCGCTGGCCATCGGGCTGGTCGACGAGGTGGTCGCGCCGGACGACGTGTACGCGGTCGCGCAGCGGTGGGCCGCCCAGTTCGCGAACGGCCCCGCGCAGGCGCTGGCCGCCGCGAAGATCGCGATCGACGGCGGTCTCGACGGTGACCTGAACAGCGGACTGCGGCTGGAGAGCCAGGTGTTCGCCGCACTGTTCGCGACGGAGGACCAGAAGTCCGGGATGCGGTCGTTCATCGAGAACGGTCCGGGAAAGGCGACTTTCAGTGGGAAGTGACTCAGTGGCAAGTGACCCGGTGGTAAATGATCCCGCGCCCAACCCGCACGCCACCGAGGCGGAGGTCGAGGCCGCGCGGTCGGATCCCAAGCTGGCCAACGTGCTCTACCACGACTGGGAAGCCGACACCTACGACGAGAAGTGGTCGATCTCCTACGACGAGCGCTGCATCGACTACGCCACCGGGCGGTTCAAGGCGGTCGCCGGCGAGGACGGCTGGCCCTACGAGCACGCCATGGAGTTGGGCAGCGGCACGGGTTTCTTCCTGCTGAACCTCATGCAGGGCGGGGTGATCAAGAAGGGGTCGGTGACCGACCTGTCGCCCGGCATGGTCCAGGTGGCGCTGCGCAACGCGGCGAACCTGGGCCTGGACGTCGACGGCCGGGTGGCCGACGCCGAGCGGATCCCCTACGAGGACAACACGTTCGACCTGGTCATCGGGCACGCGGTACTGCACCACATCCCGGACGTGCCGGCCGCGTTCCGCGAGGTGCTGCGGGTGCTCAAGCCGGGCGGCCGGTTCGTGTTCGCCGGTGAGCCGACCAAGGTGGGCGACACCTACGCGCGCAAGCTCGGCCAGTTGACCTGGTGGCTGACCACGAACGTGACCAAGGTGCCGGCGCTGTCCGGTTGGCGCCGGCCGCAGTCCGAACTGGACGAGTCCTCGCGGGCGGCGGCGCTGGAGGCGATCGTCGACCTGCACACGTTCGACCCGGCCACGCTGGAGCGGCAGGCCCGCGACGCCGGTGCGTCCCGGGTCCGTGCGGTGACCGAGGAACTGGCGGCCGCGTTGTTCGGCTGGCCGGTGCGGACGTTCGAGGCGGCCGTGCCGCAGGAGAAGCTGACGCTCGGCTGGCGGCTGTTCGCGTACAAGGCGTGGCTGCGACTGTCCTGGTTGGACGAGAACGTGCTGGCGAAGATCGCGCCCCGCAACGTCTTCTACAACGTGTTGATCACGGGGACCAAGCCCTGAGTTACGCCTTCACTTCGGCGGATGTGCGTTACCTGCGGACGGCGTCGTTCGCCGAGGTGGCGGCGCTGCCGCTGACGTCGGCGTCGCTGCTGGCCGATGTGGCGACGGCCCGCCGCCTGCTCGGCGCACTTGCCGGTCCGGTGGTGGAAACGGTGCTGCTGCGCCGGAAAGCTGAGTCCAAACTGGACTCGCCGGACCGGTGGCTGCTGACCGACGCGGCGCTGCAGCAGGCGACACCCATGCCGGTGGCGCGGCATCGCGCGACGCGGTTCGCCGGCCGGGACGTGCACGACGTGACATGCTCGGTCGGTGTCGACCTGGTGGCGCTCGCCTCGGTGGCGCGGACCTGTGTGGGTTCGGACCTGGACGAGGTGCGGCTCGCCATGGCGCAGCACAACTGTTCGGTGGCGCGGGTTTCTCCGGTGGTGGCTCGCGCCGACGCGCTGCGCCCGGTCACCCGGGCCACGGCCGTCTTCGCCGATCCGGCCAGGCGCGACGCGGCCGGCAGACGACGCTGGCAGCCGGCCGACTTCGTGCCACCGCTGGACTCGTTGGCTTCCGCGTATCGCGGGCGGGACCTGGCGGTGAAGTGCGCGCCGGGCCTGGACTTCGCGGCGCTGCCGTTCACCGGCGAGGTGGAGCTGGTGTCGCTGGACGGCCAGGTGCGGGAGGCGTGCCTGTGGACCGGATCGCTCGCCGGACCGGCCCGCAGGGCAACGGTTCTGCGCTCCGGCGGTCCCACGTGGACGGTCACCTCATCCGACCCCGACGACTGCCCGGTGGGCGAGCCGGGGGAGTGGCTGATCGATCCCGACGGCGCGGTCGTCCGGGCGGGCCTGGTCCGCCACTACGCGGCGCTGCACGGACTGCGGCAGCTGGACGAGCGGATCGCCTACCTCACGGGTGACCTGCCGCCGCCGGGCATCCGCGCGTTCCGGGTGCTCGAACACGGTCACTACAGCGAGAAGTCCCTGCGGCAGACCCTGCGCCGTCACGAGATCGGCCGGCTGGAGATCCTGGTCCGCGGCCTCGACGTCGACCCGAACGCACTGCGCCCCCGCCTGAAGCTACGCGGCCCGAACGAGGCGACAGCGGTACTGACGAGGATCGGCCGCACCCCGACAGCGTTCCTCTGCCACGCCGAGCGCACCTAGCCGCCCGCCACGACGGTCGCCGTCGGCCGGGCGCATTGCCCTGAATGCCCCATTCGAGACGGTGGGCCTGGATCCACCGATCATCACGGCACGCTCGGCGTTGTGGATATACGACGGGCTGGGTGGATGCGGAGCGGGTCGGCTCGGTCCGGTCGCACCCGCCGAGTGAAGGCCCCAGCGTCGTTCGGGACATACGAAGCCCGCCGCATGCACCACAAGCTCCGTTCGTCGCGGTCAACGCACCGAACGCGTCGTTCGTCGCACCCAGGATCAGCCGGGCATCGCCGCACCACCAGCGACGCGTGCCTTCTAGTCCCCCGCCACGACCTTGCTGAGTGCGATCGTGGCGAGTTCGGTCGCCGCGCCCTTGACGTTCGCGCCCTCGGTCTGGTTGCTGTAGTCGACGTCGTACACGACGTTGTAGTAGCGGACGGTGACGGTCGCCGAGTGGTCGGCGGTCTGGACGAGTTGGGCCTCGTCGGCGTCCGGCACGTTGACGGCGACCCCGTTGCGCACCCGGCTCTCCAGGTGCTCCTTCGCCTTGTCCACACCGGACAGTTCGTGGTTGGCGTGATAGACGTAGCTGGTGACGATCACGAACGCCGGCCGGACGTTGTCCTCGGTGAAGGTGCCGGAGTTGCTCCAGTCGCACTGCCCCTGGTCGTGGGTCTCCTGGGTACCCGGGTTCGCACTGCCCGGCTCGTAGTCCATGCGGCCGGGGATGTACAGAGCGACTTCCTCCTCGTCGAGCATCGCGCAGCCGATCGGTGCCTTGTCCAGGTCCTGGGAGGCGTCCACGGGTGGGGATGTTTCGCTGGAGTCGTCCATCTCGTAGAACACCCAGTACCCGGCGAACGCCAGGCCGAGCACCAGAACGGTGACCAGTATCCCGATCAGCACGCCGCCCTTCCGTCCGCGCGGGGGCGGAGGTCCCCACGGCATTCCCGGCTGTGGTGGATACTGCTGGGGTTGCTGTGGGTACTGCTGGGGGTACGGCTGCTGGCCCTGCTGTGGCGTCGGAGGCTGCCACCCCTGCGGGCCGTGCTGCTGGGGGCCACCGGGCAGGGTCATCCAACCTCCTAGACGGGAAACGCGCCACGGCAGCAAAGCACACGCACTCTCCTGGTGCTCTCCCGAGGAACGCGTTACCGGGTGCTCAGGCGGGTCAGCATGAAGTCGCGCAGGGCGTCCAGATCCGTGTCCGTCGCGATGTCGACCTCGTGCCCGGAGTCCGTACCGGAGGATTGGCGGACCGCCGCGGTTCGGCGGTCGGCCAGGACGGCGCCCCGGGACGGGCCGTGGGCGCACTCCACCTCCACCGGGTACCGGGTGGTCGTGAGGATGCCCGGCTGGATGGCTTCGGCCATGGCCACCGCGTCGTGCAGAATCGTGCCGTTCCAGCCGAGTTCGCCTCGATAGTGGGCCTGGTAGGCCTCGGTCAGGGTGACCAGCAGCTTGCCGCGGGGGCCGCTGGCCGCGAGGGTGTCGAGCCAGTCCTGGTCCACCGCGCAGCGTTTGGTCAGGTCGGTGGGCACCAGCACGGTCGGCACGGCCTCCTCCACCAGCACCCGGCGCGCCGCCTCCGGGTCGCTCCAGATGTTGAACTCCGCGCTCGACGTCACGTTGCCGCCCGCCACCGAGCCACCCATGATCACCAGCCGGGCGATCTTGCCGCTGACCCCGGGGTGGGCGGCCAGGAGCAGCGCGATGTTCGTCAGCGGTCCGATGGGGACGATGGTCACCGGTTCGGGCGCCGCCTCCAGCAGCTCCGCCATCAGCGCGACGGCGTCCGAGCCGGTTACCCCACGGGACCGCTCGGGGAGCAGGTCCGAGCGGCCGGACAGCCCGTCCTCGCCGTGGACCTCCCGCGCCCGGTGCGGGTGCGGGAACACCAGCGGCCGGTCGGCGCCCGCCGCCACCGGCACGTCCTCCCGGCCGTACAGCGCCAGCAGCCGCAGCGCGTTGCGGGTGGTCGTGGCCAGCCCGACGTTGCCGAACACGGTGGTCACCCCGAGCAGCTCGACCTCGGGACTCGCACACGCCAGGGCGATGGCGTACGCGTCGTCGATGCCCGGGTCCGTGTCGATGATGAGCGGTGTCATGCCTGCGACGGTAGTGGAGCCGGCGTGAGCTAACGTGACCTGCCATGACCTCGATGTGGGGAGCGCCGGTCGCGGAGCGGGTGCGGGGCTGGCGGCGGTCGCGACAGGACCCGGACCAGGCCCGGTTCCTCACGCTCGACTCGCTGCGGTGGGTGATCCGCAACCGGGCGTGGACGCCGTGGTACCTGGTGCGGTACTGGCGACTGCTCAAGTTCCGGATGGCGAACCCGCACATCGTGTTGCGCGGCATGGTGTTCCTCGGCAAGGACCTGGACGTGCACTGCCGGCCCGGCTACGGGCGCATGGAGATCGGCCGCTGGGTCCACATCGGCGACGGCAACGCCATCCGCTGCCACGAGGGCTCGCTGCGCATCGGCGACAAGGCGGTGTTCGGGCGCCAGAACGTGATCAACTGCTATCTGGACATCGAGCTGGGCAATGCCGCGCTGGTGGCGGACTGGGTGTACATCTGCGACTTCGACCACGTCACGGCCGACATCCACCAGCCGATCAAGGACCAGGGCATCGTGAAGTCACCCGTGCGCATCGGCCCGGACACGTGGCTGTGCACGAAGGTGACGATCACGAAGGGCTCCCGCATCGGCCGGGGCAGCGTCATCGGCGCCCACGCGGTGGTGAAGGGCGACGTCCCGGACTACGCGGTGGCGGCCGGCATCCCGGCGAAGGTGGTACGCGACCGCAAATCCGACTACGACGCCGACGCCCAACGCCGAGCCGCGGTAGCCGACATGTCCCGCAAGGCAGCAGCCGCCCTAAAGAAAACCCTGAACAGCAACTAACCCGCCCCCGCATGATGACCGTTCCGGTCGCACATGATGACCATTCCGGTCGCACATGATGACCGTTCCGGTCGTGCATGATGACCAGGTACGCAGCCCCCGCCGTTGACGCTGGCCGACTTCACCATTCACGCAGGCCGAACCTGCCGTTAGGACAGCCCGAGTCCGCCACTCGCGCAGGCTGAATCCGCCGTTGACGCTGGCCGAGTCCCCACTCGCGCACTCATGCCGAGTCCGATACACCCGCCCCAAGCCACTGGAGATCGGCACGCCCCGTGACCAGATGCCTGTTCGACCAGAAACCCGTTACACCGCAACGAAAACCCGGGTCGAACATGATCATCGGGTGGCCGCGGCCCCCCGTAATCCAGCGTAATCACCGACACCGACCAAACCGGCCCGCCACCCACAACCATGACTAGTCACCACATGACGCCAACCACGGCCATCACCGACGAGACCGGTCATCATGCGCAACCGGACCGGTCATCATGCGCGACCGGAGTGGTCATCATGCGAGGGTGAGTTCGGTCGGGACGGTACGACTCGGTGTTCGTAGCGTACGACTCAGGACTGGAAGGCGTTGCCTGTTGCGATCTTGGGGCGGCCCAGCGGAGCGCGATCTCGGACGACCGCTGAGCGGTACACCGCCGCCGTTGCCGACGCGATGCCCTCCCAGTTGAACTCTGCCGCCAGGCGGGCCTTCGCCGCTCGCGCGCGGCGGGCCGCCGCCGCCGGGTCGGCCAGTACCTCGGTCACCGCGCTGGCTATGCCTGCCACGTCGCCGGGGGTGATCGACAGGCCCGTTTCCCCGTCTACCACCAACTCGGCCAAGCCGCCGGCTGTTGAGGCCACCAAGGGGGCTCCCGCGGCCGCCGCCTCCAGCGCCACGATGCCGAACGGTTCATAGCGGCTGGGCAACACCACCACGTCCGCCGCCGCCAGACACGCCACCAGTGACCGGTCCGGTAGGTGACCCACGAAGTCCACCGCTCGGCGGATCCGCAGTTTGCGAGCCTGCTCCACCAGGGCTGCGGCCTGCACACCCTGGCCCGCCACCACCAACCGCAGCCCGGGATGACGGCGCCGCAACCTGGGCACGGCCGCCAGCAGATCCTGCACGCCCTTCTCGTACTCCAGCCGCCCGAAGTACACGATCAGCGGTGAGCCGTGCTGTTCCCGAACAGAACGCACGGCCGCCGGCGACACCCGCCAGCCGCCCGGCTCGATGCCGTTGTGGATCACGGAGATGTCGATCGGCACCTCGAACAGGTGCGTCACCTCGGCCCGCATGGCGGCCGAACACGTGATCAGCGCGTCCGCCCGATTGGCCAGCCACCATTCCACCGAGTGGACCTGCTGGTTCAACGGCTGGGACAGCCACCCGGCGTGCCGCCCGGCCTCCGTCGCGTGAATGGTCGCGACCAAAGGCACCTCAAAGGCCTCCGCCAGCGCGATCGCCGGGTGCGTCACCAACCAGTCATGAGCATGCACCACATCCGGCTGCCAAGCACGAAGACCAAGACCCGCCCGCACCAACCCATGCCCCATGGCGAGCGTCCACGCCACCAGGTCCTTCTCGAACCGCACGTGTGTCGGGTCCTCGGCCACCATGATCACCCGGACGCCCTCGGTGACCATGTCTGTGGTCGGGTGGGTCAGCGCGTCGGTGCCCGCCTCGTGCCGGCACAGCACGACCACCTCGTGGCCGAGCGCCACCAGGTGCCGGGCCAGGGCGTGCACGTGCCGCCCGAGCCCGCCGACCACGACCGGCGGGTACTCCCACGACAGCATCAGCACCTTCATCGCAGCAACCCCCGTGCGTCCAGGTGCCCGAACGGCCCGTCCTCGGCCCGCAGTTCACGAACCCGCGCGGGAGAATCGCGCCCCGCGCGGACCATCCCGGCCAACTCGCCGAACCGGTCGGCGTGCACCTTCGCGCGCCGCCGCGCGTAGTCGGCCGCCGAGTCCTTGGTGACCATGAACGCCCAGTCGCTCGACAACGTCAGCAGCGCCTCGCGGACCGCCTGGTCACGCACCGGATCCCGCCACGGCGACCCGGGCAGCGCCAGCAACTCGTCCTGCAGCGAGGTACCCGCGGCCACCAGGTCGGTCACCTGCTCGCCGTCCCACACCCGCCAGTCCTTGCCGGAACCCCACGACGACGCCGGCAGCGAAACCGGCGCGCCGACGTGCCCCGCCTCGAGCGCGCCCCGCAGCGTCGTCACCCGTACCCCATAAGTAGGCAGCGCCCGCAGCACCGCCTCGAGCCACGCCGGGCCCTCGTGCCACCAGTGGCCGAACAGCTCGGTGTCATAGGCGGCCACCACGAGTCCGGGTGTGCCATGCCGGTCCCGCAGCGACCGCAGCCGGGCGACCACCGTGTCCACGAAGTCCTTGGCGTGCCCGGCGATCGCGGCCGCCGCCAGCGCCGGCTCGTAGGGCCGCTTGTCCTGCGGCGCGATATGTTTGCCGGTCACCCGCGACGGCTTCAGCCCGCTGGGGTGGTCGTAGGTGTGGAAGTCGCGGTAGGCGGCGTCGCCCGGGTAGCCGGCTTTCGGCGACCAGACCCGGTAGGTGACCTCGAGATCGCGCCCGAAACACACGACGTCCGACTCGCCGACCGGCCGCGCGGCGTGCGTGTCGCCGTGCAGCGCCGGACCGTCCACAAGGAACCGTTCGACGCCGGCCGCCGCGTAGTCCCGTTCCATGCCGGGGGAGTAGCCGCACTCCGGCGCCCAGATCCCGGCCGGCGCACGGCCGATCCGCAGCGCCGTGTCGGCGAGCCCCGTGGCCAGCGCGAACCGCCGGACCCGGGGATCGAGCAGCGGCTGGAAAGGGTGGGTGGCCGGTCCGCCGAGCAACTCGATCACACCGGAGTCGACCAACGGCCGCATCACCGGGGAGAACCCGTGCCGCCACCTCGTCTCGAACGTGTCGAGTGCCGACCCGGCAGCCTGGTGTTCACCCGCCGCCAGGTCACGCAGCAGCGGCTCGCGCCAGCGCGTGGCGGCGAACTGCGCGCGCAGCTGCCAGTTGCCGAGCCAGTCGTGAAAGGACCGCAGCGCGTACGGGTCGTCCAGCTGTGCGGCCAGCACGGGGGTGACGCCGAGGGTGAGCACGTCGCGCTGGCCCTCGGAAGCCAACCGGTGCAGCAGGTCGACCACCGGGAGGTAGGAGTGCGCCCACGCCTGGTAGAGCCACTCCTCGCCGACCGGCCACGCGCCGTGGTGGGGCAGCCAGGGCAGATGGCTGTGCAGCACCAGGCAGAACGAGCCCTCGTCGCTCATAAGCGCTCCGCCACGGCCACGATGTCCAAACCGGACTCCAGGTCGTCGGTGGCCAGCTCGAAGTCGGCGGCCGTCACGGACTCGACGGCGTTCAACAGCGCTGCCGGCCACGGTGAACCCGACACGGCCACCGCCACCTGCGCGTCGATGATCGAACCGCCGAGCGCCGTGTCCAGCTCACGTAGCCGGGGACCGTGGCGCAGCACGCCGAGGTAGCCGACCGTGAACCCGGCGTCGACCAGTAGCTCGGCCAGCTCGGCAGGGGCCAACTCCCTGGTGTGGAAGGGATTGAGCGGGGTGTCGCGGCCGGGGGAGAACGTGATCCGGTTGGGCGTGGTGACCAGCAGCCGCCCGCCCGGCCGCAGCACCCGGTGGCACTCGCGAAGGAAGCCCTCCTGGTCCCAGAGATGCTCGATCACCTGGAGGTTCGCCACGACGTCCACAGTGGACGAGCCGAGGGGCAGGGTGGCGAGGTTGCCGCGGACGGCCCGCACCCGCGGGTAGGCGCGGGTGACGTGCGTGGCGGTCAGCACGTCGTAGTCGAGCCCGAGCACCAGCCGGGCGCAGGCGGCCAGCAGGTCGGCGCCGTAGCCCTCGCCGCAGCCGGCCTCGAGCACGACCGCGTCCACGCAGAACCGCCGCAGCTCGAGGTACGCGGCCTCGTGGCGGCGGAACCAGTAGTTCTCTTCCGCGATGCCGGGGACGGTTCGCTCGCCGGTCAGCGGCAACCGCTCGACGGCGGCGGGCTCGGATACCACCGAGGCAGGTTACTACGCGGTAGGAAGTTGCCGGGAATGGTCAACATGACCTGCGGGAATGGTCATCATGCGTGACGGGAGTGGTCATCATGCGTGACGGGAGTGGTCATCATGCCGTCAGGTGGGGGAGATGCTGATGCCCACGGCGCCGGGGCCCACGTGGACGCCGATGGCGGCGCTGACCTCCGTGAACGTCATCTCGCGCGCCTCGGGCAGGCGCGTCTTCAGCCGGGCCATGACCTTGCCCGCGCGGCCGAGCGCGCCGAAGTGCTCGACCGCCACGTCCACCGAGCGCCCGTCGGCGCTGCGTACGGCCGCCTCCACCAGGTGCCGCAGTGCCCGCTCGCTGCCGAGTACCCGCTCCAGCGGTGACACCTGCCCGTTGGCCATGGTGAGCAGCGGTTTCAGCGACAGGGCACTGCCGAAGATCGCGCTGGCCGCGCCGATCCGGCCGCCCTTGCGCAGGTACTCCAGGGTGTCCACGTAGATCAGTTCGGCGCTGTGCTCGAGCCGTCTGGCCAGGGCGTCCATCACCCGGCGAGGTCCGCCGCCCGCGCCGGCCACCCGCGCCGCCGCGAGGACCGCGTAGCCGAGGCTCATGCCGGTGGTGCCCGAGTCGACCACGTGCACCGGGACGCGGCTCTGCGCGGCCGCCTGCCTGGCGACCTCGTAGGTCTGGGACTGACGGCTCGAGATGTGCACGGAGACGATCTCGTCCGCCCCGCGTCTGGCCAGGTCCTCGTAGGCCCACAGGAACCCGGCGACGTCGGGAGCCGAAGTCGTCACGGTCATGTCTTGCTCGAGCGCCCTGACCAGCACGTCCTTGGGCACCACGTGCTCTGCCCTGGTCTGCTTGCCGATCGTGATGTTCGTTGGCACCACGGTGATTCCCCACTGGGACGCCATCGCTGCCGGGATGCTCGAAGTGGAGTCGGTAACCAACCCAACGCGGCCAGGCATGGCTCGAGGCTAGCTCTTGTGTCGCTGTGGGCACGATCACGGCGGTGTGAGGCCGTGCCGGTTTTGCCACTAGGCTACTGGTGAGTAACATTTGGGTGGCCAACCACACCGTGCCAATCGGCGATCGTCATGGCAAGGTCAGGCCACAAGTCGTAGGCGCGTGCAACCGGAGGTCGGAGCAGACCCATGCCAAACATCGTCGTGCTGGTGAAACAGGTGCCGGACACCTACTCGGAGCGCAAGCTAAGCGACGCCGACAACACCCTTGACCGGGACTCCGCCGATGCGGTGCTCGACGAGATCAACGAGCGCGCCATCGAGGAGGCGCTCGTGATCAAGGAGGCCCACGATGGTGAGGTCACCGTCGTGAGCGTCGGCCCGGAGCGGGCCACCGAGTCCATTCGCAAGGCGCTGTCCATGGGTGCGGACAAGGCGGTGCACGTTGTCGACGACGCGCTGCACGGTTCCGACATCCTGCAGACGGCCAAGGTGCTGGCCGCCGCGATCGGCACGGTCGAGGATGTCGACCTGGTCATCGCCGGCAACGAGGCGAGCGACGGCACCGGCGGCGCGGTCCCCGCGATCCTGGCCGAGCTGCTCGGCTTCCCCCAGCTGACCCACGCCCGCGAGGTCACCATCGACGGCACCACCGTCAAGGTCACCCGCGAGACCGACGAGGGCCTGACGCATCTCGAGGCGAGCCTGCCCGCGGTGATCAGCGTCGGTGAGAAGATCAACGAGCCGCGGTACCCGTCGTTCAAGGGGATCATGGCGGCCAAGAAGAAGCCGGTGGAGACGCTCAGCGTCGCCGACCTAGGCATCGACGCGGGCGACGTCGGCCTGGCCAACGCCTGGTCCACGGTCCTCGAGGCGGCGCCCAAGCCGCCGCGCGAGGCCGGTCAACGCGTCGAGGACGACGGTGACGGCGGCGTGAAGATCGCCGAGTACCTCGTTGCCCAGAAGCTGATCTGAGGGAGGAACACGGAATGACTGAGGTCCTGGTCCTCGTCGATCACCTGGACGGCGAGGTAAAGAAGGTCACGTTCGAGCTGCTCACGGCGGCCCGCGCCATCGGTGAGCCGAGCGCGGTGGTGGTCGGCGCGCCCGGCACCGCAGCGAAGATCAAGGAGTCGCTGGCCTCCTACGGCGCCGCGAAGGTCTATGTCGCCGAGTCCGACGACGCGGCCGGCTACCTGGTCACGCCGCAGGTCGACGTGCTGGCCGCGCTGGTCGAGCGCACGTCGCCGGCCGCCGTGCTGGTCGCCGCGTCCGCCGAGGGCAAGGAGGTCTCCGGCCGGCTCGCCGCGCGGATCGGCGGCGGCCTGCTGGTCGACGCGATCGGCGTCTCGGCCAGTACTGAGGGCTCCGCTGGCAGCGACCTGGTGGCTACGCAGTCCATCTTCGGTGGCGCGTTCGTCGTGAAGTCCAAGGCCACGAAGGGCACGCCGGTCGTGTCCGTCCGGCCCGGCGGGCTGGAGGCCGAGCAGGCGTCCGGCGCGGCGGCCGAGGAGACGGTCGAGGTCCCCGCGGTCGACCCGGCCAAGTCGGCCAGGATCACCGGCCGCGAGCCGGTCACCGGCGGCGACCGGCCGGAGCTGACCGAGGCGTCGGTCGTCGTCTCCGGCGGTCGTGGGGTCGGCAGCGCGGAGAGCTTCGAGGTGGTCGAGAAGCTGGCGGACTCGCTGGGCGCGGCCGTCGGTGCCTCCCGGGCAGCCGTCGACTCCGGCTACTACCCGGCGCAGTTCCAGGTGGGGCAGACAGGCAAGACCGTGTCCCCGCAGCTGTACATCGCGCTGGGCATCTCCGGGGCCATCCAGCACCGGGCCGGCATGCAGACGTCCAAGACGATCATCGCGGTCAACAAGGACGCGGAGGCGCCGATCTTCGAGATCGCCGACTTCGGCGTGGTGGGCGACCTGTTCAAGGTGTCCCCGCAGCTCACCGAAGAGGTCCAGAAGCGTAAGTAAATTTCACCGGGCGGCCACGCACGTGTCACTGGTTGGGGCACGTGCTGGTTGCCCGGTGACGCGTACACCTGAGGCATGACGCAAGCCCAGCTGCTCGTCAGCACCGCAGGTGCGAAATCCACCCAGCCGCGCTACTCGCTGCTCGTGGCCCGCGACGGTGAGGAAGTCCTTGCCGCACAACGACTCCGTTACCGCGTGTTCGCGGAGGAGATGGGCGCGATCCTCCACACTCCCACGCCCGGCGTCGACATCGACGCGTTCGACCCGTTCTGCGACCACCTGGTGGTGCGCGAGGACGCGACCGGCGAGATCGTCGGCTGCTACCGGATGCTGCCGCCCGAACGGGTGCCGGCCGCCGGGATGCTCTACTCGGAGACCGAGTTCGACCTGAGGTCCCTCGCCAACCTGCGCGGCGCGCTGGTCGAGACCGGCCGCTCGTGCGTGCACCCCGACCACCGCACGGGGGCCGTGGTGAGTCTCGTGTGGGCGGGGATCGCGCGGTACATGCTGCTGTCCGGCCATTCCTGGCTGGCCGGCTGCGCGTCGGTGTCGCTGTCCGACGGCGGTTCGCTCGCCGCCGGGGTGTGGAACACCGTGCGGCACAAGCACTACGCGCCGTCGGAGTACCGGGTGCGGCCGCTTCGGCCGTGGGATGCCACCGGCATCGAGGTGCCCCGCCGGGTGGTCCTGCCGCCGCTGCTGAAGGGCTACCTCCGCCTGGGCGCGTGGGTGTGCGGCCCGCCGGCACACGACGCCGACTTCGGCGTGGCCGACCTGTTCGTCCTGTTGGGACTCAAGCACGTCGACCAGCGCTACCTGAGCTACTTCCTCGGCGAGTTCCAGTCATGAGTCATTCCTGGATGCCCACCTCGCCCTGTGGACCCGGTTGTCTCGGTGGGCAGGAGCCGACGGTCGGGCGGGTGCGGCGGATCTGGCGGCTCACAGCGGTCCTCCTGGTGGTGTTGGCGAGCCTGCTGGCGCTGCCGTTCCTGCCGGTGGCCGGCGGCCGCGGTCGCGAGTGGATCGCCCGCGTGATCTTCCGCGCCGTGCTGTTGGCCATCGGGGTACGGCTGGCCGTGACCGGCGCCGCGGCGCTCGCCACCCGTGGCCGGGGGACCATGGTGGTCAACAACCACACGTCCTGGCTGGACATCGTGGCGGTCAACGCCGTCCGGCCCATGCGCGCATTGGCCAAACGGGACATCGCCGGCTGGCCGGTGCTCGGGTGGCTGGTCTCGGCCGCCGGTTCGGTGTACGTGGACCGCGAGGGCCTGCGGTCGCTGCCGGCCACGGTGGCCGAGCTGGCCACGGCGCTGCGGTCCGGCGCGACGGTCAACGTCACCCCCGAGGGCACCACCTGGTGCGGCCTGACACACGGCCGGTTCCGGCCCGCCATGTTCCAGGCGGCCATCGACGGCGGCGTCCCCGTGTTGCCGGTGGCGCTGCGGTTCCGCCTGAAGGACGGCACGACCACTACGGCGCCGTCCTTCGTCGGCGACGAGACCATTGTGGACTCCGTGCGCCGGACGGCCGCGTTGCGCGGGCTGGTGCTCGAGGTGCACGTGCTCGACGAGATCGCGCCCGGCCGGGCGGCCGATCGCCACGAACTGGCCGCACTTGCCGAGGCCGCGGTCGACACGGTGTTGCTCCCGGCCCCACTCGCGCACGAAAAGGGCTCGACTTCCACCGCGGTAGAGGTTGCACGATAGGCGGGTGAGCCTCGAAACCGCTGATCCGCCCAGGTCCGACCGCGTCTCGGTGTGGTCCGCGCCCTACCGCGCCACCACCATCGGCATGCTGATGCTGGTCACCATCGCCGCGTTCGAGCACCTCGGCGTCGCCACGGCCATGCCCAGCATGGTCGGCGAGCTGAACGGCGAGGCCCTCTACGCGTGGCCGTTCACCGTGTTCCTCGCGTCGAGCGTGCTGGCCACGGTGGTCAGCGGGCGAGTCTGCGACCGGCTCGGACCGACGCCCGCGCTGATCACCGGGCCGGGGCTGTTCTTCGCCGGGCTGGTCGCCTCCGGGGTGGCCACCGGAATGCCCGTGCTGCTGGCCGGCCGGGTCCTGCAGGGCCTCGGCCTCGGCACCCAGGTGGTCGCCATCTATGTGCTGGTGGCGCTGGTCTACCCGAACCGGGCCCGGCCGGCCGTGTTCGGCCTGCTGGCCGCCGCGTGGGTGGTGCCGTCGCTCATCGGTCCGACGGCCGCCGGCCTGATCACCGAGCACGTCGGCTGGCGCTGGGTGTTCCTGGGCATCGCCCCGTTCGCCGTGCTGGGGTTGCTGCTGTTGGCGCCGGTCATCCGCAAGCTGCCCGAGGTGGACGCCGACGCGCCCGAGTCGACCGCGCGGCGCGGGGTGGCGCTCGCCGCCGTGGCCACGGCGTTCGGCATCGCGGCGCTCAGCTGGGCGGCCCAGCACCCGTCGGTCGGCATGCTGTTCCTCGGCGTCGCCGGGGTGGCCGCCCTGGTGCCGGCGCTGCGCACGCTGCTGCCGCGTGGCACGTTCCGTGCGCGACCGGGGCTGCCGGTCACGGTGCTGGCCAGGGGTGTCCTGGCGGGTGCGTTCTTCGGCGTGGAGGCGTACGTGCCGCTCACGCTGTCGTCCGTGCACGGCTTCTCGCCAGCCTTGTCCGGGCTGCCGCTCACCATCGGGGCGTGCGGGTGGGCGGCCGCGTCGCACTGGCAGGGCAGGCGGCCCGAGATACCGAGGGCGCTGCTCATCCGGACGGGCCTGACCACGCTCGGGTTCGCGCTCGCCGGGGTGGCGCTGATCGGCCCCGACTGGGGACTCGCGTGGCTGGTCCTGCCGTTCTGGCTGGTGGCGGGCGCGTCCATGGGGCTCGCATACCCGTCGATCAGCGTGCTGAGCCTCGACTACGCGGCGCCGCGCGACCGCGGGTTCGTGTCGTCGGCGTTGCAGGTCAACGACATGACCCTGTCGGCGATCACCGTGGGGCTCGGCGGAGTGATGCTCACCACGTTCGCGTCCACGGCGGACCCGACGGCCGCCGTTGTGCCCATGAACCTGCTGATGGCGGGCCTGGCGCTGTTGGGCGCGCTGGTGTTCCGGCCCGAGCGGGCAGCCTCATGACCGATTTTCACCGGAAGCGGACTACTCTTGTCGAGCGATGACCTATCTCGACCACGCGGCCACCACGCCGATGCTGCCGGAGGCGGTAACGGCCATGACCGCGCTACTCAACGAGGCGCGGCCCGCTCGGGGTAACGCGTCCTCCCTGCATACCTCGGGGCGCCGGGCCAGACGGATGGTCGAGGAGGCCCGCGAGGACATCGCCGACGCGCTGGGCACCCGGCCGTCCGAGGTGATCTTCACGGCGGGTGGCACGGAGAGCGACAACCTCGCGGTCAAGGGCATCTACTGGGCCAGGAAGTCGGCCGATCCCCAGCGCCGGCGCATCCTCGCGTCGGCCGTGGAGCACCACGCGGTGCTCGACGCCGCGCAGTGGCTGGTCGACCACGAGGGCGCCGAGCTGACACTGCTGGAGGTCGACGGGTTCGGCCGCGTGCACGACGACACGCTGCGTGCCGCCATCGCCGAGGACCCGGCGAACGTCGCCCTGGTCACGGTCATGTGGGCGAACAACGAGGTCGGCACTGTCAACCCGGTGCGCGAGCTGGCGAAGACCTGCGCCGAGCAGGACATCCCGTTCCACACGGACGCCGTGCAGGCGGTGGGCGCGCTGCCCGTCGACTTCGCCGCGTCCGGCGCGAGCGCGCTGACCATGACCGGTCACAAGATCGGCGGCCCGTTCGGGGTGGGCGTGCTGCTGCTCGGCCGAGACGTGCCCTGCACGGCCGTGCTGCACGGCGGCGGACAGGAGCGCGAGGTGCGCTCCGGCACGCTCGACGTGCCCGGCATCGTGGCGCTGGCCGCGGCAGTCCGGGTCGAGGTCGACGGCCGCGCCGAGCGCGCGGCGCACCTGACCGTACTGCGCGACGAGCTGGTGGCGGCCGTGCGGGCCGCGGTGCCCGACGTGGTGCTCAACGGCGACCCCGGCCAGACGGAGATGGACGGCGGCCCGTCGCGGCTGCCCGGCAACGCCCACTTCACGTTCCCCGGCTGTGCGGGCGACAGCCTGCTGATGCTGCTGGACGCCCGGGGCATCGAGTGTTCGACCGGTTCCGCGTGCACGGCCGGTGTCGCCCAGCCGAGCCACGTGTTGCTGGCCATGGACATCGCGCCGGCCCCGGCGCGCGGCTCGCTGCGGTTCTCGCTCGGGCACACCTCGACCCGCGCGGACGTACGCGCGGTCGCCGATGCCATCGGCCCGGTGGTGGACCGGGCTCGCAACGCCGGCCTCGTTGGTCTGCGTCGTTCGGCGGGGGTGGAAGTGTGAGAGTGCTTGCCGCGATGAGCGGTGGCGTCGACTCGGCGGTGGCCGCGGCGCGTGCCGTGGCCGCCGGTCACGACGTGGTCGGCGTGCATCTGGCGCTCTCGGCCAAGCCGGGGACGCTGCGCACGGGCGCGCGGGGCTGCTGCACGGTCGAGGACGCGCACGACGCGCGCCGGGTGGCCGACATCCTGGGGATTCCTTTCTATGTCTGGGACTTCGCCGAGCGGTTCACCGAGGACGTGGTCGACGACTTCGTCGCCGAGTACGCCGCCGGCCGCACCCCGAACCCGTGCCTGCGGTGCAACGAGCGCATCAAGTTCGAGGCCTTGCTGGACAAGGCGATCGCGCTCGGTTTCGACGCCGTCTGCACCGGCCACTACGCCCGGCTGTCCCAGGTGGACGGACGGCCGGAGTTGCGGCGCAGCGCCGACGACGCCAAGGACCAGTCCTATGTGCTCGCCTCGCTGACCCCCGAGCAGTTGCGCCACGCCATGTTCCCGCTCGGCCACTCGGTGAAGGGTGACGTGCGGGCCGAAGCGACCGCGCGCGGGCTGGCGGTGGCGGAGAAGCCGGACAGCCACGACATCTGCTTCATCCCCGACGGGGACACCAGGGCGTTCCTCACCCGCCGCCTCGGCGAGCGCCCGGGTTCGTTGGTCGACGACGAGACCGGCGAGGTGCTCGGCGCGCACGCGGGTGTGCACGGCTTCACCGTCGGCCAGCGCCACGGGCTCGGCCTCCGGGTACCGGCCGCCGACGGCCGACCTCGGTACGTGCTCTCGCTCGAGCCGGTGTCCGGTTCCGTGCGGGTCGGCTCGGCGGAGAAGCTGGCGGTGCGCGAGATCGTCGGTATCCGGCCGGTGTGGCCCTCGGGTTCGGCGTTGACGGGCGAGGTGGCGTGTGTGGCGCAGGTGCGTGCGCACGGCAGTACGGCCCGAGCCACGGCCTCGGTGGTCGATGGCGCGGTGACCGTACGGCTCGACGAGGAACTGCGCGGCGTGGCACCCGGTCAGGCGGTGGTCCTGTACCGCGAGGACCCGGCCGGCGACGTGGTGCTGGGCAGCGCCACCATCACCACTACCAGTCCGCCTCCCCGGAGTTTTTAAGTGTTGGTTGCGTCCCGGCATAGGCGCGGGTACCGAGGTGGTTGGTGGCTGAGTGTCGTCACGTTCCCCTGAGGTAACTGTTGGTTGGGCGCAGACTTTCGCACAAAGATCCAAGGGCAGGCGTTAATCCGCGCGTTCCACGTCGACCTCGCACTCCTTAGTCTGCGCGTTCCAGGTCGACCTCGTATTCCTCGAACATGCGGTCCGACGTCAGGATGGTGAGCCCGTCGAGTTGGGCCTGGGCGATCAGCAGGCGGTCGAACGGATCCCGGTGATGGGTCGGTAACCGCGCGACGTGGAGTGCGTGGCGGTGACTGATCTGCAGGCCGCCCACCCCGTTGGCACGCATCCGATCGGGGACGTATCGCTCGGGCGGCTCGGGCAGTGGCAGCTTGCCGAGCGCGTACTTGATCGACATCTCCCAGGAACTGGCCGAGGACAGCAATAACCGGATCTCCGGGTCGTTGACCAGCTTCTGTGCCTTGCGGTTCAGTCGTTCCGGTGAGATCTGCAACCACAGCCAGGTCTGCGTGTCGAGCAGGACCTTCATTCGAAGTCCCTGAGCACGTCGTCGGGTAGTGGTGCGTCGAAGTCGTCGGGCAGCGAGAAGGCCCCGCGATCCTGTCCGAAGACGCGCTCGCCCCCTTGCCGCACCGGCATCAATCTGGCCACTGGTCGCCCCCCACTCTTGATGGTGATCACTTCGCCGGCGCCGACGCGCCTGAGCAGCGCCGACAGGTTCGTCTTGGCTTCGTGCACGCCGACCTCGTCATCACCTAAGTCATCCACGGCCACCAGCGTACCACGCCCGACTAAGCCCTCGACTAAGTCCACTTGGCGAGTATGTCCGAATCCTGACGTCGCCATCAGGCAAGGACGACTATGCTCGCCGGCATCACCTAAAGGATTGTGGAGGGGGCCGGCTGTGGAGTTCCTGCTGGTGCTGATCGTGCTCGCCGTAATCGGGGCGGGCGTGGTGTTCTGGCTGCGCGCCCGCGCGAACCGTGCCAAGCCGGTCGTGGAGGCGCCGCGCAAGCCCGAAGACCCGTTGGCCGACCACCAGGGTGTCACCGACATCCGCACGGTGCGGGCCGGCGACATGATCGACTACGGCGACCAGCTCTACTTCGTGCGTGGCTCGCTGCGCATCACGGAGGGCGGTTACAGCTGGGCCGAGCACTTCCTCGACGACGCGCGGGGGAGTCGCCTGTGGGTGTCGGTCGAGGAGGACCCCGACCTCGAGGTCGTGTTCTGGCGCGAGACCGAGGAGGTCACCGAGCCGGGCGGCAAGACCATGGAGGTCGGCGGCGTCTCCTATCGCAAGGACGAGGACGGCACCGCCAAGTACACCTCCGAGGGCACCACCACCCTCGCCGAGAAGGGCACCGTCGAGTACGTCGACTACGAGGGCCCCGACGGCAAGGCACTGAGCTTCGAACGCTTCGACGGCGGCAAGTGGGAGGCCGGGCTCGGCGAGACCGTCGCCCTGCCCGCATTGCGCGTCTACCCCGCGGGCAGCGATCGCACATGAGGACCAGGATCGACACGCGGTTCACCGACTCGCGGGCCGCAGACCTGAGCCTGGCCTACGGGCTCGCGCCGTTACCCGCGCTGGGCACGCACCGGGTGGTGCTGCCCGGTTTCGAACTGGAGCTGCGCGTGCTCGGCGCGTCCCATCAGGTCATGGTCGGCCGCTGGTCGGAGACCGTCGCCTGCCTGCCGGACCGGCCCGGCGCGCTGCCGGCCACCGAGGAGATCACCGAGGGCGGGCTGCGCGTGCGGTTCGAGGCGCGCTGCCTCTCACTCGGCGCGGACGAACTGGCCGCGCGGGTGGCCGAGGTGGCCCGCGAGTGCGAGGCCGACGAGCGCGCGTTGATCGGCGCGTTCCCCGGCTCGCCGATGGCGGTGACCGCGCTGGCGGCCCGCGCCGAGCCGGGTGGTGGTGCCAGCTGGCGGACCTGGCACGCTTACCCGCAGGCCGGTGAGCTGGTGGAGACGTTGAGCGTGGTGATGCCGTTATGACCAAGCGCGGCAAGCTGTTCCTTGCCGGTGGGATCGGTGCCGTCGGCCTGATCGTGCTGCTGATCGCGATCCTCGGCGGCCGCGGTATCCGCAGCCACCTCGACGACACCTACCAGCGGGTCTCCGGCGACGGGAACTCCGTGGTGTACCGGTCGGACCAGAAGCCGAAGGCGGTGTACGAGTCGATCCGCTCGGCCGTGTCGCCGGCCGACACACAGGTCGACCCCCAGGGCTATTTCCTGCGCTACTCCGACGACATCGTGGCCGTCACGGCCGACGGCACCGGCTCGCGCATCTACCTGGACGACGAGCGGCGCGGCTACGCGACGTGGTTCCCGTTCGTGGTGGGTGTGTGGGGGACCGGTGGGGGTGCCGGTGAAGGCATCCGCGGCGGCGGACCGGGAGCCGGCAAGTGATGCGCCGCGTCGGTGCCGCGGTCGGTATGGCCGTGCTGGCCGTTTGTCTCGCACCCGGCGTCGCCTCGGCCGACGTGCTGTTCGACCAGGCCGACGCCGACGAGCTGGCGGCCACGCTCGACGAGGCCTACCAGGCGCAGGGTGTCTGCTACGGCTGGTCCGTCACGATCGACAACGTCGGCTCGACCGACGAGAGCGTCGGCTCCAACTTCGGTGCCGGCAGGCCGATTTCGCACGTGCCGGACGGGGAGAGTTGCTCGGCGTCCGTCGAGTTCACGGCCAGCATCACGTGGACCAGCGAGTCGTCGGAGTCGGAGGACTCCGGGAGCTACTCGGTGTCCACGGCCGGTGGCGCCCGGCCCGACACCACCGACCTGGACAGCCTGGAGCTGATCAGTGTCGAGGGGCTCATCGGCGACAACGGTGACGCGGACGTCTACAAGGCCGTGTCCGCGCTGCCGCTGCTCGCCTCGGACGCCGGGCTGGCTGATCCGATCGAGGCGACCCCCGCCGCCGAGGGCGAGGCGGGCCCCGACGCCCAGCCGACCAACTCGCCCAGCTCGGACTTCTGGCGCAACAACGGGATGATGATCCTCTGGGGCAGTGTGATTCTGATCGCCGGCGGTGTGTTCGCCTGGTGGGTCATCCGGACCGACCGGGGCCGCGCCATCTCCCGCGGCCCACGCTCGCGCGCGACCGGCGACGCCGTGCTGGCCGCGCGCCCGCCGGTCGGACCGCCGGCCGAGCAGATCCCGGCATACGTGCCCGAGGACTGGTCGAAACCCGCGGCTGAGCCGGAGAAGCCTGCCGAGCCCGAGAAGCCGGCCGAAGACCCCGAATCCCCGCCGGAGCCGGTGTCGGAGGATGATCCGGACCGCACCGACGGCGACACCAACGACGGCGACACCAAAGACAGCGACACCAAAGACAGCGACACCAAAGACGGCACCCACCCGAGGCCAGCTCGCCGGACGAGCCGCCCCGACCGCAGAGCTGAGCAGAAGGAGTCAATTCACCATGGTTTCCGACGTCTTTGGCGAGGTCGGCATCGCCGCCACCTACGGGTTGGTCGGGCTGGTGCTGATGGCTGTCGGCTTCGCGCTCGTCGACGTGCTCACCCCGGGCAACCTGCGCGAGCAGGTCTGGGTGCAGCGCAACCGCAACGCCTCCGTCCTGTTGGCCAGCAACCTGCTGGGGGTCGGCATCATCGTCGCCACGGCGATCGCCGCCAGCGAGAACGACTGGGCCGAGGGGCTGCTGTCCACCGCGGCGTACGGCCTGCTCGGGCTGATCCTCATGGGACTGTCCTTCGTGGTCATCGACGTGTTCACGCCGGGCAAGCTCGGCGCGATCCTCGTCGAGGAGGAGCCGCACCCGGCGGTGTTCGTCAGCGGCGCCGCGCACCTCGCGGTGTCCGCCATCGTCGCTGTCGCGATCCTCTAGAGCGTTGGGCTCCACCGCCACGGTTCCGGATCCGACCGACGCGCCGGCCGCGGCCGGCGGTCCGCGCGGCCGCTGGCAGCGCGCCGGGCTGCTGTTCGCCACGTTCGTCTGCGCGGCGTGCGGGCTGGTCTACGAGCTGGCGTTGGTGGCCCAGGGGTCCTACCTGCTCGGTGACTCGATCACCCAGGCGTCGGTCGTGCTGGCCACCATGGTGTTCGCCATGGGCATCGGGGCGCTGGCCGCCAAGTCGCTGCAACGCCGCCCGCTGCTCGGGTTCGCGGCCATCGAGGCGGCGCTCGCGCTCGTCGGCGGGCTGTCGGTGCTCGGCCTGCACGCGTCGTTCACCTGGCTCGACCTGTACTGGCCGGCGCTGATCGGCATCGCGCTGCTCGTCGGCGGGCTGATCGGTGCGGAGATCCCGCTGCTGATGACGTTGCTGCAGCGGATCCGCCGGCAGGACGCCGGTTCGGCCACCGCCGACCTGTTCGCCGCCGACTACATCGGCGCGCTGATCGGCGGTCTGGCGTTCCCGTTCCTGCTGCTGCCACTGCTCGGGCAGACCAGGGGAGCGTTGCTGGTCGGCATGGTCAACGCGGTCGCCGGGGCGGCCGTGGTGCTGGTTCTGTTCGCCCGCACGGTGTCCCGTCGCCGCCGGCTCGCGCTGGGTGCCGGTACGCTGGCCGTGCTCACGGTGCTCGGGGTGGCGTTCGCCGGCAGCGACGCGTTCCTGCGGTACGCGAGGGACGCGCTGTACGAGGATCCCGTGGTGTACGCGGAAACCAGCGGCTATCAGGAGATCGTGCTGACCGAGTCGGCGCCGATCGTGGCCGGCCCGACCGACACCCGGCTGTTCCTGAACGGCGACCTGCAGTTCTCCTCGATCGACGAGTACCGCTACCACGAGGCGCTGGTGCACCCGGTGCTCGCCGGTTCGCGCGAGCGGGTGCTGGTGCTCGGCGGCGGCGACGGGCTGGCGCTGCGTGAGGTGCTGCGGTATCCGGACGTGCGCGAGGTCGTCGAGGTGGAGTTGGACCCGGCCGTGCTGCGCCTGGCGGAGGAGGACCCGCGACTGGTCGAGCTGAACGGTGACGCGCTGCGCGATCCGCGCGTGCGGGTGGTGCCGGCCGACGCGTTCGCCTGGCTGCGGGAGGCGCAAGAGCAGTTCGACGCGATCATCGTGGACATGCCCGACCCGGACTCGACCTCCACGGCGAAGCTGTACTCGGAGGAGTTCTACACGCTCACCCGGCGGGTACTGGCGCCCGGTGGGCGGATGGTCGTGCAGGCCGGGTCGCCGTACTTCGCGCCCCGCACGTACGACTGCATCGTCGGCACCATCCGCGCGGCCGGCTACGGCGCCACCCCGTACCACGTGTACGTCCCGAGCTTCGGCGACTGGGGTTTCGCGTTGGCACAGGAGGGTTCCGCGCCCGAGCTACGACTGGACTCGCCGGCGCCGCCGAAGTTCCTGGACGAGGCGAACCTGGCGGCGGCCGCCGTGTTCCCGGCGGACCGAGCCCCCCGCACGGACGAAACACCGTCCACACTGGACGACCCAAGAGTCCTGCGACTGGCGACCTCGGAGTGGCAGCAGTACTAGCCGCCCGAGTCGTACCGTCCTTACACCGAGTCGTACCGTTTCCACAGTGACTCGTACCGTCTGAACAGGGAGTCCGCCGTTGCGGCATCGGCCACGGTGGCCCCATCCGGCTGCGGACAGAGATCCGGTTCGAGCCTATCGGCAAGCACCGACAAAAACGGTCCGGGGACCCCTGGAATCAATTATAGTCGCGAGCACCGACAATTCTTCGCCGCGCGACTCTCATTCGCCGCACGACCAGCTACTCAGGCCGCGGTCGCCGGTACGCCGACACCGGAGGCGCACGGGAGCCGGTAGCCAAGCCATTCTGGACAGAGGACCGCGACCGGCCGCCGATTCACCGGATGCGGCCCTCCGGATCGTGCAGGGCCTTGAGTTCCGTCAACCGCGCGTAGTCGGCCGGTGCGAATGCGTCGGCCACCTCGTCAGGGCTCAACGGGCCGAAGCTGGAGTTCAGCGACCGGCCGATCGCGTGTGTCTCCCACGGCGCGAGGACCTCGCGGTGGGTGGCGCGCACGAGGTCGGCCTCGCCGGGTGGCACGGGGGAGAGCACGCTGAGCGAGTACCCGGCGTCCCGGTGGCCGACGGCGTTCGGCACGACCGGCGGCCTGGCCAGCGCGCCGCCGAGGTGGCGGAACCCGACCACGCACATCACCGGCGCCGCCGGGCCGGCCAGTTTCGGCAGCGTGGCCAGCGCGTCGGCATCCACAGTGGACAGCAGCCGGTTGGCCGACAGGTAGGCGTGCGGCTCGTCCGGCTCGTCGAACACCGCGCCGGACTCCGTGTAGGGCAGCTCTCGCAGCGTGTCGAGCACCGGGCCGAGCGCACGCAGCGGCTCGACGAGCGCCGGGTCGGTGCACGCGACCTGCACTTGTGCGACGTACCGGCCGCGCACCGGCTCCGGCACCACCGGCAGGTCGGGGAAGGGCAGCATGGCCACGGCGGACGTCATGTCCTCGGGCACGCCGGCCGTCCACCGCCGCCACGCGTCGAGCACGTCCGGGACTTCCTCGACGTCGAAGAACAGCCCGCCGCCGTAGAGGTGCGTGACCGGCATCAGGTCGATCTCCATGCCGGTGACCACGCCCAGCCCGCCGCCACCGCCGCGCAACGCCCAGAACAGGTCCGGCTCGCTGGTGGCGGTCACGCGATGGCCGCGGCCGTCGACCGTGACCAGGTCGAGGCGGCGCACGTGGTCGGCCGCGAATCCGTACCGCCTGGCCAGCAGCCCGACGCCGCCGCCGAGCGTGTACGAGACGGCGCCGACGCCGGGCGCGCTGCCGGACAGTGGGGCCAGCCCGTGCGGCGCGGCCGCGTCGATCACGTGTTGCCAGGTGGCGCCGGCCTCGACCCCAGCAATGCGGGCTCGCGGGTCGACCCGCACCCCGGTCATGCGGCGGGTGCTGATCAGGACGCCGCCGTCGAGCGGGTGCCGCAGGCCGTGGCCGGTGGCCTGCACGGCGACCGGCAGCCCGAGCCCGACGGCTGCCCGGACGTCGTCCGCGCTCGTGGCCGCGACCACCAACTCGGGCCGGTGCGGCTCGTGGCGCTGGTAGCCGATGCGTTCGTCGTCGTAACCAGTGGTGTCTTCCGTGAACTGGATCATGAGAACCACGTTAGGTCGCTTCGCGGACATAGCTTGTCCGCGATTCGTGGCAGTCTGGACCACGTGCGACGAGACATGCCCGGCCGGCTGCTCCGGCTCCTGTCGCTGCTGCAGAGCCGGCGCGACTGGTCCGGTGGTGAGCTGGCGGCCCGGCTCGGGGTGACCGACCGCACGGTGCGCCGCGACATCGAGCGCCTGCGCGAGCTCGACTACCCGGTCGACAGCGTCGGCGGGGTGGCCGGCGGCTACCGGCTGGCCGCCGGCGCCACGCTGCCTCCGCTGTTGCTCGACGACGAGGAGGCGGTCGCCGTGGCCGTCGGCCTGGTGACCACCGGTTCCGACGACGCGGTCCGCGCACTCGCGAAGCTGTCGAGGGTGCTGCCGGCGCGGCTGCGGCCCCGGCTGGCCGCGCTCACCGAGGCCGCCGTGGCCGTGCCGCATCCGCACCGGGTGCCGGTGGACGCGAACCTGCTGGCCATGCTCGCCGCGTCGTGCCGGGACCACGAGTTCGTGTCGTTCGACTACCGTGGCCGGGCCGCGGCGCCGAGCGCGCGGCGGGTGGAGCCGCACCACCTGGTGACCGTGCAGGGGCGCTGGTACCTCGTGGCGTACGACCCGGACCGGGCCGACTGGCGGACGTTCCGCGTGGACCGCATCGAGCGGCCGACCCAGACCGGGCGGCGGTTCACGCCGCGCGAGGTGGCCCCGGTCGAGTACCTGACCGGTTCGTTCGCGGCCGCTGAGTACCGCTACACGGCGTGGCTGACCGTCGCCCTGCCCGAGTCGACCGTGCGGGCCGCGTGGTTCACGGCCATCCCGGGGGACATCACGGCGGACGGCCCGGGGCGGTGCACCGTCCGGCTGAGCGCGGAGACTCTGCCGCTGGTGCTGCAGTACGTCTCCGCCGTGGCCGCGCTGGGCGCCGAGTTCACGCTACGAGCCGACGACGAGGTGACGCGGGCGGTGGCCGCGCTGGGTGGTTCGCTCACGGCAGCAGCAGGTTGACGTCGCCGAACTCGTGCCAGAGGTACCGGCCCTCGACGGCCTCGGCGTAAGTTCGGTCGAGCAGGTCGCGCCCGGCGACCGCGGCGAGCATGTCCAAATGAGACGCGCGGGGTTCGTGCAGCCCGGTGAGCAACCCGTCGACCACCCGAACCCCTCGGTCGGCCGTGATGACGAGTTCGGTCCACCCGGCCTTGGCGACGACCGTCCCGTGCGGACTGACGGCACTCTCGACGGCCCGGACGGCGGTGGTGCCGATGGCGATGACCCGCCGCCCGTCGGCCCGCGCGGCGTTGACGGTGGCCGCGGTGGCCGCCGGCACGGCGAACCGCTCGGGGTAGGGCCGCTCGTGCGCCTCGGGGGAGGCGACACCGGTGTGGAGCAGGATCGGCGCGAACTGCACCCCGGCCGCGACCAGCCGGGTGACCACCCGGTCGGTGAAGGGCCGGGAGGCGCTCGGCATCTCGGCGCTGCCGGGCGTGGTGCCGAAAACCGTTTGGTAGTAGGAGATCGGCCAGGGGCTGGCGACGTAGGAGTAGCGGATGGGCTCGCCGAACCGCTGCAGGTAGGCGAGCACGTCGCGCCGGTCGAGCCGGGCCTCCCAGAGCCGCCCGGCGGAGAAGGGTTGGCGCAGCGTGATGCCCGCGCCGCCGACGAGCCGGTAGGTTTCGCCGAGCTCCCCGCCACGGAACGGCCCGTTGTCCTGACGCAGCTCGACGAGCCAGTCCCCGCCGTCCAGCTCGGTGGAGAAGTGGACGGTGAGAGCCTGCCCGAGTACGGGAACCGCGGCGGGCACGGTGGCCGAGGTGTTGACGATCAACACGTCACCGGCCCGCAACAGGTCGGGAAGCTCGGTGAACCGGTGATGCCGGACGAGCCCGCCTTCGCTGACGAGGAGCCGCACCCCGTCCCTGACAACCCCACGCGCCTCAGGTGGCTCGTGCGCCTCAAGCGCGGGCGGCAACACGAAGTCAACACTCATGACGTCTCCGGTTGTCCACAGCCGCCACCGAGCGAATGGACCATTCGCTCGCACACGTTGTCCACACCCCGGCCGAACCGACCGCCCCACGGCCGACCGCTGGTAGACTGGAACTGGGCCGCCCCCCGGAGAGGGTGGGGGCTGCTTTACTGGTGTAGGCGGAGGCCGCGGCGACCTCGAGATCCTTAATGGACTGTCCACTGTGGCGCATCAACGCTCACTCCACAGCAGCACCCTCGCGCCCGCCGGACCACGCACCTCGAACCCGTAATGCCCCCGCGGATATCTGTGCGCCCCCACGAGCACGTCCCCACTCACCCGCGCGAACGCCTCGTCCACGTCCGCCACCTCCAACGCCAGCGAGGGATCCGCCCGCTCACCCGGCGACACCAGCTCCACGAACGCCCCGTCGGCCACCCGGAGCACGACCCCTCGTTCCCGCCCCGAGTCCCAACCGTCCACAACCGACAGTCCCAGCCCGGTGTAGAACGCGGTCGCGGTGTCGAGATCCGCCACCGAGAACGGCACCCACAGCCTCATGCCGCCGCCAGCCGAACCCGGCCGGACGAAGGCCGCGACGTCACCAGTTTCACGAACGCCGGCACCACGGTCTCCGGCAGCGGCCGATCGCTGATGTCCTCGCCGGGGAACGCCTCCTGATGCATCCGCGTTCGCAGGTCACCCGGATCCACCCGCCACACCCGCACGGCCGGCTCCTCGGCCGCCAGCACCGCGCCCGCCTGGTCCAGCGCCGCCTTCGCCGAGCCGTACCCACCCCACCCCTCGTACGCCTCGACCGCCGCGTCGGACGTCACGTTGGCTATCGCGCCGCCGCGGGCCCGCAGCCCCGGCAGCGCCAGCTGGATCAGGCCGAGCGGGGCGACCACGTTCACCTCGTAGACCTCCCGCAACACGGAAAGCGGATACGTGGCCACCGCCGGCTGCGGCGACGGCCCGAGGATCCCCGCGTTGTTCACCAGCAGGTCCACCCCACCCAGCCGGGAAGCGGCGGCGACCAACTCGGCGCGGTGATCCGGATCGGTGACGTCGCCCGGGACGGCGACAACGTCCAGCCCGGCCGCCGCCGACTTGAGCGCGGTGGCATCGCGGGCGTCCACGACCAGCCGCCAGCCGGCCTCGGCCAGCCCCGTCGCCAGGGCGAGGCCGAGCCCGCGGGACGCGCCGGTGATGATCGCGACAGGCATCGCAGGTCCTTTCGTCGTTGCTGACCCCGACGCTAGGAGCGTGCGCCGCCGCTGCCATCGGGCGCGCGGGCCGGTCACCCTCGGTCCTTCGACCTAGGACCGCCTCCCTGGCACCCGGCGTGGGTACCGTGGTGACGTGGTCGGATTCGATCGGGACGAGCTGCGCCAGGTGAGCGCGGCCGTGCTCGCCGTGACCGCGCACCTGTCCGTGCGCGACGTGCTGACCACGATCCTGACCTCCGCGCGCCGGCTGGTCGGCGCCCGCTACGCCGCGCTCGGCGTGCCCGACGGCGTCGGCGGGTTCGCCGAGTTCCTGGCCGACGGGATCACCGACGAGGAATGGGCGGCCATCGGCCCGCTACCACGCCAGCACGGCGTGCTCGGGCTGATGCTGTGCGACCCCAACCCGGTCCGGATGGCGGACATCCGTGAGCACCCGCACTTCGGCGGCTGGTGGCCGAAGGCGCACCCGACGCTCACCGACTTCCTCGGCATGCCGATCATCGACGGCGACGAGATCCTCGGCGAGCTGTACCTGGCCAACAGCTGCAATCCCGGCGGGTTCACGGCCGACGACGAGGAACTCGTGAAGCTGCTGGCCGCGCACGCCGCCATCGCGCTGGTGAACGCCCGGCTCTACGAGCGCGGCCGCGAACTGTCCATTGTGGAGGAGCGCAACCGGATCGCGCGCGAGCTGCACGACGCGGTCACCCAGAAGCTGTTCAGTCTGCGGCTCACGGCTGAGGCGGCGGCCACGCTGCTCGAGCGCGACCCGGCGCGGGCGGCCACCGAACTGGCCACCGTCCGGCGCCTGGCGACCGAGGCGACCGAGGAGCTGCGCACGATCGTCGTCGGGCAGCGGCCGGCCGACCTGACGGGCGACGGCCTGGACATCGCGCTGCGCAAGCAGGCGGAGCTGCTCGACCGGGTGCACCAGCCGACCGTGCGGTACGTGGGGTGCGGCTGCGTGCCGATGCTCACGGACACCGCACAGGAGGCCGTGTACCGGATCGCCCAGGAGGCCATGCACAACGCGCTGCGTCACGCGGGCGCGAACCGCCTCGACGTGCGTTTGGACAGTCGCGAGAGGACGGTTGTGCTGATGGTGAGCGACGATGGCGTCGGGTTCGAGCCGGCCGCTGCCGGTGCCGGGCGCCAGCTCGGGCTGGCGTCGATGCGGGAGCGGGCCAGGGCGGCGGGCGGCCGGTTGAAGGTGGCCTCACGCCCGGGTGGCGGGACCACGGTGACGCTGGAGGTGCCTTCCGGTGGCTGACCAGATTCGCGTGCTGGTGGTCGACGACCATCCGGTGGTCCGCCAGGGTCTCCGGACCTTCCTCGATCTGCAGGACGACATCACGGTGGTCGGTGAGTCGGCCGACGGTGAGTCCTGTGTGGCCGATGCGGAAACGCTTGCGCCGGACGTCATCCTGCTCGATCTGCGCATGCCGGGCCTCGACGGCGTGGCCGCCCTGCACGCCCTGCGCGAGCGAGGCAACCCGGCGCGGGTCCTGGTGATCACCAGTTTCACCGAGCCGACTTCCGTGCTGCCGGCCGTCCGCGCGGGCGCAAGTGGCTACGTGTACAAGGACGTGGATCCGCCGGCCCTGGCGGCCGCCATCCGCTCGGTGCACGCGGGGCACGTGCTGCTGCACCCGGATGTGGCCCGCCTGCTCGCCGCGGGCGACGCGCGCCCGGCCGACCTGACCCCACGGGAACGTGGCGTGCTGGTGGAGGTGGCTCGCGGCCGGTCGAACCGCGAGATCGCGCGCGTGCTGTCGGTCTCGGAGAAGACCGTGAAGACCCACGTGAGCGCGATCCTCGCGAAGCTCGGCGTGCAGGACCGCACGCAGGCCGCTCTGCACGCCGTCCGGACGGGGCTCGTCGAGAGCTAGCGGCATCAACCGATCGGATGACCGCGAATCAACCTGTGGCCGGATCGACCTCGTCCAGCGGACCTGGCAGGTTGAGATGGGTTGGTGGTCAACCACTGTGGGGGTGGTCGCGTTGTCGCGAATACGGCTGTTGTCCGCGATAGGGGTGGTCGCGGTACTCGCGACTTCGCTGGTGGGCAGCGTTTCGGCGACCGGAGAGTCCACAGTAGACGATGCCAGAGCGGGGGACTGGTCGGTGTGGGCGAAGGACGCGGCAGGCTCGCGGCACAACGCGGCCGAGTGGCGGATCAACCAACGCAACGTCGGGGAGCTGAAGGTCAAGTGGGCCTTCAGCTACCCGGCGTCGGAGAGCAAGCAGGTGAGCAGCGCGCCGGCCGTGGTCGGCGACACCATCTACTTCGGGGGCCCGGACGGCAAGTTCTACGCCAGGGACGCCCGCACCGGCGCCGAGCGCTGGACGTTCGACCTGGCGACGGTCGCCCCGGGTGCCGTGGTCCGGGACGGTCCGGCGGTCGCACGCGGCAAGGTGTACTTCGGCGACACCATGGGCAACTTCTACGCGCTCGACCAACGCGGCGGTGCGCTCGTCTGGCACGCCGACCTCGACGCCAACCCGACGGCCATCCTCACCAGCTCGCCGATCGTCTACAAAGGACGAGTGTACGTCGGCGTCTCCAGCGTGGAGAACACCCTCGGCAAGGACCACGCCTGCTGCACGTTCCGCGGTCACCTCGACGCACTCGACGCCGACACCGGTGAGCTGGACTGGCGCTACTACACGGTGCCGGAACCGAAGCGGACCGGCACGTGGCCGAGCGGCGCCGCGAAGTTCGAGCCGTCCGGCGCCGGCGTGTGGAGCTCGCCGGTGATCGACCAGCGCAGCGGCACGCTCTACGTCGGCACCGGCCAGAACTACACGGGCAGCGCCGGCGACTTCGACACGCTGCTCGCGCTGGACGCCCGCACGGGCGGCGTGCGGTGGAAGAACCAGGTCACGAAGGCCGACACCTGGCGGTCGCTGTGCAACGATCCGGAGCCCGAGGGCTACTGCCCGGGTCTCGGCGACGGCACGGCGCTGGACTACGACATCGGCGCCACGCCCAACATCTTCCGCGCCGGCAACCGCACGCTCGTGGGCGTCGGCCAGAAACTGGGCGTCTACCACGCGTTCGACGCCGCCACCGGCGAGGTCGTGTGGCGCCGGCAGCTCGGCGTTCCGTTGCCGAGCGGCGGCATCGCGGGCATCCAGTGGGGCTCCAGCTACGACGGCGAGCGGCTCTACATCTCCACCTACTACGCCGATCCCGGCACACTGTTCGCGGTCGACCCGGCGACCGGGAAGGTCCTGTGGGAGACGCCGAACCCGGCCGACGGGTGCACGACCGGCGGTGCGGCGGCGCATCCCGACCTCTGCGCGCTGGCCCAGGGGACGGCCGCCGCCAGCAGTCCGGGTCTGGTGTTCGAGGGCAGCAACGACGGGAAGTTGCGGGCGTACGCGTCGAACACCGGCGAGGTGCTGTGGACCTACGACACCATCCGCGACTTCACCGGCGTGAACGGCTTGGTAGGGCGGGGAAGCGCGATCGCGGGGCCGGGCGGGGGAGCGGTGGTGTCCCACGGGATGGTGTTCATCCAGTCGGGATACTCACCGGAGTATCCGTCGGCCGGTGGTCACGTGCTGCTCGCCTTCGGGCACTGACCACGCCACCCAGGACGCCGGCGATGATCAGCACGCCGGCCCCGATCCGCAGCGGCGTGATCCGTTCGTCGACCACCACCGCGGCCGTCGTCATCCCGAATACGGGCACCAGCAAGGAGAACGGCGCGACCACGGACGCGGAGTAGGTCCGGATGAGGTAGCCCCATACGCCGAACCCGATGACCGTGGCGAGGATGCCCACGTAGAACACCGAGCCGATGGCCGGCCAGGTGACCGTCCGCAGCGCGTCCCAGCCGCGCCGCGGACCCTCGAACACGGCCGACAGCGCGAGCAGCGGCAGCGTGGCCAGCGCGCTCACCCACACCATGAACCGCAGCGTGTCCGGTGGGCTGGCGCGCCGGGTGATCACGTTGCTGACACCCCAGGCCAGGCCCGCGCCGACGACCAGCAGGAACGCGCCGAGCGGGCTGGCGGTGCCCAGATCGACGGCGATCAGCACGATGCCGCCGAGCGCGACCGCCAGGCCGGCCACCTGACCGCGGGTGAGCCGCTCGCCGAGCAGGAGCACGGCGAACACGGCCGTGAACACCGCCTGGGACTGGAGCACCAGCGACGACAGGCCAGGGGGCATGCCGGCCGCCATACCCGAGAACAGCAGGCCGAACTTGATGATCGCCAGGAACAGCGCGACGAGTGCCACCCAGCGCCACGGCACGCCCGGGCTGCGCAGGAAGAAGATGGCGGGCACGGCGGCCACCAGGAAGCGCAGCGCGGAGAACAGCAGCGGCGGGAAGTGGTCCAGGCCGGCCGAGATCACCACGAAGTTGACGCCCCACACCATGGCGAGACCGACGGCGAGCAGCAGGTGACGAGGGGGCATGCGCCTATCCTGTGGCCAAACCGGAGTGAAGAACAATTTAATTGTTGCAGGGTCGTCGCTGTAGCATCGCTACATGTTTGATCTGGCTCGGCTCCGCGTCCTGCACACGGTCGCCGGGCACGGCACGCTCGCGGCCGCCGCGCAGGCACTGCACCTCACGCCGTCGGCCATCTCACAGCAGATGTCCAAACTGGAGCGAGAGACCGGCTGCCGGCTGATGGAACGGCAGGGTAGGCGGGTCCGGCTCACCGACGAGGGTCTGGTGCTGGCCAAGCACGCGCAGCGCATCCTGGCGGCGGTCGAGGAGGCGGAGGCCGACCTGGACGAGCGGCGCGGACAGGTGCTCGGCACCATCTCGATCGGGGCTTTTCCCACGGCGGCGCGGAGTCTGCTGCCCGGCGTGCTTGCCGAGTGCTTGGTTCGATATCCGGGATTGCGGGTGGCATCGTATGAGGTCGAGCCGTACCAGGCGCTGGGCCGGGTGGCGGGCGGTGACCTGGACCTGGCCGTCACGCAGGACTGGATGAACGTGCCGGTGGCGGTCCCCGAACGGTTGCTGCTGAAGGAGATCGGCCGCGATCCGGCCGATGTGGCGCTGCCGGTCGACCATCCCTTGGCTTCGAGCGACCGCCTTTCGCTGGAGGCGCTGGTGGACGAGCCGTGGGTGACGTCGACCGAGGGCACCATCTGCTACGACTGGCTGACCAACACGTTCCGCAAGACCGGTCACGAGCCGAGGATCGCCCATCAGGCGGCGGAGTTCCCGACTCAGTTGGCGTTGGTGGCGGCCGGTCTGGGGGTTGCGTTGCTGCCCCGGCTGGCGGGGGACACGGTGCCGGCCGGGGTGCGCCTGGTGCCGGTGGCGCCGCAGATGTCCCGGCGGATCTTCGTGGGGTGGCGGGAGGAGACGGCGCGACGGCCGGCCGTTGGTGCGATGGTGGACCTGCTGACACACCACTGGTCCCTACGCACCTAGCCCCGCGCGCGAGATCGCACTTCCCGCACGCGAGATCGCGGTTCCGGCACGCGAGATCGCGGTTCCGGCACGCATGTTCCCGGTTCTGGCGCGGACTTCCCTACTTGGCACCCATGTCTCCGCTCGTGGCATGCCCGGCCGGTCGGGATCAACCTGCGTGAGTGCGTGGCGTTCTGTGGGTAACGGGGTCTGGTGTGGGATTTCTGTCGTTGCTCGTCGCTACGCTGGATAACGGGGGGCCGTGGCCCCGCGGTTGATCATGGTCCGGGTGGTTGGGTGTGCTCGGTCTCGGGTGCCCGCCGAGCGGGAACCGCGATTTCGCGTGCGGGAACCGCGATTTCGCGTGCGGGAACCGCGATTTCGCGTGCGGGAACCGCGATTTCGCGTGCGGGAACCGCGATTTCGCGTGCGGGAACCGCGATTTCGCGTGCGGGAACCGCGATTTCGCGTGCGGGAACCGCGATTTCGCGTGCGGGAACCGCGATTTCGCGTGCGGGAACCGCGATTTCGCGTGCGGGAACCGCGATTTCGCGTGCGGGAACCGCGATTTCGCGTGCGGGAACCGCGATTTCGCGTGCGGGAACCGCGATTTCGCGTGCGGGAACCGCGATTTCGCGTGCGGGAACCGCGATTTCGCGTGCGGGAACCGCGATTTCGCGTGCGGGAACCGCGATCTCGGGGGTTAGTCTCCGGTCTCTCCTGGCGGGGAGTGCCCTTCCGGGCTGAAAATGGGCGGGCTCCGCCTGCACCTCAGCGGTCCTCGCGTGGTCTGCACGGGGCTGCGGCCACGCACCGCAGGTTAGTAACCTGCGATTTCACCGCCAGCCAGGGTGCGCCGTGGGTCTATTTCGGATTAGGCGGGGGTCCAGTCGGTGTTTGCGCCGCACAGGATCAGGCACGGGAGGTCGCCTGGGATCTGGCCGTTCAGCCAGGCCGCGAACGGGACCGCGCCCGCCGGCTCCACGGCCAGCCGGAACTCCTCCCACAGCCGGTCCCGTGCCGCGAGAATCTCCGCGTCCGACACCAGCACCGACGTGGCGGATCCCAGGAGCGCGAACGGCAGCGCGCCCACCCGGGTGGCGCCCAGCGCGGACGACGCGATCGACTCGACCACCGAGTCCACCGGCTGGCCGGCGGCCAGCGCGTCGTGCAGGGACTGGCACCCCAACGGCTCCACGGCCACCACCGGACGCCCCCCGCCGCCCAGCACGGTGCCCGCCGCCAGGCCACCGCCTCCCACGGCGGCCACGAGCACGTCCACGTCCGGCGCATCGGCCACTGCCTCGGCCGCGCACGTGCCCTGGCCCGCGATCACCAGCGCGTCGTCGTACGCCGGCAGGTAGCGGGCGCCCGCCGCGTCGGCCTGTGCGGCGGCCGCCGCCTCCGCGTAGGTCTGCCCGTGGCGCACCAGTTTCGCGCCGGTCGCCTCGATCCGTCGCGCCTTGGCGGCCGGCACCGACTCCGGCGTGTACACGGTGGCCGGTATGCCCAGCAGCGCGGCGGCCGTCGCGACCGCCAGGCCGTGGTTGCCGCCGGACGCGGTCACCACCCGGGCCGGCTGGTCGGCCAGCAACGCGTTCAGCGCGCCCCGCAGCTTGAACGAACCGGTCAGCTGGAGTTGCTCCAGCTTCAACACCACGGGCCGGCCGTCGACGGACGCCCGCAGCACGGGCGTGCGCCGGGCATAGGGCCTGATGCGGGTGGCCGCGCGAGCGACATCGGCCGCCGTGAGGTCTGACAACATGAGTCACGGTAGCTCGAAGGAGGTGCGGCGTGCTTTCGGTGATCGCGTTCGGCGTCGCCTGGTGGCTCGGGCTGTACCTCCTGGCGCGCGGCCCGGCCAAGCCGACGCTGCGCCGTGCGGGCATCGGCCTGGCCGGCTACGCACTCGCGCTGGCCACCGACGGCATCGGGAACGACCTGCTGACCGCCGTGCTCCTGTCCCTGCCGGCCGTGTTCTGGACGGGCGTGCTCGTGGCGCTGCTGCCCGACCGGCCGGCCATCGACCGGTGGTGGCGACTGGCCGTCCTGCCGGGGACGCTCGCGGTAGCCGCCGCCAGCGCGTTCACGAGCGAGGCGGTGGTGGTGGTGGTCGTGGTCGTGGTGGCGCCGCTGTTCTGGGCGCTCGGCCTGCTCCTGCGCCACCGCAAGGAGATCCGGCCGGACGGCGCGTTCGGCGTGCTCGTGGTCGCCCTGCTGATGTTCGGCCTCACCTGGGCGCTGGTGCTGGTGGGCTTCGACGTGGCGCCGCGGGAGCTGATGCTCGCGGGCATCGGCGTCGACCTCGCGCTGCTCGGCGGGTGCGTGGCGGTGTTCGACGCGTTCGACGAGGGCGAGTCGATCCGCCGCGACATGCTGTGGTCGCTGACCGTGGCGGGCGGCACGGCCGTGCTGTTCGGCAGCCAGGTGGCGCTCGCCATGCTGGTGGCCGGCGATCTTGAGTTGCTGCTCTACGGCGTGGTGGCCGCCGCCATCGCCGTGCAGGTGCTCGCCCGGCCGATCAACGCGCTGGCCGACCGGTTCGCGTTCCCGCCCGACCTGCGCCGGGAGCGCGGGGACCTGCGTGACGTGGCCGCCGCGCTGCCCCGCCGCGACGAGACGCTCGCGCTCGCGACCCTCGACGAGGCGGAGTTCGTCCGGCTGACCCGGCGCGCGCTCAGCCACTACGGCGACCTGGGCAAGCTCGTGTCGAGCCCGCTGGCCGCGCTGCCGGTGATCGACCACCGGCTCGCCGCGCGGGGTGCGCCCGGCGCGCCGCTCGAGCGGGCGACCGAGCTGAAGGCGCTGCTGCTGGAGACGATCGCCCGGCTCAAGCCCCGCGACGGCGACTTCGGCACGAGCGAGGAGTGGCGTCACTACAACGCGCTCTACTTCTACTGCGTGGTCGGCGTGCGCCCGTACAGCGTGCGGACGAAGGTGACCGAGCTGGACCCGGTGGCGCGGCGCGCCCTCGCCTGGTTCGGCGACCACGTGCCCGAGCGGACGCTGCACAACTGGCAGGCGGCGGCCGCGCGGATCGTGGCCGCCGAGTTGCGTGCCTCGGTTTCCCACGCCTGACCTGCGGTTGGCAGTGGTTGGCAGCTCTTGGCGTGGTGCTGGCAGTGCCATCTCGGCGACGTTCGGTGGCACACCAACAAAGGAGCCACCATGACCGCCACCATCACCACTCCCACCGCTCCGCTCCTTCGCCAGGCGCTCACGTTCGACGGGTACGCCACGCTGCCGAGCGGCGTCCTGCTCGCGGCCTTGGCCGGGGTGCTCGACGGCCCGCTCGGCATCCCGGCGGGCGTCCTGCTCGGAGCGGGTCTGTTCTTCGTCGCCTGGGGCGCGGGCGTGCTCTACGCCGGCACCCGCTCGGTGATCAACCGCCGCGCGGCCGGCGCGGTCGCCACGGTCAACCTGGTCTGCGCGCTGGACGCCGTCCTGATCGCGGCGCTCGGCATCGGCGACCTGACCACCCTCGGGACGACGCTGCTGCTGGTACTGGCGGCGGGCGTGGCCGGAATCGGCGGCCTGCAGTTCCTCGGCCTGCGCCGCTGACCGGGCACGCGGTGGTCATGCAGCACACTGTGCGCGTGACCACCGCACCCTGGCCGCCCGGCGCGGCCACCGCCATCGGTTCCATGCCCGGTACGGATCCGCTCGAGGCCGCCGCCGTCGTGGTCGGCGAGCTGCCCCAGTTGCCGCATATCCCGGAGCTGCCGGGCCGCGGGCTCGGCACGGACATCATCGGGCGCGGGGTGGCGTTGCTGGTCGACATCGCGGTCGAGGTGGTGCCGTCGGCCTACCGCGTCACCGCGCGGCCGGGGGCGGATCACCGCCGGGCGGTCGACGCGCTGCGGTGGGACCTGGACGCCTTCGAGGAGGCACTCGACCCCGTGTCGCCCACGCTGGTGAAGGTGCAGCTACCCGGGCCGTGGACGCTGACGTCCGAGGTCGAGCTGCCGCGTGGGCATCGCGTGCTCACCGATCCTGGTGCGCTGCGGGACTTTCTCGAGTCGCTCAGCGAGGGCGTCACCCGGCACGTGGCCGAGGTGCGCCGCCGGACGGGCGCCGAGGTGGTCGTGCAGTTCGACGAGCCGTCGCTGCCGGCCGTGCTGGCCGGCTCGCTGCCCACGCCGTCCGGGCTGAGCATGGTGAACGCGGTGGCCGAGCCGGACGCCCGCGACGTCCTGGCCCAGCTGATCGACGCCGCCCGCGCGGCGACCGGCCAGCCGGTGATCGTGCACTGCTGCGCCCCGCGCCCGCCGGTGGCGCTGCTGCGCTCGGCCGGCGCCGACGCGGTCGCACTCGACGCCAGCCTGCTCCACGGCATGCCCGCCGTCTTCGCCGACCAGCTGGGCGAGGCCTGGGACGACGGCTGTGTCCTGTTCCTCGGCCTCGTCCCCAGTACGGACCCCACCACGCGTCAGACCTTGCACGAGGTGGCGCGGCCCGCGCTGGAGCTGGTGGACCGGCTCGGCTTTCCCCGGTCGATCCTCGCCGACCGCGCGGTGCCGACGCCGACCTGCGGCCTGGCCGGCGCCACTCCCGAGTGGGCCCGTCGCGCGCTGGAACTGGTGCGCGACGTGGGCAAGGGCTTCGTGGAGCCGCCGGAATCCTGGTAGCTCAGCGGTCGTTACCGGGCGACGCGGCGGAACGTGAACGCCACCAACACGGTCAGCGCGGCGAAGCACGCGGCCGCTGCGAACGCGTCGTTCATCCCGGCCGTCAACACCGCCTCCGGTGCCGCGCCGGCAGCCTGTGCCGACCGCGAGGCCGCGCCGGCCACCGTGACCACCACGGCCAGGCCGAGCGTGCCGCCCAACTGCTGCATGGTCTGCAGCGTGCCTCCCGCCGCACCCGCGTCCGCCGGTGGCACGTTGCCCATGATCACCACGTTCAGCGACGTGAACCCCAGCCCGCCGCCCAGGCCGAGCAGCACCATCGGGCCGAGTACGCCGGCCAGGTAACCATCGGCGGGGGAGAGCTGGCTCAGCCACACCATGCCCAGCGTCATGAGCGTGGTGCCGGTGATGGCCAACGGTTTCGGTCCCCACTTCGGCAGGAGCGTGGGCACCGTGCGGGACATCACGAAGACGCCGACCGCCATCGGCAGGAACGCGAATCCCGTGGTGAGCGCGCCGAACCCACTGATCTCCTGCAGGAACTGGGTGAGGAAGAAGAACGCCGACATCATGGACAGCGGTCCGAGGAAGAAGTTCACGAATCCGGCGGCGCGGTCGCGGTCGCCGAACAGGCGCAGTGGCAACAGCGGCTGCGACGTGCGGGCCTCGATCAACAGGAACAACGCGATCAGCGCCACGCCGCCGATGAGCGAGCCCAACGCGGTCGCGTCGCCCCACCCGGCTTCGGCCGCGCGGATGAAACCGTAGACGAGACCACCGACACCGAGCGTCGCCGTCACGGCGCCCGGCAGGTCCAGTCGCGCCGGCACCCGTGGCGGCTCGGCGATATGGCGGGTGGCCAGCGCGAGGATCGCCAAACCGAGCGGCACGTTGATGAACATGACCGCGCGCCAGGAGAACCACTCGGTGAGCAGCCCGCCGACGATGAGGCCGATGGCGAACCCGGAACTTGCCATGGCGGAGAACAGGCTGAGCGCCCGGAGCCGCGCCTTCTGTTCGGTAAAGGTGCTGGTGATCAGCGAGAGCGTGCTCGGGCCCGCGGCCGCCGCGCCGATGCCCTGCAGGATCCGGGCGGCGAGCAGCCAGCCGGCCGAGTCGGCGAACCCGCCCGCCAGCGACGCGGCCGTGAACACCGCGACGCCCGTCAGGAACATCCGCCGCCGGCCGAACAGGTCGCCGAGCCGCCCGCCGAGCAGCAGCAGGCCACCGAACGCGAGCGTGTAGGCGTTCATCACCCACGACAGCCCGGCCAGCGAGAAGCCGAGATCGTTGCCGATGCGGGGGAGGGCCACGTTCATGACCGTGATGTCGAGCATGAGCATGAGCTGGCAGATGAGGATCAGCGTGAGCGCGAGACCTGGCCGCGCGGTGACGGCCGGTCGCGCGGAGATGGTCGAAGTCAAGAAACCCCCTAAGTGGAGACACTCTCCGTTTTGACTCGGCTAGCATATGGAGAACATCTCCGGATGCGCAAGAGTAACCGGAGAATGTCTCCGATTGGAAGGCGCGTGACGACAGCCGAGCGGCCGATGCGGGCCGATGCGCGGCGCAACTACGAGCGGATCGTGGCGACCGCACGTGACGTGTTCGCCGAGCACGGCGTCGACGCGCCGCTCGACGACATCGCCAAGGCGGCCAAGGTCGGGCCGGGCACGTTGTACCGGCACTTCGCGAGCCGCGAGGCGTTGATCGAGGCGGTCTACCGCGAGGAGGTCGGCCAACTCGCGAGCAGCGCCTACGAGCTGCGCGACACGCTCCCGGCCATGGAGGCGCTCGCCGCGTGGATGCGTGCGCAGGTCGCGTTCATCACCGAGAGCGGTGGGCTCGCGCTGGCGCTGAAGACGGCGATCGACGCGGACTCCGAGACGTTCGAGTACTGCAGGGTGCAGCTGAACGACGCGGTGGCGGCGCTGCTGGAGCCCGCGCAGGCGGCCGGCGTGATCCGGGCCGACCTGGAGCCGAAGGACCTGCTGCGCCTCGGCCACGGGGTCGGCACGGCCGCCAAGTACGCCGACGAGGCCGGTGCCGAGCGGCTGCTGTCGGTGGTCCTCGACGGGCTGCGTGCGACATGAGGTGGTTTCGGCGTCGTGCGCAGCCGGCCGCCACGGGCCCCGATCCCGCCGAGTTGGCGCGGCGGTTCTGGGCGGGCTGGTACGACCTGTTGCCCGAGGTGGCCGGCGCGCTCGGCGACCGCGAGCCCAACCGGGTGGAGAACCAGCTGTGCAGGCTGGTGGCCGACGTCCATCCCGACCTGCACTTCGCGCTCGAACGCGGGCAGCGGGCCATCTACGCGCTCGTGGTCAGCGGCCAGGAGGACCCTCGGCTGCGGCCTTACACCGACGCCTGGCGCGCGGCCGCGCCACCCGAGGACGCGATCTGGGAGTACCACGACTCGGTGCCGCCGGTGCCCGACCCGACCATGGTCACCGTGAACCTCGGGGAGCACCGGATCTCGCTGGCCGACATGCGGGTGGTGGCACAGGTCGACCGCGAGGCGGGCGTGGTGGACGTGGCCGTGCACCATCCGGCGATGGCCGAGCTGGACGAGGCGGCCCGCTCGGCCATGACCTATCTGCCGCTGGACGCGACCCTCGGTGAACGGCTCGCGGCCGAGCGGCTGCGCCGGGTGGAGACGGCCGAGACGGAGCCGGCCGCCACGATCGGGTTGCTCGAACTCCGGACGCTGGTGCGGGAGTTGGACGAGCCGGAAATTGTCGGTGGGGATGACTAGTCTGCCTCCCGTGACCAGTGCAGACGTAGAAGGTGTCGAGGACGTTCCCGCCGAGGTGCGGGAGCGGCACGAGCGGCTGTCCGAAGAGATCTCCGGCCACCGGTTCCGGTACTACGTGCTCGACTCGCCGACCATCTCCGACGGCGAGTTCGACGCGTTGTGGCACGAGTTGTTGGCCATCGAGGAGAAGCATCCGGGTCTGGTCACGCCGGAGTCGCCGAGTCAACAGGTGGGCGGCACCTTCTCCACCGATTTCCAGGGCGGTCGACCATCTCGAGCGCATGCTCAGCCTCGACAACACGTTCGACGCCGACGAGCTGGGCGCCTGGGTCGACCGGATCGAGAAGGAACTGAGCGGCACGTCGTACCTGTGCGAGCTGAAGATCGACGGGCTGGCCATCAACCTGCTGTACGAGAACGGTCGCCTGGTCCGCGCGCTCACCCGGGGCGACGGGCGCACGGGCGAGGACGTGACGCTCAACGTCCGCACCATGGACGGCGTCCCGCAGCAGCTCACGGGGACCGCCGAGTTCCCGGTGCCCAAGCTCGTCGAGGTGCGCGGGGAGGTCTACTTCCGGGTGGAGGACTTCGCCGAGCTGAACGCGTCGTTGGTCGAGGCCGGCAAGCCGGCGTTCGCCAACCCGCGCAACACGGCGGCCGGTTCGTTGCGGCAGAAGGACCCCAAGGTCACGGCCAGCCGGCGGCTGCGGCTGATCTGCCACGGTTTGGGCAAGCGCGAGGGGTTCGAGCCGGCGCGTCAGTCCGAGGCGTACCGCGCGCTCACCGCGTGGGGGCTGCCGGTGTCCGCGCACACCAAGGTGATCTCTTCTCGCGACGAGCTGTTCGCGCACATCGAGTACTGGGGCGTGCACCGCCACGACGTCGAGTTCGAGATCGACGGCATCGTGATCAAGGTCGACGAGGTGTCCGCGCAGCGCCGGCTCGGCACCACGTCGCGGGCGCCGCGCTGGGCGATCGCGTACAAGTACGCGCCGGAGGAGGCCACCACCACGCTGCTGGACATCCGGGTCAACGTCGGCCGCACCGGCCGGGTCACGCCGTTCGCCGTGATGGAGCCGGTGAAGGTCGCGGGTTCCACGGTCGAGATGGCCACGCTGCACAACGCCAGCGAGGTCAAGCGCAAGGGCGTGCTGATCGGCGATCGCGTGGTGATTCGCAAGGCGGGCGACGTGATCCCCGAGGTGCTGGGCCCGGTGGCCGACGCGCGCACGGGCGCCGAGCGCGAGTTCACGATGCCCATCGTGTGCCCGTCGTGCGGAACCCTTCTGGCGTACGAGAAGGAGGGCGACGCCGACATCCGTTGCCCGAACGCGCGATACTGCCCGGGGCAGCGCAAGGAGCGGTTGGCCTACATCGCCGGGCGGTCCGCGCTCGACATCGAGGTGCTCGGTTACGAGGCCGCGTCCGCGCTCGTCGACTCCGGTGTGCTGGCTTCCGAGGGCGACCTGTTCGACCTCGACGAGGAGACGCTGACCGAGGTAGAGCTGTTCCGTACGAAGGCGGGCACGCTGTCGGCCAACGGCCAGAAACTGTTGGCGAACCTCGAGGTGGTGAAGCAGCGTCCACTGTGGAAGGTGATCGTCGCGCTGTCCATCCGCCACGTCGGCCCCACGGCCGCTCGCGCGCTGGCCGTCGAGTTCGGCTCGCTGCCGCGGATCATGGAGTCGTCGGAGGAGGAGCTGGCGGCGGCCGAGGGCATCGGCCCGACGATCGTCACGGCGCTGGGGGAGTGGTTCGCCACCGACTGGCGGCGCGAGATCGTGACCAAATGGCAGGCGGCCGGCGTGCGGATGGAGGAGGAGCGCGACGCGTCCATCCCGCGCAACCTCGAGGGCCTGTCCATTGTGGTCACGGGCAGCCTCGCCACCCTTTCTCGCGACGAGGCCAAGGAGTCGATCCTCGCGCGCGGCGGCAAGGCGGCCGGCTCGGTGTCGAAGAAGACGGCGTTCGTGGTGGTCGGCGACGCGCCCGGCACCAAGTACGACAAGGCCGTGCAGCTGAAGGTCCCGGTCCTGGACGAGGCGGGTTTCCGGGTCCTGCTGGACTCGGGTCCCGAGGCGGCGACCGAGGTGGCACAGGTGGGGGAAGCCGATGAGTGACGTGACGATCAGGTTGGCCCGGTCCGATGAGCTGACGGCGGTGGGCGAGCTGACGGTGGAGTCGTACCGGTCCGACGGCTTCCTGGACGAGGGCAGCGAGTACGCCCTGAAGCTGGCGGACGCGCGCCCACGCGCCCGCGAGGCGGAGCTTCTGGTGGCGGTCGACGATGCCGGCACCCTGCTGGGCACGGTGACCATCGCCCCGCCGGGCTCGCCGTGGTCCCAGGTGGCGACGGCCGACGAGCTGGAGTTCCGCATGCTGGCGGTGTCACCGGCGGCCCGCGGCCGCGGAATCGGCGAGGCACTGACCCGCCGGGCCCTGGACCGGGCGGCAGAGCTGGGACTGCGCGGGGTCGCCCTGAGCAGCTCGCCGGAGATGGCCGCGGCACACCGCCTGTACGAACGCCTGGGCTTCTACCGAACCCCCGAACGAGACTGGAATCCCAACCCGGAGATAACCCTGGTCACCTACCGCCTGGATCTTCCACGCCCGAGCTGACGGCCCGCTCAGCCAAGCCGGCCGAACGCGGCCTCGATCGCGGCGAGTAGGCGGCGCGGGTCGTTGTCGGCTACGGCGCGGCCCGCGAAGAAGCAGGCCAGGCCGAGCTCGGCGGCCAGTGCCGCGACCTCGGGCTCTGCTCCTCGGCTGGCCAGCTCGGCGGTGATCCGGTCCGCGTAGCCCCGCTGCTTGACGAGGCTGCGGGCGTGGAGTTCTGGCTGTTCGGCGATCAGCCGTTCGTGCTCGCGGTACTCGGCCGGCCGTTGGACCAGCTGCGCGACGAACGCCAGCACGAGCGCGCGCACATACCCCAGCGCGGTGTGGAGCGAGCCGCCGATCGGTGTGCCGTTCAGCGTGTGCTCGGCCTCGGCCAGTGCCGCGTCCAGTTCGTTGCTGCTTCCGGCGAAGACCACTTCCTGCTTGTCGCCGAAGTAGCGGAAGAACGTCGCCCGGCCGACCTCGGCCCTGGCGGCGATGTCCGCGACCGTGACGTGGTCGAACCCGCGTTCGGCGAACAGCTCGTGCGCCGCCTCCACGATCGCCTCCCGCGCGCGCTGCTGTTTGCGCTCGCGCAGCGACATCTCGGGCTGGTCCACCCGCCCACTCTAGCCAAGATCGACCCCGTCCCTTAGGCTGATACTGAGTCTCATGTGAGACTGGATATCGAAGGGAATTCAGCATGCGTATACGCACGTTCGTCGCCGTGATCGCGGGGGTCGTGGGAGCCATGGCGTTGACCGTCGGCCCTGGACCCTCGGCATCGGCCGGTGCGGGACCGGAGCAGCGGACCGAGGCACAGACCCGCGCGCTCCTCGACGCGTTCGAACGCAAGGACATCGACGCCATCAGCGCGAGGATCGACCGGAACGCCACCCTCACCATCCCGCTGTCCTTCACCGGCGCACCGGAACCCGCGGGTCACTTCGCCAACAAGGAGGAGATTCTCGGTTACGTCGACGGAGTGATGGCGAACTTTCAGCGGATCGAGTTCACGGACCTGCGCATCAGCGTGACCGACAACGGGAGGACGTCCTTCGCGCAGGCCAACGGCGACTTCCTCACGGCTGACGGCCGCTCGTACCGCAACGTCTACATCTACCGCTTCGACTGGAAGAACGGCCGAACGGTGCGCACCGAGGAGTACGCCAACCCCATTACCCTCTGCAACACCTTCGAGCACCTGAACTGCTGAGATCACCAACCGATGGTGGCCGAGCCCGTCGCCAGCTCGGCCATGAGCCGTTGTCACCGACGGGAACTCAGTGTGGCTGCTCGCCGGAGACGAGAAGCGCTTCCGCGTGGGCGGTCAGGGGCTCGCCAAGATCGGGATGCTCGCCGCGCCGGGCGCGATGCAGCAGCCGGGCGACGGCGTAGAGCTGGGCGGTTCGCCCGGCGGGCGTGTCCAGAACGTCGGTGAAGACACGGTGAACGGTCCGGGCGGTGGTCGGCGCCAGCAGGCTGTAGCAGTAAAGCGTCGCCGCGTCTGTGCCCAACGGGGCCCGGCCCCAATGCTCCCAGTCGACGATGCCGAGCTGTGGGCCGAGCAGGTTTCCCCAATGGAGGTCGCCATGAGCGGTCTCCCAGTGCTCCACCTTGAGCGCGATTCGATCTCCGAATGCGGCATGGACGCGCTGGTCCAGCTTCTCCTGATCGACATTGACGCGGCGGGTTGGCGTTCGTGACAGGGTGTTCAGCGCCAGCCGCAGCTCAGCCCACCACGGTGGCGGCGGAGGCTCGTCGTCGCGGAGGGCATCCGTCGGGGAGCAGGGTTCGCCAGGAAGCCTGGTCATGAGTTCGGCGCGCTGCCTGCGGTGGTCGTCCCATTCGACGGTGTCGACCACGGTAGGTTTAGGGACGCCGGTAAGGATGTTGGCGTCCTGGTTCCCCGTCCAGAAGTCCTGTTGCACCCACTTCTGATCTTCGGAGACCACGCGAAGCCAGAGGTCCGTGTTGTCTTTCCGCACCGCGACGCTGATCGATCGGTCGAGCCAGCCGAACACCGGCCCACCGTCGATGGTCACACCGATCAATTCGGTGGCTTTGGTCATGTTGTCGCGCATCCATTCACGGAATCGAGCGTCCGCGTCGTCGACCGTCACGGGACGAGATGGCGAAGGTAGACGGCGGGGTCGGTGAGGTAGCGTCGCCAGTTGGTCACGATCTCCAGTTGTTCCCAGTCGACTGTGCGAAAACCGTGGTCGCCGATCTCGATGATCTCGGCTCCTGGTGTGGACGCCAGAATCGGCGAATGGGTCGCGCAGATGACCTGTGCTCCGCTCTCGCCGAGTTGATGCAGCAAGGCCACCAGCCGAAGGCAGGACTGGAATGACAGTGCGGCTTCTGGCTCGTCCATCAGATACAAGCCGGGCTCGCGAAACATGGTGTCGAGAACGGTGAGGAAGCCTTCACCGTGGCTCATGGTAGAGGTGTCCTCATCCCAGTATCCGGCCATTCCATTGACGGTCTCCATGAACCCGAATGCGGTCTCCGCACGGAGAAAGTAGCCCTTCTTCTTGCTGCGCGGTCCGCCGCGTTGCCGCGCGCCTGCGCCGTCTGTTCCACCGGGTCCTGAGTCGGCGTAGCAATGAGTGCATCGCAGCTGGCACCGGCCGGTGATCTCCAGCCGGACGAACCGCAGCTCACGCATGACCGTCTTCTTCGGACAGCTCGGCCATGGCTCTGTTGCCGAGGGAGATCACCTGCGCCAGGTTCTCGCGGCTGAGTGTCAGGACGTAGTCGTTGTGGTGGCCGAAGTAGAGCGTCGCGATGTCGCTCGAGGCGTCGGCCTCGTAGCGCACGGCCACTTCGGAGGTCATCTCCACCCACGACTCCACGGACACGCCGGACTGTCGATACAGCGCCATCTTTGCTCCTCCCGCTAAGGTAGGCGTTACTGTCACCCTCAGTTAGGCTAGGGAGACAGTAACGCTTATCGCACCGCGCGATCGGGTGAATCCGTTGTCAGGGAGGTCGCTGTGGGTACGGCACGTCCGACGTTCGAGCGCCGGCAGTTCGGGCTCACCATGCGCCGGCTGCGCGACGCCGCCGGCAAACCGCAGCAGGCGGCGGCCGACGTGGTGGGCAAGACGCGGACGCGAATCGTGCAGTTGGAGGACGGCACCGCGACCTTCAGTCAGGAGGACGTGGAGAAGCTCCTCGACTGTTACGGAGTCACCGGCGACGAGCGGGCTACCACCCTCGAGCTGGGTGCGCAGGCTCGCCAGCGCCAGAAGCGGCGGGTCTACGTCGACCAGTTGCCGGACGCCTACCAGCGCTTCGCAGACCTGGAGGCGAGCGCCACGGAGATCAACTGTTTCGAGACCGGTGTGATACCGGGTTTGCTCCAGTCGGAGAGCTACTTGCGAGCGGTCCTGTCGGAAGGTGAAGGAGTGTGGTGGGAGCCCTCCGACACCGAGGGTGCCGATCGGCTCGCCTATCGGATGGAGCGACAGCGTCGCGTGATCGACTCCAGCGATCCCCGGCTGCTCCGGTTCGTGATCACCGAGGACGCGCTACGAGCCGGTCTGGGTGCACCGGATGTGATGCGTGAGCAGTTGAGGCATCTCCTCGAACTGGAGAAGTCGCACCGCGATCTGACAGTGCGGGTCCTGGCCGGCGACGCGTTCGGCAACCCGATCAGAGGTCGGAGCCTGTGGATCTTCGGCTTCGGCGATCGCGGAGGTCCAGTCTGCTATGCGCCTTCCGTTCTTGGGTCTTCGAGCTACTACGATGGCGAGGCGGACACCGCGAATCTGCTCCGAGCCTTCTATCGCGTATGGGAACTTGCGTTGAGCCGGACTGCGTCGCGGCAGTTGATTGAGAGCCTCGCCAAGGAGTAGTGATCGTGGCGCCTGCCGTTCGGGACACCGGCTGGTTCACCAGCTCGTTCAGTAGCTCAAGCGACGAGGCGTGCGTCGAGGTGCGGATCACCGAGGCTGAGGTTGGGGTGCGGGACTCGAAGAACGTCGGCGGGCCCACCTTCGGCTTCCGGCCAGCTGCCTGGCGGCGGTTCGTGGCCGCCGCCAGTGACGGGCACCTCAGCCCGACAGGACTACCGCGATGATTCCCGCCAGGTGAGCCAGCCTGGCCACCTCGGCGGCGCGGAACATGGGGCCGCCAGGTCTGCCGACCAGCAGTACCCGGTCCGGCTTCCCCAGCGGCGTGGCGGCCAGTTCGGTGCCCAGTTCGCGCCAGGTCTCGGGCACCCAAGGTTCCTCGCCGTCCAGCACGGTGGCCCTGGCGAGCGGCAGGAACGGCAGGTCGAAGGTCTTGAGCTGCGGCGCCGCGGTGGAGGCCGTCAGCGCCCTGGCTCCCGCGTCGTCCGGGCCGACGACCATGGCCCAACCGGCCCGCACGATCCGCGGCACGCCTTCGGTGAAGATCGTCAACCCGTCGTCCGGCTGGGCGGCGACCTCCTCCACCAGCTCCAGCTCCCGATGGGTGTCCAACACCCCCGCATAAGGCCGGACAGCGTCCACCTCGACGTCCTGCACCGACTCGGCCGCGGTGATCAGCACGTCCGGCAGGCGGCCCTTCGGCAGCTCGACGACAAGATCGTCGATGGCCGTGCCGGACTTGCGCTCGACCACGTCCACACTGAGTATGTCGGCCCCGATCGCGCCAAGAGCGGTGGCCACCGCTCCGAGCGCGCCCGGGATGTCCGGGAGCTGCACCCGGATCAGGAAGGACAAGGCGAACGCCTCCCATGCGTCGATACTGCGTAGGTGTCGATCTCGTGCCGGCCGACGATTGTCGCAGACCTCCGGACGACGCTGCGCCGGCCGTCCAAGTCCCGGGATCGGTCGACAACCCTGACGACAACCCCACCAGCCTGCCATCCCGATAACCCGTTCGGGTCGCGACAGGCGCTCGAAATAGACTCAGGCCGCATATCAACTCAGCACATACGCAGGGAGTTCGTCCAGTGCCCAACATCTCCCGCGACGAGGTGGCCCACCTCGCGCGCCTGGCCAGGTTAGCCGTCACCGACGACGAACTGGACATGTTCGCCGGTCAGCTGGATGTGATCCTCCAGTCGGTGGCCAGGGTCAGCGAGGTGGCGGCCGACGACATCCCGCCGACGTCCCACGCCGTGCCGGTCACCAACGTGTTCCGCGCCGACCTGGTCCGCCCCGGCCTGACCCAACAGCAGGCGCTGGCCGGCGCGCCCGCCGTCGAGGACGGCCGCTTCCGCGTGCCGCGGATTCTGGGGGAAGAAGCATGAGCGAGTTCACGAGCGAATCATCAATGCAGAGCACCGATCTCACCCACCTGACGGCCGCCGAGCTGGCCGCGAAGATCCAGGCGAAGGAGGTCTCGGCGGTCGAGGTCGCCCAGGCCCACCTGGACCGGATCGGCGCCATCGACGGCACCGTCCACGCGTTCCTGCACGTCGACACCGACGGCGCGCTGTCCGCCGCCCGCGCGGTCGACGAGGACGTGGCCGCCGGGCGCGAACCGGCATCGCCGCTGGCCGGCGTGCCGCTGGCGCTCAAGGACGTGCTGACCATGTCCGGGCTGCCGACCACGTGCGGCTCGAAGATGCTGGAGAACTGGGCCCCGCCCTACGACGCGACGGTCACCCGCAAGCTCCTCGAGGCGGGCATCGTCATCCTGGGCAAGACCAACATGGACGAGTTCGCCATGGGCTCGTCCACCGAGAACTCGGCGTTCGGCGTCACCCGCAACCCGTGGGATCTCGACCGCGTGCCCGGCGGCTCGGGCGGCGGCTCGTCGGCCTCGCTGGCCGCGTTCGAGGCACCGCTGGCCATCGGCACCGATACGGGCGGCTCGATCCGCCAGCCCGCCTCGGTCACCGGCACGGTCGGTGTCAAGCCCACCTACGGCGGCGTCTCCCGCTACGGCCTGGTGGCGTTCTCGTCCTCGCTCGACCAGGCGGGGCCGTGCGCGCGGACCGTCCTCGACGCGGCGCTGCTGCACGAGGTGATCGCCGGGCACGACCCGCTCGACTCGACGTCCATCGACGCCCCCGTGCCGCCCGTGGTGGCCGCCGCCCGCGAGGGACTGCGCGGCGACCTGTCCGGCATGCGGATCGGCGTGGTCAAGGAGTTCACGGGGGAGTGGTACCAGGCGGGTGTCACGGCCGCGTTCGAGCAGGCCGTCACAGCGCTCCGGAACCTCGGCGCCGACGTCGTCGAGGTGTCCTGCCCGCACTTCGACTACGCCATGCCGGCGTACTACCTGATCGCGCCGAGCGAGGCCAGCTCCAACCTGGCCAGGTTCGACGCCATGCGCTACGGCCTGCGCGTGGGCGACGAGAACGGCAACAGCGCGGAACAGGTCATGGCCTTGACCAGGGAAAACGGCTTCGGTGCGGAGGTCAAACGCCGCATCATGGTCGGCACCTACGCGCTGTCGTCCGGCTACTACGACGCCTACTACGGCCAGGCACAGAAGGTCCGCACGCTGATCTCGCGGGACTTCCAGCGGGCGTTCGAGACGGTCGACGTGCTGGTCTCGCCGACCACGCCCACCACGGCCTTCCGCATCGGTGAGCGGATCGACGACCCGGTGGCCATGTACCGCGCCGACCTGTGCACCATCCCCGCCAACCTGGCGGGCACCCCGGCCATGAGCGTGCCGGCCGGGCTGTCCGACGAGGACGGCCTGCCGGTCGGCCTGCAGATCATGGCGCCGTCATTGCAGGAACAGCGCATGTACAAGGTCGCGGCCGCCTACGAGACCGCCCGCGACGCCGCCTGGGGCGGCGCACTCATCAACCGGGTCCCGGAATTGGAGGTCGCTCGATGACCGCCCCCACCGTCCTCGACTACGACGAGGTCATCGCGCGCTTCGACCCGGTGCTCGGGCTCGAGGTGCACGTCGAGCTGAACACGCACACGAAGATGTTCTGCGGCTGCCCGACGGGGTTCGGCGCGGAGCCGAACACCCAGGTGTGCCCCACCTGCCTCGGCCTGCCCGGCGCGTTGCCGGTGGTCAACGGCGCCGCCGTGGAGTCGGCCATCCGGATCGGGCTGGCGCTCGGGTGCGACATCGCGCCGTGGTGCCGGTTCGCCCGCAAGAACTACTTCTACCCGGACATGCCGAAGAACTTCCAGACGTCCCAGTACGACGAGCCGATCGCGTTCAACGGCTCGCTGGACGTCGAGCTCGAGGACGGCACCGTGGTGACCGTCGAGATCGAGCGCGCGCACATGGAGGAGGACACGGGCAAGTCGCTGCACGTAGGAGGCGCAACGGGTCGCATTCATGGCGCCGACCACTCGCTGCTCGACTACAACCGCGCGGGCGTGCCGCTCATCGAGATCGTCACCAAGACGATCACCGGGACCGGTGCCCGCGCGCCGGAGGTGGCCCGCGCGTACGTCGGGGCACTGCGTGACCTGCTACGTGCGCTCGACGTCTCGGACGTCCGGATGGACCAGGGCTCGCTGCGCTGTGACGCGAACATCTCGCTCATGGCCAAGGACGCCACCGTGTTCGGCACCCGCACGGAGACGAAGAACGTCAACTCGCTGCGCAGCGTCGAGCGCGCCGTGCGCTACGAGATGACCCGCCAGGCGGCCGTGCTCCTCGACGGCGGCGAGGTCATGCAGGAGACCCGGCACTTCCAGGAGGCCACCGGCACCACGTCGCCCGGCCGGCGCAAGGAGACCTCGGAGGACTACCGGTACTTCCCGGAGCCCGACCTGGTGCCGATCGCGCCGGAGGCCGAGTGGGTGGAGAAACTGCGCGCGACGCTGCCGGAGATGCCGGCCGCGCGCCGCAAGCGCATCCAGGCCGAGTGGCAGCTCACCGACCTGGAGATGCGCGACCTGGTCAACGCGGGCGCCATCGAGCTGGTGGCCGCCACGGCCGACGCGGGCGCCACGCCCGACCAGGCGCGGGCGTGGTGGGTGAACTACCTGTCCCAGGAGGCGAACTCGCGCGGCACGGAGCTGGCCGAGCTGCCGATCACGCCGGCACAGGTCGCCAGGGTGGCGGCGCTGGTCGAGGCGGGCAAGCTCACGAACAAGCTGGCCCGCGAGGTGGTCGACGGCGTGCTGGCCGGCGCGGGTGAGCCGGACGAGGTCGTGGAGAAGCGCGGCCTGGCCGTCGTGTCCGACGACACGGCGCTGTACGCGGCGATCGACGAGGCACTGGCCGCGCAGCCGGACGTGGCGGACAAGATCCGCGGCGGCAAGGTGGCGGCGGCGGGCGCGATCGTCGGCGCGGTCATGAAGACCACGAAGGGCCAGGCGGACGCCAAGCGCGTACGTGAGCTGATTCTGGAGCGCTGCCAATAGGTCTACGATGCCCTGGCTACTCCGACGGCCTTGGGGGCATCGACGGTGAAGTACGGGGTATTGGGCCCGCTGCTGGCCACGGACAGCAGCGGGCAGTGGCTACGGCTGCGCGGCGACCGGCAACGGTCGCTGCTCGCCATGCTGCTCTTTCACGCCAACACACGGGTTCCGGCCGAGCGCCTGGTGAACGCGCTCTGGCCGGACCTGCCGCCCAAGTCCTACGCCTCCAACCTGCACACCTACGTCTCGCGGCTCCGCGACCGACTCGGGCCGATCGAGCACGTCGGTGACGGCTACCGGTTCGCGGTCGACACGGCCGACCTGGACCTGCTCGTGTTCCGCGCCGAGGCCGACCGGGGCCGCCGCGCGGGCGACCCGGCCGCCGCCGCGGCGCACCTGCGTACGGCGCTCGCGCAGTGGCGCGGCCACCCCCTCGACGACGTGCACCTGCCGGCGCTGGACGCCGAGGTCACGAGACTCGAGGACGAACGGCTGTCGGTGCTCGAGGACTGCCTGGACGCCGAACTGGCCGCCGGCCGCGACGCCGAGCTGATCGGCGAGCTGCGGGTGGCGGTGGCCGAGTATCCGCTGCGGGAGCGACTCGCCGGCCTGCTGATGATCGCCATGCAGCGGTCCGGCCGGCAGGCCGACGCACTCGACGTCTACCGCCGCACCCGCGCCACCCTGATCGAGGAGACGGGGCTCGAACCCGGTGCCGGGCTGCGCGCCGTGCATGCGGCGGTCCTGCGCGGCGACGGACCGGAAGCAGTGTCGATACCAACACCCTGGCCGGTCCGCCAGCTCCCGGCCGACAGCGACGTGTTCACCGGTCGCGAGGAGTCGGTGGCCGAGCTGACCGGGCTGCTGGCCGACCGCCGGGCGCCGGTCGTGCTGCTGACCGGCGAGCCGGGTGCCGGCAAGAGCACCCTGGCGCTCCGCGTGGCGCACCGCGTGCTGGCGGCGTTCCCCGACGGCCAGCTCTACGCGCACCTGGCCGGCGCGACCGAGCCCCGCGCGGTCGACGACGTGCTCGCCGACCTGCTGCGCAGCCTCGGCGTGCTCGGCCAGGGCATTCCCGACGACACGCACGCCAAGGCGGCCGTCCTGCGCAGCCGGCTGGCCGATCGTCGGGTCCTGCTCGTGCTCGACGACGCGGCCGACCCCGGCCAGGTGCGGCCGCTCATCCCCGGCACGTCGGCCAGCGCGGTCCTCATCACCAGCCGCCGCCTGCTCACCGGGCTCGGCACGGCGTACCGGGTGACCGTCGGCTCGCTGCGCGACGGCGAGGCGCGCGAGCTGCTGGTCCGGCTCGTCGGCGACCGGGTGGCGGCCGAGCCGGCCGGTGCCGCCCGGATCGCCGCGGCCTGCGGCAACCTTCCGTTGGCGTTGCGCATCGCCGGCACCCGCCTCGCGCTGCGGCCGGGGCTCTCGCCGGCCGCCCTCGCCGACCGGCTGGAGGACGAGCGGCGCCGGCTCGACGAGCTGACGGTCAGCGACCTGCAGGTGCGCTCCAGCCTCGCGTTGAGCTATCGGGCACTGTCCGCGCCGGCCGCCGCCCTGTTCCGGATGCTCGGCATGGTCAACGTCGCGTCCCTGCCGGGGTGGGCGCTCGCCGCACTGGCACCGGGCGCCGAGCGCGCGGTCGACGAGCTGATCGAGTCCAGCCTGCTGCAACCCGTCGGCGCGGACCGGTACGAGCTGCACGACCTGGTGCGGGCGTACGCGCGGGAGCTGGCACGGGCCGATGACACTGGACTGGCGGCCGCTGGTACGGGGCTGCTCGACGCCGTCCTCGGGCTGGCCGACCGGCTCGCTCGCCTGCTGCCGCGGGGCTTGCCCCTGCCCGACCTGGCCGAGCACCTGCCGGTCCCGCCGGACATTCTGGACGAACTCGTCGTCGATCCCGAGTCGTGGTACGCCACCGAGCGGCCGGGGCTCGTGGCGGCGATCGGCCGAATGTGCGGGGCCGGATCACATACCGGCGCGGCGCTGATCTTCGAGCGGCTCGCCGGCTACCTGTGGCTGCACGGCTACCACGACGACCTGCGAACCTGCGCGTCCGCGCTCGCCCGTGCCCCGGACGAGCGGGTCCGGGTCCGCGCGAGGGCCGTGCTCGGGTTGGTGCTGCACGTGCGCGGTGAGTACCGGCGGGCCGAGACCCAGTACCGGTGGTGCGCGGCGCGACCGGGTGACCGGGTGGAGCACGGTTGGGTGTTGGCCAACCTGGCGGACTGCCTGACCGGGCTGGGGAAGCCGGACGAGGCGCTGGAACTGGCCGCCGAGGCGGAGGAGCTGCTCGGCTCGGACGCGTTCGGCCTGCTGGCCGTGGCGCGCGTGCGGTCGGCCGCGCTGAACCGGCTCGGCCGGTCGGACGAGTCGGTGCTGATCGACGAGGAGGCCCTGGTGGCGGCCCGGCGCGACGCCGAGCCGAGGCGGGTGGCGCAGGCGTTGCAGAGCCTGTCGTGGAGCCTCACGCTGACCGGCCGGCTGGACAGTGCGGCGGCGGCCGCGACGGAGGCGGTGTCGTTGCTGAAGGGCACGTCGGCGCGGTCGTCGCTGGCGCGGTCGTTGCGCACGCTAGGTGCGATCCACGCCGGCCGGGGCGAGCGAGCCCTTGCGCTGCAAGCGTTTGCGGAGTGCCGGGAGATTGCCGAAGAGTTGAACGAGCGGCCGCGGGTGCTGGCCTGTACTCGTGCGATCGCGGCGGGTTGGGTCGGTGCCGGCCGCGCGGACGACGCGGTGCCGGAGTTGCGCCGGTGCCTGTCCGCCTATCGTGAGATGGGGAGCTTGTCCTCGGTGACGGTCACGTTGCGCCTACTGGCGAGCGCACACACGGCGACGGGCGATATCTCGGCAGCTGCGGCGGCCACGGCGGAGGCCGACCGGCTGGCCGACCCCCGCGACGCGAACGCGGACACCCTGGTCCGCCTGCTGCTCAACCTGACCCGTGCCGGGCGGCCCCCTCAACCGCCCGGCACGAGTCCGCCTCTCGTGCAGGGAACGACGCCTTCACCGCGTTGACCGCAGTGAAGGCGTCGTTCCCTGCATCGAGGCACCCGCTAGCGCAGGGCTTTGGCGTAGCGGCCGTTCGCGGGAAGCCATGTCAGCACGATGGACACCACGCTGCCGGCCATCGCCACCACGGACAGGAGCGCCATGGTCGACGTGGTCTCGTCGGCCAGAATCACCAGACCGGCCACAATGGACAGTACGGCGGCGATCGTCACCATGATCCTGGCCCACTTCGCGGCCTTCATCATCGCCAGCCCGAACACCAGTAGCGCGGCACCGCCGGCCAGCGCCAGGTAGCCCCTGTTCTGGAACACGCCGACGAAGTCGTCCAGCGAGGTGTGACCCTCGGCCATCGCGAGGATCGCGATGTCCTCGTCGGTCAGCCCGGGGATGCCGGCCTCGGCGAGGATCTCCTTGATCAGGTCGACCCCGCCGGTAGCGATCATGATGCCGTTGACCACCGCGGCGATCGCGGTGACGACCGTGACGGCGATGGCGGCCGTGAGTGTCCCCGGACGACGGGTGGTGGCGGTCTCGCTAGTTACGGACACGTGTGTGTTCTCCTTGCTTGGCATGGAAAGTGGAGTGTTCCCCCAGGGTGATCACCCAGGCGACGCACGATAGAGAAGCCCGCCACACGGAGCGCACACAGAAGGTAGGGGTGGCCCTACCCGTAACCCGGTGGGCCGCACCATGCCGCTCGGCGGCGCGGCCGGGCAGATTTGTCCGTACCAGAAATCCTTGGGAGACAGGACAAATCGATGCGTAGAACTCGAGTACTCGCTGCCTTACTGTGTGCCGGGATGTTCGCGGCGCCGGTGGTGGCCCACGCCGCGCCGACGACCGAGGCGACCGTCTCGGCGAGCCGGCTGACCACCGTCACGAAGATCGCCTCCATGAGCCGGGCGGAGGTCGCCACCTATCTCACGGGGCACGAGCTGGACGCGGCCGCCGCGCGTCACGGCGTCGACCTCTACCGGATCAACTACCGGACGGCCGGCACCACGGCGAGCGCGCTGGTGGCCCTGCCGCGCGGCGACGCGCGGCGGCTGCCGACCGTGGCGTGGCTGCACGGCACCCGTGCCTACCGCGGCTACACGGGTTCCATGGACGACAACCTGGACCGGGCGGCGGCCGTCCAGTTCGCGGCGGCGGGCTACGCGACCAGCGCCCCGGACTACCTCGGCCTGGGCGAAGGCCCGGGCCACCACCCGTACATGGTTGAGCGGCCGACGGTCATCGCCTCGATCGACGCGCTGCACGCCACCCGCGAGCTGGCCGCCCGTAATGGTGTCCGGCTGAACCGCGACGTGGCGGTGACCGGCTTCTCGCAGGGCGGGAACGCGGCCATGCAGGTCGGCCGGGCGCTCCAGGAGGGTGCGGGCGGATACTTCCGCACGAACGGGATCGCGTCGCTGAGCGGCCCCCTGGACATCCGCGGGGCCGAGCTGCCGGCCGTGTTCGACGGGCGGCTGGACGGCCGGAGTGCCGCGTTCTACCTGGGTTACGTCATGGTCTCGTGGCACCGGCAGTACGGCCTGTGGGACTCACCGAGCGAGGCGTTCCTGGCGCCGTACGACCAGACGATCGAGACCCTGTTCGACGGTGAGCACCGGGAGGAGGACATCTTCGCCGCACTGCCGGCGACGCCGGAGGAGCTGTTCACTCCCGAGTACGTGGCGACGATCAAGAACCAGACGGGCGAACTGCGGCGGATCCTGGCCACCAACGACCGGGCGTGCCGGGACTGGCGGCCGCGGGTACCCGTGCGGCTGTTCACGTCGACCGGTGACCGGGATGCGTCCATCGACAACACGTGGAACTGCGCGGCTCGGCTCGCCGAGAGCGGGGCCCGTGCCCAGGTGGTGAACCTCGGCGACCTGGACCACTTCGCGGCCGGTCGTACGGCCGTGCCACTGACGCTCGAGTGGCTGAAGCGGCTGGGCTGACCCAGAGGCCGCGCGGCTAGGGCTGGCGGCGCCCGCCGCGCCGAGGCGGCCCCTGGCGGCACCGCGCCGGCATCGAAGTACAACCCGGTACGACGACGCCGACGCGGCCAGGAACCACCTCGATCACGACGGGCATCCACCGCCCCAGTCGTGCGGCCTCTCAGTCCTTGCCGGGGGTTCCGACGCCCGGCGGGAACACGATGATCACCGCGCGGTCGTCGCTGGAGACCGGGGTGCCGCCGGACTTGTTCACCGTGCCGCCCACGCCCACCGACTCGTTCACCAGGTCCAGGGCGCCCCAGCGGCCGAAGCCGTCCGGCGGGGCCATGGTCACGTTCGGCTTGCCGGTGAACGTGCCGTCCGCGGTCATGGGCAGGTTGTGCGCGTTCGCCGCGGTTTCCATCAACACCACCATGACCGTGGGAGTCGCCGCGCAGCCTGTCACCCCTGGCCGGTCCGGCCACGTCCACGCGGGCGCGCCGAGCGGCTGGCCCGGCTGGATCCGGTAGAGCACGTCGGCGCTGGCCGCCCGGTCGGTCACCCACAGTTGCTGGCCGTCCATCGACGAGCAGACGCCGCCGGGGGAGCGCAGTCCGGCGGCCACCACGGCGGACGAACCCGCGGTCGGCCGGCCGGCCGGGTCGATCATCAGTACCTTGCCGGCCAGCGACTTCAGGTCACCCGCACTGGTCGGGCTGCCGGCGTCACCCGTGGCGACCAGCAGCCCGCCCCGGCGGTCCTGGGCGAGCGCGCCGCGGTTGCCGGTGGCGCCGCGGGGGATGCCCGTGAGAACCGGCTTGGGTGTGTCACCCGGCGCGATCCGCACCACGCGGTTGTCGTTCGCCGTGGTGATGTAGGCGAAGATCAGCTGGTCCTCCGCGTAGGCGGGGGACAACGCGAGACCGGTCAGGCCGCCGTCCGTGCTGCTGTCGACGGGCACCGTGGCCACCAGCTCCGGCTCGGCGCCGGGCTGGACGCGCAGGATGCGGCCGGTCCGCCGCTCGCCGACCAGCGCCACCGGGTGCTGGCCGTCACCGGGCAGCGCGGCGACCGCCGTGACCGTGTCCAGGCACGTGCCGATAACCCCGGGGTTGAAGTCCTTGCACCCGTCCGGCGGCGGCACCTCCGTCGGTTCCTGCGGGTCACCGCCCTGTCCCGGCTGCTGTGGCTGCCCGGGGACCTGCGGGTCGGGCGCGGCCTGCGGGGTGAGCTGCTCCGGCGGCTGCCAGCTGTCCGGCGGCGGCTGCTGGGGGAAACTCGCGCAGCTGGACAGCAGTACGCCGCCCGCCGCTACACCGGCAAGCATCGTCCGCCACCTGACCGCCATGTCACCAAGCTAGGTGCCGGGCCGTGAACAACACGTGAGAGGGTGGTCCACTGTGACGATCACCGTGGTGGTTCCCGACGAGGAGGGCGTGTCCGCGCTGGCCGGGCTGTCCGGCGTCGAGGTCGTGAACTGGGACCCGGCCGATGAGGACCAGCAGGTCCCCGCGGCGGCCGAGCGGGCCGAGATCCTCGTCCCGAGCTTCCTGGCCGTGGACGATCCGGCGGCCGTGCTCGCGCGGTTACCGAACGTGCGGCTCATCCAGCTGATGACCGCGGGTGTCGAGCACTGGCTCGGCCGCATCCCCTCGCATGTGACGCTGTCGACGGGCAGCGGCGCGCACGGCGGCAGCACGGCCGAGTGGGCACTCGGGGCCCTGCTGACCATCTACCGCGACTTCATCCCGTTCGAAGCGGCGCGGCAGGCGCGGGACTGGTCCCGCCACCCGACCGACACGTTGCAGGACAAGCGGGTGCTGGTGCTCGGTGCCGGTGACCTCGGCCGCCGGATGCGTACGAGGCTCGAGGCGTGCGACGCGGTCGCCACGCTCGTCGCCACCCGGGCCCGCGACGGCGTGCACGGCATCGACGAACTGCCCGACCTGCTCGGCCGGCACGACGCGGTGGTGCTGATGGTGCCGCTCACCGAGGCGACCACCGGGCTCGTGGACGCGGAGTTCCTCGCGCGGATGCCGGACGGTGCGATCCTCGTGAACGCCGCGCGGGGCAAGGTGGTGCGGACCGACGCGCTGCTCGCCGAGCTGACCTCCGGACGGCTGCGGGCGGCGTTGGACGTGACCGAGCCGGAGCCGCTGCCGGCCGACCATCCACTGTGGACAGCGCCGGGCCTTCTGTTGACACCGCACGTCGCCGGCAGTGTCCACGGCTACCAGCGGCGCGGTTATGCCGTGGTGGCCGAACAGATCGCGCGATACGTGGCAGGAGACACACCGGCCAATGTGGTCCGTGGAGAGTACTGAGTTGGACCGTTCTGTCGGCACCTGCTTGGCGGATGCCCTACTCTGCGCTGGGTGAGTACAGAAGACGACCGTCCCCAGGCTGCGGGCGGTTACTCAGACAGCGGCCTGTACAACTCCGGCGATTCGTACTCCTCTGCACCTCAGGGCTACGGATCCCCTTCGAGCGTGAGCGACTCGTCGATGTATGACGACGCCGGCTTCGCCAACCAGCAGACGAGCGTGCTGCCCGGTTCCTCCGGGTTGGGCGCCGCCTGGGATGACGAAGACGACTCGACCCCCCTCACCGACGAACCGACCCGCAGAGGACCGCAGTGGCACAGCGGGCTCGACATCGGACTGCTGGTGCTGCGTGTCGCCATCGGTGCGTTCTTCATGGCGCACGGTGCGCAGAAGCTGTTCGGCTGGTTCGACGGCCCCGGCATGGACGGCGCCGAGCAGTACATCGCCAGCCTGGGCTTCACCGAGCCGGGCATCCTGGTGTGGGTGACCGCGCTCAGTGAGACGATCGGCGGCGCTCTGCTGGTCGTCGGCCTGTTCACCCCGGCGGGTGCGGCCATGGTGCTCGGCGTGGTGGTCAACGCGATCGTCGTGAAGTTCGCGAGAGCCGACTTCCTCGCGGGGGTCGAGCTGGAGCTGGTCTACGCGGTGGCCGCGTTCGCGCTGATGTTCACCGGGCCGGGCCGGTTCGCGCTGGACCGGCACACGCACTGGTGGCGCAAAGCACCCGTGTACGGCTTCGTGTTCCTCATCCTGACGGCGGGCGCTTCCGTCGTCACCCTGGTGGTTCTCCGCTAGTCCCGTCTTCCGCACATGGGCACAGGTGAGGTGATCGGGCGTGTCGGTGTGTGCCTGATCATGGGCTCTGCCAGGGTGTTTGGTTGTGGATCAACGTGGACGACGGGCCCGGTATGTCGCGGCGAGCGTGGAGAAGACGCTGGGTGCGTTGCCGGTGGTGGCCGACTACGGTCGCCGTCTGGACTTGGCCGGGATCATCGATCGGGCCTGCCCGATACGGGATATCGCGGACCTGACGCACGGGCAGGTGATCGAGACACTGGTCGCGAACCGGTTGACCTCACCGGCACCGCTGGTTCGGGTGACCGACTGGGCAGGTGAGCACGCGGTGGAGGAGGTCTTCGGGATCGATCCCGCGCTGCTCAACGACGACCGGATCGGGCGAGCGTTGGACGCGATCGCTCCCGAACTCGACGGGATCGTTGGATCTGTTGGTGCGCAAGCGATCTCGGTGTTCGGGTTGGACACGTCCCGGCTGCATTGGGACATGACCTCGATCTCGCTGTACGGGGCCTATGACCAGGTTGACCGAGACCACCCGGCACCGAAGTTCGGGCATCCCAAGGACCGCCGCCCGGACCTGAAACAGATCCAGGCCGGGCTGGCGGTCACCGGCGACGGCGGGATACCGGTCTTCCACCGGGCCTACGACGGCGGCGCGGGAGAGGTCGCCCAAGTGGTAGGCGCGATGACCGCACTGCAGAAGATGGCCCGGCCACGGGAGTTCCTGCTGATCGGGGACTCCAAACTGGTGTCCTACACCAATGTCTCGGCGATGATCGAATCCGGCACCGCGTTCATCGCCCCCGCTTCGAAGGCCTACACCCCGGCCGCGACCCTGGCCGCACTCGACCTCGACGCGGCCACCGAGGTCGACTATGTCGCGCAACGCGACGCGGGCAAACCAGCCAGCGAACGTGGCCAGTGGCGGGTCACCGAGGACACGATGACCCTGGCGGGCAAACGCAAACGGGATCCAGTGCACACCCTGCGGCGGGTGTTCGTGCACTCCACCGCCCGAGCACACGCCGCGGCCACCGCGCGGGCCAAGAAACTCGACCGCGCCACCGACGACCTCGACCGGCTGGTCCGCGGGCTGGGGTCCCGGCACTACCCCGACGAGCAAGCGGTGACCGCCCGGATCACCGCCATCACCTCCGCCCGCCGGGTCACCGCCTACCTCCACACCCAGACCAGCACCGACCCCGCCACCGGCAAACCCACCCTCACATGGTGGTTCGACCAAGCCGCACTCGATGCCGAGACCGCCACCGACGGCTGGTACGCGCTGCTGACCAACCTGCCCGCTCACGTCGATGCGGCCGAGGTCCTGATCCGCTACAAGGGCCAGGAAGTCGTCGAACGCCGCTACAGCACGATCAAGGGCCCTCTGGCGGTGGCGCCGCTGTTCCTGAAGAACAACCGGCGCATCGCTGCCCTCATCACCGTAATCTGCCTAGCACTACTCATCTTCTGCCTGATCGAACGCCAAGTCCGGCAAGCGATCACCCCCCACACCAACCTCGACGGGCTCTACGTGGGCAGACCCGCCAAACCCACCGGCCGGCTGATCTTCGAAGCCCTGGCACGACTTCGCCTGATTCCCGCCGTCAACGGGCAACCACCAGGGATTCCACAACCACCACCACTACAAGCCCGACTGCTGGACCTACTCGGTGTCGACCCCACCCGAACACGATGATCAAATAACACCCACCCGACGATCACCCCAAGCTGATCAACCCCTATGTGCGGAATACCCGGCTAGTCAGAGGCCGCGCGAACAGGACTGGCGGCGCCCTATTCGCGCGGCCTCTTAAGCTGGCCACGTGCCATCCGTTCTTCCTGACGGGGAAATCGCCCCGACCGACGGGTCGCTGCCCGAGTCCGCACTACGCGGCCTCGGGCAGCGGCCGTTCGGGGTGTACGTGCACGTGCCGTTCTGCGCCACCCGCTGCGGCTACTGCGACTTCAACACCTACACGGCGGCCGAGTTGGCCTCCTCGCCCGCGTCGCCGGCGTCCTGGATGGACGGTCTGCGCACGGAACTCTCCCTGGCCGCACGGGTGCTCGGTTCGCCGCCGCGGGCGGACACCGTGTTCGTCGGCGGCGGTACGCCCTCACTGCTCGGTGCGACCGGGCTGGCCGAGGTGCTCGACGCCGTCCGCGACACCTTCGGGCTGGCCGACGGCGCCGAGGTGACCACCGAGTCCAACCCGGAGTCGACGTCACCGGAGTTCTTCGCCGGCATCCGCGCGGCCGGCTACACCCGGGTGTCGCTCGGCATGCAGTCAGCGGCGCCGCACGTGCTTGCGGTACTCGACCGCACGCACACGCCCGGCCGGGCGGTGTCGGCCGCCCACGAGGCCCGCGCCGCCGGGTTCGACCATGTGAACCTCGACCTGATCTACGGCACGCCGGGGGAGCGGGCGGCCGACCTGACGGCCTCGCTGGACGCGGTGCTCGAGGCCGGCGTGGACCATGTGTCGGCGTACGCGCTGATCGTCGAGGAGGGCACAGCACTCGCCCGCCGGATCGCGCGCGGGGACCTGCCGGCGCCGGACGACGACGTGCTGGCGTCACGGTACGAACAGGTGGACGCGGCGCTGGCGGCGGCCGGGCTGCACTGGTACGAGGTGTCCAACTGGGCCACCGAGCCGCTCGCGTGGTGCCGGCACAACCTCGGCTACTGGCACGGCGGCGACTGGTGGGGCGCGGGGCCCGGCGCGCACAGCCACGTCGGCGGGGTGCGATGGTGGAACGTCAAGCACCCGGCCAGGTACTCGGAAGCGTTGGTACGGGGCCGTTCCCCAGCCGCCGCCCGTGAGCTGTTGTCGACTTCGGACCGTCACCTGGAGCGGGTGATGCTGGAGCTGCGGCTGGTGGACGGCCTGCCGGTGGACGTGCTCGAACCCGCCGGTCAGCGGGAGGCGTACGCCGCGGCGAGCGAGGGCCTGCTGGACCGGGACGCGCTGGCCGGCGTGCACGGCCGCTTCGGCCGCTGCGTCCTCACCCCGCGTGGCCGGCTGCTGGCCGACGCGGTGGTCCGCCGCCTAACGTGACCGCGAGTCGGCGCGTCTGGACAGCGAGTCGTACCGTCCGGACTCATCCGGGGGCGGCCAGTCCCGCCAGGAGCCGGGTGATCACCGTGCCGTACTCGGCGCGCAGCCGGGCCTTGTCCTCAAGCGGAGCCTCGGCCAACGCCTTGCCGGCCGTACTGAGGAGGCCGAACGCGACCTTCGCCGTGGTCTCGACCGGCAGCGCGGGCGGCGGGATGAACCCGCCGTCGATCAGCGCGCGCACGTGCTGCTCGACGAGTCCGTAGGCGAACTCCTCCTCCAGTTCCTCCCACCGCGTCCAGCCGAGCGCGATCGGGCCCTCCTGCCAGACGATCCGCCCGTAGATCGGCTCGGTGCACCGGTCGAGGAACGAGTCGAGTGCGAGCACGGCGCTGTGCCAGGCGTTGTCGCCGGCGTTGCCGGCCTCCTCGGCCTGCCGCATGGCGTCGGTCTCGAGCTTCTCCAGCACCGCCTCGAACAACGCCCGTTTGCTGCTGAAGTGGTGGTACACGGCGCCACGGGTGGCCTGGATGTCCGCCGCCACGTCTTCAAGCGACGTGCCGGCGAAGCCCAGCTCGCCGAAGCGCTTGGTGGCCATGTCGAGCAGCGCGGCCCTGGTGGCCTCGGAGAACTGGTCGCGCCTGCTCTTCAGCGTTGACATGCGCTGAGTATAAGACATACGCTGTGTATGTTGCCGACGCTGAGTAGGTGAGAACGATGTCCCTGGGGTGGGAGCAGACAAGGCGGCGCTTCCGACTCGTCCAGACCGTGCTCGACGCCGTCGCTCGTACGCGGCGCCCGGTCGTGCCGGCGGCCCTGCGTGCCGAGGTGGACGCGGAGTTCGGCGATTTCGGCGGGTTGCTCGGCGAGATCGCGCGGCGGTGGTACCGCACCTTCGACGCGCACCTCGACGAGCTGTTGGACAGTGGGTCCGTCGACCGGTCCGCCCTGCGCCGGCTGGCGCGGGACGTCGACGATGCCCTGCCCGGCGCCCGGCTGCTGCTCGACGCGCACGAGGCGCACCCGGCGCTGGTCGACCTGCGCGAGCACCACCGGCGGACCCTGCTCGCCGCCACCGGCGTCGATCTGCCCGGCGCGGTCGCGGTGCGTTCCATTGCCTGACCAGTCCAAGGAGGACAGATGACGGAGACGCGGTCCGACGAGCTGATCTTCAACCCCTTCGTGCCGGGTTTCGCCGAGGACCCGTACCCGACCTACGGCCGGCTGCGCGATGGTGACCCGATCCAGAACCATCCGCTGGGGTTCTGGCTGGTGTCGCGGTACGCCGACGTGACGGCGTTGTTGCGCAGCGGCCTGTCGGTGGAGGACCGGAACCTGGCGGGCGGGCCGGTGGCCGACCAGTACCAGGCGCTGGCGAACGACGGTGCCACGACGGTCAGCACGTCCATGTTGGACCGTGACCCGCCCGACCACACGCGGCTGCGGTCGCTCGTCACGAAGGTGTTCACCGTGCGGGCGGTGGCCGCGCTCGAGCCGATGGTCACCGAGCTGGTCGACCGGTCGCTCGACCGGATCGCCGACGCGGGATCGGCCAACCTGATCGACGAGTTGGCGTTTCCGCTGCCGTTCGCCGTGATCTCGGAGATGCTCGGGATGCCGGACACCGACCATGTGCGGCTGCGCGAGCTGACCGGCACGGTGGTGCGGTCGCTGGAGGTGGTCACCGATCCCGAGGTGCTGAAGGCGATCGCCGCGGCGGAGAACGAGCTGGCCGGGCTCATGCGCGACATGATCGCGTGGAAGAAGGCGCACCCGGCCGACGATCTGCTGACCGCGTTGATCGCGGCCGAGGAGGACGGCGACAAGCTGAGCGACGATGAGCTGGTGGCCCAGGTGCTGCTGCTGTACGTCGCCGGCCACGAGACGACGGTCAACCTGATCGGCAACGGGATGGTGGCGCTGCTGCGCAACGCCTCTCAACATGCGCTGCTGCGCTCGCAACCGGACCTGGCGGCGAACGCGGTGGAGGAGTTCCTGCGCTACGACAGTCCGGTGCAGCAGACCCGGCGCATCACCACGGCCCCGTATGTGTTGGGAGGCCACGAGATCCCGCCGGGCACGTTCGTGATCGCCGGACTGGGCTCGGCCAACCGGGACGAGCGCCACTTCGGCCCGGACGCGGCCGCACTGCGCCTGGACCGCGCCGACGCCCGCACCCACGTGTCGTTCGGCGCCGGCCCGCACCACTGTCTCGGCGCGGCCTTGGCCCGATTGGAGGGGCGGCTGGCGATCGGCCGGCTGGTGTCGCGGTTCCCCGGGCTGGCCCTGGACGGCGAGGTCACGTGGAACGGCCGCCTGAACCTCCGAGGCGCGACAACGATCCCGATCCGCGTGTGACGGGACCCGCGATCTCGCGTACGACAACCGCGATCTCGGTGTCGAGAACCGCGATCTCGCGAGAACGCGGTTCCCGCACTCGAGATCGCGGTTCCGGACTGCGAGATCGCGGTTCGCGGGTTATGGGAGTTGGGCGCGGACCAGGCCTGACTCGTAGGCGGTGATCACCAGTTGGGCCCGGTCTCGGGCGTCCAGTTTGGTCAGTAGGCGGCTCACGTAGGTCTTCGCCGTCAGTGGGCTGATCACCAGTTGCTCGGCCAGTTCGGCGTTGTTCAGCCCTCGCCCGATGAGCGTCAGCACCTCCCGCTCCCGCTCGGTCAGCTGCGTCAGGCCGACCGGCGCCGGGTCGGGGTGGCGCAGCACCCGACCGATGAGCGACCGGGTGGCACCGGAGGAGAGCAGCGCCTCGCCCGCCGCCACCGTGCGGATGGCCGACAGCAGCGTCGCCGGTTTCGTGTCCTTCACCAGGAAACCGCTCGCCCCGGCACGCAGCGCCGCCACCACGTTGTCGTCACTCTCGAACGTCGTCAGGATCAGCACCCGCACGCCCGCCAGGCTCTCGTCCTCCGCGAGCAGCGCAGTGGCGGCGATGCCGTCCACGCCGGGCATCCGGATGTCCATCACCACCACGTCCGCCCGCTGCGAGCGAGCCAGCCGCACGGCCTCCGCACCGTCGGCCGCCTCGCCGACCACCTCCATGTCCGGCGCGGAACGTACGAGCATGGCGAACGCACTCCGGACCAGCTCCTGGTCATCGGCCAGCAGCACCCGGATCACCTGGCATCACCCACGATCGGCACGGTCGCCACCACCCGGAATCCCCCATCCGGCCCGTTGCCGGCCGAAAGCCGCCCGCCGAGCGCCTGCGCCCGCTCGGTCATGCCCACGATGCCGTACCCACCCCGCCCGGTGACCAGCGGCGCGCCGTGCCCATCGTCGGCCACCTCCAGGCGCATCTCGTCGGAGCCGTGCGTGAGCACCACCCGTGCGTGCCGGGCGGAAGCGTGCTTCACCACGTTGGTCAGTGCCTCCTGCGCGATCCGGTACAGCGTCACCTCGACCGCCGGCGGCAGCGGGCGGCGCTCGCCGGCCACCTCCACCGTGACCCCCGCCGCCCCCATGGCCGACGCCAGGTCGGCCAGCCGATCCAACCCGGGCGTCGGCTGCCGGTCATCGACCTCGTTGCCCCGCAACACGTCCAGCGTCGTCCGCAGCTCGGACAGCACGCCACTGCTCGCGTCGGCGATCGTGTGCAGCGACTCCGCGACCGACGAGAGATCCTCCCGCGAATCCAACAGGTGCGCGGCCACCGCGGCGTGCGAGTTGATCACGACGATGTGGTGCGCCAGCACGTCGTGCAGGTCCCGCGCGATCCGCAGCCGCTCCTCGGCCACCCGCCGCTCGGCCGTCTCCGCGAGGAACGCCCGGTGGATCCGCACCGCCTGCCCGGTGACCGCGGCCGCCACGAACCAGCCGAGCGGCCAGATCACCTCCGTGCCGGGCGGCCCGTCCTGGCTCAACCCGATGGTGGCCACCATCGCCAGCGACGTGACCCCGAGCGCGCTCAGCATCACCGCCCGCGACGCGGTGACCGCCACCGTGTAGATCAGCGGCACGGCGATCAGCAGCGCGACCTCGTGTGCGTATTCCAGCGCGTGGTACACGATCTGCGGCGGCACGACCGCCAGCAGCGCGGCCACCGGCCAGCGTCGCCGCACGAGCATCGGCAGGCAGGACAGCACCAACAGCAGCAGGCCGAACCAGTCGGCCCGGTGGCCGTCGAGCCAGTCGGTGGGCAGTACGGTGGCGCCGAGCACGGCCACGACGGCGACGGACACGGTGAGCAGCACATCGCTCCTGCCGATCCCCGTGTCCGTCCGCACGTCAGCTCCGTCCCGCCAGCACCGGCTCCTCGGTGACCGCCGCGGCCCGGCGGCGCCCGGGCCACCAGATCCACCGCGACAGCCCCACGATCAGCGGCGCCACCAGCGCGGGCGCCACGACCAGAGTCTGCAGCAGAACCCCGAGCGCGACCACCACGCCGATCTCCACCATCGGTACCAGCGGCAGCGACGCGAGCACGGCGAACGTCGCCGCCAACACCACCCCGGCCGACACGATCACCGGTCCGGTGGCCACCAGCGCCCGCTGGGTCGCCTCTCGGGTGCCATGCGAAGGCGCGTCCTCGGCGATCCGTGCCACCAGGAAGATCCCGTAGTCCACACCGAACGCCACGAGGAACACGAACGCCAGCACCGGCATGGTCGGCTCGGCCCCCGCGAAGCCGAACACCGTGTCGAACAGCAGCGCGCCGAGTCCCAGCGCCGCCAGGAACGACAGCACCACCGCGCCGACCACCACGAGCGACGCGGCCAGCGCCCGCAGCAGCAGGACCAGCACGATCAGCACCACCCCGAGGACCATCGGGATCACCAGCCGGGTGTCCCGGTCGGTCGCCACGTCGACGTCCACCCGTTCGGCACCCTCGCCGCCCACCAGCGCACCCGCGTCCAAGCGGCCGCGCAGCCGTTCCACGATCGCACCCTCCTCGGCGCTGTCCGGCGCCGCGCCCGGCACCGCGTCGATCAGGGTCCACTCCCCGTCGGACCGGTCGATCTCGGCGTCGACGATCCCGGGGACCGCGCTCACCTGCGCCAGGACCTGCTCGTCCGAGGCGGTGGGTGCGGCGACCACCAGCGGCCGCCCGCCCGCGCCGGGATAGGCGGCCTCGAGCGTGCCGAACCCGGTGACCGACTCGGGCGTGTTCGTGAACATGTCCGCCTGCTTGAGATCGGTGGACAGGCTCAGCACGCCGAACCCGAGCGCGCCGAGCAGGACGGCCGCCACGGCCGCCGTGCGCACCGGCCGGCGGAACGAGAGCCGGTGCCACACCGTGCGCTTCGCCGGCGGGAGGCTGCCGAACGCCGGCACCCGCGGCCAGAACACCTTGCGCCCCAGGGCAACCAGCACCACGGGGAACAGCGTCAGCATGGTGAGCAGGGTGGTCGCCACCCCGATCGCGCCGATCACCCCGACCCCGGAGATGTCGTTCATCTGCGCGACGAACAGGCACGCGAGCCCCAGCGTGACGGTCGACCCGGATGCCAGGATCGCCGGCCCCACCCCCCGCAGGGCCGCTCGCATGGCGTCGTGCGGGTCGTGGTGGCCGCGCAACTGTTCGCGGTAGCGGGCGACGAGCAGCAGCGCGTAGTCGGTGCCCGCGCCGAACACCATCACCACCATGATGGACGTGCTCTGCGTGCTGACCGTCAGATCGAAGGCCTTGCCGACGGCCGTCACGGCGGCCATCGATACCCAGGCGGCGGCGCCGACCGTCAACAGCGGCACCAGCCAGAGGAACGGGCTGCGGTAGGTGATGATCAGCAGGAAGGCCACCACCAGCACGGTCGCGATCATGAGCGTCGCGTCGATGCCCTCGAACGCCGCGTCGATGTCCGACGAGATCGCGCTCGGCCCGGTCACCTCGGCCGAGAGCCCCGCCGGCCGGTCGGCCACCATCTCCCGCACCCGCTCGACGAAGGCGGCGGTCGCCTCCTCCGTTCCGTCGGCTCCGGGATTGCTGACGGCGAACATGAGCGCCGTGCCGTCCTCGGCAGGCACGGGCGGCATGTCGACCGAGAACTCGCCCGCCAGCCGGTCGTGCTGGTTGGCCGCCGCTTCGGCGTCGGCGTCCGTGAGGCCGCCGTCGCGGTGGTAGACCACCAGTACCTCGTCGGCTTCCGTTCCGGGTATCCCTTCGGCGATCTCGATCACCCTGGTCGCCTCGGCATCGGCCGGTAACCGGTCGGTCGCCTCGTCGCTCTGCACCGAGTCCATTGTGGACGCGAGCGGGAAGGCGACGGCGAGCACGATGATCCAGAGCGCCATGGTGATCCATTTGCTGCGCTGCCCGAGCATGGCCTGCACACCTCACTTGTCGTTGGTGTGCACACGGTCGCGCGGAAGCGGGGTCCGGCACGTCGGACCGGAGCGGACACTTGTGCGTACTCCCGTGGTTGACAGTTCCCTTAGCCCAGCCCCTTAGCCCAGCCCCTTAGCCCAGGTGGGGGAGGCTCGCCAGGAAGACGGTCAGGCCGAACTCGAACCGCTCCTCGGTCGGAGTAGTGCCCAGCACCGGTCCGACGCGCAGCAGGGTCGGGTACTCGTCGGCGTGCTCGGCCATGAACGCGCCGATCTGCGCCGAGCGTCGTTCGAGGTCCGGTGCCTCGGCCGCCCCCACCTCGACGGCGAACGCCGCGCCCCAGAGCGACAGCGTGTCGAACGCGAGTGCGGCCGTCCGGTCGGACAGTCCGCCGGCGCGTAGCAGCGCGAGCATCGCCTCGCCGTGGCGCAGCGCGTTCGGTCCGGTGGGGACGGTCGTCTCCATGCCGACGCGGGCGATGCCGGGGTAGCGGGTGAGCACGGCGAGCTGCGCGCGGCATACCTCCCGCAGCTGCTCCTGCCAGCGCTCGGGGTCGGGTTCGGGCAACGGGATGGTGCCGAGCAGCCGGTCGAGCATCAGCTCGTGCAGCTCCTCCTTGTTGCCGACGTGCGCGTAGAGCGACGCGGCGCCCGTGTCGAGCGCCTGGGCCACGCGCCGCATGGACAGCGACTCGATGTTGCCCTTGCCGAGCAGTTCGAGTGCCGTGTCGACGATCAGGTCCCGGCCGAGCGGCTGGCGGCGGGACGTCGGCTGGGCCGCACGGGGCCATGTCATGGCGAACACTGTACTTGACGCGAACACTGTTCGTCTGTAGAACAGTGTTCGTAAGACGAACGGTGTTCGAAAGGATGGTCATGGACGAGTACCCGGTTCTGGTGGTCGGCGCAGGGCTCGCTGGCCTGTCGGCCGCGATGTTCCTCGGCGTGCACGGCGTGCCGGCGCTGGTCGTGGAGCGGCACGCCACCACCTCGCTGCACCCGAAGGCACGCGGGCAGTTCCCGCACACCATGGAGGCGCTGCGGGTGGCCGGCGTGGACCGGCGCATCGCCGAGCTTGCGCTGGTCGACACGGGTTTCCACATCAAGGTGGCCGAGAGCGTCACCGGTCGGGTGTACAACGACATCCTGATCGACACGAACCCCGACTTCAGCGCGTTGTCGCCGGTCGGCTGGGCGAACGCCAGCCAGGAGCGGGTGGAGCCGGTCCTCGCCGACCGGGCCCGCGAACTGGGCGCCGAGCTGCGGTTCTCGACCGAACTGGTGTCGTTCACCCAGGACGCGGACGGAGTGACGGCGCTGCTGGGGGACGGGACGACCGTGCGGGCCCGGTACCTGGTGGCGGCCGACGGGCACCGCAGCCCCATCCGGGAGGCGCTCGGCATCGGCACCCACGGCAGCGGCGACCTCGGCCGGTCGAGCGGCGTCATGTTCGACGCCGACCTCGGCCGCACCGGCTTCGCCCTGTACTACCTCCAGAACGCGGCGCTGCCGGGCGGCGCGGGCGTGGTGGTCGGCACCGACACCCCGCACCGCTGGGCGCTGTCGGTCGGGTACGACCCGGAGATCACCGACTGGACGTCTCTCATCCGGACGGCCACCGGCCGGCCGGACCTTGAGCCGGTTCTGGTGGGTGGCGAGGTGAACAACGGCCACACGTCCGCGCGGGTGGCCGACCGGTTCAGCGCCGGCCGGGTGCACCTGATCGGCGATGCGGCCAGGGTGATGCCGCCGACCGGCGCGTTCGGCGGGAACACGGCGATCCTCGACGGCTACTCGCTCGCGTGGAAGCTCGCGCTCGTGGTGTCCGGCGAGGCCGGCCCCGGCCTGCTCGACAGCCACGACGTCGAGCGCCGCCCGTACTCGGAGCTGCTGGTGGAACAGCAGTACCGGTCCTTCGTCGACCGGATGCGCCCCGACCTGGCCGACGACACCCTGGCCGAGCCCGTCGAACCGGCCTCCGCGCTGTTCTTCGGCTACCGCCAGCTCGGCGCCGCCGTGCTCGAGCCGGACGACGACCGCGCGGTGCTGGAGAACCCCGAGCAGCCGACCGGCCGGCCCGGCTCCCGCGCCCCGCACGTGCCACTGGGCGATGGAAACTCCACAGTGGACCTGTTCGGCCGCGAGTTCGTGGTGCTGACGGGATCGGCGGCGTGGGTGGCCGCAGCGGAGGAGTCGGGCCTGTCCGCGTACCTGCTCGACGGGTGGACGAAGCCGTACGGGGTGACCGACGAGGGCGCCGTCCTGGTCCGGCCGGACGGGTTCGTGGCCTGGCGGTCGGTGGGCGCGGGCGAGCCGGCCGACCTGGCGCGGGCGCTGCGGATCGTGCTGGCCCGCTAGAGGAGCTTGGCAGGATCGGGTCAAGTTTGGTGTTGGTGGGGCCGACTGTTGGGGAGTACCCGCCACCACATGCCTCGTCGGACCGGGCGGCGCCCCGTTAGTGCTACAGGGCGTGACCTGCACCGTTGTCGCCGGCCCCTGGCGCACTGCCCTGAATGCCTCATTCGGGACGTTGAGCGTCGTCAGCGCCTCATTCGGGGCATCGCCGACCGGCCCCGCAACAGGAACACGCGCCGCACCGTCATCTCGTTGGCATCCCACCTCATGGGGGCACGGACATGCAGTCGTACGAAGCTCGAGGCGTCATCGAGGCGCCGCTCGACACCGTCCGCGCGGTGTATCTCCAGGTCACCGAAGGTCCGGTCGGCCCGGACAACGCACCCCTGCTGCGCGGCCTGCCCGGCGCCGGCCGGTTCATGACAGGCGCCACCCTGCACGGTGGTCCCACCCGGTTCGCCGTGCACTACGGCGCCCACCCGGGCGGGACCGTCGAGGTCGGGTCTCACTCGTTCTCCTTCCGCGGCGGCTACAAGTTCGCGGCCGACTACGAGTTCACGGCCCACGAACGGGGGACCCTGCTCACCTACCGCGCCCACAACGTGGCCCCGGCCACCCACCGTGACCGGCCGCTGGTCCGCGCGCAGTTCTGGCTGGCCGGCCGGCTCCGGATCGGCCTGCGCGGCGCCCTGCGGACCATCGGCACGCGCCTCGGCTGCCGCACACAACCAGACAACTAGCACCACTTCGACCAGTACCCAGCCACCGCTCCGTAAACTCGTGGTGAAGGCCCGGGATGGTGGACAGGGAGGTGGCGATGGCGAGCTCGGACGAGCGTCGGTTCGCGGTGCTCCGCGCGATCGTCGCGGACTACGTGTCGAACCAGGAGCCGGTCGCCTCCAAGGCCATCGTCGACCGGCACAACCTGGGCGTCTCCAGCGCCACCGTGCGCAACGACATGGCCTCCCTCGAGGAGGACGGCTACATCGCGCAGCCGCACACCAGCGCCGGCCGCGTCCCCACCGACAAGGGCTACCGCCTGTTCGTCGACCGGCTGTCCGACGTCAAGCCGCTGTCCGGGGCCGAGCGCCGCGCCATCCGGTCGTTCCTCGAGGGCGCCATCGACCTCGACGACGTCATGCGCCGCAGCGTCCGCATGCTGGCCCAGCTGACCAGGCAGGTCGCGGTCATCCAGTACCCGACGCTCACCCACTCGACCGTCCGGCACATCGAGCTGGTCCAGCTCACCCCCGCCCGCATCATGCTGGTGCTCATCACCGACAACGGCCGCGTCGAGCAGCGCACGGTCGACCTCGGCGACGTGATCACCGAGCAAACCGTGTCCCGGCTGCGGAACATGTTGAACACCACGCTCGTTGACCATCCGTTGACCGAGGCCGCGGCCAAGGTCAGCGAGCTGCTCGAAGAGGCACCATCGGACCTGCGGGACGCCATGACCAGGCTTGCGACCGTCCTGGTCGAGTCGCTGGTCGAACACCCGGAGGAACGGCTGGTCCTCGGCGGCACCGCCAACCTCACCCGCAACGCGGCGGACTTCCCAGGATCGCTGCGTCAGGTACTCGAGGCCCTCGAGGAGCAGGTGGTGGTGCTGAAGCTGTTCGCCGCCGCGAGCACGCCTGGCACCATTACCGTCCGGATCGGGGAGGAGAACGAGGCAGCCGAGATGCGCAGCACATCGGTCGTCTCCATCGGCTACGGAGCACACCAGACACTGCTCGGCGGCATGGGTGTCGTCGGGCCGACCAGGATGGACTACCCAGGCACGATCGCGGCGGTGCGCGCGGTCGCCAACTACGTGGGAGACATCCTGTCCGGGCGATGAGGCCCGGCAACACACAGGCGATACCCCCGAGTGCGTGTCGGGGCAGGAGGACGGGAACACGGTGGCGAGGGACTACTACGGCACTCTCGGAGTGCGGCAGGACGCGACGTCCGACGAGATCAAGCGCGCCTACCGCAAGCTCGCGCGCGAGCTGCATCCGGACGTCAACCCCGAGGAAGGGGCGCAGGAGAAGTTCCGCGAGGTCACCGCGGCCTACGAGGTCCTGTCCGATCCGCAGAAGCGCAAGATCGTCGACATGGGCGGCGACCCGCTCGGCAACGGTGGTGGCGGGGGCGGCCGCGATCCGTTCGCCGGCTTCGGGCTCGGCGACATCATGGACGCGTTCTTCGGCGGTGGCGGAGCGGGTGGCGGCCGGGGGCCCCGCAGCCGCGTCCAGCCCGGCTCCGACGCGCTGATCCGCATCGAGCTGACCCTCGAGGAGTGCAACACGGGGGTGTCCCGCGAGCTGACGGTCGACACGGCCGTGCTGTGCGACGCCTGCCGCGGCGCCGGTTGCGCCGACGGCACCTCCCCCCAGGTCTGCGACACGTGCGCCGGCCGAGGCGAGATCCAGTCCGTCCAGCGCTCCTTCCTCGGCCAGGTGGTCACCGCGCGACCGTGCCCCGTGTGCCGCGGCGTCGGCGAGGTCATCCCCGACCCGTGCCGGCAGTGCGGCGGCGACGGCCGGGTCCGCGCCCGGCGCACCATCACCGCCAAGGTTCCGCCCGGCGTCGCCGACGGCATGCGGGTGCGGCTCTCCGGCCAGGGCGAGGTCGGCCCCGGCGGCGGCCCGGCCGGCGACCTCTACGTCGAGGTGGTCGAGCGTCCGCACGCCACGTTCGAACGCAACGGCGCCGACCTGCACTGCACCGTGCGTATCCCCATGACCACCGCCGCGCTCGGCTCCGTCCTGCCGCTCGACACCCTCGACGACACGGTCGAGCTCGACCTGGAGCCCGGCACGCAGCCCGGCACCGAGCTGCTGCTCCCCGGACACGGCCTGCCCCGGCTGCGGTCGTCCGGCCGCGTCGACGGGCGCGGCGACCTGCACGTCCACGTGGAGGTCGACATCCCCGCCAAGCTCGACGCCCGGCAGACCGAGCTACTTCGCGAACTCGCCTCGCTGCGCGGCGAGGAGGAGCAGATCGTGGCGTCCAGCAACGGGCGGGGCGGGCTGTTCTCCCGACTGCGTGCCCGGCATCGCTAGTGCTCTGGACGGGGCACTAGGTGAGTGACACCACACCGGTCTTTCTGGTCCCGTCGGTGCCGGCCGGCGAGACCGTCGTGCTCGACGGACCGGAAGGCCACCACGCGGCCACCGTCCGCCGGCTCGGCCCCGGAGCCGAACTGGTGATCGCCGACGGCCGCGGCACGGCGGCCGCCTGCGTCGTCGAGACGGTTGGCGGCAAGGACACCCTGACGTTGCGGGTCGGCCGCCGCTGGCACGAACCCCAGCCGCAGCCGCGCATCGTGCTCGCCCAGGCGCTCGTCAAGGGCGACCGGGGCGAGCTGGCCGTCGAACTCGCCACCGAGACCGGCGTCGACCTCGTCCTGCCCTGGCGCGCCGCCCGCAGCGTCGCCCGCTGGGACGACGGCCCCCGCGGCGCCAAAGCACTGGCCCGCTGGCGAAGCACCGCCCGCGAAGCCGCGAAGCAGTCCCGCCGCACCTGGATCCCCGACGTCGAGAAACCCGTCAGCACGGCCGCCCTCGCCGACCGCATCCGCCGCGCCGCCGCCGCGCTCGTCCTCGACGCCGACGGCACCCGACTCGCCGACCTCACCCTCCCGACCGAAGGTGATCTTGTACTCGTCGTCGGTCCGGAGGGCGGCTTTACCGACCACGAAACTGAAACGTTTGTGTCGGCGGGAGCGCAGGTCGCGCACCTCGGCCCCACCGTGTTGCGCGCCTCCACCGCCGCTGCCGCAGCGATTTCCGCACTCGGAGTCCTCACGTCACGCTGGCGCTGACCGTGCGCAACGGTCTACCCTTTGCATTGCAGGGCGTCAGTTACTGATAGACGTTCCGCGACGGAGCTACCGCCGGACACCTCCCCCCTCGGTCCGGCGGCGCCGCGTCGCGGTGAAGCGACCCCCAGGCTTCACCGCGACGCGGTATCTCGGATCTGGGCGAGGTGTGCTCGCGGCAAGCGCTCGCCGTCGATCCTCGTGATGATATTGGGGGGCCGAGCCCCCCAAACCCCCCACGGTGCGAGTTCCTGCTGACCCAGCGTGGTTCCGTTGAGGATTGACCAACGTTGACCAACCCAACGTTCTCGTTGCTTTGGGAACTGACCAGCGTTGTGGTTGCTTGGGCAGCGGCACGTTCTCCCAGAACGCCTGGAACGCCGCCTGTTTGCGGGTGGCCGGCCAGCCGGTCCCGCTGCTCCACCAGTTGTTCTGGGGATCTGCCAACGTTGTGGTTGCTTTTGGGGTTGGCCAACGGTTGGCGTGACCGGTCTTCTGCGTCGTTGTCTCAGCCATGTGCCCAGTCTTGCCGTTGCGGGGCTGGCTTGCCGTGGTGTCGCGTGGTCTGTGGATGGTTCGGTCGGGTGTGGATAACTCGGCTTGTTGTGGATCTTCGGGGCCGGGGTTGTCGGTGCTGCGCGGTAGAATGGCATAGAGGGGTGGCCCCGCGCCCTGATCCAGAACTGTTGCGCCGTTGGCGCGTGGCAGTACCGTTCGCTTGTGGCTGGTAAGGGTGCTCCCGCTGTGGAGCTTGAGGTCGGGGATCGGATCGTTCGGCTCAGCAGTCCTGATCGGGTCTACTTTGCTACTCGTGGCGAGACCAAGCTCGACCTTGCCCAGTACTACATCGCCGTGGGGGACGGGATTGTGCGTGCCCTGCGGGAGCGGCCCTGCATGATGCACCGATTCCCGGACGGGGTGTCCGGGGAGAAGGTGCACCAGAAGCGGTTGCCACGAGGGGCGCCGCCATGGGTTGAGACCGTGCGGGTGCACTTTCCCCGGTATGGGCGCCATGCCGACGAGTTGTGTGTTACCGAGTTGGCTTCCGTCGTGTGGTCCGTGCAGATGTCCTGTGTGGAGTTTCATCCCTGGAACTCCCGGCGGCTGGACACCGAGAAGCCCGACGAGTGGCGGATCGACCTCGATCCCATGCCCGAGGCATCCTTTGAGGATGTTCGTCAGGTCGCTTCCGTTGTCCAGGAAGTACTTGACGAGCTTGGGGCCGTGGGGTATCCGAAGACCTCTGGTGGCAAGGGGTTGCACATCTACGTTCGGATCGAGCCCGAGTGGGGGTTCGCCGACGTGCGGCGGGCCGCGCACGCGTTCGCCCGGGAGGTCGAGCGGCGCGCTCCCAAGTTCGTCGATCTCACGTGGTGGCGTAAGGACCGGGATCCGTCCACAGTGTTCGTCGACTACAACCAGAACGCCCGCGACCACACCATCCGCAGTGCCTACTCGGTGATCGGGGTTCCCGAGGCGCGGGTCTCCACGCCCATCCGGTGGGACGAGGTGCCCGACGTCGACCCTCGCGACTTCACCATCGCCACCGTGCCCGCTCGCTTCGCCGCGCTCGGGGACCTGCACGCGACCATCGACGACATCGCCTACCGCCTCGACACGTTGCTCGAGTGGGCCGACCGGGACGGGCAGGAGATCCCGGACCTCGACGAGTGACCCATTAACCTTCCCGCATGGCTGACTGCTTGTTCTGCAAGATCGTCGCTGGGGACATCCCCTCCGAGAAGGTGTACGAGTCCGACACGGTCTACGCCTTCCGCGACATCAACCCCCAGGCCGCCGTGCACGTGCTCGTCGTGCCCAGGACGCACCACGAGGACGTCGCCACGCTGGCCGCGGCCGACCCGGCCAACCTGGCAGCCGTCGTGCTCGCCGGGCAGGAGATCGCCCGGTCGGAGGGCATGGAGCGGTCCGGGTACCGGCTGGTCTTCAACACCGGTGACGACGCCGGGCGGACCGTGTTCCACGCCCACCTGCACGTGCTCGGCGGCGAGCAACTCGGGCTGTTCGGACGCGCGGCAGGTTGAGCACCGGGAACGTCGATGCGGACTGTCGGTGCGGACGGCTAGCATCAATACCGACAACAAGTGACGACCAGCACCGAGTTGGCGCATCGAGCGCAGAAGGCAGGACCGAGAGCACGTGACCGGTACCGCACGGGGCGACGCGGACCAGACCGCCGCCCGCACTTCTGCGCCAACAGCCACCGACCAGACGCCGGCCCAGTCCCGGTTCAACGTCCCCGATCAGGCAGTGCTCGCGCTGCTCGGCTCCCGGGACGAGAACCTGCGGGTGGCCGAGGAACTGCTCGACGCCGACATCCACGTCCGCGGCAACGAGGTCACCCTCAACGGCGCGCCCAGCGACGTCGCGTTCGCCGAGCGTGTGTTCGCCGAGCTGGTCACCCTCGCGAGCCGCGGCCAGCAGCTCGGCCCCGACGCCGTCCGGCGCACGGTGGCCATGCTGTCCGCCGGCGCCGCCGAGTCGCCGGCCGAGGTGCTGAGCCTCGACATCGTGTCCCGGCGCGGCCGCACCATCCGGCCCAAGACGCTGAACCAGAAGCGCTACGTCGACGCCATCGACACGAACACCGTGGTGTTCTGCATCGGCCCGGCCGGCACCGGCAAGACATACCTGGCCATGGCAAAGGCCGTCCAGGCGCTGCAGGCCAAGCAGGTCAACCGCATCATCCTCACCCGCCCGGCGGTCGAGGCGGGCGAGCGGCTCGGCTTCCTGCCCGGCACGCTCTACGAGAAGATCGACCCGTACCTGCGGCCGCTGTACGACGCGCTGCACGACATGGTCGACCCCGAGTCCATCCCGCGGCTCATGCAGGCCGGCACCATCGAGGTCGCGCCGCTCGCGTACATGCGCGGCCGCGCGCAACCTGTGCACACCAATGTGCTCACTCCGTCGGGATTCCGGCAGATCGGCGACCTGGAGGTCGGCGACCTCGTCGTCGGGTCCAATGGAGAGCCCACGCCTGTCCTCGGCGTCTACCCCCAGGGACCGAAGCAGATCTACCGGGTCACGACTCAGGACGGCGCCTCCACGCTCTGCTCCGAAGACCATCTTTGGGCGGTGAAGACTCCGTACGACCGCCGCCGCAACAGTCCATGGCGCGTAGTGGAGACCAAGGAGATGGTGGGCAAACTGCGCAACGCGCACTACCGGAAGTACGAGCTGCCGCTGCTGAGCCAGCCTGTGGCACTGCCCGAACGTGACGTGCCGATGGACGCATACGCCCTCGGTCTGCTTCTTGGTGACGGTTGCCTGACCGGGTCAACGACTCCGAGCTTCGCTACGGAGGATCCGGAGCTGGTCGAGGCCCTCGAGTGCCTGATACCCGAGATGCGGGCACGATGGAAGTCTGGACCGGACTACGTCTTGAACCGGGTGCGGTCGCCCGGCGAATCGGTCACAGTGGCGAATCCGATCACCAAGGTGATGCGCGACGTCGGGCTGGATGGCTCAAGGTCACATTCGAAGTTCGTGCCCGAGGAATACCTACACAACTCAGCTGACGTACGCCTCGCGGTGCTACAGGGTTTGTTGGACTCCGACGGCGGGCCTGTCGTGCAACGTGACCGCACCTGCCGCATCCACTACGGGACCAATTCTCCGCGGCTCAAGGACGACGTGATCGCCCTCGTCCGGTCCCTGGGCGGAGTGGCCTACGCACGGAAGCGGGTTGCGGAGGGTCGGCGACCAGGCAGGGCACGCGGCCGAGACATTCCGTACCGACACGACAGCTACGTCGTCGACATCCGGCTCCCAGCGGGTGTGGAGCCGTTCCGGTTGCGGCGGAAACGCGACCGGTACCGCGAGTCGGGGGGCGGCGGCCGCCCCATGCGGTTCATCGATCGGATCGAGCCCGCCGGCATCGAAGAGGCCGTCTGCATCCAGGTGGCGGCGGCAGACTCGCTGTACGTCACCGAGGACTACCTGCTGACGCACAACACGCTCAACGACGCGTTCATCATTCTCGACGAGGCGCAGAACACCTCGCCCGAGCAGATGAAGATGTTCCTCACCCGCCTCGGGTTCGGCTCCAGGATCGTCGTCACGGGCGACATCACCCAGGTCGACCTGCCCGGTGGCACCCAGAGTGGGCTGCGCGTCGTGCAGGGCATCCTGCAGGGCGTCGACGACATCCACTTCTCCGTGCTGAACAGCCAGGACGTCGTGCGCCACAAGCTCGTGGGTGACATCGTCGACGCGTACGACCGGTGGCAGGCCACGCACGACGCCGAAGAGGACGTGCGCCGCTCCGGGCCCCGGGGCCAGGTACGACGAGGGCGTTGAGGCCGTGAGTATCGAAATCGCCAACGAGTCGGGCGTGGCGGTTGACGAACCGTCCATAGTCGCCGCTGCCCGCTTCGCGCTGGACCGCATGCAGGTCAGCCGCCTCGCCGAACTGTCGGTGCTGCTCGTCGGCCTCGACGTGATGGCCGACCTGCACGAGCGCTACCTCGACCTGCCGGGCCCCACCGACGTGATGGCCTTCCCCATGGACGAGTTGGACTCGGCCCGTCGGCCCGACGCACCCGACCTCGGCCCCACTCTGCTGGGCGACCTGGTGCTCTGCCCCAAGTTCGCGCGTGACCAGGCCAGCAAGGCCGGGCACCCGCTCATGGACGAGCTGCACCTGCTGACCGTCCACGGCGTGCTCCACCTGCTCGGCTACGACCACGCCGAGCCCGCCGAGGAACGCGAGATGTTCACCCTGCAGAAGCGGATCCTCGCCGACTTCCAGTCCGAACGCGCGGCCGCCCAGCGGCGTGCCGCGCAACGCCGCGAGGACGACAAGCTGCTCGGAGCCGTCGGGCTCGCCGCGGCCGCGACCACGGAGCCCGCGACCACCGACCCGCAACCGACGACACGGCCGAAGACAAACCGGCCGACACAGCCGAATAGACCCTCGGGGGAGAACGTGACCAGCTCGACCGGTCTACTGGTCATCGCTGTACTGCTGGTCGTCGCGGCGGGCTTCTTCGCGTGCGCCGACGCCGCTCTGTCCGCCGTGTCCCGCGCCCGCGTCGACGGCCTCGCCAGAGCGGGTCGCGCCGGTGCCCGGCAGCTCCTGGCGGTCGTGGCCGAGCGGCCGCGCCACATCAACCTGCTCCTGCTGCTGCGGCTCAGCTGCGAGCTGGCCGCCACCGTGCTCGTGGCCGCCGCCTGCTACGACCTGATCGACACCGGCTGGCTCGCCGGCTCGGTCGCCGCGGTCGGCATGCTGGTCGTGTCCTACGTGCTGGTCGGCGTCGGCCCCCGCACCCTCGGCCGCCAGCACCCGTACGTGGTCGGGCTGATCGCCGCCGGTCCCGTCCGGGCGCTCGGCACGGTGCTCGGGCCGCTGTCCCGGCTGCTGATCATCATCGGTAACGCCATCACGCCCGGCCGCGGATTTCGCGAGGGCCCGTTCTCCTCCGAGGTCGAGCTGCGCGAGCTGGTCGACATGGCGCAGGAGAGCGGCGTGGTCGACGCAGACGAGCGCGAGATGATCCACTCGGTGTTCGAGCTGAGCGACACCATCGCCCGCGAGGTCATGGTCCCGCGCACGGAGATGGTGTGGATCGAGCAGACCAAATCGGTGCGCCAGGCGCTCGCGCTGTCGCTGCGCACCGGCTACACGCGGCTGCCGGTGATCGGCGACAGCGTCGACGAGGTGGTCGGCGTGGTCAACCTGAAGGATCTGGTCAAGGCGACGGTCGACGTGCCGCCGGACGGCCGGTCCGACCGGCAGCGCACGGTGGCCGAGCTGATGGGCGAGGCCACGTTCGTGCCGGACACCAAGCGGCTGGACGACCTGCTGCGCGAGATGCAGCTGTCCCGCAACCACCTGGCCATCGCGGTCGACGAGTACGGCGGCACGGCCGGCCTGCTGACCATCGAGGACATTCTCGAGGAGATCGTGGGCGAGATCACGGACGAGTCGGACACCGAGGACCGCCCGCCGGTCGAGCACCTCGAGAACGGCGCCATCCGGGTCAGCTCGCGGCTGCCGGTCGAGGACCTGGGCGAGCTGTTCGGCGTCGAGCTGGACGACAACGACGTGGAGACGGTCGGTGGGCTGCTGGCCCAGCGGCTCGGCCGGGTCCCGCTGCCGGGCACGGAGGCCGAGATCTCGGGCCTGCGGCTGCGGGCGGAGGGCGGCAAGGACGGGCGAGGGCGGATGCGCATCACGTCGGTCGTGGTGCACGGGGTGGCGGCTGCGAATGCCGAACCTGAGCTGAAGAGGAGTGAGCGTGGCTGAGCGGAGCTTGCGGAGCGAACATGGTCACTGAGCCGGACGCCGAGGACGCGAAACTGATCACGTTGGCCCGCTCGGCGCGGGTCCGCACGGGCGCTCCCGAGGGTGCGGCCGTGCGCGACCAGGACGGCCGCACCTACCTGGCGGCCACGGTCGACCTGCCCTCACTGAAGCTGACCGCACTGCAGGCGGCGGTGGCGGCCGCCGTGTCCAGCGGCGCGGAGGGTCTGGAAGCGGCGGTGGTGGTGAGCGACGCGGCCACGGTGGACGAGCCGTCGGCCGCCGCCGTCCGCGACCTCACGGCCGACGCACCCGTGCTGCTGGCCGACCCCAGCGGCACACTGCGCTGACCGGCGACCACAATGGCCTGATGACCAGCACACATCGTTCCGGGTTCGCGTGTTTCGTCGGCAGGCCCAACACCGGCAAGTCGACCCTCACGAACGCGCTGGTCGGCACCAAGGTCGCCATCACCTCCAGCAAGCCGCAGACCACCCGGCACGCCATCCGCGGCATCGTGGCGCGCCCCGACGCGCAGCTGGTCCTCGTCGACACCCCCGGCCTCCACCGGCCGCGCACCCTGCTCGGCCAGCGCCTCAACGACGTCGTCCGCGCCACCTGGTCCGAGGTCGACGTGATCGGCTTCTGCGTCCCGGCGAACGAGAAGATCGGCCCCGGCGACAAGTTCATCTCGGCCGAGCTGGTGAAGCTGTCCCGGCACACCCCGGTCGTAGGCGTGGTCACGAAGACCGACCTGGTCGGCAAGCAGCAGATCGCCGACCAGCTGATGGCGCTGCAGGACGTGATGGAGTTCGCCGACCTCATCCCCGTGTCGGCGGTCGACAACTTCCAGGTCGACGGCCTGTCCGACGTGCTGGTCAGCCACCTGCCCGAGGGCCCGCAGCTCTACCCGGACGGCGAGCTGACCGACGAGCCGGAAGCCACGCTCATCTCCGAGCTGATCCGCGAGGCCGCGCTGGAGGGCGTGCGGGACGAACTGCCGCACTCCATCGCCGTCACGGTCGAGGAGATGGTGGAACGCGAGGGCCGCGACGACCTGCTCGACATCTACGCGAACCTGTACGTGGAGCGCGACAGCCAGAAGGGCATCGTGCTCGGCCACAAGGGCGAACGCCTCCGCACGGTCGGCTCGGCCGCCCGCCGCCAGATCGAGGCGCTGCTGGGCAGCCGCGTGTACCTGCACCTGCACATCAAGGTGGCCAAGGACTGGCAGCGCGACCCGAAGCAGCTCCGCCGTCTCGGATTCTGAGCCCGATAGTGGGATCGCCGGATGCGCGGGCGCGCTTACCGATAGGGTCCGACCGGACCGTGCATCAATACGAGGAGAGCCTGTCGTGACCAACCCCTACGGCCAGCAGCAGCCCTACGGCCAGGCCCCCCAGCAGCCGGGCTACCCCCAACAGCCTCAGGGCTACCCGCAGCAACCTCAGGGCTACCCCCACCCAGGGTTACCCCCAGCAGCAGGGCTACCCGCAGCAGGGCTACCCCCAGGCGCCTCAGGGCTACCCGCAGCAGCAGGGCGAGAAGCCCAGCAGCTACCTCGGCTGGGCCATCGGCTGCATCTTCCTGTTCTGGCCCGTTGCGATCCCCGCGATCATCAACGCCACGAAGGTCGACCCCGCGTGGCAGTACGGCCAGCACGCCGAGGCGCAGATGCGTTCGGGGAAGGCCAAGATGTTCTGCACGATCGCCACCGGTATCGGCGTGGTGGTCTGGCTTCTCAACATTATCATCTTCGCCTCGCTCTGAGCCGATGTCGCGATGGGCGATGTCGGTGGTAGGTGAGACGATGGGGCCGTGAGCCTCTATCGCGACACCGGTGTGGTGGTTCGCGTGCAGAAGCTCGGCGAGGCCGACCGCATCATCACCTTCATCACCCAGCGCCACGGCAAGGTCCGGGCGGTCGCCAAAGGGGTGCGGCGCACCACCTCCCGGCTGGGTGCCCGCGTCGAGCCGTTCGCCCATGTGGACGTCCAGTTCTACACCGGCCGCACGCTCGACGTGATCACCCAGGTGGTCACCATCGACGCGTTCGGCGCCGGCATCGTCGACGACTACCAGCGCTACACGGCCGCCTGCGCCGTGCTCGAGACGGCCGACCGGCTCTCCGCCGAGGAGGGCGAGCCCGTGCTCCGGCTCTACCTGCTGGTGGCCGGCGCGCTGCGGGCACTCGCCGACGGCGAACGTGACCCGTCCCTCGTGCTCGACGCGTTCCTGCTCCGCGCCATGGCGTTCGCCGGCTGGGCGCCCGCCGTATCCGAGTGCGCGCGCTGCAACGAGCCCGGCCCGCACCGCTCGTTCAGCGTGCCGGCGGGCGGCGCCGTCTGCCCGCGCTGCCGGCCGCCCGGCTCGGCCGCCCCGGCGGTCGAGACACTCCATCTGATGGACGCCCTCGCCCGCGGCGAGTGGGACGTGGCCGAGGCCTCCGGCGGCAACGCCCGCCGCGAGGGCAGCGGCCTCATCGCCGCACTGCTCCAGTGGCACCTGGAACGCCAGCTCCGCTCGTTGCCTTTTGTCGAGCGGGTGGTCCGGCCGGGTTGAGGCCCGCCCGCCAGCGAGCGGAGCGAGCCAATGACTCGGCGTGGAGCGCCCACTCAGTAGGGTCGTTCCCATGCTGCGCCGACGAACCAGCCGCAAGGCGATCGAGCCCCCAGCACCGCACCCGTCGGGCGCGAAGCCCCCGGCCATCCCCGCCCAGTTCGTGCCCCAGCACGTCGCGATCGTCATGGACGGCAACGGCCGCTGGGCCAACCAGCGGGGCCTCACCCGCATCGAGGGCCACAAGCGCGGCGAGGCGGTGGTGGTCGAGGTCGCCCGCGGCTGCATCGAGCTGGGCGTCAAATGGCTGTCCCTCTACGCGTTCTCCACGGAGAACTGGCGCCGCAGCCCCGAGGAGGTCCGCTTCCTCATGGGCTTCTCCCGCGACGTCATCCGCAGCCGCACCGACGAGCTCGACGCCATGGGCGTCCGCGTCCGTTGGGCCGGCCGGCGGCCGCGGCTGTGGCGCAGCGTGATCACCGAGCTGGAGTCGGCGGCCGAGCGGACGAAGGACAACGACGTCCTCAACCTCGCCATGTGCATCAACTACGGCGGCCGCGCGGAGATCGGCGACGCGGCCCGCGAGATCGCCCGGCTCGCGGCCGCCGGCAAGCTCAACCCGGACAAGGTGACCGACCGGACGGTCGAGAAGTACCTGTACCAACCGGAGATGCCCGACGTCGACCTGTTCATCCGCCCGTCCGGCGAACAGCGCACCTCCAACTTCATGCTGTGGCAGTCCGCCTACGCTGAGCTGGTTTTCCAGGACATCCTGTGGCCGGACTTCGACCGGCGGGACCTGTGGCGGGCGGCCGCGCAGTACGCGCGGCGCGACCGGCGCTTCGGTGCCGCGAAGGACAGCGACGACGTGGCCGCCGCACTCAACGAAGGGAACCCATGACCCAGCAGGAAGCCTTGAACACCGCGGATCTGCTGACCAAGGCCCGCGTCGCGCTCGAGACGTTCCACGAGGTGCACGTCGACGACGACGGAGCGCTCACGTTCCGGCACATCGACGTGCCCTGCGCCGTGCAGGCCATGCAGCTGGCCGAGGGCCTGACAGTGCTCAGCCTCACGTGCGTGGTGGCGTGGGACCTGCCCGATGACCCGAAGCTCGCGTCGTCGGCCGCCGAACGCGCGGGGCAGGGCCTGTTCGGCACCCTTGGCGTCGTGCACACCGACCGAGGGATGGACGTGACGCTGCGCTACGCCTTCCCGGCCGACGGGCTCGACGCGGCCGCGCTCGGCACGCTCCTCATGCTCGTGGTCTCCACCGCGTCCCAGTTGCGCGCCGAGCTGGTCGGCGAGGTCGACGAGAAGCCGGCCGAATGACGGACACGGTCGCCCGGCCTCGCCGGCGCATCACCTCGCTCGAGGTCCTGTGCGTGTTGCTGGTGCTCGCGCTGGTCGGGCAGTCATGGCTCGCCTCGGTTCTCGACGTGGCGGGCATCCGCACGGGTGCCACCATCTTCGTGGCCGTGTGTGCCCAGGCGCTGCCGTTCCTCGTGATCGGGGTGCTGCTGTCCGGCGCCATCGCGGCGTTCGTGTCGGGTGACGTGCTGCGCCGGGTGCTGCCGAAGCGGGTGGCGCTCGCCGTGCCGGTGGCCGGTGCGGCCGGGGTGGTGCTGCCCAACTGCGAGTGTGCGGCCGTGCCGGTGGCGAAGCGGCTCATTCAGCAGGGCGTGCCGTCGTCGGTTGCGCTCGCGTTCCTGCTGGCGGCGCCCGCCGTCAACCCGATCGTGCTGGTGGCGACGGCGGTCGCGTTCCCCGGCGAGCCGAAGATGGTGCTCGCCCGCTTCGCCGGCTCCATGGCCACCGCGCTCGTCATGGGCTGGCTGTGGGCCAGGTTCGGCAAGATGGAGTGGTTCGCCGAGCGGGCCCTGCGCCGGCTGCCCGACGATGACGGCCGCTCGCGCTGGGCGGTGTTCGCCGAGACGTCCCGGCAGGACCTGGTGGAGGCCGGCGGGTTCCTGGTGATCGGCGGGCTCACGGCCGCCGCGCTGAACGTGGTCGTGCCGCGAGGCTGGCTCGACACCCTGGGCGACCAGATCGTGCTGGGCATCGTGGTGATGGCCGTGCTGGCCGTGGTGCTCGCACTGTGCAGCGAGGCGGACGCGTTCGTCGCCGCGTCGCTGTCCGCGCTGCCGCTGCTGCCGCGGCTGGTGTTCCTGGTGGTCGGCCCGGCGATCGACATCAAGCTGTTCGCGTTGCAGGCAGGTACGCTCGGCAGGCGGTTCGCCGTGCGGTTCGCACCGCTGACGTTCGTGGTGGCCGTCTGCTGCGCGGTGGTCGCCGGCGTGCTCGTACTCGGGGGTGTCCGATGAGGCGCGAGACCCAGAACATCCTGCTCGTGCTGCTCGGCGGCGCGCTGCTGAAGATCTCGTTCAACGGCACCTACCTGCGCTACGTGAAGGCCGCCCATCAGTGGCTGCTGATTCTCGCGGGCGTCGTGATGATCGGCTTGGCGGCCGTGTCGATCGTGCGGGAGCTGCGTGGCGCCCGGGTGGACCACGGGGGTCACGACCACGACCACCCCGCCCGGAGCGCGTGGCTGCTCATGCTGCCGGTGCTGGCCGTGTTCCTGGTGGCGCCGCCCGCGCTCGGTGCGGACACGGTGAACCGGGACGCGAGCCGCGCGCCAGCCGAGTCGCCGCCCACCGACGTGGCGGCCGACGGCACCGAGCTGTTCCCCCCGTTGCCGTCCGGCGACCCGGTGGACGTGACGCTCACCGACTTCTCGCTGCGCGCCGCCTGGGACTCGGGCGACTCGCTGACCGATCGCCGGATCCGGCTGACGGGCTTCGTCGTCCACGACGGCGACGACACCTACGTGGCGCGGATCGCCATCGCCTGCTGTGCGGCGGACGCGTATCCCGTGAAGGTCCGCCTGCGGGGCGGGGACCTGTCCGGCTACCAGGACGACAGCTGGGTCCAGCTGGTGGCGACCGTGGTTCCCGACTCGGCCACCAAGGCGAACGAGTACGTCCCGACGGCGACCGTCCATTCGGTACAGCCGACCACCGAGCCCGAGGACCCGTACGAGCACTGACCGATGAGTTTCGCGCGCACCGTCCGTCTCATTGGTAAGGGACCACTGAGGAGGACATCGTGCGGACGCTCGCCATCACACAGAACATCACGCTCGACGGCTCGATCGAGATGCTGGGGGACTGGTTCAACGCCCAGGGACAGGCCGATGTGGACAACTCGGATCTGCTCGAGGAACTGCACAGCCAGGACAGCCGGTCCGACGGGTTCCTCGTGGGCCGCAAGACGTTCGAGGACCTGCGCGGTTACTGGCCCACGCTGTCCGACGACGCGACGGGCGTGACCGACTACCTCAACCAGGTCCAGAAGTACGTGGTCTCCTCGACCATGACCGACCCGCGGTGGCAGCACTCCACGGTGCTGTCGGGCGACCCGGTCGAGGAGGTGCGCGCGCTGAAGGAGAAGCCGGGCCAGGACATCGTGGTCACCGGCAGCATCACGCTGTGCCACACGTTGATCGAGGCTGGCCTGGTGGACGAGTACCGGTTGTTCGTCTACCCGGTCGTGCAGGGCCGCGGCCGCCGGCTGTTCCCCGAGGGGTTCGAGCTTCCGACGCTGACGCTGCTCTCCTCGAAGGCGTTCCGCGGCGGAATCACGTTCTCGAGCTACGCCCCGGCCGGAAAACGGTTCGACGGCGTTGCGGAGTCCTGACACAGTGGCCCGCTATGGCCGAGCTGGTGACCGCCGCGGACGTGCGGCTCATGCAGGGTCTGGCGCAGCGGGTCACCGCCATCCGCCCGGACCTGGTGACCGCCGACGCGTCGTTCGGTGAGCTGGCCTGGAACTGGGGCAAGGGGCACGCCAGCGAGGGCGCGAGCTGGCCGCGTCGGCTGTGGTTCTCCGGCGGGGAGCTGGTGGCGTGGGGCTGGGCCCAACTTCCGCGCCGGGTGCGGCGGAGCGACGGGTCGGAGAAGGACATCGCCGGCGCCTACCTGGCGTATCAGGTCCATCCCGACCATGCCGGGCTGGTCGACCAGGTGATCGACTGGTACGACGTCACGGCGGCGGGTCTCGAGCGGACGGTGCTGCCGAGCGCCACCGATGAGTTCGCCCTGAAGCGATGGGCGGCGCACGGCTACGAGTCCGACCCGGCCGCGCTCGGCGACCACGGGTCCTGGACCCAGCTCAACGAGCGGGACCTCACGGACGTGGCGCAGCCGGTACTGCCGGACGGATTCCGGTTCCGCACGGCCGACGAGGCCGGGCCGGCGGCCGCGGTCCGGGCCCACCTGGATGCCTGGGCTCCGTCGACGTACACGGCCGAGAGCTACGAGGGTGTCCGGCGGACGGCCGCGTATCGCGGCGACCTGCACGTCCTGGTGGAGGCGCCGGACGGCACGATGGCGTCCTCGACGATCATGTGGCTCGACGAGGCGAACAAGACCGCCGAGTTCGAGCCGGTCGGGACGCATCCGGACTACCGGCGGCTGGGGCTCGGGCGGGCGGTGCTCCTGCACGGGATGCGGCTGGCGCGGGCGGCCGGGGCCACTCAGGTGACGGTCGCCTGCCTGGGTGCGCCGGGGCATCCCGGGGCGCGGGGGCTGTACTACAGCATCGGGTTCCGGGAGTTGTCGCGGGACGCGCCGCTCATCAAAGCCGCGGGCTGATCGTGGCCGCCCTGGTCGCGGCCGTCTGGTCAAGATCAACGGCGGCCTCCCGGCCCCCCGTTATCCAGCGTAGGCGAGGTCCGATTTGATGGCATGGCTTTGACCTGCGTAGATGCTTGGCAGGCGCCGGTGGGGTTGTCCACGCCGTTGTCAGCCTGCGTGAGATCGCGGTTCTCGCACGCGAGATCGCGGTTCGCGGCACGCGAGATCGCGGTTCTGGTGCGTGAGGCCGTCGTTTCCCGGCTGCTGTGTGCACACAGGGGTGGAACTACTGAGTCAACAGAACAACTGTGACCGAGCCCTACCGCCAGGCCCCGCGGACCCCCTGCCCGGCGCTGACCACTCCAGGTTCCCCATCAACCGCGATCTCACCGTCGGGAACCGCGATCTCGCACTCCCCACACGAATCCCATGCTCCTGACCAGGAAGACAAACCCGCAGGTCAAACGATGTCATCAAACACGGCTTGCGTACCGGCCGGCACCGACAGTCCAGGCTCGCGGAAACCCTGCCACCGCAGGTTGTCCACAGCGCGTGAGTTGTCCCCACCCGTGCCCGCGCTCCAGCCCCGGCGAGTCCCACGTTCAGAACACGCGAGTCCCACGTTCGAGACCCGCGAGTCCCCCTCTCGCGACACGCGAGTTGGCGGTTCGCGACTGCGGGCTGGGTTCGCGAACCGCCAACTCGGATGTCCTGCGAGGAGACTCACGCTGCATGAACGTGGGACTCGCCGGTCACCAACGTGGGACTCGCCAGGTTTGAACGTGGGACTCGCGTGTCACCAACGTGGGACTCGCTGGGGCTGCGGGTTGTCCACAGTCAGCGAGTTGCACACAGGCAAGACCCGCTTCGGGCGGAATTGTCGGTGCCGGCCGGTGCGCTGGAATCCGGGGGCCGGAGGCCAACCGGGGGTCACGCGGAGTTGCGGACCACCAGTTTCACCGGCAGCACGTGCGTACGCGGCCGTACCGGCTCACCCGCCAGCAGTCCCATGAGGATGGTCACCATCTCGTGGATCTGTTCCCTCGGATCCTGGTGCACCGACGTGAGTGGCGGGTTCATGGCCGGCGCGAGCGTCGGGTGGTTGTCGAAACCGATGACCGCCACGTCCTCCGGCACTCGGCGGCCGGCGGCGCGCAGTGCCTGTAGCGCGCCGGCCGCCATCAGGTCGCTCGCCGCGAAGACAGCGTCCAGGTCGGGGGAGCGGGCCAGCAACTTGGCGGTGGCCGCCTCGCCGCTCGCCATCGTGAAGTCACCCGTCTCGGACAGGCCGTCCGGCTCGATGCCGGCGTTGGTGAGGGCCGCGCGCCAGCCGTCGAGGCGATCGGCCGCCGCCGGGTGGTCGAGCATGCCGGTGATCGTGGCGATCCGCCGGTGGCCCGTGCCGAGCAGGTGCTCCACCGCGAGCCGGGCGCCGGCCCGGTTGTCGAAGTCGACCGCGTGCAGCCCCGACCGCCGGGCACCGGGCCGGCCGCCGAACACCACCGGCACCCGGAGCAGGCGCAGCGCCGTCGGCAGTGGATCTCCCTTGTGCGGCGCGAAGACCAGCGCCCCGTCGACGTGCCCGCCCTCGAGGAACTTCACCGTACGCGGCACGTCGTCGCGGCTGTCGACGAACATCAGCAGCATCTGCGCGCCCGCCGCCGCCAGTTCGCGGAACGCGCCGTGCATGACGGCCGCGAAGTACGGGTCGTCGAGTACGTTGGCCTCCGGCTCGGACAGCACGACCGCGACCGCGCCGGTCCGCTTGGTCACGAGCGAGCGGGCCGCCTGGTTGGGGGAATAGCCCAGCTCCCTGGCCGCGCTGAGCACCTTCTCCTTGGCGCGCGTGCTGACATAGTCGTCGTCGTTGAGCGCGCGCGACGCCGTGGAGCGGGACACGCCGGCGTAGGCGGCGACGTCCTCCAACGTCGGGCGCTCGTCCTGGGAGGGCGGCACGGCGTGAGTGTAACCCCCGGTTCCTGGGAGCGCTCCCTAACGACTCGGTTACCACCACCCACGTTTTCCTTGACATGTATTGGTGGTGCGGGACACACTCGGGCTCTCCTTCTGGGAGCGCTCCCAGAAATCTGGCAGCAAGGGACACACTGACGTGCGACGACAGCAAACAAGGGTGTTAGCCGGCGCGATTGCCCTTGTGGCAGTGGCCGGTCTGTCCGCCTGTGGCGACGACGCCTCCGGTGCCGATGATGGGCAGATAGAGCTGACCATCGGCACGTTCACGGAGTTTGGCTACGACGAGTTGCTCACCGAATACGAGCGGCTCAACCCCGGCATCAAGATCACTCATCACAAGACCGGTCAGGGTGGTCCGTACCACCAGCAGTTGCTGACCAAGCTCGCGGCGAACGACGGTCTCGAGGACGTGGTGGCCATCGAGGAGGCCCACCTCCCGGACGTGCGGGACAAGCCGCAGCTGTTCCAGAACCTGGCGGATATCGGCCCGAGCGACGTCAAGCCGGAACGCTGGCTGGACTGGAAGTACGAGGCCGGCACCACGAAGGACGGGACCTGGATCGGCTACGGCACGGACATCGGCCCGCTCGCCATGTGCTACCGCAAGGACCTGCTCGAGGCGGCCGGTCTGCCGTCCGACCCCGAGTCGGTGAAGCCGCTGTTCGAGAGCTGGGAGACCTACTTCGCGGCCGGTGACCAGTACGTCACGGCCACGGGGCAGCCCTGGTTCGACTCCACCTCGCAGATTTTCAACGCAATGCAGAACCAGCTCGACACCGGTTACCTCGACACCGACGACAAGCTCGCCATCGAGTCCAACCCGGACATCAAGAGCAACTGGGAGCAGGTGACATCCGCCGGGAACAGGGGCCAGACCGCGAAGCTCGTGGCGTTCAGTCCGGAGTGGAACGCCGGCTTCAAGCAGGGTGCGTTCGCCACGAAGTCGTGCCCGTCGTGGATGCTCGGCGTGATCGAGGAGCAGGCCGGTCCGGAGAACGCCGGCAAGTGGGCGGTCACCGACGCCTTCCCGGGCGGCGGCGGCAACTGGGGCGGGTCCTACCTGACCGTGCCCCAGCAGTCGGAGCACCCGGAGGAAGCGGCGAAGCTCGCGGCCTGGCTGACGGCGCCGGAGCAGCAGATCAAGGCGTTCAAGGCGGCCGGCACGTTCCCCAGCCAGGTCGAAGCGTTGACCTCGCCGGATCTGCTGACCAGCACCAACGCGTACTTCGGCGACGTGTTGTCCGGTGAGCTGTTCGCCACCCAGGCGAACAAGGTCGAGCAGGCGCAGTACAAGGGCCCTGGTGACGGCAAGATCCAGGAGAACGCGACCAGCCCGGCATTGCAGGCGGTCGAGCAGGGAACGTCTCCTGAGGACGGTTGGCGACAGGCGGTCGACGCAGCACAGAAGATCGTCGAATAGATGGCAACACTGACGGGGCGGGCGCCGGGCAGGGCGGCGTCCGCCCCGCCCGGCCCGCCGCGGCTCACGTTCCGCCAGCGGCTGAGCCAGGCGGACGTGAAATGGTCGCCGTACCTCTACATAGCACCGTTCTTCGTGCTGTTCGGTGTGTTCGGCCTGTTCCCGCTGTTGTACACGTCGTATCTGTCGTTGTTCGACCGGGAGCTGCTCGATCTCGAGGGCACGTTCATCGGGCTCGACAACTACGTGAAGCTGTTCGGTGACGCACAGTTCTGGAACGCGCTGGCCAACACGGTCAGCATCTTCGCGTTGTCCACCGGCCCGCAGATCGTGGTGGCGGTGGCCATAGCCGCGCTGCTGAACACGCGGCTGCGGATGCCGACCGGTTGGCGGGTCGGCGTCCTGCTGCCCTACGTGGTCAGCCTGGTCGCGGTCGGGATCATCTTCGCCAACCTGTTCGGCCCGAACTACGGGTTGATCAACGGGCTGCTGGAGGCTCTCGGATTCGAGCCGATCAACTGGCAGTCCAACAGGTTCGCCTCACACCTGGCGATCGCCACGATGGTCAACTGGCGGTGGACCGGCTACAACGCGCTGATCGTGCTGGCGGCCATGAAAGCGATCCCGAAGGAGCTCCACGAGGCCGCCATGATCGACGGAGCGGGCGCGGCCCGCCGGTTCTTCAGCGTCACCATGCCGCTGCTGCGGCCGACGCTGATCTTCGTGGTGATCACCTCGACCATCGGCGGACTGCAGATCTTCACTGAGCCGAAGCTGTTCGCCGAGATGCCCGGTTCGAACAACGGCGGATCGTCGAACCAGTACCAGACGGTGACGCTGTACATGTATCAGACCGCGTTCGAGACACACGATCTCGGCTACGCGTCGGCGATCGCCTGGGCGCTGTTCCTGGTGATCATCATCATCGCCGTGGCGAACTTCCTGCTGACGAGGCGACTCGCGTCGACCGGGGAGGTGGACCGGTGACCGCCATGGTGGCGCTGCGGCGCAGGGCCACGGGCGACCGGCGTGCATCGTTCTGGGTGTACGGGCTGCTGATCGCCTTCGTCATCGGGTCGGTGTTCCCGTTCTTCTGGTCGTTCCTCGTGGCCTCGCGGGACAGCTCGATGCTGGCGGAGCGGGTGCCGCCGTTGATACCTGGCGGGAACTTCTTCTCGAACGCGGCGCGGGTGTTCGACACCGTGCCGTTCTGGAAGTCGTTGGGCAACAGCTTGATCGTGTCCGGCGCCGTGACGTTCACGACCGTGCTGTTCTCCACGCTCGCGGGTTTCGCGTTCGCGCGCCTGCGGTTCCGCGGCCGCAACGGGTTGTTCCTGTTCGTGGTCGCCACGCTGGCCGTGCCGACCCAGCTCGGCATCATCCCGCTGTTCATGGCGATGTCCGAGTTCGGCTGGGTGGGCGAACTGCAGGCGGTGATCGTGCCCAACCTGGTCACCGCGATCGGCGTGTTCTGGATGCGGCAGTACACCATGCAGGTGGTGCCGTACGAGCTGATCGAAGCGGCCAGAGTGGACGGTTGCTCGATGATCCGCGTGTACTGGCACGTTTGCCTGCCCGCCGTCCGGCCGGCCGCCGCGTTCCTCGGCATGTTCACGTTCATGACGTCGTGGAACGACTTCCTGTGGCCGCTCGTGGTGCTCAACGCGGACAACCCGACCGTGCAGATCGCGCTGGAGCGGCTGCAGAGCGGGTTCTACGTGGACTACTCGTTGGTGCTCGCCGGGACGACGCTGGCGACCATCCCGATTCTTGTGGTGTTCGTCGTACTCGGCCGGCAGATCGTGGCCGGCATCATGCAAGGTGCCGTTAAGGGGTGACCGTGTCAGCGTTGCCAGAATCAGCTTTGCCGGAATCAGCACAGTCCGTCGCACTCCGGTTTCCCACGGGGTTCGTGTGGGGTGCGGCGACCGCGTCGTTCCAGGTCGAGGGTGCGACCACGGTGGACGGCCGGACCGACTCCATCTGGGACGAGTTCTGCCGGCGTCCGGGGGCGGTGGTGAACGGGGACACGGGGGAGCCGGGTGCTGATCACTACCGGCGCTACGAGTCCGATGTGGACCTGATGTCCGGGCTGGGGCTCGGTGCGTACAGGTTCTCGGTGGCATGGCCGCGGGTTCGCCCGTCTGGGGGTGCGGCCAATGTCGCCGGGCTGGACTTCTACGACCGTCTGGTGGACCGGTTGTTGGCGGCGGGCATCAGCCCGTGGGCGACGCTCTACCACTGGGACCTGCCGCAGGCGTTGGAGGAGCGCGGCGGCTGGACGTCTCGGGACACGGCGTACCGGTTCGCCGAGTACACGGAGTCGATAGTGGCGCGGCTGGCGGACCGGGTCGACGGGTGGCTGACGCTGAACGAGCCGTGGTGCGCGGCGTTCGTCGGCTACGGCTCGGGCCGGCACGCTCCCGGGGTGACCTCGCCGACCGCGGCCGTGGCCGCCACGCACCACCTGCTGCTGGCGCACGGCCTGGCCATGGAGCGGATCCGGGCGCTGGCCCCGAACACCCCGGCGGGCATCACGCTCAACCTGTACCCCGTGCACGCGGCATCCGAGGCGGACGCGGACGCGGCGAGGCGGGTGGACGCCCTGCAGAACCGGATCTTCCTGGACCCGGTGCTGCGCGGCGGCTACCCGGCGGACGTGATGGAGGACATGACGCCGTTCGGCCTGCCGGAACTGGTGATGGACGGCGACCTGGCGACCATCGCCGCGCCGATCGACATGCTGGGGGTGAACTACTACCGGGCCTACCTGGTGGAGACGGCCCCGGTGCCGGACCAGGGACCGACGGAGTGGGTCGGCGCGTCCGTGCGGTTCCTGGACAGCGGAAACCCGCGGACCGACCTCGGCTGGGAGGTGCAGCCGGCGGGCCTGGAGGAGCTGCTGGTGCGACTGCACGAGGAGTACCCGAAGCTGCCGTTGTACGTGACGGAGAACGGCGCCGCGTACCCGGACGTCGTGGGCCCGGACGGCACCATCGGCGACCACGACCGGATCGCGTTCCTGGACGGCCACCTGCGGGCGGCACACGGGGCGTTGACGCGGGGGGTTGATCTACGGGGCTACTTCTGCTGGTCGCTCATGGACAACCTGGAGTGGGCCGAGGGCTACGCGAAGCGCTTCGGCCTGGTCCACGTGGACTTCGAAACCCAGCAGCGCACCCTGAAGGACAGCGCGCGGTGGTACGCGGGGGTGATCAAGAGGAACGGCCTGGCGGGGGTGTGATGCGGTGGCCGGCCGGGACCGGCGCCCTGCCTCCCCTTGGGCAGAGCGTTGCCGGACCTGGCCGGCCACCCATTTAGCCGTTGTGCAGCGCGGCCGCCAAGTCGTCAGACATGCTGCCCGGCATGGTACGGATTCGACTGCTCGGTCCGTTCGACGTGCAGGTCGATGGCAGGCCGGTGGCCATGCCGGACCGGATGCGATCGCTGCTGGCCGCGTTGGCGCTGTCGCCCGGCCAAGCGGTGTCGGTGGATGCCCTGGCCAGGGCGATCTGGGGAGAACGGCTGCCGAGCCGGGTCAAGGGCAGCGTGCAGACGGCGATGACGCGGTTGCGTCACGTTGTCGGACAGGACGCGGTCGCCACCACTCCGGGCGGCTATCGGCTGGTGGCCGCGGATACGGACGTCGCGGTGTTCCACGGGCTGTTGGCGGACGCCGGCGCGGCGGGTGACCCGGCCACCGAGCGGGGGTTGCTCACCGACGCGGTAGGGCTGTGGCACGGGGAGCCGTTGGACGGGGTCGGTTCGGCGGTGTTGCGCGCGGAGCACGTGCCGCGGTTGGAGGAGCGGCTCCTCGGCGCGGTGGAGCGGCGGGTGGATCTGGACCTCGCGGCGGCGGACGGGCGGCCCGTGTGTGCCGAGTTGCGGGAGCTGGTCGCCCGTCACCCGCTGCGGGAACCGCTGTGGGAGCGGCTGATCCGTGCCCTGGCGGGCGTAGGGCGCACGGCCGAGGCACTGGCCGCCTACGCCGACTGCCGACGCCTGCTGGCCGACGAACTGGGCGTGGAGCCCAACACCTGCCTGCGCCACCTGCACCTGGAACTGCTGGCCGAGCCGGACGAACGCCCTGCGTTCCCGTCCGGGGCGGGTCGGACGTTGCTGCCGCGCGGGGTCGAGGACTTCACCGGCCGTGCCGAGGAGGTCGACCAGCTGCTGGCCTGGGTGTCGACGGTCGGCCCCACCTCGACGGTCACCTCGATCGACGGGATGCCCGGTGTCGGGAAGACCACGCTGGCCGTCGAGGTGGCGTGGCGGCTGCGGGACCGGTATCCGGACGGTCAACTGTTCGCCGACCTGCGCGGCCACACCACCGGGCACGAGCCGCTCGACCCCAGGGCGGCCATCGGTGTCCTGCTGCGAGGGCTCGGGGTCGACCACCCCCGGCTGTCGGACAACGTGGACGAATGCGCGGCGTTGTGGCGCGGGGCCCTCGAGAACCGGCGTGTGCTCGTCGTACTGGACAACGCCGCCGATGCCGGGCAGGTCCGCCCGCTGCTCCCGGCCGGCGCCGGGTGCCACGTGCTCGTCACCACCCGGAACCGGCTGCTCGGTCTGGAGAACGTGCGCAGCCTGTCGGTCGACGAGCTGTCCGAACCGGCGGCACTGGCACTGTTCACCCGTGTCGTCGGCGCCGACCGGTACACGGGGAACGAGCGGGACGATGTGCGCGAGACCGATGTGCGAGAGACGGTACGGCTGTGCGGCGGGCTGCCCCTCGCGATCCGGCTCGCGGCGACCCGCCTGCGGCACCGCCCGGCCTGGACGGTCGCGCACCTCAACGCGCTGCTCGAACGGGAGCAGCACGCGACCACCGACGCACACGCCGACCTCGGCGTGCTGGCGGCGTTCACCGTCTCCTACCGGCACCTGAGCCAGCCTCAGCGGGAACTGTTCCGCCTGGTGGGGCTGCATCCCGGCGGGCCGTTCGACCGCCACGCCGCCGCGGCGCTCGCCGGGCTCGACCCGGACACCGCCGAACTCCTGCTGGAAGAACTCGTCGACGTACACCTGGTCAAGCAGCCCCAGGCCGGCCGTTACCAGTTTCACGACCTGCTGCGCCGCTACGCCTATGGCAGGGCGGTGTCCGAGTTGGACGAGACGTGCCGCCGGGCGGCGCTGCGCCGGCTGGTCGACCACTACCTGTACGTCGCCGACCAGGCAGCCGACCAACTCGACCCGAGCCGAATCCACCTGCCCGTCGACGTGCCGACTCCGCCGAACCGCCCCTTCGTACCCACCTCGCCGGAGCAGGCGGTGGCCTGGTTGGACGCGGAAGCCGCGAACGCGGTGGCGGTCACGTCGCTGGCCGCGGGGCAGGGCTGGCATCACCCGGCCTGGCAGCTGCCCCGCTCACTGTGGCGGTACTTCCTCATCCGCGGCCACTACGACGACTGGATCGCCACCCACCAGGTCGCCCTGGCCGCGGTCGAGCGAGCGCACCACCCTCGCGGCCACATCGAGACCTTGACCAACCTGGCGTTCGCGCACTGGCGCAGCGGACAGTTCGACAAGGCGCTGGACCACAACGACGCGGCACCGCGGATCGCCACCCGCGTCGGCGACCCCGTGGGTGCGGCGAAGACCCTCAACAGCCTGGGCACCGTCTACGACTGGATCGGCAGATCCGGCCCGGCGATCGACCACAACCTGACGGCTCTCGAGCTCTACCGGGAGCTCGACGACCAGTGGGGGCGTCAATCGCGTGCTCGCCGGCCTCGGCAACGCGTACCGGCAGGTGGGCAGGTGGAGCGTCGCGCGCGACCACTTCCGCCGCGCCCTCGCCCTCTCCGGCCCGACCGAGGACCACTGGGTAGCTGCCTTGCCCACACGGGTCTGAGCCTGTGCACCGAAACCGGGTCCGAGGGCGTCGACCACGGCCACCACGCGCTCACCCTGGCCACCGCGATCGGCGACCACTGGATCGAAGGACTCGCCCACGCCGCGTTGAGCTTCTGCCACACCCGGCTCGGCGCCGCGAACCAGGCCCGCGTTCACGCGGCCGTGGCCCTGGACCGCGCCCACCGGCTCGGCGACCGGTGGCTGGAAGGCCAGGCCACCATGGCGTTGGGCGCCGCGGCGCGGCAGCAGGGCAACCACGACCAGGCGGCCCACCACTACGAACAGGCGCTGCGGGTCACCACCCGGATCGGCGCCCTCGGCCTCCGCGCGACGGCCCACAACGAACTCGGGGACCTACACGTCGCGGCGGGCGACACCGTCCGGGCCGCCGACCATCACCGACAGGCACTCATCCTCGCCGGGGACATCGACAACGACCTGGAACGCCGACGAGCCACGGCCGGCCTCCTCGGCGAACACCTGCCGACGCGACCACGGTGGGGCCGAGACACGGCGACGGCCGCCGCGCGCGCGAGCCGTGATCAACCACTCGGCCACCCAGTACCCCGACCTGTTCCACGCGGAGGTCGGCGGCCAGCCGGCCGCGGGCGGCTGGCCAGGCCGCCCACCAAGCTAGTTACTGCAGTCGGCGCAGGTGCCGAAGACCTCGACCGTGTGGCTGACCTCCGTGAAGCCGTTCGCCGCGGCCACCTTCTCCGCCCACTTCTCCACGGCCGGGCCCTCGACCTCCACCGTGCGGCCGCAGGCCCGGCACACCAGGTGGTGATGGTGGTGGCGCGAGCAGCGGCGGTAGACGGCCTCGCCCGTGTCGATCCGCAGCACGTCGATCTCGCCCGCGTCGGCCAGTGACTGGAGCGTGCGGTACACAGTGGTCAGGCCGATGCCCTCGCCGCGCGTGCGTAGCTCCTCGTGCAGTTCCTGGGCCGAGCGGAAGTCGTCCAGCTGTTCCAACAGCTTCGCCACGGCCGCGCGCTGCTTGGTCGAGCGGCGGCCGGGCACGGTCGGGGTGGTGTGGGTGGTCACCGGGCAGGCCCTTCCTCGACGTGGGCGACCGCGTCGACCACGATGTGTGCCAGGTGCTCGTCGACCAGGCGATACACGACCTCTCGGCCGTGCCGTTCGCCGTGCACCACTCCGGTCGCCTTCAGCACCCGCAGGTGCTGGCTGATCAGCGGCTGCGCGACGCCGAGGGACTCGACCAGTTCGTGCACGCAGCGGTCGGCTTCGCGCAGCTCCAGCACGATCGCGATCCGCACCGGCGCGGCGAGTGCGCGTAGCAGGTCACCCGCGGCGGACAGGCTCCGCGCCGTGTGTCCGTGCGCCGGGGCCGCCGACGGTCGTTCGTCGGAGTGCGTGTGGCGCTCGACCAGCCTGGGGCTCACGGCGTCCGATGTCACGGCACGTCCTCTCGGCGGGTCTGAACGGATACTGGTTACCGTGTTCAACATCCTAGGCGCCGAACCTATTTCGCCAGGAGAACCGACACAGCGACCACCACGAGCACGGCCAGCACAACCACCCGGAGGAGTCGTTGCGCCGGGGGCAGCACGCGCCAGGTGGCCGCGAGCAGCACCGCCACGCCCACCGCCAGCAGGCCGAGCAGCAGGGCACCGACCACCCCCTTGACCAGCACGCCGACCACGAACACCGCGGCCACGGCCACGAAGGCGAGCAGCGGCGACACCTTCGCCAGCGGCCCGTCACCGGGTAGTAGTCGGGCCCGCAACGAGCCTTTCTCGCGCACACATCCTCCAAACGGACGTACTCAGCTACTGCGAGCAACGTCTCATCCTGGCATCCGACAGGTATTTGTCACTCGTTGGTGGAACGGGCGCCCCGGATACGCTTTGTTGGCCGCGACCCGTTGAGACGCCGTTTCCAGCTGCCATTGAATGCCATGGCCCCGAGCGCGCGGCAGTTGGAGTACTTCATGCCCGCCGATCTCGTCGACACCGTCGTCAACCTGTGCAAGCGCCGTGGCTTCGTCTACCCGTGCGGGGAGATCTACGGTGGCACCCGCTCGGCCTGGGACTACGGGCCGCTCGGCGTCGAGCTGAAGAACAACATCAAGCGCGAGTGGTGGCGCACGATGGTGCACAGCCGCGAGGACGTGGTCGGGATCGACTCGTCGGTCATCCTGCCCAAGCAGGTGTGGGCGGCGTCCGGGCACGTGTCGGCGTTCCACGACCCGCTGGTCGAGTGCACGTCCTGCCACAAGCGCTTCCGCGCCGACCAGTTGGCGGAAGAGTTCGCGGCACGTAGCGGCACAAAAGTCGCGGAGGACGACCTGTCCACCGTGCCCTGCCCGAACTGCGGCGTGCGCGGCCAGTACACCCCGCCGCGCGAGTTCAACATGATGCTCAAGACCCAACTGGGACCGGTCGAGTCCGAGGAGGGCATGCAGTACCTGCGCCCGGAGACCGCGCAGGGCATCTTCGTGAACTTCCTCAACGTGCTCACCACCGCCAGACGCAAGCCGCCGTTCGGCATCGGCCAGATCGGCAAGTCGTTCCGCAACGAGATCACGCCGGGCAACTTCATCTTCCGCACCCGCGAGTTCGAGCAGATGGAGATGGAGTTCTTCGTCGAGCCGGGCAGCGACGAGGAGTGGCACCAGTACTGGATCGACGAGCGCATGCGTTGGTACACCGACCTCGGCATCAAGGCGGACAACCTGCGGCTCTACGAGCACCCGCGCGAGAAGCTGTCGCACTACGCGAAGCGCACGGTCGACATCGAGTACCGCTTCCGGTTCGGCGGCCAGGAGTGGGGCGAACTGGAGGGCATCGCCAACCGCACCGACTTCGACCTCACCACCCACACCAACCACTCGGGCGTCGACCTGTCCTACTTCGACCAGGCGACGAACTCCCGCTACCGGCCGTTCGTCATCGAGCCGGCCGCCGGCGTCGGCCGCCCGCTCATGGCGTTCCTGCTGGACGCCTACCGCGAGGACGAGGCCCCCAACGCCAAGGGCGGGGTCGACAAGCGGGCGGTGCTCAGCCTCGACCGCCGGCTCGCGCCGGTGAAGGTGGCGGTGCTCCCGCTGTCGCGCAACCCCGACCTCACCCCGAAGGCCCGGGCCGTCGCGGCCGCGCTGCGCCGCAACTGGAACACCGACTTCGACGACGCCGGCGCCATCGGCCGCCGCTACCGCCGCCAGGACGAGATCGGCACCCCGTTCTGCGTGACCGTCGACTTCGACTCCCTGCACGACCAGGCGGTGACCGTGCGGGAGCGCGACTCCATGACCCAGGAGCGCGTGGCGGCCGACAAGCTCGAGGCCTACCTGGCCGCCCAGCTGATCGGCTGCTGACCCGCCCCTGACACATGTCCCCCTGACACATGTCACGGTGACGTGGTGACGGTCGGCCTGGGCTCGCCGTCGCCGCGGGACGCATCGTGGGATACGTGAACACGACACAGCTCTCACCCACCGGGACCACGACCGCCGGCGCCGCAGTCATGCTCGCCGGTCTGCGCAAGCACTACGGCGACGTCCATGCGGTCGCGGGACTCGACCTGGTGATCGCCCCCGGCGAGGTGGTCGCCCTGCTCGGCCCGAACGGCGCCGGCAAGTCGACCACGGTCGACATGCTGCTCGGCCTCACCAAGCCGGACGCCGGCACGGTCACCGTCTTCGGTGCCGCACCGCACGAAGCGGTGGCCACCGGGGCGATCGGCGCCATGCTGCAGGGCGGCGCCCTGCTCGACGACGCGACCGTCGGCGAGACGGTTGGCATGGTCGCCTCGCTGCACCACCGCCCGCTGCCGGTCGCCGAGGCACTGCGCCTCAGCGGCATCGAGGACCTGGCGAGCCGCCGCTGCGCCAAGCTGTCCGGCGGTCAGAAGCAGCGCGTCCGGTTCGCCGTCGCGCTCGTCAGCGACCCGGACCTGCTGGTTCTCGACGAGCCGACGGCGGCCATGGACGTGCGCAGCCGCCGCGACTTCTGGCGATCCATGCACGGGTTCACCGACACCGGCCGCACCGTCCTGTTCGCCACCCACTACCTCGAGGAGGCGGAGAACTACGCCGACCGCGTGGTGCTCATGCGGGCGGGACGGATCGTGGCGGACGGCTCGGTCGCCGAGGTGACCGCACTGGTGTCCGGACGGATCGTCCGCGCGGCGGTGCCCGACGCGAGCGCCACCGCGCTGCGCGCGCTGCCGGCCGTGTCCGAAGTGGAGCTACGGCCCACCGGGGTGACCATCTCCACGGCCGACTCCGACCTGACGCTGCGCGCCCTGCTCGCGGCCTTCCCACAAGCCCACGACATCGAGGTCACCGCTGTTGGTCTCGAAGGCGCCTTCCTTTCTCTCACCGGTGACCCGTCCGAAGGAGTCGAGCGATGAGCGTCGGTTACCTGGTTCTCGAACTGCGTCGAACGGTCCGGTCCACCCGCTTCCTGATCTTCACGATCGTGTTCCCGGTCGCGTTGTTCCTGCTGTACACCGGCATCTTCGGCGGCGACGATCCGGCGGCCGTGGGCGTCCTCATGGTCAACATGACGGCCTACGGCGCCATGTCCGGCGCGCTGTTCGCCGGCGGCCGGGTGGCCGTCGAACGGGCCGCCGGCTGGCAGCGCCAGCTGCGGCTGACCCCGCTGTCCGGCTCCGGCTACCTGTCCGCGAAGGCCATGATGGCCATGATGTTGGCCCTGCCAGCGGTGCTCCTGGTGCCGCTGGTCGGCGGAGTCTTCGAGGGTGTGTCCCTGGACGCCGCCGGCTGGCTGCGGATCGTCCTCGGCACCTGGCTCGCGACCATCCCTTTCGCACTGATCGGGTTGCTCATCGGCCAGCTCGGCACGCCGGAGAGCCTGCAGCCGATCATGACCCTCACCATGATGACCATGGCCCTGATCGGCGGGATCTTCATCCCCGTGGACACCATGCCCGGCTGGCTGCTGGACGTGGCGCAAGTGCTGCCGTCGTACTGGCTCGGTCAGGTCGGTCGTGGGGCGGTGACCTCCGATCTGTCGGTGAATCTCGGTCAGGCGGCGCTGGTCCTGGCCGTCTGGGCGGCGGTGCTCGCGGTGGCCGTGACCCGCCGGTACCGGCACGACAGCGCACGGGTGTGAAGCCTGGCGAAGTCGTACGGTGAACACCGTGTTCAGCCAGCAGGTGCGGTTCGGGTGGCAGTGGCCGCGGGAGGGAGGCGGCCGGGTCACCCGTTCCGGCCGCGTCGTGCGCCTCGCCATGACGACCATGTTCCTGCTCTACCTGGTCGGCCCCGTCAGCCAGGTGTACGTCGCACCGCACTCGGCCGGGGTGCGGTTCGCCGTCGTGACGGCCGTCGTGGTGTACGCGGTCGTCTTCCTGCTGGTGGCGGTGCCGGAGCGCTGGCGGTCCCGGTCGGTGCGCATCGCCTCCTTCGTGGTGATGGTCGGGTGCGGTCTGGTCCTGGCGTTCGTGCTCGGCCCGGACGACCTCGTCTACATGACCTACGCGATCTCCATGGCGCTCATCCAGCTCCCGCCGCTGTTCGGGTTGGTGTTCGGCCTCGGTGTCACGGCCGCCCTGCTGATCGGCACGGAGATCGCCGACGGCATGCCGAACCTCAATTCCGTGTCGATCCTCGTGGTGCTGACCATCGCGCTGTTCGCCACCCGCCAGGTGATCGCGTCGAACGCCGAGCTGCGCGAGGCCCGCGACGAGATCGCCACGCTGGCCATCGCCGAGGAGCGCGCGCGGATGGCCAGGGACCTCCACGACGTGCTCGGCCACAGCCTCACCACGATCACCGTCAAGGCGGGTCTGGCCCGGCGGATCCTGGAGAGTTCCGGCGATGAGGAGAAGGCGGTCGCCGAACTGCGCGATGTCGAACGCCTGTCGCGCACCGCGCTGAGCGAGGTTCGGTCCACCGTGTCGGGCTATCGCAAGGCGTCGTTGCCGGCCGAACTGGTCGGCGCGCGGGTGGCGCTGCAGGCCGCGGAGATCGTCGCGGACCTGCCGCACGCGGTGGACAACGTGCCCGCCGAGCTTCAGGAGCCATTCGCCTACGTCCTTCGGGAGGGGGTCACCAACGTGATCAGGCATTCCGGGGCGCGCCGGTGCGAGGTGCGCCTGGGTGAGTCGTGGATCGAGATCCGCGACGACGGGGTGGGTGGTGTCTCGTCGCCGGGCCACGGTCTTGCCGGCCTGGTCGAGCGGCTGGCTCACGTCGGCGGATCCCTGACGGCGGGCCCCGACCCGGCCGGCGGTTTCCGGGTGCGGGCCGCGGTGACCGGGTGATCCGGGTTCTCCTGGCCGACGACCAGGCGCTCGTGCGGGGAGCGCTCGCCGCGATGCTCGGCCTGGAACCGGACATCGAGGTGGTCGCGCAGGTCAGCGCCGCCGACGAGGTGCTGCCCGCCGCACGGGCGACACACCCCGACGTGGCCCTCCTGGACGTACAGATGCCGGGCCGGGACGGGATCGACGCGGCGGCGGAGCTGCACAGAGAGCTGCCCACGTGCCGGATCGTGGTGTGCACGACCTTCGGCCGCCCCGGATACCTGAGCCGAGCCATGGCCGCGGGGGCGGCCGGTTTCGTGGTGAAGGACGCCCCGCCGGAGCAGCTGGTCGACGCCGTGCGCCGAGTGCACGCGGGTCTGCGGGTGGTGGACCCGGCGCTGGCGGCCGAGTCGCTGGCCACCGGCCAGAGCCCGCTGACCGACCGCGAGCGAGACGTCCTGCGGGTGGCGAGCGATGGCGGCACGATCGCGGACGTGGCCCGCGAGTTGGTGCTCTCCCAGGGCACGGTCCGCAACCACCTGTCGGCGGCCATCGGGAAGACGGGCGCCCGCACCCGCGCGGAGGCGGCGAGGTTGGCGGAGGAACGCGGCTGGCTGTGAGTGGGTGTCGGTTGCTGGGGTGGGTGAGGGGCGTTCCGCTGGTGGGGCGTGGTTGGTGGGGGTGTGCGGCTGGTCGTGGGTGGTGCTGGTTGCTGGTGGGGGCTGGGTCGTTGCTGGCGGTGGGTGAGGCGCGTTCCGCTGGCAGGGCCTGAGTGAAGGGCGGGCCCGGTTGGCCGTGAGCGGTGCTGGATGTTGGCGGGGTGGGTCGGGCGGATCGGGGACCGTGTTGCTGGCGGTGGGTGGTGTGGGCATTCCGCTGACAGGGCGTGGTTGGCGGGGGAGTGCGGTTGGCTGTGGTGGCGTCGGTTGCTGGTGGGGTTGCTTGAGTGGAGGCGGTGTTGCCGGCGGTGGGTGAGGTGGGTGTTCGCGTATAGCGGGGCGGTGCGGCTGGCCGTGAGTGGTGCCGGCGCCGTAGTGGCCGGATGGCGACACCCATTGCGGATGGTGCTCGCAGGCTGGTGCTTGTCGTGTGTGCGGTCCGTCGCCAGCGCCGGAGGCCTTTTGACACAGCGGACGCCCCATTCGCAAGAGGTCTGATGGCAGACCGGGTTGGTTGGGAGTAGTTCGGCGGTCTGTTGGGTTGGGTGCCCGCGTGGTCGTAGTGGTGGCAACGGGGGCGGGAGTGGGTCGGTTGCGGTCTGCGTGCGAACCGGAGCCAGCTGCTCGAGTGGCTGGCTCGGCCCGCCCGAGTGGTCGACTCGGGCGGGCTTGAGTGGCCGACTCGGGCCGTGGGGGTGGTCATTGTGCGGGACGGGAGTGGTCATCGTGCGCGACTGGAATGGTCATTGTGCGGGACTGGAGTGGTCATTGTGCGGGGTCTGGTCATGCTGCTGTCACCTGGGGTTTTGGGCGGGAGGCGGCCTGTTCGTAGGCCGCGCGTAGTAGGTCGGCCACCTCGGCTGGGTCGTCGCGCAGGCGGACCGGTGGGGTGTGGACCACCACGATGCCGCTGGCGGTCAGGCGGGCGGCTCGGTCCAGGGTGGCCGTGTAGTCGGCCGCGGACAGGTCGAACGCGTACGAGTTGACCTCCCACGCCAGGCCCACCTCCCACCAGGCGTCCGCCGTCGCCACGTATGCGCCCGTCGGGGACGTGATCGGGGCTCGCCACCTCGGGGTCGGCAGGCCGCTGCTGAGAACCAGGCGTCTCGCCCAGCCCTGGGCCACCGAGCGCACTCCGTCGTCCAGTTCGGCCAGGACTCGGCGCGTCAACGCGGTGCCTCGCTTGCCCGCTCCGTCCAGTTCTTCGCGCAGGGCGGCCGGGCCTACGCTCCCGCGTTTCACCGCGTCGGTCAGCAGGGTTCGCACGTGTTCGGAGGACGTGGCGCGGCGGCACGTGTCGATGACCGCCCTGGCCAGGGGAGCTACCGGGAAGCCGTGGCGGAACAGTGGGGCCGGGGATCTGGTGGTGCGTTCGAAGTACACCCCGTCCACCAGGCCGGGTTGTCGGTGCGGCGGCACCAGTAGGTGCACCGGTCCGTCCAGCCCACCCTGTGCGGCGCCGAGCAGGGCCAACGCGTCCAGCCCCGAGACGACGGCATCCGGGCCGGCGACCGTGAGTGCGGCCTGGATACGCTGCACCCGGCTGGGCGGTGTGTCATCCAGCAGGACCAGGCCAGGCTCCAGTCGTTGCCACGGCCCGCCGCGGCGACATCGGTCGCGGATCGTGCTGCTGGTAAGCCCCAGTGCGACAAGGTCGGTCGCCGTGGCTACCTGGTGGCGGAAGACGCGAGGGAACTCGTCCATATCGAGCAGAGCGCGGTTGTCGGTCATGCAGCCAGCAAAGCTCATCGTGGCGACGTTCGTCGGCTGTCGCGGCCCGGCTGTGGACAACTCGACAGCTGTGGACAACCGGCCACCCACGCCCCGCGTCCCATCCTTAAATGTCAGACCCGGCGCGTACCGTCGGCCGTTTGCCCGTACGACTGGAAGGATCGACCGAATGACAGCCCGCCAGTTCGCGCGACGCCTGGTGCTCGGCGTGTTGCTGGTCGGCGCGCTGGTGGTCGGCGGCACCAGCTTCCGGGTATGGCAGGTGGCCAGGCACGACGACCGCGCCCGCGCCGACGTGGTTCTGGTGCTCGGCGCCGCGCAGTACGCCGGCACCCCGTCGAAGATCTTCGAGGCGCGGCTGCGGCACGCCCGCAACCTGTTCGAGCAGGGCGTCGCGCCGCGGATCGTCACGACCGGCGGCAAGAAGCCGGGCGACATGTACACCGAGGCCGGTGCGGCCGCGAACTGGCTGGTCGAGCACGGTGTCCCGGAGGACGCGGTGGTCAGCGTCGGCGTGGGCACCGACACGCTCGGCAGCCTCCGCGCGGCCGCGACCGAACTGCTCGACCACGGTTGGCGCACGGCGGTCGTGGTGAGCGATCCGTGGCACTCCCTGCGCGCCAGGACCATGGCCGAGGACTCCGGCCTGGACGTCTGGAGCTCGCCGACCCACAGCGGTCCGGTGGTGCAGACCCGCCAGACCCAGATCCGCTACATCTTCTACGAGACGGCCGCGCTGCTGTACTACCGCGTGACCAGGGCGCCCGCCGACGGGTTGGGCACCGAGGATGTCTCAGCCGACAAGTAATCTCCCCCCATGACCACGGGATACACGGCGCACGACGGCGCGCGCATGTTTCCCGAGCGGGCCAAGAGCACCTTCCTGCCCGACTCGTGGCCGACCCGCCGCAGCCCGTTCTCACGGGACCGCGCGCGGGTGCTGCACTCGGCCGCGCTGCGCCGGCTGGCCGGCAAGACACAGGTCGTCGGCCCGGGGGAGGGCACCGAGGTCAGCGGTGTGCCCAGGACCAGGCTCACCCACTCGCTCGAGGTGGCCCAGATCGGCCGCGGCATCGCCGAGGAGCTGGGCGCCGACCCGGACGTGGTCGACACGGCCGGTCTCGCGCACGACATCGGCCATCCGCCGTTCGGCCACAACGGCGAACGCGCGCTCGACCAGGCCGCCCAGTCGTGCGGTGGTTTCGAGGGCAACGCGCAGACCCTGCGGATCCTCACGCGGCTCGAACCGAAGGTCCTCGACGACGACGAGCGGGAGCACGGCCTCAACCTCACTCGTGCCTCGCTCGACGCGTCGACCAAATATCCCTGGCCGCGCACGGACGGCACGGCCAAGTTCGGTGTCTACGACGACGACCAGGCGGTGTTCGACTGGCTTCGCGAGGGCGCGCCGAAGGACCGCCGCTGCCTTGAGGCGCAGGTGATGGACTGGGCCGACGACGTCGCCTATTCGGTCCACGACGTGGAGGACGGCGTCCGGTCGGGCCGCATCTCGGTGTCCGAGCTGACCGACCCGGGCGCACGGACGGTGATCGCCGAACTGGCCGCCAAGTACTTCTCGGCCGAGCCGGTCTCCGCGCTCGAGGACACGGCCGTCGAGCTGGTCCGGCTGCCCGTGGTGGCGGATCTGGCCGCCCGCGAGTACGACGGGACGCTCGGTGCCCAGGTCGCGCTCAAGCGGCTGACCAGCGAGATGGTCGGCCGGTTCGTGGCGGCCGCGGTCACCGCCACCCGGCAGGAGTACGGCGACGGCACGATCACCCGATATGCGGCCGACCTGGTGATTCCCGCGCGGGTGGCGGCGGAGGTGGCGCTGCTCAAGGCCGTCGCGTTGCGCTACGTGATGAGCGACCGCCACCGGCTCGCCCTGCAGGCGAACCAGCGTGAGCAGCTGCTCGCCCTGGTCGCCGCGCTCGACGATCGCGGGCCGGCGGCGTTGGAGCCGGCGTTCGTGCCCGCCTGGCACGCGGCGGCCGACGACGCCGGCCGGCTACGGGTGATCGTCGACCAGGTCGCGGCGCTCACCGACGCGCAGGCCATCCACTGGCACGACGCGTTCGTGACCCGCGCCCACTGATCGTCGGGCACACTCGGGGAGTGACCAATCTCGCGTTCACGCTCGCCATGCACCGCGCCACCGCGCCCGATGCCACCCAGAACGCCTGTTGGTCACCGCTGTCGGTGGCGAGCGCGCTCGGTCTGGTGGCCCAGGGCGCCCGTGGCACCACGAGGGACGAGCTGGCGCGGCTGCTGGTGGGAGACTCGGTCGGGGATACAGACGGGGACCTCGCCGAGCTGGGCGCGCTGCTCGGCCGCGCCGGTGAGCTGGCGCCCGTCAGGACCAACGAGGACGAGCCGGTCATCGCCGTGGCCAACACGCTGTGGACCGACGCGAGCATCGAGATCCTCGCCTCGTTCGTCGAGGAGCTGGGCCGCTGGTCGAGCGGCAAGGTCCGCGAGGCGCCCTTCCAGGAGGATCCCGCCCAGGCCCGCGAGATGATCAACGTGGACGTCGCGAAGACCACCCGCGACCTCATCCCCGAGCTGCTGCCCGCCGACGCCATCCACGACGACACGGTGTCCGCGCTGGTCAACGCCCTCTACCTGAAGTGCGCGTGGCGCCACCGGTTCACCGAGGGCGCCACCACGTCGCGCGCGTTCCACGCCCCGGGCGGCACCCGGCAGGTGCCCACCATGGAGCTGTCGGAGAAGCTCGCCTACGCCGCCCAGGACGGCTGGCAGGCGCTCGCCCTCCCGGCGGTCGGCGGAGTGACTGCCACCGTCCTGCTGCCCGACGGGGACTTCGCCGAGGCGGAGGCCGCCCTCGACGCCGACTCGCTCGGTGCTCTCCTCGACGCGCCCGAGCCGACCCAGGTCAACCTGCGGCTGCCGAAGATCGACGTGTCCATGCAGGCCGAGCTGACCCCGCCGCTGAACCAGCTCGGCGTGCGCACGGTGTTCAGCCGCGACGCCGAGCTGGACGGGATCAGCGCGAGCGACCTGGCTGTGCAGGCGGTGCTGCACGAGTCGGTGCTGAAGCTCGACGAGCAGGGCCTCGAAGGGGCAGCCGCCACGGCCGTGATGATGCGGCTCCTGTCGCTGCCGACCGGGTCGCCCGTCGATCTGGTGGTGGACCGGCCGTTCCTGTTGGTGGTCCGGCACGACGCCACCGGGGTCGTGTACTTCGTGGCCAGGGTCACCGATCCGGCATAGCTGTCACGTTCGGCGCCGGCCGCCCGTCCTCCTGATGAACCCCAAGGGAGGAACACCATGCCAAGGATTCCGGGACTGGCCACAAAGGACGCGAGCCTGCTGGTCCGCATCATCTACAAGTTCTCGAAGCGCAAGCTGGGCGCGGTGCCCGAGCCGTTCACCGTCCTCGCCCGCCACCCGAAGCTGGTGCTGGCCGCCGGCGTGCACGAGATGATCGCCGAGAAGGCGAGCACCGTGCTGCCGGCGAACGTCCGCGAACTCGCCGTCTACCGCGCCGCCCAGCAGCTCGGCTGCAGCTGGTGCGTGGATTTCGGCACCATGCTGCAGAAGCACGGCGGACTCGACATCGACCGGCTCAAGCACATCGACAGCTACGAGACCTCGCCCACCTACACCCACCAGGAGCGGCTCGCGATCGCCTACACCGACGCGATGACCGCCACGCCGGTCGCCGTCACCGACGAGCAGTTGGCGCTGCTCCGCGAGGAGTTCGGTGACCAGGGCGTGCTCGAACTGACGTACCAGATCGGCCTGGAGAACATGCGGGCCCGGATGTTCAGCGCGCTCGACATCCACGACCAGGGCTTCACCTCGGGCGATGCCTGCCTGATCCCCGTGCCGGCCGATGCCGCTGTCAGTGCCGCTGTCAGTGCCGCTGTCAGTCGGTCATCCGAGTGAGCTTGTCCGGGTTGGCGAGGTCGTAGATCTGGGTGATCTGCCCGTCGACCACCTCGAACGCCGTCACGCGCCGGGTGAGCTCACGGAGCTCTCCCTCGGCCGGCAGGTCCGGGATCTGCATCCCCAGCTGACCGTTCACCAGCACCAGCCGGCCCTGCGAGAGCCGGTGCACGCCGTAGGTCTCGGCCAGGCCGAACAGGAACCGGGTGATCTTGTCGGCGCCGACGATGTGCCGCCGGGCCGTGCGGACCTTGCCGTCGCTGTCGCCGGTGAGTACGGCGTCCGGGTGCAGCAGCGTGACCACGCTGTTCAGGTCGCCGGAGATGATGGCCGTCAGCAGCTTCTCGACCACCGCCCGCTGCTCGTCGACCGCGGCGAGCGGCGGCGGCTCGGAGTCGGCCGCCGCACGGCGCCCCCGCGACGCGTGCTGGCGCGCCGTGGCCTCCGCGCAGCCGAGCATCTCGCCGATCTCGGCGAACGGCACGGCGAACGCGTCGTGCAGCACGAACGCCACCCGCTGTTCCGGGGTCAGCTTGTCGAGCACCACCAACGCCGCGAGCCGGACCTGCTCGTCGCGCACCACCAGCTCGAGCGGGTCGTCGGGGGCCGGCGCGCCGAGCGGGGTGACGATCGGCTCCGGCAGCCACGGCCCCACGTAGCGCTCGCGCTGCGCGACCGCCGAGCGGAGCCGGTCGAGGCAGATCCGGCCGACCACGGTGGTCAGCCAACCCCGCAGGTCACGGATCTCCGAGCGCCGCTTCTCGTCCAAACCGGACAGTCGCAGCCAGGCCTCCTGCACCGCGTCCTCGGCGTCGGCCAGCGTGCTGGTCAGCCGGTAGGCCACGCCGATCAGGTGCCCTCGATGAGCGTCGAACTGGTCGGCAAACAGGTCTTCGCTGACAGACATGAGTCCATTATGCGACCACAACACGGCGACAACATTGGAGGCAGGGGAGACCTGCCGGCCAGTGGCGCGGAGTTCCGGATCGGACTCGGACTAGACTCGGGCAGCGTGGCAGGACGGATCCGGGAGAGCGACATCGCGCAGGTGCGTGAGCGCAATCGGATCGACGACATCGTCGGCGAGTACGTCTCACTCCGGCGCGCGGGCGGCGGGGCACTGAAAGGCCTGTGCCCGTTCCACGACGAGAAGACGCCGTCGTTCAACGTGCGCTCCACCCACGGCACCTTCCACTGCTTCGGCTGCGGCGAGGGCGGCGACGTCATCGCCTTCCTCATGAAGATCGACCACCTCTCGTTCGTCGAGTCGGTGGAGCGGCTGGCCGAGCGCAGTGGCATCCAGCTCACCTACGAGGGCGGCGCGCCGAGCCGCCAGCGCGACAAGGGCACCAGGACCAGGATGGTCGAGGCGCACCGCGCGGCCGCCGAGTACTACGCCGAGCAGCTCCACACGCCCGACGCGGCCAAGGCCCGCGAGTACCTCCTCGAGCGCGGGTTCGACCAGGCGTCCTGGACCACGTTCGGCTGCGGGTTCGCGCCGAACGGCTGGGACAAGCTCACGAAGCACCTGCTCGGCCGCGGCTTCGGGCTGGAGGAGCTGTACAAGGCGCAGCTGTCCAAGGAGGGGCGGCAGGGGCCGATCGACCGGTTCCACCGCCGCCTGCTGTGGCCGATCCGGGATCTCGGCGGGGACGTGGTCGGGTTCGGCGCGCGCCGGATCTTCGACGAGGACCCCATCCAGGCCAAGTACCTGAACACCAGCGAGAGCCCGATCTACAAGAAGTCGCAGGTGCTGTTCGGGCTCGACCTGGCCAAGCGGGAGGTCGCCAAGCGGCACCAGGTGGTGGTGGTCGAGGGCTACACGGACGTGATGGCCATGCACCTGTCCGGGGTGCCGACGGCCGTCGCCACCTGCGGAACGGCGTTCGGTGAAGAGCACCTGGGGGTGCTGCGCCGGCTGCTCATGGACGACGACGCGTTCCGCGGCGAGATCGTGTTCACCTTCGACGGCGACGAGGCCGGGCAGAAGGCCGCCATGAAGGCGTTCGACGGTGACCAGCAGTTCGCCGGCCAGACCTACATAGCGGTCGCGCCCGACGGCATGGACCCGTGCGAGCTGCGCCAGGCGAAGAACGACGCGGCCGTGAAGGACCTGGTGGCGCGCCGCACGCCGCTGTTCGAGTTCGCCATCCGCACGAAGCTCAAGGAGTTCGACCTCGACTCGGTCGACGGTCAGGTCAGCGCGCTGCGGGACATGGTTCCGCTGGTCGCGCGGATCAAGGACGTGGCCAGCCGCGACGGTTACGCGACCAAGCTGGCGTTCTGGTCGGGCTGGCAGGACGAGGCGATGGTGGTGCGCCGGGTGCGCGAGAGCGCCGGTGAACCGGTGGCCGCGCCGAAGCGCCGGGGCCGGCCGCAGCGCGAGGACCCCAACCAGGCCGCACTCGCCGTGGACGTCGACGGCCCGCAGCGGCCGCAGCGCAACGACCCTCGGCTGTGGGTGCAGCGGGAGGCGCTGAAGGCCGCGTTGCAGGCGCCGGAGCTGGCCGGGCCGTACTACGACAGCTCGGTGCCCAAGGAGGCGTTCACCCACCCCGCGTACCGCGAGCTGTACGAGGGCCTGCAGGCGGTCGGCGGCACGTCGTCGGGCCTGTCCGGTCCGGCGCTGGTCGAGGCCGCAACCCAGGCGTGTCCACATCAGACCGTGCGATCGCTGGTCACCGAGCTGGCCGTGGAACCCATGCACAACAAGGCCGAAGCGGATGTGCGCTACGTGACCAGCCTGATCGCCGCGCTCCAGGAGACGGTGGTGGCCGGGCAGATCGCCGAGCTGAAGTCGCGGCTGCAGCGGCTGAATCCGGTGGACGACGCGGACAACTACCGCACGCTGTTCGGCGATCTGGTGGCCATGGAGCAGTACCGCAAGGCACTCGGTGACAAGGCGGCCGGAGGAATCACGTGAGTTGGGCCAGGCGCCTGGCCGATCGGTTCTTCGGCAGCGGCGCGCCCCGGGAGTGGACGGGCACCCTGTCCGCCGACGAGAACGTGATCGCGTTCGGCGAGCTGCGCGGCGGTGGGCACCTGGTGGCCACGTCACTCGGCCTGTGGCTGCCCGATGAGGACGGTCCCCGTCGGGTCGGCTGGCACCTGATCAGCAAGGCGACCTGGGGCAACGGCGAGCTGGTGGTGATCGAGGCGCACGAGACCGGCACGGCCGGCGAGGCGGTGCTGCTCGCGGATCGCGCGCCGCGCCGGTACGTGCTCGAGACCCCGGGCAAGCTGCCGGAGATCGTGCACCGCAGGGTGACCGGGTCGATCCGGTCGCGCCATCACCGTGAGCTGCCGGGCGGCGGGGCGTGGTTCGTGCAGCGCAAGGTGCCCGGCCGGGACGGGATCCTGCTGCAGGTGCGTCCCGACGACGGCGCCGACCAGGCCGCCGTGTCGAAGATCGCCGCCGAGGTGGCCCTGCGGATCCGGGACGCGGTAGTAGAGTAAGCAGTACGCGCGTACTGCTTACTCGGAGGTGTGGCCATGTGGGACCCGACCAAGTATCTTGCGTTCGCCGACCACCGGTCGCGCCCGTTCTTCGACCTGATCAGCCGCATTCACGTGACGGCGCCGACGCGCGTGGCCGACCTCGGGTGTGGACCGGGGAACCTGACGGAGGCGCTGATCCAGCGCTGGCCGGACGCGATCGTCGAGGCGGTCGACTCCTCGCCGGAGATGGTGGCGGCCGCGCGGGAGCGGGGGCTGGCCGCCGAGGTGGCGGACGTGCAGGACTGGCGGCCGAGTGACGGTACGGACGTGGTGGTGTCCAACGCCGTGCTGCAGTGGGTGCCCGGCCACGAGAAGCTGCTGGTCCGGTGGATCGGGCAGCTGCCGTCCGGGGCCTGGCTGGCGTTCCAGGTGCCGGGTAACTTCGCGGCCCCGTCCCATGTCCGGGCGCGTGAGCTGGCGGCCGAGTCGAGGTGGCGCTCGCGGCTGGAGTCGGTGGTGCTGCGGGAGGACGACGCGGTGCTCGACCCGGCCGGCTATGCCACCCTGCTGGCCGATGCCGGGTGTGCGGTGGACGCCTGGGAGACCACCTACGTGCAGCGCCTGACGGGAGAGGACGCCGTGCTGGAGTGGGTCAGCGGTACCGCGCTGCGCCCGATCCGCGCGGCCCTCGGCGACGCCGACTGGCAGGACTTCCGCGCCGAGTTGGCGCCGCGCCTGCGAGAGTCCTACCCCATGCGCGACGACGGCACCACGTGGTTCCCGTTCCGCCGCGTGTTCACGGTCGCCCAGGTGTCGTAGCCGCAGCGCCGGTGCTGTGTGCCGATCGCGATGCCGTGCATAACATAAACAGGACTGGCGATTGGCCACACATTCGGCACGAACTTCTGAATGCGCTATGTCCCTAGTTTTGGGCGCAGACAGTGGCGAAAAAGCAATGTTACGGTCGATTGGTCGGAATCTTTCTTCCCGAATAAAACAGGGGAACAATGAGCAAAGGAATTCGGCTTGTCGCGCGCGCGATTCTGCCGCTGGTCGCGGTTACCGCGCTGGGGATGACCGGGGCGGCCGCCACCGCGGCGGCTCCCGCCCCGCACGGGGCCATCGCCGCGGGTCAGGTGTCGCCGCAGGACTGGACCTGCACGATCAACAAGAATCAGGTCTCCGTCTGGGACCACCATCCGCACCGGGGTGGCGGCATCATCGGCTGGACCAACGCGGGGCAGAAGATGAACGTGCAGTGGATCGACAACAACTACAACGTGGGTCAGCTCTGGGGCAGCCCGAACCAGGTGTGGATCTGGGTACCTGACTGCAGCTGAGTCGATAGCGGACGGCCGGTGTGGGCGCCCGCACCGGCCGTCCGCGCAATAGGTGTCACAGGTCGGCCCGTACGTGTTCGACCCATCGCAGAACGCCTTGGGATCCGCTGTTCCTGGCGAGTGACTCGGCTTCGTCGAGCAGTGCCAATGCCTCGGCGCCGTCCGCCATATGGGCGAGGGCGACCAGGCCGGCGGCGATGCCCGGTTCCCAGCCGAGGTTGCGGCGCAGGCGGACGGACTCTTCGAGCTGCCGGCGCGCGGCGGCCGTGTCGCCGGCGGCCAGGTCCGCGAAACCCAGGTGTCGCACGGCGTAGGACCTGATCAGCTCGTCATCCGCCGCCAGCGCGTAGGAGCGTTCGAGGAACGGGCGGCCGGTGACGTTGTCTTCGCGTACAACCTGGTGATAGCAACCGATCCAGAACAGCGCTTCGGCCTCGCCGCGGGCGTTCCCGAGCCGGCCGTACTGCTCGGCTGCCTGCTCGAAGAGCGGCAGTTCCCGCGGATCCTCCTGGCGTAGCTGGAGAAACCGGGCGTGCAGGACGCGGCCACGCGCCAGCGCGAGATCGGCGTCCGCCGTGTCGAGTACACGCTCGGCGAGGGTGAGCGCGTCCGCGTCGCCGCCGAAGACGGCCTGCTCGTAAAGCTGCCTGGCACGTTCGATCGGGCCGTCTGTGCTCATCGTGTCTCCATCAACTGGGTGGCGCGGGTGCGGCATCATAGGAGCGGTGTCCGTGCGACTGGCTTTTGGGGTGACGACCGGACCGGGGGTGCGCTGCTGGTTGCCGACCTCCGGCGGTAGGGCGATCCCAGCCGATGATCGGGCCGGTGCGCACTCGCCCGGCTCTCCGGTGGCCGTCGGCCCAGTCGGAGCGGAACCGCGGGAGGCGATCAGGCAACTCACGTTGCTGGTGGCCGACGGAACCGAGGTCGCGGCGGGTGCGGGCGTCGATCTCGGCCACGGCTTCACCTCGGCGCGGCTGGCCGGTGCTCCCGGCGACCGGCGCGACGCGGTGCTCGCCGCCCTGAGATTCCTCGGTTCGGTTGGCGCACACCGGTTGGGCGACCGGTCCGCCGTGCTGGTGGCGCTGTTCGGGCTGTCGGCCACCAAACGGGTGGGCGCGGCCGCGAACACGGCGATCGCCGAGCAGCGCTGGGCGGCGCTGCAGCTGGCATCGGCTGTGTCGGACCTGCTCGGGCCGGAGCAGTTGGAGCGCCTGCTGGAGCTCCGTGCCCCGCGCGGGACCGACCCGTTCCCGCGCGGCGCGGCGTCCACTTTGGCCGATCACCTTTCCCGGGTGCTGACGCGTTATCCGCGGCCGAGGAGGCTGGCGCTGATCGTCAGCCTGTGGGAACACGTGTGCGCGCAACTGCTCGATCGGCAGCGCCTGGTCGCACTGGCCTCGACGCAGACCCGGGCCGATCGGATCGGCAGGCTCCGCGAGCGGCACCGCGATCACTTCGACGAGCTGATCCTGCAACAGCTGACCTGGGGTGTCGGCGGCCGCCCGACGCTGGCCGCCGCCGCCCGCTGGCAGCCGCCGCCATGGTGGACGGCGGCTGAACTGAAGCGCCTGCTGCACGACGCCATCGCGGCGACCGCGCTGTTGCGGTTCGCCAGGACCCTGTCCGACGAAGGTCTCGCGGTGGCGGCACCGAAGCACTACGGCGAGCTTGTCGCAGCCGACGCCTGCCTGACCGACGACGAGCGGAGCGCGGCGACGCGCCGCCCCGAGGGTGCCTACAGCCATCCGGCGCGACCGGGCCGCTACGTGCACGACCTGCTCCAACCGCTGTGGCCGGGGCGGACGTTCACCGACAAGACCGCGATCTACGTGAAGGAGCGGGTCGGGATGGCCCGCAACTACGGCGTCGTCATTCTGGACGCGGTGACCGAGCTCCTCGAAGAGCTCGACGAACCGCTGCGCAACTGTTGGGACACCTGCAAACCGTGGCAGGTCGACCAGCTCGGCAAGTGGCGCACGGCCGCCGGGTTCCGCCGGGCGCCGGACGGGTGGGAACAGCCGCCGCTGGCAGACGCGCACGCCGACGGTCCGAAACGGACGCTGGCGGAGCGGCTGGCCGCGGATCCGGCGTCGCCGGAAGAGCCGCACGACCTGCTGTGGTACGCCGAGCTGGCCGACGCCCTGGCGCCGTTCCACGGCCATGAGGCCGCCATTGTGGAACATGGCCGAACGGTGCCCGAACTGGACTACAACCCGCCGGCGCCGTCGCGACCTCGTGCCGACGCCGTGCCACTGGAGGCTGCCGGGATCGCCCAACTGGTCGCGTTCGGCGCGACTCCGCCGCCCCGCTGCCGTAGCTGGGCGGAGTTGGCCGACGGGGTCATGGCGGACGCGACGGTCGCCGAGGTCAGCGTCGGCGCCTTCCCCATCCCGGCCGAGATGTCGGGTGTGGACGGACAGGTCGTGCCAGGGACCGAGCTGACCGTCGAACTCGGCCGCGACCCGAGGCAGTTGGCCCAGTGGTCCAACTACATGGGCAACTGCATCGGCCAGTCCTGGTACGCGGAGGAGGCGCACCGCGGTCAGTGCGTGCTGATGGCGTTGCGCGGCGATGGCCGTATCGTCGCGAACCTCGACATCCGGCGGCGTGGCGGCGGCTGGCGGATCCACGAACTGCGGGCGCGCTTCAACGACACGCTCGACCCGGCGTTGGCAGAGAGCGTCAAGCGGTGGGTGGCCGGGCTGGCGTCGCCGGAGCCGTCGCCGCCCGAACCCGTGTTGCCCGTGCCGCCGGTGCGGTCGCGGGGTGGCGCGCGCCGTTCCGCCGCCACCCGCCTGCCGGCCGAGCTGACCCGCGCCCTGACAGCCGAGGCGGAGCGGGCGTTGGCCGCGGCGCCGGCCGTCTCCGCGCGGCGGACCTACGCCGTGTTGGCACGTGGTCTCGGCGATTTCGAACCGGACGCGGCGGTGATCGCGCTGAAACGCCTCGGCTCGGCCCAGCAGGTCGAGCTGCTTCGCACGGCCCTGGACGCGGGAGTCGGCGCGCCGGCCCTGTGGCGGGCCACTCGGGTTCGGCCGCTCAGCGCTGCGGTCGAGCGGCTCGACCCGGGGCTGCGCGAGTACGACCGGCTCACCACGTTGACCGGCGACGGCCCACTTCCCCGGACGCTGCGCGCCCTGGTGCGCCGCCCGGAGATCGCGCCGGCCCATGCCATGGACGTGGTGGCGCGGGTGGTACGCCGGGCCATGGGCGACCTGGTGGGCGCTGACGCGCTGGTCCGGACGGTGGCGCGCCGGCCGTCGCCGGAACTGGTGTGCGCGCTGATCATCGCGACCACGTGCGCTCTATCCACAGTGGACTCAGTCCGCCTGGTCGCGCCGGGAACCACTGCGGTACCGGGCTTTCCGGCCTCCGACCTGTTCGACGAGCAGGGCCCGTGGCAGCAGGCGATCCCGATGGCGGCCGACCTCGGCGCACCGGTGGAGCTGTTCGGCCGGCGAGTCGCCGACCACGGTCTGCTCGTTCCGGCCGCGTTGCTGGGACGAGGTGGCTGGCCCGCGCTGTGGAGCCGCGCACACCGTTGAGGCTCAGCTGGCGGGCCGGATGCTCTGGATCATCTGCGCCGCGGTCGCCTCGTCCAGTGCGTCCGGCACCTGCTGGTCGAGTGCCATGAGGAACAGCCTGGTCGAGCCGTCGCCGAGTGTGAACGCGACCGTGGTCACCCGGACCTCCGGCACGACGGTCGCGGAGACGGTGACAGCGGGGATCGTCCCGTTGGCAACAGTGATCTCCTCCGGCGGCGACAGCTGCGCGATCGGCGCTTCACCGGCTTCGTCGGTGGCCGCCGCCTCCGCCCATTTCCTGGCGATGGCCGGTGCGACCTGGTCCGGATCGTCGGAGTCGGCGGTCACGAATCCCACGCTTCCGCGGTATGCGGGGACTTCACCGGGCGGCGGTTCGCCACAGGCGCCCTCCAGATACCTCGACACGCCGTGCTTCACGATCGTCACCTTCCCGTCGCGCTCGTAGCCGATGAGCGTGCCGGGGGTGAGGACCTTCCAGTCCTTCGGCACGTCGTAGACGACACCGTCCTTGGGTGAACGCACGCCCTGCCACCCCGGCACGACCGGGTCGACGAGGACGTCCTCGACGGCGAGCGGTGTCGTGGACGGTTGCGTCGAGGTGGTGGTCGACGGCTGGACAGTGGGCCCGGCCGCCGGCTCGGTGGTGCCGTCACCGTTCACCGCCCACACGGTGACCCCGGCCCCGACGACCACGAGCAGCGCCGACGCGACCGCAAGCGCCGTACGAGGCCGTTTCGGCGCGTGCCCGCCGCCCTGCCGCGGTTCATTTCCACCTGTCACGTTTCGAGAAGGTAGCGGCGTCGGATGTGACACGGTGGCGAATCGCCGTGGTAATCGTCGATGTCGAGTTTTTTTGGGGACGCTTTCCACCCGGAGAGGTTGATCAACGAGATCAGGTGCAGGACGAGGGTGAACGGGACTCCGAAAGCCGGAATGAGGACCATCGGCAGCTCTTCCATCAGGTCCGTGTTTATGGGTGTGGCGAGCAATCCGATCCGGCTGTCGGAGTAGAGCACGCCCAGAGTGACCGCCGTGACGAGGTCGAGGGTGCCGAAGGCGGTCCAGGCCCAGATAGATCCGTTGCCGCAGGCGGCTCCGTCCGATCAGATAGAGCGCCGCCAGCGGCGCCGTGACACCGACGACGACGTCGCCCATGCCGGCGGGGACGGCGAAGCCATCGGGGAGCGAGCCGACCGCGGCCAGCGCGAGGAAGGCCACGCCGACGACCCGCCACGTCTGCAGCATGGTCAGGAAACCCAGGTCCAGCGAACGCGCCCAGGCGCGAAACCGTTCCGACGTGACCGAGAACCAGATCGCGATGGCCGGTGGGGTCACCACCGCCAACCCCATGGCGATGGGCGGCTGATCGCCGGGCGTGTGGAAGGCGCCCGCGATCACCGCGACGTGGACGGCCGCGCACCACGCGGCCGAGACCTTCACGGCGGGTGTCATGCCGCTGGCCAGGGTCGCGGGCTTAGCCATGGCGCTCCAAGTAACTTGTGTTTCGCAAGTGACTGAGGGAGGAGACCATGGCCGGTCACGAACTGAGGTCCGACTGCGCCATCGCGGCGACCCTGGACATCGTCGGCGACCGGTGGTCACTGCTGGTCGTGCGTGACCTGCTGTCCCGCGGCGATCTGCGCTACGGCGACCTGGCGGCTTCCGCGGAGGGCATGCCGACCAACACCCTCGCCGACCGGCTGCGAAAGCTGACCGACGCACAGATCATCGAACGGGAGCAGTACAGCAGCAGGCCGCCGCGATACAGCTACCGGCTCACCGACCGTGGCCGCGCCATGGCGCCGATCCTCGACGCCATGGCGACCTGGGGCACCGCCCACGTCCCAGGCACCAGGCGCCGCCGCACTTAGCGCAACTGTCCGGCGATCCGCTCCATGCCCTGCTTGATCAGCTGCCCGTACTCGTCGTCGCCGAGCGAGCCGATCGTGGCCTCCGCCCGCTGGAGGTGCTCACGGGCATGGTCGAGATCGCCCAGCTTGCGGTAACACTCGCTCAGGTTCAGGTGCAACGACGGGTACAAACCGGCCGCGGGAAGCGTCACCCCGGCCTCCGCCACCCGCGCGTCGGTGAGCAGATCGGCGGCCGCCAGCGCCCGCTGGTCCCAGATCAGTTCCTCGAGGACGTCGTCCTGCACATCGGCCATCGCGTGCGCGAGCGTGCAAACGTGCAGGGGATCCCCTTGCTCGCCACCGATCTCGTCCCAGATCTCCGCGTACAAGAGGCGAGCGGCCTCCCGCTTGCCCTGATGGCTGAGCTGTACCGCCTCGCCCATCCGGGCGATCGTGGGGTCCGTGATCATCGGCGACTCAGACCTCCGACTGCCAGACGGGCTGCCTGACGATGACCTTGCCCAGCACGGGTTCGGCGTAGGTCTCGATCGTCGCCTCATTGACCTTCGGCGACGAGACGGTCTTGACGAACGTGGCCGGTGCACTCGCTCCCGGCTGGATCTCCTGCTTCACGGAGGTGCCGCTCGCGCCGCCCACGATGGTGCCGTCGGCGGCCCGCCACACCGCGGTCACCCTCGGCTTGATCGGGATGTCGAAGGAGTTGGTCACGTCGACCGTGTATGCCTGTCGTCCACCCGGTTTGTCGGCCTCGGTAGGTGTGCCCGTCTGCAGTTCGGCGTAGGGGCCGGGGGGCTCCCGGTGGCGCTCGCCGTCCGGAGTGTCCAGCGACGCGATCAACGTCACCGCGACCTCCATACCAGCGGGGAGGGCCTCGCCGTCGTAGCTTTCGCTGCCACCGGAGCCGATCCGCTGGCCGGGTAGCACGACGCTGAACTCGTCGCCGCCGCTCAGGTCCATGAACGGCTCGCCGGCGTCGTCGGTGAACTTCACCCCCACCCGGACGGTCACGGCGACTTCGTCGGACACGTTCTCGATGACGTACCCGTAACTCACCGTTTTGTTGATGGACGAGGGGTTTGTGGACTTGGAGAGGGAGAACCCCTCGTCGACAACCTTGAGCACCTCGTCCGGGCTGGCGATCGGTGTCGGGTCGGCGGCCCCGCCGCCGGCATCGCCCCCGCCACCCCCGTCGTCATTGCCGCACGCAGTCGCCAACGCCAGTGCGGCAACCGCGATCACGACCAGTTTCCTGCTTCGATTCCCCATGGCCGAAATCTACCCAGACAACGGGCCCGCGCAGGTCAGGTGTTCGCCCTACACGGCGCAGATGAACCTGATCGGGAACCGACCTGGCGACCAACAACGGGGACCACGCCGGGGTCGGGGCCGACCGCACCGTGGGGTCTGCGGGGGTCGCCCCCGCAAAATTATGACGACCGACCCGGCGAGCTTGCGCAGCAAGCGAGCAGGGGTAGCCAGAGGTCGTGGGGCGGGTGGGGCTCGAACCCACGGCCAAGGGATTATGAGTCCCCTGCTCTAACCGACTGAGCTACCGCCCCCGGCGCTTGTCTGTCACCTCGACGAAGATCTATCTACCCCAACAGGTGACGTGTTGCCTACGGGGCAAACCTACAACGACTCCGCTCGTTGATCACGTCAGGCCCCGTTTCCGCCGGCGACCAGTTGCGCGTACGGGATGCCGTCGCCGTACTTGGCGGTGACCTTGCAGATCACCCGGATCCGTCCGGCCCGCATCGGGTCGATGCCGTTGACCGCGTTGCGCAGCGTGCCCTCGGGGAAGGAGTCTTCGCCGAGGGCGCTGCACTCCGCGGCGAGACGCCCGATGGACCAGTTGTGCTCTTCGAGCCACCCCCGGATCCGGTCCCGGTTGAGCTTCGGCATGCGATCGATTCTGCGGGACTCTGCGGGATCTGTCAACCGCAGAGTCCCGCAGAGAAACAAGTCTGCGAGATTCTGCGATTTCGGTTTTCGCGGAACTGGTGTCATTGGTCAGAAGAAGGGGGCTTGTGTTCTGCGGAACTCTGCGGCATTCTGCTGTGGTGTCGCCCCACAATCTGCGGACCGCCGACTACTCGGACGACGACCGGAAACGGCTGGCCGAGGCGGTGGCCCAAGCACGCCGCGCGATCGGACACCGGTACCGCACCACCTTCGTGGACGAGGCCGGGATCGGTATTCGCAGCCTCGAAGCCGTCGAAGCGCACGAGCCCACGGTCGGCGTCTGGGTCCTCGAGCACATCGGGCGCACCCTCGGTCGCCACCTCCGCGACTGGAACGCCAACACGCCCCGCGAGATCCTGGAGGGCGGTCCGATTCCGTCGCACGAACCGGTGAAGCTCGCCAGGCTCGACATCCGCTGGGTCGCGCAGGAGGAGCTGACAGCTTTCCTCGAGTCCGGTGTGGAGGCCATCACCTACTCGCGCCGGTTGAACCACTGGCGGGAGCGCTTCGCCGCAGAAGGTCTCGACGAGCAAGAACTGCTCAAGGTGTCGAAGGCCGCCGAACGCGCCGTGGAAGCGGGACAGTGAGGCAACAAAAAGGTCCAGGTCACCGACCTGGACCGGAAGCTCCTCCAGCTGGACTCGAACCAGCAACCCTTCGATTAACAGTCGAATGCTCTGCCAATTGAGCTATGGAGGACTGCGCTGTGCCTGGGGCCGCCCCCAGGCACTCGACAACTCTAGCGCATGGCCCCGGCGGTTTCGGCGGCACCCGGCAGGGCACCCCCGAGTAGGGGAGGATGGCAGTACAGACGCCGTCTGTGCAGGTCGATGCCTGGGAGGCGATGACAGAATGAAGGCGTTCGTACTTGGCGCCGCGGTCGGGTATGTGCTGGGAGCCAAGGCTGGGCGTGGCCGCTACGACCAGATCATGCGCACGTACCGCAAGATCGCCGACCACCCCGCCGTTCAGGGCGCCGCGGGTGTCGCTCGGGCGAAGGTCGGCGAGAAGACCGGCCTCGGACAGAAGTCGAAGCAGTCGTCGAACGGGCGGCGTAACGCTGGTGAGCCGGTCTATCAGCAGGGCTGATCTGCGGGAACTGCCGAAGGCACAACTGCATCTCCATCTCACCGGGGCCATGCGCCCCACGACGCTGCGGGAGCTGGCCGGGCACTACGGAGTACCCGTGCCGGCCCCGCTGCCGCCGTCGACGGTCGGCACCTGGGCCGATTTCCAGACCCGCTACGACGCCTCCCGCTCGGTCATCCGCACGCCCGCCGACGTGCGGCGGGTCGTGGCCGAGGCAGCCGCCGCCGATGGGGCCGACGGGTGCGGCTGGCTCGAGATCCAGGTCGATCCCACGTCCTACGCGCCGATGTTCGGTGGGTTGCGGGCCGCGTTGGAGACCGTGCTCGACGCGGCCGCGGCGGCGTCCGTCCCCACCGGAGTGATCGTCGCCTCCAGCTGGGCCCGCCCGCCTGCGCACGCGACCGAACTGGCCGGGCTGGCCGCCGAGTACGCGGGACAGGGCGTGGTCGGGTTCGGGCTGTCGAACGACGAGCGGCACGGCACGGTGGCCGACTTCACACCCGCGTTCCGGGTGGCGGCCGACGCCGGGCTGCTCGGCGTCCCCCATTCGGGGTTCTACACAGGACCCGAACACGTGCGGGCCTGCGTCGACCTGCTGGGAGCCGCGCGGATCGGGCACGGCACGGCCGCCGTCCGCGACCCGGAGATGCTTGCGCTGCTGGCCGAGCGTGAGATCGCGCTGGAGATCTGCCCGACCTCATATCCCCCGTTCGGGGTACACGAACTCGACACGGTCCCCGTGCGTGCGTTGCTCGACGCCGGGGTGCCCGTCGCGCTCGCCACGGACGACCCGCTGCTCTTCGGCACGGGACTGGCCGGCCAGTATGCGATAGCCAGGGACATGCTCGGGCTGACGGACCCGGAGCTGGCGACCGTGGCGGCCGCCAGCATCCGGTCCTCCGCCGCGCCGGCCGAGGTGAAGCGCCGGCTGCTGTCCGGTGTGGACGCGTGGGCTCAGCGGTCCTGGACGGCCACCACCTGATAATCGACGTCCGGTCCCGGGGTCGTGGTGAACCGCGCGTTCGGCAGGTAGAGCCGGTCACCGAACGCGGCGACCGTGGTCGGCACGTCGAACCCGGGGTCGGTCAGCGTGTCCTCGAGCGTCGCCCGGGACGCGGATCGATCGAGCCCGACGACCGCCACCTGGTTCAGCCTGTTCTGCACCACGTAGAGCGTGCGGCCGCGCAGCAGCAGCCCGTCGCCGTTCACGAACGTCTCGGCCGACTCGATCTCCTGGGTGACGCCGGTGCCCGGGTCGGCGCGGAACAGCTTGCCCGTGTTGGACTGCACCAACACCAGGCCCCGGCCGTCCGGCGTGCGCTCGATGCCGTTGACGTTGAAACCCGTCTGGTACACCAGGTCGCCGGTCAGCGGGATGGTCTTCGGGGTGCCGCCACCGAGCGGAATCCGGTACAGCACGGGGTTGAGCGAGTCGGTGAACCAGGCGGCGCGTTCGGTCAGCACCACGTCGTTCACGAAGCCGCCGTCCAGCGCGTACTCCGCCAGGATCCGGCCGCTGCGGGTGTCGACGATCCGGGCGTCGCCGGCCGCGCCGCCAGCCACGTAGAGCCGGCCGCGAGCATCGGTCTTCATGCCGACCGAGGGCGTGCCCGGTCCCTCGCTCACGATCCGGCCGCGCCCGGTGGCCAGGTCGGCGCGGTAGATGGAACCGTCGGCCAGCGAGCCGAAGTAGGCCACCGGCCCCGGCCCGACGGCGATGCCCTCCGGCTGGAAGCCGTTCGGCAGGTCGATGGTGGTGGGGAACAGGGGTGTCGCCGTCGCGCTCGGTGCGAGCAGCGCACCGGCCAGGGCGGCGATCGCGAGGGGAATTCCGAGGCGTCTCATCATCACGAGGCCCGTTCTGTTGGAGGCAGGGGATTCCTCCTCAACGTACGCAGCTCGGTGCCCGCGGGTTCACCGGGACTTCAATCGGCGGAAGCCTGGGTCGTTCATGACTAGGAGGAGCCGATCCCGACGTGTCGGGTCCGTGTTGCGGGCGGCTAGCCGGGACGTTTCTGCTGCTCGATGTATTCGTTGATGATCGACAGTGGTGCGCCGCCGCAAGACCCGGCGAAGTAGGACGGCGACCAGAAGTGCTCGCCCCACAGGTAGCGGCGGATGTGCACGGCGTGTTCCTGCCGCAGTCGTCGGGAGGACACGCCCTTGAGGCTGTTGACTGAACCGCTACCGCAAGCGGCAACAACGTCTCCGGAAACGGTTGCAAGCCAAGAAGACCGCGTCGGCGCGGCGGCTGCTCAGGAAACGCCGCCGCCGGGAGGCGCGGTTCGCGGCCGATGTGAACCATCAGATCAGCAAACGCATCGTGGCCGAGGCTGAACGCACCGGGCGCGGCATCGCCGTCGAGGAACTGACGGGAATCCGCGCACGGGTACGGCTTCGCAAGCCCCAACGGGCCACACTGCACTCCTGGTCCTTCGCCCAGCTCGGGCAGTTCCTGGAGTACAAGGCCCGCCAGGCGGGTGTGGTGTTCGTGCAGGTCGATCCGGCCTACACGTCGCAAACCGGCCGTGCGGGCATATGGACAAGAAGAACCGACGCTCCCAAGCGTCGTTTGTCTGTGGCAGGTGTGGCTTCGTTGGGCACGCCGACCACGACGCGGCGGGCAACATCGCGGATCGTGGTGCGGCCCGCTGGGGCGAAGTCATGCGTCCAGACGCAGCGCCCACCCTGGCGGCCAGCTGGGGCGATAGCAGTAAACCTATGGGTAGACCCGGGAACGCCGGGACGGGCGGCAAGCCCGCCCCTTCAGGGACGGGTTCATGACTCCTCCAGGCGCAGCACGGTGATGGCCGACTCGAGCAGCACGGTCCGCACCTCGTCCTCGGGCGCGGGTTCGTCGAGATAGGTCATCGACGTCAGTGCCGCGCCGAGGATCTCCATGGCGGCGACCGCCCGCAGGAGCTGTGTGGTGGTGGGGTTCGGTCCGGCGAGCCAGGTGGTGAGCCGCTTGCTCGTGTCGACCAGGTCCTCCCAGATCGGTCCGATGGCGGCGACCACGCCGGCCGGGTCACGCAGCATGATGGCCGCCACCGACTGGTTCTGCAGCAGCACGTCCAGGGTGCGGCGCAGCACCTCGCGGATGTTCGCCGGCGTGTTCGGCAGGTTCTTCACGTCGATGGCCACCGTGCGCCAGCCCTCGATGACCGGATCGATGATCGCTGTGAGGAGCGCCTGCTTCGACGGGAAGTGGTAGTAGAGCGAGGCCTTGGTCAGGCCCACCCGTTCGGCGATCTCCCGCAGGCTCGTCTGCTCGAATCCCCTGGTCGAGAACAGCTCGAGCGCCACCTCACGAATGTTCTCGCGCGTGTCACCTTCCATGATGGTCACCTCCTCAGCCCTTTCTCAGGGGGCTCACGTTAGCGTCCCGGCCGGGCGGTACCATTGGCCGATCTTACCTACCGTGCGGCAGGTAGACGATTGAGGGGAGGGGTTTGATGTTCGAACGATTGGGTCAGTTCGTAGTACACAACCCATGGAAGGTGATCGCCGGCTGGATCGTGGCGACCATCGCGATCGTGGCTTTCGCACCAACTCTCGGGGACGTGACCAACACCGACCAGGCCGAGTTCCTGCCGTCGGACTACGAGTCCGTGCAGGCCGGTGAACTGGCCGAGCAGGCGTTCGGCCAGGCGGATACGGCCAGCGCGACCATCGTGATCAAGCGCGAGGACAACTCGCCGCTGACCGAGGACGACAAGAGCGCCATCGGCGCACTGGCCGAGCAGCTGCAGGGCGAGAACATCGAGCGGGTCACCCAGGTGACCACGGGGCCGCAGGCTGTCTCGCCCAACGGCCAGGTGCAGCTGGTGAACGCCGGGCTCGAGGGGTTGCCCGACGACCCGGAGATGCTGACGGCCATCGAGGAGATCCGCGACACGACCGGCTCGGCCATGGGGGAAGCCGGTCTGGAGTACGCGGTCACCGGTGACATCGCCATGTACGCCGACAACGCGGACGCGTTCGACACGGCATTCGTCATCGTCGGTGCCGCGACCATTTTGCTGATCATCGGTCTGCTGCTGTTGATCTACCGCAGTCCGGTGGCCGCGCTGCTGCCGATCGTCACGGTCGGTCTGGTGAGCGCCATCGCGCCGGGTCTGGTGGCGTGGCTGGCGCAGGCGTTCAACTTCCAGGTCGACCAGTCCGTGCAGATCATCATGACGATCGTGTTGTACGGCGTCGGCACCGACTACATCGTGTTCCTGCTGTTCCGGTACCGCGAGCGGCTGCGTGCGGGCGACGACCCGAAGGCCGCGCTCGTCGCGGCCGTCGCCAGGGTCGGCGAGGTCATCGCGTCGGCGGCGGCCGCCATCATCATCGCGTTCATGGCGCTGCTGCTGGCCGTGTTCGGTGCGTTCAGGAGCTTCGGGCCCGGCCTGGCGATCGCCGTGGCCATCATGGCGGTCGCGGCGGTCACACTCATCCCGGCGGTCGTCTCGCTGATCGGCACCAAGGTGTTCTGGCCGTCGAAGTCCTGGCAGCGCACGCCGAAGGGCACCACGTTCCAGCGGCTCGGCAAGTTCACCGGTCGTCGGCCGGTGGTGGTGGCGGTCGCGTCCGGTGGCGTGATGGTCGCGCTGGCGCTGGGCATGCTCGGCTTCAACACCAACTACGACCAGAACGCCCAGCTGCCGAGCGGCACCGAGTCCAGCCGCGGTCTCGAGTACATGGAGTCCGGCTTCCCGGCCGGTGCGCTCAGCCCGACCTCGGTGTTCCTGGAGGCCGAGAACGGCCCGATCGATCCCGGCGCGCTCGAGGGATACGCGCAGCGGTTGCAGGACGTGGAGGGTGTCGGCGGCGTGATGCCCGGTCCGGCAGGGGTCGCCACGCTGAGCGAGGACGGCTCGGTCGCGAAGATCGACCTGTTGCTGGACAACAGTCCCTACGCGAACGCGTCGCTCGACCTGGTGGAGGGTGAGCTGCGCGACGTGGCCAAGGCCGAGGCGCCCGACGGCACCACGGCCGTGGTCGGTGGACTGACCTCCGCCTTCGCCGACATCCGGGAGGCGAACACCCGGGACCTCTGGGTGATCTTCCCGGTGGCCGGCCTGCTCATCGCGATCGTGCTCGGTCTGCTGCTGCGCAGCGTCGTGGCGCCGGTCTACCTGATGCTGGCCGTGGTGCTCGGCTTCTTCAGCACCATGGGTGCCACGGTGATCGCGTTCCAGGGCGTCGGCGGGCAGCCGGGTGTGTCGTTCATGTTGCCGATGCTCGTGTATCTCTTCGTGGTGGCGATCGGAACGGACTACAACATCCTGATGATCGCCCGATTGAAGGAGGAGGCGAGACTCGGCAACGATCCACGGCTGGCGGCCGATCTCGCGGTCGAACACGGCGGACCGTCGGTGGCCGCGGCCGGGGTGATCCTGGCCGGGACCTTCGCCTCCATGATGCTCGGCGGCATCTCCTTCCTCGTGGAGATGGGCTTCGCCGTGTCGATCGGCATCATGATCGCGGCGTTCGTCATGTCCATCTTCCTGGTACCGAGCATCACCGCGCTGCTCGGCCACAAGGCCTGGTGGCCGGGGCATGCCGACCGGGACGACTCGGCGCCCGTGGAACAGCGCGACGACGTGCGCGTCGGCTGACAGGGGGCACCGTGCGGCGCCGTCACCCTCACGGGTGGCGGCGCCGCATTGTTATTCTCGATCCGTAACGGGTACCGAACGTGCGCGATCTCCTTTACATCGCATCAGATAAAAGCGGTGAAATGTAGGGAGGCGCGCGGTGGAGATCAGCGATCTGACTGCGCTCGACAGTGTCCGAGTTCATTCCGAGGACGGCCAGCTCATCGGCCAGGTGACGGCGGCCCATGTGGACGACGGAACCGAGCACGTGCGGTTCGTGGAGGTCGACGCCGGCCGGACGCGCGTCGTGGTGCCGACCGGTGGGGCCGCGGTCGTCGACCGGGCGATCGTGGTGCCCTATCTGGCGGACGCCATCGACCACGCGCCGAAGGTGGAGGCGGGTCAGGTCCTGTCGGTCGGCGAGGTGGTGGCCGTGGCCACGCACTTCCACCTGCAGACGGTCGTGGCCGACGGGCAGCGGCTGACCGACCGGCCGGCCGCGGCGACCGGGCCGGCTGCCGGCTTCAAGCAGCTTCCGTTGCCGCCCATCGTGTTCAGTGCTCTGGTGCAGGTCAAGGACATCGGGCCATGAGCGACGAGGTCGATACACACGCGAAAGCCAACAGCCAGATTCGGGACGCGGCGAAATGGTTGATCGGCGCCGCGGCCGCGGTCGGCGCGGCGCTGATCGCCGGCAGCCAACTGTCGAGCATCGGTGCGTTGGAGGTCGGCTGGCCGACCACCGTGGAAACCCTCCGGCTGTGGGTGGCGGTGGCCGGGGTGGTCGCCGGCCTGTTGGCGATCGTCTACATCCTGTGGACGGCCGTGCAGTTGCTGCCCGAGGTGCACGTGACGATCCGTGAGATCGTGGAGGGCTGGGACGGCACGTCGAACCGGTTGCTGGCGGCAGCGGTCACGCATCTCAAACAGAACCCGCGATATCTCCAGGGATTCGAGACTCCGAAGGACCTGGAGAACTATCGGAACGGCGCACTCAAGGCGCTCACTTCCATGTCCGACGAGAACGAGGTAAAGGACCAGCAGGAATATATCCGACAGCTCGATCTCCGGGTGGGGGCAATCGAACAGCGAGCGGCCAGCAAAGTTCTGCTCGCCTCATTTCGAGCCTCGCTGAGAAGGCTGCTCGTCGGCACGGCGGTCGCGGCAGCCGGAATTCTCGCGTTCGCGTGGGCGGCGAATCCGCCCCCGGCGCCACCGCCGGCCGCGAGCCTGGAGAACGTCCGGCTGGTGGACGCCGACCTGCGGGACGCCGATCTGCGGGGCGTGGATCTGGACAATGCCGACCTGACCGACGCCAACCTGGTCGGTGCGAACCTGGCGGAAGCCTCGATCACGAACGTCACCTGGCGCAACACCATCTGTCCGGACGGCACGAACAGCGATGACGCCGAGAACTCGTGCGCCGGTCACCTCACGCTGAGACAGAACTTGGCGCCCGTGGCGCCGTAAAGTCCTGGCGAAAGTTCATCCTGTGTTCAAGCCGGTGCGGGTCTGCTCGTATGCGAGTCTGGCGATACTTCGCGACATGCCGCCACACGAGCATCACGATCATGATCACCACCCGGAGCCCGTAGCGGGCAGTTGGCGCGACGAGGCGGACGACCGCCCGGTGTCGCTGGCCCGGCGCCGGTTCCTCACGGGAATGGGACTCGCGGCGGGCGCCGCGGCGGTCGGCACGGGCACGGCCACCGCCACCGGGCGCCAGCCGGTCAACCCGTGGGGCGGCCACGACCGCTGGTACGCGGGCGACCACCACATCCACACCCAGTACTCGCCCGACGCGCAGTACGAGGTGGCCACGCAGGTCGCCAAGGCGCGCGAGTACGGCCTGGACTGGCTGGTGATCACCGACCACGGCGGCGTGGCGCACCAGAAGTTCTCGATCGACCAGGTCACGCCGGACATCGAGCGTGCGCGGCGCGGCCACCGGGACATGCTGGTGTACCAGGGTCTCGAGTGGAACATCCCGGGCGCCGAGCACGCCACCGTGTTCCTGCCGCCCGGCCGGCACGCGGTCGACATCCTGAAGGCGTTCGAGGCGGCCTACGACGGCGGCGTCCTGTCCACCCCGGTCGACCAGGGCGGCAAGGGACTGATCGCCAGGGCCACCTCCGCCGACGGTGAGCCGTATGCGCTGTCCGCGCTGCGGTACCTGGACGCCCAGGTGCTCTCGGGTCGTACGGAGATCGCGCTGATGCTGGCCAACCACCCGGCCCGGCGCGGCGTGGACAGCCCGCACGAGTTGCGCGGCTGGCGTGACACCGCACCCGACGTGGCGATCGGCATGGAGGGTGCGCCGGGGCACCAGGCGTCGTCGATCCCGAAGTCGGCCGGCGGCGCCGGTGGCGGCCGCGGTTACTACGAGGCGTCGCCGGGTGCCGACAGCTTCGCCGGCTACAACCCGACGGCCGAAGAGAACCCGTACCGCACCTACGGCGGGTTCGACTGGATGACCGCGAAGCTCGGCGGATTGTGGGACTCGCTGCTCGCCGAGGGGCGACAGTGGACGGTCACCGCGACTTCCGACAGCCACCAGGTCTTCGGCGACACGTTCGCGCCGGGCACCCAGAGCCACGCCACCACCGGCAGCCGCGGCAAGCCCGTGGACACGGGGGTGCCCAAGCCGTACGGCGACTTCTGGCCCGGGTACTACAGCAGCACGCTCGTCGGCGCGTCGTCACGGTCCTATGTGGACATCATGCGGGGAATGCAGGCCGGCAAGGTGGTGGCCGTGCACGGCCGGCTGATCGACGGGCTGAGCCTGCGGGTGCGTTCAGGCAGCGACTCCCGGGGCGTGACCATCGGTGGGCGGACCTTCGTGCGGCGCGGCGGCGACGTCGAGGTGTCCATCGAGGTCGAGTTGGCCGGTGACCGCAACTTCAACGGTCACCTGCCGAGGCTCGCGAAGGTCGACCTGATCGCCGGGCCGGTCACCGGTCCGGTCGCCGACCGGGACACGCTGAGCGCGCCGGCCACGAAGGTGGCGAAGACGTTCGAGGTGTCGTCGAAGGCGCGCGGGAAGGTGCGGTTCAGCCACGTGTTCCGCGCGGTGGACGGCCCGTTCTTCCTGCGGCTGCGGGGAAGTGACGGCAACCGCCTCGACGGCGCCGGCAACCCGATGATGGACGTGGTCGGTGACACCGACCCGTGGACGGACCTCTGGTTCTACGCGAACCCGGTCTTCGTCGACGTGATCTAGATGGACCGGCGCTGGCTGGGGGGCGTTTGCGGCGCGGCAAGGGGACCCGACCGACGGCCCGGTCGGGCGCGCGGTGCTGGCGGATCGCCGGTGGTTGGTGGCTGAGTGCCGTCACGGTACCCCTGAGGTAACTGTTGGCTAGGCGCAGACTTTCGCACAAAGATCCAAGGGACAGGCCTTAGAGCCACTCTCGGGCTACCGTGGGGCTCGTGCGTGTTGTGACGTGGAACGTGAACTCGGTGAAGCAGCGGGTACCGCGACTCCTGCCCTGGCTGGACCAGCGGAAACCCGACGTCGTGTGTCTCCAGGAGACCAAGCTGGCCGATGAGGCCTTCACCGCGCTCCTCGGCGCGGAACTCACGGCGAGAGGCTACGAGGCCGCCCTCTTCGGCGAGGTGCAGTGGAACGGCGTGGCCATCCTGTCCAGGGTCGGTCTGGCGGATGTGGAGGTGGGCCTGGCCGGCGCGCCCGGGTTCCCCCACGTCGAGGCCCGCGCCGTGGCCGCCACCTGTGGCGGCGTCCGGGTGCACTCGGTGTACGTGCCCAACGGCCGGGAGCCCGAGTCCGAGCACTACCACTACAAGCTGGCCTGGCTGAAGGCGCTGCGGGACGTGGTGGCGGCCGGCCCGGAGGCGGCCATGGTGTGCGGCGACGTGAACATCGCCCCCACCGACGCCGACGTGTTCGACCCGGCGGCCTACGTGGGCCAGACCCACGTGACGGCCCCCGAACGCGCGGCGCTGGCCGAGCTGCGGGCGGTCGGACTGCACGACGTGGTGCGTGACCGCTGGCCCACCGAACGGGTCTTCTCCTACTGGGACTACCGCGCCGGCATGTTCCACAAGGACCTCGGCATGCGGATCGACCTCATGCTGGCCACCGCGCCGGTGGCCGACCGTGTGCGGGCCGCGTGGGTGGACCGCCACGCCCGCAAGGGGACCGGCCCGAGCGATCACGCGCCGGTGATCGTCGACCTCGACGAGGCACCCGACGGCGACATCGGGCCGGTGGTGCCGCCGCCGTCGGCGCGGGCTCCCAAACCCGGCGCGGTCAAGCTGCCTCAGGATCGGCGGTAGTTCTCGGGCCCATGATGACCAGTCCCGTCGCCCATGATGACCAGTCCCGTCGTGCATGATGACCACTCGGGTCACCCCGGCCTGTCATCGCTGACGAAGTCGTGCCCGGAACGGTCATCATGCGCGACCGGAACGGTCATCATGCGCGACCGCAACGGTCATCAGTGCTAGGTAGCCGAGGCGCCTGCTGATCTCGGCCGCACCGTCCATGAGAATGCGGGCCCGCTCGTGCATGAGGCGCTCGGTGAGCCGGTAGGCGGGACCCGAGGCGCTGACCGCGGCGAACACCTTGCCGTCCTGGCCGCGGATCGGCGCGGCCAGCGCGTTCAGGCCGATCTCGTACTCCTCCACGGCCACCGCGTAGCCGAGCTCGACCGCCCTGGTCAGGTGCTCGGTCAGCTGCTTGCGACTGGTCACGGTGTTCGGTGTGTATCGCTCGAGGCCGCGGGACAGGACCTCCGTGCGGCGCTTCTCACTGCGGTACGCGAGCAGGACCTTGCCGCTGGACGTCGCGTGCAGCGGGGTGAGCCGGCCGACCCAGTTGTGCGCCGTCACGGCCGGCGAGCCGCGCACCTGGTCGAGGTTGACCACGTGGTGCGACTCGGCGACCGCGATGTTCACCGTCTCGCCCAGCTCGCGGGCCAGCCGCTCACACACCGGCCGGCTGTGTCTGGTCACGTCCATCCCGCCGGACACGGCGCCGGCCAGCCGCACGATCCCGAACCCGAGGCGGTACTTGCCCCGGTCCTCCGCCTGCTCCACCAGACCGCGCGTCTCCAACGCGTTGAGCAGCCGGAACGCGGTCGACTTGTGGACCTCGATCTCGGCCGCCACCTCGCTCACGCCGGCCTCGCCCTGGCGGGCCAGGATCTCCAGCACGCTGATCGCGCGGTCGACCGACTGCACCCCCGTGGGTGACCCGGAAGCATCCCCCGAACTGTTGCTCATGGCGAAACTATAAGCGTCCCTCGCAAACGCGGTGTCTTTGTCCGGCATCTTGTCCGGCGTTCGATGGAGAGTTATTCTCAGAACGGCGCTATTGCGTATTACGAATCGAGTTGTGTTATGCGCAACGACGACTGGCTGCGGACCATCCGCTACGAGGTCATTCCCACCAACGTCACTCCCACCACCGCCATCGAGGCTCGCGTCGTCGAGTCGGTGCCGCCGGAGGTGACCATCACGGTCACGGCGTCGCCCACCAAGGGCCTCGGCCCGACGCTCGACCTCACCGAACGGTTGGCCGCCCGGGGTTTCCGGGTGGTGCCGCACCTGTCCGCCCGGCTGGTGGTGGACGACGTGCACCTGAAGGAGATCGTCGACCGGCTGCTGGCGGCGGGCATCGACGACGTGTTCGTGCCGGCCGGCGACGCCGACCCGCCCGCCGGTCGCTACGACGGCGCGCTGCCGCTGCTCGCCGACCTGACCGCGCTCGGCAGGCCGTTCCGGCACGTCGGCATCACCGGCTACCCGGAGAGCCACCCGGCCATCGACGACGACATCGTGGTGCAGGCCATGTGGGACAAACGCGCGCACGCCACCTACATCGTCAGCAACCTGTGCTTCGACCCGAAGGTGCTGGCCGCCTGGGTGCACCGGGTTCGCCGCCGCGGCGTGCCGCTGCCCATTCAGCTCGGTCTGGCCGGGCCGGTGGAACGGACGAAGCTACTGGCCATGGCCGGCAGGATCGGGGTGGGGGAGTCGGCCCGATTCCTGCGCCGGCACCTGACCTGGTTCGCGAAGCTCGCGACGTCCTACTCCCCGGAGAAGCTGCTCACGCGGACGGTGGCCGAACTGTCCACACCGGACACCGGAGTGGCCGGCCTGCACCTGTTCACCTTCAACCAGGTGGCCGAGACCGAACGCTGGCGCCAGGAGCTGCTCAACCGTTGAGCAGGTGGACGGGCACCGTGTCATAGCCGTTCATGAGGAACGAGCCGACCGGGTCCATCGCCTCCGGTGCCACGGCGGGCGTGATGTCGGGGAACCGGGCGAACAACGCCGGCAGCGCGATGCCCGCCTCCAGCCGGGCCAGCGGCGCCCCGATGCAGTAGTGGACGCCGTGTCCGAACGCCAGGTGGTCCTTGTTCTCCCGGGTGATGTCGAACTGGCCCGCGCTGTCCCCGTGCAGCCGCGGGTCGCGCCCGATGGCGGCGAACGCGATGAGGATCGGCTCACCCCGGGGGATGGTCGTTCCGCCGACCTCGACGTCCTCGGTGGCGAACCGGAACGGGATCTGCGCGATCGGCGACTGCACGCGCAGCGTCTCGTCGATGACCTCCGCCCACGACACCTGCCCGCCGGTCACGAGCGCCAGCTGCTCGGGGTGGGTGACCAACGACAACACCGCGTGGCACAGCAGGTTCATCACGGTCTCGCTGCCCGCGGACAGGGTGAGGAACAGCGTGCCGAGCAGCTCGTCGTCGGTCAGGGTGGAGCCGTCCTCGTCGCGCGCCGCGATCAGGGCACTGGTCAGGTCGTCGCCGGGGGTCACGCGCTTGAGCGCGACGAGCTCCCCCATGGTCTTGTTCCACCGCACCATCCCGTCCGCCGCTTCCTGCGGGGTGAGCCGGGTGTCGGTGTTGGCCTCACCGGCCTTGATCACCTCGGCCCGCTGGTCCTGGGGCACGCCGAACAGCTCGCAGATGACCCGCATGGGCAGCTGCATGGCGAACTCTTGCTTCAGGTCGACCCGTTGGCCGGGCGCGCGGGTGGCCAGTTCCCCGATGATGTCCGCGGTGATCTCCTCGATGCGGGGCCGCAGCGACGACACGCGCCGCGCGGTGAAGGCCGTGGAGACCAGGCGGCGCAGGCGGGCGTGCTCCTCGCCCTCGCGGGTGGCCATGTTGTCCATGGCGACCCAGCCGATCATCGGCCAGTCCGGCGGGATCTCGCCGTTCGCGAGGGCCGGCCAGTGCCGGCGCGCGTCCCGGCTGAACCGCTTGTCGCTCAGCACCTGCTTCGCGTGCTCGTTGCTCGTGATCGACCAGCCGCGGATCCCGCCGGGCAACTCCACGCCGGCCACCGGCCCGCGGTCGCGCAGGCGGGCCGCCTCGGCATGGATGTCCGTGCCGGCCGTGTCGAGGACGAGTGGCGCTGGCGATGCTGTGTTGGTCGACGCGGTGGTGGTCATCAGGAACCCCTCACGGGCGGCGGAACGACGTCACGTCGACCGTAAGCACGCGCACCGCCTCCCGGCGTATCGCTGCGTGCGGGGTTCCCGGACCCGGTCGATCACCCCACGAGATCGGCCAGTTGGTGTTCCAGGCCCTCGTCGCCCACCGCCACTTCCTCGAGCGGCAGCCCGAGTGCGGCGGCCGCGTCGCGGGCCTGGCTACGCAGTGGCTCGGTCGGGCGCTGGGCCAGCCACACGGCCCGCCGGTAGTGGCCGAAGTAGTCGTCGCGCAGTTCCGGATACCGGTCGAGACCCAGTTCCGCGAGCACCGTGCGGCGGAACGAGCGGACGAGGAAGTCGGTGAGCACGTAGGTGCCCGGCTCGGCCTCGAACAGCTCGCGCAACCGCAGCGCGCCGGCGAACACGTCGTAGCAGTGCGCGCCGCGCAGCATCCGCACCCCGCGCCGGTCGCACATGTCGCCGAGTGCGCCGTAGGTGCCGCAGTCGGCGAACGCCACGGCCACCGTCCGGTACTCGGTCAGCGCGTCGAGCGCGGCCTCCACGGCGGCCGTGATCCGCTGGGGTTGGTTGTGCAGCAACGGGGGCAGCGGATGGACGTGCACCCGCCACCCGCGCCGTGCGGCGATCTCGGTGACGTGTGACGACAACGCGCCACACGCGATGACGGCAACCTCAGGACGGGAAGGAGAGTTGGTCGATGAACCGGTCGTTGAAGTCCGGGCGATCGGAGAGCTCCACATAGCGCACCTCCTCGAGCAGCGTCCGCGCGCCGGCGCGTTCCCGAACCGACAGCAGCGTCATCTTCGCGCCCTCGCCCGCGACGTTGCCGGCGCTGACGATGCGCAGTACCGGGATGTTGGGTACCAGCCCGATTCGCACCGCGTTGGCCGGTGACAGGTAACTGCCGAAGGAACCGGCGAGCAGCACCTGCTGGATGTCCGACTCGGTCACTCCGAGTTCCTCGACCAGCAACCGCCAGCCGGTGGCGATCGCCGCCTTCGCGAACTGCAGCTCCCGGACATCGCGCTGCGACAAGTACACGGTAGGGGCGTCGCCGTCACCATGCAGAACGAACACCCGCTCGCCCGCCACCTCCACCAGCCGGTCGGCCAGCCCGGGGAACTTCTCCCGCGCCTGCTCGGCCGCCATGAGCCGGCCCGACGCGTCGAGCAGACCGATGGCCACCAACTCGGCCACCGCGTCCACCAGACCGGACCCGCACAGCCCGACGGGCGCCACGTCGCCGATCACCTGGAGCCGCACGTCGTCCGGGCTGATCTTCACCACCTCGACCGCGCCGGGCGCCGCGCGCATCCCGCACCGGATGGCCGCGCCCTCGAACGCGGGCCCGGCCGGTGCGGCCGTCGCCAGCAGCTGCGACGCGTTGCCGAGCACGATCTCGCAGTTGGTGCCGACGTCGACGAACAGGCGTAGGCGTTTGTCCCGGTCCATTCCGGACGCCAGCAGCCCGGCCACGATGTCCCCGCCGACGTACGCACCGAGCGCGGGGAACGTGTACGCGGGCGCTCCCGGGTGGACGGTCACCCCGAGATCGCTGGCCAACACCCGCGGCAGCGTCCGGCTGGCCGTGACGAACGGGGCCACCCCCAGCGGTTCCGGGTCGATGCCGAGCGCCAGCTGTGCCATGGTCGCGTTGCCGGCCAACGCGATCTCGTACACGGTCGCCGGGTCGACCTCAGCCTCCGAACACACCTCGGCCGTGAGCGTCGCGAGCGTCTCGTGCGCTCGCGAAGTGAGCCGGCCGAGCGCGTCCGGGTCCATCATGGTCGCGCTGATCCGGGTGATCACGTCGGCGCCGAACGGCTGCTGCGCGTTCAGCATGGAGGCCACGGCCGCGGGGGTGCCGGTGGCCAGGTCGAGCAGGGTGGCGACCACCGTGGTGGTGCCGAGGTCGAACGCGATGCCGTACCGGATCTCGGCCGTGTCACCCGGTTCGACGTCGACCAGCCGGTCGTCCACCACGACCGCTGTGACCCGGAAGTCGGCCTCCCGCAGTACTTTCGGCAGCCGCCGCACGGCCAGCAGGTCGACCGTGAGCGACAGGTCGTCGAGCGCGTCGAGCAGCCGCTCCAGGTCCGAGCGCTGGTCGGTGAGCGTCGGCTCGGTCAGCTCCACGTAGCGCTTCTGCACGGCCGGGCGCAGGATCACCTGCCGGCCGACGCCGACCATGGCTGCTTTGGGCCGGGTGGCGAGCGGTGGCACGTCCACCGTCAGGTCCGCGTTCGCCTGCGCCAGGCACGCCAGCCGCCACCCGGCGGCCAGCTCGTCCGGCGAGAACGCTCGCGGGTCCGAAGTGGACACCTCGACCTCGCCGTCGATCCGGACCTTGCACTTCTTGCAGGTGCCGTGGCCGCCGCAGGTCGAGTCGATGGCGATGCCGTTCCAGCTGGCCGCGTCGAACACGGTCACGCCGGCCGGCACCCGGACCTCCCGATCGGCGAAGGAGATCCGCACCCGGTCGGTCATGTGCCCGACGCGGCGCGCAACTTCGCGCGGTGCGCGGCGATCCAGCTGGCGCCCCAGTCGTCGTTGCCCAGCAACAGGTCCCCGGCCTTCACCGACTCCACGAGCAGCGGCGTGCGGGCGTCCATGATCGCCGAGGTGAGCCCGCAACGCATGGCCATGGGCAGGAAGGCCGCGCCGAGCATGTGCCGGTTGGGCATGCCGAAGGACACATTGGACGCGCCGAGCGTCATGTTCACGCCGAACTCGTCGCGGATCAGGGCGATCGTGTCGAGGGTCTTGTGCACGAGCGAGGTGTCCGCGCCGATCGGCATGGCCAGCGGGTCGATCACGATGTCCGCCAAGGGAATGTCGTACGTGCCGACCGCCACGTCGATGATCTTGCGAGTGATCTCCAACCGCTTGCGCGGGTCGTCGGGGATCTCGTCCTCCTCGTTGGGCAGGGCGATCACCGCGGCACCGTAGCGGCGCACGAGCGGCAGGATCTCGTCCATCCGCTCCTTCTCGCCGGTCACCGAGTTCACCAACGCCTTGCCCTGGTAGACCTCCAGCGCGGCCTCGAGGGCCTCGACCACCGACGAGTCGATCACCAGCGGCAGGTCGGTCAGGCTCTGCACCAGCTTCACGGCCGAACGCAGCAACTCGGCCTCGTCGGTCAGCGGCACGCCCATGTTGACGTCGAGCACCATGGCGCCGCCGGCCACCTGCTCGGCCACATCGATCTCGATGCGGGACAGGTCGCCCGCACGCAGCTGTTCCTGGAACTTCGACCGGCCGGTCGGGTTGATGCGTTCACCGATGACGCAGAACGGCTCTTCCGGACCGATGGTGACGGTGCGGGTGGCCGAGGAGATGACGGTCTGCACGCCGACCCCTTTCAGACCGCTGCCGCGGTGCGGCGCTGCCGGATGAGTTCCTTCGCCCGCTTCACGGCGGCGGACGCGTCGGCCGCGTAGCCGTCGGCGCCGACCGCGTCGGCGTACTCCTGGGTGACCGGGGCACCGCCCACCATGACGATCACCTTGTCGCGCAGGCCGGCCTTCTCCAGTGCGTTGATGTTCGCCTTGAACATCGGCATGGTGGTGGTGAGGAACGCGGAGAAGCCCACCACGTCGGGCCGGTGCTCCTCGATGGCCTTCACGAACTTCTCCGGCGCCACCTGCACGCCCAGGTCGATCACGTGGAAACCGGCGCCCTCCAACATGATGTTCACGAGGTTCTTGCCGATGTCGTGCACGTCGCCCTTCACCGTTCCCATGAGGAACGTGCCCACCTGCTCGACCCCGGTATCGGCCAACAGCGGGCGCAGCACGTCGAGCGCGCCGGACATGGCCTTGCCGGCGATGAGCATCTCGGGAACGAAGAAGTCGCCGCGTTCGAACCGCGCCCCGACCTCCTCGAGCGACGGGATGAGCGCGTCGAACAGCATCGTCTCGGGCGCCATGCCCTGTTCGAGGCCGAGGTTGGTCAGTTCGAGCACACGCGGGGCGTTGCCGACGAGGGTTTCGTCGTACAGGGCCTTGAGAATCTCGTCGGGGCTCACGGCGGCCTCTCTTTCGGGGACGGGTTATCTCACTGGCTTGTAGCCGAACTGTGCTTATAACCGAGCAGCGAGGAGATGGACCGGGCGTCGTCGGCCAGCTTCGACCCGATGCGTGCGGCGTCCGGCTTGCTGATGCGGGTGGTCGGCCCCGACACCGACACCGCCGCCACGACCGAACCGTCCCGCGTGTGGACCGGTGCCGCCACCGCGACCAGGCCCTCTTCCAGTTCTTCCCAGGTGAGCGCCCAGCCGCGCTTCGTGACCTCCGCGAGGTCGCGTTCCAGGCTGCGGCGGGCGGGCAGCTCGTCCGGCAGCGGAATCGCCCGGTAGGCGTAGAAGACCTTGCCGAGCGCCGATTGGTGCGGTGGCACCGAAACCTCGAGCCAGTTGGTGGCGCCGAGCAGGTAGCTGGAGTCGACCTGGGCGATCTGCACGACCTCTTCGCCGCGCGGTACGGCCAGGTTGACCGTTTCGCCCGTCTGCTCGCTGATGGTGTCGAGCGTGGGCCGGGAGAGCTCGAGCAGGTCCTGGGTGGTGTCGTGCCGGGCGGCGTAGATCGAGAACAACGCGCCCGGCCGGAACGAGCCGGCGCGGTCGCGGCGGATCAGCCGGTTGCGCTCGAGTGCGTGCAGCAACCGGGAAGTCGTCGACTTGGCGAGTCCCAGCTCGTCGACCAACGACGTGAACGTGCGTGGCGCGTCGGACTCCACGACGAGCGCGAGCAGCGCCGCCGCCCGGTCGACTGCCTGGCTACCCGCCGGCACGGTCACGTGGCTGACCCCCTGTAGAGAGTTCCATATTGTGGAACCACAGTTCCATAACACGAGCGTAGGATTCGGCGAGCCCCACCGTCAAGGGAGTGCGATGTTCCGTAACGAGATGCCGCGCTACGAGATCCTGTCCGCGGACGCGATGGCGGTCCTCGACTCCGGCTGGCGCCGGATCGTGTCCGAGATCGGCGTCGAGTTCCTGTCCGACCGGGCACTGGAACTGTTCCGCCGGGCCGGCCAGAAGGTCGAGGACAACAACGTCCGGTTCGACCCGGACTTCCTACTGGAACAGGTGGCGCTGGCGCCGCGCGAGTTCGACGTGCAGGCCCGCAACCCGGCGAACAACGTCCACATCGGTGGCGACCACATGGCGTTCGGCGGCGTCTACGGTCCGCCGTTCGTCCGCGAGGGCGACGTCCGCCGCGAGGCGTCGATGGCCGACTTCGAGAACTTCGTCAGGTTGGCACAGAGCTTCCCCGTGCTGGACTCGGCCGGCGGGGTCATCTGCGAGCCCAACGACACCCCGCTGGACTCCCGGCATCTCGACATGACCTACGCGCTGCAGACGCTCACCGACAAGATCTACATGGGCAACGTGGTGTCCGCCGTGAACGCGGCCGACACCATCCGGATGACCGAGATCCTGTTCGGTGGCCGGGAAGCGATCGAGAAGACCCCGGCCACCATCTCGCTGATCAACTGCAACTCCCCGCTGCGCTGGGACGACCGCATGCTGGAGTCGCAGATCGAGTACAGCTCGGCCAACCAGCCGGTCGTGCTCACGCCGTTCCTGCTGATGGGCGCCATGTCGCCGGTGTCGATCCCCGCGGCGCTGGCCCAGCAGATGGCCGAGGCGCTCACGGGGATCGCGCTGTCGCAGCTGATCCGCCCGGGCGCGCCGGTGATCTTCGGATCGTTCCTGTCCAACATCGACATGCAGTCCGGCTCGCCGTGCTTCGGCACCCCCGAGTCGGCCATGGGACTGCTGTGCACCGGCCAGATCGCGCGGCGGTTCGGGCTGCCCGTCCGGTCCGGCGGCGGGCTGACGTCCAGCCAGACGGCGGACGCGCAGGCCTCCTACGAGGGCATGATGACCATGCTGCCCACGTTCCTGGCGGGCATCAACTGGGTCATGCACAGCGCCGGCTGGCTCGAGGGCGGGCTGGTCGCGTCGTACGAGAAGTTCGTGATCGACGTGCAGGTGCTGGAGATGCTGCAGCAGGAGTTCACGCCGCTGGAGATCACCGAGGAGTCGCTGGCGTTCGACGCGCACACCGAGGTGGGCCACGGCGGGCACTTCCTCGGCGCCGCCCACACCCTCGAGCGGTTCCGCACCTGCTTCTACCGCCCGTTCCTGTCCAGTTCGGACAACTACGAGCGGTGGATGCGCAACGGGGCGAAGGACACGTCGGCGCGCGCCGGCGAGATCGCGCGGAAGAAGCTGGCCGAGTACGAGCCGCCGCCGCTCGACGACGCGATCCGGGAGGAGTTGGCCGAGTACGTGGTCCGTCGTCGACGCGAACTGGGGGACTGATGCTGGTCCAGCACCCGGAACACCTGTGGCGCAATCCCGAACCCCGGTCCTCGTACGACGTCGTGATCGTTGGCGGCGGCGGGCACGGCCTGGCCACCGCGTACTACCTGGCTAGCGTGCACGGCATCACGAACGTCGCCGTGCTGGAGAAGGGTTGGCTGGCCGGCGGGAACATGGCCCGCAACACCACGATCATCCGCTCCAACTACCTGTTGGACGAGAGCGCGGCCATCTACGAGCACGCGCTGACCCTGTGGGAGGGGCTGGCGCAGGAGCTGGACTACGACCTGATGTTCAGCCAGCGCGGCGTGCTGAACCTCGCGCACACGCTCGGCGACGTGCGCGAGGGCCGGCGCCGCGTGTACGCCAACCAGCTCAACGGCGTCGACGCCGAATGGCTGGATGCCGACCAGGTCAAGGAGTTCTGCCCGATCGTCGACATCTCACCCGACGTCCGCTACCCGGTGCTCGGCGCCACGCTGCAGCGCCGCGGCGGGATCGCCAAGCACGACCACGTGGCGTGGGCGTACGCGCGCGGCGCGGACCGGCTCGGGGTGGACCTGGTCCAGGGCTGTGAGGTGACCGGATTCCTGCGGGACGGGGACCGGGTGGTCGGGGTGGAGACGAACCTCGGGCCGATCCGCGCCGGCTCGGTGGCGTTGGCGGCCGCCGGCCATTCGAGTGTCCTCGCGGGACTCGCCGGGCTGCGGCTGCCCATCCAGAGCCATCCGCTGCAGGCCATGGTCTCCGAGCTGCTCGAACCCGTGCACCCGTGCGTGGTCATGTCCAACCATGTGCACGTGTACGTCAGCCAGGCGCACAAGGGCGAACTGGTCCTCGGCGCGGGCATCGACCCGTTCAACTCCTACGGCCAGCGCGGCTCGGTGCACGTCATCGAGCAGCAACTGGCGGCGGCGCTGGAACTGTTCCCGATCTTCGGGCACGCGCACGTGCTGCGGACGTGGGGCGGGATCGTGGACGTCACCCCGGACGCGTCACCCATCATCGGCCCGACCCCGCTGCCCGGCCTGTTCGTCAACTGCGGCTGGGGGACCGGCGGGTTCAAGGCGACGCCCGCCTCCGGTTGGGTGTACGCGCACACGGTGGCCACGGGTGCCGCACATCCACTGAACAGACCGTTCGGTTTGGACCGGTTCACCACCGGGGCGTTGATCGACGAGCACGGCGCCGCGGCAGTGGCGCATTAGGAGGGACGCGTGTTGCATATCCGCTGCCCGTGGTGCGGGGACCGGGACGAGGTGGAGTTCGGCTACGGCGGCCAGGCCGGCGTGTCCTATCCGGCCGACCCGGATGCGCTGTCCGACGCGGCGTGGGCCGAATACGTGTTCGTGCGGGACAACCCGAAGGGCCGCTTCGCCGAGCGCTGGGTGCACTCGGCGGGCTGCCGCCGCTGGTTCGACGCCGTCCGGGACACGGTGACCCATCGGTTCGAGGAGCGGTCGTGAGGCTCCCGAGCGGCGGGCGGATCGATCGCGCGGCGCCGCTGCGGTTCACAGTGGACGGTGTGGTGCACACGGGGTTCCGCGGCGACACGCTCGCCTCCGCGCTGCTGGGCGCCGGCGTGCCGCGGGTCGGTGCGAGCCCGTACCTCGGTCGCCCACGCGGGATCGTGGCGGCCGGGGTGGAGGAGCCGAACGCGCTGGTACAGCTGGGCGCCGAGCCGATGGTGCCGGCCACCACGGTCGAGTTGGTCGACGGTCTGGCGGCCGAGACGCTGACCGGCCGCGGGCGCCTGATCGCGCCGAACACCGGCGAGTACGACAAGAAGTACGTGCACTGCGACGTGCTCGTGGTGGGCGCCGGCCCGGCCGGACTGGCGGCCGCGCTGGCCGCCGGCCGCTCCGGCGCGCGGGTGATCCTGGCCGACCAGGACACCGAGCCGGGCGGCTCGCTGCTGTCCGTTCGGGACACCCCGGAGTGGCTCGGTCGGGTCACGGCCGAGCTGGCCACGCTGCCCGAGACCCGGGTCCTGGTGCGTGCCACGGTGTTCGGCTACTACGACCACAACTACCTGACGATCGCCGAGCGGCGACCGGGTGGCGGCCGGCTGTGGCACGTGCGCGCCGGACACGTGGTTCTGGCGACGGGCGCGCACGAGCGGCCGCTGGTGTTCGCCGACAACGACCGGCCGGGGGTGATGCTGGCCGGCGCCGTGCGTACCTACCTCAACCGGTACGCGGTGCTGACCGGCCGGCGCGCGGTGGTCTGCACGACCAACGACAGCGCCTACGCGACCGCGCTCGACCTGCTGGCCGCCGGGGTGGAGGTCCTGGTGGCCGACACCCGCGCCGCGCCGGCTTCGCTGGCCGAGCGGGTGCTGGCGGCCGGCGGCGAGGTTCGCGCGGGTACGGCCGTGGTCGCCGCGGTGGGCGATCCCGAGGTGCGTGCCGCACTGCTCAGCGGCGGCGAGACCGTCCACTGTGACCTGATCGCCGTCTCCGGCGGCTGGAACCCGGCCGTACACCTGCACAGTCAGGCGGGCGGAACCCTGCGCTACGACGAGACCCTCGCCGCCTATGTGCCGGGCGAGAGCCGGCAGGCAAACGCTTCCGTGGGTTCGGCGAGCGGCGAGCTGGACCCGAACGAGCCGGTGTGGACGATCCCGGCGCCGGACGGTGAGTGGTCCACCCACTTCGTCGACCTGCAGCGCGACGCCACGGTGGCCGACGTGCTGCGTGCCACCGGCGCGGGCATGCGGTCGGCCGAGCACGTCAAGCGGTACACGACCATCGGCACGGGACTCGACCAGGGCAAGACGGCCGGCGTCAGCACCCTCGGCGTCATCGCCACCGCGCTCGGGGGTACCCCAGGCCCGACCACGTACCGGCCGCCGTACACGCCCGTGCCGTTCGCGCTGCTCGCCGGCCGCGATCGCGGCGCGCTGCACGACCCGGCCCGCGTCACCCCGCTCCACTCGTGGCACGTCGAGCACGGCGCCCGGTTCGAGGACGTGGGCCAGTGGAAGCGTGCCTGGTACTACCCGAAGGACGGCGAGTCGATGACCGACGCCGTGCTGCGCGAGTGTCGTGCTGCCCGCGAGGGCGTGGCCGCCATGGACGCCAGCACGCTCGGCAAGATCGAGCTGGTCGGCCCGGACACGGGCGAGTTCCTCAACCGCATGTACACCAACGCGTTCGCCAAGCTTAAGGTCGGCTCGGCGCGCTACGGCATGCTGTGCAAGGCCGACGGCATGGTGTTCGACGACGGCGTGGTGCTGCGGCTGGCCGAGGACCGCTACCTGGCCACGACCACCACGGGCAACGCGGCCGCCGTGCTCGACCGGTTCGAGGAGTGGCTCCAGACCGAGTGGCCGGACCTTCGGGTGCGGTGCACGTCGGTCACCGAGCAGTGGGCCACCATCGCGGTCGTCGGCCCCGGCTCGCGCGCGGTGGTCACCGATCTGGCGCCGGATGTGGACCTGGAGTTCATGACCTTTGTGGACACCACGCTCGCGTCCGGTGTGCCGGCCAGGATCGCGCGGATCAGCTTCTCCGGCGAGCTGGCCTACGAGATCAACGTGGCTTCGTGGTACGGACTCTCCACATGGGAGTCAGTCATGGCGCAGGGCGTTACGCCCTACGGCACGGAGACCATGCACGTGTTGCGCGCGGAGAAGGGGTATCCGATCGTCGGGCAGGACACCGATGGCACGGTCACTCCCATCGACCTCGGCATGGACTGGATCGTGTCCAAGCGCAAGCCGTTCGTGGGCAGCCGGTCGCTGCGCCGCCCGGACACTGTGCGCCCGGACCGCAAGCACCTGGTGGGCCTGCTGCCGCTGGACCCGAAGGACCTGCTGCCGGAAGGCGCGCAGCTGGTCGAGACGGGCATGCCGCTCGTGCCGCCGGTGCCCATGATCGGCCACGTCACGTCCAGCTACCGCAGCGCGGCGCTCGGCCGCACGTTCGCGCTCGCGCTGGTGAAGGGCGGCCGGGACCGGCTTGGTCAGGTGGTGCACGCGCCGCTGGGTGACCGGGTGGTGGCGGCCACGGTGGTCGAGCCCGTGCTCTACGACCCGGAGGGGGCCCGACGTGACGGCTGACCTGCGGCGCAGCCCGCTCGCCGGACATCCAGGTGTGCGCGAGCTGCCGTTCCGGACCATGGTGAACGTCCGCACCCGGGCGGCCGAGCTGCTCGGCGTGCCCCTGCCAGGGCCGAACACGGTGGTGACGGCGGGGGAGCGGTCGATCCTGTGGCTCGGTCCCGACGAGTGGCTGGTGGTCGGGCCGCCGGACGACCCCGTGGCGGCCGAGCTGACCGGCGATTCGGTGGTGGATGTCTCCGCCAACCGGACAACCATCGAGCTTGCGGGGCCCCACGCGCGGGATACCCTGGAGAAGGGCACCTCCATCGATCTGCACCCGCGCGCGTTCGGTCCCGGCCGGTGCGCGCAGACGCTGCTCGCCAGGGCCCAGGTCGTGCTCGTGCAGGTGAACGCCGAACCGACCTACCATGTGCTGGTCAGAGGCTCGTTCGCGTCGTATCTGGCCGACTGGCTGGTCGACGCCGCAAGGGAGTTCCGCTAAGTGACCATCAGCGTGTTCGACTTGTTCAGCATCGGCATCGGACCGTCCAGCTCACACACGGTCGGGCCGATGCGGGCAGCCCGCACGTTCGTGGCCGGGCTGGCCGATGACGGGCTGTTGGACCAGGTCAGCGCCGTGCGTGCGGAACTGTTCGGCTCACTCGGTGCCACCGGCCACGGGCACGGCAGCCACCGGGCCGTGCTGCTCGGCCTGGCGGGCGAGGCACCGGAGTCGGTCGACATCTCGGCCGCGGCCGACCGGGTCGAGCGGATCCGGGCCACCCGAAGACTCACGCTGCTCGGCGGCCGGGAGATCGACTTCGACCCCGATGCCGACCTGGTCCTGCACCGGCGCAAGAGCCTGCCGTTCCACCCGAACGGCATGCGGTTCGCGGCGTATACGGACTCCGGGGAGCTGCGGGCCCGCACGTACTACTCGGTCGGCGGCGGGTTCGTGGTCGACGAGGAGGCGCAGGGCGCCGACCGGATCAAGGTCGACGACACCCCGGTCGCCCACCCCTTCCGCACGGGTGCGGAGCTGCTCGCGCACTGCCGGCGTACCGGCCTCGCGATGAGCGAGGTGATGCTGGCGAACGAGACCTCGTGGCGTTCCTCCGCTGAGGTGCACGCCGGGCTGCTCGGCATCTGGGACGTCATGCAGGAATGTGTACGCCGCGGCTGCGAGCAGGACGGCGTGCTGCCCGGCGGGCTGAAGGTCCGCAGGCGGGCGCGGGAGATGTACGAGCGCCTGACGTCCAACCCGTACTCCACCGACCCGCTGCGGGTGATGGACTGGGTGAACCTGTTCGCGCTGGCCGTGAACGAGGAGAACGCCTCGGGCGGGCGGGTGGTCACGGCGCCGACGAACGGTGCGGCCGGGATCATTCCGTCGGTGCTGCACTACTACGTGCGGTTCGTGCCGGGGGCCTCGCCGGACGGGGTCGTCCGGTTCCTGCTGACGGCCGGCGCCATCGGCGTGATCTACAAGGAGACCGCGTCGATCTCCGGTGCCGAGGTCGGTTGCCAGGGTGAGGTCGGCTCGGCGTGCTCCATGGCGGCGGGTGCGTTGTGCGAGGTTCTCGGCGGGACTCCCGAGCAGGTGGAGAACGCGGCGGAGATCGGTATGGAACACAATCTTGGGTTGACGTGTGATCCGGTTGGCGGGTTGGTGCAGATCCCGTGCATCGAGCGCAACGCCATGGCTTCGGTGAAGGCGATCAACGCCGCGCGGATGGCTCTGCATGGTGATGGCAATCAGGTGGTCACGTTGGACAAGGTGATCAAGACGATGCGTGAGACCGGGGCTGACATGAAGGTCAAGTACAAGGAGACGGCGCGCGGTGGGCTCGCGGTGAACGTCATCGAGTGCTGATCCTGGTTCGGTGGTCCTACGGGGACGATCGCGTGCTTCGGTGATTGTTGGTGAACACGAACGCGGGAGGTGGAGAGCGATGGTGCTTCGCTGAGCGTGGTGCTGTATTTCCCTGGGCCGGTCCGTGCGGTGGAGATCCCGAAGAAGGGTGGTACGAGGGTCTGGGCATCCCGAACGTGGTCGACAGGGTGGCGCAGACGGTGGCGGTTATGGCGTTGGAGCCGGACGTGGAGAAGGTGTTCCATGACGACTCTTATGGCTATCGTCCCGGACGGTCCCCGTTGGACGCGGTTCAGGCGTGCCGGGAACGGTGTTTCAGGAAGGACTGGGTCGTCGATTTGGACGTCAAAGCCTTCTTCGATTCCGTGTCGTGGGATCTGATGCTGAAGGCGGTTGAGCGGCACACGGACTCGAGATGGGTCCTGCTCTATGTGGAGCGCTGGCTCACAACGCCGATGCTGATGCCCGGCGGCACCCTGAACACTCGCACGAAAGGGACGCCGCAAGGCGGCCCGGTCTCCCCGTTGCTCGCCAACTTGTTTCTGCACTACGGATTCGATATGTGGATGTCGAAAGAATTCCCGACGGTCAAGTTCGAGCGTTTCGCAGACGATGTGGTGGTCCATTGTGCGACCGAACGACAGGCCCGCCAGGTGTGGGAAGCGATCGCAGGTCGGTTCGCCGGGATCGGGTTGGAACTTCACCCCGACAAGACGAAGATCGTATACTGTAAGGACAGTCGACGTCGCCAGGAGTTTGATCAGGTGACGTTCACGTTCTGCGGGTATGCTTTCCGACCTCGGGTGGCCTTCGACAAGACCCGGAAACAGAAATACACCGGGTTCTTGCCAGCGGTGGCCCCGGAGAAGTTGACTGAGTTCAGTCGCAAGATCGCGGCCTGGCGGATCCATCGGCGCACAAATCAGACACTCAACGAGATCGCACGATGGTTGAACCCTGTCCTGCGGGGCTGGCTCAACTATTTCACTGTGTTCTATCCGAGTAAGGTGATCCCACTCTGTCAGCGCATCGACCGCCATCTGATGCGTTGGGCACGGTGGAAGTACAAGCGACTGGAACGCAGCGACAAACGAGCACGTGAATGGCTGAAGGATGTCCGAAAAGTGGCACCTCGGCTGTTCGCGCACTGGGCGTTGCGGTACTGACCAAAGGACTGGACGGCACGAGCCGGATGAGCTGAGAGGCTCACGTCCGGATCTGTGGGGGCGGGCAGGTGAGATCCCTGCCCGCTACCCGGCGCTGTGGGCTGGGGCGATCGGCGCCGTGTCTCGCCGGAGACTCGGGCACGGGGTGCGTGGGCGCGGCGAGCCACAGCAACGTACCCGTGAGCGCTTTGGCAACGGGGTGATTCGAGTGCACCTGCCTGGCGGTTAGCGTGCGTTTGTGTTGTGGGTTACTGACCGTATGCTTTTAGCCTCTTTTGTTTCATCCGATCGAGCGATGAAATTATCGGCGTGGCGCATAGAATGGAGGCATGTCCAGTTCCAGCCTGATGGATCTCTCCGGCCAATTGACTGACGCCTTCGTCACCCTACGCGAAATCAATACGGTCATATTGTCAATAGTCTCCGAAATGCAGCAGGCTGGTATCGCGCAGGAGGCAGGCTATCCGCGGTTCAACCTGTTCCTCTCCGATCTGACCCGGATCAGCCCTCGCGAGGCCGCCAGGTTGATCCGCCTCGCCGACGCGGTCGCCGAGGACATCACCCCGACCGGACATGTAACCCCTGCTCGGCTGCCGGTGGTGCGCGAAGCACTGCACGACGGAGTAATCGACCTGGAGCATGTGGACGCGATCCTGCGGGTGGTGAACAAGATCCCCACCTCGACACCCGGCGACACCGCCGACATCGTGGAGAAGCATCTGGTGGAGGTTGCCCGGGAGGCGCCGGCGTCGGTGGTGCGCGAGCATGGCCAGACGCTGCTGGCCCGGATCGATCCGGACGGTGACCAGCCGAAAGAGGAGTTGGCGGAGCCGAAGAACTCGCTGCGCTACAGCCGCAGCCGCGACGGGCGCGTGCGCCTCACCGCCAACCTCGAACCCGAAACCGGCGAAGAACTGGTGGCCATGGTGGACACCCTGGCCCGGCCGGAGGGGCCTGAGGATCAGCGGTCGTTGGAGCAGCGGCAGGGGGATGCGCTGTGCGACGTCATCCACCACGCCGTCGATGCACCTGACCTGCCTACGCGGGGTGGGGAGAAGCCGCATCTCAACGTGACCATGGACTACGCCGACCTGGTTGACGGTGTCGGCCGGGCCACGCTGGAGAGCGGTGTGGAGTTGAGCGCGTCGGCGGTGCGGCGGATCGCGTGTGACTGCGGAGTCGTCCCGATGGTCATGAGCGGTGCGTCGGTGCCGTTGGATGTGGGTCGGGCCCGGCGGATGGTGTCCACCAAACAACGCGTCGCACTGAATGCCCGAGACCGTGGTTGCACGTTCCCGAATTGTTCTCGTCCTGCGCGCTGGTCGGATGCGCATCATATTGTGTCGTGGCTGGATGGCGGCCCCACGGATCTCGATAATCTCGTGCTGCTCTGCCGGCGCCATCACCGAATAATTCACCACTCGGAGTGGGTGGTGCGCATGACCGGAACCGGCATCCCGGAGTTCGTCCCGCCCCGGTGGATTGACCCGCAGCAAATACCACGACGAAATCTACTGCACCTTCGAGAGTGACCCTGCAGATATTTATCTTTCCGGGTGGGACCACCAACCCCCGCCCACGTCGGAAGCTGCGCGCACCACGAAACCCGCGCACCTCAACGCAACCCCGTGGCCGACCCAGCTCCCCGTTTTGTTGCCGTGGCTCGCCGTGCCCACGCACCCCGTGCACGAGTCTCCGGCGAGACATGGCGCCGATCGCCCCAGCCCACAGCGAAATCACCGAAGCACGCGATCGTCCCCCGTGGACCAGCAGAACCACCCTCACCCACCAGGTGAGTCCTCGTCGCCCAACTCTTCCTCGATGATGCGATCGATCCGCCGGGACGCGCGACGAAGCGAACGCACCACCATGACCACGGCCGCGATACCCAGCGCCGTGTATCCCAGTGCTACCAGTACGGACATCGGCGTCTCCACCGGTCGGTGTGCGCGGAACCCACCCCGTTGTCGGAAAAGGTCCGCTCACCGTGTCACTTTCCCGGAAAATCCGGCACTACTGCCACGCGGCCTGTTGCGGCCGGACGCGACGCTTGGTGACCATGGACAGCACGACACCGATCGCCGCCGCCACCAAGCTGATGGCCAGCACCACCCACACCATGGTCGAGAGGCTCGCGGTGAGCGCGTCGTAGAGGGCGCCGGCGAGTTCGGGTGAGTTGCTGCGGGACGCGGCCTCGCCGCGCGCGATCCACACGACCAACGCGATCAGCAGCATGCTGAGCGCGACACCGATGCCTGCCACCACGAGGGTGCCGGCGCGCCGGGCGGAGAGGGCGAGCCCGCCGGCCAGCAGCACGATCGCCGCGACGGGCAGGATCACGCTGAGCTGTTCGAGCGTGGTGAACGCGGGGGCCGCCTGTTGCAGCGCGGACCGGGAGACGATCTCCACGGACGTGTCGACGTCGGGGATCCGCTCGGCGAACGGAACGCCGTCGGCCACCAGCCGGGCACGCACGTCGTCGACGATGACGCCGAGGTTGAGCACCACGCCGTCACCCTCGACACCGACCGTGCCGGACTCGTCACGGAGCATGGCGAGGACCTGCGGGTGGGCCTGGCGGTTGAGCTCGACCCACGCGGCGCGGAACGAGTCGCTCTCGACGGCGCGCACCACGTTCGTGTCGATGGCCTGCTGCACCTCGGCCGGCACGTCGCCCACCTGTTGCCGGAGCGCGGCGTCGACCTGGTCGGTGATGGCCTGGTGCACGGCCGGGTCGTCCACCAGCGGCTCGACGGCCTCGAGGTAGCGGTCCTGTTCGGTCAGCTCGCGGTCCATGGCGAAGGCCGCGACGGCCGGCCCGGCGATGATGCAGCCGAGAACGACGAAAACTGTGGCGAAGGCGGTACGGGACACGGGCCGAACCCTAGCGGGGCCAGGGTCGCGCACCTCACGCGAGACGGATATCGCGCGTCCACCGTTCACGCCAGTCCACCACGACCGCCACTCCGTGAGCGGAATCCCGTTGGCGGACCAGCTCGTCCGTGGCTTCCCGGGTGGTTCGCGCACAGAGGTCGGTGAGCCCGCGAAGGAGGTCGTCCACCGAGCTCAGCTTCCCCATCGAGACGACGATCTTCACCTTGCCGAGGAGCTGGTTGTCGGGTGAGAGCATCGTGCGCTGGTACTCGACGCGCGGGGTGCCGACCACCGAGGGCTCGAGCAGGCGCAGGAGCAGCGCCGGCACGTCCTGCGGCTGGTCGAGCTTGTGGTCGAGCGCGAGTTTCCACGTGGCCCACAGCGGATACTCGGTGGTGCTGTTCTTCGGCAGGGGCGCGGGAAACGGCCCGGAGACCAGCGCGCGGTGGTCGCCGGCCGTGCCGGAGGTGATCCCGCTCCGGCCGCGTGCACTACGGGTGGTGAGGCCGCAGTTGGTGGCCACGAGCCCGAAGCCGTCCACTATGGACACGGCACTGCCGGACACCGTGGTGGTTCCGCGGTATCGGGCGGGCGCGACCGGCAGCACGAGGTTGACGAACGTGACCCCCTGCAGGGTCATGGCCGAGACGGCGGCGATCCCCACGTTCCGGGTGGCCAGGTTCGCCAGGATGGCGGCGGTCGTGCCGATCCGCGCGGGTCCGACGGCCGTCACGAGCATGGCCGACTGCACGGGCGTCGACGGCACCCAGCCCGCGATCTCCTGCCGGTGTCGCCGGAAGCGTGCCGGGTCCGTCCCGACGACCGCCCACCACTGGCCCTTCACCCGCCCCAGCCGCCGGTCGGCGAAGGCCAGGCTCCAACCATGGTCCTGTGCCATCTCGGTGAGCGCGGTGAACGTGTCCATCCGCTGGCCCGGCGTGCCTTCGCCGAGGATCACGCGCACGGCCAGCCCGTTGGACGCACGCGGTGCCTCGCCCGACCCGTCGGTCCGGTACCGCCGCGACGGGTTCCGGAAGGGCGAGACCGGCGACTTCATGTACAGGATCGGCAGACCGTTGCGGGTGGCGACGTCGGTGACCTTGGCGGTCACCATGGCGACCATGAGCGCGTCGGCGTAGCCCGGTAGCCACAGATCGTGGCGGAGCACCACGAGCACCTCGGTGCTCCCCATCGATCCGTCCGCGTAGCCGGGGTTCGTCATCGCCCTACTGCGGTACGTCACCCGTCGCGACGCCAGGTCGGGCGGGACTCCGTCCGGTTCGGACGACTCCGACGCCCACGTGTGCAGCTGGAATCCCGCCCGCCCCACCTGGAACATGGTGGTGGCGTCGGCGAGCGCCTGCTCGCCCGGCCGGCGGGCGTCGATCGGCTCCATGGGCGGGCAGTTCCACGGTGCGCACGAGTGCGTCACCGCGTAGGACACTGCAGGGCCGCCCGCCGTGATCACCTGCGCCGCCACCCTGGCGAGCGCGGCGTGCGGGCTGTCACGGTCAGTCATGTCACGGTCAGTCATGTCGCGGTCAGTCATGTCGCGGTCGGTCAGTCATGTCACGGTCAGTCATGATCCTCCCGTTCGGCGGAGGAGAAGTTGGCGACGCAGTCCCGCAGTCGCCGTCCTGGCCAGCGGGGGTCCTCGCGGTGCAGCCAGGTGGGCACCACGTGGTAGGACGGCACTCTGTTGCGCCGCAACAGTTTCTTGATCACGAGGTCGCCGGTGATCAGCGTGAACAGCAGCGCCAGCGTCACCAGCACGCCCATGAACGGCGGCCACAGCGCGTTCGCGGGAAGCAGTGCCACGCAGACGGCGAGGACCACGGCCGTCACCACGGACGCGAACGCCACGAACCGCGGCCAGATCAACAAGCGGCCGAGCACGCTTCGTGGTGGGAGCCGCACCCTGGTGATCAGCAGCGCGGGGACGAGCAGCAACACGGTCACGACCGCGTCGGCCGTGGACATCGTCCGGCCGGCGTCCTCGGGGGCGACGCCGACCGGGATACGGGAGGCCAGGTCGCCGATCAGCGGCAGGCCGTCCAGCACCTTCGGCCGCAACAACACCACGAAGCCCGCGATGAGCAGCAACACGGACAGGACGAGCTTGGACACGGCGGACGACACCGAGATCGGATCGTCCACAAGCGACATGTACAGGTCGGCGTCGACCGTCTGCGCCTGTCCACGGTCACCGACCGGTTGGCGCTGCCAGCGAGCGTGTCCCACGTGCTCGCGGCTGTCGGTGTCGAAGTCGAGGCTCATGTCGAGCGCGGCCGACTCCAACTCGTCGGCCCAGGCACGAAGCGTCGCCTGGTTCAGCGCGCCGTGGGACAGGTGCCGCAGCAGGTCGGCCTCGTACAGGGCGGCGAACCGCGACAGCTCGCTCACCACCGCCTGTTTGACGGGCAACACGGTGTCCGGGTCGGCGACGGCGACCTCCGGCGTCCGGAACCGGGGCTTTCTCGTGGTGAAGGCGGCGTAGCAGCCGGCGATGTAGTCCTGGTACGCACGCAGATCACGCTGACGCCGCCGCCCGAGCTCGGCCAGCCGGGAGGCGATACCGTGCAACTCCAACTGAAGCAACTTCGGCGAAGTCTCCGCGAGCCGCTGATAACGATCAGCGACGGCACGCATCTCCTCGGCCAGGCCGTCAACCTCGGCACGGTCGCCGCCGGTGGCGAGGAAGAACCGCCGGATCTGAATACCCTCGGGCATCTCGACGGTCACGTCGTAGGTGTCCACGGCCCGGGGGATGACCGTCCGGTAGGACACGGTGAACTCCCGCCGGAACCGCGACCGCCGCTTGGTGGACGTCTCCAACGCGCCACGCACGTCGTACTCCACGGTCAACTGCGACTGGTCGGCGGGAATCTCGACCACCAGGAGATGCTCCCGGGCCACGATGTCCAGCATGCGCGGGAAAGAACCGTTCTCCCGGAAGACGGCCCGCACGACGGCCTCGGCCTTGCTGCGGATAGCACCGGCGTCGGTGATCTCCTTGGCCAACACCGGGAGCGACTCCAGGTGGTCACCCATTCCGTGGGCGACCACGGACGCGATCGCGGCCTCGATCAACCACTGGGTGCGATGCAGCGTGTCACGCACGAGCCCGACGAGCGTGGTGTCCTCGTCGGTGTCCTGCGGCGCTTCCAGGTAGACGACGAACGCCCGCCGCAACCCGAGCGCCATGGCGGTCTCGACCTGCCGGGCGGACATGGTGTGCAGCGCCCGCCCGTCGCCATCCGAAACCCGGACGAGCCCAGCGGCTTCCCGGGGATGCCGGGCCAGGGGCACCCACAGCCGGTTCTCGCGACGCACGGGGTCCGTGGCGAGTACCTCACGCCGGGCGGGTGACAGGGCGGACATGTCGATCTCGAGGCTGACCCGCCGGGTCAGGTGCGTGGCGTCGATGAGGCTGAGCCGCTCGGACATCCGCGAGACGTGCTGCTGGTTGAGCGTGAGGTCGAAGAGGCTGAGCCCCAACAATTCGAGCCACCGGTCCCCGGCCAGCGGCGCCGCCGGGATGGGCGTACGCCACAGCTCTGCCACGAACCGGTCCAACGGACCACCCATGCAGGCGACCGTAGCGCAGAGTGTTACGTATCGTGTTACGGAATCCGTTGTCGCGCCCCAATGTCTGCACCATTGGCCCAGTAATCAATGGCACTGCTAATGGCGGGCGTGTTCCGGACTGAGCACGTCCGGCTCCGGGGTGGCCAGCGCGGTGCGCAGGAAGCGGCGCAGCACGGGGGAGTCCTCGTCCGCGCGCCAGCAGACGGCGGTCTCGACCACCGCCGTGTGTTGCTTGAGCGGGCGGGTCACCAGGCGCTCGCCCACGAGCGCGCCCTGGTCGGCCGGCAGCAGGGTCACGCCGATCCCGGCCTCGACCAGCGCGAGGGCGTGGGCGACCGAACCCGCCTCGTGGCGGGCGCCCGACCGCGTGCGCGCATGCGTCGCCACGTGTGCGTTGAGTCCGTCGCTGACCGCGGCCGCCAGCGTCACGTGCGTGTCGTCGACGGTCGCGAGGTCCACGCGGTCACCGGGCTCACTGCCGGCCGCCGGGTGGTCGCGGGGGAGGACGACGACCAGTGGTTCCCGGCTGACCACGGCCACCTCGAGGCCGTGGCCGCGCAGATGGTGTCCGCCACCCACCTCCCTCGGCCGGAGGTGGAGCAGCCCGGCGTGCGCGTCGCGGCGTTGCACCCGGTCCACCACGTCGTCGTCGGACGCGTCGACCAGGGTCAGGTCGATGTCCTGGCCGAGCGCGACCGCGCGGGTGAGGGTGGGGAGCAGCCTGGGGGAGACGGTGCGCCCGACCGCCACCGTGAGTACGCCGCGGGTGCCCAGCCCGACGGCGCGGACCAGCTCGCCGGTCGTCCGCAGCTCGGTGAACAGCTTCTTCGTCCGTTCGGCCAGCAGGCGCCCGGCGGCCGTCAGGTCGACACCACGTCCGTGCCGGACGAGCAGGTCCACCCCGAGTTCCCGTTCGAGTGCCTTCAACCGCACGGTCAGCGGCGGCTGGGTCATGTGCAGCCGGGTCGCCGCACGGCTGATCGATCCCTCGTCGGCGACCGTCACGAAGCACTCGAGGTCCCGCAGATCCATATTCTGAGCGTATAGCATTGTCCACGAATGAATATTGGACGAATGGCTCGGCTGTTTTCATACTTGTGAAGATGGAGATGCTCACCACGGACGTCCTGGTGATCGGCAGCGGCCCGGCCGGTGGATCGGCCGCGCTTTTCCTGGCGAGCCACGGTGTCGAACACATCGTGATCACCAAGTACCGGTGGACGGCGAACACGCCGCGGGCGCACATCACCAACCAGCGGACCGTCGAGATCATGCGCGATCTGGGGATCGAGGACGACATCGTCGCCAACGGCACCCCGCAGTCGCTCATGGGCGACACGGTGTTCTGCACGAGCCTGGCCGGCGACGAGATCGGCCGGGTGCGGACGTGGGGCACGCATCCGGCCCGCAAGGCGGACTACACGCTCGCCAGTCCGTCGGAGCCGTGCGACCTACCGCAGACGCTCCTCGAGCCGATCCTGTTGGGGCACGCGGCCGAGCGCGGCAGCCGGATCCGGTTCGACACCGAGTATCTCGGTCTCGAGCAGGACGACGACTGGGTCACGGTGGCCGTCCGGGATCGGCTGTCCGGCCACACCTACGACATCCGGGCCCGCTATGTCATCGGCGCTGACGGCGGGCGGAGCCAGGTGGCCGAGGACGTCGGCCTGTCCTTCGAGGGGCAGATGGACATCGCGGGCAGCATGAACATCGTCTTCCACGCCGACCTGTCGCGGTTCGTCGAGCACCGGCCGAGCGTTCTGTACTGGGTGCTGCAACCGGGCTCGGACATCGGCGGCATCGGCATGGGCCTGGTCCGCATGGTCCGCCCCTGGGACGAGTGGCTGGTCGTGTGGGGCTACGACATCACCCAACCGCCGCCGGAGCTCGACGACGCCGCAGCCACGAAGGTGGTGCACGACCTGATCGGCGACGACACGGTCCCGGTCACCATCCGGTCGACCTCGTTGTGGGGCAACAACAAGATGTACGCCACCCGCTACCGGTCGGGTCGCGTGTTCTGCGTGGGCGACGCCGTGCACCGCCACCCCCCGTCGAACGGGCTCGGCTCCAACACCTCGGTCCAGGACTCCTACAACCTGGTCTGGAAGCTCGCCATGGTGCTCTCGGGTCAGGCCGGGGCGGGACTGCTCGACAGCTACGAGGCCGAGCGGGCGCCGGTGGGCAAACAGATCGTGTTGCGGGCCAACAAGTCCATCGAGGAGTTCGCGCCGGTGTTCACCGCACTCGGGTTCACCACGACCGACGACCCGGAGCAGCAGCTGGCGAACATGCGCGCCAGGGCCGACGCGACCCCCGAGGCCGAGCGGCAGCGGGCCGCGCTGCGGGCGGCGCTCGACCTGAAGAACTACGAGTTCAACGCACACGGAGTGGAGCTGGGGCAGCGTTACGCCTCCGGGGCGGTGGTCGGCGACGGCACCCCCGAACCCGCCTACGACCGCGACCCCGAGCTTTACTACCACCCCACCACCTGGCCGGGCGCCCGGCTGCCGCACTGCTGGCTCGGCCGGGGCAACCACCGGATCAGCACCCATGACGTCGCGGGGAAACGCCGGTTCACCGTCCTCACGGGAATCGCCGGCCGCGCGTGGGCGGACGCTGCGGCCGGCGCGGCCCGCGCACTGGGGATCGAGCTGGCGGCGGTCGTCATCGGACCCGGCCGTGAGTACACCGACCTCTACGATGACTGGTCCCGGCTGCGCGAGGTCACCGAGTCCGGCTGCGTCCTGGTCCGCCCGGACACACACATCGGCTGGCGGGCACATGCCCTGCCCGACGATCCGGAGAAGGCCCTGACCGGTGCGCTGGCGACACTGCTGGACCGAGAGGACAGCCCGTGACCAGCTTTACCTATACCGCGCACCCGGTTCGCGTCGTGTTCGGCGTTGGCTCCCGAACCCAGGTGCGGGACGAGGTCGAGCGCCTCGGCCGCAAGCGCGCGCTGGTGCTGACCGGCCCTCAGCTGGCCGAGGCTGGCGACGACGTGGAGAAGCTGCTCGGTCCGCTGGCGGCCGCCAGGTTCGACGGCGCCGCCATGCACACCCCCGTGTCCGTCACCGAGCACGCCCTGGAGTTGGCGGCGGGCACGGGTTTCGACTGCGTGGTCGCGGTCGGCGGCGGCTCCACCACGGGCCTGGCCAAGGCGATCGCCGTCCGCACGGGCGCCGACCAGGTCATCCTGCCCACCACCTACGCCGGCTCGGAGGTCACCCCGGTGCTCGGCGAGACGGAGGGCGGCGTCAAGACCACCCGCTCCTCGCCCGAAATCCTGCCGGAGACGGTGATCTACGACGTCGAACTCTCCCGCCACCTACCGGTCCCACTGACGATCACCAGCGCGGTCAACGCCCTGGCGCACGTCGTGGAGGCGCTGTACTCACCGGACGCGAACGGGGGTGGCCTCCTAGCCGGCATGGCCCTGGAGGCGATCCGCCGCCTGGCCGACGGCATCCGCCGGATCGGCGCGGACCCCGGGGACCTGGACATCCGCTCGGAGTTGCTCCACGGCGCCTGGCTGGCCGGCACCTGCCTGGGCGCCGTGGGAATGGGCCTGCATCACAAGCTCTGCCACACGCTGGGTGGCAGCTTCGACCTGCCGCACTCGCCGACCCACACAGTCGTCCTGCCCCACGCGATGAGCTACAACGCCACCGCCGCCCCCGAACCGATGCGGCGGATAGCCGACGCGCTCGGCGCTCTCGACGCCCCGGCCGCCGTGTACGACCTGATCGACCACGCGGGCGGCCCGACCGCCCTACGTGACCTGGGCCTGCCCGAGTCGGCCCTGCCCCGCGCCGCCGAACTCGCGACCGCCCATCCCTATCCCAACCCACGACCGCTGACCCTCGACGGAATCGCCGCCCTCCTGCGGGACGCCTGGCACGGCACCCGCCCGACCGGCATCGGCGCCACCATCGACCGGCTGACGTCGCAGGTGGTCGCGTCGTTCGCCGACACCCCGGACCCCAGGCTGCGGCACCTCCTCGGCGACCTGGCGCGCCGGCTGCACTCGTTCGCCGCGGCCAACGACCTCACCCAGGACGAGTGGCAGCACGCCATCGACTTCCTCACCAGGACCGGCCAGCTGTCCAGCTCCACCCGCCAGGAGTTCGTGCTGCTGTCCGACTCCCTCGGCCTGTCCAGTGTGGTCGACGCGCTCACCAGCTCCCGCAAGCAGACAGCAACACCATCGGCGGTACTCGGCCCGTTCTATGTGGCGGGTCCACCCGAACTGGAGCAGGGCACGGACATCGCGCAAGGCATGGCCGGCGTCCCATTGCACGTGGACGTCCTGGTGTGCGACACGGAGGACCGGCCACTCCGGGACGCCACAGTGGACGTTTGGCAGTCCAATGAGGACGGTTTCTACGACGTCCAGCTGCCCGACCTGGACGGCCCGGTGCTCCGCGGCCGGCTACGCACGGACGCCAATGGTCGCCTGCGTTTCTGGTCGATCCTCCCGTCCGCCTACCCGATCCCGACGGACGGCCCGGTTGGAGAGATGCTGACGGCGGCCGACCGGCACGCCTTCCGCGCACCCCACCTCCATTTCATGATTCACGTGGCCGGCGACACGAAGCTGATCACCCAACTCTTCGTGGCGGGTGGCGACTACCTGGACTCCGATGCGGTGTTCGGAGTGAAGGAGGACCTGGTGGTCGACTTCGCCGCCCGCACCGGCCCCATCCCGGACGGCCGCCTACTCGACGGTGAGTGGCGCGAGGTCACCTTCACGTTCCGCGTGGACACCGACTGAAGCTCCCTCTCGCCGGGAAGATCGGGTCGCGTACCGTGGGTTTGGTGGCAGCCCCGAACGACCCGCGACTGCGCCTGGCCGACTCCGATGACAGCAAGGCCATCGCCGTGCTGCACGCGGACAGCTGGCGCCGCCACTATCGCGGCGCGTACGCCGACGCCTACCTCGACGGCGACGTGATCTCGGACCGCCTCGTGGTGTGGGCCGACCGCCTCCGTGCGCCCGATCCGCGGAGTCACACGGTGGTGGCCGAGAACGACGACCACCTGATCGGCTTCGCGCACACCGAATTCGAGGCGGACCCGACCTGGGGAGCGCTGCTCGACAACCTCCACGTCAGCCACGGGGCCGCCCGTCGGGGGATCGGCTCGCGGTTGCTGGCGTCAGCCGCGTCGGCCGTGCTCGAACGACGAACGGGCCTGTACTTGTGGGTCCTTGAGCAGAACCGTGCCGCGCAGGCTTTCTACGAGGCATGTGGCGGCACGTTCGTCGACCGTGCTCCGGTTCCGCCGCCGGGCGGGATCGCGAGAAGGCTCGCCGACTCGCCGACCATGCTGCGCTACGTGTGGAGCCTCGAACAGCTGCCCGTGTCTACCGGCTGACGGCGCCGAGGAAGGCGCCGGTCACGGTGACCGCGGTGGCCGAGTCGGCGTCGAGCACGAGGGTCGCGAAGGCGAGGTCGCCGCGGTAGCCGGCGAACCAGCCGTGAGCGTTCGTTCCGTCATCCACCTGAGCGGTACCCGTCTTGCCGTGGACGTCGCCGTGCGGGGCGAGCGCTTCGCCGCGCCCGGAGGTGACGACGTCGCGCATCATGGTTCGCAGCGCGCGGATCGTCGCGTCCGGTGGTGCCTCGTAGCCGGCGTTGACCGTGGTCGGGAGGTCGCGCCACAGTCTCGGCGTCACCGCGTGACCGGCTGCGACGGTCGAGGCCATCAGGGCCACGCCGAAACAGCTGGCCTGCACCCGGCCCTGCCCGATGCTGTTCTCCACCTGCTCGGTGGTGTTCGCGGCGACGGGCACGTCGCCGGCCTCGGTGGTGATGCCGGGAATGGCGAAGTCGGCGCCCAGGCCGAGCCGGCCGGCCGCCTCGGGGAGCGCGTTCGGCGGCAGGGGTGCGGCCTGCATGGCGAACGTGGTGTTGCAGGACTTGGCGAACGCCGTCCGCAGGGGCACGGGGCCGAGCTCGAAGTCCGCGTTCCGCACGGTCCGCTGGTCGATGGTCACCGAGCCGGGGCAGGGCAGCACGGTGCCGATGTCGGCCGTGCCGGCCTGGAGGATCGCCGCGGCCGTGGCGATCTTGAACGTGGAGCCGGGCGGGAAGAGACCGTTCAGCGCCACGGGTTCGCCGCCGACCGCGGCGTTCTGCGCCACGGCCAGCAGATCACCGGTCGACGGCTGAACGGCCACCAGCATGGCGGGTAGCTGCTGGGCGTCGACGGCCGCCTGGGCCGCCTGCTGAACCGGCCGGCTCAGCGTGGTGGCGAGTGCCGTCGCCTGGCCGCCGTGAAGGATCTCGACGTCGGTGCCCGCCGCGTCGACCATGGCGATGTACCACGCGTCGGCGTCCGTGTCTCCGCTGGCAGTGTCTCCGCTGGCAGTGTCGCCCATGGCGGGCAGCAGCAGCGGGGCGACCGCGGGATCGGTGGCCACCGGCCCGGTGGCGGCCCAGGTGAGCAGGGGCGCGCCGTCGCGGTCGAGCACCGCCGGTTGTCCGGTCCGGTCGCGCAGCGCCAGGCCGTGGCCGGCGGCCAGGCGGGGGTGTACGAGGGTGGGTACCCAGCGCACGAGCCAGCGGCCGTCGTCCTTGACCAGCCCCAAGGTGCTCGCGTATGTCCAGCTGCGGCCGGGGCCCAGCTCCCAGGTGAGCGTGAACCGCTGGTCGGCCGTGGTCGCGTCGGCCGGGGGTTCCACGAGCTCGCTCCGGTCGGCGGTCACGGAGGTCGGCGCGAGCGTGCGGCGTACCTCCACGAGCTGGGCGGTGGCGCCGGCCGCGTCGTCCGTCAGTTTCCCCGCGGCGTCGGAGAACCCGGAGGTGAACTCCGTGAGGAACTGGTTGGTGACCTCGGTGGCCGACAGGAGTTGGTCTGTCGCAGTGTCGGCCGCCGCCGGCCCGGCCGCGTCCTCGGCCGGAAACAGTTGGAGCACCCCGAGAACGGTGACGGCAACCACCAGCACCCCGCCGGTGCCGAGGATCGCCCGTTTCCTGGTGCGGGACATGCCCGCCGTTCCGTCAGCGCGCACAGGTCCCCCAGAGAGCCGTCCCCCGACCTGGCAACCTTGAAAGCGTACGGCTTAGCGCAAGGCTGGGGTGCTCGCCGGGGGAGTGCGGTGGTGGGTGGCTTGCTCGTAGGCGTGGCCCATGGCGAGCAGTGTCGGTTCGGTGAACGGTAGGCCCAGCAGTTCGACGCCGACCGGTAGGCCCGCGTCGGTGAAGCCGGCGGGCATGGACAGGGCCGGGTAGCCGCTGTAGCCGGCCAGGCGGCAGTTGGCGTAGGGCTGGCTGGTGCCGATGAGGGTGGGCGGTTCGGTGATCGTCGGGTAGACCAGCGCGTCGAGGTCGTGTGCGGCCATGAGGTCGGCGATGCCCGCTTGGAGGAGCCCGCGCTGGCGCAGCTTCTCCTCGTACGCCGGGTTGGGCAGCGGGGGACTGTTCACCCAGTTCCGAAGCGTGCTCAGCACGGTCGGCGTGACCTGGCCGGAGGTGGCGATGTCGGCGAGCGTGACCTCGTCCGCCGGTGCCTCGAGACCGGCCAGCCAGCCGGGCCGGTGTTGAGGCACTGACGTGTCGAGGTAGGTGTTCAGGTCGCGCTCGAACTCGTCGCGGACCCGGTTGGCCCGCGACGCGGCGTCGAGCAGTGCGGGCTGGGGGCCCAGCTCCACTGTGGACGCGCCGAGGGCGGTCATGTCGTCGATCGCCGCGCGCACCACGGCGTTCGTGGTCTGTTCCGTCGGGGTGGTGCCGAAGTAGTCGGCGAACACGCCGATTCGCTTGCCGTGCAGGGCATCGGGGCGCAGGCCGGCGAGGTAGGTGCGCGGCACGTTGCCCTTCGCGGCTTCGGTCACCGGGTCGCGCGGGTCGTAGCCGACCGTGGCGTCGAGGAGCAGGGCGACGTCTCGCACGGACTCGGCGATCGGGCCGGCCGTGTCCTGGGTGCCGGCGAGCGGTGCGATGCCGGCCCGGCTGGAGAGTCCGAGCGTCGGCCGCAGGCCCACGAGGTTGTTGTGCGCGGCGGGAATCCGGATGGAGCCGCACGTGTCGGTGCCGAGCCCGGCCGGTGCGAACGCCGCCGCCACGGCCGCCCCGGTGCCGCCGCTTGACCCGCCGGGATGCCGTTGCTGGTCATAGGGGTTGCGGGTCTGACCGCCGAGCGAGCTGATGGTGGTGATGTTCATGGCGTACTCGTGGAGGTTGGTCTTCGCCAGGATGATGGCGCCCGCGTCCCGCAGTCGACGCACCTGCGTGGAGTCCGTTCGCGGGCGCAGGTCCCGTAGTGCTTGGGAGCCGCTGGTGGTCGGTAGGTCAGCGGTGTCCATGTTGTCCTTGACCACCAACGGGATGCCGTGCAGTGGGCCACGCGTGCGGCCGAGTCGCCGTTCCAGGTCGAGGCGTGCTGCCTCGTGGCGGGCGCGCGGGTTCACGGTGATCACCGCGTTGATCCCGGGTTGGTCGGCGTAGGCGTTCTCGTAGACCTCGATGCGCCGCAGGTACTCGCCGACCAGTTCGGTCGACGTCACCTGGTGCGTGTCGAGCAGCGTTCGAAGGTCGGCCACTCCCAGCCCGACGACGTCGATCCGGTGCGGCGCCGCCGATGCCGGGGCGGTGAGCGGTGTCGTCAGCGGTGTGGTCAGTAGTGTCGTCAGCAGCAGGGCCAGGAGGAGCACTCGCTTCATGGTCAAGAGGTTAGTGTGGAACGGTGAGTGTCGCGTTCACGCGCAACGGTGACATCGAGATCGCCTACGAGACGTTCGGTTCCGCGGATGGGCGCCCCCTGCTGCTGATCCAGGGCGGCCTGGCCCCGATGGCGGGCTGGTCGGAGGAGTTCTGCGCGGCTCTGGTGGAGCGGGGCTTCCACGTCGCCCGGTTCGACAACCGAGACGCGGGCCGGTCCTCGCGCGCCACGGCGCGGTACACCCTGGCGGACATGGCCACCGACGGGCTGGCCGTTTTCGGCGCGCTCGGCTGGTCCGGCGCGCACCTGGTCGGCGTGTCGATGGGCGGCATGATCGCCCAGGTCATGGCGGCCCGTCACGCCGACCGGGTGCTGAGCCTGACGTCGCTGTCGTCGGCTCCCGATCACTTCATGCGGTGGGACCGGCGCAAGTTCGGCGCGATCGTCAGGTTCGCCGCGGCCCACCGGAAGAAGCCGGCCGACCCGCACGCGGCGGGCGAGCAGCTGGCCCGGATCTACCGGATCGTCGGCTCGCCCGGCTATCCGCACGACGAGGACTGGATCCGTGCGGTCGGCCGCCAGTCGTTCGAGCACCGCCCCGACTTCGCAGCCTTCCGGCGTCAGGCGGCAGCGGTGTTCGCCGCCGGGGACCGGCGCGCGGAACTGTCCCGCGTCGACGTTCCCACTCTCGTCATCTCCGGCGAGGCCGACCCGCTGCAACCGGTCCGCGCCGGACGGGCGACCGCGGACGCCATCCCGGGAGCACGATTCGTCACCTACCCGGGAATGGGCCACGACCTGCCGCGCGACCTGTGGCCGTCCATCATCGACGAGATCCACGCGACCGCCGGCTGAGCTGGTCAGGCGATCGGGGTGGTTTGCGCGGACGCGATTCGCCACGCGTCGGCTTCCCGCACCAGCACGTAGATGAGGCGGCCTTTCGTGGGAAGGCTCGGGCCAGGCTTGGCGCGCTCGTCCGACACGTACTTGACGCAGCTGACGATCGCGACGTCGGGGGTCGCGGCGCTGATGTCCTCGATCTCGACCGTCGTGCGCACCTGCGCGAGTGGAGTCGCCAGCGCCTTGGTCATGGCCTCGTGGATGGCGTCCCTGCCGAGCACCCGGCGGCCCGCGATGTTGACGATGATCGCGTCGGCCGTGTGCAGGGCAGCGAACGGATCGGGGTCATTCTGGTGTTTCCCCGCCTCCGCAACCGTTTGCCGGATGGCAGCGAGATCGTGACTCATGGTCCCTCCTTCTTATCGGAGCAAAACGCTCCGTTTGACTTCAACGTACAACCGGAGCGATCTGCTCCGCAAGCGGTATGCTGATCCGGTGGCGAAGGACACGCGGAGAGCTCCCCGGCAGGCCGAGGCCGAACGCAACGACCGGGCCCTGCTCCAGGCGGCGCGAGAGGTGATCGCGATCGACGGGGCGCACGCGTCGGTGGCCGCCATCGCGGAGCGCGCGGGCGTCGGGATCGGGAGCCTGTATCGCCGCTACCGGACGAAGGAGGAGCTTTTCCAACACCTGTGCGCGATCGCGCTCGACGACTACCGCGGCGCGGCCGAGGAGGGCCTCGCGCACGACGACCCCTGGGACGGCCTCGTGCACTACGTCACGACCTCGATCGCGCTCGGCCCTGGCTCACTCGGACCCATCGCCGGCACGATCACGGTCACCCCGGAGATGGCCGACAAGAACGCGCGCGCCGACGACGCCGTCAAGGCACTGGTCGATCGCGCGCGCACGGCGGGCGCGCTGCGGCCCGACGTGACCCTCGTCGACCTGGAGCTCCTGATCGAACAGCTCGCCAAGTCGCCCCTGCTCATTCAGCTCAAGCAGCAGGGCCGCACCGACCTGGTGGACGCCGCGCTGAACGCCAGGACGCGGATCACGGCCATCGCGCTCGACGGCCTTCGCGCGACCGCTCCGCACCCGCTACCCGGACACCCGCCGGGCTATGAACTCTTCTCGGCCCGGTGGTCGCCGCTGCCCGGGGATGGATCGCGGTAGCCCGAACCAGGGGAGCACGCTCGCCTCGAAGCGGGTCATGGCGCCGATCCGGTCTCCCTTGAGGGTGAGGACGATGAGGCCGCTCCCTTGGCTGGCGCCGGTGGGGACACGCAGGTAGGCGCCGAACGCCGGCTGCCCGTTGGCTCGCGTCGGAACCAGGTCGAACCGCCGGCCCGCACCGAAGATGTTCGCCATGAACCGGGCCACCACGTCTCGGCCCTCGTACTCGAAGGGCATCGGTGGCATGGAGACGAAGACGTCGTCGGTCAGCAGCGCCACCACCGCGTCGAGATCGGCGGCGGTGTACGCGCTCACGAACTTGGCCACGAGCGCCTCCTCCGCGGCTGAGTTCGGTGCTTCGCCGGTCGAGCGCTGGCGCCGCAGGCCGGCACGCGCCCGTTTGAGGGCGCCGTTGACCGAGTCGACGGTCGAGTCCAGCATGTCGGCCACCTCGGTCGCGTGGAAGCCGAGAACGTCGCGCAGGATGACCACCGCCACCTGGCGGGGCGGCAGGACCTGGAGAGCGGTCATGAAGGCCAGGGAGATCGACTCGGTCTGCTCGTAGCCGGACTCCGGGCCGGGAATCGGCTCGAGCCAGGTGACCTCCCCGAGCCGGGTCGGTACGAGCGGTTCGACGTCCGGCACGTCCCACGCCTTGGCCGGCTGCCGGTCGGCCGCGCGACGTGCGTTGAGGCATCGGTTGGTGGCGATCCGATAGAGCCAGGTGCGCAGCGAGGCGCGCCCCCCGAATCCGCCGAGTCCCCGCCACGCGGCCAGCAACGTGTCCTGGAGAGCGTCCTCGGCGTCCTGGAGCGAGCCGAGCATCCGGTAGCAGTGCACCTGCAACTCCCGGCGGTGCGGCTCGGTGAGCTCTCGGAACGCCTCGCTGTCCCCGGCCTGGGCACGAGACATCAGGTCGCCGGTCACGCGTCCACTTTTCCACTCGTGACCGGAACAGGCCAATTGCCGGTATGCATGGGAACGGTCACCCATAGTGAGGTCTCGTGAAACGAGTACATCGGCTGATCCTGGTGGGAACCCTCGCGACCGGAGGCCTCCTGGGGTCCGGCACGGCGTCCGGCGCGGCGTTGGCCGCGGCGGGTCCACAACTGCCGGTCGCCGGCGTCACGGCCAGCGCCCACGACGGCAACGTCCCGGCCAACACCCTCGACGGCAACCTCGCCACCCGCTGGTCCGCGCAGGGTGACGGCGCGTGGATCCAGTTCGACCTCGGCGCGCCGGCCACCATCGGCTCGGTGTCGGTCGCCTGGCATCAGGGGGACAGCCGCCGGCAGACCTTCGACGTCCAGCTGTCCGGTGACGGGTCGGCGTGGACCACCGTCCTCTCGCGCGCGGTCAGCAGCGGCACCACGGTCGAGCTGGCGAACCACGACCTCGCCGACGGCGCCGGGCGATACGTGCGCGTGGTCGGCCACGGCAACACCTACAACAACTGGAACAGCATCACCGAGGCGACGATCAACGGGGCCGACGGGGGCGGCGGCGACTGCGAGTACCCGGCCGACGTGCTGGACCTCCAGAACTGGTACATCGGCCTGCCGATCGGCGAGGAGGAGAGCCCCACGAACGTCGAACAGCCGGAACTCGCCACGTACTCGATCGACCCGTGGTTCACGGCCACCCCGGAGTGCGACGCCGTGCGGTTCCGCGCGGCGGTCAACGGGGTGACCACGAGCGGCTCGAACTATCCGCGCTCGGAACTGCGCGAGATGACGGACGCGGGCACCACGAAGGCCAGCTGGTCCTCGACGTCGGGCACGCACACCATGGTGATCGACCAGGCCATCACCGCGCGGCCCGACCAGCGGCCGTACGTGGTCGCCGGTCAGATCCACGACGCCAGCGACGACGTCTCGGTGTTCCGCCTGGAAGGGAGCAACCTCTACGTCACCGACGGGAACACGTCCCACCACAAGCTCGTGACGAGCAACTATGTGCTGGGGACGAAGTTCCGGGCGAAGTTCGTGGTCGGCGACGGCCAGATCAAGGCCTACTACAACGGCGTGCTCCAGACCACCATCCAGAAGGAGTTCACCGGCGGGTACTTCAAGGCCGGCGCGTACACCCAGGCCAACTGCGGCAACTCCGCGCCGTGCGACGAAAGCAACTACGGCGAGGTGGAGATCTACGGGTTGACCGTGACCCACGACGACACGCAGAGCCCCGACCCGGACCGCGTGGTGAACGTGGCCAACTCGAGCCAGCTGTCGAGCGCGTTCGGCGACGCGCGGGCGGGGGACCGGATCGTCCTGGCCGACGGGCAGTACGACATCGGGAAGCTGAGCGGCAAGAACGGCACGGCCGAGAAGCCGATCACAGTGGTGGCGGCGAACCGCGGCCGGGCGGTCATCAGCGACGGGCAGCTGGAGGTGGCGAACTCCTCACACGTGGTCCTCGAGGGTCTCAAGTGGACGAACAGCAATACGCTGAAGCTCACCAGCTCGAACAACGTGCGACTGACGAGGAACCACTTCCGGCTCACCGAGGAGTCCTCGCTGAAGTGGGTGATCATCCAGGGCGCGAACAGCCATCACAACCGGATCGACCACAACCTCTTCGAGGAGAAGCACCAGCTGGGCAACTTCATCACGATCGACGGATCGGCGACCCAGCAGTCACAGCACGACCGTATCGACAACAACCACTTCCGGAACATCGGTCCCCGCGCGGAGAACGAGATGGAGGCCATCCGCGTCGGCTGGAGCGAGATCTCCCGGTCGAGCGGGCACACGGTCATCGAGTCGAACCTGTTCGAGAACTGTGACGGCGACCCCGAGATCATCTCCGTGAAGAGCAACGACAACATCGTCCGCTACAACACCTTCCGCACCTCGCAGGGCACACTGTCGCACCGGCACGGCAATCGCGGCGCCTTCTACGGCAACTTCTTCCTCGGCGAAGGAAAGGCGGGCACCGGTGGTATCCGGGTCTACGGCCAGGACCACACGATCTACAACAACTACTTCGAAGGCCTGACCGGCACCGGCTACGACGCCGCGCTGCAGCTCGACGGCGGTGACGTCGACACTTCGGGCGCGCTGAGCGCGCACTGGCGCGTCTACCGGGCCACGGTCGTGCACAACACGTTCGTGAACAACGTGTCGAACATCGAGATCGCCGCCAACTACACGCTCCCGCCGGTCGACTCGGTCATCGCCGGCAACGTGGTGACCGGCAGCAGGGGCAAGCTGTTCAACCAGGTGAAGGCGCCGGTGAACCTGACCTACGCGGGGAACGTCGCGTGGCCGACCGGGTCGGCGACCGTCGGCGTCAGCCAGCCGGCCGACGCGATCATGGTGGCCGATCCGCTGCTGGCCACCGACGGCTCGGTGTACCGGATCGGTGCGGGCAGCCCGGCGATCGACGGCGGCACCGGCCGTCCCTTCCTGGTCGACGACCTGGACGGCCAGGCTCGCAGCGGGGACCCGGACACGGGCGCGGACGAGCTGTCGTCCTCGGCGGTCGTCCGTGGCCCGCTCGACCCGAGCGACGTCGGCCCGAACGCGCCCTGACCCGTGCTGGTGGCGTGGACATGCCTGGAACGACGCCTTCCCGACGTTGAACGTCGGGAACGACGCCTTCCAGGCATGGCGGGCCGAACCGGCGCGGCGGTGACGGACACATCGGGGAATACTCTTGGTTCTCCCTGAAGACGGTCCGGAGTGGAGGATGACGAACCGTGGCGATCTGCTTCGAGCTGGTGGTGAACTTCGGCGACAACGTCAAGGCAGTACAGAATGCCGCCCTCGCCGATTCCAAGCCATGGGTTCTTCGTGCGGGTACCCATCGCATCCCTCTCCACCGGCCGATGCTGAGAACCGAGGGCTCATACGTCGAGCTCTCGATCCTGCCGGTAGCCGTCGGCTGGGGCGTCGCCCTCGACGGCAGCCTCCCCAGATTCCGGCTCTCCGCGGCTGAGCTCACCGAGTTGGGACACCAGCTGTACGAGCTACTTGCGACGTTCAACGGATACGTCGCCGCACGGGTCGGCTGGGATCCGGAGTCGCCGCTCGACCCTGGTGAACTCAGGACCGAGTGGTCGCAGGAGCTGACCGATGGCAGCCTCCACGGGCTCGTCCTCCGCGAAGAGCTCCACGCCGAGCTTGGCCTCGGCGACGACTACGTCACGTTCCAGCCCGGATACCGCTGGATGCCGTATCGAGGTGAGAGACCAGGCAGCCGCACAGCCGGTTAGCCTGCACGGCGTGCAGCTCACCAGCCTCGATCCCCAACCTCGGTCCTACGCCCAAGGCGCACTGCTCACCGGCGCCGACCGGATCCTGTACATCAGCGGCCAGGTTCCCGAGACACCCGACGGGACGGTGCCCGACAACTTCGACGCCCAATGCCGCCTCGCCTGGCACAACGTCCTTACCGTCCTCGAAGGCGCGGACCTGACCGAACGCAACCTCGTGAAGGTCACCATCTTCCTGGCCGACCGGCGGTACCGGGAGGCCAACGCCCGCATCCGGCACGAGGTCCTCGGCGACCATCACCCCGCGCTGACCATCATCATCACCGGCATCTACGAGGAATCGTGGCTGCTGGAGATAGAGGCGATCGCCGCCGCCTGAGCCGGTCGACCTAAGCACACCCGGCGGCGGAGCGACATGGGGCCAGCCCCCCTGTCTGGATGGGTGCCAGCCGGCTGCCATCGCCGGTTCGGACCCGTGAATAGTGTGGAGTATGACAACTCATGCCACCGACCCGACGGTGTCGGCGACCGGTAGCGACTTCTCCCGGCTGGCCCAGCGTGTGAACGATGCCGGGCTGATGAGACGGCGTCCCGGTTACTACGTCGTCCGGATCGCGCTGGTCGCCGCGTGCTACGGCGGTGGTCTGGCGGCCTTCGTCGCCATCGGTGACTCGTGGTGGCAGTTGCTGGTGGCCGTGTTGTTCGCCGTGCTGTTCGGGCAGGTCGCGCTGGTCTCCCATGACCTGGCGCACCGGCAGGTGTTCCGCACCCGGCGACCGACGGAGATCGCCGGGCTCATCGTGGGCAACCTGGGGATCGGCATGAGCTACGGCTGGTGGATGGACAAGCACACCCGCCACCACGCGAACCCGAACCACGAGGAGCTGGACCCGGACGTCTCGCCGGACATCCTCGTGTGGTCGGACGGCCAGGCGCGGGCCAGTCGCGGACTGCCGCGGTTCATCGGGCGCTGGCAGGCCTTCCTGTTCTTCCCGCTGCTCACGCTCGAGGGGCTCAACCTGCACGTGTCCGGTGTGCGGGCGCTGTGGGATCCCAAGCTCCGGCGGCGTGGCCTCGAGGCGACGCTGCTGTTCACGCACTTCGCCGCCTACCTGGCCATGCTGTTTCTCGTGCTGTCCCCGGGGAAGGCGGTGCTGTTCCTGGTGGTGCACCAGGCGCTGTGGGGCATCTACATGGGCTCGATCTTCGCGCCCAACCACAAGGGCATGGTCATGCTCACCGGCAAGGACCGGCCGGACTTCCTGCGCCGCCAGGTGCTCACCTCACGCAACGTGCGGGGCAACTGGTTCGTCGACAACGCGCTGGGTGGGCTGAACTACCAGATCGAGCACCACCTGTTCCCGAGCATGCCGTCCCCGCATCTGCGTCACGCGCAACCGATCGTGCGGGACTACTGCGCCGAACTGGGCGTGTCCTACACGGAAACCGGGCTGATCGACTCCTACTCACAGGCGCTGCGCCATCTGCACCAGGCGGGCGCACCACTGCGCGCGGCTCGGCGATAGAGCCAGACCTGGGATCGGTAGGGCACCCGTCTGCCGCAGCCTGTGGTCATGAACACAGTGGATCCGGCACAGGCCCGGCATGACCGCATCGAGCGCTGGCGGGGAAGCCCGGAAATGGTCGTCGGTGCGGTGGTGGCCTCGGTGGCCACTCTCGTTCTCGGGTATCTGATGGGGATCGGCTTCGGCGCGCTGTTCGAACAGTTCCGGACCATGGCCATCGACAGCGTCTTCGACGACCGCGGCGACGGCGAACCGCCGTACGAGACGATCTGGGGCACGGTCGGCTTCCTCGGTTGCCTCGCCACGGGGAACCTGGCCGCTGCCGCCACACGGCGATATCAGGGGTGGCCGTCGACGTCCGCGTTGTCCACGTTCCCGGTCGTGTTGGCGTTGGCGGCGCACACGGTCGGCACCTGGGTGTCGTCGCGGGAGTGGCTTCCGCCGCTCGCCGTTGGCACGCAGGTCGACCCGGTCTTCCACGAGGACGGGGAATGGGGACTCTGGGCCTGGGTGATGTACTACGCGGACTGGTGGTTGCCCGCGCTGATGCTCGCGTTGACCGCGCTGGCCGTGTTCCTCATCATCAGGCACGCCCGCCGGCACGCGGAGCTGGTCCGGGAGCGGGAGCGGCTGCTGACGTACGGCCGCCGGGTGCCGGCGGATGTCGTCGAGGTGAAGGTGCGCATCTCGAGCAGTGACTCGGGTAGCCACGCGGTCGGCGCGACGGTCACCGTGTCCTTTGTGGACCTCGCGGAGGTCCGGCACTGGGTGACTTGTCGTACCAAGGAAGTCGGGACGGCGGCCGGCATCGGTGTCGCGGAGGTGCTGTTCGATCCCGAGCGTCCGACCCACGACAAGTCGATCTTCGTGGCGCTCCGACGCCATCCCGCCCTCGGCGACTGGCTACCCGCGGGCTGAGACCGGGTCAGCGCTGGCTCTGCTGGCTGCCGGCGAGCACCTCGTCCGACCCGGTGCCGTCGTTCGGTTCCTCCGTGAGTCCTTCCGGATCGACGGGTGGCATGCAGCCCGCTTCGTCGCTGCGCAGGGCCGGTGGCTCCAACGCGTTCAACTCGTTACACAGCGACTGTGTACTGGTACTGGCGGCGTCGATCGCGTCGACCAGTCCCTCCACCGCCATGACTATCTTGCTGAGTAGCGGTCCGAGGGCATTCTTGATCATCGTGACCAGGTCGTTGCTGGGGGCGGCGTTGACCTGCTGTGCGCCCCAGCTGACGATGTTGATCAGGTCCATGACCTTGTCGATGCCCCACTTGGTGACGTTGAGAGCTTCGACGACACGGAGGTCGCCAGGTTGAGCAGCTCGCCGAGCAGCGCGCCGATGTCGTTGCCGGCCTTGTCGAGGGTGTCCCTCATGTCGCCGAACATCGTCGACGAGGTCCGGAGGTTGGCGGCCTGTGCGTCGATCGGCGTGCGCGTCGCCTCGATGTGGCCGGCGAACGCGTTCGCCGCGTCATCAGTCCAGTTGTCGCCGACGAGAGTGTTGACCCCGTTGTCCAGTGTCGTGCTCGCCGTCTCGAACGCGGTGGCCTCGGCCGCGCAGATGTCCCGCATGACCCCCAGGAACCCCCAGCCCCCAGGAGCGGGACGATGAGCCCCTTGAGGATGCTGACGCCGAGGAGCCTTTCGATCAGCACGTCGATGGTGACCGGCAGGTTCCCCAAGGAGGCGTAGAAAGCGTTGTATTCCTCGTACTTGCCCTCGTAGGTCATCTTCGGCAGCTCGAAGGAGATGTCGCCGAAGTAGTCGTCGGCGCTCAGCCGTGAGTGCCAGTCGAAGTTGGGCTCGCCTTCCTCGATCGCGTCGTCGACCGGCTGATCCTCGGCAGAGGCCCCCGACTCCTGTATGCGCTGCTTGGCGTCCTCATCCTGCAGTTGGTAGGCCCGTGCCACCTCGGCTAGTGCCTGGCTGGTTCCGGGCAGCCCGCCCGCGAGGCGAGCCGCGGCGTCCCGCTGGGCAGTGACCAGCGCGACGAAGTCGTCGATGAACAGCACGAGCGTGCCGGTGAGCTGCACCGTGAGGAACGGCGCCCCCACCGGCGGGGCAGCCGACAACTCGAAGCTACGGGTGGCGGCCTGCTCACCCACGGACGCGTAGAACTCGCCGATGTTGCCGATCTGGCCGGCGAAACCGTTCAGATCCGGTGGCGAGACGGTGAAGTCGGTCATGCCAGGATCGTGACGGGCGGCGCTTTGTTCCACTTTGCTCGGGCGGACACTCGCAGACGAGGCTGTTATCGCTAACAGGCATCTCGAAATATTCGTCGCGAAGGGTTGATTGTCGCGATGTTAGCGTTCACACTCAAGGCTCAGACACATTGTCGAACCGGTTCGACAACCCTCAGGAGCAGCAACGATGGTGCCGAAGAGACTCGCCTTTGCCGGCGTGGTGGTGCTCGCGCTGGCCACCATGACGAACGGCGCGACCGCCCAGGTGGCAGCCCCGGACCCCGACCTCCACTACGCGTTCGACGCGGACGACCTGACCAGCGGAACCGTCACCGACTCGTCGGGCAACGGGATGGACGGCACGGTCGTCAACGGCTCGACCGCCTCGCTCGTCGACGGGCCGGACGGCGTGGCCGTCGACCTCCCCGGCGGCGCACCCACGTCGACCGGCGCCCATGTGCGCCTGCCGAAGGAGATCCTGGCCGGCGCCACCGATCTGACCGTCTCGGTGCGCGTTCGCTGGGACGGCACGACCGCGCCGTGGCAGTGGATCTACGCACTGGGCAAGGACACCAGCCGGTACCTGTTCTCCACGCCCTACAACGGCGACGGCCGCCTGCGCACGGCGGTCACCACTGGCGGCGGTGGGGGAGAGGCACAGGTCACCGGGTACGCGGCGTTGCCGGCGAATGCCTGGCGGACCCTCACGGTCACCCTGGACACGACCGCCGACCGCGTGACGTCCTATCTCGACGGTGCGGCCGTCGCGTCCGCCGCCACCACCGTGACCGCCGGGGAACTGTTGGCCGACGCCGCGTTCGCCGGCTATCTCGGCAAGTCGTTCTACCAGGACCCGCTGTTCGACGGCGCTGTCGACGACTTCCGCATCTATCGCGCGGCGCTCACGGCGGAACAGGTGGCCGAGACGGTTGGAGGGCAGGTGCCGCAACCGGTTGCGCTGACGCAGGACACCTTCGACGTGCGTACCAGCACCGGCACCGCGCCCGCGTTGCCGGCCGGCGTGCGTGCCACGTTCACCGACGGCTACGACCGCCAGATCCCGGCCACCTGGTCCGAAGTGGACCCGGACGACTACGCGTCGCCCGGCACGTTCACGGTCACCGGCACGGCGGGCGGTCACGTGGTCACGGCGACCGTGACGGTCGTCCGCGAAGGTCAGCTGATCGTGGACCTGGCGGAGAACACGGGAGACTTCCACGGCGGCGCGGCCGGCACCCTCTACGGGCTGTACGGGCAGGGCGTGCCCACCAACAACCTCATCGAGGGCATGAACCTGCGCACGGTGTCCACGAAGGCGCAGGACGGCCCGCAGCACCCGGGCGCGGACGCGCTCGAGGTGGTCAAGCCGCTGGCCGACAGCACCGACGGCGATGTGTACATCTACATGACCGACATCCACCGCGGCTTCCCGTACCAGTGGCCGGGCAGCACGCCGGAGGAGAAGCTGGCGCTGTACAAGCAGAAGATCGCCGTCCAGGTCGACCAGGTCCTCCAGCTCGCCCCCGAGTACCGCGACAACATCGTGTTCGTGCCGTTCAACGAGCCCGAGGGCAACATGTTCGGCACGGGCGAGTGGAGCTACAACGGGGTCAGCTGGCGTACCGACCCGACGGCCTACTTCGCCTACTGGGACGACATCTACCGCATGATCAAGACGGAGATCCCGGACGCGCGCATCGCCGGCCCCAACACGAGCATCCTGTACAACGAGGTGCGCGGTTTCCTCACCCACACCCGCGAGGCCGGCACAGTGCCGGATGTCATGACCTGGCATGAGCTGAGCCATCCCGAGCAGGTGCGCACCAGCGTGGCCCGGTACCGCGAGTGGGAGCGGGAGCTGCTGCCCGGGACGACGCTTCCCATCAACGTCAACGAGTACGCGTTCAACTACCACACCTCGGTGCCGGGCCAGATGATCCAGTGGGTGTCGGCCATCGAGGAGTCCAAGGTGGACGCCGACATGGCGTACTGGAACATCGACGGCAACCTGTCGGACTCGGCCGTGCAGGCCAACCGGGGCAACGGGCAGTGGTGGCTGTTCAACGCCTACGGGAGCATGAGCGGCCACACGGTCGAGGTGAGTCCGCCGTTCCCGGGCCAGAACTACTCGCTGCAGGGCGTCGCGACGCTCGACCCGGCGAAGAAGCAGGCGCGGACGATCTTCGGCGGTGCGAACGGCGGCGGCTGGGTCCAGTTCGACAACGTGCCGGCCGACGTGTTCGGCGATCGCGTGCACGCGTGGGTCCGGGAGATTCCGTGGAGTGGCCAGATCGGCGACTCGGGTCCGCCGAAGCTGGTTGCCGAGAAGACACTCGAGGTGCGCGACGGCAAGGTCGTGTTCGACTTCGGCGGTGACCTGCCGAGGATTCAGGAGTCGTCGGCGTACGAGATCGTGCTTACTCCGGAGGGTTCCGGCCGCGCCACCGGCGTGACCCCGGCGCTGTGGAACGGGAGCTACGAGGCCGAGGACGCCGCCCACACGGGCTCCGGGTACAGCCGCAACGGGCCGGAGGGCTCGCCGGCGGACGTGTCGAAGTTCTACACCTCCGGCGGGTACGACGTCGGCGGCCTGCGCACCGGTTCGGATCTGACGCTCGACTTCACGGTGGACGTCCCGAAGGACGGCACGTACGACCTGAGCGTGTTCGCCAACTCCCTCAACACCTACGACGCCGTGCGGGAGCAGGGACCGACGAACGTGTTCCTCAGGGTCGATGGTGGTACAGAACAAGAGTTGCACCTGCCACTCGGCTACAAGTGGGTGGTCTGGGATCACGCCGACACGAAAGTAAAGCTGACGAAGGGCAAGCACGTCATCACGCTCGCCGCCAACAGCCTCGACGGGACGCGGGCCACCAAGGGTGACGCGATCGTCGACCGGTTGACGCTGTCGCTGCCCAACCCCGCGGCACGCACGGCGATCTACGAGGCCGAACTGTCCTGGTTGGACGGTGGCCGGCTGGTGTACGACCAGCGCACGGTGTCCGGCTCGGGCGCGGCCGAGTTGGAAAAGGGCGACACGGCGACGTTCTGGGTGTACTCGCCCACCGACGCCGAGTCGACCATCGGACTCGACGCCCGAGGCGGCCGGTTCAAGCTGGCGGTCAACGGGCAGGAGGTCGGCACTACCTCACGTGCTGCGGTCTCGCTGTCCGGCGGCATCAACAAGGTCACGGTCACCGGCACGGCGGGCCGCACGCTCGTCGACCGGCTCACGGTCACGCCGACCACCGGCACGCTCGTCCCCACCGTCTACGAGGCCGAGGCGGCGGCCCGTGCCGGCACGGCCGAGGTGGTCGCGCTGTCGCAGGCGAGCGGGGACGCGGCGGTGCGCGGCATCGGCGGCGATCCGGGCAACGGCAACACCCTGACGTTCCGGGTACGGGCCAAGCAGGACGGTCTGCATGCGGTCCGGGTGCGCTACGCCAACCCGGAACAGTCCGAGGCGACGCACTACAACCCGGACCCGCTCGCCAGGCACGCGGACATCTCGGTCAACGGCGGCGCGCCGGAGCGCGTGTCGTTCCCACACTCGTTCCACGAGAACAACTTCTGGGAACAGACCGTCCTAGTGAAACTGAAGAAGGGCGTGAACACCATCTCGTTCCGGTCGGAGGAGCTGCCGAACTTCGACGGCGAGACCTACGCCTCCGACACCTGGCCGGGCGTCCTCCTGCGGTCCGAGCAGGCGCCGGTGGTCGACCGGATCACGGTCGTACCGTTCGCGAAGGCTCGGTGAATTAAGTGCCGCCCACCGGGGAGAAGACCGCGACCATCGGGGACATCGCGCGAGCGGCCGGTGTCTCCCGGAGCACCGCGTCGTACGCGTTGTCGGGCAAGCGGTCGATCTCCCCGGCGGTGCGGCAGCGGGTGGCCGAGGCCGCGCGGGAGCTGGGCTACACCCCCAACGCGGGGGCGAAAGCTCTGGCCACCGCGCAGACCATGGTGCTCGGGCTGCTCGCCCGGTTCCACTCCGACGAGTTCGCGCCGGCCATGCTGCAGTACATCCTCGGCGTCTCCGACACGGCACGGGAACTGGGCTACGACACCTTGCTCGTGACCGAGGCGGACGGCGCGCGGGCGCTGCGGCGGATCTCCGCGTCCCGCATGGTCGACGGCGTGGTGCTGCTGAACGTGGCACAGCACGACGACCGGCTCCCCATCCTGCGTACGGCGCCGCAACCCGGCGCGCTCGTGGGCATGCCGGCCGACTGCACGGGTGTCGACGTCTTCGATCTCGACTTCGAGGGCGCCGGCCGGCTGATGGTCGACCACCTGCACGAGCGGGGCCACCGGGAGCTGATCCTGGTCTCGCAACCCAAACACGTGGTCGAGCGCGGCGGCGCGTACGTCTGGCGGCTGCTCGACGCCGCCCGGGAACGGTCGGCGGAACTCGGTGTTCGGCTGCACACGGCGTTCGGGGACTCGGCGCAGCCGGAGGTCGGCCGGTCGCTCACCGCGCTGCTGGACGCCCACCCGGAGGCCACCGGCCTGCTGCTCAACAACGAGGCCGCGGCGGCCGCGCTGCCGTCCGTGCTGACCGCACGAGGGCTGCGCGCGCCGCAGGACCTGTCCGTCATCGGGCGCTACTCCGACGAGTTCGCCCGGATGTTCTCCCTTCCGTTCTCGTCGATCGAGAGCGCGCCGGACCGGCTGGGCAGGCTTGCCGTGCGCCGGCTGGTCCGCCGCATCTCCTCGCCCGCCGAGCGCGGCGAGCCCAACGTCGTCGAGCTGATCCCACCCGAGCTGGTCGATCGAGGCAGCACCGCCCCGCCAGCAACACACCACTGACTAACACCGACCCGAAGGAGTGTCACCGTGAATCGTCTGTCCACAGTTGTCCGCGTCGCAAGCATCGGCTGCGCGGCCGTGTTAGCCGTCGCCGGGTGCTCGTCGTCCGGCGGCGACAGCGAGCAGTCCTCCGACACCTACACGTGGTGGGATCCCTATCCCCAGCACGACGACGGCTCCGCGTGGGCCGAACGGGTCCAGACGTGTGGGGACGAGGCCGGTGTGACCATCAAGCGCACGGCGTACGACACCACCGGGCTGACCAACCAGTCGCTGCTCGCGGCGCAGGAGGGCACCGCACCGGACGTCATCCTCATCGACAACCCGGCGGTGTCCACGCTCGCCGACACCGGCATGCTGACCACGGTCGACGAGCTCGGCCTGGACGTCGAGGGAGTCGACGAGAACCTGCTGGCCGCCGGGGTCGTCGACGACAAGGCGTACGGGGTCCCCATCGGCGCCAACACCCTCGCCGTCTACTACAACAAGGCGATCCTCGACGCGGCGGGCGTCGACCCGGCATCCATTGTGGACTGGACGTCGTTCGATGCCGCGCTGGGCAAGGTCAAGGCGAGCGGCAAGCAGGCGGTCACCTTCGCCGCCATCGGCACGGAGGAGGGCTCGTTCCAGTTCCTGCCGTGGTTCTGGGGCGCCGGTGCCGACCTGCGTGACCTCGACTCGCCGGAGGCCGTCGCGGCGGTCGAGCTGTGGCAGGGCTGGTTGGCCAAGGGTTACGCACCCAACTCGGTGATCAACAACTCGCAGAACACCTCGTGGGAGGAGTTCCTCACGGGCAACTTCGGGTTCGCGGTCAACGGCACCTGGCAGGTCAACGGCGCGGCGGACGCAGGCTTCCCGACCGGCGTCGTGCAGATCCCCGGCCGCGACGGCGATGTGGCGCCGACCCCGACGGGCGGCGAGTTCATCACCGCCCCCGTACAGGACGACACCGCGCGCTACGACGTCACCAAGAAGATCGTGGACTGCATGACCACCCCGGACGGCATGGTCGAGACGGCCAACACCTTCGCGTACTACATCCCGCCGACGCAGGAGGGCCAGGAGCAGCTGCTCACCGAACACCAGGAACTCCAGCCGTGGGTCGACGCGGTGCGCAGCGCGAAGGGCCGCACGAGCGACAACCTCGGCATCGAGTACCCGCTGATCTCCGAGGCACTGTGGACGGCCGTGCAGAACGCGCTGTCCGGCTCGGCCAGCGCACCGGATGCGTTGCGGGAGGCGCAGTCGCAGGCTGAGCAGGCCACCAACTGAGGCGAACGTGACCATCGAACGAGTCGCGCCGCCCCGGCGCGGGCGCGTACGGCCGACGCAGTGGGCGGCGCTGGCGTTCCTCGCGCCGCTCATCGTCTACCTGCTGATCTTCTACGCCTACCCGCTGTACCGGAACATCGAGCTGAGCCTGCACGACTACACGGCGCGGGCGTTCGTGCGCGGCAACGCCGAGTTCGTCGGCCTCGCCAACTACGTCGACGTCATCGCCTCGGACGGCTTCCTGCGCGCACTGCGGAACACGGCGCTCTTCACATTCGTCTCGATCGCCGCGCAGTACGCCATCGGGCTCGCGCTCGCCGTGTTCTTCCGCAACAACTTCCGGCTGTCCGGGCTGCTGCGCGCGCTGTTCCTCGTGCCGTGGCTGCTGCCGCTGATCGTGTCGGGCTCGACGTGGTCGTGGCTGCTCAACAGTGACCACGGCATCGTCAACTCGGTGCTCGGCGCGTTCGGCGTCGGGCAGATCAACTGGCTGACGTCACCGGACTGGGCGCTCACGTCGGTGATCATCGCCAACATCTGGCTCGGCGTCCCGTTCAACCTGGTCATCCTCTACTCGGGACTGAAGAACATCCCGGACAACCTGTACGAGGCGGCGGCCATCGACGGCGCGAACGCGTGGCAGCAGTTCTGGCGGGTGACCGTCCCGCTGCTGCGGCCGGTCTCGGCGATCACGTTGCTGCTCGGGCTGATCTACACGCTCAAGGTCGTGGACGTCGTGTGGATCATGACGACCGGCGGGCCGGGGAACGCGTCGACCACGCTCGCCGTGTGGTCCTACCGCGAGGCGTTCGGCACCGGGCAGCCCGACTTCTCGCCGGCCGCCACGATCGGCAACCTGCTGATCCTGGTGGCGCTCGCGTTCGGCGCGCTCTACCTGTACCTGCAACGTAGGCAGGAGCGGTCATGAGGCGGACCTGGTGGAAGACCGTGCTCGGGGTGTTCTTCGTGGCCCTGATGCTGTTCCCCGTCTACTGGATCGTGAACGTGTCGCTCACCAGGACCCGGGACCTGCGGGCCGACCCGCCGCACTGGTTCCCGTGGAACCCCACGTTCGACGGCTACGTGAACGTGTTCGCAGACCAGCTGCCCGCGCTCGGGACGAGCCTGCTGATCGGGCTCGGCTGCGTCGCGCTGACGCTCGTGATCTCCGCGCCCGCCGGGTACGCCCTCGCCAAGCTCCGCCCGCGCGGCTCCGGCACGCTGAACTTCCTGCTGCTCGTGGCGCAGATGATCCCGAGCGTGGTGATGGCCATCGGGTTCTACGCCATCTACGTCCGACTCGGCTGGCTCAACTCCGTGTGGGGCCTGATCGTCGCCGACTCGACGATCGCCGTGCCGTTCGCCGTGCTCGTGTTCCGGGCGTTCATGTCCGGCATCCCCGAGGAGCTGATCCAGGCGGCGAAGATCGACGGCGCGAGCGTGTGGCGGACGTTCGCCTCGGTGGTGCTCCCGGTGAGCCGCAACGCCGTGCTGACCGTGTCGCTGTTCGCGTTCCTGTGGGCGTGGTCGGACTTCGTGTTCGCGTCCACACTGGACCGCAACGGTGACGCCGTGCCGATCACCCTGAGCATCTACGCCTATATCGGCAACAACACCACCGAGTGGAACTCGATCATGGCCACCGCCGCCGTCGCGTCCGTGCCCGCCGCGGTGCTGCTCATCGTCGCGCAGCGCTACGTCGCCGGCGGTGTCACCGCGGGCGCCATCAAGGACTGAGGAGTCACATGGATTTTCACCCGTTCGCCGCCGGCCTGGAGGTCCGGCACCGCCACGAGGTGCTGACGGTCGAGGCGTGGGGCGCCGACAGCGTGCGCGTGCGCGCGGCGCCGTACCGGATACCGGCCGAAAGCCATGGCGCGCTCGACGAGCCACCCGCGGCCGACGCGCCGGTGGTGAAGGTCGAGGACGACCGCGCCACACTGGTGCACGGCGACCTGACGGTGACCGTCGACTTCGATCGCGCCGCCTCCTATCCGGAGCCGCTGCTGACGTTCTCCCGGACCAGCACCGGCGACCCGCTGCTCACCGAGCAGCGCGAGCACTTCTGGCTGCCGGGTGCCCGGGTGTTCGCCGGCAACCGGTCCGGCGCGTACGAGATCCACCAGCAGTTCGCCGCCCACGACGGGGAGAAGCTGTATGGGCTCGGCCAGCGCACGCACGGCCGGCTCGACCTCAAGGGGCTCGCGCTCGACCTGGTGCAGCGCAACGGCGAGGTGACCATCCCGTTCGTGCTGTCGAACCGCGGCTACGGTCTACTGTGGAACAACCCGGCCATCGGCCGCGTCGAGTTCGCCGACAACGCCACCCGCTGGCAGGCCGGCCAGGCACGCGAGATCGACTACTGGGTCACCACCGGCACCCCGGCGGCGATCCTCGCCCGCTACGCCGACGCCACCGGGCACCCGCCCGAACTGCCCGCGTGGGCCAGCGGGTTCTGGCAGTCCAAGCTGCGATACCGCGACCAGGAGGAGCTCCTGTCCGTCGCACGCGAGCACAAGCGCCGCGGCCTGCCGCTGTCGGTGATCGTGGCCGACTACTTCCACTGGTCGGCCATGGGGGACTACCGGTTCGACGAGACCGAGTGGCCCGATCCCCGGGCCATGGTGGCCGAGCTGGCCGACCTGGGTGTCGAGCTGATGGTGTCGATCTGGCCGACCGTGTCGCCGCTGTCGGAGCGCTTCGGCGACTACCGCGACCGCGGTCTGCTGGTCGGCAGTGACCAGGGCGTGGAGTTCCACCAGACCATCCAGGACAAGGGGATGGCCACGCCCATGCCCGTCGCGTTCTACGACCCCACCAACCCGCGCACCCGGGACTACGTGTGGGACCTCGTGCGGCGCAACTACCTCGACCTCGGCATCCGGGTGTTCTGGCTCGACGCGTCGGAACCGGAGCTGAACCCCGCCCACCCGGGCAACCTCACGGTGTACGCCGGGCCGGGCGCCGAGGTCGCGTGCGTTTACCCGAGGGACAACGCGCGGCTGTTCGCCGAGGGCATGGCGGCGGCCGGCCAGGAGCCGACCGTGCTGCTGTGCCGCTCGGCGTGGGCGGGCGCGCAGCGGTACGGCGCGGCCGTATGGTCGGGGGACATCCCGGCGACGTGGGACTCGCTGCGACGCCAGATCCGGGCGGGGCTGAACATCGCGGTGTCCGGAATCCCTTGGTGGACAACGGACATCGGCGGCTTCCACGGCGGCGACGCACGCGACGAGGCGTACCGGGAGCTGATGATCCGCTGGTTCCAGTTCGGCGTGTTCTGTCCGCTGTTCCGGCTGCACGGCGACCGCGAGCCACGCACGCCGACGGGGTTCGCGCAGACCGGCGGGCCCAACGAGGTGTGGTCCTACGGCGAGGAGGCGTACGGGATCATCAGCGATCTGCTGCACCTGCGGGAGCGGCTGCGGCCCTACCTCCACGAGCAGATGCGGGAGGCGTCGCGGACCGGGCTGCCACCCATGCGTCCGCTGTTCGTGGACTTCCCCGGCGACCCTCCATCGTGGACGGTCGACGACCAGTTCCTGTTCGGCCCGGACGTGCTCGTGGCGCCGGTGGCCGAGCCCGGCGTGCGGGAGCGCGAGGTCTACCTGCCGCCGGGATCGTGGGTGGACGCCGCGACCGGAACCGAACACAGCGGCGGCGCCGTGGTGACGGTGGCCGCGCCGATCGAGCGGATCCCCGTGTTCGTCCGCGCGGGTGCTGACGTACCGCTAGGAGGAACCAGGTGAGTCCAGTCGTTCCTTCCCGAGGGCGGCAGCGCCCGCTCGGATTCACCGACGCGGTGCTCACCGGTGGGTTCTGGTGGCGGCTGCAGGAGACCAACGCGTCCGCGACGCTCGAGCACTGCGAACAGTGGATGGAGAAGCTCGGCTGGCTCGCCAACTTCGACCGCGTGGCCGAGGGGACCACGGGCGAGGACCGCCCCGGCTGGTCCTTTTCGGACTCGGAGGTCTACAAGCTGATCGAGGCATGCGCGTGGGAGTTCGGCCGCTCCGGCGATCCCGCGGCCGACGACCTGGTGCGTCGCCTGACCGCCAGGATCGGGCGGGCCCAGGACGTCGACGGTTACCTGAACACGGCATTCGGGCACGATGACCAGCCGCCGCGGTACAGCGACCTGGAGATGGGCCACGAGCTGTACTGCACCGGGCACCTGCTGCAGGCGGCGGTGGCGAGGCTGCGCACGACCGGCCCCGACGAGCTGGTGACGGACGAGTTGGTGACGCTTGCGCGCTGCGCGGCCGATCACGTGTGCGCGACGTTCGGCGAGTCCGGCATCTGCGGGCATCCCGAGATCGAGGTGGGGCTGGCGGAGTTCGGCCGCGCGCTGGGCGAGGACCGCTACGTCGAGCAGGCGCGGCTGTTCCTCGAGCGCCGGGGACACGGCACGCTGCGCGACATTCCCCTTGGCCGCGCGTACTTCCAGGACGACGTGCCGGTCCGGGAGGCACGGACGTGGCGCGGGCACGCGGTGCGCGCGTTGTACCTGTCGGCCGCGGCGGTGGACGTGGCGGTGGAGCGCGACGACGTGTCGCTGCTGGCGGCGATCGAGCGGCAGTGGGCCAACGTGGTCGCACGGCGCACATATCTGACCGGCGGGATGGGCTCGCGGCACCAGGACGAGGGGTTCGGCGAGGACTGGGAGCTGCCGCCGGACCGCGCGTACTGCGAGACGTGTGCCGGGGTCGGGTCGATCATGGTGTCCTGGCGGCTGTTCCTCGCGACCGGCGAGGTGCGATACGCCGACCTGATCGAGCGCACGTTCTTCAACGTGGTGGCCGCGTCACCGCGGTCGGACGGCCGCGCGTTCTTCTACGCGAACCCGTTGCAGCAGCGAGCCGCGGGCGCGGTGGCCGATGACGAGGTGGTGAGCCCTCGGGCCGAGGGCGGTACTCGCGCCGCGTGGTTCGACGTGTCGTGCTGTCCCACGAACGTCGCCCGCACGCTCGCGACGTGGCACACCTACGTCGCGACCGAGGGCGAGCGGGAGCTGACGCTGCTGCAGTACGCGCCGGCCCGTGTCGACGGCCGCGAGCTCGGCGTCGAGGTGACCACGTCGTATCCCAACGACGGAACAGTTTCGGTGCGGGTCAGGCGAGCACCGTCCGGCCCGGTGGCGTTGCGGCTACGCGTGCCGTCGTGGGCGGCTGGTGCCGTCCTGGTGGAGGGTGGGCGCCGATCCGTGGTGGCGCCGGGGTTCGCGATGGTGGACCGGGAGTTCGTGGTGGGCGAGACTCTCGAGTTGCGGTTGCCGGTGGCGCCGAGGTTCACCTGGCCGGACAGTCGGGTCGACGCGGTGCGCGGCTGCGTGGCTGTCGAACGCGGTCCGCTGGTGCTGTGCGCGGAGTCCCTTGGCGGGCCCCTGGATGATGTGCGGGTGGATGCCGGCACCGCACCGGTGGAACGGGACGGCACGGTGACCGTGCGAGCGGTGCTCGCGGATCGGCCCGCTGGCCCGTGGCCGTACGCCTCGGCGCCGGCCGCTGTGGCGACAGCTGCGACGACCGAGCTGGCGCTCATCCCGTACCACCGCTGGGCGGAACGCGGCCCGTCGGCGATGCGGGTGTGGCTACCGACCTGGTCGCGTACTTGAGCCGTCGATATCGTGGCCGGTATGGCCGTCGCGCGCTTGCCGCTCATCGTTGTCGACTGTCCCGATCCTGGTGCGCTCGCCAGGTTCTACGGCGCCATGCTGGATTGGAAGATCGACGTCTCCGCCGACCGGGCTTCGGTTTGCGCTGAGGACGGCCAGTGCATCTCCTTCCATCGGGTGGACGGTTACACGCCGCCGATGTGGCCGACCCAGGAGCGGCCCCAGCAGATGCACCTCGATTTCATCGTTGACGACCTCGATGCGGCCGAGGCGGCAGTGATCGATCTCGGTGCGATCACACATCCGGACCAACCCGGTGCGTCCTACCGGGTCTTCCTGGACCCGGCAGGTCACCCCTTCTGTCTTTGTCTGAACTAGTGCTATTGGAACCGGTACATGAAAGGCGCACTGGCCAAGAACTGCACGCCGGGGAAGTTGCCGGTGGCAGACGCAATGTCGTACTGCGTGCCAACGACCGGACCGCCGGCGATTATATTGGCCGGGGAACCGTTCACCATGATGGTAACCGCACCGGCGGCATTGGTGATTGTGGCGCCGTTCAGCACACCGTTGACGGGTCCCATCACGGGGGTGCCGGTGGCGGCGTCGGTCACCTGGATGGCCGTCAGCGCTGCCACCGCAGGTGGTGCTACCGCCGGCGCTGCCCCTCCCGCCCCGCCTACTACTGGCATCCCCATGTCACTGTGCTCCCATCGTGTCACGAACCTCTATGAACATCTGGCGTAGTTGATCCTCTGACAGGTCGGCGAACATCGGGTCGTCGCCCAACATCTCCCGGATAGCCTCCGTGTCGGAGTCGTCGATCTCGGACGCCTCGGCCGCCGGCTGTGGCTGCTTGATGATCACGCCGTACTGTGCGAGGGTCGCGATCCGGTCTTCCGCCGGCTGGCTGTCGAGATAGCTCAACAGAGCTGTCGCGGGCTCGGCGACGCCTTTCTCGTCCGCGTAGTAGAGGAACCAGTCCTTGAACTGTTCCCACGACGCCTCGTCACCGTTCCAGTGGGCGCCGTTCTCCACCAGATACTGCTGCCAGGCTGCCTCGTCGTAGCCGGCCGCGGTTTCGGCCGTAGCCGCGTCCGCGGCGCCATCGGCGCCGGCGTGCCGCTCGGCGATGGCGTACGCGAAAGCTTCCAGCTGGTCATTGCTGTCCAGCAATGCCTCACGATCACTGTCGGACAGTTCGTCGAGTTGCGTGAGCAGGTCGTCGACAAAGGAATTGTCCGCTGAATCTTGCAGCTCGGCACGCTCTAGAAAATAGGCGCGTAGATCGATCCACGACTTGTCGCGGTTGTCTGCCCGCTCGGCCACCAACTCATGCAGGGGCGAGTATATCCACGTCCAGAGTTCGTCCAGTGTGGTCATTGTTCTCCTCGCAGGGTCGACTAGCGCAAGAATATGTGGGCGTTGGTCCGATCAGACGCGTTGATGTGCAGCCGTCCGCGCAGGGGCGACTGCCTCATGACGCAGGACGAGTTGCCCAATAGCGCACTGAGACCAACTTCAACCCGACCAAGCTAGGACACCGGGTCGCCGTGGCTTTCGAGGTGGAAGTAGTCGAAGGCGACGTCCAGGTCGGTGGTGGTGCCGGCCCGGTTGAAGGCCACGAGCCCCGCACCCGTCGGTTCGGTGCCCAACGTGGTGGTGCCCATGAACCGGTAGACCTCGCCGTCGCCCGAGTAGTAAGCCCGGTAGGTGTCTCCCGTCTTCGTGAGCCGGAGCCAGATGGCGCCGCCCTGGCCGACGATGCGCTGTGCCTCCGCGCCGGTCACCTGCGTGGTGACCGCCACACCGTTCTGCTCGCCCACGAGGACCACGCGGAGCTTGTTGATCGGCGCGTCCACGTCGCTCATTTCCCAGGCCAGCTTCACGTAGTTGTCGTCGTCGGCGTAGGCGACGATCCCGCCCTGCTCGTTCTCGGCGCCGACCGGCCGGGAGAAGGCGAGCTTCGACTCGGCCGTCCAGTCGCCGTTCACGTCCTGCAGCGCCACGTTCCGTGCGGTGTTCGCCGTTCCCTCGAGGTCGCCGGTCCGCGCGGAGATGGTGAGCGCTCCCTCGGACAGCTGCCACGCGTCGTCGTCCGGGCGCACCCAGCGCCACCGCGGGTCGAGCGTGGGGGCGTCGAAGTCGCTTCCCGCGAGCGTGGTGTCGAAGTCGACCGTATAGACCGAAGTCGTGCCCTGGTTGGTGACCGTGACCGTCGCCCGGCCGGTCGGGTCGGTCGCCTGCTCGACCGCGACCGTGGCGGCCGGGTCGGTGGCGGTGGCGCCCACTCTCGCGAGAGTGGGCGCGGGTAGCAGGGCGCGGTAGGCGAGTTCGTCCGGCGTGAACGACGCCAGCTCCGAACCGTTCACCGTCAGGTTCTTCAGCGTGGTGTCGGGCACCAGGTCGAACGTGTAGTACTTCACGATGGGCCCGAACGAGCCCTTCTTCGCGACCTTCACGACCGCCTGCCCGGGAACCTGGTCCGCCTGCGACACGATCTCGTAGGTGGCACCCCGATCGGCCGGGATGACCTTCGTGATCGCCGGTGATGCGCCGGCGGCGACAGGAATGGTGTAGGACGAGGCGGACTGGTCGAAGCCGCCGATCTTCTTCCAGTCGACCACGATCTTGATTGACAGCGGCGCGTTGTCCACGGGGAGGTCCCTACCGCTGAACTCCTGCCAATAGGCCACGCTCGTGTCGCGCCAGTCCGCCGCGTCGGTCTCGTGGAGCGCGAGCGCGGCCTCGACCTCCGCGAAACGCCGAGCGTCCACCTGGGACTCGAGCGACCCCCAGGCGTCCCGCAGCCAGGTCACGTACTGGACACCCGTCTGGTAGCGGAGGACCAGTTCGTCCCAGAACGTCCGGCCGCTGCGCATCCGGTGGTCCCACGGCACGTGGTGGAACCACATCATCAGGTTCTCCGGCACCGTGTCGATGGAGCCGTATTTTGCGGCCAGCGGCGGGAAGTACTGGGCCGTGAGGTTGCTCCCGGTGGGGGAGCGGTTGTAGCCGAGCCCGGCGCTGTCGGCCTTGTTGTAGTACACCGGACTCCAGTCGTCGCGGTTGAACCACACCTCGGGCCCAGGGCCGTAGTGGTCGGCCACGGAGCTGAACTCGAACTGGTGCCCGATGCCCAGCGGCGTCGTGTAGCCGACCAGCGCCTCCCAGGAGCCCATCATCATGGCCACGACCGTGTTCAGCACGTTCTTGCGATTGCTCCAGGTCATCCGGGCCCAGTCGGTGGCGATGGCCCGCGAGTCCTGCGTCCAGTCCCAAGCCTGCCGGCCGAAGGCGAACAGGTTCGCCGCGCCGAAGTGGTGCCCCGTCAGGTTGTCCGCGTTGCCCAGATTGGCCACGCCCACGATCGCGGTCTCCCTGTGTCCCTGCGCCGTCCCGTCGACCACGTTGCCGACCAGACTCTTCCGCGCGCCCGTGAGGTGGGTGTCGGTCTTGAGGACCTCCTCCCACATGGGGCCGAGGTAGCAGAGCATCCGGTTCTGGCCGGTGTACTCCTGGGTGATCTGCAGCTCGATCGCCTGGTTGGTGTTCTCCATGCGGCCGAACATCGGGTGGATCGGCTCGCGTGCCTGGAAGTCCAGCGGGCCGTTCTTCGTCTGCAGGAACACGTTGTCCAGGAACCGGCCGCGCGTTCCGTCCGGCTGGAGCTCGTCGTCGATGTAGCCGAACTCGAGGTAGGCCCGCTTCAACCGGTCGCTGTCCACCTCGGCGTTGTACACGAACGTGCGCCAGAAGATGGTCATGCCGAGCGGCGCCACCGCCGCCCCGATCCCGTTGGCGCCGTCGCCGTGGTCGTAGCCGAAGTCCTGCGGGCCCGGCCGGCCCTCGGAGTTGGCCTTCACGGTGAAGCCCTTGAAGTCCGGAATGGACTCCTGGATCCGCGTCGCCTTACGGTTCCACCAGCCCTGGAAGTCGGCGCCGTAGGGATCCAGCTGCTCGTTGGTCAGGGTGTCCGGTGCGAAGCGGGGATCCGTTGGTGCCGTGTAGTTGATGGACACGGCGATGCTGATCCCGTACGGCCGCAACGCGTCGGCCAGCGCGGCCTCCTGCTCGATGTACTCGGTGCTGAGGTAGGCGTTATTGGCGTTGACGTTGTTGATGGTGATTCCGTTGATCCCGACGGACGCCATGGCCCGCGCCGCCACGACGTACCGGTCGAGGATGACCGGCAGGTTCTTCCCGGCGCTGGCACCGGTGGCCGCGAAGTTGAAGAGCGCGCCGTTCTCGCCGTTCAGCCCGCCGGTCCCGGCCGGGTTGTTGCCGGCGTAGAGGCGTTCGGTCTCCCAGTAGTTCAGGTGGCGATGCTCGATCTTGGGGAAGTCGGCGATGTCCAGGTTGGTGATGGTCTTGTGGGTCTGCATCAGCCGCAGGAAAGCGAAACTTCCGTACAGGGCCCCGATCTCCGTGTTCCCGGCGATGACCGTGAACTGATGCCTTCCCCGGCCCACCGACCGGATGAGGTAGCCGTCGTCGCCGACGGAGGCGAGATCGCGGGCGGAGACGTGGCGCCGCACGGTCTTCGAGCTGTCCCGGGTACCGACCACGACCGCGCCGTCAGGGATCGTGCCGCCTTGCCCGGTCCGCACCTCGCGGTCCAGCAGTCCGCCGAGGCCTCGGACGAGCTCCGTCCTGGCAGCCTCCAAAGTGGACTCCGACAACGTCTCGGCCGACCCGGGTGCCATGCTCAGGTCCGGCGTGTGGCGGTGCACCTTGTTCTGATCGGCGTTCTCCACAATGACCGTGGTGGCCGATTCCCGATACTTTCGGAGCAACTGCGGGTCGCTGACCGGAACGTAACGCATCCACAGGTCGGAACCGTCGTAGGCATCGCCCGGCGGGGCGGCCGCGGCCGACGGTGTGACGGCCATCGGCACGACTCCCATCACGAACGCCAATAACACTGTCAGGATGCGTGCGCTCATCGCGGGTTTTCCCACCATCAGCCGAGTTTACGGCGCGGGCGGACCCGTTTCGGCGGCCATCGTGTGGACGATTCCGCACGCCGCGTGGAGGATGCCGGACGCCCGAGTGGTCACCATGGCCGATGGGAATGGTCATCATGACCGACGGGAGTGGTCATCATGCGGTGAGCCAGAGTGCGGCGGCCGTGAGGAGGGCTTCGGTCGCCCGCTCCAATGTTCGCTCGATGTCGGTCGGGACGAAGTCGGGGGAGTGGTTGCCCGGTGCGGTGCCGGCGGCGACCGCGAGCTGTGGATGCTCCGGTCCCTGGGGATAGAGGTGGGAGGCGAACCCGCCGAAGTTCCAGAACACCGACGGAACCCCGGCCGCCGCGCCGAAACTTCCGAAGTCCTCGCTCGCCGGCTTGCGGGTCGCCTCGTGGACGGCGTCCGCGCCGAACGCCTCCGTGAACCCGGCGATCACGCGCAGGGTCGCGGCCTCGTCGTTGACCAGCAACGGAAACTCGTTGATCGGCGTGATCTCCGGCTCGCGGGGCGCACCGGCGGCCGCCGCCTCGGCCGCCACGATCCGTGCCACGGCCGCGAGAACCCGCCGCCGCACCTCGGTGTCGAACGTCCGGATGTTGAGCTTCAGCTCCGCCTCCGCCGGGATCACGTTCTCCTTCGTCCCGGCGCGGAAGGACCCGACCGTGACCACGGCGACGTCGGTGGCGGCCAGCTCCCTGGACACGATCGTCTGCAGGCGCAACACGATGGCGGCGGCGATGACGATCGGGTCGACCGTCGCCTGCGGTGCCGACGCGTGCCCGCCCCGCCCGAACACCGTCACCCGCAGGCTGTCGGCCGCCGCCATGAACACGCCGGGCCTGGCGTAGAGGTGCCCGCTGGGCGCGGACACGATGTGCTGGCCGAGCGCGATGTCGTAGCGCGGGAACCGTTCGAGGAAGCCGTCGTCGAGCATCGCCCGCGCGCCGGCGCCGATCTCCTCGGCCGGCTGGAAGACGGCGAGCACGGTGCCGGACCAGTCCGCCGTCCTGGCGGCCAGCTGCTCGGCCGCCCCGACCAGCGCCGTGACGTGGGTGTCGTGCCCGCACGCGTGCATGACCGGTCCGGCCTCACCGTCCGGCCCGACCGCCATGGCATTGCTGCGATAGGGGACCGCGTCGTTCTCGCGGATCGGCAGCGCGTCCATGTCGGCACGCAGGAGCACCGAGCCGCCGTCGCCGTTGCGCAGCACGCCGACCACCCCCGTCCCACCGACACCGGTCGTGACCTCGAACCCGGCCGCCGTCAGCCGCGCCGCCACCCGGGCCGCCGTGCGTTCCTCCTGGAACGACAGCTCGGGATGTTCGTGCACGTCGCGGTAGAACGCGGCGAGATCGGCGATCCGGTCGGCCAAACCGGCGGTCAGGGACATGGGGCTCCTCGTTCGTTAGATGGGTGTGCCGGGCGGTAGTTCGGGCAGCTCGGCCGGGTGTTCGTAGGCGGCCTTCGTCAGGGCTTTCCACCGCGCGGCGAGCGCGGGTCGTACGTCGTCGGGCAGCCATGCGTCGACGATCTCGACCGCCGCCACCCGCGTCTGGTGGTGCAGCAGCGGTGCGGTGACCGTGTGCTCGAAGCGGCGCAGGAGGGTCCAGCCGATGGTTTCCGTGTACGCGTCGCGGTTCTCGGCGCTGAGCAGCTCGACCGCCCGGCCGACGGTCGCGGCGAGCACCTCGTCGAGTGCGGGGCCCAGGCGGTTCAGCCGGGTGGGGGCCAACAGCGTTCCTGCCACCACATCCGCGCCGGCCGAGACCGCGGCCATCACGTCGAACGCGCCGGCCGTGCGGTTGTCGAACTGCCCTTCCCGGCGCGGACGCCCGCCCGCTGGACCGACGAGCAACGGCCGGATGTGTTCGGGAATGGTCAGGAACTCGGGTGTCAGCAGCGCGGCGAGCAGGTCGAGCGCCACCCGCTGGTCCGCCACGGGCACCGGGATCGCCGCACCGGCGAAGGCCTCGCCGGTCACCGCATAGCGGCGCCGGCTGCCGCCGACGAGCTTGGCGACGGCCGTCGCCTGGTGCCGGTGTAGTAGGTACAGCAACAGGAAGCGCCGCTCGAGTTCGTTGGGATCGCTGCCGGGCGGCACGACGGCCGGGCCGAACCGGCGCAGCGCCGCCTCACGGATGGCCAGCAGCTCCCGCAGCGCGGCCACCGGTTCGCGCGGCGCGATCCACGTGGCACCGCACGAGTCGGCCGCGTCGTCGGCGCGCGCATCGGCGTCAGTGACATAGGAAAACTCAGTGTTGGAAAAATCCGTGGCCGAGCCGGCGCCGTAGAGCGCGCTGATCTGGTGCAGGTCCCACGGTCCGGGCCCCGTCGCGTAAGGGGCGGGCGCCACCGGCCGGTCCCCGTCCAGCTCGAACAGCGGGCCCGGGTAGTCCATGACGGACGGCCGCTCGTGTTGGTGCGACGCGAAGTTGTGTGCCAGCCCGATCCCGTGGCCGATCTCGTGGGCGGCGAGCTGTCGCAGCCGCGCGGCCACCACACCAGCCACAGTCGCCGCGCCGTCGTCCGACGAGTACGGCGCCAGCACGCTCTCGGTGATCGCGCGCAACTGCTCGACCCGCTGGGAACCCAGTCGCACCACGGCACGCAGGATCTCCCCGGTGCGCGGGTCGAGCTGCGTCATGCCCATGGACCAGCCGCGGTCGGCGCGGTGCACCCACAGCACCACGTTGAGCCGGGGATCGGTCAGCTCCGCGCCCTCGGGCAGCGGCTCCACCCGGTAGCGGTCCGGCAGCCCGGCCGCGGCGAACGCCTCCTGCCACCAGTTGCCGCCGGTCAGCACGGCATCCCGCACGGCGGGCGGCATGGCCGGATCCAGGTGGAAGACGATCGGCTCCACCGCACGGAACCTGGTGGCGAGCGGGGTTTCCGCGTCCCGGTCGGCGATGTCGTCGAACCGGTGCACCGCGAGGTTGGCGGTCGCGCCCGCCGTCGGGTCCAGCCGTCTCGGCTCGAAGCCCGGCGGCGGCAGCGGTCGCAGTGTCACCTGCTGGCGCACGCTCACCGTGTCCGCCGGGGCCGGCCGGACGAGTGGCGCCGGCGGTCCCACGACCGGCGCGTTCCCGGCCGCCGGCCGAGGGGATGCCCGGTGGGCGCGGAAGGTCAGCACCGACTCGACCACCAGGACGTCGCCGTACCACTCGACGCGATCCACGCGGCAGAGTGCGGGGTCGAGGACGAACGGAGTCTCGGCGACGTCGGTCAGCCGCCGGCCGGCACCCACCAGGTCGACCAGGCCGAGCGGCACGGGGTCGAACGCATCCGATCCCGTGGCGGGGCAGCGGGCCAGCGCCGACTCGGCGAACGACCGGGCCGCCGCGGCCCGCTCGGCGAGGGTATCCCCGGAGTGGCCGAACTCGGCGTTGCATGCGGTGATCACCACGGCTCCGGCATCCCGGTCGGCGCGACACAGCAGCGACGGCCCGACCTCACCCCGGTCGAGACCGACCATCGATCGGCCGAGGCCGCCGGTGACGGTGGCGTGCAACAGGAAGCTCGGCCCGGCGGGCCAGGTGGGTCTCATTTCGCGCCGGGTACGGCGGCCAACAGCGCGCGGGTGTACTCGGCGGCCGGACGCGCGAACACCTCGTCGACCGCGCCCGACTCCTCCACCTTGCCGTGCCGCAGTACCACCACCTCGTCGCTCACCTGCTCCACCACCGCCAGGTTGTGCGAGATGAACAGCATGGTCAGGGACAGCTCGTGGCGCAGCCGGTCGAGCAGCGCCAGCACCTCGGCCTGCACCGAGACGTCCAGCGCCGAGGTGATCTCGTCGGCCACCACGACCTCCGGCCGGGTGATCAGCGCGCGGGCGATGGCGACGCGTTGGCGCTGCCCGCCGGAGAACTCGTACGGGTAGCGGTCGGCCGCGTCGTCGGGCAGCGCGACCTCCGCCAGCGCGGCCGCGATCTCCGCTCGGTGCCGGCGCACCCTGGCCCGCGCCGGGTCGACCGCCTCCGCCAGCGTCTGGCCGACCGTGCGGCGCGGGTTCAGCGACGAGTACGGGTCCTGCGGGATCAGCTGCACCCGGCGCAGGAACGCCCGCCGCTCGCGGCGACCGAAGCCGCCGACGTCCGTCCCGTCGAGCAGCACCCGGCCCGACGTCACGGGCACGATGCCGAGGATCGCCTTCGCGAGCGTCGACTTGCCGGACCCGGACTCGCCGACCAGGCCCACCGTCCGCCCGGCCGGCACGGACACGCTCACGTCGTCGAGCGCGGTCACGGCCCGCGAGCCCCGGCCGAACCGCACGGTCAGCCCTTCCACGGCGATCATGGCGTCACCCCGTGGATCGACAGGCGCGGTACGGATTCCAGCAGCATGCGCGTGTACGGCGAGGTGACGTCGCCGGCCCGCAGGGCTTCGCGGGTGAGTTCCTCCACGATCACTCCGTCCTTCATGACGAGAACCCGGTCGCACAGCTCCTCGACCACTCCGAGGTCGTGGGAGATGAACAGCGTGGCGGTGTCTGTCTCGTCGCGGATCCTGGCGAGTTCGCGCAGGATGCCGGCCGCCACCGTGACGTCGAGTGCGGTGGTCGGCTCGTCGGCCACGAGCAGGGCCGGCTCGGCGGCCAGCGCCGCGGCGATCATGGCCCGCTGGCGCATCCCGCCGGACAGCTCGTAGGGGTGGGACCGCAGGAGCCGCTCGGGATCGGTGATGTGCACGTCGGCCAACAGCCCGGCGATGATCTCCCGGGCCTCCTTCGCCGACCTGCCCCGGTGGACCCGCAACACCTCGGTGAGCTGTCCGCCCATCCGCAACGCCGGGTTGAACGTGGTGCCGGGGTCCTGGTAGATCATGGCGACCGCGTCGGCCAGCTCCCGGCGGGTCGGCCGGTCGAGCAGGTCCAGCTCGGCCGCCCGCAGTTCGGTGGCCTCGGCGCTCAGCCCGTCGGGGAGCAGCCGCGCGAGCGACAGCGCGGTCAACGACTTGCCGCTGCCGGACTCGCCGACCAGCCCGAGGATCTCGCCCCGGCGGATCTCGAACGAGATCCCGTGCACCAGTTCGGTTCCGTCCGCGCGCCGCACCACCAGATCCCGCACCACGACTGGTGCGGCCGAGCCGCCGCGCACCGACCGGGTGGCCGCCACGCGGGGACCCCGACGCTGGGCGACGCGCGGGTCGACCGCCGCGGCGAGGCCGTCGCCCACCAGCATGGCGCCGACCGACAGCAGCAGGATCAGCAGTGTCGGCCCGACCACCTCGATGGGCCGCGAGTAGATGGACGGCAGTGCGTCGGCCAGCAGCCGGCCGAGGTCGTAGTCGGGGGTCTGGACCCCGAGACCGACGAACGACAGCGCCGACATGGCCACGAGACCGGTGGCGAAGCTCGCGGCCAGCTGGATGAGCAACGGCTCGGCCATGTTCGGCAACAGGTGCCGGCTGATCAACGCGCGGCGCGGTACCCCGGTCAGCCGGGCGGTGGTCATGAAGTCGCGTTGGTGGATGGCCCCGCCGAGGTTCGCGGTCAGCCGCGCGGTCGCCGGGATGTTCGCCACCGCCACGGCCACCACCAACTGCCAGCGCCCGGCACCGAGGATGGCCGCGAGCACCACGGCCACCAGGAGCTCCGGGTAGGACACGGTGATCTCCACGATCCGCAGCGAGAACTCCCGCAGGCGTCGCGGCGCGGTCCAGATGGCCGTGCCGATCAACACCCCGACGGCCATGGAGATCGCCGTGGCGGCCAGCGCCATCACCAGGCTCGCCTCGGCGCCGACCAGCGCCCTGGCCAGGAGATCCCGGCCGAACACGTCGGTGCCCAGCCGGTGCGCGCCCGAGGAGGGCAGCGCGATGTCCGAACTCAGCCCCTCCGCCGAGTCGCGGATGGTGAGCGACGCGATCACCACGGCGATGCCCGTGCCGATCAGCAACACGGCGCCGGCCACCAGCATCGGGTGCCAGCGCAGTCGGCTCGGGCGCTCAGCCATGGTTGCCTCCTCGCACGCGGGGGTCGACGATGCCGAGCAGGATGTCGACCGCCATGGTCATCAGCGCGGCCAGCACGGCGAGAATGAGCACGATGCCCTGCACCAGCGGATAGTCCTTGGTGGCCACGGCGTTCACCACGCCCAGTCCCAGACCGGGCCAGCCGAACACGGTCTCGACGCTGATGGCGCCACCCAACATGCCGACCAGGATGATCCCGCTCAGCGTCAGCGTGCTGGTCAACAGGTTCGGGAGGGCATAGCGCAGCGCGGTCCGCGCGGTGCTCAGCCGCCAGCCACGCGCCGTGCGCAGGTAGTCCTGTTCGAGCACCACGGCCGTCTCGCGCCGCACGATCCGCGCGATCAGGCAGATGGACGGCAGGCTCAGGGCGAGCGCGGGCAGCAGGATCGACAGCCCCGGCTGCGATCTCGTGTACGCGGGCGGCAGCACTTCCAGCGTCACCGCGAAGACCAGCACCAGCAGGGTCGCCATCACGTACGGCGGGATGGCTGCCACGAACGCCGTCACGTAGCCGAAACCCGAGTCCAACCAGCGGCGCCGGCCGCCCCGGGTGAGCGCGCCGACCGCCATGCCGAGCGGGATCGACACGGCCAGCACCACGAGCAGCGCGAGGAACGCCAGGCCCGCGGTGAACGGCAGCCGCCGGAACACCACGTCGGCCACGGGGGCGTTGAGCGAGAACGAATGCCCGAGGTCGCCCTGGAACAACCCGCCGAGGTAGTCACCGAATCGTTCGAGCATCGGCCGGTCGAGGCCGAGTTCGGCTCGCACCCGCGCGATCTGGTCGACGGTGGCGTCCGGTCCCGCTGCGCTCACGGCCGGGTCGCCGGGGATCAGCGGGACGATGAAGAACGTCACCACCACGGCGATGACCACCGTGCCGAGCAGTCCGGCGAACCGGCGCGCGGCGAACGCCGACCAGGAAGTGCCTGCCCCGCCTCGGATTCGCCGGACGGTGGTGTCCTGTGTGGTCATGACAGTGTCCTGTGTGGTCATGACGTCACCCGTAGGGTCGCCAGGTCGACGTGGTCGTCGTACACCTGGAGGGTCACGTCCGGCCCGGTCACGTAGGTGGTCGGGCTGCCGGACAGCGGCACCACGTCCGAGCGCTCGAACAGCGTGCGTTGCGCCCGGTCGAACGCCGCGCAGCGGGTCGCCTCGTCGGTGCTGGCGAGTCCCTCAGCGAGCGCGGCCTCGCCCGCCGGGTTGTCCGAGGCGCTGTAGTTGCGCCCGCCGTCCTCGACGCTCGGGCCGATGACCCGGTCGAGCGAGGCGCTGATCGCGCCCACCGAGTTCAGGTCGCCGAGGAACACGATGTCCCAGTCGGTGCCGCCCTCGGCGATGGTGCTCCAGAATGTGGCGTTGTCGACCTTGTTCATCGTCACGTCCGCTCCGGCGTCGGCGAGTACCTGGTAGATGTAGTCGGCGCCGCCGCTGAACTGACGGTTCGCCGTGTTGCCGATGATCGTGATTCCGTTCGTGATTCCGTCCACTCCGGACAGAGCTTCTCGCGCGGCGGCCGGGTCGTGCCGGGGCAGCAACGAGCGGTCGGTGTTGACGCAGGCGAAGCTCTTCGGCGAGACCGAGTTCAGCACCTCGGCCTTGCTCCTGCTGAACACCGCGTTGAAGCCGTCCTGGTCGATGGCCTGGGCCACCCCGCGGCGCAGGTCGGGCCGGTCGGCGAACGGCCGTCCCGGTCGCTGGTTGAACACCACGTAGGTGGTCACGGCCGTCTCCACGTACTGGTGCAGGTCCGGCTGGGCGGTGAACCTGGTGACCACGTCCGGGTCGGCGAACTGGCCGAGGTCGAGGTCGCCGGCCAGGATCTGGTTGGCCACAGTGGACTGATCGGTGGCGATGCCCGCCTCGATCCGGCTCGGCGGCGTGCCGGTCAGCGGGGTGGCGAACTCGGGCCACGCGTCGTACTCGGGCCGCAGCGCGAACGTGTAGCTCAGTCCCTGCTGGGCGTCGGCCACCGTGTAGGGACCGGAGAACGCGCCGGGGACCGTGCCGGCCGCCAGTCCGTCCACATCGGACAGCCCAGCCGGGCAGACGATTCCCGCCTGGGCGATCGCGAGTCCCTGGGGGAGCGTGGTGAACGCCTGGGAGAGCGAGATCCGCACGGTGGGCCCGGTGACGCCGATCTGGACCTCGCCCGGCCCGAACACCAGGTTCTTCCAGGTCGATCCGGTGGCCGGGTCGGCGAGCCGGCGCAGCGAGGCGGCGACCACGTCCGCGGTGATCGGGGTGCCGTCCGAGCAGGTCGCGTCGTCGCGGATGGTGAAGGTGTACTCGGCCGCCGACTCGGTGGTCCAGCTCGACGCGAGCCCGCCGACCAGCTGCTGACCCGCGTCGCGGCGCAGCAGCGTGTCGTAGAGCAGGCTCGCCACCTGGAAGGTCTGGTGGCCCTGGGCCATGGCCGGGTCGAAGCTCGACGGGTCGCTGTTGAGGACGGTGCGCAGCGTGCCGGTCTCCGCCGGCCCGGCCGTGGCGGTCGAGCACGCGGTGGCGAGCAGGGCTACGACAGCGGCTAGTGCGCGTTTCACGGGGTGCCCTCCTGCAGCGTGGTGGTCGTCGGGTAGTGCGAGGGGAGTGCGGTGGTTCCGGCGGTGGCGCCGCCGTCGACGCGGAGGATGGTGCCGGTGACGAACCCGGCGTGCTCGCCGGCGAGCCAGACGACGGCCGCGGCGATCTCGTCGGGCCGGCCGCTGCGGCCGATGAGGTTGGCGGACACGGCGTTCGCGTACTCCGGGGTCACCGGGTTGACCGGGCTGGCCACCTCGACGAACCCGGGAGCCACGGCGTTCACCCGCATCCCCAGACCGGCCAGCTCGACCGCGCACGCCTTGGTCAACATCTCCACAGCGGCCTTCGAGGTGCAGTAGGCGGCGGCACCCGGCCGGGCGCGGGTGGCGGCCGACGAGCTGATGTTCACCACCGCACCGGGCCGGCCCGCCGCGGCGACCGCTCTCGTGAGCAGCATCGGGGCGCGCACGTTCACGTCCTGCACCCGGTCCCAGGCCGCCGCACCCAACTCGGTGAACGGGGTCGCCGGGTAGATCCCGGCGGCGTTGACCAGCACGTCGACCGGTCCGGCCGCGGCGACCGCGCGCTCGACCACCTCGGCGCAGCCGGCGGCGGCCAGGTCGGCGACCAGGGCCCGGCCGCCGAGTGGCGCCATGGCCTGGGAGAGTTCGGCTTCGCGGGCGTCGACGCCGGTGATGTGGTCGCCGAGGGCGGCGAAGGCAGTGGCGGCGGCGAGGCCGATGCCGCCTGCCGCACCGGTGACCAGGACATGCCTACTCATGGAACCTCCCTGAGGAGTCGGCCGCGGGTGGCGTCGGCGACTGCTCTGAATGCCCCATTCGAGACGTTGAGCGTCGTCAATGCCTCATTCAGGGCATCGCCGGCCGGCGTCCGGTCGTGCCTGCTCATGGGATCTCCCCGGGGAGTTTGCCGCGGGCGGCGTCGGCCACGGCCGCGTGGGTGCCGAACCAGACACCGGACCGCGAGGCGATGTGCGCGAGCAGTTCGGCGAGCACCACCAGCCGGGAGCGGTGCCCGATCACATGCGGGTGCAGGGTGAGCTGGAACAGGCCGCCCTCGGCGTGCGCCGCGTCGAACTCGTCGCGCCAGATCTCCAGCACCGCGCGTGGCGGGATGCTGTGCCGGGTGGTCGTCAGGTACGGGACGTCGTCACGGATCCACTCGACCGGCAGCTCGACGATCCCCGTCGGTTCGCCGTCGGCCAGCAGTTCGTACGGTTCGTCGTCGGCCATCAGCGATGAGTCGTAGCGCAGGCCGAGCCGGCGGATGACGTCCAGCGTCGCGTCGGAGAAGTCCCAGCTGGGGGTGCGGATACCGACCGGCCGGGCGCCGGTGAGCCGGGCCAGCGTGTCGCACGCGCGGCCCGTGAGGTCCAGTTCCTCGGCCGGGCTCAGGAGAGCGTTGCGCTCGTGGATCCAGCCGTGCGCCGCGACCTCGTGCCCGCCCGCCACGAACGCCTCGACGTCGGCCGGGTGCAGCAGCGCGGACACGGCCGGGACGAAGAAGGTGGCCGGCACGCCGTACTCGGCCAGGAGCGTCAAGATCCGCGGCACGGCCACGCGGGAGCCGTACTCGCCCTGGGCGAGCCGGCCGGGGCTGGTCTCGCCGTCCCGCAAGGGAATCGTCTCGTGGTCGGCGTCGAAGGAGATCGCCACGGCCGTCCGCGCACCGCCCGGCCAGTGCGGCGGCGTGAGGTTCGCCCCGGCACGCACTCGGTCGACGTGCCCGCGCCAGGTCGGCTCGTCCCACTCCCAGGGGTTCATGGCGTGCGCCTGCCGTCCGGGTCGATCCGCACCCAGGCCCGTTTCAGCGTGCGGGCCTGGAGGGTCAGGTCGGCCGCGTGCACGCCGGGGAGCGAGCCGACGACCTTGGTCAGGTAGTCGTACAGGTCGCCGTAGCCGGGCAGGACGCCGTGCAGGCACAGGTTGAACCGGCCGGTGGTCGCGCTGACGTAGCGGGTGGACGGTTCCTTGGCCAGCCGCGTCCCGACGTTCTCGAGTTCGGCCGGCTCCACGGTCAGCCACTGCATGAAGTCGACGTCCATGCCGAGCACCGGGATCTCGAACAGCGTGCGGAAGCGCAGACATCCCCGGGCGAGCAGGGACTCGACCCGCCTGGCGGCGGTCGACTCGCTGACCCCGACGGCGGCGGCGATCTGTGCGTAGGTGGCCCGGCCGTCGTCGGCGAGCACGCGCGCTATCGCGAACTCCTGCTCGGTGAGCCGCTCGGTCTCGTGCCAGGCCCCGTGGTTGGTGAACCGCGCGGGGTGGCGCAGCTGGGTGGCCGCCTCCGGGCCCAGCAGCCCGGTGTCCCACTCCTCGAACGCGGAAAACTTGCGGACGACCACCATCGACTCGGTCTCGACGATGTCGTCCGGGCGGGGGAGATCCTCGACCAGCACCCGCGCGACGTCCTGGTGCCGGCGGACCACGATCTCCGCGGCGACGTCGGCGCTACCGGAGACGACCGTGACGAAGCGCGTGACCGGCAGCTCGGCCATCGCCTCGGCGACCGCGTTCGCCCGGCCCGGCCGGCACCGCATGCGCAGCACCAGCGAGATGCCGAGCCCGCACCGCAGGTGGTCGAGCACCCCGGTGACGCCGACCAGCCGGGACTCGATCAGCTGCTGCCCCCGGCGCGCGACGGTCGACTCCTTGGCGTCGACCACGGCGGCCACCGTCTTCCAGGAGGCGCGCCCGTTGAGCTGGAGCGCGGCGACGATCCGCCGGTCCAGGTCGGTCAGCGTGAGGGGTTCACCCATGGACGAACTGTGGACTGAGGCTTTCTCTCATGTCAATAGCTATGAGTGCATGAAACCTGCAGTTAACGTCATCCGCCAAGCTGGCTGCGGTACTTGAGGAGTCCTTCGGTCCCGCGCAGGAACGTCTGGCAGATGGGTTTCGGATCGGTCAGACAGCCGGCGGCCATGGCGCCGTCGCGCAGCATGACGAAGTGCCGGGCGGCGGGTTCCGAGTCGGGTTTTCCGGTTTCGGCGAAGAGTTCGGTGATCGTGGCCAGAAACCACTGTCGGTGACTCAGGACCGCTTGGTGGACCGGATGGGCCGGGTCGGGGTACTCGGCGGCGGCGTTGAGGAACGCGCAGCCGCGGAAGCCGGGGCTCTGGATATGGTCGGCGATGATGTGACCGACAGCTCGAACCGTGTCGTCGGGGGACGCGTCCTGAGTCCGCGCGGCGTTCACTCGGGTGCGGATCGCCTCGTCGGCTTGCGTCAGGTAGGCGACGGCGAGGTCGTCCTTGCTGGGGAAGTGCCTGTACAGCGTGGCTCGGGTTACCGCTGCGGTGGCGATGATGCGGTCGATGCCTACGGAATGGAGCCCTTCGGCGTAGAAGAGTTCGCTGGCCGTGCTGAGCAGTCGCGCTCGCGCCTCCGACATCTGCCGCTCCCTTCGATCCCGCCTCAACGCTAGCAGACAGAACGGTCGGTCTTGACATGGTCGGCGCGCTACCGCAAGCTCGGTGTACCGATCGTTCTGTCTACCTGTTTGGAAGAGGACCTGATGGCTGATGCCCGCACGACCAAGGGTTTGCGTGACCTGTACTACGTCCGCTTCGGCTTCGCCATCGTCTGGGCGGGTTTGATGGTCCTGGCCGCTGCGGCGCTCACCCCGGTCAGCGTTGCCCTGCTGGTGATCTATCCACTGTTCGATGTCGCCGCGGCCGTGATCGACTTTCGGTCCTCGGGTGCCACTCGGCCGCGAGTGCCGCTGTACGTCAACATGGCGCTGAGTCTGCTGGCCGCCATCGGACTGGCCGTCTCGTCCGGCATCCCGAGCGTTCTGCGGGTGTGGGGGGCTTGGGCGATCGGTGCCGGCGTTGTGCAGTTGATCGTCGCGATCCTGCGCTACCGGCTCGGTGGCCAGTGGGCGATGATCCTCAGCGGCGGGATCTCCGCTGTCGCCGGCGCAAGCTTCATTCTGCAGGCGAGTGCGTCGCTCACCAACGTCGCCGGATACGCGACGCTGGGCGGCGGCTTCTTCCTGATCTCGGCTATCCGTCTGCATCGCGTGGCTAGTGGGTTTCACGGGGACGATCGCATCGGCAGTCGCGTAGGCCCGTAGACGGCTTCGGTTGGCGGCAGCCACTCGTCGAGGCCGGCAGGGTTCGGCTCGAGTAGCCGGCTCGCCAGCAGCGGGAGCGACTCCTGTAGCTCCACCCGAGCCAGCGCCGCGCCGAGGCAGTAGTGGATTCCGCCGCCGAAGGTCAGGTGCGTCGCGCGCTTGCGCGAGATGTCCAGCGTGTCGGGTGCCTCGAACACCGACGCGTCACGGTTGGCCGAACCGGTGATCGGCAGCACGCACGCACCCGCCGCGAACTCGACGCCGTTCAGCTCGATGTCGGCCTTGGCGATCCGCGGTAGGCCGAGCAGCGCCGACGGACAGAACCGGACCACTTCGTCGGCCGCCGCGGGCGCGAGGCCAGGCTCGGCGGCCAGCAGCCGCCACTGGTCCGGGTGCGCCATGAACGCCGACATGGCATTGCCCAGCTGGTGCTGCACCGCCCCGTGTCCGGCCGACATCAGAGTGATCACCATGGACCGCAGCTCCGCGTCGGTGAGCAACTCCCCGGCCTCCTCGGCCGCGATCAGGGCGCTGAGCAGATCGTCGCGCGGAGTCTTGCGGTGCTCGACGAGCAGCTCGTCGATGAACTGGTGCAGGTTACGCAGGGCGGTCTCGATCCGGGCGCTGTGCTCGGTGACGCTGAAGCCGAACAGCAGCCCGATGTCCGCCGTCCACTGGCGCACGTCCGCCTGCACGTCCGCCTGCACGTCCTCCGGTATCCCGACGAACCGGCAGAGCACCCGTAGCGCGAACGGATCGGCGAAGTCAGCTACGAAATCGCATTCCTCGCGCGTGACCAGTTCGCCGACGAGCTCCTCGGCAATGCCGCGGACGGTCGGCCGGAACTCCTCGACCCGGCGGACGGTGAACGCCTTGTTCACCAGCCGCCGCACCCGGTTGTGCGGCTCGCCGTCGGCATTGAGCAGGAAACCGCGCATGGTCTCGACCAGCGGCCCGTCGGTGATCCCTTGCATGGCAAGGAAATCCGCGCCGGGGGTGCGCAGCTCGCGCATGGACACCAGCGTCTGTACCTCGTCGTAGCGCAGCACGGCCGTCCCGATCGAAGTGGCCGCCTGCCAACTCTGCTGTCTCAGCTCGCCGAGCACGGCGTGGGGATTCGTTCGGAAGTCCTCGCCGTAGAGGTCAAGGACGGGTGCGGGAGTGGTCATCGCGGCGCCGATCTGACGGCGGCCCGCTCACCGGGCCGGACAGCGACACGGTAGCCGCGCATTCCGGCTGGTCAACGGGCGATTCGCTATGCAGCCTGCACAGGCTGCCGCAAGATCGTTTTGAGCTTGGCGGGTGCCATTCGGCGTGCGTCGCTGAGGTAGATCTCGTGATGGTCGCCGTTGAAGGTGAGGCCGTTCTCGGGGAGATAGTGGTTGTGGAGGCGGTCCAGGGTGGGCGTTTCGTCGTCGTAGGAGCCAATGTGCAGGATCTGGACGCAGGTCCCTTCGGTGAGGCTGTGTAATCGGAGGTCGCCGAGTGCGGGGGAGTCCTTCTTCTTGCTCACACTCGCGACCGCGGCCAGGACCATGTCCTCGGTGATCCAGTCCGGCTGGCTGATCATCATGGTCCACTCCCAGGTGTCCTTGCGCCGCGTGACGAACGCCGTGTGGTCGTCCGCTCGCCACAGCCCTTCCAGCGGGCCGACCACGAAGTCGCGGCCGAGGGTGTTCTTGCTGGCGAACTTCAGCGTGTACGCCACCCCGAACAACGCCTCGACCGCGTTCGCATAGGCGGGTGCCGTGTTCGGATCGCCTCGGCCGTCGACCGCGATATATCGGAGCTCGGGTACGTCGACCACCGTGAACTCCTTGGACGACGGGGAGTAGAGCGCTTTGTGGGCCTTCTTGATGTCGTACTTGTCCACCGCGTTTTCCTTCTTGAGCGTGGTTTCCGTCCAGCTGATGTCGGCCCGGAGCATGGTCTCGCTGTAGTCGAAGATCGCGGAGGCGGAGGCCGGTAAGGGTTCCTGCCCGGAGCGGCTACTCCGGACGTCCTCGAGCTGTTTCCGTAACGCTTCCAGGCGTCGGGCCAGTCCGGCCACCACGTCCGTGTCCGGCAGAACCGGACTGTTGGCCATGGCGATCAGTACCCGCGAGCGAATCGGTGTCAGCGTGGTCAGCGCATCGCGCGTGGCGGCAGCGCACAGCTCGCGCCCCGACGCCGTGGCACGGAAGGTGGCGCGCGACTTGCCGGACGGAGTGCCGGTTGCCTCGATCAGGCCGCGCCCGGCCAGCTTGTCGAGCACGTAGTAGATGGAGGAGAAGCCGAGCGCCGTCCATGCGCGCACTCCTCGTTCCTCGATGACCTGTTCCAACGCGTACCCATGGCGCGGCTGCTCGACAAGTAGCCCGAGCACCGTCAGTTCCCCGTCGGTCAGATCCGAAGACATGCTCCGTATTCTAGCACTAGAATAGTTCGCCGTGTCAGTGCGCGTGTCAGTGCGCGTGTCAGTGCGGTGGCCGTCCGGTGTCAGGACGGCTGGCGATCGTGGTTTCCGTACCCACCAGCGAATCTCAGGAGAGCACGATGCAGAAGTACGACACCCCCGCCCCGATCTCCGCCATCCTGGACATCCCCGCGGGGCGCGTCCGGTTCATCGCCGCCGACCGGGCCGACACAGTGGTCGAGGTCCGGCCGGCGGACGCCTCGAAGGGTCGCGACGTGAAGGTGGCCGAGCAGACAACGGTCGAATGCGGCGACGGCGTTCTGCGGATCGAGGCATCGGCGAAGAACCAGCTCCTCGGCCCCTCCGGATCCATCGACGTGACGGTCCAACTGCCCGCCGGCTCACGGGTCGAGGCGAAGGCGGCCAGCGTCGAGTTCCGGACGGTCGGTCGGCTCGGTGACGTTGCCTTCGAGGGAGCGCACGGCTCGGTCGACGTCGATGAGGCCGCGAGCGCCCGCCTCACCCTCCTCGCCGGTGACGTCTCGGTCGGCCGCCTGGGCGGTCCCGCGGAGATCAGCGTCAGCAAGGGCGACATCCGCATCGCCGAGGCCGTGCGCGGCAAGGTCGTGCTGCGGACGGAAGCCGGCGAGGTGTCGGTCGGCGCCGCCGCCGGGGTCTCGGCCTCCCTGGACGCCGGCACCTCCTACGGCCGGATCCACAACTCGCTCAAGAACACCGAAGGCGCCGCCGCCCCGCTCGACATCCACGCGACCACCTCATACGGCGACATCGTCGCCCGCAGCCTCTGAGGCCGGCATCGACCGAAATCGCGGTTCCCGCACTCCAGATCGCGGTTCCCGTACTCCAGATCGCGGTTCCCGATCGTCGCGTCGGGCAGGCCTTACCTGCCGGAACCGCGATCTCATGTGCGGGAACCGCGATCTCGCGTGCGGGAACCGCGATCTCATGTGCGGGAACCGCGATCTCGCGTGCGGGAACCGAAGAGGGCTTGGGCGGCGGGTTCGTCGCCCTCGATGTCCACCAGCTCGCCGATGTCGTCGAGGGTGAGCACACCCGCTGCCAGCCCCAGGATGATCGCGGCGTCGGCCCGTATTACGGCCTGGAGTTCGCGACCATCATGCGGGCTCACCTCCGTGCCTCGTACTTGGAGCAGCTGGCCGTCGACCTCGATCCCTACGGTCGATGACCCGCGTGCTTGGCCGGCCAGCAGGGCGCGGAGGGCGACCACGAGCCAGTCGGCGTGGAAGTGGTCGCCGCCCGGCCCGCTCACCATGAGCGGCGTGGACCAGCGGATGAGGCCCTCCACCGGCTCCCGCAGCCCGGCGCCCCACGAGGTGAGCGCGTACACGACGGCGTTGCCCTCCCCGGCCAGGCGCCGCTCGACCACGCCAGCTGTCTCGAGGTCGCGGAGCCGGTTGGTGAGCAGGTTGGTGGCCACGCCGGGGAGTCCGTCGAGCAGTTCGCCGTAGCGGGCGGGGGCCACGAGGAGCTGGCGGACGATGAGCAGGTTCCACCGGTCGCCCACGACGTCGAGCGCCCTGGCGAGGCCGCAGTACTGGCCGTAGCTTCGACTCATGTCGCTACTTTACAATCTAAAGCACGCCTGACAATATCCAGCAGCATGACCGACACGCAAAGGCCCGCATGGGTCGACGACGAGCTGTTCCCGTTCGAGAGCCGCTTCGTCGACATCGACGGGCACACCGTCCATTACGTGGACGAAGGATCGGGGCCGACGCTGCTCCTGCTGCACGGCAACCCGACCTGGTCGTTCCTCTGGCGCGACGTGATCCGCGCCCTGCGGGGCGAGTTCCGCTGCGTCGCCCTCGACTACCCGGGCTTCGGGCTGTCGACGCCGAAGCCCGGCTACCGTTATCTGCCCGAGGAGCACGCGGACGTGGTCACCGGGTTTGTCGACGCGCTCGGTCTCAAGGGGGCCACGCTGGTCGGGCAGGACTGGGGCGGCCCGATCGGCCTGGCCGCCGTGCAGCGTCGGCCAGGCGCCTTCGATCGGCTGGTGCTCGCCAACACCTGGGCCTGGCCGGTCAACGGCGTCCTCCACTTCGAGGCCTTCTCTCGCATCATCGGCGGACCTCCCATCCGCTTCCTGGTCCGGCGGCTCAACCTCCTCGTCAACGCGTTCATCCCCACCGGTCACCGAAAGCGCAGGCCGACCGCCGCCGAGATGACCCACTACCGCCGGGCCCTGGACACCCCCGAGCGGCGCCAGGCCTCCGCCGTACTCCCCGGCCGGGTCCGCGCCAGCCGGGCCTTCTTCGCCGAGGTCGAGGCCGGCCTCGCGGACATCGCCCACCTGCCGACACTGATCGTGTGGGGCGACGCCGACATCGCCTTCCGTCCCCAGGAGCGCGAGCGCCTGGAAGCGACCTTCCCCGAGCACGAGACCGTGATCGTCGAGGGCGCCGGCACCTACGTGGAGTCCGACGCGCCCGACCGGTTCGCGGCGGCCATCCGGGAGTGGCGGTTCGCGCATCGATGACGGACATTGCCCAGGCTCGGGCGGCGTTGCGGGACGTCGTTCCGAGCCTCGTCACCCTCGTGCGGAGCGTCCCGGACGCCAACTCCCGGTCGGTCGGCACGTGGACGGTGGCCGAGGTCGCGGCTCACCTGTCGCACGTCTTTCGCTTCGACACCGCCGCAATCGCCGGAAAACCGGTCCCCGACGCCGTGGTGACGCAGGCGGGAATGGCCGAGGTCAACGCGAAGATGCTGGCCGAGGACGATGAACGGGACCCAGCCGTCCTCGCGGCCCGCCTCGACAAGCTGGCCGCCGAGTTCGACGAGGCCTCGAGTTCGCGAGCGGCCACCGTCGATTGGCTGCAAGGTGTCCGCCTGCCGCCGTCGGTGGTGGCGTGTCATCTGCTCGTGGAATGCCTGATGCACGGCCATGACATCGCCAGAGCCGCCGGGCGTCCATGGCCGATACGACGTGACCACGCACTACTCGCGATCGAGGGTGGCGTGCTTCCCCTCATGGCGGCGCTGCCGCCCACCGCCTTCGTGAACCAGCGTCAGGCCAGATCCTTCCGAGGTCGCTTCGAACTGCGTCTCCGTGGCGGTGGCACCACCGTGCTCGCCTTCGACCGCGGGGCGCTGACGCTCGACACAGCCGGTGATATCGACGCCCACATCTCCGCCGACCCCGCGACTCTCATGCTGGTGTTCATCGGCCGGCAGGGAATAGCGAAACCGTTGCTGGCAGCGAAGCTCGCCGCCTGGGGCCCGCGGCCATGGAAGCTCGCCCGCATGCTCGCCGCCATCAGCCCCCCTTAGGTTCAATTCGACGGTTCCAGCCGGATGCGCAACGCGGTGTTCGCTTCGACCTCCTCGCGGTCGTAGTAGAGCGGAAACATCTGGTCCTCGGCCCACGGGACGAAGAGGTTCTCGTAGAACGGGCTCTCCGGGTCGCCGGACTGGCCGGGGTTGTTCATGGCCAGCGCGTCGTCCCAGTTGCCGGGCTCGGCGATGTAGCGCCACGACGCGCCCTCGTCGCCGACCGTCTCGTTGACCGGGCCCTTCTCCCGCGGCTCGATGTCGATGGCGCTGCGGGTCTCGGGGTCGACCAGGCCCGAGAGCGGATGGATCAGCGCCTGCTGGTTGTAGAACCCGTAGCGCCACGCGGCCGGGTCCGCGCCCTGGTCCTCGGTCAGCTTCGCCACGGCGGCCGCCAGGCTCGACTCGATCGCCGCGTCCCGCGCGGCGACCGCATCACCGCCGAACCACTTGCCCGGGTTCTCGATCATGTCCACGGTCGTGGTGCTCGCCGGTCGCCCGATCGCCGCCACGGCCGCGGGGTCGTCGACGGCCGCGGCCAGCAACGCCTGCCCGAGAAAGCCGTCGTTCGTGCCGCGCGCACCGTGCAGGTCGGTCCAGACGTCGAAGATCGCGGCGGCGGCCGAGTCGAGCGACATCTCGTGATCCCACTCGCGCAGGATGGCGAGCGCCCGCGCCACGGCCGGGTCGTCGGAGCTCACGTCCTCGATGGCGGCGGTGATCCGCCGGCCGGGGATCGACACGTGGTCGGTCTGCAACGCCAACATTGTCTCCTGCGTCGCCTGGTCCATCCCGGCGAGCACCTCGCGGGTGCGCTCCGCCCGCCACGGATTGGCGGCCTCGAAGCCGATCTTCCGGTTGACGTACTTCGGCAGCGGCCCGGTCTCGTGGTCGTCGAACAGCCGCGACTCGTTGTTCGTCTGCAGCCACCCGCGGTCGGGGTTGAAGCTGACCGGCAGCTTGTTCATGTCGTAGAAGCCGTCCCACTCGTAGCCGCCGTCTCCGGGCACCGGCAGCAGCCCGTCCCAGTTCCGGCGGATCGGCGTGCTGCCGGCCGGCTTCCAGCCGATGTTGCCGGCGGCGTCGGCGTACTGGTGGTTCTCACCCGGCGTGCCCCAGCGGTCCAGCGAGTCGAGGAAGCCGCGCCAGTTGGCGTCGCGCATGTACCCGATACTGCCGAAGTAGGCGCTCGTTCCCGGCCCGCTCCACACGGTGCGCACCCCGAACGCGACTCCGCGCTCCGGGTCTTCGAAGATCACCGGCCCGTGCTGGGTGAACTTCATCTCGACGGTCTCCGAGCCGCCGCCCCGCACCGGGATGTCCTCGGACTCCACGCTCATCGGCGCCCAGCGGCCCCGATAGCGGTACTCGTTCGGGTGCCCCGGCCGGGTCCGGTAGACGTAGAGGTCCTCCTGGTCGACGTCGAAGACCGTCAACCCGAACGCGATGTCCTGGTTGTGGCCGAGCGAGACGCCGGGCAGCCCCGGCTCACCGGCGCCGATCACGTCGATGCCGGGCGCGTTCAGGTGCGCGGCGTAGCGCAACGACGGCACCGCCTGCACCCGGTGCGGGTCGCTGGCGATCAGCGACCCGTCGACCGCCGTGCGCTCCGGTGCGACGGCGAACGAGTTCGAGCCCTCCACGCTGTCTCCGGGGGTGGTGCCTTCCCGGGGTTGGTCGTTCGCGGGTCGAACGGCTTGTCCGCCGAGCGTCGTGGGACCGAATTCGTCGAAGGTTTCCGCGGCGAAGGTGACGCCCTGGGTGGCGAGGTCGTAGACGTTGAGCAGCTCGTCGGGGTCCTCTGGCAACAGGCCGAGGTCGAGGCCCTTGGGGATCTTGGTCTTCCAGCCGGCGTCGAGCGGCTGCCGGATGTCCTCGTACTTCAGCCCGAAGTCACGCGCCAGGTAGGCGCGATCGACCTCGCTGGTCAGGTTGCCGACGAGCGCGTGGGTGCGCAGCCGGACGACGTCCTCCGGCGCCCACTCGTCGGGTCCGTACCGCAGGAACTCGAACTCCCACGGCATCAGCTCGGCGTTCTCCCTGGCGAGCTCGATGTAGGCGTTGATGCCGGCCGTGTAGGACTCGACCAGCTGCTTGGCGTCCTCGCCGTAGGCACGCCACTCGGCGTCGATGTCGCCGCGGTAGGAGAACATCCGATTGGCCCGGTCCTGCTCGACGTACGCCGGTCCCAGCACCTCGGACAGCTGGCCGAGCCCTTTGCGCCGCCACAGGTCGATCTGCCACAGCCGGTCCCGCGCCACGTTGAACCCCTGCGCGAGGAAGGCGTCGTAGTGCTCGCCCGCGTAGATGTGCGGAACGCCGTGGTCGTCGACCAGGATGTCGACCGGCCCGGCCAGCCCCTCGACCGTGTAGACCTCGTCTCTCGGCGCCGCCGCGCCGGTCCCTGGCGTCGTGATCAGCGTTGCCGCCAGCGTTCCACTCAGCGCCAGGGCCTGCCACCTGCGTGCTGTCCGAGAACTCATACGACTGTTCGTACCACGGATGACCAAGAAACTGTCAACACCGAACTCCGCCGCCGCGACAGCCGCGTGACAGTGTCCGGTGGCAGGGTGTGCGCGGTGACGCAGGACGAGCCCGCCGGATCGACACCGGGCAGGAGGCCCTGGCTGCTGGCCGTGACGGTCGTGACCGCCGTTGGCGCGGTTGTCGCCATCTTCATCACGACCGGTGGCGAGGACGACCCCGCGCCGAAGGCGACGCGGCCGGCCCCGACCGCCAGACCACTCGAACTCACCACGATGCCGTGGTCACCATCGGTGGAGCCGGGCACCACGCCGCAGTTGCGGGACGACACCGTGCTCTTCGAGGATCTCCACAACGGCGACGGCGACTTCGGCGACGAGAAGCGGATGGTGCTCGCCGATGCCCGCACCGGCGAGCACCGGTGGACGCTCGTCGACGAACTGCGCGGCGGTGGACGTGTGTGGGACTCGTTGCATCGACCGCACCTGGTCGCGCACCCCACCGGGGTCGCGGTGCTCGTCCAGTACTGCGTGGACACCTGTGTGGGGAATGTCGGCAGCGACGGAATCGCTCTGCTGTCCGGACAGGACGGCTCGGTGCTGTGGCAGAGCCCGACGGTCGACGGAGCCGAGCACTACACGGTCGTGTGGACCGCCGCCGACGGGACGGTGGTCGTGACGGTTCAGCCGGGAGCTGGGATCTACCTCCCACCCGAGAGGGTGAACGAGGTGCGGGTGCTGGCCTTCGACGTGCGCACCGGCGCGAAACGCTGGGAGACGCATGGTGTGTGGCCGGTGCGAACCGCCGGCGACGTGCTGCTCGGGGCGGTCGGCGAAGCTCCGCCGCGCCGTCAGAGCGATTTCACGGCTCCGGTGGCGGACCTGGCCACGGTAACCGCCCTCGACCTCGCCACCGGAAGCAAGCTCTGGGATTTCGCTGATCGGGCACGGTCGGCACAGGTGGTGGCGGTCGCCGGGGACACGGCCTTGTTGTTCGGCCACAACCGCGTCCGGCAGGTGGTCGACGTGCGGACCGGTCGTGAAATCGCCGAGTTCCCGGACGTGGGGTCCGCCATCGACTGCGCCGGGAGCGTCGACACGACGCTCATCGCCTGCGTGACCACCGACGGCCGGGCGATCCGGACGTTCGACAGCGCCGACCGGTCGACGGCGGTCAGCGTCGGTGACCTGGGTGGCGGCCGGGACGGGATCGCCGTGGACACCGTGTGGCGGGATCGCATCCTCGACTGGAGCACCGAGGACGCGCCGTATACCTTCGACCGTGCCGGCAACCGGATCGACGCGACACTGCCGGGCGTGATCATCGCTTCGTCCGGCGACCTCGTGCTGACCGCGGCCGCGACGTCCGACAGCGGATCCGGCCGCCACACGGCGACCGACATCGCCGTTCACCAGGTTTCTCGCTAGAGCTGTGGCCACGAACGTTCGCCGGGTTCCGCGGCCGGCGCTCCCCATGCACCGAAAGCGTCGTTCGGTGCGGTGCCCAGCAGACGGGCAACCCCGGGTCGACCTATGTGGCCGCCCCACCAGCCCCCGGGGTGGTGCTCAGGGGACCGCGCGCAGGGCTCCCGGACGGCGGCCGGCGAGGCCGCTCAGCGCGGTGGACGTGGCGTCATCGGCCGGCAGGTAGACGATCATCCGCTGGTCGTCGGGCAGCTCGAGGATCTCGTAGGACAGCCGCAGCTCGCCGGCTTCCGGGTGCACCAGCCGATCCACCCCGCTGCGGCGGGCCGGCCCGGTCGCGGCCGTCAGCCGTTCGGTGAAGGCGGCGCCCGCCAGGATGGTCAGCACCTCGGTCAGCTCCGCCACCGCGGCGTCGCCCTTGTAGGTCGGCAGCTTGAGGGTGGCCGCTAGGTCGTCCGCCACGCGTTCCCAGTCGGGATAGGCGTGGCGAGCGCGGGCGTCGGTGAACACGAACCGGGCGAGGTTGGGGCGCTCGCCGTCGAAGAGCCCGACGGGGCCGATGAGGCTCGCGTAGCCGCCCGTGTGGGCGAGCACGTCGTGCAGGCGGTTGACCACGATCGCCGGGGTCGGCTCGAGCCGTTCGAGCAGCGCCGCGACCGTGGGCCGCACCGAGGTGGCGGGCGCGGCCGCCGGGCAGATGTTGCCGGTGGTCACCTTGGTGAGCATGCGCAGGTGGAAGCGCTCGTCGACGGAGAGGCCCAGCGTGTCGGCGAGTGCGCCGAGCACCTGAGCGGACGGGTGGCGATCGCGCCCCTGCTCGAGCCGGGTGAGGTACTCGACGCTGATCCCGGCCAGGGTGGCCAGCTCCGACCGGCGCAGCCCGGGCGTGCGGCGGCGGGTGCCGGCCGGCAGCCCGACATCGGCCGGCGCGACGGCCTCGCGGCGGGCCCGCAGGTAGGCGCCGAGGTCGTTGTCACTGGCGTTGTCACGGGCGCTGTCGCTCATCTTCCCGAATCTACCGACCCGCACGCCGCGAAGGGTGTCCCCGCCAGGGCCACCATCACCACGGCCTCCCTGTGCCGGGCCGGACACCCCAGATTGGAGCCGAACCGAAGAACAGGAGCTGGACATGGATCTGGGAATCGACGGCCGGACCGTCATCGTGACCGGTGCATCCGGGGGACTGGGCCGCCGCATCGCGCGGACCTTCGCCGCCGAGGGTGCCGACGTGGTGCTCACCTACCGCGGCTCGCGGTCGAACGCCGAGCTGGTGGCAAAGGAGATCGGCGACCGCGCGCTGGTCGTCCGGTACGAGCTGGATGACGCTGGTTCGGCGCGGGAGGTGGTCGAGGCGGCGCTGGGCTGGACCGGCCGCATCGACGTGCTGGTGAACAACGCGGTCGACTGGGGCGATACCGCGCCGGACGGGGACCGGCCGTTCGAGGCCGTGCCGGACGACAGCTGGCTCGGCACCATGCGGGCCAACATCGAGGGCGCGCTGCGGCTCACCCGGGCGGTCGCCCCGGTTCTGCGGGAACGCCGGTGGGGCCGGCTGGTGCACATCTCGTCGAGTGTGGTCACCTCCGGCATGCCCGGCGGTGAGTACTACGCCGCGGCCAAGGCCGCACTGCACGGGTTCAGCCGCTCGGCCGCGTTCGGGCTCGGCCGCGACGGGGACATCCTGTCCAATGTGGTCATGCCGGGTCTGACCCGCACCGAGACCAACACCACGATCACCGACGCGTACGGCGACCACTACAGCGCACAAACCCCGATCGGCCGCCTGCTCGACGCCGACGAGGTCGCCCGTCCCGTGGTGTACCTGGGATCGGCCGCCAACACGGGCATCACCGGTCAGGCGATCACGGTGAACGGCGGCGCCTGAGGGTGAAATGAGGGTCGTTCGACCGACTACACCGGCGGGCGAACCGGGCTAGCGTGGTACACCGCGACGAGGCGGAAGGGGACCACCCATGCGGTTCGGACTGGGAATGGTGGTTGTGGTCACGGCGGCGGTGATTGTGGTTCCAGAACCGGCCGCCGCGGCCGTGGACCGGACGCTTCGGGTCTACAACAACAACATCGAGAACCTCGTCCGGAACAACCCCGACGGGTCGTGCACCAGGATCTCCGGGCCGGACCACCTGAAGTCGATGCTGGTCGACGACGCCGGCCGGACCGGCACCTCGGGCGTCAAGGCGCCGGACATCCTGATCGTGCAACAGGTTCGCGGCATCGGGCAGGCGAGCGCCTACGCCGACCAGCTGTCCGCCAAGTTCGGCTATCCCGACGGCACCTACCGCGCGATCGTGGCGTGGGCGGATCCCGAGCCGTGGGGCGGCAGCCACCGGTGCAGCTCGCAGTCGCTCGGCGACCTGAAGAAGAAGCAGACCAACGGGTTGATCTACAACACGAAGCGGCTCAGCCTCGCCTCCGGTGACGTGTCCAAGTACTGGAGCGCGGGCTGGCTCAAGCCCGGCACCGCCTACGCCGGCGGCGATGGCTGCCGGCTGTACAAGCCGCCGAACGCCGACGACAAGGCGGGCTACGCCCACACGTGGAAGCGCACCAGTGCGATCGCGGCGCGGTTCACCATCAAGGGCACCAGCACCACCGTGTTCGCGGCCACCATGCACCTGCCGACGCGGAACGCGGAGCACGCCTGCTCCGGCGACGGCGAGACGGGTATCAGGGGCACGGGCATCCATCTCGGCGCCGACGCGCGAAGCCTGATGTCCGCGTCCACCATCAGGATCGTGGGCATCGACGCGAACCGGGTGCCGTCGGGCACCGGTGGCGTGACGCCGTCGACGTTGTCGGGCTATGGCATGAAGGGCTACGGCACGGCGGCGACGTCGGGCTCCCGCAAGATCGACTATCTGTTCGTGGCCGGGACCGTCCGTCCCTCGCCGATCGGCCACACGGTCGCCGGCACGCTGTCCAACCACCGCGCGCTGTACGGCTTCATCTCCTTCTAGATCCACGGGCGGGGAAAGGTGTCGCCGTCCAATCGGTCGCCCGCCACGAGACCGAGCGGGTCGGTGACGATGTGTTCGGTGCCGCTGTAGGTCGTCGCCGCGTCCATGTAGATGACGACGTGAGCGAAACGCGCCAGGTCGGTGCGGTTGGGCAGGGCCATGTGGCCGGTGTATCCACTGTGGAACGTGCAGTCGCCGGCTCGCAGCGGCACCGTGACCCGAGGGATCCAGCGTAGCGACGGGTCCACCGTGAAGAGGTCCTCTTCCTGATGGAGGTCCTGCGGTCGCAGGCCGGTGCGATGTTGGGTACCGGGCAGGAACGTCATGCAGCCCCGCTCGGGCGGAACGTCGACCAGCGCTATCCACGCCGACAACGGGAGCCGGTCGCCGGCGTGTGGCCAGTACGGACGGTCCTGGTGGAACTCGGTGGCGACGTTGTTGTGCGGCTCCTTAACCAGCATCTGATCGTGCCAGAGCCGCAGCGGGAACCCGGCGAGCTGTTCGGCGATGCGCCCCAGGCGGGTGTCGAAGGTGAGCGTGCGGAGGTTGTCGTCGTGCTGCCAGATGTTGACCAGCTGGCTGAAGGCGCCGCGCTTCTCCAGGCTCTCCGCGCGATGCGCCGCCAGGAACGCCTCGGCGCTGGTCCGGGAGCGCTCGACCTGGCCCGGATCGAGCACACCACGTACTCGGACGAAACCGTGTTCGTGGTACGCGGCCACGAGTTCGTCCTGCACTCGGCCGTCGGTGTCGATGTCGCTTGCTTCGGTGGTAGTCATCAACCCAGTGTCATCGTGGGTGCCGTCGTGGGCTAGTCGGATCGCTGCCAATAGTCGTACGATCACGACATGCTGCCGACGTTGCACGAGCACGCGGTGTTCACCAGCGGGCCGATCTGGGGCGGTGTCCACCAGCTGAGCGCGGACGTCGAGTCACACGCGCACGACTTCCTCGAGATCGCGGTGATCGGGACTGGTCGTGGCCGGCACGTCACCAGCCAGGGCGAGCGGGCGTTGCGGTGTGGTGACGTCGTCATCCTGCGTCCCGGTGCCTGGCACGGATTTCGGGACTGCGCCGGCCTGACGGTCGCCAACTGTTGCCTGTCGGCCCAGGCGTTGCGCGCGGAACTGGCCGCGCTGTATGACATCCCGACGCTGCGCCGGATGCTGTGGACCGATCCCATGGCGTTCGGCACCCACGGCATCGCGGCGGTGACCGTGGACCAGACGGCCGCCGAGGACGCCATCGCGGAGATCGGCCGCCTCGAACGAGACCTCATGACGCCTCGCCCCGGCCGCCTGTTGGGCCGGCTGGTGACCGTGTTGGGCATTCTCGCCGACGGCCGTGACCCCGACCCCGCGATCGTCGAGTCCGCCACTCATCCCGCGGTCACGGCGACCGTCGCCCGGCTCCAGGCGACACCCGCCCAACCGTGGCGACTGGACGACCTCGCCCGGGCGGTCAACCTGGATCGCGCCTATCTCGGCCGCCTGTTCACCCAGCACGTCGGGTTGACCCCCATGAGCTTTCTCGCCCGAGTGCGGGCCGAGCGCGCCGCCTCGTTGCTGGCGCACTCCACCCTGCCGGCCGCCCAGGTCGGCGCCGCCGTCGGCTGGGACGACCCCACCTACTTCGCCCGCCGCTTTCGAACACTGGTCGGCCTGACACCCAGCGAGTACCGGCGCCGTAACGGCAGGGTCGGTCAGGGGTTGCGTGGGGCCACCAGGCCGGACTCGTAGGCGAGGACCACGAGTTGGGCGCGGTCGCGGGCGTGGAGCTTGGTCATGGCTCGGTTGATGTGGGTTTTCGCGGTCAGCGGGCTGATCATGAGACGGCTAGCGATCTGGTCGTTGGACAGGCCCTGCGCGACCAGGGCGACGGTCTCGCGTTCCCGGTTGGTCAGTTCTTTCAGCCCGGTGTGGGTGCCGGTGTCGAGCGGCTGCGTGACGTACCGGTCGATCAGCTTGCGGGTGATCGACGGGGCGAGCAGGGCGTCACCGCGCGCGGCGACGCGGATGGCGTGCAGGAAGTCCTCCGGCAGGATGTCCTTCACGAGGAACCCGGCCGCGCCGGCGCGCAGCGCGTTGAAGACGTACTCGTCCAGGCCGTAGTTGGTCAGGATGACCACGTGCACGGCGGCCAGGGCCGGGTCCGCCGCGATCCGCCGGGTCGCCTCGATACCGTCGATGACCGGCATCTGGATGTCGATGAGCGCGACGTCGGGCAGGTGCTCCCTGGCCAGCGCCAGGCCCTCGCTGCCGTCGGCTGCCTCGGCCACCACCTCGATGTCGTCCTCGACGTCGAGCAGCGCGCGGAATCCGCTGCGGATGAGTGGCTGGTCGTCGACCAGCAGGACACGAATCACGACCGGTCTACTGGAAGTTCGGCCTGGACGGTGAAGCCGCCCTCGCCGCGCGGTGCCGCACGCAGGTGGCCGCCGAGCGCGGTGACTCGTTCGCGCATCCCGAGCAGCCCGACGCCCGGTATCGGCGCGGTGTCCGGGGTGGCCTGGCCGTCGTCGTCGACCTGGATGGCCAGGGCGTCGGGACGGTAGTCGATCCGGACCGAAGCGGTCGCGGCGGCGGCGTGACGGGCGATGTTGGTCAGGGCCTCCTGAACGATCCGGTAGGCGGTCCGGTCCACGGCGGCCGGCACGTCGTCGCGTTGTCCCTCGATGGTCAGCGTCGCGTCCAGGCCGGTGGTACGGGCGCGGCGCACCAGTTCCGGGACGTGGTCGAGTCCGTGAGGCGGGCTCCTGTCGTCATCACGCAGCGCCTCCAGGGTCGCGCGCAGTTCCCGGGCCGCCTCGCGACCGGCCTCCCGGATGGCCAGCAGGGCGTCGGGCACCTGGTCACCCCGCTTGTTGGCCAGGTGGACGGCGACTTCGGCCTGCACCTTGATCACGGAGATCTGGTGGGTGAGCGAATCGTGCAGCTCCCGCGCGATGTGCAGGCGCTCCTCGCCGGCGCGGCGCCGCGCGGTCTCCTCGCGGGTGCGCTCGGCCTCGTCCGCCCGGCGCTCGGCCTGGCGCAGCCCCTCACCCGCCGCGCCGGCCGCGATCAGCCAGGCCACCTCGAGGGCGCCCCGGGCCTGCGCGAACGCCTCGCCCACGTCCCGTAGGGCAGCCAGGGCCGCGAGGGGGAGCGCGGCCACCATGATCACCGACCCCGCCACCGTGACCACGCGGTGGCCCGACCGTACCGCGGCGTACACGGCGAACAGATATGCGACGGCGGGCACGACGAAACCGACGGCCTGGTAACCCAGCGCGCACAACCCGGTCGCGGCCAGCACGGTGACCGGAGCCAGGCGGCGCGCGGCCAGCGCCAGGCCGCCGGCTATCAACAGCGCGTAGCCCAGCGGGTCGAAATCCGTGGCGGGGTGTGGGCTGGACAGTCCGGCGACCAGCAGGGTCGCCGCCACGCCGGCGGCGATCGCCCAGTCTCCGACAGCGATCCGCCGCCTGCTCATGGCTGCACCCTAGCCGGATGTTCGCGCGGGCGACTCCTGCGCACGGACGATCAAACGCATACCGCGCACGCGGTAGTTTCCCGGTTTTCGCGGCGTGCGCGGCAGCCGGTTACGGCATCGATGGCAGCGCGAAGAGTCTTCGTCAGCAGGACGACCGGCGGCGGGTCCGGCGGACATGCTCAGCGACATCCAGTCATCGGAGAAGGAGCACCTCATGTCCGCCCGTCACCTGTTCGCCACCGTTCTGGTCCAGTCAGCCGACGTCGATGCCCACGCCCTGACCGCCGGGCGAATCTGGGCCACCATCGCCGCGTTCGTGGCGCTGGCCGGCGTGGTCTTCGGCGGGCTGGCACTGCGCTCCGTCCGTCGTGCCGGCAACGGCGGGAGTACGGGGGCCATCGTGGCCGTGGGGGCGGGACTGATCGGCGTGGTCAACGGCGCGGTGAATCTGGCGGTCGCCGACGGTGGTCCCGGCACCGGCAACGGAGTAGTCGGCGGCGCCCTGGCCATCGCGGTGGGACTGGCCGCCGTGGTCCTCGGCAGGCTGGCGCTGGTGCGCTCCCGCCGAACCAGCTCCCGCCGAACCAGCTCCCGCCGAACCAGCACTGCCGGCCGATCGTCCACGTGACCGTGTACGTCTCGGCCGGCAGCGCCATGCCTGCGATCTTCGTGTGAGTTAGGCCGGTGACTCGTCACCTCCTCCGCGTCTGGCCGTCCGGATGGACACGACCACCGCACTCAGTGCGGCGATCAAGGCCACCAGGGCGATGGTCACCGCCGCCCACCACGCCGGCGCCGGCGTGGCGGACTGCGATGCCGCAACCGGGGTCACGGTCGCTATCTCGTCGTGGCCGTGCCCGGCCGGGGCGGCGTCGAGGGCCAGCACCGGAGCCGGGTGCTCCGGCTCCGGGCCGCCCTCGGCGGGCTCGTCGATCCACCGCTGCACCTGGCCGTCGTCATAGGTCTGCACGACCTTGAAGACAAGTTGGTCGGCCTTGGGCAGCGGACCCGCCGCGATCCGGAACACCTGGTACTCGCCCGGCTCGACGCCCGCGTCCGGACCCGCCGCGCTCCACTCGATCTGACTGACCACTTCGGACACTTCGTCCCCATGGCCGGCCGGCACCGGAGCGGGCAGCGTCGTCTTGGTGACGTGGTGTGTCCATCCCGCCAGGGGAAGGACGGCCACCTTGGCGATCGGTGTGTCCGCCGGGAACGCCATCCGCACCGAGACGGTGCTCGCGGTGTCGCTCTCCGTCGGAACCCGGAACGCGATCTCTGTCGAACCGCCCTGCACCGCGTCGTCCGCGTGGACGGTCACGTGGGCGACGGCGACCGAGCCGCCGCTCGCGATGAGGGCCGCACTGGCTGTCAGGATGACACCGAGCCGGGCGAGCAACCGAGACATTCGTTGAACCTCCTTCAGGGTTTCTAGAGGGCGCCGAGCCCCGAGGACCCGGCGGGGAGCACCCGGAAGATGCCCCACATCCCGGCCTCGGTGAACGGCTGGCGCATGTCGCCGTAGAGGTAGTCGCCGGTCGCGCGGGTGGTGCCGCCCGCACCGCCGACCAACTCGACCTCGGTCGTCTCACCGGCCGCGAACGACCGGGACGGCAACAGCTGCGACCGTTTGTCGCTACCGCCGTTCCACATGTTCGGCTCCTGCGGGAACACGTGCCCGCCGACGGAGAACACATGGAACTGATCGGAGGCCCCGATACTGAGCCGCATCACGATCGGGTCACCGGCGTGCGCCCGGAACACCGGCGTCGCTGGATCACCGAACCGCGTCGAGCTGAACGCGAACTCCCATGCGGGATCCGGGTTCGGCGGCGTTGTCGTCAACCCCAACCGCGTCGTGAGCGGCGCGCTGGAGTAGTTGACAGTGCTGAACACCGGCGCGGCCCCGACCGGTCTGTTGAACAACGGGAACTGGCTGTTCACTCCCGCACCGGCGATCACATCTTGGTACTCGTTGATACTTCGCGAGAAGTGCTGGTCGTTCGAACCCATGCTGACCGCGAACTCACGGAAGTCCCCGCTCGAGGCCCGGATGATGGCCTGGCTGCTGGTCCTCGTCGCGGTGAGTTGCACACCGTCGGCGCTGTTGAACCACGTCGACCCGGTCGGTTCGACGATCACCTGACCATAGGCACCGTGCCGCATCGAGGCCGGGCTGCCAAGGTTCTGGAAGACCGACGTGCCGAGCAGCTTGTCCGCCGCGAACCGGTAGGTGAACGTCTGTCCGGCCGCCACGGTCGTGTCGGGGTTGAGCCCGACCGCGCTGCCCGCCGACATCTGCGGGTTGTACAACAGCTTCCCGAGGTCGAACCCGGCTCTCGTACCGCCGTACTGCGTGCCGGCGGCTATCTGGTTGCGCAGTGTCACTTCCAGACAGTCACCCTGATTCGCCCGTAGCACCAACGGTTCCGGCCGTTTCGTGCCGGCCCTGATGGCCGCCATGTCGGACGTCAACGAGTACATGATGCCGTTGGCATCGGCCTGGGGGGCCGACGGCAGTGTCTGGTTGAAGACCGACACGTCGTATGTGCGCATCGGAGCGCCGGACGCACACGGGTTCGTCGTCGACGAGACCACGGCGTTCGATGGCGGCGGCGGGTTCGGCCCAGGCGTCGTCTGGGTGTTCCCGGTCGCCGGCGTCAGGATCGGGAATCCCGTGCCGCTCGGTGGAGCCGTCCGGTCCGGCAGTGGTCGCAGATCCGACCTCAACCGGTCGTGCACCCGGAAGATGCCCCATCCGCCTGACTCGAAGGCGAAGTTGCGGGTGCTGTAGTAGAGATAGTCACCGGCCATCCTCCGCGGACCACCCGCCCCTCCGTCGAGCACGTAGTCGAAGCGTTCCGAGATACCGGTTGTCGCGGCGTCGACCAGTTCGCCGTTGGCGTTGAACCGCTCTCTGGCGAACCGGTGGCCCTGGAACCGCAGTGCTTCGACCCGGTCGGTCACGCCGATCGTGCGGATCACCACCGGATCTCCGGCGTAGGCCCGGAAGAGCGGCGTGGTCGGATCGCCGTACTTGACCGAGGAGAACACGTACGGATCCACCGTTGTCACAGTCGCGGTCACGGTGTTGGCCGCGGTCGGATCGTTGACCCTGCTGGTGGCGTTGCGGCAGACGATCCCGCCGTTGAACTCCTGTCTCTGTTGGCCGCCCGCACCTGGTGGTGTTCGTTCGCCGATGGGCGCGGCTCTCAGGTTGATCGAGCTTTCCTCACACTCCTGACCCGCGTTGCGATCTATTCGTCCGACGACGGCTGGATCCGCGGTCAGCTCGGCTCTACCGCGGCGACCGTTGGAGAGGAAGACCATGAACTCCCGGAACGAACTGCGCACCCCCACTCCGACGGGGTTGGTGGTGCGGATGTCGACGATCGTGCCGCTGCGGACCTCGGCGCCGGTCCGCGGGTCGTGGTACGTCGAGCCCCTCGGCTCGATGATGTGGGCGCCGAACAGGCCGTGTGCCCAGGATTCGATCCCGTTCACATGGTCGTGCCAGAACACCGTTCCACTGTCCACATCGGAGTACCAGCGGTACTGCACGAACTCGACCGACACCGGCTCACCGACGACGTGCGCCGAGGTGAGTGCCCGGTCGAAGGTCAGCGTGGTACCGCTGATCGCCGTGATCCGCCGGATCTCGATGTTGGCCTTCCCGCTGCCCACGGCGATGAAGATGCCGGGACGCAGGTTGGTCACATTGGACACGGTGACCTGGGTGGCGTTGGCCGGAGACGCCGCGGTGATCGTGCGGGCCTCGACCGTGTTGGGATACATCGACTGCTCGAAGGACAGACCGGTGATCACGCCGTCGGAGCTCTGCGGGTCGAACTGCACGAAGTGCGTGTGCATGTTGACCTTCGGCTGCTGCTCCACGTTCATCTCGTTGGTCAGCGTGATCGCCACGCAGTCACCGACGTTCGACCGGATCGCCAGTGGGTCGGGGGCCTTCACCCCACTCGCGGCGTCGGCGAGCACGCGGTCCTTGTCCTCGTTGAGAACGAAGACCGTCCCGTTCGGATCTCGTTCGCGCAGCGTCTCCTGGACGGGAACGCTGATCCCGGTGATGTTGTAAGTCCGCACCGGCGAGGCAGCCGGACACAGGCCGTCCGGTCGGGTCGACGAGGCGGTCTCGCCCAGCCACGCCGCACCCGTATGGCCTGCCCCGGCGAACGGTGGTCGGATGCCGAGATGTGGTTCCAGCATCGGGAAGGCCGGCCGGCCGTTGTTGGGATTGAACAGGATCGGATTTCGCTGTCCGGGGTTCGGCGACTGGAAGTTCGGCCAGACCTCGGTGGTATCCGGTTCCGCGTTGTACAGAGGTGAGGCCGCCGTGCCCGCCCGCTGCCAGTCCCATACCGTGGCGTCCTCGTTGTTGAGCCGGACGCCCTGTGGCGGGAGCTGACGCTCGACCAGGTCGGAGAGCAGCACCTGGCTGCTGGTCGGGGTGCCCGACCCGATCACCGTCTTGCCCTCGATGGTCCTGCCGATCAGACCCTGCGAGGTCACCGCGGCCGGCGGCGCCGCTCTGGCGGGAATGACCGCCAGGTCGGACTGTCTGGTGTCGAACACCCGCCAGAACGACCACATGCCAGCGATGTAGTGGTGGGCGATGTGGCAGTGCCACAGGAAGTCACCCGCCGCCTGCTGGCAGCCGCCGGCACCGCACTCGATCCTGGCGTCGTAGCTCTCGGCCGGGCCGAGGGTCTGCGAGTCCAGCATGATCGAGGAGGTGTTGTTGGGCGGGTTCTTCTGCAACCCGCCGGCGAAGTTGTTGGCCACCGCGTTGGGGTTCATCGGCCAACGGTCGCCGCCACCGTGCAGGTGGTGCACGTGCAGCGTCTCGGCCCCGGCGTGTGCGAGCCGCATCTTGGTCGGCTCACCGAGGTACGAGCGCGGCATCGGGGTCGCCGGGTCGCCGTTCGCGTACGAGCCGTAGGTCAGTGACTCGGCCGCGTCGATCGTCGCGTCGGTCTGCAGGCCCCGCACCGCCTGCGTCTCGAGTCGCCGGTAGAACGACTCGCTGCGGTAGTTCAGCGCCCGGCCGCCCGGCCGGTAGCTGAGGGTGCCGTACCCGCAGTTGGCGATGTCGCCTTCGTCCCGCATGGCGAACGGATCACCGACGCCGAGCCCGTCCGTCGCGGGGAGACAGCTGATCGGTGTGCCGGTCTCCCGAGGCGGCCGGCGAAGGTTGAACATCTCGTCGCCGATCTCGTGGTACAGCAGCGTGAACTCACGGAACGACGTACCGCTCCCCGGCCGGATGATCGCGGAGAAACTGTTGAACGTCCGGTCGTTCGTGCGGTCCGCACCGGTGTCCGGGTCCAGCCAGGTCGACCCGGCCGGCTCGGCCACGACCGCGCCGAACAGGCCGTGCAGGGTCAGCTGGGTGGAGTCGCCACCGCTGCGGAACACCCGGACTCCCTCGCCCATGAGCGGGTCGAGGAAGTAGCGGTAGGTGTAGGTGGCGCCGGGCGGCACCATCACGTTGGTCGGGTTGTTGCCGACCGCCTGCCCACCGGCACCCTGCGCGGCGTCGTAGGACACGCCGGCGAGGTCGATGGAGACCGACGGCACCCCGCCGGGTTGGGTGATCACCGGGACATCGGTGAAGCCGGGGCCACCGCGCGGTGCGGCGGTCAGCCGGTTGGTGAGGTTGATCTGGACGCACTCACCCAGCCGGGCACGCAGGATCAGCGGCTGGATCGGGTCCTGCCGCAGACCGGTGGACACCCGCGCGCCGAGGCCGTTGGACCCGGGTGCGGCATTGGCCTTGAGCGCCGCCTCCTGGGCCCGTACCTCGTTCAGCTTCTCGGCCTGTACGTACATGAAACCGAACGGGTCGTGATCGCCGAACCGGTTGATGGTGATGTCGATGTTGATGGCCAGCACGTTGAAGGTGCGCGTCGGCGTGGTGCTGCCGCATCCCCCGACGTGCGCGGTCGGTCCGACTTCCTCCTCCGCGCTGGCGGACGGCGCGGTGAACGCCGCCGATATCAGGACGTTCCCGGCGACCAGGCCCAGCGCCGCGGCCATCGCTGTCGCGACGTAGAGCGGGCCGTGCCGGGTGCGCCGTGGAAGGGTGTGCTCTTCTGCCTTCCCCGCGATGAACGCCAGCGCCGCGAGGCCGACGATGAGGACCACCGGTTGCGCCGAGGCGGCGTTCAGCAGGCCATGACTGGCAAGGCCGGCCACATCCAGACCGACCACTTGATGCGCGGCGTGTGCTTCTCCACCTGCCACGCCCACCCACTGGTGCAACGGTGTCAGCATCGCGGCAAGCGGTGCGAACAACGGTATGAAGTACAGCGACAGCAATGCCGCCGTGCTTATGGACGCGGTACGCCGCTGTGCGGTCATGCCGAGCAGTGATGCGGTCCGGCTCGCCAGCCACACGGCGGCCCCGGCCACGGGAACGGTCAATATGGCGTCCAGCAGGACACCGAGGAGGTGGCCGGTTTGTGTGGCATCTCCCGACAGCATCGCTCCGGCGTGACGCGACAAGGTGACCGCCATTGCGACGACCACCGTAAGAACAACGCCGCCTTCCTGTCCCGTCGGGGAGAAAAGCGGCGCGTTCAGATCGACGTCGGGTCTCGACGAAGCACGGCGGCCGGGTCTCCAGCCACCCGTAGATGACACAACACCCCTAGGGGTATTGTGACGGTGCAATAACATCAATTTCCCCTTTCCACCTGCCGATGGGCACAGAGTCCCGCCGGCAAAAACCGTGGTAAAAAACCCAACCGGATTCGATCAGGGATTGTGTGGATGGTTCGGGGGTTCGCCAACGCCGTCCATCGGAATGGTGAGCCGATTGGCGGTATCCCCGTGCGTCCATTCGATCCACGCCGGGGAATCGACCAGCTCGGCGGGCGGAAGGTCGAAGTACAGGATGCCCTTGACGGCGTTGCCCGGGGCAAGCCGGGGGAGGTCTCCGAACGTGTGCGTGCGTGGCGCCCACTGCTTGCCCGCCTCGCCGGCGTGCAGCGCGAACTCCTCGCTCGGGCGCAACGGCCGGGTTTCGTCGCTGGCGTTGACCACCGTGACGGAAACGGCAAGGCGTTGTTCGCCGTTCTCTGGCATACCGGGCATCATTGCCGGCGGCATCTGGTATCCCGGTGCGTTGCCCGACATATCGTGATCCATGCCGGTCCAGTCCGCCGCGGTGATCTGCGCGGTCAAACTGTCCACACTGGCTTCGCCGGCGGCGGCGCCGGAGGCGTCCGGTGCGGCGACGAGCCTGATGACGCCAAATGTCGCGACGGCCAATGCCGACAGCACCACGATTACGATCCGCACACGTGGCAAGGACATGGGAAATCGCCTCGATATCCAGCAATGGGCAACCGCCCTTATCCGGGCAGCTCGGAATGCCGACTGCTTGGACAGGGGGTACCGTGGAGTTGAGCGGTATGTGGGGGAGCTAGCGGGAGAGGCAGGCAGCTCTGAGAATAGATCACGTGGGGATAAAGCGGGAGTAGCAGATCCCCCTAGGGATCACCAGTACTTAGGGGCTCCACCCAAGTATGGCGCGCGATCGGAATGGCACACATGAAGCAACGCGTTGCTCGTCGGCTGCCGCGCGACCTCTATGTCGCCGCCGGCGCCAGGGCCACGTCCATTCTTGGCAACATGGTGGCCGTCACCGCGCTGCAACTCGACTTCCACGAGCGCGGCGCCGGAGCCTGGGCGGTCGCCGGCGTGCTGGCCGCGGCGGCGGTGCCGATCGTTCTGCTCGCTCCCTTGGTCGGGATGGTCGTGGACCGGTACGACAGCCGGGCGTTGATCGTGATGAGTAGCCTGTGGCAGTCCGCCTGCTGCCTGCTGCTCGCGTTCGTCGATCAACCGCAGGTGGTGCTCGCCTTGGTCGCGCTGAACGCGTGCGGCACGGCGGTGACCAACCCACTCTTCATCGCGCTCACCAGCGCGATGGTGCCCAGCAGGCACCTGGCCGCGGCGAGCAGTGTGCAGCAGGGTGCCGTCACCATCGCCATGATGGCCGGGCCGGCCGTCGGCGGCCTGCTCACCGGCATCACCGGCGGCGCACAGGTTCCCCTGCTGCTCGATGGGGTGATCTTCGTGGCGGTCGCCGGCGCCGGCTGGCTGATCGGCACCCGCCGCCGGCCGGCGCGGGACGAGCCGAAGGCGAGCGCGCGCGAGGGGATCACCAGGTTGTTCACCGACCCGGCCCTGGCCGCCATGGTGGCGCTCGCCGTGCTGCTTCCCCTGGTCGTCCACCTCATCTATGTGGCGCAGGTGTTTCTGGTCCGGGACACCTTCGGCGCGAGCGAACTGGCGTTCGGCCTGCTCCAGGCGACGCACATGTTCGGGTTGCTGCTCGGCACGGTGCTGGCGAGCCGGCTGAAGACCGTGCGCCGGATCCTTTTCGGCAGCCTGCTCTCGGCCGCCGTGATGTCCGCCGCGATCGCCCTGATCGGGCTGATCCGGTCCCTGCCAACCGCATTCGCGCTGTACGTGGTGGCGGGGGTGTGCATGAGCATGGTGTCCGTCTCGATGTTCACCCTGCTGATGCTGCGCACTCCGGAACCAGCGGTCGGCCAGGCGATGGCCAGCTTCACGGCGATCCACCGGACCACCAGTCTGGTCGCGTACGGCCTCGGCGGGCTGGTCGTCGGGCTGTGGCGGCCCGAGGTGGTGTACATGATCGCCGGCACCGGTGCCCTGATGATCGTGCTCGCGCTGGCGCCGGCATTCCGCCGGGCCTGGGTGGTCAGCTGAGGGGCTACCCCGTGATGACCACGGTCCGGGTAGCGCGAGCAAGGGCGGAACCGGTGCACAGCGGGGACTGCCCGGCGAACACGAACTCGGTCGAGCACCCTTCGTTGTCGGTGACCGTGACGGTGACCTCGAAGGTGCCGGGCTGACGGTAGGTGTGCGTCGGTGTGGGACCCGCGTCCATGCCTACGGTGTCCATGCCTACGGTGTCCATGCCTACGGTGCCGTCACCGAAGTCCCAGTCATAGCGGACGATCCGCCCATCGCGATCCGCTGAGTCGGACGCGTCGAACCGGGTCGCCCGGCCCGCCGGGCGCACGGTCGCCGAGAACGACGCCTCCGGGCCCTGGTTCGGTGGCACCATGACCGCTCCGAACGCGGGGCCCTCGCCACCGGACGGGAACGGCGAGCCGGCGAGCTCACGCAACCGGCCGGAGGGGAGCACGTCGTAGGCGGAGATGTCGTCGCTGCGGAAGTTGCTGATGTAGACGTGCCGCCCGTCGGGCGTCGCGGTCGCCGCGCCCGGGCCGTCGCCCGTGGGGATCCGCTCACCGAGTTGGGTGAGCGTGCCGTCGGCACCGATGGCGAACGCCCACACCCCGTCCTGATCGGGAAACTGCCCACCGAGGGCGGTCACGTAGAGATGGCGGCCATCCGGCGCCACGGCGGCGCCTTCCGAGAAGTCGGGCGCGGTCAGCGGCATCTCCGGCAACAGCGTGAGATCGCCGTCCTCGCCGATGCGGAACCCCCAGATCTCGTCCGATCCCTGGCAGGCCACGTACAGGAAATGGCCGTCCGGCGTGATGACCACACCGGACCCTGAGACACCGATGGGGACGGCTGGGTCCGGCGCGCCGAGCGAGCCGTCCGGCTGGATGGCGAATCCGACCAGGAAATCCGGTTCCTGGTCGACGGGCGTGCCGTTCGCTACGTACAGGAACCGGCCGTCCGGGGTCACCGCCACGCCCTTGCCGACGTCGTGGCCTGTTCTGACCGGTGGGCCGAGCGGGCGCAGCCCACCGTCGTCGGCCACCGCGAACGCCGTTACGTCGTGGGAGTTGAAATGAGTCACGTAGACGTTCCGGCCGCTCGGCGCCATGGCGATCCCGAACGGGAGGTCGCCGCTGGGCACCGGCGGCGACAACGGAGTGAGCGTGCCGTCGTCGCCGACGCGGAACGGGGCGACCGTGTCGCCACCGCTGTCGGCGATGTACGCGATGCGCCCGGTGGGGGAGAACACGATTCCCCGGGGCTGGGTCACGCCGGGGACCGGCCCACCGAACGGCGTCAGGCCGCCGGCCCGGCCGATGGTGAAGGTCACCGTGTCGTGCGGGCCGTCGGGCGGGCCGCCCGGAACGATCATGCCGCTGTTGGTCGAGTACAGCAGGCGGGGTGGGGGATCGGGCTGCTCGGCCGCCACGGACGACACAGCAGACACAGCCGACACCGCCGCGGACGACACCGCCATGACGCAGAGCAGGGCCACGGCGACGCCGCCCGCGGCTCGAACGCGACGACCGGGCATGAAATCACGACTTCTGGTCACGAGGGACGAAGAACTCCCGGCAGAAGGTGTTGGCCGACTCGTCGCCCTTGAACCGGAAGAACGCGGCGATGATGATGATGTTCTTGCCGGTGTTCCCGGCGAGCACGGCCTCGACCGGGCCGAGGTCGTACTCGGCATGGAACGCCGGCTCACCGGCGCTGTCCAGGTAGGTGGTGATCTCGACCTCGCCCCAGTCGGCCGGATCGGTCGCGCCGAGCACGTCCAGGGTGAACGCGTGCCCGTTCTCGGCGAGCGTGAAGCTCTTTATCCACTTGGTGTCGGGGTTGGTGTTGACCCAGTCACCGGCCAGGAAGGTCCGGCCGGTCCGGACCCGCTCATCGGCCGGTTCCACCAGTGACCGGTAGAAGAACTCCCGGGAGAACTGGCTCAGCCGGTCGCTTTCGTCCTGGAACGAGGTGTAGGTCTGGATGACCAGGATGCCCAACTTCACGTTGGCCGCGATCTCGATCCTGGTGTCGCCGAGCGAGTATCGCGAGTGAAATCCGGCTACCTGGGTCGTGCCGGTGAAGGCGAACGGGATCGCCTCCGCCTCTCCCCAGTCGACCAGTTCATCGGACGACGACCCGTACAGTCGGATGATCAGGGTGCCGTCCCGCTCGGCCACCTCCACTTTCGCGATGTGGTCGGTGTTCCGCTTGGCGTTGACCCAGGTGCCGAGAAGTGGCGCCATGTCGGTCTTTGCTCCCACCTTCGCCTTCGTGTCGGCCCGCATCGTCTGCGCGGTCGTGATGATTGCCTGTCCCATGAGTTTCGAGCTCCTCCCGCTGCTTGATCTTCGGCAGGATCTCGGCGCCGAAGAGCTCCAGGGTCGGTAGGTCCGGCCTTGCCTGGAACATGAACTGGGTGACACCGATCCGCCGGTATTCGAAGATTGTCTCGACGATCTCGTCGGGCCCGCCGACCAACGAGATCGACATCGGGCCCATGTAGGGCACCAGCCCGGTCCACAGATATGGCGTGAGCCAATTCGGCTGTTCCTCGGCCAACTGGTAGGTCTGGGTGAAGCCAACCGATTCCGTGGTCTTCTCGCGCCATTCGGCAACCGCCGCCTTGCCAAGCTCACCGGCGTTCTCGGCCAGCGCGTACCCGGCATCGACGGCTTCGTCGTAGGTGGGCGCGGCGATCAGATTGGTGATGATCCCGACCTCGATGCCGGCGTCCAGCGCGGGCTCGATCTTCGGTGCCAGCTGGTCCGGCGGCTCGACCACCCGAAGCAGACAGTCCGCATGCTTGATCGCGAGCGCCCTGGCCTGATCCGAGCTCCCTCCGATGTAGACATACGGGCGATGCCGGTCGGGTGAGACGAACGGCTGGTTGATCCTGGCGCCTTCGACGTGGATGAACCTTCCCTCGAAGTTGACCGGGAACTCCCGCCGCCACAGTGCGTGGCAGATGGTCCAGAACTCGTCGGTGCGTTGGTAACGCTCGTCATGGGTGGCGAAGTCGCCGTAGTAGCGGAGTTCGTGCGAACCCTGGCCGGACACCACGTTGATCTCGATCCGGCCGTTCGTGAACGCGGACACCGCGTTGACCTGCTGGACGAAATGCGTCGGCGAGATGACGGCCGGCCGAGACGCGGTCATGAGGTTTACCCGCTTGGTGGCCAGGCCGAACACGGCGGCCAGGACGGTCGGGTCGGCACGCTGGAAGCCGATCGGCAACAGCACGGAGTCCAGGCCAAGTTCTTCGGCCCGCACACAGAAGTCGCGCTGTCGGTCCAGGTCCGCGAACTGGTTGATCTCGGTTCTGAACCTGGCGCCCCTGCGCTTGTCGGAGACACCGGACGACGGCAGGCTCCAGTGGAATCGCATCCGCCGGGTGCTTGGTGGCATCCTCACTCCGTGAAATTGTTCTACCTCAACGCTCCTGCGTCCGCGCGGGAGCGTGACCTGGTCACAATGGTCCATTCAGTACGACCATAGGGTCCACACGCGGCGGCGACCATGGCACGTTCCGCCTAGGACGAACCCCGATCCCCTAGGGGTTCGATGGTCAACGTGCGCATACTTTGCGCGTGCGGTAACGTTTTTGTAGTGTGACGGCTTGAGAACAGTAGTACACGGAGAGTAGCGCCAGATCTCCGTTGCCGTCGCGGAACAACTTCAAGATCCATCGCGTGCGTGATTGGGTGAGCACGTGCCGCATCCTGATTCCTCTGTGCAATAGGAGAGATCATTGACGCGCGCACGTCAGGCCGGCTTCGGCATGCTCGGACTCGGCATCGGTTACTTTCTCTGGTACACCCCCTACAGCGGACTGGCCAAGGCCATGTCCGATGGTCTGCTACCCATGACCAACGGTCCGGTCGGTGGACTGGTCCTCCTGCCCGCCTCCGCGTTGGGCATGTTGGTGGCGATGCCGCTGACGCTCACCATCCTGCGTTGGTGGCACTACGCACGGCGCCGCGACCTCGGCCGGGTGAGCATGCCGTTTCCTGGTCGGGAGACCGCGATGTCGGCGTTCTGGATGGCGTTGATCGTCGGTACCACGACCCTCAACTTCACTTTTCCCGGTGTGACGATCCTGCTGGTCCTCGTGCTGATGCGGATCGGCACGCTGATCATCTCACCAACCGTCGATCTGCTGCGCTACCGGAAGATTCACTGGTACTCGGCTGTCGCCGTAGGACTGTGCGTGCTGTCGGCGGTGGTCGCGTTGACCGACGTGAACAACTACGTGCTCACCATCGGCGCGGTGGTCAGCCTGCTCACCTACTGCGTCGCCTACAGCAACCGGTTCCTCATCATGAGCCGGCATGCCAAGCGCGGCAACAGCTCGACCGACCGGCGGTACTTCGTCGAGGAGCACATGACCACTCCCGTGCTGCTCGTCGCGCTCCTCGCGGTGGCGGCGCTGGCCGGGTCGGGCCCGCTCCGGGAGGGTTTCACCACGTTCCTCGGCACCTCCGCGGCGCTGCCGGCGTTCCTGATCGGAGTGTGTTACGAGGGCCTGTTCGTGTTCACCTCGCTGATCTTCCTCGACCGGCGTGAGTACTCCTTCTGCATGCCGGTACACGTGTGCGCCAGCCTGCTCGCGGGGGTGGTCGCGTCGTTCGGCCTCGGCATGCTGTTCGGGGCGCCGCCGCCGAGCGTTGCCCAGATCGTCGCCGCCGCGATCGTGATCCTGGCGGCCCTGATGCTGAGCTACCCGAGCATCGTGGCCCGGGTTGCCGTGCCCGCCGTTCTTCCGCGTCAGGAGCGCAGCGGGCCGCTGCTGCTGTTCGTGTGCGGTGGCAACGCCATCCGGTCACCCATGGCGGCCGCCATCGCCAAGGCCGAGCTCGCCGCCCGCGGCCACGACGGCGACTGGGTAGTGGTGAGCGCGGGCGTCGCGGTGGAGCAACCCGGCGGCGGGATCGCGCCGTTGGCGGCGAAGGCCCTGCGTGAACTGCACGTTCCGGTTCCCCGGCACGAGTCTCGCGACCTGACGGGGGAGCTGTGCCTGGAATGCGATGTCGTGTACTGCATGACGGCGGCGCACCGGAAGGCGATCGTCGAGCTGGCACCGGAACTGAGCGAGCGGGTCCACTGCCTCGACTGCGACGGTGACGTCGCCGAGCCGGCCGGCCAGACCTATGAGTCCTATGTCGACTGTGCGCACCAGCTGCAGATCCTGGTGCGGCAGCGGATCAGTGAGATCGACGGTCAGCGCGGCCCGGCCGTCGTGGGCGGTGGCTGATCGTGCCGCTGGTCATACCATTGCACGAAGTCCGTCAACTCGACACGGCCGGGCTGGAACCGGTTCACCGGCATCGCCTCGTCCGGGTATCCGACCGCGAGTCCGCACACGACAAGGCGATCCGCGCCAAGTCCCAGTTCCGCGCGAATGGCGTCCGGGTAGCCGGCCACGCTGACCTGCGGGCAGCTGCCAAGACCGCGGGCGACCAGGGCCAGCATGACGTTCTGCAGGAAGAAGCCCATCTCGAGGAACTGGCCCGGCTTGGCGTCGACGGGCAGGTGAAAGATCATCTCAACGGGAGCGCCATAGAACTCGAGATTGTCCCGCAGATGGGAGCGGCGTGCGGCCCGGTCGTTCCCGTTGTGCCCCTTGGCAAGCAGCACGCCGACGCTGGCCTCGCGCGCTCGGGTGTCGGCCGTCTTGTCCGGCCGGGACGCCCGGTACTCGAAGTCCGGTCGCGGTGTGACACCGCGGTCGAACTCCGCACACAGTCGGCGGGCGAGCGCGTCCTTGCGTCGACCGGTGGCCACGGCCACCTGCCACGGTTGGGCGTTGCGTGTCGACGGGGCATGCGCCGCTTCCCGCAGCACGTTCTCGAGGAGGTCGCGTGGTACCGGTTTGATCAGGAAGGCGCGCTTGCTGTGCCGCCCGTCCAGAACGGATTTGAAAGTTGTCCACGTCGAGGTGTCCATGACAAAGGATTGTCGTCATTATGAGAAATTTGTCCAGCCCCCAGTCGATGTTGAATGGAGCGGCGGAGCGAACTTGTTCGATTGTGGCGACGCTGACCACGGCCGTATGGAACGAACGCAGCGATCTGCGCGCGTTGCGGGGAATAGCGAGTGGCCTGGAGGTTCGCGCTGATCTCACCGGCGATCTCAATGTGGGCGTACTTCGCGATCTTTTCGACGGCGAGCTGATCTACAGCCTGCGCAGCGCGGAGTACGGCGGAGCGTTTGTCGGCAGCGCCGCCGAGCGGCGGCATTGTCTCCTGGACGCCGCCCGGTCATATGACGTCATCGAGCTGGAGGTCGACCGGGATCTCACACCGGAACTGCTGGCCGCCATCCCACCGCAGCGCAGGCGCATCTGCTGGTACGGCATGGGGCGTGACCTCGCCGGGTTGAGCGCGATCTTCGATCGCATGGTGTCCACGCCCGCGCGCCTTTACCTGCTGGCGCCCGAGGCGGCGACGATCGAGCAGGCCATGGCGCCACTGCGGTTTCTCGCTCGGCTCCGCCGGCCCGACGTCACCGCCTTCGCCACCGGGGATCTCGGCGTGTGCAGCCGGGTACTCGCGCCGTGGTTCGGCGCCCGGGTCGTTTACGGCGGGCTCGGCCGGGACGTCGCCTGGGGCCTGCCGCCGGTTGAGCACCTGTGGTACGACTATCCCTTCCCTGTACTGCCACCACTTGAGAACGTGTTCGGCATCGTGAGCAGGCCCATGCGGGCATCGCACTCACCACGCCTGCACAACGCCGCGTACCAGGCGCTCGACCTCCCCGCGCTGTACGTGCCGTTGCCCGTCAGGGAGTTTCCCGGCTCGTGGCAGGCCATCTGCGCCGGGTTCGACCAGCTCGGTCTCACGTTCGCCGGAGCCACGGTGGTCGCGCCGTTCAAGGAGGCCGCGTTACGCGTGGCCGACACGGCGAGCGAGGCGGCCAGGCGTACGGAGGCCGCCAACCTCCTGGTTCGCGATGGCGGCGACTTACGGGCGTACACGACCGACCCGGTGGGCATCGTCGGTGCACTACGACGCGCCGGGGTCGAGCTGGTCGGCCGGGAGGCGGCCGTGGTCGGGTGCGGCGGCGCGGGCCGCGGCGCCGCCGCGGGCCTGTTGAGCGCGGGCGCCATACCCACGATCGTCAACCGGGGGAGGGAACGCGGCAGTTACGCGGCGGACCTGCTCGGCATCGACTACCTGCCGCTCGCGCGGTTCGCGCCGGAGAACTACTCGGTCATCGTGCACGCCACGCCGGTCCGTGACGAGCCGGTGTTCGCCGTCGACCGGATCGCTGACGACACGGCGGTCGTCGACCTCACCTACGGTCCGGAGGAGACCCGGCTGGCCGCCGCCGTGCGCGCGCGCCACCAGGTGGTCGTCGACGGCTACCAAGTGCTCGAGGTCGAGGTGGACCGGCAGTTTCGCCTGCTGACCGGCAGGTCCATCCCCGAACCCCTGGATTCGTCCGCATCTTCCGCACCTGCCGGCATTCCGGCCGCGTCACTCCCGAAGGAGCTAGCCAGATGACCATTCACATCGATCAACACGCCGGCCAGACCGACGTGTTCGCCGAGCTCTCGACCTTGACCGAGACCTTCGCCCAGCGCGCCGACGGCTACGACCGCGCGGCCACCTTCCCGGCCGAGGACTTCGACGACCTGGCCGCGGCCGGCCTGAACGCGCCGACGGTCCCGCGTTCCCACGGCGGCCTGGGACTCGGGCCACTGCAGGGCGACACGCACGCGTTGTGGCAGATGACCGAGCAGTTGGCCGCGGCGGACCTCTCCCTTGCCCGGTGCTGGGAGGGGCACACGAACTCGCTGGTGCTCATCGACGCGCTCGGTTCCGAGGCACAGAAGACGCGGTGGTTCGACGGCGTGGTGCAGGGCGGCGAGAAGTGGGTGGCGTGGAGTGGTGAGCCGCGTGCGCCAAAGCCCGGTGAGGCCAGGCGCTTCGGCACGACCGTGCGCCGTGAGAGCGACGGCTGGATCGTCGATGGCACCAAGGTGTTCGCGACCAGCGCCACCGGTGCCGACTGGGCGATCCTGCTGGTCGACACGGCCGGGCCCGGCGGCGCCAGGAACAGCGCCTCCGGTGACGGCGCCGGCGTGCTGATGCTCGCCTGTGAACTCTCCGATCCCTCGGTGTCCATCGACAGCTCGTGGTGGGATCCCATCGGAATGCGGGCCACGGTCAGCCACATGGTCCGCTTCGACAACACCTACATCCCGGACTCACAGCGCATCGGGGAGTCGGGGGACTACCTGCGCCAGGGGTGGCAGACGGCGTTCATCCCGCACTACGCGGCGAGCTTCCTCGGCGCGGCGACCGCCGCCTACCAGTACGCCCTCGAGTACGTCACGCGTCAGAACAAGAACACCGATCCCTTTGTGCAGCAACGAGTGGGAGCGATGGCCGTTGCCGTGGAGACCGGTGAGCTGTGGCTGAAGCACGTGGGGGAGCTGTGGGACTCCGGCCGCCGGGAGGAGGCGAGCATGGCCGGCTCCCGGGCGCGCCACCTGGTGGAACATCTCGCACTGGACACGGTGGACCATTGTGTGCGCGCCTGTGGTGCTCGCTGCCTCGTCAAGCCGAGCCCGGTCGAGCGGATACAGCGAGACCTGTTGTTCTACGTGCGGCACGACAATGACGATCATATTCTCGCCACCATCGGTCGTAGCGCACTCGGCGAAGCCCACGACCCCTCCTTCTACAAACCGTAAGGAGTACCTGAGGGACGTCGAACTACTAGGGAGTTCTGGCTATTTCCGCTTGCGGAGGCAAAATGATAGCGTGTGGGCACGGCGGGCGATCTAATCGTGTCGAAAAGGGATTCTCCCAGGCCAGGGTCGCAACGTGCGCATAGCCATGTGCGGAACTGGTGGTGGCTCACCCAAGAACCCTATTCGACGGGATTAGGTGTTCGTTCTGTCGTGCACGGAGGGCGGGGAGAGCTGTGCTATGCCCGCCTGTCGCGACAGGAAGCTCTCCCCGCTCGCCGTGCCTCCCGCTCTTTCATCCACTGTGGACATCTCCCTAGCGCATGGTGATCTGTGTGTCCACTGTGATCTCGTCGAACTCGGTGGTGCGCACGCTGAGGTCGAGCGTCCAGGTGCCCGCGATCGGCACGATGACGTCCTCCGCCACGAACTGACCGGGGCCGGTTTTGGTCAGTGACACCGGTAGCGGGTCGACGCCGGCGTCCGGCAGGTGGAGTTGTGCCGCCACCTCGGGGACGTCCTGGTTGGTCCCGCGCTCGTCCCGGACGTTCAGCACGATCTGGTTGTTGCCGGTACGGGCCGGGTCGACCCACACCTGAACGTCGCCCGAGCCGGGAAGGTCGAGCGAACCGAGGAACGGACCGTCCGGGATGGCGGCCGCCGCCGGACCGTGATCGTGACCGCCGGGTGGAATGGCCACGAGCGCGGCCGTGAGACCGAGCACGACCACCGCGATGCCGGTCTCCCACGCGACCGATCGGCGGAGCCCGGTGAACATGTCCTGCCGCACCAGCCGGCCGGCGGCATTGCGGGACGCGGCCGGCACCGACAACCGCCGCCGCACGAACGACCGGGACATCATGGCCAGCCAGAGCAACAGGCCGAACACGGCGACCTTGAAGATCAGCAGCGTGAAGTACCGGGTCCCCGGGCCGAACTCGGCGAGCTCGCGCCAGGCCTGGAGCAGACCGGTGACGCCGAGCACGACCACCGCCACGCCCGCTGTGCGGGAGTAGCGCGACACGGCGACCTCGGCCTCGGTCGCCCGGTCCCGGCCGCTCTTGGCGAGCGTGCAGGACGCCAGTACGGCCAGGCCGCCGAGCCAGACGGACATGGCCGTCAGGTGTGCCGCGTCGATGAGCACCGCGAGGTTCGACAGCAGGCCGGCGGCCGCGTGCCCCGTTCCGCTCCAGGTCAGCGCGAGCGCATAGCCGAGGATGGCCATGAGCACGATCTGCCGGCGGGACATGTCGTTGGATGACACGGTTTTCAGCCGCGCCAGCAGCAACCCGGCGAGCCCGAGCAGCGCGATCCGGACGAGCAGCAGGGTCCCGAAGGTCGTCTGGGCGGTGTCGGCCAGCAGCGCCGGGTCCGCGAGGTCGGCGAGTGACGTGCCCGCCACGTTGGGGCCCTGCAGAAGGAAGACCGCGACCGCCGAGACCACCGACGTCGCCCATGCCCACGTGATCAACCGCCGCACCCGGCGATCCGACAGACCGGTTCGCCAGCACACGACCACGAAGAAGGCACCCCCGACCACGAGGGCCAGGCTCACGAAGGACAGCAGGCGAAACAGCCAGAACGCGACCTCCACCGGGCGATCCGAGCCGGACTGCGCGCCGGCGTCGGCCAGCGGGGCCGCTCGTGCGTCGCCGACGCTGAACACGAACGCGCCGTGGATCGGATGCGAATCCGATGAGACCACCCGCCAGTTGACGACATACGCCCCGTCGCCGAGCGAGTCGGGCAGCGGCATGCTGACCCGCGCCGGGTCGCCGGGCACGGTGTGGGCCGACGGTTCCGCGATCGTCGCCCCGTTGCCGTCGAGCAGGCTGAACCCGCCGCGCACCGGGTTGACCGACTCGGTGAACCGGAGCACCACCTCCCGCGGCGGCGCGTCGAGATGCATGCCGTTGGACGGGGTGGTCTCCATGAGTTCGGCGTGCGCCCAGGCCTCGGCGCTCGACATGAGGAGCAGCCCCATGGTCATCGAGACCACGGCGACGGCGGCCCGGAATCGGCTGTTCATGAGCTTCCTCTGCTGGGTGGGGAGGGTGAACAACCGTCATTCATCGAGCAGACCGAGATCGTGCGCGACCACCAGCGCCGCCGCTCGGTTGTGCACCCGCAGCTTCTTGAACAGGTTGCTCTGCAGGTTCTCGACCGTGCGGATGGAGATGCCGAGCAGCCGTGCCGTCTGCTTGGTCGCATGACCCCGGCTGATGGAGGTCAGGATCTCCTTCTCCCGCGGGGTGAGCGTCAGCTCCCAGCGCCGCCGCCCCTCGGCCGAGTCGGAGCGCGGCGGGCCGAACAGGGCGCGGATGTAGGTCGAGTTCGCCAGTACGTAGCCGTGACCGGCGGCCCGGACGGCGGGCACCAGCAGGTCGTCGACCCGGGACGCGGGCACGGTCGCGATGCCGCCCGACAAGGCCTCGGTCACTTGGGAATGCCTGAGTTCCCGGCTGTCGACGACGACGTGCCTGGCGCCCTCCTCGCCGTTCGGCGAGGGCCAGTCGGACTGTATTGGATCCACGACAACGGTGATGACCGTGTCGTTGCCCGTGTCTTTCTGCGGTACGCCCCCGTCCCGGACCGGAATGTGGTGCTCGCCGAGGATCTCGCGGACCTGGTCGGCGAGGTGGCTGGCCGGCGCGGTGAGCACGACGCTGAGGCTTCGCTGATGGGGTTGCCGCGGTTTCGGTGGCGGCGGCGGAGTCGCGGGTGCGACCAGGCCGAGGCGAACGGCGCTCGCGGCGGCATGCGCCTGGTTGTGCACGTCGAGCTTGGTGAAGATCTGCTTCTTGTGATGTTCCACCGTGTGCAGGCTGATGCCCAACTCGGTCGCGACCTGTTTCGGTGAGAAACCGGCACTGATCAGATAGAACACCTGTAGTTCACGTTCGGTAAGGGCCTGGCCGTCGCCGGTCTCACGGGCGATCTCCGTCGGCAGCGACGGCGCCTTGACCGCGTCGAGCAACGCGTCGAGGCCGCTCGTGTAGGAGACCAGTGCGCTGACGCCCGCGTGGTAGGCGCGAATCACGTATGCCGCGGGCAGCGCGTCGTGCACGCCCACCATGCGCATCTGACTGCCGGACTGCTGTAGCAGCATGACCAGCCGCTCGTTGCTCCACCGCGGCGCATCGGCCTCGAACACGGCGACCGCCGGTCTTCGAATCTTGCAGAGGCGGATCAGCTCCGGTCCCGACTGCGCCGTGCCGGCGATGGTGATCCTCGGTTCGCGCATCAGATGTCCGGCGAGCATCTCGCGAATCAGCCGGTTCTCGTGCTGGAGGACGACGCTCAGTGAGGGGTCATCAGCCATGTCTGTACCTCGGTTCATGAATCTCGAACCGGTACGCACAGCACCGTACTGCAGACCCCCCGGGCACGATTCCCGGTTCCCCTGACCTGTGACTTACTCCGCCGTGATGATCTCACACCTAGGGTTGTCGGCGACAGATCAAACCGGGCATGGACAATCCTGGATTTCCCCTAGGGGTATTCGTCACCCAGGGGCGGGTTACCTGCGAACACGGCCAGTCACTAGGGGCCTAGGTGTCGCGTGGCGTGCCCGCGCTCAACCGGAGGTTCGAGGCTGCTCCAGCCTCACTTACCCAAGATTTCCCAACCATTTGTGCTGTTTTACGGGGATGGCTTGGCGCTGCCTCGACAACCCGGCCGGACCGGCCAAGCCAACCCCAGCGGAAACTTCTCAAACGGAACAATTAGCCATCATCTGGGGAAGGTCACCGTCACGGGACTGCTCCGGCCGGACACATTGTTGAAGGCGTCCAGTGCTTCCACGGTGAGCGAGTGCGTGCTGCCGGGCTGGACGACGCAGTCGAGGAACAGCAACTGGCGCGCGGTCACCGAGGTGGCCGTGGTGCCGAAGAGGCGGAGGCCGCTGGAGCGCAGGATGTACCGCACGGCCGAGGCGTCCGCCGAGGCGCCCCACGAGAGCGAGCTGACGAGGCCGTTAGCCGTTGCCGCGCGCAGGAAACCCGGCGTGGTCGGCGGTGCGCTGTCCACCGCTGTGGTGAGCGGGATGGACGCCGGGGCGGACCTGTTCCCCGACCCGTCCAGGGCCACGACGGACACCGTGTAGTTCAGACCCGGCGTGAGGCCGGTAACGGTCTTGCTCGGCGTGGTCGAGCCGAAGCGCACAAGGGATCTTGGTAGCGCGCTGGCCTGGACCTCGTACATGACCCAGCCCGAGTTGTCAGCGGACGGGCTCCAGGAAAGTGTGGCACTGGTGAACGTACGATTCTGGACCCGAAGATTCGTCGGAGCGGGTGGCGCCTGCGTATCGGCCGCAGCCACCCCCGGTACGAGCACTGTCCCCAACACCGCCACGGTTGACGCGACTGCGCCAATGCCGCAGCGTACAAGGCTCCTCGACATGGAACACACTCCTTCAGAACGGAAGATGTCGCACTCGGCTCTACGCCGTGCGGCTCCGAAGGGTTCACCGATGTGGGTGCGAACAAACCTAAATCAGCGATAGTTAGATGCGGATTTCCGCAGCGGTCCACGTACCGCGAGGACGGCGAAGATCGCGAAGAAGGTCCCGCCGACGACGTCGGTGAGGTAGTGGTATTCCAGGCCGATCATCCCGATGGTGACGCCGGTCAACAATATTGCGCCGACTCCGGCGATGATCGCCCGCGCCGGCCCGTGGACCAGCACGAGAACCACGACGAGGATCGCGACCATGCTGACCGTGTGCCCGCTGGGATAGACGAGTGTGTCGCCCTTCCACCGGTCGAACGCCGGTTTCAGCAGCCAGGTGTTCGCAGCGACCGCGATCGAGGGCCCGAGCACCACGAACACCGCGTCCCACGGCCGCGACGCGGACAGGCGCCAGGCGACCAGCAGCGCTGCCACCGGCAGCAGCACGTACGGCTCGGTCGGCAGTACCAACGCGCGCAGCACTCCGTGGGGCCACCCGGTGATGGCCGACCGCGCGGCCTCGTCGACGGCGATGGGGGAGCGGTCGCCCGCGACCACGAGCCCCAGCGCCAGGGCGGCGAGGGCGCAGGCGACGGTCAGTTGGCGAACGCCGTGAACCACAGGGCCGCCACGCCACCCAGGAGAAGAATCAACACGGCGGCGGACGCCGCCGGGGCCGTCACCGCGACGGCCAGGATCGCCATGGCGCCGACGACCGCGGCCGCCACGGCGCCGATCAGGACGATCTTCCGGGTACCGGGCGCCAGCAGGTGTGTCGAACCGGTGGCCATCGCCCAGAAACCGAAGCCGAAGCCGACCGTCACCAGTTGTGCGGGTCCGCTGAACCGGCCCACCACGGCACAGGCCACCCCCGCCGCGAGGAAGGCAAGGAAGACGTACGTCGCTCGCCGGGCGTCGCGGGTCACCAGGTGGCGGTCCCGGCTCAGCAGCAGCACGCAGTTCATCAGCGGCTCCAGGGTCCAGCTCAGCAGTACCACCGCGATCACCACGATGATCAGCACGGTGGCCCACAGTTGGTCCTCGAACGGTCGCAGCACCCTGCTCAGCACGAACGGCGCCAGCAGCACCGCGATCCGCACGCCCTTGGGCAGCCCGTCCATCCAGAAGCCGAACCGCAGCAGCCAGCCGTACAGCGGGTTGCGGGACTTCAGCGCGGTGGACAGGCCGTCGCGGCTGTGGGAAGCCGTGGGGTCGAGCCGCAGGGCCGTGCGGTGTGCCTGCACGGCGGACCTGCCGCCGCCCCGCCGCAACGCGAGCACCCCGCGGATCCGGTGTGCCTCGGCGTTCTCCGGGTCCAGGCGCAGCGCCTCGTCCACCGCGGCGGCCGCGTCGTCGTACCGGCGGAGCTGGAACAGGACGGCCGCGCGCAGCGCCGCGGTCGAGGAGTCCTCCGGGTCGAGCCGGGCAGCGCGCTCGACGCTGGCCAACGCGTCCGCGTACTGCTTGTCCGCCAGCAGGATGCCCGCTTCCTGCTTGTGCAGCCCGGCGAACTCCGGGGCCAGCGCCAGCCCGCGCCGGACCGCCGCGAGGGCGTCGTCGTACCGCTCCGACCCGGCCAGTGCCGCCGCGTGGACGGAGTACGCGTGCACGTTCTCCGGGCCGGCGGCCAGTGCGGAGCGGCTGGTGTCGACGGCGTCGTCGTACCGCCGCTGGCGCAGCAGCGCGTCGGCCAGCAGGGCGAGCACCGTGGCGTCGCCGGGCTCGGCGGCCAGCGCCTGCCGGAGGTGGTGTTCGGCCTCCTGCGCCCGGCCGAGATCGAGCAACGCCATGCCGCGCTGTGTCGCGGTCCGGACAGCCTCGTTCATCGGCCAAAGGTACCGTTGCCGGGTGACGCATGACCCGGTGATCCAGGCGCTGCTGGGCACTCTCGCCGCCGACCCCGACAACCACCCGGTGCGGATCCACGTCGCGCGGCTGCTGCTGGACGCGGGAAGGGCCGAGGACGCGCTCACCCACGCGACGGCCGTGCTCGGTGCCGAGCCGGACAACCTCGCGGCGCTGCGGATCGCGGCGAGCGCGGCAGGCGCGAGCGGCGACGAGGCGAAGGCCACCTCCTACGCCAGGCTGGCGGACGCGCTGGACCCCGACTCCATACAGCCGCCGCCGGCCGCGTTGCGTGCGTCCGCCGTCCCGGACACGGCCGACGAGATCCTCGAACAGTGGACCGGCAGCGAGCCCGCCGCGGAACCGGACATCGGCACCATCGGCGCCGCCGGGGTCACCCTCGCCGACGTCGGCGGTCTCGACGAGGTGAAGAAGCGGCTGCGCCTGTCGTTCCTGTCGCCGCTGCGCAACCCCGAGCTGCGCCTGCGGTTCGGCAAGTCGCTGCGGGGCGGGCTGCTGCTGTGGGGGCCGCCCGGCTGCGGCAAGACGCTCATCGCGCGGGCGCTGGCCGGCGAGCTCGGCGCCAGCTTCTACGAGATCGGGCTCAGCGACGTTCTGGACATGTGGATCGGCAGCAGCGAACGGAACCTGCGCGCCATCTTCGACACCGCCCGGCGCAACCGGCCGTGCCTGCTGTTCTTCGACGAGATGGACGCGCTCGGCCAGAAGCGCTCACAGCTGCGGGGTGGCGGTTCGTCCATGCGCGGCGTGGTGAACCAGATGCTGGCCGAGCTCGACGGTGCCGGCACCGACAACGAGGGCGTGTTCGTGCTGGCCGCCAGCAACCATCCGTGGGACATCGACTCGGCGCTGCTGCGGCCGGGTCGCTTCGACCGCAGCGTACTCGTGCCGCCACCGGACCAGGGCGCCCGCGAGGCGATCCTGGAGTTCCACCTGCGCGGCAAGCCCACCGAACGGCTCACCCTCGCCAAGATCGCCAAGTCGACCGACGGCATGTCCGGCGCCGACCTCGCGCTCATCTGCGAGCAGAGCACCGAGACGGCCATGGACCAGTCGATGACCAGTGGACGGATCCAGCCGATCACCCAGCGACACCTGGAGGACGCCGCCCGCTCGGTGCGCCCCAGCATCGGTGAGTGGCTGGAGACCGCGCGCAACTACGCCCTCTACGGCAACGAGTCCGGGACCTACGACGAGCTGGCCGCGTATCTGAAGAAGCGCCGCCGGTAGGCGGGGGTCACCACCTGCCGGGAGGTGCGCCACCCTGCATCTGCGGGGGAGCGTGACCGGATTGCATCTGCCCCGGTGCCGCCGCGACTCGGGGCCGGTCGAACTGCCCGATCGCGATGGCCGCACCGATCAGGGTGATGCCACCGATCGACAGGCCGAGCCAGCCGAGGGTGTCGACCAGACCGCCAGGCCCGGAGTAGCTGCCCCCGTTGGTCTGGCAGCGCATACCCCCTGCGGCGCTGTCGGCTTCGCACGTCCACTGCGCGCCGACCGTTCCACCGATCACCTTGGCTTCGGCGGCCATCATGACAAGGCCCAGCGTGGCGACGCCGATACCGGCGACGATGAGGATGACTCGGATGATCCGAAGCGCGAGCATGCGGCGGACCCTAGCGCGGGTGCTCTCCTCGCGCTCTCCTCCCGGCGAGAGCGTCGCGGAGCGCATCGGTGCTGGTCACACCGACCGTGCCATCCCCGTCTCACCGTGGATCGCGCAGCGTTCGGAGGGCGCGGGACCAGGCGAGGACTTCGTCGAGCATGGTGGTCAGGGCGGTTTCCTGGCGTTCGCCGGGAGCGACGACGCCGGCCTTTGAGTCGGTGAAGTCGAAGTCGTAGAACGGATTGATGGCGACCTGGGCGTGGACGTCGGCGACTTTGATCTCGGCCATGGTCTGCCGTAGTTGTTCGGCCGCGCGGGTGCCGCCGTAGACCCCGTAGCTGACGATCCCGGCCGCCTTGTCGTTCCATTCCGCGTACAGGTAGTCGATGGCGTTCTTCAGCGCGGCGGGGATGGCGCTGTTGTACTCGGGGGTGACGAACACGAACCCGTCGAACCTGCCGATCGTGGCCGCCCACCGCTTGGTGTGTGCGTTCTGGTAGTAACCGATGACCGCGGGCGCGGGCTCGTCCAGCAACGGCAGCCCGTAGTCGGCTATGTCGACGAGTTCGAGGTCGGCCTCCCCGGCCTTGACGTCGGGGTGCCGGCCGGCGGCTTCGACCACCCACCGGCCCACGTCCACCACGCGGCGCCCGGGACGGGTGCTGCCCAGAATGATCGCGATCTGGATGCTCATACCCGCGAGCCTCCCGGCGCCGGCCGGGTCCGGGCCAGGCTGCCGTTTTCCTAGCCCTGGCAGGGCCAGGCTCGCGGTGACCACAATTCGGAATACAATCGCCGTTGATGACGGAGACAGAACTGGGCGCGTTTCTACGTGCGCACCGGGAGGCGCTCCCGCCGGCCGAGGTCGGGCTCCCGAACGGGAACCGCCGCCGCACCCCCGGGTTGCGCCGAGCCGAGCTGGCCACGCTCGCCGGCGTCAGCGTCGATTACCTCACCCGGCTGGAGCAGGGGCGCGACCGCAGCCCTTCCACGCAGGTGCTGGCCGCGCTCGCGGACACGCTGGGGCTGACCCGTGACGAGCGGATCCACCTGCACCGGCTGGCGAAGACCATCAGCGGCGGCGCCTGCGAAGGGGCCATGACCCGGGCCACGACGGTGCGCCCGACCGTGCGGGCGCTGCTGGACCAGCTCGAGTTGGCGCTGGTCACCAACCGGCCCGGCGACCTGCTCGCGTGGACGGCCGGGTTCGCCCGGCTCGCCGGCCCCACGGGACTGCTGGAGGCCGAGTCACCGAACGTGGTCCGGTACGTGTTCACCGACCCGCGGGCCCGCGATGCCCACCCGGACTGGGACGCGGTCGCCGGCGAGCGGGCGGCCGCGCTGCGGGCGGCGGCCGCGCTCGGCGACCTCCACGCGGCGGTGCTCGCCGAGGAGCTGACCATCACCGCCGGCGCCCGCTTCCGCGACCGGTTCGAGGGCTCGGCCGCACTGCCCGCGCGCATGGGCGTCGAGCGGTGGGCGCACCCGGAGGCGGGGGAGTTGCGGCTGGCGTACGAGAGCCTGGAGCTGCCCGACCCCGACGAGCAGCAGCTGGTGGTCTACCTCGCCGCCGACGAGGCGACCGCCGCCGGCCTAGGCCATTTATGTCAGTAAGACATTAATGTAGTGTATGGCCATGGGTGTCGAGGTCGACGTTGTCATTCTCACGGCGCTCGGCCTCGAGTACGACGCGGTTCGTGCTCATCTGGCGGACACCCGTCAGCACGCCGACGCCAACGGAACCCGCTACGAGATCGGGACACCGCGCTCCGGCTCCGGTCGGGTCGCGCTGGCGCTCATCGGTGAGGGCAACCTGGCGGCGGCCGCTGTCACCAGTCGTGCCATCGGTGAGCTCGGCCCCAAGGCGGTGATCTTCGTCGGGGTGGCCGGCGGGCTGACCAACTCGGTGGCGTTGGGCGACGTGGTGGTCGCGACCCGGATCCACGCCTACCACGGCGGCAGGGACGAGCCGGCCGGCTTTCGTCCGCGCCCGAAGAGTTGGCCACTGGCTCACGTCCTGGAGCAGACCGCCCGGGAAGTCGCGCGCGCACCGCTGTCGCCGACCGTGCATTTCAAGCCATCGTGTCCGGCGAGGTGGTCATCGACACGCGTGACTCACACCTGGCCCGGTTGATCGCCGATCATTACAGCGACGCGGTCGCGGCCGACATGGAAAGCGCGGGAGTCGCCGAGGCCGCCCACCGCAACGGGTTTCCCAACACGATCACCGTCCGCGGCATCAGCGACAACGCCGACGGCGGCAAGCGACGTGCCGACGCCGCCGGATGGCAATCCATCGCCGCCGCCCGCGCGGCCGCCTTCGCCGTGGCGCTCGCCGAACGGATCGCCCAGGAGCCATCGTCCACCTGGAGCGCCGCCTCCCGCGAGCACGCGGACCAGCCGCCCGTCACCAGCCAGACCACCGTGCATGCGGGCGGCCCGCTCACGATGAAACGCAGCATTATCGCCGGCGGCAACGTCACCCAGTCCCGCACCGTCCGCATCGGACTGGGCGGCACGGCGGCGGCCCTGCTGGTGGCTGTCGCGCTCGTGATCGCCAACAGTCAGGACTCCGACCCCGCATCCCCGCCACCGCGCGGAAAGATCGTGACCCAGGACGATCAGCTCGTCGCCGGGTCCGACCCGCGGAGGTATGCGGATGGACCGCTCTATGCCCCGATAACGGGCTTCCTGTCGCCGTTCCTCGGCAGCACGGGGATCGAGAGTGCCGCCGACGACGCGTTGAAGACCGAGGACACGGTGGTCCTCACCGTCGACTCCAAGACTCAACATGCCGCCTACGACGCGTTGACCACAAAGGACCACAGCGGCGCCGTGGTCGCCATCCGCCCACGGACCGGCGAGATCATGGCCATGGCCAGTACCCCGTCGTTCGATCCGAACCTGCTTGCCACGCAGGAGAACGCCACCGCGAAGCAGAACTACCAAGGGCTCCTCGACGACCCCCGTGCACCGTTGCTGAATCGCGCCACGGCGGAGACGTACCCTCCTGGCGCCACGTTCACGCTCGTGACCGCGGCCGCGGCGCTGGCGGACGGCGGGGACAACGACACCGAGGTCACCGCGGCGGCCAGCATCGACGTGACCACCGGCCAGCCCTGCCCACCGGACGGGAGCGGCGGAGTCTGCCTGACCAACTTCAATGACCAGACGTGTGGCGGTGGCGACGCGGCCACCCTGGAGCTGGCGCTGGAGAGATCCTGCAACACCGCGTTCGCCGAGCTCGCGAACGATCTGGGGGAGGACAAGCTGAGCCGCCAGGCCGCCGGTTTCGGCGTGGGCGAGACCGACCTGACCGTGCCGCTGCCGGTGGTTCCCTCCTGCGTCGGCCCGCCGTCGCGCGGCGGCTGCATGGACATCGAGGACGGTCCGGCGCTGTACGTGAGCGGGATCGGCCAGAGCGACGTGCGGCTCACCCCGTTGCAGAACGCCATGATCGCCGCCACGATCGCCAACGGTGGCACGCGAATGCGACCACAACTGGTCGCGGCCGAACCCGAAGCCATGGGCCGCGCGATGACCGAGAGAGCAACACACTTCGCGACATGATGATCCGCGCGGAGAGTGCCACCGGCGGTTCCGGCAGGATCTCCGGGTTGCGCATCGCATCCAAGACCGCGACCGCACAGGCCGGTCCTGGCCCCGAGAACGTCCCTTACTCGTGGTACGTCGCGTTCGCCCCCGCCGACGAGCCCGAGATCGCCATTGCCGTACTCGTCGAGGATGGGGACGGCACCGCCACCGCCTCGATCGGACGCGCCATCATCAACGAAGCACTGGCCGGGGGCGGCTGACCCTTACTGTGCGTCGGCGAGATTCCCTACATCGTCGCTCTGGCCCGGTCGCAACATCGGCGGATGCAGAATCGTCGCCGGGCCGCGACGGTACAGGGCGGCCGGCCGGCCGGTCTCCGGGCTCCTGGTCGCGCCGGTCGGCACGACGAACCCATTGGTGTTGGTGACCTTCCGGTTGAAGTTCCGGGGATCCAACGGTATGCCCCAGACCACCTCGTAGACGCGCCGCAGCTCGCCGATGGTGAACGTGTCCGCGCAGAACATCGTTGCCAGCGTGGTGTACTCGAGCTTGGCGCGGGCGCGTTCGAGGCCGTCGTCCAGGATCTGGTCGTGGTCGAAGGCCAGCGGCGTGCGGGTGGGCACCGGTTCCCACCGGGCGGCACGGGCGTCCGATCCGGCGATCGGCACGGGCAGGCTGGGTGCGATGGTCAGGTAGGCGATCGTGACGACGCGGCCGCGCGGGTCCCGGCCGGGGGCGCCGTAGGTGCGCAGCTGCTCGAGGTGTAGCCGAGTGCCGTCCAGCCCCGTCTCCTCGCCGAGCTCGCGGCGCGCGGCGTGGTCGGGATCCTCGTCGGTACGCAGGAACCCGCCCGGCAGCGCCGGCCGCCCCTGGTAGGGCTCGTTGCCGCGCTCGACGACCAGCACGTGGAGGTCGTCCTCGCGCACCGTCAGGATCACCAGATCGACGGTGGCGCGCAGGCTGGCGTGTGCTCGCCGCTTCGCTGTCACAGCCGCGAGCCTACCTTAATGTACTGTTGACATAAACTCGAGCTACCTCAGGTGACGAACACCGTGAACTCGGCGATATGCACGGTGTCGCCCACCTTGAGCTCGAGGAACAGTCGGTGTTCGCCGCGCTCGGCGAACTGCGCCTGGAAGGTCAGCTCTTTCGGTGGCCCGCCGTCGCCGGCGCTCTGGAGTGGGTGCAGGTGTGTCACCGACCGGCTGATGGCGTTGAACGCGGAGATGTGTCCGTAGGAGCCGAGGTACTCCTCGAGCGCGGCCGGGACGCCGGTGGCGTCGGTGACCGCGAACCGCAGGGTGTTGACCTCCCGCACGATCGGCTGCGCGGGCCCGTCCGGCCGGGTCACGGTGAACGGGCCGGCCGCAGCACTCGCCGCGGGCGGCGGGAGCGGGACGAACGCCGTGTCCCCGGCGATGATGAAGGTGACCCCGAGAACGGTCGGATGCATGACGTTGCCGCTACCCCTCGGCACGAACTCGGCGTACATCCGGTAGGTCCCGCCGTCGGGGATGGACACCGTGGTGCGCCAGACATCGCCGTCCAGCACCGGATGCCGGTGTTGGAAGCTCGTCATGTCGTCGCGGACGACGAAGAAGTGCAGCTGCTTGGTCATGTTGTCGTCGAACCGCGTCTCCGGCCGGCCGGACGGCCCGATGATCCGGAAGGCGACCGGCTGTTCGGCACCGCGGGCCGCCGGCACGGTCTCCGGGACCAGCCGGAACCCGAGCTCGGAGTCGGACAACCCGTCGCTGTGCGGGGTCGTGGACGTGCCGGCCTGCGGTGCCACCATGCCGCCGTGCCCGCTGGGCGCGCTGGGTGTCGCCGGGCCGAACGAAACCACGATCGCCACTCCGGCGACGATCGCGAGCCCGACGATCACCAGTCCGGCCTCGACCGCCCAGCGGACCCGGCCCAGCCGCGGGCTACCGGGTCGTGACAGTGACATTGACAGTGACATTGACAGTGACCTTGACCACGACCAGGCCCTGCTCGATACCGTTGACCACGATGGTGCCGCTGGCGAAGTACGGGTACACGCTCCACGCCCCGTTGAACCGGGCGCTGTTACCGCTCGGGTAGATGTCGAAGAAACCGGCCTCGGTGAGCGTCCCGGACGAGATCCGGCTGAGGTCCAGGATGCGCAACCCGGCCTGATAGTTGGCCTGGTAGCTGAAGTTGCCCTTCACGTACTGGTTGTGGTCGATGGCGTTGACCGGTGCGAGGTAGGTGCCCGTCGGCTGCGGGTTGGTCAGGCTCGACACGTTGAAGATGTAGGTCCTGGTGCGCTGGTTCGAGCTGCCCTGCTCGTCGAGCTCGTCGTCGAGCACGAAGAACCGCTGGTCCTCGGTGAGCCAACCCTGGTGGGTGTACGCGGAGCCGCTGTATGCCCGGCGCACGAGCTGGCGGGGCGCGGCCTTGTTCGTGACGTCGACGATGGTCAGCGTGTCCTCGTTGGAGTTGAAGCAGATCTCCCGGCCGGCGAAGGCGGTGTCCGGGCCGGTGTAGTTCACGCACTGCGTGTCGTGGGTGTAGCCGTCCTGGCTGACGCAGCCGGCGCTGACCGGCTGCTTCGGGTTCTGGATGTTCACCATGTGCGGCCCGCCGCTACAGGTGTTCGAGCCGACCGCGTAGGCGAACCCGCTGCGCTCGTTGATGGCGATGTTGTGCGCCGGGCCGAACTTGTTGTAGTGCGCGTCCTCGGTGAACGTCTGCGGCGTGGTCACCGTGCGCAGCCTGGTCAGGTCGAACACCTGCATACCGTGCCCGTTGATCGCGTCGGCCACGATGAACGCGTGGTCCTTGTACACCTTCATGTCCCGCCAGGTGCTGGAGCCGCCGTGCGACGGGAGGTTGCCGAGGTACCTCGGGTTCAGCGGGTCGGCCACGTCGACGAACGCGGTTCCGTTGGTGCGCCCGACGACCGCGTACTCCTTGCCGGTCGACGCGTCGGTCCAGCCCCAGATGTCGTTGCCCCGGCCGCCACCGATCGAGTTCAGCGGCATGGTGCTGAGCAGGTCCACGTTCTTGCACGGGTACTGGCCGGCCATGCCGTTGGTGCACTTCACGACCGCACCGCGGACGGCGGATGAGCGGTCGGCCGGCTGGTGGTCGGCCATGAAGGCGGCGACTGCGGCCTCGCCCTCCGGTGTGTCCGGGTCATGTGCGGAGGCCGGCTGCCCGGCCAATGCCAGCACGGCGGCAGCGGCGGCGCCGAGCGTGAGGGTGCGGGTCAGAGCGCGCATGACTCGACGTTAGGGGGCGGACACGTTCGGTAGCACCGCCGAAAGACGGACATTTTCGTTACCAGTTAACAGATTCACGCCATACCAGCTCCCCATGACTTTGGCGTTCCCGTTGGCTCGGCGATAGGTCTAGACCTCTAATTCGGGTGACGGAAGGCACCCCCATGAGATTCCCGCGAACTCGAACGGGCCTGGCCGGCTTCGCTCTCACGGTCGGGCTGTCAGCAGCGCCCGCGACGGCCGAGACCGGTGCGCCGCCCGCGCCACCGCCCGCCGTGCTCGCCGCGGCGGCACCGAGGGCAACGCGCAGACGGTGACCCTGCGAGCGAGTGGCCTGCCCGCCGGCGCCACGGCGACGTTCACCCCGGCGTCGGTCCAGTCGGGGAGTTCCGCCACGTTGACGATCGCCACAGCCGCGAGCACACCGAACGGGACCGCGCAGATCACGATCACCGGTGACGGCGCGGAGGCCGACCACACGGTGCAGCTCGGGCTGACGGTCGGCGGCGGCAATCCGCCGGGTTGCGACGCGGCGCCGTGGGACGCGCAGACGGCGTATGCGCCGGGCAACGTGGTGTCGCACAACGGTCACGAGTGGGAGTCCACTTGGTACTCGACCGGCGCCGTGCCGGGCGACCCCGGTTCGTGGGCCGTGTGGCGTGACCTGGGCGCCTGCTAATGCCTGGAACGACGCCTTACTGACGTTCAACGTCAGCAAGGCGTCGTTCCAGGCATGCCCCCCGCCGCACGGTCATCCGATGAAGGTGATCTCCGGGTACCTCGGCGACGGCCGCGCCATCAGGGGCTGCGGCCGGCAGCGGAGATGCTGGTCGAAGAACGCCCTGGTGTAGACCCGGGTGATGGCCGAGGCGCGTTCCGCGTCGATGGTCGCGCCGATGTCGACGCCGAACTGGCCGGCGAACAGGCCGATGTCGGTGTATGAGGCGTGCGCCGTGCCCGTCACCATGATCCAGCGCTTCCAGCCGGTCATCCGTGGCCAGTCCCGCTCCCAGTTGCGGTACGGCCCGGTGGAGCCGGGGACGTAGTTGTCCATGCTGCCCATGAACATGAACGGCCGGCCGAGCCCGGGGTCGGGAATCGGGACGTGGGTGCTGCCGTCGATGTCGATCCCCGCGCGGATCCGGGAGTCGGCGACCATGGCGGGAATCGTGCTCGCGCCCCCCACGGAGTGCCCGGACATCCCGATGCGTGACGGGTCGATCAGGTTGGCGCCACGCCATTTCGGGTGCCGTCCGGTCAGCTCGTCGAGCACGAACGACACGTCGGCCGTCCGGCCCTGCGCCAGCTTCTCGGCGAACCCGTCGAGGTGGTCGACCTCGCAGGAGGCACAGCCGGTGACCCTGCCGCCGGGGAAGGTGGTGGCCCGGTTCTCGTAGGTGTGGTCGACCACCGCCACGACGTAGCCGTGACTCGCCAGGTCCTCGGCCAGTGAGCTGAGCGTGGCACGGGAGTTGGTGTAACCGGGCGACAGTACGACCAGCGGCAGGCTGTGCCGCCGGCCCGCCGGTCGTGCGTCGACGACCGCGTTGGTCCGAACGGTGCTCAGGATGTCGAGTGGCAGGTCGGCGTCGTCCTGGCTTTCGAGGAAGGCGGCCGACTCGGTCGGTGTCATGTACTGCTTCGTCGGTCCGTCAGCCGACGTCGCCGGGTAGAAGACGGAGACCATCAGCTCCCGGTAGGGCACCGACGGCACCCAGTGGTCGGGTCTGCTGGTGTCCTTCAGGTACAGGGAGGTGACGCCCGCCGGCTGGCGGCCGGTGGGTTCGGGTAAGTAGGGCACCGGGTCCGCGGCGGCGGGAGGTGCTGATAGAGCGGCGGTCAGTGCGGTTGTCAGTGCGGCGGTCGTGAGAACGCGCATGGTCATCCTTTCAGGACAGGTGGCGGAGTCGCCGGAAACAGAACCAGATCAGCAGCGCGGAAAGGACGAGGAACACGCCCGTCTCGGCCCACTGCAGGGGCCAGAACCGGTGGCCGGGCTGATAGGTGACCTGCTGGTGGTAGCCGAGATCGCCCAGCTGCGCGACACAGGCGTGCAGCTCCTCGCCGCCCATCAGGGAGCCACCACCTCCCGAGGGCGGCCCCATGCAGTCGTGTACCGCGTCGGGCAGTGGGGAGACCGCGTTGCCGTCCGGGTCGATGGTCTCGTCGGCCAGCACCCACGCACCGTCGGGATGTGCCACGGTGATCGACTCGGGCACGAGGCGACCGCCGACGTCCTGAATCGTGATGCCCCGGACGCTTTCCTCGGTGATCGCGACCGTCTGCTCGGCCGGCGGTATGAGGTACGGGCGCACCACCAGCGGGATCGCCACCTGTACGCCGACGAACACGGCCAGGGTGACGGCCATGGCGGCCACCGTGCGACGCAGGAGCATCCCGACCGCGATCCCCAGGACGAACGCGAACGCGGCGTAGCCGATGGGCACGATCCCCCGCACGGCGAACACCACCGGAAACATCCGCGACTCGAACTGACCGGCGCCCGAGGCGGCCACGGCGTCCACGGGGTTCGCCCACCAACTGACCGCCAGGCTCAACAGTCCGGCAGCGACCATCGCGGCGACCGCACCCATGCCCAGCTTGGTGCTGAGCCAGCGCTTGCGGGTGACCGTCTGGTTCCAGACCAGGTTGTGCGTGCCGTTCTCCAGCTCACGCGTCACCAGCGGCACACCCCAGAACACGCCGATGATGGCCGGCAGCGCGTACAGCAGTAGCAGGCTGGCCGAGTACGCGAACTCCTGGTCGGAGAAGTTCGTCTCGCCGGCCATGCGAACTCCGGTGATCAGGAGCACCACGCCGATCGCGACGACGACGGCGTACACCGACAGCACCGGAAGACGGAACTGGCGCCAGGTCAACCAGGTCATCGGAGCACCTCCAGAGCGGGGCGGACGGTGACCGGGTTGCTCATGTACTCGAGGACCAGGTCCTCCAGGGTGAGCCGGCCGACCGTCCAGGCGGGGTCGAGGATCGGCGCGTCGGTGCGGATGACCACGGTGGTCTGGCGGTCGGTGTGGCTCGCGGAGATGACGTGCTGGTCGGCGGGCAGCGTGTCGACGTCGCGCCGCGGGCCGGTCAGCCGGTGATGCGTGGCCAGCAGATCCTCGACGTCACTCATGATCCGCACCTGGGACGCCACCAGCACGATCAGCTGGTCGCAGACCCGTTCCAGGTCGCTGACCAGGTGCGAGGACAGCAGGACGGACAGCTCGTGCTCGGCGACCGCCTCCATGAGGTCCTGCAGGAACTCCCGCCGGGCGAGCGGGTCGAGCGCGGCGACCGGCTCGTCGAGCAGCAGCAGCTCGGGACGCTTGGCGATGCCGAGTGTCAGGGCGAGCTGGGCCCGCTGCCCGCCGGACAGCTTGCCCGCCGGCTGCTTCAGGTCAAGGTCGATCCGGTGGATGCGGCGACGGGCCAGCGTGTCGTCCCAGCTCGGGTTGAGGTGGGCGCCGAGCCGCAGGTGTTCCTCGATGGTCAGACCCGCGTAGACGGGCGTGTTCTGCGCGACGAAGCCGACTTTCGCGAGCTGCTCCGGGCCGCTGCCGGGCACGCCGCCGCACACCTCGATGGTGCCGGTGGTCGGTTCGAGCATGCCGGCGGCCATGTTCAGCAACGTCGACTTGCCGGCGCCGTTCGGGCCGACGAGCCCGGTCACGTGCCCGGCCTCGATGTCGAGCGCGCAGCCGGTCAGTGCCCACTTGCGCTTGTACTGCTTGCCCAGGCCCTGGGCGCGTAGGACGGTCACGCTATGTCCTCTCTCGCGGAGCTGCGAAACGTGGACATCAGCAAGGCCTCGATGCTTTCCTCGTCGAGACCGGCGCGCCGGGCCTTGGACAGCCAGCGCCGCAGGTCCTGCCGCAGCGGGCCGAGTGCCGCGAGCGAGGCGCCGTTCAGCGTCGCCGTCACGAACGTCCCGACTCCGGGCCGGGCCGCGATGAGTCCGTCGTGCTCCAGTTCCCGGTAGGCCTTGAGCACGGTGTTCGGGTTGATGGCGAGGGTCGCCACCACGTCCTTGACCTTGGGTAACTGGTCGCCCTCGCTCAGCATGCCCAGCCGCAGTGCATGCCGTACCTGCTGGACGAGCTGCTGGTACGGCGACAGGCCGGACCTGCCGTCCAGGTAGAACTCGATCATGGAATCACCTCCATTTATCTATCTTCATAGTACTATAGACAAATGGCGGAAGTACCACCAGTGGCAGGTGGCCTGCCTGCGCTACTGAGTGACCTTGGTTGCCGGCTGGCCGGCGATCTCGGCGAGCCGCAGCTTGGTCTCGTCCGCGCTGCCGGGCACGGCGGTCATGATCACGATCTTGAGTTCGGAGTCGCCGTCGATCAGCACGTCACAGTCCACTGTGATCGGTCCTACCGAAGGGTGCTCGATCGTCTTGTGGTCCTCGCGGTGGGTGGCCACCGTGCCGGTCGCCCACAGTTCGGCGAACCGTCGACTGCCGGCATTCAACACGCGGATCAGCTCTGCCAGACGGGTGTCGTGGGGGAAGCGGCCGGTGGCGCGGCGCAGGTCGGACACGACCGCCGCGTCGGTGGCGTCGGTGTCCACCTCGGTCACCGGCCACCGCGCGATGCGATCGGGACCGGTATCGATCGGGAACCTGTCGCGGGCGAAGTTGCGCAGCCGTGGGGGCAAGGAGGAGGGATCGCCCAACAGCGCGGCCCAGCAGCGGTTCCACCAGATCAACTGCCAGTCCGCCGCGAACACGGCGGCCGCCACGTCCCCGAGCCGGGTGACCACCCGATGCACGCCGGGTGGGATGTGGTCGGAGATCGTGTCTTCCGCCGGCGGGACGAGGTGGGCCAGCCGGTACAGGTGATCCCGTTCGGCGGTGGACAACTGCAGCGCGCGGGCCAGGGACGCCACCACCTGCACCGAGGGCGTCGTGGCCCGCCCTTGCTCCAGGCGCACGATGTAGTCGACCGACACGCCGGCGAGTTCGGCGAGCTCCTCGCGGCGTAGCCCTACCGCGCGGCGGCCCCTGGCCACCGGCAGCGCCGCGGCCGACGGCGGCAACCGATCGCGCCACGTGCGGATCATCGCACCGAGCCCGGCACCGGGTGTCGCCATGTCTCCAGCTTCCCGCATCCGGCGCCATCGAGGGTGGTACTGCCGTTCCTATCGTCGAGGCGTCCCTGGCCGGGTGTCCGGCGGCCACGAATGCTGGGACGCATGACGATCACCTTCATCACCGGCGCGAACAAGGGACTCGGCCACGAGACCGCCCGCCGCCTCATCGAACTCGGTCACACGGTGCTGCTCGGCGCCCGCGACCCCGACCGGGGCATGGCGGCCGCCACCGCGCTCGGCGTGCGGTTCGTTCTCATCGACGTGACCGACGACGCGTCCGTCGTCGCCGCCGCCGCGAACGTCGCCGAGCACGAGGGCTCGATCGATGTTCTGGTCAACAATGCCGGCATCCACGGCCCCGCCGGTGATCCCAGCACCCTCACCGGTGCCGACGCCCTCGAGGTCTTCGACGTCAACCTCGCCGGAGTGGTCCGGACGACCACCGCGTTCCTGCCGCTGCTGCGCCGATCATCGGACCCGGTCATCATCAACGTCAGCAGCGGAATGGGCTCGCTCGCTCACACCCACGACCCATCACGGCCGGAGTCCAAAGTGGTCGCGCCGCTCTACACCGCCTCGAAGGCGGCCCTCACGATGCTCACCACTCAATACGCCAAGGCACTGGCGGACGTCCGCGTCAACGCCGCCGATCCCGGCTACACGGCGACCGACCTCAACGGACACACCGGCCCCCAGACCGTCACCGAAGGCACGGACGCGATCGTCCGCCTCGCCACGGAGAAGCCCGGTGCCGACTCGGGACGCTTCGTCGACCGAACCGGTGAAATCGCCTGGTCCTGAGCCCGTCTCCGGCCCGGTCAGCCGATCGGTGGGCCCACTCAGCCGTCCGGTGGGGCCGCCGTCCCCGGAGATTGGCCGATGTGCGCCCGGTCGCCGTGCTGGGACGGTGAGGACTCTCAGTCGGTGAACCCGAAGGGATCGGGATGAGTCACAACCAGATGAGTCGTCGGGTGTTGCTCGCCAGTGCGGGTGCCGTGGCAGGCGGCACGGTGATGGGGGCAGGGGTGGCCGGTCACGCGGCCGCGGCCGCCGAGCCGGTGCCGGCTCCGGTGAAGATCCGGCCGGGCGATCCTCGGTACGACAGCCTGTTGCGTGGCAACAACTTCCGCTTCGTGGGGCAGCCGGACGAGATTCGCGTGGTCGGCTCGACCGATCAGGTGGTGCGCGCGGTGGCCGAGGCGGTGCGAACCGGGCGACGGGTCGCCGTGCGCAGCGGCGGCCACTGCTTCGAGAACTTCACGGCCGACCCGGCGGTGCGGATGCTGCTCGACCTCTCGCCGATGGACGCGGTCGGCTACGACGCCGGCATGCGGGCGTTCGCCGTGCAGCCGGGAGCCACGCTCGGGCAGGTGTACCGAACGCTGTTCAAAGGTTGGGGCGTAACGATCCCCGCGGGCAGTTGCCCGGGAGTGGGTGCTGGCGGGCACTTCGCGGGCGGCGGGTACGGGGCCCTGTCGCGCCGGTACGGCTCGGTGGTGGACCACCTGTACGGCGTGGAGGTCGTGGTGGTGGACCGGGACGGCACCGCCCGCGCGGCGATCGCCACCCGCGAGCCGGACGACCCGCACCGCGACCTGTGGTGGGCGCACACCGGCGGTGGCGGCGGAAATTTCGGGGTGGTCACCCGGTACTGGCTGCGCTCGCCCGGCGCCACGGGCGACCCGTCCCGGCTGTTGCCGGCCTCGCCGCGGGAGATGCTCGAGTGCGTGCTCGCCTGGTCCTGGGAGGGGATGACCGAGCAGGCGTTCACCGGGCTGGTGCGCAACTTCGGCACCTGGCACGAGCACAACAGCGCGCCCGGCTCGCGATCCGCCGGGCTGTACGCGATCTTCCTCCTGGCGCACCGCAGTGCCGGGTACTTCTCGCTGGTCGCGCAGATCGACGCGGACCTGCCCGGTGCGGACGGCCTCGTGACCGACTTCGTGTCCGCCGTGACCGCCGGCGCCGGCGTCGAACCGATGGTCAACACCCGGCGGACGATGCCGTGGCTGCACAAGATGACCTGGCCGGGCACCGGTGAGGCCGGCGACGCCACCACCCGCCGGTACAAGATCAAGGCCGCGTACCTGCGCCGCTCGCTGACCCACCGGCAACTCGCCGCCGTCCACGGCAACCTGACGAATGCCACGGGTAGCCCGGAGGCCAGCATGTTGCTCGTCGGCTACGGCGGCCAGGTGCGCGCCGTGTCACCGGGGGCCACGGCGATCGCCCAGCGCGACGTGGTGATGAAGGCGGTATACGGCACGACCTGGACCGACGAGGCCGATGACGCGGCCAACCTCGCCTGGACCCGTGCCTTCTACCGCGACGTGTACGCGGACACCGGCGGCGTGCCGGTGCCCGGCGAGGTCAACGACGGCTCCTACATCAACTACCCGGACGCCGACCTGGTCGACCCGGCGTGGAACACCTCCGGAGTGCCGGGGCGCGCGCTTTACTACAAGGACAACTACCCCCGCCTCCAGCAGGTCAAGGCCCGTTGGGACCCGCGCGGCGTCTTCCAGCACGCTCTGTCCGTTGAACCGCCCGCCTGACCGGTTCCGGGTCGCGGACAGTGACCTGGCCAGGTCTACTTCTCGAAGAACCGTGCTCCGAACCAGTCGAGACGCGGACGCCAACCGTTGTTCCGCAGGACGGTGAACACCGGCACCTTGGCGTCGGCCGGCTTGATCATGACGGCCCCCTCCCATGAGGTGCGAGGTCCGGTCGGGCCGACCACCGTGACCTGGCCGTCGGCGCCCTCGACGAAGGTCGCCGACGTGCCGCCGGACGTCTTGCCCTTCTTCCACGCCCAGTTGCCGTAGGCCACCGCCCCCGTGGGTCCGGCCGCCGCACGGACGGACGCCTCCCCGGAGTGCTCGACGAACTTGTAGCGCGCCGTGGACGGGTCGAGGTCGACCTCCATGCGCCACGCATAAGCCTTCGACCCGCGCACGAAGAGGGTCTGCCAGCGCATCTCCTCGTCCTTCCACCGCACGTCGACGCGCACACCGTCGGCGCTCCGCGAGGCCTCGATCTTGTAGGGCAGCCCGTCGCTGTTCATCGCGACCAGTTGCCGGGCCACCTCGTCCACCGTCGCCGGGACGTCGGTGCCGCGGACCGGGCCGTCGGGCACCTGGGCGCGCTCCCGGTCCGCGGTTGCGCGCTGTCCGCGCCGCAACGTCAGGAGACCTCGCCACAACACCGCGAGGAAGGCGACGCCGACGAGTGCGATGCCGAGCACCACCTGATCGTTGAGAATCGCGAGGACGCCACCAACGAGCAGGACCGAGCCCACCACGAAGACGACGCGACGGCTGATCACCGCGAACCGTTGGCCGCTCATCGGTCCGCCAACCTGACGCTGCCGCTGTTCTGAACACCCTCGACATCGCTCGAGTACGTGACTGTGCTCATAGTCCTTTCCCAACAGTCGCCGCCGGCCAACCGGCCGAACAGGACACTAGGCCAGCGCCCGCGTCCGCTCGTACCCGGCGCGGTGCCACGTGCTTCAATGGGCCGATGACCAGTCACGATGACAAACGCGTCGTCAGCGCCAGCCGCGAGATCTCGGCTCCGGCCGCGCAGATCTTCGAGCTCATCGCCGACCCGGCTCAACAGCCTCGCTGGGATGGCAACGACAACCTGGCGGCGGCGCCGGTGGGCCAGCGGGTCGGCGCTGTCGGCGACGTGTTCATCATGACGCTCACAAAGGACGGTGTCGTCCGGGAGAACCACGTGGTCGAGTTCGACGAGGCGCGCCGCATCGCCTGGCGACCCGCCGAGCCGGGGCGGACCCCGCCGGGCCACCTGTGGCGATGGGAACTTGAGTCCATCGACTCGTCTTCGACGCGGGTGACCCACACCTACGACTGGACAGAGTTGACCGACGAGAATCGGTACCGGCGCGCTCGGGAGACCACGCGGGAGAAGCTTCAGCTCTCGCTCGACCGACTCGCGGCTCTCGTCGAACCGTGACTGTCCACTCTGGATCTCCCAGCTGACCCGCGCGCTCGTCCCGATCAGCGACGGCACTCAGCCGCGTCTGGCCAGGGCCACCAGGTAGCGGCAGGCGGTGTCCGCCGGGTTGAGGTATGCGCAGGGCTGCGGCGGGCCGAGTTGGAGGCAGTCTCCCTTGGCCAACTCGTGCACGACCGCACCCTCACGGAAGTCCAGCCGGCCGTCCAGCACCCAGATCTGGTGGTGCACAAAGGTGTACGTGTCCGCGGGGTACTCGACCACCGCGTTGCCCGGCAGTTCCACCTCGACGAGTTCCAGTGGCCCGCCCGCGGTCGGTGACACGGCGCGGCGCCGGTAGCCGGTCTCCGGGTCTGTCCACTGTGGCTGGTCGGCGGCCCGCACCAGCCGGCGTTCGCCTTCGGCGCGGGCGACGAGTTCCGACAGCGTCATGCCGAGCGCGGCCGACAGGCGGCCGAGCAGGACGGCCGTCGGTTGCGCCTCGCCGCGTTCGATCTTGCTGATCATCGTCCGGGACACGCCGGAGCGCTGCGCGAGGGCGTTGACCGTGATGTCCCGGGCGACCCGGGCGGCTTGGAGGGTTGTGGCGAGCGACACCGACAGCGGATCCGACATAGTGTCCACTATAGCGACACTTGTGGATACTATAGTTCCATGGACGGAGTACGAGACGCATCGGAACAGGACGCTGAGGCATGCGCGGCGATCTACGCCCCGTACGTCACGGACACCACGATCACGTTCGAGACCGCGGTACCCGGCGCGGCGGAGATGGCCGCGCGGATAGCCGATGCGCAGCGCATGCACGCGTGGGTCGTGCTCGAAGAGGACGGTCGCGTCGTCGGATACGCCTACGGGCAGCCGTTCAAGGCGCGCGAGGCCTACCGGTGGTCGTGCGAGGTCAGTGTCTACCTTGAACCCGGTCGTCGTCGTTCGGGTGGCGGGCGGGCGTTGTACAACGCTCTCTTCGCGCGGCTGGCGAAGCGCGGCTACCGAACGGTCGCGGCCGGGATGACGTTGCCGAACGACGCGAGCGAGGGCCTGCACCGAGCGATGGGCTTCGAACCGGTCGGCACCTACCGGCGGATCGGCTGGAAGAACAACGCCTGGCACGACGTGCGCTGGGCCCAGCTGATGATCTCCGACGAGGAAGATCCACCGGCCGAGCCCCGGTGACTTCTTGACAGGGTTCTGGTGCCGACTGAATCCGGCGCCGGGCACGCGGGGTGCCCGGCGCCAGGGCGTCAGCTGACTTTCAGTGCGGAGATCTTGTTGTTGAACGCGGTCAGCTCGATGTCGTGGTCCTGGTAGCCGGCGAAGTGCGCGCCGGTGAACCGCGGGCCGTCGTAGGCCTTGATGTCGCAGTTGTTGTGCGTGGTGAAGGAACCGGCCCAGTTGGACCGTTGGCCGAGGTCGGGGACCGTGTAGTCGGGCCGGTCGGTGCCTTCGGAGCAGTTCTCCTTGCTGAAGCTGCCGATCAGGTAGGCGTTGCCGTCGTACCCGGTCCGGGGGAACAGTCGGACGTGGATGTGGAACGGGATCCCGCCGGTCGACCGGAAGCCGGCGACCTCCGTCGTGCTGGTGAAGCAGGTCTCCTTGCCGTCGTCGACGTTGAGGACGCACTGCTCCCCGGACGCCTTCGCCGTGCTGTCGGACGCCGTCGCGGCGACCGCACCACCGACGCTGATCGCGGCCACGGCGGCCGTCGCGATGCCGGCCTTCCAGAACGTCTTGCGCATGGTCGAACCCCTTCTCGTCACCGGTGCCTTCCGCACCGCACGCCGCCTTCGACACCCCTGTGGGCCGGATCGGTTCGCCGCACGGCACCCCGGTAAGAACCCCGTAACCATGTGCCGGAACTTGCGCGTCACGAATTTTTGCGCAGCCCGCAAAAATGGCAAGGAGATCACCGAGCTGCGGGGTGCTGTTCACCGAGTTGCGCCGCAAGGCGACCGTCCAGCACATCGCGGACCTGATGACCGGCGCGGACATCCGCTACGACCCAGTGCCCCGTGCCGGAAATCCGGCACATAATTCGGCGGTCCAGCTCCCTGCTGACGGCGTTGCCGAACTCCTACATCCTGACTCGTTGGCGGAGCGCCAAGTCGAGTACAACCCGGTACGAGAGACGGACCGGCGCCTTGCCAGCAGAAACCTGGATCCACCGACTTACGCACCGCATTCCCGGCGCGGGGCACCAGGTGTCCCGTCCGCCGGCCACTGGGCACCGGACCTGTTGCTGCACACCGAGAACGGGCCCGTCCGCCTCGCCGAGCTGACCAGGGACGCCCGGCCGCTGCTGCTCGACCTGACCGAGGACGGCGCACTGGCAGGCTCACTCGACAGCCGTGTCAAAGTGGTCACCGCACGCGCCGACGGTCCGACCACCGCCATGCTGCTGCGCCCGGACTGCTACGTGGCCTGGTCGTCGACGGCGCCACACCCGGACCGCGCGGAGCTCAGCGCGGCCGTCGCCCGTTGGTTCGGCGCCGAACAGGCCAGCCCCGTCACGGCGTGAGCCGGCGGTCAGCCGGCGTTGATCGCGTTGACCACCAGGGCGCGGAACTGGGTTTCCGGGATGGCTGGTTCTCGGTGCTGGCCCTGGGGGATGAATGCCTGGGGCGTGAGCAGGTAGAGGGCGGCCGCGTCGTCCCAGAGCCGGGTGCCGAGCCACTGGGCCGGGTCGACCTGCAGGGCGGCGCGTAGCAGACCCGGCATGCCGGCCTGGTCGAGTTGGGCGACCATGGCCTCGGTGGGGGCGTAGGTGAGTTCCGGGCCAGGGGTGGGTAGGTCGACGAAAACTGTGCCACGGGTCCGGGTGGCGGCGGTGCGGCAGGCCGGCAGGTCGTATTCGCAGTTGAAGTTGTCCGGGTTGTTCTCGGCCAGGGGGCGTCCGGAGGCGACGACGTGCACGGCCGCGCCGAGGACAGGTGCGTAGCGCAGGTAGGACGTCCACGGTCCCAGGGCGAGTACCTCGACCGTGGCGCAGCCGCGCACGGCCGCGCCGACCTCGCGGGCGAGCCGGTTCGGGTTGGCGCCGAACGGGATGGCGGTGTGCAGGAAATTGTTCATCCGCTCGGCGCCGGCCCGCACGGCCGGCAGCCAGTCGTAGGCGGGCGGCGTCCGGGAGCTCAGCCCGGGGATCACCGGCGGTGTCTGGCCTCGGCCGGCCAGGAACATCGAGACCGAGGTCGCGCCGCGCTCGACACTGGAGATGCCTTCGGTGACCACGACCGCACGCACGTCCCGCTGCGGCAGCAGGATCGCCAGTGCCCGGTAGTCGTCCAGGCCGACATCGGTGTCCACGATCAGGCAGGCGCGCGGATCGGCCGCGGGCTGATCGGCTGCCAGCGTCGGCACGCCCACCCCCACCCAGACCAACGCCAGCACCAGCGCCGTGACCGACAGCGGGCCCAGCCGCCGCGTGTTTCCGCCAGTCATTGTCTCGCACCTCCATGTGCATACCCGAACCCTCGAGCCTAACGGGCGCGGTGGATGGGACGATCTCACACAGAGGAAGGGAGTCCTGGGTGGAAGTTCAGATCCGTGTCGACGCCCGCGAGGCCGGCGACGAGCTGCGTACGTTGCGAGAGTGGCTGGCCGGTGAGGACGAACTGCGCGGGCGGGTCGCCCTGCGCGGCGCACCCCCGCGCCCCGGCGAGATGGGTGCCGTCGTCGACCTGATCACGGTTGCCGTCGGCAGTGGCGGTGCGGCCTCCGTGCTCGCCGCGTCGCTCGCGGTCTGGCTGCGCAACCGGCGCTCGGACGTCACCATCGAGGTCAGCGAGTCCGAGCAGGGTCGCACGGTGAAGGTGACCGGCAACCGGGTCGAGGACGCCGAGGCCATCATCCGCGGGGTGCTCGGGCAGGAGCCGTAGCGTGCGCCTGCCGGACATGTCCCGCTCGCGTGCCGTGCTGATCGGGACGGCGCGGTACGAGGACGGTCTGCTGCACGACCTGCCCGGCGTCCGGGCCAACCTCACCGACTTCGCCGAGCGGCTGGTCGACGAGCGGCACGGCGCGTTCCGGCAGTCCCGCTGCCGCGTGGTGACCGACCCCCGCAGCAGCGCAGACCTCGGCGAACTGCTCGCCGAGGAGGGGGAGCGCGCCGAGGACACCCTGCTCGTCTATTACGCCGGGCACGGCCTTCTCGACAGCCGCGGCGAGCTGTTCCTCGGCCTGTCCACGACGAACAGCAAGCGGGTCCAGTACTCGGCGTTGCCGTTCGAGTTCGTCCGCCGGGCCTTTCTGGACAGCCCGGCGACGAACCGGGTGCTGATCCTCGACTGCTGCTTCTCCGGCCGTGCCATCGAGGCCATGACCGACCCGGAATCGCTGGTGTCCGGCCAGATCGAGATCTCCGGCGTCTACACGCTGACCTCCGCCCCGGCCAACCAGCCGTCCAACGCGCCCGACGGCGCCCGGCACACCGCGTTCACCGGCGAACTGTTGACGCTACTGAGCCACGGCGTGCCGACCGGCGCCGAGCTGATCACCCTCGAGCAGGCCTACAACCACCTGCGCACCGTGCTGTCCGCGCGCGGACTGCCCAAGCCACAGAGCCGCGGCACCGGCAACGCCAGCCGGCTCGCGCTGTCCCGCAACCCCGCCTGGTCGGTGAGCGGCGCCGCGCCGCTGGGCGAGCCGGTGCTGCCGGCCGACGTCGTCGGCGACCTCGCGAGCCTCGACCCCGGCGTGCGCCGCGGCGCGGTGCTCAGGCTCGCCGGCCTGCTGCGGGCCGACGACCCGGACCTCGCGCGGACCGCGTTCAGCACGCTGGCGCACCTCTCCGACGACGACAGCCGGATGGTGTCGGCCGCCGCGCGGACAGCGCTCGCCGAGTTCGAGCAGGCGAAGGAGTCCGCGCGGCGCCCGCCGGAACCGGGGCCGCTGGTCGAGCCCGAACCGCCGACCGGCCGCACCACGGCCGGGATCTCCTTCGGTACCACCAACTCCGCGATCTGCGTGCTCGACGGCAACGGCCGGCCGGTGCTGGTGCCCAACGCCGAGGGCGCGCGGACCACGCCGTCGGTGGTCGCGTTCACCCGGACCGGCGAGGTGCTCGTCGGCCAGGCCGCGAAGAACCAGGCGGTCACGAACGTCGACCGCACGGTCCGGTCGGTCAAGCGGCACCTGGGCACCGACTGGACGGTCGCGATCGACGGCAAGGCCTACACCGCGCAGGAGATCGCCGCTCGGATCCTGCAGAAGCTCAAGCGGGACGCCGAGGCGCACCTCGGCGGCCGGATCCGCGACGTGGTGCTGACCGTCCCGGCGTACTTCGGCGACGCCGAGCGGCAGGCCACCAAGGAGGCCGGGCTGATCGCCGGCCTGAACGTGCAGCGGATCGTCAACGAGCCGACGTGCGCCGCGCTCGCCTACGGGCTCGACCGTCCCGAGGAGAGCCTGATCATGGTCGTCGACCTCGGCGGGGGCGCGTTCGACGTGTCGCTGCTGGAGATGGGCGACGGCGTGGTCGAGGTCCGGGCCACGAGCGGCGACACCCACCTCGGCGGCGACGACTGGGACCAGCGGGTGGTCGAGTGGCTGAGCGGCCGGTTCCGGCAGGCCCACGGTGTCGACGTCGGCCGTGACCCGGTCGCGCGGCAACGCCTGGTCGAGGCCGCCGAGCAGGCGAAGATCCAGCTGTCGAGCATGTCGACGGCCGACATCGTCGTGCCCTACCTCGCCGTCGACCGCGACCGGAACCCGATCACCCTCACCGACACCCTGACCCGCGCCGAGTTCGACCGCATCACCCAGGACCTGGTGGAGCGGCTGCGCGGCCCGTTCGACATGGTCGTCCGCGACGCGGGGATCTACGTGCGCGACGTCGACCACGTGGTGCTGGTCGGCGGCGCCAGCCGGATGCCCGCGGTGATCGACCTCGTCCGCTCGCTGTGGGGCCGGCAGCCGCGCCGCGGCGTCGACCCGGAGGAGGCCGTGGCGATCGGCGCCGCGCTGCAGTCCGGCGTGCTCACCGGCGAGGTGACCGATGTCCTGTACCTCGAAGTGCTCCCGCTGTCCGTGGGCATCGAGACCAAGGGCGGCGTGATGACCAAGCTGATCGAGCGCAACACGTCCATCCCCACCAAGCGCACGGAGGTCTTCACCACCGCGGAGGACAACCAGCCGTCCGTGCTGATCACGGTCTACCAGGGCGAGCGGGAGCTGGCCGCGGACAACAAGCGCCTCGGCGTGTTCGAGCTGGCCAATATCGCACCCGCCCCGCGCGGGGTCCCGCAGATCGAGGTCACCTTCGACGTGGACGCCAACGGGATCCTGCACATCCGCGCCAGGGACCTGGGCACCGGCCGCGAGGAGGCGGTGAGCATCACCGGCGGCTCCGCCCTGCCGCGCGAGGACATCGAGCGCATGATCCGTGAGGCGGAGTCGCACGCCGACCAGGACCGCCGGCGCCGCGAGGCCGCGGAGATCCGCAACCAGACCGACAACCTGGTCGCCCAGGCCGAGGGCCTGCTCGTCGACTACCGCGACATCGTGCCGGCCCACGTGCACGCCGATGTCCGCCAGGCGGTGGCCCGCGCCCGGACCGCGCTGGACTCCGGCTCGCCGGAGGACGTCCGCGCGGCCCACGACGCGCTCGCCCACTCGGCTCAGAAGGTGGGCGAAGCTCTCTACCGCAACCCGAGGGCGTAGCCGCGCCCGAGGACCTGCCTGGGCCTGAACCTGGCCAAAGTTGAGGACTGACAACAGGATTCGTGCATGGAACAACCAGCACAGGCGCGGGTGGTGGGGCTCATCGCCGGGCAGGGAGCGGGGGACGTCAACCAGACGGCGACGCGGTTCGCGGTGCACGCCACGGATCTCGGGGTGATGTGGCGAGACACCAGGGGCCGGGTCGCTATCGCGTTCGGCGACACCTACGGGGTTGGGTGGGGCGGCCGCGGTGCCGGGCCGGAAACGGCGGACTGGCGCTTCAACACCCTCGCCCACTCGGTGGACCCGACGCCTTCCGACGGGCTGCGCATCGACTCGATGATCACCGACCGGCCGGGGCACGCCGCGCAGATCCTGGCCGGCGACCCGCGCGTGCCCGAGGTGACCGTGATCCCCACCGCCGCGATCTCCTCGGGCGACCTCGACTACCTCCACTACATGTCCGTGCGGTCATGGGGCACCGGTGGACAGTGGACGACCAACTACGCGGGGCTGGCCGTCTCCGCCGACGGCGGCCGGACCTGGACCAAGCCGACCGCCGCGCGATGGCTCAACGAGGGCGTCGGCAGCGGCTTCCAACTCGGTGCGATGGCGCGCCACGACGGCTACGTCTACCTGTTCGGTACCCCCAACGGGCGGCTCGGTGATGCCAGGGTGGCCAGGGTGGTCGAGATGGCCGCCGGCCGGTTGAGCGCGTACCGGTACTGGACCGGGACCACCTGGGAGGACGGGGCGGCGATCGACACCGCCGCACCGGTCATGAGTGGGCCGGTCGGTGAGCTGTCGGTCCAGTACAACACCGTGACGCGCCAGTGGGTCGCGCTGCACCTGGACGAGCACCGCGCGGCCATCGTGCTGCGCACCGCACCCCGGCCGACCGGGCCATGGACCGCCGGGCAGGTCGTCGCGGACGGCACTCGGCACCCCGGTCCGTACGGCGCGTTCCTGCACCCGGACAGCGCCAACAGCTCGGTGCTGCACTTCGCCATGTCCCGCTGGGACCCCTACCACGTGCACCTGATGGCACTGCCGCTCACGTGACCGGTGGAACACATGCGTGGGTTCGGGGGTTGAGCGTGGCATGAGTCAACTCATGGACCGCACGATCACCGCCCTGCGCGCCGAGCACGAGACGCTCGCCGGTCTCGTCCGCACCCTCACCGACGACCAGTTGGCCGCCACGAGCGGCGCCGCGGAATGGACCGTCGCCCAGGCTCTGTCCCACCTCGGCAGCGGCGCGGAGATCGGCCGGGCGCCGATCGCCCGGACCGCTGGAGAGGCCGTGGCGGCCGAGGACAACCAGACGATCTGGGCCCGCTGGGACGCGTCCGCGCCGCGCGCGCAGGCCGAGGGCTTCCTGGAGTACAACGGCCGCTGGCTCGACATGGTCGAGGCGCTCACGCCCGAGCAGCGATCGTCGCTGACCGTCGACCTCGGCTTCCTGCCGGAGCCGATCTCGCTGCTGACCGCCCTGGGCATGCGGCTCAACGAGGTGGCCAACCACTCCTGGGACGTGCGCGTGGCCTTCGACCCACACGCCGGAGTGGACGCCGACTCGGCCGCGGTGCTCGTCGATCTCCTGGCCGGGCCCGTGGGCTTCCTGCTGAGCTTCGTCGCGAAGCCGGCCGAACTCGCGGCCCCGGCGTCCGTCGCGATCCCCGGCGCCGGCCTGGTGATCGACGACGCGGTCACCGTGGTGGACCACCTCGAGTCACCGTCCGCGACGTTCAACGGGCCTCGGGAAGCGTTCGTCCGGCTGGTCAGCGGCCGTCTCAAGGCACCGTACGACAACGGTGTCACCGTGGAGGGCAGCGTCACGCTCGACGACCTGCGTCGCGTGTTCCAGGGCTTCTGACGAAATCAGGGGGTCGCAGGGCTTGGCTTCGTTCAAGTGATCTCGCGTTCCGCCCCTGGTCGCAGTGTGGTGGGCTCCATGAGCATGAAGAGTTGTGCCAGCCGGCCGCGGATGTGGTCGAGGTAGCCGCCTTGCCGGTGCAGTGCGCGGTGGAGGTCGGTGGCGTCGTGGGTGGCGCCGGCCGCGAACACGCGGGTCTCGGTGAGTTCGAGTCGGCGGTGGAAGCCGTTAACTTCGTCGCGCCACTGGTGGAGTTGGTTGAGCAGTTCGGTGTCGGCTGGTTCGAGTAGCACGCCGGAGGTGAGGGCGGCGTCGACGGCGGACAGCGGCAGGCGCGGGTACACCTGGGCATGCGGGGTGTCGGTGGGGGCGAACGTGGTCCCGGCGAGGATGGTGGTGGCCCGGTTCAGCTCGTCGCGCAGGGTGGCGCGGATGGCCTTGCGTCGGTCGTTGGCCGCGGCGCGGCGTTCGGCGAGGATGCCGGCCAGGCCGCCGAGAATGCCGAGCAGTCCGACGGCCGGCTCGAACAGGCCGTCGCCGGAGGACGCGGCGAACCACACGACGCTGATGAGCGCGGCGGCGCCGACGCTGCCGAAGGTGGCGAGGGCGATCAGTGAGGAGCGGGCCATCAGCGGTTCCAGAGCTGGTCGGCCAGTGTGCTGGCGGATGTGGCTTCGTCGGGGTTCCTGGCGAGCATCCGCAGGGCCAGCCCGAAGCCGTGGCCGGTGCCGGTGAACTCCGAACGCCAGTCGCCGACGTTGGTCAGGCCGCTGGCGACGATCATCTTGTCGAGGCCGCTCGCCGCGTACTTGCGGGACACGGCGAGGCGGATCGTGTCGTTGGTCTTGAACGGGACCCGGTCGCGGCTGGGCAGTGTGATGGTGATGTCCGCGCCGGTCTGGTTGCGGTAGTTCATCTTCACGAGCAGGGCGTGGTCGTCCTCGACGCTGCCGGTGAAGTCGACACTGTCCTTGTCGACGCACAGGTCGGTGTAGCGGCGCAGCGCGCTCGTGACGAAGTCGCCGAAGCTGCCGCTGCTCTCGTACTCCGCGGCCGCGTGCCGCGCGAGGTCCTCGGTGAGGTCCGGAGTGGTGGCGACCTCCAGCAGGAGCCGGTCCTGGGGACGGAGCAGCTTCTCGGCGAGTAGGGCGAGCAGGCCGGTGTCGTGGTCGAAGTTCGCGAGTGTGTTGCCCAGCAGCGAGAACAGCACCGGCGTGGGGCCGAACGCGCTGGTGAGGACCTTGCGGAGCTCGACGACGTCGTCGTTGGCCGAGAAGTCCCACGGCAGCGCGAGAACGCTGGTGCTCGGCAGCTCCTGCCGGACGATGAGTTGGCGGACCGCGAGGCGCAGCATCTCGGTGCTCGAGTCCACCGGTACGTACCAGCTGTCGACGTCGCGGCGCAGGTCGGTGAGGATGACGCCGTCCTTCTGGCCGTCGCCGGGGCCGAGGCTCACGTAGTGGTACGGCCCGTTCTCCAGGCTGGTGCGGATGCTGTGCCACCGCCCGGCGAACGACTCGATGCTCTGCCGCATCACCGGGTAGAGCAGGTCGCGGCAGGCGTTTTCCCAGGCCAGTGCGGGTTCGAGACCCATGTAGGCGTAGCCGCAGGTGATCCGCTTGCCGTCGCCGGTGGGGGAGTACTTGAGCCGGAGGTCGGCCATGAGGTTCGCGAACTTGTCCGTCTGGTCGCCGCGGACCAGTTCCAACCAGGTCGGGCCGGCGGACGCGGCGAGCGCACCCGCCACCCTGGCCGCCACCGGCGTGTCCGCCTCGTGCTGGGTGGATGTCATCCGCAGCTCCCCTCGCCGCAAGCTTCGCCCGTGCATTCGTAGTGTGCATATGCACGTGCACGCGGGGCAAGGAATCTCGGAAGAGTGGCGCTCGGCGGTCAGGGTTTCTCGGTGAGCGGTTATGTCCTGGCCGCCGCATGGAACTCCGGCCAACGGGAGGAGATCTTGCTCCGCGGGCAGGACCTGCCGCAGGCTGAGTGCCTCGATGATCGCCACGGGAGGGTTAGCCTGTTCGGGCGACCGGGGTAACAAGTATTTCCCGATATGCGACGGGAATGTCTGATGGCTCCTGACTTGGGAAGTCATCGATCTTTCTGTCGAAATGCGGCAGGGAAATGAGGCAACAATGAAGTTGGCCAGCAAGGTGGGCGTGATGATTGTCGGCGTCACGACGGCGGCGGGGCTGGGTGTCCTGCCGGCGTCGGCCGATCACGCGACCTGGCAGTACCACGGCGACGACCGGGGTCGTTACCGGGCCAGCGACGATGTGGTGATCATCGAGGACCATGAGGAGGACACCCACTGCGCTTACGTCCGGTGGCACAACGAGGGTCTGTCCGACAGTTGGAAGTACCTCTACGACGTCGACTGCGCCGGGCCCGACCGCGGCACGCGGGACATCACCAGCCTGATTCCGGCCACCTCGGCGGGAATCTGGTTGCAGGTCTGCGAGAACGACGGCGGCTGCACCGATAGCCACCTATGGCCCAAGTAGTCGCGCGATGATGTCGGCGAGAATCCGTTGGTCCACTCCGGGCGGAAAGATCAGCTCCGCGGCGATGATCGGGCAATTGTCGACGGTAACGGTGGTGGGGAAAGTAGCGTTGGGAACTATCGAATGGACCGCGACGGTCTGCTCGCCGGCACGGAAACTGTAGGTGGCGGACGGCAAGCTTGCCCAGGTCCCGGCGGGTGCCGGCACCTGGTAGCTCATCCGGATCACCTCTCCCGGGCGCAGGTCGAGGCCGGTGGGGATCCCGGCCCGCAACCCGCTGGGCGTGGCGATGAACCGTAGATCGGCGCCGGGGTCCACGGTCCAGTCGTCGTTCTCCTGGTGGGGCGGGAGTAGCCGCTGCACAGCAATGTCCAGTGTGGACAGAACGGTAGGTGGTGGGGTGAACTGCGGCAGTGTGTCAGCGATCACGAGCGACTCGCCGGAGCGGTTGGCGGTGAAGTAGCTCGTCACCGCCCAGGAACGGCTGCCAGGGTCCCAGCGCGGGGCGAGCTTGACCGGCTGGCCGTCACGGATGCGGTGGAACGGTGCGGGCACGCGGCCCTCGGCATTGGTGAACGTGCCGCGGTAGTAGTCGTAAGCGGTTGTCAGGATCGGCAGCTCGGTGTCCAGCGGCACTCCGGCCTTCGGCAGGTACGGCACCGTGCCCAGCAACGGCAGCAGCACAGCCATGTCATGGGATACCGCTCGGCGCTGGTTCATCGGGTTGCGTGAGAGCCCGCCCAGATCCGGGTGGGTGGGTGGCACTGAACCTGTCCGGTCAGCTCCAGCGTCCGGCGAGGACCCTGGCGACCACGGCGCTGAGGACGCGCACGCCTTGTGGCGAACCGGGGTCCATCTCGACGAGTTCGCGGACCCGGCCGAGGCGGTAGTCGAGGGTTCGCGGGTGGATGTGCAATGTCCCGGCGGTGCTCAGCCGGTTCATGTCGTTCCGGTAGTAGGCGTCCAGCGTGGCCACTAGATCAGGGCGGCTCGCCAGCCGCTGCGCGAATTCGTGCAGCCAGTCGTCGACCTGCGGTAGTTGCGCGACGCCGAGCTCGACGAAGGTGTTACAGCAATACGTAACGATCCCGGTATCCACAGCGACGTCAGTGACTGGCCCACTGTCGCGCTGGCGTAGGCGCTCGTCCGAACCCGAAAGGTCCCATGATGAAAGGTATAAGAACCACGTTCGCAATGGCCGGTGTGTTTTTGGCGGTCGCGGCTGGGTCGCTGGTGGGGACGGCACCGGCCGCGCAAGCCGCGATTGACCAGGTCTGCCTCGTCAACGAAGTCGCGACCTTCAGCCAGCCGGTGACCAACACCCCGCAGACCGTGACAGTCACCGTCAACGGGCAACTCTTCAACTGCACCAACGGCTCAGCCGCCACCGGAAGCTACACCGAGACGGCCACACTGCCGAACTACACCTGCACGGCTCTGTTCTACCAGGGCAGCGGAACCCGGGTCTTCCAGTGGACCAACGCGGCCACCCCGCCGAGCACCTTCTCCTACAACAGGACGTCCAGCAGGGTCGGGGGCAACATCGAAATAGTGCTGCTTGGATCGATCGTTTCCGGCACCTTCACCACCGAACCCGCCAAAGCGGTGCTCCTGGCGGTACAACCCAACCCGCTCGCCTGCGCGACCACAGGAATTTCGCAACTGACGCTCGTAGGAACGCTCACCATCGGCATCTGACGGCGCTCCTCCGATGTTCAGATGCGGCACGCTCTAGTCTCACGACGTGCATCTGGAACTAGTCACGATCGTGGTCGCTGAGTACGACCCAGCGATCGACTTCTTCGTCAACGCGTTGGGCTTCGAACTGATCGAGGACTCGCCGTCGCAGACCAACGACGGCCGTCTGAAGCGGTGGGTCGTTGTCCGCCCGCCGGCGGCGTCCACCGGGATCCTGTTGGCTCGGGCTGATGGTGATCGGCAGATTCCGGCTATAGGGAACCAGGTCGCCGGTCGCGTCGGTTTCTTCCTTCGTGTCGACGACTTCGAAGCGGCCTACCGTCGAATGACTTCGGCGGGTGTGGAATTCGTCAGCGTGCCTCGCGCCGAGCCGTACGGGCGGGTTGCCGTCTTTCTCGACATATCCGGCAACCGCTGGGACCTACTCGGCCCAGCGGGGAAGTAGTGTTGTTCGGACGTAGCTATTCAGCTGGTGTGAGGGCTGGTGGTAGCCATGCGCCGGTGGTGAAGAGTTCGCGGAGGACTTCGAGTTTGTTGCGGCCCCATTTGGTTGCTGTGTCCAGGTAGGACTGGACGATGGCGAAGTCGATGAGGCCTTGCAGGGTGCGCCAGCAGCCGCCGGAGGTGCGTTGCTGGATCTTGACGGGTCGGACGGATCTTTCCGCCGCGTTGTTGGTGAACGGCACCGTGAGGTCGGTGGCGAACCGCAGGATCATGTCCTCGTAGCGGCGGAATCGGGTGATGAGGGTGCGGGCTTTGTCGGCCAGGTCGGTGGCCTGTCCGGTGTTGTCGGTCCTGCCTCGGGCGAGTGCTCCCTGGTAGCGGCTGCGGATGGTGCGCAGTGTCGCTGGGTCGAGGCGCTCAGCGCCGCGTTCACGGGCCTGGTGCGCCGCGTGGTTGGTGTCGAGCAGGGTGGTGGCCATCGCGCTGGCCCAGAGTTGGCCGTCGGGGTCGGCATCAGACAACGCGCGTAGGTCGCGCAGGAGGTGGGCTCCGCACCAGGCGTGCGCGGCTTGGAGGTGTTGATAGCCGGCGTAGCCGTCACGTATCAGCACCCCGGTGAACTCGGCAGCACACCACCGGCGTCGATCGTCTCCTTGGTGCGGTCACCGACATGCATCAGCGTGAGGTACTCGGTGCACGCGACGTGCACATACGCCAGTGAGCCAGCGGCGCGGCCGGGTGTCTCGTCGGCATGCAGCACCGGCGCGGTCGTGAGCAGGGCGCGCATGTGGGCAAGGAACTTCTTCTCCAGCCTGCGTGCCGCGCGACCGCGGATCCCGGCGAGGAATCCGGTGGAGACGTCGATCGCGCACAGCTTGGCCAACAGGTCACGGGCGCGACCCACCGGCAAGTAGTGCCCGCAGGTCAACAACGCCGCCCTGGCGAGGGTTTCCGAACCGATCCGCACCGGTGAACCGTGTGCGGCCACGATCTCGGCGTGCTCGACAGGCACCGCTTCATCGTCCCAGCCCGGAGTGGTCACCGTCCCGCAACACGGACACATCTTCGACACCCGTTGATACTCGGTGACTTTCGGTGGCGGCACCGGCCGAATATCGACCACCTGACGCCGCTGACGGCCACACTCCTCGGCACTGTCGAGCGACGTATCACAGGACGTGCAGCGATCCGGCTGGATCTCTAACCGTTCGTCGGGATCATCAATCAGGTTCCGCGAGGACGACGCCGCCCCCGGCTGCTTACCCGGCTTCCGTCCCGACCTGACACGCGACGAACGCTTCTTCGCTGGCTGCTTCGCCCACGGAGCATCCGACGACGGCGGACGCGATGAATTCGACGAATCCTGACCCAGCCGGCGCTCCAGCTCCGCGATCCGTTCACCCTGCTCGGCAATCACACGGTCCCGCTCTGCCAGCGCCGCTTCCAACTCGGCCACACGCGCGAGCACCCGCTCAAGCAACGCCTCAGCCGACTCCGGAACCGACACCCCAAGATCATCTCAGCCACAGCTCACACCACAGCAACCAGGCTGCCAGACAGCTGAATAGCTACGTTCGGACAACCCCCAATTGATTTTGTCCGCGAGTGTCGACCGCATTTGTTCGTGCATTCTGACCCGATTCCGCGAGTAGTCGGCTGAGTTGATCTTCAGGTTCGTGATGTCGCGTGTTGGGGCGGGTTTCGTGTGTGTGGGCGTGCTGGCGGGCCCGGTGTCGTGCCGGGTTCGCGGTTTCGGGGTTCCTGGGGTCTGGGCTGGGGTGGCCGGGGTGGTCAGGGCGGTGTGGGGAGTTTCCGGAGTCGGGCGAGGATTTCGGCGAGTAGGTGGTGGCCGGGTGGTGGGTGCAGGATCGTGTGCCCTGTTTGGAGAACGAGGCGGGCGGGGACGCGGATCAGCCGGTGGCGCAGGGTGGCGATCATGGCTTTGCCGTCGCGGGCGCCCCAGCCGGAGAGCTGGCCGTCGGGTCCTGGGGTGGCGGTGAGTTGGTGGAGCCAGGCGGCCATGGTGGCGGCCAGCAGTGCGCCCCACATCCAGGCGGTGTTCACTTCGACATAGCCGGAGGGGAGGTGGCGGAGCGCGGCGCCGTGTTTGCTGTCGCGGAAGATGTTTTCGATGCTGGTGCGGTGTCGGTACCAGCGCTCCACCGCAGCGGCTTTGTCCGGTGTGGACACGTCGAGGTTGGTGAGTTATCTCGAATTCGAGATAACTCACCAACCAGTCAATGGACCAGGACTCGCCACTGGCCTGCCTGCTCGTCGGCCAACCCACCCTGCGCCGCACCATGAAACTCGCCGTCCTCGCCGCGCTCGAACAACGAACCGCGCTGCGCTACTCCATGCCCGGCATGACCGCCCCCGAAACCAGCAGCTACATCACCCACCACCTCAAACTCGTCGGCCGCGCCGACCAACTCTTCACCGAAGACGCACTGAACCTGATCCACACCACCGCCCGCGGCTACCCCCGCGCGGTCAACAACCTCGCCCTGCAATCCCTCGTCGCCGCCTTCGCCACCGGCAAGAACCTCGTCGACGAACCCGCCACCCGCTCCGCGGTCAGCGAGGTCGTCGACTAACACCAGCCGGCACCTTGCCGACCAAGCCAGGCACCTCACCGAGGAAACCCCGCCGCAGCAACATCCGGCGGGGTTTCCTCGCCCCACACCATCGGCACCCACAACACCGGATTCATCGGCATCTTCAACGCCGCGCAACAATCGCGCTGCTGGACAGCGCGGCATACGGGGCTCGAGTGTGGACAAACACGCTGCGGCACCCAGTTCGACGGCGTCCCCGCTGACAGTAGGCGGCGATGGCCTCGCCGACATCCGCAGGCAGCGGCAACCGATCGTGTCGGTTTCCTTTGCCGGAAACGAGGATCTCTCCGGCCCGCCAGTTCACCTCGTCAACGGTGAGCGCCGCCACCTCCCTGGCCCGTAATCCCAACCTGGCCAACAACACCAGAACCGCGTAGTCGCGGCGGCCGGCGGCGGTCCGGCGATCGCAACTGCCCAGCAGCCGAGCCACCTCACCCGGTTGCAGAACGTGCGGGAAAGATCCCCTTCGCCAACCCGCGATGGCCGGCACCGAATCCGCCAGCATGCCGGCCACATGGCCGCGCAGATACAAGAAGCGCAGCAGCGCCCGTAACGCGGTCACCACGTTCTTGACCGATCCGATACTGCGCCGCCCGACCTCGGCCACGACGAACGATCTGACCTCCTCGGCGGTCACCCTGTTGAGATCCACGCCGACAGCGCCCCCGCGCGGAACGCACGCCACGAGGAACCTCCTCGCGGAAGTGCGGTAATAGCAGACCGTCCCCGCAACCAGGCCGCGCTCGTTGGTCAGAAAGTCAGCAAACTCGACCAGCAGCCTCTCGATGCGATCACCGGCAACCGATGGCGTTGCCTCCGGGACCAGACCCAGCCCACGCAAGTAGCCCGACAGCGAGGTCAACCCTTTCGGGCTTCGCCGCCGCCCAACACCACTGCCTCGATGATCACACGCAAACCGTTCCACCTCGGCAGCGGTCAACTCGCTCGCATCCAGCCGACGAGCAGCCAGCCACCGACTCAACTGCTGCATCAACTCCAGAGCAGCGATCACCGTCCACGGCGAATAACCCCGGGTCTCCAGATCCTCGCGAAAACCGGCCGCATACGGCTCCAACGGGCCAGCCACCCGCACACGCCACAACCTGCCCATCACGACTACCTCCTCCTCCAGAGCGCACGCTCCGAGGAAGAAAGCATCGAACAGCCGCCGTGATTATGCCGAGTAGCTCAGCCAGCCGACGCTGGCTGAACTGGGACGACAACCCAGCAGCCGGTGTCAGCTCGGCATAACAACACGCTCGGCATAACGTGAGGATGAACGAGTAGCCGTAGATCGCGTCCGCGTCGCCCAACTCTTCCAGGGGGAGGGCGCGTTGGTCCGGGTGCAGGGTGCGGCGCCGCCGGGAACGGGGGTCGGCTGAGACCTGGGAGATGTCGAGACGGACTCGGCGGATCAGCAGGAAGGTCTTGGCGGGCCACCAGGCCGGCCGGTAGTCGGCGACGGCGACCTGCGCGCCCGTCATGTCGATCGCATCGGTCCAATCAGCCTCGGCGATGCCGGAAAGTAGCCGCCACAGCGGGGCGATGCGTTTGGCGCCGATCGCGAACTCGACATCGGCGAAGAACGCGACCCGGGCCAGCTCACCGGCGAAGTAGCCGGCGTCGGCCCGTAACCGCACCCGACCCGCTCTGGCCTGCTCGGGTAACGCCGCGAGCGCACGCCGGAACAGTTCGGCCGCGTGTGCTCGTGGATCATCGTTACCCGACACCAACTCCGCGGCCAGCACGGTCTCGACCTCCGCCCACGTAGCGACGTGCGCACGCCCCACCCGTTGCCCCTCATGGTTGTAGGCGACACCACGTTTCTTGCGCCCATAGACCTCTACATCACTGGCGTCGAGATCGATCGTCGCCGCATCACACAACCGTTTCCGTCGCGCCGCGGGCACCCGCTTGAGCATCCGCTCAGTCACCGAAGCAACCCCGGTCTCCACCGCCATCCATTGTGGATCGGTGAACCTGCGCGCCAGCCCAGCAGCGGTAGTCGAGGACAACCCCGGCACCGGCGTGATCACCTGCCCCGCCACATCAGCACGCTGGCGGTCCAGCCCGACCAGAAAGTCCTCCCCGGCCAGCTGCGCCGCGGCCAACCCGACCAACACCTCACCAGCGCCGAACCCACGGTCACGCTGCTTGATCGGCCCCACCGCCGCATCCAACGCCGAGACCACACCCAACCGCGCCACCAACTCCGTGACCGCCGCCATCCCCGACACCGCCGTCAACGACGGATCCGGCGCGCCGACCCGCACCCCTGGCCGTCCACCACGTAAACTACCCACCCGATAGGTGTCCTCTCCCGGGACTGATCACGTCGTCGCAAACGTCATCATCCCAGGCCAGAGCGGCACCTATCACCATCCCAGCAACGTGTCACCGCCTTACTCGCGGATACGGGTCTGAGATGATCTCCGGGCGTCCCTGTGGCTGGTGTCGTCGCGATCAAGAGCGACGGCTGATCAGTGATGGCGCCATGTCGGAGGACTTGACCCTTGTCCGCTCCTCCGATTTCATCGCGCTGTGGGAGCTACTGGCAATACTTGACGTCGCTTACCCAGTGACCCTCGTTGCCGTTGCCCAGCCGCAAGGTGACGTGAGCTCGCCAGGGTGAGCCGACATGACAGCCGCTCTGGACCCCGAGTAGATGAATATCGCGCGCGTTGAGCTGGCTTTTGAAGTCCGACGCGCGAGTTACCCACCCGGCCGTGCCGCCCCACACCTGGAGGCGAACCGTAAGCGTCAGTTGGTTGTGGTTGCTCGCGCACGTCGCATGTCCGTCTGCCTCCATGTTGTGGAGGGCCGGGCGTATCCACAGGTCACCCCAAACATTGCAATCGCCGACCCCTGCGAGCGGAACAGAGGCACTCGCCGGGGTGACTCCGAAGAGCGTTCCAAGCGCAAGTGCCCCAGCCAGCAAAGCTGATCGCCAAATGATCATACGTTTCGACTTCATGTCTCTCCTTACTGTTGATCGGGCATCAGCAGCATACTCACGAACCCAACCAGCGGGAATGAAAGTCGTATAGATGTGTACTATGTTGCACAGAAACGTACGTCCGGCCCCGTTGTCTACCGCCTTTTTTTTGCCGACATGGCATCATCTGCTGGTGGTCACGCTCAGCCCACCGATGACCCAGCGAGCCTGGCCATGTGCTGCTGGGACGATCTCCACGAACGACTCGGACGCCTCCGGCCGTGGATCTTGCGGTCCTTGACCGCCCATCTCCAGCGTCGATGTCCCGACTTGGCGCCGTCCAGCCACAGCGCGCCGCAGTACTGGTTCAAGCGTTGCAAACCCCTGCCCGACAAGCTCGTCTTCCTGAAGTTTGTCGACGCTCTCGAACTCGACGAACAGGAATGGTCCGAGCACTGGGCAGAGCGGGACCGAGCGCAGGCCGCCGCCGTTCTCGATTCGACAGAATCGTTGCGACCGAGCTCCGTGGCCTGTGCTGCCTGGGCGAACGCGGTTCGGCGTCCTCACCGGCCACTGGCGCGCCCTCCACCACACCACCGCCAGCCCCAGCAAGATCGGCGACATTGTCAAAGCCGCACTCGTCCTCACCCATTTCGAACACAGCCGACTCACCTGAAAGTCGGTGAGATCACCTCGCTGTCTGCAACCCCGCGGATCTACCCGCTCCGGTCAAGGTCATGGTCTACGAGCACCCGCCAGTCGAGGTGAGGTAGATCAAATAAGCAGAGGCGATGTAACCTATCTGAAGGAAGCAGTGTGCAGAGGGCTTGACGTTGAGACTTTCCGACGTCACCATGGAGTACGACTTAAGCCCTTGCAGGGCAGATCTGGGGAGATCGCCATGAAACGAGTTCGCGCGCGCCTACGCAATATGCGAAGTCTGATTGCAATTCTTGTCGGCACACTGATCATGATGCTTTCGGTCACACCATCCGCCCATGCGGCACGTGGTCCTAGTGGGAGTATCAACAACGGCTTCAACGGCTGGACGTCGCCATTCTGGTTCAACTATCGCGATGGCTACGACGCGTACATCTGGATGGCCTTTTGTAGCAGTAATCCTCGAATTGAGGTATGGCGTTACAGGGGTGGGCCGAACGACCAATTTGTGGTGGGCGAGATCCAGTACTGCTTGAACACTACCGACTATTTCTACTTCGGCGACCTTTCGGAAGGTACTTACTACTTCAAGATTGCCGACAAGCGTTCGAACCAGCCATTCGGCGCATCTTACGCGGTATATCACTAACGTCCATGAGCGAAATTGTCCCGCTTGCACGGGAGCCTACAGCGATGCTTCTCGACCTGTGGCGATACAACCGAGGGTGACGTTTCCTGCTCACTTTGGTCGAAGCAGCCGCCCTGGAGGCTCGTGGACGTCGCCAATAGGGTGGGTGCGTTCCTGCCCTGGGGCGGTTTGCACTGCAATCACACTGGGCGCCGCACCTCCATCAGGCCCGGGGCGGTTCATGGGTCCCTTGCTGCTGGGTGTATGGCTGACGGTGGCGCGGTGGCCGCGGCTGACAATGATCAAGCAGGGCAAGCATGGCAACGCCTCGCCGGCCACGAAATCACTCACATCGGCATGAGAGTGCGTTCTGGGGGCCCGAGGTTTTGTCCGTGCAGGTCGTCGTTCGTTGGTATGTGTCGGTGTGAGCGCAGGGTGGTTTGTGACGGTACGTGCGGTTGGCTGATCTGGCTAGGAGTGTGAGTTTCAGGCGTTGTGGGGGAGTGTTGGCGGGCCGTTTGTGCGGTGGAATAGGGCACCTTTATCCGCCATGGTGGTACGTTGCGAGATCTGTCTCTGATTTGAGTCAAGACGTCGGGTAACGCGAGTTGAGTCGTCGGAGGAACTCGCTCCGGAGTCTGCTATGACACAAACCTATGTCACGGGACAGCAGACCAGGCCGCTTCCGATGGAAACGGCCTGGTCAGCGTGTGTAGCCCCGACGGGATTTGAACCCGCGCTACCGCCTTGAGAGGGCGGCGTCCTAGGCCGCTAGACGACGGGGCCAGGATCAGAGAGAACCTTATCAGACTCACTCTGCTGGGGTACCAGGACTCGAACCTAGACTAACTGGACCAGAACCAGTCGTGCTGCCAATTACACCATACCCCACCGACGCTACGGTTCAGCGGGCCTCGGTTGCCCTTGGCTCGCTGCCGTAGTGCTGGTGAGAGATGTTAGACCACGCCTCGGATGGCCCAATAATCGGGGCCGTGAGATCGGGGGTCCGGTACTCGCTGACGATGAGTCTCGGCAGGTCGGCGAGGGTGTCGATCGTCTGGACGCCCGCGTCGACCGGTTCGTCGGTGCCACAGCGGTCCAGCCACACGGCGTGGAGGCCCGCGTCGCGGGCGCCGATGGCGTCGGTGTCCAGCAGGTCGCCGACGTGCATGGTTTCGGAGGTGCTGACGCCCATTTGCCGGCAGGCCGTGTGGAAGATCACCGGATCAGGTTTGGCCGCACCGATCTCGCCGGCGATGAGGATGGTGTCGAAGAATCTGGAGATGCCCAGTCCCGTGAGTTTCGCGCGTTGGTGTTGGCCCGAAGCGTTCGTCACGGCCGCGAGTTTGATTCCGGCGGCGCGGAGCCAGTCGAGGCAGGGGATGGCATCGCTGAACAGCTGCCAGGTGGTGCGGAGCTGGGTGCAGCGGCGTTCTTCGAGGGTGGCGACCAGATCGTCGTCGAGGAGGGCACCCAGGTCGGCGAAGAACGCCTTCGTCCGGGCGCGGTGCATGGCGTCGTAGGGCAGGTCCCCGGCGACCACCCTGGCCACGTGCTCGTCGGTGGTCCGCTGCCAGCAGGACCACATGTCGTCACGCCCGATGAGGTCGTGGAGGGCCTGCCGGGCGGAGCTGGTGAAGTCGACGAGGGTGTCGTCGATGTCTAAACAGACGGCCTTGATCCGGGGCGGCTCGTGCGCGGCCGCCAGCCCGGAGGCATGGCGGTCGGAGGCAGCTGGAAACGGCACGAGCCCAAAGGTCATCAGCAGAGGTTAGGCCGCCGGATGCCAGTTGCGATTCGGCTAACGAGGTGATTGTTGCGCATCTGGCACGATCCAGTCAGTAGCACTCCAGTGAGGCTGGATTGAGCTGTATCGCTCCTCGTCAGCGCCGCGTTACCACGTTGTCAGAACCTTGTCAGGATTGTGTCGTACGCAACCGCTGGAGTGTCCGATCGCGACCGAGTAGTTCGAGCGACTCGTAGAGCGGCGGGGACACCGTTCGGCCGGACGTGGCGACCCGCACGGGCGCGAACGCCTTGCGTGGTTTGAGGCCGAGACCGTCGATGAGCGCGGTCCGCAGCGCCTCCTCGATGGCCGCCGCCGTCCACTCGCCGACGCCCTCGAGCGCGGCGACGCTGGCCGCCAGGACGGGCTGCGCGTCGGGGCCGAGGTTCTTCGCCGCGGCCTCCGGCTCGGGGGCGAACTCGTCGTCCGGGACGAAGAGGAAACGGATCATGGTGGCGGCGTCGGAGAGGACGGTCACGCGTTCCTGGACGAGCGGGCCGATGGCGGTGAGCGTGGCGAGCTGCTCGTCGTCCGGGTTCTCCGGCAGGATTTTCGCGACCACCAGATAAGGCACCAGCCGCTGCACGAAATCGGCGTTGGAAAGCCGCCGGATGTGCTCGGCGTTGATGGCCTCGGCCTTCTTCAGGTCGAACCGCGCGGGGTTGGCGCTGACCCGGGTGATGTCGAAGGCTTCGACCATTTCGGACATGGTGAAGATGTCGCGGTCCTCGGCGATGGCCCAGCCGAGCAATGCGAGGTAGTTCAGCATGCCCTCTGGCAGGAATCCCCGGTCCCGGTAGTGGAACAGGTTGGACTCGGGATCGCGTTTGGACAGTTTCTTGTTGCCCTCGCCGCGCACGAGCGGCAGATGACCGAACGTGGGCGTGAAGGTGGTCACGCCGATGCGCTGGAGTGCGCCGTACAGCGCGATCTGGCGCGGGGTGGAGGGCAACAGGTCCTCGCCGCGCAGTACATGGGTGACGCCCATGAGCGCGTCGTCGACCGGGTTGGTCAGCGTGTACAGCGGGGCTCCGTTGCCGCGCACGAGAACCGGGTCGGGCACGCTGCCGACCTTGAACACGATCTCGCCGCGCACCAGGTCGGTGAACACGATGTCGGTGTCGGGCATGCGCAGTCGCAGCACGGGTTCGCGGCCCTGCGCGCGAAAGTCGGCCTTCTGCGCGTCGGCGAGGTGGCGGTCGGCGTTGTCGTAGCCGAGCTTCGGGTCCTGGCCGGCGGCGCGGCGCCGGGCCTCGACCTCCTCGTTGCTGGAGAACGACTCGTACAGCTCGCCCGCCGCGAGCAGCCGGGCGGCGATGTCGGCGTAGGCGTCGCCGCGCTGGCTCTGCCGGTAGGGCTCGTGCGGTCCGCCGACCTCCGGTCCCTCGTCCCAGTCGAGTTTCAGCCAGCGCAGCGCGTCGAGTAGCGCGTGGTAGCTCTCCTCGGAGTCGCGGGACGCGTCGGTGTCCTCGATGCGGAACACGAGCTTGCCGCCGTTGTGCCGGGCGAAGGCCCAGTTGAACAGGACGGTGCGGATGAGACCCACGTGCGGGGTGCCGGTCGGGGACGGGCTGAAGCGGGCACGGGTGTCTGCCGGCGCGAATGCGGGCTCGGATGCAGTAGTCATGGCCCGGTCAGGGTATCCGGCTTGACGGCGACCGGCGGCGGGTGCATCCTGGTCTTATTCAACACACATTGAATAAGGAGTGGCCATGACCGAGCGAACGACATGTCTCGTTGTTGGTGGGGGACCTGCCGGCATGGTGCTGGGGCTGCTGCTCGCGCGGGCCGGCGTCGAGGTCACGGTGCTGGAGAAGCACAGCGACTTCCTGCGCGACTTCCGCGGCGACACCGTGCATCCGACGACCCTGGAGCTGCTGGACGAGCTGGGTCTTGGCGAGCGGTTCGCGAAGCTCCCGCAGAGCAGGCTCGAGGGAGCGATGGTGCCGTTCGGCGGCGGTCAGGCGCAGTTCGCCGACTTCACCAAGCTGCCCGGCCCGCACAACTACATAGCCATGGTGCCGCAGTGGGATCTGCTCGACCTGCTGGCCGACGCGGCCAAGGAGGAGCCGACCTTCACCCTGCGCATGGACACCGAGGCGGTGGACCTCGTGCGGGAGAACGGCCGGGTGACGGGTGTGGAGTACCGGACGAAGGACGGTGTCACCGGCCGGATCCGCGCCGATCTGACGGTGGCCGCCGACGGCCGCCGGTCGGTACTGCGCGGGGCGGCCGACCTGCGGGTGCGGGACTACCCGACCCCATTGGATGTCTGGTGGCTCCGCCTGCCCCGCGTCGACGGCGACCCGAGCGGCGCGGTCGCCATGTTCAGCAACTCGCGCGCCCTGATCCTGCTCGACCGGGATACCTACTGGCAGTCCGCCATTCTCATCCCCAAGGGGAGCGACCCCGAACTGCGCGAGCAGCCGGTGTCGGAGATGGTCGCGAGCCTCGCCGAACTGACGCCCTGGCTCGGCGACCGCGGCGACGCGGTCGCGTCGTGGGACGATGTCAAGCTGTTGGACGTCCGGCTGGACCGGTTGACCCGGTGGTACCAGGACGGCCTGCTGTGCATCGGCGACGCGGCGCACGCCATGTCGCCGGTCGGGGGAGTGGGCATCAACCTGGCGGTCCAGGACGCGGTGGCCGCCGCGAGGTTGCTGGCCGGGCCGCTGCGCTCGGGTCACGTGAGCACGAAGGACCTGGCGAAGGTGCAACGCCGCCGGCTGATCCCGACCGTTGTGGTGCAGGGCATGCAGCGGATCCTGCACGCCCGGATCCTGCGGCCGGTGGTGGCCGGCAAGATCGAGGTGGCCCGCGCCGAACGGCCGCCGCTCCCGCTGCGGGTGATGATGCGGTTCCCGTGGTTCCGGCGGGTCCCCGCCTACCTGGTGGGTCGCGGGATCATGGCCGAACACGCGCCGGACTTCGCGCGCCGCTCAGGACCTCAGATCAGCCGCTCCAGGTAACCGTTCTCCAGCAACCACATCACCGACAGCCGCTCGGGCGCGCCCGGCACCAGGGCACCGTCCAACTGGTACTGAAGGCCGCCGCCCCGCTGGAAGAACCACGCGGCGATCGGGCCGGTGTGGACGTCGAACGGCGTCAGCACCTCGTAGACGTGGTAGTTGCACCCGGCGGCCGGGTTCCCGACCAGGTTCGACGGCGGAATGGCCCGCGTGGTGTACGGGGCGCCGCGCGGGGCGAGGAACCCGCCGAACTCGCTGCCGTAGCGGTCGATCTCCACGCCGGTGGGCAACGTGCGTGTCCACCGGATCGGTTGCCCGTCGGCGCCGAGCGCGTAGCCGTCGTGCGGCGGGTAGATCCAGCTGTTCGCCGCCGGGTCGTAGTAGCGGTCGAGAAACACCTCGGTCGGCCGGTAGCCGGTGCGGCTGTAGGCGAACAGCTGGCTCCCCACCGGGCCGAGCAGCGGCAGCCGCTCCGGGCCGAGCCGGCGATCGTCGTGGTACAGCTCGGTCGAGCATTCGGTGAGCGATGGTGGCGCCGCCTGCGCCACGGGGGCGATGCCCAGCAGTACCAACAACAGCCCGGCGATTACTGGCACGATGCGCCCGCGTTTCGTCATGTCTTGACCGTGCCAGGCGAGGGGTGGCGGACGGAACGTGTGTCACCCGAATGGGTGTCTAGTGCTACAGGGCTAGATCACAGGCTGGCTATCGTGCAGGGAACGACGCTTTCCCTGCGTTGACCGCAGTGAACGACGCTTTCCCTGCATCGAGGCACTCGGCGACCAGGCGGTCCAGCGGGGAAGTGGTTGATGGTGGCGCGGTGGTGGTGCTCGATGCACTGTAAGGAGCCTGGTGCGGGAGGGGTCCCCGGCGTGGATCTATGGTCGGGCGTGCCCTACGCACTCGCGGCCGACGACGTCGCCATCCACCACGAGGTCCACGGCCGGGGCGATCGCGTCCTCGTCCTGCTGGCCGGGCAGTCCAACAACCATCACTGGTGGGACTCGGTCCGCGCGGACTTCGACGTCGAGTTCCGGACGATCACGTTCGACTACCGGGGCACGGGGCGCAGCGACAAGCCGGACGTCGAGTACAGCACGCGGGGTTTCGCGGGCGACGTCATCGCGATCCTCGACCATCTCGGCGTGGAGCGCGCACACGTATACGGCACGTCCATGGGTGGGCGGGTCGCGCAGTGGGTGGCCGTCGATCATCCGTCCCGGGTGGACCGTCTGGTGCTCGGCTGCACCTCGCCCGGTGGCGCGCACGCGGTCGAGCGGAGCAAGGAGGTCCACCGGGCACTGGCGCGACGCGACCCGGCCCAGAAGGTACTGAAGGAACTGATGTACACGCCCGCCTGGCTCGCGGCGAACCCCGGCCCGTACGGCACCCTCGGCGATCCGGACATGCCCGCGTACGCGCGGCGCCGGCACTTCGCGGCGAGTGCCGGGCATGACGCGTGGGCCGTGTTGCCGGGCGTCGCCGCGCCGACGCTGGTGGTGCACGGCAGTGACGATGTGTTCAATCCGGTGGCCAACGCGCCGTTGTTGGCTGGGCGGATTCCGGGTGCGGTGTCGCGGTTGATCCCGGGGGCGCGGCACGCGTACTTCGAGGAGTTCCGTGCGGTGGCCGGCCCGTTGGTGCTGGACTTCCTGCGCCACCTCTAACCGGCGGCGGCCACTTCGTCGTTCGTGCGGCCGGTCTTCACCGAGTGCGGGTGGGCCTCGGGGTTCCAGCCGGGCCGGGCGTGGTCGTCGTTCTTGTGGATGAGGAGCCAGTCCCTCGGGCCGTGGCGCGGGGTGTGGATGAGCACGAAGCGACCGGCCAGCTTTTCGCCCAACAGATCGAAATGCAGCTCACCCTCGGCGATGGCGGCGGCCGGGTCGGTGGTTTTCGCCGGCTGCCAGGTGCCCCAGTCCCACACTATGACGTCACCGCCGCCCGGGTTGCCCTTCGCGATCACGCCTTCGAAGTCGTAGTGGCCGAGTGCGTGGTCGCCCACCTGCACCGCCAGTTGCCTGGCCTTCGGGTCGAGCGACGGTCCTTTTGGCACGGCCCAGCTCACCAGCACCCCACCCAGCTCCAGCCGCAGGTCGTAGTGCAGGCGGCGGGCGCGGTGGCGCTGTACGACGAACCTCATTCCTCTGGTCTACCCGAAATCTCCTCGACCGTGACGTCCGGGCGGAGCCGGTGGATGCGCGGGCGGAGCCTGCCGCTGAAGGACATCACGGTCGCCTCGGCCTCCGCCTCCACCACGAGCGTCGCGTGCACCGGTTGGTACTCCCCGCCCTGGTGTCCCATGACCGAGCCGGGCAGCCTCGTGCGCGGCTCACCCGTCGGCGTCACCAGCGCGGCCGCCTCATCGCGCAACGCGGGCGGCAACGGTAGCGACAGCCCGATCGGCACGAGCGCGCCCACGTTGTCGGGACGGGCGAGCAGCAGCGCCTCCGGGCGGTCGGCCGAGCCGGCCACCCCGACGACCACCGCGTCCACCACCACCCTCTGCCGCACCTTGATCCAACTGCCCGTCCGCCCGGCGCGGTACGACCCGGTCACGTCCTTGGCCACCACGCCCTCGATGCCGATCTCCGCCAGCTCCGGGCTCATCCACGCCAGCGCCGCGTCCCGGTCCGTGGTGGACGGTGTCAGCTGCAACGGCGGCCGGGTGTCGGCGAGCAACTCCTCGAGCCGCTCCCGGCGAGCTGACAACGGCAGCGGGCGCAGGTCCTCGTCGCCGTCGGCCAGCACGTCGAACACCACGTAGTAGATGACCACCCCGGCCGCCTCGCGGGCGCGCGGCATCGATACGAGCGCACCGAACTCCAGCCTGCCTTCGAGCAGCGCCACCAGTTCGCCGTCGAGCACGAGGTCGCCGAGTTCCCGTCCCGCCACGGCGATCTCCGGGAACCGCGCGGCCAGGTCGTTGCTCCGGCGGGACTGCACCACCCCGGCCGCCGTGAACAGCATGGCGCGCCAGCCGTCGAACTTCGGCTCGTAGACCCAGCGCGGGTCGGAGGCCGGTACCTCGCGCTCGTCTCGCGCCAGCACCGGCGCGACCGGCGGTCGCAGTACAACCATGCCGCACGATAACCCGATCCGCAGGTCAGAGGGCGCGCGAACAGGGCTGGCGGCGCCCGCCGCGCCGAGGCGGCCCCTGGCGGCGCCGCCAGGAACCACCTCGATCACGACGGGCATCCACCGACCCTGTTCGCGCGCCCTCTGGCGCAGTCCCGAGTGGACCGTCAGAGCCTGGACTGGAGGGCCTCCGCCGCGGCCAGCAGGTCGGCCGCCCAGCGGGCACCCGGGCGCCGGCCCATGCGATCGATGGGCCCCGACACGGAAACCGCGGCCACCACGGTGCCCGACGTGTCGCGCACGGGAGCGGAGACGCTTGCCACACCCGGTTCCCGCTCGGCCACGCTCTGCGCCCAGCCGCGGCGGCGAACCTCGAGCAGCGCCCGCTCGCCGTAGACGGCGTCGGACAGCAGCGCGCGCTGGGTGGCCGGATCCGTCCACGCGGCAAGCACCTTGGCGCCCGAGCCGGCGGTCATCGGCAGCCGCGCGCCGACGGGAACCGTGTCGCGCAGGCCACTCGGCGGCTCGGCCGTGGAGATGCAGATCCGGTGCACACCGTCCCTGCGGTACAGCTGCACGCTCTCGCCCGTGCGGTCGCGCAGCCGGGGGAGTACCGAGCTGGCCGCGTCGAGCAGCGGGTCGACCGCGCCGCCCGCCAACTCGGCGAGCGCGGCGCCCGGCCGCCACCGGCCGTCGGTTCCTCTGCGCAGTAAGCGATGCACCTCCAGTCCCACCGCGAGCCGGTGCGCCGTCGCACGGGGAAGCCCCGTGCGCGTGCACAGCTCGGCCAGGCCACAAGGTTCCTTGGCCACCGCTTGGAGGACGGCCATTGCCTTGTCCAGTACACCGATGCCGCTATGCTGTCCCACGTCTCGATATTATGTTCCCACTGTATGGGAAGTCCAGTGTTTCAGATCGTGGGAACCCCCGTTGTGGAAGTTGATGGTGAGAAGCGATGGCAAAAACACTTGCAGAGAAGGTGTGGGAGCAACACGTTGTCCGGCAGGGCACCGGCGCGGAACCGGACCTGCTCTACATCGATCTCCACCTGATTCATGAGGTGACCAGCCCGCAGGCGTTCGACGGACTGCGACTGTCCGGTCGCCCGGTGCGCCGGCCGGATCTCACCATCGCCACGGAGGATCACAACGTCCCGACGGACTGGACGCTCGACCCTGCAAGCAGGTCTTCGGCAGGCATCGACCTGCCGATCGCCGATCCCGTGTCCAAGACCCAGGTCGACACGCTCCGCAGGAACTGCGCGGAGTTCGGCGTGCGGCTGCACCCGATGGGCGACGCGGAACAGGGCATCGTGCACGTGGTCGGTCCGCAGCTCGGCCTCACGCAGCCCGGCATGACCGTGGTGTGCGGCGACAGTCACACCTCCACGCACGGCGCGTTCGGTGCGCTCGCGTTCGGCATCGGCACGTCCGAGGTGGAGCACGTGCTCGCCACGCAGACCCTGCCGCTGCGGCCGTTCAGGACCATGGCGATCACTGTGGACGGCGACCTCCGCCCCGGCGTCACGGCGAAGGACGTCATCCTCGCGGTCATCGCGAAGATCGGTACGAACGGCGGCCAGGGCCATGTGCTCGAGTACCGCGGCAAGGCGATCGAGCAGCTGTCGATGGAAGCGCGGATGACCGTCTGCAACATGTCCATCGAGGCCGGTGCCCGCGCGGGGATGATCGCCCCGGACGACACCACGTTCGCGTACCTGAAGGGCCGCCCGCACGCCCCGACCGAGGATCAGTGGGACGACGCGGTCGCCGCGTGGCGCGAGCTGCGCACCGACGACGACGCCGAGTTCGACGCCGAGGTCCACATCGACGCGAGCGCGCTCACCCCGTTCGTCACGTGGGGCACCAACCCGGGGCAGGGGCTGCCGCTTTCCGAGCGGGTTCCCGACCCCGAGCTGATCGCCGACGAGAACGAGCGGACCTCCGCCGAGAAGGCGCTGTCTTACATGGATCTCACGCCGGGCACGCCGCTGCGGCAGATCTCCGTGGACACCGTCTTCCTTGGTTCCTGCACCAACGGGCGCATCGAGGACCTGCGGGCCGCGGCGGACGTGCTGCGCGGGCGCAAGGTGGCGAGCAGCGTGCGGATGCTGGTGGTGCCCGGTTCCATGCGGGTCCGGGCGGTGGCCGAGTCCGAGGGACTGGACCAGATCTTCCTCGACGCGGGCGCCGAATGGCGGGCCGCGGGCTGCTCCATGTGTCTCGGCATGAACCCTGACCAGTTGAAGCCGGGCGAGCGCAGCGCGTCCACATCGAACCGGAACTTCGAGGGCCGGCAGGGCAAGGGCGGGCGTACCCACCTGGTGTCGCCGCTGGTCGCCGCCGCCACGGCGGTGCGCGGCACGCTCTCTTCTCCCGAAGACCTGCTTGCAGGGTCGAGCATCGACACAGCAGACCTGAGCTGAAAGGAACCTGAGAACCATGGAACCCTTCACCACCCACACCGGTGTCGGCGTGCCGCTGCGCAGGTCCAACGTGGACACCGACCAGATCATCCCTGCCGTGTACCTCAAGCGGGTGAGCCGCACCGGTTTCGAGGACGGTCTGTTCGCAGCGTGGCGCTCCGACGACCAGTTCGTGCTCAATCTGGAGCCCTTCCGTGCGGGGAGCGTCCTGGTGGCCGGACCGGACTTCGGCACCGGGTCCTCCCGCGAGCACGCCGTGTGGGCGCTGTCCAACTACGGCTTCCGGGTGGTCATCTCCTCCCGGTTCGCCGACATCTTCCGTGGCAACGCGGGCAAGCAGGGCCTGCTGGCGGCCGAGTGCAGCCAGTCCGACGTCGAGCTCCTATGGAAGATCCTGGAAGCCGAGCCGGGCACCGAAGTCGCCGTCGACCTGCAGGACAAGACCGTGCGGGCCAAGGACTTCACGGCGCCGTTCCAGGTCGACGACTACACCCGTTGGCGGCTGCTCGAAGGGCTCGACGACATCGGACTGACGCTGCGGCACGCGGATGTCATTGGGGCCTATGAGGGGGGTCGGCCCGCATGGAAGCCGACCACCTCTACACTCCCTTCTTGAGCGGCCGCCGAATAGCCGCCACGCAACAAGATCCGGCACCCTTCGCGGGGAATTTGGGCGAGTCGCGTGGAAAAAGTCGCAACTTAGGCATACGGTGGCCTGAAGTCGGCCGGATTGGCCGAGAACGCAAGTGTGGTCAACGGAGGACTGAAGGGTGAACAAGGCCCAACTCATCGAGGCGCTCTCGGACCGCCTCGGCGACAAGAAGGCCGCAGGCGCTGCGGTCGATGGTCTCGTCGATGTGATCGTGCGCACGGTCAACAAGGGCGAGAAGGTGAACATCACCGGCTTCGGTGTGTTCGAGAAGCGTGCCCGTGCCGCTCGCACCGCGCGTAACCCGCGCACGGGCGAGACGGTGAAGGTCAAGAAGACCAACGTGCCAGCCTTCCGCGCCGGCACCACGTTCAAGGACGTGGTGAGCGGTTCGAAGAAGCTGCCGAAGGTCGCAGCGACGCGTTCGGCCGCCAGCCGCACCGCGTCGTCCACGGCCCGCACCGCGGCCAGCACCACGCGCACGGCGGCCGCCCGTCCGGCGACCACGCGCGCGGCTGCCGCACGCTCCACTGCCACGACGACCCGTACCCGGGCCGCCGCGGCGAAGCCGGCCACGCGCGCCGCCAAGCCGGCGGCGGCCAAGGCCACTCCGGCCAAGGCCACCGCCAAGAAGGCCGCGCCGGCGAAGACGGCCGCCAAGGCCAAGGCCGCTCCGGCCAAGAAGGCCGCTCCGGCCAAGGCGACCGCCGCGAAGGCGACCGCCAAGGCTCGTCCGGCCGCTGCCAAGAAGGCGACCACTCGCAAGAAGTAAGCGTTTCAACCCGAAGGCCCGCCACCGGATCCGGTGGCGGGCCTTCGGTCTGTGCGGACCCTGTGCCACAACATGGAACTCCCAGCCGACAACCACGACCGCGCTGGCCGAGACCGGAACATACAGTCGGGACCCGGAAACATGAGGCCGGGACCCGCGATCTCGCGTGCCGGAACCGCGAACATGCGTGCCGGAACCGCGAACATGCGGTCTGGACGTGGCGACATGCGGTCGGGACCCGGGGACATGCGGTCGGGAACCGCGATCTCGCGGTCGAGAACCGCGATCTCGCGCCCGGGAACCGGGATCTCGGCGTCCGGAAGCGCGATCTCGCGTGCCGGAACCGCGAACATGCGGTCTGGACGTGGAGACATGCGGCCGAGAACCGGGAACATGCGGTCGGGAGCCGGGAACATGCGGTCCGGAGCTGGGGACATGCGCGAGCGGGGTCCCGCGTTCTGGGCATGTCCCCACGTGCCGACCGCATGTCGCCATGTCTCGACCGCATGTTCCCGGTTCGGGCACGCATGTCGCCACGTCCGGCACGCATGTTCGTACTTCCCGCACGCGAGATCGTGGTTCCCGCACGCGAGATCGTGGTTCCGGCGCTCGAGATCGTTTCCCTCGAGATCGCGGTTCCGGACGCCGAGATCGCGATTCTCGACCCGGGAGATCGCGGTGCTGGGTTCGGGGCTTGGGCCGTCAGTCCGGTGTGGTCACTCTGCTGGGCGGGGGAGGTAGTCGGCGGCCACCAGGTGTCCGGCCGCGAAGAACAGGGCCCACACGCTGCCCTTCTTGGCCTCGACGCGTCGTAGCGGCAGCCCCGCGGCATCGGCCACACGGGACACCAGATCGGGGATCACACCGCCCTGACTGCACATGACCGGTGTGCCGCCCTCCGCCACGATCTCCCACAGCCGCAGCTTCGTCGCCTCCTCGTGGCCCGCGTACTCCAGCTCGGCCAGCAACGGCTCCTCCACCACCTTGGTGCCCAGGTCGTCGGCCACCGGCTGAACGGTCCGCACACAACGGACCAGGGGCGCGGAATACACGCGGTCCGCGCCGTACCACTCGGCCGTCGCCCGCACCGCAGGAACCTGGCGCTCGCCGGTGCGCGACAGCGGGCGCTGGTCGTCCGGACCGTCCCACTGGTCGCGGCGGCCGGCCTTCGCGTGACGCACGAACAACACGGTGATCAGCTCGGCCGGCAGCGCGCCGAACTCGGTGAGCACCCGCCGGTCGTCGGCGTAGGTCAGCAGTTCGGCCGCGGCTTCCGGGGTGCACCAGCGCATCTGGTCGACCTCGCTCGACGGCTCGAAGCCGCCGCCCAGCGCCCGTGCGGCGAAGTAGTCGACCTTCTTCCCGTGCCGGCCGACCCGGTAGCGGACCCGGCCGAGCGAACGGCCGAGCGCCACCCGGAGCCCCGTCTCCTCCCACACCTCCCGCACAGCCGCGCCGCGGACCGGTTCGGCGCCCTCGAGCTTTCCCTTGGGCAGGCTCCAGTCGTCGTAGCGGGGACGGTGAACCAGTACCAGCTCCACCCCGCCCGCGGCCGGCCGCCACACCACCGCACCCGCGGCCGCGATCGTCATCGCGCGAACTCCTAGGCGAGTGCTCGATGCCCGGCGAGCATCTGCGCCTGATGGTCCTTCACCGAGGAGCCCTCCGCCGGGGATGCCGCCCAGTCGCCGTTCTGCTCGAGCAGCCAGCAGCGCGTGGCCGGGTCGAGCGCGGAGGCGAACATGGCGTCCAGCTGCGCCGTCAGTTTCTCGTCGGCGATCCGGACCTGGACCTCCACGCGGCGGTCCAGGTTGCGGTGCATCATGTCAGCGCTGCCGATCCAGTGCTCGTCGGAACCGATGAACTGGAACACCCGGGAGTGCTCGAGGAACCGGCCGAGGATCGACCGCACCCGGATGTTCTCCGACAATCCGGCGATACCCGGCTTCAACGCGCAGATCCCGCGCACCACGATGTCCACCTCGACCCCGGACTGCGAGGCCCGGTACAGCGCGTCGATAACCTGTTCGTCCACCAGCGAGTTGATTTTCATCCGAATACCCGACGGCCGCCCGGCCCGCAGGTGGTCGCTCTCCCGTTCGATTAGTTCCACTATGCCGCGCCGAATTCCGTAGGGCGCCACCATGAGACTGCGGTAGGTGTCCTGCCGCGCGTATCCGGTCAGGACATTGAACAGATCGGTGAGGTCCGCGCCGATGGACGGTTCGGCCGTCAGCAGCCCCACGTCCTCGTACAGCCGCGCGGTCTTCGGGTTGTAGTTGCCGGTCCCGATGTGGCAGTAGCGCCGGATGACCGAGCCTTCCTGGCGCACCACGAGCGCGGTCTTGCAGTGGGTCTTGAGCCCCACCATGCCGTAGACCACGTGCACGCCCGCCTTCTCCAGCGTGCGCGCCCACTTGATGTTCGCCTGCTCGTCGAAGCGGGCCTTGATCTCCACGAGCGCCACCACCTGCTTGCCGGCCTCCGCCGCGTCGATCAGCGCCTCGACGATCGGGGAGTCACCGGAAGTGCGGTAGAGCGTCTGCTTGATGGCCAGCACCTTCGGGTCGGCGGCCGCCTGCTCGATGAACCGGTGCACGCTCGTGGAGAACGAGTCGTACGGGTGGTGCACCAGCACATCGCCCTCGCGCAGCGTGGCGAACACGCTCTTCGGCGTCTCCCGCTCACCGAACGCCGGGTGCGTGGCCGGCACGAACGGCGGGTCCTTCAGGTCGGTGCGGTCCACGCCGTGCAGCTGCCACAGGCAGGACAGGTCGAGCAGCCCCGGCACCACCACCACGTCGTGCGGGTCGACCTCCAGCTCGCGCAGCAGCAGCTCCATCATGTGCTCGCTCATGTCGTCGGCCACCTCGAGCCGCACGGGCGGACCGAACCGCCGCTGCGCCAGCTCGCGTTCGAGCGCCTTCAACAGGTCCTCGTCCTGGTCCTCCTCGACCTCCAGGTCGGCGTTGCGAGTCACCCGGAACGCGTGGACCTCGGTCACCTGCATGCCGGCGAACAGGTCGTTCAGGTGCGCGGCGATCAGCTCTTCCAACGGCATGAACGTGGCGCCGCGTTCCTCGCGCCGGTGGTCGATCGGCACGAGGCGCGACACGTTGTCCGGCACCTTGACGCGCGCGAACCGCTCGCCGCCGCCGTTGGGGTCCCGCACGGTGACCGCGAGGTTCAGCGACAGCCCGGAGATATAGGGGAAGGGGTGCGACGGGTCGACGGCCAGCGGGGTGAGCACCGGGAAGATCTGCTCGCGGAAGTAGCGCCGAAGCCGCTCTTGCTGCTCCTCGGTCAGCTCGCTCCAGCCGGCGATCCGGATGCCCTGCTCGGCCACCTTGGGCCGCAGGCGCTTCTCCCACGCGGCCGCGTGCTGCTCGACCAACTCCTGGTTGCGCTTGGAGATGTAGGCCAACTGCTCGCGCGGAGTCAGCCCGTCGGCGCTGCGTACGGACAGGCCGGTCTCGTCGCGCCGCTTCAGCCCGGCGACGCGGACCATGTAGAACTCGTCGAGGTTCGACGCGAAGATCGCCAGGAACTTCGCCCGTTCGAGGAGCGGCTGCGACTCGTCCTCGGCGAGGGCGAGGACTCTGGCGTTGAAGTCCAACCAGGACAGTTCGCGGTTCAGGTAGCGGTCGTCCGGCAGGTCGGTGACGACCGCGTCCGGGGTGACCGCGGGCGGCGCGGAGGGCAGGGGTCGGGGCTCCGGCCCGTTCTGGTTGGCCTCGGCGGGCTCGGTCTCCGCCGTGGTCGGGACGGCTTGCTGCGGGGTGCTGTCCGTACTCACAGCCTCATTGTCCAGCAATTACGGGCGAGTGGTGCAGCCGCGGTCGAACGACGTCGTGAACTTTCCCGATTCCACCAGAAGGGTGGCGCTGTGACCGCCGAGGCCGAGTTCGGTGGCCGTCGAGAGGTCCTCGCCCGTGTCGACGTCGCACCGCAGCGAGGCGGCGCCGTCGAGCGGGACCGCGCCGCCGGCCGCGTGCGCGGCCGCCGAACCGACCCCGAAGCGCGGGGCGAGCGGTTGGCCGGGTGCGGTGACCAACAGGGTGGTCCCGGTGCCCGGCCGGTCGACGCAGAACGCTCTTCGCCCGGCCGCCTCGGTGAGCGCGGCGCCGAGATCGATGGCTCGCAGCGCCGGCAGGTCGGCCTGCAACGCGCCGACCGCGCTACGGGGGTCGGCCGCCTGGAGCAGTCCGGCGCCGTGGGCGAGGGCCGCGTTCAGCCCGGGCAGCCCGGGCACGTCGACACACTCCACGCCCGTGCCGCGCAGCGCGACCGGCACGCGGTCGTCCTCACAGATCACCAGCACCCGGCGTACACCGGGGGCGGCGATCGCGGCGGTCACCGTGTCGAGCAGCAGCGCCAGCACCAGTTCCGCGTGCTCCACGCCCGGCACGGCACCGCGTAGCCGGGACTTCGCCCGGTCCAGCCTCTTGATCGGTACAACCAGATCCACGGGCCCCATCGTGCAGGACGGCCCGGCATGCGCGTGCTCCGGCCGGTGATCCGGGCATACTCACGGGCAGTCTCACGGGGAACGAGGAGGACAGGTGCCGGCGCGAATCGAGAAGACGGAGTTCTGGGTCGGGGTCACTGCGATGATCTTCTATCCGATCTCCTGGATCGGGAAGGTCCGGCCGAAGCGGAGCGAGAAGCTGCGCCGCGAGGGCGGCATCCTGCTGGTCATGAACCACGTCTCGCACCTGGACCCGGCGGTCGACGCGGTCTTCGTGCACCGCAGCGGGCGGGTGCCCCGGTTCCTGGCGAAGGAGAGCCTGTTCCGCGTGCCGCTCTTCAAGTACCTGATCGGCGGCGCCGGCAGCATCCCCGTGGCGCGGCGGTCGGCCGGTGCGGCCGAGAGCCTGCACGCGGCGAACGACGCGCTGCGGTCGGGCAAGCTGGTGGTGATCTACCCGGAGGGCACGATCACCAGGGACCCGTCGGGCTGGCCCATGCGTTCGCGGACCGGCGTGGCGCGGCTCGTGCTGGACAACCTGGAGCACGGCGTGACCGTGCTCACGGCCGCCCGGTGGGGCACGGGCGACATCTTCAACGGCTACACGAAGAAGTTCCGGCCCATCCCGCGCAAGCGCATCCAGGTCGACGTGTCCGATCCGGTCGACCTGTCCGGTTACATCGGCAAGCCGGTCACGAACGACCTGCTGCGCGAGGTCACCGACCTGCTGATGGCCCGGGTCCGCGACCAGTTGGCCGTGCTGCGCGACGAGCCGGCGCCCGAGGGGTTCTACGTGCCCGCGAAGGCCGCGCTCGACGCGAAGAAGAAGGACTCCCCGGAAGCATGAGAATCGCGGTCTTCGGTGCGGGGTCGTGGGGCACGACGTTCGCGAAGGTGCTCGCCGACGCCGGCAGCGACGTGACGTTGTGGGCCCGGCGCCGCGAGGTGGCCGAGGCGGTCGCGCAGCGCCGGGAGAATCCCGACTACCTCCCGGGGGTGACGCTGCCGGAAGGGCTGCGGTCCACTTCGGACCCTCGGGTGGCGCTGGAGGGCGCGGAGGCCATGGTGCTCGCCGTGCCGAGCCAGAGCCTGCGCCACAACCTCACCGCGTGGAGCGGCCTGATCGACCGGTCGACCACGCTGATCAGCCTGGCGAAGGGCGTGGAACTGGGGACGCTCAAGCGGATGAGCGAGGTGGTGGTCGAGGTGCTCGGCGTGCCGGCGGAGCAGGTGGCCGTGGTGACGGGTCCGAACCTCGCCCCGGAGATCGCCGCGGAGCAGCCGACCGCGTCGGTGGTCGCCTGCACCGACCACGACCGCGCGGTGGCCGTGCAGCAGGCCTGCACCACCGGGTACTTCCGGCCGTACACCAACACCGACGTGGTGGGCTGCGAGCTGGGTGGCGCATGCAAGAACGTGATCGCCCTGTCGTGCGGGATGGCCGGCGGCCTGGGCTTCGGCCACAACACGCTCGCCACGCTCATCACGCGCGGGCTGGCGGAGATGTCCCGTCTTGGCGCCGCTCTGGGTGCGGACCCGATGACGTTCGCGGGTCTCGCGGGCCTCGGTGACCTGGTGGCGTCGTGCTCGTCGCCGGTTGCCCGCAACCGCGCGTTCGGCGCCCGGCTCGGGCGGGGCGAGACGGTCGCGCAGGCCCAGGCGGCGATGCACGGTCAGGTGGCGGAGGGCGTGAAGTCCTGCTCGTCGATCCGGGAGCTGGCGCTGCGCAGCGGCGTGGAGATGCCGATCACGGAGGTGGTGCACCGCGTGTGCCACGACGGCTTCGACCCGCGCGAGATGGCCGGCGAACTCATCGGCCGCAAAACCAAACCAGAACGCTGACCCGAGCCGGAACGTGGGACTCACCGCTCGTGAACGTGGGACTCGCCGAGCCGGAACGTGGGACTCGCCGGTCGCGAACGTGGGACTCGCCCGGGTATCTCGCGAGTCCCACGTTCGGAGCTGGCGAGTCCCACGTTCAGGACGGGTGAGTTCCACGTTCGGGCGGGCGGGCTGTCTCACGGGGTGGAATTGGTTGACCGGGGTCGGCCCGGCTGTTTTCCTTCTTCCATGTCGACGAGCGTGCCGAGCCGCCGGCGGGGCTACATCCAGCTCCGCCGCGTCGCCAGCGCGCTGTGTCCTTCCCGGTAGATCCCGCGTCCTTACCGCGTCTCCCGAGAAGGTCTCACCCATGTTCGCCGTGCCGGCCAACACCATCGCGTCCACCGCGACGCCCGCCACCGTTCATCCCGCGCTGATCGCCCGCGAGTACGCGACCAACCGCGACCGGTGGGCCCACCTGCTGCGCTACGACCCCGACGAGCGCTTCGCCGCGCTGGTCGACGCCACCGACGGCCAGGAGGTCTGGCTGATGAGCTGGCTCCCCGGCCAGCACACCGACCTCCACGACCACGGCGCCGCCACCGGCGCGTTCACCGTGATCTCCGGCGTGCTCACCGAGCACGTGGCCCATCGCGGCGTGACCCACGACCTGGCGATCGGCCAGTCCCGCGTCTTCGGGCCCGGCTACGTCCACCAGGTCCGCAACGACGGCGCCGACCCGGCGGTCAGCCTGCACGTCTACCGCGCCGTGCGGACCATGCGCCCGGTCTGGTTCAGCGGGGACCGGGCCGCAGGGTGACGTAGTCCGGCACGTCCACATCGGACGGCAGGTGCGGGCACGGGTCCGGCTTGCCCCAGCCGCGGACGATGGGCAGCGCCCCGGCCCAGACTCGGCCGAACTCCTCGGATTCCAGGTCCGCCGGCTCCTCGCTGGGCGGACCCGTGCGGATCTTCACGGCCGCCTCGGTCAGGTCCAGCGCCAGCACGGCGGTCTTCGCGAACTCCTGCGCGCTCGGTCCGCGCGCCCGGTCCCACGCGCCGGGCGCGAGGTGCTCGGTGATCACGCGCAGAGCGTGCAGTTTCGCGTCGGGGTCGGTCACCGGCACGGCGCGGCCGTGGATGGTGGCCGAGCGGTAGTTCATGGAGTGGTGGAAGACCGCGCGGCTGTAGATGATGCCGTCGAGCAGCGTGACGTTGACGCACACCTCGGCGCCCGCGCCGTCGCGCAGACTCGCCGCTCCGGTCGAGCCGTGCAGGTAGAGCGTGCCGTCCTCGTAGCCGTAGCCGGTGGGGATGACCACCGGCGCGCCGGCGGGCGTGACGAACGCGAGATGGCACATCAGCCCGGCGTCGAGTACGCCGGACAGGGCGGCGCGGTCGGTCACGGCGCGCTTCTTGCCTCGTTGAATGGTGCTGCGGGGCGTCGGTGACAGGTCGAGTTGGCTCACGCGTCCAGCATCGCCGCCACTAGTGGCATCATTGAAGGGCCACGACCCCGCGATTTTGGAAGGCCACTTCCTGATGGCTGAGACTCCCGCTCTTCCGGTCACGCTCGACCGCGAGGCCGTGACCCCGCTCGCCGTGCAGCTCGCCGAGCAACTTCGCGCGGCTGCCGGGGACGGCCGGCTGCGCAGCGGCGACAGGCTGCCATCCACCCGTGCGCTGGCGGGCGAGCTGGGCGTGAGCCGCACGGTCACCTCCGCCGCCTACGAACAGCTGCACGCCGAGGGCTGGATCGCCGGCCGGCACGGCTCGGGCACCTACATCACCACCGCGCCGCCCGGCTCGCTCGCCGATCCGCCGAAGCCGGCCCGCCGCGAGCTGGTCACGGAGTCCACTGTGGACCTCACGCCGGGATCGCCGTGGGCGGGCGGCATCGACCAGGCGGCGTGGCGGCGGGCGTGGCGCGCGGCCTCCCACGTCGCGCCGATGGTCCGGCCGAACCGGCCGGGGCTGCCCGAGTACCGGGCGGCCGTCGCCGAACACCTGTTGCGCCACCGGGGTTTGCGGGTCGGCGCGGGCGACGCCGTACTGGCCACGGCCGGCACGAGCACGGCGGCCGCCGAGCTGGGTGCGGCCGTGCTGCGCCCCGGTGACGTGGTGGCCGTCGAGGAACCCGGCTACCAGCGGGCGGTCGGCGCCATGCGGGCGGCCGGCCTGAAGGTGGTGCCGGCCCCGGTCGACGCCGACGGCCTGCTGATCGACGCGATCCCGGCCGCCGCGCGCGCCGTGTACTGCTCGCCGGCTCACCAGTACCCGCTGGGCGGCCGGATGTCCGCGCGCCGCCGGGTGGCGCTCGTCGAACGGGCCCGCAAGCAGGGCTGGCTGGTGATCGAGGACGACTACGACGGCGAGCTGCGCTACGACGTGGCACCGCTGCCACTGCTCGCCGCCCTCGCGCCGGACGTGGTCGTGCACCTCGGCACGACCAGCAAGATCCTCACCCCGACGCTGGGGGTCGGCTGGATGGTCGCGCCGCCCGCCGTGGTGTCGGCCGTGCTGGCCCACCGGGACGCGACAGGCATCGGCACGGCGCCAGCCGGGCAGCTGGTGGTGGTCGAGCTGGCCAGGGGCGGCGACCTCGGCCGGCACCTGCGCCGCCTGCGCCGCGAGCTGTCCGAACGCCGGACGCTGGTGGTCGAGGCCCTGGTGCACGGGGGAGTGCGGGTGCTGGGCGACGACGCGGGCGCACACGTGGTGGTGCCGGTCGAGTCGGCCGAGGCCGAAAGCGAGCTGGTGCGCCTGGCACTCGGCCGGGGCCTGCTGCTGGACGGGTTGGCCCGCCACCACATCGGCCCGGCCAGCTGGTTCGGCGTCGCACTCGGCTACGCGGCCTGCTCGCGCGAACAGTTGCGGCGGGCATTGCCCGTACTGGTAGACCTGGTAGCCCGAGTCGCCCGATGACCACTCCGGTCGGCCATGATGACCAGGGCGGTCGGCCATGATGACCGGTGCGGTGGGCCATGATGGCAGTTAGTCATGGCCGGATCACCTGAACGGGTAGGGTCGGGCGCCATGGCTGAGCAAAAGCGAATCCGCGTGGCAGTCGTCTTCGGTGGGCAGAGCACCGAACACACGGTGTCCTGCGTGTCGGCGGCGAGTGTGCTCGCCAACCTCGACCAGGAGCGGTTCGAGGTGCTGCCGGTGGGCATCACGCCGCAGGGGGCCTGGGTGCTCGGTCCGGCCGACCCCAGCACGCTCGAAATCCAGGAGCGCCGGCTGCCGACCGTCACGGACGGCACGGCGTTGACCCTGCCGGCCGACCCGAGCTCGACCAGCCTCGTGGTGCTCGAGCGCGGTCGCGAGGGCGAGGTGCTGTCCGAGGTCGACGTCGTCTTCCCCGTGCTGCACGGTGCCTACGGCGAGGACGGCACCATCCAGGGCCTGCTCGAGATGGTCGGCCTGCCCTACGCGGGCGCCGGCGTGCTGGCCAGCGCGGTCGCCATGGACAAGGAGTTCACGAAGAAGCTCCTGGCGGCCGAGGGCCTGCCCATCGGGCCGTACGCGACGCTGCACCGCGGCGAGCAGACGCTTTCCCCCGCACAGCGTGACCGGCTCGGCCTTCCGGTGTTCGTGAAGCCTGCGCGCGCCGGTTCGTCCACTGGCATCAGCCGGGTCACCGACTGGGCCAACCTGGACGCCGCGATCGCCAGGGCCCGGGAGATCGACCCGAAGGTGCTGGTCGAGGCGGCGATCGTCGGGCGCGAGGTCGAGTGCGGGGTGCTGGAGTTCCCCGACGGCCGCGTCGAGGCGTCCCTGCCGGCCGAGATCCGCATCCTGGCCGACGGCCCGGAGTTCTACGACTTCGACGCCAAGTACCTCGACGAGGTCGCAGAGCTGGACATCCCGGCGAAGCTCGACGACGACGTGACCGAGCGGCTGCGTGCCATGGCGATCGCCGCGTTCCGCGCGCTGGACTGCCAGGGACTCGCCCGCGTCGACTTCTTCGTGGGTGCCGACGGCTCGCTCATCATCAACGAGCTGAACACCATGCCCGGCTTCACCTCCACCTCCGCCTACCCGAAGATGTGGGCGGTCACCGGAGTGGACTACCCGACGCTGCTGAGCACACTGATCGACACGGCCATCGCGCGCGGCACCGGGCTCCGCTAGCCGGAGGCTCCGGCCGGTGGGGAACTCATGCGGAGGACATGTCCGTGAACCTCGTCTGAGGGTCGGACCAGCGCCAACCGACTCGGAACCCCGGTACGTGCGAATAGAACCGCAGGCTCGTACTCACATCAGCCACGAGCAGGTTGGGCCTGCAGCTGAAGATGGCTTCCGGTTGGGACATGCTCATGGCCGCCTAGCCGACCGGCAGTACTTCCGCCACCAGTTCGGAGATCGTCTGGAGGGCGCCGGTTCCGGTGCCCTCCGGCACGGTCAGCGCGACGAAGACGGCTCGGTCCACCGTGTACCAGGTGGCCGCGCCGTCGCCCTCGACCGGCAGCCACTTGACCCGCGAGACCTCGCGGAGCGACGCGGTGGGCGTCAGCTCGGCCGGCTGGCCGAGCCCGCAGCGCAGCACCACCGGCTCGCCCCGCTCACCACTCCACGCGGCCGCGGCCGGCGGCGCCGGCTCTGCCAGGTCCAGCCGGGTCAACGGCTTCTGGTCGCTGGTGATCTCGCCGGGCAGTGCCTCGGTCAACGACGCGCACTCCGGCGATGCCGCGGCCGGCGCGTCCACGGCCACCAGCGCCAGCGGTCCCGTCCGGGGCGCCGCTGTGTTCGTGGACCGTGTCGTCGGCGACGAGCCGGCGTCCGAGCCGGAGCCGAGCACCAGCCCGGCCACCACCACACCAACGGCCAGCACCACGGCCAGACCGGCCGCGACGCCGAGTGTCACGCGGGAGAAAGGCTCCTCTGCCACGTCTCAACTAGAACATGCCTCAGAGATGGACCACCGGGCAGGTGAGGGTTCGAGTGATCCCGTCCACGTTCTGGATGCGGGCGACCACCAGCTGGCCGAGCAGGTCGACGTTCTCCGCCTCGGCTCGCACTATGACGTCGTACGGCCCGGTCACATCCTCCGCCGTCGTGACTCCGGATATCTCCGCGATCTTGGCGGCGACCGCGGCTGCCTGGCCAACCTCGGTCTGGATAAGGATGTATGCGTGGACCACGGCGCGCCCCTTCGTGTCTAACTGTCCTCAAGAGGTAGGAACGTGAGCAGCAAAAGGTACCGCAGTTGCGGATCGTTTGGGGATCCGACTATCGGAGGGTGTCTCGTGAGCGGAGCTTGCGGAGCGAACCATCAGGGCTGGGCGACCCGCGAGCGGCCGCTCCGAGCCTGCGAGGAGCGGTCATGAGCGACAGTAAACGAGGACGGGCTCATGATCCACCGGAGACCGTCGCGGATGTCGGCGAGTTCGCCCTGATCGGGCGGGTGACGGCCGGTCGAACCCAGCCGGCGACGACGATCATCGGGCCCGGCGACGACGCCGCGCTGGTGGCCGCGGCGGACGGCCGAGTGGTGGCGAGCACCGACGTGCTCGTCGAGAGCGTGCACTTCCGGCTCGACTGGTCCAACCCGGAACATGTTGGGCGTAAAGCGATTGCCGTCAACATGGCCGACATCGCGGCCATGGGCGCGGTGCCGACCGCGCTGCTCGTCGGCCTCGCGTGTCCGGCGAAGACGCCGGCCGAGGTGGCCGAGGGACTGGCCGCCGGGATGTGGCAGGAGGCGCTGCGTGCCGGTGCCGGGCTCGTCGGCGGCGATGTGGTCCACGCGGAACAGATCGTGATCTCGGTCACGGCGCTCGGTGATCTCCAGGGAAGGGCCCCCGTTACGCGCGGTGGCGCCATGCCTGGCGACGTGGTCGCCGTGTGCGGACGGCTCGGCTGGTCGGCCGCCGGGCTCGCCGTGCTGGGCCGCGGGTTCCGCTCGCCGGTGACGGTGGTCGGCGCGTACCGGGTGCCGGAGCCGCCGTACGAGGCCGGACCGCAGGCCGCGCTCGCCGGCGCGACCGCCATGATCGACGTTTCGGACGGGCTGCTGGCCGACCTCGGCCACATCGCCGAGATGTCCAATGTGGCCATCGACGTGCGGACCGACCTGCTCGAGGTGCACCAGCGACTGGTGGAGGTCGCCTCGGCACTCGGCGCCGACGCCCGCCACTGGGTGCTGACCGGTGGCGAGGATCACGCGCTGGCCGCGACGTTCCCCGACCCGGCCGTGGTACCCGAGGGTTGGGTCACGATCGGCACGGTGACCAGGGGAAGTGCGGTCACCGTGGACGGCCGCGCGTACGAGGGCGGGTCCGGCTGGCAGCACTGGCGCTGAAAACCGATGGCCGCGGCGGCCGGGTTGTGGGTGAGAATTCGCGGGTGCGGATCGACATCGTTACCTATGACCACCCGGACGCCGCGGCGTTGATCGACGAACTGCAGCAGGAGTACGTCGTTCGCTACGGCGAGCGGGACGCGACTCCCGTGGCGCCGGAGCAGTTCGCGCCGCCTCTCGGCCTGTTCCTCGTCGGCTACCTCGAGGGTGCGCCGGTGGTGTGCGGCGGCTGGCGCTCCCGTGGCGACGGCGTGGCCGAGCTGAAGCGGATGTACGTGACGCCCAGCGCCCGCGGGCGCGGCCTCGCCAGGGCGATGCTGGCCGAGTTGGAGCGCACGGCCGCCGTCGCCGGGCACCACCGGATCATCCTGGAAACCGGCCAGAACCAGCCGGAGGCGATCGCCATGTATGCCTCGTCCGGCTACACCGATGCGCCGAGCTTCGGTCACTACGCCGGGAACGAGCTGAGCGTCCACCTCGGCAAGACGATCGGCACCGGACTGGAGGTGCGGTAGTGCCCATCTACGCGCTCGGCAAACAGAAGCCGACCATCCACCGGGAGGCCTACGTGCACCCGGACGCCACGGTGATCGGCAACGTCCACCTGGCGGCGTACGCGTCGGTGTGGCCGCAGGCGGTGCTGCGCGGCGACTCGGGCGGCATCTGGGTGGGCGAGCGCTCGAACGTGCAGGACGGCACGGTCGTGCACTGCACCGAACAGCACCCGACCCGGATCGGCGCGGACTGCGCGGTCGGGCACAACGCGCACATCGAGGGCGCCACGATCGGCGACCACTGCCTCATCGCGTCGGGGTCCGTGCTGCTCAACGGCGCGGTGGTCGAGGAAGGCGCGGTGCTCGGCGCGGGTGCGGTGATGTCGTTCAACGGGCACCTGCCGGCGCGGCGGATGGCGCTCGGCGTGCCGGCCAGGGTGCGCGAGGGCTACGAGGTACCGGCCGACATGGTGTCGGGGATCGTCGCCAACTACGTGGCGCGCATCCACGTGTACCGGTCGGGGCTGCGCAGGCTCGACTAGTAGGGTGCGTGCCCGTGAGTGCCAAGCCGTTGCACGAAGTTGTCGAGGCCGGCTGGGCGGAGGCGCTCGCTCCCGTCGCGGAGCGCGTCGCCGCCATGGGGGAGTTCCTCCGCGCGGAGATCGCCGCCGGCCGCCGTTACCTGCCGGCCGGGGAACACGTGCTGCGCGCGTTCAAGCAGCCCCTCGCCGACGTGCGGGTGCTGATCGTCGGCCAGGACCCGTATCCGACGCCGGGGCACCCGATCGGGCTGTGCTTCTCCGTGGCGCCGGATGTCCGGCCGCTGCCGAAGAGCCTGGTGAACATCTACAAGGAGTACTGCGAGGACCTCGGCCACCCGGCCCCGTCGAACGGTGACCTGTCGCCGTGGACGCAGAACGGTGTGCTGTTGTTGAACAGGGCGCTGACCGTCGGGCCGGGGCGGCCGAACTCTCACCAGGGCAAGGGGTGGGAGGAGGTCACCGAGCAGGCCATCCGCGCGCTCGCCGCCCGCGGCGGCCCGCTCGTGGCGATCCTGTGGGGACGCAACGCCCGCAACCTGAAGCCGCTGCTGGGTGCGGTGCCGTGCATCGAGTCGGCGCACCCGTCGCCGCTGTCGGCGCACAACGGGTTCTTCGGGTCGCGGCCGTTCAGCAGGGCGAACCAGTTGCTGGAGCAGCAGGGCGGCACGCCGGTCGACTGGAAACTGCCCTAGCGCTCCGGTGATCTCGCGCCAGGCGGCATTGCGGTTGGTCAGGGATGGCCAGATCGAGATGGTGCGGCGGCTGGCCGAGGCGGGGGACCGGCAGGGGCGCCGCCAGCTGGTTGCCTGGCTGGCCCGGACCGACCGGATCAGCGAGCTGCGCTGGCGCATGCTCGCCGGGGATTGGCATGCGCGCCGGGAGCTGGCGGACTGGCTGGTACGGCAGGGCCGGTACGACGAGGCCATCGACGAGATCCGGCCGCTGGCCGAGAGCGGGGACAAGGGCGCCTGCCGGCGCCTTGCGCGGCTGCTCGCTGGGCGGGGACGCGTCGAGGAAGCCATGTCGGTGGTGGAGCGGCTGCCCGTCCGGGAGGTCACCTCGCTGCGGGTGTCCGGCTGGCTGGGAAGTCAGGGTCGCCTCGATCTGCTCCGGCGGCTGGCCGCCGCCGGAGATGCCGCCGCCGGGAGCGAACTGGCGTGGGCGGTCAGGAACTTGTGGCGCGTCGCTCGCCTTGCCCCGGCCCTCGACCTTCTCACCAGCGTCGACCTGGGGGATGAGTACCTCGCGCAGTCGTTGGTGCGTATCGCGAACGACGACTGGCGTTATGGCCGGCTTGGTGTCCGCGAGGTGGCCATCGACCTGCTGGGCACGGTCGACCAGCCGCTGTGCCGGCGGGTACGGGCCGGGTTGCTGCTGTCGCAAGGACGTCGTGACGAGGCGAGCACCGAACTCCGATCGCTGGCGGTCGAGGGGGATCAGGTGGCCGGTCGCGACCTGATGGAGGTGCTGGGTCGTGAGCAGCCCGCCAGGGAACTCAGATCCCTTACCCACGCCCGCGGTGGCCACATCCGGGCGGTCGCGTTCAGTCCGGACGGCTCGATGCTCGCCACCTGCGGCAGCGACTACGCGATCCTGGTTTGGCATCCCCTTACCGGCGAACATCTCCGGACGCTGCGGTCCCGGGGCGCCGTCAGCGCGGTCGCGTTCAGCCCCGACGGCACCTTGTTGGCCAGCAACGGGGGAGTCGGGGGCGGCGCGCAGCTGTGGAATCCGACGACTGGTGAACACCTCCGTGTTCTCGGCGCACAAGGCGTGGTGGAGGACGTGGTTTTCCGCGCTGACGGCACACTTGTCGCCGGCGGCGCCCTGTGGTCGCCGGCCACCGGTGAGCGCGTCCTCGATCTCGACCACGGTGAACCTCGGACCGTCGCAGTCAGTCCGGACAACCAGCTGCTGGCGACGGCCAGCGGTGCGTGGAATCCAGCCGTGCGGGTGTGGAACCTGACCACGGGCGAACACGAGCGGGAACTTGTCATCGCCCCCGCGGGAATGTCCTTCCAAAGCCTCGCCTTCAGCCCCGACGGCCAACTCCTCGCCATCGCCTGCGACGCCTGGGTGCAACTGTTCGATCCCGCCACCGGCGAACACGTCCGGCGGTTCGGCGGCGCCGACGCGGTCACCTTTCATCCCAATGGCAATCTCCTGGCCACGGCTCGCAGCCACCACTGGACCGATGCGGGAGTCCGCCTGTGGAACCCGGCGACGGGCATAAGGGTCCGCGAACTGAACACCGCGGCCAACGCCCTTGCCTTCAGCCCGAACGGCGCCTACCTCGCCACCGGCAGCGACGCCGACGGGATGGTGCGGCTCTGGGGAACTACCGGGCAGGGAACGACGCCTTCCCTGCATCGGGCTACTCCAGCAGCTTCTCCGGGGTGATCGGGAGGTCGCGGACGCGGCGGCCCGTGGCGTGGAAGACGGCGTTCGCGACCGCGGGTGCGACGCCGACCGAGGCGATCTCGCCGAGTCCCTTGGCGCCGACCGGATGCGCGTCCGGTTCGGCCTCGTTCACGAAGGCGGCCCGGATGTCACCGATGTCGGCGTGCACCGGTACGTGGTAGTCGGTCAGCGCGGGTGTGATCAGCCGGCCGGACACGGGATCGGACAGCTGCTGTTCCATGAGCGCGCCGCCGATGGCGAAGATGATCCCGCCGCGGGCCTGGTTCGTGGCCGTCCGCGTGTTGAGCACCCGGCCGCAGTCGAACACGCCGACGTGGCGGACCACCCGGACCCTGGTGAGTTCGGGGTCGATCCGCACCTCCGTGAAGTGCGCGGCGAACGTGGCGAGCGCGAACGGGTTCGCGTCCGGGGTCAGCGGGTCGTACTGGCCCTCGTCGCGCAGCGCGCCGATGCCGTGGCGGCCCAACAAGTCCCGGTAGCTCTCGCCGCGGTCGGGCTCGTTGCGGACGAACAGCCGGCCGTCGGCCACGGCGACCTCGTCGTGCGCCACGCCGTGCAAGGGGGAGCGCGGATCGCCCGTGGCGAGCCGGATCGCCGCCTGGCGGACCTTCGCCGCGCCGAGGTGCACGGCGCTGCCCGTGCTGCCGGAGGTGAGCGAGCCGAACGTCGGCGCACCCATGGGCAGATCGGTGTCGCCGGCCCGGATGGTCACTTGTTCCGGCCGGATGCCGAGTCCGGACGCGGCGACCTGCACCATGGTGGTGAGCGTGCCGCCGCCGATCTCCTGCGTGGCCGTGTGCACGCTCGCCGTCCCGTCGGCGCCGACCTCCACCCTGGCGCGGGCGGCGGCCGAGTGTTCCTCCCGGATGCCGACGGCCATGCCGTACCCGACGAGGTCGCGGCCGTCGCGCATCGAGCCGGGTCGCGGATCGCGGTCGGCCCAGCCGAATTCGGCGGTACCGGCCTCGAGACAGTCGAGCAGCCGGTTGCCGGCCCACGGTTTGCCGTTGTGCGCGTGGGTGGTGGAGTGGTTGCGGCGGCGCAGTTCCACCGGGTCGATGCCGGCCGCGTGCGCCAGTTCGTCCATCGCGGACTCGATGGCGAACTGGCCGGGCGTGTCCCCGGGGGTACGCATGGCGGCCGACAGGCTCATGTTGACGTTCACCACGCGTTCCCGCGCGAACAGGTTCGGGGTGGGGTAGAACGCGTGCGTCGACCGGATCACCGTCTCATTGCGATCGTCCACCATGGACGTCGGGTTCACCGAGTCGTGGATCAGCGCGCCCAGCCGGCCGTCGGCGTCCGCGCCGAGCGCCACCCGCTGGATCGTCTGTGACATGTGGCCGGTGCCGGTGAACACGTGCTTGCGGGTGATGGTGAGCCGGACCGGCCGGCGCACCACCAGTGCAGCCAGTGGCGCCAGCAGTGTGTGGCCCCACACGAAGGACTTGTTGCCGAACGCGCCGCCGAGCAGGGAGGAGACCATACGGATCCGGTCCGCCGCGATGCCGAACGCCGTGGCGAGCGCCGGCCGGTGGGCGAACAGGCCCTGGCTGGAGTCGTGCACGGTCAACCGGTCGCCGTCCCAAGCGGCCACTGTGGACGACGGCTCCATGGGGGCGTGCGACGCGGCGGCCGTGCGGTACTCAGCGTCCACGGCCGTGTGCGCGGCCTCGAGGGCGGCGGCCGCGTCGCCGCGTTCGTACCTGGCGGGAAAGCGGTTGGGGTACGGGCCGACGGGTGGGTGAGCGGTCGGCAGCGCGGCCTCGAGAGTGGGTACGGGCCGGTGCACCTCGTAGTCCACCCGCACCAGGCTCGCCCCGTACTCCGCCTGTTCGAGCGTGTCGGCCACCACCACCGCCACCGGCTGGTTCCCCGCGTGGACCAGGTCGTCGGCCAGCGGCAGCCGGCTCTCCGTGTAGTACGGGATGGTCGGCTGACCGTGCCACTGTGGACGGTTCAGATGGGTGATCACGGCGAGCACGCCGGGTGCCGCTTCGGCCTGCCGCGAGTCGATGCCGCGGATGCGGCCGGCGGAGATGGTGGCGCCGACCAGGACTGCGTGTGCGGCGCCCGGCATCCGGATGTCGCCCGTGTACACGGCGCGGCCGGTGACCTTGTCCGGGCCTTCGACGCGGGTGATCGGTGCGCCGATCGGTTCCGTCCAGTCCCTGTCGCCCATCAGCGTTCTCCCAGTTCGGTCAGTGCGCGGCGGACCACCCGGCGGACCAGCTCGACCTTGTAGGCGTTGTCGCGCTGGGGTTGCGCGCCCGTGACCGCCGCCTGCGCTGCGGCCTCGATGGACGCGTCGTCGAACGGGCGGCCGGTGAGCGCGGTCTCGGCGGCCGTCGCGCGCCATGGCCTCGGGGCCACGCCGCCGAGGGCGATCCGCGCGGTCCGCACCACGCCGCCGCGCTCCTCGACGGCGACCGCGGCGGAGGTCAGCGCGAACGCGAACGAGGCCCGGTCGCGGAACTTCAGGTAGTGCGAGCGGTGCCGGTAGCCGCTCTTCGGTATCTCGACGGCCGTCACCAGCTCGCCCGGCCGCAGCGCGGTCTCCGTGTGCGGGCTGTCCCCGGGCAGCAGGTGGAACTCGGCCATGGGGATGCGGCGTGCCCCACCCGGGCCGCGCACGAGCACGGCCGCCTCGACCGCCGTCAGCGCGACCGCCAGATCGGACGGATGCACGGCGATGCACGAGCCGGACGTGCCGAAGATCGCCTGCTTGCTGCTGTCACCCTCGATCGAGGCACAGCCGCTGCCGGGCGTGCGCCGGTTGCAGGCGAACTCGGGCAGCCGGAAGTACACGCAGCGGGTGCGCTGCAGGATGTTGCCGGCGAACGTGGCCATGTTCCGGATCTGCGGGGAGGCGCCGGAGCGCAGTGCCGCCACGACCACCGGCAGCTCGGTGCGGAGCCTGCGGTCGTCGAGCGCGTTCGTGCAGAACGCTCCTATTCGGATGGTGCCGTCGGGCCGCCACTCGACGCGGTCGAGCCCGAGGCCGCCGAGGTCGACCAGCCGGCCGGGGGAGCGGATCCCGTCGCGCATGAGCGTGACCAGGTCGGTGCCGCCGGCGATGGGTTCGGCCGTGCGGTCGGCCGCGAGGATGCGCACGGCCTGCTCGACCGTGTCCGGCCGGTCCAGGTGGAACGTTCGCATGTCAGACCGCCCCGCGTGCGTCGCGGATCGCCGCGTTGATGTTCTGGTACGCCGCGCACCGGCACAGGTTGCCGCTCATCTGCTCCGGAATGTCCGCATCGGACACCTGGGGCTGTTCGCGGAGCAGGCCGACGGCGGACATCACCTGGCCGGGGGTGCAGAAGCCGCACTGGAACCCGTCGTGCTCGACGAACGCGCGCTGCACCGGATGGAGCCGGTCGCCGTCGGCCAGGCCCTCGATGGTGGTGATCTCGCGGCGTTCGTACCTGGCGGCGAGTGTCAGGCAGGACAGGGTGCGGCGACCGTCCACGAGGATGGTGCACGCGCCGCAGGCGCCCTGGTTGCAGCCCTTCTTGGTGCCGGTCAGGCCGACGCGCTCGCGCAACGCGTCGAGGAGGCTCGCCCGGGTGTCCAGGTCGAGGGTGCGGGCCCGGCCGTTGATGGTGAGCGTGACTTTGTGGGTCTCGGGTGGTGGCGGGGCCGGCGCTGCGGGGGCGGCCTGGGCGGTGCCGGCCTTTCCGAGCACCGACGCGCCGGCCAGGCCGGCGCCCGCCGTGAGGCCGCGGCCGAGGAACGTGCGGCGGCTGGTTCCGGGATTGTCACTCACGGGGCTACTCACCTTCCGGACATAAGGTGCATATCGATAACAGCACTCTGATAATGATCAGTGTCCTGACGGAAGGTAAAATTCGAGTGTGACGATGCCGGCCGAGGAGCGTGTGGGATACCACGTGAAGCGCGTTGAACAGGAGTTGATGGCGCTCAAGCAGGCCGGACTCAAACCCAGTGGCGTGACCGTGCCGCAGTACACGGCGCTGGCGATCCTGTCGCAGCATCCGGGAGCGTCGGCCGCCGCGCTGGCGCGGCTCAGCCTGGTCACGCCGCAGACGATGGCCACCGTTCTCGCCAACCTGGAGGCGAAGGGCCTGATCGCGCGCCGGCCCGACCCGTATCACCTGAACGTCCGCCAGATCGAGTTGACGGCACTCGGGATCGCCACCCTCGGCACGGCCGACGCGGCGGCGGTGTCCATCGAGCGCCGCCTGGGCGACGCGTTCACGGCCGACGAGCGAGAGACCTTGATCGCGTTGCTCGGCCGCTGTTCAACGGCACTGCACGAGCAGGCGGCGGCGGTCAGCGGGGGAGCCGCGGCCCTCGCCCCGTTCCGTCACTGAGTTTCTGGCGGACGGTCGCTGGCAGGGCAGACGCGAAACCGGGCCGCTGGAGATGCCAGGGCCCGGTTCGTAGGTTCAGCTAGGTTCGCGCGTTACCCGCGGGTGACCTTGCCCGCCTTCAGGCAGGAGGTGCACACGTTCATACGCTTGCGCTGCGAAATACCGATCTTCGCGTGCACGGTCTGAATGTTCGGGTTCCACCGACGGCTGGTGCGCCGGTGGGAGTGCGAGACAGACTTGCCGAAGCCTGGCTTCTTGTTACAGACGTCGCAGACGGCAGCCACGTCAGACACTCCTTCTCTCACCAAAATGGGAACCGACCGATGCGGTCAGCAAGCTCACGCGCCCGGCGTCCTGCCGAGCAGGCATCAACCAGGGTAACGGCTCGCAACCTGGCACTTCAAACCGGCCCACTAGTCTCCCGCTTGACTCGTGGGAGGCGGAATGCTTCAGGCACTGGATGCCGGCCAGATCCGGCGCTGGGCCGTGGCCTGTGTGCAGTCTCTCGACGCGCACCGGGAGGCCATCGACCGCATCAACGTGTACCCGGTCGCCGACAGCGACACCGGGTCGAACCTGGTGCACACCATGCGCGGCGCGCTGGACACGCTGTTACGCGCCCCGGCCAGAGAGCGCGCGGATGCCGGCACGGCACTGGGCGTACTGGCCCGTGGCGCGCTGACCGGCGCCCGGGGCAACTCGGGCGTGATCACCTCCCAGCTGCTGCGCGGGATGGCCGACGCGCTCGCCGACGCTCCGGCCGTGCTCGGCCCAGGCCTGCGCGACGCGCTGGAGCGCGGCGCGCGCCTGGCCAGCGAGGCGGTCGCCGATCCGGTGCCGGGCACCATGATCACCGTGCTGCGGGCGGTCGCCGACGCCGTGCGGGCCCAGGACTCCGACACGTTGCCCGACATCGCCGAGACCGCCGCCACGGCCGCGGCCACCGCCCTCGACGAGACCCCCAAGCAGCTGGCCGTCCTGGCCGAGGCCGGGGTGGTCGACGCGGGCGGGCGTGGAGTGGTGGTACTGCTCGACGCCCTGTTGGCCGTGGTGACCGAGCAGCCGGCGGCGCTCGCCGCCGCCCAGCGAGCGCGGGCCGAACGCGCGTCCCGCCCGCCGGCCGGCGAGAACACGCTGTTCACCGCACGCGAGTCCGGTTCGGACGCCTACGCGTATGAGGTCATGTACCTCCTGGAGACGGTCGAGGACACGGGGATCGACAACGCCGGGGCCGAGCCGGTCGGACGCCTGCGCGACGTCTTGCTGGGACTCGGCGACTGCGTGTCGGTGGTGGGGGACGGCGCCGGGTTGTGGACCGTCCACGTGCACTGCAACGACGTCGGCGCGGCCATCGAGGCGGGCATCGACGCCGGCCGGCCCCGCCAGATCCGGGTCGCCCGCTTCGCCGACGCGCCGTCGGCCGAGGCGAGCCGGTTCGTGCGCGACCGGGCCGTGGTCGTGCCGACCCGCAGCACCGAGTTCGCGGACCTGCTGATCAACGAGGGCGTCACCGCCTTCCAGTTCGCGGAACAGGACGAGTCGACCGCCTACCACCTGCTGGCGGCGATCACGAGCACCGGCGCGTCACACGTGACCGTGCTGCCCGCCGACTCCACCTTGATCGAGATCGCCGACGAGGCCTCGATCCGGGCGGTCGCCGCCGGCCAGGACGTTGTGGTGGTGCCGTGCGCGTCACCAGTGCAGGTGCTGGCCGCCGTCGCCGTGCACGACCCCCGACGCCGCGCGGGCGACGACGTGGTGGCCATGGCCGAGGCAGCGGCCGCCACCCGCCGCGGCGAGGTGGTGGTGGCTACTGAGGCCGGCATCACCTGGATCGGCGCCTGCGAGGCGGGCGACGTGCTCGGTTTCGCCGACGGTGAGGTGGTGCTGATCGAACCCGGCCCGCCTTGCGTGGACGCCCTCGACCGCGCCGTGTGCGGCGTGGTCGAACGCATGCTCGCACCTGGCGGTGAGCTGGTCACCGCCCTGATCGGCGTGGCTGCCCCCGACGAGGTGGCCGACGAGTTGGGCGACTTCCTGCGTCGTGAGCATCCGGAGACCGAGCTGGTGGTCTACCAGGGTGGCCAGTCGGATGCGGTGCTCGTGCTGGGCGTGGAGTAACGCTCACCAGCGACGGGTCCGGCGTGGGGTGTCTCGTGTCGTTGAGTACGCCTCCTTGTCTGTGGTGGGGCCGGCGATGCCCTGAATGAGGCATCGACGACGTTCAACGTCTCGAATGGGGCATTCAGGGCATCGCGCCATGGCCGGTGGCCACGGTGCAGGTCATGCGCTTCGGAGGTCGGGTTGGGCGGCTCACCAGCCCACCGCCCCGTCGATGCGCTCTCGCAGCAGGTCGGCGTGGCCGCAGTGGCGCGCGTAGTCGGCGATCAGCAGTAACAGGATCCGGCGTAAGGAGATGGCTTCGCCGGTCTGGATCCGAGTGCCCGTGTCGTCGAGTGAGGCGGCCTCGACTATCTGCCGGGAGCGCTCGCACTGCGCGCGCCACAGGGCGAGCGAGTCTTCGAAAGGGCCGCTCAGATCGCCGAAGTCGTCCTCGGGGTTGGCGAACAGCGGCTCGACCTGCTCGCCGGCGAACTGCTGGTGCAGCCACCACTGCTCGACGCCCGCTAGATGGCGCACCAACCCGTGCAGCGTCAGGTCGGACGGCGGTACCAGCGCTTCGGACGCCTTGTCCGGCGGCACCCCCGCGCACTTCAACGCGATCGTCTCGCGGTGGAACTCGAGATAGGCGACCAGCATCTCCTTCTCGCCGGCCACCAGCGGCGGGTCGATCCGCGCGGGGGCGGAGAGCTTCTCGGAGAGCTGGGACTGGTCGTAGGGCTTCATGGCGGGGAGCTTGCCAGCGGGGTCCGACAATTTTCGCGCTGGCGTTGACGTCGGGGGCAATGTTTAGCATCGGTCGTATGCGGATCGGTGAGCTTGCGGACACGACCGGTACCACCACCAGGGCACTGCGTTACTACGAACAGCAGGGCCTGCTTGACGCACCGCGACGAACGAACGGCTACCGCGAGTATGACGAGTCACACCTTCGAGTGGTGCGGGAGATTCAGACCCTGCGCGAGGTCGGCTTCGCGCTCGAGGACACCCGGCCGTTCGTCGAGTGCCTGCGTGCGGGCAACGACGCGGGGGACTCCTGCGCGGACTCGGTCGCCGGGTACCGCCGCAAGATCGCCGAGGTCGACGCGTACCTCGAGCAGCTGACCGTCGTCCGCGCGGAGCTGCACGCCAAGCTCGACGCCGCCGTGGCGCGTCGCGAAACAGGAGAGTAGGACATGGAGATCATCACCGAGGACACGTTCACCGACCGCGTGCTGTCGCGCGACAAGCCGGTGCTCGTGGACTTCTGGGCGCAGTGGTGCCCGCCGTGCCGCATGATCGCGCCGGTCCTGCACCAGATCTCTGACGAGCGCGAGGACTTCGAGATCGTCCAGCTCGACTACGACCAGTACCCGGCCGTCGGGCAGCGCTACGGCGTGCTCGGCCTGCCGACCATGCTGCTGTTCCGCGACGGCGAGCCGGTCCGCGCGATCGTCGGCGCCCGGTCGAAGTCGCGGCTGCTGGCCGAGCTGGACGACGCCCTGCGCACCGACTGACGGGCCGGGTCCGACGGATTGTCGGTGCGACACGACATAATCGGCCCGATGCTCTCCATGGACGACAAACTGGTTGCGGCGGTGGGCGCCAAGTCGGCAAAGGCCCTGACCGGCGCGTTCGACCTGCACACGGTCGGCGACCTGGTCAGGTACTACCCGCGGCGCTACGCCGAACGCGGTCAGCTCACCGACATCGCCGGGCTCGAGATCGGCGAGCACGTCACCGTCATGGCGCGGGTCCACACGGTGAACCACCGACGCATGCGGACGAAGCGCGGCTCGATCAGCGAGGTCTCCATCACCGATGGCAGCCGCTCGCTCATGTGCACGTTCTTCAACCAGCCGCGGGTGGCGCGTATGTTGAAGGCTGGCGGGAGTGCGCTGTTCGCCGGCAAGGTGTCGGTCTTCAAGAACAAGCTGCAGCTCACGAACCCCGACTTCCAGCTGCTCGACGAGGAGTCCGACGACGCGTCGATCGACGAGTTCGTCGGGCTCATCCCCGTGTACCCGGCGGCCGCCAGCGTCCAGTCGTGGCAGATCGCGAAGTGCGTGCGGCAGGCGTTGTCGCTGCTCGGCGAGATCGAGGACCCGATGCCGATCGAGCTGCGGGCCCGGCGTGGTTTAGCCGACTACGACAAGGCCATCCGCGACATCCATCTCGGCACCGACTGGCCCATCGTGAAGTCCGCGCAGAGCAGGCTGAAGTGGGACGAGGCGATGGCCGTGCAGCTGGCGCTCGCCCAGCGCCGCGCGGCCGCGTCGGCCCGGCCGGCGCCCGCGTGTCCCCGCCGCGACGACGGCATCCGCGCGGCGTTCGACCAGCGGCTGCCGTTCACGCTGACCGCCGGCCAGCAGGAGGTCGGCGCCAGGATCGCCGCCGCGCTCGAGGTCGAGCACCCCATGAACCTGTTGCTCCAGGGCGAGGTCGGCAGCGGCAAGACGATCGTCGCGCTGCGGGCCATGCTCCAGGTGGTCGACGCCGGGCGGCAGGCCGCGCTGCTCGCGCCGACCGAGGTGCTGGCCGCGCAGCACGCCCGGTCGCTGGCCGGGATGCTGGGCGACCTGGCGCAGGCCGGTGAGCTGGGCGGGGCCGAGGAAGCCACCAGGATCACGCTGCTCACCGGTTCCCTCAACACCGCGCAACGCAAGCAGGCCATGCTCGACGTGGTCAGCGGCGCCGCGGGAATCGTGGTGGGCACCCACGCGCTCATCCAGGACAAGGTGTCCTTCGCCGATCTGGGCTTCGTGGTGGTCGACGAGCAGCACCGGTTCGGCGTCGAACAGCGGGACGCGCTGCGAACCAGGGCGGGGGAGAACGCCAGCCCCCACGTGCTGGTCATGACGGCCACGCCCATCCCGCGCACGGTCGCCATGACCGTCTACGGCGACCTGGAGACGGCGTCGCTGCGGGAGCTGCCGGCCGGGCGGTCGCCGATCAGCACGGCCGTCGTACCGGTGGCCGAGAAGCCGGCATGGCTGGAGCGGGCGTGGCAGCGCATCCGCGAGGAGGTGGCGGCCGGGCACCAGGCCTACGTCGTCTGCCCGAGGATCGGCGACCAGCCGTCGGCCGGCGACGATCTCGAAGGCGTCGAAGAGGCCATGGAGTCCACTTCGGACTCCAATTCGGACACTGGCAAACGCGCGCCGCTGGCCGTGATCGAGGTCGCGCAACTGCTGTCGGAAGGTGCGTTGGCCGGTCTACGCTTGGCTGTCCTGCACGGCAAGCTGCCGCCCGACGAGAAGGACGCGGTGATGCGCGCCTTCGCCGCGGGAGAGCTGGATGTGTTGGTGGCGACCACTGTTGTCGAGGTGGGCGTCGACGTCCCGAACGCCACCGCCATGGTGATCATGGACGCCGAGCGGTTCGGCGTGAGCCAGCTGCACCAGCTCCGGGGACGCGTCGGCCGAGGCAGCGCGCCGGGCGTCTGTCTGCTGGTGAGCGAGGCACTGGCCGGCACGTCGAGCCGAGACCGCCTGGACGCCGTGGCGTCCACATTGGACGGATTCGACCTCGCGCGGGTGGACCTGGAGATGCGCCGCGAGGGTGACATCCTCGGTGCCACCCAGTCCGGCAAGCGATCGACGCTGAGGCTGCTCTCCCTGCTGCGCGACGAGGAGCTGATCGCCGAGGCGCGCGTGGAGGCACAGGAGCTGGTCGCCAGGACACCCGATCTCGCGGAATTCCCGGGCCTGGCGAGCATGGTGGCATCGATGGTGGCGGGGGACCGGGCGGAATACCTGGAGAAGGCCTAACCGGCCCGACCGCAACGGTTATCACGCGCGACGGGAATGGTCATCATGAGCGACGGGAATGGTCATCATTCGAATGGTGGGAATGCGCTTACCCCGGGACCTTGAGGCGTCCATCGGTGAGCGGTTGATTCCTCGTCCCGAACGGTAAGCGGCCCCCCGCGCCGTGGGCGCGAGGGGCCGGTGGGGACCGTGAGAGTTACTGCTTGCCGTTCACCTGGGCCTTGGACTGCTGCTGCTGAGCAGCGGGCTGGGGCTGCGGCTTGGGGACCTGGACGGTCTGCTGGCCGGCGGGACCGGTCCTCGACTTCTCCTTGTCGCCCGGCTTGGCGGCCGCACCCATCGCGTCGGCGAAGTGGCGCTTCGCCTCCTCGAGGATGACGAACGTGGCGGTCACCTGCTCGGAGACCCGGCGCTCGAACTCGTCCGCGTGGTTGGTCCGTTCCCGGGCCTCGGCGAGCCGCTGCTCCGCGTCCTCGATGATCTTCGCCGCACGGATCTTCGCGTTCGCCTGCTGCTCGGACAGTTCCTTCTCGATCCGCGAACGCTTGTCCGCGATCTCCTTGTCCGCCGTCTGGCTGCGCAGCTCGGCATCGTTGACCGTCTTCTCCGCCTGCTGCTGGGCCATCGTCTCCAGCTCGGCCAGGTGCTTCTCGCTGGCCGCGCGCTTCTCGGCGAGCGTCTTCTCCTGCTCGTCCGTGCGGCGTTTCGCGTCGTCGAAGATCTTGGCGGCCTGCTTCTCGGCCGCCGCCTCGCGCTGGGCGAGCTGCTGCTCGACCTCGGCCCGCTCGGCCGACACGGTCTCGCGCAGCTTCGCCGCCTCGCGCTCGGCGTCGCCGATGATCTTGGCGACCCGGTTGTTCGCGACCGTGCTGCGCTCGGTCAGCTCCCGCTCCAGCTCGGCACGCCGGGCGTTGAGCGCGATCTCGGTCTCCTGCTCGAGGGACGCCCTCTTCTCGGCGGCCTTCTGGTCGAGGAGCTCCCGGTGCTTGCCGGCGACGGTGTCCTGCTGCGCGCGCCGCTGCTTCGCCTCGGCGTCGAGCTGGGCGATGCGGTCCTCGTTGGCCTTCGCGGCCCGCTCCACCTCGGTGCGTGCCTCGGCCATGAGCTGCTCGTGCTCGGCGTTGTGCCGGCCCCGCAGCTGCTCGTACTCGGCCTCGAGTGCCGCGTGGTTCTTCGAGTACTCGGCCTCGAGCGCCTTGCGCCGGTTCGCGAGCTCGGCGGTCGTCGCGTCGTGCTTGGCCTTCTGTTCCTTCGCGTAGTTCTGCGACTCGGCCCGGATGCTCGCCGCGTAGTCGTCCGCGGCGGACTTCGTGGACACGACGTACGCGTCGGCGGTCGACCGGATCTCGGCGGCGTGCTCGTCGGCGCCGGTCCGGGTGGCCATCGCGTACTTGTCGGCCTCTTCGCGGGTGTCGGAGGCGTGCGCGTCGGCCTTGGCCCGCGTCGAGTGGCTGTACTCGTCGGCGTCGGCTCTGGTCGAGCGGTCGTAGTTGTCCGCGTCGCGCTTGAACTCCGCGATCTCCTCCTCGGCCAGCTGCCACATGAGGCGCTGCCGCTCGGACATCGCCTCGTTGCTGGTCGGGTTGGACGTGATGCGGTTGAGCTGAGCCTTCGCGTCGATCAACTGCTGCTGGGCGCTGCCGAGCGCCTTGGTCAGCTCAGCGACCTTGGCGACAGCTTCGTCGCGGCTCTTGGTGACGTGGCCGAGATCGAATGTCAGGCGCGTGACCCGCTCATTGACCTGGCGCTGGTTATAGCCCCGGAGAACGGTGTCAAACCGGGGGACACGGGCATTTGCTTCGGAATCGCCAGCTGGCATTGCCCCACTTTAGATGGTCCCCCCGAGGGGTGACTCCGGCAGGAGGGTGATAAGCCGATGAAGCCCACCATGCCGTCGCTGAACGGCGTGGTGGGCTTCACCCCGGCTGGTCACCGCACGGGCATCGGCCTTGGCTCGGACGGGTGAGCCCCCTTCGGTGGGACGGGTGGCACTGAGTGATCAACAGTGTGCACCTTGGACGGCCACCAGTTGGCCTTGCCGAGCAGTGTCATGAGCGACGGCAGCACCAGCACGCGAATGATCATCGCGTCCAGGAACACGGCGACGGCCAGCCCGACGCCGATCTGCTTCATCTCGTTCATGCTCAGCGTCGCGAAGATCGCGAACACCGACATCATCACGATCGCCGCGCTCGTCACCACCCCGGCGGAGCGGGAGATGCCGTTGGCGACCGCCTCCCTGTTCGACAGCCCGCGCTGGACCCCTTCGCGGATCCGGCTGACCACGAACACGTGGTAGTCCATGGACAGTCCGAACAGGACAGCGAACAGGAACAGCGGGATCCACGCGACGATCGCTCCGTTGGACTCGAAACTCAGCAGCCCCTCCGCCCACGTGTTCTGGAAGACCAGCGTGAGCGTGCCGAACGCGGCGGCCGCGGACAGCAGGTTGAGGAAGAGCGCGGTGAGCGCGACGACCACCGACCGGAACGTGACCGCCATGGTCAGGAACGTCAGCAGCAGCACGAACCCGATCACCAGTGGCATCCGGTCGGACAGGTTGTTCGTGTAGTCGGCGTTGCCGGCGATCTCACCGCCGACCGCGTACTCGACGTCCGGCACCGTGCCGACCGTCTCCGGCACCAGTTCGCGCAGCTTCGCGAGCGAGTCGTCGCCCTCGGAGGTGCCGGGTGCGTGGGTGGTCGGCACGTCGAGCATGGCGACAGTCCCGTCGCCCGACACCTCGACCAGCGGCTCGGCGGTCGGCGCGAACAGCGGGTCGTTCTGCGTGCGCCCGGACAGGTCGGTCAGCGCGGCCCGAACCTGCTCGGCGTGGCCGGGGTCGGTGCGGACGGCGACCACGTGGTTGGTGCCCTCGCTGGGGAACGCGTCGGTAAGCCGGTCGTAGGACTGCATGATCGGAATGGAGCGCGGCAGGTCCTCCTCGCCGGTGGCCTTGAGCTTCATGTTCAGTGCCGGCAGTGCGAGCGCGCCGAGTGCCAGGACGGTGATCATCAGCGTGGCCAGCGGGAAGCGCAGTGCCGGGCGCAGCAGCTTCGGCCACAGACGCGGCGGGCCGCTGCGGTTGGTGAGCCGCCACAGCACCGGCACGCGGGGCCGGTCGACCCGGCGGCCGAGCTTGGCCAGCAGCGCGGGCAGCACGGTCAGCGAGCCGAGCACGGCGACCGCGACCACGATGATCGATCCGGTGGCCAGCGACGCGAACACGGCGTCGTTGGCCAGGTAGAGGCCGGCCATCGAGACGATCACGGCGAACCCGGACACCACGACCGCGTGGCCGGAGGTGGCGGCCGCGATCTCGACGGCACGCACGTGCGTACTGCCGCCGGCGCGTTCCTCCCGTTCTCGTTTCAGGTAGAAGAGCGAGTAGTCCACGCCGACCGCCATACCCATCAGCAGCAGGACGCTCGAGGCCGAGTCCACGGCCGGGATGACGTGGGACGCGAGTGCCGACAGGCCGAACGCCGAGCCGACGGCGGACAGGGCGAGCAGCACGGGGACGCCGGCGGCGATGATCGCGCCGAACGCCACCAACATGATGATCAGCGTGACCGGCAGGCTGATGAACTCGGCCTTCTTGAGGTCGTTCGCCACCTGGTCGTTGATGCCCTTGTTGATCGACGGCCCGCCGACCTCCTCGACGCGCACGTCCGGATGGTCGCTCTGGACGGCCGCCGTCGTGTCGATCAGCGCGCCGACGCGGTCGTCCGCGTCGTCGGAATCGCCGGCGACGGTGATGGGCACGAGTAGTGCCTGGCCGTCCTGCGACGGCATCGGTTGGCCGACCCCGGCCACCTCGTCGAGCCCCTCGAGCCGGCGCGTCGCGTCGGCCGCGGCGGCGTTCGCGGCGGCCACGTCCAACTCCCCGTCGCGCGCCGTGATCAGGACGTTCTCGACCGCCGGGTCGGCGAAGTCTCCGGAGTTGACGATGGTCGTGGCGCGACCGGACTCACCGATCGCCAGGTCGTCGTCGGTCGCTTCGTTGGTCCCCACCCACCCACCCGCCGCGAAGCACACGGCGACGAACACGATCCACATGCCGATCGCCCGCCACGGGTGGGTAGCACTCCACCTCGCGACTCGTACCGTTACTGGTTGCTTGCGCACCTTGCTGGTCCTTTCCTTGTCTGGTAACGGTTAAAGGGTCTCGGTTCGCTCCTGTTCGGACACGGGTGTGCGCCCCCGAACCCGGGGTGGGGCTAGCCCTACCCCCAGGTGGCAACTGGTGAACCTTGCTCATGTCCGCGTAGGCGACTAACGACGTGAGGTATGAACCTGCGAGGGATGGCAAGGATCGGCGTCGCGTGCCTGATCGGCACCGCGGCGATAGCGGCACCCGCCAGCGCGGAGGCCGAGGCCGGATACATCGTGGTGCTCGACGCGGCCGTGGGAGTCGATGCGCGAGCCGCGTCGGTGGCGGATCGGTTCGACAGCGCCGTGGAACACACCTACACGCACGCACTGTCCGGGTTTTCGTTGCGGTTGAGCCAGGATGAGGCGCGGAAGCTGGCCGGTGCGGACGGGATCGGCTCGGTGGTGCCGGACACTCCGGTGCACGCGCTCGGCGAGCAGCTGAACCCGCCGTCGTGGGGACTGGACCGGATCGACCAGCGCGACCTGCCGCTCGACCAGCGTTACCGGTACCCGAACGAGGCGGCGGGCATCACCGCGTACGTGCTCGACACGGGGGTGCGCCGCACGCACCAGGATCTCCGTGGCCGGGTGCTGCCGGGGTACGACTTCACCGACGACGACACGGACACCTCCGACGACAACGGCCACGGCACGTTCATCGCCGGCATCATCGGCGGCACGAAGTTCGGGGTCGCGAAGAAGATCGACATCGTGCCCGTGAAGGTGCTCGGCGGTACCGGGAGCGGAACGATCGCCGACGTGATCGCCGGGATCGACTGGGTGACCCAGCACGCGACCGGGCCTGCTGTCGCGAACATGAGCCTCGGCGGCTCGGCGAACCAGGCGCTCGACGACGCGGTGCGCGCGGCGATCGCGTCCGGCGTGAGTTTCACGGTGGCGGCCGGCGGTTCGGCCACCGACGCGGGCAACTTCTCACCGGCGCGGGTGACCGAGGCGCTCACCATCGGGGCGAGCGATGTGCGCGACTGCCTGTCCTCCAGTACGAACCGGGGTCCGGTGGTCGACATGTTCGCGCCCGGCGTGAACATCATCGGGCCGTGGATCGGTTCGGACGCGGCGACCGCCACGCTGTCCGGGTCCTCGCTGTCCGCGCCGCACGTTGCGGGTGCTGTCGGGATCTATCTGTACGACCACCCGACGGCGACGGCAGCCGAGGTGTCGGCCGCGCTCATCACGTCATCCACAAAGGACAGGTTGTGCAATGTCCCGGCGAACACGGCGAACCGGTTGCTGTACGTCGGCTAGCTGGTGACCGTCCAGGTGCCGTCGGTGCACGCGACCTGCTCGCCGACGGGCGTGTAGTCGGTGTCGCCATCGGCCGTGCAGGTTTCGTCGGGGAACGGTCCGTTCGGGTTGGAGATGGGGAAGCCGTCTTCGGGCTCTTTTACCCAGGCTTCCCATCCCCCGGAGACGCGCTGGCAACGCTCGCGGCCGTCCTGGCCGTCCCGCTCCTCACTCAACGAGGCACGGCTGCACGGTTCCACGATGGCGGGTACCCAGACGAAGTCGGGGCTCCCGGGGTCGCGGGTCCCGGGCCCGGCGATGGGCAACCCGGGCACGACGCGGGTCATGGACGCCACCCAGAGGGTGCCGGCCCCGCCGAGCAGAAGCAGGAGGACGAGCACCGAGACGATCCGCCGGCCGCGCCGCTTCTTCTTGGCGGGCTTCTGCTTGACCCGGCGGGTTTTGGGCTGGGTGGCGATGCCGGCTGGTGGGGTCGGCCCGCTGGGTGGGGTCTGTCCACCGGGGGGAGTGAACCCGCTTGGTGGGGTCGGCCCGCTTGGGGGAGTGAGCCCGCTGGGCGGCGTGGCCGAGTGGGTTTGTGGCTGGGTCACCAGCCCGGTGACTGGCTCATTGGCTGGGTGAGGTGGTGGCGGGGTCACCAGGGCCGTGATTGGTTCACCGGCTGAGTGGCTGGGTGCCTCGGCCCTCTGGCCTGAGGTTGGTTCATCGACTGAGCCGGTGGCTGGTGCACTGGCCGAGTGGCCTGGCTCGCCGGCTGAACCACCTTCCTGAGCAACTGCCCCGACTCCGGCCCGCGCGGCTGAGGCCGTCACCGTCGTCGGGGTCTCGGGAGGCAGCGGCCCCTCCAGAGTCCAGCCCGACGGTAGGCCGGACAGCAGGTCAGGGGCCTCCACCGCCGCGAGGTCGCCCCGGCGTCCGGGCGGGGCGGCGGACAACAGGGCCTCCCTCGCCTGGGCGCAGTCCGCATACCGGCGTCGCGGATCCGGATCGGCCATGCGGCGCAGCACCGCCGCCAGCTGGGCCGGCACGGCATCCGGCAACGGGAGCGTCGTGCTCCAGTCCGACGGGATGGCCGGCGAGGCGTTGCTCTGGTGGACCAGCCGGCGCCCCGCCAGCAGCTCCGCCGCCAGCACGCCCACCGCGAAGAGGTCGGTCGCCGGCGCGGGCTCGCTACCGTCGAGGTACTCCGGCGCCAGGTAGCCCGGCGTGCCGATCGCGGCACCGATGCCGGTCATCGACACCGTGCGCCACGTGGCGATGCCGAAGTCTCCCACCAGCAGATGCGGCCGCGCGGCGCCGGCATCGCGCAGCAACAGGTTCGCCGGCTTCAGGTCGCGGTGCACCACCCCGGTCGCGTGCAGTGCCACCAGCGCGTCGAGCAACTGGTCCACCGCCTCGGTCACCCAGCCCCACGGCAGGGGGCCGCTGCGGTGCATCAGCTGCCGCATCGAACCGCCGCGTGCCAGTTCCGTCACCAGCCACGCCCGGTCGTCCACCAGGCGGAACGCCAGCGTGCGCACCAGGTGGGGATGCTCCACCCGGATCCGCGACTCGATCACGAACCGCAGCAACCCCAGCTCGTCCTGCCCGGTGAAGCGCTTGACCGCCACCCACCGCTCCGCCACGGTGTCCCAAGCCAGATGCACTTGCCCGAAAGCGCCAGTACCCAGCGGCAGCACCCGCGTCCAGCGGTCCAGATCGTCCACGGCACGACAGCCTAGAACCACCCCTGTCGATCAACCGGGTGAACGGCGCAACCATCTGGCGACTTACCGCGTCGGAGCGTGGTCGACAGGAGTAGGAAGGCGTGATGGGGATGCGGCGGATCTGGGGTGTGGTGGTGTTGGGGCTCGTGCTCACCGCGTGTGGTGAGGACACGCAGGGCACCCCGTCGGCCGGGTCGAAACGGACGACGACCACCTCCTCCACCAGCGCCGCGCCGTTCGAGGGCGAGGAGTTGGCCGATGGTGAGGTCGTCGCGGTCGACAAGCTGGACGGCGTCAGCCTGAAGTCCCCCGACGACGGGCGGTTGCGCAACTACGGCGTCGCCACCGAGGTCCTCGACTTCGGCACGGCCGACGTGGTCGACGCGGGCGAGGGCCTTCAGTACGGCGCCGGCCCGGACTCCACCCTGCTCGCGTTCAAGCTGCGTGTCGCGCCGTTCCTCGAGGGCCTCAGCGACAAGATCACCGCCACCGTCTCCGTCGACGGCCGGCAGCGCAGCCTGCCCGACTTCGAGTACACGCTGTCCACGGCCGGTGAGGACGCCACCGCCCAGTACGTGGTCGCCGTGCCGGACGACCGCCGCGAGGTCGAGCTGGAACTCAAGTACGCCGGTCTCCCACAGACGTTCGACCTCTTGGAGGGCGAGCGGACGGGCGATCAGCCGGACATCCTGTACCGGTCACCGGACAGCCCGGTGATCTACGTGGAGAACCTCACGCCGGCCAAGCTCACCGTCGCCAACGAAGATGGCGAGACCGGGTCGTACGTCATCACCGTCACGAACGCCGCCCTCACCTACTTCACCGCCGAGTTGGGCGACCAGCCCGCCGACCCGAAGAAGACCTGGTTGAGCGTGGTGTACGAGCCCACCGCCGACGGCGCGGTCGAGCACGACGCACCGGCGTCGTCGTGCGTGATGCCGTTCGAGGCGTTCACCCTGGAGAGCGACGGCACGACCTACCCGGTGAACAGCCAGCACTCCACCATGGAGATGTTCGAGAGCGAGAAGGTGCTGGTCTTCGAGGTCCCGGCCGACCTGACCGACGCCACCCTCACGGCCGCCCCGACGGCCATGACCTGCACGAGCGGGCTGGACTACCCGTTCACCGTGAAGGACACGGCGACCGTCGAGATCAGCTTCCCGAAGGAGTAAGCGAGGCGCCCGTCACGTGGAACGGTTCTCCCGACAGGCGGGATGAACCGGGTAACGTTCCTGGACGTCGTGCCGGCTGTCCAGGAGGTACCTGCATGTTCCGCAAGGTGCTCGTCGCCAACCGCGGTGAGATCGCGATCCGGGCCTTTCGCGCCGGCTATGAGCTGGGGGCCGGCACGGTCGCGGTCTTTCCCCACGAGGATCGCAACTCACTGCACCGGATGAAGGCCGACGAGGCCTACCAGATCGGCGAGCCGGGTCACCCGGTGCGGGCGTATCTGTCCGTGGAGGAGATCGTCAAGGCGGCCCGCAAGGCCGGGGCCGACGCGGTCTACCCGGGCTACGGCTTCCTGTCGGAGAACCCCGAGCTGGCCCGCGCGTGCGAGGCCGCCGGCATCACGTTCGTCGGGCCGACCACCGAGATCCTGGAGCTGACGGGCAACAAGGCCCGCGCGGTCGCGGCCGCCCGCGAGGCAGGGCTGCCCGTGCTGAACTCCTCGGCACCCTCCGACGACCTCGACGAGCTGCTAGCCGCGGGCGACGAGCTGGGCTTCCCGCTGTTCGTGAAGGCCGTCGCCGGTGGTGGCGGGCGCGGCATGCGCCGGGTGCTGGAGCGCTCCGCGCTGCGTGAGTCGCTGGAGGCGGCCATGCGCGAGGCCGAGTCGGCGTTCGGCGACGCGACCGTGTTCCTCGAGCAGGCGGTCGTGCACCCCCGGCACATCGAGGTGCAGATCCTGGCCGACGCCGAGGGCAACGTCATCCACCTGTTCGAGCGCGACTGCTCGGTGCAGCGCCGGCACCAGAAGGTCATCGAGATCGCGCCGGCCCCCAACCTCGACCCCGAGCTGCGGGAGCGGATCTGCGCCGACGCCGTGCGGTTCGCGCGCCACATCGGCTACCGCAACGCCGGCACCGTCGAGTTCCTGCTGTCCCAGGACGGCCGGCACGTGTTCATCGAGATGAACCCGCGCATCCAGGTGGAGCACACGGTCACCGAGGAGGTCACGGACGTCGACCTCGTGCAGTCACAGCTGCGCATCGCGAGTGGTGAGAACCTCGACGACCTCGGGCTGTCCCAGGATTCGGTACGGCTGCGCGGCGCCGCGCTCCAGTGCCGCATCACCACCGAGGATCCGGCGAACGGGTTCCGCCCGGACACCGGGATCATCAACGCCTACCGCTCGCCGGGCGGCGCGGGCATCCGGCTCGACGGCGGCGCCGCGTCGCCGGGCACCGAGGTCAGCGCCCACTTCGACTCCATGCTGGTCAAGCTCTCCTGCCGCGCCCGCGACTTCCCGGCGGCCGTGGCCCGGGCCCGGCGCGCGGTGGCCGAGTTCCGGATCCGCGGCGTCGCCACGAACATCCCGTTCCTGCAGGCGGTGCTGGACGACGAGGACTTCCTGGCCGGCAACGTCACCACGTCGTTCATCGAGGACCGGCCGCACCTGCTGACCGCGCGGCACTCGGCCGACCGCGGCACCCGGCTGCTGTCCTACCTGGTGGACGTCACGGTCAACAAGCCCCACGGCCCCCGGCCGGAGATCATCGACCCGCTGGAGAAGCTGCCTCGCGTTGAGCTGGGTGAGCCACGCGCCGGGTCCAAGCAGAAGCTCGACGAACTGGGCCCGGAGGGCTTCGCGCGCTGGATGCGCGAGTCCAAGGCGGTCGGCGTCACGGACACCACGTTCCGCGACGCGCACCAGTCCCTGCTGGCCACGCGGGTGCGCACGAAGGACCTGCTGACGATCGCGCCGTACGTGGCGTCGATGACGCCCGAGCTGCTGTCGGTCGAGTGCTGGGGCGGGGCCACCTATGACGTGGCGCTGCGGTTCCTGGCGGAGGACCCGTGGGAGCGGCTGGCCGCGCTGCGTACGGCGCTGCCGAACCTCTGTCTGCAGATGTTGTTGCGTGGCCGCAACACCGTCGGGTACACGCCGTACCCGACCGAGGTGACGGCCGCGTTCGTCGAGGAGGCCACGGCCACCGGCGTCGACATCTTCCGGATCTTCGACGCGCTCAACGACGTCGAGCAGATGCGCCCGGCCATCGACGCGGTGCTGTCGACCGGCAAAGCGGTGGCCGAGGTGTCGCTCTGCTACACGGCCGATCTGTCCGATCCGAACGAACGTCTGTACACACTGGACTACTACCTGAAGCTGGCCGAGCAGATAGTCGGCGCGGGCGCGCAGGTGTTGTGTGTGAAGGACATGGCCGGGCTGCTGCGCCCGCCGGCCGCGCACCGGCTGGTCACCGCGTTGCGCAAGGAGTTCGACCTGCCGATCCACCTGCACACGCACGACACGGCGGGCGGACAGCTGGCGACGTACCTGGCGGCCATCGCCGCGGGGGTCGACGCGGTGGACGGCGCCTCGGCGTCGATGGCGGGCACCACCTCGCAGCCGTCGATGTCCGCCATCGTGGCGGCCACCGACCACGGTGAGCGGGAGACCGGGCTCGACCTGCAGGCGGTGTGCGACCTGGAGCCGTACTGGGAGATCGTGCGGAAGATCTACGCGCCGTTCGAGGCGGGCCTGCCGGGCCCGACCGGTCGCGTGTACCACCACGAGATCCCGGGTGGACAGTTGTCGAACCTGCGGACGCAGGCGGCGGCGCTCGGGCTGGGGGACCGGTTCGAGGAGATCGAGGCCGTGTACGCGGCGGCCGACCGGATGCTCGGCCACCTCATCAAGGTGACGCCGTCGTCCAAAGTGGTCGGTGACCTGGCGCTGCACCTCGTCGGCGCGGGCGTCGACCCGGCGGAGTTCGAGGCGGATCCCGGCCGGTTCGACGTGCCCGGCTCGGTGATCGGCTTCCTGCGTGGTGAGCTGGGCGACCCGGCCGGTGGGTGGCCGGAGCCGTTCCGCACGAAGGCGTTGAAGGGCCGTGCGGCGGCCAAGCCGGTGGCGTCACTGTCTTCAGAGGACTTGTCCGGTTTGGACACCGATCGGCGGGCCACCCTGAACCGGCTGTTGTTCCCGGAGCCGGCGAAGGAGTTCCAGGCGCATCGCGAGCAATACAGCGACACGAGCGTGCTGGCGAGCAAGGACTTCTTCTACGGGTTGAAGGCGCGCAAGGAGTACCCGGTCGACCTGGAGAAGGGCGTGCGGCTGCTGATCGAGCTGGAGGCGATCGGCGAGGCGGATGAGCGCGGTGTGCGGACGGTCATGGCGAACCTGAACGGTCAGCTGCGCACGGTCCAGGTGCGGGACCGTTCGGTGGCGTCGGACCTGCCGGTGGCCGAGCGGGCGGACCGGGCGAACCCGGGTCACGTGGCCGCACCGTTCGCCGGCGTGGTGACACTGGCCGTAGCGGAGGGCGCCGAGGTGGCGGCCGGCGAAACGGTGGCGACCATCGAGGCGATGAAGATGGAGGCGTCGATCACCGCCCCGCGGGGCGGAACGGTGGAGCGGCTCGCGATCAGCTCGGTGGCCCAGGTGGAGGGTGGCGACCTGCTGGTGGTCCTGAGCTGAGGGCTCACTCGTCCTCGGGTGCCGGCAGGATGGCGAGGCTGGGATCGACCCACACCAGCCGCGGCCGGATGTGACTGCCGAAGCCGAATCCCCGCAAGGCGTTCTCCGCAGCCTGCAGCTTCATGATCGTGCCCTCGGTGTCGAAGGCCACGGCCCGGTCGTCGAACGACATGCCCCACCCCGCGATCCGGGCGTCCGCCCGCTCGCCGTACTCCTGCACGATCGCGAACATCCGGGGCGCCTCGTCGGCGACCATCTCGTCGAGGATCGAGGCGAACATCTCCTCGTCGCACATCGGTGGCCGGCCCACGGCAATGGCACCGGCTGCGTGGAGGTCAACCTCGGCGAGCCCGGCATGGTCGGCCTGCGCGACAGTAAACACCCCCAGGGCGGGGCGTTCGCCTTCGGGGCGGCCGAGTGGCGCACGTTCCTCACCTTCGCCGCCCACGAGGCCTCCGGGCCGCGGGCTATGCGATGAACGACGCTTTCAGCGCGCGAGCCTGATTGACTGTTCGTCCGGGCCGACGACGAGTTCCCATGCCTCGAGCGGTGGTTCCCCTGCTCGTTGCCACCAGCGGTGGGCGGCTTCGGCCTCATCCCACAGTCGGCGTGGTCCGTGTTGGCGCACGTCGAACAGGCCATCGGTCGCTGAGGGGACGACGCTGGCCCATGAGCCGGCGCAGGTGTCCACCAGCCACGCCACGCCATGACCGCGCTCCGGCGTCCGCTTCCACACGTCGACCTTGCATCGCGGAACCGCGACGGCGATGGCCCACTGGGGGGCCTCCGCCAGCAGCGGCACCCACGGTTGTAGCTGGGTGTGGGTGAGATCGGCCTCGGGATCGTCCCATCGCAGGCGGCGCCAGCGGCCCGGCATGCGGTGCGCCCGAAGCTCCATGAACGCCACCCGCATTGGCACGATCCGCCCGGTCGCGGTCCCGTCGTCGCCGACGGTGAGCCGTATGAGCGGCCCGGAGGTCAGGTCCGCGCGCAACGGAGCGAGAATGACTCCACCCGGCCGGGTCTGCGCGACCCACTCATAGGGGAAGTGGCCGAGACGAACCGAGGCGGTGGACAGCACTCGGTCGTACGGCGCCGCCGGACGATAGCCGGCCGCTCCATCGGCGATGATCACCTGAACGTGTGGCAGGTTTCGTAGCGCCGTGCGTGCCGATTCGGCCAGAGTCGGGTCCACTTCGATCGTGGTCACGGCGGCGGCACGCTCGGCGATGAGCGCCGCGTTGTAGCCAGTACCCGTGCCGATCTCCAGCACCCGGTGACCATCGTCGAGGTCGAGGAAGTCCAGCATGCCCAGCATGGCCGAAGGCATCGACGACGAGCAGCTGGGCCGGTATCCAACCTCCGGCCACTCGGTGGCGCCGTCATCGAACTGGGTCACGATCACGTGATCGGAATAGACCGCGTCCAGCCACCGTTGCGGCTCAACATCCCGGTCTAAGGGGATGCAGTCGATCTCGTCGTCGGAACCCTCGTCCACCCACATTCGCGCAGGGATGAACCGTTCGCGCGGCACCGCGTCGACGGCCGCGGCCCACGCGTCGGGCAGTGTCCCGTCAGCGTGAAGCTGCCTGGCCAGCGTCGTAGTAGAAGTGGTGCTCACTAGCGGTTGTACTCACTGGGGTCGATGTCCTTGGCGTCCTTACCGGTCTCTTTGTCGTCACCGACGCTGCGCTTGCCGTCGTCCTTGACCTCGTCCTTGTCTTTGTCCTTGCCCACAGGGAAGTTCCCCCTCTCGATCTGGTCCGCCTCCGTAGCATCATGGGCACAGTACGTACACACAACGGCTTACGCCCGTTCGGAGTAGTTCGGACGCACTTGGCTTCAGGTCGTCCCCAGGGGCTGCCCCGAGATCGTCCTCAGGGATCTCCCTGGCCTCTCCCTGATCATCTCGGGTAGTGGTGGACGGTCCCGATCGGGCTCCTCTACCGTTCGTTTCGGCCGAAAAGCATTCGGGCGACCAGTGAGTCACGGAATCTGCGAGGAAAACTTCGATGAAGGACTCTCTGTATTCCCGTTACGCGTACAACGATCTTATCAAAAACAAGGGCGTCAACATCGCGCTCCTTGTGGTTCTGATTCTCAGCGCCTTCATGATGGCCACCGGGGCCATGGTGATGGAGCGCATGTTCGGATCGATAAACCAGCTCTTCGACCAGGCGCGGCCACCGCATTTCTTGCAGATGCACAAGGGTGACTACGATCCCCGGGAGCTGGACCGATTCGCCTCGGAGCATCCGGAGATCGATGCGCGGCTCATCGAAGAGATGCTCGGCTTCGACAGCGCCGCCATCGCCTGGCGCCGCCCCGCTACGGACGAGTCTGGCGATCTCGCCGAAAGCCTGATCGACAACCTCTTCGTGACGCAGAACCGGGAGTTCGACTTTCTGATCGACGAGACCTCGGCGATTCCGCACCCCTCGCAAGGGCAGGTCTACGTCCCGGTGGCGTACAAGCAACAGTTCGACCTTCACGTCGGGGATGAGCTCCAGATCAGAACGGATAATGGAATCCGCGACCTGCACATCGCAGGGTTCGTTCGTGATTCGCAGATGGCGTCGTCGCTGTCCTCCGGTACCCGGTTCCTGGTCTCCGAGGCGGACTTCCGGGAACTGGAGCGGGCCGGCGGCGGAGTGCCCGAGATCATCGCCGAGTATCGGCTGACCGACGCCTCTCTGGCATCCGACTTCCAGCGAGCGTACGAGGCCGACAATGCCTTGCCGAAGAACGGTCCGGCGGTCACCTACCAGCAGATCCGTATCATCAACGCGTTCAGCGACGGTCTGGTGGCGGTGGCGCTGATCTTCGTGAGCTTCCTCCTCATCACCATCGCCCTGCTCAACGCGCGCTTCGTGATCCGTGGGACGCTGCAGGACCAGGTCCGTGAGATCGGTGCGATGAAGGCCATCGGTCTTCCCGCCAAAGCGATCGCCCGACTTTATCTGGCGAAATACAGCCTCATGACCGCCCTCGCGTGCGTCATCGGTGGTGGCCTGGCCGTCGTCGCGACGAATATGTTGACTCAGAGCGTTCAGGTGAATTACGCCGAGGCGCCGCCCAGCGTCGCGACGTTCCTGGTGCCCGTGCTCGCACTGGCGTTCGTCTATCTGATCGTCATCGCCATCTGTCGCCGAGTCCTCGGCGCGGTCAGGAAGATCGACGTGGTCAGCGCCCTGGTCCACGGCAGCACCCTCAACGAGCGGCAGACCGCGAGGCACGCCAAGCGGCAGGCCAGGCGAGTTCGGCGGACCAGCCTCGGCTCGTTTCGCGGCGGCGGCATCAACGGGCGTCTGGCACTGCTGGATCTCCGCGCGGAGAGCCGGCAGTGGGTCCTGATCCCCATTGTCTTCTTCCTGGTGGCCGTGGTCATCACGCTCCCCATGAATCTGCTTACCACCTTCGAGAGCCCTCGGTTCGTCACATATTTGGGGGCACCGGAGAGCGACGTGCGTGCCGATCTGCAGTTCCAGGACGATATCGATCCGGTCCGCGATGACGTGCTCTCGAGTATGCGGGACGACGACCGGCTGACCGACGTGCGCGCCTACGCCAACGTGCTGTACGAGACCCAGGGGGAGGACGGGCGAGAGATCCTGCGCGTCGAAGTGGGCGACTACTCGGACGGCACGGTCGAGTTCATGGCGGGCGCGCCGCCCGGGCCCGGGCAGATCGCGCTCTCCGTCCTGAACGCGGACAAGTATGCGGTGTCCACCAGGGACGAACTCACCATTCGCCGGGGCGACGAGTCGACCACGGTCGTCGTCAGTGGCATCTATCAGGACGTGACGAACGGCGGGCTCACGGCCAAGATGCAGGGTGAGGTGACGACCGGCGCGGTGGGATATGTGATCTATGCGAACGCGCTCGACGGGGCGGACGCCGCCGCTGTCGCCGCCGATTACAACGAGAGGTTTCCGGGCGCCAGCGTGATCCCGATGCGGGAGTACGTCCAGCAGACACTGTCGTACGTGACAAGCGCCTTCCTGAGCGCCGCCGTCCTGGCTCTCGTCTTCGGGATCGGTGTCGCGGTGCTCATCACCAGCCTGTTCCTCAAACTGCGCCTGACGAGCGACCGAAGGAAGATGGGGACGTTGTCCGCCATCGGCTTCTCGACGGTCGAGCTCATCGCTCAGGTGAAGGTCAAGACCCTCCTCGCGGTGACCGTGGGGACGCTGCTCGGTCTCCTGTTCGCTGCCACGGCGGGTGAGTCTCTCGTCGGATTCTTCATCTCATTGGCGGGACTGGGGATCGCGAATCTCACGTTCATACCGAACGTACTGCTCGTCTATGTCGCCTACCCGGTGATCTTGGTGGCGGCCGGGTATCTCGGCGCGACGTTGCTCACCGCGGGTCTTCGCCGCACCGACAAGAGCTCGTGGATCAAAGGATGATAGGAGCACGCATGCCACAAGACGCTCTTGTGACGCTGGAATCCAAGAACCTGACCAAAACGTACTACTCCACGGATCCGCCGACCCAGGTACTCAACGGAATCGACCTGACCGTCCGGAAAGGCGAGTTCCTGGTCGTGATGGGAACGTCTGGTTCCGGGAAGTCCACCCTGCTCTACAGCGTCAGTGGCATGGACAGCCCGACGGAGGGGAATGTCTTCCTGGAGGGGCGGGATCTGACCTCGCTGAACGACAAGGAGGTCAGTCGCGTTCGGTTGATGAGGATGGGATTCATCTTCCAGCAGGCGTACTTCCTGAGCAACCTGAACATTCGGGACAACATTCTCCTGCCCGCCCTCAAGGCTGCCCCCAAGGAGAAGGACGCCATGATCACCCGCGTTGACGCGCTCCTCGAGCGATTCGGGATCGCGCACGTCAAGCTGCACGGCATCACTCAGGTCTCCGGAGGCCAGTTGCAGCGGGCCTCGATCTGCCGGGCACTGGCGTGCGAACCGTCCATCCTGTTCGCCGACGAGCCGACCGGCGCGTTGAACAGCAGCATGACCGCCGAGGTCATGGATGCGCTCACCGACGTGCACAGTGCGGGAACGACGCTCGTGATGGTGACGCACGACCCCGCGTGTGCCGCGCGGGCCGACCGGGTGATCTACCTCCGGGACGGTCTCCTGGTCGACGCCCGCGAGCTGGGGACGTGGAGCAAGGAGCAGTCGAGGAAACGCGAGGACGACCTCCTCGACTGGCTGCGGGAAAAGGGATTCTGAGCAATACGTCTGGGCAAGGCGTAGTCATCCGACACCACCACGGCCTACTGTTGACACGACGAGACCGGGTTCGCCAGCCGACGGGGAGCCGACCTTGGACCGTAGGACGCTCGCCCACCAGATCGGCACCGACGTCAACCGCGTGGCGCCGTTACTCGCGAGGATCCTGTTGATCCGCGCGATCTGGGGCGTCAGACGCGGCCGCAACGACAGGTATAACTACAACGGCCTCTTGGTCGCGAAGGACGTGATCTCCACCTGTGGACGCGCCGGCGAACTGACGACGGCGGGAGCAACCACACAGGCGTTGGCACGCGCTCTTGCCCCGACCCATAATGCCGACCGCGATCTCACCAGGGCGATCAACGCGGCCGAGAGTCTGAGCGGGGCTCTGCGACGAGAACAGGCCGGGTACGCGGATTACCGCAAATACACCGAACCAGACGGATACCACGACAGTAGCCGGGTCATGGAAGCGTCGACGGCGTGGGAGAAGGAGCGCCGCAACGTTAACGCCGCCGTCGGGCGGATACCCAACTTTGGAAACGGCGAGACTGGGTCAGTTCTGCTCGACCGAGCCATTGACAGTGTCTTCCGACGCGGCTTTTTCTATCAGATCCGCTATGGGCTTTTCACGTACGAACCGGAACGTGTGTGGCAACGCCGGATCGCGAGCGTACTTCTCGACGCGGCGCACACGGTAGTGAAACGCGGCTGCGGGATAGCGGTGGAAAGCCTGGCCGACGACGTCCGTACCAGTCGGCAGATGCTTGCCGAGGCAACGCCGAGTAGATGGGCGCAGCAGGCCGCGAGCCACCTCGAAGAAGCAGCCGTGCCGGTATTCACCCGGCAGGAACCGCTCACCGCCGACAAGGTCACCGCGATCCGGCTGGCGGCGCTGTGCCTCGCCCATGAACCCGAACCTCGCCGGGATACCACGCTTGGCGACGCCTTCTGCAACATCTTCGTCGGGATAACCGTGCTTGCGAGTTGAGATCACCCAGGAGCGCTGCACTGGCGACGAGCGACAGCTACAAATCAGCGGCTGGCGCCTGCATTCGCGTGGGCCGTGGTCAGTGCGGAGCGGAACGCTTCCACCGGCTGCGCCCCGGAGATTCCGTACTTGCGGTCGATCACGAAGAACGGCACCCCGTTCACGCCCAACGAATGCGCCTCCCGGATGTCATCCTCCACGGAGGCCGCGTACTCGTCGCTCGCCAGCACCCGGCGGGTGTCCGATTCGTCGATGCCCACCTCGGCCGCCAGGCGGACCAGGGTGTCCGCGTCGTTCAGGGTTTCGGCTTCCACCAGTTGCGCGCGCAGGAGGCGCTCGTGCATCTCCGTGCCCAGGCCCGACGCCTTCGCCAGGTGCGCCACCCTGTGGGCGTCGAACGTGTTGACCATGACGGCGTTGTCGAAGTCGTACATCAGGCCCTCCGCCGCGGCCAGCTCCGCGAGGTTGCCGGTCATCTCACGGACCTGCGCAGGGGAGACACCCATCTTCGACTGGATGGCCTCGTACACCGGCTGCCGCGCGTCCTTCGGGTACGTCGGGTCCAGCTGGAAGCTGCGCCATTCAACGGATACCGGGTGTTCGAACCCGGCGAGCGCGGTCTCCAACCGTCGCTTGCCCAGGTAGCACCACGGGCACACGATGTCCGACCAGACCTCGATCCTCACAGCTCGCAGCTCCCGTCTTCGCACACGGGCACATCGTCGTCGCCCAGCATGATCAGTTCGTCCGGTTCCATCTCGTCCCCTTGGTTACTTCTTGTGCGTTACCCCATCATGCGTCAGCATCGGGGTGAATGGGGAGGAGGCACTTTGATGTCGGTCACGAACACCGATGTAACCGAGGACTGCCCGGTCCGCGAGGTGCTCGACCGGGTCGGCGACAAGTGGAGCGTGCTGATCGTCGTGCTGCTCGGGCGCCAGATCCACCGCTTCGGTGAGCTGCACCGCGCGATCGACGGCATCAGCCAGCGCATGCTCACCCTTACCCTGCGCTCCCTGGTCCGCGACGGGCTGGTCGCCCGCACCCCGCACGCGACCGTCCCGCCCCGCGTCGACTACGAGCTGACCGACCTCGGCCGCACCCTGCTCGTACCGCTCACCGCGCTCAACGACTGGGCCGTCATACATCGCGACGACGTCCGCGCCGCGCGGGAGCGGCACGACGGGGGCTAGCCCCATCCCTATTTACTAGCACCTGTAGCCTCCCTCTTGTGGATCTTGAGGTGGATGGTGGACTGGCCGAAGCTTGGCCGACCAGGCGGCGGTGGGTGTGCTGGCTCGGACGTTTCCGGTCGAGTTGGTGGATCGTGTGATCGATCAGTTCTGGGTGCGGGAACAGCGTGTCCGGAAGTTGCCGGCTCGGTTGGTGTTCTATTTCGTTTTGGTTCTGTGCCTGTTTCCGCAAGAGTCGTACCGGTCGGCGATGAGATTCTGATGAAGGCTTTTGGTCGAGGTGCGGATGCTTCTTCGGTGCGACGGCTGAAGCGATCGGGAACGCTCGTCGTCGGTTGGGTGCCGATGCTGTGGAGACGATCGTCCGTCAGGTGATACAGCCTGTCGCGAGTCCGGATACACAGGGTGCCTGGTATCGGGAGTGGCGGTTGGTCGCGTGACGGCACTACGTTCACGGTGCCGGACACCACGGAGAACGATGCCCAGTTCGGTCGGCCGGGTACCGGTCGTGGCGATGGGAAAGGCGCGTATCCGCAAACGCAGGCCGCGTGTTGGTCGAACTGGGCACGCATGCGGTGTTCGACGCTCGTCTCGAGCCGTACCGGGTCTCGGAAAACAAGTTGATCGAGGAGATGTTCACCGCGCTGCGCCCAAAGGTTTCCGAGGATGGCTGTGTGGAGGGTGTCCATGATGTTGAGGCCGTGTTTTGCTGCGGTGGAGAGGTATCCGCGGATGGTGTAGCGGTCTTGGGTGCGTTTCTCGCTGGTGAGTCGCCCGGAGATGTTCTGTTGCACTTTGGAGGGCCGTAGGTCGCGTTCGGCTTGGTTTGAGGTGGGTGGCACCTTGAGGTCGTGGGCGAAGCGCAGCACATCGGCGGCGCGGTCGCGGAAGACTTCCAGTAGCAGCCGGGCTTTGCGTTCGCCAGGGCGAGTTCCGTGTGAGGTGGTGGCGGAGAGTCCGACCAGGACACCGTCGGAGAACTTCTTAACCAGCTTGGTTTTGACGTGGTCGGCGATCGCGTCGCGGCCTTCCTCGCGGGCCAGGTTGGCCTCGTGGATCAGTTCGCGTAGCGCGTCGGTGATCTGGGACGGCCAGTGCTCGTCGGGGTAGACCTCGCTGGCGCCGGCGAGATCACGCAGGAGATGCTGACAGCACAGTTGGTGGGTCAGCCCACCAAGCACGGTCGAGTCGTAGTTGCAGTACCGGTCATGCACGATCACCGAATCGATCAGGTCGGTGAACACGAACGCTGTGAAGGTGTCCAGGTCACGGTCGCCGAGCAGGTAGTGGGTGTACAGCTCGGTGGACGCCACCAGCAGGTACTTTTCAGCCTTCTTCTTCCCTGGCTTGGGGGTGCGCGGACCGACCTTGAGCGGGGTCTCATCGCAGGACACCGCGTAGGCGAGAGTGATCAAGGCGCGGATCCGTTTATCGGCCGCGGCCAGCAGCCCCGAAGCCCGGGCCAGCATGCCGTGCACGAAACCGACACTGGGTGTGGCCCCGGTCAACGACTCCAGCAACTCCACGCAACGGTGTGCGGGAATGAACTGCATGACCATGAGGTACACCGCGAAGCCTGCAGGATTGGGCCATAGCCCACGTTCCCGTTCCCGGACCGAGTACCGTCAGGCCGACCGGCGGTGTGGACCGTCCCGCAACCGCAGCGCACCCGATGCTGGTCGTACTGGATGACCTTCACCGTTACTTGAGGGATCTCGTGCTGCTGGTAGCGGTCCACGACACCTAAATCGGTCGCGGAGGCCAGATCGGCGCCGCAACCGCAGCAGCCCTCAGGGAACCGATCCTTGTTCTCATCGGGAGACTCCCGCCAGGCCAGATTCGCCCCCGGAGCACCTGGTTGCTTACCACGCTTACGTTTCGGCGCACCGCTGTGGCGTTTTGGTGCTGCTGTCGGCGGCGTCTTACCCAGGTCGTCGTCCTTAGACGGCGGGTTTGATGAGTTCTTACTGTTGCGTGACAACAGGTGTTCCATCTTCGCCAACCGCGACGCCAGCACCTCGTTGGCATCAAGCAAGTCTGCCATCTGCGCGGCCATCGTGGCGATCTGCGCATCCTGAGCAACGATCCGGGCGGCCTGCTCGCCGACGAACGTGATCAGCTCATCGCGAGACAGTTCTTTCCGTTCGGGCACAACAAGATCCTAGCACGCGCCGGGGGACTGCCCCAGTGTGCCCGCGTCGCCGGCTGCCTACGGTCGAGGCATGGGGAGAATCTTGATCATCGCGGCGATCCTGGCCGTGGCCGGTTCGTCGGTGGCCGTGGCAGAACCAGACGGACTGCGACGCGACGTGGACGCCATCGTCGAGACGGGGGTCACCGGCGTACAGGCCCGGGTCAGCACCGGCCGGGCCGTGCCGTGCCGACCGGCCCGCGGGTCCACCGCGACCGGCGGGGTGGCCGACCTGGACACCGGCCGGCCGGTGCGACCGGACGGCCACTTCCGCATCGGCAGCACCACCAAGACGTTCGTGTCCACAGTGGTGCTCCAACTCGCCGGCGAGCGGGTGCTCGCGCTCGACGACACGGTCGAGCGGTGGCTGCCGGGTGTGGTGCGGGGCAACGACAACGACGGCCGCGTGATCACCATCCGCCACCTGCTCCAGCACACCAGCGGGATCAACGACGGCAACTTCCCGTCCATGGACTCGGCGGCCGAGTACTACGAGGACAGGTACGACGTCAACGTCCCCGAGGAGATCGTGGCGGCCGCCATGGAGCTGCGGCCGCACTTCGCGCCCAACGCGGCCTGGGCCTACTCGAACACCGGCTACGTCCTGCTCGGCATGATCACCGAACGGGCCACCGGCAGGCCGTGGCACGTGGAGATGGCCGACCGGATCGTGCGGCCGCTGTGCCTGACCGACACGTACTTCCCCGGCGCCGATCCCACCCTGCCCCGGCCACACGCCTCCGGCTACCAGCAGTTCGCGGTCGGCGAGCCGTTGGTCGACGTGACCAAGCTGGTCGACGCGGACGCCTCCGGCGGGCTGGTGTCCACCACGGCCGACATCAACACGTTCCTCCGCGCCCTGTTCGGCGGCCGGCTGCTGCGTCCGGCCGAGCTGGCCCAGATGCTGCGGGACCCCCGCCCGATCGGCCAGCCGTACGAGCAGCTGATGCCCGGCGCCCGCTACGGGCTCGGGATCTTCGAGATGCCGTTGCCGTGCGGCGGCAGTTTCTGGATGCATCCCGGCGGCCAGAACGGCTTCTCCACGAACAACGGCGTGACGCCCGACGGCCGGCGCGCGGTCACCGTGTCCGCGTCCGCCACCCTGGCACTGGCGGAGCCGATCGCCGGTAGCCCGGGTTTCCTGCAGGAGCGCCGGTCCATCGAGCTGGTCGAGAAGGCCCTCTGTCGTTAGGCGAGGGTCTCGCAGAAGTTCTCCGCCTCGCCGACCGCCACCGTCAGATGCCGCGTGCCGTCGGCGTCGTAGGTGATCGAGTGCACGCCGTCGAGGCGGTAGTAGCCCTGCTCGTACGAGTCCTCCGCGCGGAAACCCGCGCTGAACGGGCCGACCACGGTGAACGACTTCCACGTCTCGCCGTCGGGATACACCTCGTGCCAGGCGTGGCCGGAGATGTCCCGCACGACCGACTCGCCGGTGGCCACGTTCGTGAACCGCGAGACCAGCTTGCCGCGGTACTCGTACAGCCGCACCGCGCCGTCGGAGTATCGGTCTACCACCCGGTACTCCTCCTCGTCGGCCACGGGCTCCACCTTCAGCGCGAAGTCGCAGTACTTGCCGGCCGGGGCCTCGAAGGCGGTCGCCCGGTACGGCTGCCACGGCTCGGCGGCGGCCTGGGCCGGTCCTGCGGTCAGGACCAGTGCCAATGCCGTGATGACGGCCATGCTCCACTTACGCATAGAATCACTCCTAACCAGTCGCGAGGATTCAAGTGGTTAGTTGGATGAGGTGTCAAGAGTGAAGCTCCCGCCGTACGCGGTGCGAGTCGGCGAGTTCTACCTGCCCAAACCGATCGGCGGGCATCCGGCGCTGGAGCTGTGCAACACGTACGCCGGCTGGGGCGAGCCGCCGGCGCCGCGCGGCGAGTGGCTGCGGGACTACCCGACGCTGCTCGCGTGGGCCGAGTTCACCGGGCTGATCGAGTCGACGTCGCCGAGGCAGGGTGGGGACCGGGTGCTGGCGGAGGTCCGCGAGTTCCGCGACGCGCTGTACCGGCTGCTGCGCTACGCCGACGAGACCGCGTTCGCCGAGGTCGCGGCGCGTGCCGACCGGGCGAACGCGCTCACCACGCTGACCGCCGAACCCGGGGGTGGTGCCCGCTTCCGGCTTCCGCCGTCCACCGATCCGGAGCTGCCGCTGCACGCCGTGGCGTTGGCGGCGGCGGATCTGTTGGGTCGCGACGTCCGGGTGCGAGCGTGTCCGGGATCGGGCTGTGGCTGGTTGTTTCTCGATCCGCGCGGTCGCCGGGTGTGGTGCAGCATGGCGTCCTGCGGCAATCGGTCCAAGGTGCGCGCGCACGCCGACCGGCAGCGCTCAGGCGAGTAGGTGCGCGTGCTGGTCAGAAATGTCGGTGCTCGCGGCTAGGATTAAAACCAGGGGTCCCCGGACCGTTTTTGTCGGTGCTGTGTGCCAATATCGAACCGGAGCCCTGTTCTCTGGTGAGCAGGTCCAGCGCGGTCGTCAACGCCGTCCCGCGAGCGACCGGCACGATCTCCGGATGCCAGCCGCACAGGGACTGGGCGCGCAGCCGGCTCTCGACGCACACGAGGGTGCGGCCGTCCGGCACGCGTCGCGCGATGAGGGCGCGACACGCTTCGAAGACCTCCGCCAGCTCGGCGGCCCGCGCGGAGTTGTCCATGTAGACCCCGCCCCAGCCCACCTGCGTCAGCAGCACCAGCCCGCGATGGGCCAGCGCGTAGGTGATCGCGTAGGAGTTCACGCCGTGGCCCGCGTGGCAGACCGCCAGCTGGTCGTCGCCGTCCAGCAGCGACGTCAACACCGCCGGTCGCAGCAGATACAGGTCCGTCGAAATCCCTTACGCCCCAGTGGTTCGGGCCGAACGCCGTGACGCGCAGACCGGCCGGCACCGGTGGCTCGGGCAGGTTCCGCTCGCGGAACCACGCCGTGCTCATTCGGCGAAGAATTCGCTCAGCGCCGGGACCAGCGCCCCGGCCTCGACGTCGTGCGCCTGGCCGGGCAGCGAGACGTGCCGGCCGGACGGCAGCAGCTCGGCCAGTTCGGCCATCCCGCGCCGCGCCCACTCGGCGCTTGCGGCCCCGTCGATCGCGAGGACCGGCTGCGTGATCGCCGCCCAGCGGGACCGTCCGGTGTGGACACCGGCGATCAGCGTGGCATCGTGGGCGAGCGAGGGCGCGAGCGACTCGAGAATCGGCCAGTTCGGGTCCTGCCGCAGCGCCGGCAGGTGCTCGGCCGCCACGCCGACCGCCTCGACCATGCAGTAGTCGACCGCCTCGCCGTGCCTGCCCTCGGCCACCAGGCGGCGCATGGTCGTCAGGTAGTCGGCCGGAAACGGTTGCGCCACCGGCGGTTCGAACACCGCGAGCCGGGTGATCGGCAGCCCGGCCGCCGCGGCGTCGAGCGCCAGCACCCCGCCCGCCGACATGCCGAACACCGCCGCGAACCCACCCGCCGCGGCGAGTACGGCCGCCAGGTCCTCGATCTCCCGCTCCGGCGCGTACGGCGGGGTGTCGCCGCTGTCGCCCCGGCCGCGCCGGTCGTAGCGCAGCACGGTGAACGACCGCGCGAGCAGATCGGCCACCGCGCTGGGAAACGCCAGGGTGCCGAACATCCCGTCCACCAGCACCACCGGCGTACCAGTACCGGCCTGGTCGACCGCGATCACCGTGCCGTCGGCGGAGTGGACTTTCATGCCGGCCACGACGGGTCGGTGGTCAGCACGGTCAGGCGCTGCGTGGCGCGGGTGAGCGCCACGTACAGGGTGCGCGGGCCGGTGGTCGACTCGGTCACCAGCTCGTTCGGTTCGACCAGCACCACCGCGTCGTACTCGAGGCCCTTCGCCTCCAGACCGTCCACCACGTGGAGGCGGTCGTGCGCCGGCAAAGCAGCCCGCGCGGTCGCCAGGGCGGCGGTCGACGTGATCACGCCAACCGTGCCGTCGACCTCGTCGAGCAGCTGCGCCGACGCCACCCGCAGCGCCTCCGGCAGCTCGGCCGCGGTGATCGTCCGCACCGACGGCTTCACGCCCGTGCTGCGGACCGCGTGCGGCAGCTGGTCGGCCGTCGCCACATCGCCCACCACCCGGGCGGCCAGCTCGAAGATCTCCGCCGAGTTGCGGTAGTTCGTGGCGAGGGTGAACCGGCGGTGCGTGGCGCGCGCCCCCAGCGCGGCCGTGCGCGCGGTCGCCGCCTCTTCCGGGTCCGGCCAGGAACTCTGGACCGGGTCGCCGACGATCGTCCAGCTGGCGTACCGGCCGCGCCGGCCGACCATCCGCCACTGCATGGGGGACAGGTCCTGCGCCTCGTCGACCACGATGTGCGAGTACTCGTCGTAGTGCCTCGCGCGCCGCGTGGTGGTCTCCGGCCAGGGCTCCGGCTGCTGGCGCCTGCGCCGCTTGGGTGGCGTGCCCAGCAGCACCCGCAGCTCGTCGAGCAGTGCCACGTCCGCCACCGACGTTCCCTCGGCCGCCCAGGACGACGCGAGCAGCCCCACCTCGGCCGCCGACAGTGCCCGCCCGGCCACCTGCGCGAGCCGCGCCAGGTCGGCCAGCGAGCGCAGTACCTCGTGTTCGGTGAGGATCGGCCACCACACGACCACGAACCGGTGGAAGTCGATCCGCTCGCCCAGGTCGGTGATCAGGTCGTCGCGGTCGATGCCCGCCTCGAACGCCTCGGCCTTGCGCCACAACGCTTCCAGCAACGCCTCGGCAGCGTCCACCCTGGACTGGTTGGGCGGCCGTCCGGCCGAGTGGACCGACCGGCGAACCTGCGCCAGCTCGCGGGCGTCCAGCTTCAGCACGTCGCCCTTGTAGGTGATCCGCAGCTCGGTCGGCGCGTCCGGCGGGGTCTCCCTCAGCGCTCGCTTGAGCACCCGGCGCATCCGCAGCGACCCCTTGATCCGGGCCACGGACGCCGGGTCGTTCCGGGTGGCGAACGCGCCGTCGAGCACCTCGCCGAGCGAGCGCAGCTCCACCGTGTCCTCACCCATCGACGGCAGGACCCGCGAGATGTAGGAGGTGAACGCCGGCGAGGGGCCGATCACCAGCACGCCGGACCCGCCCATGCGCCGCCGGTCGCGGTAGAGGAGGTAGGCCACGCGGTGCAGCGCCACGGCCGTCTTGCCGGTGCCCGGCCCGCCCGTGATCTCCGTGATGCCCCGCCACGGCGCGCGGATCGCCTCGTCCTGCTCGCGCTGGATGGTGGCGACGATGTCGCGCATCCGGTCGCCGCGGGCGCGGGTGAGCGACGCCATCAGCGCGCCCTCGCCGACCACGGCCATGCCCTCCGGCCGTTTCTCCGGCGCCAGCAGGTCGTCGTCGATGTCCACCACCGACTGTCCGGTCGAGCGGATCACCCGGCGCCGGACCACGTTCATCGGTTGCTCGGCCGTGGCCTGGTAGAAGGCGGCGGCCGCGGGAGCGCGCCAGTCGGTCACCAGGTTGTCGAAGTTGATGTCGCGGATCCCCAGCCGGCCCACGTACATGGTCTCGGTGGCACCGTTGGCCGGCTCCTCGGCCGTGATGTCCAGGCGGCCGAACACAAGACCCTCGTGTTCGGAGTCGAGGCTGCGCAGGATCTGGTTGGCGTGCCGGACCATCACGTCACGCTCGAACAGCATGGCCGCCTGCTCGAAGATTGCTTCGTTGCGCGCCCCGTGGGCGAGCTTGTCCCCGCGATTGCGCATGGCCGTAGCCTCGGTCCGCATCTCGTCGACCCGTGCGTACACGACGTCGATATGAGCCTGCTCGACCGCGATCTCGGCCTGCCTGTCAGAGGTGTGCGACACGCACTTCTCCCCGAGTGCCCTGCTGAAGTGAGAAGTGCGAGCTTACGCGAAAGCCGGGGGCAGGCGGTGGACCCCCTGATCATGGGTGCCGCGGCTCACGGGTGCTGACACGATGTGCCGGTGACCAGGATCGTGGCCGGCGCCGCCGGCGGGCGCCGGCTGACCGTGCCGGGCAAGGGCACCCGGCCGACCTCCGACCGGGTGCGGGAAGCCCTGTTCAGTGCGGTCGAGGCGGCCATGGACCTCGACGGCGCCCGCGTGCTCGACCTGTACGCGGGCTCCGGCGCGCTCGGCCTCGAGGCGCTGTCCCGGGGCGCCGAGGTGGCCACGTTCGTCGAGTCCGACGGTGCGGCGGTCGCCGTACTGCGCAAGAACGTGGCGGCCGTCGGGATGCCGGGCGCCGTCGTCCGCCAGGGCCGCGTCGCCACGGTGCTGGCCGAGTCGCCCGAGGCGCCCTACGGCCTGGTGCTGTCCGACCCGCCCTATGCCCTGGACAACGACGCGCTGCGGGCCGACCTGGTGGCGCTCACCGAGCACGGCTGGACCGCGCCGGACGCGCTGGTGATCGTCGAGCGGGCCCGCCGCTCCGGGCCGCCCGAGTGGCCGGAACCGTTGGTGGCCATGAAGGTCCGCCGCTACGGCGACACGGAGTTGCACTGGGCCAGACGGGAGTGACCAACAACACCGTCAACAGGTCGAAAAGCCCAGCTCCTGATACGGTCCCGCGCTATGCGGCGCGCGGTGTGTCCCGGTTCCTATGATCCGCCGACCAACGGCCACCTCGACATTCTCGAGAGAGCCTCCGGCGTCTTCGACGAGGTCGTCGTCGCGGTCCTCATCAACAAGAACAAGCGCGGCCTGTTCTCCGTGGAGGAGCGCATGGAGCTGCTGGCCGACGCGCTCGGCCACGTGCCGAACGTCCGCATCGACGCCTGGCACGGACTGCTCGTCGACTACTGCCGCCAGCACGACATCAAGGCCATCGTGAAGGGCCTGCGGGCGATCAGCGACTTCGACTACGAGCTGCAGATGGCGCAGATGAACCAGCAGCTCTCCGGGGTGGAGACGCTGTTCATGCCGACCAAGCCGGAGAACAGCTTCCTGTCCAGCTCACTGGTGAAGGAGGTCGCCACCTACGGCGGCGACGTCTCCCACCTGCTGCCGGCGACCGTCCACCGCCGCCTGGTGGAACGCCTGGCGGACATGCCTGGAACGACGCCTTCCTGACGTTGAGCGTCAGGAACGACGCCTTCCAGGCATTCGACGGGCCTAGAAGACCAGCTTCATGCCCACGTGGCTCGCCACGAACCCGAGCCGCTCGTAGAACCGGTGCGCGTCGACCCGGCTGGCGTCCGTGGTGAGCTGCACCAACGCGGCGCCACGGGCGCGGGCCGTGTCGATCGCCCACTCGATCAGCCGTCCGCCCAGGCCGTCGCCGCGGTGGTCGGACCGCACCCGGACGGCCTCGATGAGCGCCCTGGTCGAGCCGAGCCGGGACAGTCCCGGGATGAACGTGAGCTGCAGCGTGCCGACGATCTCACCGTCCGCGTCGGCCACCGCCAGCACCTGCCGCGGGTCGGCGTCGATCTCCTCGAAAGCCTTCCCGTAGCTCGGGTCGCCCGGCCGTTCGCGCTTCGCGCCGAGCGGGTCGTCGGCGAGCATGTCGACGATGTGCCCGACGTCGGTGGAGCGGGCCTTCCTGATCACCACGTTCGCCATGAGTTCATTCAAACGCAACGGGGACCCGACGATCGGGGCTAAAAACGCGTCACCCGTCCGAGTTACGGTCGGAAAATGAGCAACGTCACATCAAAATCGGTGAAGACGCTACTCGCCCTGCTGATCGCCATGTTCGGGACGATCGGGCTGACGTCGGCTGCCGCAGCGGTCATGCCCGAGATGGCGGTCGCCCAACCAGTGTGCGGCGACCTGTCCAGTTACGACCAGGTACCGCTCGGCGACCTGCCGCCCGAGGCGACGGACACGGCCGAGCTGATCGAGCAGGGCGGTCCCTACCCCTACCCGCAGGACGGCACGGTGTTCCAGAACCGTGAGGACCTCCTGCCCGACTGTGCGGAGGGCTACTACCACGAGTACACGGTCGAGACGCCCGGCAGCCCGGACCGCGGTGCCCGGCGGATCGTCACGGGTGACGACGGCGAGCACTTCTACACCGACGACCACTACGCGAGCTTCGTGCTGATCGACCTCGGCGGCACGCCGAGCGAGTGCGGTCAACCGTCCGGTGTGGACGAGGTGCCGCTGTCCAGCCTGCCGGCCGAGGTGGCCGACACCCTCGACCTGGTGGCCGCGGGCGGACCGTACCCGTACCCCGAGGACGGCACGGAGTACCAGAACCGCGAGGGCGTGCTGCCCGACTGCGCGGCCGGCTACTACCGGATCTACACGGTGCCCACCCCTGGCGCCCCGGACCGCGGCGACCGGCGACTGATCACCGGCAGCGGCGGCGAGAGCTTCTACACCCCGGACAGGTACGCGAGTTTCGTGCTGATCGACGTGCGTTCCTGACACGCCAGAGTGGCCCTACCTCCACCGATCACCCCGGGTTACCCGGCAGACTGTAAAGCTGCAGGCGAGTGCCCGGGGTGGCGGAGGAGGCAGGCGTGTACAAGGTTTTCGAGGCCCTCGACGAACTGGTCACCATCCTGGAGGAGGCCAGGGGGCTGCCGATGACCTCCAGCTGCGTGGTGCCCCGCGGCGACATCCTCGAACTGCTCGACGAAGTGCGTGACGCGCTGCCCGGTGAGGTCGACGACGCCCAGGACGTGCTCGACCGCAAGGACGAGATCGTCGGCAAGGCCGAGCACGAGGCCGAGCAGACGATCAGCAAGGCGAACCTCGAGGCCGAGCAGACGGTGGCCGAGGCCCGCGCGGAGGCCGAGCGGCTGGTGGCCGACGCCACCGCCCACGCCGACCGGCTGGTCGACGACGCGGAGAACCAGGCGGCCCGCACGATCGCCGCGGGCCAGGCCAAGTACGACGACCTCGTCCAGCGTTCCCAGCACGAGGCCGAGCGGATGATCCAGGCCGGCCGCGAGTCCTACGAGCGGTCCATCGAGGACGGCCGCATGGAGCAGGCCCGGCTCGTCTCCCAGACCGAGGTGGTGCAGGCCGCGCACCTCGAGTCCGCGCGGATCCTCGACGCCACGGCCGACGAGGCCAACCGCCAGCGTGCCGAGTGCGACGAGTACGTGGACGGCAAGCTCGCCGAGTTCTCCGACCTGCTCTCCCACACGCTCCGCACGGTGGGCAAGGGCCGGGCCCACCTGCGCGGGGCGGCCAACGGCGTCCCCGCCGCTCCGGTGGCGCCGTTCGACTACCAGACCTGAGCACGGCGTAGGCTTGTCTGGTTGCCGCGCTCGCGGCGCTTGAAATACGCACACAGTCTGGGATGTTGACTAGAGCCATGTCCGAACAGCGCAAGGGTCCGTGGATCGTCGACACCCGCGAACTGGCCCGCCGGGCCGGTCTGAGCCGCGACGTGCATCGCACGGTCACCGTCGCCACTCCGCTCGGGGTGGAGGACGTCATCACCGTGCCCTCCGGCGCCGAGATCGAGCTGGACGTGCTGATCGAGTCGGTGGTCGAGGGCGTGCTGGTGTCCGGCACGGCCGTCGCGCCCGTCCAGGGCGTGTGCTCACGCTGCCTCGACCCGATCGAGGACAGCGACATCGAGGTGGAGTTCACCGAGCTGTTCGCCTACCCGGACAGCGCGACCGAGCAGACCACCGACGAGGACGAGATCGCCCGCCTGGTCGACGACCTGGTCGACCTCGAACCGGTGGTCCGCGACGCGGCCGTGCTGGCGCTGCCGGCCGTGCCGCTGTGCCGAGAAGACTGCCCCGGTCTGTGCGTGGACTGTGGCGGTAAGTGGGCCGATCTCGGTCCGGATCACCGGCATGAGACCATTGACCCTCGGTGGGCCGCGCTCACGGAGCGGTTCCGCACGGATCGTGACGTGTGAACGTGTCGTTCGATCCCGCCACTAGCTCGTTGGAGGAGAAGTAGTCGTGGCCGTCCCCAAGCGGAAGATGTCGCGTTCGAACACGCGGGCTCGCAGGTCCCAGTGGAAGACCAGTGCTCCGCACCTGGTCGAGTGCTCGAACCGCGCCTGCCGGGCACAGAAGCCCCAGCATGTCGTCTGCCCCACCTGTGGTCAGTACGGCAACCGTCAGATCACCGAGCCAGCCTGATCAGTGCAGCGACGGTGGTAGGCGGCTGTGGGAGGTAGGGCGTCGCGGGGTCCGGCGGCCGACCCGAGTGAGCTGCTCGAATCGCTCGGCGTCGAGTTGGACGCCGGGCTGCTGAAGCTCGCCATGACACACCGCTCGTACGCCTACGAGAACGGTGGGCTGCCACCCAACGAGCGCCTGGAGTTCCTTGGCGACGCGGTGCTCGGTCTGGTGGTCACCGACCACCTGTACCGGACGCATCCGGACCTACCCGAGGGTCATCTGGCGAAGCTGCGCGCGAGCGTGGTGAACATGCACGCGCTCGCCGGCGTGGCCCGTGGCCTCGGTGCCGACGGGCTCGGCGCGCACCTGCTGCTCGGCAAGGGCGAGGAGCAGACCGGTGGCCGGGACAAGGCGAGCATCCTTGCCGACGGCATGGAGGCCGTGATCGGCGCGGTGTTCCTGGAACACGGCATCGAGACGGCGCGTGAGCTGGTGCACCGGCTGTTCGACCCGCTGCTGGCCGAGGCGCCGCTGCTGGGCGCCGGGCTCGACTGGAAGACGTCGCTGCAGGAGCTGACCGCCTCCGCGAGCCTCGGCGTGCCCGAGTACCGCGTGCAGGAGGAAGGCCCCGACCACCGCAAGGAGTTCACGGCGACGGTCGTGGTGGCCGGGCAGGACCGCGGCAGCGGCGACGGCAGCACGAAGAAGGAAGCGGAGCAGAAGGCGGCCGAGGCGGCCTGGCGCACGCTCTCCGAGTTGATCAAGGCGGCCGACCAGAAACGGTCTGGTGCCTGAGCTTCCCGAGGTCGAGGTCGTCCGGCTCGGTCTCGAAGCACACGTGGTCGGCCGCACGCTCGCCGCCGTGGAGGTGCACCATCCCCGCGCGATCCGCCGGCACCTGCCGGGTGCCGCCGACTTCGCCGGCCGGCTGGCCGGGCGCACGGTGGTCGCGGCCCGGCGGCGCGGCAAGTACCTGTGGGCCGAACTCGACGAGGGTCTCGCGCTGCTCACCCATCTGGGGATGAGCGGCCAGCTGCTGATCCAGCCGGTCGGCGCCCCGGACGAGAAGCACCTGCGCGTGCGGTTCCGCTTCGGCGACGACGGTGCCGAGCTGCGGTTCGTCGACCAGCGCACGTTCGGCGGGTTGCTGGTGGACGAACTGGTGACCGTCGACGGCACCGAGGTGCCGCTGGCCATCGCGCACATCGCGCGCGATCCCATGGACCCGGCGTTCGAGGTCCGTCCGGTGATCGCCTCCCTGCGGCGCAAGCACACGGAGATCAAGCGGGCGTTGCTCGACCAGAGCCTGGTGTCGGGGATCGGCAACATCTACGCGGACGAGGCGCTGTGGCGGGCTCGGCTGCACTGGTCCCGGCCGACCGACCGGTTGTCCGCCGCGAAGGCGGGGGAGGTGCTGGCCGCGGCGACCGAGGTGATGCGGGAGGCGCTCGGTGCCGGTGGGACGTCGTTCGATGCGTTGTATGTCAACGTGAATGGGCAGTCCGGGTATTTCGAGCGGTCGTTGGCGGTGTATGGGCAGGAGGGGTTGCCCTGTCAGCGTTGCGGATCGGCTGTGCGGCGGGAGCCCTTCATGAATCGGTCGTCGTTCTTCTGTCCGCGTTGCCAACGCCGCTAGATGCTCTTCGAGTGGCCGTTCGTGGGTCGCGGGGCCGTGCGGCGCCAGCAGCGGCCGCGGCCGTCCTCCGAGTCGTCGGCTATCAACACGTAACCGGCGACCTCCTGGGGGGCCGACGCGAACTCGTCGATCTCGATGGTCGGACCCGGCAGCACGTGGTCCGCCATGAAGCTCAGTAGGCCGTCCAGCAGCAGTTCCAGATGGCGGTGGCTGAGCCGGTGGTTGTCCTCCGGGGTGAGGGCGTCCGACAGCGGCAGGGCGAACCGCATGATCAGCAGGCCTATATCGCCCGACTGGACGTCCGGGCGCAGCGACCGCTCCTCGTGCGATCTTCGTACCAGGGCGTCCACCGCCTCGCGGGACTCCTGTCTCGCGCTCAGCAGCTCATCGTCCATCTCGACCTTCTCGATGAGCACCGGCATGATCGCGCCGATCCGCAGGTCGATGGAGTCGTGCAGGTACCTGGTGAGCGCGGTGAAGGCGTCGTCCTCCTCCGCCAGGGCACGCTCCGCCTCATGGGTCGATTGGCGTAACAGGTCTAGGGCCACTTGGCGGAGTAAAACCATCCGGTCGGGAAAATGGCGGTACAAGGTCGCGATGCCAACGCCCGCCCGCTTGGCGATGATCTCCAGCGGCACCCCCGCCCCCTTCTCAACTACCAGGTCAACGGTGGCGCGCAGGATCTGCTCGCGATTCCGGAGCGCATCGGCTCGGATCCGTCTCGGCTTGGGGCCCTGTTCGGCGTCGTTGCTCACGTGAACCTCATCCGGAGGGAAATCCTTCGGAAAGCAAGGTAATGCAGTTATGTCCGAATCGGCTACACCTTCGCTAACCGTGGCCGGCCGCCTGGCGCAGACTGGCACCGTGGCACTCACCGCGGACCAGCAAGCCGACCGTCCCCGCCGGGGTGAACTGCGGATCTACTTCGGTGCGGCACCCGGCGTCGGCAAGACCTACGCCATGCTCGGTGAGGCGCACCGCCGGCTGGAGCGTGGCACGGACGTGGTGGTCGGCCTGGTCGAGGCCCACGACCGGGTGAAAACCCTCGAACTGCTCAACGGCCTGGAGATCCTCCCGCGCCGCGGCGTGACCCACCGCGGCCGCGACTTCTCCGAGCTGGACGTCGACGGTGTCCTGGCCCGCCGGCCGGAGGTCGTCCTGGTCGACGAGCTGGCCCACACGAACGTGCCCGGTTCCCGCAACGCCAAGCGCTGGCAGGACGTGGAGGAGCTGCTGGCCGCCGGCATCACCGTGGTGACCACGGTCAACGTGCAGCACCTCGAGAGCCTGAACGACGTGGTCGAACGGATCACCGAGGTGCGCCAGCTGGAGACGGTGCCCGACGAGGTGGTACGCCGCGCCGAGCAGCTCGAGCTGATCGACATCACCCCGGAGGCCCTGCGCCGCAGGCTCGCGCACGGCAATGTCTATCCCGCCCGGCGCATCGACGCGGCGCTCGGCAACTACTTCCGCCCGGGCAACCTGATCGCGCTGCGGGAGCTGGCGCTGCTGTGGGTGGCCGACCAGGTCGACGTGGCGCTGCGCCGGCACCGGACCGAACAGCAGATCACCGAGACGTGGGAGGCCAGGGAACGCCTGGTGGTGGCGGTGACCGGCGGCCCGGAGACGGAGACGCTCGTCCGCCGCGCCGGCCGGATCGCCGCGCGGGCCGGTGCCGAGCTGCTGGTCCTGCACATCCAGCGCGGCGACGGGCTCACGGATGGGTTGATCGACGTCGGCCCGTCGGCCATCGCCGCCACCCGCAAGCTCGCCGAAAACCTCGGCGCCTCGTTCCACACGGTGGTCGGCGACGACGTGCCGACCGCACTGCTCGACTTCGCCCGTGGTGCCAACGCCACCCAGCTGGTGCTCGGCACGTCGCGGCGGTCCCGGTTCGCCCGGCTGTTCTTCGAGGGCATCGGCGCCACCGTGGTGCAGCGGTCCGGGTCGATCGACGTCCACATGGTCACCCACCCGGAGGCCGGCCGGGTCTGGCGTCCGCGCGCGCCGCGCAGCCCGCTCGCCCTGTCCCGCCGTCTCGTGGGGCTGGCGCTCGCCGTGTTGGGGCCGGCGGCCGTGACGCTGGCCGGCGTGCTGCTGAGCGGTGAGGTGAGCCTGTCGACCCCAGCCATCGGCTACTTCCTTGCGGTCGTCATGGTCGCGCTGGTCGGCGGTCTCGCCCCGGCGGTGGTGGCGGCCGTGCTGTCCGGGATCGCGTTGAACTTCTTCTTCGCCGACCCCATTCACACGTTCGACGTGGCCGGCACGGAGAACATCGTGACCGTGGCGGCCATGGTGGTCGTCGCCGTGCTGGTGGCCATGGTGGTGGACCGGGCGGCCCGCCGGTCGGTGCAGGCGGCCAGGGCACGGGCCGAGGCGGCGCTGCTCGCCTCCTACGCGCGGACCGTGCTCACCGACCCCGAGCCGGTCGACCGGCTGCTCGCGCAGGTCCGGGAGAACTTCGGCCTGTCGTCCGTGGCGCTGCTGGAACGCGTCGGCGACACCTGGACCCGCGTGGCGTGTGCCGGGCCGCGGCCGTGCGACGAACCGGACGAGGCCGACGTGGACGTGGCCGTCACGCCGGACATCCACCTGGCGCTGCGCGGCCGGTCCCTGCCGGCCGACACCCGCGGCGTGCTGGAGACGGCCGCCAAGCAGGCGCTGCTCGCGTTGCGCCAGCAGCGGATGCGGGGCGAGACGGTCGCCGCCCGCCGGCACGCGGAGACCACCGAGCTGCGCACGGCGCTGCTCTCGGCGGTCGGCCATGACCTGCGCACCCCGCTCACGTCGATCAAGGCGGCGGTCGGCAGCCTGCGCGCCACGGACCTGGAGCTGTCGGTGCGGGACCAGGACGAGCTGCTCGAGACCATCGAGGAGTCGGCCGACCGGCTGGCGTCGCTCATCGACAACCTGCTCGACTCGTCCCGGCTCGCCACCGGGGCGGTCGCGCCGCGGCTGCGTGCGGTCACCTACGACGAGGTGGTGGCCGGCGCGCTCGCCGGGCTGGACCGCCGCGACGAGGTGGCGGTCGACGTGGACGAGCGGCTGCCGTCCGTGGTGGCCGATGCTGGGCTGCTGGAGCGGGTGGTGGCGAACGTGGTGGCCAACGCCATTCGCCACGGCACCCCGCCCGCACCCGTGTCGGCGGCCGAGCCGGCCATCGCCGTGCGGGCCAGCGCGCACACCGACCGGGTGGAGCTGCGGGTCATCGACCACGGGCGGGGCCTGCCGAAGGGCCCGGCCGACACGGTGTTCGCGCCGTTCCAGCGCCGCGGGCCGGCCAGCGGCATCGGGCTGGGCATGTCGGTCGCCAAGGGGTTCACCGACGCCATGGGTGGCACCATCCGCACGGAGGACACGCCGGGCGGCGGGCTCACCGTGGTGATCTCGTTGCCAGCCGCGCATGATGACCACTCCGGTCGTGCGTGATGACCACTCCGGTCGTGCGTGATGACCACTCGACGCGGGTTGGCTCGCGACGGACACCGCCGAGCGGTCATCACGCCGAGCGGGAATGGTCATCATGCGTGCCGGGAGTGGTCATCATGCGGGCTGAGCGAGGGGAGTGAGCGGTGACCAGGGTGCTGGTGGTGGACGACGAGCCGCAGATCGTGCGCGCGCTGCGGATCAACCTGTCCGCTCGCGGTTACGACGTGGTCATCGCGCCCGACGGCCGTGAGGCGCTGCGGGTGGCGGCGCAGGCCCGGCCGGACGTCGTGGTGCTCGACCTCGGCCTGCCCGACATGGATGGCGCCACGGTCATCGCGGGGCTGCGTGGCTGGTCGTCGGTGCCGATCATCGTGCTGTCCGCGCGCCTGGACTCCGGCGACAAGGTCGCGGCACTGGACGCGGGCGCCGACGACTACGTGACCAAACCGTTCGGCATGGACGAGCTGCTGGCCCGGCTGCGTGCGGCCGTCCGCAGAGCGTCGGTGCCCCCGGCCGACGGCGACGCGATAGTCGAGACCGAGTCGTTCACCGTCGACCTGGCGGCGAAGAAGGTAATGCGCGACGGCGCCGAGGTGCACCTGACGCCCACCGAGTGGGGCGTGCTGGAGCTGCTGGTGCGCAACCGGGGCAAGCTGGTGGCGCAGAAGCAGCTATTGCAGGAGGTCTGGGGCCCGACGTACGCGTCGGAGACGCACTATCTGCGCGTGTACCTGGCCCAGCTGCGGCGCAAACTCGAGCCGCAGCCCTCCCGGCCACGGCACCTGGTCACGGAGGCGGGCATGGGCTACCGGTTCGAGGTCTAGTTGCCCAGCTCGTCCAGCACGATCTTCAGGTTGGCCTTCAACACCTGGTACGACTCGTGGTCCGGCGAGTCCGGCCGGATGATCGTGGCGTGGTCGCCGGCGATCACGCCGGTGCAGCGGCGTGGGTAGACGCCGAGCGCGGACGGCGGGAGGACGATGTTGTCCGACGCGCCCGCATAGAGCCGCAACGGAATCGGGCACGTCTGGTCGGTGGTCTCCTTGGCGTGGACGACCTTGTTCAGGATGATCTGCTGAGTCTTGACGATCTCCGCGTCCAGCGGACGCAGAGCCCGCTCCTGGGGGTACCGGAACGGGGAGAGTTTGCGAATGGTCTGGTAGAAGCCCGCCCCCGCGGTCGGGCAGGCGAACATCACGATCCGTTTGATCCGCTCGAGGCGATCGCCCTGACCGTCTTCCAGCATTCGCGCGACGAAACGCTGGGTCACCAGGCCACCCATGCTGTGCGAGACGATCACCACGGCGCGGTGCTTGAGTTCCAGGTGCTCGAAACGGGTGCTCAGGTGGTGGGCGATGGTGTCCAGGTCAGGAATCCGCTTACGCGGGTGCACCCGGAACAGGCCGGTCTCGTACTGGAACCGCTCCACGTGCAGCGCATCGAGATCGGAATCGTTGCGGATGAGGCGTTCGAACGGCTCCCACGCCTCCGCCGAGGAGAGGAACCCGTGCACGAACACGAGCGCGATCTTCTTGTCCGCCGAGGGAGGTGGCAGGTCGGTCTCGGTCTTCGGCTTGGTCTTCGGCTTGGTGATCCGAGCAACCGCCCGAGCGATCCACCCGGACCGCCGAACCGGCAACCCAGGCAGCCGAGGTCGTCTCGTCACCACGTCGGTGATCAGGTACGCGGACGTGACCAGCACGAAGGTTCCGACCCCCACCGGCGCCACCCAGGAGCCGCCGAGGTGTAGGGCGGCGAGGGCGGTGTTCGCGACGCCGAACAGGATCGCCACGATGATGCCGCTGTACCGGCGCCACAGGTTGGTGATCAAGTACCCGCCCGTTAGAAGTTGCTGAACACGCTGACGAAGACCTTGTTGATGGCCAGTGGGTCGTTGGTGGGATAAGTGAGCGCCTTCGAGGCCGCGGCGATGCTCTCGAGGGTGTCCGCGTCGGCCTCCCGGCCGTACGAGATGGTGAACACCCGTACCGACGTGTCCCGCTGTGCCGCGTCGACCTCCGCGAGCATCGTCGCGCGACCGGTTTCGTCGCTGGGCACGTTCACGCCGTCGGTCAGCAACACGATCGCGTTGATCCGGTTCGGATCGATGGTGTCGAGCATCGTCTGATGGGCCTCACGGGTCGTCTGGTACAGAGAAGTATCGCCTTTCGCCTGCACCGTGTTGACGACCTCGGTGAACCTCTCGCGCACATCCGCGACGCGGGAGATGGGCACCTGCACCGTGTAGGGCTTCGGCCGCCCGGACGAGAACGTCCAGAGGCCGACCTCGTCGTCGTCGGCCAGCCAGTCAAGACCCTGCAGCACGGCCGGCCTGAGCAGCTCCATCTTCGTCTTCGCGGCGTCGCCGGTCGTCGCCGACGGGTCGGCCTGCTCGTTCATCGACCCGGACACGTCGAGCACCACGAGCACCCTGGCCCTGCGGCGGGCCGCGTCCCAGCTCTCGACCATCTTGCTCACGATGTCCGGCGTGGGCGGGTCGATGAGCTCGGGTTGGTCGCTGTCGAGGTCGAGGGTGTCGGCCAGGTCCTCGCTCGGCCGCCCGTCCAGATCGCGGAACCCGACCTCGGCGAACTGTCGCTGCTGCTCGGGCTCGAGGAGGAACTTGTGGAAGTCGTCCGCGATGGCCCGCTGGACGGGACTGGCCGACGACAGCACGACGTACGGGTGGTCCAGCCCGAAAGTGCCCTCGGCCGGGTTGATCGCCACGAGCGGGGAGTTCGGCGCCTCGTTCACGCCCATCTGCGCGGGGCCGCCGCCGGGGTCACCCTTGTTGAACTGGAACGCCAGCTGCTCCTGGACCAGGATCCCGCTGATGTACGGCACCGGCGGGTTCTTGCGGTCCTCGTCGTACATCTGCTGCATGAACTTCGTGGCGTCGTCGCCGTAGTGCGACACGGCCGACTCGACGCCGTGCACGAAGCTGCGCACGTTCGCGTCGCCGAGTTGCGCCTCGGTGATGGCGTCCGGTTCCCCGGCCGCCGCGTGGTAGATCGCGATGGTCGCGGCCAGGCCCGAGGTCGAGACGTGCGGGTTGTCCCGGCCGAGCTCGAACTCACCCCACTCGGGGTGGCCCAGCGCGGCCCAGTTCCTGTTCGCCAGCTCGAGGACGCTGGACCAACCGGGGTCAGGGAACTTCTCCCGGACCGCGGCGGCCATCTGTTCCGGCATCGCGATGGTGAGGACGCTCTTCGTGATCGACTCTCGTTCGCCGGCCACGAGATCGCCCTTGCCGCGTTGATCGAGCAGGCCGAGCCACAGGCTTGACGTCGGGGTCCACACGTGCGGAGCGGGTCCGCCGTCTCGCTGCTCGTTCCAGCCGTCGGCGAGTGCGGCCATGGCCGAGCCCGAGCTCAGCTCGGAGACCGACACCTCGGCACACCGGCCCTCGACCACCCGCCCCGCGTCGTTGTACTGGCCGGCGAGGCCGCGCAGGAGATCGTCCTTCTCGGTGGAGGAGTTGATCATGAGCGGCACGCAGTCCCCGGTGGGGCGGGGGTCGGGGGCCGACGGCCGGGAGATGAGGAACACCGCGACCAACGCCACCACGCCGACGACCAGTGCGACGAAAAGGGGCCGTCTGCTTGGCGGCACGGTGGACTGATTGCTCACACTCGGCCCCCAGGTCCGGCGGATGTGGTCCGGTCAAGTGTGGCACAGCTCACTCGGGACGGGTCCCGGTGCGTGGGTCCGTACGCTGGTCGCGTGCGGTCTGGGCAGGCGTTTCGGGTGGTTCCTGGCGCGGCCCGCTCTCCGGTGATCCTCCACGTGCCACACGGCTCGCGCCGGATTCCGCCGGAGGTCCGGCGGGATCTGCTGCTCGACGACCAGGAGCTCGCCGCGGAGCTCGACCGGATGACCGACGCCTATACCGGGCCGATCGCGGCCGGTGCGGCGAGCCGGGTGCCGCACGCTCCCTGGATCTTCGAGAACCTGCTGTCCCGCCTGGTCGTCGATCCGGAGCGGTTCCTGGACGAGCGTGAGGAGATGCGCGCGGTCGGCATGGGCGCCGTCTACACCGCGACCTCGCACGGCCGGCCGCTGCGCGCGGGCGACGACCGGCTGCCCGAGCAGTTGATCAACGCCTACTTCCACCCGTACGCCCAGGCCGTGACCGACCTCGTGGCCGAGCGGATCGCCGCCACGGGCCGGGCGATCCTCATCGACGTCCACTCCTACCCGGACCGTCCCCTGCCGTACGAGCTGCACGCGGACGGCGCCCGGCCGGCGGTCTGCCTGGGGACCGACACGTTCCACACGCCGCCGGAGCTGACCGCCGCCGCGCGCGAGGCGTTCGCGGCCTGCGGTGACGTCGCGCTGAACACCCCGTTCGCCGGGTGCTACATCCCGTCCACGCACTACGGCAAGTGCGCCGAGGTCACGGGACTCATGGTGGAGATCAGGCGGGCGGCGGCAGATGGGGTACCCAGCGGTGGGCTGGAAGCCGTCACCAGCGGCCTGGCCACGCTGATCACCAAGTGCGACTGACGCCGCGGCGCGGAAGCATGCCTGGAACGACGCCTTGCAGGCGTTGAACGTCTGGAACGACGCCTTCCAGGCATTGGCGGGCCGGCGCTAGTAGCCGAAGTTCTGGGTCCAGTACCAGCCGTCGGTGGCCAGGCCGACGCCGATGGCGTTCAGGTCGCAGTTGAGGATGTTCCTGCGGTGCCCGTCGGACTCCATCCACATCTCCATCACCTGCTCGGCGCTGCGTGCGCCCTTGGCGATGTTCTCCGCGCCGGGGCTCGGGTGGCCCGCGTTGCGGATGCGCTGGTCGAACGTGACGCCCTCGGGTGTGGTGTGCGAGAAGTAGTCGCGGTTGGACATGTCCTCGCTGTGTCCCTGCGCGGCGGCGGCCAGCCGGGAGTCCACCTTGACCGGGCCGCAGCCACTCTCCTGGCGGGCCAAGTTCACGTACTCCACCACCTGGTCGCGCTGTGAACCACCGGCCGGGGGCGGCGGCGGGTCCGGGTTCGCCGGCGGGGGATCGGTCGTCGGTGGCGGGGGCGGCGGCGCGCTCGAGGTGGACGACGGTGGCGCGGTGGTCGTGCTGGTCGGGGGAGCCGACGTGGACGGCGCGCCGGAGCCCGGGTCACCCCACTCGGGGCGATCGAGCCCGGCACCGCGCTGGTCGGGGGACTGCGCCTCGGGCGCCGCGAAGCTCAGTCCGCCATGGTCCGCGGCGGACTTCGGCGGATCGGAAACCATGGTCGCCGCACCCGCCACGAGAGCGCCCGCGAGAACAGCGGTGAGAACAGGGAGTACGGGTCTTCGTGCTCGCGACGAGGTCACGGTTCGGCAACGTACCACTAACGAGTCACCCCGGACAGGGGTCGGTATTACCACGAAGTACTGGGCGGCACCACTCACCGTGACGGTCTTGGTTGTCGACCGTTGGTCTTGTCCTTGTCCTTCCCGTGACGGTGAGCCGGACCGTGTAGCTCGCCAGCCGCGTAGTAGTGTGAGACGTTCTCCCGGTGGCCCGATGGACCCGACCGAAACTCCAAGAGTACGACGCTGATGCTGCCGTCTGGAGTCCGACGAACCGCTGCCATCTGAACGTGCACGTCAAACCGGTCTCCGGGCAGCTGACCGTCGATCGCGGCCGTCGGCGCCTGTTCTGCGCGGGGGCGGCGTGGTGGGGTGGCGGCGGCGGGGGCGGCGGCGGGTCGCCACCAGTCGTCGTCTTCTTCGTGGTGGTGGTCGTGGTCGTGGTGGTCGTCGTCGTGGTGGTGGTCGACGTCGGCAGGGCTGAAGTCGTGGTGGGCGTGGTGGTCGTCGCGTCCGTGGTGTCGGTTCGCGGCGTGTAGGTCTCCACCTTGTCGTTGCTCCGGCGCTCCGGCGCGGCTTCGTCGCTCGTGCTCGACATCGCGGCGACGGTGGCGAACGCCGTCGACACGACGATGGCGGCCACCCCCAGCATGATGTAGGGGGAGCGCGACAGCCCGGACTTCGGCGGCTGTTCTGGCGGGAGCGGAAGCAGCTCGTCACCTGGCTGGGACATGCGGGGTCCAACCTCCTCGACTGCCGCCTAGATGCTCCGGACGGCCTATCACAGCGCGATAACGTATCACCGTCACCCGCCGTGTCAGTCAGAGGATCGAGGTAAGCACGTTCCGTGACCGACTCCGCCATTCGGCTCACCGCCTGGGTCCACGGCCGCGTGCAGGGCGTCGGCTTCCGTTGGTGGACCCGCAGCCGCGCGAGCGAGCTCGGCCTCGCGGGCTACGCCAGCAACCTGGCCGACGGCCGGGTCGAGGTGGTCGCCGAAGGGTCGCGTCCCGACTGTGAGCGGCTGCTGAAACTCCTGCGTTCGGGCGGCACCCCCGGCGACGTCACCATCGTGGTCGACCGCTGGAGCGAATCCAGGGCCAACCTCACGGGATTTGTCGAACGCTGACTGAACCCTCCGGCGCCGCGGGGCGTATCAATGTTCCGTGGGGAACACCCCGGACCAGGAGGACGAGCTCATCCGTGAGCTCTACAGCCGCTACCGGCGGCCGCTGTTCGGCTACGTGCTGCGCGCGGTCGGCGGTGATCATCAGTATGCCGAGGACATCGTGCAGGAGACGTTGCTGCGTGCCTGGCGCAACGCGGACACGCTGAACGCCGAGCACGCCGGGCCGTGGTTGTACACGGTGGCGCGCAACCTCGTCGTCTCCGGCTATCGGCGCCAGAGCGCGCGGGTCGACGAGGTGCCGATCCTGGAACGGGACTGGCCCCGGCCGGGCGATGACTTCGACCGGGTCCTGCAGGGATGGCAGGTTGCGGAAGCCATGCGGGTTTTGTCGAAGGATCACCGCGCGGTGATCGCGGAACTGTTCTACCGGCGGCGCACGATCGCCGAGACCGCCCAGGTACTCGGCGTCCCGCCGGGCACCATCAAGTCGAGGTCGTTCTACGCGCTGCGGGCGCTACGAGACGCGTTGGAGGAGCGGGGTGTGACCGAGCCGTGAACTGTCAGCACACCGTCTCCCTGGGGGTCTACCTGCTCGGCGCGCTCGAACCGACCGAGCGGTACGACTTCGAGGCACACCTGGCCACCTGCGACACGTGTCGCCGCGAGCTGGTCCGGCTCTCCCCGCTGCCTGGCCTGCTGAACCAGATCACGCTCATGGACTTCGAGGACGAGCTGCCCCCGACGGCCATCGAGCCGGTCGAGCCGGTTCAGCCGACGGTGGTACAGCTTCCCCACGTCCAGCCCATGCCCGAGCTGCCGCCGGTCGAACCGCCGGTGCCGGGCGACACGCCGGGCCTGTCTCCCCGGCGGTTCCGGCAGCTCGTGGTGGCCGCGGCCGTCGTGGTGCTGCTCACGATCGGGGGAGTCTTCGGCTGGCAGGCGATGCGGCACCCGTCCACCGAGGATCAGGCGGCCGGGGTCACGTGGTCGGCCACGAGCACCGAGGGCGTGTCCGGCGACGCCGAGCTCATCGATCATGAGTGGGGCACGGAGATCCAGGTCAAGATGCGCGAGCTCCCACCGGGTAAGAAGTGCTATCTCGTGGTGTTCGACCACTACGGACGCTACGAGATCGCCGGCTGGTGGGGCACCGACCACGACATCGACCAGGCGATCCCGACGAGTACCTCCATCGACCGGAGCCAGATCGAACGGCTGGAGTTCCGGCTGGACGCGAAGACGACCGTGTTGACCATCGAGCCACCGCCTCGGTAGGCGCCTCCCACGGTTCGGCCGGACCCCCAGGTATCCTCGGGCGACGGACCGGACTTCGGTAAACGGGAGAGGTACGCGTCTCGTGCATTTGAAGAGCCTGACGCTCAAGGGGTTCAAGTCGTTCGCCTCGGCGACCACGCTGCGGTTCGAACCCGGCATCACCTGCGTCGTCGGCCCCAACGGCTCCGGCAAGTCCAACGTGTTGGACGCGCTGCGCTGGGTCATGGGCACGCAGGGCGCCAAGGACCTGCGCGGCGGCAAGATGGAGGACGTCATCTTCGCCGGGACGGCCGGCCGCGCGCCGCTGGGCCGCGCCGAGGTCAGCCTCACGATCGACAACACCGACGGCGCGCTGCCGATCGAGTACACCGAGGTGTCGATCACCCGCCGGATGTTCCGCGACGGCGCCAGCGAGTACGAGATCAACGGCAACACCTGCCGGCTCATGGACGTCCAGGAGCTGCTCTCCGACTCCGGCATCGGCCGGGAGATGCACGTCATCGTCGGTCAGGGCCAGCTGGCGCAGATCCTCGAGGCGAAGCCCGAGGAGCGCCGCGCGTTCATCGAGGAAGCGGCCGGCGTCCTCAAGCACCGCAAGCGCAAGGAAAAGGCGCTGCGCAAGCTCGACGCCATGCAGGCCAACCTGACCCGGCTCACCGACCTCACGGGCGAGCTGCGCCGTCAGCTCAAGCCGCTCGGCAAACAGGCGGAGATCGCCCGCAAGGCCCAGGCCGTGCAGGCCGACCTGCGCGACGCCAAGCTGCGTCTCCACGCCGACGACCTGGTCAGCCAGCGTTCGGAGATCGCGAAGGAGCAGGCCGACGAGGCCGCCGCCCGCGCCCGCCGCCACGAGGTCGAGCAGGCCCTCGAGGTGGCGGACGCCAAGCAGACCTCGCTCGAGGACCAGCTGGCGGCCGACGCACCGCGCCTGGCCACCGCCCAGGACACCTGGTACCGGCTCTCCGCACTGGAGGAGCGCCTGCGCGGGACCGTGCGGCTGGCGGTCGAGCGCGAACGACACCTGACGGCCGCTGTCGAGGCCCCGACCGGCGGGCGCGACCCGGAGGAGCTGGAGGCCGAGGCGGAAGAGGCGGCCATCCGCGAGGCCGAGCTGGCCGAACGGGTGGAGGTCGCCCGCGGCCTGCTCGGTGAGACGGCCGAGCGCCGCGCCGAACTGGAGCAGGCGGTCGCCGCCGCAGAGAAGGCCCACCTGGCGGCCGTGCGCGCGGTGGCCGACCGGCGCGAGGGCCTGGCCCGGCTGGCCGGCCAGGTCGAGGCGCTGCGCAGCAAGACAAACGCGACGGCCGAGGAGATCGAGCGGCTGTCCACCACGCTCGCCGAGGCGACCGAGCGGGCCGAGGACGCGGCCGTCGAACTGGCCGAGGCCGAGGCCGAGACGGGGATCGAGGACTCCGACGACGCCGGTCTCGGCGAGCGGTTCGAGCGCGCCAAGGAGGCCCAGCGCGCCGCGCAGGCGCGGGTCGAGGAGCTGGTGGCCGCCGAGCGGACGGCCGAGAAGGACATCGCCTCGTGGCGGGCCAGGGTCGACGCGCTGTCGATGGGCCTCAACCGCAAGGACGGCGCGGGCGCGCTGCTCGCGGCGGGCGACCGGATGCCCGGCTTGCTCGGTTCGGTGGCCGCGCTGCTGACCGTCGAACAGGGTGCGGAGGCCGCGCTGGCCGCGGCCCTCGGACCGGTGGCCGACGCGGTCGCCGTGGCCAGCGGTGACGACGCTTTGGCCGCGCTGCAGCTGCTGCGGTCGGGTGACGCCGGCCGCGCCGGCGTGCTGGTCGGCGGCTCCACCTTTGTCGATCGCTCCGGCTGGCCGGCGTTGCCGCCGGGCGTGCGGTGGGCGGCCGATCTGGTGCGCGCCCCGGAGGCGCTGCGCGGCGCCGTACTCCGCGCGCTCGACCAGGTGGCGGTCGTCGACTCGCTGCCCGTCGCCCGTGACCTGGTGGCTCGCTACCCCGACGTCCGCGCGGTCACCACCGACGGCGAGGTGTTCGGCGCGCACTGGGTGGTCGGCGGGTCCGAGCGCGGCCAGTCGGTCATCGAGGTGCAGGCCGCGGTCGACGAGGCCAACGACAAGCTCCTGGCCGCCGAGAGCGCGGCCGAGCGGGCGGCCGCCGCGCTCGCCGGTGCCCGCGCCGAACAGCAGGCCCGGGCGACCGAGGTCAACGCGGCCGGCGAGGCCCGCAACGAGGCGAAGGTGCGGGCCGCCCGGTCCACCGAGCGGCTCAGCCGGATGAAGCAGGCCGTGCGGGCGGCGCAGGCCGACGCCGAGCGGGTGGCCGCGCAGCGGACGAAGGTCGAACAGGCCCGCGAGGAGGCGCTCACCAGGCTCGCCGACCTGGAGGAGCGGCTGATCGCCGCCGAGGACCAGCCCATGGACGCCGAGCCGGACACGGCCGTGCGTGACGAGGCCACCGCGTCGCTGTCCGCCGCTCGCCAGCAGGAGATGGACGCCCGGCTGTCGCTGCGGACGGCCGAGGAGCGCCACCGCGCGCTGCACGGCGCGGCCGACGAACTGCGCCGCGCGGCGCGGGCCGAGCGCGAGGCGCGGCAGCGGGCCGCGCGGATGATGGCCTCCCGGGCGAGGGGAGCCACGGTCGCGCAGGCCGTGGTGTCGGCCGGTGAGCTGGCCCTGGAGCGGATCACGCTGTCGTTGCAGTCCGCCGCGCGGGAGCGGGACACCGTGCAGGCCGAGCGCTACGACCGCGAGCGGGTGCTGATCGAGGTCCGCAACCGGGTGCGCGAGCTGTCGACCGAGCTGGAGAAGCTGACCGACGCCGTGCACCGCGACGAGGTGCTGCGCGCCGAGCAGCGGATGCGCCTCGAACAGCTGGAGACCCGGATCTCCGAGAGCTTCGGCATCGGGCTCGACGACCTGGTGGCCGAGTACGGCCCGGACGTGCCCGTGCCGCCCAGCGACGTCGAGGTGGCCGAGTACGAGGCGGCCAAGGAGCGCGGCGAGACGGTGGTCGCGCCGCAGCCCAGCCCGTACGACCGCGACACCCAGGCCAGGCGGGCCAAGCGTGCCGAGCGGGACCTGACGCTGCTCGGCAAGGTCAACCCGCTCGCCCTGGAGGAGTTCGCCGCGCTGGAGGAACGCTACAAGTTCCTGTCGACGCAGCTCGAGGACCTGAAGGCCACCCGGCGTGACCTGCTGACCGTGGTGAAGGAGGTCGACGACAAGATCCTCGAGGTCTTCACCTCGGCCTACGAGGACGTGGCCCGCGAGTTCGAGATCGTGTTCGCCACCCTGTTCCCCGGCGGCGAGGGCCGGATGGTGCTCACCGAGCCGGAGGACATGCTGACCACCGGCGTCGACGTCGAGGCCCGCCCGCCCGGCAAGAAGATCAAGCGGCTCTCGCTGCTGTCCGGTGGCGAGAAGTCGCTGGTGGCCGTGGGGATGCTGGTGGCGATCTTCCGCGCCCGCCCGTCGCCGTTCTACGTGATGGACGAGGTCGAGGCCGCGCTGGACGACGTCAACATGCGTCGCCTCATCGGGTTGCTGGAGGAGCTGCGGGCGGCCTCGCAGCTGATCATCATCACCCACCAGAAGCCGACCATGGACATCGCCGACGCCCTCTACGGCGTCAGCATGCGCGGTGACGGCATCACCCAGGTGATCTCGCAGCGCATGCGAGGCTCGGACAAGTAGGGAGGGCCGCCCCGGGGGGTCTGCGGGGCGGCCCAGCTCATCAGGCTGTCGGTTCTTCAGGCTTCAGGCGGTGGCTGTCTTCGTCGACGCGCGGAAGACGAAGAACGCGGCCGCGCCGGACACGATCGCCGCGAGCAGGCCGATCACCAGCCCGAAGCCGGCGCCCGAATCGATGCCCGTTTCGATGCCGAGACCGCCGAGATTGCCGAGCCCGCCGAATCCGCCGTCGTCGGGCAGGGTCAGCCAGCGCAGCAGAATGATCACGGCGGCCGCGGCCGCCACGGACAGCCAGATCAGCGGCAGGCGGGCGACCTTCAGGCCGAAGTGGGTGCCGAGCACCAGACCGCCGACGACCATGAGCATCAGCACCGGCAGCCACGCGCCGATGCCCGTGTTCCACGCGCTCGCGCTGCCGCCGACGCCGGCGATGTCTACCGAGTACCAAGGAAAGAAGCTGACCAGGAAGGCCAGCGCGCCGGCGCCGACACCGGCCCATTCAAGCGGGGTAACGCGCTTCACATCGAACTCAGCCATGACGGCTCGGCCTTTCTGTCTTCGGGATTTGGCGAAGTATGTGCAGGCCATGAGCCGAAAATGGGCCGCCGGAGCGGACACTGCCCGTCCAGCCGGCCGACGCTGCCCGAGTGGGCAGTAATCCGTTAGCGCCGGTAGCCCTCCGGAGTTCAGGATTTGCGCTATGTATCGAGTTCGCACCGCGTCCATCGAGGACCTGGCCGACGTGATCGCTCTGGTCGCTCGACTACAAGGCGATCCGGCGCACCACATCGGCTTCCTCGGCGAGTCACCGGCGGAGGTCACCGAGGAGCTGTCCGCGTTGTTCCCCACTGGTGCTGTGGTGGCCGTCGACCAGGGCGGCCGGCTGCGTGGCGTGCTGTGTGTCGAGAGGGGCGCCGATCGGTCCTATCTGTACGGGCCGTTCGTCGACGTGCCGGCCAACCACCCGGCGGCTGGTCAGGTCTGGCAGGCCATGGCGGACGCGCTGTTCGAGGCGGCCGCCGTGGACGGTCCGCTCGAGCTGTTCGGGCACCGCGAGAACCGGCTGCTCGCCGACTTCGCCGGGCGCCACGACGTGCCCGTGTACCAGGCGACCGGGCTGTTCCTGCTGGCCGGTGAGCCGCTGCGGGAGCTGGTGGCGAAGGAGACGGCGGATGACCGGGTGACTCTCCTGCCGGCCGACCCGGCCGTGCGCGACGCCGTGGTTCGGTTGCACGACAGCTGTTTCCCCGACGCGGCCACACCAGGCGAACAGCTGGTCGAGGGTCGCCACACGGTGGTTGTGTTGCTGGGTAACGGATTACTGGGTTATGCGGCCGGCTACTCACAGGCGGCCGAGTACTATGTGGACATCGTTGGCGTCGACCCGGACGCCCGGTCCTGCGGCGTCGGCCGGACGGTGGTCCGCCGGCTGTTGGTGGAGTTGGCCCGTACGGGCGCCAGGGAACGGGCGGCCGCCGTGATCCGGTCGGGCAACCACGCCTCCGAGCACATGTTCTCGAAGCTCGGGTTCGAGCGCACGGCGGACCTCGTCTGTTACCGCACGGGGTGACCGATAGCGTTGCGTCATGACCGGGGATCCCGTCGACAACCTCGTCGGCGAACTAGGGACATGGACGAAGCACAACGCGACCGCCGGGAAGATCGAGGACACGGAACTCGTGCTCGAACTGTTCCTCGACCACATGGCGGACGATCCGGGCGAGCTGGTACCGGGTGACCTCGAGGAACTGCTGCTGGAGATCTACCCGAGCCTGGTGACCGTGCTCGCCCCGGCCGCGTTGGGCGACGTCGTCCCGTCCACCCGTGATCTGGTCGCGTTCCTTGCCGCCACCGGGCGTATCCAGGCCGAGCTGCTCGACGAGCTGCGGAAGGAACTCGACGACGTCGAGCCGCGCTTCGTCGACGCGGTCATGGATCCCGACAACTGGGGTCCGACCCGGCGAGTGACGCAGGCCATTGCCGCCGCCGGTGTCGACCTCACCGACGAGTCGGCGGTCGAGCGCTGGCTGCGCGAGCACCGTCCCGAGATGCCCGGGTTCGACGAGGAACCGGAGAACCTGGCCGAGACGCTCGGCCTGCCCGACCGGCTGCCCGCGCTCCGGCTGCCGTCCGACCCCGACCTCGCCGCCGCCGCGCGGGACAGCGGCCTGCTGCGGCAGGCGAGCGAGCTGGCCAGGTGGGTCGGCGACGGGCGTGCGGTGGTCACCGACGAACTGGAGCCGGCGGACGCCCGCACGGCGGCGGACGCGCTCGGCATCGCCCAGCCGGACCTGACGCGGTTGTGGGATGTGGCCGTCACCGCCGGGCTCGTGACGATCGAGTCCGACTCGGCACACGGAGACCCGGATGACGGGGGCGATGACGGCGAGGCTCTCGACCGGTGGGCACTGGCTTTCGACGCGACGGTGGCCGTGCTCGACCTCGACGCCGACCTGGCCGGCGAGGAGCAGCTCGACTTCGAGGGCGCCGGCGCAGTCTGCCTGTCGCTGTTCCTCGAGCGGGCCACCGGGATTTCGCGTGCGGAGCTGAGTGAGCTGCTCCACGCCGACGCGACCGACGGGCTCGACCCCGAGACCGCGGACCCGGCGTGGACCGCCTGGGTCGAGGCACACGGCGACCCGGCCGACCTCCTGCTCGATCGCTTGGCCGCCCACGACGCCGTCCGGTTCTCCGACGAGATCGTGCACCTGACCACACTCGGCCTGTGGGTGATGTGGCAGCAGTTGACCGATGGCGGCATCGACATCCCGCTGCTGCCGCCGACCGACGAGATGACGGCGGTCGACCTGGTCGCCGCCGCGGAAGGGTTGCCGGAGGAGGAGCTCGACCAGGAGATCCAGGCGTGGCTCGCGTCGCGCGCTCCCGAGTCCGCGGCGAACGAGCTGCTCGACCTGGCGGCCGCCGGGGATCCGCTGGAACGGCTCTTTGCCGTCGCCGTCACCAACCGGCTGGGCGGGCGCGCCGAGTCACGGTGGCGCGTCGCGCTGGATCAGCCCGCGCTCCGGGCCTACGCGAAGGTCGCGCTGCCCGAGTTGGCCGGCACCGACGGGTCGGACGTCGAACCGCTGACGGTGGCCGACCTCGCCTGGCTGGTCACCGACCTGCTGGCGGCGACCGGGCCCGACGACGACCTCGAGGTGGAGGTCAAGGCCGCGGTGCCCACGGGCACGGAATACGAGGTCATCGACCTCATGTGGCGCATCGATCACCCGCAGGCGGCCGACGTCCTGACCATGCTCGGCGACCATCACCCGGACCGAAAACTGGCGAAGGCCGCCAGGACGGCGGCGTTCAAGGCGGCCTCACGCCAGGTCCAGCGGTAGTCCCGGCACGGGTGAGAACGGCCGGAACCGCGATCTCGCGTGCGGGAACCGCGATCTCGGGTGTGGGAACCGCGATCTCGGGTGTGGGAACCGCGATCTCGGGTGTGGGAACCGCGATCTCGGGTGCCCCGGGTCCTAGACCTCCCAGGTCACCGGGAGCTGGTGGATGCCGTGGATGTTCATGGCCGGGCGGACCGGCACCTCGGCCGGGGCGACCGCGAGTCGCAGCGTCGGGAACCGGGCGAGCAGCGCGGGGAACGCGACTCGCATCTCGACCCGGGCGAGCTGCTGGCCGAGGCACTGGTGGATGCCGTGCCCGAAGGCCAGGTGCCCGGTGGCCTTGCGGCGCACGTCCAGCGCGTCCGGGTCGGGGAACCGCTCCGGGTCCCGGTTGGCCGCCATGATCGACACGACCACCGACTCGCCCGCCTTGATCACCTGTCCGTCGACCTCGACGTCCTCCAGCGCGGCCCGCACCCCCGTGTTGGCGATGCTCAGATAACGCAGCAACTCCTCGACCGCCCCGTCGGTGAGCGTCGGGTCGTCGCGCAGCGCCGCGAACTGGTCGGGGTTGGTCAGCAGCGCGAAGGTGCCGAGGCCGAGCATGTTCGCCGTGGTGTCCAGACCCGCGCCGAGCAGGAACGCGCCGACGCCGGCCAGCTCCTCGTCGGTCAGGTCGCTCGTGGTGAGGTCGCTCAGCAGGTCGTCGGTCGGCTCGGCCCGCTTGGCCAGGACCAGCTTGTGGATGTACTGCTGCAGCTCGCCGTAGGACGCGTACTGCTCCTCGACGGACGCCTCGAAGCCGCCGATGTCCGCGGTCAGCTGCCGGAACCGGTCGCGGTCGTCGTAGGGCACGCCGAGCAGTTCGCAGATCAGCAGCGCGGGGATCGGCTGGGCGAACGCCGTGACCAGGTCGGCGGGCGGGCCCTGCTTCGCCATGGCGTCCAGGCACTCGGCCGTGGCCTCCTCGACGCGCTCGGTCAGCAGGCGCATCCGGCGGACCGTGAACTTGCCGGTCAACAGTTGGCGGTAGCGGGTGTGCTCCGGACGGTCCATGGCCGTCATGTCGCCGGCCACACCAGCCAGGTCCTCGGGGACCTCCAAGCCAGGGAAGGGATTGTGCATGTTCTCGACGCGGGAGCTGAACCGCGTGTCCCCGAGGATCGCGCGGTTCGCCGCGTGGCCGGTGGCGAGCCAGCCGAGGTGGCCGTCGGCGAAGACCAGGCGGCGCAGCGGCGCCTCCGCGCGGATTGTGGCCAGGTCGGCGGGCGGGTCGAAGGGGCAGCCCGCCGGGCGGTCCATCGGCAGCTGTGCGATTGGCTCGGTCATGTCATGAACGTACGTTGCGTTTCAAAATTGCTCAAATATGAAAAACCGTCTGTGCTGCTGAATGGCGTGATATCGTTGCAATGAGGCTGCCCTCGAATGCAACGACAGGAGGACGCGATGCCGGGAGGCCGACTCACCCACGATGACCGCCGGCAGATCGCCGCAGGACTGGCCGACGGCCTCGGGTACGCGGAGATCGCGCGCCGGCTCGGTCGCCCGACCTCGACCGTCACCCGCGAGGTGTCCCGCAACGGTGGCCCTGGCGGCTACCGCGCCGAGCGTGCGCAGCGGCTGACGACCCAGCGGGCCCGGCGCCGTGTGCCGGCCTACCCGGCGACCGCGCCAGCCGCCGGGGAACGCGACACGGCGGCCGTGCGCGCCATCGAGGAGCGCATGATCACGCTGTTCACCGACATGGGCCTGCCGAAGATGGAGGCCAGGGTGTTCATGGCCCTGCACCTGGCCGACGCCGATGGCCACTCGGCGGCCGAGCTGGTGGCCGAGTTGCGGGTCAGCCCGGCGTCGGTCTCCAAGGCCATCGCCTATCTCGAACGGCTGGACCTTGTCCGGCGCGAACGGGACCCCGAGCACCGCCGCGAGCGGTACCTGGTCGACCAGGATCTCTGGCTCCGTAACTGGCGGACCTCCGTCCAGCAGCACACGGAGATGGCGGAACTCGCCGAACGGGCCGTCGACCTTCTCGGCCCCGACACGGCCGCGGGCGCCAGGATGCGCATGGCCCAGCAGATGTTCCATTTCCTGAGCCACGACATGGTCGACCTGGTCGAGGACTGGCTGGCGCGCCGCCACGAGCCCGGAAATCGCTAGCGCGGGGCGGATACTCGAGAGTGTGACTCCTACCTACGTTTTCGTGCACGGATCGAGCAGCAGCGGAAGTGCCTGGTCGACGATGCAGCATGAACTGGCGCTGCGCGGCCACCGCACGATCGCGATCGACCTGCCGGGCCGCGGTGCCGGCTACTCCCTGGCCTACCACCTGCAGGATCTGGAAACGTTCGCGACCGAGCCCTCGCCGCTGGCCGGCGTGACAGCGGCGGAGACCATCGCCCACGTGGCGGACGTGGTCCGCCAGGTACGCGCGCACGGCCCGGTCATCCTCGTCGGCCACAGCTTCGGCGGTTTGGTGATCACGGGCGTGGCGAACGCGATTCCCGACCAACTGGACCGGCTCATCTACATTTCCGCACAATGCCCGGTGGACCGTCACGCCGGTGAATATCTGGCCCTCCCCGAGTGGTCCACCACGGAACTCCTCACGTCAACGGGCGCCATCATGGTGGGTGACCCGCAGGCGCAGGGTTTCATCCGCCTGAACTGGCGCGGTGCCGACCGGGCGGCGGTGGCCGCCCTGAAGAACGCGATCGCCGCCGACTGCACGGACGAGGAGTTCGTGCGGGTTGTCGCCAGCTCCCAACCGGACGAGTACCTGTGGCACTCCGATCCGGAATGGGACCACCGCGCGGAAAGAGCCACGTGGGGCACGATTCCGCACACGTTCGTCAGGCTGTCCGACGACCGTTCCATGCCGGTGGCGGCACAGGACCTGTACATCAAGGAAGCCGACGCGCTGACCCCGGAGAACCCGTTCGAGGTGCACACCGTGGCCAGCAGCCACGGCGGCTTCTTCCGCCACCCACACGAGGTGGCGGACATCCTGGCCAGTTACGGCTGACCCTCAGGCGGCTTTCGCGACGGCGGCCTCCTCAGCGGCAGGGGTGGGGCGGCCGCGGTGCCGGAGCGAGAGCAGGCCGCCCACCAGAAGGGTCACGGCCACGCCCAGCGGGGTGTACCACCAGCTCGTGAGGGTTCGGACGCCTTCGGCCGGCGCGGCGGGGGAGAAGTCGATGGTGATCGAGTCCCACTGGGCCCTGGCGCTGGCCACCGGGTCCACGGCCGCCGCCGGGCCGATGAACTTCACGCCCAGGATCACGAACGTCATCACCACGATGGTCGCGGCGAAGGCCACGATTCCGTCCGCCTGCGTGACCCGCTTGAAGATGAGACCGAGCAGGAAGGCACCGAGCAGCGCGCCGTAGGTGTAGCCGGTGATGCTCAACGCCTGCACCACGATCGGGTCGGCCGTCGTCTTGTTGGCCGTCGCGAACAGGCCCGCGCAGATGATCAGCAGCCCGGCCCAGATGACCGTCCAGATGCGACCGAGCCGCAGGCGCTCACCGTCGTTGAGCACGCGCTTGGACACCCGCTCGTAGACATCCGTGACCGTGGCCGACGCCAGCGCGCCGAGCGAGGACGACAACGCGGCCGCCAGAATGCCCGCGATCACGAAGCCGGAAAGCCCGGACGGCAGCTCGTTCACGATGTAGTTCGCGAACAGCTCGTCCTTGTTCCCCAGACCGAGGCCACCCGAAGACGTCGGGTCGGTCGGCACGGCCGCCTCGTAGAAGGCCCACATCATGGCGCCGATGAACAGGAAGAACGCGAACTGCAGGAACACCACGAAACCGCTGGCGATCAACGCCTTCTGCGACGCGCGAACGTCCCGTGTGGACATCAGGCGCTGCACGATCAACTGGTCGACACCGTGGGAGGCCATGGCCAGCATGGCGCCACCGAAGAACGCCGCCAGGAACGGGAATCCACCGGTGAGCGCGTCGGACGAGAAGTCGAACAGCTGGAACTTGTCGGCGTCCATGGCCTCGCCGAACCAGCCGGACGGCAGCGCACCGGCCAGCGCGATCACCACGATGACGCCACCGATCACGTACCAGAGCATCTGGATCGCGTCGACCCACACGACCGCGCGCACCCCGCCCACGAACGTGTAGCAGACCATCGCGATACCGAGCACGGCGATGATCGCCCAGTACGACGCGTTCACGCCGTAGGACGCGAGCACCACCTTGATGGGGATGGCCGTGGCGAACAGCCGGATCCCGTCGGCCAGCAGCCGGGTGAACTGGAACGTGACCGACGCGGTCGCGCGCATCCCGTCGCCGTAGCGCTTGCCGAGGAACGCGTACGCGGTGACCAGATCACCGGCCACGTACTTGGGCAGCAGCACGAACGACACGATGATCCGGCCGACGATGTAGCCGAGCGCCAGCGTCAGGTAGGTCATCCCGCCGGACTCGGGCGTGGCCAGATAGGCGACCACCGGCACCGACAGCACGGTGAGCGTCGAGGTCTCGGCCGACACGATCGAGATGCAGACGACCCACCACGGGATCTTCTTCTCGCTGATGAAGTAGTCGGTCGCCGACTTCTGCCGGCCGCCGATCAGGACGCCGAGCAGCGGCATCCCGACCAGGAAGATGACGATGATCGCGATGTCAAGCGCGCGCACGGGCCTCTCCCACGTTCTCGAGGTTGGCCACCCGCAGCCGGGTGACCTCGGTCGTCGCCGGCTCGGGAAGCCGTAGCGGCGTTTTACCAGGGGTGATACTGCCGAGCAGCCGGGGCCCGCGGGCACCGGTGGCGGCCGGTCGGTTGGCCGGCGCCCCGGACCAGGTGAGGAAGCCGAGCAGCGCCGTCAGGTACGCCTCCTTCGCGTCCGCCGGCAGCCCCACGTCGTCGCTGGTCACGAGCGTCGCCGGCGCCAGCCGGCGGGTGAGGGCGGCCATGAGCGTCGGGTTGCGTACCCCGCCGCCGGACGCGACCACCCTGGTCACGCCGTGCGCCCGGCAGGCGTCGGCCACCGTGACGGCCGTGACCTCCACGAGCGTCGCGAGCAGGTCCGGCCCGGACACCCGGGGCACGCGCTCGAGGGCGGCGGTCAGATAGTCGACGTGGAAGTACTCCTTGCCGGTCGACTTCGGCGGCGGCGCGGCGTAGTACGGGTCGTCGAGCAGCACCTCCAGGAGGTCGGTGCGCACGGTGCCCTGCGCGGCGAGGTCGCCGTCCACGTCCTGCTGCCACGCCCCACCCGAGATCATCCGCGCGGCCGCGTCCATGAGGGCGTTGCCCGGACCGGTGTCGTAGGCCAGCGCCGGTCCCTCGGGCGGCACCACCGTGACGTTGGCGATCCCGCCGATGTTGAGCCCGGCGACCACCGAGTCGGTCCGCAGCCACAGCTCGTCGAGCAGGCCCGCGAGGGGCGCGCCGTGCCCGCCGGCCGCCACGTCCCGCGCCCGCAGGTCCGACACCACCGGCAGCCCGGTGGCCTCGGCGATCCACGCCGGCTGGCCGAGTTGCAGGGTGCCGAGACAGCGGCCGCCCTCGACCCAGTGGTAGATGGTCTGGCCGAGCGAGGCGATCAGGTCGGCATGCCCGTCGGCCACGGTCGCCAGCACCTGTCCGGCCGCCGCGGCGAAGGCCTGGCCGACGCCGGTGTCCAGGCGGCACAGCTGTTCGGCCGTGCACGTGCCCGGCGGCAACGCGGCCAGCAGTGCCGTCCGCAGTGGTTCCGGGTAGGCCAACTCGGTATGGCCGACCGGCACGAGTTCGACGGTGTCGCCCGAAATGCGCAGGTCAGCGACGGCCACGTCCACGCCGTCCATGGAGGTTCCGGACAGGAGCCCGATCACCCGGTAGGTGTTCACGGGTTCGTGGCTATTGCACCGACGGCTCCCGTGCAACATGTGAAGTTACTTCTTAACCTAATCGATGTCATGGATGGTTGAGTCTTGGCGGCCGAAGGTATAGACCAGGGCGATACTGTGTCACCCACCTCGCGCCGGGGAGCGGGGGCCGGGCATATCGCGAACAGCAAGGAGCGGAAGCATGACCAACTTTTCGGCGGACTGGAGCAGGAGGAAGTTCCTGCGCGGAGCGTTGGCCACCGGCGCGCTCGTGATCCCGGGGACGGGACTGCTCGCGAGCTGCGCGACCTCGGGTGGCGACGGCGGCGGAGCCACCGAGGGCACGGTGTCCGACGAGAACCCGCTCGGTGTACCGACCGACCAGCCGCTGGAGATCTACATCTTCAACGGCGGTCTCGGCGACAAGTACGCCACGGACATCCACCAGCCGATGTACAAGGAGCGGTACCCGAACGCCACGATCAACCACAAGGCCGAGACCGACATCGCGGGCGCGCTGCAGTCCCGCTTCGTCGCCGGTGACCCGCCGGACTTCGTGAACAACTCCGGTGACGGCCAGATCCCGCTCGGCCAGATGGTCTCCGACGGCCTGCTCCACGACCTCTCGGACCTCTACGACGCGCCGAGCTGGGACGACCCGGACAAGACCGTCCGCGACACGCTCGTGCCGGGCACCGCCGAGGTCGGCACGTTCGACGGCACCCCGTACGTCATGCACATGACGCTCACGATCTTCGGCCTCTGGTACAACAAGACGCTGTTCACCCAGCACGGCTGGACCCCGCCGACCACCTGGGCGGAGATGACCGCCCTGTGCACGGAGATCAAGGCCGCCGGCATCGCGCCGTGGGCCTACCAGGGCATCCACGCCAGGTACATGAACTGGCCGCTGCTCACCATGGCCGCCAAGCTCGGCGGCCCGGACGTCCTCAGGGCGATCGACAACCTGGAGCCGGGTGCCTGGGCCCACGAGACGATCCAGGAGTCGGCCAACGCCCTGGCGGGCCTGCGCGGCAGCGGGTTCTTCCTCGAGGGCACCGAGGGCATGGACCACATCCAGTCCCAGCAGGCCTGGTCCGAGAACAGGGCGGCGTTCATCCCGTCCGGCTCGTGGCTGGAGAGCGAGCAGGAGGGCGTGGGGCCGGAAGACTTCGAGGTCGCCTACCTGCCCGAGCCGCTCCTGTCCGACAATGCCGCCATGCCCAAGGAGACCCTGCGGGCCACGGCCGGCGAGCCCTACGTGGTGCCGGCCAAGGCGAAGAACCCGCGCGGTGCGCTGGAGTACATGCGGATCATGCTCTCCCAGGAGGGCGCGAAGGGCTTCAGCAAGGACGTCTCCAGCCTCACGATCGTCAAGGACTCGGCCGAAGGTGTCGACCTGGCCCCGGGAATCACCTCGGCCAAGCAGGCGCTCGCCGACGCCGGTGACAACGTGGTGAACTGGTTGTACCCGACCTGGTACGGCACCATGGAGAACCCGGGGGTCAACGCGGTCACCGGTGACCTCCTGGCCGGCCGGATCAACGTCGCGCAGTGGTCCGAGGGGTGCGAGGCGGAAGCCGCCAAGATCCGCGACGACGACTCCATCACCAAGTACACCCGCTGATTCGACTGATCTGACCAGTGTCGACGCAGCAACCGGTACGCAGGCGGGCCTCGAAACCGGGGCCCGCCTTGCAACACGGCAAGTACACGTTCATCGTCACGTTCCTGTTGGTGCCGATCGCGATCTACGCCCTGTACGTGGTCTCGCCCTACATCCAGGCGATCCAGATCTCGATGACCGACTGGACGGGTCTCACGGCCACCCAGAACTTCGTCGGGTTCGACAACTACGTGCGCCTGTTCGAGGACGAGCAGTTCTGGATCGCGCTGAAGAACAACCTGATCCTGCTGGTGGTCGTCCCGATCGTCACGCTGGTGCTCGGCCTGTTCTTCGCGTCCATGCTGAACGTCGGACGCAAGGGCAAGCAGGGCATCCAGGGCGTGCGCGGGTCGGGGATCTACAAGGTCGTCTACTTCTTCCCGCAGGTGCTCTCGGTGGCGATCATCGGCGTGCTGTTCAAGTACGTCTTCGCGCCGACCGAGGCCGGCGGCATCCTCAACGGGTTCCTCCGCGCCATCGGACTCGACTCGTGGGCCAAACCCTGGCTCGGCGACCCGAACTTCGCGTTCTGGTGCGTCGTGCTCGTGATGATCTGGTCGTTCGTCGGCTTCTACGTGGTGCTGTTCTCCGCGGCCATGCAGTCGATCCCCAAGGACATCTACGAGGCGGCGCTGCTCGACGGGTCCAGCCGGTTCACCACGTTCCGGCACGTGACGCTGCCGCTCGTGTGGGACACGGTGCAGGTCGCCTGGGTGTACCTGGCCATCCAGGCGATGGACGGGTTCGCGCTGGTGCACATCATGCTCGGGATCAGCGGCGGGCCGTCGCGGGCCGGTGACGTACTCGGCGTCGCGCTGTACCGCAGCGCGTTCAACGGCTACCGGTTCGGCTACGCCTCGGCCATCGGCGTGGTGCTCACGATCCTGACGCTGATCGTGTCGGTGCTGTTCTTCCGGGCGGCCAGGCGGGAACGAGTGGAGCTGTCATGACCACGACCTTGGAAAGTCCCCCGGAGACCCCTGTTGAATCGCGCCGCCGGGGCGTGGGCCCGGGTGCCGGTGCGCTGAACCTGCTCAACGGCACGTTCCTCCTGATCTGGGGCCTCATCACCACGCTGCCCCTGGTGTGGGCGATGGTGTCGTCGTTCAAGACGAACAGCGAGTTCCTGTCCAACCCGTGGGCCATGCCGGACGCGGCGCAGTTCGACAACTACATGCGCGCCTGGACGACCGCGAACATCGGCCAGTACTTCGTGAACAGCGTCATCGTGGTGGCCATCTCGGTGCCATTGACCATGCTGCTCGGCGCGATGGCCGCCTATGTGTTGGCGCGCTACGAGTTTCCCGGCAACCGGCTCGTTTATTACTTGTTTGTCAGCGGGCTGATCTTCCCGGTGTTCCTGGCGCTCGTGCCGCTGTTCTTCGTGGTGCGCAATACGCAGGACTACCCGCTGGTCGGGGAGTTCCTCGGGTTGAACAGCCATCTGTCGCTCGCGCTCGTGTACGCGGCGTTCTCGCTGCCGTTCACCGTGTTTTTCCTGTACGCGTTCTTCCGCACGCAGCCGACGTCGGTCGCCGAGGCGGCGATCGTCGACGGTTGTGGGCATGCCGGGCTGTTCTTCCGCGTGATGCTGCCGATGGCGAAGCCTGGACTCATCAGTATCGGGCTGTTCAACGTGCTCGGGCACTGGAACCAGTACATCCTGCCGGTGGTGTTGATGAACGACCCGGAGAAGAAGGTACTGGCGCAGGGGCTTGCGGCGCTCGCCATCAGTCAGGGGTATCGCGGGGACTGGACGGCTTTGTTCGCGGGTCTGGTGATCGCGCTGCTGCCGGTGCTGATCGTGTACATCATGTTCCAGCGTCAGGTGCAGGCTGGATTGACGGCGGGCGTGCTCAAGTAGCAATCACGTCGTTTGCTTCAGCGCGTGTCGGGGCGGATACTCTGCGTATCATTGAATCGCGAGACGGGAATTGCGATGACCAGTGGCAGAGGATGGGAAGCAGACCCTTCGGCAACGTTCACCCGCCGCCTCGGTACGCATCCGACGAAGCTCAGCGGCCCGACGACTGATGGAAAAAATGGCTGCCCGGACATCTGGGAGCTGTCCAACGGAGACGTGGCGGTCATCGGGCGTGACCTCACCGACGAGTATGCTGACCGCCTTCCAGAAGGGGTGACGGTTGTTCACGACGAGCGCATCGTCGTGATCCCGCACGTCACGATCGTCGCAGCAAAGAAGGACATTCCGGATGCTTGATCGGGTTGGTGAGACACCCGGTGAGATTTTTCGTCCGGTGAAGGCGTATCTCGACGATTCGAACCAGTACTGGCCTCAGATCGACCGGTTCGACAAGCTCGAGCGGATTCAGCATTTCCGGCAGCCGGAAGACGCCAGTTGGCGGGCGTTCGCGGCCGGCAGGTGGGCGGATTCCCTCGAGCTCTCCGAGCTCAACCGGCCTGAGGTCGTCGCGGAGTTCGCCGAGGATGCCAGACTGGGCTACAACTCGTACCGGGTTCGGGTGGCCGAGTTCCCCATCGATCCGTACCTCCAGTGGGAGATGCACCGGTTCAGGATTCGCGTGGAGTGCGGGGAGAACATCCGTATCGTCGGGCCGGAGGCCGTCGCCCGCTTCGAGACGGGCGGCATCGTGCCTGAGCTGATCTGCATGGGCTCACTGGCCATGTACGAGGTTCTCTATGACGAGACCGGCAAACTGGCCGGCGGCCGGAAGTTCACCGATCCTGAGCTGATCGCCAGTTGCCTGGCAGAGGTTCAGGCGCTCTACGCGCGGGGTGAGGACTTCTGGACCTTCTTCGAGCGCGAGGTCAAGCCTCTGCCGCCGCCGGCGGTTGGTCCAGAGCTCAGTCCGTCCGCAGGGCGGTGAGCCGTCGGCCTCGGCCCGGCTCGTTGTCACGGCCGTTGTTGTACGTGACAGTACTGCTGCTCTTGATCGTCTCTGTGGGGCTGGTCATCGCGTCTCCGTTGGCGCTCAAGGCGTTTGGCGCCGGCGGCCGGGTCGACTGGGGCCGGCTGAGCGAGATCGGCCAGACGTATGGTGCCGTGTCCGCGATCATTGCCGCTGTTGCTCTTCTCGGCGTGATGGTGTCCTTGGTGATCCAAGGGCGTGAAGCCAAGTCGGCCAGGCAGGCGGCACTGCGCGGCCATCTGCTCGACCTCCTGCGAATGGCGATGGACGACCCGCGCTATATGGAGTGTTGGGGTCCCTATCTGACGGACAGTTTTACGGCTGAGGGGCAGTTCGCATACGTCAATCTCATTGTTGCCCACTGGCACGCCGAGTACGAGATCGGCGAGGTGTCGGATGCTCTGCTTCGGGCGACGGCCGTCAGCGTGTTCGCCAGCGCTCCAGGGCGTGGGTACTGGGGGAATACCGGAAGTTTCTGGCGGGACAACTATTCTGGCCGGCGGGCCAGGCGGTTTCACCGCGTGCTGGAGGATGCCTACCAGGAGGCGATCAAGAAGCCGCCCTCGACTCCGCCCGTTTCCGCCGGGACCGAGTCACTGCCGGTGCCCCGCACCGACCGGCGGCGCGTGACCGTGCTGGCGGCGGCTGGCGGTGGCGTGGTGGCCGCCCTGGTGGTGGTTCGGGCGGTCCGCCGGGCGCTGCGCGGTCACTGATCCGCTACTGGCGGGGTCGCCAACTCCTGGCTCGCCGCCGCGCCGAGGTCGATCAGTTGGCTCAGGTTGTCCCGACCCAGCGTGATCACGTACTGCTCGCGGTGACCGAAGTAAAGGGTCGCCTGCTCGTTCTCGCGGTCGACCTCGTACCGCATGGTCACGTCGGGCTTCATCTCTATCCACGACGACTGGTAGATCTCGGGCAACGAGTACAGGCCCATGCTCACGGTAGATGTCCTTCCTGCTGGGTAAGGTTGAACCCAGATGTTGGTCAAGTCGGTCTGTCTAGCAAAATATAGCTAGGCAGTCGGACTATCGCCAGGCGCAAATGGGTGAAGGTAGGTTGCGGCATGGGCAAGGCCCGCCAGACGTTCGAGCGGCGGCAGCTCGGACTCGTACTGCGGCGGCTCCGCGAGGAGGCGGGCAAGTCGCAGCAGGCGGCTGCCGAGCACATCGGCAAGTCCCGTAGCCGCATGCCGGAACTGGAAGACGGTCGCACCACCCTGTCCGCGGAGGAACTCGGCCAACTCCTGGATCTGTACGAGGTCAGCGACCAGGAGCGGCGCACTGTGCTGGAACTGGGCGCCCTCGCGAAGACCCGGCAGAAGAAGCGGGCGCACACCGACCTGCTGCCGGGCTCCTTCCAGCGGTTGGCTGATTTGGAGGCCAGCGCGACCGAGATCGACTGGTACGAGCCGAATGTCATCCCGGGGCTGTTGCAGTCCGCGGGCTATCTCCGGGCCGAGGTAACGGACACCGACGGGGTGTGGTGGGCGCCATCGATCGCCGAGATGCACGAGCGGATCAACTTCCGAGTGGAGCGACAGGCACGGGCTCTCGAATCGGCCGAGCCCAAGGTGTTGCGGTTCGTGGTGACCGAGACCGCGCTGCGGGCAGCCGTCGGGGATCCGGAGACCATGCGCGAGCAGCGTCGGCATATCCTGAAGTTGTTGGAGACCAAGCAGGATCTGGCCGTGCGGGTGCTGCGAACCGAGACCTACGGGAATCCGGCGAGGGCTGGTGGAATGATCGTTCTCGGCTTCGGTGACAGGGGCTCGCCGGTCGGGTTCGCGCCGCCGGTGTACGGCCCGTCGACCTACTTCGACAACGAGACGGACACCGCGGCCATGCGTCGTGCGTTCGAACGGCTCCACGGGTTGGCACTGACCCAGACAGAGTCCACGCGGTTCATCCGCCAGATCGATGAGGAGCGATGACATGCGTGATACCGGATGGTTCAAGAGCACCCGCAGTGGCGGGGCCAACGACGCCTGCGTCGAGGTGCGGGTCACCGACGTGGCGACTCACGTGCGGGACTCGAAGAACCCCGATGTGGTCATGACCGTTGATCTGGCCGCGCTCGTGGCGGCGGTCAGGTCCGGCAGGTACTGACCTAGTACCAAAGTAGGGGTGTCCGGTGCTTTGCGGGCTGTCCGGCCCAAGGGCACCGCTGGTCTGATCCGGGCCATGTTCACCGACTACGAGCGACGGTCCACCCGCGTGCTGCTGGCCTGCGGCATCGCCGGCCCGGCGCTGTTCCTCCTGATTGTTCCACCTCGACGCGATCACCCGTCCTGGCAACGAGTTGTGGCGGCACGGGCCGAGCCTGTTGATGACCGGTGACCGGGGTCACACAGTGCTGTCGCCCGCCGCCACCGCCAACTGCTCGACACCGCTGTCGACCACCAGGCCGACCGCGACCCACGACGGTCAAAGGCCACTTGTCGCGAATCCTCGTGAAACTCGGCTGCCTCAACCATGCGCGTCGTGGGCATGCCTGGAACGACGCCTTACTGACGTTGAACGTCGTGAACGACGCCTTCCAGGCATTCGACGAGCCGAAGCAAGTCGGGCCGGTGCTGTGACGCCGCCCGGCCCAGCAGCACCGGCCCACCTGACTCGCGGTCAGAAGCCGTAGTACTCCGGGCTTCCGCCGTCCTCGAGCAGGTCATCGCGGCCCCAGACCGCGACGTCGTGGTGGACGTTGCGCGGGAACAGCCACGCCACCAGACAAGAGCACCGGTTGCTCACCCCAGATACGTCGCGGACGCGATGATGCGAGGATGGCCGCGTGTCGACCACCGTGATCGTGATCATCGTTGCCGTTGTGGTGCTGCTCGCGCTGGCCGTCGTGGCCGGTGTGGTGCTCAACCGGCGGCGGCGGATCAGCCTGACCGAGCAGCAGCAGGCCGACGAGCGCAAGGCCAAGGGCAGCTACCAGGCGGGCGGCGGCATCAGCCTCGCGCCGGGCGGCACGAAGGTCGAGGAGCCGGACGAGAAAGTGATCGTCCCGGCCGAGCCGGCGCTGGTCGACGAGGTCGTCGAGGTCCCCGAGCCCGAGCAACTCGACGAGATCGAGCCGCCCGAGGGCCGGCTGGAGCGGCTGCGCGGCCGGCTCTCCCGGTCCCGCTCCACCTTCGGCCAGGGCCTGCTGGGCCTGCTGGGCGCGGGTGACCTCGACGAGGACTCGTGGCAGGAGGTGGAGGACACCCTGCTGCTGGCCGACCTCGGCTCCGGCGCCACCGACGAGATCGTGGCACGGCTGCGGTCCGAGCTGTCCACGCGGGGCGTGCGCACGGCCGAGCAGGCCAGGACGTTGCTGCGGGACGTGCTGGTCGAGGCGCTGCACCCGAACATGGACCGGGCGGTGCGTGCGCTGCCGCACGTGAGCGACGACGGCGGCAAGCTGCCGGCGGTCGTGCTGGTCACCGGCGTCAACGGCACCGGCAAGACCACCACCACCGGAAAGCTGGCCCGCGTGCTGGTGGCCGACGGCCGCACGGTCCTGCTCGGCGCGGCCGACACGTTCCGCGCGGCCGCCGTCGAGCAGCTGGCCACGTGGGCATCGCGCGTCGGCGCCGAGGTGGTGCGCGGCAAGGAGGGCGCCGATCCAGCAGCAGTGGCGTTCGACGCGGTGAAGCGCGGCATCGAGGCGGGTGTCGACGCGGTGCTGATCGACACGGCCGGCCGGCTGCACACGAAGACCGGCCTGATGGACGAGCTGGGCAAGGTCAAGCGGGTGGTGGAGAAGCAGACGAAGGTCGACGAGGTGCTGCTCGTGCTCGACGCGACCACCGGCCAGAACGGGCTCACGCAGGCGCGGGTGTTCGCCGAGGTCGTGGCCATCACGGGCATCGTGCTGACCAAGCTCGACGGCACGGCCAAGGGTGGCATCGTCTTCCAGGTTCAGCGCGAGCTGGGGGTGCCGGTCAAGCTGGTGGGTCTCGGCGAGGGCGCGGACGACCTGGCGCCGTTCGAGCCGACCGCCTTCGTCGATGCGTTGCTGAACTGATGGACTTCCAGGACGTGGTGCGGCGCCGCCGCATGGTGCGCAAGTACGAGGACCGCCCGATCCCGGCGGAGGTCCTGGACTCGGATCCTCGACAACGCGACCCGAGGCCCGTCGGCCGGTTTCTCCCAGGGCCAGGCGTTCCTCGTCCTCCAGGGCGACGACCTGGCTCGGTTTTGGGGCGTCGGCCCGATGTGGGCGATGGCGAGCGTGCGCGAGACGGCGCCGTTGGTGATCGTCCCGTTCGCCGCGAAGAACGTGTACCTCGACCGGTACGCCGAGCCGGACAAGGGCTGGTCCGACCGCGACGAGACGCGCTGGCCGGTGCCGTTCTGGTACATCGACACGGGGATGGCGGCGCTGTTGATCCTGCAGACGGTGGTCGACGAGGGCCTGGGCGCGCTGTACTTCGGCATCGGCCCGGACGACGTGGACACGTTCAAGTCGGAGTTCGGCGTCCCGGCGGATCACGAACCCATCGGCGCGATCTCCATCGGCTACCCGGACGAGCCCCAGGCCCGCCCGAGCAGCTCAGCCGCCCGCCGCCCCCGCCGCGACCGCACCACGGTAATCCACCACGGCACCTGGTAACCCCGCGCCGCCCGCCCCCGATTCGCCTTCCGGCACGCCGGCCCGTCGTCCCCGCCGATGCCTGAACGTCGTTCCTGACGCTCAACGTCAGAAGGCGTCGTTCCAGGCATGCCCAGCCGCGCGTGACCCGCCACTAGCCGGCTGAGTTGGCGGCGGATGTCCAGCAGGTGGTGGCGCACTTCGTGGGCGGTGTGCCGCGCGACCCAGCGCAGTGACCGCCACTCCGGCTCGGGGTAGAAGTACCGGACCGTACGCTCCCAGTCGCCGGGCGCGAGCCGGTCCAGCACGGTCGTGAACATGAGGGCGGCGTCGGCGAGTTGGCGGGCGACGGCCTCGGGCGCCTGCGCGACGTACCCGTCATGGTCGACACGTTCCTCGCGGCCCATCGGCTCGCACGTGTACCCGTCGGTGCGTCGCGCGGCGAGCACGCGCTCGCGCTGCACCAGCAGCACGTCGCGGAGATGACAGGCGTACTCGAGCGGGGACCACCGGTTCGGCTCCTGTCGGACCCGCAGGACCTCGGGGGCGGTGGCGCGCAGCAGTGCCGCCATGTCCGCCACCACGTCGGTCATCGACGGGTATATCGCCGGGGTCGGCGTCGTAGTCGAACCCGCACTCGCCACATCGGTCCATGGTCATCCGAGTCTGAGAAGGATCGGGCTACCGGTAACGGTGAGGGTGTCGCCGGCCGGTGCGCTGTTCCCGTCGAGGTCCTCGACCGACGTCGTGCCCGGCGCCGCGGGTACCTCGCAGCCGCGGTCGACCGTCCACCAGATCACGAACTCCTTGCCGTCCACGTCGAACCGGCACTGCCAGAGGTCGTCGGGCAGGCCGGCGTCGCGGCCCTGCCCGCAGGAGCTGATCCGGCTGCCGGCCAGCCACAGGTGCAGCCGCTCGACGTGGCTGGCGGCCTTCGTGTGCGGCCCGCCCACCGGCTGCAGCACGATGGGGATCTTGGCGCTGCCCCAGTTGTAGAAGTACATGCGGCGGTAACCGGCGTAGAGCCCGGACAGGAAGAACCGCACCGCGTGGTCGGCGGCGCGGTCGGGGTCCACGCGCCGGCTGGGTGTTGATGTCGTATGCGGAGCCGGTGCTCCACATCCGGATGGCGGTGCCGGTGCTGTTCAGTGCCTTCTCGATCTCGAATGCCAGCGGCAGCATCGTCTCCGGCGGGTCGATGTCGTTGCGGGCGGACAGTTTCACCGCACCGGCGTCGCAGAGGTCGTAGCCGCCCAGTGTGGAGAACTCCTTCAGCTTGCCGAGCATGTCGGGATCCCAGAGCTCACCCATCGACGGGCACACGACGGACGCGTCGGGATCGGCCGCCCTGATCGCCTGGCTCGCGAGCCGGGTCATCTCCACCAACTCGGCCATCGACCCGGTGAAGTGGTCCGGATGGTTGGCCATGTCCCACAGCTCGTAGGCGCCGATCCGCCCGCGGTACTTCTCGGCGACCGTGCGGACGAAGCGCTCCCAGTCGGCCAGGTCGTCGGGCGGGCTGGCGCGGGACCCGTCGGTGAAGACCGACTTCGGACCGTTCGGGCTCGCCCAGTCCGGCGTGCCGCCGAACGTGAAGGCCATGGGGTAGCCGTCGCCCTCCGCACCGATCACCAGCCGCTCGAGCGTCGTCCAGTCGAACTGCCCACGCGCCGGCTCGAGGTTCTGCCACCGGGTGCGCGAGTTCCAGAACCGCACGGCCCCGACCTCGAAGGACGGCATCTGCCCGGTGTTGGAGTTGGCCGTTACCCCGACGAACGTCGGCTCAAGCGCCCGCGGCGCGTCCGTCCACATGGGTACCTGGATCGAGGACTGCGCGACAGGCCGGTCCTCGCCCGACGGGTCCACGCCGCTGCTCCCGGCGAGCGGGATGACCGCGAGCGCGGTGACGAGGGCGAGGCTGACCAGCCCCCGCATGCCACCGGGCCGTGACGGCGCAGGCACCGCGACGGCCTCGACCTCGGTGACGACATCGAGGGGCGCGCCGCCCAGGTCGGCGCGCTCCCACACCCGGTACAGCTTCGCCAGTTCCTCCCGACCGGCCCCACACGCGGTCGCGATGGCCTCGATGGGAGCGAAGGTCGCGGGCACGCTGCGTCCGGTGCAGTAGCGGTGTACGGTCGATCGGCTGAGGTGCGCTTTCCGGCCCAGTTGCTCGTAGCTCAGCCCGCTGCGCGTCTTCAGCTCGGTGAGCTGAGCCGCCAGTGCGGCACCCGACATCGCCCGTACACCCCTTCCCAACGTGTGCCGGTCAGTGTCTCATCGCCGGTATATCGAGGTGGGAGGCTCTCGCGATCCGTCCCACGGCACAGCGTCTCCGCAGGTGAGCGGCCAGGAATGTCCCAGCGTCTCATCTTGCGCTCAACCGCTTGCCCGATCGACACCATGGTGGGCAACCAGCCCTGTAGGAACCCTGTGCCTGACGGCGGCACCGTGGCCGCGACGGTGGACTGGCGGGCCGATCTGGTGGCCGTCGACATCAGGACCGCCCTGACCAGGACCCGGGGCACCGACCTCGCGAGCCCGGTGGTGGAGGCGGTGAACCGGGCGCGCGCCGAGGCGAACGCGGAACTCATGCGGGCACTGCCGACGGGGCAAGGTCGTCGAGAGCGCAAAGGAGAGCGCCGAAAGTCCCTACGCCGAAGTTGAGATCGAGAACCAACTCGGCCGGCTCGGGTTGACCGGGTCGGGCAACCTCGCGGGCATCGAGTTCAACGAACGCGCACTGCAGACCATGAGCCCGGCGAAGGTCGGGGAAAAAACTCCACAGCCGGTACAGCTTTGCCAGTTCCTCTCGGTCGGCCCCGCACGCGGTCGCGATGGCCTCGACGGGTGCGAAGGTCGCGGGCACGCTGCGTCCGGTGCAGTAGCGGTGCACGGTCGATCGGCTGAGGTGGGCCTTGCGGCCCAGTTGCTCGTAGCTCAGCCCGCTGCGCGTCTTCAGCTCGGTGAGCTGAGCCGCCAGTGCGGCACCCGACATCGTCCGTACACCCCTGTCCAATGTGTGCCGGTCAGTGTCTCTTCGCCGACACTTCGAGGTGGGAGGTTCCCGCGATCCATCCCACGGCACGGCGTCTCCGCTGGTCAGGGGTGCGGGTACGTCCCAGCGTCCCATCTTGGGCGGAACCGCTTGCCCGATCGACACCGCCTCGGCAGCGTTAGCGCCGCAGCCGCGGGGGATCGGTGGCAGATCGAATAGCGGATATGTGCGGTGAGGTGCAAGACCGGCACAGGGTTTCTACAGGGCTGGTTGCGCACCATGGGTGCCGCACACAGTCGTGGCGTGCTCGGACAGCGCTACCACGAAACATATGCCGTTGCGAGTCAGGGTCGAAGGGGAGCAGTCATGACGCAAGCCAGTAGTCGTCGCGACGCGGAGGCGACCACGATTATGACCACGCCGGGTTCGTCGAAGGACGGGTCCGAGTACCCGAAGCGGCGGGCGGTGGCCCGGCCGCGGCCGTGGGTGCCGGAGGTGCCCGACGCGTTCGAGGTGCCCGACGTGCCGGAGACCACCGTCGCCGTCGACGCTGAGGCGGCGGTCGCCGCCGCGACGTCGGCCGCCGAACCCACGGGCGAGACCTTCGCGGGAAGCTCCCCCGACAGCACCGTCGACGTCAAGGTCGACCTGCGCGGCCACCTGTGCCACCTGCGGATCGACCCGAGCGTGCTGCGCAGCCCGCACCCGCAGCGGGTCGGCGCCGCCGTGGTCGAGGCCATGTCGGTCGCCCGCAGCCGAGCGAACCGGGTTTTCAACGAACGGCGCCGCCGATGAGCGGCCCGGGAATCATGCGCCTTTACGACCGCGACGAGGAGCGGCCGGCCACCACCGAGCAGCAGGACCTGCGCCAGGTGCTCCCGAGCGGCGCCGCCACAGTGCGTGCCGACCGCAGCGGGAACATCGTCGCGGTCGAGGTCGACCCGCGCCGGCTCCAGCAGGTCAGCCCGGCGGCGTTCACCGCGCAACTCACGGCAGCCATCCAGCAGGTGCAGGATCACGCCGCGGACCAGCGGCGTCGCAGGCGGCAACAAGGCCGCAGGCCGAGGGGATAACAGCGTGTCCGAAACACACACGAAGACAGAGCGGAGCAGGCCCTTTGCGCTGAGACGTAAGCCGTCTCGCCGGTGCTCTGGCAGTGTGCAATGGCGTCGCCGGTGAGGTTGTCACACATCTGGCGTGCGGCTCTGTCGAGCCGCGCACCATGCGTAAGGAAACGGCTGGTCACCGGGTTACCTGGCCAGAAATTGGGGCTTCGTTCCCGCAGCAACATCGCGGAATAAGCGCACATGCAAGCGACACCGACTACACGAGATGAGACTCAATGGGCGAGTTAAAGCACGCAAACCCGGAAGCCTACACCCAAGACCTCAAGGACGCACTGGACGAGTTCGAGGAAGCTCTTCTCTGGCGGTATGAGGCTGACCTCGATGACGAGACCCCGATATGGACGACACACGGTTATGAACCTACGGTGCCAGCGGATGCTGGTCCCGGCAATAGGTCAGGAATCGTATACGGCGAGGCCAAGAAGTCCGCCCCAGAGTGGGCGGCAAGCGGTCGCGAGTGGGTGCGTATGATGATTGTGGACTATGGCACCCAGAACTTGAACTTGCTAAAGTCGGCCTTCGAGGACTTCCATGCTGCCGCGCGGCTCCTGGGGGAATACCGCGCCGCCGGTGACGACGGTAATATTCCTATACTGGCGAACAGTATCAATAACAAATGCGACTTTGCCACGTGGGCCGGCGCTTCGGGTGAAGCGTTCAAGAATAATTTCGGGGAATCCGCGGACCCAACTATGGAGAATCAGGCGAAGATTGCTACGAATCTCTTCAACCTGTACTCCGCCCGCACTTGCATTATTGAATCGGCACGCAGAAACACTATCAACGCATTCAAGCGTGCGGCAGATAGACTGCGCGAAACTGAAGATTCTAGCGAGGAAAATGCGAGATGGCTTTTTGTCGGCTTAGCCGCTACTTTTTTTGGGCTCGCCCTCGGGCCCGGAGGTGCCGCGCTTTCCGTTGCGACATCGATTGGCGGTTTCTTGGACAGTGAGGATCCCGATCAGAAATTCACCAACAATATCAAGGGTGTCGTGAAGCAGTTGGTGGACGACTTGGGGAAGGCGGGGTCCGAAGCCAATTCCAAAGAAGGAGAATTGTTCGATAAAATCATTGGGCTGCAAAAAGATCTCGCAGGCGTCAAGGGTAAGAAGTTGGAACTGTACGACTTCACCGGTGGCGATTACAGTCCTGCTGCACCCGAGGGTGGATTCGAAGTTTCGGCAGACGATGTCTACGGACTTTCGGCGCTTTGCTTCGAAGCGTCTCGGGAATACGAAGACGTCATTGCCAAAGTGATATTGACAGATACCGCGGACAGTGAACTGAAAGGGGAAGGTCACGTCGAAACCGCCGCAGATACAGAGCTGATAGACACCAAAGATACGTTTCTTTCGTTCTTGAAAACCACGTGCGCGAGGTACTATGAAGCAGGCGAGCGACTTTATGACACCGCGCGCGACTACTTCGGTGTAGAAGCCGACAATGAAGATATAGTAAAGGCGTTGGAAGAAGACCTAGACCATGAAATAGATATTGAGGTGGGACTTGAAGGTCGCCACCGTGATCCCGACTCGACGGCGGATCGGTGGACGAGCACGTCAAGGACAGCAACCGCGACGATATCGAGGATATGACGGACAAAGAGGATCCGCCGGAGCAAAGTGCTCCAGGGGGTGTCGAGTATGGATCCGGTGGAGTGGACCAGGCCGAAACTGACGAATTGGCGGACAGCGAGGAGCAAAGTGCTCCAGGGGGTACTGAGTATGGATCCGGCGGAGTGGGCTACTAGGACGATACTGACGTATTTCGCTCCATCCCGGTGACGTGATCTCAACACGATTCATGCGAGTCGGTCGTGTTCGAAAGGTGGGCGAGGACGAGTGAACCTGGAGACGCTGGCGTCGGCGGGCAGGACCGATGGGTGGGAGGTCTAGCCCGCCCCAGGCTCGTAGCACCGGGCTGCCGGCCGTCCGCGCGGGTGAGACACCGAGGGGTCCGCGCGGACGGCCGGAGAGTCATAGAGTGTGGGCCATGGTCGACATCCAGGTTCTCGGCGGTTCCGTCGAGCGAAGCGAGGAGATTCTCACCCCGGCCGCGTTGGCGTTCGTCGCTGAGCTGCACACGCGGTTCGCCGATCGGCGGGACGAGCTGGTGGCGCGGCGGGCCAAGCGACGGGCGGAGGCGGCCGCAAACCGGCGACTGGACTTCCTGCCGGAGACCCGTGAAGTGCGCGAGTCGGACTGGCGGGTGGCCCCGGCCCCGGACGATCTGGCCGACCGGCGGGTCGAGATCACCGGCCCGACCGAGCGCAAGATGGCGATCAACGCCCTCAACTCCGGCGCCCGCGTGTGGCTGGCCGACCTGGAGGACGCCAACACTCCACACTGGACGAACGTGGTGTCCGGCCAGGTCAACCTGGCCGACTCGGTCCGGGGCACCATCGCCTTCACCTCGCCCGAGGGCAAGAGCTACGCCCTCACGGCGGAACGTCCGGCGGTGATCGTCATGCGCCCGCGCGGCTGGCACCTCGACGAGCGCTACCTGACCTTCGACGGCCGCCGCGGCGTCGGCGCGCTCGTCGACTTCGGCCTCTACTTCTTCCACAACGCGCGCGAGCTGCTCGAGCGTGGCAGCGGCCCGTACTTCTACCTGCCGAAGCTGGAGAGCCACCTCGAGGCACGGCTCTGGAACGACGTCTTCACCTACGCGCAGGAGACGCTGGCAGTCCCGCACGGCAGCGTGCGCGCGACCGTCCTCATCGAGACCATCCCGGCGGCGTTCGAGATGGAGGAGATCCTCTACGAGCTGCGCGACCACGCGTCGGGCCTGAACGCAGGCCGCTGGGACTACCTGTTCAGCATCATCAAGTACTTCCGCGACGCCGGCCCCGAGTTCGTGCTGCCCGACCGCAACGACGTCACCATGACCGCGCCGTTCATGCGTGCCTACACCGAGCTGCTCGTGCGCACCTGCCACAAGCGCGGCGCGTTCGCCATGGGCGGGATGGCCGCGTTCATCCCCAACCGGCGCGACCAGGAGGTCACGGCCAAGGCGCTCGACAAGGTGCACGACGACAAGCGGCGCGAGGCGGGCGACGGGTTCGACGGCTCCTGGGTGGCCCACCCCGACCTCGTGCCCATCTGCGTCGAGGAGTTCACGGCGGTGCTGGCCGAGCGGCCCAACCAGCTCGACCGGCTGCGCGAGGACGTGTCGGTGACGGCCGACCATCTGCTCGACATCAACGCCACGCCCGGCGCGGCCACCGAGGCGGGACTGCGTGCGGCGGTCGACGTCGGCGTGCGCTACCTCGCGTCGTGGCTGTCCGGCAACGGCGCGGCCGCCATCCACAACCTCATGGAGGACGCGGCGACCGCCGAGATCTCCCGGTCGCAGGTGTGGCAGTGGATGCGCAACGAGGTGGTGCTGGACACCGGCGTCACGGTCACGGCCGACCTGGTCCGCGACGTGCTGGCCCAGACCCGCGCGGCGCTCGCCGACGCGGTGCCGGCCGAGTTCCTCGACCCGGCCGGCGAGCTGTTCGAGCAGGTGGCGCTGGCCGACGAGTTCCCCGACTTCCTCACCCTGCCCGCCTACGAACGGATCTGAGGGCGTGCGGACCACCCTCGACGGCCCGCTGCTCACCGACGCGGTCGCCCGCCTGTCCGAAGTGGACACCGCGCGGGCGGCGCGATACCCGGGCGACGCGGGCGGCCGGCAGCCGGTGCACACCTGTTACGTGCCGGCCGACCGGGTCACGGGCGACGTGGCGGCCGAGTGGGGAGCAGCGGCGCTGGCGGCGCTCGAGGAGCACGCGCGCGGGCCCCGGGCGTTCGCCGAGGTGCTCGGCCTGCCGCCGGACCTGGCCGAGCCGGTGCACGACAAGGTGGTGGCGAAGCTGCGCCGCGAGCCGGTCGAGGACCTGCGGGTGGACTTCGAGGACGGCTACGGTCTGCGGGCCGACAACGCCGAGGACGCCGACGCGGTCCGCACGGCCGAACTGGTCCGTGGCTGGTCCGCCGCGCCGCCGTGGGTGGGGATCCGGTTCAAGTCGTTCGACACGGCCGCGTTGCTGGAACGCGGGGTTCGCACGCTCGACCTGTTCGTCACCACGCTCGGTGCGGCGCCCGTGCTCACCTTCCCCAAGGTGACGGCCGTCGAACAGGTCGAGGTCCTGGTCGAGCTGCTGGCCCTGCTCGAACAGCGGCTGGGCCTGGTCGACGGCGCGCTGCGGTTCGAGATCCAGGTGGAGACCACCCAGTCCATAGTGGACGCCGCAGGGCCGGTTCGCGCTCCCGCGGTTCATCGCCGCCGGGGCCGGGCGGGTGAGCGGGCTGCACTTCGGCACCTACGACTACACGGCGGCCTGCGGGCTGTCGGCGACCGAGCAGCACCTGGCGCACGCGGCGTGCGACTTCGCCAGGAACGCCATGCAGGTGAGTGCGGCCGGCACGGGCGTGCGGCTGTCCGACGGGTCGACCAACATCCTGCCGGTGGGCGACCGCGACACCGTGCACCACGGCTGGCGCACCCACTACAGCCTGGTGCTGCGATCACTCGCGCACGGCTTCTACCAGGGCTGGGACCTGCATCCGGCCCAGTTGGTCACTCGCTACGCCGCCACGTTCGCCTACTACCTGGGCAACGCCGAGGCCGATGCCAAGCGCTTGCGGGCCTATGTGGACAAGGCCGACTCGGGCGTGCTCGACGAACCGGCCACGGCGCAAGCGCTTGCCATGTCGATGCGGCGGGCACTGGACTGCGGCGCGCTGGAGGCGGCCGACGTGGAACGCCTGTGTGGACTGTCCGAGACGGAACTGGCGGCGCTGGCGCGTCGGGAGTCCTAGTGGACCTCGTGTTCCGGGCGCGAAGGATCGTTACGCCGGCGGGGGAGCGGGCCGGCGCGGTCGGCGTGCGGGACGGCCGGATCGTCGCGGTCGAGGCTTCGCTCGAGGCTCCCCGTGTGATCGAGTTGGCCGACGACGAGGTGCTGCTCCCCGGCCTGGTCGACACCCACGTCCACGTGAACGACCCCGGCCGCGCCGAGTGGGAGGGGTTCGACACGGCCACCGCGGCCGCGGCGGCCGGCGGTGTCACCACGATCGTCGACATGCCGCTGAACAGCGTGCCGCCCACCATCGACGTGGGCGCGCTCGAGGTGAAACGGGCGGCCGCTCGCGGCCGGGTGCACGTCGACGTCGGGTTCTGGGGTGGGGCGGTGCCCGGCAACCTCGACCAGCTGCGGCCGCTGCACGAGGCGGGCGTGTTCGGCGTCAAGTGCTTCCTGCTCGACTCGGGGGTGGCGGAGTTCGGCCATCTCGACCCGGCGCAGCTGGCCGACGTGCTGTCCACGGGCGTACTCACGATCGTCCACGCGGAGGACGCGGGCGCCATCGGCGCAGCACACGGCCGGCGCTACGCCGACTTCCTGGCGTCCCGGCCGCGGCGAGCGGAGAACGACGCGATCGCCGTGGTCATCGACGCCGCCCGGCGCACAGGCGGCCGGGCTCACATCGTCCATCTGTCCTCTTCGGACGCGATCCCGCTGGTCGCCGCCGCTCGCCGTGACGGGGTCCGGATCACCGCGGAGACCTGCCCGCACTATCTGACGCTGACGGCGTCGGAGATCCCCGACGGCGCCACGGAGTTCAAGTGCTGCCCGCCGATCCGCGAGGCGGCCAACCAGGAGCTGCTGTGGCAGGCGCTGGCCGACGGCGTGATCGACTGCGTGGTGAGCGACCACTCGCCGTGCACGGCCGACCTGAAGCGGTTCGACACGGGTGACTTCGGGCAGGCGTGGGGCGGTATCGCGGGCTTGCAGCTGGGTCTGCCGGCCGTGTGGACGGCGGCGCGGTCTCGTGGTGTCCCGTTGGCGGAGGTGGTCCGCTGGATGTCGGCCGCGCCGGCTTCGTTGGTGGGCCTGACGCACAAGGGCGCGATCGAGGCGGGTCGGGACGCGGACCTGGCGGTGTTCGCGCCGGACGAGGAGTTCACTGTGGACGCAGCGGCGTTGCGGCACCGCAACCCCGTGTCCGCGTACCACGGGCGGACGCTCACGGGGGTGGTGCGCTCGACGTGGCTGCGGGGTGCCGAAGTGACGGGAACGCCGCGCGGGCGGCTGTTGGAACGGGGAAGCGCATGACCGAGTGGATCGCGTTGCCGGACCTGGCGTCGCGGCGGGTGGGCGGCAGCGTCGTGTGGGCGAACGACGAGCTGTTCGCCGAGCGGGAGAACCTGATCCGGCCGACCGAGCCGGTGTTCCAGCCGTCGACGTTCGGCCACAAGGGGCAGATCTACGACGGTTGGGAGACCCGCAGGCGGCGGGACCAGGGTGACGACCAGGCGATCGTGCGGCTCGGCATGCCGGGGATCGTGCGGGGCGTGGTGGTCGACACGGCGTTCTTCACGGGCAACTACCCGCCGTTCTGCACGGTGGACGCGTGTGCGGCGGAGGGCTACCCGGCGCCGGAGGAGCTGACCGGCTGGGAGCCGCTGGTGCCCCGGTCCCCGCTGGCCGGCGACACCCGCAACCTGTTCGAGGTGCCGGAGTCGCGCCGGTACACCCACGTGCGACTGACCATCCATCCCGACGGTGGCGTGGCCCGGCTGCGCGTCCACGGCGAACCGGTGGCCGATCCGCGGTTCCTGGATCTGTCCGCAATGGACCTGGCGGCGCTGGAGAACGGCGCCACCATCGCCGGGTGCAGCAACATGTTCTACTCGTCCCCCGCGAACCTGATCTCGCCGGGCTTCGCGGCGGTCATGGGGGAGGGCTGGGAGACCGCCCGCCGCCGGGACGCGGACAACGACTGGGTGACCGTCCGGCTCGCCGCGCCCGGCACCATCCGCCTGGCGGAGCTGGACACGAGCCACTTCAAGGGAAACGCGCCGGGCTGGGCGTCGCTGAGCGGCCTCACCGACACGGACGAGTGGGTGGAGCTGCTGCCGAGGACCCGGCTGCAGCCCGACACCCGGCACCAGTTTCTGCTGGTGCCCCGGGCGGTGAGTCAGGTCCGCCTGGACGTCTATCCGGACGGGGGCATGGCGCGGCTACGACTCCACGGCGCTCTCACCGAGGAGGGCCGCGCCGCGCTGATCAACCGCTGGGAGTCTCTGTAGTGGCGGCGAACGGCCGGCGGCGGCTCGCGCTGCCTGACCGAGCGAATGGTCCATTCGCTCGGACAAGTTATCCACACCCTCCCGAGAACCCCCCTCCGCGGGCCAAGGCCGGATAGAATGGAATCGGGGCCGTCCCCCGGAGAGGGTGGGGGTGCACGGATGGTAGGGGCCGCTGTCGATCTTGGTGCGGTCGCGACGGCGCTGGTTGGGCCGCCCGCCCGCCCGCCCGCCCGCCCGCCTCGAGGCTCGCGGCGCGGCCCTTGGTCGGGCTGGCGCGCCAGTTGCTGAGTTGATCGGGCGGTTGCGCCCTGCGCGGTGGGAACCTTGCGCGCCGGAACCGCGATCTCGCGTGCGGGAACCGCGATCTCGCGTGCGGGAACCGCGATCTCGCGTGCGGGAGTCACTTAGCGGCGCCTGACCGGGCGAAAGTCCATCTGCTCGAGGCTCACGGTGCTGGTCGGGCCGCCGCGATTGCTGAGTTGATCAACCGCCGCTACCGCAGAGGTGGCGCCGCGCTGCTCACCAGCCCACCGGTCAGAGCGGCCCGCGTCAGCTCCGCCTTGTTGCCCAACACCAGCTTCGTCCGGATGCGCTTCACGTACGTGTCCACCGTGTGCCGGCTGATGGCCATCCGGTTCGCGATCTGCCCGTGAGTGAGCCCACGCGCGATCTGGTGCAGCACCTGCTGCTCACGGGGCGAGAGCGAGTCCCACCGCTGGGGCGGCACAGGAGCGACGCCAGACGGCCAGCACGTGCCACCTTCGGCGACCGTGCGCACGGCACGCACCACCGCGTCCGACGGCGACTGCCGGTGCACGAGGCCGGACGCTCCGGCGTACTCGGCCAGCACCGGCGTATCCTCGTGCTCGGTCAGCAGCAGCACGGGCGCCGGCCGCATGCCGCTCGCCATGAACTCGCTCAGCGTGCGGTCACCCAACGCCTCCGGGTTGACGACACACACGTCGGCAACCCGGAACGGTCTGGTGCCGGCCGCCGACGCGGCCATCCCGTTGCCGGTCAGGACGGTCACGAGACCCGCCACGTAGACCGGTGACGAGTCGACGATCTCCACTTTGATCACAGCAGCCCCCTGCCAACCTGTCACACGTTTGGGCGGCAGTGAATCAGCAGGGCCTGTCATCCGGCTGACGCGATCGAACAGCCGCATGTTTCCCGAGGCCACGGGTGCGGTACTCCGGCCACGTGCTCACGATGATGGTGCGTCGCCTCAGGCATGGGACCCGCCGGTTACGTCGGGTCGGCCGCCTTGACCTCGACCTGATGCAACGCAGCGCCCTGCTGCCCCCGACGCCGGTGGACCGGGGAATGCGCCACCTCGGGCGCGTCGCCGACCACAGCAAGCTCTGGTTCACCATCGCGGCGCTGCTCGCCGTGCGCAAGGGCGGCACCCGGCGAGCCGGCCTGCGGGGGACGGCGGCCATCAGCTTCGCGAGCTTCGGCGCCAGCTTCGTGGGCAAGCGGCTCTTCCCCCGACGGAGACCGGCGGCCGACCTGCTGCCCGTGGCGCGCCGGATGTCGCGACGGCCCACGTCGTCGTCCTTCCCGTCCGGGCACTCCGCGTCGGCGCTGGCGTTCGGCACGGCCGTGGCCATGGAGCACCGCCAGGTGGGCGCCGCGGTCCTGCCGCTCGCCGCGGCCGTCGCCTACTCGCGGGTCCACACGGGTGTGCACTGGCCGACCGACGTGGCCGCCGGGGCGGCCATCGGCGTGGGGGCCGCCTACGCCACCCGGCACTGGTGGCCCCACCACCGGGACCTGCCGACCGGTCCCGAGCACCGCGTCACGGTCGCCGAGCTGGGCGACGGCGACGGGCTCGTGCTGGTGGTCAACCCGGGCAGCGGCAGCGGCGGCACCGACGTGACGGACATCCGCAATGCCTGGCCGCTGGCCGACGTGATCGAGGTAGCCGAGGGCGTGGACGTGCCGGCCGAGCTGACCAGCAGGATCGAGAACGAGCCGGTGCGGGCACTCGGCGCGGTGGGCGGCGACGGCACGGTGGCCGGCGTCGCCGGCGTGGCCGCCGAACACGGCCTGCCGATCGTGCTCGTTCCCGCCGGCACCCTCGACCACTTCGCCAGGGACGTCGGCATCACGACGCTCGAGGAGGCGCGGGCCGCCAGCGGCGTGGGCTCGGCCATCCTGTCCGACCTGGCGGAGGTGGTGGTCGAGGACCGCGGCGGCACGGTCGAGCGGCGGCGGTTCATCAACACCGCGAGTCTCGGCGGGTACCCGGAGACCGTGCGGCTGCGGGAGAAGCTGGAGGAGCGCTGGCCGAAGTGGGCGGCCACGCTGCTGGCCACCACGCGGGCCCTGCGCAGGGCCAAGCCGCTGCCGATCCTGGTGAACGGCCACCGCCGGCTCGTGTGGATGCTGTTCGTCGGCAACGGCGCCTACCAGCCGAAGGGGTTCGGCGCGGCACGCCGGCCGACGCTGACCTCCGGCCTGCTCGACGTGCGCTACCTGCGCGCCGACCTGCCGTACTCGCGGCTGCGTTTCCTGCTGGCCACGCTCACCGGCACGCTGCACACGAGCCACGTCTACCGGCACGCCGAGGTGGTCGAGGTGGAGGTGCTGCTCACCGACGGACACCGCCGCATCGCGCTGGACGGCGAGCTCGGCCCGTTGGGTCGCCGGTTCACGTTCCGCCGCCACGAGGCCGCGCTGCCTGTCTACGTATCTTGACTGATCGTTCCAGATAGGGCTAGGGTTGCCGGGTGGCCAGAACCAAGGAGTTCGATCCGGACGTCGCGATCCGCGCGGCCATGGACCTGTTCTGGCGCCGGGGTTACGAGGCCACGTCCATGCAGGATCTGGTCGACCACCTCGGCATCGGCCGGGGGAGCATCTACGCGACGTTCGGCAGCAAGCACGAGCTGTTCCTGCTGGCGCTGGACCGCTACGCCGAGGAGTCCGGCGACGGTGTGCTCGAACGGTTCGGCAGGCCGGGGCCGGTGCTGCCGGCTGTCCGGGAGTTCGTCCGGGCGGTACTCGACGAGGCGCTGATCGAACAAAAGGGTTGCCTCGTCACGAACACGGCCGTCGAGTGCGCACGCGACCGGCCGATCGCCCGGCGCGTCGAGTCCAACTGGGACGGTCTGGAGACGGCCCTCGCCGGCGTGCTCGTGCGGGCGCGCGGCCAGGGTGAGCTGGCGGCCGACCGGGACCCGCGCGCGCTGGCGCGGTTCCTCGTCACGCTCATGCAGGGGCTCAAGGTCATGGCCAAGGTGCCCGACGAGCGCCGCATGCGGGATGCGGTCGACCAGGCGTTGACCCTGCTGGCCTGAGCGGGCTTTTTCGTACCGCAATACTGGAACGATCATTCAAGTAAGGAGCTGTCATGCAACGACGGACAATCCTGGGTGCCACGGCGGCGGGCGGCGTGCTCGCTGCCAGCGGCGGGCTCGCGTCGGCGGTCGCGCAACCCCGTGCGCTGCCGGGGGACTTCCGCCACGGCTACGCCACGGTCAACGGCGTTCGCCTGCACTACGTGGCCGGTGGTACCGGCGCACCGCTCATCCTGCTTCCCGGCTGGCCTCGCACCTGGTGGGAGTTCCACAAGGTGATGCCCGACCTCGCCCGCACTCGCCGGGTGATCGCGGTCGACCTGCGCGGCATGGGCGACTCGGCCAAGCCGGAGGGCGGCTACGACAAGAAGACGATGGCCGCGGACATCGCCGCGCTCGCCCGCCACCTCGGCCACGAGCGGGTCGACGTCGTCGGCTCGGACATCGGCGCCATGGTCGCGTTCAGTCTCGCCGCCAACCATCCGGACCTGGTCCGCCGGGTCGCGCTGCTCGACGTGGCCCACCCGGAGGCCGGCCTCTACGACCTGCCCCTGCTGCCGCAGCCGGGTGCGACGTTCCACCTGTGGTGGTTCGCGTTCAACCAGGTCCACGGCCTGCCGGAACAGCTGCTCGCCGGGCGTTCGCGGGCGCTGGTCGACTACCTGTGCGACCTGATCCTCGTCGATCCGGACGCGGTGACCGACCGGGATCGCGACATCTACGCCCGCGCCTACGCCACGCCGGACGCCATCCGCGCGGGCAACGGCTGGTACCAGGCGTTCGGACAGGACATCGCCGACGACGCCACCTACGCGCCGGTCACCACGCCGCTGCTCGCGCTCACGGCCCAGGGCCAGCACGAGTACCTACGCGCGCTGCTACCGACCAAGGCGGCGAACGTCGAGGTCCGGCTGCTCCAGAACACCGGCCACTACCTGGTGGAGGAGCAGCCACGGATGGTTCTCGACAACCTTGGCCCGTTCCTGGCGTAGCGCCTGTCTGACATTCGTGCGATGACCGCGGCGCGGGTGCCGTGGGCGACGTCGTTCACGGTGGCGGCGGCGTGAGTCCCCGTGCTCACAGCGAGTCGGGTGGCTCGGTCCGGAGGTTGAGCAACACGGGGAGATCCTCGCGGCGGACGCCGAGTTTGCCGTAGATGTGGTTGAGATGATTGCTGACCGTGCGCACGGAGAGCACCAGCCGGGCGGAGATGTCCCGGTTCGAGCAGCCCCGGGCGGCCAGCCCGGCGATCTCCCGCTCGCGGTTGGTGAGCCGGTCGATCTCGGGGGACTGTGCTGCCTGGAGCAGCGCCGGGGAACGTGCGCCCTCGCACCGGGTGGCGAGCATCCGGCCGAGGTCCATGGCGGCCAGCTGCCGCGGGGTGTCCCCGGTTCTGCCGTACGCGGTGGCCGCCTGGACCGCCGCCTCGGCGGCCAGCAGTATCGCGCCGAGTCCGGCGAACTCTTGGGCGGCAAGGTCGAGGCCCGATGCGTCGGACGCGGCGAGGGCTGCCCCGTGCGCCGCGAAGACGCGTGCCATCGGACCATCCACTGTGGACGCCAGCGTGATGAGGCGCGGGTGCAGCCCGGGTATGCCGAGGCGGATCGCGTCGTGCACGGCGTGCGCCTCCAGCGCTCGCTGACCCCGGGTGGCGGCCGTCCGGATCGCGTGGCGGGCCAACCGCTCGGCCAGGCTCCGCTCGCCGCGCGCGGTGGCGAGCCACGCGTCGGCCAGTTCCAGCTCCACGTCGTGTGCCCGCCGGGTCGGCCCGGGCACGCGCCGGGCGTCCTCGAGCAGGTCGCCGGCCCCGGTAAGGTCGCCGAGCAGCGTCGCGGCGATGGCCTGGCAGGCCAAGCACCAGGACAGGAAGCCGCTGATGTCGTTCTGCCGCAACAGTTCCGCGGCCTCCCGGAACTGGTCACGGGCGGTGGCGACCCGGCCGGTGGCCAGCATGGCCCGGCCGAGCAGCAGCCCCCACCTGCCGCGGTCGTCGTCGGCGTGGCGCTGCGTCGCGATCAGGTACTGCCGGTGCGCCAACTCCTCCATCTCGGCCAGCCGGCCGGCCAGCCAGTACGCGCTGACCTGCCCGGCCCGCAGGTGACTCAGTGACCACGGCTCGTCATCGGCGACCTGGACACCGCGCTCGGCCGCCGTGATCGCCCGCTCGGTCTGACCGGTGACCGCCAGCGCCGGGACCGCCGCGGCGAGCGCCCGGACTCGCGTCAGGTCGGTGGCGCCGGAGTCGGCCAGCACCCGCTCCGCCACCGCGAGGGCCTCGACCGGGCGGCCGTCGAACAGCATCACGCCGGCCCGGTGCGCGGCGAGTTCGTCGCACTCGGCGCCCGGGCCCAACGCCTCGGCCGCCGCGAGCAACACCTGTTCGGCCCGCGCCGCGTCGCCGAGTCCCCAGAACATGACCGACGCGGTCACGATGGCCTGCCACGCCTGGGACTCGGGCTTGCGGTCGTCGCCGGTCGGCAGCGTGGCGAGCAGGTCGGCCGCCTCAAGGTGGCGGCCCTGCCAGTACAGCGAGTCGGCGAGCAGTACGCCGGCGTCGGGGCCGGCCCCGCATCGCACGGCCGCACGCGCGCACCGCTCGGTGAGCTGGTGGTCGAAGACCGCGCGGGCCTGCCGGGCGGCCGTCATCAGGGTCGTCGCGTCCAGGTCGCCACCGCCGTCCAGGCGCCAGGTGGCCAGCCTGATCAGGTCACCGCGCCGGCGGGCGCCGAACCCGGCCAGCGTGTCCGCGAGTCCATTGTGGATCGAACGGCGGCGGAGCACGCCCAGCCGGGACCGCAGGATCTCCGAGTGCAGCGGATGGCCGAGCCGGATCAGGGTGCGGGCACCGTCCTGCTCCACACACACGAGACCCCGTTGTTCCAGCGACTCCACCAAGTCCCCGCCGAGGAACGCCGGGCCGAGCGGCTCGCCGACGGCAAGCACCTCGAGCACCCCCCGCTCGGCGTCGGTCACGCCGGCCAGGCGGGCCTCGATCAACTCGGGCAACCGCTCGCCGACGGTGATCTCGCCCGACCACACGTCCCCGTGCCGGGCGAGCTGGCCGTACTGGATGCCGGCGTGCACCAACTCGTACAGGAACAGCACGTTGCCCTGGGTGATCCGCCACAGCCGGGCCCGGGTCACGCGGTCCACCTGCCCATCCAGCGCGGCGGCCAGCAGGTCGTCGGACTCCGTGTGGGACAACGGTTGCAGCTCGACGCGCACCGCGTGGCCGTCCTTCCACAGCGCGGCCACGGCGTCCGGCACCACTTCCCCGGACCGCACGGTCACCACCACGCGCACGGTGCCGGTCGCGACGAGCATGTGCACGGCGACGGCGGAAGCCTGGTCCAGCAGGTGCGCGTCGTCGACGTAGAGCAGCACCGGCCGGTCCCCGCCGAGTTCGTTGCGTAGACAGTGCATCAGCTCGGCCGGGCTGCTCGCCGGGTCGCTCCCGGCGGGCAGCAGGTGGATCACCGCGCCGAAGGTGATGGTCGACATGGACTGGGTCGCGGCCGCCCGCACCGTGCGCCAGCCGCGCGCCTCGGCCAGCCTGGTCAGCTCGGCGGCCAGCCGGGTCTTGCCGACTCCGGCCGGGCCGGACAGGACGGCGCCGTGGCGATCGGCTCGCGTGATCGCCGCCTCGAGAAGAGCCAGTTCCTCGGCCCGACCAACGAGCGGCCAGATGAGGTGCATGGGTTGGTTATCGGCAGGATGCCCGGCCATGTGATGGCTTTGTCACTTTCTTGGACACCTGAGTGACGTGTGACGCGCGCCACATTTCCGATGGTGCTGCCGGTGAACCAGAACCGTGCGGCCGTCGTTCCGGTCGCCAGTAAGGATCACCGACACGAATGACAGGAGACGGACCCGATGTTGATCCGACGGTGGGCGATCGTGATGACCGCGGTGGCGGGACTGGCCGGGCTGGCCGCATGTAGCAGCGCGGGCGGCGAGAACACTGAGACAGCCGACCCGACGACCACCACGTCGGCAGCCACCAGCGGCGAGAACGTGCGAGTCGCGTCCCTCGGCGGCAAGGATGTGCTCACCGCCGCCGACGGGCGTGCCCCTGTACTTGTTCACAAAGGACACGGGAAGCACGTCGACCTGTGTCGCCGACTGCGCGGCAAAGTGGCCGGCGCTCGCCGGCCCCGCGACGGCCGGTGACCAGGTCGACGAGGGCAAGCTGGGCACGACCACCCGGCCGGAAGGCACCGTTCAGGTCACCTACGCCGGCAAACCGCTGTACTACTTCGCCATGGACAAGGCGGCGGGTGACACGAACGGTCAGGGTGTGAACGACGTCTGGTTCCTGGTGAACGCCGACGGCGAGGCCGTCAAGTAATGCGGACGCCGTGGTCGACCCGCCGATCCGGCTCGGACGAACGGTTTCTGGCCGCGGTCGAGGCCGGCCACGGCCAGGCACTGCGCGCCTACCTGCGCAGCCGGTGGCGCGATGCCGACCAGGTGGAGGACCTGATGCAGGAAGTCCTGCTGCGGGCCTGGCGCTCGGCCGGGTCGCTGCGCTCGTCGGAGGCCACCGACCGGCAGATTCGCAGTTGGCCGCCGACCACGGCGCACAACGTCCTGGTCGACCGGTGACGGGCGGACAAACGGCGCCCGGTGTCCCCGATCGACCAGGACGCGTTGATCGCGCTGGCTCCGGCCACCGCGCCGCTGGATCGGGTGTTGGACACCTGGCTGGTGCAGGAGGCGTTGTCCAGGCTGTCGGTCGACCACCGCACGGTCGTGGTGGAGATGTACCACAACGGCCGCAGCGTCGCCGAAATCGCTGAGCTGCTCGGCGTCGCCGAGGGCACCCTGAAGTCCCGCAGCTACTACGCGGTCCGCGCACTGCGATCGATCTTCGACGAGTTGGGGGTGACCCGGTGACCGAACCGGAACACGAGCGGTACCAACTGATGTTGGGTGCCTACGTGCTGGGGCCCTCGATCCGGCCGACCGGTCGGCCGTGGACGAGCACGCGGCACACTGCGCCGCGTGCAGCCGCGAACTGGCCGAGTTCGCCGTGGTACCCGGACTGCTGTCGCGAGCACCAGACCAGGGCGTGGAACCGCGGCCCGACACGATTCCATCGGTCGCCCTGAGCGGCGCGTTGCGGTCGCTGTCCGTGGCCCGCCGTTCCAGGCGCCGGTTGGTCACCACTGCCGTCGCCGGTGTGGCGGCCTGCGCGTTGGCCGCCGGGGTCGGCATCGGCGTGGCCACCACGTCGCCGGGCGCGGAACAGGTTGCCGCGCAACGGGTTGTCACGCTGTCCGCCGACTCGGGCCGAGTGGGTGGCTCGGCGGAGCTGGCTCCCCGGCCGTGGGGCACCGAGCCGCGCCTGGACCTGCACGACCTGCCTGCCAACGAGCGCCTCGAGCTTGTCGCCGTGGGGATGGACGGCCGCAGCGAACCCGCGGCGACCTGGTCGGTCCCCGACGCCGGCCGGATCCGGTTGACCGGGGCCACCTCCATGCGGCCGGAGTCCGTGCGGTGGGTCGAGGTCCGCACCGGCGACGGCACGGTGCTGGCCACCTCCGCCAACTAGTCCGCCTCCCCGGAATTTTTAAGTGTTGGTCGCGTCCCAGCGAACGTGGCGGATCTCCGGTGGTTGGTGGCTGGGTGCCGTCACGTTCCCCTGAGGTAACTGTTGGTTAGGAGCAGACTTTCGCACAAAGATCTCAAGGGACAGGTCGTGGCGAACTCCCGGTCCGGCGAGGTTCGCGTCATCGACCTGACCGGCGTGCACCGCACCAGGGAGATCGGCGGATACGTCACCCCACGCAACATCCTGTTCGCTCCGGACGGCACGAGTTTCCATCTCTCCGACTCCTCCCGCGGCGTGGTCGACCAGCTCGCGCTCCGCCGTGCGAAGCTCATCTCCCGGATGCCTCTCGGCGCCGGCGGCAGCCGCTGACCGTGATCGGCGGGTTCGCCCAGCCCCGCCAGGGCATCAAGCTCTCGCCCGCCAACGACATGCTGTACGTGACGAACTTCCAGGGCGACAGGGTCACGAAGGTGGACCCCGCCACCAACGAGTTACTCGCCCAGTTCCAGGGGTTCAACCGGATCGGCGGCCTGTCGATCAGCGGGGACGGCTCCCGGCTCTACGGAGCCAACAGCGGGGACAACACGATCTCCATCGTGGACACGGCCACCGGGACGACCGTCGGGCGGGTCCCGGTCGGGGACAAGCCCTATGGGGCGGCGCTGTCCCCGGACGGGTCCGTGCTGCTGTCCGGGGACCTCGGGTCCCACACGCTGACCGTGGTCGACCCCACCGCCGGCGGCGTCCGGGGGCGCCATCACCGGCACCGGAGGACCTCGCCAGGCGATCGCCTTCGCCAAGAGCTCGATCAAGGCGTGGGTGCTGAACGAAGATCTCACGGTGGCGGAGGTCGACGTGCCGGGGATGAAGGTGACCAGGACCGTGGGGTAGCGGTCAACCCAGAACGCTTCGCAGCCGGCGCAGCCGCTCGTCCGGGTGCTGGCGGGGACAGCTGGTGCACTTCCGCTGGCCGGGTGCCTCGTAGATGAGGCAGCACGACGCCCGCCGGACGGCCAGGGTCCCCGCCACCTCGACGTAGCGCGGCCGGGGCAGGCGCGGGTCGGCCGCCAGCTCCAGCGCCGCGGCGGTCGATCCGCCCGCCCACAGCACCCGGTTGGCGAGCGAGTCGGTGGCGATCGCCCACAGCGCGGGCCCGGCGGCGCCGCTCGCGGCGGCCACCGCGTCGACACACGTCTCGAGCACCGCGCCGAGCAGCGCCGGCAGCCCGGTACGGTCCACAGTGGACGCCGCACGGGCGTCGAGAACCCGCCCGTCCGGATGCAGGAACAGCGTCAGGGACTCGAGTCCCGGATCCGCGGCCGGCCCGCCACGCACGTACGTCTCCGCGGGTGGACCGAGCAGCACCGAACTGGCCGAGTACCACCACAGCACGCCGTTCGCCGCCCGGCCGGGCAGGCGGAAGCGACGCGCGTTGGCGTCGAGCTGGACGGCCAGCCAGTCCGGATCGGTGACGGCCGTGGCGGGCACCGGTAGCAGTTCGGCGATGATCCCGAGCGTAGTTGGAAATGTGCTCGTAACACGAAGGCGTGCACAGTTCACGCCGGCGAAACCTGGGACGCGATCCTGCGAAACCTCTTTTCTCGATGCTCCCTGCAAGTCCGAAACGGCCGGGTAGACACGAGGAGGAAGCGTGGAAGGGAATACGGCCTGGTTGCTCACCAGTGCCGCCTTGGTGCTGTTGATGACGCCGGGTCTGGCGTTCTTCTACGGCGGCATGGTGCGCACGAAGAGCGTGCTGAACATGTTGATGATGTGTTTCGGGTCGATGGCCGTGGTCGGCGTGCTGTGGGTGATCTACGGGTACTCGCTCACCTTCGGCGACGACGTGGCCGGCGGCCTCTTCGGTGACGTGAGCCAGTACCTCGGACTCTCCGGTCTGATCGGCGCGGAGGACGCGCTGACCACCACGGGCTTCGTCGCGTTCCAGGGCATGTTCGCGATCATCACGGTCGCACTGATCGCCGGCGCCATCGCCGACCGGGCGCGGTTCGGTGCCTGGTTGCTCTTCGCCGGAATCTGGGCGACGCTCGTCTACTTCCCCGTGGCGCACTGGGTCTTCGACTTCAGCAACGACTCGGGCCACGTCGGCGGCTGGATCGCCAACCAACTGGTGGCGTTCGACTTCGCCGGCGGTACGGCCGTCCACATCAACGCCGGTGCGGCCGCACTGGCCCTCGCGATCGTGCTCGGCAAGCGCCGCGGCTGGCCGCGGGAGCCCATGAAGCCGCACAACCTGCCGTTCGTGATGCTCGGCGCCGGTCTGCTGTGGTTCGGCTGGTTCGGTTTCAACGCCGGCTCGGCGCTCGGCGCCAACGGCCTGGCGGGCCTCGCGTTCATCAACACCCTCACCGCCACCTGCGCGGCGATCCTCGGCTGGCTGTTCATCGAGCGCATCCGCGACGGGCGCGCCACCAGCCTCGGTGCCGCGTCCGGTGTGGTCGCCGGTCTGGTGGCCATCACCCCGGCGTGTGCGTTCGTCGACACTTGGGGTGCGCTGCTCATCGGTGTTCTCGCCGGCGGGTTCTGTGCCCTCGCGGTCAGCCTCAAGTACAAGCTCGGCTACGACGACTCGCTCGACGTGGTCGGCGTTCACCTCATCGGTGGACTGTGGGGCACGCTCGCCATCGGCCTGTTCCAGACCACCTATGTCAACGACACCGGCGTCAACGGCCTCTTCTACGGCGGCGGCGTGGACCAGTTGGGCAAGCAGGCGGTCGGTGCGGGCGCCGTGCTCGCGTACTCGTTCGTGGCAACGCTCATCATCGGCTACGCCATCAAGGTGACAATAGGCTGGCGCGTCGACGACGAGGCCGAGGCGACCGGGATCGACGAGTCCGAGCACGCGGAGACCGCCTACGACTTCTCCACGCTGCGCAGCGGGTCGTCGCCGATCTCCAAGGCGGCGGACGCTCTTGCTGGTAGCAAGGTTCCGGCAAACGCGAGCAAGGAAGGCGCAAAGCCATGAAGCTGGTCACGGCGATCATCAAGCCGTTCACGCTCGACGACGTGAAGGCGGCGCTGGAGCAGGTCGGCGTGCTGGGCATGACGGTCAGCGAGGTCCAGGGCTACGGCCGCCAGAAGGGCCACACCGAGGTCTACCGCGGTGCCGAGTACTCGGTCGACTTCGTGCCGAAGGTGCGGGTCGAGGTTCTGATCGACGACGCCCTGGGCGACAAGGTGGTGGACGCGGTGGTCGAGGCCGCGCGCACCGGCAAGATCGGTGACGGCAAGGTCTGGGTCACACCGGTGGACACCGTGGTCAGGGTGCGCACCGGAGAGCGCGGCACCGACGCCCTGTAATGACAATCAAGGGGGAGGGGGCGGCCGAGCCTTTGGTGGCCGCCCCCACTGCCGCTGATCTGGTGCTGGCCCGCGATCGTCTGCTCGGCGGTCGACCGGGTCAGCACCATTCCACGCGGCTGGCGTCCGACGCGTTGCGTGAGGCGCTCACCGACCTGCACGAGTTCTGGCTGACCGTCCACGCCTCGCACGCGGGTATCCACTCCGACAGCGAGGGCATCGCGCTGGTCGCGGTCGGCGGACTCGGGCGTCGTGAACTCGTGCCGTACTCCGACCTCGACCTCGTGCTGGTCCACGACGGCAAGACCCGGGTGGACACGGTCGCCGAGCAGCTCTGGTATCCACTGTGGAACTCCGGGGTCGGCCTCGACCACTCGGTCCGCACGGTGGCCGAGGCGATCGACGTGGCCGGCACCGACCTGCGTACGGCCATGGGCCTGCTCGACGTCCGCCACCTCATCGGCGACGCCGGGCTGTCCGGCCAGCTGGCCGAGCAGGCGCGCGCCGCGTGGCGGGCCGGGGTCCGCAAGCGGGTCGACGATCTCGTGGACTCGGCCAGGCAGCGCTGGCGGCGCAGCGGCGAGGTGGCGCACTGGGTCGAGCCCGATCTCAAGCACGGGCGCGGCGGCCTGCGGGACCTGTCGATGCTCGACGCGCTCGCGTTCGCCCAACTGGTCGACCGGCCGTCGGGCGAGGTTTACCAGGCCCGCCGACTGCTGCTCGACACCCGAACCGAGCTGCGCCGCATCGCCGGGCGGCCACGAGACGTGCTCATGCCCCAGGACGGCGACGAGATCGCCGCCGTACTCGGTCTGGGCGACCGGTTCACCCTCGCCCGCGCGCTGTCGGGTGCCGGGCGCTCGGTGGCCTACGCGCTCGACGTGGCGTTGCGGGCCGTGCAGCCGGCGCGCAACGGGCGCAAGGTGCTCGGCGTGCTGCGCCGCAACACCCAGCGCCGTCCGTTGGCCGAGGGCGTTGTCCTCGGCGGCGATGAGGTGACGCTCGCCCGCGACGTCGACCCCGCCAAGGACCCGGGGCTGCTGCTGCGGGTGGCCGCGGCCGCCGCGCGGACCGGCCGGCCGATCGCGCCGGGCGCGCTGGCCCGGCTCGGCGAGTCGGCGCCGGAGCCCCGCGCGCCGTGGCCCACCGACGTCCGCCAGGAGCTGGTGTCGCTGCTCGGCGCGGGTGAGGGCCTGATCGACGTGGTCGAGGCGCTCGACCGGACCGGACTGTGGGCGCGGCTGTTCCCCGAGTGGGGCGCGGTGCGCGACCTGCCGCCGCGCGACGCGGCGCACGTGTGGACGGTCGACCGGCACCTGGTGCAGACCACGGCGAACGCCGCCCGGCTGGTCACCTCGGTGTCGCGGCCGGACCTGCTGCTCATCGGCGCCGTGCTGCACGACCTCGGCAAGGGCCGCGACCAGGACCACTCGGTGGTCGGCGCGGCACTCGCCACCCAGGTGGGTTCGCGGTTGGGGCTGGCTCCGGCCGACGTGACGACGCTGTCGGCCATGGTCCGCCACCACCTGCTGCTGCCGCACACGGCCACCAGGCGCAACATCGAGGACGAGGCCACCGTCGCGCGGGTGGTCGAGACGGTCGACGGCGACCCGGTGCTGCTGGAACTGCTGCACGCGCTCGCCGAGTCCGACTCACTCGCCACCGGCCCCGGCGTGTGGACCGACTGGAAGGCCACGCTGATAGCCGACCTGGTGGTGCGCTGTCGGAGAGTCATGGCGGGGGAGCGGCACGAACCGCCCCGCCCGCTGGACGACGCGCAGCGCCGGCTGGCGGAAGGCGTGGCCGCGTCGGGAAAGCCGGACGTGTTGATGGACACACAGTCGGCCGTCGCGACCATCACGTTGGTGGCGCCGGACAATCCGGGCCTGCTGTCCCGGGCGGCCGGCGTGCTCGCCCTGCATTCGCTGAAGGTGCACGCGGCCGAGCTGCGCAGTCACGCGGGCGCCGCGGTCGACGTGTTCTCCGTGTCTCCCCGGTTCGGCTCGCTGCCGGACGCGGGGTTGCTGCGCGAGCAGTTCACCCGCGCGGTGTCCGGGTCGCTGCCGCTCGCGGAGAAGCTGGCGGCCAAGGAACGCGACTACGCCGACCGGCCCGACGACCCGCCGGAACCGAGGGTGCTGTGGTTCGAGGACGAGGCGGACGGCGGCGCGGACTCCGACGACGTGGTGCTCGAGCTGCGGGCGGTGGACCGGATCGGCCTGCTGCACGGCGTGGCGGAGGCGCTGGAGCACTGCGGCGCGGACGTGCGCTGGGCGCGGGCCATGCAGGTCGGCGGCACGGCCATCTCCTCGTTCAGCATCGCCTCGGTGACCGGTGAGACGGCCGACGTGGAGTGGCGCGACCGGGTGGAGAGAGCAGTTCTCGAGGTGTGCTCCAAGTAGTTCCACCTACCACGAACGGGGGACGATCACGCTGCCGCGACGGCCGTGATCTCGGCAAACTCTGTGTCACCCGCGTCATGGGGGGCGCGTGGGTGACCCGAGGGTGGGCCCGTCGAGGGGTCGGGCCCACCCCGGTGACCCGCCCACGCGACAAACTCAGCGAGTCCCACGTTCAAACCACGCGAGTCCCACGTTCAGAACCGGCGAGTCCCACGTTCAAGACCAGCGAGTCCCACGTTCAAGACGTCAGCGAGTCCCACGTTCAAGACACCGGCGAGTCCCACGTTCAAACCAGCGAGTCCCACGTTCAGGAACGGTGAGTCCCACGTTCGCGATCCACCTGGTGGCGCACCGAATGTGGGACTCGCCGGTCGCGAACGTGGGACTCGCCGGGCCGCGTTCGGCAGGTCGCTCCGGCAGGCGCGTTACGGCGTGCCAGCCGCCGGTGAGCGGTGGCGGATCTGTTGCCTTCAGCTCCGGCGGCACAGGGGTTCGCGGGGAGTTCGGCGTTCACCAGGTCGTGCACCACGGTGAGGACCCGTGGTCCGGATTCTCGTTGCAGTAGGCTCGACAGGGTGTTTGACACCCTTTCCGACCGGCTCACCTCGGTACTGCAGAACCTGCGTGGCCGCGGCCGGCTGTCCGAGGCCGACGTCGACGCCACGGCGCGCGAGATCAGGATCGCGCTGCTGGAGGCGGACGTCGCGCTCCCGGTCGTGCGGACCTTCATCGCGAACGTCAAGGAGCGCGCCAAGGGGGCGGAGGTCTCCGGCGCGCTGAACCCCGCGCAGCAGGTCGTCAAGATCGTCAACGAGGAACTGGTCGCCATCCTGGGTGGCGAGACCCGGCGGCTCAGCCTGGCCAAGACCCCGCCGAGCGTGATCATGCTCGCGGGTCTGCAGGGTTCCGGTAAGACCACGCTCGCCGGCAAGCTCGCCAAGTGGCTGACCTCCCAGGGGCACACGCCCCTGCTCGTGGCGTGCGACCTCCAGCGGCCCAACGCGGTCAACCAGCTCCAGGTGGTCGGCGAGCGCGCCGGCGTCCCGACCTACGCGCCCGAGCCGGGCAACGGCGTCGGCGACCCGGTCGACGTGGCCCGCCGGTCTATCGACGAGGCCAAGCGCGCCCAGCACGACATCGTCATCGTCGACACGGCCGGCCGGCTGGGTGTCGACGAGGAGATGATGCGGCAGGCCAGTGAGATTCGCGCATCCGTCCAACCGGACGAGGTGCTGTTCGTGGTCGACGCGATGATCGGTCAGGACGCGGTCACCACGGCCGAGGCGTTCCGCGACGGCGTCGGCTTCACGGGCGTGGTGCTGACCAAGCTCGACGGCGACGCCCGCGGTGGTGCCGCGCTGTCGGTCCGCGAGGTCACCGGTCAGCCGATCATGTTCGCGTCCAACGGCGAGAAGCTCGAGGACTTCGACGCGTTCCACCCCGACCGGATGGCGTCGCGCATCCTCGGCATGGGCGATGTCCTTACCCTGATCGAGCAGGCCGAGCAGGCCTTCGACCAGGACCAGGCCGAGGCGGCCGCAGCCAAGATCGGCACGGGCGAGCTGACCCTCGAGGACTTCCTCGAGCAGATGCTGGCCGTCCGCAAGATGGGCCCGATCGCCAACCTGCTGGGCATGCTGCCCGGCGCCGGCCAGATGAAGGACCAGCTGGCCCAGGTCGACGACAAGCACCTCGACCGGCTGCAGGCGATCATCCGCGGCATGACCCCGGCCGAGCGCGAGAACCCGAAGATCATCAACGCGTCGCGCCGGGTGCGCATCGCCAAGGGTTCGGGTGTGGCGATCCGTGAGGTCAACGACCTGGTGAACCGCTTCTACGAAGCTCGCAAGATGATGCAGCAGATGGCCGGCCGGTTCGGCTTCGGCGGTGGCGGCGGCCGGGTGAGCAAGACCCGCAAGGGGAAGAAGGGCAAGAAGGGCAAGAAGGGCCCGACGCAGCCGAGGGTGCGCGGCGGACTGCCCGGTGGCGTGCCGGGAATGCCACCGGGGCCGGCCGGACTGCCGCCGGGCCTGGGCCTGGACCAGCTGCCGCCCGGCTTCGACCCGTCGAAGCTCAAGTTCCCGAAGAACCCCCCCGGGACGAATTAAGGCCTGTCCCTTGGATCTTTGTGCGAAGGTCTGTGCCTAACCAACAGTTACCTCAGGGGAACGTGATGGCACTCAGCCACCAACCACCGGAGATCCGCCGCGTTCGCTGGGACGTGACGAACACTTTTAAGGCCGCGGAGGCGGACTAGCACATGCCTGCACTGCACGTTCGGGGCGTGGTGCTCCCGGAGGGTCTCGAACGGGATCTGTGGATCGTCAACGGCCGGTTGCGTACGACGCCCGTGCCCGGTGCCGAGACGGTGGTCGACGGCGGCTACCTCATCCCCGGCCTGGTCGACGCGCACTGCCACATCGGGCTGGCCGCGCGGGACCTCGACGAGGCGGCCGGGCACGCGGTCATCGACCGGGACACGGGTGCACTGCTGCTGCGCGACTGCGGTGCCCCCATGGACACCCGGCCGCTGCAGGAACGCCTGGAACTGCCCCGGATCATCCGCGCGGGCAAGCACATCGCCCGGCCGAAGCGCTACATCCCGTACATCAGCCAGGAGGTGGCGAGCCCGGATCTGCTGTCCGAGGCGGTCGCCGAGCAGGCGGCGGCGGGCGACGGCTGGGTGAAGCTGGTCGGCGACTGGATCGACCGGGACATCGGCGACCTGGCGCCCCTGTGGCCCGACGACGTGCTGACCGAGGCGATCAAGGTCGCGCACGATGCCGGTGCCCGCGTGACGGCGCACGTGTTCGGCCCGGACGCGCTGCCCGGTCTCATCAAGGCGGGCATCGACTGCATCGAGCACGGCACCGGCCTGACCGACGACATGATCGCCCTGATGGCCGAGCGCGGCACGGCGCTGGTGCCCACGTTGATCAACATCGAGACGTTCCCGAGCATCGCGGCCGGCGCCACCAAGTACCCGCGCTTCGGCAGCCGGCTCCTGGACCTCTACTCCGGCGTGCGCAGGACGGTCGGCGCGGCCGTCGAGGCCGGCGTCCCGGTGTACGCGGGCACCGACGCGGGCGGCGGCATCGCGCACGGCCGGATAGTCGACGAGGTCATCGCCCTTCACGAGGTGGGCCTGAGCGCGGAGGAGGCACTGGGCGCCGCGTCGTGGACGGCGCGCGAGTGGCTCGGCTGGTCAGGCATCCGCGAGTCCGCGACGGCCGACATCGTGGCGTTCGACCAGGATCCGCGGCTGGACTTGAACGCGTTGCGCGCGCCAACACGGATCATCCTGCGCGGCCGGATCATCCGCTGAGCCGGCTCGGGCCCCGTCAATGCCTGGAAGGCGTCGTTCCAGGCGTTCAACGTCAGTAAGGCGTCGTTCCAGGCATGCCCCACGCCGTTGAGGAGTGCGCGCGGTCACCACGGACTACTGTCAGGTGAGTGACAGCCGACCAGGATGCGACGAACACCGCGAACAGCGCGGATGTGGTCGCACCTGCCGACCGCACCCATCGCTGGGGTTTCGGCGCGTTCCTGTTCGTCTTCGCCGTGTTCGTGCTGTCCGCCGTGGTCATCGGCGCGCTGGTCGGCGCGATCGCCCCCGACTCGATCAACTCCCCGACGGTCACGGTGGTCGGCACCATGGTGCCCACCGTGCTGGCCACGGCCGTCGCGCTGCTCCTCACCAAACTGCGCGGCCACGGCCCGAAGATCGACCTTCGCTGGTCGATGAACCGCGCGGACCTGCGGGCCGGCTTCAAGTGGGGCGGCATCGGGCTGCTCTCCACCACGGTCGCCGCGTTCCTGTGGACCAACTTCGTGGGCGAGGAGAACGCGTCCTCCGCGGTCGGCAAGCTGGTGGAGAACCAGCGGATGCCGATCGCCGCCGCCCTCGCCATGTTCTTCTTCGTCTGGCTGATCGGGCCGATCTGCGAGGAGATCATCTACCGCGGCCTGCTGTGGGGCGCGCTCGAGCGGCTCGAGTGGGGCCGCTGGGCGGTGTTCGGCCTCACCACCGTGATCTTCGCGGTCAGCCACCTCGAGCCGTTGCGCACCTCGTTGCTGCTGGTCATCGGCATTCCCATCGGCCTGGCCAGGCTGTTCACCGGCCGGCTGGGCGCGAGCATCGTGGCCCACCAGGTGAACAACTTCCTGCCAGCGGTCGCCATGTTGCTGATCGCGATCGGGGTCATGCCGGCCTGATTAGTGCGGTCTGGCAGAATGGCTAGCTGTCCGTCGTGGCCGGACCCTCTCACCGTGCCATGGCGCCACCGAACTTCGGGAACCAGCGGATTCGCAACCCCACGCGGTCCACCGGCGACCAACCATGATCCAGAGGAGCACCACAGCAAGTGGCAGTCAAGATCAAGCTGCAGCGTCTCGGCAAGATCCGGGCGCCGTACTACCGCGTTATCGTCTCCGATGCCCGTACCCGCCGCAGTGGCAAGGCGATCGAGACGATCGGCCGGTACCACCCGAAGGAAGAGCCGAGCTTCATCGAGGTCGACTCCGAGCGCGCGCAGTACTGGCTGGGCGTCGGTGCGCAGCCGACCGAGTCGGTGCAGCGCATCTTCGAGGTGACCGGCGACTGGCAGAAGTTCAAGGGCCTGCCGGGCACCGAGGGCACGCTCAAGTACAAGGAGCCGAAGCCCTCGAAGCAGGAGTTGTTCGACGCCGCACTGAAGGCCGCCGGCCAGGAGCCGACGACCGAGGCCACCACCCCGAAGAAGAAGGGTGGCGCCAAGAAGGCGGAGGCCAAGAAGGCCGACGAGCAGCCGGCTGAGGCCAAGCCCGCCGATGAGGGCGCCAAGGAATCGTGAGTTTCCTCGCTGACGCTCTCGAGCACCTGGTACGCGGCATCGTCGACAACCCGGACGACGTACGCGTCGAGCTGGTGACCACTCGCCGTGGTCGCACGCTCGAACTGCACGTCAACCCGGAGGACCTCGGCAAGGTGATCGGCCGCGGCGGCCGCACGGCCACCGCGCTGCGCACGGTGATGGCAGGCATCGGCGGTCGCGGCATCCGAGTGGACGTCGTCGACACGGACCAGTAGTGACAGAGCTGCTGGTCGGTCGAGTGGCCAAGGCCCATGGCATCGCCGGGGAGCTGGCCGTCGACATCCACACCGACTCGCCGGACGAACGTTTCATTCCCGGGGCCGTGCTGTCCGCACGGCTCCGGGACCGTTCGGTCCGGCCGGTCACGGTGGCCACCGTGCGCGAGCACTCCGGCCGCCTTCTCGTCCGGTTCGACGAGGTTCCCGATCGCACGGCCGCCGAGACCATGCGTGGCGCACAGCTGCTGGTCGACCCCGACGAGCTGCCGCCGTCGGACGACCCGGACGCCTTCTACGACCACGAACTCGAAGGCCTGACGGCCGTGCTGGCCGACGGCACCGAGGTCGGCACGGTGCGCGAAATTGCCCGCGGACCCGGCGGTGAGCTGCTCGTTCTCGCCCGCCCGGACGGCACCGAGGGCCTGGTCCCGTTCGTCCGCGAGATCGTCCCCGAGGTGGACGTCAAGGGCGGCCGCGTGGTGCTCGACCCACCAGAAGGACTACTCGAGCCGTGACGGTGCCACCAGCCACGACCGCATCAGCGCGACCTCGTGGCCGCGGATCGCGCTGAGGTCCGCCGCGGCTCCGGCCCGCTCGCGTAGCCGGGGAAAGCGTTCCGCGACATAGCGCCGATGCGACTCCGCGTCTCGCCAACCGGTGGTCACCAGGTATCGATGGTCGCCGAGCTGGGTGAACATGCCGCCGAGCATCCCGTCCGCCTCGGCCATGCCCGGTGCCCATACGGTGCGCTGGACGTCGCGGAAATGGTCGTCGCGACCCGGCCGCACCCGGCAGTCGGCGACGCGCAACACCTCGGCGTCGTGCAACACGCCGGACATGCCGGACGCCGCTCCCGGCATGTCCGGCAGCACCGTTCCGACGGCGATGTCGATGGTGTCGTAGGTGCCGGCCTGGCGGGTGGTGGCGACGATCGGATCGTGGTGATCACGCAGGAACGTCTCGTAGCTGTCGCGGTTCTCCCAAGCGGCGAGCACGCAGGCGGTACGCGAGTTGTCCCAGCCGCCGACCTGACCGATCAGGCCGGGCACCGCGCGCAGCGCCGACCAGCCGGCCTGGGCAGCGGAGAACTCGACCTCCGAGGCGGGCGGTACCACGCACGTGATCCACTTGACCAGCATGAGGAGTCATTATGCGGATTGACGTGATCACGATCTTCCCCGAATACCTCGACCCGCTGCGCGCCGCGCTGCTCGGCCGGGCCATCGAGCGCGGACTGCTCACGGTCGGCGTCCACGACCTGCGGAACTGGACGCACGACGTCCACAAGGCGGTCGACGACAGCCCGTACGGCGGCGGCCCCGGCATGGTGATGAAGCCGCAGGTGTGGGGTGAGGCGCTCGACGAGCTGTGCGCGGCCGGCACACCGCGCCTGGTGGTGCCCACTCCCGCCGGCCGGCCGTTCACCCAGGAGGTCGCGCGCGAGTACGCGGCCGAGGACTGGCTGATGTTCGCCTGCGGCCGCTACGAGGGCATCGACCAGCGGGTGATCGACGACGCCGCCCGGCGGATGCCGGTCGACGAGGTGTCGATCGGCGACTACGTGCTGGTGGGCGGCGAGGTCGCGGTCATGGTGATGGTCGAGGCGGTGGCCCGGCTGCTGCCCGGCGTGCTCGGCAACCCCGCGTCCGCCGAACAGGACTCGTTCTCCGACGGTCTGCTGGAGGGCCCGAGCTACACGCGCCCGGAGGTCTGGCGCGAGCTGGCCGTGCCCGACGTGCTCCGCTCGGGCAACCACGCGGCCATCGCGCGCTGGCGCCGTGACCAGGCACTGACCCGTACTGCGCGGCGGCGCCCGGAGTTGCTCGACGCGCTGCCGGACACCGCGCTCGACAAGCACGACCGTGCTCACCTGGCGCGGCTGGGTGATCCCGATTTCGACCCCGGATCGAGCGTCTGACATACTTGACCGGTTGCTGCGACCGGGTGGCTCCTCGGCGCGCTCCTGAACTCCCGCGAGGTTGACTAAGGATTAATGCTGCGCCTCGGGACGAACGAACAACAGTTGAGGACGGATACACCGATGAACACCCTGGACGCCCTGGACGCCAAGTCGCTGCGTTCCGACATCCCGGACTTCCGCCCGGGCGACACGCTCAAGGTCCACGTCCGCGTCATCGAGGGCTCGCGGTCCCGGATCCAGGAGTTCCTCGGCGTGGTCATCCGCCGTCAGGGCGGCGGCATCCGCGAGACCTTCACGGTCCGCAAGATCTCTTACGGCGTCGGCGTCGAGCGCACCTTCCCGGTGCACTCGCCCAACATCGCCAAGATCGAGGTCGCCCGCCGCGGTGACGTGCGTCGCGCCAAGCTCTACTACCTGCGCGAGCTCCGCGGCAAGGCCGCCAAGATCAAGGAGAAGCGCGAGGAGAAGCGCGAGACCGCGCCTACCTCCTGACCAGGATTTTTCTGAAGTCCCGGTAGCCTGGGCTTCGTGGTCACCCCCGTGCACGCGTCTACGCCTGAGGATGATCCGGAGCGGACCGAGCTGATCCCCAAGGTCGACAACTCCGGCTCGCCGGTGTCCGTTCCGGCCGGTGGCACAGGGGAGAAGAGGCCGAAGCGGGGTCGGCATCGCCGGCCCCCCAAGAAGCAACCGTTGTGGCGTGAGCTGCTCACGCTGCTGGCGGTCGCGCTCGTGCTGACGTTCGTCATCCAGCACTTCCTCGGCCGGGTCTACTCGATCCCGTCGGGCTCCATGGAGGAGACGCTGCACGGCTGTCCCGGCTGCACGGGCGACCGGGTGCTGGTCGACAAGATCATCTACGCGTTCCGCGATCCCGAGCCGGGCGACGTGATCGTGTTCCAGGGGCCCGACTCGTGGACCGAGAACGACGTCCAGGTCGAGAGGTCGGGCAACGTCATCTGGCGTGGGTTGCAGCAGATCGGTTCGCTGGTCGGGCTCGCCCCGCCGGACGAGCGCGACTTCGTCAAGCGGGTGATCGCCGTCGGCGGCCAGACGGTGGAGTGCTGCGACGAAAAGTTGCGCGTGCTCGTCGACGGCAAGCCACTTGACGAGCCGTACGTGTTCTGGCAGAACGGCGCCCCCGACGCCAGGGAGCACTTCGACCCGGTGCTCGTGCCGGAGGGCACGCTCTGGGTGATGGGCGACAACCGCAGCGACTCGTGTGACTCCCGTTGTCAGGGCGGTGGCGGTATCCGCGGCGTCGTGCCGCTCGACAAGGTGATCGGCAAGGCGCGGTTCATCGTGCTGCCCCCGTCGCGCTGGCAGGGCGTCGGCGATCACAACCCACAGGCGGGCTCGGCCGAGGCGCTCGGTGCGCCGGCGTGGCAGCAGGGGTTGCCCGCGGGGGTCGGTCTGGTGGCCGCGTGGCCGGTGCTGTGGATCGGCCGCAAGATCAGGCGGGTGATCCGTTCGCCACGCGGCAAGGACGGTGCCGGCGTGCGCGAAGACCCCTTGTAGGCTGCTCAGGTGGCCGATGTCGCACACTCCGGAAAAAGCCGAGACAACCAGGACGAGGGGGACGGCCCGACCGAGGATCGCGACGAGCGCGACGCTGGTCGTGAGCCGGAGCCCGCTTCCGACGACAGTTCGGCCGAGGCCGCAGACACCGCTGACGATGGCACTGATGGCGCCGATGGCACTGCTGATGGCGCTGACACCGCTGACGGCAGCGCTGACGACGCGGCCGACTCCGGCAAAAAGGGCAAGAAGGGCAAGAAGAAGAAGCCGCAGCGCTCCTTCTGGATCGAACTGCCGATCCTCATCGGTGTGGCACTGGTCCTCACCTTCATCATCCAGACCTTCCTCGGCCGGGTGTTCGTGATCCCGTCCGAGTCGATGGAGCAGACGCTGCACGGCTGTCCCGGCTGCTACGGCGACCGCGTGCTGGTCGACAAGCTCGTGTACACCTTCGGCGACCCCGAGCCGGGGGAGGTCGTGGTGTTCGAGCGGCCCTCCACCTGGAACCAGATGGAGTTCTCGTCGAACCGGTCGAGCAACGCGTTCGTGTCGTGGCTCCAGGACGTGGGCGCCAAGTTCGGGCTCGCGTCGCCCGACGAGGACGACGTGGTGAAGCGCATCGTGGCGGTCGCCGGGCAGACGGTCGAAGGCGACGAGGAGGGCCGGGTGTTCGTCGACGGCCATCTCCTGGACGAGCCGTACGTCTTCTGGGCGCCGGGTTCCTCCCGCGCCGAGCAGGCGTTCGACCCGATCACCGTGCCCGACGGCTACCTGTGGGTGCTCGGCGACAACCGGACCAACTCGTGCGACTCGCGTTGCCAGGGCGGCGGCGGTCGCAACGGTCTCGTTCCCGTGGACAATGTGATCGGGAAGGTGCGGTACATCGTGCTGCCGCCGTCGCGCTGGCGTGGCGTCGGCGACCACAACGGGCAACAGGAGAACGCCGTCGCGTCGGTGGCCTTCCAGGCTGCGCCGTTCGGTGCGGGTCTGCTCCTCGCGGTGCCGACCGTGTGGCTCGGCAGGCGGGTGCGTGCCGCTGTGAGACGTGGTGGGGACGAGAAGTGACACTCGCGCGCTTGGCACGGATGGAATGGCTGGAGTCCAGCCCACCGCGCGCGGTGCTGCGCCGTGAGTCTGGGAACTGGGCGCTGCAGGCGGCACTCGACCGTCGCGGCCTCGGCCCGGTGGCCGGCGTCGACGAGGCCGGGCGCGGGGCGTGCGCCGGTCCGCTGGTGATCGCGTCCTGTGTGCTGCGGCCGGGGGACGCCGCGCGGTTCGAGGGCCTCACCGACTCGAAACTGCTGACCGCGGCCGCGCGCGACCGGATGTACGACCTGGTGGTGAAGCGGGCGCTGGACTACGCGGTGGTCGTGGTGCCGGTCGAGGAGGTCGACCTCATCGGCGTGCACGTGTCCAACATCCAGGGCATGCGGCGGGCCATCGCCCAGTTGGGGACGCATCCCGGATACGTACTGATCGACGGGTTCCGGGTGCCCGGGCTGACCGCGCCGAGCGTGCCGGTCATCAAGGGCGACCAGGCGGTGGCCTGCGTGGCGGCGGCGTCGGTCCTGGCGAAGGTGACCAGGGACCGGATGATGACGACGTTGCACGAGGAGCTGCCGGTGTACGGGTTCGACGAGCACAAGGGCTACTGCACGGGCGCGCACAGTGCCGCGCTGGTGACGCACGGGCCGAGCGCGGCGCACCGGTGGTCGTTCGTGAACGTCGCGTCCGCCGGCCTGGCACACGGCCTGACCGCGCCTCATCCGGTGGCCTTGAGTGTGGCCGCCGCGGCCGTGGTTCAGAATGGGAGGTCGACACCCGTCGAGCAGGAGGAGCGCGTAACCGCATGAGCGCAGAGGATCTCGAAAAGTACGAGACCGAGATGGAGCTGCAGCTCTACCGGGAGTACCGCGACGTCGTCAGCCAGTTCTCCTACGTGGTTGAGACCGAGCGGCGCTTTTACCTGGCCAACGGCGTGGACGTCCAGGTACGCGACTCCGACGGTGAGGTGTACTTCGAGGTGCGGATGTCCGACGCCTGGGTGTGGGACATGTACCGCCCGGCCAGGTTCGTGAAGAACGTTCGCGTGATCACGTTCAAGGACGTCAACGTGGAGGAGCTGGACAAGCCCGACCTGCGGTTGCCCGAGGAAGGCCCGTTCGGCACGTAGGCCATACCACACCCCTCCGACACTCCTGGCTTTCTGGATCTTGTAACCGGCGGTTAGTCCACAGCTGTCCCGGCTGTCCACAGCGAGCCCCGACCCCCTGGCGACGGCCGTGAAGTGGGGGCACGGTCGGTGGCATGACGGCAGACGTGATTCCGCCAGGTGCCAGCCACCTGCACACCGGAGCCCGGGGCGAGAGCCTGGCGGCGCGCTACCTGGAGAGCCAGGGCTTGGTCGTGCTGTCCAGAAACTGGCGCAGCCGAGAGGGCGAACTGGACCTGGTAGCCACCGACGGCCGCCGCCTGGTGGTCGTAGAGGTGAAAACCCGCACCGGCACGAGCCACGGCCCCCCAGCGGACGCGGTCGACCACCGCAAGGCCGCCCGGATCCGCCGCCTGGCGCGTCGCTGGCGAGTAGCCCACGGCATAACGTGGTGCGCCGAACGTTTCGACATAGTGGCGATCCTCTGGCCCCCGAACGAAACCCCGCGGATCACCCACTACCGGGGAGCCTTCTGATGGCCTCCCTCTCTCAGCCACCCGCAGCCCCGGCGCCCGCGAACCCCTTCGAGTCAGACCCCCACCGAACGCAGCATCTTTCCGGTCCCCCGACCACTGCGCCCATACCGAGGCAAGTCCGGTTCAGGCACGCAGTGGCCTACCCCGCGTCGTTGCCGTGTGCACCGGAATTGCCGGTGACCAGCGGTCCCTGCCCACTGGATTTCATCGTTGCCCCGATCCTGGGGCGTGTGGTGTCGGTGTCGCCCGAACCGAGGAAAGGCCGGGCCCAGCGCGCGGTGGCTGGGTCCGCATCGGTGTGGCTCGCGGAGATGGTGTGCGCGCCGGCGGCAGTGTCGGGATCTACCGAGGTGGGTGCTCAGCGTTCGCCTCATGCCAACCGCGCCTCGGTTGAGCGTTCGGTGACGCCCGCGGCGGATCGGCAGGTTCCGTGATGGCACTGGCTCGCGCGTGGTCGGTGGCGTTGTTCGGGGTGGACGGCGTGGCCGTGGAGATCGAGGCCGACATCGGTGGCGGCAAACCCAGAACCCAGATCGTCGGTCTACCCGACGCCGCACTGAACGAGGCCAAGGAGCGCGTCCGCTCGGCCGTGCGCAACAGCGACCGCGAGTGGCCGAGCGAGCAGATCACGCTCGCCCTGTCGCCGGCCGCCCTGCCGAAGGGCGGCTCCGGCTACGACGTGGCGCTGGCGTGCGTGGTGCTGGCCGCCGCCGGCCTCTCGCCCCCGGAACGCCTGACTGGCACCGTCCTGCTCGGCGAACTGGCCCTCGACGGCCGCATCCGCCCCGTACGCGGCGTCCTGCCGGGCCTGCTGGCCGCGCGCCGGGCGGGACTGCATCGTGCGATCGTGCCATCGGCCACCCTCGCGGAGGCCGCCCTGGTCACAGACATCGAGGTGTGGGGCGCCGAGCGTCTGACCGAGGTGCTCGACTGGCTCCGCGGCGAGCCGGACACCTTGCGCGCACCCGACCCGCAGCGGGCACAACCCGCCGGGGCCGTACCCGACCTGGTCGACGTCATCGGCCAACCGGAGGCTCGCTGGGCGGTGGAGGTCGCCGCGGCCGGCGGGCACCACCTTCTGCTCACCGGCCCGCCAGGCACGGGCAAGACCATGCTCGCCAAACGCCTACCGGGTCTACTGCCGCCGCTGTCCGACGAACAGGCCCTGGAGGTCACGGCCATCCACTCGCTGGCGGGCGCGCTGCTACCCGATGCACCGCTGGTCACCACGCCGCCATTCATCGCCCCACACCACGCGACCTCGGTTGCTGGCCTGATCGGCGGCGGGGTCGGGTTGGCCAAGCCGGGCGCCATCAGCATCGCCCACCACGGCGTCCTGTTCATGGACGAGGCGTGCGAGTTCGGCCCACAGCGACTGGAGTCGTTGCGCACGGCACTGGAGGAGGGCGAGATCCGGCTGGCCAGACGTGACGGGGTGCTGCGCTACCCGGCGATGTTCCAACTGGTGCTCGCGACCAACCCGTGCCCGTGCGCCCCGGCCCGCGAGACCGACTGCACCTGCACGCCGCACGCGAAGCGCAAGTACATGACGCGCCTGTCCGGCCCGCTACTGGACCGGGTGGACATCCGAGTGCGGATGCGCCCCATAACCGCCATGTCCCGAGCCGGAACGATCGAACCGGAGTCCACGGCCACCGTCCGCGCCCGGGTCGCGCAGGCAAGGCAACGAGCAATCGCCCGCTGGCAGTCCCGCGGCTGGCGCACCAACGCCCAGGCCCCGGGCCCGATCCTCCGCCGGGAGTTCGGCTTACCCCGCAAGGCGACCGCCCTACTGGACCGCGGCCTGGACATGGGCCTCCTGACCGCCCGAGGCGCCGACCGCTGCCTACGAGTGGCCTGGACCCTTTGCGACCTGGCGGACGCCGACCACCCAGAAGCCGACCATGTGGCCGCAGCCATGGAATTCCGCGACCGGAGAGCAGCATGACCCCGAACCCGCCCCAATACCCCGCCGCCGACCCACCGCCCCGCCCCACCACCACCCCGACGTTCCATCCTCGACCCCCACAACCAACCGACGAACCTCACCCGCTCGTGCCGACCAGCCAGCCAAACTCAATCAGCCCACCCGCCCCAACTGATCCAAACGACCTGACCGATCCAAGCGACCTGGCACTACCGACGGCCCTCGCCGGACCAAGCAACTCTGCTCGACCGCCCGACTCCGGCGGCCAGGCCGACCCCACTGGGCTGATCGACTGTTGTGGCCAGGCCGAGTCGGCTGGGCTGGCTGAGCCTGGTGGGCTGGTCGACCCCGATGGCGTGCCCGAGCCTGGTGGCTTGGTTAAGTTCAGCAGGCTGGCTGACTCTCCTGGGCAGCCTGGCTCTGGCGGCCAGGCCGACTCCGCTGGGCTGGCCGACTGTGGTGGCGTGCCCGAGTCTGGTGGCTTGGTTAAGTCTGGCAGGCTCGCTGACGCTGCTGGGTCGGGCGAGTCTGATGGCTTCGCTGAGTCTGGTGGACTGGCTGACTCTGTTGGCTTGGTCGGGTCTGTTGGCTTGGTTGAGTCCGGTGGGTTCATCGAGTCTGCTGGGCGGGCAGAGCCAGGTGCCCTGGCCGACTCCGGTGGGCCGGTCGACTCTGGCGAGCCGGCTGACTCTGCTGGGTTAGTCGAGTCTGGTGACCTGGCTGGCGCCAGGGGACTGGTCGAGTCTGGTGGCTCGGGTAAGTCTGGTGGGCCAGGCGAATCTGGCGGGCTGGCCGAGTCTGCGAACCTCGCCGCGCCTGCTGGGCGGGCCGGCTCTGGTGGGCTGGGCGACTTCGCTGGGTTGGCTGAGTCTGCTGGGCGGGTCGGCCCCGTCGGGCTGGTTGAGTCTGGCGGGCTGGTCGACTCAGTGGGGCTGGCTCCGCCTGGTGCCCTGGCCGAGGCACCTGATCCGGGCGAGGCTGCCGATCCAGCCGAGCTACCTGACCCCGCCGAATCAACCCGTCCGGCTGGTCCCGATGACCATGCGGGCCGGGTTGGTGAGGAAGCTGCGTCGTTGGCGGTCGGGAGACTGTCCGGCGATGTTGATGCGGAACTGGGCGGGACGTGTCACGAGTTCGGGGAGTACCTGGCGCGGCGGCGTCGCAGAGAGGCGGTCAGGTCGCCTGCAGGCTTGTGCTTCTGTCAGGACGGCGCCTCGAGTGCTGATCGGTCGCCGCATCTGCTGGCCGTTGAGGCGCAGCTTTGTGATCCGCTCGAAGTGAAGCCGCAGATGTCCCGCACCAGGCTCGGCTCGATTCTTGGGCACTGTCGGTGCGAGCCCGGGGCGGTGGCGGCGTGACCGCGGTCAACGACGAGGTTCGCCTTGCCCGGGCCTACCTGATGCGCGTCGCTGAGCCGCCGGCCCCCGCTCTGCATGGGCTGGTTGCCGTTCGGGGAGCTGTGCGGACCGCTGAGTTGGTTCGGGCCGATCGGGTTTCCGCCCAGGTGGGGGCCGAGACCTCCGCTCGCCGGCACATCGAGCTTGCTGTCGCTGATCTTGAGGCCGCCGGCAAGCTAGGTGCGCGGTTGGTCGTGCCCGAGGACGATGACTGGCCCGCCTGGCAACTGCTGTGCCTCACCGCGCCCACCCTGCAGCGGGAGCGGTGGGCGGTTGCCCCGCTAGGGCTGTGGGTCCGCGGCGACTCCGCCACCATGGCGGACGCGTTCGACCGGGCCGTGTCGGTGGTCGGGGCGCGTAGTGCCACTGGTTATGGCGAGTTCGTGGCGGCCGAGACCGGCTATCACCTGGCGCGGGCCGACACGACGGTCGTCTCCGGCGCCGCGTACGGCATCGACGGCGCTGCCCACCGCGGAGCACTCGCCGCTGAAGGGCTGACCGTCGCCGTGCTCGCGTGTGGCGTCGATCTTCCGTATCCGCGTGGCCATGCCGCGCTCATCGACCAGATCGTCGCTCGCGGGCTGGTCCTGAGCGAGTACCCGCCGGGCACGCCACCGGCCAAGCACCGGTTCCTCATCCGCAACCGGTTGATCGCGGCACTGTCCTCGGCGACCGTGGTGGTCGAGGCCGGGCGGCGCAGCGGCGCGCGCAACACGGCCACCACCGCCAAGTGCCTGGGTAAACCGGTGCTCGCCGTCCCCGGGCCGGTCACGTCGGCCGCTTCGGCCGGCTGCCACGAGCTGATCCACGACGGGGCGGCGACCATCGCCGGGTCGGTCGCGCAGATCGTCGAGGAGACCACACCACTGGGCGAGAACCCCGCCAACCGCACGTCGGGGCCCGCTCGCCGCACCGACGGCCTTGGTGACCAGGCACTACGCGTGCACGAGGCCCTCCGCCGGCGGGACGGCCGCAGCTACGAACAGGTCGCCGTGGACTCCGGAGTGCCGCTGGATCGGGTGCGCGCCCTGTTACCCGAACTGGAGCTGACCGGCCTCGCCGAGCGCTGTGACGAGGGCTGGCGACAGGCGGTGGTGCGATGACGCCGCGCTGAAGTCGGCCTGACGCCCGACGCGGACGGCGACCCGTTCGGCGCGGCGGTGCTTGACTCGGGTCCGGGTGATGGCGGAGCGTCACAAGCGTGGCCGAGGGAAAACGTGTCGACCTTCGTCGGGTCCGCGACGAGTTGCCGGCGGAGATCGCCGGTACCGTCGCCGACTACGAACGGCACCTGGCGCTCGAGCGGGGGCTGTCGGCGCACACCGTCCGGGCCTACGTCGGCGACGTCGTCTCCCTGCTCGGGTTCCTGCACGGCATGCCGGTGCTCGACCACCGCCGCACCATCGACCGCAGCCAAGGAAAGGGGCTGGTCGCGCTCGACCTGACCGTGCTCCGGGCCTGGTTGGCCGCACAGCGCGCGGCCGACGCGAGTCGAACCACGCTCGCACGCCGCTCGGCCTCGGCGCGCACGTTCACCGCCTGGGCGCACCGGCGCGGACACCTCGAGATCGACCCCGGGGCCCGGCTCGCGGCGCCGCGACCCCACCGCAAGCTGCCGTCGGTGCTCCGGCAGGACCAGGCGGACGAGGTACTCAGCGCCTCCGCGAGCGGTGCCGCCCAGCATGACGCGGTAGCGCTGCGTGACCACGCACTCCTCGAACTGCTGTACGCGACCGGGGTACGGGTGTCCGAGCTGTGTGGCCTGGACGTGGACGATGTCGACCTGCACCGCAGGGTGCTCGTGGTGCTCGGGAAGGGGGCCAAGGAGCGCACCGTGCCGTTCGGGGAACCGGCGGCCAGGGCCGTCGAGATCTGGCTGGCGCACGGCCGCCCGGCGCTCGCCCGACCAGCGTCCCCACCTGCACTCCTGCTCGGTGCGCGAGGTGGCAGGTTCCAACCGGCCAGCGTTCGACGTATCGTTCACGGGGCGTTGGACGCGGTTCCGGGAGTTCCCGTCATGGGGCCCCACGGGCTGCGTCACACTGCCGCGACACATCTGCTCGAAGGTGGTGCTGATCTTCGTAGCGTCCAAGAGCTGCTCGGTCACGCTACGCTCGCTACAACCCAGCTATACACACATGTGACCGTCGAACGGCTGAAGGCAATCCATGACCGAACCCACCCTCGCTCCCATTGATCCAGGGGAAGGTTCTCGGACACCGGCCAGGCTGCCCGCTGCGCCGACGAATGGGCATGCGCACACCAACGGCCATGCCGGCACCAACGGGCACGCGAGAACGAACGGTCACACGAGAACGAACGGCCACGCCAACGGTCAGGCTGTGACCTTCGGCCTGGGGGAGACCGCCGGCGTGCTGCCCGGCGACCAGCGCACCTTCGACGACGTCGAGGCCGGCATCGTCGCCCTGTGGAGCCGCTTCGGTGAGCGCCGCGAGCAGCCGCTGCGCGACCGGCTGGTGCTGCATTACGCCCCGCTGGTCAAGTATGTCGCCGGCCGCGTCGGCACCGGCCTGCCCGCCCACGTCGAGGTGGCCGACCTGATCCAGTCCGGCATCTTCGGCCTGGTCGACGCCATCGAGAAGTTCGAGCCGGAGCGCGGCCTGAAGTTCGAGACCTACGCCATGCAGCGCATCCGCGGCGCGATTCTCGACGACCTCCGTGCGCAGGACTGGGTACCGCGCTCGGTACGCGGCCGCGCCCGCGAGCTGGAACGCGCCCTCGAACGGCTCGGCGCCCAGCTGCGCCGCACCCCGACCGACGGCGAGCTGGCCGAGGAGCTGGGCCTGTCCCTCGACGAGCTGCGCGAGGTCTACGCCCAGCTGCAGCTGACCAGCGTGGTCGCCCTCGACGAGCTGGCCGCCGCCGGCCGCGGCTCCACGCCGCTGGCCGACATCCTCGAGGACCAGGAGGCGCTCGACCCGGTCGCGCTGCTGGTCGACCAGGACAACCGCCGCCAGCTGGCCGAGGCCATCGCGCACCTGGCCGAGCGGGATCGCGTGGTGGTCACCCTCTACTACTTCGAGAACCTCACTCTCGCCGAGATCGGGCGCGTCCTCGGTGTCACCGAGTCGCGGGTCTGCCAGCTGCACACCAGAGCCGTGTTGCGCCTGCGGGCCAAGCTGCAGGAAAAGACCGACGCCTAGCGCCCCGGGCAGGAAATGCGGTGCGTAAGTCGGTGGATCCAGGTTTCTGGGTGGATCGGTAACGCCGCCAACGGGGAGTTGGGCCGGCGAATTATGTGCCTGATTTCCGGCGCGGGGCGCTAGCCCTGCCACGGCAGTAATCGCACCCGGCCGCTGCCCAGCAGGCCGAGCGGATCGAGGTACTCGCCGCCGCGGCGCACGCCCCAGTGCAGGCACGCGGGCGCGGCGGTGCACCCGGGGTGACCCGGCATCAGCTGTCCGAGCACGTCGCCGGCCGCCACCTGTTGACCCGCGGTGACCACGGGGGTGACCGGCTCGTAGGTGGTTCGCAGATCACCGGCGTGGTCGACCGAGATCACCCCGCGCCCGGCCACCTGGCCGGCGAACACCACCGTGCCGGCCGCCGCCGCGCGGACCGACTGACCGGGTGTGCCACCCAGGTCGACGCCCCGGTGACCGGGCCCGTACGGGTCGGCAGGTGCCTCGAACGGCCGCAGCACCGAGTGCGGCGGGTCGAGCGGCCACGAGAACACCGGCTCGGCCCGCGTGGAACCAGCCGGAAAGGTGGCGGAGGAGAGGACGGGGCCGTCCCGCGCGGTGCCGAGTGGAGCTTCCAGTGCGACGCCCGAGAGGACGCCGCAGAGGAGGAGCGGTACGAGTGCGGAAGGAAGTCGCATGGGGACCACGATGCCGTTTGGGGCCGACGGGGGTGGTGGGGAAGGGCCGAGCTGTGGACAACGTTCGCGGGTGTGGATAACTCGGCCCTCAGGAGACAGCCGTGTCCGGGGGCGACACGGTGACCGCGTACACTGCTTTTCGCGGTCCGTGCCAGCACGGATCGACTTCGCGTGCCAGCGCACCTGCCGTGGCGTAAGCCTCGGCTCGCGGCATCCGGCGGTCCTGAAGCGGGTGGCTCGACTCTCGGGTCGAACCACGGCCCCAGGTCCGGCTGTCGGCGCCGGCACCAGGGCGGACCTCGGCTCGAGGCTCGCGACAACCGACATCGCGTCGCGGCAGACACCCGGCGCGCAGAGAAGAAAAGGGTGCGAACCAGGCCATGGCCGTCGTCACCATGAAACAACTGCTGGATTCCGGCGTGCACTTCGGGCATCAGACCCGCCGCTGGAACCCGAAGATGAAGCGCTACATCCTGACCGAGCGCAACGGCATCTACATCATCGATCTCGAGCAGACGCTGAACTACATCGGGCGTGCGTACGAGTTCATCCGCGACACCGTCGCGCACGGCGGCTCGATCCTCTTCGTGGGCACCAAGAAGCAGGCCCAGGAAGCGATCGCCAACGAGGCGCTGCGCGTCGGCATGCCCTTCGTGAACCAGCGCTGGCTGGGCGGCATGCTCACCAACTTCCAGACCGTCCACAAGCGCCTTCAGCGCCTGAAGGAGCTGGAGTCGATGGAGCAGACGGGCGGCTTCCAGGGTCTCACGAAGAAGGAGATCCTGATGCTCACCCGCGAGAAGGACAAGCTGGAGCGGACCCTCGGCGGTATCCGCGACATGGCGAAGATCCCGAGCGCGGTGTGGATCGTCGACACCAAGAAGGAGCACATCGCCGTCGGCGAGGCTCGCAAGCTCAACATCCCGGTGGTCGCGATCCTCGACACCAACTGCGACCCGGACGAGGTCGACTACCCGATTCCGGGTAACGACGACGCCATCCGTTCGGCCGCGCTGCTCACCAAGGTCGTCGCCGAGGCCGCGGCCGCCGGCCTGATGGCCCGCTCCGGTGTCCGCAACGGCGTGCCCGACGGTGAGGACAAGCCGGCCGCCGGTGTCTCCGCCGAGCCGCTGCCCGAGTGGGAGCAGGAGCTGCTGGTCGGCCAGAACGCGCCGGTCGCCGCCGCCCCCGCCCCGGCTGAGGCTCCGAAGACCGAGCAGCCAAGCGAGTCCTGAGCAAACTCCGCGCCGGCCGGCCCGCGGCAGCGGGTCGCGCCGGCGCGCAGGTACCGAAGAAAAGGGATGGAAAGAGCCACAATGGCGAACTACACCACGGCCGACGTCAAGCGGATCCGTGAGCTCACCGGCGCCGGCATGATGGCCTGCAAGAAGGCCCTCGACGAGGCCGACGGCGACTTCGACAAGGCCGTCGAGATCCTGCGCATCAAGGGCGCCAAGGATGTCGGCAAGCGCGCCGAGCGCACGACCGCCAACGGTCTGGTCGCCGCTGACGGCGGGGTCATGGTCGAGCTGAACTGCGAGACCGACTTCGTCGCGAAGAACGCCGACTTCCAGGACCTGGCCAGCCGGATCATCGGCGCCGCCAAGGTCGCCAAGCCGGCCGACGTCGACGCGCTCGCCAAGGCGGACCTGGACGGCAAGTCGGTGGCCGACGCCGTGCAGGAGCTGTCGGCCAAGATCGGCGAGAAGCTGGAGCTGCGCCGGGTCGTCTCCTTCGACGGCCCCGTCGCCACCTACCTGCACCGCCGCGACCCCGACCTGCCGCCCACCGTCGGCGTGCTGGTCGAGTACACCGGTGACTCGGGCGAGGCGGCGCGCGCCGCGGCCATGCAGATCGCCGCGATGAAGCCCCGGTACGTCACCCGCGACGAGATCCCGGCCGAGGTGGTCGCCACCGAGCGCCGCATCGCCGAGGAGACCGCTCGCGAGGAGGGTAAGCCGGAGGCCGCCCTGCCCAAGATCGTCGAGGGCCGGGTGAACGGCTTCTACAAGGACGCCGTGCTGCTCGAGCAGTCGTCCGTGCAGGACTCGAAGAAGACCGTGAAGGCCGTTCTGGACGGGGCCGGCGTGACCGTGACCCGGTTCGCCCGGTTCGAGATCGGCCAGTCCTGAGCCCAACGCGGACACCTGCCGCAACATTGCCCGCGGTGCCCCGACCTCACTGTTCGGTGAGGTCGGGGCACCGTGCTGTCGTCTCAACGTGACATCCATCGGCACGCGAGGGAGAGCGTCGTGATCGAATACCGGAGACACGGCTTCCGAAGGGTGCTGCTCAAGTTGGGCGGCGAGATGTTCGGCGGCGGCGAGGTCGGCGTCGATCCGGACGTGGTGCAGACCGTGGCGCGCCAGATCGCCGAGGTCGTACGCGACGGTGTGCAGGTGTCCATCGTGATCGGCGGCGGCAACTTCTTCCGCGGTGCCGAGCTGTCCCAGCGCGGCATGGACCGCGACCGCGCGGACTACATGGCCATGCTCGGTACGGTCATGAACTGCCTGGCACTGCAGGACTTCCTCGAGAAGCTCGGCATCGACACCCGCGTACAGACGGCCATCACCATGGGCCAGGTGGCCGAGCCCTACATCCCTCGCCGCGCCGAGCGGCACCTGGAGAAGGGCCGCGTGGTGATCTTCGCGGGCGGCGTCGGCATGCCGTACTTCTCCACCGACACGGCGGCCGCCCAGCGCGCGCTGGAGATCGGCTGCGAGGTCGTGCTGATGGCCAAGTCGGTCGACGGGGTCTACACGGCCGACCCCAAGAAGACACCGGACGCCAAGATGTTCGAGCACATCACGCACCGCGAGGTGCTCGAGCAGGGACTCGCGGTCGCGGACGCGACGGCGTTCAGCCTGTGCATGGACAACAATATGCCGATCATCGTCTTCAATCTGCTCACCGAGGGGAACATCGCCCGCGCGGTGCGTGGTGAGAGGATCGGCACCGTCGTCAGCACTCCCTGACAGCGGCCGGGGAGCACAACAACAGGAGCAGCTTTGATCGACGAGACACTCCTCGACGCCGAGGAGAAGATGGAAAAGGCCGTGTCGGTGGCCAAGGATGAACTCAACACGGTGCGCACGGGTCGTGCGAACCCTGGCATGTTCTCGCGCATCGTCGTCGACTACTACGGTTCGCCGACGCCGCTCAACCAGTTGGCCGGGATCTCCATCCCGGAGGCCAGGATGGCGGTCGTCAAGCCGTACGACGTGAGCCAGCTCGGTGCGATCGAGCGGGCGATCCGCGACTCCGACCTCGGCGTCAACCCGTCCAACGACGGCGCGATCATCCGCATCGTGATCCCGCAGCTGTCCGAGGAACGCCGCCGCGAGATGGTCAAGGTGGCCAAGCACAAGGGCGAGGACGCCAAGATCGCCATCCGCAACGTGCGCCGCAAGGCCAACGAGGAGCTCCACCGCATCGCCAAGGACGGCGAGGCCGGCGAGGACGAGGTGGCCCGTGCGGAGAAGGAGCTCCAGCACGTGACCGACAAGTACGTCGCGCAGGTCGAGGAGCTCGTCAAGCACAAGGAAACCGAGCTGCTCGAAGTCTGATGATCAGCGTGCCTGCCGAACACACCGAGCCCGCGGAGTCAGCGGAGCCAGTGAAGCCGAGGGACCCCGCGGAGTCCGCCGACCGCTGGGTGTCCGCGGAACGCGCGGAATCCGAGGAACGAGCGGAACCCGCGGCGTCTCCGGAGCCTGCGGAACCCGCCGCGCCTGCCGGGGCCACCGCGGCGCCGTCGCGCGCCGGGCGCAACCTGCCGGCCGCCATCGGCGTCGGCGTGCTGCTCGGGGCCGCCGTCCTGGTGTCGCTGCTGACCGTGCGGCACCTGTTCATCGGCATCATCGCGGCGGCCGCCGCGGTCGGCACGGTCGAGCTGGTCGGCGCGCTCCGGCGGGGTGCGGAGGTCCGCGTCACGCTCTGGCCGGTGCTGCTCGGCGGCCAGGCGATGGTCTGGCTGGCCTGGCCGTTCGGCCGGGACGGCATGCTCGCGGCGTTCGTGCTGACGATCCTCGCGTGCATGGTGTGGCGCTTCCGCGGCGGCATCGACGGCTACCTGCGGGACGTGAGCGCGTCGATCCTGACGGCCGCCTACGTGCCGCTGTTCGCCGCGTTCGCCACGCTGCTCGTGGTGGCCGACGACGGCGTCGCGCGGGTGCTGTGCTTCCTGATCCTCGTGGTCAGCTCGGACACCGGCGGCTACATCGCGGGTGTGCTGTTCGGCAAGCACCCGATGTCGCCGACCATCAGCCCGAAGAAGTCCTGGGAGGGCTTCGCGGGCTCGATGACCGCCGGCATCGTGGCCGGGGTGCTGACCGTCATGCTCATGCTCGACGGCCAGTGGTGGCACGGCGCGCTGTTCGGCGCCGCGCTCGTCGTCACCGCCACCGTCGGTGACCTGGTCGAATCGCTGATCAAGCGCGACCTCGGGGTCAAGGACATGGGCCAGCTGCTGCCGGGGCACGGCGGGCTGATGGACCGGCTGGACTCGCTGCTGCCGGCCGCCGTCGTGTCCTACCTATTGCTGCAACTGTTCGTCCCGGCTTAAGAGCGTGGTTCGCTGGCGGGGTGGGAGTCGTGTCGAGGGTGCGGGAGCGGATCGCGGCGGCCCGGCGCGGTGCGGACACCCTGCCCAGCCCCAACATCTGGCGCTGGCCGGATGTCTATGAGGTGGAGAACCGCGCCCAGGACGTGACGGACGCCGTGTGGCGCACGCTCGCCGAGATGGTCGACTGGGCCGGCCGCGACGTGGTCGACATCGGCTGCGGATCCGGCTTTCACCTGCCGCGCTTCGCCGAGACGGCGCGGCGGGTGACCGGTGTGGAGCCGCACGAACCGCTGGTGCGCCTGGCCGGATCGCGGATGGCGGACAACCCGTCGGTGACCGTGCTGGCCGGTTCGGCGCAACGGCTTCCGTTGCCGGACGCGAGCGTGGACGTGGCGCACGCGCGGACGGCGTACTTCTTCGGCCCCGGCTGCGAGCCGGGGTTGGTCGAGGCGGATCGCGTGCTGCGGCCGGGTGGTGTGCTGGCCGTCGTGGACCTCGACGTGCGGCACCGGCCGTACGGCGAGTGGATGCGCGCGGACCTGCCGTCCTACGACACCGAGGCCACCGACCGGTTCTTCGCGGACGCGGGGTTCGAGTGCCGCCGGGTCGAAGCCCTGTGGCGGTTCGAGACCCGCGCCGACCTGGAAGCCGCGCTGGGCATCGAGTTCTCGTCGTCCGTCGCGGCGCGCGCGGTGGCCGAGGTGGTGGGGTTGAGCTTCCCGGTCGGCTATCGGGTGCTGACCCGACGCCGGCCGACCGGATTGATCGTCGCCTGAGGGGGCCACGCCGACCCGGGCGTGGCCCCCTCAGCCATGACTAGTCCTCGTCGTCGTCCTCGTCGGTGGGCGGCGGCTCGGCCTCGCCGAGGATGGCGTAGAGCTCACGCCGGGCCTCGTTGAGTACCTGGACCGCGCGGTTCTTCTGCTGGTCGGTCGCGGCCTGCGCCACCTGGAACGTGGCGCCCATGAGCTGGCCGATGGCCTCCCGGAGCGTGACGTCGCTGGGGTTCGCGTCCTGGGCGATCTGTTCCCAGGGCGGGGTGCCCAGCTGCTCGGCGACCGTGCGGCCCTCGTCCGTCAGCTCGAAGCGCCGCTTGCCGCCGCTGCCCTCGGTGCTGCTGATCAGGCCTTCGTCGGCCAGCAGCTGCAGGGTCGGGTAGACCGACCCGGGGCTCGGCCGCCAGAACTGGCCGCTGCGCTCGGTGATCTCCTGGATCATTTCGTAGCCGTGCATCGGCCGTTCGACCAGCAGCGCGAGGATCGCCGCGCGGACGTCACCGCGCCGGCTGCGCCGGCCCGGTCCGTGCCGGTGGCCGCGACTCCGGCCGCGCCGCCCGCCGGCGAAGTCGCCGAACGGGCCGCCCGGCCACGGCCCGCCGGGTGGCATGGGGGGCAGCGGCGGGAACGGCGGCTGGCGCTCGGCGTAGTCCGTCCCGTCGGGGACGTGGTGATGTGTTCTGCGATGTCCGAATGTGGGACGCATGATGTGTTCCTCCTTGTATGTCGCGTGGTATCGCGATAGGTCAACGATATATCGGAACGTATCACGATGCAACCTCTTCGACAGTCTGGGACGGAGCGACGACGCCCGACCGCCGGCGCGGATCGGCCCCGAGGGCGGCGCTGACCGGCGCGTTTCCGGGCGTGAGAGAATTCGTGTGTTATGACTTCCCTCCCGCTCGTGTTCGAGGCACCCAAGCGCGGCCTACCGCCGCGCCACCTGGCCGACCTGTCGGCCGAGGAGCGGCGAGCGGCGGTGGTCGAGCTGGGGGAGAAGCCGTTCCGGGCGAACCAGCTGTCGAACCACTACTTCGCCAGGCTGACCGCCGATCCGGAGCTGATGACCGACATCCCGGCCGCCAGCCGTGGTCGGCTGGCGGAGTCCCTGCTGCCGCCGCTGCTCACGCCGGTGCGCCACATCAGCTGCGACGACGACTCCACGCGCAAGACCCTGTGGCGCGCGCACGACGGGACGTTGCTGGAGAGCGTGCTGATGCGCTACCACGACCGGACGACGCTGTGCGTGTCGAGCCAGGCCGGGTGCGGCATGGCGTGCCCGTTCTGCGCCACCGGCCAGGGCGGTCTGGACCGCAACCTCTCCACGGCCGAGATAGTGGACCAGGTCCGCGCGGCGGCGGCCGCCATGCGAGACGGCGAGCTGGGCGCGCCGGGTCGCCTGTCGAACATCGTGTTCATGGGGATGGGCGAGCCGCTCGCCAATTACAAGCGCGTGGTGGCGGCGGTTCGCCGGATCACGGAGCCGGCTCCGTCGGGTCTGGGTATTTCGCAGCGTTCGGTGACGGTGTCGACGGTGGGTCTGGCCCCGGCGATTCGTAAGTTGGCGGACGAGAAGATGCAGGTCCGCTTGGCGGTGTCCCTGCATACGCCGGATGACGAGCTGCGGGACACGTTGGTCCCGGTGAATGAGCGTTGGTCGGTGGATGAGGTCCTGGAAGCGGCGCGGTACTACGCGGACGTCTCCGGCCGCCGGGTGTCGATCGAGTACGCCCTGATCCGCGATGTGAACGATCAGCCGTGGCGGGCGGACCTGCTGGCGAAGCGGCTGCGGAAGCATTTGAAGCAGCTGGTGCACGTGAACGTGATCCCGTTGAACCCGACGCCGGGTTCGAAGTGGGATGCGGCGCCGAAGCCGGTGGAGCGGGAGTTCGTGCGGCGGGTCAACGAGGGTGGGGTGGCCTGCACGGTGCGGGACACCCGTGGCCAGGAGATCGCGGCGGCCTGCGGTCAGCTCGCCGCGGAGGGTTGATACAACTGCCCTTGTCGGTGGGGTTAATCGGACATCGGGCAGGCCGGCCGCCCCCGGAGCGCGCGGGTACGCGACCGGCCTGTTGCCGGACCAACTGGGGAGGTCAACCGGCGTTGCGCCAGCTTGTCGCGTGGAATTCGTTGTTCGGGAGGCGCGTCCGGCCGACGATGGTCCCCGTGTCATTGATGCCGACGGCGGCGTCGTAGTCGCCACCGAGGGTGGCGAGCTTCGTGACAGGCCCATAGTACTGGCGCGCTAACAGGTTGCTGATCGACCAAAGGCGGGGTGGCCTGCACGGTGCGGGACACTCGTGGCCAGGAGATCGTGGCCGCGTGTGGCCAACTCGCCGCTGAGGGCTGGTACTACCGGGCTGGATCACAGGGTATTGACGAGCGATTCAACTGTAACTACTGTCGTTGCAGTTGGCTTGGTGTCGCGGCGGAAGGGATCGCGGTGGGTCTCAGTAGCAGGAGCGCGGTCGCGATTCACGCGCTCACGATGCTGGGACGCTGGGATCACTCGCTGACCTCCGCGGAGATCGCGGACAGCCTGGCGAGCAATCCGGTTCTGGTGCGGCGCATCCTCGGCAGCCTGCGGGAGGCGGGTTTGGTGTGGTCCACCGAGGGGCGGGGTGGCGGCTGGACGCTTGCCCGCACCCCTCGGGAGATCACGCTCTACGACGCGTACGCCGCCGTCGAGAACGGGCCGATCCTGTCGCGGCACCCGCATGACCCCAGTGACGCGTGTGAGGTCGGGCGCCACATGCAGAACGTGCTCGAGACCGAGTTCGGGGACGCGGAGCGGGCCATGCGGGAACGGCTCGGTCGGACGACCATCGCGCACTTGGTCCAGCAGGTGCTGGCCAGTGAGCGTGCGGCACAGCATCGTTAGCTGAGTAACGGCGGAGGTTCGACTCCGCTTTTTCTTTGCCCTAACTGTAACTGCAACGGTGTCAGTAAATGTCGCCATTGAGGACGCGTCGAATGACATCCACCATCAACCGAACTGGCTCGGGGCTGGCCCTGTTGTCGGTGCTCACAGCGGCGATGCTCGCCACGGTCATCGCCAGCGACATGGTCAACCTCATGCTCCCGTCGATCGGGGCGGATTTCGGGGCCTCCGAGGCGGAGCTCGCGTGGGTGGTCACCGGCTTCCTGCTGGTGTTCTCGATCGGCATTCCCTTCTACGGCCGCGTGTCCGACCGGGTGAGCCTTCGGCGGTTGTTCGTTTTCGCTCTGCTGACCTACGCCGCCGGGAGCCTGGTCTGCGCGCTCGCCCCGAACCTCCTCGTGCTCGTGACCGGGCGGATCGTGATGGGGGTGGGCGCGGCCGCGCTGCCCGTGCTCTCGATCATCGCCGTCACCAGGTTGCTGCCGGCGGCCAAGCGTGGGATGGGGATCGGCGTCGTCTCCGCGGCGACGGGAGTCGGTACCGCCGCCGGTCCGGCCCTCGGCGGTGGGATCGGCGAGTTGCTCGGCTGGCCCGCGCTGTTCTGGCTCATGCTCGTGGTCGCATTGGTGCTGCTTCCCGCGGCGTTGTGGGTACTCCCGGGCGAGACTCCGGCGGGCGCCGGCCGGTTCGACCTGCCCGGCGGCATCCTGCTCGGCCTCGGCGCCGGGCTGGTGCTGTTCGGTATGACCCAGGCCCAGACCGCCGGCTTCGCCGCGGTCTCATCCTGGGGCAGCCTCGTGGTGGCGGTCGTGACACTCGCGCTCTTCGGGTGGCGCACCGTGCTCGTCGCGCAGCCGTTCGTCCCGCCCGCCCTGTTCACCAACCGGGTCTACCGGGTCGCGGTCGCCGTCGCGTTCCTGGCCATGATCGTCAACCTCGGGGCCCTGGTGCTCGTGCCGCTGCTGGTGGTCGACGTCAACGGCCTCACCCCGGGGACGGGGGCCCTGGTCATGGTCCCGGCCGGGGTCGCCGTCGCCGTCCTCTCGCCGATGATCGGCCGCCTCGCCGACCGCATCGGCACCCGCGCCCTGGTGCTGACGGGCCTCACGCTCATGGGACTGTCCGCCGTGTTCCTCTCGACCTTCATCACAGACATGTCGGTGATCCCCGCGGGTGCCGGAATGCTCGGGATGAGTGTCGGCTTCATTCTCGTGCTGACCCCGATAATCAGCGCCGCGTCGAGCGCGTTGCCGGCCGAGCAGGTCGGCGTCGGCCTCGGGATCCTCCAAGGAGCACAGTTTCTCGGCGCTGGCACCGGCCCGGCCCTGTTCGGCGTGCTGGTGACCGCACGCCAGCACAGCGAACCCGTCAACCCCGTGTACTCCGGTCACGACGGCGCTGCCTACTCCGACGCCTTCCTGGCCATGACGGTGGCCGTCGTCCTCACGTTGATCATCGCGTTCCGGATGCGTCCCGCGGTAACACCGGCAAAGACGTTGAATTAGCACGAGCAGACGGTCTCGAATTCTTCATTTGACACGGTTCGCGGCCTCGGGGACCCCATAATCGACATGTCGGTCAGAGCCGGGCCCGACGTCGGTGTCGTGTGAGGAGGGCCAGTGACGCATCTGACGCCGGCACAACACCGAACGATCGTCGTGGTCGACGTCGCGGGTTTCACCGATCCGACCCGGAAACTGCCTGATCAGCTCGCCGTGCGGCAGGGCATGTACGAGGTACTGAAGATCGCGTTCGCCGACTCGGATGTCGACTTCGACTCCTGCGAGCACGAGGATCGCGGGGACGGCGCGCTGATTCTGGTGCCGCCCACCATCTCCAAGAGCACGATCGCCGAGCGGCTACCGGATCGGCTGGTCGCCGCGCTGCGCCGGTACAACTCAACGCGTGTGCCGCAGGCCCAGTTCAAGCTGCGGGTGGGGTTGCATTCCGGCGATATCCGGCACGACGGACATGGTTGGGTCGGTCACGCCGTCAACCTCGCGTTTCGTATTCTGGAGTTGCCCGAGGCGAAGACCGCGTTGGCTCAGTCCGATCCGGTGGTCGCGCTGATCTCGTCGGAACATTTCTACTCCGAGGTAATCCAGGAGGACCCGGGTACCGACCCCGAGTCCTACCGGCAGATCGCCGTCTCGGTCAAGACTTTCACGGGCAACGCGTGGTTGCGCCTGCTCGGCGCGCCGATGGCCGACCGGTCTCCGAGCGGTGTCGACACCCACGAGCATGTGCTGGAGTTGATCCCGTCCGCGGAACTGGCCAGCCTGCGCAACTGGCTTACCATGTGCGAGATTCCCGAGCTGGCGCTCATCATGAGCCGTGCCGTCGGGCCCGCGATTCCTCTTCCCCGGCGTGCCGACCTCGTGAATGCGTGGGACGCGTTCTCCTATCTCGCCGAGTTCAACGCCGGGCCGGACGGCATCCCACCCGCGGCTCTGTTCCTGGAACTGCTGGCCCACGAGTTGGGTGGCGACGCCGGCGAGCTGATCACGAACTGGCTCGGCGGGCAGATCCGCCGGTTGCGGCTCGGGACCGCGTTGGAGACGCAGCGACCCTCCCGGCTGCCTGTTCCCGACAAGCCGCACCTGCACCTGACGATCATGCTGGAACCAGACGCGATCGACCCGGGACGCTGTGTGCTCTCCTTCTGGCGCCAGGATGATCCGCTGGTGTGGCCGCCCACTCTCGGCGATGTCCGGGAGACCCGCATCGAAGAGCTCGAATACCTGGTCGACAAGGTGATCACCGAAGCCGAGGGGGTGTGGTCCGGCCACGGGATGTCGGCCGCCGTGGAATTCCTGCTGCCTCGGACATTGCTGCACCTGCCCGTGCAGCGGTGGAGCAAGGAACATGAGTCCGGGCACCCTCGGCTTTTGCGCTACGACTACAGGATCTCTCTCAGATCGCTGGAGCGGATGCGTGCGAAACACTGGCACCGTGCGTGGCACGTGCGGTGGGACTCTATGCTGGAGGATCCGTCGGCGGACCGGCTCGGCTATTCCGGGTCCGCGGAGTTCGAGGAGCATCCCATCGACGCCGTGCTGATCGACCCCCACTGGGTGGGGCTGGTGATGGGTGGAACGCCATCCTCCCAACCAGCGCAGCCGGGCGCCGGGCCGGATGAGTTGGTGTCCGCGCTGCGGGCCGGCCTGCCGGTGCTCCTGTGGCATCCGGACGTCGAACCGGCGGCCCTGCGCGAGTTGGTCGACTGGCTACTCGACGGCGGTTTTATGGATCTACCGGCACGGCGGAAATTGGCAAATGTGCCGACGGCTGGACCGTTCAATGATTCTCTGATTCGCGACCTGGTGGTATTGTGGGACGATCCGAAAAGAGTAATCGTTCTCGACCAGCCGTTTACCCCGTCGTCACAGTAAGGGGATACCGCGGATGAGCGTGAACGACCAGGACGCAGCGGAGACGCCGGACAGGCGGGCGCCGCGTTCGGATGCCGCGGATTGGTGGATCTACCGTGGTACGGGTCGGCCGATGCACGACATCGATCTGACGGAGATCCTGCCGGCGCCACCGTCCTGGCGGACCTTTCACGGCGACCCGGGCTCCGAACACGACGCGCCGCCGGCGGATGACGGCGAGGCGGATCGGAAGCTGGGGACGGAGTTCCACCTGTCCGACCAGGACGTGGACACGACCGAGCTGGATATGGTGAATGCCGCGTTGTATCTGCGGCGGCCGTTGCTGGTCACGGGTAATCCGGGGACGGGTAAGTCGAGTCTGGCGTACCGGATCGCGCGTGAGTTGGGGCTGGGTCGGGTGTTGCGTTGGCCGGTCACGAGTCACACGACATTGCAGTCGGGTTTGTACGGTTATGACGCGATCGGTCGTGCGCAGGCCGCCGCGACCCGGCAGGGTGGGGAGCAGGTCGAGGAGCCGCCGGTCGGGGATTTCGTGCGGCTCGGTCCGTTGGGTACGGCGTTTCTGCCCGGCCGGCTTCCTCGGGTGTTGTTGATCGATGAGTTGGACAAGAGTGAGGCCGATCTGCCCAATGATCTGCTGAGCCTGTTCGAGGAGGGCGAGTTCCCGATCCAGGAGTTGGCGCGGGTGCGGACCCGGTTCCGCGAGGTCGCGGTGCATACCGATGACCCGGGGCGGACCGCGACCGTGGTCGATGGCCGGGTCGTGTGTCGCGCGTTTCCTGTGGTGGTGATGACGAGTAACGGTGAGCGGGAGTTCCCGCCGGCGTTTTTGCGGCGTTGTCTTCAGTTGAGGATTCAGAATCCGGATATCGAACAGTTGGCCGCGATCGTGGCGAACCACGTGCTCGACCGGGACGGCGAGCATCGCGATCGGTTGATCCGGGAGTTCGTGGAGAAGAGCAAGACGGAGGGTGGTCTGCCGACCGACCGGCTCCTGGACGCGGTGTATCTCGCCACTTCGGGTGCCTACCAGCCGGACCATGTGGCGTGGCCGCGGCTGGTGGACGCTCTCTGGCGCCGACTGACGGTGCAGTGACGTGGGAAGGCCGGCCGACGTCCCTGACGTGCGTTCCCATTCACCGGCGGTGCCGCCGGCGGTCAAGCCGCCGGGGCTCGGTATCGACGACCTCACGTGGACCGACGTGGCGGAGATCGTGTGGCTGGCCGGTGCCATTCAGCCAGCCAACCAACCGGCGGGCCCCACTGACGATGACGCTGAACCCGACCGGCCGCTTCCGGCGGGCGACCGGGTGCCGCCGACCTTCGATGACGCCGGCGGTCTCGGCCCACGGGACAAGCCCGAGCCGCCAAGCCGCCCGCAGGAGCCGCCTCCAGAGTCGATCGACGCGCCTGAGCCGGCGCCCGCCGCGGTCGTGCCGCGGCCCGAGCTTCGGGTACTGGCCGGCACCGGGCCCGCGACCACGGGAATCGCGCTGCCCGAGTCGCTGGACTTCTTCCGTGCGCTCCGGCCGTTGAAGCGGGAAATCGTTTCGCGGCGGGATGACGATCTTGTGCTGGACGAGGTGGCCACGGCGGAGCAGGCGATGGAGACGGGTGTCTGGTGGCCAATCACCCGTTCGAGGCGGGAGCGTTGGCTGGATCTAACGCTCGTTATCGACAATTCTCCGTCCATGGCGTTGTGGCGAAGACGGGTCACCGCGTTCGTCGCACTGCTGGAACAGCTCGGCGCGTTCCGCGGTATCACGATTCGCCTGCTGGAATTCGAACACGGTGCGCCGGTCCTTCGCGGTGGGACGCCCGGTGCGCCGCCACGGGATCCCGGGGAAATACTCGACTCGTCTGGGCGACGCGCGGTGCTGCTGGTGACCGACGGTGTCGGCGACGCCTGGCGCCACGGGGAGCTTCACCCGATGGTGTGCCGGTGGGCGCGCACCATGCCGGTGAGTGTCGTGCACTTACTGCCGCAGTGGTTGTGGGGGCGGTCGGGTTTCGAGCTGCACAAGGCGCGGTTGTCCGTGCCCGGTGCGTTGAAACCCAACAACCGCTGGACGTTCGACCTTCCCGACGCGTGGCTGGCGCCGGACCCGAGCACGCTGGCGCCACCGGGGACCGTGCCGGTGCCGGTCATCGAACTCCAGCCGCGCTGGCTTAGTTGGTGGGCCCGGTTGATCACCGGCGAGCATCACCGTCCCGTCGACGGGACGGTCCTGCTCGCCACGGATCATGCGCGCGCCGGCCGTACCGTCGGCACGGCCGGTCCGTTGTCGCCGGAGGCTCGGGTCCAAAGATTTCGCAGCATGGCGTCGCCGCCCGCATTGCGCCTGGCCACGCTGCTTGCGGCGGTCCCGGTTCACTTGGACGTGGCGCAGCTCGTGAGACAGCGCTTTGTGCCGGAGGCCCGTGAAGAACACCTCAGCGAATTGCTCGTCTCGGGCATCCTGTACGCTTCCGGACCCAGGGACGGGAAGTCCACTCGGGACACGAGTGGCGCTTTTTCCTTTCCTGAGGCAGTCCGTGAATTGCTGCTCAGCGGTGCGAGGCGTTCGGAGACCGCCAGCGTCGTTCGGGTGGCTGCCGACCATTTCGGTGAGCGGATTCCGGTGCTCGGTCACCTCCGAGACGCCATCGCCGACCCGCACAACACGCCGGACCCCGAGATCAAACCTGAGTCCACGGCCGACGTCGAACTGGAGAGCGCCGTCATGCGCGCTCTCTCTGGGCCCTACCTGTCTCGCGCAGACCGCCTACACAACGCGGCACTGCGCGAGAGCCGTGTCGTCATACAGCGCCCTGAATCAATCAAGAGCGGGGTCAACCCCCGTACCAACACCTCTGTGAGCGTCAACATGCCCGAGACGGCCGAGCGCGCCGGTCACTCATCCGAATCCGCGTCCGCGACGGAAACTCGCTCGGCGCGGCATAGTCAGACCGACATATCGGACCCGGTGACCAGGCCGCTGGTACATCCGTCGGTCTCGGGCTCCCGCACGTTTGCCGAGCGCCAAGCGGACGATCCGCCACCTGTCTGGGGGAATGTGCCGCCCCGAAATCCGAACTTCACCGGTCGGGGTGAGCTGCTGGAGCAGTTGGGCAAGCGGCTGACCGGTGGCACTACGGCGGTGTTGCCCTCGGCCCTGCACGGTATGGGCGGTATCGGCAAGACGCAGATGGCGGCCGAGTACATCTACCGTCACTTGCAGGACTACGACGTCATCTGGTGGATCGACGCCGCGCACCCCACCCAGATCCGGGCCGGGCTGACTGAGTTGGCCGGGGCGCTCGGGCTCCAGGCCGACGCCAACGTGGCCGTGCCGGCCGTGCTGGAGGCGCTGCGCACCGGCCGTCCGTTCCGACGTTGGTTGCTGGTGTTCGACGCGGCCGACAGTCCGGAAGCGGTGCTGCCGTTCTTCCCGCGCAACGGTCCTGGCGAAATCCTCATCACCTCTCGCAACTCCGACTGGGCCGGCGTCGCCCGCCCCCTGGAACTGGCGGTGTTCAAGCGCGAGGAAAGCATCGAGCTGCTCAACCGGCGCGGTCCCGAGATCGAGACCGAGGACGCGGACGAGTTGGCCGAGAGGCTCGGCGACCTCCCACTCGCGATCGAGCAGGCGGCCGCGTGGCGCGCGGTGACCGGTATGCCGGTCGACGAGTACCTTCGCCTGTTCGACGAGTCGGTCGCCGAGATCCTGGACACCGCCACCGCACCGGACTACGAGGTCTCGGTCGCCGCGGCGTGGAACGTCTCCTTCGACGAGCTGAAGACCAGAAACCCCGCCGCGCACCAGATTCTGCACATCTGCGCGTTCTTCTCACCCGAGCCGATCTCCCGCGACCTGCTGACCGGCGTCAGCCGAGTATCGATTTCCCCGGAACTCGACGCCGCCCTACGCGACCCGATCAGGCTCGCCCGCGCCATCCGCGACATCAACCGCTACGGCCTCGCGAAAATAGACCACGGCAACAACACCCTCCAGTTGCACCGTCTGGTCCAGCTGGTTCTCCGCAATCGAGTGATGGCGCCCCATGTGCACGCCCAGATGCAGCACGGCGCACATCAACTGCTGGCCGCTCTCGACCCCAACGATCCCGAGCAGAGCCGGAACTGGCCGCGCTACCGGGAACTGCTGCCGCACGCCTACGCGGCCAACGTCATGGACTGCGACGAAAGCTGGCCCCGTCAGCTCGTCATCAACCTCATGCGGTTCCTGTTCGAGTGGGGCGACCACGAGGAGGCCGCGCAGCTCGCCCTGCGAGCCCGCAAGCACTTCACGGACATCCTCGGCCCCACGCACGAGCAGACCCTCGAGGTGTCCTCACGCCTCGGCTTCTATCTGTGGTCGGTCGGCCGGTACGCGGAGGCGTCGGAGCTCAACCAGCGCACCCTCGCGCTGCGGCTCCAGGTATCCGGCGAGGAAGACGAGCAAACCTTCGCTCTCCAGCGCAACATCGTGATCGACCTGCGTGCCCAGGGTGACTTCGCCGCCGGCGCCAAACTGAGCGAGGAGATCTACCACAAGTCGAAGCGCATGTTCGGAGAGGACGATCCCGAGACGCTCTACGCGGCGTTCCAGCACGCTCTCAGTCTTCGGCTGTCCGGCGACTACCGGGCTGCGGCCGAACTGGACGACGACACCTACCGGCGGCGAGTCGAGGTACTGGGCGCGGACCAACCGCGAACGTTCAGTGTCCGGGCCTCGTCGATCGTGGACCGGCGCGAGGCGGGCGAGTACGGGCACGCGCAGGTCATGCAGGAGAAGCTCACGGAGCAGGTTCACCTGCGCTACGGCGAGGAGAATCCAGACACCACCACTTACGACTTCATGCTTTCCGTGGCGCGACGCAAGGCTGGGGACCACGGAGGCGCGCTTGCTCTCTCCACCGAGGCTTTCGAGCGGTTCCGGCTCACTTACGGGGACAGTCACGCTACCACCATGGCGTGCGCGCTCGCCCATGCCATCAACCTGCGCCATTCCGGTGACCTCACGGCGGCGAAAGAGCTCGGCGAGCAGACCTTCGAACGGTACCGGCATGCTCTTGGCGAGCACCATCCGCATGTTTTGGCAGCCACGGTCGACCTGGCGGTAACCCTGCGGCTCATGGGCGACAATGCCGGTGCACGCGACCTCGACGAGCGTGCGTTGGAACATTTCCGCGCAGGCATCGGTCCGGACCATCCGTACGCGATCATTGCCAGCATCAACCTGGCGAGCGATCTGACGGCACTGGGCGACACCGAGAAGGCCATCGATCTAGGTCGGGACGCGTTGGAGCGCGGAAGTCGGGTTCTGGGTGTCGACCACCCCACCGTGCTTGCCGCCGCCTTCAACCTCGGTCTCGACCTAGACACGGCCGGTCGCGCGGATGAGGCGAAGCCCTATCAGGAGCCGATCGTGAGCAAGTACCGCATGGTTTTCGGCGAAGCGCACCCGGGCACCCAAGCGGCAGGCAGGGGGACACGGGCCGACTGCGACATCGACCCGATGCTGATGTAAGCGGCTAGTCGGAAACGAGCTGGCCGATCCACGACGCGACGCTCTCCGGCGTCGGCTCATGTCGTGCGGTGCCTCGAAGTCGTCGATGCACCGCACGGACCAGTTCTGGTCGATGAAGGAGCGCGCGTGCGGCGGGGCCGGGGGCGCACACGGACAGGGCGAGGCCAAGGCCGACCAACGAGGTCGGCCGGTCCGGGTCGGCGGCCAACTCCTCGCGGTAGCCTCGTGCGGCATCGCTGAACCTGCCGCTCGCGTAGGCGAAGTCCGTCGACGTGACGCCCGGCACCGACAGCCACTTCTCGGAAGGGTCCGCCTCGCTCAGACCGAGCCGGACCAGATCCGTGCGCACCCGCGACCACGAGCCGTCCGGCACCGGTGTCGGTGGTAGGTCAGTCGCGTCCACGATGGCGGTCGGCCGGGGGCGGCCGGCCAACCACGCGTCGGCCAACTCCGCGACGGCCATGGGGCTCGGTCGCAGATGCCGCACCCGCCAACCCGCCCGATGGTCCAGGCCGGCGGCGGTGGCCAGGTCGGCTATGTCCTCGGGCACCGGTTCGGCTTGCCACGGGCCGAGCCGCTCGGTGATGCCGTCGAGGAACCGGCGCCCGGCGTCGGTGAGGGTCGCGTCGTCACGCAACACCCGCAGAGTTCGCCAACTCTGCTGGCGCCAGTACGCGAACTCGAACGCGGCGAGCCGGGATGAGGTGTCCGCCAACGCCCGCCAGAAGGCGGCCACACCGAAGAAGGCGTAGACACCCTGAAACGCTCCGCTGAGCGGGCGGGGGTCGTCCCGCCAGGGTACGTAGATCCGTTCCCGCGGATCGTCGTCGTACAGCCGGGTCAGGTGCAGCACACCGCCGAGCACGATGTGCTGGAACTCGTGGATCAGCGTCGAGGCCAGCGACGCGCCGTCCGTCGGCCGGCCCACCACCGCACTGCCGAAGGCCTCACCGGTCGACGCGCTCGGGTTCCGGAACAGCACGTGGGGTTTCGGGACCAGGGTGTTCAACCCGACCGGCATACTCTCGGCGAAATCTGGAAGGTGCTCGGCGATCAGGCGGCAGGCCTCGGCGATCAGGTGGCGCCACGTGTCGAGCTCGACGTCGGGCAGCCGTTGCGGCGGCACCGGTTCGTAGAGACCCCGGTACGGATCGAGGTCGTCGAGCCGCAGCGAGAACCGGTGCGAACCGACTCGGGCTCGTACCCGCCGAACGCTCCACCATCCCGTCGAGTCGGTGTCGAGCGGATCCGGCAGACGCACCGCGCTGTCGTCGTTGGCAACCGTGTACCGGCCGTGTTCGCCGCGCACCACGGCCAGCGAAAAAGGCGACGAGGCGGTCAGTCGGGCCATGCCGAGCGACGGCAGCATGGCGTTCCCATCCCACACAGGCACTACGGTCTCGAAGTCGAGGCCGGCTCGGATGGCCGCGGCCGCGGCCAAGCCGTGCACGTGACCCAGATGCATCCACAGTGGACCCACGCCGTCGGCGCCGTTGCGGAGCAGGCGGGTGGTATAGCCGGCCCAACTGCCCGTGTAGGGATGGGTCAGCAGCCGGTCGAAAGCCTTGGGCGACCTGCCCTCGACCCGCGCCAGAAGCTCCCAGGCCGTATCGAGCGGCGGCAGCGGACCGAACAGTTCCGGCGTCTTCGCGGACTCCTCCATGAGCGCACGCAGCAGCAGCTTGCGCCGGCTTCGCTCGGCCCGGCGAAGGCGCCGCATCGTGCCCGCGTCACCCACGAGGCAGGCGAGGGCGTCGAAATCATGCCAGGACAAGCGATGGAACGCAGGGCGATCTTCCGATGGCTGGAGCATCAGTCGATCCGCTCACCTCCCCCGCCATTTTGGCTCCGGTACCTCGTACGGACGTGCCTGGTTCGCTCAACCACCTGGCGCAATGAATGACGCAGGGCGTCGCTGTCCAGCTCTCGCAGTGTCGAAAATGGAACCGCGTCGAGATCCATCAACTCGGATTCTATACCTGGTTCACTATCCACTGAGAACGAATTCATACTGGCCATTCCCTCCGCCCGGGGAGCAGGTAATTCCCATGATAGCTGAGTCTCGGGTGCTGAGGTTCGACCAATCATGCGGTCTGGGCCGGAGGAGGTGAACGCCCGGCGGCCAGCTCCCGCAAGGTCTCCGGGTGCATGATCGTGATGCGTTGGCGGGCGGTCGTCACCACGCCCAGTTTGCGGAGCTCTTCCAGGCCACGGACCAGAGTGCTGCGGGAGACTCGCGCGAAACTGGCCAACTCGCCCTGGTTGAAGCGGAGGTCCACCCGCTTGCTCTCTCCCCAGTTCGGGGCGTGCTGGAGAGCCAGCTCCAACAGCACCGCCGCCAGGCGTTGCGGGAAGTCGGGGCCACCCGACTCCAGGCGCAGCCGATCGGACTGATGCAGCCGGATCGCGGCCGTGCGGAGCAGTTCCTCCGCGATGTGCGGGCGGCTGCGCAAGACGCTCAGGAGGCGGTCGCGGGCCACGACCAACGTGTGGACCTCGTCGATGGCCTGCATTGTGGCGGTGCGGGGGAGTCCGCTGATCGGAGCCATCTCGCCCACTATCTCGGCCGGTCCTCGGGCCGCGAGCGGGGCGTCGTCGCCGCGGTAGTTGGTCGCGCTGATCTTCACCCAGCCACGCAGGACGACGAACATGCTGGTGGGCGGACTTCCTTGTAGGGCAAGGATCTCGCCGGGCCGCCAGACCTTGACCTGACCCGCCGCGGTCAGGGCGCCTCGCTCGGCCTCGGTCAGCCGGTACCAGGCTCGGCGTTCGCCATTCTCACCGGACGAGGAGCCCATCCCGTGGCCTCCCCGGTTCTGCCGGGCACCGTTTCGCCCGGTGTTCCATTTGACGCATCGCTTGCTCCCCCGAGCCGCCAGCATGGTCAGTGGCACCTAAACCAGCTTTGTGATCCGGAAACGATAATTGTGCCAGGCAATTGACCGAATCACCAGCCTTTACCTGGCGCTCCGAAATGAGGAGGACGGCCATGAGAAGCGCCGAGACGGTACTGGGGCGGCTCGCGGATCGACGCCACTCGGTGGCCGGACGCACCATGCATACCCCGAAATCTTTCAGTACGAAGCCCGTCGTCTTCGCTCCTCACCCACCTTTGGTCTCCGGGGGCTGGTACAACGGCTCTGACCAGGAGATTGTTGGGCCCGGCCGCTACCCGGTACCGCGTCCGAAGGACAAGACGGCCGGCTCGGCGCTGCTCTGGACGTTCTTCTTCGGCCCGCTCGGCCTGTGCTACCTCTCGGTGAACGCGGGGGTGGCCGCCGCGGCGCTGACCGCGGCGGCGCTGATCCTGTCCGGTAGCGCGATCGCATTGGCCGTCATCTGGCCAGTTGTCATGTTGTTGTCAGTTCTGCACACCACCGGCCGGCCCTGAGACGTCCAGATCGGCACGTCGTGGCCGGGTGAAGAGGGAGCGGTCACGACGGATCGGTGTCACCCTGCAGTTTGAGGTGGGTGATCTTTGCTGGGTAGTTCTCGGTGTTGCTGCCGACGACTCTGTTTCGGCCTTGTTGTTTGGCCTGGTAGACGTGGTTGTCGGCGACGCGTACGCAGTCCTGGGCGGTGGGGCCGTGGTGGGGGTACGTGGCGGCTCCGATGGAGGCGGTGACGTCGGTGATCACGACTTCGGAGCCGTGGTTGTTGACGGTCGTGACGTGCAGTTTCGAGATCGCGACGCGGATGCGTTCGGCGGTGGTCACCGTGTCGGTGAGGTTGGTGTCGGGGAGCAGCACGGTGAATTCCTCGCCGCCGAATCGGCCCGCCAGGTCGGAGTCGCGTAGTTCGGAGCGTAGGCATGCCCCGACGGCGGTGAGGACGTCGTCGCCCGCGCGGTGGCCATACGTGTCGTTCAGTCGTTTGAAGTGGTCCAGGTCGACCATGAGAACGCCTATCTGGGTTCGGTCCCGCTCGGCGTCGGCGAAGGCGCGGTCGGCGCTGGCCTGCCAGGCGGCCGTGTTGGCCAGGCCGGTCTTCTGGTCGACGGACGCGTCGTCCTCGAGTTCCTGGGTGAGGGCGGCGTTGTGCAGGGTGATCACGATGGGGATGGCGATGACCACGGCGATGAGCGAGCCCGTGATGAGCGCGCCGGTGATGACACCGATGGTCAGCAGTGCCGCGTCGAGTCCGATGTCCGCCGCGCGAGCGACGACGCGGTGGTTGTGCAGGAAGTACCTGAGCGTGTAGCTGACCGTCAGGTGCGCGGCCGCGGCGACCGCGAGAACCCAGGGGATGGCGGAGTCCAGGCTCGGCGTGGCCCAGGCGCCGGCCGAAGCGGCGAAGTGAGCGGCGATGAGCGACCAGGCGACCACACCCGCTTCGACGGAGTCGGCACGCTTCTCGCGCAGGTACCGGTAGGTGTACAGGGCCAGGATGAGTGCGACGGCCAGCGTGAGGTGCACGGCGACGGCGGCCGCCAGTGACCAGACCGCGGTCACGGTGAGCCCGGACTCGCGGCGCACGGTGTGCGTCCGGCGCGTGAACTCGGCCTGGACGATCGCCGCCGCGAGGATCGCGCCGGCACGCGCCCAGTCGGCCGCCGAGACCGGCGTGACCACCGCGGCGACGCCCGCGAACACCAGGGCGGGCAGCAGAACCCAGAGGCGAGGCATGGTCAGGCCGCGGCGAGCATGGGGCCGCACACGCGGTTGCGGCCGAGATCCTTGGCCTGGTAGAGCCAGCGGTCGGCGTTCACCAGTAGGTCATCGACGCTCGAGGCTTGGTGAGTCGTGGAGACGCCGATGGAGGCGGTCACGCCGCTGATCGTGGTGGGCCGGCCGTGAAGGTTCGTGGTGATCACGGTCAGCGCGGCGATCTGGTGGCGGATGCGTTCAGCGGCCTGGCATGCCTCGTCCTCCGTGACGCCGGGGAGCAGGATGCTGAACTCCTCACCGCCGAAGCGGGCGACGATGTCGTTGCGGCGGGTGGTGGTCTGCAGTACGTGCGCGACGCTGGTGAGGACGTCGTCGCCGGCGTGGTGGCCGTAGGTGTCGTTGAGGCGCTTGAAGTGGTCCAGGTCGACCATGAGAACGGCCGCGCGGGCGTGGTGGCCGGCGAGCGCCGCGCTGCTGAGGGTCTGCCAGGCCGCGTGGTTCCACAGCTGTGTCTTCGGGTCGTGTGCGGCGGCGTGGCGCAGCGCACGACCGTGCACGGACCGCTGCAGGTAGGCCACCGGGAGAAGGACGAAGGGGATGGCGAAGACGGAGAAGTGCGCGAACAGTCCCAGCAGCACGCCGAGAGCTGCCCGGGTCGCGGTATACGTGCACACCCCGTGGCCTCCCACCACGGGGTGTGCACCGAGGACGAGCCCACGTGCTCCGCGCAGCAGCGCGGGCCCATCGGTCACGGCGAGGTAGAGCAGTCCGGCTAGCCCTGCCCCAAGGACGACGCCGGTACTCATCACCTCTGCCGGAAACGACCAGTTCAGACTCGACAACACCAGCCACGCGAGTGCCGCGCCGCCGACACCGGCCAGGACGCGTCCGAGCTGACCCGCGCCGCGGTGCGGTCCGCGGAGCAGTTCGTGCGTGTGCAGGACGGCAGCGACGACCAGGACCGCGGCCAGCGGCAGGGTCAGCACGGCGCCGATGATCCACACGGCCACCGCGGAGACGGCGGGTCGGGTGGCGTGCCGCGCGCGGTGACGGGCGAACTCCGCCTGCACCAGTCCGCACAGCGTGAGCGCGAATGCCGTCAGCCCGGTTCGCCACGAGAACGAGACCAGCACGAGCCCGCAGAGCGCGACGGCGATCAGGACGGCGACCGCGGCGACCGTGTCATGCGCTTGGCGGAAGCGAAGGCTCGGACGTGTGACGGACCGTAGGCGACCAGCACCGAAAACTGTGGTGATCCTGCCGGTGTCCATACGCCCAGCTTCGAGAGGAGCACGGACAGTTCACGGACACATGACGGACAGCGATTTACCAGTTGCCAGTAGTGATGGGTCGCTACTGCACTGCTTCGCCGCGGGTCGGGGCAGGACCCGGCGCTACTTCCGGTGTCGCGGACGTGACCTTCGCGGGCCGGCCCGCCTTTATCCACGCGATGGACAGGCCGATCATCATGACCGTTCCGATGGCTCCGGACACGGCGATGACCGTGGACGACATGGCGGTCTGGGCGATGAGGCCGAACGACAGAATGGCGACGCCCTGGGTGACCTTCATGGTCGTGGTCATCAGTCCCATGGCCTGTCCGCGCATTTCGTCGGGAACGGTCTGGGCGAACTCGGCGGAGAGCGGGATCCAGAAGTACAGGGGGAGGCCGGAAGCCGCGACCAGAACGGCGGCGACCACCGGACCAGGCGCACCGGCGAACAGCACCAGCGGGACACAGCTCATGATCGACAGGACCACGACGTGCCCGGCGCGTTGGTCCGGAATGATCATGGGCAGGAGCCACAGCCCGATGACGATGCCAGCGGGGGCGGCGCCCATCAACAGCCCCGCGACAGCCGATCCGTGGCCGATCTGCGCCGCGTAGGGCGCCGCGAGCGTCTCGCACACGAGCGAGATGGCGATGGGGAACGGGAACAGCATGATCACCCGCAGTCGCGGGTGCCCGGCGATGTAGCGGGTCGCGGCACGGGCGGCGCCGAGCAGGGTGGGCGGGGCGTCGGGGCTGGCGGTCGCCGGGCGGGCCAGCAGTCCCAGCATGATCACGACGCCGGACACGACGAAGGTGCCGGCGTTCAACACCAGGACCACGGACAGCCCGGTGAGCCCGACGGTCAAGCCCCCCAGGCCGTAGCCGATCGTGTAGGCGAAGTGGTTGACCAGTTGGCTGACCGCGGTCCCCTTCACCAGTTGCTGCTTGCCGGGCAGGACGACGGCCATGGTGGAGTGGTAGGCGCTGAGGAACGGTCCATCCAGCAGCCGAATGACGAAGAGCAGTGCCCACAGCACGAACAGTGGAAGTCCAGGGATCGCCATGACCAACAGCAGGAGCGCTCGTCCGACGTCGGTGACCACCATGACGGCGCGGCGGGGGAACCGGTCGGCCAGGCTGCCCAGTAGCGGGCCGCCGATCAGGTCTGGCAGCAGGGTCAGGGCGAAGGTGATGCCCATGAGGGCCGTGGACCCTGTCTCGACGAAGACCGCGATGGTCAGCGCCGCGCGCGCGAGATAGTCGCCGATGGTGGACAACCCTCGGCTGATGAACAGCGCGCGGAACTCACGCACGGCGAAAATGTCCGCGTAGGTGACGCGGTCACCGCGTGCCTTGCCCGCCCCCGACAACTAAGCGCCCTTCTGTGGCTACTCTCCGTATTCAATTGAGAGCATACTGGTTGGCATCCCAATCACTGAACAGCCCATCACCAACTCATGGGCGGCGTCAATGCCTAGCAGGTCTTCCAGTTGCTCATCTCGAATCGCTGCTGTGAAGGTGATCCCCAGCCCGAGCGCGGCGGCCAGCAGGTAGCAGGTCTGGCTGAGGTGACCGACATCGACGTGGAGCGTGCGGTACGTGCGGGGGGTGGAGTACTTCCACGTGCTGCGCTCGAGTACGGAGGTGAAGAACACCAGGCAACCGCTGCCCGCTACCCAGCCCTGATCGCCGAGCAGCGTCACGAGGGAGTCCGCGGTCTGCGCCGGCCCGATGAGCTCGAGTTCGTCACGTTTGGTGTTCAGGTGGTAAAGCCCAGGCTCGAGTCCGGCAACCCGGTGGGCGTGCACGTAAATCTCCGTGGGATGCCGGCCGCCCCCGGACGGCGAGGTCTTGAAGGCGGTCTGGGTGGGCTCGTCGAGCGCGGTGATCCCGCCGCTCCAGCGCAGCAGTGCGCTGATCGCCTCGAACGGCACGGGTTCGTCGCTGAACTGGCGTGTGCTGCGACGGCGGGACAGGACGTCCAGGAAGTCGGAGCGCGCCCACCGCGCCGTGTCGGCCGCCGCCAGACCGATCCGTTGTGTCGTGGGAAGTTCTCGGCAGACCGGCGGTGGGGGCTCGTGGTCGAGGCGTTGCCGCAGCCGCTGCTGATCGGCCTCGGTCGTGATGAACTCTTGGTCGCGGAGATTGCGCGTCTCGGCGTGGAACAGCGCGGCGAGCCGGCCCCAGCGGCTCCACGCGGTCTCGTTGGCGTCCTCCACCCGGTGCCGTTCCGACTCCCAGGTGATCAGGACGTTGGCGGCCCGCAGCCGTTCGGTGAGCGTGACCAGAAACTGGGCGTGGTCGTCGTCGCGGGCGTGCTTGCGCACCTGGTTCAATGGTTGCCAGATGGTGAAGCAGCGCAACACGACATCGGCGTCCTCGCCAAGGGCGAAGCGCCGATGGGTCAAGGTGTCGTACCAAACGAGCTGATCAGCGTGCAAAAGCAACGCGCCGCATGACGAGATCCGCAGCAGTGGGTCGTCCACGTGCTGGTCAGCCAGGCCGGCGGTGTAGGTCAGCGAGCGTCCGATGGCCGCTCCGCCCAGGCGATCAGGGCCTCGGCAGGCAGGTGTTCGTCGGTTAACTCTACGACGACGGTGTCGACTGCAGACGTGTTCATCGTGCGCTCCTCAGGCCGGGCGGGGCTCCCGCTGAGGGTACCGCACAGGGGTTGCGGGACTGTTGCAGGCGAACAGTCATTACGGATCGCGCACGTATGATCACCGGGCCTGATGGGCTTGTCAGGTAAGGGTCTTGGCCCAGTTTGGCGGACGCTTACCGCGCTGAGGCCGGTGCGGTTTATCCTGCGGGGAACCAACAGCATTGGCTCATGTGCGCTGGGTAGTTGGGGGCCGTGGCGGAAACTAGGAAAGGGGACGGCGGTGAGGTGCCGGTTATAGAGTTCCGTGTCCTGGGGCCGATGGCTGTTCTGCGTGCTGACGAGCCCTTACACATTCCTGCGGGAAGCCAGCAGGTGGTACTGGCCAGCCTGTTGTTGCGAGCCAACCAGGTCGTGACAATCAGTGAGCTGGTCGAGTGGCTGTGGGACGACGAGCCGCCGAGCGATGCCTGGGAAAGCGCGAAGGCATACGTCCGCCGGCTGCGCCGGACGCTGGAGGCACCCGAACTGATCGCGGCCCTGCCGGACGGGTTCCGCCTCACGGTGTCCGACACCTCGGTGGACCTGTTGCGGTTCCGCCGTCTGCTGCGTGAAGCCGAAACCGTGCGCGGCACCGAGCAACTCGCTCGGCTCGACCAAGCGCTCGCGCTGTGGGGCGACAAGCCGTTGGCGAGCCTGCCGCCGAGCATGGCGAAGGCGCGTGCCGTGCACGCCATGGTCGAGGAGTACTGCCAGGCTGTCGAGAAACGTGCTGACGCGTATCTGAAACTCGGGCGTCATGCCGAGCTGGTCACCGACCTGCGCGCGATGATCGCCCGGCACCCCGATCGCGAACGCGTCTGGTCCCAGCTGATGGTGGCGCTCTACCGCTCCGGCAAGCGGGTGGAGGCGCTCGCGGCCTACCGGCAGGCGCGCGCCTACCTGGCGCACGAGTTCGGCATCACGCCGGGGCCCGAGCTCGAGCGCATCCATCACGGGGTCCTCACCGACACCCTGGACCAGAGCGCCAACGCCGCCGCGGCCACCGCCACCCTCGTGCGCCTCACCCCCGCACAGCTGCCGGCCGACATCGGCGACTTCGTCGGGCGCGCCAGTGAGCTGGCCACGGCGCGAGCCGCGTTGATCAACCCGTCCGGCGCGAGCGCACCCGTGCTCGTGATCAGCGGAATGCCGGGGGTGGGCAAGAGCGCGTTCGCCGTCAAACTCGCCCACGAAGTACGCACCCGGTTCCCGGACGGGCAACTGTTCATCGATCTCCACGGCTACTCCGAGCACACGCCCCTGAGCCCGGTGCGGGTGCTCAGCCGGATCCTGCCCGCGCTCGGCCTACCGTCCACTCAGGTCCCGACCGAGATCGAGGACCTCACCAACACCTATCGCAGCCTGGTGGTCGATCGCCGCGTCCTGCTCGTGCTGGACAACGCGGCGAACGCCCAGCAGGTGCAGGATCTCATTCCCGCCGCCCCCGAGTCCGCGGTGCTGATCACCAGCCGGTCGCAGATGCCGAGTCTGGCCGCCCTGACCGGAGCACGCCTGCTCCAGCTGGCGCCGCTGCAACCCCGGGAGGCCGAACAACTCGTCCGCGCGATCCTGGCCACCGCCCCGTTGCCGGCCGACACGGACATCGGGCAGATCATCGAGTTGTGCGGGCACCTGCCGCTGGCCATGCGCATCGCGTCCACCGCCTACCTGCACAGCTCGCGCCCGCTGCCCGACTTCATCACCGAACTCGAGCAGCACGACCGTCTCGCCGCGCTGTCGATCGCCGATGACCCGCGCGCCACCGTGCGCGCCGTGTTCGATCTGTCCTACCGGACCCTCACCGCCGCCGCGGCCCGCCTGTTCCGGATGCTGAGCCTCGTCCCCGGACCCGACTTCTGCCGCAGCTGCGCGCAACACGTGGCCGACGTCTCTTCCGCGCAGGCCGAGCAGTTGCTCGGTGAGCTGGCCGCGGCCAGCCTCATCCATCCCGGCAGGCCCCGGCACTACCGGTTCCACGACCTCGTGCGGCTCTACGCGCATGACCGGTGCGTCACCGAGGACGACCCGGCCGACCTGCATGCCGCGCTCGCGCGGCTGCACAGCTACTACGTCACCACGGCCGACGTGGCCGCTGACGCCCTGTATCCCACGTGGATCCGCCTGCCGCGCAACCACCCCACCATCGTGACGGCCGACCAGGATCCCGTTGTGCCGAACGCCGCGCAGTGGATGAGCGACGAGGCTCCCAACCTGATCGCGACCATCCGCCACACCGCCCAGTACGGCCCGGTTGAGATCGGCTGGTACCTGTCCGAGTCGCTGCGCGCTTATGTCGTGACCCACAGCGAGTACCGGATGGAGGCTCTCGGGGCGTTCGAGATCGCATTGAAGGCCGCGCGCGACGCCGAGAATCGCCGTGCGATGGCCACCATGCACTCCGCTTTCTCCTCGGTTTACGTGCGCATTCGGAATATGCAACGCGCGCTTCCGCACATTCGAGCCGAATTGAGCCACCACCTCGAACTGGGGTTCGCCGAAGGAGAGGTGCGCGCTCGCATCGCCCTCAGCGAGGCACTGGCGACGCAGGGGCACCTGCGGGACGCGGCCGATCAGATCGACGAAGCCCTGCGCATCGCCGAATCCCACGACTTCATCGCGCTCCAGCTGCTGTCGCTGTTGAACTACAGCATCCTCGAAGAGTGGCGAGATCAACTCGATGCCGCGAAGAAGTACGCACTATCCGCCTTCGACCTCATCGACGCCAAGTCCAGCAGCTCGACCAAAGGTTTGTTGCACGCCACGCTCGGCATGATCATGATTCGCCGGGGAGAGTTCGACGCCGCTCTCGAGCAGCACCTGTTCGCGCTCGAGTGCTACCGGCAGGCCGGCGACCAGCACTTCGAATCGGAAGCGCTCCGCGGGTTGGCCCATGCCTACTCGAAAATCGGAAACATCGAGGCATCGACCACCCACGCGACCAAGGCGTTGGCCACGGCCGAGGAGCTTGGCGACGAATACGACATCACCGACTCCCTCGTCTCCCTCGCCGGCATCTACCACGAGCTCGAACTCACGGCGGAAGCGCGCTCCCATGCGGAATCCGCGCTGACGATGTCCGACAACCTCGACTACACGAAGGCCCACATCGAAGCCCTGCTCCAACTCGCGTCGATCGAGAAGACCGAAGGCGAGCTCGACCGCGCCACGGAACACGCCCACCGCGCCATCAAGCTGGCGCACCAGGGGGAAATGCTGCGCCTGCGCGGCGACGCCGAAACGCTCCTCGCGTGGATCACCCACCTGAAGGCCGACCACGCCGAGGCCCTTCGTCATGCCGGCAACGCGTTCACGATTCACCAGGAAGTGAACTCGCCGTACGGGCAGATGCGGGCCTTGCACGTCAAGGGGCTCGCGCTGCTCGCTCAGGGCGAGCGCGACCAGGCCAGGCGCGAACTGAGGACCTCGTTGGAGATCTGCCAAGGGCCCGACACCCCTGAAATCGACGCGATCAAAAAGGCCGTGGCCGAAATTTCCTGAGATCGCCACCAGGACAGATTTGCCCGGTTGAGGCGGTCGATGAGAGTGGGTTTGCGTGCGTGGTCCTGGCGGATGGCCGCGCACGAGTCGCGGAACCCGAGGTCAGGCCGAGCAGCTTCGCGATCTCGCCGGTGGCCAGCGGCTCGGGGTTCGAGTCGAGCAGGCTCACGCACTGCAGGTCCGTCGGGTGCAGTCCGAGCCGATGGCGAGGGCCTGGTTGACCAGCGCGTAGGCGGCGCAACGCCGTCGCGACGGCCATAGGGGTCCCCACGGTGAACACCTTGCCCGATGCCCGGCTTCGAGACCTGACATTCTGGACGGCCTCACCCAACTCGGCGCGATCGCCGGCCCGAACGGACCCGCTCGGCGAGTGGAACCGTGAGGGACGATGGGTGTTCGAGGGTGACGGTTCCCGTGGTCGCCACTGATGCGGTGTCGTCGGCGGGGATGCGCCCGGTGTTGTAGTTGGTTTGGTAGCGGCGATGCGGTTGGCTGATCACCAGCGCGATGCGGTCCTGCGGCTCGGTGCGGAGCGAGACGAACGGGAAGTCGGTCAGTGCCACCGTCACGGCCTGACCGCGCGGCCATGGTGACGAATGCGTCAGTGACGCGTGGTATCGGGCACGAAGGACCGTGTCGCCGAGCAGGGTGGCCGAGTCGTTGCCGCGCAGCAGATACACGGCGGCGAGCAGGTCGAAGTCCGGCAGGTCGGTCGACAGCGTGAGGTCCGCGCGGAACCGGCCGGAGATGTCCACCGGGTCCGGCCGTGGCGCACTGACGTGCACCAGCGCGGTACCGCGCGGTGGCCACTGGACAGTGAACGGGCTGGCCGCCGGCGGCCGCTCGCCCTCAGCCGTGGCCACCCGTGGCGGATCGACGGCCAGGTCCTCGGAGAATCGTGCGGGCGTGTCGGTAAGTGCGCCACTCGCATCCGGATAAAGCCGCATCGGCCGTCCATTTGGGACGGTATCCGCGGAACGCCAGCGGTTCTCGCCGGTGTGGAAGTACGCGACGCGCCGGGAGAGGAAGTCCGGCCGATCCGCTCTGCCGAGGACCCAGTCGTACCAGTCGGCGTGCAGGGCCGGCAGGTCGATCGCGCTTTCCCGCGCGAACGTGAGGCCGCCGAACGACCGGTCACCGGTCCGGGTGGCAGCGTGGTCCCACGGCCCGATGACCACGTGATGGCGGCTGGCGACCTTCGGCGACACGGCGGCGAGGTGCTCGTCGTGGTAACGCAGGGCGCCGAGTTGGTCGTCGTCGTACTGGCCGGTGATGGTGAGGACCGGCACGGTGATCTCGCGGTACTGCGCGGGGCTCGGCACGAGTCCGGCCCAGTAGTCGTCGAGTTCCGGGTGATCGAGCCATTCCTGGAAGACGGGGTGGCGACGCCCGACCGTGAGCAGATCGAGGTCGCGGTAGGGGTGGTTGCCGGTGATCAGCTCACGGCCGGCGGCACGCCACAGCTCATCGTCGTCGTGCGGGCCGTCGTTCATGCGGTGACCGTCGGTCAGGGTCAGCCACCGAATCGCGTACTGGGTGGGGATGTTGCGCACCATGGGAAAGTCCACACCGGGATAGACGGAGGCGGCGGGCGCGATCGCGCGGAGGTGCGCGGGTCGGGTCGCGGCGATCGCCCATTGCACGAAGCCGCCGTAGGAACCGCCGTTCAGAACGACGTCGCCATCGCTCCACGGCTGCCCGCTCAGCCATTCCACCGCGTCGTGCCCGTCGGCGCCGTCGCCGGCGAACGGAACGAACAGCCCGTCGGAATCGCCTCGGCCGCGCACATCCAGGCTGACGAAGTGAAACCCGCGCGCCGCGAACAGCCTGCCTTCCGGGTGAAACCGGCCCGCACCGTACGGGGTGAGCGACAGCACCGTCGGCGCCGGCGAGACATCCGGTCGGTAGTGCAACCCGCGCAGTACGGTGCCGTCCCGCGCGGGCACGTCGATCCTCAACATGACCCCTCCAAGTCGCGAATCACGATTTCCTCCTGCCCGGTGCCGAACGGGCCAGCATGTCTCCGGCGGACCGGCCACATAGGACCCGCCGGAGTGTGGTGGGTCCCCCCCGGTTGACCGTGACGACGAACATGGTGTGCAGGAACGCGACCGCGGGCGGCACGAGCGTGGCCCGCCGGTGTTCGGCGTCTGTTGTGGACGCTATCGGTACCACGGCGAGCTGGGCCCGCTCCCGTCCGAGTGCCTGCCACGTGTCCGGGAAGTACCGGTCTCAGCAGATGGCCACTCCGATCCGGCCGGCGGCGGTGGCGAAGACCCGCGGCCCGGTGCCGGAACGGAAGTAGTCCCGCTCCCAGCTGCCAGGGCACTGCGGCAGGTGTCGCTTGCGGTAGGTGCCCGCCACCGTGCCGTCGGCGTCGAGTACGACAGCGCTGTTGTACCGGTGCCCAGCCGCGTCACATTCGGCGAGTGGCACGACGAGCACGACTCCGAGTTCGCCGGCGAGCTCGCACATCCGGGATGTCGTGGGACCTTCCGGGATCCTCTCGAACCTCCCGCCGACGCCCCGGCCGGCGCAGAAGTACGGCGTCGTGCACAGCTCCGGAAACGCCACGAGACCGGCACCGCGACCCGCGGCCGCCCGAACCGCGTTCTCCAGAAGGTCCATGGTGGCCGGTGCCATCTGTGCGAGCGCTATCCGGGGAAGGCTCATGTCGCGGCGACCAGCGGCTTGCCCGGTGCCTGGTAGTAGATGGTGGTGACCTGGCCCGGGTGCACGGTGGCGATGATCTCGGTGGAGCCGAGGCCGTGCGTGCTGACCCGTACCGGGTAGTGGCCCGGCGGAAGGTCGATCGTCCACGTACGCCAGTTTGGCCACCTCGGACCGACCGGCCACCTCGACCGTCGGCCCTGGCTCGGCGAGCGCGGCGCCCGTGCTGGCGGTCGAGTCCACCATCAACCGTCCCTGTGTCACGGCAGCGATTCTGGCGGGTCAGCCCATGATGTCCAACACCAGCACGACCAACAGGATCACGATGATGGTCGCGCCGAATGCCATGTTGAGGTAGATCTTGATGTCGGACCGGGCGGGCTTCGGGGTGTGACGGAGTTCGACGGCGTCGTCCGTCGCCCGGTAATGGATCGTGGTTTCCTGGCCGGCGTGCACGGTGGCCACCAGGTCCGCGGGCTCGAGGCGCCCGGTGCTGATGCGGACCTGGTAGTGGCCAGGGGCAGGTCGATCGTCCAGGTGCGCCAGGTGGCCGCATGGGACCGGCCGGCGACCTCGATCGTCGGCCCGTCGTCCGCCGGTGCGGAACCTGTGCTGGCGGACGAGTCCACCACCAACCGGCCGGTGTCGGCGACCTGTGACATGTCCGCGTTTGTGGAGTTCGGGCCGGGGCGTGTCCACCACGTCCGGATCTGGATCTGCCCCTTGTCGTATGGATACTGAGTATGCATACTCGGTATCCATGTCGGTCCGGTGCGGTCTGCTCACTCTGCTCGAGCGGGAGGACATGCACGGGTACCAGTTGCGGGCCGAGTTCGAACGGTCGGTCGGCGCGACCTGGCCGCTCAACATCGGGCAGGTCTACACCACCCTCGCGCGGCTCGAGCGGGACGGGTTGGTCAAGGTGGTCGACCAGGCCGACGAGCCCGGAAAGATCGTCTACCGGTTGACCGACGCTGGGCGGGCCGAACTGGATCGCTGGTACACCACGCCGATCGTGCCGTCCGACCGGCCACGGGACGAGTTGGCCGTCAAGATCGCGTTGGCCCTGCACACGCCGGGCCTCGACGTGGCGGCCGTGCTCGAGGTGCAGCGGGCGGCCACGCTCCAGACACTGCGTGAGCTGACCAGGCTGAAGGCGACGGCCGACGAGTCGGGTGACGACGCGTGGCTGATCGTCATCGACCAGATGGTCTTCCGTGCGGAGGCGGAAGTACGCTGGCTCGACCATTCCGCTGCCCGCGTCGCCGAGACGGCACGCAGGGCGCGCGCGAACGGCGGCCGCCTGTAGCGGCAGTATTGGGGGCGGCTCCGTCCTGCCCTGGGGGAACTATCGAAGGGCAGCGGAATGGCGTCGCGTCGGATGGTCCTTGTCTGGGCCGCGTGCTTATCGGGGACGACACTCCTCGTGGTCCTTGTCGGTGCACTGATCCCCGGCATGCTGCCGGACCTGATGGTCTACCGCGTCGGCGGGAACGCCTGGCTCGACGGAATCCCGTTGTACACGACGGAGTTCCCGTACCGGCTGCCGTTCACCTACCCACCGGTGTCGGCCGTGTTCTTCAGCGTCCTCGGCGTGCTGCCGTGGGCGGCGGCGATCGCCGTGCTGTCGCTGGTAGGACTGCTGGCGCTGTCGCTGACCACCATGCTCGTGGCGCCCGCACAGCGGCGGATGGCGTTCGCCGCGGCGGCCGTCGTGCTGGGGCTCGCGCTCGAACCCGTGCGTGACACGCTGACGCTCGGCCAGGTCAACCTCGTCCTCATGGGCCTCGTGGCCTTCGACTGCCTGGCCCCGAGAACCCGGTACCCGCGCGGGATGCTGATCGGGCTCGCGGCCGCCGTGAAGCTGACCCCGGCGATCTTCGTGTTGTTCTTCCTCGCCCGGCGCCGGTACGCACCGGTCGGCACGGCCGCCGCCACGTTCGCCGGGGTCACCGCGCTCGGCCTGCTCCTGGCACCGACCGACAGCATCCGGTACTGGACGACCGCCCTGTTCGACGCGGACCGGGTCGGTGGCGCCGCGTTCGCCACCAACCAGTCGCTGCGCGCGGCACTCATCCGGTTCGACCTCGACCCGGCCGTGATGCAGGTCTGCTGGCTGGTGCTGGTCGCCGCCGTGCTGACGCTCGCCTGGTTCGGCACGCGACGGACGGGGGACCGGGTGGTCGCGCTGCTGGTGGTGGTGGCCGCGGGGCTGCTGGTGTCGCCCGTGTCGTGGTCGCACCACTGGGTGTGGATCGTGCCGGCCGTGGTGGTCGCCGGGGTGCGGGTGGCACAGACCAGCAACCGCCGGCAGGCCGTGCTGCTCGCGGCGCTGGTCGTGGTGTTCGCCGCCGGGCAACGGTTCCTGCCGCACGCGGACGACCGGGAGTTCGCCTGGACGTGGTGGCAGCACGTGATCGGGAACAGCTATCTGTTGGTGGGGCTGGCGTTCCTCGTGTGGAGTGTCGTCAGGAAGCCGTCGCCCGTGGTGCTCACGGCGCCCGCGCGCGTCGCCGCACAGGCCGCCTTTCCGGACCACCACGATCGACAGCCGGCCATGGCCCCCCGATCTCCAGCGTAGGCAAGCCGTCATTTTGATGTCATCGTTTGACCTGCGGGGTTTGTCGTCCTTCTTGGTCAGGAACCTGGCTGGGCCCCTGGGTGTCCTGCCTTCGTTGCGCGGCTGCCTGTCTGGGTCGTCCGGGTACTGGTGTCGCTGCGCGTCAACGTCCTGCGCACGAGATCGCGGTTCCCGAAGGTGAGATCGCGGTTCCCGCGCGCGAGTTCGCGGTTCCCGTAGGCGAGATCGCGGTTGGCCGGGGTCTGGCGGCAGGCTTGGTCACCGTCGTGGCGCTGAGTCAGTAGCTCCACCCTTGGGCGCACAACAGTCGAGAACGACAACCGCACACCACCGCAACCGCGAACTCGCGTGCCGCAACCGCGAACTCACGTGCGAGAACCGCGATCTCGCGTGCCGCAACCGCGATCTCGCGGGCTGAGAACGGCGCGATCCTCGGGCCGAGAAGGTACCCACCACCACGCGAAACCCCGCACCTGCCGGGCACCTACAGGTCAAAGCCATATCCACAAATGGGACCTCGCGTAGTCCCGAGTACCGACAAAGAACCAGTTGTCCCCACCCGCCATGGTTCGTCACCGGAATTGTCGGTGCCGCAGACTACGCTTAATGCCAGGGGTCCCTGGACCATAATTGTCGGTGTCGTGTGGTAGTGGGCTGGCTATCCCGTTCGGCGAGCGCGCAGGACGATGTCGTTCACGTGATCGGTGCCGGGCGGGGCCGGCCTGGTTCGCGGTCGGATCTCGTTGACCTCGATCGTCCAGTGGGAGTCCAGCAGGGTCGCCACGTCGGCGGGCTCGTAGAACGCGGTCGGGTCGAAGTCCGCCTGCGCCACGTGCTCCTCGTGCCCGGTCAGGTCGTGGCCGACGAACAGCAACGTGCCGCCCGGCGCGACGGCCGCCAGCACGCCGCGCATGGTCGTGTGGTCCGGCTGGCGCAGGATCGGGAAGTACTGCGCCGTCACCAGGTCGTACGCGCCGGCCGCCGGCGGATTCTCGGCGACGTCCGTCCTGGTCCAGGTCACGGCGTCGGCGCCGGTCACGCGGGCGGCACGGTCGAGCGCCACCTGCGAGATGTCGGTGGCCGTGACCTGCCAGCCGCGTTCCGCGAGCCACAGCGCGTCGGCGCCCTCGCCGCAGCCGAGGTCCAGCGCCCGCCCGGGCGGCAGCGCCGTCACCTCGGTCACCAGCGCGCCGTTGGGCGCGCCGCTCCACATGTGGTCGTCGAAGTCGCGGTACCGGTTGTCCCAGAACTGGGCGTCCATCTGTCGAGTCATGCTTCCACCGTGCGCCAGGGAGTCCTGATTCGGCAAACATCGTTGCCAAAATAGCAACTACTGGCGTGTGCGCCGGACCAGAGCTAGGGCGATCCAGGCGATGGCCGCGCCACCGGTCATGGTGAGCGCCATGGCCGGCCCGTCGTTGCCGAGGACGCCGACCAGCGGCGCGATCGCCGCGCCCAGCCCGAACTGGGTGGCGCCGAGCAGCGCGGCCGCCGTGCCGGCCGCCTCGCCGTGACGGGACAGCGCCAGCGCCGGGGCGTTCGGCAACACGAAGCCGACGGCGCCGAGCAGGAAGAACAGCGGGATCACGAACCCGAGCAGGCCGCCGAGCGGGATGAGCGTCAGCCCGATGAGCACCAGGCCGGACAGCACGGCCCCGGCCAGCGAGTAGAGCACGATCCGTTCCGGCGAGTACCGGTTCAGCAGCACCACGTTCAGCTGGGACGCGCCGATGAGGGCGACCGCGCCGATGCCGAACACCAGCGCGAACTGCTGCTGGTCCAGCCCGTAGTGGTCCTGCAGCACGAACGACGAACCGGACACGTAGGAGAACAGCGCGGACATGCCGAGCGCCGACACGAGCGTGAGCACCATGAACTGCCGGTCGGTCACGAGCATCCGGTAGGTCCGCAGCACCGGACGGAACGCACCGGTCCGGCGCCGCTCGGGCGGCAGCGTCTCGCGGAGCAGGAAGATCGCCACCAGCAGCAGCGCGACGCCGAGCACGGCCAGCACGGCGAACACCCCGCGCCACGACCCCTGCAGCAGAACGGCCGCGCCGATGGTCGGCGCGAGGATCGGCGCGACCCCCATGACCAGCATGAGCCGGGACAGGATGGTCGCCGCCGCGCGGCCGGCGAACAGGTCGCGGACCACGGCCATGGCGACCACCATGGTGGCCGCCGCGCCGACCCCCTGGAGCACGCGGAGCAGACCGAGCACCGCCACGTTCGGCGCCACCAGGCACAGGACCGACGACACCACGTGCACGGACGTGCCGATCACCAGCGGGAGCCGGCGGCCGACGGCGTCGGAGAACGGGCCGATCACCAGTTGGCCGAGGCCGAGCCCGAGCAGCGTGCCGGTGAGCGTGAGCTGGGCGGCGGCCGACGTGGTCATCAGGTCGTCCGCGATCGCCGGCAGGGCCGGCAGGTACATGTCGATGGTCAGCGGGCCGAGAGCGATCAGGGCCCCGAGAACCAGGATCAACCGGACGCGGGCACGCCCGGTCGGGGACTCCGCACGGTCTGTCGTGGACGGTGCGTCGAGCAGGGCGCGTTCCATCACGGCCTTTCGGAAAGGAGGACCAGGACTGACAGCGGCGTCAGCTCAGGTCAGCGCACCTTCCGGCCGGTTTGTTCCCGCTCGAGTGGATCTAGTTGTCAAGGCCGTGAAATTAGGCCACGTGTTGGTTTGTCAAGCGCGGGTTGCCGATGGCGGGCCGGTGCTCTGAAGGACCCCTTCGAGACATGGCCGATGTCCTTCAGGGCACGGCTACCGTCTCGAAGGACACCGTCGAGACACTGGTCGCTCTCGCCGGGAACCACGAACACGCACTTGACAGACGCCCACAGCCCTTAATAACTACACGGCCTTGGATCTAGTGCCCCGCGTCGGGAATGGGTGCGTGGATCGGTGGATCCAGGTTTCGGCTGGCAAGGCGCCGAGCCGTCCTCGTACCGGGTTGTACTCGTGCGGTTCGGCAACGCTGTCGCGCCGGCCCGGCACTCGCTGGGCCGCCGAGGCATGTGCCGGATTCCCGACGTGGGGCACTAGCGGCGCCAGGATGTACGGCGGCGCGTGCGCTCCCAGATGAGGCCCGCGGCGATCACGACGCCCGTGCCGATCAGCCACATCTGCTCGGTCACGGCGACGTGGTTGCCGATGAACGCCATGGCGAAGACACCCAGCACGGTGATCCAGCCGCCGATCTCGCGACCACGGGGGAACCGACCGTGCCAACCCCACTCGGCGGACGGCTCCTCATGCGGGTCGACCGCGTTCTTCGACCGCTTCTGCAACTGCGAGCCAGCCACGTGCCCTCCCTCGTAGATCCTTGCCGGATCATGGTCCCACACCGGGGTGCGCCCCGTACGCGAGGAGCCGATCGGCAACAATGGCCGGCGATGACGAAAAGAACAGTGCTCGTCCTGGGCTCCACGGGTTCGGTCGGCGTCCAGGCACTGGACGTGATCGCGGCCAACCCCGACCGATTCGACGTGGTCGGGATCGCCGCGGGCGGCACCGACCCGGCGGCGCTGGCCGCCCAGGCCCTGGCGCACGGCGTCCGGGTGGTCGCCGTGTCCCGTTCGACGGCCGCCGAGGACGTCCAGCTCGCGCTGTACGCCGAGGCCAAGCGGCGCGGCTACGAGCAGGGCCGGTTCGCCATGCCCCGCATCCTCGCCGGCCCGACGGCCGTGCTCGACCTGATCGCCGGCACCCCGGTCGACGTGGTGCTCAACGCGATCACCGGCTCCCGCGGTCTCGAGCCGACCCTGCGCGCGCTGGACACCGGCTCGACGCTCGCGCTCGCCAACAAGGAGTCGCTGATCGCCGGCGGTCCGCTGGTGCTCCGCGCGGCCAAGCCGGGCCAGCTCGTGCCGGTCGACTCCGAGCATTCGGCCATCGCCCAGTGCCTGCGCGGCGGGCGCGCCGACGAGGTGGACCGGCTGGTGCTCACCGCCTCGGGCGGTCCCTTCCGCGGCCGCACCCGCGCGGACCTCGCGGACGTCACGGTCGAGGCCGCCATGGCGCACCCGACCTGGGCCATGGGCCCGGTGATCACCATCAACTCGGCCACACTGGTCAACAAGGGCCTGGAGCTGATCGAGGCACATCTGCTGTTCGGGGTGCCCTACGACCGCATCGACGTGGTGGTTCACCCTCAGTCGATGATCCACTCGATGGTCGCGTTCACCGACGGCTCGACGCTGGCCCAGGCCAGCCCGCCCGACATGCGGCTGCCGATCTCGCTGGCGCTCGGCTGGCCGGACCGGGTCCCCGGCACGGCCCGGCGGTCCACGTTCGAGGAGCCGAGCGCGTGGACGTTCGAGCCGCTCGACCACGACACGTTCCCCGCCGTCCGGCTGGCCAGGCAGGCGGGGGAGACCGGCGGACTGCTGCCGGCCGTCTACAACGCGGCGAACGAGGAGGCGGTGACGGCCTTCACGGAAGGCAACACCACCTTCACCGCCATTGTGGACACTGTGCAGGGGGTGCTCGACGACGCCCATGACTGGCATTCGGAGCCGGGCAGCGTCGAGGAGGTACTCGCGGCGGAGCACTGGGCACGGGCCCAGGCCAGGTCGCGGATGGGGCTCGGCGAGGCCGAGCGGGGAGAGGACTGACACACCGGTGGAACTCGTTCTGGGGATCATCCTCTTCGCGCTCTGCATCTGCGCCTCCGTGGCACTGCACGAGGCAGGGCACATGTGGGCGGCCAAGGCCTTCGGGATGAAGGTCCGCCGCTACTTCATCGGCTTCGGCCCGAAGATCTGGTCGTTCCGCCGCGGTGAGACCGAGTACGGGCTGAAGGCCATCCCGGCGGGCGGCTTCTGCGACATCGCCGGCATGACCGCGCTCGACGAGGTCACGCCCGAGGAGGCACCTCGGGCCATGTGGCGCTATCCCACGTGGAAGCGCTTCGTGGTGATGGTGTCGGGCTCCCTCATGCACTTCATCCTCGGCTTCATCATCCTGTACTTCCTCGCGGTCAGCATGGGTCTGCCCAACCTGTCGAGCACCCCGGTGATCAGCGAGACCGGCTGCGCGGCCGCCACCCAGAACCCGGAGACGCGCGAGCTGTCCGAGTGCGGCGCGAGTGACCCGTCACCGGCGGCCGACGGCGGGCTGCTGCCCGGCGACGAGATCGTCCGGGTCGACGGCAAGGCCACGCCCACCTGGACCGACGTGGTCACCACCGTCCAGGGGCTCGAGGGCCCGAACGAGTTCGTGGTGCTCCGGAACGGCGAGGAGCGCACTCTCACCATCGACGTCCCGCAGGTTCAGCGGCTCACCGTGGACAACCCGGGTGACGAGCCCGAACTGACGGAGGTCGGTGCCATTGGCGTCACCCTCCAGACGGTGACCGAGTACGGCGCCGGTTCGGCGGTCGGCGGCTCGGTCGAGTTCACGGGCGAGATGTTCGTGAAGGTCTGGCAGGGCCTCATGGCCTTCCCGGAGAAGATCCCGAAGGTCATCGAGGCGATCGGCGGCGGTGAGCGCGACCCGGAGACGCCGGTGAGCGTCGTCGGCGCCAGCATCATCGGCGGTGACGCGGTGGACCAGGGCCTCTGGGAGGTCTTCATCCTCGCCCTGGCCTCGCTGAACTTCTTCGTCGGCGTGTTCAACCTGCTCCCGCTGCTGCCGCTGGACGGCGGCCACATCGCCGTCCTGTTCTACGAGAAGATCCGCGACTGGATCCGGAAGCTGCGCGGCAAGGAGGCGGGCGGGCCCGTCGACTACACGAAGCTCTCCGGCATCACCATGGTGTTCGTCCTCATCGGTGGCGCCGTGGTGTTGCTCACCGTGACCGCCGACATCGTGAACCCGCTCCGATTGCGGTGATGATGCGCGCTCCGCAAGCTCCGCTCAGTAGACCGGTCTCACACGGCGACTTGTATGACGCCCCGTAACCTGGAGGCATGACCGAAGGCATCATGCTGGGCATGCCGGGCACGCCCCCGCCCGTCCTTTCCGACCGACGCAAGACCAGGCAGCTCATGGTCGGCAAGGTCGGGGTGGGCAGCGAGTTCCCGGTGTCGGTCCAGTCGATGACCACCACGTTGACCGCCGATGTCAACGCCACGCTGCAGCAGATCGCCGAGCTGACGGCCGCCGGTTGCGACATCGTGCGGGTGGCGTGCCCGTCGCAGGATGACGCGGAGGCGTTGCCGGCGATCGCGAAGAAGTCTCAGATCCCGGTGATCGCCGACATCCATTTCCAGCCGCGGTACGTGTTCGCGGCGATCGAGGCCGGGTGCGCGGCCGTGCGGGTGAACCCGGGCAACATCAAGAAGTTCGACGACAAGGTCAAGGAGATCGCGGCCGCCGCGCGCGACCACGGCACTCCCATCCGTATCGGCGTGAACGCCGGGTCGCTCGATCCGCGGCTCATGAAGAAGTACGGCAAGGCCACCCCGGAGGCGCTGGCCGAGTCGGCGCTGTGGGAGGCGTCGCTGTTCGCCGAGCACGACTTCCACGACATCAAGATCTCGGTCAAGCACAACGACCCGGTGGTCATGGTGCGGGCCTACGAGATCCTGGCTTCGGAGTGTGACTATCCGCTGCACCTGGGTGTGACGGAGGCTGGGCCGGCGTTCCAGGGGACCATCAAGTCGGCCGTGGCGTTCGGTGCGCTGCTGCGGCAGGGCATCGGCGACACCATCCGGGTCTCGCTGTCCGCGCCGCCGGTCGAGGAGGTCAAGGTCGGCGCGCAGATCCTGCAGTCGCTGAACCTGCGGCCCCGCAAGCTGGAGATCGTGTCGTGCCCGTCGTGCGGGCGCGCGCAGGTGGACGTGTACAAGCTGGCCGACGAGGTCACGGCGGGTCTGGAGGGCATGGAGGTCCCGCTGCGGGTGGCGGTTATGGGGTGCGTGGTGAACGGCCCGGGCGAGGCCCGCGAGGCCGACCTGGGCGTGGCCTCCGGCAACGGCAAGGGCCAGATCTTCGTGAGGGGCCAGGTCATCAAGACGGTGCCCGAACACCAGATCGTGGAAACCCTCATCGAAGAAGCCATGCGCATCGCCGAGGAAACGGGCGAGACCGCTCCGACCGGCACCCCAGTAGTAACGGTCTCCTAACCCGCCCCAGCACGCGAGACCCCTCCAGGGGCCCCGCGAGTCCCCACCGCCAGCCCACATGTCCCCGCGTCCGGACCGCGTGTCCCCATGTCCGGACCGCATGTCGCCACGTCCGGACCGCGTGTCCCTACGTCCGGACCGCATGTCCCATGACCGGTTGGCGAGTTCGCGCTTCGGGTACGCGAGTTCGCCTTTCCCGCACGCGCGAGATCGCGGTTCGGGCACCCGAGTTCGCGGTTCGGGCACGCGAGATCGCGGTTCCGGGGGCCCACCGCACTGCACACGCCACCTGGGTCACGCTGTTCTGGAAGGCAACGTTCGTGCGGGAACCGCGATTTCGTGGTCGGGAACCGCGATTTCGTGGTCGGGAACCGCGATCTCGCGGTCGGGAAACGCGATCTCGCGGGTGAGTGTTAGCGGACTGGTTCGTAGCGTTGCAGGGTGGCTGAGGCGAACTCGCGCGTCTCCATCTTGCGCAGGTTCACCCAGTTGTCCAGCGGCGGGAAGTACGGCGTGCCGCCGCCGACCAGCACCGGGTACACGAAGAGCCAGTACTCGTCGACCAGCCCGGCGCGCACCACGGGAGCGGCGAGCGTGGCGCCGCCGATCGCCAGGTCCGCCCCGTCCTCCGCCTTGAGCCTGCGCACCTCGGCCACCACGTCCTCGTCACCATCCTCGTCACGGCGGGTGCGGACCAGCCTGGCGTTCCCGCCGACCGACTCCAGCGTCGACGAGAACACCACCTTCGGCGTGGCCCGCCACAGCTTCGCGAAGTCGATCACCACGGGCCTGGCGTCCGGTTCCTCGTCGGCCGTCGGCCAGTACGCGGACATCTCGTCCCAGAGCCGTCGGCCGTACAGCTCCGTGCCGATGCCCTGCATCCGCTCGTTGTGGAACGCGTGCAGCTCGTCGTCCGGCCGCGTCCATTCGATGCTCCCGCCGGGGGCCGTGGTGTAGCCGTCCAGCGAGACACCCATGGAATAGATCAACTTCCGCATCGGCGAATCCTCCTTCGTCCAGTCTGCTCACACAGGTAGACGAGGTGCACCCCGAAGACTCATCGGTGCCGGCCAATCTCCGCGTGCAGGTACTCCTCCTGGCCGGCGAGCAGCGCGGGCACCGGCTCGGTCTCGGGGTCCGGCTGGGGAGTGCGGTCGTCGTCCTGCTGCACGACCAGGGGATCGGGGGTGGGCATGGTGACCTCCGTTTCGGGGTTCTACTCACACGTCGAACTCACCGAAACCGGATCGACACCCCCGCTGAAGTTTCCGCAACCGGCGTCCATCTGGCACGCTTGACCTCGTGTTGCGGCTTGCCGGAGCGCGGCTGCTCGATGAACGCGATCGACTCGCCGTGCGCGCGATGCTCATGGCGGACCCTGTCGCGTCCTGCATGGTCGCGTCGCGCATCGAGAACCTGGGCATGGACCCGTGGCGGCTCGGTGGCGAGCTGTGGGGCTGCGAGCCGCGCGGGTTCCGCAGCGGCCGGATCGACTCGCTGTGTTTCGCCGGGTCCAACCTCATTCCGCTCCAGGGCAACCGGGCCGCGCTGCGTGCCTTCGCCGACCGCGCGCTGCGCCGGCGGCGCATGTGCTCGTCCGTGGTCGGCCCGGCAGAGCAGGTCCTCGGCCTGTGGCAGGAGCTGGAGCTGGACTGGGGCCCCGCGCGCGAGGTGCGCGAAGAGCAGCCGCTCATGTCCACCAGCAAGCCCGCCGAGATCACGGCCGATCAGCACGTCCGCCCGGTCCGGCCCGACGAGCTCGAGCGCTACCTGCCGGCCGCCGTGGCCATGTTCATCGAGGAGGTCGGCGTCGACCCCCGATCGGGCGACGGTGGCGCCAGCTACCGCGCACGGGTGGCCGAGCTGATCGGGGCTGGGCGCGCGTTCGCCCGGTTCGAGGGCGGCGAGGTGATCTTCAAGGCGGAGATCGGCGCGCTGTCCAACGCGGTCGGCCAGATCCAGGGCGTGTGGGTGCATCCGGACCGCCGCGGCCATGGGCTCGGTTCGGCCGGCACGGCCGCCGTGGTCGACCGGCTCGTCCGCGGCCTCGGCCGGACGGCGAGCCTGTATGTCAATGCCTACAACGTGGTAGCCCAGTCGGCTTACCGCAGGATCGGGTTCACCCGAGTCGGCCAGTACGCCACTGTGCTGTTCTGATCGAGCGGAGCCTGCGGAGCGAGCATGTTCCAGTCGGGCATACTCGCGGCCGTGCGCGCACCTTCGTTCCGCCGGGCGGTAGGCGTTCTCGCCTCGGCCGTGCTCATGGTCCCGCTCGCCGGCTGCGGCCTGTTCGGATCCGACGACGAGGCCCAGAACGCCGCCACCAAGTTCCTCGACGCCTTCGCGAAGGGCGACAACGAGGCCGCCGGCCGGCTCACCGACTCGGCCGACTCGGCCAAGGCGCTGCTGGACCAGGTGCGCTCCGCGCTCGAGCCGGAGTCGGTGCGGGCGCGGGTCGACCGGGTGGAGGAGGACGGGTCGAACGCCACGGTGGCGTTCACCGCCACCTGGAACTTCGGCGACCGCCGGGAGTGGACCTACGCCGGCCGCTTCGGCATGCGCAGCGAGGACGACGCCTGGAAGGTGCACTGGGAGTCGACCGTCGTGCACCCGAAGCTGGCGGCGCAGCAGTCGATGGACCTGCAGGTCGACGAGCCGCAGCTGGCGCCCGTGCTCGACCGGGACGGCCAGGTGGTGCTCGAGCCGAACCAGGTGGTGTCCGTGCTGTTCGAGACGGCCAAGGCCGGCGACGCACCCGCCGTGGCCGGTGCGCTGGCCGGCGCGCTGTCCGGCTTCGACGCCACCATCACCCAGCAGTCGATCCTCGACGGCGCCGCCAAGGTGGGGGCCGAGGCGCCCTACCAGGTGGCGGCACTGCGCTGGAACGACTACGAGCTGGTGAAGCCGCGGATCTACGACCTGCCGGGCGTGCGGTTCACTTCCGGCCCGCGCCTGCTGGCCGCCGACAAGGCGTTCGCGCCGACCTTGCTGCCCGGCATCCGCAAGGTGGTGGAGGCCGACCTGGCCGGCAAGACCGGCTGGCGGGTGGTCACGATCGACGTGTCCGGCGCCGAGGTGGAGGAGCTGCACGCGAAGCCGGCCGAGCCGGCGAAGGCGGCCGTCACCACGCTGAGCACGAAGCTGCAGAACGCCGCGCAGGCCACGCTCGCCACCGAGCCGACCCCGTCGATGATCGTGGCCATGCAGCCGTCGACGGGCGAGCTGTTGGCGGTCGCCCAGAACGCGCCGGCCGACGCGCAGGGCGCGATCGCGCTGACCGGCCGCTATGCCCCCGGGTCCACCTTCAAGATCGTGACGGCCAGCGCCGCGCTGCTCGGCGGCACGGTCACCGCCACCACCCCGGTCGGCTGCCCGGCCAGCATCACGGTCGACGGCCGGCCGATCCCCAACAACAACGACTTCGAGAAGGGCATGATCCCGCTGCACGACGCGTTCGCGTACTCGTGCAACACCACCTTCGCCGACCTGGCCTCGAAGATGGGGCCGTCGGACCTCACGAACACGGCCAAGCGGTTCGGCCTCGGCGCCGACTTCGTGATGCCGGGCGCCACCACGGTCACCGGCTCGGTGCCGCCCGCGTCGAACGTGGTCGAGCGCGCGGAGGACGGCTTCGGTCAGGGCAAGGTGGTGGCGAGCCCGTTCGGGATGACGCTGGTCGCGTCGACCGTCGCGGCCGGCACGGTGCCGACGCCGACGCTGCTGCGGGACAAGCACACGACCACCGACACCGAGCCGGCGGCGGTCGACCCGGCCGTGCTGGTCGCCGTCCGCGACATGATGCACCGGATGGCGAGGGGCCAGCCGCCGCTCGCACCCTTCCCCGACCTGCGCGGCAAGACCGGCACCGCCCAGTTCGGCGACGGCACCCAGTCGCACGCGTGGTTCGTCGGATACCAGGGTGACCTGGCGTTCGGGGTGCTGCTGAGCGGCGCGGGCGGGTCCGCGAAGGCGGTCGCGGCCACGAGTCGTTTCCTGGCGGCGCTGGCATCGTAGGCTGGGGGCATGCCCGTACGTGCCCCACTGAAGCCTGGCGTCCAGTCGCCGCGGCGCCAGGTTCCCACCGCCATCGCCCGTCCCGAGTACGTGGACAAGCCGGCGCCGGCCCGAAATACCGATCCCTGGGTGCAGTCCGACGAGATCGTCGAGGCCATGCGGGTGGCCGGCCGGATCGCCGCGCAAGCGCTGCAGGAGGGCGGCAAGGCCGTCAAGCCGGGCGCTCTCACGGACGACATCGACGCGGTGGTGCACGAGTTCCTGCTCGACCACCACGCTTACCCGTCCACGCTGGGCTACCGGAACTTCCCCAAGTCGTGCTGCACGTCACTCAACGAGGTGATCTGCCACGGCATCCCGGACTCGACGGTCGTCCAGGACGGCGACATCGTCAACATCGACGTGACCGCGTTCATCGGCGGCGTACACGGCGACACGAACGCCACGTTCCTGGCCGGCGAGGTCGACGAAGAGGTGCGGCTGCTGGTCGAGCGCACCCACGAGGCGACCATGCGGGCCATCAAGGCCGTGCGGCCGGGCCGGGCGCTGAACGTGATCGGCCGGGTGATCGAGGCCTACGCGAAGCGGTTCGGCTACGGCGTGGTGCGGGACTTCACCGGCCACGGCATCGCTCGCTCGTTCCACAGTGGACTCGTGATCCTGCACTACGAGGAGCCCAAGGTGGACACGGTCATCGAGAAGGGGATGACGTTCACCATCGAGCCGATGATCACCCTGGGCGGCATCGACTACGACATCTGGGACGACGGCTGGACGGTCACCACGAAGGACAAGAGCTGGACCGCCCAGTTCGAGCACACCATGGTGGTCACCGACGACGGCGCGGAGATCCTCACCCTGCCGTGAGCCAGCTGATCCCGGCCACCACGAGTGCGACGAACAACCACGGCCAGGGACTCAGGTACCAGGGCCGGCGGTAGTAGGCGTAGACGGCGCTGCCGGGCGCGGTGTGGTACTGCCAGCGCTCCTTGCTCCGGGTGCGTTCCTCGGCCGCCTCGAGTTCCTGTTGCTCGCGGTATTCGGCGAGTATCCGCTCGTTCTCGTGCACGGCCGCGGTATCACCCCAGCAGCAGGACCACCGTCACGACGGCGGCGGCGAGGAGCGCGAACGCGAGCCAGTAGTCCACGCGTTCGTACCACCGGTACCGGAACCGGAACACCTCGCCGTAGTGGTTCTCGAAAGCGTAGGTGCGGCGGTCCACCCGCCAGCGCCAGCGCGCCGGTTTCCCGTCCCCGAGGTCCAAGTAGGGCTGCTCGACGTCCTCGTGCCCCAGCCTCCCCGGCCACGGGTGCCGCGAGGCGTCCTGCTCGAGCCAGGGGAAATTGAGCGGCTCGAGCGGGTCGGCGGGGGAGGTGGCGGGCGGCGTTCTGGCGGCCGGGCGCCGGAGATCCGGCGGGGCGCGGGGCCCGCGGTCCTCGGCCTGCGTTTCTTGCCGGTCACCGCGTCAGTGTGCCCGAACCCGAGCGGGACCGGTCCCGCGCGTTTTGTCAGTGCTCGCGACCACGCTGGAAAACGGGCCCGCGGTCGATCTTGTGTCAGCTCATGGTCGGAGCAGCTCGGCCAGGACCTCGAGCACGGCCCTGGCCACGGGGTCGGCGTCGGTGGCCGGGGCCAGGTGGTGGGTCGCCAGGCGGCGCACCGGCCACCCTCGCGCCTCCGCTTCGGCCGCGTCGCCCGCATAGGGCGACGACAGCTGCACGTAGCCGGCCGGGCCGTTCCACTCCACGTCCGGCCGCTCCTCCTTCAGGAACGCGATCGGCACCTCGGGCGCCTCGTCGGCGATCTCCGCGCGCAGGTCCTCGTCGGCCACCAGCTCGACCAGCGGGTCGGGCGTGAACCAGCGCTGCCAGCGGGGCAGTTGCCCTTCCCTGGCCATGCCGCGCAGCTCCGCGTACAGCGATGCCGGCACCGTGTCCCGCCAGCTGCGTCCCGGCGTCGGCAGCCCCGCGTCGACGTAGACCAGGCCGGTCACCGCCTCCTCGAGCGCGTCGGCGAACGCCGGCAGCAGGGGACCGGCGCCACTGTGCCCGATCAGCACGACCGGCCCATCCAGCAACTGGTCGCTCATGGCGTCGGCGAACGCGCCGAGCAGCACCTGGTGAACCGGCGGCGCCACCACCGACGGCCGCAGGTCCGGCAGCACCGCCGGGTGGCCGAGCGCGGCCAGCGCGTCCGCCATGGGCCGCAGGCTCGCCGGACCGAGAAACGGGCTGTGCACCAGGACGGCGGTGACGGGGGTGGCGGGCATGACCGCGATGATGGCAGGTGCACGGTATGGCCAGCGGAAGGGATCACCAAAGTGCGGGGAGCATTGCTGGTCGCCGGCACGTCGTCGGACGCGGGCAAGAGCGTGCTGGTGGCGGGCATCTGCCGCTGGCTCGCCCGGCAGGGCGTGCGGGTGGCGCCGTTCAAGGCCCAGAACATGTCGAACAACTCGGCCGTGACCGTCGAGGGCGGCGAGATCGGCCGGGCACAGGCCATGCAGGCGATGGCGTGCGGGCTGGCGCCGAGCGTGCGGTTCAACCCCGTACTTCTCAAGCCAGGCGCGGACAACAGCTCGCAGGTGGTGCTCCTCGGGCAGGTGGTCGGCACGCTCACCGACTACCGCGAACGGTCCTACCTGGACACCGTGGTGTCCACTCTGGACGGACTGCGGGCCGAGTACGACGTGGTGGTCTGCGAGGGCGCCGGCTCGCCCGCGGAGATCAACCTGCGCGAGCGGGACATCGCGAACCTCGGCCTCGCGCGCGCGGCGAACCTGCCGGTGCTGGTGGTCGGCGATATCGACCGCGGCGGCGTGCTGGCCCACCTGTTCGGGACGCTCGCCATCCTCGACCCGGCCGACCAGGCGCTCATCGCGGGTTTCGTGATCAACAAGTTCCGCGGCGACGTCTCGCTGCTGACTCCCGGGCTCGATCGGTTGACCGCGCTCACCGGGCGACCGGTGCTCGGCGTGCTGCCGTGGCGTGAGGACCTGTGGCTCGACGCCGAGGACTCCCTGTCCTACGCGGCGGACGGGATGGTCGGCCGGCCGCTGCCGCCGGTCGGCTCGCAGTGGCTGCGGGTGGCCGTGGTGCGGCTGCCCCGCATCTCCAACGCCACGGACGTCGAGGCGCTGGCGTGCGAGCCGGGGGTGGCCGTCCGGTTGGTGACCGAGCCGTCCCGGCTGGCCGACGCCGACCTGATCGTGGTGCCCGGCTCGAAGTCCACGGTCGACGACCTGGCCTGGCTGCGGGCCCGCGGCCTGGCCGACGCGCTGATCGCCACGGACAAGCCGGTCCTCGGCATCTGCGGTGGCTTCCAGATGCTGGGCAAACGGTTGGTCGACCACGTGGAGTCCGGGCGCGGGGAGGTCGACGGGCTCGGCCTGCTGGACCTGGACATCGAGTTCGTGAAAAAGAAGACTCTTAAGCTTGGCGCGCAACCTGACACAGTGGGAGGTCACGCGCAAAGTTCATACGACCCCCATTTCACCGGGTTGGCGTTCGGTGAGCCGGTGGCCGGCTACGAGATCCACCACGGTCAGGTCATCCGCCAGGCGGAGCCGGGTCTGATCACGCTGCCGGACGGCTCGACCGAGGGTGTCCACACCGATCGGGTGATCGGCACCCACTGGCACGGCCTGCTCGACAACGACGCGTTCCGTCGCAAGCTGCTGGTCTGGGCGGCGGAGACGGCTGGGCGCACGGGTTTCACGGTCGCACCGGACACGCGGGTGGCCGACGCGCGGGGAGCGCAGCTCGACCTGCTGGCGGACCTGGTGAGCGAGTATCTGGACACCGACGCGTTGTCGCGGCTGATCGAACAGGGTGCGCCGAATGGTCTCCCAGCGTTATGGCCAGGTGCCGCTCAGTAAATGTTTTGCCTCCTTATCAGAAGGCGTTGTCACCCATTGCGGGGGTTGGCGACCGTTCGTCGATTCGGCGCAGTATCAAGTGATCTGAGTCACAGTTTGAGATGATCCTGTTACTTTGGGGGTCACTCGAATGGCCGCAGAGTGACGCCCGGGCAGCCTAGTTCGCCTCGCAGGGCTGGAAAGTGGTCGACGCAAACGGCCAGGCCGCCTTCCGAAGGTAACGAATAGATAACGTCGAAACTGCAATTCTGGGTGACATGTCGACGGCGGCAAAGCTGCTCGTCCGTGAATTGACTTCACCGAACGTAATCACAATTCTGGAGTCCTTCCGTCGGGGGAAACCCATTTCGAGTACGCAGAAGAAACTGGAGTTGACGTTGCGTCGTTCCCGCATGTTCGCGACCGGATGTGGACTGGTTGGCGTGGCCGCGCTGACGGCGGTACTCGCCGCCCCGCCGGCTCTCGCCGCCAAGGGGCCCTCCGGTTCCGCCTACGCCCTGTCAGTGGCGACCACGCTGCTGCACCAGCCGCTCGTCAAGATCGACCCCGTGCCGACCGCCATGTACCCGAGGGGCGCGAACGAGTCGCTCGCCCAGGTCGGCCCCAACCTCGCCGGCCTGGTCACGGCGAACGTGCTCAACGCGTCGGCCACGCTCAAGGGCCGGACCCAGCACAGCGCGGCGAGCATCGCCGACGTCGTGGTGAAGGACATCCTCAGCGCCACGGTGATCAGCGCCGAGTGCACGTCCAGCGGGAAGGACGTCACGGGCTCCGCCAGCGTCGCCGACCTGACGGTCCTCGGTCAGAAGGTCGACACCTCGATCGAGGGTGACATCGACGGTGACATCGACGTCCTGGGCATCGCGACCGTGCGCATCAACGAGCAGATCCGCAAGGGCGACTCGCTCACCGTGAACGCCGTGCACGTCACGATCGGCGGTCCCGTCCACGGGATCGCCGCCGCGGAAATCGTGCTGTCGCAGGCGAAGTGCGCGACCTTCAACGGCGGCACCACCCAGCCGCCGACGACCACCACCACCACAACCACCACGCGGCCCACCCAGCCGCCGACCAGCACCACCCGGCCGACCACCACGAGCGACACCACCAAGCCGACCACGACCACGTCCCCCGCCGACGCCACCGGGATCGACAAGGTGTCCGACGACAGTGACCTGGCCGAGACCGGAGTGAGTGCCGCCGTACCGATCTCGCTGGCCGGCCTGGTGCTGCTCGCCGCAGGCGGCGCCGTGACGCTCATCGCCCGACGCAGGCGGGCCGAGAAGAGCTGACCGGCGCTCTCACGGACGACGCGTTCGGGACGTTTGCCCCACGTCCCGAACGCGTCGTCGCGTTTCGGTACGACTCACGGTCGAAACGGTACGACTCGCGCGCTCGGCGACTCGTACGCTTTCGACCGCGAGTCGTACGGTCCGGACGCCGAGTTGGCTCAGAGCGGGAGCTTCAGCAGCGCGTTCTCCACCAGCTCCGGCATGGCCGGGTGGATCCAGTACTGGCCGGTGGCCATCGACCGGGCGTCCAGGCCGAAGCTCATCGCCTGGATCAGCGGTTGGATCAACGTGGCCGCCTGCGGGCCGATGATGTGCGCGCCGATCAGCTGGCCGGAATCCGGGTCGGCCAACAGCTTCGCGAAGCCGGTCGTGTCCTCCATGGCCCAGCCGTAGGCGATGTCCGCGTAGTCCTGCTTCGCGGTCACGTAACGCACGTCGCGCTCGCGGGCCTGCTCCTCGGTCAGCCCCACCGACGCGATCTGCGGCGCGGTGAACACCGCGTGCGGCACGAACCGGTGGTCCGCCTGGATCGGGGCGTCCGGGTGGAGCACGTTGTGCTTCACCACTCGAGCCTCGTGGTTGGCAACGTGCTTCAACTCGAACGGCGAGCTGATGTCGCCGAGCGCCCACACCCCGGCCGCGGTCGTGCGCTGGTACTGGTCGACCACCACGTGGCCGGTGGGCGTGACTTCGATCCCCGCGGCCGGAAGGTTCAACGTGTCCGAGTTCGGCACGCGGCCGACGGCCACCAGCACCACGTCGGCGTCCACCGTGTCGGCGCCGGCCGGACCCTCCAGGTGCAGCCGCGCCGTGCCGTCCGCCAGCCGGTTCGCCCGCAGGAGCTTGCGGTCCAGCCGCACGTCCCACTTGTCGGAGGCCAGCTCGGTGAACCGGGCGCTGATGTCACCGTCCTCATGGCGCAGCAGCGCGCCGGACCGGGCGACCACCGTGACCTCGACCCCGAACGACGAGAACACGTGCGCGAACTCGGCCGACACGAACCCGCTGCCGATGATCACCAGGCGTCGCGGTAGCTCGTCGAGCCGCATGATCGTGTCGCTCGTGTGGTAGCCGACCTCCTCGAGGCCGGGCACGTCCGGGATGACCGGGCGGCCGCCGTTGGCCAGCACGACGCGGTCCGCCGTGATCGTCTCGCCGTTGACCTCCAGCTGACGCTCACCGGTGAACCTGGCGGTTCCTTCGTGGACCGTGACGTTCGCGTTGTCCTCGTGTTCGGTCCGGTAGGTCCGCCCGCCGGCCGCGATCGGGTCGATCCGGCCGAAGATGCGGTCGCGCACGTCGGGCCAGCGCACGCCGTCGAGCGTCAGGTCGACACCGAGCCGGCTCGACGCGCGCGGGCCGGCCGCGAGGTCCGCGCTGTGCACGAACATCTTCGTGGGGATGCAGCCCACGTTCAGGCAGGTCCCGCCGAACACCCCGCGCTCGATGATCGCCACCCGCCAGTCGGCGAAGCGATGGTTGACGATCGAGTTGCCGGAGCCGGTGCCGATGATGACCAGGTCGAAGTTCGTCACGTGCTCATCCAACGCCACCACCCGGCCGGCGGATTCCCGGGCCGGTCAGTGCTGGTAGGTCGGGGTGATGACGGCCCTGGCCAGCGTGTGGAACGCCAGGTTGAAGCTGACCACGGCGGCCGAGGCGTTCTCGTCGACGTCGAGGGCCTCGGTGTCGACCGCGTGCACCACGAAGTAGTAGCGGTGGGGCACGTCGCCCTGCGGCGGCGCGGCGCCGCCGAACGCGCGGGTGGAGAAGTCGGAGCGGACGTGGAAGGCGTCGCCCGGCAGGCTCGCGTCGTCGGCGCCCGCGCCGGCCGGCAGCTCGGTGGTGCCAGCCGGCAGGTTCACGGCGATCCAGTGCCAGAAGCCGCCGGGCACCGGGGCGTCCGGGTCGAAGCAGGTGACCACGAAGCTCTTCGTGCCAGCGGGGAACCCGCTCCAGGACAGCTGCGGCGAGGTGTTCGCGCCGCCCGCGCTGTCGTGCACCGCGCTCATCGGCAGCTGCTCGCCGTCGGTCACGTCGGTGGACGTCACGGTGAACGACCCGGTGGCCGGCAGCAGCGAGTAGGGGTCGGGTGCGGTGGGACGCTCGAGGCTCATCGTTCGTCTCCCTGAATGATCATTTGGGGGGGCGTCGTCCACCCTAGTGCCCCGTCCAGGGAGGTTGGTGCGCTTATCCGTGGTCCAAGTGGTCGCTGGTAAGGCGGAGGGAGGTCCTCATACCGGGTTGTATTTGGGCCTTCCGACAACGCGATCAGCGGCCGCCTGGGCCGCGGAGAAATGTGCTGAACCTTCCTGGACGGGGCACTGGTCTCGTCGGATCTGACCCGCCGTTCACATGGTCGGCCTAGGCTGGGTCCCGACACAGGGGAGTGGTGTGATGAGCGACAGCGACGCCGTGGTCGAAGGTTCCTCGACACGAGTGCGGTTCCAGGGGATCAGCCCGAGGGCGTACGAACATCCGGCGGACCGGGGCGCGCTGGCGACGCTGCGTGCGGTGCCGGGGATCTCGGCCGTGCTCAAGGCGGTAGCCGGCATGTGGAGCGAGCGGGCCGAGCGGCTGTACGCGCTGGCCTCCTCCATTCGCGTTGGCCCGCAGCAGTACCCGAAGCTCGACCGGCTGCGCAACGAGTGCGCCGAGACGCTCGACCTGGACACCGTGCCGCAGCTGTACGTGGCGCGCAACCCGATCGCCAACGCCTACACGATCGGCATCGACCAGCCGTTCATCGTGCTGACCACGGGGATCGTCGAGGCGCTGGACACCGAGGCGCTGCGCAACGTCGTCGGTCACGAGGTCGGGCATGTGCTGTCCGGTCACGCGGTGCTCAGCACGTTGTTGATTCGACTGTTGCGGCTGCAGCAGTCGGTCAGCTGGGTTCCGATCGGGGCGCTCGGTCTGCGGGCCGTGATCGCCGCGTTGATGGAGTGGTATCGCAAGGCGGAACTGACCTGCGACCGGGCCGGCCTGCTGTGCAGTCAGGACCCGGCGGCCGCGCTGCGCACCGAGCTGTACCTGGCGGGCGGCAGCGTGGGCGAGATCGACATCCCCACCTTTCTCCAGCAGGCCAAGGAGTACGAGGAGGTCGACGACATTCGAGACAGCATCCTCAAGCTCATGACGGTCGAGCACATGACCCATCCGTTCGCCGTGGTGCGGGCGGCGCAGCTCCAGCGGTGGGCGGCGTCGGAGGAGTACCGGGCGATCCTGGCGGGCGACTATCTGCGCCGCGAGGATGACGCCCCGTCGTCGTCCATGATGGACGACATCAAGTCGGCGGGCCGGTCGTACAAGGAGTCGTGGTCCAGCTCGACGGACCCGCTGACGAAGGTACTGAGCGACGTGGGCGAGGCGGTCTCTGGCGCGGCCGGCAAGGTGTGGAACAAGTTCGGCGGCACCCGCTCCACAGAGGACGACCAGAACGGCTCGTCTTGACCCCAGCACGTCCCGGAAACGCGAGATCGCGGTTCCCGCACGCGAGTTCGCGGTTCCGGGCGGGACCCGCGGCTTGCCGCCGCGCCCGGGCCCGAGTGGGTCTCTGGGCGGTGGTTCCACGGTTCGAACCACGTGGAGACCAGGGCATTCTCGGGTGAAACCGCCGCCAACCATGATGCGACAGCGGGCCACGGCCCCCCGTTATCCAGCGTAGGCGAGGTCCGATTTGAGGTCATGGTTTTGACCTGCGTAGATGTCTGGCGGGCGCCGGTGGGGTTGTTCACGCCGTTGTCAGTCTGCGTGAGATCGCGGTTGCGGCGCGCGAGATCGCGGTTGCGGTGCGTGAGGCCGTCGTTTCCCGGCTGCTGTGTGCACACAGGGTGGAACTACTGAGTCAACAGAACAACTGTGACCGAGCCCTACCGCCAGGCCCCGCGGACCCCCTGCCCGGCGCTGACCACTCCAGGTTCCCCATCAACCGCGATCTCACCGTCGGGAACCGCGATCTCGCACGCGGGAACCGCGATCTCACCGTCGGGAACCGCGATCTCGCACGCGGGAACCGCGATCTCACCGTCGGGAACCGCGGTCTCGCACTCCCCACACGAATCCCATGCTCCTGACCAGGAAGACAAACCCGCAGGTCAAACGATGTCATCAAACACGGCTTGCGTAGTCGCGAGCACCGACAAGAACGGCGAGCCAACCCGACTTGTCCACAGACAGGGGCAGCCGCGGTCGCCGGGCCGACCGGACCGATCAACAGGGCCAGCGCTCACACGATGGTGTCCAGTCGCTCCCGCTGCTCCCCGGTCAACTCCAACGAAACCCCCGCGACAGCGGCCTCCAACTGCTCAACACCGCTCACCCCGACCACCGGCGTGAAACCTCCACCGGCCAACCACGCCAACACCACCACGTTCCGGTCCGCGCCAACCTCGGCGGCGACCTCATCGAGCACGGCGAGCCGCCGATCGGTCCCGGGATGTGAGTACGTCTCCGCCAACGGCTTGTCGGCACGGGTGTAACTCCCACTCAACAAAGGCGTGTACGCCCACAACGCCATGTCCGGATGATGCTCCAGGTAGTGCAGCACCTCATCGGTGACCGCCCCGAACCGAGCCCCCGACGGCCACTCTCCGGGTAGCGGCCGCAGATAAGTGTGATGCTGCTGGATCGCGGTGAACCCCGCACCACCGCGGTCCCGCGCGATCTGTCGCGCCCGCTCGACCTGCCAGATGGCGTAGTTGGAGCACCCGAGCCGGCCGACCACGCCGGCGGACACCAGCTCGTCGAAGGCCCCGACCGTCTCCTCCAGCGATGTGGCCGAATCGGGAATGTGGGCCCAGTACAGCTCGACATGGTCGGTGCCCAGCCGCCGGAGACTGCTTTCCAGTCCCGCCTTGATGACCCCGGCCGAGAGCCCCTCGGCCGTCGCCGGCCAGTCCCCGGCCTCGGACGGCTCGGCGCCCACCTTCGTGCTGATCCGCACGCGGTCCCGAACCCCCGGCCGGCGAGCCAGCCACCGGCCGAGCACCGTCTCGCTCTGCCCGCCGAAGCCGCTCGGGTGCACCCAGAACGCGTAGGAGTTGGACGTGTCGATCCAGACACCGCCCGCGTCCACGAACCGGTCGAGGAGCTCGAACGACCGGCGCTCGTCGGTCCGCGTGCCGAACCACATGGCACCCAGCGCCAGGTTCTCCATCATGTCGACCACGGTAGGCGGCTTCGGCCCGCCGGTACGCTCCAATCTCGTGGCGGTTTCCCAGACCAATTTCTCGTGGGCGACGCTGCTGGACATCGGTCCGGAGCGCGGCCGCCTGCACGACCGCCTGGCGCTCGCGCTGCGCACGGCCATCCGGGACGGCCGGCTGAGCGAGGGCGCCGCCCTGCCACCGAGTCGGGCGCTGGCCGAGGAACTCGGCTGCTCCCGCTGGGTGGTGACCGAGGCGTACGGGCAACTGGTGGCCGAGGGGTACCTCGCCGCCCGGGTGGGTTCCGCCACTCGCGTCTCCTGGGCGCCCGCCGCCACGCCACCGCCACCCGCGCGCGCCGCCAGTGAACCGCCGCCCATCCGGTACGACCTCGCGCCCGGCTTGCCCGACCTGCGGGCGTTTCCGCGCCGCCGCTGGGCGGATGCCGTCCGGGCGGTGACCGGCTCGGCCGTCCACTACGACCTCGGCCTGCCCGACCCCGCCGGACACGCGGTGCTGCGCACGACCGTCGCCCAGTACCTGCGCCGTGCGCGCGGCGCGGACGCCGGCTCTGTGTTCGTGTGCGCGGGCATCACCGACGGCCTGGTCCGCACCTGCCGAGCCCTGCGTGCGACGGGGATCGCCGACGTGGCCGTGGAAGAACCGGGCTGGGGCCGGCTGCGCGACGCCGCCACGAGCGCCGGGCTGCGCGTGCACCCGGTGCCCGTCGACCACGACGGCCTGCGCGTCGACGACCTGGCGCGCACGCCCGCCCGGGCGGTGGTCGTGGGTGCGGCACACCAGTTTCCCACCGGCGCGGTGCTGTCCCCGGACCGCCGGGCGGGCCTGGTGCGCTGGGCCCGCGAGGTGGACGGCTACGTCATCGAGGACGACTACGACGCCGAGTTCCGCTACGACCACCACCCGGTGGCCGTCATGCAGGGGATGGACCCGAGCCGGGTCTTCCTCCTCGGCTCGGTCAGCAAGACGCTGTCACCGGCGCTGGGCCTCGGCTGGCTGGTGGCGCCCGCCGCCATGACCCCGGCCCTGCGGGAGGCGAACCTCGTGGCCGCCGCGCCGCCGGTGCTCGACCAGCTCGCGCTCGCCACGTTCATCGACCGCGGGTGGTACGACGCCCACCTGCGCGCCGCGCGGCGACGGTTCCGCGCCCGCCGCGACCTGCTGGTTCGCACGCTCGGCGACCAGGTGCCGGAGGGGCGGGTCGCCGGCACGGCCGCCGGGCTGCACGTCCTGCTGCACCTGCCGGACGGCACGGACACTCGCCGGGTGGTCCTGGCGGCGGCCGCCGCCGGGCTGTCGCTGTCCGACCTCGACGACTACCGCACGAAGCGAACGGCGGACCGCGCGCTTGTCCTCGGGTACGGCAACATCAGCGACACGGAGATCCCGCCGGCTGTCACGCTGCTTCGTGACGCGTTGCGCTCGGCACCGGTGCCGGCAGTTCGTCGGTCGTAGACGTGCCGGTACGGCAACATCGGCGACACGGAGATCCCCGCGGCCGTCACGTTGCTCCGTGAGGTGTTGCGCTCGGCGCCAGTGCGAGCAGTTCGTCGACCGTCCACTGGTCGTAGGCGTGTCGGCCGATCTGTCCGGCCAGTACTCGCCCGTCGGGAGCGATGAGGAAGTCGCCGGGTAGCCCGAGTCGTCCGCCCTGCGGTCGGCGGGCCGGCAATGACCGCCGTCCTCGCAGCACGGGCGGCAGATCCCGCGCGATGGACCGCACGATCACCGGCCACACCCGCGGATCGAGCAGCGCCCGCCGCCGGGACTCCACGCCGAACTCCCGGTAGAGCACCTTCTCCGGATCGGGGATCACGTCGAACGGTAGGTCGTCGACGTGCCCACGCAGCTCGGCCACGCCGCTGTGGAACACCACCACCTCGCGGATGCCGGCCGCCCGGATCTCGTCGTGGCGGGTTACCACCGTGCGGAGGTGGAGGTTGCAGACCGGGCAGCCAGCGAACCGGCGGAACTGCAGGTGGACGAGCAGATCGGGATCGGGCACCGGCACCGTGGCGCCGGTGAACGCGACCAGGTCACGCTGGGGGACTCGCATCGGACCTCCGTAGGCGTACGTCGTACATCTACAGTCCAGTATGCGCGTATCTTGTACGCTGTCAACCCGTGCCCCGCCCGCGCTCGCTGACGCCGACCCAGATCACCATGGCCACGCTCGTGGTCATCGACCGCGACGGGCTGCCCGCGCTCACCATGCGTGCGGTGGCCAGGGAGCTGGGCATGGCCACCATGTCGCTGTACCGCTACGTGCGGGACAAGGACGAGCTGGAAGCACTGGTGGTCGACCAGGTGCTGGCGACCGTGGACCTGGCGGTGCCGCCCGGCGACTGGCGCGAGCGGCTCACGACGCTGCTGAACCGCGTCCGCGACGCGGTCCTCACCCACCCCGCCACGGTGCCGCTGTTGTTGCGGCACCGGCATTCCGCACCCGCGTCCCGGCGGATGATCGAGGCGACGCTCACAGTGCTCACGGACGCGGGGTTCACGGGGACTGAGCGGGTGGTCGCCCAGCGCACGTTGGTCGCGTACCTGCTCGGCGCGTTGCAGAACACGCATTTCGGCCCGCTGTCCGGTGCCGGCACGTCGGCCATGGCCGCGCTCTCGGCCGAGGAGTTCCCGCTCCTGGCCGCGACGGCCGCCGACGCCGGCGAGGTGTCAGCCGACGAGGAGTTCAGCGGCGGCCTGGCCGCCGTGCTGCGCGGGATCTCAGGTACCGGTACTCGAGAAGTGTTGGATGTCAACGGGATCTGACCACTCGCCGCCCCATTTCCAGCCGATGGCGGCGAACGCGCGCACCACCGCGTCACCCGGCAGGATCATCCCCGGCCGCGTCACCGATCTGTCCACATAGGACGAAGCGAGTTCGGGAAGTACCAGATCCCCGGTCGTGTAAGGATTGCAGAACGGGTTCAGGTCGATCGCCTGCCCGAACGCGTGTGCCGACCACGAGTTCCGCCCCACCTTGTTGCGGCACACGAAAGCCGTGGTGTTGTTGCCGTCGCCGGTCGGGGCGGCGTCCAACTCGGCCGCGGCCACCACCCGCATCTCCTCGATGGGGAACTTCGCGTCGAACAGCCAGCCGAACACCTTCGTGACGTCGTCGGCCAGCTGCGCGTTGACGATCATCTCGCCCGTGTGCACGCGGCCGTCGTAGCCATGGAACGACATGGTGAGGTAGCGCAGCTCGGCCGGTGTCACCGGGCAGTTCGCCCGCCAGGTGCTGCGCGCGAGCACGTCCGCCGGCACGGCCGAGACGGTGGCCGCGTACCTGCCGTCGGCCGGCGGGGCCAGCGCGTCGGTGGTGGGCAGGCTCCGGTTGACCAGTTCCGGCGGGGTGGGCAGCACCTGGCCGAACCCGTCCGGCCGCAGCGGCAGCGGGGTGGCGCCGACCGTCCACGCGGGCGGCGGGAGCGGGGAAGTGGTGGTGCTTGCCGCATCGTCGCTGGTAGGAGACGGTTCGGACGGCGGGGGAGTGGTGGCCGAACAACCGGCCACCGCCGCGACCGCCGCGACCGCCAGAGAGACCACAAGCCTGCGCACGCGTCCAGCATGCCCGATCGCCGATTTCACCTGGTTGGGCGACATGGTCGAGTTGCCTATGGCGGACGCGTCGCGAAGGGTTGCCAAGAATGCCCATCAGACGTCTACAACTAGGAGACGACATGGGGGCGACCTCGCGGGTCACCCGAATTCTGCTCGTCGCGTGCCTGGCCACCACGGCCGCCGCGATCGGGCTCTTCCAGGCCAGCGCCGACGAACAGATCGTCGGCGGTCAACGGGCGAGCATCGCTGACTTCAGCTTTGCCGTCTATCTGGCCACGGCCGACGGCTTCCAGTTCTGCGGCGGCACGCTGGTCGACGACAACAAGGTGGTCACCGCCGCGCACTGTGTGGCCGGCAAGACGCCGGTGGACCTCGCGGTGGTGGCCGGGCGTGAGGACAAGGAAAGCGGTGCCGGCATGGTCACGCCGGTCCGCGAGATCTGGATACACCCGGAGTTCAAGGACGTGCGGTCGGGCAACGACGTCGCCCTGCTGACTCTCGAGACTCGCCTCCCGTACCAGACGATCGACCTGGTCGGCGCCGACCAGGCCGAGGTCTACCAGGCCGGACAGCCGGGCCTGATCCTCGGCTGGGGCCGCACGGCGGCGGACGGGCAGCCGTCGCGTTACCTGCTGCAGGCGACAGTCCCGGTGATGGCCGACGCCGAGTGCGTGAAGTCGTACCCGGCGTACCTGGCGGCGTCGATGACGTGCGCCGGCGTGCCGCAGGGCGGGGTCGACGCCTGTCAGGGCGACTCGGGCGGTCCGTTCATCGTGGCCGGGCGCCTGGTGGGCGTCACGTCATGGGGCGAGGGCTGTGCGGCGCCGGGCAAGCCCGGGGTCTACACGCGGCTTTCGACCTATGCCGCACTGCTGGAAGAGCAGATCTGATACCCAGCAGGGGTGACTCTGAACCTTGTCGCTGGTGATCAGCTGACGGCTGCCCAGCTGTACGCGCTGCTGCGGTTGCGCGCGGACGTGTTCGTGGTGGAACAGGAGGCCGCCTACGCGGACGTGGACGGCCTGGATCTCCTGCCCAGCACCGTGCACCTGTGGTGGCAGCCGGGCTCGGTGCTGCAGGCGTGCCTGCGGTTGCTCATCGAGCCCGACGGCACGGCCCGCATCGGCCGGGTCTGTGTGGCGCGTGATGCTCGGGGAACCGGGCTGGGTGGTGTGTTGATGGGTGCGGCTGTGGAACACCTTGGCGACGTGTCCATGGTGCTCGACGCGCAGACCTACGCGCTGCCGTTCTACGAGAAGTTCGAGTTCGTTTCCGTGGGGGAGACCTACCTGGAGGACGGCATCGAGCACGTCACCATGCGGCGGTGATCATGCCGGGCTGACCGCTTCCGGAGGCGCGCACCCGAGGATGATCTCCACTGCCTTGTCTACCTCACCGTCCGTGAGGTCGGCCCTCGCGGTCAGCCGCAATCTGGACACCCCGTCCGGCACCGACGGCGGCCGGAAGCAGCCGACCCACACCCCGGCCGCCCGACAGGAGTCCGCCCACTCGACCGCCGCCTCCGGTGACGGCGCCCGCACGGAGATCACGGCCGCCGCCGGGTCGGTCACCGTCAGGCCGCCGTCCCGCAGCCGAGTCGCCAGGTCGGTCGCCACGGCGCGCACTCGTAACGGCCGGTCCGGTTCGTCGCGCAGCACGGACAGCGCCGTCAGGGCGGCCGCCGTGCTCGCCGGCGCCAGGCCCGTGTCGAAGATGAAGCTGCGCGCCGAGTCCACCAGGTGCTTGATCACCCGCCGGGGACCCACGACCGCGCCGCCCTGTGCGCCCAGCGCCTTGGACAGCGTCACCGTGGTCACCACGTCCGGCTCGCCGATCAGGCCGGCGTCGGCCACCGCGCCCCGGCCGCCCTCGCCCAGTACGCCGAAGCCGTGGGCGTCGTCCACCACCAGGGCGGCGTTGTGCTCCCGGCAGGCGGCGGCCAGCGCACCCAGAGGGGCCAGGTCACCGTCCACTGAGAACACCGAGTCCGTCACCAGCAGTGCTCGTTCGGTGCGCCTGGTCTTCAGCGCGTGTGCGGCGGCCGGCGCGTCGGCGTGGGCCACCACCGCCACGTCCGCCCGCGAGAGTCGGCACCCGTCGATCAGTGAGGCGTGCAGATAGGCATCGGTCACGATGGCGCTGCCCTTGCCGGACAGTGCGGTGATCGCGCCCAGGTTCGCCATGAACCCCGACGAGAACACCAGCGCCGCCTGCGCTCCGCAGAACGCCGCCAGCTCGTGTTCCAGTTCGGTGTGGGCCTCGATAGTGCCGGTCACCAGCCGCGACCCGGTCGACCCGGCACCCCAGCGCAGCGTCGCCGCGGCGGCGGCCCCGGCCACCCGCTTGTCCCGCGAAAGCCCCAGGTAGTCGTTGCCCGCGAGATCCAGCAGGTCGGAGTCGGGTCGGCGCGGGCGCAGCTGCCGCGCCAGCCCCGCCCGGCGGCGCTCGTCGGCGCGGGTGTCGAGCCAGTCGAATACCGAGGTCACGTCGACGAGTCTGACATTCGCGCCTTCGTGGTCAGCTCAAGGCCACCCGGCTACCCACGGGTAACGGTCTCGGCATGATCCTTGCCCACCCCCCGGACAGCGGTTACCGTCCGTATCTGACGTGATCGGGGTCACGTTCGGACGGCAACCGGCTCAGTGCGGAGCGGCCATGTCAGCGATCTTGTCCGTGAACAACCTCGAGGTCGTCTATGACGACGTGGTGCTCGTGCTGCGGGGCCTCTCCCTGGAGGTGCCCGACGGCTCGATCGTGGCCCTGCTCGGCGCGAACGGCGCCGGCAAGACGACGCTGCTACGGGCGGTCACCGGCCTGCTGATCGCTCACCGCGGCAAGATCACCAAGGGGTCCGTGCAGGTGGCGGGCACCGACCTCACCTCGGCCGACCCGGCCGACGTGGTGCGCAACGGCGTCGCGCAAGTGATGGAGGGCCGGCGGATCTTCGCGGAGATGTCCGTCGAGGAGAACCTGAAGGCCGGCGCCCACACCCGCAGGCGCGCCGAGTACCGCGAGTCGGTCTCCCGGGTGTTCGACCTGTTCCCCGTGCTGGCCGAGCGGCGCCGGTCGACCGCCGGTTACCTGTCCGGCGGCGAACAGCAGATGCTCGCCATCGGCCGCGCGCTGATGGCCCGGCCGCGGCTGTTGCTCCTCGACGAACCATCCCTCGGTCTTGCGCCCAAGCTGGTCGAGCAGGTCCGCGAGATCGTCGTGCAGATCAACGAGCAGGGCACGAGCGTGCTGCTGGTCGAGCAGAACGCGGTGATGGCGCTGTCCATCGCGCGGTTCGGCTACGTGATGGAGGTCGGCAAGGTCGTCCGCGACGGCTTGGCAAGTGATCTGCTCGACGACGAGGACATCCGCGAGTTCTACCTGGGGTCCACACCGGACAGTTCCGACGTCTCAGGCAGGCGATCTTTCGCCGACGTCAAGAGCTACCGGAGGAAGAAGCGATGGAGCGCGTGACCGCCGCGGCCCAGGAGGACCAGGAAGCGCGAGTGCCGACGCCCGCGCCGCTGCTCGAGGTGTCCGAGCTGACCCTTCGGTTCGGCGGCGTGACCGCGTTGAACGGCGTCAGCTTCACGGTCGGCCGTGGTGAGCTGTTCGCCGTGATCGGCCCGAACGGCGCCGGCAAGACGTCCATCTTCAACTGCCTCAACGGGGTGTACCGGCCGCAGCGGGGGACGATCACGTTGGCCGGCAAGCGGATCACCGGCCGGTCGCCGGCCGCGATCGCCGCCATGGGAGTGGCCAGGACGTTCCAGAACCTCGGCCTGTTCGAACAGCTCACGCTCATCGAGAACCTGATGCTCGGCCGGCACCACCTGATGCGCACGGGCATGCTCGCCGGGATGGTCTGGTGGGGCCGGGCGAAACGCGAGGAGATCAGCCACCGCGCGGCGGTCGAGGAGATCGTCGAGCTGTTGGAACTGGAGCCGTACCGGCGCACGCCCGCCGGCCTGCTGCCCTACGGCGTGGCGAAGCGCGCCGAGTTGGGTCGCGCGCTCGCCATGAACCCGACGCTGCTGCTGCTCGACGAGCCGGTCGCCGGCATGAACGTCGAGGAGACGGAGGACATGGCGCGCTACCTGGTGGAGGTTCGCCGCGAGCTGGACCTCGCGATGATCCTCGTGGAGCACGACACGCGGCTGGTGATGGACCTGGCTGACCGGGTACTGGCGCTGGACTTCGGCGTGCCGATCGCGACCGGGCCGCCCGAGCAGATCCAGCGTGACCCGAAGGTGATCGAGGCCTACCTGGGCGGTGGGTCATGACAGCTGTTGCTCAGCGCACGGTCACGCTGGCCGCCCGGCTGTTGGAGCACGCGCGCGACCGCGCGGACGACGTCGCGATCCGCGAGAAGCACCGGGGTGTGTGGCGCGAGTGGACGTGGGCGCGGTACGCACGGCGGGTGGCGGCCGTGGCCGCCGGCCTTCGCTCGCTCGGCGTCGTGCCCGGCTCGCGGGTGGCGATCCACGCGGAGAACCGGCCGGAGTGGGTGATCGCCGACCTGGCGGCGCAGGGGCTGGGCGCGTGCGCCGTCGGTGTCTACCCGACCTCGCCCGCCGCGGAGGTCGAGTACCTGCTGGCGCACAGCGAGGCCGAGGTGCTGATCGCCGAGGATGAGGAGCAGCTGGACAAGGCGCTCGCCGTGCGGGCGGAACTGCCGCTGCTGCGCCACATCGTGGTGATGGATCCGCGGGGGCTGCGCCTGTCCGACCTGCCGGGCGTGCTCACGTTCGAGGAGCTGGAACGGCGCGGTGCAGCGGATTCCCTCGCCGCGTATTCGGAGGCGGTCGAGGCGCTCGACCCGGAGTCGACGGCCATCCTCGTGTACACGTCCGGCACCACGGGTCCGCCGAAGGGCGCGATGATCTCGCACACGAACCTGGTGGCCGCCGGCCGGACGTTCGTGGCCGCGCTCGGTGCGAACCGCGGGGACGAGGTGCTGAGCTACCTGCCACTGTGTCACGTGGCCGAACGGCTGATCTCCGTGATCGACGGCGTGTGGGCCGGGCTGGTGGTCAACTTCGGCGAAGGTGGCCCGTCGTTCGCCAACGATCTGCGGGACGTCCAGCCGACCGTTTTTCTTGGTGTGCCACGGGTGTGGGAGAAGATGCTGGCCACTGTGGAGATCCGGATGGGCGACGCGTCGCGGTTGAAGCGGCTGCTGTACCGGACGTGTCTGCGTCAGGGCAGGCGGATCGCGCCGCGCCGGATGAGCGCTGCTACCACGGTCGGTGACCGGCTGGTGGTGGCGCTGTGCGAGCTGCTCGTGTTCCGGGCGCTGCGGGAGAAGCTCGGGATGGCGCGGGTGCGCGTGCCGGTCAGCGGTGCGGCGCCGATCGCGCCGCAGGTGCTGGAGTTCCTGTGGGCCATCGGGATCCCGGTGCGGGAGGGGTACGGGCAGACGGAGAACACGGCGATCTGCACGCTGACCCCGATCGGCGACATCCGGCTCGGCTCGGTGGGCGTCGCGCTGCCCGAGGTGGAGGTGCGCATCGCCGAGGACGGCGAGATCCTCACCCGCTCGGCAGGCGTGTTCCAGGGCTATCTGGGCAACCCGGCGGCCACGGCGGAGACGGTCGACGCCGACGGGTGGCTGCACACGGGTGACGTCGGCGAACTGGACGACGACGGTTTCCTGCGGATCACCGACCGCAAGAAGGACATCATCATCACCGCCGGTGGCAAGAACATCTCGCCGTCGGAGATCGAGAACCAGCTGAAGGTGTCGCCGTACGTGCGGGAGGCGGTGGTGATCGGCGACCGACGGAAGTACCTGACCGCGCTGATCGGCATAGAGCTGGAGACGGTCGGCAACTGGGCGTCCCGGCGCGGGCTGGCGTACACGACGTACGCGGATCTGTCTACAAAGGACGAGGTGGTGAAGCTGATCGACGGCGTGGTGCAGGAGGCGAACCGGGCGTTCGCCCAGGTCGAGACGATCAAGCGCTTCACGCTGATCGGCAAGGAGTTGGACCACGAGGACGGGGAGCTGACCGCCACCCAGAAGGTCAAACGCCGCGCCATGGCGGACCGCTTCGCCACCGAGATAGAGGCGATGTACCGATGACGACGGCGACAGAACGCGTGATCGGATCTGCGGTGGTTGGACCCGCGATGGTTGCGCCCGCGATCGCCAGGCCCGAGGTGGCTGGGCCCGAGGTGGCTGGGCCCGCGGTGGTTGCGCTCGCGATGACTGGGTCCGCGTCCGCTGGACAGGTGACGGCTGGACTCGCGATGGCTGGGCTCGCGATCGCTGGACCGGTGGTCTCCGAATCTGCGGTGTCTGGGTCTGTGGCTATGGGGCCGGCAGTGGCTGGGCTTGGGGTGCTGAAGCCTGCGATGGCTGGACCTGCGGTCGCCGGACCTGCGGTGTCTGGATCCGCGACCGTTGGGCAGGCAGTGGCTGGGCTCGCTGTCTCCGAACCTGCCGTCTCCGAACTCGCGGAGGGCAGATCCGCCGTCAAGGAACCTGCTCGCAGCGGCTCGCGCGCGCGGTGCAGCCCCCACCCTGTCCCGGGGGCGGCCCTGCATCCAGTCTACCAGCGCCCACCGACAGTTGATCTTCATCCGGGGGTCGCTGTGGACAACCTCGCGGTTGTGGACAATCCGGGGGTGCTGCCGTGAGTGCCTTTCTCACCAACGTTTTCGCCGGGCTGGCCCTCGGGTCCACCTACGCGCTCGTGGCGCTGGGGTTCGTGGTCATCTACAAGTCCACCGGCGTGATCAACTTCGCGCAGGGTGGGTTGCTCGCGCTCGGGGCCTACCTCGGGTACACGTTTTCCAACAACCTGGCCGTCGCGTTCGCTGTTGCCATCGTGCTTGCCTGTCTCGCTGCCGCCGTGGTCGGGGCCAGCGTGGAAAGGTTGGTGCTGCGGCGAATGGTCGGCCAACCGCCGTTCGCCGTCATCATGATCACCATCGGGTTGTTGTTCGTCATCGAGCCGTTGATCACCGCGATCTGGGGCTTCGACAACCTCCCGGTGAAGAACCCCTGGAACATCCAGACGGTCGAGGCCGGCGGGCTGGTGCTCGGCGTGCGCGACCTCTGGACCATCGGGCTGACCGCCGCCGTGGTCACCGCGTTCTTTCTCTTCTTCCGGTACACGTCGTTCGGTCTGGCCATGCGCGCCACGGCATTCGACCCGGAAGCCGCGCTGGCGCAGGGCATCAGCGCCCGCCGGGTGTACGCCGTGTCGTGGGCCATCGCCGCGGCGCTCGCCGCGCTCGCCGGGATCACGCTCGCCGCCGGGCCCGGCGGGTTGTCCCCGTCGATCGGGTTCATCGCGCTCGCCGCGTTCCCCGCCATGATCCTCGGCGGCCTCGACTCGCCGGCCGGCGCCGTCCTCGGCGGGCTGATCATCGGCCTGGCCGAGGCGCTCACCCGTGGCTACCAGGACCAACTGTTCTCGTGGGCCGGCTCGAACGTGTCGGTCATCGTGCCCTACCTGCTCATGATCGTGATCCTGCTCATCCGACCATACGGCCTACTCGGCACCAAGGAGGTGCGGCGGATATGAAGCCCCACCGCAACCTCGTCCGCCACTACGCCCAGGATCTCCGCCTGTTCGGCTCGCCCATGGCGAAGGCCGGCCTCGGCGTCATGCTCGCGGTCCTGCTGGTGCTGCCGACCGTGGTGCAGGACGACTTCTGGCTGTCCGTGCTGATCTACTCCGGCATCACGGCGATCGGCGCGATCGGGCTCAACCTGCTGACCGGCTACTGTGGACAGATCTCGCTCGGTCACGCGTTCTTCATCGGCGCGGGCGCCTACTGCGCGGCGATCGTCGGCGGCGACGCGGGACTGCCGCTTCCGTTGTGGCTACTGGCATCCGCCGCGATCGGCGCGGTGCTCGGCGGCATCATCGGCCCGTTCACGCTGCGGCTGCGCGGTCACTACCTGGCCATCGTGACGCTCGGGCTGGTCTTCATCGGCGAGCATCTGTGGCGCAACCTGCGTGACGTGACCGGCGGCAACAACGGCACGGCGGTCGGCGCGCAGGCCGAACTCGGCCCGGTCGACCTCGGCGCGCTGGAGATCGCGGGCGAGAACTACTCCCGCAACCAGGGCTGGTTCTGGCTCGTGTGGGCGCTGGTAGCCATCGTGGCGCTGCTGGCGAAGAACCTGGTCCGCACGCGGCCGGGCCGGGCACTGCGCGCGGTCCGCGACCACGATCAGGCAGCCGAGGTGATCGGCGTCCGCGCGGGCCGCTACAAGATCGGCGCGTTCATGGTGTCGAGCGCGATCGCGTCGATGGCCGGCGCCCTGTTCGGCGCCTACCAGCAACACATCAGCCCGGACGAGTGGACGCTGCTCCTGTCGATCCAGTACATCGCGATCATCATCGTCGGCGGGCTCGGCACGATCTTCGGCTCGATCCTCGGCGCCGTCTTCGTCGGTGCGCTTCCCGCGCTGATCGACGAGTACTCCTCGGCCATCCCTGGAGTGTCCACAGAGGCCGGCGGGGACGGCTTCATCAGTGTATTCGCCCTCAACCAGGCCATTTTCGGCCTGCTGATCGTGTTGTTCCTGGTCTTCGAGCCACGTGGGCTCGCCGGGATCTGGTTCCGGGTCAAGGCCTACTTCAAGGCCTGGCCATTCTCGTATTAGGAGGCGTCATGCGGGCGATCAAGGGTGCCGCTTTGGCACTGGGCCTCATGCTGGCCGTCACGGCCTGTGGTGGTGCGGGGGAGGACGACGAGTCGAGTGGCGGAGCGGCCGGCGAGCCGGGCAACACCGTCGGATTCGACGGTGAGACCATCAAACTGGGCGTGCTGACGCCGTTGACCGGCACGGTCGCGGTCATCGGGCAGCCGCTGACCGCCGGCAACGAGGTGTTCTTCGAGGCCCTCAACGCGAAGGGCGGCATCGGCGGCAAGTACAAGGTCGAGCTGGTGCAGGAGGACACGCAGTACCAGGCGGACGTCGCGGTGCAGCAGTACAACAAGATCAAGGGTGACGTGGTCGCGTTCACCCAGATCCTCGGTACCGCACCGACTCTGGCCGTGCTGCCGCAGCTGCGCACCGACAAGGTCATGGCCGCGCCGGCGTCGCTCGACGCGTTGTGGGTGCGGGAGGAGAACCTGCTGCCGGTCGGCGCGCCCTACCAGATCCAGGCGATCAACGCCATGGACTACTACCTGTCCGATGGCGGCGGCTCCACGGATTCCGTGATGTGCACGATGATCCAGGACGACGTGTACGGCGAGGCCGGCCAGCAGGGCATCGACTTCGCGGCCGAGGAGTACGGCTTCGAGGTGGCCAACACCCAGCGGTTCAAGGTGGGTACGGAGAACTACGTGGGCCAGATCGGCGCGCTCGCCGGCGCCGGCTGCGAGATGGTGTTCCTGGTGGGCACCCCGAGCGACGCCGCCAAGATCTGGGGCACGGCCGCACAGGCACAGTACGCGCCGCAGTGGTTCGGCCAGTCGCCCGCCTACACCGGTGCGCTCGCGCAGTCGCCGGTCGCGCCGTACATGCAGCAGCGGGTGCTGATGGTCTCCGAGGGCACCGAGTGGGGCGACGAGTCGGTCCCCGGCATGAAGCAGATGGTGGCCGCCGCGACCGAGTACGCGCCTGACCAGGAGCCGGACTACTACTTCGCGTTCGGCTACAACCAGGCGCGCGCGATGACCGCGTTGCTCGAGAAGGCGGTGGAATTGGGCGATTTGTCCCGTGTCGGCATTCTCGAGGCGTCGAACCAGTTGGGCAAGGTCACCTTCGACGGGCTCGCGGGCGACTACCAGTACGGCGCCGCCGAGAGCCGCAACCCCCCGCGCTCCAGCACGATCTTCGCCGTGGACCCGGCGAAGCCGTTCGGGTTGAAGACCGTCAAGTACAACTTCACGTCGGACGCCGCCGGGAAGTTCGAGTTCGAGAAGGCTGATATCTGATAGTGGTTGTCCCATATTTCCCCCCGACAGGCCTTGCGGCGTGGTCGAATTGACCCATGACGGCCACAGTGACCCTGATTGGTCTGGACGGGCAGTTGCTCCCGCCCGGCGCGGGGCCCGTGCTGGCTACGGCACGGCTCGTCGTCGGGGAACGCTCGGTGGTCAATCGTTGGCTCGCGACCACCCCCGGTGCCGCCTCGTCGGGCGGCGCCGGGGGACCGCGAACCGTTGAGGTCGCGCGGTCGGCCGAGCTGTTCGACTCGACGCTCGACCTGCTCGCCGAGTCGGTGAACGCGGACGAACCCGCGGTGGTGCTGGTGTCCGGCGATCCCGGGTACTTCGATGCGCTGCGGGCGTTGCGTGAACGGCGGTTGCCGACCGAGTGCCTGCCGGCCGTGTCGCGTGTGCAGCGCGTGGCCGCGATGATCCAGCGGCCGTGGGACGACATCACGGTGGTCAGCGGGCACGGCACGGCGTTCGGGCGCGCGGTAAACGTTTGCCGGGCGCGGCCGGCGGTCGCCGTGCTGACGGCGCCGGGTGCCGGACCGGCGGAGTTGGGGCGCGAACTCGTCGGCTGGCGACGCACTCTCGTGGTGCTCGAGGACGTCGGCGGCGCGACCGAAGAACTGTCCATTGTAGACCCCGCGGAGGCGGCCGCGAGACCGTGGCGCGCACCCAACATCGTGCTGAGCCTGACCGACCTCGACCTGGTGGGCGTCGACGGCTGGCTGGCCGGCGGCGACCCGGTGCCGCCGGCGGAGGGCTGGGCGCTGCCGACCGAGGCGTTCGCCCACCGCGAGGGCATGAGCAGCTCACCGGAACTGCGGGCGCTCGCGCTCGCCCGATTAGCCCCCCGGCCCGGCACGCTGCTGTGGGACGTGGCGGCCGGGTCGGGAGCCATGGGCATCGAGGCCGGCCGGCTAGGTGCGGCGGTGGTCGCCGTGGAGAACGACCCGGGCCTGTACGTCCGGCTGGTGGCCAACGCGCGTCGCTACGGAGTGGACGTCCGGCTCGTCGACGGCGCCATGCCCGACGTGCTGTACGACCTGCCGCAGCCGGACGCCGTGTTCCTGGCGACCGCCCGCGGCGACGTGGTGCGGTGCTGCGCGGGCGTGGGGGCGAGCCGCATCGTGATCGAGATCAACGAGTTTGGTAGCGTCGGCCCGGCCAGGGACGCACTGGTCGACGCCGGCTACGCGGTCGACGGCCGGCTGCTGTCCTCGGCGCCCATCCACGGACTGGCGAGCGGCGGTGCGTCGGTGGCGCGCGCGACCTCGACGCTGCTGCTGTGGGGCTCCCGCCGCTGAGCCCCGAAACCGGTGGTCAGCGGCTTGTTTTAGCCAAGTCCATCCGATAGTCGCATCACCCGATGCGGACCTGTTTCCCCAGCTAGAACCCTTGTTTCGAGGTCAGGTACACCCATTTGGTCTACAACGATCGGGCGTTGTGGCTATTGGTGAGCGCCTTGTAGCCATGAGTCAGCCCGTGATCACAGCGGGCCTGAACGCAAGGGAGAAGAACGCATGGCTGAGGCAAGGGGCCTGCTCCGCCTGGTCGGGGTTGCCGCAGCGGTTCTCGCGTCCGTCGGTGTGGCGACATCGGCCGCCGGTGCGGACGAACCAACCGACGTCCAGCCGATGATCATTGGTGGCGAGGAGACCACCACCGAGGAGAACCCGTTCGTGGTCGCACTGACCACGCCGGACGGGTTCCAGTTCTGCGGTGGCACGATCGTCGCACCGACCAAGGTGGTCACGGCGGCGCACTGCACCGAGAGCAGCGCACCGGCCGACGTCAAGGTGGTCGCCGGACGTACGGTGCTGAGCTCCGGTGAGGGCACGGTCGCGGGCGTCACCGACATCTGGATCCACCCCGAGTGGGACTCCGCCTCGCTCACCAACGACGCGTCGGTCCTCACTCTGGACACCCCGCTCACCCAGGCGCCGCTGGCGCTGGCCTCGCCGGCCGACACCGATCTCTACACGGCCGGCGCGAACAGCACTGTCTACGGCTGGGGCGTGACCGAGAGCGGCAGCCCGTCCGACCACCTGCGCAAGGTGGACGTGCCGGTCGTCGCCGATGACGCCTGCGGGGCGTCCTACCCGGACCAGTTCAACGCCGCCTCGATGGCGTGCGCGGGACTTGCCGAGGGTGGCAAGGACAGCTGCCAGGGTGACTCCGGCGGTCCGCTCTCGGGCGTGGCCGCTGACGGCACCCGCAAGCTGATCGGCATCGTGTCGTGGGGCCAGGGCTGTGCTGAGGCCGACTTCTACGGCGTGTACGGCCGGGTGTCCGCGTTCCACGACCTGATCGCGGCGCAGATCGGTTGATCGTCGGTTGCTTGCTGAAGGGCCATTCCCGTTCTCGGGGGTGGCCCTTCAGCCGTACCAGGGTGGTTCGTTGCCGGGCTTCCACTTGATGTTGCAGCCGATGCTGGCGAGCTGACCGACGTCGATCTGCTCGCCGGCCAGTACCGACGCGACGGCGTCGCCCAGTTCGTCGCCGGTGACCGGGACGCCGTTGCCGGGGCGCGCGGCGTCGAAGCGGCCGCGGTAGACGAGCCGGTGGCCGGCGTCGAACAGGAAGAAGTCGGGGGTGCAGGCGGCGCGGTGGGCGAGCGCGGCGCTCTGGTCGGGGTCGGACACGTACGGGAAGGTCCAGCGCCAGGTGGCGGCGTTCTCCGCCATGCGGGCGGGGGCCTCGTCGGGGTACGCGCCGGCGTCATTGCTGTTGATCCCGATCACGCCGAGGCCGGCCTGGCGCCATTGAGCGACCAGCGCGCCGAGCGGGACGGCGATGTGCCGGACGTACGGGCAGTGGTTGCAGAGGAAGGCCACGAGCGTGCCGCGCGGGCCGGCGGCGCGGTCGAATGTCCAGGTGGAACCGTCCGGGGCGGGCAGGTCGAACGTGGGTGCCTGCGTCCCGAGCGGGACCATAGTGGACTGGACCGCGGCCATGGTTTCGACCCTACGGCATGCTCTTGGCATGACTGGAGAGGCGCACTATCTGGCCGGGCTCGACCTGGCCGGTCGTCGGGTGGTCGTGATCGGGGGCGGCACGGTCGCCCAGCGTCGGCTGCCGCGGCTGGCCGGATCGGGTGCGGCGGTCGAGCTGATCTCGCCGCATGTGACCCCCGTGGTGCAGGCGATGGCCGACGCGGGGGAGATCATCTGGCACGAGCGACGCTACGTCGACGGTGATCTCGACGGTGCGTGGTACGTGCTGTGCTGCAGTTCGGACCCGGCGGTGAACGAGGCCGTGTCGGCGGAGGCTTCGCGGCGGCGGATCTTCTGCGTGCGGGCGGACGCCGGGAGCGCCGGGAGCGCGGTGACGCCCGCGACCGGTGACCACGGCGGGCTGCTTGTGGGGGTGCTGGCCGGCGGCGAGCACCGTCGTTCCGGCGCCGTCCGCGACGGGTTGCTGCGTGCGCTGCGGGAGGGCGTGGTGAGCGACCAGGCGAGCGGTGCCGACAAACCGTCCGGGGTCGCGCTCGTCGGTGGTGGCCCTGGCGACCCGGACCTGATCACCGTGCGCGGCCGGCGGCTGCTGGCGCAGGCCGATGTGGTGGTGGCCGACCGGCTGGCGCCGCAGGACCTGCTGGACGAGCTGCCGCCGTCGGTGACCGTGGTGGATGCGGCGAAGATCCCGTACGGGCGGGCGGCGAGCCAGGACGTCATCAACTCGTTGTTGATCTCCCATGCGCGTGCGGGCCGTTTCGTGGTGCGGCTCAAGGGTGGCGACCCGTACGTGTTCGGCCGCGGCTTCGAGGAACTGCTGGCGTGCGCGGCGGCGGGCGTGCCCGTGACGGTCGTGCCGGGGGTGACCAGCGCGTTCTCCGTGCCGGCCGTGGCCGGGGTGCCGGTGACGCACCGTGGCGTGGCCCATGAGGTGGTGGTGGTCTCGGGCCACGTGGCTCCGGACGACCCGTCCTCCCTGACCGACTGGTCGGCGCTGGCGCGCCTGCGGGGCACGCTGGTGGTGCTGATGGCCGTGGACCGCATCGACCGAATCGCCGCGGCTCTCACGGAAGGCGGTCGCCCGGTGACCACTCCGGTGGCGGTGATCCAGGAGGGCACCACGCGGAACCAGCGATTCCTGCGGTCCACATTGGACAAGGTGGCGGCGGAGGTGGCGGCCGCGGCCATCCGCCCGCCGGCGATCATCGTGATCGGCCCGGTGGCCGGTCTGGCTCCATAACCCGGCGAGTCGTACCGAATCGACAGCGAGTCGTACCGAACGGACAGCGAGTCGTACCGAACGGACAGCGAGTCGTACCGAACGGACAGCGAGTCGTACCCGACGGGCCGAAAACTGTCGGTGCTGCCGACTAAGATTGGAACCAGGGGTCCCCGGACCGGTTTTGTCGGTGCAGTCGGCTACCTTGCCAGCGGGTCTCTGCCCACGCCCAGGCGTCCCTGGACGAGCCTCGAGTCGACGAGAACGTACGACTCGCTGTCCAGACGGTACGACTCGCTGTCGAGAACGTACGACTCGCTGTCCAGACGGTACGACTCGCTGTCGAGAACGTACGACTCGCTGTCCAGACGGTACGACTCGCTGTCGAGAACGTACGACTCGCTGTCGAGACAGTACGACTCGCTGTCGAGTGGGCGACGGGACTGGTCATCATGGTCGACGGGACTGGTCATGATGCGCGACCGGAGTGGTCATGATGGGCGACGGGGCTGGTCATTGTGCGTGGGGACTGTGGGTGGTGGGGGTGGGCGTGAAGCGGCCCCGGCAGCGCTTCGCGTTGCCGGGGCCGGACTCGTGGGGTGTTCTGTGACTGCTAGTGGTCGTTGCGGGGGCGGCGGGTGTTGAAGCGGCGGGGGCCGCCACCGCCGCCCTGGCCTCGGTAGCCCTTGCGCGGGGCGCCGGAGCGCGGGGGACGCCGCTTCTCTTCCACCTCGACCACCGGCTCGCCGCTCGGGGTGCGGGCGCCTGTGATGCGGACCAGGTCGTCGGCGCCGGGGCGGACCGTCGTGTTGGTCGGGCGTACACCCGCCTGCTCGGTCATGCGCGACACCGTGCGGCGCTCCTGGTGCGTGACCACCGTGACCACCGTTCCGGACTCGCCCGCTCGGGCGGTACGGCCCGCGCGGTGCAGGTAGCCCTTGGCGTCGACCGGCGGGTCTACGTGGACCACCAGGCTCACGCCGTCGACGTGGATGCCTCGGGCGGCGACGTCGGTGGCCACCAGGACCGGCAGTGAGCCGTCCCGGAAGTCGCCCAGTACGCGGTTGCGCGCGCCCTGGGTCTTGCCGCCGTGCAGCGCGCCGGCGCGGACGCCCATGGAGCGCAGCTTGGCGGTCAGCCGGTCGACGTGGTGCTTCGTGCGCAGGAACATGATCGTCCGGCCCTCGCGTGCCGCCATCTCGGCGACCACGGCCGGCTTGTCCTCGCGCGACACGAGCAACACGTGGTGGTCCATGGTCGTGACGCTGGCCGTGGCCGGCGCGACCGAGTGGATCACTGGCTCGTGCAGGTAGCGCTGGACCAGCTTCTCGACGTCACCGTCGAGCGTGGCCGAGAACAGCATGCGCTGGCCCTTGGGCGTGAGGTCGAGGATGGCCCGCACCTGGGGCATGAAGCCCATGTCGGCCATCTGGTCGGCCTCGTCCAGCGCGGTGAAGGCCACCTCGTCGAGCGAGCAGGTGCCCTGGCGGACGTGGTCGGAGAGCCGGCCGGGCGTGGCGATCAGCAGGTCGGTGCCGCGCCGCAGCGCGTCGGCCTGCTTCGCGAACGACATCCCGCCGACCACCGTGTGGCACCACAGGCCGAGCGCCCTGGCCAGCGGCGTGAGCGCGTCGCTGACCTGCATGGCCAGCTCACGTGTGGGTACCAGCACGATCGCGCGGGGGTGCTTCGGGCGGACCTTGCCACCGTCCAACCTGGACAGCAGGGCGAGGCCGAAGGCGAGGGTCTTGCCGGACCCGGTCTGTGCTCGACCGAGCACGTCGCGCCCGGCGAGCGCGTCGGGCAGGGTGGCCGACTGGATCGGGAACGGCTTCTTGATGCCGGCCTTGGAGAGCGCCTCGGAAAGCCGCTCCGACACGCCGAGCTCGTCGAACGTGGCCGCGACCGGCATGGGGCGCTGCGCGGCCTGCTCAAGTGCGCTGGTGGTGCTGTTCGGACCGGTCGTCTGGCCGTCGCGGCCGGAGCCGTAGCGGCCGTTGTTCGCGGGGCGGTCGTTGAAACGGCCGCGCCCACGGCCGTTGCTCGCGCCGCGGTCGTTGCCGAAGCGGTCACCGTCGGAGCCGCCCGTCCTACGAGCGGGACGCTGACGTTCGCCTGCGTACTGCTGGCCGCCGAGCTTCTGCTCGCCGCGCTTCGGGTCGAAACTGTTGCCGCCCGTGTGGGTACGGGACGTCCGGCTACGGTCGGCATTAGCCGACCGGTTGTGCATTGCGGTCACAAAGGTCCTCTCGGGACGTGGCACGTCTCGCTAGGAACCCAGGCAGGGCACATTCACACGGACGAGCCCGGCGCACGTTGCGCCGAAATAAGTGGTGGTCACCGCTGGGCCAAACCGGCTTCGCCGGGCGGCGAGCAGCACAGGGTCCGCTCGCGGTGCAATGGTTACTCTACTCGACCCGCGGCGGCGCAAGCGCACCGCGGGAGCGAGATCACCTTTCCAGCAGCCCTCCTATCGGCCAGAACACGGTCGCTCCCGGCCCGGCGGCCCGCCCCCTGGACGAGCAGCCGAACCGTGAACGTGATGCGGGCGAGCACCGGTCAAAAGGCCCGGCCGACATTCGTGGCGGCGCCCCTCACCTGGGCAAGTCCGGCCGGTCGGCCTGTCTCGGACAGTGCTCGGCATCTGAATTAATCCAGACCGGCCACCGTGATCAACTCGGCGACCACAGCGTCGGCGTCGGCCAGTTCGGCCGGCAGCCCGTGGCTCCGGAACCACCCCGTGATGTTGGCAACATCACGGGCGAGGAACTCCGGACCGCGCGGGTTGGCCACCACGTCGACGATCTGCGGCAGATCGATGATCATCAACTGGCCGTCGTGGACGAGCAGGTTGTACGCCGAGAGGTCACCGTGTGTGAGCCCCTCGCCGGCCAGCAGCTCCAGCGCCGCCACCAGCTGGTGCCACAGGTCCATCAGCTGCTCGTGATCCGGACGCACCTCGGCGAGCCGGGGCGCCGCCGTGCCCTCGTGGTCGCAGAGGAACTCCATGAGCAGCTCGGTCCCGCTGCGCTGCACCGGGTACGGCACGGGTGCCCCGAGCGCCCAGAGCCGGGACATGGCGGCGAACTCCGCCACCGCCCACTGCTCGGCGATCAGGTTGCGCCCGAACGCCGTCCGGTTGGCCATGGCGCGCATCTCCCGGCTGCGCCGCACGCGGCGGCCCTCCAGGTAACCGGCGTCCCGGTGGAACATCCGGTGCTCGTTCGAGCGATAGCGCTTGGCGGCCAGCAGGCAGCCGCGCCCGGTGTCGGGCACCTCCCGCTCGATCAGGTGAACATCGGCCTCCTTGCCCGTCTTCAGCACGCCCAGCTCGGAATCGGCGGCCGCCAGTTCGGTGACCACCCAGTCCGGGCGGGGATGCGGACCCTGTTCGCCGTCGCCCCAGGTGGACCAGCGGTCGGCACCAGCAGGCAGTTCCGGTCCGGCCAGCGCGCTGTCGCGCACGGTGGCCAGGCGGATCCGTTCCTGCTCGGTCAGCCGCCCCGAGCGGCTGGACTGCGGGTCGAAGACGTCTTCCCGCTCGTCGTAGGACCTGGTGCTGCGCTGGAGCCTGGATGGCCGGGAACGCCGGCCGGCGAACTCGTGCTCGTCATCCAGGTAGTCGTCATCGAAATCGTGCTTGCGCACTGGTGGGTTCTCCTCGAGGTGAAGTGAGCGCCCCACCGGCGCAGCGCGAGTATGACCTGGCGACTGTCAGCGGGGCGGGCGGACGCGGGAGTGCCACGTCCGGGCGACTGTCTTAGCCACAGCGGCACCTCCCTCTCGTCCGCCGGCAACCACCGGCGCGCGGGTCTGACGCAAGCAGGATCCTCCACCCCGCCCGCGCTCCGCAACCGAATTATCAGAGGCCGCGCGAAGAGGGCTGGCGGCGCCCGCCGCGCCGAGGCGGCCCCTGGCGGCACCGCGCCGGCATCGAAGTACGGTCCGGTACGCCGACGCCGGCGCGGCACCGCCAGGAACCACCTCGATCACGACGGGCATCCACCGACCCTCTTCGCGCGGCCTCTTAGTGCGGCGTGCCGACACAGAACTCGTTGCCGGCTGGGTCCTGTAAGACGGTCCACTCCATGCCGGGCACGGACTGCTCGTCGACCTGGGTGGCGCCCAGCGCGACCAGCCGGGTCACCTCGCTCGCCCGGTCGGACGTGCCGAAGTCGAGGTGCACGCGGTTCTTGCCGGTCTTGGGTTCGGGCACCTTCTGAAGGGCCAGCGCGGTGGACAGCTGGTCGTCGGGGCGGCGCAGGACCAGGTAGAAGCCGTCGAAATCCTGGTCGATCTCCAGGCCCAGGGCCTTGGTCCAGAACTCGGCGAGGTCCCTCGGTTCGGCGCAGTCGATGGTGACCATGCCCATGTTCAGGTTCATGCGGCGGACGGTACGGACGGGCACCGACAAAAATGGGTGGCGTGCGCACCATTGACTGGCAGGACTTCCACATCATCGCCATCGACCAGACCGAACTCCCAGGTCAGCTGGTTCTCATGGAGATCTACACGGTCGAGGACCTGGTCGCCGCCATCCAACGGCTCGCCATCCGCGGCGCTCCTGCCCTCGGTGCCGCGGGTGCGCTGGGCGCGGCGATGGCCGTCCGCGACGAGCCCTTCTACCGCGACCGGGATCTCGCCGCGCTGCGGACCGCCCGCCCGACCGCCGTCAACCTGGCCTGGGGCATCGACCGGGCGCTCGGCCGGCTCGCGGAGGGCGATGACGCGGTGCTCGCCGAGGCGCTCGCCGTGCTCGAGGAGGACGGCGTCCGCAACCGGGCGCTCAGCGAGCGCGGCGCGGACTGGTTGGCCGAGCAGGTCGGCGGCCCGGTGGCCGTGCAGACCCACTGCAACGCGGGCGCGCTCGCCTGCGTCGAGTGGGGTACCGCGCTCGGGGTGGTCCGGTCGCTGCACGAGCGGGGCCGGCTGCGGCACGTCTACGTCGACGAGACCAGGCCGTTGCTGCAGGGCGCCCGGTTGACCGCGTGGGAGCTGGCGCGGCTGGGCGTCGAGCACACATTGGTGGTCGACTCGGCCGGGCCGTCCGTGCTGGCCCGCGGCCTCGCGAACGCCGTGGTGGTCGGCGCGGACCGGATCGCGGCGAACGGCGACGTGGTCAACAAGATCGGCACCTACCCGTTGGCGCTGGCCGCCGCCCGCGCCGGCATCCCCTTCCTGGTGGCGGCCCCGGAGTCGACGGTCGACGCCCGCGTGGCGACCGGTGCGGACGTCGAGATCGAGGTGCGCGACGGCGCCGAACTGCTCCCGCCACCCGGCACGGGAACGCTCAACCTGGCCTTCGACGTCACCCCGGCCGACCTGGTGACCGCCGTCGTCACCGAGGACCGGCTGGTCCGCCCGGCGCTGGGGGAGCGGCTCGCTTGACCAGGTTGGAGCAGGCCAGGTGACGTTCACTACTCTTTCCGGCAGTTTCCTCGACAAGGAGTAGCCCGTGATCACCAGGATGTCGTCGTTGTTCCTACGCACCCTTCGCGAGGATCCGGCTGACGCCGAGGTGCCGAGCCACCGGTTGCTCGCCCGCGCCGGCTACGTCCGCCGGGTCGCGCCGGGCGGCTTCTCCTGGCTGCCGCTCGGGCTGCGGGTGCTGCGCCGCGTCGAACAGGTGGTGCGCGAGGAGATGGACGCGATGGGCGCGCAGGAGATCCAGTTCCCCGCGCTGCTGCCCCGCGAGCCCTACGAGGCGACCGGACGGTGGACCGAGTACGGCGACAACATCTTCCGGCTCAAGGACCGCAAGGGAAACGACTTCCTGCTCGGCCCCACCCACGAGGAGCTGTTCACGCTCACCGTGAAGGGGGAGTACAGCTCGTACAAGGACTTCCCGGTGGTGCTGTACCAGATCCAGACCAAGTACCGGGACGAGGCGCGGCCCCGCGCGGGCATCCTGCGCGGCCGCGAGTTCCTCATGAAGGACTCGTACTCGTTCGACCTCTCCGACGAGGGGCTGGCCGAGTCCTACCAGCGCCACCGCGACACCTACATCCGGATCTTCGACCGGCTCGGGCTGAAGTACGTGATCGTGTCTGCCATGTCCGGTGCCATGGGTGGTTCGGCGTCCGAGGAGTTCCTGGCCGAGGCGGAGACCGGTGAGGACACCTACGTTCGCAGCACCGAGTCGGACTACGCGGCCAACGTCGAGGCCGTGGCCACGCCCGCGCCGCCGGAGCAGTCCATTGAGGACAAGCCCGACTCGCAGGTGCACCACACGCCCGACACGCCCACCATCGAGACGCTCGTGACGTTCCTCAATGGCGCCGGCCTCGGCCGCACGTTCACGGCGGCGGACACGCTGAAGAACGTGCTGGTGAAGGTCCGCCAGCCGGGTTCGAAGACGTGGGACCTGCTCACTGTCGCGGTGCCCGGCGACCGCGAGGTCGACGCGAAGCGCCTCGAGGCGGCCATGTATCCGGCGGACGTGGCGCTGCTCGAGGAGGCCGACTTCACGGCCAACTCCTTCCTCGTGAAGGGCTACATCGGGCCGAAGGCGTTGCAGGACAACGGGGTCCGGTACCTGGTCGACCCGCGGATCGTGACCGGCACCGCGTGGGTGACGGGTGCGGACAAGGTCGACCACCACGTGGTGGATCTGGTGTGTGGCCGTGACTTCACCCCCGACGGCGTGATCGACGTGGCGGAGGTCCGCGAGGGCGACGAGTCCCCCGACGGGCGCGGCACGCTGGTCGCGGCGCGCGGCATCGAGATCGGCCACATCTTCCAGCTGGGCCGCAAGTTCGCGGACGTGTTCGGGCTGGACGCGCTCGGCGCCGACAGCAAGCCGGTCCGGATCACCATGGGCTCGTACGGCATCGGCGTGTCGCGCCTGGTGGCCGCGATCGCCGAGCAGTCGCACGACTCGCTCGGGCTCGTGTGGCCGCGGGCCGTCGCGCCGGCGGACGTGCACGTGGTCACCGCGGGCAAGGACGAGTCGATCCACGCCGGTGGTGCTCAGCTGGCGGCGTCGCTGTCGGAGGCCGGGCTGTCGGTGCTGCTGGACGACCGGACGGCTACCCCCGGCGTGAAGTTCGCGGATGCCGAGCTGATCGGTGTGCCGACGATCGTGGTGGTGGGGCGCGGGCTGAAGAACGGCGTGGTCGAGGTCAAGGACCGGGTGTCCGGCGAGCGCGTCGAGGTTCCGGTGGACGAGGCCGTGGCGCACCTGACTAGTCCGCCTCCCCGGCCTTAAAAGTGTTGGTTGCGTCCCGGCGCAGGCGCGGGTACCGAGGTGGTTGGTGGCTGGGTGCCGTCACGTTCCCCTGAGGTAACTGTTGGTTAGGCGCAGACCTTCGCACAAAGATCCAAGGGGCAGGCCCTAGTCGTCGCCGCTGACGTCGAGCAAGAGGTCGCCGGGCAGTGCCAGGAGGCGCAGCAGCAACTGGCGGTCGAGGTCGACGGCGTGCTCGGTGGCGTGCGATGCGATGAGGCAGAACCACGAGGCGTGGCAGCCGGCGTCGACCAGTTCCCACAGTGGCTGGGCGACTGGTTCGAGGACGGTCAGCAATCGATGCAGCTGGACGCCGAGTTCGATCTGCTCGGCTGCCGTACTCGTGCTCAGGAGCCACAGTGAGGTGGACCGATGAGTCGACGATCGGCCCACCGGAGCACCGATCTCGACGGCTTCGGTGGGCGCCAGACCCAGACGGGCCGTGACCGCCGCGGCGGTGCGTGACCCGTCGCCCTCGAGCCGGAATGTCGCCATGGTGAGCATGCGGGTGAGTGTGCATGTCGGGGCGGGCCTCAGGGCAGCAGGGTCTTCAGCACGGTCGGGGTGTCGGCCAGGCTGGGAAGCACCGCGTGGGCGCCCGACTCCGTCAGTTGTGCGGCGCTGAAGCGGCCCGTGGCCACCCCGATCGCCACTGCCTCGTGGTGCAGCGCCGCCGTCACGTCGTTCGGGGAGTCGCCGATCACCACCACTCCGTCGAAGCCGCCGTGTTTGGCCGTGGCCAGGGTGATCGCCTCGCCCACCAGGTCGTGCCGGTGTACGGAGAGCGAGCCGTAGCCGCCGATCGTCAGGTCCACGTACGCGTCCAGCCCGAACGCCGCCAGTTTGTGCCCCGCCACCACCGGCAGGTTGCCCGTCACCAGTGACTGGACCACGTCGGTCCGGTCGTCCAGCGCGGCCAGGATCTCGGGCGCGCCCGCCAGTGCCCGGCCCAATGTGGGCAGTGAAGGGACGTCGTCGGAGGCCAGGGCAGTCAGCTCGGCGAAGAAACGCTCGATGTGGTCGTCGTCGTGGTCCACGCCATGTGCGGTGAACAGCTCCACCACCAACGACCGCTCGGTGCGCCCGGCGAACTGCGGCACGTGCCGCATCGGCAGCCCGACCACCCTGGTCAGCGCGTCGGAGTACCAGCGCGCGCCGGTTCCCGAGTAGTCGACGAGCGTCAGGTCGATGTCCCACAGCACCAAGGTCCGCACGTCCCCATCGTGGCACGACCGGAATTCAACACGAGTTGACCGAATCGCGACCGGGCACTACCGTTCTAATTCAACGTCCGATGAACCAGGAGAAACGATCATGCCTCGTCGACCAGTGGTGGTGGCGGTCCTGCTCGGGGTGGCCGGTGCCGTGGTGGCCACCGTCCTCGGGTTCCTCACCTTCGGGGCCCAGGCCACCGTGACACCCGACCACCTGCCGGTGGCCGTGTCCGCGCCCGACGGCCCGCTGCGCACGGCCGCCGAACACGTGGCCGAGCAGGGCGGCGACGCCGTCGCCTGGCAGGTCACCGACCCGGCGGACGGCCGTCGCCTGCTGACCGACAAGGAGGTCTACGGCGTCCTCGAACTGGCCCCCGACGGCCTCACGGTGGTGGTCTCCGGCGCCATCAACCCGCAGGGCACGCAGGCCGCCCAGCAGGTGCTGACCGGCGCCGCGAACGGTGTGGCCGCCGCGCTACCGCAGCCGGTCGGCCCGCCGACCGTCGAGACGCTGTACCCGGCCACGATCGCCGGCCGCACGGCACCGATCGCCGTGAGCGCACTGCTGTGGATCGGCGGACTGGTGGCCGCCATCGGCTTCGGCGTCCTGACCGTCCGGCAGGGCATGAAGGTCGGCGCCGGCTCGCGGCTGACGCTGCTCGCCACGGTGAGTGTTCTCGCGACGGGCGTGGTGGTCGGGTTCATGCGGCTGTGGGACTCGAACCTGCCGCTCGACGCGGAGATCGTGGGCTTCCTGCTGCTGACGGCCGTCGCGTTCGCCGCTGTGCAGGGCGCGCTGCTCCGGCTGCTGCACCTGCGCGCGGCGGCCATCCTCGGCCCGCTCTACCTGATCGCCCCGGCCGTCGCGAACCAGGTGCCGGAGATGCTGAGCCCGGCCTACCGCACGCTGCTGTGGTCGTGGACGCCCTTCCGCTTCCCCACGGAGGGCCTGCGCAGCCTGTTGCAGGGCACCCCGGACGCACCGGACGTGCGCACGGCCGTGCTCGTGCTGGCCGGGATGGCGGCGGCCGGCCTGGTGGTCATGCTGTGGCCTGGCGGACGCCCTGCACCGGAACCGCTGGCGGAACCGGCACCGGTGCTCAGCCGGTCAGGAAGCTGAGGCGAACGCGCCGGATGTGGTTGTCCTTGTTCGTGTCGACCAGACAGACGGACTGCCACGTGCCGAGCGCGAGCTGCCCCCCGAGCACGGGAACCGTGGCGTAGGGCTGGATCAATGCGGGGAGCACATGGTCCCGCCCGTGGCCGGGGGAGCCGTGCCGGTGCCGCCACCGGTTGTCGGCCGGCAGCAACTCGCGCAGTGCGGTCAGCAGGTCGTGCTCGCTGCCCGCGCCCGTCTCCATGATGGCGACGCCGGCCGTCGCGTGCGGCACCCACACGTGCAGCAGGCCGTCGTCCGCGCCGGCGTCGTCCAGGAACCGCCGGCAGTCCCCCGTGAGGTCGTGCACCCGCTCCCGATCCCCGGTCCGAACCTCGATCTCGGTCGTGTGCATGGGGATACGCTAGTTGACCGGCCAGTAGACGTCGCGCAGCACGAATCCCACCAACGTCGTTCCCGGTGGCACCTCGAACACCCGGCAGATGGTGAACGGCCGCGCCTGGTCGTCCGCGCAGCCCTTCTCGCGCGGCTCGTGGTAGCTACCGTCGCTGTCGATACCCAGCACCACCCGGGCCCGCGCACCCATGGTCACCTGGTAGCTCCGGCCGTCGGCGACCACCGACAGCACGGCCGAGCCGAGCGAGCCGTACCGGTCGGTGTACTCCTCCTCGTCCGCCTCCCGCACGACCACGTCGCCCGGCTCGCCCACCGAAATCCCGGCGGCGCACCCGGCGAGCGTGACGGCGAGCAAGGTCACCGTGGCGACCAGGCGCGCGTTCATCCCCGAATCGTGGACCGTCCTGGCTGGGACCGGTCCCGGGTACGTTCGAGGGCATGCGTGAGAGCTTCGGCGCGCGGTTCGCCGTACCGCCCGGTTACCTGAACACCGCGAGTATCGGCGTGCCGCCGGACTTCGTGGCCGACGCGGTGGCCGAGGCCGTACAGCGGTGGCGCACGGGCGCCGCACGACCCACGGAGTTCGACGGACTCGTCACCACCGCCCGGCAGGCGTGGGCCCGGCTGGTGGGAGTGGACAGCGCGAACGTCGCCATCGGCGGCAGTGTGTCGCAACTCGCCGGCCTGGTGGCCGCGAGCATCCCGGACGGGACCAGGGTGGTCACCGTGGCGGGGGAGTTCACCAGCGCCACGTTTCCCTTTGCCGCACAGGAAAAGCGTGGCGTCACCATCCGCGAAGTGGCCGCCCCGCACGAGGTTGACGACGCCGATCTCGTGGTGACCAGCCTCGTGCAGTCGGCCGACGGCGCCATCGCCGACCTGGAGTCGTTGCGGCGCAACGGAACCAGAGTGCTGATCGACGTCTCCCAGGCGCTCGGCTGGCTGCCCGTGCGGCTCGACTGGGCGGACTGGGTGGTCGGCGGGAGCTACAAGTGGCTGCTGTCGCCACGGGGCGCCGCGTGGCTGGCCGTTCGCCCGGACGTGCTCGACGAGACGGTGCCGCACCTGGCCAACTGGTACTCCGTCCCCGACATCCGGGAGGGCATGTACGGCCTGCCGCTGCGCCTGGCCGACGATGCCCGCCGGCTCGATCTCTCACCCGCGTGGTTCTGTCACGTCGGCGCGGCCGCCGCGCTCCCGTGGCTCGCCGGGCTCGACCGGACGGCCGTCCGCGACCACTGCGTCACCCTCGCCGACGCCACTCTCACCGGGCTCGGCCTGGCACCCCGCGGGTCGGCCATCATCTCGCTGGAACTGTCGCCCGACCAGGCGAAACGGCTCGAAGCGGCCGGGGTGGTGGGGGCCCGGCGGGCGGGTCGCACACGCCTGTCCTTCCACCTCTACAACACTGTGGACGACGTGGACCGCGTAGTGTCCGCGTTGAGCTAGCAGATCATGACAAATCGGTAACCGGGACCTCGCTCTGGTTAACCGGACAAACCACAGTTACGGTGGTCAGCCGTGTCGGCTCCTTATCCTCCCGGGCAACCACAATGGCCCGGCCAGCAGCGACGGCCCGAGCGTCCGCCGCCCATCGAGTTCCGCCCAGGGGACCCCGAGCCGCCGAACCGCAACACCGCGCTCGCCTGGACGCTGCGCATCGCCGGGCTGGTGGCGATCGCCGTGATCTCGGGTGTGGTCTGGGCCTACATCCGCGGCGACGACACGAAGGACGCCACCCCGGACGACAGGACGGACGACACGGTCATCGAGGGCAAGTACGACTTCACCGTCCTGGCCCAGCTGAAGTCGCCCCGGCTGGACAGCACGTGCGCCGAACACGCCTACGGCGAGGCCAAGGAGTTCTTCGAGGACACCGAGTGCGACCAGCTCACCCGGTCGGTGTTCACCACGACCCTGGAGGACGGCAGGGCGGTGTACACGTCGGTCGTCGTGGTGCGGATGCCGACGGACCAGGACGCCGCCGCGCTGCGCACCCTCACCGACGGCGACGGCACGGGCAACGTCAAGGACCTGCTGAACGAGCGCATCGTCCGGATCGAGGGGCTGGACAAGCTCAACGGCGGCGGCTACAAGTCCACCCAGGTCGGCAACGAGGTGGTGATCGTGGAGTCGGACTTCGCGCCGGACGTCACCGAGCGCGACGAGGAGTCGACGCTCGACACCCTGTGCGAGGACGGCCTGCGCCTGGGCGACGAGATCACCAGGACGGCCGGCTGACCCGTCAGGGCTTGCCGGGCAGCGACGGAGTCGTCGGCGCGCTGCCGATGACACGGCGCCATTTCGCCGCCTGCACGGCCGACCCGGTCAGCGCCTCGAGCGCCGTCTTGCGCAGCGCGGCGTCGTCCGTGCGGTCCAGCACCGCGCGCCACGCCACGGTGGCGTCCGACTCGGCCACCACGAGCACGGCGACGGCGCCCGCCTGATCGGTGACCGCGGCGGGCGGCACGTACGCCGGTTCGGCCGGGCGCGGGGTCTGGCCGCCGTCGGCCAGGAGCACCTCGGTCACGTCCCGCCGGGCCCGGTGCATCGACGTCGCCGTCCGCACGGCCTCGTCCAGCTCGTCCGACATGAACGCCGTGACCAGGCCGTAGGCCCACATGGCGGCGTGCTCGGCGCCCAGCGCGTCCTGCACGGCCGCGGCCGAATCCTCTGGTAGCGGCGCGGTCATGCCAACACCTCCCGCAGCGCCGCGCACCCGGCGGCGACCGAACCGACGAGCCCCGCGCGGTACCGCGGCAGCGACTCGACGAGTGCCGCGGCCTCCTGCTCGGCGGCCGTCAGCGCCGTGCTCAACGCGTTCACCGGATCGGCGGCCGGCGCCGGGTCGGGCGGCGGGGGCGCGGACGACGAGGCGGGCGGCCGTTCCCGGTCGACCTCCGCCTGCAACGCCGTCGCGTGCTCGGTCCGGGCGTTCGCGATCTCCGAGGCCGCGGTCGCGAGGGCCGGGTGGCTCGACGCGACGGCCGTCGCGGTCGCCGCGTCCGCGCGCGCCGACGCCGCGAGCGCGGCCAGTGGGTCGGGCGGCGGGGGCTCCTCAGGGGTGGCGCACGCGGCCACCACCGGGAGGGACAAGGCGGCCACCGCCCCGAGTCGCAGCACCTCACGGCGCGAAACCATCACAGCTAGTCATCCTGCCATTCGCGGAAAACACACGGTCGGACGCACCGTGCCTGCTCGCGGCCAGCGCGTTGCCGGGGACGAGATACGCTTGGCAACCACGGTCGGTGAAACAAGGCCGCATTAACGACACAGCAGGGAGCGCGCACGTGCCAGGTCAGCGACAACGCACCATGGGCACCAGTGAGACGCTGGAGCCGGTAGTCGCGGCGGCGGTGGGCAAAGCAGGTTTCGAGTTGGAGACCCTCCAGGTCCAGCAGGCCGGCCGGCGCCAGTTGGTCAAGGTGGTGGTCGACTCGATGACCGACACCGAGGGTCAGGGCATCGGGCTTGACGAGATCGCCGAGGTGAGCCGGGTGGTTTCGGCCGCGCTCGACGAGCTGGAGGCCGACAACGCCGCGTTCGGCGGCCCGTACACCCTCGAGGTCACCTCACCCGGGCTGGACCGCCCGTTCACCAAGCCCCGGCACTGGCGGCGGGCGTGGCTGCGCAAGGTCGCGATCAAGCGCGGCGAGGACAAGTTCCTCGCCCGCGTGGGGGTCGCCGACCCGTACCCCGGTGGCGCGGTACAACTGCTCGTCGACGGTGAGCTGACCAAGCTCGCCTACGAGCAGATCGACCACGCGGTCATCGAGATCGAGTTCAAGGAAGCGCCGGCGGCCGAGATCGCCATGCTGGAGCAGGGACAGCAAGAGGAGTGGTCGAGGTGAATGTCGACATCGCCGCATTGCGAGCGATCGAGCGGGACAAGGACATCCCCTTCGACACGGTGATCGAGGCGATCGAGACCGCGCTGCTCACCGCGTACAAGCACACCGAGGGGCACCAGTCGCACGCCAAGATCGACATCGATCGGCGTACGGGTCTGGTCCGGGTGATCGCGTTCGAGCTGGGCGCGGACGGCGAACCGGCGCAGGAGTGGGACGACACTCCCGAGGGTTTCGGCCGCATCGCCGCCACCACCGCGCGCCAGGTCATCCTGCAGCGGTTGCGGGACGCCGAGAACGAGCGGACCTTCGGCGAGTTCTCCGCCAAGGAGGGCGAGATCATCGCCGGCGTGGTGCAGCGCGACGCGCGCGCCAACTCGCGCGGCATGGTGGTCGTCCAGGTCGGCGAGACCGAGGGCGTGCTGCCGGCGGTCGAGCAGGTGCCGGGCGAGCGCTACGAGCACGGCACCCGGATCAAGTGCTACGTGCTGGGCGTCAGCCGGGGAACACGCGGGCCCCAGATCACGTTGAGTCGTACGCACCCGAATCTGGTGCGGCGCCTGTTCGCGTTGGAGGTTCCCGAGATCGCCGACGGCACGGTCGAGATCCCGGCGGTCGCGCGGGAGGCCGGGCACCGGTCCAAGATCGCGGTTCGGACCACCGTCCAGGGCGTCAACGCCAAGGGCGCGTGCATCGGGCCGATGGGCTCGCGGGTGCGCAACGTGATGAGCGAGCTGCTCGGCGAGAAGATCGACATCATCGACCACTCGGACGACCCGGCCACGTTCGTGGGCAACGCGCTCTCGCCCGCCAAGGTCATCTCGGTGCAGGTGGTCGACGAACGCGCGAAGACCGCTCGAGTCATCGTGCCGGACTTCCAGCTCTCCCTCGCCATCGGCAAGGAAGGGCAGAACGCCCGGCTGGCGGCACGCCTCACCGGCTGGCGGATCGACATCCGCAGCGACGCGGCCCCGGTGGGTCCGGACGACGGTGTTCCGGCAGGTCGTCAAGATCACAACCCGGTCGCACCGGCATCGGGTTCGGCCGACTGAGGCGGACGGGATAGACTCAGCAGTGGTTCATCGTCATGGACCGGCGAACCAGCCTGCGTCGGCACCACCAACGGGCACCAGCCCGGTGCGTACTTGCGTGGGCTGCCGGGACAGAGCGGTGGCCGGTGAGTTGCTCCGGGTCGTGATCGTGGATGGGGGCCTCGCGCTCGATCTGCGGCGTTCCGCCGCCGGCCGCGGCGCGTGGATTCACCCTGACCTCGGTTGCATGAGCAAGGCTGAGCGGCGACGTGCGTTCGCAAGAGCGCTTCGCGTCGATGGACCGCTCGACACCGGCGATCTCCGGAGCAGTCTGGAGCAGCTGGTTCACCGCGAGACCGGACCGGGATCCACCCGGGCCGGGCTGGACAACGAAAGCAGGTCGACCCGTCATGAGTCAGCCGTGAAGCTGAAGCCATGAACGTCAGGCAATAGGACGAGGTCGCGCGGGTACATGCCGCCGGCCTCACTCGGACGAGGAGAGCAGTGGCAGGCAAGGCCCGAGTGCACGAGCTCGCGAAGGAGCTCGGAGTTACCAGCAAAGATGTTCTCGCCAAGTTGAAGGAACAGGGCGAGTTCGTGAAGTCGGCGTCGTCGACGGTCGAGGCCCCGGTGGCCCGCCGTCTGCGCGACGCGTACCCCAAGGCCGGTTCGAAGTCGGACGGCGGCGCGCGCAAGACCCAACCCCAACCCCAGCCTCAGTCGCAGACCCCGGCTGCTCCGTCCCCTGGCCCCAAGCCGGGGGCACGGCCCAGCAAGCCCGAGGTCGCCGAACCGGTGGCGCAGTCCGTTCCCAAGCCCGAGGTGAAGCCGGGTCCGGCCGCACCGCCCAAGGCGCCGGAGCCGGCAGCGGCGGCGGCGACGTCCGCGGCACCCGCGGCTCCGGCCGCACCCGAGGCACCGGCCCCGAAGTTGGAGCCCCGAGTTGCCCCGCAGCAGCAGGCTCCGGCGGCACAGGCAGGCGGCCAGCAGGGCGGCCAGGTCGTGCCGCCCAAGCCGCAGACATCCAAGTCACCCAAGCCCGGTCCGCGCCAGCCGCGGGTCGGCAACAACCCGTTCGGCGTCGGTGCCGGCGCTCCGCCGGCCCGTCCGGCGGCTCCGCGTCCTGGTGGCGGCGCTCCTGGTGGCGAGCGTGCCGCGCGTCCGGCTGAGGGTCGTCCGGCCCCCGGCCCGCGTGGTGGCGGCAACGCACCGGCAGGCCCCCGGCCTTCGCCGGGTGGAATGCCGCCGCGGCCCAACCCGGGCATGATGCCCCCGCGTCCGGCTCGTCCGGCCGGTGGTGGTCGTGGTGGACCCGGTGGCGGTCCTGGTGGCGGCGCCCGCGGTGGTCCCGGTGGCGGTGCACGTGGCGGTCCTGGTGGCGGCGCGCGTGGCGGTCCCGGTGGCGGTGGCGGCGGCGGCGGTTTCCGGCCCGGCGGCGGTGGCGGTGCTGGTGGCGGCGGCGGTGGCTACCGCGGTCCCGGTGGCGGCGCTGGTGGCGGCGGCGGTGCCCCGGCCGGTGGCGGCGGTTTCCGCGGTGGCGGCGGTGGCCGTCCCGGTTCCGGAGGCGGTCGCGGCGGTGCCGCGGGTGCGTTCGGCCGGCCCGGTGGGCCGTCCCGGCGTGGCCGCAAGTCGAAGCGGCAGAAGCGCCAGGAGTACATGGAGAACATGCAGGCGCCCAGCGTCGGCGGTGTTCGCCTGCCCAAGGGCAACGGCGAGGCGATCCGGCTTCCGCGCGGTGCCTCGCTGACCGACTTCGCCGACAAGATCAACGCCAACCCGGCCTCGCTGGTGCAGGTGCTGTTCCACCTCGGCGAGATGGTCACGGCCACGCAGTCGGTCTCCGACGACGTGCTCGAGCTGCTCGGCACCGAGATGAACTACAAGGTGCAGGTGGTCTCTCCCGAGGAGGAGGACCGCGAGCTGCTCGACTCCTTCAAGATCAGCTACGGCGAGGACGCCGGTGGCGAGGAGGAGCTGCAGGCGCGGCCGCCGGTCGTGACCGTCATGGGTCACGTCGACCACGGTAAGACGCGACTGCTCGACACCATCCGCAAGACGACGGTGCACGAGGGCGAGGCCGGTGGCATCACCCAGCACATCGGTGCCTACCAGGTCGCGGTCGATGTCGACGGCAACGAGCGGCTCATCACCTTCATCGACACCCCGGGTCACGAGGCGTTCACCGCCATGCGTGCTCGTGGTGCCAACTCGACGGACATCGCGGTCATCGTGGTCGCCGCCGACGACGGTGTCATGCCGCAGACGGTGGAGGCCATCAACCACGCGCAGGCCGCAGGCCTGCCGATCGTGGTCGCGGTCAACAAGATCGACAAGGAAGGTGCCAACCCGGCCAAGGTGCGCCAGCAGCTCACCGAGTACGGGCTGGTGGCCGAGGAGTACGGCGGCGACACGATGTTCGTCGACATCTCCGCGCGGCAGAACATCAACATCGGTGGTCTGCTCGAGGCGGTCGTGCTCACGGCGGACGCGGCGCTCGACCTGCGGGCCAACCCGGAGATGGAGGCGCAGGGCGTCGCCATCGAGGCGCATTTGGACCGCGGTCGCGGTCCGGTCGCCACGGTGCTGGTCCAGCGCGGCACGCTGCGGGTCGGCGACTCGATCGTCGCCGGCGACGCCTACGGTCGCGTGCGCCGCATGGTCGACGAGTTCAACGACGACATCACCGAGGCGACCCCGTCGCGTCCGGTGATGGTCATCGGGTTCACGTCGGTGCCCGGCGCGGGTGACACCTTCCTGGTGGTGGACGAGGACCGCACGGCACGGCAGATCGCCGAGCGCCGGGCGGCCCGGATGCGCAACGCGGCGAACGCCTCGCGGCGCAAGCGGGTCAGCCTGGAGGACCTGGACTCCGCGCTCAAGGAGACCAGCCAGCTCAACCTGATCATCAAGGGCGACAACTCGGGTACCGTCGAGGCACTCGAGGACGCGCTCACGAAGATCGACGTGGGTGAAGAGGTCGAGCTGCGGGTCATCGACCGCGGTGTCGGTGGCGTCACCAAGGCCAACGTGGACCTGGCGATCGCGTCCGACGCGATCATCCTCGGGTTCAACGTCCGCGCCGAGGGCAAGGTCACCGAGCAGGCGAACCGCGAAGGCATCGACGTTCGCTACTACTCGGTCATCTACCAGGCGATCGACGAGATCGAGCAGGCCCTCAAGGGCATGCTCAAGCCGGTCTACGAAGAGGTCGAGCTCGGCCGCGCCGAGGTGCGCAACGTGTTCAAGTCCTCCAAGGTCGGCACGATCGCGGGTTGCATGGTGCTGTCCGGCGAGATCCGGCGCAACGCCAAGGGCCGGCTGCTCCGCGACGGTGTCGTGGTCCAGGAGGGTCTGCCGATCAGCTCGCTGCGCCGCTTCAAGGACGACGCCGTCGAGGTCCGCGAGGGCTTCGAGTGTGGTCTGACGCTCGGTTCGTACGGTGATCTCAAGGTCGACGACATCATCGAGACCTACGAGCTGCGCGAGAAGCCGCGCGACTGAGGTTGTCGGCCCGGTGCCACCCCACGTGGTGGCACCGGGCCCCTCTTTTGAATGACACTGCCTAGAAGGACTTTCCGTTGTACGTGGGGGCTCTCGAGCTGGACGTGTTGCTCGGCGACATCCGTTCCTTGAAGGAAAAGCGATCCGCCGTGCGACCGGTGATCGCCGAGCTGCGCAAGCGGTTCGAGGTGACGGTCGCCGAGGCCGGGCATCTGGACAAGCACCGACGCTCGCTGATCGGTGTGGCTATCGTGGCGGCCGACGCGTCCCATGTGGACGATGTGCTCGACTCGTGTGAGCGGTTGGTGGCCGGGCGGCCCGAGTTGGAGCTGCTGTCGGCGCGCCGGCGTTGGCTGGGCCCTGAGGACTAGTTTTCTCGTTGACTGAGGAGTGAACCGTCGTGGCTGACGCACCACGCGCCCGCAAGCTCGCCAAGCGCATCGCGCAGATCGTGGCTTCCGCGCTGGAGCACGAGGTGAAGGACCCGCGCCTGGCACGGGTCACGATCACCGATGTGAAGATCACGGCCGACCTCCACGACGCGACCGTGTACTACACCGCGCTGGGCGACAAGCTCGACGCCGCGCCGGACTTCCAGGGTGTGGCGCAGGCGCTGGAGTCCGCGAAGGGCGTGCTGCGCTCGCGGGTCGGGGCCGGGACGGGGGTCCGGTTCACGCCGACCCTCACCTTCCAGGCCGACACGGTGCCCGAGGACGCAAAGCACATCGAGGACCTGCTGGCTCGCGCCCAGGCGGCCGACGAGGAGGTCGCGCGGCTGGCCAACGGTGCCAAGCCGGCCGGCGACCCCGACCCGTACCGCGCCCCCCGCGACCCCGAAGACGACTAACCGCGAGTCGTACGCTTTCGACAGCGAGTCGTACCGAACGGACAGCGAGTCGTACCGAACGGACGCCGAGTCGTACGTTGCCGGCGTCGTGCCGTGTCCGAGACGGTACGACTCGCTGTCGAGACGGTACGACTCGCGGGTTTAGCGGGTGGTACGTAGTTCCTCGGCGGCGGTGAGGGCGTCGGCCGCTCGGGCACGGTCTTCGGTGGACAGCTCGACCTCGGCCAGCCGCGCCAGTACTTCGGCCGCGTGTTCCGGGTCCTCGAGGGTCATGGCCAGCTCGGCGCGGTAGGCGAGTGCCTCGACCAGCGTCACCGGCTCGGCGTCCGTGGCGCGCCGGAGTGCTCCGTCGAGGATCTTGGCGGCCTGTGCGGCATCGCCGTGGCTGTCGGCCTGCACCACCGCGTTCTCCACGGCGATGGCGAGTTTGCTCTGGGCCGTCGACTCCTGCGCGGGACCCGCTGGGAAGAACCGGATCCAGTTGCCGCCGGGGTCGATCACCGTGAAGCCCGCCAGGTTGCCGACGTTCTTGCGCCGCCGGGGGCGGGTCATGCGGGGGATGCCCGCCAGCGGCACCTTCCCGTACGCGGCGCGCAGTCCGTCGGCGAAGGACGCGTGCAGCTCGCCCGTGTCGGGTACCTGGATTATGCAGGTGCTGTAGGACTCCTCGGGCTTGAAGCCGTCCATGCCGAAGAAGTGCAGCTCCATGTCCCCGCGGCGCATGGCGAGGTAGGGGTTGGGTTTCGTCTGGTAGTAGGTCTTCCGGAAGCCGAGTGCCTCGTAGAAGGTGCGCATCACGTCGATGGACACGCAGGGGAGCGCCGGGGTGGTGATCTCTCCGGACATCAGTCCTCCTTGCCGGCGAGCAGGTCGCCGAGGTCGCGTAGCGTGCCGGTGGTCGTGCGCAGTTCGGGCAGGGGAAGCCGCTCGCCGATGGCGTTCGCCCATTCCGCCTGCCGCTCCTCGACCGCCCGCAGCGCGGTGCGGCCGCGATCGGTGAGCTCGAGGAGCTTCGCGCGGCGGTGCCGGGGGTTGTCGCGGTACTCGATCATGCGGTCCCGAGCCAGCGCGTCGGCCGTCTGCTGGACGCTCTGCCTGGTCAGGCCCATGATCCTGGCCACCTGGGCGACCGTGGTCGGTGCGTGGTCGACCACGCCGAGCACCTGCCACCGGGCGCTGGTGAGGCCGGAGGGTGCGGCGAGCTCGTCGCCGGCCGCTAGTAGCAGGCCGTTGACCCGGAAGACCTCGATCAGCAGCTCGGAGAACTCCCAGCCGTGGTTGTTCAGACCGTCCATGGCGCTGACCGTGCCATTTTGACAGGTACCTGTCAAAAGATACTGTGAAGTATGAGGCGACGAGAGCTGCTGCGGAGTGTCGGCCTCCTGGCGCTGGCCGGCTGCTCGCAGGCCCCGCCGCCACTGCCGGCGCCGACCGTGACCGACTCGGTGCCGAACCGTCCGGTGAACGTGGAACGGGTGTGGTCGGCGGCGCGCGGCCGGGAGGTGACGCTGGCGGTCATGCGTCCGAAGACCGGGGAACTGCCGGTGTGCGTGATGCTGCACGGCCGGGGCACCGACGCGTACCTGCCGATCCAGCTGGGGGTGCCGGACCTGCTGACGTCGTTCGCCATGGTGTCGCTGGACGGCGGCGACTCGTACTGGGTCCCGCGCGACGCGACCGACGATCCGCAGCGGATGCTGACCGAGGAGCTGCCGGGCTGGTTGTCCGAACGTGGGCTGGTTCCCGAGCCGTTCGGCGCGTTCGGCATCTCCATGGGGGCCTACGGTGCGCTGAACTACGCGCGGGCGGTGCCGGGGCTGACGGTGGCGGCCGTGAGCCCGGCGCTGTTCGGCAGCTGGCCGGAGGCGGAGTCGAGGAACGCCTTCGCGGACGAGTCGTCCTGGGCGGAGACCGATCCGCTGCGGCACCCGCCGCGGGACGCGCGGCTGGGCGTGTGGTGCGGGACGGAGGACCCGTTCATCGACGCGGCCCGGCGTTTCGTGGAGGTGGCCGGGCCCGAGTTCACGGCTCTGGAAGCCGGCGCTCACGACTCGGTCTACTGGCTGCGCGAGCTGCCAGAAATCATCGCCTACCTGGGCAAACGCGCCACCTAACCCGGCGAGTCCCACGTTCAGAACACGCGAGTCCCACGTTCAGAACACGCGAGTCCCACATTCGAACCCCGCGAGTCTCCCCTTCGCGACACGCGAGCTGGCGGTTCGTGACCGCGTGCCGGGGTTCACGAACCGCCAACTCGAGTGTTCCCAAAGCGGGACTCGCGGGTGTTCAACGTGGGACTCGCCGAGTCTGGGTGTGGGACTCGCCGGTGGCGAACGTGGGACTCGCCTGTTCTGAACGTGGGACTCGCGGGGTTGTCGGCTGGGCGGGTCACAGGTCGGACACCATCACTGGACGTCGCCGGTCAGGTGCGTGAGGCTGTGCGGGTGCCGACAGCGCCGCTTGATCGGGATCTCGCCGCGGCGGCGGAACTCCTCGCAGCCGCCTCCGACGTCACCCTGCTCGCGCACGTCAACCCCGACGCCGACGCGCTTGGTTCCGCGCTCGCGCTCGGGTTGGCGTTACACCGGCGGGGTGCGGACGTGCGGGTCTCCTTCGGCGCGCCCGACGACGTGCCGGCCTCGCTCCTCAGCCTCGACACGGCCGGCCTGCTCGTGCCCGCCGCCGAGGTTCCCCAGGTCAGCGGGCTCCTGGTCGCCTGCGACACCGGCAGCCGGGGCCGGCTGGGGCCACTGGTCGACCGGCTCGAACCGACGGTCGCCGCCGGGGGAGCGGTGCTGGTCATCGACCACCACGTGTCCGGCGACCGGTTCGGCACCCACCACCTGGTCGACGAGACGGCCGAGGCCACGGCCGTCCTCGTGCTCGCCGTGCTCGACGCGATGGGCGTCGAACTCGACGCCGACATCGCCCGCTGTCTCTACGCCGGCCTCGTCACCGACACCAGTTCGTTCCGCCGCGCCACGCCCGCCACCCACCGCACGGCCGCGCGCCTCATCGAGGCCGGGGTCGACCCGTCGGTCACGGCGCGTGAGCTGATGGACACCCACCCGGTCGCCTGGCTACCGTTCCTCGCTCGTGTCCTCGGTCGCGCGGTCTTCGAACCGGACGCGGCCGGCGGGCACGGGTTCGTCCACACGGCCGTCCACCTGTCCGACATGGAGGGTGTGCGGCTCGAGGAGGTGGAGTCCGTGGTGGATATCGTGCGCACCACGGCCGAGGCCGAGGTCGCGTTGGTACTCAAGGAGATCGGGCCCGACCGGTGGGCCGGCTCGCTGCGGGCGGTTGGCAAGGTGGACGTCCGCGCCGTCGCGGCGGTCGTCGGCGGCGGGGGACACCGGCTGGCCGCCGGGTTCACCACCGAAGGAACCAAGTCGAAAATCCTGGACACGCTGCGCGACGCGTTGCGAAATCCTGTCCTGCTTGTAACCAGTTGAGCCACGATGAGCGGCATGTTGGTGAACAAGTGGTATAAACCAATCGCCGCGACGGGCCGGCAGGCCGCCGCGGAGCAGCCGAGCGGTTCGGCCCGGCGGAAACGGAGGACAACTTGAGGCGCGTCATCACGGCCGTCGCGGTCACGACCACGGCGGCGCTCGGGCTCGCGGCCTGCGGCAGCGACTCGGGCGACGGCGGCGGGGACGGCGGCAGCACCACGCTGGAGCTGCTGGTCCCGGTCTACGGCGACAAGACCAAGGCGTACTGGGAGGAGCTGATCACGGCGTTCGAGGCGGAGAACTCGGACATCAAGGTCACGCTCGAGACCCAGAGCTGGAAAGACATCTACACGGTGGTCGACACCAAGATCGCGAACGAGCGGGCTCCCGACATCCTGGAGCTCGACGCGACCGCCCCCGCGTACGCCAGCGATGACCTGCTCTACCCGGCCGAGGAGATTGTCTCCCCCGAGACCTTGGCCGACATCAACAAGACCTTCGTCGACAGCGCGCTGATCGACGGCAAGGCCTACGGGCTGCCGACGGTCGCCTCCACGCGGGCCCTCTTCTACAACCAGGACCTGTTCGACCAGGCCGGCATCACCGCCCCGCCGACCACGTGGACCGAGCTGCTCGACGCGGCCACGAAGATCTCCGCGCTCGGCGGCGACATCAACGGCTACGGCATGCCGCTCGGCCCCGAGGAGGCGCCGGCCGAGGCCTCGATCTTCGCCTATGGCGCCGGCGCGTCCTGGGAGAAGGACGGCAAGATGACCATCGACACGCCGGAGGCCGCCGAGGCCCTGACGTTCATGAAGTCGATGATCGACGCCGGTGTCACCCAGGACAACCCGGGTTCCACCGACCGCACACCGCTGATCGAGGTCTTCATCCAGGGCAAGATCGGCATGATCCAGGGCCTGCCGCCGGTCGTCAGCACCATCACCGAGAAGAACCCCGACCTGAACTGGAAGATCGCGCCGTCGCCGACCAAGGACGGTGAGCCCGTGACGCTGGGCGTCGCGGACTACTTCGTCGGCTTCGACAAGGGCGAGGACAAGCAGGAAGCCATCTCGGCGTTCCTCGACTTCTTCTACCAGCAGGAGAACTACGTCAAGTTCAACGACAACGAGGGCTTCATCCCGGCCACCCAGTCGGGCGCTGAGGCGGTCGCCGACAAGCCGGAGCTGCAGACCTTCCTCGAGGCGCTGCCGGACGCGAAGTTCTACCCGGGCACCAACCCGGCGTGGGCCTCGACCGCCGGTGCGTTCAAGACGCTGGTCGGCCAGATCCAGGACAAGCCGGTCGACCAGGTACTCAGTGAGATCCAGGCAAAGGCCGACGAAACCGGCTGACGCGTGTTCCCCGGTTCCGGTCCGCCCGGGCCGGAACCGGGGGCTCAACCAGGAGGACATCCAGGCGTGGCAACACCGATCGCCGAACGTGCGCCGCGGCGGACGAACAAGTCGCTGAAACGGCAGGCTCGGCGGCAGACGACCTTGCAGGCGCTGCCGTGGCTGGCCCCGTCGCTGATCCTGATCGGCGGCGTGGTCCTGTTCCCGATCGGTTACATGATCTACACGTCGTTCCGGGACCTGTCCCGGTTCGCCACCGATCGCGGCTGGGCCGGGTGGGAGAACTACATCCGGGTGTTCGAACTCGACCACCTGCCCCGGGTGCTGCTCAACACGGCCGTCTGGACGGTCGGGGCGGTCGTGCTCAGCATCGGGTTCGGCCTGGTGCTCGCCCAGTTCCTGAACAAGCGCTTTCCCGGCCGTAAGGTCCTGCGCCTGGTGATCATCGTGCCGTGGGCGGCGTCGGTCGTGATGACCTCGACGATCTTCGTGTACGGGCTCGACCCGTTCTACGGCATCATCAACCGGCTCCTCACCGACGTCGGCCTCCTCGACGAGCCGTACGGCTTCCTGAAGAGCGCGACGTCCGCGTTCCTGTCCGCGCTGGCCGTCGCGGTGTTCGTGTCGGTGCCGTTCACCACGTTCGTCATCCTCGCCGGGCTGCAGACGGTGCCGGACGACGTGCTGGAGGCCGCCCAGATCGACGGTGCCAGCCGGGTGCAGACCTACTGGCAGGTGGTGTTCCCCATGCTGCGGGGCGCGCTCGCCGTGGCCACGATCATCAACGTCATCAACGTGTTCAACTCGCTGCCCATCCTGAAGACCATGACCGGCAGCGTTCCCGGTTACGACGCGGACACCACCACCAGCCTGATGTTCAAGATCATTCAGGCGGACCGGCAGATCGACACGGCCAGCGCGCTGAGCGTGCTGAACTTCGTGGTGATCATCGTGGTGATCGGCATCTACCTGCGCGTCGTGCGCCCGATGCGGGAGAGCTGAACATGAGCACCGTCATGGATCGTCCGGTCACGACGTCGACCCCCGAGGTCGACCGGCCGGTGAAGCGCGAGCGCAAGCGGTGGGGGCTGACGATCGTCGGCGTCATCGTGGCGCTGATCTTCCTGTTCCCGTACCTGATCATGCTGATCGGCGCGTTCAAGACCCGCCCGGAGATCCTCCGGGTGCCGGCCACCTACCTGCCGGAGAACTGGGAGCCCAGCAACTTCCTGAACATGTGGGACACGCCGGAGACGCCGCTCGCGGCGAACCTGCTGTCCACCGTGATGATCTCGCTCGGCGGCACGGTGCTCGCGCTCCTCGCCGCGTTGCCGGCCGCCTACTACACGGCGCGGCACAACTTCCGGCTGAAGATCCCGTTCCTGCTGCTCGTGCTGATCACGCAGATGCTCCAGCCGACCGTGCTGGCATCCGGGCTGTTCCGTGAGTTCGTGGAGCTGGACATCAACGACACCTGGCTCGCCATGATCCTGGTGAACGCGGCGTTCAACCTGTCGTTCGCCGTGTGGATCATGCACAGCTTCTTCGCCACCGTGCCGAAGGAGATCGAGGAGGCCGCCTGGCTCGACGGCTGCTCCCGCACCCAGTCGATGCGGCGGATCATGCTGCCGCTCGTGTGGCCGGGCATCGTCACGGCCGTCATCTTCACGTTCATCGCGTGCTGGAACGAGTTCGCCGCGAGCCTCATCCTGTTGCCGACGGACACCAACCAGCCACTCACCGTGGCGTTGACCAAGTTCCTCGGGCAGTATGAGTCGTCGTGGCAGTACGTGTTCGCCGTGTCGATCATCGGCATTCTGCCGGTGGTCGCGCTGTTCGCGTTGATCGAAAAGCAGCTCGTCTCGGGGCTCACCGCGGGCGGGGTGAAGTGAATTGGTGCATCTGAATCGTGGTGTTCACCCGTTTGTTGTTCTAGATTGTGCTGGCGCGCCGGTTTTCGACCGGGCCGACAACGTCGTTCGGTCTCAGACCGGCGAGAGGAAGGACAGTCCATGGCAACTGTGACCTTTGAGGGCGCGAGCCGCTACTACGCGGGGACCGAGCGTCCGGCAGTCGACCAGCTCGACCTGGAAGTCGAGGACGGCGAGTTTCTCGTCCTGGTCGGCCCGTCCGGCTGCGGCAAGTCCACGACGTTGCGCATGCTCGCTGGCCTGGAGGGTGTCGACGAGGGCGCTGTCCGGATCGGTGAGCGCGACGTCACCAACCTCCCGCCGAAGGACCGGGACATCGCGATGGTGTTCCAGAACTACGCGCTGTACCCACACATGACGGTGGCCGACAACATCGGTTTCCACCTCAAGATCAAGAAGGTGCCGAAGGCCGAGCGCGCCGAGCGCGTGATGGAGGCCGCCAAGCTCCTCGACCTCGAGCAGTACCTGGACCGCAAGCCGGCCAAGCTGTCCGGTGGTCAGCGCCAGCGCGTCGCCATGGGCCGGGCCATCGTCCGCAGCCCGCAGGCGTTCTGCATGGACGAGCCGCTGTCCAACCTCGACGCCAAGCTGCGCGTGCAGACCCGTACGCAGATCGCGTCGCTCCAGCGCCGGCTCGGCGTCACCACCATCTACGTCACGCACGACCAGGTCGAGGCCATGACCATGGGCGACCGGGTGGCCGTGCTGAAGGACGGTCTGTTGCAGCAGTGCGACACCCCGATCGGCCTGTTCGGCCGGCCGAAGAACCTGTTCGTGGCGGGCTTCATCGGTTCGCCCGCCATGAACCTGATCCCGGCGACCGTGAACGGTGAAGGCGCGGTCATCGGTGGTCAGCCCATCGAGCTGACGCCCGCGCAGCGCTCGGCGCTCACCGGTACCGGTGTGGTCGTCGGCATCCGGCCGGAGGGCTGGACCCTCAGGCCGGCCGGCGAGGGCATCTCGGCCACCGTCGAGGTCGTGGAGGAACTGGGCAGCGACCAGTTCCTGTACTGCTCGACCAGCACGGAGCACCTGTCCGCCGACGGTGCGGCCGACGACACGGCCGCGCCGCCGCCGATCACCGTGCGGGCGCCGGGCATGTCGGCGTTCCAGCGTGGGGAGAAGGTCGGCCTGGTCCCGGAGCCGGGTGCGGTGCACCTGTTCGACGCGGACACGGGCGACCGCCTGCCCGACTGAGGTTTTGCTGCGAAACAGCCCGGGGCCGATCGGTCCCGGGCTGTTTTGTGTCTCTTTACTTTGCGCGAACATGCGTGAAGCAGGTACCTTGCAAGCAAATTCGAGCAGTAGGGGAGTGGCTCATGACGTACCTGTGGGACGAGATCGCCAGCCAGCCGGCGTGCTGGGAACGTGCAGCGTCGCTGGCGTCATCGGTGGCGTCGGTGCTGCCGGTGCCGGGGGAGCGCGTGGCGATGATCGGGTGCGGGACGTCGTACTACATGGCCCAGTCGTACGCGGCGCTGCGCGGCGGGGTGACCGACGCCTGGCCGGCGTCGGAGTTCCAGGACCGCGGCTACGACCGGGTGATCGCTTTGACCCGTTCCGGTACCACGAGCGAAGTGCTGTCGGCGTTGGGCAGGGTGCCGGCCGGGGTGCCGACCGTGGCGCTGACGGCCGACGGGTCGACGCCGATCGCGTCGGCCGCGGACTCGTTGGTGACGCTGGACTTCGCGGACGAGCGGTCGGTGGTGCAGACCAGGTTCGCGACGAGCGCGCTCGTGCTGCTGCGTGCGTCGCTGGGGGAGGACGTGTCGGGCCTGGGGGCGTCGGCGGCGTTGTCCGATCCCCTCTCGCCGGTGCTGGTGGCGGCGTCACAGGTGACGTTCCTCGGTACCGGCTGGACGATCGGCCTGGCGAACGAGGCGGCGCTGAAGCTGCGCGAGGCGGCGCAGGCGTGGACGGAGTCGTACTACGCGATGGAGTACCGGCACGGCCCGATCTCGATCGCCGCGCCCGGCCGGGCGGTGTGGGTCTTCGGTCCGGCGCCGGACGGTCTGGTGGCCGAGCTGCGGGAGATCGGCGCGCACGTGGAGCAGTGGGCGGGCGGCGACCCGCTCGCCGACCTGGTCCGCGCGCACCGACTGGCGGAGGCGGTGGCCGAGTCCCGCGGCCTGGACCCCGACCGCCCGCGCAACCTGACCCGCTCAGTAATCCTCACCTGACGCTAAACCCTCGCGAGTCCCACGTTCAGACCCAGCGAGTCCCACGTTCAGACCCAGCGAGTCCCACGTTCAGACCCAGCGAGTCCCACGTTCAGACCCCAGCGAGTCCCACCTTCGCGAGTCCGGGGCTGGCGGCTCGAGTGTGGGACTCGCCCGTCCCCAGTGTGGGACTCGCCGGGCTTGAACGTGGGACTCGCGGGGAGTGTTGGGCGGGTACTCCGATTGGGCGTAGCTTTGTCGCCATCTTGTGTGTGATAGTGCTCGTATTGGCGCTGTTTCACGCACAATGGAACGGGGAACGTGCAATGAGTGAATCCGTCTCGCGCAGGGCCATGTTGCGGAGCGCGGCGATCGCGGGCGTCGGGCTGGGAGTGGCGGGCACCGCCGTGGCGCAGGCGGAAGGGCTCGGCGAGGACGAGAACTCGTGGCCGGCGGCCAAGGGCAAGTCGATGATGGGCGTGCCGTTCGCCAGCACCCCCAATCCCCGCTTCGGCATCATCGGGCTCGGCAACCGCGGCGGCGGCATGCTCCCGCTGCTGCTGGCCATCCCGGGCGCGAAGGTCTCGGCGCTCTGCGACATCCGTCCCGAGTTCGCGCAGCGCGCGACCAAGGTGGTCACCGACGCCGGCCAGCCGGCGCCGGCCGTCTACACGGACGGCGACGAGGACTACAAGAAGCTGTGTGCCCGCGACGACGTGGACTTCGTCTACATCGCCACCCCGTGGGAGTGGCACACCCCCATGTCGCTGGACGCCATGCGGGGCGGCAAGCACGTCGGCGTCGAGACCCCGATGGGGTTGACGCTGAAGGATCTCTGGGCGCTCGTCGACATGTCGGAACGCACCCAGCGGCACTGCATCCAGCTGGAGAACTGCAACTACGGCCGCAACGAGATGCGCGCGCTGCGGATGGCGCACGAGGGGCTGTTCGGCGACCTGCTGCACGCGTCCGGCGCCTACCTGCACGACCTGCGAGAACTGCTGTTCTCCAAGACATACTACGAGGACCAGTGGCGCCGGAGCTTCCACACGAAGTACGACGGCGACCTCTACCCGACGCACGGCCTCGGCCCGGTGGCCGCGTACATGGATCTCCACCGCGGCGACAAGTTCGTGCGCATGACGTCGATGAGCACGCCCGCGCTCGGTCTGGCCGACTACCGCGAGCAGCACATGCCGGCGGGGGACGAGACGTGGGGCGAGCGCTACGTCAAGGGTGACGTCACCATGAGCCTCATCCAGACGGCTCGCGGTCGGGTCATCCACCTGGTGCACGGGGTGTCCAACCCGCACCCGTACTCGCGGCTCAACCACCTGGCGGGCACGCGCGGGGTCTTCGAGGACTACCCGCCGCGGATCTACCTGGAGCCGGATATGAGCGGCCATCAGTGGGGTTCGTTCGACGACTACGCGGCGCACGACCACTGGCTGTGGACCGACGTCGGCCCCGGTCCCGGTGGGCACGGCGGCATGGACTACATCATGTTGTGGCGCCTGGTGCAGACCATGCAGTTGGGGCTGCCGCCGGACATCGACGTGTACGACTCGGCCGCGTGGAACGCCCCGTTCCCGCTCAGCATCCTGTCGGTGAAGGGCAAGGGCGCGTCGATCCCGTTCCCGGACTTCACCCGCGGCCGCTGGCAGACCCCGCACCCGGGCACCGACTCGGAGAAGCCCGCCTGACCGGCGGATTGCGTCGCCCCCGCGCGAGTCCCCCGTTCGCGACCGGCGAGTCCCACGTTCAACCCGCGCGAGTCCCCCCTCTCCCGACACGTGAGTCGGCGGTTCGCGCCCGCGGGTCTGGTCCGCGAACCGCCAACTCGGATGTCCCGTGAGGGAGACTCGCGGTGCTTGAACGTGGGACTCGCCGGGTTTGAACGTGGGACTCGCCGGGTTTGAACGTGGGACTCGCCGGGTTTGAACGTGGGACTCGCCGGGTTTGAACGTGGGACTCGCCGGGTTTCAACGGGGGACTCGCTGGGGTTGGGTCGGGTTGTCCACCGCCAGTTGGCTGTGGGCCGGGGAGAGCCGCTTCCGGCGCGTTTGTCGGTGTCCGCGGCTACCGGCGGACACCGACACTGGCGGCTGGTCCCGATCTTGCCTGTGGATTGCTTGGCGGGTGTGGACAAACGGGTCGTTGGGCGCGTGGACTGTCGGTGGCTTGCCGTAGCGTTGAACCGGGGGCCGGAGGCCACACCCCGGCGTGCTCACGCCTCCTTCTGGCGGGAGCGGAACGCCGCCACGTGCACCCTGTTCGCGCAGCGGGCCGAGCAGAAACGCTTCGTGCGGTTGGTCGACGTGTCCAGGTAGAAGTTGCCGCAGTCCGTTGCCCCGCAGGAACCCCAGCGCGTGAGCCCATAATGGACAACTCCATGGGCGATGCCCCACGCCGCCGCGGCCGCGACCTCCGTCGCCGGGCTCGAGGTCGGGTCCGCCATGTGGACGTGCCAGTCGGGGTCCGCGCCGTGGCCGGCCGACAGGCGGGGGTGCGCCGGGTGGGCGGTCAACAGCGCGTTCACCTCGCGCAGCACCGCCGTCGAGTCCGCCGCCACCGCCGCCGTCAGCGCTGACCGCAGGCCGGCGGCCACCGGGCGGAGCGCCTCCAGGTCATCGGAGGACGCCCGTTCGGACCACCACGGTTCCTCGTGCAGCGCGGCCCGCAGCGCCGGCACCGAGTCCAGGGTGGCGTTCGCCAGGCGCAGCGCCACGTCCAGGTAATCGGCGTTGTCCATTTGCGATCCTTACATTAGTGTCAGGGGCGTGAGCCGTAATAGCACCTTACCGGGTGGTCCGCGCCAGGTGCTCGGGCTCGCCGTCCCGGCACTCGGGGTGCTCGCGGCCGAACCGCTCTACCTGCTGGTCGACACGGCCGTCGTCGGGCATCTGGGCGCCACTCAACTCGGTGCGCTCTCCGTCGGGGCGATCGTGCTCGCCCAGATCTCCACCCAGTTGACCTTCCTGTCCTACGGGACGACCGCCCGCGCGGCCCGGCTGCACGGCGCGGGCCGGCGGACCGACGCCGTGGCCGAAGGGGTGCAGGCCACCTGGCTCGCGCTGGCCGTCGGGCTGGTGCTCGTGCTGGCCGGTCAACTGCTCGCCCAACCCATCGCCGAGGTGCTCGCCGGGCCGGGGGAGGTGGCCGACAGCGCCGTCTCCTGGCTGCGTATCGCGCTGCTGGGCGTCCCGTTCATCCTCGTCACCATGGCCGGCAACGGCTGGATGCGCGGCGTCCAGGACACCCGCCGGCCGCTGCGCTATGTGTTGGCGGGCAACGGAATCTCCGCGATCCTGTGCCCGGTCCTGGTGTACGGACTTGACTGGGGCCTCGAGGGCTCGGCGGTCGCCAACGTCGCCGCGCAGGTGATCTCCGCCGGCCTGTTCGTCCGCGCGCTGCTCACCGAAGACGCTCCGCTGCGCCCGGAACCGGCGAAGATGCGCGCCCAACTCGTGCTCGGCCGCGATCTCGTCCTGCGCAGCCTCGCGTTCCAGGCCTGCTTCGTCTCGGCCACCACGGTCGCCGCGCACACCTCCACGGCAGCGGTCGGCGCGCACCAGGTGGTGCTCCAGCTGTGGACGTTCCTCTCGCTCGTCCTCGACTCCCTCGCCATCGCCGCGCAGTCGCTCGTCGGCGCGGCCCTGGGCGCCCGCGACGAGCGCGCCGCTCGCGACCTGTCCTGGCGGATCACCGGCTACGGCCTGGTGTTCGGCTGCGCGCTCGGGGTGGTGTTCGCCGCGCTCGCCGGCGTCCTGCCGCAGGTGTTCACCTCCGACGGCGCCGTGCTCGCCGAGATCCCCGGCGCGTGGTGGTTCTTCGTCGCGCTGCAACCGATCGCGGGTGTGGTGTTCGCGCTAGACGGGGTGCTGCTCGGCGCGGGCGACGCCGCGTTCCTGCGCACCGCGACGATCAGCGCCGCGCTCATCGGGTTCCTGCCGATGGTGTGGGCGTCGCTCGCGTTCGGCTGGGGACTGGTCGGCATCTGGACGGGCCTGTCGCTGTTCATGCTCGTCCGGCTGGCCACCGTGCTCGCCCGCGCGCGGTCCGGCCGCTGGGCGGTCACCGGTGCCGTTCGCTCCGTGTGACCATGAGAACACGCAGGTCAGGTGTGGTGGAGCACACGCTTAGCCACGCTAACGATTCGGTATCGTCGAGCGCTGTAACAGGAGGAACCTGACCGGGACGCCGAACGGAGTGTTGTGCAGTACCGCCAGAACCAGGCGCTTGTCATCTGGGCCTTCGCGGTCTTCGTCTACCTGGCGGCGGTGTTCCACCGAACGTCGCTCGGCGTCGCCAGCCTCGCCGCGAGCGAACGGTTCGGGCTCGGCCCGGCCGCGCTCGGCATGTTCACGGTCCTCCAGATCGGCGTCTACGCGGCCATGCAGGTCCCGACCGGCCTGCTGGTCGACCGGTTCGGCGCGCGGCGGGTGCTCACAGTCGCCGCGCTGCTCATGGGCACCGGCCAACTGATCTTCGCCTTCGCCACCTCCTACCCGCTCGGCCTGCTCGCCAGGGCCGTGCTCGGCGTGGGTGACGCCATGACGTTCGTCAGCGTGCTGCGCCTGGTGGCCGCGCACTTCCCGGCCCGCCGCTACGCCGCGGTCGCGTCGTTCACCGCGGCGCTCGGCGCGCTCGGCAACTTCGCCTCGACCCTGCCGCTGTCCATGCTGCTCGGCAGCGCCGGCTGGACCACCACGTTCGCCGTGGCGGGCGCGGTCACCGCCCTGTACTCGGTGGTCCTGGTGCTGCGGGTGCGCGACAACCCGGCGGGCGTGATGCCCGAGCCGGTCGAGGCGCAGTCGCTGCGCACGGTGTGTGCCCAGGTCAGCGCCGCCTGGCGGACGCCGGGCACGCGACTGGGCTTCTGGGTGCACTTCTCCACCATGTTCGCGCCGGCCATGCTCGGCCTGCTGTGGGGCTTCCCGTACCTGGTGCAGGCGCAGGGGCTGACCGAGCCGGTGGCGGGCCTGGTCGTCGGCATCCTGGTGGTCGGCGCGGTGGTCGGCGGACCGACGGTCGGCACGGTGATCAGCCGGCGTCCGGAGTGGCGCACCCCCATGGTCGTCGGCTACCTGATCGCCGCGGTCGGCACCTGGGCGGTGCTGCTCGGCTGGCCGGCCGGGCACGTTCCCGTGCCGGTGCTGGTCGCCGGTTTCGCCGTGCTCTCGATCGGCGGCCCGGCCTCGACCATCGCCTTCGCGCTGGCCAGGGACTACAACCCGCTGCGCAGGGTGGGAACGGCGACCGGCGTGGTGAACGTCGGCGGCTTCGTGGCGATCACCGTGTCGGCGCTCGCCGTTGGCCTGCTGCTCGACGTGGCGGGTGGTGCTGATCCCAGCACCGCGTTCCGGATCGCGTTCCTGTCGGTGGTGGCGGTGCTGCTGCTCGGCCTGTGGCGCACGTCGGTCTGGTGGCGCCGCGCCCGCGCGGCCGTGTTCGACGCGGCCGAGCGCGGCGAGGACGTGCCCGTGCAGATCCGCCGCCGCGCATGGGACCTCGCACCGGCTTAGTGCCCCGTGGGCCTGGTTCGTTGCCCGGATCCGGTGATCCACGTGGTTCCTGGCAAGGCGGCGCAAAGGGCTCGTACCGGGTTGTACTTGCTCTTTGCGCCAACGCCGCCAGGGGCCGCGTGGGCGCCGGAGGCGGGTGACAGACCAGGCCCACGGGGCACTAACTTCGGCCTCGTGTGAGGATGTTCCATCGTGTCAGCAGCAACGAAGCAGCGGGTCGTCGTCCCACCGGGACTGGTCGTGGTGGACAAGCCGGACGGGATGACGTCGCACGACGTCGTCGCCAGGGTGCGGCGGATCATGGGTACCCGCAAGGTGGGTCACGCGGGCACGCTGGACCCCATGGCCACCGGCGTGCTGGTCCTGGGGATCGAGCGGGCCACCAAGCTGCTCGGCCACCTGGCGCTCGACACGAAGGCCTACCTGGCGACCATCCGCCTCGGCTCGGCCACCACCACCGACGACGCCGAGGGCGAGGTGCTGTCCACTGTGGACGCCTCGGATGTGGCGAACGACGCGATCACCGCCGGCATCCGGGCGCTGACCGGGCACATCCAGCAGGTGCCGAGCGCGGTGAGCGCGGTGAAGGTCGACGGCAAGCGGGCCTACGCCCGGGTCCGCGCGGGCGAGCAGGTGGAGCTGGCCGCGCGCCCGGTCGAGGTGTCCCGGTTCGACCTGCTGCACACGACGCGCGCTGACGGCGTGATCGACCTGGACGTCATGGTCGAGTGCAGCTCCGGCACGTATGTCCGGGCGCTGGCCCGCGACCTCGGCGCCGGGCTCGGCGTCGGCGGCCACCTCGCGGCACTGCGCCGCACCCGCGTCGGCCCGTTCGACCTGCGGGTGGTCACCACGCTGGAGAAGCTGGCCGACGCACCCGCGCTGTCGCTGCCGCTGAACGAGGCGGTGGCCGCCGCGTTCCCGCGCCACGACGTCGACCACCGGCGCGCGCGGTCGCTGCAGCTGGGCCAGAAACTGCCGGCGGCCGGCATCCCCGGCACCTACGGCGTGTTCGACCCGGACGGCCGGGCGATCGCGCTGGCCGTCGACGAGGGCCCGGCCGCCCGCTCGCTGGTGATCCTCACGACTACCGAGTAGGGGTAGCCCTACCCTGAACATGGGTGCCGGCGGTAGTGATCGACACCGTGGGACGCGGCAGGATTTCCTGTATGACAAGGAAACTCTCGCGTCGCAGCATGATCGTCGCCGGGATGAACCACACCATGCCGCCGGAGTGCTCACCAGGCCCACGTTCGCGGCGGCCGAGCGGCTCGGTGGGCTCGCGCTCACCCATGCCACGGTCATCGACCCGTACAGCGGCAAGGTGCTGCCCGACGCCACGGTGATCATCCGCGGCGACCGGATCACCGACGTCGGCGCGGCGCGGGTGCCGCCCGGTGCCACGGTCGTCGACCTGAGCGGCAAGTACGTGATCCCCGGCCTCGCCGACATGCACACGCACGCGCAGGCGGAGGGCATCGACCCGGCGTTGTGGGTGGCCAACGGGGTCACGACCGTGCGCGAGCTGTCCGGCTCGCCGCTGGCCAGGGACTGGCGCACGCGCATCGACGCCGGCACGCTGCTCGGCCCTCGGTACACGATCAGCAGCCGGATCATCGACGGTTCGCCGAGCATCTGGGATCCGGCGTGGCTGGACGTCGTCCAGGTGGCGGACGCGGCGGCCGCCCGGGCGGCGGTCCGGCAGGAGGCGGCGGCCGGCACCGACTTCATCAAGGTCTACTCGCGGGTGCCGCGCGCCGCGTACCGGGCGCTGGCCGCCGAGTCGCACCGGGTAGGCATTCCGTTCGCCGGGCACTGCCCGGACGACGTGCCGATCGCCGAGGCCGCCGACCTGGGGCACGCGAGCGTCGAGCACGTGTTCTCGGCGCCGTTCGACACCTCGCGCGAGGAGCCGCGGATCCGGGCGGAGATCGCGCGCATCCGGCTCGAGCTGGGCGACTACAGCGGTTGGTTCGCCGCCATGCACCCGCTGGAGTGGCGGGCGGCGCACAGTCACAGCCCGGCGAAGGCGCGCGCCGTGTACGGCCGGTTCGCCCGGCGGCACACCCGGCAGGTGCCGACGCTCGCCATGCACTACGGCCTGGACTTCGCGCGGTCGCTCGACATCGACGCCGACCCCCGCAACAAGTACCTGCCGGAGTCGGCCGTGCAGAGCCAGCACCTGGCGCGGTCGGAGCTCTACCTGAAGGACCGGGCGCCCGCGGAGGACGCCGAGTGGGCGGCGATGTTCGAGTTCCGGCTGCGCACGGTGGGGGACATGCACCGCGCGGGCGTGCCGATCATGGCGGGCACCGACACCGGCACGTGTGCCGTGTACCCGGGCTTCTCGCTGCACGACGAGCTGGGTTGGCTGGTGACGGCGGGCCTGTCGCCGATGGCCGCGCTGTACGCGGCGACCGCCGAGCCCGCGAGGTTCCTGGGCGTCGAGTCGGGCCGGGTGACGCCCCGGCACGCGGCCGACCTGGCGATCCTGGACGCGAACCCCCTCGACGACATCGCGAACACGAAGCGCCTGTCGGGCGTGGTGGTCCGCGGCCGCTACATCGACGCGGCCGAGCGGCTGACGATCCTGGCGGAGGTGGAGCGGGTGGCCGCGACCGCACCGGCCACGGCCGCCACCCCATGCCCGTGCCACGGCCCGATCCGCTGACGTGCGTGGCGGCGCGTGCGTGACGGTGGCCATGCCCTGAATGGGTCATTGGGGACGCTCACCGTCCTCAATGACCCATTCGAGGCACTCGGGTCAGGACGTGAGTGCCGCGCGCACCGCGGTGACCAGCTTCGCGGCACGTGGGTCGGGGGCCATGCCCGAGCTGAGGTGGTTCATCACGTACCCGAACGCCAGTCCCGTGTGGGGGTCGGCGAAGCCGATCGAGCCGCCGAGGCCGGAGAACCCGAACATGGTCTCCGGCAGCCACGGCGACTGGTCGGTGTACAGGGCGAAACCCGTGCTCCACCGGACCGGGACGCGCAGGATGCGGTCGACGCCGGCGGCCTGTTCGTTCGTCGCGGCGCGCAAGGTGCCGGGGTCGAGGACGCGGTGGCCGTCGACCTCGCCGATCAGCGCCGCGTAGAACCGGGCCAGCGCGCGTGCGGTGCACACGCCGTTGGTGGCGGGGACCTCGGCGGCCAGGACGTCCGGATCGTTGTTGTCCGGCCGGGGTTCCACGAAGCCGTAAGCCCGCGAGGTCAGCGATGTCGGGTCGGTGTAGGCCGTCATGATGTCCCGCATCGGCTCGGGCAGCGCGTCCAGGTCCAGCGCGGCCGTGGCGCCGGGATCGGCCGCGGGCTCGACGATCCGGCTCACCCGGTGATGCTCGGACTTGGGCAGCCCGATCCAGAAGTCGAGGTCCAGCGGTTCGGCGATCTCCGTGCGGAAGAACGCCCCGAGGCCGTGACCGAACACGCGGCGCACGACTTCGCCGACGAGCCAGCCGAACGTGAGCGCGTGGTAGCCGTGCTCGGTGCCGGGCGTCCACAGTGGACGCTGAGCGGCCAGCGCCTCGACCACGGGCTCCCAGGCCAGTGCGTCGGCCAGGGGAACCGGCCGGTCCACGGTCGGCAGGCCGGCTTGGTGGCTGAGCAGCCAGCGGACGGGGATGTCCTGCTTGCCCGCCGCGGCGAACTCCGGCCAGTAGTCGGCCACGGGAGCGTCCAGGTCCAGCTCACCGCGCTGAGCGAGCAGCAGCGCGCACGCGGCGGTCGCGCCCTTGGTGGTGGAGTAGACGGCCTGCAGCGTGTCGCGCCGCCATGGCCGGGCCTCCGCCGGATCGGCGACCCCGCCCCACAGGTCGACGACCTTCTCCCCGTGCAGGTACACGCTGACGGCGGCCCCCACCTCCGCACCGTCGGCGAAGTTCGCGGCGAACGTCTCGTGGACCGCCGCGAACTCCCGGGCGGTCTCGCCCTCGATCTCAGGCATCCGAGTTCCTCTCCATCAGGACGGCGTGCTCGCACACGGCCACCAGTTCGCGGGTGTAGCCGGCCAGGTCGGCGTCCGGCTCGGTGAGCAGGTACTGCAACGCGCCCGAGAGCAGTTGGCGGATGATCAGCGCCACGGTGCGCGGGGGGAACTCGCGGAACTCGCCGGCGCGCTGGCCGCGGGCCAGCAGTTCCTCGATCCCGTCGAGCTCGGCCGCGTTGGGCGCGTCGACCCAGCGCGCGCGGGCCTCCGGGTGGCCCAGCAGGATCTGCACCAGCGCCTTCATGTGCGTGCGGTGCGTGTCGTAGAAGGAGATGCTGCCCGCCACGTAGGCCCGCAGTGCGTCGCGAGCGGTCTCGCCGTGCGGCACCACCACGGCGCCGCCGGTGGCGTAGACGTCGGCCACCACCTGCCCGATCAGGTCGTCCTTCCCCGCGAAGTGGTACGAGATCAGCCCCGGGCTGCTCAGGCCCGCACGCTCCGCGATCCGCGCGAAGGACGCCCGTGCGTACCCCAGCTCGGCGATGGTCTCGATCGCGGCCGCCACGATCTGCTGCCGGCGCGCCGTCTCCGTGAAGGTCAGCTCCACTTTAGGTTGCACGACCTAAAATTAGTATGATCGTCAAGAGGGCGGCGCGTTGGGTACGTCACCACCCGGCCGGGGCCCCGGCTCAGTAGGGTGGGGCCGTGCAGAGGTGGCGCGGGTTGGAGGACATGCCCGGTGGATGGGGTCGCTGTGTGGCCACCATCGGAGTGTTCGACGGGGTGCACCTCGGCCATCAGGAGCTGATCAACCGCTCGGTGGCACTCGCCAAGGAGCGCGACTTGCGCAGCGTGCTCGTCACGTTCGACCCGCACCCCTCCGAGGTCCTCCGGCCGGGCAGCCACCCCGCCCAGCTCACCACCCTGCGTCGCAAGGCGGAGCTGGTCGAGCAGCTGGGCATGGACGTCTTCTGCGTCCTCCCGTTCACCCTCGAGCTGTCCAAGGTGCCGGCCGACGAGTTCGTGCACGAGGTGCTGGTCGAACGGCTGCACGTGGCGGCCGTCGTGGTGGGGGAGAACTTCACGTTCGGCCATCGCGCGGCCGGCAACGTGGAGCTGCTCAGCCGGCTCGGCCAGCGGTTCGGCTTCGCGGCCGAGGGGGCCAAGCTCGTCTCCGCGCCGAACCACACCGGCGAGATCACGTTCTCCTCCACCTACATCCGCGCGTGCGTCAACGCCGGCGACGTCGGCTCGGCGGCCGCCGCGCTCGGCCGGCCGCACCGGCTGGAGGGCATCGTCGTGCGCGGCGACCGGCGGGGCCACGAGCTGGGCTTCCCGACGGCCAATCTGTCCACCCCCCGGTTCGCCGCGGTACCGGCCGACGGGGTCTACGCCGTGTGGTTCTCCCTGCTCAACGCCCCGAACCGGGCCCCGCTGAAGGCCGCCGTCTCGGTGGGCACCAACCCGACCTTCTCCGGGCGCGAGCGGCGCGTCGAGGCGTTCGTCCTCGACGTGGACGAGGACTTCTACGGCCAGCGCGTGGCCGTCGACTTCGTCACCAAGCTCCGCGACATGGAACGGTTCGACACGAGCGACGCGCTGGTCGAACAGATGCACGACGACGTCCGCCAGACCCGCGTGATCCTGGACTGAGTAGTCGCCCGATCGGACTAACCCGGGTGGTCACTCGATGGTGCACATGCGAACAGGTGTCGTGATTTACCACGTAATCAGGACGGGCCTGGCAAGATGCTGAAAGATCCGGTCCCGCAGTACCGGAGCAGTACACGCGTGGGAACAGGGGAGAGTTGAAGGTGGAGGACCACAAGATCGTCCAGCGTAACCTCGCGCTGCAGCGGGAGTGGTACGGCGAACCGCTGGGAGATCGGGTCCGACGGCTGGTTGTCGCGTTTGACATCTCCCAGGCCTTCCTGGCCGACGTGCTCGGCATCAGCGCGCCGATGCTCAGTCAGGTGATGAGCGGCAGGCGCGCCAAGATCGGCAACCCGGCCGTGCTCGCCCGGCTGATCATGCTCGAGCGCAAGATCCTGGTGCCCGACGTCGCGGCCGGTAAAAAGGAAGCCATGATCCGCGCCATGGAGGAGGTCCGCACCTCGCGGCCCTCGGTGACCAGGGACAACCTGCCGGTCGACATCGGCCGCAACGACCGGGTGGCGGTCGCCGCGCTGCGCCGGGTGGCCGAGGCGAACGACCTGACGGCCGCCGCCGGCCTGCTGAGCGGCAGATTCCCCGAGCTGGCGGACCTGCTGCGTCGCGCCGGCCAGCCGCAGTGATTGCGGCCGGCTGAACAGATGGTGCGTCTCTTCTCCGCTATAGACCTGCCCGCGCACGTCCGGACCGAGCTCGATCAACGACTCGCCGAGGTGCGTGCCGGGACCGACGAGCTGACGTGGATCCCGCCCGAGCGCTGGCACATAACGCTGGGCTTCTACGGCGATCGCGAGCACGCCGACCGGCGCGGCGCGTGGTTCCGCCGCCGGGCCGCCGCGCTCGCTCCCGCGCACGTGCGGCTGCGGGCGGCCGGCCAGTTCCCGGGCGTGCTGTGGATCGGCGTGAACCCGCGCGACCGGGCCCAGGTGGCCCTGCTGAACCGGCTGGCCGGCGAGCTGGCCCCGGACCCGGCGCAGGCCACGAACCTGGCGTTCGTGCCGCACGTGACCATCGCCAGGTGGAAGCGCGGCAAGATCGGCAACGAGGTCGCGATGAGCGTGGTGCGGGCGCTGGACGGGTACCGTGGGCGGTGGTGGTCCACCGACGAGGTGGTGCTGTTCCGCAGCGACTCCACCCCCGACGGGCCGGTCTACACCGCGCTCGACCGGGTAGCACTGGCCAGCAAGAGGGCGCGCGAATAGGGCGCGGCGGGCGCCGCCATGCCTTGTTCGCGCGCCCTCTAGGCAGCGCTAACGAACCACCTGCTACCCTCGGCGTTTAGGTTCGGCTGCGGTCCGTGGCGGCCGATACCTGCATGTCCTCCCTCTCGGGAAATCCGCACGGCACATCATCAGATCGAGGAGACGCACGAGTGGCTCTGTCCACCGAACAAAAGAAGACCATCCTGGGCGAGTACGGGGTCCACGACAACGACACCGGCTCACCCGAGGCCCAGGTCGCGATGCTGACCAAGCGCATCAGTGACCTGACCGAGCACCTGAAGGTGCACAAGCACGACCACCACTCGCGTCGGGGTCTGTTGCTGCTGGTCGGCCGTCGCCGCCGGCTGCTCAACTACCTGACCAAGGTGGACATCGAACGCTACCGGTCGCTGATCCAGCGACTCGGCCTGCGCCGATAAGGACCCTGAGGGGGAGTGGTCATGGGACCGCTCCCCCCGCGTCTATATCGGACTTTTAAAGAACCAAAGGGCGAACAATGCGCGCCGCGTACGGGGATCAGATCGCCGGTCCTCGGTAGTGGTTCCCGGGTTAAGCGAAGCGAAGACACGCTTCTGCCCCGGGGGCTTCGATCGAAGACCGGCCTCGTATGAGCGGAGCTTGCGAAGCGAGCATCGTCGTAGACCACGACCCGTGCCCCGTATGGGGTGTGCGCGCCCGTGAATGACGAGGAGTAATACATGACTGACTTCAGCCAGGCTGGAGTTCACGAGACCACTGCCGTGATCGACAACGGCAACTTCGGAAAGCGCACCATCCGCTTCGAGACCGGCCGGCTCGCCCGGCAGGCCGCGGGCAGCGTCGTGGCCTACCTCGACGAGGAGACCATGCTGCTGAGCGCGACCACCGCGTCCAAGCACCCGAAGGAGCACTTCGACTTCTTCCCGCTGACCGTGGACGTCGAGGAGCGGATGTACGCGATCGGGAAGATCCCCGGCTCGTTCTTCCGCCGTGAGGGCCGGCCGTCCACCGACGCGATCCTCACCTGCCGGCTGATCGACCGCCCGCTGCGCCCGTCGTTCGTCGACGGCCTGCGCAACGAGATCCAGGTGGTCATCACCGTCCAGTCGCTCAACCCACAGGACCTGTACGACGTCGTGGCGATCAACGCCGCGTCCGCGTCCACGCAGCTCGCGGGCCTGCCGTTCTCCGGCCCGGTCGGCGGCGTGCGCGTCGCGCTGATCGGTGAGCAGTGGGTGGCGTTCCCGACCCACGAGCAGCTGGAGAAGGCCTCGTTCGACATGGTGGTCGCCGGCCGCGTGGTCGACTCGGGCGATGTGGCCATCATGATGGTCGAGGCCGAGGCCGCCGCGAACGTGCTCGACCTGATCGCGGACGGCGCCGTCGCGCCGACCGAGGAGGTCGTGGCCGCCGGTCTCGAGGCGGCCAAGCCGTTCATCAAGGTGCTGTGCGAGGCGCAGGCGCGCCTGGCAGAGGTCGCCGCCAAGGAGACCCGCGACTACCCGACGTACCCGGCCTACCAGCCGGACGCGATCGAGGCCGTCACGGCCGCCGTGTCCGACGACCTGGCGCAGGCTCTGACCATCGCCGGCAAGGCCGAGCGCGAGTCCCGGCTCGACGAGGTCAAGGCCGCCGCGCTCGAGAAGGTCGGTGCGGTCGAGGGCGGCGCCTTCGAGGGTCGCGAGAAGGAGATCGGCGCCGCGTTCCGGTCGCTGAACAAGAAGCTGGTCCGCCAGCGGATCCTGCGTGACAAGGTCCGCATCGACGGCCGTGGCCTCACCGACATCCGGCAGCTGTCCGCCGAGGTCGCGCTGATCCCGCGGGCGCACGGCTCGGCGCTGTTCGAGCGCGGCGAGACCCAGATCCTGGGTGTCACCACGCTGAACATGCTGCGCATGGAGCAGCAGATCGACTCGTTGTCCCCGGAGACGCACAAGCGCTACCTGCACCACTACAACTTCCCGCCGTTCTCCACCGGCGAGACCGGCCGCGTCGGTTCGCCGAAGCGGCGCGAGATCGGGCACGGCGCGCTCGCCGAGCGGGCCCTGATCCCCGTGCTGCCGAAGCGGGACGAGTTCCCGTACGCGATCCGCCAGGTGTCCGAGGCGCTGAGCTCCAACGGCTCGACGTCCATGGGCTCCGTGTGCGCCTCGACCATGTCGCTGCTCAACGCCGGCGTGCCGCTGAAGGCCCCGGTCTCGGGTATCGCCATGGGCCTGGTGTCCGACGAGGTCGATGGCGAAACGCGCTATGTCGCGTTGACCGACATCCTGGGTGCGGAGGACGCGTTCGGCGACATGGACTTCAAGGTCGCCGGTACCAAGGACTTCGTGACCGCGCTGCAGCTGGACACGAAGCTCGACGGCATCCCGTCCGAGGTGCTCGGCGCCGCGCTGAACCAGGCGAAGGACGCGCGCTTCACCATCCTCGAGGTCATGGCCGAGGCCATCTCCACGCCGGATGACATGAGCCCGTACTCGCCGCGCGTCACGTCGGTGAAGATCCCGGTCGACAAGATCGGCGAGGTCATCGGCCCGAAGGGCAAGATGATCAACTCGATCACCGAGCAGACCGGTGCCGACATCTCCATCGAGGACGACGGCACGATCTACGTCGGTGCGGCGGACGGCCCGTCCGCCGAGGCGGCGATCGGCATGATCAACGCCATCGCCAACCCGCAGCTGCCGAAGATCGGCGAGCGCTTCCTCGGCACCGTGGTGAAGACGGCCGCGTTCGGCGCGTTCGTCTCGCTGCTGCCCGGCAAGGACGGCCTCGTCCACATCTCGAAGCTGGGCAACGGCAAGCGCATCGGCAAGGTCGAGGACGTGGTCAAGGTCGGCGACAAGCTCCGCGTGGAGATCGCCGACATCGACCAGCGCGGCAAGATCAGCCTGGTGCTGGTCAACGAGGACGCGGACAAGGCCGACGCGGGCACCGAGGCCAAGACCGACGAGCCGGCTCCGGCGGAGGCCTAAGTTCCTTGGCGAGTAACGGAAGCACCCGGGTCCTCGAACGGACCGACGGTGGGTGCGTGGTCAAGCGCACCGTGTTGCCCGGTGGCCTTCGGGTCATCACCGAGCAGGTCCCGGGTGTCCGTTCGGCCTCGGTAGGCATTTGGGTAGGGGTCGGTTCCCGCGACGAACAGCAGTCCGTCGCGGGGGCCGCCCACTACCTGGAGCACTTGCTGTTCAAGGGCACGACCAAGCGGTCGGCCGTGCAGATCGCCGAGGAGATCGACGCGGTCGGCGGTGAGCTCAACGCGTTCACCGCCAAGGAACACACGTGCTACTACGCGCACGTGCTCGACTCCGACCTGCCGCTGGCCATGGACCTGGTGTCCGATGTGGTCTTCGACGCTTTGCTGGCGGAGCAGGACATGGAGACCGAGCGCAGCGTGGTCCTCGAGGAGATCGCCATGCGCGACGACGATCCCGAGGACCTGCTGCACGACACGTTCATCGAGGCGCTGCTCACCGACCACCCGCTCGGGCGGCCGGTACTCGGCACCGAGGAGTCGATCTCCTCGATGAGCCGGACCGCGTTGCACGGCTTCTACAAGCGCCGCTACGCGATGCCGAAGATGGTGCTCGCCGCGGCCGGCAACATCAGCCACGGCGACGTGCTCCGGCACGCGCGGCGGCTGTTGCGCGACCGGCTGGTCGGCCAGGACGCGCCGGGCGCACCCCGCACGGGCCGCGCGCGGTTCGCCAAGCCGACGAAGCTGGCGCTGCACACGGACGACACCGAGCAGGCGCACCTGATGCTCGGCATGCGTGCGCTGGACCGGCACGACGAGCGCCGCTGGGTGCTCGGTGTGCTGAACACCGCGCTGGGCGGTGGAATGAGCTCGCGGCTGTTCCAGGAGGTGCGCGAGCGGCGTGGCCTGGCCTACCAGGTCTACTCGTCCGTGGCGTCCTATGCGGACACCGGGCACCTGTCGGTCTACGCGGGTTGCCAACCCGACCGGCTGGGTTCGGTGGCCGGCGTGGTGCACGAGGTGCTGGGCGACGTGGCGCGCGAGGGCCTGGCCGACGCCGAAGTGGCGCGCGCCAAGGGTCAGCTGCGCGGCAGCCTGGTGCTCGGTCTGGAGGACACGAGTTCTCGGATGTCCCGGATCGGCAAGGGCGAGCTGAGCTTCGCCGAGTACCTGACGGTCGAGCAGACCCTGGAGAAGATCGACGCGGTCACCACCGAGCAGGTAGCGGCGCTGGCCGGTCAGTTGCTCACCCGACCGGTGGCCACCGCGCTGGTCGGTCCCTACGATCACCCGGATGATGTGCCAGCCGAAGTCGTGAGGTGAGTTCCGTGATTCGTGTAGGCGTGTTCGGAGCACGCGGCCGGATGGGCGCGGAAGTGTGCCGGGCGGTCGAGGCCGCCGACGGCATGACGGTCGCCGCGCAGGTCGACGCGGGTGACCGCCCGCTCGACATGGTCGACGCCGGTGCCGAGGTGGCGGTCGACTTCACCCACCCCGACGTGGTCATGGACAACCTCCGGTTCTGTGTCGAGCACGGCATCAACTGCGTGGTCGGCACGTCCGGGTTCGGCCAGGACAAGCTGGACACCATCGCCGGCTGGCTCGAGCAGAAGCCGGACGTCGGTGTGTTGATCGCGCCGAACTTCGCGCTGGGTGCCGTGCTGTCCATGAAGTTCGCGCAGCTCGCCGCCCGGTACTACCCGTCCGCGGAGATCATCGAGCTGCACCACCCCGGCAAGGTCGACGCGCCGTCCGGCACGGCCGCGCACACGGCGCGGCTCATCGCGGCCGCCCGTGCCGAGGCCGGGCTGGGCAAGGCTCCCGACGCGACGACGTCCGAAGTGGACGGTGCGCGGGGCGCGCTGGTCGACGAGGTGCGGGTGCACTCGGTGCGGCTCGCGGGGCTCGTGGCGCATCAGGAAGTGTTGTTCGGCGGTGCGGGTGAGACGCTCACCATCCGTCACGACTCGTTGGACCGGAACTCGTTCATGCCGGGTGTCGTGCTCGGCGTCCGGGAGATTCTCGGTCGCCCGGGGCTCACTCTCGGTCTGGAGAACGTCCTCTCACTCTGACCCGATCGGCGCATATTCGCGGGTCCACCGGCACACTCTGGGTACAACCGCGCCCGCTGTTAGCCTGTTCGCCCGAACCGGCTGGGCCACTTGGCGGGCTGTGTTAACGGGGGCTCGCGAGTTACGGTCGGTGCCGTCAGTAGCTAACCAATTCCCGTCTGTTCGTGCGAAAGTCCCACCCTGCCTGCTTCACGGGGACCCGCGCGCGATGAGGGCCAGGCGTGGAGTCAGGGTGGGCTCGCGTTCCCCCGTGCGAGCCTGCCTCTGCGCGCCATGGTTTGGATTCGGCGTGACCTGATGTGGCCGGCCGGGCATCCCCGAAGGGAATGACCCATGGCACAACCAGATCAACGGGCACCAGTGACCGCGGAAGCCTCGTGGTTCTGTTGCGGTGCCGCGTGGGGCCCCTGTGGCTCCGCCGGCGGCGGCGCGTGCGGCAACTGCCGATCCGGCAGCCGGCACTGCGCGTGGCCGAACACCTCGGACAACTGTTTCGCCATCACCAGACCCGACAAGTGTGGCGACGACCTCTTACGTCGCACCTGCGGGCACACCTTCTATGTGAAGAACCTTTGCCGGACAACGGAAATCGCCGTGACCATCGCGGACTGCGGGCCGCAGACCGACCTGTGGTGCGGTGAGCGGTCCTGCTGCAGCGGGAACTGCGCCACCAACCGGCTGATCGACCTGACCCCATCGGCGTACAGCGCGATCGGTTCCCTGTCCACCGGCATCATGCCCGTCAACATCCGAAGCTAGGGGAGGTGTCCGAGATGGATCCGTTGGGACGTAGGAACTTTCTGACCCGTGCGGTACTCGGCACCACCGCCACGGTGGTCGGCGCCACCACGATCGGCGCGCTGGCGCCGGAGGCGATCGGCGCACCCAAGCTCGACGTCGAAGCGGGGGCTCCCGACCCCAACTTCGTGGAGGGCCGGATCACGGCCATCGCCGGCGGGATGCTGATGACCACCAGCTCCGACCGCACGATCAACCGCATCCACATGACGAAGGCCACGAGCATCTGGAAGCTGCGCCCGACCACGGCGGACGCGGCGCAGGTGGGCGACGGGCTCTACGCCCGCGGGGTGCGGATGCCGGACGGCACGCTCGCGGCGGACGCGTTGTGGCTCAACATCGTCAACCTGCAGGTGCACATCACCTCCATCGGCCGCAGCCTGATGCACATGGACCACCAGGGCGACCGGCTGGTCGGGCACGTCGTGTCGGGCACGACCGCGGCCATCTACAACGGCACGCCGGCCGTCAGCGACCTGTCCATGCTGCAGGTCGGCAAGCACGCCCAGGTGATCGGCGCGTGGCGGCCCGACACCAACGAGGTCGACCTCGCCACGGTGTACGCGGCGGCCTGACCGGGAAGCCGGGGGCGGCGTCCCAACGACGCGGCGCCGCCCCTTTCCCGCTCGACAGAAAGGACCTGATGGTGATCGAGTGGATTGCCGGCGTGCAGCCGATGGTGGTCGGCGCCGTGCTCGTGTGGGCGAGTTACTTCAAGCTGGTGGCTCCGAGCGCGCCGGCGGCGGCGCGCCGGTCGGCGCTGAGCCGGTTGGTGGGCAAGGAGCGCGTGGTCGGCGCCTACCGCACGGTCGGCGCGGCGGAGTTGGGTGTCGGCGTACTTCTGTTGCTGCCCATGGTGTTCGTGGCCTCGTACCTGGCGGTCGGGTTGACGGCCGGGCTGCTCGGCTACCTGGGTTACGCGCGGTGGAAGGCGCCCGACTCGTCGTGCGGCTGTCTCGGTGAGAAGCACGCGCCGGTGCGGTGGCGCAGTTTCGCGCGAGCCGGCGTGCTCGTGGCGGCGAGCGTGCTCGCCCTGTTCGCCACCCAGTGGTGGCCTCTGTCGATAGTGGACAGTCCACTTGCTCCGGTCGTGCTGGTGGCGGAGCTGGCGCTGGTGTTCGTGCTCTCCCCGGAGCTGGACCACCGGTGGCTGATTCCGTTGCGCCGCTGGCGGATCCGGATGGCCCACCCGCTCGGCGGGCAGGCTTTCGAGGTTCCGCTGGAGTCGACTCTGGAGCAGCTGTACAAGAGCGAGGCGTATCGCGGGTCGGTCGACCGGCTGCGGTCGGAGGTGCTGGAGCACTGGGACGAAGGCGACTGGCGCATCCTCACGTACGCGGCCGGCGCGGAGACGGCGGTCTTCGCCGTGCCGCGCCTGACCTGTTGGCCGTCGGACGTGCGTGTGGTCTTCGTGCCGGCCGATGCTGACATGATGGTTGGGTGAGTGATCAGAAGGAACGAATGCTGCGCGGGGAGCTGTACCAGGACAGCGACCCCGAGCTGGTAGCCGAGCGGCGGCGCTGCCAGTCCCTCCTAGACCGGTTCAACGCGACCGGCTCGGGGGAGGACGTGCAGCGCCGCGCCGTTCTGTCCGAACTGCTCGGTTCGATCGGCGAGGGCTCGTGGATCATGCCGCGCTTCCAGTGCGACTATGGCTACCTGATCACCATCGGTGACAACAGTTTCCTCAACTACGACGCGATCGTCATGGACTGCACCCCGGTGACCATCGGCAACGACGTGACCAGCCCGCCTCCCCGGCCTTAAAAGTGTTCGTTACGTCCCAGCGAACGCGGCGGAAATCAGGTGGTAAGTGGCTGGGTTTCGTCACGGTACCCCTGAGGTTCCGTTTTCGACTGGTCTGCTCGCTGGGCTGGCCAGCCCGCAAACCCGGTTCCCGCGCGCATGTCCCCACCACCGGCACGCGAGTTCACGGTTCCCGCACGCATGTCCCCACTCTGGCCCGCATGTTCGTGGTTGCGGCACGCGAGTTCGTGGTTGCGGCACGCGAGATCGCGGTTGCGGCACGCGAGTTCGCGGTTCCCGCACGCATGTCGCCATGTCCGGACCGCATGTTCCCATATCCGGTACGCATGTTCGCGGTTCTGGCAGGCGAGTTCCGCGGCTGAGGTGGGCGGATTTCGACCTCGGCCGGGCGGTGGTCTCCCTCGCGCCGCGGACCGAGCCCGTGCGCGGCGGCCAGGCTTGTCCGGAACCGGGATCTCGCGTGCCAGACGTGCGATCTCGCGTGCGGGAACCGGGATCTCGCGTGCGGGAGGTGCGATCTCGCGTGCGGGAACCGCGATCTCGCGTGCGGGAACCGGGATCTCGCGTGCGGGAACCGCGATCTCGGGGGAGGCGGGCTAGCCCATCCAGCCGGCGAACATGGCTGGGCAGGCGGCCACCACGCTGAACCGGATGAACCGGCCGACCAGTCCGGCGGACAGGAACGCGGAGAGCTTCATCCGCACCATACCGGCCAGTACCGAGGTCGCCATGAACGGCGGCAGCCCGACCACCGAGCTGAGGCCGTAGGTACCGACCATCCACTTCGGGTGGCGGTGGCACTTCTCCCGCAGGAACTCCACCCAGCCGCGCAACCGTTTGGTACGCAGGTGCCAGCGTTCCCGGCGTGCGGACGGCGCCCGTTCCTTCTTGCGGTGCATGAACGCGGGCAGGTGCAGCGTGCCCTTGGCGGCGAAGTAGTAGACGAGCTTGCCGGCGACCTGCCCGACGGCCACCACCGCGCCGAGTAGCAGCCACGGGATCTCCGGCTGCTGCATGGCAAGGCCCACGAGGAAGATCTCGATGCTGAGGAGAGGGAGCAGCGCGGAGCCGAAGGCAACCCCGAGGGTTATGCCCAGCCACGCGAGCACCACGAAACCTCCAGTGGGAGTTGAGGACCGCGCGACAGCGTACCCGAACGGGTTGGTGATATGACCACTGTCGGACGAAGACCAATGCCGTGAGCGTACGCCTCGTGTTCAGAAATGCGGGTGCTTCAAGGAAATTCGCACAGTTCAGGTGAGTTTCAGGTCAAGTGTGCCGGTCAGGCGGACCTCGCGGAGTGGCCGGCCGGCCGCGTCGAGAGTACGGACAGTGCCGTCCCGAACCCACCCTGTTCGCTCATAGAAGCTGAGCGAGGCCTTGTCACCTTCGGCGATCCAGCAGATGCCGCGCGCGGTGCCGGCCGTGCGCATCGCGGCGCCGGCCGTCGCCAGCAGGCGGCCGCCGTGGCCCCGGCGACCCCAGCGCGGCTCCACGAGCAACGTGCTCACCAGCGCCACCTGGTCGGCGTCCGGGACGGGCGTGCCGTCGGCGCCCGCCGACTCCTCCTGCGGTGCGGGGCCGGCCGCGCAGAAGCCCACGTGCCAGGTGCCCTCGGTGGCCACGAACACCTGGGCCGGGCCCTGCGAAATGGTCTGGCGCCAGGTCTGCGCCGCGTCGTCGGCGGACAGTCCGTCGAGCACCTCGGCGGGCAGCAGGTCGCGGTAGGCGCTGCGCCAGGTGGTGAGCTGGATCCTGGCGATCTGGTCCGCGTCGGCGAGTTCGGCGGGGCGCACGGTGGCTTCGGCCATGGGCCAAAACTAGACGTCCGTTATGTGAATGGCCTTCAGGGGCCAAGTACGCTCTCGCCGTGACCGAGGTGCCGGGCTACGAGATCATCGACGTGCTGGGCCGGGGCGGGTTCGGCGTGGTCTACCGCGCGCGGCAGCTGTCCGTCGACCGCGAGGTCGCCGTCAAGATCGACACTCGGGTCATCCTCGACGACCGCGACCAGCGCCGGTTCCTGCGTGAGGTGAAGGCCGCCGGCCGGCTCTCCGGGCACCCGCACGTGGTGGAGATCCACGACGCGGGCGTGCTGGCCGACTCGCGGCCGTACCTGGTGATGGAGCTGTGCCCCGGCGGGTCGCTCGCCGGGCGCGCGCCGATGCCGCCCCGCGAGGTGGCCGAGATCGGTCAGAAGATCGCGGACGCGCTGGCCGCCGCGCACGACCTCGGCGTGCTGCACCGCGACATCAAGCCGGGGAACATCCTGGTGAAGCGGTACGGCACGGTTGGACTGGCGGACTTCGGCCTGGCGGCGCTGGTGGAGGCCGGCCGGGACACGTCGGTGACGCTCGCCGCGCTCACCCCGGCCTACGCCGCACCCGAGGCGTTCCACCTGCACCCGCCGACGCCGCAGTCGGACGTCTACGCGCTCGCCGCCACGCTCTACACGCTGCTCGCCGGTTTCCCGCCGCGGTTCCCGGCCGAGCGCGAGCTGAGCGTGCCGGAGATCATGGCCCGCCACGCGGATCCGGTTCTCGACGTGGCGGGGGCGCCGCCGCAGCTGATGGCCGTGTTGCGCCGCGGCCTGGCGATCGACCCGGCGCACCGGTATCCGGAGGCGGCGGCGCTGCGGGCCGACCTGAGCCAGCTGACGGTCGGCGACTTCAGCGGGCCGCGGCACGCGGTCACCACGGCCACGCCGACCGTGGCGGACGCCCAGCCGTCAACTCCGCCGGCGCTCGGTCAATCGGCGGCCCCGGAAGTGCGGGACTCCGTACCCGACGGTTCGTCGAACCGTCGCGCGACCCTGCTCATCGCCGCTGTGCTCGCCGTGGTCCTGGTGCTGGCCGGCGTCTGGTACTTCGCCATCGCGGACGACGGACAGGGCGGCGTCCGCGCCGAGGATCCGGCCGACAGCTACGGGATCGCCACGGTCACCGAGGACTGCCCGGCCGCCGCGATAGAGGGCGCTCAGGCACGCTGCGCGGAGCGGGCCGAGTGCTGGAGCGGGATGGTGGTGATCCAGGGCGAGGTGAGCAGCATCCGCGAGCTCGCTTGTGAGGAGGGTCACGTGTTCGAGACGTTCGCCATCGCGCTCGTGCCGCCGGACGTGGCCGATCCGTACCGGGACGTCCTCGAGGCCCACGCCACGGTGATGCGGGTGTGCTCCACTGAAACGCTCCTGGCCACGCGTTTCGGCGAGTCGCTCGAGTACGGGGCCGAGCGGTGGGACGTCTCGGTGCTGCCGCCGACGCCCGCCGATCGGGAGGCGGAGCTTTCCGTGTACCGGTGCGTCGGGACGATCACCGACGTCGAGGGGATCACGGGATCGGTGTTCCGGCCGAGGTAGTTCATTTTTTGTCGGTGCTCCATGTCATCGTGTGCCCCATGACCACCGCACCACCCGCCATCACCGCCCCGGCCAGGGCCGGTGTGTTCGCGTGGGCCGCGCTCGGGGTGGTCTATGTGGTGTGGGGTTCCACGTATCTGGCCATCAGGTTCAGCGTCGAGACCATGCCGCCGCTGTTGTCCGGCGGGGCCCGGTTCCTGGCGTCGGGAGCGCTGCTCGGTGTCGCCGTGCTGGTGTTCGCCGGCCGGTCCGGTTTACGGATGACCCGTGCGCAGTTCGGCACGGCCGCGCTGGTCGGCTTGCTGCTGCCGGCGTGGGGCAACGGGCTGGTGGTGGTGGCCGTCCAGCACGTGGCCTCCGGGCTCGCCGCGCTGCTCGTGGCGTCCGTGCCGCTGTATGTGGTGGTGCTGCGCCGGATCACCGGGCAGCGGCCGCCGCCGGTCACGCTGATCGGGGTGGCCGTCGGGTTCGTCGGGCTGGTGGTGCTGCTGCTCGGCGGTCCGGTGGCTGGTGCGCTCGGAGCGGCGTGGTGGGGGCCGTGGCTGGTGCTGGTGGCGGCGCTCGGTTGGGCCACGGGCACGGTGGCCGGCTCGCGATTACCCGTGCCGCCGAACCCGATGGCGTTCTCCGCGGTGGGCATGCTCATCGGCGGCGCGCTGTTGACCGCCGGGGGAGTGGCGAGCGGGGAGCGGGTGGTGCTGGCCGAGGTGTCGACCACGTCATGGCTGGCGTGGGGGTACTGCGTGCTGTTCGGCGCGCTCGCTTTCAGTGCGTACGTGTTCGTGCTCGGCCGGTTGCCGGTGTCCACGGTGGCCACGTACGCGTACGTGAACCCGGTGGTGGCCGTGCTGCTCGGGGTGCTGCTGGCGGACGAGCGGTTCGGCTGGGCGCAGGTGGCCGGTGGCGTGATCGTGCTGGCGGCCGTGGTGCTCGTGGTCCGGGGCGAGCAGCGCGCCAGAGCCGTGCCCGTGACCGTGTCGGAGGGATGTCGTTGATGAACACATTGACCGCGGGGGCGGCGCGTCGGATCGCCTTGGCGGCGCAGGGTTTCACGGACGCACGGCCGGGTGGTGAGGTGACCAGGCGCCACCTGCGGCGGGTGCTCGACCGGGTGCGGCTGATCCAGCTCGACTCGGTGAACGTGGCCGTGCGGGCGCACTACATGCCGTTGTTCAGCCGGCTCGGCCCGTATCCGACCGACCTGGTCGACGACGCCGCGTGGCTGCACAGCGCGCGCCGGCCGCGGCTGCTGGCCGAGTACTGGGCGCACGAGGCGAGCCTGGTGCCGGTGGAGGACTGGCCACTGTTCCGCTGGCGGATGAAACAGTATGAGGAGCGGTACGGCCGTTGGTACACGTCGGTGGTCAAGGAGTCGCCGGCGCTGTTGGACGACGTGCTCGCCGCGGTGAAGGAACTCGGCCCGATCGGCGCCGGCCCGCTGGAGGACGCGCTCGGGGGCGGCGGCTCGCGCAGCGGCGGCGGGTGGTGGAACCGGTCGAACGTCAAGCACGCGTGCGAGTTCCTGTTCGCCGCCGGCGAGCTGACCACCGGTGCGCGGCAGGGCTTTCAACGCCTGTACGACCTGCCGGAGCGGGTACTGCCGCCAGCCGTGCTCGGCGCGCCACCGGTGTCCGACGAGGACGCGTTCCGCGAGCTGACCCGGCGTGCGGCCATCGCCCACGGGGTGGCCACCGAGCCCGATCTGCGTGACTACTACAGGATCCGCCCGCCGAACCACAGCAAGCTCGCGGTGGCGCAACTGGTGGCGGAGGGGACGCTCGAGGAGGTCACGGTCAGCGGCTGGCGGCATCCGGCGTACCGGCACGTCGACGCCAAGGCGCCGCGCAAGGTCACCGGGCGTGCGCTGCTGTGCCCGTTCGACCCGCTGATCTGGGAACGCGACCGCACCGAGCGCCTGTTCGGGTTCCACTACCGGATCGAGATCTACGTGCCGGAACCCAAGCGGGTGTACGGCTACTACGTGTTCCCGTTCCTGCTGGACGGCGAACTGGTAGCCCGAGTAGACCTGAAGGCCGACCGCGCCGCCGGCGTCCTACGAGTCCGCGGCGCCTTCGCCGAACCAAACGTCGACGAGCGCCGAGTAGCCGCCGAACTATCAGCCGAACTAGCAACGATGTCCAACTGGCTGTCCCTGGACGGCGTAGTAGTAGAAAACCGCGGCAACCTGTCCCGAGCCTTAACCCGCTGACAGTCCCAACCACCGCCAACGGCCACCCCAACGGCAATGGCCACCACGCCTACCCGACTGGCCGGCATCACGCGCGCCGGCAGTGGTCATCGTGCCCAACGGGAGTGGTCATGATGCGCGCTCGGCCTGCCGGAGTGGCTGGTCCGGTCTGCGGGCGTGGCTGAGTCGCCCTGCCGGAGTAGCCGACTCGCTTAGCGGTGCGAGTCGGCCGTTTGCGGGGGTCATGATGACCGCTCGCGTCGGCCATGATGACCGTTGCGGTCGCGCATGATGACCATTCGCGTCGCGCATGATGACCGCTCGCGTCGAGCGGTGACCGTTCGTGTCGGTCATGATGACCACTACCGCCAGGTACGACGACTCCTGCGGCGTGGGTGGCGTACGGGTGGTTATTCGATCGCGCTTGTCAGGAAGGCGCCGCCGGAGCCTGTGCGGCCGCGGATCTTCAGGGGTGGCTTGTTCTCCGGTGGAGTGAGCGTCAGGTCCAGCTCGCTGCGGGCTTCGCCCGAGCCGGTCGACAGGTCGACCTCCGCCGGGCAGCCCTTGCGCACGCCCACCCGAATGGCGCCCGACCCCGTGTGCAGCTCCAGTTCACCGGACGTCGCGGTCGCGATGGTCACCGCGCCGCTGCCGGTGCGTACCAGCACATCGCCGGTCACCGTGCCCAGCCAGACGTCGCCGCTGCCGGTCACCACCGTGCTCGGCGCACCGATGGCCGTCACCTCCAGGTCGCCGCTGCCCGTCTTCGCGCGCAGCCCGCCCGCCATGGGACCGAGCCGCACCACGCCGGAGCCCGTCTCGACCCGTGCGCCGCCCGTCGCCTGGTCGGTGCTGATCCGCCCGGACCCGGTCTGGGCCTCCAGCCGCCCGACTGCGCCGCTCACCGCGACGTCACCCGAGCCGGCCCGCGCGGTGACGTGGCTGCCGACCGGCGCCTGCACGGACACTGCGACCGGCACGTTCCGCAGCTGCATCTCCTTGGGCGTCCGCACGACCAGCCGGCCCGCCGTCAGGTCGACCCGCGTCTGGCGCACGGCCGTGGCGGCCGGGTCGCCGGCCCCGACGTCGTTGCCGATCTGCGAGCCGATGAAGTTCATGAGGCTCGACAACCCCTGCGTGAACGGGTTCGCCCCGCTCACGTCGTGCCGCACCTCGACGTGCACCCCTGGCTCGTCGACCAGCCGCACCTCGAGCCGCCCCTGGCCCGTGGCCAGGTCCAGCTCGAGCGGCCCCTCGACGTCGAAAGTCTGCCGCCGCACCACGTTCTCGGCGTCCTGTGGGTTCTCCGACATTGCCTCTACCCCTCGTACCAACCGCGGATCCGCGACGAGTCCCCGAAGTCGCCCCAGTCCGACTTCGACCCCCACTCGCGCCGCTTCCCATGCAGCGCACCGGAAACCGCCTGCTGCACGAACGTGTTCAGCGACACCCCCTGTGCCGCGGCCGCCTGCTCGGCCTTGCTCTTGAGCTGCTCGAACAGCCGCAGCGTCATCCGGCTCATGTCGCCGGTCTCGTTCTGCGGCGGCGGCACGTCCTCGGCGGCGGACTCCCGCGGCGGCGCGGTGCCCGTGACGACCACCTGAACCTCCCGGCCGACCAGCCGCACGTCCACCACGTGGTCGTCGAGCGAGGCGGTCACCTCCGCCGCGAGGTCGGACAGGGCGTTCATGATGGCCAGCCGCGCGGCCGGCTCCAGCGCCGCGCCCAGCACGGCGGCCGTTCGTTGAGTGCTCTCGTCACCGGCGGAGGCGGCTGTGGCCAAGTCCTCCCGCAGCGACGCGATATACGGTGTGAGATCCATGATGCCACTATGACGTCACAATTGACATCAGTCAAGCAACCGGTGCTGTCACGATGCCGTCACGCGAGTCACCCCAATGGGCACCAGCAGGGGAGTTACCCTGGCCGGCATGACGGACGTGGTGTCCCCCAAGGTGCAACTCATCGCCAGGACCGAGTTCCTCCCGCCGGCCGATGTGCCGTGGTCCACCGACGCCGACGGCGGTGCGGCGCTCGCCGAGTTCGCCGGCCGCGCGTGCTACCAGTCGTGGAAGAAGCCGAACCCGGTCACCGCGACGAACGCCGGCTATCTGCGCCACATCCTCGAGGTCGGGCACCTGTCGGTGCTCGAGCACGGCACCGTCACCTTCTACATCTCCGGCATCTCCCGATCGCTCACCCACGAGCTGATCCGGCACCGGCACTTCTCCTACTCCCAGCTCTCCCAGCGGTACGTGCCCGAGCGCGACGCCGCCATGGTCGAGCCGGACGTCATCGCGAGCGACCCGGTGCTGCACGAGAAGTTCCTGGCGGCCACCGAGGCGAGCGTCGCCGCCTACACCGAGTTGCTCAAGGGCCTCGAGGAGCACTTCGCCGACGTGCCCAACGCGACGCTGCGCCGCAAGCAGGCTCGCCAGGCCGCCCGCGCGGTGCTGCCCAACGCCACCGAGACGCGCATCGTGGTGACCGGCAACTACCGCGCCTGGCGGCACTTCGTGGCCATGCGCGCGAGCGAGCACGCCGACGTCGAGATCCGCGAACTGGCCGTGGAATGCCTGCGACAGCTGCAGAAGACCGCCACGAACGTGTTCGACGACTTCGTCATCTCATCCCTCCCGGACGGCACCGAGGTCGCGTCCAGCCCGTACGTCACGGAGGGCTGAGCGGGTGCGCCGGCTCGTGGTCGACGTGGCGCCTGGCGACTACACGGTCGCCAAGCTGCGTCCCGGTGAGGTCCCGCCGGTGTTCGACCGTGGCGGGGCCTTCGTGTCGATCACCAGCACACCGGACGGGGTGTCGATCGTCTGCCCGACGGCCGTGGCACCGGAGGGCGAACGCGCCGACGGCTGGCGCCTGCTGACCGTCCGCGGCCCGCTGGAGTTCACGCTGACCGGCATCATGGCGGCGCTGGCGGGTGCGCTGGCCGCGGCGGGCGTGAGCCTGTTCGCCGTGTCCACCTACGACACCGATCATGTGCTGGTGAAGGCCACCGACCTGGACCGCGCGGTGACAGCCCTGCGCGAGGCGGGCCACGAGGTGGAACCCGTCTGATCCTCGATGCAGGGAAGGCGCCGTTCCCCGCGGTCAACGCAGTGAAGGCGTCGTTCCCTGCATGCCAGCGGTCAGAACTCGGCGCGGACGCCCAGTAGGCGGATCGGCCGGTCCAGGTCGAAGCGGGCGAGGACGTCCAGCGCGCCCTTCGCCAACTCCCCGGCGTCGCTCGTCGGCGCCGGCAGTTTCGCGCTCCGGGTGTGGGTGAAGAACGGCGCGAACCGGACCTTCACGGCCACCCGGACGGCCGGCCGACCCTCCGCCACCACATCGTCGGCCACTCGCCGGGCCAGCACCTCGACGGCCGCCGCGATCTCCGTCGGGTCGGTCAGGTTCTCCTGATAGGTGGTCTCGCGGCTGCGCGACCGCGCTGTCCACGGCTCGCCCGTCACCTCCGCGCTGCCGGCGCCCCTGGCGAGGTCCCGGTACCACGGGCCCATGGTCGGGCCGAGTCGTCGCGCCAGCAGGTCCGGGTCGGCCGTGGCCAGCTGGGTGACCGTGTGCAGGTCCAGTTCCGCGAGCTTGCGCGCGGTCTTGCGGCCGATGCCCCACAGCGCCTCGGTCGGCCGGGACCCCATCACCGAAACCCAGTTCTCCTTGGTCAACCGGTAGATGCCGGCCGGCTTGGCGAACCCCGTGGCCAGCTTGGCGCGCAGCTTGTTGTCGCCGATGCCGATGGACGAGTGCAGCCGCGTGCGGTCGAGCACCGTCTGCTGGATGTCCGCCGCCACGCCCTCCGGATCGTCGCCCGTCAGCCCGAGGAACGCCTCGTCCCAGCCGAGCACCTCCAGCGGCAGGTCGAACAACCGCAGTGCGTCCATGACCTGCGCGGACGCCACGTCGTAGGCCGGGGCGTCGTGGGGCAGGAACACCGCGTCGGGACAGCGCCGCGCGGCGAGCCGCAGCGGGATGCCCGAGTGCACGCCGAACTCCCGGGCCTCGTAGGACGCGGTGGCCACCACCGCGCGCTCGGTCGGGTCGCCGCGGCCACCGACCACCACCGGCCGTCCGGCCAGCTCGGGCCGCCGCAGGACCTCGACCGCCGCGATGAACTGGTCGAGGTCGACGTGGAGCACCCAGGTCGCCATGCCCACAGTGTGGCGCGCGTTAGCATCCCGCGCGTGGATCAGCAGCGGATCATCGCCGGCCGGTATGCCCTGCTCCAGGAGATCGGCCGCGGCGGGATGGGCATCGTGTGGCTGGCCGAGGACCGGACGATCGGCAGGCGCGTGGCGATCAAGGAGCTGCACCTGCCGGACGGGGTGCCCGTCGAGGAGCGGGCGATCATGGAGGAGCGGGTGCTGCGTGAGGCCCGCGCCGCCGGGCGCCTGAACGATCCCGGCGTGGTCACCGTGTACGACGTGCTCCAGGAGTCGGGCAACACCTACATCGTCATGGAGCTGATCCAGGCGCCGACGCTGTCCACCGTGCTGCGGGACAGGGGTCCGCTGCCGCCGGACACGGTGGCGCGGCTGGCCGAGCAACTGCTCTCGGCGCTGGAGGCGGCGCACGCGGCGGGGATCGTGCACCGGGATGTGAAGCCCAGCAACATCATGCTGCTCCCGAACGGCCGGGTGAAGCTCACGGACTTCGGCATCGCCCAGGCCATGGACGACCCGCGGCTCACCACCAGCGGCGTGCTCGTCGGGTCGCCCACCTACATGGCGCCCGAGCGGATCCGCGACGGCCAGGCCGAACCCGGCTCGGACCTGTGGGCGCTGGGCGCGGTCCTGTACTTCGCGGTCGAGGGCTACTCGCCGTTCGAACGGTCCACCACGGCCGCCACCATGAACGCCATCCTCAACGAGGTCCCGTACCTGACCCGCTGCCAGGGCCCGCTCGCCTCGGTGATCACCGGCCTGCTCAACACGGTGCCGGCGGCCCGCCCGTCCCCGGCGCAGGTACGCGGCCTGCTCGGCCAGGTCACCGCGACGCCGCCGGACGGCACGCAGCGCATTTCCCAGCCGATCCCGGCCCCGGCCCGCACCGCCCGGCGCCCACTGGTGATCGCGCTGGTGGCGTTGCTCGTGCTCGGTGCCTTCGCCGGCGGATGGTTCCTAGGCAGGCCCGGCACCGCCGATCCGGCGGACACCGTGCTCCAGCCGATCATGACCCACGGCGAGGGCGGCGACGTGCCGGAGTTCGTGCTCAGTGGCGGTTACTGCGGCCCACGGCCCCTCGAGCGCGGGACCAACTTCGGCTCGGACTCCTCCATCACCTGCGACGAGCCGCACGACTTCCAGGTGCTGGCCGACTACTACCCGTTCAACGGAGAGACGCTCGACCACCCGGGCGAGGAGTCGCTCAGGTCGTTCGCCGAGTCGATCTGTCTGCTGTTGTTCGACAGCGAGCTGGTGATCCCCGACGACAAGGACACGACGCTCGCCGTCACCCCGCTGATCCCCACCGAGTCGTCGTGGGTCAGCGGCGAGGGCGACACCCAGGGCATCTTCTGCGTCGTGACCAGGCGAGACGGTCAACAGCTCGAGGAGTCGGTGGTCCGCGAGGACTGAGCTACCCGTGGGTAGGATCGCGGCATGGCTGTCTCCACGGACGAGCGCAACGCCCTGTGTGACCTGTTCACCGATGTCGGGCCGGACGCGCCGACCCTGTGCGAGGGCTGGCAGGCGCGTGATCTCGCGGCCCACCTGGTCGTGCGTGAGCACCGGCTGGACAGTGCGCCGGGCATCCTCCTCAAGCCGTTCGCCGCGCACACCAAGCGCGTGCAGGACGGCTACGCCCGCCGCCCGTGGGGCGAACTGGTCGACAAGGTCCGCGGCGGCCCGCCCGTGTACTGGCCGACCCGGATCCCGGCGCTCGACAAGCTGGTGAACAGCATCGAGTTCTTCATCCACCACGAGGACGTGCGCCGCGCGCAACCGGACTGGGAGCCACGCCCGCCGGACGCGGAGCGCGACGCCGTCCTGTGGGCCGGCCTCACCCGAGCGGCCAAGCTGATGCTGCGCCGCAGCCCGGTCGGCCTGGTGCTGCGCCGCCCGGACGGCCAGGAGGTCGTGGCCAGGCGTGGCCCGAACACCGTGGCGCTCGTCGGGGAGCCCGGTGAGCTGCTGACGTGGCTGTTCGGCCGGGACGCGAACCGCGTGGAGTTCGAGGGGGAGCAGTCCTCGGTCGCCGTGGTGCGGGGTCTCAACCGCGGCATGTGACCAGAGGGCGCGCGAACAGGGCATGGCGGCGCCCGCCGCGCCGAGGCGGCCCCTGGCGGCACCGCGCCGGCATCGAAGTACAACCCGGTACGCCGACGCCGGCGCGGCACCGCCAGGAACCACCTCGATCACGACGGGCATCCACCGACCCTATTCGCGCGGCCTCTTTTCGGAACCTGACATCCTTGCTCCTGGTCCGACAAAGGGGTGGACCGGAGGAGGTCGTGGTGACGCAGGAGCCAGTGCGGGTCGACGGGCGGGTGATCGCCGGTCGTTACGCGGTGTCCGAGGAGATCGGCCGCGGTGGCATGGGCATCGTGTGGCTGGCCGAGGACCGGATGATCGGCAGGCACGTGGCCATCAAGGAGCTGCACCTGCCGGCGGGCATCGAGCCCGAGGAGCGGTCGGTGCTCGAGGAGCGGGTGCTGCGCGAGGCGCGCACGGCCGGCCGGCTGAACGACCCGGGCGTCGTCACGGTCTACGACGTGCTCCAGGAGTCGGGCAACACCTACATCGTCATGGAGCTGATCAAGGCGCCGACGCTGACCGCCGTCGTGCGCGAGCGCGGCCCGCTGCCGCAGGACACGGTCGCGCGGCTGGCCGAGCAGTTGCTGTCCGCACTGGAGAGCGCGCACGCCGCCGGGATCGTGCACCGGGACGTGAAGCCCAGCAACATCATGGTGCTGCCGAACGGCCGGGTGAAGCTCACGGACTTCGGCATCGCGCAGTCCATCGACGACCCGAAGCTCACGAGCAGCGGCGTGCTCGTCGGCTCGCCCACCTTCATGGCGCCCGAGCGGATCGCCGGCGCCGAGGCCGACGCCGGGTCCGACCTGTGGGCGCTGGCCGCCGTGCTGTTCTTCGCGGTCGAGGGCTATTCGGCGTTCGAGCGGGCGTCCACGGCGGCCACCATGAACGCCATCCTCAACGAGGTGCCGTACCTGACCCGCTGCCAGGGCCCGCTCGCCTCGGTGATCATGGGTCTGCTGAACGCCACGCCGGCCGCCCGGCCCTCGGCTGAGCAGGTCCGCGGCCTGCTCGCCCAGGCCACGCTGAACACGGTCGCCACCACCACCCCGGACGGCCAGCCCACCAGCCAGCTCTACGCCGGCACGGCGCTGTACCCGATGAACAACACCATGGTGGCGGCCCCGCGGCCGTCCGGCCGGCGCCGGCCGCTGCTCCTGGCCGGCACGGCGCTGCTGCTCGTGGCGGCCGTGGTGGGCGCGGTGCTGGTGACCAGGGCGGTGATCGACGGGCCGTCGGGCGACCGGCCGGAGATCATGGACGAGACCGTCACCTACGGCAACGGCGGTTTCATCCCCGAACTCGGCTGGGACACCTATCCGGCGGGCGCGTGCCTGCTCGGCCAGCTGGCCGAGGGCCGGCGCATCAACTCGAGCCACCAGGTCGAGTGCACCGAGGACCATGACCTGCAGATCTTCCACAGCCGGGCCGTCTTCTCGATCCCCGGCGAATACGGCGGCGAACTCGTGGACACCGGCTATCCGGACCAGGCCGGCCTGAACCGGTTCGCCGAGACGGCGTGCACGCTGGCGTTCGACTCCGACCAGGTGTCCGGCGACGACAAGGCCACCGAGCTGCGCTACCGCGCGCTGGTGCCCTCGAAGGAGGCGTGGGAGGAGGACGCCCGCCGCGTGCACTGCGCGCTGTACGACAAGGACGACAACGGGCAGCTGTCGGACTCCCGCCTCGCCCTCACCGAGAGCTGATCCAGTCGGCAAACCCCCGGTTGAACGAGGTAGCGTCTGGTGCATGAACACGCCCCCGACGGCCAGGCCAGGACGCCCTTTCGGTCAGGTGCTCACCGCCATGGTGAGCCCGTTCGACGCCAGCGGGAAGCTCGACCTCGACGCGGCGCAGCGGCTCGCCAGCCACCTCGTCGACCTGGGCAACGACGGCATCGTGCTCAACGGCACCACCGGTGAGTCGCCGACCACCACCGACAACGAGAAGTCCGAGCTGGTGCGCGCCGTGGTCGACGCCATCGGTGACCGGGCCACGGTGGTCGCCTCGGTCGGCACCTACGACACCGCGCACTCCGTGCACCTCGCGCGCGACGCCGAGCAGGCCGGCGCGCACGGGCTCCTGGTGGTCACCCCGTACTACTCCCGCCCGCCGCAGGCCGGTCTCCTCGCGCACTTCACGGCGATCGCCGACGCCAGCGGACTGCCGAACATGCTCTACGACATCCCGCCGCGCTCGGTGGTGCCCATCGAGATCGACACGCTGCGGCGGCTGGCCGAGCACCCGCGCATCCAGGCGGTCAAGGACGCGAAGGGCGACCTGCTGGCCGGCAGCGAGGTCATCGCGAGCACCGACCTCGCCTACTACAGCGGCGACGACGCGCTGAACCTGCCGTGGCTCGCGGTCGGCGGCGTCGGGTTCGTGAGCGTCATCGGGCACGTGGTGGCCGGGCGGCTGCGCCGCATGCTGGACACCTACGAGAACGGCGACGTGAGCACCGCCCGCACCGTCCACCGTGGACTGCTGCCCGTGCTGCGGGCGCAGGGCCGGGTCGGCGGCGTGATCTTCGTCAAGGCCGCGCTGCGGCTGCGCGGCCACGAGGCGGGCGATCCGCGATTGCCGTTGCCACCCGCCACGCCGGAACAGGTGGCGGCCATCGCCACCGACCTCGGCGACGCGGGCGTGCCGCTGGCCGACGCGCCGCCGTCCAACGTGGCCGCCGCGCGCGTGGCCCAGGCCGACGCGGCCGCCGCGTTCGTCAGCACCACCCACCCCAGCGACGGGGCGGTCCGCCCGTGACGAACGGCGCACCGGCCCCGCTCGTGGACGGCGGCCTGCGGGTCGTGGCGCTCGGGGGAATCGGCGAGATCGGCCGCAACATGACGGTGTTCGAGTACGGCGGCCGGCTGCTGGTGGTCGACTGCGGCGTGCTGTTCCCCGAGGACCAGCAGCCCGGCGTCGACCTGATCCTGCCGGACTTCCGGGCCATCGAGTCCAGGATGGACGAGATCGACGCGGTCGTGCTCACCCACGGCCACGAGGACCACATCGGCGCCGTGCCGTTCCTGTTGCGCCATCGTCCGGACGTGCCGGTGATCGGTTCCCGGTTCACGCTGGCGCTGGTCGCGGCCAAGTGCAAGGAGCACCGGCTCACGCCGAACCTGGTGGAGGTCGCCGAGGGCGGCCGGGCCGCGTTCGGCGAGTTCAACTGCGAGTTCTTCGCGGTCAACCACTCCATCCCGGACGCGCTGGCGGTAGCGATCCGCACGCCCGCCGGGCTGGTGCTGCACACCGGTGACATCAAGCTGGACCAGCTGCCCCTGGACGGGCGGCTCACCGACCTCGCCGGCTTCTCCCGGCTGGGCGACGAGGGTGTCGACCTCTTCCTCGTGGACTCCACGAACGCCGAGGTGCCGGGGTTCGTGATGGCCGAGCGCGAGATCGGCCCGGTGCTCGAGGGCGTGATCTCGCGGGCGCAGCAGCGGGTGATCGTGGCGTGCTTCGCGAGCCACGTGCACCGCGTGCAGCAGGTGCTCGACGTGGCCCAGTCGCACGGGCGGCGGGTGGCGCTGGTGGGCCGGTCGATGGTGCGCAACATGGGCATCGCCACCGATCTGGGTCTGCTGCGCGTCCCCGAGGGACTGATGGTCGACCTGGCCGAGGCCATGGAGCTGCCCGGCGACCAGGTGCTGTTCGTGTCGACCGGGTCCCAGGGCGAGCCGCTGTCCGCGCTGTCGCGGATGGCGCGTGGTGAGCACCGCCAGATCCAGATCCTCGCGGGCGACACGGTCGTGCTGGCCAGCTCGCTCATCCCGGGCAACGAGACGGCCGTGTTCGGTGTGGTGAACGGCCTGGCGCGACTCGGTGCCAGCGTCGTGCACCAGGGCAACGCGAAGGTGCACGTGTCGGGACACGCGTCGGCCGGTGAGCTGCTGTTCCTGTACAACGCCGTGCGGCCCTCGAACGTGATGCCCGTGCACGGCGAGTGGCGGCACCTGCGCGCGAACGCGGCGCTGGCCGTGGCGAGCGGCGTGCCCGCGGCGAACGTGGTGCTGGCGGAGGACGGCGTGGTGGTCGACCTGATCGACGGCCGCGCGGCCATCAGCGGGCGGGTGGAGGTCGGCCACGTCTATGTCGACGGCCTGTCGGTGGGCGACGTGAGCGAGTCGACCCTGTCCGACCGGTTGATCCTGGGCGAGGGCGGCTTCATCGCGATCACCGTGGCCGTGGACTCGACCACCGGCCGAGCGGTAGCGCCTCCGACGATCTCGGGCCGAGGCTTCTCGGACGACCCGAAGGCCCTGGACCAGGTGGTCTCGCTGGTGGAGATGGAACTGTCGCGAACGGAGTCGGAGGGCATCACCGACACCCACCGGATCGCCCAGTCCGTCCGCCGGGTGGTGGGCCGCTGGGTGGCCGACACCTACCGCCGCCGCCCGATGATCGTCCCGACCGTCCTCCCGGTCTGACAACCCTCCACAATGACCACTCCGGTCACCCATGATGACCGTTCCCGTCGCTCACGATGACCACTCCGGCCCGCGCGTCCGCGAGTCGTACGGAACGAACACCGAGTCGTACCGAACCGACGGTGAACTCGCCCGACGGGAGTGGTCATTGTGGCTGACGGGAACGGTCATCATGCGCGACCGGAACGGTCATCATGTGGGACGTCGCGCGGACAGCTGCACGACCGTCGCCCCGGCCAGGAGGACCACCGCGCCCAGGATCTGGACGAGCGCCAGCTCCTGACCCAGCACCAGCCACGCCAGCGCGGTGGCGACCGCCGGCTCGACCAGCGCCAGCACGCTCACCACGTTGGCGGGCAGGAACCGCATGGCGCTGATCGACAGCAGGTACGCCATGGCCGTGCTGAGGACGGCACACGCCACCAGCAGTGTCCACACGGGAACGACCATCGAGCCGAAGTCCGCGTCCCGCAACAGAATCTCGCCGGGCAGCGTCCACGGGGGCGCCATCACGAAGGTGGCGAGCGCGGCGACCACCATGCCCCACGTGACCAGGCCGAGCGGTTCGATGGTGGCGACCGCGCGCTCACCCAGCAGGAAGTACGCGGCCGCGCACAGGGCCGCGCCGATCCCGGCGAGCAGGCCGAGCGCGTCGAGGCGGAGGCCGTCCCACACCTGCGCGACCATGGCGAGCCCGATCAACGCGAGCACCGTGCCGGCCCACATCCGCGCCGGCAGCACCGTGCGCCGCACGAACCGCACCCACAGCGCCACCAGGATGGGCGCCGTGAACTCCAGCAGCATGGCGATGCCGATGGGGATCCGGGACACGGCCGCGAAGTACAGCAGCTGCACCGCGCCGACGCCGATCAGCCCGTAGGCGAGCAGCACCCGCCAGTCGGACCTGCGCACCCGCAGCAGCGCCGGCCGCCACAGGCCGATCCCCACCAGCAGCAGCACGGCCGCGAGGCCGATGCGGATGCTCACCACCTGCTGCGGGCTCAGGCCGGCGTCCATGGCCGGTTTGGCCAGCGGCCCGGACGTGCCGAAGCAGAACGACGCCAGCACGATCAGCGCCGTGCCACGGCTAACCGTCGTCCGCGTTTTGGCCGTCACACCGCTCGACGATGCGGCGGTGTCCACCTCGGTCATCGGCTGGCTACCCTTCCACTGGCAGGAACTTCCCTGCCCACACGCTATGCACAACGGCGCAGGCCGCGATTGAAATCTGTGTCGCCATAGCGCAAGATTTTTGCGTGAAACGAAAGCCGGAGCTCGTGCTCGACACCATCGACCACCAACTGCTCGACGAGCTGCAGGCCGACGCGGGCCGCCCGCTGCGCGAGCTGGGCGAGATCGTCGGCCTGTCGCCGAGCGCCGTGCAGCGACGGGTGGAGCGCTACCGGACCACCGGCCTGCTGGCGCGGATCACGGCCGTGCTCGACCCGCGGTTCAGCCCCGACCTGGTGTACGCCGTGTGCCTGGTGGCCATGGAACGCGAGTCGCGGCGGCTGCACGAGGCGTTCCAACGGCGGCTGCTCGCCGCGCCCGAGGTGCAGCAGGTCTACGACGTCTACGGCGAGTGGGACTACGTGATCGTGTTGGCCACCTCCGGGATGGCCCACCACAATGAGGTCTCCGAACGCCTGCTCATGGACGCGCCGAACGTGCGCCGCTACAGCACGTTGTTCGTGCTCAACCCCGTACGCACCGGCTCGGCCATCCCCGTCCGCGCGCTACACGGAGAGCGATGAACCTGACCGAACGCCGGACCGGCCGGCTGCTGCTACGCCGCGTCCGCGACAGCGACCTCGACGAGTTCGTGGCTCTCCAGGCCATCATCGGCGGGCGGCCACCCGATCGTGACAGGTCGGCGGGCTACCTGGCGGACTTCGTCCGTGCCTGGGACCACGGCGGGCTCGGCTACTGGAGCGTGACCTACGAGGGCCGGGTGGTCGGCTTCGGCGGTGTACAACCGAAGGTCTGGCGTGGCCGGGAGTGCTGGAACCTGTACTACCGCGTGCATCCGGACTGCCAGGGGCTCGGCATCGCCGGCGAGGTCGCCAGGGAGGCGATCGCCGCGGCCGCCGAGGTGCGCCCCGAGTGGCCGGTGCTGGTGGAGACCGATCCGGACAACCTCCCGGCCATCCGGCTGGCCGAACGCGCCGGGCTGATCCGGCTGGGCCCCGAGGACGGCGAGGAGTACGCGACCTTGCTCACCCCCGACCGGTAGGCAGGAACCCGCGATCTCGCGTGTGGGAACCGCGATCTCGCGTGCGGGAACCGCGATCTCGCGTGCGGGAACCGCGAACATGCGGTCCGGTGGTGGGGACATGCGCGGGCCGCGGGGCTACTGCGTGGGGTCGGGGCGCCAGGGGCTGGTGCTGTCCGTCGGGCGGGTGGGGTCGTGGAACCTCGGCACGTCCGGCTCGTCGGCACGCAGCGGCACCAGGTTGTCGGTGATCGACCGCATGATCCGCTGATGCGCGCGCATCGCGTCGCCCGCCTTGCCGTACCGCAGGTCGGACAGGTCGACCAGCGGGCCGAAGTGCACCTTGAACGTGGGCCGGTCGCGGATCGACCGCAGCCCCGACATGAGCATCGGCATGATGTCCGACGGCTTCTCGACGCCCTTCTCCGTGCCCCAGTACATGGCCTCGTGCGCGCCCCACTGGCTGATGGTCAGCACCGGCACCTGCGACGCCAGCGCCATGCGCGCCAACCCGGTCTTGCCGCGCTCGGGCCACAGCCCCGGCTCCCGGCTGATCCGGCCCTCCGGGTACACGAGCACCGGGCCGCCCGTGGACCGCAGCGCCGCGCTCGCCCGGTCGAACGCCTCGGTCACGTTCGCCTTGCCGCGGTCCACCCGCACGTGCCCGCCCTGGGTGAGGACCCAGCCGAGCACGGGCGTGTCCAGCAGCCCACCGGTCAGCAGGAACCGCATGTTGACGCCGATGTGGCGGGACGCGGCGATCAGCACGAACGGGTCGAACATGCCGATGTGGTTGGCGGCGATCAGCATCGGCTTGCCCCGCAGGTGCCCGGGAATCGTGCCCGTGACCTCGAGGTTGCCGAGCAGCCGCACGAGCCCTCGGTCCACCAGGGTGGCCGTGCGCCACACCGGGGTGATCCGGTTGTGGGGCCCGGACCGGCGTGTCGGCTCGGTTGTGCTTCGGAACAGCGCGACCATGGCGGGAGCATCGCATGTGCCGGATCGGCGCCGCCGACCTGGGCCACACTCGCCCCCCGGTGCCCGTGTGGCAAGAGTGACTCCTGTGCCGAAACGGCTACCGTATGAGTATGGCGAACCGCACTGCTGCCTCCAGGCCCCCCGCCAAGGGCCGGGGCTCCCGTGGTGGCGCCGGGAGTAGCCGGTCCGCCCGGCCGGCGGCCAAGTCACCGGCGAAATCGAAGTCACCGGCAAGGTCGACCACGAGACGACCACCGGCCAGGTCGACGGCCCGCAAGGGCTCGGTCGGCCGGGCCATCGGCCGCGGTCTGCGCGGCGGCTGGGGCCTGCTCGCCAAAGGGGTCGGCGGCATCGCCAGGACGGTCGGCCGCACGAAGGACCTCGACCCGGCCCACCGCCGCGACGGCCTCGCCTTCGCCCTGATCGCCGTCGGCGTGATCGCGGCCGCCGGGATCTGGTGGCGCGCCGCCGGACCGGTCGGCAACTGGACCGAGATCGGCGTGCGGTCCACCATCGGCGCGGCCGCCATGGCGCTGCCGCTCGCGCTGCTCGTCACGGGCATCGCGCTCATGCGTTCGGACCCGCGGCCGGAGAAGCGCCCGCGGCTGGTCATCGGCACGCTGCTGTTCGTCCTCGCCATCCTCGGCATCCTGCACGTGTTCAGCGACCTGCCCCTGGACAACGACGGCCGGATGTACGCCGGGGGAGCGCTCGGCTACGTCTCCGGCGGGCTGCTCGCCAAGGGCGTCACCGCGTGGGTGGCCATCCCCGTGCTGGTGCTCGTTCTCGGCTTCGGCGTGCTGGTGTTCACCGGCACCCGCTTCCGCGACATCCCCACCCGGCTGCGCGAGCTGGGCATGGAGCCGGAGGACGAGTACGCCGACGGCGAAGGCCTGGAGCTGCCGGGCGAGGAGGAGACCGAGCCGGAGCCGCCGAAGCTGCGCCGCCCGTCGCGACGGCGCCAGGCGGCCATGGCGGACGAGCCGCCGCTCGCCGAGACGGCCATCGGCGAGGACATCCCGCTGCCGCCCGAGCCGCCGGCCCCCGCCAGGAAGCGGCCGAAGGCGACCGCCGTCAAGGAGATCCCGCAGGCCAAGGAACAGACCGGCCAGGGCCAGCTCGCGCTGACCAGGGCGGTCGACGGCGACTACACGCTGCCCGACCCGAACATCCTGGCGGCGGGCGACGCGCCCAAGGCCCGCAGTCGCGCCAACGACACGATGATCGAGGCGATCACCGGCGTGCTCGACCAGTTCGGCATCGACGCGCAGGTCACGGGCTTCACCCGCGGCCCGACGGTCACCCGCTACGAGGTCGAGCTCGGCCCCGGCGTGAAGGTCGAGAAGATCACGGCGCTGACCAAGAACATCGCCTACGCGGTGGCCACGGACAACGTGCGCCTGCTCGCGCCGATCCCCGGCAAGTCGGCGGTCGGCATCGAGGTGCCGAACTCCGACCGCGAGATGGTCAGGCTGGGCGACGTGCTGCGCTCGGCCACCGCCGTCAAGGACACCCACCCCATGGTGATCGGCCTCGGCAAGGACATCGAGGGCCACATGGTCACCGCCAACCTGGCGAAGATGCCGCACCTGCTGTGCGCGGGCTCCACGGGTTCCGGCAAGTCGAGCTTCGTCAACTCCATGCTCGTGTCGCTGCTCGCGCGGGCCACCCCGGACGAGGTCCGGATGATCCTCATCGACCCGAAGATGGTGGAGCTGACGCCGTATGAGGGCATCCCGCACCTGATCACGCCGATCATCACGCAGCCGAAGAAGGCGGCCGCCGCGCTGACCTGGCTGGTCGAGGAGATGGAACAGCGCTACCAGGACATGCAGGTCAACCGGGTCCGGCACATCGACGACTTCAACAAAAAGGTGAGATCCGGTGACATTCAGGCACCCCCCGGATCCGAGCGCGAGTACCGGCCCTATCCGTACATCCTGGCGATCGTCGACGAGCTGGCCGACCTCATGATGACCGCGCCGCGGGACGTCGAGGACGCCATCGTGCGGATCACCCAGAAGGCCCGCGCGGCCGGCATCCACCTGGTGCTCGCCACCCAGCGCCCGTCGGTGGACGTGGTCACCGGCCTGATCAAGACGAACGTGCCGTCCCGGCTGGCGTTCGCCACGTCCTCGCTCACCGACTCGCGGGTCATCCTCGACCAGCCGGGTGCGGAGAAGCTGATCGGCATGGGCGACGGCCTGTACCTGCCGATGGGTGCGTCCAAGCCGGTCCGCGTCCAGGGCGCGTTCATCACCGACGAGGAGATCAACGCGATCGTCACGTCGGTGAAGGAGCAGGCGCAGCCCGAGTACACCGACGGCGTGACGGCCGCCAAGGCGGGCGAGAAGAAGGAGATCGACGAGGACATCGGCGACGACCTCGACGTGCTGATCCAGGCGGCCGAGCTGATCGTCACCTCGCAGTTCGGTTCCACGTCCATGCTGCAGCGCAAGCTGCGGGTCGGGTTCGCCAAGGCGGGCCGGCTGATGGACCTGCTGGAGAGCCGGGGTGTGGTCGGCCCGTCGGAGGGCTCCAAGGCCCGCGACGTGCTGGTGAAGCCGGACGAGCTGGACGCCGTGCTGTACACCATCCGCGGCGGCGGCCCCCCGGACGACGACGCCGACGACCTCGACTGAAGTTCGCCGGGCGTGACAACGTCGACCGGCGGTTTTGTCACGCCCGGCGCACGAGCTTTACCGGTGAGTAGCTAGGCGATTACGGTGAGATTTGGTCTCTAACGACCGGACCCCTGCCGATCGCGAAGGAGCGAACATGTCCGTTCGCCATGTGCTTTCCCGGTTGCTCGTCCCACTCATCGCCCTGGCCGGCATCACCGCCGCGCCCGCTCAGGCCGCACCGGCGGCCGCGCCGGGCGACGTCGTCACCTCCCGGGCGATCAACGCGCCCGGGTTCTTCTACGCCAACGTCTGGCACGTCACCTACCGGTCGACGTCGGCCACCGGCCAGCCCATGACGGTCAGCGGCACGGTCGCCGTGCCGAGGGGCGCGAACGCGAACACCCCGATCGTCGGCTACGCGCCCGGCACCCACGGCCTGGGCGACCAGTGCGCGCCGTCGGCGCACCTCGAGGCGGGCGACGAGACCGAGGGCCTGCTCATCCACCAGTACGGCACCCGCGGCTTCGCGGTCGCGATCACCGACTACGAGGGCATCGGCACGCCGGGTGAGCACACCTATGTGGCCGGCCGGTCGGAGGGCAACGCCGTGCTCGACATCGTGCGGGCCGCCCAGCGGCTGCCCGGCACCGGCCTGTCGGCCAGCGCGCCGGTGGCGATCGTCGGCTATTCGCAGGGCGGCCAGGGCGCCGGCTGGGCGGCCGAGCTCGCGCCGAGCTACGCCCCGGAGCTGAACGTCAAGGCGTACGCCGTGGGCGCGCCGCCCGCCGACCTCGAGGTGGTGGCCGAGCACAACGACGGCGGCGACAACGTGGGCCTGGTGATGGCCGCCGGCTTCGGCATGGACGTGGCCTACCCGGAGCTGGACCTGGCGCCGTTCCTGAACGACGCGGGCAGCGCCGCGTTCGCCGACATCCGCGACGACTGCACCGACGACCTGTCGAAGTACGCCGGCCACCGGCTCACCGACTACACGACCGAGGACCTGCTGGCGCGCCCCGAATGGCGGGCCAGGGTGGTCGAGCAGAGCCTCGGTAACCGCGCGCCGCGCACGCCCGTGTTGCTGTATCACTCCAACGGTGACGAGATCCTGCCCGTGCGGGTGAGCACCGCGCTGCGGCAGGACTGGTGCGGCGCCGGGTCGAACGTGACCTTCTGGCAGACGAGCACGGGCGGGCACTTCCAGACGGCCGCCATCATGAGCATCCCGGTCACGAGCTGGGTGGCCGACCGACTGGCGGGAAGGGTGCCCACGAGCAACTGCTGACCGCTACGGTTGGGCGATCAGCGCGGCACGAGGACAAGGAACCGAGACGGGCACATGGGCATCCTCGTATTCCTGTACATCGTGGCGGTGCTGTTCCTCCTCTGGGTGTATTTCGTCGTGGCCATGTGGAAGATCTTCACGAAGGCCAACCAGCCGGGGTGGGCGGCGATCGTGCCGTTCTACAACGTGTACATCCTGCTGAAGGTCGTCGGCAGGCCCGGCTGGTGGCTGGTGCTGGTGTTCGTCCCGGGGGTCGTCACCGTCATCTTCATCGTGTTGATGATCGATCTGGCCAGGGCGTTCGGGAAGCGCGATGTGTTCGCCGTGCTGCTGATCCTGCTGCCGTTCGTCGGCTGGCCGATCCTCGCGTTCGGAGCGGCCCGGTACGTCGGTCCGGTGGCGGACCCGGCCTTTAAGGCGGGCGGTTACGACCAGCAGCGCTATCCGCAGCAGATGGGGTACCCGCGCTAGAACAAGAGGTGATCGACGTGCAGGAAGTCACACCAACCGTCGACGGATCCGTGGTCGTGATCTTCGCGGTGATCGGGTTGGCCTTCGCGGTGCTCATGTTCGCGGCCATGTGGAAGCTCTTCACGAAGGCCAACCAGCCGGGGTGGGCGGCGATCGTGCCGTTCTACAACTTCTACATCCTGCTGAAGATCGTCGGCAGGCCCGGCTGGTGGCTGGTCCTGATGTTCATCCCGGTGGCCAACGTCGTCATCTTCATCATCGTGGCGATCGATCTGGCCAAGGCGTTCGGGAAGGGCGGCGGGTTCGCCGTGCTGCTGATCCTGCTGCCGTTCGTCGGCTACCTGATCCTGTCCTTCGGGGACGCGCGGTACATCGGTCCGGTGGCCGACCCGGCGTTCCGGGCAGGTGGGTACGGGCAGCCCGGCTACCCGCAGCCCGGGTATCCGCAGCAGCCCGGTTACCCGCCGCAGGGCTATCCCCAACAGGGCTACCAGCAGCAGCCTGGATACCCGCAACAGCCCGGCTATCCGCAGCAAGCGCCGCCGCCGGGTTATCCGCAGCAACCCGGGTACCCGCCGCAGGGCCCGCCACCGCAGCCCGGGTACCCACCGCGGCAACAGCCGCCGGGATACCCGCCGCAGCAGGGATATCCGCCGCAGGACTACCCGCCACAGCCCGGGCAGTACCCGCCGGGCCAGTGACCATGACAGTGGGTGGGGCCGAACCACGGCCCCACCCACTCGTCATCCCAGAGGGTGGCTCAGCGAGCCGCTGCCGCCGCCACGGCGGCCTCGGCGCCGGCGCGGTCGAGCGCGTCGGCCGTGCTCACCGAGTTGTTGCCGAACTCGCGCACGGCCGCGTAGTACACGTCCGCGATCCGGTTGCAGCCCCAGTGGCCGCCGCAGATCTCGTACAGGTCGCTCTTGAACTTGCTGTCGATGCGCGCCCGGTTGGACTCGGTGAACCGGCTCTGCTTCTTGTAGTTGCGGTAGCCGAAGTCGTGCCGGTAGCAGGCCCGCACGAAGTTGAAGCCGAACGGGTTGTCCGGCGCGTTCGAACAGCCGTCGGAGGACCAGTCGAGCTGGCTGGAGTGGGGCGCTTGACCACGGACGGTCTGGAAGCCGCCGAGGCTGGTGCTGAACAGGTACTGGTCGGTGACCGCCCGCAGCTGGGCCGGGTCCAGGGCCGCGGCCTGCGCGGTCACGGTTCCGGTCAGCATGGCGGCGGTCACGGCGATGGAGGCGATGGTCGCCCGGGCGGCACGGCGCAGGGTTGACGTGGCCACGGAGATCTCCCTCGGGACTAGGACGAAAGGACCACGGGTTCGCGGACCCCTGATCAATTACGCCTGGTCCCGGGTTGCCGGGGAAGCCCCGATCGGATGAAGGATTGGTATCGAAAGCGGGGGGAAGTCAGAGTTCTAGCAACATGCGCGAGTTTCCCAGGGTGTTCGGCTTGACATAGGGCAGATCGAGGAACTCGGCGACGCCCTCGTCGGCCGACCGCCGCATTTCCGCGTAGACCTCCGGGCTCACGGGCGTGCCGTCGATCTCCACGAACCCGTGCCTGGCGAAGAACCCCGTCTCGAACGTCAGCACGAACACCCGCGCCAGGCCCAGCTCGCGGGCCACGGCCAGCAGCCGGTCCACGAGCGCCGCGCCCGCGCCGAGCCGCAGCGCGTGGGGGAGCACGGCGATCGAGCGGATCTCCGCGATGTCCTCCCAGAGCACGTGGAGCGCCCCGCAGCCGACGATCTGGTCGTCGTACTCGGCCACCCAGAACTCCTGGACGTCCTCGTAGAGGGTGACCAGCTCCTTGGCCAGAAGCACCTTGCCGACGTAGGTGTCGATGATCGACTTGATGGCCCGCACGTCCCCGACCCGCGCGCGGCGCACAACCAGGGCTGCATTCACCCGATCAACCTAGCTCGCCACCCGATCCGCCCAATTACCACGCTGGCGTGCGGTTCCGCCAGGAGCGGCGGTTACCCTGAGAATCGTGCCTTCCTCGCTACCCTCGCGCCGTGCCGCCCTGCTCACCCTCGGGTGCGCCCGAAACGAGGTCGACTCCGAGGAGCTCGCCGGTCGCCTCGCCGCCGGTGGATGGGAGGTGTCGGACGGGGCCGAGGGCGCCGACGTCATCGTCGTGAACACCTGCGGGTTCGTCGAGTCCGCCAAGAAGGATTCGGTCGACACGCTGCTGGAGGCGGCGGAGACGGGCGCCAAGGTGGTGGCCGTCGGCTGTATGGCCGAGCGCTACGGCACCGAGTTGGCCGAGAACCTGCCCGAGGCGGCCGCCGTGCTCGGCTTCGACCACTACCCGGAACTCGGTGCGCGCCTGGACGACGTGGTCGCCGGCCGCGCGCTCGAGTCCCACACGCCGGTCGACCGGCGCACGCTGCTGCCGATCACCCCGGTCCAGCGGCCGGCCGCCGCGCCGGACGTCACGGTGCCGGGCCACGGCTGGGGCCCGCGCGTGCTGCGCCGCCGCCTCGACGACGCGCCCGTGGCCGCACTGAAGATCGCCTCCGGCTGCGACCGGCGCTGCTCGTTCTGCGCCATCCCGTCGTTCCGCGGGGCATTCGTGTCGAGACCACCGGAGGAGGTACTGGCCGAAGCCGCCTGGCTCGCCGGTGAGGGCGTCCGGGAGCTGTTCCTGGTCAGCGAGAACTCCACGTCCTACGGCAAGGACTTCGGCCGCGAGCACGGCGGCACGGTCGCGCTGGAGCGGCTGCTGCCGCGCCTGGCCGAGCTGCCGGGGATCGACCGCGTCCGCGTGTCCTACCTGCAGCCGGCGGAGACGCGGCCTTCCCTGCTGGCCGCCATCGCCGGCACCGAGGGCGTGGCCGACTACTTCGACATGTCCTTCCAACACGCCAGCCAGACCGTGCTGCGCCGGATGCGCCGGTTCGGCGGCACCAAGCCGTTCCTCGCGCTGGTCGAGCAGATCCGCGCGCACGCGCCCGACGCCGGCATCCGCAGCAACGTGATCGTCGGCTTCCCCGGCGAGACCGAGGAGGAGCTGGCCGAGCTGGAGTACTTCCTCACCGAGGCGCGCCTCGACGTGGTGGGCGTGTTCGGCTACTCGGACGAGGACGGCACGGAGGCCGAGAAGCTCGAGGGCAAGCTCGACCCGGACGTGGTGGCGCAGCGCGTCGCGCGGGTGTCCGACCTGGTGGAGCAGCTCACGGCGCAGCGCGCCGAGGACCGGGTCGGCGACGACGTGCTGGTGCTCGTCGAGCGGACGGGCGAGGAGGTGGCCGGCCGCGCCGCCCACCAGGGCCCCGAGGTCGACGGCGAGTGCGTGTTCGCCGGCGAGTTCGATGACTTCGTGGTCGGCGACCTGGTGCGGGGCAAGGTGATCGACTCCGAGGGTGTCGACCTGATCGTGGCGCCGGTCGAGGCCGTGCGCCGTGCCGAGGGCTCGCCATGAGTGCCGCGCCGGCCGACGGTAACCCCCCGGATCCGGTGGTGCCGCCGGTCGTACCGGTGGTCGCCGCGGTCCCGGTGCCGCTGCTCAACGTGGCGAACATCCTCACCGTGACCAGAATCGTGCTGGTCCCCGTGTTCCTGTTGACCCTGTTCGCCGCGCCCGACTCGACCGGCTGGCGGCTGACGGCGTTCGTGGTGTTCGCCATCGCGTCGATCACCGACCACATCGACGGCACGCTGGCCCGCAAGTTCGGCCTGGTCACCGACTTCGGCAAGGTCGCCGACCCGATCGCCGACAAGGCGCTGACCGGGTCCGCCCTGGTCAGCCTCAGCATCCTCGGCGAGCTGCCGTGGTGGGTCACCCTCACGATCGCCGGCCGCGAGATCCTGATCACCGCACTGCGGTTCTGGGTGATCCGGTACGGCGTGATCGCCGCCAGCTACGGCGGCAAGCTGAAGACGATCGCGCAGCTGTTCGCCATCGGGCTGTTCCTGCTGCCGCTGCCGGCCGGGTTCGACCCGTTCAACTGGTTCGTGATGGTCGTGGCGCTGGCCCTGACCATCGGCACCGGCGTCGACTATGTGGTGCGGGCGCTGCGGTTGCGTGCCCGTGGCTAGGAACCCGCTGGCCGAGACGGTCGGGATCGACGCGGACGAGCTGGCCGGGCTGGTCGCCACGCTGACCGACCGCGGCGAGACGGTCGCCACGGCCGAGTCGTTGACCGGCGGGCTGGTGGCCGCGCTGCTGACCAGCGTGCCGGGCTCGAGCGCCGTGGTCCGCGGCGGGCTGGTCGTCTACGCGACGTCGCTGAAGACCGATCTGGCCGGCGTGAACCCGGCGATGCTGGCCGAACACGGCCCGGTGCACCCGGCGGTGGCCGGGGAACTGGCGGTCGGCGCGCGGCTGGTGTGCGGCGCCGACTGGGGGATCGGGCTGACCGGCGTGGCCGGACCCGACCCACAGGATGGGATCGAGCCGGGCGTCGTGCATCTGAGCGTGTCGGGGTCCGACGGGGCGACAGTTCGCACGATCGAGGTGAACGGCAATCGTCACCAGGTCCGTTCGGCGGCCGTCCGCGCGGCGTTGTCCCTGCTCAAGGACCAGTTCGGCGACATGTTCGACGAGTCGGCCACAGACTGAGTCGAGCGCGGCATCATCGGGTTCGGGAACACTGGGGTCCGCTCGGTCGTTCGCCCTTGGCGGACGCACGGTGATGTCGGTGCCGATGATCGTGTTGTCTCGGTAACGTTGTCAGTGTGCTCGACCGCAGCGTCGGGCATCGGATCTTGAAGGGAGGCGCGCGCGATGACAGTGCTCTTGCGCGAGGCGATCGGTGATCGGCTCCGGCATGCTCGCACCAACCAACGCCGCACGTTGCGTGAGGTCTCCCGATCGGCCAGGGTCAGCCTCGGCTACCTGTCCGAGGTGGAGCGCGGCCGCAAGGAGGCGTCGAGCGAACTGCTGGCCGCCATCTGTGAGGCCCTCGACCTGCCGCTGTCGGTGCTCATGCACCACGTGGCCAGCGACATGAGCGTGCTCGACTCGGTCGAGCACTCGGTGCCCGAGGGCGCGGAGCGGACCGAGTCCGGAGCCCAGGAGAACACGGGCCCGCGGGCCTCGGTGGGCGCGATCGAGGGTGGCCGGCTGGTGCCGGCCGTCGTCGGCGACAACCTGTCCGACCTGCGGATCCAGCCGGTGCTCAGCCACCGGATCGACTCCTCGCTCGGCGTACACCGAACGGGCGCGATCTTCGCCGCCTAGCACGCCTCAGGCTGGCTATCGTGCAGGGAACGACGCGTTCACTGCGTTGACCGCAGTGAACGACGCCTTCCATGCATCGAGGCCCTGGAGGTTCCGCTGCTTACCACCGTGCTCGTCGTGGTGCTCATCGTCATCGGGATCGTGGCGGTGGTCACGGTGCCGTTGATGATCAGGAGCACCCGGCGCCAGGTCGTGGAGGACCAGGCCGACGGCATCCGCAAGCCGATCATGGGCAGTCCCGCGCAGGTGTGGGTGTCCCGCGGCGAGCGGGTGCTGCGCGAGTTGGCCGCCACCCTCGGCGAGCACGGCGAGCTGCACGGCATCTCCACCGACGCCGCCGGCGTCGTCGCCGAACTCCGCATCACCGCAGGTCAGGTGGCCGAACTGGACCACGCGCTCGCCCGCATACCGGTGCCGGCGCTCGAGGACGAACGGCGCTCGCTGGCCGCGGCGCTCGCCGAGGCGGAGGGCCGGCCGGCGGCGGCCGACCTCGCCCGCACGCACGAGGCGGTGTCCGCCCGGTTGGCCGCCGCACAGCGCCAGCGCGACACCCGCGACGCGCTGCTCGCCAAGATGCAGGCCACGGTCACCGAGTTCGAGCAGGCCAGGGACGAGCTGGCCGAGCTGATCGCCGGCACCACCAACTCGTTGAACCCGAGTGGCGAGTCGGCGGCCCAACTCGCAGGTAGGCTCGATGGCCTGCGGGAGGGTCTTGTCGAGGTACGCCAGGTGTCCAACCCCGAGATCGGCCCAGGGGGTCAGGGGCTTCCCTGATTGGAGACCTGATTTCTGTGGGTCCAGTGGTGACGGACGCGGCGAACCTGACACGATGGAACCCACAGTGATGACGGGGCGTTGCCATACCGACTGCGGTAGCGGCTCGGCAGGCAACCGGTAGCGAGCACGGAGAAGGCAGGCGGAGGAGATGGCCAACCCGTTCGTGAAGTTCTGGAAGTACCTCATGGCGGCCTTCTCGTCGAAGATCGACGAGCACGCCGATCCCAAGGTGCAGATCCAGCAGGCCATCGAGGAGGCGCAGCGACAGCACCAGGCGCTCTCGCAGCAGGCCGCCGCCGTGATCGGCAACCAGCGACAGCTGGAGATGAAACTCAACCGTCAGCTCGGCAACGTGGAGAAGCTGCAGGCCTCCGCGCGCCAGGCGCTGCTGCTGGCCGACGAGGCCAGGAGCAACGGCGACGAGCAGAAGGCGACCCAGTACGAGAACGCGGCGCAGTCGTTCGCGACGCAGCTCGTCACGGCCGAGCAGGACATCGAGGACCTGAAGACGCTGCACGACCAGGCGTTGCAGGCCGCGACACAGGCCAAGACGGCGGTCGAGCGCAACGCCATGATGTTGCAGAACAAGCTGGCCGAGCGCACCAAGCTGCTCAGCCAGCTCGAGCAGGCGAAGATGCAGGAGCAGGTGTCCAAGTCGCTCAACCAGATGAGCGAGCTGGCCGCCCCCGGCAACACGCCGTCGCTCGAGGAGGTCCGGGACAAGATCGAGAAGCGGTACACCACCGCTCTCGGATCCGCGGAGCTGTCCCAGAACTCGGTTCAGGGCCGCATGATGGAGATCCAGGCGTCCACCACGGAGATGGCCGGGTCGTCGCGGCTCGAGCAGATCCGTGCGTCGATGTCCGGTGGTTCGGTCGCACCCCAGGTCACCAGCGGCGCGTCGAAGCCGGCGTCCGCGGGGTCGAGCATCGAGGCGGAGATCGCGCAGCGGGTCGCCCAGGAGCAGAAGGCGAACCCGCAGAGTTCGTAACGCGGTTCGGTGTTGAGAGGGGTGCTTCGTCATGCCTAGTGGCCGAGATATCTACCGGCTGACCAAGATGGTCACGAAGTACGCCAACACCAACGCCAACTCCGCGATGTCGTCGGCCGTCGCGCAGGTCCAGGAGGCACTCGCGCGACGCACCGACGAGAACGTGCGACTCGAACGCCAGCGGCGGCGCCTGGAGAGCAAGCGGGTCTGGGCGTCGAGGTGGGCCACGGCGTGGGCGATCATCAGCGTGATCGCCGTGACGTACGTGGTGTTGTCGTTCGCCGGGCTGGTGGACGAGGGCCCGGACGCCACGGCGATCATCACCGGCATGGGTATGGGCCTGGCGGCCGGCGCGCTGGCCATCCGGTCCACCCGGCGCATGGTGCTGCTCAAGCGGGCGCGCCAGGAGTTCGACCGGCAGCACCCGCCGGCCGGCGTGGCCCCGCCGAAGCCGACCATTCCGCCGAAGGGCTCGGCCGCGCGCGAACCCATGAAGAACCTGGCGGACGCGGAGGACGCGTTGGCCCAGGTGCTGGCCCAGTTGTCCGACAGCGAGTCGGTGCCGCTGGAGTCGGTGGCCCAGGCGGAGGCGACCAGTGCCGAGGCAGCGATGGCCCTCCGATCCGTGGCGGCCCAACTGACGGCCGTGGAACTGGCCCGCGACCACGCCCCACCGCTGGAACGAGCCCCACTGGTCGAGGGCGTCAACCGGCTGCGCACCCAGCTGGACGAGGGCCTGACGGGCTATCGCAGCCTGGTGGCCGCGGCCGGTCGCGTGGTGGCCGCCAGCACGGCCCCAGGCCCGAAGCAGGAGCTGACAGAGGCCACCGACCACCTGGCCGGCCTGGCAATAGCCCTAAGAGACCTGTCCCCCCCAACCTAACCCCCACCGGTCACCCACAATGACCACTCCGGTCACGCATGATGACCGTTCCGGTCGCGCATGATGACCACCCCCGAGCCGCATCGCATCCTGCAGGCGCACCCACGACGAAGCCGGGTGCACCGATAGCGCAGGGAAGGCCCCCGAGACCCGGGGCCGCCCGTACAATCCGCCACACCCCCGCCCCTGACCTGCGAGAATGGTGACCCCGTACCCGCGACCCCGCACAAGTGCAACAGCGGCCCGATCCGAGGTGCATGAGTGGCTGACTCGGGCCGCGAGTGGTCATCATGCGCGACGGGAACGGTCATCATGGGTGGCCGGAGTGGTCATCGTGGGTGGCCGGAGTGGTCACTGTGCGCGGGTTGCGCGGTTGATCGCGCGGGTTAGGCCTGGGCCTCGGTAGATGAAGCCCGTGTAGAGCTGCACCAGGCTGGCGCCCGCGTCCAGCAACCGCAGCGCGTCGTCGGCCGAATGAATCCCGCCGACCCCGATGATCGGCAGCCGGCCCCCAGTCTCCGAAGCCACAAAGCGCACCACTTCGAGGGCCCTGGCCGTCAAGGGGCGGCCCGACAGACCACCGGTCTCCGTCGCCAGCGTCGCGTCGGCAGGGGCGAGACCAGCGCGCCCGGTCGTCGTGTTCGTCGCGATCACGCCGGCCACCCGGTGCGCCTCACACACCTCCAGCAGCTCCGCCAGCGCCTCGTCCGACAGGTCCGGCGCTATCTTGACGAGCAGCGGCACCGGCTGCTCACCGCGCAACTCACCGAGCAACTCGTCCAGCGCCGTCCGGTCCTGCAGGCCCCGCAGTCCCGGGGTGTTCGGCGAGCTGACGTTCACGGCGAAGTAGTCGGCGTAGGGGAACAGCAACCGGAGCGACGAGCGGTAGTCGGCGACCGCGTCCTCCACGGGCGTGATCTTCGACTTGCCGATGCTCACGCCCAGCGGCACCGGCAGCGGCCCCAGATCACGCAACCGCGACGCCAACGCGGCTGCCCCGTCGTTGTTGAAGCCCATCCGGTTGATCACGGCCTCACTGGCCGGCAGCCGGTACAGCCGCGGCCGCGGGTTGCCCGGCTGCGGCTGCGCGGTGACCGTGCCGACCTCCACGAAGCCGAACCCGAACGCCGGCCACGCGGGTAACGCGACACCGTTCTTGTCCATCCCGGCGGCCAGTCCGACCGGGCCGGGGAACCGCACCCCGAAGACCTCCCGGGGCGTGGCGGCGCCGAAGTACCTGGCCAGCGCGCGGGTCAGCCGCGGCAACCGGCCGAGGCGCGCGGCCATGGCGACCGTCCGCTCGTGCGCTGTCTCGGCGTCGCCGCCGCCCATCCGGAACAACGCGCGGCGCACGACCTGCTGGTAGAACACCCGAACATCGTTTCATCGCGCTCGGCGGGGCAGGATATGGGTGTGCCTGCCGACCTGGACGACGCCGCCGACGAGCTGTACGCCGCCCCCCGCGAGGACTTCACCCCACGCCGCAAGGAGCTGGCCAAGGCGGCGAAGACGGCCGACCCGAAGCTCGCGGCCGCCATCGAGAAGCTCGCCAAGCCGACCACCTCGGCCTGGCTGGCGAACCAGCTGGCCCGTGACGACAGCGCCGACCTCGACCAGATCCCCGAGCTGGGTGACGCCCTGCGCCGCGCGCACGCCGAGCTGTCCGGCGCGGACCTGAGGTCGTTGTCCCAGAAGCGAACCAAGCTCGTGGCCACGCTCGTTCGGCAGGCCGGTAAGCGGGGCGGCGCGCCACTCACCGAGGCGGTCACCAGGGAGCTGGAGGACATCTTCACCACGGCCATCGCCGACGGCGAGGTCGCGCGGGTGCTGCTGGCCGGCCGGCTCACGTCGGCGAAGGACCTGGCGGCCAACGCCGCCGCCTGGCCAGACACCTCCGGCGCACCGACCGCTGCTCCGGCCCGACCAAAACGGACAAGGCAGCGGCCCGAGCGCAGTGAACGCGAGGAGGCCGAGCGGGCGGTCAAGCTGGAGAAGGCGCGCGCCGAGTTGGACGAGGCGAAGTCGGCCGTCAAAGAAGCCGAGGCGGACCGGACGGAGGAGGAGCGCATCCTCGCCGAGACCCAGCGCACGGCCGACGAGGCGACCGAGCGGGTGCGCCGGGTGTACGAGGAGCTGGACGCGGCCGAGGCGGCGGAGAAGGAGGCCCGCCGGCGCGTCGGGTCGGCCAGTCGGTCGGTGAAGGACGCGGAACGCCGGGCGAGCCAGGCGTGGCGCCTGGTGCAGCAGGCCGAGCGGGCGCTGGAAGAACTGTCCGAGTAAATAAAAACGGCCCTCGGGCCGGCTCCTGCGATCCGAGGATCACAGGCTCAGGGTCGGACTAGGTCCCTGAGAGCTCCGAGGGCCGGGTGACTGCCTGGTATTCGCCGACCACACCGCGCGTCTACGGCACCGGCATCTACCGATGTCAGCCGTGTTGCGCAGCCGGCCAAACCTGTCCGGTCGGTGGTCCTTAGCGGACAGCCACCTCACGAGTCCTATGGGAATTCACCGTTGGACCACCTCCTCTCTCGTGTACGACCGAGATTAGTTGCTCCAACCGAGAGCGACAACGAGATTTACGGCCATTCATCTCACGGCCAAATCCTGAGAGTCAGCCGCTTCACCCGAACGGGTGATGGTAGATTCACCCGATCATCGGATCCCGAGAGGTCAGATCCTATGGGGGCCACCCTGCAGAGCGGACCTGGTCGGCTCGCGGTCGGCGCTGTCGTAGGCGCCCTCACGGCGGCGCTCTTCACCACCGGGATCATGAGTGGCGCGGCCAGCCAGAACCCCAGCGAGCGGGGTGACAACGCGGCGGTGGAGCCCATCCCGCCCGGCCAGCGGCCGACCAGCACCGTGGCCACCTCGACCAGCCTCACGTCCAGCTCTACGTCGACCACGAGCGCCACCAGCGCCACGTCGACCACCACCACGACGACCACCACGCGCGCGGCCGACGACCCGCCGCCGGTCACCACCACGACCACCAGGCACACACCGCCACCGCCGCCCACCACCACCACCCGCACGACCACGACGACCACCTGCTCGTCGCTGATCTGCGTTGGCTGAGTCTCAGCGATCCACGATCACCTTGGCGTCGTCGTCACCCTCGTCGTAGTTGCCGTCGCGATCGTCGCTGTCCGCTTCCGGCCATGCCTCCGTGCGGTGTCTGCCGCGACCACTGGTGCGCAGCACCCTGGCCAGCAACAGGTTCAGCGCGAGCGAGACCTCCCGCGCGCCGGGCGTGCCCCACTGGTGGATCGGCACGCACGCGCCCTGCGCCTGCTGCACGGCCAGCCGATCGGGCAGCGCCACCGGCATCACCAGGCGGCCGAAGTTCTCCCGCAGCTCGGCGATCCGGTACTGGTGCTCGTAGGACTGCGGGCGCACCCGGTTGACCACCACGCCGAGCGGCGAGAGGTTCGGGTTGTGGTCCTCGCGGGCCTGCTCGACCGCCTCGAACGCCCGCTGCGCGCCCGACACGGCGAACAGTGTGGGCTCGGTCACCAGGAGTGCGCCGTCGGCCGCCATGAGCGCCGATTTGGTCAGCCGGCCGAGTGACGGCGGGCAGTCCAGCAGTACGAGTTGGTACGGCAGCTCGCCCTCGGCGAGCATCGGACCCAGTTCCAGCAGCGCACGGCTCAGTTTCTCGAGCCGCCGCGGGTCGGGGTCCTGGTCGTTCAGCAGCTCCAGCGTCTCGGAGCCGACGAGCACGTCGACCTCCTCGCCCCAGCCGCTCCGCGCGATGGCGTCGCGCAGGACCGCAGGTCGGGGCGTCTCGAGCACATCGGCGAGTGTCGCCTTGGTGTCCTCCGGGTCGAGCGTGGCCGTGGCGTTGCACTGTGGGTCGAGGTCGACGACCAGCGTCCGCGCACCACGGCGCAGCGCGGCCGAGGCAAGGCCGAGCACGATGGTTGTCTTCCCGACACCACCTTTGAGGCTGAGCACCGCCACCGTTTGCACGGTATGCACCCTACGGGGCTTACAGTTTCGCTTCATGCGACCGGATGCAGTTCGTCACGCGCTCGACGCCGAGCTGGCTGCCGCGCGGGCCCGGCGCGGCGGCGAACCGCCGAGGGTGCTCGACGTCGGCGGAGGTAGTGGCGTTCTCGCCGTGCCGTTCGCCGCCGCCGGCTGTGTGGTGACCGTCGTCGAGCCGAACCCGAACGCGCTCGCCACCCTGTCCAGGAGGGCCGAGGACGCGGGTGTGCGAGTCACGGCCGTACAGGCCGACAGCGACGCGCTCGGCCAGGTGGTGCCGGCCGGGTCGGCCGACCTGGTGCTGGCCCACGGGCTGCTCGAGGTGGTCGACGATCCGAAGCTCACGGTGGCCGCCATGGTCGAGACGCTCGCTCCAGGTGGGGCGGTGTCGGTCCTGGTGGCCAACCGCATGGCCGCGCTGCTGCACGGCGCGGTCGCCGGTCGTCTGGCCGAGGCCGCCCAGCTGGCCGAGGACCCCGACGGACGCCTGGCCGGCGAGGCGCTGCTGCGCCGCTACGACACCAACGGTCTGCTCAGCCTGCTCACCGACGCCGGGTTGACCGTGGAGTTGGTGCAGGGCCAGAGCGTGCTCACCGACCTGGTGCCCGGCTCCGTGCAGTCCGAGGCGGGCGCGGCCGAGGCGCTGGCCGACCTGGAACTGCGGGTGGCGGCCATGGCGCCGCTGCGCGACATCGCCACGAGACTCCACGCGGTGGCGCGCCGGTCCTAGAAGTCCGGCCCGTCGAATGCCTGGAAGGCGTCGTTCCAGGCATCGCGCCGCGCCTGCCCGGCGCGCTCTCCAGAATTGTCGGTGCCCTCTGAGATGCTCTTGGCATGGGGCGCAGTGGGAACCTGCCGAGCGGTCTGGTCGACCGCTACAAGGCACGTGGCGACGAGTGGCCGGACGACACCGGCTGCCCGGTGCTGCACGTGGACATGGACGCTTTCTACGCGTCCGTGGAGATCCGCGAGCGGCCGGAGTTACGCGACGTGCCGGTCGTGGTGGGCGGCACCGGCGGCCGGGGCGTGGTCAGCTCGGCCAACTACATCGCGCGCACGTTCGGCATCCGCTCGGCCATGCCCACGGCGCACGCGCGCCGGCTGTGCCCGAAGGCCGTGTTCCTGCCGCCAACGTTCCCGCTGTACCAGGAGGCTTCCAGTGGGGTCATGTCGATCTTCCGGGACATCACGCCGCTGGTCGAGCCGCTCAGCCTCGACGAGGCGTTCCTCGACGTGTCCGGCGCGCTGCGGCGATTAGGCGTGACGCCGGCCCGGATCGGCGCCGACATCCGCGCGCGGGTCGAGGCGGCCCACGGGATCACCTGCTCGGTCGGCGTCGCGCCCACCAAGTTCGTGGCCAAGCTGGCCTCCGGCCTGAACAAGCCCGACGGCATGCTGGTGGTCCCGCGCGACGAGGTGCTGGCGTTCCTGCATCCGCTGCCCGTCTCGGCGTTGTGGGGCGTCGGCAAGCGCACGGCCGAGCGGCTGACGGGGGTGGGCCTCAACCGGGTGGGCGACGTCGCTTCGACGCCGCTGGCCCGATTACGGCGCACCATCGGAGTGGCCGCCGCCGAGCATCTCCACGCGCTGGCCAACGGCCACGACAACCGCGCGGTCGAGCCGGAGTCGGTCGACAAGTCGGTCGGCGCGGAGGAGACGTTCGAGGTCGACCAGATCGACCGGGGCGTGGTCCGCCACGAGCTGCTGCGGCTGTCCGAACGCACGGCGGCCACGCTGCGCGGGCGGGAGCTGCGTGGGCGCACGGTGTCGATCAAGGTGCGGTTCAGCGACTTCACCACGATCACCCGGTCGCGGACGCTGTCGGTGGCCACCGACGTCACGCAGGAGATCTACCGGACCGCCTGCCAGCTGCTCGACGAGCAGACCCCGCCGGGTGCGGTGCGGCTGATCGGCGTGCGGGTGGAGCAGCTCGAGGCCAGTGGCGACGGTGGTCAGCAGCTGTTCCTCGACGCGCCGGAACGCGGCTGGCGCGACGCCGACCAGGCGGCCGACCTGGCGCGGGCCAAGTTCGGCGGCGCGGCCGTCCGGCCGGCCACGCTGCTCGGCCCTCGGGAGGGCGCCGACCCGAACCGGCCGCGGCGCTGACGACCGTGCGCTAGCGTTTTCGCACGCGAGACCGGAGGGGGCGCCGTGACGGATCCGAGCAGCTATCTGAGCGGCGGTTCGGGTGCGCACCGCGTGAACGGCGACGTGTATCCCGACACCTACGGCGTGGTTGAGCAGCCGGCGGCCCCGCCGGCCCCGCCCGCGAAGACCGAGGTCGAGCTGCCCGACCTCGACGCCGAGGAGATCGCGTTCACGATCATGGGCGAGCTGGACGAGGGCTGGAAGCGGCTGCGCCAGGAGTACCAGGACGCGGCGGGCCACGACCTGTCGGCCGTGCACCACAAGGTGCTGCGGTTCCGGAACGAGACGCTGGCCGGACTGATGGCCGGCCCGCATCTTCCGTTGGCGGAGGAGCATCTGGCGGAGTCGGTCCGGGAGTCGGCGGCGGACGTGCTCCGTCAGGTCGACGCCCTGCTGTCGAGCCGCGGCTGAGATCACCGGACCTTGCGGAGGCGGTCCTTGCGGCTGACGTGGTTGGGGTTCAGCTTGTGGCGCAGGCCCAGCGCGGTGACCACGATCGCCCAGACGGGCACCCAGTACCACTGACCGAGCGCCACCCAGCCGGCGATCGCCAGCGGCAGCCCGGGGAGCCACGCGAGCATGGTGAGCGCGAGCATCGGGCCGTGCGGTGGGGTCTCGTAGTCCACGGTCAGCGCCGTGTCGGCCAGGGCGGGCTCCGGCGGTGGGAGTGTCCCCAGGAGTTCGCGTAGGTCGCCGCGGGTGCGCAGGTCGGCGACCTGACTGACGCGTGCGTCGTAGTCGTCGCGGGTCAGCTGGCCGGCCGCCAGGTGCAGCACCAGCGTGTCGGGCACGCCGGCGCGCTCGTGTTTGGAGAGCCGCAGCCGGTCCAGGTCGGCCTGCTCGTAGCGCAGCAGCCGGCGCTGTTGCTCGTGCGGGCCGGAACGGGCCTTGGTGAGCCGGCGGCGCACGACCACCCAGTTGAGCCCCATGAGCAGCGGGAACAGTGGCGTCACGATATAGAAGGCCTGCCAGGTCCCGTTGTCGAGGCCGATGACGACGCTCACGATCGACGTGATCCACGCCAGCAGGGCGAAACAGCCGGCGGCGGATATCCGGTTGACCGCGAACCGCGGGTGCGGCTGCGGCAGGTCGGCGAACAGCGCGTCGATCTCGTCGTTGCGCTGGGCCTGCGTCACCTGTTCGGCGCGCTGGGTGAACTCCTCCTGGGAGAGCCGCCCGAGCGAGGTGTGCTGCTGGAGCGCCTGTGTGGCCGCCGAGCGCGCGTGGTCGGTCACGCGGTCGGCCCAGCCGGGTAGCTGCATGGTCGGTCGCACGGATGAACCCCCAGGGTGTGATGACCGTGGCGGAACACTACCGAGCCGACAGGCGGCCGACGCTCTCGCCAGGTAGCACGGCGCGCCCTAGAATTCGGACATGGACGACGGCGTGCCCATCGGCAACCTGCTGTTGCTGGCCGTCGTGGTGATCGCCCCGACGCTGGTGTTCTGGATGCTCGTCCGCACCCCGAAAGCCGTGGACGCCATCGGTGCGCGCGTTCGGCGCCACCGGCGCGGCCCGCAGCCCAGCACTCCGCCCATCGAGCGGCTGACGGCCGACCTGCGGCGCGTCCACCGGACGATCGCCACCTACCCGCCGGGCACCCCGGCGCTGCGCCGCCGCGCCGCGCGCGAGGCCTACGACGCGCTGCTGGTGCAGGCCTGCACGGTCGTCGAGGTGCCGCACCGGCTGGACGCCCTCCCGGAGGGCATGGACCGCGAGGTCGAACGGCTCCGGGTGGCGGAAGCCCTGCGGGACGCCGGCATCAACGTGAGCTAGCGAGCGCCGGCAGGACCTCGCCCAGCGGGTCGCGCAGGATCACCGAAGCCAGATCGTCGTACGGGGTTTCCGACGCGTTGCAGATGACCACCGCGGCGCCCGCTCGCGCGGCCAGGCCCACCAGGCCCGCCGCCGGTTGGACGGCCAGCGAGCTGCCCGCCACGAGCATCAGGTCGCACGTCAGCGCCACCTCCTTCGCCCGCTCGAGCACCGCCACGTCCAGCGGCTGGCCGAACGAGATGGTCGCCGACTTCAGGATGCCGCCGCAGACCATGCACGACGGGTCGGCCACCCCGGCCGCCACGCGATCGAGGGCGGCGCGCATCGGCCGGCGGTCGCCGCACGTCAGGCACACGGTCCCGTGCATGGAACCGTGCAGTTCCACCACGTCCGGGGAGCCGGCCAGCTGGTGGAGCCCGTCGATGTTCTGGGTCAGGATGGTGGTCAGGTTGCGCATGGCCACCAGGGCGCGATGCGCCGCGTTCGGGCGAGCGTCCCACACGGGGTGCGTCAACCGAGCCTGCCACGACCGCAGCCGCACCTCCGGATCGTCCCGGTAGGCATGGAAGCTCGACAGCCGCTCGGCGCCCGGATCGCGGGTCCACAGGCCGTTGGGACCGCGGAAGTCGGGGATGCCCGAGTCGGTGGAGATCCCCGCCCCGGACAGCACGGCGATCGCCGTGGCCTCGGCGACCGCGGCGATCCCGTCGGCCAGCGTGTCGGGTTCCCTCACCAGCTGCCACCTCCTCCGCCGCCACCCCCACCGCCGACACTGCCACCACCGGAGGTCCCGCCGCCCGAGTACCCACCGCCGGAGCTGCCGGTGAAGGCAGGGGAGGAGCCGCCGGACGACACCGTGTGCACGGGGGTCAGGTGCGATGTGGCACTCAGGTGCACGAACCCGTTCGCGTCGGCGAGCCCGGGAGTCTCCTCGGGCAGCGCCGCCTGCTCCAGCGCGGCGGTCCACCGGTCCACCTCGCCGAGTGCGACGGCCCACGCCGAGTACAGCCGCAGCTCGTCACGCTCGGCCGCCTCCCGGGCGTGCCGCCCCTCCGACGCGACGAAGAACCGGCGGAAACCCTCGACCAGCTGCCGCCTGGCGAAGCCCTCGGGAGTCCGGATGGACAGCTCCACGGCATTCGCGAACGGGGCCACCGCCGCGCCGGTGAGCAGCGCGGTCACGGCCGCCAGGACGATACCCGGCATCGGGTACGGCGAGATGACGATGAACGCGGCCACCCCGGCGGTGAAGGCGGCGCCGCCGCCCCAGAGCTGGATGGCCCGCGAGTTCCGGCGCGCCCGGCGCTCGGCCTCGTGGTCCCACAGCTCGCTGTTGTCCCGCCAGTCCCGCAGTTCCTTGTCGATCAGCTTGTAGCCCGCCGCGAACTTGCTGTCGAAGACGCCGAGCCGGAGCGTCCGGCGCCGGTTGAACATCTTCTGCAACGGCGCTGGCGCGGATGCCCACTTGTCGTCCGGCGCGGCCCAGCGCAACCGTTTGCCGCCGTCCTCGATGGTGATCCAGCCGTCGATCGCCTGCTGCGTGAGCCACGCCACGCGGTGGTTCTCCGTGACCTTCTCGTGGAGCAGCAGCCCGCCCTGCGCCGCCGTGAGGTCGCGCGGCGGCTCGAACTGCATGGTCACCTGCTTCTCGGCCACCAGATCGGCGATCGGTGCCGACTCGAGGCCAGGGCCGCCGAACACCGCGTCGATCCCGCCGCCGCCCCAGGCCTGGTCGCGGCCGGCCCGCCGGCACCACCAGGTCCCCGCGATCATGCCGAGCGCGTAGCCGAGCGCGCCCAGTCCCAGGACGAGCCACAGGGTCTGCGACCCTGTGCTGCTGGTGCCGAGGTCGACGCCGTCGGGCAGCGCCGTCCGCGCCGGTGCGGCCAGCGAGCCCGCGCGGCGGCCGTCGAGGGTGATGCCCTGCCGGGCCTCGAGGTTCGCCGCGTGCGCGGTCACCGTGCCGTCCGCGACCTCCGCGTCGCACTCCCGCGTGCTGGCATCGAAGCCGCGGAAACAGTCGACGTCGGTGAGGGCGTACGGCGCGCTCAGGGTGATGTCTACCGAGTCGATCGGTACCTCCCAGCCGGTGCCGATCGCGTCGAAGCCCATCTGGTCACCGATCGCCGCGCCGGTGACGCGGTACTCGATGACGTACCGGTGCAGCCCGTCGACCGTCTCCCACTCGCTGCCGATCCTGATCTCCGCGGGACCGTCGGTGAGGCGGAACTCGTCCGGCGCGGTCGAGCGCACCGACACGTCCGACACGGCCTCCGGGCCGTCGAGCGTGTAACCGGGGAAGTACCGGAAGATCCCGTGTCGCACGTTCGTGCCGAAGTCGTAGTCGATCGTCTCGCGCACGAGGGCGGAGCCGTCGTCCTGGACGACCACGTCCACCGCGTACTGGCGGATCCGTTCGGTACCGAGCCGAACCGCGGTGCCGGCGCCGGCGATGACCGCGAACAGCAGCAGCCCGCCCAGCGCGATCCCGAGGACCCGTGCGCGCCGCAGCCGGGTGAATGAGGTGAACACGGGGCGAACTTACTGAGGTCGAACGGTCGGCGTGGCCGCTTCCGCGAACGTAGCGGTCACTAGAGTCCGCGCGACTAGGACTGGTGGCGCCCGCCGCGCCGAGGCGGCCCCTGGCGGCACCGCGCCGGCATCGAAGTACAACCCGGTACGCCGACGCCGGCGCGGCACCGCCAGGAACCACCTCGATCACGACGGGCATCCACCGCCCTAGTTGCGCGGACTCTCGGCCGTCCAGGCGAGCAGCTCGTCGGCCGGTCGCGTGTTGAGCACCCGCTCGGCCTGCACCCCGCACTCCTCGGCGCGGGCGCAGCCGTAGGGCAGCCAGTCGAGCTGGCCGGGAGCGTGCGCGTCGCTGTCGATGGTGAAGTCGCAGCCGAGCTCCAGGGCGAGGCGGAGCAGCTTGCGCGGCGGGTCCAGCCGGTCGGGCCGGGAGTTGATCTCCACGGCGACGCCGTTGTCCCGGCACGCGGTGAACACCGCCCGCGCGTCGAACTCGGACTCCGGCCGGTCGCGGCCCTTGACCTTGCGGCCGGTGCAGTGGCCGAGGATGTCGGTGTGCGGGTTGGCGATGGCCGCCACCATCCGGTCGGTCATCTCGCGGCGGCCCATCCGCAGCTTCGAGTGCACGCTCGCCACCACCACGTCGAGCCGGCCGAGCAGTTCGGGCTCCTGGTCGAGTGCGCCGTCGTCGAGGATGTCGACCTCGATGCCCGTGAGGATCCGGAACGGCGCCAGGTCGTCGTTCAGCTCGGCCACCACGTCGAGCTGGCGGCATAGCCGGTCGGCCGAGAGCCCGTTCGCGACCGTCAGCCGGGGCGAGTGGTCGGTGAGGACCAGCCACTCGTGACCGAGAGCGATCGCCGCCTCGGCCATCTCGCGGATCGGGCTGCCACCGTCGGACCAGTCGGAGTGGGTGTGGCAGTCGCCACGCAGCGCCGCGCGCAGTTCCTCGCCGCCGGAGACCACCGGACCGGTGGCCCCGGCCAGGACCTTCGTCAGGTAACTGGGCGTGTCGCCGCGCGCTGCCTCCGTGATGACCGCGCCCGTGGTTTTGCCGATGCCGGGCAGCGAGGTGAGCGTGCCGGCCCGCAGCCGGGCGTCCAACTCACCCTCGCCGAGGCCGGCGATGGTGGCCGCGGCGCGCCGGAACGCCTGGACCTTGTGTGTCGGCTCACCCGAACGCTCGAGTTGGAAGGCGATCTGACGCAGTGCGGTGACGGGTTCCACGGTGCCCATCTAACCCGCCTGAGCGGCGCGGACCGGCCTCGTGACACACTCGGGAGTGGCTGCGTTTTGCTCATGCATAAGACCATGATTCCGGATCGGGTAGTCGCGGAGGCTCGCGGCTCGTATTCTGGAAGGTGACGTCCCCTGGTGGGGGCGCCCGCCGGGTCCGGCGGCCATGACCCGTGATCGCCCGGCGCTCGCGACCGCTGTGCCGGAGGAGGAACGAATGCCACTCTCCGAGCACGAGCAGCGACTGCTCGACCAGATTGAGCGTGCGCTCTACGCCGAGGATCCCAAGTTCGCATCCACGGTGCGGGGTGCCCGACTGCGCCGCCCGTCCCGACGCCGACGCCTTCAGGGCATCGCGTTGTTCGTGCTGGGTGTCGCACTTCTCGTACTGGGAGTAATACTGCCGCTGAAGCCTGGCGGGGTACCAGTAGTCAGTTTGCTCGGCTTCCTAGTGATGTTCTTCGGTGCGTTGCTCACGCTTTCCGCCATGCGAAATGGTGGCGGCGAGAGCGAGGAAGGCGCCGAGGAGTCCGCGGGGGGTGGCGGAGCGGCCCCCAAGGCGCGACGCAGCTCCTTCTCGCAGCGGATGGAGGACCGCTTCAAACGGCGGTTCGAAGACGAACCATAGGTCCGGTTCGTGCAGATCTGGCCGGGTGCCCGCGGGCGCCCGGCCATGCCTGCTGCGTGACGTCGGCCGCAACGCGAGTGTTTTGCGATTCCTGTCATGCACCATGAGTTGGCACCCGTCTTAGCGATGGAGGTATGCCCGTGGGCTTGCGGATTCCCGAACACGCACAATGGACGAGGTTGATCGAGCGGGTCGCCCGGGTGGCGCCCGACGGTTTCGGCGGCGACCGCCTGCGAAACCTGTACGAGGGGCAGTGGCAGGACGTCGGCGAGCGATCCCCGATCATCAGCCCCATCGACCAGTCGACGCTCGGCCAGCTGTCCAAGGTAGACGAGGCGACCGCGCTGAAGGCGGTCTCGGCGGCGCACCAACAGCACCGCGACTGGGCGGCGGTTCCCCTCGCCGAGCGCAAGGTCCGGGTCACGGCGGCGGTCGACGCGATGACCGAGGCGCGTGACGACCTGGCGCTGCTGCTCGCCTGGGAGATCGGCAAGCCGTGGAAGCTCGCGTGCGCCGATGTGGACCGCGCGCTCGACGGCGTCCGCTGGTACCTGGACAACATCGACGCCATGCTCGCCACCGACGCGCAGGGCCGGGCGTTCGAGCGGACGCCACTGCCCGGGCCGGTCAGCAACATCGCCAGTTGGAACTACCCGATGTCGGTGCTGGTGCACGCCGAGCTGGTGCAGCTCCTCGCCGGCAACGCGGTCATCGCCAAGACCCCGACCCAGGGCGGTGCCGTCTGCCTGACCGTGGCGCACGCCCTCATGAACGACGCCGGCCTGCCCGTCACGCTGCTGTCCGGCGACGGTTCCAAGCTCTCCGGCGCGCTCGTGCGGTCCATGGAGATCGGTGCGCTGGCGTTCGTCGGCGGCCGGGACAACGGTGGCAAGGTCGCCGCCCAGCTGGTCGACACGGGCAAGCGGCACATGCTCGAGCAGGAGGGGCTGAACACCTGGGGCATCTGGGAGTTCTCCGACTGGGACGGGCTCGCGGCGCACCTGAAGAAGGGGTTCGAGTACGCCAAGCAGCGGTGCACCGCCTATCCGCGGTTCATCGTGCAGCGTGATCTGGTCGACTCGTTCCTCGCGACCTACCTGCCGGTGGTCAGCTCCATCCGGTTCGGGCATCCACTCGCTGTCGACGACTCCTCCGACGAGCTGCCGGTACTCGACTTCGGGCCGATGATCTCCGCGGCCAAGGCCGCCGACCTGCGCAAGCGGGTCGACGAGGCGCTGCACCACGGTGCGGTGCCGCTCTATCGTGGGTCGCTCGACCAGGGGCGGTTCCTGCCGGGTCAGGACACGTCGGCCTATGTCGCGCCGACCACGCTGCTCGCGCCGCCCGGGGCGTCCCGGCTCATGCACGAGGAGCCGTTCGGCCCGGTCGACACGATCGTCGTGGTCGACACGAAGGCCGAGCTGCTGGCGCAGATGAACGCGTCGAACGGTGCGCTGGTCGCGACGATCGCCTGTGATGACGTTTCGTTGGCCGAGGATCTCGCGCAGCACGTGCAGGCGTTCAAGGTCGGGGTGAACAAGCCTCGGTCGCGCGGTGACCGCGAGGAGCCGTTCGGCGGGCGTGGTGGCTCGTGGAAGGGCGCCTTCGTCGGCGGTGTGCACCTGGTGCACGCGGTCACGCAGGGACCGGAGGACGAGCTGCTCTACGGCAACTTCCCGGACTACAACCGATACCCAGCGGTCTGACACCCCGCGAGTCCCACGTTCAGAACCGGCGAGTCCCACGTTCAGAACCGGCGAGTCCCACGTTCAGAACCGGCGAGTCCCACGATTCAGAACGGGTGAGTTCCACGTTCGGGACACTCTGCGGAGGTGCTCGAACGTGGGACTCACCGGGCGCCAACGTGGGACTCGCGGGGTTTGAACGTGGGACTCGCGGGGTTTGAACGTGGGACTCGCGGGGTTTGAACGTGGGACTCGCGGGGTTTGAACGTGGGACTCGCGGGGTTGGGTTTAGCGGCGGCGGAGTACCGAGCGGGGGAGGATCCGCGCTCGCCAGCCGATCGGGTCGTTTCGGCGGATGCCGGCCATCAGCCTGTCGAAAGCCTGCGCCAGCCCCGGATCCGGCTCGGTGCGCCCGCCGTACCAGGAGCGTTCCACCTCGCCCACCACCGTGCGCAGTGCCTGCCTGCCGTCGTCGTCCAGGCTGTGTTCCCTGGCCAACCGTCGGGCGGTCACGCGCACGGTCTCCGTGGGGATGACCTCTGTGCCCCGGTCCCGCGACTCGGCGATCAGCTCGTTCCACGCCGAGGTCGCCGCGTCGGTACTCCCGGTGTGCACCTGGTGCCGCCTGGCCAGGCGACGCCGTTCTCGCACCAGGCCCGGCGCGGCCGCCGCCAGCAGGACCAGCACCAGCGTCGACAGCCACCACGACACCAGCGCCGCCAGTAGGCCGATCGTCACGACCCAGGCTCCTACGGCCAGCGCGATCAGCAGCGGTTGGCCGCGGCGTCTGCCCCGTCGTCCGTTGGCCACCGCGCCGCCGGTGAGCGCCAGCGCGAGGATCGCCGTGCCGCCGGCCGCCCAGATCTGCCACGGGAGGCCCGCGTCCTGGTCCCGGTTGCCATCGGCACCAGCGTTCTCCTCCTCGCCGGGCTCCTCCGCGCCGGCGGACGGGTTGACCGGCGTGGTCGGCGCCGCGGACTCCGACGGGCTGTTGGCCGGGTCGCTCGGTTCGGCGGAGTTGGTCTCCGAGGCGTAGGGCGGGGTGTAGTTGGTGCCGTCGGACAGCGGCGTCGGGTCGAACTGGGTCCAGCCGATGCCGGAGAAGAACACCTCGACCCACGCGTGCGCGTTCTGGTTGGTGATCGTCCGGTAGTCGCCGGACACGTAGCCCGACGTGTAGCCCATGGCCACCCGCGACGGGATACCGACCGCTCGCAGCATGATCGCCATGGCCGACGCGTACTGCTCGCAGAACCCGACCTTGCTGCGCAGCACGAAGTCCACGAGGGCGTCCTCGCTGCTGCCGCTCGCGGTCTGGGTGTCGTAGGTGAAGTCGTCGCCGTGGAAGAACTCTTCGAGCGCGCGCACCTTGTCGAACGTCGAGTTCTGTCCGGCCACCACCTGGTTGGCCAGCTCGACAATCTGTTCGTCGATCCCGTCGTTCGCCAGGTAGAGGTCGTCGATCTCACCGCCGCTGTCCAGCGATCCCGCCGCGCGCAGCTGCTCGGCCGTCGGCTCGGCGAGATCCGTTTCCACCGTGTACCTGGGCAGCGTCTCGGATTCCTCGCCGTAGACGGCGCCGCTCTCCGGGTCGTACCGGATGTCGTCCGGCAGGCCGCGGACCTGCACGGCCTGGCCGGGATACGGTGCCCACACGTCCTGGGAGTTGATCGGCTCGATCTCCACGGGCTCGATGTCGCTGCCACCCCAGTCCTCCCGCCCTGGCGGGAGGGGAAGCTGCCCCTGGAGAGTGAAGCCACGCGGCATCTGGTCGGCGTCGCGGCGCAGCCACCCGTCCTCGTTGTACTCGGGCAGGGTGAGCGCACGCAGATAACGCGCCTCGCTGCCGAGGTTGCGGACCCGGAACAGCTCGACGTTGCCGTCCCGGTCGAGCATGCCGCGCAGCGAGGTGAACGGGTTGAGCCCGAGCCCACCACCGCCCGACCCGCCGGAGCCGCCGGGCAGCTGCCCGACCGTGCCGATGACCGTGAACGTCGCGCCGACGAACAGCGCGATCACGACCGCGCTGCTGACCAGGGCACTCGGCGAACCGAGCCCCCCGCTCGTGCCCTGGACCGACGGCCGGTTGCGCCACGCCTGGTGACGGTGTGCGCCGTCCACCCAGAGCAGCGCGGCGAACGAGATCGCGCCGAGCACGAAAGCCCACCACGGCAGCATCTCGTCGGCCAGCGACGCCGGCACCGCGTACACGCACAGCAGCACCAGCCCACTCGCGGCCGGGGTGCCGGCGGACACGGCGAGCGTGTCGACCAGCACGGCCACCAGACCGATGGAGATGACCACCAGACACAGCACGGCCTGGGTGGCGGAGACCGGCGGCACCCCGGACTGCACCACCTCGACCGAGTTGCCGAGCACGTCACCCAGGTCGCCGATCGCCGACGGGCCGGGGAGGAAACCGAGGATGCCGTCGTCGGTGAACAACGCCACCAGCAGACAGAGCAGCGCGAACATCTGGCCGAGCCCGACGAGCAGCACTGGCGTTCGCACGGCACGCAGCCCCAGCCCGGTCGCCGTGACCACCGTGACCGCGACGCCGGCGTAACCCCACCAGCGCAGTCCCTCGATCACACCGGACAGGGCGAGCGCCGCGCAGAGCGTGGTGACCGCGGCGACCACGGGCGTCACGGTCATCGACCACTGGGCCGACGTCAGCTCACCGGTCGGCCGGGCGGGCGGCGGTGGCCCGGGCGGTCTGGGTGGTGCGGGTACGGGCGGTGCGGTCACTGGCCGGCTCCGGTGGTCATCGCGTCGGCGCGGGAGCCGTGCGTGCGGCACAAGATGCTCCACACGGCGGTCATGGGGGTGTTGGGCCGGGCCACCGTCACGTGCCAGCCGGCGGCGCCGAGCAGCGCGACCGCCCCGTCGATGTCGGCGACCGTGCCGGGACCTTCGTTGTGCCAGGCGGCGGTGTCGAGCAGGACGGCGAGGCTGCGGCTGCCCCGCCCGCGCTGGCTGACCAGCTGACTGATGGCCGCGGGCGAGGTGGCGCCCAGGATCGCGATCAGCTCCTGGCCGTGGCCGGGGTCGATGCGGCAGTCCACGTCCCGCTGCTGGGACGGCCGCAGCGCGGCGAGCGCGTCGAGCACGGCGTTGTCGTTGTGGGAGCCGTCGCCGGTGTCCTGCACGATCAGCTGCCCGGTCTCGGTGACCAGCCGGATCCGCTGGCCGTAGCGGTGCAGGTGCAGGCAGACGCTCGCGGCGAACGACACGGCCCACTCGAGGCTCGAGGTGGCGCCGGAGCCGCGGTGCGCGACCGTCCGGTGGTCGAGCAGCACGGTCGTGCCGCCCCGCCACGGCCGTTCCTCGACCCGCACCATCATCTCGTCGCGCTTGGCGGTCGAGCGCCAGTGCACCTTGCGCAGGTCGTCGCCCTGGCGGTACGGCCGCACGATCGCGTCGTCCTCGCCCTGCCCGGCCGCCAGACGCACCGAGCCGTCGTCGCCGGAGCCGAGGCCGGAGCCGCCGGGCACGCCGATCAGCTTCACCACTCGCGGCACCACGATCAGCCGGGACGTGTGTGCCAGCTCCCGTTCGAACTCGGCCAGTCCGAACGGGTCGGTGATCGTCGCCTTCAACGGGCCGAGCTGCTGGATGCCCCGCAGCATCGGCTGCACCGTGTACTTCAGCCGGGTGCCGGTCAGCCGGGGGAGGTGCTCGATGAGGAACCGCGGCCGCCCGCCGAGCGAGTAGGGCACGCCGTCGGAGACCAGCAGCCCGCCCGCCGGCAGCCGGCCGAGGCTGGTGATGTGCAGGACGACCTCGGCGCGCCCGCCGACCGGCGTCCGCGGCGGGTTGATGTGGCGCTGCGCGCGCAGCCCGATCCGCACGACGGCCGTCAGGAAGCACACGAGCAGCGGCAACGCGATCACGAACACCGAGACGCGCAGCAGGTCCCGCTCGTTGAGCACCCACGAGCACAGTGCGGCCGCGAGCCCCGCGGCCAACAGACATCTGCCGCGGGTGGTCAGGCCCGACAGCGCCCAGCGCATCAGTGCCGCCCGCCGGTCCATGCCCTGAATGGGCCGTTGGGGACGTTCAACGTCCCCAACGGCCCATTCGAGGCATTAGCGGGGGGCACGATTAGCGGTTCCCGTGGAGGCCGGCAGCACCGTGGCCGGGCTGCCAGTGCGCGTGCGGGTCGGCGGCGGGAGTCAGTGCCGATGCCGGAACCGGTCCGGAGGAGGCAGGGGCGCTCGCCTGGGGGACGGGCACCTGCCGCAGCAGCGCGCGGATCAGCTCGGTCGGCGACCGGCGGCCGGCCTGGGCCTCCGGGGTGAGCACGAGCCGGTGCGCGAGGACCGGGATGGCCACCACGTGGATGTCGTCGGGCACCACGAAGTCGCGGCCGGACAGCGCCGCCTGCGCGCGGGCCGCCCGCACCAGGTGCAGGGTGGACCGCGGCGACGCGCCGATGCGGATCTCCGGCAGCCGGCGGGTGGTGGACACCAGCTCGACGGCGTAGCGGCGGATGTCCGGCGTCAGCTGCACCGCGCGGACCGTCTCGATCAGCTTGCGGACCTGGTCGGCGTGCGACACCGGCTGCAGGTCGTGCAGCGGGTTGTGACCGGCGTGCTCGTCGACCATCGCCAGCTCGGCGTGCGGGTCGGGGTAGCCGATCGACACCCGCGCGGTGAACCGGTCGCGCTGGGCCTCGGGCAGGGCGTAGGTGCCCTCCATCTCGATCGGGTTCTGGGTCGCGATGACCATGAACGGCGCTTCGAGCTGGTAGGTGTTCAGGTCGACCGTGACCTGCTCCTCCTCCATGCACTCGAGCAGCGCCGACTGGGTCTTGGGCGAGGCGCGGTTGATCTCGTCGCCCACCACGATGTTCGCGAAGATGGGTCCCGGCCGGAACTCGAACTCGTTCGTCTGCCGGTTGAAGATCGAGACACCGGTGACGTCGCTCGGCAGCAGGTCAGGGGTGAACTGGATGCGGCTGACCGTGCAGTCGATCGACCTGGCGAGCGCCTTGGCGAGCGAGGTCTTGCCGACTCCGGGCACGTCCTCCACCAGCAGGTGCCCCTCGGCGAGGAGGGTGACCAGCGCGAGACGGACGACCTCGGGCTTGCCGACCAGCACCCGCTCGACGTTGGCGGCGATGCGCTGTGCGGTCGCGTTCAGCTCGTCCAGCGGTGTCTGCGGGCGGTAGTTGTTGGTCTGCGCCATCTCCGGGTGCGGTGTGGCGCCGTTCGCGTGCGCGGCGTAGGGATCGGAACCCGGGTACGGGTTTCCGGACAGCGCCGATTGCGGGGTACTCGACGTCACGCGGCCTCCTGTGGACTTCGTCGGCGCAAAGCCTTCACCGAAGTGTGTCAAACTGGCGAGAAGTACCCCACCACCCGGGTTGACGTCTGGGGCCGGCGGAGGTTCCCTCTCATCTTCTACGTCCGCGACCCGCGACGTGTTCAGGTTGGTCCGATTGGTGCTGTCCCGGACCCCACCCACTCCTCCCCACCGGGGTTCCCCACTCTGCCCCACGGCAATCCCGGTCCGGTCCGGGTTGCGGCCGATGGACCAGTGGATTGCCCCAAAGGGCGCCCAGCACCGCCCGTGAGGGCACCCGGATGGGGGAGTCCCACCACCGTCCCCCACTTCGCTCCCGCTGCCGTGACCTGCACAAACACGTGGGGCGACGCGTCAGTTACCCGGCATTCGCCGTTGACTGTGGTGAAAAGTGGGGTACGGTGGCGGCAAGTGGGGCACAAGGGGGCCTCATGGCTAACCCGCAAGGGTTGGTGGGGAGGTGGGCCGCCGATGTTTCTCGGTACCCACACCCCAAAACTGGATGACAAGGGGCGGCTCACGCTGCCTGCCAAGTTCCGAGACGCACTCGCCGGTGGCCTGATGGTCACCAAGGGACAGGACCACTGTCTGTACGTGTTCCCGCGAGCGGAGTTCGAGGAAATGGCACGCAAGGTGGCCGCGGCGCCCCTGACGAACGAGGCGGTCCGCGCCTATCAGCGGTACCTGTTCGCCGGAACCGACGAACAGCGACCCGATGGACAGGGGCGGATCGCGGTCGCACCGGAACTCCGGCGCTATGCGGGGTTGACCAAGGAGTGCGTGGTCATCGGTGCGATCACCCGTCTGGAGATCTGGGACGCGCAAGCGTGGCAGACCTACCTGGACGAGCACGAGGACGACTACTCCCAGGCACGGGAGGAGGTCCTGCCCGGCGTGTTCTGACGGGAGACAGAACACACCCGGGCACGAAAGTGGGTGCCGCGAGGCCTCCGTTCCGCTCGCCTTCGACCCTGGCACACCTTCCCCGGCGCCAGGTTCGACGAGCGGGCGGGGACCTGGCGGCATCCACTGGCCAGTCGCGCTAGGAGAGGGGGTGTATTCGGCATGTCTGAAACAGATCCACGGCACGTTCCCGTACTGCTGGAGCGGGTGCTCGAGCTGCTCGAGCCCGCGCTCGCGGCACCGGACGCCGTCCTCGTGGACGCCACGCTCGGCCTCGGCGGTCATGCCGACGCCCTGCTCGCCGCGCACCCCGCCCTCACTCTCGTCGGTCTCGACCGTGATCCCGCGGCGCTCGCTCGCGCGGGAGAGCGGCTGACCCGCCACGGCGACCGGGTGCACCTGGTGCACGCCGTCTACGACGAACTGCCCGACGTGCTCGAGCGACTCGGCTTCCGCACGGTCGCCGGCGTTCTCATGGACCTCGGCGTCTCCTCCATGCAGCTGGACGTCGCCGAACGCGGGTTCGCGTACTCGAAGGACGCGCCGCTGGACATGCGCATGGATTCGACCGCGTCGCTGACGGCGGCCGAGGTGCTCAACACCTACCCGCCGGGCGAACTGGTCCGGATCCTGCGCGAGTACGGCGAGGAACGGTTCGCCAAGCGGATCGTCGACCGGGTGGTCAAGGCGCGCGCCGTCGCGCCGTTCACCACGAGCGGTCGGTTGGTGGAGCTGCTCTACGAGGCGGTGCCGGCGGCCAGCCGGCGCACCGGCGGACACCCGGCGAAGCGCACGTTCCAGGCGCTGCGCATCGAGGTGAACGACGAACTCGCCGTACTGCGGGCGGCACTGCCGGCGGCGCTGCACGCGCTGCGGGTCGGTGGCCGGATCGTCGTCGAGTCCTACCAGTCACTGGAGGACCGGCTGGTCAAGCAGGCACTCGCCGGCTTGGCGAAGTCCAGGACCCCCGAGGGGGTCCCCATGGAGCTGCCCGGCCACGGGCCACAGCTGCGGCTGTTGACCCGGGGTGCCGAGCAGGCGGACGAGCAGGAAAACGAACACAACCCGCGGGCGGCCTCGGTCCGGTTGCGTGCGGCCGAGCGGATCCTGGAGGCGGCATGACTGTCCCCACGACGGAGCTGAAGTCCGCGCTGAAGACAGCGCCGAAGAGTGCTCCGAAGGCAGCCCCGACCACAGATCCCAAGCCGGCGCGCACCCGACGATCCCGCGCCGACGGCGCGACCGACACGGTCACCGCGCCCACCAGGCCCGCGCCCGCGAAGAAGACACCCAAGACCCCGCCGGCGACGCGGCCGGCCGAGCGTTCGCCCGGCCGGTCGCGATCCGCCGCCGCCCAGCGTGCCTACGCGCGCCGGGCCCACCGCGAGGGTCGCCGGGTCGAGCCGGTGGAGAACGTCGAGGACCGGTCGGCCGGCCGGGCGTCGTTCGTCATCCTCATCATCGTGCTGCTCACCGCCGGGGTGGCGGCCACGCTGTGGCTGTCCACGCAGGCGATCGCCGACTCCTACCGGCTGGAGCAGGCCAAGCAGGAGGCGACCCACCTGGCCGAGCGCGCTGCCGAGCTGCAGCGCGAGGTGACCAGGGAGGAGTCCGCCTCGGCGCTGGCCGAGCGGGCCCGCGCCATGGGCATGGTGCCGGCCGGTGACCCGGCCCGGCTGGTCGTGCAGCCGGACGGCAGCGTGGTGGTGGTCGGTGAGCCGACGCCGGTCGAGCGCCCGCAGCCGCCTGCCGAGGAATCCGCCGATCCCGCTGACGCTCCGCCGGCCGCGGACGGCCAGCAGCCTCCGGTGGCGGGGGCCGGCTGATGCCCCCTGGCCAGCCACACCGCACTCGCCGGCCGGTGCCCGCGCGCCGGCCGGCGCCCGTGCGTCAGCCGGCGCCGCGTGCCCGGCCGACCAACCTGACCCGCCCGCGGCGCGCGTCGACCGGCCCTCGCAAGATCGTGACCCGGCGGACGTCCAACCAGCACGTCCGGGTGGTGGTGGTGCGCTTCGTGCTGGTCGCCGCGCTGGTGGCGGCCGGCCTGAAGCTGATCCAGGTGCAGGGTTTCGAGGCCGAGGCACTCGCCGCGGCGGCCGAGCGGCAGCGCACCGAGAAGATCAACATCTGGGCGGTCCGCGGCTCCATCCTGGACCGCTACGGTAAGGAGCTGGCGTTCAGCGTGGAGTCCCGCGAGCTGGCCTTCCAGCCGAACGCCATGCGCAAGCAGTACGCGGAGTACAACAAGGAGATCGCCGAGGACGAGAGCGACGCCGAGCCCATCGACTTCGACGAGCGCACCCAGGAGATCGCCGCGCTCCTGCGCGAGAAGCTCGGCGACCGGGTGTCCGAGTCGGACCTGCTCGAGAAGCTGCGCGGGGACAAGAACTACGTGTACCTGGTGGACGACGTCGAGCCCGCGATCGCACGCGACATCCGCGACCACTTCCCGGAGATCATCGACGAGTACCGGGCCCAGCGGGAGTACCCGGGCGGGACGCTCGCGTCCAACATCATCGGGGTGGCCAACTGGCGCTCGGAGGACCCGGACACGAACAACCACAACCTGCACGGGCTCCAGGGGCTGGAGATCCTGCGGGACACCCAGCTCGCCGGCACGCCGGGACAGCAGACGGTCGCCACCCAGGAAGGCAGCAAGGTCGTCATCCCCGGGACCGAGCGGGACCTGGTGCCGGCCACCGACGGGTCGGACGTCGTGCTGACCATCGACGCGGATCTGCAGTACGTCCTGCAGGAGTCGCTGGCCGGCTACATGACCCGCAGCGGCGCCAAGGGCGGCAGCGCGGTGATCATGGACGCGAAGACCGGCGAGGTCTACGCACTGGCCAACGACAAGAGCTTCAACCCGAACGACGACAACTGGACGCCCGAGCAGATGAGCAACCCGGCGGTCAGCAACCCGTACGAGCCGGGGTCGGTCAACAAGCTGGTGACCGCGCTGTGCACCATCGAGGACGGCATCTCCGAGCCGGACGACGTGCACACGGTGAAGGACTCCATCAAGATCGCCGACCGGACGATCGGCGACGCCTGGGACCACGGCACGCTCCGGCTCACCACGACCGGCATCTTCGCGAAGTCGTCGAACGTCGGAACTCTGCAGCTGGCGCAGGAGTGCGGGCCGGACCGGTTCGCCCAGCTGCTTGCCGAGCTGGGTCTCGGCAAGCGCACGGGCGTCGGCCTGCCGGGTGAGACCCCCGGCCAGGTGCTGCCGCGCGGCCAGTGGTCGGGCAGTACTTTTGCCAACCTGCCGATCGGGCAGGGTCTGTCGATGACGGTGCTGCAGATGGCGGGGATGTACCAGACGATCGCGAACGACGGGGTGCGCGTGCCGCCGCGGATCGTGAGTGCCACGGTCGACCCGGACGGGACGCGCGTGCCCGAGCCGCGGCCGAAGGGCGAGCGGGTGGTGAGCGAGGAGACGGCGAAGACCGTGCGGGACATGTTCCGCGCGGTCGTCCAGGAGGGCGAGGGGCAGAACAACGGCACCGGCCACGCGGCCGCGCTGACCGGCTACCAGATCTCCGGCAAGACGGGCACCGCCCAGCAGATCGACCCGGCGACCGGCGCCTACAGCAAGTCGAAGTACTGGATCACGTTCGCGGGCATCCTGCCGGCCGACGACCCCCGGTTCGTGGTCGGCATCATGCTGGACGAGCCGAACTACTCGGGTGGTCCGCCGGAGGGCCGGTCGGCCGCGCCGTTGTTCCACGACATCGCCTCCTACCTGGCGCAGCGGTACAACATCCCGCTGTCCAAGGAGGCGAGCCCGGTGGTTCCGCTGATCGCTCCTTAGAGACTGTCGGTGGGGCGCAATAGTCTGTCCCCCATGCCAGCGCTGCGCACTCCCGACTCGCGGTTCGCCGACCTGCCCGACTTCGACTACCCGCCGCGGTATGTCGAGCTGGCCGACGGCTTACGGATGGCGTACGTCGAGGCGGGGCCGGCCGACGGACCGGTCGTACTGCTGCTGCACGGCGAGCCCAGCTGGTCGTTCCTGTACCGCAAGGTCATGGCCGTGCTGGCCGGGGCCGGGCTGCGGGCGGTGGTGCCCGACCTGATCGGGTTCGGCCGCTCGGACAAGCCCGAGTCGGCCGACGCCCATTCCTATGCCGGGCACGTGGCGTGGGTGCGGGAGCTGGTGTTCGACGCGCTCGACCTGCGTGCGGTCACGGTGGTCGGTCAGGACTGGGGCGGGCTCATCGGGTTACGGCTGGCCGCCGAGCATCCCGACCGCGTGGCGGGGGTCGTGGCCGCCAACACCGGCCTGCCCACCGGTGAGCACGGCATGCCCGAGATCTGGTGGCAGTTCCGCCGCGCGATCGAGAGCGCGCCGGTGCTCGACATCGGCCGGTTCGTGCAGGCCGGTTGCCGGACGGCGTTACCGGAGGAGGTCCGGGAGGCGTACGACGCGCCGTTCCCCGACGAGTCGTACAAGGTCGCCCCGCGGGCGATGCCCGGTCTGGTGCCGGTCACGGCCGACGATCCGGGCGGCGTGGCCAACCGTGCGGCGTGGGAGGTCCTGCGGCGGTGGGACAAGCCGTTCCTCGTGGCGTTCGCCGACAGCGACCCGATCACCGGACCCATGGCGCCGGTGCTGATGAAGCTGATCCCCGGTGCGCGCAACGCGACGGTGACCGATGCCGGGCATTTCTTACAGGAGGACGCGGGGGAGCGGCTGGGTGCGCTGATCGCCAAGTTTGTCTCGGAGTACTCATGACCGTCTGGTTCACCGAGGACGATCTGCGTGCGGCCGCCGGTGATCAGTCGTACCAACGCGGGCGCGACTACGTGGACGCTGTCGCCGACATGGCGCCGACCGCGTACGGCGTGCGGGCGATGGTGCGCGGCAGCGGCTCGTACGAGGTGTGGCTCGGCCGTGCGGGGGACGGGCTCACCGGGGAGTGCAGCTGTCCCTACGGCGCCGACGGCAACTTCTGCAAGCACTGCGTGGCCGTGGGCCTCGTGCTGTTGGCCGACGGCGGTCACGGCACGGGTGTCGACCTGGACTCGTTCCTCCGCACCCTGTCGGTCGACGAGCTGGCGGATCTGCTGCTGACACAGGCGAAACGCGACTCCGCCCTGTACCGGCGGCTGGTCCTGCGATCGGCGGGGGCGACCGGAACCCCGCAGGTGGCCGTCCTCCGACGGCAACTGGACGAGGCGCTGCGCGTCCGGACGTTTCAATCGGCGGCGGACTACGCGACCAGGGCGCGGGAGGCCCTGGACACGATCAGTGAGCTGATCGAGTCGGGCCACGCGGCCGAAGCACGTCCGCTGGCTCGGGTCGCGGTCGAACGCCTGACCGACGCGCTGTCCCAAGTGGACGAGGCGGCGGTTGTGGCCGTGTGCCAACGAGCCCTGCGGCTGTACGCGAGGGCGTGTGCGGCGGCCCGCCCCAATCCGGCGAAGCTGGCGGCGTGGCTGTTCCAGTTGGCGAAGGACGGTCCCGGCTGGCCGGAGGTCTCGCCCGTGGACTTCGCCGAGGCGCTGGGCGACGCGGGCATGGCCGAGTACCGGGCGCTGCTGCACGAGGCCTGGCGCGCGGACCCGACGGACCGGGTCCGCCAACTGCGCGAGTCGCTGGCCGCGGCCGAGGGCGATGTCGATGCCCTGGTGGATGTCCTGAGCGACGGTCTGCCGGCCGTGCGGTCGTACCAACAGATAGTGGAGGTCCTGCGAAAGGCGGGCCGCCTGACCGAAGCGGTGAGCTGGGCGGAACGAGGCGCGGCCGAAACGGACAGCCCGGCCCTGGCGGAACTCCTGATCCAGTCCTATCTGGACAACCAGCAGGGCGACGAGGCGGTGGAGCAACGCAAGGCGGTCCTGCGCACCACTCCGACACGGCTGACGTACAACCGCCTGAAGGAAACGGCTACCGAGGTCAAGATGTGGACGGCCGTTCGCGAGTGGGCCCTGAACGTCCTGACGGCAGCGGCGACGAAGACCGACGACGGCACGGACTTGGCAGGCGCCCTACTGGACGACGCGGACCCGGCCGAAGCCTGGCAAGCAGCGGAAAAGTACGGTTGCACGGGCAGCACCCACTTGGAAGTCATCCGCAGCAGGGCGACCACTCACCCAGCGGACACCCTCACCGCCTACCGCGAGCTGATAGAAGGCCGCATCACCCACGGCGGCCGGTCCTGCTACCGGGAGGCGGCCATCCTGCTCACCGAACTGCGGGAAGCGAGCACGAGAGCCGCGAGCGACGCAGAGTTCCACTCATACCTGGCCCAACTGAAACAACGCCACACCCGCCGCAAGGCCCTGACCACCGAACTAACCCGCGCCCACCTCTAACCCATGATGACCACTCCGGTCGCGCATGATGACCGTTGCGGTCGCGCATAATGACCACTCCCGCCCGCGCGACCCGCGGGAATGGTCATCGTGGCCGACGGGAACGGTCATCATGCGCTACGGGAGTGGTCATCATGCGGGGGTTAGGGGCGGGTTAGGTATTCGCGTAGGTGGGTGGCTGTCAGGGAGTCTCCTGACTTGATCAGGTCTCCTGGGGTGCCCTTGAAGACGATCTGGCCGCCGTCGTGGCCCGCGCCGGGGCCGAGGTCGATGATCCAGTCGGCGTGGGCCATCACCGCCTGGTGGTGCTCGATCACGATCACCGTGTTGCCGTCGTCCACCAGTTGGTCGAGCAGGGCCAGCAGTTGGTCGACGTCGGCCAGGTGGAGCCCCGTGGTCGGCTCGTCGAGAACGTACGTCGCCGCCTTCTCCGCCATGGTGATCGCCAGCTTCAGCCGCTGCCGTTCCCCACCGGAGAGCGTGGTCAGCGGCTGGCCGAGGCCGAGATAGCCGAGCCCCACGTCCGACAGCCGGTCCAGGATCCGCCGTGCGGGACCGCTACCGAAGAACTCCCGCGCCTCCGCCACCGGCATGGCCAGAACTTCCGCGATGTTCTTGCCCCGCAACTGATGCGTCAGCACCTTCGGCGTGAACCGCTTGCCCTCGCACTGTTCGCACACCGAAGCCACCCCGGCCATCATGGCCAGGTCGGTGTACACCAGCCCGATGCCCTTGCAGTTCTGGCACGCCCCCTCGGAGTTGGCGGAGAACAGCGCCGCCTTCACGCCGTTGGCCTTGGCGAACGCGGCCCGGATCGGGTCCAGCAGCCCCGTGTAGGTGGCCGGGTTGGACCGGCGCGACCCGCGGATGGCCGACTGGTCCACCACCCGGACCCCCTCGCGGCCCGTCAGTGACCCGTGGATGAGCGAACTCTTGCCCGAGCCCGCCACTCCGGTCACCACGGTCAGCACGCCCAGCGGGATGTCCACGCTCACGTCCCGCAGGTTGTGCAGCGACGCCCCGGTGATCGACAGCTGCCCGCGCGGCGCCCGAAACGAAGGCCGCAGCGTCACCCGGTGGTCCAGGTGCCGGCCGGTGAGCGTGTCGGACGCCCGCAGCCCCGCCACGTCACCGGTGAAGCAGATCTGCCCGCCGGCCGGTCCGGCGCCCGGCCCGAGATCCACCACATGGTCGGCGATCTCGATGGTCTCGGGCTTGTGCTCGACCACGAGCACCGTGTTCCCCTTGTCCCGCAACCGAAGCAGCAGGTCGTTCATCCGCCGGATGTCGTGCGGGTGCAGCCCCACGGTCGGCTCGTCGAACACATATGTCACGTCCGTGAGGCTGGAACCCAGGTGTCGCACCATCTTCACCCGCTGCGCCTCACCGCCGGACAGTGTCCCCGACTCGCGGTCCAGGCTGAGATACCCGAGTCCGATCTCGACGAGCGAGTCGAGCGTGTCCCGCAGGTTCCCCATGAGCGGCGCGACCGCCGGGTCGTCGATCTTGCGGACGAACTCCGCCAGGTCGCTGATCTGCATGGCCGAGCACTCGGCGATGTTCCGCCCGTTGACCAACGACGACAGTGCCGCCTGGTTGAGCCGCGCTCCACCACACTCGCCGCACGGCGCGAACGTCACCGCCCGGTCCAGGAACTCCCGGCCGGCCTTCTGCATGGATTCGCGGTCCTTCGACAGAAACAGCCGCTGGATCTTCACCACCAGACCCTCGTAGTTGGTGTTGACCCCGCCCGACTTGATCTTGGTGGCCTCCTTGTACAGGAGGTCGTGCCACTGCTGTTCGGAGTAGTCGGCCAGCTTCTGGTCCGGGTCGAAGAGCCCGGAGTCGATGAAGAGGTTCAGGAACCACCCGTCCGGCGAGAAGCCGGGCACCGTGATCGCTCCCTCCCGCAGCGAGCGCGACTTGTCGACCAGCTGGTCGACGTCCATGGCCGACACCCGGCCGAGCCCCTCGCACGTGGGGCACATCCCCTCCGGCAGGTTGAAGCTGAACGCCCCGGACGTGCCGACGTGCGGCTGTCCGAGCCGGCTGAAGATGATCCGCAACATGGTGTGCGCGTCGGTGGCCGTGCCGACCGTGGACCGTGCGTTCGCGCCCATCCGCTCCTGGTCGACGATGATCGCCGCGCTCAGGTTGTACAGCGCGTCGACGTCCGGCCGCCCGAGGTTCGGCATGAACGACTGGATGAACGCCGTGTACGTCTCGTTGATCATGCGCTGCGACTCGCTGGCGATCGTGCCGAACACGAGTGAGGACTTGCCCGACCCGGACACCCCGGTGAAGACCGTGAGCCGGCGCTTGGGGATGTCGAGCGACACGTCGGCCAGGTTGTTCTCCCTGGCCCCGCGCACCTGGATGACGTCGTGGCTGTCGGCTGCTGAGCGCCCCATGCCCGCCTCTCTCTTTATGCTGTAAAGTGTGGCCGAGTCACGGTACTTTATGGTGTAAGGAGTTGCAAACGTGGTCGTCTTCGCCGGCCAGGGGGACCCACGTCGCGCCATGGCGCTCCTCTGGCGCACGGCCGCCGGCCCCGAGGCGCGCCCCGGTCCCAAGCCGGGCCTTTCGGTGGACGCGATCGTCACGGCCGCCATCGAGGTGGCCGACGCCCAGGGCATGGCGGCGCTGTCCATGCGCGCGGTCGGTGACCGGCTCGGCTGCACGGCCATGGCCCTCTACACCTACGTGCCGAGCAAGAGCGAGCTCGTCGACCTCATGTACGACACGGCGATCGCCGAGGTGCCCCACGACCACGACGTGAGCGCCGGCTGGCGCCCGGCGCTCACCGGTTGGGCCGAGGACCTGCTGGCGTTCTACCTGCGCCACCCGTGGGTGCTCCAGGTGTCGAAGGCCCGCCCGGTGCTCGGCCCGAACGAGTACGCGGTGCTCGACACGGTGCTGCGGATCATGTTCGACACCGGCCTCCCGCCGGCCGAGCTGCGCCGGATCACGAGCGTGCTGTTACAGCTGGTCCACGGGGTGGCGAAGACGATGGCCGAGGCCCGCGAGGCGGCCGAGGCGACGGGGACCACCGACGACGAGTGGTGGTACGCCCGGTCGGCGCTGCTGGAGGAGATGGCCATCGACTTCACCGACCGGTTCCCCATGGTCGCGAAGCTGGCCGCCGCGGGCGGTTTCACCCTGACCGACGAGAGCGTTCCGTACCAGGAGCAGGCCGCGCTCGAGATGTTCCGGGCCGGTCTGGCGATGGTGCTCGACGGGATCGAGGCGGCCGTCAGCAAAGACCGCGCCGAGAACTGAATCGGCCAGCAGCGTCCTTTGTCTTGGCCTTTCGCTGCCGAAACCTTCCCCGTGCCCGCCACCGACGGCGATACTTCGCGGGTGAGCATCCAGCCGTCCGGCACGTTCGAACCAGCGTCAGCACCGGCAGGGGACAACGGCTCGCTGAGCAGCCCGCTCGGCCGCGCCGCCACCCTCATGGTCGGCCTGCTGGGCCTGTTGTGGCTCGTGGAGCTGATCAACGCGGCCACCGACCGCGAACTGGGCCTGGCCGGCGGGGTGGTGGCGCGCGAGGCGAGCAGCCTCGTCGACATCATCACCTCGCCGTTCCTGCACGTGAACGTCGAGCACCTGGCGTCCAACGCGCTGCCGCTGTTCAGCCTGGGCATCATCGCCGCCATCCCCAGCATCAAGCGGTTCCTGCTGATGTCGGTCATCGTGGTGGTCATCGGCGGGCTGGGGGTCTGGGTGTTCTCGCCGGACAATACGTACTCGGTCGGCGCGAGCGGCGTGGTCTTCGGCTACTTCGGCTACCTGCTGCTGCGCGGGTTCGTCGACCGCCGGCCGGTGGACGTGGTGGTCTCGGTCGGCATGGCGCTCGCCTACGGCTATGCCATGTGGTACTCGGTCGGCTTCGGCGTGGAGAACATCTCGTGGCAGGGACACCTGTCCGGTCTGGTGGGCGGTCTGGTGGCCGCGATCGCGCTGCGCACCCGCCGCCCGAAGCCCGCGACGCCCGACCCGCTGCCCGGTCTCGGCGTCTAGCACAGGCGCGGCGTGGGCATGCCTGGAACGACGCCTTGCTGACGTTGAACGTCTGGAACGACGCCTTCCAGGCATGGGCGGGCCGAACCCGCTAGCCGATCTCGACTCGGCCGCAGCACCAGGGTGTCCTTGATCGCCCTCCGTGCGCAGGTAACCTTCCGCGACGTGCCCGCCAAGCTCGTCGGCAAGGCTGTCACGGCACCGCCTCGCCCCACCAGAATCGAACCGGTCCCGCTCACCACGTTGGTGGCGCGGGCAGACGCGCGGTTGATCGCGCCGGAGCACACCGCCACCGAGGTGACGGTCACCGGCGCTACGCTGCGTGCACAACACGTGCTTCCCGGTGACCTGTTCGCCGCACTGCCCGGAGCGCGTGTCCACGGCGCCGACTTCGCCGAGTCGGCCATCGCCGCCGGTGCCGTCTGCGTGCTCACCGACGAGGCGGGGGCCGCCCGCCCGACACTGCAAAAAGCGGGCATCCCGCTGATGGTCCACGAGAACCCGCGTGAGGCACTCGGCTCGGTGGCCGCCTGGATCTACGGCGAACCGTCGCTGCAGCTCGCGGTGCTCGGGGTCACCGGCACGTCCGGCAAGACCACCACCGCGTACATGATCGAGGCCGGCCTGCGTGCGGCCGGCCACCGCACGGGGCTGATCGGCACCGTGGAGACCCGCATCGCGGGCGAGCGGCTGGCCAGCGCGTTCACCACCCCCGAGGCTCCCGACCTGCAGGCGCTGTTCGCCGTGATGGTCGAGCGGGGCGTCACGCACGTGCCGATGGAGGTCTCGAGCCACGCGCTCGCGCTGGGTCGCGCGAGCGGCACCCGGTTCGCGGTCGGCGCGTTCACCAACCTGTCCCAGGACCATCTGGACTTCCACCGGGACATGGAGGACTACTGGAAGGCGAAGGCGCTGCTGTTCGACGGCCGGTCCACCACCGAGGTGGTGTGCGTGGACAGCGAGTGGGGCAGGCGACTGGTCACCCCGCACACGATCACCGTGGCGACCGGCGGCGCGGGGGACTGGACGGCCAGCGACCTCCGGACCTCGCTCGCCGGTGAGCAGTCGTTCGCCATGCACGGCCCCGACGGCCTCACCCAGCTGGTGACCCTCCCGATCCCGGGCTCGTTCAACGTCAGCAACGCGCTGCTGGCCGCCGCCTGCCTGTACAGCGCCGGGATCTCCGCGGCGGACATCGCCACGGGACTCGGGCAGGTCGAGGTGCCCGGCCGGATGGAGCGCGTCGCGCTCGGCCAGGACTTCACGGCGGTCGTCGACTACGCGCACAAGCCGGCGGCCGTCGCGCTCGCCCTGGACGCCATGCGCGGCCGCACCGACGGCCGGCTGATCGTGGTCCTCGGCTGCGGCGGCGACCGCGACGAGGGCAAGCGGCCGCTCATGGGGGAGGCCGCCGCCCGGCGGGCCGACCTGCTGGTGATCACCGACGACAACCCGCGTTCGGAGGACCCGGCGGCCATCCGCGCCGCCACGTTGGCCGGCGCGCGGGCCGTCCCGGAGGGCGAGCGCGGCGAGATCCTCGAGATCGGCGACCGGCGCACGGCCATCGAGACGGCGGTCGCGCGGGCCGGATCCGGCGACGTGGTGGTGATCGCCGGCAAGGGTCACGAGACCGGGCAGGAGATCGAAGGGGTCGTGCACCCGTTCTCCGACCACGACGAGTTGCGCTCCGCCATCTGGGCGCGACTGGAGAAGGGAGCGGGATGATCCCCCTGACCCTGGCCGAAGTGGCCCGGGCGACCGGCGGGCGGCTGCACCGGGCGTCCGGTTCCGAGGTGGTCACCGGGACCGTCGAGTTCGACTCCCGCCGGATCGGGTCCGGCGGCCTGTTCGTGGCCGTGCCCGGTGAGCGGGTGGACGGCCACAGCTTCGCCGCGCAGGCCATCGAGCAGGGCGCGGTCGCCGTGCTGGCCGCCCGCGAGGTCGACGCGCCCGCCGTGATCGTGCCCCCGGTGGCCGACGCGCACACCCGCTCCGTGGCGCTCACGGGCGACACCGACGGCTCCGGCGCCGCCGTCCTCGCCGGGCTCGCGAAGCTGGCAAGGGAGGTGGTCGACCGGCTGACGGCCGACCGGGGCCTGACGGTCGTCGGGGTCACCGGCTCGTCCGGCAAGACGTCCACGAAGGACCTGATCGCCCAGGTGCTCGAGCCGATGGGCGCCACGATCGCCCCTCCCGGCTCGTTCAACAACGAGCTGGGCCACCCGTGGACCGCGCTACGCGCCGACTACGACACCCGCCACCTGGTGCTGGAGCTGTCCGCTCGTGGGCCCGGCCACATCCGGGCGCTGTGCGAGACGGCCCCGCCGCGCATCGGCGTGGTGCTCAACGTCGGCACCGCGCACCTCGGCGAGTTCGGCTCGCGCGAGGGCATCGCCGCCACGAAGGGCGAGCTGGCCGAGGCCCTGCCTGCCGACGGCGTGGCCATCCTCAACGCCGACGACCCGCTGGTCGCCGCCATGGCCGGCCGCACGAACGCCAGGGTGGTGCTGGTGGGCGAACACCCGGACGCCCAGGTTCGCGCGGTCAACGTCGAACTCGACGACCACGCCCGCGCCACGTTCACCATGGTCACCCGGCTCGGCGAGCGCCGGGTCACGCTCGGCCTGCACGGTCACCACCACGTCGGCAACGCGCTGGCCGCGGCCGCCGTCGGACTGGCGCTCGGCGATGACCTGGAGCAGGTGGCCGCCGGGCTCGAGGGCGCGCAGCGGCTGTCCGAGCGGCGCATGGACGTCACCACGGTCGGCGACGACATCACCGTGGTGAACGACTCCTACAACGCCAACCCGGAGTCGGTGGGCGCCGCGTTGCGGACACTCGCGAGGATGTCCTCCGACGGCACGCGGCGCACCTGGGCGGTGCTCGGCGTGATGGGCGAGTTGGGCGACTCCGGCGCGGAGGCGCACGAGCAGATCGGCCGGCTGGCCGTGCGGCTGAACATCGACCGCGTGGTGGCGGTCGACGAGCAGGCTGCGGGCATTCGGGACGGCGCCCGTCTCGAGGGCTCGGACGACCGAGAGGAGCCGGTGCTGGTGCCGGATGTGGAAGCGGCGGTGGCGTTGCTGGAGGCCGAGTTGCGCCCGCACGACGTGGTCCTGGTGAAGGCGTCGAAGGTGGCCGCCCTCTGGCGGGTCGCGGACGCGCTGCTGGGGAGCCGCGCGTGATCGGCATCCTGGTCGCGGCCGCGATCGCACTCATCGTCTCCATCATGTTCACGCCTTACCTGATCAGGGTGTTCTCCAAGCAGGGCTTCGGACAGGAGATCCGCGAGGAAGGTCCGGAGGGCCACAAGTCCAAGCGCGGCACCCCGACCATGGGCGGCGTCGCGATCCTGATCGCCATGCTGCTCGGCTACGCGGTCGCGCACGTGTTCACGGCCTTGACCTCCGAGGACTCCGAGGGGCCCAGCCCGTCCGGCCTGTTGGTGCTGTTCCTGGCCACCGGTCTCGGTCTGGTCGGCTTCCTCGACGACTTCATCAAGATCCGCAAGCAGCGCAACCTCGGGCTGAACAAGACGGCGAAGATGGTCGGCCAGCTGGTCATCTCCCTGGCCTTCGCCATCCTCGCGCTGAACTACGTCGACGAGGCCGGGTTCTCGCCCGCGTCGGTCCAGCTGTCGTTCGTGCGCGACATCACGGAGATCTCGTTCGGCACCATCGGGTTCGTGGTGTTCTGCTACCTGGCGGTGGCCGGCTGGTCGAACGCCGTGAACTTCACCGACGGCCTCGACGGCCTGGCCGGCGGCGCGTCGGCCATGGTCTTCGGCACCTACGTGGTCGTCACGTTCTGGCAGTTCCGCTACAACTGCGGCGCCTCCGAGCCGACGGTCGGCTGCTACGACGTGCGGGACCCGCTCGACCTGGCGGTGGTCGCGGCCGCCGCCATGGGCGCGTGCATCGGCTTCCTGTGGTGGAACGCCGCCCCCGCCAAGATCTTCATGGGCGACACGGGTTCGCTCGCGCTCGGCGGTCTGGTGGCCGGCCTGTCGATCACCACCCGCACCGAGCTGCTCATGGTGGTCATCGGCGGCCTGTTCGTGGTGGAGATGCTGTCGGTGGTGCTGCAGATCGCGGTGTTCCGCACGTCGCGGCGAAGGCTGTTCCGCATGGCGCCCTTCCACCATCATTTCGAGCTGGCCGGGTGGGCGGAAACCACGGTGATCATCAGATTCTGGCTGCTGGCCGGGGTCTGCGCGATGTTCGGGCTCGGCCTCTTCTACTCGGAGTGGCTCACCAAGGTCGGCGGCTGACTTGTCTTGGGGTGACACAGTCTCCGGTCGCGAGGTACTGGTCGCCGGCGCCGGGGTCACCGGGACGTCGGTGGCGCGGGCGCTGCTCGACCTCGGCGCGCGGGTCACGGTCACCGACGGCAACGCCGACCGGCTGACCGGCCTGCCGGCCGGCGTCGCCACGGTCGCCGGGCTCACCGAGCCGCCGGCCGGCACCGACCTGGTGGTCACCAGCCCCGGCTGGACCCCCGCCAGCCCGCTGCTGGTGGCCGCGTCGGACGCGGGCATCGAGGTGATCGGCGAGGTGGAGCTGGCCTGGCGGATCGGTGCCACCCTGCCGAACCCGCCCGCCTGGCTCGCCATCACCGGCACGGACGGCAAGACCACCACCGTCGGCATGCTCGAGTCGATCCTCCTCGCGCACGGCGCCAAGGCGGTGGCCTGCGGAAACGTTGGCCTGCCGGTGATCGACGCGGTGCTCGGCGGCTACGACGTCCTGGCGGTCGAGCTGTCCAGCTACCAGCTGTACTGGCAGTCCTCCATCGCCCCGAAGGCCGCGGCCGTGCTGAACCTCGCGGAGGATCACCTCGAGTGGCACGGCTCCATGGCCGCCTACGTCGAGGCCAAGGCCCGGATCTACGCGGATGCCGGGCTCGCCGTGTACAACGCCGACGACCCGCTGGTGACCCGCCTGGCCGCCGGCTCGCCGAACCGCGTGGGCTTCACGCTGGCCGAGCCCGGCCCGGGGGAGTACGGGGTGCGCGACGGGGGCCTGTGTTTCGCGGACAACCTCCCATTGTGCCAGGTCGCGGACGTAAGACCGGTCGGTCCCCACAACGTGGCCAACGCGCTCGCCGCCGCCGCGCTCGCCCAGGCCCACGGCTCCGGCGTGCAGGCGGTGCGGGACGGGTTGCTGGCCTTCACCCCGCCCGCCCACCGGGTCGAGCTGATCGCGGAGGCCGGCGGGATCCGGTACATCAACGACTCGAAGGCCACCAACACCCACGCGGCCGCCGGCTCGCTCGGCGCGTTCGACGATGTGGTGTGGATCGCCGGCGGGCTGCTGCACGGCGCCGAGGTCGACGCCCTGGTCGAAGGAGTGGTCGACCGCCTGCGGGGCGTGGTGCTGCTGGGCGCCGATCAGGACGCCTTCGCCGCCGCGCTCGCGCGACACGCGCCGGATGTGCCGGTACATCGGGTCGTCTCGGGAGACGATGAACCCATGATCTCTGCGGTCCGTGCGGCGAACGCGATGGCTGGTCAGGGTGCTGTGGTCCTCCTCGCGCCCGCTGCCAAGTCCCACGACATGTTCGCCAGCTACGTGCACCGCGGCACGGCATTCGCCGAGGCTGTGCACAGCGTGCTGGCGGAGCGGGGATGACGGCTGACAGGGAGATCACTGAGACCACCGAATCCGGCAACCCCGAGCGCGGGTCACGCAAGCGCAAAAAGCGGTCCGGCAACGGCCGGATCGGCGCCATCCGCACGGCGCTCACCGCCTGGCTCAGCCGCCCGCTGGCCGACTTCCACCTGATCCTCGCGGTCTGCGCGCTGCTGATCGTGATCGGCCTGGTCATGGTGCTGTCGGCGTCGGCCGTCATCTCCGTCGCCCAGAAACAGTCGCCGTACGCGGTGTTCGGCAAGCAGGTCGTGTTCGTGCTGGTCGGGCTCGTGCTGTTCTGGATCGGCGTGCGGGTGCCGCTGCGCCGGATCCGCGCGCTGAGCCCGGCCGCCCTGTGGGTCGGCGTGCTGATGCTCGTGCTGGTGCTGACCCCGCTCGGCTCGACCGTGAACGCCACGCAGAGTTGGTTCACCCTCGGTCCGCTGAGCTTCCAGCCGGTGGAGTTCGCGAAGCTCGCGCTCGCCCTGTGGGGTGCGCACATCCTGGTGATCAAGCGCGGCCTGCTGCACCAGTACCGGCACCTGCTGGTGCCCGTGGTGCCGGTCGCGCTCGTGATGTTCGCGCTCGTCATGTTGCAGCCCGACCTCGGCGGCACGGTCACGCTCGGTGTGGTGCTGGTCGCACTGCTCTGGTTCGGCGGAGCGCAGCTGCGGCTGTTCGGTGCGCTCGCGCTCGGCGGCATCGCGGGCGTGGTGGTGCTGGCCATCGGCACCGAGTACCGGCTCGCCAGGGTCGTGTCGTTCCTCAACCCGGGGGCCGACTCGCAGGGCGCGAACTACCAGGCCAACCAGGCGCTCTACGCGCTGGCCGACGGCGGGCTGTTCGGCAAGGGGCTCGGCCAGGGCCCGTCGAAGTACCTGTATCTGCCGAACGTGCACAACGACTTCATCTTCGCGCTCATCGGCGAGGAGCTGGGGTTCGTCGGCTGCATGATGGTGCTCGGGCTGTTCGGCATGCTCGCCGTGGTGGGCATGCGGGTGGCCACCCGCAACATCGACCCGTGGATCAAGATGGTGGCCGCGACGCTGACCGTCTGGCTGGTGGCCCAGGCGGCCATCAACATCGGCTACGTGGTCAACCTCCTGCCGGTCACCGGCATCACGCTGCCGCTCATCTCCTCGGGTGGCACGTCGGTGGTGACCACGCTGCTGGTGTTCGGCGTGCTCGCCAACTGTGCGCGGAATGAGCCCGAGGCGGCGGCCGCACTACGCTCTCAGGGACCGGGTCGGTTCGGCCGCCTCATGCGGCTGCCGGCGCCGGAGCCGTACCAGCCGCCGGTCAAGCGCAAGCCGGTCCGGCGGCCAGCCCCGTCGCGCGGTACCGGTCGCACGCCGAGCCGGTACCCGGCGCGACGTTCCTGAGGAGGATTCAGCAGTGAGAGATGATCCGGCCCGCCGTGGTCCCACGGTGGTCGTCGCCGGTGGTGGCACCGCCGGACACATCGAACCAGCGCTCGCCCTGGCCGACGCCGTGCGGCGGCTGCGGCCGGACGCCCGCGTGGTCGCGCTGGGCACCGAGCGGGGCCTGGAGAAGCAGATCATCCCGGCGCGCGGCTACGAGCTGGAGATGATCCCGCCGGTGCCGATGCCCCGGAAGCCGAACATGGACCTGCTGAGGCTGCCGCTCAAGGTGCGGACGGCCGTGAAGACCACCCGCGAGGTGCTGGACCGGGTCGGCGCGGACGTGGTGGTCGGCTTCGGCGGCTACGTCGCCCTGCCCGCCTACCTGGCCGCCCGCGGCCGGGTGCCCGATCGTGGTGCACGACTCGAACGCGAAGATCGGCCTCGCCAACAAGGTGGGCGCCCGGTTCGCCGACCGGGTGGCGGTCGCGGTGCCCGATTCCGGGCTGCCGAACGCCGAAGTGGTGGGCATCCCGCTGCGCGAGTCGATCGTCCAGCTGAACCGCGAGGCGCTGCGGCCCATGGCCAGGCAGTTCTTCGGCCTGCACCCGACGGCGCCGACGCTGCTGGTGACCGGCGGCTCGCAGGGGGCCCGGTCGATCAACAACGCGGTGTCGGCGTCCGCGCGGGACTTCGCCGACGCGGGCATCGGCGTGCTGCATGCCCATGGGCCGAAGAACACGCTCGCCGTCCAGGACGTGCGGGGGGCGCCGCGGTACGTCGCGGTGCCGTACCTGGAGCGGATGGACCTGGCTTACGCGGCCGCCGACGCGACGCTGTGCCGCTGTGGCGCCATGACGGTCGCCGAGGTGTCGGCCGTGGGACTGCCGGCCGTGTACGTGCCACTGCCGCACGGGAACGGCGAACAGGCGCTCAACGCCAAGCCGGCGGTCGACGCGGGTGCCGCACTGATGATCTACGACGACGAGCTGACGCCCGAACGCGTGGTCGAGACGGTCATTCCCCTCATGCGCAACACCCGGCAGTTGGCCGCCATGAGCACCGCCGCGCAGGGCTCCGGCCACCGCGAGGCCGCTGACGTGCTGGCCAGGATGGTCCTCGAGGTGATCAAGAAGTGAAACCGCATGATGACCACTCCGGTCGCGCTGATGACCGTCCGGTACCCCAACATGACCAGTGCCGTACGACGAGCTGGCCAATGACACACCCCACCACCCGCCTGCGGTCATCACGACCGTCGGGAATGGTCATCATGGCCGACGGGGTGGTCTCATGCTGGGCCGGCGTGTGGCTGCCGTGCCGGCGACCGAGCGGAGTGAACCGATGAACGTTCTCGATCGTGTGCATCTGGTGGGTATCGGGGGTGCCGGGATGAGTGGCATCGCCCGGATCCTGCTGGACCGGGGCCTGGCCGTTTCCGGCTCGGATGCCAAGGAGTCGCACACGTTGGCGACCCTGCGCGCGCAGGGCGCCCGGATCGGGGTCGGGCAGGCGGCGGACAACCTCGACCTGTTCGACGGCGGGCCGTCGGCGGTCGTCGTGTCCAGCGCCATCAAGGCGGACAACCCGGAGCTGGTGGCCGCGAACGCCCGGGGGCTCACCGTGCTGCACCGGTCCGAGGCGCTCGCCGCGCTGATGGCCGAGCACCGGGTCGCGTGCGTGGCCGGCACCCACGGCAAGACGTCGACCACCTCGATGCTCACGGTCGCGCTGCAGCACTGCCGGCTCGACCCGTCGTTCGCCATCGGCGGCGACCTCAACGAGTCCGGCGCGAACGCACACCACGGGGCGGGCGGCATCTTCGTGGCGGAGGCCGACGAGAGCGACGGTTCGTTCCTCGCGTTCTCGCCCTCCGTCGCGGTGGTGACCAACGTGGAGGCCGACCATCTCGACCACCACGGCACGGTCGAGGCGTACACGGCCGTCTTCGAGTCCTTTGTGGACCGAATCGTTCCCGGTGGGGTGATGATCGCGTGCGCGGACGACCCCGGTTCGGTCGCGCTGGCCGCGCTGGCGGAGTCCCGCGGGGTGCGCGTGCGGCGGTACGGCCGCGCCGCGTCCGACGTCAAGATGCTGGACTACCAACCGGTCGACGGCGCCGGCGCGGCCCGCGTGCTGCTCGACGGGTCCGAAGTGGACGTTCGGGTGGCGGTGCCGGGTGAGCACATGGCGCTCAACGCGATCGCCGCGCTCGTGGCCGGGCTGGAGCTGGGCGCGCCGCTCGAGGGCCTGCTGGAAGGTGTCGCCGGCTTCGGCGGCGTCCGGCGGCGGTTCGAGTTCAAGGGCCGGGCCGGGGGAGTGCGGGTCTACGACGACTACGCGCACCACCCGACGGAGGTCGCCGCGCAGCTGCGCGCGGCGCGGCCGGCCGCGCACGGCGGCCGGGTGATCGTGATCTTCCAGCCGCACCTGTACTCGCGGACCAGGCTGTTCGCCGCGGAGTTCGGGGCGGCGCTGGGGCTGGCCGACGAGGTGATCGTGCTCGACGTGTTCGGCGCGCGGGAGCAGCCGGAGCCGGGTGTGAGCGGCACGCTGGTGGCCGACGGGGTGCCGCTGCCGGCCGGGCGGGTGCACTACGAGCCGTCGTTCGAGCGGGTGCCCGGGCTGGTGGCCGATCTCGCGCACGAAGGTGACCTGGTGCTCACCATGGGCGCGGGCGACGTGACCATGCTCGGGCCGGAGCTGATCTCCGAGCTGGACCGGCGGGTCACGGTCTGACATGACGTCCACGCGTGCTTCGGGCGGGTCCAGTTCGCGGCGCGGCACCACGACCCGGTCCCGTTCCAGGTCGCGGTCGCGTGCGGCTCGCGGTCAGGAGCCGCGCTCGGTGCGTGGCCGCCGGGTTCCGAGCGAGCGGATCCGCCGCGCGGCCGACCGGGTGGAGCGCCGCGAACGGGAACGCCAGGCGGGTCGCACGACCAGGCGCCGCTACCTGGCGCGGCGCTGGCTGGCGCTGCTCGTGGTGCTGACCGTGGTGACGATCGCGTACCTGGTGATGTTCACGTCGCTGCTGGGCGTCCGGTCGGTGGACGTGCTCGGCACGAAGGAGATCCCGCCGGAGCAGGTGCGCGAGGCGGCGGCGATCGAGCTGGGGACGCCGATGGTGCGACTTGCGGCCGACGAGGCGGCCACCCGGGTGGCGGCGCTGCCCAGGGTGGCCGAGGTCGTGGTGGAGCGGTCGTGGCCGAGCACCGTGGAGATCATCGTGACCGAGCGGACCCCGGTGGCGGTCCAGCTGTCGGACGACGGCGTGCACCTGATCGACCGCACGGGCTTCGACTACGCGACGGTGAAGGCCCGCCCGGAGGGACTGCCCGAGCTGAAGCTGTCGACCGTCAACCCGGACGACCCGGCGACGCACGCGGCGGTGTCGGTCCTCGCGGCGCTACCGAAGCAGCTGCGGCCCCAGGTGGCCCAGATAACGGCCCCCACCCCCGGCGACGTGCGCCTCCTGCTGGTGGACGGCCGCACGGTCCGCTGGGGCGACGCCCGCAACTCCGAACGCAAGGGCGCCGTACTGGCCCCCCTGCTGACCCGCCCCGGCACAATCTACGACGTAACAACCCCAGACTTCCCAACGGTCTCCTGACCGCACCGAACGAGATCGCGGTTCCCGCACCCGAGATCGCGGTTCCTGACCTCGCGTCGGCGGGCCTCACAAGCCGGTGCCTCGAACTCGCGTACGGGAACCGCGATTTCGCTTGCCGGAACCGCGATCTCGCTTGCGGGAACCGCGATCTCGAGGTCGGGAACCGCGATCTCGCTGATCCGAGTCTCGCGTTCTTAGGGTTCTTGTTGCGCCGCTGGGAGTCTGATTCGGACGGTGGCGCCCTTGCCGGGTGCGGTGTCCATCTCCACCGTGCCTCCGTGTGCGGTGACCAGTGACCACACGATCGCGAGGCCGAGGCCGGCGCCGCCGTCCCGGGAGCGAGCCGGGTCGGCGCGGTAGAAGCGCTCGAACACCAGTGCCGCCTGGTCGGCCGGCAGGCCGGGGCCGGTGTCGCTGATCTCCAGTATCGACTCCGCGGAATCGCCGCCAACGCCGATCCGGACGGCGCTGCCCGCCGGGGTGTGGGCCACCGCGTTGCCGACGATGTTGCTCACCACCTGCCGCAGCTTGTCCTCGTCGCCGAGTACGGGCGCCGCGCCCGCGTCCCCGCCGCCAGGACCGGTGAGCCGCACCGACCGGGTCGGGTCGAGCGCGCGCAGGTCGTGCATGGCGTCCACGGCCAGCGTTCGCAGGTCCATCGGCGCTCGCCGCGGCACCAGGCCCCGCTCGTCCAGTTGTGCCAGCAGCAGCAGGTCGTCCACCAGCCGCGCCAGCCGTACGGACTCCCGTTCGATCCGGTCCATGGTCGCGTCGATCTCCGCCCCGCCGAGCCGGTAGAGCTGGGCGAACCCGCTGATGCCCGCGAGCGGCGTGCGCAGCTCGTGGCTCGCGTCCGCCACGAACCGGCGCAGGCGCTCCTCCGACCGGGTCCGCGCCGCCACCGCCTCCTCGATCCGGACGAGCATCCCGTTCAGCGACACGGTGAGCCGGCCGATCTCGGTGCCCGGCGCGGCCCGGTCCGGCACTCGCCGCGACAGGTCGCCGCCTGCGATGGCCGCCGCCGTCTCCTCGATGCGCCGCAGCGGCCGCAGCCCGGCCCGCACCCAGAACCAGCCGACCCCGGCCAGTAGCACCAGCAGGCCGGCGCCGACCAGCAGGCACACCATCCGGACCTGGCTCACGGTGCCGTCCACCTGGCTCAGCGACCCCGCCACCACCACACTGCCGCCGTCCCGTCTCGGCAGCGTCACCACGCGCCAGCCGGGCACCTCGAACGGTTCGCCGCGCCGCGCCGCTACCGCCGCACTGTCCACAGTGGGCAGTTGGGGAGCCGATGCCCCCCGCCACGCCAGCTCGACCTCACCCGTCGCGTCTACATAGGACAGATACAGGTCGTCGGCCAGGCGCACATCGCCACCGGGCACCGGCGGCCGCGCCTCGGTCAGCGCCCTGGCGAATGGTTCCGGTAACCCGGCGAGCAGCCCCGCCGCGATCTCGACCTGTGTGTCGACCGTCGTGGTGAGCGGCCGGCGCAGCGCCGTCAGCACCACCGTGTCGCTCGCCACCATGCCGACCACCAGCAGTGCCATGGCGATCAGCACCACGCGCGCCCGTAGCGACAGGCGCCTCATCGCGGCCCGCGCAGCACGTACCCCACACCGCGGACCGTGTGGATCAGCCGCGGCTCCCGGTTGTCCACCTTGCGCCGGAGGTAGCTGATGTAGGACTCGACGATGCTGGCGTCGCCGCCGAAGTCGTAGCGCCACACGTGGTTGAGGATCGTGCGCGCGGTCGAGCACGTGGTCGACGTTCTCCATGAGGAACCGCAGCAGCGTGAACTCGGTGGGGGACAACGAGATCGACTCGCCGGCCCGGGTCGACCAGCCGCGCGCGCCGGGTCGAGCTCCAGGTCCCCGACGGTCAGCACCTCGCGCGCGGCGCCGACCGTGCGGCGCAGGATCGCGCGGATCCGCGCGATCAGCTCCTCCAGCCGGAACGGCTTGGTCACGTAGTCGTCCCCGCCCGCCGTCAGCCCGGTGACCTTGTCCACGTCCGGCGTCCCGCGCGGTCAGGAACAGCACCGGCAGCTGCTGGTTCGGTGCCGCGCCGGACGCGCAGCCGGCGCAGCACCTCGAACCCGTCCAGGTCGGGCAGCATCACGTCGAGCACCACCAGATCCGGCGGCCGGCTCGGCCGCCATCCGCAGCGCCTCGAGCCCCGCTCGCGGTGGCGGACACCGCGAACCCGGCGAACCGCAGGCTCGCCGCCAGCAGTTCCCGCAGTGTCGGGTCGTCCTCCACCACGAGCAGGTTGGCCGTCATGTCCGTCGACCCTGCCAGTACCGTGCCCCGGCGACGAGCAGGCTCGCCACCAGGCCCGCCGCCGCGGCGGTACCGGCGGCCACCAACACGTTCCCGCGAACGCCCAGCTCGATGGCGAACAGCGGTCCGGCGCGCAGCTCCACCGACGCGCCGCCGAGCAGCGCGAGGCCCGCGAACACCACGCCGCACACCCACCCCGCATGCCACCGCGCGACCACGGCGAGCGGGAGGACGACCGCCGCGGCCAGCAGCGCGAGCGGCCACACCGGCACCGCCAGCGGGGCGAGCCCGCCCGCGTCGATGGTGGGCAGTGGCAGCCGGTCGCCCATCACCTGCCAGGACACCCCCAACCCCCTGGTCAACCCGACGGCCAACAGGTTGGGTGCCCCGAGCAGCATCGTGCCGGCCATCCGCGCCCCGCCGGCGACCGCGGCGAGCAGCCCGGCCACGGTGGCCGCCCCGGCGGCGGCGAGCAGCACCAGCACGACCGTCCGAACCCGGCGGTACCACCACGTGGCGACCCGCACACCGAGCACCACGACGAGCCAGCAGACTCCGCCGAACCAGGTTCGCCACGGGTCGACGGCCAACTCCCCCGGCAGGAACGGCAGCACCGCGAGCCCGGCGAGGAACCCGGCCACTGCCCCGGACAGCCGCCGCCACGAGGTGATGCACGCGGCGAGCAGCACCGCCCCGACGAGCGAGACCCCGAGCGGCACCACGGAGATCTCCGCCGCGAGCCTGTTCTCGGAGAACCCGGCGGACCCGCCGACCGCGAGCGCGACGGCCGCCGGGGTGGCGGCCGCCCCGAACCCGGCAGCCGACACCCCGAGCAGTGCCCACCCGGCCATTCCCGACCACGCGACGAGCGCGGCGGCCACTCCGATCAGCGGCCCGCCGTCCCGGTTCGCGTCGCGTCGTGTCGGCAGGTGGAAGCCGGCCGTCATCGCACGTCCCGGACGCGGAGCACAACGTAACCGGCGGCGCAGACGGCCACCACGAAGCCGCACAGCAGGCCGAAGCCCGTCCACGGGCCGAGCGCACCCGGCTGTGGCAGCACCGCGATGATCTTCTCGCCGGCCGCGGTCGGCCAGTAGCGGTCCATCCAGTCATGCAGGCCGGTGGGCAGCGCCTGGGCGATCAGCCGAACGAGCAGCGTGGCTCCGACGACCAGCCCGATCCCGCCCGCCGTGGAGCGAACGATCGCGCCGAGCCCGAACCCGAGGAGGGCGACGGCCGTGAGGTAGAGCCCGGCGCCGACCACCGCGCGCAGCACGCCCGGCTGGTCGAGGACCGCGTGCGGGGCGCCGCTGCCGGCGATCAGCGTCTGGCCGATGAAGAACGACGCGAACCCGACCACCTGCCCGAGCACGAGCGCCAGCCCGCCGAGCACGGCCGCCTTGGCCGCGTACAGCCGGCCCCGCCTCGGCACGGCCACCACGCTCGGCTGGATGGTCCCGGTCGCGTACTCACCGGTGATCACCAGCACGCCCAGCACCCCGACCGCCAGCTGCGTGAGCAACAGGCTGGGCAGGCCGGCGGCCATGGGATCCCAGTCTGCACGTTCCTCGGCCGAGGACGTCGCGTAGGCATTGCCCAGCGCGCTGCTGGCCAGCGCACCGATCCCGAGTCCGAGCAGCAGGACCACGGCCGCCACCAGCCAGGTCGACCGCAGGCTCCGCAGTTTCGTCCATTCCGAGCGCAGGATGGTCATGCCGGCACCCCGTACTCCACCGCGTCCCTGGTCAGTGCCATGAAGACCTCCTCGAGCGAGTCCCGCCGCGGCGTCAGCTCGGCCAGGGCGATGCCGGCGGCCGCGGCCATCCGGCCGATCTCGGTGGCGCTCAGGTGCCGCACCAGCAGCTCGGCGCCGGATCCCGGCGTCACGTCCGCGCCCGCGCGAAGCAGGGCCTCGACCAACCGGCCGGGTTCGCCGGTCCGCACGAGCACCGTCTCCGACCCATGGCGGTCGAGGAACTCGTCGATCGGCGCGTCCGCGATCAGCCGGCCCCTGCCGATGACCAGCAGGTGCTGCGCGGTCAGCGCCATCTCGCTCATCAGGTGGCTCGAGACCAGGACGGTCCGGCCCTCGAGCGCCATGCGCCGCATGAACGTGCGGATCCAGAGGATGCCCTCCGGGTCGAGGCCGTTGACCGGCTCGTCGAACATCAGCACCGGCGGGTCGCCGAGCAGCGCGCCCGCGATGCCGAGCCGCTGGCTCATGCCGAGGGAGAACGTGCGGGCGCGGCGGCCGGCCACGTCGGCCAGCCCGACCAGGCCGAGCACCTCGTCGACCCGGGCGCGGCCGATGCCGGCCGTCTGCGCGAGCGCCAGCAGGTGGTTGACCGCCGACCGGCCGGGATGCGCGGCGCGGGCGTCGAGGAGCGCGCCCACCGTGTGCATGGGGGCCGGTTGGTCGGCGTAGCGGCGCCCGCCCACCGTGACCGACCCGCCGGTGGGCGCGTCCAGCCCGAGGACCAACCGCATGGTGGTCGACTTGCCGGCGCCGTTCGGTCCGAGGAACCCGGTCACCGCTCCCGGCCGGACGGTGAACGTGAGGTCGTCGACCGCCAGGCGTGTCGCCGTAGCGCTTGGTGAGGCCGCGTGCCTCGATTGCATGTGTGTTCATGCCGGCCACCGTTCGGCACCCGGGTGACGGTTTCCTGGGAACGCCGGCCCTTCCCCGCGGTGATGTCGCGAAGCTCCCAGAAAACTCCCAGGCTTCTGCCGGCGCCGTCCGCCAAACTGCCGCGCATGACAGCCTGACACTGAGACCCAACCCGACACCCGCCCAGAACCGCCCATGGCGGGCGGCGAGCGCGAGCAGCTGACCGCCTTCCTCGACTACCTGCGCGCCACCGTGGTGATGAAGGCCACGGGCCTCACGGACGAGCAGGCGCGCCGCCGGCTCGTGCCCTCCGAGCTGACCACCGTGGCCACGCTGCTGGCCCACCTGCGCTGGGTCGAGCAGTACTGGTTCGGCGTGGTGCTGGAGGGCCGGCCGGACGAGTGGGTCGAGCGGTTCGAGAAGGATTCGGACGCCGAGTTCCGGGTCGGCCTGGAAGTGCCGCTCGACCAGCTGATCGCCGACTACGAGGCGGAGTGCGCGGCCAGCCGTGCGGTGGTGGCGAACAGGGAGTTGGCCGACCAGGTCACCACCGCCTTCCTCGGCCGGTCGATCAACGTGCGGTGGGTGCTGATCCATATGATCGAGGAGACCGGGCGCCACGCCGGCCATCTCGATCTTCTTCGCGAACTGCTTGACGGCAGCACCGGCGAGTAGATATCGGGGGAATGGCACACACAACACCGCAACTACACGGCGTGGCGGCTGGAAACACGAAGCAGTGATGCCTACCGTCCTGTTTCGACGTCCGAGCTTGACATAACTCTGGATCTCTTGTTGAGGTTTAGAGTTTCGGCTCTCGCGGACGGCCCGGGGTCACCCCCCGGGTGGCACATGGCAGAGACAATGCGCTGACAAAGCTTGATCAGGAAGGCGGAACCGATGACGCCCCCGCACAACTACCTGGCGGTGATCAAGGTCGTCGGTATCGGCGGCGGTGGGGTCAACGCCGTGAACCGCATGATCGAGGTCGGGCTGAAGGGCGTCGAGTTCATCGCCGTCAACACCGACGCGCAGGCGCTGCTGATGTCGGACGCCGACGTCAAGCTGGACATCGGCCGCGAGCTCACCCGCGGCCTCGGTGCCGGTGCCAACCCGGACGTCGGCACCAGGGCCGCCGAGGACCACCGCGAGGAGATCGAGGAGGTCCTCAAGGGCGCCGACATGGTGTTCGTGACCGCGGGGGAGGGCGGCGGTACGGGTACCGGCGGCGCCCCGGTGGTCGCGTCGATCGCCCGCAAGCTGGGCGCGTTGACCATAGGCGTCGTAACGCGGCCGTTCGCCTTCGAGGGCAAGCGGCGCGCGAAGCAGGCGGAGGACGGCATCACCGAACTCCGCAACGAGTGCGACACCCTGATCGTGATCCCGAACGACCGGCTGCTCCAGCTCGGCGACATCGGCGTGTCCCTCATGGACGCGTTCCGCTCGGCCGACGAGGTGCTGCTCTCCGGTGTCCAGGGCATCACCGACCTGATCACCACCCCCGGTCTGATCAACCTGGACTTCGCCGACGTGAAGAGCGTCATGTCCGGCGCGGGCAGCGCCCTCATGGGCATCGGGTCGGCACGCGGCGAGGGCCGTGCGGTGCAGGCCGCGCAGAAGGCGATCAACTCGCCGCTGCTCGAGGCGTCCATGGACGGCGCGCACGGCGTGCTGCTGGCCATCGCCGGCGGCTCGGACCTCGGCCTGTTCGAGATCAACGAGTCGGCGTCGCTGGTGCAGGAGTCCGCGCACCCCGAGGCCAACATCATCTTCGGAACGGTCATCGACGACTCGCTCGGCGACGAGGTCCGGGTCACGGTGATCGCCGCCGGTTTCGACAGCGGCACGCCGACGCACAAGAAGCTCGACCCCACCATGGTCAGCTCCCGCACGCCGGTGGCCTCCGCCCAGTCGGGCCAGGTGAGCCCGCCCGCACAGCAGCGGCCGGCCACCCCGGCACCCGCGCCGCCGGCGCCCCACCAGCACCAGTCCGCGCAGCAGCCGGTCCACCAACAGCGGCCGCAGGCCCAGACGGCACCGCCGCCGCGCCAGGCGACCAGTGGTTACTCGAACCCCATGGGCACCAGCGTGCCGCCCACCAGTTCGTCGACCCAGCGCGGTACCCAGGGCGCGGCCGGCAGCCTGCCGAGCCGGGCCGTGCCGGTGACCGACGAGCCCGACGACGAGGTCGACGTCCCGCCCTTCATGCGCCGATAGGCAGATAGAGTTCTGCACGAGCGTCTCGCGCTGACGAACGCAACCTCAGGGGGACCGTGACGGCACCCAGCCACTAACCACTGGTTGTCCGCACCGAGTGCTGGGACGTAACCAACACTTTTAGATTCCGGGGAGGCGGGACTGAGGATCAGGCGAGTGGTGACGACTCGTGCCGGCGGCCGGTCGAAGCCGCCGTACGAGTCGTTCAACCTTGGCGACGCCGTCGGCGACGCTCCGGAGGCGGTCGCCGCGAACCGGCACCGCCTGGCCGATGAACTCGGTCTCGGCCGGGACCGGCTCGTCTGGATGGAGCAGGTCCACGGCCGCAACGTCGAGATCGTCGACGGGCCTCGGCCCGAGGCGGTCGAGGCCACCGACGCGATCGTCACCACCGAACCGGACCTCGCGCTCATCGCGATGTGCGCCGACTGCGTGCCCGTGCTGCTCGCCGACCCCGAGGCAGGGGTCATCGGTGCGGCGCACGCCGGCCGGGTCGGTGCCCGCGTCGGCGTGGTGCCCGCGGCACTCGACGCCATGCGGCGGGCCGGCGCGGCGATCGACCGGATCGAGGTGCTCCTCGGCCCGTCGGTGTGCGGCGAGTGCTACGAGGTGCCGGCCGCCATGCAGGCCGACCTCGAGCAGCACCTGCCGGGCAGCGCGTGCAAGACCCGCACCGGCACCTCCGGCCTCGACCTCCGCGCCGGACTCTGGCGGCAACTGGCCGACGCGGGTGTGGCGAAGATCGGGCTCGATCCGCGGTGCACGGTGGAGGACAAAACGCTGTTCAGTCACCGCAGGGAAGGGACCACTGGGCGATTGGCGGCAGTGACGTGGCTCGACCCGAGCGATCCGGCATGACTGATCGGCGGACCGAGTTGGCTGACGCGCTCGCCGAGGTCCACCAGCGGATCGAGACGGCCACGGCGAGTGCCGGCCGTGCCCCCGGCAGCGTGCGGCTGGTCGCCGTCACGAAGACGTTCCCGGCGTCCGACGCGGCTCTGCTCACCGACCTCGGTGTGGTCGACCTGGGGGAGAACCGTGAGCAGGAGGCCACTCCGAAGGTCGCTGAGCTGCGGGAACTCCGTCCGGAGGCGACCGTCCGCTGGCACATGCTCGGCCGGCTGCAGCGGAACAAGGCTCGCGCGGTCGCCCGCTGGGCGGCCGAGATCCAGTCGGTCGACTCGGACCGGCTGGCCGACGCGCTCGACCGTGCGGTGGGCAACGTGCGCGAGGCCGGCGACCGGACCGAGCCGCTCGACGTTCTCGTGCAGGTGAGCATCGACGGCGATCCGACACGCGGCGGCGCGCCGCTCGACACGCTGATGCCGCTCGCCGATCAGATCGCTCGTTCGGGTGAATTGCGGTTGCGCGGGATAATGGCTGTAGCGCCCCTCACGATGACCCCGGCGGACGCCTTCGAGCGCCTGGCGGCAGCCGCCGATCGCCTGCGTGAAGATCATCCGGAGGCCACGGAGCTGTCCGCCGGGATGACCGGTGATCTTGAGATCGCGGTTACTCACGGTTCAACCTGCGTGCGTGTCGGAACCGCGCTCCTCGGCGCCCGTGGCCTAGCCTCGCCGTAACACGTTCCGGTAGTCGTTCGAGCGGGGGCAGGGGTATGGGCACGCTGCAGAAGCTGAAGGCCTACTTCGGCATGGTCCCCGCCGACGAGTACGACGGCTATGACCTGGAAGAACTCGACGAGCTCGAGCGTGGTGACCTGGACTACCGCTCCGGTTACCGCCGTCCGGAGTACCTGGGTGACGAAGACGATTACGACCCGTATCCGGAGCAGGGCCGCCGACGCATGTTCGGCCGGCGCGGTTACCGCGACGACGTGGATGCTGAGCGTTACGACGAGCGACTGGACACCGAGCTGAGCGGCCGCGCCGACTTCCCGCCCCGGCCGGCCAGCCGGCCGCGTCCAGCCTGGTCAACCGATGCGCCGGTGCATGGCGCGCTGGCCGTCGAGCCGCGTCGCGACGCACCGCCACGACCGCTGTCGCGGCCCGAGCCGACGGCCAAGCCGGTGGCCGCCGGCTACCCGATGAACCGGGTGGTCACGCTGCACCCCACGAGCTTCGTGGACGCGCGGACCATCGGCGAGCACTACCGGGACGGCACGCCGGTGATCATCAACCTGACCGAGATGGACGACGCCGACGCCCGTAGGCTCGTGGACTTCGCGGCCGGGCTGGCGTTCGCCATGAGAGGCTCGATGGACAAGGTCACCAACAAGGTGTTCTTGATCTCACCGGCCAACCAGGACCCCACCGCAGAGGACAAACGAAGGATTGCGGAGGGCGGGTTGCTCAACCGAACGTGAGTGATGGCAGAGTTGACACGTGGATCCCGTGCGGCTTGTCTTGTATTGGGTACTGTTCATCTTCTGGTTGTTCCTGACCGCGCGTGTCGTGGTGGAGCTCGTCCGAGCGTTCTCAAGGGAGTGGCGCCCGGCCGGCGGGGTTGCGGTAACGCTGGAGACCATCTACACAGTGACCGACCCCCCGGTCCGTTTGCTCCGTCGGTTGATCCCGATGGTGCGTATCGGGGGCGTAGGGCTGGACCTGTCGATTATGGTGCTGTTGCTGGTCGTGTTCATACTGATGCGACTGGCCTATCCCGGGTGACGGGGAAAACCCGGGTGGACCACAGCCGATGAGTGCGTGAGGTGATCAGATGTCGTTGACCCCCGCTGACGTTCATAACGTCGCGTTCAGCAAGCCTCCCATTGGCAAGCGGGGCTACAACGAGGACGAGGTGGACGCCTTCCTTGACTTGGTCGAGGTTGAGCTCTCCCGCCTGATCGAGGAGAACAACGACCTGCGTGCGCAGGTCGAGCAGCTCGACGCGCAGCTCGAGTCGGCCAGGGCCGACATCGAGGATGCGCGCTCGGCGCCGCAGGCTGTCGCGCCGCGCGCGGTGGAGGAGCCACGCCGGCTCACCCCCGTGCCGCCGCCGAGCGCCCTCGAGCAGACCTCTCCCGGTGGCGGCGGTGATCACCACGTGCAGGCTGCCAAGGTTCTCGGCCTCGCGCAGGAGATGGCCGACCGCCTCACAGGCGAGGCCAAGGCGGAGTCCGACGGGATGCTCTCGGAGGCCCGAACCAAGTCCGAGCAGTTGCTGTCCGAGGCCAGGGCCAAGTCGGACACCATGGTCAATGAAGCCCGTACGCGGGCCGAGACCATGTTGAACGACGCCCGAACCCGGGCCGAGACGCTCGAGCGTCAGTCCCGGGACAAGGCCACGGCCCTCGAGCGCGACGCGCAGCGTCAGCACTCCGAGGTGCTGGGGCAGGTCCAGGCCGAGCGGACCGCTCTCGAGAAGAAGATCGACGAGCTGCGGACGTTCGAGCGTGAGTACCGGACCAGGTTGAAGACGTTCCTCGAGTCGAGCCTGCGTGAGCTGGGCGACCGTGGATCAGCCGCACCGTCCACCGGTTCGTCCGGGTCGCCAGAAGGTGGCAGCCGTTCGGCTGGCCAGCAGAGTGGCTACGCGTTCGGTCCGCGGGCGGAAGCAGGCTGAGCTACGGAGATGGGCGACGTGTGCTCGCGAAATGCGCTCGCGCGTCTCCTCCGCGTGATGCTGGGGGGCCGAGCCCCCCAAACCCCCCACGGTGCGGGCTCCTGCCGACCCAGCGGCATGCGGTTGGCAGTTGACCAGCACAGGTTGGGTTAGTAGTCGGATGTTGTATCTTGTCCTGGCGTTGGTGCTGGCAGCCTTCGGGCTGCTCATCGCCGCGCTGACCACGGCCACGACGTTGTGGGCCTGGATCTCCGTCGCGGTGAGTGTCGTGGCGGCCGGTCTGCTGGTCTACGACTGGTGGCGGGGGCGTCGCGCCAAAGCCGCCGCGACGCCTGCTGAGGTGCCCCGGGAGACCGTGGCACCTGCCGAGGTGTACGGCGTCGACAACCGTGTGGACAACACGGTCGACGACGTCGCCGACGAGGATTTTGCTGAGGATTTTGCTGGGGATGAGCCGGTCGAGCCCGAGTACGTGGGGCCGGCCGCGCCTCTCGCCGAGGACTTCGGCGAGCCCGGGGAAGAACTGACGGACGCGACCGACCTCCTGGTGGTCTCGGAGTTGGACGCCGAGGTCCGCGTCGTCGACGAACATCCGCGCTACCACCTGGTGAGCTGTTCCTGGCTGGTTCAGCGGGCCACCATCCCGATCGCCGTATCGGAAGCCCGGCAGCTCGGCTTCACCCCGTGTGCGCGGTGTGGGCCGGACGCCAGGCTGGCCGGCCAGCACCGGGCCGCGCGTTAACGGACTTGCCGGTTCTGGCATCCTGGATGCAACGGCGTTGATCCGGCCATCACCGGTGAGCCTCCGGAAGAACGGGCGACTGTTCGATCTGCTCGACCCTGACAAGCAGGTCTCGGCGGCGCCTTACTAGACCCGGACGGGGCGGCCCGTCACAGCTGACCGATGAGAGGCCGGTGTCCCGCACACCGGCAAGCGGGGTGGTACCGCGGCGTGAGTCGTCCCCGTGTGGCAGCACACGAGACTGACGACCCCGAGGACCTCCGATGGCATACCCCAAGGCGCAGGTCGGCACCGCCTGTGACACTAAAACTGGCGTCGCTCCACAACCGTCCTTCCCCCTTCTCGAGCAGGCGGTGCTCGGCTACTGGGACACCGACCGGACCTTCCAGGCGACCATCGACGCACGGCCGGCCGGCACCGACGGCGCGAACGAGTTCGTCTTCTACGACGGCCCGCCCTTCGCCAACGGTCTGCCGCACTACGGCCACCTCCTGACCGGCTACGTCAAGGACGTGGTGCCGCGCTACCAGACCATGCGCGGCAAGCACGTCGAGCGCCGGTTCGGCTGGGACTGCCACGGCCTGCCCGCCGAGTTCGAGGCCGAGCAGCAGTTGGGCATCAAGACGAAGGACGAGATCGAGGAGATGGGTGTCGCCGAGTTCAACGACGCCTGCCGCACCTCCGTGCTGCGCTACACCGACCAGTGGCGCGACTACGTCACCCGCCAGGCGCGCTGGGTCGACTTCGACAACGACTACAAGACGCTCGACACGGACTTCATGGAAAGCGTCATGTGGGCGTTCAAGTCCTTGTGGGACAAGGGCTTGGTCTACGAGGGCTACCGCGTCCTGTGGTACTGCTGGCGCTGCGAGACGCCGCTGTCCAACACCGAGACGCGCATGGACGACGTGTACCTCGACCGGCAGGACCCGGCGGTGACCGTCGGCCTGCGGCTGGAGACCGGCGAGCTGGCGCTCGTGTGGACGACCACGCCGTGGACGCTGCCGAGCAACCTGGCCGCCGCCGTGCACCCGGACGTCGACTACGTGACGGTCGAGGCCAACGGCGAGCGCTACATCCTGGCCGAGGCCCGCGTCGCCGCCTACGCCCGCGAGCTGGGCGAGGACCCGCCGGTGGTGGCCCGGTTCAAGGGGGCCGAACTGCTCGGCCGCCGCTACACGCCGCCGTTCGACTTCTTCGCCGGCCGGGAGAACGCCCACCAGGTGCTGTCCGCCGACTACGTGACCACCGAGGACGGCACGGGCATGGTGCACATCGCGCCCGCCTACGGTGAGGAGGACAAGGTCGTCACCGACGCCGCCGGGATCACCCCGGCCACGCCGGTCGGCCCCGACGGGCGCTACGACGCGACCGTCCCGCCGTACGAGGGCATGCACGTCTTCGACGCCAACGGGCAGATCATCCGCGACCTGCGGGCCGCCGGGCTATTGCTGCGGCACGAGACCTACGACCACCCGTACCCGCACTGCTGGCGCTGCGGCAACCCGCTGATCCAGCGCGCGGTGTCGTCGTGGTTCGTGGCGGTCACCCAGTTCCGCGACCGGATGGTCGAGCTGAACCAGGAGATCAACTGGGTGCCCGGGCACGTCCGGGACGGCCAGTTCGGCAAGTGGCTGGAGAACGCCCGCGACTGGTCGATCTCCCGCAACCGGTTCTGGGGCTCGCCGATCCCCGTGTGGGTCTCCGACGATCCCGCGTATCCGCGCACCGACGTCTACGGATCGCTGGACGAGCTGGAGCGCGACTTCGGGGTGCGCCCGACCGACCTGCACCGGCCCTACGTCGATGAGCTGACCCGCCCCAACCCCGACGACCCGACCGGGCGGTCCACCATGCGCCGGGTGCCGGAGGTGCTGGACTGCTGGTTCGAGTCCGGCTCCATGCCCTACGCGCAGGTGCACTACCCGTTCGAGAACCGCGAGTGGTTCGACCACCACTACCCGGGCGACTTCATCGTCGAGTACAACGGCCAGACCCGCGGCTGGTTCTACACGATGCACGTGCTGGCGACCGCGTTGTTCGACCGGCCGGCGTTCCGCAACTGCGTGGCGCACGGGATCGTGCTGGGCGACGACGGGCAGAAGATGTCCAAGTCGCGCAAGAACTACCCGGACGTCAACGAGGTCTTCGGTCGCGACGGCTCGGACGCCATGCGCTGGTTCCTCATGGCGTCGCCCATCCTGCGCGGCGGGGACCTGGTGGTGACCGAGCGCGGCATCCGCGACGCCGTGCGCCAGGCCGTGCTGCCGCTGTGGAACAGCTGGTACTTCCTGTCGCTGTACGCGAACGCGGAGGGCGTGTCCGGCCAGTGGCGGACCGACTCGCGCCACGTGCTGGACCGCTACGTGCTGGCGAAGACGCACACGTTGGTGGCCTCGACGCGGGAGGCGATGGACAGGTACGACCTGTCCGGTGCGTGCGCCGGGGTGCGGGAGTACCTGGAGGCGCTGACCAACTGGTACGTCCGCCGCTCCCGCGACCGCTTCTGGGCCGGTGACCAGGACGCGATCGACACGCTGCACACGGTGCTGGAGGTGGTGTCGCGGGTGACCGCGCCGCTGCTCCCGCTGACCACCGAGGCCGTGTGGCGCGGCCTGACCGGCGAGCGTTCGGTGCACCTGGCGGACTGGCCGGCCGACGATCTCCTGCCCGGCGACGACGACCTGGTGACGGCCATGGACCGGGTGCGTCAGGTGTGCTCGGCCGCGCTGGCTCTGCGCAAGTCGAACAGGCTTCGGGTGCGCCTGCCGCTGGCGTCGCTGGTGGTGGCCGCTCCCGACGCCGACGTGCTGGCACCGTTCACCGAGTTGATCGCCGACGAGGTGAACGTGAAGTCGGTGGAGCTGACCACCGATGTGGCCGCCCACGGCCACTTCGAGCTGGTGGTGAACGCGCGGGCGTGCGGTCCGCGGTTGGGTGCGGACACTCAGAAGGTGATCCGGGCGGTGAAGGCGGGGGAGTGGACCTCGGCCGGCTCGGGTGTGGTGGCGGCGGGCATCGAGCTGCTGCCGGGCGAGTACCAGCGGCGGCTGGTGGCCACGGACACGGGTGCCACGGCCGAACTGCCGGGCTCGTCCGGGCTGGTCGTGCTGGACACGGTGACAACGCCGGACCTCGAGGCGGAGGGCGTGGCCCGCGACCTGGTGCGAGTCGTCCAACAGGCGAGGCGGGAGGCGTCGCTGGACGTGTCGGACCGCATCACCGTGACCATCGACTGGCCGGCCACGCTTCCCACGCTCACGGCGTCGCACGAGGCGTTCCTGAAGTCGGAGACCCTGGCGGACGAGGTCAGCTGGGCGCCGGTCGAGGGTTTCACCGGCACGGTGGGCGACGGCGTGGACGTCACGGTCCTGGTAACGAAGGTGTGAGGTCGCCTGGACGGCGCGCACGGTCTCTGATGAGGTCCTTGCCGCGCCGTCCAGGCTGATCGCAGCTAAGGAACCGATTCGACTGCCTAGACGCACTTCGGGGGAGGCTGGGTGAGATTTGCGGTCCGGGTCAAGCCCGGGGCCAAGAGGGAAGCGGTGGGCGGGCGTCACGGTGACGCGCTCGTCGTCGCCGTGTCCGCACCACCCGTCGAGGGCAAAGCGAACGAAGCCGTCCGCAAGGCGCTCGCGATGGCGTTCGGGGTGCGGCGGCAGGACGTCGTGATCGTCGCGGGGGAGCGGGGACGGGACAAGGTCGTCGAGTTGCCCGACGACCTCGACCGCCTGTCGGAGCTGCTCAGCGACTGAGGTCCGGCACTCCAGATGATTGGGTGGCTAGCCTTGACCGTTGAGAGTCACCGTGGTGGGGCAACCGGGGGTGTGTGATGCGACCAGCGGACTGGCCGGCGGTGTTGGATCAGTTGGACCGTCAGTCGCGGTGGCGGGAGGCTTCACCGGATCGGGTCGGTTTGGTGGATCTGATGCGGTCCTACGACGTTCCGGCCGTGAGTGTCGCCGTGCGGCAGGACGGTGCCGAGCCGTGGGCGGAAGCGTATGGTGCGGCCACCTCCGGTGCCGTCGACGCGGTAAGTACGAAGGCGATTTTCCAGGCGTGTTCGATCAGTAAGCATGTGGCCGCGTTCGGTGCGCTGCGCCTGGTCGACCAGGGTGTGCTGGATCTCGACCGGGACATCGACGCGTACCTGGTGTCGTGGCGTCTGCCTGAGTCCGGCGGATGGCGACCGGTGGTCACGGTGCGGCAGTTGTTGGCGCACACGGCCGGGTTGTCCTACAACTGGTTCCGCGGGTTCACCAGGGGACAGGCGGTGCCGACCATCACCGAGGTGCTGCGCGGACTACCGCCGGCCACGAGCCCGCCGGTTCGGGCGACCATGCTGCCGGGCAGCGGGTTTCGCTATTCGGGCGCCCACTACGCCGTGCTCCAGCAGCTGATGGAGGACGTCACCGGCACAGGGTTCGCCGAGCTGATGCGCTCGCTCGTGCTGGAACCGCTCGGTATGGCCGACAGCAGCTACGACCAGGACTTCCCACACCGCCACGGTCAGGTCGCCCGAGGTCACCACCTGGACGGCACACCACTGACCGGTGGGTGGCGTGTGCAACCGGAGTTGGCCGGCGCCGGCCTGTGGACCACACCTTCGGACCTTTCCCGGGTGGGCGTCGAGGTCGAACACGCGGCGGCCGGCCGTTCCGCGCTGCTGTCCCGCGATCTGGCGACGGGGATGATCACACCTCAGATGCCCGGTGGCTACGGCCTGGGTACTTCGGTGGAGGACGACGAAGGCGTCCTGCTGTTCGGTCACACCGGCAGCAACGCCGGATACGGTTGTTGGCTGTTCACCTGGCCCGCGACCCACACGAGCATGGCGGTGATGGTCAACAACGAGATGGCGGAGGAGGTCTTGCGGGCCGTCTTGGCCGCCGCGCGACACCACCACGGTCCAACCGGCTCCGCGCGGCACCGCACCCCGGCCGAACTGACCGGTACGTACCGCCTGCGAGACGACTACCTCGTCAAGATCACCAAGGATGGTGACGACCTCGCTCTCCACGCCCCAGGACAACCTCCGCTGGGGTTGCGCCCCCTGCCCGACGGCCGTTACCGAGCTACCGCCCTGGACTGCGAACTCACTCTGATGAACCGGGACGGCGACAGCGTCCTGCGGTTGCGCCAACAGGACAGGACGCTGACCGCGACCCGCCTGTCGGAGCTGCTCAGCTGATCACCCAGCGGTGATAGGCATCCAGGTCGACGTTGCTGCCGCAGATGACGGTGACCACGTGCCGGCCGGCGAACCGGTCACGGTCCTCCAGGACGGCGGCGACGCCGAGCGCGGCCGATGGCTCGACCACCAGGCCCGTGTGTTCCAGGAGCAGCCGCATGCCCGCGATGATCGACGACTCCAGGACGAGGACGGCGTCGTCGGCCACCGTCAGGAGGTCGTCCAGGACCTCCGGGATGGGGAACCGGCCGGCCACACCGTCGGCGATGGTGTCGGTCGACTCGGTGGTGACGACGCGGCGCTCGTGCCAGGAGCGGGTCATCGCCGGTGCACCCGCGGGCTGCACGCAGAGCACCTCGACCCCGGGTGCCAGGGACTTCAGGACGTAGCCGACGCCGGTGGCCATGGCGCCGCCACCCAGGGCGATCAGCACGGTGTCGAAAGTGGACTCGGCCAGCTCCAGACCGATGGTCGCGGCGCCCTCGCAGGTCTCGATGTCGAGACTGTCCTCCACCAGCCGGATGCCGCGCCGGTCCGCGATACTCACGGCCCGCCGGCGGGCCAGTTCGAAGTCGCCGTCCACGAGTTCCAACTCGGCACCCAGCGCGCGGATCCGGTCGAGCTTGGCGACCGGCGCCAGCCGCGACGCCACGACCGTCACGTCGAGGCCACGGCGGCGACCCGACCACCCGAGCGCCTGGCCGAGGTTGCCGGCGCTGGCGCACACCACGGCCGCCCGGCCCTGCTCGGTCAGCAGGCTCGTCACCAGCTCGGTTCCCCGGGCCTTGAAGCTGCGGACCGGGTTGGCCGTCTCCAGTTTGATACTCACCGCGCAGCCGAGCCGGCGTCCCAACGCCTCGCAGCGGAACATCGGGGTATCCAGGAATATGGGGTCGATCACGCCGCGGGCCGCGTGGATCCGGTCCAGATCGAGGCGTGTCTTCAGCACGCCGCGACCATACCCACGCCTCTTGTCTAGGCTCGTGGCCATGCCGGACACGCAGTACGAAGACCTACTCCGCCACGTACTCGACACGGGCGCCCGCAAGGAGGACCGCACCGGCACGGGCACGCGGTCGATCTTCGGTCACCAGCTGCGCTACCGGCTGTCCGACGGCTTCCCGCTGATCACCACGAAGAAGGTCCACTTCCGCTCGATCGCGTACGAGCTGCTGTGGTTCCTGCGCGGCGACGCGAACGTCGCGTGGCTGCGGGAGAACGGCGTCACCATCTGGGACGAGTGGGCCTCCCCGGACGGTGATCTCGGCCCGATCTACGGCGTGCAGTGGCGGTCGTGGCCGACCCCGGACGGCGGGCACATCGACCAGATCAGCGAGGTGCTGCGCACGCTGCGCGAGAACCCCGACTCCCGGCGGATCATCGTGTCCGCGTGGAATGTCGCCGACATCCCGCGGATGGCGCTGCCGCCGTGCCACGCGTTCTTCCAGTTCTATGTGGCCGACGGCAGGCTCTCCTGCCAGCTGTACCAGCGCAGCGCCGACCTGTTCCTCGGCGTGCCGTTCAACATCGCGAGCTATGCCCTGCTGACGCATCTGATGGCCGAGCAGGTGGGCCTCGACGTCGGTGACTTCGTCTGGACGGGAGGCGACTGCCACATCTACGACAACCACACCGGCCAGGTCCGCACGCAGCTCGCGCGTTCGGCGCGGCCGTTCCCCACGCTGAGCCTGAAGCCGGCGGCCAGCCTGTTCGACTACACCTATGAGCACCTGGCGCTCGACGGCTACGACCCGCATCCGGGCATCAAGGCACCGGTGGCCGTGTGATCGGGCTCGTCTGGGCGCAGTCGGCGAACGGCGTCATCGGCCGCGACGGCACGCTGCCGTGGCACCTGCCGGAGGACATGAAGCACTTCCGCTCGTTGACCACGGGCGCGACCGTGCTCATGGGCCGTCGCACGTGGGGGTCGCTGCCGCCGCGGTTCCGGCCACTGCCGGGCCGGCGCAACCTGGTGCTGTCGCGCACGCCGCAGGAGGGTGTGCAGACGTTCCCCGACTTGTCGCAGGCGCTCGCCGCGGTGTCCGGGGATCTGTGGGTGATCGGTGGCGCGGCCGTGTATCGGGCGGTGCTGCCGTTCGCCGACCGGATCGTGGTCACCGAGATCCGGGAGCTGTTCGACGGTGACACGCACGCGCCGGATGTGGGCCGCCCGCCGGACTCCGTCGGGGCCTGGCAGGAGTCGTCGACCGGGCTGCACTACCGGTTCCTGACCTGGGACTCTCCGGGTTGACCGGCCGGTCAGGTAGGCCGAGTTGACCGGTCGGCTAGTTCCTCGGCGGCGAGCCGCGCCCGCACCACCGCACCACAACCTGGCCCGCGAGCGCTCCGGCGGCGTCGATCACGTCCGACCTGCGGTGGCAGCACGACTGACCCGTCGACTGGCACATCGACTGGACCAGAACCGGGAACATGCGGTCGGGACGTGGGGACACGCGCGGGTCAGAGCAGATCGACGAGGGGTGACCGGAGGCCGCCTCCACGCAGGCGGCCTCCGGCGTCCCCCGACCCGTCCGTTGCCCGTCGACCAGGCTGGGGGTCCCAGTCGCGAGGGCCGTCGGCACGGAGCGTTTCTGTCGGTGCTCGTCGGTACGCTGGATTCCGGGGGGCCGGCGGCCGCCCATGATCACGTCAGGCGGTCAGCGTCCACACGGCGTTGGCGATCGCGTCGCTGTTGCGGTCCAGGGCCGTCGCGTCGATGTTGCTCACCGTGTCGCACGAGGCGTGGTAGCACGGGTCGAACGCCTCGCCCGCCGTGCCGCCCCACTTGGCCGCCTGGTCGCTCGACTTCGTGCCCTCCGCGCCCGTGAACGTCCCGCCCGTCGGGATGCCCGCGTCCGCGAACGCCGCATGATCCGACCGGCCGCCGACCTCGATCGGCTCGGTCGGCACGCTGATCGACGCGAAGTAGTCGTTCAGCACCTTCTCGAACGCCTCCGACCCGTCCGGCTGGCTGGCCGAGTCGTACACGAAGTAGCCCGCGTTCGGCGAGCCGATCATGTCGAAGTTCACGTAGCCCGCGATCTTGGCGCGGTCCGCCTCCGGCAGGCTCTCGACGTAGTGGGTCGACCCGAGCAGCCCCAACTCCTCGGCACCCCACCACGCGAACCGCAGGTGCCGCGCCGGCGCCAGGTTCTGCTCGGCGACCGTCAGCGCCACCTCGAGCAGCCCGGCCGAACCGGAGCCGTTGTCGTTGATGCCGGGCCCGGCATCAACGCTGTCCGCGTGGCCGCCGAACATCATGGTCGCGTTCTCGTCGCCGCCCGGCCAGTCGGCCACCAGGTTGTACCCGGTGGCGCCGCCGGCGTCGAACTCCTGCAGCGTCGTGGTGAACCCCGCTCCGTCCAACGCGGACTTCACATAGTCAAGACCGGCCTGATAACCAGGACTGCCGTGCGCGCGGTTGCCACCGTTCTCGTCCGCTATCCGTTGCAGTTCGGCCAGATGCGCCTGCACGTCCGCCACCGGGATGTCTGGTGCCACTTGTGGCGTAACGGAAACCGGTTCGGCACCGGCGGTGCCGCATGCCGTGGCGACTACCATGATCAATGCGGCGGCGGATATGGCAAGCGGGCCACGTCGGGCGGGCATCGGCGCCTCCTCCTGCTGCGTTCCGGGTGCACAGCGTGTCAACCGGCGGCGTCGGCACGCTAGGTTCGATCGTCTGGAACTTTTGTCGGGTTCGGGAGGTTGGTGTGGCCCAGGAGTTGGCGGTTGTCCTGGGCGCCGGCGCCGGCGTCCTGTTGCTCGCGGTGCTCGCGGTCCGGGTCTCGGTCCGCCTGGGCTTCCCGTCGCTGTTGCTGTATCTCGCCATCGGCGTGCTGCTCGGCGAGGCGGGCATCGGCATCCAGTTCGAGAACGCGGCGCTCACCCAGGCGCTCGGACTGGCCGCACTGGTGCTCATCCTCGCCGAAGGCGGCCTCACCACCCGCTGGCACGACGTCAAACCGTCGCTGTGGCCGGGCATCCTACTGTCCACAGTGGCCGTCGTGGTGAGCATCGGGGTCACCGGCGCCGCGCTGCACCTGATCTTCGGGTTCGACTGGCGGCTCGCGTTGATCTGGGGCGCCGTGCTCTCGTCCACCGACGCGGCCGCCGTGTTCAGCGTCTTGCGCAACGTGTCGGTGAGCAAGCGGATCGTGGGCACGCTCGAACTCGAGTCCGGCATGAACGACGCCGCCGCCTACCTGGCGGTGGTGCTGCTCGCCTCCGGCAGCATGGCCGACTGGACCACGCCGCTCCTCGCGGTCTACGAATTGGTGGTCGGCGCGCTGATCGGCATCGGGCTCGGCTGGAGCGGTGCCATCGCGTTGCGCAGCGCGGCCCTGCCCGCCACCGGTCTGTATCCACTCGCGACGGTCGCGGTGACCATCCTGGCGTACTCCGGCGGCGTTCTGGTGCACGCGTCCGGTCTGCTCGCCGCGTACGTCGCCGCGCTCGTGCTGGGCAATTCCAAGCTGCCGCACCGCAACGACACCCTGTCCTTCGCCGAGGGGCTCGGCTGGCTCTCGCAGATCGGCCTGTTCGTCCTGTTGGGACTGTTCATGTCGCCGGCCAGGCTGCTCGACGCCGTGGTACCGGGGCTCGTGGCGGGCGCGGTGATCACGCTGCTCGCCCGGCCGCTGTCGGTCCTCGTGTCGATGGCGCCGTTCCGGATGCCCTGGCGAGAACAGGCGTTCCTCTCGTGGGCCGGCCTGCGCGGCGCCGTCCCGATCGTGCTGGCCATGATCCCGCTGACCGAGGGGATGGACGGCGCTCAACAGCTGGTCGACGCGGTGTTCGTGCTGGTCATAGTGCTGACGCTCGTCCAGGGCGGATCGCTGCGGCGCATGGCCGGCTGGCTCAAGCTCGGGCGTGGCGCGCGGTCGCGCGAGGTCGACGTCGACGCCGCGCCGCTCGACGAGCTGGGTGCCGTGCTCCTGCAGTTCCGGATCCCGCGCGGGTCGAAGATGCACGGTGTCTACCTGACCGAGCTGCGGCTGCCGGTCGGCGCCACGGTCAGCCTGCTCGTCCGCGACGGCACCGGGCACACGCCGGCGCCGACCTTCCGCCTCCAGGAGCTCGACCAGCTGCTGGTGGTGGCCACCGAGCAGGTGCGCACGGCCACCGAGCACCGCATCCGTGCGGTCGACCGAGCTGGCCGGTTTGCCAGGTGGCGTGGCGAAACCGGCGCCGACAACTAGAAATCTGGCAACTGGGAACCCCGACCCGCGTGTTCCATTCACCCGAATGAGTCCCTATGTTTCGCCCACTTGGGTCAACTTGACGACCCATCTGGTGCGAAGGAAAACGCATAGTGACAACAACCGTCGGGGATCCCTCTTTCTGGTCACGTGCGCGTCGCGCCGGAGCACTGGCGGTAGCGCTGGCCTCGGCCGGGGTGTTGATCGCCTCGCCGTCCGGTGCGGCCGAGGCGCCGTTCCCCGCGTTCGGGCTGCCGATGGCGCCGGGGCAGAACGTCGGCTCGGCCGGTATCCACTCGGACAACGGCAGCACGGGCGTGAAGAACGCGATCGACCTGAACCCGCGCGACGACGTGGTCCGCGCGCCGCTGGCCGGCACCGTCCGGGTACAGCACTGCGGCGGCGGCGACTGGATCACGGTCGACCACGCCGACGGCTGGCGGACCGGGTACTACCACCTGGAGAACATCGTGGTGGCCGACGGTCAGCAGGTGGAGGTGGGTGCCGAGCTGGGTCGGGTGGGCAACGCGCTGCCGTGCGGCGGCAGCAGCAGCGGCGCCCACGTGCACTTCACGCTGTGGCGGCTGGACGCGCTCGGCGCGCGCTCGGGGGACCCGATCGCGGCCGGCAACTGGGACGGCGTGTCCTACGAGCGGCTGGAGACGGAGGTCGCGGCGGCGGCCGGGGAGGCGCTGACGGGCAAGGTCTTCGGCGGCTGGACCCTGGAGGAGGGCACGTCCCAGTACTCGGGCAGCGTGACGAACGTCCGAAGCGGCGAGACGGTGCGGCTCCCGGGCACCTTCCCCTACGACGGCTGACCTGGAGTCTGGCCAGCGGTGAACGACGCCTTCCCTGCGTTGACCGCAATGAACGACGCTTTCCCTGCATCGAGGCCGCGAATCAAGATCAACCGCGGGCCACGGCCCCCGTTATCCAGCGTACCGACGAGCACCGACAGTCCCGGCGGGCGGAGATCAACCACCCGCCGGTTGTCCACAGCCGCCGCGCCGTCCACAGGCAAGATCTACATCGGCCGGGACTATCGGCCCCCTGCCGTAGGCTTGAACCCGGGGGCCGGAGGCCGCCCCCTCACTCGGTCAGCATGCTCATCTGACGCATCTTGTTCGTCGCGTCCAGGGCCGCCACCTTGTACGACTCGGCCAGCGTCGGGTAGTTGAACACCGTGTCCACCAGGTAGTCCACGGTCCCGCCGCAGCCCATCACCGCCTGTCCGATGTGGACCAACTCGGTCGCGTTGGTGCCGAACACATGCACGCCCAACAGCGACCGGTCCTCCGGCGACACCAGCAGCTTCAGCACGCCGTAGGAGTCGCCGATGATCTGGCCCCGCGCCAGCTCCCGGTACCGCGACACCCCGACCTCGAACGGGATCCGCTTCTCCGTCAGCTCGTCCTCCGTGCGGCCGATGTAGCTGATCTCCGGAATCGTGTAGATCCCGATCGGCTGCAGCTCGTGCATCTCGTGCGCCGGCTCCCCGCACGCGTGGTGCGCCGCGAGCCTGCCCTGCTCCATGGACGTCGCCGCCAGTGCCGGGAACCCGATCACGTCGCCGACCGCGTAGATGTGGTCCACCTCGGTCTGGAACGTCCGCTCCACCGAGATCCGGCCGCGCTTGTCGGCGCTCAGTCCGGCCGCCGCCAGGTTGAGGCCCTCGGTCATGCCCTGCCGCCCGGCCGAGTACATGACCATGTCGGCCGGGATCTTCTTGCCGCTCTCCAGGATGGTGACCGTGCCCTTCGCGTACCGTTCGACAGCGGTCACCGTCTCGCCGAACCGGAACGTCACGGCCAGGTCCCGCAGGTGGTACTTGAGCGCCTCGACCACCTCGGTGTCGCAGAACTCCAGCATCCGCGTCCGCTGCTCGATGACCGTCACCTTGGTCCCGAGCGCGGCGAACATCGACGCGTACTCGATGCCGATCACCCCGGCGCCGACCACGATCATGGTCCGCGGGATGCGCTCCATGCCGAGGATCCCGTCCGAGTCGATGATCGTCTGGCCGTCGAAGTCCACTGTGGGCGGTCGGGCGGGTGTGGTGCCCGTGGCGATCACGATCTTGTCGGCCGTGACCACGCGTTCCTGGCCGCCGCCGTCCTGGACCTGCACCGTGTGCGGGTCGGTGAAGCGGCCGAGACCGGGCAGCAGCGTCACCCCGTTGCGGGTGAGCTGGTTGCGGATCACGTCCACCTCGCGCCCGACCACGTGGCTGGTCCGGGCGGTGAGGTCACCGATGGTGATCTCGTCCTTCACCCGGTAGCTCTGCCCGTACAGCTCCCGCTGGCTCATGCCCGTGAGGTACAGGACGGCCTCCCGCAGGGTCTTCGACGGGATGGTGCCGGTGTTGATGCACACCCCGCCGATCATGTTGCGGCGTTCCACCAGCCCGACACCGGCACCGAGTTTGGCCGCCGCGATCGCCGCCCGTTGGCCGCCCGGCCCGGATCCCAACACCAGCACGTCGAAGTCGCTCATGTGTCCCATCCTGGCTGATGCACTGCTCGAGTGGTGGTGAAGCCCACTCGATTCCATCGGGCGGATCGGTTACTCTTCGTCCCGAAGGTCATGAGCGCCAGCGTCAAGCCCCGGCTTGCTGGCCGGCAACCCTCCAACCGCGGTGGGGTGCCCCGGGTGAGGACCAGGCCCTCCGCGCGATGCGGACGGGCAAGCGCGGGCCCCCGGGCGGGTCCCCGACCCGGAGGAAGCCAGATGACCCTCGCGATTCCTTACGCGCGCCCCGCTGTGGACGAGGTGCCGAGCGTGCCCACGGTCGCCGGCAGCCGGCTGACCGTGCCGCTCGTCGACGGGCGCCGAGTGCGGTACGCAAACCTTGATCACGCGGCGAGCGCGCCCTGTCTGGACGCGGTGCGCGACGCGGTCGACGAGTTCCTGCCGTGGTACGCCAGCGTGCACCGTGGTGCGGGCTTCGCCTCGCAGGTGTCGACCAAGGTCTACGAGCGGTCGCGCGAGGTAGTGCGCCGGTTCGTCGGCGCCCGCCGCACGGACGAGGTCGTGTTCACCCGCAACACCACCGACGCGCTGAACCTGCTCGCTCGGGCGCTGCCCAAGAACACCTCGGTGATCGTGTTCGACACCGACCACCACGCCGCGCTGCTGCCGTGGCGGGGGCCGCGGGTGCACCGGCTGCGGACGCCGGGGAACGCGGCCGAGGCGGTGCTCGCGGTGGACGAGGCGCTGGCCGCCTGCCCGGCCGGGCCGCGGCTGGTGGTGGTCACCGGTGCGGCCAACGTGACCGGTGAGCTGTGGCCGGTGGCGCGGATCGCCGAGGTCGCCCGCCGCCACGGCGCCAGGGTCGCGCTCGACGCCGCGCAACTCGCGCCGCACCGGCCGATCGACGTGCGTGCGCTGGACGTCGACTATGTGGTGCTGTCGGGACACAAGCTGTACGCACCGCTGGGCGCCGGTGCGCTGGTCGGCCGCGCGGACTGGCTGCGCGCCGCTGACCCGTACCTGGCCGGCGGCGGCGCGACCAGGCAGGTCACCGATCGCGGGGTGTCGTGGAACCACGGGCCGGAGCGGCACGAGGCAGGCTCGCCGAACGTGGTCGGCGCGTACGCGCTGGCCGTGGCGTGCGAGACGATCACCGGGCACGGCTGGGAGTCGATCGTCGCGCACGAGGACGAACTGCTGGCGCGCCTGCGGACCGGGCTCGCCGGGGTGCCGGGCGTGCGACAGCTGTCGATCTTCGGGGCGGGACACGAGCGGGTGGGCGTGGTGAGCTTCGCGCTCGACGGCCACGACCCGGGTCTCGTGGCGGCCATCCTGTCGGCCGAACACGGGATCGGCGTGCGCGACGGCGCGTTCTGCGCGCACATCGCCACGCGCCGCCTGCTGGCCGAGGCAGGTGCGGACGACACCCGCGCGCTACGGGCGAGCGTCGGGCTGGGCAGCACGGCCGAGCACGTGGACCGGCTGGTCGACGCGCTGCGTTCGTTGGTGGCGGACGGCCCGGCGTGGACGTACGAACTGGTGGACGGCCGCTGGGCTCCCACCGCCGACCCCCGCCCACTGCCATCCTTCCTAACCCAGTAACCAGCGAGTCCCACGTCCACAACACGCGAGTCCCACGTTGGGACCTGGCGAGTCCCCCGTTCAGACCGGGTGAGTCCCACGTTCGCGACACGCGATTTAGCGGTTCGTGACCGCGCCGGGCTCAGGAACCGCCAACTCGGGAGTCCTAAATGTGGGACTCGGGCGCTCTGAACGTGGGACTCGCCGGTCGTGAATGTGGGACTCGCCGGTCGTGAATGTGGGACTCGCCGGTCGTGAATGTGGGACTCGCGGGTGGTCGGGGCCCGGGGGTCGGGTGGCACCGTGGACAATGGGTCCGTGAGTGACGAGCGCAGCATCGACACGGCCGCCGGAGCCGAGCCCGACGAGACCGTCGACCAGCCCGACCCGGCCGGCGAGTCCGAGGGCCCCGGCCAGACCGGCTCGGCGGACGTGCCGACCGATACCGAGCCCCCACTGCCGCCCCGGCGCGCGTGGCTCTTCGCGCTCGTCGCGCCCATCATCTTCGCCGCCGATCTCGTCACCAAGATCATCGCGGTGGCCGCGCTCGACAACGAGCCCCCGGTGAGGCTGCTCGGCGGCGCGGTCTACCTGCAGATCGTCCGCAATCCGGGCGCCGCGTTCGGCATGGCCACCGGCATGACCTGGCTTCTGACCCTGGTCGCGAGCGGCGTGGTCATCGCCATCATCTGGATCATGCCGAAGCTCCGCTCGGCCGGCTGGGCGGTCGGCCTGGCCATGGTCCTGGCCGGCGCGCTCGGCAACCTGGTCGACCGGTTCTTCCGCGAGCCGGGCCCGCTGCGCGGCCACGTGGTCGACTTCGTCTCCCTGTTCGCCCCCAACGGCGACGTGTGGCCGGTGTTCAACGTCGCCGACTCGTCCATCGTCTGCGGCGGGATCCTCATCGTGCTGATGTCGCTGCTCGGCCACGACTACGACGGCCGGAAGACGACAAAAAAGTGACCTCCCGAACCCTCTCCGTCCCCGACGGTCTCGACGGCATGCGGGTCGACGCCGGCCTCGCGAAGCTGCTCGGCCTGTCCCGCACTGTGGTCGCCGCGCTCGCCGAGTCCGGCGACGTGAGCCTGGACGGCCGCACGGCCGGCAAGTCCGACCGGCTCACGGCCGGCGCCTGGCTCGAGGTCACCATCCCCGAACCCGAGCGCCCGGTGCCGCAGCCGGCCGAGCCGGTCCCGGGGCTCAAGGTCATCCACGAGGACGACGACATCATCGTGGTCGACAAACCCGTTGGCGTGGCAGCACATCCGAGCCCCGGCTGGACGGGCCCCACGGTGATCGGCGGCCTGGAAGCGGCGGGCGTGCGGATCTCCACCTCGGGCGCCGCCGAGCGCCAGGGCGTCGTGCACCGCCTGGACGTCGGCACCACCGGCATCATGGTGGTCGCGAAGAGCGAGCACGCTTACACGGTGCTCAAGCGCGCCTTCAAGGAACGCACGGTCGACAAGGGTTACCACGCGCTCGTGCAGGGCCACCCCGACCCGACCGACGGCACCATCGACGCGCCGATCGACCGGCATCCCAAGCACGACTACAAGTTCGCGGTCGTCGCCAACGGCCGGCCGAGCGTCACGCACTACAAGGTGCTCGAGGCCTTCCGCGCCGCGTCCCTTGTGGACATCAAGCTGGAGACCGGCCGCACGCACCAGATCCGCGTCCACTTCGCGGCGCTGCACCACCCGTGCGTCGGCGATCTCGCCTACGGGGCCGACCCGGTGCTGGCCAAGCGACTCAAGATGAACCGGCAGTGGTTGCACGCCCGGCAGTTGGCGTTCGACCATCCGGCCGACGGCCACCGCGTCGAGTTCACCAGCGACTATCCCGACGACCTGCGCGCGGCGCTCGACAAGCTCATCGCGGAGAGCTGACATCGGGTCGCCGGTTACGTAAGTTCCTCTACATGAGCGACGACCGATTACGGGATGAGCACTACCTGGTCGACGGCGTCGCGCCGTCGGTCATCGGGGGAGAGGACCCCATACCGGAGCCGGAATACCGGGATCCGCCGACCGCACCGATCCCCGCCGCCGAGGCGCCCGAGGAACCGAAGAAGTCGTGGTTCGGCCGGGTGTTCAGTCCTCGATCGTCCAGGTGAGCGTCCTGGATTCCTCGTCGGGGCGGGGACTCCACCGCACCGAGGTGACCTCGATGTTCTCCGGCACGACGTACACAGTGTGCCCGCCAGCCGTTTCGCCCGGCGGCACGCCGATCCGGTGCGGCGGCCGCGAGGACAGCGATACCGGCGCCTTGGAGATCGTCTCGCCCTCCGGTGTCACGAGCACCAGGTAGAGGTCGGGCAGCGACTGGAACGACACGGTGCCGCGGTTGGTCAGCTCCGTGTGCACGACCACCGACCGCTCACCCTCCTGCAGCCGGTAGCCGGCCGCCGTGAACAGGTAGTCGGCCGGATCCACGACCTCGACCAGCTGGATCGAGAGCCGCTCACCCTCCAGGCCCTCGGCCTGCAACATCGACCCGACCTTGCCCTGCCGGGTCGGCGGCCCGGACTGCTCCGGGCGCACGGTCGGCTGGGTCAGGTCCTGCGGCGGCTGGTCACCGCGCGCCCACGTGGACGTCTGCGGCGGGCCCCACGTACTGATCGGCGCCTCGACCTGCATCGACTGCTGCGGCTGTTGTTGTTGCTGCTGCTGTTGCGCGGGGAACGGGTGGCTGGGCGGCCCCGGCTGCGCGGGGAACGGGCTGCTCGGCGGACCCGTGCGCACCTGCGGCTGCATCATCGGCTGGTTGGGCACTGCGTACGGCCCCGACGGCACCGGCTGCGACGCTGGCATCGGTCCCGAGTGCGGCCCGGGCTGTTGCTGGGGGTAGCCACCGGGTGCCTGCATCGGCCCGGACGGCGGGTACGCGGGCCCCTGCGGGGTGCCGTAGGGGTTGGACTGCGGCGCCGCCTGCTGCATGGCGGCCGCGTTGAGCATGGCCCGCAGCCGCGGCTGGTCACTCTCCACGCCGACGATCAGCGGCATCCCCGCTGCTGAGAGCGCGATCAACCGCGAGGCGACCTCCCGGGGATCCAAACCCACCCGGGCGGCGACCTCGTGCACCGCTGTCTTGCCCATCTCGGCGACCACGCCGAGCAGGCGGGCGTCTACCGGATCCATCGCGACCACGGCTCGCACGCTACCCCGTCCACTCGATCATCGCGGCGGAAGCCGCGCCCATCGGTCACATTCTCCTCCGCACGGCACTGATCCTTGCTGGCAGGATCTACCCATGACCCAGGCAGCAACCCAGTCGACCCATCGGGGTTGGTGGACGCGAGACATCCGGGCCGACAAAGTGTGGCCACGCCTACCGTTCGAGGTGCCACCCGGCTGCCGGTCGATCGAGGTGGAGCTGGAGTACGACAGCACGTCCGGGGCGGTGATCGACCTCGGCTGCGAGGGCGCGGCCGGCTGGCGCGGCTGGTCGGGCGGTGCCCGGTCGAGCTACGTGATCACGCCGGAGGCGGCCACCCCCGGCTACGTTCCCGGCGAGCTGGAGCCGGGGGTGTGGCACGTGGTGCTCGGCCTGCACCGGCTGCCGGCCACCGGCGTCGAGGCCACGGTGACCATCCACACGGACGGCGACGCGAAGCCCGAACCGCTGCGGCCCGCGCCGCCGCGACCGGAACGCCCGAAGCCGCGGGGCCTGCCGGCCGGCGCCGGGCTGCGCTGGGTGGCGGTCGACCTGCACGCGCACACCCTGCACTCCGACGGCGAGCTCACGATCGCCGAGCTGGCGGCCGCGGCGGTGGCCGCCGGGCTCGACGCGCTGGCCGTCACCGACCACAACACGGTCAGCCACCACGCGGAGCTTGCCGAGATCGGCCAGTACTACGGTGTCGCGCTGATCCCCGGCCAGGAGATCACCACCGAGTACGGCCACGCCAACGCGTTCGGCGACATCGGCTGGGTCGACTTCCGTGAACCGGCGGCGAACTGGGTGCGCACCGTGCGCGAGCGCGGCGGGCTGCTGTCGATCAACCACCCGCTGAGCGCGGACTGCTCGTGGCGCCACCCGTTGCCCGAGCACCCGCCGCTCGCCGAGGTGTGGCACTCCAGCTGGCTGGCGCCCAACTGGGGCGGCCCGATCGCCTGGTGGCAGGCGTGGGGGAGTGCGGCCACCCCGATCGGCGGCAGCGACTGGCACCAGGCCGGGGAGGGCAACTCGATCGGCAATCCCACCACCTGGGTGGCCGTCGACGGGCACGCCCGCGGCGTCGACGAGCTGGCGCCGGCCGTGCTCGACGGGCTGCGTGCCGGGCGGACGGCCGTGTCGGCCGGCCGGACGGGGCCGGTGCTGCTGCCGGTGGACGGGAAGCTCGTGGCCCTCGACGCGGCCGGCTCGCTCGTGGTCGGCCCGGAGGGTCGTCACCAGGTCCGGTTCGACCGGGACACGGTCGAACCGCCCGGCCCCCACGGCCATGTCCTCTGTGGTCACGACGGATCGGTACTCGCCATAGCGGGCACTCCGCATTAACCTCCCGTCTAGTTCGGACCATGGTTGGTGAATATCTTGCCGACCGACTCGACGATGAGAGGGTGCCGAAGATGCGACCCAGGATCGCGCTTGCCCTGGCGCTGTCGACCATGGTGGTGGCCGCCGGCTGTCTCGGGCAGCAGCAGGAGACCGACACCGGCCGCAACGCCGACGCGAAGGACGTCTCGCTCACCATCACGGCGAACGCGGTCGCCGGTGGCAAGAACGCCCTCGGCGCCCAGTGGATCACCGACTATGTGATCCCCGAGTTCACGAAGGCGCAGAAGGACAAGGGCGTCAACGTGACCGTCAAGTTCGACGGGGTGGGGGTCGACGACGCCGACTACAAGGCCAAGATCGCGCTGGACTTCGGCACCGACATCGGCGGCGACATCGTCGAGATCGACGGCATCTGGCTCGGCGAGTTCGCCCAGGGCGGCCAGGTCCGGGCGCTCAACGACGTAGTGGGTGGCGACTCGGTCGACGGCTGGGACGGCTGGGAGCAGATCCCGGACGCGGTCGAGGCGCTCGGCGAGTTCGAGGGCAAGCGCTACGGCGTCCCCCTCGGCACCGACGGCCGGGTCCTGTTCTTCAACAAGAAGCTGTTCGCGCAGGCCGGACTGCCCGAGGACTGGCAGCCGACCAGCTGGGACGAGATCATCGCGGCCGGCAACCAGCTCAAGGCGGTGCCCGGGGTGACGCCCATCCAGCTCAACGCCGGCACCGCCATGTCCGAGGCGACCACTATGCAGGGCGTGTTGCCGCTGCTGGCCGGCACGGGCACGGAGATCTACGCGGACGGCAAGTGGCAGGGCGCCACGCAGGGAGTTCAGGACGTCCTCGGCATCTACGAGCAGGTCTACCGGGGCGGCCTGGGCGACCCGCTGCTGGCGCAGGAGGCCAAGGGCCGCGACAAGTCGTTCGAGCTGTTCGCGAACAACAAGATCGGCATCCTGCTGGAGAGCGACTACTTCTGGCGCGACGTCGTCGCGCCGGGCACCGGCGTGGCCCCGATGGCCGACCGGGACACGGCCGTCGGATGGGCGAAGATCCCGGCCCGCACCGCCGGATCCGGTGTGGACGATCAGGACTTCGTGAGCATGTCCGGCGGGTCCATCCGGGTGATCAACCCGAAGACCGAGTACCCGCAGCAGGCCTGGGAGCTGCTGGAGTTCATGAACTCGTTCGACGCCACCAAAGCGCTGGTGGCGGACACCCCGGAGATCACCCAGCGCGAGGACGTCAACACCGAGGTGCTGGCCGATGACCCCATGCTGAGCTTCATCGCCGAGGAGGTCCTGCCGCTCACCCGCTACCGGCCGGGGCTCGCCGACTACCCGAAGGTCTCCACGGCGCTGCAGCAGGCGACGGCCGACGTGATCAGCGGGCGGAGCGCGGCCGAGGCGGCGGCCTCGTACCAGGAGGCGATGGTGACCGCGGTAGGCGAGGACAACGTCACCGGTGGCTAAAGATACGGCCGGATTGGGCACGGCGCGGGCGGTCGGCTTCATCGCGCCCGCGCTGCTGCTGATCGGCCTGTTCCTGGTCTTCCCGGCGCTGTGGACCATCTACATCGGACTCACCAACTACACACTGACGGGGACGGCGTCGATCGCGCCGGAGTTCATCGGCCTGACGAACTTCCTGAACGCGCTGGACGACGCGTTGTTCGGCAACGCGCTGTGGCTGACGCTGGTGTTCGTCATGGGCAGCGCCGTGATCGGCCAGAACCTGCTCGGCTTCACCCTCGCGTGGCTGCTGCGCTCGGCGCGGCCGACCGTGCGGCGGGCGGTCGAGGGGCTGGTGCTGCTGTCGTGGATCCTGCCGAGCGTCGTGGTCGCCTACCTGTGGATCGCGGTGCTCGACCGGGACGGCGGCACGCTGAACGCGCTGCTCGGCACGTCGGGCACCGCGTGGCTGGTCGAGTACCCGATGGCCGCGCTCATCATCTTCAACACCTGGCGCGGCACGGCGTTCTCCATGATGCTCTACAGCTCGGCACTGGCCGCCGTGCCGCCGTCGCAGCTGGAGACGGCGCGCACGGTCGGCGCGAGCGGCTGGCAGACCGTGCGGGACGTGGTGTTCCCGCACATCCGCGGCCACGTGCTGACCAACACGCTGCTCATCTCCCTGTGGACGGCCAACGACTTCACGCCGTTCCTGCTGACCGCCGGCGGGCCGAACCACGAGTCGGAGACGCTCCCGATCTTCATCTACCAGCAGGCGATCGCGAGCGGTGAGCTCGGCTACTCGGCGGCCATCTCCTTCCTGTTGCTGGTGGTCAACCTGGTGGTGGCGCTGGTGTACCTGCTGTTGTTGAGGAAGCGGTCATGACGCCCCGCCAGGTGTTGCGCCGCACCGGGTACATCGTGTTCATCGCGGTCGTGCTCGCGTTCTTCGCGGTGCCGCTGCTGTGGCTGGCGTCGGCGCCGTTCGACAGCGATCCCGGGCTCGGGCTGCGCTGGCCGGACTGGACGCTCGACAACTGGCGGATCACGTTCGAGCACCCGTACGCGCTGGGGTCGCTGCTCAACTCGATCGTGCTGTGCGCCGTGGCGACCATCGTGACCACCGCGCTCGGCACGTTGGCCGCCTACGCGCTGTCCCGCGTGCGCATCCCCGGCCGGGACGCGTTGCTGTACCTGCTGTTGCTGCTGTCCAGTGTGGTCACCGGGACGGCGGCCATGGTGCCGATCTTCGTGATGATGTTCCAACTCGGACTGATCAACTCCCAGTACGCGACCGGGCTGGTGATCGCCGGCGGCATGCTGCCCGCCGCGATCTTCATCCTCAAGGACTTCATCGACTCGGTGCCGCGGTCCTACGAGGAGTCGGCGCGGGTGTTCGGCGCGTCGCCCACCCAGGTGCTGCTGCACGTGGTGCTGCCGATCGCCCGGCCCGGTATCGCGACGATCCTCGTATGGGCGTTCGTCCAGGCGTGGGGCAACTTCCTGCTGCCGTTCCTGCTGCTGCGCGACGTCGAGTCGCAACCGGCGGCCGTGCTGCTGCGTACCCTGCGCGACGAGGGTGGCAGCGCCAACCTCACGGTGATCCCGGTGTTCTCGCTGCTCTACGCCATCCCCGTGGTGGCGCTCTACCTGTTCGTCAGCAAGCGGTACGGGTTCCGCTTCCACGGAGGGATCAAGGCCTGATGGCGGACATCGAGCTGACCGAACTGTCCACCGTGTACCCGAACGGGGTGCGCGCGGTGGACGCGCTGGACCTGTCGATCCGCGACGGCGAGTTCTTCGCGCTGCTGGGGCCGTCCGGCTGTGGCAAGACCACGCTGCTGCGCACGATCGCCGGGTTGGAGCAGGCCACGTCGGGTTCGGTGCGCATCGGCGACGCGGAGGTCACGCGGGTGGAGCCGGGCCGGCGCGGGGTGGCCATGGTGTTCCAGGACTACGCGTTGTTCCCGCACATGACGGTCGCGCAGAACATCGCCTACCCACTGCGGGTGCGGCGGGCGACCAAGCAGGCGCAGCGCGAGGCGGCGGAGTCCACGTCGGCCGGGCTGGGGCTCGCGGGCCTGCTGGAACGGCGGCCGGGCCAGCTTTCCGGCGGTCAGCAGCAGCGGGTGGCGCTCGCGCGGGCGGTCGCCATGGAGGCGTCGGTCCTGCTGCTCGACGAGCCGCTGTCCAACCTGGACGCCCGCCTGCGGCTGGAGGCGCGGACGTTCCTCAAGCGACTGCAGCGGGAACTCGGTCTGACCACCGTGTTCGTGACGCACGACCAGGCCGAGGCGCTGGCGCTGGCCGACCGGATGGCCGTGATGTCGGAAGGCCGGATCCGGCAGTTGGGAACGCCGAAGGAGGTGTTCCAGCGGCCGGTGGACACCTTCGTGGCGAACTTCATCGGGTCCACGCCCATGAACCTGCTGTCCGGTTCGGTGTCCGACGGTGCGGTCCGGGTGGCCGGCGCTCGCCTGGTCCCGCCCGCCGGGGTGGAGCTGGCCGAGGGCACGCCGGTGGTGGCCGGCATCCGGCCGGAGTACCTGCGCCTGGCCGCTTCGGGTATCACGGGGACGGTGTCGATCGTGGAGAACCTGGGAGTGACGTCGCTCGTGACGATCGAGTGCCCGGACGACACGCTGGTCGGGCTGACGGTCGCCGAACACGAGGAGCCGGCGATCGGCAGCACGCTCACGGCGAACCCCGATCCCGGGCGGCTGCTGCTCTACCACGGTGAGACGCAGGAATTGCTCGGCTCGGCGATGGTAATAACCGCCTAGCTAGTCCGCCTCCCCGGCCTTTGAAGTGTTGGTCGCGTCCCAGCGAACGTGGCGGATCTCCGGCGGTTGGTGGCTGGGTGCCGTCACGGTGCCCCTGAGGTTCCGTTGCTCGACTGGTCCGGCTGATCCAGGGTTACGCACTAACCGCCTAGACAGTTTCGCTGGTTCTGGGTGATGATGCGGGGCATGGACCTGTCGATCCTGGTGGCCTTCGCCGCCGCGTGCGCCGTGATCAGTCTCGTCCCCGGCCCGGACATGATGTTCATCATGGCCAACGGGATCGCCCGAGGTCGGGCGGCCGGCGTGGTCGCCGCGGCCGGCATGTCCACCGGCCTGGCCGTCCACACGGTGCTGGCGGCGCTGGGCCTCGGCGCGCTGCTGGCCGCCGCTCCCGTAGCGCTGGACGCGGTCCGCGTAGTGGGCGCGATCTTCCTGGTGTACCTGGCGGTGTCGACGCTGCGCTCGGCGAGGAACGTGGCCTCCACGGCTCCGGAGAAGTTCGGCAACCGCTCGCTGCGGCGGACCTACGTGATGGCCACGCTCGTCAACCTGGCCAACCCGAAGGTGATCCTGTTCTACCTGGCGTTCTTCCCGCAGTTCGTCACGGTCGGCGGCTGGGCGGTGCCCGTCCAGTTCCTGGTGATGGGCGCGATCCTCATCGTGGTCGGGTTCGCGGTCGACGGCTCGGTCGGCCTGGCGGCCGGTGCGCTGTCGGCGCTGCTGCTGCGCCGGCCGGCCGTGCAGCGCTGGCTGAACCGGGTGTCGGCTGCGGTGTTCGGGGCGTTGGCCGTGCGGTTGGTGGCCGACCGGTGACCTGTCGGATCTTCCCGATCGGGCACGTCGAGTCGTCGCTCGTCGATCGCGCCGCCGCGCCCAAGCAGGGGAGTGAGGGGGCGCCGGATGCGTGGCTGGTGTTCGAGCCGCACGTGACCGCCGGTATCCGCGACTTCGAGGTCGGCGCCGATGTGTTCGTGCTGACCTGGCTGCACGAGGCGCAACGCGACGTGCTGACCGTGTATCCGCGAGACGACCCGCGCAACCCGCTGACCGGAGTGTTCAGCACCAGGTCGGCGGACCGGCCGAACCCGATCGGACTGCATCGGGTGCGGATCCTCGCGATCGACGGAAACCGTGTGCTGGTGCGGGATCTCGAGGCGGTGGACGGGACCCCCATCGTCGATGTGAAGCCCGTCCTCTAAGCGGGCGGCAGCTCGGAGCGCAACATGCGGTACAGCACCTCGTCGCGCCACTCGCCGTCCCGGAAGTAGAGCCCCTTCAACACGGCCTCGCGCACGAAGCCGGCCTTTTCGAGGGCCCGCTGCTCGGCGACGTTCCCGATCTCGGTGAACGCCTGGATCCGGTTCACCTGGTGATAGGCGAACAGGTATCGCGCCAGCAGGAGCTGCGCGGTCGTGCCGTAGCCCTTGCCCCGCGCGTCCGGCCACAGGCTGATGCCGAAGTCGAAACAGCCCGAGTGCCCGGTCGCGCTCTTGGCCCACGAGACGAACCCCAGCCCCGTGCCGGCCAGGTCCACCATGAGCGCGTTGCGCTCCCCGTCGAGCAACCGGTTGTCGGCGAAGCGTTTGCGCCAGACCGACCGGTCCCGGAACCCGCCCCAGTTGAAGATCCCGATCGCCTCGGGGTCGTCGAACATCTCCTCGAGCCGGTCGAGGTCCGGCTCGGTGAACGGCCGAAGCCGCATGCCCTCGGTCATGATCTCAACCTAGAGGCCGCGCGAATAGGGCTTGGTGGCGCCCGCCGCGCCGAGGCGGCCCCTGGGCGGCACCGCCAGGAACCACCTCGATCACGACGGGCATCCACCGCCCTATTCGCGCGGCCTCCTATCCGACCGAGGGCATGCGAGGTTCTAGACGAGCGCGGCGTCCAGCGTGATCGTGGTGCCGGTGAGCGCGGCCGAGACCGGGCAGTTCTTCTTCGCGTCCTCGGCGGCCGTGGCGAAGTCCTCGGCCGAGATGCCGGGGATGGCCGCCCGGACGGTCAGGTGGATGCCGGTGATGCCCTTGCCCGGCTGGAAGGTCACGTCGGCCTTCGTGTCGACGGTCGTCGGCGGGGTGCCGGCGCCGGCGAGGCCGTGCGAGAGAGCCATCGAGTAGCAGGTCGAGTGCGCCGCCGCGATGAGTTCCTCGGGGCTGGTCTTGCCGTTCGCCTCCTCCGCGCGGGACGGCCACGACACGTCGTAGGTGCCGAGCCCGGACGAGTCGAGCGACACCGTGCCGGAGCCGTCGAGCAGCGCGCCCTCCCAGTGGGCGTTCGCGGTGCGGATGGTGGCCATATGGTCCTCCTCGAAGGAGCGGACAGAGGTCGAGCACAATTCAAAAGTCCGGCCGACCTCCGTTGGCAACGCCTCTCACCTCGGTGAGGTCCGGTCCGTCGGCCTGTTTCGAATAGTGCTCGCCATCAATACTGCCGTACGACGATCAGCCACGCGCACGGCAGGTGATCAGATCACGAGCGGGTCACGAGGAACGTGTGTTCGATATCCTGTGACCATGCGATCACACGGGGGAGTCATCGAACACAGCGGGGTGGGCCGGGTCGTCCACCCGCACACCGGTATTAGCCATGCGCAGGGGCCGCACCTGCTCGTGGTAGCGCTCGAACGCGGGCACCGCCCACGTGTCGGCCAGATGCCTGGTCAGCGCTGGCCGCGACATCCAGAGGTGCACCGTGTACTCGAACGTGAACCCATGGCCGAGCAGCAGTTCGCCGTCGAGCAGCAGCACGCCGCCGGCGGGCAGCGTCGCGTACTCGGCCCGGCTGGCCCGGTCGGTCTCCGCGTTCCACAGCGAGGGCAGCACCCGCCCGGAACCGCCGGGGTCGAGTGGCGCCAGCACCTCGCGGGTCAGGCCGCCGGCGTCGAGCCAGTCCTCGTAGCGGGAGTCCGGGTCGGTCCGGCCGCGCTCGAACCGCAGCGACGCCGGCCGCAGGAAGTCCGAGGCGGACACGCGCTGGACGGGCCGGCCGCGCAGCCGCAGCGCCTCGGCCAGTCGGTCGGCGAGCGTGCCGGGCTCGGTCGGTGGCGCGCCGTCCACCGCGACCCTCGTCCAGGGATCGCCCGATCGCGTGATGATCGCCTCAGTCACCTCGCCGACCAGCAGTTCGGGGGACACGGGGCGGAATCTCATGCTCCCGATCATGCCGTCGCCGAAAATTGTCGGTGCCGCGCGGTACAAAGCACCCATGCCCGGAAGCTCACCAACACGCCGTCGAGGGTGCCCACTCATGATCATGATCTCGTCGTAGGGTGGTGTCTCGTGGCGGCTGATTCGTTCGTTCATCTTCATGTGCACACCGAGTACTCGATGCTCGACGGCGCCGCCAAGGTCGCGCCGCTGTTCGCCGAGGCCGCCCGGCTCGGCATGCCCGCCGTGGGTATGACCGACCACGGCAACATGTACGGGGCCGACCAGTTCTACCAGGAGTCGCGCAAGGCCGGGATCAAGCCGATCATCGGCATCGAGGCCTACATCGCGCCGGCCAGCCGCTACCACAAGAAGCCGATCTTCTGGGGTGAGGCGCGGCAACGCAGCAGCGACGAGCTGGGCGAGGGCGGCGACGTCTCGGGTGGCGGTGCCTACACGCACATGACCATGTTGGCCGGCAACGCCACCGGTCTGCGGAACCTGTTCACGTTGTCGTCGCGTGCGAGCATGGAGGGCTACTACCGCAAGCCGCGCATGGACCGCGAGCTGATCGCCGAGTTCGCCGAGGGCATCATCGCCACCACCGGCTGCCCGTCGGGTGAGGTGCAGACCAGGCTGCGGCTGGGGCAGACGGCCGAGGCGATCCAGGCGGCGGCCGACTATCAGGACATCTTCGGCAAGGACAACTTCTTCCTCGAGCTGATGGACCACGGCCTGCCGATCGAGCGCTCGGTGCGCGAGGGCCTGCTGGCCATCGGCAAGCAGCTCGACCTCAGGCCGCTGGCCACCAACGACTCGCACTACGTCACCCAGGACCAGGCCGACGCGCACTCGGCGCTGCTGTGTGTGCAGTCGGGCAAGACGCTGTCCGACCCGAACCGGTTCAAGTTCGACGGCGACGGCTACTACCTCAAGTCCGCCGAGGACATGCGCGAGTACTGGGACAGGGAGGTCCCCGGCGCGGCGAACAACACGCTGCTGATCGCGGAGCGGGTCGAGTCCTACGACGACATCTGGGCTCCGCACGACCGGATGCCGGTGTTCGACGTGCCGGAGGGCGAGACCCAGCCGAGCTGGCTGTACAAGGAGGTCATGCTCGGCCTGAAGTGGCGCCTGCCCGAGGGTGTGCCCCAGGAGTACATCGACCGCGCGGAGTTCGAGCTGGACGTGATCACCCAGAAGGGGTTCCCGGCCTACTTCCTGGTGGTCGCCGACCTGGTGACGTATGCGCGCAAGGTGGGCATCCGGGTCGGTCCCGGCCGTGGTTCGGCGGCGGGCTCGCTCGTGGCCTACGCGCTCGGCATCACCAACCTCGACCCGATCGCGCACGGCCTGCTGTTCGAGCGGTTCCTCAACCCCGAGCGCGCGTCCATGCCCGACATCGACATCGACTTCGACGACCGCCGCCGCGGCGAGATGATCGCCTACGCCACCGACAAGTACGGCGCCGACAAGGTCGCCCAGGTCATCACCTTCGGCACCATCAAGACCAAGGCCGCCATCAAGGACGCGGCCCGCGTCATCTACGGCCAGCCGGGCTTCTCGATCGCCGACCGGATCTCCAAGGCGCTGCCGCCGCCGGTGGCCGCCAAGGACATCCCGCTGTCGGGCATCGTCGACCCGAAGCACGAGCGCTACACCGAGGCCACCGAGGTCCGCACGCTGATCGAGACCGACGGTGAGGTCGGCAAGATCTTCGAGACCGCGCGCGGTCTCGAGGGCCTGATCCGCAACGCGGGTGTCCACGCGTGTGCGGTGATCCTCTCCTCCCAGCCGCTGATGGAGTCGATCCCGCTGTGGCGCCGCGACGACGGCTCGATCATCACCGGCTGGGACTACCCGTCGTGCGAGGCCATCGGCCTGCTGAAGATGGACTTCCTCGGTCTGCGGAACCTGACGGTCATCGGTGACGCGATCGAGAACATCAAGGCCAACCGTGGCGAGGACATCGACCTCGACACCCTGCCGCTCGACGACAAGGCCACGTTCGCGCTGCTGGGCCGCGGCGACAGTCTCGGTGTGTTCCAGCTCGATGGTGGCGCTATGCGTGACCTGCTGCGGCGGATGCAGCCGACCGAGTTCAACGACATCACCGCCGTGAACGCGCTGTACCGGCCGGGTCCGATGGCCATGAACACCCACAACAACTACGCCGACCGCAAGAACGCGCGGCAGCGGATCACCCCGATCCACCCCGAGCTGGAGGCACCGCTCAAGGAGATTCTGTCCGAGACCTACGGCCTGATCGTCTACCAGGAGCAGATCATGCAGATCGCTCAGAAGGTGGCCGGTTACTCCATGGGTCGAGCCGACGTGCTCCGCAAGGCCATGGGTAAGAAGAAGGCCGAGGTGCTCGAGAAGGAGTACGCGGGCTTCGAGGCGGGCATGCAGGCCAACGGCTACTCGGCCGAGGCCGTGAAGACCCTGTGGGACACGATCCTCCCGTTCGCCGGCTACGCGTTCAACAAGTCCCACGCCGCCGGTTACGCCCTGGTCGGCTACTGGACCGCCTACCTCAAGGCGAACTACCCGGCCGAGTACATGGCCGCGCTGCTCACCTCGGTGGCGGACAACAAGGACAAGTCCGCCGTGTACCTGTCCGAGTGCCGCCGCTCCGGCATCAAGGTGCTGCCGCCGGACGTCAACGAGTCGGGTCTGCGCTTCGCCGCGGTCGGCACGGACATCCGCTTCGGTCTCGGTGCCATCCGCAACGTGGGCGCCAACGTGGTCGACTCGATCGTCCAGTCCCGCGAGACCAAGGGTGCGTACGTCTCGTTCACCGACTTCCTCGACAAGTCGGAACTGGTGTGCTGCAACAAAAGGGTGATCGAGTCGCTGGTCAAGGCCGGCGCGTTCGACTCGCTCGGCCACACCCGGCTCTCGCTCGTGCAGGTCCACGAGGAGGCGGTCGAGGCGGTGGTCGGCCTGAAGCGCCAGGAGGCGATGGGCCAGTTCGACCTGTTCGGCGGCGACGACACCACCCCGGCGGCCGACGACGCGTCCCCGCTGGCGCACCTGAAGTTCACGCCGGACGAGTGGCCGCGCAAGCAGCTGCTCGGCTACGAGCGCGAAATGCTGGGTCTGTACGTGTCGGCCCACCCGCTGGACGGCGCCGAACGCCTGCTGCGCAAGCACGCGCCCAAGCCGATCGCCGAGATCATCGCTGATCCGCCGAAGGAGGGCGAGCTCGTGCTCTCCGGCATGATCTCGTCGATGGAACGCCGGGTGAACAAGCAGGGCGAACCGTGGTGCATCTGCACCATCGAGGACCTGGACGCCTCGATCGAGGTCCTGTTCTTCGCGAAGTCCTACTCGGTGCTGTCCCAGGACCTGGTCGAGGACTCCGCGGTAGTCGGTCAAGGGCCGGGTCAACTGGCGCGAGGACAAGATGTCGGTGTTCGGCTCGGGCCTGATCCCCCTGGACATCAGCGACGCGGAACTGACCGCCCCAGGGGAAGCGGCCCCGTTCGTGCTGCTGTGCAACCCGATCAAACTGAACGACGAGGTGGTGGGCGAACTGAAGAACACGCTGTCCGCCCACCGAGGCGAGACCCCGGTACACCTGAAGTTCGCCCACAAGGAAAACGGCGTGACCCTCGCCCTGGACGACTACCCGATCACCGTGAGCCCAGCCTTCCTGGGCGAGATCAAGGCGATCCCGGGAGTAGCGGTAGACGCCTGACCGCGCACACACCCGTCCACGCCAGAAAGCCAGGCAGGCACCGACCTCGACCGGCCCGAACCGCGAGACGTGATGATCCAAGCCATAGCCGGATGACGCCGTTGACAACACTTCACATCTACCATAAGTTTTGAGCATGCCGAGACCGGTGGCCGGAGAAGACGTGTTCAGGGCGGTGGCGGACCCAACCCGCCGAGCGGCGTTGGAAGCGCTCGGGCGCCAGCGTGAACTGCCCGTGACCGAACTGGCCAAAGCGCTCGACGTCGGCCTGCCCATGCTCTCGCGTCACCTCGCGGTGCTGCGGTCAGCAGGGCTGGTCACCGAGCAACGCTCCGGACGTCAGCGGCTGTACCGCCTGCGGCCCGAGCCACTGCGCGACCTGCATGACTGGGCCTCGATCTTCAGTGATTTCTGGACCGACCGAATCGGCAACCTGCAGACCTACCTTGACAGTCAGGCGCAGAAGAAGAACAAGAGAGAGTGAGAATGTCCCGCGACATCACCGTGGAAGTGGACCTGCCCCACCGGCCGAAGGACGTGTGGCTCGCGCTCACCGATCCAGACGCCCTCGCCGAGTGGCTGATGCCGGTGGACGGCTTCGCCCCTGTGGTCGGTACGACGTTCACGCTGCGCGCCAAGCCCGTGCCTGGTTGGGACGGAGTCGTGCACTGCGAGGTGACCGAAGCCGACGAACCCACCCGACTCGCTTACACCTGGCGCGGGAGCCGGATGCGCAACAGCACCACCGTCACCTGGACGATGACCGGGTTGAGCGACGGGGGAACCCGGCTGCGCCTGGACCATCAAGGATTCACCGGCCTCAGTGGTGCCGTGCTGGCGTTCATGCACCGCGGCGGGTGGAAGAAGTTGGTACGTGCCCGTCTGGCCGGTCACCTGCAACGGACCGAGGCCGGGGGGATGGCATGAGCGAGCTCGCGAGCGAATCGAAGCCACCGAGCGGGATCGAGTTCGACACGGAGTTGGTCCAGGCACGCAACGCGGTGCGTCTGTGGTTGCCCGCCGAACTGGCCAGGCGTTTCGGCGACGAACGGTTGGTACCCGCCGTGGTCACGATCAACGGCACGCCGGTGCGCACCACCCTGCACAAGATGAACGGCGGCTACATGATGGCCGTGAACAAGGCCTTGCGGAGCCAGACCGGCTTGACGGCCGGCGATGCGGTGCACGTGCTCGTCGAGCGCGACAGCACCGAGCGCACCGTGGAGGTGCCGACGGAGCTCGCCGACGCGTTGGCGAAAGCAGGCGTCCGTGACAACTTCGATCAGTTGACCCCGTTCCGGCGGGGCGAGTTGGTGAAATCGGTCATGTCCGCGCGCAAGGACGACACCCGGGCCCGCCGGATCGACCAGGCCGTGCATGCGCTGATCCCGTCCACCGACTGACGTCCACGAACTCGACCGCCAGCCATTCAACCCTTGCGCTCAGCGCCGACCCAGGACACCGTCCCGGTTAGCCTGCGGTCGTGGGTATCGACGAGTTGGTGGCGCTGGACCGGGCACACGTGTGGCATCCGTACGGGCCGATGCCGGGCACGGTCGACCCGCTGGTCGTCGAGTCCGCCCAGGGCGTGCGGCTGCGGCTGGTCGACGGGCGCGAGCTGATCGACGGCATGTCGTCCTGGTGGGCGGCCATCCACGGCTACCGCAACCCGGTCCTCGACCAGGCCCTCGCCGACCAGGCCGGCCGGATGAGCCACGTCATGTTCGGCGGGCTCACCCACGAGCCGGCGATCCGCCTCGCCACCACCCTGGTCGAGATCACGCCCGAGCCGCTGGAGCACGTGTTCCTCTGCGACTCCGGCTCGGTGTCGGTCGAGGTCGCCGTCAAGATGTGCCTCCAGTACTGGCGTTCGCTCGACCGCCCGGAGAAGCGGCGCCTGCTCACCTGGCGCGGCGGCTACCACGGCGACACGTTCCACCCGATGAGCGTCTGCGACCCCGACGGCGGCATGCACAGCCTCTGGCGCGGCGTCCTGCCCACCCAGCTCTTCGCCGAGGAGCCACCGGTCGATCTTGACCACGACTATGTCGCCCACCTGGCCGAGCTGATCGAGACTCACGCCGACGAGTTGGCGGCCGTCATCGTCGAACCGGTGGTGCAGGGCGCGGGCGGCATGCGCTTCCACGATCCCCGCTACCTGCACGTCCTGCGCGAGCTGACCCTCGCCAACGACGTCCTGCTGATCTTCGACGAGATCGCCACCGGTTTCGGCCGCACGGGCGAGCTGTTCGCCGCCGACCACGCGTCGGTGAGCCCGGACGTCATGTGCGTGGGCAAGGCGCTGACCGGCGGCTACCTGTCGATGGGCGCGACACTGTGCAGCGCCCGCGTGGCGGACGGCATCTCGCGCGGCTCGGTACCGGTGCTGGCCCACGGCCCCACGTTCATGGGCAACCCGCTGTCCGCCGCCGTAGCCACGGCATCGATCGACCTGCTGCTCAGTCAGGACTGGCGCAGCACGATCAAGCGACTAGAGAACGAACTGGTGACGGCCCTGGAGCCGGCCGCCCAACTCCCCGGCATCCGTGACGTCCGCGTGCTGGGCGCGATCGGCGTGGTGCAGGTGGACCACGAGGTCGACCTGGCCGCCGCCACTAAGGCAGCGGTGGACCACGGTGTGTGGCTGCGCCCGTTCCGCGATCTGATCTACACGATGCCGCCGTACATCAGCGATTCGGCGGACATAGCGGCGATCGGCGCGGCGGCGGTAGCGGCCGCGGCGGCCGGTTGAGCTATCGGCAGGGGGAGCGGCCGCCGCCGCGGGGTCGGCGGTAGTCGGCCAGTGTGGTCGCCAGTTCGACGCTCGTCGGTTCGACCAGCACGGTGCCGTCCGGCGTGAGGACCACCGGGATGTTCGTGAGCCCGCCGGCGACCTCGGCCGCGCGGCCCCGGGCGTCGGGATCCGCATCGGTGTCGATCGCCACGAAGGGCACGTCGTGGCGGCGCAGCCAGGACTTGGTGCGCCGGCAGTCACCGCACCAGTCGGCGCCGAACATGAGCACCTGGTCGGTCATCTCCGTGGTCGGCGCGCCGAGCCGCGCGCGACCATCCCCCTCCACGATCACCCGTCGACGATACCGAGTCCCGGCCCGGGTGGGGTTGCGGCAAACGGGTGGGACTAACCTGACGCTCCGTGAGTCTGATGGTGCTCACGGGTACCGGAACCGGAGTGGGCAAGACGGCGGTCGCCGCCGCCGTGGCCGCCTGTGCCTTGGCGCAGGGACGTAGCGTCGCGGTTCTCAAGCCCGCACAGACAGGCGTGTCGCCCGGCGAACCCGGGGACGTCGACGAGGTCGCCCGCTTGGCCGGCGACGTCACCCCCTGGGAGCTGGCCAGATTCCCCGACCCACTGGCGCCGAACACGGCCGCGCGCCGGGCCGGCCTGCCGCCCGTGAACCCGTCCCGCGTGGCCGCGGCCGCCGTCGAGCTGGCCCGCGGCCACGACCTGGTGCTGGTCGAGGGCGCGGGCGGCCTCCTGGTCCGGTTCGACGACAACGGCGGCACCCTCGCCGATGTCGCCTGGTCGATCGCCGCACCGGTCCTGATCGTGGCCAGCGTCGAACTGGGCACCCTCAACGCCACGGCCCTGACGGCGGAAGCCCTGCGCCGCAGGGGAATCGAGTGTATGGGCGTGGTGGTGGGCGCCTGGCCGGCCCAACCGGACCTGGCGGCGCGCTGCAACCTGGACGACCTACCGATGGTGGCCGAAGCCCCACTGGTGGGCGCCCTACCAGCAGGCGCGGGCACCCTGTCCCGAGCGGAGTTCCTGCAGGTAGCCCGCCGCTCGCTGGCCCCGGCCCTGGGCGGCGAGTTCGACGCGGGCGGCTTCGCGGCGACGTTCGCCGCCTGACCGGGCTCGAGCATCAGTAGTACGCGTGACGCACGTCGCGCTCCTGGGCGTCCCTCGTGCGGCACACTGACCCGAGCGACGCGAACATCAACGAGGAGGCACCGTGACCGCTGCTGCCGAACGGACGAAGGCTGACCACACGCCTGGTGACCCGCTTGCGGTGGCTAGGGAGCAGGTGCTCGAGCGCGGCGTCGGCCTCGGCGAGGCCCAGGTGCTCGAGATGCTCCGGCTCGCCGACGACCGGGTGCCCGAACTGCTCGCCCTTGCCCACGAGGTGCGCATGCGCTGGTGCGGCCCGGAGGTGGAGGTCGAGGGCATCGTCAGCCTCAAGACCGGCGGCTGCCCCGAGGACTGCCACTTCTGCTCGCAGTCGGGCCAGTTCCCCTCACCCGTCCGGGCCGCCTGGCTCGACATCCCCGGCCTGGTCAAGGCCGCTCGCGAGACCGCCGAGACCGGCGCCAGCGAGTTCTGCATCGTGGCGGCCGTTCGCGGCCCCGACAAGCGGCTCATGTCGCAGGTCCGGGCGGGCATCCAGGCCATCCGCGACGACGGCAACGACATCCAGATCGCCTGCTCGCTCGGCATGCTCACCCAGGAGCAGGTCGACGAGCTGGTCGACATGGGCGTGCACCGCTACAACCACAACCTCGAGACCGCGCGTTCGCACTTCCCGAGCGTCGTCACCACCCACTCGTGGGAGGAGCGCTGGGACACGCTGAAGATGGTTCACGCGGCAGGCATGGAGGTCTGCTGCGGCGGCATCATCGGCATGGGCGAGTCGATCGAACAGCGCGCCGAGTTCGCCGGCCAACTCGGCGAGCTCGACCCGCACGAGGTGCCCATGAACTTCCTCATCCCGCAGCCCGGCACGCCGTACGAGAACTTCGAGATCGTGGCGGGCAAGGACGCGCTGCGCACGATCGCCGCGTTCCGGCTCGCCCTGCCCCGCACGATCCTGCGGTTCGCCGGCGGCCGCGAGCTGACCCTGGGTGACCTCGGCGCCGAGCAGGGCATGCTCGGCGGCATCAACGCGATCATCGTGGGCAACTACCTGACCAACCTCGGCCGCCCGGCCCAGCAGGACCTCGACATGCTCGTGGACCTGAAGATGCCGGTCAAAGCCCTGAGCGACTCGCTGTAAATCGGTGTTCTGCGTCCACTGCGGGAAGCCACCGACCGAAGGCGACCACACCCGCTGCCAGAGCCCGGCGGCCGCACTCGACCCACCTCGGTTCTGCCCCGAGTGCGCCCGCCGGATGGTCGTGCAGGTGACCCCCGCCGGCTGGTCGGCGCGATGCAGCCGACACGGCGACCGCACGTCCTCGGGCGCCGTCTCGACCGACTAGTCTCACCGTGACGGCATGAGTACTGGGAGGTCGGCGTGACGGAGAACCCGGACGGCTATGGGGCTGGTACCCAACAGGCCCTGCCGGTGTTCCCCATGCCCTACGTCTGGCAGCCGCCGCGGCCGCAGGTCGTGATCAAGCCCGACCTGATCCCGGCGATCAGCGTGCTGTCCACCGTGTCGCTGCTCGGCATGGCGGTCGGCTGGCTGTGGTCGCTGCTGGCGCCGCCGGTGCGGATGGTCATCGGCCAGGACGGGCCGGTGCCGCTGGTGGCCGAGAGCTACCACCGCTTCGACGCGCTGGTGCTGTTCACCCTGCTGTGCCTGGCGGCGGGCATCGTGACGGGCGTGGGCGTGTGGTTCCTGCGGGAGCGCCGCGGCCCGGTGGTCATGATCGCCGCCGTGCTCGGGTCCGGGCTGGGCGGCTGGCTCGCGTCGCTGGTGGGCGAGGCGTGGGCGAAGGGCCGCTTCCCCGCACCGGCCAGTGTGGAGGTGCTGGACGTGGTGCCCGAGGCGCCGCACCTGGAGACCATCTGGGGCCTGCTCGCGTGGCCGCTGGCGACCGCGCTGGCGTACGGCATGTTGGCCGCGTGGAACGGAATGGAAGACCTCGGCCGCCGCCTGGGCTAGCTGTCCTGCGGGGAACGACGCCTTCCCTGCGTTGACCGCCGGGAACGACGCGTTCCCTGCATGCGGCTAGTTACGGTTGCCCTGGGGCCGGAATTCCGCCGGGGGAGCGGGCACGGCCCGCAGTGCCACGAGAATGCCCGCCTCGCGGGTCAGCAGCTGGGTGACCATCCGGAGCCGGTGCAGTGGCCGGGTCTCCTCCAGGATCTTCTGCCGGTCGTCCATGGGCAGCAGGCAGTCGGTGGCCAGCAGGTGCGCCAGCTCGGCCGTCGCTACCTCGTCGGTCGGCTCGGTCCAGTCGCCGTTGTGCCAGGCGGCCTGGCAGTACCGGCGGTAGGCGGCGCGGGCCGTCTCGATCAGTGAGCCCACGGTGTCGGCGGCCGCGCGCTGCCCGGGGATGACGGCCGGCGTGTCCGGCACCCACTCGACCGTGCCGACCAGGTACGGCGCGCTGGACGTGTCGAGGTCGAGCAGCCGGAACCGCCGCTCGCCCGTGGTGACGATGTCGAAGCGGCCGTCGGGCAGCTGCGTGGCCTGGCGTAACAGCGCCGCGCAGCCGATCGTCTGAAGCTGCTCCAACGAGGTGATCTCGATCTCCGGCGACGGGTTCAGCGCGACCACGCCGAACCGTTTGTCGGGGACCGTGCCGGTCATGAGATCGACGGTCAGCTGCCGGTACCGCGGTTCGAAAATGTGCAGCGGCAGTGCTGCGTTGGGCAGCAACACCGTCTGCAACGGGAACAACGGCAGCGAATCGGGCACGGACCTAAGGCTAGGTCGCCTCGCCGTTGTCCGCTTGGTTCGCCCGCTTGGTTCGCGGCTCAGTGGGCGGGCGGGCGGAGCACGGCGAACGGGTCGGTGACCTCGATCCCGCGCTGGGTGAACCGGAACAGCGCGGCCGGCCGGCCGCCGGCCCGGCCGGGCAGCGCGGTCTCACCCGTCGGTTCGAGCAGGCCCCGCCGGGACAGGACGCGTTGGAGGTTGGTGGCCGACACCCGGTAGCCGAGCGCGGCCGAGTACAGCTCGCGCAGCGCCGAGATGGTGAACGTCGGCGGGGCGAGCCCGAACCCGAGGTTCGTGTACGACAGCTTCGCCCGCAGCCGGTTGCGGGCTCGCCGCACGATCGACTCGTGGTCGAACGCCGTGTGGGGGAGCGACTCGACCGGATGCCATGCGGTGTCCTCCGGCAGCGCCGGGTCGTTGTCCGACGGCACCAGCCCGAGGAACGCGCTCGCCACCACCCGCTCGCCCGGCACCCGGTCCGGCGCGCTGAACACCGACAGCTGCTCGACGTGCGACAACTGCCGGACGTCGACCTTCTCCGCCAGCTGGCGCTTGATCGACGTCTCCACGTCCTCGGTCGCCCCCAGCCGCCCACCGGGCAGTGACCAGCGGTGCACGTGCGGTTCCTGAGCGCGCTGCCAGAGCAGCACCTGGAGTGATTCCGCTCGCACCTGGAGCACCGCGGCCAGGACTTCGTGAGCTGCCGGCGTTGTCACGGTGGTAGCATCGGCCATGTTTTCGATCCTAAGGCGAAAACCTCCGGATGGGAAACCGAGTGGCGGACCGAGACCCAAGGAGGGGACAAGTGGCCGCAACGTTGGAGCAGGACCTGACGCCGTTCACGGGCGTCGAGCCGGACGCCGCCTGGCGTGACGAGGTGCGCCGGCTGGCGAAGGAACGCGACGCCGTGCTGCTCGCGCACAACTACCAGCTGCCGGAGATCCAGGACATCGCCCACCACACGGGCGACTCGCTCGCGCTGAGCCGGATAGCCGCGGCCAGCGACGCGTCCACCATCATCTTCTGCGGCGTGCACTTCATGGCCGAGACCGCGAAGATCCTCAGTCCGGACAAGACCGTGCTGATCCCCGACGCCCGCGCCGGCTGTTCGCTCGCCGACTCCATCGACGCCGCCCAGCTGCGCGAATGGAAGGCCGAGCACCCGGGAGCGGTGGTGGTGTCCTACGTGAACACCACGGCCGAGGTGAAGGCCGAGACCGACATCTGCTGCACGTCGTCCAACGCGGTCGACGTGGTCCGGTCCATCCCGGCCGACCGCGACGTGTTGTTCCTGCCCGACCAGTTCCTCGGCGCGCACGTCAAGCGCGAGACCGGCCGGGAGAACCTGTACATCTGGGCCGGCGAGTGCCACGTGCACGCCGGCATCAACGGGCCCGAGTTGGCCGCGCGCGCGGCCGCCGATCCCGACGCCGACCTGTTCGTGCACCCGGAGTGCGGCTGCGCCACGTCGGCGCTGTACCTGGCGGGGGAGGGCATCGTGCCCAGCTCGCAGGTCAAGATCCTCTCGACGGGCGACATGGTGACCGAGGCGCGGTCGACGAACGCCAAGTCGGTGCTCGTGGCCACCGAGATCGGCATGCTGCACCAGCTGCGCCGCGCCGCCCCGGAGATCGACTTCCGCGCGGTGAACGACCGCGCGTCCTGCCGGTACATGAAGATGATCACGCCGGCCGCGCTGCTGCGATCGCTCCGCGAGGGCAAGGACGAGGTGCACGTGGATCCCGAGATCGCGGCGCGGGCGCGCGGCGCCGTGCGGCGCATGATCGAGATCGGCAAGCCGGGAGCGGCGGAGTGAACTGGGAGGCACGCGCCGACCTGGTGATCGTCGGCACCGGCGTGGCCGGGTTGACCGCGGCGCTGCGGGCCAGGGAGCTGGGCCTGCGGGTCATGGTGGTCACGAAGGAGGCGGCCGACGGCGGCAATACCCGCTGGGCCCAGGGCGGGGTGGCGGTCGTGCTGGGCGACGACCCGGCCGACTCGGTGGACCGGCACGTGGCGGACACGCTGGTGGCGGGCGTCGGGCTGAACGACCCGGCGGCCACCGAGCAGATCATCGGCGCCGGGCCGGGTGCGGTGGCGCGGCTGCGGGGCCGGGGCGCGGAGTTCGACGCTTCCGAGGGCCGTTTGGAGCGGACCAGGGAGGGCGGGCACACGGCGTTCCGGGTGGTGCACGCCGGCGGGGACGCGACCGGAGCCGAGGTGGAGCGGGCGCTGCTGGCCGCGTCGCGCGACGGCCAGGTGCCCATGCTCGAGGGCCACACGGCCGTCGACACGCTGCGGACCCCGGCCGGCGAGGTCGCCGGACTGCTGGTCCTGGACGCGGACGGGGTGGCGGGCGTGCTGTCGGCGCCGGCCGTGCTGCTCGCCACCGGCGGGCTCGGCCAGCTCTTCCAGGCCACGTCCAACCCGGAGGTCGCGACGGCCGACGGCGTGGCCATCGCGCTGCGGTCCGGTGCGCCGGTGGCCGATCTGGAGTTCGTGCAGTTCCACCCGACCGTGCTGTACACGGGGGCCGGCGCACGCGGGCGGTGTCCGCTGGTGACCGAGGCCGTGCGCGGCGAGGGTGCGGTGCTGGTCGACTCGACCGGCGCACGGGTGATGGCCGGGGTGCACCCGTTGGAGGACCTGGCGCCGCGGGACGTGGTGTCGGCGGCCATCAGCCGGCGACTGGCGTCACTCGGCGAGGACCATGTGTTCCTGGACGCGACGCACCTGTCCGCCGCGGAGTTCCGGCGGCGGTTCCCGACCGTGCGGGCGGCGTGCCTGACCGTGGGGGTCGACCCGTCGGAGACGCCGATCCCCGTGGCGCCGGCCGCGCACTTCGCGTGCGGCGGGGTGGTGACCACTGTGGACGGTCGGACGGCCGTGTCCGGCCTGTACGCGGCGGGCGAGGTGGCCAGGACCGGGTTGCACGGCGCGAACCGGCTGGCGTCCAACAGTTTGCTCGAAGGCCTGGTGGTGGGCACCAGAGCGGCGGAGGCGGTGGCCGCCGATCTCGCGATGGGCGTGCTGGCCGAGCCGCGACTCGCGGTGTGCGAGCCGGTACCGACAGTTCCGGTGGCCGACCGGGACACGCTGCAGCGGGTGATGAGCCGTTATGCGGGAATCGGCCGGGACGCCGAGGGGCTGGCGGTGGTCGGCTCGGTGCTCGATGTGTCCGCTGTGGACCGTCCGCTGGCGACTCGCACGGCCGTGGAGGACGCGGCGCTGACGCTCACCGCGCGGGCGCTGCTGGCGGCGGCCGCCGCGCGAACCGAGTCGCGGGGCTGCCATGTGCGGAGTGACTTTTCGTCGACGGATCCCGCGTGGTTGCGTAGTCTTACCGTGCGCCTGACCCCGTCGGGACAGCCGATGCTGGCGGAGCCGGCGTTGTTGAAGGGTGCCGCGTGATCGACGCCGATGATCTGAAGAGAGTGGTGGAGACCGCGCTGACCGAGGATCTGCGCTACGGCCCGGACGCGACCACCGCGGCGACCGTCCCGGCGGACGCGGTCGCGACGGCGTCCCTCGGTTCGCGGGCGTTCGGCATCCTGGCGGGGATTCCGGCCGCACTCGCGGTGTTCGAGACGGTGCTCGGTGAGGTCGAGGTGCTGGACCGACTCGACGACGGCATGCGCCTCCGGCCGGGTGACGAGGTGCTGGTGCTGCGCGGTCCGGTCCGGGGTCTGCTGACGGCCGAGCGGACGGCGTTGAACCTGGTCTGCCACCTGTCCGGGGTGGCGACCGTGACGGCCGCGTGGGTGGAGGCGGTGGCCGGTACGGGGGTGGCCGTCCGCGACTCCCGCAAGACACTGCCCGGCCTGCGGCTGCTGGAGAAGTACGCGGTTCGCTGCGGTGGCGGGGAGAACCACCGGCTCGGCTTGGGCGACGCCGTGCTGATCAAGGACAACCATGTGGCGGCCGCCGGCGGGGTGGCCGTGGCTTTGAGACTCGCGCGGGAGTACGCGCCGCAGCTGCCGTACGAGGTGGAGGTCGACACGCTCGATCAGTTGGACGAGGCGCTCGCTGCGGGTGCGGAACTGGTGCTGCTGGACAACTTCACGCCGGACCAGTGCGAGACGGCCGTGCGGCGGGTGGCCGACCTCGGCGCGCCGACGAAGCTGGAGGTCTCGGGCGGCCTGACGCTGGCCGACGCACGGATCTACGCGGAGACGGGCGTCGACTACCTGTCGGCCGGCGCGCTGACCCACTCGGCGCCCGCGCTGGACCTCGGACTGGATCTGCGTGACTGAGCCAAGTCGGTGGCGTCGATCGGTGGTCCAACTCGCGGGTGTGGTCGCCGGCCTGATGCTGTACTCGTGGTTGCACAACCTGGCGGGAACGGATGTCGCCTCGGCGACGGCGAACGCGCGGACGCTGCAGTCGGTGGAGCGCTGGCTGAACCTGGACGTCGAGGTGGCGGCCAACGAGTGGCTTGCCGGGAATCCGGTGCTGACGCAGGCGGCCGTGCTGTACTACCGGTTGTACTACCTGCCGCTGGCCGCCGTGTTGCTGTGGGTGCTGTTCTTCCGGGCCGAGGTGTTTCCCACGGTCCGCCGCACCCTGATCGTGATGGCGCCGTTGGCGTTGCTCGTCTTCTGGTTGCTGCCGATGTCGCCACCTCGGTTCGCCCTGCCCGGGATCGTCGACATCGTGGCCGCGCACGACCCCTTCGGCGGCGGTTCGCGCGATCTGACGAACGGCAAGAACCACTTCTCGGCGATGCCGAGCCTGCACGTCGGCTGGTCGGGGTTGTGTGCCTACGCCGCGTGGTTGGGGGCGCGTGGCACCCATCCGCGTCTCGCGCTGCTCGCGTGGCTGTTCCCGGTGGGGATGGTCGCCGTCGTCATCACCACCGGCAATCACTACATCCTGGACGTGGTCGGAAGCGTGGTGCTGCTGACCGTCTCCATCGCCGCGGCGACCGTCTGGGACCGGTGGCGCCGAGCCCGGCAGGACGGACCCCGGGCACTGCCGGCAGGTCTGCGTGACTGACGAGTTGCTCAGCTGGGGATCCCGGCGAGGCGGCGGTTCCGCCTCCGCAACCAGTTGATCACCAGCACCGCGGTGACGACGGAGTCGAACAGCATGGCTTGAATCGACACCGGTTTCGCGGTCACCAGCAGTATGACGCCCACGAGCAAGCTCGCGCCGTAGAGGACCGCGCCCGTCAGCAGGGCGCGTTCGGCGAACCGCGGGCGCTGTCCGGGTGGCGGCACGGCGACTGTCGCACCGGGCCCAGGGAACACCGGCGGAGCTGTATCGGTTGGCCCCGTGGTGATCGTGATGGCTGGCCGGGGGATTGGCGTGGCATGCGGATCGCGGAAGGGCCGGGTCGGATCCATCGGGAACTCCCGAACCGGGTGCGCCCAGTTCGACGGCAGCAACGGCATGAGCCGGTCGTAGACCTCCAGGGCGTTGGCCGGACGCAGCGCGGGCTGCTTGGCGAGCAGTTGTTCCACCATGACCGCGAGCTCCGGCGGGGCGTCCGGGCGCAGCGTCCGCACCGGCGTCGGCGCCTCCGAGTGGTGCCGGTGCATCATGGCAAGCGCGGTGCTCGCGGTGAACACGGGTTTCCCGGTAATCAACTCGTAAAGCACGCAACCCAGCGAGTACAGGTCGCTCGCCGGGCTCACGAGGCCGTGCATCGCCTGCTCCGGCGCCATGTACGCGGGGGTGCCGAGCGACTGGGCGGTCGCGGTGATCCGCGTGATGTCGGGATCGAGCAGTGACGCGACGCCGAAGTCGAGCACCTTCACCCGGCCGTTCGGGGTGATCATGACGTTACGTGGCTTGAGATCCCGGTGTACCAGGTTGACCGCGTGCGCCGCGCCCAGCACGGAGGCGATCTGCGCGCCGATCGCGACCGTCCACCCGGTCTCGACCGGCTCGTACTCGGCTTGGAACTCGGTCAGGTCGCCGCCTTCGATCAGCTCCATGACCAGGAAGAGCTCGCCATCCGAGGTGTCGGTGTCGTACACGGCCGGGACGCTCGGATGTTCCAGCTTGGCGGTCAACCTGGCCTCCCGCTGAAACCGGCTGATCAGCGTCTCGTGCTCGATGCCGGCGGGAAGTCCGTTGGGGCGCAACAGCTTCACCGCGACCGCGCGGTCGAGCCGTACGTCGAGCGCCGACCAGACCTCACCCATCCCACCTCGGCCGATAGGTCGAGCCAGCCGATAACGGCCCGCCAGGAGCCGACTTCCCCCACGGTGTCTGCCCTTCTCGTGTCAGCCGGCGTTCGACGGTGGCGTGATGACGCCGTTGGTCAGCCCGTCGGTGGCCTCCTGGACCACGTTCCCGGCAAGATCGGTCAACGCGGCCATTGTGGTGGTGAAGTCAGCCAGGCGTTGGAAAATGGCGCCATATTGTTGCTGTTCGGCGATCGGCAGGCGGGGGATCTCACATCGCCGGACATCCAGCCGCGACGCGGCGGACAGATGGGTGCTGGCCTGACGGGAGTTCCTCGAGCTGGTCAGGAACCCGGCGAGAAACCACGGGTCGATCACCAGCGGGTTCGGCCGCAGGAGGCACAGACCGCGAGCGAGTGCGACGTCACCGTCGAGCACTCTGGCCATCATGCGCCCGCCCACCATCGGCACCGCGACGTCCCCGGCTCGGCCGCGCGCGCACGTGTCGGCGAACTCAGGCGACACTCTGGAGGTCGTGCCGCGGCCGTCGAGCAGGTCATCGACCTCCAGGAACGCCACGCCGTCCGGACCGTGCCGGGGCGGTTCCCCGACCGGCGTCGACGGCTGGACGCTGACCGCGCCGGCCTGGACCAGCTCGGCGATCGTGCTGATGATCCTCGTGTCGGCCGGCGGACCCCAGTCCGGTGTGGGCACCGAACGCGCCAGCTCGGCCAGCCGCTCGGCCAGATCCCGTTGACGAGACTGAAGCTCCCGGGGCGAGCTGACCGCGGACACCGGCAGGTTCCGGGCCGGTGTCAGGTCGATCTCGTCGGTGAGCACGTCGAGCACGGGCACCGTGCGAACCCGCCCCGGCCGCTCCTCGACCACGCCCGTCGGATTCTCGAACGCCCGCCATGCGTCGATCACCAGCTCGGTCGCGGCCCACTCGGACTCGCTCGCGTCCACGACCAGAAGCCGCGTCCCGGACTCGGTGCTGGTCACGGGACGCCGCAGCAGCCACAAGTGGGTCGGCCCCGCCAGCGCCACGACGGCTCGGAGTGCGCCCGAGCGCAGCAGCTCGGCTCGGATCCGGCGGCCGGAACGCCGAGACGCGGCCGATGGCGGCATGCTCAGCACGACCGTCCCACCCGGCTTGACCTGCGCGACGGCATGCTGCAGCCAGGCGAGCTCGGACTCCAGGCGCGCTGGAATCCCGTACACCCAGCGCGGATCGTTGAGCAACTCCTCATGCCCCCAGTGCCGCTCGTTGAAGGGCGGGACACAGACGACGGCGTCGGCGAGCTGGCCGGTGAACGCGTTGCCCAGCAACGAGTCGCCCACTCGTATCGTGGCGTCGCGGCCCAGCAGGGCGAGCCGGATCGCCGCGATCCGGGCCAGGCTCGGGTCGATCTCCTGGCCGAGGCAGCGCACGGCCGGCCCGGAGGCCTCGGCGAGGACGGTTCCGATGCCGCAGGCCGGGTCGAGCACGACGCCCGCTCGAACCCCGGCAAGCTCGGCCATCAGACGGGCGAGGTCAGGCGTGGTCGCGTTCATCCACCGGGCAGTGGCGGGCACGAACCGGTCGAGCAGCTCGCCGAAGGCGGTCGCCGCGCCGTCCTGCTCGGCCAGTTGCGCCACTTCGCGCAGCACGTGGATCCGGGCCGGATCCACGGAGAACGTCCGGTCGCTGAGGTCGGCGTGGTTCGCCGCGGCGTCGACCGCGCTCGGCAGCGCGTCGCGCAGCGGCTCGTCAGGCAACGCCCGCAGTCGCGTCCAGGAATGCTGGTCGTTGTCCAGGTAGAGCAGGAACCGGCCGATCCAGGCAAGCATGTCGGCCGACTCCGCGCCCCCCCGATACGCCTCGACGAGCTGCCACAGCCGGTCCCACGGTGAACCACGGTGCAGTTTGCCCTGGTCGCTGAGCCACCGCTCGACTGATGCCAGGTCGAACAGCGGATGGTTGGTGCTGCCACCGACGGGTTGCGGGAAGTCCTCGTACCGGCGGCGCCAGTTGCTCACGGCCGCTCGGCCAACGCCGGCGAGACGGGCGATGTCGGATGCGCTCACCGTGGCTTCGGTCGACAAACTGCTCCTCCCGGGACGGTCCCGCGTGAACTGTAACATGGCCGCTGTTGCCTGTTGACATCGTTCACAGACCATGCTTTTCTAGTGGCCACTTCAGGGAAATCCGCGTAAACATGGGGGCAGTAGATGTCGGATCGCACACCTGCGTTTGGCAATGCACGAAGATCAATGCGTCGTGTGTGCCAATGCATCGTTGGCATTTCAGTGGTTATGCTGAGCGTCGCCGGCTGCACCGTCTTCACTCAGGCGCAGAGAAACAAGGAGCTCGAAAGCGAGTCGGCGCAGCCGGGCCCGTCGGATACGGAGACATCGGAATCGAAGGTGCCCGACCCGGCATCCACCGAGTCGGCGGACCCTGCCAGCCAGGCGACAGTCAAGCTGGAAGTCGCCGGCTCCGGCAACAAGACCACGGAGAAGTTCACCGTCGGTCCTGAGTGGACCGTCGAATGGAGCTACGAGTGCTCGGATGAGCTCGGTCCTATCGGGATTTTCCAGATGTTTCCCAAGGGTGACGTGGATCTGTTGCCCGTCATGTCCAACCTGGAGAAACTCAACGCGTCGGACACGCAGAATTACCATGAGGCCGGTGAATTCTACTTGGACATCCTCAGCAATTGTGACTGGACGATTACGGTGCGCGGATAGCGTTGTGCGATGGTGAACGAGAAACGCCCACGAGCCGGAGTGCGCTCGGGCTGGCAGAGCGCGATCGTGCACGCGGACGGCGGGCTTGTGTTTCCCGTGACGGGTGGGACGTTCCCGTGGCAGCCGCCTGCCTGCGGGGAGGGAGTGTCGCATCGAGCACCGCGGTGGGTTCACCATGAGCCGGGCCGGTTCATGACCGACCGCAGGGCTCCGGTTCGATGGTGACAGACAGCACCGACAAAACGGTCCTGGGACCCCTGTTTTTAAGCGTACTCGCGGGCACCGACAGTTTTGCTAGGTTGTTGACACAGCCGCACTGTTCGGGGGGAAGACCATGCCTGTATCTCGCCGCGCGCTCCTGGGGATGGCCGCGCTGCTGCCGTTGGCCGGCTGCGGGACGGACACCGCACCAGCACCACGCTCCACCTCGCCGTCGCCAACTCCGCCATCGCCCTCACCGGAGGTCATCGAGAATCCCGAGGCCCTGGCCCAGTTGGAGCAGAAGTTCGACGCGCGACTCGGTGTCTACGCGCTCGCCACCGGCACCGGCGTCACCATCGCGCACCGCGCGGACGAGCGGTTCGCGTTCTGTTCCACCTTCAAGGGACTCGCGGCGGCGGCCGTGCTGCACCGGAACCCACTGTCGCACCTCGACACGGTCGTCACGTACACGGAGGACGACCTCATGAAGAGCTCTGTCATCACCGAGTCCCATGTGGACACGGGGATGACCGTCCGCCAACTGTGTGACGCGGCCGTCCGCTACAGCGACGGCACGGCCGGCAACCTCCTGCTGCGCGATCTCGGCGGGCCGGCCGAGCTGACGGCGTACACCCGCGACCTGGGCGACACGGTCACCCGCATGGACCGGATCGAGCCGGACATCGTGGCCGCCACGCCGGGCGATCCGCGTGACACGTCGTCGCCGCGGGCGCTCGGCACCGACTACCAGAGGATCGTGCTGGCGGACGCGTTGCCGGCGGACAAGCGCGGCGTCATCCGGGACCTGTTGGAGCGCAACACCACTGGCGCCAAACGCATCCGCGCGTCCATCCCGCCGGGTTGGGTCGTGGCGAACAAGACCGGCACCGGCGACTACGGCACGCTCAACGACATCGCCGTGCTGTTCCCGCCGGACGCCGAGCCGATTCTCCTGGCGATCATGTCCAGCAAGGCCACGGCGGACGCCGAGTACGACGAGGCGCTCATCGCCGAGGCCGCCGCGTACGTGGTGGACACGCTGGGCTGAGCGCTAGGAATCCGAGACCGCGCGCAGGTCGGCCAGGCCGCGGAGGAGGTCGGGGCCGGCCGGCGCGTTGGCCGGGTCGAGGAGCCACTGCATCGACAGCCCGTCGCACACGGCCATCACCCAGCTGGCCACGGCCGTGCAGCGCGGGTCGTCCGGTGGGGCGTCCAGCGCGGTCGCCACGATCGCGCTCACCCTGGTTCGCGTGCGCTGGTACATCCGCGCCAGCTGAGACCGCAGTTCCGGGTCGCGGTCGGCCTGCGCCATGGCCTCCAGGAACGACACGAGTAGCGCGCGGCGGCCGGTCAGGTTCTCGAGCAGCGCCGCCCAGGTCAGGTGCGCTCGGGCGATGGGGGAGACGTCCGGGTCGGCCATGGCGATGTCCGCCAGCTGGGTGGTCCACTCCTCGAACACGAGGCCCAGCGCGGCGTTCAGGAGGCCGGCCTTGGACCCGAAGTGGTAGCCGATGGAGGCCAGGTTCGTGCCGGACGCGGCGACCAGGTCACGCGCCGTGATGTGCGCGTAGCCCTTGTCCTCCAGCAGCTGCCTGGCCGCCGTGAGCAGCTGTTCGCGATGACCCACCGGCCGATGGTAACCCCTTGTGGACCGATCTATACGGGCGTATAAACGAGCGCATGGCGACCCTCCAGGAAACACAGGTCCCACCAGGCTCCCGGCTACCGACGCTGGTCCAGACCTTCCTGTTCCTGGCGGCGCGCCGGCAGCTCCAGACCTACCTGTGGCGCCGCCACGGCAGCGTGTTCACCACGCGGATCGCCGGGCGGCAACTGGTGGTCACGCTCACTCGTCCGGAGGACATCCGCCAGGTGTTCGCCGGCTCGCCCACCATCTTCCATGCCGGTGAGGGCAACGGAATCCTGCGACCGGTGATGGGACCGAACTCGGTGCTGATCACCGACGAGGACGTTCACCAGCGCGCCCGCAAACTGCTGATGCCGGCGTTCAACGGGGCCGCGCTGCGGGGTTACCGCGACATGATGACCGAGCTGGCCACGGAGAACGTGACGCGGTGGCCGGTCGGGCGGCCGTTCGCCGTGCATCCGGTGATGAACAACGTGACGCTGGAGATCATCCTGCGGGTGGTGTTCGGCCTGACCGACGGCGCGCGGCTGTCCGAGTTGCGGCCGAGGATCAGGCGGGTGAGTGAGATCGGCCCGCTGACCGTGCTCGGCTGGAGCTACCCGAAGCTCGCCAGGTACGGTCCGTGGCGGCGCAACCGCGAGAACCTGCTGAAGGCCGACGCGTTGATGTACGCGGAGATCGCGGACCGCCGCACGGCTGGTGATCTCGGTGAACGCAGCGACGTGCTGTCCTGGCTGCTGATCGCCGGTGGTGGCGAGATGTCCGATGTGGAGCTTCGCGATCAGATGATCACGTTGCTGCTGGCGGGCCACGAAACCACGGCGACCGCGCTGGCGTGGTCCTTCCATGAACTCGCGCGCAATCCCTCCGTCCAGCGGACGGCGCAGAAAGCAGCCGACGCCGGCGACGACGACTATCTGCAGGCCGTGGCGAAGGAGGCCATGCGCCGGCGCCCGGTGATCCAGAACGTGGCGCGGATGCTGACCGAGCCGATCGACATCGCCGGGTACCGGTTGCCGGCGAGGACGATCGTGTCGCCGAGCATCACGCTGGTGCAGCAGGACCCGGCGTACCACGACCAGCCGACGGACTTCCGCCCCGAGCGGTTCGTGGGCAAACAACCCGAGGCGAACACGTGGATCCCGTTCGGCGGGGGAGTCCGGCGTTGTCTGGGTGCCGGATTCTCGTTGCAGGAGGCGGCGGCCGTGCTGCGAGAGGCACTGACGCGGTACGACATCCGGCCGGTGCGCGAGGCGCCGGAGTTCACGAAGCCCCGCAACATCACGCTGGTGCCCGGTCGGGGCGCCCGGATCATCGCCATGCCGCGGTGATTGTGGATGCCGCTGGGTGGTGCGTCGAAATTGTCGGTGCTGTGCACTAGAATTAGATCTAGGGGTCCCCGGACCCGAATTGTCGGTGTCGTGTGATAAAGGGCCGGGCCTGGCTGTGGAACGGGCCTACAACCGCCGATTGACCAACACCGGAATGCTCCGCCGCGTGGACTCCACGAGCGCCGAGTCGATCTCCACCACCAACTGCGCGGGAGCGGCGTCCAGCGACGCATGCACCCCACCACTCGGATCCGCCACCATGCTGAACCCGATCCCCGTCGGCGCCGACGAGTGCGCAGGCAACCCCGACATCATCGGATCGGCCTGTCCACAAGCCAGCACCCAGCACGTCGAGTCCAGCGCCCGGGCCCGCACGAGCAACTCCCACTGCTCCCGCTTCCCAGCCCCAGCCCCCCACGACGCGCCCATCAACACAGCGGTCGCGCCTCGGTCGGCCAACCCCGTGAACACCCCGGGGAACCGCACGTCGTAGCACGTCGCCAGACCCAGCGTCACCCCATCGACCGTCACGGTGACCAGGTCAGCCCCGGGCGCGACCGTCCGTGACTCGGCGAACCCGAACGCGTCGAACAGGTGGATCTTGTCGTACCCCACGTGGTGCCCACGCCCAGTGGCCAGGAGCGTGTTGAACACCCGCCCGTCCGGCGCCGGGGTGAACATCCCGGCCACCACGAGCACATCGTGCGACTCCGCGATCGACGCCACGGCGGACGCCCACGGACCGTCCAACGGCTCCGCCAACGGCCCCAGTGACGTGCCGAAACACGCCATCGTCGCCTCCGGGAACAGGGCCACCGAGGCGCCCGCGGCCGCCGCGGCCGCCACCTCCGACCGGATCAGGGCGAGATTCGCATCCGGCGAATCCGTCGACGTGATCTGACACAGCGCGATCCGCACGGCACCTCCCGGGACGGGACGAGAAACGTAATCCACCCACGCGAGGATATGTCGCCCGACTAGGGTCGGGCCTCGTGCCCAACAAGTTCCGTGTCGTAGCGCCGCTGCTCGCGGTGGCACTGGTGGGCGCTTGCACCGGTGACCCGGCCCCGCCGGCCTCCGGCGACCCGGACGGCACCACCCTGGTGCTCGCCGTCGCCGAGGAGCCGGCCGCGCTCAACCCCCTCGCCGGCTACGCGCCGAACGGCGCCGCGAAGATCTTCGACGGCCTCGTCGAGCACGAGGAGAACCGCTCGCTGCGGCCCGCCCTGGCCGACGCCCTGCCCGAACCCGCGGCGGACGGTCGTTCGTGGACCGTCCGGCTCCGCCCGGGCGTCACCTTCTCCGACGGCACCCCGTTCGAGGCACAGGACGTCGTCGCCACCTACCAGGCCGTGCTCGACCCGGCCCGCGAGTCGCCCGTCCGCCAGCGGTTCGCCATGCTGGCCGGCGTCACGGCGCTGGACGCGTCCACCGTCCGGTTCGACCTCACGGCGCCGTACTCGCCGTTCGCCGAGCTGCTGGTACTCGGCATCCTGCCCAGCGAAGCGCTGGCCGCCCCCGAACTGCCCGATCCGCTGGTCGGCACCGGCCCCTACCGGCTCACCGAGTGGCGCCGCGGCACCAGCATGGTGCTCGAGGCCAACGAGTCCTACTACGACGGCGCGCCCGCCATCACCAAGGTCACGATCGAGTTCATCCCCGACGACGAGGCCAGGGCCGCGCGGCTGCGCGAGGGCAAGCTCGACGGCGCGGCACTGCCCCCGGAGCTGGCGAACGAGTTCGAGAACACCGACGGGCTCCAGCTGGTGGCGCACAGCGCGGCCGACGTCCGCGCCATCGCGCTGCCCAGCGGCCCGGTGACCGGCGATCCCGCGCTGCGGCTCGCGCTCAACCACGCGGTCGACCGCGAGGCCATCGTCGCCGGCACGCTCGCCGGCCGCGGCAGCGTCGCCTACACACCCATGCCGGACGTGCTCGCCGAGTTCGTCGAACCCGACGCCACCTACGACCACGACCTCACCCAGGCGCTCGACCTGCTCGCCACGGCCGGCTGGGTGCCCGGCGCCGGCGGCATCCGCACGAAGAACGGCGTGCTCGCGCAGTTCACCGTCCGGTACGTCGACGGCGACTCGATCGCCGCCGGCCTCGCCGAGGCGTTCGCCAACGACGCGCGCGCGCTCGGCGTCCAGGTCGACCCGGAGGCCGTGCCGGCCGATGAGCTGACCGGGCCCGCGGTCATCGGGTTCGGCAACCCGTTCGACCCGGACCCCGCGCTGTATCCGCTGCTCCACTCGGCCGTCGGCGACTACTCCGACGAGACCGTCGACTCGGCGCTCGCCACCGGCCGCACGGCCACCGACCCGGCGCAGCGCGCCACCGCCTACCGCAGGCTGCAGCGCGCCTGGCTGACCGCACCCAGCATGGTGGTCCTGGCCGCGCCGCAGCACACCTATGTGATTCGCGAGAGCTGGGACGGATACGAACCGGTCGTCGACGCCGCGAGCGCCGACTTCACCTGGGGAGCCTGGTGGAACCTGCAGACGTGGACGCCGCGATGATCGACCTCGACGAGGTCCGCGCCGACACCCCCGGCTGCCATCGCGGCGTGTTCCTCGACAGCGCCGGGTCGTCGTTGCCGCCCGTGCCCGTGCTCGACGAGGTCATCGGACACCTGCGCCGCGAGGCGGAGATCGGCGGCTACCGCGCGGCGGACGAGCGTCACGACGACCTCGAGGCCGGCTACGGCGTGCTCGCGTCGGCGCTGGGCTGCGAGGCCGACGAGATCGCGTTCACCGACAGCGCCACCCGTTCGTGGCTCGCCGTGTTCGACGCCGTCCCGCTCGCCGCGGGCGACCGCGTGCTGATCACGGAGGCCGAGTACGCGGGCAACGCCGTGCCGCTGCTCCGCCGCGCGGAGGAGACGGGCGCGACCATCGAGCTGGTGCCGTCCGACCCGGCCGGCGCGGTCGACGTCGACGTGTTCGCGCGCATGCTCGACGAGCGCGTCAAGCTGGTCTCGCTGGTGCACGTCCCCACGAACGGCGGGCTGGTCAACCCGGTCGAACCGGTGGTCGCGGCGGCCCACGAGGTGGGCGCGCTGGTGCTGCTGGACGCGTGCCAGTCGGTCGGGCAGCTCGACGTGCGCGCCGACCGGACGGGTGCCGACCTGATCACCGGCACCGGCCGCAAGTGGCTGCGCGGCCCGCGGGGGACCGGGTTCATGGTGGTGCGGCGGGCGGCGCGCGAACGCTTGCGGCCGCGGCAGGTCGACCTACACAGCGGCACCTGGGACGCGCTGGACCGCTATCACCTGCGGGACGACGCGCGGGTGTTCGAGCTGTGGGAGTCGAGTGTGGCCGACCGGCTGGGCCTGATCGCGGCGGTCCGGTACGCGTCGGCCCTGGGTTTCGACGCGATCGCCTCCGCCGTGCGGGACCGGGCGGCCCGGCTGCGGGCGGGTCTGTCGGCCGTGCGCGGGGTGACGGTGCGCGACATCGGCGCTGAGCAGTGCGGGATCGTGACGTTCACGGTGGAAGACCGCCCGGCCGGGCAGGTGCGGGACGCGCTGGCGCGGCATGGCGTGACGGTGACCGTGTCACGGGTGGACTCGACGCGCTATGACATGACGCGCCGGAACCTGGCGGAGGTGGTGCGGGCGTCGCCGCACTACTTCGTCTCGCCCGCTCAGGTGGACCAGGCAGTGGCAGCCCTAACCCGCTGACCACCCACCGAACGTAGAACTCACCGCGCCCGAATGTGGGACTCGCCGGGTATCTCGCGAGTCCCACGTTGGGACCGGGCGAGTCCCACGTTGGGACCGGGCGAGTCCCACGTTCAGACCGGGCGAGTCCCACGTTCGGGGGTCAGCCGGCGTTCGTCAGCAGGATGTCCACGGCGCCGTCGTTGCGTTCCGTCTGCGGGGCGATCTGCTCGTCGGGCGGGTAGAAGCCGTCGATGCCGCCGCCGGACGGGTACATCTCGAACGTGTAGCTCAACACCTTGTGCTGGCCCCACATCCAGTCACTGATGTCGCCGTCGGTGATGTACAGGCCGCTCGACTGGTCCGGCGTGTAGCTGTTCGACGCCGCCATCTCCTCGCCGACGCTCACGAACCGGTTGTACTCCTCCTGCGTCATGCCCTCGGTCACCTGATCGTAGGTGTGCCCGAACGGCCACAGCACCAGCTCGGAGAACGTGTGGAAGTCGATGTGCGCCTTGATCTGCTGCGCACCGCCGACCACCCGCGAGTCCACAAAGGCCTGCACGGCCGCCACCTCGGGCGTCGACGCGGCCGACGGGCCCCGGTAGGTCTCCGACGACGGCGTCCCGCTCGACCCGCCGCAGCAGCCCCACTTGTAGGAGAAGTTGCGGTTGATGTCCGTGCCCACCGTGCCGTCGCTGTTCGGCTGCCGGTTCTTGCGCCAGCCCTGGTACTCACCGCCCGAGATGTCGAACTCCGAACCGTCCGGGTTCTGCGTCGGGATCACGTAGATCTCCCGGCTGTCGACGAACCCGGTGACCGTCTGGTCGCTGCCGTACCCGTCGGTGAACCGCGACACGATCCGCAGGCACATCTCGGTCGTGAGGTGCTCGCGGGCGTGCATGTTGCAGGTGAACAGCACCTCGGGCTCGTCCTCGTCGGCCGCCGCGTTGTCGCTGATCTTGATGATCGGCAGGTCGCGGCCCTCGTGGGAGCTGCCGATGCTGGACAGCGCCGTGATGTCCGCGTGGTCGCTCGCCGTCGCCTGCAGCGAGGCCACCAACTCGGCGTAGGTGTGATATCCCTCGTCACCCGCCGGGAAGTCGGCCGCCCTGGTGGCGCCGCCGCTGCGCTCGTCGAGCAACGCGTCCACGTCGCCCGTCAACTCGAGCGCCAGGCCGCGTTCCCACAGGTCAGAAGCCTGTGCGGGGGAGGCGATGACCTCCATGACCCCGTCGCGGACCCCCAATACGTCCACCCCGGTGCCGCCGATGGTCGCGGTGTCGCCGCGCACCTCGTAGAGCCCCCGGTCGGGGATGGTTTCCTGCGCGCCGGCCGACCAGCCGGCTACCAGGGCGAGGCCCGTCGCGGCAGCGATCGCCGCCCCGAGCACGCGACGTTTCCTGAGCATGTCGCCTCCGATGATGCGAATAGTGATCAGCCGAGCCTGCTGTGGGTGTTCGCGTGGCGACAACCCGTCGATGGTCGGGAAACGTATCGTCCCGACCAACGTCGTAAGCCGTTTGGCGGCTCGCCTACCCTTGAGGACGTGATGCTCAGCCGCACCGACCTGCGAGGTCGAGTACCGTCCCCGGCCCAGCTACGTGGCGTCCTGCCGCGTGCCGAGCTCGACGTGGACGCCGTGCTGCATCAGGTCCGCCCGATCCTCGACGCTGTGCGCGACCGGGGCGCCGAGGCCGCGCTCGACTACACCGAGCGGTTCGACGGGGTCCGCCCGCCGTCCGTGCGGGTGCCGCCGGCCGAGCTGACCGCCGCACTGTCCCAGCTGGACCCGGCCGTCCGCGAGGCGCTCGACGAGGTGATCGTCCGGACCAGGGCCGTCCACGCCGACCAGCGCCGGACCGACACCACCACCCAGGTGGTGCCGGGCGGCACGGTCACCGAGCGGTGGGTGCCGGTGCGCCGCGTCGGGCTGTACGCGCCCGGTGGGCTGGCCGTGTACCCGTCGACCGTCGTGATGAACGTGGTGCCCGCGCAGATCGCGGGCGTCGAGTCGCTGGTCGTGTGCTCGCCGCCGCAGGCCGAGTTCGGCGGCCGGCCGCACCCCACGATCCTCGCGGCCGCCGCGCTGCTGGGGGTCGACGAGGTGTGGGCGGTCGGCGGCGCGCAGGCGGTGGCGTTGCTCACCTACGGCGGCATCGACACCGACGGCGCCCCGCTCGAGCCGGTCGACGTGGTGACCGGGCCGGGCAACGTCTACCTGACGGCCGCGAAACGCCTGGTCCGCGGGCTGGTGGGCATCGACTCGGAAGCCGGGCCGACGGAGATCACCATTCTCGCCGACGCCACGGCCGATCCCGTCCACGTGGCGGCCGACCTGATCAGCCAGGCCGAGCACGACCCGCTCGCCGCGAGTGTGCTGGTGACCGACTCGGTGGAGCTGGCCGACGCGGTAGACGTCGAGCTGACCCGGCGGGTCAAGGAGACCAAGCACACCGACCGGATCGTGACCGCGTTGAACGGCAAGCAGTCCGGCTGCGTGCTGGTGTCCTCTGTGGATGACGGACTGACCGTTGTGGACGCTTACGCGGCCGAACACCTCGAGGTGCAGACGGCCGACGCGGTGGTGGTGGCCGCGCGCGTGCGGGCGGCCGGCGCGATCTTCGTGGGCGCGCACAGCCCGGTGTCCCTCGGCGACTACTGCGCCGGCTCCAACCACGTGCTGCCCACCGGCGGCTGCGCGCGGCACTCGTCGGGGCTGTCCGTGCAGACCTTCCTGCGTGGCATCCACGTGATCGACTACTCGGAGGCGGCGCTGCGCGACGTGGCCGGCAAGGTCGTCGCGCTGGCCAATGCCGAAGACCTGCCGGCCCACGGCCAGGCGGTCACCGCGAGGTTCGGCTCATGATCGGCGACGGCGTTGAGTTGGACGACCTGCCACTGCGGGCCGACCTGCGGGGGCGGAGTCCGTATGGGGCGCCGCAGCTGGACGTGCGCTATCGGCTCAACACCAACGAGAACCCGTACCCGCCGCCGCCCGCGCTCGTGGCGGATGTGACGGCCGCGGTGGCCGAGGCGGCCGCGACGCTGCACCGCTACCCGGACCGGGACGCGGTCGCGCTGCGGACCGAACTGGCGGCGTACCTGGCGGAGTCGACCGGGGTGGCGCTGGAGACGGCGAACCTGTGGGCTGCCAACGGATCCAACGAGATACTGCAGCAGATCCTGCAGGCGTTCGCCGGGCCGGGGCGCACGGCGCTCGGGTTTGAGCCGTCGTACTCCATGCACCCGATCATCGCGGCCGGCACGCGGACTTCGTGGCTGCCCGAACCGCGCCGCGACGACTTCACCCTCGACGTCGACGCGGCGATCGAGCTGTACGCCACGCACCAGCCGGACGTGGTGTTCCTGACCAGCCCGAACAATCCGACCGGTGGGTCGATCCCGCACGCGGACCTGCGCAAGCTCGTGGCGGCCGCGCCCGGGCTCGTGGTGGTCGACGAGGCGTACGCGGAGTTCTCGCCGCAACGGAGCGCCGTGGGTCTCCTCGAGGAGTTCCCGGCGAAGCTGATCGTGACGCGGACCATGAGCAAGGCGTTCGCGTTCGCCGGCGGGCGGCTGGGCTATCTGGCAGCCGCACCGGCCATTGTGGACGCCTTGTTGCTCGTTCGGCTGCCGTACCACCTGTCGTCGATCACGCAGGCGGCCGCGCGGGCGGCGCTGGGCCACGCCGATGAGACGCTGCGCTCCGTGCGGCTGCTGGCGGCGGAGCGGGACAGAGTGGTCGACGCGTTGGCATCGCTGGGTTTCTCGGTGGTCCCGAGCGACGCCAACTTCGTCCTCTTCGGACGGTTCGACGAACCGAACGTCACTTGGAAGTCCTATTTGGAGCGTGGGATCCTGATCAGGGACCTCAACGTACCCGGCCACCTGCGGGTGTCCATCGGAACGCCCGAGGAGAACGACGCGTTCCTCGCCGCGAGTAAGGAGATTCGGTGAACCGGGTTGGCAGGGTGGAACGCACCACGCGAGAGTCGTCGGTGGTCGTGGAGATCGACCTCGACGGCGCCGGCAAGGTGGACGTGTCCACCGGAGTGCCGTTCTACGACCACATGCTCACGGCGTTCGGCGTGCACGGCGCGTTCGACCTGACCGTCCAGGCAACGGGCGACATCGAGATCGACGCGCACCACACGGTGGAGGACACGGCGATCGTGCTGGGGCAGGCGCTGCACCAGGCGCTGGGGGACAAGCAGGGCATCCGCCGCTTCGGCGACGCATGGATCCCGATGGACGAGACGCTCGCCCACGCGGCGGTCGACGTGTCGGGGCGGCCGTACTGCGTGCTGGTGGGCGAGCCGGAGCTGCTCACCGGTTTCACGGTGGGCAACAACTATCCGACCGTGCTGAACCGCCATGTGTTCGAGTCGTTGGCTTTTCACGCCCGGCTGGCACTGCATGTGCGGGTGATCCATGGGCGGGATCCGCACCACATCACGGAGGCGCAGTACAAAGCGGTGGCGCGGGCGTTGCGAGCGGCGTCCGAACCGGATCCGAGGATCACCGGTATTCCGAGCACGAAGGGCACTCTCTAAGCCCGGAGACTCCTCGCTGCGTATCGTGATCGGCTGTGAGCGTAGCGAGTTGGGCGGCGGAGACCTCCGGCACGATCGGGTGGTTATCCCTCTTTGTTGGCGTGCTGGTGGCTGTGTTGGCCGGCCGGCTGGACAAGCCTTGGTACCAAGGCGCGCTGCCTCATCGGAGCGTGAGGCTCAGCGCTGGCGTGGGGCTGCTGTTCATCGCGGTCGCGACCTTACTGGCAGCACTTGGTGGCGGGCGAGAGCTGTGGCTGACTGCGCTCGGAGGCATCCTGTGTCTGGCGGTCGCCATGGCGAGCCAGTTCCGAGCGCTGCAGAACAGCATCGCCAGGGGTACGCAGGCACACCCTGAGCCCAGCGAACGCCCAGCGATTCGTGATACTCGTCAGGATCTGTTTCCCACCAGAGTGATAGAAGCAATGCAGCTCACCACCCGGCTGCTTCAGCGGGCTGACCGCTTGGCCGACGATCTTGAAAGAGCCACCGCGGAAATCGCGCAGCTGGGCCGAGCGGAGCCGCTGGTTGACTTTCCCACGATGGCGCGAACGCTGGTTGATCGAGGGGCATGGGCACCCGCGTCCGTGTATACCTCCGCCGACGACGGGACCGCGCTGAAGAGTGCGGTAGTCGAGTTGTTGCTCGCGTTCGACATCGCTGTCATCGTCGAGGAGCCGGTTGAGCTGTCGTCCTGGTTCCAGCGCTTCTGGATGCGGGCGGACTCTGAATCGGTGCGAGAACGCTTGCGCAAGGCCGAGCAGGCGCTGGAGCTCCAGTACCTGGGTAAGGCACGGGCGGAAATCGATCACGCCAAGGCACAGGCAGCCGCGGCGTTGTTGCAGGCGCTCAGTACGCAGGAGAACGCCGTCATCCGCATCGGATCGCTCATCGCGATCAAGGCACAGGGGGATCTCGCCGTCTGGACGGTGAGTGAGCTCGAGGCCGCTGACATGGAGCGGCGGAGCGCACTGCTCCGAGATCCACTCTCGGCACTGGAGTACCTGCGCCGGCTGCGAGAACGAGACGAACCCCAGCTCCCGGCATCGGAGGATCGCCAGTAGCCGATCACGTCGCGGCCCGGCGATGAGTTTTTCGCGGCCCGCTGGTCTGTATGACCAGCAACCGCAGCCGGGAGGGGCAGGACATGGAGATCCAGAGCAGGGCAGGTCGCCGCGAGTGGATCGGGTTGACCGTGCTGGCGCTACCGACGCTGCTCGCGTCGCTGGACATGAGTGTCCTGTTCCTCGCGCTGCCGCATCTGTCGGCCGATCTTGCGGCGAACAGCTCCCAACAGCTGTGGATCCTCGACATCTACGGGTTCATGCTCGCCGGTTTCCTCGTGACCATGGGCACGCTGGGCGACCGGATCGGCCGGCGCCGGCTGCTGATGTTCGGGGCGACCGCGTTCGGGCTGGCGTCGATCGTCGCCGCCTGGTCGACCAGCGCGGAGATGCTGATCCTGGCCCGTGCGGCGCTCGGCATCGCCGGTGCCACGCTGATGCCCTCGACACTCGCGCTGATCCGCAACATGTTCCACGACGGCCGGCAGCGTGCGGTCGCGATCGCCGTGTGGATGAGCTGCTTCATGGTCGGCACGGCGATCGGCCCGCTGATCGGCGGCGCCATGCTGGAGATGTTCTGGTGGGGCTCGGTGTTCCTGCTGGCCGTGCCGGTGATGGTGGTCCTGCTGGTGACTGCGCCGACGCTGCTGCCCGAGTACCGCGACTTGTCTGCGGGGCGCATCGACCTGACGAGCGTGGTGCTCTCGCTCGTCGCGATCCTGCCGGTGATCTACGGCCTCAAGGAGTCCGCGCGGCTCGGTGAGCTCCGGGTCCTGCCGGTGCTGGCGGTGCTGGTGGGGGTCGCGTTCGGGGCGGTGTTCGTGGCGCGACAGCGGATGCTCGCCCGCGCGTCCGACCGCGGCCCGCTGCTGGACCTGCGGCTGTTCGCCGACGGGTCGTTCCGGTCCTGCATGGTCATCATGTTCTGCGGTGCCGTGGTCATGTCCGGGACGTTCTTCTTCATCCCGCTGTACCTGCAGCTGGTCATGGGTTTCACGCCGCTGCACGCCGGGCTGTGGATGCTGCCGCAGGCGGTCGCCATGATCGGTTCGACGCAGCTGACCCCGCACCTGGCCCGCCGGTTCCGCCCGGCGCACATCATGGCCGTGGCGCTCGCGGTCGCCGCGCTCGGGTGCGTGCTGTTGACGTTCACCACGGTGGGCGGGCTGCCGCTGCTGGTGACGGGCTTCCTGCTGGCCTGCGTCGGGGTGGCGCCGCCGACCGTGCTCGGCACCGAGCTGGTGATCAACTCGGTGGCGCCGGAGAAGGCGGGGTCCGCCGCCTCGGTGTCGGAGACCGGCAACGAGCTGGGCATCGCGCTCGGGCTGGCCGTGCTGGGCAGCATCGGCACGATCGTCTACCGGGGCGCGGTGACCGTGCCGGCGGACGTGCCTACCGACGTGGCGGGGGAGAGCATGGCCGGCGCGGTCGCGACGGCCGCCGAGCTGCCCGACCCGCTGGCGGCCGAGCTGCTGATGAGCGCGCGGGAGGCGTTCACCGCCGGCCTGAACACGGTGGCCACCGCCGGCGCGACGCTGTTCGCGGCGATCGCCGTAGTGGCACTGGTGACGTTGCGGCACAAGGAGGTTCCCGTGGAACCGGCCAAGGAGCCCGCGGTGCCGTGAGACACCGGCCATTTCGCGCTTCACGGGCGGGCTCCGGCCCCCGGAATCCAGCGTGCGCAAGCCGTGTTTGGTGACATCGTTTGACCTGCGGGTTGGTCTTCCTGGTCAGGAGCATGGGATTCGTGTGGGGAGTGCGAGATCGCGGTTCCCGACGGTGAGATCGCGGTTCCCGCGTGCGAGTTCGTGGTTCCCGTCGGTGAGATCGCGGTTGGTGGGGATCCTGGAGTGGTCAGCGCCGGGCAGGGGGTCCGCGGGGCCTGGCGGTAGGGCTCGGTCACAGTTGTTCTGTTGACTCAGTAGTTCCACCCCTGTGTGCACACAGCAGCCGGGAAACGACGGCCTCACGCACCGCAACCGCGATCTCGCGTGCCGCAACCGCGATCTCGCGTGCGAGAACCGCGATCTCCGCAGACTGACAACGGCGTGGACAACCCCACCGGCGCCTGCCAGACATCTACGCAGGTCAAAGCCATGACCTCAAATCGGACCTCGCCTACCGACGAGCACCGACAGTTCCGGCGGGCAAAGATCAACCACCCGCCGGTTGTCCACAGTGGTCCAGCTGTACACAGGCAAAATCCACATCCACCGGGACTGTCGGTGCCGGCCAGTAGGCTGGATGTCGGGGGGCCGACGGCCGCGGTTGAGCTTGTCTGTGGACAACTCCCGGCCAACCAACGGTTCTTGTCGGTGCTGACCGTTACGCTGGATTCCCGGGGGCCGGAGGCGCCGGGCGTGGCCGCCCACCGTGGTCAACTACGCTTGCGCGCCATGTCCAAGGAAGTCATCGTCATCCTGCTCATCGCGGTTGCCGGGTTTCTCATCGGTGGCGTCTACACCACCTGGAAGACCGCCAAGGCGTTGGCGATACTCCTACTCGTGGCGGCGGTCGTGGCCGTTGGTGGGGCCCTCCTCTGGCTGGCCTCCTAGGCCCCGTAGCGCGAGATCCACCTGGTGTCCGATCGTGTCCGGTTCGGCGGTCGGGATCAGCTGCGTGATGCGGATGAGTCCGAGAAGTTGATAGGCGACGTCGTGAGCGGTCACATCGGCGGCGAGGGTGTGATCCGTCCGGGAGCGATCGACCGCCTCCTGGCCGATCCTCGTGAGGTGCGCGAGACATCGTTCGAGGTCCGCGTCCGACGGTGATCCGGCGGTGAGCAGATCGACCATGGCCTTGTTGGCGGTGAGCTGAGCCAGCGTCGCCGTGAAGAACTCGCGAAGACCGGCGATCGCGGACACCCGCCCGGGAAGTGCTGCCACGGCGAGTTCGGCCAGGTCGGTCCCGGTCACGGCCTGCACGAGGTGCTCGCGGGTGGGGAAATGCCGGTAGAGGGTGCCGACACCGACCCCGGCCGCCGCGGCGATGGCGCGCATGTCCACGGCCATGCCACTGACCCGGAAGGCCTCCCCAGCGGCCGACAAGATCCGTTCCCTGTTGTCGACGGCGTCTCGCCGCTGCTTCCGATCCTCCGCCACCCCTGCACTATAGCGATGAGGAACGTCCGTTCCGCTTAGTGCTAGCCTTATCCGGAACGCAGGTTCCGGATAAGGGGGCGGATGTGAGGACGATCGTGATCACTGGAGGTACCGATGGCATGGGAGCGGCGCTGGCGCGGCACTTCCTGAGGGCCGGCGACCGCGTCGTGGTGATCGGGCGTAGCCGCGCCAAGTTCGACGCGCTGCTCACGGGCGAGGACCAGTCGGCGGAGTTCGTCGCGGCCGATCTGTCGTTGGTCGCCGACAGCCGCCGTGTGGTCGAGCATCTGCGGGCGAACTATGAGCGAATCGACGCGCTGGTTCTCGCGGCCTCGTTCATCCGGCAACGTCGACATGTCACAGTCGAGGGACATGAGGCGTCCTGGGTGTTGTTCTTCGTCTCCAAGTACCTCTTCGTCACCGGGCTCGCCGGGCTCCTCCGCGCGGCCACGCGACCGGTCATCGTGAACACGGCCGTTCCCGGTGCGCGAGCCGATTCGATCGACTTCGACGACCTCGAGCTGGCCGAGGGGTTCACCTTCGCGAGGTCCAACGCGCAGCAGCGTCGAGCCAACGAGTTGCTCGGCATCCTTGCCACCAAAGAGAATCCGGACCTCGGGTACGTGACCTGGGGCCCGGCTCGGCTTGTCCGCACCAGCTTCGCCGGTGAAGTCGGGACGGGCATGAAGATCGCGGCCGCGGTTCTCGGGACGCTGCTGGGTCAACGCCCGGATGCCGCCGTCCGCCCGATCATCGACATCATCGACGCCCCAGTCCCGGGAAGAGCGGCCTACCGCGGCGCCAAGCAGCGCACGCTCACCGCCGGCGACCACGACGCCGAGGACGCCGCGCGCCTGGCAGCGGCGGTCGGCGACAGCTAGGGCCCTCCCAGCGTCGCGTCCAAAGTGGCCACCGCCTCCGCCGGCGTCAGGTAGCCCGACGTCAGATACGCCGACAGCCCGGTGCACAACGCCAGCAACGCCGTCGCCCGGGTTCGGTCGCCCAGCAGCTCCGTCAGCCGGGGATGCAGCTCGTCCGGGCCCGCCGCTCCCGGGACGGCCGCCAGCTCCGGTTCGGTGAACGCCAGCGCCGTGTACGCCGCGTGCAACCGGTACAGGTCGGCGCTCGACTGCGCACCAGCGCCGCCGACGGTTCGCGACGGCGCTGTGCGTGGTCCACTCGTTTGTACCCTCGTACGATGACCGAACGTAAGCCGACGGGGATGCCGGTCGAGACCTGGGTCGAGCGGCAGATCCGGGCCGCGCAGGAGCGGGGCGACTTCGACGACCTGCCGGGCGCCGGCAAGCCCCTGCCCAACCGGCCGGGCGGCGCCCTCGAGTGGATGGCGCAGAAGCTCCGCGACGAGAACCTCGACGCACCCCTGCCGCCCTCGCTCGCCATCCCCAAGGAGATCGAGGCGCTGCCGGTCACGCTGAAGAAGCTCCGCACCGAGCACGAGGTCCGCGAACTGATCAAAGACCTCAACGCGCGCATCGAGGCTGTGCACCGCAACCCACCACAGGGGCCGCCGCTGCGGCTCGGGCTCCTCGACGTCGACCGGGTGCTCGGCACCTGGCGCGGGCCGGATAGCTAGAGGCCGCCCTCGCTCGCCGCCTTCAGCCGCGGCGCGCCCGGGCCGTACGCGGCCAGCAGATCGTCGCGGTTGATCAGGTGGCACGACTTCAGCGACAGGCACCCGCAGCCGATGCACGCCGACAACCGGTCGCGCAGCCGCTGCATCGCGTCGATCCGTGCGTCGAGTTCGCCGCGCCACAGGTTGGACAGTCGCGTCCAGTCGGCCTTGTTCGGGGTGCGCTTCTCCGGCAGGGTCGCCAGCGCGTCGCGGATCTCCTCCAGGCTGAGGCCGACCCGCTGCGCCGTGCGGATGAACGCCAGCCGCCGCAGCACCGCCCGAGCGTATTTCCGCTGGTTACCGGCCGTTCTCTCCGAGTGGATGAGCCCCCGCTCCTCATAGAAGCGCAAGGCCGTGTGGGGCACGCCGCTGCGGCGCGAGACCTCGCCGATCGTCAGGTGGTCCGGCAGTTTCGACACACGGACGACCATACCCGAACCTCCATATTGGTCGAGGAAATCGCGACACGGAGAGCTTGACCTCGAGCTAGGTCGAGCTTGCACGGTGGTCACATGACACGGCAACGGAGCTTCGCTGAGCTGGACGGCCTGTTCCAGCGGATGACCGGCGACGAAAAGCATGAATGGGCCGCCGCTTCCACACTGGACGTCCTGTGGGTGCTCTACGACCGGGTGCTCAACGTCTCCCCGGAACGCGTGGCCGACCGCGACCGCGACCGGTTCCTGCTGTCCAAAGGACACGGGCCGATGGCCTTCTACGCGGTACTCGCCGCGAAGGGCTTCCTCGACGAGAACGCGCTCGACACCTGGACCGCGTTCGACTCGCCGCTCGGCCAGCACCCCGACCGGGCACTCGTCCCGGGCGTGGAGATCAGCAGCGGGTCGCTCGGGCACGGTCTCGCGCTGGGGGTCGGGACCGCGCTCGGCCTGCGCGCGCAGGGCAGGGACGCGCGGGTGGTGGTGCTGGTGGGCGACGGTGAGCTGGACGAGGGCAGCAACCACGAGGCCATCGCCGCCGCCGGGCGCCACAACCTCGACCGGCTGACGGTCGTCGCCATCGACAACGGGTCCGCCAGCCACGGCTGGCCCGGCGGTATCGCCCGCCGCTTCGAGGTGGAGGGCTGGCACACGGCCACGGTCGACGGCCGCGACCACGAGGCGCTCCACCGCGCGCTCACGGCCGAACACCCCGACCGACCGAACGTCGTCGTCGCGACCATCAGGAACGAGGGGTAACCATGACTGTCATACAGCAACACACCGATATGAGGTCCGCCTTCGTCGACACGGTGAACGCCGCGCTCCGCACCACTCCCCGGCTGGCGGTGGTCACGGCCGACATCTCGGCCAGCGCGTTCGACCGGGCCGCGTACCCGGACCGGGTGATCAACCTGGGCATCCGCGAGGCCACCATGATCGGGGTGGCGGGCGGGCTCGCGCTCACCGGCATGCGGCCGATCGCCCACAGCTACACGCCGTTCCTCGTCGAGCGGCCCTTCGAGCAGATCAAGCTCGACCTCGGTCACCAGGACGTCGGCGCCATCCTGGTCAGCATCGGCGCCTCCTACGACGACCCCGTCTGGGGCCGCACCCACCAGGGCCCGGCCGACGTCGCGCTGCTCGACACGCTGCCCGGCTGGACCATCCACGTCCCCGGCCACCCGGACGAGGTCGTGCCGCTGCTGCGTGACGCCATCGCCCGCGACGACCGCATCTACGTCCGCCTCTCGCTGCGCAACAACGCGGCACCGAACCCGGTGAACAGCGGATTCACCTTGGTACGCAAGGGAAGTCGCGGCGTCGTGCTGGCCGTCGGACCGACGCTGGACCCGGTGCTCGAGGCTACGTCCACAGAGGACGTCACGGTCCTCTACGCCAACACCGTCCGCCCCTTCGACCACGCGACGCTGCGGGCGGCGGTCGACAACGCCACGGCGGTCGACCGGACCACGGCGAACGTCGTCCTGGTGGAGCCCTACCTGGCCGGCACGAGCGCCCATGAGGTCGCCCACGCGCTGGAGGACGTCCCGCACCGGCTGCGCTCGCTGGGCGTGCGCCGCGACGTCGAGGTCCGCGCCTACGGCACGGCGGCCGACCACGACGCGATCCACGGCCTGGACGCGGCCGGCATCGCCGAGTCGGTGAGCCTCTTCTTGAGGTGATACAGCCTCAGGTAACCAGGAAAGCGTTGCCCTATTGGTATAGACCATTTTGGAGACCGAGAACATGCCGCGACCAGTGCGCCGAACGCCGCTACGCCACCTACCCCGGCGGCTCCCAGTAGTTCGAGGGCTACTTCCGGATCTCGAGCCAGCCCGGCACCCGCATTAAGGCACGAGAGCGGCAGCGGCGCGTACTTCATGCTGGCCGTCGAGCGCGGCGGCCGGCTCTACGCGGTGCACGGCGGCACGACCATCGCCACCGGCGCGACCGTCGGCACCACCGTGCGCGTGAACACCGTGCACGACGTCGGCAGCCAGCACCGCACGTACATCAACGGCTCGCAGCGCCACAGCTACGACAGCGGCTCCGGCAGCTTCTACCACAAGTTCGGCGCGTACCGCACGAACAGCGGCGCCGGCCCGATCTCCGTGGTGTGGAGCGGGATCCGCTTCTGGCGGCGGTAGGTGTGCGGCTCCTTCTCGTGGTGACCGCCCTCGCTCTGGCCGGCTGCTCGCCGGCAGCCGCGGGGCCGGCCATCACCCTGCCCTCGGAACTCACCACACCCACCGACGTGACGCTCACCTGGGACGGCCACGACAACCAGCCGACGGTCGTCGAGTTCGCCACCGAATCCCGCGGGCCCTGGACCATCCTGGACTTCCTGCCGGGTGAGATCAGCGGCTACGAGCACCCGGACCTCCTGCCGCAGACCACGTTCCACTACCGCGTCCGCCCGGTGCTCGGGCCCGTGTCCGGCGAGAGCAAGGCGGTGGACGTCGCCCTGCCACCGTCCAACGAGGACTGGCTGCCGCCCGCCACCCGGCCCGACCCGGCGGCCAAGCCCGTGCCACAGGGGGCACCCGCGAACGTGGTGGTCGAGGCGACCGCCCCGGACGGCGTGCAGGTCACCTGGACGGACAACGCCTCCGACGAGGCCGGCTACCTGGTCGAGGTCCAGGAGACCGAGCAGAGCCCGTTCGTGGTGCTGTTCGTGGTCGACCCGGACGTCGACTCCGTCGGCCTCATCACCACGCCCGCCCAGCACAAGGGCACTTTCCGGGTCCGCGCCTACCGGTTCGGTGCGCAGTCGAACGTCACCGAGCAGGAAACCGGTGGAAGCTGACCCGTAATCTGGTGGCGTGGCACGAGTCGTCGTACTGGACTACGGATCAGGCAACCTCCGGTCGGCCGAGCGCGCACTGCGCCGGGTCGGGGCGGACGTCGAGGTGACCGCCGACCCGCACGCCGCGCTCGAGTGCGACGGCCTGATGGTCCCGGGCGTCGGCGCCTACGCGGCCTGCATGACCGGGCTGCGCTCGGTCGCCGGCGAGCGGATCATCGGGCAGCGGCTCGCTGGCGGGCGCCCGGTGCTCGGGGTCTGCGTGGGCATGCAGATCCTGTTCACCCGCGGCATCGAGCACGGCGAGGACACCGAGGGCTGCGGCGAATGGCCGGGCACGGTCGACCGTCTCGAGGCCGACATCGTGCCGCACATGGGCTGGAACACGGTCCGCGCGCCTTCGGGGTCGGTCCTGTTCGACGGCCTCGACGCGGACACCAGGTTCTACTTCGTCCACTCCTACGCCGCGCGCACTTGGGAGCTGCACCCTTCGCCGCCCATACCCGCGCCACTCGTCACCTGGGCGAACCACGGCGGCGACTTCGTGGCGGCCGCGGAGAACGGGCCGCTGTCGGCCACCCAGTTCCACCCGGAGAAGTCCGGCGACGCCGGCGCGCACCTGCTCACCAACTGGCTCAAGACTCTCTAGCTCGGGCCAGGAGCTTGCCGTACTCCCCGTCGGGGTCCTTCACCAGCCGGTGGATCTGCTGGAACGCCTCGCACGGCCACGCCTCACGGCAGTTGTCGCATATCTCGTAGGCGCGGCTGTCGTGGAGTGCGAGCACCACACGGATCACGGTCACCAGGTCGGGTATCACGGCGCGGGCGGACTTGGTGTCTTCTTCGGTCCAGTCGCCGTATTTCATGGCGAGAAACTCGACCTCGTCCAGGTGGGCGTACAGATCGTTGAGAAGCAGCTGGAAGGCATCGGCCACCGCAGGGGATTGACTGTCCATATGGGACAGTCTGCTACATGCGTATCCAGCACCGCATTAATCCGTTGGGGGACACTTGATGATTTGCGCCAGGGACAAACAATAGCCTTGTCTCATGGATGATCGCGAACCGACTATACGCAGTCGAGAGCTGGGCAGGGTCTGCGACAGGCCATGGAGTATGCGGGTCTCACCCAGAGTGGGATCGCACGGGAGCTGAAGTGGAACGCGAGTAGAATATCCCGGCTGCTGTCTGGGAAACGGGGTGGATCGGGATACGACATCGCCGCTTTCCTGGCCATCTGCCGGGTCCATGGTGCGGAGTATGACCGGCTCATGGCCTTGAGCATCGACCGCGCCAGGATCGGCTGGCACCAGCAGCACGGCCGAGCGCTGCCCCGACAGATCCGAACATTGATAGACCATGAGAAGAAGGCGGTGCAGATCAGCGGTTTTCAGGCCACGCTGGTTCCGGGTCTCCTTCAGGCGGCGGACTATGCCAGAGCAGTGATCGGGAGTTGTGCGAATGTGCCCGCCGAGGAGATAGAGGATCGAGTGGAGGCGCGGCTGGCGAGACAGAGTTTGATCGGCCGCAACAGGGCCCCCAATTTCACGTTCTTCGTGCACGAGTTCGTGTTGAGAACCCCGGTGGGTGGGTCGGTGGTGATGTCCGATCAGTTGCACACTCTGCTGCGGTACTCGGTGCGCCCGAACGTGAGCCTGCGGATCGTGCCCGCCGCGGTGGGTGCGCACGCGGCGATGGTCGCCTCGTTCACCCTGATGCGGTTCAAGAGCATCAAGCCGATCGTGTACCTGGAGAGCGAGACTTCCAGCCTGTTCCTCGAAGCTCCCATCGAGATCGACTCCTACCGGAACATCCTTGCCAGCCTGGCTGACACGGCCCTGGATGAGGGAGAATCGAAGGAGTTGATAAAGCAACTGGCGATGGAGCTGTACGCGGAGTGAGAGGAACCGATGGACATCACCTGGCGGAAGAGCAGCTTCAGCGGAGACAGCGGCGGGTGTGTCGAAGTCGGTTGGCGCAAGAGCAGCTTCAGTGGCAACGGTGGCGACTGCGTCGAGGTGGGGTGGCCCGACACTTCCGTAGCGGTGCGGGACTCGAAGCAGGTGTCGGGGCCGATGCTGGGCTTCCCCGTGCCGGAGTGGCGGGCGTTCCTCGCTAGTCTGCCCAGGTGACGTTCGCACTTCTGCCCGCTGTTGATGTCCGTGACGGCAAGGCCGTCCGCCTCGTTCAGGGTCGTTCCGGCACCGAGACCGGCTACGGCGACCCGTGGGACGCGGCCCTCGCCTGGCAGAACGACGGCGCCGAGTGGATCCACCTGGTGGACCTCGACGCCGCGTTCGGCACCGGCGACAACCGTGCCCAGCTGGCCGAGATCGTGGGCAAGCTGGATGTCAAGGTGGAGTTGTCCGGGGGGATCCGCGACGACGACTCGCTGGTCGCTGCCCTCGCGACCGGCTGCACCCGCGTCAACCTGGGCACGGCCGCGCTGGAGCACCCGGACTGGTGCGCCAAGGTGATCGCCGAGTATGGGGATCGGATCGCCGTGGGCCTGGACGTGCGGATCGACGACGACGGCAACCACCACCTGGCGGCCCGCGGCTGGACCGAGGACGGCGGCGACCTGTGGGAGACCCTCGCCCGGCTGGACCGGGACGGGTGCTCGCGTTACGTGGTCACCGACGTCTCGAAGGACGGCACCCTCGAAGGCCCGAACCTGCAGCTCCTGCGCGACGTGTGCGCGCGCACGGACGCGCCGGTGATCGCGTCCGGGGGAGTGGCGAAGCTCATGGATCTCCACGACCTGGCCGGGCTGACCGAGGTGGGCGTGGACGGCGCGATCATCGGCAAGGCGCTGTACACGATGGCGTTCACGCTGCCCGAGGCGCTGGCAGCCGTCAGTCGAGGCTGATCCCCAGGCACACGGTGCCGGACGCGCCGCGACGCATCCGGCTGGCACCGATCACGACCTTGCCGGCGATGCCGTACTTCTTCTTCAGCAGCTTGCGGCCGCGTTCGGTGACGTCGGCGTCGAGGATGCGCGCGGTGCCCTTGACGGTCTCACCCTTCGGCACCCCGCGTGCGTTGCACTCGGACAGCTCGACCGTGCCGCTGTTGCGGATCCGCTTGACCTTGCCCGCCGTGGACTGGGACCAGACGACCAGCTCGTCGCCGTCCCGGCCGACCCACACGGGCGTCGGCACGGGCGTCCCGTCCCTGCGGAACGTGGTGAGCAGCAGGTAGGAACCGCGACTGAGACGCTCGAGATCGGACATGTCACAGACCATACCGACGGGTAACTGTGGGTGTTCTCAGGGCGTGCGGCGCGGGAGGGTCGCCGCACCGAGGATCAGCGCCAGGAGCGCGCAGCAGGCGACGATCACCAGGTTGCGGACGAGCGTGCCGTCGATGTCACCGGATCGGGTGACCTGGGCGAGCGCGTCGACCGCGTACGACAGTGGCATCACGTTCGAGAGCCACTCCAGCACCGGGGTCATGGTCTCGCGCGGGGCGAACAGTCCACAGAGGAGCACCTGCGGCATGACGATGGCCGGCATGAGCTGCACCGCCTGGAACTCCGTGCGGGCGAACGCGCTGGCCAGCAGGCCGAGTGCGGTGCCGAGCAGGGCGTCGAGCACGGCGATCAGCAGCAGGAGCCAGACCGACCCGTCGATCTCCAGACCCAGCCAGGTGAGCGAGATCCCCGTGGCGACCAGCACCTGGAGCAGGGCCACCACCCCGAACGCGAGCGCGTAGCCGAGGAGCAGGTCGAACTTGCCGATGGGCATGGTCATCAGGCGTTCGAGCGTGGCCGTCGTGCGTTCGCGCAGCGTGGTGACCGACGTGACGATGAACATGATGGCGAACGGGAAGACGGCCAGCAGCGCGGGCGCGGTCGCGCTGAACGCCTGATCGGAGTTGAAGACGTACCGCAGCAGCACCATGAGCAGCGACGGGACGAGTACGAGCATGGCGACCGTGCGGTGGTCGTGCCGTAGCTGGGTGAGGATGCGCCTGGCCGTGACCAGCGCGAAGGTGGCGTTCACGCGTGTGCCTCCTGCTCTCGGACCAGGTGCAGGAACGCCTGCTCGAGGTCGGCCGTACCGGTGGCCGTGCGCAGCGCGGCCGGGGTGTCGTCGGCGAGGATGCGGCCCTCGCGCATCAGCAGCAGCCGCTCGCAGCGGGCGGCCTCGTCCATCACGTGGCTCGACACGAGCAGCGTGACGCCGCGGTCGGCCAGCCTGCGGAACAGCTTCCACAGCTCGTCGCGCAGGAGCGGGTCGAGGCCGACCGTCGGCTCGTCGAGCACCAGCAGCTCGGGCCTGCCGAGCAGGGCGACCGCCAGGCTGGCGCGGCTGAGCTGACCCCCGGACAGCTCACCCACCAGGTGGTCGGCGTGGGAGGCGAGGTTGACCTCGTCGATCACCCGGGCCACGTCCGTGGCCGGAGCTCGCAGCACGGCGGCGAAGTAGCGGAGGGCCTCGGTGACCGTGAGGTCCGCGTAGACCGACGGGTTCTGCGTGGCGTAGCCGATCTTGTCGCGCAGGTGTGCGCTGCCGGCCGGGTGGCCGAGGACGGTCACCGCGCCCGCCTCGACGATCTGGACTCCGACGACCGACCGCATGAGCGTGGTCTTGCCGCAGCCACTCGGGCCGAGCAGGCCGGTGATCGAGCCTTTGGGGACGGCGAAGCTGATGTCCTTCAGCACCGTCCGGTTGCCGCGCCGCACCCGTAGTCCCTCGACCACGACGGCGGAGTAATTAGTCATGTGTTTAATTCTGCACCCGATGAGTTGTGCCGTCAACCCGGGGGTGGGTCGGTCAGTCGAAGTAGCGTTGGACGACGGGTGCGACCAGCGCGACCACCTCGTCGTCGGTGGCCGAGGCCATCGGCTCGGCGGCGAGGATGTACCGGACCACCGCGAGGCCCATCATGTGGGAGGCGACGGCCGTCAGCCGCAGCGCCGGCACGTCGAGCGCGGCCGCGATCTTGGCGAGCACGGCGGTCTGCATGAACTGGCGCAGCTGCGCGGCGACCTCGGGGTTCGTGGTGATCGTGCGGATGACCGCGAGGAACGGCTGGCGGGTCCGTTCCTCGTTCCACAGGCCGAGGAACAGGCGCAGGATGCGCTCGGCGATCTCGTCGCGGGGGCCGTCGAGGATCGTGTCGACCAGCGCCGCCGGGTTGAACGGCAGGCCGAGCGCGGCCACGAACACCTGGTCCTTCGAGCCGAAGAAGTGGTGCACGAGGGCCGGGTTGACGCCGGCCTCGGCGGCGATGCCGCGGATGGTGGTGCCGCTGTAACCGCGGGCGGCGAACTGGCCGCGGGCCGCCACCAGGATGTCGTCCCTGGTCTGGGTCTGACCCGGCCGTCGACCGGTACGCGCCACGTCGGGCTCCCCTCTGTTCGTTCGACAGTATCCTCGACGTCATGTCGGTCGCGGTACGTGTGATCCCCTGTCTGGACGTCGACGCCGGTCGGGTGGTCAAAGGCGTCAACTTCACCAACCTCGTCGATGCGGGCGATCCGGTCGAGTTGGCGGCCGCCTACGACGCCGAGGGCGCCGACGAGCTGACCTTCCTGGACGTTACGGCGTCCTCATCGGACCGCGAGACTACGTTCGACGTGGTGCGGCGCACGGCCGAGCAGGTGTTCATTCCGCTGACCGTCGGCGGCGGCGTGCGCGCGCCGTCCGATGTGGACAAGCTGTTGCGGGCCGGTGCGGACAAGGTGTCGGTCAACACGGCGGCCATCGTGCGGCCCGAGTTGCTGGCCGAGTGCTCGAAGCGGTTCGGCGCGCAGTGCATCGTGCTGTCGGTCGACGCCCGGCGGGCCGCCACGCCGTCCGGGTTCGAGGTCACCACGCACGGCGGCCGGCAGGGGACGGGGATCGACGCGGTTTCGTGGGCCGCCCGGGGTCAGGAGCTGGGGGTCGGGGAGATCCTGCTGAACTCCATGGACGCCGACGGCACGCGCAACGGGTTCGACCTGGAGCTGATCAAGCTGGTGCGGGCGGTGGTGGACGTGCCGCTGATCGCCAGCGGGGGAGCGGGGGCGGTCGACCACTTCCCGCCCGCGGTCGCCGCCGGCGCCGACGCGGTGCTGGCGGCGAGCGTGTTCCACTTCGGACAGTTGCGGATCGGCGAGGTCAAGGATTCGTTGCGGCAGGCGGGGGTTGAGGTCCGATGAGTCTCGATCCTTCTGTTGCCGCGCGCCTGAAGCGCAACGACGCGGGCCTGGTCTGTGCGGTGGTTCAGCAGCGCGGGTCGGGCGAGGTGCTGATGGTGGCGTGGATGAACGACGATGCGCTGCACCAGACGCTCACGACCCGCCGGGGCACGTACTTCTCCCGTAGCCGCAACCAGTTGTGGGTGAAGGGCGAGTCGTCGGGGAACGTCCAGAAGGTGCACTCGGTAAGGCTCGATTGCGACGGCGACACGCTGCTGGTGGAGGTCGACCAGGAGGGGCCCGCATGCCACACGGGCGACCACACGTGTTTCGACGCGGACCGGCTGCTCTGAAATTCGCTGGCCTGGCCGGGTAGCGTCCGATGGGTGAGCTATGAGCATCCACTCGCGTATCTCATCGGGCTGGAGGGTATTGCCCTGCTGCGGGCGTTCACCGGGGAGCACGATCGCGAGTTCGTCCACAAGAGACTCGCGGAGATCCGCTCGTTACTGGACGATCCGGCGCTGAAGGACGCGGGTGTTTCCGTCGAGCACGTGGACACGGTGACGGGCTACGGGATCTGGTCCTCCACGTACGACGCGCCGGGCAACGCGGCGTTCGACATCGACACGCCGGTGCTGGCGTCCTTTCTGGAGGATCTGCCCGTGGGGGACGCGTTGGACGCGGCGTGCGGCACGGGCCGGCTGAGTCGGCTGCTCACCGCGCGCGGCCACCGGGTGATCGCGGTCGACAGCTCGCCGGACATGCTGGCGCGGGCTTCCGGGCCCGCCGAGTTCCGCCAGGGTGACCTGCACGCCCTGCCGGTGGCCGACTCCTCAGTGGACGTCGTGGTGTGCGGCCTCGCGTTGACCCACCTGCCGGACCTGACCCCGGTCTTCACGGAGTTCGCAAGGGTTCTACGCCCCGGCGGCCACCTGCTGATCTCCGACATTCACCCGGAAGGCGTGCTGCGCGCGTCGATCCCAACCCTGCGTTCGGCCGGTGCTCCTGCTCGCCTGGTCTCACACCGCCACTTGATGGGCGACTACCTGCGTGCCGCGCTGGCTGTCGGCCTGGAGCTGCGCCGCTGCGAGGAGCCGGTGCTTCCGCTCCCGGCGGGCGAACCGGCCCCGCGAGAACTGGGTCCGTGGGAGCTGTGGCCGTGGTGCCTGACCCCGCTGATCCCGGAGGCAGCCGTCGCCGCGAACAAGGACATCCCGGCAATGGTCATCTGGGACTTCGTCCTGCGGTGAGCCCTAGGATGGCTGGTTGCCGCGCAACAGATCCAGGATGGCATCCAGCTTCTGGCCGTGGTCATCCAGCTTCTGGCCTTGGTCATCGAGCTTCTGGCCTTGGTCATCGAGCTTCTGGCCGTGGTCCGACTGAACAGCCGCGATCTCGTTCAGTCGGTTACCGTGCCGCGTCTGCGTGCTAGTGATCGTAGACAACATTTCGTAGATCGACCGAACGTCGTTGTCGAGCTGCCGCACCTTGCGCTCGATCTCCACGGGACCCGCCATGAGGAGAGCTTAGCGGTTCGCCAACCCCACGTCCGGGACAGCGGCTTGTCCGAGACGCACACGCACGGTGACCGCCGCGCAGGCGATCACCGCTAGGCCGCCCAGCATGGTCGGCCACGTGAGCTGCTCGTGCAGGAAGAGGGCCGCCCAGCAGATGGTCATCACCGGCTGGACCAGTTGCACCTGGCTGACTTGCACCATCGGGCCGATGGCCAGGCCCCGGTACCAGGCGAAGAACCCGAGGTACATGCTCACCACGGCCAGGTACGCGAACGCCGCCCAGGTGACCGGGCCGCCGCTCGGAGGTGCCTGCGCCCACGACACGCCGGTCAGCGCGATCATCAGCGGTGCCGACAACACCAAGGCCCAGGAGACCGTCTGCCAGGCGCCCAACTCGCGGGACAGCAGCCCGCCCTCCGCGTAGCCGACGGCCGCCGCGACCACGGCACCGAACAGGAGCAGGTCCGACCAGTGCAGGCCGCCGAGCCCGTCGCCCTGCAATGCGGCGAAGCCGACGGCCGCCAACGCCCCCACCGTCGCCATGATCCAGAACGAGGTCGGCGGGCGTTCGTGTCCGCGGAGCACGGCCAGCACGGCCGTCGCGGCCGGGAGGAGCGCGATCACCACGGCGCCGTGGCTCGCCGGGGCGGTGGTCAGCGCGTAGGACGTCAGCAACGGGAAGCCCACCACCACGCCGCCGGCGACGATCGCCACCCGACCCCACTGGACACCGCGGGGGAGACGTTGTTTCGTGACGACGAGCGCGGCACCGGCGAGCATCGCGGCGATGACCGCCCGGCCGGCGCCGATGAACAGCGGCGACATCCCGTTCTCCACGGCGAAGCGCGTGAACGGGACGGTGAACGAGAAGGCCGTCACGCCGACGAGGCCCCACCCGAGACCGGATAGCACTGGTGGGACGGCGAGAGTAGCGCTACCGTGCTGCGTCATGTCTGAAGGTAGCAGCTCGCGAATCGTGGCGGGCCTGCGTGAGTGGCTCGCCACAGCGCCGCCGGGAGCGAGGCTGCCGTCGACACGCGAACTGGTGGCGCGGTACGGCGCGAGTCCGGTCACCGTGCAGAAGGCGCTGCGAACCCTGACCTCGCAGGGAATGGTGGAAAGCCGGCCCGGGGTCGGCACGTTCGTGCGCGCCGTCCGCGTCGCGCGGCCGAACGACTACGGCTGGCAGACGGCGGCGCTCGGGTCGCCGGGAAGTCGCGTCTCGCGGCTGTCGGCCGCGTTGCGTACGCCCCCCAACGACGTGGTGGCACTGCACGCGGGCTACCCGGATCGGGAACTGCTACCCGAACGGCTGGTGCGGGCCGCCATGACCCGCGTGGCCCGCACGGACGCGGTCGTCAACCGGTCTCCGGCCGCGGGCCTGCCGGAACTCCAGGCGTGGTTCGCCACCGAACTCGGCAGCGCCGCCCCGGTCGGGATCACGCCGCCCGCGCCGAGCGACGTGGTCATCCTCCCGGGCAGCCAGAGCGGGCACAGCATCGCGTTCCGCGCGTTGGTCGGCGCGGGCCGGCCGCTACTCATGGAGTCGCCCACCTACTGGGGTGCGATCCTCGCGGCCACGCAGGCGGGCGTGCAGGTGGTGCCCGTGCCCAGCGGCAGCCGCGGCCCCGACCCGGCCGAGCTGGCCCGCGCGTTCGAGCGCACCGGCGCCCGTGCCTTCTACGCCCAGCCGACCTTCGCCAACCCCACGGGCGCGCACTGGACGCCCGCCCTGGCCGACCAGGTGCTGGACATCGTGCGCCGGCACGGGGCGTTCCTCATCGAGGACGACTGGGCGCACGACTTCGGGATCACGGTCGACCCGGTGCCGCTCGCCGCGCGTGACGACAGCGGGCATGTCGTGTACCTGCGGTCGCTGACCAAGAGCGTGTCCCCGGCCGTGCGCATCGCCGGGATCATCGCCCGCGGGCCCGCGCGGGAACGCATCCTGGCCGACGCGCAGGCCGTGTCGATGTACGTCAGCGGGTTGCTGCAGGCGGTCGCACTGGACGTCGTCACGCAGCCGGCCTGGCGCACCCACCTGCGCAACGTCCGCCACCAGCTGGCCGCCCGCCGGGACCTCCTCGTCGAGGCACTCCGCGAGCACGCCCCGACCGCGCACCTGGAGGCCGTGCCCGCCGGCGGGTTGAACCTGTGGTTGCGGCTGCCGGACACGACCGACCTGGCGCGGGTGGTGCGGGACTGCGAGAGCGCGGGGGTGCTGGTGGCGGCGGGTGATGAGTGGTTTCCCGCCGAGCCCACGGGTCCGCACCTGCGGCTGAACTATTCGGGCGCGAGTCCGGGGGCGTTTCCCGACGGGGCACGGGTGATCGGCGCGGCGCTGGGCTGATCTCGTGTGCGGGAACCGCGATTTCGGATGCGGGAACCGCGATCTCGCGTGCGGGAACCGCGATCTCGCGTCGGCCCGTCGAATGCCTGGAAGGCGTCGTTCCTGGCATGCCTGGGGCTAGGTGATTTCGCCTGTTATGTAGCGCTGGAGAGTCGGGGCGATGGCGGCCGCCATGGTGTCGATGTCCGTCGACGCCAGGGGTTCGAACTGCGCCACGTAGCGGATCATGCCCATGCCCACCAGCTGGGTGGCCACCAGGGTCGCGCGGAACTGGTGGTTGTCCGGCGAGAACCGGCCGATCACCAACTTGAACACGTTCTTCAGGAAGAAGTCCCGCAGCATCATGGCCGCCTCGTCGTGACTGGTCACGCTACGCATCAGCGCCGTGAACACCCCGCCACCCGTCGAGTCCCATCTGCCGAGAAAAGTGCGGACGATCGTGTCGCCGATGACGTCGGCGGAGGCGGCCGTGAGGACGTCCACGATCTCCTGCGGGTTGAACGGCAGCTTCAGCACGGCCTCGCCGAAGAGCCCTTCCTTGCCGCCGAACCAGTGGTTCACCATGGCCGCGTCGACCCCGGCCCTGGACGCGATCGCGCGGACCGTCGCACCGTCGTAGCCCTGCTCGATGAACACCTCGCGCGCGGCGTCGATCAGGGCCTGGCGGGTGTCCGTGCCGCCCGGCCGGCGGCCGCGCCGGCGGATCGACGCTTGCGTAGTGTCTTCGGTCACCGCATCATCATGCGACACGCTCGGCATAATTTCAACGCCCATTGAATTTTGTGACCTGGCGAGACCGGCCCGAGCCCCACCCTGCACAATGGCCCGCATGGCCAGCGCGATCGACACGCCCACCCGTTCCACCGGTCTCGGGCCGGTCAGCCCGACCCGGGCGGAGTTCCACCTACTCGCGGCGGAACGGCGCGTGATCCCCGTGACCCGGCGCCTCCTGGCAGACGCCGAGACCCCGGTCGGGGTCTACCGCAAGCTTGCGGCCGGCCGGCCGGGCACGTTCCTGTTCGAGTCGGCCGAGAACGGGCGTTCCTGGTCCCGTTGGTCGTTCGTCGGCGTGCACAGCGCGGCCACCCTCACCGAGCGCGCCGGCCGCGCCCACTGGACCGGCACTCCGCCGGTCGGCCTGCCCGACGACGGGGACCCGCTGCGCGCCCTGCGCGACACGGTCGAGATCCTGCACAGCGAGTCGCTGCCCGGCCTCCCGCCGCTCACCGGCGGCATGGTCGGCTACATCGGCTACGACGCCGTCCGCCGCCTGGAACGCATCCCCGAGCTGACGGAGGACGACCTGCACCTGCCCGAGATGGTGATGCTGTTGGCCACCGACCTCGCGGCACTCGACCACCACGAGGGCACGGTCACGCTCATCGCCAACGCCGTCAACTGGGACGACACCCCCGAACGGATGGACGCCGCCTACGACGACGCGGTCGCCCGCCTGAACGCCATGACCGCCAGGCTGCACACGGCCGCCCCGCCGACCGCCGCCACCTACGACCGGCCGGCACCCGAGTACCTCCGCCGCCGCGACCAGGCCGACTACACGGCCGCCGTGCGCACGGCGAAGGAGGCCATCCGCGCGGGCGAGGGCTTCCAGGTGGTGCTGTCGCAGCGGTTCGAGATGGAGACCGACGCCGCGCCGCTGGACGTGTACCGCGTGCTGCGCGCCACGAACCCCAGCCCGTACATGTACCTGCTGCGCCTCGACGGCTTCGACATCGTCGGGTCGAGTCCCGAGTCCCTGGTGACCGTGCGGGACGGCGTGGCCACCACCCACCCGATCGCCGGCACGCGCTGGCGCGGCGTGGATCCCGAGGAGGACGAGATCCTCGAGAAGGACATGCTGGCCGACGAGAAGGAGCGGGCCGAGCACGTCATGCTCGTGGACCTCGGCCGCAACGACCTCGGGCGGGTGTGCCGGCCGGGCAGCGTGCACGTGGTCGACTTTTTCCGGGTGGAGCGCTATAGCCACGTCATGCACATCGTGTCGACCGTGACCGGCACGCTGGCCGAGGGGCGCACGGCGTTCGACGCGGTCGCCGCGTGCTTCCCCGCGGGAACCCTGTCCGGCGCGCCCAAACCCCGCGCCATGGAGCTGATCGAGGAACTGGAGCCGACCAGACGCGGGCTCTACGGCGGCGTGGTCGGCTATCTGGACTTCGCGGGCGACGCGGACACGGCCATCGCCATCCGCACGGCGCTCATGCGCGACGGCGTCGCCTACGTCCAGGCGGGTGCGGGCATCGTGGCCGACTCCGACCCGGTGGCCGAGGACATCGAGTGCGTGAACAAGGCACGCGCCGTGCTCGCCGCCATCGCCACGGCCGGCACGATGCGTCCAGCAACCGGAACCGCCGATGAGTAAGCGTCCACTGTGGATGATCGTGGTGCTGCTGCTGGGCGCCGCGGCCGCGCTCTGGGGCGCCGGCGCGGTGAGCTGGAATCCCGAGCCACCGCCCCTGCCGGAGGAAAGGGGCGGCTACCAGCTCGTAGATTCACTCTACGGATTCGGCATCGGTGACGGCTCGGGCGACGGCTCGCCCGACCTGACGGCGGTCGCGCTACTCGCGCTGGCCGGGCTGGCGGGCGTCTTCGCGGTGGGTGGCTGGCCCCGCAGGATCCTCGGCGCGATCTTCGGCGCCGCCGGCGGCTACACGGCCTGGGCGGCCATCAGCATCGACATGCCCCTGGGATTCTCGCTGTGGACCGGCCGTGGTTTCGCGTTCCTCGGTGCGGCCGCGCTGCTCGCCGCCGGCGCCCTCGTCATGGCACACGCGCGGCGACTGCCCACCATGGGCGCCCGGTACGAGGCCGCTAACACCGGAGCCCGCACGGGCGATCCGGACAAGGACATGTGGGACGGGCTCTCCGAAGGGGACGATCCCACGGCCGAGGACCGCTGACCGTGACCCGGTCACCAGTGCTGTTCCGGCGCGGGGTTAGCATCCTTCAAGCGGGAAGGGGCAAGGCTGGTGAGGAAAAGCACAAGCGATTCATCGGAGTCGGCTACCGGCGGGCGGGTCCGATGAGCGTCCTCGAGTCGATCATCGAAGGGGTCCGGGAGGACCTCGCGGTGCGCGAGGCGAAGCTCCCGTTCGAGGTTGTCAAGGAGCGGTCGGCCAAGGCCGCACCGCCGCGTGACGCGGTTTCCGCGCTGCGCGGCGCGGATATCAGCGTCATCGCCGAGGTGAAGCGGCGCAGTCCGTCCAAGGGCGAGCTCGCCCCGATCGCCGATCCGGCGGCGCTGGCCAAGGACTACGCCGACGCGGGCGCGCGGGTCATCAGCGTGCTCACCGAGGGCCGGCGCTTCGGCGGATCGCTCGACGACTTCGACGCGGTGCGTGCCGTGGTCGATGTCCCGTTGCTGCGCAAGGACTTCGTGGTCAGCCCGTACCAGGTGCACGAGGCGCGGATGCACGGCGCCGACCTGGTGCTGCTGATCGTCGCGGCGCTCGAGCAGAACGCGTTGGTCTCATTGTTGGACCGGGTCGAGTCGCTCGGCATGACCGCACTGGTCGAGGTCCACAACTCCGAGGAGGCCGACCGCGCGCTCGAGGCGGGCGCCACGGTCATCGGCATCAACGCCCGCGACCTGCACACGCTCGAGGTCGACCGCGACGTGTTCGGCCGGCTCGCACCCGGCCTGCCGTTCGAGGTGGTCAAGGTGGCCGAGTCCGGTATCCGCGGCCCCGGTGACCTCATGACCCACGCCGGTGCCGGCGCCGACGCGATCCTGGTGGGTTCGAGCCTGGTGGCGAGCCCCGATCCCAAGGCGGCGCTGATCCAGCTGGTCACGGCCGGATCCCACCCGGCGTGCCCGAGGCCGAGCCGGTGACCTCGCCGGGGCCGGCTCCCGAGTGGGAGCACGACAAGCACGATCCCGACGACCGCGGGCACTTCGGCCCGTGGGGCGGGCGTTTCATGCCCGAGGCGCTCATCGGTGCGCTCGACGAGCTGACGGTCGTCTACGAGAAGGCCCGGGTCGACCCGGAGTTCGTCGACGAGTTCAAGCGGCTGCTGCGGGACTACGCGGGCCGGCCGTCGCTGCTCACCGAGGCGCCGCGGTTCGCCGAACACGCGGGCGGCGCGCGGATCTTCCTGAAGCGCGAGGACCTGAACCACACGGGTTCTCACAAGATCAACAACGTGCTCGGCCAGGCGTTGCTCACCAAGCGGATGGGCAAGAAGCGGGTCATCGCCGAGACGGGCGCCGGCCAGCACGGGGTCGCCACGGCCACCGCGTGCGCGCTCATGGGGCTCGACTGCGTGGTCTACATGGGCGAGGTCGACACCCAGCGCCAGGCGCTGAACGTCGCCAGGATGCGGCTGCTCGGTGCCGAGGTCATCCCCGTCACCACCGGCTCGCGCACCCTGAAGGACGCGATCAACGAGGCGCTGCGCGACTGGGTCACGAACGTCGAGGACACCCACTACCTCCTGGGCACGGCGGCCGGCGGGCACCCGTTCCCCATGATGGTGCGCAACTTCCACAAGATCATCGGCCAGGAGGCGCGCCAGCAGATCCTGGAGCTCGCCGGGCGGCTGCCCGACGCGGTCGCCGCGTGTGTGGGCGGCGGGTCGAACGCCATCGGCATCTTCCACGGGTTCATCGACGACCCGTCGGTGCGGCTCGTGGGGCTGGAGCCGGGCGGCAAGGGCATCGAGACGGGCGAGCACGGCGCCACGCTGAGCGAGGGCACGCCGGGCATGCTGCACGGCGCGCGGTCCTACCTGCTGCAGGACGAGGACGGCCAGACGATCGAGGCGTACTCGATCTCCGCCGGGCTCGACTATCCCGGCGTCGGGCCGGAGCACTCGTACCTCAAGGACCTCGGCCGCGCGGAGTACCGCTCGGTCACCGACGACGAGGCCATGTCGGCGTTCCAGTTGCTGGCCAGGACCGAGGGCATCATCCCGGCCATCGAGTCGGCGCACGCGTTGGCCGGGGCGCTGGAACTGGGCCGCGAACTGGGGCCGGACGGGCTGATCCTGGTCTGCCTGTCGGGCCGGGGGGACAAGGACATGGACACGGCCGCTACGTACTTCGGGTTCATGTCATGAGTGAGCTGGACACCCTCTTCGCCACCACCCGCGCCGAGGGTCGCGCGGCGCTGGTCGGCTACCTGCCGGCCGGCTACCCGACCGTTCCCGACTCCGCGTCGATGCTGTCCGCGATGATCGACTCGGGCTGTGACCTGGTGGAGATCGGCCTGCCGTACTCCGACCCGGTGATCGACGGCCCGACCATCCAGGCGGCCGCCGACCAGGCGCTGCGCGGCGGGTTCCGGTTGCGCGACCTGTTCACGGTGGTCGAGTCGGTGTCGGCGGCCGGTGGCCGCGCGGTGGTCATGACGTACTGGAACCCGGTGCACCGCTACGGCGTCGACCGGTTCGCCCGTGACCTCGCGGCGGCCGGCGGGCTCGGGGTCATCACGCCGGACCTCATCCCGGACGAGGCGGGCGACTGGCTGGCGGCCTCTTCCGCTCACGGGTTGGACCGGATCTTCCTGGTGGCGCCGTCGTCGTCGCAGGAGCGCCTGGCGCTGACCACGGACGCCTCGTCGGGCTTCGTGTACGCGACGGCCGTGATGGGTGTGACGGGTGCGCGGGATCAGGTGGGCCGCGAGGCGGCCGGGCTGGTGGCGCGGACGCGGGCGCACACTGATTTACCGATCGGAGTGGGCCTGGGCGTGCGGTCGGGCGAGCAGGCGGCGGAGATCGCGGGTTACGCGGACGCGGTGATCGTGGGCTCGGCGTTCGTCACGTGTGCGGGCGAGGGTATGGCCCCGCTGACCGAACTGGCCGAGGAACTGGCGGCCGGCGTACGCCGCCCGGTAGTAGCCACCTAGCGCGAGTCGTACGCTCTCGACACCGAGTCGTACCGTTTCGACCGCCGCACGCCGGCTGAGGTCAGCCCGTTGGGTACGACTCGCTGTCGGTTGGGTACGACTCGCTGTCGAAACGGTACGACTCGCCTAAAAGCGGGGGATCCAGTAGTTGGGCATGGGTGTGTCGCTTCTGTTTCGGCGCCAGATGTCGTAGAACTCCTCCTCGCCGGTCGCCCTGTACAGCGGCACCGACGACGGGTCCGACTTCAGGTACCAGACCGAGTTGTCGCGCTTGATGACCAGCCAGGGGCCGTTGCCGTAGGTCATGGCGAGGTGGTTGCCGTCCAGGTACTCGTCGGGCTGGGTGTTGATCCACCAGGCCCACCCGGCGTCGTGGACGCGGCTCTCCACGTGGTGTCCCGTGAACTGGGTGTGCAGCCAGGAGACCAGCTCCACGTAGGCCTGGTCCGGCGCCGTGGGGTCCGGCCGCTTGCGTTTCCAGAAGGCCATCACTGCAACCAGCTGCTCGGCTTGTTCGGGTCGAAATCCGGGAGGATCCGGCGGTAGGTGTCGTAGAACTCCTGCTCACTGGTCGCGTTGTAGAGCGGCAGGGAGTCCGGGTTCGACGCCAGGTTCCAGATCGAGCCGTTGCTCTTCATGATCAGCGTCGGGCCGTTGCCGTAGGTCATGGCCAACTCGTTGCCGTCCATGTAGGCGTCCGGCTGGGTGTTGACCCAGAATCCGAACGCCGCCTCAACGACGCGGCCCTCCGCGTGCCGGGGGCCGTACACGGCGGCGGCGTAACCGACTACCCGATCCCTGGTCACCCCGCCGAACGGGGCGGGATGCGGCAGCTGTGGCAGCCACTCGGTCGGCTGCCCCGGGTCGATCCCCGGGAAGATCCCGCCGAGGATGTCGTGGAACTCCTGCTCGCTCCGCGCGTTCCGCAGTGGCACAGTGTCCGGGTGCGTCGAGGTCGTCCACACGGCGCCGTTGTGCTTCACGACCATCGACAGGGCACCGCCGTCGGTCGGCGCGACCACCCAGTAGCCGAAACCCGCGTCGTGGATGCTGTCGCCCGAGCGGTGGCGCTGCCCGCGCATCCAGGCCATCACCTGTTCCAGGGACACCGGTCCGGGCTGCGGGACGTACCCGTCCGGCTCCGCCAGCGACCGGCGCGACTCCTGCAGCGCCGCGCGGAACGACCGCTCGTCGGGGGCCTGGTAGACGGCCAGGTCGGTCGGGTTCGAGCTGAGGCGGAAGAACGCGCCGTTCTCCTTCAGCACGAGCGTCGGGCCGTTCCCGGCGGCCGCCGGGACCTGCGGGTTGTCATAGCGGTCGTCGGGCTGGGTGTCCACCAGGAAGGCGTGACCGCGGTCCTGGACGCGAGCCTCGGCGTGGCGGTAGCCGTACTGGGCTCGGACCCACGGGAGCAGCACTTCGCGCGTCAACATGAGCCGATGATGGCATCGATCACGACCTGCCGGACCGCCCGGGTCGGCCACCCGTTACGGTGACGCCCGTGATGAGCGCGTCGGCCCTTTATCTGGCGAGTATCCCGAGTCCCGACCGTGGCGTCTGGGAGCTTGGTCCGATCCCCATCCGCGCGTACGCGCTCTGCATCATCGCCGGCATCATCGTGGCGATCTGGTGGGGCGAGCGGCGCTGGGTCGCCCGCGGCGGCACCGCGGGCGCGATCATCGACATCTCGGTGTTCGCCGTCCCGTTCGGCCTGGTCGGCGGGCGGTTGTACCACGTGGCCACCGACTGGCACCGGTACTTCGGCGACGGCCCGGACGCCCACCCGATCAACGCGCTCAAGATCTGGGACGGCGGTCTCGGTATCTGGGGCGCGATCGCGTTCGGTGCGGTCGGCGCGTGGATCGGCTGCCGGACGAAGGGCGTGCCGCTGCCGGCGTTCGCGGACGTGGTAGCGCCGGGCATCGTCGTGGCGCAGGCCATCGGCCGCCTCGGCAACTACTTCAACCAGGAGCTGACCGGCGGTCCGACCGACCTGCCGTGGGGCCTGGAGATCTACAAGCGCGTCAACGAGAACGGCCTCGAGGACAACCTCAACGGCGTGGCGGAGAGCCACATCCCGGTCGAGATCGTGCACCCCGCGTTCCTCTACGAGCTGCTGTGGAACCTCGCGGTGGCCGTGCTGGTCGTCTGGCTCGACCGCAAGCTGCGCCTCGGCCACGGCCGCGCGTTCGCCGTGTACGTCGCCGGCTACACCCTCGGCCGCACCTGGATCGAGCTGGTGCGCACCGACACCGCCACCATGGTGTTCGACGTGCGCGTCAACGTGTGGGTCTCGGGTCTCGTGTTCATCGGTGCGGTCGCCTACTTCTTCCTGGCCCGCAGCCGCGGCGAACGCGAGGATCCGGCGCTGCTGGTGGGCAAGGACGGCCCGCCACCGACGCCCGACGAGCCGGCATCGTCCGACGCGGAATCGGACGCGGAATCGAACGCGGAATCGGACGACGTCGACGACGAGTCGGACGAAACTGACGCAGAAACTGACGCGGAGTCCGCCGAAACCGACACCGAGTCCGCCGATGCGGACAAGACCGACACCGATGAGAAGGCCGAGAGCGATGCGGAAAAGGCTGAACCGGCCTCCTCGCCGACCCGTGATTCCTAGCCGGCCACCAGGCCGCGACCGGTAATCCAGTACGGGCATGCCTGGAACGACGCCTTGCTGACGTTGAGTGTCAGTAACGACGCCTTCCAGGCATTCGACGGGGCCGCAGGCCTCCTAGCCGGCCACCAGGCCGCGACCGGTGATCAGCGGCAGGTCCAGCGCGGTGAGCAGTCCGGGTGGGGCTGCCACCACGGCGGGGATGGCGTTCACCAGCCGCATGGCCGTGGCTTTGAGGTTGGCGGTGTTGTGGTCGCCGTCCGAGGCGAGCATCCGTAGGTCGAGCTCACAGTTGGGTTCGCCCGTGATGGCTACGCGGTAGCCGCTGCCGTCGATGGGCTGGGGCCACTCAGGCGCCAGGTCGGCCCGCAGGCGGGTCACGTGCTCCAGCACGCACACCGCCCGGTCGCCGACCATGCCGCGCACCTCGAACCGCAGCGCGGCCGCCGTGCCCTTCTCGATCATGCCCGACGCGATGTCGAACGTCTCCGGCGCCGGCAGCCGGGTCGCCGTGTCCTCGACGCGGTCGAGCGTGACCCCGAGGCCGGCCGCGAGTTGGCGGACCACGCTGCCCCACGCGAGCGACAGCACGCCCGGTGACAACAGCAGCGGCACGTCGTCGAGTGGACGGCCGAAACCCATGATGTCGAACAGGACCGTGCGGTTGTCGTAGGTGGCGTAGTCGACGATCTCCAGGCAGCGCACCTGGTCGATCCGCTCGCACACGGACGTCAGCACGAGCGGCAGCCAGTCGTTCGCGAAGCCCGGGTCGATGCCGTTCACCCACAGCGACGCGCCACCCTCGGCGGCCGCCGCGCGGATCGGTTCGATCGACTCCTCCGGCAGCACCCCTGTCGGGAACTGGAGGAACACCGGGCTGCTGGCCACCACGTTGATGCCCGCGCGCAGCAGCCGGCACAGGTCGTCGACCGCCTCCTGCAACCGGTTGTCGGCCATGGCCGTGTAAACCACGCAGTCCGGTGCCTGGGCGAGAAGCGTGACCGCGTCGTTCGTGGCCGGCACGCCCAGATGACGGCCGAGCCCGGCGAGGTCGCCCGCGTCGCGCCCCACTTTGTCCGATGTGGACACCCAGACGCCGGCGAGCGTCAGGTCGGGCCGCGCGTCGATGCCGGCGATCGTGTGCCGGCCGACGTTGCCCGTGCTCCACTGCACCACGCGAATGCTCATAGATCCGCCAGTCCGAGATCGAGGTTCGGGGACTGGAGGCCGCCGTCGGCCTCCAGCACCTTGCCCGTGAGGTAGCCGCCGGCGGGGGAGACGAGGAAGAGCACGGTGGCCGCGATCTCCTCGGGGTCGCCGATTCGGCGCAGGGGCGTGGCGTGCTCCATGGCCGTGCGGAGTTCGTCGTTGCGCAGCACCACGTCCAGCGCGGAGGTGGCGACCGAGCCGACGGCGATCGCGTTCACCCGCACCCGCGGCGCCAGGTCCTGCGCCGCCAGGCGGGTGTAGTGGCTGAGCGCGGCCTTCGCCGTGCCGTAGGCGAGGTAGCCGCGGCCGGCCACCCGCCCGAGGATCGAGGAGATGTTGACGATCGCCCCGCCGTCCGAGTCGAGCATGATCGGCAGCGCGGCCACGGTGAGCGCGTGTGCGGTCGAGACGTTGAACCGGAACGCCGACTCCAGGAAGCGGGCGTCGGTCTCCAGCAGCGGTCTCGGGTAGGTGCCGCCGACGTTGTTCACCACGATGTCGAGCCGCCCGAACGCATCGCGGGCGGCGGTGGCCAGCCCGGCCGCGTTGTCCACATCGGACAGATCGGCGGCCACGGTCAGCGCGCGGCGCCCGGTGGCGCTGATCCGGTCGGCCACCTCGCCGAGGTCGCTCTGGGTCCGGGCGGAGATCACCACGTCCGCCCCGGCCTCGGCGAGTGCCACGGCCGTGGCGGCGCCGATCCCGCGCCCGGCCCCCGTCACCACGGCCACTCGGTCGGTCAGCCGAAACCGGTCGAAGATCACCGCAGAAATATAACAGGTTCTAGTTTTTTCGTCGCGCAGAACGCTAGCGCATCGCGCGCAGCAGACGGGAGCCGGCGAGCTCCCGGTCGGCGGCCAGCAGGTACGCGACGGGTGAGCCGCTGACCTGCGCGCGGCGGACCCGGAACCGGCCGGCGAGATAGGGCACGACGGTCACCGCGACCGCGGCGCCGGCCAGCGCCAACTGCCCGCCTGCGGCCGCGACGCCGCCGAGCACCGTGCCGGTGGCCGCGTTGAGGTCGACCCGCAGCGCCAGCGAGCCGGCGGTCGACTCCACGCCGAGGCCACGCAGTGCCCGCCGCAGCTCGTCCAGCCGCGGCTTGGTCTGCTGTTGATGGAGGACTTCCAGGTGTTTGTGCGCGATCTCGAGGTTCTCGACCTCCGCCACCTCGCGCAGTTCGTCACTCAGGCCGGCGACGTGGGCGCGGAAGGCGGCCAGCTCGGCGGCGTGCCCCTGCTGGAATTTAGAGGCCGCGCGACTAGGGCTGGTGGCGCCCGCCGCGCCGAGGCGGCCCCTGGCGGCACCGCGCCGGCATCGAAGTACAACCCGGTACGCCGACGCCGGCGCGGCACCGCCAGGAACCACCTCGATCACGACGGGCATCCACCGCCCATACGGCGAGATCACAGGCTGGCTATCGTGCAGGGAACGACGCTTTCCCTGCGTTGACCGCAGTGAACGACGCTTTCCATGCATCGAGGCACCCGGCGCGGTGTCGTCGCAGGTCACGCCCGGTTCTGTCCCTGTAGTACTAGTCGCGCGGCCTCTTAATGATCTTCGAGACCGGGACCGCGGCCAGCCGCTCGGGCTCGATCACCGCCCGCAGCGCCAGATGCAGGTACGCGTCCCGCGCGTCGACGAGCGCCGGTGCCGGGGCAGAGGTGCCGAGCAGCAACGCGGTCAGCTTCTCCAGCGCGCCCGGCGCGCGGTGCACGCGCGGGTCGTCGGTGGTGGGGGACAGGGAGTTGTGCCGCGCCATCGCGTCGGCCAGCACGGCGAGGTAGATCGATGCCAGCTCCGGTCGCATCCCGAGCCACGCCTGGTCGTCCGGCGAACGGACCGCCAGCTCGTGGGCGACCAGCGTGCTGGCCAGCCCGCGCGCGATCTTGGAGTCATAGTCGCCGCAGTACACCCAGAACGATCGTCGGTCGGTCGGCGCGTAGGTGCCGCCGGTGTTGCTCGCCGCCATCGCGAACCCGTCCGACGGAGGCTGCTGTCCGTCGTGCCGGTAGCGCTTGATGATCTCCTCGCGGTGACCGGTCATGACCTCGGTGAAGGTGGCGGCCACCACCTCCAGGTCGCGCCATCCCGGGGCCACGTCGACGATCAGGTCGGTCTCGGCGGTCACCTCGCGGACCACCTCGCTGTCCCGGGGCGGCAGGTCCGGCGGGCGAACGCGGGCGACGCCGTCCCAGGTCAGCAGGGCGAGCTTGACCCAGTCGTCACTCTGGAAGTGCATCCACGGGTAGTACAGCGCGATCGATGCCACCGGATGAGCCTGCCACAGTGCTACTCATTTTCGGTTGGGAGCGACGACCAGGTGGTTGTTGGAGGTGGTGAGGATTTCGACGTCCGCCGCGTAGTGGCGTTCGACGATCTCGCGGGTCAGGACCTCCGCCGGAGTGCCGGCCGCCACCACCCGGCCGGCGTCCAGCAGGAGGAGTTGTTCCGCGTACTGGGCGGACAGCGTCAGGTCGTGCAGGGTGCTGACCACGGTCGCGCCCTCCTCGAAACGCAGGCGGTCGATCAGGTCGAGCAGCGCCTGGGCGTGGCCGATGTCCAGGCCGGTGGTCGGTTCGTCCAGCAGCAGCAGGCCGGCCTTCTGCGCGAGCACCCTGGCCAGGACCGCTCGCTGGCGTTCGCCGCCCGACAGGGTGTGCAGAGCGCGGCCGGAAAGCGCTTCCAGGTCGAGACGGGCGAGTACCTGTTCCACCACGTCCAGGTCCGACCGGCGTTCCCTGGCCAGCGGCGCCAGGTGCGGGGTGCGGCCGAGCAACACGTAGTCGGTGACCGACAGGCGGTCCGGCAGCTGCGGGGTCTGCGGCGCGTACGCGATGGCGCGCGCCCGCTCCCGGTTGGACAGCGCCGAGGTGGCCGTGCCGTCCACCAGGATCTCGCCGTCGTGGTGGACGATGCCCACGATCGACTTCAGCAGCGACGACTTGCCGGCGCCGTTGGGGCCGAGGATGGCCAGCCAGCTGCCCGCCGCCAGGGAGATGTCGACGTCGGCCGCCACCACCCTGCTGCCGTAGCGGGCCGACACCCCGTGCAGTGTCAAGGCATGCGACGACAATGGTTCGTCCGCAGGCTCCCTCACCGCAGCTGCCCTCGATTCATCCGCAGCACCACCAGGAAGAACGGTGCGCCGGTGAACGCGGTGATCACCCCGATCGGCAGCTCGGCCGGCGCGAACGCCGTCCGCGCGATGTAGTCGGTGATGATCAGGAACACGGCGCCGCCGGCCAGCGACAGCGGCACCACCACCCGGTAACTCGCACCGGCCAGCAGCCGCACCACGTGCGGGACCACGATGCCCACGAACCCGATGAGCCCGCTCACCGCCACGGCCGCGGCCGTGGCGAGCGACGCGGCCAGCAGCACCACCAGCCGCACCCGCCCAGGATGGATGCCGAGCGACGCGGCCTCGTCGTCGCCGACCGCCAGCACGTCCAGCAGCCGCGCGCACAGGCACAGCACCGTGCCGGCCAACCCGACGTACGGCAGCGTGATCAGCACCTCGCGCCAGCCGGTGGTGTTCAGCCCGCCCAGCATCCAGGTGTAGACCTGCTTGATGGTGTCGGTGTTCAGCTGCTGCGCGAACGTTTGCACGGCCGTGAGGAACGACGCCACGGCGACGCCCGCCAGCAGCAGCACGGCCGTCCCGCCGCCGGCCGACCGGCCGATCAGCCAGGTGAGCGACACCCCGCCGATCGAGCCGGCGAACGCCGCCAGCGGCAACGGGCCGATCACCCAGCCGGTCACCGACGGCGCCGCCACCACCACGATCGTCGCCGCCATGCCGGCGCCCGCGGCCGCGCCGAGCAGGAACGGGTCGGCCAGGGGGTTGCGGAACACGCCCTGGAACGCGGCCCCCGACACGGCGAGCGCCGCGCCCACCAGCCCGGCCAGCACCACCCGCGGCAGCCGCAGCTCCCACACGATCGCCGCCTCGGTGGCCGACAGCGGCGACGTGCCGCCCGTCAGCTGCGCCCACACCTCCGCCACCACGCGGGTCCAGCCGAGGTTGGCCGCGCCGAGCAGCGTGGACACCGACACGACCACCACCAACGTGAGCACGGCGAGCCCCAGCACCCAGGGCGACAGCCGAGTCGGCCGCAGGTCATGATGACCAGTGCGGTTAGTCATGATGACCACTCCCGTCGGTCATGATGACCGTTGCGGGACTCAGCTGCCCTCCGCGGCCTTTGTCACGCCGTCGGCGATCGAGTCGGCCAGGTCGACGACGCGGGGTCCCCAGCGGGAGGCCAGGTCGTCGTCGAGGGCCACCACGTTGCCGTTCTTCACGGCGTTCAGCGTGTCCCAGCCCGGCCGGGCGGCCACGGTCTCCGCGTTCTGCGCGCAACACTTCACGTCCGCCAGGAAGATCAGGTCCGGGTTGGCCTGGAGGATGTGCTCGTTGGACAGCTGCGGGTAGCCGCCGGTGTCCTGGTCGGCCGGGTCGGCGATGTTCGTGAGCCCGAACAGGTCGTAGATCTGGCCCATGAACGTCTTGGAGGTCGCGCTGTACAGCGTGGGATCCAGCTCGTGGTAGTAGCTCAGCGCCTTGTCGGGCTTCGGGGTGTCCGCCACGATCTTGTCGAGCCCGTCGCGGATGCGTTCGGCCACGTCGGCCGCCTCCTCGGCGTGCCCGGTGGCCTTGCCGAGCAGCTCGACGCCCGTGTACAGGTCGTCGAGGGTGGCCGCGGCCGGCACGGTCAGCACCGGGTGGCCGAGCGCGGTCAGCGAGGAGACGACGTCGTTCAGGTCGTCGGAGACGATCACCAGGTCGGGGTCGTACTCGGCGATGGCCTCGACGTTGGGCTGGAACCCGGACAGGTCGGTGACGGGCGCGTCCGCCGGGTAGTTGGACAGGGTGTCGACGGCGATCACCTGGTCGCCGGCGCCCATGGCGAACAGCGTCTCGGTGTTGCTGGCCGACAGCGACACGATCCGCTCGGGCCGGCGCTCGAGCGTGACCGGGTCGCCCTCGGCGGGGGCGAGCGTGACGGGGAAAGCCTGCGCCGTCTCGGTCTCGGGCGGGGCGGCGGGCTCTTCGCGGTTGGCGCAGCCGGTGACCACGAGCGCACCGGCGAGCAGGGGAACGGCAAGGCGTCGCACGCGCCGGCCGGTCAGGGGGAGGGACAACGGACCACCTCGGGTCGTCAGCCCCGGCGCGGGCGCGACCCGGGCAAGCTCCGGGGACGCCGCATCCCTGCACCGGGGGCGGTTGGCGTCGACGCGGGGAGTGGTAGGCGACCTGGCTCTGGCGTCCCCTCGGGATCGCCATCACAGTTGCGGGACAGCGCCGGATTCACACCGGACTTCGCTTCCACCTGCCGCGACCCCGGTTCGGGCCGCGAACTGTTCGCGTCACCGGCCAGCAAGCTGACCAGCAGCAGGACGCTACCACCCGGGCCTGGCGGTAACAGCGCACGCGTCCGCTCCCACCACACGCCGACGAGCCAGCTGGCGGACGAGACGGCGGCCGACCTGTCGACGTCGTGCGGGCCCGAATCTGGCAGGCACCGGTCCGGATCGGCACGCTGGTGCTCAGTCTGCCGTGACTGGTGTCGATCGCGGCGGACTACGGCGGGGTCCTGTACGCGCTGGTGTCCTCGCGGCAGTCGGGTTCCCCGGCTTTCCCGTGCTGGGGTCGGCGTCCTTCGTGGCGAACCAGGAAGAACTGTGAGGCCGACGCCTGGGCGCCGGCCTCACTCCGTCAGGCGGCCTTTTCCCACCCGGCGGGCGGTGGCTTGAGGACGAGGGCGACGTTCATCCAGAAGCCGGCCGAGGCGAGCACCACGGTCAGGGTGGACAGCTCCTTCTCGTCGTAGTGCTTCGACACCTCGGCGAACAGGTCGTCGGGCACTCGCTCGTCGCCTCGCGTGCTCGGTTGGAACACCGCCTCGGTCAGCGCCAACGCGGCCCGCTCGGCTTCGGTGAAGCAGGGCGCGTCCCACCACGTCGCCACGGAGGCGATGCGCGCCTCGGACTCACCTGCCTCGCGCAGGTCCGCCGAGTGCCGCAGCACCTGGTAGGTACTGCCGACGATCTGGCCGGCGCGCAGGTAGGTCAGGCTGATGGTGGCCGTCGGTACCGAGCCGTTCGCGGCGGCTTTCACCAGCGCGCCGGCCAGCTGCGGCATGTCCGGCACGTGCGTCTGGATGTCGGGGATCCGTTGTTCCATGGTGTCCTCCAGGGTTGTAGGTACTCACCCCGTTGAGCCCCTGGGAGCCGGAGATGTGACAGCCGCATCAGGCGATGCGCTGGGTAGCCAGCGGAGGGCGAGGATGCCGAGCGCGGCGTGCAGCAGGCCGGCCACCACCGCGACAGTGTGCAGTCCGGTGACGAACGCGGTCTTCGCCTTCTCGACCGCCGCGGGCGCCAGCTCGAGGGTCTCGTCGAGGGTCGGGGCGAGGTCTGGCCCGTGGAGCCGGAAGATCAGTGCGGCGAGCGAACCGAGGAGGGCGATGCCGAGGGCGTTGCCGAGCTCGTTGCTGGTCTCGGCGATCGCGCTCGCCGACCCCGCTCGTTCCGTGGGGACGGCGGCGACGGCCGTGTCGGCGACGACGCTGAAGGAGATCCCGTAGCCGACGCCCGCGACCGCCGTCGACGCGACGTACCAGCCGACCCCGCCCGTGGTCGCGGTCGGGAGCAACAGCAGCAGACCGGCGGCGATGGAGAAGTGGCAGATGACGAGGGCGGTTCGCTTACCGATCCGATCGACCACTGCCGGCGTGACGATGCACGTGGCCGTGAGGACCGCCGCCCCGGGGAGCGCCAGCAGCGCCGCGTGCAGGACGGGTAGGCCGAGCACGGACTGGAGGTAGATGCCCGCCAGGTACGCGGCAGCCGACCAGGCGGCCAACGGCGCCAGGCCGGTGACGATCGCGATGGTGAAGACCCGGTCGCGGAACAGAGAGAACTCGATCAGCGGGTGCTCGAGGCGCCGCTGCCGGCGGGCGAACCAGAACAGGACCACGACGCCCGCGATCCCCACGGCGACCGGGGCACCCGACAGACCTTCGGCGGCGGCGTGCTTGAGGCCGTAGATGGTGAGCAGGAGCCCGACCGCGGAGAGCACGACACTGAGCACGTCGACGCGACCTGGCCTCCTCGCGCGCATCTCACGGAGAAGGATCGGCGCGAACACGAGAAACAAGGCGATGACGGGAAGGTTGATCAAGAAGACCGACCCCCACCAGAATTGTTGCAGCAGGGCGCCGCCGACGATCGGACCGATCGCGAACCCGGCCGCGAACGCGGCGGCGAAGATGCCGATGGCCTGGGCTCGCCGCCTGGGGTCGCCGAACAGTTCGCTCAACAACGCCAGCGCCGATGGCAGGAGGGTCGCACCGGCCACTCCCATGAGCGCTCGGAAGGCGATGAGCACCTCCGGGCTGGACGCGAACGCGGCTCCGGCGGACCCGACGCCGAACACGGTCGCGCCGATCATCAGCAACCTCAGCCGGCCGTACCGGTCGCCGATGTTGCCGAACGCGATCAGCAGGGAACCGACGGCGAACCCGTAGCTGTCCAGGACCCACAGCGCCTGGTCGGCCGTCGGGGAGAGGGCCTGGCTGATCCGGGGCATCGCGAGGAACAGGATCGAGCCGTCCATGGCGACGAGCAGGACCGGTCCGAGGATCACCAGGAGCCCGAGCCACGCCCGCGAGCGCTTCTGAGTCATGTCGTGGACGGTCTGACACAACCCGCCCGACAACCATCCCCTTGCTGTGGGTACACCCAACAGGTACACCCATCGGCCAGCCGAACGACCTACGCTCGGACTCGTGGAGAGCCTGGGAGCGTTCCTGAAGAGCCGCCGTGACCGGGTCACCCCGGCTGACGTCGGACTGCGCACCTACGGCACCTCGCGCCGGGTCCTCGGCCTGCGACGTGAGGAGCTCGCCCAGCTCGCCGGGGTGAGTGCGGGGTACTACACGCGCCTGGAGCAGGGCCAGGCCGAGACCGCTTCCGAGCAGGTTCTCGACGCACTCGCTCGTGCGCTCCAGCTCGACCAGGTCGAGACCGTCCATCTGCACAACCTCGCTCGACAGTCGGCGATGCCCGGCCTCGCCGAACCGCCCAAGGAAGAGCCGCACCCACGAGTCCTCGCGCTCCTGGAGTCTCTCGGTGAGGCCGTGCCGGCGCTCGTGCTCGGCCGGCGTGGCGACGTGCTCGCGTGGAACCGCACGGGACACGCGCTCTTCGCCGAGCACCTCGCCTTCCACGCGCCACCCGACCCGGCCCGACGTCCGTCCATCCCGCGGATGGCCTTCCTCGATCCCCTCACCCGCGACCTGCACCGCAACTGGCCCGAGCTCGCCCGCATCCACGTCGCCTACCTGCGACTCACGGCGGGCCGGTACCCCACGGACGCGCGCCTTGCCGGGCTGATCGGGGAACTCACCATGCGCAGTGACGACTTCGCCACCATGTGGGCCACCGGTGACGTCGCCGACTGCACCGTCGGGACCATGCACCTGCAGCACCCCACGGTCGGTGCGCTGAGCGTGGACTACCAGGTCTGGCTTCAACCCGACAGTCCCGACCACCGACTCGAGATCTACACCCCGAACGACCCGGGTTCCGCCGACGCGCTGCGGATCCTGGCCAGTGTCACCCCTCTGCGCCCTCGGGAGTGACAGCCGCGAAGGCGCGGCGGACGCGGTCGGGGTCGCGGATGGCGTCGATGGCGATGATCCGGTCGCCCGCGACGGTGAACGCCAGCACGGCCGACGGCTCGCCGTCGATGGTGATCATCGCGCCGGGCGTGCCGTTGACCAGCACGGGGCGCAGGTGGCCGTCACGGGGGGCGCGGGCCAGCCTGGCCACGGTCGACGCACCGCGGACGACAGCCGGCCGTCCGTCGGGGCCGTAGTCGGTGCTCAGCGCGACGTCGGGGTCGAGGATCTGGAGGAGGGCGTCGAAGTCGCCGGCCCGCGCGGCCGCGTAGAAGGCGTCGACCACCTGCCGCTGCCGTGCCAGATCCGGGTCGGGCAGCGGGACCTCCGCGCCGTTCACCCGGCGCCGGGCCCGGCTGGCCAGTTGTCGCGTGGCCGCCGGAGTGCGCCCCAGAATGCTGGCGATCCCGTCGAACGACAGCCCGAACATGTCGTGCAGCACGAACGCCAACCGCTCGGCCGGACTGAGCCGGTCAAGCACCACGAGCAGGGCCAACCCCACGGAGTCGGCCAGCACCGCCTCCTGCTCGGGGTCGAGGCCGGTGTCCGGCACGACCACCGGATCGGGCAGCGGCGCGGTCTCCCGCCGGTGTCGCCGGGAGCGCAGCAGGTGCAGGCACTCCCGCGCGACGACCGTGGTCAGCCAGCCTCCGAGGTTGTCGATCTGGTTCGCGTCGGATCGGCTCAGCCGCAGCCAGGCGTCCTGGACGGCGTCGTCGGCCTCGGTCAGCGAACCGAGCATGCGGTACGCCACGGCCCGCAGCCGCGAGCGGTGCTCCTCGAAGCGTTCGGCCAGCCACTCGGTCTCCTCCATGGGTCACTCCATCCCCTCGTCAAGGCTCGTGGAGGTGAACCCACGGAGGTGTCGAGTGTGACAAAGCAGAGGTCGTGTGGGTCAGGCGGACAGGCCAACCCCACGGAATTGTCGGTGCTTCGGTCTGGAATTAAATCCAGGGGTCCCAGGACCGTTTTTGTCGGTGTCCTCTGACAAAATCGAACCGGAGCCCTGCCCACCCGGTGGGTCAGGTGGAGGAGACGTACCAGTGACGGACGAGGAACTCGTGGTCGAGTTCGCCCTTGCCCGTCTCGACCATCCCCACCTCGACCTCGAGGAGATCGCCGCGCTGGTTGCCCGGCGATCGGGCCCCGACCAGGTACTCGCGTTCGCCGCGACCAACCTCGCGACCCGCGGTGAGCTTCGCGGCACTGTGTTCTCCTGCGCCGTCGAGCACATCATGCGGGTGGTCCTGACCCTCCGCGGCCCTGTCGATTAAGCCGAGGAGCGTTCCACCAGTTCGGTCGGCAGGACTACCGGTTCGCCCACCGGGTCGCCGCCGATCTGGGCCAGCAGCAGCTCGGTCATCGCGCGGGCCTGGTCGATGATCGGCTGGTGGATGGTCGTCAGTGGGGGCTCGGTGTGCCGGGCCATCTCGATGTCGTCGTAGCCGACCACCGACACGTCCGCCGGCACGCGGCGGCCCGAGTCGCGCAGGGAGCGCAGCGCGCCCATGGCCATCAGGTCGTTCGCCACGAACACCCCGTCCAGGTCGGGGTAGCGGGCGATCAGCTCGTCCATCGCCTGCTGGCCCGACTCCCTCGTGAACGCACCGTGCGCGATCCGGTCCGCCCGGCGACCGGCGTCCGCCAGCGCGCGCTGGTACCCGGTCAGCCGGTCGGCGCCGGCCGTCATGTCCTGCGGGCCGGTGATCGTCGCGATTCGCTTGCGGCCCGCGGCGATCAGGCGTTCCACGGCCAACTGCGCGCCGCCCACGTTGTCCGCGTCGACGTACGACAGGCCCGGCAGACGACGGGGCGGGCGGCCGCCGACCACCGTGGGAATCCCCGCGTCCAGCAGGATGCGCGGCAGCGGGTCGTCGTCGTGCATGGACACCAGCAGCACGCCGTCCACGTGTCCACTTCGGACGTAGTCGGCCAGCTGCGCGTGCTCGGCGTCGTTCTGCGCGTTCACCAGCACCAGCTGCACGCCCGTGCCGATCAGCGCCTGGCTGGTCGCGATGATGATGTTGCCGAGGATCGGGTCGGCGAGCACGGTGGCGTCCGGCTCACGCATGACCAGCGCGATCGAGTCGGTGCGGCGCATGACCAGGCTCCGCGCCGCCCGGTTGGGCACGTAGCCGAGCAGCGCGATGGCCGACTCGACCGCGACCTTGACCTCCGGCGAGACCCGCGGCGACCCGTTGATCACCCTGGAGACGGTCGCCCGCGACACCCCCGCCTCCGCGGCGACCGTGTCCAGCGTCGGCTTGTGCCCTGCGGTCATATAAGTTCGATGCCGTTCGTTCTGATCACCTTGCGATACCAGTGGGCGCTGTCCTTCCAGACCCGCCGCTGTGTCGGATAGTCCACGTGGACGATGCCGAACCGCTTCGAGTATCCGTAGGCCCACTCGAAGTTGTCCAGCAACGACCACACGAAGTATCCACGAAGGTCGACGCCCGACTCGATCGCCTCGTGCACGACCGCCAGATGGTCGCGCAGATAGGAGATGCGCTCGGCGTCCCGCACGCCGTCCTCGTCCAGCCGGTCGTCGAACGCCGCGCCGTTCTCCGTGATCATCAGCGGGATCGGCTCGTAGTTGTCGTGCACGCGGTGGACGACGTTGCGCAGCCCCTGCGCGTCGATCGCCCAGCCCATGGCGGTCGCCGGACCCGGCTGCGGGACGAACCGGACGTCCGCGCAGCCCGGCCACGGCCCCGCCGGCCCCTGCACCGGCGGGCCCGCGTCGACCAGCGTGGGCGTGTAGTAGTTGATGCCCAGCAGGTCGATGGGTGCGCCGATGGTCGCGAGGTCGCCGTCCGCCACGAACGACCAGTCGGTCAGCGCGGCCGTGTCCCGCCGGACGTCGGCCGGGTAGTGGCCGCGGAACAGCGGGTCGAGGAACAGCCGGTTGCCCAGTCCGTCGATCCGCCGCACGGCGTCGGTCGCCTCGGGTGAGGTGGCGGCCGGCAGCACGGCACACAGGTTCAGCGTGATCGACACCTGCGCCGCGGCCGGCAGCTCGGCACGCAGCGCCGACACCCCGAGCCCGTGGGCGAGCAGCAGGTGGTGCGCCGCGCGCAGCGCCAGCGCGGGATCGGTACGGCCGGGAGCGTGCTCGCCGGACGCGTAACCGAGGAACGCCGAGCACCACGGCTCGTTGAGCGTGGTCCAGGTCGGCACGCGGTCGCCGAGCCGGCCGGCCACCAGGCCCGCGTACTCGGCGAACCGGGTGGCCGTGTCCCGCTCGCCCCACCCGCCCGAGTCCTCCAGCTCCTGCGGCAGATCCCAGTGGTACAGCGTCATCATCGGCGCGACGCCGTGTGCCAGCAGCTCGTCCACCAGGCGCTCGTAGTGGTCGAGACCGGCCGCGTTCGCCGGACCCTTCCCCGTGGGCTGGATCCGGGGCCACGCGACGGAGAACCGGTACGCCGGCAGCCCGAGGTCCGCCATCAGCGCCACGTCGTCGCGGAACCGGCGATAATGGTCGGCCGCCAGGTCACCGGTGTCCCCGTCCGCCACCCGGCCCGGCGTGTGCGCGAACGTGTCCCAGATGGACGGTCCGCGCCCGTCCGCCGTGGTCGACCCCTCGATCTGGTAGGCAGCCGTGGCCGCGCCCCAGACGAACCCCTCGGGAAACTCGAGCCTACTCATCCCTTCACCGCCCCTTGCATGATTCCTCCGATGATCTGACGGCCGAGGAGCAGGAACACGATCAGCATGGGGAAGGTGGCGATCACCGTGCCGGCCAGCACGAGCGAGTAGTCCACCTCGATGCCGCTCGCCGTGTTGGCGATCGCCACCTGGACCGTGGGGTTCTGCGTGTTGAGCAGGATGAGCGGCCAGAACAGGTCGTTCCAGTAGGTGATGAACGTGAGCAGCCCGAGCACCGCCGCACCCGGCCGCGCCACCGGCAGCACCACGCTCCAGTAGATCCGCAGCGTGCTCGCGCCGTCGACCCGGCCGGCCTCCAGCAGTTCGGTCGGCATGGCCGAGACCAGGTACTGGCGCATGAAGAACACGCCGAAAGCGCTCACCAGCGACGGCACGATCACCCCGCGCAGGTCGTTCGACCAGCCGAACCACTGCGTGACCATGATGTACAGCGGGATGATGGCCAGCTGGGTCGGCACCAACATGGTGGCGACCACCGTGGTGAACAACCCGTTGCGGCCGCGGAAGGTCAGCTTGGCGAACGCGAAACCCGCCAGGGTGGACGTGAACACCACGGCGACCGTGATGGTGCCGGCCACGATCACCGAGTTGGTCAGCGCCAACCCGAAGTTGCCCTGCTCGAACGCCGCGGACAGGTTGTCCCACAACGAACCGCCGGGCACGAGCGGCGGCGGGTAGCGGCCGACGGCCGACTGGTCGCGAGAGGACACCACGACCGACCAGTAGAGCGGGAAGATGGAGAACACGACGATGGCGAGCAGCATCGCGTAGGTGAGCCAGCCGCCCGAGTCCGGCGTCCGGCCGCGGCGGCGCGGGGGAGCGGGGCGGACCCTCGCAGGCTCGACATCACTGACCATTGTGGACACGGCTCAGTCCTCCGCCGACTTGATCCGGCGCACCAGCAGGAAGTTCACCAGCGCGATCACCACGGTGATGAGGAACAGCGTCCAGGCGATGGCGGCCGCGTAGCCGTACCGGCCGTTCGTCCAGAACTGCTGGTACAGGTACAGCACCACCGTCTGGAACTCCCGGTCGGCGCCGCCGTTGTTGTTCCTGGTGGTGTCGAACAGGAACGGCTCGGCGAACAGCTGCAACGCGCCGATGGTGGACACGATGACCGTGAAGATGATGGTCGGGCGCAGGCTCGGGATGGTGATGTGCCAGAACTGCTGCCACTTGCTCGCGCCGTCGATCGACGCGGACTCGTACAGCTCGTAGGGGATGGTCTGCATGGCGGCCAGGTAGATGAGCGCGTTGTAGCCGGTCCAGTGCCAGGTGACCATCGAGGACACGGCCAGCCAGGACGCCCATTTCTCGGCCCGCCAGTCGATCGGGTTCTCCATGAACGGCTGGAGAAACCAGTTCAGCAGCCCGAAGTCGCGCGCGAAGATCTGGTTGAAGATCAGCGCGACGGCCGCGACCGACGTGATGTAGGGGACCAGCACGCCCATGCGCAGGAACAGCCGGCCGCGCAGCTTGTAGTTCAGCAGGTGCGCGATGCCCAGTGCCAGCAGCAGTTGCGGCACCGTCGAGATCAGCCCGATGCCGAACGTGTTGATCAGCGCGTTGTGGAAGTTGTCGTCGCCCAGCAGGTTCGTGTAGTTGTCCAGCCCGATCGAGGTGTCCTCGCTACCGGGCCGGCGCGGGCTCCACGACGTGGTCGAGATGACGGCCGTGTACACCAGCGGGAACAGGCCGAACACGCCGAACAGGGCGAAGAACGGCAGGACGTACAGGTACGGCGACCCCTTGACGTCCAGGCGGTAGAGCCGGGAACGCCAGCGTTGCCGCCGAGGGGACGGCGGGCGCCGCCGGCGTTCGTCCGGCGGCGCTCCACGAGTGTCCAGCTCGGCCGTCATCCATCACCAGCCGCGGCCTTGATGTCCTCCATCGCCTGGTTCCACGCGTCGTCACCGGACGTGCCCTGTTCGACGCTGTTCAACGTGCCGGCGAAGGTGGAGCCGATGACCCCGCTCTGCGGTCCCTGTACCTGGACGGGCGCGTCTTCGAGCGACTTCGGGAAGATCTGGCCGGCGGGGGCGCCGGAGAAGAACTCCGAGGCGAAGTCCGCGACTTCGGGATCGGTCCACGTGCTGGTCTGGCTGGGGAAGTTGCCGATCGACTTGAACAGCTTGATGTTCTGCTCCGGCGCGGTGAGCCACTTGGCCAGCTCGACCGCGGCCTCGGTGTTCGCGCCCTGCGACGGCACGGTCACGTACGAGCCGCCCCAGTTGCCGGAGCCGCCGGGCACCTCGGCGATGTCCCACTTGCCGCTGGTCTCCGCGGCGTTGGCCTGGATGTAGCCCATCATCCACGCGGGACAGGTGATGGTCGCGAACTGGCCCTGCTGGAACCCGGTGTTCCACTCGGGGGAGAACTCCGGCAGCGCGGCGGACTGACCGGCCTCGATCGCCCCGACCGTCTGGTCCCAGGCGTCGCGCACGACCTCGTTGTCCTCGACGATCAGCTCACCGTCGGCGTTGTAGTACGTCTCGGCCTCGTTGCCGAGGATGCCGGTGAACAGGTGCCCGCCCGCGTCGAACCACTTCACGTTCGGCGTGGCCGCCATGAACCGCTTGCCGACCTCCACGTAGTCCGACCAGTCCGACCACAGCGCCGAGACCTGGTCCCGGTTGGTCGGCAGGCCGGCGGCGGCGAACAGGTCGGAGCGGTAGCACATGGCGAGGCCGCCAATGTCGGTCGGCAGGCCGATCAGCGTGCCACCGTCCGGAGTGGACGCACGCTGGACCGTGGCTTCCGTCCACTGTGCTGTGTCGACGTCCTGGTCGGCGAAGTTCACGAACTTGTCCGGCTGCCCGATGTAGCCGGACACCTGGCCGACCTCGATCAGTTCGAGGTCGGCCGTGCCGGAGCCGGCGGTCAGCCGGGCCTGGAGGTTCTGGTGGTGGGTACCGAAGTCGCTCCGGTTCTCCTCGATCGTGATGTTCTCGTGCAGGCGCTCGTACTCGTCGTACAGCTCGCGGTTGTCCGGCAGGGAGAAGCTGTCGCCGAAGGCGTTGATCGTGAGGGTGATCTCGCCGTTCGGGTCCGCCTCGTCGGTGCCGCCACACGCCGATAGGAATAACGCGCTCACGGCCAGGGCTGCCACCAGCCCTGGCTGGGGACGCCTTGTTCGGCGGAGTGCACTGCGCATGTGGGCCTCCAGCGGCCGGTCGGCCGGCCACGTCGATGGGGGTGTGAGAGCGCTCTCATGGGTGAGCGAAGGATCTCGTCCTCGATTGCGGCTGTCAAGACCCTGTAACCAGATGGTGTTAGAGCCTGTTGGTAGATGGTGTCGATGGCTCCGGTCTGATGCCGCGAAGGGCACCTTCGCGGCGGTGAACGTCTCGAAGGGCACCCCGCGGCATCCGGCCACCCGACCGAACGGCGCAGCCGGCGTCCTGAAGGACCCCTTCGAGACATGGCCGGTGTCACGAAGGACCCCATCGAGACGCTGAACGCCCTGAAAGGGTCCTTCAGGGCATCGCCACTGTCCCGAAAGCGCCCTTCACGGCCATTCGGCCAACAGGCTCTTAGCGGTCGGCGCCGGAAGTCCTCCAGGGTCTCGACGGCCCAGCTTCCCGCTGGACGCACGGCCGAAAGGCCCGAGTACAACCAGTACGAGACGATGGTCGCTCCGCAAGCTCCGCTCCGCGACCTTCCAGCCGCACGCCCAGCGAAAACCTGGATCCGCCGATACCCACGAAGGACTTCCGGCGCCGACCACTAAGTCAGCGCCCGTCCGGCCCGCACACCCGGCCCGTGTTGACGCAGTCGGCCACCCGGCGCTCCAGTTCGCCCGGCTCCCACGCGTTCAGGAAGCCGGCGCGCAGGGTGAACCCGGGGCCGTCGATCGTCCGGAGTCCGCCCTGCAGGCCCGCGAGCGTCACCCCCGGGCCGTTGACCGGGTAGGTGACCAGCATCGACACCCGGGGCAGCGCCTCCGGGTGGCTGTCCGGGCAGGTCGGGCCGGCCGTGTACGCCAGGTGGTCGCGGTGGTTGGTGCTGTCCAGCTCCGTGCCGTCCCAGCAGGTGGGGAAGTCGAGTCGGGTCTCGAGCTTCGTGCCGGGCGGGCAGACGGGGAAGTTGCGGTGCTGCTCGGGCAGCCCGGTGCAGCTCCAGCGCGCCGCCGGGTTGTCCTCCGGGCCGAGCGCCTGGGAGTTGCCCACCAGGTACCGCAGTCCGGCCGGGGGCGCCACGGCCTTCTCCGGCGTGGTGACGCCCTGGTAGAGGACCACCACCCGCTCCGGCGCCACCGGCCGGCCGTTCTGGTAGAGCGTCGAGATCCAGTAGGCCGACTTGTCGGCGTCCGGTGTGCAGTTCGTCATGCCGCCCAGCAGCGACTGCTCGGTCGACGTGGCGTTCGTCGTGCGGTTGCCGAAGAACTCGTGCAGCTGCGCGGCGCTCGGCTGGCCGGGGAAGACGATCGGGTCGTCCGGGCCGCGGTGGCTGGTGGCGCACTCGCTGCGGAACTCGCCCCGCACCTGGGCGTTCTGCTGCACCACGAGCGCCGTCGCCTGGTCGGGGCTCGGGGCCTCGTCCTTCACCACGGGGCCCGCGTACTCGGGAGCGGCCGGAGTGTCGCCCGGCGGCGCTTCCGTGACACCGTGGCCGTGACCAGCGTCGGCCGGTAGGCCGGCCGCCGCCGGACCGCCACCGCCGGCTATGACCGCCACGGCCAGTACGGCCGCCGCGGCGGTGGACGACAGCGCCACCGACCGGCCGAGCTGGCGGGCCAGCGGGGTGCGCAGCGGGCCGAGCATCGCCGTCTCCTGTCGGTATTGGTGGTTCGAACCAATACGTAACCAGGTGGCTGACCACTTTGGGAAGCGTTTGAACCGGCTCCCTCGCGCCAGGGACGGGGCGCGAGGGAGCCGGCAAGGTGCGTCCCGATCTCCACGTGGCCTTTTACTGGTCGACCGGGACGCCGTCGGAGGGGGTCAGCGCGCGAAGTTGAACCAGTTGAGGTTCACGAAGTCGGCCGGCTGGCCGCTCGTGAACGTGAGGTACACGTCGTGGACGCCGGTGACCCCGCTGATGTTCGCGGGGATCGTCCGCCAGCTCTCCCAGCCGCCGGTGTTGCCGACGGCGAAGCTGCCGATCGGCGTCGCCGTCCGCGAGTCCAACCGGACCTCCACCAGGCCGCTGACCCCGCCGGCCGCGCCGGAGGCCACCCGCGCGACGAACTGTCGCGCCGGTGTCGAGCCGAAGTCGAGGTCGTCGTAGCGGGCCCAGTCACCGTTCGCCGCCCAGCCGACGTAGCTGCCGCCGCCGACGTCGGTGGTGCCGCCCGTCTGCAGTCCGGTCTGCTGGGTGAACGCCTCGGCCTGGATCCGGTCGTACGCGCTGCCGCCAGGAGGCGGATCGGTGGGGCCGCCGCCACCGCCGCGGGACCAGACGGCCACGTAGTCGACCAGCATCGGCCGGCCGGACACGGTTTCCGCCACCGGTGTCGCGCGACCGGCCACGCCGTCGGGGAACGCGCCGCCCATGGCCACGTTCAGGATGATGAAGTAGCCGGCATGCGTGGTCATCTGGTTCCACGTGTCGGCGGGCAGCTGGTTCTGGCTGATCGTGTGGAACTGCTGCCCGTCGACGTACCAGCGCAGCTGGTTGGGCGACACGCTCTGGTCCCACTCGAACCGGTAGGTGTGGAACGCCGACTGGCACGACGCGCCGGGACACGGCCGGCTGGCACCGAGTCCGTTGTTCTCGTTGCACGGCCCGCCGGGCGCGACTCCACAGTGGAGCACCGCCCACACGGAGTTGATCCCGTTGACGTTCTCCATGATGTCGAACTCGCCGATACCGGGCCAGTTCCACCAGTTGCCGCGATAGGGGGAGCCGAGCGCCCAGAACGCCGGCCAGTAGCCGAGTGCCTGGTTGCCCGTGACGTTGGGCATCTGGATGCGGCCCTCGATCCGCAGTACGCCGCCCGCCGGCGGCCGGAAGTCACCGCGCTGGGTCTCGATGCGGGCCGAGGTCCAGTTGCCGGCACCGTCGCGAATCGGGGTTATTCGTAGGTTTCCGCTTCCGTCGACGCTCACGTTCGCCGGGTTGTTCGTGTGCGCGGCGATCTCACCGGTGCCCCAGTTGGGCGGTCCGCCGGGATAGCCGTGACCGAGGTCGAAGATCCAGTTGGACGAGGACGGCAGGGTGCCGGCCGAGCCGTTGAAGTCGTCGGCCCACACCTGTGTCCACCCGGGATCCGGTGGGGGAACAGAGGCCTGGGCGCTGAAGGACAGGGGAGTGATGACCAGCGCCGCGGCGGCGACGCCCACGAGGGCGCGCCGGCTTGGTTTTGACAGGGACCGGGGCATAGCGGTGACCTCCTTGTCACGCTCGGGCAGGGTGCCGAGCGCCTGGCAAACGGCCGCAGATATTGCCGCTTGCTATGGAAGCGCTCTCACGACTCCTTGTCAACACCCAGTGACTGCGTGGAGTACTTCCATCTCGACGATGGTCGGTTACGCTGGAGTAGGCGAAGCAGCCGGCGTCTGACCACTCTTACCAGGGTGAGAGACGCTCTATCGCGCGGATCACCCAAAGCGTTACACCAGACGCGGAAAATCCGTGCTCGATGCGTGGCTCCCGGGTTTCGGGACTGTTAAGCTCGCGTCAACACGCGGGCCACCGCCGTCCCGCGCCCAGCTACCAACTGAGCGCGAGGACGACGAGGGAGGTCGACGCGTGATTTTTTCTGCCATCCCCACGGCACAGGGTCTCTACGATCCCACCACCGAACGTGACGCGTGTGGCGTGGCCATGGTCGCCGACATTCAGGGACGGCGCTCACACGGCATCGTGACCGACGCACTGGTGGCTCTGGCCAACCTGGAGCACCGAGGTGCGGCCGGCGCCGAGCCGACCAGTGGTGACGGCGCCGGCATCCTGCTCCAACTGCCCGACGCGTTGCTGCGGGACGAGGTGGGGTTCGCACTGCCCCAAGCCGACGATCGCGGCGCGCATACTTACGCCACGGGCATCGCTTTCCTTCCAGGAGACCACGATCAGCGAGCCAGAGCCGTCTCGCTGATCGAGCGCATCGCCGACGAGGAAGGCCTGGAGGTGCTCGGCTGGCGCGAAGTGCCGGTCGCTCCGGAGGCCGCCAACGTCGGGCCGACCGCCCGCTCGGTGATGCCCCACTTCGCCATGCCGTTCGTCGCCGGCATCCCCGGCCCGGACGGCGCCCGGCCGGCCGGGATCGACCTGGACCGCCTCTCCTTCTGTCTGCGCAAGCGCGCGGAGCACGAGAGCGTGGCGGCCGGCTGCGGGGTCTACTTCCCTTCCCTGTCAGCGCGGACCATCGTCTACAAGGGAATGCTGACCACCGCGCAGCTGCCCGTGTTCTTCACCGACCTGACGGACGAGCGGTTGGCCAGCGCGATCGCGTTGGTGCACAGCCGGTTCTCCACGAACACGTTCCCTTCGTGGCCGCTCGCGCACCCGTTCCGGTTCGTGGCGCACAACGGTGAGATCAACACCATCCGCGGCAACCGCAACCGCATGCGGGCCCGCGAGGCGCTGCTCGCGTCGGACCTCATCCCTGGCGACCTGACCAGGTTGTACCCGATCTGTGACCCGGACGGCTCGGACTCCGCCTCGTTCGACGAGGTGCTGGAGCTGCTGCACCTCGGCGGGCGCACCCTGCCGCACGCGGTGTTGATGATGATCCCGGAGGCCTGGGAGAACAACAACACCATGGACCCGAGCCGGCGGGCCTTCTACAAGTTCCACGCGAGCCTCATGGAGCCGTGGGACGGGCCGGCCAGCGTGACGTTCTCCGACGGCAGCCTGGTCGGCGCGGTCCTCGACCGCAACGGCCTGCGCCCGGCCCGCTGGTGGCGCACCACCGACGACCGCGTGGTGCTGGCCAGCGAGACCGGCGTGCTGGACGTGCCGCCGGAGAAGGTGGTGGCCAAGGGCCGGCTTCAGCCCGGCCGGATGTTCCTGGTGGACACCGAGGCCGGCACGATCGTCGACGACGACCAGATCAAGGCGGAGCTCGCGGCCGAGCTGCCCTACGGCGAGTGGCTGCACGCGGGCCTGCTGAAGGTCGCGAACCTGCCCGACCGTGAGCATGTCGTGCAGACGAACGAGTCCGTGCTCCGCCGCCAGCTCGCCTTCGGCTACACGGAGGAGGAGCTGAAGATCCTGCTCGCGCCGATGGCCATGGTCGGCGCCGAGCCGATCGGGTCGATGGGCACCGACACGCCGCCCGCCGCGCTGTCCAAGCGACCCCGGCTGCTCTACGACTACTTCAAGCAGAACTTCGCGCAGGTCACCAACCCGCCGCTCGACGCGATCCGCGAGGAGATCGTCACGTCGGTGGCGCGCATCATGGGGCCGGAGCAGAACCTGCTCTCGCCCAACCCGGCGTCCTGCCGGCACATCCAGCTGCCCTACCCGGTCATCGACAACGACGACCTGGCCAAGCTCATCCACGTCAACGACGACGGCGACATGCCGGGCTACGCCTGCACGGTCGTCCCCGGACTGTACGAAGTGGACGGTGGCGGCGAGGCGCTCGCGGCGGCCATCGAACGGGTCCGCCGCGAGGCGTCCGAGGCGATCGCCGCCGGCGCGCGCACGATCGTGCTGTCCGACCGGGACGCCGACCACCGGATGGCCCCCATCCCGTCGCTGCTGCTGGTCTCCGCCGTGCACCACCACCTGGTGCGCACGAAGGAGCGGCTGCGGGTCGCGCTCGTGGTCGAGACGGGCGACGCGCGCGAGGTGCACCACGTGGCGCTGCTGCTCGGCTACGGCGCCGCGGCCGTCAACCCGTATCTCGCCTTCGAGACCATCGAGAACATGATCCGGCGCGGCACGCTGTCGGGAATCGAGTCCCGCCAGGCGATCCACAACTATGTTGCGGCGCTCGTCAAGGGCGTCCTCAAGATCATGTCCAAGATGGGTATCTCCACGGTCGGTGCCTACACGGCCGCGCAGGTGTTCGAGGCGTTCGGGCTGGACACGGGTGTGCTGGACGAGTACTTCACCGGCACCAGCTCCAAGCTGGGCGGCGTCGGCCTCGAGGTGATCGCCGACGAGGTCGCCGCGCGCCATCACCGGGCCCATCCGGAGAACCCGACCGACCGGGTCCACCGGCGGCTCGAGGTCGGCGGCGAGTACGCCTACCGGCGCGAGGGTGAGCTGCACCTGTTCACGCCGGAGACCGTCTTCCTGTTGCAGCACGCCACGAAGACGCGCCGCGCCGACGTCTACCAGTCCTATGTGGACGAGGTCGAGCGGCTGAACCGCGAGGGCGGCGCGCTGCGCGGGCTGTTCAAGTTCCGCACGGAGGGCCGCACCCCGATCCCGCTGGACGAGGTCGAGCCGGTCGAGGCGATCCTCAAGCGCTTCAACACCGGCGCCATGTCCTACGGCTCGATCAGCGCCGAGGCGCACGAGACCCTCGCGATCGCCATGAACCGCATCGGCGGCCGCTCGAACACCGGTGAGGGCGGCGAGGACACCGACCGGCTCTACGACCCGGAGCGCCGCTCGGCCATCAAGCAGATCGCCAGCGGGCGGTTCGGCGTGACCAGCGAGTACCTGGTGAACGCCACCGACCTGCAGATCAAGATGGCGCAGGGCGCGAAGCCGGGGGAGGGCGGTCAGCTGCCGCCCAACAAGGTGTGGCCGTGGATCGCGCGCACCCGGCACTCGACGGCCGGGGTCGGGCTGATCTCGCCGCCGCCGCACCACGACATCTATTCCATTGAGGACCTCGCACAGCTCATCCACGACCTGAAGAACGCCAACGAGCACGCCCGCGTGCACGTGAAGCTGGTCAGTGAGCTGGGTGTCGGCACGGTCGCCGCGGGCGTGTCCAAGGCACACGCGGACGTGGTGCTCATCTCCGGGCACGACGGCGGCACCGGCGCCTCCCCGCTGAACTCGCTCAAACACGCGGGGACACCGTGGGAGGTCGGCCTCGCCGAGACCCAGCAGACGCTGATGCTCAACGGGTTGCGGGACCGGATCACCGTCCAGGTCGACGGCGCCATGAAGACCGGCCGCGACGTGGTGATCGCCGCGCTGCTCGGCGCCGAGGAGTACGGCTTCGCCACGGCGCCGCTGATCGTCGCCGGCTGCGTGATGATGCGGGTGTGTCACCTGGACACCTGCCCGGTCGGCGTGGCCACGCAGGACCCGGTGCTGCGCGAGCGCTACACCGGGCAGGCCGACCACGTGGTCAACTTCTTCCACTTCGTGGCGAACGAGGTGCGGGAGATGTTGGCGGAGCTCGGTTTCCGCACGATCGACGAGGCGATCGGCCACGCCGAGCTGCTCGACACCGACCACGCGGTCGAGCACTGGAAGGCCCAGGGCCTCGACCTCTCGCCGGTGTTCGCCGTGCCGGAGTCGACCTACGGCACCGCCCGGCGGCGGGTCCGCGCCCAGGACCACGGGCTGGACCAGGCGCTGGACCGCACGCTCATCCAGCTGGCCGAGGCGGCGCTCGAGGACGCCCACCCGCTGCGGCTGGACCTGCCGGTGCGCAACGTGAACCGGACGGTCGGCACGCTGCTCGGGTCGGAGGTCACCCGCCGCTACGGCGGCGACGGCCTGCCCGACGACACCATCCACATCGGACTCGAGGGTTCGGCCGGCCAGTCGCTCGGCGCGTTCCTGCCGTCGGGCATCACGATCGACCTGGTGGGCGACGCCAACGACTATGTCGGCAAGGGCCTGTCCGGTGGGCGGATCATCGTGCGGCCGCACCCCGACTCGGCGTTCGCCGCCGAGCAGCAGGTGATCGGCGGCAACGTGATCGCCTACGGGGCCACGGGCGGGGAGATCTTCCTGCGCGGCCGGGTGGGCGAACGGTTCTGCGTCCGCAACTCCGGCGCCATCGCGGTGGCGGAGGGCGTTGGCGACCACGCGTTCGAGTACATGACCGGTGGCCGGGCAGTGGTGCTCGGCCCGACCGGGCGGAACCTGGCGGCCGGCATGTCGGGCGGCATCGCCTACGTGCTCGACCTGGACCATAATCTGGTCAACACCGCGATGGTCGATCTGCAGCGACCGTCCAGTGAGGACCTGCGGTGGCTGCGCGACATCGTCGCCGCGCACCACAAGCGCACCGGCTCGGCGGTAGCGGCGTCGCTGCTCGGCGACTGGACCCGACGCGCGGCGTCCTTCACGAAGGTCATGCCGCGCGACTACCAGCGCGTGCTCGAGGCGATGCGGCTCGCCGCCGCCGAGGGGCGCGACATCGACGAGGCGGTCATGGAGGCTTCGCGTGGCTGACCCCAAGGGTTTTCTCTCCCACCAGCGCAAAGAGGCGCCCAAGCGGTCCAAAGAGGACCGGCTGGCCGACTGGCACGAGGTGTACCGCGACCAGGAACCGGCGGACCGGGACAAGGACATCCGCACCCAGGCGTCCCGGTGCATGGACTGCGGGATCCCGTTCTGTCACTCGGGTTCCGCCGGCTGTCCACTCGGGAACCTGATTCCCGAGTGGAACGACCTGGTCCGCCAGGGTGACTGGACCACGGCCAGCCACCGGCTCCACGCCACGAACAACTTCCCGGAGTTCACCGGGCGGCTGTGCCCGGCGCCGTGCGAGTCCGGGTGCGTCCTGGCGATCACGCCGGACGCCGGCGGGGCGGTGGCCATCAAGCGGGTCGAGCAGGCCATCGCCGACGTGTCGTGGGAGAAGGACCTGATCAAGCCGCGCCAGGCGACCGTGTCGTCCGGCAAGAAGGTGGCGGTCGTCGGCTCCGGCCCGGCCGGGCTGGCGGCGGCACAGCAGCTCACCCGGGCGGGCCACGAGGTCACGGTGTACGAGCGGGACGACCGGCTCGGCGGCCTGCTGCGCTACGGGATTCCCGAGTTCAAGATGGAGAAGAAGGTCCTCGACCGGCGGCTCGCGCAGCTGCGGGCGGAGGGCACCCGGTTCGTCACCGGCTGCGAGGTCGGCGGATCCGAGCCGGGCGACCTGTCGGTGGACACGCTGCGCTCGCGGTTCGACTCGGTGGTGCTGGCGGTCGGCGCGCTGCGCGGGCGCGACGCGCCGGAGATCCCCGGGCGCGCGCTGTCCGGCGTGCACCTGGCCATGGATCACCTGGTGCCGGCCAACAAGGAGTGCGAGGGCGACGGTCCGACGTCGATCAGCGCGGCGGGCAAGCACGTGATCGTCATCGGCGGCGGTGACACGGGCGCCGACTGCTACGGCACCGCCACCCGGCAGGGCGCGCTGTCGGTCACGCAGCTCGACCAGTACCCGCTGCCGCCCGTGGCCCGCGACGACGAGCGGTCGCCGTGGCCGGTGTGGCCGTGGATCCTGCGGACCTACCCCGTGCACGAGGAGACGGGGGAGCGGCGGTTCGCCGTGGCCGTGGACGAGTTCGTGGGCGACTCTGATGGGAACGTCAAGTCGATCCGGCTGCGGGAGGTAGTGGTTCGCAAGGACGCCACCACGGGCCGCCGCGAGGTGACGCCCGTCGGCGACCAGGTGGAGGAACTGCCGGCCGATCTGGTGCTGCTGGCCATCGGTTTCGAGGGTGTCGAGCACATGCCACTGCTCGATGGGCTGGGCCTGTCGCTCACCGGCCGGGGCACCGTGTCGTGCGGCTCGGACTGGCAGACGACCACGGAGGGCGTCTTCGTCTGCGGCGACGCGCACCGCGGTGCTTCCCTTGTGGTGTGGGCGATCGCGGAGGGCCGGGCGGTGGCCAACGCGGTCGACGCCTTCCTCACCGGTCACTCGGACCTGCCGTCTCCAGTCCACCCGACGGCGTTGCCGCTGGCGGTGGTCTAGCCGCGGAGTGCGTCGATGACCCACTCGAGCGCGGTGACCAGCCGATCGCACAGGGCGGGATCGGTGTCCTTGGCGTCTCCAACGAGTGCGATGCCCTGGCCGTTGCCGGTGCCGACGACGACCTCGCAGTAACGGAAACTGTCGGGTGGATTGGGGGACTGTGCGACGGCCGGTAACCCGCGGATCTGACGTGGTTCGAACGTCGCCGCCTGGGGATTGCCGTGGTAATCCAGGGCGTTGCTGTCCTTGTACGCCTGGGCGAGTAGGTCGGGATGGATGTGGAGTCGTAGCCGGTATCCGTAGCGGGCACCGTTATCCGGTCCGGGGCCCTGCCCCCAGATGCACATCCCATGCGAACCCTCGGTCGATTCGCTGACCAACGGGTGGAAGCCGAGCTGGTCCCGTTGCGCGGCGGTGAGGGTGGCGCATGGGTGGGCGTAGAAGGGCCGCAGGTCGATCGGGTCGGTGGCCGGGGGCGCCTCCGTCGGGCGAGGCTGGTGGCTGGTGGCTGGGGGCGGTGTCGTGGTGCTCGATGTCGTGCTGGTCGCTGTCGGACTGGCCGAGGTTGTGCTGGTCGCTGTCGGCGTGGGGCCGGCACGGTCGCCGCCGGTGCAGCCGCTGAGCGCGAACGCGGCCACCGCGAGGATGGGTATGGCACGTCGACGCATGGTCGCTCAACCCTTTCCGGCCAGTCGGTGCGTGATGAGGCCGTCGGGCTTGGTCTTCTCCTCGACATACCGTTGCCGTTCGCGCTCGACTTCGGGCGCGTAGTCGGCCGGCACATGAGTGTCGTAGAAGAACTTCTCGTAGTTGAAGTCGGGGCTGTCCACGTCGGCGTCGGCCGGGAGCGGCTGCGGAAGCGTGTCGTCGAGCCCGGCGAACTCCGTCCGACGGGCCTCGATCCACACCTTGACGGTGTCCAACGCGTTCTCGTAGGACTCGTACAGCTGGTTCCTGGCCTCGACGTAGCCGTTAATCACGGGGATGGCCTCCGCGCCCGCCACCGGCTTGTCCGCGGTGGCCTTGCCCATCAGGCTCATGAGTTCGTCGATCGCCATGTCGGCCAGCTGTTTCGGGTTCCGTACCACGTCGATGACCTTGCCGGCCACGTCGACGGCCACCTGCGCCCAGTTGGTCGGCTGTGGCGCGAGCTTGTCGGCGATCGCGTCGCACACGATCGAGGTCTGGCACATCAGGTCGTGGCAGCTGGCCCGGAAACTGACGTTGACCGCGTACATCATGCCGACCGCCTGCGCGGCCACCAGTGTGTAGTCGTGCTGTGTCTCGATGCGGTCTTTCACCATGCCGAGTTGGGTGGCGAACGCATCGGCGGCTGTCCCGTGCCAGTTCGCCTCGAGGTCGATCATCGCGCGCTCGACGATGCTGTTGGGGTCGGCTGCGGGACCGATCTGGCTCGCGGCCACGCGGATCTCGTCGTACTCCTCGACCAGCCGAGTCGGGTCCATGGACATGTACAGCGCGGCCTCGTCCTCGAATGACCGTCGCAACACGTCCAAGTCCATCACGTCGGGGACGCCGATCAGGTCTGGACCGATACCGTTGCGGTCGCACATGGTGAGCATCGAGTGCGCCAGCCCGAAAGCGGCCGCGTTCAGCTCGATGTCGGTGACGAAGTTCGCCATCGGTTCAGCCCTGCCCGTCGACGCGGCGGTACAGCGCCGCGATCTCGCCGAGTGCCTCGGCGGTGGCGTTGATCCGATCACACATGGTGTTCTGGTCGGTGGCGATGTCCTCGGTGAGCAGGACGTATTGGCCTTCCATCGCGGACACCGCGGCTACCTGAATCGGACGCGGCGTCGGCGTGTGCTCGGTCAGCGTGGCGACCGGCTGCCGCAACGCGTTCGCCACTTCTGACAGCGCGGCGGCGTACTGCTCCAACTCGGCGACGTTGGTCGCGAACCCCTGGCCGGGCGGTGGCGCCATGATTCTCTCCCCCAGTAACTTGACGTGTTCGACACGTTACTCGGGATCAGACACGAACACGCCGGGATTGGTGCCTTTGATGCACCTTTATGTTGACCTTCACGCCAACGTCAGGGTTTAGCCTCGATCTTGCATGGGTTTCTGTGAGTTGGTCGGGATTGCTGCTGTGGCTGGGTTTTGGTCGGGAATCGTGCTGGGGGCAGGGTTGTGGGCCGACTGTCGTGTCGGTGGGCGGGTTCCGAGGGTCCTTGGTTGCAGTGGCGGAGGATGTAGTTCAGTCGGGCCAGGGTGCGGTGCGGAGTCGGGTGAAGGCGGTCGCGAGGTGCTCGGCCCAGGGCCAGTCTTGGTCGAGGTGCAGGGTGGGGATGCGGGCGGTGCGGGTGAGTTTCGCGGCGATGGCGCAGATGCGGTAGCGGAAGCACAGGGCTTGGGTCCAGGTGAGCAGGTCCGCGGCGGTCAACGCGAGTTCCAGCCAGGCTTTGTTCGCGGTGTAGCCGCGGCAGGGGAGGTTGCGCAGGCCGGTGGCTTTGCCGCAGCGGATCCGGTCTTCGACCCGGGCGTGGGAGCGGTGGTGGACCTCGAGATCGGCGAGTTGCCCACCTTCGGTGTCGGTGATGAACGCGGTGAACCGGTGCCCGTCGGTGTCGGTGAACCGCAGCTGCGCGCCGGGGTGCGGTCGTTCCCGGCGGATGATGACCCGCGATCCGGTCGGCCAGTTCGACAGGTCGAGCATCCCGGTGATCTCGGCGACCCACGCGCCCTTCCGCGGCCGGCCGTTGAGGTCATAGGCCGGAACCCACGCGTGGTCGGGAACCGCGAGGACCGCGGCCTGGACATCCGCGGCGATGGAGAATCCCAGCGAGAACCCGCATCCCGCGGCGCGCACCGCGGCGGCGAAGGCATGGGTCGCGCCGGCGGCGTCGGTCCGCACCATCACCTGCGGCGCCGCGGGATCACCTGGGCTGGGCCGAGCATGAGCGGGCAACGCGGACAAGGCCATCGTCAAGATCTCGACGTGGTCCGCGGCGGTGTTCGCCCCGGCTTTCCCGGGCCGCAGGATCCCCGCCAAGGCTTCCCCGCCGGCGACGTCCGGGCGGTCGAGGTAGGCCAGCAGCGGATGAAACCCGAACGTCTTCTTCCACGTCTTCGCCGCGTTCTCCTTCTCGCTGTGCGCGACCGTGATCGTCGCATCAATGTCGATCACCAGCCCGGCACCCAGATCGGGACCCGCTCCCGCGGCCCAGGCACGTTCCCGCGCGTTCGCACGAACCGCCCGCAGGCGAGCCAAATGTTCGTCATCGACCCGATCGAGTACCCGCCACGCGGTGGCGTCACTGGCCACCGGACCGAACAGTTTGTCCTGGTCCCGCAGCGTCGCCAAGTGCGCCAGCGCGTCACCACCATCGGCGATCATCACCGCCAGATCAGCCAACACCCGCCCCGGAAGATGGACCGGCAGCCCGGCATACGTGTCAAGAAGCGCTTCCGACCAGCCAGTTCCCAGACCAGTGGTGACCGTCAACTCCCGCAGCAACACCACCCCGGCCCGCGACACCAGCCCCGTCCCGTCCGCAGCGACCCGGACCCGTGACAGCTTGCTACCCTGCACCAAGGGAGTGCCTTCCTGCCGAGAGAACTTGATGTCTTCGCAAACACCATTTTTCCTTACAGGACAGGCACTTCCTCCATTTCCAGAACAGTTTTACATCACACTGCGTGAAAGACCCAGGCTAGCGTCGCCCATATGACTGATGTGACTGTTCTCGGCCAGGGTGCGATGGGTCGCGCCCTGGCGGCCGTATTGTTCAAGGCCGGGTGCACGGTGACCGTGTGGAACCGGACTCCGGGGCGGGCTGCTCCGGGAGTTGTTGTCGCGCCATCGATAGCGGCGGCGGCCGCGGCCAGTCCGCTCGTCGTGGCATGCGTGGTGGACAATTCCGCACTGCGGTCGGTACTGACGCCGGACATGGTGGCCGGCCGGACGCTCGTGAACCTCACCAACGGGACGCCCCGGCAAGCGCGGGAACTGGCCGAAGAATTCGAAGAATCCTATGTGGACGGTGGAATCATGGCCGTGCCACCAATGATCGGACAGCCGGGATCGTTGATATTCTACAGTGGATCGAAGGCGGCGTTCGCCGACGCGGAGACGACGCTCGCGATCCTCGGCGAGGCCCGGTTTCTCGGCGAGGATGCCGGTCGCGCCTCGCTGTACGACCTGGCACTGCTGTCGGCCATGTACGGCATGTTCGGCGGCATCGACCATGCGCTGGCGCTTGGCGCGTCGGCGGACGTGCCCGAGGCGGAGCTGCGTCCGATGGTGGTCGACTGGCTGCGCGCCATGCTCACCGGCCAGGAGCAGCCGGCCGACCGCGCACCGGAATACGCGAGCCTGGAGATGCAGGCGACCGCGTACGTGAACCTGCTGGACGCCAGCCGCGAACAGGGCGTGCGCACGGATCTGGTGGCACCCATGGGAGAACTGCTCCACCGAGCGGTGACCGCCGGCCCCGGCACGACCCTCCCGGACCTACTCCGCACAGACACCTGAGCCGCTCGCGAACGTGGGACTCACCCGTGGCGAACGTGGGACTCGCCGGGCTTGAACGTGGGACTCGCCAGGTTTCTCGCGAGTCCCACGTTCGGACCACGCGAGTCCCACGTTCGGACGGGGTGAGTTCCACGTTCGGGCGCGGGTCAGAGCGTGGCCAGTTGGTCCAGTAGGGGAGCGGCCGCCTCCAGGTCGTCGGCCAGGGGGCGGTCCGAGAGGTTCTGGTCCAGCACCGCGTCGGCCAGGTCGAAGGCCTCCCGGATGGGCACGTCCATGATGTCGGCCGGGCGCATGCGCAGCGCCCGGACGGCCGCCACCAGCTCGCACGCCAACACCTGCCGGTACGCGGTGGCCACCTCGCGGGTCAGGCGCGCGGCCTGCGTGGAGAAGCTCGCGTGGTCCTCGACACCGCGGGACACCACGGCCGTGCCCATGGTCACCGGCAGCGCCGCCTGCCGGAGCACGGCGAGCGCGTCGTGCGCCACGTACTCCAGGATCATCACCCCGGAGCTGCCCGGCGGGCCCGACGCGAGGAACGCCGGGAGATCGGTGAACGACGGCTCCACCAGGTCGCCCAGCCGGGCGGCCGACAGCTCGGCCACGTGGTGCACGGTCGCCCGCGCCTGGTCGAGCGCCACCGCCACGTACGCCGTGTGGAAGTGCGCGTGGTGGAACACGTCGCCGGCGTCGAGGGACACCATGGGGTTCTCCGTGCTGGCGTTGATCTCGATGGTCAGCACGGAGCGCAGGTACTCGAGCGCGTCGAGCGCCGGGCCCTGGACCTGCGGGAACGCCCGGAGCCCGTACGGGTCCTGGATCCGCCGGCCGGGCTTGGGCACCCCGAGCATGCCGAGCAGCCGCCGCATCTCGGCCGCGCACGCCACCTGCCCGGGATGGGGCCGGGCGGCGTGCACGGGCGTCGCGTACGCCTCGGGTGAGCCGCCGAGCACGACGAACGACAGCGCGGTCACCACGTGGCTCGCCCGCAGCAGCAGGTCCAGCTCGAGGGAGGCGAGCACCGAGTCGGCGAGGGTGGCGGCGTTGCTGCTCATGAACGCGAGCGCGTCGCTCGTGTCGAGCGCCACGGGCGGCAGCGAGCCGACCGCCCACGGCCGCTCGCCGGTCAACGTCAACGCGGTCTCGGCGAGCACCGTCAGGTCGCCCGTGCCGATCGCGCCGGTGCGGTGCACCAGGGGGAGCGCGCCGGCGGTGAGGGCGTCGGCCAGGGCGGTCAGCAGCCGGGGGTGCGCGCCGGAGCCGCTGGCCGCGAGCTGGTTCAGCCGGATGAGCAGCATGGCCCGCACCTGGTCGGCCGCCAGCGGGCCGCCCGCGCCGCCGGCATGGCTGCGCAGCAGCCGCCTGCCGTGCTCGGGTCCGGCGCCCTCGTCGACCGTCAGGTCGCGGTTCGCGCCGACGCCGGTGTTGCGGCCGTAGATCTCGCGTTCGGACGCCAGTTCGGTGACCAGCTTCCACGCGTCGGTCGCGCGGCGGTGGGCGGTCGGGTCGACCAGCACCGTGACGTCGGACGAGGCGACCAGGCCGACATCGGCACAGCTCAGGGTCTGGCCGTCAACGGTGAATTCACGGTGAGTGGGCAACGGAATCCCTCTAATGGTCTGTTTCTGATTCACTTACGGGTGGGTAACTTCACTTGGGTCGGCTCGTTACCCGAGTGACAGCAACACCTATCCCCTGTGCGGATGACCCCTGATCTGGTCAGCCGAAAGGTAGGTAAACATATGAAGAGTCGTATCTGGCGATCGGCGGTCGCACTGGCCGCGAGCGGGCTCGCGGCCACCGCGTTCGCCGGGGTGTCCTCGGCGGCACCCGCATCATCATCTACTGGCGTGCACCTGCTCGCGGACACGGCCGCCGAGTCGAAGGCGGTGGCCGAGTACTGGACCCCGGCCGCCATGCGCGCGGCCGTGCCGCTCGACCAGCTCCTCGGCACGGTGGACGCCTCGAAGCTCACCCAGGACGTCGCCACGGCGGCGTCGCAGATCGTGGAGCCGACCAGCAAGCTGCTGAACGAGGTGGCGCCCATGGCGTTCCCGGCGGGCGGCGGCGCCTGGACCGGCGGCGGCGCGGTGGTCAACACGGCCGGCCGGGTGTTCTTCACGTACCAGGGCCGCCAGGCCTCCTGCAGTGGCAACGCGGTGACCAGCGGCAACAAGAGCACCGTGCTGACCGCCGGGCACTGCGTGAAGCTCGACGGCGCCTTCCACACCAACTGGGCGTTCGTGCCGGCGTACAACAACGGCAACGCGCCGCACGGCACCTGGACGGCCAGGGCGACGTTCGCGACGCCGCAGTGGGTGGCCACCGAGGACATCAACTACGACGTGGGCGCCGCGGTGGTCAACCAGCTGAACGGCGCGAGCCTCACGGACGTGGTCGGCGGCCAGGGCGTGGCGTTCAACCAGCCCAAGGCGCAGGACATGTACGCGTTCGGCTGGCCGGCGGCCGCACCGTACGACGGCACGAAGATGATCTACTGCAGCGGTCGCACGTTCAACGCGCTGATCAGCAACGGCATCGGCATGACCTGCAACATGACCGGTGGCTCCAGCGGCGGCCCGTGGTTCCAGAAGTTCAACGAGGCCAACGGCACCGGTCTCGTGAACTCCGTGAACAGCTACAAGATCAACTTCATCCCCACCTGGATGTTCGGCCCGTTCTTCGGCGCCGACGCCCAGAACGTCTACAACACCGCCGCGGCCGCCTGAGCGCGTCGGCAGGACGAGAGGGGTCGGCCGTGACGGCCGGCCCCTCTCGGCTATTTTCGCGGCATGGGCTTCACGGGCTTCGGCGAGCACGCGGTCGAGTTCTACGACGGGCTGATGGTCGACAACTCGAAGTTCTACTGGGACGACAACAAGGCGATCTACCAGAGCGACGTGCGCGCGCCCATGGAGGCGCTGCTGGCCGAGCTGGCCGGCGAGTTCGCCACCGACACCAGCCGGGTGACCGTGTTCCGGCCCTACCGCGACGTCCGGTTCGCCAAGGACAAGACGCCGTACAAGACCCACTGCGGCGGCGTCATCGAGCCCGGCAGGGGGGCGGGTGCCTACTACGTGGAGGTCGGCCCCGAGGGCCTGCGGGTCGGCGGCGGCTGCTTCCAGCTGGCGGCCGACCAGCTCACGCGGTTCCGCACGGCGGTCGCCGAGGACCTCCACGGCCCCGCGCTGGAGCGCGTCATCGCCAAGCTGGACCGGGCGGGCTGGGAGATCAAGGGTGACCGGCTGGCCACCCGCCCGCGCGGCTACGACGCCGACCATCCCCGCATCGACCTGCTGCGATACCGGTCGGTGTACGCCGTGCGCGCCTGGCCGCCGGACGACGCGCTGCACGAGCGGGAGTGCCTGAACCGGGTCCGCAAGGCGTGGCGGGCGCTGCGCGCGTTCAACGACTGGGCGAACGACCACGTCGGCCTGAGCGAGCTGCCCCGGCGGTAAGGCGTCTGGCCTGCGGGGAAACATGGCGATAACTTTCTGGATCGATTCGCCGATTACTCACCAGTACTTCGGGATCGGTCCAGGGATCGGGGCTAGGCTACGTACCCGTGAGTCGACGAGCGAAGATTGTCTGCACTCTGGGGCCCGCGACGGCCACCCCGGAGAAGGTCCGCGACCTGGTCGCGGCCGGCATGGACGTCGCCAGGATGAACTTCAGCCACGGCAGCCAGAGTGACCACAAGCAGGTCTACGACCTCGTGCGGGCCGCGTCTGACGAGTGCGGCCGGGCGGTGGGCATCATGGCCGACCTGCAGGGACCGAAGATCCGCCTCGGCACGTTCGCCGGCGGCAAGGCCGAGTGGCGTATCGGTGACGTCGTACGGATCACCGTCGAGGACATCGAGGGCACCCACGACCGCGTGTCCACCACCTACAAGGGCCTGGCCAGGGACGCCAAGTCCGGCGACCGGCTGCTGGTCGACGACGGCAACGTCGGTCTGACCGTGCTCGAGGTGGACAACCAGGACGTGGTCTGCGAGGTCACCGAGGGCGGCAAGGTCAGCAACAACAAGGGCCTCTCGCTGCCCGGCATGGACGTGTCCGTGCCGGCCATGTCGGAGAAGGACATCGAGGACCTGGAGTTCTCCCTCCACCTCGGCGTCGACTTCGTGGCGCTGTCCTTCGTGCGGTCCCCGGCCGACATCGACCTCGTGCACCAGGTCATGGACCGGGTGGGCAAGGGCAGGCTGCCGGTCATCGCCAAGCTGGAGAAGCCCGAGGCGGTCTCCAACCTCGAGGCGATCGTGCTGGCGTTCGACGGCGTGATGGTCGCCCGCGGTGACCTGGGCGTCGAGCTGCCGCTCGAGCAGGTCCCGCTGGTCCAGAAGCGGACCATCCAGATCGCGCGCGAGAACGCGAAGCCGGTGATCGTGGCCACCCAGATGCTGGAGTCCATGATCAACAACTCGCGTCCGACGCGGGCCGAGGTCTCCGACGTGGCGAACGCCGTGCTCGACGGTGCCGACGCGGTCATGCTCTCCGGCGAGAGCAGCGTCGGCCGGTATCCCATCGAGACGGTCGAGACGATGAGCCGCATCGTCGAGGCGGTCGAGAGCGAGTCCACGGTCGTGCCGCCGCTGACGCACGTCCCGCGCACCAAGCGCGGCGTGCTGTCCTACGCGGCCCGCGACATCGGCGAGCGGCTCAACGCCAAGGCCCTGGTCGCGTTCACCCAGTCCGGCGACACCGTCCGGCGGCTCGCCCGCCTGCACACGCACCTGCCGCTGTTGGCGTTCACGCCGGAGCCGTCGGTGCGCAGCCAGCTGTCGCTGACCTGGGGCGTCGAGACGTTCATTACGCCGGAGGTCAGCTCGACCGACGCCATGGTCCGCCAGGTCGACACGGCCATGCTGTCGATCGGCCGCTACCAGCCGGGCGACCTGGTGGTCGTGGTGGCCGGCTCCCCGCCGGGCACGGTCGGCTCGACCAACCTCATCCGCGTCCACCGCCTGGGCGAGGAAGACCACGCTTGAGTTAGTGGGTGCGGGGAACGGCGCGTTCACTGCGGCGAACGCAGTGAACGCGCCGTTCCCCGCATCGAGGCACCCGGCGCGGGCTGGATCACGCTTCCCTGCTCGGGGCGGTCTGCTGGACTAACGTCACGCGCATCGGGATTCGCGGCGTGAGGGGTGTTCCATGACCGAGGCGGCACGGCGGGCGGCCGCGGACCTCGACGCGGAGCCCCTGCGCGGGCAGCCGATCCTCGACCGGCTGGTGGCGCTGCTCGATCTCGAACGCATCGAGGAGAACATCTTCCGCGGCGTGAGCCCGGCGCACTCGCCCGTGCGGGTGTTCGGCGGGCAGGTGGCCGGCCAGGCGCTGGTGGCGGCCGGCCGGACGGTCCCGGCGGAGCGCAAGGTCCACTCGCTGCACGCCTACTTCATCCGGCCCGGCGACCCGAGCGTGCCGATCGTCTACGAGGTCGACCGCATCCGTGACGGGCGTTCGTTCACCACCCGCCGCGTGGTGGCCGTCCAGCGGGGCAAGGCGATCTTCGCGTTGTCGGCGTCGTTCCACCAGGTCGAGGAGGGCGTCGAGCACGCCGAGACCATGCCGGACGTGCCCGACCCGGAGTCGCTGCCGACGCGCGTCGAGGCCATGGCCCGGTTCGCCGAGCAGCTCGGGCCGTTCGCCACCGCACCCCGGCCGATCGACATCAGGTACGTCACCGAGCCGCCGTGGGAGCTGCGCGACCGTGGGCCGAGCGAGGCCCGCAGCCAGGTGTGGATGCGCGCCGACGGCACCCTGCCCGACGACGAGCTGCTGCACGTCTGCGTGTTGACCTACGCCTCCGACATGACCCTGCTCGACGCGATCCTCGTGCGCCACGGCGTGTACTGGGGGTTCGACAAGGTGCTCGGCGCGAGCCTGGATCACGCGCTGTGGTTCCACCGGCCGTTCCGCGCGGACGAGTGGGTCCTGTACGACTGCGCCTCGCCCAGCGCGGCCGGGGCGCGCGGGTTCGCCACCGGCCGGTTCTTCGCGCAGGACGGCACGCTCATCGCCACCGTGGTCCAGGAAGGCCTTGTGCGCATCCTCGACTGACCCTGGTGGCTGATTGTCAGAGTGCGGCCGGGATAGGAAGATTTCCCACCTGAGCCTCTGCCACCCTGGGAGTCGACCGTGTCCAAACGCTTATCGAGCCTGGCCTTGCTGGGCATTCTCGCGCTGGTGGGCGGCGCCGGCCTCGCGTCACCGGTGTCCGCGCAGGACCGGGGCGTCCTGGCGGCCGACCTCGACGCCATCCTCGGCACACCCGGTCTGGCCGGCGCCGACGTCGGCCTCGTGGTGCGGACGCTCGACGGCGAGGTCGTCTACGCCCGCGACGGTGCTGGCCGCCAGCAGCCGGCGTCCAACGCCAAACTCGTCACGAGCGCCGCCGCGCTCGAGGTGCTCGGCCCGGACTACCGGTTCACCACGTCGGTCTCCTCCACCGGGCGCCGCTACGGTTCGTACCTCGACGGCGACCTGTACCTGCGCGGCACGGGCGACCCGACGATGCTCGCCCGCGACTACGACGCGCTGGCCGTCCAGGTGGCGGCCAGCGGCGTCAAGCTGGTGCGCGGCAAGCTGGTGGCCGACGACACCTGGTTCGACGACGTGCGCCTCGGCACCAGCTGGGCCTGGGACGACGAGCCGTACTACTACTCCGCGCAGGTCTCGGCGCTGACCGCGTCGCCCGACACCGACTACGACGCCGGTTCGGTGATCGTGCGGGTCGCGCCGGGTACGGACGGCAAGGCGGTGGTGACCACCGAACCGCCGACCGACTACGTGAAGATCGCGAACACGGCGGTCACCGGAGCGGCCGGCTCGGCCAACACGATCACCGTGGACCGGGTGCACGGGACGAACACGTTCACGGTCACCGGGTCGATCCCGGCGGGCGGCGCGGCGACGTCCGAGTGGATGGCCGTCTGGGAGCCGACCGGTTACGCGGCCGCGTTGTTCCGCTCGGCGCTGTCCGCCCACGGCGTGCGGCTGCTCGGCCCGACCGCCCGGGGCGCCACCCCGGCGAACGCGGCGGCCGTGACCTCCCGCGAGTCGATGCCGCTGCGGGAGCTGCAGGTGCCGTTCATGAAGCTCAGCAACAACCTGCACGCCGAGATCCTGGTGAAGGCCATGGGCCGGAAGGCGTCCGGCGCGGGCACCTGGGGCGCGGGGCTGGCGGCCATGGCGGCGACGCTGCCCGGGTTCGGCGTCGACCCGGCCACGCTGTCGCTGCGCGACGGTTCCGGACTGTCCCGGATGGACCAGATCGCGCCGGACCACCTGGTGGCGCTGCTCGACGCGGCGGCCGACCGGCCGTGGTTCCCGTCGTGGTACGCGGCGCTGCCGATCGCGGGCGTGGCCGACCGGATGGTGGGCGGGACGCTGCGCAACCGGATGCGGGACACGGCCGCCGAGGGCGCGGTGCACGCGAAGACCGGTTCGCTGACGGCCGTGAGCGGCCTGTCGGGCTATGTGGACACGGCGGGCGGCGAGCGCCTGGTGTTCTCGATGATCACGAACAACTCGATCGGCGTGAACGTGAAGGCTCTCGAGGACCGGGTGGCCATCCGCCTGGCCGAGGAGGGCGGGCCCGTGACCCGCGGCCAGGAGCGGACGGTGCCGGCGGGTCCGGAGATCGAGCTGGAGTGCAGCTGGCAGAAGGCCTGCTGAGGACAGAGAACCGGCGCGAGGGTAGCAGCTTGCACCGACAAAAACGGTCCGGGGACCCCTGGATTTAATTCTAGTCGCGAGCACCGACATCCAGCGCGAAGTCACCGACGCCACTGGTCATCATGGCTTACGGGACTGGTCATCATGCGCGACCGGAGTGGTCATCGTGCGCGACCGGAGTGCGTAAGTGGGCGGGTCCGGGATCCTTCGATCCCGGACCCGCCAGTCGTCGGGCGGGACCCGGGGAGAAAGTGGGGGGAACCGGGCCGCCCGACACGAGTCGCGGGTTCGGGGGAGCCCCGCGCTCGTGTCCAGGTCCCGGCTCAGCCGGGAGTCTTCAGATAGCCGCGGAAACCGGGCTCGGCCAACGTCACGGGCCGCCGCATGGGCGCGGTCGCCTCCATGGGCGACTCGTCCTCCGTGACCACCAGACACAGGTGCGCGGTCAGGTACGCCCGGCACGGCGCGGGAGCGCGGCCGAAACGGCTGGTCCGGCAGGTGGTGCAGCGGCCGCGCTCGTCCGGCTCGTGCTCGTCGAGCACCGCCTTGAGAGCCTCGATGACCCGGGGCAGCTCCAGCCGTGCCACCGTGGCCGCCGTACGCTCGTCGCCGATTCTCGCGCGCTGCGTGACCTCGGCGAGGTACGCGGCCAGCGATGTCTCCAACTGACCAAAGATCGGGCTACTCACCGTGACTCCCGTCGGGGCGTCGGGCAGGGTACTAACCTGAGTCCGTCTCGAGTTGCGTGATCGCGTTGTGCACGTCAAATTGCAACTCGAGAGCCTGGGTCAAGTCAGGTCGTCGGACCTCGTCCTTCGACTTCACGAGCAGCTTGCGCCGGGAAACAAGCAAATTGCAAGTTGCAGTACACGATCGGGTGAAGGGGAAACGGGCCTGCTGGAATTGCCTACTCTCCGCATGCACCCTGAGCGTGTTTCCTCCGGGATTCCCGGAGTTAGCCCGAACCAGACAGCGAGGTGATCCGGATGTCGCGAGGTCCTTCTCCGACAGTCCGTAAGCGGCGGCTGGCGAGCGAGCTGCGCAGACTGCGTGAGGCCGCGGAGCTGACCATCGACGAGGTCGGCGAGAAGCTCGAGTGTTCGGCCTCCAAGATCAGTCGGATCGAGACGGGTCATGTCGGCGTCACGCCGCGGGACGTGCGCGACATGCTGGAGGTCTACGGCATCGCCGACGACGAACGAGAGGCCCTGGTGCAACTGGCTAGAGAGGCCCGCAAAAAGGGCTGGTGGCACGCCTACAACGAGGTGTTCACCGGTTCGTTCGTCGGGCTCGAGTCCGACGCGTCCGCACTGCACACCCACCAGGCGCTGCTGGTGCCCGGGCTGCTGCAGACCGAGGCGTACACCAGGGCGGTCATCCGGGCGATCCGCCCGGACGGGGCCGAGGCCGATGTGGAGCGTCGGGTGGCCGGCCGGGTGAACCGCCAGAAGCTCCTGACCGACCCGAATCCGCCCGAGTACTGGGCGGTGATCGACGAGGCGGTCCTGCACCGGACGGTCGGCGGCCCGGAGATCATGCGCGCCCAGTTGTTGCGCATGCTGGAACTCGCGGCGCTGCCGCACGTGACGTTGCAGGTCGTGCCGTTCTCGGCGGGCGCGCACGCCGGCATGGAAGCCCCGTTCCTCATCCTCGGCTTTCCCGAACCGGCGGATCCGGACGTCGTCTATGTCGAGAACACGACTTCTGGTGTCTACTTGGAACAGCAATCGGACGTTCATCGGTATACGTTGATGTTCGACCATTTGCGTGCCGCGGCGTTGAAACCGGACGACACCGTGGCGATGGTCCAACGGGCAGCCGACCGGCTGACCTAACCTATGTGAAGGGAGCTGAGCGTGACCGCTTCTGACCTGACAGGCGCCACGTGGCGGAAGAGCAGCCGCAGTGGTGCGGGCAACGACTGTGTCGAGCTTGTCGTGGCCAGAATCGGCGCAGCGGTGCGTGACTCCAAGAACCCGGAGGCAGGCCACGTCGCGTTCGCGAACAACGGATGGAGTGCCTTCATGGGGGTCGTCAAGGACGGTCGTCTCGACCTGATCTGACGTCACCCGCGTCAGCCGTGCCGGGTACTCCTGTCGGTACGGCGCACTGGGCACGCAGGTGCTCTCCAGACCCTGGAGCACCGCACAAGCTCGGCCCCCGCGGTGACCACTTACCCCGCCGGGAAACAGCCCTTACCCCCCAATTCCGGCGTCGTCACATGTCCGGGTAAGGCATTCGGTACGTGATCTTCCGATGCCCGCTCGGGCGCCTCAGCACGAACCTTGTCCTCAGCACCGGACGAGGGAGATCGAAAATGAACTGGGCACCAGAGTTGATGCGGGTGGAGATGGACTTCCGGGTGGAGCGCGCGGTCAGCGGCGCCCGGTTCGCCGAGCGGCTCGAGCAGCAGCGGGCGGCCCGCGCCGGCCATCCCTCGTGGTGGCGGCGGCGAGTCGACCATCACCACGGGCGAAATCAGGACGGTTCTGTCGGATAGGTGTGTCACGATGCTCGACGTGGCGCGCCTCGGATCCGGAATACCTCTGGTGGCACGTGACCGGGAACTCGACCGGTTGCGTGTCGCCTTCGACCAGGCCGCCGGTGGTACGGCGGCCGCGATGCTCCTCTCCGGTGACGCGGGGGTGGGCAAGACCCGGCTGACCGACGAGCTGGCCGCGTTGGCCAGGGACAAGGGCGGGCTGGTCCTCACCGGCCGCTGCCTGGACGCCGGCGAGACCGGCCTGCCGTACCTGCCGTTCGCCGAGGCCATGACCCAGATCCCCGACCGGGAGCGGCAGGTGGCCGAGCATCCGGCGCTGGTCCGGCTGTTCCCCGACCTCGCGCTTCCCGGCGGGCGGGAGGGCGGCAGCCGGGGGCTGTCCGTGCACAACTCCCTCGCGTCGGGCGTCGGCGGTCCACTCGGCAACCAGACGGAACAGGACATCGGCCAGCTCCAGCTGTTCGACGGCGTGCACGCCCTGCTCACCGACCTCGCCACCGAGAGCCCGGTGGTGCTGATCCTCGAGGACCTGCACTGGGCCGACGGCTCCACCCGGCGGCTCCTGTCGTTCCTCGTCGCCAGGATGCGGGAGCAACGGCTGCTGATCGTGGCCACCTACCGCAGCGACGACCTGCACCGCCGCCACCCGCTGCGACCGCTGCTGGCCGAGCTGGTCCGGCTGCCCGCGCTCGAACGACTCGACCTCACGCCGTTCAGTGCGGTCGACTCCCGCGTGTTCGTCTCCGCGCTCGCCGACGAGTCGCTGCCCGAGGACCTGGTCCGCGAGGTCGCCGGCCGGTCCGAGGGCAACGCGTTCTTCGCCGAGGAGCTGCTGGCCGCCTACACCGAAGACGGCGACCGGCTGCCGGCCACGCTGGTCGACGTGCTGCTGTCCCGTGTCGAACGGCTCAGCGAGGCCGCCCAACAGGTGATCCGGGTGGCGTCGGTCGCCGGCCGGCAGGCACCGCATGCCCGGCTGCTGGCCGTGTCCGAGCTGGCGGAGCCCGTCCTGGAGGAGGCGCTGCGCGAGGCCGTGCAGCACCACGTGCTGGTGGCCAAGAAGGACCACTGGGTCGACGTCTACGCGTTCCGCCACGCGCTGCTGCGCGAGGCCGTCTACGGCGAGCTGCTGCCCGGCGAGCGCGTCCGGCTGCACGCCGCCTACGCCCGTGAGTTGGCCGGTGAGCGGGGCCAGCGTGGTGCGGCCGCCGCGCTCGCGCACCACAGCCTCGAGAGCCACGCGCTGCCCCAGGCGTTGGCAGCGTCCATCGAGGCGGCCAAGGAGGCCAAGCACTCCGGGGCGCCGACCGAGGCGCTGCACCACATCGAGCAGGCGCTCAAGCTGTGGGACGCGGTGAGCCCGGACGAGCGGCCGGCCGACGCCGACGAGGGCCAACTGCTGCGCCGGGCCTCGTTCCTCGCCGGCAGTTCCGGCGAGCCCGAGCGCGCGGTCGCGTTCGCCAGGTCCGCCGTCAAGATCGCCGACCGCGACGGCGACGCGACCATGGCCGCCATGACCCGCTGGCGGCTCGCGTCCGCGCTGTTCGTGATCGAGGCCCGCGAGAACGAGGCGCGGGAGGTCATCGAACGCGCCTGGAGCCTGGTGGAGGACCAGCCGGCCAGCGCCGAGAAGGCGTGGCTCGCCGCCACCTACGCGGCCATTCTGCGGGGCATGCGCGAAAACGACCAGGCCCGCACGTTCGCCGAGCTGGCCGTGGCCGACGCGCGGGTGTCCGGTGAGCTGGGCGGTGAGGCCGACGCCCTGATCACGCTCGCCGCCCTCGACGAGGCCAGGGGAGGGGTGAAGGAGAGCCGCGAGCGCCTGCGGGAGGCCATGCGCCTGGCCATCGAGGACAAGTCCCCGAACGTCGAGCTGCGGGCCCGGCACTACCTCGGCATCACTGTCTATGAGCAGGGCGAGCTGGACGACGCCGTGCGGATCATCGACGAGGGCCTGGAGCGGGCCAAGAGCACCGGCCTCACCTGGGGCACCTACGGGTTCGAACTGCGCGCCATGAAGGTGATCGCCCGCTACGTCCGCGGCGACTGGGACGAGAGCGAGTCGGCGGCCGAGCCGCCCGGCCGGCGCGTGTCCAGCATTTTCTCCGCCAGGCTCGCGGCCGTCGGCAGTCACCTGATGGTCGGCCGCGGCCGGCTCGCCGAAGCGGCGAAGCTCGCGGCCGAACTGCGGACCGAGTGGCACCGCGACTTCCAGATCGGCTCGGCCATGAGCGCGGTCGGCGCGGAGCTGGCGCTGTGGCAGGGGCGGCCGGAACAGGGCGTCGCCCACGTGCGGGAGGCCCTCGAATGGGCCGGGCGGGTCGGCGGCCAGTGGTCGCTCATCGGCATCCGGCTGGGCACGCTCGGCGTCGCGCTGTATGCAGAGGTGGCCGACCGGGCCGCCCGTCGCCGCGACGAATCCGAGCGGGCGGCCGCCGTCGAGGAGGGCATGCGCCTGGTCGAGCACGCCCGCAAGACCGCCGAGTTCGGCCGGCCGCGGGCCGGTTCGCTCGGCCCGGAGGGCATCGCGTGGCTCGCCCGCGCCGAGGCCGAGGGCAGCAGGCTGCGCGGGGAGAACGATCCCGACCTGTGGCAGGTGGCGGTCGAGGCGTTCGGCTACGGCGCCATCTACGAGCAGGCGATCTGCCGGTGGCGGCGGGCCGAGGCGCTGCTCGGCGCCGACCGTCGCGACGAGGCGGCCGAGGATCTCCGCGCGGCCGACGAGGTGGCCGAGCGACTCGGTGCCCGCCCACTGCGCGACGGCGTGCGCAGGCTCGCGCGCCGCGGCCGGCTGACCGTCGGCAGCGGCCCCGCGCCCAGGGAGACGCTCGACCCGTTCACGCCGCGGGAGCGGTCGGTGCTGCGCCTGGTGGCGCTCGGCCGGACCAACCGGCAGGTGGGGGAGGAGCTGTTCATCAGCGAGAAGACGGTGAGCGTGCACCTGTCCCGGATCATGGCGAAGCTGGGCGCCGGGCGCCGGGCCGAGGCCGTGGCCCTCGCCTACGACCGCGGCCTGCTGGAAGAGGGCGCCAAGTCATAGCGACACGCACACATGTCCCCACCACCGGCAAGCATGTCCCCACGTCCGGCCCGCGAGATCGCGGTTCCGGCACACGAGATCGCGGTTCCGGCACACGAGATCGCGGTTCCGGCACACGAGATCGCGGTTCCCGCACGCATGTTCGCGGTTCCGGGCGGTTGCAACCGGACCCGGGTGGGTCTCTGGAGGCCGCGAACCACCCCGAGACCAGACACCGTCGGGTGCAATTACCGAGAGGCGCGTTCGACCTGAGGCCTCAGCTCTAAGCTTTCCCGCGTGACTGTGGATGACGGCTGCGACTGCCGTCTGTGCGCCGACGAACTGACTGGGCTGGACGAGTTCGAGCGCAACACCCTGTGGCACGTGCAGGAGTACGGCTGGAGCGTCGTGGCCGTGAGCGACGAGCACGAGGTGCCCGACTGGGTGTACTCGATCGGCATGTGGCACAGCCTGCGCACGCCCGAGGTGTGCATGTTCGGCCTGCGGGTGCGTGACATGCAGACCTGGGTGAACAAGGTGGGGGAACAGGTCCGCGCCGGTCAGCCGCTGCGGGCGGGTGAGCTGCGCCAAGGCGTGATCGACGGCTTTCCCGTGATGGTGCGGCCCGTGCACCACAGCTGGAACGCCGATCTGTTCGACAGGGCACTCGAGTTCTACCGGCGCCCGCCGCTGCCCGTGCGGCAGCTGATCTGGCCGGACCGCCACGGGCGCTTCCCCTGGGACTCCGACGCGGGTGAGCGGTGCCGTACGCACCAACCGCAGCTGTGGCTGCCGAAGGAGGACCACCCGCCCGGCATGTGGACCCGGCTGTCGGAGCTGCTGGAGTCGCCGTTCCCCGGCACCACCACCGATCAGCTGGTGCTCGCGTCCCGCCGGGTGATCGACGGCGAGTCCTCGATCGTCGGCGTGGTGCACACCCACCAGGGCCAGTGGGAGTTCTTCGACGACCGGCTGGTGGACGACGAGACGGACGTGGGCATGGTGCACCTGCGGCACCTGGTGAGCGAACATCCGCACATCAGGGACTTCGCCGACCTGCCGGCGGGCCACGAGGCATGGCAGCAGCCGGACGGCAACTGGTCGCGCTCCCGGTATCCGGCTGGATGAACCGCCCGATGTGCTGCCCCATCGGCCATCCGTGAATCGATCATCCGCACCTAGCGTCATACCAGGGGGGTGGTCGGGCAAGGCGGAGCCGTGAGCCTCGCCCCGACCGTCCACATCAGACGGCTCGACATTGCGGATGGTGCAGTGGAAACGGGTGAGCAGTCAGCGACGGCGTTCCGGTACATGGTGCCCGAGAGCCCGGTGGCCGGCACGACGGTCGACATCGGCCATGTGGCCATCACGATCGAGCTGTACCTGACCGGAGAGCTGGACGTGACCACCCGAGCGGCGGAAGGTGAGCCGGCCGGCAAACGGGCATGCGCGCTGAAAGCCTTGCGTGGCATGGCCCGCGGCCTCATGGTCAGGGGGCTGGGTTCACTGAACCCGAACATCGGCTCCAGCGCGGGAAACTCGTTCCGCCAGCGGAGACATGACTTCGGAGCTCCGGACAAGGTCACGTTCGCCGGCGAGTGCGACATCGGCTACGACCGACGCTGCGGAACCACGGAGGTCACGGTCACGGGCGCCGTGGGCTACACACTGGAGGTGACGGCGCGACAGACGGGCACGGTGGTACCGGCGCAGACGGGCACGTGGTCCGCCCGCCACGAGGGACAGCTGGCGTCCATCGGAATGGTGGTGCTGGTGGCGGCCCCGATAGCGCCGGCCGGCCTGGTCCCCGTCACAGTTGGGCCCGAATGAGCGTGTCGAGTTTTCGCCATGCCGGGGACGAGGCGTTGACCGTGCCCTGGATGAGGGCGGGGATCGCGGAGGCCGCGTCCAGCTCGGGCGGGTCGCCGGATCCGTAGCGTGCCCGGGTCGCCTCGGGGATGCGGCGGGCGAGTTCGTCGATGCGGGGATCGTCGGCGTCGAGGTCGTGCGCGCGGTCGTAGTCGAGGAAGAGCCGTCGCAGCGCCGGGTCGGCCAGGGTCTCGGCCTGGTCGTGAAACAGGATGGGCGCGCGGTCCGGGTGCGTGGCGAACACGAGGATCCACAGGTCGCGCATCAGGTCCACCCACCGAGGCGTGAATCCCCAGCGGGCCAGGTCCGCCAGGTGGACCTCGACCTCGGTGGGCAACGGTGACAGCTGCCCGGCGGCGAGCCGGCCAAGGCGTTCCTGTGTTGCCCGCAGGCCACGGATGCGCTCGGTCAGCTGGTCGTCGATCTCGCGCAGTGCCTGCTGGAACTCTCCGCCGGTCGCCGATCTCAGGTCTCGGATCCGGGCCAGGGGGACGCCGGCTTCGGCGAGGGTCCGGATCTTGATCAGGTCGATGGCGTCGTTCGCGCCGTAGCGCCGGTAGCCGGACGCGTCGCGGTCGGGCTCGGGGAGCAGCCCCTTGTCGTGATAGACGCGGACGGTCTTGATCGACACTCCGACGTACCTGGCCAGCTGGCCGATGGTGAGCACCCGGCCATCCTCCCACTTGACCCTTCCCCAAGGGCAGGGTTGCAGCATGGCGGCATGGACATCGATCGGGAGACCCTGCGTGAGTTGGCTGACGAGGGCAACGAGACCGCGCTGGACCGGCTGGCCGACCTCGTCAACGCGGCCGGCGACGTCGAGGAGTTGAGTGGGCTGTTGGACGAGGGAACCATGCATGCCGGGTTCCTGCTCACGCGGCGCGCGGTGGCGGCCGGAGACCTGCGCGAGCTGCAACGGATCGCCGACGCCGGGTACGAGGAGGCCGGGACCGAGCTGGACCGGTTGTTGCGGGCACCGGTCGACGGGTCCCGGGATTGAGGGTCCGGCGTAACGCGATCTAGATCAACGGCGGGCCACGGCCCCCGTTTTCCAGCGTAGCCACGGACACCGACAAGAACGGCCAACCAGCCGTACCTATGACTACAGACCCCGCGAGTCCCACGTTCGCGACCGGCGAGTCCCACGTTCAGCCCGAGCGAGTCCCACGTTCGCGACACGCGAGTCGACGGTTCGCGGGACCACAGGCTGGTTCGCGAACCGCCAACTCGGACGTCCTGGGAGGGGGACTCGCGGTGCTTGAACGTGGGACTCGCGGTGCTTGAACGTGGGACTCGCGGTTCTGAACGTGGGACTCGCTGGTTCTGAACGTGGGACTCGCCGGGTTTGAACGTGGGACTCGCCGGGGTTGCGTCGAGTACCGGGCGGTATCGACAAGACCGACCGCGAGCCTCAACCGCCGATCAGCACGGTCCCCACGGCCACGATCGACCCGGTCGGCGCGGGCGCGGGATCGTTGCACGTCATCACCGTGTCGCCGGTCCGGGCGGCCGGCTTGTTGTTGATCAGCACGGTGGCTGACCCCTTCATCACGGTTCCCTGATTGGTGGGCGGAACCTGAAACGGCCCGCCCTGCGGGATGTGCGGCGGCGCGTTGGTGGCCGTGCTCCCCAGCGTCGCCGCCGGCTGGCCACCGATCAGCACGTTCGTGCTGCACCCGCCGGTGAGCGTCCCGGCGAAGGGATGCGGCAGCGGCGTGGGCACCGGCCCACCCGGCGACGGGATGAGGATGATGTGGATGTCCGTCCCGACGACCTTGTCGCCCATCTTCGCGCCCGGTGCGCTCACGGCGTCCGCACCCAACGCTTGGGCTCGGCGGGCGAGAGCGGCCCCGGCCGGTTGACCGTCTGCCCGGTGTCGAGTCGCAGCTTCTGCGCGGGCGGCGCGAGTTCGGTGTCGGGATCGGGCACGAACGGCGTCGAGACCCGGATGGCGAACGCCGCCCGGGCCGGCATGCCAAGATTGCTCCACAGCGTGCCCGGCTCGGTGTCGGCCACCCGGATCTGCACCGGCGCCCCCAGCGCGGCCAGCGCGGCGGGCATGCAGTCAACCGGCAGCGTGTCCGTGAAGATCATCGTGCGGAGCGCCACCGACAGCAGCCGGTGCTCCTCGTCCACCTTCGACGCCCGCGCGGTCACCAGATAGGACAGCGCGCACCGCCGGGTGGGCGCGCGACGCGCCAGCACCGAACCCCGCGAGTCGCGCGTCTCGTCCCAGCCGGACTCCCGGCCGCTCGGATCGTCGTGCAACCCGAACAGGAACAGGTCGATCGCGTTCGACGGTCGCTCCGTCTCCCACGTCGGCTTCGGCGGGTCGAGCCGGACCATGGTGCCCTCGGGCAGGGACCGGCCGAGCAACACGCACAGGGCCTCGTCCACCTCGGTGATCACTCGGCCAGTGTCCGCCGCCACGAGAACCCGGGACACGTACGGCAGCCCGTCCTTTCGGCGCGCCATCGGCGCCCGATCGGGCAGCGTCCCATGTCCGCCGCACCGCCCCGCGAACGACTGTGCCACGGCGCCGATGAGCACAAGCTCAGAGCCTAGAGCCCCACCACGAAAGGTTCAGCACGGTTCTCCGCGGCCCAGTCGCCCGCTGTCCGCGTTGTCGGAAGGTCCGAATACAACCCCGGTATGAGGACCATCCTCCGCCTTGCCAGCGAACGACTGGACCACGGATAACCGCACCAATCTTGCGTGGCGGGGACTCTAGCCGCGGCCGCCGAACCACTGTGTCCGGCGCCGGAGCCGCTCACCCAGCAACGAGGGAGACCCCGAGATGGCCAGCAGTTACCTCGCGCCCGGTGTGTACATGGAGGAGGTTTCCTCGGGTTCCCGGCCTATCGAGGCCGTCGGAACCGCGGTGGCCGCCTTCGTGGGATTCGCCGAGCGTGGCCCCCTGCACGAACCCGTGCTCGTCACCAACTGGACCCAGTTCAAGCAGAGCTTCGGCGACTTCGTCGAGGGCTTCTACCTGGCGCACGCCGTCTACGGCTACTTCCAGAACGGCGGCGGCACGGCGTACGTGGTGCGGGTGGGCGGCGAGTCCGCCAACGGATCTGGCAACGGTCAGGTCGCGTTGCCGGCCGCCGAGCTGCCGGCCGTCGGGCCGGACAGCAAGCCCGGCCTCACGATCTCCGCGCGGTCGGTCGACACCGGCGACCTGGCGGTCGAGGTCACGTCCGCCAGCGAGGAGGGCGACGACACGTTCAAGCTGGTGGTCAAGCAGGGCGGCCAGCCGGTCGAGACCTTCGACAACGTCACCACCAAGCGCGGCCCGAACAACGTGGCGACCGTCGTTCGCCAGCAGTCGAAGCTGATCCTCGTGGAGGAGACGAAGGGCAAGTCGCTGTCCGTGCCGAAGGTCGGCGAGGTCGCGCTCGCCAAGCCGGGCAATGCGCCGGTCAAGGTCGAGGCGAACGCCTACGTCGGCAACTCGGCCGACCGCACGGGTTTCGGTGGCCTGGAGTCCATCGACGAGGTCACCATGCTGACCGTCCCGGACCTCATGGCCGCCTATCAGCGCGGCGCACTGTCCGCCGAGGACGTGAAGGCCGTGCAGCTGGCGATGATCGCCCACTGCGAGCTGATGGCCGACCGAGTGGCCATTTTGGACACTCCGCCCGGCCTGAACGCGCAGGAGGTCAAGGAGTGGCGCATGGACGTCACCGGCTATGACTCCAAGTACGCGGCCATGTACTGGCCCTGGATCAAGGTGGCCGACCCGGTGGCGGGCAAGCAGGTCTTCGTTCCGCCGAGCGGGCACATGGCCGGCATCTGGGCGCGCAGCGACTCCTCCCGCGGTGTGCACAAGGCGCCGGCGAACGAGGTGGTGCGCGGCGCGGTCACCCTCGAGATCAACATTACGAAGGGCGAGCACGACGTGCTCAACCCGATCGCCGTGAACTGCATCCGCAGCTTCCGCGGTCAGGGCATCCGGGTGTGGGGCGCGCGGACGCTGTCGAGCGACCCGGAATGGCGCTACCTCAACGTGCGGCGGCTGTTCAACTACGTCGAGAAGTCGATCCTGCAGGGAACCAACTGGGTGGTGTTCGAGCCGAACGACCCGAAGCTGTGGGACTCGGTCAAGCGCACGGCCACCATGTTCCTGCGCCGTGTCTGGCGCGACGGTGCGCTGTTCGGCCGGACCCCGGCACAGGCGTTCTTCGTCAAGTGCGACGAGGAGAACAACCCCGCCGAGAACCGCGACGCCGGCATCCTCACGGTCGAGATCGGTATCGCCCCGGTCAAGCCGGCCGAGTTCGTGGTCTTCCGCATCTCGCAGTTCGCCGAGGGTGCGGGCCTCGAGGAATGACGCTGACACTCGAGGATTTCCCGTACTAACAAGGAGGAAACGTCATGGCAGGCGGACTGGGACCGAACCAGCCGAACGACGCGATCACCGCCGCTCGGTTCTCGATCACCATCGACGGCTACGAGATCGCCTCGTTCTCGGAGCTGCAGGGCATCACCACCGAGGTGGAACCCGTTGAGCTCATGGAGTCCAACGACAAGGAAGTCATTCTCAAGAAGATGCCGGGCAAGACGAAGCCGGCGACGCTCGTCCTCAAACGCGGCAGCAACTCCAGTATGGAGCTGTGGGCCTGGCACGAAGCCGTCCTCATGGGCGACATCGTGGCGGCACGAAAGAGCTGCTCGCTCGTCATGTACGGCACCGACGGCAAGGCCGTGGCGCGCTACCACCTCGAACACGCCTGGCCGGCGAAGCTGGAGATCGGCGCGCTGAAGGCCGGTGCCAGCGAGGTTCTCATGGAGACGGTCACGATCGTGTCCGAGCGCATCCAGCGCGTGTCCGTGTGACGGTCGCGACCCAGACGGAGACGGGCCTGCGCACCGAGTACCCGTTCACGCTGCCGCGCGGCTACGTGGACGAACACGGTCTGGTGCACCGTAACGGGATCATGCGGCTGGCCACCGCGCGGGACGAGATCACCACGCAGTCCGACCAGCGGGCCAGGCAGAACCCGGCCTACCTGACCGTGCTGCTGCTCGAGCGGACGGTCACCACGCTCGGCGACCTGGCAGCGGTGGACACGTTCGTGGTGGAGAACCTCTTCGCCTCGGACCTCGCGTTCCTCCAGGACCTCTACCGGCGGATCAACTCCGACGGGCACACGGAGGTCGGGGTCAAGTGTCCGCACTGCGGCAACGACTTCGCGGTGGATGTCGCCGGTGATGCGCCGGGGGGATCGTGACGTACGCGGCCGACCGGGTGTGGGAGGAAGTCGCGTACGTCGCCTACTACCTGCATTGGGATCTCGACAAGATCCTCGACCTCGAACACCCCGTGCGGGAACGGGTGATCGCCGAGGTCGGCAAGATCCACACCGCGTTCGGCGCGGACGACTGAGGGAGACAGGCAGATGCGCTGGCCGTTTCGGCGACGGGGTGGGGACGCGCCAGCACCCGTTGCGAACCAACCCTCGACCAATCCCTCGAACAATCCTGATGTCACGCCGGCCGTGGCCGCCCCTCCACGGCCGGCGGGGCGGCAGTGGGTGACGTTGCCGCCGTTGCCGATCACCATCACCCCGGCCGCGCCGCTGGTGGCCGGGCCGCCGCCGGTGCAGCCGCCGCTGCTGTCCCACCCACCGGTCATCCGCCGCACACAAGCGATCCCGCCGGCCACCGGCCGCGTCGAAGGGCTGGCGACGGTCGCGCCGCGGGTCGAGGAACCACCACCGCCGCCCGTCATCGCCGCTGCCCCGGAACCCGTGCGTCCGCTCGTGCACCGTAAGGTCCGAAGTGGACCTCCGGTGGCGCGGGCGGCGATGGTCGAGGCGGTCGGCGACTACGTGGGCGAACCCCGCGAACCGGCGGTGCCGCACCGGGCTCCCAGCTGGATGCGGTACGTGCCGGAGTGGCTCAGCCAGGCCACCGCCCCTGAGGCCGACCCGGTGCCGAGCGCGCCGGAACCGGTGGCCAAGCCCGACTTCCTGCGCCCGCCGCCCGAACCGAAGCGGAAGGTGCTCGAGTCGGCCCGACCGGACACTGTGGACGCCGAGCGGCCGGCGCGGCCGAAGCGGCGCCCGACCCTCGGGCAGACCAGGCGACTCGGACTCGGCACGCCACTGCACCACCGCCCGGAGGAGCCGGCGGAACCGCCGGCCGAAACACCCGAACCCCCACCGGCGCCCCTCGCGCCGGTGGCCGAGGTGGTTGAGGCGACCGAGGAGACGGACGACGAGCCGGAGGCCGAGCCACCACCGCCGCGCCCGGAACCGCCGCCGCTGCTGCATCCGCGACCCACGGAAGCGGTCACCGCCCCACGGCCGGAACCACCGGTGCGGCCGGAACCACGGACGCGGCCGGAACCACGGCGCGGCCGGAACCACGGACGCGGCCGGAACCACGGGCGCAGTCGGAACCACGGACGCAGCCCGCGCGGACGAAGCCGACCGCACCGCCGGCCGGCCAACAGCCGTCGGCGGGAGCCGGCGTGAATCCACCGGCGGCGGTGGCGCCGCTGACCTACCGGTCGGCCCCTGGCAGGCCGGAGCGCCGTGCGGCGAGTCCCGCCATTCCCACCGACCTCGCTTCCGCGTTGCGCGGCTCACACCAGGTGGATGTGTCCGCCATCCCCGTGCACCGTGGCCCGGCGGTGTCCGCCGAGGCCCGCTCGCTCGGCGCGCGTGCGTTCGCCCGAGGCGGTGAGGTGTTCCTGCCGGAGGAAGCCGGGCCGCTCGGCTCACCCAAGGCTCGTGGGCTGCTGGCCCACGAGTTGGTGCATGCCGTGCAGCAGCGCGTGCTCGGCCCGTCGCTGCCGGCCATGTCCACAGCGGACGGTGCGGCCCTCGAAGCTGAGGCCGTCGCCGCCGAGCACGCACACGGGGGTGCGCCACCGGCGCCGCTGGTTCACCCCGTGCTGACCCAGGTGATCAGTCACGCGGTACAGGCAGCCGGTGTCCAGCTCGCGCCGCTCGCCCCGGCACCGGTGGACTTCACGTCACCGGCGGTCGTCTCCGCCCCGGCACCGGTCACACCAGAGCCGTTGTCGCTGAGTGAGCCGGTGCGTGAGGAGATCGACCTGAGATCGGAGGCCAGCGCGACCCGGGTCGTGGAGCGATGGTCCAACCCGGCCCTGGGCGGCTCGGGTTTCGCTCTCGGCGAGGACGCCCAGCCGGCGCGTCCGCCCGTCACCCCGGGCGAGGACGGTGTCCCGCTGGGCACGGACCCGGGCGCGTCGACACCGGCTGACGTGGCTTCGTCGAGTAACGCGGCGGAGGAGGTGATGGCGCACCAGATCCTGACGGTGATCAACATCGATCGAGCGGCCAAGGGCCAACCAGATCTCGAACTGCTCGACGAGTACACGATGGAGCAGGTACGGCTCGCCGTCGCCCAGGAGAACGGGTCGGCCGGGCGGTCGATGATGCTCGCGGCCGCGACCTCGGCCTCGGTCGAATCGGCCCAGCGGACGGAAATGGAGGTGGCTCACCCCACGGCGGGACCTCCCGCGGCCGCACAACTCGCGCCCGCTGTGGACCGAGCCGAGGAGCCGGCCCCCGCCCCGGCGCCGGGGCCGGTGCAGAGCGAGTCCCAGGAGGCAGAAGAGCCGTATGGCAGGGACCGGCCGCTCGATCTCGATGCCATCGACCTCGACGCGTTGTCAGCACGGCTCTATGACCGGCTCCGGAGCAAGATCCGCCTGGAGTTGTTGATCGACCGGGAGCGCGCCGGTCTACTAACCGATTTTCGTTAGGAGTGAACGATGCCACTGAGCGACAGTTCAAAGATTGGCCTGGCCAACCGGTTCACGGTCACCGTCGAGCCGGGCAAGTGGGACCTCGGCAGCTGGGCGGACGCCGACGGCCTGAACGTCACCTGGGAAGTACCGGAGTATCAGGCGGGCGACGCCGGAAACGCGAAGTACTTCGCGCCGGCCAACACCAAGTACAGCCCGGTGAAGCTGTCCAGGGCGGTGACGTTGGAGGACTCGCCGAAGGTAAAGGAGTTCCTCGGTGTCAACTCCTTCAACCACGACGTCGGCGCCGAGGTCACGATCAAACTGCATGACTCGTTCGGCAAGCCGGTCCTGGACTGGACACTGCGGAACGCACTGGTGAAAGGCTGGGCGGTGACCAAGTTCGCGGCCAGCGGCAGTGCGGTCTCGATCGAGACGCTCGAGTGGCACCACGGAGGTTTCATCGCCGACGAGATGATGCTGTCCTGACCGGATAGGGAGTGCCGAGTCTCGAAGGGAACTGATCATGCCGATCAACGTGGGCGCCATGCTCGGGTTGACCACTCGATTCCGGGTCACGGTCGACGGCGTCGATCTCGGTGGGTGGGCGAAATGTACGGGACTGGCGGTCGAGTTCAAGAACAAGAAGATCAGCGAAGGCGCCAACTACGAATACCAGCCGGTTCTCCCCGACTACATCGCGTACAAGGACATCGTGCTCGAACGGGCGATGAACGCCGCGGACTCGGCGAAGGTGCAGGGCTGGTTGCGCAGCAAGGTGGCCTCCTGGATGCGAGCGGACGCCCCGGGCGATGGCGGAACCGCGCAGATCACGTTGTACGACTCGCACGCGAAGCCGGTGGCCACGTGGTCGATCCGGAATGTCCACCCGGCCGGGTGGGACGGCCCGGAGCTCAACGCGTCGACCTTCGGCATCGCCGTGGAGAAGTTGAAGCTCGTACACGAAGGCTTTCTGTGAGCCTGTTCCCAGGCTCGAAGGTGAGGAGACGAGGATGAGCATCGGGCTCGAGGCCGCGTCGCCGGCAGCGGTGGCGAACACGGTGGCAGGCATCGGTATCGGCGTCGCCGCGATGGCCGGTGCGCGCATTCCGGCCATGTTGCGGTGCGTGACGCCACCCAATCTGGGTGTGGTCCCCTTCGACTTCAACCCGAGCGAGATCAGCATGTCGCGGAGCGCCTCGTACAAACACAAGGTGCAGATACGTCCAGAGAAACCGAAGGACCCTGGCAGTTTGCCGGCCTGGCAGGACATCCGGACTTCGACGATCTCGATTTCGAAACTGATCTTCGACGGTCTCAACACGAAGGTCTTCTGCGACACGATGTTGGTCTGGATGAGCCCGACCACCGGAGGACTCATCGGGGAGGCGGTCGCGAAACTGTTCGGCAGCTCCCTCAGTTATGACCCACCCACCCTGACCTTCCAGTGGGGTCCGCCGATGTTGGGCTTCATGTATGAGGTGAAGCTCACCAGCTGCAAGGTGAAGTACATGCGATTCACGACCGCGGGGATACCCATCCGCGCGGAAGTGAACCTGACGATGGTGGAGGTGCCCAGCGACCTGGGCAGTCTGCCGATGAACCCGACATCGGGCGGCGAGCCGGGCCGGCGCAGTCACACCGTCGGCGAAGGCGAGTCGTTGCAGTCCATCGCGACCGCCAACTACGGCAATCCCGGGGCGTGGCGCCGAATCGCGGAAGTGAACGGCATCACCGACCCCACAAGGATTCGGCCGGGCAAGGTCGTCTATCTGCCGAACGCGGACGAGTTGGCCGACGGGGCTGCCCGATGATCGGGGGAGGCTCGCGCACCGCACTCATCTGGCCGACCATCAAGGTCGGTTCGGGATTCCCACGGCCGATGCCGGGGTCCGCCGCGGGCCACCTGATCCGAGCGGTGGTCGACACCCATCTGCACCTGCCCGACATGTTCGAGCTGACCTTCCTCGACACCAACGGAACCCTCGTCGAGGAGGCCGGGTTGGCCATCGGCACAGGTATCGAGGTCGAGTCGGGCTCGCACAGCGACTCGAAGGCGAAGTCCCTCATCAAGGGTGAGGTGACCTCGATCGAGGCCGTATGTTTCGACGCCCTCATCTACACGGTCGTTCGTGGCTACGAGAGAGCGCACCGGCTGCAACGGGCGCGCCGGACCAGGACGTTCCTCAAGATGAGGGACTCCGACATCGCCTCCGACATAGCGAAGAGCGCCGGGCTGACGGTGGGCAAGATCGACCGGTCCGAGGTGATGCACGACCACCTGGCTCAGGTGGGACAGACCGATTGGGACTTCCTTACCCAGCGGGCGATCGAGATCGGCTTCGAGACCGGTGTGACCGGTGGTGAGTTCTTCTTCCGGAAAGCCGCCGGCAGAAAGGACGAGAGTGCGCTCGGCGCGGTCGCGGGCAAGCTCGGAATCGGCGGCGGCGGCAAACTGGTCTTCCGCGACAACCTCCACACCTTCCTCCCACGCATCTCGGCGGCCAACCTCACACCGGACGTCGAGGTCCGGGTGTGGGACGCCAAATCGGCACGGGTGGCGGTCGGCACGTCGGACGCGAAGACCGGGACAGCCACCATCGAGGACATGGAGCCGGCCGACCTGGCGACGTCGTTCACCGACGGTCTGCTTCCCCCGTTGCCCAAGTTGCCGGCACTGCCGCCGATCCCCGGCCTTCCCAAGATCAACTTCGGTACCGCGGCGAGCAACACGGCATTCGTGGTCGTCAACCACCCCATGGCGAACGGTTCGAACGCGGACATCGCCGCGGAGGAGGCGGCGATCGGCATCGCGGACCATATCGCCAGCACCTTCGCCGAGGCCGAGGGCGACGCCAACGGTGATCCCGCCATCCAGGCCGGCGCCCAGGTGGAGATCGACGGCGTGCCCAAGCAGTTCGTCGGCACCTGGACGGTCACGAACGCGCGCCACGTCTTCGATCCGGACGAAGGCGGGTATCACACCAAGTTCTTCGTGAGCGGGCGCCAGAACCGCAACCTCTTCGCACTGATGTCCGGGTCGGCCACCGGCGCGCGAAACCCGGTGCTGAACGGATTCGTCTGTGGCATCGTCACCAACGCCAACGACCCTGCCTCCATGGGACGGGTGAAGGTCGCGCTGCCATGGCTCTCGCCCGACTACGAGTCGGACTGGGCGCGGGTCGCGCAGCTCGGTGCCGGCCGGCGCAGCGGAATGTTCTTCCTGCCCGAGGTGGGCGACGAGGTCCTCATCGGGTTCGAGTTCGGCGACGCCCGCCGCCCGTACGTGATCGGCGGACTGATCAACGACGGCGCGTCGTTCGAGCCGATGTCCGACGCGGTCAACGGTTCCGGCTCGATCGTGAAGCGGGGCATCGCCTCGCCGGCCGGCAACCGGTTGCTGTTCAACGACGACCTGCCGCCCGGCCCGCCCGGGTCGCTGCCGCCGATCGCGTCGTCGATCGCGCTGGGCACGAAGGACGACAAGCTGGCGCTCAACATCGACCAGGCGGCCGGCACGGTCACGTTGACGTGCAACCCGGCGCCGCCGGTCAGCAAGACCCCGGCCGGCTCGCTGACCATCGAGTGCGGCGGACTCGGGTCGATCAGCATCAAGGGCGGCGCGGGCGGCATCAAGATCGAGTCGGACGGGCAGCTGGAGCTGAGCGGCAAGCTCGGCGTGAAGATCGACAGTCCGGCCATCACCGAGATCAAAGGCTCGGTAGTGAAGTTGAACTAAGGAGCGAACGTCGTGCCATCCCTTGTCGCAACCTCAGGTGCCTGCCAACCGCACCTAAGGGGAACGGGACGCAACCCAGCCACAAGTACGCGTCTAACCGGAGGCAAGCAACGCATGGTGACCAAAAGTTTAAATTCCGGGGAGGCGGGACTGTGACATCCACACAGGATTTCGTCGGCGTCGGGTGGGCCTTCCCGCTCGGTGTCTCCGCGCAGGGCGGGATCGCCATGGTGCGCCGCGAGGTCGAGCTCGAACAGGCGATGACGCTGATCCTGTCGACCTACCCGGGGGAGCGGCCGATGCGGCCGGAGTTCGGCTCCCGGCTGCGGGACTTCGTGTTCCGGTCGGCGAACGCGGAGACGGCGGCCGAGTTGTCCCAGGAGGTGCGCAACTCGTTGCTGCGCTGGGAGGCCAGGGTCGACATCGAGATGGTGCACGTCACCCCGGATGGTGCGGACCGCAGCATGCTCTACATCGACATCCAGTATCGGCTCAAGGACACGAACGACCGCCGGAACCTGGTTTTCCCGTTCTACACGATTCCCGAGGATGGGAGTGACTACTGATGCCCCTGCCCGCACCCAACCTCGACGACCGGCGGTTCCAGGACCTGGTCGACGACGCGAAGCGCATGGTGATGCGCCGGTGTCCGGAGTGGACGGACCACAACGTGTCCGACCCGGGCGTGACGCTCATCGAGACGTTCGCGTTCATGACCGACCAGCTGCTGTTCCGGCTCAACCAGGTGCCCGACCGGCTGTACGTGAAGTTCCTCGAGCTGATCGGGCTGCGGCTGATTCCCGCGACCCCGGCGCAGGCGGACGTGACGTTCTGGCTGGCCGCACCGGCGATCGCGTCGGTCGGCATTCCCATGGGGACGAACGTGGCGACGCTGCGCACCGAACAGGACGATTCGGTGGTGTTCACCACGGGCGTCGACCTGCAGATCGTGCCGTGTTCGCTGAACCGGATCGCCACCCGCCGCGCCGGCGAGGACGCGCAGCTCGACCGGACCGACGAGCTGAAGATGGGCCAGCCGTTCCAGGCGTTCAGCGAGGTGCCCCGGGTCGACGACGTGATGCTCGTCGGCCTGTCCAACCCCGTGCCGAACTGCGTGGTGCGACTGGACTTCGACTGTCGCGTCGAGGGCGTCGGCGTGCACCCGGACCACCCGCCTCTCGAGTGGGAGGCGTGGAACGGCAAGGAGTGGAAGCGCTGCCTGGTCAGCAAGGACGGCACGGGCGCGCTCAACGGGGCCGGGCAGGTGCTCGTCCACGTGCCCGGTGATCACGAGGCGTCCGTGCTCGGCGGCGACGCGGCCGGCTGGCTGCGTGCCAGGGTGGTCGAGGTACCCGAGGACGTCCCCACCTACGCGGCGTCGCCGCTCGTGACCGCGCTGTCCGCGTCGACCGTGGGTGCCACGGTCGAGGCCAACCACTGCGAGCTCATCGAGGAGGAAGTGCTCGGTGACTCGGAAGGTGTTCCGGGACAACAGTTTTCCGTGTCGCGCCGGCCGGTGGTGATCGGCGCGGGCGCGGCCACGCTGGAGACCATGTCCGACGACGGGTGGCAGGAATGGCAGCCGGTGCACAGTTTCGCCGGCAGCGGCCCGGATGACCGGCACTACATCCTGGACGGCGAGGCCGGGATCATCCACTTCGGACCGGCGATCCGCGAGGCGGACGGCGGGGTGCGGCAGTACGGCGCCGTGCCGCCGTACGGGTCGACCGTCCGGCTGCGCGCGTACGCCACCGGCGGTGGCCGGGTCGGCAACGTCGGCAAGGGCGCGATCCAGACGCTCAAGTCGTCCATCCCGTTCGTCGACCGGGTGGAGAACCTCGAGGCCGCGTGGGGCGGGGTCGACGGCGAGTCGGTGGACGAGGCGAAGGCCCGCGGCCCGATCCTGCTGCGCACCCGAAGTCGTGCGGTCACGGCCGAGGACTACGAGGCGATCACGCAGGAGGCGGCGCCGGACGTCGCGCGGGTCCGGTGCGTGACGGCCGGCGACGACGACACGGACCCCGGTTCGGTGCGGGTGCTGATCGTGCCCGCGGCGGCCGAGGTGGCCGGCCGCATCGACTTCGCCGAGCTGGTGCCCGGCGAGGAGACGCTGCAGCGGATCACCGACCGGCTGGACGAGGTGCGGCTGATCGGCACCCGCGTGCTGGTCACCCCACCGCGCTACCGGGGCGTGACGGTGGTGGCGCGGGTGATCGCGCGGCCGCGGCTGGACAAGTCGCGCGTGCGGGCGGACGCGGTCGAGGCGCTTTATGCGTACCTGAACCCGATCAGCGGCGGCCGCGAAGGGCGTGGCTGGGAGTTCGGCAGGCCGGTGCAGGCCGGCGACGTCTACGCGCTGCTGCAACGGGTTCGTGGTGTCGACCTGGTGGAGGACGTGCGGTTGTTCGGCGCGAACCCCGTGACGGGCGAGCGGGGCGAGGAGGCGCAGCGGCTCGACGTCGACCCGCACAGCCTCATCTTCTCCTTCGAGCACCACGTGAAGGTGGAGGACCACTGATGCGTGGGATGGTGCCGGGACTCGTGAACGCGTCGCCGTTCGTCGAGATGTTGCCGGCCGTGTACCAGGAGGACCCGTTCACCGCACGGTTCGTCAGCGGGTTCGACGACGTGCTGGCGCCCATCCTGGCCACTTTGGACTGTCTGGTCGACTACTTCGACCCGTACCTCGCGCCGGAGGACTTCCTCGAGTGGATGGCCGGCTGGGTCGGCATCGAGCTGGAGGAGGGGTGGCCGATCGAGCGGCGGCGGGCGGTGGTCGCCACGGCCGTCGAGATGTACCGAATGCGCGGCACGGTCGCCGGGCTGCGGGCGAACCTGCAGGTGCTGACCGGCGGTCGGGTGGAGGTCGCGGACAGCGGCGGCGTCGGCTGGTCCCGGTCGCCCGGCGCGGACATGCCGGGCGAGGCGTCCCCCCGGTTGGCGGTGCGCATCCGGGTGCACGACCCGGAGAGCGTGCCAATGGATCTTGTCGACACGGCGGTGGCCGCGGCCAAGCCCGCGCACGTCGTGCATAGAGTGGAGGTGGATCGGCCGTGATCGTTTGTAAGAGCTGCGGCTTCCACAACAAGGAGACCGACGCGTTCTGCGGATCGTGCGGGGGTTTCCTGGAGTGGACGGGGGAGAAGCTGGCGCCGGCACCGGTGCCGGCGGCCCCCGCGGAAGAAGAGGAGTCGGCGCCCAAGCGGGGTTGGCGGTCGAAGATCCAGTCGATGCTGTACCTGGATGTGGGGGACCGGGCGCCGGTGGAGACACCCGCGAAGGCCGTCCCGGGAGGTGCGCGGCCTGGTGCCCCGGGTGCGAAACCTGGTGCCCCGGGTGCGAAGCCGCCGGGTGCCGGTCCGCCTGGTGCGCCACCGAAGCCGGGTGGTCCGCCGAAGCCGCCCCCGCCTCCAGGAGCTAAGCCGCCGCCTCCTCCGGGAGCTGGACCGCCGAAGCCGCCGCCACCCCCGGGTGCTGGTCCGGCGAAGCCGCCCCCGCCTCCTGGTGCTGGACCGCCGCCGCCCCCGGGTGCTGGTCCGGCGAAGCCGCCCCCGCCTCCTGGTGCTGGACCGCCGCCGCCCCCGGGTGCTGGTCCGCCGAAGCCGCCCCCGCCTCCTGGTGCTGGACCGCCGCCGCCCCCGGGCGCTGGTCCGCCGAAACCGCCGCCTCCTCCGGGAGCTGCTCCGCCACCTCCGCCGGGCGCGCCCGGCGCCGCCGCCCCGAAGCCGCCGCCTCCGCCAGGCGCGGGTGGGCCGGCGTTGCCACCCCCACCGGGACCTGCTTTGCCGCCGCCTCCTGCTCCGGCCGGGTCGTCATTGGCGGCCGGGTTGGTCGCGCCGGGTGGGGCGGCCGGGGGGATGTTGCCCGCGCCGCCGCCGCCCGCGCCGCCCAAGTTGCCGCCACCGCCCCCCAAGGCGACGGCCGACGAGGCGGGGGAGCTCGTCACCCCGGTGTCCGGGGCGGCCGCCGCCAAGCCCCAACCCGACGCGCTCGAGCCGCAGCTGGCGCAGCGCCGCACGGTGCCCGTCAAGCGGCAGCCGCCGACCCGCAAGCTGCAGCCGGGCGAGCTGGTCTGCGGGGACTGCGGCGAGGGCAACCCGCCGACGCGGAAGTTCTGCAGCCGGTGCGGTGGCTCGCTGGCCGAGGCGGCGATCGTCAAGACGCCGTGGTGGCGCAAGCTGTTGCCGCGTCGGGGCGCGAAGGTCCGCAAGTCCGGGGACCGGCCTAAGCGGAAGGGCCGGGGCGGCAAGACCAGGACGGGCGTCGCGGTCGGTGCGACGTTCAAGGCGGTGCGCCGGATCGTGGCGGTCGCGCTGCTGATCGGCGGGATCCTGTACGGCGTCATGGCACCGTTCCGCGGCTGGGTGAACGAGCGGGCGCAGGCGGCCAAGAGTGGCGTGGAGGACGTGTTCTTCCCGGACTACGAGCCGGTGCACGAGGTCGAGGCTCCGCAGAGCCCGGTGCAGGAACCCGAGCACCCGGGCATCAACGCGGTCGACGGGCTCTTCGACACCTTCTGGGCCGCACCGGTCGCCGGTCAGCAGCCGGTGCTGGTGATCAAGTTCGACGGACCGGTGGACCTCGCGCAGTTGATCGTCCACAACGGAGACGCGGCCGACTTCAAGGGCAAGCTCCGTGCCAAGCAACTGCACCTGGTGTACTCCACGGGAAAGACGACCGACGTGAACCTCACGGACCAACCCGATCCGCAGACGTTCGAGATCGAGAACGGGGAGGGCGCCGAGTTCGTGGAGATCCATGTGGCGAGCACGTTCAAGTCCGTGAACGGCACGTCGATGGCGCTCTCGGAAGTGGAGTTCTTCAAGGAGGTCTGACCGGGGTTCGGCCTCCGGCCCCCGGTTTCCAGCCTACGGCAACACAACGACAGTCAGGGTGCGTCGAGGCCCGCCCTGTGGACAACGGCCGACCTGTGGACAGGTCGGCCGTTGTCGATCTTCACGAGCCGAACCGTCGGTGCCGGCCGGTAGGCGAGTCCGATTTGTGGGTATGGCTTTGGCCTGCGTAGATGCCTGGCAGGCGCCGGGCCGCTCTCAGCCTGCGAGTTCGCGGTTGTGGCACGCGAGTTCGCGGGTCCGGGCCCCGCGGACCCCTGCCCGGAGCTGACCACTCCAGGACCCATCAACCGCGATCTCACCGACGGGAACCACGAACTCGCGCGCGGGAACCGCGATCTCACCGTCGGGAACCGCGATCTCGCACACCCCTGATCAACCCAGGACATCCGAATCGGGACCCCACAGGGAAAACTCCCTGAATACCTGACACCCCCAGCAGGGTCCCGGCCATGCTCCTGACCAGGAAGACCAACAACCCGCAGATCAAACGGATGTCATCAAACGACGGATTGCGACCGTCCAGTTCGGACAGTTGAGTAGCGCCACCGCGGTCCGGCCGGCGATCGCTGATGCGACCCCGGACGGCTTGTCGGCACCGCTCGCCTGGTCGCTCACCACGCCCACCCGCCGCACACACAATGAGTGCCGCAATCGCCCGATGTGGTGAACACCGATTGAATGGACCATTCAATCGGCCAGGGGGCCCCCTGTTTTCAACGCTACCAGCCACTACCGACAAAAATCCCTCGTCAGGGATCTGATCGTGGGACTCGCTCGGGACTCGCTGGACGTGAACGTCGGGCAGCCGCGTGCGGGCTCTAGCCGTCAGCAGCGTGCTGCGCGCATGCAGGCCGATCATCTCCGGCAGGTGGTCCGCCCTGCCCTCCACGATCTCCTGCCAACTGGTCCGCCCGTCCCGCACGGCACGCGCCACGTACACCAGCTCGACCGGCGCCCTCGGCGCCATGGCCGCCTCCCGGAGGGCGTCCGCCGGCGGGACCACCTCGACCGCCGGCCGTCCGCACCGGGAACGCACCGTGCCGCCGGCCACGTGGCTCACCGCGCCGTCGAAGAGTTCCCGGAACGACTCCACCAGCTCGCACGCCGACTCGATCATCTCGTCGGTCGTCTCCGTGACGTGGCAGGCACCGACGTAACCCAGCGCGTACCCCAGGCGCTGGATCGGCGACCGCAACCGCGCGTGGATGTCCGAGAGCACCTCGCCCGAGCCACCGATCAGCGGCTCGATGATCGACTTCCACGGCGCGTACGAGAATCCGCCGTAGCTCTGGAAGAACCAGTCGATCGCGGCGAGCGGCGGCCCGATCTCCAGCAGCTGCCGCTGAGACATGTGCGCCCTCCCCGTCCGTGAACCCTCGTTCACGGACAGTGTGCGGGAGGGCGCTTTCATGCCGCTTTACGGCTAGCCGCGCACCACGAAGTCCGCCGGGCTGACCGTCGGGGTGACGATGAGCACGGGCCGCTCGGCCCTGATGGTCGGGAAAGTCGTCACCGACGCCGTGACCAGCCGCGCGGTGCTCGACCCCTTCGGCAGGATCAGCAGCGCGCCGCGGAACGTGCCGGTCGCGTCCGTGGTCGCCGGGGTGGCCGTGACCCCGCCCGGCACGGCCAGCGTGATGGCCTGGTTCGGCGCGAACCCGGTGCCCGTCACGGCGATCACCCGGCTCGGCGGGGTGACGCCCGGCGAGATCTCGATCGTTGGCTGGCTGCCGCTACCGCTCAGGCCGACCAGGTGCGGGCCGCCGACCGCGTTGTCGTCGAACCGCAGCACGGCCGGCCGCTCGCCCGGCGCCGTGGGGGAGAACCGCACGTTCACCCGGCAGGTCCCGCCGACCGGGACGGGCGCGCCGACGCAGGTGTTCGTGGTGACCGCGTAGTCGTTCGGCGCGACGGCCGACACCACGGTCACCGCGCTGACCTCCAGCGCGGCGTCACCGCGGTTGGTCACCGTGACGGCCGGCTCGACGCCGGTCGACAGCGGCAGCCGCTGCCCGAACGCCAGCGGGTCCGGGCCGGCCGCGAACCGGGCGTTCCCGTCGGGACCCGGTGGTGGGGGGTCGATCGGCACGGTCGTGCCGACGCCGCGCATGTCCACCGTGAACTCCCGCTCGCCACGCACGGTCAGCCGCAGCGTCGCCTCCCGGCCGCCCTCGGCGGACGGCTTGAACTCCAGCGACACCAGGCAACTCCCGGTCTGCTGCAACACCACGGCCTCACCGGCACAGGTCTGCCCGCCGACCGTGAAGTCGCCCGCGTCCCGGCCGTCCACCGCGATCTCCTCGACCACCAGCGGACCGGTGCCCACGTGGTCGAACCGGACGCTCTGCTCGAACGAGTCGTCGATCTCGACCTCGCCGAAGTCCAGCGGATCCGGATCGGGCGCCAGCTCCGGGCTCATGGTCCGCACGAACACGTCGGTCACCTCGTTGCCGTCGCCTTCCACGAGGTTGGACGCGTTCGAGTCGTAGGCGACCTCCGAACCGTTCTCCGACAGCGACGGCGAAGTCGACCACTGGTCGGGAGTGGTGTCGTCGTTGCCGGCGCACGTCGCGCCATCCGGCACGGTCGCCGCGCAGTCGGTGCCCCGCCCCGGCGACACGAGAGTGCCAGGCACGGGATCCAGCTCGTCGACCAGCCGCTGCCGGTCCACCACCAGGTCACGCATGACGACCTGGCAGGTGGTCCGCGCGTCCCGGGTCTCGTCCGCCGGCGGTACGCCCGCCGCGGTGACTGTGCCGGCGATCAGGCAGGACCGTCCTTGCTCGACGTCCACACCGTCGTGCGCGCCCCGGTTGTCGGTGCCGAACGCCACGAACCGGCCGTCGGCCGACAGGCCCGGCGCGAAACCGTTGATCAGCTTCCCGGTGTTGTCCCTGGACGTGATGATCGAGTCGACGGGCGTGCCGTCCTCCTTGACCTGCACCACGTACACGTTGGGCTGGTTGTACCGGGGGCGCCAGCAGTCACCGTCGCACGAGAAGCGCTCGTACTCCTCGGCCACGAACGCGATCACCGCGCCGTCGAAGGAAATCGCCGGGTTCAGGACGAAAGTCGGGTAATCATTGCTGACGAACGTCGGCGATTCCGGCGTCGTGTCGAGGGCGAAGTCGACTCGCGCCCAGGTCCCGGCCACCGTGTCGTACCGGAAGATCGCCCACAGGGAGATTATGCCGACGTCGCCGATCGGGGTTTGGGTGTTGGCGGACATCACCACGAACCGGCCGTTCCCGGAGACGTCCGGATCGGTCGCGTTGTCCATCGGATAATCGAAGGTGGGAATGGGGGGCCGAAGGCTGTCGATGGTCGCCGGTTCGCCGACCGGGCCACCGCCCGCCGGCCTCAGCGCGGCCGTGCGGACCTCCGAGCCCGACGACTCCGTCTGCAGCTCCTCGTAGCGGTCCTGCCACACGATGCGGTCGGCGGCGTCGGAGAGCTTCGGAAAGCCGGGGTTGTCCCTGCGGTACTGGCTTTCGCCGTAGTAGCTGGGCTCGTTGACGCGGAAGTAGGCGTAGTCGCGCTCGCCGTTCTCGCGGTTCTCGTCGAACACGCCGTCGCCGTTGGGGTCCCGGTCGCAGAGGATGATGTCGGCTTCGAAGTCGTCGTCCTCGGGCACGATGTTGTCGGCCGTGCTGGTGAACGCCACGTAGCGGCCGTCGGCGGAGATCGTCGGGTCGGTGCTGTCGAGAGTCGGCGGCACCTCGCCGTACACGATTTCCTGTTGCTGTGCCGAGAGGTTCAGCGGCGGCGCGGCGCCGAGGTTGAGCGTCGGTTCCTCCGGCGGCTCGGGGCGCGTGAACTGGCCGCGGCTGATCATGACCGTGCGGTTGCTGCGCAGGTCACGGACGTACACGTTCTCGTACTCGGCGGGGTTCAGGTTGTCGAGCGTTGCGTAGCTCGTGAACACCAGCGCGGTGCCGTCGGCCGACAGCTCCTGCTTCACGGCGCCGTCGGGCGCCTCGGCGTTCGTGCCGTCGACGACCGACGCACGTACGGTCGAGCCGGGCGCGGACGCGGCACGCGCGCTCGGCGCCTGGGTGGGCAACAGCACGACCGCGGCGGCGGCGACGAGTGTCGCCGCGGCCACCACTGCGATGGCACGCTTGCTGCGGACAAGGTTTTCGGGCACGACGCGACCTCCTGGCGTGGTTCACCGAGTAGGACGCTATGGCGGATCGCGCGTGAGCGATGCCGGCCGGCGGGAGGCGTAGTGGACGCCTGAGGGCGCCCGATCGGGCAGTTCGGCCCGCCCTGGCACGCACCCGTTAGCGGGCTGTACTGAAGGCGTTCGGTTCGCACACTTTCTTCCCATGGGAGCTACCACGTCGCTGGCGAGCAGGCAGCTTTCCGTTACCCCCGGCGGGTCGGTCGAGACCAAGGTCAAGATCCGGAACAACGGAACGCTCGTCGACCAGTTCAGTTTGGACATTGTCGGAGATTCACGCGAGTGGGTCGAGGTCGAACCGCGCATCGTGAATCTGATGCCCGGCCAGGACGGGGAGGCAACCGTCCGGTTCGCTCCACCGAGGAGTTCCGCGGTGGTGGCCGGACCGATGCCGTTCGGGGTGCGGGTGGTGTCCAGAGAGGACGTCGCCGGCTCGTCGGTGGTCGAGGGAATGGTGGAGGTCGAGCCGTTCACCGACCTGCAGGTCGAACTGTCGCCGAAGTCGTCGCGATGCCGCTCGAAAGCGGTGCACGAGGTCGTCGTCGACAACTCGGGCAACTACCCGATCGGCGTCGAGGTCGTCACGAACGATCCCGAGGAGCAGCTGAAGCTGTCGCTGGACCACAGTTCGTTGATGGTGCAGCCCGGTACCTCGGCGTTCCTCAAGCTGCGGGCCAAGCCGCACGACCGGTTCCTGCGCGGTGCGGAGAAGCGGCATCCCTTCCAGGTGACCGCCATGTCCGGGGATCTGCCGCCGATCACGGCGGACGGAACCGTTGTGCAGCAACAGCTGCTGCCGAAGTGGTTGCTGCCGGCGGCGATCGCGGCCGTGGCGCTCGCGACTGTGCTGGTGGTGCTGTGGTTCACGATCGTCAAGCCGACCGTGCAGACCGCGGCTCGCGAGTCCGGGAAGGCGGCGGCCGAGGCGGAAATGGGCGAGATGGCCGAGCAGGTCGACCTTGCCGAGCGGCGCGCGGTGAACGCCGAGGAGAAGGCGTTGGAGGCGGAGAAGCAGGCGAACGAGGCCGCTGCCGCGGTCGCGGCCGGCGGACCCAGCGGCGGTAGCGGTGGTCCGGGCGGAGCTACGGAGAGCCCGGAAGGGGTGGATATCACCTCCGGGCAGGCCGTGAACTTCCGGATCACCACGGATGCTCCCGCGCAGAACGATCCCGGTGAGTTCGATCAGTTCCAGGTGCCGGAGAATACCGTGCCGGCGGATAAGACGTTGGTGATCACGGACATCATTCTGCAGAATCCGCGCGGTGATTCCGGGACGTTGTTGATTCGGCAAGGGGATCGGGTGTTGTTGGAGGAAGGGCTCGCCAACTTCCGCGATCTCGACTATCACTTCATTGAGCCGCTGACGTTCACGCCGGAGTCGCCGTTGGTGGTTGAGGTTAGCTGCCAGGTGCCTGGGTTGCCTGACCAGACTGACAACGAGTGCCGGCCGTCGGTGTCGTTCTCTGGTCGGTTGTCCGGGCCTGCCGCGGCTGGCTGAGCACGGGGCGTGGGAATGCAGGGAACGACGCCTTCACTGCGGTCAACGCAGTGAAGGTGTCGTTCCCTGCATAGGTACGGCGCCGGCCAGGACCGTGGTCACGATTTTCCGTACGGCGTCGGGCCCTGGTGGGTTGTCCTTTCGCTCGGTGAACAGCAGATGCGCGGCACCGATCAGCGTGGGCGCGAGGGTGTCGATGTCGGCGTCGGGCGCGATCCGGCCCAGGTCGCGTTCGGCCGTCAGATACCCGGCGATCATGGCCGTGCCCTCGCCGACGAGCGGGAATCGGGCGGTGCCGGCCGCGCGCAGCCGCCTGCGCACCTCGTCCCGAGCGACGATGAGTACCACGATCGCCACCATGGCCGGCTCGAAGCTGGTCATCAGAGCGCTGGTCAGGTTGTCGGCGACCGCCCCGGTCCCGGCCGCGTCCAGCAGGGCGGTGGCCTGGGTATCGACCCGCGTGATGCGGTCCAGCACCAGTTCGGTGAGGAAGGCGTCGAAGTCGGCGAAGTGCCGATGGAGGACCCCTTTGGCGACGTTCGCCTCGGTGGTGACCGCCCGGCTGGTCAGGCCGGTGGCCCCGTCCCGGACCAGGACCCGCTCGGCAGCGTCGAAGAGCTGCTGGCGCGGGTCACGCAATGCAACGCCGGTCGCCAACGCGCATCCCTACCTTTCAGCGAAAGCGAACGACGTCGTCTAGTGGGCACGTGCCCACTATAGTGGGCGCATGCCCACTATACCGTCACCAGCCACGCCGGAACCGCACCTGCACCGTCGCATGGCCGAGTCGTTCGGTGTCGACCCCGAACGGTACGACCGGACCCGGGCCGCGTATCCCGAGGCCATGATCGAGCGGATCGTGACCGCTGGTCCCGGTCCCGACTTCCTCAACGTCGGTTGCGGTACCGGCATCGAAGCCCGTCAGTTCCGGGCCGCCGGCCGCACGGTGCTCGGTGTCGAGCCCGATCCGCGGATGGCCGACTTCGCGCGGGGTACTGGCGTTGAGGTCGAGGTCGCGACGTTTGAGGTGTGGAAGCCGGCCGGGCGCACCTTCGACGCGATCGTGTCCGGTACGGCCTGGCACTGGGTCGACCCGGTCGCGGGCGCGGCCAAAGCGGCGCGGGTCCTGCGGCAGGGAGGCGTGTTGGCACCGTTCGGGCATGTGTACCAGCTTCCGCCCACCGTGGCGGATGCCCTTGCGGCGGCCTACCGACGGGTGGCTCCCGACTCGCCGGTTGGCTTCGACGGCCGGTCCGGGGCATCGATCCTGGACGCCTACCAGGGGCTGTACACCAGGGCCGCGGACGGAATCCGTGCGACGGGCGCGTTCGACGAACCCGTGCTGTGGCGCTACGACTGGGAGCGCACGTACAGCCGCGACGAGTTGCTGGACCTGGTACCGACGTCCGGTGGCCTCACCAGCCTGTCACCGGACCACCTGGCGGATGTGCTGGCTGCCCTGGGTGCGGCGGTCGACGAGTTGGGCGGCATGGTCACGCTGCCGTACGCCACCTGGGGCCTCACCGCGACGCGCACCGAAGGGCTCAGTTGATGTCCAGTACGGCTTTGCCGTGTAGACGGCGGTCGAGCAGGGCCTGGGCCGCCTCGTCGTAGCGGGTCCACGGGCCGCGCCAGCTGATTCCGGGATCGAGGCGGCCGGCGGCCACTTCGGCGGCCAGCCAGGTCAGGTCCGCGGAGAAGTCGGTGTTGGGGTCGCCGAACAGGAAGAAGGTGCGGATCGACCGGTCGTGTCGTCCTTCGGTAGGCACCAAGGCTTCGGGCGAGAGGACGGTATCCGCCTCGGACGATCGGCCCACGCTCACCAACACGCCACCGGCCGACACGGCGGCGAAGGCGTCCGCGAGTTGCTGGCCGCCGACGTTGTCCAACACGGCGAACACGGCCCGGTCGACCCTGGCCGGATCGGTGTACACCTCGTGTGCTCCCAGCGCTCGCAGGCCTTGTTCCTGGGCGGGATTCCCGCTGATCGCGACGACCTCCGCGCCCGCGCGGGCGGCGAGCTGCACCGCGTAGCGGCCGACGCCACCGGAAGCGCCGGTGATCATCACTCGTCGTCCGAGGAGTTGCCCCATGCGGCGCAGCACATGCAGGGCGCTCAGGCCGGCCACCGGAATCGTGCTGACCGCACCGAGGTCGGCGCCGTTCCGGCACGACACCGAGCCGGGTGGCCGGGACCGTACAAAGCTCGGCCCAGCCGGCGTCGCCCAGCGTGACCACCGGGGTTCCCGCGGCAGGGCCTGATCCGTCGGCCGCCGCCCGGACCACCACTCCCGCCGCGTCCCAGCCGATCATGGTGCCGTCCGGCGTGTCCGGATTGGTGGCGCCCTTGACCTCGCCGTAGTTGAGCGAAACCGCTTCGACCCGGACCAGCGCCTCGCCGGGCGCGGGTACCGGGTCGGCCACCTCGGCCGGCGAGAGGTGTGCTGTCGCGGTGTGGTCGACAACGAGGGCACGCACAGTCGGATCTCCTTCGCGCCAATGTGCCACAGTGTGGCGTTTGCTCCATTAGAGCATATGCGTCCTGTGGGCGTGTCGGCTAGGCTGCTGTCGATGACCACTACTTCCGGGCAGCCCGCCACGCTGCGTGAACGCAAGAAGACGCGTACCCGCCAGGCCCTGGCGGAGACAGCGATCGCGGTGTTCAGCGAGCGCGGCTTCGACACCACGCCTCTCGACGCGCTGCTCGATGCGGTGGAGGTGTCGCGGCGGACCTTCTTCCGCAACTTCCGCTCGAAGGAAGACGTCGCGCTCACCGCCGTCAAACAACTCTGGAGCGCCTACCTCGACGTGCTGGACGAGACCGAGAAGTCCGGGTCGCTCGTCGACGTCTTCCGCGACGCGATGCTGGCCACCCTCGACCGCATGGACGAGAACTGGTATCAGCGCTTCCCGGCCACGCTCAGGTTGATCGAACAGTCGCCATCGCTGAACGGGCATTCCCTGCGGCATTGCGCGGAAATCCAGACGGAGATCGCGCACCGGCTCGGCGACCCGCACCGTCTCGAACTGCGACTGCTCATCGAGTTCTGCGTGGCAACCTGGCGCTGCGCGCTGGACGAGTGGCTCCCCGCCTGCGTCCCGGGCGAGTTGCCCGAATGCGTCCGGCGCGCCTTCGCCACCATGGAAGACAGCCTGCGCCTGCGCGCATAAAAGGTGGGAGGTAAAAGGTGGGCGGCCCCCCTCGGACCGCCCACCCGCCGTTCGAAAAATTCAGATCAAGCCCTCACGCAGGGCGTAGGCCACCGCGTGCGAACGATTGCGCAACTGGAACCGGTTGGTCACGTCGTGAAGAATGCTCTTCACCGTCCGCTGCGAGTAGCACAGCTTGTCCGCGATTTCCTTTGTGGACAGTCCGGACGCGACCAGGCGAAGGACCTCCGTCTCCCGGTTCGTGATGCCCGCCAGGTGCAGGCCCCTCGGCTCCAGAACGTGCCGTTGCAGGCGGGACACCCGGTTCAGCAGCCGGCCCAGCAGGTCGGGCGGCAACGCACCCTCGCCGGCCGACGCGGCCTTCACCAGGCGAACCAGCAGATCGGGGGTGGTGTCCGCGCGCCTCGCCACCGCGCACACGCCGCCCTCCACGGCGGTCAGGATCTCCGTGTCCTCAAGCTCACCGGCGATCAGCACCACTTTGGAGAGTCCCCGGACCTGGAGCGTGCGCAGCAGCTGCGCCCCCCGGTCGTCGAACCGGTCGGTGACCACGAGGGCAACCGCCTCGGGGGACGCGTTGTCCTCGTCGACCAGCCACACCTCCGGACGGGTGCGCAGCGCCATCTGCACCCCGCTCTGCAGGATGGGATCGGTCGCCCGGACGACGACCTGAATGCGGTTTTGCTCCAACATCAGATTCCCGTTCTTCCTCTAACACGCCCCCGACCCGACGCCCAGCACGTCGAAGCCCGCGCATTGAGTAGGTTGCCCGAACGGGCGTCCCGAGCACATGGGACCGGTGTCCTGGGTTTGCCCGAGAAGGCAGCCTTCGGGTTAGAGGCCGCGCGACTAGGGCTGGTGGCGCCCGCCGCGCCGAGGCGGCCCCTGGCGGCACCGCGCCGGCATCGAAGTACGTCCAGTACGCCGGCGCGGCACCGCCAGGAACCACCTCGATCACGACGGGCATCCACCGCCCTAGTCGCGCGGCCTCTTACTGCTGGTGGTCGGGCGGATGCTCGCCGAAGCCCGCCTTGCGCGCCCGGACGATCGCCTGCGCCCGATCCGCCACGTGGAGCTTCGTGAAGATGTTCGACACGTGGTTGCGCACGGTCTTCTGACTGAGCGACAGCTTGCGCGCGATGATCGTGTTGTTCTCGCCGTCGGCGATCAGCGCCAGCACCTCGCGCTCCCGCGACGTCAGCTCCGGGAAGATCTGGTCCGACGTGGAGGGTCCGGCGTTGAAGAAGCCGATCACGCGTGTGGCGATGTCCGGTCCGAAGATCGCCTCGCCCCGGCCGACCGCGTGCACCGCGCGGATGATCTCCTCCTGCCCGGCGCCCTTCAGCAGGTAGCCCCGGGCCCCGGCGCGCATGGCGGCGAACACCGACTCCGTGTCGTTGAACATGGTGAGCACGACGACGCCCGTGTCCTGCCGCTCGCCGACGATCTGCCTGGTCGCCTCGATGCCGTCGATGTCGGGCAGGTGCAGGTCCATCACCACGACGTCCGGTTTGAACACCCGCGCCGCGCTGACCGCGTCGCGTCCGTTGGCGGCTTCGCCGACCACCTCGATCGTGGATTCCTGGTGGAGCACCGTGCACAGCCCGAACCGGAACAACGGATGATCGTCGACCACCAGTACCCGAAGCTGGGTGACCGGAATCGGGCTCCCGTCCGACGACTGCGTGCCAGGCTGCATCAGCTGCCCTCCTTCGGCAACGGAAGCGTAGCGAACACCCGCGTGCCGCCGTCATTATCCGCCTCCACCAGGCATTCGCCGCCCAGTTCCGTTGCCCGTTCACGCATCGAGGACAGTCCCACGCCGCCGTTCGTGGCGCTGGACGACCCGGGCGGCAGGCCGATCCCGTCGTCGACCACCTCGATGTGCAGGTCGTCGTCGATCCACAGCCGCACGGCGCACGAGTTGGCCTTCGCGTGCCTCGTCACGTTGGTCAGGGCCTCGCAGATGATCCGGTAGGCGGCCACGTCGACCGGCGCCGGCAGCTTCGGCATGCTGGACGGCACCTCCAACACGATCGTCACGCCGTCGAGCGAGCTTTCCGAGCCGGCCGTGCGGCTGGCCAACGCGCCCGCGTACTCGCGGATCGCCGGGATGAGCCCGATCCGGTCCAGCACGGGCGGCCGCAACCCGTGTGCCAGCCGGCGGATCTCCACGATCGCCGCCTGCAACTCGTCGCGCAGTCGGCCGAGCAGCTCACCCGTGGGGGTCGTGTCGCCGACCGTGCGCCGGCTGACGTCCAACCCCAGCGCCACGGCGGCGAGCGTCGGGCCGACGCCGTCGTGCAGCTCGTGCAGGATCCGCCTGCGTTCCATCTCCCTTGCCCGGACCAGCCGATCGCGGGAGCGGCGCAGGTCGCGGGTGAGCCGTGCGGTGTAGACGGCCGCGCCCGCGTGCCGGGCGACCTCGGCCAGCGCGATCCGGTCCGGGCGGGTCAGCTCTCGTTGGGACCGCTTGCCGACCACCATGTTCCCCACCCGCTCGCCGTGGAACGTCAGCGGCATCCGGTGCAGCTCGCCGGTCGACGTGCCGTACGTGGCCGCCGTCTCGCTGCGGCCGCGGGCCTGGATCTCGATGGCCATGTACGGCAGCCGCAGTGCCGCGGCCACCGTCTCCACGATCTCCGGCAGCATGGTGCTGGCGGTCGGCGTGTTCTCCAGCCGGGACGCGAGCGCGGACACCACGCGGTACGGGTCGTCCCGCTCGCCGTAGAGCCGGTTGTTGATCAACGCCTGGAGCCGCGTGCGGACCGGTTGCAGCACCACGGCGATGGTCGCGGCGATCGCCGCCTGCTGCCAGATCTCGTCGATCGCCGGCACGAACAGGGACAGCAGGCTCGCGAACGCCACGTACAGGCCGATGGCACCGAGGCTCAGCGCGCCGTAGACCAGCGTCCGGCTGACCGCGACCTCGATGTTCAGCGCCCGGTGCCGCAGGACGGCGGCCGCCATGGCGATCGGCACCGCCACGAACGGCAGCGCCTGGACCTCGTAGGGCACGATCGGCCGGCCGACGAGGACGACCGGCGCCACCCACACCGTGTAGTAGGCGACCGCTCCCGCCACGAACGCGACGACCGTCAACATGAGCGGCCGCGCGGTCGGCTCGCCCCGCGCCCGCAGGTACTTGCGGATGAGCACGAACGCGATGAGCGGCGGATAGACGAACAGTGGCAGGAGTACCGGCACCGCGAGGATGTACAGCCGCTCCAACGGCTCGGTGTAGACCACCAGCGTCAGCGCCCAGGTCGCCCCGTACAGCGCGAGGGTGCCGGTGTAGCCGAGCCCGACCAGCAGCCGGTACCTGCGCGGGTCCCGCACCGACGGGTAGGCGAGCGCGAAATGCAGCACCGCGCCCCACAGCAACGCGAACGCCAGCTGTCCGGTGATCCAGCGCCAGAACTGGTCGCCCGCCACCAGGTCGATGGCCGTGACCGGGAAGAAGCCCGCGCCGACGATCGCGAGCAGCCCGATGGCGGAGGTCAGCAGGGTGGCGTGCGCGCCAGGGTCGCGGGGGCGGGCCCAGAAAACGGTCAGCGAGGTGATGATCAGTAGCGCCGCCACCAGGACCATCGGCCACCAGCTCGCGAGGCTGTCGAGCAGTGGGAAATTGTGGAGGGTGACGTCGAGGTGGAGCGTGCGGCCGTCGCGGACCACCTCGTAGTCGAGGGTGTCGCCCACGTGCACGGTCGGCCCGCCGGGCAGCCGCTCGGCGCGCTCGGCGAGCTGGATCCCGTCGATCGCGACGATCTCGTCGCCCAGCTCGAAGGGGCTGTCCGGCGCCCGATCGGTGACGATCACCGACCCGATGCGGACAGCACTGTCCGCGGGGCTGACGGTGGTGCCGTCGGTGGGGGCGATCGCCCGCGACCAGACACACCAGCCAGCCGCCCCGAACAGCACGAGGGTGAGCAGTAGGAGCGTGGCGGGTACACGCCGCGCGCCCGCCGGGCCGAACACGCAAGGATCATCCCGCAGCCGGGCCGATTGGGACAGAGGGAGGAGTCACCCCTGCCCATTCGGCCGGTTGAGGAGTCCCCGGAAGGCGGAACTGGCGGCTGTGCACTTTGGCGGGTATCGCTCCCGCTTGATCGGCGACGCTGGCCCTCGTGCGCTGTTCTGGTGTTGGGAGGTCTGAGAGTGGGACTCGCCGGTCTCAGGTGGGTCTGGAGGTGAGGCTCGCTGGTCGGTCTTGCTGGCGTGAGTGTGGGTTTCGTGCGGGAACCGCGAACATGCGTGCCGGAACCGCGATCTCGGGTGCGGGAAGTGCGATCTCGGGTGCGGGAACCGCGATCTCGGGTGCGGGAAGTGCGATCTCGGGTGCCGGAACCGCGAACATGCGGTCGGGTGGTGGGGACATGCGTGCCGGTGGTGGTCGGTTCGCGGGGTTTGGGTGTGCTGGTCGCTGGTTTCTGGGGCGAGGCCTTGCCGGGGTCTCAATGGGACTCGCCCATTCGTGAGGTGGGACTCGTTGGCGGGCTTTGTGGGTGCCTGCCTGTCTCTCGGCTGTGGACAGTTGGCGTGTGGGCGGATTTTTTGTCGGTGTCGGTCGGTAGCGTGGATTCCGGGGGGCCGGAGGCCGCCGTTGATCTTGTTCGCGGACGGGACAGGCCCCCTCAACCGTGGTTGAGAGGGCCTGTTCGCCGGGGGGTTAGTCCTTCTTCGGTGGGGTGTCGTTCTCGCCGGTCAGTTCGGGAGCCGGGGGAGCGGCCGGCAGCCCCGAGAGGCCGGACATCGCCGGGCCCGCCGGGGCTTGCCCCGCGTCCGCCTGCTGTTTGCCGGCTTCCGGCGGTGCCGCGGGTGCGCCGGGCTGGGCCGGCGCACCCGGAACCTCGGCTTGGGCGGGCGCCGCTGGCTGAGCCGGAGCTGCTGGTGCCTCTGCCTGGGCAGGTGCCGCTGCCGGTGCTCCTGCTGGTGCCGCCGGAGCCGGTGCCTGGGCTGGTGCCGGCTGGGCCGGTGCCGCGGCGGGTGCCGTGGGCTGAGCCGGAGCTGCCGGTGCCTCCGCCTGGGCCGGTGCTTCGGTCGGTGCTGGTGCCGCTGGCTGAGCTTGAACGGGTGCGGCGGGTGCGGCCGGTGCTGCTGGCTGAGCCGCCGGCGCCGGGGGCGCGGGCTGGGTGGAGAGTGCCGGTGACACCGGCTGCGCGGGGGCGGGCGGCTGCGGGGGAGCGGCGAACTGTCCCGGGGCCGGCATCTCGACCGGCGCCATGGGTGCGGACGGAACGAACGGCTGCTGACCGCCGGCGGTCGTGCCCGGCAACGCCACCCCCGGCTGCGGGGCGCTTGGCTGCGGCGAACCCGGCTGCGGCGCGGCTGGCTGGTGCACGCCCGGCTGAGTCAGGCCTGGTTGCGGCGAGCCGGCCTGCGCGGCCGAACCCGGCTGTGCGAAGCCGGGCTGTGCGAAACCAGCTTGCGCGGGCCCGGCTTGAGCGGAACCTGGCGCTGCGGAGCCCGGTGCCACCGAACCTGGTGCTGCCGATCCCGGTGCTGCCGCGCCGGGCTGGGCCACACCAGGAGCAGCGCCAGCAGTGCCAGCGGCGGGGTCCTCGTGCACCGTTACCTGCTGCGTGACCTCGGCCTCCTGGCCGGCACCGGCGGCTGACTCCGGGCCCGAAGCGCCTGCCGCACCAGAGGCGTCCACAGCGGTAGGCCGCTCGTCGGCGGGCGCCGGCGCATGAGGCTGCGCATAGCCCGGCATCGGCTGCGGACCCGTGCCGTACGGCTGGCGGAAGCCCATCTGCGGCGTGGCCGGCTCCACCCGCCGGGGCGACTGGCGCAGGTGCGCCAGCACCGCCGCGGCGATGCCCACCACCAGCCCGCCCAGCGGCAGGAACAACCCGATCCCGAGGGAGAACTCCAGGCTCTCGCCCGCGTTCAGCTCCTCCTCGTTGTGCCGGGACAGGTCGGCCAGGCTCGAGATGAGCTGCAGCAGCACGGCACCGCTCAGGACACCGACGCCGGCCACGGTCAACGCCCGGCCCGTGGTCGGCACCCGGCGATTGCGGGACACGAGCAGGAACACCGCACCCGCCACCAGCAGCACGGCGGCCAGCACGAGGACGAGCCCGATCAGGATCGTCTGGCCCTCGAGCGGGTCGGTGCTGCCGTCGTCTCCGAAGCCCCACCAGTCGGTCACCCAGCTGACGACATAGGAGTCGCCGTCGAAGGACTCCTCGCGGCTGTAGGTGGTGACCGGGCCGAACAGGCCGCCGACCGTCAGCCCGGCGGCGACCAGCGCGGCGATCGCGGCGAGCAGGCCGTTCAGCCCGCCTCGTGCGCGTCTCGGCGGCGGCGCCTGCTGGTGGACCGGTGGCGGCTGCTGATAGGGCTGGTACGCGGGTGCGGACTGAGTCACGCGCGAATCATGCCAGTGACCGCCGACACGGGTGTCCGCCAGGGACAACTTCGCCGCCCGTTCGGGCGCCCGACCCGGCCCTACGGCCCTCCTGGCAGCTTCTGGCCACCCTCCCAAGAAACTGAACTACTGGACGAACGGGGGACCCCGGCGACGAAATGAGCACGTGATGAGTGACGAGTCCAGTGGCGAGTCCGTGGTGATCGGCGCGGCCATCGTGCGGGACCACTACCTGTTCGTCGCTCGGCGGATGAAACCGTCCTCGGTCTCCGGCTACTGGGAGCTGCCCGGCACGGAGCTGGAGCCCGGCGAGGAGGAGTACGCGGCGCTGCAACGCGAGTTCACCAGCGAGTTCAGCGTCTCCCTGCGGTGTGTGGACCGCATCCTGTCCGACCAGCGGCTCAACTCCTGGCGCAACGAGCAGGACGAGTCGGTGAACGCCACGCTGCGGGTCTGGCGCTGCCAACTGCCGAGCGAGAGCACCTTCGACATGGAGAACGGCGACCCGCGGCCCAACATGTACTCCTACGACGAGTCGTCCTGGGTGTCGATCGAGGACCTCGACTCGGTCGGCCCGTGGCGCGAGGCGGACCGGCTGCTGGCCGGGGACATCGCCAACTACTACAGCTCCGACGACATCTGGCAGTCGGCCGACTGAGCGGAGCGAGCATCAGCTCTAGCGGAGCTTGTGGTGCGAGCATCAGCTCTGAGCAAACGATTGCTGGTGCAAACGTCACGTTCCGCGCCCGCGCCCCTCTTCACAGTTAGTGCGGTGGTCGGCTCGAGCGAGGGCCGGGCCGACCACCGCCCACCAATTAGCCCACCAATTACCCGGCAGCCCGCCGGTACTGGTCGAGCACGATCGACTTCCATTCGACGAGCAGCGCCGTCCGCCTGGCCGCGTCGCCGCCGATCATCGCGTCCAGCGCGAGCCCGCGGACCAGGTTCACGGTCAGCAGGAGCAGCGTCTCCAACTGCTGTTCCTCTACCTCGGTGCCCACGATCTGGCGGTAGAACTCGAGCGTGGCGTGGCCGAGCGCCCGGTCGACCGGCAACAGGCTCGCGCGCAGCTCCGCGTCGGTCCTGGCGGCCACCCACAGCTCGACGGCCGCCGTCGACAGGGTCCCTGAGTAAGCCTGCCACAGCAGGTCGATGCCCTGGTCGAGGCGTTCCGGGCCGGGTGGCAGGTGTTCGGTGGCCGCGAGGATCTGCTTGCCCAGCCGGTCGAACAGGTGCTCCAGCGCGCTCGTCATCAGCTCGGCCTTCGTGGTGAAGTGGTGCTGCTGCGCACCGCGGGAGAGGCCGGCGCGGAGGCAGATCTCGTTCACCGTGGTGTGCGCGTACCCCAGCTCGACCAGGCAGGACACTGTCGCGTCCAGGAGCAACTCGCGGGTGCGCTCGCTGCGCTCCTGCTGCGTACGGTGGGTTTTGGCGGTCGGGGTCGACATACCCACTCCCTTTACGTTCAGACCTGCACGCATGTACATTCGTGCGAGACTTTACATGTCATCCGGAATGTTTTTGGAGCCCTCATGCCGCTCACCCAGCGTTCTTCCTGGCTCGACGCGGATCTCGACACCTTCCGCGAACTCGCGCACGCGTTCTGCCAGAAGGAGATCGCGCCGAACATCGAGCGCTGGTCGGAGCAGAAGCACGTCGACCGCGAACTGTGGAACAAGGCCGGCGAGGTCGGCCTGCTGTGCCTGTCGATCCCCGAGGAGTACGGCGGTGGCGGCGGCACGTTCGCCCACGAGGCGATCCTGCTGGAGGAGCAGGCCAAGGCCGGCGACGACGCGTGGGGCAACTCCGTGCACAGCGGCATCGTCGCCCACTACCTGCTGGTCTGCGGCACCGAGGACCAGAAGAAGCGGTACCTGCCGAGGCTGGCGTCCGGCGAGCTGGTCGGCGCGATCGCAATGACCGAGCCGGGCACCGGGTCGGACCTGCAGAACGTGAAGACCAAGGCCATCCGGGACGGCGACGACTACGTCATCAACGGCGCGAAGACGTTCATCACCAACGGCTACCAGGCCGGCCTGGTGATCGTCGTGGCGAAGACCGACCCGGGGGAGAAGGCCCAGGGCGTGTCGCTGCTGCTCGTGGAGACCGACGGCACCGAGGGCTACCGGTGCGGGCGCATCCTCGACAAGGTCGGCCTGAAGGGCCAGGACACGGCCGAGCTGTTCTTCGACGACGTCCGCGTGCCGGCCGAGAACCTGCTGGGCGGCCAGGAGGGCCTCGGTTTCGTCCAGCTCATGCAGCAGCTGCCGCAGGAGCGGCTGATCATCGCGGTCGGCGCGGTCGCGGCCATGGAGTCGGCCATCGAGCAGACCATCGCCTACACGAAGGACCGCACGGCGTTCGGGCGCGAGATCTTCAAGTTCCAGAACACGAAGTTCAAGCTCGCCGAGTGCGCCACCGAGGTCGCGGTCTGCAAGGCGTTCCTCGACCAGTGCGTCGAACGGCACCTGAAGGGCGAGCTGGATGTCACCGGCGCGGCCATGGTCAAGTGGTGGACGACCGACCGGCTGTCCCGCGTCGCCGACGAGTGCCTGCAACTGTTCGGCGGCTACGGTTACATGACCGAGTACCCGATCTCGCGGGCCTGGACCGCCGCGCGCGTGCAGCGCATCTTCGGCGGCACCAACGAGATCATGAAAGAGATCATCTCCCGCTCGCTGTAGAGAAGGACTTCCATGGGTTCTGGACCGCTCGCCGGGTTGCGAGTGGTCGAGCTGGCGGGGCTCGCGCCCGCGCCGTTCGCCACCACCATGCTCGCCGACCTCGGTGCCGACGTGGTCCGGGTCGACCGGGCCAAGCCGGGCTTCGACGTGTTGACGTTCCCGCACGACCCGCTCTCCCGCACCCGGCGCTGGATCGGCGTGGACACCAAGGCCCCCGAGGGCCGCGACGTGGTGCTGCGGCTGATCGACAAGGCCGACGTGCTCATCGAGGGGTTCCGGCCCGGCGTGACCGAGCGGCTCGGCATCGGGCCGGACGACTGCCTGGCCCGCAACCCGCGGTTGGTCTACGGGCGGATCACCGGCTGGGGCCAGGACGGTCCCATGGCGCAGGCCGCCGGGCACGACATCAACTACATCGGCCTGTCCGGCGCGCTGGAACCGATCGGCCGCGCCGGTGAGCGGCCGGTGCCGCCGTTGAACCTGCTCGGCGACTTCGGCGGCGGCGGGTTGCTGCTCGCCATGGGCGTGCTGGCGGCGCTGGTCGAGCGGGCGACGTCCGGGCGTGGGCAGGTGGTCGACGCGTCGATGGTGGACGGTTCGGCCATCCTCACGGCCGGCCTGCACGGGCTGCGCAACATCGGCATGTGGGCCAAGCCGCGCGGGGAGAACATGCTCGACGGCGGCGCCCCGTTCTACGACACCTACGAGACGGCCGACGGCCGCTACGTGGCGGTCGGCGCGATCGAGGAGCGGTTCTGGGGCGCGCTGTGCACGGTGTTGGAGGTCGACCCGGCCGAGTACGCGGGCCGGCTCGACCCGGCGCAGTGGCCGGCCGTGCGCGAGAAGCTCGCGGCCGTGATCCGCACCAGGACCCGCGACGACTGGACCGCGCGTGCTTCCGGAACGGATGCCTGTCTGACGCCCGTGCTGACGCCCGAGGAGGCGGTGGAGCATCCGCACAACGTGGCCAGGGGCACGTTCGTATCCCTGGACGGGCACAAGCAGCCGGCGCCGGCGCCGAAGTTCGACCGGACCCCGGCCGGCACCCCGGCGGCGCCGCACGAGCCGCGGGTGGACACGGGCGACGTGCTGGCGGAGCTCGGTTACTCGGCCGATGACATCAACAGGCTGCGATCAACCGGTGTCATCGCGTGATCAAGGGTCGAGATCAGGGAACCGCCTGAGGCACGGGGGTAGGTGGGCTGCTTAGTCTCTGCGGCATGACCTCCACAGGCGCCCAGTCCGCGGTGACGATTCTCGTGGACGAGCGGTCGGGGATCAGCGTCACGGGGACGCTGGACTCGACCACGCTCGTCGAGCTGAAACGCATGCTGACCGACTTCTTCGACGTGACCGACACGAGTGAGAGCGACGTGCTGACGCTCGACCTGGCGACCGTCTCGTCGTGCGATCACGCGGTGCTCGAGGCGGTGCGGTACGCGATGATGGTGTGTGCGGAGCGGTCGATCGCGCTGCGGGTGGTGCCTTCGGAGGAGGTTCGCCGGGTGATGACCGCCGGCCGGTGACCACTGGGGAACGATCCCGTCCAGGATCGTTGTACTGGGTGGTCGCAAGTTTTGTGTGTTCGTGTTTTGTGCATGCTCGACATGACACAGGGAACCGTCAAGTGGTTCAACGCCGAAAAGGGCTTCGGCTTCATCGCACGCACGGACGGCGCTGACGTCTTCGTGCACTACTCCGAGATCGAGGGCAGCGGCTTCCGCGGCCTCGAGGAGAACCAGTCCGTGGAGTTCGAGCTGAGCCAGGGCCCCAAGGGCCCGCAGGCCGTCCACGTCCGGGCACTCTGAGCCCGCACGCCGGGGCGGCGTCCTGGATCGACGGACGCCGCCCCGGCGGCAGGTTTGGTCCCGCGTGCCGCGGGCAACGCTTCCGGTATCCGGAGGTAGTCCTGATATGACAGTGCTTCAAGAACGCCCCACATCGCATCCGCCGAGCGGCGCCGAACCGATGTTGTCGGGCGAGAAGACCACCACCCAGGTCACCTTGGTGAAGGTATTCGCCATCGTGCCGTTGCTCGCCCTCGTCGCGGCCGTACCGTTCGCGTGGGGCTGGGGCCTCGGGTGGGTCGATATCGGCCTCACGGCCTTCTTCTACGTGCTGACCGCTCTCGGCGTGACCGTCGGGTTCCACCGGCACTTCACCCACGGCGTCTTCCGGGCCAAGCGTGGCCCGCGGGTCGCGCTCGCCGTCGCCGGCAGCATGGCCATGCAGGGGCCGGTAATCAGCTGGGTGGCCGACCACCGGCGTCACCACGCCTACGCCGACAAGGAGGGCGACCCGCACTCCCCGTAGCGGTTCGGGACCTCCGTGGGCGCGCTGGCCAAGGGATTCTGGTACGCCCACATGGGTTGGCTGTTCAACCGTGAGCAGACGAACGCCGCCCGGTTCGCGCCCGACCTGCTCGCCGACCGCGACATCCAGCGCGTCGACCGGCTGTTCCCGCTGCTGACCGTGGTCACGCTGCTCGCGCCCGTCGTGCTCGGCGGACTGATGACCATGTCCTGGTGGGGTGCGGCCACCGCGTTCTTCTGGGCCGGCCTGGTCCGGGTGGCGCTGCTGCACCACATCACGTGGTCGGTGAACTCCATCTGCCACATGATCGGTGACCGGCCGTTCGAGGCACGCGACAAGTCGGCGAACTTCTGGCCGCTGGCGATCGTGTCCATGGGCGAGTCGTGGCACAACTCGCACCACGCGGATCCGACCTGCGCCAGGCACGGGGTGCGGCGCGGTCAGATCGACATCTCCGCGCGGCTCATCTGGGTCTTCGAGAAGCTCGGTTGGGTCTCGAAGGTGCGCTGGCCGAAGCCGGAGCGGTTGTCTCGCAAACTACGGATCAGCTGACCGGTCAGACGCTGGCTGTCGTTCCCTGCATCGAGGCACCCGGTGCGGGTCACGCCTGCTCCAGGTCGGTGTGCTCTGCCGCGAGCTGTTCGACGGTGGTGCCTCCGAGCAGTCGGTCGAGCGTGTCGATCATGTGGGGGCATTCCTGTGCGGGGTGCTCGGCCGGGCACCTGAGCGCGTGCGTGAGGAAGTCCTTGGCTCCCTTGGCTCTGGCGATCAGCTCCGCCAACTCGGTGATCTGTTCGCGAACCGTCGCGCGCCATCGCTCGCTCGGCTCGTCCAGCACCGCGGCGGCCGCGTCGAGGCGGATGCCGAGCTTCTGCGCGAGCTGCAGGAACGCCAGGCGGCGCATCTCCTCCGGGCCGTAGGAACGTTTGCCGTTCACCCGCGCCGCCGGCCGCACCAGGTCGCGCTCCTCGTAGTAACGCAACGCTGAGGTTCGCATGCCGAGCCGTCCGGCGGCCTCGCCGATGGGGTTCAGGTCCATGCGCCCATTTGACTTCAACCCGGCTTGAAGCGGAAGCCTGGGTGCATGGAGACCACAACGCCCTGGACCATGGACAAACCGACTCGTTCGCCGTTCGCCATGCCGCGCGGGCTGCTCGGTCGGCTCGCCGGTTGGCTGATGCTGCGGTTGAACAAGCAGGACGACCTGCTCGACCTGCTGAACGTCCGGCCGGGGGAGCAGGTCCTGGAAGTCGGTTACGGGCCCGGTGGGTTGATTCGTCTGCTCCAGCGGACGCCCGCGACGCGGATCCGCGGTGTCGATCCCTCGCCACAGATGCGCGACCTCGCCACGCGGCGGGTTCGTGCGGAGGCCGGCCGGATCGACCTGCGACTGGGCACGGCTGACCGCACGGCTTTCGGCGTCGCGGAGTTCGATTGCGTGGTGTCGGTGAACAACGTGGCCATCTGGCCGGATCTCCACGCGGGGCTGACCGGGTTGCACCGGGTGACACGCGTCGGGGGACGGCTGGTGATCGCCTGGCACGGCGGGACGAGCCCGTCCCGGATCGCTCGCCACAACGCACTGCCGGAGGAGAAGGCGGCTCGCATCGAAGCGGGGCTTCGCGGTCTGTTCCCCGATGTGACGCGCCACGAGCTGGCCACGCGCACGGTCTGGGTCGCCGTCCGCTGACCGGGCTGCGCCCGAAAACTGTCGGTGTGCGCTGCTAGATGATTGATTCCGTGAAGATCATGTGAAGTGATCCCGGTTCAGGTCGTGGGAGGAGGGTGTCCAAGATCAAGGTGTGAGCAAAGACCTAGACACCCTCCTGACGGCACTGTACGTGTTCGTCGATGACCATGTGGTCCCACCTCGTGTCGGTCGTGGTCGCCGGCCGGAGTTGACTGACAGTGAACTGATCTGTCTCGCCGTGGCCCAGGTGTTACTTCGCTTTGACGGTGAACGCCGCTGGCTACGGCACCTTCACAGCGACCAGCAGTGGCGAGACATGTTCCCTTATCTGCCGAAGCAGTCCGGCTACAATAAGCGGTTGAGGGCTGTGTACCCGTTGCTGTGCAAGACGATCCTCGCGTTAGCCGCGTGCTGCCCGTCCTGGTTCGACGACCTGTGGATCACCGACGCGACCCCGGTGCCCTGCGGCATGTCGAAGGAAACAGTGAAACGCTCCGATCTGGCCGGGCACGCCAACTATGGCTACTGTGCGTCACACTCCCGGTGGTACTGGGGACTCAAGCTCTACCTGGTGTGCACCGGCGACGGCATGCCGATCATGTGGTGTCTGGCCGACCCCAAGATCGGGGAACGCGAGGTGCTCGCAGCGTTACTGGACAACAACCACCCTCTGATCCGCGACGGCCAGGTTCTGTTGGCGGACAAGGGTTTCTCCGGTGCGGAGTTCAAGGCACTCACCGAAACGATGGCACTGCGCCTGCTGCGCCCAGACCGCAAGGACGAGACCTACCGCAACGGCAACCTCGGCGGGGTACGGCAGTGGATCGAGTCGGTCAACCAGACCCTCACAAGCCAACTCGGCCTCGAACGCCACGCCGGACGCACCCCGACGGGAGTGTTCACCCGCGTCGCACAGCGCCTCCTGGCCATGGCCACCGGTATCTGGCACAACTGGCAAACCGACGTGACCAGCAAAAGGTCGCTGATCGCCTTCGACCACTAACACCAACTTCACGGAATCAATCATCTAGAGTTGATCTAGGGGTTCCTTGGCCCTTTTTGTCGGTGCGAGCCGATACGGTCGAAGAAGCGGGGCTTCCGGTCTGTTCCCCGATGTGACGCGCCACGAGCTGGCCACGCGCACGGTCTGGGTCGCCGTCCGCTGACCGGGCTGCGCCCGAAAACTGTCGGTGTGCGCTGCTAGAGTTGATCTAGGGGTCCCTTGGCCCTTTTGTCGGTGCGAGCCGATACGGTCGAACCGGAGCCCTGCCCTCAGAACGGGCAGGAGGAGCCATGGCGCTGGTCAAGAAGGGCTCGCGGCCGGGCAACCTACGCCAAGGCGCTGGGCTGAAGTCCTCTGTCCTACGCGGTTGAACGAGCCGACAGGCCAGGAACCCAACAGCCAGCCGCATCCGGGCAACCTGCGTGAACTCCCGGCCAGCCCGGTACTGCCCGCCCACGTCTCCGACGCCGTCCGCGCGGCCCGAGCCAAAGGCTGGGTCCCCGAGGAACCCGGGTCCCCGTTTCTGCTCGGCCAGTCAGCGGGGTACATCTCTCCCGGCTGACCGTCACTCGAAGGCGCCGTGCCGGCCCGCGCCCGACGCGAAGCGGTTCGCGCCGCGCAGCGCGTCCTCCAGCACGGCCTGACCCAGCGTGAACTCCGTGGCCATCGGGTCGGCCGCCTCCCACTGCGCGAGCGCCGACGCCCGGTCCGAGCGCATGGTCGCCTGCGGGAAGGCCGCCAGTCGTCGCGCCAGGTCCTCCGCCGCCTCCCGCGCCTGTCCCGCCGGCACCACGCGGTTGGCCAGCCCGATGGCCAGGGCCTCCGTCGCGTCGACCGGACGGCCTGTGAGGATCAGGTCCATCGCCCGGCTCTGGCCGATCAGCCGCGGCAGCCGGACCGTCCCACCGTCGATCAGCGGCACGCCCCACCGCCGGCAGAACACGCCGAACACGGCCGTCTCGTCGGCCACCCGCAGGTCGCACCACAGCGCCAGCTCCAGGCCGCCGGCCACCGCGTGCCCGGCGACCGCCGCGATCACCGGCTTGCCGACCGTCAGCCGCGTCGGGCCCATGGGGCCGTCGCCGTCGGGAGCCAGCCGGTTGCCCCGCTCGGTGCCCACGGCCTTGAGGTCCGCACCCGCGCAGAACGCCGGGCCGACGCCCGTGAGCACGGCCACCCGCGCGTCCGGATCGGCGTCAAAGGAACGGAACGCGTCGGCCAGTGCCCCGGCGGTGGGACCGTCGACGGCGTTGCGCGCATCCGGGCGGTTGAGCAGCACCGTTGTCACGGGCCCCGCGCGTTCGACACGGACGGTCTCGATCATGGCGTGTCTCCTTGAATGATCGGGTGACGCAACCGTATGGTGCTGGGCTGGCAGCTGCACGCACCGTAAGGTGGGTGCAGCCATCTGCGTGAACCTCGACTCGAACACGGCTGATGTAGAGGACGATGGCACGAGGGGCAGGCGCCCGAGGGTCCTTCCCTCGGTGGGGTAAGCGGCGGACGGAGTGATGCAGTGAACGCGAAGAAGGCCATCATCCTGGTCGGTGTGGCGCTGGTGCTGTTCTACGTGATCACCCAGCCCGCCCAGGCCGCGCTGGCGGTACAGGGAATCCTCGGCTGGCTACGTGACGGCGCCGAGGCGCTCATCACGTTCATGCGCAACCTCTTCGCCTGACGGGCACTAGAACGTCACTCGATCGCGCCGCCGGGTTCAGCGCCCGGCGGCGCTTTCGTGTGCGTGCGGGGCGTGCGTCACGTTCTGTGACCAGATAGGCCCGTTGTATGCGCCACATTGGACCGTACGGGTGGATTCTCCTCCATTAAGCCCTGCTGAGGGGCTTTCCTCGAGATCAGGTCTGGCGAACTGTCGGTGCCGGCCTTTACGGTTCCCGCATCGACTTTCGCGGGGCAGTCCGCAGTTTCTCGAGGAGGCAGGATGCTCGACGATCCCGGCGTGGATGACCTGGTGCGGCAGTGGACAGAGGACCACTCGAAGGCCGCCGAGTCGGACGAGATCAACCGGATCGCGTCCGAGTGGCTCGCGGACGCTCCGGTGCAGCCGTCGTCGGGGATCCCCGGGCAGCGCGCCCGCGGTGGTTCGGGCTCGTGGGCCTCGGTCGAGGCGACCGACCCCCGGTTCTTCGCCGCAATGCGTGAGCGCCTGCCCGACGTGCCCTCCGAGCTGATCTCCGCGGCCGCCGGCTACTGGCAGATGGTCGGTGGACTCGCCGAGGCCAAGGAGTGGTGGGACTCCGGCATCAGCCCGCTCGACCAGCGTGCGCTCGACTACCGCGCGGCCGGTCTCGCACCGTCCGACCTGAGCCGCCGCCTCGGCCCCCTCACCGTGCTCGACCACCTGCGTCGCGGCAGCGCCCCCGCCTGGTGCGTGGCTCGCCTCCAGCGCCAGAACGAGCGCCGGTCCGCCTGATCTTCTTCGTAACGTCGCGCCCCGGTCGTCGTTGACCTTGTGTGACTGAGCCCGAGAGCCCCCACCGCGGTGGGCTCGCGCTGCTCGTTCGGCTTTCCCTGGTCCTGCTAGTGGTCGCGGTCGCGGGTGGCGGTGTCTGGCTGTTGCGGACCGCCTCCTCGCCCGAAGCCGGGCCGGTCAGCACCGAGATCCCCGCGGCCGGCATCCCGACGGCCGACGTCGAACCTGGTGCGGTGGCCGCACCCGTCGCGCCCCAGCCCCAGGCGGGCGCCGGTGAGGACCCGCTGCGCACCTGGGCGTCACGACTAGCGGGCCCCACGGGCATCCCCGCCCGCGCGCTGATGGCGTACGGCAACGCCGAGCTGGTCCTCCGCGACACCACCCCCACCTGCACGCTCTCCTGGGCGACGCTCGCCGGCATCGGCCGCATCGAGTCCAACCACGGCCGTTACGGCGGCGCCACGCTGGGGGAGGACGGTCGCCCGTCGAAGCCGATCATCGGCGTGCCGCTGGACGGGTCGGCCGGAGTGAAGGCCATCTCCGACACGGACGGCGGCGAGTTCGACGGCGACGCGACCGTCGACCGTGCCGTGGGCCCCATGCAGTTCATCCCGTCGACGTGGCGGCGCTGGGCGTCGGACGCGAACCTCGACGGCCGCGGCGACCCCCAGCAGATCGACGACGCCGCCCTCGCCGCCGCCCGCTACCTCTGCGCCAACGGCCGCAACCTGTCCGTCCCGGCCGACTGGTGGGCGGCCGTCTTCTCGTACAACAACTCGGTGCCCTACGGCCAGAAGGTATTCGGCCTGGCCGACGGCTACGCCCGAGCCGCCTGACCAGCGGTGTTCCAAAACTGTCGGTGCTCCTCGCCAGGTTCTGAACATCTGTTCGACTAGCCGGGGGGCTCGATCGTGCCGCTGAAAGTGGGCGAAATGCTCAAGATCATCGAAGCCGATGGTTGGTACCTGTCTGCATCAAGGGAAGCCATCGCCAGTTCAAGCATCCAACGAAGCAGGGAAGAGCCACCGTGGCCGGCAAGCGGAGCGATACCTTGCACCCGCGAACCGAGAAGAGCATTTCTGAGGCAGGCAGGGATCGAAAGGGGATCGCGGTGATCGGCTACGTGGTTGTCGTCGAGCGGGACGACAGTGGTGGCTACAGCACCTGGAGCCCCGATCTTCCAGGATGTGTTGCCGCCTCCGTGGACTACGACGAATGCGTCCGGCTCATGGGAGAGGCCATCCAACTTCACCTCGACGGGTTGCGGGCCGACGGTGAGTCGGTTCCCGAGCCGGCGGCGGTAGCGTCCCTGGTGTTGCCCGCTGCCTGACCACGGGCGGCCGCCTTCTCGTACAACAACCAGTGTCCTACGGCCAGAAGGTCTCGGCCTGGACGCGGTGCACGCCTACCGGCACGGGCGACCGCACAGGGTCCGGAACTGTGGCTGATGCGTGCCGCCTGCCTCCAATTGCGCACCCTCGGCGACGAGGTGGCCACGTCCCTCCCTGTCGTCCCAGGTCCAGGTGTTCGGCAGTGAAGTCTTGGTCATGGCGCCCAAGTGTCCACACGAGAGTGGAGCTCGAGCCCTCCCAAGCGTGGGAATCTCACCCCGGCGTTCCCAGCTGCCATCATCGGTAGTCGAACGGACACGGGAGGTAATCGGGGTGGCGCAGACGAGCCCCATGCTCCGGCGCCGCCGCCTCGCGCGCCGGCTTCGGCAGCTGCGTGAACTGTCGGGGATGACCTTGGAGGAGGCCGCACCCCGGCTCGACAAGACCAAGAGCGCGCTCGCGCGCGTGGAAACTGGCAAGACCAGGGCGGACGTTCACCTGATCCGCTCGATGATGGACCTCTACGACCACTACGACGCGACCCTTATCGACCTCGCCCGCGACGCCGCTCGCCAGGCGTGGTGGACCAAGTACGGCATCGATGGGCGTGGGTTTCTCGGCATGGAGACCGAAGCGTCGACCGAGCTGGAGTTGAGCCTCGTCCACATCCCGGGTCTGCTGCAGACCGAGGACTACATGCGGGCGCTGTTCGCGCAGGGACTCACGGCAGTCAAGGGAGTGCGTCGTGGCGACGGCGTCGCGGCCAGGTTGTACCGGCAGCAGCGTCTCACTGACCCAGATTTCCCCATCGAGTTGGTTGCGATCATCGATGAGGCCGCCCTGCGGGCGAACGTCGGCGGTACCGAGGTAATGCGTGCTCAGCTTCAACAGCTCGTCCAGCAGGCCGCGCTTTCCACCGTCACCGTGCAGGTACTGCCGACCAGGGATGGCGCGCATCTCGGGATGGAAGGCGAGTTCGTCTTGCTGAGCCTCCCCGAGGACGACGACCCCGACGTGCTGTACATCAGCTACATCACCGGGTCGCTCCACATCGAGAACCCCGACGAGGTCGCGGACGCTAGACTCGCGTTTGATCACCTGCGGTCGAAGGCCCTGAATCCGAGCCAGTCGGTCGCCTTCATCGAGCAGGTGATCGGCGAACTCTAGCGGCGATCAGAGAGGCTACGGTGTCCACTATGGACTTCACCGGGGTGCAGTGGCGGAAGAGTAGCCGCAGTGGTGAGGGCAACGACAATGCGTGTGTCGAGGTCGCGTTCGATAACCAAGCCGTGGGGGTCCGGGACTCGAAGAACAGCGCCGGTCGTCATCTGGAGTTCTCCGAGTCGGCCTGGCGCCGGTTCGCGGCCACTCGGTGAGCTGGTGTTAGCGTTGCCGGCGTGAATGGCGGACTGGCTCGCCGACTGGGTGTGATCGCCCTGTGTCTGGTGTCGTTCGTCGGGTGTCTCGGGCTCGCGTGGTGGCAGTTCCAACGCTACGAGTCGGCCACCGGCGACTGGCAGAACTTCGGCTACATGCTGTTGTGGCCGCTCTTCGGCGTGTTCCCCACCTTCATGGTCTGGCGGTTGCGTCGCCTCCGGGCGCAGGACCGGCAGCCGGTCGAGAAGCAGCCGCCGCTGGCACCCGAACCCCCCAAACCGGCACGAATCGTCGCGAGGCAAGATGACAGCGACGACCCCGAGTTGGCCGCGTACAACCGCTACCTGGCCAAGCTCAACGCCCTCGACCAGCAGGAGACGCGATGACCGAGTCCCCGGTCACCACCGACGAGGAGAACCCCGCCCAGGCCGCCGGCGCCCCCGGCATCCGCGGGGCGCTGGCCCGCTTCCGGGTCATGGCCTACATCGTGGGCGTCGGCCTGCTCGCGCTGTGCTTCGGCATGATCATGGCCTACGGCTTCGACCAGGACCAGTACAACAACGTCATCGGGCCGGTCCACGGCTTCCTGTACGTCGTTTACCTCCTGGCCATCGTCGACCTCGCCCTCAAGGCCCGCTGGTCGATGAAGGGCGCGATCCTCGTCATGCTCGCCGGCGTGGTCCCGCTGTTCTCGTTCGTCGCCGAACGCCGGGTCACCGCGAAGGTGCGCGCCGGCGTCGGGCTCTAGCTCGCATAGCGGGAATGCCTGGAACGACGCCTTACTGACATTCAGCGTCTGCAAGGCGTCGTTCCAGGCATGTCAGCTCGCTCGCACCTGTGGGCGTGGTCGGCGTGCGGCGGCGCGGTGGGCGGCTAGCAGTTCGGCGGCAACGGCGTCGGGCTCGTCGCGCAGGCGTGCCGGCAAAGTCTGCACCACCGACACCCCGGCTGCCGCGTAGCGCGAGTTCCGCGCGATGGTCTTGGCGTAGTCCTTGCGGTGGAAGTGGAAGGCGAAGGAGTCGATCTCCCACGCCAGGCCGACGTGGTCCGACCAGCCGTCCGGAGTGGCCACGTACTTCCCGTCGGGACCGTAGAGCGGCACATTCCACCTGAGCGGCGGCAGGCCGGTGCGTGCCCACACCCGCATCGCGTCCACTTCGGCAATCGACCGGGCGCCGCCTTCGATGTCTTGTAGAACCTCCCGTGCGACGGCGGTGCCTCGGCGGCTTCCGGTCTCCAGCTCGTGCCGGAGCCACCCGGGCTGCAGACGACCGCGCTGTACGGCCTCGGTGAGCAGCGCGGTCACCGGGTCGAACGCCCGCAGCCGGCGGCACGCGTCCAACACCGATCTCGCCATCGGAGCCAGCGGTACGTCGTCCCGGACGATCTGGTCAGGCAGCCGCTTGGTGCGTTCGATGATGACGTAGTCACTGCCGTGCACCTTGCGGTCCAGTGGCACGAGCAGATGCACACGATCATCGTTCGGCACGTTGGTGAGGCCGAGCCGGCGGCACGCCTCCAGGCCCGTGACCATGGCATCGGGCCCGGCATAGAGCAGCGCTGCCGTCACCAGCTGCCGCCGGGTGGGCGGAGCGTTGGACAACAGCACGATGCCAGGCAGCAGCCGCTGCCACGGACCGCCTGGGACACAGCGCCGGTACACCGTGCGTTCCGGCACGCCCAACTCGACCAGGACGCGGACCTTGATCGTCCCTTCGCGGCTTGCTTCGTACAGTTCCTGCGGGCGCGTCGCCCAGTTGCCCCTACGCATACGTTCAGGGTCGGCCCCCCGAAGACCACAACAAAACCCCCGGCCGCCCCCTGTGGATAACTCGCATGCCTGGAACGACGCCTTACAGACGTTCAACGTCAGTAAGGCGTCGTTCCAGGCATCGCTCAGGTGCCGATGCCGGTGAGGGAGCGGACCTCCATCTCCCGCTGCTTCGCCGGGTCGGCCTGCTCCTTGCTGAACACCGTGCCGAGGTAGCCCGCCAGGAACGAGATGGGGATCGACACGATCCCCGGGTTGGACAGCGGGAACAACGCGAAGTCGAGACTCGAGAAGATCGACGTCGGCGTGCCGGACATCACCGGCGAGAAGAACACGAGCAGCAGGCACGAACCGAGCCCGCCGTACATGCCCCACAGGGTGCCGTGCGTGTTGAACCGCCGCCAGAACAGCGAGTACAGCAGCGTCGACAGGTTGGCCGACGCCGCGAACGCGAAAGCCAGCGCCACGAGGAAAGCCACGTTCTGGCCGTTCGCCAGGATGCCGCCGATCATGGCGAGCACGCCGACCACCACGGCCGTGAGCCGGGCGACCCGGACCTCCGAGGCCGGCTCGGCCTTGCCGCGGCGGAAGATGTTCGCGTACACGTCGTGGGCGAACGACGCCGACGCGGTGATCGTCAACCCGGCGACCACCGCGAGGATCGTGGCGAACGCCACGGCCGCCACGACGCCGAGCAGCACGGTGCCGCCGATCTCGAACGCCAGCAGCGGCGCCGCCGAGTTCTCCCGGCCGGTGGACGACAGGATCGTCTCCGACCCGACGAGCGCCGACGCGCCATACCCGATCACCAGCGTGGCCAGGTAGAACACGGCCATGGCGCCGATGGCCCACACGACCGACCGGCGCGCCTGGACGGCGTTGGGCACCGTGTAGAACCGCATGAGCACGTGCGGCAGGCCGGCCGCGCCGAGGACCAGCGCGAGCGACAGCGAGATGAAGTTCAGCTTGCTCATGGCGGACTCGCCGTACTGCACGCCCGGCTCGGTCACCCGGCTGCCGTTGGCGTTGTTGGCCGCGGCCTCGTCGAGCAGCGCGGAGATGCTGAACCCGAACTTGCCGAGCAGGAACACGGTCATCAGGACCACGCACACCACGAGCAGCGTGGCCTTGATGATCTGCACCCACGTGGTGCCCTTCATGCCGCCGACCAGCACGTAGAAGATCATCACCAGGCCGACCACAGAGATCACCAGCGCCTGGCCGCCCTTGCCGTGCACGTTGAGCAGCAACGCCACCAGGCCGCCCGCACCGGCCATCTGCGCCAGCATGTAGAAGAACGAGATGACGAGCGTGGACGTGGCCGCCGCCGCACGCACCGGGCGTTGCCGCATCCGGTAGGCCAGCACGTCGCCCATGGTGAACCGGCCGGTGTTGCGCACCAGCTCGGCGACCAGCAGCAGCGCCACGAGCCACGCCACGAGGAAGCCGATCGAGTAGAGGAACCCGTCGTAGCCGTGGACGGCGATGGCGCCCGCGATGCCGAGGAACGACGCGGCCGACAGATAGTCGCCGGTGAGCGCGATCCCGTTCTGCGAGCCGGTGAACGCACTGCCCGCCGCGTAGTAGTCGGCGGTCGAGGTGTTGCGGTGGCTCAGCCGGTACACCACATAGAGGGTGACGGCCACGAACGCGGCGAAGACCGTGATGTTGAGCAGGGGGCTGCCGACCGCGTCCGTGCCGGCCGCGACGACAGTGATCCGTTCCGAGATCATGATCATTTCCTGGGGACTCCCGCGCCGGCCCGGATGGCGGCGACCTGCGGATCGAGCTTGTTGCGCGCGAACCGCACGTAGCCGACCGTGATGGCGATGGTCGAGGCGAACTGGAGCAGGCCGAGGACCAGGCCCACGGTCACCGAGCCGACCAGCCGGTGGCTCATGAGGTCGTGGGCGTAGGCGGCCAGCAGCACGTAGGTCAGGTACCAGCAGAAGAACAGCGCGGCCATCGGAAAGGCAAATCGCCGGAATCGCCTTCGGAGTGCGGTGAACTCGGGGCTCGCGTGGATGGCATCGAAGTCGGGGGGCGCGTCCACGGCCGGTGCCGGGGTCGCTTGTCCGGTGATTCCGCCGAACACGGTGTCGGCTTGTACCGACGACCGGGCAGGTATCGGGGAGTGAACCACCTGAGTCATGTGTTCCTCCGATGAACATGGGCACATTCGGCCCAATTTCAATGTGGAGACTGTTTGAACGGGGGCCTCGCGGGAATGCGGCCCGGAGGCATAGTAACCACGCGCCGGGCGAACGCCTAATGACGGACCGACCGGGGGACTCCGGTCGAGGTTTCGCTCGCGTCCGGCTCGGACCCGGGAAAGCGCCATGATCTGCCGATATGTCAATCCGGGGGAGTAGTTCAACCTCCCGCGACCGTGCGAACCGCCCGCGTGACGTTCACACCTATCGGTGAACCTTCGCGTGACTTTGCGTTGCGAAAGTTGCACACGGCAGAAGCGCAATCACTGATCGTGTTCGCCGGAAGGTGTCAGACGGTGACGTTCAGGGGTCCTGGCAGCCCTGCAACCAGGCAAGTAACACCTACGAGTGACACTGGTTTAGGTCAGGTTTACGCAGCTCCAGAGCTTGCGGAGGGTCACGGTATGCACGTGCACCTGCGGATGCACGTCGTCGACGTGGTCGGCGCGGTCGGGGTCCCGGAGGTCGCGGTAGCGAGGATGACCCGATCGGGGGATTCAGCCGGTCCACAAGAGACGCACAGTAGAACGCTGATGATCAATTGCGTCCCCGGCCTGGTCAGGTGAGCCTAATTTGATCGCTTTCCGGATGGTTTTCGCAGGTCAGCGGCCGTCCGTCGGAATGGTTTCGTGATCGCCGGATTGATGTACGATCGTTTCTCAGTTCTCGCCGATGCGGACCGGGTTGAGGTTCGCACCGTAGGAAGGAGTGCGAGTACTGCCGTCGAATTGAGTGCGTCGCCCTGCACCGGCTCATGCTGTGGCCGGACATTCGGTCAGGTATTGCTCCTGCCCTGTGTCGCGCCATTGTTTAGGCCGATTGTCGGCGTGCTCGATCGAAATCGTCGTTTCCTCATTCTGAAATGAGGCGCTGTCTTGAAACATGTGACACAACACGTGTCCGACGAACCAGAGGGTGGGGGCACCGCCGCCGCCGACGAGCAGCAGTCACGGCTGTCCGCGCTGTGGAGCGTGCTCGCGCACTGGCGGGACTGGAACCTGCCGGTGAAGCTCGCCGCGGTGACGCTCGTGCCCGTGATCTTCGCGATCGTGCTCGGGGCCATGCAGATCGCCGACCAGGTCGACCGGGCCGGCTCGTACCGGCAGGTGGACCGCCTGGTGGTGGTCAACCAGGAGTTGCGCGGGCTGCTGGCCGGCCTGCAGCGGGAACGCAGCGACGGGACGATGCTGCTCGCGTCCCGCGCCCCCGACATCGGCGCGCAGCTCGCCGACGAGCGGGACGCGGTGGACGCCGCGACGGGCGAGTTCGTCCGGGCCGCCGGGCGGGTGACGCTCGACCACGACATCACGGCCGCGCGCTACCACGACGTCGAGGCCTGGCTCACCGAGTTGACCGCGATGCGCGAGCAGGTGGTCGAGGCGCGGATCGACGCGTCCACCGCACTCGCGCGCTACACCGAGGTCATCGACGCGTTGCTGCGGTTCGACCGCTCGATGTCCGCCGAGGCACTCGACCCGGAGCTCGCGGCCACGTCCACCGCGCTCTACGACCTCGAGGCCATGAAGGAGCAGGTCGAGTACCAGCACGCGCTGATCGGCATCGGCCTGGTCCGCGGCGGGCTGGTCGGCACCGACCTGAACGCCCTGCAGGCCTCGGAGGCCAGGCTCGCCGACCGCACGATCGACTTCTACGGCGTCGCCGGCGCCGAGCGCAGTGCCGAGTACGACCGGTCGGTCAGCGGCCCCGCCGTGGAGAACCGGGGCAACCTGGTGCGGATCGTCGCCACCAGCCCGCCCGGCACCCCGGTCCCCGTCACGGCCGAGGCGTGGAACGAGGGCTCCCGGCTGACGGCCGACCGGATGGCGGCCGTGGCGGCCACGCTCGGCACGCAGCTGAGCGCCCGGTCGGCCGCGCTGCAGGACGACGCCAGCGACGGTGCCGGCCTCGCGGCCGTCATCCTGCTGGTCGCCCTGGTGGTCGCCATCGCCGTGATGTTCGTGGTCGGCCGCCACCTGCTCAGCTCGCTGGCCGCGCTGCGCCGCATGGCACTCGACGTCGCCGAGAAGGGACTGCCCACGGCCGTGGCCCGGATCCGCGACAAGGGTGAGAACGCGGAGCCCATCGAGGTGGCGCCGGTACCGGTCACCTCGCTCGACGAGGTCGGCCAGGTGGCGCGGGCGTTCGACGCCGTGCAGCGCCAGGCACTGCGGCTGGCGACCGAACAGGCGGGCCTGCGGTCCAAGTACTCCAGCGTGTTCGTGAACCTGTCGCGGCGCAGCCAGGGGCTCGTGCAGCGGCAGCTGCAGCTGCTGGAGCGGCTGGAACGCGACGAGGAGGACGCCGACCAGCTGGCCACCCTGTTCCAACTGGACCACCTCGCCACCCGGATGCGGCGCAACAACGAGAACCTGATGGTGCTCTCCGGCAGCGAGGTCGGACGGCGCGGGCAGCGGCCCGCTTCACTCGCGGACCTGCTGCGGGCGGCGGTCTCGGAGATCGAGCAGTACGAGCGGGTGGTGATGCTGCCGCCGCCGAGCGTGCTGGTGGTCGGCTACGCGGTCGGTGACCTGGTGCGCCTGGTGGCCGAGCTGCTCGACAACGCCACCGTGTTCTCCGCGCCGGAGACGCAGGTGACGATCGCCAGTCACTCGTTCGAGGACGGGTCGCTGTGCGTGGCGGTGCTCGACGAGGGCATCGGGATGAGCCAGACCGAACTCGACGAGGCGAACGCGAAGCTCGCCGACTCCGGCTCGATCGACGTGTCCACGTCGCGGCGCATGGGCCTGTTCGTGATCGGCCGGCTCGCCGGCCGCCACGGCGTCGAGGTCCGGCTGGGCGGTGGGCACGACGTCACGGGCGTGCGTGCCACGGTCACCGTGCCGCCCGAGCTGGTGGCCACCGCCGGCGACGTGCCGACCGTCAAGTCGGCGCCCGTCACCACACCGAGCGAGCAGCGGCCGGCCACGAGTGGGCTCGTGCCGTTCGCGGTGAACGGGTTCGGCGGTGGGCAGAACGGCCGGTCGAACGGGCACGCCAACGGGCACAGCGTCCTGAACGGGTCGGGCAGCGGGTCGGGCAGCGGGTCGGTCAGCGGGACGGTCAGCGGGACGACGAACGGGTCCACCAACGGGCTCAGCCCGTCGCCGCTGCCGCGCCGGACCCCGCCGGTGCCGCCCGAGTCGCCGGCCGAGATGTCGGACATCCGCGGTCGGCTCGAGGGCTTCGACCCGATCCCCGAATCCGCGCGGCCGGTCGAGCCGGTCGAGGACGAACTCGACCACGTGATCGCGGACGACCCGGAGCCCGAGTCGGCCGCCGAGGTCACCGAGGTCACCGAGGTCACCGAGTCCACCGAGTCCACTGTGGACGAGGCGGACGAGGAGAAGGGCGAGCAGGACGGTGAGCGGTTGCCGCTGCCGCGCCGCTCGCCGGGCGGGCGGATGCCGGGGCCGACGGTCGGCCCGTCGGGACCGTCGGACATCGCCCGGCCCCGGATTCCGTTCACCCCGGCCGATCGCGAGGTCTCCCCGGCCGACGGGCTGTTCACCCCGGCCGGTCGGGAGGAGGACAACCGCGGCAGTTGGTGGACGCCCGCCGGCAAGCCGCGGCCACCGGTCGACCGGTCGGCCCTCGAGGAGACCACGCCGATCTTCGACGAGATGGTCTCGGCCTGGTTCCGCGCGGTCACCGAGCCGGGGGCGCCGGCCGATCCCGGCCCGCCGCCCACGGCCACGCGGCCGGAGCAGAGCTGGCAGTTCGCCGCGGACTCCGGCTTCGACACGGCCCGCGCCGTGTCGAAGGCCGAGCCCGTGGAGTTCACCACCGGCGGTCTGCCCAGGCGCAGCGCCGGGCAGAACCTGGTGCCCGGCAGCGCCGGCCCGGCGGCCTTGTCCGACGGATCCGACCACGGCCGCGACGCGGGCGACGTCCGTGAGCGGCTCAGCAACTACCGCCACGGCGTCCGCCGCGCGCGGGACCACCAACAGGCCCAGCCGGAACCCCGGCCGGTGACCCAGGAACGGCGCCAACCTCAGCCGCCGCGCCCGCAGGACGCGCCGACCGCGCAGCTCGACCTCACCGGTGCCGGCTGGCGGTTCGCGGCCGACGTCGGGTGGCGCGCCGCCAACTCGGTGTCCACCTCCACCCCCGTGGACTTCACCTCGGGTGGCCTGCCCCGCCGCACCCCGCACGACAACCTCGTGCCGGGATCCGTTGCCCCCAACGGAGACGGCGGCCCGCTGCGGGTCGAACGCGCCGAGGAACTCCGTGGCCGACTCGGTCAGTTCCAAAAAGGACTGTCGCGTGGGCGGCGCAGCCTCGCCGAGCGCGGGTCGGGCAACGGTTACCACGTCAACGAGCAGCAACTGGAGAGTGAATGACTTCGCCGCACTCCCAACCGAGCCAGTTCGGCTGGTTGGTCAACGACTTCGCCGAGCGGGTCCCCGGAGTGGCACACGCCGTGGTGGTGTCCGCGGACGGCCTGTTGCTCACCTGTTCGTCCCGGCTGCCCCTCGACCGGGCCGACCAACTGGCCGCCGTCTCCTCAGGGCTCGTCAGCCTCACGCAGGGCGCCGCGCGGTGCTTCGAAGCGGGGGAGGTGAAGGAGACGATCGTCGAGATGCAGGGCGGGATCATGCTGCTGATGTCCATCAGCGACGGTTCGTGCCTGGCGGTGCTGGCCGCGCCCATCTGCGACATCGGCCAGGTGGCGTACGAGATGACGCTGCTGGTGGACCGGGTCGGTCAACTCCTCACCCCCGAGCTTCGGGCACAGCTGCAGGGCTCCGGCGGGAGGATGGTTGGGCAGCCCGCGTGACCGGCCCGCCCGACCCGGACCAGACGTTCGCCGACGTGTTCAACAGCATCACGCTCGGTGGCGGACGTCGGCGTAGGCGCAAGAAGCGGTCCGACGAACACGCGGACGCGTTTCCGTTGCCGCCCACCGTGGATCCGGCACTGCACCAGCCACTCATGAAGCAGATCGAGTGGTCCTGGACGGATCCCCGGGTGGCACCGCAGGAGCAGCTCGAACCCGAGCCTGCCGACGCGGCGATCGTGCGGCCGTACGCCTGGACCCGCGGCCGCACGAAGTCCACAATGGACTTGCGGATCGAGGCGATGGTGACCACGAGCGAGCTCGGCGAGGACCTCGACGCCATGACACAGACCGAGCACCGCTCCATCGCGGAGCTGTGCCACGAACCACGATCGATCGCCGAGCTCGCCACGATGCTGAAGGTGCCGCTGGGCGTCGCCAAGGTGCTGCTGGGAGACATGTTCGCCCTGGGCCTGGTCATCGTGCACAAAACCGCTACCGGTGGACCGAACAAGGCTCACCTCATGTTGATGGAAAGGGTTTTGAGTGGACTCCGTCGGCTTTAACGGCTCAGGCGCCTCGACGATCCCCTCGATGACGTCGGTGAAGATCGTCGTCGGTGGCGGGTTCGGGGCGGGCAAGACGACCTTCGTCGGCTCGGTCTCCGAGATCATGCCGCTGACCACGGAGGCGGTGATGACCGAGGCGAGCGCCGATATCGACAACCTGGACGCGACGCCCACCAAGGCCACCACCACGGTCGCCATGGACTTCGGGCGGGTGTCGCTGGACTCCGATCTCGTGCTGTACCTGTTCGGCACGCCGGGGCAGGAGCGGTTCTGGTTCATGTGGGACGACCTGGTGCGCGGCGCCATCGGAGCCGTGGTGCTCACGGACACGCGGCGACTGGCGGACTCGTTCTCGCCGATCGACTTCTTCGAGGACCGGGGGTTGCCGTATGTCATCGGGCTCAACTGCTTCGACGGCAAGCTCACCCACGGGGTCGAGGAGGTGCGGGACGCGCTCGCCGTCGCCGATCATGTGCCGATCGTGCGGTGTGATGCCCGGGACAAGACGTCCGTGCGGAACACGTTGATCACCATGGTCGAGTACTCGATGGAGAGGTGGGTGGCCGTCCACGGCGCCGGCGTGGCCTAACCGCGAGTCGTACCGAACCGACCCCGAGCAGTACCGAACGGACAGCGAGTCGTACCGAACGGACACCGAACTCGCCGTTCCCGAAGGCCGAGTTCGCCATTGGGGTGGGCCGAGTTGCCCACTCCCGAAGGCGGGTTCGCCGATGCGGCACGGGCGCCGGACCGGGTGGCCGACTCGGCCTGTTTGAGGGGCCAACTCGGCCTGCTTGGGTGGCCGACTCGGCGTGCGTGGGCGGCGACCAGGGCATGGCCACGACTTTCGAGAGCACCCGCTAACCCGCGAGTCGTACCGAACGGACAGCGAGTAGTACCGAACCGACACCGAGTCGTACCGAACGAACGGCGAACTCGCTGTCGAGACGGTACGACTCGCGGTTGGGAGGCGCGGGTAAGCGGGCGCTTAGGTATCGTCCCTCTCATGGATCTGTCCCTCACTGACGAGCAGGCCGCGCTGCGCGAGCTGGCGCGTGACTTCATCGACCGCGAGGTCGCGCCCCACGTGCGCGACTGGGACCGGGCCGAACAGGTCGACCGGTCGATAGTGAACAAGCTGGCGGAGATCGGCTTCCTCGGGCTCACGGTGCCCGAGGAGTACAACGGCTCGGGTGGGGACCACCTCGCCTACTGCCTGATGATGGAGGAACTGGGCCGAGGCGACTCGGCCATCCGCGGCATCGTGTCCGTCTCGCTCGGGCTGGTCGGCAAGACGATTCTGTCGTTCGGCACGGAGGAGCAGAAGCAGCGCTGGCTCACCCGGCTGTGCACGGGTGAGTCGCTCGCCTGCTTCGGCCTCACCGAACCCGACACCGGGTCCGACGCCGGCAACCTCGCCACGAAGGCCGTCCGGGACGGCGAGGACTGGGTCATCACCGGCTCGAAGATGTTCATCACGAACGGCACCTGGGCCGACCTGGCGCTGGTGTTCGCCCGCACGGGCGGACCCGGCCCGCGCGGGGTCACGGCGTTCCTCGTGCCCACGGACTCGGCCGGGTTCGAGCACCGGGAGATCAAGGGCAAGCTCGGGCTGCGCGGGCAGTCGACCGGCGAGCTGATCCTGACCGGCGTTCGGGTGCCCGACGAGGCGATGCTGGGTGCCGAGGGCCAGGGGTTCAAGATCGCGATGGCGGCGCTCGACAAGGGGCGGATGTCCGTGGCCGCCGGATGTGTCGGGCTCGCGCGCGCGGCGCTGGAGGCGTCCACGCGGTACGCGGGGGAGCGCCAGCAGTTCGGCAGGCCCATCGCCGGTTTTCAGCTGGTCCAGCAGATGCTCGCCGACATGGCGGTCGGCACGGACGCGGCGCGGCTGCTCGTGTGGCGGGTGGCCGACCTGGTCGACCGGGGCCTGCCGTTCAACACCGAGGCCTCCATGGCCAAGCTCTACGCGAGCGAGAACGCCGTGTCGGCCGCCAACCTGGCCATCCAGGTGTACGGCGGCTACGGCTACCTCGACGAGTATCCGGTCGCCAAGATCCTGCGGGACGCCCGGGTCATGACGCTCTACGAGGGCACCAGCCAGGTGCAGAAACTGCTGATCGGTCGCTCGCTCACCGGGATCAACGCGTTCGTCTGACGAAGAGGCCGCGCGAATAGGGTCGGTGGATGCCCGTCGTGATCGAGGTGGTTCCTGAGGGTGCCGCCAGCCCTGTTCGCGCGGCCTCTGGCCCCGCGGGCGATGCGAGCCCGCGGGGCGGTCGGGTCAACCGAGCAGCAGCAGCGTGATCCAGTCGTTGCCGTGACTCTCCATGGCGGTGTCCTTTCTTGTCCAAAATGGATTGGTCAGACCCGGACACCGAGAAAGAGGCCGACGGCGAGGCCCAGCACGAAGAACCAGAATGCCAATCGCATCGTTGTCGAAACCGCGAAGAAGGTCTTCATGTCGCTCTCCGTTCCACAATCCCGTTTCCGGGTCATGGAAAGGCTGACGTGTAGCGGAATTCCGTTCGACGAACAGTGGCGCACCCGCTATGTGCCATCTGGCGCAGAGCCGGCGAAGAGTGCGAGCACGTCGGGTGCGGTCACCACGAACGTCTGCCGTCCGGTGGTCACGATGTGCCGCTCGCGCAGGGTGGCCAGCGCCCGGGACACCGCCCGCCGCGACGCGCCGACCCGGTCGGCGATGTCCTGCTGGGTGAGGGGACTGCGCAGTACCAACCCGCTGGGGCCGCTGCGACCGTGGGCCCTGGCCAGGCGCAGCACCAGCGCCGCCACCCGCCGCGCCACGTCGAGCGTGACCACGTCGATCCTGGCCGACTCGGCGTCGCGCAGTCGCACGGCCAGCTGCCGGGACAGCGCGACCGCGATGACCGACCGCTCGTGCAGACAGTCGACGAAATCCCTGCCCCGCAACTGAACGAACCGGATCTCGCCCAGGGTCTCGACGGTCGCCGTCCTGGTCCAGCGGTCGTGCAGCGCCGCCAGTTCGCCGATCACGTCGCCAGGACCGCGCAGTGCCAGCAGGATCACCTGACCGTCCGGTGTGGACGACGAGACCCGGACCCAGCCGGACAGCAGCACCAGCACGTGGTCGGAGGCATCGCCCTGGTGCATGAGCGCCGCGCCGCCGGGCAACCGGCGCTCCACTCCGCGGTCGAGCAGGTAGTCGCGATCGGCGGGGGCCAGGTAGCCCAACAGCGAGCCGGCGGTCACCGTCACGGCGGGTCGGACCACTGGATGCCGTAGCTCAAACCCTGCTGCAGCCGGGAGAACTCGATCGCGATCTCGCCGATCCGGTCGGCCGTGAGCAGCTGGTCGGTCGGCTCGAAGTCGTCGAGCGCGCGCGGCGGGATGCCGTCGACCCGCCAGATCGACCGGGGCAGCGAGGCTGTCCCGAACCGCACCCGCAGCGCGAACTCCGCGCACGGCTGCAGCGGGGTGAGCACGTAGTACGGGCGCATGAGGGCACGGGGGAACGCCGAGAGCCGCAGGCCGAACTCGTGCCGGTCACCCGCGTTCAGCGGTTCCGGCAGGCGCAGCACGAACTTGCGGTGACTGCGGCCGACCCGCTCCTCGCCCACGATCTCGCCGCCGTAGAGCACGGCCGCGGTGATCGGGCTGTCGGTCCCGTTGCTGTTGCCCGGCGCGCTGAACCTGGTCTCGATCTCGGCAAGGTGGTCGGTCGAGGCGACGATCACCCGCTCCTCCACCAGTTCCGGCGGGTCGACGTCCATCCGCAACAACGCGCGCAGCGATCCCGTGTGCCAACCCTGGTGCACGGCCGGGTTGTCGAGTTGCTCGTCGAGCTGTTCGGCGAGAATCCGGAAACCGATCTTCATTCGCCGCACGGCCGCGCGCGGGTGATCGCGATTAATCCTCGTGGCCGCCCAGCTCATGCGATCCTGGACGAACTGGTGGTCGGCGTCGCGGTCCAGCGCGAGCGCGGCCCGCACGGAGATCCGTACGTCACCGGGCAGGCGCTCGGATAGTTCCAGCAGGCGCGTGGTGACCTTGCGACGCACCCCGGCCGGAGAATCCGTTCGCGTTACGCCACAAGCGGTCCGCAGCCGCTGGCCGACCCGTGCGGCCACGTCGTCGGCCAGCAGGCCACGGCCGCGGTGAATTTCCAGAAGTTCGTCGTAGGTACTCGGCGCCACCAGGTCATGATCCCAGAAGTGGGATTGTCAAGTCCACCGATAACCTGTCCAAGAAATGTCCGTCGACGTAACTGCGACAAATCCGCGACATAGTACCTTGTTCGCTCGACTAAATCCCCGGTATCGGTACCGTCGAAATGGTGCGAACACTGAACCCGGCCGATCGCGACGACACGACGCGGTACCTGTGCGCCGCCGCCCATCTCGACGACGACTTCGCGGACGAGGCGATCCGGGAGTTCCTGGTGGAGCCCACCCGTGCGGTGCCGCCGACCCCGGGGGTGCACGCGGGCGCCGTGCTGGCCGAGGCGGTGGCCGCCCGGGCCCGCCGCAAGATCCGGGACGGATTTCTGCTCGCGCTGCTCGTGCTCGCCCTGTTCCTGTTCTCCGGCGCCGTGTTGATCCTCTGGGTGGCGGTCGCCATCGGTATCGCGCTCGCCGGCACGGCGGCCAAGGTCAAGGCCGACGGCGGCGCGCTGGGGGCTCTCGTCGAACGAGGCGACCTGATGCGCCGGCTCATCCCCATGCTCGCCGTGCTGGCGGTCGGCGGTGTGGTCGCCTACGCGCTCCTCGAGTACCTGGGCGGATCGGAAGAGTCCGACGTCGACACCGCGGCGACCGTGCTGGCCTACTTCCTGGTGCTCGCGCTGGTCGCGACACTGGTGATCGACGAGCTGATCGTCTGGCACCACCTGAACAACCGGTTCGGCCGGGGGCGGACGATGCGCGAGCCGACGCCGGCCGAGCTGAACTCGCAGGCGCGGGCGGTGTACGCCGCCGGTTCCGGCCGCTTCCTCGCCAGGCTGATCGCGTTGGTGGGCAGCCAGCAGGGTGGGTCGGCGCCCGCGCGGGCCGGCGAGACCAACGGCGACCAGCTGCCGGCCGCGCAGGTGGTGGTGGCGCGCGGCTACAAGATGTTCGTCGGCGCTGGTATCGAGTACGAGGCGTGGTCGTTCGTCGTGCCGCTGAAGCCCAGCTCCGAGGGCGGGGAGGTCAAGGAGCTGACGACCGGGCTGCTGTACCGCAAGGTGGTCGAGCAGATGGACCGGCTGCGGGTCGCCACGAGCCTCAGCCCGAGCGGGCGGTTCGCCGGTCTGACGGTGACCGAGCAGATCGTGGTGGCGGCCGAGGAGCTGATCGACCACGGATTCGGCGGCCACGCGGCGGTGGGGGACTTCCTCGCCGGCCCGGCCGCGGCGCCGTACCCGATGTTGAGGGGTCACCGGGTCCGGGAGCTGCGGGACGAGCCGCTCGAGTGGGCCAGGTACTACCTGTGCTGTCAGCTCGAGACGTGGGACCGCGACTTCGTGGTGTCGGCGTTCCTGCACATGGCGGTCGACGAGACCACGCTGTACATCGAGTGGACGCCCTGCGTGCTGCCGCCGATCCGGAGCGGCTACCGGTTGATCGACTCGATGTCGGACTCCCCGGTGCGGGCGATCGGCCGCGCGCTGGTCAATCTCATCCGCCTGCCGGCGACCGTGCCGCGGCGGTTGGCTCAGTTGTGCACGACCATCAAGGCGCCGCACCGGCGGCGCAACATGATCAGCCCGGACATGTACGGCGTCAAGTACAGCCTGCGCGAACTGGCGGCCGACGACGTCATGCACAACTACTTCCAGGTGGCCGACCGCGAGCGCTACCTGAAGGTGCTGGAGAGCCGGCTGATCCCGGCCATCGGCGACGTGCTGCGCGAGGCCGGCTATGAGGTGGCGACGCTGGAGGAACGCGCGGCCACGGTGTCCAACAGCAACACCTACATCAGCAACAGCACGATCAGCGGTCAGGTGATCGGTGGCCGCGGGAACCGGGTGTCGGGCCAGTCGGCGCCCGCGGCGAAGGGGACGTGATGGGGGACAGCAACGACGTGCGGATCGACGGCGGCACGGTCAGCGGGCAGGTGGTCGGTGGGCGGGACAACACGGTGAACGCGCCGCCGCCCCAGCCCATGCCGCCGGTACCCGCCGCACCGGCCGGGCGCGCGAACCGGGTCGGGTTCGTGGTCGACGTGGTCAGCTATGGCCAGCGCACGGCCATCGAGCAGGAACACATCCAGCAGCGTCTCCAGGCGCTGCTCCGCGCGGTGATCGAGGACGTGGGCAGTGACTTCGACGCGGTCGACCGGGACACCGGCACCGGTGACGGAATGGTGGTGTTCCTGCCGACCGGCAGCGACCCGACCCGCCTGCTGCCCGACCTGCTGCGCGCCATGGCCGGCCGGCTGAGTGCGGACAACCAGCTCTACCGCGACCGGATCCGGCTGCGGATGGCCGTCGGGTCGGGGGTGGTCGGGCGGGGGAGCAACGGGTTCAGCGGCCCGCTGGTGGTCAACATCACCCGGCTGGTCGACTGCGAGCCGCTGCGGCAGGAGGCGGCCGCCAACCCGGAGTCCGACCTGGTGGTGCTGGTGCTCGACGCCCTGCACCGGGACGTGGTCGGGCCTGGCTATCTGCCGCCGTCGGTCGCCGAGTTCCGGATGGTCGACGTCGCCCTGAAGGAGTTCGCCGAGCGGGCGTGGGTGTGGCGCAGCGCCCCCTAGAGATGGCCGCGGAGCCGGTGTCCGCTTGCCGGCAGACGCTCGCGATGACGTGTCGCGCATGGTTGGATCAGCGGGGATCCCGCGATCGCGGCCGCATTGGGGGCGGTGGAAGTGCTGGAGGATCTCTACTCGGGAGCCGAGCGCGGTGACGTCGAGGCGATGTTCACGCTCGGGGTGTACCTGAAACTCGCCGGTGAGCTCGTCGAGGCCGAGAAGTGGTGGCGGCGAGCCGCCGAGGCCGGGTACGTCAACGCGATGGTCAGTCTGGCGCGGATCCTGGATGACCGGGACGAGGCCGAGGAATGGTGGTGGGAGGCCGCGGAGGCCGGTAACGCCGAGGGGATGACCGGCTTGGGCCTGCTGCTCCGGGACGCCGGCGAGGCGACGCGAGCCGAGTCCTGGTTCCGGAAGGCGGCGACGGCAGGGGATGTCGAGGGGATGTTCTCACTCGGGCTCTCGCTGGGAATGGGGCGCTCTCCCCGCCTGACCGAGGTCGAGCAGTGGTTTGGCAAGGCAGCCGGCAAAGGCCATCCCGGCGCCATGTACATGCTGGGGACGTTGAGGTACGACCAGCGCCACCTGACGGAGGCCGAAGAGTGGTTCCGGCAGGCGGCCGAGCGGAATTACCCTCCAGCTATGCACAGCCTGTGGGAGCTGCTGCGTGAAACCGGCCGGCCTGCGGAGGCCACGATCTGGCTGCGGCGGGCCGCCGCAGAAGGCTTCGGCCCCGCGCTCGAAGCTCTGCACGGGGAATAGGCGAGCCACCAGCGGGCCCGTCGAATGCCTGGAAGGCGTCGTTCCTGACGCTCAACGTCAGCAAGGCGTCGTTCCAGGCATGCCACGCCGCGCGTCCCATTGTTGCCACACACTGGCGGTTGCCCGGAAGTGGTAACTAGTCTGAGCGGGTGTCCGCATCCGTAGCCATGCACATGAGCGACGGCCTGATCAACGCCCCCGTGTCGCTGATCTTCGGGGCGGTGGCGGTGGTCGGCATGGCGGTCGCCATGGTCGGCGCCCGTCGTGATCTCGACGACCGGACGGCCCCCATGGCGGGCCTGGTCGCCGCGTTCGTGTTCGCCACCCAGATGATCAACTTCCCGATCCTGCCCGGGGTGAGCGGCCACCTGTTGGGCGGTGCGCTCGCCGCGATCCTCGTCGGGCCGTGGGTCGGTGCGCTGTGCGTCGGCATCGTCCTCACCATGCAGGCGCTCGTGTTCGCCGACGGCGGGCTCACCGCGCTCGGCGCCAACATCACGAACATGGCGATGATCGGCGTGGCCGCCGGTTTCCTCATCGCGCTGGCGCTGCGCCCGCTCGTCACCCGCGGCAAGGCCGGCCTGGTGGCGGTCGCGTTCGTCGCGGCGTTCGCGAACACGGTGATCGCGTCGCTCGGGTTCGTGCTCGAGTTCGCCATGGGCGGTGACGCGGCGTTCTCACTCGGTGGGGTCGCGGGAACGGTCGTCGGCCTGCACTGCCTCATCGGCATCGGCGAGGGCGTGATCACCGCGCTGACCGTCGGCGCGGTCGCCTCCGCCCGGCCCGACCTGGTCTACCTGCTGCGTGGCACGGCCGCACCGCTCGAGCTGCGCGAGTCACCCGTGAGGAGTGCGCAGTGAAGAACCGGACTTGGGTCTTCTTCGCCGGATTCGCGCTGGTCGCGCTGATCATCGCGGGCGCGCTGTCGTACTTCGCCGACGCCGACCCCGACGGGCTGGACACCGCCACGCTCGAGGGGTGCGAGGTGGTCGAGACCGACGCGGGCGAGGAACTGGTGGGCGACTGCATCGCGCAGCGGGCGGGCGACCACCACCTGGCAGACAGCCCGCTGGCCGACTACGCGGTGGGCGGCGACGACCGGTTCACCGGTGTCGCCGGCATCCTCGGCGTGCTCGCCACGCTGGCCGTCTCCGTGGGCCTGTTCTGGCTCCTGCGCACGAGAACGAAATCGCAGGAGCGGAGCGACCGGTCAACACAGTGAGCACGCACCTGCTCCATCTCCCGGGCACCTCACCGGTGCACCGGCTCCCGGCGCAGGTGAAGATCGTGGCGGCGCTGCTCGTGGTGATCTGTGTGGTGGCCACGCCGCGCACCGAGTTCTGGGCGTTCGGGCTGTACCTGGCCCTGCTCGGGGTCGTGTGGGCGATCGCGCGGGTGCCGGTCGGACACGTGGCCAAGCGCGCGGTGATCGAGCTGCCGTTCGTGGTCATCGCGCTCGTGATGCCGTTCCTCGGCGGCGGCGAGCGGGTCTCTTTCCTCGGCCTGAGCCTGTCCGAGGCGGGCGCGCTCGCCGGGTGGAACATCCTGGCGAAGGGCACGCTCGGGATCCTGACCTCGCTGACCCTCGCGGCCACCACCACCCCGCGCGAGCTGATCGTCGGCCTGCAGCGGCTGCGGGCACCCGCCGTGCTCACCACGATCGCCACGCTCATGCTGCGCTACCTCGACGTCATCGCCGCCGAGGCGCGGCGCATGCGGATCGCGCGGATCTCCCGCGGCCACGACCCGCGGTTCCTCTGGCAGGTCGGCGCCACCGCCCGCGGCATCGGCGCGCTGTTCGTCCGCAGCTACGAACGCGGCGAGCGGGTGCACCTGGCGATGGTGTCCCGCGGCTGGACGGGTGCCATGCCCGACAGCGGCGTCGCGGCCCGCCCGCTGACCTGGGCGGCCGGCTTGCTGCCGGTGCTGGGCACCGCGGCCGTGCTGGGCACGGCACTATTGCTTCCGTGACCAGTGAGGCGCCACAACGCGTGCTGCCAGCCCCCGAACCACCGCCCGCCCTGCTGGTAGAGCGGCTCGCGTTCGCCTACCCGGACGGGCGCCAGGCGCTCTTCGGCGTCGACCTGCGGGTGGCGCCGGGGGAGCGGGTGGCCGTGCTCGGCCCGAACGGCGCCGGCAAGACCACGCTCGTGCTGCACCTGAACGGCGTGCTCGGCGGCGGTTCGGGGCGCGTCGAGGTGGCCGGGCTGCCCGTGGTGAAGGCCAACCTGCACGAGATCCGCCGCCGCGTCGGCATCGTCTTCCAGGATCCCGACGACCAGTTGTTCATGCCGACGGTCGGCGAGGACGTCGCGTTCGGGCCGGCCAACTTCGGGCTCACGGGCGCAGACCTGGCCGACCGGGTCCACCGGGCGCTCGACGCGGTCGGCATGACCGAACACCTCGACCGGTCCCCGCTGCACCTGTCTGGAGGGCAGCGCCGCCGGGTCGCGCTCGCCACGGTGCTCGCGTGCGACCCGGAGATCCTGGTGCTCGACGAGCCGTCGGCCAACCTGGAGCCCGTGGCCCGCCGCGAGCTGGCCGAGGTGCTGCTCGGGCTGGGCCGCACGATGTTGATGGTCACCCACGACCTGCCCTACGCGCTGCAGCTGTGCCCGCGCAGCGTGCTGATCGACGACGGCGTGATCGTCGCCGACGGGCCGACCAGGGACCTGCTGGCCGACACCGAGCTGCTCGCCGCGCACCGGCTCGAACTTCCGTACGGATTCCGGCTGGACTGAGCAACCCGGGTTGCCAAGGGGGTCGTTAACCAGTCGTGGAGGCACACAAGCACGAGGCATCGTTCCGCGAGTACGTCACCCGCCGCTTGGACGTGCTGCGGCGCACGGCGTACCTGCTCTGCCGCGACTGGCACACGGCCGATGACCTGGTGTCGGTGACGATCACCAAGTTGTACCGGCAGTGGCACCGCGTCGGCGACCACCCGAGGGTCGACGGTTACGCGAACAAGATCCTTCTGCGGGTCTGGCTGGACGAGCGCAAACGGCCGTGGCGGCGGGAGCAGCCGACCGAGGAAATGCCGGAGCCGCCGAGCCCGGTGGACCTGCGGGTGGTCGACCGCGCGCAGCTGCTCGACCTGCTCGACCTGTTGCCGCCGCGGCGCCGAGCGGCCGTGGTTCTGCGCCTCTACCTCGATCTCTCGGTGGAAGAGACCGCCGAGATCCTCGGCTGCTCGACCGGCACCGTCAAGAGCCAGACCGCGCGGGGGCTCGAGACGTTGCGGGGTCGAGCGGCCGAGGCCCGATAACCGAGGAGAATCGATGGACAAGGAACTGTTCGATGACGCGATCGGGGAGGTGCCGCCGTCCACCGTGGACGTGGACGCGGCCATCGCCCGCGGGCGCCGCGCGGTCTGGACGCGCCGGGTCATGAGCCCGGTGACAGCGGTCGCGGCGGCCGTCGTCCTGGTGACGGGCGGTATCGCCTTCACGATCCTTCCCGGTGACTCCGCCACGGGCACGGCCCCGGTCGCGCCGACGACCGGTACGACCTCCTCGAGGATGCACAGCGTCCCCGGCATCGATGCGGAGACCTGCCCGGACGAGGATCCCGCCACGACGGCCCGCCTCATGGCGGCGGCGAACGCCGCGATACTCGCTCGGCTGCCTGAGGATACGGAGCTCGAGGAGGAGCCACCGGAACTGTGCTTTCCTTACGAGCTGTCGTGGCGGGTGAACTACACCCAGCACATCGGGGTGCACGTGGTCGACAGGGACGGCGTCCCGGCGTCGACGTGGACGTGCCAGACGACGCTGCCGTGCCGGCAGCTCTCGGGGCCGAACGGCGAGGTGATCCTCACCTCTGACAACTACCCGACCGGGGGGTACGGCACGAGCGTCATCAAGACCGGCAGTACCGAGGCGGACGTGACCGAGGTGGGCGTGTACATGTTTGCCGAGGAGGGCCAGGGCCCACCACTGCTGTCCCACGACCAGTTGATCGAGATCGGTCTCGACGCGGGCCTCACGCTGGACCCGTAGGCGGTCTACCTGGCCAGGAAGTGCCAGCCGAGCCAGCCCCAGATGAGCACGGCGACCACCCGCCCGGTGCGGGTGGCCACCGCCAGGCTCAGCAGCTCGCCCAGCCGCGACCCGTTCGCGGCTGGGCGGCGGGCTGTCAGTTCCACAATGAGACCGACCAGCAGCAGGACCACGAAGCCGGCGCCGAGCACCACGGTGATCATGGGCGCCGGACCAGGAGCCACCCGGCGGACAGCCACAGCAGCCAGCCACCCACCCGCAGCGGGTAGATCTCCAGCACCGGATCCATCAGCAGGCTGAACGACAGCTCGCCGAGCAGCAGCGCGGCCAGCTCCCACAGCCCGAAGGCGACGGCCCACACGAGCCAGGGCAGGTGGCGGGTGCCGATCCGCGCCGGCACTCGAGGCCGGCGCACCATGAGCACCGCGACCAGCGCCGCCACTCCCGGAACGAGCACGGCGACCAGGGCCGGGATGCTGTGGCTCGCGAACGTCGCGCCGAGGCAGGCGTAGCCGAGTGCCGCGACCGGTGGCCAGAGCGGTCTCGGCTTGTCCACCCGCTCGGCGACCGACATACCCCCATTGTTCCCGGCGGGCGCCCGAGCAGGCAGGATCGGCCCCATGAGTACGCCTTCACCGTTGCATGACGTGCACACCGAGCTCGGTGCCTCGTTCACCGACTTCGCCGGCTGGTCGATGCCGCTGCGCTACAGCAGCGAGCTCGCCGAGCACCGGGCGGTGCGTGCGGCCGCCGGGCTGTTCGACCTCTCGCACATGGGTGAGATCGAGCTGACCGGGCCGGAGGCGGCCCGCGCGCTCGACTACGCGCTGGTGGGCAACCTGTCTCTTGTGAAACCCGGTCGTGCGCGTTACACGATGATCTGCGACGGGGACGGTGGCGTGCTCGACGACCTGGTGGTCTACCGGATCGTCGAGGACCACTTCATGGTGGTGGCGAACGCGTCGAACGCCGCCGTGGTGACCGAGGCGCTGCGCAGCCGGTCGACCGGGTTCGCCGTCGAGGTGGTCGACCGGTCGGCGTCCTGCGCGCTGATCGCCGTCCAGGGCCCGGCCGCCGTGTCGATCGTCGGTGCCGTCTGTGATGCCGCTTTGTCCGACCTGCCCTACTACGGGAGCACGCCGACCCGGATCGGCGGCCACGACGTGCTGCTGGCGCGGACCGGGTACACGGGTGAGGACGGCTTCGAGGTGTACGCCGAGGCACCCCACGCGGCGGACGTGTGGCGGACGCTGACGGAGGCCGGGTCCGGGTCCGGGCTCCTGCCCGCCGGGCTCGCCTGCCGCGACACGCTGCGGCTGGAGGCCGGGATGCCGCTGTACGGCAACGAGCTGACGGCCGACATGACGCCGTTCGACGCCGGTCTCGGGCGCGTGGTGAAGTTCGACAAGGCCGCGGACTTCGTCGGCCGGGAGGCGCTGGAGCGGCGCGCCGCGGCCGAGACCCCGGCGGTCACGCTGCTCGGGCTGGTGGGGGAGGGCAAGCGCGCGCCCCGGCACGGGTACGCGGTGCTGTCCGACGGGGAGCAGATCGGGACCGTGACCAGCGGGGCGCTCTCGCCCACGCTGGGCCACCCGATCGCCATGGCCTACCTGCCGCCGTCGACGGAGCCGGGCACCAAGCTGGAGGTCGACATCCGCGGCAAGGCCGCCCCCGTAGAGGTAGTCAAACTCCCGTTCTACAAGCGCCCGTAACCCCGAGTGCGCGGCCCGGACTGGTCATCATGCCCGCCGGCAACGGTCATCATGCGCGACCGGAACGGTCATCATGCGCGACCGGAACGGTCATCATGCATGATGACCACTCCCGTCGCGCATGATGACCAGTCCGGTCACGCATGATGACCAGTTAGGCGGCGCCGGCGCTTCGCTTGGCCTCCGAGACCGCCTTCTCCAGTTCGTCCCTGGTCATCTTGCTGCGGCCCTTGATGTCCAGCTCCCTGGCCAGCTTCTCCAGGTCCGCCTTCGACAGGTCGTCCAGCTTGTCCGGCTCGGGCGCGCCGCCCTTCTTGCGGCCCTCCACGCTGCGGGACAGCGCCTCGAACAGGTCGACCACCTTCGTCGGCTCGGCCGGCTCCGACTCGGCGACGATCTCCTTGCCGTCACGCTTCGTGTCGATCAGCTTCTCGACCTGCTCGGTGTAGGTGTCCTTGAACTCCTCGGGCCGCCACTCGTCGGTCATCGACTCGATCAGGTTGGTCGCCATGTCGAGTTCCTTGCCCCGGGCCGTGGTGATCTCCGGCAGGTTCTTCAGCTCCTTGGCCGGGTCCCGGATGTCCTCGACGAACAGCAGCGTGTTCAGGATCAGCAGGCCATCGCCAGCGCGAACGGCCGTCAGGTACTCCTTGCCCCGCATGACGAACGACGCGATACCCGCCCGGTTGGTCTTCTCCATCGCCTGGAGCAGGAGGCTGTAGGAGCGGCCGTACTCCTCCTTGGCCGGCGCGAGCCAGTACGTCTTCTGGAAGTGGATCGGGTCGATCTCGTCCAGGTCGACGAACGTGTTGATGTCGATCGTGCGGGAGCGGCCCGGCGCGATCTGCTCCAGCTCCTCCGGCTCGATGATCACGTACTCGCCGCCGCCGACCTCCGCACCCTTCACGATGTCGGAGAACGCGACCTCCTGGCCGGTGCGTTCGTTGATCCGCTTGTACCGGATGCGGTCCGAGGTCCCACGCTCGAACTGCCGGAAGCTGATCGTGTGGTCCTCGGTCGCGCTGTACAGCTCGACGGGGATGGTCACCAACCCGAAGTTGATGGCACCGCTCCAGATCGGTCGCGCCACTGCTACTGCCCTCCAGCCGAACATCCTCTTGGGATCATCATGGCCCCTTCCAGCGACGATGCAACATCCAGTCGGCGGAAGTTTGTTCTTCGACAGGCCGGGTACCACCTTCGCGGACAGCCAAGCGCGATCGTACGAGGAGCACGCCATGGTGGACGTTTCCCGGCTGCCGGGTCCGGTGTCCGAGACCTGGGACTGGCAACGGCTGGCCGCCTGCCGCGGCCGCAACAGCGACATGTTCTTCCACCCACGCGCTGAGCGCGGCCAGGCCCGCGAGGAGCGGGTGGAGCGGGCGAAGGAGATCTGCCGAGGTTGCCCGGTGATCGTGGAGTGCCGCCACCACGCGCTGACGGTCTATGAGCCGTACGGCATCTGGGGCGGGCTCGACGAGGGGGAACGGCGAGCCGCCTATGAGCACCGCAAGAAGCTAAGGGTGGGTTCGGAGGGCTAGCCGTTCGACCGCGTCGATGAGCTGGGGACCGTCCAGCAGCGAGCTGTCGTTGTGGTCGGCACCCCGGACCTCCACCCGCTCGACCGGCCCGGCCGCGGCGTCGGCCACCGCACGGCTCTGCTCCGCCGGCACGATCGAGTCGGCCGAGCCGTGGACGACCGTGGTCGGCACGTGGACGGCCGCGACGTTCTCCGCCACCGGAAAACGGTCCTTGAGCAGCAGTTTCGTCGGCAAGAACGGGTAGTGCTCCTGCGCGACGGCCGACAGTTCGGTGAACGGCGAACGAAGCAGCAGACCGCCAGGGGGATGCTCGGTGGCCAACTCGGTCACCACGCCGGCACCGAGGCTCTCACCGAAGTAGACGAGCCGATCCTGGGGACGGTCCTCGACCAGGTACTCGCGGGCCGCCCGGACGTCCAGCGCCAGCCCCTCCTCGGTCGGGTCGCCGGGGTTGCCGCCGTACCCGCGGTAGTCGAACAGCAGTACGGACAGCCCCCGTTCCCGCAGCGCCCGGGCCAGCGGCGCGCGCAGTGACCGGTCACCCGCGTTGCCGGCCGCCACCAGCACGGTCACCCGCCGATCGGCACCGAGCGCCGGCACGAACCACGCGCCGAGCGACAACCCGTCGGACGTGGTGAGCGTCACGTCCCTGGCGCCGGGCAGCACGTGGCCGGCCGAGGCCACGGGACCGTCCGACGGCAGGTAGACCAGCTTCCGCTGGAACAGGTAGGCGAGCGTCACCACCAGCAGGACCACGGCCAGCAGCCCGCCGAAGGAGAGGATTACCCAACGCGGCACCCGCTAAGTCTCGCGCGAGTCCCACATTCAGAACCGGCGAGTCCCCCGTTCGCGTCGGGTGAGTCCCACGTTCGCGAATGTGGAACTCGACCGCTTTGAGTGTGGGACTCGCCTGCTTTGAGTGTGGGACTCGCCGGGCTGGAACGCGGCGAGCCCCGAATGGCCGCCCGGGAGTCCGCCCCAACTAAGGTTGACCGGTGCTGACCATGCAGGACGCGTTGCTCGCGTTGACCCATTACTGGACCGAGCGCGGTTGCATGATCGTGCAGCCCTTCAACACCGAGGTCGGCGCCGGAACGCTGAACCCGGCGACCATCCTGCGGGTGCTCGGCCCCGAGCCGTGGCGGGTCGCCTACGTCGAGCCCAGCGTGCGGCCCGACGACGCGCGCTACGGCGAGAACCCGAACCGGCTGCAGACCCACACCCAGTTCCAGGTGGTCCTCAAGCCCGACCCGGGCGACCCGCAGGAGGTCTACCTCGGCAGCCTCGAGGCGCTGGGCGTCGACATCCGCGCGCACGACATCCGGTTCGTGGAGGACAACTGGGCCAACCCGGCGACCGGCTCATGGGGTCTCGGCTGGGAGGTCTGGCTCGACGGCCTGGAGATCACCCAGTTCACCTACTTCCAGCAGGCCGGCGGGCTGAGCCTGGACCCGGTGTCCGTGGAGCTGACCTACGGCGTCGAGCGCATCATCATGGCGCTGCAGAACGTCAGCCACTTCAAGGACATCGCCTACGCGCCCGGCATCTCCTACGGCGAGGCGTTCGGCCAGGCCGAGTACGAGATGAGCCGGTTCTACCTGGACGACGCCGACGTCGACACCCAGCGCCGGCTGTTCGAGGACTACGCCGCCGAGGCCCGCCGCCTGCTTGACGCCCGCCTGCCGGTGCCGGCCCACGCGCACGTCCTCAAGTGCTCACACACCTTCAACGTGCTCGACGCGCGCGGCGCGGTCAGCACCACCGAGCGGGCGAAGGCGTTCGCGCGGATGCGCGGCCTCGCCCGCGAGGTGTCGGCCCTGTGGTCGGAGCGGCGCGAGGAACTGGGCCACCCGCTCGGTCTCGTCGCCGCGCCGGCCGCTGCCGCGCTGCCCACGTCGTTCCCCGCGGTCTCCGAGCCGGCCCCGCTGCTGTTCGAGATCGGCACGGAGGAACTGCCGCCCCACGAGGTCACGAAGACCGCGGCCTCGGTTCGTGAGTCCCTCTCCGGCAAGCTGGCCGGGACCCGGTTGGCGCACGGCGCGGTCGAGGCGCACGCCACCCCGCGGCGGGTGGTGGTGCTGGTGGCGGACGTGGCGCCGGCCGAGCCGGACGCCGAGCGGTTCGTGCGCGGCCCGCGGGTGACCGCGGCGTTCGACGCCGACGGCAACCCGACGAAGGCGGCGCAGGGGTTCGCGCGCGGGCAGGGCGTCGACGTGGCGGACCTGGCGCGGGTCGAGGTCGACGGCGTCGAGCACGTGGGCGTGACGAAGACCGATCTCGGCCGCGGCGCGGTCGAGGTGCTGAGCGGGGTGCTCGGCTCGGTTGTCAGCGAACTGCGGGCCGACAAGAACATGCGGTGGAACGACGGGTCCTTGTCGTTCGCCCGGCCGGTGCGCTGGCTGGTGGCGCTGCTCGGTGACGTGCCGGTGCCGGTGGTCGCCTCGTCGCTCGCGGCCGGCACCACCACGCGCGTGCACCGCACGGCCTCCCCGCCCGTGGTTTCCGTCGGTTCCGCCTCCGGTTACCTGGGGTTCCTCGCCGAGCACGGGATCGTGGCTTCCGAGTCCGTGCGGCGCGAGCGGATCGTGGCGGACGCCGGCTCGTTGGCGGCGTCGGTCGGCGGGGTGGTCGACGTCGAGGCGGAGTCCGCGCTGGTCGACGAGATCACCAACCTGGTGGAGGAGCCGAACGCGATCCTCGGCGGGTTCGCGGCCGGTTATCTCGAGCTGCCACAGGAGATCCTGACCACCGTGATGCGCAAGCACCAGCGGTACCTGCCGGTGCGGTCGGCGTCAGGTGAGCTGCTGCCGCACTTCGTGGCGGTGGCCAACGGTTCCTGTGACGCCGATGCGGTGCGTGCCGGCAACGAGGCCGTGCTGCGGGCGCGGTACGAGGACGCCAGCTTCTTCTGGCGGGCCGACCTGAAGACCGCGCCGGAGACCATGAAGGCGGGCCTCACGCAGCTGGCGTTCGAGGAGAGGCTCGGGTCGATGGCCGACCGGGCCGACCGGATCGCCGCGGTGGCGGGCTCTCTCGGTGCGGTGCTGTCCACTTCGGACCGCACGACGCTCGAGCGGGCGGGCGCACTCGCCAAGTTCGACCTCGGCTCGCAGATGGTGATCGAGCTGACCAGCCTGGCCGGCACCATGGCCCGCGAGTACGCGGTGCGGGCGGGGGAGACCGAGGCGGTCGCGCAGGCCCTGTTCGACATGGAGAAGCCCCGCTCGACGGGCGACGCCGCGCCGGCCACGGTGCCAGGTGCGGTGCTTGCTTTGGCCGACCGGTTCGACCTGCTGGTCGGGCTGTTCGCCGTCGGTGCCGCGCCGACCGGCAGCTCCGACCCGTTCGGCCTGCGCCGCGCGGCGGCCGGGGTGCTGACCATCCTGCGGGCCCACCCGTCGCTGCGGGAGATCACGCTGTCTCGCGGTCTGGCCGCGGCGGCGGAGCGGGTGCGTGCGCAGGGCATCGAGGTGCGCGACTCGACGTTGGCGGAGGTGGTGGAGTTCATGGTGCGCCGCTATGAGCAGCAACTCCTCGACGCGGGCCATGACCACCGGCACGTGGCGGCTGTCCTCCCGCTGGCCGGCGCTCCGGCGGCGGCCGAGGAGACCCTCGTGGAGATCGAGAGCCGGACGGACGACCCGGAGTTCGCGGCGCTGGTGGCCGCACTGCAGCGGGTCCGCCGGATCGTCCCGGCGGACACACCCGCCGAGTACGACCCGGCGCTGCTGACCGAACCCGCGGAACGCGACCTGCACCAGGTCCTCACGAAGGTGCGGGACTCCCTGGGTTCGCGCTCCCTGGCCACGTTCGTCCCGACGGCCACCGCGCTCACCGCGCCGGTGAACACGTTCTTCGACGACATCCTGGTGATGGCCGAGGACCCGGCGCTACGAGCGGCCCGCCTGGGCCTGTTGGCCACGATCCGCGACCTGGCAGCGCCGGTGCTGGACTGGGTAGCACTGGGCACCAGCCTCGCCTGACCGAGTGGCTGACTCGGCCACTCGCGTGCTGAGATTTGGCCGTCTGTGGTCCTCGTGCGCGACGGCAACGGTCATCATGGGCGACGGGAGTGGTCATCATGCGCCGCGTTACCAAACGGCCTTGCCGCTAGTTCTCCTCGCCGATCCCGGCGGGCTCACCGGCCGGTCCTCACCCCAGAACTCGTCGGTCGGCTTGGGGGAGGTACCGCGACGACGGGCGCTCCACATCCTTCTCGGGATGTTCCAGGACGTGCCGGAAGGCCCGAATGAAGGCACCCATCATGTTCATCGCCATCACCCCCACTCACAGATCACCAATCGCGAGACCGCCCGGCGAGAGCCTGAACCAGCCTCGCGCTGCCGCAGGCCGAAGAACGCCAGCCCGCGCGCGGCGTTGGGCCCCGCACGTCGCGGGCAGCGGCATCGGCCTGGCGTTCCCGCACCTCACGGTCGCGACGCTCGGCGCGGTGGCCGACGAGGAGGAGGGGGCGAAGGCGGCGGCGGGCATCAACACCGTGCTGATCATCGCGGGGACGTTCAGCGCGGCGGCGGCCGGTGTGATCGTCAACCTCGGCGCCGACCTCGTGACGTCGGCGCACTACCTGATGTTCGGCTTCGCCGCGGTGACCGTGCTGGGCGTGCTGCCGGCGAGGGCGGCCATGCGCCGCTGAGTGTTGGTCCTCCCCGGGCTGCCCGAAGGCAGCCGGGGGAGGCGTCTCAGAGCAGGACCACCTCGCGGGTGCCCTCACTGCCCTTGACGATCAGCTGTTCCCTGTTCTCCCGGACCGCGCGATAGACGAAGTCGCCGTAGCCGATGAGCCGGCGGAGCGCCTCGGTGAGGGTGATGCCCTCGCGCTCGATGACGTTCTCCAGGGCGCGCACGGTATCCGGGGAGACAGCGACGTTGATCCTCTTGGGCTCCGCGCGAGCGGAGGTCTGTTGCCCAGCGGACTCTGTTTGTGCGCCCTTAGCCGACATGGTCACATCCAGTGCGTGAGGTTCGGACGATCGGGTTAAGTGTAGGTGTGCCTAAGGTGCAGATGCAACACGGAAACTACACGTAATCGACACTCACTGAGTGTTGTACACATGTCTACAGCCGGTTATCCTCGAAAGAGCGGCGCCCGACGGTGCGAGGGCCCTCAGGCGCCGGGGAGGGGCGAGGAAGCATGCCAGACACCAGCTCTGCGGGCTTTCGCCGCCGTGGCCGTCCGGAGCCGCCGGTCGACACGAGCGGTCAGCTGATGGTGAGCGGGATCGAGCCTGTCGACGGCACCTGGTTCGAGACGTTCGATGCGGCACCGGCGGATGAGCCGTTGCTGGTGTTGGTTCCGGTGCGCGCCAGTCCGCCTTCCCGGAACTGACAGTGTTCCTCGCGTCCCGGCGAACCTGAGCCGCGGGACGCGCCTAGTCATCCCGGTCGGCGCGGCGGCGCGAACGATTGCGCAGCGTGCCGAAGCCTCGCGAACCGTCCTCGCTGTTGGGATTGATGTTGTGGCCCACCCCGAAGAACGCGCCGACGATGGTGGCCGCCGCGCCGAGCAGGATCGGCAGCGTCGTGCGGGCCAGTTCGGTGGCGAACGAGCCGGGGATGGCGCCGATCCACAGGCCGAGCACGAGCGCCAGGATGGTCAAGATGATGAGCGAGCCGACGCCGAGCAGCACCCAGGTCTGCATCCGCAGGTAGTGCTTGCGGGCGGCGGTCTTCGCCTCGATCTCCGCCTGCTGGGCGAGCAGCTCCAGCTCGCGGCCGCGGGCGATCAGCTCCCGGTTGCCCGGTGTCGAGCGGTCCACCCACGTGCCGTCCTCGGTGACCTCGCCCGCCGACGGCCGCAGAAACCGCAGCAGTCGCGACTGTTCCGGCTTGTCCGCCGGCCTCCCGGTACTCATGACGAGTCCTCGATGGGGATGAGCGCGATGAGTGGCAGATCGCTGGGTTGTTCGCTGACTTGCTCGAACCAGGTGACCTCCGCCCACGCGACACCATCGGCGTCACGGCCGGTTATCGGCTCGGGGCGCGGGTGGCTCGCTGCCGGGCTGGTGTCCTGCATGACTCGCCGTTCCTTCAATGGTGTCCGGCGATGCATGGCACCGCCGGAAGCGGGACCGGAGTGAGGCGTTCGCGATGCGAACATCACTCTATAGAGCAGAGTAACTCCAGAGTGCCACATAAACAACGGTAATCGCGTGGGTTGTACGTGTTGCTTCTGTGTATGCAGCGTGCGAAACTGGGAACCGTCGCCCTACGCTGGCGGCGGACAACAGCGGCCTTCCGAGGCTTGAGTCCGGGGCGGGATCACGAACAGGGCCAATCAGTCGTCAGGAAGTGCTGGTTATGGGTGCCATGCAGCGCTCGACCCACCCGCGGGGTCTTCGCACAGATCAGGATGTGGTCATGTCGGGTAACCGCCCGGACGTCGACGAGGCTCGACAGAGCCACCCCTCCTCCGAACCGAAGCGGATCAATGTCGCCATCTCCTCGGAGATGGTGCGCGCGCTGGAAAACATCATCGAGCGCGAGGGCGTCACCCTGACCGAGGCGCTGCGGCGCCTGGTCGGCTACGGCGACTTCGTCTACCGGGCCGTCCGGCAACACGGTGAACGGCTCACCGTGTCCGGTCCGGACGGCACTCGGGAAGTGGTGCTCCTCTAGAGAACGCGCGAACAGGGCTTGGTGGCGCCCGCCCGAGGCGGGCATCCGCCGACCCTGTTCGCACGCCCTCTAGTACTACAGGGACAGAACCGGGCGTGACCTGCGACGACACCGGGGCCGGGTGCCTCGATGCAGGGAAAGCGTCGTTCCCTGCACGATAGCCAGCCTGTGATCTAGCCCTGTAGTACTAGCTGTTCTCCAGAGCGCTCCTGCGGTGCGGCTCCCGCCCGAACGGCTGGGTGGGGGCCGGGTGCTTGGGCACTTCCGGGATCGAGCGGCGTACCGGCTCACCGTCGGCGATCGTGATGCCTTCGCCGTGGTGGGTCACGTCGACCGGGCCACCCTCCATCAGCCGGTAGGTGGCCGCGTCCTGCTCGATCTCCACGGAGAACCGGCTGCCGAGGAACGTCATCCGGAACCCGATCCGCGACAGCGCGGGCGGCAGGCGGGGCGCGAAGCTCAGCTTGCCGTCGTGGTCGCGCATGCCGCCGAACCCGGCGACCGTGACCACCCAAGCGCCGGCCAGCGACGCGATGTGCAGGCCGTTGCGGACGTTGCGGTGCAGGTCGTGCAGGTCGGTCAGGGCCGCCTCGGCGAAGTAGTCGTACGCCAGGTCGAGGTGGCCGACCTCGGCCGCCAGCACGGCCTGCGGGCACGCCGACAGCGACGAGTCCCGCACGGTCCGCGCCTCGTAGTACTCGACGTTGCGGGCCTTCTGGTCGGCCGTGAACGCGTCGCCGCGCAGGTGCATGGCCATGACCAGGTCGGCCTGCTTGACCACCTGGCGGCGGTAGAGGTCGAAGTACGGGTAGTTCAGCAGCAGCGGGTAGTTCTCCTGCGGCGTCTTCTCGAAGTTCCACTCGGCGTGCTCGGTGAACCGCTCGGACTGCGGGTGCACGTCGAGCACGTCGTCGTAAGGCACCACCATCTTGTCCGCCGCGTTGTGCCACGCCTTGATCTCGTCGCCGTCGACACCGAGGCTCGCGGCCACCTCCGGCTGGCGTTCGCAGATCGCGGCCGCCTCGACCAGGTTCCGCTGCGCCATGAGATTCGTGTAGACGTTGTTGTCCACCACGGCGCTGTACTCGTCCGGGCCGGTGACGCCGTCGATGCGGAACCCGCCGTGCACGTCGTGGTGCCCGAGGGAGATCCACAGCCGTGCGGTCTCCACCATCAGCTCGGTTCCCTGGTGACGCTCGAAGTCCTTGTCACCGGTGGCCGCCAGGTAGCGGGCGACCGCGTCGGCCACGTCGGCGCCCACGTGGAACGCCGCCGTGCCGGCCGGCCAGTACGCCGAGCACTCGGCCCCGTTGATCGACCGCCACGGGAACGACGCGCCGCGCAGGTTCAGCGCGGCGGCCCGCTCGCGCGCCTTGTCCAGGGTCGAGTGCCGCCAGCGCAGCGCGTCGCGCGCCGCTTCCGGCATGGTGTAGGTGAGCACCGGCAGCACATACGTCTCGGTGTCCCAGAACGAGTGGCCGTCGTAGCCGGGGCCGGTCAGGCCCTTGGCACCGATCGCCCGGCTCTCGCCGCGGGCCCCGGCCTGCAGCACGTGGAACAGCGCGAACCGGACGGCCTGCTGGAGCTCGTCGTCGCCCTCGATGGTGACGTCCGCCGCCGCCCAGAACTCGTCGAGGAACGCCCGCTGCTCGGCCAGCAGCCCGTCCCAGCCGGTCTGCAGCGCGCCGGAGAGCGCCGCGTCGACCTGTGCACGCAGCGCGGGCGCCGACCGCCGCGCGGACCAGCCGTAGCCCAGGTACTTGGTGACCCGCAGGCGCGAGTTGGTCGGCACGTCGACCGCGGCGGTCAGCCGGGCCAGGTCGTCCTCCGCATGGATCTCCGTGCGCAGCCCGTCGTCGGTCTCCAGCTCGTGGTCCATGGCCGCCGCCACCCGCAGCCGCGACTTCTTCGTGCGGTGGATGAGCACCGCCCGGTAGTCCTTGGCCTCCGCGAACTCGCTGCGCAGCGGCGAGCGCAGCTGCGCGGCCACCCGCGGGTCGTTGGTCTTGCGCTCGATCGGCTCGTTGGCCAGCAGGTCGGACTGGACGACCAGCTGCACCTCGCCGTCGAGCGGCTCCACCTCGTACCGGATGGCCGCGACCGCGCGCTGGGTGAACGACACCATCCGCTCGGTCGTGACCTTCACCCGGCGGCCGGTCGGCGACTCCCACACGGTCTCGCGGCGCAGCGTGCCGGAGCGGAAGTCCAGCACCCGGTTGTGCTCGACCGCCCGGCCGTAGCGCATGTCCAGCGGCTCGTCCTGCACGAGCAGCCGGATGATCTTGCCGTCCGTGACGTTGACCAGCGTCTGGCCGGCCTCCGGGTAGCCGTAGCCGGCCTCGGCGTAGGGCAGCGAGTACTGCTCGTAGAAGCCGTTCAGGTAGGTGCCGGGAATCCCGCGGGGCTCACCCTCCTCGAACGTGCCGCGCAGGCCGATGTGGCCGTTCGACAGCGCGAAGGTCGACTCGGTGCGCTCGAGCGCGTCGAGGTCGAGGTTCTTCCAGCGCAGCTCCCAAGGGGAGACCTGGTATCCGTGATCGTTCATCGGTTGTCCTCGAGAAGCTGGGCGAGATCGGTGACCACCACGTCGGCGCCCTGCTCGCGCAGGGCTTCGGTCTGACCGACCCGGTCGACACCGACGACGTAGCCGAAGTTGCCGGCACGGCCGGCCTGTACGCCCGAGAGAGCGTCCTCGAACACCGCGGCGTTAGCGGGTTCGACACCGAGCGCCTCGGCGCCGGCAAGGAACGAGTCGGGGGCGGGCTTGCCACGCAGTCCGCGCTCGGTGATCACCACGCCGTCGATCCGCGCCTCGACGAACTTGGTCAGGTCGGCGGCCTCGAGCACGGCGGCGCCGTTGGCCGACGAGGTGACCACGCCGATCCGCAGGCCCGCGTCCCGCGCGGCCTCCAGATAGCGCACCGAGCCCGGGTAGGACAGAACGCCGCCCTCGCGGATGACCTTGTTGATCAGGTCGTTCTTCCGGTTGCCGAGCCCGTGCACGGTCTCCGCGGTCGACGGGTCGCTCGGCTCGCCCTCCGGCAGGTCGATGTGGCGGGCGGCGAGGAACGTGCGCACGCCGTCGTAGCGCGGGCGCCCGTCGACGTAGTTGTTGTAGTCCTCGTCGGTGAACTCCTGGAACCCCGCGACGTCACCGCGCGTTCTCAGGAAGGCGTCGAACGTCTCCTTCCACGCGGCGCGGTGCTGCTCGGCGGTGCTCGTGAGCACACCGTCGAGGTCGAACAGGCAGGTCGTCACATGGTCCGGGAGGCCGATCACAGGCGGCACCGTATCGAGCGCGGATGAGAGCTGACGCACACGGGGTCAGGTTCCGTAATACGCGAGCAACGGTAGAACCCGGCCGGGGATCGAGCCGGACGGCACCTCACCCACCCGGACCGCCCCCATGGCGAGGTAGAAGGCCTCGGCGGACGGGTCGGCCTCGATGAGGATCCGGCGGATGCCTTCGGTCGCAGCCGTGTCGATCGCGTGCTCCCACAGTGCTCGCCCGATCCCGCCGCCCACCTGGTCGGGCTCGACGAACATGTGGCCGAGCTGGCCGGCGGGCGGACGGCCGGCGAGTGTGTAGAACCCGACCACCCGGCCGTCCCGCTCGGCCACCTGGGCGCGCTCCTCGGTGAGCAGCTCCGGGGTGAGCGTCAACTCGGCGCGGCAGGCGTCGAGGAACGCGGCGTCGTAGCCCCAGTGCCCCTTCGACCGCAGCGCGAGGTCGCTGAGCAGGGCGGATTCGTCTTCCCGGGCGGGACGCAGTAGCACGACCCCAGCCTACGTGGCCGGCTCGACGCGCCTGGGCGGCTGAATTGGGAGGCCTACCAACTATGGGCGCAACCTCCCACAGTGGAAGGTTCGACGCATAGTTGGTAGGCCTCCCAAAATTTCAGCAGTGGGGTTAGCCGCGCTCGCGTAGGGCGGCGACGCCGTCTCCCGTGAGGTCGTCGCAGAAGGTTGTGCGGCCGGTCATGGCCATGAGCAGCGCCAGGGTGGGGCCGGCCACGAGGGCGCCGGTGCCCGTCGTGAACGGCCCGTCGGTGGCCGCCAGGCGCAGTCCGCCGATGCGGCCCTTCGCCAGAACCACCTGATCGGTGCCCCGGTAGTACTCGGCCAGCCGCGTGAGCGTCTCGATCGGGTGATCCCGGTGGATGCCCAGCGGACGCCGGATGTCCGTGCCATGGATGACGGTCTCGCCGAGGATGGCCATCCTCGGCAGCGGCGGGGTGGTCGTGCTGGTCACCGCGCGGCGGAACCGCGCCAGGGTCTCGGCCGGGGTGTCACCCAGCTGCTCGGCCAGCCGCATGGCCACCTGCTTGTCGAAGTCGAAGCGGCAGCGGATCACGCCGGCCAGCCAGCGCAACGGGTTGAGGGTCGCCGCCGACGTGAGATGGGCGAGCACCTCGCGCACGGTCAGCTCGGTGCACAGCGAGGTCGTGGCCCACTGTTCGGGCGTGAGGCCGGCCAGGTCGTCGGCCAGTGCGGCGCGCTCGGCGTGGATGAGTGCCCAGACGTCGGCTGTGCGCAGAGGTGACATGTGGTGGTGACTCCCACCGACCGCCGAAATCGTCGCTCACGCGATGCCGATGTTGAACTCATTCCCGGTTGCCGGTATGTAGCTCGGTTGGGACATGGCACATCGCGGCGCCGAGTATTCGAACGCCCCCGTCCGGGTGCGGGTTCAACTCGATGATCGAGCAGTTGGGGATCGCGTACGTCGTTCGGAAAGTGTGGAACCGGCGCATGCTGTCGATGTTCGGGATGGTCTCGCCGGTCAGGATCGTCCACAACACGATCCGGGTGAACAGCCCGTGCGTGAACACGGCCACCAGCCCGGCGTCATGACGGGACAGCCGCGTGAGGAACTGGCGGGCACGGGCGTGCACGTCGACGAACGACTCGGATCTGTCATCGTCGTGGTAGGACGGATCGGCCGTACTCCAGTACGCGTCGACCAAGGGCCGGCGTTGGGCTCCGGTGGTCGTGCGTCCATGTAGCCGCCCCAGATAGGTGAATTCCTGAACTGGCCACTCCTCGAAACGCACCGAGGGAAACCTGTCCACCGTGGCTTGTGCGGTCTGCCGGGCACGGAGGAACGGAGAGGTCACGATCAGTTTCGGACCGCGGTCGAAGACGCGTGCGACGTGGAGCGCCTGACGCTCGCCGGTTGGTGACAAGGGGATCATCGCGGGATCGGTGGTCTCGCCACCCCTGTTCGCCATGCTCTGCCCATGCCGGATCAGCCACACGGCGGTGCCCGAACCTTGATGCGACGCCATGGTCTCATCCTGCCGGACGTGCGGCTCACGAAATGCCGAGATGATCTCGCAGCATGGCCTGGAAGGACGCGTCGAACTTCTCGTAGCGCTCCCGCAGCCGGGGCCCCGGCCAGTCGTCGGGCAGCAGTTCGGCCGGCAGCAGCGGGTCGGACAGGAAATGGCGCAGTACGGCGGCCGACACGGTGAAGCCGGTCGACAGGTCGTCGGCCCGGTCGAGGGCGTCGTGCAGTTCGCGGGCCCGCGCCGCCCAGCCGGTCAGGTCCCACAGGGTGGCGGCCAGGCCGTCGGCCGCCGGGCGGCCGGTGAAGAACGTGCACTGCTCCTCGACCGCCGCCGGGTGCGGGCGGACGAGGTTGTCCGGGCGCAGCCACGTGCCCTCGCGCAGTTCGGCCAGTCGCAGCTCGGTCATCGCCTGGCGGAATGCCACGCGTTCGGCCGGGAGGCGGCGGGCGGCCGTGACCACGGCGATCTCCCAGGTGCCGCGCCAGCGTCGGGTCGACGGGGCGCGGCTGTGGTCCTGGCGGGTCTGGCGGTGGCGGAGCCGGTCGGTCAGCTGGTAGTCGCCGTCGACCTGGGTGAGGTCGCCGGCCGCCACCATGCGGGACAGCGCCACCCGGATGGTGCCCTCGGCGATGTCGAACAGCTCGCCCACCCGGACCAGGCTGCGGGCCGGCAGCCGTGGCGGGTACGCGCCGAGCAGCGTGCTCAGCACGACCGACCGCGCGGTGAGCGGCCGCAGAACCTTGCTCATGCCATTACACCCTATCCTCACGTGTTCTGGAAATGTAACATCCAGGTATGGCTACGCACGCGGTGACGAACCAGGTTCCCCCACTCATCGGCCACGATGTGAGTGACGACCCGGCCTTGCTCGAGGGGCTGACCAGGCACGGCGCCGCGTGGGCGGTCGACCAGGTCCACGCGCTCGGCCGGCTGGCCGGCGGCGAGGAGGCCCAGGACTGGGGCCGGCTCGCCAACGCGCACCCGCCCGTACCGCGTACCCACGACCGTTACGGCCAACGCATCGACGAGGTCGAATACCACCCCGTCTACCACCAGCTGATGACCGTGGCGGTCGAGCACGGCCTGCATGCCGCGCCGTGGGCCGACCAGACGCCGGGCACGCACGTCGCGCGGGCCGCCAAGTTCCACGTGTGGGGCCAGGTCGAGGCCGGCCACGCGTGCCCGATCTCCATGACCTACGCGGTGGTCCCGGCGCTGCGCCACAATCCCGAGTTGGCCGCGCGGTTCGAGCCGCTGCTCGCCTCCCGGCGGTACGACCCGGGCCTGCGGGCGCCGGAGACCAAGCACGGGCTGATCGCCGGCATGTCCATGACCGAGAAGCAGGGCGGTTCCGACGTCCGGGCGAACACCACCCGCGCCGTGCCGCAGGCCGACGGCAGCTACCTGCTGACCGGCCACAAGTGGTTCACCTCGGCGCCCATGTCCGACGTGTTCCTGGTGCTCGCGCAGGCACCGGGCGGGCTTTCGTGTTTCCTCCTGCCGAGGGTCCTGCCCGACGGCACCCGCAACGGGATGCACCTGCAGCGCCTGAAGGACAAGCTGGGCAACCGGTCCAACGCGTCGGCCGAGGTCGAGTACGACGAGGCGGTCGCGTGGCTCGTGGGGGAGGAGGGGCAGGGCGTGCGGACCATCATCCAGATGGTCAACATCACGCGCCTGGACTGCGTGATCGCCGGCGCGGCCGGCATGCGCCTCGGGCTCGTCCAGGCCACGCACCACGCGGCGCACCGCACGGCGTTCGGCGGCTACCTGCTCGACGCGCCGCTCATGCGCAACGTCCTGGCCGACCTGGCGATCGAGTCCGAGGCGGCGACCACCGTGGCCATGCGCCTCGCGGCCGCGACCGACAACGCGCTGGCCGGCGACTCGGACGAGGGTCTGCTGCGCCGGCTCGGGCTGGCGGTCAGCAAGTACTGGGTGTGCAAGCGTGCGTCGACGCACGCCGCCGAGGCGCTGGAATGCTTGGGCGGCAACGGTTACGTGGAGGAGTCCGGCATGCCCAGGCTCTACCGTGAGGCGCCGCTGATCTCCATCTGGGAGGGCTCGGGCAACGTGGCGGCCCTGGACGTCCTGCGGGCACTCGGCGGCGGTGCGGCGGAAGCGTTCTTCGCGGAGGTCGACGCGGCGGCGGGCGCCGACCACCGCCTGGACGCGGCCGTGGCCCGCCTGCGCGCGGACCTGGCGGGCCTGACCGATCCCGCGGCCGCCCAGGCCGGCGCGCGCCGGGTGGTCGAGCGAATGGCGTTGGTACTGCAGGGTTCCCTGCTGGTGCGCCACGGCCACCCGGCGGTGGCGGACGCCTTCTGCGCGTCCCGCCTCGGCGGCGACTGGGGCGTCGCGTTCGGCACCCTGCCGGCCGGGGTGGACACGGCGGCGGTCCTCGAACGCGCGCGAGTCAAGCCCGGCTGACCCGCGAGTCGTACCGTCTCGACACCGAAACCTACGGTTTCGACAGCGAGTCGTATCGTGCCGAGGTTAGGCGAACTGGAACAGGTCCCAGCGGTTGCCGTTGAGATCGCGGAACACGGCAACCGTGCCGTACGGCTCGGACCGGCACTGTTCCGCCTCCCCGGGATTTCACGGTGTTGGTTAGGTGTCGGCGAACGGGTGCGGGTATCCGGGTGGTTGGGTGCCGTCACGGTGCCCCTGAGGTTCCGTTGGGCCGCCCGCCGGCGGGCGCCTCGCCGGCGGTTCAGGCTCTCAGCAGCAGCCGGCCTCGCAGCACTCGTCGGTGCAGCAGTCGTCGATCACGTGAATCACCTCCTCTCCGGTGGACACCACGGAACGGGCATCGGTTCCCGGCACGGGTCTACCGGCAGGACGTCGACCATCCGCACCAGGTCGGCGCGCAGCGTGGCCAACCTGGCCAGCTCCTGGTCGAGTTCGTCGATCCGGTGCCGCAGTAAGGTCTCGGCCGGCTCACACGGACACTCGCCGGTGTCCCGAATGGACAGCAGCTCGCCGATCTCCCGCAGCCGCAACCCGAGCCGCTGGCAACCCTGGATGAACCGCAGCCGATCGACCGACTCCGGCGGGAACCGGCGATAGCCGCCCGGCGTGCGCGGCGGCGGAGCCAGCAGACCCGTTCGCTCGTAGTACCGGATGGTGTCCGGCCCGACGCCGACGGCGGCCGCCAACTCCGCGACCCGCAGCCCGCTGGGTGCACTCGTGGTCATACCCCGACGGTAAACCTTGGACCCGACTCCAAGGTCAAGCTCGCTACCCCGGGGCTGCGCCGCGCACCCGCATACGGCATCGTCATCGGTGCCGCTGGATCGAGCCGCTTGGAGTGATGGTTGATGCCGGGTACCGAGGTTGACGTCGTCGTTGTGGGGATGGGGCCGGGCGGCGAGGACGTCGGCGCCCGGCTCGCGCGGGCCGGGCTGACCGTGGTCGGCGTCGACGGCCGGCTGGTGGGCGGCGAATGCCCGTACTACGCCTGCATACCGACCAAGATGATGATCAGGGCGACCGACGCGCTCGGCGAGGCCCGTCGCGCCGACCAGCTCGCCGGCTCCGTGCGGGTGGAGACCGACTGGGCGCCGGTCGCGGCACGCGTCCGCCAGGACGCCACCGACAACTGGGACGACACGGTCGCCGTGCGGCGCTTCGAGGACGCCGGTGGCCGGTTCGTCCGCGGGTGGGGCCGCATTACCGCCCCCGGCGAGGTCACGGTGTCCACATCGGACGGTGACCAGGTGTTCACCACCCGCCGGGGAATCGTGCTCAACACGGGCACCGACCCGGCCGTCCCGCCGATCGACGGGCTGGCCGAGACGCCGTACTGGACCAACCGCGACGCGGTGGCCGTCGAGGAGGTGCCCGGTTCGCTGATCGTGCTCGGCGGGGGACCGGTCGGCTGCGAGCTGGCCCAGGTGTTCTCCCGTTTCGGCGCGGCGGTCACCGTGGTGCAGCACGCCGACCGGCTCGTGCCGGCCGACGAGCCGGAGGCCGGCGACCTGCTGGCCGCCACGTTCGAGGCGGAGGGCATCACCGTGCGCACCGGGCTGTCGGCCGCCCGCGTCAGCTTCGAGACCAACGGCTTCGTGGTGAAGCTCGACAACGGCGAGGTGGTCCACGCGGACCGCATGCTGGTGGCCGCCGGCCGGCGCACGGACATGGCGAAGCTCGGCGTCGGCGCGGTCGGGCTCGACGAGACCGCCCGCGGCATCACGGTCGACGAGCGCATGCGGGCGGCCGACAAGCTGTGGGCCATCGGCGACATCACCGGCCGGGGCGCGTTCACGCACATGTCCATGTACCAGGCGCGGATCGCGGCGGCCGACGTCCTCGGCGAGGATGACGCGGAGATCGCCGACTACCGCGCGGTGCCGCGCGTGACGTTCACCGACCCGGAGATCGGCTCGGTCGGCCTGTCCGAGGCGGCCGCCCGCCGGGAGGGCATCGCCGTGCGCACCGGTATCTCGCAGATCCCGTCGTCCTCCCGCGGCTACATCCACAAGCTCGGCAACGAGGGGTTCATCAAGCTGGTGGAGGACGCCGACCGCGGTGTCCTGATCGGCGCGACCTCCGCCGGCCCGAACGGCGGCGAGGTGCTCGGCGCCCTGGTGGTGGCCGTGCACGCGGAGGTGCCGACCAAGCTGCTCAGCCAGATGATCTACGCCTACCCGACGTTCCACCGCGCCATCGAGGACGCGCTCAACCATCTTGCTTGACATTCCACTGTGTTAGGTCGACGCTGGACCTGACACAGTGGGAGGTCGTCCAGATGTGGCACACGGTTCTCATCGCCCTGCACGCGATCACCGGCACGGTGGCGCTGCTCGCCGGCGGTGTCGCGCACCGCGGCCGCGTCCTGTTCGACCTCTACCTGTGGTCGCTGGTCGCCTCCATCGGTTTCCTGGTGGCCGCGGTGATCGAGGGGTGGGCGCGGTCGGACGGCGGCACCCGGCTGCTGTTCGGCGCGTTCGCCGTGCTCGGGGGCGTCATGATCGCGCTGGCGGCGAGCGCGCGGCGGCTGGAGCCGTCTCCCGCTTACGTCGACCGGGTGGGCTTCACGCTCGTGGCGCTGTTCGACGCGTTCATCGTGATCACCGTGCTGAACTTGGGCGCGCCGATCGGGCTGGTGGTCGGGTCCGGCGTGGTGGTCGTGATCGGCGGCCACTTCGTCCTGCGCGCGGCGAAGGCGGGGCTGGCGCCGGCTACGGTTTGACGATCTTGTCCAGGGTGCGCAGGCACATGCCGAGTGCGTCGTGCTTCGGGGTGTTGTGCATGCGGGTCATCTCCCACGCCGTGTACTGCAGGCTCCACACCAGTTGCTGGAACCAGAGCGCGTCGAGTTCTGGGTCGATGGTGCCCTCGGCCTGACCACGGTGGACGAGGCCGAGCAGTGCCCGGTCGGACTCGGACTCCTCGCCCCATATCTCGTCGTCGAGCATCTCGGGCACCGTGAACATCAGCATGAACACGTCGCCGAACTCGAAGTACTCCTGGCAGAGCCGGCGCAGCGCCTCGGGGGCGGTGCCCTCGTGGACCCTGGCCCGCCGGGTGGAGACGTCGATCTTCTCCAGTGCGTCGGTGCTGATCGCCGTGAGCAGGTCGGACCGCTCGGGGAAGTAGCGGTGCACGGTCGTGCGGCCGACGTTGGCGGCCGTGGCGATGTCGCCGAGCGAGGCGCTCGAGTTCTGGGTCAGCGTCACGACGGCCGCGTCGATGATCGCGCGGCGGGTCCGCGACCTCGCCCCGCTCTCGGCGACCACGCTCTGTGCCTCGCTCATACGGGGAACCGTACTCCCAGGCCCATGATGAAACCAAATTGACAACTTTGGAACAGTCATGTTCCACTTTCGAGCATGGATACTCCACAACCACGGCTGGGGCGACTTCGGTTGCTGTGGTCCTTCGCCAGACCTCACCGACCGGCTCTCGCCCTCGGTCTGGTGCTGGCTCTAGTCGGGTCGGCCGCGGGTTTGGCCACCCCGATGGTCACCAAGTGGGTCCTCGACTCGCTGGGTGGCTCGACGTCGCTGCTCTGGCCGGTGCTCACGCTGCTCGGCCTGTTCGTGATCGGCGCGGTGATCTGGGGCGCGCAGTGGATCGTGCTCGGCACGGTCGGGGAGAAGGTCGTGCTCCGGACCCGCGAGTCGATGGTGCGGCGCTTCTTCGGGGCGACCGTGCCGGAGGTGACCAGCCGGCCGACGGGGGAGCTGGTCACCAGGGTCACCTCGGACACGCTGCTGCTGCGCGAGGCCGCGTCCTCCAGTGTGATCGGCCTGATCAACGGCTTCGTGACGATGATCGGCACGCTCATCCTCATGAGCGTGCTCGACATGGTGCTGCTGGGCACCACGGTCGCGTCGGTGATCGTCGTGGCGCTGATGTTCATGCTGCTCATGCCGGGGATCGCGAAGGAGCAGGAGAAGGCGCAGGAACGGATCGGCCGGTTGGGCGGCGTGCTGGAGGGCGCGCTGCGGGCCATCCGCACGGTGAAGGCGAGCCGCGCGGAGCATCGGCAGTCGGACCGGATCATGGAGGACGCGGCGGCGTCCACCCACCACTCGATCCGCGCGGTGCGCCGGGAGGCGTTCGCCTGGGTGATCGCGTGGTCGGGCATCCAGCTGGCGATCGTGCTGATCCTCGGGATCGGGGCGTGGCGGGTCAGCGAGGGATTGCTCGAGGTGTCCAGCCTGATCGCGTTCCTGCTCTACGCGTTCGGCCTCATGGGGCCGATCACCGAGCTGAGCCAGAACGTGACGGCGTTGCAGTCGGGTATCGCGGCCGCCGGGCGCATCCGGGAGGTGGACGGCATCGAGGTCGAGGTCGACCCGCTTGTTGTGCGCGCGGGTACGCCGGTGGTCGACGGCCCGGTGCTGGAACTGCGTGGCCTGACGGCCGCGTACGGCCCCGACGCCGAGCCGGCCGTGCACGGCATCGACCTGGTCATCCCGCGGCGCGGGCACACGGCGATCGTCGGCCCGTCCGGGGCCGGCAAGACCACGCTGTTCTCGCTGATCATGCGGTTCCTGGAGCCCAGGAGCGGGGACATCCTGCTGGACGGGCAGTCCTATCGGGGATACACGTTCAGCGACGTACGCGGCCGGCTCGCCTACGTCGAACAGGAGACGCCGATCGTGCCGGGCACCATCCGGGACAACCTGCTGTACACCCACCCGGACGCGACGGAGGAGGAGGTGCGGGCGGCGCTGCGCGAGGTGCGGCTCGACGAGAAGATCTCGTCCTTGGAGGACGGGTTGGACACGTCGCTGACTTCGTCGTCGGTGTCGGGCGGGCAGCGGCAGCGGATCGCGCTGGCACGGGCCATCCTGCGGACGCCCGAGGTGCTCCTGCTGGACGAGGCCACCGCCCAGGTGGACGGTCGCACGGAGACCGCCATCCACGACTGCATCCGCAACCGGGCCCGGGAGGGTGCGGTGATCACGGTGGCGCACCGCCTGTCCACGGTGATCGACGCGGACACCATCGTGGTGATGGACGAAGGCCGGATCCGGGCGCAGGGCACGCACGAGTTCCTACTGGCGACCGATTCGCTGTACCGCGAGCTGGTCGAGGCGCTGCGCATCGCGGGAGAGGGCGACCGAGTCGAGCCGGCGACGGTCTAGCCCCACGACCGGAGGGGACGTCGACACAGGGACGGTGCCGACGCCCCCTCCACCCGCACCCGCCCGGGCCCCCGCATGTCCCCACGTCCCGACAGCGAGATCGCGGTTCCGGACGGCGAGATCGCGGTTCCGGACGGCGAGATCGCGGTTCTGGACGGCGAGATCGCGCTTCCGGACGGCGAGATCGCGCTTCCGGACGGCGAGATCGCGCTTCCGGACAGCGAGTTCCCGCTCTGGAGGGCGAGTTCGAGCCTCCGGCCCCCGCGTTCGCAGTTCCGGACCGCTCGGCTCCATCGGCAGTGCCGGCATGGGAGGACCGGATACGTGACCGTGCGGTGGGAAACGCGAACATAGGTGCGGGAACCGGGATCTTGGGTGCGGAACCGCGAACATGGGTGCCGGAACTGGGATCTCGCGTGCGGGAACCGGGATCTCGCGTGCGGGAACCGGGATCTCGGGGTCGGGAAGCGCGAACTCGGCCTGGAAGTGGGAACTCGCGTGCCGGCGGTGGGGACATGCGGTCTGGGAGTGGGAACTTGGGGTTGGGAAGGGGGATCTCGCGTGGCGGGCGGTGCTGGTGCCCCCTCCGCCCGCGCGAGTCGTACCGTATGGACAGCGAACTCGCTGTCCATACGGTACGACTCGGTGTTCGTTCGGTACGACTCGGTGTTTGTTTGGTAGTGCTCGCTGGTTGGTGTGCTCGGGGCTTGTTGGTGTTACTCGTGGGGGACTGGGGTTGGGCGGGGGCAGGTGCTCGTTAGCTGGACCGTTGAGCCCTGGGATGCTGCCGTCAGCAAGGACTCCATGACGTCGAGCACGTGGTAGGCCAGTTCGCCGCTCGCGCGATGGGGAGTGCCGGCCTGGAGGGCGGCCGCCAGGTCTGCCACGCCGCTGCCCCGGCCCGCGCCGCGATAGCCGGCCGACTCCGGGACCTGAGTCCACTGTGGAGCGTCCGGGCGGTACAGGCGCACCGGGCCGTCGAAGTCGTTCGGGTCCGGGACCGTCAGGGAGCCCTCCGTGCCGTAGACCTCGATGCGCGGCAGCGTGGCCTCCCAGATGTCGAAGCTCATCATCAACGTCGAGATCGCGCCGCCCTCGTGTTCTAGCGTTCCCGTCACGTGGGTGGCCACGGACACGGGGAACGTCGAACCCTGGCGGGGCCCGCTGCCGATGGTCCGTGCGTCGCGGGGAGTGGACGCCATGCCGGCCACCCGGCGGACCGGCCCCAGCAGTGTCACCAGCGCCGACAAGTAGTACGGGCCCATGTCCAGCAACGGACCACCGCCCGGCTGGTAGTAGAACTCCGGCGCCGGGTGCCAGCGCTCGTGGCCCGGCGTCACCATGAACGCGGTCGCCGCCACGGGAGTGCCGATGTCGCCGGCGTCGATGCCGCGCCTGGCGGTCTGGACCCCGGTGCCCAGCACGGTGTCCGGTGCGCAGCCCACCCGTACACCGGCCGCGGCCGCGGCGTCCAGCACCGTTCGACCCTCCACAGTGGACAGCGCGAGCGGCTTCTCCCCGTACACGTGCTTGCCGGCGGCTATCGACGCCAGCGCCACCGGGGCGTGTGCCGCCGGGGTGGTCAGGTTCAGCACCAGGTCGACGTCGTCGGCCTCGTACAGCTCCGCCGGGGACAGCGTCCGCACCCCGTCCACCTTCCGGGTGGGATCCTGGTCGGCGGCCGCCACCACCTCGACGCCCGGCAACCGGGTGAGGGTGTCCAGGTACTGCCGGCTGATGGTGCCGATCCCGACGATTCCTACCCTCAGCGCGTCGCCCACAGCAGCCCTCTCGTGATCATGTCGTGCACCTGCGGTACTTCGAGGTCGGCCAGGCGGTGGCCGATGGTGGTGACGAACACCCGGCCGGTGCCGTGGCGGCGCAACCACGTGACCGGCATGGTCGGCGTGCCCACGCCCGGCAGGTCCGGGTCCTCCACGAACGACGTCTCCGCCAGCACCTCGTTGCCCGGGTCGACGTGCAGGTAGTACTGCTCCGTGTGGATCTCGAACGGCTCGAGGTCGGCCATGATCGGGTGCCCGGTCACCGGCCGCACCACATAGTGCACGAACTCCCGATGGTGGTGGATGAACTGCCCGCCGGTCAGCAGGTGGTAGCCCGGCTGGTCGCGGAACGCGTCCACCATGCCGCCGTGCCAGCCGGCGAACCCCGTGCCCGCCCGGACGGCGGCCGAGAGCCCGGCCAGTTGCTCGGCCGTGATCGACCCCATGGTCCAGCACTGAACGATCAGGTCGAGGCCGGACAGGTCGCCGAGATAGGCGTCCAGGGTCTCCGAACGGGAGACCTGGTAGCCGTGGCCGGCCAAGACGGCCGCGTACCGGTCGGTGGCGGCCACCGGGTCGTGGCCCTCCCAGCCGCCGCGGACCAGGAGCACTCGCTTGGACACGTCGTCACCGCCAGCCGTGTGTTCGGGTCGGAACCGATCAGGTCCCACCACACCACCGTATCCGGGTGGTACGACAGTCCAGGCGTAAAGTCGTCAAACCGGACATGGGTGCCCGGAAGAACGGGTATCCACATCGGAGGCGAACCGGCACCCGGACCCGGCGGAGGTGTGATCATGCGGGAAACGTTCCATCTGGAGCTGGCGGAACTGCGCGACCAGTTGGCGGCCATGGGCGAGCTGGCGGCCGAGGCGATGTCGCGGGCCGCGGCGTCGATGCGGGACGGCGACCGGCAACTGGCCGCGCTGGTCATGGCCGACGACGAGGTCATCGACAAGGTGCGCGACCGCTGTGACGAGCACGCCCAGAGCATCCTGGCACTGCAGGCTCCAGTGGCCGGCGACCTGCGCTCCGTGCTCGCCGTCGTCTACTGCGCCGACAAGATCGAGCGGATGGGCGACCTCGCCGCGCACATCGCCGAGGCCGTGCGGGACGACCACGCGGGCGGTCCGGTGCCGAGCGAGGTGGCGGACGACTTCGCCGAGCTGGGCGTCATCGCCGCCGACATGGCGAACCGGGTCGTCGCGCTGATCCGCGAGCCCGACGAGGACGGGTTCGCCGAACTGCACCGGACCGACCACCGGATGGACGAACTGCACGCTCGGGTGCTCACCACGATCACCGGTCTCGAATGGGAGCACGGCGTGCGGTGCGCCACCAGCCTCGCGCTGCTGGCCCGGTTCTTCGAGCGCTACGCCGACCAGGCGGTGTCGGTCGCCAAGCGGCTCCACTTCGTGGCCACGGGTGTGACACCGAAGCTGACGGGGTGACGCTCGAAGGCGCATCACCCGGTCAGGATCGCTACCGGCGCCGTAGCGAGGCGTCGGTGAGTGCGGGCGGCAGGTAGTAGCTGTCCGCCCGGTTGAGGTCGGTGCCCGGGGGCACGATCTCGTCGATCCGGTTCAGGACGTCGCCGGTCAGCACGGTGTCCGCGCCGGTCAGCAGGCTGTCCAGCTGGTCCATGGTCCGCGGGCCGATGATCACCGAGGTGACGGCCGGGTGGGCCAGCACGAAGCCGACGGCCAGGTGCGGCAGCGGCAGCCCGGCGTCGGCCGCCAGCTTGGTCAGCTCACCGACGGCCGCCAGCTTGCTCGCGTTCTCCGGCAGCGACGGGTCGAACTTGTGGGCCTCGGTCGTCACCCGGCCGCCCTCGCGGGACGTGATGTCCGACGTGGTGCTGTACCGGCCGGACAGCCAGCCGGCGGACAGCGGGCCCCAGGTCAGCACGCCCATGCCGTACTTCTCCGTAGTCGGCAGCACGGCCGACTCGACGCCGCGGGCGAGGATCGAGTACGGCGGCTGCTCCGTGCGGAACCGCACGTGGCCGCGCTGCTGGGACACCCACCGGGCCTCGACTATCTGCTCGGCCGGGAACGTGGAGCTGCCGACCGCACGCACCTTGCCGGCCCGCACCAGGTCGGTCAGCGCGGCGAGCGTCTCGTCGATGTCGGTGGCCGGGTCGGGCCGGTGGATCTGGTACAGGTCGATGTAGTCGGTGCCCAGGCGCCGCAGGCTGTTCTCGATCTCGCGGACGAGCCAGCGCCGGGAGTTGCCGCCGTGGTTGGCGTCCGGGCCCATGGAGCCGTGCGCCTTGGTCGCGAGCACCACGTCGTCGCGACGGCCCTTGAGCGCCTTGCCGACGATCTCCTCGGACTCACCTTCCGAGTAGATGTCAGCCGTGTCGACGAAGTTGATACCCGCCTCGAGCGCCCGGTGGATGATCCGGACGCTGTCGTCGTGGTCGGGATTGCCGATCCTGCCGAACATCATGGCGCCGAGCGCGTACTCGCTCACCGAGATGCCCGTGCCGCCGAGGGTCCTGCGCTTCATTGGGGTACTGCCTCCAGAATCGTGGTCCTGACTTCCACCCTCCGCGCGTCCGGGGCGACGTGCCAGGTACGGCTCAACCTGGGTCTGCCAGGGCCAGGTTGGGGATAATGGAGCTCATGGGCCACGTCGAGGACGAGATCACCCCGTTCCTGAAGGCACGCCGCGCGGCGCTCGACCCGGTCGAGCTGGGGTTGCCGGACGGGCCGGGCCGGCGGCGGGTGCGGGGTCTGCGTCGCGAGGAGGTCGCCCAGCGCGCCGGCATCAGCGTCGACTACTACACGCGCATCGAGCAGGGCCGCGCGCCCGCCATCTCCGACGCCGTGCTCGACGCGGTCGCCCGGGCGTTGCGGCTCACCGAGCACGAGCACACCTACCTGCGCAACATCACGCTGCCGCACCGGCGCGGCGGCGCCTGCGCGGATGTGCCCCGGCCGCGTGTGCGTCCCCAGGTCCAGGAACTGCTGGACGCCATGGGCGAGACGGTGCCGGCCATGGTGATCGGCCCGGCCACGGACATCCTCGCGTGGAATCGGCTGGCCGCCCGGGTGCAGTTCGACTACGACGCGCTGCCCGAGTCCGAGCTGAACTCGGCGCGGCTGCTGTTCACCCACCCCGAGGCGCGCACACGGTACCCGGACTGGGCCGAGATCATCGAGGACACGGTGGCGAACCTACGCGCGGAGATCGGCCGCTCGCCCGATCAGCCGCGTCTGCACCGGGTGATCTGGGAGTTGCGTGAGGTGAGTCCGGAGTTCCGCGAACTGTGGGAGCGGCAGTCGGTCCGGGTGCGGAACAGCGGTGTCAAGCGCATCAATCACCCGGAGGTGGGGGAGCTGGTGCTGACGTTCGAGGCGTTCGAACTGCCGGCCGACCCGGAGCAGCGGCTGTGCACTTACACGGCGCCGAAGGGCTCGCTGACCGAGGAGCGGATGCGGGCACTCATGGCGCCCGCGGTGGTCTGAGCTACAGCTCCAGCAGTCCCTGGTAGATGCGCTGCAGCAGATCCATCGACGGCGGCGCGTCGCCCTTGACGGCCGTCTCGTGCACGCGCAACATCCCGAGCTCCACCAGGTCGCCGATCAGGATCTTCGCCACGCCGAGCGGCAGCCGCAGGTGCGCGGCCACCTCGGCCGTCGACCGCGGATCCCGGCACAGCCCGCAGATGGTGCGATGGTCGGTCTGGAGGGTCCGCTCGTCGAACCGCGTGTGCGACGGGATCGACAGCAGGGTCTCCAGCTCGAGCGCGTACATCGGCTTCGTGCGGCCACCGGTGCGGGCGTAGGGGCGCACGAGTGAGCCCGGGTCGTTGTCGACGTCCACGTTCAGCCCCGGTTCTTGCCACTCGGGCCCCCGTCGGGGTGCCGGCGAGGGCCGCCGCTCCTGTTCGACCTGGGAGGCGGGGTCCGCCGGTCGTGGCAGGAAGTCGTGATCCGCCCACGTTTGGTAGTCACCCCAGCCGCCGAAGTGGAATTGGTGCGGCTGGTGCGGCCGACCCAACCAACTCACCACCTACCGCGCCATGCCCCGACGATCGGAATGTCTCGGAATGGCAACATAAGCACAGTAAGTGGCTGGCAGCAATCAACAGTTCGGGGCAATCACGGAACGCGTGCCGGTTACCGCGGGTGGTGACCGCCCGCCGTTGGGGGGACGCGACGTAGCGCCACCAGCACGAACGCGGCGATCGCCACCATTCCGCCGGCTCCGATCCAGGCCACCCAGTGGATTCCCGTGACGAACGACTGGCTCGCCGCGGCCACCAACTCGTCCCGGACGGTGCCGGGCAGCCCGGCCGCCACTTCGAACGCCGAGCCGAGCGTCTCCTTGGCCGGCCCGAGTTCGAGCCCTGCCGGCGCCGAGTCCGTCAGCTCGGCCTTGTACACCACGGCGCCGAGGCTGCCGAGCAGTGCGATGCCGGCCGCTCCGCCGAACTCGTTGGCCGTCTCGGAGATCGCCGCTCCGGCTCCCGCGCTCTCCTTCGGTGCCGTGGCGAGGACGAGGTCGGTGGAGATCGTGGCGACCGCGCCGATGCCGGCGGAGGTCACCACCCACGACGCCACCACCCAGCCGACGCCGGCGCTCGCGTCGATCTGGGCGAGCAGGCCGAGGCCGATGGCACCGAGCACCAGCCCGGTCGAGACGATCACGGCCGGCCGCAGCCGCGCGGCCAGCAGGGTGGCCAGGGTGACCCCGAGCGCCATTCCCGCGACGGCCGGAGTGCTCCACAACGCCGCGGCCATCGGCCCGTAACCGAGCACCAGTTGCAGGTACTGGGAGACGAACATGCCGATCCCGGCGAGCACGAGGAAGGTGATGGCGCCCGTGATCACCGCGCCGCTGAACTGCGCTCGGCGGAACAGGCGGACGTCGAGCATCGGGTGCGCGGCCGTCCGCATCCGGCGCAGGAACAGCGCGCCGAAGCCCACTCCGATGGCTATCGAGCCGAGGTGGGCCCAGTCGAACCCGTCGGCCGCGATCTTCTTGACGCCGTAGATGACCGGCAGGATGGTGGCGAGCGACAGCACGGCGCCGGCCAGGTCGAACGGGCCGGGCTTCGGGTCACGGAACTCGGGCAGCAGCAGCGGGCCGAGCACGAGCAGCAGCACCATCACCGGCACGTTCAGCAGGAACACCGAACCCCACGAGAAGTGCTCGAGCAGGAAACCGCCGATGATCGGCCCGAAGATGGCGCCGCCCGCGAAGCCCATGGTCCACACGCTGATCGCCACCTGGCGCTGCCGGTCGTCGTGGAACATGTTGCGGATCAACGAAAGCGTGGACGGCGCGAGGGTGGCGCCGGCTATCCCGAGCAGCGCCCGCGCGGCGATCAGCATCTCGGTGGACGTCGAGTAGGCGGCGATCACCGACGCGACCCCGAACAGCGCGGCGCCCGCGAGCAACAGCTTCCGGCGTCCGATACGGTCGCCCAGCGTGCCCATGGTGATCAGGAAGCCGGCGAGCACGAAGCCGTACAGGTCGACGATCCACAGCAGTTCGGCGCTGCTCGGCGACAGCTCCGCGCTGATGAACGGCAGCGCGTAGAACAGCACGGACAGGTCCATGGAGACGAGCAGGCAGGGCAGGACGATGACCGCCAGACCGAACCACTCCCGCCGGGTGGCGCGCACGTCCGCCGAGGGAACGGAAACAGAACTCATAAGCCACCCCTGTTGTGATTACACCGTAAACTTAATGTGTTGACACCGTATACTGGGTTCGGAGTGGATGGCAAATGCGTCGTGAGCAGTCGGTGGAACGCGCGCCCCTGAGCGTGGCGCTGATCGTCTCGACCGCGATCGAGGTGGCCGACGGCGGCGGGCTGGACGCCGTGTCGATGCGGCAGATCGGGCAGCGCCTCGGGGCGACGGGCATGGCGCTGTACCGCCACGTCGCCAACCGGGACGAGTTGCTGGACCTGATGGTCGACTCGGTGGTGGGGGAGTTCGCGTACCCGGAGCCCCGCCCGGACGGCTGGCGCGACGCGCTCACCGCGATGGCCCGCCAGGACTGGCGGTCCTACTTCGCGCATCCGTGGTTGTTGGCCGTGACCGCGAACTCACGGCCGCCGATGGGCCCGAACATGCTGACCGCCATGGAATGGGCGCTCGCCTCGTTCGACGGCCTCGAGCTGGCCGCCCACGAGCAGCTCTACCTGTTGACCACGGTGGTCTCGTACACCCAGGGTCTCGCGCTCACGTGGAACCGGCAGGAGCCGGAGGACACGACCGACTGGTGGCGCGAGCAAGTGGCCGAGGCCGGTGGGCACCCGCGCCTGCGGGCGGTCACCGAGGGGTACCGGCATCAATCGCTCGACCTGGACGAGGAGTTCGAGTTCGGCCTGGAACGGGTGCTGGACGGCATCGCCGTGTACCTGGACAAGCGTCAATAGCGGTCGGCGTACCAGGTGGGGGACTCGCCGAACATGGCCTTGAAGTCCCGGACGAAGTGCGCCTGGTCGGAGTAACCGAGGTCGGCGGCCAGCGCCGCCCACTCGATGTCGGCGACCTTGGCCAGCCGTTCGGTCACCTCGTGCAGGCGGTAGCGACGAATGACCCACTTCGGCCCGACGCCCACGTACTCGGCGAACAGTCGCTGCAGCCCGCGCACGCTGACGCCCGTGTCGGCAGCCAGCGCGTCGACCCTGGTCAGCTCGGGTTCCGCCGCGATCCGCGCGACGATGTCCGCCGCCTCCCCGGCCCGCGGGTCCGGCTCGGGCAGGTTGGCCAGCAGGAACTCCTCGATGGTCGCCACGTCCACCGGGTCGGGCGGCGCGCCGCCGAACACCTCGGCCGCGTCGACCGACCGGTCGGTGATGGTGGCGACCGACGCGCGCAGGAACGGCCGGAACGCGCCCGGCCGGAACGTGACGCCGAACATCCCGCCGCGGCCCTCGAGGATCTTGATCTGATAGCCGCTGGAGACGCCGTGCACGGTGGCGTCGCCGTCCCGGAACGTGAGGTGCACGTTCGGGTACGGCACGATCTTCTGCCGGTACGGCTCGGCGTAGTCCCACGACACCACCACGAAGTGGTCGACGTGGACGGCGAGCGCGGGCGACGGCGCGGGGAAAGCGTGGCGCTGGAACCGTCGCCACGCGCTGTTCAGCTCGCGGGGATCCCTGGACACCCTCGGATTCTAGAGTTCGGCCAGGTCCTCGGCGTCCAGGCCCAGGTCGCGGCGCATCTCCGCGCGCAGCACCCGGTAGTTGACCTGTGCGGTGTCCCAAATCGGGCGCAGTGTGGCCGGGTCGCTCGCGTTGTTGAGTATCCGTCGTGCGAGGTGCATGCGGGGAAGGATGGCCTTCGACAGCAGGACCCGGACCGCCTCGGGGGCGTGCAGGTTGACCGGGCCGAGCGCGCGACGGGCCTCGCCGGCGGCCTCCCGAACCTCCGCCTGCTCGACCGGTTCGCCGGCCTCGCGGGCGTTGCGGTTCTCGAACAGCACCATGTCGAAGGACTCGATCACCCCCATGACCTCCGCGTAGGCGGTCGCGCGGGCGTCGTGGGAGCGGGCCTCGCGGTCGCGCTGCCAGCGCAGCTCCTCGCGGCGGTTGTTCAGCAGTTGCGTGACGATCACGCCGGCCAGCCCGAGCAACGCGACGGCGACGGGGACCCAGAGCGGAACGTGTGAAGACACGGCGAGAACATAGCGGGGAGCGGGGTGATCACCGTAAGGTCGGCGTATGCGATTCCGGGGACTCCTGCTAACCCTGGTCCTGTTGTTCAGCGCGGTGTTGACGCTGCCGGCGTCGGCCGAGCGGTCCGGCGCGCGGGTGGTTGCCGAGCAGTGGCTCGACGAACGGCTGGTCGAGCTGACCGTGCGCTCGTCCGCGGTCGGCCGTGATGTCGGTGTCCGGCTGTTGCTGCCACCGGACTGGGACCGCCTGCCGCACCACCGGTGGCCGACGCTGTATTTGCTGCACGGCTGCTGCGACGGGGACATCGGGTTCCGGTCGTGGACGAACAACACCGACGTCGAGGAGCTGTCCGCCAGTACGAACGTGCTGATCGTCATGCCGGAGGCGGGCCCGGCGGGCTTCTACTCCGACTGGTTGTCCGGTCCGGAGTGGGAGACCTTCCATCTGCGTGAGCTGCGCCGGATCCTGGAGCGTGAGTACCGGTCGGGCTCTCGCCGCGCGGTCGCCGGGCTGTCGATGGGTGGTTTCGGCGCGCTGAGCTACGCGGCGCGCAATCCGGGCTTCTTCCGGGCGGCGGCGTCCTACAGCGGCGTCGTGCACACGACCTATCAGGGCACCCGGACGACCGACTTGCTCCAGGGCCTGGTGGCGAGCACGGGCGCCGACCCGGCCGCGCTGTGGGGCGATCCGGTGTCGCAGGCGTCTGTTTGGGCGGCGCACAACCCGTTCGACCTGGCGCGGCGGCTGCGTGGGATCCCCGTGTACCTGTCGACCGGGAACGGTGCGCCAGGGCCGCTGGACCCGCCCGGGGCCGGGTTTGACGGGTTGGAGCAGTTGCTGGGCGAGCAGACGGTGGCCGTGGCCGCGCGTCTGGAGGCGGAGAATGTGGTGGTGCGGACCGATTTCTACGGTCCGGGCCGGCATACGTGGCCGTACTGGGAGCGCGCGCTGCACCGCTCGTTCCCGATGCTCGTGCAGGCTCTGGGCCGGTAGTGGGGCCGACCGACGAGGAGATCGTCGCCTCGCTCGAGGCCTGGCCCACTTCGCGGTGGCAGGAGTTGTTCGAGGTCGCCGACGCGCTCACGGATGTCGATCGGCAGATCGCGCGGGGCGGGGGTCAGGAGCTTGAACCTGGGGTTTATCAGTCCCCGTACCCGAGATACAGCGCGCGGATCCTGCGGCTCTGCAAGCTGCTGCCCGTGGTGGAGTTCAACTGGAAGCAGTGGGTCGGCGGCAATCCGCTGTTTCCGGACGGCCACGGCCTTGACAAAGCTCCGGTGGCCGACGCCGCCCGGCTGGCGAACGTTTATCTTTCCGGGGAACGGATCAACGATGGTGCGATCGGAATCGCGCTCAGAAGCGGCGCCATGGATGCGATCGTTGCCCGCCTGCGCCAGTGGTACGAGTCGCGGTAGCTGGCGCTCAGGCCTGGCCGCCCCGGAAGCGGTCCAGCACCCGGCGTTCCCGTTTCGTGGGCCGGCCGGCTCCCCGGTCCCGGCGGGCGACCGGCACGGCGGCCTCGGGCGGCGGCGCGGGTGTCCGGTCCAGATAGCACGTCGCCGCGTCGACGGCGCCCACTCGTTTCTGGATCACCCGCACCACCTCGACCACCTTGGTGGCCCCGGCCACGCGGACGCGCACCTCGTCACCGGCGGACACCGAAGTCGCCGGTTTCGCCGGGCGGTCGTTCACCCGCACGTGCCCGCCGCGGCAGGCGGCCGCCGCGTCGGAACGGGTCTTTGTCAGCCGGACCGCCCACAGCCAGCGGTCCACACGAGTCGACTCCACGCCACCATGATGTCCTACGTGACGTTGCTCAGTGACAGGTTGAACGAGTAGCGGGACGCGCGGTACACGTGCCAGCCGTACTCCACCACCCTGCCCGACTCGTCGTAGGTCGTCCGGGTCATGGTCAGCAGGGCGGCCCCGGGGGTCTCACCGAGCAGCTCCGCGTCGGAGGTGTCGGCCACGCGCGCGCCGATCGTCTGCTGCGCCGAGTGCAGCCGCACGCCGGCCGCGCGCAGCAGCCGGTACAGCCCGCGTTCCTCCAACTCGGCGTCGGACGGCGTGATGATGTCCACCGGCAGGTAGTTGTTCATCAGCGCGATCGGCTCGCCGTCGGTGGACCGGACCCTGGCCAGGTGCAGCACGGACTTCAGCCCTGCCTCGAGTAACTCGGCGACGCCCGAACCGGCCGGTTCCACCCGGTTGGTCAGCACCCGGGTGCCCGGCGACTGGCCCAGCCCCGTGAGATCGTCGAACAGACTGCTCAGCCGCAGCGGTCGAGTCACCTTCGTGCGCACCACCTGTGTGCCCACGCCCCGCTTGCGCACCAGCAGCCCCTGGCTCACCAGCTCCTGGATGGCCTGGCGCATGGTCGGCCGCGACAGCCCCAGCCGCGCCGCCAGCTCGATCTCGTTGTCCAGTCGCGTGCCGGTGGGCAGCAGGCCGTTGTCGATGGCGGCGCGCAGCTGCTCGGCGACCTGCGAGTACAGCGGCAGCGAACGCCCAGGGTCGACAGTGATCTCGCTGCCGGGGTCCCAGGTCATGGCCGAACAATATCATGTCCGTATGTCTTGACAAAGTGGTACTGTTCTCGCCGTGGACGTGATCAGCATGGGCCGGCTCGGAGTCGACCTCTACCCGCTGCAGACGGGGGTGCCTCTCGACGAGGTGACCACCTTCGGCAAGTACCTCGGCGGCTCGGCGGCCAACGTGGCCGTGGCGGCCGCCCGGCTCGGTGCGCGGTCGGCGCTGATCAGCCGGACCGGGGCCGACCCGTTCGGCCGTTACCTGCACCGGGCGCTCGCCGAGTTCGGGGTCGACGACCGGTGGGTCACCGAGGTGCCCGCGTATCCGACGCCCGTCACGTTCTGCGAGATTTTCCCGCCGGACGATTTTCCGCTCTACTTCTACCGCTACCCGAAGGCGCCGGACCTGGAGATCCACGAGGCCGAGTTGGATCTGGCGGCGATCCGCGACGCCCGGATCTTCTGGATGACCGGCACCGGGTTGTGCGCCGAACCGAGCAGGCAAGCGACCCTGGCCGCGCTGAAACACCGTGACCGCGCTGGCATCACGGTGTTCGACCTGGACTGGCGCCCGATGTTCTGGTCCGACCGGGACGCCGCCCGACCGGTCTACTGGCGGGCGCTCGAGCACGCCACGGTCGCGGTCGGCAACCGCGACGAGGTCGAGATCGCCACCGGCACCGACGACCCGGACGGCGCGGCGGACCTCCTGCTGGCCGCCGGCGTGGAGCTGGCGATCGTGAAGCTGGGTCCGGCGGGCGTGCTGGCCAGGACCGCGACCGAGCGGGTGGTCGCCCCGCCGGTCCCCGTGGACGTGGTCAACGGACTCGGGGCGGGCGACGCGTTCGGTGGCGCGCTGTGCGCCGGCCTGCTGGCGGGCCTGGATCTGTCGACCGTGATCGCGCGGGCCAACGCGGCCGGCGCGATCGTCGCGTCGCGGCTCGAGTGTTCGTCGGCCATGCCATTTCCCGCCGAGATCGACGAGTTGCTGCGATGAGGGGAACCACCGGAATGCCAGACATCGTTCGGGAGATCGTCGAGACCCGGGTGCGCAACCCCGGGGCGATCGCCGACGCGGCCGCCCGCCGGGTGGCCGCCAAGTCCGTGCTCGGTGAGACCGGCCGCGCCATGATCATCGCGGCCGACCACCCGGCGCGCGGGGCACTCGCGGTCGGCGCCGACCCGTCGGCCATGGGCGACCGCCGCGTCCTGTTGGAACGGTTGTGTGTGGCGCTGACGCGACCGGGCGTCACCGGCGTGCTCGCCACGGCCGACATCCTCGAGGACCTGCTGCTGCTCGGCGTGCTCGACGGCAAGGCCGTGTTCGGTTCCATGAACCGCGGCGGGCTGGCCGGGTCGGCGTTCGAGGTGGACGACCGGTTCACCGGCTACGACGCGAACGCCATCGAGGCCATGGGGTTCGACGGCGGCAAGATGCTCACCCGCATCGCGCTGGACGACCCGGCCACCGCGTCGGTGCTGGAGAGCACGGCCCGCGCGGTCGACGAGCTGAACGACCGCGGCCTGATCGCCATGGTGGAGCCGTTCCTGTCCCACTGGGTCGACGGCCGGCTGCGTAACGACCTGTCGCCGGACGCGGTCATCAAGTCCATCGCCATCGCCGCCGGGCTCGGCCGCGGTTCGGCCTACACCTGGCTGAAGCTGCCGGTGGTCGAGGAGATGGAACGGGTGCTGGCCGCCACCACGCTGCCGGTGGTGCTGCTCGGTGGTGAGGTGGCCGACGCGGAGGCGGCGTTCGCGGCCTGGCAACGCGCGTTGGCCGTTCCCACGGTGCAGGGCCTCATGGTCGGCCGTTCGCTGCTGTACCCGGCCGACGGCGACGTGGCCGGTGCGGTGGACCGGGCGGTGAGCCTGCTGTGAAACTCCACCTTCCCGCCGGATCCACATCGGACAGTACATTCGTGACGGTCGTCACCCCTTCGTCCGCAGGCTGGGGCTTCAGTGGGCTGCGGGTGCTCGAGCTGCCGGCCGGCGGATCCGCCACGATCGCCACGGGCGACGCCGAGCACCTGGTGTTGCCGCTGTCCGGTGCCGCGACCGTATCGTGTGAGAGCGAGCGGTTCGAGTTGGCCGGTCGCGCGGATGTCTTCGCCGGAGTCACCGATTTCGCTTACCTGCCAAGGGATGTCGAGGCGACCGTCACGAGCGAGGCGGGCGGTAGGTTCGCCTTGCCGGCCGCTCGGTGCGACACCCGCCTGCCGGTCCGGTACGGCCCGGCAGGCGGCGTGCCGACCGAGCTACGCGGCGCGGGCAACTGCAGCCGGCAGGTGAACAACTACTGCCTGCCCGGCACTTTCGAGGCGGACCAGCTGCTGGTCTGCGAGGTCCTCACGCCCGGCGGCAACTGGTCGTCCTACCCGCCGCACAAGCACGACGAGGCACGCGAGGGCGAGAGCGAGCTCGAGGAGATCTACTACTTCGAGGTCCGTCGGGACGGCATCGGCTACCAGCGGGTCTACGGCACGGCCGACCGGCCGGTCGAGGTGCTGGCCGAGGTCCGCACGGGCGACGTGGTCCTGATCCCGCACGGCTGGCACGGACCATCCATGGCCGCCCCCGGCTACGACCTCTACTACCTGAACGTGATGGCCGGACCCGGCCCGGAGCGCGCCTGGCTGATCTGCGACGACCCCGCCCACGCGTGGGTGCGGTCGACCTGGTCGGAGCAGGACGTCGACCCGCGGCTGCCGTTCGGCCCGAACCCCTGAGTTGGAGAGCACCGTGCGTACCATCGAACACTGGATCAACGGCGCGCCCACCGCCGGCGCGTCCACCCGGACGGCACCCGTGTGGAACCCGGCCACCGGCGCCGAGCAGGCTCGGGTCGTGTTGGCGTCGGACGCTGATGTCGACGCCGCCGTCTCGGCGGCGGCCAAGGCGTTCGAGGAGTGGTCGGACTCTTCGCTGTCCCAACGGATGCGGGTGATGTTCGCCTTCCGCGAGCTGCTGGTCCGGCACGAGGACGAGCTGGCGCGGCTCATCTCCGCCGAGCACGGCAAGGTGGTGGACGACGCGCGCGGCGAGATCATCCGGGGCCGGGAGGTGGTGGAGTACGCGTGCGGGATCGCCGACGTGCTCAAGGGGAACTTCTCCGACCAGGTCTCCCGCGACGTCGACGTGCACAACTTCCGTGCGCCACTGGGGGTCTGCGCCGGCATCACGCCGTTCAACTTCCCGATCATGGTGCCGCTGTGGATGCATCCGATCGCCATCGCCACGGGCAACACGTTCGTGCTGAAGCCGAGCGAGCGCGACCCGTCCGCGTCGAACCTGGTGGCGCGGCTGTACGCGGAGGCCGGCCTGCCGGACGGCGTGTTCAACGTGGTGCACGGCGACAAGTCCACTGTGGACGCACTGCTGTCGCATGAGGACATCGCGGCCGTGTCGTTCGTCGGCTCCACGCCGATCGCCCGGTACGTGCATTCGCGAGCCACCGGGACCGGCAAGCGGGTGCAGGCGTTGGGCGGGGCGAAGAACCACGCGGTCGTGCTGCCCGACGCGGACCTCGAGCACGCGGCGGCCCAGCTGACGGCCGCGGCCTTCGGCTCGGCGGGGGAGCGGTGCATGGCCATCTCCGTGGCGGTCGCGGTCGGCGCGGCGGCCGACGGTCTGGTCGACGTGCTCGCCCGCAAAACGAGCGAGGTCCGGGTCGGGCCCGGCGACGACCCGGCCAGCGAGATGGGCCCGGTGGTGACGGCGGCGGCCAGGAACCGGGTGCGGACGGCCGTCTCCGGCGGTTCCGACCAGGGTGCGACGGTGGTGGTCGACGGGCGGGACCTGGTGGTGGCCGGGCACGAGGAGGGCTTCTTCGTCGGCCCGTCGCTGCTGGACCACGTGACCACGGAGATGGACGCCTATCGCGACGAGATCTTCGGCCCGGTTCTCGTGGTGGTCCGCGTCGACACGCTCGACGAGGCCATCGCCCTGATCAACGCGAACCCGTACGGCAACGGCACCGCCCTGTTCACGGCGGACGGCCGGGCGGCGCGGCTGTTCCAGCGCGCGGTGCGGGTGGGCATGATCGGCGTGAACGTGCCCATCCCCGTGCCCATGTCGTACTACTCGTTCGGCGGGTGGAAGGACTCGCTCATCGGCGACAGCCCGATCCACGGTCCCGAGGGCGTCCGGTTCTACACGCGGGCGAAGGTGGTCACCACCCGCTGGCCGCGAGTCACCCAGCCCGCCGGCTTCCACTTCCCGACTCCGGCGTAGTAAGTGCGGCATGCCTGGAACGACGCCTTGCTGACGTTGAACGTCTGGAACGACGCCTTCCAGGCATTGACGGGCCAGTACCAGCGCGCCCGCCACTAAGCGAGAGCTGCCGGGAAGCGTGACCCGAGTGTGACCCCTGGGCCGTGCGTTTGTCACCAACCTGCCGCGCGGTTTCGGGACCGCTCCCGGGCCCGGTACCAGAGAATAGGAGTCGTCAGTTGCGCTGAGGGAGGAAACCACGATGGATCGACCGTCGCAGGGCGAGCCGGAGCCGGGGCGAATGCCGGAATCAGACCCCGTGCCGGCGTCCCGGCCCGAGCCGGAGACGGTGTCCTACTCGGCGCCGGAACCTCCACCGGTTTTCGACCTGAACCCGGTTTCCTCGCCCGGACCGGATTCCGGTGCGAGCCCGGTTCCCGCACCTGGCCCGGTGCCCGAATCCGCGCCGGTTTCCGGGCCCGCGCCAACTGGCGCAGCCGGTCCGGTTTCCGAGCCAGCGCCGGTTTCTCCGGTTGAGGCTGTGCCGGCGTCGTTCTCCGAGGCCGCGCCGGTGGCCGAGCAAGGCACGGTTTCGCAGGCCTTTCCCGGCGCCGATCCCACGACCGATCCCACGACCGTGAGTCAGCCGGCGCCGGAGCCGCCGGCCGACCGGACGCAACCCGTTCAGGTGGTGGTGTCCCAGCCGGATTCGGAACCCGTGACCGTGGCTCGGATCGATCCCGGTCCGGCGTACCCACCGCCCGCACCGACCTATCAGCAAGGGCAGGGATACCAGGGATATCAACAAAGCCAGGGATATCCGGCGCCCGCGGATTCGGGATCCTGGCAGGCTGCCCAGGCCGGCGCGGGTTACCAGCCGGAGGCGGTATATCCGGCCGCGCCGGCGTTCCAGCCAACCACCTACCAGTCCGGATATCAGCCCGCGCCGCCGAAGAAGAAGCGGGAGCGGCCGCCCCGCGATCCGCTGGCCGTGGCGCTCGGCAACGCCTCACTGCTCAGCGCCGGCTACTGGCTGCTCGGCCGCCGCGTCCTCGCCGTCATCACCACGCTGGTCACGGTCGGGCTCATCCTCATTCTCGCGCTGGCCGCGAAGACGCTGTGGTTCGAGTTCGTGGTGGCCGGCTGGTGGGTCGCGCTCATCGTGCACGGCTGGTTCCTGGCCGGCGGCAAGCTCGGCGCCGCGCCCCATGCACGCCGGCACCGGCTGATCGCCCTCGGCCTCGCGGTCGTCGTGCTGGCCGCCTTCGGAGTCATGCGATGGGACTCCGCCCGCGTCGACCAGCAGGTCGCCGCCGCACGTGCCGACGGCGACTGCGCGCGGGCACAGGAGGTGCTCGACAGCCGCTGGTTCGGCCACAACGTCGCCAACGCGCCACTGTTCGTCGAGGGCGACGTCACCGGCCGGGCGTGCGAGATCCTGGGCTCGGCCGCCGCCGACTTCGACACGGCACTGTCCAGCGACACCGACGCTCTCGCGGCGGCCTACGACGACCTCGCCACGGTCCTGCGGGACCACCCCGGCCACGAGGAGATGGTCGCGGTGGTCCTGGACCGGTTCCTCGAGAAACTGCCGATCGACGACAACTGCGGGACCGCCACGATCACCGACTGGCTCGACGAGCGCGACGATCCGCGCAGCCTGGTCGGCCGTATCGACGACGTGGTCACGAAGATCGCGCCCACGGCACTCGTCGGCTGCGGCGACGACCTCATGGCGGGCCAGAGCTGGGAGATGGCCCGCGACCGGTACCAGCAGCTGCTCGACGACTACCCGGACCACGAACTCGTCGCCAAGGCAACCGAAGGCGTCACGCTGGCCACGCAGCAGATCGAGCTGGCGAAGGTGGTCGCCCTGCTGCAGACGCCGAACGCGGAGACCCAGCCGGAGTACTGCAACAACCCGGCGCCCTACAGCGCGGCTCAGCCGTACTCCCGCCCCGGCCCGAACACCGCCATGATGTACGGCAACGGGTTCGTCAACCGGGTCCCGGCCGAGTGGAAGGCCACCGACGCGTCCAAGGCCGTCACCGTGGTCTGTGCCGGCGAGACAGGGTTCGGCACGTTCGTCGAGGGCTGCCCGTACACGCCGATCACCGGCCCCGGCGGGACCCACTGGGTGACGTTCCACCGGATCGCCATCCCCGTCCGCGTCTTCGAGATCAAGACCGGCAAGCTGGTCAACGAGATCACCGTGGAGATCGGCGGCGCGGCCTGCCCCAACATTCTGGAGTTCTCGGGCCTCCTGCCGCCGTCGCAGACCCACGTCGCCGCCTCCGACGCCGACGTGCACGCGGGCTTCCGGGGACTGATCTTCCCCTGAGGGCTAAGAGGCCGCGCGACTAGGGCTGGCGGCGCCCGCCGCGCCGAGGCGGCCCCTGGCGGCACCGCGCCGGCATCGAAGTACGTCCAGTACGCCGACGCCGGCGCGGCACCGCCAGGAACCACCTCGATCACGACGGGCATCCACCGCCCTAGTCGCGCGGCCTCTAACGGCGGCGGACCAGCCTCGTGAAGTCCTGTGTGGACCGTGGGGGAGTGGGCAGCAGGTGGGCGGCGGCGTCGTCGAGCAGGGCGTCGACCGTCTCCTGCGCGCAGGTCCGGTTCGCGCCGATCCCGCCGGTGGCACCGCGTTTGATCCAGCCGACCACGTAGGTCCCCGGGCGTACCCGGCCGCGCGAGTGGGGCACGGTCGCCGTCGCCTGGTCGAACGGTAGGCCGGCGACCGGCGTGCCGCGGCTGCCGGTCGCCCGGATCACCAGCCCGGCCGCCAGGCGCTGGTCGCCGACCTGGACCGAGCGGACGCGATCCGGGCCGTCGATCGACACGGGGGCCGAGTGGAAGCGCAGGATCAACCGCCGGCCGGGCGGCGGCGGCGCGGTCCAGTCGGGACTGACGGTCGGGATGTCCCGCAACAGCGCCGCCTTGCCGCCAGCGGCGGCGCTGTTGATGGCCGCCCGCGTCTCGGTGTCGGCGTCGAGCAGCAGCTCCACCCCCGGCAAATGCCGCAGCGCCAGGAGTTCCGACGCCGTGTACGCCGCCTCGTTCGGGTCGCGCCGGCCGAGCACCACCACCTCGCGGACCCCACTGGACCGCAGCGCGGCCAGCGCGTGGTCGGCGATGTCGGTCCGGGCCAACTCGTCCGGGTCCGCCACGAGGATGCGCGCCACGTCGAGCGCCACGTTGCCGTTGCCGATCACCACAACCCGCTCGGCCGACAGGTCGACCGGGCCCGGCGCGTCCGGGTGCGCGTTGTACCAGCTGACCAGCCCCATGGCGGACACGACGCCCGGCAGGTCCTCGCCAGGGATGCCCAGCGGCCGGTCGGCCGTCGCGCCCACCGCGTAGATCACCGCGTGGTGGTGGGCGGCCAACTCCTCGTGCGAGAGGTCCCGGCCGATCTCCAGGTTGGTGTGGAGCCGCACCCGCGGGTGCCGGTACACGGCCGCGAAGCCGTCCCCGATTCGTTTGGTGGACGGATGGTCGGGCGCCACCCCGTAGCGCACCAGGCCGCCCGGCACGGGCAGCTTCTCGATCAGGGAGATCTCGGCGTCGGTGCCGCGGAGCAACGCCTTCGCCGTGTACGCGGCCGCCGGCCCGGTGCCCACGATCGCCACCCGCGGCGCGGCGACCTCGGCCGGCAGCGACCGGGGGAACACCGGCGCGGCCCACTCCGCCGCGGCGGCCCCGGCGGAGTAATAGGACGCGTTCAGCTCCGCGTACTCGGCCGTCGACGAGGTCAGCGCGTCGAACGGGAGGACCGCGTCCACCGGGCACGCGTCGGCGCAGGCGCCGCAGTCGATGCACGCGCGCGGGTCGACGTGCAGCATGGTCGCCTCGGCGAACCCGGCCTCGTCGGGCGTGGGGTGGATGCAGTTGACCGGGCAGACCGACACGCAGGTCGCGTCGGCGCAGCAGGTCTGCGTGATCGCGTAGGCCATCAGATCATGTGCACGCGGCGGTACACGGCCATCGCCGGGCGCGACAGCAGACCGGCCTCGGCCAGGAAGTCCATGAGGTGGGCGCAGCTCGACCGCAGCATCACCTTGCGGTGCTCGTTGCCAGCCACCTCGGCCCGCGCGCGCTCGACGTCCAGGCCGATGTTCGCGTACACCTTGGGGCTCACCATGTTCGACACGATCACCTCGGCCACGATCGCGATCACCAGACCGCTCAGGCCGCGGCGGAACCTGCCCTTGCCGCGCATGTGGGCCCGGATCTCCTGCCGGGCGAACTTCATGTGCCGGGACTCCTCGACCACGTGGATCTTCGACGTGGTCCGCACGATCGGCAGGACGTTCTCGCCACGCATCCAGTCGCGCTGCATGACGTCGAGGACCTCCTCGGCGACCAGCGCGCCGCCGTAGGCCACCTCGGCCGACGCGGTCGACTTGAAGACGCGGGCGATCTCGAGCACCGGCCGCGGCGGGAGATAGGCGGGCGCGCCCATCTTCTCGCAGGCCCGGGCGAACATGATCGAGTGCCGGCACTCGTCGGCGATCTCGGTGAGCGCGAAGCGGAACTCCGGGTCGGCCGGGTCGTGCGCGTACTGGTCGCGCAGGATCATCTGCTGAAGGATCATCTCGAACCAGATGCCGGTGCTCATGATCGAGCAGACCTCGTGCCTGGTGAGCGCCACGCGCTGGGCGGGCGGCATCTCGTCCCACAATGCGGTGCCGTAGAGGGTGCTCCACTCGGGGTTGAGCCCGAAGGCGTCCGCCGGCAGCGGCGCGTCCCAGTCGACCTCGACGGCCGGGTCGTACGACAGCATGCCGGCGGAGGTCAGCAGGCGACGCGAGACGTCGTTCGTCTCGGGAATGCTTGTCATCGGAGACCCTCCGTACCGGTGCTTAGTGATACACGCCGTACCACCTACTCGGCACGATACTGCTACCTCGAGTAACAGGCAAGGGTTATGTCCAGGATCGCGGCAGTCCGAGCGGCTCGTCCGGATCGAGCGTCACGCCATGGCCGCGCAGGTAGTTGTCGAAGATCGCCCACACCCAGGTGGAGAGCTGTTCGATCAGCTCGGCACGCCCCACGGAGCCTGGCCGGCGCGCCCACCGCACGCCCGCCGACTCGACCAGGCCGATGATGCTGAACGCCGCGACGTCCACGAACGGGCTCTCGACCTCCCACGTCTCGAGGTAGGCCTCGATGAGCCGGCCGAGCAGCAGGCCGATGGTCGCCCGAAGGTCGGTGTCGACGAACTGGTTGTCCGGGCCGCGGTCGCTGATGCCGTACTCGTACAGGTTGGCGTTCTCGGCGATCCAGTTGACGAACGGGGCGACCACGTTCCTGATCATCTGGTTGACCGAGCCGCCCGGCTCACTCAGCGCGGGCGCCAGCTCGTCGACGATCAGCTCGCTGATCCGGACGGTGACCGCGTGCCGCAGGTCGTCCGAGTTGTCGAAGTGGCGGTACAGCCGGGTCCGCGCCACCCCGGCGAACGCCGCGATCTGCTCGGTGGAGACCTGCGGCCCGTACACACCGATGGCCGAGATCGCGGCGTCGACGAACTCGGCGCGTCGGCGTTCCCGCTGGCCGGACCACCGGGCGGCCCGTCCGTCCAGTGGTCCGTCCGCGTCTGCCATGCGGGGCAGCTTAGGTGTCAGACGGGCTGCAGGGGCTGATGCGGGTGGGACGGCAGGTCCAGGTGGATCTCGTCACCCGGGCGAACCACGCCGTCGGCCAGGACGATGCCCATGATGCCGGACTTGCGGACGAGGTTGCCGTGCTCGTCCCGGTCCAGGACGGCCTTCATGAGGCCCGACTGGAACAGGTCCAACTGCACGCACGGGTTGCGCAGCCCGGTCACCTCGACCAGGGCCGTCTCGCCCAGCCGCAGCCGGGTGCCGGTGGGTAGCGCCAGCAGGTCGACGCCGCTGGTGGTCACGTTCTCGCCCATGTCGCCGGGCGTCACCGTGAACCCCGCGGCCCGCAGTTCCTCGTGCAGCTCGGCGTGGATCAGGTGCACCTGCCGCAGATTGGGCTGGCTGGGATCCCGCGCGACTCGCGAGCGGTGCTTGACGGTCACGCCGTGGTGCGCGTCCCCCGCCACGCCGAGCCCGGCCAACAGGTGGATCTCCGCTCGGTTCGGCTTGCTGAAGTTGTGCGTCCCGTCGCTGCTGACCGCCGTCACTACCCCCATGAACCCCTCCTCGGTTGCGACCACGGAATCGATTCTGCCACGTCGCCGGCCTGCCGCGGCCCGGCCGGCGATGCCCTGAATGAGGCATTGAGGACGGTCAACGTCCCGAACGGGGCATTCAGGGCATCGCGCCAGGGTGCCGCCGGGGGGTCAGGACGTGGCGAGCTGGCCGCTGCCGCGGTCGTCGAGCACCAGCGGGGCGCGGCCGGTGACCGTGTACCGCAGGTGCGTCACCTTCGGGTCGTGCACGACGCTCGTGGGGGTGAGTTCGATCGCCTCCCGGTCGTCGAGGTCGGTTTCGAGCAGTCGCATTCCGCTGCCGAGCAGGACCGGGGCGACGTGCAGCTCGAGTTCGTCCAGCAGACCGGCCTGGAGCACCTGCCGCAGGAAGCTGCCGCCGCCGGCGATGGCCACGTTCTTGCCGTTCGCCACGGCGCGGGCCTGTTCGATCGCGCTGGCGACGCCATCGGTGACGTAGGTGAAGCTCGTTCCGCCGAGGCGCTGCACCTTCTGCCGGGGACGGTGGGTCACGACGAAGACCGGCGCGCGGAACGGCGGCTCCTCGCCCCAGGGCACCTCACCGCCGTCGGCCATACGCCGCCCCATGACGTACGCGCCCGCCGCCTCGAACGTCTCCGCGATGATGTCCGAGTTCGTGTCCCGCTCCCCGCCGGCGAAGCCCTGCCGCTCCCGCCATGCCATCGCGTCGGTCGCCCAGCGGGTGATCCGGAAGAAACCGGCGGCCTCCGCCGAGGCCATCCAGTCACTCGCGTGGCCGTCGTGCCGCGGTCCGGCGTAGTAGCCGTCGAGTGACACGGACATCTGGGCCGTCACCTTGGTCATGTTCCACTCCTCTGTCGTGGCGCCCGGGCGGGCGCTCACGGGAGGATCGGAGCCGCGCCGACGATTTCTACATCGAGTTCGCGCGAGCCCGGCGGAGGAGGAAGCGCTGCTCGGGCAGGTTGCCGGCCAGTCGCGCGGCCTCCTGGAAGGCGGTGGCCGCGGCGGCCGGCTCGCCGGCCTGTTCCAACAGGTGAGCGCGAACGGCCAGCAGCCGATGATGGCCGGCCAGCATGCCGGTCTCCAGCTCGCGCACCGCGTCCAGCCCGGCGTGCGGCCCACGCACCATGCCGAGGGCGACCGCCCGGTTGAGGGACGTGACCGGGTTGGGCGCCAAGCGCTCCAGGATGTCGTACAACGCCAGGATCTGGCGCCAGTCGGTGTCCTCGGCCGAGGCCGCCTCGTCGTGCAGGGCCGCGATGGCGGCCTGGACCTGGTAGGGGCCCAGCGGCAGGGTCGCCATGGTCCGGGTGAGCAGCTCGGTCCCCACCGTGATCGCCGCGCGGTCCCAGCGTGACCGGTCCTGCTCGGCCAGCGGCACCAGCTCGCCGCCGGGCCCGGTCCGCGCCGGGCCGCGCGCCTCGGTCAGCAGCATCAGTGCGAGCAGCCCCGCGGCCTCGCCGGAATCGGGCAGCCGCTCGTGCAGCCGGCGAGCCAGGCGAACGGCCTCCTGGGTGAGGTCGGCCCGACGCAGGGTCGGACCGACGCTGGCGCTGTAGCCCTCGTTGAAGACCAGGTAGAGCACGTGGAGCACCACCCGCAGCCGGGGCTTGCGGTCCGGCTCCGACGGCAGGTCGAAGCGAGCGTCCACGTCCTGCAGCCGCTGCTTGGCACGGGAGATCCGCTGCCCCATGGTCTTCTCCGGCACGAGGAAGGCCGCGGCGATCTCGTGGGTGGACAGCCCGCCGACCGCCCGCAACGTGAGCGCCATCTGCGCCGGCGCAGTGAGGGCGGGGTGGCAGCACAGGAACAGCAGCTCCAGCAGGTCGTCCCGCACCGGCTCCACATCCGCGGGTGCCGCGACCAGCACGTCGCGCGGCTGGGCCTCGAGAACCGCGCGTTCCCTGCGTTCGCGGGCGGTGTCGACGCGGACCTGGTCGACGTACCGCCGCGTGGCCACCGTGCTCAGCCAGCCCACCGGATGCGTGGGCACACCGGCTCGTGACCACTGGTCGACGGCCGCGATCAGCGCCTCCTGCACCGCGTCCTCACAGCGCGCGAAGTCGCCGTAGCGGCGCATGAGCGTTCCCAGCGCCTGGGGCGCGAGCACCCGCAGGAGTTCCTCGACAGGCTCGTCGAGGGTCAAAGATCGTTCCCGCCCCGGTCCATCAACGGCCACATCTCGAGGCCGCCACCGTGACCGTGGCGGAGCGCCGGATACGACCGCGCGATCTCCAGCGCCCGCTCCTCGCTGTCGACATCCACGATGAAGTACGACCCGACGTACTCCTTCGCCTCGAGGTACGGCCCGTCGGTGACCACCGGCGCGTCGGGCCCCATCCGGACCGACCGGGCCCGCGGAACCAGCCCGTCGACGGCCACCAGTTCCCCCGACTCGCGCAGGGCCTGGGTGAACGAGTCGACCTGGTCGATGAGCGCGGCCAGGTCGGCAGGTTCGGCACTGTTCCAAATGGTCTCGTTGCCGTAGATCAACATCAGGTACTTCACAGCCAGCACCCTAGTGTCCCGCGCCGGAAATGCGGTGCGTAGGTCGGTGGATCCAGGTTTCTGCTGGCAAGGCGCCGATCCGTCTCTCGTACCGGGTTGTACTCGACTTGGCGCTCCGCCAACGAGTCGATAGGTAAGAGTTCGGCAACGCCGCCAGCAGGAAGCTGGGCCGCCGAATTATGTGCCGGATTTCCGGCGCGGGGCACTAGTGTCGATCGGCCTCGGCGGCGTCCGCCACCGCTTCCGCCGCGGCCTCGGCCGCCCGCGCGGCGTCCTCCTGGGCGCTGGAGGCCAGCTCGTCGGACCGGGTGACGTCGCGGGTGGCGGGGGAGCGAGGGAGGTTCTCGGTGAAGGCTTTCGATACACCTTGGAGTGCTGCGGTGAATTCGCTGGGGATGACGAAGAAGGTGTTGTTGGGGCCTTGGGCGAGTTGGGGGAGGGTTTGGAGATACTGGTAGGCCAGCAGTTTCGGGTCGGGGTCGTTGCGGTGCACGGCTTGGAACACCTCGTCGATGGCGCGTGCTTCGCCTTCGGCTTTGAGGATGCGGGCGGAGCGGTTGCCTTCGGCGCGGAGGACGGCGGCCTGTTTGTCACCTTCGGCGGTGAGGATCTGGGACTGGCGTTGGCCTTCGGCGCCGAGGATGGCGGCGCGCTTGTCGCGTTCGGCGCGCATCTGCTTTTCCATGGCGTCCTTGATGGTCATCGGCGGGTCGATGGCCTTGATCTCCACCCGGTTGACCCGCAGCCCCCACTTGCCGGTGGCGTCGTCGAGCACCCCGCGCAGTTGGCTGTTGATGGCGTCGCGGGAGGTCAGGGTCTTCTCCAGGTCCATCGAGCCGACGACGTTGCGCAGCGTGGTGACCGTGAGTTGTTCGACGGCCTGGAGGAAGTTGGCGATCTCGTAGGCGGCGGCGCGGGGGTCGGTGACCTGGAAGTAGAGGACGGTGTCGATCTCGACCACCAGGTTGTCCTCGGTGATCACTGGTTGCGGCTGGAAGGACACCACTTGCTCGCGCAGGTCGATCGGTGAGTAGACGCGGTCGATGAACGGGATCACGAAGTTCAGGCCGGGGCGCAGCGTTCGGGTGTACCGGCCCAGACGCTCCACGTTGCGGGCCCGCGCCTGCGGGACGATCCGGACGGTTCTGGTGACGACGAAGACGACCAACAGGGCGACGAGAAGACTGGCGATCAGCACTGTGTCCATGGGTCACTCACTCTCGGGGATAGACGAAGGCCGTGGTGCCGCTGATCCGCATGACGTCCACCTGCGCGCCGACCGGGATCACCGTGGTTTCGTCGAACGCGCGAGCGGTCCACTCGTCGCCGTCGATGTGCACCAGGCCATCCCGGTCGGTCACTTCCCGCACCACGTAGGCGCGTTTGCCGACCAGCGCATCGACACCGAACCGCTCGACGGACGGTTGGCGCATGTGCCGCAGCGCCACGGGACGGACCAGCGCCACACCCGCGGCGGCGGCGAGCGCGTAGGCGACTAGTTGGATGGCGAGGGGGACACCGGCCGCGGCCAGCACGGCGGGAACAAGGGCCGCTCCGGCGAGCACGCCGAGCGCGGCGGTGAGGGTGAAGATCTCCGCGACACCCAGCACGACGGCGATGATCAGCCAGATCAACCACAGTGCCATCGGTGGCCTCCCGGTTGACGGCAGAAATCGCTTGCCGACCAGACTTCCCGGCGCACCTGTGGTCAACGGTAGCACTCGGCGCCCGCGCGAGTGCGGGTCGCGACCGATTTGCCCTACGGCGCCGCGTACGGCATGGTTGTTGGCGGTGCGCCGGGAAGTCTGGTCGGCCGTTCGCTCTGTCCGGGGTGGACGTTGTGTGCCGACCCCTCGGGATTTTCATGAAGCTGGTTCGCCTCGGTCCGTCGGATGAGCGCGGCAAGACCCTGCGGTCGGTGCTGCACACGGCACCCGTTCTGGTCGTGTTCTGGATGATCCTCTCCGGACACGTCGAGGTGTTGTTCCTCTCCCTGGGTGCGGCGTCCGTGCTGCTCGTCTGCCTGATCTCGCACCGCGCCGGCGTGCTCGAAGGCGACGGGGTCACGTTCGCGCTGGTGCTGCGGCTGCCGCGCTACCTGCTGTGGCTGGTCAAGGCGGTGCTCGTCGCGGCGGTCGGGGTGGTCCGCAAGGTCTGGTCGCCGCGTCCCGACCTGCGGCCGGTGGTCGACCGGACCCCTTCCGCCGGACTGTCCGAGCTCTCCTCGGTGGTCTACGCGAACTCCATCACCCTCACCCCCGGCACGCTCTCCTTCGACGTGGACGACGACTGCATCAACGTCCACAGCCTCGACGAGGCGGGTCTCGAGGACCTGCGTGCCGGGGCGATGCTGCGCCGGATCCGCCGGCTGGAGCCGCGCCGATGATCCTCGCTGTCATGGTCGCGTTGCTGGTCGCCATGCTGCTCGCGCTGGTCCGCGCGTTCGTGGGGCCTGGTCGGTACAACCGCATCCTGGCCATCAACGCGTTCGGCACGAAGACCGTGCTCTTCGTCGCGGTCGCGGGATTTCTCTTCGGCCGTCCCGAGTTCCTCGACATCGCGATCCTCTACGCACTCGTCAACTTCGTCTCCGTGGTGGCCGTGCTGCGCCTGACCCACAGAGACGACCAGGTCCCGAGCGGAGACGAAGCCGCATGACGATCATCGACATCGTGAGTGGCGTGCTGCTGGCCGCGGGCGCGCTGTTCGTCCTGTCCGGTGGCGTGGGTCTGTTGCGGTTCCCGGACTTCTACACGCGCACACACGCGTCCGGCATCACCGACTCCGCCGGTGCCGGCCTGATCCTGCTGGGCCTGCTGGTCCTGACGCCGGGCTGGGAGACGGGGGTCCGGCTGGTGATCATCATGGTGTTCCTGGCGCTGACCAGTCCGACCGCGACCTACGTGCTGGCGTTCGCCGCTCGCCGGGACGGGGTGCCCATCTGGCGCGAGGGGGACCGGCGCCGCTGATGACCGCCTTCATACTCATCAACATCACGCTGCTCGCCATCCTGACGGCGACCGCGCTCACCATCTCGCGGATGCGGGCCCTCTACGAGGCCACCATGCTGACCGCGTTGTTCAGCCTGGTCACCGCGTGTCTGTTCGTGCTGCTCGACGCCGTGGACGTCGCGTTCACCGAGGCCGCGGTCGGCGTCGGCATCAGCACGGTCCTGCTGCTCGGCGGGCTGAGCCTGACCCGCTCGCGGGAGGCCGTGACACCGCGCCGGCGCCGGCTGTCCGGGGCGGTCGTGGCCGTGCTGACCGGGGGCACGCTGGTCTACGCGGTGGGAGACCTGCCCGGGTTCGGCGCGGCCGGCACCCCGATCCGCGACCACCCCATCACCGACGTCTATCTGCGACAGTCCCAAGAGGACATCGGCATCCCCAACACGGTCACGTCGGTGCTCGCGAGCTACCGCGGCCTGGACACGCTCGGCGAGCTGGTGGTGGTGTTCACGGCGGCCGTCGCGGTCCTCGTGCTGCTGGGGCCGCTGGCCCGCCCGGCGGACGCCGCCTGGCGCAAGGACCTCGACCTGGTCGACTACCGCGTCCTGCGCGTGGTCAGCGCCATGCTGATGCCCTTCATCCTGCTGTTCGCCCTGTACGTGCTCTTCCACGGGGACTTCGGCCCCGGTGGCGGCTTCCAGGCCGGCGTGATCTTCGCGTCCGGCTTCGTGCTCTACGGCCTGGTCTTCGGTCTGGACAAGGCCCAGCAGGTACTGCCGAAGGCCGTGCTCTGGTCGCTGATCCCGCTCGGCCTGCTGATGTTCGTGGGCGTCGGCGTGGTGACCCTGTTGCTCGGCGGCTCGTTCCTCGACTACGACATGCTCAGCCCCGGCGACCCGGCAGCCGGCCAGCACCTCGGGATCCTGCTGGTCGAGTCGGCCATCGGCCTCACGGTGGCGGCGGTCATGACGTCGATCTTCTTCAGCTTCGCCAACCGGAGGGCGATCCGGGAGGTGACACGGTGATCGGCACCCACTACGTCTACTGGCTGCTCTTCGCGCTCATGATGGTCGGGCTCTACGTGGTCATCAGCCACGGCAACCTGCTGAAGAAACTGATCGGCCTCACGCTGTTCCAGGTCGGCGTGTTCCTGTTCTTCATCAGCCTCGGCAAGGTCGACGGCGGTAGCGCGCCGATCGTCTCCGAGGACGTCGAGACCTACTCTCATCCGCTGCCGCAGGTGCTGATCCTGACGGCGATCGTGGTCGGCGTCGCCACCCTGGCGGTCGGACTGGCGCTCGCCGTCCGCATCTTCGAGGCGTACCGCACGGTCGAGGAGGACGAGCTGGTCGAGCGCGACGAGGACGAGTTGGGCAAGCAGGAGAACGCCGGGGCCGCTTCATGATGACGCACCTGCCCGCGCTGCAGGTGGTGGTGCCGCTGACGTGCGCCCCGCTGTGCGTGTTGCTGCGGAACCGGACCATCGCCTGGCTGCTGTTCCTGTTGGCGGCACTCAGCTCGCTGGCCTGCGCGATCCTGCTGGCCGTGCGCGTCGGCGACGACGGATCGATGCGGTACGCGCTGGGCGGCTGGCCCGCGCCCGAGGGCATCGAGTTCGTGGTCGCCGGGTTCAACGCCCCGGTGCTGCTGCTCGTGTCGTCGATCGCGGTGGTCGCGGCGGTCTACGCCCGGCGCAGCGTTCCTGCCGAGATCGACGCCCGGCGGGTGCCGCTGCTGTACACCTGCCTGTGCCTCACGCTGACCGGGTTGCTCGGCATCACGGTCACCGGGGACGCCTTCAACGTGTTCGTGTTCCTGGAGATCAGCTCACTGTCCTCCTACGCGCTGATCGCCATGGGACGCCGCCGGCGCGCCCTGGTCGCGAGCTTCCGCTACCTGGTCATCGGCACGGTGGGCGCCACGTTCGTGCTGCTCGGCATCGGCCTGGCCTACGCGGTCACCGGCACCCTCAACATGGCCGACCTGGCCGCGCGGCTGGCCGACCTCGACGGCAACCGCGCGCTGTACGCGGCCGTGGTGTTCGTCTTCATCGGGCTCGCTGTCAAGATGGCCGTGTTCCCGCTGCACGCCTGGCTGCCGGGGGCCTACGCGGAGGCCCCCTCGGTGGTCGGCACGTTCCTGGCGGCCACCAGCACCAAGGTCGCCATCTACGTCTTCTGCCGGTTCGCCTTCACGATCTTCGGCGCGGGCCTTGTGTTCGGGGTCCTGCCGATGGGCCGGGTCGGGCTGCTGCTGGCCGCGCTGGCGATGCTCGTCGGCTCGGCCGTGGCCTGCTTCCAGCCCGACCTCAAGTATCTGCTGGCCTGGTCGAGTGTCGCGCAGATCGGCTACATCGTGGCCGGCATCAGCCTGGCCACCGCGGCCGGCGTGTCGGCCGGCTACCTGCACGTGATCAACCACGCGGTGCTCAAGGCGGCGTTGTTCGCCGCGGCCGGGCTGCTGGTGATGCGCCTGGGTTCGGTGCGGCTCACCGCGCTGGCCGGGCTCGGCCGCCGGATGCCCTGGACCTTCGCCGCGATCGTGGTGGCGGGCCTCGGTCTGGTGGGCGTGCCGCCGACCGCGGGATTCGCCAGCAAGTGGGCGCTGGCGGCGGCGCTGATCGAGCGGAACCAGTGGCCGGTGCTCGTGGCCATGCTGGTCAGCTCGCTGCTCGCGCTGGTCTACGTCGGGCGCATCGTGGAGGTCGCGTGGTTCCGCGAGCCGGCGACGCTCGCCGAGCCGAAGAAGGCGCCGGCGTCGATGGTCGCGGCGATCTGGGTGCTGGTGCTCGCCTCCGTCTACTTCGGACTCGACGCGACCGTGCCGGCCGGCCTGGCCGACGCGGCGGCGGACGCGCTGCTCGGGGGTGGGTGAGGTGTGGGCCCTGGCGTTGCCGGTCACGGTCGCCCTTCCGCTGCTCGGGTGTGGCGCCCTGCTGCTCCTGCGGCGACGGCCCAACGCCCGCGAGAGCGCGTCGCTGGTCACCGGTGTATTGCTGGTGATCGCCGTGCTCTCGCTGTGGCCCGCGGCCGACGACGGTCTCCGCTTCGAGCTGTGGACCTGGCTGCCGGGCCTGTCGTTCGAGTTCTCCCTGGAACCGCTGGGCCTCCTGTTCGCCACGATCGCCGCCGTGCTGTGGCCGGTCACCACCGTGTTCACCATCGGCTATCTACGCGCCGAGGGCGAGCACCACCAGACCCGGTTCTTCGCCTTCTTCGCCGTGACCATCGCGGCCGCCATGTGGATCGCGTTGTCCGGCAACATGATCACCCTGTTCGTCGGCTACGAGATCATGACCCTGGCGACCTGGCCACTGGTGGCGCACAAGGGGGACGCGGACGCTCGCCGGGGCGGGCGGACCTACCTGGTGGTGCTGCTGGCCACCTCCATCGGTCTGCTGCTGCCGGCGATCGTGTGGACCTGGCTGCTCGCCGGCAGTACCGACTTCCGGCCGGGCGGTCTGCTCACCGACCAGGCGGGCAGCGCCGTGCTGACCGTCCTGTTCACGCTCTACCTGTTCGGCATCGGCAAGGCGGCGCTCATGCCCGTGCACCGGTGGCTGCCGGCCGCGATGGTCGCGCCCACCCCGGTCTCCGCGCTGTTGCACGCGGTGGCCGTGGTCAAGGCCGGCGTGTTCACCGTTCTCAAGGTCGCCGTCTACGTGTTCGGGCTCGACACGCTGAGCGCGAGCGGCGCCGCCCGGCCCATGATGTGGGTCGCCGCTTTCACCCTGTTGGCCGCGGCCGTTGTCGCGCTGCGGTCGGACAACCTCAAGCGGCGCCTCGCCTACTCCACGGTCAGCCAGCTCGCCTACATCGTGCTCGCCGCGACCCTCGCCAACGACATCGCCGTGGCGGGCGGCGCACTGCACATGGTGACCCACGCGGTCGGCAAGATCACGCTGTTCCTCTGCGCCGGCGCCATCTACGTGACCGCGCACAAGTCGCGGGTGTCCGAACTGGACGGACTGGGCCGTGCCATGCCGTGGACCTTCGCGGCGTTCCTGCTGGCCTCGGTCTCGATCGTCGGTCTGCCCCCGCTCGGTGGCACGTGGAGCAAGTGGTTCCTCCTGCTGGGCGCGGTCGACGCCGAACAGACGGTCATGCTGGTCGTGCTGCTCGTGGGTTCGCTGCTGGCGCTCGGTTATCTGATACCGATCCCCATGCGGGCGTTCTTCCTTTCTCCCTCTGACCCGCCGGCGCACGGCGAGGCCCGCCTGACCATGGCCGGACCACTGACCCTGACCGCGGTCGGCTGCGTCGCGCTGTTCTTCGGCGCGGAAGCCGTGATGGCCCCGCTGGCCGGGATCCTGGAGCTGCCGTGAGCGTGACGCGGATCGTGTACGGGCTGGCCGCGCTCTGCGCGCTGGCGTTCGCGGCCGACCTGTTCTACGGCAAGCATCCTCACTTCGGCTTCGAGGGCTGGTTCGGCTTCTACGCGGTGTACGGCTTCCTCGGCAGCGTGGGACTGGTGCTGTCGGCCAAATGGCTGCGGCGGTGGCTGAAGCGGGACGAGGACTACTACGAGCCGGGGGACCGGGATGACTAACCCCGCCCTGCTGCTGATCCTCGGTGCGTTCGGCGTGCCGCTGCTGCGAGGCTGGCCGCGCCGCGTGCTGATGGTGGCGCTGCCCGTGGCCGGCCTGGTGCTGCTGTGGTCGCTGCCCGAGGGCACGGGCGCGACGTTCGAGCTGTTCGGCCTGGTGCTGAACCCGCTTCGGGTGGACGGGCTGTCCCGGGTCTTCGCCACGGGCTTCCTGGTGGCCGCGCTGCTGACCTCGATCTACGCGCTGCACCTGCGGGACTCGCTGCAGCAGGCGGTGATCCTGGTCTACGCGGCGAGCGCGGTCGGCGGCGCGCTGGCCGGCGACCTGTTGACCCTGTTCGTGTTCTGGGAGCTGGCCGGGCTGTCCTCCGCGTTCCTCATCTGGGCCGGCCGCACCGAACGCAGTCACCGCGCGGCCATGCGGTACCTGGTGGCGCAGGTGCTGTCCGGGCTCCTGCTGCTGGCCGGGATCGTCGTGCGGGTGGGCGCGGGCGAAGGGCTCGAGTTCAGCTACATCGGGCTCGACGGCCCGGGCGGGGTGCTCATCCTGGTGGCCGTCGGCATCAAGTGCGCCTTCCCGGTGCTGCACGCCTGGCTCATCGACACCTACCCCGAGGCGACGATCGTCGGCGCCGTGGCGTTGTCGGCGTTCACCACGAAGTTCGCGATCTACACGCTGGCGCGCGGTTTTCCCGGCACCGAGGCGCTGGTCTGGGTCGGCGCGGCCATGACCGTGTTCCCCATCTTCTACGCGGTGATCGAGAACGACCTGCGTCGCGTGCTCGCCTACAGCATGATCAACCAGCTGGGGTTCATGGTCGTTGGCGTGGGCATCGGCGGCGCGCTCGGCATCAACGGCGCGAGCGCGCACGCGGTGGCGGACATGGTGTTCAAGGGACTGCTGTTCATGAGCATGGGCGCCGTGCTCCTGCGGACCGGCACGGTGAAGGGCTCGGAGTTGGGCGGGCTCTACAAGTCCATGCCCCAGACCACCGTGCTGTGCATGGTCGGCGCCGCGTCGATCTCGGCTTTCCCGCTGTTCTCCGGGTTCGTGACCAAGTCGCTGGTCCTGGAGGCCGTCGCGCAGGAGCACCGGACGGTGGTCTGGCTGCTGCTGCTGTTCGCCTCCGCCGGCGTGTTCCACCACGCGGGGATCAAGATCCCGTATTTCGCGTTCTTCGCGCACGACCGCGGCCTCCGCGTGGCCGAGCCGCCGCTGAACATGCGCGCCGCCATGGCACTGGCCGCCGTGATCTGCGTGGGGATCGGGGTGGCGCCGGGCCTGCTGTACGGGATCCTGCCGCACGCCATGGACTACGTGCCCTACACGACGCCACACGTGATCAACCAGTTGCAGCTGCTGCTGTTCGCCTCGCTGGCCTTCACCGTCCTGGTCCGCACGGGGCTCTACCCGCCGGAGCTGCGTTCGGTGAACCTGGACGCGGACGCGCTCTATCGCCGGGCCCTGCCGGCGGGCTGGCGGGCGCTCACCAACGGCGTGAGCCGGACCCGCCGGTGGGGGCCGCCGGTCCGCCGCCGCGCCGCTCGCGTGTGGACGGTGGCCACCAGCCCGCTGCGACCCACGGGCCGGGTCGCCGTCCCCTGGGCGACCGACCTGATGGTCTGGTGGGGCGTGCTCCTACTCGGTTTGGTGCTCCTGCTGACCTTGTGGTGACCAGCACCCATGATGACCAGTCCCGCACCCCATGATGACCATTCCGGTCGGTCATGATGACCGTTGCGGATGGTGGGGGTGTGTCGGGTCGCCGGCCTGCGGTGCGGGTCTGGTCATCATGGCCGACGGGTGTGGTCATCATGGGTGACGGGAGTGGTCATCATGCGGGTTCGGCTGTGCCGCCGCGTTATGCGCATCCGTGAATGTGACGCAGCACTATTGTAAACGATAACCATCAGCATTAGGGTGGTCGGGGGATCGGGTCGGGGACAGACGTCCAACCACGCCGCCATCGCCATCCGCGACACGCTCGCCTTCGCCACACCGGCACCCCTGATCACGCGCGCCGCCGGCGCGGCTTTCGCCTGGACACCGCACCCCGGCTGAGATCACCCGTACTTCTCTTCCAGCCAGTCGGCGAGCGCCTGCGCCTCGGTCAGCGCGGCCGGGGCGTTAGCGTCTCGAGCGCCTCGAGGATCTCCGGTTCCGTCTCCGCCCGCGCCAGGGCCAGGCAGTCCGCGGCGGTGGCCTGAACGCCGGCGAGGTAGCGAAGCCACAGTCGGTCGCCCTCAGCGTCCGCGTCCGGGTCGTACAGCTTGGCGTCGGCTGCGGCGTTGTCCGCGATGTCGGACAGGATGGCGCAGGCCGGCGGGACCGTTCTCCGGATGGCCGCGACGAAGTCGGCCAGGTCGCGACCGCGGGAGATCGCTTCGCCCGCTTCCACCAGGGCGCCGAAGGCGTCGCCGTTCCGACGCAGCGTGCGTGCCAGGTGGCTCATCCATTCGTTGAGCGCGGAGAGCCCGGTCCGGATATATCCGGTCGGCGAGGTCTGGTAGGCGAACAGCAGATTGCTCCGCTCGATGGGAGCCGCCATGGTGATCGTCTGATGTCCGGTGACGGATCCGATGAGGCAGACCGCGACCGCGTTGACGAGGCCCACCGCGACCATGGGCTTCGCGAGTTGGCGTGGCGCGGTGTTTTCAACGGGCGAGTTCTCAACGGGCGAGTCTTCAGCAGGCGGTTCTTCAGCGCAACATCCGGCGTTTGATGCGGCTGCCCGGTCAGTCGCGGTAGCGCCAGAGTTGGTAGCTCTCGTCGCCGGCGCAGAGTGCCACCTCGGGCGTCCACTCGCACTCGCCGGCCGGCATCGCGGGGGTGGGCACGGCGCCCAGCGAGATCGGCTCCTTCGCACCCGGCGCCAACAGCTGGATCTCTTCGTCGAAGCCGATGACCACGTCGTCGCCGGGCAGCGCGAAGCTCGGCGAGTCGAACTCCGCGAGTATGTCGCCGGACGCCGGGTCGAGCAGTGCCGCGCCGTCCTGGTGAGCGACGGCCACCGACCTTCCGGCCATCACGGGCGTGGTCTGGTAGTCGGTGGTTTGCCAGCGTAGTTCCCCGTTGGTGGCGTCGAACGCGTAGATCGGCATGCCCTGGTCGGTGACGGTCTTCAGGCACAGCAGGTTCTCCGCACACACCGCCAGGTCCGATCCGTCGGCCGACGGCGGCGTCTCGACGCTCCACTTCGGACTCGACAGGTCGGTGGCATCGTAGGCCGCAAGCGTTCGCGGGGTCTGCCGGTAGGCGAAGATCGTGTCCTCATAGGCCACGACGTCCATCATCGTCTCGCCGGCGTTGCCCTCGGCCAGCACGGTGCCGGTGGACAGTTCGCGTACCGAGATGGCGCCGCTGTACATGGCGGCGTGGACGATGTACTGGTCCTTGTCCGGGTTGGCGCCGACGTCGACGGAGAGGTCGTCGCCGTCGTCGCGCGGCAGCCGGCGCGTCGCCGCGGTCTCCTGGAAGATCTCGGTCACGCGCCCGCCGTCCGCGCCGACCGACCAGGTGGGCTTTGCGGTGGGGTCATCCAGACCGTGGGCGTGCACCATGTCCTGGTCGCTGTTGTAGATGAGCAGGCGGTCGCTGGCCACGCCGGTGACCGTCAACGGTCCCTCGGACACGTGCCACTGGTCCTCGCCGGTTTCCGGATCGAGGCTGATGGTGAACTGGAAATAGCCGGGAGGGTTGATCACGAAGAGCAGTCCCGTGTTCGTCGCCACCATGCTCAGTGCGCCGATTGGGGCGTTCAGGTTTATCTCCCTGTTCCACTTGATCTCGCCGTCCGTGAGGTCGAATGCGGTGACGTGGACGATCTCGTGGGTGGTGAACGTGACGTAGCCGGATTCTCCCCGGACTTCCATGACGCTCGGGTCGGGGTCGGAGGAGAAGCCGTATTCCTTGGGGTATCTGCCGGGTTCGAACTCGGCGAGCTGGATCGGTTCGTACGGGTCGTTGCTCTCTTCCTCCGGCAGGGTCGTCGCCCTGGGGAGCCCGGCGACGCGCTGTGGCTCGGCGAGCGACGTCACCGTCACCACCAGCGCCACCGCGACGATGCTGATGATCACCACACGCCACATGGTCGCCAGCCTCACCACGTCCGTGATCACCGTCAAGGCTCCTGGCCGGGATTGGGACGCTGGGACGTGAGATGGGGTGTGACCTGCGGAGATGCGGCGTCTTGGGACGGTGGTTCTGCTGGTTCTACTGGTTCTGCTGGGACGATCGCGTGCTTCGGTGATTGGGCTGTGGGCTGGGGCGATCGGCGCCATGTCTCGCCGGAGACTCCCGTTCGGGGTGGTTGGGCACGGCGAGCCACGGCAACGTACCGAGAGGAACATGCTCAGCTGGGTGTATCCGGCTTCGTGGGCGATACCGGCTTTTCGCATTTCTGCGATTATTGACAGCATCGATGCATTGGCTTTGCGGCGGGCTTTGGTGGCTTCAGCCAATTGTTGGGAGAGGTCCATCAGGCGGGAGCTGGACATACTTCTATTCTATGCGCCGCCTCGATAATGTCATCGCTCGATCGGATGAAAGAAAAAGAGCCGGAGCATACGGTCAGTTACCCACAATGCAACGCAAGCAAACAATTCAACCTGTGAACTCGGATCACCCCGTGGCCAAAGCTCTCACGGTACGTTGCAGTGAGCCGTTTCATCCTGGTCTGGATGTGTTGGTGGGTAAGGGGTGTAGGTCCGGGGCTGGTTGATCTTCGGCGTGTCGCTACCTTGAACGTGACGAAGCCCTTGGTAGGACGGCAATCGACCAAGATCAACGTCCACACCAAGGGCTTCAGATGCTGTTCTACCGTGCCGCGTTGCCGTTGTCACGTCAGACCCTGGCGTTCGTGTCCGGGCTGGTCCGTACCCACCGTCGGGAGATCGCTTCACCGTGGCGGGCGCTCGACCCCGGCCAGCAGGCTTTGTTGGTGCTGGTGCACCTGCGGAAGGGCGAGCCATTCGCCGAGGTCGGCGCCGGGGTCGGGGTGTCGACCACCACATGCTGGCGGTATGTCAACGAGACCGTCGAACTGCTCGCCCGGCGGGCCCCAAGCTGTGGGCTGCGCTGCGCGAGGCCAAGCGTGAGGGGATGGCCTATGTGATCATCGACGGCACGCTGATCCCGATCGACCGGATCGCCGCCGACCGGCCGTTCTACTCCGGCAAGCACAAGCGCCACGGGGTGAACCTGCAGGTGATCGCGTCTCCGGATGGGACGATTCTGTGGGTGTCCGGCGAGCTACCCGAGTCGCAGAAGGACGCCAACCGCGCCCACGCCCGGCTACGCGGACCCGGCGAGTGCGCCAACGCCCAGCTCAAGTACTGGCGCATCCTGCACAAAGTCCGTGTCAGCCCACGCCGCGTCGGCCGCCTCGCCAAAGCCATCCACGTGCTACAGAACTACGAAGCGACCACAGGATGAAAAAGCCTCAGTGACTCTCGCCTGTCCCAACGCACTCCGAACGGGAGTCTCGGCGAGAGGCACTGCCCCGATCGCTCCAGCCACAAGCGAAATCACCGAAGCACGCGATCGTATCCCATGCAACCCCTCAGTGAGCGCGGACGAGTCCACCGTCGCAGCGGAGCTGTGTACCGGTGACATAGGACGCCGCCCGACTAGCGAGAAACGCGACGACCGCGCCGAACTCATCGGCCGTGCCGTAACGACCGGCCGGAATGGCGGCCTCCGCCGCCGCCTGAACCTCGTGGACGGGCCGATTCTGGCGCTCGGCGCTGGCCTGGTCGAGAGAGACGAGCCGGTCGGTGTTGATTCGGCCGGGCAGCACCAGGTTGACCGTCACACCGTCGGCGGCGACCTCGGTCGCGAGGGTCTTCAGGTAGCCGGCGAGCGCGGCGCGCCCCACGTTCGACGCCGCGAGGCCCTCGACCGGTTGTTGGATCCCGGTCGACCCGATCGCCACGATGCGCCCCCAGCCACGTTCCCGCATGCCGGGCAACACGGCCGTCACCAGCCGGACGTGCGGCAGGAGCAGGCGATCGACGGCGGCCGCGGCCCCGTCGGAGGTCATGCCCGCGGCGACGCTGGGCGCCGGCCCACCACCGTTGAGAACGAGGATGTCGACGGGCCCGAAGTTCTCGAGCGCGGCGTCGACCAGCGCCCGCGGCCCGTCGGGATCGAGAATATCGACGCCGATGCCGACCGCGGCGGGCAGCGCGGCCGCGCGTTCCTTCGCCAACTCGGCCCGCCGGCCGCCGATGACGACCGAGGCGCCCTCCGCCGCCAGTGCCTGTGCCGTCGCGAGACCGAGACCGGCGGTTGCACCCGGTACGACGGCCACCTTGCCTGTGAGCCCGTAGTCCATAAAGCCACCCTAAGTGGTCGAAATTGGAAGTCTTTCGGGGGTTGACCAGGTGGCGGCGTCTCGATGGACCCCTTCGAGGCATGGCCGATGTCTCGAAGGGGTCCATCGAGACGTTCAACGCCCCCAATGGGTCCTTCAGGGCACGACCACTGTCCCGGAAGCGCCCTTCGCGACACCGCCCGCCGGTACATGCCAGCCAGCGCAGATCGACCCCAGAAGGACTTCCGATTCTGACCACTAAGCCTCGCCCCGGCGAAACCTGCCAGGGGCGACGCCGAAGTGGCGCTTGAACGCGGTCGAGAACGCGAACTCGGACGTGTAGCCGATGCTCGTCGCGACCGTGTGGATGGAGTTCGCCGGGTCGCGAAGGTGTTCGGCGGCAAGGGTCATCCGCCACCACGTCAGATACGTCATGGGCGGCTGCCCGGTGAGCGTGTGGAAACGCCGGGAGAAGGCCGCACGCGACAACCGTGCCTCGTCGGCCAGCTCCCGCACCGTCCAGGGATGGGCCGGACGGTCGTGAATGGCGTTGAGCGCGGCACTGGTCGGGGGATCGGTGAGCGCGGCGGCCCACCCGGTGCCCGTCTCGCGGCCGGGGTGCCCGTCGAAGCAGGCGCGGAGGATGTACACCAACAGCAGGTCGAGCGCGATGGGTACCAGGGCGTCGGCGCCGAGACGGCGTCCGGTGCTCTCGCTGCCGAGGATCCGCACGGCCGTCTCCAGGTCCGGATGGCGTTCCGGATAGGCGGGAAGCTGGATCGTGCCGGGAAGTTCGCGCAGCAGCGGATGGGTCCAGTTCGGCGCCAGGTGGTAGCCGCCGCACAGGGTGACCGTGGCCGCCTCGTCGGCCAGCGTGTATCCGTTGCCGTGCGGGGAGAACACCACGTCGCCTCGCCCGAGCCGGACGGGTTCGGCCGAGTCCTCGATCAGCCGGCACGAACCCTGGAGCACCACGAGAAAACCGGCGGTGCCGGGCTGATCCGGGAACCGCTGTTCCCACGGTCCGGACCACTCGACCCGCTCGCAGCCTGGCTGTCCCACCCGGATCGCTGAGACCACATCGCTCAAGACGTCCACCGGTGAATACTATCGCGTATAAATCGGCGACCATCAAGCATTCATCGTCTTCCAATGTCGTCCTAGCCTCGAGGCCAAGACGATGGGAGAAACTCGATGACCGACGCGGTACAACACTGGATCAAGGAGAACGCGCACCCGCTCGAGACCACCGATCCCGCCGAACCGCTCACCGACCTGACACCGCTGGAGACGATGCTGGCCGGCGCCACCGTCGTCGGCATCGGTGAGACGACGCGCGCCGGGCACGAGGTGGTGTCGCTCGGCCACCGGGTACTGCGGCTACTGGTGGAGAGGCTGGGGTTCCGCGTGCTCGTCATCCAGGACGACGAAGCCGCGGTGGAGACGCTGAACGCCTATCTCCGCACGGGCGACGGCGACCCGGATTCGGCCATGGCCGAACTCTGGCGGCCGTGGCGGACCACGGAGATGGCCGAGCTGGTCACCTGGGCCCGGTGGTTCAACGAGCGGCACCCCGATGATCCGTTCCGCGTGGTCGGCCTCGACCCGCCGACGGCGAAACCGGCCGATTACCAGGCCGTCCTCGACCACAGCAGTGAGATCGTCGACGCACTTCGGCGGCACTACGACACCATCGTGACCGCCCACGAGGTACCCGAGCACGTGCAACTGGCGCGCGGCACCCATCCCGGACGGCCGTTCGTCGACCACGCGAGGGACGCCTACGAGTTGGTGGCGAGCCGTCCTGAGTCCGCGGCGCTCGACAAGGCGCAGGTGATCCTGGACTTCCACGCGGGCAGCTTCGCGGGCGGCGGCTTCGACTACGCGGTCGCCCGGCAGCGGTCGGTGGCCACCGTGACGTCGCTCGTGGGCGACGGCGCCAAAGTCGCCTACTGGGAAGGCATCTCGTTCACCGCGAACGCGGCCCGGCTGGAGCCGTTCGCGCTGCTCGACCCGTTCCAGAGCGTCGGCAACGAACTGCGCCGGCGGCTGGGCGAGGGGTACGTGTCGCTGCTGATCGAGTTCGGTGGGGGAGACCTCAGCGGGCTGCACCCGGGTCAGCGCGCCCCCGCGGCGATGGCGGGGTCGGTCGACGCGGAACTGGCGGCCGCGGGGCCGGACCGGTACCTGCTCGATCTGCATGCCCCACACCAGGAACCGGTGGACGACTGGCTGCGCGGAACGCACCGGCTCCGCGTGATCGGCGGAATCTACGACGCCACGGCCGACCACGACCACTACCTGACGACCGGCCCGCTCGACGAATGGTTCGACGCCGTGCTGCACGTGCGCACCGTCGGCCCGACCACTTTGCGATAAGGAGCCATCCATGCGTACGACCGTGGCCGTCATCGGCGGCGGCTATGGCGGTATCAGCACCGCCAAGGCACTCGACGAGGACATCGACGTCGTTCTCGTCGAACCGAAGGACACCTTCGTGCACCACATCGCCGCGCTGCGCGGCCTCACCGATCCACAGTGGACGGACCGGCTGTTCTTCGGCTACGACCACCTGCTCGGCCGTGGCCGGGTGCTCAGGGATCGGGCCGAGCGGGTGGACGGCACCTCGATCCGCCTGGCGTCCGGAAGCCGGCTCGACGCCGACTTCGTCGTGCTGGCAACGGGTTCGGCGTACCCGTTCCCCGCCAAGACCGGCGTCACCGACCGCGCCACCGCCAAGGACAGGTACGAATCGACCCGGCACGCGCTGGCCGGTTCGAACCGCGTACTGCTGATCGGCGCCGGGCCGGTCGCGCTCGAACTGGCGGGGGAGCTCAAGGCCACCTGGCCCGACAAGACGGTCACCATCGTCGCGAGGGGCGCCGACATCGTCCCCGGCGACTATCCCGCCGAGTTCCGTGCCGAGTTGCGCCGCCAACTCGACGCTCTCGGCGTCGAGGTCATCCTCGGCACCGGCCTGCGCGAGCAGCCCCCGTCCGAGCCCGGTGAGGCAAAGACGTTCACCGCGACCCTGGATTCCGGCGACCAGGTCACGGCCGACATCTGGTTCCGCTGCTTCGGCGGCGCGCCGGCCACCGGCTACCTGACCACCCCGCGACGGGCCGGCGGGCGGCTGGCGGTCACGGCCGATCTCCGGTTGCCAGGGCAGCCAAGGGTTTTCGCCATCGGCGACGTCACCGCGACCCGGGAAGCCAAGCAGGCCAGCGCGGCGATGGCGCACGCGGAGGTGGTGGCGGCGAACATCCGCGCCCTGCTGGGCGGCGAGGCGACCACGCCGTATGAACCCGGCCCGCCGGGCATCGTCCTCCCGCTCGGCCCCGGTGGCGGCGCGACCTACGCACCCGGCTGGCAGACCTATGTGGACGCCGACACGGCCGCACAGATCGCGCGGCGAGCGGCCGGCCCGCTTCTCGCCATGGACATCCTGGACGCGGAAACCACCGCCCAGCTCAAGGGCATCGACCTGATGATGGGTGACTTCGCGGCGCTGTTCGACCAGTGAATCCCCTGCGTTGACGACGACCGAGCTTGCGGGCGAGAAAGGCCACGGTTGCCGCGAGAATGACCCACATCAGGCGTCACCGTCGGCGAGCCGGGCCTCGGCCCACGCGGTCGCGACGCCCACGTCGTCGGTGGCGAAGGTCGGGCAGCCCCACATCTTGGGCCCGGCTTTGATCGCCTTGGAATTCGCTGACCGCGCCTCTGCGGAGACCACGAACGCCAGGCCGCGACAGGTCTCCTTCAGCCTGGGGCGGAGCTGCTTGAGCATTCGTATCCGCTCGCCGACGCCACCGATCACCCGGCGCCGTTCGGTCTGCCCTTTCGGTCGATTGCGTGGTGGTGGACGACATCTGGATCACGGCGAACGACGCGTGCTGGCCGCTCGCCTCGGTGAGTACCTCGTTGACCACGCGGGCGGCCTCCGTGGGCGTCAGGTCGGCGGCATCTATGCGTACCAACGGTGTCATTGGTGCTCCTTCAGATCTCTTAGGGAAGCCTACCTATTTGTGACCATTGGTCACTAAGTCTAGGATCCGGTGTCATGCAGGGGAGCGCTCGTCCGTTGGGCCGGCCGGCGAAGCTGAGCCGTGACGCGATCGTGGCTGCGGCGCTGGAGTCCGACCTACGCACCGTGACCATGCGCGATCTCGCTGCCCGGCTGGGCGTCTCGCACTCGGCGCTCTATCGATGGGTCGCCGACCGCGACGAGTTGTTCGACCTCATCAGCGAGGTCATGGTCGAGCGGATCCTGCCCGCCACCGAGCCGACCCCCGAGACCTGGCGCGACTGGCTGTCCGACCTGGCGTGGAAAATGCACGACGAGTTCCTCGCGGTGCCCGGTTACGCCGCCCACGTAGCGGCGCCGCACCGGCACAACCCGGACTCCTTCGCCCGCCTGCACGACAAGGTCGTCCACGCCTTCACCGTGGCCGGCGCCTCGCCGCCGATGGCTGAGCAAAGCTGGTACGCCTTCGGCCTGGGGGTCGTGCAATGGCTCGGCGCCCACCAGGCCGGCCATGACCTCGGACCAGAAGCGCCGCGATTCGACCTCTTCCTGGGGGTGCTCCTTCGCGGTCTCCCCGCCCATGAACCCGGCAAATGATCATGTCCGATTTCTGCCGGACATGAGATGTGCGGGCGGCGAGGATCGGCGCCGTGATGCGGCAATACAGGTCGGTGCTCCGCGCCGGCGATTTCCGTCGCCTGTGGCTGGGGTCGACCGTGTCGTTGATCGGCGACGGGATGACGTTCGTGGCGTTGTCCTGGCTCGTGCTCGCCCAGGCGGACGGCGTGACCAGGCTCGGCCTGCTCGGCGTGTGCTACACGGCGCCGGTCGTGCTGGGCGGGCTGGCCGTCGGACCGCTGCTGGACCGCTTCGACAAACGGGTGGTGCTGATCGCCGACAGCTTGTTCCGCGCGGTGGCCGTCGCTTTCATTCCCCTCGCCGCGGCGGCTGGCATCATGGCGGACTGGCTGCCGTTCGCCGTCGCCGCGATCTACGGGTTGCTGAAGATGGTGCCGCTCGCGGGATTTCCGTCGGCCATCCCGGCGCTCGTCCGCGAGACGGACCTGAACGCGGCGAACGCGTTGGAGTCGCTCAGTTTCAGCGTGGCCAGCATGATCGGGCCGGCCTCGGCGGGAGTGCTGATCGGCTGGATCGGCCCGGCCGGCGTGCTGGCGATCGACGCCGCGACGTTCCTGGTTTTCGCGCTCAGCGCGGCGCTGGTCCGACGGCCGTTGCGGCCGGCCGAGCGGGCAGCCGCCCCGGTATCACTGCGGCGACTGGGCCGAGACCGGGTGATCATCGCGACCACCGTGGCATTCATGGCGTTCAACATCGCCGAGGGAATGCTGCTGATCACCGCGCCCTGGCTGGCGAAACACGAACTGGCGGGTGGTGCCGGGACACTCGGGATACTGCTGGCCGCCGCGGCCGCCGGCGAGTTCGTCGGCGCCGCCGTCGCCGGAAGCACGCGTACCCAACGGTCGCTGCTACGCGCCATCGCGATGGTGCAGCTCCCGGCCGCCGGTGCCTTCCTCCTCCTGCTCGCCGCGCCGAGTCAGACAGCGGTCGGTGCGGGATTCTTCCTGGTCGGCCTGCTCAGCGCCCCCATGACCATCTGGGCGCAGTCACTGCGGATGCGACGCATTCCACCAGAGCTGCACGGCCGCGCGTTCGCCCTGCTGCGCACCCTCATGCAGGGGACCCTGCCGCTCGGCGCCGTGCTGGCGACACCCATGCTCGTCCAAGGACAACTGGCACTCGCCGCCACGGTGATGACCCTGACCGCCGGACTACCTGCCCTCGCGCTGCTCATGATCAATGAAGCCAGTACTGATGCCGCTTCCCGTTAGTGTCGGCCACGAAGATGACCGCGTCCGCGCCGTCCAGATTCGCCGGGTTCAGTGGGAGGTGGCCGGGCACCATCGGTTCACCCGTGCCGATCGACGGGGGGAGTGCGGCGCGGAGGGCCTGCGCCGGGAACAGGGCGCGGCGGGTGGTCGCCTCGGCCAACAAGCCCTGGAGGGTGCCCGGATCGCTGTGCGGGTTGGCGTCGGTTGCCAGGAACACATAACGCTCACCGAGGGTGAGCCCGACGATCGCGCCGGCGCTTCCCCAACTCACCTCGCCGGCCGGCACGTGGCGCTGGAGGTGCCCGTTGTGCGCGAACACCAGGCTCGGTCCGCGGTGCTGCTCCTGGGCGACGATCGCCAGCAGGTTCTCGGCCATCATCTCGGCGCGCAGGCTGCCCAGGGTCGCGATGCGATCGGGTGCTGGACCGGCCATGGCCGCGTGATACCGCAGCAGGCCCTGGGCGGTGCGCGCGTGTGCGACGGCGTGGGCGTAGCCCGTCGGGTCGGCGGCACGCAGGCCGGGTGCCGCGCGGCGCAACGCGCTGGCGAGGTCGTCGGCGACGATGCGCAGGGCGCGAGCGCGGTCGGAGTCGCCGATGGACGCCGCCGCGTCGTACATGGCCGCCTGGTTCGTCCAGTCGGCGTCGTCGCCGAGCAACACGTCGAGGTCGCGGGCTGATTCGGGCCGCAGCGCCGCGGGCAGGTAGTCGATGGCCGAGGACAGCGCGCGTCGCGGGCTCGGCGCGCTGGAGGTCTCCGTCGGTGCGTCGAAGCCGTGGAAGCGAACCCGGTCCCGCGGCGCGCGGCCGGCGTTGTTCGCGCGGAGCCATTCGACGAGTTCGCGGTTGCCCGGCACGGCACCGAATCCGTGACTGAACCCGGTCGCCAGCACCGCGTCGATATCTGCCGTCGCACCACACACGTAGTCGTCCACAAGGGACGCGGCGAAGACATCGGTCTCCAGCACGATCGACCGGTACCCGCGTTCGACGAGGTGACCGAGGAGTTCGTTGCGCAGCAACGGGAACGCCTCGATCCCGTGGGCCGGTTCGCCGAGGCCGAGCAAGACCGGCGGCTCGGTCCGCGCGCCGAGCAGCTCGTCGATGGCACGGCCCAGGCTTGTCGGGTCGTCGAGTTGGCGGCCGATCCCGGCGACAGTGGACATGAACACCCCTTCCGAAGGCACAGCCCTCAACGATATCGTTGAAGGTTCGATTGAGGCTTTCGCGACGTCAACCTCGCTCCGCTAGATTGAAGCCTCAATCGGAGGTGCACACTGCGACCCATCGACCTCGCCCGCGAACACGGGCTGTCCGCACAGGCGATCCGCAACTACGACGACGCCGGCATCCTCCCGCCGACCGAGCGCAGCGCGACCGGCTACCGGCGTTACACACCCCGGCACGCGCAGGCCGTGCGCGCCTTCCTCGCGTTGCGCCCCGGCCACGGGCACCAGCAGGCGACGGAGATCATGCGCGCGACGAACCAGGGCGACACCGAGTCCGCGTACCGGCTCATCGACGCCGCACACGTCGCGCTGCTCACCGAACGCGACACCCGCGCCGAGGTCGCGACGGCCCTCGGCACCCTGTCCACGACACCCAGGCCCGCGAACGGCCGGCTGCTGACCGTGGGCGAACTCGCGCGTCGGCTCGGCGTGCACCCGGCGACGCTGCGTGCCTGGGAGACGGCGGGCATCCTGCGTCCCGAACGCGACCGGGCAACGGGTTACCGCGTATACGGACCGGACTCCGTACGCGACGCCGAGATCGCGCGGCAACTGCGCCGAGGTGGGTACCTGCTACGCCAGGTCGCGCAGTTCGTCGCGTCGCTGCGTGAGGCGGGCGGGGCGGCGGCGTTGAGCGCCTTCCTGGACTCCTGGCAGGATCGGCTGACCACGCGCAGCCGCGACCTTCTTACTGGCGCGGCCCAACTCGACGCCTACCTCGAGGTACTCTGAGCCAGCCAGCTGGGGGCGCGATGCCGGCCGGCAGGGGAGTGACGCCGGATGAGGCAGGTCGTGCGGTTCGCTGAGACGCCCGCGGGTCGGGTGGCGTACTCGGTGATGGGTAGCGGGCCACCGTTGGTGGTCATGCTCGGTTGGGTGTCACATCTCGGCCTGATGTGGGAGCACCGGGAGCATCGCCAGTTCGTCGAGGCGCTGGCGCGGGAACACACGGTCATCCTGTACGACAAGCTCGGCTGCGGCCTGTCCGACCGGGCCCGTACGGACTTCACCATGGAGTTCGAACTGGCCACGCTGAAGGCGCTGGTGGTGCGCCTCGGGCTCAAGCGGTTCGCGTTGTTCGGCTCGTGCGAGGGCGGGCAGGTGGCGGCGGCGTACGCGGCGACCCACCCGGACATGCTGTCGTCGTTGATCGTGCACGGCAGTTGTGTCCGCGGCCGCGACCTCGCCCCCGACGATGTCCGGCGGTCGGTGCTGTCGCTGATCCGGGCGCATTGGGGGCTCGGTTCACGGGTGCTGGCCGACATCTGGCTCCCCGAGGCGCCGGCGGACCTGGCCGGGATGTTCGCCCAGCTGCAGCGCTCCGCGGCGGACGCCGAGATGGCGGCTTCGCTGCTGGACATGTTCTATCGGTTCGACGTCGCGGACCTGTTGCCGACGGTTCGGGTGCCGACGCTCGTGACGCATCGCCAAGGTAGCCGGGCCGTTCGGGTCGAACTCGGCCGGGAGTTGGCGGCGCTGGTCCCGGGTGCGCAGTTCGCGACGCTCGCCGGCCGGATGCATCCGATCTCCGCCGAGGGCGCGGACACTGCCGTGTCGCTGCTCCTGTCGTTCCTGCGTCCGGACCAGGCCGGCAGGGCCGGAGCCACCGGTGGTCCGCTCACCGCACGGGAGTTCCAGGTGGCCGACCTGATCGCCGACGGGTTCACCAACGCCGAGATCGCCAGGACGCTGGGCGTGTCGGTCCGGACGGTCGACGCGCACGTCGAGCACGTCCGCACCAAGCTCGGTGTCCGCGCCCGAGCCCAGATCGCCGTCTGGGCCCGGCTCACCCCGACTAGGTAATTTCCGCGGGATCTCCGCCAGGAAAGCCACGGTTTCTCCGTAAGCCAACCGATTCGGCCACCCAACGCACGCCGTTAGCGTCCGGGCATGCCGAACCGTGAGATCGCCATCGACCCAGCCTTCGAGGGTCCGCCGGGGTCCGCCCACGGCGGCTACGCCTGTGGGGTCCTCGCGTCGTACGTGGCGGACGACGCTGAGATCACCTTGCGCAAACCCGTGCCGCTCGGGACCGGACTGCGGCTCGCGCCGCACGACGGAGGTCTGGCGCTGCACGACAAGAACGATCTCGTCGCCGAGGGTGCCTCGACCGTGCTCGAGGATCGCCCGCCGCGACCGCCGACCTTCGCCGAGGCGCTCGCGGCCACCGCGTCCTTCCCGGGACTGCATTCCCACCAGTACCCGCGGTGTGTGGGGTGCGGCACCGGGCGCACGGACGCCGTGGCGCTCCGGATCTTCCCGGGCCCGCTGGTCGCGCGCGAGCTCGTGGCGGCCGTCTGGTACCCGAGCGGCGACGCGACAGCGGCCGGGTTCATCAAGCCGGAGTTCGCGTGGGCGGCGCTGGACTGTCCGGGCGGCTGGGCGGCCGTCCACTTCGGACGGATCGGCCGGCCCGCCGTGCTCGGCCGGATGGCGGCGCGGCTTCTGCCGCGGATCACGGCGCAGCAGGCGCACCTCGTCGTCGGCTGGCTGGAGCGAGTGTCCGGCCGAAAGCTGATCGCCGGATCGGCGCTCTACACCCGCGACGGGGCGCTGCAGGGTTTCTCCCGCCAAACCTGGATCACGCTCCGATGAGGCGCGGCATCGCGTTCACCCCGATGGAGATCCGCCGCGACGTCATCGTCCGCACGGCCACGCTCGCCGACGAGCTGGGCTACGAGCTGTTGTCCGTGGCCGAGGGCTGGGCCCTCGACTCGACCGTCCTGCTGGCCGAACTCGCCGTCGCCACCCGCAGGATTACGCTCGCGGCCGGCGTCCTGTCGGTATGGACCCGCACCCCCGCGACGATCGCCATGTCCGCCGCGACGCTGCACCAGCTGTCCGGCGGGCGGTTCGTCCTGGGCCTGGGCGCGAGCACCCGCCAGCTCGTGGAGGGCTTGCACGACCTCGGTTACGACCGGCCGGCCGCTCGCCTGCGGGACGTCACGACGCGGACACGCGCGCTCCTGAACGGCGAACGGGCGGCGCTCTCGGTCGTTCCGGAGGCCATGGCGCTGCGCCTCGGCCAGCCGCCCGTGCCGGACCTGCCGATCTGGCTGGCCGCCACCGGCGAGCGGACCATCCGGGTGGCGGCCGACCTGGCCGACGGGTGGTACCCCATCTACCTGCGCCGCGACCGGATCCGCGAGCTCGCCGCCGGTATCGCACGGCAGCGGGCGACAACGCGCCCGATCACCGTCGCGGCCGGGCCGGTCGCCGTGGTCGCCCCGGACGTCCCGGCGGCCCGGGCGGCGGTGGCGGCCTGCACCACCACCTACCTCGCGGCGATGGGCGAGATCTATCCCCGCCTGGTCGCCGCCCAGGGCCTGGCCGCCGAGGTCGACCTGGTCCGGTCCGCGAAGACCGTCCCGGGTGAAGCGCAGATTCTCCTCGACGAGTTCACCGCCTACGGCACCGCGGCGACCGTCCAGGAGCAGCTCGCCCGGTGGGACGCCACGGTCGACATCACCATGGTCGGGATACCGCCCGGCCTGCCCTGGCCCCGAATCGAGGCCACGGTCCGCGCCGCCGCGCCCCTCCGGTGATTAGACGGCAGCGGCAGGCTTCGTCACTGGAGCGCCGTCTGGTCGGGATACGTGGGCGACCACCTCACCGGTCAGCAGCGTGACCGTCGTGGCGGCGGCAGAGGGTGTCGCCGGTGTCGGCGTCGCGGCGGTGGGTGACGGCACGACCACGAGCGGCAGCACCAGCATGGTGACGCCGAGCCAGCTCTTTCGGGAGCCGAACATTCCTGCCGCCTTCCAGCCGGGTCGCCTGATCATGCGAACCCGCGTGACGCCGGGAAAGACCATGTTCAGGGGATTGCCGTCGGCGGCGGCATCCCGCCATACTCCCGTCAGCTCGTGGTCGGCAGCCAGTCCGTCGTGTCGCGGTGCCGGCCGAGCCCGACCGCGTCGAACTCGTCGTGGTGGTCGCCCCTGGTGGCCCCGAGCTGCCGAAGCGCTTGGGAGATCGGGCTGCCGGCGACCGGCGGTCGTTCCCCCTCAGCCAGGCGCAGCGGGCCGAGGACCACCTTCCCGTTGTCCCACACCTGCGCGGACTGCGTCCCGGTCCCGCCGAAGAACTCGGCCTCGACGTAGGCCACGGGCCCCTTCGCCGAGCACGCCGCCATCAGGCTGCCGAGGTCGGCGGGAGCCCCCGTGGCCATGGGCACGAGCGACAGGTGCTGGCCGAGGGGCACGATGCGCGCTTCTTCGAGGGAACCGGCCAACGCGTGCAGTACAGGTTCGGTGGCCACGACCGCCTCCAGGCAATACATGCCCAGATTCTCGCCTGGCTCACCGGAACGGCCGCACCTCGACCCGCCGGTTGCGGTGCTGGGAACCTTCGGCGGCGAGCTTGAGCGCCACGTCGAGGTCGGGGGCCTCGATGATCCAGAACCCGCCGAGATACTCCTTCGACTCCAGGTAGGGCCCGTCGGTGAACACCGGCTCCTCGCCCCGGCCGTCGATGACGGTGGCCGTGCTGGGCGACGCGAGGCCACCGACGAAGACCCAGTGGCCCGCCGCCTTGAGCCGGTCGTTGAACGCGCTGGTGGCGGCCAGTTCGGCCGGGACGGCGGAGGTGATCTCGTCGTCGATCACGGAAACCAGGTACCGCATGTCAACTCCTGTTGGTCGGGGACACCGACGTGGCGTCGGGTTCCGGGTCGGTCTCGCCGCCGTCCGAGTTCCGCACGTGCCTGAACGCCCGCAGCGCGAGGACGGCCAGGCCGGCGTAGAAGATGGCGCTGACGATGCCCACCACGTGCACACCGGAGGCGAACGCGTCGCGGGCCGCGGCCAGCAGAGCCCCACTCTGCTCGACGGGCAGCTGACCGGCCGCGGCGACCGCTCGGTCGATGCTTTCCCGGGCGGCGTCGGCCACGTCGGGTGGTACCGCGCCGAGCGCGCCCTCCACGTCGCTCCGGTACACGGCGGTCCCGAGCGTGGCGAGGGTGGCGATGCCGAGCCCCAGCCCGAACTCGTTGGTCGTCTGCACGATCGACGCCCCGGAGCCGGCCTTGTCCGGCGGCACGGCCCCCATGGCGAGGTGGTTGCAGAACGCGGCCAGCGGCCCGGTGCCGAGCATGACCACACCCATGGCGATGACGATCATTCCTGGCCCGGACGTCGCGTCGGCCAGCGTGAAGATCGTGTAGCCGACGCCCGCGACCACCAGCCCGCCCGCGATCAGGTACGCCGGACGGATGTGGTTCGCCAGCGGGGGAGTGCTCAGGTTGCCGATGATCATCAGCACGTTGGGCACCACCAGGAGCAGGCCGGCCGCCAGCGGGGTGAGGTCGGTGACGTTCTGCAGGTACAGCGTGACCAGCAGGAGCGTGCCGGTGCCCACCACGCTGGTCACGAACATCAGCGTCAGCGCGGAGCTGAACGTGCGGTTGCCGAACATGCGCAGGTCGAGCAGCGGGTGCTCCAGGTGGCGCTGCCGGTGGACGAACACCATCGCTGCCGCGATGCCGAACACCAGTGCCACGGCGGGGAACCACGCCCAGCCGTGGCGAGCCAGCTCCTTGAGCCCGTAGACGAACGGCAGGATGGCCGCGAGGGACAGCACGACGCTGACCGGGTCGAGCTTGCCGGCGCGCGGTGCCTTCTGGTCGGGGAGCAGGGCGGGACCGAACACCAGCAGCAGCACGATTCCCGGCACGGACACCAGGAACACCGAACCCCACCAGAAATACTCGAGCAGCACGCCACCGACGAGCGGGCCGAGCGTCAACCCGCCCATGAAGCAGGTCAGATAGATGGCGAGGGCGCGGCCGCGTTGCTTCTGGTCGGTGAACATGCCGGTGACCAGGGCCAGCACCGACGGCATCACCGCGGCACCCGCCACGCCGAGCAGCGCACGGCTGGCGATGAGCATCTCCGGGCTCGTGGAGAACGCGGCCGCCACCGAGGCGATGCCGAACACGGCGGCGCCGATGAGCAACAGTTTCCGCCGGCCGATCCGGTCACCGATGGTGCCCATGGTGACCAGGAACCCCGCGATCAGGAAGCCGTAGATGTCCACGATCCACAGCTGCTGGACGCCGCTCGGCGCGAGGTCGGCCGTCAGGTGCGGAACGCCCAGGTACAGCACGGAGAAATCCATGGTGACGAGAAACGTGGGCACGCCGAGCACGGCCAGCCCAACCCATTCCCGTCGCCCGGCTCCTGGTCTCGTGTTCGCAGTGGACATGAGCTGATCCCATCGTCGGCTCGGGGCCGCCCTCGTGGGCGGCTCCTCACCCCCGGCTACGAACAGCCCCGCCCCGATCCGACACCTTGACGCGGGGGTCGTACTAATTGTTGAGCTGACCTTCCACTGTGTCAGGTTGCGCACCAAGCTTATGAGCCCGAAAAATCAGGCGCCCAAGCCGCCGTCGACCGGCACGATCGCGCCGGTCACCATCGAGGCCCGGTCGCTGAGCAGCCACGCCGCCACCTCGGCGACCTCGCGGGGTTCGGCCATCCGGCCGAGCGGGACCGACGCGGTGATCCGCTCGACGACGCCGGGGGTCGCCGCCTCCCACGCGGCGATCATCGCCGTGTCGGTGCCGCCCGGTGTGATGCCGTTGACCCGGATGCCCTGCGGAGCCCAGGTCACGGCCGCGGTCTCGGTGATGCTGTTGAGCGCGCGCTTCATGGCGCCGTACGCGGGGAGTACCGGGTTCGCGCGGCGGCTGCCGATGCTCGAGGTGTTGACGATCGCCCCGCCGCCGCCCCGGCGCATCAGCGCGGCCTCGGCCGTCATGGCCGTCCAGTGCGCCCGGAAGTTCACGGCGAACTGCTCCTCGACGTCCTCGTCGCTCGTCGTGTCGAGCGGGCCGGGTCGCTGGATCGTCGCGGCGTTGTTGAAGGCGCCGTCGAGCCGTCCGTGCAGCTCCTCCACGCGGTCGACCGCCGCGCGGATGCTCGTCCGGTCGGCGAGGTCCACGGTCACGGCATCCGCGACGCCGCCGTCGGCGCGGACCTCGGTGACGATCCGGTCGAGGGCGTCGGTGCCGCGGGCGGCGAGCACGACGGCGGCACCCTCGCGGGCGAAGAGCCGGGCGGCGGCCTCCCCGATGCCGCGGCTGGCGCCGGTGATGAACACGACCTTGCCGGTGAGCAGGCCGATGGGTGCGCTGTCGATGTCACTGTCGATGTCTTGCGCTGGTGATGTCACTGCTGGTCATGCCGACAGCCTGTGCCGGTCTCCCGACCGGAGGCAGGCACAGGCTGTACCGGGCTGAGCCGCAGCGCGGCGTGGAGACTGGGGGTATGGACAAGCAGGAGCTGGGGGCATTCCTCCGGAGTCGCCGCGAGCGGCTCCGGCCGGAGGACGTCGGCCTTCCCTCGGGCTCGCGACGCCGGACGCCGGGGCTGCGCCGCGAGGAGGTGGCGGTCCTCGCGCACATCTCCACCGAGTACTACGTCCGGCTCGAGCAGGGCCGGGCGCCGCGCCCGTCGGGTGAGGTCCTCGCGGGGATCGCCGGCGCCCTGCGGCTCACCGACGCCGAGTCCGATCACCTCCACGTCCTCGCGGGCACCGCGCCGAGCCGGACCGGGTTGCACCGGCGCGACGTCCGCCCGAGCATTCTCGCGCTGCTCGAGCGGCTGCCGCAGACGGCCGCTTTCGTGACGTCCGCGGCGTTCGAGGTGCTCGCGTGGAACGATCTCGCGGCCGCGCTCATGGAGGACTTCGCCGAACTCCCCCCGCGGGACCGCAATCTCGCGCGCCGGGCATTCCTCGGGCCGGCGCCCGCCGACGCACCGCTGTACGGGATCTCCGACGCCGCCGAGTTCCGGCAGAACGTGGTCATGGAACTCCGGACCACCCTCGCCCGGTACCCGTCCGACCCGGCGGTGACCGGCCTCGTCGACGAGCTCCGCGACGGCAGCCCCGAGTTCGCCCGGCTCTGGGAGCGGCATGACGTGCAGGCGGCACCGGTGCTCACGAAAACGTTCCAGCACCCGGTCGTCGGGGAGGTCACCGTCGACTGCGACGCGCTCACGCTCTCCGACCGCGACCAGCACCTCGTGCTCTACAGCGCGCCGCGGGGATCGCCGGGCGCCGAGGCTCTCGCTCTTCTGAACGTACTGGGAACCGAGAGTTTTGCTCCTTGACCTCAGGGCATTCCGTGCGGGACCACGAGGCCGGACTCGTAAGCGGCGACCACCGCCTGCGTGCGGTCGCGCAGGCCGAGCTTGGCGAGCATGCGGGACACGTGGGTCTTGACCGTCTCCTCGGTGACCACCAGCCGCGCGGCGATCTCGGTGTTCGACAGGCCCTCGGCGACCAGGCGCAGCACTTCGGTCTCGCGCGGGGTGAGGCTCGCCAGCTCGGGTGGGCGGGGCCGCGGTTTCTGCTGGGCGAACTCGCCGATGAGCCGCCGGGTCACGGTCGGCGCGAGCAGTGCCTCACCCGACGCGATCACCCGTACGGCGTCGAAGAGCCGTTCCGCCGTGACGTCCTTCAGCAGGAAGCCGCTCGCACCCGCCCGTAGCGCCTCGTAGACGTACTCGTCCAGGTCGAAGGTCGTCAGGATCAGCACCCGGGGACCGCCCGCCAGCCTGCGGGTGGCCTCGATGCCGTCCATGCCGGGCATGCGGACGTCCATGAGCACCACGTCCGGCTCGGCGTCCTGGCACAGCCGCACGGCCGCGGCCCCGTCGGCGGCGGTCCCGGCCACCGTGAAGTCCGGTTGCGTGTCCAGCAGCGCCGCATATCCGGTGCGCACGACCTCGTGGTCGTCCGCCACGACAACGCTGATCACGGTTCCTCCACGGGAAGTGAGGCCTCGACGAGGAACCCGCCGACCGCCGTGGTTCCGGTGTGCAGCGTGCCACCGACGGCCGCCGCCCGTTCGCGCATGCCCGCCAGCCCGTGTCCGGCCGGGTTGTCCGGTCCGGGGCCGTTGTCGCGGATCCGCACCCGCAGGTCCTTGCCGTAGCGCAGTTCCACGTCCACGGCGGCGCCCGGCGCGTGCCTGCGCGCGTTGGTGAGCGCCTCCTGCACGATCCGGTACGCGGCCAGCTCGACCCCCGGGTCCAGCGGCACCGGTGCACCGGACACGATGAGCCGCGCCCCGGCCGACTGGCGGGCGTCGTCGAGCAGGTCGACCAGCTGGGCGAGTCCCGGCTGTGGCTGGAGATCCGCGCCGCCTTCGGTGTCCTCGCGGAGCACACCCAGGAGCCGCCGCATCTCGGTGAGCCCGGCGCGGGCGCGGTCCCCGATGTCCGAGAACCGTTGCGCGCCAAGGGGAGTGAGGTCCGGGGTGGTGAGCCGCGCGGTCTCGGCCTGTACGGCGATCATGGAGATGTGGTGGGCCACCACGTCGTGCAGCTCGCGCGCGATCCTGGCCCGCTCACCCCGGGCCGTGTGCTCGACGAGCGTGGTGGCGACCGCCTGTCGCGCCGCCCGGTGCACGCGTGCCTCCTTGTCGGCGCTGATCGCGACGCCCGCCCACGCGGCGGCGGGTGCGGCGGCGGCGACCAGCACGGCCACCGGCGACGGCCACGCCACCGCGACGGCCACGAACGGCGCCGCGAGCGCGAGCACCCACAGCGCGCCCGCCCGCGTCAGCAGCACGACCAGCACCACGGCCGCACCGGCGGTCAGCACGTGCAGCAGAATGAGGGACAGCAGGTCGGCCGCCGCCACGATGAGCACGGCGGGCGTGGGAGGCAGCAGCGCGACGAGGGTCCCGGCGAGCGCGAGCAGGAGCAGCACGAACCCGAACTCGATGCTGACCCCGGCGCCGAGCGTCCGCACCAGCACCTCGACCACCGAGGCGACCGACGCTGCGGCGACCACGGACGTTACGGGGGCCACCGGGGCGACCGCGCTCCACATGGGTGGCATGACGATCATTGTCGCTGTTCACGGCCACCCGGGCGTCACTCTCACGAGGGACACGGGATGGCTCGTGACCGTGACGACTCGGCGGCGCGCGCTCCCTAACCTTCCGTGACATGGAAGCCACCATCAAGGTCGCCGGGCTGCGCAAGCGCTTCGGCGGGACCACCGCGCTCGACGGGATGACGTTCACCGTCGGCGCCGGCCAGGTCACCGGGTTCGTCGGACCCAACGGGGCCGGGAAGTCCACCACCATGCGGGTCGTGCTCGGACTCGACTCGGCCGATGCCGGGCACGCGCACGTCGGCGGCCGGCCCTACCGCGAGTTGCGCACGCCGCTGCGCCACGTCGGGTCGCTGCTCGACGCGGGCGCGCTCCAGCCGTCCCGCTCGGCGCGTAACCATCTCCTCTGGCTGGCCTACTCCCAGGGCCTGCCCGCGAAACGGGTGGACGAGGTCATCGGCGTCACCGGCCTCGGCCCGGCCGCGCGGCGCCGGGCGGGTGGTTACTCGCTGGGCATGCGGCAGCGCCTCGGGATCGCCGCCGCACTGCTCGGCGACCCGCCCGTGCTCATGCTCGACGAGCCGTTCAACGGGATGGACCCCGAAGGCATCGTCTGGATGCGCACCTTCCTCCGCGAGAAGGCCCGAGAGGGCCGCGCGGTGCTCGTGTCCAGCCACCTCATGAGCGAGCTGCAGGACACGGCCGACCATCTGGTGGTCGTGGGCCGGGGCAAGGTCATCGCCGACACGGGCGTCGCCGAGCTGATCGCCGCCGCGTCGGGGGACCGGGTCACGCTGCGCACGGTGGACCGGACGCAAGCCATGACCGTCCTCGGCCAGGCGGGCGGCACGGTGGCCGCGACCGGCGCCGACACGGTCACGGTCGGCGGTCTCACGGCCGCGGCGGTCGTCACCCTGCTCACCGACAACGGCGTCCCGTTCAGCGAGGTCGCCGCCCACCGCGCCTCGCTCGAGGAGGCCTACATGGAGCTGACCAGGGAAGCCGTCGAGTTCCAGGCGGGTCAGTCATGAGGCAGCTCGTCCACGCCGAGTGGACCAAGTTCCGCACGGTGCGCGGCTGGGTGATCGGCATGCTCGTCGCGATCCCGCTGACCGTCCTCGTCGGACTCCTCGGCCCGCTGGGCAGCCAGATGAGCTGCTCCGGCCCGAACGGGCAGTCGTGTGCGAACAACGCGCCGCCGACCGGCCCGGGCGGGGAGAGCGTGCACGACGGCTTCTACTTCGTGCACCGCACCCTCACCGGCGACGGCACCATCACCGCCCGCGTCGCCGCGTTGAGGGACGCCGAACCGTGGGCGAAGGCGGGCGTGCTCGTCAAGCAGGGCACCGAGTCCGGGTCGACGTACGCGGCCGTGCTGCTCACCGGCGGCCACGGCGTGCGCATGCAGCACGACTTCACGGCGGACGTCGCCGGCCCAGAGTCCACTTCGGACCATCAGTGGCTCCGGTTGTCGCGCGAGGGGAACACCCTCACCGGCAGCACTTCGCCCGACGGCGAGCACTGGGCGACGATCGGCACGGTGCCGCTCGACGGCCTCGACGACGCCGTTGAGGCGGGCATGTTCGTCTCCTCACCGGAACACGTGGAGATCACCCGCGGCTTCGGCAGCGTCGACGCGACCGGCGGCCCGACCATGGCCACCGCCACGTTCGACGACGTCGCGGTCGACGGCGACTGGTCGGCCGACTGGCAGGGCACGGAGGTCGGCGGTGAGTCCGGAATGGACACCGGGTACACGGAGGACGACGGCCGGTTCAGGGTCACCGGCCACGGCGACATCGCGCCGATCGTGCCCTCGCAGGGCACCCGGGGCCGGACCGTGGAGAACGCGCTGATCGGCGTGTTCGCCGGGCTCATCGCCGTGCTGGTGGTCGCGACCCTGTTCGTGACGTCCGAGCACCGCCGCGGCCTCATCCGCACGAGCCTCGCCGCGAGCCCCCGCCGAGGCCGGCTGTTCGCCGCGAAGGCGGTCGTGATCGGCGGGGTGTCGTTCGTGACCGGCGTGGCCTCGGCCGCACTCGCGATCCCGCTCGTCAAGCAGGTGGAGGTGGCGAAGGGGATGTTCCTGTTCCCGGCGTCGACGCTCACCGAACTGCGGGTGGTCATCGGGACCGGGCTGTTGTTCGCGGTCGCGGCCGTGCTCGCGCTCGCCGTGGGGATGCTGCTGCGCCGCGGTGCGGGGACGGTGACGGCCGTCGTCGTCGGGACCGTGCTGCCGTACCTGATGGCGGTCGCGTCCGTCCTGCCCGAGGGGCCCGCGGACTGGCTGACGACCGTCACCCCGGCGGCCGCGTTCGCCATCCAGCAGACCATCCCCGAGTACCCGCAGGTCAACGGCAGCTACACACCGGCGGACGGCTACTTCCCGCTGTCCCCGGCGGGCGGGTTCACGGTGCTGTGCGTGTACACGCTGGTCGCGCTCGCGCTCGCGACGGTCGCACTGCGCAGGAGGGACGCGTGACCACCCTGCACGCCGAGTGGACGAAGCTCAGGACGGTCCCCGGCACGGGCTGGCTGCTGGCGGGGATCGTCGCACTGACCGTGCCGCTGGGCGCGCTGGCGGCGGCCACCATGCAGCCGGGCGGCGACCCCGCGAAGTCCGCGCTCACCGGCGTCGCGCTCGGCCAGGCCATCGTGGCGATCCTGGCGGTCGCCACGATCAGCGGCGAGTACGGCACGGGCATGATCCACACGACGTTCACGGCGCTGCCGAGGCGGCTCGAAGTACTGGCGGCCAAGGGTTTCGTGGTGGCGGTGCTGGTACTGGCGGCGGGCGCGGTGGCCGTGACGGGTTCGGTACTGGCGGGCCACCTGCTGCTGCCCGACGGCCTGCCGCTCGACGGCCCGGTCGTGCGGGCGGCCACCGGCTCGGTGCTGTACCTGGGATTGATCGCACTGCTCAGCGTGGGTACGGCGGCCGTGGTCCGCGACGCGGCGGCGGCCACCGGCCTGGTGCTCGGCCTGCTGTACCTGACCCCGATCATCACCACCCTGGTCTCGGACCTGACCTGGTACGCCCGCCTGCAGAAACTGAGCCCGATGACCGCCGGGCTCACCGTCCAGTCCACTGTGGACATCGAGGCGCTGCCGATCGCCCCGTGGTCCGGCCTCGGCGTGCTGGCCTTGTGGGCGGCCGCAGCCCTGGTGGCGGGCGGTCTGGCCTTCCGCCTCCGCGACGCCTGAGGCGACGTCACAGGTTCGTAAGGGTTGGTCGGCCCGTTCCACGGCATGATGCGGGTGGACGAAGCGGACAACCGAGGAGGACTCGAATGGCACGGCTACGGCCGGCTGTGGTCGCGGTGATCGCCACGGTTCTGGTACTGGCCGGTTGTGGTGAGGAGCAGCCCGACGCGGGCGGCACACCCACCTCGACTCAGCCACCCACGTCCCAGGAGCAGCCGGCCGACGATGCCGCGCCGCCGGCGCCGGCCGTGCCCGAGCAGCTGAGGTTCACGGCCGAGACGGTGGACGGCCAGCAGTTCGACGGCGAGTCGCTGGCCGGCAGCCCCGCGGTGCTGTGGTTCTGGGCGCCCTGGTGCCCGAAGTGCCAGGCCGAGGCGCAGACCATCGCCGAGGTGGCGGGCAGCGCGGGCACCGTGCGGTTCGTGGGCGTCGCCGCGCAGGACGAGGTGCCCGCCATGCGGGACTTCGTCGACCGGTTCGAACTCGGCGCGTTCCCGCACATCGCGGACACGGACGCCGCCGTGTGGCAGCGGTTCGGCGTGACCTACCAGCCGGCGTACGCGTTCATCAGCTCGGACGGCACCGTCGAGACGGAAACCGACCAACTCGAGAAGGACGAACTGGTCGCCCGCGTCAGCGCGCTGCGCTGATGGGTGACGAGCTCTCCATCGCCCTCGCGGCGGGCATGCTGGCCACGGTCAACCCGTGCGGGTTCGCCATGCTGCCCGGCTACCTCACCCTGGTGATCGCCGGCCACCAGGACACGACCCGCACGGCGCGCCTGGGTCGGGCGCTGGCCGCGAGCGCGTTGATGACCGCCGGGTTCGTCGCCGTGTTCGGGATCTTCGGTCTGCTCAGCCTGCCGCTGCGGAGTTCGCTGCAGCAGTATCTGCCGATCGTGACCGTGGTCATCGGTGTGGTGATGGTCGTGCTCGGCATCCTGTTGCTCACCGGCCGGCAGCTCACCCTGCTGCTACCCAAACCCGCGAGGGGCGCACCGTCCACCCGGCTCGTGTCGATGGCCGGCTACGGAGTCGCGTTCGCCATCGCGTCCCTGTCCTGCACCATCGGCCCGTTCCTCGCCGCCACGAGTGTCGCGCTCCGCGGCGGCTCCGGGATCGCCGCGTTCGTCACCTACGCCCTGGGCATGGGACTCGTGGTCGCGGTGCTCGCCGTGGCGGCCGCGCTCGCGAGCACCGCGGTCGCCACCGGTATCCGTCGCGTCCTGCCGCACGTACCCAAGATCGGCGGGGCACTGCTGCTGGTCACCGGCGCCTACGTGGGCTACTACGGCTACTACGAGATCCAACTGTTCCACGGCAACGGCCAACCGGACGACCCGATCGTCGACGCGGCCGGCGAGATCCAGTCCACCCTGGTCGGCTGGGTGGACGCGATCGGACCGGTGCCGCTGGTCGCCGCACTGGTCGTGCTCGTCACCGGTGGCGTGCTCCTCACCCGCCGCCGGCGTATTCCGGCCGGTCATGATGACCGTTCCGGTACCCCATGATGACCGCTCCGGCACCGCATGATGACCGTTCCCGTACCTGGCGTGTCCCTCAATTGGCGCAGCGCTCTTGCTTCCCGGTGAGCCTGGGCAGAGGATGTTTTCAGCCAAGCCCGGGAGGCGATGGCCGTGAATCCCAATGGGGGCATTCCGCCAGGTGATCCGGATGCCATCTGGGTGTCCTGCCGCGTGTGCGGGGAGACAAATAAGATGCGTGGGGCACGGAGTACCGGCTGCCCAAACAAGTCGTGCCGAGGTGGCCCCGCGGACATCAAGCCCGTCCCCGGGCCGGGCGGCCGGTGATCACCGAAGCCATCCAGCAACTCGCCGGCCTGTTCTCCCGGCGGTTCTTCTTCAACGCTTTGCTGCCCACCTTCGTCTTCGCCTCCCTGACGACGGGAGTGGTCGCGCTGAGCGGCGCCCACGGCCCGGACGTGGAGACCTGGTGGGGTCGGCTCGACCTGCTGACCCGCATCCTGGTCGCGCTCGTGTATTTGGCGCTGATCTACTTCCTCTCCGGCGCCGTGGCGAGCCAGTGGCGCAATATCGTGCGCATCTTCGAGGGGTACCCGCTGCGGCGGCTCCCAAAGCGGTGGCTCCGGTTGCTCGGCCAGCAGTGGCACCTCGACCGCATGGCAAAGCTGACAGGCTCCGAGGAAGGAAAGCCGAGCGAGGCGTACTACAAATACCCGTTGACGTCGGATTCGGACATCATCCTGCCGACGCGGCTGGGCAACATCCTGCTGGCCGGCGAGCGCTATGCCAGCTCACGGTACGGGGTCGACACGATTTATTTCTGGTCTCGGCTGTACCCGCTGCTGCCGGCCGAGTTTCAGCGTGACTACGCGCAGGCGATAATTCTGTACCAGTTCCCGCTGGTCGTGGCCTTCGAGGCCGCGGTCGCGACCGCGATCTGCTCGGTCGCCTTGGCCATCGCCCACGTCTCCGTGCCGGTCTTTCTCGCCGTGCTGCTCGGTGGGACCGCGATCGCGTATGGCGCGTATGTGCTGTCCCTGCCGAGCGCAACCGAGATGGCCGAGCAGCAACGCGCTGCGTTCGACCTGTACCGCGACCTGTTGCTTGCCGCGTGGCCCGCCGTCCGTGACGTCACCGACCAGAAACAGGCCTTCTCGCAGATCAAGGCCTTCGTGGTTCAGGGTTTCCCGCCCGACTGGGAGGAGCCGCGGGACGAGTTCATGCGCCGGCGCCGGGAAGCCGCACCGCAGATGGAACCACCTGCTCAGGATCCGGGTCAGGGGCCCGCGTAGGGCTTGGTGCGCACCACCACGATCGTGCTGCTCCCGCGGGCGGTGGCGAACCTGGCGGCGTCCCGAGGCGCCGTCGCCACGACGATGGCCGAGTTCACGATGTCGAGCACCAGCACGTCGGCCAGCCGGATCTCGGTGGCGGGCTCGTCCTCGCGGGACAGCAGGACGTCCACCCGGTCGCCCCTGGCGAGCCGCCCGCCCAGCGACGTCTCCGGGGTCGCGGGCAATGCCACCACGGCCGACTGGATCGACCGAGCCGGCAACCGCGGGCCGAGCGATCCGGTCCGGAACGGACGGTCGGCTTCCGTCGCGGTCAGGGTGTAACGGCCGATCAGCGCGTTCCGGTCGCGCACCGCGTCGTCCGGGATGTCTCGCTGGTTCATCCCGTGTACCCGCACATCGGCCTGGGTGAGTTGCTGGTACGCGGGCAGATCGGCGGCGGCGACGTAGATCTCCTCCGTGCCACTGGTGATCGTCAGGTACCCGACGCCGGACAACGCGAGGACCGCGACCACGATCATGGCTGTCCGGGACAACCGGATCGGCCGGACACGGCGCGCGTCACTCACCACGGCAACGTATCCGTTCGATCAGTCCCGGCCGGTGCAACACGCGGCCGAACCTTACGGCGGTCTTACCTGTTGGGCCGGAAAGCGCTGTCGATCATGTGTCCCTCGTTAGATGGTGCCGTGATGTCGCTATGGATATCACCGCGAAGGAAGGGAACTCATGAGATCCTTCGGCCTAGTGCGTGGTGTGGCGGCGATCGTGGCGGTCGTCGGCGCCTCGCTCACGGCGACCGCGGAGGCCACGGTCACGACAGCCGGCTGCGGCTTCAGCGTGGTGTCGAGCCCGAACGCGAGCAACCTCCGCAACAGCCTCAACGCCGTGACCGTGCTGTCGGCCACCGATGCGTGGGCGGTCGGCTCGTACACCACCGACGGCAACGCCTTCACCGCGACACTGATCGAGCACTGGGACGGCACCGCGTGGCGGGTGGTCCCCAGCCCCAACCGGCTCACCACGCCGAACCGGAACACGATCAACTCGCTCACCGGCGTCACGGCCGTCGCGCCGGACGACATCTGGGCGGTCGGCTACACGGTGAGCCTGGACAAGCCTTACCAGACCCTGATCCTGCACTGGAACGGCCGTGTGTGGTCTGTTGTGGACAGTCCGAACGGCGCGGGCTCGTACAACGCGCTCAACGCGGTCGCGGCCGCCGGGCCGAACGACGTGTGGGCCGCCGGGGGCGCGCCCTACGGGTTCGAGGGTGGCCGCCGGCCGATCAGCAGCAACAGCCCGGGGGTGCTGCTGCACTGGGACGGCCGGACCTGGACAACCGTGACGCCACCGCCGGCCGGGCAGTTCGGCACCCGCGCCGGGCTGGTGGCCGTCGCGAGTGACGACGTGTGGGCGGTGGGGGAGGGCGACCCGTGGCACTGGGATGGCACCCGGTGGTCGGTACCGGACCTCGGTGCTCAGCTCAGCCGTGGGGCGGCTGTGTCGGGGCCTGTCAGTGCGGGGTCGGCCACTGTCTGGGCGGCCGGTTCCTACACCGGAGGCAGTCCGCTGGAAGGCGTCACGGGCCCGTATCCGAGGGGCGAACGGTGGACCGGGGGATCCTGGCAGAGTTCCACCGCGTCGGCGCTGGGGGTCGGGGAGTTCTACGGGGTGACAGCGGGATCGGCGTCCGACGTGGTCGCCGTGGGCAGGAGCAAGCTGGTCACCCTCGCCGCACGATGGACGGGAACCAGTTGGCAGCGCATCGATTCCGGTAACGGCAACCCGAGTCCGCAGCCGAACCGCGCCTACGGCAACGTTCTGTTCGGAGTGGACAGTGCACCGGACGGCAGCACGTGGGCCGTCGGTTACAGCTTCAGGTCGGGGTACGCCACGCCGCAACGCACCTTGATCGAGCGCTACGGCTGCTGAACCGGGGGTCCCGTGGGCCGCGCCACGACCGGCGCGGCCCACGGGTGGTTCCCCCATCAACCCCCCAGGGTGGTCAACTCAGATGGTCATCCGGCTGCCGTCGAACCGGGTCAGCCCGAACGACGCGGACTCGTGCCCGACCCGCACCTGGTCGCGCAGCACGCCGATGGCCACCGCCTCACCCAGCCGGACCGCCTCGTTGTAGTCGGTGCGCCAGTGCACACCGGCCATGTTGCGGGCGATCGCGATGTTGGCGGCCACCTTGTCCAGCTCACCGCCGACGGTCAGCCGGTCGGCGTCCGGTCCGGTGTAGGGCACCAGTTCGGTACCGGCCGCATTCGGGACCACCGGGTCGGGCAGCACCCACGACTCGTCGAACCACGCCTTCAGCACGGTGACACACGCTCCCGCCACCGTGGCGTGCCCGGAACCGTAGGCCGGGTGCAACGGCGAACCTTCCGGGAAAGCCTGTGGCAGCAGGAAAGTGCCGAACTTCTCGTTGGTACGTTTGAGCGCTTCGGAGTCCAGGACCTCCTGGTCGATCATGCTGTAGTCCCGGAGCCCGGCCAGGTGCGCGTGAATCCGGCCGCCGAACGCCTCCGGCCGCAACCGGCGGTGCACGAACCACTTCTGGAACCACTGCGCCTTCAAGGCCCTGGTCGCCACCTCGGTCACCAGCGACAGCAGGTGCGGCCCGCCGTAGGTGCCGAAGCCCTCCTGGTTGGCCGAGTGCGCGTACGGGTTGCCGTTGTCCGGCGGTGCGCCCAGGCCCAACAGGATCAACGCGGCGTTGAGGTATGCCTCGTACAGCGCGTCGAAGTGCACGTAGTTCGCCATGTCGCGCGGCGTCTGCAGGTACCGGCGGTTCTGCTGGTCCCGGTCGATCGGTGGCACGGAAACCCCGCGCTGCACGGCGAGCCAGCTGTCGAAGTCGGTCATGAAGTCCTGATCGCGCTGGACGGTGTCGTGCAGCTGCGGGATGAGCAGCGTGCCGTACTGGATGTCCCGGAACAGGAACTGCGACACGTACGGGCCGCGTACGTCACCCCGGGTGTCACCGCGGAACAGCACGGCCGGCGTGACCTTCCCGTCCTGCCGCGGCGCTCGGTAGTCCGACAGCTTGCTGAGCTCGGCCGCCGCCCGCTTGGCCAGAGCGTTGGTCTCGAACTTGGCGAACGGAACGTCCCGGAGGAGCCCCATCCAGTACAACTCCACCATCTCCGCGGAGTTGCGCGCACCGTCGATGCGCGGCGCCGGCGGCTGCAACAGCGCCTGCGGGTCCGGCCCTTCGAGATCGAACGCCGACCCGGACTGCGGGTTCACGAGTTTCCGCTCGGTCACCGGAATTCGTTCGAAATCCTCGGTCCGCTGCGTGGTAATCGCCCTCAGCAACGCGTTGTACGCGGCCGGCTCGACCTCCCCGACCTCGTCGTGCGGCAGGCCCTTGCTGTAGTTGGCGACGAACGGATAGTCGCCCTCCTCACCGTTGTTCACGTGCTCCGGCCACGGCAGGCGGGACAACGCGTCGGCCGCCTCTTGTCGTGATTCACGCGCGCGAGTAGAACGATCGCTCATGTTTGAAACCCTTCCCCCAGTAATCCCCCGGATGGACCCGTTCCCCGGGTCCCAATGCGAGCAAATCACGCTTGGTGATCGACTTCAGCGTCCAAACGGGTGAATATCCCGCAACTTCATCACCTGATCAGACTATGACTTGAGGCGGCGATTATTCGCGTCGACGAGGCTTGTGATCAATGCGCCGGTATCCGGCAGAGAAAATGAGATGGGAAGCCCTCTCGGACGCTCACTTTCACGTCTCCGCCGGTCATAGTTCCTGGATTAACCGCTGGGTGTAGGCATGTTCGACGCGGGCGCCGATGCGGTCCCACCCGGCGAGGGAGGTGGTGAGTGCGTCCGCGTCGTGGTCGAGCCGGCCACGGGCCCGGGTGAGGCAGGTGGTCGCCCAGTCGTTCTCCGTGGCCGTGGCCGATGCGGCCGCGAGTCGGTCGGCCGCGTCGGGCAGTCCACTCGCGACAGCCAACTCCGCTCCGGCGGCGTGGGCGAACGCGCGGTGCCAGTCCTGGCGCGGGAAGTCGGCGAAGGCGTGCTCCGTCAGCACGTCGGCGTTGTCCGTCTGTCCGGTGTGGAGAGCCACCCGCGCGTCGACGAACGCCGCGTACGAGGCCAGGTACCGGACCCGGGCGTGGCCGGCGACGTGCTCGGCCCTGTCCCGCCACAGCCGGAACTCGTCGTCGTGGCCGAGGAGACCGTGGGCCAGCGCGACCGACGCGACCGCCGGTGAGACCCACGCGAGCGGGCTGTCGGCCCGCTCACAGACGTCCCAGATGACCGGACCGTTGCGTACCGCCTCGTCGAGGTCGCCCAGCAGCACCAGCGCCGGCAGCAGGGCGCTCATGGCGACGGCCGACTGGCTGCCGACCAGGTCGTCGGCCCCGGCCAGCCTGGCCACGGACAGCGCGGTGGACAGGTCGCCGGCGGCGACCGCGCAGGTGGCGGCCATGTGGTACGTGTCGGTGATCTCGGGTGCCGGGTACGGGTCGTCTCGGGACATGTCGTCGAGCAGGGCCATCCGCTCGGTGGCGACCCGGTGCGCCTCCCGGAACCGGCCGGCCTCGAGCGCCACGATGCCGATCCCGTCGAGGCCCGCGCTGATCAGTACCGGATCGCCGGTGGCGCGGGCGGTGGCCACGGCGGCCGGCACCAGGGCGGGCTCGGGGGTGACCTTCTCCCCGTGGGCGTTCCACGCGTTCGCGGCGGCCAGCTGGGCGGCCACGAACCGATCCTGGTGGTCGCCGATGGCCGTGGCCCGGTCGAGCAGGTCGCGCAGCCGCTCGTGGGGCACCTCCTCCGTGAACCCGGCCGGGTGCCGGTTCGCCGTGGTGACGGCGAAAGCGAGCGTGATCGCCTCGGCGTTGGCGTCCCCGGCCACCCGCGCCTGCTCGGCCGAGGCGAGCAGCAGGTCGAAGGCCCGGCCCGTGTCGATGAAGGCGTGCGCGCTGTCGGAGGCGCTGCGCAGGTCCCGTGCCGCCTCCCGCGGGGCCCGCGCCCGCCGGGCGGCTTCCTCGTAGTGGCCGGGGGCCTCGTGCAGGAACCGGCGGGCGTAGGTCAGGTGTCCGAGCGACCGGGCCAGCTGGTGCGGGACGACCTCGGTGCCAGGCTCGGCGGTGGCGAGGGCCGCGCGGAGGTCGTCGACGACCGAGTCGAAGTCACCCCGCCACTCGCCGTCCAACCTGGACTCCAGCTCGGCAGCGGCCGCCGCGGCCCACCGCAGGTGCCGCTGCTGGACCTCGGCCCGCTCACCGCTCGCGTCGAGCTGGTCCGCGGCGAACGCCCGCACGGTCTCCAGCAGTCGCCATCTGCTCCGCTTGCCTCCCTGGCGCACGACGAGGCTCTTGCCGACGAGCCTGCCGAGCACGTCGGCCACCGCGCCGCCGGTATGTCCGGGCATCACCGTGGCGACAGCCGTCAGGTCGAACCCGCTGACGAAGACCGACAGCCGGCGGAACAGTTCTCGTTCGTCCGCCGCCAGCAGGTCGTGGCTCCAGTCGAGCACCGCGCGCAGGGACCGGTGCCGCTCGACCGACCCGCGGCCGACGGCCAGCACCCGCAAGTCAGTGACCGTTGGCTGGCCCAGCGCGGCGAGCAGCCCGTCGGCGCCGAGCGACGCGCTGCGTGCGGCCGCGAGCTCGATGGCCAGCGGCAGGCCGTCCAGCCGGTGGCAGAGTTCGGCGAGGACGGCCTGGTCGGCCGTGAAGCCGGGGTCGGCGGCGGTGGCCCGGTCGAGGAACAGCCGCTCGGCGTCGGAGGCTAGTGCCCCGCGCCGGAAATGGGGTGCGTAGGTCGGTGGATCCAGGTCTCTGCTGGCAAGGCGCCGATCCGTCTCTCGTACCGGGTTGTACTCGACTTGGCGCTCCGCCAACGAGTCAGGATGTAGGAGTTCGGCAACGCCGTCAGCAGGGAGCTGGGCCGCCGAACTATGTGCCTGATTTCCGGCGCGGGGCACTAGTGGCAGCGGCTCGACCGGCACCGTCCGCTCGCCCGGTACCGCGGTTCGCTCCCGGCTGGTGACCAGCACGGTCACGTCGGGACAGGTCGACAGCAGCCGCTCGACGAACTCGGCCGCCGCGTCGATGAGGTGTTCGCAGTTGTCCAGGACCAGCAGTGACCGACCGCGGCCGAGCCGCTGGGCGATGCTGTCCGCCAGGCTCTGGCCCGGCCGTTCGGTCACGCCGATGGTGGCGGCCACCGCCCGTTCGACGAACCTGTCGCGCACCGGGACCAGGTCGACGAACGCGCCGCCCAGCGGGAACGACGGCCCCACCGCTTCGGCCACCACCGCCGCCAGCCGAGTCTTGCCGATCCCGCCGGGGCCGAGCAGCGTCACCAACCGCGTGTCCGCGAGCAGGCCGACGACCAGGTCGCGCTCGCGGGACCGGCCGACGAACGTCGTGCGGGAGGCCGGCAGCCCGGCCAGGTGACGGGGTGGGGGAGTGCCGAGCTGTGCCTGCTCGGCGAGGTCCCATCGGTCGGTGGCGCCATATTTGCGCAGCAGGGACGACACGTGGCTCTCGACCGTGCGCACGGAGATGTGCAGCCGGTTGGCGATCTGCGCGTTGGACAGGCGTGCGCCGACCGCCGCGAGTACCTCTGCCTCGCGCTCGGAGATCTCGACCGGATGCACGGCGACAGTGTGACCGATCCGGCGTCGATCAGGGTCGGTCAGTGGTGATTCCGTACTGCCACGGATGTGCCGGCCCCTGACGCCGCAGCAGGCTGTCGGACATGAAAAGGGCAGTCGCGTCGGTCTACATGTCGCTCGACGGGGTCATCGAGCATCCGGAACGGTGGATGGTCGACGACCGCGACAGTGATGCCGCCGCCTACGCCCACGAGCAGCTCCTGGCGAGCGACGCGCTCGTGATGGGCCGCCGGACCTACGAGACCCTCGCGGGGACATGGTCCGCGCCCGGCGACTCGGAGCTGGCGGCGCGGCTCAACGTGATGCCGAAGTACGTCGTGTCGTCCACCTTGGACCGGGCGGACTGGACCAACACGACGATCATCAGCGGTGATCTCCCGACCGAGGTGTCGAAGCTGTTGCGGGACGGCCAGAACCTCCTGCTGTACGGGTTCGGCCCGGTCGCGCAGACGCTGATGTACCACGACCTGCTCGACGAGCTGCGGATCTGGCTGCACCCGGTACTGGTCGGCAGCGGAAACCTGCGCGACCTGCTCTTCCGGGACGGCAGCACGGCGAAGCTGCGCCTGGTGCGGACCAGGACGTTCACGTCGGGCCTCGTCGTTCTCGCCTACCGGCCGATCGCCGGATCGGCCACCTGACCGACCCGCACGTGGTCGACACGTGGTGGCCCCGTAGCCGGCACGGATGTCCGAGCGGGCTCTACCGCACAACGCTTGCTCCCCGAGGAGGACGCATGGAAACCACCGCACTGGACAGTCGGATCCGGACCCAGATCCGGATACTGTCCGACCGACTCGACGGCCACCTGCTGCTGCCGGGGGACGACGGGTACGACCAGGCGCGCACCGTCTGGAACGCCATGATCGACAGGCGGCCGCGGGTGATCGTCCGCTGCGCGAGCGACGAGGACGTGGTGGCGGCCGTGCGGTTCGCCAGGACGCACGACCTGGCCATCGGCGTGCGGTGCGGCGGTCACGGCATCGCCGGGCTGGCCGTACCGGACGGTGGCCTCATGATCGACCTCACGCCGCTGTCCGCCGTCCGCGTCGATCCGGTCGGGCGCCGCGCGTGGGTCCAGGGCGGCGCGCTGCTCGGCGCCCTCGACGACGCCGCGCAGGAGTACGGCCTGGCGACGACGGCCGGCAACGTGTCCCACACCGGTGTCGGCGGGCTGACTCTCGGCGGCGGGATGGGTTGGCTCGCCCGCCAGCACGGTCTGACCTGTGACAACGTGGTCTCCTTCACCATGGTCACGGCGGACGGCGAGGTGCTGTCGGCCAGCGCGACCGAGAACCCCGAGCTGTATTGGGGTCTGCGTGGCGGCGGCGGGAACTTCGGGATCGTGACCGAGTTCGAGTTCCGGCTGCACCCGGTCGGCACCCGCACCCTCATGGCGGACTTCTCCTTCCCGCTCGATGACGCGTTCCCGGTCTTCCGCCAATGGCGTGACCTCAACGCCGAAGCACCCCGCTCGGCCACGTTCACCGCGGGGATCAGCGACGCGACCGGCACTCCGCTGGCCCACGTCGGCTTCGTGTGGGTCGGCGACCCCGAGGAGGGCCGGCGGCTGCTCCCCACCATGCGGGCCTTCGGGCGGCCCGTCGCGGAACGGGTCGAGGAGCTGTCGTACCTACGGCTGCAGACGGTGGACGACAGCGTGGAAGGACACACGCGACGCAGGTACTGGAAGGGCCACTACCTCACCGACTTCTCCGACGACGCCATCCGGGTCTTCCTCCGGCGCGGCACGGCGGACGGGACCGGCGAGTACCTGCCGTCGGTGAGCCTGCAGGCCTACGGTGGCGCGATCGCCGAGGTGCCGGACGACGACACGGCCTTCAGCCACCGCGACGCCATGTTCGAGTACGTGGCCGGTACGGGTTGGACCCGGTCCGATGAGGACGACGTGCGGATCGCCGCGGCCAGGCGGTGCGCCGCCGCGCTCGAGCCGTACGCCAAGGGCGCCTACGTCAACACCATGGGCGACGAGGGTGTCGCCGGCGTACGACGGGCCTACCCGCCGCACAAGCTCGCCCGCCTCACCGCACTCAAGGACCAGTACGACGCCGACAACGTGTTCCGGCTCAACCAGAACATCGCACCCAGCCGATAGCCGAAGAAACCACGAGCGGAAGGAACCCCCATGCTGACGCAGGCCGCCGAGGGTGTGCTGGTCCACCAGAGCGAGCTACTCCTGAACAACACGGCTGTCGTGCAGGGCCGGACAGGCGTGTTGCTCATCGACGCCGGGATAACCGGCGATGAGATGGTCTGCCTGGCGAACGACCTTCGCGAGCTGGGCCAGCCCGTGGTGGCGGGCTTCTCGACGCATCCGGACTGGGATCACGTGCTCTGGCATACCGAACTCGGCGAAGCGCCCCGTTACGGTACGCCCCGCTGCGCGGCTTTTATGCAAGATTTTCGGTCGAACGCGGACTGGAAGGCCCGCGTCATCGAGGGATTGCCGCCGGAGATCGCCGAGGAAACACCGCTGGACCTGTTCGGCCTCATTACGGGCCTGCCCGCCGGCACTACGCGGCTTCCGTGGGATGGCCCGCCGGTCCGGATTATTGAGCACCCGGCGCATTCCCCGGGCCATGCGGCGCTGTTGGTCGAGGAACGCGGGGTTCTCGTGGCCGGCGACATGCTCTCCGATCTCTTCATCCCGATGCTCGACAACTTCACCAGCACCAATGACCCGGTCGAGGAGTACCTCGCCGGGCTGCGGCTGCTCGAGGGCGTGGCGGACGACGTCGATGTCGTCATCCCCGGTCACGGGTCGGTCGGCAGCGGTGATCAGGTACGCGCACGGTTCGAACTGGATCGCGCGTACCTGCACGCCTTGCGTGACGGCCATGAACCCGATGACCCGCGCATCGGCTCATCGGCCAAGCCCGGCTGGGAATGGGTGAGCGGCATACACACCGGGCAGGCCAACAGCATCGCAGCCAGCCGATAACCGAGAGGATCGATCATGTACACGATCGCCGACACGAAACCGCAAACCGCCGAAAGCAAAGTGCTCTGGCACTTCTCGATGTCACTGGACGGGTTCGTGGCCGGACCGAACCACGCGATGAACTGGATGACCGGGGTTTCCCGCCCCGGCCTCATCGAGGAGTACGTGGAGACGACCGGCGCCGTGCTGGGCGGGCGGGACGGCTTCGACGCCTTCCCTGAAGCCAGCAGCACCTACGGCGGCTGGCAGGGCCCGGTATTCATTCTCACGCACCATCCAGAAGACGCCCCGCCCACCGCGGACACCACGTTTCTGAACTGCGATGTCGCCGAGGCCGTGCAGATCGCGCTCAAAGCAGCCGACGGCAAGAACGTCGAGGTCCTCTCCGCCAGCGTCGGCCGCCAGCTCCTCGAACGCGGACTGATCGACGAGATCGATCTACAGATCCTGCCGGTCCTGCTCGGCGACGGCATCCGGCTGTTCGACAACCCCGGGGGCGCCCCCGTCAAGCTCGAGCTACTCAACGACCACGACCAGGTGACCACCCTCAACGTGCGCTACCGCCCGATCACCGTTCGGTAGGACTAAGAGGCCGCGCAAATAGGTGATCTTCAGGGGCGGCGTGCTGGTCGGGTGTCCCAGCGGTAGAGGGTCCAGGCTTTCCGGATCAGGCTACGGATGGTGATGATCGCGTCGGCGAGGTCGAAAAGCGCGTCGATGACGTGTTCGCGGCGTTCGTAGCAGCGTTGGAGCCGGTTGAACGCGTTGTGCCAGGCGTTCGTACGTTCCACCTGCCAGCGGCCGCTGGCCTGGATAGGCGCTTTCTCGCCCTTGTGGGCGATCTGTCCGTGTAGGCCGCGTCCGGCGAGTTCGTCGCGGGTCTTGCCTGAGTCGTAGCCGGAGTCCAGGTGCACGGTTATCTCGTCGGGCAACGGACCGAGGTCGGCGAGTTTGTCCAAGGTCGGGGCCAGCAGCGGCGAGTCGTGCCGGTTCGCGCCGGCCAGCACCCTCCCGAGCGGGATGCCGTAGCCCTCGACGATCAGCGACCGTTTCATCCCCTGCTTGCGCCGGTCGACCGGGGACGGGCCAGCGCATTCACCGCCGCCGGGGGCTTTGGTGATGCAGCCGTCCACCGCGATGTTCTCAGCAGCAGGCCCACGATGCGGTCGTAGGCGTCCAGCGCGATCTGCTTGAGCTGGGCGAACAGCCCGGCCTTGAGCCACTCATCGCGGCGGTTGCGGATCGTGGACGCCGAACACGTGGTGTCGGCGATCGCCTCGTAGGAGCAGCCGAACCGCAACACCTGAATGAGCTTGTCGAACACGACCCGATCAGGCAGCCGGGCACGGTGGCACCCCAACGGATGCGTGGGATCGACCACAGGTCGGGATGGGATCAGCGCGGCGAACTGGTCCCACAACGGGGTAGTCAGCCATGATGGCAACGCAGGCACAGGCACCTCTGATGATCACGAAGCGTAGACAACTTCATGATCACCAACGCCTGTGCCTGCCTCAGCAACGGGGTCACCGCTCAACCCCTATTTGCGCGGCCTCTTAGCTTGTTGTTTAACCTGTTTGTTTCGCAGGTGCGGCGGCTGTTGTGTCCGTTTTGGTGATCTTTCCGACGTAGGGCACGGTGGCGCGGTGCTTGTTGGGTGAGCCTGGTGGGCGGCCTGGACCGGGTCGGGAGGGTTTCGGAGCGCCGGCTGGCAGGCTGAGGGTCGGGCGGATGTTGCGAAACCCCCGTCGGACCCGGGCCGGGGTGAGCCGGCGCGGGTTGGGAGTACGTGGCTCCCAGGGGCGAGGTTGGTCCTCGATCAGGCTGCGGGCCAGCCGTAGCTGGGTATGAGCGGTGATGATCAGCCAGGTCCACCGATCGGCCGCCTCTGGGCTGCGCAGACGAGGCTGTGTCCAGCCCAGGGTCTGTTTGAGGAATCGGAAGGTGTGCTCGAGGTCGAAGCGGCGTAGGAACATCTGCCATAGCCGGTCCATGCTGGCCGGGGTGATCGCGGTGGCGGAGAACCACAGCCACAGCGGTTTCGGTGTGCCGTCGCCAGGTAGCCGGTCGACCTGCAAGCGGATCACGGTGCCTTCGATGATCGGCACGTCGCCGTCGTGGTCGGCCCAGGTGCCGCGGTGGGTCAGTTTGGGATGCAGCCGATCCCAGGATTGTGCCTGTGCGGCGCCGTATCTGGTGGTCTGGGTGGTCGTGGCGTGCGCGGCCGTGGGCCAGGTCCGGGGGTCTTTGAACGTGAAATCGGCTCCGTGACGAGCGCTGCGCCCGACAGTTCCCGCGCGCCGTGGCGGGGCGGGGAAGGCCATCACCCGATCCGATCGCACCCGCACCAGCATCCGGACCGGCAGGTCGGCCAGCAGGAACGCCAGACGGGGTCCGTCGTAGCCGGTGTCACCGACGATCCAGATCTCCGGGTCGCCCTCGCACCAGTGCCCAGCCGCGATCAGCCCTTCCACGACGGTGCGCAACTGAGCGGCGGCGACAGCGGTGTCCTCATCCTCGGGGCTCAGGCGTTGGGCGTCCAGGATCGCCGTCCACGACGTGCGCCCGGGTTCCAACACCGCGACGAACGAGTAGGGCCACCCGGGGATCATCTGGGCCTGTCCCTTGCCGCGCGCGTAGGTGTGGCAGAACAGCCGCTCCGGGCTGGTGTTCGCGTCCGGGCGCAGCCAGTTGCTGACATCGATCCCCAGCACGATGCGGCCGCCCTCACAGCGCGGAATCCGCTGACGAGCAACAACATTGCGGAACCGGCCAATGTCGATCCGACCCCGGTTCACACTGTCGTACAGGGCACCATGCCCACGCCGGTGCTCCACGGCAAGTGAGAGCTCGACCAGCGAGGTGACCGGCCCATCACCACACAGTGCCGCATCAGTCAGCTCGAACAACGCATCCGCTCGCGCGGTCAGACATTGATAGAAATCCTGACGGAACCGGGACAGGTCCCCGACCGCGCCGGCCACGCCGGCGTCGTGCACACTGATCAACTGAAGCCCTTAGTTGTGATTATCCTTCTGTCGCAAGAGGAATGATCAACTAAGGGCTTCACCCATGATCAACCAGGGTCACACCACCACACCACCTGGTTAAACAACAAGCTAAGTGGCCGCGCAACTAGAGCTGGTGGCGCCCGCCGCGCCGAGGCGGCCCCTGGCGGCGCCGCGCCGGCGTCGTCGTACCGGGGTTGTACTTCGATGCCGGCGCGGCACCGCCAGGAACCACCTCGATCACGACGGGCATCCATCGCTCTAGTCGCGCGGCCTCTAACGGCGTCACCGGGTGGGTTCGACCGTCGCCAGCGCCGCGGTGAGCGCCGCCGGGGTGGCGGGCGCGAGCACCATCCGGAGCGTGTCGCCGAAGCCGAGGCTGTAGTTGAGATACCGGCCGTGCTCGGTGTCCCCGTAGCGGACGGGACCGCGGACCGTGTGCCGGCCGAGCGCGTCCCGGTGCCCGGCGTACAGCTCGCCACCGTCGCGCACCGGTTGGTTGACCGTTCGCATCATCTCCGTGACGTGCGGGGGAACCCGGCGTTCGCTGACGTCGGCCGGGGCGTGGAGCTCGGTGATCTCGTCGGCCGTCACGGTCAGCGACGATCCGCGGCCGGGCGGGGTGTCCGGCAGTTCGGCCAGCAGCGCCTCGGCGAGAGCGGTCCGGGACACGGGTGTCAGCCGCACCAGGTCACCCGTGCGCACGGCGAGCAGCGCGTCCATGGGCCCGGCCGCGGCGAGCACCCCGCGGGTGGCGCCGTCGACCGTGAACCAGCCGTGGTACTCGGTCACCGGCGTGGTCAGCAGGGGGAGGACGTCGAGCAGTTGCTGGTCCACCTGGCCCTGGGCGCGGAGCAGCCCGGCGTCGGTCAGCGCGTCCACCGTGGCTCTGGACAGCGCCGCCGCCTCCTCCCGCGACCGCCAGACGGGCTCCGGTCGCAGCACGATGTGTGGCTCGCCGACGGCCGCCCACTCGATCAGCGCGGCCAGGGCGAACACGGGAAGCTCGACCGCACCGCTGCTGACGTCGACGACCGGCACGGCGTCCCTCACTCCGACTTCCACGAGTCACCGATCACCGGTGAGGACGCCCGCTCGTCGCTGCCGAACAGTTCGTCCGGGTCGGGTTCGATGAGGTAGTCGGGACGGGCGTGTTCCTCGTCCTCCTCCTTGCGGCCCGAGAGCGGTGCCCCGCCGAACGCGCCGGGACCGCCGGCTCCGCGGGGGCCACCGGCGGGACCGGTGCGCCAGCCGCCGGCCGCGCCCGGTACCCCGGCGCCGACTCCCATGCCCCGGCCCGCGCTCTGACCCGCGCCGCGGGCGTTCTCGCCCGACGGGTCACCGGCGCCGGCCGACCATGGGACGGCGCCGGGCAGTTCCGAGCCGTCGAGCTGACCGGTTCGCCCGGTGGGGTTCGCGCGCGCGGCCTGCGTGCCTGAGCCGCCGGACCCACTCGACCCGCCGGCGCCCGGTGGCGGTCCGGTCAGCGGCGGCCCCGGCGGATCGCTGATCGGCGGGGGCCCGGGCGGTGGGGGCCCGTGGTAGGTCGGCGGTCCGAACGGCCCGCTGGACGGGCCGGGGGGAGCCTGGCTGGGATCGGTGAGGCCGGGGTCGGCGTCCGGGTCCGGGGGCAGGTCGTCGAGATCGACATCCCCGGGATCGACGCCACCGGCACCGATATCGCCGATCCCGAACCCACCGGGGTCGCCGCCGGACCCGCCGGCCGGTACGGCGCCGCCTCCCTCGCGCCCGCCGCCACCCCCCGTCTCGCCGTCGCCGTCGTCTTCGTCTTCTTTTTCGCGTCCGTCGTCCTCGACGTCGAGCGTGTTTCTCGGGTCGCCGAAGACCGGCATGGGGGGATAGTCGTCCGGGATTGTGTGGGCGCCCGTCACCAACTCGTAGTCGGCCATGACCCGCTGGTTGATGGCCGCGGCTGCGTTGTGCGCCTCGACGGCCGCCCGATGTTCGTTGGCCTTGATGATCGGGGCGGCCGGGTTGCCGGTCCGGAAGACTTCCGCGATGCCGTCGAAGGGGTTGTAGGCACCCGGCATCGGAGGCACGGGCACCACCCGGAGGCCGGCACTCTCGAACGCCTCGGCCTGCTTCCGGTGCGCCTCACCGTAGGAGTTGAGGCGTTCGGCCGACAGTTCGATGGAGTCCGCCAACTCCGAGGCGGCCGACCAGGCGGGCAACGCCGCTCCGCCGGTCCACGAGGCCATCATCATCTGCTGCGCGCGTTTCAGCCCGGAGCCGACCTCCTGGTAGACCTCCACGAGCGCGTTGACGTCGTTGCTCGCGTTGACCAGCGTGGATCTGGTGCCGTAGGTGAAGTTCTCGTAGATCTGCTCGCCGGTCATGGTCATGACTGGGCGTCCTCCCCCAACGTGATGCGGAATCGCCTGGCGCCGTCCTCGTCCGATTCCAGGTAGTCCTTCTTGGCGGCGATCAGCTTCTGGTGGAACTCGGTGACGTACTCGCGGGCCGCCTCGCCGAACCCGTTCGCCGCCTGCAACGCGCCGCGCGCGTTCGCCATGAACGACTCGCTCGCCGGGTCCGCCGCCGGTGGCAGGTCGGCCCAGGTCGCCAGTTGGGCGTAGGTGGACCGGTGGTCGTTGAGCAGGTCCTTCACCCGCGCCCACTCGGCGAGAACCTGGGCGAATTCCGCGTCGCTGAACGTGAAGCTCATGGCCATGCGCGGTTTATACCCAGAGTCACCGCTCAGTGGTGTCGTCCGAACGACCCACACGGCGCTGAACCTTGAGGGTCGTTCGACCGTCATCATCGGTCGCCGTCGTCCGGTAGAAATCCTGCATGACGATCTCGGTCACTGTGGACGGTCAGGGCAAGCTCGTCGCCATCAGTGTCAACCGCACCTGGCGCAGGGAACTGACGGCCGAGGACTTCGCCGGTGCCCTGTTCGCCAGCTATCTCTCGGCTGTCCAGGAACGACTCGTCGACCAGGTGTCCAGCCGGCTCGACGAACGCCCGCGCGGCCGCGCGGTCAGCCGGCCGAACGCCGAGGAGGACCTGCTGGTCGAGGGTCGCGCGGCTGTCGAGGAATCGAGAAAAGCGTTACTGGCACTGAAGAACGCGGTCGGTGGCGAGGCGGACACCACCGAGATCCGTGGCGCCCGCGGCTATCTGACGCTGCGGACGCGGGGTGGCGGCGCCGTCGGACTCGTGGGAAACGTGCCGGCCATCGACAAGGCGAACGCCGAACTCCTGGCCCAGGACGCGATGGACGTCTTCCGTCGCGCGAACCTGACCGTGTCGTAGAGGGGAAGAACAATGGGATTCGAGATCATCGTCGAGGCTGTTCGCCGGGAAGCCACGAAATGGCAGGGCATGGCCGACGAGATGGTGCCGGTCGCCAACGCCGTCGACGGGCTCGAACTCGGCCCGCTGGCGTTCCTGGTGGTCTCGCCATCGTTGATGCCCGGCGCCGAGATGTTCGCGCTCGCGGCGTCCTACAACGGGATGCGCAGCACGACGGGCGACCAGCTTCGTGCGGCGTCCGTGGAGTTCGACGAGATCGCCGGTGCGCTGATCAAGTGTGCGGTCGATTACGAGAAGGCCGACAAGATCTGCGAACTCGACCTCGACAAGATCTACAGCAAGTAGGGAGACGATCGTGGGCGAAGAGGAACTGGCGCTGTTCGAGAGCCAGGTCGGGCAGATGACGTTCTATCGGGAGGAAGTGCCGGCCGCGCTGGACACCATCGAGCAGGGCGTCGAATCCGCCGCCCAGTTGTTTCCTCTGGTGGTGGGCATGGTCCGGGATCTGCTGGCGCGGCTCAGGGCCGCGATCACCAAGTTCCTCGAGGAAGTGGCGCACGTGATCGAGAGCCACACGCCGTTCGTGTCGCTCATCCTGCGGGCGTTCGAATGGCTCGGCGACGTCAAGCAGCCCGTCTCGAACCTGGTCGCCACGGCCGACAAGACCCTCGACAACGAGAACCTCGGGAAGTGGGGCCGGGCGGGGGAGTGGGGCGGCGAGGCCGCGGCCAAATACGAGGCGAAGCGTGACCAGCAGGCCACGGCGTTGCGGGCGGTTGCCGAGCGGGCCACGTTCGTGCACGACTGGTTGGTCGAGATCCTCCGGGCCAACATCGCCTACACCACCAAGGTCGTCCAGCAACTGACGACGCTGGCGCTCAAGGTCGTTCCCATCATCAGGAAGGCCACCAATCCCGTGACGGCCGCCTTGGCCGTGGAGGACCTGCAGGACCTGGTCGTCACGGTGGTGGAAACCCGGGTCCAGGAGTACTCCGACATCTTCGAGCGCCTCGGCCAGGCGATCGAGTGGACCGGCGACGTGGCCAAGAAGATGACCGACCACGACACGTTCCCCGAGGGCACCTGGCCGCAGGCCGTGGCCTGACGGTCACGTCTGGGTCAGTCCAGGATCGCGAACGCTTCGACCTCGACGAGTACGTCGGGTTCGAAGAGGTAGTCGACGCCGATGAGCGACACGGGTGGCAACGGCCGCGGGATCCCGAGTTCGTCGGCTACCCGCTCGATGCCGGCCATGAAGTCGTCCATCTTGTCCGGGTGCCACCGGGTGACGAAGAACCTGAGGCGCACGACGTCGGAGAAGGTGGCGCCGGCGCCGGCGAGCCCCCGCGCCGTGTTGCGCAGCGCCTGGGCGACCTGGCCGGTGAGGTCGCCCGTCGCGATGGGGTTGGCCTCGGCGTCGCGGGCGATCTGGCCGGCCACCTGGATGTGCCGGCTGCCCGTGCCGATCGAGACGTGGTGATAGGGGACTGGCTGGAACATGTCCGCGGGGGTGAGCAACTGCACGGCCATCGTCGATCCCTTTCGGAGTAGGTATCCGATGTCTACCTTGTATCTGAAGGAAACTTCAACGAGACTAGGTTTCGTGCAGGAAACCGATTCCCCCGTGGCGGACCAGTCTCAGCTCAGCGCCGTGCACCGCGAGTTGCTCGACCAGGTGCTGGACAAGTGGTCGCTGCAGGTGCTCGACACGTTGTGCGAGCGGCCGAGGCGGTTCAACGAGCTGCGTCGAGCGATCCCCGTGGTGACACAGAAGTCGCTCACCGCGACGCTGCGGCGACTCGAGCGCAACGGAATGGTCGAGCGTGTTGTCGTCAGCACGCGACCCGTGGCCGTCGAGTATCACATCGCGCCCCTGGGAAAGACGCTGCAGGATCTCATCGACGCGCTGCTGCGCTGGGCCACGGTGACCCTGTCCGATGTGGAGCGCGCCCGCGAGCGGTTCGACGCCGAGTCTTGACGGTGCTCGGCGTTACTGTGGCGCCATGGCGTATGACGAGGAGTTGGCCGACCGCGTCCGGGAGCTGGTCAGCGAGCACGACACCGTCGACGAGAGGCGCATGTTCGGTGGGCTGTCCTTCCTGATCGCGGGCCACATGGCCGTGTGCGTGAGCGGGCGCGGCGGTCTGATGGTGCGGGTGGGTGCCGACGATCTCGAGTCACTCCTGGCGCGCGACCATGCCGAGCCGATGGTGATGGGCGGCCGGGAGTCGCGCACCTGGCTGCTTGTCACTCCCGACGGCGTCCGCACGAAGCGCCAGCTGCGAACCTGGGTGACGCGGGGCGTCGCCACCGCGCTCACCCTGCCACCCAAGGACTGACCGGCTGCTTGGTATTAGGGCTTGTCCCTTGGATCTTTGTGCGAAGGTCTGCGCCTACCCAACAGTTACCTCAGGGGTACCGTGACGGCACCCAGCCACCAACCACCTCGGTACCCGCGCCTGCGCCGGGACGCAACCAACACTTAAAATTCCGGGGAGGCGGACTAGCGCGGCGAGGTTGACCGGACCGCTCAGCTCGTCGCGGTCGAGCAGGAAGACGATCGCATCGACGAAGTCCTGGTGATGGATCCAGGAGACGTACTGTCGCCCGCCCGCGACCGGCCCACCGAGTCCGAGACGGATCATGCGGCGCAGGACATGGAAGATGCCGCCGCGACCCGGGCTCATGACCATCGCCGTGCGGAGCGCGACCTTGCGGGTCCGCGGCGTCGCGGCGCTCCGCCGGGCGGCCTCCCAGACCTTCGCGATCTCCACGCTGTAGGACCAGTCGTCCGGCACGCCGGGCTCGGAACCGCCGATGACGCCGGTCTCCTCGTCGTTCGGGCCGTCGAACCGGTGTGCGTAGATCGTGGCGGTGCTCATCTGCAACCACACGCGCGGCGGCCGTGCGACCTGGCTAATCGCCTCGCCGATCACCCGGGTGGAGTCGACCCGGGAGTCCATCATCGCCCGCAGGTTCGCCGGGGTGTAGCGGTAGCTGACACTGCGCCCGGCGAGGTTGATCACCGCGTCGGCGCCGTCGATCTCCGCGATCCACCGACCGATCGTGCGCCCGTCCCATCCATTGTCCCCGCGGCGACCGAGCACCGTCACGTCATGGCCGCGGCCGGCCAGCGCGCGGCTCAGAAAGGTGCCGATGTGTCCGCTCCCGCCGGGGATGAGAACGGCCCGGACGGCCGGTCGACTGGTTCACCCAGAAACTCGACCTCGCACTCAACGGCATCGAGGCCAGGACCGTAACCGAAGCATAGCCATTGGCGATCGATTCGATCGGAAACAATCGCTTTTCACGATGCTTCTACGGATCTAGCGTCAGTTGCATGACAACGCAGAGCATGCAGGCACCGGCCCCGCTGGCGCGCGAACCCCGCCCGGCGCGGCACTCGAGGCTGGTCTGGGCGCTCACGGCCACGCATTTCGTGAGCCGGGCCGGTGGGGTGGCGCGGTCGTTCCTCGTGTTCTTCCTGACCCAGGAACGCCACCTCTCACCCACCACGGCCGGGGCAGTGGTCGCCGCGGTCGGTGTCGGCGACATCGCCTCACAACTGCTCGGCGGGTGGCTGGGCGACCGCATCGGCCGCCGCCACACCATGTTGCTGGGTTTCCTCGGCACGGCCGTCGCGCTGATCGCACTCGGCTCCGCCGAGACCCTGCCGGCCATCTGCGCGGCGGCCCTCGGCGTCGGGCTGATGGCCGAACTGTTCCGCCCGGTCGGATCGGCCGCCATCGCCGACCTGCCCGCCCACGAACGCCTCCGCGCCTTCGGACTGTTGTTCTGGGCAGCCAACCTCGGCTTCACCCTCTCCACCGTCGCCGCCGGCGTCCTCGTCCAGTATGGCTACGGCCTGCTGTTCTGGATCAACGCCGCCGCCGCGGTCCTCGCCGCGCTCATTGTCTGGCGCCACATCCCCGAAACCCGCCCCACCACCCCGAGCGCGACCCGGCGGGCCCTGCTCCCCGTCCTGCTCCGCGACCCGGTCATGCTCGCCGTCGCCGGCATCCACGTCGTCTACTTCACCCTGTTCCTGCAGGTGTTCTCGACGCTCCCGCTCGTCCTGGCCGGCGACGGCCACGGCCCAGCCACCTACGGCGCGATGCTCGCCCTGAACGGAATCGTGATCATCACCGTCCAACCCATCGCCGTGCGGCTGCTCGACGGCCGCGACACCGGCACGGTTCTGGCGGTCTCCATGCTGCTGGTCGGCATCGGCGGCGGACTCACCGCCGTCGTCCCCAGCGGCGTCGGCCAGGCTGGAGCGATTCTCGTGTGGACCCTCGGCCAGATCGGCGTCTCCGTCATGTTCGGCGCCGCCTTCGCCGGCCTCGCACCCGCCGACCTCCGCGGCCGGTACATGGGCATCGCTTCCACCACCTGGAGCCTCGGCGCCGTCCTCGGCCCACTACTCGGCACCGCACTACTCGACCACGCCGGCCGAACCACACTCTGGGCCGCCAGCACCATCATCGGACTCGCGCTCTTCGCCGCACAGCGCGCCATCGCCCCAGCACTACGCCGCCGAACCGCCGCCCTGGCATAAGTGGCAACCCAAACCAACCGAATCCGAGGAGCGGAAATGACAAAGGAACCGATTGCCGAGAAACTGTCCAGCCCCGCCGGCACACCGCTGACGGCGCTCGGCTGGGCCGACGTGCGGACGCTGCTGAGCGACAGCGGGGACTGTCTGCTCGCGACATCGGCGGCGGGCGGACGGGTGCACCTGGTGCCGGTGTTGGGTGTCTGGCTGGAGGGTGCCGTCTGTTTCGCCACCGGCCGGCAGACCCGCAAGGTCCGTGACCTCGCCGAGAACGACAACTGCGCCATCACCGTTCCCGGTCACGACGTCGACATCGTGGTCGAGGGCACGGCGCACCTCGTGCGCGACGCCGCCGGGCTGCAACGGATCGCGGACCTGTTCCCGACCAAGTATCCGTGGTGGCACCCGTTCGTCCGGGAAGGAGAGTTCCACGATCCGGCGGACACCTCCCTGAGCGATCCGCAGCACGTCTTCGCGATCGCGCCGACCGTGGTGTTCGCGTTCGGCAAGGAGAAAGGTTTCAGCGCAACCCGCTGGCGCTTCTAGCTCAGCCACTCTCGCACCATTGAAAGGAACACGGCAATGAAACCAATGACCGACAACGAATGGCGCCTCACTCACGGCGGGAACAAAGCTTGCCCACATCGCCCTCACCCGCCGCGACGGGCGACCCCACGTCACCCCGGTGTGCTTCATCCTTGACGGCGACGAACTCGCCTTCGCGCTGTCCCCGGGAGCGTCAAGGGCAAAGCCTGGCTCACGACCGACGCATCGCGCTGTGCGTCAGCGACGAGCGTCAACCCTACGGCTTCGTGGCCATCGAAGAAGAAGCGCGGATCTCCGCCGAGCCGGACCAGATCACCCGCATCGCCACGGGCATCGCCAACCGCTACTACCCCTCCCAACCCGCGGCGGACGTCGCCGAATCCTTCGTCCAGGAAGGCTTCACCGCGGTGCGGATCAGCATCACCAACGTCATCGCGCGATCCGGCCTCGGCTGACACACCCCTACAGTGGTCGCGATCAGAGGCCGATGTCGGCCGGGCCGGCGGACAGGGTCGCGGCTGGACCGCCGATGGCGGGATCGATCGGGAAGCCACTGGTGGAGAACACGACGCGGTCCGGCCGGGGATCCCTGGTCACGCCGAGGACGCGCGCCTCCGCCGCAGGGCGTCGTTGTCGTCGTGGTGGACGACCTCCTCGAAGCGCAGCCGCACCGTGTTTGTCCAGCAGTTCCGCCACGATCGCGTCGAGCTGGTCGTGGCTGTACCGCTTGAGGTTGATTCGTTCGACGGGGTCTTCGACCTCTGGATCAGGGTCTTCGCCTCGATCTCGATCGGCTCCATGGCTCCTCCACGACAGGGAACAATAATCCTTAGAAGTTGCTTCCATGGAATATATATGGTTGGCTGAGCGGCGCCCGGCAGCCACCATCCACGCACAAGAACCCGGAGCAAGCACCATGACCAGCACGAACATCGACATCGCCCGCGCCTACTTCCAGGCCGTGCGGACCGGAGACATGGCCATCGTCGGCGAACTCCTCGACGAGGCGATCGTCTGGCACCAGCCCGGCGCCAACCAGTTCTCCGGCGAGCACAAGGGCCGCGACGCCGTCTTCGCCATGCTCGGCACCATGATGGAGACCAGCCGGGGCACCTTCGCCATCGACAAGATCCACACGCTCATGGCCAACGGCGACCTGGTCGCCGCCACCATTCACTTCAGCGGCCGCCACGACGACGCGTCGATGAGCATGGACGGCGTCGACCTCCTGCGTATCGAGGGCGGCAAGATCACCGAGATGTGGCTCTTCTCCGGCGACCCGGCCACCGAGGACGCCTTCTGGGGCTGAACCCCCGGGTGTCCGAAGTCGACCCAGTGCTCTGGTTCCTTCTCGACGGCGACGACATCGTGCTCACCACCGTGCGGCCATCCCTCACGACGCCGGCCGGCCGGGCTGCTTCGGCGCCCGCCCGGCGGCCTTCCGCTCCGCGTCCAGCGTCCGTCCGGCTGCCCGCAGCGTGCTCAGGACCGCCGTTACCTCGCGCACGGACCGCTCGGGAATCACCGACCCGATCCGCAACTCCAACTCGTCTTCGAAGACCTTCAGCGCCCTTTTCGCCAGCTTCCGCCCCCCAGGCGTCAACTCGATGACCGAGGAGCGGCGGTCGTTCGGATTGGCCCGCCGCACACACAGGCCCGCCGCCTCCAGACGGTCGACCACCTTGCTCGTGCCGCCCACCGTGATCGAGAACTCCTCCGCGATGTCCTGGATCCGCGGCCCTGGCCGTCGCAACAGCAGATGCAGCACCTCGAACGAGGTCAGCGGCAAGTCGTACTCGGCCCGCAACCGCCCCTCGACGCCATTCCACAGCTCGATCTCCAGTGATACCAACTCCCGGTACAGCTGCTTCAGATCAGCCATCGCTCATCTTCCGTAGAATTATCTTCCATAGAATGCTAATTCTACGTCAGGCATTGGCCGTCTCGCCCGACCGGTGAACGCGGCGGGCCGCTCCGTCTATGGCGTCCAGGGCGCCGAGACGGCCCAACCGACGTCGGCGGCGTACGAGACCGGGTTGTCGTACGGGTGGGCGCCACCGTTGGACGACACCCACACCTCCTCCTGGTAGTGCCGGATGTTCGTGCCGAGCTCGTTCACCGACGCCAGCCGCACGGTCCCGCCGGTCGCGCCCGGTTGGGCGCAGAAGGTCGCGTCCCGGCGGTACAGGTCGGTGTTCTCGTTGGCCGACAGCCGCACCCGGAAGTCGGCGTGGCGCAGGTAGTGGCCCGCGATGTTTCGTGACTCGAACGAGTAGCAGCTCGGGTCGGCGAGCCCGCGCCGGACGATGAACGTGGCGTCGGCCTTGACCAGCGGGGTACTCGCGGCGGTCACGACGTCCGTGCGGGCCACGCCGTCCCGGTGGCGCAGGTAGCGGTCGGTGAAGCCCGGCGTGGTGACGCGGAACGACCGGGCGGCGTTGAGCGGCAGGTCCGCGCCGCTGCGCCACAGCGGGACGACCGCCGCCCAGGTGGTGTCCGCTGCGAAGGAGGTGGCCGAGTCCCACGGGTTCGGCCCGCCTTGTCTGGCCAGGTAGACGGCCTCGTGGTAGTGCCGGACGAACGCGCCGGGGTTGTTGAACGACTCGAGCGCCGTCGCGCCCGCGCCCGACCGGGCACAGAACGTCGCGTCACCCGCGAAGCCCGCCGACCCGTCGTTCTGGTCGGTGCGCACGCGCAGGTTCGCGTGCCGCAGGAACCGGCCGGGGAAGTTGCGGGACTCGAACGACAGGCACGCCGCGTTCGCCAGACCGGGGCGTGCCCAGAACGTGGCGTCCTGCTTGAACACGTCCGTGCCATTGTCCACATCGGTACGGGCCAGGCTGTCCTGGTGGCGCAGGTAGCGGTTGGTGAAACCCGGTGTGGTCACCCGCAACGACACCGGCTCCGCTCGGCCGACCTCCGTGCCGGCCGCACGGGCGAGCACCCGCTGGTTCACGGCCAGCACCTGCGCGGCGTTCATCTTCAGTACGCGGCGGTCGTAGGTGTAGAAGCCGTTGACCTCGTTCTCCACGTCGTACGGTTCGGTGTAGACGGACCCGGACAGCCCTCGGGTCTGCACGAACCTGCCGACCTCGTCGGTGATCGCCACATACCGGTTGGTCAGCGACGCCTCGTCCGGGTACAGCGCCCCGTAGCCGAACCCGGCACCGGGCTCCCACTCGTGTCCGGCGACCGCGCGGCCGAGCCCGCCGTACTCGCCGAGCACCGCCACCCGGGTCGCGCTCGGCGGTCGGGTGCCGGCCGACATCTGGTAGGCGTGGTCGTCGACGACGTCCCCGTTCGCCGGCTCGGGATCGGACACGCAGCAGTTCGAGCCCGAGTTGTGGTTGATCAGGCGGGTGGCGTCGATCGAGCGGACCAGGTCGACGATCCGGCCGTTGTCGTACTCGCCCCATCCTTCGTTGAACTGGACCCACTGCACGATCGACGTGATGCCCTTGAGCTGCTCGATCATGCGGCGCAGCTCGGACTCGTAGTTCGCGTGGCTCGCCGGCGGGGTGTCGTCGACCGAGTTGAGCGACGGCATGTCCTGCCACACCATCAGTCCCAGCCGATCGGCCCAGTAGAACCAGCGCGCCGGCTCGACCTTGATGTGCTTGCGGACCATGGTGAAGCCCAACGCCTTCTGCCGCTCCAGGTCGAACCGCAGCGCCTCGTCGGTCGGCGCCGTGTAGATGCCGTCCGGCCAGTAGCCCTGGTCGAGGGTGCCGAGCTGGTAGACGAACTTGCCGTTGAGCAGCGGCCGCAGGACCCCGCCGACCACCGCCTTGCCGAGGGAGCGCATGCCGAAGTAGCCGGTCACCACGTCGGTTCCCATGGTCACGCGCAGGTCGTACAGGAACGGGTCGTCGGGCGACCACAGTCGCGCGTTCGGCACGGGCACCCGCAGGTGCGCGCCGACCGTGCCCGTGGCCGAGCCGACGACCGTGCCGCCCGTGCGCACCTCGGCGCGGACCTGCTGGCCGGCCGTGCCCTGCACGACGAGGTCGAGTACGCCGGCGGGGACGTCGGGGGTGGTGTCCAGGCGGGTGATGTGCGCGGCGGCCACCGGTTCCAGCCAGACGGTCTGCCAGATTCCGGAGGAGGCCGTGTACCAGATTCCGCTGGGGTCACGGCGCTGCTTGCCGATGGGGAACCGGTTGCCGTCGATGGGGGAGTAGGCGCCGACGATGATCTCGTTGCTCCCGGCGCGGAGCGCGGCGGTGATGTCGAACGAGAACGCGTCGTAGCCGCCGGTGTGCGTGCCGACCTGCGTTCCGTTGACCCAGACCCGGGTCTCCCAGGTGACGGCGCCGAAGTTCAGCTTCACCCGCCGACCGTCCCAGGTGGACGGAACGGCGAACGCCCGCCGGTAGTACATGGAGTCCTCGTGGCGTTGGATGCCCGAGAGCGCCGACTCGATCGGGTACGGCACGAGCACGCGCTCGGGCAGCGTCTGGCCGAGCGGCGGTGAGTTGAGGTTGGGCGCGCCGGTGAACTCCCACTCGCCGTTGAGGTTCTGCCATTCCGAGCGAACCAGCTGCGGGCGCGGGTACTCGGGCAGGGCGTTGGTCGGCGACACCTGGTCGGTCCACGGCGTGGTCAGCGGTGGTGCCTTGAGCTGCCAGTCGGCTGCTGATGGCGGGGCCGAGGCCGTGGCGGGCGCGGCGGCGATCACGGTGGCGGCCGCGACCAACAGACCCGTCGCGGCGGCGAGCATCCGTCTTCTGGTGAACATCGGTCACTCCTGTGCAGGGGGTTATCCGGCGGTGAGCGCGCCGAGGCCACTTGCCCCGGGTGGCAGGCGCAGGAACGCGGCGGGCCGCAGCGGGGCACGGCGGGCGGGTGCGGCCAGCGCGGGGGAGGGGAGGAGCGCGGCGGCCGCGCTCCCCACGAGGAAAGTACGTCGTCGTACTGATATGTCTGCTCCAGGTGCAGGGGCGGGCCTGGTGCGTATTCGGTTATGCGGTGGTGCTTTCCCTTATCTCCAGGGCGAACGGGATCTGGACGTCCTGCGGCGGGAAGTCGGGTTCGCCGGCGGCGCGGCGGTGGAGGAGGTCGACCGCCGCCTGGGCGAGCGCGGCCTTGTCGGGTGCGATCGTGGTGAGGGACGGCAGGCTGTAGGCGCTGTGCTCGGCGTTGTCGAAGCCCACGATCGCGACGTCCTGGGGGACCCGGTGGCCGCGTTCGACGGCCGCGCGGATGGCGCCGAGCGCCAGCATGTCGTTGAAGCAGAACACCGCGTCCGGGGGCTCGGACAGCGCCAGCAGCCGCGCCATCGCCTCGGCGCCGTCGCTGTGGTGGTAGCGCAGCGCGGAGGCGACCAGTTCGGGGCGCCGGGGGAGCCCCGCCTCGGCGAGCGCCCGGTGATACCCGGCGAGCCGCTGAGTGGCGGTACCGCGGGTGGGATGCTGCCCGATCACCGCGATCCGCCGGCGGCCGAGGTTCACCAGGTGGCGGATGGCCGTGTGGGCGGCGAGCACGTTGTCGATGCCGACGTGGTCCAGCGAGAGGTCCAACGGATGTTCGCCGAGCAGCACCATGGGGATGCCCGGGGCCTCGACATCGCCGGTCACGACCGCCTGCGGGCTGATGATCGCACCGTCCACCATGTGCGACCCCAACGCGGAAAGGGTCTCCCGTTCGCGGTCGCGGTCGCCCTGGGTCTGCTCGATCAGCACCCGCCAGTCCCGCCGCGCGGCGGCGGCGATCACGTTGCCGGCCAGCTCGCCGAAGTACGGGATGGACAGCTCGGGGACCACGAGCGCGAGGTAGCCGGTGCGGCCACGGCGCAGGTTGCGGGCTCCGAGATTGGGCCGGTAGCCGGTGGCCGACAACGCGTCCTCGACCCGTCGCCGGTTCTCCGCCTTCACGAAGGTGTAGCCGTTGACCACGTTCGACACGGTCTTCACGGACACGCCGGCCAGATCGGCGACATCTCTGAGCGTGGCCACGCACCTGAGGCTACGGGATTTACAACGTTGTGCCAACGATGTAAATCAGGCGCCCGCCGCTGCCTCGCGCACGGCGTCGGTCAATCAGCTCAGCGTCGTTGCTGGGCCATCCATTGCCAGATGTGGGTTCCCTGGATGCTGGGGTCGTTGCGGGCCACGTAGATCCAGGACCAGTGGCCGGGGAACTGGTGGCCGTTCCAGGTGACGTTGTCGTAGAGGGTCATCAGGGAGTGGGGGATGAGGTCGTGTGCGTGGACGGTGTTGGTCCGTGGGTCGACCGTGGTGTCGTCGCGGGAGGTGACCAGCCAGGTGGGAGTGCTGATTCCGGTCAGCTCGGCGTCGGGAATCAGCGGCGGGTCGCCGGCACTCCGGGGCGTGACGACTCCGCAGATCGGCACGGACGCGGCGAACGAGGTGGGATAGACGGTGGTCATCTTCAGGCTCATGTAGCCGCCGTTGCTGGCGCCGGTCACGTAGATGCGGTCGGGATCGACGGACCGCGTGCGGACGACGTCGCGGATGATCTCGTGGATGAGCGGGGCGAAGCGGGGGCCGTCCTCCATCCAGGCGGAGGTGCTCTGCGGGGCGAGGACGTAGGCGCCGTCGAAGATCCGTTGTGCCGCACGGGTGGCGAAGCCCAGCGCGCCGCGGTTGGCGCGCAGCGTGGTCTCGTTGTCGTAGTAGTCGTCCGGCAGGGAGGCACCTTCGCCGCCGCCGTGCAGCCAGACGATCAGCGGACGCCGGCCGTGCTGGTTGGGGGAGTAGAGGCGGTATTTCATGTCGGAGCCGGAGACGTGGTGGCTGAAGGCGTCGACCTCGGGGTTGGCCAGCCGGCCCTGTATGAAGCGTGCGATGGTGACCGGCCGACCTTGGCGCAGGACGATGGGGGCGTTCTGCGTGATGGTGTAGACGAGGTCGAGCTGGACGTTGCGGGCCTTGCTCCCGATGTAGCCGAGGGTGCCGCCGCCGGGTTGGCCCTCGGCGTGGCTCAGCGCGAGCACGATGTTCCCGTGGCGGTCGAGCCGGGCGGCGGTCACCGGCCGGTCGAGGTCGTACCCCACGACCTGGCCATCGGTGGCGATCGGGCTGGTGGCCTTGGCGTGCACGCTGAACGTGCTGGTTGTCAGGCTTTCCGGGTCGATGGGCCCGAGCCGGGACGTATGGAGGGTGACCGCGGTGACCTGCTCACCACCGTCGAGCGTCACCGCGTCGAGGCCGAAACCCACGCTCTGGGTTCGGTTGTCGGCGTAGGCGATGCCGGGCAGCGTCAGCGCGGCGGCCGCGCCCGCGCCGGCGGCCAGCACGGTGCGGCGACTGATCGACTGGACCATGCCAACTCCTTGGGTCAGCGGCTGAAGCCGGCGGCGAGGCCGCTGAGCATCTGGCGGCGGCCGAAGGCGTAGAGGACCAGGATAGGCAGCGTGGTGAGGACGACGGCGGCCACGATGGCCGGGACGTTGACGCTGTACTGGCCCTGGAAGGACCACAGTGCGAGTGGCAGGGTCCGCTTGTCGGGATTCTGGGTGAGGATCAGTGGTAGCAGGAAACCGTTCCAGATGTTCAGTGCGTTGTAGATGGTCACTGTGAGGATGGCCGGCCGGGTGAGGGGTGCCGCCAGTCGCCACATGGTCATCCACTCGGTGGCACCGTCGATGCGCATGGCTTCGAACAGTTCCTTGGGCACGTCGCGGATGAAGTTGGCCAGCACCAGCACGGACAGGGGGATGGCGAACGCGATCGACGGGAGGATCAGCGCCAGCAGGCTGTCGTACAGCTGCAGCTTGATGATGATCAGGTAGATGGGGATCACGGTGGCCTGCAGCGGGATCGCGAGGCCCAGCAGGAACATGCCGTTCACCACGCGCAGGAACCGGAGCTTCCAACCCCGCACGATCGCGTAGGCGGCCATGAAGGACACCGTCACTGCCACCACCACCGCGCCCGCGGTCGTCACGACGCTGTTGACGAAGTACGTGACGAAGCCGGACTCCAGGACGAACCGGTAGTTCGCCAGCGTCGGGTCGCTGGGTGGCACCAGCGGGTTGCTCGCGTAGTAGCCGCTCTGGAGCTTGAAGCTGGTGATCACCACCCAGTAGATGGGGATGATGATGATGGCGAGCCACAGCCAACCGGCCAGGCCGCCGAGCCAGTTGCGCCGGTGGGTGGCCGGGTTCCTGCGCTGTTGCCGTTCGGCGTGGGTCGTCTGCTGTGGTGGCTTGGTCAGGGTGAGGCTCATGTCAGGCGCCCTCGATCTGGCTCTGCGTGGCATCCCGGCCGCCGAGCCTGCGCAGTAGCAGGGCGAGGACGAGACCCGTGAGAACGAGGATGACGGCGATGGCGCTGGCGGGCCCCATCAGGTTGGCCTGGAAACCTCGCTTGTACATGTCCACCGCGAGAACTCGGGTGGCGTCTCCCGGCCCGCCTTCGGTCAGCACGAAGATGAGGTCGAAGAACGTCAGCGAACCCACCACCATCAGCGTCGACGAGGTGATGATCGTGTATTTGAGCTGGGGCAACGTGATGCTGAAGAACTGGCGGATCCGTCCGGCGCCGTCCATCTGCGCGGCTTCGTACAGGGACTGGGGAATCTGGCGAACACCACCCAGGTAGATCAGCGTGTGGAACGGAATGAACTGCCAGGACACGACGAACACGACGAGGCTGAACGCGAGCGTGGGCCGGCCGAGCCAGTCCTGGCTCAGGAACTCGATTCCCAGTCCGGCGCCGAGGCCGAAGTTCGGGTCCAGCAACGCCTTGTAGGCGATCGCGATCGCCGCGGAGCTCAGCAGCAACGGGATGACGTACAACACCGCCAGGGCCGCGCGGTAGCGCTGGTGGCCGGCCAGGAACGTGCCGAGCAGAATGCTCAGCGGTGTCTGCACCGCCCAGGACGCGATGACCACCAGGAAGGTGATCCAGACGGCGTGGGGCAGTGCGGGATCGGCGAGGACGGCACTCCAACTGTCCAAACCGGACAGTTGAATCCCGCCGATCCCGTCCCACGTGGTGAAGCTCAGCGCGAAGACACCGATGAGCGGGATGGCGGCGAAGCCGATGAAGAACACCAGCGCCGGCACGACCAGCCACGGCAGGATGCCGTGCTGGCCGCGCCGCGACACGTGTGGGGTGGACGTGCTCACTGACCGATGACCGCGTTCATGCTCTCGGCGAACTGCTGCGGTGAGATGGAGAGTTGGAACAGCTTGGCGATGTTGTCCAGGAGTGCCTCGGCCGCCGTCGGGCTGAGCGCCTGGTCCCAGGACTGGGCGAAGACCTTGGCGTTACTGGCGGTGTCGTAGATGAAGGAGACGAAGTCGGCGTTCGTGCTGGCGGCCAGCTCCTCCTGCGTGCCTTCCAGGATGGGGACCCCACCCGAGTCGATCCAGGCCTTCGCCTCCTGGTCGTCGAGGACGCCGGAGGTGAAGAACTTCTTGGCGACCTCCTTCTCCTCGGCGCTGGCCTTCGCGGAGATGGCCAGGTACTGGCCGGGGTTGCCGACCGTGTTGCTCGGGTCGCCGGTGCCGCCCTCGACCGGGGGGAAGTTCATGTAGCCGAGCTTGCCGCTGGAGACGAAGTCGCCGCCCAGTTCCTTCTGGATGCCGTAGGACCAGGAGCCGTGCAGCATCATGGCGGCCTTGTTGGTGAAGAGCAGCGCCTGGTCGGCGTTGGAGTCGGCGGTGATCGAGGAGAATCCCTCGACGAACCCCCTGGCGTTGATCAGCTCCTGCATCTTTGTCAGGGCGGTGATGGCGGCCGGGTTGGACCAGGCGTCCTGCTCACCTTCGAACGCGGCCTGGAACACCTCGGAGCCGCCGACGCGGTCGAACAGGAACTCCAGCCACATCATGTTCGTCCACCGCGACTGGCCGCCGAGGGAGAACGGCGCGATGTTCGCCGCGTTGAACTTGGGCACCAGGGCCATGATGTCGTCCCACGACTGCGGCGGCTCCACACCGACGTCGTCGAAGACCTGCTTGTTGAAGTACAGGACGATCGGCTCCACGGTCTCGCACGGCATCGCGTAGATCTTGCCGTCGATGGTCGCCGGGCCGAACGAGGACTGGATCAGCTTGTCCTTCACGTTCGGGTTCTCGTCGAACCACGAGGTGAGGTCGTCGACCTGGCCGGCCTCGACCCAGGTGCGCAGCCCGCCGCCGCCCCAGCCCCAGATGATGGTGGGCGCCTCCCCGGCACCGAGGGCGGTCCTGATCTTCGTCTTGTACGGGTCGTTCAGGAACGTGGTCGTGCTGATCTTCGTGTCGGGGTTGGCCTGGTTGAACCGGTCCACCGCACCCTGCCGGATGCCTTCCTGGGGCGGTCCGCTCAGGAACCAGTACGTCGCGCCGCCGCCGGCACCCGGGCCGGACGTGCCACAGGACGAGAGTGCCATCGTGACCGGCAAGCTGGCGGCCAGGCCGAGGACCGTACGTCGAGAGATGGGTGTTGCCACGCTGGTGCTCCGTTCTCGAGCCACAGACTTCGCTGGCTGCTCTTTCGAAAACTTTCGGAAAATTCGGTTGTCAGCGTAGGTATCCTGCCGAAATTGTGTCAAGGTCAAACTCGACTGATTGCCCGAACAAACCGATAACATCTGCTCGGCGGGTATCCCGAAACATTTCGAAAACTTTCAGTCCAGGCGCGAGGAGAACCGATGGCCGACACCGCCGACCATATCGCCGGTTGGGTGTGCGCCAACGCCGGCAGGGTCGGTGTGCCATCGGCGGGCGAACCCGAGGTCAGCCTGATCGGCACCGGCGAGAGCTACGCCGCCTGGCTGGTGCGGGTGGCCGGCGCGGACACCTTGGTCGTGCGGATTCCCCGGCGCCCGGTCGACGAGTTGCCCCGCCCGATGGCGGCCGAGGTGGCCGGACTGGCTCTCGCGCCGCCCGGCCTGGGGCCTCGCGCCGTGCTGTTCGAGGAGTCGGCCGAGCACCTCGGTGCGCCATCATGATCACCAGTTACGTACCGGGACGGGTTGTCGGCGCCCAGGACTGGGACGACGCCCTGCTGAACGCGCACGCGTGGCAACTAGCCGCCCTGCACGCCACGCCGTTCGCCGCGGCCGGTGAGGTCACGGCGGCCGAACAGGACCGGGCGCCCTGCCTGTCCCTGTCGGCGCGGTTCGCCGAGAGCATCGAGTGGTGGCGCGATGCGCATCCGGACGTGCTCGCCGACGCCGATGTCGCACGTCTCGTCCCGGCGGTCGAGCGGCATATGGCCGAGGCCGAGCCGGCCTTCTCCCGGCTGCGCCGCTTCGCGCTGGTCCACGGCGACCTCGTCGTACCGAACGTCCTGGTCGACGCCGGCACCCCCTCCCCGCTACGTGGACTGGGAGTGGGTGGAGATCGGCGACCCGGCCCAGGATCTCGCCTACATCGGCGGGCCGATCGCCGCGCCACCGTGGTACGTCCCGCTGAGCGTGGCGCGGCTCGACCGCTTCTTGCGCGCCTACGCGGCCCATGCCGGTGCGGCCGGACCCAATGAACGACCTGCGAGTGCGGCGCGACGCCTTCGAGGTGTTCGAGCGGTTCTTCTCGTCGCTGCACTTCCGCACGCGGCGCGGCACCGAGGACGACCGTCGGTACACCGAGGCCGTGCGCCTGCTCACCACTGGGCTGCAAGAGGTCCTTGCTTTGCCTACCGCCGAGAGGATCTGATGGTCGAGCACGGAGGAGAACCGCTATGAGCCCACGCACCACAGCGCCCCAACGGCGCCGCGCCCGGCCGTTCTGGTTCAGCGAGCCGGACACGGCGCCGGCCTGGCGCCGGGTCCTGCCAGTGGTACTGGCGTTCGCCGTCGCGGCTGTCGTGTTCGGCATCGGCGGTTATCTCGTCGGGCGGCCGGACGCGGAGGCGCGGACGGCCGCCGAGGTCAGCGCCAGCGACGCCACGCGTGACAAGGAACAGATCCAGGCGTTGACCGGGTTGGCGCGCGCCACGAAGGACGCCTTGTCGCCCGTGGCGATCGCCATCGGTCAGCCCGCCGCCGCCGCCGAAGAAGTCGCGGAGTGGCAACGAATCGTCGACGAGACCGCGAAGTCCTTCGACGACCCGCCGTCGGGCACCACCGCCACCAACGTCGCCCGCGGCAGCCTCGCGGCGGCCGTCGACCAACTCGCCGTCGCCGTCGGCACCTACCAGCAGTCGCTGACCGGCGGCCCGGCGTTGTACGACCTGGCGGTGCGGCAACGCGACATCGCGGTGGCCACCTGGTCGGTCGGCGCCACTCAGCTGGACCAGATCAACATCGACGCCGGTTTCGGCCACCAGCACGTGTTCCTGGAAGGCGACCCGGGCACCGGCGCGTTCACGCCGGACGGCGCTCCGGAAGGCCACGGCGGGGGCTGACCCGTCAATGCCTGGAACGACGCCTTGCTGACGTTCAACGTCAGCAAGGCGTCGTTCCAGGCATGCCCCGCGCCTGGCCTGCTAGGCGTGGTGGTGGGCGAGTGACTGGTGGGGCTCGTTGCCGTGTGGGCCGCTGGGGTGGGGGTGGATGGTGGCCCGGTCGAGGCGGGGGAGTGCGTGGATGAGCCGGTGTTCGGCGTCGTGGGCGATGGTGTGGGCGTCGATCACGGACAGGTCCGGGGCCACCTCGACGTCGGCCTCGGCGGTGAGGCTGTGTCCGACCCACCGCAGCCGGATCCAGCCGACGTCGTGGACGCCGTCGGTGTCTCGTAGTGCCTGTTCGGCTTGGTCGACCAGGTTGGGGTCGACGGCGTCGAGGAGCCGGGCGAAGACTTCTTTGGCCGCGCCCCACAGCACCGTCAGGATGGCGGCCGCGATCGCGAGGCCGACCACGGGGTCGGCCCATTGCCAGCCGAGGGCGGCTCCGCCGGCCGCGGCGACCACGGCGAGGCTGGTGAACCCGTCGGTGCGGGCGTGGAGGCCGTCGGCGACCAGCGCGGCCGAGCCGATCTGGCGTCCGACGGTGATCCGGTAGCGGGCGACGATCTCGTTGCCGAGGAAGCCGATCACGCCGGCGGCGGCGACCCAGCCGACGTGGGTCATGTCCTGGGGGTTGATCAGCCGGTCGACGGCCTGCCACGCGGCGAGCACGGCCGAGGCGGCGATCACCATGATGATCACCAGGCCGGCGAGGTCTTCGGCGCGGCCGAGGCCGTAGGTGAACCGGCGGGTGGCCGCGCGTCTGCCGAGCAGGAACGCGATGCCGAGTGGGACGGCGGTGAGGGCGTCGGCGAAGTTGTGCAGGGTGTCGCCGAGGAGGGCGACCGAGCCGGTGAACGTGACCAGCACGGCCTGGGCGACGGCGGTGACCATGAGCGCGGCGAAGGAGATCCACAGCGCGCGCATCCCGCGGCGGCTGGCCTCCAGCGTGTCGTCGGTCAGGTCGGCGGCGTCGTGGCTGTGCGGGGTGACGGCGTGCCGGAGCCCGGCCCACACCCGCGCCCATCGGCCGTGCCCGTGCCCGTGCCCGTGCCGTGAGCATGTCCGTGTTCCATGCCCCGATGATATGTGCTCACTTGCGCACGCGACAACGGTGCAACTGCCAGCAAGCGGCGACAAGGTAGTGCGACAATCTCTGCTCATGCACGCACCTGAGGACGCACCGGAGCGGTGGGCGGAGCTGCCGCCGGCCGACCAGGTCGCGGTGGCCGTCGAGTCGTTGCGGATGTTGGCCGACCCGACGCGGTTGCGGATGCTGTGGCTGCTGTGCGGCGGCGAGTACGACGTGACCACCCTCGCGGCCGCCGTGGGCATTGCCCGGCCGGCGGTGTCCCAGCACCTGGCGAAACTTCGTCTGGCCGGTCTGGTCAGTACCCATCGGGACGGTCGCCGCGCCCTCTACCGCGCCCGGGGCGGACACGTGCGCCGCATGCTGGCCGAGGCCGTCGGCGTTGCCCACCACCAGGTCGCCGGCCTTCCCGACCACGACTGAACCGCCACGCAGATCGTGTCGTAGCTGCCCACGGTCACCGAGGTCTGATGGCGGCGAGGCGTGCTCGGGTGCGGGCCGGTGCTCCCGGGGGCAGTTCGGCGAGGATGTCGGCCAGTGAGACGGCGGCGAGGCTGTGTCGCCACGCGTCGTGTGCGTCGGCCATCTTCTTGGCGAGGATGCAGGTGCGCTGGCATTCCTTGCGGGGCAGCGCACCTCGCCCTTGCTGGCGGATCTCGCGGCACTCGTAGGGCGGGGACGAGCCGTCGACCGCCTCCACGATCCGCGGCATGGTGATCTCGGCTGCCGGCCGTCCGAGCCGGAACCCGCCGCGCGGGCCGGTCGTCGCGGCCAGCACGCCGGCCCTGACGAGTGTCTGAAGTTGCTTGGCGAGATAGGGCGCGGGGAGATCGTAGTACTCCGCGAGCTGTGCCGGCGACGCGGTGGTCCCCGGTTCGAGCTGCGCCAGCGTGGTGGCGCAGTGCAGCACCCATTCGGTACTTGCCTGCAGCTTCACGGAACGGGACGGGCACGATGTCGTGCGTATCAGCCGCTCGCTCGGCGTGGACCTGCTGACCGGCGACGGGCTCGACACTGCACTCCTCGGTGTCGAGGCCGTCGTCGACGCCAGCAACGCGACGACGACAGACCGGGCCGAGACCGTGCGGTACCTGGGGACCACCACGGGGAACCTGCTGGCCGCCGAGGAGCGGGCCGGTGTCCGCCACCATGTGCTGCTCTCGATCGTCGGGATCCACGGGGTCGAGGGCAACGCGCACTACGCCGGCAAGCGGGAGCAGGAGCGTCTCGTGGCCGCCGGCACGGTGCCGTGGACGATCGTCCCCTTCACGCAGTTCCACGACTTCGCCGCCATGGTGGCGGGTTGGACCGAACAGGACGGCGTCGCCACGATCGCGCCGCTGCTCGTGCAGCCGATCGCGCCCGCCGACGTGGCCGAGGTCCTCGCCGAGATCGCGACGGGCGAGCCGAAGGGCCGCCACGTCGACGTCGCCGGCCCGGAGCCGCAGGACCTGGTCGACATGGCGCGGCGCACCAACGAGGCGCGCGGCCACGCGGTGCGGCTCGTGCCGACGTGGTCCGGGGTGTTCGGCACGACGATGGCCGGCGAGGTGCTGCTGCCCGGCGCGGACGCGCGCATCGCGCCGACCACCTTCGACCAGTGGCTCACGGCACAGCGACCTGACTAGGGCCTGTCCCGTGGATTTTGTGCGAAAGTCTGCGCCTAACCAACAGTTACCTCAGGGGAACGTGACGACACTCAGCCACTATCCGCCTCGGTACCCGCGCCTGCGCCGGGACGCGACCAACACTTAAAAATACCGGGGAGGCGGACTGCTGGCTAGTTCTCGACATGGCGACAAGACGCCAGCTCCTTCCCTTCCGTGGGTCGCCGGCCGTCGCGTAGAAGTAGTCGGCATGCGTCTTGTTCGGCGACTGCTTGTCGTGCTCGGTTGTCTTGCCGTCGGCGCGGGGGTGCTCACCTCGGTGGCGCCGGCGTCGCCGGCCGGGGTCGCCCCGCCCACCGGGTCGGGGGAGACGGTCACCCTCGTCACCGGTGACGAGGTCACCCTCGGCGCTCCGGTGGCCGGCGTGCCGACCGTGGCCGTGCGACCGGCGGACGAGAGCAGCGGCAGCTCGTTCACCACGCTGGAACTCGACGGCGATGTCTACGTGGTGCCCGACGACGTCGACCACCTGGTGCCCGATGTGCTCGACCTGGAGCTGTTCAACGTCACCGGACTGGTCGAGATGGGGTACACCGACGCGCTGCCGCTCATCGTGCGGGGCCCGCGATCGCTGGCGGCGCTCGTCGAGGCGGAGCGGTCGCTGCCGAGCATCGGCGCCACGGCCATGACGGTGCCCAAGCGTGACGTCGCCAGGTTCGCCGAGACACTGGCCGGCGTCCGTGCGGCCGGGGACACGAAGGTATGGCTGGACCGCGTGGTCGAGGCGACCGAGCTCGACGGCAACCTGACCCAGGTCGGCGCGCCGCAGGCGTGGGACGCCGGGCTGTCCGGCGCGGGCGTGGACGTCGCGGTGCTGGACACCGGTGTCGACGCGGATCACCCCGACCTGCGGGGAAAGGTCGGTGCCCAGGCCAACTTCACGGCCGACGAGTCGGCGGCCGACGGCCACGGGCACGGCACCCACGTCGCCTCGATCATCGGCGGCTCGGGCGCGGCCGCGGCCGGTGCCCGCAAGGGCGTCGCGTTCGGCGCACAGTTGTTGTCCGGCAAGGTCCTCGGCACGGACGGCCGCGGTCAGGCGTCCTGGATCATCGCGGGCATGGAGTGGGCCACCGGGCAGGGCGCCGAGGTGGTGAACCTGAGCCTCGGCGGTACGGCGACCGGCGGCGACGACCCGCTGGCGCAGGCGGTCGACGCGCTGACCGCGGACACCGGAGCCCTGTTCGTGATCGCCGCCGGCAACACCGGCAGCGGCTCATCGACGATCGAGACGCCCGGCATCGCGGCCAGTGCGCTGACCGTCGGCGCGGCCGGCGCCAACGGCCGGCCCCCGTATTTCTCCAGCAACGGGCCGACCAAAGGCACCTACCGCGCCAAGCCGGACCTGACCGCTCCCGGTGTGAACATCACGGGGGCGCGCGCGGGCGGCGGGGACCCGTACACCACGATGACCGGTACCTCGCAGGCCACGCCGCACGTCGCCGGCGCCGCGGCCCTGCTGCTCGAGCAACATCCCGACTGGGACTGGCAGCGCGTCAAGACGGTGCTGATGACCACGGCCGATCCCCAGGTCCCGACCAGGATGCCCTACGCGGAGGGCGCCGGCCTGCTCGATCTGGCCGATGCCACCACCGCGACCCTCCTGCTGAACCGGGGCAACGTCGACTTCGGCTACCTGCGTTACCCGAACGGCTCCGATCCGGTGAGCATCGAGCTGACCCTCACCAACACCGGAACCACCGCGCAGCCGGTGCGCCTGTCCGACGAGGCCAGCAACGTCTACAACGAGCCGGCGCCGGGCGACCTGGTCACCATCGCGCCGGCCGAGCTGACCGTCGCACCGGGTGCGACCGAGCGGGTCACGGTCACCCTGACCCCGGCCAACGCCCAGCCCGCTCGGTACTCCGGCGCCGTTACCCTGGCCAGGGACGGGTTCGAGCCCACGAACCTGCCGCTGAGCTTCTACACCGAGCCACCCCGCCACGACGTCCGGCTGACCGTGCTCGACCGGAACGGGCAGCCGTGGGCCGGGGGCACCGTGTGGTTCGGCAACATGCAGGAGCTGAACCCGCGGTTCGGCGGCGGGTTCACCACCGTGCGGCTGGACGAGAACGGTCAGGGCACCGGCCGGGTGGCGCCGGGACCGGTCAGCATGGTCGCCAAGGTGGAGACCCCGGCCACCGGTGACGAACCGTCCACCGTGGCGTTCGCTGGATCGCCGGAAGTCATGGTGGACAAGGACATCTCCTTCACGATCGACGCGCGGGACGCGCAGCGACTCGACCCGGCCGAGGTCGAGGGCGAGGCCACCGACGTGTCCACTGTGTCCGTCCACTATGCACGGAGAGACGCGGTGAACCGTGGCACGATCGGTGACGCCATCTACGCCACGCCGGAGGAGCTCGAGAGCGGCCGGGTGTTCCTGCAGCCGACCGAGCCGGTGCGGCACGGTAGGGCGGTGGTCGAGACCCGCTGGCGGCTCGACGCCACCGGTGACCCCCGCACGCGGCGGGCCGACGTCTACCAGCTCGTGCTCGACGGCCCCACGGTCCCCGACCCGCCGGTGTACGGGCTCTCCCGGGCACAGGCCCGCGAGCTCGCCCGCCTCGACGCCGACTACCGGTCACCGCTGGGCACCGAGGACAGGTATGTGGAGACCTGGTCGGCGAACACCGATCTGGTCACCGCCAACTTCGTCACCCCGCGCGAGCTTTCGGTTCCGCGGCGCCGGGTCGAGCTGGTCACCGCGCGGCCGGACGTGCTGTGGCGGCACTGCGTGACCGGTCCGAAGGGGACGGTCGCGCGGCTGTGCGACCCGACCACCGCGTACGAGTCGGGTTCGCGGCGGTCGACGGTGTGGTTCCGGGCGCCGGCACCGGCGGTCATCGCCGCTTCGCACGGCGACAGCCGGATCCTCCTGCCGGTAGCGCTGAGCGACGGCGAGCACCCGGGCACCGTGCTCGATGCGGCCGCCGCCGGAAACCAGTCGCTTCGGTTGTACCGCAACGGTGTCGAGCTCCCACGCGTCGGCGTCGGCAACTACTTCGACTCGCCGCCCGAGCCGGCGACGTTCCGGTTGGACCACACGTCCAGTCCGAACCCCGACCGGCTCCCGATCGGCCGGCAGACCAGCACCAGCTGGACGTTCCCGTCGCAGGCCGGCGCCACGCCACGGCTCCTGACCGTGGACTACCAGCCGAACACCGACGCGCTCGGCCGCCTGCCCGCGTGGCGTCCATTGACGCTCGGCGTCCGCGTGGTGTCGAACGCGGGCAGCGCGGACGCCGTCCGGATCGAACCGGGCACGGCGCGGTTCCGGGTCTCCACCGACCAGGGAAAGCACTGGTACGAGGCGATAGTGTGGCCGAAGTACGATGGCACGTACTCCGCGATCGTGCCCGGCCTGGCCCCACGCCCCGGCCAGTCCGTGTCGGTACGCGCGAACGCCACGGCCGCGGCGGGCAGGACGATCGACCAGACGATTATCGACGCCTACCCTGTGCGCTGATCAGGTTCTGCGCGAGATGACCATGATGTATTCGCAGGGAGCGTTCGTTCGGTTGGCGAAGCCGTGGTCCGCGTCGGCTTGGAAGAACAGGGAGTCGCCGGTGTTCAGGGTTTCGCTGATCCCGCCGATCGCGACCGTGAGGGTGCCTTCGAGCACCACGAGTTGTTTCTCCGTACCCGGCGGATACGCGGGCAGCAGCCCGGTGGAGACCTGCGCGGGGAGGTAGTGGACGACCATCTCGGCTCGTCCCGCGCCCGGGGCCGCTGACACGATGTGCCGCTCGAAGCCGGTTTCCGGGTCACGGAAAACGGGGCGATCGTTCTTGCACAGGACAACGGCCACACCGGACGCCGCGGCGGCCGGCGCACCGATCAGGTCCGAGAGCGACACATCGAGCGCGTGGGCGATTCTCGACGCGACGCCGATCGTCGGGCTCTTCTCGCCGCGTTCGACCTTGGACAGCATCGCCCGGCTGACCGAGGACTGTGTGGACAGTTGCTCCAGCGTCAGGCCCGCCTCCTCGCGGCGTCGCCGCACGTTACCGCCGAACGCGCCGGCCAGGTCGTCACCGTGCTGTGGTTCGGCCGCGTTTCCGTCTTGCTCGACCACCGTGCTCCTCGATCGATGGGTACCTCGCTGCAGTGTAGAGTTCTCCTAAAGAAGATTCGATCTCCTATCGGAGACGCGCGACACGACGGAGGGTTCCATGCGGTTGATCTCGAGCGGCCGGCACCATGCCACGTTCGAATTCGGCGAGCTGCGGGTGATCTCGTTGCGAGACGGGTACATCGACATGCCGCCGACACGGCTCCGCGACGAGGACGGGCGCCCGCTCGATGAGCTGCCCGCCGCCGTCCCGCTGGCCGGCGACAACTTGCGGCTGTCGGTCAACGCCTTCTTCGTCACCGACGGCACGCGGTCGGTTCTCATCGACACCGGCGCGTCCAACGCCTGGCACGACCCCACCATGGGATTGATCTACGACGCGCTCGACGAAGCGGGAATCGACCGCGCGCAGATCACCGATGTGGCCATCACCCACAAGCACGAAGACCACGTGAGCGGCCTGATCGCGCCGGACGGTTCGGAGGCGTTCACCAAACTCGAGCGCGTGTGGATCGGCGCGGGCGACACCTCGGTGTTCACGGGGCGACTCGAGCCGATCCGCGACCGGGTCGTGCCCGTGTCGGAGAAAGTCGCGATCAACGACTGGACGACCGCGATCCCGACACCGGGTCACACACCCGGTCACACCGTCTACCACGTCACGAGCGACGCCGGCCACCTGCTCGCCTGGGGCGACACCGTTCACGTTCCCACGCTCCAGTTCGAACAGCCGAAGGTGTCCTGGGAGCTCGACGGCAACCAGTCCCAGGCCCGCGCCGCGCGAGCGGCCCTCCTCGAACAACTGGCCCAACCAGACCACTTCGTAGCCGGCGCCCACCTCGACTCACCCGGCATCGCCCGCGTAACCCCCTCCGGCGACGGGTATGCGCTCGACTACCTCGCACCACCGATCGGCTGATCGAGCCTGTCGGCGCCCTACTCCGCGTCCTGTGCCTCGATCAGGTCGAGGTCGCGGACGCAGAAGCGGTGGTGCTCGAAGGTCTCGTTGAGCACCGTGCCGAGGCACTGCCGCACCGAGCGGCCCCGGGCGTACGGCGGCCAGACGTCGTCGTCGGGCACCGGCGCTCGCGCCGCGAGTTGCTCAGCGGTGACCTCGTCGAGCCAGGCCTCGAGCTCGGCGGCCTGTGCGTCACGCACGCCCACGATCTCGTCGAGAGCCGGAGCGAGCGAAAGGTCAAGCCCGTGCGCTTCACGGTAGGGCTCGACGGTCATCCCGATGCCCATCGGCGTGAACAGCTCCGTCGAGCCCAGGCAGCAGCGGCGGAACCACGAGTCGTGGACGAAGACCAGGTGGCGCATCGTCTGCACGGCCGACCACTCGTCGTTCACGCCGCGGCGCTCGATCCCGGGCGTACGGCGGATTCGCTCGATCGTGGCGGCCCAGCCGGCATGGAGCTGACGCGCTGCCTCGCGCAGATCGGCGGGGTCATCGGAGCGGATCAGCACCCGCACCGGATGACGCCGGTCAAGCTCCGCCTCGACGTACTCGGTGACCTCGACACCGTTCACCACCAGGTTGGTGACGAGCCCGTCGATCACCGCATCCTGCATGACAACGCCGATCAGGCGTGCCCCGGTCAGGTCGCACTCGCGGAACTCCGCACCGTGCAGATCCTCGTCGATGTATCGCGTCATGCTCCGCATGCTAGGTCCGAGCACCGACATTCCTGGATGTGCCGCTCGAACAGGTCCTGTTGATGTTGGCTTGCGCCGCAGACCTCTTTACGGCATGTTTGCGCGCGGAGCGCCGGGAAGTCTGGTCGGCACGCCCACCGAGAGGCGGTGGGCTGGTTCGATGTGGGCGGGGGCGTCATGGCGCTGGTGTTGGCGTTCGGGGTCGTGCTGCTGGTCAGCGTGTCGTTGTCCGGGGTCGCGGCGCGGACGATCCTGTCGACCGCGTTGCTGTTCCTGGTCGCCGGTGCGCTGCTCGGGCAGGGCGGGTTCGGGGTGGTGGACATTCCGTCGGACGGCGTGTTCGTGACCGGGCTCGCCGATCTGGCGTTGTTCACCGTGTTGTTCACCGACGGGCAGCGTGCCGGGTTGCCGGCGATCCGGGACGGTTGGCGACTGTCCGGTCGGGCGTTGGGGCTGGCCATGCCGCTGACCATGGTGGGGATCGCGGTGCCGGCGCACTACCTGGCCGGGCTCGACTGGACGACGGCGTTCCTGGTGGGCGCGATCCTGTCGCCGACCGATCCGGTCTTCGCCTCGGCGATCGTGGGGCGTAGCGACGTGCCGCTGCGGTTGCGCAGGTTGCTGAACGTCGAGTCCGGCCTCAACGACGGGCTCGCACTGCCGTTCGTGCTGATTTTCCTGGCCACGGCGGCGAACCAGGACACGCATCTGGGCATGGTGGCCATCGAGTTGGTCGCGGGACTTGCCCTGGGCGTCGCCATTCCGGTGGTCGTGGTCCTGGCCTGGCGGTTGCGGGTGCTGACCGCCGAACCGAGGTTGCAGGCGTTGGGACCGCTGGCGATCGGCGTCATCCTCTACGCGGCGTGCCACCTCACGCACGCGAACCCGTACCTGGCGGCGTTCGCCGCCGGCTCGGCGGTGGCCACCTTGGACCGGGTGGCCGCGGAACGGTTCGAACACTTCGGGGATCTGTTGTCGGAGACCACGAAGTTCGCCGCGTTGCTGGTGTTCGGCGCGCTCATCACCCCGGACCGGCTCGCGGACCTGACCGTGGGCGACTGGGCGGTCGCGGTGATCGCCATCCTCCTGGTGCGGCCGGCGGCGATGATGCTGTCGTTGCTCCGCACCACGTTGCCGGCGCGTGAGCGGTCGGTCGCGGCCTGGTTCGGCCCCAAGGGGTTCGCGTCGGTCGTCTACGGACTGCTCGCGCTGCAGGCCGGTATCCCCGCCGGTGACCATGTCTTCGACCTGGTCGCCATCACCATCGCCCTGTCGATCGTGCTGCACTCCTCCACCGACGTGCCCGTCGCCAAGGCACTGCGCGTGGAACCGCCGGACAACCTGCCGACCGGAAGCCCGGCCACGACGCCACCGGACGAGCCACCACCACCCGAGCCTCGGCGATGAGCGCCTGGCTGGCGCCCCCACTGCTGCCGGCCGTGCTGGTCATGGTGGCGCTCGCACTGATCCCGCGGCGGCTGTGGTTCGTGCGACTGCCCGCCGTCATCGCATAGGCCGCGGTGTGGACTGCGCCCCATGATGACCATTCCGGTCGGTCATGATGACCACTCCGGTCGGTCATGATGACCGTTGCGGATCGCGAAACGACCTTCCCGACGCATGTCCATCGACTGCGGACGCCGCCTAGGGGGAAGCGTTCTTTCGCGGTGGCCCACCAACACTTTTGCGGGATCTTTACGCGCACCCCGCGGCTATCCGATTGCGGGGCGTTGAACGGCCGTTTAATCTGGGTGTGTGCAAGCGGCCGGCGTGGGCTCCGAAGCGGTGGTCTCCACCGTGGACCGGATCCGTGATGCCGCGGTCGCCCGGTTCGGGCGCGACGGCTTCGCCGTGGGGCTGCGCGCGATCGCCGCTGATGCCGGGGTGACGGCGGGCCTGGTGGTCCACCATTTCGGGTCGAAGGACGGCCTGCGCCAGGCGTGCGACGAACATGTCCTCGCGGTGATCCGCGAGGAGAAGACCAAGGCGACCACGGACGGGAGCGCGGCCGGACTCATCGCGCAGCTGGCCGAGGTGGAGCGGTTCGCGCCGATGGTGCTGTACGTGCTGCGCAGCCTCCAGGCCGGTGGCGGGTTGGCGGCGGCGTTCGTCGAGCACATGATCAGCGACGCGCAGGAGTATCTCGAGGCGGGCGTGGCCGCTGGGGTCGTCCGGCCAAGCCGTGACCCCGAGGCCCGGGCGCGCTGGCTCGCGTACCAGGGGGTCGGCGGCATGCTGCTGTGGTCGACGCTGCATCCCGACTTCGACCCCGCGACGTTCGGTGCCGCGCTGCGCGAGTACCTGGCGCAGGTGACCGTCCCAGCGCTCGAGGTGTTCACCCAGGGACTGTTGGTCGACCGGTCCATGCTCGATGACTACCTGATGTACGTGCCGGATCCGCCGGCCGGTGGCGACACGGCGACGTCCGCGTCCTAGCCGATCCGCGACGACATCACACACCCCGGGCTTCCCCGGGTCTCATCGAACGAGGCATGACATGACTTCTGCGCTGACCCCTGCCCGCACCACGGCCGACCCGGCCATCGAGGTCCGTGGGCTGACCAAGACGTTCGGTCGGGTGACCGCCCTCGACGGGCTCGACCTGACGGTCGACACCGGCCACGTCCACGGCTTCCTCGGCCCCAACGGTGCCGGCAAGTCGACCACCATCCGGGTGCTGCTCGGCCTGCTCCGCGCCGACGCCGGCACCGCTCGGCTGCTCGGCCACGACCCGTGGGCCGACGCCGTGCGCGTCCACCGGCGGCTGGCCTACGTGCCCGGCGACGTCGAGCTGTGGCCCAATCTGACCGGCGGCGAGGCCATGGACCTCTTCGCCCGCCTGCGCGGCGGCACCGACGCCACGCGCCGCGACGAGCTGTGCGACCGGTTCGACCTCGACCCGACGAAGAAGGGACGCACCTACTCGAAGGGAAACCGGCAGAAGGTCGCGCTGATCGCGGCCCTCGCCAGCGACGTGGAGCTGCTGCTCCTGGACGAACCGACGGCCGGGTTGGACCCGCTGATGGAGGTCGTGTTCCAGGACTGCATCCGGGAGGCGAAGGCCGCCGGCCGCACGGTCCTGCTCTCCAGCCACATCCTCGCGCAGGTCGAGGCGCTCGCCGACCGCGTGTCGATCGTGCGGCGCGGTCAGATCGTCGAGTCGGGCACGCTGGCCGAGCTGCGACACCTGACCCGCACGTCGATCACGGCGAGCACCGAGCGACCGGCGGGGGAACTGGCCTCGCTGCCCGGTGTGCACGACCTCCGCACGGAGGGGGACGTGCTCCGGTTCGAGGTCGACGGCAGTCACCTGCCCGCCGTCATGCGCGGGCTCGGCGAGTTGGGGGTGCGGGCCGTGACCGCGCATCCGCCCACCCTCGAGCAGCTCCTGCTTCGCCACTATGACAACGAGGCGGCGTGATGACCACCATCACCCGCCAGCGGACCCACGCCGCACCCGGCTCTCTCGACCACCTGACCGGCGTCGGGCGCCTGCTGTGGTTCATGCTGCGCCGCGACCGGATCCGGCTGCCCGGCTGGGTTTTCGGGCTCACCCTGATGATGACCTACTTCACCACCGCGCTGCAGTCGCTGCTGGCGACTCCGGAGGACGTGGCGGGAATGGCCGGGTTCGCCAGCACCCCGGTCGGGGCACTGTTCGGCGGGCCGGCGCTCGGCTACGACAACCTGACCATCGAACGGTTCCTGGCGAGCCAGTACGGCCTCTACATCCTGCTCGGCGCCGCGCTCATGGGTCTGCTGACCGTCACCCGCCACACCCGCGCGGAGGAACGCTCGGGACGTGCGGAACTCGTCCGCGCCAACGTCGTCGGACGGCACGCACAGCTCACGGCGGCGCTGATCCTGGCCGCGTTGATGAGTGCGCTGGTCGCCGTGCTGATCGCCGGCGTGATGGCCGGCGCGGGGTTCGACACCACCGGATCCGTGGTGTTCGGCGCCGGAGTCGGTGCGGGCGGGCTGGTGTTCGCCGGGATCGCCGCGATCACCGTCCAGCTGTCCGAGTACCCGCGGGCCGCGGCCGGCATGGCCGGCACCGCGCTCGGTGCGGCGTTCGTCCTGCGCGGCCTCGGCGACATGGCGGCCGTGCAGGGGAGTGGGCCGGCGTGGCTGTCCTGGCTGTCCCCGCTCGGCTGGTCCCAGCAGACCGGCCCGTACGTGTTCGACCGCTGGTGGCCGCTGGTCCTGTCCCTGCTGTTCGCGGGCGGCACGGCCGCCGCCGGCTACGCCCTGTCGGCCCGCCGGGATCACGGCGCGGGGCTGGTGCCGCCGCGACCCGGGTCACCGGTGGCCGCGTCCTGGCTGCGTAGTCCGCGCACGCTCGCGTTCCGGTTGCACCGCGGGAGCCTCATCGGTTGGAGTGTTGCCCTGCTGGTGGCGGGACTCGCCTACGGTGCGTTCACTCAGCCGATGCTCGACGGGTTCGCCGACGCGCCGGAGGACCTGATCGCCGTCATGGGCGGCGGCGAGGACATGCTGAACGGCTTCCTTGGGTTGATGGGCCTCATGATGGCGTTCTCCGTCTCGGTGTTCGCCGTTCTCGCCATGCAGTCGGTGCGCGGCGAGGAGACCGACGGCCGCGCCGAGCCGGTCCTCGCCACGGCCGTCAGCCGGCCCGACTGGCTCGGCGGCCATGTCGCGGTCATCGGGCTCGGGGTGGTGTGGCTGCTGCTCGTGGCCGGCACCGGGATGGGCGTCGGTGCCGCCATGAGCACGGGGGACGGCGGGCTGATCGGCGACCTGATCGCCGGTCACGTCGCGCACACCCCGGCCGTGTGGCTCGTCCTCGCGGTCGCCGCCCTGGTCTATGGCGCCGTACCCCGGGCGCTGCCCGCCGTGTGGCTGGTCGTCGGCTACGGCGTGGTGGTCGGGTTCTTCGCGCCGATCCTCGACCTCCCCGTCGCGGCCGTGAACCTCTCGCCCTTCGAGCACGTGGGGGAGTACCCGCTGGAGGACGTGGGCGTCGGCGCGATGCTCGTCCTGGCGGCCGGCACCGGTCTCGTCGCCGCCGTGGCGCTCGGGACCTTCCGCCGCCGGGACCTGGTCACCACGTGACCGTGATCAGCTCGCTGGTTTCGGAGGTCCGCCCCTCAGCTTCCTCGGACGGGTAGGTCGATCACGCCGGTGCCGGCCAGGATGGCGACCGCCGCGATGCCCGCGACGATCGCCCAGCTGATCGGGTTGCCGAGGTTGAGTGTCCAGTACACGCCGACCCTGCGGTGGACGAGGATCGCAGGGTCGGTGCGGTTCAGGTAGATCATGCCGGCCGCGTACCAGTGCCGGTCGTCGTCGCGTTGTTCCACTGTGGACTCCTCCGCTGCGACGGGGAGCCGGTGGCCGGCCTCGCCGGTGCGGAGCGCGAAGACCGCCCAGGCCACCAGGGCGGCGGCCAGGGGCGCGAAACTCACCAAGGTCACCGGAAGCGTGGCCGGCAGGATCTCCCACACCTGGAAGGACGCCACCAGCAGGCTCGCCGCCGCGCAACCGGCGGAGCCGAACAGCAGTCGCAGTATGCGGGTCACGTACGTCCGGTATCGGGCGGCACTTCCGGCCGGCTGCGCGGCGTCGAGTTCCGCGCGGGCTCGGGGAATGGCCACCGCGAGGACGGCCACCAGCGCGATGATCAGGGCCTGTGCCGAGACCGTGGCGAACGCGAAGCCGGCGGTCGTGGTGGTGCGGTGCGCGGCGTCCACGGTCACGCCGTTGGGGGTCGGTAGCGACGGCGGCAGGTCGCCGTAGCGCCACGCGCCGATACCGGCGGTGATCGCGAACAGCAGCACGGCGGGCGACAGCAGCATCCACTGTGGACGGACGGGGTCCGTGCGCAGCGACGTGTCCGTGGTGACCGCCTGGCGGACGCCCGCATACCAGTCGCCCGCCCGTTTCACGGCCGCCACCGAGCGGTGTGCGTGGTAGCCGAGCAGGCAGTACGCGGCGATCAGGACGAGCAGCACCCACTGGTCGAACACGAACGCGCCGACCAGGCCCGCCGCGCCCAGCAGTACGACGCCGCGGGTGTAGTCGCGGCGGACGCGCGCGATCGCCGGCTCGGCCACCCGTGCGGCCGGCACCCGGACCCCGAACGGCAGGGTGGGCCGCGCGAGTGCGGGCCCCGACCAGAACGCGACGATGATCAGTGCTACCAGGGCGACGGTCATTCCCGCACTCCTTCGAACGACGACAACACGGCTCCGCTGCGGCGGACCACTTCGTCCTTTTCCAGTCCCAGCACCACGGCCTCCGCCAACAGCGTGCGCAGCCGCGCCTGCCACTCGTCGGCGAAGCCGGGTTCGGGCGGCCCCGACCGGGCGTCGCGGCGCACCACGGCGCCGCTCTTGCGGTTGACGCGGATGACGCCCTGCGCGCGGAGCAGGTCGTAGGCCTTGTTCACCGTGTGGAAGTTGATGCCCAGGTCGACGCCGAGTTGCCGGGTGGAGGGCAGCGCGCTGCCCTCCACCCGGACGCCGTCGGCGATCGCCTCCACGACCCGATCCCGGATCTGCTGGTAGATCGGCACCTCGCTGTCGAGGTCAAGAGTCAGCAGCACACGCCTATGGTATCTGTTATACAGTTAATAGAACAGATGGAGCAGGAGGTTGGCCATGGCGACCATGAGGGTCATCGGCAACGAGTTGCGCGTGGAGTTCGCTACCTGGGAGCGACTGATGATGCTGCGCGGGAATCTGGTGGTCCCGCTGACCGCCGTCCGCGGGGTCGAGCGCGTCGACAAGGCGCTGCGCCGCACGCGGGGTGGCCGGCGGGGACTGCTGGTCAGCGGCGTAGTGAAGGTCGGCCGCTGGGGGATCGGCACCGGCACTCGGCAGCTGGTGTCGGTGAAGCGCAAGGTCCCGGCGCTGCGGATCACGCTCGACCGGACGGTGACCGGCTTCGACGAGCTGCTGATCAGCACGACCGACGCCGACCGGGTGGCGGAGGCGATCGGCGCATGATCGAGGTGCGGAACCTGACGAAGCGGTTCGGCCCGGTGCTCGCGGTGGACGATCTGACGTTCTCCGTGGCACCGGGTGCGGTGACGGGCTTCCTGGGCCCCAACGGCTCCGGCAAGACCACGACCCTGCGGATGATCCTCGGACTCGTCCGCCCGTCGGCCGGCACGGCAACGATCGACGGGCTGCCTTATGTGGGCCTGCCCTGCGGGACCGTCGGTGCGGTGCTGGACGGTGTGAACGCGCACCCTCGGTCGACGGGCCGGGCACACCTGGGGGTGTACGCGGCCATGGCCGGCCTGCCGCGGGGGCGGGTCGACGAAGTTCTGGCCCAGTTGGAGATGACGGACTTCGCCGACCGGCCGGCGGGGGAGTACTCGACGGGGATGCGGCAGCGCCTGAGCCTGGCCACGGCGCTGCTGGGTGATCCGCGGGTGTTGCTGCTGGACGAACCGAGCAACGGCCTGGACCCCCAGGGCATGGCATGGCTGCGGGAGCTGTTGCGCCGCCTGGCTTCCGACGGGCGCACGATCCTGATCTCGAGCCATGTGCTCAGCGAGCTGGAACAGGTGGCCGACCACGTGGTGGTCATCCGCTCCGGCCGACTGGTGACGTCCGGCGCGGTGGCCTCGCTCGGGGGCTCGGTGGTGCTGGTGAAGTCACCGGATGCCGAGCGTCTGGGTGCGCTGCTGGGGGCGCCGGTCGCGGACGGCGTGCTGCGGGTGACCGGTTCGACGACGGCGGAGATCGCCGACCGCGCGGCGGCCGCCGGCTTGCGGATCCACGAGCTGACCCCGGTGCGGTCATCGCTCGAAGACGTGTTCCTGGAGTTGACACGATGATCAAGGCAGAGCTGTTGCGGTTGGTGTCCACCCGGTTGTGGCTGTGGTCGTTGGTGGCCGCGGTCCTGTGTGGAGGCGGGCTGGTGACGCTGTTCGCGTTGCTGGGCCCGGAGAATGTGCAACCGCCGATGCCGGCACTGGACACGCCGGAGGGGGTGCGGTCAGTACTGGGGGTGTTGACCGTGACCGCCCTGGTGCCGGCGGTGATCGGCACGGTGGCCATGACGTCGGAGTACCGCCATCGCACGATCACCGTCACGTTTCTCTTCGCGCCGCGTCGCTGGCGAATCCTGACGGCGAAACTGGTGGCGTTCGCGATCGGCGGTGTCTGTTATGGACTGACGGTGGCGATCTCGGCCGGCGTGGCGTTGTTCGTGCAGGGGGCGGACTTCACTGTTCCGCTCCGGCTGGCCGCGACGATGGCCATCTACATGGTGCTCGGGGTGGGCGTGGGTGCGTTGCTGCGGAACCAGGTGGCCGCGCTGGCCGTGGTGGTCGGCTATCTGTACTTCGCGGAACTGGCACTGCTGGCCATTCCCGGGGTGAACGCGGTCTACCCGTATCTGCCGGGTGGAGCGACGTCGGCGCTGACGGACTTCGGGTACATCGTGGACTCGCTGGCGGAGCAGACGGGCCAGGCGGGCACCGCGTTGCTGTCGGCCCCGATGGGCGCGTTGGTGCTGGCAGGATACGCGCTGGTGGCCTGCGTTCTGGCGATCGCGTTCCCCCTGCGCCGCGACGTCACCTGAGCCGGCGCAGGCGGATCGGCGGGCTTTCCGGGCCGCGCTGCGCCAGGCGGCAGCCCGCGTCTCGGTTACCGCGGCAGGCGTTGAGCGTGCTCAGACGATGGCGCGTCGTCGGAAGGTCCAGATGCTCAGCGGCGTGAACACGAGCAACGCGGTGGTCAACGCGGCGCCGCAGAGCCAGCCTGGCAGGTGGACGATCCCGGGTGTCAGCGCGCCTCTGAGTCCTTCGCTGACATAGGTCATCGGGTTCATGGCGCACAGGATCCGGAACCACGGGACCGCGGCGAGTTCGAGGAACGGGAACTGGGCGGCGCCGGTGAACAGCAGCGGTGGCATCACCAGGGCGAACGTGACACCGATTCGGCTCGGGCGTACCAGTGAGCCGATCGTGACCCCGACGGCGCCGCCGGTCAGCGCGCCGAGCACGGTGAACGCCAGGGCCGCGGGAAGCCCGGATAGCTGCCAGGTGAGTCCTCCCAGGACGATCGCCCCCACGGGGACCATGAGCACGGCCGTGATCACTCCGCGGGCCGCGGCCCCGATGATCCGCTCGACGACGATCCAGGGCAGCGCCACGGGTGCTCGCAGGCGGTTCTCGATGGCGCCCGTGACGAGTTCCATGGCCAACGGGAAGGACGCGTGCTGCACGGCGGCGAAGAACGCGTTCAGCGCGACGAGTCCGGGCAGGAGCAGCAGCGCGTAGCCGGGGGGCGTGTAGCCGAGCGCGCCCAGCACGTTCCCGAACACCAGCAGCATGAGCAGAGGCTGCATCAGCACCTGGGCCAGGACACCGCCCAGTTGCTTGCGGGTGACGAGCAGGTCGCGCTCCAACAGGCCCCAGAACACCCGCCAGGGCGAGGGGCATCCGACCAACATGTACTAAGCATACGCTTGGTCGTTCAGAGGCAAAATTGGAGTTACTCCGCGAAGCTGCTCGTGATGGTAGTAAGTGTTAGCGTGTGAATGTGAATGATGCGGCGGAGTCGGTGCGGTTGGCGGTGTCGCGGTTGGCGTCGCGGCTTCGGGCCCAGCAGTCGGGCGACGCCCGGGCGTTGACCCGGCTCGGCGCGTCCGTGCTGGCGAACCTGCGGCACAGCGGGCCGTTGACCGTCACCGCGCTGGCGGCCATCGAAGGTCTGCAGCCGCAGTCGCTGACCCGGGTGCTCAACGCACTCGAGGACGACGGCCGCGTGTCGCGAAGCCCGGACCAGACCGATCGCCGAGCGCAGCGGATCTCGATCACCGAAACCGGGCGTGCCGCGCTACGGGACCATGTGCGCGACGGCAACCGATGGCTGGCCGAAGCACTCGCGGAGTCGCTGACCCCTGCCGAGCGGGAAATCGTGCGGGTGGCGGCCGATCTCCTCATCCAGGTGGCCGACTCCGGAAAGCCGCCCGGTTCCGGCGCCGCCATGGGTGCCGCCCCACCACTCTGAATCCGGTCGTCGAGAGATCAGCCGACGGCGACCACCCGCGCCCATGGGGGTGGTGTGTCCGGCACGTAGTCGGGATCGCCTTCGCCCGATCGACGTTGCCGAGGAAACAGGCCAACGACGGTCCGGCAGGGTGGTTGTGTGTCGGGCCAGGGTGTCTGTCCGTCGGTCAGGGCGACGATGACGTCGGGGCGGGGGCTGGTGCGCACGGCCTTGGCGAAGCCGGTGCGCAGGTCCGTGCCGCCGCCGCCCACCAGTGGGATTCCCTCGGCACGGCACAGTGGCTGTGTGACGTGGGCGGCGGCGTCGCAGGACAGCACCGAGACAAGATCACGTCGACCGCCCACGGCGCGGACGATCGCGGCGATCTCGACGATCGCGCTCCCCAGCTCGACGTCGCTCACGGATCCGGAGGTGTCGACGATCACGCAGACCCGAGGCGGCCGGCGCCGCAGGCTCGGCAGGACGACGCCGGGCAGACCGGCCGACCGGCGTGCGGGTCGGCCGTAGGTGTAGTCCTCACCCACGCCGGGGCCGGAAATCGCCGTGCGGACCGCCGCTCCCAACAGGTCCCGCCACGGTTGCGGCGGATGGAACGCCTCCTGCGCCCATCGTTGCCAGCCCTTCGGGACGTTCCCCGGGCGGGCGGTGATGCCCTGGGCCACCCGGAACCGGACGGCGTCTCGTTCCTGGGCGCTGAGCCCGTGTGCACCGTCGGCTCCCAGATCCCAGTCCCGCTCCAGCCCGTCGGCGCCGCTGCCGCAGTCCAACCAGGCGAATCCGTTGGTGTGCGGCCCGAGCCGGAACTGGCGCAGGTAGTCCTCCATCAGCTGCCCCGCGGGCAACCTGAGCAGCGCCGGCTGGACGGCGCCCTCAGGTAGCACCAATCCCTCGCCGAACGCGTCGTCGTTGATCTCGCAGTCAGCGGCGATGTTCATCCGCAATCGCTCTCCCGGCCCGGTCAGCTCGTGCTTCACCGCGAACCGGTCGCTGCGCCCGTGATGGTCGCGGAGCAGGTGGGAGACCTCGTGTACCCAGACCGCGGCCAACTCCTCCAACGGGGTGCGATCCACGAACGCCGGCGAGACGTAGCAGCGCCAGTGCCGGTCCACGGCCATCGTCGGCACTCGCAGTGATTCCACCGTGTGCAACGCGAACAACGCCGTCGCCAGATACGGCTGGCTCCGGACCGCGTGCAACCGGGCGGCGAACAGCTTCTCCTCGTCCAGGCTCCCCGGCGTCATGGGTGAGCACCAGCGCCGACCGCTGCTCGGTCCGCTCGTCGCGACAGCGACACCGCGCCGGCCAGCCGCTCGATGGCCGCCGGAACCTGCCAGTCGTCGCGGCGCAGCGCGGCGAGCGTGGCCGCCGGGACGACCACCAGGTCCGGGGCGCCGGTTTCCAAGGCTAGAACGAGCAGTGACCACGCGGCGTTCCAGCGGGACTGGTCCGGCCGCTTGCGCACCGCCTCCACCACGCCGTCGAGCACCGTCTGGCGCAGGTCGCCGCGCTCGGGCAGGACGGCCGCCGCCGGATCCGCGAGCAGCACCTCGGGGTCGGGCAGATCCATCCGGTCCAGGCTGGCCAGCAACTCCAGGCCCGGCCCGTCTCCCACCGTGCCCCGCACCAGCATGGACAACACTTCCCGGGAGGCGCCCGCCGCGGCGGCGAAAGCGATCAGCCGCAGGGTCATCTCCCAACTGCGTGGTGAGGGCCACGGGCCGCCGCGGCGTGCTTCGTTCTTCGGTAGTTGATGCACGAGTCCGGGACGGACGGCCAGAAGTTCGCACACCGCCCGGCGGGCGAACGTCACGGCGTCGGGCAGCTGCCCCGGGTCCAGCCGTGGCAGCGCTGCTTTTGGCCACGTCCCGCCCAGTCCGCGCACCACGATCTCGTGGTCGTAGGTCCACTGTAGATGGACGAACCGGTTGGCCAGCGGTGGGCTCAGCTCCCAGCCGTCGGCCGCGGAGGAGCGCGGATTGGCGGCGGCCACGATCCGCACACCCGGCGGAAGTCGCAGAGCGCCGACCCGGCGCTCGAGTACGACGCGCAGCAGCGCGGCCTGGACGGCCGGTGGCGCGGTGGACAGTTCGTCCAGGAACAGGAGCCCTTGGCCGGCCCGGGCCAGGCGCACGGCCCAGTCCGGCGGGGCCATCGGAACACCTTGCGCCGCTGGATCGTCGCCGACCACCGGCAGGCCGGAGAAGTCGGACGGCTCGTGCACGCTGGCGATCACCGTGGTCAGCGGTAGTTCGAGAGCGTCGGCAAGCTGGTTCAGGGCAGCGGTCTTGCCGATCCCCGGCTCGCCCCACAGCAGCACCGGCAGATCGGCGGACACGGCCAGCGTCAAGGCTTCCAACTGGGTGTCGGCACGCGGCTCGGTGGTCGTGTCGTGAAGCAGCGCAAGCAGCTCGGCGGCGACGTCCAGTGGCCGGATGTTCGTGGCGGTAGGCATATGTGTGATCACCTTTGGTCGAGTCGGGGCCGTGTGTCGGCCGAGCGAGGTATGCGGTCAGCGCCGGGTCGCGTGGCGTGGGCGGGCCCGGACATCGCGGCGCCGGGAGTCCCGAGTGGACAGAGGAGTGGACAGAGGAGTGGACAGAGCCGGGCCGAGCCCGGCCCGGTACAGCCCGTGCGCCACGTGGCGGCGCACCGCCGTCTCCAGTTCGTCGCGCAGTGCGCCGCCGCGCAGGAGCACGTCCGGCCCGAGCAGACCTTCGACGGCAGCAAGGGCACCGACGGTGTCGCCGTGATCCAGGCGGGCGCGAACGTCCATGAGACCTTCCGGGTGCCGGTGTGCCTCGTCGATCGCTTGCAGGCACGGCAATGCGGTACCGCCCAACGCGACCAGCAGCTCCTCGCGGCGAATCTCGTGGGGGTCGTGGTCCAGTGGGACGAGCACCCCGTTCACCACGCCGATTCGGTGCGTTGCGCCACGACACTCGACGAGGCGCGAATTCCCTGAGCTGTCCGGACTTCGTGACGCGGCGGCCGGTCGATGGTCCGGTAGGAGCGCCGACGCGACAAGCGGGTGCAGCCGATCAGCGTCGATCAACCCCGCGTGGAGCAGCTCCAGGTCGGGTAGTACCCAGGTCGCCGCGTCAGGCAGGACCGGCCACCCACGGGCGCGGCCTCTCGGGGGAGCCGCCTCGGCTGCCGCACCCGGCGCGTCCAGGTTCAGCACCAGCCGGCGCCGGGAACCGAGCCGCACGGTGACGACGCCGTCCGCACATTCCTCCGCGCGCAGCAGCAGCGCCGCCTCAGCCACCCACCGGTGCACGGCGCAGGCCGGCACCCCGTCATCCACCGCGAGATCGCCGGCCCCGGCCCGCTCCCACAGCTCACCGGCGCTGCGCGCGTCCCATAAGTGGCGGTGCAGATCGAGGCGAAAACGCCGGTCCGGTCGGGGATGGGGATGCCCGCCCGCCCCGGCCCGGGGCCGGGAGGGCTCCCACAGCGCGAGGCTGATCCGCTGGCCGGCATCCGCCCAGGCCGGTGGCGTACGCGCCACGAGATGTAGCGCGCCGCCACTGTCAGCCGTCGGCGGGTACCGAGCCAGGGAGACGGTGAGGCCCGGCCGCAACAGGCCGTCCGGACCGATCCGCGGAAAATGCCAGCGAAGCAGGTCAGGAGCCAAATGACGCAGATCAACGCGGACCTGTGCCGCGAACTGCCGACCATGGGCGCGACCCACAGCACGCAGGTTCAGATCCACGTCGACGCGTGCGGCGGCGCAGGCCCCGGCCCAGTCGCCCATCGCTCGGCGGGCGGTCGCTGACTCGATCATCGACGGCGGCACGGCGAACTCGCGCACGCGCGCCCAGAAAAGGAGGCGGGAGTGTCCATTCACGGTCCAGGGGTGCATCAGCACTCACCTTTGGTGAACGGGACCCCCGATCTGCTCGAGTAGGTGATCATCGCCGCAAAGCGTACCAGGTGGGTCAGCTTGGGCGGTGGTTCGCGAGCCAGGCGTCGGCCCGGCGCCGGGAAGCCTGAGAGAGCCAGGCATCCTGGATCACCTCGGTCAGTTCCTGACGGGTGAGATCGCCGATTCGGCTGGCCCGCAGCAGAACGGAGCGGTGGCCGTTGAAATGCGGGGTGGTGAAGAACGGGGACGACTCGTCCTGAACGAGTACCTGTTTCTCGTGTTCGGATGCCACCCAGAAAACGATCACGTCGGGATAGCGCTCGCCGCTGCCGGGGTCGACGGCGTCCGCACGGGGATTGCGGAAGAACACGAACGACTTGCCGCCGACCTGGTAAACCGGCTTACCGTTCGCGGCGGGTCGACCGTCACGTGCGGCATGGCCGAGGCCAACTCGTGTACGTCCGCCACGCGCGCCCGGCGGGATCGCGGCGACATGCCGGCAGTTTAGGCCGCATATGACCGAACGGCCGCGCCAACCACCGTCCACGCTAGGGATGAGCCATGATGCACGTCCAACACTAGTTGGGCATCCGGTCATACCTGCAGCGCATCATCCTGGCGAGACGCCACGTCCTGGATGTGATGCAGGACCTGCCTGAGCAGCGGGGTGAGTCCACCGCGCGCCCAGATCGCGTGGAGCTCCACCGGCTGGGAAGGATCGCTGTCGGGATGCCCGCCCTCGAGGTCGTTGAGCTGCTTGTAGACCAGACCCGGGACGCCAAGCGTGGAGGCGCTGGCGGGCACCAGCGCCACCCCTTCGCCTGCGGCCACGAGCACCATGGCGGTAAGGATCTGCTGCACGTGCTGGACGATTCGGGAGTGGCCGTTGACCAGGAACCGGACGGTGAGCTCGTGGAAGTAGCGGGCCTGAATCGGGTGGTAGCCGATGATGGGGAGACCGTCGAAGTCTTCGGGGCCAAGAGGTCCTTCGACGGCCGCCAGGCGATGGGCCGCCGACAAGACGGCGTACAGCGGCTCCCGGGCAACCACCCGAGAGGAGAGAACCGTGGTGTCGAACGGCGGCCGCGCCAGGCCGAGGTCGAGTTCGCCCCGTCGGATCCCGTCCACCTGACCACCCGTGACCCGCTCGTGGAGGATCACTTCCACGTCCGGCAGGTACTTTCCCAGACAGGCCAGAAGCGGCCCGAGGATCCGGATCGCCGAGGCGGCGGTGAAGCCGAGGTGCACCGTGCCGGCGGAGCCGGACTCGACTCGTCGGGCATGCGCGACGGCCTGATCCAGTGCGTTGGAGATCCGATAGGAATCCTCGAGGAACTCCGATCCGGCCGGAGTGAGTGCCACCCCCCGGTTGCTTCGCTCCAGCAGGGTCGCTCCGACCGCTATTTCCAGTTTCTGGATCTGCCGGCTCAATGGCGGCTGAGTCATCGCGAGGCGTTCGGCGGCGCGCCCGAAGTGGAGCTCCTCGGCCACGGCGATGAAGCAGCGAACCTGGTCGAGTGTCACGGGGGCCATGCGCATCAAAGTATCAGGATTGCCATACCTTGAGAGCATCGTGCGATTCGATATGAGGTTTGCGCAAGCATCACCAAACCTGCCAAGGTTTTCGTAGCCGGCGCCACCGCTGCCTGCCTGTTCCCCAACTCCGTTGGAGTGACCGTGACTGCGAACGTCGTCGGCTACGCCTATCCCTGGGATGTACTCGGCGACTCCGGGTTCGCCGACCGGGTGAAGGGACTCGGGGTCACCACGGTGGCCGTCGCGGCGGCTTATCACACAACTCGGGCGGCCACGCCGTTCCACCCATTCCGGCGACTGGTCAACGCGCGGAGTTCGGCGTTCTATCGTCCGGTGCGCGCCGAGGCCTGGGACGGCCGCCGTCTGATCCCGGCCGAGGCCGAGTGGGTCGATGACCCGGACCCGTTCGGCAACGCCACGGCCCTCCTCGTCGATGCCGGACTCGAAGTGGCCGCGTGGACGGTACTGACCCACTCCACGCGTCTCGGCGAAGCCAACCCCGACCTCGCGGTGGTCAACTGCTTCGACGAGCCCTACCCGTATGCGCTCTGTCCGCGGTCCGAAGAGGTCCGCGAGTACGCCGCCACACTGGCTGCCGAAGCACTGCGCGATACCCCGAGCTCGGCGATCGTCCTCGAAGCCTGCGGACAGCTCGGTATCCAACACGGCGGCCACCACGAGAAGACGGACGGCGCGTACGACGACCGAACTCGTCGGCTCCTGTCGATCTGCTGCTGCTCAGCCTGTCGGAAGGCTTGGACCGATCGCGGTCTCGACGCCGACGCGGTGATCGCCGACCTGCGTGCCGCCACGAGCCCGGGTGCGGCGAGCCAGTCATCGCCGGACCGTCTACAGACGCTGCTCGAAGTCCGGCAGACCGCCACCGACGCTCTCCGCGCCGATGTCATCCGGGCGGCCCGCACCGCGGGCGGCCCGTCGCTTCAGATCATCCTGCACGCCCAGCCCGACCCCTGGGAGACCGGCGCCCTGCCCGGGCTCACCCCTGCCGCACCTGACGACGTCGACGCGGTGGTCGCACAGTGTTGGGCCACCGGCGAATCCTCTGTCCAGAACGCGGCCCGGCTGACCGAAACCGTCGCGGGACGTGCATCGCCCGGGGCCTACGTCACCGCTCTACCGCCAACCACGGCTGAAGAGTTCGCGCACCACGTGAGTGCGCTCCGCGATGCCGGCATCGAGCAGTTCCACCTCTATCACCTCGGCCTCGCCGGTCCTGACCGGCTGCCGATGCTCGCCGAAGCCGGCCGAATGGCGGTGGGAACTTCGTGATCCGGCGTATCTGGCGCGCCATCGACGCCGCGTTCGAAGCCGTCACCGTCTCTTGTCTGGTGGCGGTGGTCCTCGTCCTGCTCTGGCAGGTCTTCAGTCGCGAGATCCTCGGCAACTCGCCGACCTGGAGTGAGGAGACGGCAAGGGTGCTGTTGGTCTGGATCGGGTTCCTGGCGGCGGCCATCGGCTTCCGCGAACGCTCACACATCGCGATCACCTTCATCGTCGACCGCTTCCCCGCGCTGCTCCGCCGCGGCGTCGAGTGGTTGATCACCGGGCTGATCCTGCTGTTCGGCCTCTACCTCATCGTCCAGGGCAGCGAGTTCGTCGCCGATACCCGGCACGCGACCCTGCCCGGCACCGGAGTGCCCCGCAGCGCGCTGTACGTCGCGATGCCGTTGGCCGGGTTCATGATCGTGCTCTACACGACCCTGCAGATCGTCGGTGTCGACACCGCGCGGTTCGGAAACGAGACCGAAGAAGCGCTCGGCGAGGCCCGGCCCGACGGTGCGGCATGACCGATCCCCTTGCCGTTGTCATCCTGCTCGGCAGTTTCGTCGTACTCATCGCGCTGCGCGTGCCGATCGCACTCGCGCTCACTCTCGCCGCCGTCTTCGAGGCCTTCTACCTGGATATCCCGCTGATCACCGTCGGCCAGCGGATGGTCGCCGGGTTGGACGTGTTCGCGTTACTGGCGATCCCGTTCTTCATCCTCGGCGGCGAGATCATGGGCGCCGGCGGCATCTCCCGCCGACTGATCAACCTGGCGATGCTCTTCGTCGGCCGGCTGCGTGGCGGTCTCGCGATGGTCAACATCGGCGCCAGTACCTTCTTCGGCGCGCTCTCCGGATCGTCGGTCGCCGACGTCTCGGCGGTGGGCTCGGTGACCATCCCGATGATGAAGAAGAAGGGATACGGCACCGACTACTCGGTCGCGGTAACTATCTCCGGGGCCGCGCAAGCGGTGATGATCCCGCCGAGCCACAACCTGATCATCTACTCGACAGCGGCCGGTGGCGTCTCCATCGGTGCGCTGTTCACCGCTGGAATTCTTCCGGGGTTACTACTCGGCACATCCCTGATGATCGTGGCCTACGTGGTCGCGGTGAAGCGGAACTACCCGAAGGAAGAGACCGTCCCGATCTCGCAGATCCCCAAGATCATCGGCGACGGGCTGCTCAGTCTGCTGATGCCGGTGATCATCCTGGGCGGCATTCTCAGCGGCATCTTCACGGCCACCGAGTCGGCTGCGATCGCCTGTGTCTACGCCTTCATCCTGACGTTCGTGGTCTATCGGGACATCCCGGTCAAGGCGATGATCCCGATCCTTCGGAAGACCATCCGCACCCTCGGCGTCGTCCTGTTCATCATCGCCGCGGCCAGCGCGTTCGGCTACTTCCTGGCCTTCCTCCGGGTGCCGGCGATGGTCACCGAGGCGCTGCTCGACCTTTCGGACAACAAGGTCGTCATCTTCCTGCTGATCAACCTGCTGTTGCTGGTGCTTGGCGCCGTCATGGACATGGCACCACTGATCCTGATCATGACCCCGATCCTGCTGCCGGTGGCGACCAGCCTCGGCATGGATCCGGTGCAGTTCGGGATCATGCTGGTGCTCAACCTGGCCATCGGCCTGATCACCCCGCCGGTCGGCAACGTCTTGTTCGTCGGCGCCGCGATCGGCCAGACCTCGATCGAGAAGGTCACCAGGACGCTGCCCACCTTCCTGCTCCCGATGATCGTCGTGCTCCTGCTCATCACGTTCATTCCCGGCCTGTCACTGGCGCTGCCCGCCGTCTTCGGGCAATAGAGATTCACGAGAGGTGAGATCCATGAGAACACCACGTACGGCGACGCCGACGCGGTCGCGACGGAAGGCGAGGGTCGTCGGCCTCACGGCCGCATTGTCCCTGGTTCTGGCTTCCTGTGGAGACAATGGTGGCGGAGGTGAAGGTGGCGAGTACTCCTGGCGGCTTGCCGAAGTACATCCTGACGGTTATCCGACCACGCTGGGCGACGAGAAGTTCGCCGAACTGGTCGCGGAGAAGAGCGACGGCCGGATCACCATCGACGTCTACCCGGGTGCACAACTCGGCGAAGAGTCGGATGCGATCGAGCAGGTGCAACTGGGTTCGATCGAGCTCACCCGGGTGAGCTCGGCACCCATGACCGAGTTCTCCTCCGGGATGGGCCTGTTCGGACTCCCTTACATCTGGGACGACGCCGACCACATGTGGCGGTTCCTGGAGGACGGGAACGGCGGCAAGAAACTCCTGGGCGGGCTGGCGGAGGCCGGGTTCCACGGTGTGACCTACATGGATCCGGGCGCGCGGAGCTTCTACACCACCGGCAAGGTCGTCGATACTCCCGACGACCTCAGGGGACTGAAGATCCGGGTCCAGGAGTCCCAGGTCATCATCGACTTCGTCAACGCGCTGGGCGCCTCACCGACCCCGATGGACTACGGCGAGGTGTACAGCGCGCTGCAGAGCGGACTGATCGACGGTGCGGAGAACAACGCGCCGAGTTACTTCTCCGCGTCGCACTTCGAGGTCGCCAAGAACTTCACTCTCGACGAGCACCTGCGAGTCGCCGAGATCCTCGTGATGAACAAGGGCGTCTGGGACGACCTCTCGGCCGATGACCAGGCGATCATCGAGGAGGCCGCGGCCGAGGCCGCGGAATTCCAGCGCGGGAAGTGGGATGAACAAGTCGAGACGGACATGGCAGAGCTGAAGAATGCGGGTGTCACGATCACCGAGATCGACGACCTCGGGCCCTGGCGCGAGGCCACCCAATCGGTGATCGACAAGTACCAGGGTGAGTTCGCCGAATACCTCGACCTGGTCGACGAAATGCGCGAGTGAGAAGGAGCCCACTACATGAGTGAGACGATCCTCATCACCGGAGCGAACGGTGGGGTCGGCCGCATGATGAGGACTCGGCTCGCTCGGGAGGGTCGAGTGCTGCGCCTGGTCGACGTGGTCGATCCGGATCCTCCCGCACCGGACGAGGACGTGGAGGTGATCACCGCGTCGGTGACCGACGCGCAGGCGATGCGTGCTGCCTGCGCTGGTGTCGACGCGGTCATTCATCTGGGCGGGGTCAGCGTCGAGGCGCCGTGGCCCGACATCCTGTCGAACAATGTCGACGGGACCCGGGTGGTCCTCGAATCCGCGCGCGACGCGGTCGTCAAACGCGTCGTACTCGCGTCCAGCAACCACGCGGCCGGGTTCTACGAGCAGGGTGCGGCACCCGCGGACGGGCTGGCGGCCGATTCCTATCCCCGACCGGACACTTATTACGGCTTCAGCAAAGTGGCCGTCGAGGCACTGGGAAGCCTGTTCCACTCCCGCTTCGGGATGGACGTGACCTGCCTGCGCATCGGCTCGTGCTTCGAGAAGCCGTGGGATCCGCGGTCGTTGTGGACGTGGCTGTCGCCGGCGGACGGCGCGCGGCTGTTCGAAGCCTGCTTGTCCACGCCGGCCCCCGGCTTCCGAGTGGTGTGGGGCATCTCCGCCAACACCCGTCGCTGGTGGTCACTGGAGGCCGGGAAGGAGATCGGCTACCACCCGCAGGACGACTCCGAGGTGTACGCCGAGGAGATCCTGGCGAACTTCGACGGCGATCTCGCGGCGCCTGAGCAGACCCTGTTGGGCGGGAAGTTCTGCTTCACCCCACTCGGCGAACATCAGGAGTGAGCTCCGGGCATGCGCTCAGCAGGTGCCGTCCGACTCCTTCATGCCCTTGTTGGCGCCCGCCGTCCGGCTCACGATGTTCGGCACACAGTTGGTCTGGTCGAGCCTGTGGCTATAGGGAATGTTGACCGTGGTGGTGGAGTCGGGGTCGGGGCCGGCGGGGTTGGTCTCGCTGTCGGGGCCGGACCAGGTCACGTTGTCGAAGATGTTGCCGCTGACCTGCCAGTAGCCGGCCTGGTCGGTGTAGAAGGTGCCAAGGACGTCACGGGAGTTCTTGAAATAGTTGTTGTCCACCTTGGCCTTGGCCCCGGCGCGGGAGTTGATGCCGGACTCGTTGAGGCTCACGTAGTAGTTGTTGTACATGTGGGCTGTGCCGCCCCGCAGCAGGGGAGCTCGGGAGTCGATGTTCTGGTACAGGTTGTGGTGGTAGGTGACGAACCCGTTCGAACGGTCGCTCTCACTGGACCCGATGAGCCCTCCTCGGCCCGAGTCGCGCAGAGTGCTGTAGGACAGGGTCACGTACTGGGTGTTGTCCTTCATGTCGAAGAGACCGTCATAGCCTTCCGACTCACCACCCGACGCCAGCAGGTTGGCGTGATCGACCCAGACGTTGCGGACGTTCCTCTCCATCGAGATGGCGTCGCCGCCGTTGGACGTGGGAGAACCCGACTTCTTGACGTTCCGGACGGTCACGTTCCGGATGATGATGTTGCGGGACTCGCGGATATGGATGCCCAACTGGTCGAAGACGGCTCCGCCGCCGACTCCGATGATCGTGACGTTGCTGATCTTCTTGAGTTCGATCAAACCGGCGGCCGTGTCGCAGCTGTCGCCCGAGACCTTGCTGGTGTTGCCGTGGTTGATGGTCCCCTCGACCTCGATGGTGATGGGGGTGTCGCTACTGGCCCGGGTGCACAGGGCTTCATGGATCTTGGTTCCGGTGTTGGCGCGAACCGTACTTCCGCCCTGACCGCCGGTGGTCCCGCCGTTCATGGACGCGTAGCCGGTCGCGGTGCCGGCCGCCGCCGACGCCTGTGACATCGGCAGAACCACACTCGTCGTGGTCGCCACGGCCAACGCGGCCACGACCGCGGGGACTCGCCATGCGACTGATCGTTTCATCTCGTCTCCTCCTGCGTCTTCGAAGGTTGGTTGGTGTCGCCGTCCTACCCGAAGGTCACCACGAGACGGCCGTCGGCGGCGAAGGACCAGCGCAGGGTGCCGCTGTAGGAGGAGCACCGGGATCCGTTGGTGCCGGACCAGAACTGGTTGGAGCTGTCGCTGTTGCCGATGATCCGGTCGTTGGATCCGCTGTTGCAGGAGGTGTTGCCGCGGAACACCGAGGTGCCGCCGTCGAAGTTGAAGTTGCGTTCGGTGTTGCCGATGCTGACGTTGTCCGAGACCGTCATCGTGCCCGGGTTGCGGTTGAAGGTGAAGCCGTGCTTGCCGTTGTCGACGGCATAGTTGCGGCGCACGATGTGGTTGACCGCGATGTCCTCGCCACCGAGTTTGTAGCCGTTGCGGTCGCCGTTGCCGGCCTGAGAGCCGTCGGACAGGGTGCCGTTGTCGTAGGCGAGGGAGTCCTCGATGGTGACCGCACCGATGGGGCCGGTGTCGCCCTTGGTGAACAGGTCGTAGCCGTCGTCGATGTTGTTGTGGGACACGGTGTAGCGGAACACGTTGCCAGGGCCGACGGTGAGTTTCGGGGCGAACCCGTCGGCGTCCTCGCCGTCGGAGTCGGCGTTGTCGTGTGACACCGCGCTCACCACGAGGTTGTTCGCCGGCCACTGGCTTGAGGGGGCGCCGGCGATCAGCCGGGAGAGCTGCAGCCCGGTGTCGCGGTTGAACCGGGTGATCGTGCGCTCGATGATGTTGTTGTTGCCGGCCAACAGGATTCCGTTGTCCCCGGCACGCTCGACGACGATGCCGCGGATGTGCCAGTACGACCCGCCGACGGCGAACCCACGGTTGGCCGGGTCCTCGCTCTGCGCCGAGAAGTTCAGCACCGGTGTCTCGCCGGAGTAGGCGTACAGCTTCTTGCGGGCACTCGATGTGCCGTTGTTGTCCTGTGCGATGGTGACCGTCTCCGAGTAGCGGTAGGTGCCGCCACGCATGAAGATGGTGCCGCCGGTGGCGACGCGGGTGAGCGCCGAGGTGAGCGTCGTCGGGTTCGACTCCGTGCCGGCCGCGTTGTCGGTGCCGTTCGGCGCCACGTAAAGCGTGTCCGCCGGCGGATCAGGATCCGGCGGGGTGCCGTCGGAGGTGACGTCGGTGTAGTCGATGTTCGCCAGGCCACCGCTGCTGGTGGGGTTGAGCCGGATCGTGTTGCTGCCCGCCGTCAGGTTCACGGTGAACGTCTTGGTCGCCCAGGTCGACCAGGCGCCCGTGGCCTCGAACGACACCGACGCCACAGTGGCTCCGTTCACGACCAGGTTGGCCGGCCGGGCCGTGGTGGTGCCGTTGGCGAACCGCACGGCGACCGTCGCGGTGCCTGCCGCGGCGTTCGCTGTGACCTGGGTGTAGCCGCTGGTCGAGTTGGCGCCGTTGCAGAACCCGGCACCGGAGAACCCGGCGTGGTTGGAGTCGATCGTGCCGGAACAGACCGACGGGGTCGTCTCGGCCTCATACCGTGTGGTCGCCGCGGTGGCCGAACCGGGAGTCAGTAAGCCCGTCGTGCCCGCCATCAGCGCCACGCCGGCGACGAAGGATCTGGATCTCATCATCTACCTCCAAGGTGTCCATCAAAGAGTGGTTCGGGGTCCGGCACCCGCCATGACGATCGACGGCACGTCGCCGGCGGGGTCCACTGTGTACTGGTACGGGATGGGGGCGACGCCGGTGCCGGTGCTTTCCGGGGTGCCGGAGCCGACGTAGACGTTGTCGCGTTCGACGAGGTCGCCCGGGCCGGAGTCGGCATAACCGACGCGGGTGGGTGCCGGGACGTTTTCGAAGTAGTTGCCCTCGACGAGCACCCCGGCGTCCACTGTGGACGCTATGCCGTAGACCTCGTTGTTGTCCAGGTAGTTGTTGAACACGTGCACCGGGTTGCCGTACCGCACCCGCGGATTGCGTTCGGCGCTGCCGTCGAACCAGTTGTGGTGGTAGGTCACCCGCAGGTGCCCGACGTCTTCGGGGTTGGTGTCGTCGTGGCCGAGCAGCATGTTCTTGTCGTGGGTGGTGTGGTTCCAGGAGACCGTGACGAAGTCCGAGCCGGACTTGACGTCGACCGAGCCGTCCCCACCGCTGCCGAAGAAGTTGTGATCGATCCAGACGTTGGTGGAGCCCTCCTGAACGGTGACCGCGTCGTCGCCCCAGTCGTCGAAGTTCAGGTTCCGGATGATGACGTTGCTGGCCTCGCTGACCTTGAGACCCGCGCCCCGCAACCCAGAATCGTCGCCGACCCCGATGATGGTCTTGTTCGAGGCGACGTCGTTCATCTCGTCGGGCATGGTGAGCACGCCGTCCACCCGCAGGATCAACGGCTCGTCCGAGTCCTCCAGCAACTCGGCGAGCGTGTCGCCGTCGGTGACAGTGATGGTCGCACCGCCCGTACCACCGGTGGTGCCGCCGTTCTGCGCGGCCCAGCCGATCGGCGTGTCCTGCACCGGTGCGGCTCGCGGCTTGCCCGCGCCGGCGCCCGCGACCACCGTTCCCGGGACCTGCGCACACGGCTGGAGGGTGTAGGGGTAGGGGACCGGCTTGACGCTGCCGCCGGTTTGTGGTGTGCCGGAGTTGGCGAAGCAGTTGTTGCGGGACACCAGGTTGCCGGGCTGGGCGCCGGCCACGGTGAGCTGGAACGGTTCCGCTACGCCCTGGAAGTAGTTGCCCTCCACCAGGATGCCGGCGTCCGAACTGGAGCGGACACCGTACTTGCTGACGTTGCGGTAGTAGTTGTTGTAGACGTGCGCCGGGTTGCCGAACCGGACCCACGGGTTGCGCTCGACGGTGCCGTCGAAGAAGTTGTGGTGGTAGGTGACATTGAGCCGGCCCCGGTCCTGGGCGGCGTTGTCCGGGCTGTGGCCCACCAGCATGTTCTTGCCGTGGGTGCTGTGGTTCCACGAGACGGTCACGTACGACGAGCCGCGCTTGATGTCGGCCGCGCCGTCGAAACCGCCGGCGAACGTGTTGTGGTCGATCCAGACGTGGTGGGAGAACATCTGGACGTTGACCGCGTCGTCCGCCCAGTCGTCGAAGGTCAGGTTCTGCACGATGACGTTGTGCACCGCGTTGGCCGGCGGCGAGGTGATGCTGTCGTTCGCCGGCAGCCCGATGTTCAGACCACCGCCGGTCAGTCCGGAGTCGGTACCCAGCCCGACGATGGTCTTGTCCGAGGTGACGTTGTGCATCGGCCCCGGCAGGTCGATCATCCCGTCGACCTGGATGATCACCGGCCCCTGCCGGGCGATGGCGGTGAGGAACTCGGTCGTGGTGTCCACCGTCACCGCCGGGCCGCCCGCGCCGCCGGTGGTCCCGTTCTGGCCCCACGCCGCCACGGCGGCGAAGCCGTCCGGCCTTCCCACCGCACCCACCGTCAGGTCAGGCTTCGCTCCTGCGATCGCCGGAGCGAACACCGTCCCAGCCGCCAACGCACTGGCCGCGACCAGCACACCGCGCCGTCGCCCGTTCATGATGTGGTCTCCCTTTCCTAGGTGCCGATGCCGCTCCGCGGACCGGCGTACTGCCGCAGCAGCGCGAGGATTCGGCGGGCACCGCGGTGCCGCCATCGCCCGGGTGGTCGCGAACACCGTCTGCCAGTTGGTGCTCTCTTTCCTCCGTGCGCAGGGGAACTCGCCACGGGCGGCGCCCGCGGGAAGCACAATATGAGGAGGGTTATGGATTACCGACGAACGAACGAGTCGGCATAGGTACGTGTGGTAGCCACCAGAGGGCGCCACGAACTCGAGCTCCGAGTCGGGGCATCGTTGCCTCCGCTGAGTCGACGTGTTCTGGGAGCGCTCTCAGGAAAGCGCTTGCCTCGACGTTAGAGTCTCGAACCCTGCCGTGTCAATGCATGTTGGTGCATGACGGTATGCATAAACCGCACAAGGTAAGCGATTTCCTGTTCCCGATGGAGCGATCCCATGATTTCGTCCGGGAATCGATGCTCGGTCGGGTCGGCTGCAGCTCGGCGGCGCGATACGGGATCACCTGTCTGGCCATACCGGTGGTCATCGGGTGAGTGACCGACAGCGAGATTCGGGTTGCGTGGGTCGGTCGTACGTCCACTGAGGATGATCAGGATCCGCGGCAGTCTCATTGGCGTGTCGCGGTCGTAGTTGCTGGTCGAGCACGTGCACCGTCTCGCCGGTATGCAGTGGCATGCTCGGTCGCAGATGCTGGTAGGACGTAGCGAGCTGGCGTTCGGTGCTCGCGGAGAATGGCATCACTGCTCTCCCCGTCGTCGACGCCGAGGACCTGCTCATCGGCATCTCCGAGGCCGACCTGGTGCGGGACCGTGTCCCGCGCGACCCGAGGGCGCTTGGCCACCCCGACGAGGCCATGCCGACCGTGGCCACCACCACCGGACGGCTCAACGGCGGTCTCCGGTGGCGGGGCGAGGTACACGACGGGATAGTCACTATCGGCGACCAGTTCGAGGATCACAAAGGACGACCGATGACAACCCTTTCCAACGCTCCGGTCCTGGTCGGTGTCGACGGCTCGGAATCCGCGTTGCACGCCGTGCGTTGGGCCGCGGACGAGGCCCGGCACCGTGGCACCACGCTCAGGATCGTGCACGCCTACGAGATCCCCACTGGCTATCCGCCCGGATTCGTCGACCCGCGCACGCTGCGGGAGGCACTCGCCGCACAGGGCAGGTCCTGGCTCGACCAGGCCAGGGGAGCGGCCGAGGAGACCGTGCCGGGGCTGCCCGTTGACGTTCTCGAGGTGCGGGCCGGCGCCGTGCCGACGCTCGTCGGGGAGTCGGCGGCCGCGGCGCTGCTGGTGCTCGGCAGCCGCGGTCTCGGTGGTTTCACCGGGCTTCTCGTCGGTTCGACGGCCGTCGAACTGGCCGCGCGGGCGCGGTGTCCGGTCGTGGTCGTCCGCGACAAGTCCGAGCACGCTGGTCCCGTGGTCGTGGGTGTCGACGGCACGCCGGTCGGTGAAACCGCGATCGCGTTCGCGTTCGCCGAGGCCTCGACGCGCGGCGCCGACCTCGTCGCCGTACACACGTGGACGGATCTGCTGCTGGAGACCGCGTTCGCCGGCGAGAAGGCTGTGCTGGACTTCAGCGTGGTGGCACAACAGGCGGAGGAACTGCTCGGTGAGAGGCTCGCCGGCTGGCAGGAGAAGTACCCTGGCGTACGCATCGTCCGACACGTGAGCAGGGAACGCGCGAGCCGCGCTCTGTTGCGTCACGCCGAGGGCGCGGCGCTGGTCGTGGTCGGCAGCCGGGGCCGGGGTGGGTTCCGTGGCCTGCTGGTCGGATCGACCAGCCAACACCTGCTCCACCACGCACCCTGCCCGGTGGCCGTGGTGCGCTGAACAACAGCTGTCGAGGATCCCGCCCCACGATCAAGGCATACAACCGCGCGATCTGCGGCCCGGATAGTTTCGCCGGCCGACCCGGAACCGGCTTGGCCCGCAACGCGTCTGGCCCACCCTCGCGGTATTTCGCCAGCCAGCCATACACCGTCTTGCGATGCAACCCCAGTGTTACCGCCACATCCTCCGGACGCGCTCCCGCCTGGACCTGCTCGACCGCCCGCCAGCGCAGCACCTCAAGCGTATGATGATCAAGCTTCCGCCCGTCGTTGTCGCGCATACAACGACCTTGCCAGATCACACCACCGTAGTCGACCTACTTATGAATTCCTTGGTAGCGGTAACAATGCTGCCACGCAGCGCGACGCATGGACCGGCCCGTTGAATGCCTCCAGGGCCCGAAAATCAGCGGAAAGGGGCAGCGATGCCGTCGCAGATTAGCCTCAGATCAAGGACAAATCGAAGACATTCCAGGGTGGTTGCCGCGTTGACGGCGATGATCCTGCCGATCGGTTTGGTCGCCGTCGTGCCACCGGTTGCGGCCGCCGCGCCGGTTCCCGGCACGAATGTGCTCTACACGCTGGACGCCGATTTCGACCAGGGCGTTCTGCAGGACGTCAACCACGACGCACCCAACAACAACCAGCTGCAGCTGAACAAGTCGGACGTGTTCTTCCCGTTCGTCAACATCGCCAATTCCGCCCGCGGAACCATGGTTCGCATCGATGTCGACTCCGGTGCCATCCTCGGGGAATGGTTGTCGGCCCCGGACGGCCGGTTCCGCAACCCGTCCCGGACGACAGTCGACCGGCTCGGCAACACTTGGCTGTCCAACCGGGATGAGTCCCAGGACGTCAACGGGGATGGCGATCCCGATGGCTCGGTCACCCGGATCGGCGTTGTCGTCGGTGGCACCCGGGTCAACGCCGACACCACCCCCAACCCCGCGGGTAACTTCCTCGCCGGGCCGTTCGGCTACAACACCTGCGTCGACCGCAACGGCGACGGTCTGATCGCGACCTCGCGCGGGCTGACCGACATCAGGCCGTGGACCAACGCCGGCGGCGTGGACAACGACGGCGGCGTGGACACCGCTGCCGACGAATGCCTGATCAACTACACCCGGGTGCCGGGCACCAACACCCGCACGGTCGCGGTGGATGCCAACAACGACGTCTGGACCGGCGGTGCCGACAACGACCACCAGCGGGTCTCGGGCATGACCGGTGCCCTGACCGGCTCGGAGGTCAATTTTGGCTGCGGCGGCTACGGCGGCCTGGTCGACCAGGCGGGCACGCTGTGGTCGGCCCGGTTCGGCGCCAACCTGCTGCGCTACGAGCCCGGCCCGAATACCGGAGCCTGCCTGGACGGCTCCCACGGCGACTACGGGCTCGGCCTCGACCCGAACACCAACCACGTCTGGCACACCGGCCTGACCGGCGACCGGGTGGTCGAGCTCGACCCGGCCGGGACCGTGCTCAACACCTTCCCGCACGGCAACGCCAACGCCCAGGGCGTGGCGGTCGACCGGAACAACAACGTGTGGGTGGCGCACTCGCTCATCGGTCCGGCGACCACCGTCGGACACCTGCGCACCGACGGCACGTTGGTCGGCAACGTGACGCTGCCGGGCGGTGCCGGCCCGACCGGGGTCGCGGTCGACAGCAACGGGAAGATCTGGGTCGCCAACCTCAACAGCAACAACGCGATGCGGATCGACCCGAACGCCGGCCCGATCGGCGGCGGTGGGTTCCCGGTTGGCGCGGTGGACCTGACGGTCGACCTCGGCGCCGGGGCCGGCCCGTACAACTACAGCGACATGACCGGCTCGGTGCTCGGTGAGATCACCGCACCGGTCGGCACGTGGTCGGTGGTGCAGGACGGCGGTGCCGCGGGGCAGACCTGGGGCACCATCACCTGGAACACCGAGCCGCAGGGCAGCGTCCCGCCCGGCACTTCCATCACCGTGGAGGCGCGGGCGTCCGACACCGAGGCGGGGCTGGCCAGCCAGCCGTTCGTCGGAGTCGGCAACGGCCCGGTGTTCTCGCTGACCGGACGGTTCATCGAGGCCCGGGCCACGTTGCGGGCCGCGCCGAACGGGACCAGCCCGGTGCTGTCCGATCTGCGGATCAAGACGGCGGAACGCACCGGCGTGTTCTCCTGCCAGGCCACCGCGCTCAACCTGGCCGGGATCATCGTGGCCAGGGCGAACCCGCCGGACGTGCCGTGTGTCGACGACTTCGAGAACGTCGTCAACCTTCAGCTCAACGCCGGGATTCTGGGCGTGCGGGCCAATGCACTGACCGCTAGCACCGATCAGACACCGGACAACCTCAGCGGATCACCGCCGGCGGCCGGGGACAACGCCACGTCGTTCGCGCGGGTGGACTCCACCCGGGTGACGGCGACCCTGGTCAACATCGAGATCGGGGTGATCCAGTCGACGGCGACGGCCCAGTGCGTCGCCGGGCCGGGCGGGCTGCAGCCGCAGTTCAGCGGCTCGTCACAGATCGCCAGCCTGCGGATCAACGGGGTGTCGATCACGGTCGGCAGCGCGCCCCTGACGATCCCGCTGCTGATCGGCTCGTTGCGGCTCAACAGCACGACCACGACCGCGACCAGCGTCACCCAGCAGGCCGTGGTGCTCGACACGCTGCTCACCGACCTGGTGATCGGCGAGGCGAAGGCCAACATCGAAGGGAAACCGGCCACCCCGACCGGAAACCCGTGCCGCGTGGGATAACCGCCCGAAAGTAGCTATTCAGCCAGGCTGGGACGAATTAACGTCCCGGCCTGGCGGCTTTCACGGCGGGGGCCGGTCAGGATCGCGAGTGTCTCGGCGCCGCAGCAGATCGCGCCCGTCGGTGACCGGCAACTGCCCGCGATGAACACCTTGTTCCACACCGCACCCATCGGACTCGACTCGTGGCTGCGTGCTGTCGGCGCGGCGGTCGTCGGGTTCGTGTTGGTCGAGACACGAACGTTCGGCGTGCGCGATGTGGGTCCTTGGTCCCGCCGAGGAGGGCACAGCTGCTCTGTTTCGCGCACCACGACAAGCGGTTTGCTGGACATAAAACCGACCGAGGAGGTAGTGGTGCGCGAACCGAACGTGGCGTCGGTGATGACGACTCAGGTCGTCACCGCTCAACCGGAGACGTCGTTCAAGGACCTGGTCGCCACGATGGCCGACAAGCAGAACCGGCGTTGCCGTACCAGTACCTGCCGGTCCACTCCCTGGACGCGCGGCGCGTCGCGGCCGAGCGGCTCCTCGGCGACACGGCGCGGTTCGTCGCCAACACCTGGCCCGGACTGCAGGTCACGCCCGAACTGGCGGAAGGGCCCGTCGCCGCGGCGTTGCGCGCCGCGGCCGACGGCGCCGATCTGCTGGTGGTCGGCGCTGACGACGCCAGCCTGTTCGTCGAGGCACTCACCGGCTCGGTGCCCGGTGACCTCCTGACCACCGCGCCGTGCCCACTGGCGGTGGTCCCGCGACGGGAGTGGACAGAACTGACGGCACTGCCAGCGTCCGCCCCCGTCGTGGTGGCACTCGACGAGTTGGGCGTGGTGCAGTCCGCGCTCGCGCTCGCGCCCTCGGGTTCGCGGCCGCGTCCCGGTCGGGCCGACCGTTGTCGGTCCTGCGGTGCGTGCGGGCGGACCGTGCGGGTCGAGCCGACCAGCGGACGGTGCTCGGGTTCGATGAGCTCTACCCGAATGTCGCGGTGACGACCGAGATCACCGACGGCGACCCCACCGACGCCCTCGTGGCGGCCTCCCGGACCGCGGCGCTGCTCGTGCTCGGCTCCCGGGGACGGGGTCGGTTCGCCTCGACCCTGTTCGGGTTCGTCAGCCGGGCACTCATCCGCCGCAGCGGCTGCCCCGTCGTGGTGGCCCGACCCCGTCCCGAACTCCACCGCCATCACCTGGCCACCGGCTGAACCAGCCACCACCGCAGAGGAGCAATGCCAAGAACCACAACAACAAGCCCATCGTCGTCGGGATCGACGGCACCCGACCGTCTTCGGCGACGCCCAGGATGACCAAGCCGCCAAGGTTTAGTGAACGTGCGCTCTTGTGACGCTCCTACTCGGTGTCGGTGGTGATCGTCGCGAGGATGGCTTCGACCTGCGTGTGCCCCGGGTTGGTGCCGTTGTTGTGGTCGCGGCACAACTCCAATGCGGTGCGGTGTTCGACCGAGTCCCGGCGGTTGGGGTCGGCGCCGCGTGCGATGAGGTGCCGCACGCTCGCGGCGCGGCCGTTCATCGCCGCTTGCCGCAGTGCTTGGCGTCCCCATCGGGTGTCGGTGGCGTCGATGGGTGTGCCGGCGTCGAGGAGTTGGTCGATCACGTCGAGACGCTCGTGGTCCGCGGCCATCACCAGCGCCCGGACCCGTTCCTGCAGCGGGGTGTCGGGCCGGAGCCGGCCGGTGACGTCGCCGATGGCGGCGGCCTCGGCGATGCTGCTGACCCGGGCGCCGGCCCCGGCGAGGACGTCGACGATCGCGGTCATGCCGAACACCGCCGCGTGCCGCAGTGCGGTGCCACCGGGTACTCCACCGGAGTTGGGTGCGGCGGTCGCGTCGAGGTCCGCGCCCGCGTCGATCAGTACGGCCGCGACCTCGGCGTCGCCGTAGCTGGCCGCCGTGATCAACGGGGTCTCCCGATCGCCGGGGCGCCCGTCGACCGAGGCGCCGGCGTCCAGCAGGGCTTGGGCCATCGCGCCGGTGCCGGGTACGTCGCGCCAGACCTTCGCGGTGGTGTCGTAGCGGAGCATGGCCACGTAGCCGAGTGGGGTCGCGCCCTTTGAGTGGTCCCGCCAGTGCGCCATCAGCTCGGTCGCCAACTCTGGGTGGTCGGTGAGAAAGGCGGCCAGCTGGCCGGCGTCACCGCGGTTGAGAATCTCCCGCCGCTCGATCTCGACCTTGAGCCGGGTCCAGCTGGCGAACCCGTTGCGTCGCGCGACCGCGAGCTGCGCGGTGGCGAGGGTCGGCCGCGTCGACAGGGCCCTCAGTTCGGCCTGGGCGTCGGAGTCGCCGTGGCGGGCCGCGTACAGCAGGTCCTTGGCCTGATGGCGCAGCTGGTTGAGGTTGGCGTGTGCGGGAAGAGTGGGCATGACGTCTCCTTCGCACCGGCGGTTCGCGTGCCGGCTCGAAAGAGATCGTCCACCTGGGTTGTGCTCAACACCCAGAGGTGGACTCAGTCCTTCCCGCGAACCCGGAGGCGCCCTCTCCCGCCGCCCACATGCTAACCCGCCGCCGTCGGTTCAGGTGCCGGGTGTGATGCGTATGCAGGCGGCCAGCGCGGCGGCGTTGTCCGCGGCGAGCGATCGGGCGAGCAGGATCAGGTCGGCGACGCGCGGGTAGGTCACGGTGTGGTAGGCGAAGCGGCCCTCGCGGCGTACCTGGACGTAGCCGCAGTCCGAGAGACATCCCAGGTGGGTGGAGACGCGTCCTCGGGACAGCCCGATGTGCGCGACGCACTCGGTGACCGTGTGCTCGTCGTGCAGAAGGAACTCCAGCAGCCGCAACCGCGCGGGTCACCCAGCACACGGAAGAACTTGGCCACCATCTCCACGCCGTTCGGCGCGGTGGGCAGCAGTGTGGCCACAGGTTCGGGAGCAGCAACCATGTCTTCCTCACATATGCGGATGTACGGATATGAGTCATCGAACGCATCGGCTGAGACGAATGTGTCCAGTGCGGAACGACAGGAGGGCTTCGGATGCGGTACGACCTGGCCGTGATCGGTTCCGCTGGTGGGGCGTTCGCGGCGGCGATCGCGGCCACCAGGAAGGGCCCTCGGTGGTGATGATCGAGCGCGGCACCGTGGGCGGCACCTGCGTGAACACCGGATGTGTGCCGTCCAAGGCGTTGCTGGCCGCGCCGATCATCGCCTACTCCCGGCTGCTCAGCGATGAAACCCTGGCCACCCTGCGCACTTACACCGAATACGTCGCCCGCCGCCGAAACCCCACCTGAGGCGCTGTAGGGGCCTTCGCCGCGCGCAGGGTTGCTGATGATCGTGCTGTCCCGGCTAGCGTGTCGTGATTCTGTTTGGTTTACGTCGGGTTAACCGGTAATGGTGTTGGCTGGTCTGGTGGAGTTGACGACGCAGGAGCGCGCTGAGTTGCGGGATCTGGTGTATAGCCCGGATGTGGCGGCGACGGTCGCGACCAGGGCCCGGATTGTGCTGTGGTGCGCGGAAGATCGTCAGAAGAAGGATGTTGCCGCGTTGGCCGGGGTGTCTCGTCCCACGGTGGATTTGTGGCTGTCGCGCTACGTCAGGGATGGGATCGCCGGGTTGCTTGATCGGCCGCGTGGCGCGGGCCGTGAGCAGGTCCCGGCCCACATTCGCGCCAGGATCTTGGCGGCGACCCGGACCAGTCCCCCGGTTGAGACGGGCTTGTCGCACTGGTCCAGCCGGGAGATGGCGGCGTTCGTCGCGCGCACCGAGGGCGTGTCCGTGTCCTACCACTATGTGGCGAAACTGTGGCGGGACAACGGGATCAGGCCTCACCGGCAGGGCACGTTCAAAGTCGGCAAAGATCCGGAGTTCGCCGAGAAGGTCGCCGACATCGTCGGGCTCTATCTGGACCCGCCGGGTGGGGCCGTAGTGCTGTCGATCGATGAGAAGACCCGAGGGTGTCAGATGGTCTGTGTAAGAGATCAACAGTGAGTTGATTGGAGTACACAGTGACCATGACTGATGATCAGCAGGAGATCGCGCCGGCGAGGCAGGCGATCAACGAGATGGTCGATGCTGGGCTGCTTGACCATCTGATGTCCAGGGTGGACGACGGTGGGCTGGCGTTGACCGGTGAGGGCGGGTTGTTGCCGGAGCTGGTCAAGGCGGTCTACGAGCGTGGGCTGCAGGCCGAGCTGACCGATCATCTGGGGTATGAGAAGGGCGACCCGGCTGGGCGGGGCAGTCCGAACTCCCGCAACGGCGCCACGCCGAAGACCCTGGCCACCGAGGTCGGGGACGTTCCGCTGGCGGTGCCGCGGGACCGGGCCGGGTCGTTCGAGCCGCGGCTGGTCCCGAAGGGCTCGCGTCGCGGCGGCGGCCTGGACGAGATGATCATCTCGCTGTATGCGGGCGGGATGACCGTGCGCGACATCGGCCACCACCTGGCCCGCACGCTCGGCACGGAGCTGTCCCACGACACGATCTCCAAGATCACCGACGCGGTCGCTGAGGAGGTCAAGGCCTGGCAAGCGCGGCCGTTGGAGGAGATCTACCCGATCATCTACCTCGACGCGCTGGTGGTGAAGGTCCGCGACGGGCACCAGGTGCGCAACAAGGCCGCGCACATCGCCGTCGGCGTCGACCTGGACGGCGTCAAGCACGTCCTGGGGATCTGGGTCCAAGCGGCCGAGGGAGCGAAGTTCTGGGCCGGGGTGTGCGCCGAGCTCCGCAACCGTGGCGTGCGGGACGTGCTGATCGTCTGCTGCGACGGCCTGACCGGGTTCCCGGAGGCGATCGAGGCCACCTGGCCGCAGTCCACGGTGCAGACCTGCACGGTGCACCTGATCCGGGCGGCGATGCGGTTCGTGTCCTATCAGGACCGCAAGAAGGTCGCCGCCGCCCTCAAGCCGATCTACACCGCCCCGACCGTGGAGGCCGCCGAGACCGAGTTGCTCGCCTTCGCCGACTCCGAGCTGGGCCGCCGCTACCCGGCGGCGGTGCAGACCTGGGAACACGCCTGGGAGAGGTTCATCCCGTTCCTCGCGTTCCCGCCCGCACTCCGCAAGATCATCTACACCACCAACGCCATCGAGAGCCTGAACTACCAGCTCCGCAAGATCATCAAAAACCGTGGGCACTTCCCCAACGACGACGCCGCGATCAAGCTGCTCTGGCTAGCGATCCGCGACATCGAGGACAAACGCGCCCGCCAACGCGCCAAGGAGAAAGGCCTACCCCCCAGCCAACGCCGGGCCCCCGCCCGCCTGGTCGAAGGAGCCGCCGTCCAAGGCTGGAAACAAGCCCTCGGCGCCCTGGCCATGGCCTACCCCGACCGCCTCAACCCCTACCTCACCTGACCACACCCCGGCCACGAACGGAGAGCCCCGTGACCTCCTGGACCCACCACCACCCGCCACACGACCACCCCGACTTCAACGCCTACCTCGACACCCTCACCGAAGAAGACCTCACCGCCATGAACGCCGCCAACGACACCGCATCCCAGGCCTCCACCGGCGAACCCGACACCGACAACGACTTCTGACCAACCCAATCCAAGAAATCTAGATCAACTTACACAGAAAACTTGACAAGCTCGAAGACCCAGATCCAAGCCTTGGACCGCACCCAGCCGTTGCTGCCGATCACGTTCGATGCCAGCGAGAAACGCACCCACGACTACGTGCGACACGGCACCACGAACCTGTTCGCCGCGCTCAACGTGGGCACCGGCGAGGTCCTGGGCGAGTGCACACCAACCCGCGACGGTGCACATTTTTTGGCGTTCCTGAAGAAGGCCGTGAAACCCCACCACGGCAAAGACGTCCACGTCGTGCTGGACAACCTGTCCACGCACACCACACCCGACGTGCAGGCCTGGCTGACCACGAACCCGCACGTCACGTTCCACTTCACTCCCAAGGGCTCCTCCTGGATCAACCAGATCGAGACGTGGTTCGGGATCATCACCCGGCAGTCCATCCGCCGCGGAACCTTCACCTCGGTGAAGGTCCTGATCAAGCAGATCCGTGACTACATCGCGCACTGGAACGCCACCGCCAAGCCCTTCACCTGGACCGCCACCGCCGACGAGATCCTGGCCAAGGTCCGACTCGTCCAGACCAACATCAAAAAACTCGTCGACAATAACGCCAAGTAAAGACAGCAGAATCACAAGACACTAGTACGGCAGCCGCACTTTCTGTTTGGGCTATGTTGGCTGGTCACGGTGTAGTCGTGTGCGGTGGTGGTGCCAGCGGGCGCGGGCTTGGTGGCGTCGGCGCCACCAGGTCCAGTGCAGGTGGTGGGTTTCGGGTAGATGTCGGCGGGTGGCCAGCATGAACAGTCGTTTGATCTCGGCGACGGTCAGCGCGATCAGGCCGGTGTCTTCGGGTGGCTGATCGTCGCCGGTGCGAGGCAGGATCGGTGTTGGCGCACGGGTTTTGGCTTGGGCGGCGGTGATGGCGCAGACCGCGAGCGCGGCCAGGGTGAGCACGATGTGGCGCAGCAGCGCGGTGTAGAGGCGGACCTGGGAGTGGTCGAGTCCGAAGTGGTCCTTGCCGAACTCGAACCCTTCCTCGACCGGCCACCGCAGACAGGCGACCCGCACGAGGATCATCAGGGTGACCGGCCGTCCGGCCGGGATGTGGCAGTAGTGGTAGGCCAACTCGCCGGTCCGCAGATGGCGTCGGATGAGCAGGTAGTGGCGTGGACTGGTGGTCGCGATCCAGCCCCAGGCGTAGGCGCGTTCACCTTTCGACCCGGTCACCGAGCAGATCTGCCACCGCCTCTGGTGCTTGCGGCCGGCCAAATGTGTGGCCACGGCGGTGTCGGCGCGCGTTCGCTCACCTGTGGGCAACTCGAGGGTGAAGGCGCACCCGACGCGCATCACGTATCCGATCCCGTTGTCCTCCACAAAAGTGCGGAGTTTGCCGGCCCGGCCGTAGACCTCGTCGCCAGCGATCCACGGCGGGATCGACTGATCGGCGATCATGTCGGCGAGAATGTCCTGCGCCAACTGCGATTTGGTCTTGAACTCCACCTCCGGGCCGATACCCAGCGCCGCGCGATGCTCGACGTCGGCGAGTTGCTCTACCGGCACATAGATGCGGGCCCCGACCAGCGCGTGCCCACCCGGAGTCGCATACGAGCAGTACACCGTGTTCACCCCGTTGGCGACCCGACCCGCACAGCCCATGTACTGCCGCTTGGCGCCCGCAGTCGATCCGCCCTGCTTCTCCTGACCGGACTCATCCAACGTCCCCACCCGCAACGGCTGATCCTCTCCAAGGTCTCGACCACGAACCGCCGCACCACCCCCTGAGCGTGGTCGTGGTCCCACACCGCATCATTGAGCAGCCGCTGGGTCCGATCCGGTGTCCGGTCCCCGACGTGCTCGGCGATGGTCCACCCGTTCTTCCGCGGCAGATCACTCATCAACCCACACAGATACTTCCCGGCCTGCTCAAACGGGTTCGACCGGGCGAAACACGGCCTCAACCGGTGATGCAGCGTGTCCAGGTTCGCCACCGCCCGCACACCCTCTACCATGACAGCTCCCATGATCAACAGGGGTCGCTCACCAACTCTGACCAGCCAAGATCACCAAAGTGCGGCTGCCGTACTAGCTCGTGGAAACGGTGGTCCCATCCTCGTGGCAGGCGACAGCGGGCCGAAGGGCTCCTGATGGAGTTCATCGCCTTACTGACAACTGGTCGACGGTACGAACAGGTCCTGGCCGACCAGGTCGCGGCACTCCGCATGCCCGGCCGAGAACTGCAGCGAACACTGGCTCGGATCGTGACCGCGGCCCACTCACTCGGAGTACCGGTCCCCGCAGCGTCCTTGCCACTCGCGGTCGATGCGCAGGAGACCGCTGACGCGGTGGGAGACGCCCTGCAGGAGTTCGCCCCTACCTGCGCGGTGACCATGACAGTCAGATGCCAACCGCGGACGATTCGACCGCACACAGCAGCGGTGCGTGATCACCGGATGCATATCAACACCGGTGTCGGCTTGGGCGAGCGTTCTGGTGACGCGGTGGCAGCCGGCGGCAGTCGACGACGATTGGAGCCAGCCCGTCCAGCACCGGCGGCCTGGAACAGCCAGGGGAGTTTGGGGTGCTGATAACCGGCGTGTTATCGATCGCGGCGGTATTCGGCGTTGATCGCCGCGGGGGTGAGCCAGCAGCCTTGGGGGCGTCACAGGATCGGCTGCAGATGTCGCGGCGATCGAGTCTGCTGTTGAGAGGCACCTATGCAGTTCACATTGGTCGGGGTGGCGGTCGAGGCGGAGGAACCCGCCGTGAGTGCGGCGTGGTTCACGAGGCACTTCGGGTTCATGGTCGGTATCGATGATCGAGACGGAGCGGCTGCGGTTACGGCGGTTGACTCTGCAGCAGGCGGAGCGGATCGCCGCGGGTGATCGTGCTGGACAGAGCTGGGCAACGGGGTAGCCGCGTGCTGACGATCAGGATGTGGCCCGCATGTTCCTCGCTCACCCGACCGAGGGTGAGCCGTGGTTCGGGCCGCTGCAGATCGTGGACCGGGGCACTGACGTCGTTCATTGGCGGGATCGGGTTCTTCGGACCACCCGATGACGAGGGCACGGTCGAGCTCGGCTATGGAGTGGCGCCAGATGTCGAGGGGCGCGATTACGCCACCGAGGCATTGCGTGGGGCGCTGCGATACGCGTTCGGAACCGGCTCGGTGCGCCGGGTCGTCGCAGACACCACGCATGTGAACGAAGGCTCACAACGTGTCATGGAGAGAAGGCCGGTATGCGCACGCTTCCGTGCAGACGAACAGCAGTACTTCTACGAGTTCCTGACAATGGCCCGAACTGGAGGAAGCCATGACCCTGGCGCGTGACTCGACTGTGGAACAGGGCAACCTGACCATGCGCCCGATCACCGGACACGACGAGCTCGACCTCTTCAACCAACTGCCCTACGTCTTCAACGAGGAGTTGGCGGACGACCTGGCCGGTGGCCGTCGGCAGCCGGAATGGATGTGGGTCGCCCTGCGTGGTGACCACCTGCTGGGCAGAGTCGCCTGGTGGGGGCGGCCCGGGAACGACACACCGTTGATCCTGGACGTTTTCGACCTCGACGACAGCAGCGCGGACCGCGTGGACATCGGCCTGGGGCTGTTGCGGACGGCCATGGCCGCAGTGGTCCCGGCGGGCACCCGTCCACCCGAGTACAGCCGTTGCGTCCCACCCGACTGGCGCGAGGGCGGGGTGGCCGGACAGGTCGTCGAGGACCGCATGGTCGCCCTGGAACAGACCGGCGCCCGGCTGTCGGTCGAACGGCTGCGTTTCCAGTGGCATCCCGGGACACCGATCCCGGAACCGACCGGACGGCTGCGGTTCCGGGCGGTGGGCGACACCGAGGAGCTCATCGCGCTGATGACTCGGGCGCTGGAGGGGACGCTGGACGAGCACAGCCGCGACGACCTGACCCGGATGTCCGCCCGCGAGGCGGCGGTCAAACACTACGAGGAGGAATTCGCCCGCTACCGCAGCCTGCGGGACTGGTGGCAGGTCGCGACGCTGCCAGACGACGAGCCGGTCGGGTTCGTCATCCCGGCCCGCAACGACTACAACCCCCTCATCGCCTACCTCGCCGTACTGCCCGAACATCGCGGCAACGGCTACATCGACGAGATCCTCGCCGAAGGCACCCGCGTCCTGGGCGCGCAGGACGTCCCGCGCATCCGGGCCGCCACCGATCTCGGCAACACTCCCATGGCCAACGCCTTCCAGCGCGCTGGATACGTCAACTTCGAACGCACGATCAACATGACCTGGTGATCCAGACGTGGGTGGGAGGCCGCGAACAGCCTCCCACCCACGTCAGCCGCAACCGTCACGCAAAGAGACAGACCGGTTCGTCTCACATAATGGAAGGAATCGATTTGAACACCTCGGACACCTCCCGGGTCTGGTTCATCACCGGGGCCAGCCGCGGCCTCGGGCACGCTTTCACCGAGGCCGCGCTCGCCGCGGGTGACCGGGTGGCCGGCGTTGCCCGGGACATCTCGCCGCTCGACGAGCTCGCCACCCAACACCCGGGCCGCCTACTGGCTCTGCGTCTGGATGTCACGGATCGTGCGGCGGTCTTCGACGTCGTCGCCCAGGCGGTCGAGCGCTTCGGCCGGCTCGACATCGTCGTGAACAACGCCGGCGCGCTCTTCGCCGGGATGGTGGAGGAGTTCACCGAAGCACAGGCCCGTGCTCAGCTGGACCTCAACTTCTTCGGCGCGCTGTGGGTCAGCCAGGCCGTTCTGCCCCATCTGCGGGCGCAGGGCAGCGGGCACATCGTGCAGATCTCCAGCATCGGTGCGCTGGGCGGCTTCCCCAGCACCGGGCTCTACAGCGCCAGCAAGTTCGCGTTGGAGGGCCTGAGCGAGGCGCTGACCGCCGAAGCCGCCCAGTTCGGTGTCAAGGTCACGATCGTCCAGCCGGGCGGCTACTGGACCGACCTCTACACCAGCAGCACCGCGACCACCCCGAACCCGGTCTACGACCAGCTAAGGGCGGAGCTTGAGAAGCAGTGGGCGGAGGGCTCGATCGACAGCGAACCACGGCTGGCCGCTGAGGCTGTGATGAAGTTGGTCGCCAGCGACGACCCGCCGTTGCGGCTGCTGCTAGGCAGCATGGTCTACGACCTGGCTTTCGACATCTCCAAGCAGCGCATGGACACCTGGGCCGGTTGGGAAGCGGTGAGCCGCGCGGCGGAGAAAGCCGTGCCCGCCCCGAACTGACCGTCTGTGCCGTCGTTCAGGTGTCGTAGAGGTCGAGTGGCCCGATGTCGCGGATGGTCTGGGCGAGCGCGCGGATGAGATCGTTCTCGGACTCGGTGAGCCACACCAGTCCGTACGACAAGGTGTGGATGTCTTTGACGGGTAGGTAGGTGATGTCGGGTCGTGCCCCGTACCGGGTCATGTGGTGGGGAAAGAGGGTGACGACTTCTCCGGTGCTGGTCAGGGTGAGGGCTTGGTCTCCGTTGTGTACGCGTGGACCGCGTTCGATCTGGCGTCCCTTGCTGGTGTGGGATGGGACGTAGCTGTCGACCCAGTAAGGGGCGGCGTCGATGTCGGGGTGCAGGAAGTCGCTGACGATCTCCAGCGAGATCGAGGTGTACCGGGTGAGCTCGTGATCGGTGGGGACGGCCAGCACCCGCGGTTCGGTGATCAGGGTCGGTCCGACGGTGAGGTCGGGTTCCTCGACGGGCAGCCAGGTGATCAGGGCGTCGATGTTGCCTCGGCGTAGGTCGGCGAACGGGTCGTTGGCGAGCACCTGCTGGAACCGTAGCCGCCACTGAGGGTGGTTGGCGCGGACGGTGTCCCAGTAGTGGCGCATGTCGTGGAGGTTGATGGGTAGGGTGCCGACGCGGAGCACGGCGTTGATGCCCTGGGCGGCCAGGCGGGCTCGTTCGAGGCTTTCGCGTAGTCCCGCGTAGACGGGTCGCAGATCGTCGCGAAGCTGCCGGCCGACGGAGGTCAGCTGGATCTGGCGGCGGTTGGCGCGGTCGAACAATGGGACGCCGAGACGGCGTTCCTGCTGGCTGATCGCCTGGCTGATACGGGCCTGGGACACATGCAGCCGCTCGGCGGTGCGTCCGAAGTGGAGTTCCTCGGCGAGGGTCAGGAAGATCTCGATGTCCCGCAGCTCCACCGGACTCCTCCTTCCTCAGCTCTTCGCGTCACGCGTCTCTCGTTTCCGTGTCTTGAGCTGCTTCGGCGAAGACGAGGATACGTGGGGTTCTCGGCGATGATGCGCCGGACCAGGCTCATCGACGGGCGTCCGGTAGTCAGACCAGTCCGATGTCCACTTTCCTTAGAGGCCGCGCAAATAGGGGCCTGAGCTGTGGCCCGGGTGATGGGCAGGCACAGGCGTTGGTGATCATGAAGTTGTCTACGCTTCGTGATCATCAGAGGTGCCTGTGCCTGCGTTGCCATCATGGCTGACTACCCCGTTGTGGGACCAGTTCGCCGCGCTGATCCCACCCCGACCTGTGGTCGATCCCACGCACCCGTTGGGGTGCCACCGTGCCCGGCTGCCTGATCGGGTCGTGTTCGACAAGCTGATCCAGGTGTTGCGGTTCGGCTGCTCCTACGAGGCGATCGCCGACACCACGTGTTCGGCGTCCACGATCCGCAACCGCCGCGATGAGTGGCTCAAGGCCGGGCTGTTCGCCCAGCTCAAGCAGATCGCGCTGGACGCCTACGACCGCATCGTGGGCCTGATCCTGGACCAGATCGCGGTGGACGGCTGCATCACCAAAGCCCCCGGCGGCGGTGAATGCGCTGGCCCGTCCCCGGTTGACCGCCGCAAGCAGGGGATGAAACGGTCGCTGATGGTCGAGGGCTACGGCATCCCGCTCGGGAGGGTGCTGGCCGGCGCGAACCGGCACGACTCGCCGCTGCTGGCCCCGACCTTGGACAAACTCGCCGATCTCGGTCCGTTGCCCGACGAGATCACCGTGCACCTGGACTCCGGCTACGACTCAGGCAAGACCCGCGACGAACTCGCCGGACGCGGCCTACACGGACAGATCGCCCACAAGGGCGAGAAGCGCCCATCCAGGCCAGCGACCGCTGGCAGGTGGAACGTACGAACGCCTGGCACAACGCGTTCAACCGACTCCAACGCTGCTACGAACGCCGCGAACACGTCATCGACGCCTACTTCGACCTCGCCGACGCGATCATCACCATCCGTAGCCTGATCCGGAAAGCCTGGACCCTCTACCGCTGGGACACCCGACCAGCACGCCGCCCCTGAAGATCACCTATTTGCGCGGCCTCTTAGCTTGTTGTTTAACCTGTTTGTTTCGCAGGTGCGGCGGCTGTTGTGTCCGTTTTGGTGATCTTTCCGACGTAGGGCACGGTGGCGCGGTGCTTGTTGGGTGAGCCTGGTGGGCGGCCTGGACCGGGTCGGGAGGGTTTCGGAGCGCCGGCTGGCAGGCTGAGGGTCGGGCGGATGTTGCGAAACCCCCGTCGGACCCGGGCCGGGGTGAGCCGGCGCGGGTTGGGAGTACGTGGCTCCCAGGGGCGAGGTTGGTCCTCGATCAGGCTGCGGGCCAGCCGTAGCTGGGTATGAGCGGTGATGATCAGCCAGGTCCACCGATCGGCCGCCTCTGGGCTGCGCAGACGAGGCTGTGTCCAGCCCAGGGTCTGTTTGAGGAATCGGAAGGTGTGCTCGAGGTCGAAGCGGCGTAGGAACATCTGCCATAGCCGGTCCATGCTGGCCGGGGTGATCGCGGTGGCGGAGAACCACAGCCACAGCGGTTTCGGTGTGCCGTCGCCAGGTAGCCGGTCGACCTGCAAGCGGATCACGGTGCCTTCGATGATCGGCACGTCGCCGTCGTGGTCGGCCCAGGTGCCGCGGTGGGTCAGTTTGGGATGCAGCCGATCCCAGGATTGTGCCTGTGCGGCGCCGTATCTGGTGGTCTGGGTGGTCGTGGCGTGCGCGGCCGTGGGCCAGGTCCGGGGGTCTTTGAACGTGAAATCGGCTCCGTGACGAGCGCTGCGCCCGACAGTTCCCGCGCGCCGTGGCGGGGCGGGGAAGGCCATCACCCGATCCGATCGCACCCGCACCAGCATCCGGACCGGCAGGTCGGCCAGCAGGAACGCCAGACGGGGTCCGTCGTAGCCGGTGTCACCGACGATCCAGATCTCCGGGTCGCCCTCGCACCAGTGCCCAGCCGCGATCAGCCCTTCCACGACGGTGCGCAACTGAGCGGCGGCGACAGCGGTGTCCTCATCCTCGGGGCTCAGGCGTTGGGCGTCCAGGATCGCCGTCCACGACGTGCGCCCGGGTTCCAACACCGCGACGAACGAGTAGGGCCACCCGGGGATCATCTGGGCCTGTCCCTTGCCGCGCGCGTAGGTGTGGCAGAACAGCCGCTCCGGGCTGGTGTTCGCGTCCGGGCGCAGCCAGTTGCTGACATCGATCCCCAGCACGATGCGGCCGCCCTCACAGCGCGGAATCCGCTGACGAGCAACAACATTGCGGAACCGGCCAATGTCGATCCGACCCCGGTTCACACTGTCGTACAGGGCACCATGCCCACGCCGGTGCTCCACGGCAAGTGAGAGCTCGACCAGCGAGGTGACCGGCCCATCACCACACAGTGCCGCATCAGTCAGCTCGAACAACGCATCCGCTCGCGCGGTCAGACACTGATAGAAATCCTGACGGAACCGGGACAGGTCCCCGACCGCGCCGGCCACGCCGGCGTCGTGCACACTGATCAACTGAAGCCCTTAGTTGTGATTATCCTTCTGTCGCAAGAGGAATGATCAACTAAGGGCTTCACCCATGATCAACCAGGGTCACACCACCACACCACCTGGTTAAACAACAAGCTTAGTGGATGAGTTCGAGGGGCCGGGTCGGCGGCCTTAGCCGACCCTGTTCGACGGCGCGTCCGAAATGGAGTCCCTCGGCGAGGGTCAAGATTTCGATGTCGCACAGCTCCACCCGGGTTCGTCTCGCCTCATAACCGCCACGTTATCGGTCGGCCAGTGAAGTGGGCGTTGATCCATTTGGTGCGTCGATGGAGGGTTGGCGTAGCACGCAAACCCGCCTGCGGATGGACCCGATCATGCGAGCACGGATGGAGAACCCTGCGCTCGTGCCGGCAGACGGGACGAAAGGCATTGGCTCGATCTTGCGGACCGGGGGCAGCACATGGGGCTGAGCATGAACGCAGGTTCGACATGACCGCGATGTACGCGATGCACGACGCTCAGACCTACAACGACCTGGAAGCCGAACGCCGTACCGCTCTCGCCGCCGTCGCCGAGCTGGACGCCGCCGAGCAAGCCGGTCCGCCCCGGCCGACAGCCGAGGACGTTGACCTGCTGGACGCGCTGCCCTACCTGACGCTCAACCTCACCGAGGCACCCGACCGGCTCCTCCGCGAGTTGTTCGCGATCACCCACCTCACCGTCCGCTTGCACCCGGACAGCGACGACGTCACGATCACCATCAGGCTCCCAGCGACGGAGCTACCCGTCATCGCCGAAGCAGCAGAAAGGATCACCAACACCATGGACACCGCACAAGAAACGCCTGCTCAGAACGCAGGCGCTACTCGTGCGGATGCTGTACGTGCCCCCGGTGCGATTCGAACGCACACTGGACGGGTTTTGAACCCACCCACGAAATGTCCCTTGACCTGCATTTATCGTGCGTTTCAGGTGTGTGTGGGGGCGTAACGGGGGAGCGAGGTCATCCGCGGCTTGCCGCAATGAGAGGAGCCCGGATCACCTCGGCGAACCGGGGGACGGTCTTCGCGAAGCTGGTGAGGAAGGCATCGACAGACATCGCGGGGTTCCGGTATGCGGCGATCTGTTCCTGGACGCACCGGATGGTCGGCATGGGGTAGAGGTCGAGCTGGTCGAGGAGGAAGTCGTCAGGATGGACGGCGTTGATGTCGTACGGGTCCAGGGCAGACGGTGGGAAGTCGCGAAGGTTGGCCGTGACGATCACAGCTGCGCCGGCACGCACGGCTGCGGCGAGGACATGCCGGTCCTTCGGGTCGTTGGTCATGGCGGGAATGAGCGCCTCGTAGTCGGTCACCAGCGCATCGGGGAACGTGTCGCGCATCTGCTGGACGCGCTTGCTGGCTTTGTCCGGGTTGACGCCGACTTTGCCAAGGGCACCCTCGACTTCGCCGAGCACTTCAGCGGACCACAGGACTCGATATGTGTTGGCCTCGGCGAGCCTCAACAGCAGGTCGGTCAGCTTGATGGGAACAAGCACGCATGCGTCGAGGAAGGTGGGGAAGGCCATCCGGTAATTCTGGCCGTTCCTACCGAGTTTCGATGAACCCGTCAGCCGTGTCGTCGATGCCGTCTTCAGCAGCCGCGCGAGTCATCTCATCGAGCGTGGCTCGACGCTGAGCACGGGCGCGCTGTTGGTAGGCGACGACGTCGGCAAGCATGACGCGACGGTGCCGGCCTCGAAGCTCGAACGGGATCTCTCCAGCTTCGAGAAGCCGCACGAGGGTCGGCCGGGACACGCCGAGGAGGTCGGCGGCTTCCTGGGTGGTCACCTGGGTGTTGTGCGGAGCGACGGTGATGGCCAGTCCCTGCGACATGGCGTCCACCACGTTCTTGAGCACCTGGTAGACCTCGCGGGGGAGTGGTGTCTCCGTCCCGTCCGGGCCGACCAACGCTGCGGCCGGCCCTTCGAGCGCCGTCGCCAAGCTGGCCAGCTCGGGAGCGTCCTTCGCTGGCGGCAGCACCGTCTGAGACTCCAGGACCGCAGTCACTGTCAACCCTCCCAATCGCCCATGACCTGCACAAACGTTCTCGCGGAGCCCTGCGAGCCTCCGCGAGAGACTGCATCCCTCTGCATAGTTCTGCATCCCTCTGCACCATGCTAACCGAAAAAAACGAACGGTGAGGATCGGTTCGAGTCGGAGGCGAGGCGGTCCGAACGCGCACTGAGACTGGAACCCTGTCATCAGACACGCCCTGACCTGCGCAGAAGCGTGTGGATGCGGAGTTCCAGAAGCCGACTCTTTGTTGCTTAGAGCGTCTACGCTGTGTGCGTGAGCGCGGAGCGTGATGAGCTGATTCGCCTGGTCCAAGAGCTGCCGGGGGACCAGATCCCGCAGGCGCTGGCGGTCATCCGTCGGTTCTCTCAGCCGGCGTTTATGGCCGCCGCCCCTGGCGATGGCAGCAGCATCGCTGAACACATGGACGAGTTGCTTCGCGATGGGTTCGGCCGCTGAGTTGAAGCTGCGCACACCTCCGGCTTCCTCGTACTGGCCGTCACGTAGCGCCGGCTCGGCGTTGTCAAGGGTGGCGTAGCCATCGCGGAGCGACACGGAGTGCCCTTGATGGCGCTGGGCCGGCGTTAGACGATCACGGCCGAGGGAGCTGCCCGCCGGTATTTCGAGAGCCGCCGTGCCGGCAGACGAATAGCCTGCGGCGATGGACTGCGTGTATGACGCGGATGTGGACGGCGATAACGCCGTGACGCTGGAGGAACCGAGGGGCGGTCCGCGGATCCGGCTGTGGAACCGCACCGAACTGGAGGACAACGTCATCCAGGTGTGCGCAGAGATCGCGGTATCGGGCGCGACGGACAACCTCGTGGCAACGGCTCATGGGGTGACACTGGCCTTCATGGGGGAGGAGCTGACGCCGTTCTTTGAGGCTCTGGCGGAGGGCTTCACGGGCTGGGAGGGCGTGCGCACATGGCGCAGCTTGGATCGCGAAGTCGAGATCGGTGCGGTGTTCGGATCAGGCGGTCATGTGGAGCTGACGTGCACACTGCGGCCCGGGTCGTACTCGTTGGACGACCTGTGGATGGCGTCGGTCACGGTGTCGGTGGAAGCAGGCGAGCAGATGCGCGTGCTGGCCGCGGACGTGCGGCGCTTCCTGCAAGCGGATGGGCACTAGTCAGCATCAACGTTCGCGCCGCCGGTGGTGGCGCTGCCGTCGCGGGCGAGTGGGCTGCGCCGCGCTGGCCGGCCGGCGTGAGCGGAGCGGTAGCCGGCCGTGCCGCGATGGATGCGGTCCACTTTGCCAACGCGAGGGGCCGAGCGCGCCGCCGCCGGCGGCGCGCCTTGATCCCATAGAGCCAAGTTCGGCAGTGAAACACGGGACAACGACGGGACACTGCCTCCCGAACTTGCCCGTATTCAGTCACACAGGTCTCTCGTCGAGATGCATGCGACAGTCGGAACTTGCCACATTGCGCGGCCGTTACGTGCACCTAGGACCCAATCTCATTACGGAGTGGTGTATTTCTCATCAATCGGATGTGGTGATCGGCGGAACCTTCGCTCGAACTTGATCAACTTGACACGAGGTCAGCGCGTTCATCAAGTACTAGCGATGTACATCAACTTTGGGTAACCTCGGCGGATGGGTGCGCACCTGGCTGGTTTCGCCGGCATGGATGGACAGGAGTGGCAGCGACTGTGCATGCAGGTACTGCACCACCATCACGCGGAAGACCTGGTCCCAATACCGGACAAGGATTCGGGGGACGCGGGATTAGAGGCCTACACTTTCACCGGGCTCGCTTACCAGTGTTACAGCCCAGATGAACCTTTGAGTGTTGGTCAGCGATATGACAAGCATCGCGACAAAATTACTACCGATATTGGGAAATTTATTAATAATAACGAAAAACTTGAAGCAATACTTGGCTCAGTCAAAGTTCGCCGTTGGATTTTGATGGTGCCCGTTAGCGACAGTCGAAGAATAATCGAGCACGCAACGAAACAGGCGGATCGTGTTCGAGGTGCTGGACTTGTTTATGTTGCAGAAGAGTGCTACGTACTGGTTCAGACCCTGGAGTCATACCAGCTCAGCTTAAACGCGATAGTGAATGCACAACTTTCGAGTCTGCATCTGCCGGCCTTGCCTTCGGCGCCTGATTATACTGGCGTTCACTCGCACCATGTTGATACGATGCAGAATAAACTGGCAAAGGTGCCAATGCTTTTTGACGGTGACAAGCGTCGCAAATATGTTCAGAAGCTCTTGGTTTCTCAACTTGGCGGTCGCGCTCATCGAGATTACATTCGCGATCACTATAGCGAACTCGAGGATCACCTCGATCATCTCCTTGGTGATCTCGAACATCGACTTGATACCGAGTTCGCACTAAGTAGCGACGCGCCTGAGCAGATGCTACTTCGTGTTAAGGCTGACGCTGAGGCCCGCGTTAAGCAGGCGTTGCCTCATATAAGAACCGGCGATGCTCGCGTTATTGCTGAAGCGCAGGTTGCGGATTGGCTTATGCGTTGCCCGCTTGACTTTGACGATCCGATTCGGCCACCTGCGGCATAAAGGAGGCGACAATTGGAGTCCGACTTTAGCTCGACGGAGTTGGATGGACCGATTCCGTTGCAGGTAGCGGCGTCCCCTGATCCTGATCTCAATGATGTAGACGCTCCAATCAGGTTCAAGCGGCAACCGCGAGCACTTCCTGCTGAGCAGCGGGTATCATATCGTCTTGCTGTGCTTACTCTGACGCTCAGTAGATTCCGCCAGAGTGCGGCGACGATATCTCACCTTCATCTGCTTACCTGGGCCATGAGATCGCATCGGAGCAGGAGCATGCTTCTGGCGTGGTGGAGTGGGCGACGTTTTGCCGACACGGTGACGGAGCGACTAGATCCAAATCTTCCTGTTACGTTGAATCTTGCACTTGCTCACGGCTTGGTGCGTATTCATAACGTTCAGGGTAATCGAGTAAGTCTCACGGAGCGGGGTGCGGCTCTTGCCGCTAGGGTAGACCAGGATGACGGTTTGCTTCGTATTGAGAAATCGTTCTTGGCACATCTCGACTCTTTAAGTGACGCAAAGCTTACGCGAACACTCGGATAGGTTGGCGCGATGATGGCCTACTATGTAGTTCAGGATGGTTATCCTAGACCGGGCCTGGCTGCTTCGTGGCAAGGAATGTGGGGGCCTCGGTGAAGGTGAGGGTCAGAGCAGTTCGATTGCGGGTGATAAGCACGCGGGGAACTGCCGGTGCGCTCGTTCACTTCCGACAAGGTCTCAATGTGATCCGCGGCAATAACAGTCGTGGTAAGACACAGGTCCTTCAGGCCATCATTTACAGCCTCGGGCTGGAGGGCATGTTCGGGCCAGGTCACAATACTCGGCTTGGTAGTGCGCTCACGCAACAGCTCTATCTTCAAGATTCAGCGAATCCAGATTCAGAACTGTCGGCCGATGTCATCAATAGTTGGTGTGCTATTGAACTTGAGAACGAATCTGGTCAAACAATCACTGTTCAACGAGCAGTGACCCATCAGTCTATTCAAACAAGTCTGGTGCGGGTGTGGCAGGGGGCAACTCTTACTTCCACGTCAGCATCTCTTGCTGGCAGATCAACTGATTATTTCGTCCGGCTGCCGGGCGCAGCTAAGAATGAGCGCGGCTTCCACGTCTTACTGGCAGAGTTTTTCGGTTGGCAACTTCCTTCGGTTCCCCGGTATAATGGTTCCGACGTGCCATTGTATATGGAACTTGTTGCACCTTTTTTGTATGTCGACCAACGCGCGTGGGGGTCGTCCAGTCCTCGCACCGTGACACATTACCAAATTAGAGAACCGACTAGGCGTACCGTAGAGTTCTTGCTGGGATTCTCCGGACCAGAGGCTCAAGCGCGTCGTTATGCTCTCGAAAATTCAATTGCTGAGTTGCGCTCAACCTGGTCAAGCGTGCGTCAAGCGGCATTTGCCGCTGCTAGCATGGCTGGTTCTCGTCTTATCGGAGTGCCCGACCTACCTGCTGGGGCGCGTGGTGGAGGCCGTCGGCCGGTGGAGCCTACGAATCTCTCGGGCGCGAATATTGAAGTTCTCGAGAATCGGCAATGGAAGTCACTGGAAGAAGTTCTTGAGGTTCTGCGCACGCAGGAGCGTCCGCAGGAACCTGTGATTGAGCAACAATTAGCTGCTCCAACCGTCAGCGATCTTGGCCTTCAGGCGCTCACTCAACAGTTGGCAGAAGCTGAACGTGAGTTGGCTGACAATTTAAACACGGCGCGAGCAGTCGAGCAAAATCTAACATTGAATGAAGGTCAACTTGTCGCACTTGATCGACGCATCGGGGCATTGGAGGAGGAAAAGAGTCGAAATCAAGATATAAAGACATTGATTCGTATTGGTAGCGCACATCCTACGCATCATCTCGCTGATTCAGATTGTCCCACTTGTCATCAATCTCTCGCGGCCGTTGAAGCTGCGTCCGTGGGCCCTGTGCTAGACGTCGAGGAGACTCTAGGGCTTCTAAACGCTCAGCTTGCGACGGCTAGGGGAATGCGTGAGCAAGCCGTCGAAACTGTTGGGCAGGCACAAAATGCCTATGCAGCGTTGCAGCGTGCAGCTGACGCCGCGCGCACTCGGATCAGGGCTCTCCGGGCCGATTTGACATCGCCAGCAGATTACCCCAGTAGTAGTATTATTGCCAGGCAGATCACCGCAGAGACTCGAATTCGTGAGCTGTCTCGCGCGGCGGCATCCGTGCAGGAATCTGTCGTCCGTCTGCAGGAGATTGCGAATGCCATTGCGATTGCCCGTAACGAGCTGACGGCGCTTCCTAGCGGTTTACCTGAAGAGGATCAGCAAAAGCTGGAAAAGCTGACGGCCCTGCTGCACGAACAGCTCAATGAGTACGGGTTTTCCAGCTATGAAGCCGATCGGATTATTCTTGACGGAGAGACATTCCGTCCGGAGCGCGCGGGGTACGATATAGATTCTGATGTTAGTTCAACCGATGTTGTTCGGACAAAGATTGCATATCTTAACGCCATACGGGAGCTGGCTGATGAAATTCGATCACCTCACCCTGGGCTGCTCCTTCTCGATGAACCGCGACAGCACGAGCTAGATGAGGACAACTTCCGCTCGACTCTCTCCAGGCTTGGTGGAGGGGCCAGTGGTGATCAAATTATTGTGACGTCCGCAGCGTCTCCCGAAGTGCTCAATCAACTACTTGGAGACCAGGACGTAAACATAGTTGACCTTGGCGGCCGACGCTTGCTCCAGTTCGACTCAACGGATGATCCACTCGATTTTCCTCCTGGATAGTCGTGCGTCGGGAGCGCGGCTGACTCGTCGTAAGCGAAGAGTGTGTATCGATGCGGTCCAGAAGTTGATTGGTCAACGCGAAGCACGGTCTTAACGACGTTTTAAGTTCCACGTTGCTGACGGTGCCGATCAGGTTCCGTGCCGTGGCTGGCGATGCAAGGTCCTTTCGGGCCTGGGGCCCTACTAGGTGTCCAGTGACGTTCTGTACCGCTCTCATCACGGTCTTGGCTGGTCGGGGCGGTCCCTCGTGAGAGGCTGTCTCCATGGATGACGGGGTCGGGGGTCGCATGCGCGCGACGCTGGTGTTGTGGGATGTCGACCACACGTTGATCGAGAACGGTGGGATCAGCAAGGAGACGTACCGGGGCGCGTTCGAGCGGATCGTGGGGCGGCCGGCTTCGATGCGGCCCGTCACTCATGGACGGACTGACCTGCAGATCATGCAGGAGATGCTTGTTGCCAACGGTGAGTCGGCTGATGGGTTCGGCCCGGTCTCGGCGTTCGGCGACGTGCTCCGTGAGGTCATGAGTACCAAGGCGGACGACTTGGCCCGTCGTGGCTACGTCCTTCCCGGTGTTGTGGATGCGCTGTCCGCGTTGGCCGACGAACCGGACGTACTTCAGTCCGTGCTCACGGGCAACATCGTCGAGAACGCTCGGTTGAAGGTCACAACGTTCGGGCTGGAGAAGTGGCTTGACCTGGACCTCGGCGGTTACGGGACCGACGACATCGTGCGGTCCAGGTTGGTCGATGCCGCTCGGCAGAAGGTCGCCGCGAAGTTCGGGCGTGCGTTCGACCGTGAGTCAACGATCTTGATTGGTGATACACCTCTGGATGTGCAAGCCGCGCATGACGGCGGCGCGAAGGTCATCGCTGTTGCGAGCGGAGTGCACGGGGTTGACGAGCTGGCAGCATGTGGCCCTGAGGCGACCTTGCCCGACCTGGTGGACACTCAGGCGTTCCTCGCCACCTTGGCGGATGTGCGCGCGCGCTGATCAGGGCTTGTACTCGTACGACTCGTCGTCCCATACGCGGTCGAAGCTGCGCATGTAGGTGTCGAAGAGGTCCGCGCCCGGCGCCTTCCGTAGGTGCAGGATCGGGGCGATGTACCCGTAGGTTCCGTAGAGGTGCTGGTTGACGAGCATGTCGTTGTCGTACCGGAAGATCGAGTTGTACAGCGACGTCGCGTGCAGCCGGAACTCGACACCCTCGACGTCGAGCAACGGGCGGTAGTAGGCAAGCGCCATCTGGATGCGGCCCGGGATGCCCTCGAACAACCGCTCCTCGTAGCCGCGGAGCTTGGCCGCGTCGGAAGCGGGATCCCCCATCAGGACGCGGACTCTCGTGCCGGCGGCTGCCTTCTTCTTGATGATCGCGACCGCTTCCGGGTTGTCCTCCGGCAGGAACAGACTCGCGTTCGCGAAGAGGTCGATCCGCTCCGTCGCGCCCTTGAGCAGGTTCAGCCACAGCTCGTTCGGAGTGTCGGCGCGGTGTGCGTACAGCGCAACGAAATCTGCCGGGGCGTTGATGGCCGGCGGCGGGCTTGCCACTGGGGTGAGGCTGGGCGGCCGGGGGACACCCGGATTGCTTCCTGCCTCGGGGACAAACTCGAGGCTGCCGCTGTACGGCTCGAACATCTGCCCGACGGTCCAGTCCGGAAACATCGTCTCCAGGACCCGGCAGTGTTGCGAGTGCGGCAGCTTGATCAAGTCGCCGGAGATCCATCGGTAGAACTGCGCCTTGCTCGGTCCCGTGTGCGCCAACTCGCGGTCAATCTTGCCCGCGACCTTGCGATACTCACGCGCGAACGCGCTGTACACGTGCAGATGACGCGCCTTCAAGAGCACCCTGAGCAACGGCGTATTCGTGGCTTCCGTGTCGCCGTTGGTGCTGGTCACGTGCCCAGGTTAGCACGAAAACGAGACAGAACGAGACTCATCGAGACGAAGTGAGCCCAGGCGGGACCAGTTCGGGGTCTTCATGAGACACAAGATCGACGACCTTGTAGTCAGTCGCCCGAATGGGGCGGCCCGACGAAGGGTCTACATCGAAATGGCAATTCCAAGAGGACACCGGTTCCCGGTCGAGTTCGCGGATGCCTTCCCGCAGGGGTTGGTGTTGGTGGGTGAGGTTGCGCCGGATAGCGAGTACCAGTCGCGGGAGGATCGTGCGGCGGGTCGGCCGGTGCGGCAGCGGGTGGACGAGTTGACCGGTAAGCGGCAGTGGAAGGCGACGGTCACCGATCCGGATGAGCGCAACGCCAAGCGTGCCTCGTTCGAGATCACGTTCTTGGCGGAAGTTCAGCCGGTGCCGACCACGGCTGAGGTGTTGCCGGGTGTTCGGCCGATCGAGCTGGATGGCATGACCGCTGAGCCGCGTGTGGCCGGGAACGGTGAGTACAAGTACCAGTCGTACTTGTTCCGGGCCACGGGGTTCCGCGCCGCTGGTGCTGCGGCCAACCCCCGCAAGGCGTCTGAGTCGACGACCAAGGCCGCGTGAGGCACGAGATGAGTGCCGGGTGCGTTGGGGTGCTGGCCGGTGCGGCTTTCGGGTCGCCCGGTTGGCTCCCTGCCGTGCGGTGGCGGGAAGGCTCAGGTGTGGTGATGGTGTCGGAGAGGCTGGTTCGTCGCTGGGAGGCCGTGTACCGCGAGTACGGGACGGTCTCGGCGCTGGTGAGTGTGTCGGAGCCTGGTGACCGGATGGTTGCTGAGCGGATGGCTCGTGCGTCGCGGAATGTGGCTGCGGTGTGGCGGGAGATGGAGTCCGAACCGGACTTGGCGTGGTGGGCGGTGGCCGCCGTAAAGGCTGCTGCGCAAGCGTTCGAGTACCAGTCGCGGGATTGGGCCGCCCGCGCGAAGCACGACGAGTGTGGCCCCGCGTGGCGGGAGCGACGTCGGTCGTTGCCTGCGGTGTCGGGTACCCATGCGCTGGTGTGTGAGGACGTGCCTCATGGGTCTTAGGTATCGGTGGCAAGACCCGATTGATGACCCATCGGTGGAGATCTATGAGTTGGGTCGGATGCCGCCGGAGGTCAAGGATCCGGCTGAGGTGTGGAAGTACTGGCACGAACGGCACATCGCGTGTTGGGAGGAGCTGGCCGCCAATCACAAGGGGTACGACGACTGGCGGGATCTGATCTGCCGGCAGCATGAGCAGGCGCTGAAAGAGATGATTGAGGACCCGAAGCGGGGCGGCCGGAGGGGGTATTGGTCGCATGGCTACTAATCGAGTCGCCAAGCGTGAGGCCAAGCCGGTTCGGCTGATGCAGGCGCACGAGTTGTTGTCGGACATGCGGCCGGCGCTCGACGCGTCGCCTGCGGTGTGGTTGGCGTACTACCGGCGCAGTGCCGCTGTGTACGCCGAGGTGGCCGAGATCGATCGGGGTCATCACCACGAGGCGTTGTACTGGTCGTCCCGTGAGGACCGCAAAGCGCGAGACATCGAGGCGCAGCTACGCAAGTCCTGATCAGACAATAGGTCCGAAGTAGACATAACACACGCGGGGTCGTGTGGCGATGACGCACGTCCTGATTCGCCGTGTTGATCTCGTAGGCGCAGAAGCGGAATTCCAGGCTTCCCAACCTTTCCGCTCCTGCGCTGTCCACCCGGAGGTAGACAATGGACAGGTTAGACCGTCCTGCGGCTGTCCCGCCAGATGGGGCAGCCCAACAAGTTCGTAGTCGTTGTTCGTTGTGTCAGCGGTTCGCTCGGTTGTGGCCGGGAGAGTCCCAGTGTGACCGCTGTAACGGTGCTCTGCCGTTGGAGTTCGTGCCGGGGCGGGGTGAGCGTCGATGAGCGCTCAGAACCTCGTGACCCTGGTGGTAGCTGGCGGTGGTGTGGTGGCCGTGGTGTGGGTGCTCAACAAGATCGGTAAGGCCCTCACTGCGGTGTTGGAAGCGCTCGCGACCGTGGCGATGGTGGCGTTGGCGCTGTGGTTGGTGGTCAAGACTGCTGTGGTTCATGATCAAAGCTGCGGTGACCCACTGGCGCACCACCCTCGGGCTGTTGCTGGTCGTGGGCTGGCTGTCGGTGTGGGGTTGGGTGTCACTAGCTGCCACGGTTGTCGGCCTGGGGGGTTTGCTGCTGGTGTGGCGGTGGCGGTTCCGGCTGACGTTCGAGACCTGGGCCGGCCGGCGCCTGCGGTCGTGGTGGCAGCGGTGGGTCGATCTACGCCCGGAAGCTGCCGGGCTGGCTGCGAGCGTGTGGGTTGACCGTGCTGGATGCGGACCGGCCGATCGTGCTGACCGCGAACCCGCTTGGTCGGCGGAAGGTGCGGCGGGCGCCGAAGCAGCGGGTGGACCAGGTGCCGCGCGTGCTCGGTGTGCGGTCGGGGTCGTCGTGGGATGAGGTGCGGGTTCGGCTCGTGCCGGGTCAGAAGCCGGAGGACTTCGACGACGCCGCCCGCGCCCTGGCCGTGGCTCGGGGTGTGGCTCGGTGCCAGGTCCGGGAGCTGCGCCCCAACGTCGTCTCGATCGACTTCCAGCGCAGGAACCTCCTAGAAGACACCGTGTGGTGCCCGAAGCTGGTCGATCTGGCCGACGTGGAGGGTGCCGACGTGGATCTCACGCGTGTCTGGAGTGGACGGACCGACTACGGCACCGACTGGAACCAATCCCTCGTCGGCTCCCACACCCTCCACGCCGGCGCGACCGGTGCGGGGAAGGGCGCGCAGATGTGGTGCCCGCTCGTCTCCATCGCACCCGCCATCCGGGACGGCCTGGTGCGGGTGTCCGGGATCGATCCGAAGGGCATGGAGCTGGCCTACGGGCGGCGGATCTTCCACCGCTACGCCGTGACCGCGAAGGACGCGCTCGTGCTGCTGGATGACGTCATCGAGGAGATGAACAAGCGTAAGGCGGAGTTCGCCGGCCGGCTCCGCACCGTCCCCATCACCACGTGAGTACCCGCTAGAGATTGTGGAGTTCGACGAGATCGGCGCCCTGATCCGCTACATCGGAGACCGGAAACTACGGGAGGCCATCTCTGAGCGGGTGGCGCTGTTGACCACCCAGGGCCGTGCGTTGGGCTGCGCGGTGCGTGGCTATGTCCAGGAGCCCACCAAGGACACCGTCCCGGTCCGGGAGTTGTTCCCGCGCCGGATCTGTCTGCGGGTGGCCACGAAGTCCCACGTGGGGATGGTGCTCGGTGACCAGGCGTATGACCGGGGTGCGTGGGCCAACCGGATCGGTGAGTCCGAGCCCGGCGTGGGCTATCTGTTCGGCGAGGGCATCCGCGAACCGCTGCGCGTGCGTGGCGGCTGGGTGTCCGACGACACGATTAAGCAACTCGAAACCTTCGTCACCGGCGACGGTGGTCCCGGCAATCCGGGAACCGTTCATCCACTCCGGACAGACGCATCCCGCGTCTGTCGCGTGGTGCCGCGTGACACCCCTCTACCGAAAGGTCTTCCTTGCCATGTCCATGAACCCGTTCAATGCTTCGTCCCCTTTGGACAGTGTGATCGGCTGCTTCCGTTCACACATGCTCGGCCGTGCCCTGCCGGAACCCGCCGAGGTGTGCATCTACCCCCTGTCCCGTCGTGTCGTCGGTGAAACCCGATGGCTGCTCAAAGTCTGGTCGACACGTTGGGCAACGTGCTGATGTGGGCCTACACCCTGGTCGAGGTCACCGCTTCCTGGTGGCACACCACCGAAGGCGACCTGCATTGTCGAGGGCCCATGGCCGTGGCGCCGGTGACGCTCCGGTTGTCGGTCTTCGGCGCGGCCCCGTTCGACCAATGCTGCGGCCTCGTTCCCCTCACCCCCGGCCACGAAGAGAAGGCGTCACGGTCGACGAGCTGTACACCCTCGCACACCCTTCTCCGCGAGCACATGCAGCATGACCGGAGGTGGCGTGATGAGCTACCGGCACCCGCGTAGAGCGGATGCGGCAGCCTCTCGCTGCCGACGTGATCACCGCAACCGCCGAACAACACGGCGTGTGCATACGGCCGTTCACCATGGAGGTCGGCGACCTCGACACCGGAGAGCTGCGCTATGTCGCCGGTCCCTTGTGGTTCCACTGTGGAATCGCAGTGTGGTCCGTGTGCTCGGAAGGCTCGGGCTCTGCGGATGGCGCAGTGTCGGGAGGGCTGGCATCTCGACCGAGGAGCCGGACTTCACCCCGGACGAGCCGACGCCGGACCACACGGCTCTGTTGGAACTACGCGCCGACCTGGTGGTTTCCTACCAGGAAGCCGCGGGAACAGGTGCGGTCGAGGCGGACGAGCTGCGGGAGGAAATCCGCTCGGTCGATGCGGAACTTCGGCAACTCGGCATGCGTGGCCGGCTGCCCTCTCCGGATGGTCCAGCCACACGGCCGGTCAAGCGGTCCACCAAGCGGCGCCAGGACGCACCGGAGCTGCCCCGGCGTCGGGTCGAGAAGCGCACCCTCGGCCGGGAGTACGCCGGCGGGTTCCGGCCCTCGATGTTCGTCACCCTCACCTGCGACACCTACGGCCGGGTCCGCGATGACGGCACCCCGGTTGACCCGCGCACGTATGACTACCGGCGGGCAGCTCGGGACGCGGTGCACTTCTCCGCCCTGATCGACCGGTGGTGGCAGAACCTCCGCCGCGTCGTCGGCTGGGACGTGCAGTACTTCGCCACCGTCGAGCCGCAGAAGCGCTGCGCACCACACCTGCACGCGGCCATCCGGGGCTCGGTGCCGCACGAGGTACTTCGGCAAGTCACGGCGGCGACGTATCACCAGGTGTGGTGGCCGGCGCACGACGAGCTGGTCTACGACCGTCGACCATCTGCCCGTGTGGGACGGCGGCCGGTTCGTCGACCCCAGCACCCGCCAACCGCTCACCGCGTGGGCTGAGGCGCTGGACCAGGTGGAGGAGCCGGCGCACGTCGTCACGTTCGGCCGGCAGGTGCACTCCAAGGGCATCCTCGGCAACTCGGAGGAAGCCGGCCGACACATCGGCTACCTCACGAAGTACCTCACCAAGAGCACCGGTGAGGTGATCACGGCGACCGGTGACCGGCAGAGGGCACACCACGACCGGTTGCACGACGAGCTGCGGGTGACCCCGTGCTCGCCTCGGTGCGCGGTGTGGCTGCTCTACGGCGTGCAACCGCTCGGCGTCACCAGCCGGACCCACCCCGGGCACTGCAAATCCCGCGCACATCGCCGGACCACCCTCGGCCTGCCCGGCCGGCGTGTGCTCGTCTCGCGGAAGTGGTCGGGCAAGACGCTGGCAGATCACCGGGCCGACCGGAAGGCGTTCGTCCTGGAATCCCTCGCGGCGGTTGGGATCTCCAAGCCAGAGCCGAACCCGGCCCGGCTGGTGTGGCAGAAGGTCCAACCCGGCGACCCACACCAACCACCACGCGACCACCTGCTCATGCACGCCATCGCAGAACGGATCACCTGGAGAGCCGAATACGACCGCGCGTTGCTGGCGGCGACAGGACCACCGACGCCAGATCTTTCGGCAACTCGATTGGCGGCGGCCTGACATAGGGGAGGTGAGGCGGATGAGAAGTGATCGGCACATGACAATCGACGAGCTGTGCGCGGAACTGGAGATCGCGCGGTCCACTTTCTATGAGTGGCGGGCAAAGAAGCGTGCGCCGCGCTGTATCAAGTTGCCCAACGGCGACATTCGTATCCGTAGAACCGAGTTCGAGCGATGGCTTGACTCCCACGAGGAGGCGGCCTGATGTCGTACTCATTCGACGTGCAGATCTGGAACATCGAGACGCGCCCGGGGAAGAGGAGGACGAGCTATCGAGTGCACTGGAGCGTAGACAAGAAGAGGTTCAAGGAAACGTTCGCTACCTTCGCTCACGCTGACAGCTTTCGCTCTGATCTGATGACTGCGGCTCGGCGCGGTGAGGCCTTCGATGTCGACGAAGGTCGCCCGCTGTCGATGTTGCGTGAAAAGCAGGTTATGTCCTGGTACGACTTCGCAATCAAGTACATCGACATGAAGTGGACTCGTGCGGCCGCGAAATCGCGTGCGGGCAATGCTGATGCCTTGGCGACAGTTACGCCCGTGATGTTCAACGGGGATCGGGGCCGGCCGGATGAGAGGGTGATTCGTCAGGCTTTGACGGGGTGGGCGTTCAACAAGAAACGGCGTGATATGGCCAAGCCGCCGGAGATCGAGCGTGCCTTGAAGTGGGTTGCCGCGCACACGGTGCCGGTGTCCAGGCTCGAGGATGTGGCGTTGCTGAGGAACGCGCTTGATGCGCTTGCCTTGAAGCTCGACGGTAAGCAGGCTGCCGCGAAGACCGTCACGCGCAAGAGGGCGGTTCTGTACAACGCACTCGACTATGCGGTTGAGCTGAAAGTGTTGTCGTGCCAACAATTTGCCTGCCGTGAAGTGGACTGCACCGAAGACCGTGCGGGCAATCGACAAGCGGGTGGTGATCAACGTTCGGCAGGCTGAGCGATTGCTGGACGCGGTAGCCGCTCAAACGATCGAAGGGCAGCCTCGGCGTTCGTCCGGCCCGATGCTGAAGGCGTTCTTCGCGGTCATGTACTACGCGGCGTTGCGACCGGAAGAGGCTGCGATGTTGAGCAAGCCTGACCTTCAACTCCCGGAGAGCGGGTGGGGTGAGCTGCTGCTCTCGGAGACTGCCCCGATTGCGGGGGCGTCGTGGACCGACTCGGGGGAGCGGCGGGACCGGCGGCAGCTCAAGCAGCGCGCCATAGGAGATGTGCGGTCCGTCCCGTCGTCTCCGCCGCTGACTCGGATCCTGCACGAGCACCTGCGGCAGCACGGGACGGCGGGAGATGGCCGGCTGTTCCGGAACCTGGTCGGGGGAGATCTCGCCGAGTCGACGATCGCGCGGTGCTGGGATCGGGCGCGCAAGGTGGCGCTGACGGACGCCGAGTACACGTCACCGCTCGCACGGCGGCCGTACGACCTTCGGCACGCCTGTGTGTCCACGTGGCTGGCGGCCGGCGTGCCCTCGACGCAGTGTGCTGAGTGGGCTGGTCACTCGGTGGCGGTGCTGCACCAGATCTACGCCAAGGTCATCAGCGGACTGGAGGCGGCGAACCACCAGCGCATCGAGGCGGCGCTGGGCTGGCAGCCCGAAACTCGGGAACAAATAGGGAACGACCAGCCGGATTCGGCCGGTGACGACCGGACAGAGCCGGACGAGTCATGATCGTCTTCGGGGGCATCATCGCAGGTGAAACGCCTGCTCAAGCCTGGTGAGCGGTGGTGCCCCCGGTGCGATTCGAACGCACACTGGACGGGTTTTGAATCCGTTGCCTCTGCCGGTTGGGCTACGGGGGCTGGCCGGTGAGAACTTTACGGGATGATCAGCACGCTGACCGTAACGGGTGGTGCGATGCTCGGCCGTGGCGCGCAGGGGCGAACGGCAGCCGGATGTTGAGTTGGCGCGCCCCTACCGGGACTAAACGCCGTGACATCCGGGTGAGTGAGTACTTACGTTGGGAACATGTCGAGTCCGCTACCAGGAACTGGCTGGGATGACGTTCCGTGCCGGAAAGGATTCGCGATGCGGCCCCTGCGGGCGGCCGACCGGGCCATCGCCCATCGACTGACCATGGAGTCGCTCGAGCATCTCTTGCCCTGGATGCCCTGGGCGGCAGGCTACGACATCACCGCGGGGGCCGAGTTCGTCGCGCAGGTCGAAGCCGACTGGGCCGGCGGCCGCTCCTACACCTATCTCATCCTCGATGGCGCCAAGCCGGCCGGCGTCTGCGCGCTTCACCGCAGCATCGGGCCGGGCGGGCTGGAGATCGGCTACTGGCTGCATGCCGAGCACACCGGCCGTGGCCTGGCCACGCGGGCGACCGCCGCGCTCGTCGGCCACGCGTTCTCACTGAGAGACATCGACCACGTCCAGGTCTGGCACGACGCGGCCAACGCGGCCAGCGGCGCGGTGCCCGAACGGCTGGGGTTCACCCAGGTCGACCGGCGTACGCCGCCGCGGGATCCGCTCACCCCGGGCGAGGTCGGGATCGACGTCGTCTGGCAGCTGGATCGGAGGGCTTGACGGTGTTACCAGCTCGTTACGTTGTCATGATCACGTTGTCTGCCCCGACCGGGTAACGGATCGGACCGGTAGTCTTGAGCTTCAAGCCGATACCGATCCATTCAGGAGGACCCCGGTGACCGAGCAGGCTGCCGAGGCCCAGACCGGCCCGGCCGTGCAGCGCAGTGTTCTCGTGGCGGAAGACGAAGCTCTCATCCGACTCGACCTGGTCGAGATGCTGAAGGAAGAGGGCTACCACGTCGCGGGAGAGGCGGCCGACGGAGAGCAGGCCATCGCCATGGCCACCGAGCTGCGCCCCGACCTTGTGATTCTCGACGTGAAGATGCCCAAGGTCGACGGCATCGAAGCCGCCGCGGCCATCGCGGGCGAGCGGATCGCCCCCGTGGTCATCCTCACGGCCTTCAGCCAGCGTGACCTGGTTGAACGGGCCAGGGACGCGGGCGCCATGGCCTACCTGGTCAAGCCGTTCGCCAAGCACGACCTGGTGCCGGCCATCGAGCTGGCGGTCAGCCGGTTCGCGGAGGTCCAGGCCCTGGAGACCGAGGTCGCCACGCTCACCGAGCGCATGGAGACCCGCAAGCTCATCGAGCGGGCCAAGGGCCTGCTGATGACCAACCAGGGACTGTCCGAGCCGGAGGCGTTCCGCTGGATCCAGCGGACGGCCATGGACCGGCGCGCCACTATGAAGGCCGTCGCGCAGGCCGTGGTGGAGAACATCAACTGACGGTGAAGTAGAGCAGCCGCGACTCGACGTCCGTCAGGCCGTACTCGCGGATTTCCAGTGCGTGCCGTCCGGCGGTCAGGCCGGCGAGCGTGATCGACATCGCGTACTCGCCGCCGACCGCCGGCCCTTCCGCGTCCGTGGGGATGCCCGCCACCAGGGTCCCGTCCAGCCGTACCTGCACGCCGCACACCCCGGCGACCGCGCCCGTGTCCCACTGAGTGGCGGCGGCGGTCAGCCCGACCGTGAGGATCACCTGGGCGGGCGTCGTATCGTCGGGCAGCGGTTCGCCCGCTGAGTTCGTGAGCCGCGGTTCGATGGCCGGCAGCAGGTCGTCCTTCGGTTTCGGCAGCCGTTCCGGCTGCGCGGTCGACGGCGGCACCCAGCCGGGACCGGGCGTGATCTCCAGGTACGACTCGACCAGCTGGACCCCGCCGCCACTGGCCGCCCGCAGCACCAGCGGAGTGACCGACGGGGGACCGTTCGGCCCGAGGAACTCGGCCGGCACGTCGGCGATCACCGTGACCGCGGCGGCCGGGGTGGCCGACGGCGCGGGCGTCGCCGGGCGGGCCGGCGCCCGCAGCTCACCGAACTGCACGAACACCGCGTGCGGGTCGAGGCCGGCGGTGGTCGACAGCGTCGTCACCAGCCTGGCCGAGGCGGCCGACGCCAGGGGAGCGCGGGACATGCCCACGTGCGGCGCCGGCTCGTCGAGGCCGAGGACCCGCTGGGTCGCCGGGTGCACCCGCACCTCGGCGACGGGCGCCACGGGCGCCACCGGCGTCTCCGGCCCGCTGAACCCGGTGCCCGACACGTGCACCCGCGACCGCCGCCCGTCCGGGCCGCGCAGGCCGATCAGCGCCGACGCGGTCGACCACGACGGCAGCACACCACCGACCGTCACCAGCTGGCCGTCCTGATAGACACGCACGCCGCCGGTGGTGAGCACCACCTCGAACAGGTGCGGCACCCCCGGCCCCCGGCGTGGCGCGGGGGTCGTCTCGAGGGCCGGCGGGGTCACGGCCGGTACGTCCGGTGCGGCGCCGACCGCCACGCCGGCGTCGTTCACCACCACCCGGATCGTGCCGCCGGGCAACGCCGGGTCCCGCCCGGCCCGCGCCCGCACCACATCGATCCCGACCCGGTCCGCCGCGCCCGGCACCAGGTCGATGGTCAGCTCCCCGCCGGGCCCGGCCGCGTCGGTCCGCACGGCCACCCGGCCGAGCACCCCGCCGGGGGCGGGCGGTCCGAGCCGCAGCGGGGTCCGCGCGCGCAGTACGGCCAGGTCGGCGCCACAGCTGAGGTGAATGGGCAACCCGTCGGCGTCCGGCGCACCCGGATCGACGCAGCCCGGGTAACCGGACAGGTGCCAGCCGGCGGCGGCCCCATCGGAGAAGTCGTCGAGGTACCCGGTCAGCCTGTCCTGCCACGAGGTGTCGGCGCGACCGGGCTCCGCCGTGGTGGCCGTCGGCGCCGACCGCTGTCCAAAGGCGTCGACCGTGCGGACCTCTACGCGGTAGGACTCGCCGTCGGTCAGGCCCTCGATCAGCAGGTCGGGGCTGACCACCAGCCGGGCTCCGCCGTCCCAGCGCACGTCGTAGCCGGCCGCGCCGTCCGGCGCCTCGCCGCCGGGCAGCCCGTCCGCCCACGACACCCGCAGCGTGCCGGGCCCCGGCGTGGCGACCACCTGGTGCGGGGGAGCGGGCCGGGTCCCGGGCTCGGGAACCACCACGAAGTTCGCGGCATACCGGTCGACATGGACCAGCGGGAGTGCGCGATCATCCGGCTCCTCCGTGACCCGCAGCGCGACCACCGCGCCGGCCACCAGAACCACCCCTCCGAGCCAGGCGAGGAGGCGCTTCCGTGTCCACACCCACGCAGCGTATGTGCAGGCCGCGGCGCGTCCGTCGCTCGTTGTGAAGTTGAGATCGTGTTACCTGTCGATGACCGGCTACGCCGTGTTAGCTCCAACAGTGGCCGCCAGTGGCCAATTTCGTTGCAGTCTGGTCACGAGGCGCAATGGCGCGTGACTAGCACGCCAATGGTTACTACGTTCCGGCCCAGCCCTCTGACATCCACGAGGGTGGGGTTCGGCATGCTTACGCGCAATTGCCCGAACGGATGAATGCGGAGAAGGGAATCACACGTGCGAAACCAGACGGTGAAGGCCGGGGCGCTGGTGGCAGCGGGGGCACTGCTGCTGGCTGCCTGTGGCACGAACAAGGACGAGGGATCGCCGGCTGGTGGTGGTAGCCAGGACTGCGACACCAGCAAGGGCACGTTGATCATCGGCGTTATCGCCCCTCTCAGCGGCGAGCTCGATGCCCTGGGCAAGGGCATCCAGCATTCGGCCGACCTCGCGGTCAAGCAGGCCAACGAGGAGTGCAAGGTCCCGGGCTACGAGCTGCTGCTCCAGCCGGAGGACGACCAGAAGAGCCCGCAGCTCGGTGCGCAGGCGGCCACCAAGCTCTCGACCACCGAAGGTGTGGTCGGCGTTGTCTCCACGCTGAACTCGTCGGTCTCGCAGAGCGTCCAGCCGATCCTGGACCAGGCGGGCATCGTGCAGATCTCGCCGGCGAACACGGCGGACTCGCTGACCAAGGGTGAGGACCTCGCCAACCCGCAGCGGCAATACCCGACCTACTTCCGCACCTGCACGGTCGACTCGCTGCAGGGCCCGTACGCGGCCGACTACCTGGTCGAGGAGGCCGGCAAGAAGAAGATCGCGGTCGTCACCGACGGCCTGACCTACGGTGTCGGCCTCGCCGACTCGTTCTCCGAGCGGGCCACCGAGAAGGGCGCGGAGATCGTCACGCGCCAGACCATCGGTGAGGGTGACACCGACTTCTCCGGTGTCATCGCGGCCATCGCGCCGTTCCAGCCGGACGCCGTCTACTACGGCGGTCAGTACCCGCAGGCCGGCCCGCTGTCCAAGCAGCTGGCCGACGGCGGTATCAACGTCCCGGTGATGGGTGGCGACGGCATCTACGACCCCAAGTTCATCGAGCTCGGCGGCAAGGCCGGTGACCTGGCCACCTCCGTGGGCGCGCCGGTCGAGGAGCTGGAGAGCGCGCAGGCGTTCGTCGACGCCTACGCGGCGGAGAACTACCCCGACGAGTTCAGCGCCTACGGTGCCTTCTCCTACGACGCGGCGAACGCGATCATCGGTGCCCTGGCGGCGACCATCGGCGACGGCGAGTGGTCCGAGGAGTCGCGCGAGAAGCTGGTCGAAGAGGTCCAGAACTACAAGGGTGACGACGGGGCCACCGGTCCGGTGGCGTTCGACGAGTTCGGTGACAGCACGAACCAGGTGCTCACCGTCTACGAGGTGACCGACGGCGCCTTCGCCCCGGTCAAGACCGGCAAGTTCGAGGGCTGAGACAGGATCGACAGATCTATCCACTGTGAACATTGAAGCGACGGCGGGGGTGGGCCGAGCCCACCCCCGCCGCCTGTGGAGGTAGATGTGACGACCCTGCTACAGCAGATCCTGAACGGGATCATGCTCGGGGCGACGATCGGGCTGATAGCGCTTGGTTACACGATGGTGTACGGCATCATCCAGCTGATCAACTTCGCCCACGGCGAGATTTTCATGGTCGGCGCCTTCGGTGGCCTGGCCGTCCACCGCTTCGTGCTGCCGGACGAGCTGAAGACCAACGGATGGGTCTCGCTGCCGCTGATGCTCGTGGGGGGCGTGCTCGTGTCCGTGACGATCGCGGTGCTCACCGAGCGCTTCGCGTACCGGCCACTACGCAACGCGCCGAGACTCGCGCCACTGATCACCGCTCTCGGTGTGTCGGTGGCGCTGCAGGAAGCCATGCGGATCTGGTTCCCGGACGCCGGTGCGAACCAGCCCTTCCCTCGGGTGGTCCTCAAGGAAACGATCGAGATCGGTTCCCTCAAGATCCCCTCGTCCGGCCTACTGCTCGTGGTCGTGTCGCTCGCGCTGGCGCTGGCCCTCACGGCCTACGTCAACAAGTCCAGGATGGGTCGCGCGATGCGCGCCACCTCCATGGACCGTGACACCGCCCGGTTGATGGGTGTCAACCCCGACCGGGTCATCGTGCTGACCTTCGTGATCGGCGGGTTCCTCGCCGGCGTCGCCGGTGTGCTCTACGGCAACTATCTCCAGGCCGTGGACGTCCGGATCGGCTTCCAGACCGGCATCTTCGCCTTCACCGCGGCCGTCCTCGGCGGCATCGGCAGCCTCAAGGGCGCGGTGATCGGCGCGTTCATCATCGGCATGATCAAGACATTGGCCGGCCAGTACATGCCCGGCGGGTCTCGGTACGACTACGTCTGGATCTTCGTGGCGCTCATCCTGGTGCTCGTGTTCCGACCGCAGGGCCTGTTCGGCGAGCCGGAGAAGGTGCGGGCATGAGTCGATTCGGTGTGAAGGTTCCGGCCGCACTCGGCCGTCCGTTCGCCGCGCTCGGCGGCGTGCTGCTCGTGGTCGCCGCGATGCTGCCGTGGGCGACGTTCATCCTCAACAAGAGGGCCTACCCGGACAAGGCGACGCTGCAGTTCTTCGACGCGCCGCTCGCGCTGACCGGCTACCGGTGGCAGGTGCTGCTGCTGGGTGTCCTCGCGCTGGTCGCGCTGCTCCTCCCGACTCCCAGCAAGGGCCGGGTGCTGCGTGCGCTCGGTTGGGGCGGGCTCGCCATGTCGCTGATCACCGGCGGCTTCATCGCCGGCAACGGCGGCGGCGTCGGGGCGATCACGGCGGCCGAAGGCGTCACCGCGTTCGGCAGCATTGTCGGCCTGGTCGGTGGCCTGCTGCTGATCCTGGGCGGCACCGCCGTCGGGATCGCCGAGGTTCCCAAGTGGTCGACCGACTGGTTCAACGCCAACGGCTGGCTCGGCCGGCTCGTTTCCTGGGCCGTACTGGCGGTCGCGTTCGGCGCGACGCTGTTCCTCGTGGTCATGACGTTGACCGCGGGAGGCAAGGGCGGTGCGGCGCTGCCGTACGCCGGCCCGATCTTCCTTGCGTTCCTCGGGTTCGCCGTCGGTGTGCTCGGTGCGCTGCACGGCATGGGCGTGACCGGCTACATCGCCCGGCTCTCCGAGGAGCACCGCGCCTTCAGCATCCTCGTGTTGCTCGCGTGCGCGTTCTTCCTGCCGTTCACCGAGGCGGGTGACGCGTACTGGCTGCGGGTCGCGTCGACCATCGGTGTGTACGCGGCCACCGCGATCGGGCTGAACATCGTGGTCGGCCTCGCCGGCCTGCTCGACCTCGGGTACGTCGCGTTCCTCGGCATCGGCGCGTTCGTCGCGGCGAACCTGTCGGGTGCGGCCGCCGCCAACGTCGGCATCACGCTGCCGTTCCCGGTGGCGGCACTCGTGGCCGCGGCGATCGCGGGCATCTTCGGTGCGATAGTCGGCTCGCCGACACTACGGGTCCGCGGTGACTATCTGGCCATCGTGACCCTGGCGTTCGGCGAGATCTTCGTGCGGTCGGCGCAGAACGACATCGGCGGCCTCACGAACGGCGCGAGCGCCATCCCCGGCATCCCGCCGATCTCGTTGTTCGGGACGGACTTCGACGAGGGGCTCTCGCTGTTCGGCACGGACCTGGACGTGGGTGTTCTGTACTACTTCCTGATCGTGCTGATGGTCGGCGCGATCATGGCGGTCTTCGCCAACCTGAAGAACAGCCGGATGGGTCGGGCCTGGATCGCGGTCCGCGAGGACGAGGACGCGGCTCGGGCCATGGGCATCCGCACCGGCAAGGTCAAGATCCTCGCGTTCCTCGTGGGTGCCACGCTCGCCGGTTTCGCCGGCGCGGTCTTCGTGCACCAGCTGGGCAGCGCGACGTTCGAGAGCTTCCGGTTCCTCGAGTCGGTGACGCTGCTCGCGGCGGTCATCCTCGGCGGCATGGGCACCATCCCGGGCGCCGTGCTCGGCGCGTCGCTGCTGTTCGTGCTGCCCGAGAAGCTGCGTGAGTTCGACGACTACCGGCTACTGGTGTTCGGTCTCGCCCTCGTGGTGATCATGCGGTTCCGCCCGCAGGGCCTGGTGCCCGACCGGGTGCGCCGCGCGGAGTTCGCTGGTGAGACGGCCGAGGGCAAGCCGATCGAGGAAGTTCAGGAACAAGCGGTGCTGGAACACGAACAGGCCGAGCGAGATCCGGGGACCCCGAGGGGAGGCCAGTCGTGAACGCGGCGAGGCACAGCATGCCCGACACCGTGCTCGAAGCCACGGGGATCTCCATGATCTTCGGCGGGCTCACCGCGCTCAACGACGTGACGCTGCGGCTCGACGAAGGCCGGATCGTCGGCCTCATCGGGCCGAACGGCGCCGGCAAGACGACGCTGTTCAACTGCCTGACCGGGCTGTACTCCCCGACCAGGGGATCGGTTCGGTTGCGGGGCAAGGTGCTGCCGTCCGACCCGGCCAAGGTCACGACGGCGGGCGTCGCGCGGACCTTCCAGAACATCCGGCTGTTCCCGAACATGACGGTGCTGGAGAACGTGCTCGTCGGCCGGCACATCCGGATGAAGCAGGGCCCGATCGCCTCGATCTTCCACGGGCCCGGGTTCCGGCGCGGCGAGAAGGCCGCTCAGGACAAGGCCCGGGAGCTGTTGAACTTCGTCGGCATGCCCAACCTCGAGAACGAGGTGGCGCGGAACCTGCCCTACGGTGACCAGCGACGACTGGAGATCGCGAGGGCGCTGGCCACCGAGCCGGCCGTGCTGCTGCTGGACGAGCCGACCGCCGGCATGAACGCGCAGGAGACGGAGGCAGCCCGTCAGCTGATCTTCCGGATCCGGGACATCGGCGTGTCGGTCATCGTGATCGAGCACGACACCAAGTTCATCTTCAGTCTCTGCGACACGGTGTCCGTGCTCGTTCAGGGTGAGGTGCTGGTGGAGGGCACACCGTCGACCGTCCGGGACGACCCGCGGGTGATCGAGGCGTACCTCGGCAAGCCGAGGGAGGAGGTCGAGGCGGAGGTCGCCGAGGCCGCCGCGACGTCCGAGCACCACGTGGTGGACCGCAGTTCCGGCTCTTCGGGCGATGGGAGGCAAGGCACATGACCGCGTTGCTCGAGGTCGACCAGCTCAGCGTCGCCTACGGCGCCATCGAGGCGGTCCGGGACGTGTCGTTCCAGGTGGAGGAAGGCCAGATCGTCTGTCTCATCGGGGCGAACGGCGCCGGTAAGACCACGACCCTGCGGACGATCTCCGGGTTGCTGCGGCCGAGGGCCGGGGACATCCGGTACCAGGGCACGTCGATCGCGAAGCTGCCCGCGCACGCGATCCTCGGCAAGGGCATCGCGCACTCGCCAGAAGGCCGGCGGGTCTTCGCGCGGATGACCGTGGCGGAGAACCTGCTGCTCGGGGCCTACGCACGCAAGGACGAGAGCGGCATCCGCGCCGACATGAAGCGGGTGTACGAGCTGTTCCCGGTGCTCGGCGAGCGAACCGCGCAGAAGGCCGGCCTGTTCTCCGGCGGTGAGCAGCAGATGCTGGCGATCGGGCGGGCCATGATGTCCCGGCCGAAGCTGCTGATGCTGGACGAGCCGTCGATGGGCCTGTCGCCGATCATGACGCAGCTGATCTTCGACACGATCAAGGAACTGCAGCAGCAGGGCACGACCATCCTGCTGGTCGAGCAGAACGCGCTGGCCGCGCTGGCGTTGTCGGACCGGGGCTATGTGATCGACCTCGGCGCGACGACGCTCGAAGGGCCCGGCCACGATCTGCTGGCGGATCAGCGGGTACGGGCCGCGTACCTGGGCGAATCCTGATCGAACGCTGTACGGCGCCCCTCGCTTCGGGGGGCGCCGTTCGCGTGTCAGGAGCCGGGTGGGCGCTCGCGGACGATGCAGGTCAGCCGGGCCGTGCAGGTGCGCTTGCCCTGGTCGTCGGTGATCACGATCTCGAACGTGGAGGTGCTGCGGCCCACGTGGATCGGGGTGGCCACCCCGGTGACGATTCCGCTGCGGGCCGCCCGGTGGTGCGTGCAGGACAGTTCCAGGCCGAGCGCCACCCGGCCCTCCTCGGCGTTGAGCACGGCGGCCACCGAGCCCAGGGTCTCGGCGAGCGTGGCGTTCGCGCCGCCGTGGAGGAGGCCGTACGGCTGCAGGTTGCCCGCCACCGGCATGGTGCCCACGACCCGCTTCGGGTCGTACTCGACGACCTCGATGCCCATCTTCGTCGGCAGAATCTGGTCGGCGAGCTCCGGTCGGACGCCAGCCAGGTTCTCCGGGAAATTGGCCGCCACGCTGTCTCCTCGCTGGTGCTGTCAAGAACTGTCGGTGCCTCACCCTAGACTCGCCACGTGCCTGAGACGCCCGACACACAGTCTGTCAAGCCCTACGAGCGCCGGTTGCTGCTCATCGATGGCCATTCGATGGCCTACCGGGCGTTCTATGCGTTGCCCAAGGAGAACTTCTCCACGGGCACCGGTCAGCACACGAACGCGGTCTACGGCTTCACCTCGATGCTGATCAACCTCCTGCGCGACGATAAGCCGACCCACTTGGCCGTGTGCTTCGACGTGTCCCGCAAGACGTTCCGCAGCGCGCAGTACGCCGAGTACAAGGCCAACCGGTCGGCCACGCCCGACGAGTTCAAGGGCCAGGTCAGCCTCATCGAGGAGGTGCTGCGGGCGCTGTCGGTGCCGTGGCTCTCCAAGGAGAACTTCGAGGCCGACGACCTGATCGCCACGCTCACCACGCTGGCCACGGCCGAGGGTTTCGCCGTGTCCATCTGTACCGGCGACCGCGACGCGTTCCAGCTGGTCAATGACCAGGTCACGGTGCTGTACCCGTCGCGTGGCGTGTCCGAGATGGCGCGGATGACGCCCGACGCGGTGTTCACGAAGACGGGGGTGCGCCCCGAGCAGTACGCCGACTACGCGGCGCTGCGCGGCGACCCGTCGGACAACCTGCCGAAGATCCCCGGCGTCGGCGAGAAGACGGTCGCCAAGTGGATCAACCAGTTCGGCTCGCTCAACGACCTGGTCGACCGGGTCGACGAGGTCAAGGGCAAGGCGGGCGACGCGCTGCGCGAGAACCTGTCGAACGTGATGATGAACCGGATGCTGACCGAGCTGGTTCGCGACGTGCCGCTGGGCGTCGAGCCCGAGGAGCTGGCGGTCAAGCCGTGGGACCGCGACGCCGTGCACCGGCTGTTCGACGAGCTGGAGTTCCGCGTCCTGCGTGACCGGCTGTTCGGCGAGCTGACCACGGCCGAGCCGGAGGCCGAGTTCGGCTTCGCGGTCACCGGCGGTGCGCTGGCGGCGGGTGAGCTGGCGGCGTGGCTCGGCAAGCACACGGGTGCCGGCAAGCGGGTCGGCCTGTCGTTCCGCGACGCGTCCACGGGCGTGGCCGGCGAGTCGGTGGAGCTGAAGTCGGTGGCGCTGGCGCTGGCCGACGGGAACGGCACCTATGTCGACGTCGCGGAGCTGACGGAGGAGGACGAGCGGGCGCTCACCGCGTGGCTGGCCGACCCCGCGGTGCCCAAGCTGGCCTACGACGTCAAGCGGTCGCTGCACGCGCTGCGTCACCGGGGCTGGACCCTGAGCGGGCTGGCCATGGACACCCAGCTCGCCGCGTACCTGGTGCGGCCCGGCCAGCGGTCGTTCGCGCTCGACGACCTGGTGCTGCGCTATCTCAAGCGGGAGCTGCGGGTCGAGCAGCAGCCGGAGGAGCGGCAGCTGTCCCTGCTCGACGGCGAGGAGGGCGACGCGGCCAAGGTGGCCGAGGGCGAGATCGTGCGGGCCAGGGCCATCGCCGAGCTGGCCGACGCGCTGGCCGTCGCGCTCGACAACACGGGCGGCACCAGCCTGCTGGCCGACATCGAGCTGCCGCTGCTCCACGTGCTGGCCGAGTGCGAGGCCGTCGGCATCGCGGTCGACACGTCCCAGCTGGCGGCGCTCGAGTCGCACTTCGCGGCGCGGGTGAAGCACGCCGAGCAGGAGGCGTTCGCGGTCATCGGCAAGGAGATCAACCTCGGCTCGCCCAAGCAGCTGCAGGTGGTGTTGTTCGACGAGCTGCAGATGCCCAAGACCAAGCGCACGAAGACCGGCTACACCACCGACGCCGACGCGCTGACCAGCCTGTTCGAGCAGACCGAGCATCCGTTCCTCGCGCACCTGCTCGAGCACCGCGACGCCAGCCGGCTCAAGGTCACTGTCGAGGGTCTGATCAAGTCGGTGTCCGACGACGACCGGATCCACACCACGTACAGCCAGACGATCGCGGCCACCGGGCGGCTGTCGTCCACCGAGCCCAACCTGCAGAACGTGCCGATCCGTACCGACGAGGGCCGGACCATCCGCGACACGTTCATCGTGGGCGCCGGGTACGAGTCGCTCATGACGGCCGACTACAGCCAGATCGAGATGCGGATCATGGCGCACCTGTCGGGGGACGCCGCGTTGATCGAGGCGTTCCAGTCGGGCCACGACTTCCACGCGGCCACGGCGGCGCGGGTCTTCTCGGTGGAGCCTTCCGAGGTGTCGGGCGCGCAGCGGGCCAAGATCAAGGCGATGAACTACGGGCTCGCGTACGGGCTGTCGGCCTACGGGCTCTCCCAGCAGCTGCGGATCTCCACGGAGGAGGCGCGTGGGCTGATGGAGGAGTACTTCGAGCAGTTCGGGGGAGTGCGCGACTACCTGAACGAGATCGTGGGCAAGGCGCGCAAGGACGGCTACACGGAGACGATCTTCGGTCGCCGCCGCTACTTGCCGGACCTCACGTCCGACAACCGCCAGCGCCGCGAGATGGCCGAGCGGATGGCGCTGAACGCCCCGATCCAGGGCAGCGCGGCGGACATCATCAAGGTCGCCATGCTGAACGTGCACCGGGAGCTGATCGGTGCCGGGCTGCGGAGCCGGATGCTGCTTCAGGTCCACGACGAACTGGTGCTGGAGATTGCCGCCGACGAACACGAACCGGCGGAAGCGCTGGTGCGCAAGGCCATGGGCAGCGCCTACGACCTGGACGTCCCCCTCGACGTCTCAGTGGGCTTCGGCCACTCCTGGAACGAGGCGGCTCACTGACCGGCGCGTTGTGGGTGAGGTGTGCTCGCGGAACGCGCTCGCCGTTGGCGCCGGTCAGCTGTGTTCTCTGGGGGCCAAGCCCCCAGACCCCCAGCCGGCGGGGCTCCGCCCCCCGGACCCCCGCCACGGGGGGACCCACAATCACAAAGGTCGCCCCTGTTCCGGGGTCTGGGGAGCCAGGAGGCCGATAAAGCGGAGTAGTCGCGGGTAGCTCGACCATGCGCCGGCGCCCCGCTGGCTCCTCTCCAGCGCATGTCCCCACGTCCCGACCGCATGCCCCCACGTCCGGCACGCATGTTCCCGCTTCCCGCACGCGAGTTCGCGGTTCCCGTACGCGAGATCGGGGTTCCGGTAGGCGAGTTCGGGGTTCCGGTAGGCGAGTTCGGGGTTCCGGTAGGCGAGTTCGGGGTTCCGGTAGGCGAGTTCGGGGTTCCGGTAGGCGAGTTCGGGGTTCCGGTAGGCGAGTTCGGGGTTCCGGTAGGCGAGTTCGCGGTTCCCGTACGCGAGATCGCGGTTCTGGCAGGCGAGTTCGCGGTTCCCGTACGCGAGATCGCGGTTCTGGCAGGCGAGTTCGGGGTTCCGGTAGGCGAGTTCGGGGTTCTGGCAGGCGAGTTCGGGGTTCCGGTAGGCGAGTTCGGGGTTCTGGCAGGCGAGTTCGCGGTTCCCGTACGCGAGATCGGAGTTCCCGTACGCGAGTTCGCGGTTCCGGTAGGCGAGTTCGGGGTTCCCGCATGCGAGATCGGGGTTCCCGTACGCGAGTTCGCGTTTTCCGGTGGGTGAGGTGTCGGGTCCCGCGTGCATGTTCTTGGTTCGGTTGCGAGTCGCACCGTATGAACAGCGAGTCGTACCGTATGAACAGCGAGTCGTACCCTGTGGGGAGCTCCGTGAGGTTGCGGGAGGGTGCTCTGGATGGCGGCGGAGACGGTGGTCCACCTGCGGCGAGCGCGCGACCTCATGGACGCCCGCTATGCCGAGCCGCTGGATCTCGCCGCCATGGCGGCTGCCGCCGGGTTTTCTCGTTATCACTTCGCCCGGGAGTTTCGGGCCGTCTACGGGGAGACTCCTGGCGGGTATCTCAGCCGCCGGCGCGTCGAGCGGGCCAAGGACCTTCTCGCGGCCGCCAATCTCACGGTCACCGAGATCTGCATGGTCGTCGGGTTCACCAGCCTCAGCTCGTTCTCCCGCCGGTTCACCGAACTGGTCGGCTGCTCGCCGACCACCTACCGGCGGCGCATGGTCGAACGCGGCGGACCCCCACCGATCCCCGGGTGCTTCGTCATGGCGTGGTCCCGGCCGGTTCCAGCAATCGCGGACAAGCTCCCGCCACCCGCCTCGACCTAGTGTTCGGGCCATCCGAACAGCAGGAAGGTGGACATGATCACCAGGGTTACCCACACGAGCATCGCCGTCCTCGACCAGGACTCCGCCAAGGAGTTCTACCTGGACAAGCTCGGCTTCGAGCTACGTAACGACCTCGTCATGGGCGACGGCTTCGAGGGCGGCGGCAAGGGCTTCCGCTGGCTGACCGTCAGCCCACCCGGCCAGCCCGACGTCCAGTTCATCCTCGCCGACTGCCGGATGGGCCACTCCCCGGAGAATGCCGAGGAGGTGCGCGCGCTCGTGGCCAAGGGGGCGCTCGGCACGGGCGTCCTCGCCACCGACGACTGCCGCAAGACCTACGCCGAGCTGTCCGGCCGCGGCGTGGTCTTCGTCCAGGAACCGGCCGAGCGGCCGTACGGCATCGAGGCCGTGTTCCGCGACGACTCGGGCAACTGGTTCAGCCTCACGGAGTCCTTTCACGGTCGCGAATCCAGTACGGTGTAAGGGATGACACGACGGGCGCTCGTTCTGGGCGGCACGGGCATGCTGTCCGGCTGCGCCGCCGCGCTCGTCGACGACGGCTGGCACGTGGTCCTCCCGAGCCGTCGCCGCGCCACCACCCCGAACGGCAAGGCCGTGTGGGTCCGGGCCGACTGGTCCGAACCCGCGGCCCTCGCCGCCGACGCCCGCCGCGCGCTCGGCGGCGAGGCCGACCTCCTGGTCGCCTGGGTGCACCGCGAGGTCCGGGGGCGGGTCCTGCGCGCCGTCGCACCACTGCTCGCCCCCGCCGCCCCGGTGGTCGAGGTGCACGGCAGCGCCTCGGCCAACCCGGTCGGCGGCTGCCCCGCCCCGATCCTCGACGACCACCCGACCCAGCAGGTGGTCCTCGGCTACGTCCGGCACGCCGGCCGCACCCGGTGGCTCACCCACCAGGAGATCTCGGCCGGCGTGCTCGACGGGATCCGCCGCGCCCTCGACGGCCGGCCACCGGGCATGCACCAGGTGGGGGAGTTCCGCCCGGTCAGCCGACTGTGAACGGCCGCCACTCGACCCCGTCGGTGCTGATGGCGAACTCGTCTCCCGAGGACGGCAGTTCGTTCAGGTAACCGGCGCGAGTCCACCGGAAACTGCCGGACAGCTCGTCGTCGGCGGTGAGGGTGAACGTCGCCGCGTCGGCGTCGCTCTCATACGTTGCCCGCCCGCTCTTCATGACCAGCCCGTCCGGGGTGAGGAGCGGCGTGCCGACGAACCCGGGAAAAGTCATGTCTCCGGTCGGCCGATAGGTGCGGCGCCACGTCTGGCCACCGTCGTCGCTGCGGAACACGCCCCGCAGGTCGAGCGTCCGGTCCACGGTGCCGCTGACCGTCGCGTACAGCACGCCGTCGCCCTCGACCACCGCCCAGGTGTTCGACAGGCGGTCGTCGGGCACGTCCATCGGCGTCGATCGCCAGGTGCGACCATCATCGGTGCTCACGGCCAGCACACTCGACCGGGTCACCGGGTCGTTCCCGGCCACCCACCAGGTTCCCCCGGCGGTCGGCACGGGACCGGGAGTCGCCTCGTAGAGGTCCAGTTGGCTGGTGAGGGCTCTGATCTGCCCGCTGTCGGGCATCGTCACGACGAGTTGGCCGCACGACTCGGGGCCGGGGGTGCCGGCACAGCCGATGTCCAGCACGCCGCCAGTCGGGATCGCCTCGACCGATGACGGAGTCTCCGGGGGCGGGTCGTCCCGCCCGTCCGGCACGGTCCGCCACGTTTCGCCGGCGTCGTCGCTGTAGATCCGTTCGGCGCCGAGCACGCCCTCGGTGGTCCGATCGATGGCGACCCGGTCCGGCCCGAGCACGACCATCGCGACGATCGCGCTGTCGGGTGACGGGGGCAGGTCGTGAACGCTCCAGCGCTCGCCGCCGTCGCTCGTCGACAGCAGCCGGCAGGTGTCGCCCTGCCGGTCGCACTGCCGGTCGATCGCGAAACCGTGGTCGGTGTCGGCGAAGTCCACCGTGTACGTGGGGGGAACGGCCCGGGACGGCTGGTCGGCCGCCGGTGCGTCACCACCCGGCATGGCCCGCAGCACCGGCACGGCGGCGGTGACGACGAGCACGGCGGCGATCGCCGCGATCTGGGTGCGCCGCCGGACGGTGCGCTCCCTGGCGCGATCGGCCACCACCTCCAGGTCCGGCGGGGTGATCGACTCACGCAGGCGATCGCGCAGCGCGGACAGGTCGGTGTCGAGATCAGGCATGGTCCACCTCCGTGCGGAGCCGTTGGGCCAATGTGGCTCTGGCCCGGGAAAGCCGGGACTTCACCGTCCCAACTGGAATGTCCAAAAGGGACGCGACGTCGTCGACCGGCAGATCGGCCAGGTAGTGCAGCACGACTACCGAGCGGAACTCCGGTCCCAGCTGACGAATGGCCGCGTGCAGGTCGAGGTGTTCAGCCGGCGGCTCGACCACCTCCGCCGGCTGTTCTCGCCGCAGGATGCGGTCGAGCATCGTCCGCCGCCGCCAGCGCCGCCTGGCGAGGTTGACCACCACGGTCCGCAGCCACGCCTCGGGACTGTCCGTCAGCGCCACCCGGGCCGAGCGCGCGTAGGCCAGCGAGAACGCCTCCTGCGCGAGTTCCTCGGCCGCCCCGAGGTCGTGGGTCAGCGCATAGGCGGTCAGCACCAGGCGCCGGTAGCTGCCCTGGTACAGCTCGGCGAACCACTCCTGATCGGCCACACCGCCCCCAATTTTCCGGTTCTACCCCGACAAGAGGCACGAGCGGGGCACCAGGTTCCCGGCGATCGAAGAGGCGGCCTCTACCGCAACGCGGTCGCCGGCCGCAGTTCCCAACTCGTCCACAGCGGCCGGTACCCCTGCCTGGCCCAGAACACCGAGGCCAGGGGGTTGGGCGGGTTGTAGTAGAGGAACGTGCCGGTGGCGCCGGCGCCGTGCAACTCGTGGTGTGCCACGGCCATCAGCTCGCGGCCGACACCCGTGCCGCGCGCCGCGGGCAGCACGGACACGCAGTTCACGTAACCCCACCGGCCGGGCCGCAGCCGGATGGCCGACAGCGAGCCGGCCATCACGTCGATGAGCCGGCAGTGCGCCAGCCCGACGGTCACCCCGTCGCGTTCGGCCAGCCACAGCGGATCGCCCTGCTCGAGGTGGCGGCGCAGCGGCGCCCGCTTCACCGCCCGTGCCCCCGGCCGCTCGACGGCCGCGCCGAACGCGGCCGAGTACGCCAGCTCGGCCATCTCCAGCTCCAGTGCCGTGTCGAGATCCCGCGGTGTGGCCAACCGGATGGACACGGCCGCCTGCGGCGCGCGGCGCGTCGGGTTGCCGGCCCGCGCCCGTCGCACGGCGATGCTCGTCAACGGCACGAAACCGTGTGCCAGCAAGGGTTTCGCCGCCTCGACGTCACGGCTCGGCCAGGTGAGCAGGCAGCCGGAGTCGACCCCGGCGCCCACCCGGTCGAGGACCCGCCGCCACTCGTGCAGCAGCAGGTCGAACCCCGCGCCGCCGGCGTCGCCGAGCAGCGGGTGCAGCTCCCACACCTCCAGCGGCGACCACAGGCTCGGCGCGCTGTCCGGCTCGAACCGGCTGTGCGTCAGTACGGCGGCGACCCGCTCACCGTCCGGCAGCGCCGCCGTGAGCACGTTGCCGTCCGGCGGCGCCGCGGCGGCCGGCAGCTGTGGGTCGAGCCGTTCGAACCGGGTGGCCTGGGCCTGCAGGAGAGCGCCGGCCACGCTCACGCGGAACGCCGGCAGCGGAAGATCGCGGTGCCCGGGAACAGCGCGCCGCGCAGCGGGCTCCACTGTCCCCACTCGTTGGTCAGCCCGTCCGGCCACTCCGGCTCCACCAGGTCGAGCAGGGTGAACCCGGCGCCGGTCAGCGCGCGCACGAAGTCGCCGAGCGTGCGGTGGTGCTCGACGTAGGTGGCCCGCCCGTCGGCGTCGACCTCCACGTAGGGCGTGCGGTCGAAGTAGGAGCTCGTCACCCGCAGCCCGTCCGGGCCGGGGTCGTCCGGGAAGATCCACCGCATGGGGTGGGTCACGGCGAACACCCAGGTGCCGCCGGGGCGCAGCACGCGGGCCACGTCGCGGAACAGCTCGCCCACGTCGGCCACGAACGGCACGGCGCCGAACGCCGAGCACGCGATGTCGAACGAGCCGGTGGCGAACGGCAGCCGCTCGGCGTTGGCCCGCACCAGCGGTACCGCCAGGCCCGTGGCCTCGCCGGCGGCGGCCGCGTACCGCAGCATGCCGGCCGACAGGTCGAGCCCGACCACCCGCGCGCCCTGCTCGGCCAGCCAGCGCGCGCACGGCGCCGAACCGCAGCCGACCTCCAGCACGTCGCGCCCGGACACGTCGCCGAGCAGCCGCGCGTCCTCCTCGCGCAACGCCTCCGGGCACCACACGAAGTCGCTCACGCCGAGGAACTCGCCGTGCTCGACGTGGTAGTCGTCGGCGTCGGCGTCCCACCAGGCACTGTTCGCGGCGACCGACTCGGCCGACCCGGCCGACCGGCGCTCGCTTCCGACCGTGCCGAGCAACCGCTCGGCCCGGCGCCGGTTCTCGGGCGCGCCCTGCTCAGCGGGCAGCGTCGACATGTGTTCCCCCTAGTTAGAGGCCGCGTGAATAGGGCTTGGCGGCGCCCGCCGCGCCGAGGCGGCCCCTGGCGGCACCGCCAGGAACCACCTCGATCACGACGGGCATCCACCGACCCTATTCGCGCGGCCTCTTGACGGACCAGGACCAGGTTTGCCCGCCCGTTGCGTGGCCGCGTAGAGTACCCCCGCGCAGTGGTTTCGCGCTGCCGTCTGTTCATCTCGCGGGAATCAGATGCGGTTGCGCGGCGTTGGCGGTGTTCGTACACACCCGTTCGGTCCCGTCGGCGAACTATCCCGCCGCGCGCCGACAACTGCAAATCCTGCCCATCTCTCAACTAATCCGTACCGGAGCCACCTAGCCAATGTCCACCGACACCACCATCGTCCCGGCTGACACCGCGCCCCAGCAGCAGCAGATCGCGATCAACGACGTCGGGACGGGTGAGGACTTCCTCGCCGCCATCGACAAGACCATCAAGTACTTCAACGATGGTGACATCGTCGAGGGCACCATCGTGAAGGTCGATCGGGACGAGGTCCTGCTCGACATCGGCTACAAGACCGAGGGGGTCATCCCCTCTCGTGAGTTGTCGATCAAGCATGACGTCGACCCGAACGAGGTCGTCAAGGTCGGTGACGAGGTCGAGGCCCTGGTTCTCCAGAAGGAGGACAAGGAGGGCCGGCTGATCCTGTCCAAGAAGCGTGCTCAGTACGAGCGCGCCTGGGGCACGATCGAGGCTCTCAAGGAGAGCGACGAGCCGGTCAAGGGCACGGTCATCGAGGTGGTCAAGGGCGGCCTGATCCTCGACATCGGACTGCGCGGCTTCCTGCCGGCGTCCCTGGTCGAGATGCGCCGCGTTCGCGACCTGCAGCCCTACGTCGGCCGCGAGCTCGAGGCCAAGATCATCGAGCTGGACAAGAACCGCAACAACGTGGTCCTGTCCCGTCGCGCGTGGCTGGAGCAGACCCAGTCCGAGGTGCGCACCGAGTTCCTCACGCAGCTGCAGCAGGGCCAGGTCCGCAAGGGCGTGGTCTCCTCGATCGTCAACTTCGGTGCCTTCGTGGACCTGGGTGGCGTCGACGGTCTGGTGCACGTCTCCGAGCTGTCCTGGAAGCACATCGACCACCCGAGCGAGGTTGTCGAGGTCGGCCAGGAGGTCACGGTCGAGGTTCTGTCCGTCGAGATGGACCGTGAGCGCGTCTCGCTGTCCCTCAAGGCGACGCAGGAAGACCCGTGGCGTCAGTTCGCCCGCACCCACGCGATCGGCCAGATCGTGCCGGGCAAGGTCACCAAGCTCGTTCCGTTCGGTGCGTTCGTGCGCGTCGACGAGGGCATCGAGGGCCTGGTGCACATCTCCGAGCTGGCCGAGCGCCACGTGGAGATCCCGGAGCAGGTCGTGCAGGTCGGCAACGACGTCATGGTCAAGGTCATCGACATCGACCTCGAGCGTCGCCGGATCTCGTTGTCCCTCAAGCAGGCCAACGAGGGCTTCAGCACGGAGACCGAGTTCGACCCGACGCAGTACGGCATGGCGGCGGAGTACGACAACGAGGGCAACTACATCTACCCCGAAGGCTTCGACCCCGACACCCAGGAATGGCAGGAAGGGTTCGACAAGCAGCGGGAGGAGTGGGAGCGTCAGTACGCCGAGGCGCACACTCGCTACGAGCAGCACATGAAGCAGGTGGCCAAGGCCGCCGAGGCCGAGGCTGCTGCCGAGAGCGAGGGGCCCGCCCCCGAGGGTGGCGCCGCCGCCGATGGCGCCGAGCGCGAGTACTCCTCCGCGGGTGGCGACAGCAAGCAGAAGAGCGGTGGCACGCTGGCCAGTGACGAGCAGCTCGCAGCGCTGCGCGAGAAGCTGTCCGGCGGCGTCTGAGCCGTAACGTAAGCGAGGGCCCTGTCGTTATGGCAGGGCCCTCGCTTTCGCTTACCGTGGAGCGATGCGTCTCCTGGTGGGGTTGCTCCTGCTGGTCCTCGTCGTCGTCGCTGTCGGCTGCGCGGCGCCGGCGCCGGTCACCGACCCGTCCGTGCCGGTGTTCACGCCGCAGGCCGCCCCCGGCGATGTCGTCGACAGCCGGCCGGTCCCGGCGAAGTGTGACGAGGTGGCGACGCTCACGGAGATCAAGAAGATCCTCTCCACGATGATCGCCGGGCAGACCCTGCCGATCGTCGGGATCCCGCAGGAGAACATCGGCCGCACCGCCCGGCTCGACTGCTACTACGGCGTACCGGCGGGGCAACCGGTGGCGGCGGCCGCCGTGTGGATCGGCCTGGCCGGCTACACGGACGACGAGTCCGCCCGTGACCGTCTGGACAACACGGTGACCGGCGAGATCGAGGCGGGCGCGACCGAGTCCGAAGTGGACGTCGGCCCGACCACCGGCACGCTGCTGGCCAGCGCCCGGCCCATGCTGGTGGCGCTGCGGGGCACGACCACCGTGGTGGTGGCGACGGCCGCCGGCCTGGTACGCGACGACCACGCGGGTGCCCTGCTCGGCCAGCTGGCCGACCTGGCTCTCACGCCGCGCGAGCCGACCGGCTGATCAGCCCTGGGAGATGTTCACCATCCACGGGATGCCGAACCGGTCGACGCACATGCCGAACTCGTCGCCCCACATCTGCTTCTCCATGGGGACCGTCACGGTCCCGTCGTCGGCCAGCTTCTCCCAGTAGCGGCGAAGCTCGTCGCCGTCATCGCCGCTCAGGCTCACGGTGATGGTGTCGCTGCTGGGTGCAGCTGTCGCCGACGGCATCCCCGGCGGGTTGTCGGCGCCCATGATCGTGTAGCCGCTGTCGGTCTCGAGCATGCCGTGCATGATCTTGTCGTTGGCGTCGTCGCCGTGCTCGGCGCCGAGCTCTCCGTAGGTGTTCAGCGTCAGCGAGCCGCCGAAGACGTCCCGGTAGAACTCCATCGCCTCGCGGGCGTTGCCGGCGAAGTTCAGATACGGGTTGAGGCGTGAGGCCACGATGCGCTCCTTGGCCGATGAAATCGGGCGGCCCATTCTCGTCCCAGCCCACCCGGCACGCCAGACGGGTGACTCGACGTGGTCGGCAGCTGACGCCGGGCCGCCCTGAGCGCAGGGCTCCGGTTCGATGGCGTCACGTAGCACCGACAAAAACGGTCCGGGGACCCCTGGAATCAATTCCAGCGGCGCACACCGACAATTTCGGCGGGCGGTCCGGGTGCCTCGATGCAGGGAAAGCGTCGTTCCCCGCGGTCAACGCGGTGAAGGCGTCGTTCACTGCGCGAAGCCAGCCTGCACCCGAGTCAGGCGGCCATGCGGGTCGGTTGAGCTTGTCTGTAGGTGACCACCGGTGCCCACGCACGCTCTACGGCGGCCGCCGCGGCGCGACGGCGCAGACCGGCGAGACTGTGCTTCGCCGGCATCAGGATGTTCGACCACCACGTGCGGCGGTACTCCGCCAGCGCGGTGGCGACGCCGCGGTACTCGGTGCAGTGCACCAGACCGGGAGCACCCAGCCGGTGCCTGCCGCTTCCTCGCATCGGTCCTCCGTGTGGGTGACGCATTGGCGGCTACCGTAGGCGATCATGTAACCAATCCCGCGCAACCGCTACGCGTGTCACCCGATAACGGTATGGCCACGGCTGCCAGAATGCAGCGCATGCTGCGCGTAGGCCTCACCGGCGGGATCGGATCCGGCAAGTCCACTGTGGCCGGCCGGCTGGCCGAACACGGTGCCGTGGTGATCGACTCCGACCGGATCGCCCGCGAGGTCGTGGCGCCCGGCACCCCCGGGCTCGCGGAGGTGGCGGACGCGTTCGGCGCCGACGTGCTCACCGCGGACGGATCACTCGATCGGGCGAAACTCGCGGCGAAGGTGTTCGCCGACGCCGACGCACGGCAGACCCTGAACGGGATCGTGCACCCGAAGATCGGCGCGCGGACGGGGGAGCTGATGGCCGCCGCCGAATCCGACGCGATCGTCGTCCACGACGTGCCCCTGCTCGTGGAGAACGGCATCGGCCCCGCCTACCACCTGGTGCTGGTGGTCGACGCGCCGGTCGAGGAGCGGGTCGCGCGCGTGGTCCGCGACCGCGGCATGTCCGAACAGGACGCCCGAGCCCGGATCGCCTCGCAGGCCTCGCCGGAGGCCCGCCGCGCGGCGGCCGACGTATGGCTCGACAACGGCGGCGCCCGCGACGCGGTCTTCGCCGAGGTCGACGCGCTGTGGGCCGACCGGCTGGTGCGCTACGAGTCCAACGTGCGGCTGCAGCGCTACGACTCCTACGGCACGCCCCGCCTGGTGGCGCCCGACCCGGACTGGCCGGCGCAGGCCGCCCGGCTCGTCGCGCGCCTCCGGCTGGCGGCCGGCGAGCTGGCCCAGCGGGTCGACCACACGGGGTCGACGTCGATCGCCGGGCTGCCCGCGAAGGACATCATCGACCTACAGGTCACGGTGTCCACACCGGACGATCTCGACCGGCTGGCCGAGCCGCTGGCCGACGCCGGCTTCCCGCGCCACCCCACGATCGACCGCGACCTGCCGAAGCCGTACGCACCCGATCCCGAACAGTGGCGCAAGCGGCTGCACCTGTCGGCAGACCCCGGCCGCCTGGCGAACGTGCACGTGCGGATCGCCGGTACGCCGGGCTGGCGGTTCGCGCTGCTGTTCCCCGACTGGTTGCGCGCCAACCCCGACGAGAAGGCCGGCTACCTCGCGCTCAAGCAGGAGGCGTCGGCCCGGTACACGGCCGACGACGACACGGCCAACTACGCCGACGCCAAGGAACCGTGGTTCGAACGGGCCGCCGGCCGCGCGGAGGAGTGGGCGACGCGCACGAACTGGCAGCCCGCCTGACCCCGAGCGGTGATCCGGATTGTCGGTGTCCGCTTTCAGCACATGTCGCCGTTCGGTGTCGAGGAAGCGTCCATGCCCTGTCTCACGAGGACGACGAGTCGCTCTGCTTGAGTGGCGTCGGTGGCAGTCAGAGCGATCCCGTTGGCCAGGGCGAGTAGTTCCGATGTGTCGAGGTCGACACGGACAGCACCGGCGCTTTGCGCCCGGGTCAGCAGAGTGGACGCGGCTGTGTGCATCGAGTGGTGCCAGCGGTCGAACAGTGCGGAGCGCTGGCCTGTGCGGTCATGGGTGATCGACAGTGCCAGGTGCCGCTTGGCCGCCACGTGCGCGATGAAGTCCTGAAGCCAGTCGAAGAGGGCGTTGCCGGGAAGATCCTCGGCCAGGAGGGACTGGCTCCGGGTGCAGAGCTCGGCCACTTCCTCGGAGTAGACGGCGATGATCAGTTCGCGACGCGTCGGGAAGTGCCGGTACATCGTGGCGTTGCCGACGCCGGCCCGGCGGGCGATGTCGTCAAGCGGGGCGTCGACGCCGTGGTCATGAAAGACCTCCCTGGCCGCGGCCACGAGCAGGTCGTAGTTGCGCTGAGCGTCCGCGCGACGACGACGCTCGGGTTCCGGACGCTGCGCAGGTCCGACGCTCTGCGATGGCATGACCCTCCTGGTAATCGGGGACTTCCCCAGTTACAGTAGCCGAACGCAAACGGGGAGTTCCCCACTTGTTGCCTCGCATATTCCACCAGAGGAGATGCCGCATGCCACAGGGAGCACAAGACACCACGCACCCAGGACCGGGAGAGATTCACCGGCGCTGCGTCGAGAGCTACGCGCAGGTCCTGGAAGGCCGGCTCGAAGACGCGCTGAAGCTGATCGACCCCGAGGTCGTCGACCACCGGGGAGGTACCCAGGGCGATCACCGGGGACGCGAAGCCTGGCGACAGAAGTGGGAGCAGGTGAGCGCGGGCAGCGCGTTCCACGACGTCTCGGTGACGATCGAGCAGAACGTCGTCTCCGGCGACACCTCCGTCAACCGGTACACCGTCCGGGGCGCCCACACGGACTCCGGCCGACGCTACGAAGTCCTCGGCTTGGACATGGTCTGCGTCCGCAACGGCCGAATCGTCGAGCACTGGGCGCTGCTCGACACCGACGCGATGCGCGACCAGTTGGGCCTGTGAAAGAACTCCTGCCTCTGGTGACGCTGGGGTGTCAGCCGCCGCGGGTGTGCATCTCCAGGTGCGGGTCGCCCTTCAGCACGGTCAGCGGGATGAACGGGGAGCGGTCGCGCTCGGCGAAGCGCTCCACCGCGCCGCGGTCGGTGCGGGTGGTCCAGTTGCCGGCGATCAGGTCGGCCAGCTCGGCGGCGCTCGCGCCCTCGCGCAGCGGATCGCGCAGGTTGATGCCCTCCATGGCGTACAGGCACAGGTACCAGAGCCCGTCGGCCGTGAGCCGGCTGCGGTCGCACGCGGCGCAGAACGGCTGCGTGGTCGAGGAGACGATGCCGAACGTGGTGCCGTCGGGCAGCTCGAACCGGTCGGCGGGCGCACCGTCGGTGTTGGGAAGGGGAGTGATCGGCCCGTAGTGGGCGGTGAGCCGGGTCAGTATCTCCGCGCGGGACAGCACCCGCTCCGGCGTCCAGTTGGTGGCGCCGCCGACGTCCATGTACTCGATGAACCGGACCTCCGCCGGCACGCCACGGCCGTACTCGATGAGGTCGACCAACTCGTCGTCGTTGATCCCGTTCAGCGCCACCGTGTCGATCTTGGTGTTCGTGAACCCGGCCGGCGCGACCGACGCGATCCCCGCGAGGACCGCCGGGTGCGTGCCGCGTTGCGAAAGCGACTTCGACCGGTCCGCCCGCAGCGTGTCGAGGCTGACCGTGACGCGGCCGAGCCCGGCCTCCTTGAGCTTGTCCACGTGGTCGGCCAGCAGCACGCCGTTCGTGGTCATCGCGAGGTCCCGCAGACCCGGCTTGTCGGCCAGCATCCCGACGAGGGTCGGCAGGTCGTGGCGCAGCAGCGGCTCGCCGCCGGTGATCCGGACCTTGTCGACCCCGAGCGACATGAACACGTCGACCAGCGTCGAGATCTCCTCGAACGTCAGCAGGTCCTTGCGCGGCAGCCACACGTACTCGGCTTCCGGCATGCAGTAGCGGCACCGGAGGTTGCACCTGTCGGTGACCGAGATTCGCAGGTTGCGCAGTGGCCGTCGATAACGGTCGACGATCGGGCGCTGAGTGTCGTTGGCCGGCACGTGGCCCAACGTATACGCATCCGTCGACCGTCCGCCAGAATGCCCATAACCAGCGGTTATGTGCCCTGTTCCACTATGGATCGCGATACCGCACCTACGGCTCTATGGCGGCTGTCGATCCGCGGATGCGGCGCCAACAGTGCGGTTCGCCGGAGTTTGTCGGCCGATGAAATTCACCGGTTGATCGTCAGATAGCCGCGCTCGAACGCCGTGGCGACGGCCGCCGCGCGGTCGTTCACGCCGAGCTTCGCGTAGACGTGCAGCAGGTGCGTCTTGACGGTCGCCTCGCTGATGAACAGCTGCGCGGCCGCCTCCCGGTTGGTCGAACCCCGCGCGATCAGCCCGAGCACCTCCAGCTCCCGCTGCGACAGCGGCTCCGACGCGGGCGCGCGCATCTGCCCCATGAGCCGGGTGGCGACCGCGGGGGAGAGCACCGCCTGGCCACCCGCGGCCGCCACGACCGCACGGAACAGCTCGTCGCGCGGCGCGTCCTTGAGCAGGTAGCCGGTGGCACCCGCCTCGATGGCCGGGAGCACGTCGCTGTCGGTGTCGTAGGTGGTCAGCACGAGCACCCGGGCCGCCACGCCGCGCTTGGCCAGCTCGCGGATGGCCGTGACGCCGTCGGTCCGCGGCATCCGCAGGTCCATGAGGATCACGTCCGGCCGCAGCTTCTCGGCCGCCGCGATGGCCTCCGCACCGTCGCCGGCCTCGCCGAGCACGTCGAACCGCGGGTCGGCCGTGAACATGCCCCGCAGCCCGTCGCGCACGACCGGATGGTCGTCGACGATGAGCAGGCTGATGGTCACTCCGCACCGCCCGCGGGAATCGCCGGCACGGTCGCCGACACGGCGGTGCCGGCCCCGGGCTCCGACTCGATCTCCAGCCGGCCGGCCAGTCGCTGCACGCGCTGGCGCATGCCGGTCAGCCCGAACCCGCCGTTCGTGGAACCGTTGGCGCGCTTGGTGTTCGGGTTGAACCCGACACCGTCGTCGCGCACGTCGAGCGTCACCAGATCCTCCATGTAGGACAGTGTGAGACCCACCCGGGACGCCTGCGCGTGCTTCGCCACGTTCGCGAGCGCCTCCTGGGCGGTGCGCAGCAGCGTCACCTCGACGTCCGGGTGCATCGGCCGCGCGTCGCCCGTGGTGGTGAGCACGGCGGCGACACTGTTGGTCGACGCCCACTGCTTGGCCACCTCACCGATCGCCTCCGGCAGCCGCGCCTCGGCCAGCGCCGTCGGTTCGACCGCGTGCACCGACCGGCGGGCCTCTGCGAGGCTGTCCCTGGCGAGCGTGGCGGCCGTGGCCACCCGCCGCCGCCACTCGGCCTTGTCGTCATTGGCCTGCTCGGCCGCCTGCAACTGGGTGATGATCCCGGCGAGCCCCTGGGCGAGGGTGTCGTGGATCTCCCTGGCCATGCGCTGCCGCTCGTCGAGCACGCCCGCCTCGCGGGCCTGGGTGAGCAACTGGGCGTGCAGCCCGGCGTTCTCCTCGAGCGCCGCCTCCAGCTTTCGGTTGGCCTCGCCCAGCTCGACGAGGGCCCGCTTCTGTTTGCGGTTGCGCTCCTCGGTCATCTCACTGAAGTAGGTGAACAGGCCCGCCACCAGCATGTTGAACAGCACCAGGATGAGCCACGCCCACCAGGTATCCGTCGTGACGTTGACCGGCCCGCCGATCTGCGAGGTGGCCCCGAGCAGCGCGGTCCAGCCGACCCCGGCGAACCGCCACCGGCCGGCCAGGCACTCGAACGCGTGGGGATACCCGAGGAAAGCGAGGATCCCGTAGAACGGCGAGACGAACAGCAGGCCGGTGGCGATCGCCAGGAACCCGACGTAGTAGCAGGCCATCAGTGCCCGCCGGTCCCGCCACCCCGGGTGCAGCGTGTGGAACCAACCGATCCAGCCGAGGGCGAGGATCGAGAGCCCGATCGCGAGCGGCCAGTCGATCGACATGCCCCAGAGCGGCTGCAGCATCGCGAGCAGGGAGGCGACGCCGAGCAGGAAGTGGGGGAGCACCCGCATCATCGCGGTCTCCTTGTGCTCCCACCGGTCGAACTCGGCAGCCAGCTCCGCATCGGTCATGCGCCCCGCCCTCACTCCCAGCGGAAATACCGTGCGGCCACCGCTCCCGCGCCGACCGTCCAGACGAGCATCACGACCACGTGCAACAGCTGTGGCCAGTGCCCGGCGGCGGCGTCGGACAATGATTGCACGCCCGCGCCGAGCGGCGTGAGATCGCTGATCCGCCGCAGCACCTCGGGCATCCCTTCCCTCGGCAACCACAGCCCGGCGAAGAACAGCACCGGGAAGAACAGCACCGAGCCGATGGCGCCGGCGGCCTTGCCGCCCCGCGCGACCGCCGCCACGAGCAGGCCGATCCCCAGCATGGACACCACGCACAACACGTAGGCCAGCAGGTAGGCGGGGATCAGCCGGGGCACGGCCACCTCGAACGCCAGCGCGCCGATCGACACGACCAGCACCATCACGGCCACCGAGACCAGGGTGAACATGATCAGCTGGCCGCCGAGCATCACCACCGGCTTGACCGGCGTGGTGGCCATCCGCCGCAGGACGCCCTGCTCGCGGTAGCCGGCGAACGACTGGGGCAGGCCCTGGAGTGCCAGCAGGGCGATGGACATGGTGATGATGACCGGCGTGTACAGGTCGATCACGCGCTGGCCGCCGAAGTCCTCGCTCGGCTCGCGGAACGACGGCACGGAACCGATGACGATCATCAGCAGCGGTGGGAACGTGAGTAGGAAGAAGATCGCCGCTGGCTCGCGGAGGAGCAGCTTCCACTCGGACTTGGTGATCCGGGTCAGGGCGTGCACGGTCACTCCTCAGTTCTCGATCTTGCGGCCGGTGAGGGCGACGAAGGCGTCGTCCAGGGTGGTCTGCTCGACGCGCAGGTCGGCGGCCACGATGTGGTTGCGGGCGAGCACGGAGGTGACCGCGTGCAGCAGGTTGCCGCTGCCCGTGACCACCAGTTGGCGACCGACCTCGGCCACCGATTCGACCTCGGGCAGGGTGGCGAGCAGCGCGTGGTCGAGCGGCGCGGACGGGCGGAAGCGGATCCGCTGGGTGCTGTCCACCGTGGACACCAGTCCGGCGGGAGTGTCGATGGCCACCACCCGGCCGCCGTCGATCAGGGCGAGGCGGTCGCACAGCCGCTCCGCCTCCTCCATGAAGTGGGTGACCAGCACGACCGTGACGCCGCGGTCGCGGATCCGCTCGATCAGGTCCCAGGTGTCGCGCCGGGCCTGCGGGTCGAGGCCGGTGGTCAGCTCGTCGAGCACCGCGACCCGCGGGTTACCGAGCAGCGCGAGCGCGATCGACAGGCGCTGCTGCTGGCCGCCCGACAGCCGCCGGAACTGAGTGTTGATCTTTTCGGTGATGCCGAGCGTCTCGACCAGCTCCCGCCAGTCGGCCGGGGCGCGGTAGAAGGAGCTGAACAGCTCCAGCGCCTCGCCGACCTGCAGCTTCTCCGGCAGCTTGCTCTCCTGCAGCTGGACGCCCACCAGCTCCTTCAGCGCGACCGCGTCGGTCACCGGGTCGAGACCCGCCACCCGGATGGTGCCGGCGTCCTGGGTGCGCAGCCCCACGACGCACTCGACGGTCGTGGTCTTGCCGGCGCCGTTCGGCCCGAGAATGCCGAAGATCTCGCCCTGTTCGACGGCGAAGGACACGCCGTCCACCGCGGTCTTCGCGCCGTAGCGCTTGACGAGGCCGTCTACCTCGATGATTGCCATGCACGAAGCGTGCCGGCGGGGACCCCTTCACCGGATCGCCCGGCCGGCCGGTTTCCCGGCGTGTTCGGGTGGGTGGGCGGGTCAACCGATCGGTTGACCCGGCCCGTCGAGTGCCTGGAAGGCGTCGTTCCTGACGCGCAACGTCAGCAAGGTGTCGTTCCTGGCATCAGAAGGGCGGCCAGACTTCGAAAATGTGCTTGTGGGCGAGCCAGGCGCCGAGGTCGTGGCGGAAGCGGCTCAGCTCCTCGAGTGTCTTGTGGACGGTCAGCATGGCGAGGTCGGCGTCGTTGACGCGCAGCACCTGCCCGGCGACCGCGGCCGCGAAGTCCTCGGAGCGGACGACCCTGGCCCTCGTGTTGCCGGGGGCGGCCAGACCGAGCAGCAGATCGGTGGTGCGCCAGAAACGCCCGTCGCTGGTCACCCGAACGGCGGTCAGCACACTGGGGCCGGCCTTCGCGTGCCGCGAACGGGGGCGTTGGTGGGTGAGCCGGAGATTCTGCTCAGGCAGCAGCCACGTCACTTCCGAGTCGTGGAAAGGATCTTCGGGAGTCGGGCACTCGACTCGCAGCCCCCACCGCTCGACCTGGCAGACCCGCAGTCGGCGGGTGGTGCCGGAGGAGTAGTTACGCGCCGCCGTGAAGGTGTCGACGATGTCGACTAGCTGGGGAGTGATCGTCGTGCCCACACGTCCAGAGAGTAGCCGTCAGCATGCGGTCGGTGATGAGCGGGTTCGATTCGTTATGTCACGTCTCGTGTGCGGAGAGGTATCGATCCGGCGAACCTCTCACCCGATGGTTGACCTGCTGGATTCGTGCGGCTAAGCGGCGTCACTCCAGGTCAGCGGGAGATCGAGCCAGGACTCGACGTCGTAGCCGGCCGCCGCGATGCCCTCGACCGCGCGGAAGGTTCGCTCGAAAGCGCGAAGGACGGTCGGGTCGTCGACCAGGCCGGCGAGCCGCGCCTCGAGCAGCTCGTCGGTGTCGAGCACCCGCAGGTCCTCGCGGTCGCGCACGAGAACGTCGAGGTAGAGGTCGACCGTGCGCCACACGGGTCCCGGCTCGACATCCACGATGTCGAGGTAGACGTCGTGGTCGAGGCGCTGGCCGGGATGGGCGATCCATCGGCCGACGCGCAGGCCGTGTTCGGGCAGCAGCCAGGAGCGGAAGTACGCGATGTTCGGGTGGCCGTCGAGCGGCCGCGCCAGGTAGAGGCCGAAGTCGGTCGGCACGTACATGTCGACCGGCCGGACGATCCCCTTCGGGTCGGTGTTGGTCATACCGGCGATGTCGAACAGTTCGATCTTGGGCGGGTGCAACGCGGTCACGTGATCAGGGTGGCACAGCGCCGCCCGCCAGCCGCAACTTCGCGGCACCTTCGGACATTCACGCGGGTGGGTGCCCACGGCCGGGTTACGGTCTCGGCCGTGTTCGGCATCATCCGGCCCTGCCGGCACCGGCTCTCGCCCCGCCTCCGCACCTCGTGGTGGGCGCATCTGTGCGGCCTCTGCCTGACCCTGCGCGACGAGCACGGGCAGTTCGCCAGGGCCGCCACCAACTACGACGGGCTGATCATCTCGGCACTGGTCGAGGCGCAGTCACCGGCCGGGGAGGACCGGCGGAGCGCCGGACCGTGCCCGTTGCGCGGCATGCGGTCCGCCGCCGTGTCGATCGGGCCGGGCGCGCGGCTGGCGGCCGCGGCGTCGCTCGTGCTGGCGTCGGCGAAGGTGCGCGACCACGTCGAGGACGGCGACGGTGTGTTCGGCCGCCGGCCGGTGGCCGGGGTCGGCCGCGTGGTCGCGCGGCGGTGGGCCCAGCAGGGCGCCGGCACCGCGCGGACCGTCGGGTTCGACACGGCCGTGCTCCTCGACGCGGTGGGCCGGCAGTCGACCGTGGAGGGCGCGGCCGGCGCGGGGGACCTGCCGGCCGTGACCGAACCGACGGAGACGGCCACGGCGGCCGCGTGCGCGCACACCGCTGTCTTGGCAGGCAGGCCCGCGAATGTGGCACCCCTGCGCGAGGTCGGGCGCCTGTTCGGTCGCGTGGTGCATCTGGTGGACGCCGTGGAGGACCTGGGGGACGGGGCCTGGAATCCGTTGCCGGCGACCGGAGCCTCGCTCGCCGAGGCACGCCGGCTGTGTGACGACGCGGTGCTGGGGGTGCGGCTGGCGCTGGCGGAGGCCGAGTTCCGCGATCCGGCGCTGGTCCACGCACTGCTGGTCCACGAGCTGGAACGGGCGGTCGAGCGGGCCTTCGCGGTGAAGCCGTCCCTGCCGGGACACGAGGGGCCGCCCGACGGCGCCGGCGGGGGTTGCTGGGTACCGAAGTTCCGGGTGCCGGCGAGGCGGCGTGCCATGCTGGACGGCTGCGGGGTGGCGCTGTACATGTGCGGCAGCTGCCAGATCTGCTGTCGGGACCCGCATCCGGGGCCGTGGAGCGGGCGGCCACGGGGGGCGTGGTGCGACGTCTGTGACTGCTGTGACTGCTGTGACTGTTGCGGAAGCGGCGACAAGGGCGACGGTTGTGATTGTCCCTGCGATTGCAGCCCCTGACCTGGGCGAATCAGTTTTTGTCGGTGCCCGCGCGTAACCTGTTTTTCGTGGCGATCGTGACGGCTAGTTCGCACTTCCGGCCCATCGGTGACATCCCCCGCACCGAGGGCGCGTTCCGTATGGTCAGCGACTATCAGCCGGCCGGTGACCAGCCGGCGGCCATCGATGATCTCGAACGGCGCATCTCCGCCGGCGAGAAGGACATCGTGCTGCTCGGCGCCACCGGTACGGGCAAATCGGCCACCACCGCGTGGCTGATCGAGCGGTTACAGCGGCCCACGCTGCTGATCGCCCCCAACAAGACGCTGGCCGCCCAGCTGGCCAACGAGCTGCGGGAGTTCTTTCCGGACAACGCGGTCGAGTACTTCGTCAGCTACTACGACTACTACCAGCCAGAGGCATACGTCGCGCAGACCGACACCTATATCGAGAAGGACTCGTCGGTCAACGAGGACGTCGAGCGGCTGCGCCACTCGTCCACGTGGAGTCTGCTGTCGCGGCGCGACGTGATCGTGGTGGCGTCGGTGTCGTGCATCTACGGTCTGGGCAGTCCACAGGAGTACCTCGACCGCACGATCGCGCTCACGGTCGGCGAGGAGGTCGACCGCGACACGCTGCTGCGCGCGCTGGTCGACACCCAGTACACCCGCAACGACGTGGCGTTCAGCCGTGGCACGTTCCGGGTGCGGGGCGACACCGTGGAGATCATCCCGGCGTACGAGGAACTGGCCGTCCGCATCGAATTCTTCGGCGACGAGGTCGAGGCGCTCTACTACCTCCACCCGCTCACCGGCGACATCGTCAAGCAGGTGCAGACCGTGCGGATCTCCCCGGCCACGCACTACGTGACCGGCCCGGAGCGGATGGAACGGGCGATCGGCGGGATCGAGGCGGAGTTGGAGGCGCAGCTCGCCAAGCTAGAGAAGCAGGGCAAGCTGCTCGAGGCGCAGCGGCTGCGCATGCGGACGGCCTACGACATCGAGATGATGCGGCAGGTCGGGTTCTGCTCGGGCATCGAGAACTACTCGCGGCACATCGACTGGCGCGACGCCGGCACCGCGCCGGCCACGCTGCTCGACTACTTCCCCGAGGACTTCCTGCTGGTGATCGACGAGTCGCACGTGACGGTGCCCCAGGTCGGCGGCATGTACGAGGGCGACATGTCCCGCAAGCGGACCCTGGTGGAGCACGGCTTCCGGCTGCCGTCGGCCATGGACAACCGCCCGCTCACGTGGGAGGAGTTCCAGGACCGGATCGGGCAGACGGTGTACCTGTCGGCCACCCCGGGCCCGTACGAGATGGGGCAGACGGGCGGCGAGTTCGTCGAGCAGGTGATCCGGCCGACCGGCCTCATCGACCCCGAGGTGATCGTCAAGCCGACCGAGGGCCAGATCGACGACCTGGTCCACGAGATCCGGGAGCGCGCCGAACGCGACGAGCGGGTCCTGGTCACCACGTTGACCAAGAAGATGTCCGAGGACCTGACCGACTATCTGCTGGAGCTGGGCATCCGGGTGCGCTATCTGCACTCCGAGGTGGACACGCTGCGGCGGATCGAGCTGCTGCGCCAGCTGCGGCTGGGCGAGTACGACGTACTGGTGGGCATCAACCTGCTGCGCGAGGGCCTCGACCTGCCGGAGGTCTCCCTGGTGTCCATTCTGGACGCCGACAAGGAGGGCTTCCTGCGCTCGGGCACCAGCCTGATCCAGACGATCGGCCGCGCGGCCCGCAACGTCTCCGGTCAGGTGCACATGTACGCCGACCGGATCACCGACTCCATGAAGCACGCGATCGACGAGACCAATCGCCGGCGCGCCAAGCAGATCGCCTACAACGAGGAACGCGGCCTCGACCCGCAGCCACTGCGCAAGAAGATCGCCGACATCCTCGACCGGGTGTACACGGAGGCGGTGGACACCGACGGCGAGAACGTGCCGATCGGCGGCTCCGGCCGCAACGCGTCCCGCGGCCGACGTGCGGCGGGCGAGCCCGGTGGCCGGTCCTCCGGGGTCTACGTCAAGGAGAACGTCGGCTCCATGGCCCGAGCCGAGCTGGCCGACCTGGTACAGCAACTGACCGACCAGATGATGAACGCGGCCCGGGACCTGCAGTTCGAGTTGGCCGCCCGACTGCGAGACGAGATCTCCGACCTGAAGAAGGAGTTGCGAGGAATGGACGCCGCAGGCGTGAAGTAACCCTGGGCGGGGCGCGGGGGCAGGGGCCAGGTGTGAAAGGGCGGCTTGGCATGCGGGGTTGCTGCTGCCCGGCTCGAGGATCCCATGGACGACCCGTACCGAATGGACAGCGAGTCGTACCGTCCCGACAGCGAGTCGTACGGTGCGGCCTTGGTGACCACTCCGGTTGGCCATGGTGACCACTCCGGTTGGGGATGATGACCGTTGCAGGTGGCCATGATGGCCGCTCCCGTCGGCCATGGTGACCGTTGCTGTCGGCCATGATGACCCCTCCCGTTGGGGATGGTGACCGGTCGGGTGGTGGTCGCGGTTTGGTGGCGGGCCTGGGTCAGGCCACTGCCGCGCCTGACAGGTTTGATGAAGTTGCGCTGGGGTTTCGCGTCCTTAGTGGTCAGAATCGGAAGTCCTTCTGGGGTCGATCTGCGCTGGCTGGCATGTACCGGCGGGCGGTGTCGCGAAGGGCGCTTCCGGGACAGTGGTCGTGCCCTGAAGGACCCATTGGGGGCGTTGAACGTCTCGATGGACCCCTTCGAGACATCGGCCATGCCTCGAAGGGGTCCATCGAGACGCCGCCACCTGGTCAACCCCCGAAAGACTTCCAATTTCGACCACTTAGGCCAGGTTGGTGATCGTCACGGTCAGGTTTATGTTGCCCAGCGGGCTTTTGTCGCCGCCTCCGCTGCCCTTGGGTCGGAGATCCGGCTTCGTGCAGGGTTAGGTGGGCGGCGCCATTCTCGGACTGGCGTAGTTGCCACGCCACCAAACCCAGTGGAGACAAGACGTGCGTCAGCTCCAGGGACTGGGCCCACGCCCCGCTGTGAGAGCGGAACCGGACCGGCGACCTTCCAGGCCGACCAACGCGGTGCCGTCCTCGGTCAGGGTCGCGTGGTCGCCTGTTCGGTGGCGCAGCAGCGGGAGCAACTCGTTCTCGCCGCAGGTCACTGCTATCTCGCCGCCCCGGGCGGGTGTTCCGTGGGTCGCCAGGATCTCTACCCGCAGGTCTCTCGGCAGAAGTAGGCCTGGCGCAGCCGCTCGTCCAGCGCGGCGACGTCGAAGTCCGGCTCGTGCGGTGCGCCACCCGGTAGGGTCGGCGCCTGCGAGACCTGCCGGTACGCGGGTGGAGGAGTGTCCACGCGGGAATCATGCCGGTTGGCACCGTCAATTTTCCGATTCGACCGGTGCGGTCGGCTCGAGTCCACTAGAAAGCCCGCATGTACCAGGACGAGCCGAGGACCGAGCCCGTGCCCGCCGCCGTGCCCGACACTCCGGCGGCGCCCGGCGCGGCCGCGTTCGCCGTGGTGGGCGCGCTGCTCACCGGCGCGGGGGCGATCGCCATGACCGCCGTGTTCACGGTGAACGCGCTGGGCCTGCTGCTGGCGGCCGTGCTGGTGGCGGCCGGCTGGGCGATCTACCGGCTCGGCACGGCACGTGCGCATCCGGTGACCAAGGCGCTCGGGCACCGGACGCTGCGCGGGATCGGCACGTCCCTCGCCGTCCTCGGCGCCGTCCTCGGCGGCCTCGCGGCGCTGGCCATCGCGGCGTCCGAGGGACTGCGCAACGACGACAGCGGCTCGGTGCTCCTCGTGGTGTTCCTGGTCTACGGCATACCCGCGCTCGCGCTGCTCGTCCTCGCCACCAGCGGGATGCGCGCCTGGACCGCCGGTGCCGGCGCGGTCAGCACGATGCTGGTCGTCCTCGTGCTGATCGCCGTGAACGTCTCGATGGCCGCCGTCTCGATCACCATGCTGGTGGTGGCGGCCGCGCTCCTGGTGGTCGTGCTCCGCGCGCCCGCCGAGTCGGCGTGGGGCAACCTGGCGGCGGCCGCCGGTGCCATGGCCGCCGGCTACGCGTTCGGTGCCGGCTCGTCGCCGTTCGGCACGCTCGGCGCCGGTCAGGCCGGCACTCAGACGGTCGACCCGAACCCGGCCGGCGCTTGGGACGGCGCCGTGGGCAACGTGGTCCTGGCGCTCGCGCTGATCGTGACCGCCGTGCTGGTGCTCGTCGCCGTACTCCGCCGGGACGTGGCGGGCGGGATACTCGCCGGCTCGGTGTTCACCGTCGAGCCGATTCTCGCCGGCGAGGAAAGCGTGGTCTTCGCCACCCCGTGGGTGGGGAGCGGAGTGGCCGCACTCGTGGTGGTGGCCGCGTTGGTCGCCGCGCGGTGGCCGGCCGTGCGAGCCGGGTTCGCGCGGCTGATCGCGGCGGCCCGGTCGGCGGGAGCACCCGCCGCGGCCGCCTGCGGCGCGGTGATCGCCGTCGCGCTGGTGGTGTTCGTGGTGCAGACCCTGTCGCTGTTCGACATCGCGCTGTGGGTGCAGGGCGTGCTCGGGCTGGTGTTGCTGCTGGTCGCCGGGGCGCTCGCCTACGCCCTGCCGGGCACCGCGGGTGCCGCGGCGGCCGTCGCCGTGCTGGTCGGGCTGCAGCTGTACCCGTTGTGGCGGCCGCTGATGTGGACCTTGTTCGAGCGCTCGATCGAGGGGTACGTCTCCGGCATCCTCGGGTTCGTGACGGCGGCGGCCGCCGCCTGGCTGTTCACGGCGCGGCACCGGCGGGTGGCCGTCGCCGCGGCCGCCGCCTACGTACTGGCCGGGTCGCTGGCGGCCCTCATCGGTGCACTGGCGGCGGGCGGCGACCTCTACCTGGCGAACGTCCACCCCACCCTGGCAGTGGTGGCCATGGTGGCGCCGCTGTTCCTCATCGGGGCGGCCGCCGCGGTCGCCGTCTGGCGCTCCCGGTTCGTGGCGCACGGCCAGGCGGTGGGCGCCGTGGTGCTCGCGGCCGGCGGGTTCCTGCCGTTGAAGGTGCTGGTCAGCGAGGTGTTCAACACCGGCTACGGGGTGACCGAACCCGCACTGCAGAGCGGTCTCGACGCGTTGACGCCCACCGACCCCGGCCTCGCCTGGGCCGTTCGTGAGACGACCGCGCCGGTGATCGTCGCGATGGTCGTGATGGTGGTGCTCGCGCTCGTGCTGGTGGCGTCGGTGGTGCGCCGGCCGTCGGCCGCGCTGGCCGGTGGTGCGGCGCTGGCGCTGCTGGGTGGCACGCAGCTCGCGGTGTTCGCCGCCGCTCTCGAGGGGGAGGAGTCCGTGGCCTGGACGATCGGGGTGGTCGGGCTGCTGGTCGGTGTGGCGGCCGCCGCGTCGGCCGTCGTGGCCGCGCGATCGGTGCGGGCCGGCTGAGCTGTCACATGTGGCGTGCCCGTCCCGTCCTGGTGGTGACGATGACACCGATAGGACGGGGGAACCATGGACGTCGCGCTGTGGATCGGGCAGATCGCGCTCGCGGGGATCTTCGCGTTGTCCGGCACGTTGAAGTCCACGCAGAGCCGGGAACGGATGATCGCCACCGGGCAGACCTCGGCGAAGATCGTGCCGCTGCCGTTCATGCGGCTGGCCGGCGGGTCCGAGCTGGTGGCCGTGGCCGGGCTGATCCTGCCGTGGGCGACCGGGATCGCCCGCGCGCTCACGCCGGTGGCGGCCGCCGGGCTGGTACTGGTCATGGTGCTCGCGGCAGCCGTGCACGCGCGGCTGCGGGAGCCGCGCACGGTGGGGGTGAACGTGGTGATCTTGGCGGTCGCCGTGTTCGTGTCATGGGGCCGGTTCGCCGACCTCTGACCTCCGCAGGGTGCGCACTCCCCGGCTGGTGAGCGCGGCCGCCGTGGCGACCACGATGAGCCCCGCGGCACCCGTGAGCGTGGCGTCGGTGCCGACGGCCAACGCCACCGGGCCGGCCACCAGCTGGCCGATGGGGACCGCGACGAACGAGCCGACCATGTCGTAGGAGTACACGCGGGCCAACCGATCCCCTGGCACGTTCTGCTGCAGCGACAGGTCCCAGGCGATGGTGAACTGCTCGAGTCCCACGCCGGCCGCGAACATGGCCACCAGCAGCACCGGCACCGCGGGGGCGTGCGCCAGCACCAGCAGCGGCACGGCGGCGAGCGCGGTCAGCGCGACGCCCATCCGGAGCGCCCGCCGCGGCAGCCACCGGGCCGCCAGGATCCCGCCCACCAACGCCCCGCCCGTCTCCGCGGCGAGCGCGAACCCCCAGGCCGTCCGCCCGATGGTGTCGTCCGCGATGGCCGGGCCGAGCACGTGCAGGCCGCCGACCAGAGCGGCGTTCACCACCATGAACTGCACGACCACCACCCACACCCACGTGCGGGACACGAACTCCGCCCAACCCTCGCGCAGCTCGGCCAGCGGCCGGATCCTGGTCCGGGCGGCGGGCCGGTCGCCCCGGCCGACCCGCAGGTAGCAGCCGGCCTCGGCCAGGAAGATCGCGGCGGTCACGGCCATCGCCCAGCCCGGCCCGGTGAGCGCGGCCAGCAGACCGCCGGTGGCCGACCCGGCCACCGACGCGGTGTTCGTGCCCATCCGCACCACGGCGTTCGCCTGCTGCAGCACGGCCGCCGGCACGGTCTCCGGGGTGATGGCCGCGGCGGCCGGCAACGACAGCGCCGCCACCGCGCCGTTCACCAAACCGACGCCCGCGAGCAGCGGGACCGAGGCGAACCCCGTGAGCACGGCGGTCGCCAGCACACCCGCGGTCAACGCGGCCGCCAGGCTCGCGCCCTGCAGCAGCACCGCCCGCGGCAGCCGGTCCGCCAGTACCCCGCCGACCAGCAGCAGCGCCACGTTCGCCACCGACCTGGTGCCGACCACGATCCCGAGGTCGGTGACCGAACCGGTCAGGTCGAGCACGGCGAAGGCGAGCGCGATCGGCGCGATCGCGTTGCCGAGATAACCGGCCGTGCGTGCGGCGGCGAGCCAGCGGAAACGGCGCTGGCGCAGGGCTTCCAGCACCCCCATGCCAGAAGTTCTACAGGATGATGCCCTTTTCGAGCTGACCGAAGGCGTCGTCGATGACCGCGAGGATGTTGCCTTCCGGGTTCCGGACCCAGTCGAACGCGGCCAGCAGCAGGACGCCGAAGATCGCGCCGATCGCGGTCCGCAGCTCCGGATCGTGCACGTCGCGGCCGGTGCGCCGCGCGCTCATCGCGATCAGCGTGTCCGTGCTCTTGGTGATGCTGCTGAGCGAGGCCCCCCACAGTTCCGGCACCGTCAGGAACAGCAGCCCCCGGTCCTTCTCGGTCTCCACCTCGGCCGCGGTCAGCTGCGCGTACGTCGACGCGATCGCCGCGCGCCAGGCCTGGGCCAGCGTCAGCTCCGGCGGCTGCGCCTCGAACGCCGCGTACACCAGGGGATCGATCTCGTCGGTGGTGACCAGGTCTTCCTTCGTGGGGAAGTACCGGAACACGGTGCTGGGGGAGACCTCCGCCGCCTCCGCGATCTGCTCGATCGTGGTCTGCGCGTAACCCTGCTCGCGGAACAGGCGGACCGCGTGTTCCTGGATGGCGAGTTTGGTCCTCGCCTTCTTCCGCTCACGCAGTCCGCCCGAGACCGCGGTCTCAGCCGGTGACCTGGACGCCATGGCTCGATTCTGCTTGTTCTGCCTCCTCAGCGGCTACCCGGGGGGCACGCGCCGGCAGGAAGAGCACGGTCAGCAGCATGCCGAGCGCGGCGATGGCGGCCGACACCCACATCATCTGGTCGAGGCCGTCGACGAACGCGGCCCGCACCTGCGCGAGCAGTTCGGCCGAGCCCAGCCGGTCGGCGACCGCCGCACCCGCGTACACGCTGTCCCGGGCGGCGGCCGCCACCTCGGCCGGCAGCCCGTCGAGCCGCAGCCCGTTGGAGTAACCGGAGTTCAGCACGCTGCCGAGGATGGCGGCGGCCAGCGGCGTGCCGAGCTTCTGGACGGCCTGCATGAGCGCGGACGCGACCCCCGCGCGTTCAGCGGTGATCGCCGCGAGCGCGGCGGAGGACGCGGTGGCGAGCGCGAGCCCGGCCCCGAGGCCGCCGATCGAGGTCCAGGTGGCGGCCAGGCCGTACCCGCTGGTCGCGGTGGTGGCCGTGGCGACCACGAGTGCCGCGCACAGGATGAGGAAACCGGCGGTGACCGTCACCTTGCCGCCCAGCCGGGTGGCCACCCGGTCGGCCAGGCCCGCGCCTACCATCATGCCGCCGAGCAGCGGCAGCAGCCGGACCCCGCTGCCCATGGCGTCCGTGCCGAGTACCGCCTGGAAGTACTGCGGCGCGGCGAACATCAGGCCGAAGAACGCGAACACGCCGAGGCCCGCGATGATCGTTCCCCAGGTGAACCGGGCCGAGCCGAACAGCGACAGGTCGACCAGCGTGCGGCCGGGGGAGCGGCGGTCGAGGAACCGCTCCCAGAGCGCGAACCCGCCGAGGACGGCGAGCCCGCCGAGGATGCCGCCGAGCGAGCCGGCCGAGCTCCAGCCGTCCTGGCCGGCTTTCACCATGCCGTACGTGAGTACCGCGAGGCCGACGCTGGAGGTGAGCACGCCGACCGGGTCGAGGGCCGGCCGCCGCTCACTGCGCGACTCCGGCAGCAGCACGATCACCGCGATCAGCGCCAGCACGATGATCGGCAGGTTCATGAGGAAGACCCAGCCCCACCAGAAGTTCGACAGCAGCCAGCCGCCGACGATCGGGCCCAGCGGCAGCGCCAGGAAGTTCGCGGCCGCCCAGATGCCGACCGCGCGGGGCCGTTCCTCGGCCGTGAACAGCACGGTGATGCCGGACAGCACCAGCGGGATGACGAGCGCCGCGCCGAGACCGAGCACCGCCTGGGCGGTGATGAACATGGCGGGCGACGGGGCGGTGGCCGCGAGCACCGAGCCGCCGCCGTACACCACCAGCGCCACGAGCAGCATCTTCTTGCGGCCGAAGCGGTCGCCGAGCAACCCACCCGGCAGCAGACCGGCGGCCAGCACCAGCGTGTAGGCGGAGACGAACCACTGCAGGTCGGACGCGGACGCGTCGAGTTCCCTGGCGAGCGTGGGCAGCGCGACGCTGAGGATGGTCGCCGGTAGGGCGACCGCGAGCACCACGAGGGTGAGGGCGCCGAGTGCCCACCACTTGCGGGTCCCCGAGTCAGGCACTTGGACAGACATGACAGCTAACTCCATTTCAGTAGTAGACTCTGAAATGAAAGTACGCTGTCATTATCGAGTTGACTAGTGTGATGTGCCCGTCAGTCGGCGCGGTGGCGACGTTTCCCGGCTGCCCGAGCCTGATCGTTGGCGGCTCCCGCGGGCTCGGCCTCCGGCGGTGGTGGGGACGGCGGGCGGGGCTCCGCCCGCTGGGCCATCTCGCGCAGCAGTTCATCGAAAATCGGCGTCGACATCACGCTTTCCCGTGTCATGCGCCCCTCCTTTGACGTGAAGATCGCCTGATCGGGACGTTAACCCCCCGACCGGCTCAGACTGCCAAACCGCCACGGACACGATCGGGGGAACTCGATGCGCTGGTAGGACATACTCCGAGTAGGGAATCCCGGCCCGTGGCGGCAGGCGCCGGGTGAACATTCGGGTGAGGATGGGGTACATGACTGCGGATCACGACAACCTTGTCTCGCTCAAGGTCGACATCGCCGGCGGCGTGGCCGAGGTGACGCTGCTCGGACCGGGCAAGGGCAACGCCATGGGCCCCGACTTCTGGCGCGAGCTACCGGTGGTTTTCCAGGTGCTGGACGCCGATCCGGCGGTACGGGCGGTCGTGGTGACCGGCAGCGGCGCCCACTTCTCCTACGGCCTCGACCTGCCGGCCATGATGCCGAGCTGGGCGGAGCTGCTCGACGGCAGCGCGCTCGCCGCGCCCCGCACCAGGTTCCTGAACGAGATCCGCACGCTGCAGGACGCGGTGACGGCGGTGGCCGCGTGCCGCAAGCCGGTGATCGCGGCGGTCAGCGGCTGGTGCATCGGCGGCGGCGTCGACGTGATCTCCGCGGCCGACATCCGGCTCGCCAGCGAGGACGCGAAGTTCAGCGTGCGCGAGGTGAAGGTCGCGATCGTGGCCGACATCGGCAGCCTGCAGCGGCTCGTCGGCATCATCGGCGAGGGCCACCTGCGCGAGCTGGCCTACACCGGCCGCGACGTGGACGCCGCGCGCGCCGAGCGCATCGGCCTGGTGAACGACGTGTACCCCGACCAGGCCGCGATGCTGGCCGCCGCGCGGTCGCTGGCCGCCGACATCGCGGCCAACCCGCCGCTGGTCGTGCAGGGCGTGAAGGACGTGCTCGACCGGCAGCGCGAGCAGGACGTGGCGGCCGGTCTGCGATATGTCTCCGCGTGGAACGCCGCGTTCCTGCCGAGCGAGGACCTCGGCGAGGCGGTGCAGGCGTTCCTGGAGCGGCGATCCCCGAGGTTCAGTGGCAAGTAAATTGGGAGGGCGCTCGCGTGAACTGAGTGGTAGCCAACCGTACCCAAGGGGAACGGGAAGCAACCCAGCCACAAGTACGGGCCGTACGGAAGGCCGACAACGCTGCGTGACCACGCGGGAAAATTTCGGGGAGGCGGATCAGTGAGCAGTGCAGCCACCGACGGTTTCCGGGCGGCGCGGGACTTTCTCCGTGATCATCGGGAGGACTATCTCCGCGCGAGTGCGGAGTTCGAATGGCCGGAGCTGGACCGGTTCAACTGGGCGCTCGACTGGTTCGACGTGGTGGCGGCGAGCGAGCCGACCGCGAGCCGCCCGGCGCTGTGGATCGTCGAGGAGGACGGCAGCGAGCTGAAGTGGACCTTCGCCGAGGTGTCGCGGCGGTCCAGCCAGGTGGCGAACTGGCTGCGAACCCAGGGCGCGCGCCGCGGCGACCGGCTGATCCTCATGCTCGGCAACCAGGGTGAGCTGTGGCTGACCATCCTGGCCGCCATGAAGCTGGGCGTCGTGCTGATCCCCGCGTCCACCCTGCTGGGGGCGGCCGACCTGCGTGACCGTGTCGATCGGGGGCGCGCGGCGCACGTGGTGGTCCGCGCGGAGGACGCGCCGAAGTTCGCGGACGTGCCCGGCTCGTACACGAAGATCGCGGTGGGTGCGCCCGTGGACGGCTGGCTGTCCTTCGCCGACAGCGAGGCCGAGGCGGCCGACTTCACCCCGGACGGTCCGACGGCCGCCGACGACACCATGCTGCTGTACTTCACTTCCGGCACCACCGCGCGCCCCAAGCTGGTGCAGCACACGCACGTCTCCTACCCGGTGGGCCATCTGTCCACAATGTACTGGATCGGCCTCGAGCCGGACGACGTGCACCTCAACCTTTCCGCGCCGGGCTGGGCGAAACACGCGTGGAGCAACGTGTTCGCGCCGTGGAACGCCGAGGCGACCGTGTTCATCTACAACTACACGCGCTTCGACGCGACCGCGCTCATGTCCCAGATGGACCGTTGTGGCGTGACGTCGTTCTGCGCGCCGCCCACCGTGTGGCGGATGCTCATCCAGGCCGACCTGTCCGGCATGACCACGCCGCCGCGCAAGGTGGTCGGCGCGGGGGAGCCGCTCAACCCCGAGGTGATCGAGCAGGTGTCCAAGGCTTGGGGCGTCACCATTCGCGACGGCTTCGGGCAGACGGAGACGTCGGTGCAGGTGGCGAACACGCCGGGCCAGCGGGTGAAGCCGGGCTCCATGGGCCGGCCGCTGCCGGGGTTCGCGATCGCGCTGGTCGACGCGGCGGGCGTGCCGAGCGACGAGGGCGAGATCTGCATCGACCTGTCGCGCCGGCCCGTCGGCCTGATGGTCGGTTACGCGGACGACGACGAGCGCACCGACGAGGCCATGCGCGACGGGTACTACCACACCGGCGACGTCGGGTCGCGTGACGAGGACGGCTACATCACCTACGTCGGCCGCGCGGACGACGTGTTCAAGGCGTCGGACTATCGGATCTCGCCGTTCGAGCTGGAGAGCGTGCTGATCGAGCACGAGGCGGTGGCCGAGGCGGCCGTCGTGCCGTCGCCGGACCCGATCCGGCTGGCCGTGCCGAAGGCGTACGTGGTGCTGGCGGCGGGACACGAGCCGAACGCCGACACGGCACGCTCGATCCTGGCGTTCGCGCGCGAGCATCTGGCGCCGTACAAACGAATCCGGCTGCTCGAGTTCGCCGAACTGCCGAAGACGATCTCCGGCAAGATCCGCCGCGTGGAGCTACGCGCCCGCGAGAACGAGGTCCACGGCACCCCGGACACCCCGCTCGCCGGCGAGTACCGCGAGGAGGACTTCCCCGACCTACGCCCCTAACACCCCCGCGAGTCCCCCTTTCAAACCACGCGAGTCCCACGTTCGCGACCGGTGAGTCCCACGTTCGCGACTGGCGAGTCCCACGTCGCGATCCACGTTCGCGACCGGTGAGTCCCACGTTCGCGACACACCTGGTGGCGTACCGAACATGGAACTCACCCACTCCGAACGTGGGACTCGCCGGTTCTGAACGGGGGACTCGCGTGTTGTGAACGGGGGACTCGCGTGTTGTGAACGGGGGACTCGCGTGTTGTGAACGTGGGACTCGCCGGGTCAGTGTTCTGGGTGGCGGCGTTGGGCCAGTGCGGCTGCCTGGATTCGGCTTCGGAGACCGAGTTTGCGCAGGATGTTCGACACGTGGACGCTCGCCGTCTTCGTGCTGATGAACAGTTCCTCGGCGATCTCGGCGTTCGTCCGGCCCTGGCCGACCAGCTCCAGCACCTCCGCCTCGCGGGCGGTGAGACCTAGCGGGTCGGCCGCCTGGGGGGCCGGTGCGGCCGTGGGGACGGCGATGCGGGCGCGCTCGGCCAGCGTGCGGACCTGCTCGGCCAGCGGGGCCGCCCGCAGCGAGGCCGCGATCGCCGACGCCTCGGCCAGCGCCGCCGTCGCGTGGCCGCGGGGCCCGCGGGTCAGCAGCATCGCCTCCGCCTCCCGGAAGTGCGCGTAGCCCAGCAGGTGACGGTCGTGGCCGGCGAGGTCGGCCACCGCGGCCCACGCGGCCGGTGCCGGCGTGGCCAGGCGGGACAGCTCGGCGCGGGCCTGCGCGAACGACCGGGTGACGCGCGGCAGCGCGACCGCGCCGTCCGCCTCCAGCGCCTGCTGGTGGGCCCACCCGGCGTCGAGGATTTGCTGGGCGACGCGCCGGATCCGTCCGCCCGCGTCCGGCGTCGGCCTCCACCCGGGTGCCGATCGCCACCAGCCGTGCCGCGCGGTGCTGGTTGTCGGCCGCCAGCGCCACCCGCAGGCCCTCGGCCACGGCGGCCCGCGCGTCGGCCCAGCGGTGCTGCTGGATCGCCAGAAGTGCCTGCAGCGCGGACAGTTCGCTGCCGAACTGGACGTCGTCCTGCCCGGTGAGAACCTCGGCCGACCGGTCGAGCAGCGCGCTGGCCGCCTCCTGCTCGCCGCGCTTGAGGTACACGTCGGCCCTGGCCAGGTCGACCGGCAGCCGGGTGAACGCGTCGGCGCCCGGGTCGCTCGGGTCGTCGGCGGCGTCGAGCGCCTCGTCCCAGCGATGTAGCTCGGCCAGCGCCCGGACCTGGTTGCCGACGATCAACAACAGGTAGAAGTCGAACCCGAACTGGGCCGCTCGCTCGATGCCCTCCCGCGCCAACGCGAGCGCCTCGACCGGCCGGTCCACCCACACGAGCGACTCGGGGTAGTTGGCGTAGGCGACACCCAGCAGCCGCGGCACCCGCGAGGCGTTGGCCAGCTCCAGGTGCCGGTCGTAGTAGGCGAGGCCCTCCTCGACGTGGCCGAGCCCGATCTGGCACACGGCCATGACCATCAGCCCACGGGCGTAGGTCGTGTCGTCGCCCGCCAGCTCCGCCACCGGCAGCAGCTCGCGGGCGAACCGGACGCCGTCGCGGTGCCGCGAGGACATCATGGCGAACCCCGCGCGGCGCGCCAGGATCGAGAGTCGCTCGGGTGCGTCCGCCGGGATGAGCGCCAGCGCGCGCTCGTTCGCCTCCCGCGCGAGCGGCCGGTCGGCCGACGCCCACGCGCGGTAGCCGAGCAGCGCGTACGCGAGCGCGGCCCGCACGGGTTCGCGCCGCTCGTCCAGATCGGCCAGGCGCTGCTTGGTCAGCTCCACGGCGCGGGCGTTGCGGCTCGCCAGGCTCGCCGCCTCGGCCGCCCGCTCCAGCAGCGTGTCCAGGTCCAGCCCGGTCAGGCCGGCCGGATCCGGCGCGTCCGGCCAGCGCCGCAGCGCCCGCTCGTAGTGCGCGTGGGCCTCGGCCGGCGCGAACGCCGCGCTCGCCGACTCACCGGCACGCACGGACGCCACGAGCGCCTCGGCCACCTCGCCCGCCGCGTCCCAGTGGTGGGCCAACTCGGCCGGCGAGGCCCGGCCGGCCAGCAGCCGCGCGACCCGGGCGTGGGCCTGCCGGCGCTCGCCGGGCAGCAGGTCGGCGTAGATCGCCTCGCGGATCAGCGCGTGCCGGAACGCGTAGGCGTCCTCGCCGGCCGTGACCAGCTGTCCGTGGTGGATGAGGTCTCGCACCGAGGCATCGATGTCCGCCCCGGCAAGCGCTGCCAGCTGGTCGTAGAACACGGTGCGGCCGACCACCGACGCCAGCCGGGCGAGCGTGCGCGCGCCCTCGGTCAACCGGGCCAGCCGGGTGATCACCACCTCGCGGACCGTCTGCGGCACCTCGCCGCGTGCCGGCCACGCGGCCACCAGTTCTTCGGTGAAGAACGGGTTGCCCTCCGCGCGAACCAGCAGCAGCTTCACCATCTCGCTGGCCGGCTCGACGCCGAGCAGGCCGCGGGCGAGTGCCGTGGTCTCCGCCTGGTCGAGTGGCGCCAACCGCAGCCGCTCGGTGTGCGGCATGCGGGCCAGCTCGGCCATCACGCCCGCCACCGGGTGGTCGCCGGCGATCTCGCCGCTGCGGTGCGTGCCGATCTGCAGCACGGGCGCGTGGCGCAGCGCGCGCTGCAGGAACACGAACAGGTCGCGGGTGGACGCGTCGGCCCAGTGCAGGTCCTCGAGCACCAGCACCACCGGCCGGCCGGCGCCGGTAATCGCGTCGGCCACGCGGCGGAACTCGGCGGCCCGGTCGGCCGCACCCGACGAGGCGAAGAAGAGCCCGGGGATCGCGCTGAGCGCCTCGTCGAACGGCGCGTAGGGGATGTCCGCCTCGAGCTGCAGACAGCCGCCCGACAACACGGTGGCGCCGCCCGCCGCCGCCCGGTCGGCGAACTCCTGGACCAGCCTGGTCTTGCCGACCCCCGCGTCGCCCTCGACCAGCACCAAGCGGCCGGTCCCGGCGGAGACGTCGGTCAGGGCGTCGTCCAGCACGGCCAGCTCGCTTCGCCGGCCGATGAGTTCCGGCACCGACACCCGTCGCGACACGCGCTCAGTATCCCGAGGTGACGAACATAAGGCGCATGCCGAGTGGATCTAAAGGCTATGCCCGATGTGTTACCGCTCCGGCTGGGCGAACTATTGGTTCGAGAACTCTGTGCGGCAGTGAGGGGCCCGACATGATGTCAGCAGCGCTCGATCCGAGGATCGTGGGAGCGCGGGGGCAGGAGTGGCCGTCGCTGCCCGAGCCGGAGTGCCGGCCGCTGCACCGGGCCATCCTCACCGCACTCGGCGGGGTGGCCGGCCTGCGCCTGCTGGACGTCGGCTGCGGCGTCGGGCAGCTGCTGCGCGCGGCCGAGCTGGGCGGCGCGCTCGGGGCGGGCGTCGACCCGGCCGCCGAGCTGCTGGAGATCGCCAGGTGGGGCCTGCCGGACGCGGACCTGCGGGTCGGCGACGCGACCGACCTGCCGTTCGACAACGGCCGTTTCGACGTGGCGGTCAGCACGGACGGCGCCACCTGCTGCCTGCCCGAACTCGTCCGGGTCACCCGCCCCGGCGGCCGGGTGGTGGTCGGCGGCCTGGTGCGCCCGGCCGGGTGCTGGGCGGAGACGTTCGCCAACCATTTGGCCCGTTTGGTCCCCGAGCACGTGACCCGGATGCACGACCCCACCGTCCGGCTGGCGGAGGCCGGACTGCTCCTCGACACCACGGGCGACGTGCGCTTCACCACCACCTACCCGACCCGGACGGCCGCCTGGGCGTCGATGCTGGGCAGTACCCAGATCATGGCGGCCATCCAGCTCGCCGGTGAACAGCCGGTCCGCCAGGCGTTCTGCGATTCCGTGGCCGCCGCCGTGAACCGCGACGGCACGGTCGCCCTCCCCAAGGCGTTCCGATACGCAATCGCCAAGGTTGCTACCTGAGCCAGCTACTGTCAGCTCTCATGGAGGAGGAGCTGCCGGACCGTCTCTTCACGGTCCCCAACCTGCTGAGCATCCTGCGGCTCGCGGGGGTGCCGCTGTTCCTCTGGTTGCTGCTCGGCCCGGAGGAGGACGGCTGGGCGCTCGCCGTGCTCGTGATCGCCGGGATCTCCGACTACCTGGACGGCAAGATCGCCCGCTGGCTGAACCAGACGAGCAAGCTCGGCGCCATGCTCGACCCGGCGGCCGACCGGCTGTACACGCTGGCCACGGTGATCGCGTTCGTGCTGCGCGACATCGTGCCGTGGTGGATAGCCGCCGTGCTGGTGCTGCGGGACGTGCTGGTGGGCGTGTGCCTCTGGGTGCTGCGCCGCGCCGGCTTCGGACCGCCGGAGGTGACCTACATCGGCAAGGCGGCCACGTTCAACCTCATGTACGCGATGCCGCTGCTGCTGCTCGCCCAGGGCGCCTCGGACGCGGCCACCATCGTCCGCCCGTTCGCCTACGCGTTCGCCATCTGGGGCGGTGTGCTGTTCGTCTGGTCGGGCCTGCTCTATGTGGTGCAGACGCGCCAGGCACTGCGGGCGCCGCTCCCTCTAAGCTCTGCACCATGACGCCGGAAGATCTCAAGTACACCGACGAGCACGAGTGGTTGGCCAGCAAGGAAGGCGCCACCGTCCGCGTCGGCATCACCGACTACGCCCAGCAGCAGCTCGGCGACGTCGTGTTCGTCGAGCTGCCCGAGGTCGGCCAGCGGGTGGAGGCCGGCTCCCCGCTCGGCGAGGTCGAGTCGACCAAGAGCGTGTCCGAGATCTTCGCACCGCTGACGGGCGAGATCACGGCCGTGAACACCGCGCTGGACGAGACTCCCGAGCTGATCAACAGCGACCCGTACGGCGAGGGCTGGATCATCGAGATCGCCGCCGACGACACCGCCGCGCTCGGCGATCTGCTGGACGCGGCGGCCTACCAGGCACTGACCGAGAAGGACTAGGACTTCCCGGCCGGGGAGTCACCGGATCGGTGCTGTGGAGCGCACGGTACGTTTGCATGCGTAGAGAAATTTCACCAGCAGGAGGAGAGCTCAGGTGAGCACCAACGACGGGCCCGGCGTGCCGCCGGAGCAGTCGCCGGAGCGGACTTCCGTGTTCCGGGCCGACTTCCTCGCCGAGACAGAGGGCAACGCGCCAGCTCCCGAGCCGGTAATGGCCGGTGTCGACGCCCTGCCGGTCGGTACGGCTCTCCTGGTGGTCAAGCGCGGCCCGAACGCGGGTTCGCGGTTCCTGCTCGACCGGGACACCACCAGCGCGGGCCGGCACCCGGACAGCGACATCTTCCTCGACGACGTCACGGTTTCCCGTCGCCACGCGGAGTTCCGCCGCGAGGGTGGCGAGTTCGTGGTCATCGACGTGGGCAGCCTGAACGGCACCTATGTCAACCGTGAGCCAGTCGACCAGGCCGTTCTCGCCGGTGGCGACGAGGTTCAGATCGGCAAGTTCCGCCTGGTGTTCCTGACCGGCAACAACCCCGCCTAGGTCGGCGCGGAGGTAGGCGTGACGGCGGCCGGGCGGCCATCGAGTGCTGCGTTGAGCATCGGTGCGGTGCTCACCCAGCTTCGGGTGGACTTCCCGGACGTCACGATCTCCAAGATCAGGTTCCTGGAGACGGAAGGGCTGGTCCAACCGGCCCGGACGGCTTCGGGATACCGCCAGTTCACGGCCGCGGATGTCGAGCGGCTGCGGTTCGTGCTGGCCGCCCAGCGCGACCACTACCTGCCGCTCAAGGTGATCAAGGAGCAGCTCGATGCCGCGGACCGCGGGCACCCCGACGACGTGCCGTCGCGGGGGTTGACGCCCGTGCCGCCCAACGGGTTACCGAGCGCCGAGTCGTTCGCCGAGCCGGTGCAACGCCGGCTCACGAAGGAGGAGTTGCTCTCCTCCAGCGGCATCGACGCCGCGACGTTGGCCGAGCTGGAGCAGTACGGCTTGGTCAAACCGGGTGCCGCCGGCTTCTACGACAGCGAGTCCGCGCTGGTCGCGACCACTGTGCGAAGCCTGGCCGGCTACGGGATCGAGCCGCGCCACCTCCGGGCGTTCCGGGCCTCGGCCGACCGCGAGGTCGGGCTGGTCGAGCAGATCGTCACGCCGATGTACCGCCAGCACGACCCGGACGCGCGGGCGCGCGCGGACGAGGCGATGCGCGAGCTGGCGGCGCTGTCGGTCGGTCTGCACACGCTTCTGGTCAAGGCAGGTTTACGCCGGATCACGGGCAAGTAAGCTGACGATCACTGTCGTCCGGGTAACCGAGCGTTCTCGCATCGTGACGTGTTTCGCTTTGGGATTACACGGGCGTCGGAACCGGATGGCGGGTAGCGTCAGACAGAGCGATGAGCGATCCTCGAAGATGTGGGTGCACATCCTCGCTGAGCGAGCGGAGGGAGGCGAACCCGATGAGTGAGATGCGAGTCGTGGGCGTGCGGGTGGAGTTGCCCGCAAACCAACCGATCTTGCTGCTGCGCGAAACCGATGGTGAGCGATACCTCCCGATCTGGATCGGCTCGGTCGAGGCGACCGCGATCGCGTTGGAGCAGCAGGGGGTGCGACCAGCCCGTCCGCTGACCCACGACCTGCTCAAGGACGTGATCGGCGCGTTGGGTCGGGAGCTGGAGCAGGTGCGTATCACCGACCTCCGCGAAGGCACCTTCTTCGCCGAGCTGGTCTTCGACGGTGACATCCGGGTCTCGGCCAGGCCGAGCGACTCGGTGGCGTTGGCCCTGCGTATCGGCGTGCCGATCCACGCGGAGGACTCCGTCCTGCAGGAGGCCGGGCTGATCATCCCGGACGAGCAGGAGGACGAGGTCGAGAAGTTCCGCGAGTTCCTCGACTCCGTCTCGCCGGAGGATTTCCGCGGCGCGGACACCTAGAGCGCTGGTCCGGGTGGCCGCGCGGCCGCGGACACCTGATCGGTCCGGTGACAAGTCCCCAGATAAGGTTGAGGTTCGCGACCCGTTCTCCGCGCGTCGCGTTGACCCGCTCTCCCCGCCGACCTACCGTCGTTCTCAGAGCGAATCGCGAGGTTGTGATTTAACGATGACCTCGCGATGACTCGCGTGTGGCTGGAGAGCGGAGGCAGACGTGGTCGAGCAAGGTCCCGTCGAAGCTGTCACCGGTGAGCAGGGCGAACTGTTCCCCGACTCGACCGCGCCGGACGAGCTCGTCGGCTACCGCGGCCCGGCCGCCTGCCAGATCTCGGGCATCACCTACCGGCAGCTGGACTACTGGGCACGCACCGGGCTGGTCGCGCCGACCATCCGCAGTGCCCACGGCTCCGGCTCGCAGCGGCTGTACTCGTTCAAGGACGTCCTGGTCCTGAAGGTGGTCAAGCGCCTGCTGGACACCGGGGTCTCGCTGCAGAACATCAGGGTGGCGGTCGAGCACCTGCGTCGCCGCGGGGTCCGTGACCTCGCCAGGATCACGTTGTTCAGCGACGGCACCACGGTCTACGAGTGCACCTCGCCCGAGGAGATCGTCGACCTGCTGCAGGGCGGTCAGGGCGTGTTCGGCATCGCGGTCAGCGGCGCCATGCAGGAGATCAACGGCACCATCCACGAGTTCCCGGCCGAGCGTGCCGACGGCGGCATCATCGAGTCGATGACCGAGGACGAGCTGACCACCCGACGTAAGGCACGTAACGCGGGTTGACCGGCCGTTATGGATCGGTGCGCGGTAAGCTTCGCGGGTAGTCGCGGACCCCACGCGGGAGAGACCGGGCCCCAGAGCCCGGCGCCGAAGGAGCAATTCCTCCCCGGAACCTCTCAGGCACCTGAACCGCATGGAAGAGACGCCTCTGGAAAGTGGACCGGTGATCGGTCCCGCCGACGGTGCAAGTCCAGTCTGACTGGACGAAGCTCTCAGGCGTGCGCTCTAGCGTACGGAGACAGAGGGGGAGGGTTGTTCGGCATGCCCACCCCCGATCCTCCGGAGGCGCCCGATGACCAGCTCGACGGACCGCGTTCCCCTCGCCGCCCTCGAGGACGGCACCCAGTTCGCTGACCGGCACATCGGGCCGCGTGCGGCCGAGGTGTCGCGCATGCTGGACGTGATCGGCGTCGGCTCCCTGGAGGAGCTGGTCGAGCGGGCGGTGCCCGACTCGATCCGTGAGCAGGTGGGCGGCACGGACCTGGAGCTGCCGCCGCCCGCCACCGAGACCCAGGCGCTGGCCGAGCTGCGCGCGCTGGCCGCCCGCAACACGCCGCTCACCCAGATGATCGGCCTCGGCTACTCGGGCACCGTCACCCCGCCGGTCATCCGGCGCAACGTGCTGGAGAGCCCGGCCTGGTACACGGCGTACACGCCCTACCAGCCGGAGATCTCCCAGGGCAGGCTCGAGGCGCTGCTGAACTTCCAGACGATGGTCGCCGACCTGACGGGCATGGAGCTGGCCAACGCGTCGATGCTCGACGAGTCGACGGCGGCCGCCGAGGCGATGACGCTGGTCCGCCGGGCCGGCAAGGCCAAGTCGCCCAGGTTCCTGGTGGACGCCGACACGTTCCCCCAGACCATCGCGGTGATCGAGACCCGCGCCGAGCCGCTCGGCATCGAGGTCGAGGTGGTCGATCTGGCCGCAGGCCTGCCCGATGGCGACTTCTTCGGCGTGCTGCTGTCCTACCCTGGCGCGTCCGGCGCCGTGCGGGACCACGAGGCGCTGGTCGCCGAGGCGCACGAGCGTGGCGCGCGGGTCGTGGCGGCCGCCGACATCCTTGCCCTGACGCTGCTGCGCGCACCTGGCGAGATCGGCGTGGACGTGGTGGCCGGCAGCACCCAGCGGTTCGGCGTGCCCATGGGTTTCGGTGGCCCGCACGCCGGCTACCTGGCGGTCCGCAAGGGCCTGGAGCGCCAGCTCCCCGGCCGGCTGGTCGGCGTGAGCGTCGACGCCGACGGCAACCGCGCGTACCGGCTGGCGCTGCAGACCCGTGAGCAGCACATCCGCCGCGAGAAGGCGACCAGCAACATCTGCACGGCACAGGTACTGCTGGCGATCGTCGCCTCGATGTACGCGGTCTACCACGGCCCGGACGGGCTGCGCGCCATCGCCACCAGGGCGCACCGCATGGCCGCCGTCCTCGCGGCCGGCCTGCGTGCCGGTGGAGTCTCGGTGGTCCACAACGACTTCTTCGACACGGTGCTCGTGGAGACGCCGGGCCGGGCGGCCGAGGTGGTCGGCAACGCGCGCGACCGCGGCATCAACATCCGGCTGGTCTCGGCCGACCGGGTGGCCGTCGCGTGCGACGAGCTGACCACCCGCGAGCACGTCCGCCTGCTGTGGGCGTCGTTCGGGATCCCGAGCGGTACGGACGTCGACGCGCTGGACGTGACCACCGACGACGCCATCCCCGCCGCGCTCGTGCGGACCTCGGCGTACCTGACCCACCCGGTGTTCGCCACGCACCGCTCGGAGACCGCGCTGCTGCGGTACCTGCGGATGCTGTCGGACAAGGATGTGGCGCTCGACCGGAGCATGATCCCGCTGGGCTCGTGCACCATGAAGCTCAACGCGACGGCCGAGATGGAGCCGATCACCTGGCCCGCGTTCGCCGACCTGCACCCGTTCGCGCCGGCCGAGGACGCCGCCGGGCTGCTGTCCGTGGTGGCCGACCTCGAGGGCTGGCTCGCGCAGCTGACCGGGTACGACGCCGTGAGCCTGCAGCCGAACGCCGGCAGCCAGGGCGAGTTCGCCGGGCTGCTCGCCATCCGCGCCTACCACCGCGCGCAGGGCAACGGCGCGCGCGACGTGTGCCTGATCCCGGCGAGCGCGCACGGCACGAACGCGGCCAGCGCCGCCATGGCCGGCATGCGCGTGGTCGTGGTTCGCTGTGATGACAACGGAAACATCGACATGGACCACCTGCGGTCCACGGTCGACAGTCACCGCGCCGACCTCGCCGCCATCATGATCACCTACCCGTCGACGCACGGCGTGTACGAGGACACGGTCCGCGAGGTCTGCGGGCTGGTCCACGAAGCGGGCGGCCAGGTCTATGTGGACGGCGCGAACCTGAACGCCCTGATCGGGCTCGCCCGGTTCGGCGAGTTCGGCGCGGACGTGTCACACCTGAACCTGCACAAGACGTTCTGCATCCCGCACGGTGGCGGCGGTCCCGGCGTCGGCCCGATCGGCGTGCGCTCGCATCTGGCGCCGTTCCTGCCGAACCACCCGCTGCAGCCGACCGCGGGCCCGGCGACGGGCGTCGGTCCGATCAGCGCGGCGCCGTGGGGCAGCGCGTCGATCCTGCCGATCTCGTGGGCCTACGTGCGGATGATGGGTGCCGACGGTCTGCGGCGGGCGACCATGACGGCCGTGGCGGCCGCGAACTACGTGGCTCGCCGGCTCGGCGCGCACTTCCCGGTGCTGTACTCGGGTGCCGGCGGATTCGTGGCGCACGAGTGCATCCTGGATCTGCGCGGCATCACGAAGGCGACGGGCGTGACGGTCGACGACGTGGCCAAGCGGCTCGCCGACTACGGCCTGCACGCGCCGACCATGTCGTTCCCGGTGGCCGGCACGCTGATGGTCGAGCCGACCGAGAGCGAGGACCTGGCGGAGCTGGATCGCTTCTGCGACGCCATGATCGCCATTCGTCGCGAGATCGACCGGGTGGGCGCGGGGGACTGGCCCGCGACCGACAACCCCTTGGTCGGCGCCCCGCACACGGCCGAGTCCATCGCCGGCAAGTGGGAGCACTCGTACAGCCGCGAGGAAGCCGCGTACCCGACGGGCGCGACGGGCCCCAAGATCTGGCCGCCCGTGCGCCGGATCGACGGCGCGAAGGGCGACCGCAACCTGGTGTGCTCCTGCCCGCCCATCGAGGCCTACCAGTCGTAAGCCGCGAGTCGTACGGTACGACTCGTGGAGGTCGGGAGTGGGTGTACGCGGGCGGCCAGTTGACCACGTCTATACCGTCCAGATGACCACAAACGTACCGTCCAGATGACCATTGATCTTGGTTATGGGGCACACTGGCACCATGACCAAGCCCTTCGGTCTGATCCGTCGCCGTGCCGAGTCCCTGGTGCACGAGGCGCTTGAGGACACCCGTGTCGTCCTCGTCAACGGCGCGCGCCAGGCCGGTAAGAGCACGCTGACCAGGCTGGCCACCGAAGATCGGGCAACACTGGTCCGCCTGCTCGACGACCCGGCCACGTTGCGGGCCGCCAAGGACGATCCGACCGGGTTCGTCGAGCACGACGGCCTCATGGTCATCGACGAGATACAGCTGGTTCCGGAACTCCTTGCCCCGATCAAGGTCTCCGTCGACCTGGATCCGACACCCGGCCGCTACCTCCTGACGGGCTCATCACGAATCCTGGCCATGCGAACCCTCCCGGACGCGCTGCCGGGCCGCATGGAGGTGATCGAGCTGTGGCCGTTCTCCCAGGGAGAGCTGCATGGAGGTCCCGACCGGTTCGTGGACGCCGCTTTTCGGCACGGTCCCCGGATCGACCACTCATCGGAACTGCGCCGCCGCGACTACCTGGAGCGTCTCGTGGTAGGCGGCTTCCCCGAAGCCACGCGCCGCACTCCCCGCCGCCGAACCGCCTTCTTCGACTCCTACGTGTCGACCCTGATCGAACGCGACGTCCTGGAACTGGCCAGCATCGAGCGCCGGGGTGACTTGCTCAAACTGCTCGCACTGCTTGCCGGGCGTGCCGGGAACTTGCTGGAGCCGGCAGCACTCGCCACGCTGTCCGGAATCCCGCGAACCACGCTCGTGCGCTACCTGGAGTTGCTGGCGTCGGTCTTTCTCATCAAGAGCATTCCTGCCTGGTCATCCGGACAGACTCGCCGGGCCGTGGGTACCCCGAAACTCGCGTTCGTGGATACCGGCGTCGCCTGTCATCTCATCGGCCAGGACCCAGTACGGCTGGGTGAGCCCGCCGGAGCCGCCGGCTCGATGATGGAGAACTTCGTCGTCATGGAACTCGCCCGCCAGCTCACCTGGTCCGAGGAGCGTGGACGGCTGTACCACTACCGCACCAAGGACAAGCAGGAAGTCGACGCGGTCATCGAGACACCGGACGGCAGGGTTATCGGAGTAGAGGTCAAGGCCGGCGCGACGGTCCGCACTGAAGACCTGACCGGCTTGCGGAATCTGGCCAAGCGTCTCGGCGACCGGTTTGTCGCCGGCTACGTGCTCTATACCGGCCAACAGACCTTGCCGTTCGGCGAGAAGATCAGAGCTTTGCCGCTGGACGCACTGTGGCGCCTCGCTCCGTAGCGTCGTATCAGTCCTAAGAGGACACCGGCACGCACTCCTGCTCCCAGAACCAGAGGACGTCCTCCATGGACAGGGACCAGTAGGTGTCGTAGGTCCCGTCCTCGTCCACGGCGACCAGGGCACCGACGTACCAGCCGTTGTCGCGGGACTCCTCGCGCAGGTAGGCGAGCAGCCACGGCCGCAGCGCGGCCTTCAGGTCGTCCATGGTGCCGGTCACCTCCGCGGCCGTGACCGTCACGTCCTGTCCGAGGCCGTTCCCCATCTTGACCGCCACGTACAACATCGGTCGCGGCTGATCGGCCAGTTCAAGCGGCATGGTGTGTTTCCTCTCTGCGGGACTCTGCGAGCTAGCATGCACTCCGTGGCGAGTCGTGCGCACCCCGTCAACGGCGAGTGTGTCCACACGGCACCGAACGTGACTTTTGTGACCTGAGGAGCGGTGAGATGTCCGGCGACGTGGAACGGCAGTTGATCGTCGAGGAGGTGCGCGCGCTGCGGGACAAGCTCGGCCTCAGCCAGGACGAGTTGGCCCGCCGGATCGGGTTCAGCCACTCCACCGTGAAGAACATCGAGTCCGGCTACCGGGTGCCGACCCGCGAACAGGCGGCGTTGCTCGACGAGGTGTTCGAGACGGCGGGCACGCTTTCGCCGCCTGGAGGCCCGGATCCGCGCCGCCCCGATCTCGCCGGGCTTCCGCCCGTTCGTGGCCGCCGAGGCCGAAGCCCGCACGCTCAAGACGTTCCAGCACACGCTCGTGCCCGGCCTGCTGCAGACCGAGGACTACGCCAGGACGCTGGTCGAGGCGTATCCCGGCCTGAGTGCAGACGAAGTGGCCGCGCGGTTGGCGGCGAGTCTGGAGCGCCAACGGGTGCTGGACACCGAGGAGCCACCGTGGCTGTGGGCGGTGGTCGACGAACATGTGTTGCGCCGCGAGATCGGCGGTCCTGCGGTGATGGCGGCGCAACTGGCGAAGCTGGCCGAGTTCGCCCGCCGCCCGCGCGTTACCGATCCAAGTGCTCTCCGCCGCCCGCCCGCACAGCGGGCTGGCCGGTGCCTTCGTCATCGCGGAGCTGGCGCAGTATCCGGCGGTGGCGTACCTGGACAGCGTGCTGGACGGCCAGACCGTGCAGGACCCGGCCATGGTGGAGATGGTGGCGGTAGTGTTCGATACGGTCCGGACCGACGCGTTCTCCCGCGTCGAGTCCCTGGAGTTCATCGAGGAAGGTATGCGGCAATGGAAGCAACGGATCGCGTCGTGAAGCTGGCGCAAGTCCAGCCGCAGCGCGGGCAACGGCGGCAACTGCGTGGAGGTCGGCCAGGCCGTTGACGAGTTTCTGGTGCGGGACACCAAGAACCGGGCCGGCGGCACCTTGGCTTCACCCCGAGCACCTGGCGCCGGTTCCTGAACGCGAACTGACAGGTCCCTCAACCGCTGGCTGACCTGAGCGGAGTCAGTCGCCTTGATGGGTCGCGTGGCGCAGTCCGAGGCGGCGTATGCGCAGCATGAGAGCCGCGGACGGGGTGACCTTTCCCGCGGCATAAGTGGACAGCCGCGAAGTGGAGGTGCCGATGCGCGAAGCGAACTCGGCCATGCTGAGGTCTCGACCGTGCGATCGTGGACCTCACGTCCGCGGCGACTTCCTCGCGTTCCTGCCGTTCGACGTCCGCGCGAATCCGGGCGAGAACGGCGGTCATCGCGTCGGCAATGCCGTACGGGCGCGAGTGGCTCAGCACCTCCTCGACCTGACGCGCCGTTCGTCCCCAGGGCTCTCGCTTCAATTCGGCGACGATCCGTTGCCAGTCGCCGAGGTCGCCCCGCTCGAGCGCGATCTGTACCGCCTCGGTAGGCCAGCCGGTCACCGGATCGTCGGGGCTTACCGTGAGATTGCGAAACGCCAGTGCCATGGTCACTCCTCGGGTTCGAGCATGGCAGCCGCCACGTTCCGGCAGGTGGTGCGGACTTCGTTCCAGTCCGTCCAGCGCGGTGCCAGGTTGCGATACTGGTCGAGTTGCCTGGTTACCGACACGTCCTTCGGTCGCGGATCACCCAGTTGTCGGGCGACCTGTGCCGCGACGCCCCGCCCTGATCCGTGTTGGTCGGCGTAGTAGTCGTCTATCTCGGCCAGCACGCCGCCCGCGGCTGGGACGCCGACACGATCGGACAGCGCGGCGACGTCGAGATAATCTCGCGTCTGATTGCGGCGCACGATGAGGAACGCTTTGACGCGTAACCGTCTCCTCGATGGTCGGAGCGCGCAACGAGCGGCCTGACGCGAGCGTGATCTCGGTGGTCTCGAGCGGCCGTTTCCGGATCATCTGCCGGACACCGGCCTCGATGTCGCCCAACCGGCCCAGGATGATCTTCCCCGGGGTGACCCGGTTCGTTACCCGAGTCACCTTCGGACTCCAGCGCATCGAGCACGATCTCGAACCGTTCGCGCAGATCGCCGACCACGTGGTCGTGGTCGTAGGAATCCCGATGCCCGGCGTACAGTGCCGCAGCGGATCCACCGACGAGGACCGCATCTGGCACGCGGTCCTGGAGCCGGGCAGCCGATTCCAGAACCTCGAGCAGTTCAGGACTGGCTCCGGCCAGCGACGGCTGATCGTCGTGCGTCACGTGAACATATTATCACATGTGATAACAAGGCTCAGGCTGGTAGCGCCGGCAAAGTGTGATCGAAGTCCTGGTGTGAGTGCGCCGGGTCCGATTGAATGGTCTTCGTGTCTCGACGGGCAGGACTGGGCAGGGTCGCACTGTGGGCGGTGTTGGCGCTCGGCCTGTCCGTCATGTGGATGCGCTACGGCGCGGGCGCTGCGACCACGCTGCTGACCATCGTGTCCGGGGCCGCCGCCGTGATCGACGTGGTCGCCGCCTGGCGGTTCCGGTCCGGGGAGCGCACGGCGAGCACCGACGCCCAACTGGACGACGCCGGTCAGGCGCTGGCCGGGGAGGTCCGCACCCAGTGGGAGGCCGAGGCCGGCCGCCGGCTGCTTCAGGACGTCGGTGAGCTGACCGTCCGCTGGCGGGCCGGCGGCGACGGTGGCGACCTGCGCGACATCGTCACCTCCTACGCCGACGAGCCGCGCCGGCTGGTGGTGGTGGGGGAGCCGGGTTCGGGCAAGACCGGGCTGTGCCTGCTGATCACGCTCGAGCTGCTGCGGCGCCCGACGCCGCCGAAGGTGCCGGTCATCCTCCAGATCTCGTCGTGGGATCCCGCGGAGAACCTGTACACCTGGCTCATCCGCAACATCGGCGAGCAGTACCCGTTCCTCGGCAACGAGGCCCGGTACGGGACGACCGCCGTGCGCGATCTCGTGCGCCAGCAACGGATCCTGCCGGTGCTCGACGCACTCGACGAGATGGCCGAGCACAACCGGGCGGCCGCCCTCGCGGCCATCGCCCGCGACGCCCGCCCCGGCGAGCCGCTCGTGCTCACCTGTCGCACGGCCGAGTTCGAGGCGGCCAACGCGGCCGGCGTGGTGCGGGACGCGCACATCGTGCGGCTGCTGCCGGTGGCGGCGGAGACCGCGGCCGACTATCTCCTTGACGCCGCGTCCGACGTCGGGCTCGACCGGTGGGAGCCGCTGCTCGCGCAGCTCACGGCCGACCCCGACGGGCCGGTCACCGAGGCGCTGCGGACCCCGCTGATGCTGTTCCTCGCGCGGACGGCGTTCGCGCACCCCGACACCGACCCGAGCGAGCTGCTGGCCCTGCCCGACGCCCGGCAGGTGGCGGAGCGGCTGCTCGACATGTTCACCCAGCAGGTCTTCGCCACCCGGCCGCCCTCGCCGCTGTCGGACACCCGGCCCGTTCGGCAGTGGGACCCGGATGACGCCGAGCGGTGGCTCACGTTCCTCGCGAAGAACAGTGGGCGCGAGATCGCGTGGTGGCGCCTGCGGGAGCTGGTGCCCATGAAGGTGCTGATCAGTCGCGCGGTCGTCGTCGGTGGCGGCTGCTGCGCCCCGCTCGGCTGGCTGTTCTTCTTCTTGTTCGGCGAGCCGTGGCTGGGGATCGTCGTCGGGTTCCTGTTCGGCGCGCTCAGTGGGGTCGGGCTCGCGCTGGTGCCGTCCGACCCGCCGCGCCGGTTCGTGCCCCGGCCGCTGAGACGGCACGACCTCGGTCGGGACCTGGTGTTCGGCGCGGTCGGCGCGATCGTCGGCGGGGTGGCCGTCGGGTTGGTTTTCGGTCCCTGGTTCGGCATCGCCATCGGCCTGGTCTTCGGGGTCACGTTCGGGCTGGTCCGCCGGTTCACCGAGCCGACCGAAGCGCAGGAGGCGATCACCCCGATGGGCATGCTGCACAGCGACCGGCAGGCCGTGTACTACGCGGCCGGCCTCGGCGGCCTGGTCGGCGCCGCGGTCGGCGCGATGATGGGCGGCGTGGTGGGCGTCGAGACGCGGGGACTGATCTTCGAGATCCACAACCCGGTGCTGCTCGGCCTGCTCGGCGTCGTGGTGGCCGGGAGTCTCGGCGCGGGCGGGCTGGGGCTGGTGGCGCAGTCGACGAGCGCGTGGGGCCGGTTCATCACGACCCGCGTGTGGCTGGCCCAGCAGGGCGCGACGCCACTCAGGCTGATGGACTTCCTGGAAGACGCCCACCGGCTGGGGGTACTGCGGCAGTTGGGCCCGTACTACCAGTTCCGGCATGCACTGCTGCAGGACCGACTGGCGCTGCGGCCGTAACTATCAGACGGACGGGCGTCGCGCCGCCAGTGAAGATCGACATCGGCGGAGTTGTCCACAGTCGACGACCTTGTCCACAGCCGCCCTTCCGAGCCCAGGAACTGTCGCTTTGTTGCGGTAGCATTGGAAACGAGGGGCGGCCCCGCGCGCGAGGGTGGTCCTTGCGGTGGGTCAGGCCGGTGGACCGTCGGCCCCGGAAGCCGCCCGCACTGGTAAACCCGCGGGTGCTGCGGCCGTGATGACCACGCGGGTGCCCAGCTGCCAGTAGGACGTGGTGCCGCCGGGCCGCAGCGCGTAGCGGGCCTCGGTGAACCGGGCGGTGGCCGGCGAGCCCGCGCGCTTGGCCGCCTGGACGGTGACGTCCCGCAGCTTGCGGTACACCCGCTCCAGCGTGGCCGGCTCGTGCACGAAGTCCAGCTCCACCCGGGCATCGTGGTCGGGGCGGTCCAGCAGCTCCCGCACGGCCATCGGGTCGGCCAGGTCGTAGCCGCGCCGGTCCACCGTGCACCGGACGACCTCGAACCGGCCGGTGCGCAGGTCGGCCGACCGCGCGGCCAGCCACGCCGGCTCGAACGCGCGCTGCCGGTGCTCCACCACCCGCAGCGCCGCCACCCGCAGCGCCGTGTACGCGGCGAGCGCCACCCCGGCGGTGGTCACCGGCTCCTGTAACCAGCCGACGAACACCAGCTGACCAGCGACGATCAGCACCACGGCCACCACCACCAGCCAGGTGGTCCGCCGGTTGGCGCGGTCGAACGCCGGCTCGCGGAGCAGGGTCAGGGCGAAGCGGAACGCCGAAGCCGACCGGTCGGCCGGGGGAAGCGGCACCGGGAGATCTGGCCGGAGCGGTTCAACTCTCGCCACCTGTCCACCTTCCACTGAAGTGTCGCGTCTGTCACTACTTCTGATCGCTCTGTACACCGATTTGCGACGGGTTGTTCAGCCGGCGTGCACGGCGCACCAGCAGGCGAAACGGACGGTGGCGGGCCGGCCACCCTGAGCTGCGGCGTCGCAGGAACGCCATCCACAGTGTCAGGTACAGGACGACACTCAGCGGCTGGTCGCGGTCGAAGCAGGCGCGCAGCCGCGGCCGCAGTGCCCGCATGGGGCGGCAGACCTGGGCGAGCGTCAGCTCACCGCTCGTGGCCACCGTGGTGATCCCCGCCAGCCGGTCCGCGCCGACGTCCAGGTAGTCGTCCAGGACCTGCAGCACGGCGCCCAGCTCGCGGACCGCCGCGAGCTGGGCGGAGTTCATGGCCGGGTGCAGCAGCCCGGCGAACACGGCCATCGCGTGCCCACCCTTGGCACGGGTGATGTCGGCCAGCAGCGCCGGGCTGATGGCCGGGTCCCGCTGCTGCCGGGACCGGACCTGGTTGTCGTGCAGGGCAAGGAGTTCGGCGTACACGGGGTCGTCGCGGTCGCGGCCGAGCCGGCGCTCCAGCTCGGCGTACAGGTCACCCAGCAGCCGTTCCAGGTCGGTGCGCGGGGCAAGCGGTTCACCGCGGAAGAGCGCGGTGGCCCAGTCGTCGTCACCGTCCTCGCCGTCCACCAGGTCGTCGTACACCCGGGCCACGGCGCCGCCGAGCATCGCGAGATCCGCCCGGAACGGCACCCGTGCCGTCGCGGCGTACGCGGCCAGCAGCAGGCCGAGCTTCGCGCAGACGTCGTAGGTCGCGTCGGTCAGGTACTCCGGCCGGCCGGCGCGCACCACGACCGGCGCCACCACGTCGTCGAACACCGCGACGAACTCGCCCACCAACCGCCGCACGGCGGGTGGGCGCGCGACCATCCCGACGGAGCGGACCAGCTCGCCGACATCGCGCCACAGTCCGCCGTCCACAACCAGATCAGCGGCCGGTGATGTCGTTCAGGAAGTCGCCGGCCTCCGTCTTCGTGTAGCCGTCCTGACCGCCGGCGACCTGGATCTCGCCGCCCGTGATGGGGGCCGCGATCTGCGGGGCGAAGATCACCTCGCCCTCCGCGATCAACGCCACCTGCTCGCCGACGTGGTTCTGGGTCCACTCGGCGAACGTCGCGCCGTCGTCCTTCGTGAGCACCAGGTTGATCAGCCACGTGCCGCTGGCCTCGTCGAAGACGATCTCCCCGCCGGCCAGCTCCCGCAGCGTGAGGAACGCCGGCTGCATGGCCAGCTGGTTGCGGTCGGGGTCGGGCAGCATGGTGCCGCTCGGCGGCACGGTCGGTGCCGGCGCGTCGCTCGGCACCAGCTGCGTGACACCCCGCAGCTCGATCGGCACGGCCAGCTCGACGGCGCCGATGTTCTCCGACGACGTCCGGTTCCGGTCGGGCTCACCGCCCACCCGGTCGGCGGCGCACCCGGCCGGCGCGACGACGATCGCCACAGCTCCGACCAGGACTCCCCAGCGCGCCACTGTGCCTCCTAGCCAGTAAGGGTCTCGCACAGCGCGATCAGCCTCTCCCGCAACGGTTTGGCCCGTTCGGTGAACTCGGCCTGACCCCGCCGGTACTCGGCCCGGCCGGGCGCTGTCTCGATTCGAACCGGAGCGTAGCCGAGAGAGCTGAGGTCGTAGGGGCTTGCGCGCATATCCATGACCCGAATGTCATGTGCTAGCTGAAAACAGTCGGCCACCAACGACGACGGTACGAACGGGTCGAGCTTGTAGGCCCATTTGTAGAGGTCCATCCCCGCGTGGAGACAGCCCGGCTGCTCCAGCGCCACCTGCGTTTCCCTGGTCGGCTGCAGGGTGTTCAGCGGTCGCGCGGGTTCGGTGAAGAAGCGGAACGCGTCGAAGTGCGTGCACCGCACGGGCATCGACTCGACCACTTCGTCGGTCGCGGCGTGGCCGAGCCGCAGCGGCCAGCCCTGGTGGCGCACCTCGTCGGTCCGGTACACCATCGCCCACTCGTGCAGCCCGAAGCAGCCGAACCACGGCGCCCGGTTGGCCGTGGCGGTCAGCAACCGCTGTACGAACTCGACAGTCTCTTTGCGAGACTCGGGCAGTGGGCCGAGCGTCACCCCGTCCGGCACCGTGCGATAGGCCGGCCAGCGCAGGTACTCCCGTGCCGCCGGGCCGGTCAGCACCACGCCCGGCCCGGGATGCCAGCGCAGCAGCCGGGACGGGCGGTGTGAGTAGTAGGTGAACAGGAAGTCGAGCACCGGGTGCCGGGCTCCGGTGGACCGGCGCTCCCGCAGCGGATCGGTCCACCGCCGGACCCGCGCGACGTGCGCCGCCCGCTCGGCCTCCCAGCCCGATGCATGGAACGACGCCTTCCCCGCGGTCAACGCAGGGAAGGCGTCGTTCCATGCACGATAGCCAGCGTCCGAGGTCATGTGGTCGGGTCCGTGTGGGTGCCGTCGCGGACCGTGCCCACGTACTCCTCCACCAGGTCCTCCAGCGCCACCACGCCGAGCACCGTGCGGTCGGGCGCGACGGCCTTCGCCACGTGGCTCTGGGCCCGGCGCAGCGCCGCGAGGGCCTCGTCGAGCCGCGAGTCGGCCGGGATCTCCGGCAGGCCGCGCACCCGGTGGGTCGGCACCTCGGTCGACGGGTCCGCGTCGGCCTGGTCCAGCACGTCCTTCACGTGCAGGTAGCCGTTCAGCCGCCCGTCGGGCATGCGCACCGGGAACCGCGAGAACCCGGTCCGGTTCACCGCCTCCTCCAGGTCGCCCACGGTCGGCGGGTGCGGCACGGTCTCCACCTGGGCCAGCGGCACGAGCACGTCGGCCACCGTCCGCTCGGCCGAGGACAGCGTCTGGGTGAGCCTGCGGTGCTCGGCCTGGTCGAGCAGCCCCTCCCGGCGCGAGTCGGCGATCATGTTCGCCAGCTCCTCGGGCGTGTGGGCGCTCTCCACCTCGTCCCTCGGCTCCACCTTCATGAGCCGCAGCACGCCGTTCGCGATCAGGTTGAGCAGCGAGATCAGCGGCCGGATCAGCCGGATCCACCCGACCAGCACCGGCGTGAGCAGCACGGCCGTGCGCTCCGGCGCGGCGATCGCGATGTTCTTCGTGACCATCTCGCCCAGCACGATGTGCAGGACCGACACGATGAGCAGCGCGACGGTGAACGCGATCGCGTGCAGCGCGGCCGCCGGCAACCCGAGCGGGTCCAGGATCATCTCGAGGAAGTGCGCCACCGTCGGCTCCCCGAGCGCGCCGAGCCCGATGGTGCACAGCGTGATGCCCAGCTGCGCGCCGGCCATCATGAGCGACGTGTTCTCCGCTGCCCGGATCACCGTCCGCGCCCGCTCCACCCCGCTCTCGACCATCGCCTCCAGCCGGTCGCGCCGGGCACTGACGATCGCGAACTCCGCACCCACGAAGAACGCGTTGGCGGCGAGCAGGAACACCGCGATGAGGATTGCCACACCACCGGTCATCGGGCCGCCACCTCCGCCCCGGTCGCCACGGACTCCGCGTCGGGGATCTTCGCCACCCGCAGCTCGGCCACCCGGTGACGGTCCATCCGCATCACCGTGATCCGCCAGCCGTCCACGCGGACCTCGTCGTTCACCTCGGGGATCCGGCCGAGCCGGGTCAGCACGAGCCCGGCGAGCGTCTCGTAGTCACCGTCGGGCATCCGGAATCCCGTCGCGTCGGCCACCTCGTCGTCGCGCAGCATCCCGGACACCATCCAGCTGTCCCGGCCGAGCGGGCGCACCGGGTTGATCTCACCCCGGTCGTGCTCGTCGCGCACGTCGCCCACGATCTCCTCGACCAGGTCCTCCAACGTGACCAGCCCGGCCGTGCCGCCGTACTCGTCCACCACGACCGCGAGCTGTAGCCCGGAGCTGCGCAGCCGGTCGAGCAGCGCGTCGCCGTCGAGGCTCTCCGGCACCGTCTGCGCCGGACGGGCCAGCGCGGAGATCCGGGTGGTGGCCCGGCGCGCGACCGGCACGCTGAACGCCTGTTTCACGTGCACCACGCCGCGCACGTCGTCGAGATCGCCCTCGTAGACGGGAAAGCGGGAGTAGCCGGTCTTGCGGGTCAGCTCCACCAGATCGAGCACGGTCGCGTCGATCGGCAGCGACTCCACCTGCACGCGCGGCGTCATCAGCTCGTCGGCCGTGCGCTCACCGAAGCGCAGGGACCGGTTGAGCAGCGCGGCCGTGCCAGGATCGAGCGTGCCGCGCGCCGCGCTCGTGCGCACGAGCGAACCGAGCTCCTGCGGCGAGCGGGCCGACGCCAGCTCGTCCGCCGGCTCGATGCCCAGGCGGCGCACCAGCCAGTTCGCCCACATGTTGAGGAGGCTGATGAACCAGCGCAGCGTGGTGGAGAACCGGATCTGCGTGCCGGCCACCATGCGCGCGGTCGGCAGCGGCCGGGCGATGGCCAGGTTCTTCGGCACCAGTTCGCCGAACAGCATGGAGATCACGTTCGCCAGCAGCAGCGCCACACCCAGTGAGATCGGCAGCGCCACCGACTCCGAGACGGAGAGCGCCGACAGGATCGGGTCGATCCAGCCGGCGATGATCGGCTCGGCGATGTAGCCCATGGTCAGCGTGGTGATCGTGATGCCGACCTGGGCGCCGGAGAGTTGGAAGGACAGGGACTGGTGCGCCCGCCGCACCTGGTTGGCGCGCGCGTCGTCCACCTGGCGCACGTGGTTGTCGACCTGGCTGCGTTCCAGCGCGGTCAGGGAGAACTCGGCGGCCACGAAGACGGCGGTGCCGATGGTGAGCGCGATGACGGCGAGGACGCCGAGGACGTTGAGCAGCACTCCGGTCATCGGACGTCACCACCGAGGACCGGATTCGTATGGCAGCCGGGTTCGTCGCCCGGCTCGGTACTGTCGCTCGGTGACTGTGCGTCTGGCACGGTCGGGTCACTCCTTGCACAAGAAAAATAGGGGTGGTGACCCGAACAAGTGTAAACGTCTGAGGCTAGGACCTACGCCCGAGTAGCGAGACAAGTCGGGTCTCCGCGTCGGCCCCGTCGGGGACCGGCACCGGGTCGGCGAACATCGACGAGCTCGACCAGGCGGCGAAATTCGGCTCGACGTAGGCCAGCACCGCGAGCGCCAGCTCGTCGCCCATGCCGGCCTCCGCGCCGAGTGCGGTGGCCAGATCCCAGCCGTGCACCGCCAGATCGGTGGTCAGCTGCCAGCCGTACTCGGTGACGTCGGCGTCGCCGAAGCTCAGGTGCACCGTGCGGTCCAGCGAGTCCAGCGCGAGCAGCGCGGCGCGGGCCGCCCGCGACGACTCGGTCCAGACCCCCTTGGGGTCGTCGCCGAGCTGGTCGCCGTCGTACTTGTCGCCGACCTCGGCCATCGTCTTGCCGGCCAGCATCTCCGGCACCCACAGCTGTTCGTAGACCAGGTGGCCCACCAGGTCACGCACGGACCACTCGGTACACGGGGTGGGGGAGTCCCAGTCGGTCGGGCCGATCCGGTGCACGGCGCGGTCGAAGACGTCCATGGCGTGGCCGTGCGCATCGAGAAGATCCATAGGCCCCAGGATATGCGCCCCGTGCGCCGGGTCTGCCAATGCCTGGAAGGCGTCGTTGCAGACGTTCAACGTCAGTAAGGCGTCGTTCCAGGCATGCCCCGCGCCTAGGTCCGGGGCGCGGCCCGGCGCACGCTCGACTCCACCAGGTCGAGCACCGGTTCCAGGTCGTCGGCCGGCAGGCCCATGGCCAGGTGGGAGACCAGGCCCTCCAGCACCAGCTCGAGATAGGCGGTGAGCACGTCGACGTCGATGTCGTCGCGCAGCTTGCCGGCCTCGCGCTGGCGCAGCAGGCGGGCGCGGGTGGCCACGGTCAGCCGCTCGGAACGTTCCGCCCAACGGGCCCGGAACTCGGGGTCGGTCCGCAGCCGCCGCGACAACTCCAGCCGGCTGCCCAGCCAGTCGGCGCCGTCCTGGGTGGACAGCAGGTCGCGCATGACCTGGACGAGGCCGTCCTTGGCGACCACGTCGGCCATGCGGTGGGCGTCGTCCTCGGCCAGCGCCAGGAAGAGTGACTCCTTGTCGCGGAAATGGTGGAAGATGGCACCCCGGGAGAGCCCGGTGGCCTCCTCCAGACGGCGCACGGTGGCACCCTCGTAGCCGTAGCGGGCGAAGCACACCCGCGCCCCGTCAAGGATCTGCTGGCGGCGCGCGTCGAGATGACCCTGGCTTACCCGTGGCATCAGATGATCGTGTCAGCCCGCCAGATGGGATGCAATCCGTACGTACGGTGTGTTAGCCGTGCACACCCCACCCCCCGGCCCGCATGTCGCCACGTCTGGCACGCGAGATCGCGGTTCCCGCACGTGAGATCGCGCTTCCCGCACGTGAGATCGCGCTTCCGGCATGCGGGTTTCCACCCCTTGCGCGTGTCGCCGCCTCGGGCCCCTCTCCGCTTCCGGCGCGCCGTGCCGTTCACCGCGCTCGGGCGCCCGCTTCTTGCGCGCGTCTGCCCACTTTCTCCGGCCCCGCCCTTCTCCGAGCGGAGGGTGTTCGAGGGGTGGCCGCTTCGCTGTCACGCGATTGTCGGTGGTCGCGTGTAGCGTCGAATTCGACCTCGAACGGAGGCGGAACTGTGACCGCTTTGTCCCAACCACCAGGTAATCCACGCATCGTCGAGTCGGCTCGACGCCGGCTCCACGACCGCGTGGAGGCGGAGGCCTACGTCGCCTCCGTGTGTTTCAAGCACGGCCCGCCGAGGCTTCTCGGCGTCGAGCTGGAATGGATCGTCCACCACAGCGACGACCACCGCCGCCCGCTCGACGCGGCCCGTCTATCCGCCGCACTGGGGGCCCACGCGCCCCGCACGTTGAACAAGGATTCACCACAGCTCCCGCTCCCATCCGGTTCGCCGCTCACGGTCGAACCCGGGGGACAGGTCGAGATCTCCGCATTACCCCAGTCCTCCCTGGCCGAACTGGTCGCCGCCGTCACCGTCGACCTCGGCTACCTCACCCGGCTGCTCGCCGATGCCGGCCTCGTGCTCGGAGACCGGGCCACCGACCAGCACCGCCGGCCGCGACGGGTGCTCGACACCCCGCGCTACGCGGCCATGGAAGAGGTGTTCGAGCCGATCGGCCCCCACGGCATCACCATGATGTGTGCCACCGCCGGTCTCCAGGTCTGCCTCGACGCCGGCGAACCCGGCGCGCTGCCGGCCAGGTGGGCGGCGGTCACGGCACTCGGACCGGTGCTGGTGGCGGCGTTCGCCAACTCACCGACGCTGCGTGGGCGCGACACCGGCTGGGCGTCGGCCCGGATGCGGGCGGTACTGGGCACCGATCCGTCGCGCACCCTGCCGTCCGGCATCGTGGCCGACCCGGCAGCCGACTGGGCTCGCCGGGTGCTCGACACCCCCGTGCTGTGTGTCCGCGGCGACGGTGACCGGTGGGTCCTCCCCGTGGGGATGAGCTTCGCCGACTGGGTGGCCGGCGCCCGCCCGGAGCAGCCGACCACCGACGACCTCGACTACCACCTGACCACCATGTTCCCGCCCGTGCGCCCCCACGGATACCTGGAGGTCCGCTACCTCGACGCGCAACGCGGCGACAGCTGGCTCACGCCGGTCGCGCTGCTGGCCGCACTGCTGTCCACGTCGGACACGGTCGACGCCGTGCTTGACGCCTGCCTGCCGGTCCGCGACCGGTGGTTACCCGCGGCTCGCGACGGCCTGGCCGACCCGGCCATCGCCGCCGCCGCGGCCACGGTGTTCGCCCTGGGCGCCCGCGCCCTGCCCCAGATGGGCCTCGGTCACGACCTGACCCAGGCCGTCATCGCCGACTTCGACCGTCTTTCGCGGAGGACCTCATGACGAGTACCGAGCAACTACGCGACCGAGTCGCCGCCCAGCTGACGAGGGCGAGGGAGCGCAGCGTCGCGTTGACCGACGCGGTCGACGACCACGACCTCGTCCGCCAGCACTCCAAGCTGATGTCACCGCTGGTCTGGGACTTCGCCCACATCGGCAACCAGGAGGAGCTGTGGCTGGTCCGCGACGTCGGCGGCCGTGAGCCGGTCCGCGACGACATCGACAACCTGTACGACGCGTTCCAGCATCCGCGCGCCGACCGGCCCCAGCTGCCGTTGCTTTCGCCGGCCGAGGCCCGCACGTACGTCCGCGAGGTCCGCGACAAGGTGTTCGACGTCCTCGAACGCAGCCCGTTGGAAGGCAGGCGGCTCGAGGAGGGCGGCTTCGCGTTCGGCATGATCGTCCAACACGAGCAGCAGCACGACGAGACCATGCTGGCCACCCACCAGTTGCGCACGGGTCATCCGGTCCTGCACGCCCCGCCACCGCCGCCCGGCCGCCCGCCGGCGGCCACCGAGGTGCTGGTGCCCGGCGGCCGGTTCACCATGGGCACGTCGGTCGACGTGTGGGCGCTCGACAACGAACGCCCGGCCCACGACGTGCACGTCCCCCCGTTCTTCATGGACACCACACCGGTCACCAACGGCGCCTACGCGGCGTTCATCGCCGACAGCGGCTACGACCGGGAACAGCTGTGGAGCGTGGCGGGCTGGGCGTATCGGGTGAAGGCCGGCCTGACGGCGCCGCGGTTCTGGATCCGCGACGGCGACGGCTGGCTCCGCGACAGGTTCGGCGTGATCGAACCGATCCCGCCGGACGAGCCGGTGGTCCACGTCTCGTTCCACGAGGCGCTCGCCTACGCCACGTGGGCGGGCCGGCGGCTGCCCACCGAACCCGAGTGGGAGAAGGCCGCCCGGTTCGACCCGGCCACCGGCCGCTCGCGCCGATTCCCTTGGGGCGACGAGGATCCCGGCCCCGAACACGCGAACCTCGGCCAGCGCCACCTGTCGCCGGCCCCGGTCGGCGCATACCCGGCCGGGGTGTCGCCGACCGGGGTGCACCAGCTGATCGGCGACGTCTGGGAGTGGCTCGACACCGACTTCCACGGCTATCCCGGTTTCGCGCCGTTCCCGTACCGGGAGTACTCGGAGGTGTTCTTCGGCTCGGAGTACAAGATGCTGCGCGGCGGCTCGTTCGGCACCGACCCGGCTGCCAGCCGGGCCACGTTCCGCAACTGGGACTACCCGATCCGGCGCCAGATCTTCGCCGGCTTCCGCTGCGCCCGCGACGCGGCACCCACGGAGCTGACCTAGCTGATGTGCCGACACATCGCTTATGTGGGAGAGCCGATCCGGCTTTCCGAGCTGCTCCTCACGCCGGAGCATTCCCTGCTGCGCCAGTCCTATGCACCGAAGGACATGCGCGGCGGCGGTACGGTCAACGCGGACGGGTTCGGCATCGGCTGGTACACCGAGGCCGCCGAGCCGACCCGCCTGCGCCGTGCGATTCCACTGTGGACCGATGCGACGCTGCCCCGGCTGGCCGAGGAGATCACCGCCGGGGCCGTGCTCGCCGCGGTCCGCTCCGCCACGGTCGGGATGCCGGTCGTGGAGACCGCGTGCGCCCCGTTCTCCGCCGGTCCGTGGCTGTTCAGCCACAACGGGCTGGTCCGGGGCTGGCCGGACTCGGTGGCCGAGTTGGCCGGTCGCCTGTCGGTGACCGAGCTGCTCACCATGGACGCGCCGACCGACTCGTCGCTGCTGTGGTCGCTGCTGCGGGAGCGGCTCTCGTCCGGGCGCAAACCGTCGGACGCGGTCGGCGATCTGGTGGCCGACGTCGAGGAGGCCGCCCCGGGCTCCCGGCTCAACCTGCTGTTCACCGACGGTACCCAGATCGTCGGCAGCGCGTGGACCCATTCGCTGTGGGCGCGCCGCGATCCCGGGTTCGCGGTCGTCGCCTCCGAACCCTATGACGACCACCCCGGGTGGCACGAGGTGCCACACGGCCATCTCGTGGTCGCCACATCGTCCACAGTGGACATTACCGAGATCGGAGCACGATGAGTGACACCGGCCTGACCGTGTATCTGACGGCCACGGACGTGGCCCGCGGCCTACGGTCCGACGTCCGGACCGGGCTGACGGCGACGCCGAAGACGTTGCCGCCCAAGTGGTTCTACGACGCCCGCGGCAGCGAGCTGTTCGAGCGGATCACCCGGCTGCCCGAGTACTACCCGACGCGCGCCGAGCGGGAGATCCTGGCCGCGCGGTCTTCGGAGATCGCCGCGCTGACCGGCGCGCACACGCTGGTGGAGCTGGGTTCTGGTTCCTCGGAGAAGACCAGGCTGCTGCTGGATGCCCTGCGGGACCACGGAAGTCTGCACGAGATCGTGGCGCTGGACGTGTCGGAGGCGGCGCTCGACGAGGCGGTGGCCGTGCTGCGGTCGGCCTACGCGGCCCAGGTGCACGGCGTGGTCGGCGACTTCACCCAGCACCTGGCGCTGCTGCCGGGCGAACCGGACCGGCTGGTGGTGTTCCTCGGCGGCACGATCGGCAACCTGGTGCCGGCCGAGCGCGCGAAGTTCCTGTCGGCCGTGCGGGACAACCTCGACGTGGGGGAGTGGCTGCTGCTGGGCACCGACCTGGTGAAGGATCCGGACGTCCTGGTCCGCGCCTATGATGACGCGGCCGGCGTGACCGCCGAGTTCAACCGCAACGTGCTGCGGGTGCTGAACCGCGAACTGGCCGCCGACTTCGACGAGGCCGCCTTCGAGCACGTGGCCCGGTGGAACGCGGCGCAGGAGTGGATAGAGATGCGGCTGCGGGCCACCCGCCCGATGCGAGTGACCATCCCGGGCGTCGACCTCACGGTCGACTTCGCGGCGGGCGAGGAGTTGCGCACGGAGGTCTCGGCGAAGTTCCGCCAGGAGCGGGTGGCAGCCGAACTGGCGGACGCGGGCTTCGCGGTGGACCAGTGGTGGACGGACCCGGAACACCGATTCGGCGTCTCTCTGGCCCGAGCCATACCCCGGTAGCCGGACTGAACCTACTTTCGGACGTGACCGAACGCAGCAGTCGGTTCACCTGAACCGCCTATATTAAAGATCATCACATCGTGTGACTCTTTCGACTGGAGCAGTGACAACGCGTCGCTCCAGGTCGGGAGAAGGGTACTTCCGTGTCTGAAAGACCCACACGATCGGTCAAACGAGGCGTCACCCTTGTGGTGGCACTCGTTATTGGGGCGCTCGGTCTGGTGGTTCCGGCCACCACGGCCGCAGCCGCACCAGCGGCAAAGGCGCCGGTTCCGGTGTCCTGGGGGGCGTGTGCTCCGCAAGACCTCGTCAACGTGCCCGAGGCTGACAAGCCGAAATTCAGCTGTGCGAACTACGCCGTTCCGCTCAACCACGAACGGCCCAAGCAAGGCAACATCAACATCGCGCTCATGCGGCGCGCCGCCAACAACCCGGACGCCAAGATCGGGTCGCTGTTCCTCAACCCGGGTGGCCCGGGCGGCAGCGGCTACGGCATGCCGCGCTCCGGCCCGGCGATCTTCGAACCGGGCGTGCTCGACCAGTTCGACCTGATCGGCTTCGACCCGCGCGGCGTCGGCCGCAGCACCCCGCTGCGCTGCTTCGCCACCGACGAGGACGCGGACGACGTGTTCGGCCGCATGCACCCGCTGCCCGTGACGACGCAGCAGGAGAACGCGACGATCAAGGCCAACAAGGACTACGGCCGGTTCTGCGACCGGTTCGCCGGCCCGCTGATCGAGCACATGTCCACGGAGGACGTCGCCCAGGATCTCGACGTGCTGCGCGGCGCCGTCGGCGACCAGAAGCTGACCTACGTCGGCTTCTCCTACGGCACGCTGCTCGGCGCCACCTACGCGAACATGTTCCCGAAGAACTCGCGGGCGCTGATCCTGGACGGCAACGTCGACCCGACCCTGCGCCTGCTGGACGGCCTCGAGTACGACCGCCAGCGGACAAGGGGCTTCGAGATCGCCCTGAACGGGTTCCTCGAGCGGTGTGACGTCGCCGGCCCGACCTGCGCCTTCTCCGGAGACGCGCGCGGGAAGTTCACCCAGTTGCACAACTACCTGCGCAACACCGGTCCGATCACGCTGCCGGACGGCACTCCGGTGGACGAGGCCACGCTCGTCGGCACGGTGGCCGGCGTCCTGTACCAGCCGACTCAGTTCGTGCCGCTGGCCGAGGCGCTGGCCGAGCTGTGGAACGCCATCCACCCGTCGGCCGCTCGTGCGGCCAGCACGCTGACCAGCGAGGAGATCGACACACTCCTGAGCATGCGGAACCTCGCGGGAGCCGACGTCTGGCCGGACTCGCCGTACACGAGCGACGACTCCTATGCGGCCGTGAACTGCTCGGACAAGCCGTTCAACATCACGCCGAAGGAGCTGCCGGCGATCGCCGACAAGTGGGAGCGGCAGCTGCCGGACTTCGGGCGGTACCTCGCCTGGGGTGACCCGGCCGTCTGCCCGTCGTGGCCGGTCCAGGACGCGGACGCCTTCCGCGGCCCGTGGAACCGCCGCACCGACACGCCCGTGCTGGTGATCGGTAACTACTACGACCCGGCGACGCAGTACGAGTTCTCGCGGCGGATGGCCCGCCAGCTCGGCAATGCGCTGCTGGTCAGCGTCGACTCGTTCGGGCACTGCATCCTCGGGGACAGCACGTGCACCGACCGGATCGCCGAGGACTACCTGGTGAATCTCGAGGTACCCGGCCCGGGCACCGTCTGTCACCCGGACGTCCAGCCGTTCCCGTCCGCGGGACCGGTGCGGATGCCTCAGGTCTGACGCTATCCGGAAGCGGCCGGCCGGGTGTTCCCCGGCCGGCCGTTTTTTGTCGGTGTCGAGGTGCAGAGTGTCCGGCATGTGGCACGACCTGAGTTACCTTGGCCCGTTCGACCTGACCGCCAGTACGCGCTTCCTCGAGGGGTTCGCCCCCGCCGCGGCTGCGCAGGGGGAGCCGGGTCGGTTACGGCTGGCGTTCCCGGTCGCGCCGAGTTGGCGACCGGCCGGTGCGCTGGTCACGCAGCCCGACTCCCGACGGCCCGGTGCGAGCCAGGGTGTTCGCCGATCCCGCCGATGTGGCCGCCGTTCTCGAGCAGGTGCGCCGGATCCTGTCGCTCGACGTCGACGGCACCGGCTTCGCGGCCGTCGCGGCCCGCGACCCGGTGGCGGCCGCGCTGCGGGAGCGATATCCGGGGCTGCGTCCGGTGTCGTTCAACTCGCCGTACGAGGCGGCGTGCTGGGCGATCCTGAGCCATCGCATCCGCATCACGCAGGCGGCGTCGATCAAGCAGCAGCTGGCCGCGAGGTTCGGCACTCCCGTGGACGTCGCCGGCGTCCAGGTGCCCACCTTTCCCGGCCCGGCCGCGTTGCCGGACAGGGTCCCGCTGGTGAGCGAGGTGAAGAGTGACCGCTTGCGCTCCGTCGCGCGGGCCGCGCTGGAGGGCCGCCTGGACGCGGAGACCCTGCGCGCCCTCCCACTCGACGAAGCGCTGACGGAACTGCGCAAACTCCCCGGGATAGGCCCGTTCTCGGCGGAACTGATCCTGCTGAGAGGAGCCGGCGCCCCCGACGGCTTCCCGGTGGCGGAACAACGCCTGCACGACGAGATGACCCACGTCTACGGCCTGACCACCCCGAAGCTCCCCGACTTGGCGGAGATAGCGGCGAAGTGGAGCCCGTACCGCACGTGGGTGGCCTTGCTGCTGCGCAGCCGCCGAGAGGAGGAGACAGCCGAGATAACCAACGGCCGCCGAATCACGAGAGCGAGCTGACGCCCTGACTGCCGGCACGAGTCGGGCGCTCCCGAATGCCGAGTCGGCGGACTCGGGCAGCCCGAGTCCGCCGATCCAGCATGCCGGGTTGGCCACCCGGGTAGGTCGAGTCCGCCTCTCAAGCGGGTCGAGTTGGCCACTCGGGTAGCGCGAGTCCGCCGATCGAGCAGGCCGGGTAGGCCGTTGGGGTGGGGCGGGCCGCCCGCTCAAGGCCGGGTTGGCCACTCGGTAGCCGAGTTAGCCGCTTAGGTGGGCCGGGTTGGTCGTTGGGGTGGGGCGGGCCGCCCGCTCAAGGCCGGCACTCGGGTAGCCCGAGCCCGCCGCTCAAGCAGGCCGAGCTGGCCGGTGGAGGTGGTCTCGCGTGGTGTTGCGGCCCGCACGGTGGAGCGCGGGGTGACGCCTCGCCCACGACGTCCGGAGGTGAGAGCGGATCGTCGGTGACCATCGCCTCGGTGGCCGCTGGCACCGAGTGGCGACACGGCTCCGGTAGTCGCAGTCGGCGGAGAGGACCGCCCGCACAGGACGGCGAGCCTGGTCAGGACATGAGAACGGCCGCCGGGGCGGAAGTCCCGACGGCCGTCCACACAGGAGGGAGTTACTTGGCGATCATCTTGCGCAGTACGTACTGCATGATGCCGCCGTTGCGGTAGTAGTCCGCCTCGCCCGGGGTGTCGATCCGCACCACCGCGTCGAAGTCCACTGTGGACCCGTCCGCGCGGGTGGCCGTCACCGACACGGTGCGTGGCGTGTCGCCGTCGTTCAGGGCGGTGACGCCCGCCACGTCGTAGGTCTCCGTGCCGTCCAGGCCCAGCGACGCCGCGGTCTCGCCGGCCGGGAACTGCAGCGGCAGCACGCCCATGCCGATCAGGTTCGACCGGTGGATCCGCTCGAACGACTCGGCGATGACCACCCGCACGCCCAGCAGCGAGGTGCCCTTCGCCGCCCAGTCGCGCGACGAACCCGACCCGTACTCCTTGCCGGCCAGCACCACCAGCGGCACGCCGGCGGACGCGTAGGACACGGACGCGTCGTAGATGGTGGTCTGCGGCGCGCCGTCGGCCAGGAAGTCGCGGGTGAAACCACCCTGGACGCCGGCGCCGTCACTGCCGAGCAGCAGGTTGCGCAGGCGGATGTTCGCGAACGTGCCGCGGATCATCACCTCGTGGTTGCCGCGCCGGGAACCGTAGGAGTTGAAGTCCCGCCGCTCGACGCCGTGCTCGGTCAGGTAGCGACCCGCGGGCGAGTCCTGCTTGATCGCACCGGCCGGCGAGATGTGGTCGGTGGTCACCGAATCCCCGAGCATGGCGAGCACCCGCGCGCCGGAGATGTCGGTGACCGGCGACGGCTCGACCGCCATGCCCTCGAAGTACGGGGGCTTGCGCACGTAGGTGGAGTCGGCCGCCCACTCGAACGTGTTCCCCGACGGCGTCGGCAGCGACTGCCAGCGCTCGTCACCGGCGAACACGTCCGCGTAGTCCTTCGTGAACATCTCCGAGGAGATGGCCGAGGCCACGACGTCCTGGATCTCCTGCGGCGACGGCCAGATGTCGGCCAGGTACACCGGCTCGCCGTCCGAACCCGTGCCGAGCGGCTCGGTGGTGATGTCCTTGTCCATCGACCCGGCCAGCGCGTAGGCGACCACCAGCGGCGGGGACGCCAGGTAGTTCATCTTGATGTCCGGGTTGATCCGGCCCTCGAAGTTGCGGTTGCCGGACAGCACCGACACCACCGCGAGGTCGGCCGCGTTCACCCCGGCGGAGATCTCGTCCTGCAGCGGCCCCGAGTTGCCGATGCACGTGGTGCAGCCGTAGCCGACCAGGTGGAAGCCCAGCTTCTCCAGGTACGGCAGCAGCCCGGCGCGTTCGTAGTAATCCATGACCACCTTCGAACCCGGCGCGAGCGTCGTCTTCACCCACGGCTTGCGCGACAGGCCCCGCTCGACCGCCTTCTTCGCGAGCAGCGCGGCGCCCAGCATGACCGACGGGTTGGACGTGTTCGTGCAGGACGTGATCGCGGCGATCGCGACCGCACCGTGGTCGAGGTCGAACGTCGCGCCGTCCAGCGTCACGGTGGTCGGCTTGCTCGGCCGGCCGGTCGCGCCCTCGGCCGCCGTGAAGTGCACCGGGGCGCCATTACCGTTGCCGCCGTTGGCATAAGTCGGCGAGTCGGAGGCCGGGAACGACTCGTCCGACGCCTCGTCCACAGCGGACTTCGGGGTCTCGTCGACCGGGGCGTCGGCCGTGTAGTTGCCGAGCACGCCGCGGAACGCGGCCTTCGCGTCGGTCAGCGCGATCCGGTCCTGCGGCCGCTTCGGACCGGCGATCGACGGGACGACGGTCGCCAGGTCCAGCTCGAGGGTCTCGGAGTAGGTGGCCTCGACCGACGGGTCGTGCCAGAGACCCTGCTCCTTGGCGTACGCCTCGACCAGCGCCACCTGCTCGGCCGACCGGCCGGTGAAACGCAGGTACTCGGTGGTCTCCGCGTCGATCGGGAAGATCGCGCAGGTGGAGCCGAACTCCGGGCTCATGTTGCCGATGGTGGCGCGGTTCGCGAGCGGCACGGCACCGACGCCGGCACCGTAGAACTCCACGAACTTGCCGACCACGCCGTGCTCGCGCAGCATCTCGGTGATCGTCAGCACCAGGTCGGTGGCGGTGGCGCCGGCAGGCAGCTCACCGTTCAGCTTGAAGCCGACGACCCGGGGGATGAGCATCGACACGGGCTGGCCCAGCATGGCCGCCTCGGCCTCGATGCCGCCGACGCCCCAGCCGAGCACCCCGAGGCCGTTGACCATGGTGGTGTGGCTGTCGGTGCCGACCAGCGTGTCGGGGTAGGCCTGTCCGCCACGGGTCATCACCACGCGCGCCAGGTGCTCGATGTTGACCTGGTGCACGATGCCGGTGCCCGGCGGCACCACCTTGAACTCGTCGAACGCGCTCTGGCCCCACCGCAGGAACTGGTAGCGCTCCTTGTTGCGCTCGTACTCCAGGTCGACGTTGCGCTCGAACGCGTCGGGCCGCCCGAAGATGTCGGCGATCACCGAGTGGTCGATGACCAGCTCGGCCGGGGCCAGCGGGTTGACCTTCTCGGCGTCGCCACCGAGCTCGGTCACCGCCTCCCGCATGGTCGCGAGGTCCACCACGCACGGCACGCCGGTGAAGTCCTGCATCACCACCCGGCCGGGGGTGAACTGGATCTCGGTGGACGGCTCGGCGGCCGGATCCCAGCCAGCCAGCGCGCGGACGTGGTCCGCGGTGATGTTCACGCCGTCCTCGGTGCGCAGCAGGTTCTCGAGGAGGATCTTCAGGCTGTACGGCAGACGGTCGGCACCGGTGACGGCGTCAAGCCTGAACACCTCGTGCGAGTTGTCGCCGACGGAAAGCGTGTGGCGGGCTCCGAAGCTGTCCTTGCTTGCTGGTGCGGTCACGTCCAACTCCATCTGGCCTGTGGTGGATTCGGGAACTCCTCGCCGTAAACAGTACGCTTGTCCTGTATTCGACGCCAAGGGAGGGTACCCATGCTGCACCACGTTCAGATCGCCGCCCCGGCGGGCAGCGAAGATCGGCTGCGGGAGTTCTACGCCGGCGTGCTCGGCTGGACCGAGATCCCGAAACCGCCGCTGCTCGCCGCGCGCGGCGGTGCCTGGTTCCGGGTGCCCGGCCGCGGCGGCCCGGACGCCGAGTTGCACGTCGGCATCGAGGAGCCCTTCACCCCGGCACGCAAGGCCCATCCGGCGATCGTGGCGGACGTGGACGCCGTGGCCGCGGCGATCGGCGCGGCCGGCCACGAGGTGAACTGGGCCGACCCGGCGGAGGTCCCCGGCCGGCGTCGCTTCCACACGTTCGACCCGGTCGGCAACCGGCTGGAGTTCCTGGAGGGCTGAACGCAGATGGCCCGGCACCCTCGCGGGTACCGGGCCATCGGGACTCGTATCGGTTACCTACCAGCGGTGACCAGAGCCAGGACGTCCTCCGGCGTGAGCTCGCTCAGCGCCGTGATGCCCAGCTCCGAGTACGTGCGCAGCGGGCTCACGTACCACTTGCCGTCGACCTCGGTGGCGACCACGCCGGTGTTCTTGATGAACCCGGCCGCCAGGTTGGACAGCGCCTGCCCGAGGGCCGGATCCATGTCGCGACCACCGATCTGGCCCGCGAGGTCCGACGCGCACAGCTGCTGACTATCGCCCTGCGCCTCGACCGAGTAGCAGTCGCCGTCCTTCACCACGTGGACCGTCTGGCCGTCGGCGTTGACCGTGACCTCCTGGAGCATGACCTTCGTGCCCAGGTCGGACGCCTCGGACGCCTCGGTCTTCAGGTCACTGATCTCGACCCCGGCCTGCGGCGGGGTGCCCATCTGCTCGAGCAGCACGGGACCCGCGTCGTGCAGCGCGCCCATCTCGTCCGGCGGCATGAGCTCGATGACCCGCTCGAGGTCGCCGTTCACCGACGCCGCCACCAGGTCCTCGACGGCCTTCTCCGGGCTGTCCGCGCCGTTGTCGGCGATCGGCTGGGACGGCCAGTCCGCGTCGATCTCCTGCAGCGCGTAGTCGGCGATCGTGTAGAAGAGGCTCGGGTACCACTCGCCGTCCACGTTCACCGTGGCGATGCGGATCGGCTCACCGGACTGCTCGACCACCTCGGCGATGTCGATCGTCTCCTCCTGCGGCGAGCTGTTCACGCCGTCGGGGAAGGCCGCCTCCATGAACTGGTCGGTCAGCGGCAGCTCCTCCAGGTTGGCCGAGAACGCCACCTGACCGCCCACCAGCTTGGTGATGGTCAGCTCGTCGTTCACCTTCTCGGCGCCCGCCTCGTCGTACTTGAGGTTGGTGGCCTCGATCGAGGCGCCGTGCAGCTTCGCCGGGTCGGCGTCCGCCGCGTAGACCTCGAGCTCCTGGAGCCGCTTGGTGGTCCGCGCGTTGAAGTCGACCAGCAACGCGGACTCGGCGGGCGCGAGGCTCTCGAGCACACCGAGCACGTCACCCTGGCTGAGGCTGTTCACCAGGTTGGTCGCGGCGGCCGTCGGGTTCTCCTCGCCGGCCGGGGCCTTGTCGTTGTTGAGCACGAGGACCGTGGCCACCGCACCGACGGCGATCACGAGCACCGCGGCGATCGCGCCGATGATCGGGCCCTTGCCGCGCTTCTTCGGCTGCGGGAAACCGGGCTCCGGGAAGCCCTGTGGCCCGGTCTGCGGAAAGCCCTGGGGACCCGTTTGCGGGAACCCCTGCGGCCCGGTCTGCGGGAACCCCTGCGGGCCCGTCTGCGGGTAACCCTGCTGTGGGTATCCGCCCTGCTGGGGGTAGCCACCCTGTTGCGGGAAGCCCCCAGGCTGCTGCTGATTCGGATCGTTCGGCTGCCATGGGCCGCCGGAACCTGGATAGCTCACGCTTCCCCTCCTGCGTTAACGGTCGCGCTCTTGCGCCGGCCAGCGAAGATGCCCACGACTCCGATCACTGTCAGCACCGCTCCGGTCAGCGTCGTTGCCGGGCCGATCCCGGCGATGCCGAGGCGCACTTCCTCGCCACCGCTTACGACGGTTGCGACACCCGAGATGGTTCCGCAGATTATCGCCAGGATGGTCGACAACGTTGCGGCCACCCTGCGAAAACCCAATGCGTACGCCGCGATACACACAGTCACCGCCGGAACCACGAACATCCAGGTGTCCAGCACACGCTGCAGCGGACTGTCCAACAGCTCGATGTTTCTGATCACGGAGAGTGACTCGTAGCTGTCCCGCAGCACCGCTCCCGACCGCACCCACGGCAGGAATGTGCCAACCGCGATCAGCACGAGGCCGACCCCGGTGACCGCGGCGCCGCCGATTCCCAGCCTCGTCGGCGGGTGGGCGGTGATCCTCGACAGCACGCGGCCATCGTGACAGCCCGCCCTGGCCCACGCCGCCGGGACCCGCCATAACTGCGACACAGGGTGGTCATCACCTGTGTTCTGGGTGTTCCTAGGGGTGAATGTTGTCCACGGGGGCCAAGTTTCTGGTGTTACGACTGGTGCGAAATGGGGCGGGAGTGGCACAGTGAGTTCGCTGAACACGCAGTTCAGGGGGACTGTGGGCCGGATTTCCCCCGGCCGGGTGAGGTGGGAGGTAGCAGTGCGCGCGGTGTCGAAGACCTGTGTGGGACGCGTCGGCCAAGGCCTGTCGAGCATCGCGGCGTCGATCGTGCTCGTGGTCGCACTCGGCGCTGGTACGGCGGTCGCCGTGCCGCCACCGCCGCCCAACCCCTCCGACCAGGAGCTGGGCAGCACCAGGGCCGACGCGAACACCAAGGCCACCGAGGTCGGCGCCCTCACCAACCAGGTGGCCGAGGCCGAGGCGCAGCTCGCGAACCTCGAGGCCGACGTCGAGCTGAAGATGGAGGAGGCCAACAAGGCGCTGGTCGACCTCGAGTCCGCTCGGGAGGTCGCCGCCCAGGCCAAGGCCGACGCGGAGAGCGCCCGCCTCGAGGCCGACGGCGCCGGCCAGGCCATCGAGCAGGCCCGCACCGACCTCGACGCGTTCGCCGCCGGCAGCTACCGGCAGGGCACGGCCATCGGTTCGATCTCCGCCTATCTCAGCGCCAAGAGCCCCTCGGACCTGCTGGAACGGGCCCACCTGCTCAACGCCGTCGGCGGCAGCCAGCTCGACGTGCTCGAGGGCATGGAGGTGGCCAGGACGGCGAAGGCCAACGCCGACTCCGCCGCCCGCGCGGCGCTCGACCTGGCCAACCAGAAGGAAGCCCAGGCCCAGGAGGCCAAGTCGGCGGCCGACTCGGCCACCGCGCTCGCCCAGCAGGCGCAGGAGACGCAGGCCGCGCAGACCGAGACCATCCAGTCGCAGAAGGCCTCGGCCGAGGCCGCGCTGGCCGCCGCCCAGTCGACGGTGGCCGGGCTCGAGGGGCAGCGGGCCAGCTACGAGCAGTGGCAGGCCGCGAAGGCGGCCGAGGAAGCGGCGGCCGCGGCCGCCGCCCAGCAGCCATCGCCCGGCGGCGGGGGTGGGGGAGGCGGCGACGTCGCGCCGGCACCGTCCGGCGGGTCGGTGGCCGAGGTGATCGCCAGGGCGAAGTCGCAGCTGGGACTGCCCTACACCTGGGGAGGCGGCAACCACAAGGGCCCGACGCGCGGCATCCCCGACGGAGGGGTCGGCCAGGCCAACGGCGACCACTACAAGACCGGCTTCGACTGCTCCGGGCTGATGATCTACGCGTTCGCCGGCGCCGGGTTCCGGCTGCCGCACTACAGCGGCTACCAGTACAGGGCGGGCCCTCGGGTGCCGCTGAGCCAGAAGGCTCCCGGCGACATGCTGTTCTGGGCCAAGAGGGGCCGGATCCACCACGTGGCCCTCTACATCGGCGGCGGCAAGATGATCGAGGCCCCGCGGTCCGGGCTGCGCGTGCGGATCACGTCGGTGCGCTACGGCGGCATCATGCCGTACGCCACCCGCCTGCTCTGACCGCCGGTGTCAGTAGTCGCGATAGTCCGAAAGCGCGAGCGCGCGTCGGAATTCATCCTTTGTGACGATGCGGCTGTTGTGCCCTTCGAGCAGTGCCTTGAAGTCCTCGATGCCGAGTGACGTCAGTTTCCTGGCGAAATCGATGCCGATCGGCATCGCTGGATTCACGCCGCCGCCCGTGGCCGGCGAGAAAAAGACGTCGGCCTGCCAGACGACACCCTGTCTGGGCAGATGCACGATGGTGAGCTCCTCCGAATGCGCATTCGGGCCGATGTCGTAGAGCACCATGGTCTGGCTGCTGTCGGAAATCACGTGCTTGCCGCGGAAGACCTCGATCGAGATGCCACCGTCCGTAGCGATGTACGGATCTGGCGAGATGGTCCGGCGCACCTGTGTCAGCCGGCGGTAGAACTCGACGTTGCCGGGCGTCGTGAGCAGGGTCGCGCCGGCGTGGAAGTACGCGCGGGCGCCGCCGCCATGGTCACCATGGGTATGGCTCGGCACCACGTATCGCACCGGCTTCTCCGGGAAGGCTTCGCGTAGCGCCACGATTGTCGAATTTGTCGAGTGGAAGTCGTCCGGGCAGTCGACCACCGCCAGGAAGTCATGGAACTCGACGATCATCACGCCGTCCACGTGGGTGTCGAGGTACACACCATCGGCGACCTTACGCAGGCGCTTGCCCGCCTCCATTTCGCGCGGCTGCGTATAGCCGGGCGGTAACTCGAACTGGCTGTCCGCGAGCGCGATGTCCACGGAAAAGTCCAGGTCGAGTTCGCGTGCGATCTCGTGGTTGAGCCAGTCTGTGCGGCGGGTCGGGAAATGCACGCCGCCGATCGCGCGCCAGGTGGAATACTCGACACGGTCGGTCACGTCGCCGTACACACCGTCGTCCCGGATCGACTCGAATCCGCTGAACGAGCCGCTGTCGGCGTCGACCAGCAGGGTGATGGTGGCCCCGTCGCGCTGGGTCCAGGCCAGCGCGTGCATCGGCTTGTCGTCGCACATGGTGCTGCCCAGCGAACGCAGGTTGGTGCCGCTGTCCCAGGCATCCAGCAGCATCAGCGGCGGTATCCAGCGCGGGACCAGGGTCCACGGGCCATCCGCGTCGCGCCCGGAGTAATCGCCGATGACCTCGCTGCCGTGATGGTTGCGGGCGGGTTCCCAGTACACGCCCTGATCGCCCGTCAGCGCCCAGGCGCCGCCGAACCGGCCGATCCCGGGGTAGGACGTGTAGTTCTCGGCGAACATCCGCTCGCCTTCACGGTCGACGACGACGGCGCCGCTGGCGGGTTCGCTGTCCCAGGGCGCGAACGCTCGCCGGCTCTGGTTGATCATGTTGCGATGACCGGTGTAGCTCAGCGAGACGTTGCGCAGGCGGCGGACGTTGGCTTCACCGCCGGCGACCTCGATCGCGCTCGCCAGCACAGTGCGCGCCTGCCGGTAGGAACGCAGGGTGGATCCTGCCGCGGCGGGCTCGACGGCCGCTACGGACGGTGGCTGGGCGAGTGCCCGTAGGTTGGACTTCATGACGACCAAGCCTGACGCCGCCGGAGACCTTCGTCTTGAATGAACGCAAGGTGGACCGCGAATGCGATCGTCCACGGGATCTCGCCGCCGGAGAGTTCTATGGCGACGTGGTGCGCAGGCATTCCCTGCCGCAGTTCCTGCTGTCCGAGATCCATCATGCCCACGGACGCGTACTGCCGACGCACGCCCACCAGACCACCTACTTCAGCTTGCTGGTCGACGGGCGATATGCGGAGACCTACGACGGCCACCGCCATGAGTACGACCCGTTGACCGTCTGGTGGCATCGTCCAGGCATCGTTCACGACGATGCGGTCGGGCGCAGCGGCGGCCGCTTCTTCAATGTCGAACTGACCCGGGAAGGGACGGAGGTGCTGGCGGAAGCCGGGCCATCGCGTCGCGATTTCCACGAACATGGGACGCGGGTCGTCTGGCTCGCCTGTCGGCTGTTGCGCGAACTTCGGCACTGGCAGCCATGTTCCACGCTGGTCACCGAAAACCTGGCGCTGGAGATGGCAGGGTGCGCACTGCGGCACCCCGTGCGGCCGGTGTCGTCGCAACCGGTCTGGCTCGATCGGGTGGTGCAAAAGCTGCACGACGAGCCGGCTCGGCGCCATTACACCTCGGTTCTCGCGCGCGAGAACGGCGTACATCCGGTCTATCTGGCATCGGTGTTTCGGCGCTTTTATCGGCAGACTATCGGCGAATACCTGCGCGCACTGCGCGTCCGCCATGCCGCGAACATACTGCGCCGCACGGACATGCCCCTCGCGCAAGCTGCCACGACGCTCGGTTTCGCCGACCAGGCCCACTTCACGCGCGTTTTCGGCGATGTGGTCGGCATGACGCCGAGCGTATTCCGCGGTCTGGTGCGCCCCAGCATCAGTTCTCCGGGTTGGTGAGGTCGAGGCGGGACAGCCGGTCGGGGTCGGAGAGGATGTCGATCCCGACGATCTTGTCGTTGGCGACCGTGAAGCCCATGATCGAGACGAGCTCGCCGTCGATGCTGTTGACCAGCCCGGCTATGCCGTTGACCAGCGCGGGGCGGGTGGTCGAGATGGTGGCCATGCGCTGGAAGGTGGCGAGCTGTCCGGCCACGGCTTCGGCGCCGCGCAGGACCTGCATGCCGCCGGGGAGCGTCTTTCCGGTGTCGGCGCGCAGCGTGACGTCGGGGTCGAGGATGGCCACCAGGGCGTTGAGGTCGCCGCCGCGGGCGGCGGCGAGGAAGGCGTCGACGACGCGGCGCTGCGCGGCCGGGTCGGGGTCCGGAGCGAGGGCCGCGCCTTGGACGCGTTGGCGGGCGCGGCTGGCGAGTTTCCTGGCCGCGACCGGTGTGCGGTCCATGATCGGGGCGATCTGCTCGAACGGCATGCCGAACATGTCGTGCAGGACGAAGGCCAGCCGTTCGGCCGGGTTCAGCGATTCCAGCACCACCATCAGCGCCTGCCCTACCGAGTCGGCGATCAACGCGTGGTGTTCGGGATTGGTGCCGTCGTCGGTGACGACGGGGTCCGGCAGGCGGATCTCCAGCGGGTCCTCGCGGCGCAGCCGGCGTGAGCGCAGCATGTCCAGGCAGACCCGGCCGACGACCGTGGTCAGCCAGCCACCGAGGTTGTCGATGGCCCTGGCCTGTTCGTCGGCCTCGTTGCGGGCGAGTCGCAACCAGGATTCCTGAACGGCGTCCTCGGCGTCGGTCAGCGAGCCAAGCATCCGGTAGGCAACCGCTTTCAGGTGCGCGCGGCGTTCCTGGAACCGCTGTGCCAGGAAGTCGTGTTCGTTCATGGTCGTCCCTCGCGTCGACGGTCAAGCCCATGACGAACAGAACGTCCGCGATGTGACCGCCGGGGTCCGGTCACACTCTCGGCCGCCCGTGCGTCATGCCTCCGACGAATCGCCAACACGATGATCGGAGCGGCACACACGATGAGCGACATCGACGTCCACGGGACGATGACCAGCGGTTTCGAGGCGGTGCGGGAGGAGTTCGCCGCCACGGTGGCCGAGGAGAAGGGCCAGGCCGGCGCGCAGTTGGCCGTCTACGTGCGCGGTCGGCGGGTGGTTGACCTGTGGGCCGGCGACGAGGTGACGGGCGAGACGTTGACCGGTGTCTACTCCTCGACCAAGGGGGCCGCGACCTTGGTGGTGGCGCTGCTGGTGCAGGACGGCGTCCTGGAGCTGGACCAGCCCGTCGCTCACTACTGGCCGGAGTTCGCCGCCGCGGGCAAGGACCGGATCACCGTGCGGGACATCCTCACCCACCGGTCCGGCGTGATCGGCGTTGACGGCGGCCTCACCGCCGACGAGCTCGCCGACGACCAGGTGATCGCGCGGCGACTGGCCGGACAGCGGCCGTACTGGCGGCCGGGCTCGGCCTACGGCTATGGCGGGTTCGTGACGTTCGCGATCGTGGGCGAGGTGGTCCGCGGGGCAACCGGCCGCCCTCTGCGGGAGCACTTCGAGGAGCGGGTACGGGTACCTCACGGGCTGGACCTGTATCTCGGGCTGCCGGAGGCGCTGGAGGACCGGTACCGGGAGGTGCTGCCGGGGCTGGCGACCCCGGACGAGCTGGCCGCGTTCTGGGCGAACGTTCCGGGACCGCACAGCATCACCGGTATCGGATACGGCCTCAACTCCACCCCGCCCCTGGACCAGCCCGCCTTCCTCAACACCCGGCGCGTGCGCGCGCTGGGCCAAGTCTCCGCCGGCGGCGTGGGCAACGCCCGCGGGCTGGCCGGGATGTACGCGGCCGCGGTCTTCGGCGTGGACGGCCAGGCCCCGCTGCTCAAGCCCGACACCCTCGGCGAGTTCGCCATGCCGCACTCCACCGGTCGCGACCTGGTCACCGGCGAGGCCGGCCAATACGCCCTGGGATTCCAGGCCAAGGGCCTGCGCTACCCGTTCCTGAGCGCGAACGCCTTCGGCCACAACGGATCCGCGGGCTCGGAATCGTTCGCCGACCCGGTCAGCGGCATCGCCTTCGGCTACACCCGCCGCCGCTTCTCCTTCAACTGGTCCTACCCCGAACACGACCGACTCGCCGCCGCGGTCCACCACGCGGCCACCAACACCTGAGGAGATCCGCCATGACTACGAACACCCGAACGCGCCCCGGCCTGGCGCTGCCGGTGATCGCCGCCGCGCAGCTGGTGATCGTGATGGACGGCACCATCGTGACCGTCGGCCTGCCCGCCATCGGAACAGGACTGCACATGGCCGAGTCCGACCTGGCCTGGGTCCTGACCTCCTACGCACTGGCGTTCGGCGGACTGCTGCTCGCCGGCGGCCGAGCCGGTGACCTGTTCGGCCGCCGCAGATTGTTCCGGATCGGGCTGGTGGTGTTCCTGCTCGCCTCCCTGCTGGGCGGCGTGGCACAGACCGGCGAGATGCTGATCGCCGCCCGGGTTCTGCAGGGCGTGGGCGGCGCGATCATCGCCCCGGCCGCGCTGTCCCTGCTCGCCGACACCTTTCCCGCCGGTCCGGCGCGCAACAAGGCACTGGGTGTGTACGGCGCGATGGGCGGGCTCGGCGCCGTGGTGGGCCTGCTGCTGGGCGGGGCGCTCACCGAGTACGTGGGCTGGCGGTGGATCATGTTCATCAACATCCCCTTCGTGCTGCTGCTGCTCGCCGGCACGTTCGCGGTGGTCCCCGGCACCCGCCAGCGCGGCGGGATCGACCTGCCCGGCGCGATCACCGCGACCCTCGCGCTCGGCTCGCTCGTCTATGCGATCAACCGGGCCGGATCCGACGGCCTCGACGACAGCCTCACCCTCGCGTTCGGCACGATCGGTGTCGTGTTGGCCATCGCGTTCGTGGCCATCCAGCGCGGGGTCCGCCACCCGATGCTCCCGGCAGGTGTGCTGGCCGACCGCGGCCGACTCGGCGCCAACCTGGTCATGCTGCTCATGGGCGCGGGTCAACTGGCCACGTTCTACTTCCTCACCCTCTACATGCAGTCGATCAAGCAGTACCCGCCCGTGCTCACCGGACTGGCCTACCTTCCGTTCGCGGCCGGTATCGGCATCGGCTCCGGTGTGGTCGGCCCCCGCCTGCAAGCCCGTGCGTCCACCCGAACCACCCTGGTCACCGGCATGGTGGTGGCCGCCGTGGCGATGGGCTGGTTCAGCCTGCTCACCCCGGACCAGAGCGCGTGGATCACCCTGCTCCCGGCCCAACTGCTCGGCGGCGTCGGCCTGGGCATCGGCTTCGTCGCCGCGACCATCGGCGGCGTGCGGGGCGTCGCCCCGCAGGATTCGGGCATCGCCTCCGGACTCGTCAACACCAGCCAGCAGATCGGCGCCGCACTGGGCCTGGCGATCCTGGCCAGCGTCGCCGTCACCGCGACAGCCGACCAGCCGGCCGGCACAGCCATGCGGGACGCTCTCACCAGCGGCTACACCACCGGCCTACTCGGTGCCGGCGCGTTCTACCTGGCCGCGATCCTCGCCGCCGCGCTCCTCCTCCGGCCGCGCCAGGGCGAGTCATCACCCACCCTCCACAAAGGCGCCCAGCACCACGTGGTGAACCAGTCGCGATCAACGGTCACCTCCACCATCCGCGACGATGGCCCGTCAATGCCTGGAAGGCGTCGTTCCTGACGTTCAACGTCTGGAAGGCGTCGTTCCAGGCACGCAGCCTTCACAGTGGTCATACTGCGGGTCCGGTTGCCTGTAGCTGGAGATTCACGCGTCATGAGGAGGTTGGTCAGTGACCGAGCCGGCGGAGTCGGTTAACGGGTCGGGGAGCGAATCGCCCTCCACCAGCACGCCAGCGCGGGATGCCCAGCTGCTCGAGCGAACCGTGTTCGAGGTCAAGCGGATCATCGTCGGCCAGGACCGGCTGGTGGAGCGGATGCTGGTCGGGTTGCTGTCCAAGGGACACCTGCTGCTCGAAGGCGTGCCCGGTGTGGCCAAGACGCTCGCCGTGGAGACCTTCGCGAAGGTCGTGGGCGGTTCGTTCACCCGCGTGCAGTTCACGCCCGACCTGGTGCCCGCCGACATCCTCGGCACCCGGATCTACCGGCAGACCAGCGAGAAGTTCGACGTCGAGCTGGGGCCGGTCGTCGCGAACTTCGTGCTGGCCGACGAGATCAACCGCGCCCCGGCCAAGGTCCAGTCGGCCATGCTCGAGGTGATGGCCGAGCGGCACGTGTCGATCGGCGGCCAGACCTTCCCCATGCCCGACCCGTTCCTCGTGCTGGCCACGCAGAACCCCATCGAGAACGAGGGCGTCTACCCCCTGCCCGAGGCCCAGCGCGACCGCTTCCTCTTCAAGATCATCGTCGACTACCCGACGGCCGAGGAGGAGCGCGAGATCGTCTACCGGATGGGTGTGACCCCGCCCGAGCCGCAGCAGGTGCTGAGCCCGGCCGAGCTGGTCCGCCTCCAGGACGTCGCCTCCCGGGTGTTCGTGCATCACGCGCTGGTCGACTACACGGTCCGCGTGGTGCTGGCCACCCGCACGCCGGGCGAGCACGGTCTGGCCGACGTCGCCGGCTGGGTGGCCTACGGCGCCTCGCCGCGCGCCAGCCTCGGTATCGTGGCCGCCTCCCGCGCGCTCGCCCTGATCCGCGGCCGGGACTACGTGCTGCCCCAGGACGTGGTGGACGTGGTGCCCGACGTGCTGCGCCACCGGCTGGTGCTGTCCTACGACGCGCTGGCCGACGGCGTGCCGATCGACCACATCGTCTCCCGCGTGCTGCAGACCGTGCCCCTGCCGCAGGTCTCGGCCCGCCCGCAGTCGGGTGGCGTCCAGCCGCCGCCGGTCGGGGTGGCCGGTAGGCCATGAGCCGGGACAAGCGCCAGGATCGGGAGCGACCCTCCTGGGCGCCCCCGATCCTGCAGGGCGATCGCATGGAACACGGCCTGCGCCTGTTGGAACTGGACGTCCGCCGTCGCCTCGACGGGTTGCTTCAGGGCAACCATCTCGGCCTGGTCCCCGGACCCGGTTCCGAGCCGGGTGAGGCCAGGACGTACTCGCCGGGTGACGACGTGCGGCGGATGGACTGGGCGGTCACCGCGCGCACCACGATCCCGCACATCCGCGAGACGGTGGCCGACCGCGAGCTGGAGACGTGGGTGGTGGTCGACCTGTCGGCGAGCCTCGACTTCGGCACGGCCGCCTGTGAGAAGCGCGACCTGGCGGTCGCCGGGGTGGCCGCCGTGGCGCACCTGACCGGCGGTGGCGGCAACCGGATCGGCGCGGTCATCGCCAACGGTGAGGAGACCGTGCGCGTGCCGCCCCGCGGCGGGCTCGCGCACGCCAGGGGACTGGTGCGCAAGATCGCCGAGACCCCGCGCGCGAAGGAGGGCACCAGGGGTGACCTGGCCGACGCCCTCGAACAGCTGCGCCGCCCGCCGCGCCGCCGCGGCCTGGCCGTGGTCATCTCCGACTTCCTCGGCGACACCACCTGGGAGCGACCGCTGCGCGCGCTGTCCACCCGTCACGAGCTGATCGCCATCGAGGTGCTCGACCCGAGGGACATCGACCTGCCGGACGTCGGCACGGTCGTGCTGTCCGACCCCGAGTCCGGCCGGCAGCGTGAGGTGCACGCGTCCGCGTTGCTGCGCAAGGAGTTCGGCGCCGCGGCGGCCGAGCACCGGGCCCGGGTGGCGGCCGCCGTCCGCCGCGCCGGTGGCGGTCACCTGGTGCTGCGGACCGACTCGGACTGGATCGCCGACACCGTGCGGTTCGTGGTCGCCCGCAAGCGCCGGTGGTCGGGCGGAGGTGCCGCCTGATGTTCAACCTCCACTTCCGGAACTTCACGGCGCCGTGGTGGTTCCTCCTGCTCGTGGTGATCGTCGCGATCGTCGCCGGCTACGTGGTCGTCCAGCGGATGCGGCGCAAGCGCACCATGCGCTTCACCAACCTCGAGCTGCTCGAGAAGGTGATGACCAAGCGGCAGAACTGGCTGCGGCACGTTCCCGCGATCATGCTGGTCCTGGCGCTGATGGTGCTCACCACGGCCATGGCCGGGCCGACGGCCGAGCAGCGGGTGCCGCGCAACCGGGCCACCGTGATGCTGGTGATCGACGTGTCGCTGTCCATGGAGGCCACCGACGTGCGGCCGACCCGGCTGAAGGCGGCGCAGGACGCGGCGAAGGAGTTCGCCGAGGGCCTCACCCAGGGCATCAACCTCGGCGTGATCGCGTTCGCCGGCACCGCCACGGTGCTCGTGCAGCCGACCACCGACCGGAGCGCGGCCACCAAGGCCATCGACGGCCTGCGGCTGGCCGAGTCCACGGCCACCGGCGAGGCGCTGTTCGCCGCGCTGCAGGCGATCGACAACTTCGCCCAGGTGGTCAGCGGCGTCGAGGGACCGCCGCCGGCGCGCGTGGTGCTGATGACCGACGGCAAACAGACGGTGCCCACGACCGACGGTGACGACCCGCGTGGCGCGTTCACGGCGGCCCGCGAGGCGGCCGAGCGCAAGGTCCCCGTGTCGACCATCTCGTTCGGCACGGAGACCGGCGAGGTCACCATCGAGGGCCAGGGCGCACCCGTGCCGGTGCCGGTCGACGACGCCTCCATGGAGCTGATCGCCGAGCTGTCCGGCGGCGAGTTCTACAAGGCGGCCACGGCCGACCAGTTGCGGCGCGTCTACGAGACGCTCGGTGAGCAGATCGGGTACGAGACGAAGGAGCAGGACGCGAGTCGTCCCTGGCTCGTGCTCGGCACGCTGCTGGCCCTCGCGGCCGCGGGCGGCGCGCTGCTCGTCGGCCAGCGCTTACCGTGACCTGCCGGAGTCTCGTACGAACAGCCGGATAGCCTTGACCAGTTTGGCGGGGACACGGCACTGATGGGCTCGAGGAGTTAGGCGTGAGTCGTTCTGTACTGATCACCGGGGGTAACCGCGGTATCGGTTTGGCCATCGCCCACACGTTCGCCGCACAGGGCGACAAGGTAGCGGTCACCTACCGGGGCAAGCCACCGCCCGAGGGGCTGTTCGGGGTGCGGTGCGACGTGACCGACGCCGCCCAGGTCGACCTGGCCTTCAAGGAGGTCGAGGAGGCCCACGGGCCGGTGCAGGTGCTCGTCTCCAACGCCGGGATCACCGACGACACGCTGCTCATGCGGATGTCGGAGGAGCAGTTCACGAGCGTCCTCGACGCGAACCTGACCGGCGCGTTCCGGGTGGCGAAGCGGGCCACCCGCGGCATGTTGAAGGCCCGCTGGGGCCGGATGGTGTTCATCTCGTCGGTGGTGGGGATGCTCGGCGGCCCCGGCCAGGTGAACTACGCGGCCAGCAAGGCCGGGCTCGTCGGCCTCGCCCGGTCGATCGTGCGGGAGATGGGCGGGCGCAACATCACGGCCAACGTGGTCGCGCCCGGGTTCGTGGCCACCGACATGACCGACGCGCTGCCCGGCGAACGGCGGGAAGCGATCCTCGCCCAAGTGCCCGCCGGCCGTTACGGCAAGCCGGAGGAGGTCGCGGCGGCCGTCGCCTTCCTCGCCTCCGACGCCGGCGCGTACGTCACCGGCGCGATCCTGCCGGTCGACGGCGGCCTGGGGATGGGGCACTGACAGACTGAGCGCGTCAGCGTCACCAGAACACCCCAGGAGGACGGCTCGTGTCCGGTCTGCTCGACGGCAAGCGACTGCTCATCACCGGCGTGATCACCGACGCCTCGATCGCGTTCCACGCGGCCAAGGCCGCCCAGGAACAGGGCGCGACCGTGGTGCTCACCGGCTTCGGCCGGATGTCCCTGGTCGAGCGGATCGCCAAGCGGCTGCCGCAGCCGGCGCCGGTGATCGAGCTCGACGTGCAGAACACGGAGCACCTGGACACCCTGGCCGACCGGGTGCGCGAGCACGTCGACGGCCTCGACGGGGTGCTGCACTCCATCGGGTTCGCCCCGCAGTCCTGCCTGGGCGCGCCGTTCCTGGACGCGCCGCGCGAGGACGTGTCGGTGGCGATCGAGGTGTCGGCGTACTCGTTCAAGTCGTTGACCGTCGCCTGCCTGCCGCTGATGGGCCGCGGTGCGTCGGTCGTCGGCATGGACTTCGACGCGCGGGTCGCGTGGCCCGCCTACAACTGGATGGGCGTCGCGAAGGCCGCGCTCGAGTCCGTGAACCGGTACCTGGCGCGTGAGCTGGGCGCGCAGGGCATCCGGGTGAACCTCGTGTCGGCCGGTCCGGTGAAGACCATGGCCGCCAAGTCCATCCCCGGCTTCCAGGACCTGGAGAACGGCTGGGGCGACCGCGCGCCGCTCGGCTGGGACGCCGAGGACCCCACTCCGGTGGCGAAGTCCATCTGCGCCGTGCTGTCCGACTGGCTGCCGGCCACCACCGGTTCGATGATCATGGTCGACGGTGGTCTGCACGCGACGGGGCAGTAGATGACTGAGCGGAGCTTGCGGAGCGAACATGGCTGACGCTCTGTTGTGGCTGTCGTTCGGCGGGCCGGACAAGCCCGCGGACGTGCGGCCGTTCCTCGAGAACGTGACCAGGGGGCGGGGCGTACCACCGGAGCGGCTCGACGAGGTCGAGCAGCACTACCTCGGGTTCGGTGGGGTGTCGCCCATCAACCGGCTCAACCTGGAGGCCATTGCGGCCACCGAGGTCTCCCTCGCGGGACGGGGGATCGAGCTACCCGTGTACTTCGGCAACCGCAACTGGCACCCGAGGGTCGAGGACACCCTGGCCACCATGGCGGCCGACGGGGTGCGCCGCGCGCTCGTGTTCCCCACCAGCGCCTATGGCGGCTATTCGGCGTGCCGGCAGTACGACGAGGACATTCTTCGCGCCAGGGCGTCCGTGGGGGACGGGGCGCCGGAACTGGTGAAGCTGCGGCAGTTCTTCGACCATCCCCTGTTCGTCGGCGCGTTCGCGGACGCCGTGCGGGCGGCCGCGGCCGGGCTGGGGGAGGAGTACCGGCTGGTGTTCACGGCGCACTCGGTGCCGCTGTCGGCCGACGCCGCTGCCGGCCCGCCGGCCGAGGGTGGTGGCCGGTACTCGAAGCAGGTGGCCGAGGCGGCGCGGCTGGTGGCGGCCGACGTCGGGGTGACCGAGTACGACGTGGTGTGGCAGTCCCGGTCGGGGCCGCCGCAGGTGCCGTGGCTGGAGCCGGACATCCTCGACCACCTGGATGTGTTGCACGGCAAGGGTGCGCCGGCCGTGGTGGTCTGCCCGGTCGGGTTCGTGAGTGACCACCTCGAGGTGGTGTGGGACCTCGACACGGAGGCCGCGCAGCGGGCCGGCGAGCTGGGCATGGGTTTCGCCCGCGCGGCCGCGCCGAGCGGTGACCCCCGGTTCGCGGAGCTGGTGGCCGAGCTGGTGGCCGAGCACACCTCGGGTGCGCCGGCCCGCAAACTGTCGACCTTCCCGACAGCGGGCTGCACGGTCAACGGCGCCCCGTGCGCCCCCCTGTGCTGCGAACCCCGCCGCCGCCCGTAACGGTCATCATCCGCGACGGGACTGGTCATCATGCGCGACCGGAGTGGTCATCATGCGGTCGGCCATGATGACCGTTCCCGTCGGGCATGATGACCGTTGCCGTCGCGCATGATGACCAGTCCGGTCAGCGGGAGTGGAGGTAGGACTCGCCGCGGGGGGACAGGCGGTAGCCGACCTCCAGGCTCAGGGTGAGGCCCAGGTTCTTCAGCTTCCGTACGTCCACTTTGAACGGCAGCATCTCGCGGCCCAGCTCCTCGGCCAGGTCACCCGCGCGTACGGCCGGCCGGCGCTCGATGATCGCCAGTGTCTCGGCCGTCCACGGGCCCCGGGAGCTGGCGCGGTCCAACCGGTCGAGCCGGCGGGTGATCTCCTCGACGTCCGAAGTGGACAGTTCGGCCGTCGCGGCCAGTACGCCACGAGGGTCCTCGTCGTCCGCCGGGCGCAACCGCAGCAGGAACACCGGATCCGCCGGCTCCCCGCGCAGATCGGCGATCATCTCGGCCACCGAGGCGTAGCCGGCCGCCTTCGCGTCGCGCACCAGGACCTTCGCCGGCCGGACCTGCTTCACCTCGTCGACCACCACGCGGCCGGCGGCCGTGCGGTACACGTTGCCGGCCGTGACCTGCCGGCGCTTCCACCGGCGGAACATGACGGTGATGGACCCGTTCCGGATCCCTTCGTGCAGCCGCTTCTCGATCAGCACGACTAGTGACGGTCGGCGTGGTCCGACAACGTTCGGACGGCCTCGGCGACCGCCGCGCACCTGGCCGTGCGCACCGCGTGGAACAGCGGCCGCAGGGCCTCGGCCCGCTTGAGCGCGGCCGACGCGGACAGCGCGCCACCCGGCTCGTCCTCCATGGCCAGCTCGAGGATGGCCGACACCTCGGCCGCCCGCTGCAGCACCCGCACCGCCCTGGGCGGCATGCCGCCCGGCCACCTGGCGGCCGTCCGCTCGGCGATCCGGGCCTGGAGCTCCTCGCGGACCCCGGCGCGCTGCTTGGCAACCCCCAGCTCGACCAGCATGCCGGCCGCCACCCGCATGGCACCGGTCAGCTCGTGCTCGGCCTCGCCGAGCGGCACGTGTGGGGTCGGCGCGTTCTGCGCCACCTCGAACACCGTCCACCGGATGATGCCCTCGGCGATCCGCTCGGGCACGATGCCGAGCCCGTTCAGCACCACGGCTTCGCCCGCACGGAGGGCTTCGGCGGCGAACTGGCCGGCTCCGCCAAGACCGCGGACGTCGCCGGGCACCGGCATCACGAGCTCACCGTGCTCCGCGCCGGACCGCCGCAGCGCGGCGAGCAGCGCGGCAGGTGAGCCGGCGGCGGCGCCACGCAGGGGAATCTCCAGGGAGGTGGCCAACCGCTCGTCGGCCGCCACCACCTCGTGGAGTTCTGCCCAGTCCTGCAACGCATCGAGCACATCGTCCGCGGCGGCGGCACCGCTCAGCCAGGCCGAGCTCCACACCGCCAGGGTCGCGCTGGGGGATGACACGCGGAGAAGATTACGCGATGATGATCGGCTGCCGTGAACGGGCCTTTCGTGCCCCGACGGCGAAAAGCGGTCAGCGGCGGCCGGCGGGACCCAGTTGGTGTTCCAGCAGCTCCCGGAACCCGTCGAGGTCCTCCTGCTTGCCGAACGCCCGGCCGGGCACCGGGTACAGCCCGCCCGCGTCCCCCGTCCGCAGCACGAAGCTGCGCTTGGTCTCCACCCAACCGGCGAGCGTCGACCAGCGCAGATCGGTGTAGGCGGTGCCGTCGACCGTCATCATCCGCAGCGACTGGTCGTCCACCGACGCGGTGACCGTGCTGGCCGCCACCGGGTTGCGCCGGAACGCGGAGTTCACGCCGACCACCGGCAGGACGGCGATCAGCGCGGCGCAGGCCAGGCCGAAGATGCCGGGCACCGGCTGCCCGGCGAACAGCAGAACGGCGCCAAACACGGCCAGCGCCGCCGCGAACCACGGGCTCCACCGGTACATCGGGGTGACCGCGCGCAGGGCGTCGCCCCAGTCGGCCGGCTGCGGGTCCCACCGCAGTTCGAGCTGGTCATCGGCCATCGCCGTGTCGTCCTCCATCGATCGCGTTCGTACGTGAAGATAGGCGCATGACGCATCCCGGACGGGTTCGGGTCGAGAGGGTACGGGAGTCCGGCACCGCCACGACCCTAGAGCTTTTCTTCGATCTGGTGTTCGTGTTCGCGCTGACTCAGGTCACCGCGCTGATGGCGGCCGACGTGACCGGCAAGGGGCTGCTGCGTGGCGTGTTGCTCATCGCCGTCGTGTGGTGGTGCTGGGTCGGCTACTCGTGGCTGTCCAATGTGGTCAAGGCGGACGAGGGCGCCGCGCGGGTCACCATGCTCGTGGCCATGTCGTCGATGTTCCTGCTGGCGCTGGCGATCCCAGAGTCATTCGTGGACCTGCCGGGCGGGCTGCCCGGGCCGACGGTGTTCGCGGCGGCCTACCTCGTCCTGCGGTTCGTGCACCTGGTGCTGTTCTGGGTCATCAGCGAAGGCGACCCGGCGCTGCGCCGCCAGGTCGGCCGGTTCGCCCCCACCATGGTCGGCGGCACGGCGCTGCTGCTGCTCGCCGCGGACACCTCGGGCGACGCGCAGCTGCTGCTGTGGGTGGGCGCGGTGGCGGCCGACTACGGCGGCACCATGCTCATCGGCGCGAAAGGCTGGCGGCTGAACTCGGCGCGGCACTTCGCCGAGCGGCACGGGCTCATCGTGATCGTGGCGCTCGGCGAGTCGATCGTGGCGATCGGCGTCGGCGTGACCGACCTGCCCATCTCGTGGCCGATCATCATCGCGGCCACGCTCGGGCTCGCCGTGTCGGCCAGCCTCTGGTGGACCTACTTCGACACGGCCGCCCTGCTCGGCGAGCACGCACTGGTCAGGGCGCAGGGCGAGGTGCGGGTGTCGATGGCGCGAGCGGCGTTCACCTACCTGCACCTGCCGATGATGATCGGCATCGTGATGCTGGCGCTCGGGCTGAAGAAGGTGCTCGAGTACGTGGGCGACACCGAGCACCACACGATCTCCGACAAGCTCTACGGCGCGCCGCTGTGGGCGCTGTACGGCGGCGCGGCCATCTACCTGCTCGCCCACGTCGGGTTCGCGTACCGGTGCTACCGCTCGCTGAAGGTGTTCCGGCTGGTCACGGCCGCGCTGCTGGTGGCGCTGGTGCCGGTGATGGCGAACTTCCCGGCGCTCTGGAGCCTCGGCGTACTGGCCGTGGTGGTGATCGCGCTGAACACCGTCGAGTCGATCAGGTTCCGGTCCGCGCGGGATGAGATCCGCCACGCGGAACACCCGGAGTAGCTCCAGGAGCGGACTCCACGTCGACTGATCGACCGAACGTGCGTAGCGTCGTCAGCGTGACAGGCGCTACACCACCAGACAACCTTCCCCGCACCAGAGGCGAGCTGCTCGCCGCCGAGCACCTCCCCCGCGGGGTCAAGACCGAGATCCGGGCGAACCTCCTCGCCGCGCTGCGCGAGGGGCGGGACCCGTGGCCCGGCATCGTCGGCTTCGACAAGACCGTGCTGCCGCAGCTGGAGCGCGCGCTGCTGGCCGGGCACGACGTCGTGCTCCTCGGCGAGCGCGGCCAGGGCAAGACCCGGCTGCTGCGCACCATCGCCGGCCTGCTCGACGAGTGGACCCCGGTGATCGAGGGCTCGGAGCTGGGCGAGCACCCGCTCGACCCGATCACGCCGGAGTCCCTGCGGAGGGCGGCCGAGCTGGGTGACGCGCTGCCCGTCGCCTGGCGGCACCGCTCCGAGCGCTACACGGAGAAGCTCGCCACCCCCGACACGTCGGTCGGTGACCTGATCGGCGACGTCGATCCGGTGAAGGTCGCGCAGGGCCGCACGCTCGGCGACCCCGAGACGATCCACTTCGGACTCGTGCCGAGGGCGCACCGCGGCATCGTGGCCATCAACGAGCTGCCCGATCTCGCCGAGCGAATCCAGGTGGCGCTGCTGAACGTCATGGAGGAGCGGGACATCCAGGTCCGCGGCTACACGCTGCGCCTGCCGCTCGACGTGCTGATGGTCGCCACCTCCAACCCGGAGGACTACACGAACCGCGGCCGGATCATCACGCCGCTGAAGGACCGGTTCGGCGCCGAGGTGGTCACCCACTACCCGCTGACCGTGGCCGCCGAGATCGACGTGATCAAGCAGGAGGCGCAACTGCTGGCCGAGGTCGGCGACCCGCTGCTGGAGGTGCTCGCCCGGTTCGTCCGCAACCTGCGGGAGTCCTCGGCCATCGACCAGCGTTCGGGGGTTTCCGCGCGCTTCGCCGTGGCGGCCGCGGAGACCGTGTCGGCGGCCGCGCTGCGCCGGTCCGCACTGGTCGACGAGCACCCGGCGATCGCGCGGCCGATCGACCTGGAGGCCGTGCCGGCCGTGTTGCGCGGCAAGCTCGAGTTCGAGTCCGGTGAGGAAGGCCGCGAGGGCGAGCACCTGACCCACCTGCTGCGCCGCGCGGTGGCGGACACGGCGAAGGGCCGGTTCGCGGGCCTCGATCTGCGGCCGTTGGTGGACGCCGTGGTCGACGGGCACCTGGTGGCCACGGGGGAGCGGGTGACGGGCAAGGAGGTGCTCGAGGCGCTGCCCGAGCTGCCCGTGCTGCACGAGGTGGCGGCCCGGCTGGACGTCGAGCCGACCGACCCGCCCGGCCGGATCGCGGCGGCCGTTGAGCTGGCGCTCGAGTCGCTCTACCTGCGCCGCAAGCTGGCGAAGGACTCGGACAGCTCCGACGGATCAGCGGTTTACGGGCCGTGAGCGGGAGGGAAGACGGCGTGCCAGCGACTGAGCGGAGCGAACCGGAGTCACAGTGACGTCCTATACCTACGGGCAGTATTACGACGGGCCGGATCCCTTGGCTCCGCCCGTGGATCTGCGTGACGCGCTCGACGCCATCGGTAGTGACGTGATGGACGGCCGGTCGCCGCGGTCCGCGCTTGATGAGCTGATGCGGCGCGGGACTCGGAACGCCGCCGGGCTCGACGAGCTGACCAGGCGGTTGTGGGAGAAGCGCGCGCAGTTGCAGCGCCGGCACAACCTCGACGGCACGCTGCAGGAGGTCCGTCAGCTGCTCGACGAGGCGCTGCGAGCCGAGCGGGCAGAGCTGTTCCCCGATCCGGACGACGACGCCCGGTTCCGGGAGGCGCAGCTCGACGCGTTGCCGTCGGGCACGGCGGCAGCCGTGCGTGAGCTGGCCGAGTACGACTGGCGGTCCGAGCGGGCCCGTGAGGCGTACCAGAAGATTCGCGACCTGGTCGGCCAGGAGCTGATGGAGTCGCGGTTCCAGGGCATGAAGCAGGCCCTCCAGGACATGGGCCCGGAGGACACCGAGCGGATCCGGCAGATGATGTCGGATCTGAACGACCTGCTGCTGGCGCACCTGCGCGGCGACGACACGACCGACCAGTTCCGCGACTTCATGACCAAGCACGGCGAGTTCTTCCCGGAGAACCCGCGCAACACCGAGGAACTGGTGGACGCGCTCGCGGCGAGGGCGGCCGCCGCGCAGCGGATGATGAACTCGATGTCCGAGGAACAGCGCGCCGAGCTGGGCGAGCTGATGGCCGGCGCGTTCGGCGATCCTCGCTTCCTCGACCAGGTGTCCACTTTGGACGCGAACCTGCGGGCGTTGCGGCCAGGGGAGGACTGGGCGGGGTCGGCCCGATTCCGCGGCAACCAGCCGCTCGGGTTCGGCGAGGGCGCGCAGGCGCTGGCCGACCTGGCGGAGATCGACGCGCTGGCCGAGCAGCTGGCGCAGTCCTATCCCGGTGCCCGGCTGGAGGACATCGACCTGGAGGCGCTGGAGCGCCAGCTCGACGAGGACGCCTCGGTCGACGCCCGGCGACTGTCCGAACTGGAGCGTGAGCTGCGGGCGCAGGGGTTGCTGGAGCGGGCCCCGGACGGGTCGCTTCGCCTGTCGCCCAAGGCATTGCGCCGGCTCGGGCAGACGGCGCTGAAGGACGTGGTGTCGGCCATGCGCAGCCGGCGCGGGCAGCGGGACTCGACCAACGCCGGCGCGGCGGGGGAGCCGACGGGCGCCACGCGGCCGTGGCAGTTCGGCGACACCGAGCCGTGGGACGTGTCGCGGACCATCCGCAACGCCGTGCTGCGGTCGGGGTCGACGGACGTGGACGTGGTGGACGTCGAGGTGGTGGAGACCGAGCAGCGGGCGCGGGCGGCTGTGGCGCTGTGCGTCGACACGTCGTGGTCGATGGTCCAGGACGGGCGCTGGCAGCCGATGAAGCGCACGGCGCTGGCGCTGCACCAGCTGATCACCACCCGCTTCCGCACGGACGCGCTGCAGCTGATCACGTTCGGCCGGCACGCGCGGACGGTGGACCTGCCGGAGTTGGTCGGGCTGGAAGGGGTGTGGGAGCAGGGCACCAACCTGCACCACGCGCTGCTGCTGGCCGGCCGGCACCTGCGCAGCCACGCGGACGCGCACCCGGTGGTGCTGGTGGTGACCGACGGCGAGCCGACCGCGCACCTGGAACACGACGGGGAGGCGGAGTTCAGCTACCCGCCGGAGCCGCGCACGCTGCGCAAGACGGTGGCCGAGGTGGACGCGCTGGCGAAGCTGGGTGCGTCGGTCACGGTGTTCAAACTGGGCGACGACCCGCGACTGGCGGAGTTCGTGGACCTGATCGCGCGCCGCAGCGGCGGACGAGTGGCCTCCCCGGACGTCGACGGCCTGGGCGCCGCCGTGGTGTCGAACTACCTACGCACCCGCCGCTGAGTCGTACGCTTTCGACACCGAGTCGTACGAAACGGGCCCGGGAGTCGAGTCGGGAACCGCGATCTCGGTGTCGGGAACCGCGATCTCGGTGTCGGGAACCGCGATGTCGCGGGCTAGTTGGTGCTGAACTCCATTACGGCGGTGGTGCCGGTCAGCCCGGTGAGGGTCATGGTGACCGTGGTGCCGCCCACCTGGCCGAAGCTCGACGCGCCACCCACTCCGCCCAGGACCGTGGTGCCGCTGCCACCGCCGGGGAACTCCTCCATCGTGGTCACCTCCCCGTTCGCCACCGTTACGTCGATCGTGTACTCGCCGACCGTCACGGTGGCGCTGTCCGTGATGGCCACCTCGCAGTCCCCGTCAGCGCACGCGGACAGGTCGGTGCCGTCCTCGGCCTCGTCAGGTGACTTGTTCGGCGGGGGCGGCGGGGTGCTGGTGCTCGGCGGGGGCGGCGGATCCAGCGGCTCGCAGTTCGGCGCCAGCTCGTAGAACTCCTCGAACTCTGGGGTTTCGCGGACGAGCGTCCGCAGGTCGGGGCCCTCCGGGTCGATCGTCTCCAGCTGCTCGACGATCTGGGTGACCCGGTTGATCCGCTCCGGTTCGCTCATCGAGTACGCGTCCCACGTTTCACCGGCGAGCCGCTCGATCTCCGGCAGAATCCGGGCGATCTCGGTGGCCAGCGAGGCGGCGTACCGGTCGGCCGCCTCGACACCGGAGACCGGCAGCTCCTCCAAGGCGGTCACCAGCGACGAGATGTTCGACCCGGCGAAGGACAGGTAGGTCTGCGAGTCGGAGATGGCGAAGTCGTCCGGCGTGCTGGTCAGCACCTCCCGCGCGTCGGCCAGCTCACGGTTGAACCCGGCGGCCGACGCGCACAGCCCGTTGGCCATGAGCACCTGGTCCCGGGTCGGTCCATCGGGCGTCGGTGGGGGCGCGTCGGGCCCGGCCGTGCGGCTGGTGCCGCAGCCGGCCACCAGCAGGATCGCGGCCACCGCACTCAACTTCGTCAGCACGACCTGAGCGTATTGCCGCCCGCCGGGACCGGTCCCGCGCTGGCCGGCACCGGCCAGAAATCGTTGGCCGCCGCGCGATCCCGGCTGATAGACATCCCGGGTGACCAGCCGAGCAGTACCGGATCGAGCAGGGCTAGAACACAGGCTGGCTATCGATGCAGGGAACGACGCGTTCCCTGCGTTGACCGCAGGGAACGACGCTTTCCCTGCATCGAGGCACCCGGCGCGGTGTCGTCGCAGGTCACGTCCGGTTCTGTCCCTGTAGTACTAGGGCGCGACCACGTCGGGCAGCCCGTCCTCGGTCAACACCACCGACCGCCAGCACCGGTCGTCGGCGCGGACCGCGTCCACCCCGTCGATCCGGCTGCCACCGATGCTCTGCGTCGACTTCCGCAGCCACACGTGCGCCGTGCACTCGCACGCCGGCACCGCCGGGTCCGGGCAGTCGAGCAGCGCACCGGCCAGGCGGTCCAGGTCAGCGGTGGCCATCCTGGCCGACCACGTCATGTCCCACTCGTCCTCCGAGGGCCAGCTGTCGTGCGAGAAGTGCCGGATCTCGCCCTCGTCACAGGAGCCGCAGCGGTACACGTCGGTCCAGTGCCTGGTGTGGCTGGTGGAACCCTCCTCGATGGCCACCACCAGGTCCTGGTCCTCCTTGCACCGCAGGCATCTCACGAAGTGATGTCCTTCGTCTGGAACCGGCGCCACGCGAGCATCCCGAACAACGCCGCGTAGACGACCGCGGAGAACGCCCCGGCCGCCATGTTCGACCAGTCGATGTCCGTGGAGATCAGGTCCGACCAGGCGAACGCGTAGTGCGTCGGCAGGAAGTTGCGCAGGTCCTCGAGTGCGGTGATCTGGTCCAGGATGGACGACAGGATCGCCACGAGCACCGTGCCGCCGACCGCGCCGAGCGGCGCGTCCGTCGACACCGTCAGGAACAGCGCGATGCCCGCCACCCACAGCAGATGGATCGCCAGGTAGATCACCGTGAACAGCAGCGCGACCATCGCCTGGTCGAACGGGATCGCGTCGCCCGTCGGGCTCAACGCCTCACCCGTGCCGTAGAAGATCACGCCGACCAGCAGCGCCACGGCCGGCAGCAGGGTGATGGCGAACAGTGAGAGCAACCCGGACGCGATCGCCTTCTGCCGCATCACCCGATGCCGGGGGATCGGCATGGCCAGCAGGTACTTCAGGCTCGACCAGGACGCCTCGCTGGCGATCGTGTCACCGAAGAACAGCGCCACGATCATCGGCAGCAGGAAGCTCGACACGGCGAACAGCATGAACACCACGAAGTTCGGCGCGCTGGAGGTCGCCAGGTCGACGAACGCGCCGCCGCCCCCGCCCCCGCCCTCGTCCCCACCGTTGCCGAACTCGAACGCCGCCCACAGGATGAACGGCAGCAGCACGAGGAACCCGTACAGGAACTGCACCCGCCGGCGCCGCAGCTGGCGGGCCAGCTCGACCCGCAGTCGCAACGTCCGCCGCGCCTTGTACCCGACCACCGAACCGTCGGGAGCCACCTCGATGAGTTCGTGCTCGGTGGCGTCGGTCAGGTTCGCCAACGCCGCCGGGTCGGTGTGCACATCGTGGTCGTCCATAAGAGATTCACGGTCGCTCATCGTGCGTTGTCCTCTCCGACGAGCTGCAGGAACGCGTCCTCCAGGCGACGGCGGGGGCCGGCCTGCGAGACCGCCACGCCGCCGTGCACCAGCGTGGCCAGCGCCTCGGCTCGAGGCATGCCGTCCAGATCCGCGTGCACCAGCGGTCCCTCCACCACGACACCTTCCACTCCGTCGACCGATCGCAGCAGCTCCGCCGCCTTGTCCGCCTGATCCACCCGGAAGGTGGCCTCGCCGGCACCGCCCACGATCTCGTCCACCGGACCGGCCGCCACCAGCCGGCCGTGGTGCATCACCACCACGTGGTCGCAGGTCTGCTCGACCTCGGCCAACAGGTGGCTCGACACCAGCACCGTGCGTCCGGCGGCCGCGTACCGGCGCAGCACCTCACGCATCTGGTGGATCTGGGGCGGGTCGAGCCCGTTGGTCGGCTCGTCGAGTACCAGCAGGTCCGGCAGTCCGAGCATCGCCTGCGCGATCGCCAGCCGCTGCCGCATGCCCTGGCTGTAGGTCCGCACCCGGCGGTGCACCGCGTCACCGAGGCCGGCGATCTCCAGCGCCTCCGTGAAGTGCGCCTTGTCCGTGGGCCGGCCGGTGGCCGCCCAGTACAGCTCCAGGTTCGCCTTGCCGGACAGGTGCGGCAGGAAGCCCGCGCCCTCCACGAACGACCCGATCCGCGACAGCACCGGCGCACCGGAGTACACGCGGTGGCCGAACACCCGGATGAATCCCTCGGTCGGGCGAATCAGGCCCATCAGCATGCGCAGCGACGTGGTCTTGCCTGCGCCGTTCGGGCCGAGCAGGCCCAGCACCTGACCGCGTTCCACCCGGAACGTCAGCTCGTTGACCGCCTTCACGCCACCCGGGTACGCCTTCGACAGGTTCTCGATCACCAGCGGCACGTCGTCCAGGTCGGCGTCGTGGTCGGTGGCCCGCCGCCGGCGGATCGCGCCGAAGATCGCGGCCAGCACCACGATGCCGAGCACCACGGCGATCCCGACGAGCGGACCGCTCGGCGGGCCGGTGTCCGACCGCGCCCCCGACACGACCGGCGCCTCGAGCGCCGCGTCGCCCGCGAGGGACACCCGGTAGGCTGCCGCCGTGGTCTGCGGGGCGTAGGCCTGGTCGGTCGTGCTGACCACCAGCTCGACCCGCCGGTCGGTCTCGATCGGCCGGACGATGCCGGGCAGCGTCACGGTCACCTCGACCGCGCTGCCGTCCGCCGGCAGCGCCGGGATCCGCAGCGGCGCGACGGCCGAACCGGGCAGCACCCTGGCGCCGTCGGAACCAACGTCGTAGACCTTCGCGAACAGCACGGCCCCCTCAGGGCTCGGCTGACCGGGCAGCGCCGACACCCGCAGCCGCACCGTGCTCGAACCCGCGATCAGCAGCTGGTTGTCCAGCGGCTCGCTGATGAACCGCGCCGCCTGGCCCGGCAGGTCGATCGACACCCGCCCCGCCAGCCGCGACGAGCTACCGATGATCGCGCCGAGCCCGGGCAGGCTGCTCACCGACGCCGGGTTGCCGCCCGGCGGGTTGATGATCGTCTGCTCCTCGCCGGCCAGCGGCACCGAGCGCCGCTCGGTGGCGGCCGCGTCCCCGAGTCCCGGATACGTGCCGGCCGACACGGTTCGCACGGACGGCGCGCCCTGCACCCGCAGCGCGCCCTGGACCGCGTACTCCAGGCCGGTGCCCGGGTTCTCACCCTCGCCACGCAGGTGGAAGTCGAACCAGTCGGCCATCTGGCCGCGCAGCCCCGGTCCGGGGCCGCCGCCGTCGTGGCCGCCGGTGTACCAGATGACCTTCACGTCGCCGCCGGCCTCGGCGATCTGGCGCGCGGTGGCGTCGGCATGGTCCAGGCCGAACAGCGTGTCCTGCTCACCCTGCACCAGCAGGGTCGGCTGGGTGATCCGGTCGGCCACCGCGACCGGTGACACCGACCGCATCAGCTCCACGCTCGCCGCGCTGGCCCGCCCGGTCGTCGCCAGCTCGGCGTAGGCCGCGCAGACGTCCGCGCGGAACTTGCCGCACGGGTTGCCGGCGTTCGGGTCCTGCGGCGGCCCGTCGGGCTGCCCGCCCTCGGCGCCGGCCGGGGGAGTGCCGCCGGTGGTGGAGGTGTCGATGTCGTCGTCCTCGTCGCCCTCCTCCACCGCGTCGGCCGCCGGGTCCGCGAGTCCCGCGCCGCCGATCCCGGCGGCGAAGAAGATGCCCGCCCAGGACCGTTTGAACACCCCGTTGTCGGCGAACGCGCTGGCGGCCGGCGTCGCCGGCAGCTCGGTGCCGGCCGGGACAGCCGAGTTCGGCAGCAGCGCCTGGCTGAGGTCGTTGTAGGTGATGGCCGGCGCGAGCGCGTCCACCCGGTCGTCGGTGCCGGCGAGCAGCAGCGACAGAGCGCCGCCGTAGGACACGCCGGTGACGCCGACCCGCGGGTCGCCCTCGCTGTCGGTCTGCACCTCCGGCTGCTCGGCGAGCCAGCTCACCAGCTCGGAGGCGTCGGCCACCTCGTGGTCCAGCGCGTTCAGTGCGATCTGGCCCTCGCTGCGCCCGAAGCCGCGCGCAGAGTAGGCCAGCGCGACGAACCCGCGCTGCGCGAGCTCCCGCGCGTCGCCGTCGACGCTTTCCTTGCTGCCGCCGAACCCGTGGGCGACGATCACCACCGGCGCGGGCGTCTCCTCGGGCAGGTAGAGGGTGGCGTCGAGCCGGACGGGCGCCTGGTCGTCCGGCGCCTGGGCGCCGTCCAGGGTCAGCTCACGGGTGGTGACCGTGGCCGGGTCGGCACCGGCGTTGAGCCAGACGATGCCGCCGGCGGCGGCAACGACGACAGCCAACGCGAGCAGCAGCAACCGCGGGCGAATGCGAGGAGTTCGGGGCACGTCAGAACCGTATTGGACAGTTCCTGAGAGTAGCTGAGAGGCCGGTCGAAGCGATGTCCGTTCTGTCCGGTGTGACGCACGCCAAGTTGGCCTGAGGCCCCCTGGACTGGTGTGTTCCGCGGCGACACGCGACAATGGACGGAGTTGGAGGGGAGTATTCCTTCGCGCCCACGTCGTCAACACGGACTCACATGAGGAGCTCCCGGCGTCGGCGGCCGGTCTCGTACCGGCGGAAGAGACCTCCGGTTGTCTCGGTCAGAACCGTTGAACCGGAGGTTCACTGGATGAGCGTTCCCGTTTGGATTTGGTTGGCCACCATTGGCGGCCTGATAGTGCTGATGGCGATCGACCTGTTCATCGTCGACCACAAGCCCCATGCGGTCGGGGTCGGGGAAGCCGCCCGCTGGGTGATCTTCTACGTCGCCCTCGCCGTGCTGTTCGGCCTCGGCATCTGGATGTTCTCCTCGGGCACCTACGCGGGGGAGTACTTCGCGGGGTACATCACCGAGTACTCACTCTCGGTCGACAATCTGTTCATCTTCCTGGTGATCATGTCGGCCTTCAAGGTGCCGGTCATCCACCAGCACAAGGTGCTGCTGGTCGGCATCGTGTTGGCGCTGATCCTGCGCGGCATCTTCATCGCCGTCGGCGCGGCGGCCATCTCCCAGTTCAGCTGGGTGTTCTACGTGTTCGGCGCGTTCCTCGTGTACACGGCCATCAAGCTGTCCGGGTCCAACCTGGGCAAGGAGGGCGAGGACGAGGACTACGAGGAGAACCGGATCACCAAGTGGTCGAGGAAGCTCTTCCCCGTCACCGACGACTACCACGAGGCCAAGGTCTTCACGAGGATCGACGGCAAGCGCTTCGCCACGCCGCTGTTCATCGTGATGATCGCCATCGGCTCGGCCGACCTGATGTTCGCGGTCGACTCCATCCCCGCCATCTTCGGGCTCACGAAGGAGCCGTTCCTGGTCTTCGCGGCCAACGCGTTCGCGCTGATGGGCCTGCGGCAGCTGTACTTCCTGCTCGGTGGCCTGCTCAAGCGGCTGGTCTACCTGGCGGTCGGGCTGGCGGTCATCCTCGGCTTCATCGGCGTGAAGATGATCCTCGAGGCGCTGCACACGAACACGCTGCCGTTCATCAACGGTGGTGAGCACCTGAACGTGCCGACCGTGGGCATCGAGCTGTCCCTGTCGGTGATCATCGGCGTGCTGATCATCACGGCGGTGGCGAGCCTGCTCAAGACCCGCAACGACGACAGGAAGGACGGTTCTTCGGAGCCGGCACCCGTCGTGGAGGGGCCGGAGTCGGCGGCGGTCGAGTCCGCCGACGTCGACGCGCCCGAGGGGCACGTCAACAAGTAGTTCGCCTCAGGCCACTTCGACCAGGTCGTACCGTGTGTGCAACTCGGTCCAGGTGGCGTGATGCCGACCGTCCGCGGAGTGGTAGCGGCCGTCGGGCCCCGGTTGCCAGGTGCGCAGCCAGGAGTCCCGCACGGTCGGTAGGTCGATGGGATCGGGCAGCTTCCCGATCGTGCCGACCAGCCACACCCGCGGGCGGTTCGGCTTTTCCAGGCCCGTCGTCTTGGTAAGAGTGCTCATCACTGCCTCCCTGGTCCCTGTGATGTGACTCACCAACGTTCGGTTCCTTACGCTACGAGCGGACCGTTGGGGAGAACACCAGGATTGCCCCCTATCGCGGGGTAGGGGTTCCCCTGCCTACCTCAGGGTTTTCCTACAGCAGGGTGTAGTTCAGGGAGTCGCAGATCCGGGAGAGCGGCAGGTCGAGGCCCGGGTAGTCCAGCGGCAGCAACACCTCCGGGGTGACGGGCAGCGCCGAGCCGGCCGGCGGGTCCCACAGGCACACGGCCGGGTGCCCCGAGTCCATGGACGACCGGTACCAGAGACCGTCGAGGTCGGGGAACGCCGCGCGGATCGCCCTGGCCCACGCCTGCGTCATGTCCTTGGCGCCGCTGCTGATCTCCTGGGACGCGCCGGCCCGGGTGGGCCACAGGCCGGTCAGGTCCAGCAGCTTCAGCGTGCGGGTCGGCGCGACCACCACCAGGTGCGGCTTGCGCGTGGTCCGGTCGACGATGGACGTCTGCTGGAACACCTCGGCCACGCTCGTGCGCACGCTCAGTCCGAAGTAGAGCACGCCCTGGTCGGGTGCCGTGGAGACGCCGCCGCTCGGGCCGACGGGATGGGTGTCGAACCGGGCGTGCGGCAGGGGGCCGGTGTGCCGGAACGAGTTCCAGCGCTGGTGGTGCACACCGCCGGAGGAGAACACGCGGACCAGGCGGGTGGCCGAGTGCACGGCCACGACGTCCTCACGCGCACGCAGCAGCGACTTCAGTACCGCCGGCGTCGGCGGTTTGGGGAGACGGGACACCGGTCAGACCGTGGTGCCCAACGTGGCGACGAGGGTCGCGACCGGGGCCGGATCGCCCGTGGCGAGCAGCCACTGTCTCGGCGACACCGGCTCGCCGGCGAGTAACAGCTCGGCCTGTTCGGTGGTCATGAAGGCGGCCACCATGAGCGGCGGCTGGTCGTCGGGCACGGCGGCCAGCACGTCGGCGAGGCCCGGCAGCGCGTCGGTGGCCGTGAACTGCCAGACCGGCAGCCGCCAGCCGCCGCGGTCCTTCCAGCCGGTCAGCTCGTGCGCGCCGAGCCGGTGGCGGATTCGGCTGGTGTCGACGCCGAGCCGCTCGGCCGCGCCGGCCACCGTGAGCGCCGTGTCGCGCAGCACCGCGTGCGCGGCGACGGCCCTGGCCCGCGAGTCGCGTTCGCCTTCGCGGCGGGGCGCGAGGTCGAGGCCGACGTCGGTGAGCGCGGCGTGCTGGTCGGCGTTGAAGTAGTCGCCCGGGTTGGGGTCGGCGGGGGACAGCCGGTTGGCGGCATCCTCGACCAGCGACAGGAACTCGTCCGACTCGACGCGCAGACCCGCACGGGCGAGAGCGGACTTCAGACCGGACATGCGGCCAGGCTAGCACGCGCGTGCGCAAGCGTGCGCGAAACCGTCTCTTGACACTGCCGAGTGCCGCCCCTAGCGTCTGGGTAATCGATTTCCCAGACGCTGAACCGGCGACGAGGGATACATGGACAAAGGTGTCAACCCGCTGGTCGAGCTGATCGGCATCAGCAAGTCCTACGGTGGAGTCCGCGCCTGCCGGGACATCGACTTCACGGTGCGCTCCGGCGAGGTGCACGCGCTGCTCGGCGAGAACGGGGCCGGCAAGTCGACGCTCATGCGCGTGCTGTCCGGCGACGTCACGGACTACCAGGGCGAGGTCCGAATCGGCGGCGAGACGCGGCGGTTCACCGCGCCCGTGGACGCCCAGCGCGCCGGCGTCGCGATGATCCACCAGGAGCTGGACCTGGTGCCCGGCCTGTCGGTGGCGGAGAACATCTTCCTCGGCCGGGAGCCGAGAACCCGGCTGCGCACGGTCGACCGGCGCCGGATGAACCAGGTGACCAGGGGGCTCCTGGAGCGTTGCGGCGTCGCGCTCGATCCGCGCCGGCCGGTGGGCGAGCTGCGCACGGGCGAGCAGCAGCTGGTCACGATCGCCAAGGCGCTGTCGCTCGACGCGCGGGTGCTGATCATGGACGAGCCGACCTCGGCGCTCTCGTCGGTCGAGGTCGAGCAGATGTTCACGGTGATCTCCGAGCTGCGCCGGGCGGGCGCCGGCATCGTCTACATCTCCCACCGGATGGACGAGATCGGCCGGATCGCCGACCGGGCCACCGTGCTGCGCAACGGCGCCGTGGTGGCCGACTTCGACGCACACGACATGACGGCCGAACGCGCGGCCGAAGCGATGGTGGGCCGTCCGGTGCAGGCCATGTTCCGCACCAGGGCCGTCGAGCCTGGTGAGCTCGTCCTCGAGGTGAGTGACCTGGTGGTACGACCGCGACGGGAGCGGCCCGGCCGGCGCGAGCCCAACGGCATCAGCCTTTCCGTGCGGCGCGGCGAGATCGTGGGCGTCGGCGGGCTGCTCGGCTCCGGCCGCACGGAGCTCCTCGAAACGCTGTTCGGGGCCGGTTCACCCGGCACGCTGCACGGCGAGATCCGTTTTCGCGGCCGGTCGGTGCATCCGCGCCGGCCCCGGCAGGCGCTGCGGATGGGGATGGCGTTCGTGCCGGAGGACCGGCGGGTGGCCGGGCTCGCCATCGACCACTCGGTGCTCGCGAACACCGTGCTGTCCATAGTGGACCGGATCGCGCGGGCGGGCATCGTGCCGCGGGCCAAGGAGACGGGCGCCGTGCGGCGCATGGTCGGCGAGCTGAAGGTGAAGCTCGGTTCGATCAACGACCCGGTGGGCACGCTGTCCGGCGGCAACCAGCAGAAGGTGGTGTTCGGCCGGATGCTGCTGACCGAGCCGGCGTTGCTGCTGCTCGACGAACCGACCCGTGGCGTGGACGTCGGCGCGAAGGCGGAGATCTACCAGCTGCTCGGCGAGGCGGCCGAGCAGGGAATCGGCGTGTTGCTGGCGTCCTCGGAGCTGGCCGAGCTGGTCGGCGTGTGCGACCGGGTGGTGGTGCTGTCGGGCGGGCGCAGCGTGCGGGAGCTGGACACCCGGCACGCCGGCGAGGCCGACCTGCTGGCGGCGTCGATGGGTGAGGGCAGTGCGGCGCAGGCGGTGGACGTGGCTGGAGGCATCGGGTGAGTAGTGACGTGACCACACCAGAACCGAGCACCGAGCCGCCAGCGCGCCGCGGCGAGGTGGTGGCCGCGCTGTTCCGGTTCCAGAGCCTGTTCGGGCTGGTCGCGGTGTTCGTGGTGGCCGTGGTGTTCTCCCCGACGCACGACGGCGAGCTGCTGTTCCTCAACAGCGACAACCTGTTCAACGTCGTCCGGGCGGTGTCCGAGATCGGCATCATGGCCGTCGGTATGACGTTCGTGATCCTGGTGGGCGGCATCGACCTGTCGGTGGGCGCGGTGCTCGGTCTCGCGGCCGTCGGCTCGGCCGTGCTCATGGTGGAGAGCGACTTCGGCATGGTCACGGCCGTGGTGATCGTGCTGTTGATCGGCCTCGGCTTCGGCTTCCTGCAAGGGGTCGCGTCCGCGCTGTTCGGCATCCAGGCGTTCATCGTGACGCTCGCCGGCATGCAGATCGCCAGAGGGCTCGCGCGCATCTGGTCCGGCGGGCAGGGTGTGGCCATCTCCTACGGGGACGAACCCGGCCAGGCGCCACTCTCGTTCTCGCTGCTCGGCGAACGGACGTTCAACGGGCTGGTGCCGATCCCCGCGCTGATCTTCGCGGTGGTCGCGGTGGTGGCCATCGTGTTCCTGCGTACCAGCGCGTTCTCCCGGCACGTCTACGCGATCGGCGGCAACGAGAAAGCCGCGCGCCTGTCGGGGGTGCCGGTCACCCGCGTGAAGATCGCGGTGTTCTGCATCGCCGGGTTCCTTGCGGCACTCGCGGGAATCATCCATGCGGGACAGCTGAACCAGGGCAGCCCGAACGACGGGTTCGGCTACGAGCTGGACGCGATCGCGGCCGTGGTGATCGGCGGCACCAGCCTCATGGGTGGGCGCGGCACCGTGGTCGGCACGGTGGCCGGCGCGCTGCTTCTGGGGGTACTCAACAACTTCCTCGGGCTCCACGGGGTGGACCCGAACGTGCAGTTGCTCGTCAAGGGACTCGTCATCGTCGTAGCGGCCGGTCTCCAACGGCTGCGACCGGCAGCCTAAACGAAAGAAGGTAATCAGATGGCACGACGTCGTGCCGTGGCCGGCCTCCTCACGGTGGCCACCGCGTTCACCCTGTCCGTCGCATGTGGAACGACCAGCGAGAACAGCGGCCAGGCCCAGGAAGGCGGCGGGGGCGGCGCCGAGTGCGGCGGTCCCGACGGCGAGTACACCATCGGGATGAGCCAGGCCAACGTGGCCGAGCCGTACCGCGAGCGGATGGACGACGACATCCGCACGGCGGCCGAGGGCGTGCCGCAGTTCACCGTCGAGTTCGCCGATGCCCAGCAGGACAACAGCAAGCAGGTCACGGACGTCGAGAACTTCCTGACCAAGCAGATCGACCTGCTGATCATCAGCCCGAACGAGGCGACGCCGCTGACCTCGGTGGTGGCCAAGGCCTACAACCAGGGCATCCCGGTGATCGTGCTGGACCGCAAGGTCGACGGCGACGCGTACACCACCTGGATCGGCGCGGACAACGAGGAGATCGGCCGCGTGGCCGGCGAGTACGTGGCCGAGACGCTGCTGCCGAACGGCGGCAAGGTCGGTGAGATCCGTGGTCTCGCCGGCTCGACCCCGGCGCAGGAGCGCGGCGACGGGTTCCGCGCGGGCGTCGAGGGGTCCGGTATCGAGATCGTCGCCACCACCGACGGCGACTGGCTGCGCGAGAAGGGCCAGACCCAGGCCGACGCGATGTTCAAGGCCAACCCGGACATCCAGGTCCTCTACGCGCACAACGACCCGATGGCCGAGGGTGCGTTCCTGGCGGCCAAGGCGGCCGGCAAGGAGTCGACCATGAAGTTCATCGGCATCGACGGCCTGCCCATCCCGTCCGGTGGCCTGAAGGCCGTCGAAGAGGGCCGCCTGTCGGCCACGCTCATCTACCCGACGGCCGGCAAGGAGGCGATCGAGGCGGCGAAGAAGATCCTCGTCGACTGCCAGGACGTGCCGAAGGAGCAGACGCTCGAGACCGAGCTGATCACCATCGACAACGCGGCGACCGTCTACAACGAAGCCAACAGCTGACGCATTTCCCGCGGTAACCCGAACGCAGGCGGAGGTTCCCCATGCGTCGTATCACCCTGCTCGCGACAACTCTGGCGCTGACCCTGGCAGTGCTCGCGCCGGTTCAGACGGTGGCCGCGCCCACCGCGGCTGCCACCGGAAAGGGTCCGATCGGCTGGGAGACCTACCGTGACCTGGACGCCATGGCGCAGCTGCGCCCGGCCGCTCAGGCGCGGCAGTTCTCCAGCTTCGACCGCACCGGCCACAACAACGACGGCTTCGAGAACACCTACTCGTGCCTGCGGCATTCGGCCGACGGCTGCGTGCTGGCCGAACGTGCCGGCGCCGGCCAGCTCGAGTCCATGTGGTTCACCCGCGACTACGGCTCGATGGTCCACAACGGACGCATCAAGATCGAGCTGGACGGCCGGGTGGTGGTGAACGAGCTACTGCAGGAGCTGGTGGACGGCAAGGTGGGCGCGCCGTTCGTGTGGCCGCTGGTCGGCAACGGCGACGACACGGCCGGCGGCTCGGTGATCAAGGTGCCGATGCCGTACCGGGAGTCGATGCGGGTCACCGTGCAGAAGGACCCGTTCTTCTACCACGTGACCTACCGGGAGTTCCCGGACGCCGCCGGGGTGACGACATTCGACCCTCGGGACGAGGCGAAGGACGTGATCGACCGGTTGCGCGGCTACGGGTTGCGTGACCCGAAGCCGGCGCTGCCCGGCGCCACCACGTCGTCGCACACGGCGGATCTCGCGCCGGGTGCCGGCGCATCCTTCGCGGCGCCAACGGGGTCCGGCATGATCACCGGGCTGCGGGTGAAGCTGCCGCAGGTGGTGGCGAGCCCGCGCGTGGTGAACGACGGGCGGGCGTTCGGTGCTGGCGGTTCCAGCACGTTCCGGGCGACGGTCGACAAGCGGAACAACGGAATCCGGGTCACCCGGCGGATCGCCCCGAGCATCGGCGACCAGGTGGCCCGGCTGTTGGTGGACGGCAAGCCGGCCGGGGAGTTCCGCAGTGGTCCCGCGCAGCCGGCCGGACAGTGGGCCGACCTGGTGTTGGAGGTGCCAGCGGCGCTGACGAAGGGCAAGTCGTCGGTGCGGATCACCGTCGAGTACGTGTCGTCCTCGTTTGACATCAACGAGTTCCGGTACGACGTGCACAGCCGGATCGGTGACGGCTGGACCCGCACTGACGTGCTCGACCTGGGTGCCGCGCACGACGGCGAGGAGAAGGCGCACGAGTACACCATCCGCAACCAGAGCTGGGAGGGGCAGGCGGCCGACCGTTATCCCACCGGCCCGGCCGAGGTGACGGCGTCGGACGCGGTGCTCGCCGGCACCCGGCTGCGCATCACGTTCGACGGAATGACCACTGTGGACGCACCGGTCGGCGAGTTCTTCGGCTCGGGCATCGGCGAGTACGACACCCGCACGATGTTCACGGGCATCGACGCCACGGCCGATGGCTGGTACTCGTCGTGGTGGGCCATGCCGTACGCGAAGGACGCGAAGGTCGAGCTGGTGAACGGCAGCGGCGTGCCGGTCATGGGTGCGACGGTCGAGGTGACCACGGCACGGGACCGGGGCATCGCGGGCGGTCTGTCGTCCGGTCAGTTGGGCCACTTCCACGCGACGCACCACAGTGGACAGACGACGCCCGACGAGTCGTGGGTCTTCCTGGAGACGGCCGGCAGCGGTGTGTTCTACGGGGTGACGCACTCGATGCGGGGTCTCATCCCGGCCGGCAACCGGCGCAACTACCTCGAGGGTGACGAGCGGGTGTACGTGGACGGTGCGGTGAGCCCGGCCATGTACGGCACGGGCAGCGAGGACTTTTACGAGGCGGGCTGGTACTTCCGCGACGGCACCACCTACACCATGCCGACGGCCGGCAACCCGGCCTACGAGCTGGACGGCGACGGTTGCCGCTTCGACTGCACGGGCGCCTACCGCCTGATGGTGGGCGACGCGGTGTCGTTCTCATCGGACCTGCGGTTCGAAATCGAACACGGCCCGCTGGACAACGAGCCGGGCGACTACAGCTCGACCGCGTACTGGTACGGGACTCCCCAGGTGTCGATAGTGGAAACGGACACCCTGGACGTGGCCGACGACGCGAGCCGTTCGGAGCACGGGTACAAGGCGGCCGGCGAGACCCGCGGGGTGTTGGAGTCCACAGTGGAGGGCCGAGCGGATACGGTCCCGCTGTCTCGCGGCATCACATCGTCAACGGGCGAGGTGACGTTCACGATGGAGGTGGCAAGCGACAACCGCGGGGTCCGTCTACTCCGGTTGGGCGACCAGAATGTCGCCTACCAGCGGGCCACGGTCCTGGTGAACGGTGAAGCGGTCGGCGAGTGGCTACAACCGCTGGGCAACACCCACTCCCGCTGGCTGGAGGACAGCTTCGACCTCCCAGCATCAGCCACAAAAGACAAGGACCAGGTCACGATCACCATCCGCCCAGCGGAGGACAGCCCCGCCTGGTCGGCAGCCACCTACCGAACCCTGTCCCACAAATAACCGGCGAGTCCCACGTTCAAACAGGGCGAGTCCCACGTTCAAACAGGGCGAGTCCCACGTTCGGACCCGGCGAGTCCCACGTTCAGCGCGGGTGAGTCCCACGTTCGTTCAGGTCTGAACGTGGGACTCATGCGTCCCGAACGTGGGACTCGCCAGTTCTGAGTGTGGGACTCGCGGGTTCTGAACGTGGGACTCGCGGGTTAGTGGTGGGAGCTGCCTCGTTCGATCAGCCTCGCGCCCAACGTGGTGGTGGTCGGGGCGCGGCCGTTGTCGGCGATGCGGGCCAGGAGGAGTTGGGCGGCCACCTTGCCCAGTTCGTAGGCCGGCTGGGCGACCACCGTGAGCGGCGGGTCCACCAGCGCGGTCCACGGCACGTCGTCGAAGGCGACCATGCCCACGTCGCGGCCCGTGCGCAGGCCGAGCGTCCGCAGTGCGGAGAGCACCCCGATGGCCATGGCGCTGTTGGCCACCAGCAGCGCGTCCGGTGGCTCCTCCTGGTCGAACAGGTCCAGTGTCGCCCGTGAAGCCCCCGCCGCCTTGAACTCCGTCCGCCGCACCAACCGCGGCGTACTGCGCTGCTTGCCCGCCCGCAGTGCGTCGCGATACCCGGCCAGCCGGTCCTCGGCCGTCCGCACGCCCGACGGGCCGGTGATGCACCCGATCCGCCGGTAGCCCTGGGCGAGCAGGTGCTCGGTGGCCTGCCGCGCGGCGATCCGCGTGTCCACCAGCACCGTGTCGCTCGTGTGCTCGGGCAGCGGCCGGTCGACGGCCACCACCGGCGTACCCCGTCGGACCAGCATCTCGACGTTCGTGGCGGTCGAGGTGGGCGACACGATCACGCCGGCCGCCCGCTCCTGGATGGCCACGTCGACGTACCGGCGCTCCTTCTCCACGTCCTCGTCGGTGTTGCACAGCACCACCGAGTACCCGACCGTGTGTGCCACGTCCTCCACACCACGCGCGATCGCCGTGAAGAACGGGTTCTCCACGTCGCTGATGATCAACGCGAGGACCGCCGCCTCCTGGCGGCGCAGGTTGCGCGCCGGTCCGTTCGGCTGGTAGCCCAACTCGGTCGCGGCGGCCAGCACCCGGGCCGCCAGTTCGGGGTCCACTGTGGACTTGCCGTTCAACGCCCTGGACACGGTCGCTGTCGAGACGCCTGCCCTGCTGGCAACATCGCTGATGGTCGCCACGTACCGCCTCGCTTCCGCCTCACCCTGCGGGAACCCTACGCGGACCGCTATTGACACGATCCAGGCCTAAGAATAGCTTCTGAGAAAACGATTACTCCAGCGCAGGAGGAACACCGGTGGCCCGTATCGGCGTGATCAACATTTCGGACGGCCGGGACTATGTCCATGCCGGCATCGCCGACTTCATCGTGGCCAACGAGAACAAGCTGGTAGCGAGCCTCGAAGCCGCCGGGCACGAGGTCGTCCGGGCCCGCCGGCCGGTCTCCGCGAACACCCTCGCCACGTCGCTGGCCAGGGAGATCGAGGCGGCGAACGTCGACGTCACGGTCCTGCACTACTGCGTCTGGGCGTTCCCGCACTTCACCATGCTCGCCGCCGGTCAGCTGACCAGCCCGCTGCTGCTGCTCGCCAACATCGACCCGGTCCAGCCGGGCATGGTCGGCATGCTCGCCGCGGGCGGCGCGCTCGACCAGATCGGCCGCGAGCACACCCGCCTGTGGGGCGACCCGGAGGACGCCACGCTCATCCAGCGGATCGGCGTCCGGGCCAGCGCCGCGCACGCGGTCGCCGCCCTGCGCGGCCAGACGTTCGGCCGCATCGGCGGCCGGCCGATGGGCATGAACACGGCGGTCGCGAACACCGACCAGTGGCAGCGCCTGTTCGGCGTGGACGTCGAGGAGATCGACCAGTGGGAGATCGTCCGCCGCGCCGGCCTCGCCGATCAAAAAGAAAAGACCAGGGCCCGCAAGTGGCTCGAGCAGCACGCGAACGTCCACTACGACGGCAAGAAGCTCACGGAGGAGCTCCTCGAACGCCAGATCGGCTCCTACCTGGCCATGCGTGAGCTGATCGACGAGTGGAACCTCGACTTCACGGGTATCAAGGGCCAGCCCGAGCTGACCCAGTACTTCGCCACCATGGACATCGCCGAGGCGTTCCTCAACGACCCGTACGACTGGAACGGGCCGAAGGAGACGCACGTCTGCGCCACCGAGGCCGACATGGACGGCGCGCTGACCATGCAGCTCATGAAGCACATCGCCAACACCCCCGTGCTGTTCGCCGACGTCCGCCACTACCACGGCGACCGCGACATCTGGGACCTGTGCAACTCCGGCCAGCACGCCACCTGGTTCGCCGCCCGCAGCGACGACCCGGCCGAGAACCTGGCGAAGACCCACCTGTACCCGGAAGTGTTCTTCTTCCCGGCGGGCGGGGCGTCCGTGCACCACGTGGCCGCGCCCGGCGAGATGACGCTCGCCCGGCTGACCCGCAACGACGGCCGCTACCGCCTGCAGCTCATGCTCGGCGAGTTCGAGAACTACGACGCGGCCACCACCGAGACGCTCATGAAGATGTCCACCCCCGAGTGGCCGCACGCGTTCGCCCGCCTCGACGCGCCGGCGGAGGTGTTCCTGTCCAGGTTCGGCGCCAACCACATCCACGCGGTACCCGGCGACCGGCGAGCCGAGCTGCGTGCCGTGTGCGAACTGCTCGACATCACCCTGGACGAGTTCACCCGTGGCTGAGGTCTTCCTCGGAATAGACATCGGCACGGCCAGCTCGAAGGGTGTCCTCGTCACCGGCCAGGGCGAGATCCTGGCCAGGGCGAGCCGCCCGCACGACACGGCCACCCCGCACCCGGGCTGGGTCGAACACGACGCCGAGACCGTCTGGTGGGCCGACTTCCTGGCGATCGCGCGCGACCTGGTGGCCGCCGCGGGGGAGCACAAGATCGCGGGGCTCGCGGTCAGCGGAATCGGTCCGGTCCTGCTCCCGGCCGACGCCGACGGCCGGCCGCTGCGCCCGGCCATCCTGTACGGCGTCGACACCCGGGCGACCCGCGAGATCGCCGAACTGACCGAGGAACTGGGCGCCGACAACATCCTGCGGCGCGGCGGCACCCCACTGTCCAGCCAGGCGGTCGGGCCGAAGCTCCGCTGGCTCGCCCGGCACGAGCCGGACGTCTACGAGCGGACGTCGTTGTTGCTCATGGCCAGCTCCTACCTGGTGCACCGGCTCACCGGGAGCTACGTGCTCGACCACCACTCGGCCAGCCAGTGCGACCCCATGTACGACCAGAACGAGCTCGGCTGGGCACGGGACCGGGCCGCGCGGGTGGCACCGGGCATCGAGCTGCCCGAACTAAAGTGGCCGACCGAGGTGGTCGGCACGGTCACGGCCGTGGCCGCGCGGGAGACCGGGCTGCCGCCGGGACTTCCCGTCACGGCCGGCACGGTCGACGCGTGGGCCGAGGCCACGAGCGTCGGCGTCCGCGAGCCCGGCGACGTGATGGTCATGTACGGCACCACCATGTTCCTCATCCAGGTGCTGGCCGAGCCGAACCCGCACCCCGGGCTGTGGACCACGAGCGGCGTCTTCCCCGGCACCCGGTCGCTGGCCGCCGGCATGGCCACCTCGGGCGCGGTCACCGACTGGCTGCGCAAGCTGGTGGGCGGCGAGTTCGCCACGCTCGTGGAGGAGGCGGCCGCCGTGCCGGCCGGCAGCCGCGGGCTGCTGATCGTGCCGTACTTCGCCGGCGAACGCACCCCGATCTTCGACCCGGACGCCCGCGGCCTGATCGCCGGGCTGACTCTCGGGCACGGGCGCGCGGAGCTGTACCGGGCCGCGCTCGAGGGCATCGCGTACGGCGTGCGGCACAACCTCGAGGCCATGCGCGAGGCGGGCGGCCGGGCGACGAAGCGACTGGTGGCCGTCGGCGGCGGTACCCAGGGTGGGCTGTGGACCCAGATCGTGTCCGACGTGACGGGCGAGGAGCAGCAGGTGCCGAGCGAGACCATCGGCGCCGCGTTCGGTGACGCGCTGCTCGCCGCCGTGGCGACCGGCCACGATGTCGACCCCGAGTCGTGGAATCCCGCCGGACACACGGTTACCCCCGACGGAGACCGGACGGCGCGCTACGACAGGTACTACGGTCACTACCGGGAGCTGTACCCGGCGACCGTGGGAGTGGCCCACTTCCTCGCCGCGGAACAGCATGCCGCGGATGGGGGCAGGAGTGGACCGGGAAGCTGAGGGGTTCGGCGCGCGTTCGCTGAACGAGAAGATCGAGCAGCTCGTCCGTGAGGGCACCGTGCGACGGATCGTCGTGCGCAACGACCAGGGCCGCACGGTGCTGGACGTGCCGGTGGCCGTCGGGCTGGTGGCCGTCCTGATGATGCCGATGATGACGGTCGCCGGATCGGTGGTGGCGCTGGCCGGCGGCTGGTCGATCGACGTCGAGCGCCCCGACAGCGAGGAACCCGACAGCGAGGAACCCGACAGCGAGGAACCCGACAGCGAGGAACCCGACAGCGAGGAACCCGACAGCGAGGAACCCGACAGCGAGGAACCCGACAGCGAGGAACCCGACAGCGAGGAACCCGACAGCGAGGAACCCGACAGCGAGGAACCCGACAGCGAGGAACCCGACAGCGAGGAACCCGACAACTCCTAGCGGGACAGCGCCCGGCGCGCCGGGTGGCTCGATGCAGGGAAGGCGTCGTTCCAGGCATGCCCACGCCGCGTCTAGCTGACCGCGATCGCCGGGTTTCCCACGTCGGTGTTGTCGATGACGATGCTCGCGCGGGCGCGAGGGTTGCACTCGGTGAAGTACAGCCGCTGCCCCTCGATGTAGCGGCGGTTGCCGGGCGACCTCGGGTCGGAGTCGTAGTAGCCACGGGGGCTGGCGCCGCGCGGGATGGCCACCTCGAACGGGACGTCGAGCCAGACCGTGTAGTCCCAGAACTGCACCAGCTCGTCGCGGTGGAGGAAGATCCCGTCCAGGACGAGGATCGCCTCCGGGGGCGCCAGCTGGGGTTGGCGGGTGACGTTGCGCTCCCGCTGCCAGTCGTACACCTCGGAGACGTAGCTGCCGGAGCCCTCCGGACCGAACGGGTCGAGCAGCATCCGGATGAGACTGCCGTAGTCGAAGGAGTCGCGGTAGAACCCCTCCGGCGATGACGGTCCCCGTCGGTGCCGGGTCTTCGGCGGGTTGTAGAAGCCGTCGGCCGTCGCGCGGACCACCGGCGATCCGCGCAGGATCAGTTCCTTGGCGAGAGCGTTGGCGAAATGAGTCTTGCCGGCGCCGTCGACACCGTCGATCGCCACGCGGCGGTATCGCCCTCCCGGCAGATCGAGCACGGCGCGTACCACGTCTGACAAAACTGGGTTCATCTGCATAGTCAACCCCCTGACCGCCGGATTTCCAAGGTTTCTGGACGAACCGGGCAACGCTTTTCGCCCCATCGTCCGTCCAGGCAGCATGAGTGAGGACTTACCGGAACGGTCGCGGAAGACGGGCACCGTCGTAGCGATAGTGGGACTGGGTGTCGCCGTGGCCGCGACCGCGTTGCTGATCGGCGGGACAGATGGCAGCAGCGGCAGACCGCCGGTCATCGATCCGTCGAAGATCGAACTGGTGTCGTACGGGGACTGCGACACGGCGCTCCGCGAGCTGAAACAGGCCACGCTGGAGAATCTCGGCGAGCTGGGCATCTACAGCGGTGGCGGGGGGATGCCAGGCATCGCCATGGACAGCGAAGGCGACGGGGCCGCCGAGGGAAACGCCGCGCCACGCGCCGCCGCCCCCGCCGAGGCGCCCGCGAAGGCCGACGCGGAGGTCCAGGCGGCCCCCGAGCACTCGGGGACCAACACGCACGAGGCCGGCGTGGACGAGCCGGACCTGGTGAAGACCGACGGCCGCCGGCTGGTGACGGTGGCCGACGGGAAGCTGCGCGTGGTGGACGTGGCGAGCCGCGCGCAGACCGGCACGCTGGAGCTGCCCGGTGGCCACGCCACCCAACTGCTGCTCGACGGCGACCGCGCCCTGGTGCTCACCGGCGAGGGGTACGCGGTCGACATGCCCACGCCCATGCCTCGTGAGCCGGGAATCCCGTCCGACGATGGACCCACGGGTCCCACGGCGTTCGGCTCGCAACTGACACTGGTCGACCTGAGTGGTGCGCCGGCCGTGCTCGGCACTCTCGCGGTCGAGGGCAGCTACCTGGACGCGCGGCAGGTCGGTTCGGTGGCGCGGGTCGTGGTGCGGTCGGTGCCGCGGATGGAGTTCACCTACCCGGACGGCGTGCGCAGCCCCGAGCTCGCCGAGTTGGAGAACCGCGAGATCGTCGAGCGGTCGTCCATCGGCGACTGGCTGCCGCGCTACCAGCTGAGCCAGGGCGGGGCGACGAGCACCGGCCAGTTGGCGGACTGCGCGTCGGTGAGCCACCCGCAGGAGTACACGGGTTCGGCCATGCTCAGCGTGCTCACCTTTGACCTGCAACGGGAGCTGGGTACGGGCGACCCGGTGACGATCGTGGCCGACGGCGACACCGTGTACGGAACCGGCGCCAACCTCTATGTGGCGGACGATCACATCGCGCACGCGTCCGGCGCTGCCCCGGATGCGCCGGTCAACCAGCGCACCGAGATCTACCAGTTCGACATCTCCGAGCCGGGCGAGCCCGTGCACGTGGCGTCCGGCGGGGTGGCGGGGACGCTGCTCAACCAGTACTCGCTGTCCGAGCACGACGGTCACCTGCGGATCGCGACCACCGTGCGGGAGCAGTCGCAGAGCATGGTCTCCGTGCTCGAGCGGCAGGGCGACGTGCTGGCGCAGGTGGGCCAGGTCTCCGGCCTCGGCCCCGGTGAACGGATCTACTCGGTCCGGTTCATCGGCGACACCGGTTACGTGGTGACGTTCCGGGAAACCGACCCGCTGTACACAGTGGACCTGTCGGACCCGGCGAAGCCGACCGTGACGGGCGAACTGAAGATCACCGGCTTCTCGGCGTACCTGCATCCGGCCGGCGACGGGCGCCTCATCGGGGTGGGCCAGGAGGCCACCGCGCAGGGCCAGACCACCGGAACGCAGGTGTCCCTGTTCGACACGAGCAACCGCGCGGGCGCCACCCGGGTGGCCCAGTACCACCTGCAGAACTCGTACTCGGAGGCGGAAACCGACCCGCACGCGTTCCTGTACTGGCCGGACGCGGGTCTGGTGGTGCTGCCGGTGAACGGCTACGAGATGACGGCGAACGGCATGCCGATGGGCGCCGCCCTGGTACTGAAACTGGAGGGTGACTCGTTCACCGAGATCGCCCGGATCAGCCACGAGACGACGTTCGAGGGCGGTCCGGGACCGGTGGAGATCGCGCCGCGCCGCACGTTGGTCATCGGTACCGAGTTGTGGACGGTGTCGGAGGCGGGCGTGATGGTGAACGCGCTGGACGGGTTGGCTCAGGTGGCGTGGGTGCCGTTCGCCTGAGCGTCTACATCGGACTAGTTGAGGTGTGTCCGCCCCGGCTCCGGCCGGCCGGGGCGGCGAGATCGCGCTTCCCGCACTCGAGATCGCGGTTCCGGCACTCGAGATCGCGCTTCCCGCACGCGAGATCGCGGTTCCGGCACGCCACCCGAACTTGTGCTGCGTCATATCCCTCCGAGTGGTGATCGGCGCGTGATGTGGGTAGACACAGGTGTGACCACCCGTGCGTCGACGCAGCCCACCGACTATGAGCCGGGCACCGACCCGCGCCGCTGGCGGGCGTTGGCCGTCACGCTGGCCGGTGGGTTCATGATCCTGCTCGACGTCAGCATCGTCGTCATCGCCATCCCGAGTATTCAGGCCGGCCTCGGCACCTCCGAGAGCGGCGTGCAGTGGGTGGTCTCCGGCTACCCGCTGACGTTGGGGCTCGCGCTGGTGGCCGGCGGGAAACTGGGCGACGCGTTCGGCCGGCGCACCATGTACCTGATCGCGTTGAGCGCGTTCGTGCTGACCAGCGTGCTCGCCGGGCTCGCCCCGACACTCACGCTGCTGGTGGTGGCGCGGCTTTTCCAGGGCCTCATGGCCGGCCTGGTCACGCCCCAGAACGGCGGGCTCATCCAGGATCTGTTCCGCGGTCCGGAACGTGGCCGCGCGTTCGGGATGCTCGGCGCCACCATCGGCCTGTCGACCGCCCTCGGTCCGGTGATCGGCGGGTTCATCCTCGGCGTGGCGGGCGATCCGGACGGCTGGCGCTGGGTGTTCCTGGTCAACCTGCCCTTCGGCGTGCTGACGCTCGTGCTCGCCGTGCTGTTCGTGCCGAAGATCCCGCGCCGCACCACCCGCGCGGACATCGACCTGGTGGGCATCGTGCTGCTCGGCGTCACCGTGCTGTGCGTGCTGCTGCCGGTCGTCCAGTCGGAGGCGGACGGGCTGCGCGGGCTCTGGTGGGTGTTCCTGGTGGCCGTGCCGTTCGGGTACGCGTTCCTGCGCTGGGAGCGCCGCCGGGTCCGCGACGAACGGCCGCCGCTGCTCGACATGCGCCTGTTCACCGCCACCAGCGGCTACGCCTCGGGCGCCACGATCGGCGCCGTGTACTTCTGCGGGTTCAGCGGGATCTGGCTGGTCTTCGCCGTGTACTTCCAGTCCGACCTCGGCCTCTCGCCGCTGGAGGCCGGGCTCGCGGTGACGCCGTTCTCGCTGGGCTCGGCCGTGTCGGCCTGGTTGGCCGGGCGGCTGGTCGCCCGGTGGGGCCGACTGGTCACGATCACCGGGCTGATCCTGACGGCCGTCGGGCTGGGTACGGTGGCGCTCGTCGCCTTCCTGGTGCCCGATGACGTGCTGGTGGTCGCGATCGCGCTGCCGCTGCTGGTGGCGGGAATCGGGGGCGGTGCGGTGATCGCGCCGAACACCACGTTGACGCTCGCGGCCGTGCCGACGGGAATGGCGGGGGTGGCGAGCGGGGTGCTCCAAACGGGTCAGCGAATCGGTACGGCCGTCGGCACGGCGGCCGTCGCCGCCGTATTTCATGCGGCCGGGGCGGCGTTCGGTGGTGCGTCGATCGGGTTCTCGATCGCCATGCTCACGTCCGTGTCGTTGATCCTTTTCGCCCTGGTGCTGGCGGTGGCCGAGCATCGTGGACGAATTGGGAACCATGGGAACAGTGCGTTGGAAAATATCCCCACAGACCCTATGACATCTAGTCAATAACAACTAGCGTCTCGTTCGTTCCACCCCCTGCTCGGGCATGCGCGTATTTCGTGCTGCCCGTTGGAACGGAGAGATCGAAATGCGAAAAATGGCAATCCGCGCGCTCGTCGTCGTGGCGTCCGCCGCGACCGCACTGGCGATCAGCGCGGCCGGCGCACAGGCCGACGTGAAGCCGGGGTCGATCGACCCGGTCTTCGGGCCGCCCGAGAGCGGCACGGTCAGCGCGCTGGTCACGAAACTCACCCACGCCCAGGCGACCACCCGATTACGAGACTCGAACATCACCTGGTCCTCCAGCGGCGGCTGCAGTGACCGAAACAATCCGACCTGCACGTCGTTCTCGCAGGTCAACCTGGCGACCATCCAGGGAGCGCAGACACTCAAGTCGGCCAGCAACTGCGGCCTGAACGTCACGGGCGGCACGGAGACCGGCCACGCCAGCGGCACCTACAGCCACTGGAACGGCTACAAGCTCGACTACAGCCTCAGCACGTGTCTCAACAACTACGTGCAGAACAACTTCACGGCCATCGGCGGCAGCAAGTGGGAGGCCCCCTCGGGCAACATCTACTTCCGGGAGAGCAACCACTGGGACGTGACCTACTACAACTGCGGCGGCTGCTGACGGCCTACCAGCGGATCGGCAGGTGCTTGATGCCGTTCTGAAAGTTGGAGCGCAGCCGAACGGGCTCGCCGGCCGGCGACACCTCACCGAGCAGGTCGAACACCGCCGAGAACATGGCGCGCAGCTGCACCTTCGCCAGGTGCGCGCCGGTGCAGTAGTGCGGGCCGTGGCCGAAGCTCAGGTGGTCGCCGGCCGGGCGGCCCACGTCGAACCGGTCCGGCTCGGCGAACACGCGCTCGTCCCGGTTGCCGGAGGAGAACCACACGACCACCTTGTCGCCGGCCCGGATCCGGGTGCCGCCCAGCTCGGTGTCCACTGTGGCCGTTCGGCGGAACCGCATGACCGGCGACCACCAGCGCAACATCTCGTCGACCGCGCCGGGCAGCAGGCTCCGGTCGGCCGGCAGGCGGCGGTACTGGTCCACAGTGGACAGCAGCGCCCACATGCCGCCGGGCAACCCGTTGCGCAGCGTTTCGTTGCCCGCCACGGAGAACAGCCAGAACATGTTCTCGAACTCGGGGATGGTGATGCCCTCGCCCACGAGGTTGCTCATCACGTCGTCGCCCGGGTTGCGGCGCTTGTACTCACCGAGATCGTGGGCGTAGGCGTACAGGTCGGGCATGCCGTCGCGGGTCCGCTGGTCGGGCAGCAACCCGTCGGGACCGGGCTCCGGCCGCAGCGCCATCGCGCGCTTGGCCATGTCGGTCGAGCCTTCTTCGTGGGCCCTGGCGCTCCGCGCGTACTCCTCGTCCTGGTAGCCGATCACCCGGTTGCCCCAGTCGTACATGAGCCACCGGTCCTCGGCCGGCACGCCGAACACCTCGGCCAGCGTGCGCAGCGGCAGGTCCGCCGCCACCTCGGCGAAGTCGCACTCGCGGCGGTCGGCCACCCCGGCCACCAACTCCCGCGCCCAGCCGTCGATGCGTTCCTCCAGCCGGGCGATGGCCTTCGGCGTGAACGCCCGGCTCAGCATCCGGCGCAGGCGCGAATGCTGTGGCGGGTCCTGGTTGAGCATCATCTGCCGGACGAACTCGAGCGCCGCCGCGTTCGGCGGGTCGATGATCTGCGTGGCGGCCAGGTGGGAGGAGTACACCCGCGGGTTGCGCATGACCTCCTTGATCTCCGCGTGCCGCAGCACGCCCCAGAACCCCGGGCCGGCCGGCCACGGCGGCACGGCCGGCTCGTCCATCCAGACGACCGCCGACTCCGCGCGCAGCCGCGCGAACGCCTCGTGTGGCACGCCGGTCAGGTAGGTGTCCGGGTTGACGATGGCGGCGGTATCGCTCGACATGATCGCCATTCTCTCCCAAGTAAGGCAGCATTCCTCGACGTGACCGACAACGCTTCGCTGTACGCCGGCCGCATCGCGGGCGGCGACCCGGTACTGGTCCTGCTGCACGGGCTCGGCGCCACCGGCGAGGTGTGGCAAGGGCTGCTGGAACGGCATTGGCCGGCCGAGGTGCTCGTGCCGGACCTGCCGGGACACGGCCGGTCGCCGGGGCTCCCGGAGTACACGTTCGAGTCGATGACCGAGGCGGTGGCGGCGCTCCTGCCGGCCGGCCGGCGGGTGGTGGTGCTCGGTCACTCGCTCGGCGGGGTGCTGGCGTTGACGCTGGCCGGCCGCTCGCCCGGCGTCGTCGCTGTCTGCGGCCTGGGCATCAAACTGCGCTGGTCGGAGGCAGAGCTGGCGAAGGCAGCGGAGCTGGCCGCGCGGCCGGCGCGGGTGTTCGCCACCCGCGAGGAGGCGGTGGACCGGTGGCTGAGGACGGCCGGACTGGCCGGCCTGGTGGCGCCGGACTCGGTCGACGCCGGGGTCGGTGCGGTTGACGGCGGCTGGGAAGTCCGGGTGGACCCGCGGGCGTTCGGGGTCGGCGCGCCGGACGTGGCGGGGTTGATGGCCGCGAGCCGGGCGGAAGTGGTCCTGGCGGCGGGGGAGCGGGATCCCATGTGTCCGCCGGAGCACCTGCGCGAGGTGGCGCCGGACGGTGTCGTGCTGCCGGGAGTCGGCCACAACGCCCACGTCGAGAGCCCGTCGACGTTGTGGCCGATCCTCGACCGGCTGCTGGGTTAGCTCACGCCGAGCAGGTCGACCACGAACACGAGGGTCTCACCCGGCTTGATGGAGCCGCCGCCGGCGCCTTGGTTGCCGTAGCCGAGGTGCGGCGGGATGACCAGCTTGCGCCGGCCGCCGACCTTCATGCCGGCCACGCCGCGGTCCCAGCCGGCGATGACGCGGCCGCCGCCGAGCGGGAAGCTGAACGGTGAGCCGCGGTTCCAGGAGGCGTCGAACTCCTCACCGGTGGAATGGGCGACACCGACGTAGTGCACGTTCACGCTCTGGCCGGGCCTGGCCTCCTCGCCGTCACCGACGGTGATGTCCTCGACGACCAGGTCGGCCGGCGGGGGACCGTCGATCGGGTCGACATCCGGCTTCTCCAGGGCCATGCGTTCCTCCTGCTTGTTCGGGTTCTGCGATACCGGTTCATCCAATCAGCCGGCCGGGATCCGTGCCGGTCCGGCCGCGCCTGTGAACGCCTGTTAACCTGATGGCGGCTACTCGCCTTCCGCACCCGCGGCCGCGGCACGACCGCTCGCTCCGGTGCGCATTCCCCTTTTTCGTGAGGAGTAGTCGATGTCCCGTGTGGCCAGTTCCCCCGTGCGTGATCTGTTGGTGCTCACCGCACGTCCCGAGGTGATCTCGTTCGCCGGCGGACTTCCGGCGCCCGAGCTGTTCGATCTGGACGGTTGGCGCGCGGCGTTCGACGTCGCCCTCGACCGTCGCACCCTGCAGTACGCACCGACGGAGGGCGACCCGGCACTGCGGACGGCGATCGCCGAGCGGATGACCAGCCGAGGACTGCCGACCGGCCCGGACGACCTGCTGATCACCACGGGTTCGCAGCAGGCGCTGACGCTGGTGGCGACCGCGCTCCTGCGCCCGGGGTCGGTGGTCGCGGTGGAGGAGCCGACGTACCTGGCCGCGCTGCAGTGCTTCCGTTTCGCGGACGCCCGGATGGTGCCGGTGGCGAGCGACGAGGAGGGCATGGTCCCGGCGGCGCTGGCGGAGGTGCTCCGCGTCTCGAAGCCCGCGCTCGTGTACCTGGTGCCGACGTTCGCCAACCCGACCGGCCGCACGCTGTCCGCGTCCCGCCGCAAGGCCATCGCCGCCCTGGCGGCCGAGCACGACACGTGGGTGGTGGAGGACGACCCGTACGGTGAGCTGCGGTATCGCGGCGAGCCGGTCCCGCCACTGGCGCTCGGTGCCGATCGGGTGCTGTACCTGGGCAGCCTGTCGAAAATCGGTGCGCCGGGCCTGCGGCTGGGCTGGCTGCGCGCGCCGGTCACGCTCATGCCGACCGTGGTGATCGCCAAGCAGGCGGCGGACCTGCACACGAGCACGGTGGACCAGGCGGCCGCGGCGGCCTATCTGGCGGTGACGGACCTGGACGCGCACGTCCGCATGCTCTGCCGGGAGTACCGCGCCCGCCGGGACGCGATGATCGCCGCCCTGCCGACGACCTTCCCGGCCGGCACGACCTGGACGGACCCGGACGGCGGCATGTTCGTGTGGGTCCGCCTACCGGACGGCGTCGACGTGGCGACCCTGCTACCGGCGGCACTGGCGGAGAACGTGGCCTTCGTCCCCGGCGCCCCGTTCTACGCAACCACCCCGGACCGAGCCACTTTGCGCCTGTCCTTCACGACGAGCCCACCGGCGGAGACAGCGGAGGGAATGGCCCGCCTGGCCCGAGCGGTCCGGCGCGGCTGAGCGCCGGACCGCCCGCGTCCTCAGGCGGCCCAGCCCCAGTGCCGCCGGTGCGCGTCGGTGGCCCATGCCGTGACGGTCGCGAGATCGGGCGCGGCGGGCAGCGGCGTGCGCCCGCTGTCGAGCACGGCGGCGATGGCCGACCCGACCGTCTCGATCTCCCGCACCACCTCGGCGAGTTCGGCGACGTCACCGCGCTTGACGGCCAGCACGCGCTCCTGCTCGCGGTCGGCCATCGGCAGCGTGAGCCGGCCGTGCTCGACGAGCTCCAGGCACTGGTAGGCCAGCCGCAGCGCGTGGGAGGCGTACTTCACGTCGTAGCCGTACCGCTCGATCAGCTCCGGCCGGCTCGGCTTGCCGAGCAGCCGCCGCCGCTGCGCCTCGAGGTATCCGAGGAAGCGGTCGACCGCGCGCCGGGACAGCACGGCGGGGGCCAGCGAACGAAGCTCCGCGCCGAGCGGCGTACACACAAGGACCGACTCGGCCGGTGCGTACAGCGGCAGCAGCGCGGTCGGGTTCCCCTTGGTGGCCAGGCGGAGGTACTTCCGCAGTCCGTAGCTGACCAGGTCGGTGTCGCCCGGCCCGGACCGGGCGCCCTCCGGCTGGGTGCGGAACACGAAGTGCTGCAACGGGTCCCCGAAGCCGAGCACGTCCTGCGCCGGCTCGATGAACACACCCATCTCATCGTGGTCGTCGGTGCCCGCGATGGCGATGCCGTGCACACCGGAGCCCACCACGGTGCGCAGGATCTCGCCGCCGAGCGCGGCGGCGCGGTTCCCGTACTCGGTGTGGTTCATGTGCGTCAGCGTCGCACGGTGAACCCGGTCGACGGCAGCGATTTTCCCCTTCGATCCACAGTGGACCGAGGTCGGCTCGCGGCTTCCTGCGCGCCGCGCACGGCCAGTTGGTCGGCGCGCTCGTTCTCCGGGTGGCCGGCGTGGCCCTTCACCCAGAACCACTCCACCTGGTGGGGCCGGACCGCCTCGTCCAGTCGCTGCCACAGGTCCACGTTCTTCACCGGCTGCTTGGCGCTCGTGATCCAGCCGTTGGCCTTCCACTTCGGCAGCCACTGCATGATCCCGTTACGCACGTAGGTGCTGTCCGTGTACAACGCGACCGTCGACGGCCGGGTCAGGCTCTCCAACGCCCTGATCGGCGCCATCAGCTCCATCCGGTTGTTCGTCGTGGTGGTCGGCTCGCCGCCGTACAGCTCCTTCTCGTGCTTGCCGTACTTGAGCACCGCGCCCCAACCACCCGGACCGGGATTCCCGCTGCACGCACCATCGGTGTAGATCTCGACGTCCACGCCCGGAAACATAGCGGACCTCCACGAACGGGAATTCGCTGGTCCGGGGCCCGGCCGTAGCGGTAGGTTCCCAACCTCCAGCGAGGAGGCAGCCATGTACCGAGACGACGAAGCGTCCTTTTGAGCGCACCAGCAAGCGCCGCAGGGGGTTCCCTCTAGCGAGTCACGGGTCAAGCGCGGCGACCGCACGGTCGGCGAGGACACCGAACTCATCGAGAAGCTCGGCGGCAACGACCCGTGCCCATGCGGTTCCGGGCGCCGCTTTCCGCCGCTGCTGCCGGCCGTCCGGCCGGTACGACGACACCATGGGCCACTACTACGTGCGGGATCAACCCAAGGGCGGACAACCCTCGGGTTGATGTGCGCGACGGCCGGTTCGAGCAGGCTCGTGAGCCATGACGAACTCCATGCGCCGCAGGGACTTTCTCGCCGCGACGGTCGCCGCCGCGGGGGTCGCACTGGTGCGGCCCGCGTCGGCGGCCGCCGCGCCGCACCGGCTGCGGTTCACGCTGCCGGCGCCGACCGGACGGCTCGGCGTCGGCATGCGGCGAATGCATCTCGTCCAGCACGGCCGGCCCGACCCGTGGCATCCGGCGCACGACCGGGAACTCATGATCAGCATCTGGTACCCGGCGCACGACGACGCGCGGTTTCCCCGGGTGCCGTACCTCGATCCGTTGGTGGCGGCCCACTACACGGCCGACGGCACCCTCGGCCTGCCGCCCGAACGGATCGACTGGGCGGGCGCGCGAACCACCGCACGACTCGGCGCCCCGCCGCGCGGCCGCGGCTATCCGGTGCTCCTGTACTCGCCGGGCGCCGGCAACACCCGGGCGTTCGGCACGGTGCTGGTGGCCGACCTGGTGAGCCGCGGCTACGTGGTGGCGACGGTCGACCACACCTACGAGACGCCCATCGAGTTCCCCGGCGGCCGGCTGGTGGAGGCCGGGATCCCGAGCGACCCGCCCGATCTGGAAGCGGCCAAGGAGCTGTACATGGCCACCCGCGCGGCCGACCTGCTGCACGTGATCGCGCGGCTGGACGAGCTGGCGCACCCGGTCATGGACCTGTCCCGGCTCGGCATCTTCGGCCACTCGGCCGGCGGACTGGACGCGGTGCGGGTCATGCGGGCCGAACGCCGAATACTGGCGGGCGCGAACTTCGACGGTTTCTTCGAGTTCGGCAGGAACCATCCGGAACTCGGGGTGGACCGCCCGATGCTGCTGATGGGCGCGGCCTCACATCCGCAGCAGCCACCGCTGTTCGGGGCGACGCGCACCCATCTGAGTGACCCGCTCTGGGGTGATTTCTGGGCGGGATCCACCGGCTGGAAACTGGACCTGGCCATCCCCGCGGGGCGCCACTACACGTTCACCGACGCCCAGTGGTTCCTGCCGCAGCTCGCGGAGCTGGACGTCGACCTGTCGGGCCTCATCGGCACGGTCCCGGCCCGGCGCGTGGTGCGGGCGCACCGCGACTACGTGGCCGCGCTGTTCGACCTGCACCTCAAGGGCATTCCGCAGCCACTGCTGGACGGCCCGGTGCCGTGGTACCCGGACATCAAGTTCGTACGTTGACCTGGAAAGCGAACGGCCGGCTGACCCACCGTCGAACGGTGGGTCAGCCGGCCGTCACGAGCGTCAGATGATGGTGACGCCGGTGGCCTGCGGGCCCTTCTGGCCCTGGCCGATCTCGAACTGCACGCGCTGGTTCTCCTCGAGCGACTTGAAGCCGCCGCCCTGGATCTCCGAGTAGTGCACGAACACGTCGGCGCCACCGTCCTCGGGGGCGATGAAGCCGAAGCCCTTTTCCGAGTTGAACCACTTCACGGTGCCTGTTGCCACGTTTGTCTCCTCGACAGTCGGCGATAGCGGCCCACCACTCATGTGGCAGGTCGGGTTGTCTGCGACGGGGCCGCTCCAACCGATCTGGAGGACACGTACGCCCGCAACAAATGTTTCGCGAGCGCGCAAGATGACACGAACACACAAAACTAACGACCACGGAAAGCGTACCAGCACGTCACGCGAGGGAGTTAGACCGCAGGACCGATACGGCGCTCACGGTCTTGTAACCGCGCCACTCCAGGGCCGCGGCGGGGGAGTAACTGGTGAAGTCGACGTGCCAGCCGCCGTCCGGCTGCTGGTCAGCCGCCAGTTGGCGCAGGTCGGCCTCGACGGCGTCGGCCGGGAACAGCCGGCGGGCCGGGCTGTCGGGTTCCGGCGCGAAGTCGAGCGGGCGCAGGACCTCGCCCTCGCTGCCGCCGGCCACCGGGACCAGGCCGTCGTCGGGGATGAACCGGGCGAGGTGGTCCAGCAGCGCCGGCGCTGCAGCGTGGGTGTCGTGCACGGCGGCGAGGAAGTGCACGGCGAAGTTCAGTTCGATGGCGTGCGGGGCGGTGGTGGCCGCGATCGCGTCGAGGCAGTACCGGGTGGCGGTCGCGAGCCACGGGTGCGCGGCGACGGCCGGGTCGTGCCTGGCCGCCCGGTGCGCCACGCTGGCCACGAACGCGGTGCTCCACAGCGTGGCCACCTTCGGGTCGGCGGTCGCCCAGAACGGCGCGGTGCCGGTCGGGTCGGCGATCGGGAGCGCGAACGGCAGGCCGCCGTCGGGCAGGGTGACGCCGGCCAGCCAGTCGCACAGGGCGGCGGCGTGCGGGGTGGTCGCGGGGGCGGCGTCGGCCATCGCCTCGAACGCGTGCAGTGCGCCGCCAGGTTGGCTCTCGGGCGCGCGCAGATCCGGTTCGAGACCCCAGCCGTAGCCGCCGTCGGGGTTGCGATAGCCGTCGACCGCCGCGAGCACTCCCGCCGCATCACCCTGGCCGAGCAGTAGCGCCAGCCGGCGCTGGTCGAGCAGCCTGCCGTGCGTGGTGAGGAACGAGGTCGCGGCGTTGATGTCTACGTTCACGCGTCCCATGCTGGTCCGCTCGATGGGGCGGGTCTTGTCGGTTTCGGACATCGTTCGGGTGAAAGTGGGTACGTCGCCGGACAACGGACCGTACGAGGAGGAGCTCATGATCCTGCGCCGGATCGCCCGACCGCTGCTGGCCGCCGCTTTCGTGGCCGAGGGTGTCGACACGCTGCGCAACCCGAAGCCACGGGTCCAGGCCGCCGAGCCGATGCTGGAGAAGGTGCCGGACGAGGTGCATGAGGCACTGCCCGACCAGGTGCCCACGGACCCGGAGTCGCTGGTCAAACTGGACGCGGCCGTGAAGATCGGCGCCGGGCTGGCCCTCGGCCTCGGCAGGTTCCCCCGCCTGTCGGCGCTGTTGCTGGCCGGCAGCCTGGTCCCGAACACGGCCGCCGCACACCGCTACTGGGAGTACGAGGACCCGGGCGAGCGCGCGGCGCAGCAGGTCCAGTTCCTGAAGAACCTGGGCCTACTGGGCGGTCTGCTCCTGGCGGCGGCCGACACCCACGGCAAGCCCTCCCTGGGCTGGCGAGCAAAGCACGCGGCTCGGGACGCCACGGACACGGTCCGAGGGGTCCTGCCTGGCTAAGTAGGTGTAGCCCGACGTGCTACACCGGGCTACACTCGCCCCGTGAAGGTCATCAGCCAGCGAGAGTTCCGCAACAACTCCGCGGCGGTCATGGACGCTGTCGAAGCGGGCGAGACGTACCACGTCACGCGAAATGGCGTGGAGATCGCCGAACTCCGACCCTTGTCCCGTCGTCGCCGATTGACCGCCGAGGAACTCGTCGAACGTCGCCGACGCTTGCCGCGCGTCGATTACGCCCACATGCGGCAGGATGCCGACGACTTCTTCGGCACCGAGGACCGTCTCGATGGGGACGACCCCTGGGAGCGGAGCCGTGGTTGACCAGCACGAATCTGGTGTGCTGGACACCTGCACGTACATCGACCTCGGACTGCTGGATCCGGCTGAACTACCGGCGATCCCCGAATTGACCGCGATCACCATGGCCGAACTGCACCAAGGTGTGGCGATGGCCAAGGGCGCCGCGCAGCGTGCCTCGCGAACGGAGCTGCTGGGCGCGGCGATCGTGGACTTCGAGCCCTTGCCGTTCGACGGTCAGGCCGCGGCTCGCTACGGCACGCTGGTTGCATTGACCATCGAAGCGAATCGCGACCCCAGGCCGCGTCGGCTCGACCTGATGATCGCCGCGATCGCGTCCTCGCGTGGCTTGCCGCTCTACACCCGCAACGGCAGGGACTTCGCCGGCCTGGGTGAGATGGTCGAGATCGTCGAGGTCTAGCCGGATTCTCTGTATGGTCTACAGGACAGCATGGAGCTCGGGATCGGACCTGAGCCACCGCTGACCTTCTGAGGCATGGAGCGCGGGACCGCGCCCGCGCCACCGCCTCGTCCACCTTCCTCGTTCTCGCCGACCCGTCGAGGTCGGCCGAAGGGGCACACCCATGACCATCTACTCGCAGCACGCCCATCGCGGAAAGACACAGATCCTGGCCACCTTCCACGGCCCGGCCGGCGTCACGTCGTCCACCGTCACCAGCGTCGACGCCCCGGCACTCGCCGCGCCGATCGTCGACGCACTCAACCGGATCTCCGCCTGCGCCACGGTGCCGGTGAGCGAGTGGGACGAGCGCCGCCGCGTCGGCCGCTACCCCACGGATCACCTGGCCGCGTTGACCGATCGCGACGCGCGGCCGCACCTTCTGGAGGGAGCGCACAGTCTGTGGTACACGCAGGTCACGATGCTCCTGCATCGCGCCCTGGCCGATCTGGACACCGCGATGGCCGCCGTCCCGGCACCCGTCCGAACCGCGATCGGCGCCGAGTTGGCGGCGGAAGCCCGCGGACTTCGCGACGAGCTCGACGAGTTCGCCGACGGAGTCGAGCCGCCGGAACCCGAGAAGCGCCGCATCTGGAAATTCGGGTCCCCGTTCGTGGTCGCGGGGCTCGATCACCAGGATCGCGACAAGCTGAACACCCTGGAGCAGTGGCTGCCCCAGCCCCAACTCGACCGGGCCGTCGCGAACCTGCGCCTGCTCCTCGACGCGCACCAGCGGTGCGCCAACGGCGCGGTGGGGCTGTTCGTCGACCGGTTCGAGATCAGCGACGATCCCGACGGCGAGAAGTTCTACCTGAACGTCCAGGCGCCCATGCCGGACGGCAAGTGGGGGCGGACCGACTGGAACGTCGAGATGGGCCACTGGGTTCCGGACGAGGACGGCGACACGGGCGAGCCGATCCTCGACTGCGCCCGGTCCGAACCGCCGGCCCTCTCGGAGCTGGTCGGCCTGCTCAACCGCGGCGACGGGCAGACCGACGTGCTGTCCGCCTGGGCGGAAACCCCGGTGGGAGAACCACTCGCCGGCACGGCCTTCGTCGTGACGAACCGATACGAGGACTGACTACTCGAAGGGAAACCACCGGACGGCGATGTTTCCATGGTTCAGTTCGGCCATCAGCGTGCCGACCGAGAAGGGGGCACCGGGGAGAATTCTGGTGGTGATCAGTACGTGAACGCCGCCCAGCTTGCGTGCGAGTCGGACCAGCGTTTTGTCGAGGCTCGCACGCCAGGTCGTGCCCGGGTACACCGTGACGTCGACTGCGTCTCGCGACAGGTGGGCGGAGAGCGGCATTTCCCGGAACGTGACGGGTCCGTCATGTTCGGCGGAACCTCGCGACGCTGACTGCGGCACGAACGAGAGCGGGAAGAAGCCTGCCGTCCGGTTTCACCGAATCGAGCAGTTCCACCATCAGCAGTACGCGTGCATCACTGTCGGAACGGAGATTGCACAGCGCACTGAGCTCACCGAGCTTGCATTTGAGAGCTACCAGCGGACGACCGGGGTGCATTCGCCTTCCTCCCCGGTGGATGGCGAAGACTGCTCGAAGCTCCCAGTGTGAACGACAGACATGCCGCGGAACTGTCCCCCGGATGGGTGGCAAGCCTCAGCGCGGGTGTGATCGTCACATCACAGAAAGTAGCGAGAGCTCCGTTCGCACGCTGATCTGGCGATCGCTCCTACCAGCCGCGTTCGCGCCACTCCGGCAGCTTCGGGCGCTCCGCCCCGAGCGTGGAGTCGTCACCATGCCCCGGGTAGAACCACGTCTCATCGGGCAACTGGTCGAAGATCCGCGCCGACACGTCGTTCACCAGCGAGTTGAAGTCCTCGGGCGACATGGTCCGCCCCACCCCTCCAGGGAACAGCGAGTCCCCGGTGAACAGGTGCGGATGGCCCTCCGGGTCGCGGTAGACGAGCGCCACCGACCCGGGCGTGTGCCCACGCAGATGAATGACCTCGAGGGTGACGTCACCGACCGCGATCTCGTCGCCGTGCTCGACGAATCGGTCCGGCGGCACGGGCAGCGGGTCGGCGTCGAGCGCGTGCGCGATCGTGTTGGCGCCGTACGCGCCGGCCACCGCACCGAGCGCTCCCCAGTGGTCCTGGTGCTGGTGGGTGGTGACGATCGTCCGCAGCGTCGGGCGGTTGTCGTCGTGGCCGATGAGGTCCGACAGCCGCTCCGGGTCGTTCGCCGCGTCGATGAGCAGCGCCTCCTGGCTGGCGCGACACACCAGCAGATAGGCGTTGTTGTCCATCGGCCCGACGGAGATCTTGGTGATGGTCAGCGCGTCCAGCGTGCGGCGGGCGGCGGGGCCGCCCGGCTCGACATGACCCGTGTACTCCTCGACAACGTCCACGGGCGCCGACCCTAGCGGCTGACGGCGCCGCCTGACAGCATGGCCGGGTGGCAGACACGATCAAGGCCTTCGGCACCGAGGGCTGGCGCTGGTTCAACGAACCCACCACCTGGGCGACCGACGGGGACCGGCTGTCGGCCACCACCGACGCCGACACCGACTTCTGGCGCACCACCCACTACGGCTTCGTCCGCGACACGGGCCACGTGCTCGGTCTCGAGACGGCCGGGGACTTCGAGCTGGCCGCCACGTTCGCCGGCGCCTACGCCGAACAGTACGACCAGGCCGGCATAGCGCTGCGCATCGACGAGCAGAACTGGATCAAGAGCGGCATCGAGCTGGTCGACGGTCAGCAGCAGCTGTCGGCCGTGGTGACCAGGGACGTGTCGGACTGGTCGGTGGTCGCGCTACCGGACGGCGTCGCGCGGGTCACCATCAAGGCGGTCCGTGAAGGCGACACGGTCACCATCTCCTACGGCCTGGACGGCGCACCGGCGTCGACCATGCTGCGCCTGGCCTACTTCCCGCCGGAGGTCCACGTGCTGGCGGGGATCATGTGCGCGTCGCCGACGGGCAGGGGCTTCCCGACGACGTTCGAGAACGTGGGCCTAACCCCAGGCCGGTAGCCGCGGCACATCGCCGCGCAGGTCGTCGCCCTCGCTGCGGCCGGTCAGCCACGCGATCACCTCGGCCGGTCCGCCGGTCACCTCGTGCGCCTCGCCGCCACGACCGCCGACCACGTCCCACCGGTGGTTGCCGCCGCTGGGAAGCTCGACCGTGAGCCGGACCGACGGGCCGTCCGGCCGGTCGACGTGCTTGGCCACGGCCACGTCGAGTATCCGCTCGAGGTGGTCGGCCGGGATGTCCGCGAACCCGAAACCGGTGCCGAGATCGACCAGGTGCACCCAGATCTCGAACAGCCGCATCTCCGGGATGCGCGACGCCGGGATGACCAGGCCGCCCCTCGCGGTCACGGTCGCCAGCCAGTGCGCGTCGGCCAGGTTCTGCGCGGCCGTCATCAGCCGGTCGCGAGCCGCTCCGAGGTCCTCGTGCAGCACCTGCGCGAGCCGGCTGGCGCCCTCCTCGATGTCGGCGTCGCGGTCGGCGTTGCTCGCGTACATCGGGTGCTCCACGCCGGTCCGTGCCCAGGTGATGAGGTTCACCAGCCCGTCCGCGTTGCGCGCGAGGTGGCTCACCACGTGCGCCCTGGTCCAGCCCGGTAACCCGCTCGGCTCCCGCATCGCCCGGTCGTCGAGGCGCGCGACCTGGTCGGCCAGCTGTTCGCTCGCCGCACGGACCATGGCCAGATCGCGGCGCACGCGCTCGGCGATCGACCGCTCGTCGGCCCGCCGCTGCGCCGGCACACCGTCCTGTTCCACGGATGCCTCGGGTGAGATGCTCATACCGCCCATCCCCGCATGTTCGGTGGCAAGAAAATAAAATCAGACCAGACCTGGTTGCACCCAGCGTAGGGGAGCGCCCGGGTCGGCGGTAGGTATGGCCCGTGACCAGGGCCAACAGCCTCCGACGCAAAATTGTCGGTGCCCCGTCCTAGCATGAACGCGGCCACCCAAGGTCCCTCCTGACCAGCGCGTGGCCTCGCCCAAGAGCAACTTTGAAGGGACACCAGTGGCTGACCGCCTCGTGGTCCGCGGCGCGCGGGAGCACAACCTGCGCGGTGTGGACATCGACCTGCCCAGGGACAGCATGATCGTGTTCACCGGGCTGTCTGGCTCCGGCAAGTCGAGCCTGGCCTTCGACACGATCTTCGCCGAAGGCCAGCGCCGGTATGTCGAGTCACTGTCCGCCTACGCCAGACAGTTCCTGGGGCAGATGGACAAGCCCGACGTCGACTTCATCGAGGGCCTCTCGCCCGCGGTGTCCATCGACCAGAAGTCGACCAGCCGCAACCCGCGGTCCACGGTCGGCACCATCACCGAGGTCTACGACTACCTGCGCCTGCTGTTCGCGCGCGCTGGCAAGCCCCACTGTCCGCAGTGTGGCGAGCCGATCAGCAAGCAGACGCCGCAGCAGATCGTCGACCAGGTCATGGCCATGGAGTCGGGGTTACGGTTCCAGGTGCTCGCGCCGGTCATCCGCGGCCGGAAGGGTGAGTACGTCGACCTGTTCTCCTCGTTGCAGTCGCAGGGTTACTCGCGTGCCCGCGTCGACGGCGTCGTGCACTCGCTCACCGATCCGCCGAAGCTGAAGAAGCAGGAGAAGCACGAGATCCAGGTGGTGATCGACCGGCTCTCGGTCAAGGCGAGCGCCAAGCGCCGGCTCACCGACTCGGTCGAGACCGCGCTGCGCCTGGCCGACGGGTTGGTCGAGCTGGAGTTCGTCGACCTGCCCGAGAACGACCCGGCCCGCATCCGCGGCTTCTCCGAGAACCTGGCCTGCCCCAACGGACACCCACTCGCCATCGAGGACCTCGAGCCGCGGTCGTTCTCGTTCAACTCGCCCTACGGCGCCTGCCCGGTGTGCACGGGCATCGGCGTCCGCCAGGAGGTCGACCCCGAGTTGGTCGTCCCCGACGACGAGCTGAGCCTCGGCGAGGGGGCGATCGCGCCGTGGGCCGGCGGGCAGACGGCCGAGTACTTCACCAGGCTGCTGTCCTCGCTCGCCGAGGCGGTCGGCTTCCGCATGGACACGCCGTGGCGCAAGCTGCCGGCCAAGGCCCAGAAGGCGGTGCTGCACGGCACGGCCGACCAGGTGCACGTCCGCTACCGCAACCGATATGGGCGGGAGCGGTCGTACTATGCCAACTACGAGGGCGTGATCCCGTTCCTCGAGCGGCGCCAGGAGCAGACCGACTCCGAGTACATGCGGGAGAAGTACGAGGGCTACATGCGGGAGGTGCCGTGCCCGACGTGTCAGGGGACCCGGCTCAAGCCCGAGATCCTGGCGGTCACCCTCGAACACAAGAAGCGCGGGCCGCGGTCGATCGCCGAGGTGTCGGCGCTGTCGATCGGCGAGTGCTCGGAGTTCCTCGACGGCCTGTCGCTCGGCAGGCGCGAGACCATGATCGCCGGCGCGGTGCTCAAGGAGATCCAGGCGCGGCTGCGGTTCCTCCTCGACGTCGGCCTGGACTACCTGTCGCTCGACCGGGCGTCGGGCACCCTGTCCGGTGGTGAGGCGCAGCGCATCCGGCTGGCCACGCAGATCGGGTCGGGTCTCGTGGGTGTGCTGTACGTGCTCGACGAGCCGTCCATCGGGTTGCACCAGCGCGACAACCACCGCCTGATCGAGACGCTCACCCGGCTGCGCGACCTCGGCAACACGCTGATCGTGGTCGAGCACGACGAGGACACCATCCGCAACTCGGACTGGGTGGTCGACATCGGCCCGGGCGCGGGCGAGCACGGCGGCAAGATCGTCCACAGTGGACCGTTCCAGAAGCTGTTGAAGAACAAGGAGTCGCTCACCGGGGCGTACCTGTCCGGGCGCATGGAGATCGCGATCCCGGCGTTGCGCAGACCGACCGACCGCAAGCGGCAGCTGACGGTGGTCGGCGCGCGGGAGCACAACCTGCGCGGCATCGACGTGTCGTTCCCGCTCGGGTGCCTGGTGTCGGTCACCGGCGTGTCCGGCTCGGGCAAGTCGACGCTGGTGAACGACATCCTGGCCACCGTGCTGGCCAACAAGCTGAACGGCGCGCGGCAGGTGCCCGGTCGCCACACCCGCGTGCGCGGCCTCGAGCAGGTCGACAAGCTGGTACGGGTCGACCAGTCGCCGATCGGCCGCACGCCGCGGTCGAACCCGGCCACGTACACGGGTGTGTTCGACCACGTGCGCAAGCTGTTCGCCGCCACCACCGAGGCGAAGGTCCGGGGTTACCAGCCGGGCCGGTTCTCGTTCAACGTGAAGGGCGGCCGCTGCGAGGCCTGCGCGGGCGACGGCACCATCAAGATCGAGATGAACTTCCTGCCCGACGTCTACGTCCCGTGCGAGGTCTGCAAGGGCGCGCGGTACAACCGCGAGACGCTGGAGGTGCATTACAAGGGCAAGACCATCTCCGAGGTCCTCGACATGCCGATCGAGGAGGCGGAGGGTTTCTTCGAACCGATCCGGGCGATCCACCGCCACCTGAAGACCCTGGTGGACGTGGGCCTCGGCTACGTGCGCCTCGGCCAACCGGCCCCGACCCTCTCCGGCGGCGAGGCCCAACGCGTGAAGCTGGCGAGCGAACTGCAGAAGCGCTCGACCGGCCAGACGGTGTACGTCCTGGACGAGCCGACCACGGGTCTCCACTTCGAGGACATCCGCAAGCTGATCGGCGTGATCAACGGCCTGGTCGACAAGGGCAACACGGTCATCGTCATCGAGCACAACCTCGACGTGATCAAGACCTCGGACTGGGTGGTGGACATGGGTCCGGAGGGCGGGAACGGCGGTGGCCTGGTGATCGCGGAAGGCACGCCGGAGGACGTGGCCGCCATGAAGGAGAGCTACACGGGTCAGTTCCTGAAGCAGGTCCTGTAACCGGGCCGGGGTGCGGGGCCGGGTGGGATGGGCCGGGGCGAGCGGGGGCGCGGGGCGAGCGGGTGGGCCGGGGGGCCGGGGGTGCATGGAGGGGTTGGCATGCGGGGCTGAGTTGGCATTGCCCTCGCTAACCGGCCCCCGCCCGGGCCACAGGCCCGCATGTCCCCAACCTCTCGCCCGCATGTCGCCGCGCCTCGACCGTGTGTTGCCATGTCTCGCCCGCATGTCCCCGGTTCCGGCACGCGAGTTCGCGGTTCCGGTGTAACGGGATGGGACCGCAGCCCGCTCGGCCGCAACCGGGCCCATGCGGGTCTCTGAGCTATGGCTCCGCCGGCGAACGCTAGTCCCGTCTTCCGCACATGGGCACAGGTGAGGTGATCGGGCGTCGGCGTGTGCCTGATCATGGGCTCTGCCAGGGTGTTTGGTTGTCTTGTCGCACCAGATGAGAACCGGCCCGCTGGACCGCAGGTCAGCACCCGAACGTGTCACCCGGCCAGCGAACCGCCGACGGCAGCGGTACGTTCGACCGCGATCTCGACCGCTCAGCATCCCGAGCTGGGGCGCGAAGCGAAGCCTCATTTACCGCGCCGATCACGCAGTCGCGAGTTCGCATCTGATGCGATCGGCGATCCTTGAGCGCGAAATGCCCGAGGTGGTTGGTCCCGATCTGCATCTCGAAGCCGTCGGCCGTGCGGCGGTGCGGCACGGCCATGACACCGGCGTTGTTCACCAGGATGTCCACGTCAGTGTCGATCGACGACGCGAACTCCCGTACGGACGCCAGATTCGCGAGGTCGAGGGCACGCACTTCCGCCGTGTCAGGAGCGACCGCCGCCGCCTTCGCGACATCCCGGCACGCCATGATCACCACGGCGCCCGCGCCGGCGAGCGCTCGTGCGGTGACCAGCCCGATGCCGCTGTTCGCCCCGGTGACCACCGCCGTGCGGCCGGTCAGGTCCGGTAGATCCCCGACTCCCCACTTCGCCATGTGCGGACCCTATCGCCGGCATACTGGACGGGGTGGGAGTCAACGACTACTCGTTCCGCGACGTCTGGTCGGTCCGGGCGGCCACCACCACCGTCTTCGACGCGCTGGTGGACCTGGCGAACTATCCGGCGTGGTGGCCGGACATCCGCTCGGTCACCCAGGTCGACGACGACACGGCCGAGGTCCGGTGCCGCTCGACGCTGCCCTACGCGCTGACCTTCTGCCTGCACCGCGCTGTGCAGGACCAGGAGGCCGGCCGCATGCGGGTGAACATCACGGGCGACCTGCAGGGCTACGTCCAAGGGGTCGTCGCCCCGCATCGGGCCGCCGGTTCACTGCTCGCCATCTCCCAGCGCGTGATGGTGAACAAGCGCCTGTTGCGGGCGCTCGCCCCCGTGGCCCGGCCCCTGTTCCGGGTCAACCACGCGCTGATGATGCGCCGCGGACAACGCGGCTTCCGCGACTATGTGACCGGCTGAGCGACGCGCCATTCCTCGGCGTGCGCGGTGGCGTAGTCGGCGAAGTCCCGCGCCGGGCGACCGAGCGCGCGCTGCACTCCGTCGGTCACCTGCGCGTTGCGCCCGTCGAGCACCTCGCCGAACAGGTGGGACAGCAGCTGCGACACATCGGCCGGCACCTCGAACTCGGTGAGCGCGGCGATGAAGTCCTCGAGTGGAATCTGCTGGTAGCGCACGGGCCGGCCGGACGCCTCGGCGATCTCGGCGATCGCCTGCGCGAAGGTCAGCAGCCGCGGACCGGTCAGCTCGTACAGCTCACCGATGTGACCGGGCTCGGTGAGGGCGGCGACCGCGACGTCGGCGATGTCCTCCGTGTCGACGAACGGCTCCGGCACATCGCCGGCCGGCAGCTCGACCACACCGCCCAGCACGGGGTCGGTCAGCCAGCCCTCGTTGAAGTTCTGGTTGAACCAGGAACAGCACAGGATCGTCCAGTCCCGGTCGGACTCCCGCAGCACCTGCTCGGCGGCCTGCGCCTCGTCCTCGCCGCGGCCGGACAGCAACACCAGTCTGCGAACACCGGCCGCCGTGGCGACCTCGGTGAGTGCACGCACTGCGTCGACCGCACCGGGGACGGCCAGGTCGGGGAAGTAGGACACGTAGATGGCGCTGACACCGGCGACGGCCTCGGCCCAGCCGTCGCGGTCGGCCCAGTCGAACGCCGAGGACGCTGACCGGGAACCGATCCGGACGGGCACGCCCTTGGCGGTCAGCTTGTCGACCACGAGGCGGCCGGTCTTGCCCGTGGCGCCGAGAACGAGGATCGGAGCGGTGGCGGTCATGGGGTCCTCCCTGTTGAGCCATTCTTGCCTTACGTCCAGTCCATCAGCTGAGAACAGGTGAATCTATAGCCAAATATCGACGTTTTATGCTCGATCGTCCAGCTACGGTGGACTTACGGTCCGTAGCCCGGCACTATTTCCGTCATGGTCACCATGGATCGGTGGGCGCCGCGCGACCCCCTCGGCGAGGCCCTGCACCTGCTGCGCATGAACGGCGCCTTCTATTGCCGCACGGAGCTGACGGCGCCGTGGGGACTGACGCTGCCGCCGATGCCGGGTCACATCTGGTTCCACGCACTCACCTCGGGCGGCGCGCTGCTGCGCATGGCCGACGGCCAGTTGCGGCCGCTCGGCGCCGACGAGTTGGTACTGGTGCCGAACCAACGCGGACACACGCTGGTCAGCGACGCCGACGCGAGCGCGCCGAACGTCCTCGATCTCGAGCGTGAGGTGGTGAGCGAGCGGTACGAGATTTTACGACACGGCGGCGGTGGCGCACCGACGCGGCTGATCTGCGGTGCCATCCGGTTCGACCAGCCGAGCGCACGGCATCTGATCGATCTGCTGCCGGAGACGGTGCATGTGGAGGCATCCGCGGCCCCGGACAGCTGGACGCAGAGCATGCTCCGCCTGATCGCCGGCGAGGCCCGCGAGCTGCGCCCGGGTGGCGAGGAGATCATCACCAGGCTGTGCGACGTGCTGGTGATCCAGGCGATCCGCACCTGGCTCGAATCGGACCCGGCGGCTCGCACCGGCTGGCTGGGCGCGCTGCGCGATCCCCAACTGGGCCGCGCGATGAGCATGATCCACCGCGAACCGGCACGGGCATGGACGGTGGCCGAGCTGGCCGGCGAGCTGGCCATGTCCCGCTCGGCCTTCGCCGCCCGGTTCACGGCGCTGGTGGGGGAGCCGGTCATGCAGTACGTGACCCGGTGGCGGATGCAGGTGGCGCTGGAGTCCCTGGAACAGGGCCGCGCCACGACGGGGGAACTGGCCCGCCGCCTTGGCTACCGCTCGGAGGCGGCTTTTGCCCGAGCGTTCAAGCGAGTCCTGGGTGTCTCACCGGGCGGGGCGCGCCGCCGCCGCGCGGCCCCACTGCCGGGCGCACAGCAACTCCGCTAGCAGGATCACACGATCGGGTACACACCGAGCGAATGGACCATTCGCACGCCGGGGCCCCCGATTTCGGGCCTAACGAGCAGCACCGACCAAATCGTCGGCCGGCCCGGAGCTATCCACAGCTCATCCCGGGTGCCTCGCAGGGAAGGGCGTGGGCCTCGACTTCCTGCGGCACATCGAGCTCTGTTCGGTGCTCGTGGTCGACAAGATCAACGGCGGCCGTCGGCCCCCGACATCCAGCGTAGCCGCGGGCACCGACAAAAACGGAATGATGCAGCTCAGCGGCCCGGCAATGATCAACGGGCGGCCACGACCCCCCGGTTTTCAGCGTACGCAAGCCGTCACTATTCGGAAGTCCCTGAGTTGATCAGGGGAGCGCGAGATCGCGGTTCCCGACGGTGAGATCGCGGCTGATGGGGTCCTGGAGTGGTCAGTAGCTCCACCCTGTGCGCACACAACAGCCGAGAAACGACGACCTCACCCACCACAACCACGACCTCGCGTGCCGCAACCGCGATCTCGCGTGCGAGAACCGCGACCTCGCGTGCCGCAACCGCGATCTCGCGTGCGGGAACCGCGAACTCGCAGGCTGAGAACGGCGTGGACAACCCCAACCCGGCGCCTGCCCGGCATCCACACAGGTCAAAGCCATGCCCCCAAATCGGACCGCGCGTAGTCACCAGCACCGACAGTTCACCGCTGTGAAGATCAACGACGGGTCACCTGTCCACAGGAGACCTCGCCATCCACAGGTCAACTCGCGTCGGGCCGCACCTGACGCAGGTCGCGCTAGCGTGGAAATCGGGGGCCCAGCACCGGGTATTACTCATGCGATGCGGGCTGCCCGCAACGCCGCGCGCTGCGCAGCTGGAGCCGTTTGGCGGTCGTGTGGCTTCGCGCTAGGCCTGGCGACTGCCGCTGTGTCCGCGCTCAGGCGGCCGCCAGGTTCGTCGCGCTTTTGCAGCCGGTTGCCGTTGGCGGGCGCTTGCGTCAGCGCGAGACTCCTCGACTGCCTCTATGTCCGCACCCAGCTGGTCCGCCGATACGGCGTGCCGCGCAGCTAGTGACGTTTGGTCCGTTTGGCAGTCACTGGGTCCGTGCCCGGCCCGGCGACCGCTGGTGTCCGCCCGCAGTTGGTCCGTCGCGCTGTGCAGCCGATGCCGTTGGCCGTCGCTGGGTCAGCGCCAGGAGCCCGCCACCGCCTCTATGTCCGCGCTCAGCCGGTCCGCCAGTGTTCCCGTCGGGCGCAGTGCCCAGTCCAGGATGGCGCCGTGGGCCATCGCCGCGATTATCCGGGCCGCGTGCGGCGGTGGGGGTGCGTCCGGCAGGTTGGCCGCCGCGAAGAGGCGTGTCAGTACCCGGTGGATCAGCGCCCGCAACTCGGTCACGCCCTCGCGCAGGGTCGGGTCGGCCAGGTCGATTCCCAGCTGTGCCAAGTGATTCGTCGTGGTGGTGCGGTCGTCCACGCCGTCGGCCGTCACCAGGACGGCGGCCGTCACCGCCGCGATCGGGTCCGTGTGGGCGGCCGCCGCCGCTCGCATGCGTCGGGCGGCACTGGCGTTCGCGAGCTCGGTCATCGTCAGCAGCAGGCCCTGCTTCGAACCGAACCGGCCGGAGACCGTCCCCACGGCCACGCCCGCTTCGCCAGCCACCTGCGCCAGCGTGAAACCTGGACCGTGCTGGCCGATGGCACGCGCGCAGGCTGCCAGCAGCGCGTCGTCGGAGATCTTTCTCGGCCGGCCCATGGGGTTATTGAACCACGGATCAGAAATGGGAGTAGTATCCGAACCGTCATTCGGAAAGGGGAGCAGATGTCCACCTGGCAGGAGATCGAGAAGGATGCGCCGGAGTTCGCGGAGCGGGTGCGGGAGCGGTTCGCGTCCGGCATCCACAAGACGATCGCCACGCTGCGTGCCGACGGCTCGCCGCGCATCAGCGGCTCGGAGATCGAGATCGCCGACGGCGAGGTCACCTTCGGCATGATGGGCGGCTCGCTGAAGCTGCGGGACGTCCAGCGCGACAGCCGGATCGCCGTGCACAGCCCGACCATCGATCCGCCGAAGGAAGGCGAATGGCTCGGTGACGGGAAGTTCGCCGGCCGGGCGATCCCGACCCCGCCGCCCGGGAAGGACGCTCAACCGGACGGCAACTACTTCCGCCTGGACGTCACCGAGGTCGTGCTGACCTACGTCGCCGACGACCACCTGGTGATCGAGTCCTGGCACGAGGGCACGGGCCACCGCAGCCACAAGCGCAAGTAAGGGCGCGGCGCCGAAACCACGACGCCGCGCCCGACCGCTCAGGCCTTCGCCGACTCCTCGTCCGGCGCGGGACTGTGGTCGTCGACCAGTGTCTTCTCGTCGAACGGGTCCTCGCCCGCGAGCACCCGATCCGCCTGCTCGCGGTCGAACTCGTTGGTCCACGTGCCGACCAGGATGGTGGCCACCGAGTTGCCGGCGAAGTTGGTGAGCGCCCGCGCCTCGGACATGAACCGGTCGATGCCGACGATCAACCCGACGCCGTCGACCAGCTCCGGCCGGTGCGACTGGAGCCCGCCGGCCAGCGTGGCGAGGCCGGCGCCGGTCACCCCCGCCGCGCCCTTCGACGCGATGATCATGAACAGCAGCAGCGAGATCTGCTCACCCATGGACAACGGCGCGTCCATGGCCTCCGCCACGAACAGCGTCGCCATGGTCAGGTAGATGGCCGTGCCGTCCAGGTTGAACGAGTACCCGGTCGGGATGGTGATGCCGGCGACCGGCTTGCTCACCCCGAGGTGCTCCATCTTCGCGATCAGCCGCGGCAGCGCCACCTCCGACGACGACGTCGACAGGATGAGCAGGAACTCGCGGGACAGGTACCGGAACAGCGTGAAGATGTTCATCCGGGCGACCATCCACAACAGCGTGGACAGCACGCCGAACACGAACAGCAGGCACGTCAGGTAGAAGCCGATCATGATGACCGCCAGGCTCTTCAACGCGTCCACGCCGGTCTCACCCACCACGGCGGCGATCGCGCCGAACGCGCCGATCGGCGCCACCCACATGATCATCGCGAGGATGCGGAACACCAGTCGCTGGATGTGCCCGATCCCGCGCAGGATCGGCTCGCCCTTTTCGCGCATGGCCTGCAGCGCGAAGCCCGTCAGCAGCGCGACGAGCAGCGTCTGCAGCACCGATCCCTCGGTGAACGCGGAGACCAGCGTGCTCGGGATGATGCCCAGCAGGAACTCGACCGTGCTCTCGCTCGCCGCCACCTGGTCCTGGCCATCGGCGCGGACCTCGTTCGTGAGCTGCAACCCCTCACCCGGGTGCAGGATGTTGCCGACCACCAGGCCGATGACCAGGGCGACGGTCGACATGAGCAGGAAGTAGCCGATGGCGAGCGTCCCGACCCGGCCGACCTTCGCGGCCTTGGTCACCGAGCCGACGCCCAACACGATCGTGCAGAAGATGATCGGACTGATCATCATCTTGATCAGGTCGACGAAGCCCTTGCCGAGCGGCTTCAGGCCCTTGCCGACCTCCGGCCAGACGAGGCCGACCAGGATGCCGGCGGCCACCGCCACGATGACGGAGATGTAGAGGAGATGGGTTCGGTCGCGCTTGCGCGGTTGGATCGGCGGTGACTCGGGGGCGGACACGTGACCTCCTTGCGGGCCGCCGTCGGTGGCGGCTGCGGCAATGTGGTCAGATTGTGTGGAGGCCTATGACCTGGGTCACCATTGTGTTCATTACGTACATGTTCATCACGTACCTGGGAAGCCCGGATGGCAACACGGCACGACTGGAGCCTCGCCAGACAACTCCTGGTTCTCCAGGTGATCATCGTCGGCCTGCTGGTCGCCGCCGGCGCCGTGCTGGTCTACCTCGACGTGGCCGACAGCACCGAGCGCGCGAACGAGGACGAGGTCGTGTCGGTCGCGCTGACCATCGCCGCCGCGCCGGTCGTCGCGGCCGCCGTGTTCGATCCCGACCCGAGCGTCGAGCTGCAGCCGTATGCCGAGCGGGTCCGCCACGACACGGGCGTCGACTTCGTCACGATCATGGACCCGACCGGCGTGCGGTTCACCCATCCCAACCCCGACCTGATCGGGGAACGCTTCCTCGGGCACACGGCCGAGGCGGCGGCGGGGGAGACGTTCACCGAGACCTACACCGGCACGCTCGGCCCGTCGGTACGCGCCGTGGTCCCCGTGCGCCCGGGCACCGACGTGGTGGCGCTGGTCAGCGTCGGGGTCACCCTCGACGCCATCGCCGGGCAGGTACGCGACCGGCTGGTGCCACTCGTGATCGTCGCCCTGGCCGCGCTCGCCGTCGGCACGGCGGGCGCCTACCTGGTCAGCAGGCGGCTCGACCGGCAGACCCACGGTCTCGGGCCGGCCGAACTAAGCCGGCGGATCGACTACCACGAGGCGGTCCTGCACACCGTCCGTGAAGGTCTGCTGTTGCTCGACCAGGAGGGCCGGGTGACCCTCTGCAACGACGGCGCGCGGGAGCTGTTCGACCTGTCCGGCGAGGTGACGGGCCGGACGATCGCCGAGCTGGGGCTGCCGGCCGAGCTGGTAGACGGAGTGCATTTCACGGACCGCCGGGTGCTGGTGGTGGACAGCGCGCCGGTGCGCTCCGGTAACCGCGTGCGCGGCACGGTCGTCACACTGCGGGACCACACCGACCTGCAGGCGTTGACCGGTGAGCTGGACTCGGTGCGCGGGTTCGCCGAGTCGCTGCGCTCCCAGGCCCACGAGGCGGCCAACCGGCTGCACACGGTCGTCTCGCTGGTGGAACTCGGCCGGACCGACGAGGCCGTCGAGTTCGCCACGGCCGAGTTGGCGCTCGCTCAACGACTCACCGACCGGGTGGTGAGCGCGGTGTCCGAGCCGGTGCTCGCGGCCCTGCTGCTCGGCAAGGCGGCCGAGGCGAACGAGCGCGGCGCCGAACTCGTGATCACCGAGGACACGGAGATCGACGACACCGTCCTGCGTGGCGCACTCGCGCCGAGGGACGTGGTCACGATCCTCGGCAACCTCATCGACAACGCGCTGGACGCGGCGATCGAGGGCGGCGACGCGCCGAAGGTGTTCGTCACCGCCCGCGCCACCGGCGGCGAACTGGAGCTGCGGGTCGAGGACACCGGCCGGGGACTGGCGGCGGGAGAGGTGGCCTTCGAACGGGGCTGGTCGACCAAGGCGCCCGGCCGCGGCCTCGGGCTCGCGCTCGTCCGGCAAGCGGTCCGCCGGGGCGGCGGCACGATCGACGTCGGCCGGGGCGAGCGCGGCGCGGTGTTCACCGTGCGGCTGCCGACCACGGCGGGGGTCGGGTCGTGATCACCGTGCTGGTGGTGGAGGACGACCAGGTGGCGGCCGACGCGCACCGGCTGTATGTCGAGCGCGTGCCCGGGTTCGCGGTGGCCGGCGTGGTGCACTCGGCGGGGGAGGCGCAGCGTGCGCTCGGCCGGCTGAAGGTCGACGTGCTGCTGCTCGACCAGTACCTGCCCGACGGCAACGGGCTCGACCTCTGCCGGTCGCTGCGGGCGGCCGGGCACCTGGTCGACGTGATCATGGTGACCTCGGCCAGGGACCTCGCGCTGGTGCGCACCGCCGTGTCGCTGGGCGTGGTGCAGTACGTGCTCAAGCCGTTCACGTTCGCCGGCCTGCGCGACAAGTTGGAGCGCTACGCCCGGTTCCGGCGCGACGTCACGGGCGCCAGTGGCGGTGCTGAGGTGACCGGGCAGAGCGAGGTGGACCACCTGTTCGCGACGCTGCGGGGCACCGACGGCGCCACGCTGCCGAAGGGCATGAGCGCGCCGACCCTGGACGCCGTGGTCACCGTGCTGCGGCATGCCGGCGACGGGCTGTCGGCCGGCGCGGCGGCCGACTCGCTCGGCATGTCCAGGGTCACCGCGCGCCGCTACCTCGAGTACCTGGCCGACAACGGGCTGGCCGTCCGGCAGCCCGTGTACGGTCAGGTCGGGCGCCCGGAGCTGCGTTACCAGTGGGCCACGTCCTGACCTCGGCGCCGCCTGTTATGCTGGTTGGCGCGACCAGCCCCGTCCGCGGGGCGGCAAAGTGGAGCCCCGCTCCCACCCGAGTCATTCCGTGGCCGGGTTCCGGTCGCCGCGGCTGTCACCGGCTCGTTCGGTGATGGTCGCGGTGCACTCGACGCGTGCGTCGAGGATCGGTCAGTAGCGGGCCCCGTTCGTCTCATGACGACGGGGTCCGACGCTGTGTAAGGGGCCACCACGCGCGGTCGCGTGGATAGAGAGACGAGCCGAGCACGGCTCGCTACACCGGCCCGAGGAGGCCCCATCAGCTCCGAGACACGTATCAACGACCGCATCCGAGTTCCCGAAGTCCGGCTCGTCGGACCGAACGGCGAGCAGGTCGGCATCGTGCGCATCGAAGACGCACTGCGACTCGCTCAGGAGGCGGACCTGGACCTCGTGGAGGTTGCCCCGCAGGCACGACCGCCCGTCTGCAAGCTCATGGACTTCGGCAAGTTCAAGTACGAGAGCGCCCAGAAGGCTCGCGAGTCGCGCCGCAACCAGCAGCTCACCGTGATCAAGGAGCAGAAGCTCCGCCCGAAGATCGACACCCATGACTACGAGACCAAGCGGGGTCACGTCATGCGGTTCCTCGAGCACGGGAACAAGGTCAAGGTGACGATCATGTTCCGGGGTCGTGAGCAGTCCCGCCCCGAACTCGGCTTCCGGCTGCTGCAGCGGCTGGCTGACGACGTCGCCGAACTCGGCTTCGTCGAGGCCACGCCCAAGCAGGACGGCCGAAACATGATCATGGTGTTGGCGCCTCACAAGACCCAGAAGACCCGCCCGAAGGCCAGCGCGGGCACGGACGCGAGCACCGACACGAACTGACCGGACCGGGAGCGCACCCCGCGTCGGAAACGGCGCGGGGGCAATGACTCCCGGCAGCAGCACGACTGTATTGAGGAAACAACGATGCCCAAGAACAAGACCCACTCCGGCACCTCGAAGCGCGTTCGGGTCACCGGCAAGGGGAAGCTGCGCCGGCAGATGACCGGTCTCCGCCACAAGCTGGAGAAGAAGCCGAGCAAGGTGACCCGGCGGCTGTCCGGCACCACCGAGGTGGCGAAGGCCGACGTCAAGCGCATAAAGAAGCTGCTCGGTCGCTGACCGGCATCGACCCCTGACCAACCCGGGCAGCGCCGAGCGCCGCCCTCGAGATCGACAGGACTGAACCGTGGCACGCGTCAAGCGGGCAGTGAACGCCCACAAGAAGCGCCGCACAACCCTCGAGCTGGCCAGTGGCTACCGTGGCCAGCGCTCGCGGCTGTACCGCAAGGCGAAGGAGCAGATGCTCCACTCGCTCAACTACGCCTACCGGGACCGTCGCGCCCGCAAGGGTGACTTCCGCCAGCTGTGGATCACCCGTATCAACGCCGCGGCTCGTCAGAACGGCCTGACCTACAACCGGTTCATCCAGGGCCTCAAGGCCGCGGGTGTCGAGGTCGACCGCAAGATCCTCGCCGAGCTCGCCGTGAACGACCCAGGCGCTTTCGCCGCGCTGGTCGACGTGGCGCGTGAGAACGCCGACGCGCAGGGCAAGGCTTCCTGAACAGCCAGGTGACCCGACCCGGGGCAGATCCGTTCACCGAACGGACGCCCCGGGTCGCTGCTGCCCGGGCCCTGTTGCGGCGGCCCGGCCGGGAAAGGGCCGGCCGGTTCCTGGTGGAGGGCGCCCAGGCCGTCCGCGAGGCGCTGGCCTGGACCGGTGACGTGCACGAGGTGTTCGTGACGGCCGAGGCGCAGACTCGCGCGTCGGACCTGCTCACGCTCGCCGGCGAGCGCGGCACGCCCGTGTCTGTGGTGACCGACCGCGCGATGGCCGGTCTCACGGAGACCGTGACCCCGCAGGGGATCGTGGCCGTGTGCTCGCTGGTCGACGTGCCGCTCGAGGTGGCGCTGGCCGGTACGCCCCGGCTGGTGGCCGTGCTGGTGGGTGTCTCCGATCCGGGCAACGCGGGCACCGTGGTCCGCGTGGCCGACGCGGCCGGCGCCGACGCCGTGCTCCTGGCCGGCCCGGCGGTCGATCCCCACAACGGCAAGTGCGTGCGCGCCTCCACCGGCAGCCTGTTCCACCTCCCGATCGCCCGCGCGGCCACCGACGAGGTGCTGACCGCCTGCCGAGACGCCGGCCTGCGCCTGGTGGCGGCCACCGGCCATGCGGAGCCCGACCTGGACGCCGAGCGGGCGTCCCTCGCCGCGCCTACCGCGTGGCTGTTCGGCAGCGAGGCGCACGGCCTGCCGGACGAGGTCGTGGCGGCGGCCGACGCGGCGCTGCGGGTGCCGATCTACGGGCAGGCGGAGAGCCTGAACCTCGCCACGGCCGCCACCATCTGCCTGTACGCGACGGCCTGGCAGCAGCGCTGACCCGCGCGTGATGACCACTCCGGTCGCGCATGATGACCACTCCGGCGCGGGTCTGGTCATCACAGGTGACCGGAATGGTCATCCCGCGGTGGCGGCCACCGGCCACGGGGAGCCCGATCTGGACACCGGGCAGGCGTGTCCACCGCGTGGCTGTTCGGTGGCGGGCCCGGCCATCTGCCTGTTTGCGACGGCCTGGCAGGAGCGCTGACCGGCCATGATGACCAGTCCGGTCGCGCATGATGACCACTGCCGTCGGGCGTGATGGCCACTCCGGCGCCGGTCTGGTCATCACAGGTGACCGCAATGGTCATCATGGGCGACGGAAATGGTCATCGCGCGGGTTGACACGCTTCGGCCGGGTGCAGCGACCTTCCTGGTGGAGGTGTCGGCCCATGTCCTTGTTCGACCAGCCAATTGTGCGCCCGGCGGCCGTTGCGCTCGCCGTGTCGGCCAGTGGGATGACGTTGTCGGCGAGTGTGGTCGTGGCGCTCGTGTTGGGTGCGCCCGATCCGGGAGCGCCGGTGAGCATCCTCGCCTGGGCGGTGCTGTTGACGCAGGTCACCGGCGCCGGGCTGCTGGCGGTGGGCGGCGTTCGGCTGGCCATGGGCCACAGCCGGTCCATCGTGGTGGCCGGCGCCGCCGTGCAGGCCGCCGTGTGTGTCGCCTACCTGCTCTACGCTGTGCTGGCGGTCGAGCGGGCCGACACGGCCGTCTGGTTCGGGAGCACGGCCGTGGCGTTCGCCGCGCTGGCCGGGGCCTGCGCCTACCTGGCCGTGCGCAATTGAGATCGGTCACCGGCGCCGCTGAATCCGCTCATTCGAGCGACCGCCGTGTGACTTGGGGAAACTGCGTGCAGGCCGGATAGCGGGATCACCTAAGATCTGCTGTGCTCGCACAGTCGGCGGCTGTGCGGGTGCCCAGCCTGGCCACCATTCCCGGGAGCTGTCCACTCACCATGTCCGCAGCCAACGACTCCTACGATCCGAAGCAGGTCGAGGCCCTCGCGCCCGAGACGCTGCAGGCTGCCGTGGAGCAGGCGCGGAAGGAGTTCGCGGCGGCGACCGACCTCGCCGCGCTCACCGCGACCAGGCCGGCCCATCTCGGGGACAAGGCGCCGCTCATGGTCGCCCGCCGCGAGATCGGCGCGCTGCCGCCCAAGGCCCGCTCCGACGCCGGCAAGCGGGTGAACGAGGTCCAGAAGATCGTCCGCGAGGCGTTCGACGAGCGCCGCCTCGAGCTGGAGGCCGAGCGCGACGAGCGGATGCTGCGCGACGAGGGCGTCGACGTCACGCTGCCGTGGGACCGGTTCCCGCGCGGCGCCCGGCACCCCATCACCACCATCTCCGAGCGCATCGCCGACGTGTTCGTCGGCATGGGCTACGAGATCGCCGACGGCCCCGAGGTCGAGACCGAGTGGTTCAACTTCGACGCGTTGAACTTCAAGAAGGACCACGCGGCGCGCACCATGCAGGACACGTTCTACGTGGCGCCCGCCGACTCCGGGCTGGTGCTGCGGACCCACACCTCACCGGTGCAGATCCGCGCGCTGCTCGAGCGTGAGCTGCCCGTGTACGTCGTGTGCCCCGGCCGGGTGTTCCGCACCGACGAGCTGGACGCCACCCACACCCCGGTCTTCCACCAGGTCGAGGGCCTGGCCATCGACAAGGGCCTCACCATGGCCCACCTGAAGGGCACGCTCGACGCGTTCGCCAAGGCCATGTTCGGGGACAGTTCCAAGATCCGGCTGCGGCCGTCCTACTTCCCGTTCACCGAGCCCTCGGCCGAGCCCGACGTGTGGTTCCCGGAGAAGAAGGGCGGCCCCGGCTGGGTCGAATGGGGCGGCTGCGGCATGGTGAACCCGAACGTGCTGCGGGCCTGCGGCATCGACCCCGACGTCTACTCCGGCTTCGCGTTCGGCATGGGCGTCGAGCGGACGCTGCAGTTCCGCAACGGCATCCCCGACATGCGCGACATGGTCGAGGGCGACGTCCGGTTCACCGCCCCGTTCGGGACCGAAGCCTGATCACCTCTTAGTCACACCCGTTACCCGGAAAGGAACACCGTGCGGGTTCCCGTCAGCTGGCTCACCGAGCACCTCGAGACGGACGAGAAGTTCACCCCGGAACAGCTCGCCGACGCGTTCGTGCGGGTCGGTATCGAGGTCGACGACGTCGCACCGCTCGGCCCGGTCACCGGTCCCGTCGTGGTCGGCCGCGTGGCCGAGATCGAGGAACTCACGGAGTTCAAGAAGTCGATCCGGTACTGCATGGTCGAGGTCGCGGAGGCCGACGACCACGACGAGGCCACGGCCACCGAGCCGCGGGTGCGCGGCATCATCTGCGGCGCGAACAACTTCGCGGAGGGCGACCTGGTGGTCGTCGCGCTGCCCGGTGCGGTGCTGCCCGGCGGCTTCACGATCACCGCGCGCAACACCTACGGCAAGGTCAGCGACGGCATGATCTGTTCGGCGCGCGAGCTGGGGCTGGGCGACGAGCACGCCGGCATTCTCGTACTGCCCAGCGGCGAGGCCGGCGCGGGTGACGACGCGGTCGAACTGCTCGGCCTCGACGACACGATCATCGAGCTGTCCATCACCCCCGACCGCGGCTACGCGTTCTCCATCCGCGGGCTGGCCCGCGAGCTGGCGTGTGCGTTCGACCTGTCCTACCGCGACCCGGCGGCCATCGACGTGCCGGCGGCCGAGGGCACTGCGTACCCCGTCCAGGTCGAGGACCCGGTCGGTTGCCCGCGGTTCGTGGCGCGCCGGATCACCGGGGTCGACCCGACGGCGCCCACCCCGTGGTGGGTGCGGCGGCGGCTGATGCTCGCCGGCGTCCGGTCCATCTCGCTGACCGTCGACGTCACCAACTACGTGATGCTCGAGACCGGGCAGCCGATGCACGCGTTCGACACCCAGTCGATCAGCGGCGGCATCGTCGTGCGGCGGGCGAAGGCGGGGGAGAAGCTCACCACGCTCGACGACGTGGAGCGCACGCTCGACCCCGACGACCTCGTGGTGGCCGACGACACCGGCCCGATCTCACTGGCCGGCGTGATGGGCGGCGCGAGCAGCGAGGTCCGGACGGACAGCAACGACATCCTGCTCGAGGCGGCCATCTGGGACCCGGGTTCGATCGCCCGCGCCGTGCGCCGGCACAAGCTGCCGTCCGAGGCGTCCAAGCGGTTCGAGCGCTACGTCGACCCGGCGCTGCCGCCGGCCGCATTGGAGCGGGCCGCGCGGCTGCTGCGTGACCACGCCGACGGCAGCATCCAACCCGGCCGCACCGACGTCGGCGGTGTCATGGCGCTGCCGGCGATCGCCATGCCGATAAGCCTGCCCGACCGGGTCGCCGGGGTGCGCTACGAGCGCGGGGTGACCGTGCGGCGGCTCAACCAGATCGGCTGCGGCGTCGAGGTCGGCTCCAGCGACGACGGCACGCCGACCATCACCGTGGTGCCGCCCACCTGGCGGCCCGACCTGGACGAGCCGGCGGACCTGGTGGAGGAGGTGTTGCGGCTCGAGGGCTACGACACCATCCCGTCCGAGCTGCCGAAAGCGCCCGCCGGCACGGGGATCACGGCGGCGCAGCGTCGCCGGCGGACCGTGTCGAGGGCGCTCGCCGAGGCCGGCTACGTCGAGGTGCTGCCGTTCCCGTTCGTGGCGCCCCCGGTGTTCGACGCGCTCGGGCTCGACCCGGCGGACAGCCGCCGGCAGACGGTGTCGCTGCTCAACCCGCTCGAGTCGGACCGCGGTGAGCTGGCGACCACGCTGCTGCCCGGCCTGCTGGACGTGCTGGTCCGCAACGTCTCCCGCGGCATGCGTGACCTGTCGCTGTACCAGGTCGGTCAGGTGGTCCTGGCCAACGCGAGGCAGGTCCCGGTGCCGGAGGTCGGCGTCGAGGGCCGGCCGAGCGACGCGGAGATCGCGAGCCTGCACGCGGCGCTGCCGCTGCAGCCGACGCACGTCGCGGTGGTGCTGGCCGGCAACCGCGAGCGCGCCGGCTGGTGGGGCTCGGGCGAACCGGCCGGCTGGGCCGACGCGGTCCGGGCGGCGCAGATCGTGGCCGAGGCGTCCGGGGTCGAGCTGACCGTCAAGTCGGGCACCCTCGCGCCGTGGCACCCGGGACGGTGTGCGCAGCTGCTGGTGGGTGACGTGGCGGTCGGCTATGCGGGCGAGCTGCACCCGAAGGTCGTCGACGCGCTGGGCCTGCCGAAGCGGACCTGCGCCATGGAGCTGAAGCTGGACGGGCTGCCGCTGTCCGAGCACCGGCCCGCGCCGTCGCCGTCGCCGTACCCGCCGGTGCTGATCGACGTGGCGCTGGTGGTCGACACGGCCGTACCGGTTGGTGAGGTGGCCGCCGCGCTGCGTGGGGGCGGGGGAGATCTGCTGGAGGATCTCAGCCTGTTCGACGTGTTCACCGGGGAGCAGGTGGGGGAGGGTAAGCGGTCGCTGGCCTACTCGCTGCGCTTCCGTGCCGCCGACCGCACCCTGACGAACGAGGAAGCCACGGCCGCCCGCGACGCCGCGATCGCCGCGGCCGCCGAGCGCCACGGCGCGGTTCTGCGCGGCTGAGCACGGGCCTTCCGGCTGGGTAGAGAAGATCAACGCCGCGACGCTGGTCCGCCCGGCCGGCGTCGCGGTGCGATCACCACGCGCGGCCGGCACGGCCAACAGGGCCGGCGGGTGCGGTCATCATGGCCACCGGCCGGACTCGGCAAGACGCGCCTGCCGCACTACGCGCTCTTTCGCATGCGCATGCCGTACGTGCAACCACCGGCCGGACCGGTTCCGTCCCCACGGCATGCGGGTGGCTCTCGTGGCGTCGGCGCTCGTACTCACCGGATGCGGGCTGGCGGACAACCCTGGTTCCCGCCCGCCCTCAGCACCGCCCGAGCCGGCCTTCGTGGAGCCCGTCTGCCCGCCCGGAGCGTCGCCCGGACTGGTTGAGCCCGCGACGGGCACCGCCATCCCCGAGGACTTCCAGGTTGTCTGGGTGCTGCACTGCCCTGGCGCCGGAGCCGACGGGCAGGTGGTGACCGAACGGGCCGACACGGCGGCGACCGAACTGCTGGCGGAGCTACGGCGCCCATCCGACCCGCTGACCAACGACGTCTGCCCGACGATCCTGATCATCCCGCCGTACGTGCTGCTGGTCGACGCCGCCGGCCGAGCGGTGCATCCGGCTTTTCCGGCGGACGCCTGTGGTCAGCCGCGGGAGGCGGCGCGGGATGAGGTGCGGGAGTTGGACTTTCGTGTGGTGGAGCCGGCGCCGGTCACTCGCTGAGCCACTCCACCGCGTGGGCGACCGCCTGCTCGACGGTGAACAGCTGGCATTCGGCGCGCCCACCGTGCCGATGGTGGCGGCGTCGGTTCGCCTGGTGGTCGATGCCGCTGGCCGCGCGGTGCGTCCGGCTTTCCGACCGAGGCCTGTGACCAGGAACTGCCACTGGCCGAGCGGTGCACCGGCTTTCCGGCGGACGCTTGTGGTCAGCCACGTGAGAGGGCGAGGGACGAGGTGCGGGCGTTTCGTGCGGCGGAGCAGACGCCGGTCACTCGCTGAGCCACTCCACCGCGTGGGCGACCGCCTGCTCGACGGTGAACAGTCGGCATTCGGCGTCGCCCACCTTGCCCATGGTGACGGCGCCCGTCCGCTCGAAGGCGGCGCCCAGTTCCGGGAACCGGTCGCTGTTCGTATCCACGTCCACGTAGGTTCGCCAGTGCCGGGTGCCCTCGGCGTCGAGGACCGCGCAGCCGTACTCGGTCATGGACGGCTCCGGCACGCGGTACTCCGCCAGGTGGAACGCCGTACACGAGCCGTAGCCGACGCCCAGCAGCAGCACCTCCGCGCCGACGCGTTCCAGCGCCGCCAGCGGCGAGCCCTCGCCCAGTTGGCTGTCCAGCCGGTGCACGGCCATCAGCTCCTCGGCCCGCTTGCCGACCGCCGCGAACGACGTGTGGGGGTGGTCGCTGCGCACGGCACCCGGCCACGTACGCACCACCTCGACGACCGCGCCCAGCTTGTTCGCCGGCGTGACTCGCGGGTCGAAGGCGGGCATGGTCTCCCGGATCACGGGCCACCAACTCTCTGGCACCGGCGGCTGGGTCCAGTGTCGCGGGTCGGAGTTGTCCATGGTCTGCGTCGGCACCACCAGCGTGCCCGACTCGCCGAGCACGTCCAGCATCGCCCGGACGACGGCCACCGCCCCGCCGCAGACCCAGCCGAGCGAGCTCAGCGACGAGTGCAGCAGCACGACCTGCCCGTTCCGCACCCCCAACGCCCGCAGGTCGGCGCCGATCGAGTCCCGTGTGCGCGGTCCGGAGTCCATGTGCCCATCATGCGGCCGGCACAAATCGATTTTCAGTTGTTCACAGGTGCTTGGTCGCCTCCCTTCGAGACAGCGGGGACAGGTCCGGGTGTGCGTCGACGAAGGCCCGCACCCACGCGGGCGCCGTCTTGGCGTACTGGCGCAGCGCCCAGCCGATTGCCTTGCGGATGAAGAAGTCGCGGTCCGCCACGTTGGCCTCGACGCAGTAGGTGAGCAGCGCGGTGTCGGTGGCCTCCTTCGAATGGAGCTGGCAGATGATCGACGTGCGGCGCTTCCACAGGTCGGAATCGGTCGCCCACCCGCGCAGGACCGGCGTGAGCCGGCTCGGGTGGGCGCGGAGTAATGGGCCGACCCGGTTCTCGGCGAGTTCGTCGACGTGGTCCCACCACGCGCCCGTGACGATCAACTCCTCGTACAGCGCCAGCTCGGCCGGGGTCTGGAACCCGGCGTACTGCCGGGCACCCGTGAGGTCGACCGCCATATATCGCTCCTCCCGGTACCCCGCGTCACGCCACAGCGTCAGCACCACCGTCCGCCACTGCTCCACATCGGACAGTGGGTGCGCGGCGAACAGCCGGCGCCCGAGCGCGCGGCGGGCCGGGGCGGCCACGCCCAGGTACGGCATCGACGACTTCATGTACTGCCGCATGCCCGGCGCCTTCGCCGGGTCGGCGAGTTCGGCCAGGCCGGAACGGACAGCGGTCACCAGTTCGGTCATGTCGGGCAAGCTACGCCGACCCACCGACAATTCCGCGAACCCTCGCGAACCGGTCGTAGCGCTGCGTGCTGTCACGATCAGATAAACCGACTATCGGGGTATTCCACATCGGACTCTCCGGAGGCAGTCTCGGTCCGTTGTGATCTTGCCGCGAACAGCCCGCGGCGGATATGGGCAGAAAAGGGGCATAGTGAAGAGATTCGTTGCCGTTGTGGCGGCCGCGGGCATGGTGGTCAGCGGCCTTGTGGTCGCCCCGCAGGCAGGTGCCGCACCGACCAGGCCGGTGGCTCAGGTTCCGGAATTCACTCCAAATCCCATCCAATGGGGTGAATGCGACATTCCCCGGCTCGTCGACGCGGGCGCCGAATGTGGTTTCGTCGAAGTCCCGCTCGACTACAGCAAGCCGACCGGCGAGCTGATCAGGCTGGCCGTCTCGCGCGTCACCCACAAGGGCGAAGAAGACCAGGGCCCGATGCTCGTGAACCCGGGCGGCCCGGGCGGTTCCGGCCTCATCTACGCGATCTACGGCGACATCGTCCCCGACGGCGGCGGCGACGCCTACGACTGGATCGGGTTCGATCCGCGCGGCGTCGGCGCCAGCGAACCGTCGCTGAGCTGCATCCCCGACTACGACGGCTACAACCGCCCGTTCTTCGTACCGGTCACCTCAGGACTCGAGCGGACCTGGCTGAACCGGTCGAAGGAGTACGCCACGGCGTGCGGCGACAACGGCGGCGACCTGCTGAACCACATGACGACCATCGAGTCGGCCATGGACATGGAGTCCATCCGCAAGGCGCTCGGCGAGGAGAAGATCAACTACTACGGCTTCTCCTACGGCACCTACCTCGGTCAGGTGTACGGCACCATGTTCCCCGAGCGCTTCGGCCGGGTGGTCTTCGACGGCAACGTCAACCCGCAGCGGGTCTGGTACCACGCCAACCTCGACCAGGACATCGCGTTCGACCGCAACATCAAGGTCTACTTCGACTGGGTGGCCAAGTACGACAGCGTCTACCACCTCGGCAAGACCGGCCGTGAGGTCGAGGCGCTCTACTACGCCCAGCAGGCCAAGCTGCTGCGCGAGCCGGCCGGTGGGCTGATAGGCCCCGACGAGTGGGCCGACATCTTCCTGCAGGCCGGGTACTACGTGTACGGCTGGGAGGACATCGCCAACGCGTTCGCCGGCTGGGTGCACGACGGCGACTGGGAAACCCTGCGCGACCTGTACGGCACCCCGCCGTTCGACGACAACAGCCACGCCGTCTACCTGGGCGTGTCCTGCACGGACGTCCAGTGGCCGACCAGCTGGAACAGGTGGCGCATCGACAACTGGCTCACGTTCGCGCGGGCACCGTTCGAGACGTGGGGCAACGCCTGGTTCAACGCGCCGTGCGTGTTCTGGCCGGGCAAGGCGAGCCGGCCGCTGCGGATCGACGGCAGCAAGGTCGAGAGCCTGCTGCTGATCAACGAGACGCTCGACTCGGCGACCCCGTACGAGGGTGCGCTCGAGGTGCGCAGGCTGTTCCCGAACTCGGTGCTCATCGAGGGTGTCGGCGGCACCACCCACTCGGGCTCGCTGTCCGGGGTGGAGTGTGTCGACAGCAGGATCGTCGAGTACCTGAAGACCGGCGCGCTGCCGGCCCGTCAGCCGGGTGCCGGCTCGGACGTCCAGTGCGACCCGGTTCCACAGCCGGTGCCGACGAGTGTCGCAGACCAGCGCTCCGCCATCCCGGACCGCGCGGCATTGGCGGTGCCGATCCCGCGCTGACCCGACCCGAACCGATGGGCGTCTCCGAAAAGGGGCGCCCATCGGCGTGTCATGAGTCACCCGCAGCGGGTTGAGTAAGTTTGCATGAGCGTGCATAATCATCCGGGTGACGGTACGGATCGCGGTTGGCGGAGCCAGTGGGTACGCCGGGGGTGAGCTTCTCCGGCTCCTGCTCGGCCATCCCGACGTGGCGATCGGCGCGCTGACCGCGGGCGGCAACGCCGGCAGCCGGCTGGGTGAGCACCAGCCCCACCTGCTGCCGCTGGCCGACCGGGTCCTCGCCGAGACCACCCCCGACACCCTCGCCGGGCACGACGTCGTCTTCCTCGCCCTGCCGCACGGGCACTCGGCCGCCATCGCCGCCGAGCTGGGCGAGGACACCCTGGTGATCGACTGCGGCGCCGATCACCGGCTGGCCAGCGAGCAGGACTGGACCCGCTGGTACGGCGGCGAGCACGCCGGCACCTGGCCCTACGGCCTACCCGAGCTGCCCGGCGCACGCGAGAACCTCAGGAACGCCAAGCGCGTCGCGGTCCCCGGCTGCTACCCGACCGGCGCGTCCCTCGCGCTCGCGCCCGCCCTTGCCGCCGGCATGGTCGAGCCGGACGTGGTGATCGTCTCCGTCAGCGGCACCTCCGGCGCCGGCAAGGCACTCAAGCCCCACCTGCTCGGCTCGGAGGTCATGGGCTCGGTGAGCGCGTACGGCGTCGGCGGCGCGCACCGGCACACGCCGGAGATCGCGCAGAACCTGGGCGCCGTGGCCGGCGGGCCGGTCACCGTCTCGTTCACGCCCGTGCTCGCCCCCATGCCACGCGGCATCCTCACCACCGCCTCCGCGTCCCTGCGAGGGAACCCCGACGTCGCGGCGATCTACGCCAAGGCCTACGCCGACGAGCCGTTCGTGCACGTCCTCGAGAACTCCTGGCCGACGACCGCCGCCACGCTCGGCTCGAACGCCGTGCAACTGCGGGCCACGGTCGACGTGGACGTCAACCGGCTGGTGGTGGTCGCCGCCCTCGACAACCTCACGAAGGGCACGGCGGGCGCCGCTGTCCAGTCCATGAACATCGCGCTCGGCCTGCCGGAGACCACCGGCCTGACGACAGTGGGGGTAGCGCCATGACCATCAACGCGCCCAAGGGTTTCCGGGCGGCCGGGGTCGCCGCGGGAATCAAGGAGAGCGGTGCCCTCGACCTGACCCTGGTGGTCAACGACGGGCCGCTCGACGTGGCGGCCGGCGTCTTCACCCGCAACAAGGTGAAGGCCGCGCCCGTCCTGTGGTCCCAGCAGGTGCTGGCGACCGGCCGGGTCAAGGCGGTCGTGCTGAACTCGGGCGGTGCCAACGCGTGCACCGGCGCCGAGGGCTTCCAGGACACGCACGCCACGGCCGAGCACGTGGCCGAGAACCTGGGGATCGGCGCGATCGACGTGGCCGTCTGCTCCACCGGCCTGATCGGCGCCCGCCTCCCGATGGACCGCATGACGGCCGGCGTGACCGCCGCGGCCGCCGCACTGGAAGACACCCCCGACGCCGGTCTGGCGGCCGCGACCGCCGTGCTCACCACGGACAAGCTGCCGAAGCAGGCACAGTCCACACAGGACGGCTGGTCGCTCGGCGGATTCGCCAAGGGCGCCGGCATGTGTGCGCCCAACATGGCCACCATGCTGTCGGTCATCACCACCGACGCGGTCCTCGACCAGTCCGATGCGGACGCCGCACTCCGGACGGCCGTCGACGCCACGTTCAACAAGCTCGACGTCGACGGTGGCACCTCCACCAACGACACGGTGCTGCTGCTCTGCTCCGGCGCGTCCGGCACGACAGTCGAACCAGACGAGTTCACGGCGGCGCTCACCGGCCTGTGCCGCGACCTGGTCGCCCAGCTCCAGGCCGACGCCGAGGGCGTCACCAAGCATGTCAGCATCACGGTCACCGGGGCGGTCTCCGACGCCGACGCGCACGCCGCGGCCACGGTCATCGCGCGGGACAACCTGTGCAAGACCGCGTTCTTCGGCTCCGATCCCAACTGGGGCCGCATCGCCATGGCGGTCGGCAACGCGCCGACCGAGTTCGACCAGGCGAAGCTCGACATCACCCTCAACGGCGTGCCGGTCTGTATCGCTGGTGGCGCGGGCGTCGACCGCGAGAAGGCCGATCTGTCCGGCACGGAGATCACCGTCGAGGTCGACCTGCACGCCGGCCCCGGTGTGGCCACCGTGCTGACCACCGACCTGTCGCACGGCTACGTCGAAGAGAACAGCGCCTACTCGTCATGACCATTCCCCAGGCGGGCGAGAAGGCCGCCGTCCTCATCGAGGCGCTGCCGTGGCTGCAGCGGTTCAACGGCGCCACCGTCGTGATCAAGTACGGCGGCAACGCCATGGTCGACGACAAACTGAAGGCCGCCTTCGCGCAGGACATGGTGTTCCTCAAGCTCGCCGGCCTGCACCCGGTGGTGGTGCACGGCGGCGGCCCGCAGATCACCTCGATGCTCAACCGGCTCGGCATCGCCGGCGAGTTCAGGGCCGGCCTGCGGGTCACCACGCCGGAGACCATGGACGTGGTCCGGATGGTGCTCACCGGTCAGGTCAGCCGCGAGCTGGTCGCGCTGATCAACGCCCACGGTCCCTACGCGGTCGGCATCTCCGGCGAGGACGCCGGCCTGCTCACCGCACAGCGGCGGACGGCCACTGTGGACGGTGCGGAGGTCGACCTCGGGCTGGTGGGCGAGGTGATCGCCGTCAACCCGGACGCGGTGGTCGACATCGTCCGGGCCGGCCGGATCCCCGTGGTGTCCACCGTGGCCCCGGACGCCGACGGCTTGGCGCACAACGTGAACGCCGACACCGCCGCCGCCGCGATCGCCGTGGCGCTCGAGGCCGAGAAGCTCGTCATGCTCACCGACGTCGAGGGCCTGTACGCGGACTGGCCGAACCGCGACTCGCTGCTGAACGTGATCCACGCCGACGAACTGGCCCGCCTGCTGCCCGGTCTCGCGAGCGGGATGATCCCGAAGATGGAGGCCTGCCTGGCGGCCGTGCGCGGCGGCGTGCCGCGCGCACACGTGATCGACGGGCGGCTCGCGCACTCGGTGCTGCTCGAGGTGTTCACCGGCAGCGGCGTCGGCACGATGGTGCTGCCAGAGGAGGGAACCGCATGATCGCATCCAATGTGGACGGACAGGCCCGCTGGCAGGCGTCCCTCATGGACAACTACGGCACGCCGAGCCTGACGCTCGTGCGCGGCGAGGGCGCCTACGTCTGGGACGCCGACGGCAACCGCTACCTCGACCTGGTCTCCGGGATCGCGGTGAACGCGCTCGGCCACGCGCACCCCGCCGTGGTCGCCGCGGTCACCGAGCAGATCGCCACGCTCGGCCACACCTCGAACCTGTACGTCAACCAGGTCACGGTCGAACTGGCCGAGGAACTGCTCGACGTGGCCGGCCTGTCCGGCCAGGCGAAGGTGCTCTTCTGCAACTCCGGCGCCGAGGCCGTCGAGGCGGCGCTCAAGCTCTCCCGGCTCACCGGCCGCACGAAGATCGTCGCCTGCGAGGGCGCGTTCCACGGCCGCACCATGGGCGCGCTGACGCTCACCGGCCAGCAGCCGAAGCGGGCGCCGTTCGAGCCGCTGCTGCCCGACGTGGTCCACGTTCCGTTCGGCGACACCGAGGCGCTGGCCGCCGCGATCGACGACCGGACGGCCGCGGTGATCATCGAGCCGGTACTCGGCGAGGGCGGCGTGATCCACGCCCCCAACGGCTACCTCCAGGCGGCCAGGAAGCTCACGAGCGAGGCGGGCGCGCTGCTCGTGCTCGACGAGGTACAGACCGGCATCGGCCGGCTCGGCACCTGGTTCGCCTTCCAGCAGGCGGGCATCGTCCCCGACGTCTTCACCCTGGCCAAGGGGCTCGGCGGCGGGCTGCCGCTCGGCGCGTGCGTCGCGGTCGGCGCGGCGGCCGACCTGCTCAAACCCGGCCACCACGGCACCACGTTCGGCGGCAACCCCGTGTGCTGCGCCGCCGGGCTGGCCGTTCTGCGCACCATCGCCGCCGACGGCCTGCTCGAGAGCACCGCGGCGCTCGGCAAGGAGATCGCGGCCGGCGTCGAGGCACTCGACCACCCGCTGGTCACCGAGGTGCGGGGGACCGGCCTGCTGCTGGCCATCGGCCTGACCGCCCCGGTGTCCGGCGCGCTCGCCGGCGCCGCGCGCACGGCCGGCTACCTGGTGAACAACGTCCAGCCGGACTCGGTCCGGCTCGCGCCGCCGCTGATCCTCGACACCGACCAGGTGCACGGCTTCCTCGACGCGCTGCCGGGCATCCTCGACCAGGCACAGGGGGACGCGTGATGGCCCGGCACTTCCTGCGCGACGACGACCTGAGCCCGGACGAGCAGCTCGCCGTCCTCGACCTGGCCGACCGGATGAAGGCCGACAAGCTCGGTTTCCCCGCGCTGGCCGGGAAGTCCGTGGCGACGATCTTCGAGAAGAACTCCACGCGCACCCGGCTGTCGTTCGAGGTGGGCATCGCCCAGCTCGGCGGTCAACCGATCGTGATCGACGGCCGCACCATGCAGCTCGGGCGCGAGGAGACCATAGAGGACACCTCGCGGGTGCTGTCCCGCTACGTCGACGCCGTCGTGTGGCGCACCTACGCCCAGGCGCGGATCGCCGCGATGGCGTCCGTGTCGCGGGTGCCGGTGGTCAACGCGCTGACCAACGAGTTCCACCCCTGCCAGGTCCTGGCCGACCTGCAGACCATCCGGGAGCGGCACGGCCGGCTCACCGGTCTCACGCTCACCTACCTGGGCGACGGCGCCAACAACATGGCCCACTCGCTGCTGCTGGGCGGCGCGACCGCCGGACTGAACGTGCGGGTGGCGAGCCCCGAGGGTTTCGTGCCCCACCAGGACGTGCTGCTCGACGCCAAGCAGCGGGCGGCCGACGTCGGTGGCACGGTGGCGCTCATGACCGACCCGCACACCGCGGTGGCCGGCGCCGACGTGCTCGTCACCGACACCTGGACGTCCATGGGCCAGGAGAACGACGGCAAGGACCGGATCTCGCCGTTCCGGCCGTTCCAGGTGAACGCCGAACTGCTCGACCGGGCGGCACCCGGCGCGATCGTGCTGCACTGCCTGCCGGCGCACCGGGGCGCGGAGATCACCGACGAGGTGCTCGACGGCCCGGCCAGCGCCGTCTGGGACGAGGCGGAGAACCGGTTGCACGCCCAGAAGGCGTTGCTGGCCTGGCTGGTGGAGCAGCAATGACCGCCGTGACCAACCCGAGCCGGGTCGCTCGCCAGGCGCGGATCGTGGAGCTGGTGTCCAACATGGGCATCCGCAGCCAGACCGAGCTGGCGAAACTCCTTGCGGGCGAAGGCATCGACGTCACCCAGGCCACGCTGTCCCGGGACCTCGACGAGCTGGGCGCCGTGAAGCTGCGCGGCGTCGACGGCGGCGCCGCCGTCTACGTGATCCCCGAGGACGGCAGCCCGGTGCGCGGTGTGCAGGGCGGCACCTCACGGCTGTCGCGGCTGCTGGCCGAACTGCTGGTCGCCGCGGACTTCTCGGCCAACCTGACGGTGTTGCGAACCCCGCCCGGTGCCGCGCAGTTCCTGGCCAGCGCGATCGACCGGGCCGCACTCCACGAGGTGGTCGGCACCATCGCCGGCGACGACACGGTGATGGTCATCGCCAGAGAGCCGATGTCGGGCAGCGAACTGGCCGACCGCTTCACAGCTCTTGCCGCACGAACAGACTTGGAACCAGAAGGAGAACACAATGACTGAGCGGATCGTCCTCGCCTACTCCGGCGGCCTGGACACGTCCGTGGCGATCGGGTGGATCGCCGAGGAGACCGGTGCCGAGGTGGTCGCCGTCGCGGTGGATGTGGGCCAGGGCGGCGAGGACCTGGACACCATTCGCAAGCGCGCATTGGACTGCGGCGCCGTCGAGGCGGTCGTCACCGACGCCCGCGACGAGTTCGCCGACCAGTACTGCCTGCCCGCGCTGCAGGCCAACGCGCTCTATCAGGACCGCTATCCGCTGGTGTCGGCCATCTCCCGGCCGGTGATCGTGAAGCACCTGGTGGACGCCGCGAAGTACCACGGCGCGTCGACCGTCTCGCATGGCTGCACCGGCAAGGGCAACGACCAGGTCCGCTTCGAGGTCGGCATCGGCGCGCTCGCGCCGGACCTCAAGGTGATCGCCCCGGTCCGCGACTTCGCCTGGACCCGCGAGAAGGCCATCGCCTGGGCCCACGACCGGCAGCTGCCGATCGACCAGACAAAGTCGTCGCCGTACTCGGTCGACCAGAACGTCTGGGGCCGCGCGGTGGAGACCGGCTTCCTCGAGGACATCTGGAACGCGCCGATCGAGGACGTCTACTCCTACACGGAGAACCCGGCCGAGCCGCGCGACGCCGACGAGGTGATCATCACCTTCGACAAGGGGGTGCCGGTCGCCATCGACGGCGAGACGGTCACCGTCCTGCAGGCCATCCAGCAGCTGAACCGGCGCGCGGGCGCACAGGGCGTCGGCCGGCTGGACGTGGTGGAGGACCGCCTTGTCGGCATCAAGAGCCGCGAGGTCTACGAGGCGCCCGGCGCCATCGCGCTGATCACCGCGCATCAGGAGCTGGAGAGCATCACGATCGAGCGCGACCTGGCCCGGTTCAAGAAGCAGACCGAGCAGCGCTGGGCCGAGCTGGTCTACGACGGCCTCTGGTTCTCCCCATTGAAGGACGCGCTGGACACGTTCTTCGCGAAGACCCAGGAGCACGTGAGCGGCGACATCCGGATGGTGCTGCACGGCGGTCGCGCGGTGCCGAACGGACGGCGCAGCGACAAGTCCCTGTACGACTTCAACCTGGCCACCTACGACGAGGGCGACACGTTCGACCAGTCACTCGCCAAGGGTTTCGTCCAGCTGTGGGGCCTGCCGTCGAAGATCGCCGCCAAGCGGGACCAGCATGCCTGAGCCGACTGCCCTGTGGGGCGGCCGGTTCGCCTCCGGACCGGCCGAGGCGATGGCCGCGCTGTCGCTGTCCACCCACTTCGACTGGCGGCTCGCGCCGTACGACATCGCCGGGTCCCGGGCGCACGCCCGGGTCCTGCACCAGGCGAAGCTGCTGACCGACGACGAGCTGACCGGCATGCTCGCCGCCCTCGACACGCTCGCCGCGGACGTGGCGTCCGGCGCGTTCACGCCGGTCCTGGCGGACGAGGACGTGCACACGGCACTCGAGCGCGGCCTGATCGAGCGGGCGGGTGCTTCGCTCGGCGGCAAGCTCCGCGCCGGCCGGTCGCGCAACGACCAGGTGGCGACGCTCTTCCGGATGTGGCTGCGCGACGGCGCCCGGCGGGTGGCCTTGGGCGTCGACGGTGTCATCGCGGCGCTGCTTCACCAGGTGGACCAGCATCCGACGGCCGTCATGCCCGGCCGGACCCACCTGCAGCACGCCCAGCCGGTGTTGCTCGCGCACCACCTGCTGGCGCACGTCCAGTCGCTGCTGCGCGACCTCGACCGGTTGCGGGACTGGGACAAGCGGGCGGCCGTGTCGTCGTACGGGTCGGGCGCGCTCGCCGGTTCGTCGCTGGGCCTGGACCCCGAGGCGGTGGCGGCCGAACTGGGGTTCTCCGCCGCCGCCGAGAACTCGATCGACGGGGTCGCGTCGCGCGACTTCGCCGCGGAGATCGGGTTCTGCCTGGCCATGCTCGGAGTGAACCTGTCGAGGATCGCCGAAGAGGTGATCATCTGGACGACCGCCGAGTTCTCCTACGCGGTCCTCGACGACGCGTGGGCGACCGGCAGTTCGATCATGCCGCAGAAGAAGAACCCGGACGTCGCGGAGCTGACTCGGGGCAAGTCCGGGCGGCTGATCGGCAACCTCACGGGGTTGCTGGCCGTGCTCAAGGCCCAGCCGCTCTCGTACAACCGGGACCTGCAGGAGGACAAGGAGCCGTTGTTCGACTCGGTCGAGCAGCTGGAGCTGCTGCTGCCGGCGATCGCGGGGATGGTCGGCACGCTGCGGTTCGATCCGGCGCGGATGGCTTCCCTCGCGCCCGCGGGTTTCACGCTCGCCACGGACGTCGCCGAGTGGCTGGTTCGCCAGGGCGTCCCGTTCCGGGTGGCGCACGAGGCGGCGGGGGACTGCGTGCAGCTGGCCGAGGCGCGCGGCGTCGGGCTCGAGGACCTCACGGACGCTGAGCTGGCGAGTGTGCATTCCGCGCTGTCGCCCGAGGTCCGGGACGTGCTGACGGTCGAGGGCTCGATCGCGTCGCGGGACGCGTTCGGCGGCACGGCGCCCGTGCGGGTGGCCGAGCAGCGGGCCCGGGTGGACGACGTCCTGGCCGACCTGCGGAGCTGGTTCAGCGACTGACGTGGTGCGCCTGGGCCACGACGGCGTACCAGTCGGCGGAGTTCGCCATCCACTTGGCCACCGGGATCTTCTTGCGGGTTCCGTCGTCGCGGATCGCGTAGAGCCGGGTGCCGGTGGTCTCCAGGCGCTGGAGTGGGAACTGCCGCTTCACCGGGCCGATCAGCGCCGGGACGACCACCACGGTCGAGTACACCCAGCAGGCGGGCCGCACGAGGAACAGCACGCCCATCACCACACACACCACCCCGGCCAGCGGTGTGGGACTGCCGTCACCCAGCAGGAACAGCCACGACCCGAGCACCGTGCAGAGGGCACCGAGCACGAGCAGGACGATGCCGAGCGCCGCGTGATACCGAATCTTCATGGACCCGATGGTGCCACCGTTCGGCGTATCCGGGGCGCGTTGTCCCGTACCGGTCAAGACGCACAATAGTTGTGCATAACTTCTGTGCACAGTTATTGTGCATACATGGAACGCAACATTCGGTTGGACAGCCGCGCGGTGCGGGTCCTCGCGCACCCCCTGCGGGCCCGGCTGCTCAGCGAACTGCGCGTCAACGGCAACGCCACGGCCACCACCCTCGCCGCGCGGCTCGAGACCAACACCGGGGCCACCAGCTACCACCTGCGCAAACTGGCCGAGGTGGGCCTGGTGGAGGAGACCGACGAGGGGCACGGCAAGCAGCGGGTCTGGGCGCCCGCGCAGCAGTCCCACAGCTGGACCGACGCCGACGTCGCCGATGACCCCGACGCGCTGGCCGCGGCCGGCTGGCTGCGCGAGCACTACTGGGCGTACATGGGCGAGAAGGTGGCGCGCTGGGAGGACGCCCGGCAGCGGTGGCCGATCGCGTGGCGGGACGTGGCCGGCATGAGCGACGTGGTGCTGGAGATGTCGGCGAACCAGGTGAGCGCGCTGACCGAGGAGCTGGACCTGGTGATCCGCCGCCACCAGGAGGCGGCGCTGGCCGACCCGGACCCGGACCGCCGCCGGGTCACGTTCCTGTACTACGCGCTGCCCACCGACCCGGAAGACCGGCCATGAAACCCACTTCGGGCACCCGAGATCGCGGTTCCCGCACGCGAGATCGCGGTTCCCGCACCCGAGATCGCGGTTCCCGCGGCGGTGGGGGCACCTCGTGACCGGCCGTCAGGCACGCACCCGCTACCTGTGGCTGCTCGCGCTGCGCTGGTTCCCCGTCGGCCTGTGGGTACCGATCACCGTGCTGCTGCCGCTGGACCGCGGCCTCTCCCTGGTCGAGGCCGGGTTCGTCGCGTCGCTGCAGGGTTTCGTCGTGCTGGCGCTCGAGCTGCCGACCGGCGGCCTGTCCGACTCGTGGGGCCGACGGCCGGTGCTGATCGTCGCGGCGGTGGTCGGCACCGTCTCCATGGCACTGCTCACGGTGGCCGACACGGTCGCCATCTTCGCCGTCGTCTACGTGCTCCAGGGCGTCTACCGCGCGCTGGACAGCGGCCCCCTGGAGGCCTGGTACGTCGACGCCGCGCTGGCCGCCGACCGGAACGCCAAGCTGGAGAAGGGACTCAGCGCCGGCGGTACGGTCCTCAGCCTCGCGGTGGCCGGCGGCGCGCTGGTCACCGGCGGGATCGTCGCGTGGGTCGAGGTGCCGGGCGTTCCGACGCTCGTGCTGCCGATCGCGCTTGGCCTGGTCGTGCAGCTCGCCGGGCTCCTGGCGATCGCGCTCCTGGTCCACGAGCCGCCCCACCCGGACGGTCGGCGTCGCTTCCTCGCGTCCGTCCGCGGGGTGCCGGCCGTGATCGTCGACTGCGTGCGCCTCGTCCGCCGGTCCCGCGTGCTGGCCGCGCTGCTGGCGGTCGAGCTGTGCTGGGGCTTCGGGATGATCACCTGGGAGAAACTGATGCCCGTGCGGCTCTCCGAGCTGGTCGGCGGCGAGGAGCAGGCGGCGACGATCACCGGGCCGGCAAGCTCCGCCGCGTGGCTCGCGTCGGCCGCGGGCGCCGCGCTGATCCCGCTGCTGACCGCCCGGATCGGGGTGGCCGTCACGGGCGTGGTGCTGCGGATCGTCCAGGGCGTCGCCGTGCTCGGGATGGGCCTGCTGGCCGGACCGGTCGGCGTGCTCACCGGGTTCCTGGCCGCCTACCTGGTGCACGGCGCCGCGAACCCCGTGCACATGACGCTCATCCACCGCGAGGTCGACAGCTCCCACCGGTCGACCGTCGTGTCGCTCAACTCGATGATCTCGCAACCGGCCGCTTCGCTCGGCTTGATCGTGCTGACGTCGCTGGCCACCGGCACGTCCGTGGTCTTCGCCATCGTGGTCGGCGCGGTCGTCCTCGCGGTCGCCGCGCCGCTGTACCTGCCGGCCGCGAGGGCGGAACGGCGCCGGAAGGCCGTCGTAATAGGCTCGGATCGTGGAACGGGATCGGCAGCTCACCCGCGATGAGTTGGCCGTCGATCCGGTCGACGCGGCCAAGCGGATCCTCGGCTGCGAGCTGGTGGCCGGCGAGGTCCGCGTCCGGGTGACCGAGGTGGAGGCCTACCGCGGCGGCGACGACCCGGCGTCGCACTGCTACCGCGGCCGAACACCCCGCAACGAGGTGATGTTCGGCCCGGCCGGGCACCTGTACGTGTACTTCGTCTACGGCATGCACTTCTGCGCGAACGTGGTGTCGCTGACCGACGGCGTGCCGGGCGCGGTTTTGCTGCGCGCGGGCGAGGTGGTGGCCGGACTCGACGTCGCGCGGTCGCGCCGGCTCGCCGCCCGCAGCGACGCCGAGCTGGCGAAGGGCCCGGCACGGCTCACGTCGGTGTTGGGCCTGGAACGCGGGCACAACGGCGTCGACCTGACCGACCCGTCCTCGCCCGTGCGGCTGCTGGCGGGCGATCCGGTGCCGGCATCAATGATCTGCGCGGGCCCTCGGGTGGGGGTGGCCGTGGCCATCGACGTGCCGTGGCGATTCTGGGTGGACGGCTCACCCGCGGTGAGCGTCTACCGGCGGGGTGGCAAGCGCCGCGCGCGTCCCGTCGGGGCGATGCGGGAAGATGGGAAACCGTGAGTGAGCACATTCTCGACGAGCTGTCCTGGCGCGGCCTGATCGCGCAGTCGACCGACCTCGACGCGCTGCGGCGCGACCTCGACGCCGGTCCACAGACCCTCTACGTCGGCTTCGACCCGACGGCCCCCAGCCTGCACGCCGGCAACCTGGTGCCGTTGCTGATGCTCACCCGCTACCAACGCGCCGGGCACCGGCCGATCGTGCTCGCCGGCGGGGCCACCGGCATGGTGGGGGACCCGCGGGACACCGGTGAACGGACGCTCAACTCGGTGGACGTGGTGGCCGAGTGGGCCGAGCGCATCCGTGGCCAGCTGGAGCGGTTCGTCGACTTCGACGACTCACCGACCGGCGCGATCGTGGCGAACAACCTGGACTGGACGGGGAACGTGCCGGTGCTCGACTTCCTCCGGGACGTCGGCAAGCACTTCTCGATCAACGTGATGCTCGCGCGGGAGACGGTGAAACGCCGGCTCGATGCCGACGGCATGTCGTTCACCGAGTTCAGCTACCTGCTGCTCCAGTCGAACGACTACCTGCAGCTGTTCCGCCAGTACGGCTGCACGCTGCAGTGCGGCGGGTCCGACCAGTGGGGCAACATCATCGGCGGCGTCGAGCTGGTGCGCCGGGTCGAGGGTGCGTCGGTGCACGCCATGACCGCGCCGCTGGTGACCGACGCGGAGGGCCGCAAGTTCGGCAAGTCCACTGGCGGCGGCAACATCTGGCTGGATCCCGAGCTGACCTCGCCGTACGCCTGGTACCAGTACTTCGTGAACGTGGGTGACGCGGACGTGGTCCGCTACCTGCGGTTGTTCACGTTCCTGCCGCGCGAGGAGATCGACGCGCTGGAGGAGGACACGAGGGAGCGGCCGCACCTGCGTGCCGCCCAGCGGCGGCTGGCGGCCGAGTTCACCACGCTCGTGCACGGCGAGCACGCGACCGCGCAGGTCATCGCAGCGAGCGGGGCGCTGTTCGGCAGGGGAGAGCTGCGCGAGCTGGACGAGGGCACGCTGGTCGCGGCCATGGCCGAGGTGCCCACCGGCACCGCGAGCCTGGCCGAGCAACCGACGATCGTCGACCTGCTCGTGACGTCCGGCCTCGCCCCCAGCAGGGGAGCGGCGCGGCGGGCGGTCAACGAGGGCGGTGCCTACGTGAACAACGCGAAGGTCGCCGACGAGGAGTGGCGGCCGAGCCGCGAGGACCTGATGCACGGCCGGTGGCTCGTGCTGCGTCGCGGCAAGCGCAACGTCGGAGGGCTCGAACTCGCCCCTTGACCTGCGGAGATGCAGGTTAAGGGGGGGTGCCTGAAACGGGGTCTTCAGGCCCGTGTAACTTTCTCTCTGCCAGCGAGGAACGGGCCAGGGAAACCGGGGCCGAGACGCAGGCAGGGGGTCGCGAACCACGCTCTCACAGCAAGTGATAGAGTGGGCGACCTGCGGTTGGGAGAGATCCAGACCGCGAAAACCGAGGAACAAAGCCCCCGGAAGATACCAGTTGTGGTTTCTAATGGGTGTGCGTGTGTTGTTTGAGAACTCAACAGTGTGCCGATTCAAATGCTAGTGAGCTTGTGCCTGGCCTTTTGGTTTCAGGTATTTTGCTGGGATGATTTTCCAATAAAGCATTGTTGGAGAGTTTGATCCTGGCTCAGGACGAACGCTGGCGGCGTGCTTAACACATGCAAGTCGAACGATGAAGCCTTTCGGGGTGGATTAGTGGCGAACGGGTGAGTAACACGTGGGTAATCTGCCCTGCACTCTGGGATAAGCCCGGGAAACTGGGTCTAATACCGGATATGACTACTGGCCGCATGGTTGGTGGTGGAAAGTTCCGGCGGTGCAGGATGAACCCGCGGCCTATCAGCTTGTTGGTGGGGTAATGGCCTACCAAGGCGACGACGGGTAGCCGGCCTGAGAGGGCGACCGGTCACACTGGGACTGAGACACGGCCCAGACTCCTACGGGAGGCAGCAGTGGGGAATATTGCACAATGGGCGAAAGCCTGATGCAGCGACGCCGCGTGAGGGATGACGGCCTTCGGGTTGTAAACCTCTTTCGCACGGGACGAAGCGAGAGTGACGGTACCGTGAGAAGAAGCACCGGCTAACTACGTGCCAGCAGCCGCGGTAATACGTAGGGTGCGAGCGTTGTCCGGAATTATTGGGCGTAAAGAGCTCGTAGGCGGTTTGTCGCGTCTATCGTGAAAACTGGAGGCTTAACTTTCAGCGTGCGGTGGATACGGGCAGACTTGAGTTCGGTAGGGGAGACTGGAATTCCTGGTGTAGCGGTGAAATGCGCAGATATCAGGAGGAACACCGGTGGCGAAGGCGGGTCTCTGGGCCGATACTGACGCTGAGGAGCGAAAGCGTGGGGAGCGAACAGGATTAGATACCCTGGTAGTCCACGCTGTAAACGTTGGGCGCTAGGTGTGGGGAGCCTCCAAGCTTTCCGTGCCGTAGCTAACGCATTAAGCGCCCCGCCTGGGGAGTACGGCCGCAAGGCTAAAACTCAAAGGAATTGACGGGGGCCCGCACAAGCGGCGGAGCATGTGGATTAATTCGATGCAACGCGAAGAACCTTACCTGGGTTTGACATGCACCAGATATCCCTAGAGATAGGGCTTCCCTTGTGGTTGGTGTGCAGGTGGTGCATGGCTGTCGTCAGCTCGTGTCGTGAGATGTTGGGTTAAGTCCCGCAACGAGCGCAACCCTCGTTCCATGTTGCCAGCGCGTAATGGCGGGGACTCATGGGAGACTGCCGGGGTCAACTCGGAGGAAGGTGGGGATGACGTCAAGTCATCATGCCCCTTATGTCCAGGGCTTCACACATGCTACAATGGCCGGTACAGAGGGTTGCGAGACCGTGAGGTGGAGCGAATCCCTTAAAGCCGGTCTCAGTTCGGATCGGGGTCTGCAACTCGACCCCGTGAAGTCGGAGTCGCTAGTAATCGCAGATCAGCAACGCTGCGGTGAATACGTTCCCGGGCCTTGTACACACCGCCCGTCACGTCACGAAAGTCGGTAACACCCGAAGCCCATGGCCCAACAGCTTGCTGAGGGAGTGGTCGAAGGTGGGACTGGCGATTGGGACGAAGTCGTAACAAGGTAGCCGTACCGGAAGGTGCGGCTGGATCACCTCCTTTCTAAGGAGCAACACACGTTCTCCGTTTTCAACGGTTCTGCCTCATTCTGGGGTGGGCGGCGGGGACAGTCCGAACCTCTGAAGGGTTCGGGAGTGATTGTTCACCTGTTTTCTGTAATTGCGGTAAATCAGCAAAATCCAAGCTTGCTAGCTGGGTCGGCACACTGTTGGGTCCTGAGGCAACACATTGTTGTTGTTTCTGGGTCGAAACGAAGGTCAGGGCTTGTCCGAGTTCATACCGCCACTCCTTGCGGGTGGTGGGTGTTCTCATGCGGATGGGTTGCTGGTTGGTGTTTGAGAATTGCATAGTGGATGCGAGCATCTTTGATCGTTTGTGTATAAGTTATTAAGGGCACATGGTGGATGCCTGGGCATCAGGAGCTGATGAAGGACGTGGGAGGCTGCGATATGCCTCGGGGAGCTGTCAACCGAGCTGAGATCCGAGGATTTCCGAATGGGGAAACCCGGCACCCGTCATGGGGTGTCACCATCATCTGAATCTATAGGGTGATGGGGGTAACGCGGGGAAGTGAAACATCTCAGTACCCGTAGGAAGAGAAAACAATTGTGATTCCGTGAGTAGTGGCGAGCGAAAGCGGAGGAGGCTAAACCGTGCACGTGTGATACCTGGCAGGGGTTGCGTGTGCGGGGTCGTGGGACCCATCGTGTCGACGCTGCCATGTCGGCGAAGAGTCATAAAATGTGTGTGTTAGCCGAATCAGTTTGGGAAACTGGACCGTAGACCGTGAGAGTCGGGTAGGCGAAAACCGCGCATCTCTTTTGATGGTGTTCCCGAGTAGCAGCGAGCTCGTGGAATTTGCTGTGAATCTGGCGGGACCACCCGCTAAGCCTAAATACTCCCTGATGACCGATAGCGGACTAGTACCGTGAGGGAAAGGTGAAAAGTACCCCGGGAGGGGAGTGAAAGAGTACCTGAAACCGTGTGCCTACAAGCCGTCAGAGCCACCCTAGCAGTGGTGATGGCGTGCCTTTTGAAGAATGAGCCTGCGAGTTAGTGCTGCGTGGCGAGGTTAACCCGTGTGGGGAAGCCGTAGCGAAAGCGAGTCTGAATAGGGCGCCTGTAGTCGCGTGGTCTAGACCCGAAGCGGAGTGATCTACCCATGGCCAGGGTGAAGCGACGGTAAGACGTCGTGGAGGCCCGAACCCACCAGGGTTGAAAACCTGGGGGATGAGCTGTGGGTAGGGGTGAAAGGCCAATCAAACTCCGTGATAGCTGGTTCTCCCCGAAATGCATTTAGGTGCAGCGTCACATGTTTCACGCCGGGGGTAGAGCACTGGATGGTCTAGGGGGCCTACAAGCTTACCGAAATCAACCAAACTCCGAATACCGGTGTGTCAGAGTGTGGCAGTGAGACTGCGGGCGATAAGGTTCGTGGTCGAGAGGGAAACAGCCCAGAACACCAGCTAAGGCCCCTAAGTGTGCGCTAAGTGGGAAAGGATGTGGGGTCGCCCAGACAACCAGGAGGTTGGCTTAGAAGCAGCCACCCTTGAAAGAGTGCGTAATAGCTCACTGGTCAAGTGGTCCTGCGCCGACAATGTAGCGGGGCTCAAGCGCACCGCCGAAGCTGTGTCATTCACGCAATACATCCGCTTGGTTTCTTCGGGAACCTTGTGCAGTGGTGTGGATGGGTAGGGGAGCGTCCTGCATCCAGGGAAGCGGCAGAGTGATCTAGCCGTGGAGGGTGTGGGAGTGAGAATGCAGGCATGAGTAGCGAAAGCAGAGTGAGAAACTCTGCCGCCGGATGACCAAGGGTTCCTGGGCCAGGTTAATCCGCCCAGGGTAAGTCGGGACCTAAGGCGAGGCCGACAGGCGTAGTCGATGGACAACGGGTTGATATTCCCGTACCCGTGTGGATGCGTCCCTGGTGAGCCCGGTGATACTAACCACCCGAACCTGCTGTGACCTTTCGGGGTTGTGGTGGGGGAGCGTGGGACCTGAACCGGTAGTAGCCAAACGATGGGGTGACGCAGGAGGGTAGCTCCGCCAGCTGATGGTGACTGGTGTAAGCGTGTAGGCCGTACCGTAGGCAAATCCGCGGTGCTGTGTTTGATCACAGGGTTGAGACGTGATGCATAGCCGAATGAGGCGAAGTAGAGTGATCCCATGCTGCCGAGAAAAGCCTCTAGTGAGTGTCCATGCGGCCCGTACCCCAAACCGACACAGGTGGTCAGGTAGAGAATACCAAGGCGATCGGGTGAACTGTGGTTAAGGAACTCGGCAAAATGCCCCCGTAACTTCGGGAGAAGGGGGGCCGCAGCGCTTGAAGCCCCGTTGCGGGCTAGGGCGAGGCGGCCGCAGAGACCAGCGAGAAGCGACTGTTTACTAAAAACACAGGTCCGTGCGAAGTCGCAAGACGATGTATACGGACTGACGCCTGCCCGGTGCTGGAACGTTAAGAGGACCGGTTAGTCCCTTCGGGGGCGAAGCTGAGAATTTAAGCGCCAGTAAACGGCGGTGGTAACTATAACCATCCTAAGGTAGCGAAATTCCTTGTCGGGTAAGTTCCGACCTGCACGAATGGCGTAACGACTTCTCGACTGTCTCAACCACAGGCCCGGCGAAATTGCACTACGAGTAAAGATGCTCGTTACGCGCGGCAGGACGGAAAGACCCCGGGACCTTTACTATAGCTTGGTATTGGTGTTTGGTTCGGCTTGTGTAGGATAGGTGGGAGACTGTGAAGCGGCCACGCCAGTGGTTGTGGAGTCATCGTTGAAATACCACTCTGGTCGTACCGGATGTCTAACTTCGGACCGTGATCCGGTCCAGGGACAGTGCCTGGTGGGTAGTTTAACTGGGGCGGTTGCCTCCCAAAGAGTAACGGAGGCGCCCAAAGGTTCCCTCAGCCTGGTTGGCAATCAGGTGTTGAGTGCAAGTGCACAAGGGAGCTTGACTGTGAGACCGACGGGTCGAGCAGGGACGAAAGTCGGGACTAGTGATCCGGCACCACCTGGTGGAAGGGGTGTCGCTCAACGGACAAAAGGTACCCCGGGGATAACAGGCTGATCTTGCCCAAGAGTCCATATCGACGGCATGGTTTGGCACCTCGATGTCGGCTCGTCGCATCCTGGGGCTGGAGTAGGTCCCAAGGGTTGGGCTGTTCGCCCATTAAAGCGGCACGCGAGCTGGGTTTAGAACGTCGTGAGACAGTTCGGTCCCTATCCGCCGCGCGCGCAGGAGACTTGAGGAAGGCTGTCCCTAGTACGAGAGGACCGGGACGGACGAACCTCTGGTGTGCCAGTTGTCCTGCCAAGGGCACGGCTGGTTGGCTACGTTCGGGAGGGATAACCGCTGAAGGCATCTAAGCGGGAAGCCTGTTCCAAGATGAGGTCTCCCACCCCTTTGTGGGTTAAGGCCCCCTACTAGACCATGGGGTTGATAGGCCAGAGATAGAAGCACAGTAATGTGTGGAGTTGACTGGTACTAACAGGCCGAGGACTTACCACAAACGATCAAATTTGTGAATTGAAGTTTGTGATTGAAGATTGTCTGCGCATCCACTATGCAACTCTGAAACACCAACCACACTGTGTGGACCATCCAGTGATGGTGGATAGTTTCATAGAGTTACGGCGGCTATAGCGGTGGGGAAACGCCCGGTCCCATTCCGAACCCGGAAGCTAAGCTCACCAGCGCCGATGGTACTGCACTCGACAGGGTGTGGGAGAGTAGGACACCGCCGAACACACTTTCAAGGAGCCCCTCCGCACGCGGAGGGGCTCCTTGCATGTCTAATGGTGTTCGTAGCCCCCCAAGTTCATCGCAGGAGGATCTGGTGTCGGAGCGCGGCCGTGACGGGACCGGGAACGGCGGTTCCCCAGGCGATCGCGGTCGTGAGACCAACCGCCGAGGCGAAGACCGTCCGCACAACCAGCGGGATGACCAGCGGAAAGGCGACCGAGGCGGCTACAAGCGCCCGTCGGGTTCCAGCGACAGGTCCCAGTCCCGCCCCCGCCGAGACGACGATCGCGGCGGCTACCCACGCACGGGCGGCGGCCAACGTTCCACCGGCGGCGGCTACAACCGCACGACGAGCAACGACCGCGGCCGGGACTCCGGCAGCCGAGACTCGGGCACCGACCGCCGAGAAGGCGACCGAGGTGGCTACAGGGGCTCCTCCGGTAACGAGCGGGGCGGTTACAAGGGCTCGTCGAGCAGCGACCGCGGCGGC
>CAWGVZ010000009.1:0-253912 GCA_963826035.1 uncultured Actinomycetota bacterium | reverse complement strand
AAGACCTTGTGCGAAACGTCCCGGTAGGACCGCGGGGACAACACCGACGACGACAGGCGGTTGAGCGGCGCCACCAACTTCGGCACCGCGCGACCCACCCGGCACACGGCGCCGAAGATCGTGTTCTCCATCAGCCGGTACTCGACGAACTGTCGCGCCCTCGACAGCGGCTCGGGTGCGGTGCCTGCCGGCAGCCGGTTGTTGCGCTTGGTCAACGCGTTGCGGCCGTAGGGAAACCAGTAGAACTCGAAGTGGTCGTTGGCCGCGCAGTTGTCGTCCAGGTTTGCCAGCACGCCTTCCAGCGGCTCCGGCCGTTCCTCGGCGGCCAGCACGAACGACGGCTCCGTCCGCAGCGTCACCGTGGTGATCACGCCGAGCGTACCGAGCCCCACCCGCGCGGCGGCGAACAGTTCCGGCCGCTCCTCGGCCGAACAGCTGACCACCGACCCGTCCGGCTGCACGAGTTCCAGCGCCGTCACCTGCGTCGAGATCCCGCCGAACCGCGCGCCCGTGCCGTGGGTTCCCGTGGAGATCGCGCCGGCGATCGTCTGCGCGTCGATGTCGCCCAGGTTCGTCATGGCCAGACCGAGCCGGTCCAGCTCGGCGTTCAACGCACGCAAGGTGGTGCCGGCGCGCACGGTCACCTCGCAGGTCTTCAGGTCGGCCGACACCACGCCCGTCCAGTTCCCCAGGTCCAGCGCGACGTCGTGGGCCGCACCCACGGCGGTGAACGAGTGACCGCTGCCGCGGGCGCGAATCGTTCGACCCGCACTGGCCGCCTGGCGGACCGCGGCGGCCAACTCGTCGAGGTCCCTCGGTGCCGTGACATCGACGGCCACCGATGCCTCGGTGCCCGCCCAGTTGCGCCACGACGTCGATGGTGACGTGGATGTAGTTGTCACAGGACCTCCCAGTAGCCGCTTTCGCCGTACGGTGAGCCTGTGCCCGAGGAAACGCAGCGCGTCCGGCTGGACGTGGCCACCAAACAGCTCGAAGCTCCGCTCGCCGTGGTCGACGTTGACGCATTCGACCACAACGCCGACGACTTGTTGCGTCGCGCCGCCGGTCGGCCGATCCGGGTGGCCAGCAAATCCGTCCGCTGCCGGTTTCTGCTCGAGCGGGTGCTTGCCCGGGCGGGATTCGCGGGAATCATGGGCTATTCCCTGCCGGAGGCGCTGTGGCTGGCCGGCGAGTGGGCGAATACCGACCTCGCGGGGACCGACATTCTGGTGGCCTACCCGACGGTCGACCACACGGCGCTGCGAGCGCTGGCGGCCGACGAGCACGCCCGCCACCTGATCACCATCATGGTCGACTCGGTGGCCCATCTCGACCTGGTCGACGCGGCACTCGGCGCCGGCCACCCGGAGATCCGGGTCTGCCTGGAGCTGGACGTGTCGTGGCGGCCGCTGTTCGGGCGTGATCTGGCGCACGTCGGCACCCGCCGCTCGCCCGTGTTCACCCCGGCGCAGGCGGCCGCGCTCGCGAAGGTCATCCGCGACCGGCCGGGTTTCCGGCTGGTCGGGCTGATGGGTTACGAAGGGCAGATCGCCGGTCTCGGGGACCAGCCGGCCGGCAGTCCAGTGCTCGGCGCCGTCCTGCGCTGGATGCAGGACCGTTCGTCGCACGAGCTGGCCGGTCGCCGGACGGAAGCCGTCGCGGCAGTGGCCGAGTACGCCGACCTGGAGTTCGTCAACGGCGGCGGCACGGGCAGCATCGAGACCACCGGGCTGGACACGTCGGTCACCGAGGTCGCCGCCGGGTCCGGCCTGATCGGACCCACGTTGTTCGACAACTACCGCCGATTCACCCCGGCACCCGCCGTGCTGTTCGCGCTGCCCGTGGTGCGCAGGCCCCGCCGCCGAACGGCCACCGTGTTCTCCGGCGGCTACATCGCGTCCGGACCGGCCGGCAAGGACCGCTCACCAACGCCGTACCTGCCCGCCGGGCTCTCGCTCATCGGTACGGAAGGCGCGGGCGAGGTGCAGACCCCGGTGACCGGCAAGGCGGCCCGCGACCTGCGGATCGGTGACCGCGTCTGGTTCCGGCACACGAAGGCCGGTGAGCTGGCCGAACGGTTCACCGAGTACCACGTGATCGAGGGCGACCGGCTGACCACGACCGTGCCGACCTACCGAGGCGAGGGACGAAGCTTCGGCTAGTCCTTCCGGTCGAGCTGGCTGGCCAGGTAGTCCCGGACCACCCGCTTGGCCTCGTCGATCATGTCCTGCTCGGGGAACAGCTTCCGGCGGAACGCCAGCGCCAGGATCGCGTCACCGATGTCGCTGGCCACCGTGATCTGCCGGAACAGGCTCTCGATCGACAGGTTGTGCTTGGCGGCCACCACGTGGGCGATCTGCTCGGCGATGACCGTGTTGTTGTCCCGTTGGTCGTCGATGAACCGCAGATCGATGACGTCACCGAAGCGGACCCGGCTGAACCCGGGGATGGTCCGGTACATCTCCACGTAGATGTCGATGATCGTGTCGACCCCGTGCCACCAGTACTCGAGGTTCGTCCAGTCGAGCCTGCGCTCGATCTCGGCCGTGAAATGGTCGAGGTTGCGCTTGGTCAACGCCTGGACGACCGCCCGCTTGTCCGGGAAGAACTGGTACAGCGACCCCACGGCGACCCCTGCCCGTTCGGCGATGAGCGTGGTGGTCACGCCGTCGTAGCCGAGCTCGTCGATCAGCACGGCACACGCCTCGAGCATCTGCTCGACACGTTTGGCACTGCGCTGCTGCACGGGTTGCTTTCGCAACGGCACCTGGGTCGCCACATGTACTCCTTGCGGGGGTTGTAACAACATCCTGCCCGCAGTCGCCGAGTCGTACCACTGAGTTGATATGCGAATCGGCTTCGCGGACCGGACAAGAAAGCAGACAAAGTGGAACGACCCGCTCTGCAACATGCAGGCGCGGGTCGTCCCGGGGGTGATGCCGCGAACCGGTGCTGGTCGGGGAGGGAGTAACAGCAACACCGGTCCGCGGAGTCTTCAGTTGTGGATCCAGTCAGATCCCATGGCCGGCGGCCAAGGTCGTCGCGCTCGGGGGTACGGACGAACAGGGCCGCCGGCCCGGGTGGTGACCGCTCGGCGCCACTCCGCGCGGGATCGCGGGGGCCGGGTCACCGGGGTCACCTGGTACCGGCGGCCAGCCGGCCGGGCGGGCTCGCCGGTCGCGGCTGCACAGCGGCCGCATGCCGAGCGGGCGGCTGCGTCGGCGCCAGCCCGCCGGCCACCAGGTGTTCGTACGCGGCCTGCCACACCGAGCATGGCGCCTTCTGCTGGCGCCACCTGGTCGAGCACACGGGGCAGTTGCCGCGGTCATCCGGTTCGTGGGCGGCGAGCATCGAGCGCCAGCCCTCGGTCAGCCGGGGAAGCTCCGAGCGAGCCACGGAGAGCAGGGAGGGCGCATCAGCACGGTTGGCGAGCTCGGCGAGCATGTCGAGCCGCTCCCAGACCGCGTTGCGCAGTACCTGCCCAAGGATCTCGTCCACCGTCACCGTCACCTTTCCGCCTGTTCGGCGGCTTCGCGAAGCGCGGTACGCAGCTGGCCGAGCTGGCCGGCCGTCAGCACCGCGGTTTCGCCTGGCGGCCCCACGAGGACCACCCGGTTCCGCTCGACGAGCACGGTGAGGCATCGCTCCCGGTTGACCACGTCGCCGCAGTTGATGCGCCAGACCTGGCGACCGAGGGCAGATCCAGGCAGATCAGCGAACGTGTCGTCCCGCTGAGCGGCGTGAGCCTCGGCTACTGCGGTCGAGGCTGTCCTGACCAGTTCCACAGTTCCGGGTTCCCTCCGTGCTCGTACGCTTACAACCAACTACATTGGGGCCTTAGAACACAGATTGGTGCGTCATAGCGCCGATCGGCGGCCGTCTCACGGTAAGCGGTCGGTGGACTTCGGCAGGGCCGATCAGGTTCACCGATCGGGACTTCTCGTGGCTTGTGAAGTGCGCTTACTCTGCGCGTGACGCCCAGCGGACTGTGAGGGGGCGGAATGAACTCCATCGGGTCTCAGAGCTCTTCCATAACGCCAGAGGCGTGGGAGAAACAGGAGATGCGTAACGCGCTAGCGGCGCGGGAGGTCAGCACCATCTACAAGCTGCTGCGACGCAACGGCGTGTCACAACGCCAGATCGCGGCGATGACCGGTCAGTCACAGTCCGAGGTGTCGGAGATTCTCAAGGGTCGTCAGGTCATGGCCTATGACGTCCTGGTGAGGATCGCCGACGGCCTGGGTGTCCCAAGGGGATACATGGGCCTCGCGTACGACGAAGTCACGGCACAGAGAGTGGCTGAGACGCGCGAGTCCCCGGAGGCTGAGGAGCCGGAGAACGTGAAGCGTCGGAAGTTTCTTGCGCATGCCGCCGCGGTGGCGGTCGGGGCGCATGTACTCGGCGCGGACTCAGGATCGTGGGTGTCGAACCCGGTTTTGACCCCCGCTCCTGGCCGGATCGGGATGACCGACGTCCGCCAGGTCGAAGCTGCGACCAGGGCGTTGCGCACACTTGACTACCAGTACGGCGGCGGTTTCTGCCGTGACGCGGTCGTGGCGCAGCTGTCGTGGGGACAGCAGATGCTCAACGCGTCCGGTACGGACGTGGTCCGCCAAAGACTGCACGTAGCACTCGCTGACCTGCACAACCTTGCCGGTTGGACGTCGTTCGACGTCGGTCTGATCGACTCGGCACGCAACCACTTCGGGCGTGCGCTCGAGCTGGCCAAGGCGGGCGACAGCGATCAGCTGGTGGCCAACATCCTGTACCGCATGGGCCGGGTCTACCTGCACAAGGAAGCCCCGGACGACGCGCTGAAGATGTTCCAGCTCGGGCAGATAGCCGCACAGCAGTCCGGTTCGGAGTTGGCCGTCGCGGTCATCTGCGCCAACCAGGCGTGGGCCTACGCGATGATGGGCCACGAGGACCAGACGATGAAGCTCATCGGCAGAACTCGCGACGAGTTCGCCAGGGCCAACCACGGTGACGCCGAGGACTGGGTCAAGTTCTTCAACGAGGACGACGTCTACGCCATGATCGGCACCGTGCACACGGTGCTGGCGCAGGAGGTCGACGCGAAGCACACGAAGTACGCCATCCCGGCGCTGAGCAGGGCACTTGACTCCTACGGTGACGAGATGGCCCGCAACAAGGCGTTCAACCTGAGTTCGCTGGCCACCAACCACCTGCTCGACGGCGACATCGACCATGGCTCGAAGATCGGTCACCAGGCCGTCGACATGGCGACACACCTGAAATCAAAGCGCGTGCGGGACCGGCTCAAGCCGCTCAAGACCGAGGCGGACAAGCGCCGGAACTACAGCGACGCGAGGGACCTAGCGGATTCCATAGACAGGTTCTACGACGCAGACGCTGTCTGATCAGGGGCTTTGGGGGTGATCGGGCTGTGACCGCGTTGTCCACGCCCGACATGGCCGCGAACCGCGGCCAGTTCTCCCGCGAGAAACTGGCGGAGGCGCTCACTCAGGTGTGCGCCGCCGCCGGGCTCGACCCGGCAGGCGCGACGTTGCTGCGTTGCACGAACAACGCGGTGTTCCGGCTGGCCACGGCGCCGCTGGTGGTCCGGATCGTCGCCTCCAACGCTTTACGCCACCGGGTGAACAAAGTGGTCCGGGTGGCCACCTGGCTGGCCGAGAACGACGTTCCGGCCGTACGCCTGGCCGCCGGTGTCCAGCAGCCCGTCCAGGTCGGCCAGTACCTGGCCACCGTCTGGGAGCTCGTCCCCGATGGCCGCCGCCAGCCCAGGGGTCGTGAGCTGGGCAAACTTCTCCGCCGCATCCACGAGTTACCCGAGCCGGCCACCTGGCTGCCGGCCTGGCACCCGCTCGACGACGTGCGCAGGAGGATCGGCGAGGCCGATGGCCTGAACGCCGCTGACCTGGCCTTTCTGCTCGAGCGATGCGACGAGGTGGCCGGCCGGCTGGCCACGCTGGAGCTCCCGTCGGCACGCTCGCTGCTGCACGGTGACGCCCACCTGGGCAACCTCATCCCCAGCCCGGCGGGTCCGGTGCTCTGTGACTTCGATTCGAGCTGCTACGGGCCGCCCGAGTGGGATCTGACCCCACTGGCGGTCGGCGTGGTGCGGTTCGGCGAGCCCGTGGGCCGCTACCGCGAACTGGTCCGCACGTACGGCGTGGACGTGACCGAGCTGGACGGTTTTCAGGTGCTGCGTGAGGTGCGGGAGCTGAAGCTCATCACCAGCGTTCTACCCATCCTGTCCAGTCGCCCGGAGGTGCGTCCGGAGTTGTTCCGACGCATCGAGGATGTACGCAGTGGCGACACATCGTCGCGATGGGCCCGGTACACGTAACCCGATCGGGCTAAATACCGTAACGCTGCGTCGTTATTCAGCGAATTCTGTTGTGAGCGCATCGTGGACGTCGGCAGTATGTAAGTGCACGTCCCCGGGTGTTTGATCAACTTCTGGGTGACAGGCAGAAGATGTCAAATTCCCGACGCACGCTACGCTCAGTGGAACTAGCCTCTTCCCGCTCCCCGAACGAGGTGTTCATCCTGGTGGCTAGGCGCAGGCTCGTAACCCGGCCGAACCGCAGCGCACGGCGTGCGCTGGACTCCGCACGCGTCCTCGACAAGGTCGTGGAGAACCAGCTCCCGCTCGTCGCCCGGATGCCGGAGGGGAGCCGGCTCAGAGCCGCCGATTTCCTCGCGGAACTGGTGCTCCTCTCGGACGCCTACCGCCACCATGCCGCCGGCTGGATCACTCGCCGGGAGCTCGAACGGCGCGGCCTGTTCACCATGCAGCGGTTGTCGGTCATCCGACGGCACTCGCTCTCACGGACGCAGTTCACCGAGCAGGACTGACCACTCGCCGTTGGTCTGAATCGTCGCCCTCTCGGCGCCCTGTGGCACAGAACACATCCCCGATGACGCGACGAACGGTCAGTTGCGGACCGTTCGTCGTTCTGGTGGAACGAACCACCGGCGGACGTGCAACCGAACTCCTCAGAGCGGCGTACGGCTCAGCGCGACCGCGAAGCCGAAGGCAAGACCCATGACCGCCAGTTCGAGACCCGCCCAGGCGACCAGCGCCGTCCGCTGGTGGCGTTCGATGGCCGGCAGCAGCCGCCACCGGATGTTCGCGCCCAGCGCCGTCAGCACGCAGAAGCAGCCGAGCTTCAGCAGCACCAGCACGCCGTAGCCGGTGCCGAACAGCTGGTCGAACAGGTCGCCGGACCCGGCCACTTCCACCCCGGCGTTGAACAGGCCGGTGACGACCACGACCGCCAGGCACACGGTGGCCAGCTGGGAGAACCTCGGGATGGTGCTGGCGAGCAGCGTGCGGTTGGCCGCCAGGAGTACCGCCATGGCGCCCAGCCCGCCGGTCCACGTGGCGGCCGCCAGCACGTGCAGCTCCACGGAGATCATCGTGAAGTCGGCCCACTCCACGTCGGTCGAGTGTCCGGTGACCGGAAGCGGCAGCAGCGCGAACAACGCGACCGCCGCCCGCAGTTCGACGGGCACCGTGTCTCTGGCCCGCACCGACAGGATGGCCAGGACGAACGACGCGAACGCCAGACCGGCCACGAACACCAGCGCCTTGCCGGCGCCGACGTTCGACACGTAGTCGACCACCCCGGCCGGCGAGACCGTGTCGTCCTCCTGGAGTTCCGCCGTCTGCAGCACCAGAGCCACCAGCGCGCACAGTGCCCAGATCAGCGCGCTCGCGGCCGAGATCCGGCGAGCGACGGCCAGCACCGGCTCGGCCAGCTTGGGCCGCGCGCCGCCCATCAGGATCGGCAGCAGGCTCAGGCCGACCGTGACCACGGCCGCCAGGTTGAGCAGCAACCGGACGATCGGCAGACCGAACCGCACCGCCGCGTCCGGCTCGACCGCCCCGGCCACCTGTTCGGTGGCGGTGATGGCGAGCCCGGCGAGTACGCCCACCAGCGCCGCCGCCACCATCGTCGTGACGAGGTGGATGCGGCCGGACGCGGCGGTGCGGATGTCGGTCAAGTCATGACCCAGCCGGCTTGCCGCCGATGCGCAGTGCGAAGAACAGCCCGACGCCGAGCACGACCACCGCGCCGCCGATCCACACCCAGATGGGCACACCGCCGGAGTCGTCGGCCGCCGCACTGTCGGCCGGCGGGGATGCCGGCGTGCCGTCGCCCGCCGTGGTGAGCGTGAATGTCAGCGTGCCGCTCACCGGGTGACCGTCCGCGGAGATGATGCGGTAGGCGATCGTGTAGACGCCGGCGGGCCCGAGTTCGCGAACCGGCGCGGTGACCACATTGCTCGCCACCTCCGCCGCACCGCCCTCCCAGTGGTCGCCGTTCTCGCTCGTGACGGCGACCGTGTTGAGCCCTTCGCCGGCCTGGACCGGCTGGTCGAAGGTCAGCACGATCGTGCCGGGACCGGCGTCGACCGATGCCTCGTTCGCCGGGTTGCTGCTGGTGAGCTGGTTGTGCGCGAAAGCGGGCGTGGCGATGCCGAGCACGCTGAGACAGGTCAGCAGCAGAACCGCCCCGACGCGCCTCATGCCCCGTCGTCCTGTCGGGCCGTGGCGGTGGCCCGCCGCGCGCGCATCGTCGCACCCACGCCGAAGCCGACGCCGAGCGCGCCGACCAGCAGGCCGGCGCCGCCGAGCCAGCGGGCCGTGTCGTCGGTGGCGTCGACCGGGGCCGCCTCGGTGGCGTCACCGGACTCGTTCGCCGCCGGTGTGACCGCGGGTTCCTCACCGGCCGGGCTGAGCGCCACCACCGGCGCCGGGCGGGCCGGTTCTTCCGCGCCCTCGGCGGGCGGCGGCTCGTTCCAGCTGACCACCTCGTTGTTGTCGTAGGTCTGGATGGCGGGGATGACCAGCTGATCGGTCTCCGGCAGCGGACCGCCCGAGACCTCGAACTCGCCGAACTCGCCCGGGTTGATCCGGACGCCGGGAGCGGCCGTCCACACGACCGAGCTGACCGCCTCGGTGATCTCGGCGCCATGCGCGGTGATCGGCTCGTCCAGCGTGGTCTTGGTGACCTGCGCGGTCCAGCCGGCCATCGGCTTCGTGCGGAGCGAGGTTACGGGAGTGTCCGTGGGCAGCTGGATCTCCAGCTTCACCGTGCCGGCCGCGTCGTCCTCGTTGGGGACCCGGAAAGTGATCTTGGTGTAGCCGCCCTGCTCGGCCGGTTCGCCGATGACCTTCGCCGTGACGTGCGCGGATGCGGTTCCGCTGCCGAGCAACGCGGCCATGCCGGCGGCGACCGCCACGACGCCGGCACGTGCCGCGTGCCTCGTGAACTTGTTGGTAGACATCGAGAAGCTCCTGAATGAGTGATGACTGGGTACTGGCGCACCGGAATGTGGGGCGCCGTGTGGGGAGTCGGGTTTCAGGAGCCGAGCGGGGGACCGCGCCGGGCCAGCACCCGGCGCAGCAGGATCTCCAGGAGTTGGCCTGGCCTGGCGGGTGTGGGCAGCGTCCGGGGGCCGGTCGCCGCGGGCACCGGGCCGGCGACGAGCGTGTGCAGCCGGGCGGTGAGCCAGGCCCACGCCGCGTACACCCAGCGGAGCGCCGTGCCGGTACGGAGCAGCAGCGCGGCGGTCACCACGGTGGCGACCGCGTGGGTGGTGAACATGGCCCAGCCGTCGACCGGCGGGGGCGCCGCGTGGGCGTGGGTGGTGGCGATCTCCGTGAGCAGCACGTGCTGACCGAGCTGGGTGGCACCGAGTACGCCGATCAGCGCCAGCAGTCCGCCACGCCGGGCGAGGGACGCCCCGCCCCAGGCGAGCAACGTGGTGAGCAGCGCGGTCAGCGCGATATCGGACCGGGCACCGCCGGCGGTGGCGTGTGCGGAGACGCTGAGCGCCGCCGAGCACAACGCCAGCAGGACGCCGCGGGCATGTTCGCCCTCGGCGGCGCGCGTGGCACTGCCCGGTCGTCGACTCACGACTCCACAGCGTAGGCCGGTCCCCGGCGCGTGTAACCGCCGTCTCGGTTACCGGGATGTCAAAGTCGAGGTTTATCCAATCGTTAATTATGGAGAATCTTTCACCAACCAGCACTTTCCGGTCCACGGAGTTGCGCTCCGTGCAACACCCGGAGCATGCGCTTGCTCTCAAGGTCCACTTACGCCACCGTGGCCCGGCTGGACCCATCCATCAGGCGCTCCGGCGCCCCAACGACGTGGTCGGAGGTGGTGCGCGTGAGCCTGTGGGACTTCATCGGTGATCGCTGGTCCCGGCTGGGGACCGAGGCATACCAGCACGCCAGTGTGGTAATCCAGTGCACGATCATCGCGGCGATCATCGGGGTGCTGATCGGCATCGCCGTCTACCGCAGCCCGATCGGCTCGACCATCGCTCAGGCGCTGGCCAGCACGATCCTCACCGTCCCCTCCTTCGCACTGCTCGGCCTGCTGATCCCGCTGCTCGGCATCGGCGTCGGGCCGACGGTCACCGCTCTCGTGCTCTACGCGCTGCTGCCGATCGTGCGGAACACGATCGTCGGGCTCGGCGGGGTGGACGCGGCGGTCACCGACGCGGCGCGCGGCATCGGGATGAACCGGGTGGCCGTGTTGACCAGGGTGGAGCTTCGGCTCGCGTGGCCGGCGATTCTCACCGGCATGCGGGTGAGTACCCAGATGCTCATGGGCATCGCGGCGATCGCGGCCTACGTCAAGGGCCCCGGTCTCGGCACCGAGATCTTCTCCGGACTGAACCGGGCGGGCAGCGCCAACGCCACCAACCAGGCCCTCGCCGGCACCATCGGCATCGTGATCATGGCGCTCCTCATCGACGCGCTCTACCTCCTCATCGGCCGTCTCACGACCTCAAGGGGCCTCCGTGGCTGAAGCAACCGACAGTGGCGTGCGCATCGAGCTGGACGCGGTCACCAAGAACTATCCCGGGCAGGAGCTGCCCGCCGTCGACGCCTTCACCATGGACATCAATCCCGGAGAGACGACGATCTTCGTGGGACCGTCCGGGTGCGGCAAGACCACCACCATGCGGATGATCAACCGGCTGATCGAGCCGACCTCCGGGCGAATCACCATCGGCGGCGACGACGCGCTGTCGCTCAACCCGGACGAGCTGCGCCGCCGGATCGGCTACGCCATCCAGCAGGCCGGACTGTTCCCGCACCAGACGGTCGCGCAGAACGTCGGTGTGGTGCCGGGCCTGCTCGGCTGGAACAAGACGAAGATCAGGGACCGGGTCGCGGAGATGCTCGACCTCGTCGGCCTCGACCCCGGCGTGTTCCTCAACCGCTACCCGCGCCAGCTCTCCGGCGGCCAGCAGCAGCGCGTCGGCGTCGCGCGGGCACTGGCCGCGGACCCCCCGGTGCTGCTGATGGACGAGCCGTTCGGCGCGGTCGACCCGATCACCAGGGGCAACCTGCAGGACGAGCTCCTGCGCCTGCAGTCCGAGCTGCGCAAGACGATCGTGTTCGTCACCCACGACTTCAGTGAGGCCGTGAAGCTGGGTGACCGGATCGCCGTGCTCGGCGACCAGTCGCGGATCCTCCAGTACGACACCCCGGAGGCGATCCTCGCCAACCCGGCGGACGACACGGTCGCGGGTTTCGTGGGTGCCGGCGCGTCGCTCAAGCAGCTGACGCTGCAACGGGTGCGGGACATCCAGCTCAACACGAACGCGACCACGGTCACGGAGGACGACTCGCCGGCCGCCGTCCGGGAGCGACTGGAGAAGGCCGGCCAGCAGTTCGCGTTGATCCTGGACGGCCAGCGCCGTCCGTTGCGCTGGGTGCACCTCCGTCAGCTGGGCGGGAGCTCGCTGGTCGGCACCGGCAAGCTGGTCGGCGACATGGTGACCGTGCAGTCCACGTTGCAGGACGCGTTGGAGGCGATCCTGCAGGAGGGCGGCGACGCGGTGGTGACGGGCGCCCGCGGCGAGTACGTGGGAACCGTCCATCTGGACGCGGTGGTCGGCCGGATCCGCGAGCTCCGTGAGGAGCACACGTCATGACCGCGATGATCACGACGGAGTCCGGCTCACGGCGGGTGGAGTTCCTGCGCCTGTTCATCCAGCCGATCGCCGCGCTCGTGCTCGTCGCCGTCGTGCTGGTGTGGGTGTACACCAGCGACCTCGACGCCATCGAGGAGTCGGCGCTCACCGCTTCGGCGCTGTTCACGGCCATCTGGGAGCACCTGCTGATCACGGCGACGGTGACCATGCTGGTGGTGGTCGTGGCCATCCCGCTGGGGATCGTGCTCACCCGGCGCTGGGCCAAGCCGTTCGCGCCGGTGTTCACGGGGATCGCCACGATCGGCCAGGCGGCACCCGCGATCGGCGTGGTCGTCCTCTACTTCCTGTGGACCGGCCAGGAGGGCATGTGGACGGCGGCCATCCCGCTGGCGTTCGTGTCGCTGCTGCCGGTACTACGCAACACCATGGTCGGCATCCAGCAGGTCGATCCGGCGCTCGTCGACGCGGGGCGCGGGATCGGCATGTCGTCGTTCGCCGTGCTGCGCCGGGTGGAGCTGCCGCTCGCCGTGCCGCTGATGCTGGCCGGCCTGCGCACGTCGCTGGTACTGGCGGTCGGCACGGCCACGCTGGCGTTGTTCGTCAGCGGCGGCGGGCTCGGGTTGTTGATCGACACGGGCTACAAGCTCTCCCGGACGAGCGTGCTGATGACCGGCGCCGTGCTCGCCGTCGGGCTGGCGCTGCTCGTCGACTGGCTGGGTGCGCTCGCTGAGCGCTACCTCGGACCGAAGGGTTTGCGATGAAGCGTCGACTGGTCGCGCTGCTGGCCGCCGTGCCCCTGCTCGCCTCGGGCTGTGGGCTGAACGCGGCGTACAGCCTGCCGTTCGACGTCGGCCCTGGCTCGATCGAACCGATCCCCGAACTTGAGGGTGTGTCGATCAAGATCGGGTCGAAGAACTTCACCGAGCAGATCCTGCTCGCCTACATCGCCCAGGTCGCGCTGACCGCGGCCGGCGCGGACACCGAGGACCTGTCGAACATCCAGGGCTCGCCGGTGGTGCGGCAGGCGCTGGAGGTCGGCGACGTCGACCTGTACTGGGAGTACACGGGCACCAGTTGGATCAACTACCAGCAGGAGACCGAGCCGCTTCCGGACGAGCAGGCCCAGTACGACGCGGTGAAGGAGGCCGACCTCGAACGCTTCGGCATCGCGTGGCTGGACTACTCGCCGGTGAACGACAAGTACGCGTTCGCCACCACGCGCGAGTTCGCGGACGAGCACGGCCTGGCCACCATGTCCGACATGGTCGCGCTGCTGGCGCAGAACCCGGACCTGGGCACGTACTGTATGGAGTCGGAGTTCATCGGCCGTCAGGACGGTCTGCTCGGCGCCGAGGAGACGTACGGCTTCGACGTGAACGACGAACTCATCGAAACGTTCGGTCTCGGCACGATCTACTCGGTCCTGGCCGCGGGGGGCACGTGCAACTTCGGTGAGGTGTTCACCACCGACGGGCGCATCCAGACCCTGGACCTCGCGGTGCTGGAGGACGATCAGCAGGCGTTCCCGCAGTACAACGCGGCGGTCACCCTGCGCCAGGAGACGCTGGAGCAGTACCCGCAGATCGCCGACGTGCTCGATCCGATCTCGGCGGCGCTGAACAACGAGACGATCATCGAGCTGTCGGTCCGCATCGACGGTAACGGGGTCGATCCCGCCGTGGTGGCTCGCGACTGGCTGGTTCAGGAGGGCTTCGTCACGATCCCGGCCGATTGACGGGCGTCGTAGGCCGCGCGGGCGTCCATGACCTCGGGCATCCGGCCCTCCAGCAGGTGGATCAGCTCCATCAGCTTGGTGGCCGCGTCGTGGCCGAGCGGGGTGAGGCTGTACTCGACGTGCGGCGGGATGGTCGGTTGCGCCTCGCGCACCACCAGCCCGTCGCGTTCCAGCGCGTGCAGGGTCTGGCTGAGCATCTTCTCGCTGATCCCGTCGACCCGGCGGCGCAGCGCGTTGAACCGGAACGTGCCCTCGAGCAGCGCCACGAGCGCGAGCGTGCCCCATCGGCCGGTCGCGTGCGTCATCGTCTCGCGTGACGGACACGACCGGGCGAACACGTCGAACACCAGATCGTCGGTCATGGTATCTATGGTAGTACTAACTATTAGAAAGTACTAACCATAGGAGTGTGCAGTCATGATCGTTGTTACTGGAGCGACCGGACAGCTCGGCCGGCTTGTCATCGGCGGCCTGCCGGCCGACCAGGTGGTGGCCGGCGCGCGGACGCCCGAGAAGGCCGCCGACCTGGGCGTCGAGGTCCGGGAGGCCGACTACGACCGGCCGGCGACCCTCGACAAGGCGTTCACCGGCGCCGACACCGTCCTGCTGATCTCCGGCAGCGAGGTGGGCAAGCGGATCCCGCAGCACGCGGCCGCCGTCGACGCCGCCAAGCGCGCCGGCGTGGGCCGGATCGTCTACACGAGCGCACCGCACGCGGACACCACCGAGTTGGTCGTGGCGCCCGAGCACAAGGCCACCGAGCAGCTGATCCGGGACTCCGGCCTGCCGTTCACGTTCCTGCGCAACGGCTGGTACCACGAGAACTACCTCGACACGATCACCCGCGCGGCAGCCACGGGCGAGGTCGTCGGCAGCGCGGGCGCCGGCCTGGTGGCGAGCGCCTCGCGCGCCGACTTCGCGGCCGCCGCGGTCGCCGTGCTGACCGGTACCGGTCACGAGAACGCGATCTACGAGCTGACCGGCGACACCGCGTGGACGTTCTCCGAGCTCGCCGCCGAGATCGCGAAGGCCGCCGGGCGTCCGGTGGCGTACCGGGACGTGAGCCCGGCCGAGCACCAGGAGTACCTGGAGAAGGCCGGTACCCCGGCCGAGGTGGCGGCGTTCGTGGTGGCCCTCGACCAGAACATCGCGGCCGGCACCCTCGCCCACACACCCGGCACGCTCCGTGACCTCATCGGCCGCCCGACCACACCGGTCGCAACTGCCATTGCCGCCGTGCTGAACGGCTGACTACGGTGCGCCAATGCGGCTGGCTCTCGCGCAGACGGACTGCGTACTAGGCGATCTCGACACCAACCTCGAGACCGCGCGGATGGCGATCAAGGACGCCGTCGTACAGAACGCCGACCTCGTGGTCTTCCCCGAGTTGAACCTGCACGGCTACGCGCTCGGCAAGCTCGACCAGGACGTGTCGGTGCCCGCCACCGATCCGCGGGTGCTGGCGCTGTCCGAGCTGGGCCCGGACGTGGTGGTCGGCCTGTACGAGGACGGTGGCCTGCGGCGGTACAACTCGGCGCTCTACCTGAGCGGCGGGCAGGTGATCCACGTGCACCGCAAGCTGTTCCTGCCCACGTACCTCACCTGGGAGGAACGCAAGCACTTCACGCCCGGCCAGTCCATGCGCGCGTTCACCACGTCGCACGGGCGGATGGCCGCGCTGGTGTGCAACGACTTCTGGCAGCCGATGCTGCCGTGGCTGGCCGTGCAGGACGGTGCGGCGGTGCTGATGGTGCCGACGAACAGCGTGACCACCAGCCAGGGCGGCAGCCCGCTCGACAACGTGGACTACTGGCAGGACCTGCTGCGGCACGTGGCGCGCATGCAGCAGACCTGGGTGGTGTTCGTGAACCGGGTGGGCGAGGAGAACGGGGCCACCTTCTGGGGTGGTTCCCGGGTGATCGACCCGGTCGGCTCGGTGATCGCGCAGGCGCCGATGGGCGAGCCGGCCGTGGTGGTCGCCGACGTGGACCTCGGCATGGCCCGCTGGGTTCGCCGGACCCTGCCGCTCGTCACGGAGGCCCGTCTCGGTCTGGTGTTGCGCGAGGTCAACCGCCTGGCCGAGGAGGGCGGCGACCTCTGAGCCTCTTCGACCTCCACGTGCATGCCGCGCCGGACGTGACCGCGCGGCGCGCCGATGACGCCGACACGGTGGCCGCGTACGCGGCGGCCGGGTACGCCGGCTGCGTCCTGAAGGCGCACTACGAGTCGACCGTCGGCCGCGCGCACGCGGCCGCACGAGCGTCCGGGCTGGCCGTGTTCGGCGGGATCGCGCTGAACCAGCACGTCGGCGGGATCAACCCGGCGGCCGTGGCGGCGGCGCTGGCCGCGGGCGCCCGGGTGGTGTGGCTGCCGACGGCCGACGCGCACACGCAGGCAGCCGCCGGGCTGCCGAGGCTGTGTCACGCCGAACCCCGGATCGGCACGCAAACGTTTGCCGCCCCACCCGTCGACCCCCACGCCGAACCGGCGTTGCGCCTGGTGTTGGCGCTGGTGGCCGAGGCGGACGCGGTCCTCGCCACCGGGCACCTGAGCACGCCGGAAGCGGAGTGGGTGGTCGACGCCGCACGGGCGGCCGGGGTGCGCCGGCTGCTGTTGACCCATCCCAGCTACACGGTGCCGAACATGTCCGGGGCGTCGGCGAGTGCGCTGGCCGACCGGGGCGCGCTCGCCGAGGTCACCGCCTACCAGCTGCTGCACCAGCCCGGCTGTGACGCCGAGCGGCTCGCGGCATTCGTGCGCGAGGTCGGCGTCACGCGGGTGGTGCTGTCCTCCGACGCCGGGCAGCCCGACTCGCCGTCGCCCCCGGAGGCGCTGGAGCTGCTGATCGATGCGCTGGCCGCTACCGGGCTTGATCGTGGCGCGCTCGTGGCGGCAGCATCGGAGACTCCGGCTCGACTGATCAGCTAGGGAGGCCGTCCTCGTGGACATCCGGTTCGACGTGGGAACCAGGGCGCTGTACACGATGGACGCGTCGAACTACCGCAGAGTCCCGCTCGGCGTGGCCATGCCGGAGACCGTCGAGGAGGCCGTCCAAGCGGTCGCCACGGCCCGCGAGATGGGTGTGCCGATCGTCCCGCGCGGCGGCGGTACGAGCCTCGCCGGCAACTCGACCGGTGCGGGGCTGGTGCTGGACCTGTCCCGGCTGAACCGGATCATCTCGATCGACCCGGAGGCCCGGACGGCGCGCGTCGAGCCGGGCGTGATCCTCGACGATCTGCGTGCGGCGGCCGCGCCACACGGCCTGACGTTCGGCCCCGACCCGTCGACGCACAGCCGCTGCACGCTCGGCGGCATGATCGGCAACAACTCCTGCGGCTCGCACTCGGTGGCCTGGGGAACCACGCTGGAGAACGTCGAGGAGCTGGACGTCCTCCGTTACGACGGCACCCGGCTGACCGTGGGCCCGTCCGGTGCGCTTCCCCCGGAGTTGGGTGCCCTGGTGGACGAGAACCTGGCCGTGTTGCGGACCGAGTTGGGCCGGTTCGGGCGACAGGTGTCCGGCTACCCGCTCCACCAGTTGCTGCCGGAGAACGGCCGCGATCTCGCGAAAGCGTTGGTGGGCACGGAAGGCACGTGCGTGACCGTCCTCGGCGCCACCGTCCGCCTGGTCGAGCTGCCCGCCGAGCGGGTGTTGCTCGTGCTCGGGTTCGTCGACGACGTGTCGGCGGCGGACGCGGTGCCGGCCATCCTGCCGCACCGGCCGCTGACCGTGGAGAGCATGGACGAGCGGATCGTCGCGCTACGGGCCGCCCGCAACCCCGAGCCGCCGCCCGCGTTGCCGGCCGGGGGCGCTTGGCTGTTCGTGGAGGTGGACGGGATCTCGGTGGCACACGCCATCGTCGAGGCGGTCGGGGTGCCGCACGACGTGCTCACCGATCCCGCGCGGCAACGCCAACTGTGGCGGCTGCGGGAGGAGGGCTCCGGCACGGCGACGCGGATGGCCGACGGCTCCGAGGCCTGGCCAGGGTGGGAGGACAGCGCCGTGCCGCCGGAACGGCTCGGCGCATACCTGCGCGACCTGCGTGCGTTGCTGGAGCGGCACGGCCTGCGCGGCGTGCCGTACGGGCACTTCGGCGAGGGCTGCATCCACATGCGGATCGACTTCGATCTGGTGCGTGCCGACGGGGTGGCGAAGTTCCGCCAGTTCCTCGAAGAAGGTGCGGACCTCGTCGTGCACCACGGCGGCACCCTGTCCGGTGAGCACGGCGACGGACAGGTGCGGGCCGAACTGCTTCCGCGCATGTATTCGCCGACCATGATCCAGCTTTTCGAGCGGTTCAAGGCGTTCTGGGATCCGGACGACCGGATGAACCCGGGCATGGTGGTGCGTCCGTACCGGGTCGACGAGAACCTGCGGTTCGTGCCCTTGTCCCCAGGGCCGACCGCGTTCACCTATCCGCATGACCGCGGCGACTTCGCGCAGGCCGCGCGCCGCTGCGTCGGCGTTGCCAAGTGCCGCAACCATTCCGGCTCGGTCATGTGCCCGAGCTTCCAGGTGACGGGCGAGGAGAAGCACTCCACCCGAGGCCGCGCCCGGCTGCTGTACGAGATGCTGGCGGGCGAGGTGATCACCGACGGCTGGCGGTCCACGGAGGTCCGGGACGCGCTCGACCTGTGCCTGTCGTGCAAGGCATGTTCGAGCGACTGTCCGGTCAATGTGGACATGGCGACCTACAAGGCGGAGTTCCTGCACCACCACTACAAGCGGCGCCTGCGGCCGGCGTCGCACTACTCGATGGGGTGGCTGCCGCTGTGGCTGCGAGTGGCGTCCCGCATGCCGGGGCTCGCGAACCGGGTGATGGCCGGTCGCCTGGCGCGGCCGCTCAAACGGCTCGGTGGGATCGCGCCCGAACGCGAGTTGCCGACCGTCGCGCGGGAGTCCCTGGTGAAGTGGCTGCGTCGAAACCCGGCGGCCGGCGGGCGGCGGGTGGTGCTGTGGCCGGACACGTTCACCAACTACTTCAGCCCGTCGGTGGGCATCGCCGCCGTGCGGGTCCTCCGTGCGGCGGGCTTCGATCCGGTGCTGCCCAAGGGTTCCGTGTGCTGCGGGCTGACGTGGGTGTCGACGGGCCAGCTCTCGGTGGCTCGCCGGGTGATGCGCCGAACCCTGCGGATCCTGGAACCGGGCACCCCGGTGATCGGCCTGGAACCGAGCTGTCTGTCGGCGCTGCGCGGCGACGTGCCGGAACTGACGGGCGATCCCCGAGCGGTCGACCTGGCGGCCAGGTCGTTCACCCTGGCGGGTTTCCTGGCCGAACACGCACCTGATTGGCAGCCACCGTCGACCCCTCGCACGGCGATCACCCAGGTGCACTGCCACCAACACGCGACCCTGGGCTTCGACGCGGACGAGCGGTTGTTGTCCGCCGCGGGCGTCACCCCCGGGCGACTCCCGGCAGGATGCTGCGGCCTGGCGGGCAACTTCGGCTTCGAACGCGAGCACTACGACGTGTCCCAGGCGTTGGCGGAGCGCTCCCTGCTCCCCGCCGTCCGCGACGCCTCCCCGGAAACCCTGGTGATCGCCGACGGCTTCAGCTGCCGGACCCAGGTGGCCCAGGGGAGCGACCGGCAGGCCGTACATCTGGCGGAAGTACTGGCGGACGGCCTCGACCCCTAGTTGTTCCATTCACAACACAGGTTGTCGACCGCGCGCGGCTCCACCACCATGGCTGGCATGGCAGACGAAGGCGCCAGCAGCGTCCAGCGCGTGATCGCCATCCTGACCGCGCTCGGTGACACCGACGACCGCCGCACGATGGGCGTCGTCGAGGTCTCGCGCACGGTGGGCCGGGAGAAGAGCCAGGTGTCGCGCACGCTCAAGTCACTGGCCGAGTCGGGCCTGGTCGACCGGGACCCCGACTCGCTCGGCTACCGACTCGGTTGGCGCTTCTTCACCCTCGCCGCCCGCGCGGGCGAGCAGCAGTTGCTCGCGTGCGCGCCGGAGATCATGCGCGGGCTCGTCCGGACGGTCGGCGAACGCGTCCATCTGTCCGTTCTGGAAGGTGCCGACGCGCTGACCCTGTTGTCGGAGAACCCGACCCGCTCGGTGCAGACGGCGAACCTCGTCGGCCGGCCGACCCCGCTGCACGCCACCTCGTGCGGTCAGGCGCTGCTGTTCGACGCCACGGACGACGAGATCCGTGGACTGCTCAGCGGCGCACCGCTCGTGGCCCGCGGCGCCAAGGCACCGCGGGACGTCGACGAGTTCATCGGACGGGTGCGCCGCGCGGCGAACAAGGGCTACGCGACCTGTGTCGACGAGTTCGACGCCGATCTCGCGGCGGCCGCCGCGCCGGTCCGTGACTTCCGCGGCCGGATCGTCGCCGCCATCAACATCTCCGGCCCGAAGTTCCGGATCGCCAAGGACCTGAACACCGCCGGTCGCCACGTGAAGGCGGCGGCCGGCTACCTGTCCAAGAATCTCGGCTGGGACGAGGACGTCCAGGCCGCACCGAGGAGGAGTTCGTGATCACCCAGTCGCTGCCCTATTTCAGCGAGGGGCATCGCATCGACGCCGATCTGCACCTGCCGACCGGGCCCGGGCCGCACCCGGTGGTGGTCGTGGCCTCCGGGTTCCAGGGACTGAAGGTGATCCACCCGCAGCGGTTCGCCCGCGCGCTCACACCGCTCGGCTATGCGGTGCTGGCGTTCGACTACCGCGGCTTCGGGCACAGCGAAGGGGAACGCGGCCGGCTGGCACCGCAGGACTGGGTGCAGGACGTGCGTGCCGGCGTCGACCGGCTGACCACTGTGGACAGTGTGGACCTCGACCGGATCTTCCTGCTCGGCTGGGGGCTGGGCGGCGGCGTGGTGGTCGACGAGGCGGCCGACGACGACCGGATCCGGGCGGTGGCCGCGGTGAACGCCATCGGCGACGGCACCCGCTCCACCCGCGCGATGCACGACGAGGAGTCCTGGCAGCGACTGGTCTCCCGCATCGTGACCGACCGAGGCAGACGCGCCGCGACCAGCCGCTCGGAACTCACCTCACCGTGGGACATCGTCCGGCTGGATCGCGACGTGGACACCGACAGCTACGTCGGCAGCGAGTTGTACCGCGCGCCCGGCTTCGGCTACGAGGTGAGCCTGGAGTCCGCCGATCGGCTACTGCGGTTCCGCCCCGAACAGGTGGCCCACCGCATCGCTCCGCGACCGCTGCTGGTCGTGCACGGCGCGGAGAACCGGCTGCATCACCCGATCGAGGCACGCATGCTGTACGAGCACGCGGCCGAGCCCAAGCGGCTGGTGATGCTCGAGGGCGCCGGCCACACGGAGTGGATGTTCGACGAGCACCCGACGTTCGCCCGCCTGGTGTCCACACTGGACGGGTTCTTCAGCGAGGCGGTCGTTCCCGCTTCGGTATGACTACACGCCGAGCCGGTGGAGCAGGCGCTGTTCCAGCTGGTCCAGCTCGTGGGCTGCGGCCTTGTGCGCGGCCTTGCGGCGCGCGGTCGGCATCCGCTCGGCGGCTCGCACGGCCGCCGCGAGCTGACGCAGGGTGATCTCCGAGGTCTCGGCGAACTTGCGGTCCTCCGCCGTGGCGTCCTTGCGGCCACGGAGCTCGTCGACCGCCGTGGCCGCGCCGGAGATCCGGGCGTGGAGGGCGCCACCCCGGCCGGAGAACCGGGACAGGTCCTCGACGGGCACACCGAGCTTGCGGGCGCGCATCCGGTCGATGCGGTCGCGCGCCTCGCCGAGCCCACGCACCACCAGCGGCGCGACCACCGGGATCACCGCCGGGCCGATCACCTTGGCCACCGCCAGGGCGTTCTTGGCCTTCTTCGGGGTGATCCGCGGGCCGGCTTCACCGGATGCCGTGGATCCATTGGATTCACTGGCCTCCGGCTTGCGCTTCCTCAGTGCCATGGGACGAACCTACTTGTGTGGCATCCGCCCAGCACGCCGACCTGCCGGGTTCTGTCGGTGCCGACGCCTAGACTGCGAACTGTGACGACCACGGTGCTCCTCGATGCTGGCGTCGTGAACCGCTGCCGGCGACGGGTTCACCTCGAGCATGATCCGACCATGCAGGACACGGTCAAGGCGCCGCCCGACCCCACGGGCGAGCAGCGCAAGGCCGATGCCACCGCCCACCGGCGGTCCGTTGCCGACGAGATCGCCAGGCTGGTCGGTGCCGGCTGGACCGAGATCCCGCGCGGTCCCGAGGTGCGCGGCGCCGAGCGCGAGCAGGCCACTGCCGCCGCCATGGCCGCCGCGGCCCCGTACATCTGGGCGCCGCAGCTGCCCCGCGACGAGCCCAACGGCCGGCGCGGCGGGATCGACCTGCTGGTGGCCACCGGCGCCGGCTACGTGCCGGTGCTGATCGTGCGGCACAAGGTGAGCGATCCCGGCTCCGGCGCACAGACCTCGCCGCTCGCCGCGCCGGTGCCGTCGGCCCGCGCGGTCGACGAGCGGCGGCGCGTGCGTCCCCAGCCTCGCGACCAGCTGCGGCTCGCCCACGCCTATCGGCTGCTGCAGGCCTGCGGCCAGGCCGACCCGGTGGCGCTCGGCGGGGTGGTCGGTCTCGACGGCGATGTGGTGCTGTGGCACGACCTCCAGGCACCGACCTGGCCCGGCGGCCGCGGCGCGCTCGACGAGTACGACGCGCGGTTCGCCGATCGGCTGGCCATCGCCAACTCGGCGGCCACCGGCGGGCCGGCGCTCGCCGAGCCGTCCCGGATCGTGGAGTGCCGCAGCTGCCCGTGGTGGCCGTTGTGCTCGGAGGAACTGCGTGTCAGTCGCGACGTGAGTCTCGTGGTTCGCGGCGAGGAGGCGGCCAGTCTCCGCGCGGCCGGCGTCCGCACGGTCGACGACCTGGCGGTGCTCGACCCCTACGACGAGTCGTTGCCGCCTACCGGCATGCCGCTCACCGACGCGGTGGGCCTGGCCAAGGCGTGGCTGGCCGACCTCACGGTGGTCCGCCGCGTCCCCGACGTCACCGTGCCGCGCGCGGACGTCGAGGTCGACGTCGACATGGAGAGCTTCGGCGACGCGGGCGCCTACCTCTGGGGTGCCTGGCTGTCGGGCGCCGATGTCGGCGAGAGCCACGGCTACCGTGCGTTCGCCACCTGGGAGCCGCTCCCCACCGACGACGAGGGCCGCTCGTTCGCCGAGTTCTGGCAGTGGCTCACCATGATCCGGCTGCGGGCCACCGCGCGAGGGTTCAGCTTCCGGGCCTACTGCTATAACGAGCTGGCCGAGAACCGGTGGCTCCTGTCGTCGGCCAAGCGGTTCGCCGGCAAGCCCGGGATTCCCACCACGGGGCAGGTGCAGGCGTTCATCACGTCCGACGCGTGGTTCGACCTGTTCGGCAGCGTGCGGGACTACTTCCTGTGCTCGCGGGGCAAGGGGTTGAAGACGATCGCCCCGGCGGCGGGCTTCACCTGGCGTGACCCGGAGGCGAGCGGCGAGAACTCGATGCGCTGGTACCGCGATGCGGTGGGCATGGACGGTGCTCCCGCGGACGCGGATCAGCGTCGCCGGCTGCTGGAGTACAACGAGGACGACGTCCAGGCCACGTTCACGTTGCGGGGGTGGATGTCCTCTCCCGCGGTGAACGACATCCCGTACGTCGGCGACCTCTGACCCGCATGATGACCATTCCCGCACGTCATGATGACCAGTCCGGTGGTCCGTGATGACCGTTCAGCGCGGGGCCATTCGGAGGGCGCCGTCCAGGCGGATCACCTCGCCGTTCAGGTAGTCCTGCGCGATGATCGACAGCGCGAGATTGGCGTACTCCTCCGGACGGCCCAGGCGCTTGGGGAACGGGATGCCCTCCGCCAGCGCCGCGCGGAACTCCTCGCTCACCGTCGCCAGCATGGGGGTGTCGATGATGCCCGGGGCGATGGTCACCACTCGGATGCCCGACGACGACAGGTCGCGGGCGGCCGGCAGGGTCAGGCCCACCACGCCACCCTTCGAGGCCGCGTAGGCGACCTGGCCGATCTGGCCGTCGAACGCGGCGATGGACGCCGTGTTGATCATTACGCCGCGGTGGCCGTTCTCGTCGGCGTCGGTCTGCGCGATCGCCGCCGCTGCCAGCGTGACCACGTTGAACGTGCCGATCAGGTTGACCTCGACCACCTTGCGGAACAGGTCCAGATCGTGGCTGCCCTTGCGGGACAGGATGCGCGCCGAGGGGCCGATGCCCGCGCAGTTGATCACCGTTCGCAGGGGAACTCCGCTACCTGCCGCGGTGTCGACGGCTGCCTGGACCTGCGCCGGGTCGGTCACGTCCGTGGCGACATAGGTGACGCCGTCAGCCTGGGGTGCGTTCTCGATCGAGGACGGCAGGTCGAGTGCGAACACCCGCGCGCCGTTCTTCGCCAGTGCCTGTGCGGTCGCACCGCCCAACCCGGAAGCGCCGCCCGTCACGATCGCGGCGGTCTCGCTGATCTGCATGCCCAGCAGGTTAGAGGCCGCGCAAACAGGGCTTGGCGGCGCCCGCCGCGCCGGTGCCGCCAGGAACCACCTCGATCACGACGGGCATCCACCGACCCTGTTCACGCGGCCTCCCCGGCTACTCAGATCGGCGTTGTGTGACGTGCAGCAACACCACCAGCGGGACGGCGGCCAGCAGGGCGAGACCCACGAAGACGCCGGCGGCGGCGAGGAGTTCCATACCTGCACACTGCTTGCATACCGGGTCATCGCGCGTCGGCCATCAGGGGCGTTTCGTCATCCGTCCGAGGGATGAGCGCAGGTCACCCAGAGCGATGACCCCTCAGCGGCGACCCGGCGGGCAGATCTCGTCGAGCGCCCGCAGGTCCTCCTCCGTCGGATGCCACTGCGACGCACCCGCGTTGGCGGCGGCCTGCTCGGGGGTGGTCGCCCCGGCGATCACCGAACCGATGTGCGGCTGCGCGGACAGCCAGCCGATCGCCACGGTGGCCATCGGCAGCCCGCGCTCCTCGGCGAACGCCCGCAGTTTCTCGATCCGGTCCCACGGCGCGTCGGCCAGCAGCCTGGTCCGGCCCGCGAGCCGGGCGTTGGCCGGCGGCTCGGCGCCGCGGTGGTACTTGCCGGTCAGCAGGCCGTTGCCCAGGGGGAAGTACGGCAGCAGGCTGAGTCCGAACCGCTGGCAGGCGGGGATCAGCTCGCGCTCGGCCTCTCGTTCGAGCAGCGAGTAGTGATTCTCGACGGCCACGAGCCTGCTCAGGTTGTTCGTTCTGGTCAGCCAAACGGCGTCCGCAACCTGCCATCCGGCGAGGTTGCACACGCCGGCATAGCGGATCAGCCCGTCGCGGACCAGGTCGTCCAGCGCCCCGAGAGTCTCCTCGATCGGGGTGCCCGGATCGCCGCGGTGCATCTGATAGAGGTCGATCCAGTCGGTGCCGAGCCGGCGCAGCGACGCCTCGACCGCACGCTTCACGTAGCGCCGCGAACCGCGCGCGCCGAAGTCGGGGCCGTTGGTGCCCTGCATGTCCACGCCGAACTTCGTGGAGATGATCGCGTGGTCGCGCCGGCCGGACAACGCCTGGCCGAGCAGCTCCTCGCTGCGACCGCGTGGCGCGCCGTAGACATCTGCGACATCGAACAGGTTTACCCCGGCGTCGATCGCGGCCGCGACCAGTGCGCGGGAGCCGGCGAGCGACTCGGCGGCGGTGCCTGGCCGGCCGAGGTTGTTGCAGCCCAGCCCGACCGCACTGACCACCAGCCCGGATTCGCCCAGGTGACGGAGTTCCACGGCGACACCCTACTGACGGTGGTCGCTTGGATCTAGCTGCCAATGGGTTGGTTTTGGCCGCTCAGGGGGTACCACCGGACGCGAAACCCGTGGCAATTAGCGGGGCGACAGCCGAATCGGGCGCCTGGTGAGGCACGCTGTGCGCATGAGTAAGTCACCCGACGGAGACAGACCAACGGCCGCCGGCTGGATCGCGGAGCACCTTCCGAGCCAGTCCGGACGCATCTTCGTGGTCACCGGCGCGAACAGCGGACTCGGTCTCGAGACCGCCAGGGCACTCGCCGGCCTCGACGCCCAGGTGATCATGACCGCCCGTGATCCGGCCAAGGGGGCGGCCGCGCGGGACGACGTGCTCGCCGACCACCCGGACGCCCGGGTCGAGGTGCGGCAGCTGGATCTCGCCGACCTCGACTCGGTCCGCGCCTTCGCGGCCGGCGTGACCGGGGTGGACGTGCTGGTGAACAACGCGGGCGTGATGATGCCGCCGCGGGGCACGACCGTGCAGGGCTACGAGCTGCAGTTCGGCGTGAACCACCTCGCCCACTTCGCGCTGACCGGGCTGCTGTTGAACCAGCTGGCGCAGCGCGAGGACGGCCGCGTGGTCACCGTCAGCTCCGGCCTGCACAAGCGCGGCCGCATCCACTTCGAGGACCTGCACGGCGAGCAGAACTACGGCCGTACCAAGTTCTACTCGCAGTCCAAGCTCGCGAACGTGGTGTTCGGCCTGGAGCTGCACCGCCGGCTGCGCGCCAACGGCATGGGGCTCCTGAGCGTCCTCGCCCACCCGGGCTACGCGGCCACCAACCTCCAGTCGGCCGGTCCGACCGGCGCCACCAAGCTGCTCATGAAGGTCAGCAACCGGTTCATGGCGCAGGACGCGGCCATGGGCGCGTTGCCGCAGCTGTACGCGGCGACCGCCGAGGACGTGGAGTCCGGGCAGTTCATCGGACCGGACGGCCGCAACGAGTCGAAGGGGTATCCGACCCTGGTCGAGCCGCTCGACACGGCACGCGACCGCGAGCTGGCGCAGCGGCTGTGGAACATCTCCGAGGAGCTGACCGGGGTGCACATCCCGCTCGACCCGAAGGGCACAGCGACATAGGGGACTCGATGGCGTAGCGCCAGTCCCTCCTGAGGATGAGCCGGTTCGTGCCCGGGTGGGACCTGGCCGGGCGGTCGGCGGCGCAGACTTGCCGGCATGACCACGACGTACGCGCCCACCCCGTTCGCACTCGACCGCCCGAGCGGCGTCCGGATGATGGTCGGTTACGCGGCCATCCTCGGCACCCTGCCGTACCTGGCGCTGAAGGCGGCGTGGTTGTCCGGCAGCACCATCGGCGTGCTCGACCGGTCGATGCTCGACGGCACCAGCATGTTCGTCCTCAACGCGGTGACCGCCGGGATGGACCTGGTGGCGATCGTCGTGGCACTGGCCTTCACCCACAGCTGGGGGTTGCGGGTGCCGGCCTGGTTGGTGCTCGTGCCGATCTGGGTAGGCACGGGACTGCTCGCGCCGATCGCGCTGGCCATGCCGATCGCCGGCGTCGGGGCGGTGGTCGCCGCGGGCGGGGAGGACGCGGCGGCCACCACCACGACCGCGTTCCTCGAGCCGTGGGTGCAGCCGATGGTCTATTCGGGGTTCGCCTGGCAGGGCGTCATGTTGATCGTCGCGTTCGTGCTGTACGCGCGGACCAGGTGGACCGAGGTGTTCACCGCCCGCACGGCCGATGTGGTCCGCGGCGCGACCCACTCGGTGCAGGTGGTGCTGGCGGGCGGTGCGGCCGTGCTCGCGTTGGTCGTCGCCGCCCTACACCTGGCGCGGGCGTTCGGCGGCACGGTCGGCCTGAGCGCCGACGCGATCGCCGCGCGCACGTGGTCGGCCCACGTGGTGGACGGGATCTCCGGGCTGATGGCGCTGGCCGCCGCGGTCGGCATCCTGGCACTGGTGCACCGCCGCGGTCGCGGGCGGTTCTGGGTGCCGCTGGCCGTCACCTGGCTCGGTGCGGGTGCGTTGTTCGCCTGGGGACTGTGGGGGACCGTGAACATCCTGGCCGGCTCGGCGCTGGTCCGCGGCGCCGACCCGCAACCGATCGCGCACCTGCACGACCTGGCGAAGGTCCTGGCCGGACTGGTGATCGGCCTGACCGCGCTGATGGTGCTGGCCGAACAGCGGGACCGCTCAGCTGCCGGGCTTGCGCGTCGGCCGGTCGTATAGTGCGGCCGTCAACCGGACGAGGAACACAATGGCGACGATGGTGACCACCAGGATCTGCATCAACATTGTGGTGCGTCGCCTCCCTGTCGTTCGGATCGTGAGTGCGACGCGATCGATGGTCACCCCGTTCCCCGGACCCGCTTGGTAGGTGACCCGGGACACGCCGGGCGCCTTCACCCGTTCGGACTAATCGGGACTGTGCACCGCAGGTAGGCTGGTCGACATGGGTCTGCGGGGGTTTGCCGCGCTGCGCTTGGTGCTCGCGCTGTTCCTGCCTGCCCTGTTCATCGCGTTGCCGACGGTCGGCGGCTCCAGCCCGCTGGGGATCGCCGGTGCGTTGACCGCCTCCCTGGCCGCCGCGTTGGTGGCCGTCGCCCTGCATATCCGGCTCGAGCCCACGGCGGCCACGGCCCAGGTACGCACGGTCAGTCTTCGGGAGATCGCCAGGTCGGCCGCGTTCCTGCGGCTCACCGATCCCGACGCCCGCGGGCGAACCCGACCTCGAGCTCCGTCACCGGGCAGCGCGGCTGCCTGATCCACCCTGCCCTGTTCGGCAGCCGCTTCCGCATGTCCTCACACACCTGTGACCTGACGGAGTGCTGCCCATGTTCGACTTCATCCTCTTTCCCGTGTCCGCCATCCTCTGGTTCTGGCACACGATCTTCGGAGCCGCGCTCGGCTCGGAGAACGGGTTCGCCTGGGCCCTGGCGGTCGTCTTCCTCGTCTTCACCCTGCGCGTCCTGTTGATCAAGCCGGCGCTCAGCCAGGTGCGGGCCGCCCACGCGGCGCGCAAGCTGGCACCGCGGATCGCCAAGCTGCGGGAGAAACACGGCAACGACCGCCAGAAGTTGGCTCAGGAGATCCAGAAGCTCCACGCGGACAACGGTTCCAGCATGTTCGGCGGGTGCCTCCCCGCGCTGCTGCAACTCCCCGTTTTCCTCAGCCTGTACTGGGTACTGCGCGATTTCACGCCGGACGCGCGGTCGAACCAGATCTTCGACCGGTCGGGCGTCGAGTCGTTCCTCAACGCCGACATCTTCGGCGCGAAGCTCGGCAACTGGCTCAGCCAGTCGACCACCGAGCTGGCGGCCTTCGGCACCGACCGGGCCCACATGATCGCCGTGGGTGTGCCGCTGATGGTGCTCGCCGGCGCGGCCACGTTCCTGGCCATGTGGCTGTCGCAGCGTCGCCACACGGCGGTCGACGCGAACCCGCAGATGGCGACCGTGACCAGGGCGTTGATGTACCTCGCGCCGGTCGGGGTCCTGGTCTCCGGGTCGTTCTTCCCCGTGCCGATCGCCGTACTCGTGTACTTCCTCGCCCACAACGTGTGGACGCTCGGCCAGCAGCACGTGCTCACGAACGTGGTGGAGCGGGCGGAGGCGACGCGGATCCGGCCGAAGGTGGTGGCGCCGCGGCCCGGTCAGAAGCCGAAGCGGCGCTGACTACTCGTCGCGGTACCGGTGCGCCCGCTCCGGGGGCCGCCGCGCCTGTTCGTAGGGCGGCGGTTCCTGGTCGGCCGGCAGCCGATGCCGGTGCCGTGGTCGGGGCTGGGACTCGTGCTGCTGGGGCTCGCGATGCCGCGGCTCGCGGTCCTGGGACTCGCCGTGCTGGGAGTCGCGATATGGCGGCTCTCGGTGCGGTGGTTCGCGGTGTGGTGGTTCTCGGTGCCGCGGCTGGCGGTCCTGAGGTTCGCGGTGCCGGGGTTCGCCGTTCTGCGGTCCCGGGTATCGCGGTTCACCGTTGTGCCGGTCGCGGTGTCGTGTCTGACCGTTCTGGGGTTCCCGGCGCTGCGGCTCGTCGTTCTGCGGCCAGCGGTACTGCGGTTCGCCGTTCTGTGGTTCCCGGTGCCGCGGTTGGCCGTTCTGCCGTTCGCGGTGCCGAGGTTCGCCGTTCTGCGGTCGCGGTTCACCGTTGTGGCGCTCGCGGCGTTGTGCCTGGCCGTTCTGCCGCGGCTCGTCGTTCTGCGGCCAGAGGGGTTGTGGCTGGCTGTTCTGCGATTCCCGGTGCCGCGGTTGGCCGTTCGGTTGCTCGCGGTACCGAGGCGCACCGTTGTGCCGTTCGCCGTGGTGCGGTTGGCCGTTCCGTGGTTCCCCGTACTGGGGCTGGCGGCGCTGCGGCTGAGCCGGCGGCGAATCCAGCAGGTTGCCGCTGACCACTGTCCGGTCGGACCTGATCGGTGCCGGCCGGGGTGCCGGCGCGGTGCGCACCGTTTTCGGCTCGAACTCGGGCTCGTAGTCGTCTTCGTACTGATCTTCGTAATCGTCCTCGTAGTCGTCCTCGTACTCGGGCTCTCGCTTCGGCGCCCGGCGGGCCGTGAGTTCCTTCAGCCGGAACCGTTTGCTCAGCTTGCGACCGATCCGCTGCCCCGGCTGCTCGATGTACCGGAAGGTCAGCTCCGTGGCCCCCACGGTCAGCGCCATACCGAGGAAGATGATCACCGGTAGCGGCAGCACGCCGTTCAGCCGCTCCATCACGGGGAAGGCGAGCGGCCCGTGCAGCAGGTACAGCGAGTAGCTGCGGTCCGCGAAGTAGGACACGTACTTGTTCGGCCGCAGCCGCGACTCAGCGAGCAGCAGCACGATGAAGATCCCGAAGCCCAGGGCGAACGTCGAGTTGTAGGCGTCGTCGAGTCTGCCCATGTTCCGCATGTCGGCGAGCACGTACAGCAGCCAACTCGCGAATCCGTACAGCGTCCCGAGCCATAACGGGATGCGGCCGCTCCACACCGCCCACGTGATCTGTCCGAGCAGCACCACCGGCAAGAAGGACAGGTTGGCCGAGAGCAGGAAGAACGACGGGCCGAGCTCCCGCGCCAGCAGCAGTGAGGACAGCACGAGCGCCAGCTCGATCAGGATCGCGAGCCAGGTCCAGCGGCGGAGAACGGCGAGCAGAGACAGCACGATGAGGTAGAAGATGATCTCGATGACCAGCGTCCACGCCACCCCGACCAGGACGATCTGGGGCACCATCACGTAGTTGACCAAAGTCATGTTGGTCAACACGGACTGGAGCGTGATCTCGAATTTCTGCCCGGTCTGCAGCACCTCCATGTGGAACATCCCGAGCACGGCCGTGAGGGCGACCACCACGATCAGCAGCGGGTACACCCGGAAGAGTCGTTTGACGGCGAACTCGCGGTGTGACTCCTGCGTGCCGACGTGGGTGATGATGAAGCCGCTGACCAGGAAGAACAGCACCACCGCCAAGTGACCCATGTGCTGTTCGAGCCGCAGCGGGTTCTTCGCCTGCTCGTCGAGCAGGTTGACGACCGACGTGTCGATCTCGTTCGGATCGAGGAACAGCGCGACCACGTGGCTGTAGAGGACCAACACCGGCGCGACCGCGCGCATCACGTCCAGGCAGACGAACCGGTTCTGGGTCGCCCTTTCGGCCGCAGTCACGAGCGGACCCGATCGGCGAACCGGGCGGCCGGCCGCTGCGCCGCCTGGTGCACGGCCTCGGCGGCGACCAGCGTGGCGGCAACCGCGGCCAGCACGGCGATCCCCGACCACACGTGGCCGGACACCCCGGACAGCACCACCGAGGTCACCGCCTGGTGCACCAGCAGGATCGGGAAACTCCTGCTGACCAGGTAGGACACGGCCGCCATGTCTCGCACCCAGTCGCTGATCTGCAGACCGATGATCACCAGGATCGTGGAGTAGGCCAGCGTCAGCGGGTACGCCTCACCCGGTTCGTAGCCGAGGCGGTCACCCCAGACGAAGATCACCCAGCAGGCGATGCCGATGCCCGCGCCCGCCCACAACGGTGTGTGCCCCGACCACACCAGCCAGATCACCTGGCCGAGCACCACGGCCGTGCCGAACGCGGCGATCGAGCCGCCCGTGAAGCCCGCGGCCCCGTCGACGCCCGGCATGATGGCCAGCATCACCGAGAAGGCCGTGATCTGGATGGCCACCGCGAGCCACGGCGTGCTCCGGAACACCGGCAGCAACGCCGTCACCAGCACGTACACCGCGATGATCGGCAACAGAGCCCATCCGGGTCCCATGAGCGGCACCGACGAGTCCCGGAAGAAGTCCGCCAGCACCAGCCCGCTCACCAGCTCGCCCACGCCGGGGTCGCGCACCCCCGACACGGCCGGCCTGCCCAGCGCGAGCAGTACCCAGACCAGCACGACCGCCACCCACAGCGGTGGCAGCACCCGCAGCAGGCGGCGGGAGACGAACTCGCCGGGACCCTGCGCCGACGCTGCCTTCGCCACGAGGAACCCGCTGATCAGGAAGATCAGCGCGGCGCCGAAGAACCGCAGGTCGGGGTTGATTCGCAGGGGAATCACGAGGAAGTTGTCGATGAACGAACTAGCACCGAGCGGCCGGTCGTGATCACGGAACCAGGTGGCGACCTGGGTGTAGAGGATCATGATGACCGCCAGCAGGCGGACCAGGTCGAGCCCACCCAACCAGTCGGATCCGGTCCGGGGGGCACTCTCGGCGAGAGCAGGCGACGCGACGACTCCCGTCATCGTGCGCCAGCCGCCGCATGGTCCCCGAGCACGAGGCTATTGTGCCTGGCCAACTCCCTCAGTCGATACTCGATTGGAAAACTATCCCCGAGCACGCCTGGTGAGCTGGCCGGCCAGTTTCGAGAACGGGCGCTCGACCGCCCGATGGACCAGCTCGGCGACCAGCAGCACACCGGCGATCGACGCCGCGACGGCGACCAGCGACGTGGTGTGCGACCACAGCTGGGACAGGACCGTGAACGCGATGGTCTGGTGCACGAGATAGACGGCATAGCTGCGGGACGACAGATAGGTGATCACACGTAACCGGGGTATCCGGTTGCTCGTCAGGACGGCGGCCACGACCAGCAGCGATGCCAACGTCAAGGTCAGCAGGTAGGAGTCGTCGTAGCGGCCGTAGCCGAGGTCGTCGGCCCACTGGAACACGAGCCAGCAGGCCAGGCCGAGCAGCGCCCCCGCCCACACGGGAGCCCGCTTGCTCCACACGAGCCACATGACCTGTCCGAGCACGATCGCCGTTCCGAACGCGCCGATGTTCGCGATCGAGGACGCGGTGAGGCCCTTGTAGTTCGGCAGGATCGAGAGGATCACCGAGCAGACGGTGATCTGGACGGCGATCGCCAGCCACGGGGCGCGGCGGTAGACGAACAGCATCAGGCCGATCATCGCGTAGATCGACAGCTGGGTGACCAGCGTCCAGGCCACCCCGACCATCGGCGGATGGCCGGGGACGAAGAAGTTGACCAGGAACATGTTGGTCAGCACGTCGGACAGCGTGATCTCGGTCGGGTTGCCCTGGATCGCGAACCAGCCGGCGGCCCACAGCGCCCAGACCAGCAGCACCGCGGCGATCAGGGCGGGGAAGATCCGCAGCACGCGCTTGATGGCGAACTCGCCGGCCCGCTCCTTCGTCGCCACGTGCGCCATCACGAACCCGCTGATCACGAAGAACAGCGCGACACCGAAGAAGCCGAGGTCCTTGTTGAGATGCAGGGGCAGGATGACGTAATCGGTGACCACCTCGCTGACGCCCAGGGGTTCCTGTTGGTACCGGTACCAGGTGGCGATGTGGGTGTAGAACACCAGGCAGGACGCCAACGCGCGGAGTACGTCGAGGCCGTTGAGCCTGGTGCTGGTCCTGGTCCGCTCCGGTGTCGGCGGCGGTGGCTCGACAGGAGCCATCGCCGGGTGCGTGGCCGGTTCGGCTACTTGTGGGGATGACGGGTGGGACGCCACTTGCTCGCTCATTCCACCCCTCACCCCGGACTAACGGTCAGACTAACGGCCGGAGCCAAAGCGTGAGGAAGGTTTCGCTGGTACCCCTGGCCAGGTCGACCAGTTCCTCGTCCGTCCGCGAGGCGTTCTCCGCGAGTACCCGGCCGTGTTCGGCCGCGGCGACGTCCACCACCTCGGCGGTCACCGGGATCGGCTGGTAATCCCACTCGCGGTACTGCCGCAGCACCGCCGCCGGATCACCGCCCGCCTGCTCGATCCCGTCGGGCCAGAACTCGGTGACCACGTGTGGACGGTGACTACGCAGCAGGTTCGCCATGCCGGCCAGTGCGCGGTGGTCCCGGCCCTGGGCGTCGCACTTCACGACGTCGATCCGGCGCTGGTCGAGACCGGGCAGTTCGTCGAGCACCATGCCGGTGACCTCGACAGCCCCGTTCGGGTCGATGCGGTTGTCCCCGCTGTTGCCGTCGTCGGCCAGCGCCAGGCGCAGCGGCCCGTTGCTGTCCCACGCGGCGCCGTCGACGACGGTCAGGGCCTCGGCGACCGCCGGCACGACGTTCGCCCGAACGTTGAGTTCGAGCAGCTCGCGGACCTTGGCCCACGGTTCGACCGCGTAGACGGCGCCTTGTCGGCCGACCTTCCGCAGTGCGCGAACGGTGAAGTAGCCGACGTGGGCGCCGATGTCGACGAAGACACCGCCTTCGGGAAGCAGCAGGTCGACGAGCCGGGACTCGTCCACCTCCCAGCTGCCGTACCGACGCATCCACGGCAGCACCACGGCATCGTCGGCGGGCAGGCGCAGGAGCCCGACGTCGGTGACCACCGTCTGGCTCGTGGCGGCCGTGTCGGGACTCACCAGGTCGTGGTGGCGCAGCAGGGCGTTGCGTAGCAGCGGCACCTCGGTGGTCAACTCCGTCGTGCTGGCCTCGATCGCGGCCATCCACTCGGCCCGCTCGTGGAACATGCTGATCACGCGGTGCTCGAGAGCGGCCATGCTGTCGGCCTGCAGGCCGGCGCGGTGCTCGAGCTCGAGCGGCAGCTCGCGAATCCTGCTCTCGAGGTCCGCGTTGATCGTGTGCTGGGCCGCCTCGCTCGTCGCGTGCCCGCGTTCGAGCAGTTGGAGTCGCTGCTCCAGGTCCCGCTGGTCGTTGACGAGCTGCGCCACACCGGCGGAAACGCCGTCCATCAGCTCGGTCAGCACACTGCGCTGGTGCTGGTCGTAGTGGTCCAGGAGCCGGAGGATCCCGCGACGCAGCGCGGTCGCCATCGGCACCCGGCTCGCCACGGACGGGTCGGCCCGCCACCGGAGTGCCTCGCGGCTGCGTTCGATCGGGGCGAGCGGTCCCTCAGCGGTCGGGCCGACTCCGCCACGCCGACTCCGCCACGTCTGGTGCGCCTCGTCGATCCTGGCGCGCGCCCAGTCGGCGGCGAGGTCGGCGGCGCGGGTGGCGAGCACGTGCCGCCTGGCCGCGGCACCACGCCGGACAGCGAGCTCGGGGTCGTCCGCGATCTCACGGAGAGCGGCGGCGGCGGCCTCGATGTCGGGGTCGGCCCACAGGGCGTCCCTCGGGTAGGGCTCGCTGCCGGCTCCCACTGGCACCAGCCGGTACGGGATGGGCCACCCGGTGTGCTGGCCGAGGAACTCGCTCGTGCCGCCGTAGTCGGTCGCGACGACCGGGAGGCCGTGTGCCATCGCCTCGGCCACCGTGAGGCCGAAGCCCTCGCTGCGGTGCAGTGACACGTAGCAGTCGGCGCCGGCGAACAGCTTCCTGAGCTCGTCGCTGCTCAGGTAGTGCTCGATCAACTCGACGCGGTCGTCCTCGGCCGCCGCCATGCGCAGTCGTTCGCTGTCGCCGACGTGCCGGTCCCCGTTGATCGTCTTGATGACCAGACGCACGTCGGTGCGGTCGGGAAAGGCGGTCATGAACGCCTTGATCGCGCCGATGGGGTTCTTGCGCTCGAACACGCTGTTGTGATCGAACACGAACAGGAAGCGGGTCACCTCGTCCGGGCGACGTACGGGCCGGCCGGCGTCCTGGCCGGCGAGCGGGTCGCGGACCGGCACGGGGAACCGGTGTACGGGCACCGGGGAGTGCTCCCGAATGGCCGCCGCGCAGAAGTCGCTGATCGTCCAGATCTCGTCGACCTGGCCGAACGCGGGATGCATGGCCGGCGGAAAAGTGTCGAGTTCCCAGGACCAGACGCCGATGACGTACCGGTCCCTGGCCAGATCCGGATACTGCCGGAGGGTCGAGTGGGTCATGTCGGCGTTGACCACCAACACGCTGACCCCGTACTTCGGCTCGCCGACCGCGGCGCCCGTCGGCAGTGGGTGCGCCGTGCGGTTCACCACCGTGTGCTCGTCCACCGCGGTGGCGAGCGGCAGCCCGCTGGACGCGACCGCGTCGTGCACGAGCCGGCCCATCTCACCGACGCCGAGCTCGGCGGTCAGGTAACCGAGCACGTTCGCGCCGACATCCTCGACCGGCACCACCGGACCGGCGGACTCGATGCTCAGCACGGCCGACGGCGGGAGCTCGCGCTCGACCACACCGGAGGTCAGGCACCAGTGCCGGTAGCCCTCGGCGTCCGCGTGCAGGGGATCGGGGTAGACCGCCCGCAGATCGGCACGGGACTTCCACAGGGCAACCGCCCAGCGGCTGAGCCCGGCCTCCTCCTGCTCCGGGGTGGCCGGGGCCGTCGCCCACCGAAGGAGATCCTCCGACGAGTCGTCCCGGAAAGGGTTGGGCGGCGGTGTCGTGCCCCGGCGCTCGGACTTCACCCACTCCTCCCGGTACGCGCGGCGAAGTGCCGGTGGCACGGACGTCCCGTCCGGCAGGGTGTTCCAGCGGTACTTGATGTCGTCGAGAGCCTCGAGGTAGCCGGCCTCGAACAGCTTGGTTCGGTAGTCACCGATGAGTTCGGCGAACAGGGGATGTTCGGACATCAGCACACGGGGGCGGTCCGCGTAGTGGGTGGAGACCAGCCACGGCTTCTCCGGCCGGTATCCGCTGAAGTGCGCGAACCGCAGCGGCTCCCCGGCCGCGGTGATCACACCGTCGGCTTGGCGGGCGAGTTTCCGCTGGTAGACGTTCCAGTAGGCGAGGTTGTAGCCGGGGTCGTCGATGACCGTGTGGCTGAAGAGCGCCGGGACGTTGTCCACCCAGCGCTGGTCGGTGAACAGCTGCTCGGTGACCGAGGAGATGGCGTCCTGCCGCAGCCGCTCCGCCCAGAACGACAGGAACGGCAGCGCGTCGCCGGACACGCCGATGAACCCCAGGTTGAACACGCCGGACGCCATGATGTCGGCTTCGCTCGGCCGCAGTCCGTCACGCGGCATCGGCTCCAGCACGTGGGGGGTGAGCACGATGGCGTGCTCGGTCGCACGTTCGTCGACCGTGTCGGCGAACGGAGCGAACACCTCGATGTCCGGATCGAGGTAGATGGCCGTGCGGTGCTCGATGAGCAGCGTCCGGAGGAGCCACGGTTTGACCGCCGTACACAGCTCGGTGACCGTGTAGGCCAACGCCATTCGCCCGAACTCGCTCGGATCGAGGTCGATGTCGTCCGGGCCGAGGAACCGGATTCCCGGTACGTCGGCCGTGAGGCCGGCGAGTTCGTCGCCCTCGGCGTCGATCACCAGAACCGTGAACGTCGCGTCCGGATGGTGGCGGCGAAACGAGCCGGCCAGGACTTTCGCCGCCGGGACGTAGTTACGCGCGACAATCGTTCCGGCGGCGATTCCTCCCTGCGGCTGATTCGTCTCAGCCATCCGCGGGCAACCGCTCGAGTTGCGCCTCGAGGATGTCGTCGAAGAGCCGGTTCGTCTCGGCCGCGTCCGCGTCCGTTCCCTGAGCCTGCAGTCGCACGAGGCTCGTGCCCGACGCGTAGTGCGCCCTCAGCAGCGGCCCACTACTTGACTGCTCGTTGGCGGCGGCGAGTACCCCTGCCGGCGCCTCACGTTCGGTGAGGTTGAACGCCAACTGCAGCTGGCCGAGCGCGTCGCGGGCGACGATGGTTGCCGGTGCGTCCGTCTGCTCGGTGACCAGGATGATGATCCGGACGCCGTTCTCCTCGGCGATGGCTACCGTCGCGTTGCTCGCGCCCGCCGTCTCGTAGATGGCGATCTCCTGCTCCGTGAGGTAGTCGATCCCCTTGACTTTTTCGAAGGTGTCGATGGCCGACATGTCGGACACCTGGCCGGGGAGCTCGACGATCGGTCCCGTCGGCTCCGGTGGCTCCTCCGATTCGTTCGTCTCGGACGAGTTGTTTCCGGTGTTGTCACCGTTATCGTCCGTTGCCTGCTGACTGTCCGGGCGGAACATGAAGTAGGCACCCGCCGCGATGCCCAGCAGCACCACGACGATTCCGATGATGCCGAGAACCTTCCAGGGACCGGATGACTTGCCCTCGTCGAAGACCTCGGGTCCCTGGCGGGACCAGTCCGGGTTGTTGGCCGCGGCGAGCGGGAGGAACTCCTGCCCACCCCAAGGCGGGCTGAGGTCCTCCTGCTGCTGCCACGGCGGCTCGTTGGGCGGGGGGAACCCGCCGGGACCTGGCGGGAAGTTCTGTGGGGCCTGTCTGTTGCCCGCGATGTTCTGCGAAGGCACGCCGGGCACGTACTGCGTACGTTCCCCCTCGTCGGGACCGCCCGGCCGGGTGGTCTGCCAGCCGCCGCCGACGACCTGGGTGCGGTCAGGTTGTTCCATGTCCTTCCCGGACACGATCTGGGTCTTGTCGGCGTCGGCGCCGCCCTCGGGCTGCGCCGGCGGCACTGGCTGCATGATGGTCGTGGATTCAGCCGGCGGCGTCGGCTTGGGCTCCGACCCGGGTGAGACCGCAGCCGACATGACCTGGTCGCGACGCGTCCGGTAGTCGTCGGCCGAGATTCGCCCAGTGGCCAACTCCTCATCAAGCCTGCGAAGCTCGTCCTGCCAGGACACCTGGTCTCCCTTCACCTATGACCGGCAGCCACACCCTGTGTGTTGCTCCGCCCATCACCAACTGCCACATTGTGCACGGGTTGTCGGTGCGGCCGTCCCCCGAGGTCGCCGTGCTCGACATCGGCCGTCCGCCGAGGTCAACCGGCAGGAAAACGTGCCGTCACGGACTGGAGCACGGTCCGGAATTCGGTGAGCAACGCCGCCGCGTCCGCGTTCGGCTTACCCGACGCGTTGAGCTGCACCCAGATATCTCCGGAGGCGTATGTGGTGACGTATGTCTGGAAGATCTGATCGGTGCGGGTGAGGATTGTCGGTCCTTCCTCCGCGGGCTCGACGGCGGTGAAACCGGCCTGCTCCAGATGGCCCGTGGTCAGCCCGGCGAGCTCGGAAGCGCCGTTGTCGGACTCGACGGGCGCGGCCATCAACTGATAGGCGACACCCTGCTGCTGCGAACGCCGGTGGACGAGCTCGCTCGCGCCGTTGTCCTCGAGCAGCGTCGCGTACCCGGGGGAGAGCAGCTGCAGTTCCTGGGCCTCGCCGGTCGTCGCCGTCCCGTCGCCGCCGGCCGCGGGCTGGCCGGGGAGCTCGGGGAAATCAGCGGCGACGTCGTCGATTGCCGGTGCGGCCTGCTCGGTGGTGGTGATGGTTGGCGACTGTTCGTTCCGACTCTCGGGCGGGGCATCCTCGCGGACGACGAACCACCAGATCCCGCCTGCCACGAGCGCGAGGATCACCAGCGGTGCGAACCACCGGAGCCAGCGGCCTTTGCTCGCCTTTCCCGCCCCGGCGAACACCTCCTGGCCCTGGATCGGTGCTGACCGGGTGTTGTTCATGGCGACCGGCCACGGCGGTGGTGGCGGCGGAGCATTCCCGGGAGCGGGGACCATGGCGTCGGCCTTGACCACCTGGGTCCGTTCGTCCTCCAGCTCGTCCTGTCGCACCACCACGGTGGTCTCGCCGGGAGCGATGTCGGTCGTCTTCTCGTCGGCCGTGTCCGGCTGGGCCGACGGGTTGGTCGCGGTCCACAGGCCGTCCTTGCCGGACTCCTGGCCGTTCGCCTGGTTCCCGCTGGACGCCTCAGCGAGTATCTCGTCACGGGTCCTGCGGTAGTCGGCGGCACCGATCTCGCCGTTCGCCAGTCGCGCGTCGAGCTGGCGAAGGCTCTCCTGCCACGTCATGTTCGTCTCTCCCTGCGACAACAACTAGCGAATCGGGCGGTTCCGCAGTTCCTCGCGGACCTGCTCGAGAAATGCCGGGTCAAACAGCTGGAGCGCGCCCTCTGCGATGTTGCGCTCCACGATCTCGACGACTATGACCTCGTTGTCCGCCATCGCGTCCGCCACCACCCCGGGATCAGAGGCAGCTGTGCTGTAGTACAGCTGGGTGACGTCGGCGAACGCGGCCGGCATATACCTGGTCGCTGCCAACGAGAACGAGTCACCGAGGAGCAGAGTCGGTTTGTCGACCATACCGGTTAACGGCAGCGACGTACGCCGAACCGGTTCGCGCAGGTCGTTGAGGTGCGCTTCCGTGCGGTCCGTCCGGCCGTTCGGGCGCAGCTCGTAGCTCGTCGACCGATTCGTCCCTTCCCTGCCGATCAGGGGTGGTAGGTCGGATGTTCCGGTGCTGGTGCCGGACCGGGACAGGCGCCAGTCCTCGGAGATGCCGGGCTCGAGCCGCTCGGCGACCTGGCGCACCATCTCCACGGCGCCCTCGCTAGTCCAGTGCGAGTCCAAGGGGTGGAAGACGGGATCACCGAGCTCCTCGCTGACGGCCTCCAGGGGCGGCCGCATGTCGACCGCCCTGGCGACGGTGGAGAGCTGTTGCCACAGCTCCGGCGTCGCGTTCTTCGCGCATTCCTGGCCAGGGAACCTGTCCGGGAGGTTCTCGGGAACCATGGTCGTCTTGTCCGGCACGGCGACCAGGATGAACTTCCGCCCGGACTCCTCGACGGTGGCACGCAGCTCGGCCAGCTGCTGGACGGTCGTCTCGATGGGCTGCTCCGGCTGGCACTTGGAGATGATGTCCTCGCCGAAGTAGAGCCAGCCGTCCTTGCCCTCGATCACGCGCCGGTAGCCGGCGGTGTTCGGGTCCTCCTCGACCGGGGCACCCGGCCGGGCCGGCTCCTCCGGGCTGCCTGGCAGCGGCCCACCCGGCGTGGTGTTTCCCTGGTCGAACGGGGCGGGCTCACCGAAGAACGTGCGGCTGACCCAGTCGGCCGCCTTGATGGCGTCGGCGCGGAACACCAGGTTGTCCGTGGCCCACGGGCTCATTCCCGTGAGGAAGGCCCAGCCGGAGAACGGGTTGGGAAAGCCGGCCAGCTCATGGTTCTCCAGCTCGGTCGGACGCATGCCGAACAACCACATGACCGTGGGGCTCGTGAAGAACACGAGCGCGCAGACCAGCGCCGTCAGTTGACGGCGGGCATGCCGCGGCCGATGGAGCGAATGTTCCCTCGGCAGCCACGCCTCATGGACAGGCGGCAGCCCAGGAGCCGATCGCGAATTGTCCAGGGACACGCGCGCTACGTTAGCGGGACGATGCGGTCGGAGGGATCGGGTCGGCGAGACTTGTCACGACCCGGCCAGGGCCCTCGGCCAGGATGTAGCACATTGAAGTGGAAAGAGCTACGATTGTGCTATGACTCGGCGCATCGGACAGCGGGAGCTCCGAAACGACAACGCGGAGATCATCCGGCAGGTGATGAACGGCGAGAGTTTCGTGGTCACGCGCAACGGGACGCCGGTCGCGGACCTTGTGCCACATCAGGCCGGCCACAAGACCGAGCGACCGCGCCGGACTCTGGCGGAGATGCAGGCGGAGTTCCGGACCTTGCCCCCCGTCGACGCCGAACGGTGGCGCGACGATCTGCGCCGCGCCGACGAGGTGTTCGGCCCGGAGGACCTGACCGACCCGTGGGACCGCAGGACCGACGGATGAGCCTGCCGAACGGTGTTCTGCTTGACACCTCGGTGATCATCGACCTCGAGCATCTCGATCTCGGTGACCTCGCTGCGACGCCCGCGGCGGTCAGCGCGGTGTCGGTCGGTGAACTCGGCTACGGCCTGGACGTCGACGACCCGATCGAGCGTGCCGCCCGCACCGAGCGGTACTACGCGGTGCTCGACCGGTTCGACATCCTTCCGTTCGACACCGAGTCCGCCAAGCGCTACGGCCTGCTCGCGACGCTGGTCCGCCGGGCAGGTCGGGACCCGCGGCCCCGCCGGATGGATCTGCAGATCGCCGCCACCGCCGCGGTCAACTCGATGCCCTTGCTGACCCGGAACGCCAAGGACTTCGCCGGCCTGGAGCGAGCGCTGGACGTGATCGGCATCTGACCGGAAGGCCTACGCGGACAGTGAGTGCTCCTGCTCGCGGCCGCGGCGGGCGCGAGCCAGGCCGTACCGCAGTGCCAGCAGTACGTCCGCCAGTGTGTGCGCCACCCGCAGCAGCAGGCTGATCGCGCCTGCCGGGGCACCGCCGACCAGAGGCGTCAGCGCCACGATCAGCACCGCCTCCCTGGCGCCGACGCCCGCCGGGGCGATGAAGACCACCAGGCCCACGATCCAGCCGAGCGCGAAGGACCCGGTGCACACGAGCGCCAGCTGCAGGACCGAGTCGGTGAACGGGTCGGCCAGCAGATAACCCGCCGCGCCGTAGCCGAGCCACGCCGGGAGCATCCACGCCATCGGGGCCACCAGGTTGCGCCAGCGCAGCACCGGCGGCTCGATCCCCGACCGCTTGGCCAGCTTGCGGGCCAGCGTGTTGACCACCTTCGGGTGCAGCAGCACCAGCGCCAGCGGGATGAACACGCCGGCCCAGCCGAACCTGTTCACCAGCTCCGGCTGGCTGATCAGCAGCAACGCCCCGACGAGCACGGACGTCACCGTGTGGATCACCAGGAACACCGACCCGGCGAGCAGCGCCATGCCGCCCGGCACGCCGTGCTCGCGGGCGAAGCGCATCTGCGCGAGGAACGGCCAGATCGACCCCGGCAGGTACTTGCCGACCTGTGCGGGGAAGAAGATCTGCCGCGCCGCGCCGGAGGTCACCTTCGAGCCGAGTGCGGCCAGGCAGTGCTTCCACACCTCGGCGGTGGCCAGCAGGCCGACCACCACGCAGGCGAACGCGGTCAGCGCGCGCCACCAGGCGATCTTGCCGAACGCGTCGACCACGTCCGGCAGCTGGTCCCGCCACGCGAAGATCGCGATTCCGACGGCCAGCACCACGAACGCGACGGCGAGCACGTCGGCTCGCCGGCTCGGTCGGGGCGTCGCGGCCGCCGGCTCGTCAGTCACGCCAGATCAACCCGGTGGTGGTGGGATAGGGCAGCGAGGGCGTCGCGCCCTTGAACAGCTCGATCCGCAGCCCCGGCAGCTTGGACACGACGTCCCAGTAGCGCTTGCGGCGGATGTTGTCGAACACGATCACACCGCCGTCGGCCAGGTGGTCCAGCGAACGGCGCAATGCGTCGACGCGCGCCCGGCCGTCGACCACCACCAGGTCGAACATGCCGCCCACCCGGTCGATGGTGGACACGTACTCGCCGAAGTCCAGGTTCTCGTGCCCGTGACGCTCCGAGCGGATGACCGTGTCGGCGGTGGCCGGCGTGGCCGGCACCGCGTGCAGCTTCACGCCCGGGGTGTCGGCCAGCATCTCCTGCACGTACACCACGAACTCGGCGTCGTGCTCCACGCTGTCGATCTGGCCGGCCCGCCGCGACAGCCACGCGGTGCTGGCGCCGGCGCCGTACTCGAACACCCGCGCCTCGGGACGCCCGGACAGGAACTCCTCGACCCGCTTCATGGCCGGGTAGCTCCACCAGGCGACGTCCAGCGCGGCCATGTCATCCACGTCGTGGATCGAGAACAGCGTGCGCAGGTGCCGCATCCGCGGGGACTCGCTGTTCGCGAGCTTGCCGAGCAGGCCGGACTTGTCCGCCGCCTTCCGGACCGTCTTGACCCCAGCGACGTACGCGCCGCGCAACCCGCTCATGCCTGGACCCCTGCCTTCGTTGCGGCAGCCTTCTTGGCGGGCGCGGCCGCAGCCGCGTCGCTCGCCGTTGGTTCCGCCGGAGTTCGTTCGGAGATCAGGTCGGTCGCCTCGCGCCGGTTGGCCGTGCGGTGCAGCACGATCTCGGCGATGAGCCCGATGGAGATCATCTGCACGCCGAGGATGACCAGCAGGATCCCCAGCATGAGCAGCGGCCGGTCGCCGATCGTGTCGCCGAAGAAGATCTTCGCGACCGTGAGGTATGCCAGCACGAGGAAGCCGAGCAGACCGGCCGCCAGCCCGAGACCACCGAACAGGTGAGCCGGGCGCCGGCCGTACTTGGTGATCGTCATGACGGTGAGCAGGTCGATCGCGCCCCGCACGTACCGCTCGAGGCCGTACTTCGACTTGCCGTGCTCACGCGCCCGGTGGTTCACCGCCAGCTCGACGACCTTGTAGCCGCTCTGGTGCGCGAGCGCCGGGATGTAGCGGTGCAGCTCGCCGTAGAGCGGCACCCGCCGGTACACCTCGGTCCGCGCGGCCTTGAGCCCGCAGTTGTGGTCGTTGAGCTTCAGCCCGGTGATCACGCCGGTCATCTTGTTGAAGAACTTCGACGGGATGCGCTTGCCGAGCGGGTCCTTGCGGTCGGCCTTGTGGCCGGACACCAGGTCGGCACCCGCGTCGAGCTCGGCCAGCAGCCGCGGCACCTCGGCCGGGTCGTCCTGCAGGTCGGCGTCCATGGTGACCACGCGGTCGCCGCGCGCCTCGTCGACGGCCGCGGCCAGTGCGGCGGCCTTGCCGAAGTTGCGGCGCAGGCGGATGGCGCGGACGCGGGGGTCGGCCGCCGCCAGCTCCTGCATCACCTGCCAGCTCGTGTCGGTGCTGCCGTCGTCGACGAAGATGACCTCGTAGCCGGTCTCCGGCATGGTGGCGAACGCGGCACTGATCTCGGCGACCAGGGTGGCCAGCGTCGCCTCCTCGTCCTTCACGGGAATCAGGACGCTGACCGCTACTTCTGGCACCCGCTCAATGCTCACTGTTCGTCTCCGGTGTCGCTGACCTCTGCCGGCAGCCACCGAATGGCGCCGCTTTCATAGACGATCACGATGCGTGTGTCGTCGGTGACCGGTCCGATCGCCTTGAAGCCTACGTCGGGCGGCAGACCCCAGTACCGGCCGGTGACGTCGGCGCGGGCGATCCGGCTGACCCCGGCGCCGACCACCTTGCCGTCGCCGTCCACGACCAGCGTGCAGCGCACCTGGTCGGCGTTGCGGTTCGTGCCGCCCGTGGCCCAGCCGGTGATCAGGTCGGCCTCGCCGCGCGGGTCGATCTCCTCGACCATGCCCGCCGGCTTGTCGGGGCTGCGCGTGCCCGGCTCGGTCAGCGGGGTCGCGTCGGACATGTCGATGGTCGAACCGAGTTCCGGTCCGCCGCAGCCGAGCGAGAAGGTCCCGTTGAACGGATAGTGCTGCAGCACCCTCAGGTCGGGCTCGAGCTCGGCCTCCTTCGGCAGCACCGGGCCGAGCGTGTCGCCGAAGCCCGCGCGGATGGCGATGGCCTCCAGCGGGTGCTCCTTGATCTGGTCCCGCAGGCTGGCGGCCGTCGGGATGCCGAGGGTGAACCCGACGACGCCGATGCCGACGACCGAGATCGCGATCTTCTGGGCGTTGCGTGACACGCCCTTGTAGAGCACGGCAGCCAGCAGGACGAGCAGCGGGATCGCGGCCATCACGGCGAGCGAGGAGTAGCGGCTGGTGAGGCCGAACTCCGAGCCGAAGTCGATGCGGGCGGTGGCGATCATGCCGCAGGCGAGCACGCCGTAGCAGCCGAGCGCCCACCAGAACCGCAGGCCGGGCTGGCGGGCCGTCTTGTTGGTGGTCAGCACCGCGTAGATCACCAGCGTGAGCGCGCCGGCCACCACGGCGAACCCGGAGACGTTGGCCGTCCACATCTTCCCGACGATCGTCAGGAACTGGTACAGCAGCGTGCCGACGTCGCTGGCCGGCGTGCCGCCCACCCAGGTGTTCGGCTTGAGGACGTACCAGATGCCGATGACCACGGCCCCGAGCCCGAGCGGGATCAACCGTCTCGACCAGCGCTCGCCGCGCATGGTGGCGAGCAGCGCGAGCGCGGGCCACACGGCGAACGCCGTGCCGTAGGTCTCCGACGCCACGATGGCCACGATCCACGCGGCCACCCACTTGCCCTTGTTGGCCAGCAGCAGCGACGCGATCACGATCAGGTTGGCGGTCAGCCAGGCCGAGCCGCTCATCGAGCGGACGAACATGTGCATGCCCTGGAAGCTGAAGATCAGCGCGGAGGCGGCGACCACGAGGCCGGCACGCATGAGCGGCGGCATGGTCTTCGGCAGCGCCGTGCGGAGCAGCAGCACCATGGCCGCGGCGATCACCACCACCAGGAAGCCGAGGACGCGGTTGTCACCGTCGGCCAGGCGCGCGTCTAGCCAGTACAGCAGCGACGGGATCACCAGCGGGTGCTCGTTCTGCGGCGTGAAGATGCCCTGGAAGCGGAACGAGCCGTCCGGGTTGGTGATCCGGATCAGGACGTACCAGTAGTCGAGCCACTGGAGCTTCCCCGCCCTGGCCACCTCGACCGCCATGGCGAGCGCGGGGATCAGCGCGAGCAGCTCGACCAGCCTGGCGATGTCGAGTCTTTTCCCGAAGCGCTTGGCGGCGGTCACCAGTCGCGGCTCGGCGACGGTGGTCTCCGGTGCGTCGGTGTCCGTTGGCCGAGCGTCCGGCTCGTCGGGCTCCGGCTTGTCCGCCGCCGTCGTCGCCGTACTGCTCGTCACGTCACGTTCCTCCGCCATCGTCTGCAGCGGCCTGCAGATGGGCGTCGCCGCCCCCGGTCCGGCCTCGGCAGATGGTACTGACCGTCGGAGACGCTCCTGCCGGCGCCATCTACACCACGCGGCGGGCCGGGTCAACGATCACGTGTCGGGTCGGTCCAACTTGTCGGCGATGGAGTTGCTGACCAGCGTGGTCTCGTCCTTCGTACCGACGATCTGGGTCATCTCCCCGGATGGCGCCTCCCACGCGGCCGAAACCGGAATGTGCGGCTTCGGCCGTTCCGGCGGCTCGGTCGGCTGCGTCTCCGCGGCCGCCAGCTCGGCGGCCTCCTGGTCGGCCTCGGCCAGCACGGATTCGCTGCGCTGCCGATACTCCGCCGTGGTGATCTGCCCGGACGTGAGCTGCTCCCCGAGCTGCTTCAGGTCCTCCTGCCAACCCATCTGACCCCCTATGGCCTCCGGCGGATTTGTTACCACGTTCTCACGTTCGTTCTCGATCCGTGGACCGGTTGGCCGAGCTACGTAAAGTGGAGGGCATGGTGTTGAAGCACGCGGTGTTCACTGATCGACCGATCGCCCCGCCGTTCCCCGAGGGTCTGCAGACGGCGGTGTTCGGCATGGGCTGCTTCTGGGGCGCGGAGCGGCTCTTCTGGCAAACCCCCGGCGTGTGGACGACCGCCGTCGGCTACGCGGGCGGGCACACCCCGAACCCGTCCTACGAGCACGTCTGCAGCGGGGCCACCGGGCACGCGGAGGTGGTGCTCGTGGTGTTCGACCCGGAGGCCATCTCCTACGAGGGCGTGCTGAAGGTGTTCTGGGAGGGCCACGACCCGACCCAGGGCAACCGTCAGGGCAACGACGTCGGCACGCAGTACCGCTCCACCGCGTACTACGCGGACGACGCACAGCGCACGGCCATCGAGCAGAGCCGGGCGAGCTACGAGGTGGCCCTGGCCCGCGACGGCTACGGCAAGATCACCACGGAGGTGGCCCCGCTCGGCGAGTTCTACTACGCCGAGGAGTACCACCAGCAGTACCTGTCGGACGCCAAGAACCCGAACGGCTACTGCGGTCTCGGCGGCACGGGCGTCTCCTGCCCGATCGGCCTGGGTGTCACCAATCCGAGTTGAGTACGTGCAGTCCCCGTTCGGTAACGTGGTGTGATCAACGGCGTCCACACGGACTACAGGTAGCCGCATGCCAGGAATCCCGAGGCCCAACCCGTGCTTCCTCGACACGCAGGTCTCGTGCGGTGCGCGAAACGGCAAGCGACGTTGGCGGAACCAGCGCGGCGACCGTTACTACGAGTGGGACTCGCTGCATGGACACATCGAAATTCACAACCGAAGAGGCCGTCACCTGGGCATACTGGATGCGGGTCACAGGAGTCTTGATCGGCGATGCGGTGCCAGGAAGGAGTATCGATGTCTGAGCGGACCACGTTCGTCGACGCGTGCCTTCAAGGGAACGCGTTGCTGCTCGATGTTGATGACTGGGTTGATCGTTGGCACGACGCCAGTGGTGCGCCGAACGGGCAGGCCGAGTCGCTAGGCGACTACCTCGGGTTGACTCAGCTCGAGTACAGCACCTGGGTCGAACGCCCCGAGTCGCTTCGCTTCGCAATAGCAGCACATCGCGGCCGAGCGGCCGGTCGGTCGATCACCTCTGACGAGGTGGCGGAGATTTCTGGTGTCGCCGCTGCGGCGGCTCGTGCGGGGAACGACGTGGAGGCCGCTGGGGTCGTGCACTGGCTGCGACAGACGGGCCGATTGTCGCCATAGATGAGGGACTCACCTGAAGTTCGACTGGCATCTCTCATTGTCGATCGCCACGATCTCGTTCCGCCTATAGATATCCGTGCACTAGTTGACTTATACGCCGATGTGGAATTCTGTGAGTGGCCACATGACTGCGACGGCGTGGCGATCTTGTCAGGAAGACGTCCGCGTGTGTTCATTAGGTCGGGACAGCCTGGTCGCCGCGAACGATTTACCCTCGCCCATGAACTGGGACATGCGATCATTGGTTGGCATATCGATACGGTTATGTGTGAAATCTCCGCAGTTGAGCAAGCTGAACTGATTCATCCGTTGGGGGTAAACCAGGAAGGCGAAGCTAACCGATTTGCGTCTCATCTCCTGGTTCCAGATAGATTTTTGGAACCCGTTCGTAACGCCTACATCGACCTTTGCGACGTCATGGACCTGCTATCGCAGGCGGACGTCTCCGCAGCAGCGGGGATGATTTCTGTAAGCAGGGCTCTGCTGCCTGGATATGTGTTCATTGTCCCTGGTCTCGACAGGCCGGTCGTTAGTAGTGGGACAAGGATCGAATCGTCTTCCCCGGCGGAACTGAGTCGCATCGCAATACGCGCCGGAGTGAAGCGTCATCAGGGCGTTGACGTGCAGTGGTTTCAACTCGCCGACGCTGTGGAGTTGAAGTCGAATCTCGGCACCCAGGAAGAGTCGACCGAACTCCTTGGACTAGCTATCCGAGAAGTGGGCCTGGTCAAAGAGGAACAACGCATTGTTCACTCTGTGAACGGCGTCGTCGGCGCAGCTCTGAGTAGATTAACAAGCAATGATGTGGGCGTCGTGCATGGATTGTTGCGGCACAGGTTTCAACAGCGCCCCGGGTTGGGGAGGCTGGTTGCCACGGCGCGATTCGAGGATTTCATGCGCGCCAAGGCGGTCCGGTTCGTCGATCGACGCAAGACCTGATCGCCGGCTTGAGCCCGTGGGAGTCCGGCGCGCGGGTTTGGTTGAAGGAGTGCTATCACCAGCAGTACCTGTCGGTGGCACGGGCGTCTCCTGCCCGATCGGCCTGGGTGTTACCAACCCGAGCTGATCGCGCTCTGGATCAAGGCCCCTTCGTGGTGTGAGATGTGCGCACCGGCGACGAAGGGGCTGATCGATGACCACGTGGTTCCGCGCGGTTGACCAGACGGAGGCCGACCGGGCCTGCGCGGACGCGGAGGACTCCGGCCGGCTGGTGCAGCTCATGCGAGAGGAACGCGGCTGGTCACGCAACGACCTGGCCCGCCGCTCCGGCACCAGCCACGCGGAGGTGGCCCTGTTCGAGATGGGCCGCACGGTCCCGGCCCACACGATGCTGGTCCGCTACCTACAAGCGATGGCCGACTAGAAGAGCCGCATAGCGGCGACGAAGCCCAACGGAACCACGCTGGGTCAGGCAGGTGCCGCACCGTGGGGGTCTGGGGGCTCGGCCCCCAGAAACAAAGACGAGCGCCGAGGCCTGCGCTTTCCGCAGGCACACGGCGCCCGAAGCGAGCGGACGACGAGATTCGAACTCGCGACCCTCACCTTGGCAAGGTGATGCGCTACCAGCTGCGCCACGTCCGCATTGCGTGAACCGAGTCTAGCGGACGATGGCCAGCGGGTTACGTCATGGCCCCGCCCAGTGATCGTCTAGTCCGTATGCGCTGCGCCGAACGGCCTAATACTTTAGTCGGTACCACCTTCACGTTCTTAACGTTTGTCGTCCACCTCAGACACTCCTGTGGCATGTTGAGCCACATCCCGTGGCGGCCGGGAGGAGGTGGCCTGGCTCGATGACCGGTGACGTTCTGCCAGCGATCGATGACCGACTGGCAGAAGACCAGGCATTGCTCGTACGGCTTCGCGCCGGCGAGGACTCGGCTTTCGGCGAGCTGTTTTCTCGGCATTCGTCCGCCGTGTACCGGCTCGCGCTCGGGTTGGTGAACGATCGGTCCGAGGCGGACGACCTCACGGCCGAGGCTTTCTTCCGTGTGCTTCAAGCGATCCGCCGGGGCTCCGGGCCGGTGGACAACGTGCGCGGCTACCTGCTGATCGTGGCCAGGCGCGTGGCGTGGGAGTGGAGCATGCGCCGCCGCGACGTGCCGGTCAGCGACGAGGAGTTGACCCACCGCGCACCGGCCAGCTTCGACACGGTCGGCGCGCTGCCCGAGCGCAACCTCATCCGCCGCGCGTTCCGCAGCCTTCCGGAGCGCTGGCGCAGGGTGCTCTGGAAGATGGAGGTCGAGGGGGAGCGGCCGGCCGCGGTCGCCACCAACTTCGGGCTCAGCCCCAACGCCACGGCCGCGCTGGCCCGCCGCGCACGGCAGGGCCTGCGCGCCGCCTATCTGCAGGCCCACCTGGCCTCCGGGGGCGGCGCCACCGCGTGCCGGTCGGTGCTGGAGAAGCTCGGCGCGTACACGGCGGGCAGCACCTCGGGCGTCGAACGCCGGCGCATCCACTCGCACCTGGCCGGCTGTGTGCCGTGCACGACCGTGCACGCCGAGCTGCGCGACGTGTGCGCCGGCCTGCGCGCGCATGCCGGGGTGAGCGCCGTGCCGGTGGTGGCTGTCGCCGGCTGGCAGCTGGGCGCCGCGCTGAAGGGCCTGTTCGCCAGCGTCAAGGTCCAGATCGGGCTGGCGGCCACGTCGGCGGCCGCGGTCGGGGTGCTCGGGTTCGTGGTCACGCCATGGGGCGCTACCGACGACGACCAGGCCTCGCCGGTCGACCTGGACGGCCGGCGGATCGCGGAGATGGAGATCGGCGAGGCGCAGGCGGTGCCGCCGTCGTCGGTCGAGGTCAACCGGAGTTCGGCCACCTCGATCGTGGAGGGCACGGACGCCGAGCAGGCGAGGGCGCGGGAGCAAGCGGCCGAGCAGGACCCCGAGCTGCCGCCCGCAGCGGTGGTGGTGCCGACGTCGTCCACCCCGTCGGTCGACCGGTCCGAGCCGGTCGAGGGCGCGCCGGTGGCCGAGTCGGGCACCGAGTCGGCCGAGACCTACGACGAGAGCGCTCCCGTCATGTACCGGGAGACCACGGTCGAGCGGTACACCCAGACGTACGACACGCACACCGTGGTCTACGAGACCACGACGGTCAAGGAGATCAACTCGCTTGACCAGGAGCGGACCACCACCACGACCACCAGCTACACGGAGCCAGCACCAGCGCCGAGATGATCACCCCCGACGGCCGCTGACAGCGCCGCCCGGTTAGGCCATCATTGATGTTGATGATCCCGGCGCCGGGAGGCGATTGATGACGCGCGTAGTGCGCGGCGCAGATGGACGACTGTGGACGTTGCGCAGTCAGATGGAGTGGCGCCCACCAGCGGTCGGCGACGACTTCGAGCACGACGTGAGCGTGGGTAGCGCCGCCGCGATCGTCCTGCTCGTGCTGGTACTCGGCCTGGGCGCCGTCCTGATCCTCTGGACGCCCGAGGACGTGGTCGTGCCGCTCTGGGTGGTGCTCGCCGTGCTGCTGATCATCCTGTTCTTCCCCACCCGCTGGGCGTTGCGGCGGCCCTGGCGGGTGGTCGCGGAGACCGGCGGCGAGGGCGACGGCGCGCCCACCGAGCGTTGGGTGGGCACGGTGCGCGGGGTGCTGACCGTCCGTCAGCAGGTCGCCAGAGTGGCCCGCAACATCGCCACCGACTCCGAGCCCGGCCAAGAAGGACCACTGCAACCCGTGGCGTAACCAGCGGAGTCGGGCAAGACTGGGTGCGTGCCAGAACTACCCGAGGTCGAGGCGCTCGCCCAGCACCTGCGCGAGCACGGCGTCGGCCGCACCGTCACCAGGGTCGACGTCGCGTCGCTGTCCGTGCTGAAGACCGTCACCCCACCGTGGACCGAGCTGCACGGACGGGCGGCGACCGCTGCCGGCCGGCACGGCAAATTCCTCGATCTCGACTGCGACGGCCTGCACCTGGTCGTTCACCTGGCCAGGGCGGGGTGGCTGCGCTGGGCGGAGAAGCTGGCCGCCGCGCCGCCGAGGCCGGGCGGCAAGGGGCCGCTCGCGTTGCGCGTGCACCTGGGACCGCCGGGCGAGGGCCCCGGCTTCGACCTGACCGAAGCCGGCACGAAGAAGGGCCTGGCCGCGTGGATCGTGTCCGACCCGGCGGAGGTGCCGGGCATCGCCGCGCTCGGCCCGGACGCGATGGCCGTCACCCGCGACGAGTTCGCCGAGGTGCTGGCCGGCCGCACCGAGCGGCTGAAGAGGGCCCTGACCACGCAGAAGATCCTGGCGGGCGTCGGCAACGCCTACTCCGACGAGATCATGCACGCCGCCAAGCTGTCGCCGTTCGCCACGACCGGCAAGCTTCCCGACGAGGCGATCGACCGCCTGTACGAGGCGATGCGGACCGTGCTCACCGACGCCGTGTCGCGGTCGGTGGGCCAGCACGCGGCGCTGCTGAAGGGCGAGAAACGGTCCGGGCTGCGGGTGCACGCCCGCACCGGGATGCCGTGTCCCGTGTGTGGTGACAAGATCCGTGAGGTGTCGTTCGCGGACAAGTCGTTCCAGTACTGCGCGACCTGCCAGACCGGCGGGAAACCGCTCGCCGACCGTCGGCTGTCGCGGCTGCTCAAGTAGTGGCCGCTTGCCACACGGGCGGTACACAGTCGAGCATTGACCGGTGACCGACCTGCTGACCGAGCGAGCCGTGGTGACGGTGATCGCCACACTGCTCGTCGCGGGCGTGTTCGCGCTGCTCATCCGCCGGCGGAAGTCGGACGGCTCGGTGGACGACGCCGTCCTTGACGCCGTGCAGCGCCTGTCGAAGGCCGCGCCCGCCATGCGCAGCGGCCTCACGGAGGAGGCGGCCGACCAGGCGACCAAGCATCTGGTGGAGATGCTCAAGTGCGTGGCCATCGGGATCACCGACTCGTCCGGGCACCTGCTGTCCTGGGACGGCGGCGCGAACGAGCACCACGTCGACCTCACGGGCGCCGTCGACCTGGCCATCCGCAACGGCCAGCGCGCGCACATCGACCACACCAACCTGAGCTGTGACCACCGCGGCCGGTGCCCCATGCGCACGGCCGTGATCGTGCCGCTGATCTCCGACGGCCAGGTGGAGGGCACGCTGATCGTGGTCGGCGGCGTCAACTCGAAGCGGCTGATCCGCGCGGCCGACGAGGTGGCCAAGTTCGTCTGCATCCAGCTGGAACTGGCGAAGCTCGACGAGTCGAAGCAGCAACTGGCGAAGGCCGAGGTGCGGATGCTGCGGGCGCAGATCTCGCCGCACTTCCTGTACAACGCGCTGAACTCGATCTCCTCGCTGATCCGCACGGACCCCGAACGGGCCCGTGACCTGCTGCAGGAGTTCGCAGACTTCACCCGCTACTCGTTCCGCACCTCCGGGCAGTTCACCACGCTCGCCGAGGAGCTGCGCAACATCGACCGCTACCTGACCATCCAGGCCCAGCGCTACGCGGACCGCCTCAACGTGCGGATCAAGATCGCGCCGGAGGTGCTGTCGGTGGTGGTGCCGTTCCTGGTGCTCCAGCCGCTGGTGGAGAACGCCGTGCAGCACGGGCTGTCCCCGAAGCCGGGCGGCGGCACGGTCACGGTGGTCGCGCAGGACAACGGCAACGAAGCGCTCATCAGCGTCGAGGACGACGGTGTCGGCATGGACGCCGACCGGCTGTTCGCCGACCTGCGGGACGCGCACAAGACCGGGTCGCACGTCGGCATCGGCAACATCAACCAGCGGATGCGCCAGGTGTTCGGCGACGAGTACGCGCTGATGGCCGAGACCGCGCCCGGTGCCGGCATGAAGGTGATCCTGCGCGTGCCGAAGTTCTTCCCCGGCGTGCGCCCGGACCTGCCGCAGTTCGCGTCGGACGAGGGTGAGACGCCGGCGTCGGACACCCCCGACCACAACGGTATGGCGGCGCGCTAGCGCCCCGTCGAATGCCTGGAACGACGCCTTCCAGGCATTGAGCGTCCTGAACGACGCCTTCCAGGCATGTTAGCCAGGTCGCCGCCAAGCCACGCGGCCGTCGACCAGGTCGGCATCCGTGCCGGCGTGTGGATCGAGCTCCCACCGCGCCGGTTCGCCGTCGCACATGACGTAGCTGCCCCGGTCGACCGAACCGAACAGCTTCATGCCGGGTTTCGCTCCCGCGGCGGCCAGCCCGCGTTCCACCCAGGCGCGCGCGGCCTCGGCCGTACCGAATTCGGCGACCCCCAGTTCGTTCATGCGGTCCTCGTCACCCATGCCCAGCCAGGCCCGCCAGATCACCCGTACGTCGCACAACATCAAGCCCCCTTTCCCGTGGGACTCCGCCACCCCGCCCATGGGACTCTCAAAGAATAAGAACCGGTCACCAGGTCGTGGATACCGCCAACCGGACGGTGTCCCCGCGATTGGCTCTACTGTTGGTTCTCATGAGTGTCACGGAGAAGTTGGCTGCCCGCCTCCCGCGAATCGGCGACCGAGGCCACGGGTCGCCCGTGGTCGCCGTGGTCAAGCTGCACGGCGTGATCACGCCGACGCCGTCGCCGCTGAGTCGGGGCACGATCAACGTCAGCACGGTCGAGTCCGCGCTGACCAGGGCTTTCGACCACGACAAGCTGGCGGCCGTCGCGATCGCCATCAACTCGCCCGGCGGCGCGCCGACCCAGTCCGCGCTGGTGGCCGAGCGGATCCGGGAGCTTGCCGACCGCAAGAAGGTCCCGGTGCTGGCGTTCTGCGAGGACGTGGCGGCGTCCGGCGGCTACTGGCTGGCCTGCGCGGCCGACGAGATCTACGCGCACGCGTCGTCGCTCGTCGGGTCGATCGGGGTGGTGACCACCGGGTTCGGCCTGTCCAACCTGATCGATCGGATCGGCGTCGAGCGGCGGGTCTACACGGCGGGTGCGCACAAGGTGCGGCTCGATCCGTTCTCGCCGGAGAAGGCGGAGGACGTCGAGTGGGTGAAGGGCCTGCAGGAGCAACTGCACGACCAGTTCGTCGGCTGGGTACGCGAGCGGCGCGGTGATCGCCTGCCCGAGGGATCCGACCTGTTCACGGGCGAGGTGTGGACGGGTGCCAAGGCGGCCGAGCTGGGCCTGGTCGACGGCGTCGGCAGCCTCCGGGGCGTGGTGGCCGAGCGCTTCCCGGACGCCGAGATCAGCGTGACCGAGCCGAAGCGGCCGTTGCTGGCGCGCCTCGGGCTCGGCGGCCCGGCCGCGGCCGCGTTCGGGTTCGGCGGGCCCGCGGAACGAGTGCTGGCGGCCGTCGAGGCGGTAGAGGTCCGGGCCACCTGGTCCCGGTTTGGGCTATGAACCGCCGAATCGGGGTCGCTGTTCGATGCTCTCCGTGGTGTTCGCCGGCAAAGGTGATCTTCCCGATCACCCAGCCGGGGTAAGCCCGCCCGTGCCCATGGACATTTGGTTCTCCCGATCGGCAAGATGCACCTCACCGTGACTACCGAAGCAAACACCCCTGGGCTCGTCGTGCTGGCCGTCGACGACGAAAAAGACGGTATGGACATCCTGCTGGAACGGCTGGAGGCCAACCGATACATCCGCCGGGTCATCACCGCCTTCGATGCGACCGAGGCGTTGCGCCATCTCGGCGGCGACGACGCCGAGTTGAACGCGCGCCGGAACACCGGCCGGCCGATCGTGGACGCCGTGTTCTCCGACCTGAAGATGCCCGGTCTCACCGGCATGGAGATGGCGAAGGTGCTGGCCGGCTTCAAGCCGTCGCCCGTACTGGTGTTCATCACCGGCCACGGCGAGGGCAACGACGCGGTCGAGGCGTTCGAGCTCGGTGCCGTCGACTTCATCCCGAAGCCGTGCGACCAGACCCGCATGGACCGCGCGGTGCAGCGGGTCATCTCCAAGCTTCGCGGCGACGGGCTGGCCACCGAGTCCGCCTCGGCCGGCGGTCCCGAGCCGAGCGACGACGAGGTGATCCCGGTCGAGCTGGCCGGCAACACCAAGCTGATCCCGCGGTCGTCGGTGCGGTGGGTGGAGGCGCAGGGCGACTACGCCCGGCTGTTCACCACCGACGGCAGCCACCTCGTGCGGATCCCGCTGGCGCAGTTGGAGGAACGCTGGGAGAAGGCGGGTTTCGTCCGCATCCACCGGTCCTACCTGGTGCCCATCGGGCTGATCACCGAGCTGCAGCTCGGCGGCAACGGCTATCACGTGGTGATCGGCGACGACGAGCGGAAACTGCCGGTCAGCCGCCGGCACACCCGTGAGTTGAAGGACAAGATCGTGCGACGCGGCGGCCTCTGAGTTGGCAGGCACGGGCAAGCACGCCGCCGGACCCGGACGGGAGGAGCGCCAGACCCGGCCGGGGAAGTCCTATGAGGATCCGCCGACCAAGCCGCGCCGCAAGCGCGTCGTGCTGGCCGACTCCCGCGCGCCGGTCACCGTGCTCCGGACGGTCGTGGAGCTGGAGGAGCAGACGAGCTACGGCGAGGAGCTGGTGAGCCAGCTCGTCCGCGCCCAGCTCCGCACGGCGCTCCGGTTGTGGGCCTTCGCCGTGCTTCCCCTGGGCTGCGTGCCCGTGCTGTTCTTCTTCCTGCCACAGTTGTCCGAGGTCGCGCTGGCCGGTGTCGCACTTCCGTGGTGGGTCATCGGCATCGCGCCGTGGCCGCTGTTGTTCGGCGTCGCGTACTGGTACAACGTGAAAGCCGAGCGGCACGAGCAGGACTTCGTCGCGATGGTGGAGAAGTAGGTCGAGAACCGGGGCTAATCGGTGGACTCAAGGGTGTGGGCCCTCTCGGGGGTTCTGGTCGTCACCGTCGCCACGTTCTACATCGGCTACCGCTCGTCGCGGACGGCCAGCACCACGCAGGACTTCCTGGTGGCCAGGCGCACCGTGCGGTCGCGGCGCAACGCGGCCGCCGTGTCCGGCGAGTACCTGTCGGCCGCCTCGTTCCTGGGTGTCGCCGGGCTGGTGCTCAAGGACGGCGCCGACGCGCTCTGGTACCCGGTGGGGTTCACGGCCGGCTACCTGGCGCTGATGCTGTTCGTGGCCGCGCCGCTGCGCCGCTCGGGCGCCTACACGCTCCCCGACTTCTGCGAGGCCCGGCTGGGGTCCCGGGCGCTGCGCGCGCTGGCCGCCGCGTTCGTGGTGTTCATCGGGATCCTGTACGTCGTTCCGCAGCTCCAGGCGGCCGGCCTGTCGGTGGCCAACATCCTGCCGGTGCCGAACTGGGTGGGCGCCGCGCTCGTCACGCTCGTGGTGATCGCCAACGTGTTCGGCGGCGGGATGCGCGCGATCACCGTGGTCCAGGCGTTCCAGTACTGGCTCAAGCTGTTCGCCATCGCCGCGCCGACGTTCGTGATGTGCGTGCTGTTCATCGGCGACGGCGGGCCGCGCGGCGGCGCGGTCACCGGGCTGACCGAGGCACTGCCGCCGACGTTCACCGAGGCCACCACGATCGACGTCACGACGCCCGTGTTGCTCCAGGTCTCCGAGCACGTGTGGCTGACGGCCGAGGGCACGGTCGACGGCGAGGAGGCCATGGGCTCGGTCTACTGGGGACCGGGCGAGCACGAGGTCGGCGCGGGCACCGAGCTGCACTTCTTCGAGGGCTCGTCGGTGCCGGTGGTGGCCGGCGCCCCTGCGGACAACGCGAACTGGCTCGCGCCGGCGTCGGAGTCCGGCGACCTGTTCACCACGTACTCGCTGATGCTGGCGCTGTTCCTGGGCACCATGGGCCTGCCGCACGTGCTGGTCCGCTTCTACACGAACCCCGACGGCCGGGCGGCCAGGCGTACCACCCTGCACGTCCTTCTGCTGCTGTCGCTGTTCTACCTGTTCCCCATCCTCATCGGCGCGCTGTCCCGGCTGTACGTGCCGGAGCTGCTGGTCACCGGGGGGACCGACGGGGCCGTGCTGGCGCTGCCCTCGAAGATCGCGCCGGGGGTGCTCGGCGAGGTGCTCGGCGCGGTGCTCACGGCCGGCGCGTTCGCCGCGTTCCTGTCGACCTCGTCCGGGCTCGTGGTGAGCGTGTCCGGGGTGCTGTCGACCGACGTGCTGCGGGGGCGGGTCCGGGACTTCCGGTTCGCCACGGCCATCGCGGGCGGGGTGCCGCTGGCGCTGGCGATCGTGCTGCGGCCGTCGGACATCTCGCTGTCGGTCGGCATGTCGTTCGCGCTGGCCGCGTCCACGTTCTGTCCGGTCCTGCTGCTCGGGGTCTGGTGGCGCAAGCTCACCTGGGTGGGTGCGGCGGCCGGCATGGTGGTGGGCGGCGGGCTGGTGTTGACCTCGCTCGTGGTGAACACGGTCAGCGGGTTCACCGGCAGCTGGGCACCGAGCGTGTTCAGCCAGCCGGCGCTGATCACCGTGCCGATCGCGTTCCTCACGGTCATCGTGGTGAGCAAGGCGACCCAGGCGAAACTGCCGCCGGACGTCGCCCAGGTCCGGCTGCGGATGCACGCGCCGGACGGCCTCGGCTTCATCCGCGACCGGGCGATCGCGCGGTTCGGCACGGCCGAGGAACGCGCGCGGATGGCTGACGGTCGGCATCGCAAGTGAGTTTCGGGCATTTCCACCATTAACATCTAGCCCACCCGATCGCCGAGGATGGGAGCCAGGATGGCCGTCTCCGCCGATCGCGAGCCGGCGCGTTCGTGGCGGCCGTGGCAGCGCACCGATCCGGTGGCCGTGCTCAGCATGGCCAGGCACATAGCCGACGACCTGCGCGACGGGCTGACCGGCGCGGGCGTCCGCGCGGCGGCCCGCGGCATGCGCCGCCTGCTCGATGTGGACCTCGTGGGGCTGGCCGACCTGTCCGGCCGGCCGGTGTGGGCGCCGGCCGCACCGCACGGCCCGCCGGCCGAGGAGGCCGCGGCGCTGGTCGAGGAGGTCCTGCACACCGAGTCCCGCGGCGGCCGCCCGCCGCTGGTGGCCGTGCCGCTGCACGTTCACCACGAGCTGGCCGGGGTGCTGGTGGTCGGTGGCACGGCGCGCCGCTCGGCCGTGCGGGAGGCGGCCGACTGGGTGGTCGAGGCGCTGGAACGTGGTCGGCTGGAGGCCTCGGCCGAGCAGGCGGCGCAGGCCGAGCTGCGGGCGCTGCGCGCGGAGATCTCGCCGCACTTCGTCTACAACGCGCTGACCGTGATCGCGTCGCTCGTGAGCTCCGAGCCGGACCGGTCACGCGAGTTGATGATCGACTTCGCCGACTACATCCGCTACAGCCTCGCGCGGCACGGCGAGTACACGACCGTGGCCGACGAGTTCCACGCTATCGAGACCTACTTGGCGCTCCAGCGGGCGGTGCTCGGCGAGCGGCTGGCCGTGCAGGTCCGGGTGGCGCCGGAGGTGCTGGCGGTCGCGCTGCCCTACCTGGTGCTGCAGCCGCTCGTGGAGAACGCGATCCGGCACGGCGTCGAGCCGAGGGCCGGCACCGGCCACGTGCTGGTGCGCGGTGAGGCGGAGGGCAACGACTGCGTGATCAGCGTGGAGGACGACGGCGTGGGCATGGATCCCGGGCTGGCCGAGGAGATCCTGGCCGGGCGGGGTGGCTCGGACAGTGTTGGTCTAGCCAATGTGGACAGACGACTGCGTAATGTGTACGGCCCGTGGTTCGGGCTGGTGGTGGAGACCGCGCCGGGTGAGGGAACCCGTGTGGTCGTGCGGATTCCGCGGTTCCAGCCAGGAGTGATGCCGTGAACGAGTTGAACGTGCTGGCGGTCGACGACGTGCCGCCCGCGCTGGCCGAGCTGTGCCGGCTGTTACGAGAGCAGCCGGACATAGCCGAGGTGTCCGGTGCCGGCGACCCGCTCTCGGCGCTGCGGATGATCCAGAGCGGCCGGTTCGACGCCGTGTTCCTGGACATCTCCATGCCCGGCCTGGACGGCCTCGAGCTGGCGTCGCTGCTGGCGAAGCTGTCCGAGCCGCCGGCCATCGTGTTCGTCACGGCCTACGAGCAGCACGCGGTGGCCGCGTTCGGTATCGGCGCGGTCGACTATCTGCTGAAGCCGGTCCGCGCCGAGCGCCTGGCCGACGCGCTGGCCAGGGTCCTCCGGGTGATCCCGGGCGCCCGGCCGGCGCCGGAGACGCCCGCCGCCCCGGACGCGATGGCCGCGCTGCCCGTGGAGGCGGCCGGGCGGACCAGGTACGTGCGGCGCACGGAGGTGAGCTTCGTGGAGGCCCATGGCGATTACGTGCGGCTGCACGCCGAGTCGGGCGTGCACGTGGTGCGGATGCCGATCTCGCGGCTGGAGGACTACTGGGCGCCCGCGGGTTTCGTGCGGGTGCACCGCAGTTATCTGGTGGCGTTGGAGGCGGTCCGCGAGCTGCGCAGCGACTCGGTGGGTGGTCTGCTGGCGCACACGGAGCTGGGTGACGTCCCCGTGAGCCGCCGCCATGCCCGCGAGCTGCGGGAGCGCCTGCTGTCGGCGGCCAAACGCGGCGAGCTGGGCCGGACCTGATGCCCGGCCACAAGCGCGTGGCCGTGATGAGCCCGCAGACCCGGCTGGCCCACTCGCGCCGGCGGCTCCGTGGCCGCTGGCGGGTGCCCAACCTGGACCCGGCGGGTGCCGAACGCGCGGTGATGCTCTACCACGCCCAGCGCCGGCTGGCGGTCGCCCCGCTGGTGCTGCTGTTCCTGGGGATTCTCGGGTTGCCGCTGGTCTTCGCGCTCTTCCCGTCGCTGGACGATGTCCGCCTGCTGGGCATCCCGGTCTCCTGGCTGGCGCTGGCCGTTCTCCCGTATCCGGCGCTCACCCTGTTGGCCGGCTGGCACCTGCGCCGAGCGGAGCGGGTCGAGGACGACGGCCCGTGATCATCGCGTTCGCTGTCGCGCCCGTGGTGCTCGTGACCCTGTTGATCGGGTTGCGTGGGGTGGCCGCCATGCGCACGACCTCCGACTTCCTCGTCGCCTCGCGGCGGGTGTCGCCGTTGCTCAACTCCGCCGCCGTGAGTGGCGAGTACCTCTCGGCCGCCTCCTTCCTCGGGGTGGCCGGGCTCGTGGTGAAGGACGGGATCGGGTCGCTCTGGTATCCCGTCGGGTTCACGGCCGGGTACATCGCCATGTTGGTGCTCGTCGCCGCGCCCATGCGGCGGTCCGGGGCGCTCACGGTGCCCGACTTCGCCGAGGCGCGGCTCGCCTCCCCGGCGCTGCGCCGGACCACGGCCGTCGTCATCCTCGTGATCGGCGGGCTCTACCTGGTGCCGCAGTTCCGCACGGCCGGGCTCGTGCTCAGCGCGGTCAGCGACACGCCCTACTGGGTGGGCGTGGTGATCGCCGGGGCCGGGGTGGCCATCACGCTCGCGCTCGGCGGCATGCGCGCCGCGACCTACGTGCAGGCGTTCCAGTTCGTGCTCAAGCTCGTCCTGTTCATCGTGCCGGCCATCTGGCTGCTGTTGCAGGTCGGGCCGGCCGTGCGGCACGACGCCGTGCACCCGGTGGAGTTCGACCGGTTCGAGACGAGCACGGAGGTCCACTTCCGGGTGGGCACGACACTTGACCTGGCCGAGCCCATGACCGTCCGGATCGGTGACGACGAGCGGCCGCTTCGATCAGGCGCCTGGGACGTGCCCGAGGGCAGCACGGTCACCTTCCCCGAGGGCGCGTCCGTGCCGAGGATCAGCGGCGAGGCGCGACCCGGCGGGGACGACTGGGCCCGCCCACTGCTCGACCTGCGGGACGCCGGGCATCCGCTGCTCGGCACCTGGGCGCTGGTCGTGGCGCTCGCGCTCGGCACCATGGGGCTGCCGCACGTGATCATGCGTTTCCACACGAGTCCCGACGGTCGCTCGGCCCGGCGCACGGCAGCATTCACCGTGGGGCTGCTCAGCATCTTCTACCTGTTCCCCGGCATCTACGGCGTGCTCGGCCGCGTCCTGGTGCCGCAGCTCTACCTGTCCGGCGCCACGGACACGGCCGTGGTCGCGCTGCCGGCCCAGGTGGACAGCGGCTGGCCGGGTGCCACGTTCACCGCGCTGCTCACCGGCGGTGCGTTCGCCGCGTTCCTCGCCACCTCGCTCGGGCTGGTGCTGGTCGTGTCCGGCGCGATCTCCTACGACCTGTTGCCCGGCGGCCTCAGCCGGCTGCGGATCACGGTGGTGGCCGTGTCGGCCGTGGTCGTCCTGCTCGCGCTGCAGGCGATCCGGCTGGACGCGGGCGTGCTGGTCACGTGGGGATTCACGGTCGCCGCGTCCACGTTCTGTCCGCTGCTCGTGCTCGGCATCTGGTGGTCCCGGCTCACGGTGGCCGGGGCGATGAGCGGGGTGCTGGTCGGCCTGTTCGCGTCGTCCGGCGCGATCGCCGCGACCCTGTTCGGGTTGCCGGTGTCCGGCTGGCTCGCCATCCTTGTCGCGCAGCCGGCGCCGTGGTCAGTACCCCTGGCGTTCGCCACGATGATCGGCGTATCGCTGCGGGGCCGCCCACCGTCGTGGGCGCGAACCGCCATGCTCCGACTGCATCTGAACGAGGACCGGCCGACGACACCCGCCGACCGGCTGCGGGCGCTGCGTGAGAGGGCCGAAAAGTGAGCGCTGACATCACAACGTGACCTACGCCACTCGACGCGCCCGACCCACCGCTGGTCAACCGTTCGTCGCACGACCGCGCGATTGGACCGCAGGTGATTTTGCTCGGAGTAGCGCGTTCCTAGGGTCTTTCAGAGCTGTTGAAACGAATTCACCCTTCTTGGTCGTCCGGGAGGCACCGTGAGTAGCACTGAGCAGGATCCGCCGCCGACGTCGGAGCCCGATTGGGCGACCATCCAACAGAGCGCCGAGTTCGTTGAGCTACGGCGCCGGTTGCGCGTCTTCGTGTTCCCCATGACCGCCGCTTTCCTCGTCTGGTACCTGCTGTACGTGCTGCTGTCCGACTACGCGCACGACTTCATGGGCACCAAGGTGTTCGGCAACATCAACATCGGGCTGATCTTCGGTCTGCTGCAGTTCGTCTCCACGTTCGTCATCACGAGCCTGTACGTGCGGTACGCCGACCGGAAGCTCGACCCGCTCGCCGAGAAGATCCGCCATGACGTCGAAGGAGGTGCGAAATGAACGTCGCCGCAGGTATCGAAGGCAGCAGCGTCGCACTGAACATCGGCATCTTCGCGCTGTTCGTGGCCATCACGCTCTACATCGTCTTCCGGGCCAGCCGGACGTCCAAGACCGCGGTCGACTACTACGCCGCCGGGCACTCGTTCTCCGGTGCGCAGAACGGTGTCGCCATCTCCGGTGACTACCTGTCCGCCGCGTCGTTCCTCGGCATCGCGGGCGCCATCGCCGTCTACGGATACGACGGCTTCCTCTACTCGATCGGCTTCCTGGTCGCCTGGCTGATCGCCCTGCTGCTGGTGGCGGAGCTGCTCCGCAACACCGGCAAGTACACGATGGGCGACGTGCTGGCGTTCCGGATGCGCCAGCGTCCCGTGCGCGCGGCGGCCGCCACGTCCACGCTCGCCGTGTCGTTCTTCTACCTGCTGGCCCAGATGGCCGGCGCTGGTGGCCTGGTCGCGCTCCTGCTGGGCGTCGAGGGCCGCGGCGGGCAGGCACTGACGGTGATCGTGGTCGGCATCCTCATGATCGCCTACGTGATCATCGGTGGGATGCGCGGCACCACCTGGGTGCAGATCATCAAGGCGACCCTGCTGATCGCCGGCGCGGCCGCCATGACCATCTGGGTGCTCGCGAAGTTCGGGTTCAACCTGTCCGGCCTGCTCGGCGGCGCGGTCGAACGTGCGGGCGACGCCGGCGCGGCGCTGCTCCCGCCGGGTGGACAGTACGGTGCGACCGGCACGAGCAGGCTCGACTTCGTGTCGCTGGCGCTCGCGCTGGTGCTCGGCACGGCCGGTTTGCCGCACATCCTCATGCGGTTCTACACGGTGCCGACCGCCAAGGAGGCCCGTCGCTCTGTCGTGTGGGCGATCTGGCTGATCGGCATCTTCTACCTGTTCACGCTGGTCCTCGGCTACGGCGCGGCCGCGCTCGTCGGCTCCGAGACGATCCTCGACTCGGCGGGCGGGCAGAACTCGGCAGCACCGCTGCTCGCCTACGTGCTGGGCGGCCCCGTGTTGCTGGGGCTGATCTCCGCCGTGGCGTTCGCGACGATCCTCGCGGTGGTCGCCGGGTTGACCATCACGGCGTCGGCGTCGTTCGCCCACGACATCTACGCCAACATCATCAAGAAGGGCGAGGTCGAGGACAAGGTCGCGGAGGTCAAGGTCGCGCGGCGCACGGCCGTGGTCATCGGCGCGGTCGCGATCGGCGGCGGCATCGCGGCCACCGGCCAGAACATCGCGTTCCTCGTGGCGCTGGCGTTCGCGGTGGCGGCGTCGGCCAACCTGCCGACCATCCTCTACTCGCTGTTCTGGAAGCGGTTCAACACCACGGGCGCGCTGTTCAGCATCTACGGTGGTCTGATCATCTGCATTGTGCTGATCATCTTCTCGCCGGCGGTGTCCGGTGGCGCGACGCCGATGTTCAAGGGCGTCGACTTCCACTGGTTCCCGCTGTCCAACCCGGGCATCGTGTCGATCCCCGCGTCGTTCCTGCTCGGCTACATCGGCACGCTGATCGGCGGGACCCGCGACGAGGGCAAGTTCCCCGAGATGGAGGTCCGTTCCCTGACCGGCACTGGTTCCGAGAAGGCGGTCGTCCACTAGTCAGGACTGAAACGGGCCCCGGTCTCCTCCCGGGGCCCGTTTCTATTTCTGCACCAGCGTGTTCTGCCGCGCGGCGATCCACCAGCGGCCGTTCTCCTTCACCAGCACGTAGAGCGCGTTCATCGCGTGGCCGACGTCGAGGTCCGTTCCTTCGGCGGTCGTCGCGTACGCCTCCTTGTGCGCGAGTGCGATGTCCGGACGCAGGAACGTCACGTCGGTGACGTCGTACCTGGCGTACTGGTCACTGAGGAAGCCGGTCAGGCCTGCCTCACTGGCCGCGAGCAGCGCCTCCCGCCCGACGGTGCGCATCCCCATGGCGTTGACCACGGCCGCGTTCTCGGCGAAGTGCCGGTTCATCAGCTCGGCGTCGTTGGTGTTGAACCCCTGCTCGACGTCCGCCACGATCTGCTTGATCGCCGCCACGTCCTGCTCGTTCTCGGTCATGTGGCCAGCGTCGTACCTCCAGTATGGTCGAGGTCAATTCGTCAGTTCCGGATGGACTCGAACAGCTCGTCGAGGTCGATGACCTCCTCCTCCGCCCAGACCAGATCCATGGGCGCCAGCAGGTTGTAGCGCTGGAGCGCCGACTCGGCCGAGGTGTGCGTGCCGATCAGCGAGCCGCCGTTGTCGCCTCGGCGATAGATGACAGCCTCCCGCTGATCGTCGTCCTCGATCTCCATGCCCACGGCGTAGACCTGTGAGCTGTCCGCTGCGTTGACCAGGGTGAACAGTCGTGCCTCCATGGCGCCCTCCCGTTGTCGTTGGTGGGCCACTGAGTGTTCACATGGGGCTATCGGACTCTGCAACCCAAAACCTGGGAAACCCAGGGTTGTGGTTCCCGTGTGCGATCATGTGTGTACTCTGGGTCACCTGTGGGGAGTTCGCGTGAACACGCACAACAAGGCGCCGTTCCTGCGTCGCCGGCTGGGTCGACGGCTGAGGAGCCTCCGGGAGGAGGCGGGCCTCACCATCGAGCAGGCGGCACCCCTGCTCGACAAGACCCGCAGTGCCCTCGGCCGCATCGAAACCGGCGAGACCAGGGCGGACGTGCACTTTGTCCGCTCCTGCATGGATCTCTACGACCAGTACATCGAAAACCTGCTTGCCGAGACGAGGGAAGCATTGAAGCCGCAGTGGTTCCGCTCCTACGACTTCGACGACATGGGCTATGTAGATGTGGAGACCTATGCGGAAAGGGTCGAGGAGTTTCCCGGTCTGAACCTCCCAGGGCTGTTGCAGACAGAGGACTACATTCGCGCACTGCTTCGGCGTTCCAAGCAGGCCGCGCAGCGGCTGGCCAACGATGTACCGGTGCGGCTGATTCGCCAGCAGCGTCTACAGGGCCGGGAGAACTGCTTGGAGTTGGCCGCAGTCGTCGACGAGTCCGCGTTGCGCCGCGAGGTCGGCGGACGGGATGTGATGCGCGCACAACTCCGCCATCTCGTCGAGATGTCCGACCTGTCCACCATCACCCTGCAGGCTCTTCCGCTGCGTGAGGGCGCGCACAGTGCGATGGACGGCGCCTTCACACTGCTCTCGTTCCCCGAGCCGGACTATCCGGAGTTGCTCTTTGTCGAGTATGCAACCGGCGCGCTGCACATCGAGGACGCGGGCGAGGTTCGGGCGGCTAGACTCAAGTTCGACCAGCTCCGCACCGAGGCGCTGAGTCCGGCCGACTCGGTGACGCTCATCGAGCGGATCATCACCGAGCAGTTCGGTCCGTGACGAGAGAGGCGATAGACGTGTCCACTGTGGACCTCGCTGGGCTGAGCTGGCGCAAGAGCAGCCGCAGCGGGCAGGGCGGTAACGGCAACTGTGTCGAGGTGGCTTTCGCCGGGCCGGCGGTCGCCGTGCGTGACTCCAAGAGCCCCGCCGAGGGCGCCCTGGCGTTCCCGGCCACCGGTTGGGCCCAGCTCACGGGCGTCCTACGGGAGCACGTGGCACCATCGTCGGTGTGATGCCACAGCAGGTGCCCAGTGTGACCGTGCCGGAACTGCCGGCCGAGTTGCCCTCCGACGCGACCCTTCTCGACGTGCGCGAACAGGACGAGTGGGACGCCGGCCACGCACCGGCCGCCATGCACATCCCCATGGGTCAGCTGGCCGAACGGCTCGGTGACCTGCCGGCCGACAACGACGTGTACGTGATCTGCCGCAGCGGCGGCCGGTCCGCGCGGGTCACCGCCTTCCTGAACGCCAACGGGTGGGACGCGCGCAACGTCGACGGCGGGATGCAGTCCTGGGAGTCGGTCGGCCGCCCGGTGGTCAGCGACTCCGGCGACCCGCAGGTCATCTGACGATGCACCAGCCACCCCCCGCCCAACCGCGCGCCCGCTGGGTCGCGTCGGTTCCGCAGGGCGTGGCTCGACCGATCCGCTCGCGGCGCAAGCTGCCCTACCTGGGCCCACCCAAGTACGGCTCGACCCCGCGCTGGGGCTTCCCGGCGCTGGCCTGGCGCTGGCCGACCACCGTGCCGGGCACCGGCAAGCCCGGCGACCAGCCGATCACCATCGACCGCGTGCGGGCCATCGCCGGTCACGCGACGGCCATGCTGTGGACGGTCGCCGGGATCGCGTTGCTGGCCGGCGGCGGTGAGATCTGGCGATACGTGCTGCTGCTGCAGAGCCGCAAAGGAGCGCTGTCCGACCGGCTGGTGGCCACCTCCGACGCGGTGGTGACGGTCGCCGCCATCCTCGCGCTGGCGTTCGCCGTGCTCACCGTGGTGGTGACGCTCTGGTGGCTGCACCTGGCCAGGCGGGTGGCCGCCGAGTCGGCCGGGCGCACGCTCGCCAGGACCGACCGGCAGGTGCTGATCTACCTGCTGATTCCCGGCCTGAACCTGGCGATGGCCGGCGTGATCCTGGCCGAGTTGGAGAACGACGTGGTGCGCGGCACGCGGCCCCGGCCCACCCGGCAGCTGGCCATCTGGTGGGCCACCTGGGTGGCGGGCGGCCTGCTGTTCACGGCGACCGTCGTGTGGCGGTTCCGCGACGGCGTCCAGGCCCGCGCCGACGGCGTGGTGCTGAGCGCGCTGACCGACCTGGCGGCCGTGGCGGTCGCCGTGCTCACGGCGCTCACCGTGCGCAGGCTGACCACGCTGCTCGCGCCCATCGATCCGCGGCGCGCCCGCTTCATGCGGGTCCTGCGAGTGTCGAACGCACCGGAGCCGCCGCTGCGCACGGCTCGCGCCGTTCCGTCCCGGCGCTGACCAGCCCTCGTGCAGGGAACGACGCCTTCACCGCGTTGACCGCAGGGAACGACGCTTTCCCGGCATCACGGCACCCGCGCCGCAGTGCCCTTCCCCGCATCGCGGCACCCGGCGCTGACTGGCCCTTTCGTGTTGGCTTTCCCGTCGTTCGGCTGTAGGTGGACGTTGATCGATCGATCGACAATCAGGGAGTCCGTTTCATAGTCCGCGACGAAGGGCTCCCTGCAGTGAAACTGACCGCTAAATTGACGTCCGCTCTCGTCGGCGCGGTCCTGCTGATGGTCGCCGCACCGGCCATCGCGTGGGCCGATCCACCCCGTGCCCTACCGGCCAGCCACGCGGCAGCCGACGGCAAGTGGCAGCCGGCGTTCGACTACGACGGTGACGGCTGCTACCCGACCCCGGCCATCGGCCCGGACGGGACCCTCAACCCCGGGTTGAACAACTCCGGCGCGTTGAACGGGAACTGCCACGACCAGGTCGACCTGGACAACACCAACTCCTACTCCCGCTCCAAATGCAACAACGGCTGGTGCGCCTACCTCTACGACCTGTACTTCGAGAAGGACCAGGCCGTGCCCGGCTGGGACTGCTGCGGGCACCGCCACGACATCGAGCACGTGGTGATCTGGGTGAACCAGGCCGCTGACCAGGCGGAGTACGTGTCCGTGTCCGCACACGGGAACTACTCGACCTACCCGCGTTCCCAGGTCGGGTGGGAGGGCACCCACGCAAAGGTGATCTACCACAAGGACGGCGCCAGCACGCACTGCTTCCGCATCGCCGGCATGACCGAGCAGCCGGAGAACCACTACGGCACCTGGCAGTACCCGGATCTGGTCAGCTGGGACAACTACCCGTCGGGCATCCGGGACCGGCTGATGAACGCCGACTTCGGCAGCGCCAGCTTCGCGATCAAGGACAGCGCGTTCAACAACAACCTGGCCAAGGCCAAGCCTGCGAGCATCCCGTTCGACCCGAACGCCTGATCATGCAGGGAACGACGGACGCCTTCACTGCGCTCAACGCAGTGAAGGCGTGGCCTGTATCTAGGCGGTGACCGGGAGCGTGCGTAGGCCGCGGATCACGAACTCGCCGCGTCGCTCCGGTTCCTCCGCCAGTCGCAGCCCTGGCAGGCGCGTCACCAGCGCCTCCAGGGCTGCCGCTATTTCCACCCTGGCGAGCGGCGCGCCCACGCAGTAGTGGATGCCCGCGCCGAAGCCGAGATGTGGGTTGGGCGACCGGCCGATGTCCAGCGTGTCGGCGTCGGGGAACACCAGCGGGTCGCGGGCGGCGGCCCCCAGTAGCGCGGCGATCTTGTCACCCGGTTGCAGTGCGAACCCGGCGACCGAGGTGGCCGTGACGGCCGTCCGCTCGAACAGCTGCAGCGGCGAGTCGTAGCGGATCAGCTCCTCCACGGCCGTCGGCAGCAGGCCGGGGTCGGCCACCAGCCGGCTCCACTGTGGACGGTGGTTGAGCAGTGCCAGCACGCCGTTGCCGATCACGTTGACCGTCGCCTCGTGGCCGGCCATGAGCAGCAGCACGGCCGTCCCCACCAGCTCGTCGTCCGTGAGGCGGTCGGTGCCGTCGCGCACCGACACCAGGTCGCTCACCAGGTCGTCACCCGGGTTGGCCGCCCGGTCGGCGGCGAGCGCGCGCAGGTAGTCGACGAACTCGGCGGCCGCGCCCTCAGCCGAGGCGGCCAGCGATGGCGCCAGACCGTACTCGTACATCTTCACGATCGCGTTCGACCACGGTTGCAGCCGCGACCGATCAGACAAAGGCACGCCCAGCAACTCGGCGATCACCTCGACCGGCAGCGGCGCCGCCAGATGCGAGAGCAGATCGGCCGATCCGTCACGCGAGATCGCGTCCGCCATCGACGACACCATCCCGTCGGCCACCGACCGCACCCACGGCCGCAGCCGCTCGGTGTGCCCGCGCGCGAACGCGGCCGAGATCAGCCGCCGCAGCCGGGGGTGCGTCGGCGGCTCGTTCTCCAGCAGCGAGTTGCGGTGCAGCAGGTTGAACGCGGGGAACGCGGCGACCGGCGTCTTGTCCGTCCAGATGCGGCCGGCGTCCCGGCTGCGCAGCACCTCCGAGCACGCGGCGTGCGACACGGCCACCGCGAGCCCCAACTGCTCGTGCCGGTGCACGTCGCCACGCGAGCGCAGCTCCGCGAACGCCGGATACGGGTCGGCGAGAAACACCTGATCGGTGGGGTCGAACATCACCCGCCGACGGTAGCCCCTTGTGCGATGATCCCCGCCGTGCAGCCACTCGTCGTCGCACATCGCGGTGCGTCAGCACACAAAGCCGAGCACACGGTCGCAGCCTACGCCCTCGCCATCGAGCAGGGCGCCGGCGCGCTCGAGTGCGACGTCCGGCTGACCAGGGACGGTCACCTGGTCTGCGTGCACGACCGGCGGGTGGACCGCACGTCGACCGGCCGCGGGGTGGTCAGCACCCTCACGCTCGACCGGCTGGCCGCACTGGACTACGGGCTCTACGACGACGGGATGCCCGAGCACGCGGACGACCTGATGCGCCAACGGGTGTGGACCCCCGACCCGCACGAGCGAGGGGTACTGACGCTCGAGTCCCTTCTGGACCTGGTGGTCGACCACGCGCCGGTGAAGCTGTTCGTGGAGACCAAGCACCCCGTCCGCTACGGCGCACTGGTCGAGACGAAGCTGGTGGCCCTGCTGGCCCGGTACGGCCTGGCGAAGCCGGCGTCCAAAGAGGACTCGCCGGTCGTGGTGATGTCGTTCTCCTCGGCCGCCGTGCGCCGGGTGCGCCAGCAGGCGCCGCTGCTGCCTACCGTGCTGCTGCTCCAACAGCTCTCCGCCATCCGCTGGGACGGCACGCTGCCGCGCTCGGCCGACTACACGGGGCCGGGCGTCCACCTGCTGCGCGCGGATCCCGAGTACGTCGAGCGCGCGCGGTCGTTCGGCCACGAGACCTACACCTGGACGGTCGACGAGCCGGCCGACGTCGAGCTGTGCCGGCGGCTCGGCGTGCGGTACGTGGCGACCAACTCCCCGGCCGCCACCCGCGCGCTGCTCAACCGGTAGCGTCTGACGCCATGGCCAAGCGATCCGCCGTGAAGCAACCGCGCAAGAAGACGACAGACGACTCGGGGATCAACCCGCGTCAGCCTTGCCCGTGCGGCTCCGGCAAGCGCTACAAGGCGTGCCACGGGCTCGACGGCGGTGTGGTCGAAGTGGCCGTCGCGCGGCCGTTCGAGGGGCTCGCCGGCGAGTGCGAGCTGATCGCGCTGCGCGAGTTCGTGCCATCCGCCACCGCCCCGCTGAAGCTCTCGGTCGAGACCGACCGCGAGGTGACCCTGTCGACCGTGCTGCCGATGGCGGCCGCCGGCCTGGTCCGCGCGGACGGCACCGCGTTCCTCGGTCTCCAGGTGCAGACCCGTTCCCTTGACGTGAGCCGCGACCTGGCCAGGGCGCTGCGCTGGGTGCTCGACGCCAAGCCGGGTGACGTGCTGCCGGTGGTCGGCCCGGACAAGGAAGAGGGCGAGCGCGAGCGCCTCCAGGACCTGGTCGACGTCGACCAGGTGCTCGAGCCCGAGCTGCACACGGACTTCTCGTGGTGGATGCCGGCCGGCGAGGAGCCGACCGGTGAGGTCGCGATGTCGCTCGAGCGGGCCAACGCGGCGATCATGCCGACCGAGCGGATCGGCCCGGCGGCCTACTGGGTCGACGCGGGCGACCGCGCACACCTGCGCTGGGTCCGGCCGGAGCCGGAGGAGAAGCTGCTGTTCGCGCTGGCCAGGCTGCACGCCCGCGGCGAGCTGGGCCTCGGCGAGGGCTCCCGGTACGCCGGCTCGTTCCGCGCCCACGGCATGCTCGTCCCCGTGTGGGACCTCGACCGCGAGTCGCACGCCAGGGAGTGGGCCGAGCCGGCCGAGCAGCTGGGCGAGCGGCTGACCGAGGCCCTCGCCTCGCTCGATGCCGAGCCGCTGACCGGCGAGGAGCGCCGCGCGCGGGACGGACTGATCGGCCGCCAGGTCACCATTCGCTGATGATCCTGCACATCTGCGCCCGCGGCGACTGGCGGCCGGACGAGGTGTACCGGGTGGACTCGCTCGACACCGAGGGGTTCATCCACTGCTCCGACCCTGGCAGCGTGCACCTGCCGGCCAACCGGTTCTACGCCGACCAGGACGACCTGGTGCTGCTGGAGATCGACCCTGCGGGGTTGGGCGTGCCGGTGCGCTGGGAGCCGGGGTCGCCACCGATCCCGGACGGCCCGTGGTTCCCGCACGTGTACGGCCCGATCCGGCCGGAGGCCGTGGTCGCAGTGCATGACTTCCCCCGCAACGACGACGGCACGTACGAACTGCCGGGGTCGCTTGCCCACCGCTGATGGCCGGACGAAGATGCAATCTCGGGGCAACCTGCGGCGTCTCCCGTGCGTGTTCCGGGCGACGGCGGCATGCGCGTCGCCTCGAGGGGAGACACGATCATGGCCACGCTGGGTCCGGTACAGGTCGGTGCGTGGCGCACCGAGCTGCACCGGGGAAGGGGTGCCGCGGTCGTGGAGGACTTCGGTGAGTTCGTCCAGCAGGCCCTGCCGGGTCTGCTGAGGTACGGGCACGCGCTGACCGGCAATCCGCACGACGCGGCCGACCTGGTCCAGACCGCGCTGGAGAAGGTCGGATCGCGCTGGGCCTCGGTCGTGCGCAAGTCCGGCGACCCGGTCGCGTACACGCGCAAGGCGATGGCGAACAGCCACGTCAGCCGGTGGCGGCGCCACCGCCGGGAGAAGCTGATCGCCGACCTGCCGGACATGCCGTCGGTCGCCGACAAGGACCCGTTCGACAACGAGCCACTGTGGGAGGCGCTGCGGCTGCTGCCGCCGAGGCAGCGAGCGGTGATGGTGTTGAGGTACTACGAGGAGCTTTCGGAAGCCGAGATCGCGGCCACGCTGGGCGTGAGCCGCGGGACGGTGAAGAGTCAGGCCAGCAAGGCCATGGCCACGTTGCGGGAACGCCTTGGCACCTCGGTGGGGGGTGAATGAGCCGTGGATCTCGATGACGAGCTGCGCCGAATGTTCTCGAACGTCGACGACCAGCTGGACGTGCCGGTCCGCCCCGACGCCGAGCAGACGATCGTGGCGGGCGCCCGGCGGCTCCGCAGGCGGCGGCTCGCGGCCGTGACCGCGACGGGCGCGGCGGCCGTGGTGGCGGTGGTCGCCATCGGGGTCGCGCTGAGCCTCCCGAACCAGGAGGCGATGCCCCCGGCCGACGTCCCGACCACGACCACCACCACCCCGACCGAGCCGTCTGTGCCGGAAACCGTGCCGACGCCGCCGACCGACACCGCACCGCCGGCCGCGCCGCCGATGGAGGGCGACAGCCCGACGACCGGCCACAATCCCCCAGGAGACGCCCCCGCGCCGACGGAGCCCGAGGTGAACGGCGAGCTGCTGGGTCCGGACGGGTTCGGCGCCCTGCGGCTGGGGATGGACGTCGAGTCGGCCATGGCGACCGGGATGGTCGGCGACGGCGCCGCGCCCGGGACCGGCTGTGTGGCCCGCCCGCTGCTGGTCGACGGGCAGGCGTCCGGTGAGGTGTACTTCGGGGACAAGGGGCTCCAGATCATCGCGCCCGGCGTGCCGGTGCGCATGGTCGACGGTGTGTCGGTCGGCTGGACGACCGCCGAGTTCGTCGCCCGGTACCCCGATGAGCAGGGTGCGGCGGAGAACGGAACCGCCTACCTGGCGGTGCCCGGCAACCCCGACGCGACCTACCGCGTCGTCTTCGCGGACGACCGGATCTCGCGCATCCAACTGCGGATGGCCGACCAGATCTGCGACTGAATCAGGTCGCCCGTGCTGGCCGCGTTCGATACGGTCGCGGGGTTCCCTGGCTGAGAGCAGGTTTCGTCAATGGCATGTCGTATCAGTGAGCTCGTGCTCGGTTGTCGCGATCCTGAGTTGCTGGCGCGGTTCTGGTGCGAGGTCCTGGAATTCGTCGTACTCGATCGCGAGGACGACGGCTCGCTGGAGATCGGACCGCGCGAAGGGTTCGGTGGTCCGCAGCCCACGATCATCCTCAGTCGCCGGGATGAGCCCGAGAAGGGGAAGTCCCGGCTGCACATCGACGTCAACGCCACCGACCGCGATCAGGACGCCGAGCTCGAACGCCTTCTGAAGCTCGGTGCGCGCCCGGCCGACATCGGCCAGACGGGGGAAGAGCCGTGGCATGTCCTGGTCGACCCCGAGGACAATGAGTTCTGCCTGCTCAAGCGCCGCCTCGAACCACTCTGACGCAAGTCGAACGGCCCCCGGCGAACCGAGGGGCCGTTCGAAGTTCGGCATGCTAGAGCGCGCCGCCGGCCGTGCGGGGTGCGAGCGGGTCGTCGCCCTCGTCGCCCACCGTCTCGCGGGCCAGGTAGTTCTCCACGTCGAACAGGTTGCCGTTGGCCCTCTTGACCACGTTGAGCAACGTGGTCATCTGAGCCACCTCCTCCACCTGCTCCTTGAGGAACCACTGCATGAACTGCTCGCCCTTGTAGTCGTCCTCGTCCCTGGCGATCTTGGCCAGGTTGATGATCTCGTCGGTGACCTGCTTCTCCTGCTTGAGGGCCAACGCGATGAGGTCCGCCGCGGCAGAGAAATCGTTCTGGACGTTGTCCACGCCGGGAATGACGGGCGGAATATCGTTGTCCAGCAGGTACTGGACGATCATCATCGCGTGGTTTCGCTCTTCGAGTGACTGACGGTAGAAGTGCTTCGCCAGGCGAGGCAGGTCCTGGCCGTCGAACCAGACCGCCAGCGCGATGTACTGCTGCGAGGCCGTGAACTCGTGCCGGACCTGCTCCTGCAGCATGGAGTTGAACTTCGTGAGATTGCCTGTCTTCGCCATAAATTCAATAATACGATAGTCGCGAGTTTCTCGCTATTTAGGAATGGGTTACCAAAATTAGGTAAGCCTAATCGAAACGCAATTCAGGTAAGGCATTCCTAATGGGCTCCGTCTGTCGTACCCTCAGGACGTTGGTGTTCCACTCAGGATCGGACCTGTCCGTGAATGAGCAACAACGACTGGAGGGCGTACATGAGAACCATTCGTCGGTCTGCGCTGGTCGCTTCGGCGGTCGGCGTACTCCTGCTGACCGGCGGGACCACCGCGAGCGCGGACAGCGAGCGGTGTACATCGGGAAGCGGCTGTGCCGGCCGCGTCACCTTCGCCTCGTACGGGGAGGTGTTCAAGGTCTACGACCAGAACGCGGACGGGCATTCGGCCGTCGCTCTCTACTGGCTGCCGGACGGCTCCGGGCCGCACCTGGTCTGGAACCCCAACGGCAACGGCACCAGCGTCACGGCGAACCTCGAGTTCGCCGAGGGCAGTTGGGTCACCTACCGGGCGTGCCTCGGTGAGCACGGGACGAAGGAGATCCTCACCAGCACCTGCGGAGCCACGATCACCGATCTCGCCTAGGAGGCGGCATGACCAAGCTCAACCGACGCCTGTTCATCGTCTCCGGTCTCGCCGCGGGTGGCGCGATCGCCGTTCCTGGCCTGGCGGGCGCGGCCGGGCGCCGCTTACTGGCGTCCGACCCGTTCGGCCTCGGCGTCGGCTCCGGCGAGCCGCGCCCGGACGGCATGGTGCTGTGGACCCGGCTCGCCCCCAAACCGCTCGACCTCGACGGTGGCATGGGTACCCGCATCGTCCCGGTCGAGTGGGAGGTGGCCACCGACCAGGCGTTCGCCAACGTGGTGGCCAGCGGCACCGAGTCGGCCATCCCCGGCGAGGGACACAGTGTCCACGCCGAGCCGCGCGGTCTGGCGGCCGGCGCCGAGTTCTTCTACCGGTTCCGCGCAGACGGGTTCATCTCGCCGGTCGGCCGCACCAGAACCGCACCGGCGGCCGGCACCGATCCGGGTTCCGTGAAGTTCGCCATGGCGTCCTGCCAGCACTTCGAGGAGGGCTGGTACCACGCGCACCGGTTCATCGCGGCCGACGACCCGGACCTCGTGCTGTTCCTCGGCGACTACATGTACGAGAAGGTGTCCGGGCTCGGCAGCCCGGTGCGGGGCTACGTCGACTTCGACGAGGTGGACAACCTCGGCGAGTACCGGCTGCGCTACGCCCAGACGAAGCTCGACCCCGGGCTGAAGGCCGCGCACGCGGCGGCGCCGTGGCTCGTGGTGTTCGACGACCACGAGCTGGCGAACAACTGGTGGGGCAGCGGGACCGGCTGGCCGGCCACCCGCAAACAGGCGGCGTTCCAGGCGTTCTGGGAGAACATGCCGCTGCCCAAGGCCATGAAGCCCGCGTCGTCGGCCATCCCGCTGTACCGGCGCACGCAGTGGGGTTCGCTCGCCCGCTTCCACATGATGGACACCCGGCAGTACCGCTGGCAGCAGGCGCCGAACAACAACTGCACGGAGATCAAGCGGGCCGACCGCACGCTCACCGGTGCGGCGCAGGAGAAGTGGCTGCTCGACGGGCTCGCCGTGCCCGGCACCAAGTGGGACCTGCTCGGCCAGCAGGTGTTCTTCGCGTCGCGGGACGTCGACGGCAGCTCGTCGACCTGCGACGTCAGCGAGGACGGCTGGGACGGGTACATGGCCAGCCGGCAGCGGATCACCCAGGGCTGGGTCGACCGGCAGGTCCGCAATCCCGTGGTGCTGACCGGTGACGTGCACCGGCACTGGGCGAACAGTCTGCGGTTGAACTATTTCAACCACGACTCGCCGCTCGTCGGGGCCGAGCTGGTGACCACGTCGATCACCTCGGGCGGCAACCCGGGCAGCAGTGACCCGACGCCGCCGGAGGTGTCGAAGGGGCCGCATCTCAACTACGTGGGCAACCACCGCGGCTACGTCCGGGTGACGGCGAACGGCACGCAGCTGTCGGCCGAGTTCATGCGGGTGTCGACCGTGCGTGACCCGAACCCGGCGAACGCGACGCTCTCGGTGGTCAAGCGGTTCACCGTGCTCGACGGACAGCCGGGCCTGCAGGGATAACGCGTTTGCGGTGACACGTGCCGGCCATCGATCATGTGGTGATGGCCGGCACGTTCACGTTTCCCGACGACGTTCCCACGCTGTCCGACGGTGAGGTGACACTTCGCGCGCATCGACTGTCCGATGTGGACCAGGTGGTGGAGCAGTGCGTTGACCCGGAGAGCGTGCGGTGGACCACCGTGCCGACGCCGTACACCCGTGACATGGCGGTCGAGTTCGTGACGAAGTCCGCCGAGGAGGGTTGGGCGAAGCGGTCGGACCTGATGTTCGCCATCGAGGCGCCCCACGCCGACGGGGTGCGGCGGTTCTCCGGTACCTGCAACCTGCGCCCGATGATCGAGGGCAAAGCGGAGATCGCGTTCGGTCTGCACTCCGGCGCGCGTGGCCGCAAGATCTGCGATCGCGCGGTGAAGTTGCTGTTGGACTGGGGTTTTCAGCAGGACGGAATCGACGTTGTCATCTGGTTCGCGTATGTGGGCAACTGGGGTTCGCGCCGGGTGGCGTGGTCCAACGGGTTCACCATCGACGCCACCCTGACCCGATTCGTGACGCAGCGCGGTGTGTGGACGGACTCCTGGTTCGGCACCCTGCGCGCGGACGACAGCCGGGACCCGAAGAGCGCCTGGCACATCCCGCCGGTGTTGGAGAGCGACCGGCTCCGGCTGCGGCCGCTGCGTGAGACCGACGCGGCGCGCATGGACGAACTGGACCGCGACGAGCGCACCAAGCACTTCATCGGACGCTACTGGGCGGACAAGTTCACCGACGGCGCCGAGGCGGTCCTGCGGATGATGGACCGCAACGCTCGCGGCGAGGGGTTCGACTGGGCCGTCGTCGAGCGCGCGACCGACCGGCTCGTCGGGCACATCCAGCTGGGCAGCCTGACCGGCCTGGACGACACGGCGGGCATCCTCGGCTATGCCGTGCATCCGGACTCGCGCGGGCGAGGAGTGGTGACAGACGCACTGAACCTGGTGGTGGAGTGGGCGTTCCGGCAGGTCGAGGCAGGCGGTTTGGGCCGGCGAAGGCTGAGCCTGAGGACGGCCGGCTCCAACGCAGCCTCACGTCATGCGGCCGAGCAGGCGGGCTTCGTTCACGTGGCCACCGAACCGGAGGGGTTCCCGACCGGCGAGTCCGGCTTCGAGGACTCCCTGATCTACCACCGGCTGAACCAGAGATGGACTCCGTAGATGACTTTTCCTCACGACGTTCCCACGCTGTCCGACGGCGAGGTGACACTTCGCGCGCATCGACTGTCCGATGTGGACCAGGTGGTGGAGCAGTGTGTCGATCCGGAGAGCGTGCGGTGGACGACCGTGCCGGAGCGGTACACCCGTGACCTGGCGGTCGAGTTCGTGACGAAGTCCGCCGAGGAGGGTTGGGTGAAGCGGTCGGATCTGATGTTCGCGATCGAGGCCGAGCACTCGGACGGTGTGCGGCGGTTCTCGGGCACGTGCAGCCTGCGTCCGATGGGCGAGGGCGCGGCGGAGGTCGCATTCGGTCTGCATCCGGCGGCGCGGGGCCGTGGGGTCTGCACCCGTGCGGTGAAGCTCCTGCTGGACTGGGGTTTCACACAGGACGACATCGACGTGGTGGTCTGGTACGCCTACGTCGGCAACTGGGGCTCGCGGCGCGTGGCGTGGGCGAACGGGTTCACCTTCACCGGCACGGTCGAACGGTTGCTGCCGCAGCGCGGCGTACGCCTCGACTCGTGGTTCGGCTCGTTGCGCAAGGACGACAGCCGCGACCCGAAGCACCCGTGGCACGTTCCGCCGGTGTTGGAGAGCGACCGGCTCCGCTTGCGCCCGCTGCGCGAGGCCGACGCCGACCGGATGGGCGAGATGCTCACCGACGAGCGAACCAGGACCTTCATGGGTCGCTACCGGGCGGCCGAGCAGCGGGACGGAGCGTCGAAGATCCTGCAGCTACTGGACCGAGACGCAAGCGGCGAACGGTTCAACTGGTGCATCGCCGACCGGGAGACCGACCAGCTGGTCGGGCACATCCAGCTGCACAACCTCGGCGGCCTGGACCCCACCACGGCGGAGCTCGGCTACGGCGTGCACCCGGACTCGCGCGGCCGGGGCGTGCTGACCAAGGCGCTGGACCTGGTGGTCGAGTGGGCGTTCCGGGCCGACGGTGGCCCGGGTTTCCGCCGGCTGTCGCTCAATACGGCCGCCAGCAACGCGGCGTCCCGGCACGCGGCCGAGAAGGCCGGCTTCACGCACGTCGCCACGGAGCCCGCGTCCTTTCCCTCGGCCGAATCAGGTTTCGACGACTCGGTGACCTACCACCAGCTGAACCAGCGCTGGACTCCTTAGGTCTGTCAGGATTGGTTCACCGAAGCAGCGCTGTACGTGCACGGCAGGTGAATTGAGGATGGAATGGGCGTGAGAGACGGTGCACGCACCGTGCTGGAAGCGCGCATCAGGCAGCGCAGGCTGAGCTTCGAGGAGTTCACGGAGCGGTTGGAGTCGTTCGCACGTCGGAGCGGAGAGGCTGGCACGTTGAGCTTCCGGCACGCGCAGCGTCTCGCCGCCGGATTGTCCGCACCGGACAAGGTGCGTCCCGCGACGGCCAGGCTTCTTGAGCGGCTCCGATTGAGGAGTTGCTCGCTGCGCCTGAATCTGTCAACGACGTTCGCTACATTTCAAGTGATCTTGTCCGCATGGAGGTTGATCAGCGGAAACCCCAGCTCGTCGTCGAGCTGCAAGCGGTTCTGGCTGACTACACCGGCCATTCCGCGATACCGGGATCGGTCAACGACGAGCCGCCATCCTTGAAGGACGTCGAGCGGGACCTCGCCGTTGCGTTCCAGGCATATCAGCAGTCGCGGTTCACGACTGCGGCCAGTCGTGTCTCGACACTCCTGGCCGATGCTCAGCGGGCCACCTGTGACCACTCGGGCCAGGAACAGGCCAGGGCTTACGGCCTGTTGGCACTGTCGTACCAGGCGGCCGCCGCCGTCCTCACGAAGACCGGTGAGGCCGATCTGGCCTGGCCGGCTGCTGACCGTGGATTGATGGCGGCCGACAGATCGGACAGCCGAATTGTCCGAGGATCCCTGGTGCGATCGGTCGCGTTCGCGCTCGCGTCAATCGGGCAACTTGAACCGGCCATGCGGCTGATCGAGTCGGGTGCTCGACAACTGGAACCGGACATTGCCGACGACGAGACAGCTGTGTCGGTCTACGGCATGTTGTTCCTAGCGGGCGCGATGGCTGCCGCCCGTTCGGGAACGGCTCGAAGGTAGCCGGTTACCTGAACTAGGCGGATGGCGCGGCACGCCGCTTGGGGCGGGATGCGAATCGCTTGTGGACGGCGTTCGGTCCGACCAATGTGGCGATCCACCGCGTCAACACCGCGGCTGAACTTGGAGACATGCGGACTGTGTTGAAGACCGGCCAGTCTCTGAACACGCGGGCGGTTCCAGTTGAGCGGCGGGTTCGGCACCTGCTCGATGTGGCACGGGCGCACAGCTTCACGGGAGGGCGTGAGGATGCCCTGCACACGATCCTTGAGGCTGAGCGAATGGCGCCCGAGCAGGTACGTCACCACCATCTGTCGCGGCGGACGGTCTCGAACCTTGTGCGTCGATCGGTCGGCAGACCATCGATCGAACTGGAGAAGCTGTCTCTGCGGGTAAACGTCGGGTCCACCTGATGACCAGTCCTTCGGCCCGGTTTGCGACGCCACGCCTTGCTTCGGGCGCGCTCTTCGTCGAGGGCGACAACATCCTGCTTGTGCGGAAGACCTACGGCAACCGGTGGGACATGCCGGGTGGCTACGTCGACCGCGGCGAGTCTCCGGCGTCCGCGTGCGAGCGTGAACTGCGCGAGGAGTTGGGCCTCGTGCGGACCGCACGGCGGCTGCTGGCGCACGACTGGGCGCCGAGCGACTCGGAGGGCGACAAGATCCTGTACGTGTTCGACTGCGGTGAACTCGGGCAGGACGAAGGCGCGATCCACCTGGACGGTGTCGAGATCGACCGAACCGAGTGGGTAGCTGTCGCCGATCTGGGCCGCTACGTCATCCCACGGCTCGAACGTCGCCTGACCAACGCCCATCGCGCCCACCGAACGACGACGACCGTGTACCTCGAACACGGCGAACCCCGAACGTGACGTCGCGCGTCCGGGTGCCTAGAGCAGCGCGTCGCGGCTTACCGGGCATGACATGCACCGGGGGCCGCCCCGGCCGCTGCCCAGCTCCGAGCCGCGGATCTTCAGCACCTCGATGCCGGCCGCCTCCAGGCGTTCGTTGGTCTCCACGTTGCGCTCGTAGGCGACCACCACGCCCGGTGCCACGGCCAGCGTGTTGTTGCCGTCGTCCCACTGCTCGCGTTCCGCGGTGACCGGGTCGAGGCCGGTGTCGATCACCCGCAGGCGGTCGATGCCCATGGCCTCGGCCGCCGCCCGCAGGAACGGGACCGGTCCGGAGACGTGCACGCCCTTCGCGTCGTCCGGCCGCAGCGGGTAGGCGAGCAGAGTGTCGCGCACGGCCGGGTACATGACCACCGCGTCCCGGTCGACCATGGTGCACACGGTGTCGAGGTGCATGGTCGCGCGGTCCTGGGCGATCGGCACGGCCAGCACCGTGTGCGCCAGCCCGTCGGCGAAGGCGGACCGGGCGAGCGACTCGGCGCCGGCCGGCGTGGTCCGCTCACCGACGCCGATGGCCATCACCCCCGGGGCGAGCAGCAGCACGTCGCCGCCCTCGACCGGGGCCGAGTGCGCGCCGTACGCGCGCCCGGCCGAGCGGAACCGCGGGTGGTAGGCGTAGATCAGGTCCAGCAGCGCGGTCTCCCGGTTGCGGGCCGGCATGGCGAGCGACGCGATGGCCACCCGGTTGCCGATCCACACCGACGAGTCCCTGGTGAACAGCAGGTTCGGCAGCGGGTCGACCACGAAGTCGTGCGGATGGTGCATCTTCCGCACGAGCGACGCGCCCTCGGCGGCCGGCAGCTCCTCGAACGTCATCCCGGCCATCAGCACGTCCGCGAGCGTCGCGCTGTCCAGTGAGGACAGGTGCGAGCTGAGCGAGTCGGCCAGCTCGTGGCCGACCCGGCGGCGGTCCACGGCCGTGTCCGCGGCGGCGGCGTGCGCGCGTTCGTCGGTGAGCGCGACGACGAGCGCGTCGGCCAGCAGCATCACCTCCACGTCCCGGGAGATGAGCGTCTGGGCGAACGCGTCGTGCTCCTCCTGGGCGCGGTCGACCCACGGGATGCTGTCGAACAGCAACTGGTCGTTGTTGCGCGGAGTGAGCCGTTTGAGTTCGGCGCCGGGCCGGTGCAGCATCACCGTCCGCAGCGGCCCGACCTCGCTGTCGACCCGGGGAACCGGCTGTTCGAGCGCGGCGAGATCAGGTGCGGTGTGAGCTGTCACGGGCCGAGCGTAATAAGTCGGTAAGTAGGTTGTCGCGCCAACCTCGGCCACCATTGATCCATGCGACGACTGTTTCGTAGGCCGGTGACCTGGGTCGTGCTCACCGTGGCGGTGGCCGGGCTGGTCGTCGGGCTCGCGCTGTTCGAGCCGTGGCGGGCGTTCACCAGCAGTCACCTGGACGAGCCGGTCCCGGTGGCGGCCACGCCGAAGGACGCGTCCGTGCCGACCTCGCAGCAGGAGGCCCCCCAGCCGCCACCCGGACCGGAGGTGCTCGCGGAGGGCACGTTCGTCAGCCAGGAGCACGACACCTCGGGCACCGCTCGGGTCCTGCTGCTGGAGGACGGCTCCCGGATCCTGCGCCTGGAGGGCTTCTCCACCTCCGACGGACCGGACCTCCACGTCTGGCTCTCGACGGCTACCGCGGGTGGCGACTGGAGCAAGTACGACGACGACCGGTACGTCGCACTCGGGGAGATCAAAGCCACGGACGGTAACCACAACTATGTGATCCCGCCGGACGCGGACCTGGCGGGCCTGCGGAGCGCGGTCATCTGGTGCGACCGGTTCAACGTGGCGTTCGGCTCGGCCGCGCTCGCTCTCTAGACCTCCGGCAGGGGAGGGCGGTCCTTCGTCAGCAGGCCCGCCAGCAGGTCGCCGTGCTCGGCCACCCGCGCCAGCACGTCGTCGGCCGTGAAGACCAGGTCGTTCGGGTGGCGGCAGCGTTCCACCTCGTCCCACGTGAGCGGCGTCGACACGGTGGGCGCCGGCCGGCCACGCAGCGAGTACGGCGAGATGGTGGTCTTGTACCGGTTGTTCTGGCTCCAGTCGATGAACACCTTGCGCGGCCGCAGATCCTTCGCCATCCGCGCGACCACCAGCTTCGGGTCCTCGCTCGCCAGGTGTTCGCCCACCGCCTTCGCGTACGCCGAGGTCCGCTCCACGGCCGTCGTGGTGATCGGCGCGTACAGCTGCATCCCCTTGGAACCGCTGGTCTTCGGGACGGCCGTGAGACCGTGCTCGGCCAGGACGTCACGCAATCGCAGCGCCACCGTGGCGCATTCGACGATGGTGGCGGGCGGGCCGGGGTCGAGGTCGAATACCAGCAGGTCGGGGGTTCGGCGGTCGCCGTTCTCGTCGACCGTCCACTGTGGGAGGTGTAGCTCCAACGCCGCCATGTTCGCCGCCCACACGAGCGAGGGCAGGTCGTTCAGCACCACGAAGTCGAGCGTCTCGTACCCGCGCGTGCTGCCCGGCGTCTCCACCCGGACCTTGCGGATCCACTCCGGCGCGTGCCGCGAGGCGTTCTTCTCGTAGAACGGTTGGGCCGTCACCCCGTCCGGCCACCGCCGCAGCGTGACCGGCCGGTCGGCCAGGTGGGGGAGCAGGACCGGCGCGATCCGGCTGTAGTAGTCGATCACCTGCGCCTTGCTGAAGCCCGCTTCCGGGTACAGCACCTTGTCCAGGTTGGACAGTCGCAGCCGGCGGCCCTCGACCTCGACCAACACGTTCTGCGGCTGGGGTTCGGGGTCTTCGACAGCCGGCATCGCGGGGTCCTCCGGTTCGGAGTCAGGAGCGGGCTCCGGCTCGAGATCCGCCGGGTCCTTGTCCGATCGCAGCCCGCGCCACGACGGCGCCCGCAGCCGCCCGTCGGGGGTCCAGTTGCGGAACTCCACCTCACCCACCACGTCCGGCGTCAGCCAGGTGGCACCCTTCGCGCGTTCCCTCGGCACCTCGTTCACGAACGGGGAGTCGGCGCGGATCAGCGGGGTCAGCCGTTCCTGCAGCTCGTGCAGTACCTGGTCGGTGAAGCCCGTGCCCACCTGGCCGACGTAGCGCAGGCCCGCGTCGGTCGGCACGCCGAGCATCAGCGAGCCGATCATGCCCGTGCGTCTGCCCTCGCCGGGGCGCCACCCGCCGATCAGCACCTCGATGGTCAGCACCTCGGTGATCTTGACCCAGTCAGCCGTACGGCGACCGGGGAAGTACCGCGACGTGAGGCGCTTGGCGATCACGCCCTCCAGCTGCTGCTCGCCGGCCGTCGCCACCACCGCGGCGCCGTCGCCGACGAACCTGGGCGAGGTGTTCCAGTTCGGACCGCGGAGTTCGAGCGCCTCGAGCAGCTGCCGCCGCTCGGCGTAGGGCAGCTCGAGACACGACCGGCCGTCTATGTAGAGCACGTCGAACAGCAGGAACATGACGGGGACGGAGGTGGCGAGGCTCCGCGCCTGGCGGTCGTTCTGGACGTGCATGCGTTGCTGGAGCGCGGGAAAGCTCGGCCGGCCGTCCACCATGGCCACGATCTCGCCGTCCAGCCAGACCTGCGTGGCGCCCAGCTCCTCGCCGAGCGTGCGCAGTTCGGGGTAGGTGACCGTGATGTCGTTGCCCTTGCGGGAGTACAGCTGCAGCCGGCCGCCTTCGACGCGGGCGAGCGCGCGAACCCCGTCCCACTTGAACTCGTAGGCCCAGTGCTCGTCATCCGTGGGCAGCGCGCCCGGGGAAGCCAGCATCGGCTCGACCAGCTCGGGCAGCCGCACGAACCCGGGGTCGCGCGGCGGCTCCGAGCGGCGGACCATCCAGTCCTTCGAGTCACGGCCGCTGCGGAAGAAGGTGTACCGGCCCTTCGCCCGCTCCCCGTCGAAGATCACGGCGACCTCGCGGTCGGACCACTTCAGCGTCTCGTAGCGGCCGCGGTCCCAGATGAACATGCGCCCGCCGCCGTACTCACCCTTCGGAATCTCCCCGGAGAACGTCGCGTACTCCATCGGGTGATCCTCGGTGTGTACGGCGAGCCGGATGTCACCGGGCACGTCCGGCAGTCCTTTGGGGACGGCCCACGACACGAGCACCCCGTCGCGTTCCAGCCGCACGTCCCAGTGCAGCCGGCTGGCGTGGTGTTCCTGGATGACGAACGTGTCGTTGTTGCCCGTGGGCAGGGGACCGCTCTCCGGCACCGGTTCTGGCGTGCGGCCCGGGTCGCGCTTCTTGCGGTACTCGTCTAGGTCACCCATCACGGTCCATTGTCATGGCAGCCAGGACACCTTGTCGCGTAGGAACGCGTAGCCGACGAACGCGATCACGTCGAGCAACGTGTGCGCGATGACCAGCGGCCAGATCCGGTTCGTCCGCTGCCAGTACCGCCCGAAGACCAGCCCCATCACCACGTTGCCCACGAACCCGCCGAACCCCTGGTAGAGGTGGTACGAGCCGCGCAACACGGCCGCCAGCAGCAGCGAGGCGTTCTCCCGGACCCCCAGCTGGCGCAACCTGGTGATCAGGTAGCCGACCACCAGGATCTCCTCGGCCCAGGCGTTCGCCGCCGCGGCGATCACGAGCACGATCGGCCGCCACCACGTGTCGTCCAACGACGACGGAACCACCGTGAGGTTGGCCCCGATGGCCCTGGCGATGAAGTAGAGCCCCAGGCCGGGGATGCCGATCAGCGCGGCGAGCCCCGCGCCGGTGAGGGCGTCGCGGCGGGGTCGGGTGCGATCGAGCCCGATGGCCGCCAGCCGGATGCCACCCCGCCACAGCAGGAAGACGCCGAGCGCACCCCACGCGAACAGCCGCACGGCGTTCACCAGCTGGCGCAGCATGTCGAGGAACCCGAGATCGGCCTGCGGCACGTTGATGTGTGCCGTTTGCTGGGCCAGCGGCGCGGGCGCCAGCAGCGAGTCCAGCAGGGAGAGCAACGAGCCGAGCCCGGACAACCCGAGCGTCACCGCGAAGACGATCACCAACTCGATGACGATGGCGCGCCGCTCGCGGGGGTCGGTGACGGCCACAGGCGTGGCGGGGCGCGCCGGGCGCAGCCAGTCTCGCATCGAGGACACGACGAGACGCTACCGTTGACGAGTGCCAAGGATCGCAACCAACGACCGGGTCGACGCGGCGGCGCTCGCCGAGTTCATCCGGCCCCGCCACCACGCCATTCTGGTAACGACGAAGGCCGACGGCGGTCCACAGCTGTCGCCCGTGACGTGCGGACTGGACACGTCCGGCCGGATCGTGATCTCGACCTATCCGAGTCGGGCCAAGGCCAGAAACGTCCGCCGCGACCCGAAGGTCTCGGTGTGCGTCCTGTCCGACGACTGGGACGGCGCGTGGGTCCAGGTGGACGGCACGGCGGAGGTCCTGGAGCTCCCGGACTCAGTCGAGCCGTTGGTCGAGTACTTCCGGGTCATTTCGGGCGAGCACCCGGACTGGGACGAGTACCGCGAGGCCATGCGGCGCCAGGGCAAGTGCCTGATCCGGGTGACCATCGACAGCTGGGGCCCGATCGCCACCGGAGGCTTCCCGCCCGAGCAGGCCTGACGAGTTATCCACAGACTGCGGAGTTATCCACAGTGCCATCCACAGGCTCCTGTGGACACCTGCCTCAGTTCTGCACGCCTTCCTTGTCGGGGTCGAGGTCGATCCGGTTCCGCTGCCCGTACTCCCCGTGTCCGCCGCTGCGCCACTCGCCGATCGTGCGGTCGTACGTTTCCTTCTGGTCTTCGTCGGTCCGCGCGTACAGTTCGGCCGCTGCTTTGATCCGGTCGCCGGCCGTCAGGTACCGCTCGGTCGTGTTCGTGAAGAACGATTCGAGGTCGTTCCGCAACGCGATCACGCTCAGGTCCGCGGGAATGGGCTCCACCCCTCGGCCGGCGAGTTGGCCATCGGCATAGGAGGTCGTGGCGACCTTGCCCAGCAACCCTGAGTAGATCTCGGCGACGTCGTAACAGTGTTGCGCGATCTCGAGTACCACCGCGACGTCCACCGCGAACTCGCCGGAGGCGGACGGATCGCTGTCGTCACCTTCCGCCGACCTTTTCGTGAAGTCGTAGAGTTCCAGCTTCGAGCGGTCGACGCTGTCAATTTCCTGCTCGATGTACTTGACGTCCTTCTGGTACTGGGCCTCGGCGGTGTCCATTTCGGTGTGCAGCTTGCTGGCGGCAGCATGTAGATTCGTGAAGAAGTCGCTCAGTTGCGGGTACTTGAACTCGGTTTTAGGCGCCTTTTCGGCCTCGCCCAACGCGAAGCTGATCAAGCCTACCGCGGTGCCGACAAAAGTAAGTTTGCCCAGTGCTTCAATGGATTTCGAGGCGACGTTCCAGATTTGGCTGGCCGCGTTCACGGCGAACTTTTCCTTGGTCAGGTCTGTTTCCACGACCACCACCTCGAAGAGGTCGCGCGTGGCCTGGCCGATGAGGTTCAGGATGTTGTTCCGGGTGGCGTGGATGGTCGAACTCCGCACGGCGTAGCAGTTGGCCAGCCAGTCCACCAGGATCGCCTGGTTCACCATGGTCGGCTTGACCGTCGAAAGAAGGCCGCCCTTGAGGCTTTCTGCCGCGAGTCCCGTCCACCCGGTCATCCAGGCGCGGTTCCTGTTGTTGTTCGCATGTCCACCGGCAAGCCAGTCGACCAGGCTGGACAGGGCGTGATCATCGATGGATCCCGCCGATCTCATCCGCTGGTCGATGGCGATCAGGCTTTCGTGTGCGTCTTCGAGAGAGGAGAGTTCCGGTCCGCCGGCGAGATCCGGAACCGCGTTCGACAGTTGTTCACGCTTCTTCCAGGCCCAGTCGCCGACCTGGCTGAACACGTCGTAGGCGTTGCATTCGACATATTTCGCGTCCGGAATGCTCCACCCGTCGCATTCCTTGGCCGGCCGGCTTGCCTGCATGCCGTCCTTGATTGCCCAGTTGACATGTGGGCAGGTGTGGAGGTGGCCGCGAGACGTGGGCGGGACCTGCCACCGCGCGGGCTCCGGAGCGCCGGAAATCAGGCTGGTGCCCCCGTACAGCGTTTGTCCGGCGTCTTTCAGCCATCTGCGTTCGAGGGTTTGCCAATAGCCGTTGAGTGCCGCCGTAAGCGATGCCGAATATTCGCTACCACTCATGTAGGTTTTGGCCATCGAATGCATCCTTGCTTGTGCAACAACCCTCGGAAGTTGATCGAGAGTAGCAAGGAATCGGCGTCAGTGTGGCGAAACCGTCGAACTTGTCACAGTGCGGTCAGGATCACCGGACCGTCGGGGGTCACGGCGACCGTGTGTTCCGCGTGCGCCGCGCGACTGCCGTCCGACGTGCGCAGGGTCCAGCCGTCCGCGTCCGTGGTGAAGCGGTCCCGGCCGCCGGCCAGGAACATCGGCTCGATCGCGATCACCAGGCCCGCGCGCAGTGGCAGCCCCCGGCCGCGGCGTCCCTCGTTCGGCACCGACGGGTCCTCGTGCATGCGCCGGCCCACGCCGTGGCCGCCGTAGTCCTCCATGATCCCGTAGCCCGCCGCGCGGGCGATGCTGCCGACCGCGTGTGACACGTCGCCCAGCCGGCCGCCCACTCGGCACGCCGCGATTCCCGCGGCCAGCGCGGCCTCCGTGCGCTCGATCAGCGCGACGTCGGCGGGACGCGGGGTGCCCACCGGGAAGCTCACGGCCGAGTCGCCGTAGAAGCCGTCCACGCACGCGCCGAAATCGGCGCTCAGCAGGTCCCCGTCGCGCAGCCGGTAGTCGTCCGGGATGCCGTGCACGATCGCGTCGTTCACCGACAGGCAGATCACCGCCGGGAACGGCGTCGGCGCGAAGTGCGGGTGGTAGTGCTGGAACGCCGACTTCGCGCCGGCCGTCACCAGTACGTCCGCCGCCACCTCGTCCAACTCCCGCAGCGACACCCCGACCGCCGCCCGCTCGCGGACGGCCGCCAGGCCCTGCGCCACGACGCGGCCGGCCTCACGCATGACCGCCAGTTCACTGTCCGTCTTCAGTTCGACCATTACCCCTCCAATAACTATCCCGGTATTTGTATCACGGCATTACTATTGGTGTCATGGTGCGACCACCGCTGAGCGAGCAGGACCGAGAACGAGGTGTGCGGCTCGGGGAGATCCTGCGCGCAGCCCGCGGCGACCGGACGAGCGTCGAGGTGGCGGCCGCGGCCGGCGTCTCCGTCGAGACGCTGCGCAAGATCGAACACGGGCGGGTGCCGACGCCCGCCTTCTTCACGGTGGTGGCGATCGCCGACGCCGTCGGCCTGCCGGTAGAGGCACTGTGCGTCGAAATGGCCGACGAAGCACCGCCGTTGTCCGCCTAGCGGTCGACGCGGCTCACGCGCCCTTGAGGGCCATGAACGGGCAGCCGACCATGCGGCGCAGCTCGCTCGACAGCTCGGCCTGCGTGGTGATCGGCTGGGAGAACGCCAGCCGGATGTCGTGGTCGCCCTCGATGGCCTCCACGCGTAGCCGCAGCCCGAAGCGGTCGAGGCCGAGTGGGCGGAGGTAGCCGTCGCGCAGTGCGGGCGGCAGGTGGCGGCGCAGGGTGTGGACCACCTCCGTGTGCGACAGCTCGAGGTGGCGCAACCAGCCGGCCTCCTCGTGGCAGAACGGGTCGGCGGCGGCGGCCGCGAACTCCTCCGGCGACACGGGATGCGTGCCGTCCGCGTCCGCGATGACCATGGACACCGGCGTCAGCCGCAGCATGGTGGCGCCGTGGCCGAGGTCGAGCAGGCGCGGGTCGGGGCGGGTCTCGGCAACGTCCATCGCCACCGATCTGGCCACCGAATCGGACAGCGCGCGCAGCTGGCCGGTGATCCACAGCAGTCCGCGAACGGGTTCCCGCAGCGGCACCGGGGCGAGGTCCACCAGCTCGATCATCGTGGTGACCTCGCCGTTCAGCTCGTCGATGGACGCCGGCAGGTCGTGGTTGTCGGGCAGCAGCACGGTCACCGCGCCGTCGTCGTGCACGTGGTGCAGCAGCGGGACCACACGGTCCTGCGCGGTCGCGGCGGGCGGCAGGGTCGGCAGCAGGGTGGCCGGCCCACGCGCGGCGATGGTCCTGGCGCGCTCACCCGGGCTCGGGGTCGGCGGTCGATCGGTCAAGGAGCACCTCCGGCACTTAGGCTAACCTAACCTTCGGGGTCCGCGACACCCCTGACTGGGTAACCTGACCGGGTGACTCTGCTGACTCAGTCGCTGGCCCTCGGGGGCGTTGTCCTGATCGCCGCTATGTCGCCGGGGCCCGACTTCCTGGTGGTCATGCGCAACGCCATGATTTCCGGCCGCCGCGCGGGCATGGCCGCCGCCGCGGGGATCGCCGCCGGGGTCGCCGCCTGGGCGGTGGTCACGTCGGTCGGCGTGGCCGGGCTGCTGGCCGCGTCCGCCGTGGCGTTCACGGTGGTCAAGCTGATCGGCGCCGCGTACCTGGTGCTGCTCGGCATCCGCGCGCTGATCGCCGCCCGCCGCGGTGGCTACGCGGAGATGACCACCAACGGCCCGGCCCAGCGCGGTGTGGGCGCCGCGTTCCGCCAGGGCCTGTTCACCAACCTGCTGAACCCGAAGGTGGCGGTCTTCTTCGTAGCGCTGCTGCCGCAGTTCCTGCCGCATTCGGCCACCGCGGCCGACACGATCGCGCTCTCGGCCACGGCCGCCGTGGTCAGCCTCGTCTGGTTCACCCTGCTGGCCACCATGGTCAGCGCCATGCGCAGGTTCCTGACCGGCCAGAAGGTCCGCCGCGCCATCGACGCGGTCACCGGCGGCCTCATGGTGGCCATCGGCGTGCGCATCGCGGTCCATTGACATCCTCTCCGTCCTAAAGGGCGGGGATTCCCTCCACGCTGCGCGGGGACCGCGCGGCGTCTGGGTGGGTTACCGTTTCTCGGCGCGCTGCCGACACGGGTGTCGGTCTTACGTGCGCTCCACGGTCGTTTGAGTTGTCCGCCTGTCCGGCGGCCAACACGTTCCTGGCTGCGTTGAGATCCCGGTCGTGGACCGCACCGCATGGGCAGGTCCAGGACCGGATATTCAACGGCAGCTTCTCGCCGATCACCCCGCATACCGAGCACAGGCGGGTGGAGGGAAACCAGCGGTCCACGCGGCCGAAGCTGCGGCCGTGGCGGGCGGCCTTGTACTCCAACATCGCGGTGAACCGTGCCCATCCGGCGTCGTGTACCGATTTGGCCAGTCGGGTGCGGGCCAGACCCACCACCGCGAGGTCTTCCACATGTACCGCTTGGTTGTCGCGGATGATCGTGGTCGACAGCTTGTGGTGGAAGTCCCGGCGCGTGTCGGCCACCCGAGCGTGGGCACGGGCCACCGCCACGACGGCCTTGCGGCGCCGGTTCGAGCCCGTGATCTTGCGGGCCAGGGCTTTCTGCAACTTGCGGAGCCGGCGGGCGGCCTGCCGCAGGAACCGAGGTGCGGCGACCTTGGCGCCGCCCGAGAGCACCGCGAAATGGGTCAACCCCAGATCGATCCCCACCTCGGACTCGGCCGGCGGCAACGGGTCGCCAGGTGCCTGCACGACGAACGAGGCGAAGTACCGGCCCGCGGCGTCCCGGATGATCGTGACCGACGATGGCGGGGCCGGTAGGTCCCGGGACCAGTGCACCCGCAGGTCTCCGATCTTCGGCAGCCGCAGCCTGCCGTTGTCCAGCACCGCGAAACCTGCTGTTCTTGGTGAACCGGATGGCCTGCCGGTTGTCCTTGCGAGACCGGAACCGTGGCGGCGCGACCCGCCGTCCCTTGCGCTGCCCCGAGATCGAGGAGAAGAAGTTGCGGTACGCGGTGTTCAGATCGGCCAGGGCCTGCTGCAACACCACCGCCGACACCTCGCCCAGCCACACCCGCTCCGGCGTGCCCTTGGCCTGGGTGATCACCTGCTTGGACAACGCACCGTCCGACACGTACGGCAGCCCGGCATCGCGAGCTTCCTGGCGTGCGCGCAGCCCGTCGTTGAACACCACCCGCGCACACCCAAACGCCCGCGCCAACGACTGCCGCTGGCCCGGCGTCGGTTCCACGCGGAAGTTGTACGAAGCTTCACCACCCCACCTTATGAAATCGGCTTCATGACCGACCGCGAGGGAGTGTGTACTGATCGTCACTATGTTTCATGCTTCACGCACACTTGGTGTCGTCCCGAAGCATCGGCACAAAGTGTTCAGCGACCGACACCTGACCCGGCTGGAGGAAGTCATGCGCGCGGACTGCGGCGACTTCGACTGCGAACTGGTCGAGTTCAAACAGCGAGGCCAACCACGTGCACCTGCTGGTCAACGCCGGATCCGTCGGGCAGGGCACCGATCTCTGTGCTGCGCCGGTACACCGAGCAACAGAACCGCCCAGTCTAGGGCATGCTCGGTCCGTGACCAGCCCTCCCGCGCGGTCGGGTTGCGGCCGCCCGTTCATGGCTCTCAAGAAGGGTGCGTGATCTGAGCCTCCGCGAGTCCCACGCTGGAACCGGGCGAGTCCCACGTTCGAACTCAGTGAGTCCCACGTTCAGTGCTTGTCGGCCGGTGCTCCGAACGTGGAACTCAGCGTCGCCGAACGTGGGACTCGCCGGTCTTGAACGTGGGACTCGCGGGTACTTGCGCTAGACCTCACTGACCGCCGTCGCCTCGTCGTGGTCGCCGGCGGTGATCACGCTCTGCCGTGTTCGCGCAGGAGCCGGATGGCGCCCAGGGTGACCACGCCGCGCCATTCCACCGTCTGGCCGGGCGAGAAGTGCAGGAAGTGGAAGTCCCAGCCGCCATCGTCCAACTGCTCGCGCTCGACCCGGTCGAGATCGGCGGCGATCGTCTCATCGCTGAACAACGCCCGGCTCGGTGTTCCGGGGGCCGGAGACAGCTCGAGCGGCTTGAGGTGTTCGTTCTCGACGCCGCCCTCCACGGCGACCGTTCCGTCGTCGCGGATGGCCGAGCGGAACCGGTCGATGGCCGCGGCCGCGCGGTCGGGATCGGGTACGGCGTCGAGGAACTGCAGGGCGAACAGGACGGTGTAGCCGCCGGGGTTCTCGATCGCGTCGATCTGGTTCCAACACCAGTCGGTGGCTTTGTCGAGCCACGGGTGCGCCACGCCGATCCGCCACAGCTTGGCCGCGAGCGCGTAGGTGAGCAAGCCCGCCTCGGGGTTGGGCACCATCCACGGCGCGCGCGGGTGGCCGTCCGCCGACGGCAACACGGTCGGCACGCCGCCGTCCGGGTGGGCGATCGAGGAGATCCAGTCGGCCACCTCGGTGACCATGGGATTGTGGGCGTCGAGGTCGGCGAGCACGTCGAGTGCGGACAGCGCCGCCGACGGCTGGCTGCCAGGACACCGCACGTCGGGTTCCAGCGCATGGCCGAACCCGCCGTCGGTGTTCTGGTACACCTTGAGCGCCGTCAGGACGGGCGCGATGGGCCCGTTGTCGAGAAGGACGGCGAGCTGGTGCCGTTCCAGGACGCGGGCGCTGGATTCGATGAACTGCCGGGCTGCGTTCAGATCAATGCTCACGCACCGAACGCTAGGCAGCTGTGCGCGTGGCGTCTTGAAGAAATCGGACCGGCCGGGGGACGGTTCGGCACCGTCCCCCGGCCGGACCGTCAGCAGCCCAGCAGGCAGAGCTGGTAGTTCGCCCGGTAGGTGGTCGCACTAGCGGGCGCCACGATGTTGTGCGTCGCCGCGCCGCCGTCCGACCAACTCGTGAACCGGTACCGCAACCCGAGCGTCAGGTTCTGCCGTGCCGGCGCGCTGATCGAGTTGTTCGACCCCACGATCACCGTCCGGGTGAACGGCGCCGCCTGTGTCGTGCTGCCCACCGTCAGCTGCGCGCCCGCCGGGTTGGACTGGAACGTCAGCACCACGGTGCGCGGGTTCAGCCGCACGGTCGTCGTCCCCACGTTGCCGTCCGAGTCCGTCGCGCGGAGCGTCAGGTCCAAATAGGACGGATACTCGTGGTCGGGGGCCACGAAACTTCCGGACGCCACCCCGTTGAACGTCTGCACATTGTGTGCGTGGCAGTTCGTCGGCGTGGTGCAGTGCTGCAACGTCAGCTGCCAGCTCAGCGCGGACGCCGGCAGCGGACCGTCCTGTGCGTCCGACGCCGCGCCGGCAAACGGCACGGTCTGGCCGACCGACCACTGCACGGCCGCCGTCGGGTTGGTGATCACCGGCGCCGGATTGGCGTTCGGCGGGTCGCCCACGGAGATCTGCACGGTGTCGGTGTCGGACAAGCCTCCTGGATCCGTCACCCGCAGACCGACGGTCACCAGCGCCTGCGACAGATAGGTCCACGTCGGCGTGGCCGAGGTCGAGTCGTCGAACTGGCCGTCACCGTCCAGGTCCCACGCGTAGGTGAGCGAGCCGGGGTTCGGGTCGGTCGACCCGCTGCCCGAGAACTGCACGGTGAGCGGCGCGTTGCCGGACGTCGGGTTGGCCGTGGCCACCGCGGTCGGCGGCTGGTTGGTGCCGCTCGGGTAGCTCACCCGACGCAGCTGACCGGCGCCGAGCGCCACGTAGAAGATGTCCCCGCCAGGCCCGCTGAGGACCTGCACCGGAGCGTTCACCCCCGTCACGAACGGCACGATGGTCGCCGGGTTCGGCTGTCCGTTCGTGCCGCGCTGCATCGCCCAGATGCAGCCGCGCGAGCTGTCGGCGAAGAACAGCGCGCCGTCGTAGGCGGCCGGGTAGTTGCTGGTCGACTCGAACGCGATGCCGCTCACCGACGAGCCGCCGGTCGGGCAGCCGTCACCGGCCGCGACCGACGCGCTGTGGTTGTACGCGTAGTACGGCGCGTTCTGGCCCACGTTGTACAGCGACTCGCACATGGTCAGGTTCGCGTTGTCGTAACCGGACTGTCGCGCGGCACCTTCGTAGCAGGGCCAGCCGAAGTTCTCGACCACGCCGTCGGTCGCGTCGGGGATCCGGTTGATCTCCTCCCACGTGCCCCAGCCGACGTCACCGGCCCACAGCTCGCTGGTGTCCGGCCGGAACGCGAACCGGAACTGGTTGCGCAGGCCGTAGGCGATGATCTGCCGCGCCCCGGTGTCCGGGTCGACGCGGGCGATCGTGCCGTCGAGGGTGACCGGCGAACCGGCGGCGCGCCTGGGCGACTGCGCCCGCAGCGCGCCGCCCTGTGCGTTCGGCGGTGCCAGGTTCGTCCCGGCCGGGCCCGGCGGGTCGGCGCACGGGTTGCCGCGCTGACCCCAGTCGGCGAAGTTGAAGCTCGCGCCGTCGCCGCCGCCCACGTACAGGTCGCCGTCGGGACCGAATGTCACGGTGCCGATGGAATGCGAGGGGTACTGCTGGCACCAGTCGGTGAGCAGCGGCAGTTCGGCGGTCGCGACGCCGCTCGCGTTGAGCGTCAGTCGCGACAGGCGACCGGTGACCACGCAGCCGTCGTCGGTCGCGCCCGGTGGGGTCGGGCACGCGTCACCCCAGCGCGGCGGGGTGCCGCCGGGCACGGCGTCGTAGGTGTAGAGCACGTACAGATACGGCCGGGTGGGGTAGGCCGGGTCGAGCGTCATGCCGAGCAGGCCGCGGTCCCAGAAGTCCTGGGTCCCCGTACGCAGGTCGGCCGTGGTGGTCGCGGTGGTGTCGGCGAGCGAGTCGAACGTCTTCACCAGACCGCTCTTCTCGCTGATGAACACCCGCCCGTCGGGCGCGAACACGGCGTTCGTCGGCGAGGTGAGCCCGCCGATCGCGACCGTGTCGGTGAATCCCGGTGGCACGGCGGCGGCAGTCGGGGCGGACAACACGGAAAGACCACCGGCGATGATGCCGGCGGTCACGGCGATGGGTAACAGAGCTGTTTTCGGGCGTGCGAAAGCACGGTTGAAGCGCACGGGACGACCCCTTTTCCTGGCTGCTTGCACCTGAAGGAAAACCGCGCCCCGCACACGTTCAGGTGGTTCGCCAAGAGAGTCGGCGGATCCGGCCGCCCCGTTTCACCCTATTTCGGTCCGCGACCCGACCAGCTCCACGCGTAGGCCGGATCTTCGCAGTTCACGGCCAGTTCGCCGAGGTCTAGCGGTCGGAAAGTGTCCACCATGACGGCCGTCTCGTCGAAGTGGTCCGCCCCGATGGACGCCTCCGCGGCACCCGGCTGCGGCCCATGCGTGAAACCGGACGGATGCAGCGACAGCGAGCCGATCCCGATGCCGGAACCCTTGCGCGCCTCGTAGTTGCCGCCCACGTAGAACATCAGCTCGTCCGAGTCGACGTTCGCGTGGTTGTACGGCACGGGAATCGACAGCGGGTGGTAGTCGACCTTGCGCGGACAGAACGAGCACACCACGAAGTTCGGCCCCTCGAACGTCTGGTGCACGGGCGGCGGCTGGTGCACCCGGCCGGTGATCGGCTCGAAGTCGCGGATGTTGAACACCCACGGGTACAGGCAGCCGTCCCAGCCGACCACGTCGAACGGGTGGTTGGCGTAGGTGAACCGGGTGAGCCCGGCGCGGTGGCGGACGAGGACCGGCACGTCCTCGCCCGGCTCATTGTCACTGGCCAGCAGCGGCTCGCCCGGCCCGCGCTGGTCGCGCTCGCAGTACGGCGCGTGCTCGAGGAACTGGCCCTTGGTCGACAGGTACCGCTTGGGCGGCCCGATGTGCCCCATCGCCTCGATGATGTACAGCCGGGCCTCGCCGTGCGGCAGCACCCGGTGGGTGGTCGAGGTGGGCAGCACCAGGTAGTCGCCCTCGCCGACCTCCAGCGCGCCGTAGATGGTCTCCACGGTGGCCGACCCGTCCTGCACGTAGATCAGCTCGTCGCCGGCCGCGTTGCGGTACAGCGGGCTGGCCGTCCCCGCCACGACGAACGCGATGGTCACGTCGTTGTTGCCGAACAGCGTGCGGCGGCCGGTGACAGCGTCGGCCGGCGTGTCCGACGGCTTCAGCTCCTGGGTGCGGAAGTGGCGCGGCTTGAGCGGGTGGTTGGGTGTCAGTGGCCCGCGGAAGTCCTCGACCACCTCGGCGTTCACGATGGCCGTCGGCAGGTGCCGGTGGTAGAGCAGGGCCGAGTCGGACGAGAAACCCTCGACGCCCATCAGCTCCTCGGCGTACAGCCCGCCCTCGGGTGAACGGAACTGTGTGTGCCTCTTTCGGGGGATCTCCCCCACGCGTCGGTAGTAAGGCATTGCCCCCTCCAGACTGTTCGCATGTCGGACATCTTTGTTCAGTAGGCGGTACGCTACTAGCGTGTCAGCCGTGTCAAGCGCCGCACCCATTCCCGCACCCGGTCAGCGGGACGTGCCCTCCCTGCTCGCTCGCCTGGTCGACGACGCCGCCCTGTTCCCTCCAGGTAGTGCCACCGTGCCCGACGCGGTCCGCCTGCACCTGGAAGGGCGCACCAGCGACCACGCCGATCTGGTGGGCCTGTTCCTGTGCCCGGCATCCCGTCTGCCCGAGCTCATCACCGAACTGATCAAGGTCAAGCCGCCGAAGCCGGTGGAGTTGTCCCTGGTCATCGACACCGGGCTCGGCGGTGTCCCCAAGGCCCTCTCGATCGTCGAGTCCCGCGCCGAGCTGCTCGCGCTGCGCATGGTCGAGATGCCCGCACCGTCCGATGTGGACGAGGTGTGGCTCGAACGGGTCTCGGAGTTCGTGCCGGAGGACGTGATCCGGGTGATCGAACCCCGGCGCGGCGGGGCCGAGTGGCTGCAGGGCATCCAGCGGGTGATCGAGCACGGCAGCTGGCCCAAGCTCCGGTGCGGCGGACTGTCGGGGGAGAACTTCCCGAGCATCGAGGAAGTGGCTGACTTCCTCTCGGTGATCAACGCGGGTGCCGCTTCGTTCAAGGCCACGGCGGGCCTGCACAACGCGGTGCGGCACATCGACGACGAGACCGGGTTCACCCACCACGGGTTCCTCAACCTGCTGATCGCCGTGTCCCGGCTGATCGCGGGCGGCGACGTGCACGAGGCACTCCGCTCGACCGACGGCAAGGCACTCGCCGAGGAGGCGACCGCCCTGTCCGAGCACGAGGCGCTGTCGGTGCGCGGCGTGTTCGCGTCCTACGGCTCCTGCTCGCTCACCGACCCGGTCACGGACCTCGAGGAGCTGGGCCTCCTGTGACCTGGGTGCGGGATCCGGAGTTCGACCGGACGAAGCCGTTCGGACCGCAGACGCTGCCCTACGGCGTGATCGACACGGGCGGCGGCCCGCAGGTGGCCGTTCGGCTTGGCGACCACGCCCTGCCGCTGCGGTCGGTGGCGGCCGAGCTGGGCGACCTGGCCGAGCTGGTGTCCGGCACCTCGCTCGACCCGCTGCTGGCCGCCGGCCGGACCGAGTGGAGCGCGCTGCGGGCCCGGCTGGTCGACCTGGTGTCGTGGCCGGCCGCGCCGAACGATGCGACGCTCGTGTCCCTGGCGGACGTCACCATGGCGCTGCCGTTCACGGTCGGCGACTACGTGGACTTCTACTGCTCCCGCTACCACGCGGAGAACGTCGGCCGGATCATGCGGCCGGACTCCGAGCCGCTGCTGCCCAACTGGACCCACCTGCCCGTCGGCTACCACGGCCGGTCGAGCACGGTGATCGTGTCCGGCACGAATGTGGAGCGCCCACACGGTCAGCGCAAGGGCTCGCCCATCCCGCAGTTCGGCCCGAGTGGACGACTCGACGTCGAGGCCGAGGTCGGCTTCGTGTGCGGCGGCCCGGTGTCGCGCCGGGTGCCGACCTCGAACGCGGCCGAGCACATCTTCGGCGTCGTCCTGGTCAACGACTGGTCGGCGCGGGACATCCAGGGCTGGGAGTACCAGCCGCTCGGCCCGTTCCTCGGCAAGTCGTTCGCCACGTCGATCTCCGCGTGGGTCACGCCGCTCGACGCGTTGGCCATGGCGCGCGTAAAGGTCCCCGATCCGGGGCACCCCAGGGTGTCCTACCTGGTCGAGGACCCGCCGTGGGGCCTCGACCTCCGGTTGTCGATCGAGTGGAACGGCACAGTGGTGTCTCGCCCGCAGTTCTCGGACATGGCGTACTCGTGTGCCCAGCAGCTCGCGCACATGACGGTGAACGGCGCCATCGTGCGCCCGGGTGACCTGTTCGCCTCCGGTACCGTGTCCGGCCCGGAGAAGGAGCAGCGCGGCTGCTTCCTCGAGCTGTCGTGGGGTGGTCGCGAGTCCATCCGGCTCGCCGACGGCAGCGAGCGGACGTTCCTCGAGGACGGCGACACGGTCGTGATCTCCGCGACCGCGCCCGGCGAGGACGGCTCGCTCGTCGGTATCGCGGACGTGGCCGGCACCGTGCTGCCGGCCGTCGACCTGCCCGGTTCGGATTGACCGTGGCCAGACCGATACGCCCCATCCCGTCGCCGGCCCGCCCGGCGACGGCGGCGGGTGGTCGGGAAAGTTCGCTGACCCTCGACCGCGGCCTGGCGCTGCTCCAGGCGGTGGCCGACTCCGAATCCGAGGCGCCCACGATCAGCGACCTGGCCACGGCCATCGGCGCGAGCCGTGCGGCCGTGTACCGGCTGCTGGTGCCGCTGCAGGAACGTGGCCTGGTCCGCCGGGACGGCTCGAAGGTGCGGCTCGGTCTCGGGCTGCTGCAGCTCGCCGCCAGGGTGACGCCACAGCTGCGCCTGGCGGCGCTGCCGTCGCTGCGTGAGCTGGCTGAGGCGGTCGGCGCCACCGCCCACCTGACGGTCGCCGACGGCGACGAGGCCCAGGCGATCGCCGTGGTCGAGCCGTCGTGGACGACCTACCACGTCGCCTACCGCGTCGGCACTCGTCATCCGCTCGGCCGTGGCGCGGCCGGGAAGGCGATCGGCCTGCGTGAACAGGACCCCGGCTGGCTCGCCACCACGGGCGAACTGCAGGCGGGTGCGTCCGGCATCGCCGCCCCGGTCCGCGGTGTCCCCGGCCTGCGGGCGAGCGTCGGCGTGGTGAGCTTCCAGGCGCTCGACGGCGCCGTGGTCGGCCCCCTAGTGCTGGCTGCCGCCGCCGCTGTCGGCGAAGCCCTCCGCTAGCTCCCGCAGCACGTCGTCCAGATCGGCCGGCTTCAGGTCGAACGTGGCGGCCGTGCGCGACCAGTCCAGGGTCGACGGACGCAGGTACAGGTACTGCATCTCCGCCATCTCCGCGACGATCGGGTCCGCCAGCACCATCTCGTGCAGCTCCAGCGGGGTCATCGGCCGGATGCGCGGCTCCGGCAGGCCGGCCACCGCGGCGAACCGGTTCGTGATCTCCCTGATCGACACGTCCGACACCGACGGCGTGTGCCAGGCCCGGCCCCACGACCGGTCGTCCCGCGCGACGGCCACAAGCGTGCGGCCGACGTCGCCGGTGTATGCCCAACTGTGGGCGGCGTCGAGGTCCGCGGGGAACACGACCTCCTCGCCCGCCAGGACCTTCGGCCCGATCATCAGGGTGAACATGGACAGGGCGCCGGCGCCGAGGTAGTCACCCGGTCGCACCTCGGCGAACCGGAGCCGGCCCGCCTCGTGCGCGGCCAGTCCGTCGAGGTACATCTGGGCCCGGACCTGGCCCTTGATGGTCGTGGGACTCATCGGCAGGTCGTCGGTTGCCGGGCTCGCCACCGGGCCGTACCCATAGACGTTGCTGAGGTTCACGTAGCCGGCGCCCGTGCGCTCGGCGGCCGTCAGCAGCGCGTGCGACAGCGCCGGGGTCTCCTCCGGCACCCGGTCGTAGGGCGGTGCCGCGCAGTTGATCAGCGTCGCCGCCCCTTGGGTGAGTGCGGCCAGTCGCTCGGGGTCGGTGGCGTCGGCCGTGGTCAGCTCGATACGCGGGTGGTTCGGGCCGGTGCCGCGCCGGGTGATCACCCGGACGTCGTCCCCGGACTCGGCGAACTGGAGGGCTGCGGCGGTGCCCGTCGGGCCGGCGCCGACTACAACGTGGAATGTCATGGCACCGACGATATGAAGCAATCATGAGACTGTGGATGGTTCAGGATCTCGAAAAGATGTCCTAGGGTCTTCGCCATGGATGTCCTGAGCGATGTGCTGGTAGCCATGCGGACGGGGACCCCGTCCGCCGCACGCACGTTCAGCCGGGCACCGTGGGGCGTGCGGTTCGCGCGGGGTGGGTCCGCCGGCTGCCACGTCGTGCTCGAGGGATCCTGCTGGTTCGTCCACGGCACCGACGATCCCGTCCAGCTCGGTGTCGGCGACGTGCTGTTCACCCCGCACGGCCACAGCTACGCGCTGGTCGACCGGCCGGGCACCCCGACCGTCGACTTCGACCCCCAACCGGACGAGGACGCACCACTCGGCGAGATGCGCATCGCCGGTGCCGGTGCGATCACCGAGCTGCTGTGCGCCTCCTACGAGTTCGACCCGGCGCGTCCGCACCCGCTCATGGCCGACCTGCCGGCGGTCATCCACGTGCCGGCCCGCGTCGGGCAGCACCCGTCGCTGCGCAGCGCGGTCGACCTGCTCGGCAACGAGCTGCGTGATCCGCGCGCCGGCACCGATGCCGCGCTGCCGGCGCTGATCGACATGCTGCTGCTGTACGTCCTGCGTGCGTGGGTGGAGGAGCAGCCTGCCGACTGCACGCATGGCTGGGCCACCGCTCTGCGGGACCCGGCGACCTCCGCCGTGCTGCGCCAGATCCACCGGCACCCCGAGAAGCCGTGGACCGTGGCGGACCTGGCCGCGCAGGCAGGACTGTCCCGCGCGGCCCTCGCCAAGCGCTTCACGGCGATCGTCGGCCAGCCGCCGCTGGCCTACCTGACCTGGTGGCGCCTCACCACGGCCGCCCGGCTGCTGCGGCAGTCCGACCTGTCCCTGCGGATCGTGGCGCAGCGCTGCGGCTACGGCTCGGAGTACGCGTTCGCCAAGGCGTTCAAGCGCGAGTACGCCGTGGCGCCCGGCCGCTACCGGCGGCCGGAAGCTGTCACCGTGTCGTAGGTCGACTTCGCGATTGCCATCCTCGACACCATGGTGGCGACGGCGGAGATCGAGTTCCGGCTACCGGCCGGATGGGAGCCTGCCGGTGAACCGGCCCCGGACGGCACGTTCGGCGCGCTGCACGTGGAGAGCGCGCGATCCGGTTTCACCGCCAACCTCACCGTCCGCGCGGTCAACCGGCCTTATGCCGACACGCTCCCGGAGATCGCCGACGAGACCGTGACCGAACTGCGGATCGACGCGCCGGACACCCGGGTGATCGACCGGGGTGAGTTCGACGGCGGGTTCGCCCAGCAGCTGACCCTCACGGCCCGGGTCCGGGACCGGACGTGGGACGTGGTGCGCGCGGAGATCTACAGCGCGAACCGCAGCGGTCGCGAGCAGACGGTGGTGCAGGCGGTGCTGACCTGCGCGGTGGAGCAGTTCGCCGAGGTCATCGGCGACTTCGACGCGTTCCTCGAGACCCTCTCTTTCGTGGCGGACGGCCCCCATGCCCGTTCCTGAGCCGACCGGCCCGCTCTGGGCGGCCGTCAAGGCCATCTACGACCCGTGGCCGCTCGACCTGGAGGAGTCGGCGACCGCGCTGGCGGCCGCGTGGCGGCAGGGCGGCACCGCCATGGCCACGGGTGCCATCGACTCCACGGCCGCGGGGACGGCCGCCAACGCCGCGTGGGACGACAATCCCGGCGACGGCTTCACCGCGACCGTGTCCACCGAGGCGCAGACCATCGGCCAGCTGAAGGCGCAGATGGAGGTGGCCGCCGGCAGAGGCGACGCCTACGCGACCCAGCTGACCGACGCCAAGACCGACATCGTCACGAACATCTCCGACAACACCGCCCTGTACACGCTGCTGGGCAACCCCCTGTTCGGCCCGTTCGGGCCGATGCTGCAACAGCAGTTGGCCACATGGGTCGCCGGGAACTTGCAGAGCATGATCGAGGGGCGTGCCGAGGCACTGCGCACGGGAACGGCGACCGCGGTCCCGAAGCCGGAGCCACTCCCACCGCCTCCGCCCTCCGCGCCACCGAAGGACGACGGGAACTTCTGGTCCGACCTCGGCCACCTGGCGCTCGACGTCGTTGGCCTGGTGCCGGTCGTCGGTGAGGCGGCCGACCTGATCAACGCCGGGTGGTACGCGGCGGAGGGCGACTACCTCAACGCCGGCCTCTCTCTCGCCGCCGCGATTCCCGTGGCCGGCTGGATCTCCACGGGCGGCAAGCTCGGCTACAAGGCGGTCACCAGTCTCGACGGGGCGAAGAACTGGCTGAAGGACACGCCGACGGGAGTGCCTTGGACCGCGGTCCAGAAACCGTACTCCGGGCCGGCGCACGTCTCGAAAGGCCTGAACTACCAATGGAAGGACCCGGCGACGGGGAAGTCCGTCCGGTACCACGCCCACGGCCCCGACAGCACTGCCAGAGCGGGCAGCAACGCGGCTGACGGACCGACGTACCGGGAGAGGGTCGGCAGGCAGTACGTCGACGCGTCCGGGCGGACACACGACGCCAACGGCAACGCGTACACCGAGAAGTTCCTGAAGAAGAACGATGACGCCGCCGACGCCACGCACGTTCCGTTCGACACGAGGAACTTCCCGGAACCGCACGTGAACCGGATCCGGGTGCAGCCGAACGTGGCCGCCTTCGTTCCTGTCGAGCAGCCGACCGGGGGGCAGAACCGATGACCACGGCGTTGACGGCCGCCATGCGGGAGAGCGAGCGCAGAGCCGAGGAGATCGAGCGCACCTGGCAGAAGCTCGCCGAGCTGAGGGAAACCGCCGAGTCGCCGGACGGCTATGTCGAGGTCACGGTCGACGCGCGGGGACGGCTGTGTGGGCTCCGGCTCGACCCTCGGGTCTACCGCGCCGACACCGCGACCCTCGCCACGGCGATCACCACCGCCGTTGCCGAGGCGGCCGGGTACGTCGAACAGCGGGTGGCCGGGCTGATGCGGCCGCTGCTCCCCACCCGGAGCACCGACCCGGCCGGTGACCTGGTGCTTGCCGAGCTGGACCGGATGAGGAGGTAACACGATGAACGACTTCCGGATGGCGCCGGCCGACACCGGTCAGGCCATGAACCAGCTCACGGCCGCGGGCACCGACCTCACGAACGGCTGGACCGGCGCGTCCGCGGCCATCAGCTCGGCCGCCGGGCAGTTGGGCAAGGGCGTGCTCGGGCAGGCGTTCATGCAGGGCTACCAGGGCCACGCCGACGAGGTGGCCGCCGCGGCCGCCGCGTGCACGCCGATCCCCGGACAGCTGGCCGACACCGGCAACCAGTGCGTGGCCATCTACGTCGACACCGAGGACACCAACGCCCGCACGTACTCCTAGCGCGGCCGGCGGGCGAGCACCTTCCGCAACGCCCGGTTGGCGCGTTCGGCGCGGCGGGCCTCGTAGGCGATGGGGAAGTAGCGCAGCCGCTCGGGAAGCAGCGGCATGACCGTCGCCACGGCCCGGCCGATCGCCCGCAGCCGGCGCTCGTCGCGTTCCGTCCAGGTCAGGCCCAGGATGGTTCGGGCGCGCTCGGGCAGCGTGCCGACGGTGACGAAGTGCTGCAGCCGGCCAGGCCCGTACGCGGCCACCCGCCACAGCGGGCGGAGGGCACCTGGCAGCGCGGGCGGCGGTGGGATCCGACGGGTGGCGCGCAGGAACTCGTACGCCGTCGGGTGCGCCACCAGCGTGTCCGACAGGACCTTGTCGAACATGGCCAGGTAGTCGTCGTAGGTCGGCGGGATCTCCTTCTCCGCCACGTGCAGGTTGCGCATGAGCTGCCGGATCTCCGCGTAGAACGCCTCGGCGTCCGCGCGGGACAGCGGCCGGCGGGAGAAGTACCGCGCGCCGGTCGTGTACGCGTACGGCGCCGTCAGGATGATCCACGCCCACGGACCGGATGCCAGTGCGTGGTACGTGGTGCCGTCGGTGTCCGTGGTCCTCAGGGGCGCGTGCATGGCACGCAGGCGGTCGCCCTCGGCCAGCGCCTCGTCGCCGCCGTACACCCAGGTCATGACCGACGCGATGCTGCGGGCCGCCCGCCCGATGGCGTCGGTGCGGAACACCGAGTGCTCGCCGACCACCGCGCCGACCGCCGGGTGCATCACCTGGAGCGCGAACGCCGCGCCTGTGGTCAGCGAGAACGTGATGAGGCCGGTGTCCTCCCACAGCCGGGTGCCCGGCTCGATCGGTTTCCGCACGGCACACCCTCCAATGTGGTGAAGCGTGTCACCAGATTGGACCCCGATAAGGTGGTGTGTCAATGGACCGCACGTACGCCGGGGTGTCCGGCGAGCAGCGCCGGGCCGCGCGGCGGGCCGTCCTCGCGGAGGCCGCGCTCGACCTGGTGGCCGACGGTGGCTGGGACGGTGGCTGGAACAAGGTCACCGTGCGCGCCGTGTGCGCCCGCGCCCGGCTCAACGACCGCTACTTCTACGAGAGCTTCACCGACCGCGACGCCCTGCTGCTCGCCGTCTTCGACGACATCGCCGAGGGTGGGCTCCGGGTGTTCCTGCGTGCGATCGAGGACTCCAGCCCGGATCTCGATGTGCGGGTCCGGGCGGTGGTGGAGGCGGTGATCGACTACTTCGTCGCCGACCCGCGCCGGGGCCACCTGGTGTTCGCCGCCCGCGAGGAGCTGCGGAGCCGCCGCCAGGACATGATTCGGCTGGTCGCCCGGATCGTGGCCGACCAGTCGGCCGAGCTGCTGGGCGACCGGGCGGCGCCGGAGCCCGATCGAGGACTCGGCGCGTTGACCATGGTCAGCGGCACCCTGGAGGTGTTCTCGAGCTGGCTGCGCGGCGAGGTCGACGTCACCCGCGAACACCTGGCGGACTTCCTGGTGGCCATGCTCCTGACCACCGGCGACCTGGCCGCCGCGCTACGCCGGGAACGCGGCTAGAAGATCACCTGCCCGAGTGCGAACAGCGCGAACCCGGCGAACACCACGCCCGCCACCCGCTGCACCAGGTGCGGCTTGATCCGGTCCCGGATCTTCGCGCCGAGCAGCACGGCGATCCCCGCCACGGCGGTGAGCGCGAGCCACGCGCCGAGTCCCACCCACACCGGTGCGGCGAACCGCGCGGACAGGGCGGCCGTGGCGAACTGGGAGGCGTCGCCCCATTCGGCGGCGAACAGCACGCCGAACGACGTGAGCGCCGCGCGCACGAACGTGACGGCCGTCGGGCCGGAATTCGCGGCCTCGTCCTCCTCGCCGGCGTCCTTCGCGAAGCCCTCGCGCAGGAGCAGCACCGCGCCCAACCCGAACAGGGCCGCGACCACCGCGGCGACCACCGTGTCCGGTAGCAGGGTGAGCACCCCGCCGAACACCGCGGCGATCACGCACTGGACGGCGAACGCCGTGCTCACGCCGACGAACACCGGCAGCGCGCGGTACCGGGTGGTCAGGATGAGCGTGGCCACCATCGTCTTGTCGGGCAGTTCGACGACGAACACCAGCCCGAACGCCGTGACGAGTGCCAGCAGTGTGGAGCTCAAGAAATGTCCTCTCCGTCCAACCCGGACGGAGGCAGCATGACTCCGACCGGGCATGAATAAACCCGGCCGGAGGTCTCGTTCGCCCGCTCGCGCGGGTGAGGCACCGGACTCGCGAGCGAGTCAGTATGTCGATGCTCTCGCCGGATGAGCCGAGGCTCACCGCGGGAACTACTCCCCTCAGGCACGCTCAGCATAACTCAACAGGACCTAGGTCCCGTTCGGACAGGACCCGCGTAACTGGCGGCGGCGGTCCGGGCGCGGCACGTTGAGCATGTGGACGTACTGGATCTCGCGAGGTGGCAGTTCGGCATCACGACCGTCTACCACTTCCTGATGGTGCCGCTGACCATCGGCCTGTCGGTGCTGGTGGCGGGCATGCAGACGGCCTGGGTGCGGACGGGCAAGGAGCGCTACCTCAGGATGACGAAGTTCTGGGGCAAGCTGCTGTTGATCAACTTCGCGATGGGCGTGGTCACAGGGATCGTCCAGGAGTTCCAGTTCGGCATGGCCTGGAGCGAGTACTCGCGGTTCGTGGGTGACGTGTTCGGGGCGCCGCTGGCCATGGAGGGGCTGGTCGCGTTCTTCGTGGAGTCCACGTTCCTCGGGCTGTGGATCTTCGGGTGGGAGCGGCTGCCGAAGCGCGTGCACCTGGCGTGCGTGTGGGCGTTCTCGCTGGCCACGGTCGCGTCGGCGTATTTCATCCTGGCGGCCAACTCGTGGATGCAGCACCCGGTCGGCGTGGAACTGGTGGACGGGCGGCCGCAGCTCACGTCGATCTGGGCGCTGCTCGGCAACTCGACCGTGCTGGCCGCGTTCCCGCACGCCATCGCCGGCGCGTTCGCCGTGGCCGGGGCCTTCCTCGTGGGAATCGCGGCGTGGCACCTGTGGAAGTCCACTTCGGACTCCGACGTGTGGCGCTCGTCGCTGCGGCTGGGGACGCTCGTCGGGGCGGTGGCGTTCGGCGGGCTGGCGATCAGCGGTGACCTGCAGTCGAAGCTCATGTTCGAGCAGCAGCCGATGAAGATGGCGTCGGCCGAGGCGCTCTGCCACACCGAGCAGCCGGCCGGGTTCTCGATCTTCGCGATCGGCGACGTGTCCAGTCCGGACTGCGAGAACGTGAAGTCGGTGACCGTGCCGGCGCTGCTTTCCTTCCTGGCGAACGGGGACTTCGACTCGGAGGTCCGCGGCATCGACGACCTGGTCGTGGAGTATCGCGAGAAGTACGGCGAGTTCTACCCGGTCGACGAGCGGCTGGGGGAGCTGTCTGGACAGCCGATCGACTACGTGCCGAACCTGCCGGTCACGTACTGGGGCTTCCGGCTGATGATCGGCTTCGGCGCGGTCGGGGCGGGGATCGGCGTGGTCGTGTGGTGGCTGACGCGGCGGCGCGTGCCGTCCACGCGCTGGTTCCCGCGGCTCGCGCTGGCGGGCATCGCGACCCCGTTCCTGGCCAACAGCTTCGGCTGGATCTTCACGGAGATGGGGCGCCAGCCGTTCGTGGTGGCGCCGAATCCGTCCGGTGTGGACGGTGTGTGGATGTTCACCGCGCAGGCGGTCTCCGGGCTGACGGTCGGCGAGGTGCTCACGTCGCTGATCGCGTTGACGCTGGTCTACGGCGTGCTGGCCGGGGTCGAGGTGTTCCTGATTCGGAGATACGTGCGCGGCGGGGTCGCCGCCGTCATGCCGGAACCACCGCCGTCGGACAAGCCCGACGTCCTGGCGTTCGCCTACTGAGGAGGTGCCGTGGAACTCGCTTGGTTCGTGATCATCGCCGGCCTCTGGCTCGGCTACCTGTTCCTGGAGGGCTTCGACTTCGGCGTCGGCATGCTGCTGCGGGTGCTCGGCCGCGACGAGCCGACGCGGCGAGTGCTGGTGAACACCATCGGGCCGGTGTGGGACGGCAACGAGGTGTGGCTGATCGTGGCGGCCGGCGCCACGTTCGCCGCGTTCCCCGGCTGGTACGCGGGGCTGTTCAGCGCGGCCTACCTGCCGTTGTTGCTGGTGCTGCTGGCGTTGATCGGCCGGGGCGTGGCGTTCGAGTACCGGGGCAAGGTCGACTCGCCGCGCTGGCGGGCCACGTGGGACACGGTGATCACCGCGGGTTCGGCGGTGGCCGCGCTCGGCGTGGGCCTGCTGCTGTCGTGGAACGTGCTCGGCCTGCCGATCGACGCGCGCGGTGACCGGGTCGGCTCGCCGTTCGCGGCGCTCGGCTGGGGAACGGCGCTCGGCGCGCTGGCGATCGCGGGGTTCGCGCTGGTGCACGGCGCCGCGTTCGTGGCGCTGAAGACCGAGGGGCCGATCCGGGCGCGGGCGCGCCGGCTGGCGCTGGGCATCGTCCCGGTGGCGCTGGCCCCGCTGCTGGCGTTGCTGCTGGTGGTGCAGCTGCGTGAGGGCTCGGCGTGGACGTGGTTCGCGCTCGGTGCGGCGCTGCTGGCGGCCGCGGGTGCCTGGCTGCGGCTGGCCGGGCACCGTGAGGGACAGGCGTTCGCCCTGCTCGGCGTGACGATCGCGGCGGCCGTGACCACGTTGTTCGGTGCGCTGCACCCGAACGTCCTGCCGTCCACCGTGGATCCGGCGTTCTCACTGTCCATAGCGGACACGGCGTCGAGTCCGTACACGCTGCAGGTGATCACGTGGGTGGCGGCGTTCGGTGCGCCGGCCGTGCTGGTCTACCAGGGCTGGACGTACTGGGTGTTCCGCAGGCGCATCGGCACCCAGCACATTCCGGAGGTGCACGCACCATGAGGCAAACCGGCCCGCTCGGCGCGTTGCGCGGCAGTACGGCAACGCGTCGGGCACTGGCCGGCTGCGCCATCCTGGGCGCGGCGGGCGGCGCGGCGGTGGTGGTCCAGGCGTGGATGCTGGCGTCGGTGCTGGCGGACCTCGTGGGCGGCACGGGTGCCCCGGTGCGCGGCCGACTGGTGGTGCTGGCGGGCGCCGTGCTGGCCAGGGCAGCGTTCGGCTGGGCGACCCAGGTGGTGGCCGCGAGGGCCGCTGCTGGGGCGAAGGAGGAACTCCGCGCGCGCCTGCTGGACTCGGCGCTGGTGAACGGTCCGGAGTGGACAGTCGCACAGGGGCCGGCCGAACTGACCACGCTGGCCACCCGTGGCCTGGATGCCCTGGACGGCTACTTCACCAACTACCTGCCGGCCCTGGTGAACGCCGCCGTCCTGCCGATCGGTGTGGCCGCGGTGATCGTGTTCGCCGACCCGCCGTCGGCGTTGATCATCGCGCTGACGCTTCCGCTGATTCCGCTGTTCGCCATCCTGATCGGCCACCGCACTCGCGACCGGGTGAAGGACGCGGCGGACACGACGGAAAGGCTGGCGGGGCACCTGCTCGAGCTGGTCCGGGCGCTCCCCGTGCTGAGCGCCTTCGGCAGGGCGGCCACCCAGGCGGAGTCGGTTCGGCGCAGCTCGAACGCACATCGCGAGGCGAGCATGGGGACCCTGCGCCTGGCGTTCGCGTCGGCGCTGGCCCTGGAACTGATCGCCACCTTGTCGGTCGCGCTGGTGGCCGTGGTGATCGGCCTACGCCTGGTCTCGGGCGACCTGAGCCTGGCGATCGGTTTGTTCGTCCTGGTGCTCGCCCCGGAGTGCTACCTCCCGCTGCGCACGGCGGGCGCCGCCCACCACGCGGCGGAGAACGGTCTGGAAGCCGCTCGCCGGGTGGCGAACCTGGCACCGTCGGCTGCCGAAAAATGTCAGACCTCGCCGGTAGAATTAAAGTCGGGGGCCCCTCGACCGATTGAATGGTCCATTCAATCGCAGTCCACCCAATCGAGCGACGCCGCCGCGCTCCCGCACGCCCAAGAATGTCAGACCGCACCGGTAGAATTGAAATCAGGGGGCCCCCGGCCGATTGAATGGTCCATTCAATCGGTGTCCACTCGTTCGGGTGACTGGTGGCGCCGGCTGCTTCGAGGGCGTTTGGCCTCGTCAGCGGCTGCGACCGCGCCGGTCGAGCGAATGGACCAGGTTCAGCCTTCCGTGGCCACGGCCGGCGCCTTGCATGTCCGCGGGCTTCGGGTTCGTCGCCGCGGCGGGTTCGCGCCCGACGGGATTTCCTTCACCGCCCGGCCCGGTGAGATTGTCCGGCTGGATTCGCCCAGTGGCAGTGGTAAGTCCACCACCTTCGCCGTGCTGCTCGGATTCGTCCAGCCGGCCGGGGGAGAGGTCCAGGTCGGCGCATCAGCCCTCGCCGACCTGGACCTCGCACAATGGCGCCGCACGGTCGCCTGGGTGCCGCAGCACCCGAAGTTCACCGGCCGCACGGTGGCCGAGGAACTCGCCGGAGAGACCCCGCGCGCCGAACTCCATGCCGTGGCAAAGCGGGTCGCCGCCGAGCACCTGCTCGACCGGCCGGTGACCGAACTGTCCACAGGGGAGCGTCAACGGGTGGCCGTCGCGCGGGCGCTGCTGCGCCTCGACCACGGCGCGTCCCTGCTGCTGCTCGACGAGCCGACCGCCCACCTCGACCCGCCGACCGCCGCCCGCGTCATGGCCGCCGTCCACGACGCGGCCGCCGCCGGTGCGGCGGTCGTCCTCGCCAGCCACCGGGTCACGGCTGCCGATGACACCGAACCGGCCGCCGCGCCCATCCGGTCGACCAGCACCACGCCGCGGTCCGGGCCCATCACTCCACTGTGGACTCCGCGCCTGCTCGCCGGTGCGGCGCTCGGCGCGGCGGCCATGATCGCCGGCATTGCCCTCACCGCCACCAGCGCCTGGCTCATCGCCAAGGCCGCGCAACAACCGCCGATCCTCACGCTTTCCGTCGCGGTGGTCGGCGTCCGCACCTTCGGCCTGGCGCGCGCCGGCCTGCGCTACGCCGAGCGACTCGTCACCCACGACGCCGCCTTCCGCTCGGCCGGCGAGCTGCGCGTGCGGCTGTGGCGGAACCTCGTGCGCCGCGGCCCGGCGCACACCCGGACGGAAGGCATGCAGCGGCTGGCACACGACGTCGACACCGTTCGTGACCTCACCCCGCGAGTCCTGCTGCCACCCGCGGTGGCGGCACTGGTGAGCGTGGCGGCCGTGGCCGTTCAGCTGGTGGTCCTGCCATCGGCGGCGGTCGCGCTCGTCATCGCGGTCGCGGCGGCCGGGCTGGGTGCACCGGCCGTCGCGCTCGCGGTCGACCGCCACGCGACCGCCGCCCTCGCCGAGAACCGCAGGCGACTCACGGCCGGCGTGTTCACGCTGCTGGACTCCGCCGCCGAACTGATCGCCTTCGGAGCCCACGGCCGCGTCCGCGCCGAACTGGCCCGCCTCGACGCCGACCTGTCGGCCACCGCCCGCCGCGAGGCGTTCGGCGCGGGTGCAGCCGGGTTCGTGGTCACCCTCTCCATGGGCGCGGCGGCCGTCGCCGGAACGTGGTTCGCGGCCACGGCCGGAACCCTCGATCCGTTGCTGGCCCCGGTGATCGCGCTGGTCCCGCTGGCCCTCGCCGAGACGCTCGCCCAGCTCCCGCAGGCCGCCCAACACCGCGCCGCTCTGCGCGCGGCCCGCACCCGACTCCAGCTCCCGGACGGCCCGGCCGACACCCCGGCGCGCGTGGGATCGGACATCGTCCTGCATGACGTGGACGCTCGCTGGCCGGGCGGCGAACCCGTGCTGCGCGGCGTGACACTCGACGTGCCGCGGGGGACGCACGTGGCGGTGCTCGGCCCGTCCGGTGCGGGCAAGTCGACACTTCTCGCGCTGCTACTGGGTTTCCTCCCACCGGAACGGGGCACTGCGCGCCTCCCGAAGCGGGTCGCGTGGTGCCCACAGGAACCGATGCTCGTGTCCACCACGCTGCGCGAGAACCTGCGGGTGGGCGACCCGAACGCGACGGACGAGCAGCTGGCCGACGCGCTCCGCCGCGCCGGTCTGCCCGGCTGGTCGCTCGACACGCTTCTGGCCGGCGGTGCGGCGGCCACCTCGGGCGGCGAGGCCCAACGGATCGCGCTGGCCAGGGCGCTGCTGGCGGACGCGGACGTCCTGCTGCTCGACGAGCCGACCGCCCACCTGGACGAGCCGACCGCCCGCGCCGTGCTGCGGGGCCTGCGCGACACCGATCGCACGATCGTCCACATCACGCACAGGGCCGGGGAGACGGCCGACGCCGACGTGGTGCTGGAGATCGACCCGACCGGCCGCGTGCGAACCCTGACCCCGGCGTGACCCGTGTCAAGGCCGGAGCATCACGACCGCGTATCGGACCGTGCGAATGGACCATTCGCACGATCAGGGAGTCCCCGATGTCAACGCTACCAACGAGGTCTGACATTTTCGGTGCTGCGGACGCCGTCACCGCGGACTCGTTCGGGTGGTCACCGATTGAATGGACCATTCAATCGGTCCGGGACCCCCCGATGTCAATTTTACCGGGCTGCACCGACAGTTCACGCCGCTAATGAGGCCGGAGCGCTAGCCTCAGGATGACTGTCATGGAACCCGCACTCGCTGCGCAAGCTCTCGGCGCCTCGACCGAGATCGCCACGGCGGCGCTCTCCGGGGAGGACCCGGAGGCGGTGCTGGGCCTCGTCGTGCGGTGGGCCGCCGAGCTCGCTCAGGCCGATCTCGGGCTGGTCATGGCCCGCGCCGACGACGGGTCCCTCACGGTCGAGGCCGCGCACGGTGCGCCCAGCGTGCCGAACGCCGTCGATCCCGTGGGACTGGTGCTCTCCGCCCGCAGCTCGGCCGCCCGGGTCGCTCGCAGCGGGGTCGCGATCATGGTGGACGACGTCTGCACCGACCCCCGCACGGCTCCGTTCGTGCCCCGGGAGCTGCGCATCTACGGCCCGTTCGCGGCCGCGCCGTTCGGGACGGCGCAGCGGCGGCTTGGCGCGCTGACCGTCTACCGCAGCCGTGGCACCAGCCCGTTCGAGCCGGCCACCGTCGAGATGCTCTCCGCGTTCGCCGCGCAGGCCGGCCTCGTCCTCGTGCTCGCCGAAGGCGCCACCGCCCGCGCCCGGCTCAGCCTCTACCAGGAGCGCGAACGCATCGCGCGCGACCTGCACGACGTGATCGTCCAGCGCCTCTACGCGGCCGGCATGCAGCTCGACCTGCTGGCCCGCCGGCCCACCCGCAAGCTCGCCCGGCGCGACGCCACCCGCCTGTCCGAGGCGGTCGACCAGCTCGACGCCTCCATCGCCGACGTCCGCTCGGTCGTCCGCGCGCTGCGCAATCCCGATCCGGTCGACACGGCGACCGACCTGGCCGAGTCGGCGGCCACGGAGGTCGCCATCGCCGGCGAACTGCTCGGGTTTGAGCCGAAGCTGGCGATCGCCGGCGACCTGGCGGACATCCCGGCCGACCTGGCCGACCACGCCCGCGCCGCACTGCGCGAGGCGCTGTCCAATGTGGTCAGGCATTCCGGCGCCCACCAGGTTTCTGTCCACATCGGACGCGACCGGGCACTGCGACTGACGGTGGCCGACGACGGCTGCGGCATCCCCGAGGGCGTCACGCACCGCGGCCTCAAGCACCTGGAGGAACGCGCCACGCAGGCGGGCGGCCGGTGCGAGGTCCGCTCGTCGCCGCGCGGCACGACCGTCAGCTGGACGGTCCCGCTGGGGTAGGGCTACCCCCACCTCGATTCTCCCTGCCTGCACCAGTGTTCCGAGCGCCTGATCACGCGAGGCTTCTCTTGTGCGACGGGCGAAGGAGAACACCATGACCACCCATGTGGTGCGGCTGAACGACGTGCGGAAGACCTACGGTGGCAAGCGCAACAGCGTCACCGCTCTCGACGGTGTGACCATCGGCTTCCCTCGGGCGAGCTTCACCGCCGTGATGGGACCGTCCGGCTCCGGCAAGAGCACCTTCCTACACTGCGCGGCCGGGCTCGACCGGCCGACCAGCGGGTCGGTGTACCTCGAGGACGACGAGCTGAGCGACCTCAGCGAAGTGGCGCTCACCAAGCTGCGCCGCGAGCGGATCGGCTTCATCTTCCAGGCGTTCAACCTGCTGCCGGCGCTGACCGTGCAGGACAACGTGACGCTGCCGCTGCGCCTGGCCGGCCGGCGCCCGAAGCCCGCCACCGTGCAGCGGGTGCTGGAGCAGGTGGGGCTGGCCGATCGGCGCAAGCACCTGCCCGGCGAGCTGTCCGGCGGCCAGCAGCAGCGCGTGGCCATCGCCCGGGCGCTGATCACCAAGCCGGCCGTCATGTTCGCCGACGAGCCGACCGGCGCGCTCGACACCCGCACGGCCCGCGAGGTCCTCGGGTTGCTGCGTGCCTCGGTCGACACGGCCGGGCAGACGGTCGTCATGGTCACCCACGACCCGGTGGCCGCGTCCTACGCCGACCGCGTCGTGTTCCTGGCCGACGGCCGGCTGGTGGGCGAATTGCTCAACCCGACGGCCGAGGCGGTCGCCGAGCGCATGACCCACCTGGGTGCCTGGGCCGAGCCCACCTCGAAGACCTACTCGCCGCTCGGAGTGCAGTGATGATCCGGATTTCGTTGCGCACCCTGCGTTTCCGCAAGGGTGCCTTCGTCGCGACGTTCCTGGCCATGACCTTCGGCGCCATGCTCGTGATGGCCTGCGGCGGCCTCATGGAGACCGGTATCCGCGGCGACATGCCCGTCCAGCGTCTGGCGGCCGCCCAGTTCGTGGTGGCGGGCGAGCAGTCCTACGGGCTGCGCACCGAGAGTTCCGGCGAGGACCAGGACACGGACTCCGGGATCCTGTCCGAACGGGTCCGCGTCGACGACGGTCTTGTCTCCCGCATCGAGGAGATCCCTGGCGTGGAAACCGTGGTCGGCGATCTGACGGTGCCGACCACCGTCCTGCGGGACGGCCAGGTGGGCGGCCCGACGGTGGACGGCCATGGTTGGGGGTCGGCCGCACTCGCCACGTACGAGCTGACCGCGGGCCGCGCGCCGGCAGCCGGTGAGGTCGTGCTGGGTAACGACTTCGGCTACGGCGTCGGCGATCGAGTCGAGTTGGTGGCGGGCGCGCGGACGGAGACGTTCACCGTGTCCGGCCTCGGTGCTCCCGGCGTGTACTTCGCCGACGCCGATGCCACCCGACTGGCCGGGCACCCCGGCAAGGTCGACCTCATCGGCGTGCTCACCGCCGACGGCGCTGACCTCGACGCCGTGGGCGCGGCCCTCGGCCGGGTGGCGGACGGCGAGCACACGGCCGTCCTCAGCGGCGCAGACCGGGGAACCGTCGAGTTCCCCGAGGCGGCCACGGCCAGCGAGAACCTGATCGTCCTGTCGGCCGTGTTCGGTGGGCTCGCCACGATGGTCGCGATCTTCGTGGTGTCGACCACCCTCGGTCTGTCGGTGCAGCAGCGGCAGCGGGAGCTGGCGTTGCTGCGGGCGATCGGCACCACGCCGGGGCAGCTGCGGCGCATGGTCATCGGCGAGGCGCTGTTCATGTCGGTGTTCGCCACCGCGCTCGGCTGCCTGCTCGGCAGCCTCTTCGGACCGTGGCTGTTCGATCGGCTGGCCGAGAACGGGGTGGTTCCGGTCGAGATGGCCCACCACGCGAACTGGATTCCCATGATCGCGGCGGCGGGCGCCGGCATCGTGACCTCGTTGGTGGCGGCGTTCGTGGCCGGCCGTCGCGCGGCCCGCACCCGCCCGACCGAGGCGCTGGCCGACGCCGCCATCCAGCGGCGCTGGCTGAGCTGGTTCCGGCTGACGCTCGCGCTGCTGGCCTTCGGCGGCGGGCTCGCGCTGTTCATCGTGACGATCGCCGTGATGACCGGCCCGATCGCGGCCAGTACGGCCGGCCCTTCGGTGATGCTGTGGGCCATCGGCCTCGCGCTCGTCGGGCCGGGCATCACGAAGGTGCTGCTGGCTGTGATCCGGGGGCCGGTCCGGCTGTTCTCCGGGACGGCGGGGCAGCTGGCGGTGCTGTCCACGAAGACCCGGGCGGTGCGGATGGCCGCCGTGGTCGTGCCGATCATGCTGGCCACGGGGATGTCGACAGCGAACATCTACCTGCAGACCACGTCGGTCGAGCTGTCCAGGCAGGCGTTCGTGGAGAACCTGCGTGCCGATCTGGTGGTCGGTTCGTCGACCGGCGGGCTCGCCCCCGGCGTGCTCGACGAGGTCCGGCAGGTCCCGGGGGTCACGGCCGCGTCGGAGTTCGTGACGAGCACCGTGTACGTGGCGGACCCGTACGACGACTCGCTGTCCGAGGAGGGTTGGCCGGTACAGGGCGTCACGGGGGACGCCGCGGCGCAAACGGTTGCGGTGGACGTCCGGGAGGGCTCACTGGCGGACCTGACCGGAGCGACCGTGGCACTGCCGGTGGACCACGCGGCGACCCTCGACCGGGGCGTCGGCGACACGATCACCATGCGCATGGGGGACGGCGCGGACGTCGACGTCCGGATCGTGGCGCTGTACCCGGGCAACGAGGGCTTCGAGACGCTGCTCATGCCGGCTGCCCTGGTGGCCGAACACACGACCGCGGGCCTGCCGCAGCAGATCATGATCCGTGCGGAGGGCGACGTCACGCCGGCACTGGCGGCGGCACTCGCCGACCACCCGGGCTTGGGCATCGCCGACCGCGAGGCGCTGATCGCCGACCACGTGCAGGACCAGGAGCTCGGTGCCTGGATCAACTACCTGATGGCAGGCATGATCATCGCGTACACGGCCATCTCCGTGGTGAACAGCCTGGTGATGTCGATCGGCGCGCGGCGCCGGGAGTTCGGTCTGCAACGCCTGACCGGCTCGACGAAGTCGCAGGTCATGCGGATGATGATCGTGGAAGCCGGCATGGCGACGGCGATCGGCGTCCTGCTGGGCACGGTCGTGGCGGCCATGACGCTGGTCCCGTTCACGCTGGTGGCCGGCGACACGTTGATCCCGTCCGGTCCGATCTGGATCTATCTGGGCGTGATCGGTGCGGTCGGGGTGCTGACCTTCGGCTCGACGCTGATCTCCACGTGGGTGGGCCTACGCACGAAACCCGTGGTGGCCGCCGCGGCGGCGTGACCGTTCCAGGTGCCGCGCGATCTCAGGTCGCGCGGCACCTCACGGCGTGGTTGGGCGGCGGGCGATCCAGGCCACCGCTTGCGTGCGGCGTTCCATACCCAGCTTCGCCAGCACGGACGTCACGTAGTTCTTCACCGTCTTCTCCGCCAGGAACAGCCGCTCCGCGATCTGGCGGTTGGTCATGCCCTCGCCCATCAGCTCGAGCACCGTCCGCTCCCGCTCGGTCAGCGCCGCCAGCTCGTCGGTCTCCGCCGCGCGGCGCATTCTCGCCAGCACGCGGGCCGTGGTCACCGGGTCGAGCAGCGAGCGGCCGGCCGCCACCTCTCGCACGGCGTCCACCAGGTCCTGCCCGCGCACCTGTTTCAGCAGGTAGCCCGACGCGCCGGCCATGATCGCCTCGACCAGCGCCCGCTCGTCGTCGAACGCCGTCAGCACCAGGCACTGCGGCGGCCGCGCCAGCGAACGCAACGTGCGGCACAGCGCGACACCATCACCGTCGGGCAGGCGGACGTCCACCACGACCACGTCTGGACGAGTGGCCTCGACCCTGGTCAGCGCCTCCGCCACACCGCCGGCCTCGGCCACCACCTCGATGCCCGGCTCGCCGTCCAGCAGGTCCCGCAGCCCACGCCGCACCACCTCGTGGTCATCGACGAGCGCCACCCTCACGGCCATGCCGCCAGACTATTGCGTCGCCAGCCCCATCAGCTGCCGGAGCTTGCCGATCACCCACGGGAAGCCGTCCAGCACGACCTCCTCGTCGCCGGCACGCCGCCACAGCCAGCGGAGCACCGCATCGGGCTCGCCGCCGACCGAGGCCTCCGCGTCGGCGTGCCCTGGCTCGACGCTCACCACGCTCGGGCCGAGCTGGATCGACCAGCTGGCCGCCGCCGTGTCGACGCGGACCGTGCGGCCCTCGTCGTCGGAAAGGTGCGGGCCGAACTCCTCGGCCGACTCGGCCGACTCGTAGCCGAGGAACCGCACGAGCACCTCGTCGATGCCGTCGACCGCCAGGTCGTCGGGGATCGGCGCGTGGGGCACGCCGGCCGCCAGCTCGGCGTCGATCCGGTGGATCACCGTCTCCTGGGCCATCCGGCGCATCCAGAACCCGACCGTCTGATCGGGTTCGTACCAGGTCAGCGACCAGTCATCGGGCTTGCGGGCGGCGAACTCGGCGATCAATGCGTTGTAGGTCCGTTCGAGCGACGCCACGGGAGCCTCGTCGCCGAAGTCGGGCGGCAACGGGTATCGCCCGTGGCGCATGGTCTCCGTCTTGTGCCGGTACACCTCGGCGACGTGCCGGACCAGGTCGTCGCCCGTCCAGTCGGGGCAGCTCGGCACCCGGGTGTCGGCCGTCGCACCGGCCAGCTCGCGCAGCCGCGCATAGTCGTCGGCCAGACAGGCCAGGTATCTCGAATCGTCCACGCGGACAAGCCAACCATGCGCGCCCTACGATCCTCGAGTGGATTCCACGCTGCTCCGGGGTCAGCGCCGGCTGTTGGTGCGCAAGCGTTTCCGTCTGTTCGTCAACCGGTACGACGTGTTCGGGCCGTCTCCCGACCCGATCGCGTTCGTCGACGCACCGAGGAACAGCCGGGAGGTCCTGATCTACCGGGACGACCTGCGGAACACGACCTTCGCCACGGCCAAGGCGCGGCACGAGCATCGCTGGCTCGACGGGTTCGAGGTCTCGGCGGGCGAGTCGCTCGGCCTGGTCCGCGCGGAGTCGAGGTGGGGTCCGCGCCAGTGGGTCGTCGAGCGGCCGGGCCGGGACGACTCACTCACCGCCAGGGAGCGCAGCACGTTCGGGGCGTTCCTGCGCGGGGTGGGTGGCCTGTTCGCCCTGCTGCCTGCCAGCTACGACTTCGGCGGGTTCACCGTGCGCCGCAGGTTCGGCCTGACCCGCTTCGTGGTGGAGATCAAGGACGACGATCTCGACCGGCGCCTGGTGGTGGCCCAGATCGCGATCATGGACGCCTACTAGAGCTTGCGCAGCCGGACGCGGCTGATCCGGTGGTCGGCGTCCTTGCGCAACACGAGTGTCGCGCGCGGGCGGGTCGGCAGGATGTTGTTGAGCAGGTTCGGCTCGTTGATCTCCTGCCACAGCCGGGTCGCCTCGGCGGCGGCCGCCTCGTCGGACAGCGCCGCGTAGTGGTGGAAGTGCGAGTCCGGGTTGCTGAAGGCCGTGTCCCGCAGCTTTGCGAACCGCTCGACGTACCAGCTGGCGATGTCGTCGGTGTGTGCGTCGACGTAGATGGAGAAGTCGAACATGTCGGCCACCGTCAGCCCCGGACCGGGCTGCAGCACGTTCAGGCCCTCGATGATGAGGATGTCCGGCTTGCGCACCACCTGCGCCTCGCCCGGCAGGATGTCGTAGGCCAGGTGCGAGTAGACGGGCGCGCGCACCTCGGCCGCGCCGGACTTCACGTCCGAGACGAACCGCAGCAGCCCACGCCGGTCGTAGCTCTCGGGGAACCCCTTGCGGTTCATCAGCCCGCGCCTCGTCAGCTCCGCCTTCGACAGCAGGAACCCGTCGGTGGTCACCAGGTCGACGTGCGGGTGGTCCGGCCAGCGGGCCAGCAGCGTCTGTAGCAACCGGGCGGTCGTGGACTTGCCGACCGCCACGCTCCCGGCGATGCCGATCACGAACGGCACCTGCTTGCTCTCCGCCGGGTCCTCGCCGAGAAAAGAGGTGGTCACCGCGTACAGCCGCTGGCGCGCCGCCACCTGCAGGCTGATCAGCCGCGACATGGGCAGGTAGACGTCGACCACCTCCTCGAGGTCGACCGGATCACCCAGCCCGCGCAGTCTGACCAGCTCGTCGAGGGTGAGGGTGAGTGGTGTCGCCCGGCGCAGTTCCCGCCACTGCTCGCGGCGCAGCTCCACGTAGGGGCTCAGGTCGCGGCCGTTCTTCACTGGTCGCGTGTTGGTGGCCCGCACGTCAACAAACGTTAAGCGGTCCTGGCACGGTGAGCACTGTGACTCGGTACACGCTCCGCGCGATCGAGCCGGCCGACAGGCAAGTGGTGACCGCACTCCTGTCGCGTGAGTGGGCGCGGTGGAGGTGGTGGCGCTGTTCGTGCTCACGGCGCTGCGTCCGGGCGCGGTGGCCGAGGCGCGGAAGCTGAAGCCCAGATCCCGGAGCTCGGCCACGACGGCATCCCCATCAGGGACGAGCTGTAGCTGGAGTTCACGCTTTCTTGAACGTCATGCTCGAATTGCGATAAATGCATGTGTTGGTCGGTGAAAAAGGGAGCCGGGGCACGGCTCCCTTTTCGAGGATCAGCAGTTGACCAACTCCGGACTCTGGTTCAGTAGTTGTGAGCGAGGGCTGATGAACTCGGTGTACGCGGTGTGCGCCGACGGGTCGAACAACGCGAGCCGGTGGCAGTTCTGGAAGGCGAGCCGGACGTTGAAGTGCCGCTCGACCGCCGCCCGCATGGCATCGCTGCCGACCAGGCGCAACAGCTGGCCACGAGCCTGTTCGTCCGGCGGCTCCTGCTGGTTGTCGGCGACCACGCCCCCCTTGGAGAGCCGCTCGGCCAAGTCGGTGACGACCGACCAGGCGTAGGGCAGCGAGTCGCGAATGCAGGCGACGAAATCATCGTCGGACACCGGCCCGCGCTGCGCCTTCTCCAGCAGATCGGGGGAAACCGTTAACGACATTCGACCTCCTAGCTCGAATTATCCGGTCGCGTCTCAGCTAACCCGTCGCGCGCCTTTTTGGCGTCCACCCAACGTGTGAACTTTCCCGGCTGCTTCCGTCACCTGTTGTCGCCGCACCGGGCCGGCCGGCGCCCGTGGGCAGGGAACAACAGGGGTGCCCGAACCGTTGGCACTCATGACGGCCGAGTGCTAAGTCGGCCGGAGAAGTACCGGGTAGAAGTTATGGGGAGGTAGTTGAGATGGCTCTCACAGTCCGTTCCAGGTGGGAACCGTTCGCGCGGCTGGACGCCGACTTCGACTCGCTCGTGCGGCGCGCGTTCGGGCAGGGCGGTCAGACCGCCTTCGTGCCGGCCGCCGACGTCGTCCGGGACGGGTCCGACGTCGTGGTGACGTTGGAGCTGCCGGGCGTCGACGTCGAGAAGGATGTCGAGGTCGAGGTGACCGATGGCCGGTTGCTCGTCAGCGGCACGCGCACCGAGCAGACCAGCTCCGAGGAGGGTGGCGTGCTGCGGCGCGAGACCCGCTCGGGCGCGTTCCGGCGGGCGTTCACGCTGCCGGAGCACGTGACCGGCGACGACATCGAGGCCGACTACGACCGTGGTTTGCTCGCGATCCGCGTTCGCGGCGTCAGCAAGCCGAAGGTCGAGCCGCGCAAGATCGAGATCCGCCGGCAGATCACCGAGTAATCATCACGCAGGCCGCGATGGGGCGAGCACCTCGTCCCACGCGGCCATCACCTGTCGGGCACACGTTTGCGGGGCGACCCCGCCGACACCAGTGCCAAGGCCGGGCAGCGCGATCGTGTGCACCACGTCGCGCACCCGGCGGTCGTCCTCCAGGCGCCCGTCGCGCCACAGCAGGAACGCCGCACGAGCCGCCAGGTACGGGTGCACGGTGTCCGGCGGCAGCAGTTCACCCGGCTCGCGCATGGTGGGCGAGCTGATCAGCCAGGCGGGCGCCACCGCCCCGGTCGGCACGATCAGCGCCTGGCCGACGGGCAGCTCACCACCCGTGTAGGCCAGCACCGCGCTGCGCACCTGCTGCTCGATCGCCGGGAACGCCGCCGCGTAGACCGCGTCGACGCCGCCGCGCATCCAGCCGTACGAGTTCGCCGGGCTCACCACGGCGTCGGCGTTCGTTTCGAGCGTCGAGCCGCGGTGCACGCTCACGTCGCTGCGATCGGTCACGGCGTCGTCCCACGCCTGCGCCAGTGGTTCCTCAACGGCACACAACACCAGTGTGAGCGGTGCGGGCCCCATCCTCTTCCCAGTCGTGGTACGTGTGGTCTCAGCCTCCGAGTCGGCTTGCACGTCTCCAGCATTGCATTTGCGAGCCACCCCGCGTAACCGCTTTCATTTGCTGGTAACCCACTTTCTGCTCGCACGTGCAGCTGCACGAGCAGAACGGCGCCTGCGTAGGGTGACCTCGTGCCGAGCATCGCCTACTTCGGACCGCGGGGGACCTTCTCCGAGCAGGCCGCGCGCGCGTTCGCCGACGAAACCCACACGTTCACGCCGGTCCGGACGGTGCCGGCCGCCCTGGCCGCCGTCCGGGCGGGGGAGGCCGACCTCGCCTGCGTGCCCGTGGAGAACTCGGTCGAGGGCGCCGTGTCGGCCACCATGGACGGACTCGTGGTCGGCGAGCCGCTCGTGGCGATCGCGGAAGTGGTGCTGCCGGTACGGTTCTCCATTCTCGTCCGGCCGGGCACCTCGGCCGCCGACGTCCGGTCGGTGGCCAGTCACCCACACGCGCTCGCGCAGGTGCAGGCCTGGCTCGCGGCCAACCTCGAGCACGCCGTCCAGCACGCGTCGACCTCCACGGCGGGCGCCGCGGTCGGCGTTCAGGACGGCGAGTTCGACGCGGCCGTCACCGCGCCGGTCGCCGCCAGTCACTACCCGCTCGAGGTCCTGGCCACGGACGTCGCCGACGTCGACGACGCGGTCACCAGGTTCCTGCTGCTCCAACGTCCTGGCCCGCTGCCGGCACCGACCGGCGCGGACCGCACTTCGGTCGCCGCGGTGGCCGCCGCCGAACGCACGGGTGTGCTCGCCGAGATGCTCACCGAACTGGCGTTGCGCGGTATCAACCTGAGCCGGATCGAGTCCCGGCCGCAGAAGGGTCGGCTCGGCGAATACTGGTTCTACCTGGACATCGACGGGCACATCACCGAGCAGCGGGTGGGCGACGCGCTGGCCGCGCTGCACCGGCGCTGCCACCTGGTCCGCTTCCTCGGCTCCTATCCGAGGGCCGACGGGACTCCGTCGATCGGCCCGGCCGGCAACACCGACGGCGACTACTCCGCTGCCACCGACTGGCTCACGGCCGTTCGCGAAGGCAGTACCGGCTGACACCCATCGGGTGACGCCGGAAAATAGACCGGAGATTGTCGGACCCCGGCGTTAAGGTCGCCTTCTCAACGTTTTGGTCAGCCCGTGGGGGTCAGTCATGACATCGTCCGATGTCGCGGTTCGTGCAGAGGCTCTTGTCAAGACGTTCGGCGCGACTCGTGCGCTCGACGGCATCGACCTGGAGATCCCCACCGGCACGGTCCTCGGCCTGCTCGGCCCGAACGGAGCAGGCAAGACCACGGCCGTGCGCATCCTCACCACGTTGCTGCGACCCGACTCCGGGCGGGCCTGGGTCGCGGGACACGACGTGGTGGCCGAGCCGGACGCCGTGCGCCGGTCGATCGGCCTGTCCGGGCAGTACGCGGCGGTCGACGAGAACCTCACGGGCTTCGAGAACCTGTACATGGTCGGCCGGCTGTACGGCAAGAACAAGGTCGACGCCAGGGCGCGGTCCAGGGAGCTGATCAGCCGGTTCCGGCTCGACGACGCGGCCGACCGCCCGTCCAAGACGTACTCCGGCGGCATGCGGCGGCGCCTCGACCTGGCCGGCGCGTTGGTGGCCGAGCCGGCCGTGGTGCTGCTCGACGAGCCGACCACCGGGCTCGACCCGCGCGGCCGGCTCGACACGTGGGAGGTCATCGGCGAGCTGGTGGCCGACGGCGCGACCGTGCTGCTCACCACCCAGTACCTCGAGGAGGCCGATCAGTTGGCCGACCGGATCCTGGTCATCGACCACGGCCGGGTGATCGCCCAGGGCACGGCCGACAACCTGAAGAGCGAGGTCGGCGGCGAGCGGCTGGAGATCGTGGTGGCCGAGGCCGAGGAGGTCGACACGGCCGTGCGGGTGCTGGCCGAGATAGGCGCCGGCGAACCCCAGGTCGACCAGCACGGCCGCCGGATCCAGGTGGTCGTCGACGGCGGGCCCAAGTCGCTGATCGAGGCGTTGCGCCGGCTCGACGCGGAGAACGTGGTGGTGCTCGATGTCGGACTCCACCGGCCCACTCTCGACGACGTGTTCCTGTCGCTGACCGGCCACGCGGCCGAGGACGCACCGCTCACCGAGGAGACGGCGAAATGACCGTGCTGACCCAGGGCATTCGCGACGGCGGCATCGTCGCCTGGCGCAACCTGCTCAACGTGCGGCGCAACGCCGACTGGCTGTTCGCCGCGGTCATCCAGCCGATCATGTTCGTGCTGCTGTTCGCCTACGTCTTCGGCGGCGCGCTCGGCGGCGGGGAGTACCGCGAGTTCCTGATCGCCGGCATCTTCGTGCAGACCATCGCCTTCAACTCGGCGTTCACGGTGATCGGCCTGTGCAACGACCTGCAGAAGGGGATCATCGACCGGTTCCGGTCGCTGCCCATGTCGCGGCTCGCCGTGCTGCTCGGCCGCACGGTGTCCGACCTGGTGGTCAGCGCGATGGCGTTGCTGATCATGTCGCTGTGCGGGCTGCTGGTCGGCTGGCGCATCCGGGGCAGCTTCCTCGACGCGGTCCTCGCCTACCTGATGCTGTTGCTGTTCGGCTTCGCCATGTCGTGGATCGGCGCGCTGATCGGCCTGTCCGCGCCCAGCGTCGAGGTCGCCCAGAGCGCGGGCCTCATGTGGCTCTTCCCGCTGTCGTTCATCTCATCCGCCTTCGTGGGCGCGGGCACCATGCCCGGCCCGCTCAAGGCGATCGCCGAGTGGAACCCGTTCACCGCGGTGATCCAGTCGGCCCGTGACCTGTTCGGCAATGTGGCACCGCCGCAGATGGTCCCGCCGAGTGGGTGGCCGGCGGACAACGCGGTGCTCTACGCGCTCGGCACGTCGATACTCATCCTGGCGATCTTCATTCCGCTGTCCGTGGCCAAGTACCGCCGGGTGGCCAGCAAGTGAACCTCTCGGTCAGACGGTGGCGACCGTTGGCGGACCCACCGGCAGCCGGTCCAACTCGACACCGAAGTACGTCTGGTAGGCCGCCAGGATCGCCTGGTCGTCGGGCAGGGTGGTCTCGGTCCGCCCACCGGCGTCGGTCACGACCAGGCGACTGCCGCTGAGCGTCACCCGGCCGGTCTCGCGGCATCGAGCACACCATGCCGTGGGTGAACCGCGGCCGCGGCGAGTGCTCGTGCCACCAGCAGGCCGGACCGAAGTCGGCCAGCTCGCGCGGGCGCAGCTCGGCGCGGTGGCGCGGGACGCCGTCCATCAACACGGCGACGTCCCCACCTGGCACGTCCACCACCCGGAACTCGCCGGCCGGATCCTGTTGCGGCTCCCGCCGGTCCAGCCGCAGCGGGTACCACGAGTGCGAGCCCGCCCCGAGGTCGGCGAGGTAGCGGTCCTCCAGCTCGACCAGCAGCGCGACGTGGGTGAACGGAGGTGTCAGCCGGCCCTCGTCGGTGACCGACCTGGCGGCGAGCAGCGACACGGTGAAGCCGAGCGCTCGCAGTAGTTCGGCGAACAGACCGTTGAGCTCGTAACAGATTCCGCCCCGCCGACGCCGCACGATCTTGTCGGTCAGTGCGGCCTCGTCGAGGGACGATCGGCTCGTCGAGCCAGACGCTCAGATTCTCGAACGGGACCTTGCGCAGATGCCTTAGGTGCAGGTCGCGCAGTGCCTCGGGAGAAGGGCTCGCCGGCCGCTCGGCGCCGATTCGCCGCAGACACGCCTCGACGGTCTCGTGATCCATATGGACACCATGCTCCACCGAAGCAGTGATCGATCAAGTGGTGGTGTCACGGGAAGTCTTGCGGTCATAGACCAGTTCTGCCGTAAGTCTTGACGAATCCTTGATCGTGGGCGCTAATTTAAGTACTTACCCAACCAGGTGAAAAGCAACGGTTCCGTAACGGCCAGGAAATGAGTGGTGCTCGGATGACCTGATGACCCGTCGGCGCTGCCGGGTCTCCCGCCGCGTCCGCTGCTGTCCATATGCCGTTACGGGGTAACGGGAATCGGCAGGAGGTGCGGGCATCATGAGCGCATTACTCATCATCATCGGCGCAGTGGTCTGTCTTGGTTTCGTCACGAAGTTCCTCATCGGACGCAACCGGACCCGCGAGCTCGACCGTGACTTCTCGATCGAGGTTTCCTGCACGCGGGAGCGGGCATTGATGGTCGCGGCGAACGCGGCGCGCGGCGTGTTGTGGCACATGGAGTTCACGGAGAACGGCCTGCGTACTCGGCACATCCGCGCCAACAACATCGTTCACGTGGCGGTCTCCGACCACGCGCGAACGGGCCACTGCACCGTCAAGGTCTGGACCAGGTACCGCTGGGCGGACACGGTCATGTTCCTGCGCCCGCAGTCATACCTCGACACCAGGCGCAAGCGGGACAAGATCATCCGCGTGCTGTCCGAGTACGCCCCGGCCGACCGCGACGCCACCATCGGGTAAGTCGCACCTGACCGTTTGTGGTCGCGATCAGTGGGGAACCCGTCCCTCCGAGCAACCTGGGACGGGTTCACCCGTCTTTACAGGTAGAGAGCGTCCATAGGTGTCGGGGCCAGGTGGAGGCGATAACCATGCTGGGTACCAGGACAAAGACAGCCGCGGTCGTCTGCGGCGGAGCAGCGGTTCTGCTGTTCATGACCGGCTGCCAGTCGGCCGGCCAGGGAGCCGCGGACAGTCCGGACATTCCGTCGATCGGCACGAGCACGTCGACGCCGACCCTGCCGCCGGCCAGCGCCGCGCCACCGACCACCGTCCCACCGCCGTCCAACGCGGCGGAAGAGCCCGCGCCGCAACCGAACAACGCGGCCTCCGGTGAGTGCAAGGTGGCCGACCTGACGCTCAGCCTTGGCGGCGGCGACTCGGCGGCCGGCACGACCTACCGCTCGCTGCGGTTCACCAACTCGGGCGGGCGTACCTGCGTCATCCAGGGCTTCCCCGGGGTGTCGTACGTGACGGGCGACGACGGCCACCAGGTCGGTCCGTCGGCCAAGCGTGACGGCGCCAAGGGTGGGCCGATCACGCTGAAACCTGGCGAGGTCGCGCACGCGGACATCGGGTTCGTCCAGGTACTCAACTACGACGCGGCCGCGTGTAACCCGACCGAGGTGCGTGGACTGCGGATCTACCCGCCGCACGAGTACGACTCGATGTTCGTGCCCAACCCGGGCACCGGCTGCGCCAGCACCCCGCCGGGCAACCAGTTGGTCGTGAAAACCGTGGAGCCGGGCCCTGGCGCCTAGCTCATGAGCCCGGTGCGCCACGCCCAGGCGGCACTCTCGACGCGGTTGCGGGCCCCGATCTTGGCCTGCACCGCGGCGAGGTGCGTCTTCACGGTCGACAGCGACATGAAGAGCTCGGTGCCGATCTCGGTGTTCGTGAGCCCGCGCGCCGCGGCCTTCAGCACGTCCAGCTCCCGGTCGGTCAACGGCTCGGCGGGTGCCTCGGTCGGCGCGGCCACCTGATTCGACGTCGAGAAGTGCCGGAGCAGCCGCACGGTGATCTGCGGCGACACGAGCGCGTCACCGCGATCGGCCGCCCGTACGGCCTCGAGCAGCAGCGCCGGGCCGGCGTCCTTCAGCAGGAACCCGTTCGCGCCGTTGGCGAGTGCCGCGTGCACGTACTCGTCCAGGTCGAACGTGGTGACCACCACGACCTTCAGCGGATCGGTCACCCCCGGGCCGGCCAGCGCCTTCGTCACCTCGAGCCCGTCCATCCCGGGCATCCGGATGTCCAGCAGACACACGTCCGGCCGCAGCTCGCGGGCCTTCGACACGGCGGCGATCCCGTCCGCCACGTCGGCCACCACCTGGATGTCGTCCTGGGTCTCCAGGATCATCCGGAACCCGGCACGCACCATCTCCTGGTCGTCCGCGATCAACACCCTGATCACCGGATGAGCCTCCTATTGCTTCGTCAGTGGTAACCAGGCCTCGACCGACCAGCCGACGAACCCGCTCGGACCAGCCTCGAACCGACCGCCGAGCAGCTCCACCCGCTCACGCATGCCGACCAGACCGTAGCCGCCGGCCCCGCCGACCGGGCTGAGCGGCCGGCCGGAGCCGTTGTCGACGACCCGAATGTGGAGCTCGTCGCCGAGCGCCACGACCCGTACCCGCACGTCGTCGGCGTTCGGTGCGTGCTTGCCGACATTGGTCAGCGACTCCTGCACCAGCCGCAGCACCGACCGGCCGACCTCGTGGGGCAGCTGGTCCGGCAGCGACAGGTCCAGCGAGACGGGCGGGCCGGCGAAGTTGTCGACCACGGACCGGATGTCCGCGGCCACGTCCGTGGTGGCCTGGCTTGTCGAATCGGCGCTGCCGGCCATGGCCGTGCCGTCGCGCAGGCTGCCGACCAGCGTCCGCATGGCGGTGAGCGCCTCCGTGCCGCTGTACTCGATCTTCTCCAGCGCCGTGACCGCGACACCCGGGTTCTTCGACGCGACCAGCAGCGCGGCCTGCGCCTGCACCACGATGCCGGTCACGTGGTGGGCGACCACGTCGTGCAGTTCGCGGGCCAGCGCCATCCGCTCACCCTGCTGCGCCGACGTGACAGCCGCGCGGACCGTCTGGTTGCGTTCCCGGTCCCGTGCGCGGAAGTACCAGCCGGCGCTGATCGAGACGACCAGCAGGAACAGCAGGAACAGCGAGGTGTTGGTGTCCGTGAGAACGCGGGTCGACCGCGTGGCGAGCGACACCACGATGCCGACCACCAGCGCACCCGTACCCAGCGCGGCCGTCGCCCGTGGCAGGAGGCGGACGACGTAGGCGACCAGCGCCATGCTGGCCGCGATAGCCGTGAACGAGATCATCACGCTGTCGTCCATGCCGAGCACGACACTCGACATCAGCGACGCCAACGCGATGGCGCCCGCCGCGATCACCGAGTTGCGCAGCGGGTACTTGGGGCCGAAGAACGCGCAGACCGACGCGACGCCGGCGCCGGCGAGCACCAGTGTGCCGGCGGCACCCGACTGTGCCAGTTGGAGCATGCCGAGGATGGCGAGTGCGGCGCCGAGCGGCCACTGCTTGCGGACGAGCGCGCCCATCTCGGTCTCGACGCGCTGCCTGGCCGACCGGCGCAGGTACAGGCCGGCGACCACGCTCCCGACCAGCAGGAAAAACCCGAAGGCGAGGGACTGGGCGAGGTCGGCGGAGGTGTACAGGCCGAACTCGGACCCGCAGTGTTCCGTGTAGTAGCAGCCCGGCTGGCGGACCAGGATCGCCGCGAAACACGCGGCGACCAGCGCGGTCGTGCACGCGGTGGCCACCAGCGGCGTGCAGCGCCACACCACCAGCACGGTGAGCACGGTCCCCGCCACCAGCTCGGTCAGCAGCACGTTGTCGATGGCGATCGACGGCACGACGATGTCGTAGTACCCGATGGGTATCGAGGTCGCGGTCAGGACCGCCGCACCAACGGGCGCGAAGATCTCCGGCCGGTCGACGCCGAAGTACGCGCACAGCGCCATGGCCACGGCGCCCGGCAGCAGCAACAGGCCCTGTGTCGAGCGGTCTTCCTGGAGGATCAGCAGGAAATCGAGCAGCACGACGACGCCGAGCAGTACGGCCAGCCAGCGATGCGGCACCGGGATCGGTGTCATGACGTGAAGGTATTGGACCGGCGGCCTCGGCGCCTCGGCCGACCGGCGTTCGCGGGTCGGCCGATCGGCCAATGGGCCGGGTCCAGGCGGTGACCGGTTGACCGGTACGGGCTGTCTGTTCGACCGATCCGCCGGGTGCCCCTCCGGAGCGAAGCTATGACCAGGACGTTTACCGGAGGTGGAGAAGATGGTGCAGGCAATTCTCGTGTGGAGCGGAGCGGTCGTCGGGGTCTCGGTACTGCTGCTGATGGCACTCGGTCCGGTCATCGTCGAGATCGACTCGTGGTGGTACGAGCGCAAGCACGGCAAGGCCCCGGCGAAGGACACAGCGAAGGCTTCCGCGAAGAACGAGCAGCCGGCCACGCCGCAGCTGCTGCACCGCGCAGCCTGAGGTCAGCCGGCCTGGTCGAGCACCGTGCGGACCAGCCCGGGGAAGCGGGCGTCCAGCTCGTCGAGCCGGAGGGTGTTCATGCGCTCGCGACCGGCGTCGTACTGACGCAGGATGCCGGCGTTGCGCAGGGCCCGGAAATGGTGGCTGAGCGTAGAGGCGGCAACCGGCAGGCCGAACGTGCCGCACGGCCGGTCGCCCTCGGTCATCAGCAGCCGCACGATGGCCCGGCGGGTGGGGTCGGCGAGGGCACGCAGCAGGTCGTCGAAGTCGACCGACTCGACGTCCGGGTGGGACACCGTCGCCCAACGGCCCAGCGGCATTCCTGACCGCCCTCCCAGATCTGTTCGACAACTAACGAAAATGCTACCTCCAGCCCGTGACCAAAGTCGGCAGCGCGGGCGGTACCCCTGCGACCCCCCGCGCTGCCTGTCCCTGGTCAGCGCAGCACGGTGCGGCGCAGACGATTCAGCGCGCGGTGCTGTGCCACGCGGACGGCGTCGGCCGTAGTGCCCACGGCTTCGGCGGTTTCCTGCGCCGACATGCCGAGGACCACTCGCATGATCAGGATTTCGCGTTGGCGGGGGAGCAGGGTGCGCAGCAGGCCACCGGTCCGCTCCGACAGCTCGCGACGCAGCGCGACCTGTTCCGGGTTCTCGGCCACGGACAGCGTGTCCGGGGTCTCCGCGGTCGGCATCGACCGGTCGCGGGCGGCCGCCCGGTGCACGTCGGCCACCTTGTGCGCGGCGACGCCGAACACGAACGACAGGAACGGACGACCGAGGTGCCGGTAGGTGGGCAGCGCGCGGTAGACCGCGAGGCACACCTCCTGCGCCACGTCGTCGGGCGAGCTGATCGGGCGGACCCGGCCCAGCTTCGACCGGCAGTAGCGGACCATGATCGGCCGTAGGTAGCCGATCAGCTCGTCGACCGCCGACTGGTCACCGGCCGACGCGGCCACGGCCACGGCGTCCAGGTTCCCCCGGGTGATCGGCCGGGTCCACTCTGACGTGGCAACGGTTACGTGGGCCAGCTCGGCTTCGAGCTCGGCCAGATCTGGCTCGACAGTGCACAACATCGTCGCGTGCCTCCTGTGCCCCCCGGGCGGTATTTCCACACCAAGAGAGCACCGATCGGCTGCGCAAATACGTCAGCGGCGAAGTTCCCTCCCTGAGGAACCAAGTTGTTGCCCTTTCGGGCACCCGCCGCCGACGCGACGTGATCGCGCGGTCACCGGACCAGTACGTCCACCCGGACCAGGTGGTGGTCCGACGCGTCGTTCAGCCTGGCCAACTCGCCGGTCGGCCAGTACACGGCGCTACCGAGCGGAACCAGACCGTGCGACGGCAGCACGTAGTCGACACGCAGGTTGCCCGGCGCGTTGTCGTTGAAGTCGGCGGTGTCGAAGAACGGGTTCGTCTCGTGGCCGGCGTTGGCGCCTCCCTGTTCGCGCGCCGCCAGGTAGCCGCCGATGCTGCCAGGGTGGGTGTCGATGACTCGCGGTGCGGTCAGCAACTGCTGGATCGCGCCGGGCACGCTGTCACCGTCCTTCGGGTCGGAGTTGTTGTCGCCGGCCACGACGAACCGCTCACCGGGTCGCAGCCCGCCGCGCTTGCCGGCGTCGTCGTAGACATAGCCACTCCTACCGGGCGTGAGATAGTCCGCCCAGAACCGAATCTCGTCGTGATTGCGCGTGCCGTTACGGTCCTCGGCTCCGTCGAACGTGGGCGGGGTCGGGTGCGACACGAGGAAGTGCACGCTGCGGCGGCCCACCTTGATCGGCACATCCCAGTGCGACTTGGACGACAGTCGCAACACATCGAGGATCTCCGGCGAGTACCAGTCGTGCGGTGCGGGCGTGGCCGGGTCGTCGGGCAGCAGCGCGTTCGGCATGTCGGCCCAGCGGAAGTTCTGGAACGTGCGCACGGCACCGGTGTCGATCGGGTACTTCGACAGCACGAGCATCCCGTACTGGCCCTCGAAGAGCCCGAAGCCGTGCGCGTCGTTGCCCGTGTCGGTGCTGCCGTTGCGGTCGAGGTCGAAGCCGGTCAGCACGCCCGTGTTGGACGGCGCGATGAACGCGTACGGGTAGTCGATCGGCCGGGCGCCGTTCTGGCCGCGCTCCAGGTAGTTGTCCCGGAAGAGGTCGACAGCGGCGGGCGCGTAGTCGAACTCGTTGATCAGCAGCACGTCCGGCCGGTTGCGCTGGATGACCTCGGCGACCTCGCGGGCCTGCGCGTTGTCCGGCGTCGACAGGTCGGTGACCAGCTGACCGGCCGCACCGCGGTTGAGCGAGGCGTTGAACGTCGCGAACCGCACGGGGTCGGCGCCCGTGGCCTGGGCGGCGGGTGCGGTCAGGGTGCCGGCGGCGAGCGCCAGGACGGGAAGGAGTAACAGACGGGACGTGCGCACGGGTATCTCCTCTTCTCGGGCGGACCACCCTGGCACGCCCGCGTGAACAGTGCACCGGGGATACGGTGAACGAGTGGCGGACTCTCCCGGAGCTGTGATCAGGAAACCCAAGAGCGAGGCGACGCGCACGCTGATCGTGGAGACCGCGTTGCGCCTGTTCCAGGAGAACGGCTACGACAAGACCACCATGCGGGCCATCGCCAAGGAGGCGGGTGTCTCGGTCGGCAACGCGTACTACTACTTCAGTTCGAAGGAACAGCTGGTCCAGGGCTTCTACGACCGGATAGCCGAGCTGCACGAGCAGAGCTGCGTCGACGTGCTGACCACCGAGCGGGACTTCGCCACGCGGCTGCGCACGGTCATGCTCAACTGGCTGGAGGTGGCGGCGCCGTACCACGAGTTCGGCAAGCAGTTCTTCGTGAACGCGGCCGACCCGGCCAGCCCGCTCAGCCCGTTCTCCACCGAGTCGAGCCCGGCGCGCGACGCGCAGATCGCGCTGCACCGCAGGGTGCTGGAGGGCTCCACCGCGAAGGTCGATCCCGAGCTGCGGCCCGAGCTGCCCGAGCTGTTGTGGCTCTACGAGATGGGCGTGGTGTTGTTCTGGGTGCACGACCGCTCGCCCGAATGCCGGCGCACCCGAACGCTCATCGAGCGGACGGTGCCGCTGCTCGACCGGGTGATCGGGCTGTCCCGGCTGCGGCTGCTCAGGCCGGTCACCCGCGAGATCGTGGAGTTGATCGGTGCGCTGACCCGGCCGGATGTCGCCCCGAACGCTTGACAGAGCAAGCGCCAGAGGAGGACCTAGGTAACTGTTACGACAAGTAACATGTAACGGTCGGGAGGTTCCGCGATGGCGCGAGCACTGCAGCCCAAGGATCGAGATGTCACGGCCGAGCGGTTGCTCGACTCGTCGATGCGCAACTCCTACGACCCCGAGGTGGACGTCGACTGGGACGCGCCGCTGGTCGAGGGCAAGGAGTTCATGCCGCCCGAGCGCGTGTCGCTTTACGGCACCGACCTGTGGGAGTCGTTGTCCCCCGAGAAGCGGGTCGAGCTGGCCAAGCACGAACTCGGCAGCATCACGAGCGTCGGCCTGTGGACCGAGATCGTGCTGATGCAACTGCTCGCGCGGTACGCGGCCGACCTGGACCCGCGCAGCCCGCACACCCACTACGCGCTCACGGAGATCGGCGACGAGACCCGGCACGCGATCATGTTCGGCAAGGGGCTTGCCCGGTTCGGACTGCCCGCGTACGGCCCGCCGCGGGTGGTCCGCAAGCTCGCCAGAGTGTTCAGCGCGGTCATCGGCGGCCCGGCGATGTTCGCTTCCGTGCTGGTGGTCGAGGAGGTCACCGACCGGCTGCAGCGGTCGATGCTGGACGACGACAACATCCAGCCGATCATCCGGATGATCAACCGTATCCACGTGGTCGAGGAGGCCAGGCACGTGCGCTACGCACGTGAGGAACTGGTGCGGGGTATGGAAAAGCTCAGCCGGCCGGCGCTCGAGGTGCACCGTCTGGTCACCGCTGTGGTCGCGCACCAGGTGCTCGACATCCTGGTGCATCCCAAGGTCTACGCGGCCGTGGGACTCGACCCGAAACACGCGCGCGCGATCGCGCGGGACAACCGGCACCATCACGAGACCAGGCGATGGATGGCGGAGAAGATCATGGCCTTCCTCGACGAGGTCGGCATGATCGGCGGGCCGTCGAAGGCGATCTGGCGGCGGGCGCACCTTTTGTAAATGCGTCGTCCCGGATCGGCGTTCGCGCCTAACCTTGCGTTATGGCAGCAACCACGATCCCAGGGCGCAACGTTGACATTCGCATGTGGACTCAGCCGGAGACGGTCGAGTCCGAGGCCATGCGTCAACTGCAGAACATCGCCGCGCTGCCGTGGACCTTCAAGCACGTGGCGGTCATGCCGGACGTGCACTACGGCAAGGGGGCGACCGTCGGTTCGGTGATCGCCATGCGCGACGCCGTGTCGCCGGCCGCGGTAGGCGTGGACATCGGGTGCGGCATGACGGCCGTCCGGACGTCGCTGCGCGCCGAGGATCTGCCGGAAAGCCTGCGCCGGCTGCGCACGAACCTCGAGCGGGCCGTGCCGGTGGGTTTCAACCAGCACAAGGCGACCGCGTTCAACTCGCGGGACGCCAAGGACTGGGACCCGTTCTGGCGCGCGTTCGAGGACCTGACGCCGGTCGTGAAGGCCAACTCCGCCAAGGCATTGCACCAGATGGGCACGCTCGGCGGCGGCAACCACTTCATCGAGATCTGCCTGGACACCACCAAGCAGGTCTGGGTGATGCTGCACTCGGGTTCCCGGGGCATCGGGAATCTCCTTGCGCAGCACCACATCGAGGTGGCCCGCGGGCTGGCGCACAACCAGTCGCTGCCCGACCAGGACCTGGCCGTGTTCCTGGCGCACACGCCGCAGATGGCCGCGTACCGGCACGACCTGTTCTGGGCGCAGGACTACGCGCGGCGCAACCGCGCGGTCATGCTGCGGTTGATCTGCGACGTGCTGCGCAAGGAGTTCCCGCAGGTGACGTTCGAGGACCCGATCAGCGCGCATCACAACTACGTGGCCGAGGAGACGCATTTCGGCGAGGACGTGATGGTCACGCGGAAGGGTGCTATTCGTGCCGGCCGTGGCGACCTGGGCATCATCCCGGGGTCCATGGGCACCGGCTCGTACATCGTGCGCGGGCTGGGCAACCCGGACTCGTTCGAGTCGGCGTCGCACGGTGCCGGGCGGCGGATGTCGCGGAACAAGGCGCGAAAGCAGTTCACCGAGGCCGATCTGGCCGAGCAGACGGCGGGCGTGGAGTGCCGGAAGGACCGCGGGGTGGTCGACGAGATCCCTGCGGCCTACAAGGACATCGACGAGGTCATCCGCAACCAGGACGACCTGGTGGAGGTCGTGGCCAAGTTGAAGCAGGTGATCTGCGTCAAGGGCTGACATGCTGCAAGCTTGACAGTGTCATCGAACGCTGTCAGTATTGCAGCATGACCGACGAGCTGTGGACCATCGAGCAGCTCCCGGACCGCGTTGCCGAACTCCTGGCCGAGGACTATGCCGGCCAGCAGAACGGGCGGGTCCGGGAGCTGCCGAACGGTCGAACCATCCGGTGGTACACCACCATCGGGCTTGTCGACCGGCCGATCTCCCGTGGCCGTACGGCGCTCTACGGGCCCCGTCACGTGCTGCAACTCGCCGCGGTCAAGCGGCTGCAGGCGGCCGGGCGCACACTGGCCGAGATCCAGCGGGAGCTGCTCGGCGTCACCGACGGCCGGCTGGCCCAGCTCGCCAAGGTGGCGACCGTCGACCTCGCGTACCCCCAAGAGGAGATTCGGGTCGAGCCGTTCTGGCACCGACAGGCGGACCACCACGACACTGACAGTGTTGCTCGAACTGTCAGTAAGGCCGTGTTCGGGATCCGCGTCGATGACAGTGTCACGGTCATGCTCGCGGGTGCCGACCGGGCGCCCACCGACGCGGAGCTGGCCGAGTTGGAAGCCGCCGCCGCCCCACTGCTCGCCGCCATCGAGCGGCTTGGCCTGTCCCCACGAAAGGAACGCTGATGAGCACGCAGGTCGACCTGATTTCTCCGACCGAGGTAGTCGGCCCGGCCGGGCGAGGACGACGGTCTCGGGTGCCTCAGCACCGCGCGCGGCAACCTGCCGCTCGAGTCGATCGACGTGCGGACCAGGATCACCGGCCTCACCTCGCACATCGAGCTGACCCAGGGTTTCCGCAACACGCACGACGAACCGCTCGAGGCCACCTACATCTTCCCGCTGCCGCCGCGAGCGGCCGTCACGGCCATGCGCATGGAGGCCGACGGGCGCGTGGTCGACGGCGTGCTCAAGGAGCGCGGGCAGGCCAGGGCCGACTACGACCAGGCGATCCAGCACGGCAAGCGGGCGTCGATCGCCGAGGAGGAGCGGCCGGGCGTGTTCACCATGCGGGTCGGCAACGTGATGCCGGGCGAGCGGGTGACCGTGCACCTCACCCTGGCCGGTGCACTGTCCTATGCGGACGGTGAGGCGACGTTCCGGTTCCCGTTGGTCGTGGCCCCCCGCTACATCCCGGGTGCGCCGGTCGGTGGCGGTCAGGTGGGAGACGGCACGGAACTCGACACCGACGAGGTTCCCGACGCCTCCCGGATCAGCCCGCCGGTGTTGCTGCCCGGCTTCCCCAACCCGGTGCGGCTGTCGCTTGAGGTCGACATCGACTCGGCCGGCCTGCCGATCTCCGGGGTCGCCACGAGCCTGCATTCCACGGCCACGGAGGACGCACCGACCGGACTGCGGGTCCGGCTCAACCCGGGGGAGCGCGCCGACCGCGATTTCCTGCTGCGCCTGAAGATCGGCGATGAGCAGGCGATCACCACCTCGCTCGCCGTGCTGCCCGACGCCGACTCCGACTCCGGCGAACAGGGAGGCACGTTCGCGTTGACCGTCCTGCCGCCGTCGGCCGGTGCGCCGCCGCTGCCGCGTGACGTGGTGCTCGTGCTCGACCGGTCGGGCTCCATGCACGGCTGGAAGATGGTGGCCGCTCGCCGCGCGGCCGCCCGCATCGTCGACACCCTGGGCGGCGACGACCGGTTCGCCGTTCTGGCCTTCGACTACGACACGTCCACGCCGCCCGGCCTGCCCGCCGGTCTGTCCGAAGCCCAGGATCGCAATCGCTTCCGCGCGGTGGAGTTCCTGGCTGGCCTCGGCGCCCGGGGCGGCACCGAGATGTTGACCCCGCTGCGCCGCGCGGCCGACCTGCTGGCGGACACGACCGGCCGCGAACGCATCCTGGTGCTGGTCACCGACGGTCAGGTGGGCAACGAGGACCAACTCCTCGAGCAACTGACGCCCCGGCTGGCCGGCGTGCGGGTCCACACGGTCGGCATCGACCGCGCGGTGAACGAGGGCTTCCTGCAGCGACTGGCCGGCAGCACCGGCCGGTGCGAGCTGGTGGAGTCCGAGGATCGCCTCGACGACGCGATGCAGCACATCCATCGCCGCATCGGCACCCCACTGGTGACCGACCTGCGAGTCACCCCGGCGGGCCTGGCGATCGACCAGGCGAGCATCGCTCCGTCACCCGTTCCCGACCTGTACCCGGGCGCTCCCGTGGTGGTGACCGGCCGCTTCACGGGCCCGGCCGCCGGCGCGGTGACCGTCCTCGGCGCCGACGCCGGATGGCGCGCGGAGGTCACCGCGACCCCGAGCGACAACCCGAGCCTGGCCGCCCTGTGGGGTCGCGCCCGGATCCGCGACCTGGAGGACCGCTATGTGGTCGGCGACTCGGGTCAGTTCGGCGGCCTGGAGCGGCAGATCGTCGACACCTCGCTGAAGTTCGGCGTGCTGTCCCGGTTCACCGCGTTCGTGGCGGTGGACCAACGCGTGGTCAACGAGGGCGGCACGGTGCGCCGAGTCACCCAGCCGGTGGACCTCCCGAGCGGCTGGGACACCCCGACCGCGTCGCCGGCCTCCGCTCCGGTAGCCCGCGCAGGCCGGGCGATGGCCTTCGGTGCCGCCCCGGCAGGCTTCAACGAGGGAAGCTACGGCGGCACCAGCTACGCGCAGACGGGTTACGACAGCGGCTACGGCGGCTACCCCGCCTTGCAGGGTGGCCTACCAGGCCAGCAGGGCGGTCAGCCAAGCGGCCAGGAAGCCTTCTTCGGTGGTCCCACCAGCCCCGCCCCGGGCGGCTGGCAGCCCTCCACCCCACCGGTGGCGCCGCCTCCGCCGGGCACCCCACCGATGACGCCGCATCCGACCACACCGCAGCCGCCTACAGGCGACGCTCCAAGCCCGACGAAGTTCGCGACCGACCAACTCCACCACCTGCAGGCAAACGCCACCCAGGACGTCTGGATCCGAGCCGGCCTACTGACCGCCCTGGCGGAACAGATCCGCGTCTACCTCCAGGCGTGGCAACAAACGGGCGACCGGGCCACGTCGACCCTGGCCACCCTCTCGGGCGAACTCTCCCAGCCGACCTCAGACCCCACGGAGGTGGAAATCCGCTGGCAGAACACCCTCAAAGTCCTTGAGACCCTGACCACCAAGAGCCCCCGCCGCGCCTTCTGGAAACGCTGACCACCACCCCCGGCGAGGCCCCAGCCCAGGGCCTCGCCAGGGGTCGGCGAGGCTCACGGGCCGCCGCTGGGTTGGCGATGGCGCTCACGCTGACCGATTCGGCCTGGCCCGCGCCCGACGCAAGGCCAGCGGCGCCATGGCCGTCGCCCCTGCGACGAGCGGGCAGCAAAATCGAAAGTGACACCACCACCACCACCACAACGGCATGCCCCCGTCACCCGCACGCATGTTCGCACTTCCGGCACGCATGTTCGCGGTTCCGGCGCGCGAGTTCGCGCTTCTGGCAGGTGAGTTCGCGGTCCGGTAGGCGAGTTCCCCACGTCCCGCAGGCACGTGGCTCGGTAGGTCGCAATGCCGCTGGAATGCTGGCACTCGGCGCAGCGCCATCACCGATGCCGAGCCGAGCGGAGGTGGCGAGGTGGTCAGCCCTGGGCGATCCTCGGGTTGGTGGCTGGCCTGATCAACACAGCTCAGGAGCTGCCGGACACATCTGGCCAGGCGTGTTCGGCGAAACTGAACAGGCGCTCCGGGGTCACGCGCAGCCAGGCCGTCGCCCAGTCCAGGCTGTCGCTTCCGTTGCGCAGTTCGGTGATGCTCCGGACGTGCTCCGGAACGGTCGTCAGCACCTCGGCCGGACCCTCGGTGAGCACCGCCGCGTGGGTGTCATGTTCACCCTCGAGGACCGACAGCGCGAGCCACGGTTGGGCCCGGACGTTGCGGACCCGCGCCGCGCCGCCGAGGGTGGGAAGCCAGAACGCCTCCTCGTGGATGGAGAACAGCGTCGGTGCGGCGTGCGCCCGGCCGTCGGGCCTGGTGGAGGACGCGAGCGCGTACGTTCGGCGCTCCAGGTACCCGGCTAGCTGGGGTCCGGTCATCCGCCGCTGCGGCGGGTACGCCTTGCGCACCGGCTCGCCGGCGCGGCTGAAGGACTCCTCCTGTAGCCGGCCCAGCCAGGCTGCCACGGCCGGGTCGCTCACCTGCGCTTCCATGCCTCGTCCTCTCTGGGCGACGTGTCAGCCCCAGCCCAGTTCGTGCAGGCGGGCGTCGTCCACGCCGAAGTGGTGGGCTATCTCGTGGACCACCGTGATGGCCACCTCCTCCACCACGTCCTCCTCGTCGTTGCAGATGTCGAGGATGGCGTCTCGGTAGATGAAGATCCGGTCCGGTAGTACGCCGCCGTAGTTCGTCGTCCGCTCGGTCAGCGCCACGCCGTGGTACAGGCCCAGCAGCGAGGGGTGCTCCGGGTCGCGGTCCTCCACCAGGATGACCACGTTGTTCATGGCCTTCGCGAATTCCTCGGGAATCAGGTCCAGTGCGTCGCCGACCAGCTCCTCGAAGCGCTGGCGGCTCATGGTCACGCTCACCCGCTGGGCTGGGTGGACGGCGGCTGGGTCGCCGGCGGGGTCTCCGGAGGTTCAGCCTTCACGCTGCCGCGGATCGCCTTCAGCGTGACGCCATCCGCCTCCAGCGCACCGACCTTGCAGTTCACCCGGAAGGACCCGGCATCCCAGCTCTCCGGGCTCAGCGTGTCCGAGTACAGCGACAGGCCCATCTCCGTCAGGTTCTTGTTCCCCGTGAACTCGTTCGCCACCGGCACGCAGAGGTCGATCAGCTTCTCCCGCTGATCGGCTTCCGGCAGGTAGGCCTCGCCCAGCGCCTGCTTGAGGTCGATGTTGCCGACCACCTCGTAGGAGTGCGCCGACGCGCAGTCGATGGGGTCGCCGACCTGGCCCTCGATCAATGCGAAGCAGGTGCCCGGTTCGTGGATGTTCGACTGGTCCTGTTCGGTCGCCGCACCCTTGGTCGGCATCAGTCGTTCGCCGGACGGGGTGACCCGCTGCAGTCCACAGCGCAGCTTGCGGTCGCCGCCGCGCCACTGCTCGGCCGTCGGCTTCAGCGCGCCGGCCGTGTACTTGCCGGCCGGGTCCAGCTTGCCGCCCAGGTACTCCGCGACGACCGACGTGCACCGCTCGGTGACGATCTGCTGCCAGGCCTCCACGTCCGGGGGCGGCGTCTTCGGGCCGAAGTCCCGGCCGATGTCGACGTTGCTGGCCACCTCGAAGGTGTGGGGTGACTCACACGAAACCCGGCGCATATTGCGTGGGTTGTCGTGCGGCCAGTTCAGGCAGGTGCCGGTCGGCGAGTCGAATGCGGCCGCCGCCTCGTCCGCCGCGGTGGACGCCGCGGTCTTCACCGACACCGGCCAGGAGAACAGCATGCTCGCGCTGAGCACGGCCAACGCCCCGATGAAGGCGCCCGCCATCACCAGTCGTGTGCGCAGAGTGCTCGCGCGTCTGGACCTACCGTTCATAACGGCGTCCATGATGCCAGCGTCCGCCCGGTCCGGAAGTGCCGAATCACTGTTCGACCGGTTTCGGCCTTGCGGCTACGCTCCCGCCGTGATCGACCTGAGGACACTGCGTGAGGACCCGGAGGCCGTCCGCGCCTCGCAACGCGCCCGCGGCGAGGACGTCGCGCTGGTGGACGCCCTCCTGTCGGCGGACGAACGCCGCAGGTCGGCGGTCGCCGCGGCCGACGGGCTGCGGGCCGAGCAGAAGCTGCTGGGCAAGCAGGTCGGCAAGGCGCGCGGCGAGGAGCGCGACGCGCTGCTGGCCAGGGGCAAGGACCTGGCCGCGCAGGTCAGAGCGTCCGAGGCCGAACAGGCGGCGGCGGACGCCGCGTTGGCTGAGCTGCACCAGGCGGTGCCCAACGTCGTCCATCCCGACGCGCCGGCCGGTGGCGAGGACGACTACGTGGTCCTCAAGGAGGTCGGCACTCCGCCGGTGTTCGACTTCGAGCCGGCCGACCACCTCGACCTCGGGGTGCGCCTCGGCGCGCTCGACATCGAGCGTGGCGCCAAGGTGTCCGGTTCCCGGTTCTACTTCCTCACGGGTGTCGGTGCGCAGCTCCAGCTGGCCATGCTCAACCTGGCCGCCGCCCAGGCCACGGCCAACGGCTTCACGCTGATGATCCCGCCGGTGCTCGTCCGGCCGGAGATCATGGCCGGCACCGGCTTCCTCGGCGCGCACTCGAGCGAGGTCTACCGGCTGGCGGAGGACGACCTCTACCTGGTCGGCACGTCCGAGGTGCCGCTCGCCGGCTACCACTCCGACGAGATCCTCGACCTGGGCGCCGGCCCGCGCCGCTACGCCGGCTGGTCGTCGTGCTTCCGGCGGGAGGCCGGCAGCTACGGCAAGGACACTCGCGGCATCATCCGCGTGCACCAGTTCGACAAGGTCGAGATGTTCGTCTACTGCCGCCCGGGGGACGCGGAGGCCGAGCACGCCCGGCTGCTGGCCTGGGAAGAGGAGATGCTCGCCAAGATCGAGGTGCCCTACCGGGTGATCGACGTGGCCGGCGGCGACCTGGGCACGAGCGCGGCGCGCAAGTTCGACTGCGAGGCGTGGGTGCCGACCCAGGGCCGCTACCGCGAGCTGACCTCGACGTCCAACTGCACGACGTTCCAGGCCAGGCGCCTGTCCGTGCGCTACCGCGACGAGAACAACCGCTCGCAGATCGCGGCCACGCTCAACGGCACGCTCGCCACCACCCGCTGGATCGTCGCGATCCTCGAGAACCACCAGCAGGCCGACGGCTCGGTCCGGGTGCCGGCGGCGCTCCAGCCGTTCCTCGGCCGCGACGTCCTGACCCCTGTTTAAGTACTGGCCGCCGCGGTCGCCGGGCACGTAGGGTGCCGACCGTGCATCGACTGTTTCTCATCCTTCCGCCCCCGCGCGCCTGAGCGGGGTGTCGAACTGACGGCGTGGCCGAGAGCCTCGCCGGTCTGATGCTGCACTCAGGGCGATCGCCCCGCGAACGAAGATCCCGATCCTTCGACGCGTGGAGCGTTCTCCTTGTCAACAACGTCAACAACTCTGTCGTTCAACCCTGCCCGGATCTCGTCCGCGCTGCTCGTGCTTGCCGGCGTGCTCTGGGGCACGGGTGGCCTGGCCGGCGTGATCCTGCAGGACACCGCCCACATCGGCGCGGTGCCCGTGGCCGCCTATCGGCTGCTCGTGGGAGGTGTGTTCGCCGTGGCCGTCACGGCGGCCACCGGCGGGCTGCGGTACCTGCGGGGCCGCGCCACCCTCGGCCGGCTGGCGGTCACCGCCGTCCTGCTCGCCCAGTTCCAGGCCGCCTACCAGGTGGCCGTCGCGCAGATCTCCGTCAGCCTGGCCACGCTCATCACCATCGGCTGCGTGCCCGTGTTCGTCGCGGGTGTCACGGCCGTGCGGGAACGTCGGCTGCCGGGCACCCGCACCTGTACGGCCGTGGCCGGCTCGGTCGGCGGGCTCGCCCTGCTGTGCGGCGCGTCCATGCCGGACTTCGGCACGAACCTGACGGCCGTGTCCGGGGTAGCCATGTCGGTGGCGGCCGGCGCCGGATTCGCGGCGCTCACCCTGATCACCAGCGGGCCGCTCGCCGGCCGTGGGGCGGTCACCTCGGTCGGTCTGCTGCTCGGCGGCGTCCTGCTGCTGCCGGTCGCACTCCACCAGGGGATGGCCGTGCCGCTCACCGGCGAGGTCCTGCTCACGGTCGCCTACCTGGGCCTCGTGCCGACGGCCATCGCGTACGGCGCGTACTTCGTCGGCCTGCGCCACGCGCATCCGACGGCCGCCGCGCTCGCCACGATGCTCGAACCACTGACCGCGACATTGTTGGCGGTCGGCTGGTACGGCGAGGAGTTGACGGCCGCCGGAGTGCTCGGCGCGGCTCTGATCGCGGGCGCGCTGGCGCTGCATTACCTGCGACCGGCGTCGTAGTTCGAAAGCGGCTGATCAGGACACCTGGTCGGCTACGTGTTTCGCGATCTCCAGTGCGCACGTCGCGCCAGGAGAGGGTGCGTTGAGGACATGGACCTGGTGCGGGGCGGACTCGATGATGAAGTCCTGCACCAGGGTCCCGTCCGGTAGCAGTGCCTGCGCGCGGACCCCGGCGCCCGCGCGGACCAGGTCCTCCCGGCCGACCGCCGGCACCAGGCGGGCCAGGCTGTTCGCGAACCGGCGCCGGGACAGCGAGCGCGCCACCTCGTCCGCCGCCGTGCGCGGGTACTTGCGGGCGAGCTTCCAGATACCTGGGAACCGAGCCACCTCCGCCAGGTCGGCGAACGAGAAATCACGCCAGCGGTACCCCTCCCGGCGCAGTGCCAGCACCGCGTTCGGGCCGGCGTGCACGCTGCCGTCGAGCATCCGGGTCAGGTGCACGCCCAGGAACGGCAGCGTGGGGTCGGGCACCGGGTAGATCAACCCACGTACCAGGTGCGCCGACTCCGGGCGCAGCGTGAAGTACTCACCGCGGAACGGGACGATCGTCGCCGCCGGGGTCAGACCGGCCAGGCGGGCCACCCGATCGGAATGCAGGCCGGCACAGTTCACCAGCGCGTCCGCGCGGAGCACCTCGGTGCCCGTGGCGATCTCCACCCCACCGTGCCGGCCGGGCCGGATGGCCAGCGCCGGGGTGGACAGCCGCAGGTCGGCGCCCGCCTCGCCGAGCAGCCGGGCAAGTGCCGCACACACGGCGCGGAAGTCGATGATCCCGGTGGTCTCGACGCGCAGCGCCGCCACGCAGGCCACCTCGGGTTCGTACTCGTGCGCCTCGGCCGGCTCGACCAGCTTGGCGGGCACCCCGTTCGCCTCGGCCCGCGCGGCCAGCGCCCGCAGCCCCGGCAGCTCATCCTCGGCTGTCGCCACCACCAGCTTGCCGCAGACCTCGACGGGCACGCCGTACTCGCGCGCGAACGCAACGATCGACCGGTTGCCGGCAACCGACATACGCGCCTTGAACGACCCGGGCGCGTAGTACAGGCCGGCGTGCACGACGTTGGAGTTGTGCCCGGTCTGGTGCTCGGCCCAGCGGTCCTCCTTCTCCAGCACGGTGACCCGGTCGCCGCGCGCGGTCAGCTCCCGCGCCGTCGCCAGGCCGAGGATGCCGCCGCCGATCACCACAACGTGTCGCACGAGGCAGAAGGGTACGGCGCCAACGCACAGATGCCATAGATAACGGGTCGGCCACGTAGACAACGCCGACGGTCGCGGATCGTCCAGGTAGATGTCGGACCGGTTTTGAAACCGCTGTCGGCCGGCGGCGAATTCCTTTCCGGTTATGTGGGGGCGGCAAATATCCCGGCACACATCGGGATCTTCAGCCTGCCGATTTTCAACTTGTCCGCTGTGAATTGAGAAAAAACATAACGAGATGATCACGTAGGCAACCTCGGTGCTCCACAACCAAGTTGCCCAAACGAGAGTCCTGGCCGGGGATCTTCTGCTGTCCAATCTGGGGGTTTGACCTGTCATGTCCTGGTTTTCCGCTGTCCCGATCGCGCTGGTCGCGGTCGCCTGGCTGTTGTTACCCGGTCTGCCGATCAGTTATCTACTCGGCCTGCGCGGCATCGCGGCCTGGGGGCTCGCGCCGGTCACGAGCATCGCGCTGATCGCGTCCACCGCCGTGGTCGTGCAACTGGCGGGCATCGACTGGTCGATACCGGTGGTGCTGGTGGCCTTTGTCGTCGCGACCGCGATCGTCGGGCTGATCGCGTTCCTGTCGCGGCGCGGCACGTTCGTCGCGGCCGACCCCGACCCGCGAAGACTCACGGCGTTCGCGGTCGCCGGTCTGCTGCCCGCGATGGCCATCGGCGCGGTGACCATCGTGCGCACCCTCGGTGCACCGGACGCCATCTCGCAGGTGTTCGACACGCCGTTCCACTACAACGCGCTCGCGTTCATCCGCGACACGCACGAGGCGTCCGCGCTGAGCCTCGGCTCTCTCGGCAACCCCGAACTACCGGGGGCGTTCTATCCGGCTGCCTTTCACGACTTCGGCTCGCTCCTGATGATGTCCACGGGCGTCGACATCCCGCTCGCGGCCAACGTCCTGTGCGCGGTGATCGCGTTGGTGCTCTGGCCACTGTCCTGCCTGCTTCTCGTCCGGCAGCTCTTCGGCCGCAACACGGCGGCGCTGGCGATCACCGGGGTGCTCAGCGTCGGCTTCCCCGCGTTCCCGTGGGACCTGTTCGGCTGGGGCGTGCTGTGGCCGAACCTGTTCGGGATGTCGTTCGCGCCCGCCGTGTTGGCGCTCGTGTTCACCGTGACCGGTTGGGCGAAGGACGACATCATCGGTCGCCGCCGAGGCTGGTTCCTGCTCGCCGTGGCGGTGCCCGCCACCGGGCTCACCCACCCGAACGTGCTGTTCTCCCTGGTCGTTCTGTCGGTCGTCCCGGCCGGTGCCGCCCTGTTCCTGCGCGCCCGCCGGCTCTACCGGGACGGCCGCCGGGCGCGGAGCGTCGCCGAGCCGGCGGCATTCGTGGCGGTCCTCCTCGGCGCGTGGCTGTGGACGGCCACCGCTTCGGCCTTCGCCGTCACCAGGAACTGGAACTGGCCACCGTTCGAGGCGCCGGCCCACGCGATCGGCGAGGTACTGCTCAACTCCACCAACCTGCACGAGGCCCTGTGGGTGCTGTCGGCAGTCGTCGTCGTCGGGATGTACACGGTCCGCCGGCACCCGGCGCTGCGCTGGATCCTGGTGGCACACGCGGCCACCGCGTTCCTCTACGTGCTGACCGCGGCCGTCAACCGGCCGGACACCCGGATCTTCACCGGCTACTGGTACAACGACTCGCACCGGCTCGCCGCCATGCTGCCGATCACCGGGGTCCCGCTGGCGGTCGCCGGCGTCGTGTACCTGGCGAGCGTTCTCCGCCACCGGCTGCCCGAGCGCCTGACCACCCGGATGGCCGGCTCGATGGCCGCGGTCGCCGTGGTGCTCACCGCTGGGTTGGTGGCCGTGACCGGCGGGCTGTACGACACCGACCGCGAGGTGCGGATCATGTTCACCTACCCGCGGACCGAGGAACCCAAGCTGGTGACCGACGAGATGCGGGCGTTCTACGCGCGGATCCAGGACGAGGTCCCCGAGGACGCCAAGGTGATCGGCAACCCGTTCGACGGCAGCGTCATGTTCTGGGCGTTGGCCGATCGCGAAGTGGTGTACCCGCACTTCCTTGCCGCGCTGAGCCCCGACCAGGAGTACCTGTCCCGCCACCTGTACAAGGCGGCCTCCGACCCGGAGGTGTGCCGCGCGGCGAACCGGTTGGGGGTGGAGTACCTGCTGATCGGCAAGGCGAAGGCCCAGACGCCGAACGGGATCTACAGCGGAATCGCGCTCGCACAGTGGAAGAAGGGCTTCGAGCTGATCGACTCGGCCGGGCGGACGAAGCTCTACCGGATCACCGCCTGCTAGGCCGTCGAATGCCTGGAAGGCGTCGTTGCTGACGCTCAACGTCAGTAAGGCGTCGTTCCTGGCATGCGCCACGCCGCGCGTGACCCACCGCGAGCGGGGGTAGGGCCAGCCCCACCCCCGCTCCGGGTGGCCGCCCCATCGTTTCGGCGCTTTCCCAGCAATAGCGTTCTTTCCGGGCGCACCGGGCGCCGCCGAGAGGGGTAGCGATGACCACCGGAAGTGGTACTGAGGCACTACGACTAGACGGGGTTCGCCGGGTCTACGGAACACCCGGCAACCAGGTCACCGCACTCGACGGCGTCTCGGTGCGCCTGCCGTCCGGCACGTTCACGGCGGTCATGGGGCCGTCCGGCTCCGGCAAGAGCACGTTCCTGCAGTGCGCCGCCGGGCTCGACCGGCCGGACAGCGGCCGGGTGTTCATCAACGGCACCGAGCTGGACCAGTCGAGCGAGACGGCGCTCACCAAGTTCCGCCGGCAGCGGGTCGGGTTCGTGTTCCAGCACTTCAACCTGCTGCCGACGCTGACCGTCTGGCAGAACGTGGTGCTGCCGCTGCGACTGGCCGGCCGCCGGGTGGACCGCGACGCGTGCGCGGCCGTGCTCGCCAGGGTCGGGCTGTCCGACCGGTTCGACCACCGGCCGGGGGAGCTGTCCGGTGGTCAGCAGCAGCGGGTGGCCATCGCGCGGGCGCTGGTCATGCGGCCCGACGTGATCTTCGCGGACGAGCCGACCGGTGCGCTCGACTCTCGCAGCGCCCGCGAGGTGCTCGGGCTGATGTCCGACTCCGTCCGGGCGCTCGGGCAGACGGTGGTGATGGTGACCCACGACCCGGTGGCCGCCTCCTACGCCGGCGCCGTGCTGTTCCTCGCCGACGGTCAGCTGGTCGGTGAGCTGCGGAACCCGACGGCCGAGCTGGTGGCCGAGCGCATGACCCACCTCGGCGAGCTGGCCGACCGGCGTCGGGCGGCGGTGGCTCGATGAGCGAGCCTACGAGCGAATCAAGGTCTCTGAGCATCTTCGGACTCGCTCTACGCACGCTGCGCTACCGCGCGTCCGGCTTCGCCGCCAGCTTCATCGCCATGTTCCTCGGCGCCATCATCCTCATGAGCTTCGCCTCGCTCATGGACACGGCGAGCGGGCCGGGGGTCGACCCGGTGACCGAGGAGTCGCTGATCCTCATGACGGCCGTGGTCGGCGGCTGGGGCTCGATCATCGTCGGATTCTCCGTCATGTCCACGCTCGGCCTGCTGGTCAGTCAGCGCAACACGGAGATGGCGCTGCTCAAGAGCATCGGCGCCACTCCGGCCCAGGTCGGCCGCCTGATCGTCGGCGAGGCGGCGGTCGTCGCCCTGGTCGCCGCGGGTCTCGCGGTCGTGCCGGCCATGTACAGCGGCCAACTGCTGATCTCCCTGCTGAAGGAGACCGGCCAGGTCGCCCAGGGCGTCACGCACCAGTTCGGGACGTTCGCGCTCGCCATCGGCATCGGCATCACGTTCCTCGCGGCGACGGTGGGAGCGGCACTCACGGCACGACGCGCCACCCGAGTGGCGGCCAAGGAGGCCATGACGTCGGCGGCCGTCGACAACCCGCGCATGTCGAAGAAGCGGATCGCCACCGGGCTGGTCTTTCTCGGCCTCGGCACGAACTGCGGGGTGATCACCGCGACCGTGCTGAAGGACGTGGAGGCGCTCGAGGTGATGGCCGTGGCCGGCCAGGCGATGATCCTGTCGGCCATCGGGCTGGCCGTGCTGGCGCCCGCGCTGGCCAGGGCCGCCATCAAGGTGCTCGGCGGCCCGCTGCGGCTGCTGACCGGGGTGGGCGGCTACCTGACGGTGGCACACGTCCGCCAGCGCAGCCTGCAGGTGGCCGGCGCGCTGGTGCCGATCATCCTGTTCACCGGGTCCGCCACCGGCACGCTCTACCTGCAGAGCATCGAGAACGCGGTGACCGCGGGCATGGTGAAGGACGCCGACGCGCAGAACATCGAGACGCTGAACTTCGTGGTGGTGGGCATGATCGCCGTGTTCACGGCCATCATGCTGATCAACACGCTGGTGGCGGCCACCATCCACCGCCGGCGCGAGTTCGGTCAGCAGCGGCTGGTCGGCTCGACCCCGCCGCAGGTGCTCGGCATGGTGGGCATCGAGGGTGCGGTGCTGATCGCGACGGGCGTGCTGTTCGGCTCGGTCGCCGCGGTGATCGCGGTCGTGCCCTACAGCTACGCCAAGACGGGCGCGCTGATCCCGGACACGACCATCGGCATCTACCTGGGCATCGTCGCGGTGGCCGTGGTGCTGACCTTCGCGGCCAGCCTCGGCGCCGCGTCCAGGGCGATCCGCACGCCGGCCGTCCAGGCGGTCGCCGCCTAGATCGCTAACGCAGTCCGGCCGCAGCCATGATCATCGGTTTCAGGCTGCGGCTGTACTGCGCGTTCAGGTGGTCGCCGTCGTAGTACACGACCACGTTGCCGACCACCGCGTAGCACCTGCGGTCGTCGCAGAAGTACTGCGTCAGGTCGAGGATCGTGATGCCGGGGATGCGGGTCGTTCTGGCGACCTCGGCCAACGGGTCCGGTGGCTGGGCCACTTCTCGGTCCACCGCGCAGGCCAGCGGGTCGTCCGGGTTGAGCTCCACGCACTCCGGGGCCCGCACGTCCCGGTTGAGGGGCGGGTCGATCAGGACGAACACCTGTACCCCGGCATCCGACCACGCTTGCCAGTACGGCTCCAGTCCGTCGCGGTACTGCTCGGTCTGCGACCGGTCGCTGCCGTCGTCGGCGAACTGCTGGCGGGCGAAGAACGAGAAGAACACCCTGGTCGGCTTGTCGGCGGTGATCTCGCCGGTCATCCGGTTCGTCCAGTCGGTGCACGTCTGCGTTGCCTCCTCGGACGCGACCGTGCGGTAGCCGGTGAACTCGATGTCGGCGAAGGGGCAACCGCCGAGGAGCGCGAACTTGAACACCCACCGGTTCTCACGCGCCAGGTCGAGCAGCGGCGTCTGCCACTGCTGGGCGTGGGAGTCACCCACGAGCCAGACCACCTCGGGTGACGGCTTGCCCTGGCTGTAGTCGCAGATCGAGGTGGTCTTCGTATCGCCCGCCCGGAAGTCGTCGAGCTGGGTGCACCCTTCCGGGATGTAGGCGTATTCGTTGGCCGGTCCCATGGTCACGACCCGGGCCGGCCCGTGTGGGTCGGCGCAGGTGTTGCCAGGGGCCATGGCGGCCGCGCCGTCGCACGGTTCGTCCATGTGGGCCTCCACCTCACGCTCGGCCTGGACGACCTGCTTGCCGTAGGCCGAGTTCAGCGCCCCGGCCGCCCCGGCGACCGCGGTCACGGCGACGATCATGGCGGCGAACGTGCGTAGCGAGCTGCGGGACAGCGGCTGGAAGGACATGCCGCGGTCCTCGACCACCACCTTCGACAGCCACGCCAGCACCAGCGACACCGCGAGCACGGCCACCAGGAACGGCGCGGTCATCCGGCCGGCCTCGAGCACGTCGCTGAGCACGAACGGCGCCAGCAGGATCAGCGGCCAGTGCCACAGGTACAGCGAGTAGCTGACGTTGCCGACGAACTGCACCGGCCAGGAGGCGGTCACCACCGCGTGCCACTGCCGCCCCGGCCGCAGCCCGGCGGCGATGACCAGCGCGGTGCCGGCAGCCGGGACCAGCGCCAGGTAGCCGGGGAACGGCGTGTGGTGGTCGTACAGGACGGCGGCGGCGATGATCATGGCGAAGCCGGCGAACGACATGGCACCCGCCGCGGCCTTCGGCAGCACGAGCCGGCTGGCGGCCAGCGCCACCAGCGCGCCGAGCGCGAATTCCCAGACCCGTGCGGGGGTGACGAAGTACGCCTCGTCCGGCGAGACCCGCGTGAAGTACACGCTGAACGCGAACGACGCGGCGCCGATGAACGCGATCCCCGCGAACTGCACCCGCCGCCGGCTGACCTTGGCCAGCACGAGCAGCAGCAGGGGCCAGAACAGGTAGAACTGCTCCTCGACCGACAGCGACCAGTAGTGCTGGACGAGGCTGGCGGCGGCGTTGGCGGCCGAGTAGTCGACCGAGTTGGCGGCCAGCAGCCAGTTCTCCCAGTACAGCGCGCTGGCGAACGCCTCCTGTGCGGTCGCCTCCCAGCGGGAGTAGGGCAGCAGGAAGTACGCGGCGATCACCGACAGCGCCAGCACCAGCAGCGCGGCGGGCAACAACCTCCTGATGCGGCGGGCGTAGAAGCGGGCCAGCCGGACGCGGCCGGTGCGGACGATCTCGCGGTCGAGGTGGGAGCTGATGAGGAACCCGGAGATGACGAAGAAGACATCCACACCCACGTAGCCGCCGGGCAGCCAGTTGGCCGACAGGTGGTTGACCACCACGGCCAGCACAGCGATGGCCCGCAGCGCCTGGATGTCCGTGCGGAACCCCGCTGCCGGCGCGACACGCCCCGGCGGTGCGCCATTGGCACGGCGCTCTTCGATTACGGTGTCCACGCGCGTCCGTTCCCCAAGTCCAGGCTGGCTACCCCGATCTCCAACGGGGCAGGCTAGCTGACTACTGCACGCGCTCGGTTGATGCCAGGTTGCCTCGGGTAGCGTGCATTCGTTGTGACGACCCCGCCGGGCGGAGAGCCGATGACTGTCGAGGCTGAGGTGCCGTCGGAATCCCCGGCAGCACCCGCCAAGGGCCGTGCCAGTACGAAGGAGAGGATCGTCGGCACGGCACGGCGCGTGCTGCTGCTGGCCGTGATCGTCGGCGCCGGCTACTACCTGGTCACCCGCTGGGACGAGGTGTGGGCGACTTTGTCGGCCGTGCCCTGGTACTCGGCCGTGCTGAGCCTGGTGGCCGTCGTGCTCGGCATCCTGGCCGGTACGGCCGCCTGGCAGCAGGTGGTCGACGACCTGGGCAAGCCGATCGGCCGGATCCGCGGGTCGCAGATCTACCTGGTGAGCCAACTCGGCAAGTACGTGCCGGGTGCCGTGTGGGCCTATGTGCTGCAGATGGAACTCGGCAAGAAGGCGGGCCTGTCCCGCGCGCGGATGTTCGTCGGCTCACTCGTGCAGGTCGGCGTCGCCGTGGTCGCCTCGCTCCTGGTCGGCCTGCTGGCGCTGCCGACCATGCTCACGGACGCGCCGGTCGCGTTGTGGCTGTACGTGCTGCTGCCGTTCGGGCTGGTGGCGCTGCATCCCCGCGTGATGACGTGGGGGGTCAACCTGGTGCTCCGAGTGCTGCGCCGGCCGCCGCTCGAGCACCCTCTGCGCTGGTCCACCATCCTGAAGACCGTGGCCTTCACCATGCTCGGCTACACGCTCTTCGGCACCCACCTGTGGCTCCTGGCGACCGCGGACGGCGTCCTGCGGGCGGATGTGCTGCTGCTGTGCATCGGGGCCATCGCCATCGGGCTGACCGCCGGAATGTTCGTCTTCATCCTCCCGTCCGGCGCGGGGGTCCGGGACGTGCTGGTGGCCGTCGCGCTCGCGCCGGTGGTGGGCGTGGTCGGGGGTGCCGCGTTCGCCGTGGCGTCCCGGGCGATGTTCACCCTGGCGGACATCGGCACGGCGGCGTTCGCCGCGTTGATCGCCAGGATGCGGCATCCGGTCGCCAGCGCGGCCGAGACGCGCGAATGACATCCAGCGCGGCCACCGTGACCGAGCTCACCGTGCGTACGCCTGTAGACTCCCGCCCGAGATGGCCCCGACTGCCCCGTAGTTCGGGCGATTCTCCTGCGCTGGGATTCGCCCGCGAAAACACAGAGGACGATGTTGCAAGGGCCTGAACGTTCGATTGACATCATGCTGCCCGCTTACGGTGACGGTGCGCTGGTGCGAGAGACGATCGCAAGCGTGCTGGCGCAGGATGACCAGGACTGGCACCTGACGGTCATCGACGACGGCGCGCAGGTCTCCACCCACGACCTGAAGTCGTGGCTCACGGACCTCGGCGACCCGCGCATCCGCTACCTGGCGAACCCGCACCGGGTCGGCCTCAACCGCAACTTCCAGCGCTGTGCCGACGAGGCGACGGCCGACCTGGTCCTCGTGATCGGCTCCGACGACCGGCTGCTGCCGGACCTGGTCGGCCGCGTGCGGCAGGCGGCATCGGCCAACCCGGACGCCGCGTTCATCCACACGGGCGCCACGGTCATCGACGAGAACGGCGAGCCGGCCATGCCGCTGGTCGACCGGGTGAAGCGGCTGACCTCGCTCCGCTTCGACGAGGCGCAGCGGCAGCGGGGGTGGCAGCTCACCGGTGGCGAGACCCTGGCCAGCTCGCTGCTGCGGGGCAACTGGATGTACTTCCCGAGCGTGGTGTTCCGCAGGGACGTTCTGCAGCGCCACGGCTTCCGCGAGGGGTTCGACATCGTGCTCGACCTCGACCTCTACCTGCGCATCCTGATGGAGGGCGGGCAGGCGGTGCTGTTCAGTGCGCCGGGGATCGAGTACCGCAGGCACTCGGCCAGCCTCTCGTCGGCCACCGCCGACGACGGCTCGCGGTTCGACGAGGAGCAGCGCTACTTCGCCGAGACGGCCGCCGCGATGGCCGAGCTCGGCTGGCCGAAGGCCGCGCGGGCCGCGCGCTGGCATCTCACCTCCCGCCTGCACGCCGTCACCAAGACGCCCGGGCTGCTCGCCGCCCGGAAGTTCAAGCCAGCTGCTTCGATGCTGAAGGCCGCGTTCGGCGGCGTCGGAACCGCACCGCCCAAACCAGAGGCAAAGTAAGGAGCTTTACGCACATGACACCACCGCAGACCGCGGAGGCGAGGCAGGACGACGCGACGGTCAGGACCGTCGAGCTGTCGATCGTGCTGCCTTGTCTCAATGAAGCGGAAACGCTCGAAGTGTGCCTGCGCAAAGCCCGCAAGTCTCTGGACGACCTGGGCGTCGAGGGCGAGATCGTCGTGGCGGACAACGGCTCGACCGACGGTTCGCAGGACATCGCCCGCCGCTGTGGTGCACGGGTGGTGGACGTACCCCGGCGCGGCTACGGTGCCGCGCTCACCGCCGGCATCGAGGCGGCCGAGGGCGAGTACGTGCTGATGGCCGACGCCGATGACAGCTACGCGCTCGACGACCTCGGCGGGTTCCTCACCGAGCTGCGCGCCGGCGCCGACCTCGTCATGGGCAACCGGTTCAAGGGCGGCATCGCGCCCGGCGCCATGCCGTTCCTGCACCGCTGGCTGGGCAACCCCGTGCTCTCGAAGGTCGGCAAGCTGTTCTTCCGCATCCCGGTGGGCGACTTCCACTGCGGCATGCGCGCGTTCCGCCGGGACCGCATCCTCGAGCTCGGCCTGCGCACCAGCGGCATGGAGTTCGCGAGCGAGATGGTCGTCCGCGCGTCCCTCGCGCACCTGCGCATCACCGAGGTGCCGACCACGCTGCGGCCCGACGGCCGCAGCCGTGCCCCCCACCTGCGCACCTGGCGCGACGGCTGGCGGCACATGCGGTTCCTGCTGGCGTTCAGCCCGCGCTGGCTGCTGTTCTACCCGTCGCTCGTGCTGCAGACCATCGGCTTCCTCGGGTTGGTGCTGCTCTCCTTCGGACCGGCCCAGATCGGGGGCGTCGGTTTCGACGTCCACACGATGTTGGCCGCGGCCACCATGTTCATCATCGGTCTGCAGGGCGTCGGGTTGTCGTTGATCGCCCGCTCCTACGCGGCCCAACTCGGACTGCTACCTCCGCTCAGCGGACGCCTGGCCATGCGACTGGTGAAAACGTCGTTCGAACGCGGGCTCCTGTTCGGCGGCCTGCTGTTGCTGCTGGGGATCGCGTGTTTCGTGGTCGCCGTGGCGTCCTGGGGCGCCACCGGCTTCGGTGAGCTCGATGTGGTGGAGACGATGCGCCTGCCGATCCTGGGCATGGTGCTGATCGTCAGCGGGTTCCAGATCGTCACCGTGGGTGTGACGCTGAGCCTCAACCGCATCGGCGAGGACTGACCGAATGCCCGACGTCCTGCTGGTCCTGTTCTACGTCGTCCTGCTCTGGCTGCCGGGTGGACTCCTTGGCGTCATCGCGGGGCTGCGTGGCTGGACACTGGCGGCGGTCGCGCCACTGCTGACCTACACGGTGGCCGGGCTGGCGGGACCGTGGTCCGACGCCATCGGCCTGCGGTGGTCGATGCTGACCTTCCTCGGCTGGTTCGTGGTGTTCGCGGCGCTCGCCCTCGCCGCCCGCTGGTTCTCCGGCGCCGGCGAACGGCTCGCCCCGCTCTGGCCGCGCCAGGCCCAGGCGGGCGTCATCGCGTGCATGGCCGTCGCCGCCGGTATCTCGATCCTCGTGGTCGTGCAGGGCCTCGGCGGCCTGTCGGTCATTCCGCAGGACTGGGACGCCGCGTGGCACGCGAACAGCATCAGGTGGATCGCCGACACCGGTGAGGGCGGGCTGTACGCGTCCGGCGCGCTGAACTGGTACGAGACGTCGGCCGGGATGTTCTACCCGAACGGCTACCACCTGTTGGCCGCGCTGGTCTACCAGGTCGACGACACGTCCGTGGTCAACGTGATGAACGCGCACACGGCACTCATCCCCGCGCTGCTCGCCCTGTCGGTGGTCGCGGTGCTGCGGCGCTTCGGCGCCCGGGCCGTGGTCGCCGGGTTCAGTGCGCTGCTGATCGTGTCGACCGCCGCCTTCTACGACAACCTGTGGCGTGGTCCGCTGCTGCCGTTCTCCACGGGTCTCGCGCTCACCCCGCTCGCCCTGATCCTCGTGGCCGACCTGCTGGACACACAGGGCCGTCGCGCGGCCGTCCGGCCGGCGTTCGTGCTGGTCATCGGCATGGCCGGGCTGATCTGCGTGCACTCGTCCGCCCTGTTCGGCGCCGCGTTCTTCGTGCTGCCGATGTTGGTCTCGCGCTGGCTGCGCAAGCGCGAGCACGTGTGGCGGGAGATCGGGATCCTCGCGGTGGCCGGGGTGGCGACCGGCGTGCTCGCGGCGGTCGAGCTGCTCGGCGCGCGGGGCAGCGGCGCGGATGTGCCCGGTGTCGACTGGCCGGCGTACACGACCGCGAGCCAGGCCTTCGGTGACCTGCTCATGTGGGGTCACGGGCAGCAGTTCCCGCAGTGGTGGTTCGGCGTCGCGCTGATCGTGGGGCTGGTGACCTACCGCAAGCTCGGCGAGCTGCGCTGGCTCGGCGCGGTGGCCGCCGCGTTCGGCGGGCTGTTCGTGGTGGCCGCCGCCTACGACACGTGGTGGTCGAGCGACATCACCCGGCCGTGGTGGAACGACCGGTGGCGGCTCATCGCACTGGCCGCCATTCCGCTCTGTGTGATCGCCGCGCACGGCCTGGCGGAGACGCAGCGGCTGGTCGCCCGGATCCTGGGCAAGCTCCCGGCCGCCCGGCTCGCCGCGGCTGGCGTGGTCCTGCTGGTCGCCGCGCTGCTGACCAGCGGGTTCTACGTGGACCGCAACGAGGAGCGGATCAGCCGCAACGCCAGTGGCAGGGCCGTCACGCCCGGCGAGGTCGAAGGCTTCGAGGAACTGGCGAGGATCGTGCCGCCGGGCGAGAAGGTGCTCAACGACCGCGGCGACGGCTCGGTGTGGATGTACGCGCTGGCCGGCGTGCGCCCGGTCGCCGGGCACTACGACGCCACGCTCACCGGCCCGGACGCCAACCTGCTGGCCGCGCGCTTCAACGAGTACGACACCGACAAAGAGGTGCGCGAAGCCGTTCGCCGGCTGAACATCGGCTACGTCATCGTCGGTAACGGCTTCCTGCGCCCAGGTGCGGAACGCCAGCCCGGGCTGCGCGGGCTCGCCATGATGGACGTGGTCGAGCTGGTCTACGAGAACGACGACGTGAAGATTTACAAGATCAAATCCGACTCGGACGTCTGAGGGGACAACAGTTATGGCTTCCCTGGAATCAACCGGGGGCGAGGAGTACACCGATCGCCTCAACCGGCTGCAGACGCCGTTGTGGAAGCGGGTGCTCGACGTACAGGCGCCGTACCGGTGGAACCTCCGGCGCCTGCTGGGTGACCGCGAGGTGCTGGAGGTCGGCTGCGGCATCGGCCGCTGCCTCTCCCACCTCGCGCCGCGCGGGGTCGGCGTCGACCACAACCAGCACTCGATCGAGGAGTGCCGCCGGCGCGGGCTGACCGCGTTCACGAGCGACGAGTTCGCCGAGACCGAGTACGCGAAGCCCGGTCGCTTCGGCGGCATGCTGGCCGCGCACCTGGTGGAGCACATGCCGAGGGAGGACGCCGTCAAGATCCTGGCGGGCTACCTCGACTACCTGGCTCCGGACGCGCGGCTCGTGCTGATCTGCCCGCAGGAGCGCGGTTACGCGAGCGACAGCACGCACGTGGTGTTCTCCGACTTCGAGGCGCTCACCGACGTGGCCGAGCAGCTCGGTTTCACCACGACCAAGCAGCAGTCCTTCCCGCTGCCCCGGTTCGCCGGAAAAGCGTTCACCTATAACGAGTTCGTGCTGGTAGCCGACCGTACGTAGCCCGAACACGAAGCTTTCCGGAAGTTCCCCCAAAACCAGTCGATCGGGTGAAACGCTGTCACCCTTATGGGCGATAGGGCCGACGAACAGCATGATTCGGCCGAGCGGCCGATGATCGACTGGGGGAGCCCATGCCCACCTTGTTACGGCCTGTCACGCCCTTTTTCCGGCGAACCTCGCAGTTGGTGGTGCTGGCACTGATGACCGGAGTGCTCGCCGTCCTGCCGGCCGCGCCGGCCAGCGCGGCCGTGAAACTCCCGGCCGACTTCGTCCTGCGAGAGATCGAGACGGGGTTGAGGGGCATCGGCGGGAACACCCTCGGCGACGGGCTCACCGACTTCGGCTACCTTCCCGACGAGACCATCATGGCCGTCGGCAAGTTCGGCAAGATCATGTGGTTGCCCAAGTCGGGCGCACCGCGCCACATCGCCACCATCCCGACCAACGGCAACGGCGACCTCGGCCTGAACGGCTTCGCCGTGGCTCCGGACTTCGCGACCAGCAAGATCGTGTACACCGCTCGGTCGGTGTCCGCCACCGGCCCGGGCACCGGCGCCAACGGCGTGCTCCGGCTGAGCCGCTGGACGGTGACCACCGACCAGGCCGGCAACCCGTCCGGCCTGACCGGCGAGCAGACGGTCCTGCAGACCTACGCCGACTCGAACGTGCACAGCATCTCCGGGCTCGTCGCCGCGCCGGACGGCACCGTGTGGGTCTCCATCGGCGACAACGCGCCCTGGGAGGGCGCGTCGCCGCTGGCCCTGCGCGCACAGGACCTGAACGACCTCCACGGCAAGCTGATCCACGTCAACGCGGACGGCACAGGGGTGCCGACCAACCCGTACTACGACCCGGCCGCCGCGCGGACCGCGCGCAGCCTGGTCTTCGCCAGCGGCTTCCGCAGCCCGTTCCGGGTGAGCCTGGAACCGACCACCGGGCGGCCGATCGTCGGTGACGTCGGCAACGGCACCATCGAGGAGATCAACCTGGTGGCGGCCGGCAACAACTACGGCTGGCCGTGCTGGGAGGGCACCAGGACCACCGCGTGGAGCGGGCAGCCCGGGTGTGCAGGGGTCACCACCGCGCCGCCGCTGTACTCCTACCCGCATGTCGGCGGCAGCAGCGTCACCGGCGGCGTGGTCTACACGGGCGACAGCTACCCGGACAAGTACAAGGGCCGCTACTTCTTCGGCGACTACGTGGACCGCCAGATGTGGACGCTCGGGTTCAACGAGCGCGGCGAGTTGACCACCCCGCCCGAGTCGGGCGGCTTCGGCACCGACGTCGGCGCGCCCGTCAAGTACGCCACCGTGCCGACCGGCGGTGACATCGTGTTCGCCGACATCGCGTCCGGCAAGCTCCGCAGGCTCGTGTACGGGCCGGGCAACGTGCCCCCGGACCCCGTGCTCACCTCGACGAACGACCCCGCGACCCGCACCGTGTCGTTCGACGCGCGGCAGTCCACCGACCCCAACGGCGACCCGCTGACCTACTCGTGGGCGTTCGGCGACGGCCAGACCGGTGCCGGCGCCCAGGTGAACCACACCTACGCGGCCGGTCAGGAGAGCTTCGAGGTGACGCTCACCGCCCGCGACCCGAGCGGCGCGACGGCCACGAAGACCGCGACCGTCCACCCGAGCAACCATGCCCCGGTCATCACGCTTCAGAAGCCCGACCCGAACCGCCTGTTCGCCGTGGGCGACGTCATCGCGGCGGACGGGGCCGCCACCGACGCCGAGGACGGCGCGGTCACCGTGAACTGGGGCATCCAGCTCATCCACTGCGCGGCGCCGGCCGACTGCCACCAGCACCCGGGCGCGCAACAGCAGGGCCCGCAGTTCCGGCTGACCTTCGAGGGCCACCCCGGCGACAGCAGGCTCGAGATCACGGCCGAGGCCGTCGACTCCAAGGGCGCGACCACCACGCAGACGTTCTCCGTCCGGCCGAAGCAGCGCCGGGTCACGATCAACAGCACGACGGCCGCCGACTTCCTGATCGGCGAGGAGCGGACCACGTCCGGTCTGTTCACGGTCGGCAGCCCACTCACGATCGTCGCGCCGGAAGTGTCGCTCGACGGTGTCGCGACCTTCGCCCAGTGGGCGGAGGGCAGCACCAACCGGGTGCGCCAGGTGACGCTGCCCGACGCCGACCAGGTATACGAGGTTCTCTACGCCACCCCCATCGAGCGGCGCTACAACGCCGAGCCCGCGCTGCGCGCGTCGCTCGGCGCGCCGACGGCCGTCGAGCAGGGTGACTCGAAGGTGCGGTGGCGCACCTACGCGACCGGCCGCATGTACTGGTCGCCGACGGCTGGCGCACACGCCATGCGGGGCGCCATCCTCGGCAAGTACCTGGCGCTCGGCGGGCACCTGTCGCTCGGGCTGCCGACCACCGACGAGACCCTCGGCAAGGACGGCGCGGGCGTGTACTCCCTGCTCGACCGCAACCACGGCATCTACTGGCACCCGAGCACCGGCGCGCGCATGGTGAGCGGCTCCATCCACACCCGGTACCGGGAACTGGGCGGCGAGGGTTCGCCGTACGGGTACCCGGCCACCGACGAGGCCGCAGCCGGAAGCGGGCGCTACAACAACTTCCAGCGCGGTGCCATCTACTGGACGGCGCAGACCGGCGCGTGGGGCCTGTTCGGTGGCATCTACAACCGGTGGAACGCGATCGGCGGGGCCACGGGAGCCGCCGGGATCGGCTTCCCCACGGGGGGCGAGACCGCCACCCAGAACAACACCGGCCTCTACCAGCACTTCGAGCGCGGCACGGTCCTGTGGTCTCCGGCCACCGGGGCGTGGGAGGTGCGAGGGGCGATCCGGAACAAGTACTTCCAGCTCGGCTGGGAACGGTCCTACCTCGGCTTCCCGAAGACCGGCGAGAACTGCACGGCCACCGCGTGCCGCTCGGACTTCCAGGGCGGCTACATCACCTGGACCGCGGCCACCGGTGTCGTCACCGACCGACCGTACTGATCTTCGACACCCGAGATGGGGCTCCACATGAGAGGAAAGTCGTTGATACGCAAGAGAAATCTGTTGCTGATCACGGTGGCCGCAGCCGCCGTGTTCGGTGCGCAGGGCACGTCCGCGGCCGCGGACTCCGCCCCGCGTGAGGCGGAGCTCGAGTCGGTGACCGCGGGCGGCGAGGCGCTCCCGCCGCTCAGCCTGCCGGAGGCGAGGGAGGCGTCCGCCCAGTCGCCCGAGCAGGCACCGCAGGCGAGGACGGCCGACGTCGCCGCGGCCGCCGCCGTGAACTCGGGTGGGTCCGCGTTCACCCCGGTCACCCCGCGACGGTTGCTGGACACCCGCAACACGGGTGGGGCCATCAGGCAGGGTGAGATCCGCGCTCTGTCGGTGGCCGGCCAGGTGCCGGACACCGCGACCGCGGTGGTGCTGAACCTGACGGGCGTCGCGCCGTCGGCGGCGACCTACCTCACGGTGTGGCCGCAGGGCGCCCAGCGGCAGCCCGACGTGTCGAGCATCAACCTGCGCGCCGGGGAGATCCGGGCCAACTCGGTGACCGTCGCGCTCGACGCCACCCGCACGCTGAACATCTACAACAGCGCCGGCAACGCCAACGCGATCGTGGATCTGGCCGGCTACTACGCGCCGGCCACGGGCTCCCGGTTCACCGCGCAGTCGCCGGCCCGGGTCCTCGACACCCGCACGTCGGGCGGCGTGCTTCCCCCCGGCGGCACCCGGACCATCAACCTGTCGTCGCGGCTGCCGGCCACCGCCACGGCCGTCACGTTCAACCTGACGGGCATCGGCGCGACTACCGCCACGTACGTCACGGCCTACCCGACCGGGGCGGCGCGGCCGAACGCGTCGACGCTGAACCTGGTGCCCGGGGCGATCACGCCGAACCTGGTGACCGTCCCGCTCGGTACCAACCGCAGCGTGACGCTCTACAACAACTCCGGCAACGTGCACCTGATCGCCGACCTGGCCGGGTACTACGCCACCGACCGGGGTAACCCGTACTACCAGATGAACCACACGCGGGTGATCGACACTCGCTCCGGTGGCGCGCTGCAGGGCGGCTTCTACCACCCGATCTCCCTCGCGACGGAGCTGCCGCCCTCGACCTCCGCCGTCACGTTCAACCTGACGGGGATCGCCGGCTCGGTCGAGACCTACCTGACCGCCTTCCCCGGCGGCACGAGCGTGCCGAACGCGTCCAACGTGAACCTGGCGGCCAGGCAGGTGGCGGCGAACCTGGTGACCGTGGCGGTCGACGGGAACCGCGATGTCAACCTCTTCAACGCGCAGGGCAGCACCCACGCCCTCATGGATCTGGCCGGCTACTTCGCGCCGCCGCCGGCCGCGTGCGCCGCGAGCTGCGTGCACAGCTGGGGTGACAACGAGGAGGCCCAGCTCGGTGTGGGCACCACCGGTGGTTTCTCCACCGAGCCGGGTCGCGTCGACGGCATCTCCGGCGTCGCCGCGGTCACGAGCAGCTACTACAACGGCTACGCGCTCGGCAATGACGGCACCGTGCGGGCCTGGGGCAGCAACGTGTTGCAGGGTCTGGGCAACGACGAGCTCTATGGCGTGGGGACCACCCCCGGCCGGGTGGGCACGCTGAGCGGGATCACCCAGATCGCGGCCGGCGCGTTCAGCGGCTACGCGCTGAACAACGCGGGCGAGGTCTGGGGCTGGGGCTACAACGGTGACGGCACGCTCGGCGACGGCTCCGTGGCCACCAGGGCGGCGCCCGTGCGGGTGAACGCGCCCTCCGGCATCACCCAGATCGCCGCCAGCTTCACGACCGGGTACGCGCTGCGCAACGACGGCACCGTGTGGGCGTGGGGCGCCAACGGCGGTTCGCTCGGCAACGGCTTCTACGGCGCCGGCTGCGAGACCATCCCGGTCGGCCCCGGCTGCCGTGCGGTCACGCCCATCCAGGTGCCCGGCCTGACGGATGTCGTGTCGATCGCCTCGACCCGCAACGCCGCGTTCGCCGTGAAGTCGGACGGCACCGTGTGGGCGTGGGGCTTCAACGCGCACGGCGAACTCGGCATCGGCACGGTCGGCGGTTCAGCCTGCTACGACAACCCGCAGGCGGCGAACTGCGTGGCGCTGTCGCCCGTGCAGATCCCCGAGCTGACGGGCGTCACCAAGGTCGCCTCGGGTAGCGGGTCGACGACGTACGCGCTGAAGTCCGACGGCACCGTGCTGTCGTGGGGCTTCAACGGCAACGCCGAACTCGGCAACGGCACCGTCGGTGAGGGCTGCACCGACCCGTCCGTGCCGAACTGCGCCGCCGCCAGCCCCGGGCCGGTCTCCGGTCTGACCGGGGTGACCGACGTCGCCGGCGGCGCCAGCTACGGCGTGGCGCGGGGGTCCGACGGTTCCGTGTGGACCTGGGGACGCAACACGCAGGGCCAGCTCGGTCACGCGGCCGGCCTCGTGCCGGCGCAGGTGCCGGGGCTCACGGGCGTGACGGCCATCGGTTCCGGTGGCGCCACCTCGTTCGCCGTCCGGTAGCCCTGCCTCAGGTCAAGGAGCGCACCGTTGGCGGACGGTGTGGTCCTTTCCCTTGTGTGGGCCTGGTCCGGGCAACCGTGACCTAACGGTAACCATACGAGCGTTCGCAGGTACTCTGATCGGCCTATGACTCCCCCCTGGAGGACTGAACTCGAATGCTCGGTAGTACCCCGACAACGAGCGAGGCGTCGGCTCCGGACGAGCGGCTCGTGGAACATGCTCCCAACGGCCGCCTGGTTGCCCAGCGTGGCCTGTTCCGCGGTCCTGACCCGGTCTGTCCGGAGGACCTCTACGCACAGATCAACTTCGGTAACGCGGTCCGCGAGCGGCAGCGCCTGGTGGTGCACGCCGGCTCCGAGGTGTCCATGGACACCTACTTCGGCCGCTTCCCGGCCAGCTACTGGCAACGCTGGACGGTGGTGACCGAGGTCGACGTCGAGGTCACGGTGTCCGGTTCCGGCCGGATCTCGCTGATCGCCTCGGACGCCGAGGGCGAGACGAGGACGGTCGCCGTTCGGGAGGTCACCGGCCAGCAGGGCGGTTCGGTCACGCTCAGCACGCAGCTCGACAAGTTCCTCGACGGCGGGTTCCTCTGGGTCGAGTTCGTGACCGGGGACCACGACCTGGTGGTCGAGACCCTCCGCTGGACGGTCACCGCGCCCCGGCTGCTGCGCCCGACGGCCGTGGTCATCTGCACGTTCAACCGGGCCGACGACTGCACGAAGACACTCCAGGCGCTCGCCGCCGACGACGAGGCGCTCGACGTGCTGGACGCCGTCTACGTGGTGGACCAGGGCACCGACACCGTCCAGTCGCGGCCGGTGTTCGCCGAGATCCAGCAGGGGCTCGACGGCCGGCTGCGGTACCTGCGCCAGCCCAACCTCGGCGGCGCGGGCGGCTTCGGCCGAGGCATGTACGAGGTGACGGCACGCGGCTCCGAGCACGCGAACCTGCTGTTCATGGACGACGACGTGCTGTGCGAGCCCGAGATCGCCATCCGGCTGACCGCGTTCGCCAACCGCACCACCGAGCCCACCATCGTCGGCGGCCAGATGCTGCGGCTGCTGCACCCGACCATGCTGCTGGCCGGCGCCGAGTACGCGGACTTCGCGCAGCTGGTCCCCGGCAAGGTCGTGCAGGGCGCGCTCAACGACGTCGACCTGACGGCGGAGGCCGAGGACGAGGACGGCGTGCCGACCGGCAAGCCCAACCGCGGCGACGCCCGGATCGACGCCGACTACAACGCCTGGTGGTCCTGCCTGATCCCCGCCGAGGTGGTGGCGAAGATCGGCCTGCCGCTGCCGCTGTTCTTCCAGTGGGACGACGTCGAGTACGGCTACCGGGCCAGGGCCAACGGGTTCGCCACGGTCACGTTGCCCGGCGCCGGCCTGTGGCACGCCGACTTCGACTGGAAGGACCTCGACAAGTGGAACGAGTACTTCGCGGTCCGCAACGCGATGATCGTCGCCACCCTGCACGCTGAGATCGACCCCAAGCAGACGGCCAGGGTCATCGTCTCGCGCATCACGCGCTACCTGATGTCCATGCAGTACGGCCTCGCCGCCACGCTGCTGAAGTCGGTCGAGGACTTCCTGAAGGGGCCGGAGATCCTGTACGACGGCGGTGCGTCGGCGGCCAAGGAGATCCACGCGGTCCGCGCCGACTACCCGGACACGATCATGCACCCGGCATCGGACGTGCCCGGCCTCAAGTCGGGTGCGGTGCCGATGGTGCAGGCCGGGCCGGAGCCGAGCAAGAACCGCCTGGTGATGCTCAAGCGGCTGATCTTCCTGGCCATGGGCCGCACGGTGCACCAGATCGGCGCTGTGACGAAGAAGGACGCCACCTGGTGGCACGTGTCGCAGTTCGACACGGTCGTCGTGACCGACGGCTCCCAGGGCGGCGTGCGCGTGCGCCGGCGGGACAAGGAGCTGACCATCAGGCTGGCCAAGCAGACCGGCCGCCTGGTGCGGCAGCTGGTGTCCGACATGCCGCGGCTGCGCGAGGAGTACCGGGCGGCCGCTCCCCAGCTGACCAGCCGGGAGAACTGGCGCCGGCTGTACGACTTCTGACCGACGCGAAAGGGGCGGGCTGCCGATCGGCGGCCCGCCCCTTTCGCGTGTCAGGACAGTGACGGTCCGGTGTCAGGACGGCGGGCAAACGTGGGTGCCATGACAGAGAACAGGGGTACCGACAACAGGGTCTTCCGGCGGGTGGCGGTCACGGCGCTGGCGGGTGCGCTGCTGGCCGGGGTGGCCGCGCCCGGGGTTGCGACGGCTGCCGCCGAGCGGGATCGCCCAGGGCTGCGCGAGACCATGCAGGAGATAGTCGACACTGGGTTCCTTGGGGTGCAGCTACGCGTGCACGACGAGCAGGGTGAGTGGGCCGGCAGCGCCGGGGCGCGCAAGGTGGGCGCGACAGCTCCGCCTGCGACGAACGGGCACTTCCGGGTGGGCAGCGCCACCAAGGCATTCGCATCGACCCTGGTGTTGCAGCTGGTGGACGAGGGCGAGGTCGGACTCGACACCCCGGCCGCCGACTATCTGCCCGAGTACGGCTTGGACCGGCGGATCACCGTGCGGATGCTGCTGCAGCACACCAGCGGGGTGTTCAACTTCCACGGCGAGTACTTTCCCGACGGGTCGGTCGTGCCGGGGATCCCCGTGCAGGGCAAGGAGTGGGTGGACAACCGGTTCCGCACCTACCTGCCGGAGGAGTTGGTGAGGTTCGCGTTGTCCAAGCCGCCGCGGTTCGCGCCGGGGGAGGGCTGGAGCTACTCGAACACCAACTACGTGCTGGCCAGGCTCCTGGTCGAGAACGTCACCGGCAACTCCTACGACGACGAGCTGAAGCGGCGGATCCTGTGGCCGCTCAAGCTGCGGGGCACCGTGTCGCCGGGCGCCTGGTCGGGGATCCCCGGGCCGCACGCCCACGGCTACCACCGCTACGAGGACGACGGCCAGTGGAAGACGGTCGACATCACCCGGCAGAACCCCACCTGGGTCTCCACGTCCGGTGACATGATCTCGACCACCGAGGATCTCAGCACCTTCCTCACGGCGCTGCTGGACGGGAAGCTCCTCTCGGACCCGACGCTGGCCGAGATGCTCGTGCCGGAGCCGATGTCACCGATCGGCTACGGCCTCGGGTTGTCCGTTGTGGACAGGGGCCCGGACTGCGGCGGCACCATCGTCAACATCAACGGTGGGGTCAACGGCTACGGGGCGCTGACCTACAGCTCGCTCGACGGCAGCAGGACCGTATCCGCGTCGGTCACCTACGGGCACACCGACTTCGACGTGGTCGGGGGAAGCGCCAAGGCAACGGAGGCACTCGTGCGGGAGGTGTTCTGCGGCTGACACGAAACGAGCCGGCTCAGTCGATCGACTGAGCCGGCTCGTTTCGTGGTGTGTGGCTATACGGGTTTCGTGAGCACGACAAGCAGCAGCCCCCCGGCCACGAACGACGTGCCGACCCAGGTCCAGAGGTTCGTGCGCTCACCGAGCAGCACGGCGCTGGCCGTCAGGATGCCGATGTAGCCCAAGGCGTTGAACGGGTAGGCGATGCTCAACGGCACGCGGCTGAGCGTGGACAGCCAGGCCACGGCCGAGATCGCGAAGACCATGAGGCCCAGGAGCACCCACGGCGACGTGATGGCCTTGACGACCAGCGACGAGTCGTCCAGCTTCGCGCGCTCGGTGGCCAGCGTCATGCCGTGCTTGAGCAGCAGCTGGCCCGCGGCCGCGGAGAACACCGCGAAGAGCAGGAACGCCAAGCTGGATGCGGACACCGAACGCCTCCTGACGGCTACCGTGCTTTCCGTGTCGTCCGGTGTGGACGGCACGTCTTGGACCGAGACCGCGGGCAGCGGGCCGGTCTCAGGTTCCTTCGACAACAAGCCTGTCCTCCGCGTGTGGGGTCAGTCGCAGGATGAACTGGTAACCGAACAACGTCGGTCGCCGACGGACCAGCCAGGCGTCGAACTTGCGGATCAGCTTCAGCTTGAAGCCGTCGGAGTCGGACACGACACCCAGCGGCAGACCCGTGTAGGTCTCCTCCGTGATGTCGAAGCCGCAGCGGCGAACCAGCCGGCGCAGCGACGCCCTGGTGAAGAACCGCAGGTGCGTCTGGTCGAGGATGCCGCGGCGGTCGTAGCCGAACAGGCCGAACATGACCCGGGACCGCGGGTACCAGTGGCCGAAGTTCGGCACGGACAGCAGCAGCTGCCCGCCGGGCCGCAGGACGCGCAGGATCTCGCGCAGCGTCTCCTTCGGCCGGGGCAGGTGCTCGACGATGTCGCCGGCGATCACCACGTCGTAGCCGGTGCCCACCTCCGGCGGGATGCCCTGCGTGAGGTCCGCCTGGTAGAAGTCGTCGGTGCGCTCACGCACGCCGGGGATCTCCAGGTAGTCGACCCCGGTCACGTGGTGGCCGGCGGCCCGGATGCGCTCGGCCAGCAGGCCGCCGGAGCAGCCGATGTCGAGGATCTTCGACGCCGGGCGGTCCTTCAGCATCTCCAGCATCACCGAGTGCGACGAGCCGTCGCCCTCCTTGAACGCGTACTCGTCGGGCGTCGGCATCCAGTCCGACGTGCCGAAGCCCATGTTGGCCAGCCGGGACTCGACCACGTCCTTGACGACGTCCTTGGCGTAGCGCATGCCGTCGACGTAGCAGATCTCGTCGCCGTAGTAGGTGGGGATGGGGATCTCGACGATCTTCTTACCGGCCTCGACGAGCTGGATGATGATCTGCGTGTCGAAGTCGAACTCGTCGGTGTTGTGCTGCAGCGGGATGTCGCGCAGCGCGGCGACGCTGTAGGCGCGGTAGCCCGAGTGGAACTCGGTCAGGTCCGTGCCGAGCATCTTGTTCTCGAAGCGGGTGAGGACCTGGTTGCCGACCCACTTGTAGAGCGGCATGCCGCCCTTGAGCGCGTCGCCCCGCTTCATCATCCGCGAGCCGAACACCGCGTCGCACTCGCCGTTGACCAGGGGAGCGACCATCTCCGGCAGCAGCTCGGGCGCGTACTGCCCGTCGGCGTGCAGCAGAACGATGATGTCGAGGCCGCGCTCCATTGCCAGCGCGTAGCCGGCCTTCTGGTTGCCGCCGTAACCCAGGTTCTTCGTATGGCGGATGACCATGGTCTTGGGCGTGTCCGCGCGTTCGGCCCAGCTCTGCCCGAAGGAGAACGTGTCGTCCTTGCTCGCGTCGTCGAGGACGAGGACCTCGGCGATCTGATCCCGGAAGTCCGCGGGAATCCGGTCCAGCGTCTTCGACAGCGTGGACTCAGCGTTGTAGGCAACCACCAGGATGCCGATGCGAGGCGTTCTGCGACTGGACTCAGTCGCTGTGGTGACGCTCCCAGAAGATTGTGTGTTGGCCACCCGGCGAGGCTAGCGGACGGGATTTCCGCCTAGCACGCTGGCGTCGGCTCCGCCGTCGGTTACGGGCAGAGTCGTGGTGACTTCGGAATCGCTTTCGTCACCGGCGTCCCCGCTGTCACTGTCGTCACTCCTGTTACGCCGCACCAGGAACAGTCCCGCCAAGACCGCCACGGCCAGCACGGACCACGTGATGACCATGAGTGTGGTGTCCAGACTCCGGAACAGCGTCGCCTTGCCCTCCCACCAGTCCCACGGAGGGGCGGAGTTCCAGTCGCTGTAGACGAAGAGAATAAAGGTGCTGGCAGCGGCGTTGTAAAGGGTGGCCGTCCAGAAGTTGACGAAGTACAGCGCCGCGAGCGGCCACACCAGGTACTGCATCCCGAACGCCGGGCTGAGCAGCAGGAACATGGCCAGCGCCAGCCCGAGGGCCGCCGGGCTGAACTCCACCGGACGGCGCCAGGCGATGTAGGCCGGCAGGAGCGAGCACAGCGCCAGCACGACGAACCGGCCGGGCCCGATGAGCCAGTCGGTCACGTCGGCCGGCACGTCGGCCCACACGGCGAACTGGTTCAGGCCCCACTCCCGCGCCCAGATGCCGTTGTAGCCGAGCACGTCCCGGCTGAACTCGGTCCACTTGCTGAGCATGACCGGTATCCACAGCAGTGCGAACACCACGGCGCCGCCCGCCGCGAACGCGAGCACCTTGCGCAGGCCGAGCCGCACGAGCAGGACCAGCAGCAGCGGCACCAGCACCACGGGGATGATCTTGATGGACAACGAGAGCGCGAACGCCACACCGGCGGCGGTCGCCCACCGCTTCACCACCAGCAGGTAGACGCTCAGCACGGCGAACATGAGGAACAGCGGGTCGGTGTTGCCGTGGAACCCGGAGATGACCGCCAGCGCCGGGCTGCACACCACGAGCACACCGGCGACGGCCGCCTCGACCACCGGGCGCCGCAGCCGCACCAGTTCGAAGACCAGCCAGGCCATCACCAGGTCGGCCAGCACGGCCGGTACCTTGACCAGGAAGATGAAGCTGGCGACGTCGCGGTCCACCAACCAGTTGATGGCCACCAGCATCCGGCCGGACAGCGGCGGGTGGTTGTAGAGGGTGAAGTAGTCGTGCCCGTACATCCCGACCGGGCCGAACTGGCGAACTCCCTCGCTGAAGGAGATCCACGAGTGGACGTCGTTCGTGCCGAAGGTGTTCGCCGCGACTATCAGTTTGAACACCGTGGCCAGCACGGCGATCCCCAGCACCACCAGCCTCAGCCGGGCTGTTCTTGCCGCCGAATCAGCTGAGGTTGCCGCCATCTTCATGCGCGGTACCGTACTGGCCCACGCCCAGTAGCCGTATCACGGCCGTGCATACTTGGGCCAGGCCCGGACGGTAAAGGAATGCAAAGGTCCCGTATGGAAACCCCGACGACCACGGACGGTTCCGACTACACCGAACGGTTGACCAGACTGCAGACACCGCTCTGGAAGCGGATGGTCGACGTCCAGGCCCCGTACCGCTGGAACGTCCGCCGCCTGTTCGGTGACCGCGAGGTGCTCGACGTCGGCTGCGGCATCGGCCGCAACCTCGCCCACCTCGCACCGCGTGGCGTCGGGGTCGACCACAACGAGCACTCGGTGGAGACCTGCCGCACTCTCGGGCTGACGGCCTTCACGCTCGACGAGTTCAAGAAGAGCGAGTACGCGAAGCCCGGCCGGTTCGGCGGAATGCTCGCCGCGCACCTGGTCGAGCACATGCCTCGCGAGGACGCCGTCAAGATCCTCGACAGCTACCTCGAGTACCTGGCTCCCGGCGCGGTGGTCGTGCTGATCTGCCCGCAGGAGCGCGGTTACGCGTCGGACGCCTCGCACGTGGCGTTCACCGACCTCGACGGCCTCGCGGATGTCGCCACCCAGCTCGGCCTGACGGTCGATCGCCGGATCTCCTTCCCGCTGCCCCGCGCGGCCGGCAAGTACTTCACCTACAACGAGTTCGTACTGGTAGCCCGCAAGAGTGAGGAACGACGTTGACCGAGCAGGCCACCACCAGCCCCGACGTGGACCGCGTGCTGCAGCGCGTCGTCCTGCCGAGGGACCGCGACCCGCTCGACGTCCGGCCGCTGTACCTGGACGAACCCGAGAACGTGCACAGCCACGTCACTTCCCGCCGCGAGGTGGTCGTTCCCCCGTCGGCCAGGGTGTCGTTCGCGTCGTACTTCAACGCGTTCCCGGCCAGCTACTGGAAGCGCTGGACGGTCGTCGAGGACGTGACGCTGCGCATGACCGTGCGTGGCGCCGGCCGCGTCGAGGTGTACCGCTCGAAGCCGAACGGCGACATCGTCCACCTGCAGGGGGCGCCGGTCCACGCGGAGAAGAAGGCGGAGACGCTCGAGTTCCGGCTCACGCTGGCGCCGTTCGAGGACGGCGGCTGGCTGTGGTTCGACGTGTTCACCGAGAACTCCACCATCCAGGTGACCAACGCCGTGTGGCTGGCCGACGAGCCGCTGCCCATGCAGAAGGTCGCGGTCGGCATCACCACGTTCAACCGGCTCGACGACTGCGTCGCGACGCTGCTCGCGCTGGGTGAGGACCCGGCCGTGCTCGACGTGGTCAGCAAGGTCTACGTGGCCGACCAGGGCAGCCGCAAGATCCGCGACCACGAGAAGTTCGGTCAGGCGGCCAAGGTGCTCGGTGACCGGCTCGAGGTCATCGACCAGGGCAACCTCGGCGGCTCCGGCGGCTTCACCCGCGCCATGTACGAGTCGATCGAGCACACGGCGCCCGGCACGGTCGACCAGATCCTGCTGATGGACGACGACATCGCGCTCGAGCCCGACTCGGTGCTGCGGTCCAACATGTTCGCCCGCGCGGCCGCCTCGCCGGTCATCGTCGGCAGCCACATGCTGAACCTCCAGGCCAAGTCCCGGCTGCACACCATGGGCGAGGTGGTCGACCTGGCCACCTGCACGTGGCGCCGGGCGCCCGGCGCGGTCGTGAACCACGACTTCGGCGAGCAGTCCCTGCGCGACACCCGCGAGCTGCACCGGCGCATCGAGTCCACCTACAACGGCTGGTGGATGTGCCTGTTCCCCCGCGAGGTCATCGAGCGGACCGGGCTGCCGCTGCCGCTGTTCATCAAGTGCGACGACGCGGAGTACTCGCTGCGCGCGCTGGCGAACGACATGCCGACCGTGTCGCTGCCCGGCTCGGCCGTGTGGCACGAGCCGTGGACGGACAAGAACGACACCAAGGACTGGACCGTCTACTTCCACATGCGCAACCGGCTCATCATGGCCGCGCTGCACAGCCCGTACGACATGCGCAAGACGCTGCTCAAGCAGGGCGCGCGGCAGACGGTCCGCCGGCTGCTGTCCATGGAGTACTCGACCGCGGCGCTCGAGCTGAAGGCCATCGTCGACTTCATGGCCGGCCCGGAGCGGCTGTTCGACCAGCTGAGCACCGGTCTTGCGGAGGTCCAGCGGGTCCGCAAGCAGTACACGGACGCGCAGTTCCTGCCCTCGGCCAGGGAGTTCCCGCCGCCGACGTTCGACATGGTCAAGGCGGAGCAGATGCTGCACCCGCCCGTGCACCCGGCCAAGATCGCGCTGCGGGCGGGCAAGGCGCTGGTCCACAACCTGCGTGCGCCGGAACCGTCGGCCGCCGACCGGCCGCAGGTCAACATCTCGGCCAACAGCGCCCTGTGGTTCCTGCTGGGCAACCTCGACAGCGCCACGGTCTCCAACGCCGACGGCAGCGGCGTCGCGTTCCGGCGCCGGGACCCGAAGGTGTTCCGTGACCTGGCCCGTCAGGCCGCGTTCAACTACCGCAAGCTGATCGCCGACTGGCCCAAGCTGGTCGAGCAGTACAAGGCCGCGCTGCCCGAGCTGACCTCGGTCGAGTCGTGGCGGAAGGTCTTCGAGAGCTAGTAGCGAAAGCAAGGGCCCCCTCAGGTCTCGCGACCCGAGGGGGCCCTTGCTTCACGTTCGGGCGAGATCAGACGGCGCGGACGCCGGTGGCCTGCGGACCCTTCTGGCCCTGACCGATCTCGAACTCAACGCGCTGGTTCTCGTCCAGGCTCCGGAAGCCCGAGCCCTGAATCTCCGAGTAGTGGACGAAGACGTCAGCGCTGCCGTCGTCGGGCGCGATGAAGCCGAAGCCCTTCTCGGAGTTGAACCACTTCACAGTTCCCTGTGCCACAACTGTCTCCTGAAAAGCGTTAGTGCAAGCCGCCGCGGTTGCGACAACCCTGGTCGGTTCCAGACGGCGACTCAACATCGAGCTAACCCGCGCGCCCGCAACATTTCGCGAGCGTGATCTAACACGTACTCAAGAAAAACGACCGGCCATAGTCAACCACACCGAGACGGATCACCGCACTAGAAGGGTTGCGGGTATTCACGTCCTAAGAGACGCTCGTACGGTGAGCGAGCTCGCAAGTGACAACACCCAGCCCATAGCCCTTGACCTGGACGAGGTCGGTGTGTCGGTGGACCTGCCCCGACCGCCTCACCAGGGGGATCAGGTCTACGGAGTCCCCTACCGGCCGGTCGAGTTCCGCGACGACGACCTGCCGACCGCCCTCGAACGGTCCGCCGCCTGGCTACGGCGAACCCAGGAGTGGCTCGGTGAACCGGTCGATGTGATCGCCATCCACCTCGACTACGACGATGCCGACGGATCGCCGTACTACGACGTCAAGCTCCTGTGCAACGAGGAGGACCTGGCGGGCGCGCCCATCGCGCTGCGCGCCGCCAAGAAGCCCTGAGACGGCCTCTAAGCCTGGTCAGCCGCGCGGCGTCGCGTGGCTGACCAGGCTCGCTCGTCTCGACCACACGTCGGCCCAGCCGCCGGGCCAGCGCACCAGCGCAACGGCGGACGTCTTGAGGGCCACCACCTCGCCGGTGAGCACCTCCACCAGCTCGGACAGGCCGGGGTTGTGCCCGACGAGCACGGCCGTCAGGACGTCGTCCGGAAGTTCGTCAAGTACCGACATGAGGTCCTGGTAGCCGGCCGCGTAGACCCGCTCGTCGTGCCGGACGGTGGGGGCGGGCTCCAGCGCCGGACCGGCCAGCCGCCAGGTCTCCCGCGCTCTCGTGGCCGGCGAACAGACCACCAGGTCGACCCCGTCGGTCAGCTGCTCGGCCAGCCAGTCGCCGAGCACGGGCGCGTCGCGCCTGCCGCGCGGGTTCAGCGGCCGCTGCTCGTCCGGCAGGTCGTGGGTCCAGTCCGACTTCGCGTGCCGCACCACGGCGAGGGTCCGCACGTCAGAACCACCTTTCGAGCACCTGGGCGACACCGTCCTCGGAGTTGGGGGCGGTGATCTCGTCGGCCACGGCCAGCACGTCGTCGTGGGCGTTGGCCATGGCGACCCCGTGGCCGACCCACCGCAGCATCGGCACGTCGTTCGGCATGTCGCCGAAGGCCACCACCCGCTCGGCCGGCACGCCCACCAGGTCGCAGACCAGCGCGAGCCCGCTGGCCTTCGTGACGCCGCCGGCGGAGATCTCCAGCAGCCCGTGGCCGGACGAGTAGGTGATCTCCACCGGGGCGTCGCCGAGCACCTCGTGGACGGCGGCCGCCAGCTGGTCACTGGTCATGCCGCGGTGGCGGATGAGGAGCTTGGTCGACGTCCTGCCGAGCACCTCGGCCCTGGTCAGCTCGTTCGCGACGCTTTCGATGCCGTGCGGGTCGCCCCAGGGGTTCTGGAAGTCGGACTCCATGGCGTACGACTCGATCAGCGGCGAGCCGACCTCCGTCCGCTCGGTGGAGACGGCGATCTCCGGCAGCGCGGCGGCCACCGCGTGCACGATGTCGCCGAGCTGCACCGGGTCCAGCCCGCGCACCGAGAGCACCCGGTCCTCGCCGATGTCGTAGACGATCGCGCCGTTCGCGCACACCGCGTACCCGGTGAGTCCCGCGGCCATGGCCACCGGCGGGATCCACCGCGGCGGGCGGCCGCTGACCAGGACGAACGGGACGTCGGAGGCAACCACCGCGTCGATCATCCGCCCGGTCCGCTCGGTGATGCGTTGAACAGGGTCCAGGAGGGTGCCGTCAACGTCGGATGCGACTAACTCGGGTCGGTGCACGTTTTCCATCATCCCTGTCGGTAGGTGGGCTACGGTTTCGAGCGTGACGTACCCACCACAGGGGCAGCCACCAGGTTATGGGCCGGGATACCCGCAGGGTTACGGCCAGGGCCCCGGATATGGCGCCGGCTATGGCTACGGGGCTCCGCCGCCCCCGTACGGGCAGCAACGTCCGAGCACGGCCATCGCCTACCTGTGCGTGGGGTTGTTCCTGCTCTGCGGCGCTTTCGCGCTCATCGGCGCGATCGTCGGCTGGGACGGTTCGTCGGACAGCGCGGACATGATGGCGTCGCTCATCGGGATCGCGTTCACCGAGGACCTGACCGGCAACGCCGACTTCGCCATCTCCACCAGCATGTCCGTGGCGTGCACCACGCTGATCTTCGCACTCGTGTTGATCTCCCGGCTGGAGTTCGTCCGCTGGGTGCTCGGCTTCGTGGGTGCGGTGACCAGCGTGTACTACATCTACGCGATCATCTGGCTGCTCTCCAACGACGGCGAGGAAGTGATCGCCGTGCCGCTACTCGCCTGGGTGTTGTGGACCGGGGCGACCGTGCTGGTGCTGCTCCCGCAGACCAGGCGGGCCATGCGCGGCTATCAACAGAAGGCGTACGGCCACTACTGACCCCTGCGGGTACGGTTGGTGACCGTGCGCGTTGGCATCGTGATCCTTCCCGAGTACCGCTGGCTGCTGGCCGAGCAGAAGTGGCGGGCGGCGGAGTCCTACGGCTTCGACCACGCCTGGACCTACGACCACCTCGGCTGGCGGTCGTTGGTCGACGGGCCCTGGTTCGACGCGGTACCCACCCTGACGGCCGCCGCCATGGCCACCCGGCGCATCAAGCTCGGCACGCTGGTGGCGTCGCCCAACTTCCGCCACCCGGTGCCCTTTGCCAGGAGTCTCCTGTCGATCGACGACATCTCCAGCGGCCGGCTGCTGGTCGGCGTCGGCGCCGGCACGCCCAAGGGCCATGACAACCACGTGATGGGCGGCGAGGGGCTGCCGGCGAAGGCCAGGGTCGACCGGTTCGGCGAGTTCCTCACTCAGCTCGACTCACTGCTCACGAAGGAGAGCACCACGATCTCCGGCGAGTACTACTCGTCGGTCGACGCCCGCTCGGCGCCCGGCTGCGCCCAGCACCCGAGGGCGCCGTTCGTGGTGGCCGGCAACGGACCACGGTCCATGAGCCTGGCCGTGCGCCACGGGCAAGGTTGGGTCACCACCGGCAAGGGCGGCGACACCATCGAGCAGTGGTGGGACGGCGTGGCCGAGCTTTCGCGGCGGTTCACCGACCTGCCCGGTTCCGAGGGCCTCGACCGCTACCTGAACCTGGATTCGGCGCCCGTGTTGTCGCTGTCCAGCGTCGGCTACTTCCGGGAGGCCGTCGGTCGAGCCGCCGAGTTGGGGTTCACCGACGTCACCTCCCACTGGCCACGCCAGGACGGCGTGTACGCGGGCAGTGAGTCCACGCTGGAGCGCGTGGTGGCCGACGTGTTGCCCGAGCTGCGCGCGGCTCGCTGACATTCCCCTGAAGAGGGGACATCTCGTACGGGAACCGATGCCGGCGCCGTGCGTCGGATCGGGCATTGCAACTGCGAATACCTTTGGGGCGAAAGTGGCTGAACCTTCCCGGTGGCGGCGGCCGTGGCGGATCGCGGTCGGCGTCACCGTGGTCGTCGGAGTGACAGCGTCGATCGTGGCGCTCGCGGCACCCGGCGAGTCACCGCCGGCGGCGCGGAAGGCGACCGAGTCGACCGTCACCGAACGGCCGGCTCCCGTGCTGCGGCCGCTGCCGCTCGCGCCGGCGCCGGCCTGGAACAGCGAGGAGAGCTTCGACGGGGGTGATGCGGACGGCGCGGTCATCCGGGACGGACTGGCGCTGGTCAGCGGCCCGGAGCGCCTGGTGGTGCTCGACGTGGCGACCGGCGAGGTCCGTTGGTCCCTGGAGAACGGCGAGGAACTGGACGGCGGCGACGGCGATTCTGGCTGGACTCTCGACCAGAACGTGCCGCTGCGGCTGGTTGCCACCGAGGACGGGCTCGCCGTCCCCGTGGAGTACTACCGGCCGGGTCGCGAGGAGGTTGGTCTCGCGCTCCTGTCGGCGGTGGACGGCCGCGTCGTGTGGCAACGCGCGACCGGGACCGCCCCCGAGACCATGCGCATGCTCTGGGCGGTCGACGACCGTGTGGCGTTGGCGACCGTAGCCACGAAGGAGGGGTCGCTGACCACCATCGTCTTCGACGTCAGCACGGGCGACGAACTGTGGGACGCCGCCGATGTGTGGCCCGCGGCGATCGCCGGCGACACGGCCGTGATGATCTCCTCGGCCGAGTCGCTGGAGGACCCGTGGGGCGTCTATCGCATGCCCCAGGGCGACCTCGCCGGGGTGGATCTGGTCACCGGCGAGCCGAGGTGGGACCTCGGCGACCGGTTCGAGTGGGCCGGGGTCGTACTGACCGCGGGTGACGTCGTGCTGGTGCAGGCCAGCGAGAAGGACGCCCGCGACCCGAAGTACGTCCTGGTGCACGCGTCCGGCGAGGTACTGGGCGCCTTTCAGGGCAATGTCGGTTGCGCGACCGATGGCACCACGCTGATCGCCTGCCCCGACCTCATCGACAGCGGAGTGCGGGTCTTCGACCTGGCCAGCCGTGAACTCACCTTCGCGCCCGTCGCCGAGTACCCGCCCCTCGACGGCGTCGTAGCCGGTCGGGTGGTCCTGGAGGGCGACAGCGGTTTCTACAGCATCGACCGGTTCGGCAACAGGATCGACGAGAGCCTGCCGTCCGGGGTGGTCGCCGCCTCCGACACACACGTGCTGTTCCACCTGGTGCGGGACGTGAACCACCACGTGATCAGCCTCCACCCGGTCACGGTGTGAGGGCGTCATGAGCAGAAGACCGATGGTGATCGCGTTCGGCTTGTTCATGGCGCTCGCCGTGGTCGCGGTGATCGCCATCCTCACGGGTGACGAGCCGGCGCCCCAGGAGACGGCGGAGCCGGAGCAGCGGCCGCTTTCCCTGCCAGCCGAACCCACCTGGTCCATTGATGTCGAGGCATGGAACGGCAGCGGGGTCGAGGTACGGGACCGGGTAGCCGTGTTCCACGGAGGCGACAGTCTCCGAGTGCTGGACACCGACACCGGAACAACACGCTGGTCGGTCGGCCAGGGTGCCGAGTTGCTCGGCGGTGGCGGCAGCAGGTGGGCGACGACGTTCGGCCGACCGACTTTGCTCACCCACGACGGCCAACTCGCGGTGCTCACGGAGGACGTCCGCTGCGCGGCCTGCAAGCCCGAGGATCTGCAGGTCGCCCCGGTCGGCGAGTACGGACTCACCCTACTGTCGGCGGAGGACGGCAGGGTGCTGTGGCGAACGGTGACCACCCCGTTGGGTGAGCTCGGGGGGATTCAGGCGGTGGTCGCCGATGACCGGACCGCACTGGTCTCCCTCACCGCCGGCAGCGTCGCCAACGGTTGGGAGGCGATCAGGACGGTCGCCTACGACCTGCGCGACGGCAGCGAGCTGTGGGTGGTCGAAGGTTCGTGGCCGCTCGCGATCGTCGACGACGTGGCACTGCTCCACACGGGCGACCTCCCGCCGAGCGTCGATCCGGGGATCGGCGTGCTCCAGGAGGCCACGGTCACCGCGGTGGCCACGGCCACCGGTGAACAGCGATGGGACCTCACCGACCTGCTCGACAGGACCGAGCTGCTGCTGGTGGCGGGCGACGTGGCACTCGTCCGAGGAGCTGACGAGGGCAAGAAGCATCCGAGAGGCATGCTGGTCACCATCGACGAAGGGCAGCTGCTGGACGAACTCGGCTACGGCTCGTTCGACGGTTGTGGGACCGACGGCCGGACACTGATCGCCTGTCCGAGCGACGGTGACCTGCTGACGTTCCAAGTGGCCGACGGGCGATCGGGGACGGTCACCACCGAGGTGGAGGCCGGCCGCGTCGACGCGGTGTGGGAGGACCGGATCTTCGTGAGCCACGGTCCGGCCAGCCGCTCGATCGACCGCGCCGGCTCCCTGCTCGATGAGAACCTGCCCGGTGATCTGGTCACCCGCGCCGGCGACGTCGTGTTGTTCCGAACGGAGGATGAGGAGACAGGCGCGAGCATCCTCAACGGCTACCGGCTGCGTTCGTAGGGAAGACCTTCGGTGAAGTGACGTAGACCACGGAACGCTTCCTGGGTTCCTCGCGTCTATTCACATGAGGCACACAGCCGGAGGGCTTGGGGAAGCTCAGGGGATGAGGACCCTCGTACCGAGAGGTACGGGGGTCTTCTGTTTGTCCGGCGTGGACATCGCCGCGGCCGTGCGCGCAGCGTGACTGAGTGACACTGGCTCCATAGGTTGAGAGCAGCGCAGGTAACCTCAGGGCTCGTGAGCGAGCTTGCGAGCGAACCATCGACACGGGGCGCGACACCAAACCAATCTGACAACTACTCCGGCTACGACCTGGTCATCGTCGGCTCGGGGTTCTTCGGGCTGACCATCGCCGAGCGAGTCGCCACCCAGCTGAACAAGCGGGTGCTCGTGCTGGAGCGCCGGTCGCACATCGGTGGGAACGCCTACTCCGAGCCCGAGCCCGAGACGGGCATCGAGGTCCACAAGTACGGTGCGCACCTGTTCCACACGTCGAACAAGCGGGTCTGGGACTACGTCAACCAGTTCACCGAGTTCACGAACTACCAGCACCGCGTGTTCGCCAAGGTCAAGGACCAGGTCTACTCGTTCCCGATGAACCTGGGCCTGATCAACCAGTTCTTCGGCAAGTCGCACACTCCGGACGAGGCCCGCGAGCTGATCGCCAAGCAGTCGTCCGAGTACCGGACCGAGGACGCGCAGAACCTCGAGGAGAAGGCGATCTCGCTGGTCGGCCGCCCGCTCTACGAGGCGTTCATCAAGGGCTACACGGCCAAGCAGTGGGAGAACGACCCGAAGGAGCTGGGCGCGAACATCATCACGCGCCTGCCGGTCCGCTACACGTTCGACAACCGGTACTTCAACGACACCTACGAGGGTCTGCCCGTCAACGGCTACACCGCGTGGCTTTCGAAGATGGCCGAGCACGAGAACATCGAGGTCCGGCTGAACGTCGACTACTTCGACGTGCGCGACCAGATCCCGGCCGGCACCCCCACCGTCTACACGGGACCGCTCGACCGCTACTTCGACTACTCGGCCGGCAAGTTCACCTGGCGCACGGTCGACTTCGAGTCCGAGGTCGTGCAGACCGGTGACTTCCAGGGCGCCTCGGTCGTCAACTACAACGACGAGGACGTGCCCTACACCCGGATCATCGAGTTCCGGCACTTCCATCCGGAGCGCAAGCACTACCCGACCGACAAGACGGTGGTGTTCCGCGAGTTCTCGCGCTTCGCGAAGGACGACGACGAGCCGTACTACCCGATCAACACCCCGGAGAACCGCGACAAGCTCGAGCACTACCGCGAGTTGGCCACCCAGGAGGCCAAGGAGCGCAACGTGATCTTCGGTGGCCGCCTCGGCACGTACAAGTACCTGGACATGCACATGGCCATCGGCTCGGCGCTGTCGGTGTTCGACAACAAGGTGGCGCCGCACCTGAGCGATGGTGCGCCGCTAGACGGCTCGCTGGAGGGCTGATGTCGACGACCGCACCGGCCCGGTTAAGGGTGGTAGAGGACGGCACGCCACCGCCTGAGCCGGAGCGGTCGCTGGAGGTCAACGCCCTGGCGAAGGTGCAGCGCACGATCGGCAAACCGCCGGTGGTGCGCGCGGCACGCGGGCTGTCGCTGTTCGGAGAGCACGCGGCCGGCTGGTTCGCCGTCGGGCTGGTCGGTGCGGCCGTGGACCGCGAGCGGCGGCGCGACTGGCTGACCGGCGCGGTGGGCGTGGTGGCCGCGCACGCGGCGTCGATCGCCGTGAAGCGGGTGGTGCGGCGGCAGCGGCCGATCGACGAGTCGGTCGAGGTGCTGGTCAAGACGCCCAGCTCGCTGTCGTTCCCGTCGTCGCACGCCACGTCGACCACGGCGGCGGCCGTTGTCTACTCGGGCCTGACCGGCCGCAACCTGGTGCCGGTGCTCGTGCCGCCCATGCTGGTGTCGCGGCTCGTGCTCGGCGTGCACTACCCGAGCGACGTACTGGCCGGCTCCGCGCTCGGCGCGGTGGTCGGCGGGCTCGTCCGGCGCAGGCTGCGCGGCAGGAGATCGCGCCGATGAGCAGCACGACGGAGAGCGCCCCGGGCGAGGCGGCCGCCGGCCAAGGAGGGCTCGCCATAGTGCGGGGGATCATCCGCACCGCTCGCCCGCGCCAGTGGGTGAAGAACGTGCTGGTGCTGGCCGCGCCGTTCGCCGCGTTCGCCGCCCGCCCGGTGTTCGAGGCGGCCGTGGTGTTCGACGCGGCGGTCGCGTTCGTCGCGTTCTGTCTCGTCGCTTCGGCCGTGTACCTGGTGAACGACGCGATCGACGTCGAAGCCGACCGGGCGCACCCGACCAAGCGCAACCGGCCCATCGCGGCCGGCGTGGTGCCCGTGCGGGTGGCCTACGGGGTCGCCACCGCGTTGTTCCTCAGTTCCTTCGCCGTGTCGCTCGTGTCGAGTTGGCGCCTGCTCGTGGTGGTCGGCGTCTATGCGGCCGTGCAGATCGGCTACTGCCTCGGTCTGAAGCACCAGCCGGTGATCGACCTGTGCATCGTGGCGTCGGGCTTCCTGCTGCGTGCCATCGCCGGTGGTGCGGCGGCCGAGCTGCCGCTGTCACAGTGGTTCCTGCTGGTCACGGCGTTCGGCTCGCTGTTCATGGTGGCGGGCAAGCGGTACGCGGAGATCGTGCTCTACGAGCGGACGGGCGCGAAGATCCGCGCGTCGCTGTCCAAGTACTCGGCCAGCTACCTGCGGTTCGTGTGGGCCACGTCGGCCGCCATCATGATCATGACCTATGCGCTGTGGGCGTTCGAGATCCGCCAGCGCACGGGTACGAACTCGGTGTGGGCGGTCATCTCCATCGTCCCGTTCGTGGTGGCCGTACTGCGTTACGCGGTGGACGTCGACGGCGGCAACGCGGGCGAACCGGAGGACATCGCCTTCCGCGACCGGGTCCTGCAGGTGCTCGGGGTGTCGTGGGTGGGTTGCGTGGCTCTGTCGGCGTTCCTTTAGTGACGGGGCACTAGGCCATTCCGGGGGTCATGACCGGCAACGCCGCATGCGCCGCCGCGTCGCGCAGCCGCTTGTCGTAGGCGACGAACCCGGTGAGCGCGCTGTCCAACTCGAAGGCGGACGCCAGGTGGAGCGCGTCGAGGCTGCGCAGGTCGGCCGAACCGATGTTCTCGGCCGTCTCCACGACCCACGACGTCAGCTGCACCAGCGGCAGATCGCCCAGCAGCAACTGCGCGGCCGCAACGCTGTCCGGGTGCACTCGGCGGCAGGCGCGGACCAGTTCGACCCGGCCGATCACGCTGGTGGTGATCGGCTGCTCTTGCAACACCAGCCACTGCTCGAGCGCGGCGGACTCCGTCTCTTCGATGACGAGCTTGACCAGCGCCGACGTGTCGAGATAGATCATCGGTGGTCGGCCCGCAGCTCGTCGAGAACCTCACCGGTCGACGGTCCGCCCGGTGACGGCCGCACTCGCCTCGGCAGCCGAACCGTGTCGCGCCCGCTGCGCGGCGGGAGCAGTTTTCCCTCGGCCACCAGCCGGGCGAGTGGATCTTCGCCGTCCTCCGGCTTGGGCACCATCATGCCGATCGTCCGCCCGTTCCTGGTGATCTCGATGGACTCGCCGCGCTCGACGAGTTCGAGGTAGTCCTTGAGGTTGTCGCGCAGCTCCCGGATCCCCACCTGCTCAATCATGTACACAAATGTACACCATCCCTTCACTTATGTACACAAGGCTACTGTCGGCGTTGGAGCAGGTCAGCGGCGTCGTTCAGGTAGTCGAGGGCGTGGAGCAGCCGGCCACGGCGCATGCGGGCACCGAGCTTGACCCGCAGGCTCGGCCCACCGCCGGCGAACCCGCGGAAGCGGTGCCGGTGCGCCCGCAGCCACGCCGCCAACTCCGGCGACGGCCGGCCGCGATAGGAGACGACCCGGCCGAACAGCAGGCCGACCCGCACCGCCCCCTCGGGCAGCGGCGGCCCGTCCACCCGCACCTCCAGCCAGCTGGAGCGCTCGGTCTTCGCGTTGCTGCCGCCCTCGGAACTGGCGTCGCGCGCGAGCCGGCTGCGCTGCGTCGCGACGAACGACCGGCCGCGGTGACTGCCCGTGATCTCCAGGTTGGTGTGCCAGGGCGAGGTGGCACCCCCGGCGAACCGACCGGAGCGAAGGCCCTCCCAGACGGCCTTCGGTCCACGCGCCAGCGCCTGGCGAACCCGCTTCTTGCGGGCCTCGTCAGCCGCCCACCTGGGCCGATCGGTGGACCGCACCCCGTGCCACCGCCGGTGGCGCAGCGGCCCGGCGAGCAGGAAGTGCTGGAACACCAGCGTGCTGACCAGGCGCCACAGCCCGCACAGGATCAGCAGCACGAGCGGGACGAACAGGACCCAGGCTCCCCAGCGCCAGCCGCTGAAGAACTCCACCGCCCACGACCCCGGGCTAGCTGGAGCGCACGCCGAAGGTCGCGGCGAACAGCAGGTCGGCGTGGTGTTCCCACAGGTCGTGCAGCTCGAAGACGTTCACCGTGCGTGCCCACACGCCCGGTTCCGTCTGGACGAAGCCGTCGCGGGCCGCCTTCGACTTGTCCGGGCCCAGGTAGTGCAGGCCCACCGAGCCGTCGACCGCCATGGCCAGCACCTGGCACTCGTGGCCCTGGTAGGTGGCCCGCGTGGTGACCTCGTCCAGCCGGTCGCAGCGGTCCACGGCGACGGACGCGCGCCTGCGCCCGTCCGGGCTCGGCTGGAACAGCGTGGGGTCCGACGTGTTGTCGCCGACCAGCGTGACCACGCCGTTCTCCGGGTACGACTCCGCCAGGTACTCGCGCCCGTCGACCGTGGCGTAGATGCCGGCCCGGGGCCGGTGGAAGGACGTCATCGGGGCACCTGCCATCCCTGGGAGATCCCGAGATACCGGGCCACCGTCCGCCTGCCGGCCGGCCCGATCTCCACGATCTGCGCCAGTCGCGGCACCGGCCCCGGCTGCTTCCACCATTCGGGCAGCGTCAGACCACTGCCGGCCGCCGTCATCCCCAGACCGGAGAACGGCCAGGGCGCGATCTCCTTGCGGTAGGTGTTCGGGTCGACGCCCGCCGCCTCGGCGGCCGCCACCATCGCGTACGCCGTCTCGCGGACCTCCCGCGAGTTGCCGGCCAGCCGCACGCTCGGGTCGAGCACCGACGGCGCGCCGAAGGCCACGAGGAACTGGCTCGGCCGCACGGCCGCGAACTCCATCAGGTGCAGCACCGGCGCGTTCGGCTGGAACGGGCTGCCCGGGTAGTCGAGCCGGAAGGCCTGGACGTAGTCGGCCGGCGCGCGCAGGTTGCCCGTGTCCTGCAGTCGCACGACCGTGCCGGAGATCGTGTGGCTGTGGAACGGTGCCTGCCGGCCCCACTGACCGGGCGACACCTCGCCGGCGAGGTACCGGGGCACGGCCGTGGGCACCAGCGCCTTGACCATCACGGTGTCCGCCTCGACCGTCACCACCGTATGCACGCGTGCGGTGAGCACCCGCTCCCGCTCGTCGAGCCGGCCGGAGCCCGGCACGCGCGGCGACGGCATCCACGGGCTCATCTGACCCCCTGGGGCTGGGTGAAGTTGGCCTGCCGCCACTGCCGGAACAGCAGGTCGTGTTGGTCCTCGTGCACGTCCCGCAGCTCAGCGGCCGGCACCTTCTTCGTGTACGAGTTCTTGTCGACCTGGACGAAGTCGTTGTTCGACGCCCACAACCCGTGACCGTCGGCCAGGTAGATCTCCGCCTGGCCGGACTCGTCGACGGACGTGACGTTCACGCGGTGTCCCTGGTACCTGGCGTAGGCGTTCGCCTGGTAGAGCCGGTCGAGCTCGGCGACCGGCACCCTCGTCTGCCACGCGTCGAGGTACTGGTTGCGCTCGAAACGCGCCGGGTCGGGGTTCTCCTCGGCGAACGACCTGATGATCACCGTGTCGTCCGGCCACGGGGGGGTGCTGGCGTACTCGACCCCACCGTGGGTCGCGAAAACCCCGCTCCGGATACCGGCGTAGCTCATCAGGGCACCGTCCACTTGCCGATGGAACCGTCGTATCGCGCGACTGGTGTCTTGTTACCCGCGGCGTCGTACTCGTAGATCATGACACCGTCGGTGAGCGGCCGTGGGTTGGTGATCTCCCACTCCGGCACGCCCATGGTCGGGTGCGCGGTGACCGCCGCGCCGCTGTTGGGCCACGCGGCGATGTTGCGGTGGTAGGTGTTCGGGTCCACGCCGTTGCGGTCCGCCGCGTCCTCCATCCGGTCCGCGTTGCGCACCACGTCCGGGGTGGTCTCGTCCTGGATGCCGTCCTGGAACGGCGCGCCGATCGGCTTCGAGTACGCGGCCGGATCGCCGGCCGGGTACTCCATCACGTGCATCCGGTCCATGCCGGGCGTGTACGCGGTGTTGGGGTAGTCCAGCCGGTTGCCGTGGTAGATGTCGTCGGGCGTCTGCAACACCCCGGCGTCCTGATGTCGTGCGGTGAACCCGCGGATGTCGTTGTACCCCCCGCCGGGGAAGACACCGTTGGCGTCCGGTGGACCGCCGAGGTACCCGTCGCGGATCGTGTTCTCGGGCACCACCTTCTGCATGGGTGTGTCGCTGTCCAGCTCCACCAGGTTCATGGCGCGGGCCATGAGGTCCTGCTCGTGGTCGGTCAGCCGGCTGGAGCCGGGCAGGTCGTTCGGTCCCGTGGGCTCCTCGGACAGCCTGTCCATGGCCTGCTGGAAGTCCGCGAAGTCCTGGTCGTTGAAGTCGTTGCGAACCGTGTCCATCCAGTGTTCACGGGGATTGCTCGGTGCCGGCGGATTCGAGGACGGCGTCGAGCCGCCGTCGTCCGGCGGGCTCGGCGGCGGGTTGTCCCCGTTGCCGGGCGGCGGGTTGTTCGGCGGGGGATTGTTGCCGTTGTCCGGCTGGGTGTTCGGGGGCGGCGGCGTGGTCGGCGGCGGCTGGTTCGTCCCGCTCGGCGTGGTGGTGCCGGTGTCGCCCGAGGGCCTCGGCGTGTCGGTGGTCGTGTCGATGCTCTCGTAGGACTGCCGGTTCGTGTCGTCCGTGGTCCGGTAGTCGCTGGCCGTCTGGCGGGTGCCGGCCTGCGCGTTCTGCACGGCCTGGCGCGTGCGGCTGACCTGCTGCTGCGCGGCCTGCACGTGTGCCTGTGCCGGGCCGGTGAAGCCGGAGCCGACGATGCCCATGCTCTGCGGGCCGACGTTCACGCTGCCGACCTGGCTGCCTACTCCGTCGACGCGGGAGCCGGTGGCGTCGAGGCGGCCGGCCATGGTGTCGAGGCCGTCGGTGCTGACGTCGGTGCCGCTGCCGGGACCGGTACCACCGCTCGATCTGTCCCTGGCGGGGGTATCGACGTCGGGCCGCGTGCTCGACCCGGAGGAACCACTGGTGCGCCGTCGCCGCGGTGTCATCGCGGGTCCCCTCGTCGTCGGTTGCACGTCGCCATGGCAGAGGTTAGAGCAGCGAACCAGCCTGTGTCGGCGGAACGGCGGTTCCGCGTTCCCGCAGCGCACGCCGGCACAGCTGGTCAGCCAGCCGCGTGGTCTCCGGCAGGCGGTAGCGAGGAGTGAGGGTCAGGACGTACCGGCACGCGGTCGCCAGGTCCACCCGGTGGCCGACCGACACGAAGACGGGTTTCACGCCGGAACGAGTGCGCAGCGCGACGCCCACCTGTTCCCCGTCGTCGGTCAGCGGGCTGGTCGCGCCTCGCTCCGCGGCGGGCGGCGGGTAGTCGCCCGGCGGGGTCTTCGCCACGCCGATGGCCGGCAGCCCCGTGACCACGCCCAGGTGCGAGGCGATCCCGAACCGCCGGGGGTGGGCGATGCCGTGTCCGTCGGCCACCAGCAGTTCGGGTGGGGTGGCGAGCCGGTCGAGCGCGGCGAGCAGCGCCGGCAGCTCGCGGAACGCGAACAGCCCGCTCACGTAGGGGAAGTCGGTCTCGCCGGTGGCGGTGGCCGAATCGACCACCGTGAGGCCGGCCAATTCGACCGTCACGACCGCGGCGATCAGCTGATTCGTGTCCGTGTCGTACGCGACGTCCAGGCCGGTGGCCGTCCTCGGCGCGAACCCGGCCGGTGGCTCCCGCACGACCCGCGGCGCGAGTTCCTCCTGGAGACGGATCGCCTGCTCGACACCGGCCGGCAGGGTCACGCCGGCTGGCCCTCCGCCGGCGGAGTCTCGTAGGGCTTGGCCGCCTGGTAGGCGCCGAAGGCCAGGTCGCCGGCCGTGGCGAAGCGGTCGAGGCCGTCGGCCAGGTTCTGCATGGCACGGCCGAGGTCGCCGAGGCGGCCGGCCTGCCGGCCCAGCCCACCGATGAGCTTGGAGATCTTGCCGCTGATGCGTGCGGCGGTCGCCGCCGCGCGAGCACCCGCCACGCCGCAGAACGCCGCGATCGAGCCACCGAACGTGCACACGGCGGAGGCCGCGGCGATCAGCGCGTACCGGATCAGCTCGGTGATCAGCGAGGAGATGATGCCAAAAACGATCCCGCGCAACGTGGTGACCAGCATGCCGGAGATGCCGACCACGGCGGCCGTGCCGTCGAGCGTCATGCCCATGGAGTCGAGTTCCTCGGCCAGCTGGGTCAGGCTGCCGTGATAGGCGTCGGCCGCGTCGCCGGACCAGTCGGCGATGGTCTCGAGGTCCTGCCGGTGCTCCTGGGCGATGGTGCGCATCTCGGCGGCTGCGGTCTTCAGCGCGTCGACGTTGGCGTTGATCTCGTCGGGGTTGCCGAGCAGCGCGTCGAGCGGCTCCCGCAGGAACGACACGTGTTCCAGCAGCCAGCCGACGCCCGCGCCGACGATCGCGCCGAACGGGTCGACCGCCATGCCGATGGTGTCGATCACGGCGCCGGTCGCGCTCAGCGCGACGTCGACGATCTGTTCACCCTCGGACTCGGCGTCGCTGGTGATCGAGTCGACGAGGCCCGAGTAGGTGTCGACGATGCCTGCGCCGGACGTCGCAGTGGTCACAGCGGTCCCTCCTCAGCTCACCGGTTGTCGTCGCCGAAGATGTTCTCGTTGCCGAAGTCGTCATCGTCCTCGGCCGCGCCTCGTGGTGGACGGCTCGGACCGCTCGGCGGTTCCACCGCCGGGGGAGGTTGCTCCGGAGGCGGCGGAGCGGCCTCGGCCTCGAAGGCGTAGCCGGCCTGCTCCTCCTCCTCGTCCTCCTCGGGCTCCGGGATGTACCCGGTGACCATGTGCAGCGCCTCGGAGTCCGGTCCGCCGAGCGGTGCGAACGCCTCGGCCACGTTGACGGCCGCCGCACGCTGCGCCTTACGGGCCAAGCTCATGATCTTGCCGGCCAACTCGGCGCCCGACCCCCGCCACGCGGACTCGTCGATCCGCAGATCGGTGAGCGACCCGTTGGGCGCGACCGTCACCTGCAGCGAGCCGTCCGGAGAGGTCTCCGTGGCACCGGCTTGCTCGAGGTTTTCCTGGAAGACCTCGGTCTTCGCTTTCACGTCTGCGATGGTGGCGTTGAAGTTCGCCAGCCATTCCTCCGGTGTGGGAATCGACGTCACGCGCGCAAGCATAGAATGTGACGCAATTCTTCAATCTGTCTCACACGATGTGCCCGCCTGCGGTACAACGGTGTCCACACATCGACCGAACGGGAGAGCCATGGGCGACTTCGCCACGGACATCGAGAAGTTGGTCGAGGCGGCCATTCGACTGGACGAAGGCGCCGACCTGGCGGAGGAGTTGCATCCGAACTTCGGCACCGGGTCGTTCATTCCGGCCGCGGCCTACGGCGGGGACACCGTGCACTCGGTCCCCGCCGAGTGGGACGTGATCGGCAAGCTCACCGAGTTCATGGAAGGCCCGTACGCGTCGGCACGGGTGCACATGATCGCCACGCTGTCGCGAACGGCCGTGGTCATGCGCGTCAACTCCAAGAACATGGCCGCCACGGCCGTCGACTACGAGACCCGCGACGCGCAGGCCGAACGCCGGTTCGGGAGGTGACAGCGCCATGGTGAACATTCCGCTGCCCGGGCTGCCCGACATCAACGTGAACCTTCCGGATATCAATCTCCCGGACGTCAATCTTCCCGATGTCAACCTTCCGGACCTGCCCGACTTCGATCTTCCGGACTTCGATCTTCCGGACCTCCCGACCATTCCCGGCACGGACATCCCCAACATTCCCGGCATCGGCCTGTGGCCGGTGGTACAGGACATGGATGTCGAGCGCTCTTTCTGGGAGATGGTCGACAAGTACGACGAGTTGATCGTCAAACACCGGCTGCCGTCGCCGAAGCTGCGCCCGATCCTCGACCAGTTCTCCCTGATCGACAGCAACAAGTTCGAGCAGGTCGCCCTGGTGTGGGGCAAGAACGACAACGAGCCCGGCATCCCGAAGACCATCGGTGAAGGTGTGGCGGAGAAGGTGGACGCGGCGTGCGACGCGGTCAACCTGCGCTGGACGGGCGAAGCCGCCGAGAGCTTCAACAGGCTGATGGACGAGCTGACGGAGAAGGTGCTCAAGAAGTACGGCGCGCCCGCGCATCAGGTCGGCGCCGCACTCCTCAAGATAGCCGAGGAGTTCCGGCTGAACTGGTTCGAGATCATCGGCCTCGTCGGCGGGGGAATCGGCCTGGTCATCGGCATCCTCGGCATCCCGGGGACAGCCGGGACCTCGCTCGTCATAGCGATCATCGGTGCGATCCTCAGCGTGGTCACCCTGGTCATCAGCATGATCGCCAGCGTGGTCCAGCGGCTCGACCCGGTGAAGGACGCCATCGAGGAGCTTCGCAACGACGTCAACAACAAGATCCCCAAGGCGCCCGACGCCCGGGTTCCGCTGCCGACCGGCAAGTGGACGCCCCACAACGAAGACCCCTACAGCTAGGAGTGAGGCATGCCTGACGAAGCCGTCCTCGCGGCGATGCGCCGTGCGGTCGAGGCCGGTGAGCTGGCCAAGCAGAACCCGACGGCGGCGCTCTACGGCAAGTTCCCCGGCCACTCCTCGTCCGGCACAGCGAGCGTGTGGGTCGACATCATCGGGCGCATGGTGCGCCTGGAACTGGCCCCCGGGTCCGTCCAGGAAGGCGACGAGGAAGGGATCGCCGCGGCCATCGCGGAGGCGTACGTCGAGGCGGTGAAGGCCGCGTCGATCTATGCGACCAAGGGGCTCGGCGAGTGGCAGCGGGCGAACGGCCTCGCGCCCGCCAAGCCCGACGACCGCCGCGACGACGACAACGAGGAGCGGGACTTCCTGGAGGACACTTTCTAGATCGGCAGGCGGCGGAAGATCACCCTCGGCACGTGGCGCAGGATGGCGAACATCAGGCGCAGCGGGGCCGGCGCCCAGACCAGCTCCTTGCGCTTGGCCACGGCGTTCGTCACGACCTCGGCCACCTGCTCCGGCGTGCTCGACAGCGGGCCGGCCTTCATGCCCTCGGTCATCCGGGAGTGCACGAAACCGGGCCGCACCACGGTGACCGTGATGCCCTCGTCGCGCAGTGCCTCGCCCAGCCCAAGGTAGAACCCGTCCATGCCGGCCTTGGTCGAGCCATACACGAAGTTCGACCGGCGTACTCGCTCGCCCGCCACGGACGACATCGCGACCACGCGGCCGTGACCCTGGCGGCGCAGCCGCTCGGCCAGCGCGACACCCACGGACACGGCCGCCGTGTAGTTCACCTGCGCCAGCTCCACCGCGCGGGAGTGGTCCTGCCACGCCACCTCCGCGTCACCGAGCAGACCGAACGCCACCACCGTGACGTCGATGTCGCCGTCGCTGAACGCCTTGTCCAGCGTGGCCGGGTGCGTGGCGAACTCGTTCGCGTCGAACTCCACGGTGGACACCGTGGCGCCCGCCTCGCGCAGCGTGGCGACGGCCGCGTCGAGCCGCTCCGACTGGCGACCGGCGAGCACCACCCGCAGCGGGCGGCGCTTCGCGTACCGCAGCGCGATGGCGAGGCCGATCTCCGACGTGCCGCCGAGCAGCAGCAGGGACTGGGGGTTTCCGACGGCGTCTATCACAATGCCAACCTTCTCGACAGATCTGAGGCGAAAACGCCTTGTGGGTCAACGGATGCGCGAATCTTGCGCCACTCATCGATACGTGGATAGCCGCGCTGGATGGCCTCGGGCGTGGTCCTGGACTCCTTCGCCAGGTAGTGCCGCCCACCGGCGTCGAGCACCAGCCGGTCCAGCTCCTCGCACAGCTCGTGCAGCCCGTCGCGGATGGGGAAGTCCAGGCACAGCGTCCAGCCGGGCATGGGGAACGACAGCGGCGCGCGGTTGCCTTCGCCGAACCGCTTGAGCACGTTCAGCGCGGACACGTGACCCGTCTCGACCGCCAGCTCCACCGTCCGCCGGATCACGTTCTCGGCGCCGAAGGGGACCATGAACTGGTACTGCAGGAACCCGTGCGGCCCATAGCCGCGGTTCCACTCGCCGATGACGTCGAGCGGGTGCAGGAACTGGGTGATGTTCTGCACGGCGCCGAACTTGGTCGGCGACTTGCGGTACCAGAGCTCGCTGAAGATCCGCCCGGTGACCTTGTTGAGCATCCCGGGCGGGAACACGTTCGGCACGGTCAGCAGCTGCGGTGCGTCGAAACGCAGCGGCGCGCGGCGCTTCTTCGCAGGCAGGTCCTCGACCTTCGCGTGGTTCGCCCTGGTGAGGATGCCGCGGCCGAGGTTCGGGCCGGTGGCCGTCACGTCGAACCAGGACACCGACTCCACGTACTTGTCGTCGTCCACCGACTGACGGGCCATCAGCTCGTCGAGGTTCGGCAGCTGCTCGGTGTCGACCAGGAAGTACGCGGTCTCCACGTGGTTGAGGTGCAGCGTCGCGCGCAGCACGATGCCCGTGAGCCCCATGCCGCCGATGGTCGCCCAGAACAGCTCGGCGTCCGGGCCGTCGGGGGTGAGGGTCGCGACCTCGCCGTCGGCCGTGAGCAGATCGAGCGACAGCACGTGGTGGCCGAAGCTGCCTTCCACGTGGTGGGCCTTGCCGTGGATGTCGGCGCCGACGGCACCGCCGATGGTCACCTGCCGGGTGCCGGGCAGCACGGGCAGCCACAGCCCGAACGGCAGCAGCGCGCGCATGAGGGTGTCGAGCGAGACGCCCGCGTCCACGTCCACCGTGGCGGCCTCGGCGTCCACCCGGTGGATGCGGTCGAGCGCGGTCATGTCGACCACCACGCCACCCGCGTTCTGCGACGGGTCGCCGTAGCTGCGGCCGAGCCCCCTGGCGATCACGCCGCGGTCACCGGCCGTGCGCACGACCGAGGCGATCTCCGCGATGTCGGCCGTCCGAACCACCCGCGCCGTGGTCGGTGCGGTCCGTCCCCATCCGGTGAGCCTGGCCAGCTCGTCGTCCTCTGGCTTCACGGCACCGAGGGTACGGGGGTCGGGGTCGGCTCCTAGAATGGCGTCGCTGTCAGTGGCCGTATGACAGGTGGAGGGTTGCGTGGTGACCGCTGTGGACGCCGGATCGCCGAAGCTCGGGCTGGTCAACCAGCTCGGTCGCTTCGTGCTGATCGGGGCCTTCTGCGCGCTCGTCGACTTCGGTGTCTACCAACTGCTGCTCCAGCTCGACGCCTGGGTGCACCTGGCGAAGGCCGTGAGCTTCGTGGCGGGCACCACCACCGCGTTCTTCCTCAACCGGCGCTTCACGTTCGCCGCCGGCAACAACGGTGGCGCCGCCCAGGTCGGCGGTTTCGCGCTGCTCTACACCACCACGTTCTTCGTGAACGTGGGGACGAACGCGCTGGTCCTGCACCTGCTGCCGGAGTTCGACTGGGAGATCACGCTGGCCTGGGCGATCGCGCAGGGCACGGCCACGGTGATCAACTTCGTGATGCTCCGCACCGTGGTGTTCCGCACCCGTTCCTAGAGTTTCTTCTCGAACCAGTGGTGCGCGAAGTACTCGTCGTTGAACGGCTCGACGTCCACGTAACCCGCCGCCCGGTACATGCCGATGGCCTCGGAGAGCGCGCTGTGCGTCTCCAGATGGACCGTGTCGCAGCCGTGCTCGGCGGCCCGGGCCTCCAGTTCGGCCAGCAGACGCCGGCCGATGCCCAGGCCACGCACTGAGTCGGTCACCCACATGCGCTTCAGGTGGGCCGGCTCGCCGGGCAGGAACCGCAGTGCCCCGCTGCCGACCGGATCGCCGTGCAGATAGGCGACCAGCATGAGGCCGGCCGGCGGGCGCAGGGCGTCGCCGTCGACGGGGATGCCCCGAACCGGGTCGTGACCGTCGGGAAAGCGCCGGTCCAGCTCGGCGAAGTAGGCGGTGCGGCAGTACACGGCGTCGTGGTGGTCGGGGTCCACCTGCGTGACGGTTACCAGCCCGGCAGTCAGAAGCCGGCCGACCTCGCCCATGGCCTTGACCAGCCGGTCCCGCTGGCCGGCGTTGAGCGGCTCGAGGAACGACGCGGCCAGTGCGTCGGACCGCTCGTCCAGTTCGGCCGTTTCGGCGACGCCGGCCGCCGTGCGGCGGGCGACGCGGACGCGCCGGTCGGTGTCGCTGGCCGTCACGGTGACCAGCCCGGCCGACTCCAGCGAGCGCAGCAGCCTGCTGAGATAGCCGGAGTCGAGGTCGAGCCGGGCCCGCAGCGTGCGGACGTCCGCGCCGTCGGGCCCGATCTCGAAGAGCAGCCGTGCCTCGCCGAGCGGCCGGTCGCGGGCGAGGTAGTGGTCGTTGAGCGCACCGACGCGCTGGGTCATGAGCCGGTTGAACCGGCGAACCTGAGCGATCTGGTCCATTCCCTGACCATAGTCAGAGAAGGCTAGTTGGCGAAACCGTGTTTCTGCGGTTTGCCGCTGCCGTAGACGCGCGCGAGCGGCGGCAGCTCGTCGAGATGCGCGGTGACCACGTGCCCGAAGTTCACGGCCACCGTCGAGCCGTCGGACAGCTCGGGCGCGTGGACCAGGCCCTCGGTGAGCAACTGGGTCAGCCGGGAGTCGAGGTCGCGGGCACCCTCGTCGGACAGTGCGAACACCAGCGGCTCGCCACCGCCGGACAGGTGGAGTACGAGAGCACGTTTGGGATCAGCCATGCCCCGACCTCACACCCGCCGGCGGATCCCGGCAAGGCGGGTTCACCCGTAGCGGATCAGCTCTCGGCTTAGAACCGGAAAAAGCGTTCCTTGCGGCCCTGGCGGACCAGCTTCAGCCACTGCATGAACGCCTTCGGATCGCGCTTCGTGCCGATGAAGTACAGGCCGAACCGGATCAGTTCCAGCATGCCGATCTTGCGCAGTCCCGGCTGGGAGAGCAGATACCCGCGGTTGCGGTAGGTGTAGTACCGCTTGATCTCGTTCTCCGGGTCCTGCGCGTGCAGCCGGCCCCCGAGCATGGGCTTGAACTCGTCCGAGCCGTCCGGGTGCAGGTAGGTGGCGCGCAGGCTGGTGCCGAACGGCAGTCCCGACCTGACGAGCCTGCGGTGGATCTCCACCTCGTCACCGCGGAAGAACAGGCGGTAGTCCGGCACGCCGACCACGTCGAGGGTGGACGCTCGGAACAGCGCCCCGTTGAACAGCGACGCGATGCCCGGCAGGAAGTCGGTGCCCAGCTCGGCCGCGCTGCGCTTCCAGGTGAGCCCGCGGCGCAGCGGGAACGCCAGCTTCTCCGGGGTCTCGATGTTGCTGACCACCGGGGAGATCTCCGCGAGATTCCGCGCGATGGCCTCGGCCAGCAGGACCTCCAGCACGTTCTCGTCGGCCGGCCGGCCGTCGTCGTCGGCGCACCAGACCCACTCGGCGCCGAGCGCGAGGGCGTGCAGCATGCCGAGCGCGAACCCACCCGCGCCACCGAGGTTGCGTCGCGAGACCAGGTAGGTGGTCGGCAGCGGGCAGCTGTCGACCACGTCGCGCACGGGCTCGTCCGGCCCGTTGTCCACCACCACCAGGTGCTCCGGCGGCCTGGTCTGCGCGGCGATCATCTTGAGTGAGTCGGCGAGCAGCTCCCGGCGATGCCGGGTGACCACCACGGCCACCACCGCGTTCGTCGGCCACTGCTCACGATCACTCATCAGACCTCGCCGCTCTTCGTGGTGAGCACGGGCTCCTCGCCGAGACGCTCCAGCGTTTCCTTGTCCAAGTGGGCGTAGGGATCGCGCCCCTTGTAGCTGGTCAGTACCTCACGTAGCGTGCCCTGCTGCTTCACGTGACCCTCGTCCATCCAGATGGCCGTGTTACACAGCTCGAACAATAGGTCGTCCTGGTGCGAGGCGAACACCAACATGCCGGAACGGTTCACAAGATCGACCAACCGGGTGCGCGCCTTCGCCAGGAAGGCGGCGTCGACCGCACCGATGCCCTCGTCCAACAGCAGGATCTCGGGATCGATCGAGGTGACGACGCCGAGTGCGAGCCGCACGCGCATGCCGGTGGAGTACGTGCGCAGCGGCATCTGCAGGTAGTCACCGAGCTCGGTGAACTCCGCGATGTCGTCGACCCGCTTCTCCATCTGCTTGCGGTTCATGCCGAGGAACAGCCCGCGGATCATGATGTTCTCGAGGCCGGAGATCTCCGGGTCCATGCCGACGCCGAGGTCGAACACGGGCGCGATCTTGCCGACGATCCGCGAGGACCCTCTGGTCGGCTCGTAGATGCCGGCCAGCAGCCGCAGCAGCGTGGACTTGCCCGCGCCGTTGTGGCCGACCAGGCCGATGCGGTCGCCTTCCTTGAGCGACAACGTGATGTCGTGCAGCGCCTCGATGATCGGCACCTTCTGTTCGGTGCCGATCTTGCCGCCGACCTTGCCGAGCACCGCCTTCTTCAGCGACCTCGTCTTCGCATCGAAGATCGGGAAGTCGACGGAGGCGTTCCATACGTCAATGCTGACCATGTCGTTCTCTCGCCTCAATCAGACCCAGTAGGAGACTCGGGCGCGGTAGTTGCGCATGGCCACGAAGGCCAGTGCCCACCCCACAACGGTAAACCCGCCGACCACCGCCCAGTGGTGCCAGCTCTGCACGTTGCCGACCAGCGGCGCCCGGAGGATCTGGACGTAGTGGTAGAGCGGGTTGAGCTCGGCCACCAGCACTTTCCAACTGGCGTCCTGCCCGGCGACGGTGGTCAGGATGTCGGTGGTCCACACGATCGGTGTCATGAAGAACAGCAGCTGGATGAAGCTGCTGATGACCGGCGGGATGTCGCGGTAGCGGGTGCTGATGATGCCGAACAGGATCGCCACCCAGGCGCCGTTGAACGCCAGCAGCACGAAGGCCGGGATGGCCAGCAGGATCGTCAGGTCGATGCCCGGGTGCAGTGTTCCGACGTCCTTGGTCATCCGGTACGGCTCGGTGAGGTTCGACCAGAAGATGGCGACCACGACCACGTAGACCAGCAGGTTGTGCGCGAACATCAGCGTGAGTCGCCACACGGTGCGCAGCGCGTACACGGTCAGCGGCGCCGGCAGGTGCTTGATCAGGCCCTCGTTGCGGATGAACGTCTCCGTGCCCTCGAGCAGGCACCCGCTCATGAAGTTCCACACGATGAAGCCGACCGTGATGTACGGCAGGAAGTACTCGAGATCCTGGCCGAGTAGCTGCGAGTACAGCAGGCCGAGACCGATGGCCGTGATGGCCATCGACAGCGTGATCCACAGCGGCCCGATGACCGACCGTCGGTAGCGCTGCTTGATGTCCTGCCACCCGAGGTGGCCCCACAGTTCGTTCTGTTTGATGCCCTCGGCGATGTCGCCCCAGGCGCGCGACCAACTGCGGGTAGACGGCGGAGGGGGAGCCTGCTCCTGCTCGGCAGTGCTGGTTACTGGCACGGGAGCCGAGCCTACCGGCGGCCCACGGCGCCCGATCACGGGCCGGATATCGCCCCGGACCTGCGCGTGAACCCGTGCTGTCGCAGTGAGTCCGGCGGATTTGGCTCGCTGTGACCCTGGTAGCTTCTGCGCCCATGGCCGATGGCGTCTTTCCACCTAGCGTGCTTCGCTCGCTACTCGACGTCTATGCCGTGCATCCCGAGCCGCGAACCGTGGCGGTGGTCGGCAACATGCCGATGGAGCCGGACGCCGAGCGCGCCAAGGCGATCGACGACGCCGACCTGGTGTTCCGGGTCAACGGTTTCGTGCTCGACGACCCAGGTCAGCCGCCGACCGTGGGCAGCAGCTGCCATGTGGTGGTGTTCAACCGGGCGCTGCGGCCGACACGGTGGGTGTTCGAGAACTACAGCGAGCGGTTGTACCTGATGGTCGAGCCGGGCCGGCTGCACTGGGAGCCGGACGTCATTCCTGGCTGGTGGCCGTCGGACCTGGGGTTCGTTCCGGTGAGCAACCGAGAGGTCACGCTGCCACTGTCCGACGCGTTGGGCCTGCCGAGCCGCGAGGAGTCCACCTGGGCGACCACCGGCACCATGGCCGCCTGGATGGCGCGGACCTGCTATCCGGACGCTGAACTGCTCCTGTCTGGGTACTCGTTCATCGATGACCCCAACCAGAAGTCCTGGATGCACGCCGACGGCACCTCGTGCAAGGTCGGACCGGAGCACCAGATCGCCGCCGAGGCGCGCATGCTCGACTCGTGGACCAAGACCGGCCGTACCCGGTTGCTTCGCTGAGAAATGGAACGCTGACATGGCCTACAACAGGTCCAACTCCGCGCTGCGCCGACTCTTCGGCGCTCGAACGCTGGTCTCCGATCGGCTCAAGCGGCTGATCGACTACCGGATCCAGGAGAAGGTCAGGCTCGACCACCTCTCCGAACTTTTCAGCAGGGTCGACCGCCTCGACCATGAGATGCACGACCGAGAGACGCCGCGGCGACTCGACGAACTCGAGAACCGCTTCGGCGAGGTCGAGCGGCTCCAGCGCTGGTCGTACAACGAGCTGGAGCGGATCGTCCCGCAGATCGCCGCGCAGGAGTCCCAGCTGGAGTCGCTGCGCCAGAAGATGGCCGCCGTGCCGGCCGCGGACCAACCGCAGATCGACGAGGCGCGCTCGCTGATCGACGAGATCCGTCGCGAGCACAGTCAGATCCGCGCACGTCTGAGCGCCGTCGCGCAGTACGAGGACCGGCTCCGCAAGCTCGAGGATCGCTCGGAGTAGTTGGTAGCGTTAGCGAATCTACCGAGCGTTACCAATATTCACAGTTTAGCTTTGAACTGTGAAAATTTCCCTCAGGAGTTCACGTATCAACGGTTCTGTTCAGCCCTGACGTCGTGGACGCTTGCGTATACCAGCAGGCGTGAAGGGCGGGGGCCATGATCGACGTGCAGTGGTGGCTGTCCGGATACGACAACCGGGTGCATGCGTTCGGCAATGACGAAGCCGGCAGAGACTTCGGTGAGGCGCTCTGCGAGCACAGCGTCCCGAACTCCAAGATCACCTGCACCGACGAGGGCGCGCGATGCGTGGCCTGCCTCCTGATCTTCGGGGATCTGCTGGCCGACACCTCCGGAGAGGCCACCTGGCGCGCCTCGTAGGCTCGCGGGCATGTTCACGATTGGCGACCGCCCGGTAGGCCCGGACCATCCCCCGCTCGTCGTCGCCGAAATCGGCATCAACCACGAAGGTGACGTCGGCAAGGCGCACAAGATGATCGACGACGCCGCCGACGCCGGACTCGAGTGCGTGAAGTTCCAGACCCACGTGGTCGAGGACGAGATGATCCCGAACGACGTGGTGCCCGGCAACGCCGACGAGCCGATCTGGGACATGATGATCCGCTGCGCGCTCTCCGCGGCGGAGGAGCGCGAGGTCAAGGCGCACGTCGAGGAACGCGGGATGATCTTCATCTCCACGCCGTTCTCGCGTGCGGCGGCCGACCGCCTGGCCGAGCTGGACGTGCCCGCGTTCAAGATCGGTTCGGGGGAGTGCAACAACTACCCGCTGATCAAGCACATCGCTTCGTTCGGCAAGCCGGTGATCCTGTCGACCGGCATGAACGACATCGCGTCCGTGCGGCCGGCCGTGGAGATCCTGCGCGAGGCGGGCGTCGGCTTCGCGCTGCTGCACTGCACCTCGCTGTACCCGACGCCCATCGACCAGGTCCGGCTCGGCGCGCTCGGTGAGCTGGCGTCGGCGTTCCCGGACGCCGTGCTCGGCCTGTCCGACCACACCACCACCATCTATCCGTGTCTCGGCTCGGTGGCGCTCGGCGCGAGCGTGCTGGAGCGGCACTTCACGTCCGACATGAGCTGGCCCGGCCCGGACATCCCCGTGTCGTCCACACCGGACGAGTTCGCCCGGCTGGTCGAGGGCTCGCGGCTCATCCACGGTGCGCGGGGCGGCAGCAAGCAGATCCTGGCGGAGGAGAAGCCGACCATCGACTTCGCCTACGCGTGTGTCGTTACGACCACCGAGGTGGCCGAGGGCCAGCCGCTCACCGAGGGCAACATCTGGGTCAAGCGGCCGGGAACGGGCGAGATCAAGGCGGTCGACTACCCGGTCGTGCTCGGTCGTCGCACGGCCCGCGCGCTGCCGGCCAACACGCAGGTGCGCTGGGCGGACCTGGTCTGACGTGGGCGACAGAACCAGGGACGTTCTCTTCGTCACCGGCACACGCGCCGACTTCGGCAAGCTGCGCGGCGTGATGCTGGCTGTGCAGGACAGCCCGCGGCTGTCCGCGCGCGTGGTGGTCACGGGCATGCACCTGCTCCGCCGCTACGGCTACACGGTCCGCGAGATCGAGCGAGCCGGGCTGCGGCAGCTGCACCTCATCCCCAACCAGATCGAGGGCGAGCCGATGGCCCTCGTGCTGGCGAACACGGTGCACGCGCTCGCCCGCTTGGTGCACGAGGAGAAGCCGGACGCGATCGTCGTGCACGGCGACCGCGTGGAGGCCCTGGCCGGCGCGCTGGTCGGCTCACTCGGCAACGTGCGGGTGGTGCACATCGAGGGCGGCGAGCTGTCCGGCACGGTCGACGACGCGATCCGGCACTCGATCAGCAAGCACGCGCATGTCCACCTGGTGGCGAACGACGGTGCGCAGGACCGGCTGCGGCAGTTGGGCGAGGAGAGCGAGCGGATCTTCGTGGTCGGCAGCCCCGAGGTCGACGTGCTCATGTCGGCCGAGCTGCCGCCGCTCGCCGAGGTGCGGCGGCGCTACGAGATCCCGTTCGAGAGCTACGGCGTGCTGGTCATCCACCCGGTCACCACCGAGCCGGCGGAGAACCGCCCGAACGCGGCGGTCGTGGTGGACGCGGTGCTCGCCGACGGCGGCAACTGGGTGCTCATCGACCCGAACAACGACGAGGGCTGCGTCGACGTGCGGCTGGAGCTGGAACGCCTGGTGGGCGACCGGTTCGTGCGGCTGCCGTCCATGCGGTTCGAGTACTTCGTGACGCTCATGAAGCACGCCGAGCTGATCCTCGGCAACTCCAGCTCGGGCGCGCGGGAGGCACCGGTGCTCGGCACGCCGTCGGTGAGCGTGGGCAGCCGGCAGCGCAGCCGGACCCAGTCGGCGGCCGTGCGGTTCGTGGCGCCGGTCCTGCCGGAGATCACGGCGGCCGTGGCGGCGGCGCGAGCGAGCCGGGTGGACCCGGACAACGGCTTCGGCATGCCGGGCGCGCAGGAACGCATCCTGGCGCTGCTGGAGGGCGAGCAGCTGTGGAAGCTCTCGCTGTACAAGGAGTTCGTGGACCGCTAGCAGGCTCAGGCCTGCGCCGACACCCGCGCCGGTCAGGCGCGGCGTGGAGCATGCCTGGAACGACGCCTTCCTGACGTTGAACGCCTGGAACGACGCCTTCCAGGCATTGACGGGCCGGGCCGAGACGCATCTCCAGGGTCACGTAACCAGGCTTTCGGCCAGTTCCAGGTCGGACTCCGTGTCGATGTCCAGTGCGCGTTCCGGGGGGATGCGTTGGGCCAGAACCTCCGGCACGAAGAAGCGGTGCTGGGCTCGCAGGTCGCCGGCCCGTACGACGTACACCCCGCCCGTCGGGCGCAGGACGGTCGGCAGGGACTGGCGCGGGGCCTCCAGGTCGAGCCAGTCGCGCACCGGCACCAGTCGCCCGTCGACCTCCAGGCACGCCTTCAGCGGGTGGTGTTCGGGCGACGCGGCGACCTGCACGACCGACCCGGACGGCCGGTTGCCGTGCATCCGCAGGCACTCGACCACGTCGTCGCTCGTCCGCAGCGGTGACGTCGGTTGCAGCAGCACCAGCAGCACGTCGTCGGCCGCGCCGGCCACCGCGTGCAGGACGGCGTCCACCGTGCGGCTCAGGTCGGTGGCCAGCTCGGCCGGGCGGCGGACCACTCGGGCACCCGCGTCGCGGCCCGCGTCGGCGATCGCATCGTCGTCCGTGGTGAGCAGCACGTCGTCGATGCCGGCCGCCTGACCGGTGGCGATGGCGTGCGCCACCAGCGGGCGACCGTGGAACGGCGCCAGGTTCTTGCCGGGGAAGCTCTTCGAGCCGCCGCGTGCCGGCACCACCGCGATCGTCCGCATGGCGAGCCAGCGTACGGCTTGATACGTTCCGCCGGTGCTACGGGCGGCTGGCAAGGACGACGCGGCGACCATCCGGCGCTGGCGCAACCATCCCAAGGTTCGCGCCGCGAGCCTCACCACCCACGAGATCGGCGCGGCCGAGCATCGGGCCTGGTGGCAGGCGGTGTCGACCGACCCGAGTCGCCAGGTGCTGATCTACGAACGCGCCGGCACACCAACCGGCGTGGTCATCTTCACGGGGCTCGGCACGCCGGCGGCCGAGTGGAGCAAGTACCTCGACGTGGACGGCATCGGCGCCGACCGTCGGGCCGCCTGGCGGGACCTCGAACGCGAGGCGTTGGGATACGCGTTCGAGGTGCTCGGCGTGACCCGGTTGCGCGGCGTCACGCTCGCCACCAACCGGCCGGTTCTCGCGCTGCACGCCGAGGTGGGGTTCACCGAGACGCGCCGGTTCGAGCGCGAGGGACGCGAGATCGTGTGGAACGAACTGACGGCGACCGAGTGGGCGGCACGGCATGGCTGAGATCCGGATCGGCGCACACCTGGTCGGCCCGGCGCGCCGGCCGTTCGTGGTGGCCGAGATGTCGGGTAACCACAACGGCAGCCTCGACCGCGCACTGTCCATAGTGGACGCGGTGGCGGCCTCGGGTGCGCAGGCGCTGAAGCTGCAGACCTACCGGGCCGACACGCTCACGGTCGACGTCGACGCCCCGCCGTTCCGGATAGTCGACGAGAACTCCCTGTGGCAGGGCCAGAACCTGTACAAGCTGTACGAACGGGCGCACACGCCGTGGGAGTGGCACGAGCCGATCTTCGAGCGGGCCCGGTCGAAGGGTCTGGAGGTCTTCTCCAGCCCGTTCGACCCGACGGCCGTCGACCTGCTGGAGTCCCTCGACGCGGTGGCCTACAAGATCGCGTCCGCGGAGATCGTGGACCTGCCGCTGGTCGACCGGTGCGCACGCACCGGGCGGCCGCTCGTGATCTCCACCGGTCGGGCGACCCCCGCGGAGATCGACGCGGCCGTCCGCACGGCCAGGGCGGCCGGCAACGAGCAGCTGGTGGTGCTCGGCTGCACGGCCACTTACCCGGCGTCGCCGAAGGAGAGCAACCTGCGGGCGCTGCCCGTGCTGGCGCAGGCGTTCGGCACGCTGGTCGGGCTGTCGGACCACACGCTGGGCATCGGGGTCCCGGTGGCGTCGGTGGCGTTCGGCGCGTGCTTGATCGAGAAGCACGTGACGCTCGACCGGAACGACGGCGGCGTCGACTCGCCCTTCTCGCTGGAGCCGGCTGAGCTGGCGGCGCTGGTCACGGAGACCGAACGGGCGTGGCAGGCACTGGGCGAACCGACCATCGGCCCACGGGAGAGCGAACTGGCCGGCCGCGACCGCCGTCGCTCGCTGTACGTGGTGGCCGACGTGCGAGCCGGCGACGAGGTCACCCCGGCGAACGTGCGCTCCATCCGCCCGAGCGGCGGCCTGGCCCCAGCCGACCTGCCGACAGTCCAGGGCCGCCAGTTCCGCAAGGACGCGACGAAGGGCACCCCCCTGACCTGGGACCTCATCTAACGCAGAATGACCATTCCGGTCGCCCATGATGACCGTTCCCGTCGGCCATGATGACCACCGCTGTGGCTCCCCGACTAGCGGCGCGACTTCGAGCAAGACCATGGCCGACGGGAGTGGTCATCGTGCGCGACGGGAGTGGTCATCATGGGCGACCGGAGTGGTCATCATGGGGTGAGGCGGGCCAGTCTCGTGCGGGCGTAGGCCGGTTCCAACTGCCAGCCGTACGCTGCTTCCCACGCGTCCACCGCTCGGCGGGCCGTCGAACCACGGGGTTCCGGCAGCGCGGGGATTGGCAGGTCGGCCAAGTCGAGGTCCGGATGGTCGACGCGGGCCTCGTCCCAGTCGGTCCTCCGTCAGCAGGGCGGCCGTGCTCGCGAAGTCCGGACGCTGTGGCCAATCGGCCGTCAGTGAGTGCAGGCGGGTCAACTCCGCCGCCACCGCCGGCCAGTCGTCCGCCGCCCGTGAGCGGCCTGGCAGCCACCGCTGCCACCATGCCCTCGACCGAGCGGCGGCCGTCCAGCGCGGGCACCACGGCCGGCACCACGAAACCCCGCGCCGACAGAAACTCCAGCAGGTCCAGCTCCCACGCCAGCGCCGCGGGGGACCGCCGGCTGCGGCGCGCCACCAGGCGCTCGCCGGCCAGCCGGATCTCCAGCACCTCGTTGCGGTTCCCACCTCCGAGCCGGACCACCACCGACACCCGGCCCCACGCCTCCATCACGCGAAGAACGATCGCACCGCCTCGATCACGCGGTCCACGTCGGTGTCCGTCAGGTCGGGGAACAGCGGCAGCGACAGCTGCTCGGCGTAGAACCGCTCGGCCTCCGGGCACAGCCCGCGCCGGTACCCGAGGTCCGCGAACACCGGATGCCAGTAGGCAGGTATGTAGTTCACCTGCACACCGATGCCTCGCTCGCGCAGGTACGAGTACAGCGCCCGCCGCCGCCCGTCGCGCACCCGCACGGCGTACAGGTGCCACATGGGGTCCGCGCCGGGCAGCGTCACCGGCAGCGTCAGACCGTCCACATCGGACAGGCCGGCCGTATAGCGGGCGTGTAGCGACGCCCGCCGTGTTCGGAACCACGCCAGTCGGGTCAGCTGGCTGGACCCCAAGGCACACAACACGTCCGGCAGCCGGTAGTTCAGGCCGAGGGAGTGCACCTCCTGGTGCCAGCCGCCCTCGTCGGGGAAGCGTTGCCGAGCGGGGTCCCGCACGAGGCCGTGGTTGCGGAACGACCGGGCGCGGTCCAGGAGCGCCGGGTCCAAAACAGCAACCGCCCCACCCTCCGCGGTCGTCAGGTTCTTCGTGGGGAAGAAGGAGAACATGGTCAGATCGGCCAGCGAGCCGACCGGCCTGCCCTGCCACGAGCCGCCGATCGAGTGCGCCGCGTCCTCCAGCAGCAGCGCGCCCGCGTCGTGCGCCACGGCCGCCAGCGAATCCAGCGAAGCCGGATGACCCGCGTAGTCGACGGCAGCGATCACCTTCGTCCGCCCGGTCACCGCCGCCCGCGCGGCCTCGACCGAGAGGTTCGCCGTGTCCGGTGCGATGTCGGCGAAGACCACGGTCGCGCCCAGGTGCGCGGCTGTCGCGGCCGTGGCCACGAACGTCATGGGCGAGGTGACCACCTCGTCGCCCGGTCCGACGCCGGCCGCCGCGTACGCCGTGTGCAGCGCGGCCGTGCCGGAGGTGACCGACACGGTCGGCACACCGTCCGTCCACGCCGCCAGGTCGGCCTCGAACTTCTCGACACAAGGTCCGGTGGTCAGCCAGTCGCCGCGCAGGACCTCGGCCACCGCCGCGATGTCGTCCTCCGTGACCGACTGCCGTCCGTAGGGAAGCATCAGGCGACGAACGCACGCAGGTCGTCGTCGCTCAGCCACAGGTCGTTCGTGTCCGACCGGTAGGCGAACCCGTCGGGCACGAGCGTGCCGTCGGTCGGCGGCTCGTAGCCCCAGCCGGCGATGTGCGGCATGACCACATAGCGGTCGTCGAGCAGCATGGTCCGCCGCGCGTCCTCCTCGGAGATCATCTCCTCGTGCAGCTTCTCGCCCGGCCGCATGCCGACCTCCTTCAGCGGGCTGTCCGGCCCGATCACCCGCGCCAGGTCGACCAGCCGCATGCTGGGAATCCTGGGCACGTACAGCTCGCCGCCGTTCATCCGGTCGAACGAGGTCACCACGAACTCCACCGCCTGCCGCAACGTGATCCAGAACCGGGTCATCCGCAGGTCGGTCAGCGGCAGCGGCTCACCACGCGCGGCCAGCGCCCGGAAGTACGGGATGACGCTGCCGCGCGAGCCCATCACGTTGCCGTAGCGCACCACGGCGAACCTCGTGGGATGCCCGGACGCGTAGTGGTTGGCGCTGATGAACATCCGGTCGGAGCACAGTTTCGTGGCGCCGTAGAGGTTGATCGGGCTGGACGCCTTGTCGGTGGACAGCGCGACCACCCGCTGGACACCGCAGTCGATGGCCGCCTCGATCACGTGCTGCGCGCCGGTGACGTTCGTCTGCACGAACTCGAACGGGTTGTACTCACCCGTGTCCACCTGCTTGAGCGCCGCCGCGTGCACCACGTGGTCCACGTCGTGCATGGCGCGCTCGAGTCTTCGGCGGTCCCGCACGTCGCCGATGAACCAGCGCAGCCGGGGGTCGTCACCGAAGAGTTGCCGAGCCTCGTACTGCTTCAGCTCGTCCCGCGACAACACCACCAGGCGGCGCGGGTTGAGGTGGTCGAGGGCGTAGCGGATGAACGCCGTGCCGAACGACCCGGTTCCGCCGGTCAGCAGGATGCTCGTGCCTTCGAGCAGCGCCATCGCAGCCTCCTCCATTCGCAGTAACGTCGATAGGCCATCATGCCTAGTGTGCGAGTGAACGCCGTCATCCAGGCCCGCCTGTCGTCGACCCGGCTGCCCGGCAAGGTGCTGCGACCGCTCGGCGGGCGCAGCGTGCTCGGCTGGGTGGTGCGCGCGGCGAGCGTCGCGCCCGGGGTGGATCGCGTGGTGGTGGCCACCTCGGCCGACAGCGGCGACGACCCGATCGCCGTCGAGGCGCTGCAACTCGGCGTGGCGGTCGTGCGCGGGCCGCTCGACGACGTGCTCGACCGGTTCGGCCAAGCGGTCCGGCGGTACCCGTGCGACGCGGTCGTCCGGTTGACGGCCGACTGCCCGCTCATCGATCCCGCGCTGCTTGCCCAGGTGGTGGCGCTGTGGCGGGCCGACCCCACGCTCGACTACGTGAGCAACACGCTGATCCGCACGCTGCCGAGGGGCCTGGACGTGGCGCTCATCCGCCGGACCGTTCTCGACGAGCAGGTGGCGCACGCGACGGGGGTCGACCGGCTGCACGTGACGTCCGGCCTCTACACCGATCCCGAGCGGTACCGCTGCGCCGGCGTGGTGGTCGCGCCCGACGCGGCCGACCTGCGGGTCACCCTCGACACGGTGGAGGACGCGACGCTGCTCGACGGGCTGGTGGCCGAGTTGGGCGACCGCCCGCCCGCCTGGCGGGAGGTGGTGGCCGTGCTGCGGGCGCGGCCCGACCTGGTGGCCCGCAACGCCCGTGTGGTGCAGAAGCCGGTGGCCGCCGGGTGAGGCTGCTGCTGCGCGCCGACGCCGGCCCGGCCACCGGACTCGGGCACGTGGCCAGGTGCGTCGCGTTCGCCGAGGAGGCGGTCGCGCGGGGCTGGGACGTGGTGTTCTCCGGTGCGCCAGGCTGGTTCGCCGGCGAGTTCGATCACGTAATACCCGGTGCCGCCGACGCCGCCGCGCTGGCCGAGCAGGTCCGCTCGACCGGGGCGGACGTCGTGCTGGTCGACCACTACCGGCTGCCCGACGTGCGAGTACCCGGCACCGTGTTGGTGTCCATGGAGTCCGGCCGCTTCGGCCGCCGCCCGGCGGACGTGGTGGTCGACTCCGGGCTGGTGCCGCACGACCGCCCCAACGACGGCAGCGGGCTCGTGCTCACCGGCCCGCGCTACGCCCCGCTGCGGGCCGCCGTGCGGGCGGCGCGTGGCCGGCGCGGCCGGGGCACGCCACCGCGGGTGGTGGTCACCATGGGCGGCAGCCACGCGCGGGACGCGGTCGGGCCGGTGCTGCGCGCACTGCGCGACACCGGGCTGCCGGTCGACGTGCTGGCCCTCGCGCCGGGCCCGGTCGACGCGCCGGATCCGCTGGCCGGTCAGCACTTCACGGTGGCGCCGCTCGGTGACCTGCCGACCGTCGCGGCCGAGGCGGACCTGGTGATCAGCGCGGCGGGCGTGACGCTGCTCGAACTGTGCTGCATCGGGCTACCGGCCGGGCTGGTCCAGTTGGTGGACAACCAGGCGCGGGGCTACCGCGCGGCCGTCGACCTCGGTGCGGGGCTCGGCCTCGGCACGCCCGACGACCTCGACCACCACGCGCTGCGCCGACTCCTCACGGACGCGGCGCTGCGGGACCGGCTGGCCGCCACGGCCGCCGCGCTGGTCGACGGGTTGGGTGCCGCGCGGGTGCTGGACGCGGTTCACTCTCAGGAGTGAGGCCGACGGTCTCGTGGGGGAGCCGCCGCAGGGGCTCGCCGGGAGACGCTCGGCTCATGGGGAGCATTCTCGAGCTCGATCTGACCGACCAACTGTCCGAAGTGGAGGAACGGCTGCGGAAGGTGCTGACCGACGCCGAGCACCAGTTCGTGGCCACCGGGGCCGTGCACCTGATCGAGGCGGGCGGCAAACGGGTCCGGCCGAGGCTCACGCTGCTCGGCGCGCGGTTCGGCGACCCGGACGACCCGGCGGTGATCGACGCGGCCGTGGTGACCGAGCTGGTGCATGCCGCCACGCTCTACCACGACGACGTCATGGACGCCGCGCCGGCGCGGCACGGCGTCGCGTCGGCGAACGCGTTGTGGGGCAACAACATCGCCGTGCTGCTCGGTGACCTGCTGCTGGCCCGCGCGGCCGAGTTGGGTGCGGGACTGGGGATCGCGTCCCTGCGGCTGCAGGCCGGCACGCTGGGCCGGCTGGTCCACGGGCAGCTGCTGGAGACGGTTCGTGCCTCGCTGGCGGACGACCCGATGGGGCACTGCATCGCCGTGATGGCCGACAAGTCCGCGGCGCTGATCGCCATGGCCGTCGAACTCGGCGCTCGGGTGGCCGGCGCCGGCGATGACGTGTGCGCGGCACTCGCGCGCTACGGCGAGCAGCTGGGCATCGCGTTCCAGATCTCCGACGACGTGATCGACATCTGCGCCACGGGCACCGAGTCCGGCAAGACCCCCGGCACCGACCTGCGCGAGGGCGTGGTCACGGTGCCCGTGCTGCACGCGCTGGCCGTCCCGGACGCCCACCGGCTGCGGGAGCTCGTGGCGCCCGGCCCGGTGACCGACCCCGACCGGCACGCCGAGGCGCTCGCGTTGCTGCGGATCTCGCCGGGAATCGAGGCGGCTCGCGCGGACGTCCGCCGGTACGCGTCGATGGCCGCCGCCGAGCTGGCTGCGCTACCCCCGATCCCCGCCAGGGCGGCGCTCGCCGGCTTGTGTGACTTCGTGCGCTATCGGACCGCCTGAGGCCCCTTCACGTGCGACGATGCCGGCATGTCCGGACCGTCCGAAGATCAGTCTTGACCCTGCTGGAGACCGGCATCGTGGTGCTCGCGGGGGTGGTCGCCGGGGGCATGAACACGGTCGTCGGCTCCGGCACCCTCGTGACCTTCCCGGTGCTGCTCGCGCTCGGCTACCCGCCCGTGGTGGCGAACGTGTCCAACAGCCTCGGCCTGGTGCCCGGCTCGGTCACGGGCGCCATCGGCTACCGCCGCGAGTTGGCCGGTCAGCGCGGCAGGCTGCTGCGGTTCGGCTCGGTGACCGTGGTCGGTGCGGCGGTCGGTGCGCTGCTGCTCCTGGAGCTGCCGCCGGACTCGTTCGAGGCGATCCTGCCCGTGCTGATCCTTGTCGCGCTCGTGCTGGTGGTCGTGCAGCCGTGGCTCGCCCGCCGGCTGGCCGAACGCAAGCCCGACCGGCATGTCCACGGCGGGCTGCCGCTCCTGATCGGCGTGTTCTGCACGGCGATCTACGGCGGCTACTTCGGCGCTTCGCAAGGTGTGGTGCTCGTCGCACTCATGGGCATCATGATGTCCGAGAGCCTGCAACGGTTGAACGCCGTGAAGAACGTGTTCGTGGCCATCGCGAACCTGGTCTCCGGGATCGTCTTCGTGTTCATCGCGGACGTCGACTGGCAGGTCGTCGGCCTGCTGGCCGGCGGCTCGATCCTCGGTGGGCTGATCGGTGCGAAGATAGGCAGGAGGCTCTCGCCCACCTGGTTACGCACGGCGATCGTCGTCGTCGGACTTGTGGCGGTCGGTCAGCTGATCGCCTCTTGATTACTCCATTCGGATGGGTCACGTTGACTCATGTTCACCTTCACGTGATTGGGTATCGGAATGTCAGCCACCCGTACGGAACCCGTTCAGCTCATTGACGGTCGGGCGCTACGGATGACCATCGCCGAACCGCAGGGCGTCATCAGGGGCGGTCTGGTCGTCCTGCACGAGTCGCGCGGGATCACCGAAACCATGAGATCCCTGGCCAGTGGACTGGCGGCCGAGGGCTGGCTGGTGGTCGCCCCGCACATCTACCACGGCGACTCCACGGAGATCGACCACGAGTCCGCGCGGACCCAGATCAGCGAGCTGTCCGGCGACTCGGTCCTGGCCGACACCGACATCGCGTTCGGCTGGCTCGCCCAGCACGGGATCAGCGCCGACCGGATCGGGGTGGTCGGCTTCGAGCTGGGCGGTTCGGTGGCGCTGCACGTGGCGGCCAGCCGGAACATCGGCGCGGCGGTCTCGGTGGCGGGTGGCGGGATCGTGGAGCCGCTGTCGCCAGGGCTGCCCGCTCTCGTCGATGTGGCGGTCGACCTGCGCTGCCCGTGGCTCGGTCTCTACGGCGACAAGGTGGCCGACGAGGTGGCCTTGTTGCGGGAAGCCGCGAAACGTTCCGAGACGGCGAACGACGTGGTGCTCTATCCCGCCGCCGACCACCGGTTCGACATCTACCCGGACACGGCCATCGAGGCCTGGCAGCGGGTACTCAACTGGTTCGACGCGCACCTGAGGTAACGAGTGGCATGCTGACCGCGTGACCAGCTTGTCCCACATGGAGTTCGACCTGCTCTGGGAACACCTCGGGCTCGGCGAGCTGCCGTATCCGCTCGACGTCGCCTCCCACGGCGTGACCATGGACGAGCGGGCGGTGCTGCGCGCGCAGGTGCGGGATTCCCTGGTGGCCAAAGGACTGCACAACGGCCAGGACGTCGCCCCCCGGCTCACCGAACGGCTGGCCATGCTGGTGCGCAACGACTTCAGCGTGGACGGGCAGCTGTCGGTGGGGGAGCACCTCAAGGTTCTCGCGGCCGGTGAAGGGGATCGCGGTGTGCTCGTCGCGCAGTCCGACGACGAGCTGCGCGTGGCGTCGGTCCGGGAAGGGCGCGTGGTGCCCGCCGTGATCGCGTTGCTGCCCGACGAGAAACCGGGGCCCGGCGGCGCGGCCCGGCTGCCGAAGGCCGCCTTCGACGAGGCGGTCGACGAGTTCGGCCGAGGCGGGTACGTGGCGCTCGAGCGGGTGCTGGCCGGCGCCGGGGTGACCGGCCGGGAGCTGCGGACGGTGATCACGCTCGTGGAGTCCGGGCGGCACGGTGGTGGCCAGCTGGCGGCGAACCGGGTCGACCGGATGGGGCGGCGAAGACGGTCTCCCGTGCTCAACTGGTTCGACACGGAGGCCGGTCGCTACCTCGCGCACACCGAGGTCGGCCGCGACCGGACCGAGGTGTTGACCGTCGCGCCGGCCGACCGGGGACGCATCGAGCAGCGGTTGGCGGCGCTGGTGGCCGACTTGGAGATCGAGTGAACCCACCGGCTGGCAGCCGCGTCAAAGTCGCGGATACTGTCACAGTCGGGTCCTAGTCGTCAGATTGAGGTGCAGCACATGGCCGAGCCCAGTTCAGCTCCGCCGCGTCGGCAACCATTCGACCAGACAGCCGCTGGAGCGCTCGCCCCGGTGGCCGGCAATGTCGAGACGGTGAAGAACCAGGCGGCCGCCGGCAGCCTGCGCATCGACCTCGATGCGGCCACCGTGCTGCTGCGCCAGCTCGAGGCGCTCAAGAACCGGGCGGGCGACCTGGTGAAGGACAGCGGCGACCTCGATCTCCCGCTGCGCTTCGGCGACAGCTGGGTCGGCCAGATCATGTCCGAGCGGATGCGGACGGTCGCGGTCTCCGACAACGGCGGCGTCACGCCCGTGCTGCGCACGTTCCATCAGGTGCTCGAGGACCTCGAGGCGACCATTCGGTTCGCCGCGGGGATGTACCAGACGGCCGACGAGGAGACGGTCGAGGCGCTGAAGCGCGCGGCCGGCCAGTTCGGCGTTGAGATCGGGAGTGAGGTGCGATGAGGCCGTCGATCCTGCCGGACGGATGCGTTCCGCCGTACTGGCCGCGCCCGCCGTGGCCCCCGGTGCCCGAGCCGGAGCCCGACTCGCTCGACGAGTCGGTCAACTGGATGACCTACTCGCACCCCGAGCTCTACCAGATGGTCCACAGTGGAATTGACCTGACCGGCGCGATGGCCGTGTCGGCCAAGTGGGCCCGGCTGGGCAACGAGCTGGAGGAGATCGCCGACGAGTTGGCCCGGCTGCTCGCCGCGACGGCCGAGGCCTGGCAGGGCGAGGCGGCCGAGCTGGCCACCGGCAGCGTCGCCGCGCTGTCCGACTGGTCGCGGAACACCAGCGTCAGCGCGACCGACGTGTCCGGCTGCATCACCGTCCAGGTCGACAACGCCACCAACGCCCGCAACAACATGCCGGCGCCGCCGTACCCGGTCATTCAGCCGGCCGAGCCGCCCGCGTCGAGCGTGGACGCGTTCACCAGCGGTGACTTCGGCACCGCGCGGTCGGTCGTGGCCGACCCGATGATCTACACGGACCGGGAGCGCGCGCTGCACCAGCAGGCGGCGCAGACCATGCGGCAGTTCCAGGCCGAGTCTCGCGACGTGTACGGCTCGCTGCCGCAGTTCGCCCCGCCCGACCTGCGCGCCATGCCCAACGACCCGTTCCTGGACCCCGAGGTCCCGACTCCACCGCCTACCACACCGCAGGACAACACACCCGGTCCCGGCACCCCCACGCCCGGTACGCCCGGTGGCGGGTCCGGCTCGTCCGGTGGTTACGGCGGCGGCAGCACGGTGCCACCGGCCGAGCGCGTCCCCGGCGGCATCGCCGCGGGTGGCTCCATCGGTGCCGGCCCGGGCGAGCCCGGTGCCCAGCGGCCCGCGGCGGCCGCCGCGGCACCCGGCCGGTCGGGTGGCGGCGCGGTCCCCTCGGGCGGCATGCCCATGGGTGCGCCGGGCGGCTCTCGCGGCGACGACGACACCGAGCGCAAGCACCCGTCCTACCTCGAGGAGGACGACGACATCTGGGGCCTCAACGAGAGGCGCGTCATGCCGCCGGTCATCGGGGAGATCAGGCGCGATGCGTGATCCGGGGACCGGGTGGATCCAGCTGGACGTCGTCGAGTTCTACCTGATCTGGTCGACCATCGGCCTCGGCGAGACCCCACCGGTGCTCGACCTGCTGCAGGTCGGCCGCACTCCGCAACGCCGCGCGGAGCTGATCGCCTCGGCGTCGGACTCGCTGGCGGCGCGCGATCTCGGCTCGGTCGACGCCCCGGCGGCCGACCTCGCGGCCATGCTGCGCTCGATCGCGGACGCCGACGTGTCGCTCGACATGCGGGTCTTCGGCACGGGTGCGCCGCTGTTCGGCTGTGCCGGCGCCGGTCAGCGGGGCGCGGCGGTCGCCGCCAGGGTGGGCGACGAGATCCGGCTCGGCGCCGTGCGGGGGAGCGCGGTCGCCGGCTCGCTCCTCGGCTCGCTTCCTCCGATCGCCGCGGCGGCCGACCGCCCGGCCAACGTCAGCGTCGCCGACTACGAAGCGGCGTGCGACGAGGGCGTCCAGGACGGGATCTCCGGGTTCGTCCGCGTGCTGCGTGCCGCCGGACTCCGTGGGCCCGAGGCCGGCACCCTGGCCCAGGCACTCACCACCAGGCAGGGCGGCGGACAGCTCGGCGCGACCGGTCGTTCCCGCAACGGACGCCGGTTCCGTACGGCGAGTGTGGTGAACTGGCTCGACACGCCGGAGGGCCGTTACGCCTTGCGCCGGCACGGTGACTGGCTCACCATCACACCGGTCGACGTCCCCAGGCTTACGTCGATGGCGGAAGAAATGCTAGCCGATGTTCGGGTCAATTGACTAACGATCCGCTAACTGCACCAACAATCAGTAACCGACCGAACGCGGACCGGCATTGTTGGGTTCTTTCCTGATGTGAGAAACCTGGTTACCAATTAACGCCGTACCCGGCGTTTGACTCCTGACCAGTGGTTGTTTACCGTTTCCCTCGGCCTAGTAGTGCCGGAAGGAATGCGTGACGCGGTGAAGAAGTTGTCCATTCGGCGGCGTCGGGCACTCTCAATCCGAACGCGGGTACTCACCATCGCGTTGGTCCCGTGCATCGTATTCCTGGTCGCCGGTGTGGCCGGCGCCGGCTATTTGATCTTCGATGCGGTCAAGACGAAGAACTACTACAACGTCGCCAGTGAGACCCAGCGCACCGCGTTGCCCTTGATCGTCTCGCTGCAGGAGGAGCGCCGGCTGTCGCTGCGCCGCCTGGCGAGCTACGGCACGTTCCAGTCCGAGCTGATGACCCAGCGGGACCGCACCGACGGGCTCACCGAAGAGGTGACGGCGAACCTGGCCGAGCTGGGCGACATCGGTCCCGCGACCGTCCGGCGCGACGTCGAGGAGTTCACCCAGCTGATGCGGGACCTCCCGGACCTGCGGTCTCGGGTGTACGCCGGCACCGTGTCGATCGCCGAGACGTTCGCCTTCTACAACGACATCATCGACCAGTTCATCGAGGGCACCAAAGGGCTCGCGCTGTTCGCCCCCGACGCCGAGTCGTCGTACCTGCAGCTGATCGTGCCACCGCTGCTGACGGCCGCGGACCTCATGCAGCGGGCGGACGCCCTGGCCGCCGCGAACCTCGTGGGCGGCGGCGCGACCACGTCGGACTTCCGCCCGTACCAGGGCCTGGTCAGCGCGTACCACCTGGAGCTGGACGCGACCATCCCGTTGGCCGACGCGCCCGTGCGCGACCAGTTCGCCGCGCTGGTCGGAACGACGGCGTGGCAGCGCCAGTCGCAGGTGGAGAACGCGCTCGTCCGCGGCGGGACCACGTTGCCGATCAGTGAGGACCTGTGGCGCGGCGCGGCCCGCGACGTCGGTAACGGCCTGATGGGCGTGCTCACCACGCAGAGCCGGCACGCGAACGCCGTGGCGCTCGAGAAGGTGAACAGCACGCTGACGCAGGCGATCATCGCGGCCGTGGTGGTGCTGACGCTCGCCGGCACGGCGATCACCGTGGCGCTGCGGCTGTCCAGCCGGCTCATCGGACGTCTCATCAGGCTGCGCCGCGAGACGCTGGATCTCGCGGAGAACCGGCTGCCCGAGCTGGTCGAACGGGTGCGGAGCGGCGCGGACGTCCGGGTGGACGACGAGATCTCGCTCCGTGGCTACGGTGCCGACGAGGTCGGCGAGGTGGCCGACGCGTTCAACAAGGCGCAGCTCACGGCGGTCGCGGCGGCCGTGCAGGAGGCGAAGACCATGGAGGGCACCAAGACGGTGTTCCTCAACATCGCCCACCGCAGCCAGGTGATCGTGCACCGCCAGCTGAAGGTCCTCGACGAGGCGGAGCGCAAGCAGGAGGACCCCGAGCAGCTGGAGATGCTCTTCCAGCTCGACCACCTGTCCACGCGCGCCCGTCGCAACGCCGAGAACCTGATCATCCTGGGCGGCGGGCAGCCGGGCCGCCGCTGGCGCAACCCCGTGAGCCTCACGGAGCTGGTGCGCGGTGCCTCGGCGGAGACCGAGAACTTCGCCAGGGTGAAAGTGGCCAAGCTGCCCAAGCTGGCGGTCAACGGCCAGGCGGTCGGTGACCTGGTGCACCTGCTGGCCGAGCTGATCGACAACGCCACGTCGTTCTCGCCGCCCGACTCCCGGGTGGAGGTGCGGGCCAACGTGGTCGGCCGGGGTGTGGTCCTGGAGATCGAGGACCAGGGCCTCGGCATCGTGGCGGACCGGGTCGAGCAGCTCAACGACATGCTCCGCAACCCACCGGACTTCGGCATCATGGCGCTGTCCACCGAGCCACGGCTCGGGCTCTTCGTGGTGGCGCGGCTGGCCGCCCGGCACGGCATCTCCGTGACGCTGCGGGAATCGGCGTACGGCGGCACGCGTGCGATCGTGCTCGTCCGGTCCGAGCTGCTCGGCGAGGTGCCGGTCGCCCCGGACCAGTCCACCGAGTCGGCCGACTCGGTGGACTCCGTCGACCCAGCGCCGTCCGACGCCAGTCCGCCGGAGCCCAACGGGGCGACCCTGCCGGTGGTGGACGTGCTCAGGGGGACGCCCGTCCCCGGGTTGCCGCTGCTCAGCTCGCTGCCGCCGATCCCGATCGTCATCCCGCAGCCGGGTGAGGACCTGTTCCGTCCGCAGCGGCCGGTCGAGGAGCCGGCGGACGAGCCGGTCAACGGGCACGCGAACGGCACGGTCAACGGTTCCGCCAACGGCCACCACGTCCCGGACCACGACCAGCCCACGGAGATCACCAAGGCGATCGACCCCGCCACGCTGCCGCCGCCACAGGTCCAGCACAACGGCTCGATCGCGCCGGGCAGGCCGCCGCTGCCGCAGCGCAGGCGTCAGCAGAACCTTGCGCCCCAACTGCGCGACGAGACCCCCACGGTCTGGCCGCCGGAGGAGCACGTACAGCTCAGGGAGGACACGCCGGAGCAGGCGAGGAGCCGACTGGGGGCGTTCCAGCGGGGGACGAGAATGGCCCGCGAGGAACCTGCGGACAGCGATGACAACGATATCCAGGATTTCTAGGTGCACAGGGGAGCAAACGCCATGGCGAACACCGCACTGAAGGAGCTCGACTGGTTGCTCGACGATCTGGTCAGGCGCGTCGCGGGCGCGGACCGGGCAGTGGTGCTCTCCGCGGACGGACTGCTGATCGGCAGGTCGAGCAACCTCTCCGAGCCCGACGCGGAGCACCTGTCGGCCGTGGCGTCGGCGTTCCAGAGCCTCGCGCGCGGCACCGGCCGGCACTTCGGCGGTGGCCAGGTCCGGCAGACGCTCGTGGAGATGGACCACGCGTTCCTGTTCGTCACGGCCGCCGGGCACGGCGCGTGCCTGGCATTGCTGGCCGACGAGCAGGCGGACGTGGGCATGATCGCCTACGAGATGAACCTGATGGTCAAGCAGGTGGGCGCCGTACTCACGGCCAAGCCGCGTGACGTGATGGAACGCCCGGTGCTATGAGACCCGAGACCTCTGGCACGGAAGCGTGGTTCGACGACCCGCTGGTGCGGCCGTATGCGGTCACCGGCGGGCGGACCAGGTCGAAGACCATCGGCCTGGACCTGATCACGCTCGTGGTCGCCATGCGCACGCCGGCCGAGGTCGGCGATCTGGAGCCGGAGTGCACGCGGATCCTGCAGGCGTGCCAGAACCCGATCTCCGTTGTCGAGGTCGCCGCCAAGGTGGACCTGCCCCTCCAGGTGGTGAAGGTGCTGCTGAGCGACCTGATCACCCAGCACCTCGTGATCTTCCGATCGGCGGAGTCGGCCTCCGAGCTGCCGAGTCAACAAGTGCTACAGGCGGTTCTCGATGGCATCAGGAATCTCTGACCAGCGCGGCCTGGCGGCCGCGGTCAAGTTGGTGGTGGCCGGCGGTTTCGGCGTCGGCAAGACCACGATGGTCGGTTCGGTCAGCGAGGTTCCGCCGCTGCGCACCGAGGAGCTGATCACCGAGGCGTCGTCGGGCGTGGACGACCTGACGGGCGTCGAGGCGAAGCACACGACCACCGTGGCGCTGGACTTCGGCCGGATCACCATCAACCCGGAGCTGATCCTCTACCTGTTCGGCACGCCCGGCCAGAACCGCTTCTGGTTCATGTGGGACGAGTTGGCCCGCGGCGCGCTCGGTGCGGTGGTTCTCGCCGACACCCGCAAACTCGACAGCTGCTTCCCGGCCGTCGACTTCTTCGAGCGGCGCGGACTGCCGTTCGTGGTCGGCGTGAACTGCTTCGACGACGCGTTCCGCTACGGCACCGAGGAGGTGCGGGTGGCGCTCGACCTCGACGAGCACGTGCCCGTGCTGCTGTGCGACGCGCGCGACCGCGACTCGACGAAACTCGTGCTGATCACGTTGCTGCAGCACGTAATGGCGCGTACGAGGCTCGCCGGTACCCCAGGTTGACATGCTCGATACCTTGGGACCTGACTCGGGGCCGATGGATGGAGCGCACACATGCCACGCCTTGTTGTTCCGCAACGACGTGACACACGTCTGGCGCGACGGCAGGCGGAACGCAAGCGCGATTTCGTCGTACTCACACTGAAGACCGCGACGTTCCTGGTGGCGGTCGGAGTGCTCGGGGTGTTCGTGTTGCTGGCCGGCACCGACGAGCTCGACTCGGCCGACGCCCCGCCGGCCGCCGCGGCGAGGACCCCGGCCGAGCTGGGGCAGGACGAGCCGAGGCTGCGGCTCCCCGCGGCGAACACGGCCACCACGTCGATCGTGCGGACAGCGACCAGCGAGCCGCCCGAACCGCCGGTCCCGCCGGAGGAGACCGCGGACCCCGAACCGACAGACCCGGGCCGCGGCGATCAGTTCGTGGAGCGGGGTGCCCCCTGCGACCGGCCGGGCGACTACGCGTTCACCAACAAGTACCGGCCGGTGGTCTGCTACCCGGCGGGTGAGTCCGCTACCTGGCAGTACATGTTCTGACACAACGGTTTCACACGTTCGGCCGTTTCCTCCGGTCCGGCCGCTCGGCATGATGACTGTACTTACCGACCAGTAGCTTCGGGGAGCAGTCATGTCGAAGAGGACAGCCGCGCTGGCGTTGGTGACGATCATGGCGGCGGGGCTCCTCGCTCCACCGGCGGCGGCCCAACCCGCACCCGTCCGGGACGTGTTGTTCGTCGGCAACAACTGGGACGGCACGGTGGACGTCGTCACCCCGGACGCCTCGCTCGACCACGTCGGCTCGATCGACGTGGTGCCCGACCTCGACCAGCGGCTCGTCGAGATCTACCTGAATCCCGTGCGGCTGTTCTACTTCCTGGCCGTGCGAGCGCTCATCGGCGAGGGACACGACCAGTTGGTCGACGACATGTACACCACGGCGGACGGTGAGCTGCTGATCGTGTCCCGGCCGAGCCTGGCCGACGTGGTGGCCATCGACATCGAGACGGGCGCGCTCATCTGGCGGTTCGCCGTGTCCGGTCAGCGCGCCGACCACATGGCGCTCTCGCCGGACGGCACGCAGGTGGCCGTGTCCGCGTCGACCGCGAACACCGTGCACCTGCTGGATGTCCGCACCGGCCGGCAGGTCGCCAGCTTCCCGACGGGCGACTCCCCGCACGAGAACGTCTACCTCGGCGGCGGCCGCTACATCGTCAACGCCAGCATCGGTCTCGTGTACACACCGCTGGACGGCCCGTGGCTCGACACCACCAAGGGGCAGCGCTTCTTTCAGATCTACGACCGGCAGACGGGTCAGGTCGTCCGGAAGCTCGACATGAGCGCGAAGCTCGCGGCCGCCGGTTACCCGGACATGAGTTCCGCCGTGCGGCCGATGACGTTCTCCCCGGACGAGCGGTTCGTGTACTTCCAGGTGTCGTTCTTCCACGGCTTCGTGGAGTACGACCTGCAGCAGGATCGCGTGACCCGGTTGGTCGAGCTGCCGATCGCCGATCCCGACCAACCGCGCGAGGAGTACCTGCTGGACTCCGCCCACCACGGCATCGCCATGAACGCCGCGGGTACCAAGATCTGCGTGGCCGGCACCATGTCCGACTACGCGACGATCGTGGACCGCGCGACGCTGCGCCACCAGGGCCTGGTCACTACCGGGCAGAAGCCTTACTGGGCAACGAAGAGCGCGGACGGCCGGTACTGCTTCGTCTCGTGGAGCGGCACGGACAACGTCTCGGCCATCTCCTACGAGACGGGCCGGCAGGTGGGCCAGGCGCCGGTCGGCGACCACCCGCAACGCATGCGCCTGGGCGTGGTGCCGGCCGACTGGTGAGCGCTCACGGCCCGTCAATGCCTGGAAGGCGTCGTTCCCGACGTTCAACGTCTGGAAGGCGTCGTTCCAGGCATGCGCCTTCTAGTACTACAGGGACAGAACCGGACGTGACCTGCGACGACACCACGCCGGGTGCCTCGACGCAGGGAAAGCGTTGTTCACTGCGGTCAACGCAGGGAAAGCGTCGTTCCCTGCACGATAGCCAGCCCTGTGATCTAGCCCTGTAGTACTAGGGCCGCCGGAGCCCCTCGAGCACGTCCTGGCGGTCGACCAGCAGCGCCTCGGCCGCCGTGCGACCCGTGGCCGCCAGGTAGGCGTCGACCAGCCGGTTGCCCGCCGCGTAGCCGGCGCCCATCGGTAGCCCGACCGGGGTGGCGCCGTACCGCGCGGCCGTCTCGTCGCCGTGCACCCACGCCGTGAAGTTCTGCATGCCGGTCACCTCGAGGCCCGTGACCACCTTCGCGAACACAGCGTCGTCGTGCAGGTGGGGCACGCCGATGCGGGCGTACCCGAGTTCGTCGCCGTAGAGCTGGCGGGCGAACGCGTCGGCCAGCCCCTCGGACACCACCTGTTCCCCCACGGTGACGGTCGCCGGGTCCCACACCACCCCGCCAGGGCTGTACCGCAGGTTGTGGTTCAGCTCGTGGACGGCCGTCGCCTCGAGGCGGGCCAGGTTCTCCGAATACGGCCAGAAGTTCAGGAACAGGTAGCCGGACACGCTGCCGTTCGCCGTCATGCCGAGGGCCGGGCCCATGAAGTGCGTGTCGCCCGGGTCACCCAGGACCACGAGGACCGTGAGGTCCGGCACCGTGATCCCGGGGGTGGCCGCGAGCTGCACGGTGAGCGCGTGGTCGAGCGCCCGCCCGATCCGGCCCCACGCGTCGGCGTCGTGCAACGCCTCCAACGCCTCGAGGCACCGCGCCGAGTCGCGGTCGAGCGGAAAGCCCGACCCCATCCGGTGCATGGCCACCAGGTCCACCTCACCGGGGAAGTACCGGTACATGCCCGCCGCGGGTTCCAGCATGGCCTGCAGGAGGGCGGGCCGGTCCGCGTCCGGCGCGCGCAGGATCTCCCGCATGGCCGGGTAGGTGTCCAGAACCGTGATCGTCATGGCGCCGACGCTAAACCTTCCAGCTACGGCAGACTCAACACCACCTTGCCGGTGGTGGCGCGGTTCTCCAGCGCCAGATGGGCACGGGCCGCCTCGGCCAGCGGGATGGGTTCGTTCACCAGCGGCACGATCCGCCCGGCCGACACCTCCGCCAGCGCCTGGCTCTCCAGCGCGCGCCGCAGCTCCGGGTCCCGCGCCAGCCGCTGACCGATGGGAACGGACACGGTCAGGCCGCGGCCGTAGAAGTCGCCCGCGCTCAACTCGAGCGTTTCGCCGGACGACGAGCCGAACATGATCAGCCGGCCGCTCGTGCCGAGCAGTTCCAGCGCGTGACGGCCCGCCTTGCCGCCGACCCCGTCGAGCGCGACCGTCACCTCGCGCTCGCCGAGCGCCTCCCGCACCAGGTCCGGCCAGCCGTCGGCCGTGTAGTCGATCGCGTGGTGGGCGCCGAGCGCGTGCACCACGGCCAGCTTCGGTCCGCTCGCCAGACCGATGACCGCCGCGCCCGCGTTGCGGGCCGCCTGGACGGCGAAGCTCCCGATCCCGCCGGCGGCCGCGAGCACCAGGACCACGTCGTCGGCCGTGATCTTCGCGGAGTTCAGCACGGCCATGGTCGTGCGCCCGGTGCCGATGGTGGCCACGGCCGCCGTGTCGCTCACGGCGTCCGGCACGTGCTGCACCGACGTCGCCGCCACGACCGCGAGCTCCGCGTAGCCGCCGCTCGCCATCCCCAGATGAGCGACCACCCGTCGTCCGAGCAGGTCCGGCTCGACCTCCGCACCCAGCCGGTCGACCACCCCGGCCACCTCGCGGCCGGGGGTCATCGGCAGCGTCGGCGGCGGGAACGGCCCGCCGGTCATGCCGGCCCGGATGAACGTGTCCAGCAGGTGCACCCCGGCCGCCCCCACCCGGATGCGGACCTGCCCGGCGCCCGGTTCCGGGTCGGGGACCTCCTCGTGGCGAAGGTTCTCGGCCGGCCCGAACTCGTACTGGCGGATCGCATGCATGAGGTGACCGTATGAGCTCTACCATGCTGGAGGTCAAGAAATCAACGTAGTACAGATCGGTACAACGCCGTACACTTTCGTACATGGTTAGTCGTCGACCGTCGCTCCTGGACGTGGCCACCGAGATGCTCCTGTCGAACCCGGCCGCCTCCATGGCCGAAGTCGCCAGTGCTGCTGGAGTCGGCAGGACCACGTTGATCAAGAGGTATCCCACCAGGCAGGCGATGCTCGTGGCGGTCGCCCACGACGCGGTCGATCGCGTGGAGAAGGCCTGCGCCGAGGCGCGGCTCGACGTGCCGGGCGAGCAGGCGGTCGACGCGCTGCGCAGGCTGGTGGCGCTGTCCATCCCGCTCGGTCCTCGGCTGGAGTTCCTGGTGCGCCAGCCGTCGCTCGACCTGGACAAGGACCTGATGACCCGGGTCTACGCGATCGACGAGCCGATCAACGACCTGGTGCGGCGCGGTCAGGAGGCGGGCGTCTTCCGCGCCGACGCGCCCGTGTGGTGGGTCAACCTCACGTTCACCGGCCTGGTCTACAGCGCCTGGGAGGCCATCCAACTGGGCCGGCTCGCGCCGCTCGACGCGCCGGAGCTGGTGGTGGGGACGTTGCTGCGAGGAATCGGTAACCAGGGGGAGTCATGATCGACATCAAGGGGTACGCGGCCCGCGTGGCCACGTTCGCGCTGGCCGCCACGGGGGACCAGCTCGCGAAGCTCTACCAGGCCCAACGCGACCCGTGGCCGGTCTACGAGAAGATCCGCGAACGCGGCCCGGTCTACCGCAGCCGGCTGGGCTATGCGGCCGTCACGTCGCACGCACTGTGCGCGAAAAAGTTGTGCGACCCGGTGTTCGGCATCCGCGACTCGAAGGGCCGGCTGTCTCCGGAACAGGAACTGCCCATCGGCACGTCGCCGTCGTTGCTGGAGCTGGACCCGCCGGACCACGGCCGGCTGCGGCGGCTGGTGGCGCCCGCGTTCCGGCCGAAGCTGCTGGCCGGCTACCGGACGCGGATCGAGCGGACGGCCGAACGCCTGCTCGATCAGATCGACCTGAGCGGACGGTTCGACCTGATCGCCGACTTCGCGGCGCCGCTGCCCATCTCGGTGATCAGCGACCTGCTGGGTATTCCCGAGGACCGGCGCGGAGAGTTCGCCAGGTACGGCGCGCTGACCGGCCAGGCGCTCGACGGCCGGCTGAACCCGCGGCAGGCCGAGGAGTTGCGGCTCGCGGTCGCCGCGCTCGACTCGTTGTTCACCGACCTCATGGAGCAGCGCCGGGTCGATCCGGGCGACGACGTGATCAGCGTGCTGGTCGACGCGGTCGACGGCGAGCGGATCACGTCGGGCGAGCTGCTCGCCACCTGCCAACTGCTGCTGATCGCCGGCTTCGAGACCACGGTCAACCTGATCGGCAACGGCGTGCACCGGCTCGGTCGCCACCCCGACCAGTGGGACCTGCTGCGCGCCGACCCGAACCTGGCGGGTGACGTGGTCGAGGAGGTCTTGCGGTTCGATCCGCCGGTGCCGCTGACCGGCCGCGTCAGCCAGCAGGAGACGTCGCTCGGCGGTCGCCACGTGCGGGCCGACACGCTGGTGCTGACCATCCTGGCCGCCGCGAACCGCGACCCGGACGTCTATCCGGACGGGCACCGGTTCGACATCACCCGCACGGGCGGCCCGGAGCACTTCGCGTTCTCCAGCGGCATCCACTACTGCCTCGGTGCGCAACTGGCCCGCATCGAGGGCGAGATCGCGTTCCGCGCGTTGAGCGAACGGCTGCCGCGGATCCGGCCGGCCGGCATTCCGCGACAGCGCCCGTCGGCGTCGATCCGTGGTTTCCTGGAGCTGCCGCTGGCCGCGTGAGGAGGCGGCCCGGGGTGGGCCGCCTCCTCGGTGCGTCACCGGTCGAGTGCCGTCTTGTCCAGCGGGCCGAGCGTGGTGACCGTGGTGTCGCCGTAGCCGACGCTGAGCGGGTCGCCCGTCTGGAGGGCGTCCCACTCAGCCCTGGTCACGGTGAACGTCAACTGCCGCGTGTCACCGCTGGGGTAGGCACTCCGCAGTACCTCGGTCCCGCCGACCCGCAGTGCCACCAGCTCGTCGCGGACCGGGAAACCGGTGGGTGACGACACGGTGATCGCCACGTCCGACGCGCCGGTCGCGATGCCGGTCGTGCTGCGGATCGCCACCACGGAGCCGGCTTCCGGCTGGCCGGTAGCACCGAAGACCGCCGCCGCGGTCGGCTGGTCCGCACCGGTCGCGGCTCCCGGCAGCTCCGTGCGGTTCGACAACCGGACGTCGGCCACGTAGATCGCGCCGGTGGCCGTGCCGTCGAAGGTCAGCCGGACCCCGCGGATGCCGGCCGCCGTGTCGAACTCGCCGAGCGGGACGCGGACCGTCTGCATGATCGAGTGCGGGTAGGTGTCCCCGACGGGGTCGATCACCCCGACCGGGCCGGTGAGCGACGCGTGCCGGTCGAGCGGCACGGGTGCGGACAGCGTCTGGTCGGCGTGGACCAGCTGGACGGAGAACGTGGTGTCGCCGCCTGGGTTCAGCTCGCTCGCCTGCCGCGACACCCGCAGGTCCAGCGTCCGGTAGTCGCTGATGTCGACGGCCGTGCCCGGCGCGGACCAGTTGGTCTGGAAGTAGCCGCCCGGCGCGGTCCACGAGATGGCGCCGGCCGTCTGACCCTCGTCGTGGTCGGGCACCGGTCCATGGCTGATCTCGATGGTGACCGCGTCGTTGGGATAACCGTGCGTGCTGGTGCCGGTCGGCTTGTCGAAGTCCTCGACCACGCGGGTGACGGCGTCACCCGGCGAGTGCGTGAACCCGCGGTCCACCCTGGTCACCGACGACACCACGGACGGCAGCCGGTACTCGGGGTTGAAGTTGCGGTTGAACTCCGGGGTGGTGTCGCCGACGTTCGCGCGGAAGAACGCGAGCACGCTGGCCAGGCCGGTGGTGCGCTGCTCGGCCGAGCCCATGACATCTGTCCACAGTGGATCGTGGCCGGCGCACCCGGACGAGTCGCTCAGCTGCCACTCGGTGTTGTAGTAGTTGTGGTTCGCGCCCCACACCGTGTAGGTCGACTTCTGCGCCTCGGGTCCCTCGGTGAACAGGTCCTGCATGCGGTCGTACGGCTTGACGCCCTGCAGGTCGGCCACGTCGCCGTCGCACATGGGCAGCAGCACTGTCCACTTGGTACCGGCGGCGTCGAGCACCCGGCCGGTCTGCCCGTCGACCGGGCCGATCTCGAAGATGCCGCGGACGGTCAGCGGGTCGGGAATCTTTGCGGGCCAAGGACTTCCGGTATCCCGGTAGAGGTTGTACGCGGCGCGCATGCCCTCGCCGCCCCGGGAGTGGCCCATCAGTCCCAGCTCACCGAAGTCGAGGTGCCCGCGCAGGTCGACGCCGAGCGAGGACGGCGTGCCGCCCGCCGTGTTCCACTGGCTCAGCAGCTGCAGGTGCTTGAGCACCAGCCGGCCGCGCGCCAGGTTGAGGCCGAGGTCGCCCTCCACGCCCGGTGACCCGTTGATCCCGCGGTTCGCGTTGATCGAGACGACCACGTAGCCCCAGGAGGCCAGGCGTTCGGCCAGGTACCCGTAGCCGGTGTGGTTCGGCACGACCACGTGGTTCGCCGGGCAGGTGCCGTAGCCGGAGTACTGCACGCTCGAGTCGATGCGTGGATTCGTGCCGTAGCCGCAGGTGGCGTGGTTCCCGTGCAGGAACATCACTACCGGCCGAGGCGTGTCGCCGAGCGTGCGCGGCCGGTAGACCCGCGCCCAGATCTCCGTGTGCCGATCGCCGATGATGTCGGGATCGACGCTGGCCGGGAGCCGGTACTCCGAGCTGGTCACGGCCAACGGGCCGCGTTTGGTCGCGTCCGGTGCCGCGGGTTGTCCCGCCGGTTCCGCCGTCGCGGTCGGGACAAGCGCCGCTACCGACATCGCGACCACCGCCGCCACTGCCGTGAATCTGTTTCGTACTCGCATGATGGAGCCACCCCCGCGCGCCGATGATCACCAAGTCGGGCCTGATGCTCGCAGCGCGGGAGTGGGCGGCGCAACCACCGTGCTGAACCTTGACTGGTTTAGACCAATCATGGAGAGTGGTCACTCTCGAATCGTCCCTGCACGATGGAGTGACAATGTCGCCACGCCGTCTCGTCACCGCCCTGGTGGCGAGCGCTGCTTCAGTAGCGCTCGTCAGCGCGGTACCGACCACTTCCGCAGCAGATCCGACCGCCGCGGCGTTCGTGGTCTCCGAGTCCCAGTTCAACCAGATGTTCCCGAACAGGAACCCCTTCTACACCTACAGCGGGCTGGTCACGGCCATGAGTGCCTACCCCGGCTTCGCGAACACGGGCAGTGACACCGTGCGCCGGCAGGAAGCGGCCGCGTTCCTGGCGAACGTGTCGCACGAGACCGGCGGTCTGGTGCACATCGTCGAGCAGAACCAGAACAACTACCCGCACTACTGCGACTGGAGCCAGCCCTACGGTTGTCCGGCCGGCCAGGCCGCCTACTACGGGCGCGGCCCGATTCAGCTGAGCTGGAACTTCAACTACAAGGCTGCGGGTGACGCGCTGGGCATCAACCTGCTGAACGACCCGTGGCAGGTGCAGAACAACGCGGCCGTGTCGTGGAAGACCGCGCTCTGGTACTGGAACACGCAGAACGGCCCCGGCTGGATGACCGCACACAACGCGATGGTCAACCAGCAGGGCTTCGGGCACACGATCCGCGCCATCAACGGCTCGCTCGAGTGCGACGGTGGCAATCCCGGACAGGTGCAGAGCCGGGTGAACAACTACCAGCGGTTCGTCGGGATTCTCGGTGCGCCGCCGGGCGGCAATCTGTACTGCTGAGGCAGCGGAGGAGTTGGGGTGGCCGACCGGACTCGCACCGGTTTGAACCAGCTTCACAGGCTGGCGCCTCGACTCCTTCGGCCTCGGCCACCGTGGAGAACAAGGGTGTCGAACCCTTCCCGATGATCTTGCAAGGATCACCTGCGCGCCGGCGCGTTCCCCTGAGCTCCCTCGCCAGGGCTCGAACCTGGTCCACCCGGTTAACAGCCGGACATGCAGCCGCTTACACCTCGAGGGAATGTCAATTCTCTTTGTCGGGTACCCGCGAGTCGAACGCGGTGTCTTCCGCTCCCAAAGCGGATGGGTTCCCGTCTCCCTCGTACCCGTTTTGCGCATGCTAAATAAAGAAAGCCGCCCAATCGGATTTCCGATGGACGGCTTCCCTCATGGCGCTCTGGTCATGGCGGGGAAGCCGCGCTGTTCGCCGGTCGCGAGCTGGGCATATTCGGCGATGACGGGCACGCGGCAGCGGCTGAGTGCCGCGTTCCGTGCTTTCGCATGCTCGTCATCGCCGTCTCCTGTGGTCGTTGTTGTAATCAAGCATGGCTGACCATTGAGTAGCGGTCAAGCATTTATGGTTCACCCGATCTGCGGTTGTGCGTGCTCCTGTCGGCGCGCCACGGTGATCGTCATGCGGCGGATACTTGCTCTCGGGACAGCGGTCGGGTTGGTCTTCGGCGGGCTCACCGTGTCGAGCGGTGCACCGGATCCCCGGCCACCGGACGGATGGGTCGGCACCTGGGCCACGGCACCCGCGGCCGGCGTGGCGAACACCCCCGACGGCTACCCCAACTACTCCATCCGCAACGTCGTCCACACGAGCATCGGCGGCACCCAGGCCCGCATCCGCCTGTCGAACGCGTTCGGCACGTCGCCGTTGACGTTCGGGCACGTCACGGTGGCCGTCGCGGCAGAGGCTCCACACGCGGTACCCGGCTCGATGCGGACGCTCACGTTCGGCGGCGCGCCGACCGTGGTCGTGCCGGCCGGCGCCGAGGTGCTCAGCGACCCCGCCGCGCTGCGGGTCCCACCCGACTCCGACCTGCTGGTCACGACGTTCGTGCCGACCCCGTCCGGCCCCGTCACCTACCACCCGGCCGCACAGCAGACGTCGTTCTTCACGAGGAACGGCGACCACACGGCCGAGGAGTCCGGCACGGCGTTCACCGAGCGAACGTCGGTGTGGCACTACGTCAGCGGCGTGGACGTGCGCGGCCCGGCGAAGGGCGCGATCGTCGTGCTCGGCGACTCGATCACCGACGGCGTCGGTTCGGTCTCCGGAACCAACCACCGCTGGCCCGACTTCCTCAGCGACCGCCTGGCCGGCCGGTACGGCGTGCTCAACGCTGGCATCAGCGGCAACCGGCTGCTGCTCGACATCCCCGGCCACGGCTTCGGCCGCAACGCACTCGCCCGCTTCGACGACGACGTGCTCAGCGTCGGCGGCGTGCGGACGCTGATCGTGCTGGAGGGCATCAACGACATCCAGCAGCAGCCGCACCAGACCGACCCGGAACTGTTGATCTCCGCGTACCGGCAGCTCATCGCCCAGGCGAAGGCGCGCGGCATCCGGGTGCTCGGCGGGACGCTCACTCCGTTCAAGGGCTGGCGCGTCTACAACGAGACGCTCGAGCAGACCCGCCAGGCGGTCAACACGTTCATCCGCACGAGCGGCGAGTTCGACGGCGTCATCGACTTCGACAAGGCCATTCGCGACCCGGCCGACCCGCTGCGGATGCTGCCCGCCTACGACACGGGCGACCACCTGCATCCGAACGATGCCGGCTATCAGGCGATGGCCGACGCCGTGCGGCTGTCCCAGCTGTAGAAACTCCTGACCTGACAGGCGGCAGATTCAGATTGGTCTTGCGCTGCACCCGATATCCAACGATAACGTATATCCGCTCCGCGCATGACGTCCCGCTCCCACGATCCGAGGAGTCCCTGCCCGATGGCGCCATCCGCTAGAAGTCTGCCCATTTCCCCTGCCCGGCAACATCAACTGGACATGGACGGACTGTCCTGGATCCTGTTCGGCCATGCCGCGTTCCAGTACCTGAACGCGGCATGTGAACTGGGTCTTTTCGACTTGCTGAACAGTGGTGAACTGGCCAAAGAGGACATTCGAAAGTCGCTCGACCTGCAGCCGAGGGCGGCCGACATCCTGCTGCTGGGGTGCACCTCGCTCGGCATGCTGGAAAAGGAGGGCGAGCTCTACCGCAACGCCGACGTCGTCGCCGGGATGGTCGGTACGGCCGACTGGCGACGGTTCCAGGACACGGTGGCGTTCGAGCAGTACGTGGCCTACGAGGGCCAGCTGGACTTCACCGAGTCGTTGCGCACCAACAGCAACGTCGGCCTCCGCCGGGTGCGCGGCAGCGGCCGCGACCTGTACCACCGGCTGGCCGAGAATCCGGAGATGGAACAGGTTTTCTACCGGTACATGCGGTCCTGGTCCGAGCTGGCGAACGAGCACCTGGTGGCTGAGCTGGACCTCACGGGTGCGCGGCGGCTGCTCGACTGCGGCGGCGGCGATGGCGTGAACTCGGTGGCGCTGGCCGAGGCCAACCCTCTGCTCGAGGCGACGGTGTTCGAGATCCCGGCGTGCAAGACGATCGCCGAGACCAAGATCGCGGAAGCCGGCCTGGAGCACCGCGTGTCGGTGCTTCCGGGTGACATGTTCGCCGACGACTTCCCGTCGGGGTACGACGTCGTCCTGTTCGCCCACCAGTTGGTCATCTGGACCCTGGAGGAGAACACCATGCTGCTACGCAAGGCGTATGAGGCGCTGAACGACGGCGGCCGGGTGGTCATCTTCAACTCGATGTCCAACGATGCCGGTGACGGCCCGGTGGTGGCCGCCCTCGACAGCGTCTACTTCGCCGCCCTGCCGGCGAAAGGCGGCATGATCTACTCGTGGGCGCAACACGAGGAATGCCTGCGGGCCGCGGGCTTCCGCGACCCGAAGCGCTTCAAATGTCCAGTGTGGACACCGCACGGAATCATCGTGGCGACTAAATAGAGCAGCGGCGGCGTGGCGGCGCCGCCGGGCTCAGTCCTCCTCGATTCCGTACTCGACCATGGTGGCGTCGGTCCCGGCGTCCTCGTCGGTGACCGAATTGTCCGCCCCAGCGGAAATCGCGAGGGCGATGACCGGCGCGGCGGCGAGGGTGATGACAGTTGCGCGAAGCGGCATGGAAGTCTCCTTCTCTCAGGTGGCGCCCATGGTGCGCCTGCCCGCTATATCCCCACTAACTGGACGCCCGCCGTCACGGGAAGCCCGGCGCGAATGGCGTCCTCGCGGACCCTTGGCGGGACGGGATCCGCGAGGCGCAGGAGGCGGGCGAGGTTGGCGAGGAGCAGCCGGTCCACGAGGTTCATACGAATTCCTCTCTTTCGAGGCGTCTGCGCAGGACGGTCAGGCAGCGGTTTCTGGTCTGGCCGACGCTGTTGGGGTTGAGGCCGAGTGCCCTGGCCAACTGCACGTAGGTCAGCTCGGGGGCGTGGGCGAGCAGTCCGAGGAGGCGCTGGCAGCGGCCGGGCAGCGCGGCGAACGCCCGCCACAACGCCCGGTCCCGCACGTCCTGCAGCACGGCCGGCTCGGGCCCGACGGCGGGGAAGAACTGCTCGTCGATGCGGTCGGCGAGGACCTCGTGCCGTCGCTGGTGGTGCAGGCGCACACACTCCCGGCGGGCGGTGGTGGCCAGCCAGCCGGCCAGCCGCGACCGGTCCCGCAGCTCAGGCAGGTGCCGGGCGAGTGCGACCCAGGTGTTCTGCGCGACGTCGGCCGCATCGGCCGTGTCGAGCCCATATGACCTGGTCACGGCCCACACGAGGGCCAGGTACCGCTCGACCAGTTCCCGCCAGGCCCGCTGGTCACCGACCCGTGCCCGCTCCAGCAGGTCATCGCTAGGTGTAGTCACCACATCTCCCTCCGTACGCGCGACGATCGAGAGCTGTGACGAAGCTTGGGGCCGTCCGGAGCCACCCGAACGCGGAAATGAGTAGGACTACCCACGGTCGAGCATGATGGGTCCATGACGAAGCGGGCACTGGTTCTCGGCGGTGGCGGCCTCACCGGGATCGGCTGGGAGTGGGGAATCCTGGCTGGTCTGGCGGAGGCGGGCGTGGACCTGTCGGACGCCGACCTGGTCGTCGGCACGTCGGCGGGCTCGGTGGTAGGCGCCCAACTGGCGACGGGCCTGGACGTCGAGGAGCGCTATCAGGCTCAGTTGGTCCCACCGGACGGCGAACTGGCGGCAACCCTGGGCGCGAAGATGATGCTGCGCTACGCCCTGGCGGTGGTCGGCCCGCGAGCGCCGCAGGAGGTCCGAAAGCGGCTGGGCCGCCTGGCCCTGCGGGCGAAAACGGGCCCAGAATCAGCGCGGCAAGCGGTCATCGAGTCGAGGCTGCCGGTGAAGGAATGGCCGGACCGCGCCCTGCAGATCACCGCGGTGGACACGGCAACGGGCGAGTTCCGAGTGTTCGACCGAGCATCCGAAGTCTCACTGGTGTCGGCGGTAGCGGCAAGCTGCGCGGTCCCGGGCGTGTGGCCCCCGGTAACCATCGACGGCAAGCGCTACATGGACGGCGGCGTCCGCTCGGGCACGAACGCGGACCTGGCCGCGGGCTACGACCGGGTGGTGGTCATCGCCCCGCTGCCCCGCGGCATGGGCCCAATGACGGGGGTGGCCACACAGGTGGAAGCACTGCGGGCGCGGTCCCGGGTAACCCTGGTGACCCCGAACAGCGCGGCCGTACAAGCCTTCGGCCGCAATGTCCTGGACCCCAAACGCCGCGCGGGCGCCGCCCGAGCCGGTCGAACCCAAGCAACAACCCTGGCCCCCGAGCTCCGCAAGGTATGGGACGACTGAACCCGGCCGGCTTCCTGCGTATCGTCAGGGCCAGGTGGTCAGTGCCGCGCGGGCGAACATGGCTCCGTGCGGCGTCGATCGTTCATGCCCGCCTTCGGCGGTGAGTGCGCCCATTCGTCGCAGCACGGCTGCGGTGTCCCACGCGGCCTGGTTGGCCATCATGCCGGACACCGGGAAATCGTCGTCGGTCGTCCAGCCGATCGCGCCAAGCAGTTGGGTGATGGTCGCGGTGGGATCGCTGTTGTTCTGCGCGGCGGTCACGAGCAAGAGGATGAGCCCCGCCTGCGTTTCCCAGACTGCCGAAGATCGGGGCGGGGTCCGCTCGGCGAGCTGCCACCACAGTGCGACCGGATCACTCCGCGCGGTGCGCCCGCGCGGAGTCAACAGCAACGTGCCCCGGTGCTTGCGCAGCAGCCCCGCTCGCTGCGCCGACTGTCGCAGGTCCAACACAGGCAGGGTCTGGATCTCGCGGTTTCCCTTGCCGATCCACCTTGCCGCCAACCCGAGCTCGGCCACGGCGGCCTCGACGTGGACGGGCGGCAGGTAGCCGGCACCGGTCAGCGTGATGCCCTCGACGCCGACACGGTCCAGCAGCCAGGTGTAGGGGTGCACCATTCGGCTCGCGGTGTCGGCGTCGAGGTGCACCGGCTGGTCCAGGGCCGCGTCGGCGATCAGCTGCCGCAGCCGCTGTTGGTCGTGGCTGCCGCGGACGGCGTCGGCCAGTTCCTGGATGGGCTCGGGGAGGTCGAGTCGTGACGTCGTGCCCGCGCCAACGAACCCGGCGAGCGCCTTGTTGATGTCGTCGGGGTCGAACGGTGTGGGCTCGAAGAACCCGGGCTCGGCGTCGCCGAAGACGCGGGCGTATTCCGCGGCCGCTTCCGCGTGGTCGGAGTGGGTCGGGTCAGCCGCGGCGGCGATCAGTTCGTAGCCGTAGATGCCACCGCAGTCTTCGGGGGGTCCGGGCCGCCGCCCACCAGTGCATGTCGCACCTGGTGCGGCGTCCGTGCGGTCCAGCACAGCCTCGAGTTTGACGGTGTGCTGCCAGTCGTCGCCGAAGTCGTAGTTGTAGAACAGTGTGTCGCCGGCCTCGACGAGCACTTCGTCCAGGCGAACCTCGTGCTCGGGCACGCCGATCTCGCCCTCCTCGACCTCGAACGGGCAGAGGTAGTACTCGGTGTCTTCGTGGAAGTACCGCGGTCCCCGGGCGAACCGGTGCAGATGGCTGTCGGTCCAGCCGAACGCGGCCTGGATGATGCCGTGCACGTCGTGCAGGAACAGGTCCGAGGCGAGCTCGAGACGCCGCCACAACGGCGGCTTGGTGCCAACCAGATCGACGCGGATCCGGTAGGTCACCACGTCCTCCCGCCGCGGCTGCCGCTGGGTCAGCGGTGGTGTCCGCTCGATGCCAGCCGGCCCATAGGCGAGTACCTGCCGCAACACGCCCTGGAGTGCATCCGGATCCAGTCCTGCGATCGCGTTCCTGAACTGCTCCGTGAACTCGTCGATGCCGCCGGGAACTCGGTTCCGAGCCTCGTCTGCCGCCATGAACGTCACCGTACCCACCGGCAAAGCGCGGCAACGGGCCAGCGTCGCCGCTGTCAACCTCTGGGGGTGGCCGAAGAGCCGCCCTCCGGCTAGTCGAACAAGCTGCTCTGCGTGGCGACGTCCGTGTGCTGCTTTCGTCCCCACCTCCGGATGGCGGCGTCGGGATCGTTCGCGGCCAAGGCTTGCGCGCGACCGGCCTCCCCCCATGCGATCAGCCGCTCCAGCGCGGCCTTGCGTGGCGCCTTGTGACCCCACCGCAGGGCGGCCTCCACCACCGCGCGCGCCTGTTCCGGCTCCAGTTCGGCTGCGGCGTGCACCGCACCCGTCACGACGGCCGAGGCGTCTCGGGCCGGCAGCGCCCGCGCACGCTCCAGTACGTCCGTGAGGGCGGCCCGGTTCCGGACGAGGACCCGCTCGGCGGCCCAGGCCCGCAACGGCGGCCACACCTGGCGTTCGGCGGTCACCGACGTGTTCGGATCGAGGTGCACCGTCCGTGGCGGACGCTGCGGCGCGTCGAGATCGAACTCGATGAAGGAGCTGCCGGTCCAGCCGAGCGGGTGCGCGTACCGCACCTTGTCCGACCACAGCAGTTCCTCGGCCAGCCGGTCCAACTCGGCGTCAGCGAGGATCCTCGCCGCCACGATGCCGGCCAGCACTTGGGCGCTGGAACGTCGCCACCGCCAATCCGTGCACAGCAACCGCGCCGAGTCGACCGGTCCCGACTGGCCCGCGTCATGCAGGCGCCGGAACGTGTCGACCGCGACCGCGGGTGCCAGCTCAGGCCGGTGAGGTGCGGCCAGCAGCAGCCGCCACAGTTGTTGCGCATCAGGCACACCGGCGACGTCCGCCGCCGGTTCGTCGTCATGTGACCACATGTCAGCGAAGCTTCCGCAGCACTTTGTTGACGGCCACGGCGTCGAAGGGCACCGGATCCTGCGGGTCGTCCGGGTCGTAGTACTCGATCGGGTTGTCACCCTGGCTGGAGACGCACTCCGGGTGCGACAACGGATGGTCTTCCAGGACCTTTTCCAGCACGATCTCGTGCCGCCAAGTGGCGCCCAGGTCGTAGGTATAGGACACCGTCGCCTTGGGCCGAGGCAGCGCCTGATGCAACCGCATCGTGTACTCGGGCACCGTCTCCTCAAGCCCGTGGAAGGGATCGGCGTAGTGGCGGCGCCCCACGGTGAACACATGCAGATGGTCGTCGTCCCAACCGAACAACGCCTTGATCACCAGATGGAGCAGCTCCAACGAGGCGTTCTCCGCGATGAGTACCCGGCGCCAGCAACGCCCGGTCAGGGAGATCTTGAGTTGCTGAACCGGCACGGTCGCTCTGGCCACGGCGGCGAGAGCCTCGGCGACTGCCGTCGCATGCGGATGTCCACTGCCGGCGATCCGGTCGATCCCACCGGTGGCCAGGTCGATCCCGGCGACGTCCAGGGTGTCCATCGCGGTGTAGCGGGCCGCCGCAATACCGTGGCAGACCAGGTCGGCATGGGTGTACTCGGTGGCCAGCCAGACCAAGTCGGCCGCGTCGGGCAGCGGTGCCTGCTCGTGCTGGTGAGACATGAAACGCACGTGCGCCGCCAGGTTGGGAAACCGCTCGGCGACGCGGAAGGCAGCAACCGCGTCGTCCCCCAAGTCACTGATAAGGCCGACGGCCGTCACCCGCTCGGCCGGGGTCGCTTCGACGGCGCATGTGGCCAGTTCCGCGACGATCTGATCAATGGTGCGTTCACCGAACCAGCGGCTGGCCCGGTTCCAGGCGTCGACCTCATCGCCCCCGGTCAGCAGGCCCAGCAGGTCCTTCGCCGACAGCTGGGGGGTGATCTGTGACGGCACCACCCGCCGCAACTCCGAGCCGACCCAGACGCCCAATGGCGTCAGCCGGGTTCCCTCGATGGCGCCGAACAGCCGCAGTACTGCCAGTGCCGCTTCGGCCGGGTGGGCGCGGCCATGACGCTGAGGGCTGCCCAGAATGTCCCAGTCGCCGCGGTCGTACATGACGTGGCCGACATGACGCTGCAAGGTCCGTCCGTCGTGATGGTGCTCGGCTACCACGGTCAACGTCACCGAGGCGGTGATCCGGGGGTCGGTGTCCAAGGTGTCGGTGACCTCGGCGGCCAGCAGCGCCTGCACTCCCGCCCACCAGGCGGCCAGCGGATCGTCCACTTCGGCGGCGCGGACCGCGCGATTGTTCGTGACGGCGATCAGGCCCGCACCGATCGCCACGAGCCACGGCCGGTGCACCTCGGGCACGTCGGACGCCCGCCGAACCTTGGCCGGCGCTGAGGCGCCCACCGCCCGCGCGGCTTCCGCGACATCGGCAGGACGAAGCGCTCCACCCGCCGTGACAGGTAGGCCGTCCCCGCCCACCCACTCGGCCAACCGAGCGGCCGCCTCGACCACGGCACAGGTGCTGGCAGCGAACGCGAGATCGGAAGACACCTTGTTGAAAATATCGGAGTCTTCGCCCGCTGCCACAACACCCCCGCCCGCATCGCCGTCGGCCGTCACTACTGTCAGGCTGCGGAAAAGAACACCGAGAGCGCGCAAGGGGACACATGGCGAAGACGGCACGGGAACGGCTGGCGCACCTGCTCGACGATGCCGAGCCGGTCGGGTCGTTCAGTGCTCAGCTGCTGGCGCCGGCACACCTGCTCGAGTTCGAGGTGTCCGGTGTCGGGCCGGTACGCCTTCCAGTCCGCGCGCCCCTGGCCAAGAAGCTGATCGCGGTGGCGCGGCCGGCGATGTTCGGCCGGGGTGCGGAGACGCTGGCCGACACGGGTGTCCGCGATACCTGGGAGCTCACCCCGGATCAGCTCACGCTCGGCGGGTCCGGCTGGACGGCGCTGTTGGACGGTGCGCTGGAGCACTTCCGTGACGAGCTCGGGCTGCCGAGGACGTCACGGCTGCGGGCCGAGCCGCACGCGATGCTGGTGTACGGCAAGGGACAGTTCTTCCTCCCGCACCAGGACTCGGAGAAGCACGACGAGATGGTGGGCACGCTGGTGGTGTCACTGCCGTCGGTGCACACCGGTGGGGAACTGGTCATCGACCACGCCGGGGAGACCAGGACCTACCGTGCGTCGAAGGAGGAGTTGACCCTCGTCGCGTTCTACGCCGACTGCCGCCACGAGGTCACACCGGTCAGGTCCGGGTACCGACTGACGCTCACGTTCAACCTGCTCGCCGAAGCCGAGACCCCGGCTCTCGGAGGCCGGCCCCGCCACCGAGCTGGCGCACTGCCTGACTGAGCACTTCACCACACCGGCCACCCGGCGGTACGGAAGCCGCGACCTCGACCCCCCGAACCGGCTGGTCTTCCTGCTCGACCATGAGTACACCCAGCGAGGCCTGACGTGGCGTCGGCTCAAGGGCGCCGATGCGGAGCGCGCCGCGCTGGTGCGCGCAGCGGCGGAGCTGGCCGGGTGTGAGACGGTGCTGGCGCTCGCCGAGGTGAAGGAGACCTGGGACGTCGAGTCGTCCGACGGCTACGGGTGGGACTACGACGACGAGGATCCGGACGACTACCAGCTCACCGATCTGATCGACGACGAGATCACCCTCGGCTGGTGGACCGGCCCGGACGGCGTCGGCGGCGAGCCGATCTCGCTGTGCGTTCCCGACCACGAGGTGTGCGCCACCACCCCGAGCAAGGCTCTGGAGCCTTACCAGTCCGAGTACGAGGGCTACATGGGTAACTACGGCAACACGTTGGACCGCTGGTACCGGCGGGCCGCGGTCGTCGTATGGCCCCGGGACCGCGCGTTCGCGGCACGTGCCGAGGCCGGATCGCGGTGGGCGCTGCACGAGCTCCGCGACCGCATCGACGCCGGCGACCTGGAGAGTACGCGGGCCGCGGCGGCGTCACTCGCGCCGTTCTGGAAACAAACCGGCTCGCAGCCGGGACTGCTCGGCGCCGCGCTGGACGTGGCGGCGGGCCTGGGCGTTGCGGCGACGGCGGCGATGCTGCTGGAACCGTTCCGCGTGGAGACACTCGCACAGGAGCACACCGCCGGACTGGCGTCCGCAGCCGGTCGGTACGGCCAGGAATGGACGTGCGACGTCATCACCGGGTGGTTCAGAGCGGGACACCACTACGGAACCGACCGGCACGAGTGGGTGGAGGAACTGCCGGGGCTGTGCGGGGCGTTGCGTGGCGCCGGGAGACCGGAGGTGGCGCGGCTGCTGGCCGCCGAAGCCTGGCACCGGCTGGGCGACGAGCTGCGGTCCTGGACCACGTTCGCACGAACCGATGACCGCCGGCCACAGCTCGTGATGCTCAGCTCGCCGCTGATACGGCTGCTCGAGGCGACCGACGACACGCTGCGCGAGGAGATCACCGCGGCGCTGCGCGGGTACGCGGACACCGTGCTGGAGTGCCTGATGCCGGCATTGCGTTCGACGGTCGAGCGGCGGGTGACGGGACTCGACGCGGTGGCGCGGGACTGCGTACAGCGGCTCGCCGCGATCCTCGCGCGACCGCGACGGGAGGACGACGACTGGTCGATCGCTTGGACCGGATGCGCGTGCGACCTGTGCGACACACTGGGAACGTTTCTCGGCTCCCGGTCACAGCGGACCTTCGAGTGGCCACTGGCAAAGGACGGACGCCGGCACGTGCACACCCAGATCGACCGGGCCTGGCTGCCGGTGCGACACCAGACCCGCCGGAAAGGCCGGCCGTACACGCTCGTGCTCACGAAGACCGATGAGTTGTTCACCCGCGCCACGACCGCACGGCACCAGGCCGATACCGACCTGGCGTGGCTGACCTCGACGTGGAGTGATGTATCGGCGCGAACGTACGTGGGCAGCGGGGACCGGAAAGCCCAGCGGTAGGGATGTGAGGCAGTGCGGGTCAGTTGACCGTTCCGCGCTCCACAACCCACCGAGTGGGTTGGCCGGTGACCTGCTCGATCAGCTCGAAGTCTCGGTCGTAGTGCAGAACGGTCAGCTCCATCCGCAACGCCACCGCGGGATGAGATCCGGCACCTTGCGCCCCTTGAGACCCAGCGCGGCGAGCGCTCGCTGTTGGTCAGGCTCGCGGGCCGGCTGGCCGCGACTGCGGGCCGCTGTACAGCAGAGACGTCAGCCCGGATCGTGAACTGGCCGCCACCTTGCACACGATTGGGACCTGACCGTCATGGCCCCAAAGTGGCCCGCGCGCAGGCTGCGGTTGGATGGCCGGGTGGCTGTGCGACTTGATATCGAGATGCTGTTTGCCTCCGTGGGGCAGGGCTTGTCCGAGTTGGGGCGCGAGTACTTTGCGCGGGGGCAGGTTCGTGACCTCGAAGGCGAGAACGGCGGTGCGAGTGCCGTGATCGCCGATCCCGACCGGGGGCTCCTCGGGGTGTGGGTCGGGGTGGTCGACGGCGTGCTGACAGGGGAATGCGACTGTGTCGACGGAGTGCCTGGTCGCTTGTGCGGGCACGCGGTCGCGGTCGCGCTTGCCGCGTTGGAGGAGGAGTTCACCTTCTCGTCGATCTCGTCTCGGGTTCAGGATGTCGATCCCGAAGAGCAACGATTCGCCGAGATGGCCGCCGGGCTCACCCCTCGCGCGCTGATCGGCCTGGTCGCCCGGCAGGCGGTGGCGGACCAGCACTTCGCGGCCTCGTTGCTGGCTTGCGCCGGACAGTTGCCGCCGCCAGGTCCGGTCGAGATCGGTGCCGTGCGGCAGATGATAGCGGCGGCTGCCGATGTGCCGAACGGACGCCGGTGGGATCTGTACGACATCGTGAAGGCCGGTAGAACGATGGTGACCGAGTTGGAGTTGCTCGCCGTGCGACCGCCCACCGATGAGTCGCTCGTGGTGGTCGAGGAGGCGATCGGCGTGTGGGCCGAGTTGTCGGGTTATCTGAACGAGGCATGGGAAACTTACGAGACCGAACCGGGGGAAGTCGGCTCCGCGCTGGCCGAACTCCATCTGCGACTGTGCGAGGAGCATGACCCGGAGCCGCTCGAGTTGGCCGCGCGTCTGGCGAAGCTGGTCGGGAACGCCGACATGGAGACGTTCCTGGACGTGCCCGAGGGATATGCCGACGTGCTGGGGCCGCATGGAGTGACAGAGTTCGAGGCTCTGCGTAGTCGATGAATCCCAAGAACCAGGCGAGGTTGAGGCGTGACATTGCCGCCGCCTGCGGTGCGGCGGTCGCCAAGAACGGCTACGCCACAGCGGTTGACGCGTTGCTCGCCACTGGCTGGCTTCGACCGGAGAAGGTCGAGGACTGGCGGCGTGGTCGCGTGCCGTACCTGGAGCAGGTCACGGTCGCCAGCCTGCCCAAGATCAGCACGGCGATGCGGATCTTCCGGCAATGGGCCACGAGCGCGGGCCTGCGACCCAGCGAAACGGTCTATGTCAGCTGGACCAAGGATCGTCGGCGACTCCGGTTCTCCAAGTCGGGAAATCCGGGCATCGAACGGGCTTACAGCACCCACTGGCTACCGCCGAAGCCCAGCAAGAACACCACCACGGCGACGGCTGAGCAACCCACCGGCAGCGCGAAGTAATCGGTGCGGCGTTCGCCGACCATGGAGATGCCGCGCGCCGCGTGTCAGCGCCGGTCGGACGCGCTGATCTCGGCAAGTGTCGTGTTGATCGCCTCAAGGTCGACCGCCGCGGGATCGAAGAGGTCGCCCAGCCAGTCGAGATAGTGGTCGTGGTCGGGATGCTTGGGGTTGCCAATGGCATCGAGGAGATTCAGGTAGCCGGGGATGCCGCCGCTGTCCTCAGGTGGCCCGGCGCGCTCGGCGGCCAGGCACGTCACCTCGGAGGTCTCCTTGTCACGGTCCACGTCTTCGACCACGATGTCGTGCGCCCAGTCGTCGCCGAAGTCATAGGTGTACCGCAACCGGCTGCCCTTGCGCGGCGCCAACTCGGCCAGCGTGGCCCGGCGTTCGTCCGTGGCTCCGGGCGCCGGGCCGAAGCTGGTGTCGGTGTAGCGGCGGCCGTTGGCTTCGAACTGGTGCAGGTGGCTGTGCTCCCAGCCGAACGCGATCTGGATGACGTTGTGCAGCAGGTCCAACGTGAGGTCGCCGGGCAACGACAGCCGCCGCCAGATCTCCGGGTAGCTGCCAGTGATGCCGACCTTGATCTGGTAGGTGGCGTGGCTGCGTTTGGGCCGTCCCGTGGTCCTGCGGCCAAGTTGGTTCAGGGATCGCCGGTAGTCGTCGCTGTCGAACGGTTCGTGGTGGACCAGGGTGGGATGCAGGTACTCAGTCATTACCCCGGCCAACTCGTGCAGGATGTCGTGCCGGTCCATTCCTTGTTCGCGTAGCCGCTGGACGGCCGCCCATGCTTCGGGCGGGTCGTTGTCCCACAGCTGGTTGGCGATGATCTCGTGCATCGTGATGTGCAGGCGAGGGTTGATTTCTTCGTTCGTGAAATCCCTCGACGGGTCGGCCAACGCCTCGTGGAACTCGGGATGCTCGCCCTGGATGAGGATCCCGCGCTCGTCCGGGTCGGCGGGGTTGAGCCTGTCGAACTCCTCACCACCGATCGTGGTGCCGTAGAAGGGCATGGTGAACACCCGGCGGTCCATGGTGCGCTCGACCTCGGCCCGGGAGATCAACGGCGACAGGTCACCCAGGTAGGACGCCGGGTCGAAGCCAGGTGCCGCGGCAGGTTCCGACCGCAGGTTCGAGCGCGTGGCCTTACGGCCGGACTTGGTCGGCTTGCGCTTGCGCTTCTTGCTGACCGGACTCACGCCGCCAGGTTCTCACGACTCGCCGGTGCGGGCTCGTCGGGCCCGGCGTCCACTAAGGTGGGCACGATGTCGGACCGTCAACCGAGTTCCTCCACGCAACGCGTCCCAGCCGGTGAGCTGCCCGATGCTCTACTCGGGCTGCTGGGTCGGTTGTCTGGTTCGCCGGCTGTCGATCCGGCGGCGTCAGCATTGGTGGACCAGGCGGTCGCGGTACTGCGCCGGCCCGGGTTCGACACGTTGTTGTCGTTGCCACAACTGGCCTTCACGCCGTTCGACTACCAACAGGAGACCGCGGCGACCGTGCTGCGCCGGATGCGGGGGCGCGCGATCCTGGCCGACGAGGTCGGGTTGGGCAAGACCATCGAAGCGGGGCTGATCGCGGCCGAACTGCGCATGCGCGGCCTCGCCGACCGGACGTTGGTGATCACTCCGGCGGGTCTGGTCGAGCAATGGCGAGACGAGCTGGAACGCAAGTTCGGCCTCCCCACCGCGATCTTGTCCGGCAACGACGCCATCCCGGACGGCCGCGGCAACCAGCCGGTGTTGCTGGCCTCACTCGCCGCCGCCCGTCGCGACCCGCTGAAGACGCGGCTCACCGCGACCGGGTGGGATCTGGTGATCGCCGATGAGGCGCACCGGCTGCGGTCCACGCGCAGCGCTTCCGGAAGGCTCGTGCGGGCACTGAGTTCACGTTTTCTGTTGCTGCTGACCGCGACTCCGGTGGAGAACCGCCTGCAGGACCTCTACGAGATGATCTCCCTGGTGGCTCCCGGCCTGCTCGGCACCCCGAGCCAGTTCCGTACCCGGCACGCCGCACCGGGAGGCGACGTTCGCAGCCCGCGCAACCTGACCGAGCTGCGGGCCAGGACCCGCCAGGTGATGGTGCGCCACCGGCGAAGTGAGGTGGCGTTGCGGCTGCCGCAACGCCTGGCCGAAACCGTCCTCGTCACCCCGGACACCGACGAGCGGGACATGTACGCCGAACTGGCTGAGCGGATCCGGATCGAGGCGAAGGAGGCGCCGGCCGGGCGACGCATGGCGTTGCGCTCGGTGGCCCGGCTGGCCGGGTCCACTCCGGCCGCGGCCGCGCCGACGCTGCGCAAGCTCGGATGGACCGACCTGGCCGCCGCGGCGGAAGCGATCATCAACCCGGCCAAGGTGCGCCTGCTGACGACCAAGCTGGGTGAGCACGCGGCGCGCGGGGAGAAGGTGCTGGTGTTCACCGCGTTCCGGCAGACCCTGGACGCGGTGGCCGCATCGACCCGAGCGGCCGGGATCGACGCGGCCGCCTACCACGGCAGCCTCCGACGCGCGGACAAGGAACTCGCCATCGGCGCCTTCCGGGATGACAAACCGGTGCTGCTGTCCACCGAGTCCGCCGGCGAGGGCCGCAACCTCCAGTTCTGCCACGTGATGATCAACCTTGACCTGCCATGGAACCCCATGCAGATCGAACAGCGGCTCGGCCGGCTGCACCGGATCGGCCAGACCCACGACGTGCTGCTGACCAACCTGGCCTGCCGGGGCACCATCGAGGAACGGATCCTGCACACCCTGGAAACCAAGATCAATATGTTCGAGCTGGTCGTCGGGGAACTCGACATGATCCTGGGGCGGATCGACGAGGACTTCGACTTCGAGCAGGCCGTGTTCGAGGCCTTCACCACCAGCGAGGACGGTGATGACTTCACCCGGCGCATGGATGAGCTCGGCGATGACCTCGTCGCCGCCAGGGCCGGCTACCTGGAGGACCGGAGCACGGTCGACGCTCTGGTAGGGGAGGACGAGTGAGCGCGCTTTCCTTCTGGCTGGATTACGTGGACGCGCACGACGGCCTGTGGGAGCGGTCCGGCGACACGATCCTGGCCGTCCTGCCGGAGCGGCTCGCCGCCAGGCACGACCTGCCCGAGTCCGCGCTGGTCACCGACGACCCGGACATCTCCCGCGAGGACGGCGTGCTGTTCCTGGGCGCCGGGCACCCGGAGATCGGCCGGGCCGCCGAGTCGGTCATCGCCACCGGCGACGTCGGCACGCTCACACTGCCCCACCGAACGCAACCCCCGCTGTCCACTGAGGACTTGCTGACGATGGTCCGCGACCTCATCGCGGTCGATCACGGCCGAATCGACGCCACCGGCTCACCGATCCGCACCCACCGCCCCACGCTGCGCCTCTCGGCGCTGGTCAGCCACACGGTCTCCGCGGAAGACCACTTCACCGAGACCGCCGAGTGTCTGGTCGACGTCCCCTCGCGGATCGCCTGGCCCGAGGACGCCGCCACCCACCTGCGGCAGGCGGCAGCCACCGCCGACACCGCGCCCAGCCGACGACTGCCGGCCGACGCGCTCATTCCCGCCCTGGCCGCCGCCCACAAGGTTCTCGACGCGACCGCGGCGGCACGTGGCCGGATCCTGTCCGCCGGCGCGGATGCCGAACGCGACGCGGAGCTGACCCGGGCCCGCGAGTACTACGCCGCCGCACTCGCCGCCATCGACAAGCGCCGGACCGGCGCAGACCCGCGGCGAACGACCCTGCTGGACGCCCGAACCGAGGCGACGACCGCCGAACGTGACCGGCGCATGGCCGAGATCGACGAAAAATACCGTCATCAGCACGCGCTGCGCCCTTACCGCCTCCATCTGGTCGACGTACCCGTATGGCGGCTGGACACCGACGTCCGTCGCGGCGACCGCCGCTGGCCGGTGACCTTCGAGTACCTGCCGCTGACCGGCACGCTCGCCCCGACCCGCTGCCCCACCTGCGACGCACACGCGCCGCTGGTGGCCACCAAGACCGGTCTCGGCTGCACCACCTGCATCCCACCGAAGACCGAGCAGCCCCCGCCGAAACCACCGCCTCCCGCCAGAGCGGCGCCGTCGAACGACGATCGCCGCGCGCGGCCGGCAATGCCACCCAAGCGGGAGAAGACCCGACCAGCACTGCCGGTCGCTCCCGCCGCTCCCGCTGGTCCTGTCCTGCCCAGGAAAGCCGAGGAGAAGAAGGTCGCCGCCTTCTGGCAGTTGGTGGTCGACGGGGAACGCCGCAAGCTCACGCGGCTCATCGCCCCCGATTCACCACTGGCCGCGCTGACCCGCTTGTACGGTGCGGCGGGCCCGCTGTTCGGGATCGGCGTGCCGGCCGGTCACGCCCCGGTGCAGTTCACCTGCGGCAACTACGACCAACCCGTGGCCGGACAGCGCGGCGGCACGGCCGGCGACCTGCACACCCACGATGACCAGTACCCGTACCTGCTGCTCTGGTCGCCGAACCGGCTCCTCGAGGAGATCCTGCCCTACAAGATGCCCTGGCACCTGGCCGCGCTCACCCGGTTCCGGGGCAGGTCGATCACCCAGGCCCCGCCGGCCCAGACGGATCTCGACCCGGTCGCCACACGTCTGTTCACCCGCACGACGCCGCGCCATGGTCTGACCTTCGCCGCCCGCGCACTGGCCGCGTGGTGGCGCCTGCCCGAGCCCGACGACCTTCTCGCCCGGTTCCCGCCCCAGGTGCTCGCGGCCGCCGTCGACCGGGCTGTTCGGTATTGGTCCGGCGCCGGGCAGGCCACCTATCCGGAGGTCGCCGAAGCGTTCCGCGCCGACCAGGCCGTCATCCGCAAGGCCACCCTCGTCCTGCAGAAACACCTGCAACTCAGCGACACCACCAACTGGTGACCGCTCCCTCGAACGAAGCTCAGGAACGAGTCGGCGCGTCGTCGGCAATCCTGATGTCGGCACGAGAAGGATGTGTCGGCATGGACGAAGCCAAGCTGACTGCACGGGTGCGGGAATTGCGCGACAAGGGTTGCTCGCCGAAGGAGATCGCCAGGGCACTCGGCGTGCCTCCGGCGAAGGTGGCGCCGCTGATCAAGGCGATCGCCGCGCAGGACGACAGGTCGCCCGCTGCCCGCGAGGTCGTCGAGTGTTGGGTAAGCCCAGGTTGGAGCGATGGACTCACTGTCGATGGCCACACCGAGTGGCCGGACGTCGCCGACTCCGGCGGCTCCGGTTTGGTGGGTGTGCTGGTCGCGCGCGATGCGGGCCGCCGGCGGCTGAGCGTCTGCGGGTATCTGGTCGACACCTACTGCCTCGGAGTGAAGAACACGATCGGCCCACTCGCCATGGATCAGCACGGGATGATCGCGTTCGCACGCTCCTTCTTCGAGGGGTACTCGAGCCCCGTGTCCGTGCCGGTGGAGCTGGCGCAGCACCTGGTGTTCGGAGCTGTCGAGTACGCCCGCGATCTCGGCTTCGAACCTCCCGCGGACTCCGACTTCGAGACGACCAAGCACTATCTCGGCCAGTGGGCCGGCCCGAGTGCCATCCACTTCGGCCGCGACGGCCAGCCGTTCTACATCGCCGGCCCGCACGACAACCCGGCACGAGTTGTGGCCACCCTGCAGCGGTCCGTCGGACCAGACAACTTCCACTACATGGTCAACGCATAGCCGCTGAGTAACAGCCCCAATCGCGAGGCTCACATCGCGACACACTCATCTGTGAGTGAATCATCTGTGAGTGAATCTGAGATGGTGGCTGATCGTGTTCATTGGACGTGAGCGGGAGCTGGCGCTGCTCGACCGGGTGTTGGGCAAGGTCAGGGCGGGTGGACGGGCGGGGCGGCCTGGCCGCGCACTACTTGTGCGCGGTCGCCGCCGGGTCGGCAAGTCGCGGCTGGCCGAGGAGTTCGTCGAACGCGCGGGTGTGCCCTACGTGTTCTTCACCGCGTCCGCGCAGTCGAGCACGGAGGTGGATCTGAGGCTGTTCACCGAGGCCGCCATCAGCTCGGATCTTCCCGGTGCGGACGTGTTCCGCGACCAGACCCCCACATCCTGGGACGCGGCGCTGCGGCTTCTGACGGCGGCACTGCCCGAAGGGCAACCCTGCGTGGTCATTCTGGATGAGATGCCGTACCTCATCGCCAACGATGCCGGGTTCGAGGGCAGAAGCTCTTCGATCGCGAGCTGTCTCGCCGGCACGTGCTGTTGCTGTGCACCGGTTCCGACCTCGCGATGATGGAGGCGAGTACGGCCGACCGTTCCACCAGCGCGCCACCGAGATGGTGATCCCGCCGCTGAGCCCCGCGGACGTGGCCACGATGCTCGACCTGCCCGCGGCGGACGCGTTCGACGCTCACCTGGTCACCGGCGGGCTGCCGCTGATCCTGGACGAATGGCCCAGCGGCGCCTCGGTCATCAACTACCTGACCGAAGCGGTCGCCGACCCCACGTCGGCACTGCTGGTGAGCGCGGAACGCGCGCTGGCCGCCGAGTTCCGGTCGAGGCGCAAGCGCGCCGGGTCCTCGGCACGATCGGATCAGGCGAGCGGACCTACTCGCTGATCGGACGGGCGGCGGGCGATCTGCCGCAGGCCTCGCTCAGCCGCGCGTCCAACTTCTGACCGCCAAGCGCCTGGTCGATGCCATTGTCCCGCTGTCAACCCAAGCTTCCCGGGAAACCAGATACGTTGTCCGGGATCCGTACCCGGGGCTCTGGCTGACGTTCCTCGCCCCACACCTCGCCGAGATCGAGCGTGGTCGCGGAGACCTGGTGCTCGACCGGATCCAATCGTCCTGGACGACCTGGCGCGGCCGCGCGGTCGAACCGGTGATCAGGGAGTCGCTGCGCCGCCTGTCCGGTGGGATTCTCCCGGAGGGGACAACCGTGATCGGCGGCTACTGGACACGCACCAACGATCCGGAGATCGACATCGTTGGCGCTGACCGCGAGCCTGTCGCCAAGCGTGTCACCATGGTCGGTTCGATCAAGTGGAAGGACGCGCGCCCGTTCGACACCCATGACCTCGCTCGACTGATGATCCACCGATCCCGGCTACCAGGCGCCGACGAACAGACCCCGCTGCTCGCAGTGACCCGCGCCGCGGCGACCGTACCCGGCGTACTTGTTCTCGACCCTGACGACCTGATCGCTGCTTGGCGATCCTGACCGCTATTTCAGGCTCGGTCGGCGAGTTGCCATGCGGTAGGAGTCAGCTCGCGCGGAGGTGCGGGACGGTCGTGACGTGGGCCGGCATCCCGCCGTGAGGCAGGGTGGTCGAGGTGCCAGGAGTCGAACCTGATCCGTCACCTTATGAGGGCGCTGCACAGACCGCCATGCTCCACCTCGTCGTTACTCTCGTGCGCGGAGGGCGCGCGGATCGAACGCGCGCCGGACTCTGTCCGGACCACGGCTTAGCAAGCCGGTGCCTTACCTCTCGGCCAGCCCTCCCTTCTCGCTTTCCTTGCCGCCTCCCATCTCTTCGTCCATTGTGGATTCGCGTGCCCCTGGCAGGAGTTGAACCTGCACGCCCGCCTGGGCGCGCGAGTTTGAGTCGCGTGCATCTGCCGTTCCGCCACAGGGGCCTGCCGGTTGTGCTGCCCGGTTTCGGTCGGGGCTCCCGGTCCAGGGTTCGAACCTGGGCCTGGTGACGCGTACCGGGGTCGAACCGATGTCTCAGGCGTGAGAAGCCGGTGTCCATACCGCTGGACCAACGCGCCTGGATCGGTCTTCTGGCCGGCCTACCAGGACTCGAACCTGGAAAATCTCCCCGTACGTAGCTCTGTCCACCGAGCTACAGGGGCGATCGTGGCGGAGGGTGGAGTCGAACCACCTGCGCCCGCGCGGCGCCCGGTTTACAGCCGGGCTGGGCTCCGCAGCCCAGCTCCACTATGACTTGACCGATCCCCATTGGTGAGGCCGGCCAGGCCGTACCTACATCGAACCGGACGCGGGCCGGGATATGTCTGCTCCGCTGTGGAGTTGTCGACCAACAAGCGCCACCAATAGTGGGCGCGATAAAGCACCGGGGGGAGGAGTCGAATCCCCGGGACACAGTTTTGGAGATCGCACCGATTCCCAAGCGCGCCGATATATTCACGCGCCCATAATTCGGGTACGTGACATATAGAGAAAGCCGCCCGGATCGGTTTACCCCGATGGGCGGCTCCCGTGGTCATGACGAGTTGAACGTCATGGCGGGGAGCCTGACCTACTTTCCCGCAGCCACTGCTCGGGTTGCGCGGACTCATCGACATGGAGGCTCGGCAAGCACGCGACAACGATCGCGACGCCATAGCAGCGTTGCGACCCTCGATTCCGCATGCTCGTCATGACTATCTCCTTCGTTGTGGGTCGCTATTATCGTGTCTCGCTCGACGTCCAACGTCAATCATTTAATTGGAATGTGGTCGCGTAGGCTCGAAACTGACCGAATGAGTGGACCGGATCCCCGTCGCATCTCACGGCTTTCTGAGCCCGGTCATCGTGGGGAGTGGGCTCAGACATCGCGCCCCAAGCCGATCACGAACCACCATCCACGCCGCGGCCACGTAGCGATCCACCAACTCCGGCACGCCTAGCGTTCCCCGACGCCTTCGCGAGGGCTGCCGTAGCGGTGTTCCTCCCAGTAGTCGCAGGACCTCGGCCGACTGATGGCCGCCTACCGAGTCTCCGAAACTCGCTCCCGACCAGCGTCGTTCAAGGCATCGACTATTGGTGCGTCGCCGGCTACTCGAACAGGCCGCGGATGTCGTCGGCGTCCAGGGTGGAGCCGAACATGTCGCCGTCGTCCATGACGTTCGTGAACAGCTCGGCCTTGCGCGCTTTCAGGGCCATTACCTTCTCCTCGATGGTGTCCTTGGCGATGAGGCGGTACACCATGACGTTGCGGGTCTGTCCGATGCGGTGGGTCCGGTCCACGGCCTGCGCCTCGGTCGCGGGGTTCCACCATGGGTCGAGCAGGAAGCAGTAGTCCGCCTCGGTGAGGTTCAGCCCGAACCCGCCCGCCTTGAGGCTGATCAGGAACACCGGGGCCGACCCGTTCTTGAAGCGGTCCAGCACCGCGGCCCGCTTCCGGGTCTTGCCGTCGAGGTAGCAGTACGCCACACCCGCCGCGTCCAGCCGCGCGCGGACCTTGTCGAGGAAGCCGGTGAACTGGCTGAAGACCAGCGCACGATGGCCGCCGGCGACCACGTCCGCGAGCTGTTCCAGCAGGGCGTCGATCTTGGCGGAGGCCAGGTCGTGGTGCGCGTCGTCGACGAGACCGGCGTGCAGGCTCAGCTGGCGTAGCAGCGTCAACGAGCGCAGGATCGTGAACCTGTTCTTGTTCATGTCGTCAACCAGGCCGAGGATCTTCTGCCGCTCGCGCTGCAGGTGGGTCTGGTAGACCTTCCGGTGCCGCGGCGCCAGCTCCACCTCCAGCACCTGCTCCCGCTTCGCGGGCAGGTCGGCGACCACCTGCTCCTTGGTGCGGCGCTTGATCAATGGTTTGACCCGCCGGCGCAGCCGCGCGAGCAACTCGGTGTCGCGTTCCTTCTCGATCGGGCGGGCGTAGTAGTCGCGGAACCGGGTTGGGTTCGGGAACAGCCCTGGCGCGGTGATCGACAGCAGCGACCACAGCTCCATCAGGTTGTTCTCCATCGGGGTGCCGGTGATCCCGACCTTGAACGGGGCGGGGAGGCGCCGCGCGCACTGGTATATCTTCGACTGGTGGTTCTTGGTGAACTGTGCCTCGTCGAGGATCAGCCCTGACCACGGAGCGGCACGGTAGTCGTCGAAGTCGAGCCGGAACAGTGTGTACGAGGTGACCACCACATCCGCGCCGGCGACGGCCTCGTCGAGGGTCTGACCCCGGCGGCGCAGCGTGTCCGAGATCGACACGATCCTCAGATCCGGCGCGAAGCGCGCGGACTCGGCCACCCAGTTCGACACCACGCTCGTCGGCGCGACGATGAGGAACGGGGCGCCGTCCGGCTCGGCCTGCCGGGCGTGGCAGATCAGTGCCAGGGACTGCAACGTCTTGCCGAGCCCCATGTCGTCGGCGAGGATGCCGCCGAGCTGGGACTCCCACAGGAACGCGAGCCACCGGTACCCGTCCACCTGGTAAGGGCGCAGTCGCGCGGTGAGCGTCGCCGGCACCGGTGTGGCGGCGATGGACTCCGCAGACAGCAGTCCCCGCACCTGCCGCTGCCATGCCTTCGCCTGACGGTTGACTACGCCAAGTTCGGCCAGCTCGTCCCACAGCCCAGCCTGGAACCGGCTGATCTTGAGCGTGCCGTCGGAGGACTCCCGCAGAGCCCGGGCCTCCTCGATCAGCCCGCGCAGCGTCCGCAGTTCCGGCTTCTCCAGGGAGAAGTAGGCCCCATCGGCGAGCAGCATGTGCGACTGTTCCCTGGACAGCGCCAGGAACACATCGATGAACGGAACCTCCCGCCCTTCGACCGTGATGGTGACGCCGAGATCGAACCAGTCCGTCTCGCCGGCCACCTCGTCGGTCGATACGCCGATAGTCAGCGAGTCGCCCGCCTCGCGATAGTCGGGCCGGGCTCCGTCGACCTCGACGGTGACCCCGGGTTGGTCCGCCAACAGCGGCAGGACCTCGGTGGTGAACCGCATGGTGTCGATGCCGCGGGCTCCGCGTGCGGAGTGAGGACCGGCACGGGATCTGTGTCGAGCAGCCCGAACCGATTGAGCGAGCCGTCGAGGTTCGCCAGGACGGCCTGCTCGGCCCGCACATCCCGGTAACCGGGGTCGGACCCGACCCGGTGCAGCGGTTCGCGTAGTCGCGTGTCCCCGACCTGGTAGGACCACTCCCAGTCGAGGTCGAGGTGGTGGTCGCCGCCGTAGGACGCCCGCAGCACCAGGGTGGGCTCCGAGATCTCCGGCGGCGTGAAGGACTCGTCGGATGAGATCACCGGGGCCAGGTGCCGAAGCCGCGGGTAATACGTGTCACGGAACCGCGCCCGCTCGGCCGAGGGCACCTCGAGTCTCCGATTGTCGACTGCCATCCGTTGCAGCTGTTGCGGTACCGGCTCGGCGAGCTTCGCGAGGTTGAGTCGCCAGTCGCGGTGATCGGTGGTGCGCCGGATCTCCGCACGGTCGATGTACACGACGCCATGGCCGTCGGCCCCGATGAACTCGACGGGCGCCGCGTCCACCGGTTTCCCATCCACCTGGACAACCGGACTGACGACCAGTGGCCCCGCAGGCTGATCGCCGGTGACGTCCATGAGGAGCTGGGCGGATCCGTACGGGTTCACCTCGCCCAGCCGCTTCTTCCCGTGCACCAGTCGCAGGCCGATCGCCGCGGCCTCGTCCAGTGCGGTCCACAGCTTGGGACTGTCGAACGAGGACAGATCGATCGACTTCATCTCAGACGAGTAGCCGTAGTGGTTCTCGCGGGACCGGTACAGCGCGTACAGCTCCTGCAGGAGCTGCACGTGCGAAGCGAGGTAGTCGGCGAAGTAGTAGTGCGCGGAGCTCAGCCTGGTCCAGCTCAGTCCGGAGTTCACCCAGGTGTTCCTGCCCGGCCGCACCAGGCGGGCCAGCACCCGCAGCGCCGGCCCGACCGTCGCCGAACCGGGTAACCGTGGCGCTCCCGGCGCCAGCGTCAGCTCGATGGCCAGCGGCGTGTCGCCTGACCGCCTCGCGAGACCGTCCGACCGGGGGTCGAGCAGCGCTCCGATGGATTCCTCCCAGGTCGGGAGGCGGGGACTGCGGCGGACGGGGGCGGGACGGCCAGTGCCCAACGCCGAGCCCAGCGCCGTGAGCACCAACGCCACGACGTGCTTGCAGTTGTAGCCGACCGGGCAACTACACTCGCCGAGCTCGAACTCGAGCGCCGCGCCGTCGTCGAAGAAGGACACCGAGGTCGCGTAGTCGTCGCTTCCCCGCACGGTTCCGTGCAGCATGTGCTGCTCCCACCGTAGCTCGGTGACCGCGCGCTGTCGCGCGTAACGGACACCCCTCGCGTACGAGGCGGCGCCAGCCGCGTCCTCGAGTTCGGCGAGATCGATGTCGGGCAGGCCGTCGGGCAACATGAGGACAAGCTATCGGCAGGCACCGACAGAACCCGCGTTCGATGTCGGCGAGTGCGGTGTTGATCGCGTCGCGGTCGGTGGACGTGGGATCGAACCCTCGTCGCGTTCTACGCCGACTGCCGTCACGAGGTCCCGCCGGTCAGGTCCGGGTACCGGGTGACGCTCACGTTCAACCCGATCGCATTCAAAGGTCGTCTGGTCCAGTACGCGGGACGGATCCTGCGCGCATATCTGGGCAAGACCACCGCCGAGGTGCACGATTACCACGACATCGGCGCCGGCCTCCTCCTGGCCAAACGCGCACCCGGCTACGTCAGTTTTGGCTTCCCCGACCCCCGCCGCTCAATCTCACGCCGTTGACCTCATTGCCTGCCACTGTGAATAGCCATACGCCCTCGCCCACCCCCGCGTGCGCTGAGGCCGCGCCAGACACGAACATGATCATGCCGGCACTGCACCATGGCCGCGACGGTCAACCGGCCGGGTCGGTGGGACTCGGTCGGCCCAACCTGCTGGCCTCAGGCTGCCGGAGGACCCGGAGAACACCATCCACGATGGGCGCTATGTAGTTCAGGCTCCTGCCCGAACCCGTGCCGGCCGTGAGCACGCAGCTGGCACCTCCGCGCGCGATCTCGATGGCATCCCGCTGATGCCGATGTAGGTCGAGCGGCAGCGTGAACGGGGTGCGGCCAGTACTCGCGTACGGGTCCAGCTGGACCCGTTGAACGAAACCCGCCAGCATGAGCGCGGGCACCGCTCAGGGCTGGGCACTATCCGTATCGATGTCGTCCGGATCCGCTCCGGCCTGATGCCGCACTGGACGAAGTGAGCCACCTTCGGTCCACGGTAGCTGTCGGCGGACCCCAGCTGCCGAGTCTGTGGTGCGTCTTGCGCTGGGGGATCAGTGGGCACTCATGCAGGGCACCCTAGAGGAGAAGCCAATGCGATGCTTCGCCGAGGACCCGAGGGAGCAGTTCATGTTCGTGATCTGGGGACCGCTCAGCGCCATTCAAGGCATGATCTGGAACTCCTGCCTGATTCGTGCCAAGGACCCGTCAGTGCCGATCACTATCGCCATCACAAAGCCGAACAGCGCACCTTTGCTCGCAGACGACTGGAAGTTGGTGAAGGCGCTCAGCCACATCGTCAACGCGGACTGCAAGCAAGTCACGTATGCGGTTCACCGGAAGGCAGGCACCTAACGGGGCACGGCCCAGTCATGTTCACCTGGGGTGATCAACATAACGTTGTGTAGCGAGCAATGGGAGTGCTCGTGCGCGGTCTCCTGCAATCCATTCGGTAGCGGCGGTGATGTTGGTGAACCCGGCGATTCGAAGCGCGCCGATTGCGGCGTTCCGTAGTGCCGCTATGTTTTGTGGTCCGTTTCTGGTGCGGGCTTGGTGGAGGTCTTCGCGCCACACGGTGTCGCGGATGTAATGACTTTTGTTTTCGATTCCCCAATGTTTCCGGACGCGCGTGTGGAATCTGATTGCAGTCATATTCGAGTCACTGGTACCGAACAGTGCGAATTCTTTGCTGGTCCACGTGCCGTCCAGCGTGTAGGTGTCTCGGCGAATGCACGCGATTCGTTCGAGGTGTGGGAAGTCGATTGTTCCGGCGTCGGCTGTCCATGTGCGCCAGCGGTTGATCCGTCCGTGGCCACGTTCTGTCGTGTCCCATTCAGGATCGTTGTTCAGTACGGGAATCATGGCGTCGATGACCGCTTGTTGGAACGTGGGCTGGTTCCCTTTGATTGCTGCGATGTAGTCGAAGCCGCGTTTGCCTGCGATGTGTTCGGCGGTGTCGCGTTGCGTGTGGGCGGCGTCCATCGTCACCAATACGGCCTGGCCCTCGTCGATCGGCAGCGCGTCCAGCAGGTTCTCAACCTGGGTGATCTCGTTCGTGTCGCCAGGAACGGCGACCTGTGCGACGGTCACGCCCAGGTCGTGGATCATCGCGGAGAACAGCGTAAACTTCTCGTTCTCGTCGGTCCAGGCGCCGCGCATCACCTTGCCGTCGATGGCCAGCACCAGAAGCTCGTCGTCATCGGCTCGGGCGTTGCCGAACAGCCATACACCGAATATTCGATCCAACTCGCCCGCGTCCAACTCGCTCAACAACATGCGCACCGTCTTCTCTCCCGGAAACCTGTATCCCTGCGAGAAATAACACCATGTGCCACCCAGTTTCGCCATCAACGATGACGGCAGATCCTGGATCCGTCGTTCAATCGCATAGAAATTCTTCGCACCCGCCAATACGGCGACAAACGATGCCGCCAACAGAAACGACAAAACATAGATCCGGCCGCGCGGGCTCCGTGGATCAGTGATCGAGTCCAACATCTTCAACAGGCTGGAGATATCGCATTCATCACTCGACGGATCTGTCAAGTTGGACAACGGCGACGACGTCTGCAAGACTGACAACTTGACGACCTTCTGTCTTGAGGCTATTGGCGTGGTAACCAAATATTCTCAGACAGAAGGTCGTCTCTTTCGCCCGGCCCACCATCTTCAGGCGGACACGCAGGGTGACGATAGTAACTTCACCACGTGATCATGACTGGGCCGTGCCTAACGGGGTCAGTCCACGCCACACACAGCGGTCGAAATGCGATCCGCTACGACTGTTGGATCTTCGTGCTCCCAAAATCGAAGAACGAGCCAGCCGGCCGTTGCGAACCCGCCTGTCAACTCGCGGTCCCGCCGCTGGTTATCGGCGATCTTATTGGCCCAGAATTCTCTACGGTTCCCCGTCGCTGGGCGGTAATGATCGGGGCATCCGTGCCAGAAACAACCATCGATCAGGATTGCGACCCGATGCTTGGGGAACACGATGTCGGCGGTCCGCCGCATGTCTGACACGGGCCGATAGTTCACTCGATACCTCATGCCTCTGCGGTGGAGTTCACGTCGAACCGCCATCTCCGCCGACGTGTCGCGCCCGCGCGTGCGCGACATTCGTGCGCTGAGCACCGGGTCCACATCTCGACGAGTTGCCACCCATCTAGCATGGACTACCCATCCGGTCGGCTTGCGACCACCGCGATCGCGCCCAGCGGTCTGCCGTCGCCCTTCTTGAGGACGCTGGCGTCGTGATGGAGGCCCAACACCGGTGGTGCCACTCCTGCGTGCTCGGTCAGCATCTCCCGAGACCATGCGTCACAGTTCGTTTAGTCGCGGAGCGATCGAGAGTGAGTGCGGCGTGTCGGCGAAGGGTGTGTGCAAGCGGTGTGGTTGTCGGTGTCCGGTGACGGGGAGGCAGTTAGCCGGGGTGGCTACCAGAACGCGTCAAACCTGACCAACCGCTACTGGGTGCCGTTCCGGAAGCGGGCGGGCTACGACTGGGTCACGTTCCACACGTTCCGGAGACGGTCGGGGCCCTGCTCGATGAGGCGGGGCTCACCGCCCGGCAGATCGCTGATGTCTTCGGGCACTCGCACCCGTCGATGACCTCAACAACTACATGGGCTGCGGTCAGGTGTCTCGGGCTGGCGCGGACGCGCTCGACTCAGTGGTCGGGGACCAGACGGGATAACTGGCAATTGATTGGCAACTGGTCCGACAAAGCAAAACTCCCAGGCGGCTGACCTGGGAGTATGG
>CAWGVZ010000008.1:0-490157 GCA_963826035.1 uncultured Actinomycetota bacterium | reverse complement strand
CACCTAGTCTGACCTGCGCAAACACGCTCATCCTGTCTAGGCTGGACAGTCATGTGTCAAGAATCGTGTCAAGACCTCCGCAGCCGCAGATCATGGTGACGGTCCGATCCGTCGGGGCGCCCGAGGATCGATCAGCCGATTGCCCAGCGGCTCGCTGCGGATCCGGGTCTACGCCGGCACCGATCCCGTCACGCATCGCCAGCGGTTCCTGACCGCGACCGTGCCGGACGGCCCGACCGCGGTGGACGAGGCGGAAGCCGCCTGCCTGCGGCTGCTGACCCAGGTTCGGGAACGACGTCTACCGCGCGCGGATGTCACCCTCACCGAGTTGCTGGCCCGCCACCTGGCGATGCTGCACGTCGCCGACACCACCCGGCACACGTATCGCTGGACGGTCACCAAGCACGTCGAACCAATCCTGGGACACCTGCCCTTGGCTGCGGTCACCCCGGAGCTACTCGATGGCTTCTACGCCGAGCTGCTGCGCTGCCGCGAACACTGCAACCCCGCTCACCGGGAACCTGCGCGGCGGGGACATCACTGCCGTCCACTCGGCGCGGCGACCGTCCGCAAGATCCATTATCTGATCAGTGGCGCCTACCGGCGCGCGGTGCGGTGGGGCTGGGTCGATCACAATCCCACCACCGAGGCTGTCCCGCCACCGACGCCACACCTCGAGCCGCAGCCACCCACACCGGCGGAAGCGGCGGAGATTCTGAACGCGGCCTGGGCTGATACCGAGCTGGGGCCGTTGGTGTGGCTGGCGATGATCACCGGCGCCCGCCGCGGCGAACTCTGCGCGCTGCGCTGGCGCCACCTCGACCCGGCACGCGGAGTCTTGGTCATTCGCGCGAGCATCGCCCAGGTCGGCACCCAAACCTGGGAGAAAGACACCAAGCTGCACCAGCGCCGCCACCTCGTGCTCGACCCACACACCACCACGATGCTGGTGCGCTATCACCAGGACCGCCAGATCCGAGCCGCCGCAGTGGGCGCTGCACTCACCCCGGACAGCTTCATGTTCTCGCCACGTGCGGACGGTGTCACCTCGCTCGCGCCGGAAGCGCTGACCCGCCGCTACCGCCGGCTGGTCACCGGGCTCGGCATCCGCACAACGTTCCACAAGCTCCGGCACTACTCAGCCACCGAACTGATCGCCGCAGGCGTCGACGTCCGCACCGTCGCCGGGCGACTGGGCCACGCCGACGGCGGCACCACCCTGGCCTACTACACCGCGTGGATCCGCGAAGCCGACCAACGCGCCAGCCACATCCTCATGCACCGCCTACCCACACCCCGGCCCCCCGCCACCGGGTCAGCTCGCAACCAGGTCGATGCGGAGCAGCACGCTCCGATCAGCACGCTCGTCGGGGTGCGTTCACCTGCGCATGACTAGCTGACCGCCGCCACCACGCGACCAGCAGGCCGACCTCGGCGTCGGTCAGGTCCTGGACGTCAATCAGGGGCTCCGGTGCCAGGTACTCACCTGCGGGACGGAAAGGTCGCCGTAGAAGGCGCACGCCACGTCCGGTGCCCGCACTAGGCCGCCGGCCTGCCGGCCTCGACAGCGGCGCCAGCACCGGAGACACAGGCCAGGCCGCAGCAGAAGGCACCGAGACCGGCCAGCAGAACCAGACCCGCGACTCCGGCAGCGAGGCCGGCGAGAAGTCCAGTTCGGACAAGCCGGACTTCGAGGCGCTCTACAAGCAACTCCAGGCCCAGGCCCGCAAGTGGGAGACCCGCGCCAAGGACAACGCCGGCAAGGCGAAGAAGTGGGACGAGGCCGAGGCCGCGAACCGCACCGACGTCGAGCAGGCCGCCGACCGCGCGGAGAAGGCCGAGGCCCGCGCCCAAGCTGCGCTCACCGCGGCCGTGTCCGCCGAGATCCGCGCCGCCGCCCATGGCTGGGCCAACCCCGCCGACGCACCCCGCTACCTCGACGACAAGACCCGCTACGTGGGCGACGTCGGCGAGATCGACACCACCTCGATCGCCGAGGACGTCGCCGCCGTGCTCAAGGACCGCCCCCACCTCGCCGCCGCCAAGGACGGCAAGCGCGGCCCGGCTCCCGACGCGAGCCAGGGCGCACGGGGCGGCACGTCGATCGCCGACCAGATCCGAGTCGCCGAACGCAAGGGCGACCACCGCGCCGCGCTCGCTCTCAAGACCCAGCAGCTGCTCGACACCCGCAAGCGCTGATCCCTGCCCGGAATAGCCGGGCGTCCACATCGGACCTGAACTGGGACATGCCCCGTGGCGGTGTCTGCGCGCAGCAGATCAAGGAGACACCGTGCCCGGCATCACCGGCATGCTCACGGCCTTCAACAGCCCGAACTTCGTGGGCGAGCTGTTCGCGCTCACCCCGGCAGACACGCCGCTGCTGTCCTCGATCGGCGGCCTGAGCGGCGGCCAGTCCACCGACTCCACGATCTTCACCTGGCAGAGCTACGACCTGCGCGCCCCGGAGGTCAACAGGCAGCGCCTCGAAGGCGCCGACGCACCGCCGCCCGAGCACCGGGTCCGCTACAACGCCTTCAACATCGTCGAAGTCCACCAGGAAGTCCTCGCGATCTCCTACACCCGCCAGGCCGCGACCGGCGAGTTCGCGGCGACCGGCTCGGCGGTGCCGCAGAACCAGAGCCTCAACGGCACCAACCCCGTCGGTGACGAGCTGGTGTGGCAGCAGCAGCGCTCGCTGGAGCAGATCGCCCGCGACATCGAGATCACGTTCGTCTCCGGGCAGTTCGCCCAGCCCACCGACAACACCCTGCCGCGCAAGACCCGGGGACTGCTCCAGGCGATCACGACCAACGTCGTCACCAACGCCGCCCCACTGAGCTGACCGAGGACATGATCCTCGACCTGCTCCAGACCACCTGGACCAACGGCGGCATCACCGTGAGCGAGACCGCCACGCTGATCTGCAACGCCCACCAGAAGCGGCGGCTCACGAAGATCTTCATCACCGACAAGCACTACGAGGAACAGACCCGCAACGTCGGCGGCGTCAGCCTCCAGACCATCGAGACTGACTTCGGCCGGCTGAACATCATGCTGTCGCGGTACATGCCGGCCGACACCGTCATTTGTCGCGAGCCTCGACAAGCTGGCCCCGGTGTTCCTGCGCATCCCCGGCCGCGGGTTCCTGTTCACCGAACCCCTGGCCAAGACGGGCTCCTCGGACACGTACCAGATCTATGGCGAGGTCGGCTTGAAGTACGGGAACGTACGCTCCCACGGCAAGATCACCAACCTCACCACGAGCTAAGTGGTCGAAATTGGAAGTCTTTCGAGGGTTGACCAGGTGGCGGCGTCTCGATGGACCCCTTCGAGGCATGGCCGATGTCTCGAAGGGGTCCATCGAGACGTTCAACGCCCCCAATGGGTCCTTCAGGGCACGACCACTGTCCCGGAAGCGCCCTTCGCGACACCGCCCGCCGGTACATGCCAGCCAGCGCAGATCGACCCCAGAAGGACTTCCGATTCTGACCACTAAGTGGCTTAGCCAAGCAAGAACTGTGCGAGCAGCGCTGCTATCGCAATGGCTGTAGCTACGATTGCCACGATCATGTTCATCTTCGCGAGATGCGTCGACGCCTTTGCTTCTGTCAGAGACGCTGCGGCAAGCTCGTGTGCTGCTTTCGATGCCCGTTCGAACTCGCGATGAGTGATCTCGTCCCGGTAGTAGCTCAATCCCACAGTCGTGTGCTCTGCCACTTGGTCGTACAGCGCGTACAGCTCTTCGTCAGTCATCTGCTGAACGGCCTGCCACTTCGGTGCCATCGTCATGCCACAGGTGTCGCATCAGCAAGGGCAGGTGTAACCGAAACGAACGGATCGAGTCCATGAAGTTCGTGTGCGAACGACACCCATCCCTGATCATCGCCGACCTCGGCGTCCGGTTCGTCAACGGCGAAGCCCACGTGGACAACCCGACAGCGACGGAGCTGCGCAAGCTCCCGGCCGATCTCGGCGTCAGCGAAGCCGGCCGCACCACGACCCCGGACGAGGTGGCCGAGAGTCGGCGCCAGCGGGGTCCGAAGTAGACCGATGGTCTTGTTCACGGCGGCCACCCTCGCGGCGCTGACCGGACGACAGGTCTCCGACGAGACCTGCACTGCGATCCACCTCTGGGTGCTCGCCGTGATCGAGGGCGAGATCGGCCCGATCCCCGAACCGGTCCCAACCAGCCGTGGCGGCCGTCGCGCTGGAGCTGGGCCGCGCTGCCGTGCCCACCCCGGGCGGGGCGGTGTCGACCACCATCGGCCCGTACTCGGCCACCTACGCCAACAGCGAACCGCGCCACCACGCCGAACCGACTCGCGATCACCGCACCCGGCTGCGCCGCGCGATTGGCAAAGGACAAAGCGTTCATCATCGACACGACGCCGACTGTGGACGAGGACCCGATGGTCAGCGACGCTTCCGGGCTCGGATACGCGCGCTACCGACCATATAGATGAGCAAGAACACGCCGACCGGCACAACCAACGTTCCAGGCCATATCAAAAGTTCGACCATGGGACTGATGGTGAGGTGGTTGCTCGTAGCCATAACCACCATGATGGCCACAAGGCTGGCCAGTGCTGCCCATAAAGCCCACACGAACACGTTGGCGCGCTTCTGGACGGCCTGAGCCTTAGTAGCGATACTCGCGGCCTTCTGCGCAATCTCCTCCGCTCTTGACCCCCAGCCCGAACCCCGGCGGGCCTCCCATCGCGCGGTCAGAGAATTTAGTTCCGGACCGAACGCCTCTCCGAGGCGCTTCCGGGTGAGGTGGGGCAACGGGACCTGCCACAAGTCACGGTCGTAGAGCACTACCCGTCCGAGGTCGTCCTCCCAGATGTCCGCGATCTCCGTCCACGGGTAGAACCGGGACCAAAGCTCGCGCACGGTAACGCCTGCATCAGTGATCATCGTGGCGGAGCGCCCTAACCAGGTCAGCAGCAACGCAAAGACCATCCCGGCACCAACACCGGTCCACACCAGACCGGCCCCCGCCAGGTCGGTGCGGCTGTATAGGCGACCCAACAGAACGGTCATGCACACCGCCATGACGAACAGCGCCCACAGCCACGCACCGATGGATACCCGGTATATCCGCCGCCTCTCCGCCATCCAATCATCATGCCGGAACTCCCGGTACTCGTGGCAACAGTCCGAAAGGTTGACGTCGTGATCGGCATCTCCGGACAGACGATCACCGTGCAGCGGCCCGTCGGCACCAACCGCTACGGCGATCCGCTCTCTGCCACCGAGCACACCGTCGCCGGCTGCGTCATCGCGCCCGGCAACTCCGAGGAACACACCGACCGGGCCGACCAGGTACGCACCGTGGCCACCGTCTACGCGCCCATCGACGCCGACGTGACCGCAACCGACCGCGTGACCCTGTCGGACGGCACCCGTTGGCAGGTTCACGGCTTCCCCCGCCCGCTTCCGCAGCCCGTTCACGACCGGTGGAGTCTGCGTGATCCGCATCGAAGGGGTGACCGGCTGATGTCCGACATCGAGTTCATCCCCGACAACGCCGGCCTCGCCGCCATCCTCCTGTCCTTGCCCGTGCACCAGCTGGTCATGGACCGCCCTCGTGGCGGCGCCCAGCTCGACCAGCACATCGCCCCACGACAGACCGGCGAGCACGCGGTAAATATCCACGCCGAGGACGGCGGGCGCGGCGGCTGGCGCCGCGACCGGGTGATGGGACTGGTGGTCGCCAACGCGCCGCACTCCGCAGCCGTCGAGTTCGGCAACGTGCAGGTCGAGCCGCATCACGTGCTGGCTCGCACGCTCGACGTCGTGCAGGCCGGCTGACCAATGGGTACGGAGCTGGCGGCCTTTCCCGACGCCGAGACCGTCGTCATGGCGCTGCTCGAACCGGTCACACCCACTGTCACCGCGACGCCCGCCGAGCTGACAGGCGAGAGCATCCGGGTGCAGCGGGTCGGCGGGTCCGACGACGGGATCACCGACTACCCGCGCATGGAGATCGCCTGCTATGGGCCTGACCGTGCCACCGCTTGGCGAATAACCGAGGCATGCCGACGAGCAGTCCTGGCCAGCATCCGTACCAAGGTCGCCAACGTTTTGATCGATGATGCCCGAACGGATAACCCACCTACACAGGTGCCGTACGCGACCAGCGAGGATGTGCGACGAGTATTGGCCTACTATCGGTTCACGTGGAGGCGCTGATCGTGGTCTGGCCGTTCACAGGTCTCGGTGGATGCGCGGATCATTCTCACTGATCATCTCAGCAGTGATGATGGTACCGAGGTTCCGCAAGTCGTTAGACACCTCTTCAAAAGCTTGCATATCCGCATCGGTGCCGTCAGGTGGCATAAAAGTACGATCGGTAGCTTTTGTGAAGTGCTCGACAATCTCATCCGGCGCGACATCTCGACTTGGTATCAAACTTGGTCGAGCAGCGTCCCGGTCGCGAATATCCGCGACATGCGCACGCCATTTGATTACCATGTTCAGTATGGTGTGCAGGCCAAGAATGACTGATCCACCGTACAGAATCGGTTTCGAGTTTGCGGCTACGTCACTGAGGACAGTGACCCATGGGCTAGCCATCGATGTGCGGACAACTTTCAGACCCGAGTGCCTTACTGACGAATAATAGGGCAGCCCGTCTTCATCGTCGTCTTCGAGAAGCTTTGCGATAATGTCTTTAATCTCGGAATATGACGGCGGTACCAGAGAATTCGAACGCTCCGTAAGGGCGTCAATGAAGTTGCGGAGGTTCTCTTCGGAGACGGGGTAATTCTTCGGCAAATCTTTCTGGGCTGCAAGCTCGGCTCGCCTAAAGAGAAATGATTGCAGCTGGTTCACGATTCGAACCTGCTCTGCGAATTCTCCAAAGTTGGGGTTATCGCCCATGTCTACGGCCAGATAGAGCATATGGTTTCTCGTGAGAGCTGCCGTCGCCTCCATATGCCGCCTGCACCTTTCAATGATCAACCGGGTTGTCGGCTGTTCAGCGTACGGCATGAGGGGTAGTCGGTCGCAAGCGTCGTGCTGTTCGAAGGAGTGCTTTGTATGACCACGCCAACCACCACATACGACCAGCTCGCGCAGAAACAAAACCAGCTCATCCGCAAGGCGCTGGAGGGCTCGGTGTTCATCGCCGATGACAGCGCGCCACTGCCCGCCACACTCACCAGCGGCCCCAGTAGCGAGTTGCTGGCGCTGCCCGCCGGTTACGCCGACGTCGGCTGGGTGTCGAAGTCCGACGGCGTGACGTGGCCACGATCGACCGAGACGTCCAACGTCGAGTCCTGGGGCGCGGTGGAACCAACCCGCTCGGACATCACCAAGCAGACGACGGGCATCAAATTCGTAGCTCAGGAGACGAAGCGGTCGACGCTGGAGCTGTACGAGGGCGTCGACCTGTCGGCCGTCGTTCCAAACGCGGAGACCGGCGAGGTGACGTTCGACCGGCCCAGCCGTCCGCGCATCCGCTACTACCGCGTCCTCGGCCTGTTCGTAGACGGTGCGGGCGCGGACACGATCTATGTCGGCAAGCTGCTGCCCAGAGCGAACGTCACCAAAACCGGCGAGAGCAAGTGAGACAACGGTGACGACCCGGTGGGCTATGACATCACGCTGTCCGCGACGTTCGACGCCGATGCCCGGACATCCACGAGGTGCTTCTTCGCGCTTTCACCAACTCAGGATCAACTCCAATCCCTCGCGTCATCGATCACCGCCAGCGTCACGCCAGGCAACCGCACCTCAGGTCGACGACCGGTCAGCCAGAGGAGTCAGTTGATGACCCTTGGCCTCTGTCACTGGCACGTTAGGTCTCGATCGCAATGGGGATGCCGATCTGCTGGGCGACAGGTGTCCAGATGTCGGCGGCGGTTTCAGGGGTGGTGATGGAGAGGATGAGGGCGTAGCGCGCGCCGTTGTTGCTATGGTCGCGGACGGCGTTTTCTTTCCACCATCCGGTGACGGGGTAGACGGCGATCGCGCCGCGGTTGGCCAGATCGATCGCGGTGCCGGTCCAGATGTCGGTGTGGAGGCAGCCGGGTGCGGACTGGTGCTCGGCTCCGAGGTACCAACCGGTGTCTGTGCTGCTGGTCGTGGGGCGTTGTTCTTCCTCGGCGAGGGCTTTCTGGTTGAGCCGCTTTTCGAAGTCGCCTTGGGACTCGGTGGCGGTGCGCAGGTCGAACCGCAAGCCGTGGGAGGCGTAGCTGTAGCGGCGTCGCCAACCGCGGCGGCCGGGGTTGGGTTCGATGAAATAGGACAGCGTGACGCGCAGCTGCACCTGGGTGTGGCCGAGGTCGGCCAGGACGTCAGTGGGCCAAGGCAGATCGTGAAAGTGGATCTCCCGCATGACGCCCTTGTCGAACGGGTGGACCACGTCTTGGGCGACTAAGGTCAGGGCGTCGGTCGCGCTGCGGGTGGCGCGGGTGAGGTCGGGTACGCCCATGCCGTAACGGCGAAGCAGCCGGGCTCGGGCCCGGAGGCCCCTCGCTGTGTCGAGATGTTGCTTCATCACCTGGGTCCACTCTGCAGAGTGCACAACCAGGGCACGAACTGTCTCGGGCCACAGTGACGGATAGCCGGACCACACAGCTGCGGCCAAGGCCGCAGCTTGGGCGGTGGCCGCGCTGGTGGCGTGCGTGGTCGTCAATAACTGCGACGAGGTCAGGGGTGCGTTGGTGGTTAGGAGTTGCAGGTTGTCCGGGGTGTCGAGATCCGAACCGTGGGGCGAGCGGGCCAGGTTGCCGCCTTCCAGGACAACATCCGGTTTCGTGGGCCAGGGTTTGCTGTAGGTCATCGACGTCCGGCTGAACGGCGAGAGCTCTCCTCTTGCGGCCAACGGTGTCCAGCCAGCGAACTCGGCGGGTGCGTCGACCATGGAGTCGCGTTCGGTCAACGCACCGACCGTGAGCACGTTCCATGCCTGCGCGGGATCCTCGACAGGTCGGAGGTCACTGAGCATGAGGTGGTCCTCCTCCCACGGTCGACGGACGTTGCCTGCCGACACCACGAACAGGCGTCCTGTCGCGTGATCGCCAGGCTCACCGACGTCGTTGCCGGTGGCGTTGTCCGGTGCCTCGGCGGAGATGTCGAGGAACTCCAACCCGTCGTCAGTGGTCACCACAGAACGGCCGACTGCGAGAGCGTCCAGTGCCGCTGACCAGGACGAGGGCTGCCCGACCATGAGGGGGTTGGCACCGTCGTCCGGTGGAGTGTCTTGTCGGACGGTAGTCGCCAATGAGTGCACCCGGCGGCGGTGCGGTGCCTGGATCTCTGCGCGCGTGATGCCGTCCACCGTGACTGCGGCATACAACTCAGGCGGGTTGTCCGCCGGTGGCGGAGGAAGGATCTTCACCGATTCCAACCGGTGCGTCAGCCGCACTGCCGTTGAGCCGCTCAACGCGGTCGCGAGGTCGCCGAACAGTGCGAGCCCGGCCATCTCCGTGCCGTGCCCGCGGTCGTCTTGGACCGGCCATGATGGATCCGCGGCATGGCAGTCATCGACGTCCAGTGAGGATTCGAGAAGCAGATGGTCTCGGAACACGCCGCTGTCCACCACACACACGGACGGCGCCTCGTGGTCGGCTGGTTCGAGCCGATCAAGGAGGTCATCGATCCACTCCCGCTGCTCAGCAGGAGGCATGCGAGCCAGAACGACCGCTGGCTCACTGGGCGCTCGCAACTCGGCCAGGTCGTCCAGCACGTCGACCGCGCCGGCGAGTTGCTCGACGCTGGCCTGCACCAGCACCACGGTCCGGTCCCCGAACCCGAGGTGCTGACGCCCCACCCTCGCTCCGGTAGCTGCGGCGAAGTCCTGCAGACGATCCTGTGAACGCTCACGTTATTCCCGGGGCCTGCGCTCACGTTATTCCGCAGGTGGTGGGTCCTGATGATGTTCTACTCGGTGGTCTTCTTCTTGTCGTGGGCGACACTCCGGGGCCGCTTGTTCGGTCGGTAACTGGGGCCGTTCATGAACACCTGATGGCTGGTGTTGATCAGTCGGTCGAGCAGTGACTCGGCGACCACGGCGTTGGGGAACAACGGATACCAGTCGACCGGTGACCGGTTGCTGGTCAGCACGAGCGAGCGTCCGGCGCGTTCGCTGATCAGCTCGTAGAGGTCGTCGGCCTGCCGCGCGGTGAGTTCCCGCATGCCGAAGTCGTCCAGGATCAGCACCGGTGGCCGGGCGAGCTCACGTAGCCGCCGGCCCCAGGTGCCGTCGGCGTGCCCGCCGGCGAGGTCGGCCAGCACGCGGCTGGTTTTGGCGAAGCGGACGTCGGCTCCGTGCCGGATCGCCATGTGCCCCAACGCTTGCGCGACGTGGGTCTTACCGACCCCGACCGGGCCGTAGAGGATCACCGACTCGCCGGCGTGCAGCCAGCGCAGCGCGGCGAGGTCGCGGATCTGCGCGGCGGGCAGCTTGGGGCTGGCGTGGAAGTCGAACTCCTCCAAGGTGGTTTCGGTGTCGAAGTGGGCGCGGCGCAGCCGGCGGCCCATCGCGGTCAGCTCCCGGCGGCCGATCTCGTCGTGGCAGAGGGTTTGCAGGAACTCCAGGTGCCCGAGTTCCCCGCCGCGGGCCTGGGCCAGGCGGGCGTCGAGGGTGTCGAGCATCCCGGAGAGCTTCAGCGCGCGCAGAGCATCGCGCAACGCGGTGTCGACGACGGTCACGATGCTTCCTCGCTGGTGTCTGTGCTGTCGGTGGGGTCGGAGACGAGCCCGCCGGGCTGGCCGGGCTCGGTGGGGACGAGGGTGCCGCGATCGCCGTGCTCGTCGTGGACATCGGGCTCGTGATCGACGCTCGTGGTGGCGTGGTCCGCGGCGGGCGTGTGGTTCGGGGTGGGCAGGGCCACGACGTTCGCGAACAGCTGCGAAGGACCATGCAGGTGCGCCGCGGCACCACCATCGCCGGTCGAGGGCGGTGGCGGGTCGGCCTCGGTGCCGGCGGCCAGGATCCCTTTCACCGTGCGGTAAGTCGGGTCACCGACCTCGATCGCCCGAGCGCAGGCCTTCTCCAGCCGGGCCGGGCCGTACTTGCCGGCCAAGCCGAGGACGCCTTGCGCGGCGCGCAGCCGGAACAGGGCATTGACCTCGAGCAGCCCGCCGATCACCGCGACGCAGGCCGGGCCGATGTCGCCGGCCTGGCTGCGGCACCAGGTCGGGGTCCGCATCGCGAACGCGATCTTCTCCGGCGGATAGTGCGACAGATCCGTCGCCTTCCCGGCCGGGCGGCGACCGTGGGTGGCGATCAACTGCCCGTTGTCGAAGATCTGTACCACGGTCGGGGTCTCTCGGGCGTCGACCCGGCGGCCGATGTGTCGCCAGGGCACGGAATACAACGACTTTCCCACCCGGACATGGATATCCGGCCCTATGGTGCCGGTCGACCAGGTGGCGAGCACGAACCGCTTGTGGGGCAACGGTTGCAGCTCGCTGACCTCGACCGCCTCGAACACAGACAGAGGTGCCGCGCCACCCAACGGGCGGCACTGCCGCTGCCCAGCGACCTCCCGGCACCACACGACGGCTTGTTCCTGCATGTGTTGCAGCGACACGAACTCCCGGCCCCGCCAGAACGAGTCCCGAACATAGGGCATCGGCCGCTCCACCCGCGGCTTGTCCTTCGGCTTCGCCGCCCGCGCCGGGTCAACCAGAGTGCCGTAGTGCACGGCGAGTTCGGCATACGAGCGGTTGATCTTCGGGTCGTAGAGGTCGGGCTTGTCCACACCGGTCTTGAGGTTGTCCGGCACCAGCCGCGCCGGCACCCCACCGAAGAAGTCGAACGCCGCCACATGACACTCAGTCCAGGCGCGTTGGTCCATGGTCAGCACCGGCCGCACGAACAGGTGTCGGCTGGCGGGCAGAACCATCACAAACGCCCACACCCGCCGCTTCTTCCCGCTGCGTGGGTCGACCCACCCGCCGAGATGCCCGTAGTCGATCTGCGCCTCCGACCCCGGGACCGGGTCGTCCATCAACACCGTGACCCGGTCCCGGCGAACCTCCTCGGGCAGGTTCGCCGCGACCCACCGCTTCACCGACGCCAAACTGGCCAACAACTCCTGCTCGTCGCGCAGCCGCTGCCAGATCGTGGCCTGGGTGACCCCGGCTTTGAGCATGTCCGCGATGTAGTCACGGTGCGCCTCGATCTGCGGCCACGTCGTCTGCCGCAGCCGCGTGTCGGTCACCGCCGGGAACCACTTACCGGTCAACTCAGCCCAGTCCGCGGTGGTCATCACCGGTCCACCCGGGACGATGCCGGCCTCGATCGCCGGAGCCACATATTTCTTGATCGTCTTCCGGTCCACACCCAGGCTGGTCGCGACCTCGCTCTGCGAGCGACCCGCATACCAGTGGACCAAGATCTCGGTCACATCAGTCACGTCGAACGTTCTCCTCGCCAATCCCACTCCCCGGCCACCTGATGCGACCGGTGAAGCCTGTCCCTTCGCGAGGACCCAGCACGGGGCGACACGCTCACCCTCCCGGTGGGGAATTACATGAGCGGCACCCTGGGGAATTACGTGAGCGAAAACCCCTCAGACCTGCGGAATTTCATGAGCGCTGACAGATCCAACTCGTGTCCGTCGCGCCGCCGCAGCCACACCTCCCACCACACCTGCTGCCCAGCAGGCGGGAAGGCCCACGGTGGGTCGGTCCACAATGCCTCGACGGTGGCGAGCCGGACCGACTGGATCGGATCAACCAACGCCCGGTTCTTCACCGTTGTCGTGCCAGCCGTATCGGCATAGGCGGTCAACCGGTCAAGGAAGTAGCTGACCGTCCCTTCCGGAACGAACACCGTGGCACGCTCCACCACGCCGCCCCCAACCGGGACCTCCTGGACCGACATCAGCTCCGGATGCCGGCGCCCCTGCCGCGGATCAAGACTGGGCAACGCAAGCTGAAGCCCGGGGAAGCTCTCGAATGTAGCGTAGAAACCGTCAACTGCCCCGTCCACCACCACCGGTGCCTGCCGTCGGCGCGTCGCGGCCACCCGCGCCGCGCCTTCCAGGTCACCACGCAGACGTCGTCCGTGGCGCTCACGATCCGCTGGAGCCGGTACGGACGCTGAACTCCCGCCCCGGTTGTGCGGGCGATACGCCACCGCCCGCGCCGAGGTAGGGATGATCAAGTGCGGTCGATCGCGTTCAGTCATAAGCCACCCAGCGGCGGTCAGAGTCCTTGATGGACCCGACGCTCGTGCAACGACTCGCACAGAGTAGCCGCAGTCACCTCACCGTTACCGGACAGGATCGCGTCCTTCGCCGCAGCCTCAGCAGCAGCCGCCACCTCACCATGGCTGAGGCCTGCCGCAGCGGCATCGATCTTCGCCCACGTCAACCGAGCTGTCTTCACCGATGCCAGGCGATTACGGATAACCGTGCGGATCACATCCGGGCTGGGCAACGGGTAGTCAATCACCGTGTCGAACCGACGGAACATCGCACGGTCCAGCAACTGGGGATGATTGGTCGCCGCGACGATCAAACTCGGTGAGGTGTCCAGCTCGAGGAACTGCAGGAACGAGTTCAGCACCCGCCGGATCTCACCCACATCATTCGCAGCTGCTCGCTCCCCGGCCAACGCATCGACCTCATCGAACAGATACACCCCACGCGTCTGCGACAACGCATCGAATACCAACCGCAGCTTCGCGGCAGTCTCTCCCATGAACTTCGTGATCAACCCGTCCAGCCGGATCAAGAACAACGGCAAACGCAACTCCCCAGCCAACACATTGGCTGACATCGTCTTTCCAGTGCCTGGAGGCCCGGTCAACAACAACCGCCGCATCGGCTGAAACCCATGCGAACGCAGAGTGTCACCCTGGCGCTGCTCCAACAGCACCCGCTGCAACCGCGCCCGTACCCCGTCGTCCAACGCCATCTCCGCCAACACAAGCTGCGGATATGTCACCGTCAGCAGTTGCGCGAGCTCGCCCCGCGGCTGCGCCACCGGCACCAGCCGAGCTACCCCCGACTCCATCTGCGCTGAACGGTCACGCAGCGTATCCACCAAGTCGCGCAGCTCCTGCGCGAACCGGTTCCGACCACTGCGTGCAGCGGCAGCGGCAACCTGTAACGCAACCGAGTAAAACCGGCGATCATCACCCTCCGCATGGCTCTTGACCAGCGCCTTCACCTGATCAGCAGTCGCCAACGACCTCACCTCCCTCCATCAGTGTCAGAGCACACCCGCGCGCAACTTACGAACACTCACTGACGCTCATCGCCACTCCGACGATAGCCGGTATAGCAAGATCAGCAGCCCCCGACGCTGCACATACACCCAACCGCGTCCCCCGTGGACAACCTGTGGATGGAGCGGTGCTCTGCGCGGCTGCGCATCGATGCATCCAGACTGCGGCCATCCTGATCCGCCGCAGGTCATGGCAACAAGCTACTCAGCGCAGTCCACTGGCCTTGACCAGGTCGACCAGCCGAGTGCCGATCTTGGTGAGTTCGTCGGTCCACGGCCGGCCGACGATCAGCTGGTTGAAACTCTCGCTCGCCGTCAACAGGGCCCGGGCCGCCACTGCCAGCGCACCGGGACTTGCCGTGTGATCTGTCAACTCGAACCGCAAGCTACGGGCGGGCAGCGCGTGGAGCACAGGGGACCGCGGATCTCGGCGGACCGATCAGGCGTCGGCCATAACCCTCGGGCCACGCCGCGATGATTATGTCCGCGAGTTTTGACCGCACTTGTTCGTGGATTCTGACCGCATATGTTGATCACCTGTCATGATCAATGTCGATCAGTTTCGACCGCACTATGGCGCTCCTCGCGATCAAGCGTGGCCGCTACTCGACGCACCGCCAGGTCGTCCATCGTTCGCTTTGCTCTGGGTCTTCCACCTGTGTCGCTCGCCGTTGTAGGACCACCACGTTCCAAGTCGTGGGACCACCGACAGCAGTGCAGAAGTGGAACAGGGTATCGCACTTACGATTGGCAAACGCCGTGTTCCCGAACGACCGGTCAGCGGCAGAAGAGTGCGTTACCTCTTGCGTGGCCTGGTTGTCAGGACAATTCTGTATGGGCGCAACGTACGGTGGGAGGTACGCGGAACGTGGCACACGTCCCTAACAAGACCGCTGCGACCGACGGCGACGTCGGCGCTTTCGTCAGGGCGATCGCCGATGAACAGCGGCGGGGCGACGCCCAGTTGCTCGTTGACCTTATGCGAGAGGTCACCGGGCAACCTCCGGTGCTGTGGGGGACGTCGATCATCGGGTTCGGGTCACAGCACTACCGCTATCCCTCGGGCCGGGAGGGAGACACCGTCGCAGTCGGCTTCTCGCCCCGCAAGGCGCAGACCGTGCTCTACCTGACAGGTGGCATGAACCTGTATGAGGACCTGCTGACCCAACTCGGACAGCACACGACCGGCAAGGGCTGCCTGTATCTCAAGCGGGTGAGCCAAGCCGATCCGCAGACTCTGCGCGAGATCATCAACCGCGCCTATCGAACAGCAACGCAAACCTGACCACACAGCAGGCACACGTTCCTCCACCGCCGCCGCCCTCGGCATAGAAAGACGTTCGGCCTGCGGTGAACGGGCCGACGAGGTAACCGCAATCCGGCCACTCCTGCGGCCGTCAACACGCTCTGACCATCAGAACCACGATTTCACATGACCAAGGCCCATGGGGCAGGACTGGTGCTCTCACTCCGCAGGGGCTGACGTCCGCACCTCGGCAATAGCGGACGTTGTCAGGACCCTTTTGCCCAGCGCTGCACGCCCACCACGAAGCGAGGTTCGAACAAGGCCAACCAATACGTCGATGACGTCACCCGAGGAGGTAGGAACCGGGCGCGACTGGGCGAACAACGCGTACGCCGACAGCAGGCGGCCGAAGGCACACCTCCGACGACTCGGATTCGTGGCCCCATGCCAGTTTCGACCAGCAGGAGGTTCATCTGCCGAGGGACCCACCGTGGCAAGCCATCGCCACCGTCGGCGACGCACTCACAGCCACAGCCCGCCGGCTGGCTGGCTGGCTCAACTCCCGACTCCTCGACCGCCAGTCTCGCGACCCGCGCCCGCCAGGTGGTAGAACAGGGTCCGCCAGAGGGACTCGGACGAGTCCGGCAACAGCCACCACCGCGTGGGGTGTCGGTCCGGCTCCGGAAGCTCCGATCGCATCGAGCAGAACGTCGTGCAACTCCCTGATCCGTTCAGCGCCGCACTCGTGTCGCAGGTAAGCGCGGATGACATCGTGCAGCCGCAGGGTTGGTTCGCCAGCGGGCTGGATGATCAGCGACAGATCGGCCAGCTCCCGGCACAGTTCGTCCGCTCCCACGTGTTCCTCGGGTACTACGCCGTACCTCGCGCACTGCCGCTATAGACAAGCAACTCGACGTCCCGACTTAGGTCGGCGGTGACTCACTAGCCTCGATCTTGCATGGGTTTGTGGGGTTCGGTGATGGTCCCTGTTGTGGGCGTGTTTTGGTTGGAAATCGTTGTGTGGGCAGGGTTGTGGGCCGACTGTCGAGTCGGCGGGCGGGTTCCGGGTCCTTGGTCGTAGGGGCAGGGGGTTCGGGTTAGCCGGGCCAGGGTGCGGTGCGGAGCCGGGTGAACGCGGTGGCGAGGTGTGGGGCCCAGGGCCAGTCCTGGTCGAGGTGCAATGTCCAAACACGGGCGGTGCGGGTGAGTTTCGCGGCGATGGCGCAGATTTTGTAGCGGAAGGTGGCGGGTTCGCAGCGGGCGAGGTCGCCGGTGAAACACAGGGCTTGGGTCCAGGTGAGCAGATCGGCGGCGGTTAGCGCCAGTTCCAGCCAGACCTTGTTTTCGGTGTAGCCGCGGCAGGGAAGGTTACGCAGGCCGGTGGCTTTGCCGCAGCGGATACGGTCCTCGACCCTGGCGTGGGATCGGTGGTGAACCTCGAGGCCGGCGAGTTGCCCGCCGACGGTGTCGGTGATGAACGCGGTGAACCGGTGCCCGTCGGTGTCGGTGAACCGCAGTTGCGCACCGGGGTGTGGTCGTTCCCGGCGGATGATGACCCGTGCACCGGCCGGCCAATTCGTCAGGTCGAGCATGCCGGTGATCTCGGCGACCCACGCCCCCTTCCGTGGCCGGCCATCGAGGTCATAGGCCGGAACCCACGCGTCGCCGGGAATCGCCAGGACTGCCGCCTGAACCTCGGCGGCGATGGAGAACCCCAGGGAGAACCCACATCCCGCGGCGCGCACCGCGGCCGCGAACGCGTGCGTCGCGCCGGCGGCGTCGGTGCGCACCACCACGTGTGGTGCGTCAGGATCCTCGGGGTCGGGCCGGGCGTGAGCGGGCAGCGCAGCCAGCGCCATCGTCAGGATCTCGATGTGGTCGGCGGCGGTGTTCGACCCGGCCTTGCCGGGCCGCAGAATCCCGGCCAAGGCTTCCCCGCCGGCGACGTCGGGGCGGTCGAGGTAGGCCAGCAGCGGATGAAACCCATAGGTCTTCTTCCACGTTTTCGCCGCGTTCTCCTTCTCGCTGTGCGCGATCGTGATCGTCGCATCGATATCGATCACCAACCCGGCGGCCACATCAGGGCCTGCTCCGGCGGCCCAGGCCCGTTCCCGCGCCGCCGCGCGCACCGACTGCAGACGAGCCAGGTGCTCCTCGTCGACCCGATCCAGCACCCGCCACGCGGTAGCGTCACTGGCCACCCGGCCGAAGAGTTTGTCCTGATCCCGCAGCGTCGCCAGATGCGCCAACGCGTCACCGCCATCAGCGATCATCACCGCCAGATCAGCCAACACCCGCCCTGGCAAGTGGGTCGGTATCCCGACATAGGTGTCGATCAACGCTTCTGACCAGCCGGTCCCGAGCCCGGTGCTGACGGTGAGTTCACGTAGCAGAGCTACCCCGGCGCGGGAAACAAGGCCGGTGCCATCCGCAGTGACCCGGACCCGTGACTGCTTGCTATCGTGCACCAAGGAAGTGCCTTCCCGTGAGAAAACTCTGGACCTTCGCAAGCCCAAGTTTCCCTTACAGGACAGGCACTTCCTCCATTCCACGCCAGATTTACATCACACCGCGTGAAAGACCCAGGCTAGGAGTTTGAAGCTGTCGCACATCGCTGGCATCGGACCGGCGAAGAACGAAGACCTTCGCCAGCGCGATGAGGCTGGGACCAGCGAGCACCGTAGCTAACCACGGCTGCCCGTTGACGCCTACCACGACTGCGCCGGCGAGCATGCCGAGCGCGATGATGAACCCCGCCCAAAGCCCGCTGAGATACCGGACCTGGTTCTGCCGACAGGTTTCCTGTGCCTGGCGAAGGACCTCGAGTCGGTGTTCGTGCTCCTGACGCAGCACCTCTAGGCGATGCTCATGCTCTCTCAGAAGCTCTGGCTCCAGCGCCTTGAGCGCTATCTCCAGATGCTCTGCCGGAACCCGTGCCCACATGCGCGCGATCTGCACTGCATGTGACGGAGTCTGCTTCTCCTCACTCATGGGCGTCGTCCCGCCGGGCGTTTTCGACGAGTAGGTCCTCTGGAGGCGGTCCCAACCTGGTGAACAACCGCTCTAGGCCCTCGTACATGTGGGTGAGTGGTGTCTCTGGGAAGTCTGGCTCTGTCTCCGGCGGCCCGAAGTACCATGGTGACGGCGTGCGTGGCCGGGCGGACCCAGGAGGCTTCTTACCGCCATCTTCACGAATCGTGCGGCGTAGTTTCTCCAGCTCGGTGACCACGCCGAGGCGGTTCGCCTGCTCGTCTGCCCACCTTCGCAGTTCGATCGCGAACTCGGGTCTGCGGCCCTTGGCCAGGTGTTCCACGAACACGATTGGTTTTGGCAACCCGTCCCATCCCGCGTTCAGGCTTGCCAGGTTCGCAAAGATCTGGCGATACGTGGTCTCGGCGGGGAGTTCGGGCGCACCGGGACCGGCGACCTGTTGGTACAGCTCGAAGATGTCCTTGAAGAGGAACCCTGAAAGCAAGCCGACAAGCCTATCATGTTCCTCCTCCGGCCAAAGTTCGAGAGCGCCGCGCTCAGAAATTATGCGCGCTACCTCTCGCATATAAGGGGTGCCTTCGTCAAGTTCGTTGAGAATGTCCATCAGTGCGGCGAGGCCGTCCGGACGGCGGGCGCACACCTCGACGATGCTCAGCAGGTGTGGACCGATCCTCGGGCTCTCGTCGATGTGCAACGGCCCGAGCCGGTCGTTCAGCAGACGGACGACGAAGTTGCGGTCCTGCACCGAGGCCAGGGAAGGCAGCGACTGCATCGTCTTCACAAGCGGCCACAACGATCCGCCGACGCTACTCGACACCACAGGCCGCTCCTTCACTCATCACCGCGCCAGCCGACATCCCCACAGGATACGAGACCACGGATGTTTGTGGGGTCATGACCACCAGCGATGCCCGCGCGTTCATTGTCCTCGAAATATCTCTACTGGAAACGTCAGTAGTGGTCAGCCCGAAGTCGGGCTCCTCGTAAGGTGCGATTAGGGCTCTTAGCGGCGATTACTCGCGGTTGAGTGCAGTTGGAGCACGGTTGAAGCATTCACTGTGTCAAATAGATCAGCAAGTGTGCTGACCTGCGGGAATGTGACTCTGGCAGGTCAGCGCACGTCTGTTCGGAGCGGTTGAGCGCAGCTCATCGTCGTTCGATGGCGTATCTGGCTCCCAGTTTGCTCCCACAGCCCGCTCCCTGCGCTCCTCGCGTAACCTCGGTTGCGCCCGCTCGGCGGCATGAGCGGACGTAGCGAATCGGGCCCGGTCACCGACCTAGCATGCATCAGGCCGAGGTGATGGCGGAGAGCCCAGACTTACGGGGGCAGAGTTGACGGAGCCATTCGCAGAGTATCGAGACATCAGCGTCACCGACCCACTGCGGCAGGGCGACGTCCTTGAGGCAGTCGACCCATCCGCTTTGAAGTGGCAGCGACACCTGGTTGTGATCACGGCTGACTGCGACTTTGCGTACGACAAGCATCAGGGCCGCGTGACTTGTGTTCCCTTGCTGACTGCACCCGAATACCTGCTGGAGATGCAGCTACCTCGTATCCGCGAGCGGTTCATGACAAAGATCGTAAGTGTCCTTCGCAAGGTACTGCCGCCGGATAGCGGCGCAAACATCTCCGACGAGCGACTCAGGGCCTGGCCCTGCGAGGCTGAACCTGCAGAGATCGTCGCCGCCCTCGGTATTGACGGCCGAGATGCCGAGGCTGTCAAGGCAGCGCTAGGTGCAATCCGGCTCATTAGCCAGCCGGCGGAGACGCTTGACGATGCTGTTGAGCTCGTTGTCGCATCGCATCTTGCGGCGCCTAACGCGCAGAAGCGCGAAAATGTTGTCCGGCAGATTACCGAGGCCCTCAGAGGACCGTACTCTCAACCGCCGGGCGACGCGCTGTCCCTTTCTGCGGTAGCCTCAAAACATCACCTCGGTTATTTCGTATACCTGCGACATCTAGAGCAGGTGTGGGAGCGCGACATCGCAACCGGTCCGACCAGGACTGCCGCCAGCTACCGACGTATATCGCGCCTGCAGGACCGATACATCCACGCGCTCGTCCAACGATTCGCGCTAGTCTTCATGCCCATCGGGCTCCCCAAGGAGTACGAGGAGATCCGCGACTTCCACTCCGAACTTCTGGGAGAGGCCTACAAATGAAACCGCTTGTCACGACCGTTCGCTCCCTCAAAGAATTGGCCACGGGCCTGTCGCCAGAAGCCGTCTCAGCCTCTCCGTTGCTGTTTGAATCCGCTGGCGTCAGTGTCGACGTACTCCTGACCGCCGATGACAAGGTCAACGAGCAGCGGATCGTTCTCATGCGGGATTCGAACTCCAGGGAGCTTTACGTCCCTGAGCATCTTGCCGATCTCAGGCGTGATGTCCTTAGCCGCATGGCGTCGTTCGCAGAACGTGCCCGCGCCAACGGACCGTTAACCGTGCCTCGGGGCTGGCATCAGTACAAGCACAACAATCTAATCGCATTCTTTGCTGCCTCGAGAAGCCACGTTCATGCGAGTCGCTGGATCGCCGAGGTCCTTGCGGGCGGGCGCTCGGATGTCGTCCTCTGGATCACCACGACGTCGGATCAAAAGGCGACCCTCGCGGAGTTCGAGTCATCAAAGCCGGCCATGCCGCCGCATTGGGAGACCGACTGGAAGGCGGCAGTTGAAGAGGTCGCCGAGCGGATCGAAAAGGCGCGGCGGGCTCAGCCATCCGACGTGGAGATTTCTCTACCGCTGCGCGAACAATCAACAACAAAAGGGTGGTCTTACGAACACTGGTTGGAAACCATCACCGGAGATCAACGCTCGTTCGTCGAAGCAAGCGCTAGCAGGTCGATCCGCCTGCGAGGCCCTGCGGGCTCTGGCAAGACCTTGGCGCTCACACTCAAAGCGATCCGGGAGGTACTCAAAGCTAGGAACGCTGGCATCGACCTGCGCGCGCTCCTGGTGACCCATAGTTGGTCCCTGGCTACCGAAATATCTGACTCACTCGACTTGATGGGCACGGGGCTTCTCAACGAGATCGACGTCTTCCCGCTCTTGGAGATTGCGAAGACTATCTCGCCGCAGTATGTCAATGACGATTCCGGATTCAGCTTGATCGGAACGGATAGCTTCAGTGGAAAGCAAGCTCAACTAGACGAGATTTTCGACGTTCTGGAAGATTTTATCTCCGGTGATTGGATTACATATGAGGGAGGCGTCACCGAGGGCTTGCGGACCAGGTTCAATTCACCTGATACCGATGAACGGTTCGCTCTGGCATGGGATCTTTTGGTCGAATTCGGCTCCGTCATCGGAGCAGCTGCCATCTTTCCTGGCGCGGGCTCAGAATCGCGGTACCTTCAGCTGCCCAGGGCGTCCTGGATGCTCCCGCTTCAGAGCCCGAACGACATGCGGGTCGCGTTCACCCTTTACACGAAGTACATGGAGAGCCTCGACGCGCGGGCGTTGCTGACGTCAGACCAGGTGCTCGCTGACCTACTAAGCCACCTCGAGACTCACGCTTGGCGCCGGGCCCGTAGGACCCAGGGATACGACCTAATCTTCGTCGACGAGTTCCATCTTTTCAGCCCACTAGAGCGCCAGGTGCTCCATTATCTCTCTCGCGACGCCAGCGTATACCCACGGGTGTTTATGGCGGTTGACCCGCGGCAATCACCCTCGGCGGCATTCATCGGCGTCGCAGCAGATGAGACCCGGTCTTCGTCGGTCGCACCCGAGAATGGGCTCGGTGATGTGGCCAACTTCGAGCTGACGACGGTCCATCGCTTCACGCCCCAGATCCTCGGCCTAATCAAGCACGTCCATCACGAGTTCCCAACCCTGGATCTCGGGCACGACTGGGACATCAACTTCGGCGCGGTCGAGTCAGCGCAAGACGCTGGCCCCCTCCCGCGGCTGATCGCGGCTGCCTCACGTGCAGGCGAGGAGGACGACATCGTCAAGGCAGTGCACGAGCTGTATTCGGCGGGGCGTCTCGCTCTAACGATAGTGGACAATCGTCACTGGCGGCGCTTCAGTGACCTCGCCTCACGTATCGGCCATTCGGGCAAGTTCCATGTATCAACGATCTCAGGGCGAACAGACGTTGAAGGTCTCGGATACCGTCGCCGGGGTTTAGTCGTAGGTCCCGCTGAATATCTGGCCGGACTTCAGTTCGACGCTGTCTTGGTTGCCGGCATTCCGGACATGCAAGTGAACAGGACGCCAACCAACGAACGGACTCGTCTCCTGTCGCTTCTCTATCTCGCTATGAGCCGCGCCCAGCGAGAGGTGCGTGTCTTCGTGAACGAAGATGACGGTGGTGCGGCTGATGTACTTACAAGAGCGGTCGCCCGCGGCCTGATGACACGGGAACGTGGCAGCTTGGTATGAGTAGTCCTGCGCTAGCGGTGCGCCTTGGGGCTTCGACCGCTCATCGGCAGAAGAGTGCGTTCTCACCGGCGTTTGGGCGCCGGCCAAGAAGAGCAGCACCGTTGCCTGACACCACAATCGAGCCGATCAGCACATCCCAGCCGTTCAGCTTGCGCCGAACACCCCCGCCAGCACCCCCAAGGCCTCGCAGCGTTCGGACGGGAGCCATGACGCCGTCGCAATCGGTCGCCGGTTCTCGTCGAATTAGAAGGCGGGTGTGTGGTCAAGTTCTGCGAGCAGGCGAGGAATCTCCATGCCCCTGCCGGTGAAATGTTCGCGCAGCAGTTCCTTCTGTCGCTGGGTGTCGCGGTGGTGGTAGTCGAGGCGGTGCGGGCTGCGGGAACATGAAGATCGCGCGTGCCTCACCCAGGTGCCGCGGGCTGTACACGGCCGTGTCAGCCCACTGCGAAACTCCGAGGATAAGATCGTTCTTCTCACGAAAGTCGAACAGATCCTCAAGCACCTCGACCGTGCCGACCTCGCCCACCAACTCAGCAAGAATGGCACCGAAGGACCACCACCGCGAACGTGAGACGGTCGGCAGCGCGCCCCGGTCTGACCCCAACTGGTCGACTCGCGCCCGCAGCAGCAACGCTGCCCTCAACAGGAGGAACGGCAGCTTGATCAATGTCAATGGTGGAGAGTAGGTGGCTGCGAGGCCGCGCTGGGCGACGGCGGCGCGCTGATGAGCGTTGCCGAGCTGGACACGGTGGTGCGCCTGGGACTGCCGATGGTGATCGTGGTCTACAACGACGACGCGTACGGTGTGGAGGTGCGCCACTTCACCGGCCAGGACATGGGCGCCGTGCGTTTCCCGGACACCGACATCGCCGCGATCGGCGCGGGTTTCGGGTGTGCCTCGCTCACCGTCCACACGGCCGCGGACCTCGGCGGCCTCTCCGCGTGGCTGGCCGGGCCGCGCGACCGACCGCTGGTGATCGACGCCAAGATCACCGACGACGGCGGCTCTTGGTGGCTTTCCGAGGCGTTCCGCTGATGTCTGCTCCCGAGGACGTCAGGACGCACGCGACCGGACCGACCGCGGGGCTGGCGCCCGGCTACGCACAGGCGAACCTGATCGCCGTTCCCGAGGACTGGGCCTACGAGATGCTGCTGTTCGCCCAGCGCAACCCCAAACCGTGCCCGGTGCTGGACGTGACCGACACCGGGAGTCCGCACACGGTGCTCGCCCCCGGTGCCGACCTACGCACGGCGATCCCCCGCTACCGCGTCTGGCGCGACGACGAGCTGGCCGACGAGCCGACCGACGCGACCGGGCACTGGCGCGACGACCTCGTCGCCTTCCTCATCGGCTGCAGCTTCACGTTCGAGAGCGCACTGGCCGGGGCGGGAGTCCCGCTGCGGCACGTGGCCCGGGGCCGCAACGTGGCGATGTACGTGACCGACCGCGAGTGCCGCCCGGCCGGGCGACTACACGGCCCGCTGGTCGTGTCGATGCGCCAGATCCCGGCGGAACTCGTCGACACGGCGGTCGCGGTCAGCGAGAAGATGCCGGCCGTGCACGGCGCCCCGGTCCACGTCGGGGATCCAGCGGCGCTGGGCATCACCGACCTGTCGACACCGGACTTCGGCGACCCGGTCGAGCCGGAACCCGGTGACGTACCGGTGTTCTGGGCCTGCGGCGTGACCCCGCAGGCGGCGCTCATGGCATCGAAGCCACCGTTCGCCATCACCCACGCGCCCGGCCACATGCTCGTCACCGACGTACCGGACACCGAGTACCGGTCGACGGCTAGCTCAGCGAGCCGGCAATGCCGCCGGCGAAGTGTCGGGCAAGGGCAAGGCTTTGTCAGGGACGGATTGGCGGCTCCGGAGCGCGGCTGTGTCGCCGTCGCTGCCAACTCGAACGCTTCGCGGCATGAGCGGACGTTGGAGCAGTGGGTTTGGCCGAGCCGGCTCGCCACTTGGCTGCTACGCAGTCGAACCCGCCCTCCGCGCCGGGCTTTCAGCACCCCCTGAGATCACGCCACCAGTCTGCGTCGATGATCAGCTCGTTCGTGTCGAGCAGGCGGCGTTCGAAATCGGTGACGTCCACCGGCTGCGGGGCGATGGTCATCGCCGCGGTGACCTCCGCCGGCAGTCTGACGTTGTGCGCCTCGACGTAGTGCGCGAGCCCTTCCGGCCATACGAAGCGAACGCCATCGGTCAACTCCACGCTACCGTTGGCCTGCCCGCAGATGCGGCAAAACGACGGGCCGGCGGCAGCGACGAACACACTCCCGCCGAGAAGGTAGGTCACCACCCGATCGCGCAGCGCGGAGTCGAGTGATGGATCGACGAACATCCGAACGTCCGGCCACCCAGGCGCCTCAGGACCGAGCCAGTACCCGATCAACCGCAGGGTTCGTGTCGTCGCGTTCACCGCGCCATCGTGGCAGAAGCCGATCGTAAGCGGCCTCCCCGGCATGTGCAGGCGACTCTGGTGCCAAGCATGGTGGTGACGGCGTCGGTACTGTACCGACCCACCTGTCATTTCTGACCGCGTCCGCACATCGGCACGAGCGCGCGTGCAGCTCACGACCTCTCCGCAGCTACGGGCGCCCGCGAAGATCGTGTTCGGATGTAACGGTGTGGCGAACGAGGGCGACCACCGATGTTAGACGAAGGGCTCCGCCAGCTGGAGGGTTCCGTGCCAGATGAGTGACGTGCTGGGCGTATTCGAGTCCGCGTGGGGACAGACGCCAGGCAAATGGGTCACCTCCCATGGCCGCGCTGTAAATCGAAACGACTTGATACGCCTGGTCAGCGCCCATGATGCTGCTCTTCGGCCGACGTCCCCCGGGGTGGGTCCTCATCAGATCTGGCCACTGATCAGTCATCACACCCATCGCGACAGGAACCTCTTCGTGGGTGTGTCTGATGCGCGGATCGTACCGCGGGTGCTCACGCTGTTGCTCACACACGACGGTATTGTGGCGGCGGATCCGCTGGTCGAAGTCGTACGCCTTGCTGACATCGGTCAACTGGATCAAGCAACTGCTGCGTTGTCTCGGGTTGTGGTCAATCTCGCCGCGGTCGAACCACTCATCGCCAGTAATATTCTTCGATTGACCAGCCTTCGGCCGAAACTGACAGACACCAATCGTAAAGCTGTGTTGACAGAGTTCGGCATCGACGAGCGGATGATGGTATTCACCAATTTCCTCGAAGCAGCGGTGACAGTCAGCGAGATTCCTGAGATATTTGTGCGCGAGTACCGGCCGCAGGTCATCGATCTGTTTGAGCGGTTCGGGCTATCAGCCCCCGCGTTGCCGGACGTCGCGGCAGCTGCTGATGCAGTGCGCCAGTTGGCCGCTGCCGTCATCGAGGTTTCGTGGCAATTCGCTGTGTGCGCACAAGATCCGAGCAGCGACCTCGCGCTGAGTGGTTCTATCGAGCTCCATCTGGCTGAGCAGTTACTGGGCAGTGAACTCGCTTCGCCAGCGCCAGAGTATGCTACCCGAATGCTTGGGAAGACCAGGCACTTGGCTCGCTTCGAGGTCGGGAACCTCCCCAGTCTGATGACAGAACAACTCACTGTTGCGGACGCGATAGCGATCCGAAGAGATGACACCTTCGCAAAATTCCGTGATGAACTGCGCGCCGCCGTGGATCAGTTGGACACGGATCTTGGTGCGCGGCAGCAGGCCTACGCCGCACAGGAGAAGTTCCAAGAACGGATGCGTGCCGCAGCCGGAGAACTAGGCCGAGGTGTTCAGAAAACCTCATTCCGTACGCGTGTCCGAGATGCGTCGGTGCCTGCGGCGATTGGTGCTGCAGGCGCATTGACACTATCCCCGCTCGGTCCAGCGTTCAGCGCCACGGCGGGCGCTGCAACCGCTCTGACCAGCGTTGCGTGGCAATGGCTGACAGCGCGATCGACGCCCAAAGGAGTAGCTGTGGGCCGAAGGTACTTTTCTATGCTGGGTGAGCCACAAGTCCGCTAAAGGATCCCCATCGCCGCAATGCGTTGTCGCCTGCCAGGACGAAGGGACCACCGTTTGCCATGAGCTAGGGACCGTCTCGGGCCGGCGGTCGGTCGTCGACTTGACGGTGGTTGCGCGCACCGTGGCGGCGAGTCCGGTGACGCAGCCGCCGACCATGCGAGACCTGGTCGCGGACAAGGCTCTCGCCGACCGTCTCCTGGCGGACCTGGCCGCCTTGCGCCACGTGATGCGCGAACTTCGCGTGCCCTCCGCCTCGCCGCTCACCCAGACCCCGTTGCAGGCGGAGGTGGCCGTCGCCGCCGACCTGCTTGGCGTAGCTCTGGTCGACTTCGCGCTGGCCCGGTCGCCCGGCGACACCCAAGACGCCGAGGCGTGGTCGGAGGACCTGGACACGGACGAGTCCGAGGCCGGCCTCGAGGAGGACACCGCGGAATCGGTCGACGCCGCCCGGCAAGACCCGCCCGACGACCCGAACGGTGCAGACGAAGAACAGTGGGGCCTTTCCAAGGAACAGAAACGCAGACTGCGCGCATGGGCACGCAAACTGGTCGCGACCGGCGACGTGATCGGCACCGTCGACCGGTTGCTGCCCGTTCGCATGGTGTTCCACCTGATCGCATTGGATGTGTGGGACCACGACGCCTGGTTCCCGCTCCTGGCCGACCTGCTCGTGGGCTTCGAGGACGTCGGGCAACCGCCACCGGAGGCTGAGGCCAGGGTGGCCAGCATCGCCGCGGTGGGCTTGGCCATGCTGCGCCTGTCGGTCCCGAGCTACGACAAGGACAGCCCGAATGCACTGCGGTGCGCGGCGGTGACCCGCGCCGTGGAACACCTGCTGCCCGCGATGGAAGACCGCCTCGTCGCCGAATACAGCTCCGGCCTTGTGACGGCGTTTGGAGTCGTCCTGGAGCCCGGTGCCGTGCAGGCGGTCGCTGAGCAGGTGGTCCAGGCCGACCCGATGCACGACGCGTTGTACGCCTTGGAGGAGCAGGGCCACCCCGCCCACACAGACCACCCGGCAGTCATCCACATGCTGGGAGAGGTCCCGAGCCCGACCTTCACGGCACTGGCAGCCATCGCCGCGGCGCAGACAACCCGCGTCGCGGCTTGGGCGCGCAGCACCACGAAGGGCTGGGTGCTTCTGGTATGGCAGGAACCCGACCTGTACTGCATCCAGCCGCAACGCGGCCTCGTCACCTGGACCCAGTACCGCTGCAACCAGCGGATCACCCCCCGCGCCATCCTGGCCGCGCGCGACTTCGCCCTGGCAAACCGGGTGCGGCGAGGCGCGACAAAGAACCCGATCCCCGAGGCTGTGGCGATTATGGTGGACATGGGAGTCGACATCACGCGAGGACCGCACTGCCCCCGGGCGGCCGACGTGAACTGACGACCACCGCGAGATGTCCCAACTGGGCGTCGTTGTGACTGGCCAGAAAGCCACATTGGTGTAAGGCCAGTCGTCGCACTCGTAGGCCCGTGCGCCGACCTGACCTGCTCAATCAGCGCGGTGGCGTCCCGGCTGAAGCCTAACTGTTCCGCAGCCGCAGCCGGTTCTCGATGTCCCAGGCTTCAGCACGAGATCAAGCGCGCGAGACGACCGCAAGAACACGAACATCCGCACATGCCGCTGCTGCGCCGCGAGGCGCCCTGCTGTATCCCCGGCTCAGCCGGGAGGGACTCGAAGGGAGGTTCTTGGGTCTGATGGCTTACCTGGACGGGAAACCGAAAGGGGACAATAGCATGCCAGGAAAGTGACGGCCGTGCCCAGGCGTAGGGATGGGGCGTTACGGGACCCGCGTGATATGGCTAAAAGCTGGATTGCCTGAATCCTAATCTCCAGCAGGCGAAAATGAGCGCCCACCGGAAAGACGTCTGAAACCGGTGCCGCATTCTGTGCTGGCATCTCGGCGGGGCTAGCGCAACCTTCGGGGTGCGGGGCGATGCCTAGTGAGGGTATTGAAGGAGATGAGTGGGGAGCCTAAGTCACGCTATTACGTAGAGCAGGGACGAACGCGGGATCACCTAACGGGCGCGAGCCCTATGGTGACACAGGCTCCGTAGTAGTCGCAGGAGTAACGACCTGCCAGGGAGGCGGTAACACCGTCCGCAGGGCGAAGGGAGCCAGGCGATGGATATTCCCAGAACAGGGAGGTATGCGTAATGCAGAACGCCGAAACTGTGCTGAATGTCCTCCGTGAACGCGGCAGGCGTGGTCTGCCGTGCACTCAACTGTATCGACAACTGTTCAACCCCAGCCTGTATGAGTTGGCCCACGGGCGCATCTACGCCAACGACGGCGCGATGACGCCCGGGGTCGATGGGGAGACCGCAGACGGCATGTCGCTGGCCAAGGCCGGGCGTATCATTGATGCGCTGCGCCAGGAGCGCTACCGGTTCCAGCCAGTCAAGCGGGTGTACATCCCGAAGAAGAGCGGCCGGAAACTGCGGCCGCTGGGCTTGCCGTCCTGGTCGGACAAGCTTGTCGGCGAAGTGATCCGCCTCCTGCTGGAGGCGTATTACGAGCCGCGGTTCTCCGGCCGATCTCACGGTTTCCGTCCCGGTCGAGGCTGCCACACCGCGTTACGCGAGGTGGAAGACGTCTGGTCGGGGACAACCTGGTTCATCGAGGGAGATATCTCCGACTGTTTCGGGTCGTTGGACCACGAGATCATGGTTCAGGTCCTGGCGGAGAAAATTCACGACAACCGGTTCCTGCGGCTCGTGCGTAACATGCTAAAAGCAGGGTACCTGGAAGACTGGCAGTACCACCAGACGCTGAGCGGCTGTCCGCAAGGTGGGGTGGTATCACCGATCCTGTCCAATATTTACCTGGACAGGCTGGACAAGTTCGTCGAGACAGTTCTCATCTCGGAATACACCCGAGGCACCGTCAGGAAGATGAACCCTGACTACGCCAAGGTGACCGCAGCGATCGGGAAAGCCGTCCGGGAAGGCGACCGCGCCACGGCACGCCGACTACGGCGGCAACGGCGCGGCATCCCGCGCGGGGATGTGCATGATCCCCGCTACCGGAGGCTCAGATATGTCCGGTACGCCGACGATCACCTCCTCGGGTTCACCGGACCCAAGGCCGAAGCCGAACAGATCAAGCAGCGCCTGGCCCAGTTCCTGCGTGACGACCTCAAGCTGGAACTGTCACAGGAGAAAACGCTGATCACGCATGCCCGCACCCAGGCTGCGTCCTTCCTCGGCTACGAGGTCACCGTCCAGCACAGCCGCGACCGCCCTATGGTCAATGGCGTGGTCCGGCTGCGCATTCCCCAGACGGTGATCAAGGCCAAGTGCGCCCCGTATCTCAAGCACGGCAAACCCGAGCGGCGCGCCGCGCTGATGAACCTGCCCGACACGCTGATCATCAGCACCTACGGCGCGGAGTATCGGGGCATCGTCCAGTACTACCTGCTCGCCAGCGATGTCTTCCGGCTCAACCGGCTGCGCTGGACAGCCGAGACCTCGCTGCTCAAGACGCTGGCCGCCAAGCATCGCTCGACCGTGACGGCTATGGCCCGTAAACACCGGGTCACCATCACCACGCCGCACGGGCCGCGCGTCTGCTTCCAGGCCAGCCTCCTCCGAGAGGGCAGGAAACCACTGGTCGTACGGTTCGGTGGCATTCCGCTGAAACGGCAGAAGAAGACGGTCATCACCGACCGGCTTCCCGACCCACCCACCCGTCGCAAAGAGCTGACCCAACGGCTCCATAAACGGCGATGTGAGTACTGCGAGACGTTGGCCAAGGTGGAAGTCCACCAAGTCCGCACGCTCGCCGACCTCACCCGGGCAGGACGGCCACAACCCAGGTGGGCACAACTCATGGCCAGGATGCGCAGGAAAACCCTCGTGGTCTGCCAACCCTGTCACCAGGCCATCCACCACGGGCACCCTACCGCTATCACGGCGTAATCGCTGGAGAGCCTCGTGCTGGGAAACTAGCCCGCGGGGTTCGGACCGGGGGTCGCTGGAAAAGGACCCGCCTCCGGCGGGCACCTCGCCAGCGGCCTACCGGTGTTGCGGCGCACCGCGGTCGGCGATCACGTCGCCCGCCTGGTGGTCTCGGCGCCGTTGGCCTCGACTCGGCATCGCCGCTGGCGTGGCAGCAGGGGTCGAGGAGGACCAGATACTCGGGTTCCGGCCTCGCGGTGTATGGATCTTCAGGGCCTGGCCGTCGGTGAGGGCAATGTCCACAACGTCAGCCAGATCACTGCACACTCGGCACTCCCGGCCAGGATCGGTGGATCAAGGTGAGAACCACCGGGATGCGCGGTTGCAGGTTGATTGATCTTGGCTGACCCGAGACCCTGTCGGGGAAATCACGTTTCTTCGACGACAACGGAGTTGCGATGGATTGGGACGGCAAGGGCTGGCTGCGGTGGGTGCGTGGGATCGACTGGCAGCAGAGGCTGGCTGGGCACTTCATGGACGAGAACGGCATCGATCGGCCGCACCTGCTTGACTCCGAGTTGGACGATGGTGTCCTGCTGGGTGCGACGCTGTTGTTGCTGGAAGCTGCCTTGCAGGAAGTCGGCGACCAGTTGACCAGGGTTGGCCGGGCCAATCTCGACAGCCTCGGCTGCGGCGGGGTCGCCAAGAACCTCATCCTGAAACGAGCGCAGGATCTCCAACGGAGGCTGCCCGATGACGAGCCGTGGAAGTACACGCATATCGGGCGCGGCGCGTTTGATTTTCGGTGGAGGCTTGTGGGCGCCTTCCACCGGACGTTCGTGCTCTACAGCCTTCACGCGCCTCGCTGGCGACACGCGTTCGAGGCGCCCGCGCGGATGGTGCGCCGTCAACTGTCCGGCATCGCGGCGGGGACGGTGACGCTGCACTCAGTGGTCAACGAGGCCGCCAGGGCCGACCTGCGGCTGCGTGTCCGGCTGGCCCGGTATTTCACCTGGCAGCTGGGGTACGTCGCCGACGCGCACTGGGCGCCGACGGCCCATGAAGCGCACGCTGAGTTCCAGGCCCAACACATCGAACGCTACGCCCGGCTTTACGACGACGCCGTGGAACACCTTGGAATTGCTTACTGCCCGGGGTGGAGCGGTACGACGCTGGCCTGCCTGATCGAGCCACTGGCGGCCGGTATGGCCATCTCCGCCGCCAGCAGCGGGGATGAGAACTGTCTTTACGACGAGCACGGACGGCTGCGACTGGCCGAGGGCATCTGGGCGTTCATCCACCGGGCTGTCGATGTGGGTGATCAAGTGAACCTGCTCACCGGGTAACGGCTCCCTGCGGAGAGGGCCCTGGGCAGGCTGTTTCCTCAAACGCGCCTTCGTGTTCCCGCGCTCGCGCGCTCACAGCACCAACGCAATCAATACTGTGACCAAGCCGAGCAGGAAGATCCCGACAACAGCAACCTCAACGATACGCAGGATGAGGCGCCGTATCGCGAACCCGACGATTCCCGACAGGGCGAGCACGAATTGGACGGTCAACAGGTCTATCTCGATCACGGCAGTCTCCATTCCGCAATACGGTGTGCCTGTTCCATATGACCATCGGTGTGCCGCGCAATCATGGTGCGATCACGCAGGCGTCCGTTCACGTTCTCGAATCGGGGTTTCGGCGACGGCACAACCGTGCTTTTCCAGGAAGCTGGGCTCCGCGAGGTCGAGGACCAGTTGAGCTGGGCGACCGCCAGGTAGACCCGAGCCTGCTGCCCAAGAATCTCGCCCTCACGGGTCAAACGCATGGAGGTACACGCACCAGGGCAGCGCTTTCGGCTATCGGTGGAGGGCCGTGACGCCTACCACCGGCCGTGTGGCGCACCCCTCTTCGACGGCTCAGCGCATGACCTAAGCCGGACCCTACAGCCCGGCGAATGACCGCTGTCAGTCATCATCCTGGCCGCGCTGGGCCAACCTGCAAAGACAGCGCACGTCGATGCCTGTCCAGTTCCGAACTTTTCAGTGCAACGCACTGTCATGCCGCGAGTCGGTCGGCCATGACCGCATGGTGTTGCTCGCTCGTGCCGAGAAGCGAGTTGTGCAGTCATACCGCACCAGCCGCGTGATCCTTCATAGCCGGACGCGGTTGTCGACGCGCTCCCGGTAGCTCGCCAAGGCGCACCGTCGGCTCGAGATCAGGAGGTGTCAGCTGCTCGCCCGGTTCGTTGCTGGATGAACTCACGGACCTCGGGTGGGGCCTCATCCGGAGCGGATGTCTCGTGACCTGGGCGAAGGAAGTCGAACAACAGCACGATGCGGGTCTGGTCCGATCTGTTCCAGGCTTCGTGCCCGCTCAAGTCTGCGGTCGAGGCTGGAGAGTTCTTCATGGCCTCGGTGAGGCTGATCTGGAGGGCTGTCCTAGCCTCGCCGGTTCGTGTCGCATCGGGCATGACCAAGACTCCTGGGCACTTGGCCGCTGCCTGTCCGTGACATGCCCTGTGACATGAACCGCCTGCAAATGATGTTGCTGGAGGCTATACTGGAGGTAGTTCTGATGCCATAGATGCTGGTAGAGGCGTTGGACAAGGTCGAGTCCGCCCCTCCTAAAGCGGGTGCCGTAGGTTCGAATCCTACCGGGGGCACCATCTCTGACCTGGTCAAACGCCGCTCCGGCGTCTAATCTGGACGCCGAGCGTGTCATCATGTATGCCATCACGTCCGCGACCGCACAGCACGGTCAGGACCTCGTACGCCGCGGTGCACGGGGCTCGATCACCCGACTGCCCAGCGGCTCCCTCCGCGTGCGGGTCTACTCCGGCCTCGATCCGGTCACCCGCCACCGCCGCTACCTGTCCGAGACCGTCCCCGACAGTCCGGCCGCACTCGAGGGCGCGGAGGCGGCCTGCCGCCGGCTGTTGACCCAGGTCCGGGAGGGCCGTCAACCCCGCACCGACATCACGGTGAGTGCATTGCTGGCCCGGCACCTGGCGATGCTGCACGCCAGCGGCACCACCCGGTACGGCTACCAGTGCATGATCACCAAACACGTGCAGCCGCTGCTCGGGAACCTGCCACTGACCGCGGTCACTCCGGAACTGCTGGACCACTTCTACGCCGAACTCCGACGCTGCCGCGACCACTGCCGGCACCCTCGCTCCGGCCATCGCTGCCAGCCGCTCGCCCAGACCACGGTCAGGAAGATCCACTACCTGGTCAGCGGCGCCTACCGCCGCGCTCAGCGCTGGCGCTGGCTCGACCACAACCCCGAGGCCGATGCCGAACCTCCACCCAAGCCTCACCCGGAACCACAACCACCCACGGCGGACGAAGCCGCACGGATCATGGCCGCGGCCTGGGAACACACCGACCTCGGACCGCTGGTGTGGCTGGCCATGGTCACCGGCGCCCGCCGCGGCGAACTCTGCGCGCTGCGCTGGCGCCACTTCGACCCACGCCGTCGAGTGCTGGTGATCCGCGCGAGCATCGGCCAGGTCAGGACCGAGACATGGGAGAAGGACACCAAGCTGCACCAGCGGCGGCACCTCACCCTCGACCAGCACACCTGCGCCATGCTCACCACCTACCACCAGACCCGCCAACACCGAGCAGCCACAGTAAGCGCGTCGCTTACTCCGGACAGCTTCATCTTCTCCCCACGCCCCGACGCCACCACCTGGCGCGCCCCGGACTCCCTCACCCGCCAATACCGGCACCTCGTCGCCCGGTTAGGGATCCGAACCACGCTGCACAAACTCCGGCACTACTCAGCCACCGAACTCATCGCCGCCGGAGCCGACATCCGCACCATCGCCGGACGCCTCGGCCACGCCGAAGGCGGCACCACCCTCGCCTACTACACAGCCTGGCTCCGCGACGCCGACCACCGCGCCAGCGATGCGCTCATCGCACGCATGCCCACGCCGTCCACGCTCGCGGTCAGCAAACCTCCACGCACAACCCGCACCGCTCAACGACCGCCCAGCCCCTGCCAGGTCATCGCCGCAGAACTCCGCACGGCCATCACCGCAGGCAGGATCCCGCCCGGCACCGTCCTACCCAGCGTCGAACTCCTCGCCGCCGCACACCATGTCTCTCTCGGCACAGCGCGCCGTGCCGTCACTGTCCTCGTCCGCCAGCACCTCGTCACTGTTTCTCGAGGCCGTCGCGCCAGGACAGTCGCCCACCTGTCGTGATGTCAGGGTGGCGTTGCTGGTGGCAATCGCGGACCTGGTCGGCCCAGAACTGGCCCTCGGGGCGGCGGCGATAGCCTCGATCCGTCTGCGCGATCAACGCACCGTCGGCGGCCGCCAGCAGCAGGCGGCCGCGCTGATGCGGCTACGGACGAGTTCCGGCCCTGACTCGCGCTCCACCGAGAGGAGAGTGCCAGGAGAGCGCCTGCCCCACACTGATTGACCGCGTGGGGGGTCGGCACTGGGGTTGATGGGGGGCAACGGCATGACGTCAGTCGCGCCAGGGGCGTTGCGGCGGATTCTTCGCCATGTGGAGGAGATGACGAACGGGAAGTACGCGCACGACCCGGCCACCGAGTTGCGGCTCGGAGTGATGCGGCGGCGGGCCGACGCCCGTGTCGCGGCCGCGGCCGGCGACCTCGCGGCGGCCGCGCAGGCGCGGGGCGCGCCCGCCGAGTTGAGGGCGCTGGCGGCATCGGTTCGGGCCGGCAAACTCACCTGGGAACAGTGTGTCGCCGGCAAGGCCGACAATCTCCCCGAGGTACGGGCCTGGTACGCGCCGTCCCCACCCGCTGGTACCGGACCGCGGCATTCCACCGACCTCGACGATGACGACGACATGGATCAGTTTCCGTTCCGACGCGATTACTGACACTCGTAAAGGGGAGGAACGAAATGGCCGACGCGTTCGACGAACATCGCGAAGAACTCAAGAATTTCGAAGACGACTTCATCGACCTTTGTTATGCGATCATCGACGCCAGTTACGTTTCGAGCAACGCCTACGCCGTGACGCAACCCGACGTCCTCGACGGAAAATATGCCGCGCCGGCTGACTACGTGGCGGCCGTCAACGCGGCTAATCCGACTCCGCAGCCGTCCGACTACGACAACGCGGAGTTCAGCCCCCACGTGTTCCGCGACGACATCTCCGACCTCGCCCAGGTCGAACTGCCGGTGTTCATCGACGGCGCGGACCCCAGCCAGTTCGACGAGATCATCCCCCGGCTCGAGCGGGCGTCCCAGCACCTCGAGACCGCGAGCGGCTACACGGGACTCGAGGAACTGATCACCCTGATCTTCAACTGGGAAGGCGAAGCCGCCACCAACTTCCAGCGCAGCGTCATCCCGATGTACAAAAATTCGATCGTGTATCAGGCCGTGTTCATCGACGAGCTCATCGCGGTCGCGATCTGCCTGAAGGAACTGATCGAACGAACTCGGGGCGACGCGATCGGACTCGCCCAGGATCTGCTGGCCAAGATCACCGGGTCAGGCGATGGGTCGAATTCCATGGAAACAGTCCTGTGGGTCGCCGCCACGATCTTCACGGGAATCGCGACCTTTGGTGTGTCATACGGGGGAGCCGCGATAGCGGCGGCGGCCCAGCTCGGCTTCTCGATCAGCGCCGCGACCGGAGCCGTCGGACATGTCCAGAAACTGACCGGTAGCGACACGGGAGATCGCGCCATCTCCGGCGAAACCGCCTACGAGTTCATTCCGTCGTGCATGGAACAGATCGACAAGGTCCTCAAGTCGGGTAGCTCCGAAATGGACACCATCATGTCCGCGTTGAAGTCGGACCTGTCCGGTGACAACGCCGACCTGCTCTGCATCAGCAAGCCGAAGGTCATCGACGACCGAACGTTCGAGTTGCTCGACGCCGAGAACAAGGGACACGACTTCATCGTCGACGCCGTCGCGAACCTCAGGTACGCGGGCGTGGTCACCCTGCCCACGATGGCGTACTACTTCGACAAGGCCTACGGCGAGGTCGTGAACCTCGGCTCCGCGTTCGACACCGGGCTCGGGCAGGCGACCGTGGCCAACGCCAGCCGGCACGTCCTGGACGAGGCGATCGAGGCGCTGGCCGAGGGGTTCAAGGACACCCGCGACTACCTCTACCAGGCGGGCCTCGCACTCAAGGACATCGCCGACGCCTACTTCGAGGCGGAGGCGGAACACGAGGAGATGATGAACAACTTCACTGAGCAGCTCACCGAGTACAACGAGGGCGGGGCGTTCCCGGCCTACGCGCCGAGCAGTGGCAGTCCGGCCACAGATAGGTAAGGGCTCACCGCTTAGGTGTTCAGCGCGAGTGACGGGCCCGCACCAGGTCAGTGGCGGCTGTCGACCAGGGCGTACGGCAGGTTCGGGAAGGACTCCGGGCCGTCGTCGGCGGTGAACTCGTACGGCTCGTCCGGGAGCACGACCAGGTCGGCGCCCGCCTCGTTCAGTTCGGCCAGCGACGGACGCGGATAGCGGTCGGCGTGGTCGGCGGACCTCAGCTCGGGTGCATCCACGGGCACTGCTTTGCCCTGCCCAAGCAGCGTCGCGACACGCTGACACCCCGCCTGATGTTCCTGAACGGCCAGCACCTTCGTGAGCAGATCCTGCTGGAACTGGTAGTAATCCTCGGCACTCCGACACTCCTAAAGCGGGTGCCGTAGGTTCGAATCCTACCGGGGGCACTCCTACTCTTCGTAATTCTTCCACCACGTAACGCTATGCTCTGTGGCATGAGGTTCCTGGGGAGCTTGCTGGTTGTGACCATGGTGCTCGGCAGCGCCGCGTGCACTCGTGACATCGCAGGATCGCCGACTGCGGGCGTGAGCTCGCCGCCTCCGGCGCGGGAGAGCAGCGAAGTTCCGACTTCTTCGGAGGGCATCAAGGAGTGCACGGACTGTGACTCGGACACCATCGAGGATGCGATTGAGAATCCTGTGGTGGCGCGAGCAAAGCGCGTCGAAACGCCGGCCGATTGCGATGTCATCATGCCGATGTCCCTGGTCAACCAAGTCGTCGGCGCCACCGCCCATCCCGGCGAGCCGAGTGTGCCCAACGAGTGTCATGCGGAGTACGAGACGGCTGATCTCAGCCGCGTCGGACAGCTATGGCTCAACTTCAGCGACCCGGTCAGCCTCGAACCGGTGACCATCAGCGAGTTCGAGAACAACACTCTACTCGAGAGCAAAATCTCCAATCAGATCTGCGAGTACGGCCTCGCCATCGACGATGCGGTCGATAAATACGACCACGGCAGCTGGCTGACTTTACGAGTAATGTCTGGAAACGGCGTCCCGCCTCCGTGCGAACTGGCCCGCCAGCTGCTTGAGATCGCGTTCGAGAACCTGCCTGACGCTTAGTTGCTCACTCGTTGGGCAATTGGGAGTAGACGAACTCGACTATCCTACGGGATATACTGCATGAATCCGTATCTTGAAAAGTGGACTCCGCCTCAAACATGTACGTTTCACCATCGTCAGCGGACGCAAGGGCGACGGCCACGGTACATCCGGATCCGCCGTCATCTCTCTCCAATATGGAGTTATCGAGAACGTCAATCTCGGTGGCGCCCGAATATGTTCGGGTCGCGGTTGTGGCGAGAAAACCGAGGCCGACGGTTCCCGCATATTCTCCACTCGGTGAGGTGAACTGATATACGCATCTTTCTGCGTTCGCCGAGTTGAAAGTTGCGGTCATGCCAACAGCCTCGCTCATGTCCGCGGCTGAACCCGCATCCTCGCAGGTGGTCGTGCCGTCTACGCGCTTCGGCTGATTAATGGTAACGCCCGACGCCGCGGTCGGCTCGCCCTCTGTGGTCGGGGAAGTCGGCCGGTCTTGTGGCGTGGAAGCACTGTCTCGGGCATCTTCGTCGTTCGCGACGACCAGAATAACGCTGACAACAACGCAAACCAGTGCGACTGCGACCGCCGACAGCCAAACGGCGCGACGCCCTTTCGGAGGGTCTGGCGGAGCTGGCGCCTTGAATGACATAGGCTGCGCTGCGGCTCGGAAAATCTGCTGGCGATCTGCCGGTGGCATGACGTGAGGCGCTGCCGCCGGAACATGCAACGGTCGGGCGGCGGGTGGAATGTTCCCAGTGCGCAGGCTCATGTCATCGGCAGTGACGTGGTGCGCGCCGAGTGCGACCGCGGTCTCTGGCTGATCCAGGTTGGTCGCCACAATGCGCAACTGCTCGGCTATCAACGTCGCCACCAGAGGAATTCGGCTCGAACCGCCGACCAGATAGATGCCAGCGAGCCGGTCCTGCCTGACCCCGGCCTGCCGAACTGTCGCTGCCAGCAGCTCTACGCTGCGCAGCAGATTCGGACGGATCAACGACTCCAGTTCCGCCCGGGTGACAAGTACGTCGTCAAACGGTTCCGGCAAGGGCAGATCCGTCTGCGGGTGTACCGACAGCGCTTCCTTCGCTGCCCGCACATCTTCCTGCAGTGCTCGCCGCGCCCGCCGGTCGTTCGAATCCGCCGGACGCATCAACCGCTGCCACCGGTGCGGGTCCCGCCCGGACACCTGCCTGCCGACATGTGCCAGCAGCGCCTGATCCACATCCAACCCGCCGAGATCCGGAAGCCCTGCCTCGGCCAGGACCGCGAACCCGGCCGCGACCACGGCAACATCAAAGGTGCCCGCACCCAGGTCGTACACCGCCAACGCCTGATCTGTCGCCAGCGCACGTCCGGGGTACGAAGCGAAGTGCGCCGCAGCCGCCACTGGCTCTGCCACCAGCATCACATTGGTGCCGAATCCTGCCTGCCGAGCTGCCGACAGGAGCACATTGCGTCGAACCGGACCCCATTGCGCCGGATGTGTCAGGCGTACTTGGTCCGGACGTACGCCACCCAACTGTCGGGATACCTCACCTGCAACTCTGCCCAGCACAGCCGCGAATGCCTCGGTGACCGGTATGACCCTGTTCCCCAGCAGCAGAGTGCCCTCGTCGATCCGCCGCTTCGGGTTCGGCTCGAACCGAGCGGGATCCAGTCTGGCCCGTCGCTCGGCCTCCCTGCCCACCACCAGCGAGCCGTCCTCGCCAGCGAACACCGCCGACGGCATCGCGGTCGAGCCTTCTACCTCCACCACACGCGGTGGCCGACCATGTGTCGACAACACCGCCACGGTGTTGGACGTGCCAAGATCAACGGAAAGAATTGACACAGTGCGCTCCCCCAAACACCTATCGTTATCGAGGAGGATGCTCCCACAAGGCGTCGTCGGCGGACGCCGTTGGCTCCGCGCCTACGCGCAGGCAGCGCCCAGATCAGTGGCGGCGTGTTGCCGCGACTGCCGTGGACCTTGGCTGCTCACGGGCCCATGCCGGTGCGGATGCACCGTGTGCCGTCCCGCGGCTGCACCCAGACCGCACACTCGTCTTCTCCTCGACAGTCACCTGTTCGTGCAGCCCGACCGGGTTCGGTCTCAACGCTCATCGGGCCCCGCCCTGACCACGGCGGCGAAGTGGGATTTCGACCGAGGTGGAAACCGCCAGCTCACGGCGGGTACGGGTTCGTGCGGATGCTGTACGAATCGCACTGGGAGCACCCTCTCGCACCGGCTCTGACCAGGTCGTATGGTGCGAAAATGCCCCGGTAACGATCATGACTCGTCCGGCTCTGTCCAGTCGTCATCGGCCGTATCCGGCTGATCGTTCTCTATTTGTTCCCGAGTTTCGGGCTCCCAGCCCAAAGCCTCCTCGATGCGCCGGCGGTTCGCCGCCTCGAGTCCGCTGATGACCTTGGCGTAGATCTGGTGCAGCACCGCCACCGAGTGACCGGCACACTGCGTCGAGGGAACGCCGGCCGCGAACCAGGTGGACACACACGCAGGCAAGGCGATTGATTGCTTGACGAAGATGACATCCATCTAGGATTTGATGGCCTGCGCCCATCATGCCGCCATTCTGATTTAGGCTTTAAACCGCAAGAAACACGCCGGATCGAGCCCGACCCGGAACGGCTCATCACCTTTTGTCGCCACTCAACTCACCGATGCCACCCGCGACCTGATCTCCCGCCGCCTACGGTGACGGCGGATGCTACCGGTACTGACGCTGTTGACACGAACCGCGGCTTTCAGGTCAGTAGGCAGTTCGACCACGACGATCTCGATAGCGAATCCGTGCAGAGCGTGCGCCGCCCAGGATCGTGCGGTGGTGAAGTGGCGCGCCGCTTCGGATCACACAGGCACAGCACCAATCGAGGAGTGATCGGCAGTGTCGTGGCGACATGCAGCAACTTGCGGGCATCGGCCAATACCTTGTGCTTCTGCGCGACCTTCGGCGGTCCCTGATGTGCCCAAGCCTCAACCAGAACCGACAACGCGTCGTCTACTCCGTCGATCTCGACGCGAGCACCCCCGTCGAGAGCAATCCGCCGGGGTCGGAGCACCACACTCAGCCGCTCGCTCAGCAGCTCAAGCATCACTCGCTCAGCATGGCGTTGTTCACGACTGTCGCCCGCTGGATTTCCGTCACCATCGTCGAAGACCGGGAGCGCTTGTCCATCAGTTGCCTTGTCCGTTTTCATCGGCTCTGACAGGAGTTGGCCCTCTGCACGACAAAGATCATTGACAATCTTGCCGGCAGTCCCAACGTGTCGGCGCAGCCGACCAGCCCGTTCCAGCCGGCGACACACCTGGTTGATCGTCTGCCGTGGGTTGACCTTCAACCGGCGCGCGAGCTCGTCATCATCCAAGGCGGTCCCGCACCGCCGCAACTCCTCCAACACGCGAACAGCGATAGTCTCCTCCGTCACACAAGCAAGATCGCCCACTGGACACCTAACGTGACACGGACACAAACACCCGCTCGGACAAGGTCGATGCGTGCCAGTTGAACACCATGCGGCCGTCGGCTGGGGTGTCAGAGCCCCAGCCCGGCTCCGCCTCGGTCGACGCAGCTGGCGACGCTGTTTCATATGCGCCACCCACCACCCGAGGCCCGACCGGGCCGCGACGGACGTCTTATCGGTCGAGGTCTACCAGCCCACCTGGGAGAGTTGACGGCGATTCCGTTCGTCACGAGACGGCAACGGTCGCGGTCCGCGCGAAACGTCGTCGTGATCTCCGGCGACGCGTGCTGTTGTACGGCTCGAAATCACGACGATTGAGTGGGTGGCGAATGGTCCTCGCTGGATATGCTGTGGTCGACGTCGAGACGACTGGACTTTTCACCGGGAGATGGCACAACCGAGTCGCCGAGATCGGGATCGTGCAAATGGATCGCGGCGGGGTGGTGACCGGAGAATGGGGAACACTCGTCAATCCTGAACGTGACCTGGGACCGCAGCACATTCACGGGATCGCGGCGAGTGATGTTCGTTCGGCCCCCAAGTTTGCCGATATCGCCGGTCACCTCGCCGCATTGTTTGCCGGGCGAGTGATCGTCGCCCACAATCTGGGTTTCGACGTGCGCTTTCTGTCCTACGAGTTCGAGCGGCTCGGCTTCCGGGTTCCGTTGGACGTCGAGCTCGGGTTGTGCACGATGGTGCTGTCGGATCGCTACCTGCTCGCTTCTGCCCGGTCGCTGGCCGCGTGTTGCGCCGCGGCCGGCGTCGATCCGGGACTGGCGCACTCGGCACTGGACGACGCGCGTGCCGCGGCCGGTCTGCTCGGGCGCGTCATCCCGGCGGCCGGACGCCCCGAGCCGTGGCAGGCGCTGTTCTCGGCAAGCCCCGCATGGCCGGAAATGCCGGCTGGGAGTGGCCGGACCACGCAGCGCAGCACACCGGACGCCCGGTCGCGTACCTTCCTCGCGCGGATGGTCGACCGGCTGCCCCGGGTGCCGGAGCTACCGCACGCCGACGAGTATCTCGCGCTGCTCGACCGTGCGCTGCTGGACCGCTACCTCTCCGCCAGCGAGCTGGATGCCCTGCTGGACCTCGCCGAGTCACTCGGGCTCTCGCTCGACACCGCCATGGGCCTACACCGGCGGTACCTCGTCGCGCTCGCCCAGGCCGCGTGGCAGGACTCCGTCGTCACCGAGGCCGAGCGAGCGGACTTGTTCGCAGTCGCGGGCCTTCTCGGCCTGACGCCCGACGACGTGCACGCGGCCCTGACCCAGGCCTGCGGCGAACAGCAGCCGCCGAAGTGGGGAGCCTTCCGCCTGGAACCGGGCGACACCATCGCGTTCACCGGAGAGATGACCACCCAGCGCGACGAGTGGGAGACCCGGGCGACGGACCGCGGCCTCACCGTCACGGCCGGCGGGGTCACCAAGCGGACGCGCCTGCTCGTGGCCGCCGACCCGGACTCCCTGTCGGGCAAGGCCGGCAAGGCCCGGCACTACGGCATCCCGATCGTCACCGAGGACGCCTTCGCCACGCTCCTCGACCAGCTTCACTGAGTGGACGTCACGCCCGACGGCTATACCGCCGCTCACCCCGTGGGCCGCAGCGTTCCAGCAGGTCGCGTTCGTAGAGCGCACGGAGCAGGTCCTGGGCGCGGTTCGCACTCACCTGCAACGCCTTACGCACATCGGCGTTGGTGATCGGCCGGGTCGCGGACAACCTCCATACCGCGCGTAGCTCCGGGTCGTCGAGGTCGGCGTCGAGTCGGTCCAGTCGCTCGGCCAGCACGTATCGCGTCCCTCGACGCTGTCCCTGTTTGTCGAGCAGCCCTCGGCGACCAACGCCGCGAGCGTGCTCCGGGCCGAGTCAGCGTCCGCTCCGAGGAGGTCGCGGACCACCTCGTTGGTCAGTGCCCGCCGACCAGCCTCACGCAGTACCTGCGCACGTTGGTCCGCGGTCGGCTGCGAAACCTCCGGTGTGCTGACCGACGGCACATCTCCGGGCAGGACGTAGCGGGTGCCGCGGGTTTGGCCGATCCGTGCTAACAGCCCGGTCGACACCATGCGCGTCAGCACCTCCCGCGCCTCCGCGGTGGTGATGCCGTACTCCTCAGCTACCTGAACGGACGACAGCGGGCCGGACTTGGCCAGCGTCGTCAACGATCTGGTGAGCTCGTCTTGCGTTAGGTCCGAACTCGACGGTAGCGGCGCGGTCGTCACGGGGGCACTGGTGACCGTGGCGAGCCGTACCGGCTCCACGGGCTTGATCTCGTCGGGATCTGGCTCGTCCTCTGTGAGTTCGTCGGGCTGCGCGTTCGTCGTCGGCGTCCACACCACCTGTGCCTCGCCGACGGCGGCGTCCGTGGCGGTGGCGTCCGTGGCGGTGGCGTGCGGACCGATGCGCAAGCGGCCGAGTACGGGCCACAGCGACGACAGCGCGCGTTCCCGGTTCAGGTAGTACTGGGACTCGCGGACCCGCCAGAACGTCCAGCCGCAGCGCTTCAGCTCCAGTTCGCGTTGGAGGTCGGCGATCCGTTGCTCCGGTGTGGTGTGGAAGGCATCGCCGTCGCATTCCACGGCCAGTTTGCCCGCCGCCCCGGTCACCACCAGGTCGATCCGCCGGCCGTTGGCTTCCACCTGAGGCGCGACGTGGTAACCCCGTGCGGTGATGTCGAGGAAGACCCGCTGTTCGAACAGTGAGTCGAACGGCGCCTGCCGGACATCGGGCGAGACGTCGGTGAGCACCGGCGGCAGCGGGGCCGAGCCGGTGCTCAGCATGTAGGTCAGCAGAGAGCGGCGGAGGTCGGTCGGACGCAGCAGGTCGGCGGTAACCGAATGGAACAGCCAGAGCTGGTCCTGCGCCCAGGAAGCGGCCACATTGAACCGACGGCGGAACTCGTCCCGGGTCAGCGACGCGAAGTTCTGTTCCGGGGCCACGACCAGCGACAACCACACCACGTGCCGTTCGTCGCCCTGGAAGTCAGGTGGTGTGCCGACGCGGAAGCGTCGCCGCTCCCGGTCCTCGGCACTCATCCGCGCGCCGATCTCCGCGGTGATCAGGTCAACCTGGCTCTGCCCCTGAAGCACCACGACACCGAACGTCTTGCCGTCGTACGCAGGGTCTTCGAGGCAGGTCAGCACGGAGTCGGCGATGGCTTTCGCCTCCGCCGGGTTGGTCAACGAGGCGTTCTGTCCCTCGACATACGCGCCGCTGACATGGGTGGTGCGCAGCGGGGGCAGGCGGTCGGCACCGAACTGCCGCACCGGCACGAGTGGGGCGTCGAGGTAGAACTCGTTCGACGACCAGGCGATGATCTCCGGCATGCACCGGAAGTGCTCGCGCAGACGGACCATCTGCCCGAAACGGGAACGCAGCATCGAGAAGATGCTGGACTTCGGTGTGAGATCCGCGCGCAGGTACTCCGGCACGTCCGGCAGCTCGGTATCCAACCGCTGGAAGATCGGGTCGAGCGATCCGGCACCGATCTCCGACGGCGTGCACTGCTTGTCGTCGCCGACCACGATCACCCTGGGCGCCAGCCAGAGCAGAAAGCTGCTGGTCAGCTCCGCCTGACTGGCTTCGTCCACGATCACCACGTCGAACGCGTTGGGTTCGGCCGGGATCGACGCGAGCACCTGCTGCACCGGCATCACCCAGGCTGGCACGGCCTCCTGGGCGACGACCATGGCCTGCCGCGCTGCCTGCCGAAACTTCTCCGCGTACTTTGCCGGTGCCCTTGCCGACATTCGACATGGCCGACCGATAACTCTGTAACGCCTGCACCTGGCGGGCACTCATCCGCTCCATCGAGGCCTTCCAGGCCTTGGCCGCCGCGAGGTCGGCGGTGAGCAAAGCCAGATCGCTCACCGCCGACGCCAGCTCGGCGTCAAGCCGGTCCTCCAGCCCGTGCTGGGCCCGTTCGTCGAGCCACGTCCTGGCGCACGCCCATGCCCACGCCGATGACCACCGCGCAAGCCGCGTCTGCCACTCGGGGTCGTCCGGCGCCGCGGCCAGCATGGTGCGCAGTTCAGGCGCGCGATCGGTCAGACGCTGGTCGAGTTCGTCACAGACGAGCTGGTCCCACTGCTGCGTTCGGGCATGCTGGAGCGCCGTCAGCGCCTCGGCGTAGCGGGCCACGTCCATCGCCCGGAGTGCGTCGGCCACGGCGGTCAGTTCCGGCGGTCGTGCGGAGGCGGGCACCAGGGCGAGTACCTCGTCGGCGGTGCGGTCCAGCTCAGTCTGTGCGAGAGCAGCCCGCATGCTGTCCGCCACGGCGCTCGTGACCGAGCCGATCAGGTCCAGGTGATCGTCGCAGAACAACAACGCGATCCACCGTGGCGCCGTACTCACTGCGCGACCGCGACCGGCCGTCTCCGCCCCGATCACCTGGCACAAGGTACGCACAGCCGCTACGCCGCCTGGCTGGTGTTCACCGCCGGTGACGTCCTCGACCACGGCGACCTCCTCAAGCAATTCAAACAGCGCCCGCGCTCCACTACCACCTGGTTGCTCGCGAAGATCAAACGCGCAGTTCGCGTGGACGACCTGTCGGTGGGTGATCAGGCAGCAGGCCAGCGTGCAGCGGTGGTCGAGCAGGTGGCCGGCGGGAGCGTCAGAACCGGTCGGTCTTGGTGAGTTCGTGTTCGAGGGCGTCGGCGTGGGTGGCGACCAGCGTCAGTGGACGTTCGAACTCCTCGCGGACGCTCAGGTCTGCCAGCGGCACGGTGTGTTTGAGCAGCGCGACGCCGTCCACGACGGCCGCGCCACCGACGATCGACGTGCCGGCGAGTTCCAGCAGGCGCCGCAGGTCGATCGCGTCGGCCCGGCCGACCGGTGAGGAGATCTCGACCCACGCCACGCCGTCGGCGTCTGGCACGTGATGGACCGTCACCTGCTGGGTGCGGTCATCCTCCGCATCGAGCCGAAAGCGCAGCCAGCCGTCCGACTCCTCCAGCACCTCGTGCCGGGTTCGGACATAGTTGATCACGTCGGTCCAGGTGGTCACCCTTGTCGCCTTTCGCCCGCCGGCCTCCACACAGCGTTGAGCATCTCACGCGTCCGCTGCGGCGTGACGCTCGATGCCATGCCGCAACGGACGGGCGGTGGCGTCGGCGAAAGCCGAACCACAGCGACCGTCGCGCTGGCGTTCGCCGGACGCCGGTATCTTCGCCGGGTGTCTTCCGGTCTTTCCCGTGCTGCCGGGTCCTGTCCTGTGGTCGTGGCGGCTGTCCGCCTGTCCGAGTGGGTGGGCGGGGACGGCGTGCCCGTCACACCGGGTGGGTCGCCTCGGCCTGGGGATATCCCCGCCACCGCGGCCGCGCTGGGCATAGTGAGGCGGGGGAAGGTCCGGCGTGCCGCCGACGTGCCCGAGGTACACCGGCCATGGCTCGTGGCGGTCGCTGCGGGACTGATCACGGTCACGGGCAACCGTGCCGGTCGGGGGAGGTCGGCTGGACGACCCGCTCGCGGTCTGGTGGGCGGGGTTGCAGGCGCTGCTGGCCGACGAAGCAGCCGACCGGATCGGCGTCGATCCCCGCATAACCGCCATGGTGACGCTGGACGTGCTGACCAGCGAACGCGTCGACGATGAGTGGCGCCTGCGGCACCGGGTCGGCCACATCATGGACGACCGCGGCGACTGGGACAGTTGGGCGGATCCTCAGCGCCACGGCCGCGTCCATCCGGCCGAGGCCGCGCTGGCATTGCTGCGGCTGTTCGGCGCCGTCGAGGGAACTCGGTTGACGCCGCTGGGCAAATGGGTCCGAGCGGAGTTGGGGCGAGCGGTGCCACCGCAGATCACTCCCGCGCTGCCGGCTGGAGACCTGCTGGGTCTGCTGGCCGGGACCGACGAGGTCGATGCCCGGAACCGGGCCAGCCGCTGGTTCGGCGACCGCACTACGGCCCAGATCGTGGCGGAACTGGTCCGGTCCGCCGCCGATGCCTCCCCTGCCGAACGGGTCACTGCTGTCACGCTGATCGGCGAGCTGGGTGACGAGGCTGTGGCCGCGTTGTGCGCTACCGAACCGTTGCCCGACAACTTGGCCGCGCACGCACGCTTCATGGCGCACCAGGACGAGTTGGGCCCCCGGCTCAGCACGGATGACCTGGTCTGGCTGGCCACCGAGCACGCCCATGCGGAGCTCATCCGGCACGGTGTCGCCGCGGCACGCTACCTCGCCACGGACGCCCTGGAGGCCACCGAGATCAGCCTGGACGCTGGTGGGATCGACCGGGTCGCCGGCAGCGGGCACCCACACGCGACGGAGGTCGCCGAAGTCCTCGCCGCCGTGGTCGGCACGGCTGTGCCGGTGTACCAGCTCAAGGTCTCCCTGTCCGGCCAGTGCTGGCGCCGCGTGCTGATCGCGGAAAACGCCACACTGGAGTCGCTCCACCAGGTGATCATTGCGTTGTTCGGTTGGGACGATGACCACCTGCATGTGTTCACGGTGGGACACCATCAGTACGCCGATCCTTTCCACGGGCTGGAGGAGGCAGTCCCCGAGTACACGATGCGGTTGCACCGGGCGTTGCCCCATCCCAAGGCGACGATCTCCCACACCTACGACCTGGGCGCACGCTGGCAGCACGAGATCATGCTGGAGCAGATCCTGCACGAGCAGGATCTGCCGCAGGCGGAATGTGTCGCAGGCAAGGGCGGCGACCCTATCGAGTACTACGACCCCGAGGATCCGGAGGAACCGGCGCCCTTCCACGCCGCGGCCATCAACGAGCGGCTGCACAAGGTGGTGGTGTAGGAACCGCCAGACGTCCGCTCGGCTGGATCGGCAGCACTGGTGCCACCGCCGAGGTCAGGGCAGGCTCGACAACGCCTTCGTGATCGCTGGCCCGTCGAAGGCGGCCGGGTCGAACTCGGCGGCACTGTCCAGGCCCAGCCATTCCAGGCTGTTCCGGTGTTCCGGGTGTGCCGGGTCGGCGAGCACGTCCAGCAGATCGGCGTAGGACGAGGTGCCACCGCAGTCCTCCGGCGGGGTGGCCCGGCGCCCGCCCGTGCAGCGCGGATAGGTCACCGACTCGTCCGGGTCGAGCACCTTCTCCACCAGGATGTCGTGCCGCCAGTCGTCACCGAAGTCGTACAGATAGGTGATCTTCTCGCGCTCGCCGGGCAGCACCTGCGCCAGCGACACCTCGTCGGCCGGCTGGGGGTCAGTGGTCCCGAAGTCGCCGAAAGGTGTCTCGAAGACGTGCAGATGGCTGCCGGCCCAGCCGAACGCGACCTGGATGATCAGGTGCAGCCGGGCCAGGCTGACGTCTGCGGGCACCTCCAGCCGCCGCCAGATCGGCGGTTTGGCGCCACGCAGCCCCACCTTGAGCCGGTAGACCGGCGCCGGACCGGCCGGCTTCGGCGGCAGCGGACGCGACCACCCGCCCAGCAGCGCCGTCACCGGGTCGTTGTGCGGCGGCTTGGGCTTACCGGAGTCGGGCAGCGCCCGCAGCCGGGCCCGCAACAGCACGGCCAGCGGGTAGTAGTCCGGCAGACCGTCCTCGTCGAACGGCAACTCCTCCGCATCGTGGACCGCACGCGCGTCCAAGGCGCACTCGACCTGCCAACGCCACTCCGCCGGGTCCAGCCTGTCCTCGCTGAACGAGATGCCGGACTGCCGCACCAACTCCATCGCCTGCGGCAGCCCCTCGGTGTCGAGCAACTCGATGTTCACCGCAGCGCCGCAGTCGGTGTCGTCGACGCTGACCATGAAAGCATGCGTCCGCCCAGCCCGGTCGAACGTGCAGAACAGCATGGATCCAGTGCCGTCGGGGTCAACGAGGCGCCAGCAGTCGCCGACCGTCACCGGCTCGGTCAGCTCGTTGGCCCAGCCGGGTGGCTCGACCCCGGCGCCGACCATCCGGCTGGCAGCCTCCGCCGCTGCCTTCCCCATCCGGTCACCGCAGACCGAGCCGAGCGCCAGCAGCATGATCAGGGCGGCGGCATCCGCCCGCGACTCGAACTCGGGCACGAACCCTTCGACCAGTGCGTCCTCGAAGTCCTCACCGGCCAGCTCGCACATGGCGACGAACACTGCCGCCCCGAACTCGACCGCCATCGGATCGGCGGGCAGCGCGTCGTCCGCGACGTCGGCGAGTATTCCGTCGACCAGTTCGGACAGCTCGACCGGTGGGCCCGCACAGGCCGGACAGTCGCACGGCTCTGTGTCGGCGACCAGGCTGACGGGCGCGGGCCGCCCTACGGACTTGTTGCGCTTCTTGGGTTTCCGTCCACGACTCACCGGGCTCACCGCAGCGATTATGCCCACGCACGGCATCGACACAAGGACCGGGCTCCGGCATGTCGCTGATCGATGACCACATGGTGAGGTTGGCTCGGTACCCGGCCCACGTCCACCTGCGCAGGTCGACCGCTTGCGTGGGTGGGTTTCAGTAAGCGACTATTCTGGACCTGCACCCCTGACTGCGGCACCCGGCCTCGCGCCTCGGCCCTTCCCGTGGAGGAACGATTCGAGAGTTCTCGTCCGCTCTGGTTCCGCTCTGGCGTGCTGCGCACGAGCGGTTGTCCTCGGGGCGGCCGGTTAGTCGGATTCGGGTTGGGCCGCTTACTGGGGAGCAGCGGGTCGCGGTGGCTGATTTGCTTGGGATGGACCGGTTGCCGGCCGAGTACGTTTCGGTGGCGGTGGCGCGGCTTGACCAGGTACTCGCTGAGACGGGTGACGGGCTGCGGGACGTGGTCACTCGGCTGGTGGGACCGCTCGATGACCGGGCCGCGCGGCGGGCGGCGGACGTGGCTGAGCGGGCCGAACTGTGGACGTGGCTCGCGTATCACCCCGTGGTCGCCGGGCAGCCTGCGCTGCTCGACTGGGTCGAGTTCGTGCGCAGGACTGGGCTGATCGAAGGGTCGGTCGCTCGCACCAAGGCAGTGCTCGAGCGGGTACTCCGGGTGCTCGCCGAACTGCCCGCCGCCGGTGTGCCGCTGCCGGTGCTCGCGGAGAGGACCCTGCGGGACTCGCACGCGCTGGACGACGGGACCCGTTGCGCCACAATGATACTGCGTGCGCTGGCCGCGATCTACGAGCTGCCCGTGCCAGCCGACGTGGGCCAGCGGCGTCGGTTGTGGGAGCGCGCGGGTGTGGCCGACGACGAACTGTCCTCGGTGGTGCTCGTCGCCGGGATTCGGCCATCCGGGGCGGGCCTGGTGAACGCCATACTCCGGTTGTGTGCCGACGCGGGGCAGGTGGCGGCGCTTGACGCTCGGACAAGTGCGGGCGACGACGTGGCCCGCCGGGCTGCCGGAAACCGTGTGGGTGTTCGAGAATCCGAGCATCGTCGCGGTGGCGCTCGCGCGGTTCGGTACGCGGTGCCCGCCGATCGTGTGCACCTCCGGCTGGCCTAACAGCGCGGGAATCCTGCTGCTGCAAGGACTTTCGGCGGCCGGCTGTGTGCTGCGCTACCACGGCGACTTCGACGGCGAGGGGATTCGTATCGCGGCGAACGTGATCTCGCGTACCGGGGCGGTGCCGTGGCGCATGACCACGGCCGACTACCTCGCCGCGCTCGGGCCGGGGCCTCCGGTCGGTAGGGTGACGGACGCTCCGTGGGATTCGGCTCTCGCCGACCGCATGCGCGAGCACGACGTCACCGTGAGTGAGGAACGCGTCGCGGATCTTCTCATGGCGGAACTGGACGAATAGGGAGGTTTCGTGGAGCCCATTCGTGTCCCGCCGGAGATGTTCCGGTTCACCAGCGGGGACCGCGCGGGGCTCTACATCGCCGTTCTCCAGGCCTTCGGCGAGGCCAACGAGCGCCTCGAGACAGCGCTTAGCCTGGACGATGTGCGTGCTCGCCTGCGGTCCGTCGGCTGGCTCGACGCGATCGATGACGACGATCTCGCCGCCGCCCTGGCCCAGCTTCGCGACTGGAACCTCGTCGACGTCACCCAGAACCACGCGGAGAACTATCGCACGGCGAGCGAGTACGAGCGGCGCAACCTCCAGTATTCCCTTACCAAACAAGGGGAAGCGGCGTTCGCCGGCGTCCTCCACGCGTTGTCCGTTCTGACGTCCACCGGGGCGCTCCAGACAGCCGTGCTCGACGCGATCGCCGATCGCCTCAGCGATCTCGGCACCCTGCTCGACGACGACGCCGGGAGCGACCGCCGGATCTTCAGCACGCTGATGGAGCTGGAGGGACACCTCGATGCCTTGCGCGCCAACACCAAGCAGTTCAACGGCGAACTGCAGCGGCTGCTGCGTGCCGACGGCGCGGAGCTGTCGACCTTCCACGAGGTCAAGGCCGCCACCGTGGCATACCTGCAGGAGTTCCTCACGAACCTGGACCAGCGCACGCACGCGATCGAGACCCGGATCCGCCGCCTCGAGGGTCACGGTGTCAGCCTCCTGCACCACCGCGCGCTGCTGGGTGCCGAGCTGCCCAAGCTGACCGGAGCGGACCCCGGGCCGGAATGGCTCGCGCACCGCCACGCCCGGTGGGAAGGACTGTGCGCCTGGTTCCTGCCCGAGGACGGCACCCGTCCTCGGGTGGAACAGCTGCACCTGGTGGCGCGGCGCGCGATCATCACGCTGCTCCAGGTACTCGACCGGATCACCGAGTCGCGCCGGCGAGCGAGTAGCGCGGTGGCCGACTTCCGTGAGCTGGCCAAGTGGTTCACCGTCCTGCCCGCACAGGACGACCTCCATCGGCTGTGGTCCACGGCGTTCGGTCTGAGCCCCGCCCGCCACGCACACCTCGGACACCCGGATCCGGAGCTGGTCAGTACTTCGGCGAGCTGGTCGGAGGCGCCACCGGTCGAGGTGTCGACGTTGCTGAGATCGTCCGGCCGGACCGAGCGGTTCAGCCGGACGGGCCGCGTTCGCGACGTCGGCGCGATCAAGGCCGCCCGCGCGGAGCAGGCCCTCGCCGAACGCGCGCAACTCGAGGCCGCCTGGAACCTGCTCGACACCGACGGCCCGGTACGCCTGTCCGCCTTCGGCCGCCTCGAGCACGGTACGTTCGAACGCCTTCTCGAGCTGCTCGGGAGAGCGCTGGCGAGCGGCCCGACGCCGGCGGGCACCCGCCGCGCCACCACCACGGACGGCAAGATCGAGGTCATCCTGCGCCAGCCGGTCGACGGCGCCGTCGCACACCTCACCACGCCCCATGGCCGGTTCACCGGGCCGGACTACGAGATCGAGATCCGCACGTTCGGGAACCGGCAGGTCAGGAAGGCCGCGCGATGAGCAACCTTTCCAACCAACTGGTGATCGCCGAGCGGGACGAGGTCGCCCGGGGTATCCGGATCATGCTGGCCAGCCCACTGATCCACGAGCGGGGCGCGCCGGAATCGTTCGACCTGTTGCGCCGCCGCCGCGAGCCGATCAGGAAATGGTTCGACTACTACTGTGGCTGGAGCCTCGTCGTCGAACCGCGGCTCGGTTACGCGCGGCTGGCCAAGGTTCGCCCCATGGCCGACGCCAGCCGCCCGCCCCGGCGCCACCGCTCGGGTCGCGCGCCGTTCGACCGGCGCCGCTACGTCCTCCTGTGCGTGGCGGCCGCGGAACTGCTGAGTGTGCCGGTGACGACCATCGGACTGTTGGCCGACAGAGTGACGCGTGCTATGGCCACCGAGCCGGTGCTCGCGGACTTCGACGCGTCCGCGCGCGGCGAACGTATGGCCTTTGTGGACGCGCTGCGCATGCTGGAGCACCTCGGCGCGCTCGAGGTGCTCGACGGCGCCACCGAGTCGTTTGTGGACTCGGTGGAAGCCAAGGTGCTGTACCGGGTCGACGCCACGCTGCTCATGCGCCTGCTCGCCGCGCCGACCGGCGTGTCCCAATTGGCCATTCCCGTCGACGAGGTCCCGGCCGCGGTTCGACGAGTTACTGTCGGCCGTGTCGCGGGAGCGGCGCTACGGCGCCCGGCCGGTCTCGGAGGTGCAGCGCAACCTGTGGCTGCGGCACTCGATCTTCCGCAGGCTCGTCGACGATCCGGTCGTCTACCTGGATGATCTGACCGACGATGAGCGCGCCTACCTCAACTCGCCCACCGGGCGCCAGTTGCTGCGCCGCGCGGCCGGCGAAGGCGGCTTCCTGATCGAGGAACGTGCCGAGGGCGTGATGTTCGTCGACCCGGACGGCATCGCCACCGACAGCCGGTTCCCTGATGACGGCAACAACGCCAAAGTGGCGGCTCTTCTCCTGCTGGAGGACATCGACTCGGTGACGACGACCGAGCAGCTCCGGTTGGCCGCGGGGGCGCTGCTGGCCAGATTTCCCAAGTGGGCCAAGGGGTATCGCGGTGACAACGGGACGCACGCGCTGGTGGTCGACGCGCTGGACGTGCTGCGCGGGTTCGGTCTCGTCCGGGTCGCCGACGGTTTGGTGCACCCGCTGCCCGCGGCGGCGCGGTACGCCGTGGGCACCACAAGGAGCAGCGAGGACACGCCGTGACCGTGACCGAACTCCCTCGGCACCCGACCGAGCCGCCGGAGACGCGGACCATCCGCTGGATCCCGTCCCGGGCGGGCATCCTCAACATCTGGCGGTACTACGACGAGGTGTTCGAGTTCCACCACGGCAGGCTGTTGCTGCGTGGTCCGAACGGAACGGGCAAGTCCAAGGCGCTGGAGCTGTTGCTGCCGTTCCTTTTCGACGCGAACCTGCGGGCGAACCGGCTGTCGACGTTCGGCACGGGCGAGCGCACGATGCACTGGAACCTCATGGGCGAAGGCGCGTCCGGTACCACGCGAGTCGGGTACGTGTGGCTGGAGTTCCGCCACTCCGACGCGTGGTTCTGTTGTGGTGCACGGCTTCAGGCGAGCAACCACACGACGACCGTGCACGCCGACTACTTCACGACGACCCTGCGCATCGGCACCCCGGACGGCCTGTCGCTGGTCACCGACGCGGGCACACCACTCACCAGGAACGCGCTCGAGCAGGCACTCGGCGAGCACGGCACACTGCACCCGAACGCGACCGAATACCGGTCCGCCGTCCGCACGGCGCTGTTCCCCGGGCTGAGCGAGCAACGCTACGACGCGCTGATCACCGCGCTGCTCCAGCTGCGCACCCCGAAGCTGTCGCAGCGGCTGGACCCCTCACTACTGTCGACATTGCTCTCCCGCGCGCTGCCGCCGTTGGGGCAGCAGGAAGTGGCGGACCTGGCCGAGGGCTTCGAACGGCTCGACCGGCAGCGGGAACGGCTGGCCACGCTGGATGCGGAGGTCGCGGCCGCCCGCGGCCTCGCGACCCGGCAACGCACCTACGCACAGCGGGTCCTGCGCGCGGCGTCCGCCACGTTGATCTCCGCGACCACCGACCTGGACAACCTCACCAAGTCCGCGCGCCGCTCGGCCGACGAACACCGGCGCGTGGCGGAGGAGAAGGCCGCCACCGAGACGCTCGTCGAGAACCTCACCCAGCAGGAGGAGGGCACCAAGGCGCGGATCGATGGACTCGTCGAAAGCGAGGCCTACCAACAGGGCCGCGAACTTGACCAGCTCAGGCAGCGCACCGGCGAGGTGGCCGCGCGCGCCACCGCCACCCGCACCGACGCGACCGGCAAACGCGAGCAGGCCGACACCGACGCCGAGAACGCCCGAACCGCCGAGCGGCATGTGTCCGTTCGGGAGCGCACGGTGGCGATCCGCGCGGACGAGACCCGCCAGGCCGCGGCCCGGGCCGGGCTCGCGAGCGTCCAGGCCGAGGTGGCCGCGAGTCTCGACACCGAGCGGTCCCGCCCGTTGGTCCGTGCGGCGGTGCGTGGGCGCATGCAGCAGATCACGGCGGTGCGGCAGGCGCTCGACGCGCACGAGAAGGCGGTGGAGCGGCGCCGACACGCGGAAACGGACCTCGACGAGGCGCGCGGCGAACTCTCGGCCGCGGAGGAGGACCGGGCGGCGGCGGCCGAGAAGTACGAGCGGGAGCTGGACCGGCTCGCCGCTGCGGTTCGCGACTGGGCGTCCGGGTGCCGGGAACTGCGGTTCTCGGACCTCGACGTGGTCACCGACCTGGTGGAGAACGAGACCGCGCTGGTGGAGCACGTCGAGTCCGTCGCCGACCTGGTGCGTGCCGAACTGGTGCGCGAGGAGACCATCGTCGCGGGGGAACGCGCCGCGGCCCGGGCCGAGCGGGACAGTCTCGCGACCGAGCTGGACAGGCTTGCCGGTGAGCACGATCTGCCGCCGGACGCGCCACCTACTCGCACGGCCGACCGATCGGCCATGGCCGGCGCTCCCCTGTGGCGGCTGGTTCGCTTCTCCGACGAGGTGCCGGACGCGACCCAGGCCGCGGTCGAGGCCGCGCTGCAGGCTGCCGGTCTGCTGGACGCCTGGGTCGGCGTGACCGGCGCGGTGAGCGGTCACGACGTCTTCGCCGAGCCGGACGCCGTCCCGGCCGCACCTGGGCGGTCGCTGTCGGACGTCGTGGTCCCCGAGTCGGACACGCCCGTGCCGGTGGACGTCGTGACACGGCTACTCGCGTCGATCGCCTACGGAGAGCCGGACGGGCACCCGGTGGCCATCGGCGCGGACGGCACGTGGCGCCTGGGAAACCTGCGCGGTAGCTGGGAGAAGGCCCACGCCGAGTACATCGGCGCGGTCGCCCGGCAGCGGGCCAGGGAACGCCGCATGGACGCGTTGCGCGAGTCGATCAGAGCGACCGATGATGTCCTCAGTGGACTGGATGGTCGCCGCGCCGCACTCGACGCACGACGTGCGGTGCTCATGAGTGAGCGGGCCTCCCGGCCACCGTACGATGCGACCCGGGCCGCGCAGGATCTGTTGACTCGCGCGGAGTCCGATGTGGACGCCGCCAACCGGACCGTGCGGAAGCGGCTGGACACGTTGTCACGGCGGGAAGGCGAGGCCACGGCCGCCCTGCATGCCCTGACGGTCGTGGCGGCCGAGCACGGGCTGCCCACCGAGCGATCCGCGCTCAGCACACTCGAGCAGGCGGTGGAGAACTTCCGCGACCAGGCCGAGCTGTGGCTCGACGGCCACCACGAACTGGTGGCCGCCCGCCGGGCCGCGCACGATGCCGTACAGCGGGCCACCCGGTCAGCGGCGGCCGCTTCGCAGCGGGAGCAGGAAGCTAAAGAGGCCGAGAGCACCCATCGCCACCTCGCGGCAAAGCTTGACGCGGTGGAGAAAACGATCGGGGTGGACTACCGGGAGGTGCTGGCCGACCTCACCGCGCTGCGCGGGCAATTGGCCGACCTCAGGAGAGAACTCGGCACCGCACGAACGAAGGTGACGTCGCTCGCCGAGCAGTTGGGCGTGCTGGGCGAGCGCAGCAAGGCCGACGCGCGGGCAAGGGACGACGCGACCACCGCCCGAGACGCCGCCGCCCGCCGGTTCCGGCACCTCGCGACCACGAGCTTCCCCGCGGACAGCGCGTTCGGCGACCTCGACCGGTTCACCGCGATCCTTTCCGCGTCCGAAGGAGTGCGTGCCGCGCTCGACACCGCACGGCTGGTCGCCGCGGCCTGGCCGAACGTGCCGCACGAACCGAACAACCTCGGCGACGCACTGCACCGGCTCTCCGAGTCGGTCCACGAGTGCCGCGCGGAACTCAGCGCACGGGCCGACCTCGACCTCGAGACCGACGAGGACGTCCAGGTGTTCACGGCCATGGTGGACGGTGTCCGGGTCGGTGCCGCCGAGCTGCTGTCGATCCTGAAGGCGGACGCCGAGCAGAGCAAGCACGACATCACCGAGCATGAGCGTCAGCTGTTCGACCAGACGTTGACCGGGGACACGCGGCGACATCTCGCGGCACGCATCCGGCAGGCGGGCGAGCTGGTGGACGCGATGAACGCTCGGCTGGAACGTGTCCGCACGGCGTCGAACGTGGCGGTCCGCCTCGTCTGGCAGGTCGCGCCCGATCTTCCCGCGGGCACCAAAGCGGCCAGGGACCTACTGCTGAAAGACCCCGTCCGGCTGACCGACGCGGACCGCGAGTCCCTGCACCGGTTCTTCCGGGAGCGGATCGAACAGGCGAAGACCGACGACACGGCCGCGAGCTGGGAACAACAGCTGGCGCAGGTGTTCGACTACACGGCCTGGCACCAGTTCGTGGTCAAGTTGGACCGCGCGAACGGCGCCGGCTGGCAGTTGCTCACGAAGAAGCTGCACGGCGCGCTGTCCGGTGGCGAGAAGGCGATCGCGCTGCATCTGCCGTTGTTCGCCGCCGTGTCGGCGCATTACCAGGCGGTGCCTACGGCGCCAAGGGTCATCCTGCTCGACGAGGTGTTCGTGGGTGTCGACACCAACAACAGGGGGCAGGTCTTCGCCTTGCTGTCCGCGCTGGATCTTGACCTGTTGTTGACCTCGGACCACGAGTGGTGCACCTATCCTGAGCTCAGCGGTGTCGCGATCCATCAGCTGATCACCGGCGGGGACGGCGACGACGCGGTCACCACCGCACGATTCGTATGGGACGGCAGGGATCTCGTTCCTGACTCATGAATCCGGAGGATGCGAAACGCATGGCAAAGTCGGCGGTCGTCATCGGCGATCTTCAGCTCGGCATCACCCGCAACTACCCGTTGGCCGCTGAGCTTGTTCCGCGCGCGGCGGCTCTCGCGGCGGCGGCCCGCGAACGGGGGGATCTTGTCGTGTTCGTGCGCACGCAGTTCCGGGTGAACGGCGCGGACGTGTCCGCCCGGAACGCGGGCGTGCAGGCCGTCTTCGGGATGGGCGACGACTTCCACGAGGGGTCGACCGGTGTCGAGCTCGATCCTGGCCTGGGCCGCCAACCCGGCGACGTCGTCGTCACGAAGAAGCGGGCCAGCGCGTTCACCGGGTCGGACCTCGACCTTGTACTGCGCAGCAGCGGTGTCGACACGCTCGTCGTCGCCGGCGTCGTGACAAGCGCGATGGTGGCCGCAACCGTTTACGACGCCGCGGACCGCGACTACCAGGTCCGCGTGGCGAGCGATGTCTGCGCCGACCCTGACCGCGCGACGCACGACTTCCTCATCAACACACTGTTCCCGGCCCGTGGGGTCGAGATCGTGACCGGCAGCTGAGAGTCACGTGCCTGGGCGGACGATGCCGTGCTCATAGGCATAGACGATCAGCTGTGCTCGGTCGCGGAGGTCCAGTTTCGTCAGGATTCGGCTGACGTGCACCTTTACCGTGGCCTCGGAGATGAAAATTCGTTCGCCGATTTCTCTGTTCGAGTGGCCTCTCGCGACCTCGACCAGGACCTGTTGTTCCCGCTGGGTCAGGTGTGTCAGGTTCGGGGCGGGCGTGAGGTGGGGGGCGAACTTCTCGATCAGGCGGCGGGTTATCGCCGGGGCTACCGCCGCGTCGCCGCCTGCTACCACGCGGATGCCGTTGATCAGGTCCGCCGGTAGTGCGTCCTTGATCAGGAAGCCCGACGCGCCGGCGCGGAGGGCGGCGTACACGTACTCGTCCAGGTCGAACGTTGTCAGGACCAGGATTCGTGCCGGGGAGCCCGACTCCACGATCCGCCTGGTCGCCGCTATTCCGTCCATTGTGGGCATTCGGACGTCCATCAGCACCACGTCGGGGGACAATGTCCGGGTCAGCTCGACGGCTTCCGCGCCGTTGCCGGCCTCCCCTACCACCGCCAGGTCCGGTTGCTGGTCGATGAGCGTGCGGAAACCCAGCCGCAGCAACGGTTGGTCGTCCACCAGGAGCACGGCGACCATCAGTCGGCCGCCCGTGGCACTCGGGCGTGGACCCGCCAGCCGCCGCCCGCCGGGCCGGCGGCCACCTCGCCGCCGTACGCCATCGCTCGTTCGCGGATGCCGGTCAGGCCGTGGCCGGCGGTCCCCGTCGGTCGGCTGGGGCCGGTGTCGGTGATCTCCACGTCGATCTCCGTTGGGGTGTGCCGCAGGCATATCCGCGCGGTGGCACCGGGTTCCGTGTGTTTCATGGTGTTTGTCAGCGCCTCCTGAACGATCCGGTACACGGCCAGGCCTACTCCCGGCGTCCACGCGCCTGGTTCGCCCTCGTGGGTGACCGTCACCGGCAGACCCGCCACGCGCACCTGCTCGATCAACGCGTCCAGGTCGCCGAGGCCGGGTTGCGGGGTTCGTGAGTCGTCGCCGTCACGGAGGAGGGCTACCAACATGCGCATCTCCGCCAGCGCGGCGCGGCCGGTGGCCGCGGCCTTCGCCGCCAGGTCGGTGGCCGTCGGTGTGCCGGTCGCGGCGGCGTCGGCCAGGGCGACCATGACCGCCAGGTTGTGCGCCACGATGTCGTGGACCTCCCTGGCCAGCGTGGCCCGCTCGGTGGTGGCCGCGATCCGCGCCCGGTGCTCGAACTCCTCCCGCACCCGCCTGGCCCGCTCCGCCTGGTAGGTCCGTCGCAACTGGACGGTCATCCCGGTGAGCGCGGTGAGGGCGAGGACCGAGGTCACCCCGATCAGCACCGGCCACCCCGGACGGTCGCGTACCCCAGCCAGGGCGACCGCCAGCAGAAGAACGGCGACCGCCGGCCACAGGTACCGGAGTGGCCGGTGCCTCGCGACCGCGTACAGCGCGAACAGCGGCGCGAAGACCAGGAACACCCCGGTGACCTCGCTCGCGACGCACACGGCCACCAGCCCGAGCACGGCCCAGAACACCACCACCGGCGCCCGCCGCCGCCACACCAGCGGCAGGTGGACGGCCGCGAACAACAGCCAGTCGGCGCCCGTGACGCCGGTGCCGGACACGAGCACCCCCGGCGCCGCGTCGCCGCGCGCGGTCACCGGCAGGACCAACGCGACGACCAGCACCGCCAGGAAGCCGTCCAGCACCCTCGGGTGGCGGACGGCCCACCTGCGCAGCATGTTCGTCTCCCCTGGTGGGGCGTCACGCATCCCGGCGATCCAGCACCGCCGCGGCGCCGCCCAGCAAGAGTATGACCCAGCCGAGCACCACGAGCCCGCCCGCGCCGGGTGCCAGGAGGATCCCGGCATCGCCCACCTCGAACATGGCCTGCATGGCCATGCTCGGCAGGTACGCCACCACCGTCTCCTGCGCGGCGACCGGGAGCACGCTGAGCAGCAGCGGCGGCACGAACACGAGCACGGCGACGTAGGTGGTGATCGCCCCCGCCGTACTGCGCAGCAGCGTGCCGACCGCGACTCCAATAAGTCCACACGCGACGGTCGCACCCGCCGCGCCGAGGATCGCCCGGACGACACCCGGATCGCCGAGCGTGATCCGCACCGCCGGATCGGCGAACGCCTGGTGCGCCAGGAACGTCGTGAGGTAGGCAGCCACCAGGACCGGTGCGGTGACGACCACGAGCACCGCGGCCTTGGCCCACAGCACCGGCAGCCGGCGCGGCACGGTGATCAGCGTGGCCCGGATGGCGCCCGAGCCGTACTCACCGGTCACGGTCAGGAGACCCACCACGCCGACCAACACGGCGAACAGCAGGAACCCGCCGCCGACCGCCTGGGTGACGGTCGCCTCCCTGTCACGTCCGTTCCAGCCGATCAGGGCCGCGACGGCGACCAGCAACAGCGGCACCCCGGCCAGCATGAACCAGTTGGACCGCAAGGAGCGCAGCTTCGTCCACTCGGAACGGACGACGCGGCCGAACGTCAGCCCGGTCATCGTGCACCCGCCGGTACCGCGCCGAACTCGACGGCGCCGCGCGTCAGGTCCATGTAGGCCTGCTCGAGGGACGCCCGTTGGGGGGTCAGCTCCCGTAGGCCGTGATCCGCCGCCACCGCGCTGATCACCCCCAGCGGCACCCCGCTGACGTACAACACATCCGGCGCGTCGCTGGTCACCGTCGCGCCTCGAGACACGAGCAGGTCGCGCACCTCCCGCGCCCGGTCGACCCGGACCAGGACCTGCTCGACCGCGACCCTGTCGATCAGCTCGTCGACCGTGGTGTCCGCCAGCAGACGTCCCTTGCCGATGATCACCAGGTGGTGCGCGGTCAGCGCCATCTCGCTCATGAGATGGCTCGACACCAGCACGGTCCGGCCCTGCGCCGCCAGGTCCCGCAGCAGGGTGCGCAGCCAGAGCACACCGTCGGGGTCGAGGCCGTTCGTCGGCTCGTCGAGGATCAGAATCGCCGGATCCGCGAGCAGCGCGGCGGCAATGCCCAGTCTCTGGCGCATGCCGAGCGAGAAACCGGCCGCGCGCCGCCCGCCGACCGACTCGAGCCCGACGAGCGCGAGCACCTCGCCGACGCGGTTCGCCGCGAGGCCGTGGGTCTGCGCCAACGCGAGGAGGTGGTGGTGGGCGGACCGGCCGCTGTGCACCGACGGCGCCTCGAGCAGGGCGCCGACCCGCCGTAGCGGATCCCGCAGGTCGACGTACCGGCGGCCGTCGATGGTGGCCGTGCCGGCGGTCGGCCGGGCCAGCCCGACGAGGACGCGCATGGTCGTGGACTTGCCGGCGCCGTTCGGGCCGAGGAATCCGGTGACACGCCCAGGTCGGACGGTGAAGGACAGGTTGTCGACGGCGTTGGTGGCGCCGTAGGTCTTGGTCAGCTCCGATATCTCGATCATGACGTCAAAATTAGGCGGCTGTGCTGCGGAAAGCGTCTGGCTGAAGGCTGGTTGCGGGTACTCCCAAAGTGTTACGAGCAACCTTGGTACGGGGTGACACGTCTGGACTGGTATGAAACCGCACAGGACCGCATTCGTAGGGTTGATGGCGGTGGCCGTGGTGGTCGCGGGTTGCGCCGCACAGGAGAATCCTGTTGAGCCGCGGTCACAAGTGACCGAGCCGCCCGTGTCCACTTCGTCGCAGGTGACCGAGCCGCCCGTGTCCACTTCGTCGCAGGTGACCGAGCCGCCGGTGTCCACTTCGGAGGCTTCGGCCGGCATCCCACCGGACCTGTTGCTGCCCAACGAGAACGAGGGCAGCGACGACGCCGACATCACCGCCTGGACCACGGACAACGCCGTGGACAAGGCGTGGTTGCTGGATGTGTGCCGCCCGACGGACTACCCGACGGACGACGATCGCACCGGTTTCCGCACGGTGAGCCGAACCGGCCCGGAACTGTTCCAGGCGAGGCAACTGGCCGTCTTCGCCACGGAGGAGGTGGCGACCGAGGCGTTCGCGGGCTTCAACCGAGCGCTGACCGCCTGCCAGACCGGCGGCGACGCGACACAGGGCACCGCCTGGCGGTGGAACGTGGAACCCGTGGACGTCGGCGACGAGGGTTTCGTGGCCGCCAGTAAGACTGGTGACGCGCCGTACGGCAACCGAGTCGCGGTCACGCGGGTGGGCACGATGGTGTTCCTTGCCTTCGACGAGGGCGAGTACGGCACCGCCGAGATCGATGACGGCGCCCGGATGACACAGCAGGTGGCCGAGAAGTTCGTCGCCTCGCTCTGACACCGGCGTCGTCAGCGGGTCGCCGGGGTTGGCAGGGCCAGGGTGAACTCGTCCACTGTGTACTCCAGAGTGGCGCGGAGGTCCGCGGCGATCACCACCCCGTCCGGCGTGCGTTCGATCCGCTTGTCCAGCACGAACAGGCCAGGTTCCACGCGCCGCGCGCCGAGGGCGACCAGCACCGGGCGGAGCGCGTAGTCCAGCGCCAGCGCGTGGGTCGGCGCGCCGCCGGTCAGTACCGGCAGCACGGCCTTGCCGGCCAGCGCACCCTGGGGCAGCAGGTCGAGAAAAGTCTTCAGCACACCCGAGTACGCGGCCTTGTACACGGGCGAGGCGACCACCACGCCGTCCGCCTCCGCCACGGCCGCCACCGCGTCCGCCACCCGGGGGTCGCCGGTGTCGGCGCCGAGCAGGGCCTCGGCGGGCAGCGACCGGATGGCCACCACCCGGACCTCGTGGCCCGCCGAGCGCAGCCGGTCGGCCAGCTCCTCCACCAGGGCAACGGTTCTGGAGGCGGTGGACGGGCTGCCGGCAAGTGCGACGATCATGGAGCTCCTCCGGTTCAGATGAGTGCCTGGGACCCGCCGGCACGAGTGGGCAGGCCGGCTGCCCGCCACGCGCGGAAGCCGCCGACCAGATCGGTCGCGTGTCGTAGCCCGATCCGCTTCAGGTCGCGGGCCGCGAGGCTGGAGGCGGTGCCGTCGTTGCAGAACACGACGACTCTCGTGTCCTCGGTCAGTTCGGGAAGGCTGTCCGTCCCGTGTGGATCGAGCCGCCACTCGAGAACGATGCGCTCCACGGGGATCGAGTCGGGAATCTCCCCCTCGGCGCGCCGGGTGTCGAGCGGCCTGATGTCGATCAGCAGGCCGCCCGCGCGACGCAGCTCGTCGGCCTCCCCCGGTTCCAGGCGGGTCAGCTCGACCCGTGCCCACTCGAGGAACGTCGCGACGCTCATGACCCGGCCACGGCGAGCTGCCGGCCGGAAGGCACCCCCGACAGCAGGCCGCGGCGGGCCAGTTCCGGCCGGACGCCTTCGCCGAACCAGTAGGCCTCCTCCAGGTGCGGGTAGCCGGAGAAGATGAACTCGTCGATGCCGAGGCCGTGGTACTCCTCGATGCGGTCGGCCACCTCCTCGTGGCTGCCGACCAGCGCCGTACCGGCACCGCCACGCACGAGGCCGACGCCCGCCCACAGGTTCGGGTAGATCTCCAGTCCCCGCACACCGCTGCCGAGCGCGCCGCCGTGCAGCGCCACCATTCGCCGCTGCCCCACCGACTCGCTGGCCGCCAGCTGCTCCTGCGCCTTGCGCACCTGCTCGGGATCCAGCGCCTCCAACAGTTTTCCGGCCTCCGCCCACGCTTCGGCCGAGCTGTCCCTGGAGATGGTGTGCAGGCGAATGCCGAACCGCACGGTCCGGCCGTTCTCGGCGGCCAGCTCGCGCACCTTGCGGATCTTCTCGGCCACCTGCGCGGGCGGCTCGCCCCAGGTGAGGTAGACATCGGCATGCTGTGCGGCCACCGGGAGCGCGGCCGGCGACGAGCCGCCGAAGTACACGCCGGGCGTCGGGTCGGGAGCGGCGAGCACGGTGGCGCCGGCGACGCTGAGGTGCTCCCCCTCGAAGTCGAACGGCACACCGCTCCACACGCCGCGGACGATCGTGAGGAACTCGGCCGTCCTGGCGTAGCGGGCGTCGTGGTCGTGCCAGTCGCCGAACCGCCGCTGCTCCACCGCGTCGCCGCCGGTCACCACGTTCAGCAGCAACCGTCCATTCGAGATTCGCTGGTAGGTGGCGGCCATCTGGGCGGCGAGCGTCGGGGAGATCACCCCTGGCCGGAAGGCCACCAGGAACTTGAGCCGGGTGGTCTCCCTGATGAGCGCCGCCGTGGTGAGCCACGCGTCCTCGCACCACGTGCCGGTCGGCGTCAGGACACCCTCGAAACCCAGCTGCTCGGCGGATCGGGCGATCTGTGCCAGGTAGTCGATGTCCGGGTCCCGCGCGGCGCTCGGGCCGAGCGACCGGTTGGCGTGGAAGCGTTCCACGATCGTCCGGCCGTCGCCTGAGGTCGGCAGGAACCAGTGCAGGTGAACGGACATGGGTCATCCCCTCGTCGAGTTGAGATCGGCTGCGTAGCGGCGGTCGACGAAGGCGGCGAAGTCGACCGCACCGGGCAGCACCTTCGCCGAGGTGAACGCGTCGGCCAGTTCCTGCTGAGAAGAGACCACCTGGTCGTCGAGCGGGACCGGCACGTCGGGGCCGTTCTCGGCGACCCCACGGGTCACCTCGACCGCCAGGCCCGTCTCCTCGGCGTAGGCCTGCGCCCACTCCCCCCGGTGCCCGTCGGACCACTGCTCGGCCTTCGCGTGCCGCACCACGTAGTCGCGGATGGCCGAGTTGAGGCCGGCGTCGCCGAGCGCTCCGGTCGAGGCCACGAGGAACGTGTAGCCGTTGGACACACCGGTGCCGTCGGCCAACACCCGCGCCCCGGTGTCGAGGATCGCTTGTGCGGTATAGGGATCCCAGACCGCCCAGGCGTCGAGCTGGCCCTGGTTGAACGCGCCGTACGCGTCGGCCGGTTGGAGGAACGACAGTTCGACGTCCTCAGTGGACAGACCGGCCTCGCGTAGGTTGAGCAGCACCTGGCCGTGTGCCGAGCTGCCCTTTGCCACGCCGATCGTCTTGCCACGCAGGTCGGCCACGTCCCGCAGCGACGAGTCCGCCGGCACGAGCAGCGCGTCCCCCGCGACGCCGCCCGCCGAGCTGCTGACCGCCCGGAGCTCGGCGTTCGCGGCGGCCGCGAAGATCGGCGGGGTGTTGCCGACCCGGCCGATGTCCACGCCGCCCGCCGACACGGCCTCCAGCAGCGGCGGGCCGGAGGTGAACGAGGACCACTCGATCTTGTACGGCACGTCGTCGAGCAGCCCGGCGGCCGTGAGCAGCGCCCGGGAACCGCCCTTCTGGTCGCCCACCTTCAGGGTGACCTTGGACAGTTCCTCGGCGCTCACCGGCGCCGGCACTGACGTCGACTCGGCCTGCGTGCCGCAGCCGGCCAGGACGACAGCCGCGACCGCGATCAGGTTACGCAGTCTCATGTTCGGTTACTCCCAGGTCGCTCAGTACCTTCGTGCGGACGTCGAGGTGGTCGGCGAGTTTCCGGGGTCTCGGGTGCGCCAGTACGTGTTCGGCCGTGATCCGGCCGTCGTCGAGGACGAGCACGCGGTCGGCCAGCAGCAACGCCTCGTCGACGTCGTGGGTGACCAGCAGCACACCGGGCCGGTGTCGCTGCCAGAGCTGTTCCACCAGCCGGTGCATGGCCAGGCGGGTCAACGCGTCCAGCGCGGCGAACGGCTCGTCGAGCAGCAGCAGGTCCGGTTCCCGGACGAGTGCTCGCGCGAGCGAGAGTCGTTGTGCCTCACCGCCGGAGAGCGTGCGCGGCCACGCGTCCGCGTGGTCGGCCAGCCGCACCTCGGCCAGTGCCTGCTCGGCAAGCGCACGATCGGCCGACCGGCCGGGAAGGCCCAGCACCACGTTGCGCCAGACCCGCCGCCACGGCAGCAGCCGCGGCTGCTGGAACGCCACGGACACGGCGCCGCGCACCACGGCCGTGCCCTCGACCTCGGCATCCAACCCGGCCAGCACTCGCAGCAGGGTCGACTTGCCCGACCCGCTTCGCCCGAGCAGCGCCACGAACTCGCCCGGCGCGATCGCCAGGTCCAAATCGGACAGTACGGTCCTCGTGCCGAACCGCTTCGTGAGACCGCGAACCTCGGTCAGCTCCGGCGCCATCGCAGCGCCCTCCGTTCCAGCAGGCGCACGAGCGCGTCGGTGACCAGGCCGAGTGCCGCGTAGACGAGCAGGCCGACCACGATCACGTCGGTGCGCAGGAACTCCCTGGCGTTGTTGATGAGGTAGCCGAGGCCGGCGTCGGCGTTGACCGTCTCGCCGACGATCAGCGCGAGCCACGCGATGCCGAGCGACTGCCGCAGTCCCACCAGCGCCTGCGGCACGGCCGACGGCAGGATCACGTGCCACAGCCGTTCCAGCCTGGTGAAACCGAGTGCGGTGGTCGCCTCGACCAACAGGTCGTCGACATTGCGGATTCCCGAGTGGACGTTCAGGTAGAGCGGGAACGCCACGCCGAGCGACACCAGGATGATCTTGGGTTCCTCCCCGATCCCGAACCACAGGATCAGCAACGGGACCAGCCCGAGGAACGGCAAGGTGCGCAACATCTGCACGGGCGGGTCGATCAGCACATTGCCCCAGGTGGACAGTCCGGCGACGATGCCGAGCAGCAGCGCGATCGTGGCACCGAACAGGAATCCCAGTCCGACGCGGCCGATCGAGACGGCGAACGCCTCGCCGAGCTCACCGGAGCGGGCAGTGTCCACACCAGCCTGGAGCACGGTCCACGGCGAGCTGAGTTTCTCCGGCGGCAGCAGGCCGGTGGCGCTGGCCACCTGCCACAGCAACACCAGCGCGATCGGGCTGAGCCAGCGGCGCAGGTCGGGCAGGCGGACGCGGCGCCGGCTCGGCCGGACGTCGGTCACCGGTTCGGGGCGGGCAAGCAGGTCCGGGGCGGAGATCGACACGGAGGTCTCCCGAGAGAGTGCGGCCTTTGGGATCCCAGAGATCAGCAGGACGGACAGATCGCGCTCGCCTGCCGCCGGAGATCGACGTGCAGGCGGTGGACCAGGCGGCGACTCATGCGTCGATGGTGTGCGCCGGGCGGGACGGTGTCAATCACCTTGTGGGAGGCGCTCCCACATCATGGAAAGCTGGCGGGAGTCTGTTATGCGAGGATGCCGGCGTGACCAGCCAGCCCCGCTCGGGAACTCAGGCGATCGAACGCGCGCTGACCGTCCTGCGCTGCGTGGAGGCGGCCGAGGACGGGCTCGGCAGCACGGAGTTGGCCCAGCAGGCGAACCTGTCGGTGAGCACCGCCCACCGGCTGGCCCGCGCGCTGGCCGAGGACGGTCTGCTGCTCCAGGACTCGCGCACCGAGCGGTTCCGGCTGGGCCCGGCACTCGTGGTGCTCGGCCGCAAGGCGGAGGAACGGCTCGGCTACCAGCAGGCGATGCCGCTGCTCCGCGAGCCGGCCACGGTCACCGGCGAGTCGATCAACCTGGGGATCCGCGCGGGCAAACGACGTGCTCGTGGTGCTCGACGTGGTGTCCAGCCAGCCCCTGCTGTTCGACCAGGCCCCGGGCAGCCGGGTCCCGCTGCACGTCTCCGCCATGGGCAAGTGCTTGCTGGCACACGGGAACAGCGAGATCGACCAGCAGATCGCCGGGCTGGGTGAGCTGGTCCGGGCCACCCACCGCACGATCACCGACCGCGGGCGGCTGCGCGCGGGGCGCCTCGATGCAGGGAACGACGCCTTCCATGCGGTCAACGCAGTGAAGGCGTCGTTCCCTGCACGACAGCCAGGCTGGGGTCAGGCGGCGGTCACCGCGTCGATGGCGCGGCGGCGCATGGCCAGGCCGGCCGCCACCCGGGTCACCGGGTAGACGATCGCCAGGATGGCCGCGGCCGTCGCCGGGAACACCCACAGCGGACCCGACGGGATGAACGCACCCACGGCCACCGCCATGGGCAACACCGTGCACAGCGCGATCACCGTGCCCAGCACGAGACCGGCAGCACCGATCACCACGGCCTCGACCGACAGCATGGCCGCCACCTCGCGGCGGGTGGCGCCCGCCAGCCGCTGCGCCGCGAACTCGCGCCGCCGGGCCAGGACGGCCACGGCCAGCGTGTTCACCGACGCGATGGCCGCGTAGGCCATGGCCAGAATCGCGAGCAGGTAGTTGATCCACGCCTGCACGCCGAGACCCTGCTCGAACTCGGCGGCCAGCGCGTCCGGGCCGGCGACCGTGACGCCGGGGAAGTCCCGCACTTCAAGGTCGGAAGCGCCGCGCACCAACAGTTTCGACGGCAGTCCGGTCATCGTGTGCGGGGCCAGCAGGCTCGCCGGCACCACCACGCTCGGGCTGTCCTCCAGCAGTGCCACCACCCGTACCTTCGCCTGGGTCGCGTCGCCGAGCCGGAGCGTGACGGGCGAGCCGACGGACAGGCCGAGATCGTCGGCCTGGTCCTCGTCGATGGCCACCGCGTCACCCCGCAGGTCGGCCAGCGAACCCGCGGCCACCGGGGTGGCCAGCACGTCCGGCGCGTCGATGCCCACGAACGGCGACGGGTCGCTGCCCTTCTCGTCGTACGGCTCCTCCAGCCAGCCCGAGCTGAACACCAGCCCCGACACGGCCGTCACGCCGTCGGTGTCCCGCACCGACTCGATCAACTCCTGCGGGATGCCGCCGGCCGACGAGCTGACCACCGCGTCCGCCTGGAACTGGTCGACCGCCGTGTCCAGCAGGGCGTCGTCGTGGGTGGTCTGCGAGTAGATGTTGCCGAGCGCGATCGCCGTGGCCAAGGTGATCGGGGTGAGCACGGCCGCGAACTGCACGGCCCGCGCCCGCGTGTTGATCACCACGAGCTGTCCGTGGCGCGGGAACACGCGACGGAGCACGGCCGAGCACCGGTCGACCAGCAGCGTGACCAGCTCCGGGCCGTAGAGCGCGACCGCGATGGAGCCGGTGAGCACGGCTGGCCCACCGACCGCCGAGGCCGTGTCCGCGTCGAGGAACATGGAGCTCACGGCGAGCCCGACCGTGCCGACCGCGAAGATCATGGCGAGCAGCCGTCGCAGCGGATTCACCTCGGCCGGCGGGATGGCGGCCTCGGCGAGCGCCTGGATCGGGCGGGTCCTGGCGGCGGCGCCGGCGGCGAACCGGGCGGCCAACCACGGCGTGAGCATGCCGAGCACCACGCCCGCGGCGAACGGGATCGGGCCCTGCTGGAACTCCAGGGTGCTGGGGATGACGCCTCTCGAAGCACTCGCCTCGAACACCCACTCGCCGACCACCGCGCCGAGCGCCACGCCGAACACGACGGCGATCCCGGCCACCACGGTCGTCTCGGTGACCACCAGCGAACGGACCTGCGCGGGGGTCGCGCCCGTGGCCCGCAGCAGCGCCAGCTCCTGCTGCCGCTGGCGCACCGACAGGCTGATGGTCGCCCATACGACCAGCGCCATGACCACCATGACCATGCCGCCGAAGATGCTCGACAGCAGGATCAGCGGCAGCGTGCTCGCCGTGACGCCGGGGAACTCGGCGGCGCCGCGGTCGTCGTCCGTGAGCACGGTCAGCCCGGCCGGCAGCTGCCCGGCCACCTCCGCCACCGACGCGCCGTCGGCCACCCGGACGCCGATCAGATCGGCCGTGTCCGGATGCGGCGTGAACCGCGCGACGTCACCGGTCGAGAAGAACAGGGCGGCCGCGTCGACCTTGGTGTCCGGCGTCGCGATGCCGGACACGGTGAACGTCTCCGGCGCGCCGGCGACCACCAGGTCGACCCGGTCACCGATCCGCTTTCCCGCGGCGGCGTCGAGCACCACCTCGCCGTCGGCGGGCGCCGACCCGGTGAGCGTGTACGGGGTCATCCCGGCCGACGCCCAGTCGTGTCCGGAAAGGACGGTTCCCGGTTCGGTCCCGGCGACCACCGCGGGGAACGACACATCCGCCCACGCGTCCTCGACCCCGGGTATCGACCGGATGTCCGCCAGCCGGTCGGCCGCCACTCCCGGCCGTTCGGCGTACGGGACGGTCTCAGACTCCTCGTCCGGCAGCTTGAACCCCTGCGGACCGGTGACCACCAGGTCCGCGCCGGCCAACCGCTGCGGCACGGCCGCGCTGCGCAGGCCGGACTCGAACAACCCACCGCACGCCACCAGCAGCGCGGAACCCACCAGCACCGCGAGGAACGTCGCCACGAACGCCGCGAGCCGGTGGCGCAGGCTCGCGAGCGCCAGCCGGTTCATACGGCCACCGGCCGTAGCTCGGCCAGTTGCCCGGCGATCCGCTCGGGCGTCGGCGCGTGCAGCGTCGAGACGATCCGGCCGTCCACCAGGAACACCACCTGGTCGGCGAACGACGCTGCCACCGGGTCGTGGGTGACCATGACGATCGTCTGCCCGGCGCGGGTCAGCCGGCGGAGCATGGCGAGCACGTCGAGCGCCGTCTGACTGTCGAGCGCGCCGGTCGGCTCGTCGGCGAACACCACCTGGGCGTGGGTGGCGAGCGCCCGCGCGATGGCCACGCGTTGCTGCTGCCCGCCGGACAGCTCGGCCGGCCGGTGCTTCACGCGGTCGCCGAGGCCGACCCGGTCGAGCACCTCACGCACCCATTTGGTGTCCGGCTCGTGGCCGGCGAGCAACGCGGGCAGCGTGACGTTCTCCCACACGGTCAGCGCGGGCATCAGGTTGAACGCCTGGAACACGAACGCCACGTGTTCGCGGCGCAGCTCGGTCAGCTGGGTCTCGTCCTTGCCGGCGAGCGACGTGCCGAGCAGCGTGACCGAGCCGGACGTCGGCTCGTCGAGCCCGGCCGCGCAGTGCAGCAGCGTGCTCTTGCCGGACCCGGACGGTCCCATGACCGCCGTGAACGTGCCGGCCGCGAACTCGACGCTCACGTCGTCGAGGGCCACCACGCGCCCGCCGTAGGTCTTGCGAACTCCGTCCAGGCGGACGGGTGCGAGCCCGGTCATGCGGCCCTCTTTTCCGCGTACCGGATGCCGCCGATGATCAGGGCGCCGCCCGCGGCCGACCACAGCCACCACGGACTCTCGAGATGCCAGCCGATGATGCAGATCAGGAGCCAGACGACAATCTGGATGGCGGTGACGGCGATCAACAGTAGGGTGAGCGCCCGGCGCACCGACGTGAGCGTGCTTGGCGCACCCCGTGACCGGCCATCGACGAGTTGTTGCTGGTGGTCGACGGCGACGGGGGTGCGGTCCTGGTGGTTGTCGAAGGCGGTCATTACCTCTCCTTTAAACTGTGTATGTAGTGAACAGTTTATGACATGCGCAGTCTATGCGGAAGGGTGTGCCCCATGCCTACTGATTTCCCGAACAGCGGGATGCCGCCGGGGATCGCCGCCATCTGGGGGTTCCCGCCGCCCGCCCGCCGGGGACCGAAGCCCGCGCACAGCGTCACGCGGATCGTCGAAGCGGCCATGGAACTGGCGGACGAAGAGGGTTACCCGGGACTGTCGCTGCCGAGGATCGCCCGCCGGCTCGACCTGACGGCGAACGCCCTGTACCGCTACGTCAGCGCCAAGGACGAGTTGCTGCTGCTCGTGTTCGACGTGGCCCTCGGACCACCGCCGGCCGACCTGCCGGGCGGCGAGGCGTGGCGCGCGGGCGCCGGGACCTGGACGCGGACGATGTTCGGGCGTTACCGAGAGCGACCGTGGCTGCTCGACATCCCCCCGCGGGGCGCGCCGGTCACGCCGAACGTGCTCTGCTGGGTGGAGACGCTGCTCACCGTGTTCACCGGGTCCGGGCTGCCCGAGGACGAGTGGCTCTCGACCGCCATCCTGCTCAGCGGGTACGCCCGCGAGTCGGCCACGCTCGCGCGCGACCTTGACGTGGGCCCGCTGGTCCCCGTGCAGTCGGCCGAGATGACCGGGTTCCTGTATCCGCTGCTGACCGAGCGCGGGTATCCGATCCTGGCGCGGATGCTCGCGGCCCAGGAGTACGCCGACAGTTCGCCCGAGCCCGACATCGAGTACGGCCTGAACCGGATCCTCGACGGATTGGCGGCCCAGATCTCCCCCGAGCGTGATCGGCGATGAGCGAGCGGCCGAGACCGAGGAGCCGGCCGAGCTGCCCGAGGGCCGGCGGCTTGGCCTGAAACCGGCGGCCAAGTGGTTGTGGCGGCAGGGAAAACCGCTGCTCGCCGTTTCTGACGAGTTGGAGAAACGCCCCCATGGTCGGTTCTACCACCGGGCGCTGGGCATGCTCCCAATCGTGGGGATGGCGGGCGACCAACGAGCGGCGAAGGCGGGCCATCGTTGGCTCCACGAGCACGCGGCCCCGCAGGTCCACTTGGCGGCCTCCCAGCACGGCTACCGCCGGTATGGGTCGGTGGCACTGGCGCGCTCCTCGGCGGCGGCACCGACACCGCCCGGTTGGCCGAGTCGTACCGTCTCGTTGACTCGAGGCTCGCCCCGGAGAACGCCTCGGCGTGGGCAGAGGACCCGCTGGCAAGGTAGCCGAACGCACCGACAAAAACGGTCCGGGACCCCTGGTTTTAATGCTAGTCGGCAGCACCGACAGTTTTCGGCCCGCCGGGTACGACCCGGCGTTCGTTCGGCACGACTCGCTGTCGGTTCGGTACGACTCGGCGGGCCAGGCGTAGCGCCCGAGTCGGAAACGTGCAACGACCACCACGGTGGCCGTGGTGGTCGTTGCCAGCTATGGGTTCTCCGCTACTGCGGCTTCCACTCGCCCGGGTCCTCGATCTTGGCCTGAGCTTCGGGAGTGGCCTGCGCCCACGCCTCACCGACATCGACGAGGCCCTGCTCGATCGCGTCCTGTGAGGTGTCGATCGTGTCGTAGATGGTCTTGATCTCGATGACCGCCGCACCGATGGCGGCGATCGCGACACCGATGGCGGCGCAGATCGTCACGATGGCGAGCGGGATGCCGACGACCGTGCACGCCTCGACGATCGCGGCGACGGCCCCGACGATCAGCGCGCCGAACGCGAAGCCCATGGCGATCCAGAAGTTCTCGATCCCGTTCGCCAGTTCCTTCAGCGTGTTGCCGAGATCGGTGGCCAGGTCCTTGAGGTCGCTGGCGTTCTTCTCCTGCTTCGGCACGATCGTGTGGTACGCGGTGGCGCCGCTGCCGGTCCACTCGATGTGGGTCGGCAGCTTGTCGAGCGCGATGTCGCCGGAGATCGTGTTGAGCGGCTTCGCGACGGCGTCGAACAGCGCCTCGGCGTGTGCCTGGAGCTTGTCGGGGCTACCCGTGTTGTCCAGGAAGTCGGCGACGCTGTCCCAGAACTCCTTGATCCTCTCGCCGAGCCAGTTCAGGCCGTCGATGATCGGCTGGATCAGGTGCTCGAGAGGAGCTGGCACCCAGTCCATCACGCTGTTGACCTTGTCGTAGAACTCGCGGAAGTCGCCGTCGATCTCCCGCGCCTGTCCCAGTGCTTCCTCGATCGTCGAGCTCATCAGTTACCCCCCAGTTCGCCCTGCGTCGACTGGAAACCCTCGGCGCTGGTGAGTTCCTGCTGCTCGTAGTTGGCGGCGACCTCACGAAGCGCGGTGGACATGGTGCCGAAGTACTCGACACCCTGGATCATCTGCGCCTCCATCATGCTGCGCGCCTTCTCGTAGGTGTCGTCGATGCCCATCCGCTCCCCGAGGCCCATCACATCGTTGGCGCCGTTGAGCGTCAGCGGTCCGATCGCCTGGATGGGCCCGTCCATGTCGCCCGCGGCCTTGTCCCAGATGTCCGCGTCGCCCGTCAGCGCGGCGATCTCTACTTCGTAAGACATGTGCTCTGCCTTCGTTGTCGTCGTCTCAGGACCGGCGGTTGCGCATCGCGATCCTGCGCACCATCGCCTGCGGGTCCGAGACCAACGCCATCAGCTCGTTGATCGCACTGCTCCGCGGTCCCTGTGCCAGCTCACCCGGTGTCGACCTGTCGGCGAACCTGGTCAGCGCGTCCCGTAGCTCACTCTCGATCTCCGACTCCCGCGCGGTGAACAGCCAGGACACGTCGACCGAGACGTCCATCACCTGCCCACGCCTGCCGGACACCGTCACGTGCTCACCCGCGCTGTCCTCCCGCACCGTCTGGTCGACGACCGTCGACATGCGCTGCCGGAACTGCGTGAGATCCGCGGTGACCGCGTCCAGGAGCCTCCTCGCGTCCTCCCTGGTGATCGGTCGCTCCTCCTCAGAGGCCTGAGACGTCCGCGGCGACCCGGCGGTTCCCGCCTCGACTTCGGCGCGAATGTCGACCTGCTGGGCCTGCGCGGCGACGGCGCTGGCCGTGGCGTTGTTCGCCGCCTCACGCACCAGGCCGCCCAACTCACGCGGCTCGGTGCGGTCCCGCCAGTCCGGGGCCAGGCGCACGGAGGTGATGGCGGCCGCGTCGGTGACGGTGATCGTCACCACGCCGCGAGCGTCCTGACCGGACAGTGGGCCGGTGTCAGCTGTGGACTCCTCCGCCGGTGTACCGCGGCGGACGTCCCCTACCTCGTCGTCTTCCTCGAAGCCCCAATCCATGAGCCGGAGGCTACCGCGCGGATTCTGGCCTGTCAGAGCATCCCAAGGCTTGTCACCAGTTCAGGGGGCACGGCGACTACGCGAGGTTGAGCACCAGGGCCAGCGCCCGGCCCGTCCACTGTGACGTGGCGATCACGTCGTTGGCGCCGACCCGCAGGGCGTAGCGCACGTACTCGGCGTCGCGGATGGCCGTCACCACAACCACGTCCGGACACAGGTCGCGGGCGAGCATGGTGACCATCACGGCGACCGCGTCCGGGCCGGCCGTCACGATCACGTGCCCGGCCCGGCCGGCGATCGCCCGGTTGAGCACCGCCCGCTCGGTGCCGTCGCCGAGCATGGCGGACAGACCCAGATCCTCGGCCATCGTGACGGCCTCGGGCCGGTTGTCGACCACCATCAGGTCGCCGGGCGCCGTGCCTGTGCCCAGCAGCTGCCTGGCCGCGCTGGCACCGGTCACGCCGAAGCCGACCAGCACCGTCTGTTGTCGCATCCCCGGTCGCCTCCGATTGCCCTCGGGCGGCGACAGTAGGCCAGCGAAGGCCTTGTGACGGTTGACGTTTACGGAATCTTGACGCCTGGTTCGACCAATCGGCGACTGAGAACCCACGCCATCAGCGCGGCCGGCACCAGCAGGACGAGCGCGAGCCGCAACGAGGTGGCGTCGGCCACCGCGCCGAGCGCCGGAGCGAACAACCCGCCCGCGGAGACCGCCAGTCCGAGAGTCACACCGCTCGCCGTGCCCGGCCTGCTCGGCAGATAGTCCTGCCCCAGCGTGATGTGCAACGAGAACGGCACGGCCAGCAGCAACGCGGCCAACACCACGAACCCGAACACCACCGGTCCCGGCACCACGACCACGCCGGCCACCGCGACCGCGGCCGCCAGATAGGCGATCCGCATGACGCGCACCCGCTGCCACCGCTTGGCGAACCACCCGCCGAGCACCGTGCCCGTGGCGCTGCCGGCGAACAACGCGAACACCGCGGCACTCGCCACCCCACTGCCACCATCCACTTGGGACGCAACATGCAGGCCCACGAACCCGCTCAGCCCGACGTACACAATGGACCGCAGCACCACGACTGCCGTCAAGCGGCGGAACGCCGGCCAGTCGTCCGTTCCCGCGCGGGACACTCGCGTGTGGACGGTGCCGCGGGCACGCAGCGGCACGGTGGTCAGCAATCCGAGCACGGCCGGCGTGGCCAGCCACGGCGTCGCCGCCAGTCCGCCGATGGCCAGCACGGGCGCGGCGATCACGGGCGCCAGCATGAACCCGATGCTCCCGCCGAGGGAGAACCAGCTCATGGCCACCGACCCGCCACCGGTGACGACGCGCGCCGTCCGCGCCGCCTGCGGGTGGTAGGCCGCCACCCCGAGCCCGGTCACGGCGATGGCCGCCAGCGTCGCCAGGTACGAGTCGACCAGGCCGACGAGCAACGTGCCGGCGCCGCACGCGGCCATGCTGACGGGCACCAGCCACGGCGCCGACCAGCGATCGGTGACCAGCCCGAACAGCGGCTGCGCGGCGGCCGACAACGCGGTGGCGGCCAGCACGAACCCGGCGACCGCCGCGTAGTCGTAATGCCGTTCGAGCACGAGGAACGGGATCAGGACCGGCACCAGACCCTGGTACAGGTCTACCGAGCCGTGGCCGACGGCGAGCAGGGGCAGGTGCTTTGTCACCGCTCCAGCTTCAACGCCGCCCAGCTGTCCGGCTTCCGATAATCTGACGATTGATGTCGACTTCCCGCCACGTGCCCACGGCGCCGACCCGGCTGCTCCGGTTGGCGGGCGGCGGACGCGTCGACCGGCACCGCCACGACGAGCACCAGATCGTCTACGCCTCGGCCGGGGTGCTGTCGGTGGCCACCGACGCGGGCACGTGGATCGCCCCGGCCACCCGCGCCATCTGGGTACCGGCCGGCACCCCGCACGAACACCGGGCCTACGGCGCCACCGACGCGCGGCTCGTCGGCCTGCCGGTCAACCCGCTGGACCTCCGCGTGCCGACCGTCCTGTCGGTGTCGCCGCTGCTCCGCGAGCTGATCATCACCTACACGGAGGACCCGGCCGACCGGAGCGACGAGCGGCTGCGGCTTCGGGACGTGCTGCTCGACCAGCTACGACTGGCCACCCAGCAACCGTTGCGGCTGCCGGCCGCGCGGGACACCCGACTGGCGGCCGTGTGTGCACTGCTGGACGCCGATCCGGCGGACAACCGGTCGCTCGCCGAGCTGGGTACGCGGGCCGGCGCGAGCGAGCGGACGCTGTCGCGGCTGTTCCGCGCCGAGTTCGCCATGACCTTCCCGCAGTGGCGCACCCAGCTGCGGCTGCACCACGCGTTGGTACTGCTGGCGACGGGCGAACCGGTGACCACCGTCGCGCACCGTTGCGGGTGGTCGTCGGCCAGCGCGTTCATCGACGTGTTCCGGCGCGCCTTCGGCAACACGCCCGGCGCGATGAGTTCGCGGTCCCAGCGGGGTCTTACTCCGGAGGAGGTGGGCCATGGAACTGTTGACCGCGGCCAGGACCGGTGACGAGACCGCGTTCACGAGGCTCGTCGCCCCGCACCGGCGGGAGCTGCACGCGCACTGCTACCGGCTGCTCGGCTCGGTGCACGACGCCGAGGACGCGATGCAGGACGCACTGCTGCGGGCCTGGCGTGGGGTGTCCGGGTTCGAGGGGCGCAGCTCGTTCCGCGCCTGGCTCTACCGGATCGCCACGAACACGTGCCTTCGGTTGATCGAGAAGCGGCCGGCGCGGGTGCTGCCCGTCGGGTTCGAGCCGGACGAGGAGCCGCTCGCCGAGCGGGTGTGGCTGGAGCCGTATCCGGGTCCGGAGTCGGGGTACCAGCAGCGCGAGAGCGTCGAGCTGGCGTTCGTGGCCGCGTTGCAGCTGCTGCCGGCGCTGCAGCGTGCGGTGCTCGTGCTGCGGGAGGTGCTCGGCTTCTCCGCGCGGGAGGTGGCCGACGCGCTGGACACGACGGTCCCCGCGGTGAACAGCGCGTTGCAGCGGGCCAGGAAGGCGGTCGACGGGCAGCTGCCCGACCGCAGCCAGCAGGCCACGCTGCGCATGCTCGGCGACGACGAGTTGCGCGAGGTGGTGGACCGGTACGTGACCGCGTGGCAGGCGGGTGACGTCCCCACGATCGTCGCCATGCTGGCCGACGACGCGAAGTACTCGATGCCGCCCGAGCACATCTGGTACGCGGGGCGCGCCGCCATCGAGGAGTTCCTGCGGGTCGGGCCGTTCGGCGAGGGCCGCAGGTGGCGGTTCCTCCGAGTCGACACGAACGGGCAGGTGGCGTTCGCGACCTACTGCTGGGACGGCACCGCCTACCAGGCCGACGCCATCGACGTCCTCACCCTACGTGGCCACGAGATCGCCGAGGTCACGGCGTTCTGCACCCCGGATCTCTTCCCAAGTTTCGGCTTGGCGATGAGTTTGCCCGGCTGACGGGATCACAACTCGGGACAGGTGTTTCCACGCTGGAGGTCCCGATGAACGCGAAATGGGTACTCGCCCTGACAGCCGCTGCGGCGATCATGGTGACGCTCGATCTGCTGGTGGTGGCGGCGGCGCTGAGCACCATCCGGCTGGACCTCGGCGCGTCGGCCGAGCAGTTGCAGTGGACGGTGACCGCGTACGGGCTGGTCTTCGCCGTGTTGCTGATGACCGGGGCGGCGCTCGGCGACCGCTTCGGCCGGCGACGGGTGTTCATGCTGGGGCTCGGGCTGTTCGCCGCGGCGTCGGCCGCGTGCGCGCTCGCGCCAGGCATCGAGTGGCTGGTCGCCGCTCGTGCGGTGCAGGGTGCGGGTGCGGCGCTGGTCATGCCCCTGGCCGTGGCGCTGCTCACGGCATCGGTCCCGGCGGGGCGCCGCGGCCGCACGCTGGGCACGTTCGAGGCGCTGACCGGGATCGCCACCATCGCGGGTCCGCCGGTCGGCGGTCTGATGGCGCAGGCGTTCGGCTGGCAGTGGATCTTCTGGATCAACGTGCCGATCGCGCTGGTGGTCATCCCGCTGGTCGCGCGGCACGTCCAGGAGAGCCGCGGCACGGACACCGCCCTCGACCTCCGCGGGCTTGTGCTGGTCACCGGTGGCGTGTTCGGCCTGGTGTGGGGTCTCGTGCGCGGCAATCCGGCTGGCTGGGACAGCGCTTCGGTGATCGTGCCGCTCGTGGCGGGTGCCGGGCTGCTCGCCGCGTTCGTCGCGTGGGAGCTGCGGGCCGACCAGCCGATGCTGCCCATGGGACTGTTCCGGAAGCGCGCGTTCTCGGCCGGCACGGTGGCCAGCGTGTTCCTGTTCGCCGCGCTGTACGGGTCGGTGTTCTTCCTGGCGCAGTTCATGAATACCGGGCTCGGGCACGGACCGCTGGCGGCCGGGCTGCTGCTGGTGCCGTGGACCGCGACGACGATCTTCGCGTCGCCGCTGGCCGGAGCGCTGGCGGACCGGGTGGGCAACCGGCCGCTGCTGGTCGGTGGGCTCGCGGTGAACGCCGTGGGGCTGGGGTGGCTGGCGCTGATCGCCGCGCCCGACCTGTCCTACGGGGCCATGGTGTGGCCGCTGATCGTCATGGGAATCGGTGCGGCGACCGCGATTCCCGTGGTGCAGAACGCGGTTCTCGGCGGGATCGAGCACGAGGCGATCGGCAAGGCATCCGGTGCGAACAGCATGACCCAGGAGTTGGGCGGGGCGTTCGGGGTGGCCGTGCTGGTGGCCGCGTTCACCGCTGCCGGCAGCTACGCCACGGCCACGTCGTTCGTCGACGGGTTCGCGGTGGCCATGTGGGTCTGCGCCGGGCTGGCGCTCGCCGGCGCGGTGGCCGCGGCGTGCGTCGGCACGCCGGTGCGGACAGCCGAAGCGTCTCCCGTACCCACCGCCCGCTGACCCCCACCCGCGAGTCGTACGTTATCGACAGCGAGATGTACGTTGCCGACGCCGGCACGCCGTTCCGTTCGTACGACTCGGTGTCCAAACGGTACGACTCGCTAGTGGATGCAGCTGGCTGGTGGGATCGCGCGGCCGTCCTCCGACGGTGTTTCCTCCGGGTCAGGTTGTCCCATCGGCGCCGAGGACGAGATCGACGAACTCGGCGACCACCTCGTCCAGTTCCTCACGGTCACCGGTGGCCAGCAGGTCGAGCAGCGCGCCGCGGACGAACGCGAGGACCAACCGGCCCCGACGGCGCCGCGCGGCGGGCGACAGGTCGGCGAACAGGCCCTGGACCGGCTCGAGCCAAGAGGTGACGATGCCGTCCAGCACCGGCGCTACACCGGGCCTGCCGGCGAGCGCGGCGCCGTACAGTTCGAAGAACAACCGCTCGTGGGGCGCGAGCGCCGGATCGCTGAGCCTGCGCCAGAAGGCCATGGCGACTTCGCGCTGATCACCGGTGGCCGTGGCGAGGTCCGCGAGAACCGCGCGCTGCTGGCGTTCGACCGCCCGGACCACCTCGACCAGCAACTCGTCGCGGGTGCGGAAGTGGTAGATGAGCATGCGATGACTGGTGCCCGCGCCCGCCGCGATCTGGCGGAGGCTCTGGTCGCCGACCCCCGCGTCGGCCAGGTAGGCCGTGACCCGGTCGAGCAGTGCGTTCTTGCCATCATGAGCCATGTACCAAATGGTACAGTTGCGATCATGCGACATGAAGTGGCGATACGCGTCGACGCACCGGCGGACGTGGTGTGGCAGACGATCAGCGTGGTCGAGAAGTGGCCGGAGTGGACGCCCACCATGGAGTCCGTGCGGCGGCACGACAAGGGCGAACTGATGGTGGGCAGCAGCGCGGAGGTCCGCCAGCCCGAGCAGCCGCAGCGCCGGTGGACGGTCACCGAGCTGACGCCCGGCCGGGCGTTCACGTGGACCGCGAGCGGGCCGGGCGTGCGGTTGACGGCCGACCATGCGGTCACCACGGGCGCGGACGGCGAGGTGGTGGCCACGTTGGCCTTTGCCGTCTCCGGACCGCTGGCGTCGGTGGTCACGCTGCTCGGCGGGCGTACCATCCGCCGTCTGATGGACACCGAGGCCAGCTCGCTGAAGGCATGGTGCGAACGCGGCTGAGTTTATGGTGGGGACATGATCCTCAGATATGCCGCGTTCGACGTGGACCAGGAAGGCGGCAACCCGGCGGGTGTCGTGCTGGACGCCGAGGCGCTCGACGCCGACCGGATGCTGGCTATCGCCGCCGAGGTCGGCTACTCGGAGACGGCGTTCCTCGTGCCGGCGCCGGACGGGTACGCGGTGCGGTACTTCAGCCCGCTGGCGGAGGTCCCGTTCTGCGGCCACGCGACGATCGCGTCGGCCGTCGCGCTGGCCGAGCGCGATGGTGTCGGCGACCTGCTGTTCAACACGGCGGCCGGGCCGGTCCAGGTCGCGACGCAGCTGACGGACGGCAGGGTGACCGCGACGCTCACCACCGTGCCGACCGCGGTCACCCCGGCCGACGACGCCGACGTGGTGCGGGCGTTGAACGCGTTGCGCTGGTCCATCGGCGAGCTGGACCCGGCGCTCCCGCCGGCCGTGGCCAACGCCGGCGCGGCGCACTTGGTGCTGGCGGCCGCCACCCGCGAGCGTCTGGCCGACCTGGACTACGACTACGACGCGCTGGGCGCGCTGATGGCTGAACGCGGGTGGACGACCGTGCAGCTGGTCTGGCGCGCCGGGCCGGCCGAGTTCCACTCCCGCAATCCTTTCCCGCCGGGCGGCGTACGCGAGGACCCGGCAACGGGCGCGGCGGCGGGCGCGTTCGGTGCGTACCTGCGGGAGCGCGGGCTGGTCACGCCGCCGGCGCGGGTGATCATCCAGCAGGGCGTGGATCTGGGTCAGCCCTGCCGGCTGGTGGTGGACATCCCACCGGGGGCGACGGCGGGCATCCGAGTGACGGGCACGGCCGTGCGCCTCCCGGAACCGGGCGCCGAAAATGTCGGACCTCACCGGTAATGTGGAAATCGGGGGCCCCCGGACCGATTGAATGGTCCATTCAATCGGTCTGTTGTGAGGTTGTGACCCCGCGGCTGAGGATGGCGTTTTTGTTCAAGAACGGCGCACCGGCCGGTCCCTAACGTCATGCCCCATGACGGTCCTACCCTGCCGCTCCCCAGCCGAGGTCGCGGAGACCATCCGGCTGGCGCGCGACACCGGCCAGCACCTGGTCCCCCGCGGCGGCGGGCACTGCTTCGCCGGCCGTTCCACCACCGGCGGGATCATCCTCGACACCCGGCCCATGCGGTCGGTGTCGGTGGACGGTGACGTCGCGACCATCGGCGCGGGCGCCCTGCTCGGCGACATCTACGACACGCTCGGCGAGCGGACCATCCCCGCCGGGTGCGGGCCAACGGTCGGCATCGCCGGGCTCACGCTCGGCGGCGGACTCGGCATCCTCGGCCGCCAGCATGGCCTGACCTGCGACTCGCTGCTCGCCGCGCAAGTAGTCCTGGCCGACGGGCGGATCGTGGACTGCGCGGAGGACCGCCACGGCGACCTGTTCTGGGCGCTGCGCGGCGCGGGCGGCGGCCAGTTCGGCGTGGTCACGTCGCTCACGTTCCGGACGGTCCCCGCGCCCACGCTCACCGCCTTCCACCTGCGCTGGCCGAAAGCCGAGGCCACCAAGGTGATCGAGGCCTGGACGGCCGCCGCCCCGGACGCGTCCGACGCGCTCGCCGCGAGCCTGCTGGTCACAGCGAACACCGTCAACCTGTTCGGCGCGACGCAGGGCCCGCGATCCGAAGTGGACGATCTGATCGGCATCTCCCCCGAGACCGCCAGCTTCGAGCAACTGTCCTTTCGCGACACCAAGCGGTACCTGTCAGAGGTCGGCGAGCTGTGGGCCGAGCCCGGCGTCACGCTCAGCAAGTCGGAGTTCTTCGCCGGCCCGCTGCCGAACGACGCCGTCGCCGCGCTCGTCGACCACCTGTCCGATGGGCCAGGGCAAGCACGAGAGCTGGACTTCACGCCGATGGGCGGCGCGTACAACCGGGTTCCGGCGCGTGCCACGGCGTTCGCCCACCGCGACGCCCGCTTTCTACTGAAGCACGCGGTGACCGTCGAGTCCGAACAGGACACCGCACGGCGCTGGCTCGACAGGTCCTGGGCCACCGTTCGGCCGTGGGGTACCGGCGGGGTGTACCCCAACTTCCCCGACCCGTACCTGGCCGACTGGGCCAGCGCCTACCACGGTGTCAACCACGACCGGCTCCGTGCGGTCAAAGCAGAGTACGACCCCCGGGGATTCTTCCGTTTCCATCAGTCCATTCAGGAGTGACCATCATGATCGAGCTGACCGACGACGTCCGCACCCTGTTCGACGGCGCCAACTTCGCCCACATCGCCACCCTGATGCCCGACGGCGCACCGCACAACGCTCCCATGTGGACGGCCATCGAGGATGGCCGGATCGTCGTCATGACCTCGCCCGAGTCCCGCAAGGCCCGCAACCTCGACCGCGACCCGCGGGTGGCGATCTCCATCCTCGACCGGTCCAACCCGTTCGTCAGCGCCCACGTCCGCGGCCGGCGCACGGAGGTCGTGACGGGCGACGCGGCCTGGACCATCATCGACCGCCTCGCGAACAAGTACCTGGGCATGGACTATCCGGTGCGCGCCGACCGGGTGGTGATGCTCATCGAGCCGGACCACGCGACGTACTTCACGGCCGGGTGACCCGGCGCAGGTTGCGAATGGCCGGCACGCTGACCAGCGCCACACAGCAGAGCACCGCCATGACCCCGCTGGTCAGCAACACGGTCGACGACCCGAGCAGCGCGGCCGCCGGGCCGGCCAGCGCCTGGCCCACCGGCATCATGGCGAGCGAGCCGGCCACCTCGTAGGCGTGGATCCGGTTGAGCACGCCCGGCGCCACCTGGGTCTGCACGCTGGTCGCCCACATGACACCCCAGAACGCACCCGCGCCACCGGCCACGGCGAACGCCACGGCAAGCACGGGCACCGGCAGTTCGAGACCGACCGACACGGGCTGAACGCAGAACCCGAACAGCGCGAGCCCACCCGCCCGCAGCGGGCGCATCGGGCGGAACCGCATGGCCAGCAGCCCACCGATCGCCATGCCGAGCCCGCCGACCGCGCTGACCAGGCCGAACGCGCCCTCGCCGTGACCGATGACGATCTCCGTGGCGACCAGCGGCGCGGTCGGCCCGAACGCCGTCACCTGGGCGATCATCCAGACGACGATGACGCCCCACATCCAGGTGCGTGCCCAGAACTCGCGCCAGCCCTCCCGCAGGTCGGCGCGGAACGAGCTGTGGACCGCCTCGACCGCGGCCGCCGGAAGCCGCAACGCCAGCAGACACCCGGCGCTGATCAGGTACGTGGCCGCGTGCGCCACGAACACGGTGCCCACCGAGGTGGCGCCGATGAGCAGGCCGGCGACCGCGGGCCCGGCGATGCTCATGACGGACTCGGCCGTGCGGATGGCACCGTTCGCACCCTGCACGTCGGTCGCGATCCGCGGGATGGTGCTGGCCACGCCGGGTTGGAACAGCGCCGCACACAGCCCGTTGATCACCCCGACCACGCAGATCTGCCACAGGATCACGTGGCCGGAGAAGAACATGACGGCCACGAGCCCCTGGGTGCCCACCCGGACGGCGTCGGACCACACCATCAGCTTGCGGGTGTCGAAGCGGTCGGCCAGCACACCGCCGAAGATCACGAACGCGGCGAAGGTCGCGCTGAACGACGCCATGGCGGCGCCCACCGCGCCGACCCCGTGCCCGAAGCTGACGAGCCCGGCGGCCAGCGCCACGGGCAACATCATGTCGCCCATCCGGGCCACAGCCCTGGCGACGAAGAACAGGCCGAAATCGCGGGTCCACAGACCGGTCGTCCGCTCCCGCGCGGTCAGCACCCCCACTCGGCCAAGTTACCCCGGCCGACAAGCGATTTTCGTTATGGGAAGTCGATCTCCAACTCGGCCAGCCGGGCCGGGTCGGACGTGATCCCGACGCCCACGATCCGGTCGTCCGCCATGGTGAACGTGAACACCGCCCGTACCTCGCCGGCATGGGCCCAGACCGCGCCGACCGCGCCGTCGACCAGGGCGAGCCGCGCTCCCTGGGCGCGACCACGGAAGGCGGCGGCCACCGCGTCGCGGCCGTGCACCTCGTCGGCCAGCGCGGGTGCACCGGGCGACGCCTGCGCCGCGGCGACCGCGACCCGATCGGCGCGGAGCACGACGCTCGGGTCGAGCACCACGAGCAGGGCCTCGAAGTCGCCACCCCGCGAGGCGGCGAGGAACGCGTCGACCACCTCGCGCTGGCGGGTCAGGTCGGGATCGGGCGCCGGGCCGACCCCCTGCACCCGCCGCCGCGCGCGGCTGGCGAGTTGACGCGTGGCGGCCGGCGCACGCCCCACGATCGGCGCGATCTCCTCGAACGGCACGGCGAACATGTCATGGAGTACGAAGGCGAGCCGCTCGGCGGGCGTCAACGTGTCGAGCACGACGAGCAGTGCCGGCCCGACCTCGGCCGCGAGGAGTGCGTCCCGCGCGGGGTCATGGCCGTCGACCGGCTCGCGGTCGCCGATCGGGTCCTCGCGGCGGGAGCGGCGAGAGCGCAGCAGGTCGAGACACACCCGGCCGATGACCGTGGTGAGCCAGCCACCGAGGTTGACGACGTCGCTCGTATCCGACCGGTGCAGCCGCAACCAGGTCTCCTGCACGGCGTCGTCGGCCTCGGCCAGCGAGCCGAGCATTCGGTAGGCCACCGCACGCAGGTGGTCGCGATGCTCCTCGAACTGCTGGACGTCATCCATGTCCCCATTGTGCCCCGCTGGCACGAACAGTCGATCTTTCACCCCTGTGCGCCGATTGCGGTGAGTTAAATTGTCCACTTTTAGACGCAGCCATCTAGGTGAATTTCACGTTATTCGGGCCCCTGACGCACATGAGTCCCAGTATTCTCCGGGCAGGTGGTGCCGCACCGGGGAGAATCTACATGCCTGAGCTGGGGAAACAAATTCCGATCAATGGTGAATCTGTGGGCAGGTTCGTCTTCGCAGATCTCGACGAACTCGACTTGATCATCGCAGACCTCGAGACGTTGAGGGTGGACATCGCCACCGACGAGCAGGAATTTCTTTACGCGATCGATACCGCTAACCCACCTGCCCGCGACGACATGAGTCAGCTCCAGGCCGACGCGTACCGTGAATCGCTCAAGAGGGCCCACCGGCACAACGCCTCGATGCTCACCTACGTCGTCGATCAACTCGAAAAACTCCAGGCCGCACGCCACGCCTACGCGAACGCCGACGCGGACGCCGAGGACCGCTTTCTCGACGCCGAGCGTGCCGGACGATGAGGGCACCCGTCGCCATCGCCCTGTCGGTGGCAGCCATCGCCCTGACCGGTTGCACCACAACCGAAGCGGGAACCGCCATCCCCGCACAGAACCCGCCGGAGCCACCGGCCACCAGTTCGACGGAGGCCGCCCCCACGGTGGCCGATCCGTTGGACGCGAGCAAGTACCTGACCGACCCCTGCGCCATACTCACTCCGGCGCAACTGGCCTCCTACGGGATGACCCGGAGCGAGGATCCGAACACCCCCAGCACGTCCACCGACTTCAGCCAACCGGGCTGCCTCTGGTACGGCAGTGCGCAGTCCTTCAACGTGGGCGTGGGCTGGCTGACCTCGAACGAGAACGGCCTGGCTGACACCTACGACCTTCAGGAGTCCGACACCTGGGATTACTTCGAGGCGATCGAAGTGGAGGATTATCCGGCGGTATTCAATTACTTTTCGGACGATCCTCGGCACGGCAACTGCCACGTCACGGTCGGCATCTCCGACCGGTTGGTCTTCACCGCAAATATCCACGGACAGGGCAACATCGACGCCCAGACAGGTTGTGACCTGGTTATACGGGTAGCGACGGCGGTCATCCAGATGCTGAAGGAGTCTCAATGAAGTGGTTCGGGCCACCGCTCATGTTCGGAGACGAGATCTACCGGAACTTTCAGGACGGGCCAGGCCCGGGGGAACTGGCCGGCAGCGCGGGAACCGTGAACAACCTGGTCGGGCGCTACCAGGAGCGGACCGACCGGATTCTTCGGTTGCGGGCGCGGATGGAGGCCGCGTGGCAGGGGACCGCGGCTGACGCGGCGGATCGCGGGTTGGGGCCGGTGGTGATCGAGCATGGGTTGGCCGGGCGGGCGTTGCACGTCGCGCAGGATTTGACCTCTCGGCAGGTTGGGTCCTTCGGCGAGGCCAAGAACGCGGTGGTGCCGGTGCCGCCCGCACCCGGTGAGGTCGATGTGCTGGCGATGTTCATGGATCAGGACGTTGCCAGGAGCTACCTCATGCAGGTCGCTCAGCACAACCAGGCCGCGCAGCACAACGTCGACGTGATGAACGGGTATACGGGCGCCAGCCAGTACAACACCGACGGGCAGCCCACCTCGTACGGGCGGCTCACCGACGATGGGGCTGGGATCGGCATCGATACCGGGACGAGCGGTGATGAGGAGGTCGCTGGGTCCGATGTGGACGATCGCGCCCAGGACGTCTCCGCACCGGCCGCCGATTCGGTAGGCAACGATTCGTCGGTGCGTCCGGCAGCTGAGTCCGGCCCGACCTGGACGCCGAGCGCGGAATCGACCCGGCCGGCGGACGCCGACCCGACTCGGCTGGCCACCATGCCGGCCGGGCTCGGCATCCCGGTGACCGGTGACGCGGCACTCGACGGCGGCCCACGCGGTGGCGGCGCGAACGGCAGTGTGGCCAATGGTGGTGGTGGTGGCGTACTGCCGCGCGGCGGCGGGCCGGTCGGCGTGCCTTGGCGTGGGCTGCTCGGCGATGGGGGCAGCGCCGGCTCCACTCGGCCCGGCACCACCGCACGACCCATGGTGATCAGTGCCGGGCCCGGTCGTGGCGGGGTCGGTTTCGCCGGGCTTCCGGCCCCCGCGGGGAGGGGTCGCGGTGAGGAGGACACCGAGCGCGCGGCACCCGCCTACCTCGACGGCGGCGACCCCGAAGAACTGTGGGACACCGACGAGCTCACCGCACCGCAAGCCATCGGCGACGAGGACGGCTGACCGTGCTCCCGGCACCGGCCACCATTCCGGCGCGGGTGCTGGCGACGCTGGTAGCGACCGAACACCTCGGCGAACTGCATCTCACGCTCGCTCCCACGGCCGTGTGGCGGCCGCCCACCTGGCGCGACCCGCCGGTTGACGAGTACCTGGCCGCGCTCGGCTGGCGGGACCGCACGAGCGGGTTGGAACGGGAGGTAGCCGCCACACTCGCCGTTCTGTGCCGGCCGGTGGTCGAGCTGTACGGCTGGATCACCCACCGCGGCACCACGATCGGCGTGCTGGCCGGCCGAATCGGCAAGGACGCGGTGCTGGCCGTCCACACGCAGGACGGGATGGTCGGGCTGAGCAACATCCCCACCACCCGGCTGGCCGACCGCCTCGTCGCGCAGGCGCCACCCGTCCCGGCGGCGCAGGTCAAGCCCTTCCTCGTGTCGCCGGCCGAGGTGCGGTCGGTGACCTGGTCCGGCCGGCTGCTCTCCCCCACCGGCGTCATCGCCCGCCGGGCCAGCCCGGAAACCCGTCTGGCGAAACAACTTCTCGTGCAACCACGGACGGGCGGGGCCGAACTGTGGGCGGCCACCCGAACGAGCACCGGCCTCCGGCACGCCATCGAGCACCCCGTCCGGTACGCCGACCTCGGCGGCCGGCGCTGGCTGATCACCACCGTCAGTCCGACCCAGGTGGCACTGGGTCCTGGCAGCCCGGAGCACCTGGTGGCCGCCCTCAACCGCGGCCTCGGCGGCGTCGGGCCGGCGATGCCCTGAATGAGGCATTGAGGTCGCTCACCGTCCCGAATGGGGCATTCAGGGCAGTCACCAGCGCAGGTGGACCGTGAGGCGGTCTCCCTTCTCCAGCACGGTCGGGGCGGTGACCACCACTCGGGAGCCGGTCACCGTGAACTGGGCTCTGCGGCCGTTCACCGTGGCCGAGCGGACCGTCGCCGGGGTCTCGAACGACAGGGTCTTCAGCCGCAGGCGGCCGTGGCGCAGTTCGACCTCGCAGGTTTGGCGGCCTCGGCCCCGGGTCTGCTTGTACGAACCCCAACCCTGCGCCGCGGTGAACGCCGCCCGGAAGTTCTCCGGCGTGATCCTCGGGGCGAAGCCCAGGTGGCCCCGCGGGCCGTGATACTCGTAGCCGCACGCCGCAAGGTACGTGCCGTAGCTCATCATCGCCCTGGCGTAGTGGTCGCTGCACTCTATTTCGTTGTACGGGTTGCGTTTCTCCGCCGTGTGGCGATCATGCACTGCTCTGGTCACGGCCATCGCCTCGGTGGTCATGCCCTCGGCGAACAGGTGCGCCGCCAGTTGGTACTCCTGGCCGGTCCACACCTCGTTGAAGTAGCCCACCGGGCCGTCCGTACCCGTTTCCGTCGAGCCGCCGTTCGGCCACGTGCACATGAGCGTGCCCGGTTCGTCCGGCATGGCGTACATGCGACCTACGGGGATGCCGGGCGGGCGGTAGCCGCCGGGATCAGGCAAGAAGTTGTTGCGGAACAGGTTGCCCAGCGCGGTTTTCGACTTCTCCGCGTCGAACACCCTCGGCAGGCCAAGCTGGTTGGCGTACGTCTCACCGTACATCTGGTCGATGTGGCAGCCACGGTTGGAGTTCACGGCCGTCGGGTGCGCCGGGTCCACGCGCTGGAAATAGTACCCGTACTCGTCGCTCCACAGTGCACTGTCCAGATAGGCACTGCCGCGTTTGGCCAGCGTCCGGTACTGCTCGGCAACGGCATCGCCCAGTTCGTCGGCCATCGCGGCTCCCGCGTGCAGAGCCGCCACGTACAGGCCGCTGATCCACGGGATCTCGCCGAACCACTGGGCATCCAGAGTGTTCCACTGGCTTCCCTCGAGAATGCCGTCCGCGTCACCGTCCGCCTTGATCACCCAGTCCAGCGCCAGCTTCACCCGCGGCCAGACCTTGCGCAGGAACGTGTCGTCCGCCGACATCTGGTGCTCACGGTAGATCCGCAGGATGGTGCCGCACTGCCCGTCGGCGAACCAGCCCTCCAGCTCGCCGCGGTTGCCGATCTCGCCGCTCGGCCGCATGGCGATATCCAGGTCCACCCGGTCGCGGGTGTCGCGCTCCAGTTCGGGAAAGAGCCGGGCGATGGACTGCGCGTAGTTCCATACGTGCCCGCAAGTGCCGGCACAGCAGTAGATCCCCTCCCACGCGTAGAACCGGCCGTTGTCGAACCGGAAGCACGTGTTCGTGGCGAACGTGGACACGGTCGACAGCGTGCGCTCCAGGAACCAGTGCGGCAGCGTCGAATCCTCGTACCAGGTGCGCACCCACTCGCGCGTCCCGTCGGTGAGCCGCCGCTTGTTCGCCGCCAGGTGTCCGACGACCGCGCGCGCCGAGTCGAACCGAGTCGCGTAGTGGTGCCGCAGCGTCCGCGCGTCCTGGAGGAACGCGAACGCCGCCGGCTGCGGGGTCGGGAAGTGCCAGCCGAACACGAAGTCCACGTTCTTCGACTGTCCGGATGCGACGGTCAGCGGCACGGTCACGGTGGCTGAGGTGCCGTCGCCCGGGTCGACGGCCGCGCCCCGGTCCAGTGCGGCCAGCGCGAACGTTCCGTATTCCGGCAGGTCCTCGATCGGACGCCGCCGCACCGGGCGGTCGCTGAACAGGATCCGGTCGACGTTCACGTGCCCCCAGCCGCCGCCGGTCGAGTCCACCACCCGGATCCGCGCGGTCTGCCCGGCCCACTCGCGCACGTCCCTGGAGATCGCGGTCAGCGGTTCCATCTCGCGGCCGGTGAGCGTGGCGACCACCTGTTCACCCACCACGACGTCGACGCAGGTGCGCCCCGGGTAGCCACCGCCACCGATCCAGACGGTCACGTAGTTCCGCTCGATGGTGAACGGCGCGCTCGTCAGGCTTCCCTGGGAGTCGTCGAAGGTGCCGCCGCGGAAGTGGTACGACGTGGCGAAGTAGGTGCCGGACACGTTCAGGTCGTTGATCTCGCCGACCGGTCGTGCGAAGCCCGGCGGGGTCTCGGCCACCGTGACCGGCCGGTCGCCGAACGCCTCACCCTCGACCGTCCAGCCCTCGTACGTGCCGGACTCCCAGTCCTCGAACAGGATGTCGTCGCGGTCGGTGAAGACGATCGTGTCGCAGTTGACGTGCGCCCACGAGCCGGGCACCCGGTCGGCCAGCCGGATCCGCGCCGCGGCACCGAGAAACTCGCCGACGTCCAGTGTCCGGACCACCATCGGTTCGCTCCGGGCACCGGTGGCGCTCGCCACGACCGTGCCGTCGACCACCACCTCCACGCACTCCGCACCCGGCTGGTTGCCGCCGCCCAACCCGACCGCCACGTAGCGCCGCTCGATGGTGAACTCGGCGCTGGTCAGCGTTCCCGTGTAGGAGTCGGGATCGCCGCCCGCGCGGTAGTTGTGCGAGGTGACGAACCGGGTGCCGGAGATGTTCAGATCGCCGAAGCGACGCAGGTAGCCAGGAACCTCGGCCGGTCGGACCGGGCCGGCCCCGAACGCCTCGCCCTCGACCGTCCAGCCCTCGTAGGTGTCGGACTCCCAGTCCTCGAACAGGATGTCGTCGCCTGGCTCGGTTTCCGGCTCGGCCGCCGAGAACTCCACGCCACGCACGGCGCCGCCGAACGGGGTGGCCCGCAGGCTCATCGGCTGCTGTCCCTGAAGATTCAGGCACACGGGGTTGGCGGACGCGCCGGCCACCTCGACCTTCACCCCTCGGCGCGAGATGTTCTTGACAGCGAAGGAGAGCACGGTCGCCGGCAGCGTCGAGTCGGCCACCGACGGCGGGATGAACGGCGAGAACGCCGTGCACGTCACCTCGACCGGACAGCCCGGATCGCGGTAGGTGACCGTCCCGATCGGATACTGGCCCACGAACCGGATGTCCCCGAAACCAGTGACATCCAGCGGCCGTTCGGTGGTCCGGCCATCGGCCGTGACCCGCACCGTGAAGCCCTGCGCGAACGGCGAGGTCACGGTGAGTGGCTTCGCGTAGTGCGGGCCGTCGAAGGCCGCGCCGCCGAGCGGGAAGCTCGCCGGGTTGAGGATGTCCCAGGCCCACAGCCGACCGTCCCCGGCCAGGTAGACCTGCCCGGAACAGCCACCACCGATCGGCATTCCGATGCGCTGCAACGCTTCGCCGCGGTACTCGGTCGGCCGGCCGCGGGCGAGCAGACCCTGCACGGCCTCCGGGGTGAGGTTCTTCTCGGCCGGCACGGTGACCAGCCCGTTCGGGTCGAGACCGAGCGCGGAGGCGACCCCGGCCGGCGCGGCGAGCAGGCCGGCGCCCGTCAGCCCGATGGTGAGAAAGGTGCGGCGCGGTAGTCCACTTGGCGCACAGGACTCCCCTGGCGCGCAGCACTGGTCGTCGGAGTCGGCTGCACCGGCCATGATCGCCTCCACTCTGAGGGCATGGTCAAGTAAACGATTACTCGCTAACCTACGTGAGAGCGCTTGGGAGGTCCAGACCCGGAGGTGCGCATGATTCGGTTCTACGCCCTGGGAGGCTTTCTGGGAGCGGGAAAGACCATCACCATGCTGGCCGTCGCGCGACTCCTGGAATCGGCCGGCGAGCGGGTAATCGTTATCACGAACGATCAAGGGGTTGACCTGGTCGACTCCCAGCTCGCCCGGGCGGCGCGAGGCGACGGGCACGGCGAGGTGACGGGCGGCTGCTTCTGTTGCCGCTTCGAGGATCTGGTGACCGTCATCCGCGAACGCGTGGCCGCCACCGACCCGACGGTGGTGCTGGCCGAGGCGGTCGGCAGCTGCACCGACCTGCAGTCGACCGTGCTCCGCCCGCTGCGCGCCCACTACGGCGACGAGCTGCGGGTCGGCCCGCTGACCGTGGTGGTCGACCCGCACCGCTACGTGGCGCTGTCGAAGACCTTCGACAGCGCCGAACCCGACCTCACCTATCTGTTCCGCCACCAGCTGGACGAGGCGGAGATCATCGCCGTGAACAAGGCCGACACGGTGTCCGGCCCGATGGCCGACCAGCTCGCCGCCGACCTGCGGAACCGGTTCCCGAGCGCACGTGCCCTCACCTACTCCGCCACCCGCGGCGACGGGTTGGGCGAACTGGTCGCGTCGTGGACCAGCCGCACGGGCGAGCCGGCGCACCGGCCGTTCGCCGTCGACCACGACCGCTACGGCGCGGCCGAGGCCGAACTCGCCTGGTGCAACCAGACGTTCAGCATCACCGCCACGCGGGCGTTCTCCCTGTCCCGCTGGGTGCGGACGTTCCTGCGTGCGTTCGGCGAGGCGTGCTCGACGGCCGGCGCGGCCGTCGGGCACGTGAAGGTTCGCGTGGCCGCCGAGACGGGCAGCGTGAAGGCCAGCCTCGTGTCGGCGGACGCCGAACCGGTGAAGGACGCCGGGCCCGACCCGCTGACCACTCTCGGCCAGGTCACCCTGAACGCCAGGGTGGCCACCGAGCCGGGCACCCTGGGCGCCATCATCGACCGGGCGACCGGGGTCGCGTGCGGCACGAGCGGCGCACTCGCCGGGCCGCGGCTGGGCACCATCTTCCGACCGTCCTACCCGGAGCCGACCTACCGCATGTGAAACCCGGTGCACGATCCGGCGAGCGCTGCTACCGTGGATTGCGCTGAGTGATCACGAGGAGCGCTGTGATGACAGGGGACGACGACATCTCCGGGTGAGAACCCCCCGGTAACGATGTCCACTTCGCCCAACCGGGCAGGCCGCGCCATGCCCGGCTGACCTGAAGGCCCCCACACACATGATCGTGTTTACCAACCTGTCCTTTTCCTGGCCGGACGACACCCCGGTCTTCCACGAGCTCACCGCTACGGTCGGTGACGGCCGCACCGGCCTGGTGGCGCCCAACGGCGCCGGCAAGAGCACTCTGCTCAAGCTGGTGACCGGCGAACTGGCGCCCAGCTCGGGCTCCGTGTCGGTGACCGGCACGCTCGGTTACCTGCCGCAGACGCTGCCGCTGTCCGGCGAGCTGACGGTGGCCGAGGTGCTGGAGATCGCCCCGGTGGTCGCCGCGCTGCACGCCATCGAGTCCGGTGACGCGAGCGAGCGGCACTTCACGACCGTCGGTTCTGACTGGGACATCGAGGAACGGGCCCGCGCCGTGTTGGACCGGCTCGGGCTGGCCGACGTCGGGCTCGACCGCGAGCTCGCCACCCTGAGCGGTGGTCAGGTGGTCTCACTCGGGCTCGCCGCCCAGCTGTTGAAGAGCCCGGACGTGCTGCTGCTCGACGAGCCGACGAACAACCTCGACCTCGACGCGCGCCGCGCGCTGTACCGGGTGATCGAAGATTGGACGGGCGCGTTGCTGCTGGTCAGCCACGACCGCGCGGTGCTGGACCGGGTGGACCGGATCGCCGAGCTGTCGGCCGGCGAGCTGCGCTTTCACGGCGGCAACTTCACGGAGTACGAGGCCGCACGGCAGCAGGCGCGCGAGGTGGCCGAGAAGAACCTGCGCAACGCCGAGCAGGAGCTGCGCCGGGAGAAGCGGGAAGCGCAGCAGGCCCGGGAGCGGGCGCAGCGGCGAGCGAGCAACGCGTCGCGCAACCGCTCGTCGCTCGGGCTGTCCCGGCTGCACGCGGGCAACCACCAGCGCCGGGCCCAGGAGTCGGTCGGCAAGTCGGCCGACGTGCACGGCCGGCGGCTCGACGCGGCGAAGACCCGGCTCGACGAGGCGGACCAGGCGGTGCGCGACGACGCGCGGATCTCCTTGTCCCTGCCGGGAACGAACGTCCCGGCGGGACGGACGGTGTTCGTCGGCAAGGCACTGCGGGCGAGCCACGGCGACGTGCCGGTGTTCGACGAGGTGGACCTCACGGTGCGCGGTCCCGAGCGGATCGCGCTGACCGGCCGCAACGGGGCGGGGAAGTCGACGCTGCTGCGGCTGATGAGCGGTGACCTCGAACCGGCGGGCGGCATGGTCACCCGGGCCGCCGGGCGGGTGGCGTACCTGTCGCAGCGACTGGACCTGCTCGATCCACAAAGGACGATCGCGGAGAATCTGCGCACCTTCGCGCCGGAGCTGCCGGTGACCCAGGCGATGCACGTGCTCGCGCGGTTCCTGTTCACGGGCGACCGCATCCACCTGCCGGTCGCCGCGCTGTCGGGCGGCGAGCTGCTGCGGGCGACGCTCGCGTGCGTGCTCTACGCCGAGCCGGCGCCGCAGCTGCTGCTGCTCGACGAGCCGACGAACAACCTCGACCTGGTGAGCGTCGCCCAGCTGGAGAACGCGCTGAACGCCTATGAGGGCGCGTTCGTGGTGGTCAGCCATGACGAGCCGTTCCTCGCGGCGATCGGGGTCGAGCGGTGGCTGCGGCTGACCGAGGGGAGGCTGACCGAATGAGTTCGTCCATTGTGGTCAAAGGCCTGTCGTTCGCCTGGCCGGACGGCGGTTCGGTGTTCGAGGCCTTCGACATGACCATCGGGCCGGGGCGGACCGGCCTGGTGGGCGTCAACGGGTCGGGGAAGTCCACGCTGCTCCGGCTGGTGGCCGGCGAGCTGGACGTGACCGCCGGCTCGGTGTCGGTGACCGGCGAGCTGGGTTACCTGCGGCAGAACCTGATCCTCGACACCCACCGGCGGGTCGTCGACGTGCTCGGGTTGGTCGAAATCCGGGCGGCCATGGCGGCCATCGAACGCGGAGAGGTCGACGAGGGGAACTTCGCTGTGGTGGGCGACCGCTGGCACGTCGAGGACCGCACCCGCGCGGTGCTCGGCCAGCTCGGGCTCGCGCACGTCGGGCTCGACCGGCGGGTCGGCGAGCTGTCCGGTGGCGAGCTGGTCCTGCTCGGTCTGGCCGCGCAGCTGCTTGCCGAGCCCGACGTGCTGCTGCTCGACGAGCCGACGAACAACCTGGACTCCCGCGCCCGCGAGCTGGTGTACGAGGCGGTCCGGACCTGGCAGGGCGTGCTGGTGATCGTGTCGCACGACCGCGAGCTGCTGGCGTTCGTCGACCGGATCGGTGAGCTGCGCGGCGGCGAGATCTCCTTCTACGGCGGGAACCTCGACGACTACGAGGCCGCCGTGGCGGCCGAGCAGGAGACCGCGCGGCGCATGGTGCGCGTGGCCGAGGAAGACCTGCGGCGCCAGAAGCGCGAGCTGCTCGACGCACGGATCAAGCTGGACCGGCGGGAGCGCTACGGCAAGAAGCAGTGGGAGAACAAGCGCGAGCCGAAGGTCCGGATGCGCAAGCGGATCGAGGACTCGGAGATCGCGGCGGGCAAGCTCCGGAACATGCACGTCGACAAGGTGTCCGAGGCGCGGGACCGGCTGAAGGAGGCGGCGGAGGCGGTCCGCGACGACGACGAGATCCGCATCGACCTGCCCGACACGGTCGTGCCGCCCGGCCGGCAGGTGCTCCGGCTGTCCAAGGTGGAGCTTCGCAACGGGCCCCGCGTGGACCTCGACATCCACGGCCCGGAGCGGATCGCGCTGGTGGGTGCCAACGGTTCCGGCAAGTCCACGTTGCTCCAGACGATCATGGGTGCCATCCCGCCGGTGACCGGTGAGGTGACCGTCCACGTCCCGGCCCGCTGGCTGCCGCAGCGACTGGACATAGTGGACGATCAGTTGTCGGCCGTGGCGAACGTGGCGGCCGCCGCGCCGTCCGCGTCGAACAACGCGATCCGCGCGCGGCTGGCTCGTTTCCTGCTGCGCCAGGAACACGCTGACCTCGCGGTAGGCAATCTGTCGGGCGGTGAACGGTTCCGCGCGACGCTCGCCACGCTCCTGCTGGCCGAGCCCGCACCGCAGCTGTTGCTGCTGGACGAGCCGACGAACAACCTGGACCTGGCGAGCGTGCGGCAGCTGACGCAGGCGCTCACGTCCTACGCGGGCGCCCTGATCGTGGCGAGCCACGACCAGGCGTTCCTCGACACGCTCGGCACCACCCGCCGGCTGCGGCTGGCATGATGAACCGGCGGGAGGACACATGCGTCTCGGAGGGCACGCGGTCGTCGAGCAGTTGTTGACCGAGGGCGTCGATCTGGCGTTCTGCGTCCCCGGCGAGAGCTATCTGCCGGTGCTCGACGGGTTGTACGACGCGCGGGAGAAGCTCCGGCTGATCACCACCCGGCACGAGAGCGGCGCCTCGATGATGGCCGCCGCGTACGGGAAACTGACCGGCCGGCCGGGAATCTGCCTGGTCACCAGAGGTCCTGGCGCGACGAACGCGAGCGGCGGCGTGCACGTGGCCAGGCAGGACGCGAGCCCCATGGTGTTGCTGGTCGGCCAGGTGCCGACCCGGCTGCGCGGGCTGCGGGCGTTCCAGGAGGTCGACTACGGCGCCATGTTCGGGCCGCTGGCCAAGGCCGTGCTGGAGGCCGGGCACCCGGACCGGTTGCCGGAGCTGATCGCGCGGGCGTGCCGGACGGCCGTGTCGGGCGAGCCGGGGCCGGTGGTCGTCGTACTGCCGGAGGACGTGCTGTCCGCCACCACCGAGGCACCGTGCGTTCCGGCCGCGCCGGCGGCGACGGCTGCCGTCGACCCGACGGAGTTCGTCGCGCGGCTCACGGCGGCGCGGCGGCCGCTGCTGGTGGTCGGCGGCTCCGGTTGGAGTCCACTCGCGACTGTCCAGGTGCGGGAGTTCGCCGAGTCGCACGGGATTCCCGTGGCGACCGCCACCCGGCACCAGGACCTGGTGGACAACACCTCGTTCGCCTACGTCGGCACGCTCGGGCTGAACACCACGCCGGGGCTGGCCGACCTGGTGTCCGAAGTGGACGTACTGGCGTTCGTCGGCACCCGGCCGGACGCGCTCACGGTCGACGACTTCGCCCTGAAACTCGCGCCGCGGCTGCTGCACGTCCACCCCGATCCCACAGTGCTCCAGTCGGTCTACCAGGCGGAACTGGCGATCGTCGCCGGGCCGGCGGCGTTCGCCGCCGCACTGCCGCGCGGCTCGGCCGGGCGGTCGGCGTGGCTGGACCGGTTGCGCGCCAACTATCTCCGTGATCCGCAACCGCCGCCAGGGGTGGATCCCGCGCCGTACATGGCGGAACTGCTGGCGCGGGTGCCGGCCGACGCGATCTTCTCGACCGGCGCGGGTGCCTACACCGCCTGGCCGCAGCGGTACCGCCGGTTCACCCACTACCCGTCCCAGCTGGGCACCCAGTCCGGCACCATGGGCTACGGCCTGCCGGCCGCCATCACCGCACGGCTCGTCCATCCCGACCGGACGGCCGTCGCGTTCGCCGGCGACGGCTGCGTCCTCATGACCGGCCAGGAGCTGGCGACGGCCGTCCGGTATGGACTGGCACCGCTGGTGATCGTGGTGAACAACTCGACCTACGGGACGATCGAGCAGCACCAGACGCGCCGGTTCCCCGGTCGCGAGTACGGCACCTCGCTGGTCAATCCCGACTTCGCGGCTTTCGCCCGATCCTTTGGCGCACAGGCGGAACAGGTCCGCACGCCGGCCGAGTTCGCCGCGGCACTCGACCGGCTCCTCCCCCTCGACGACGCGACACGCGTCATCGAGATCGTCACGCGCTGACTCAGAACTCGTCGTCGCGCAGGACCGTGCCGTTCGCGTCGCGGAACGTGTACCGCTTGGCGAACTTGATCTCCTCCGTCGTGGCGAACAGCTTGACGCCCGCGCTGGTGCCGAGCGGCGACGCGGTGATCGTGTCGCCACCGGAGCGGACCACGCTGATCTCCGCCACCGCCGGCACCGTGACCCAGACCGTGACGTCGGGCAGCGGGCCCGGGACGTTGTCGGTGGCCGGCAGGACCGACAGTTGGCCGATCAGCGGGTCGCCCGGGTGGACCTTGAGGTCCATGCAGCCTTGACCGTCGGTATAGCGGTCGGTGCTGGACGGTGGCTCACCGACCGGCACACCCACGATCAGCATGCACGGCGAATCCGCGATCTCGGTGAGCATCACGTACGCGGTCCACTGCTTGCCGTCCGCGGTGAAGTCGGCGAGGCGGGCGGCCTCCGGCACTCGGAGGTCGGTCGCGGCGGCGGTCGGTGTCGTGGCCGGTGTCGTGGCCGGCTGGGTCGCCACCGGTAGGGAGGGATCCGGCCGGTTCACCACCAGCACGGCGCTCACGCCGATCACCGCGACCGCGGCCACCACTCCGGCCACCGCGCGGTTCCGCACGGTCCTCGCCCGGGTGGCCAGCCGCCGCTCGTGTTCGGCCAGCGCCGCACGCGGGTCGGTGTCCGAGTGCCCGGCCTGCGTGGCGAGCACGCTGGCGAGGTCACGCTCGAGGTCACCCTGTGTCAATGGTTCGCTCGCAGGCTCGCTCACGCGCCCACCTCCGCACGCAGCCGGGTCAAGGCCTGCGACGTGGTGGCCGTGACCGTGCCAGGGGCGATACCGAGCACGGCGGCCACCTCCGCCACGTCCAGGTCCAGCCAGTACCGCAGCACCACCACCTGGCGCTGCCGGCGCGGCAGGCCTTCGATGCCACGCCACACCACGCTGTGCCGGAGTCCGTTCAGCGCGCTCGTCTCGGCCGAGGCCACGTCGGGAGGCGGCGCCACCGGATGCCGGCGGCTGACCATCAGGTGCCGCAGCCGGGACGTGGCCAGGTTCGCGACCGTGCGTCGCAGGTAGGCAAGGGCCTTGCCGGGCTCCCGCAGGTTGCTCCACCGGCGGTGCACCCGGACGAACGCCTCCTGCGCGATGTTCTCCGGATCGTCGGCGCCCAACAGGTGGGCGAACTGTCTCATGGGGACGAACTGGGTCATGAACAACTCCTCGAACGTGCCGGCACCCTGCTGCGGCTTGTCGGTCATCGCTGCGTGCACGGTGCGTAGACGTCCTGTTCGAGGGCTGTGCTTAGTCGAGACGCTAACTCACGAGCTCACCGTTCTTGTAGACCGCACGGACGCGGGCCAGCGCCGTCGGGTCGGTCAGCGGGTTGCCGTCCACCACCAGGATGTCCGCGTCGCGACCTGGCAGGAGCCGGCCCTTCGTGGTGGCCAGCCCGCACGCGCCGGCAGCCTTCGAGGTGACCGTGCGCAGCGCGTCGATCGGGCTCATGCCGATCGAGAGCAGGTCGGGGAGGACGTGCGGGAGCGTGGCGTGCGGCTTGCCCTGGCCGGTGCCGACCACCACGATGGCGCCCTCCGCCACCAGGCGACGCAGCGCCGGCATCGACGGTTCGCGGCCCATGGTGACCCCGACGATCACCCGCTCCGCGACGATCGCCTTGATGAGGTCCGACCCCCCGTCCGCCGTCCGGAACGACACGTGTTCGAGCGAGTCCACGCCGGCGGCCACCGCGTCGGCGATGGCCGTCTCGCCGTTTGCGTGGACGGCCACCGGCAGCCCCAGCCGGTGTGCCTCGTCGACCGCCGCGCGCAGTTCGGCCACCCCGAAGCCGCTCGCCACGATCTTCACGAGGTCACAGCCGCGCTCGGCGCGCTCCCGCACGGCCGCGACGGTTGCGGGCGTGGTGATCGGTGGGCCGGCCGTGAGGATGGCCGGCAGGTCCGGGCGGTCCCGCAGGGCGAGCGCGAGGTAGTCCTGGTCCCCGAGATCGCGGACCGTGGTGATGCCGGCGAGCAGCGCCGTCCGCGCGGCCGTGACCATGGCGGCGAGCGCGCCGCTCGCGTCGAAGTCCAGGTGCACGTGCGGGTCGACAAGGCCGGGCAACAGCGTCGCGCCGGGCCGGTCGATCACCTCTACACCCGGCGGCGCCGACCCCACCCCGACGACCGTTCCCCCGTCGAGCAGGACCACGGGATCCGGACGCAGAACTTCACCGTCGAACAGCCAGGTGGCCCGTAGCGCGGTCAACTGCCTAGTACCGGTCATGGGGAGAACATCGCCGATGGTCACGAAACGCGACGGGCGGAAGAGGAATACTCTGCTACCCGCCGATCCTGGGGAGGCGCCGATGCCAGCGTGGGTGCGTGGCTGGGCGCTGTGGACCCGCGGCAGACGCACGGTCACGTTCGTGCTGATCATCGTCGCCCTCGGCTACGGCTCGGCCGCCGTCACCGTCACGCTCGTTCCCGTCGACCGGGACGCGCTGGTGAACTTCGCGCTCCTCGCGGCGGGCGCGCTCGTGCACGTCGAGGCGACGCGCGGGATGGAACGGACCCGGCACAGCACGTCGCCGGGCGGTACGGCGCCGTACTTCGAGCTGCGCACCGCGTGGAACTTCGCGGCCATCCTCCTGCTGCCGCCCCTGCTGGCGGTCGCCATGGTGTTCCTGACCGACGTGCACGCCTGGCTTCGGGTGCAGCCGGGCGGGATCAGGCGGGCCCCGCACCGGGTGGTGTACACCTCGGCCACCGTGCTGCTCGGCACCCAGGTGGCCATCGGTCTTCTGGCCGCCGCGCCGGGGCCGTACCCGGGGATCCCGGACGGCTGGGCCGGACTGGGGTTCGTGGCCGCGGCCGCCACCAGCCGCTGGCTGATCAACTACGCGCTCGTGGTCGCCGTGATCATCATGACCAACCCGACGGCGCCGCGGTCCCGGGCGTTCGGGCCGCTGAACATCCAGCTGCTGGAGGCGGGGGCGGTCGCGGTCGCCGTGGCCGTCGCCATGTCCCTCACGCACCACCCGTACCTGTTGCCCATCCTCGTGCTCGGGCTCGTGGCGTTCCACCAGAGCGTGCTGCTGGTCGACCTGCGGGACGTCGCGCGGACCGACCAGAAGACCGGACTGCTGAACGCGGCCGCCTGGCTCGAGCGGGCCGAGCAGGAACTGGCCCGCGCACGCCGCGCGGGCGGAACGCTGGGCGTGCTGATGATCGACCTCGACAACTTCAAGGAGATCAACGAACTCCACGGGCATCCGGCGAGCGACCAGGTGCTGCTCGAGGTGGCGCGGGCGCTGACCGACGAGGTGCGCGAGTACGACCACGTCGGCCGCTACGGAGGCGACGAGTTCGTGATCGCCCTGCCGGGGGTCGGGGAGCAGGAGTTGATGGCGGTGGCCGAACGCCTGCGCCTGCGGATCCAGCGGGTGCCCATGCCGAACGGCGGTGGGACGACGCTGACCACGTCGATCGGTGCGGCGGTCGCCGGGTCGGCGTCCGTGGACGAACTCCTGCGGGCGGCGGACAGTGCCTGCTTCCGCGCGAAGAACGCCGGCCGCGACTGTGTCCGTCTGTCTTCTGTCTAGCTTTCTGTCCTGCGCTGTTGGTTATGAAATCACCCGAAACCCGGTATTTTCGGGCATAACTTTCCTCCGGGTGAAGGCGAGCGCACCATGCGACTCAAGCTGATCATCGCGCTGGCTGCCGCACTGACAGCGGCATTGACAGCGGCGCCGGTGGCGGCGGCCGCCGCCGAATCGCACTCCGAGCGGATCATCTTCGACGGCGGTGGCGGCGAGGAACTGAACGGCATCACCTACCACTCGTTCCGCATCCCGTCGCTGATCCGCACGAACAACGACACACTCATCGCGTTCGTCGAGGGACGCAACACGGAGAACGACGACTTCGGCAACATCAACCTGCTCTACAAGCGCTCCACGAACAACGGCGCGACGTGGTCGGGGTTGCGGGAGGTGATCGGCTCCGGGCAGGGCGTCTGGGGCAACCCGACGGCGGTGGTCGACCGGTCCAACAACAAGATCTGGCTGTTCATGAATCACCAGCCGCCGACCTCGGGCACCGTGAACTCCTGGGACGACCGGCAGGTGTGGGTGTCCTCCAGCTCCGACGACGGGCTGAGCTGGACGGCACCGGTGAACAGGTCGTCCACGCTCAAGCCGCGCACTCTCGCCAACGGCAACAGCTGGAACTGGGACGCGGTCGGCCCGGGCGTCGGCATCCAGACCACCTATCGCAACCCCGGCCGGCTGGTGATCCCCGCGCAGCACCGCAACATCTACAGCGACGACCACGGCGCCACGTGGAAGGTCCAGGTGCTGCGCACCACGGGCGGCGCGGCCATGGAACAGACGGGCGAGGCCACCGTCCTCGAACTCGCGAACGGCGACCTGTACCGCAACGACCGCGCGACCACCCCCGTGTGGGAGAACGACAAGCGGCGGATGGTCGCCCGCGGTTCCATCGAGTCGGGCTTCACGGCCTTCCTGCCGGCCGGCTGCCTGCTCGACCCGAAGAACGAGGCGTCGACCATGCGGTACAACGCCGACGCGCCCGCGCGGCTGGCGTTCGTCAACTCGGCCAGCACCGAGACCCGCACGAAGATGCGGATCCGGATGAGCGAGGACGAGGGCCGGACCTGGGGCTACAGCCGCGCCTTCGCCGACGCGCCGCTGGCGGGCGAGAGCTCGACCTACCGGGAGGGCGGCTACTCGAGCATCGTGAAGACGGCCGACTTCCACGTCGGCGCGCTCATCGAGGTCAACGAGAACACGGGGAACAGCACGACCTCGCATCGCTCGATCGCCTTCCGCAAGGTCAACCTGCCCTGGATTCAGGGCGGCGTAAGCGAACCGAGCTGCTCCGGCGGCTTGTGACCCGACCGGCGCACCCCGGCGAGTCCCACATTCAGAACCGGCGAGTCCCACATTCAGAACCGGCGAGTCCCACATTCAGAACCGGCGAGTCCCACATTCAGAACCGGCGAGTCCCACATTCAGAACCGGCGAGTCCCACGTTCAGACCTGGCGAGTCCCCTTACGCGACACGCGAGTTGGCGGATCGTGACCGCGTGGACCTGTCGCGAACCGCCAACTCGGATGTTCTGGGAGGGAGACTCGCGGGTGTTGAACGTGGGACTCGCCCGGTTTGAACGTGGGACTCGCGGGAGTTGATTCGCCGCGGAGGAGACTGTGTCAGATACCCGCCGGTTTAACCCTCCTGGCGGTAGGTAGGGACCGTGGCATGCCGCAATGATCAGGTCGGCGAAAGGAACAATAGTGCCCATTCCGACCGAACCGATCGGCAGCGTCCCGCGGCCTTCCGCGTTGATCGCCGCCATGACCAGTGCAAATCCCGATCCGGCCGAGCTGGAGCGGCAATTCGACGAAGCATTGCGCGACACGATCACCCGATTGGAGGAAACCGGCTCCCCGGTCATCACCGACGGCGAGCAGACGAAACCGAGTTTCGTCACCTATCCGCTGTCCGGCGATCTCCAATGGACGGCGGACGGGGTGACCATTCCGTTCGCGGACGGGCACACCCGCCAACTGCCCGCGCTCGCCGCCGGCCCGTTCCGCTACGGCGTCTACGCCGACAGCTATCTCTCGACCGCACTGCGGCACGCGTCCGCGCGGGTGAAGCAGGCGGTGATCGCGCCGTCAGCGCTCAGCCTGTTGTACCCGCAGAACGGAATCGACGGGTACCCGAGGGAGCGGTTCCTGGCCGACCTGGCCGATCAGTCCGAAGAGGACATTCGCCGCTGCCTGACGGGCGGCGCCGACTCCGTCCAACTGGACTTCACGGAAGGCCGGCTGTCGGTGAAGCTGGACCCGAGCAAGGGTGTGCTCAACGACTTCGTGGCGCTGAACAACACGGTGCTCGACCGCTTCTCCGACGAGGAGCGCCAACGGATCGGCGTGCACACCTGCCCCGGCGGCGACCAGGACTCCACGCACAGTGCCGACGTCGACTACGCCGAGCTGCTGCCGAGCCTGTTCGAGCTGCACGCCGGCCGCTTCTACGTGCAACTGGCCAGCGAGACCGACCGCGCGCGGGTGCTGTCGGTGATCCGCGAGCACCGCAAGCCGGAACAGTTCGTGTTCGTCGGCGTGATCGACCCCATCGACCCGCGGGTGGAGACGGCCGAGGAGGTACGCGACCGCGTTCTCGAGGCGGCCGAGTACATCCCGGCCGACCGCCTCGGATCCTGCGACGACTGCGGGTTCTCACCGTTCGGCGACGACACGTCCACCTCCCGGGACACGGCCTTCGCGAAGATCCGGGCCCGGGTGGCGGGTACCGCCATGGCCGAGGCCGGCTAGAGGGTTACCGCGGCGAAGATCCGGACCGGGTGCTTCGGCAGGCCGTCGGTCGCCCCGTCGGCGATACCGGCGGCCACAATCCGGTCCATTGTGGACATACCGAGCGTGACGCGACCGAGAACCGTGTACGCGGGCGCGATGTTCGCGTGCGAGTGGACGATGAAGAACTGGCTGCCGTTCGTGTCCGGCCCCTGGTTGCCCATGGCCACCGTGCCCCGCGGGTAGGTCTCGGCACCGGTCACCTCGTCGGCGAAGCGGTAGCCGGGCCCACCGACCTCCACGGAGAAGATGTCGCCACACTGCAGGACGCCGAGCCGGGCGCTGTTCGTCAGCCGCCAGCACTGGGTGTTCTGGTAGAACCAGCTGCGCACCAGGTGCGTGAAGTTGTGCACGGCGCAGGGCGCGTTCGACCGGTCGAGCTCGATGGCGACCGGGCCGTAGTTGGTGACCAGCAGCACCTTCGCCTTGCCGCTGGCCGGCGCTTCCGGGCTCGGCGGCTGGACCGGGCGGGCAGCCGGGTTCTCGGGCGTGGGGATGAACTCGCACTGGACCACCGGACGGGTGGTCGCTTCGGGTGTCGCGGGCGCGGCGGTCGCCACCCCGACGGAAGCCAGAACGGACGCGGCGACGGCGGCGATCACCGTGATTCGGCGGGAGATCATGCCCGCACGATAGTGCCCCGCGCCGGAAATGGGGTGCGTAAGTCGGTGGTAACTGGTCAGGTCTCCGTCGGCGTGGCTTGTTGATCTTCTGCTGAGTCTCGTTGATCATGGCGTGGTGTCTGCTGATCGGCGTCCGTCCTACGAGGATCTTGCTGCTCTTGTCGGGCGGCAAGCTGAGCTGATCGAGCAGTTGCAGACGACCGTCGAAACGCTCCAGGTGAGGTCGCGGAGTTGAAGCGGCAGTTGGGCCAGAACTCGAAGAACTCGTCCAGGCCGCCGTCGTCGGACTCGCCGTTCGTCAAGCCCGCTCCGAGGTCGCTGCGCCGCAAGAGTGGCAAGAATCCGGGTGGCCAGCCCGGCCATCCAGGGGCGACGCTTTCCTTGGGTCGACAATCCGAACGAACGGGAAAGGCATGAGCCCGGCGCGTGCACGGGTTGCGGCGCTGATCTCGCGGAGGCTCCTGAGGTGGGGCTGGAGCGCCGGCAGGTGTTCGATCTGCCGCCGATGACGATGCGGGTGACCGAGCACCAACTCATTGCGCGTCACTGCGTTTGTGGGACTACGACCTGCGGCACGCCGCCGGAAGGCGCGACGGCGCCGGTGCAGTACGGGCCACGGGTCACCGCGATCATCCTCTACCTCTACGTTGGCCAGTTCCTGTCGAAGAAGCGCACCGCGCAGGCGCTGGCGGAGCTGTTCAACACCCCGGTGAGTGAGGGCACCGTCGCGGCGATGGCCCGCCGGGCCGCCGGCCGTCTGGATGACTTCCTGACTCAGGTCGGCGATCGCATCGCCGCATCCGAGGTGGCCGGGTTCGACGAGACCGGCCTGCGGGTGGCTGGCAGCCGGCACTGGGTCCACTGCGCTCGCACCAGCAAGTACACGTTGATCACCTGTCATCCCAAGCGCGGTGCACGACGCGTGGGCGCCCTACGACACCTACGTCGATGTCGAACATCAACTCTGTTGCGCGCACGTGCTGCGCGTCCTGCAGGCCGTCGCCGACGCCACGCAGGACGCCGAGTGGTGCTGGGCCAGCCAAGCAGGCGACGCGCTGGTGGCGATGCAGAACCTCGCGGACGACACGATCACCGCCGGAGCAGACACGATCGACCCAGCAACGCTGAGCGAGCAGGTACGGCTCTTCCGTTCGGCCGTCCAGATCGGCATCAGCTCCACCAACGCACGCTCGAACCCGGTGATGCGCAAGCACAACGCGTTGGCCCGCAGGCTGCTCGAACGGCAAGACGACTACCTCCGCTTCACCCGAGACTGGCGAATACCACCGGACAACAGCGGCTCCGAACGCGACATCCGCATGATCAAGCTCCGGCAGAAAGTGTCCGGCTGCCTCCGCACCCACACCGGAGCCACACAGTTCTGCGCGATACGCAGCTACCTCTCCACCGCCGCGAAACACGGCAAGCACTTCTTCGAAGTCCTCGTCATGCTCGCCGAGGGCCGCCCCTGGCTGCCCGCACATTCGTAATCACGCAGCGACGACCTGAACAGTTACAGTCGGTGGATCCAGGTTTCTGCTGGCAAGGCGCCGGTTCGCCCTCGTACTGGACCGTACTTGGGCGGACCGGCAACGCAGCCAGCAGGAAGCTGGGCCGGCGAATTATGTGCCTGATTTCCGGCGCGGGGCACTAACGTCAACCCGCCAGCTGTTCCAGTACTGCCGGCAGGTGATCGGTCAGATAGAAGTGCCCGCCGGAGAACGTGGTCAGGGTGAACTCCCCCGACGTGTGTTCGGCCCACGCGCTCGCCTCCTCGACCGTCACCCTCGGGTCGGCGTCACCGATCAGCGCGTGCACCGGGCAGGCCAGCGGCGGCCCCGGCCGCCAGCGATAGGTCTCCGCCGCCCGGTAGTCGTTGCGCAGGGTGGGCAGCACCATGCGCACCAGCTCCGGGTCGTCGAACACGGCCGTGTCGGTGCCCTCGAGCGACTTCACCTCCGCCAGCAGCCCGGCGTCGTCGAGCAGGTGCACGTGCTCGTCGCGGTCCCGGGCCGGCGCGCGCCGGCCCGAGACGAACAACGCGGCCGGGACCACGCCCCGCGCCTCCAGCCGCCGCGCGACCTCGAAGCCGACCGACGCGCCGAGGCTGTGGCCGAAGATCGTGAGCGGGCGGTCGAGGTAGGAGTCCAGCAGCGGCACCAGCAGGTCGGCCAGCTGCTCGACCGAGTCGACCGGTGGCTCGGCCAGCCGGTCCTGGCGGCCGGGGTACTGCACGGCCAGCACGTCGATCGCCGGGGTCAGCGCCTTGGACACCGGCAGGTAGTAGCTGGCCGCGCCGCCCGCGTGCGGCAGGCACAGCAGGCGGGTGGCGGCGCCGGGGGCCGGGCGGAACCGGCGCACCCAATGGTCGGCATCACTCATGGCGCAATCCTCGCCGACACGAATGACGCCTCCCTCGCCCGGGGCGAGGGAGGCGTCAGCGAGCAGGTCAGCGAGCGGCGGCCGTCTCCTTCGCGGCGGCCGGTCGGACCGATGCGGTGGACTCGGGCGCCGGCAGCGCCTTGAAGCCCCGCAACCGCAGGCTGTTGCCCACCACGAAGACCGAGCTGAACGCCATGGCGGCGCCCGCGATCATCGGGTTGAGCAAGCCCGCGGCGGCCAGCGGCAGTGCGGCCACGTTGTAGCCGAACGCCCAGAACAGGTTGCCCTTGATGGTGGTGAGCGTCCGCCGCGACAGCCGGATGGCGTCGGCCGCGGCCAACAGGTCACCGCGCACCAGCGTCAGGTCGCCGGCCTCGATGGCGACGTCCGTGCCGGTACCCATGGCGAGCCCCAGGTCGGCCTGGGCGAGCGCGGCCGCGTCGTTCACGCCGTCGCCGACCATCGCCACGACCTTGCCGGACTCCTGCAGGCGGCGAACCTCCGCCACCTTGTCGGCCGGCAGGACCTCGGCGATCACCGTGTCGATGCCCACCTCGGCCGCCACCGCTCGCGCGGCCGCCTCGTTGTCACCGGTCAACAGGACCGGGGTCAGGCCGAGCGCCCGCAGCCTGCGCACCGCCTCGCGGGAGGTGGGCTTCACGGTGTCCGACACCACCAGGACCCCGCGAACCTCGCCGTCCCAGGCGACCGCCACGGCCGTCCGCCCGGACTCCTCGGCCGCGGTCTTCGCCTCGGCCAACGCGTCCGGCAACCGCAGGCTCCACTGCTCGAGCAGCGCCGTGCGGCCGACGACCACCGCGTGGCCGTCCACCGTGCCCTGCACACCCAGGCCGGAGAGGTTCGTGAAGTCCTCGACCGGCGGCAGCGTGCCGACCTGTTCGGTGGCACCAGCGGCGATGGCCTTCGCGATCGGGTGCTCCGACGCGTCCTCGAGCGCACCGGCCAGCCGCAGCAACTCCTCGGCGTCCACGCCGTCCGCCGGCACCACGTCCACCAGGGACATCCGGCCGGTGGTCACGGTGCCCGTCTTGTCCAGCACCACGGTGTCCACCTTGCGGGTCGACTCCAGCACCTCGGGCCCCTTGATCAGGATGCCCAGCTGGGCGCCCCGGCCCGTGCCCACCAGCAGCGCGGTCGGCGTGGCCAACCCGAGCGCACACGGACAGGCGATGATCAGCACGGCCACCGCGGCGGCGAACGCGGCGGGCGGGGTGGCACCCGCGCCGAGCCAGAACGCCAGCGTGCCGAGGGCCAGCGCGATCACCACGGGCACGAACACCCCGGAGATCCGGTCGGCCAGCCGCTGCACGGCCGCCTTACCCGTCTGGGCGTCCTCCACCAGCTTCGCCATCTGCGCGAGCTGGGTGTCCGAGCCGATGCGGGTGGCCCGCACGACCAGCCGGCCGCCGGCGTTGACCGTGGCGCCCACCACCGTGTCGCCGGGGGCGACCTCCACGGGCATCGACTCGCCGGTGAGCATGCTGGCGTCGACCGCCGAACTGCCCGTCTCGATGACGCCGTCGGTCGCGATCTTCTCGCCCGGCCGCACCACGAACCGGTCGCCGACCCCCAGGTCCTCGATCGGTACGCGCACCTCGACGCCGTCACGCAGCACGGCCACGTCCCGCGCACCCAGCTCGAGCAGCGCTCGCAGGGCCGACCCGGCCCGGCGCTTGGCCCTGACCTCGAAGTACCGGCCGGCCAGGATGAACGTGGTCACCCCGGACGCCACTTCCAGGTAGATGGCATCCTTGCCGCTCAGCCGCTCGATGGTGAAGCGGAACGGGTGGGTCATGCCCGGCATCCCGGCCGCGCCCCACTTCAGGGCGTACACCGACCAGGCGAACGCGGCGAGCGTGCCCATGGAGATAAGCGTGTCCATGGTGGCCGTACCGTGCCGCAGGTTGGCGAACGCGGCCTTGTGGAACGGCCACGCCGCCCACGTCACCACGGGAGTCGCGAGGACCAGCGAGAACCACTGCCAGTACTCGAACTGCCAGGCCGGCACCATGGCCATGGCGATCACCGGGACCGACAGGACGATCGCGCCGATCAGCCGCTGCAGCAGCGGGTCCATCCCGGCCGGCTCATCGGAGGGCTCGGCCTTCTTCGCCGAGGGCACGGTCGCCGTGTATCCGGCGGCCTCCACCTGCGCCACCAGATCGGTCGGCTCGACCTCGCCGGAGTAGCTGACGCGGGCCTTCTCGGTCGCGTAGTTGACGGTGGCCGTGACGCCGTCGAGCTTGTTCAGCTTGCGTTCGATGCGGTTGGCGCACGACGCGCAGGTCATGCCGCCGATCGCCAGCTCGATCTCACGCTGTGCCTTTGATTCGCTCGCAAGCTCGCTCATGAGTGCGCCTCCGCGCTCAGGGTGAACTCCGCCGTGCGGACCACACCCCCGTGCTGGAAGTCGAGGAACAGCCGGTAGGTGCCGGCCGTGGGGACCTCGGCGAAGAATGTGACGTCCGGGCCGGCGGGAGTGACCCCGTCGCCGGGCGTGCCTTCCGGGTGTACGTGCAGGTAGGCGAGGTCGCCGCCACGCAGCGCCACCAGGTGCCCGTAGGCGCCGAGGTAGGGCTCCAGGTCGGTGACCGGCACGCCGTTCTTGCTGACCGTGAGCGTCAACTCGGCGGTCGAGGCGGCGTCGAGGTGACCGTGGAGGCTGACCTCGTAGCCGTCGACCTCGAAGGTCTCGGACTCGGTGTAGGTGGCCGGCTGGAAGTCGCCGGGGGCGGACAGGTCCACGCCCAGCGTGACCGCCTCACCGCCCGTCGGCTTGAAGTCGGCGAAGGCCCGGTAGCTGCCTGGTGCGCCCGGGTCGAACGGAACGGTCCAGGTGCCGTCCGCCGCCATCTCCGGGTGGACGTGCTGGAAGCCGGCCGTGTCGCGACGCACGACGATCAGGTGCATCTGCTTCTCGTGCTCGACGTCGAACGCCGTGACCGGTGCGCCGTCGGGACCGGTGATCTGGAAGGACAGGGGAGCGGGAGTCCCGGGAGTCAGCATCGTGCTGGTGGGCGTGAGGGTGTATCCGCCCCTGGACGATGCCAGCCCCTCGGGCTGGTCGAGGTCTGCCTCCGCGACAGGGTCGCTGTGGGTGTCCCCGTGCCCGGCTTCCTCATCGGCCGGCGCGGCGTCGTTCTCGCCGTGCTCGGCCATGGCCGGGGCGGCCGACTCGGTGGTGGAGTCAGCCATGGGACCGACAGCGGAGCCGACACCCCAGGCGCCACCGGCGACCAGGACGAGGGCAACCCCGTAGGCGGAAAGCCTGCCTGCTGTGTTCATGGCGGCTACGCGGCCTGAACCTGGTAGCCGGCCTCTTCGACGGCCGCGCGGACGGCGGTCTCGTCGACCGAGTCCGTGCTGCGCACGGTGACCGAGCCGGTCGGCAGGTCCACCGACACCTCGGTCACACCGTCGATGGCGCCGACCTCCTCGGTCACCGACCGCACGCAGTGCTCGCAGGTCATGCCGGTGACGGTGTAGCTCTTCTCGATGTAGTCGCTCATCGACGCTCGCCTCTCTCGATAGCTGGAGTTACCGGGAGCGTACCCCCTACCCGTATACGCATCCCTTGGCATACGAGATTTTTACCCTAGGGGGGTATAGTAGGTCAAGCGTCAGCAGGAGAACGGTCACCCCGCGTTCACCGGCACGGGGTGGTCGCCACGGAGGGTCGCGGCCCAAGCTCGGGCATGGTGCTCAGAATCGTGCAGCTGGCGAACTTCTACAGCCCCATCTCCGGTGGTCTGCGGACGGTGGTGGACACGCTCGGCCGCGGTTATCTGGCCCGAGGGCACGAGCGGGTGCTCGTGGTGCCCGGCCAGGAGCGGGCGCGCCGGCACACCGACGCCGGCCTCGAGATCTCCTTACCCGGCGTACCGGTGAGTGGCGGTTATCGCGTGGTGCCGCGGTCCTCGGCCGTGCTGCGACTGCTCGACGAACTCAGCACCGACCAGATGGCCATCGAGGTGTCCGACAAGACCACCATGCTGGCCGTCGGCCGGTGGGCGCGCGATCGCCGCGTGCCGGCCGTGCTGTTCTCCCACGAGCGGCTGGACCAGTGGGTGGCCGCGCGCCTGCCGCGGCTGTGGCGCGGCGGCAGCGCCATCGTCGCGCCGGCCGTGCGGACCTGGAACCGGGGCGTGGTCAGCAAGTTCGACACCCTCGTGGTCACCTCGGAGTACGCGGAACGGGAGTTCGCCGGCCTGCCGGTCCGGACGCTGCGCCGCATCCCGCTCGGCGTCGACCTCCACACGTTCCGGCCGGCACCGCGGCGGCCGGACCCCGGCCCGGCGCGGCTGGTCTACGCCGGCCGGCTGTCCCCGGAGAAGAACCCGGGCGCCGTGGTCGGCGCGGTCGGCGAGCTGATCCGGGCGGGCCGGGCGGTGCGGCTGGACGTGTACGGCGACGGCCCCGCGCTCGGCCAGCTGCGCAGGGCGGCGCGGGACCTGCCGGTGACGTTCCACGGCCACCTGGCCGACCGGCCGGCCCTGGCCGCCGCGCTGGCCCGCGCGGACGTGGCGTTCGCGCCGAGCGCGGCCGAGACGTTCGGACTGTCCATTTTGGAGGCCATGGCGTGCGGCACCCCGGTGGTGGCCGCGACCACCGGCGGCGCACCGGAACTGCTGGCGCCCGGCGCCGGCATCGCCGTCCCGTCCGACCCGGCGGGCCTCGCGGCGGGCGCGCTGGAGGTGCTGTCGTGGCCGGTCGCGTGGCGGCGGGCCGCCGCACGTCAGCGGGCGGCCCGGTTCCCATGGTCAGCCACCATCACAGCCATGCTGGACCTACACACGAGGCCCTCGATGCAGGGAACGACGCCTTCCATGCGGTCAACGCAGTGAATGCGTCGTTTCCTGCATGACAGCCCGCAGCGCGTAGGGAATCAGGTCCCGGCCGCGGCGGAACAGCCACGGCACGCCCTTGAACACCAGCCAGCCCCAGTGCGCCAGCGGTCCCGCCGGCCGCCCGCCCGTGCAGGCGAGCGACACCTCCCCCGGCACCGCCATCCCCGTCTCGGCAAGTCGTTCCACGATCGCCCGCGCGAGCATGCGGTGCCCCAGCTCCGACGGGTGCAGCCGGTCGACCGCCCACGCGGCCGGCAGATAGATGCCGGGCAGCCCGCCGAGGTCCACGTGCGGGATGCCGTGCCGGCCCACCACCGCGTCGAGCACCTCGTTGAGCGCGGCGATCCGGGCGCCGAGCGCGCGCCGAAGCGGCCCAGGTAACGGAAAGACGCGCTGGTGGTCGTGGTACCGGATGGTCACCACGGTGGCGCCGACCGCGCGCAGTCCGGCCACCACCCGGTCCAGGTGGTCGCCGAGCCGCACGGGATCGAAGTCCGACCGCATGGTGTCGTTCATGCCCACGATCACGACCGCCACGTCCGGCCGCGCCTCGATCGCCGCCGGCAGCTGGGTTTCCGCCACGCAACCGATCCGCGAACCGCTGATCGAGAGGTTGGCGAGCGTTGGCGCGCCGAGCGCCTCGGCGAGCAGCGGGGCGAAGCCACGCCACCCGCCGCCGAGGACGGGATCGCCGATCCCGACGCCGACCGAGTCGCCCAGCACGGCGACTGTCCCGACAAGACCGCTCTGTGGCGGCGCCACGTCAACGAGCACGAAAACATGGTCCCCGCGCCGGTCGCACAGCCGGTGAGAACGCGGTGAGCAGCTGACGAAGTTTCGCCGTCCACTTGGCCCGCCAATGCCTGGAAGGCGTCGTTCCTGACGTTCAACGTCTGCAAGGCGTCGTTCCAGGCATCCGCGCGGCCACTCAGGCCATACCCAGTTTCACCAGGCTGTCTCCCGTGTCGCGCAGGGTTTCGCGCAGCGGGCGCATGGTCCAGCCGAGTTCCTGGGTGGCCCGTTCCGCGCTCACCCGGTCCTCGCGGTCGACGAAGCCCCACACCATGCGCATGGACTTGTCGAACCGCGCGAGTGTCCACACCAGCCAGTTCGGCAGCGCGCCCGTCGGCACCCGGTTGGCAGGGAACTCCTCGGCCAGCACGGCCGCCATGTCCCGCAGCCAGGCATGCTCGCCGGCCAGGATGTAGCGCCGGCCCGCTGCCGCCGGCGACTCCATGGCCAGCCGGTGGGCGACCGCCAGGTCCCGCACGTCCACCACGGCGAACCCTATCCGGGGCGACGCGGGCACCTTGCGCGCCAACAGCTGCTGGATAGCTTGCACGGACGTGCCGGCGGACGCGCGCTGCAACGGGCCGAGCACCATGCCCGGGTTCATGACCACCAACTCGAAGTCGCCGTGGGTCCGCGCGTAGTCCCAGGCCGCGCGCTCGGCCAGGGTCTTGCTCTTCTCGTAGGCCGAGCTCGCGTCGACCACCGACCAGTCGGCCTCGGTCCGCACGGTCCGGTCGTGCTTGTCGTACCCGGCGGCGACCGCCGCGACCGACGAGGTGAGCACCACCCGCCGGACCGTGCCGTCGGCCGCACACGCCCGCAGCACGCGCAACGTGCCCTGCACGGCCGGCCGGATGAGGTCGTCCTCGTGACCGGGCACGCCGTCCGGGAACGGCGAGGCCACGTGCAGCACGTAGGTGCACCCGGCCACCGCGTCCGCCCACCCGTCGTCGGCGTCGAGGTCGGCGGCCACCAGCTCGAGATCACCACCCAGTGCCCGCAGGTGCGCGACCTTCTCCTCGTTCCCCGGATCGCGCACGGTCCCCCGGACCGCGTATCCGTGTGCCAGCAGTTCCTCGACACAGTGCCCGGCCACGAAGCCGGTCGCACCGGTCACCAGTACCCGGTCAGCCATGATCCCACCCATCTAATCAGTGTTCACATTATCTAAGCACTGTATACATCAGTGCGCGGGCGGCGTCAATCCGCGTATACGCTCGGCAGGTGAAGAGGGAGAGCTATCACCACGGCGACCTGCGTGAGGCGTTGCTGACCGCGTGCCTGCGGCTCATCGAGACCGAGGGCATCGGCGCCGTGAGCCTGCGGCGCGTGGCGCGGGAGGCCGGGGTCAGTCCCGGCGCGCCCTACCACCACTTCGCCGACCGGGCGACCCTGCTCGGCGCGCTGGCCGGCCGTGGGTTCGCGCTGCTGGCGGGCGACCTCACGGCCGTCCGTGAGAAGACCGACGATCCGGTCACCGCGCTCACGGAGGTGACCGACGCCTACGTGGCCTTCGCCATCGACCATCCCGCCTACTTCCGGCTCATGTTCCGCCCGGAACTGTCCCAACCGGACAAGGACGCCGAGGCGGAGAAGTCCGGCGAGATGGCGTTCGCCGTACTGTCCGACACGGTGGCCGACTGCGTGCGGATCGGCGCGCTGCCGGCCGACAGCACCGGCGTGCTCACGGTCGCCGTGTGGAGCCTCGGACACGGGATCGCGTCCCTGTGGCTCGACGGCCAGCTCGACAAGCGCTCGGCCGAGCTGGACACCTCCGCACGGACGGTCGCGACCCAGGTCAGCCGTCTGATCACCACGCTGCTGGCCGGCAACCGGAAGAAAGACCCGATCGCCGGGTTTACGGCCGGTGAAAGTGGCTAATCACCTGCTCAATGCGCCCGCGTGTCCCCATGGGAGGTCCGAATGGACAGATCGGTACCGACAGTCGCCACATGCGGGATGATGACGAGGTGACTTCTGAGCCGTTTCACCAAGTGGGCGACAATCGGCCGCCGGCGCCGAGTCTGTCGGTTCGGGTCGAGACCCATGGGACAGCCGCGGTACTGCACGTGGCCGGCGAGATCGACCTGGTCACGGCACCCGAGCTGGGCGACTCCATCAACAACGCCATGTCCGAGCAACCGGCCACCATCGTGGTCGACCTCACGGACGTCGACTTCCTGGCCTCGGCCGGGATGGCCGTGCTGATGGGCTGCCACCGACTGGCGAACGACACGAGCTTCCGGATCGTGGCCTCGGGCAGCACGACGTTCCGCCCGATGGAGCTGACCGGCATGACCGAGGAGATATCGATTTACCCCACTCTGGATCAGGCACTGGCCGGCGACTGACGTCGCACGGTGAGGGGTCCGGAGAGCTGAAAGGTGGGAGCTCCGGCCGTGAACGCGGGGCAGCAGGAACGCGACGGGGGCCCTGGGGGCGACGTGCACTTCCGGGTGCCGGCCGTACCGGGTCGACTGGCGACGCTCCGCCACGCCCTGGCCGAGTGGGCCGGCCGGATCGGACTGTCCACGGAGGACCAGGAGGCGCTGGTCCTCGCCACCTACGAAGCCATGGCGAACTCCGTCGAGCATGCCTATCCGAACCGGACGAAGGGCGTGCTCGACGTGCGCGCGCACCGGGACGTCGAGACCGGCCGCGCGGTCGTCACGGTCACCGACCACGGGCGCTGGAAACCTCCGGAGCCCAGCGGCGGCCTGCGCGGCCGGGGACTGTCCCTGATCCGCGGCCTCACGGCCACCACCACGATCACCCCGACTCCCAGCGGCACCACGGTCACCATGTCCTGGCCATTACCCGAACGGGACGGCTTGGAAGCCACCAGGACCAGGAGGCCGCGCGAATAGGGTCCACCCGGCACAATCACCGGGTGCGTGCCGAACGACTGGTGGCTTTGTTGTTTCTCCTGCAGCAACGCAGGCGGGCGACCGCCGCCGAGCTGGCGGCGGTGCTCGAGGTCTCCGAGCGAACCGTCTACCGCGACGTCGAGTCGCTGCTGGCCGCCGGCGTGCCTCTCTACACCGAGCAGGGCCGGACCGGCGGGATCCGCCTCATGGACGGCTGGCGCACCCGCCTCGACGGGCTCACCGCGCGGGAGGCGGCCGCGATCTTCGCCATCGGGGTTCCCGAGGTGCTGGCCGAGCTGGGCCTGGGCTCCGCGCTGACCGGGGCACGGGCGAAGGTGCTGGCCACGCTGCCGGCCGGGCTGCGCGAGTCGGCCGAGCGGGTCAGCAGCCGCTTCCACCTGGACGCGCCCGGCTGGTTCCACCGCGCCGAGGAGGTGGAGCACCTCACGGGGGTGGCCGAGGCGGTGACCGAGCAGCGGGTGCTGCGGGTCCGCTACCAGCGCGCCGACCGAGCAGTACGGCGCGACCTCGCCCCGCTGGGGCTCGTGGTGAAGGCGGGGGTCTGGTACCTGGTGGCCACGGCCATACCCGGCACGGAGATCCGTACCTACCGGGTCGGCCGGCTGGCGGCCGTGACCGTGACGGGCGAGCGGTTCAACCGGCCGGCCGACTTCGACCTGGTCACCTGGTGGGCCGGCGCGTCGGCCCGGTTCGAGCGCTCGCTGCTGAGCGAGACCGTGCGGCTGCGGCTGTCCCCACGCGCGCTGAAGGCGCTGCCGGCGATCACCGATCAGGAGGCGGCCGCCGAGGCGGTGGCCGGCGCGGGCGACCCCGGCGAGGACGGCTGGTGCGAGGTCGAGCTGGACGTGGAGAGCCAGCGGGTGGCACTCACGCAGCTCAGCTCCCTCGGCGCGGAGGTCGAGATCCTCGACCCGCCGGAACTGCGCGCCGCCATGGTGGAACGCGCCCTGGCCATGGCGGCACGCAACGCTCAGCGGTAACCGGTCGCATCCGCCGGCTTGCTCCACCTCATCGCGAGTCCCACGTTCAAACCGGGCGAGTCCCACGTTCAAACCGGGCGAGTCCCACGTTCAGACCGGGCGAGTCCCACGTTCAAACCGGGTGAGTCCCACGTTCGAGTGCACCGCTCGCCGGGTCACGAACGTGGGACTCACCCGTCGTGAATGTGGGACTCGCCGGTACTGAACGTGGGACTCGCGGGGTTCTCAGCGGTAGCCGGTCGCATCCGCCGGCTTGTCGGGGAGCTCCACCTCCTCGCGATAACGCCAGCAGTCCGGCCGGCTGCCGTCCACGTCATCGAAGTCGTACACCCGCGCCAACTCGCCGGAGGACACCGACTTACCCGTCCACCTGGCCACCTCGGGATCGGTAGCCAGGGCCGCGGCCGCTCGGCCGACGTACACGGGCGACTCGGAGATCACGAAGTGCGGGACGTTCTTCGTGGCGTCCCGCCAGTTGGCCTCGGTGACGCCGAACGCCTCGAGCATCGCCTCCGACCGCAGCCAGCCGGGGGTCAGCGCGATGGCCGTGCACCCGTACGGCTTCAGCTCCTCGGACTGCGCCAGCGCCATCCGCTGCACGGACGTCTTCACCAGGTCGTAGAAGAACCCGGCGTCCGCGCGGTACTCGGCGTTGGCCGCGGTCGTCCCGTCGGTCATCTCCAGCACCAGCCCACCCGGCCGGCGGATCAGGAGCGGCAGCGCGAAGTGGCTGGTGATCGCGTGGGTGTCGATGCCGAGCCGCAGCATCCGCAGGCCGCCCTCCAGCGAGTGCTCCCACAGCGTCGTGGTGAACTTCAGGTAGATGTCGCCGCCCCAGATGTCGTTCACCAGCACGTCCAGCCGGCCCTGCTCCGCGTCGATCCGCTCGACGAGCGCCTTGACCTGGTCGGGTTCCAGATGATCGACGCGCACGGGGATGCCGACGCCGCCGGCCGCCGTGACCAGCTCGGCCGTCTCCTCGATGGTCTCCGGACGCTTCATCTCCGACTGCTGCTCGCGGGTGGTCCGCCCGGTCACGTACACGGTCGCCCCCGCCCGGCCCAGCTCGACGGCGATCCCCCGCCCGGCTGCCCGGCTGCCTCCCGCGACGAGCGCCACCTTCCCGTGCAATGTGTTGTCACTCATGCTTGACACTCTCCTTGGCAAACTTGCCAACCACTGTCAGGTTTCCCCGCGAATCACGCTTGGTAACAGCGCTGGGCCATTCGGGTGGACAACGGTCGTGACCGGGATCTACCGATTAGTTGGCCATAGGGTCGTAACGGCGGGTCGTGCGGTCTCGGCGCACGGCCTGTTGTCGTCAGGAGCGAGGCGAACGAAATGAGGCATCGGGCAGGGTTTCGTGATGTCCTCGCGGTGCGCGAGTTCCGCGCACTGTGGGCCGCGGAGCTGCTGTCGGTCGTCGGTGACCAGCTCGCGCGGGTCGGTCTCGCGGTCCTCGTGTTCAGCGAGACGAACTCGGCCGGCTGGACGGCGCTGGCCTACGCCCTGACCTTCCTCCCCGCCCTGCTCGGCAGCGTGCTGCTCGGCGGGCTGGCCGACCGCTGTCCCCGCCGCGAGCTGATCGTGGCGGTCGACCTGCTGCGGGCGGGGATCGCCGGGCTGATGGCCATCCCCGTGCTGCCGCTACCCGTGCTGTTCGCGCTGGTGTTCGCGTTGACGCTGGCCGGCGCGCCGTTCAAGGCCGCGCAGCAGGCGCTGCTGCCCACCATCCTCTCGGCGGACCGGTACGTGACCGGCCTCGCCCTGCGCACGGTCACCAGCCAGACGGCGCAGGTGGCCGGATTCCTGGCCGGTGGCGCGCTGCTGCTCCTGCTCGACCCGTACGTCGTCCCTCGGCCTGAACGGGGTCACGTTCGCGGTCGCCGCGCTCATCGTGCTCGCCGGTGTCACGCACCGGCCCGCCGCGCGCCGCGACGTGCGCGAACACCGCGGCGCGGCCCGGCTCATCCTGCGCGACCCGAACCTGCTCGGGCTCGTGGCACTGTCCTGGCTGGTCGGCGTGTTCGCCATCCCGGAAGGGTTGGCGGCGCCGTACGGGGCCACGTTCAGCGGCGCGGCCGTGGTGGTCGGTGTGCTGATGGCGGCCGTGCCGGTCGGCAGCATCGTCGGCGCGTGGCTGGTCTCGCGGGTGCCGCAGTCGGTCCGGCCGGCCGCCACCGTGTGGTTCGCGGTCGGTGCCGGAGTGCCGCTCGCCGCCTGTCTCCTCGAGCCGCCGCTGGCGGTCGTCGCGGCGCTGTGGGCCCTGTCCGGGGCATGCACCACCGCCTACCTGGTGCTCGCGCAGGCCGCGTTCGTACTCGGCGTGCCCGACCACAGCCGGGGCGCGGCGTCCGGGCTGGCCGGCGCCGGCGTGCTGTCGTCGCAGGGCATCGCCGTTCTCGGCGCCGGCATCCTCGCCGACGCGACCAGCCCGGTGTTCGCGGTGGGCGCCGGCGGAGTTGCCGGCGCCCTCCTCGCCATTACTGTCGGAGTGCCGTGGCTACAATCGCGGCACGCGCACTCCGATCAGGACACTGAGGTCACCAGTCCCACGCGTTCATCGTGCGTACCTCCTCCCGTGGGCGATGTGGATGCTGAGGTTGACGTGGATGACCTGGTCACCAGTCCCATGCCTGCATCACTCGCACCTCCTTCAAACGAGTCAGCCGTCGAGCACGGCAACGGAAAAGCTGCTGGAAACACCGGGTTCACCAGTCCCATGCCTGCATCGCTAGCGCCTCCTTTCACGGGATCTGCCGCCGAGCACGGCAGTACGGATCAGGTCGTTGTCGCCCAATCACACAAATCAGCATCCCTTTCCGCCAAACAGCGGTCCAGGCGGCCGACCAGGTGGGCGCTCTGGGGAGAGCCGCGCCGCCTGCTCGTTCTGATCCTCTTCACGGAAATCGTCACTGCCGGGATGCTCGGTTATCTCGCCTGGCAGAGCACGGTTTCGGTGGCCAATCTGGTGACGCTGGCGGTCATCGTCTTCCTCGGCCTGTCGATGGGCGAGCTGACGAGACACGTCGAACGTGTGCGGCGCCGGTTCAACGACACCCCGCACGTGAATCTGACCTCGGTGTGGACGATCGCGGCCGTACTGACGCTGCCGACGGTGCTCGCCCCGGTCGTGATCGGCTCGCTCTACCTGCACCTTTTCTGGCGCAGTTGGTACCGGGTCCGCAGCGTGCACGCCTATCGGCTGGTGTTCACCGCGTCGACCGTGATCCTGGCCGCGTCCGCGGCGTCGGCGCTGCGCCACCTGCTGGCCCCGGCCGACCTCAGCGAGTGGGACAACCCGGTCGCCATCCTCGTGGTGGTGCTGGCCGGGTTTGTCTACACGGCCGTGAACTGGGGTCTCGTGGTCCTGGCCATCACGCTGCACGAACGCCGGCTGTCGATGCGCAAGGCCCTGGGTACGGGCCGCGAGGCGGCGCTCGAGTTCGGCACCATCGGGCTCGGGGCCATCACCGGCCTGCTGATCTCGATCCATCCCGGCTGGGCGCTGCTGATCGTGCCGGCGCTGCTCGTGCTGCACCGCAGCGTGCTGCTCCGCCAGCTGGAGGAGGCGGCGTCCACCGACCAGAAGACGGGCCTGGCGAACGCCGCCGCGTGGACGAGGATGGCCACGGCCGAGGTCCAGCGCGCCGGCCGGGACGGCACCCAGGTGGGCGTGCTGATGATCGACCTGGACCACTTCAAGGCGGTCAACGACGCGCACGGGCATCTGGTGGGCGACCGGGTGCTGCAGGCGGTGGCCGACTCGCTGTCGTCGTCCGCGCGCCGCTACGACATCGTCGGCCGCTGGGGCGGCGAGGAGTTCGTGGTGCTGTGCCCGGAGGTCGACTCCGACGCGCTGCGCCAGCTGGGCGAGCGGGTGTGTGAGCGGGTCCGCGAGCTGCGGGTGCCGGCGTCGGAGACCCAGGTGGTGGACGGCCTGTCGGTCTCCGTGGGCGTCGCCCTGTTCCCCGAGTTCGGCCCCGACCTGCAGGACGTACTGCTGGCGGCCGACGACGCGCTCTTCGTGGCGAAGGACAGCGGCCGCAACCAGGTACAGACGATCGTGGCGGCCATCGGCGACCTGAACGGCAACGGCGGCCCGGCCCGCTGACAGAGTTGCCCTGGGAGCCGGAGCCCGACGCCAGACGCGGCCATGGCATCAGGCCGACGGTGACGCCGACAAACGCGGGTGAGGATGGTTACCCGCGGCTCGGATTGTCTGGCGTCACCGTCGTCCCGGCTCCCCGACCCGCAGCGGAAGTTGCCGCGGCCTGTTGTTCCTACACCGGAGTCCTCGGCGCACTGCAAGGTGCGTAACCCCCAAACTGTGGGGTGCGGCGGGCAGAACAGGCCGTTCGGACGCGCGTGATCATTCGTTTGGAGTAGCCCGATCCGGGGAACACGGACCGTCGTCAATCGGGCACACTGGAGATTCGAGAGCGGTTCCATGGGGGTGCGGGATGAGCGAGGAGAGCCTGCCGTACCGGCACGGCATCCATGAGGCCATGGGCGTGCTCGCCGGCCAGTGGGTGACGGCTGTCCTGGCGACGCTCACCGCACGTCCCATGACCTACTCGAAGCTCCTCGAGCACATCAACCGGACGGAGGAGCGGCTCGGCTGGGTCACCCACGAGCGTCCGCTGCGGCAGAAGGTGCTGACCGACACGCTGCACCGCATGCAGCGCGACGGGCTGGTGGTCAAGATCGACCGGCCGAGCACGTTCGGTTCCACCTGGTACCAGCTCACCCCCATGGGCCGCTCACTGCTGCGGGCGCTGCTGCCGCTGGCCAAGTGGGCGGAGGACAACCGGGCCGAGCTGGGCAAGGCCCGCGCCACCTACCTGGCCGCCCGCGCGGACGCCCCCTCCTGACCCTGGCGCGATGCCCTGAATGCCCCATTCGGGACGTTGAACGTCCCCAATGCCTCATTCGGGGCATCGCCGGCCGTCCGGGTGGTGCGGGGTCAGGCCAGCTGAACCTTTTCGGCCACCAGTTCGAACGACCGGATCCGGGCGTCGATGTCGTAGACCATGGTGGTGAGCATCAGCTCGTCGGCGTTCGTGCGGGCCCGCAGGTCGGTGAGCTGCTTGCGGACGGTGTCGACCGAGCCGACCGCCTGGTCGGCCCAGCGGTCCTCCACGAACATCCGCTCCAGCTCGGTGTACGGGTAGGCGGCCGCCTCCTCGGGCGTGGCCAGCGGCTCCGGGTGTCCCGAGCGGAGCTTGAGGAACGCGAGCGCCGCCGGCCCGGCCAGGTGGCGGGCCTGCTCGTCGGAGTCGGCGCAGACCACGTTCACCGCGACCTTCGCGTACGGCTCATCCAGCCAGCGGGACGGGCGGAAGTTCGACCGGTACAGCTCGATGGCCGGCACCGTGTTGGCCGAGCTGAAGTGGTGCGCGAACGAGAACGGCAGTCCGAGCAGCCCGGCGAGCTGCGCGGAGAAGCCGCTCGAGCCGAGCAGCCAGATGGCCGGCTCGTTGCCCCTGCCGGGCACCGCCTGGATCTGCCCGTCGGCACCTTCGAAGTACCCGATGAGGTCGGTCAACTCCTGCGGGAACTGCTCGGCGCCGAGCCCGGCGGGCGTCCGGCGCAGCGCGAGGGCCGTGCGCTGGTCGGTGCCGGGAGCGCGGCCGATGCCCAGGTCGATGCGGCCGGGGTGCAACGCCTCGAGCGTGCCGAACTGCTCGGCCACCACGAGCGGCGCGTGGTTGGGCAGCATGACCCCGCCGGAGCCGACGCGGATGGTCGACGTGGCGGCCGCCAGGTGCGCGATCAGCACGGCGGGCGCGGAGCTGGCGATGGACGGCATGTTGTGGTGCTCGGCCACCCAGATGCGGTGGTAGCCCAGCTCTTCGACCCGCTGGGCCAGCGTCGTGGTGGCACGCAGCGCCTCGGTGGCGGGCGCGTCCTTGGCCATGGGGGCAAGATCCAGTACGGAGAGCTTCACGCTCTGGGGTAACCACGGGTCACGTGGGTTTCTTCCCCGACATGAGACCGGCCGACCAGGCCCAGCCCGCGATGCCCACGCGGTTGCGGACGTCCAGCTTGCGCTGGATGTTCGCCACGTGGTTCTTGGCCGTGCCGGCGCTGATGAACAGCTCCGTCCCGATCTCGGCGTTGCTGTTTCCCAGCGCCACCAGGCGGGCGATCTCCCGTTCGCGCTCGGTGAGGGGTTCGTGGGCCGGCACGTGCGGCGCGTCGCTCAGCTGGCGCAGCAGCCGCACGGTGATCTGCGGGCTGATCAGGGTGTCGCCGGCCATGGCCGCCCGCACGGCCTCCACCAGCAGCGTCGGCCCCGAGCGTTTCAGCAGGAAGCCACACGCGCCGCCGCGCAGCGCCTCGTGCACATAGCTGTCCAGGTCGAACGTGGTCACCACGACCACCCGGAACTCCCCGGACAGGCGGCGGGTCAGCTCGAGACCGTCCAGCTTGGGCATCCGGATGTCGGCGAGCACCACGTCCGGGCGCAGCGTGGCCGCCAGGTCCAGCGCGGCCAGCCCGTCGGCCGCCTCGCCGACCACCGTCATGTCCGGCTGCGCGTCCAACACCATGCGAAACGCGCCGCGAATGCCTTCCTGGTCATCGGCCAGCAGAATGCGCGTGGTCACGGACGCACCGGCAACATCGCCACCACTTCCCAGCCGTCACCCAGCGGACCGGCCCGCAACGTGCCGGACAACGCCCCCACCCGCCCGGCCAACCCCGGCAGGCCAAGCCCACCCCGACCGGCATCGGCGGCCGGCCTGCTCACATCGTTGACCACCGAGACCCGCACCGACTCACCGACCGGCGTCACGGCCACCGCCACCTGGCCGGCGTCCGGCGCGTGCCGGCGGATGTTGGTCAGCGCCTCCACCACCACCCGGTGCACGGTGGACGTCAGCTCGCGGGGAATCCGGGCGGCCAGCGCGGGGTCCAGGTCGAGCGACACCCGTGCCCCGCTGGCCTCGGCGAAACGCTCGGTCAGCTCCGGCAGTTCGGAAAGGCCCGGCGCCGGGCCGTCGGCGTGCAGCATGTGCACCATCCTGTCCATCGACGTCATCGCCCGCTGCCCGGCGACCTCGATGCGTTCGAGCGCCGTGCGGACGTCGCCGTCGGCCACCAGCGCGGCGGCCTGCGCCTGCGCGATCATCTCGCTGACGTCGTGGGCCACGTAGTCGTGCAGGTCGCCGGCCAGCTCCAACCGCTGCTCGCGGCGGGCCAGGTCGACGTCCCGGGTGCGGGCGGCCCGCTGGTGACGCAGGTAGCCGGCGACCACGGCCGCCCCCAGCGGGGGCAGCGCCCAGAACGCCACCGCGTACACGACCTCGAGCGGCGTGAACGGGGCGTTGCTGCGCAGGACCACCCCGCCGGCCGCCACGGTCAGCAGCGCGCCCGCCACCAGCGCGAGCCGCGCGGGCGCCCACCGGACGGTCGCGAACACCAGCACGGCGAGGACCGGCACCTCCAGCACGCCCCAGGGTTGCAGCGGGAACACCGCCCACACCCGGAACGCGACGGTCGCCGCGAGCGACGCCACGGCAGCGACCACCGCCAGCGGCCACACCCGCCACACCACCACGAGAATGGTGAGCAGCGAGGCGACAACCAACGGAACCATACGGCCGAGCCTAGAGCCCGCGCACCCGTGCCGATCGGCACATTCGCGCCGGTCAGAAGGTCCGGATCGGCATCTGTTCCCGTTGGCGACCGGCGCCCACGCTGGGGCCATGACCATCAAACGCTGGCCACAGTGGACCGGATACGCGGCCGCCGCGTGGTCCACGGCCTACGCCCTGCTCGGTCTGCTGTGGACACTCGGCGGACCCGGCTATCCCTTCGGTGAGAACGACATCCCCGACGCGCGAGCGGAATCCGCGCTCGGCGCCACGACCGTGACCGGTGCGGCGCCGTGGATCGCGGCGTTCGGCGTCGTCGGCACGGTCGTCGGGCTCGCTCTCGCGCGGGCACGGCGCGGCCGGGTGCCCCTGGCCGTGCTGGGCGGGACCATCGCGCTCGGCCTCCTCGTGGTGATCCCCGACCAGCGCCCGCTCATGGCGGTCGCGTACCTGCCGCTCGTGCTCGTCGGTGCGCCGTTCGGCTGGCCCGAGGACTTCGGCTTGCTCATGAGCAAGCTGCTGCCCGGCCCGGTGATCCACCTGATGCTCATCCAGATCGGCGGTCTGCTGTTCGTGGCGGCCACCGTCGCGTTCCTGCGGCGCGGCCGCGACGCGTGCGGCAGTTGCGGCCGTGTCCAGGGCATCCCGGCCCCGTGGACCACACCGGCGGCGGCCGCCCGCTGGGGCCGGATCGCGGCGATCGTCGCCGCACTCGCCCCGCTCGGCTACGCGATCGTACGTTGGGGCTGGGTCTTCCACGTGCCCATCGGCATGTCCGGCGCCGAGATCGACGAGCTGCACGAGTCCGGTCTGGTGTGGGCCGGCGCCTATTTGGCGACGTTCGCCGCGGTCGGCGGGGTGCTCACCCTCGGTCTGTTCCAGCGGTGGGGCGAGGTCTGGCCGAGGTGGGTGCTCGGCCTGCGCGGCAGGCGGGTGCCGCGCGCGCTGCCGATCACGGCGGCCGCCGTGGTGACCGTGACGCTCGCGTCGACCGTGGTCCCCCTGGTGCGCCTGGACGTGTGGAGCCTGCAGAACCCCATGACGCTCTGGCCGCTGTGGGCGGTCGCACTCGGCACGGCGACGCTCGGCTACTACTACCGAACTCGAGGCGCATGCCAGGTCTGCGGAAGTACGGCTGGTTGGCCGTCGCAGTTTGTCGGTGCCAACGATTAGGGTCCCGATCCATGTCGCTCCGTCGCATTGCCGCAGCGTTGCTGGCCCCGCTTCTCCTGGCGGGGTTGGCCACGCCGCCCGCTTCAGCCGATCGCGGTCACCGCCCCGAGGCACTGCATTCGCTGCGGGGCCCGGTCACCGACGAGAACTTCTACTTCGTCATGGCCGACCGGTTCGACAACGGCGACCCGGGCAACGATCTGGGCGGCCTGCCGGCCGATCCCCAGGTGTCGGGCTTCGACCCGACGAAGAAGGGCTTCTACAACGGCGGCGACCTGCAGGGCCTGCGCGACCGGCTCGACTACATCCAGGGGCTGGGCACCACGTCGATCTGGCTGACGCCGAGCTTCAAGAACAAGGCGGTGCAGCCGGAGGACGGCCCGTCGGCCGGGTACCACGGTTACTGGATCACGGATTTCACCCAGATCGACCCGCACCTGGGCAGCAACGCCGACCTGCGGTCACTGGTCGACGACGCGCACGGGCGCGGCATGAAGGTGTACTTCGACATCATCACCAACCACACGGCCGATGTGATCGGGTATGAGGAGGGGGCGCGCAAGGAGTACACCTCGAAAGACGTGGCGCCCTATACCGACGCGTCCGGTGCGGTGTTCGACGACCGGGACTACGCGGGCGGTGATTCGTTCCCTGCCTTGGATCCGGCCACGTCGTTCCCGTACACGCCCGTCCTCGACCCGGCCGAGCAGAACCTGAAAGTGCCGGCCTGGCTGAACGATCCCACGCTGTACCACAACCGGGGCGACACCACGTTCGTCGGCGAGGACTCGCAGTACGGCGACTTCTTCGGGCTCGACGACCTGTTCACCGAGAACCCGGTGGTGGTCGACGGCATGGCCGACATCTACGAGAAGTGGATCGCCGACTTCGGCATCGACGGCTTCCGGATCGACACCATGAAGCACGTGGACGACGAGTTCTGGCGGGAGTTCGGGCCGCGGGTGCTGAAGTTCGCGCGGGACCACGGCAAGCGCGAGTTCTTCATGTTCGGCGAGGTGTTCGACACCACCAAGAGCTACACGTCGCACTTCACCACCGCCGACCGCATGCAGTCCGTTCTCGACTTCCCGTTCCAGCAGGCGGCCAGACAGTTCGCGGCCGGCGGCGCGCCGACCGACCGGCTCGGCCAGTTCTTCACGGACGACGACTGGTACACCGACGCCGACTCGAACGTGTATCAGTTACCGACGTTCCTCGGGAACCACGACATGGGCCGGTTCGGCGGTTTCGTGGTGGCCGACAACCCGGGGGCCGGCGACGGCGAGTGGGTCGCGCGCGATCGCCTCGGCCATGAGCTGATGTACTTCTCCCGCGGCAACCCGGTGATCTACTACGGCGACGAGCAGGGCTTCACCGGACCCGGCGGTGACCAGGACGCGCGCCAGACCTTGTTCGCGTCCCAGGTCCCCGAGTACCTGGACGACGATCTGCTCGGCACTTCCGACACACACGCGACGGACAACTTCACCACGGACCACCCGCTGTACCAGTCGATCAGCGACCTGGCGAAGGTCACGAGGGCGCACCCCGCGCTGCGCGACGGCACCCAGCAGCACCGGGTGTCGTCCCCGTCGGCCGGGGTGTACGCCTTCTCCAGGATCGACCAGCGTCAGCAGCGCGAGTATGTGGTGGCGCTGAACAACAGCGAGGCGCCGGCGACCGTGACGGTGCCGACGTACACCTCGCGCGATCAGTTCAAGCGGGTCTATGGCGCGGGTCCGTCGCGGCTGTCGTCCGATCGGGACGGACAGCTGACGGTGACCGTGCCCAAACTGTCCACTGTGGTCTATGCGTTGGACGGCCGGATCGACAGATCTCACCGCGCGCCGCACATCTCGCTCGACACGCCCACGCCGGCAGCAGCGTCTCGTGGACGCATGGAGGTCGCCGCGTCGGTGGCCGGTTCGTCGTACTACGAGGTGACGTTCGAGGCGAAGGTGAACGGCCGCTGGGCGACCATCGGCACCGACGACAACGCGCCGTATCGGGTGTTCCACGACGTCAGTGGTCTGGCGCCGGGCGCGGCGGTCGAGTACCGCGCGGTGGTCCTGGACAACGGTGGCCACACTCGTGCGGCGGATCCCGTGCGCGGGCGGGTGCCCGCGCCTGCCGTGCGGATCGAGGCGCCCACCGAGGGTGGCGGCGTCCGAGGCACGGTAGAGGTTCGCGCGGTTGCCGATCCTGAGCTGTCATCGCACGAGGTGTCGTTCGCGCGCTCGGTCGACGGTGGCGCGTGGGTCCCCCTCGGCAGCGACGTCACCTCACCGGCGTACACGGTGTTCGACGATCTCGGCGCGCTTGGTCTGGCTCCCGGGACGCCTGTTGCCTACCGGGCATCCTTGGGCGAGGCGACGAGTGAGGTGACCGTTCGGTATGCGGGGCCGCCGCTCTCGGTTGCCACGGTGCGATATCACCGGCCGGCGGGAGATTACGGCGAGTGGGGCCTGCATCTGTGGGGTGATGCCGTTGATCCCGCCGTGCTGGCACAGATCGCGTGGGATCGGCCCTGGCCGAGCGCTCGGGTTGAGGGTTCTTGGGCCGTCTACGAGATACCACTGGTGGACGACACGCGTCCGGTGAACTTCATCATGCACTTACCCAACGGTGATGCGGTGCCCGATAGCCGTGAGCCAGGCGGCGACCGTTCTTTCCTGCCTATCGATGCTCCTTCCGTTTGGCTCGTTCAGGGCGATCCCGCGGTTTATGACGCTGAGCCTGTTTTGTAGGGCACCGTTGCGTTATGGGGTCCGCCGCGACCTGGCCGCGATAGTGGCCCAGCACGAGCCACGCCTCCCGCCTGCGACGGCGCAGCCGCATGGTCGATGACCTCTGCTGTGTCGCGGGGGTAGAGAGTGCGGGACCTTCTTTCCGATCTGGTGCGGATCACCCCACGGCGGACCCTCTCGACTGATCGGGCCATGGGCGACTCCGACCACTTCGATGCCATCGCCGAGGTAGTGCATGTCTACGCGCACACTGACGGTTTCCCGTTCGATCCGAAGGACTGGAGCCGTGCCCGACCGACCTGAGATTGTCTGCATCTGCGGCTCTACCCGCTTCGTGGACGAGATGAGCGCGGCGAACCGTGATCTGACCTTCGCAGGTGTCATCGTCGTCGCGCCAGGTGTCTTCCTGCGCGCCGAGGATCACAAAGCAGGCGAGTTGATCACCAACGAACAGAAGACCGCGCTGGACGCCCTCCACCTGCGCAAGATCGACCTGGCTGACCGGGTTCTGGTCGTCAATCCAGGCGGGTATATCGGCGAGTCCACGAGCAGGGAGATCGCATATGCCCACGCCACCGGCAAGCCGATCTCGTTCACCGATCCCGTCTGACCAGTAGATGCTTCGTGGTGCGCGCGGGCAACGAGTCTCGGGTCAGCCAAGCGACCTGGCCGCCCGATCGACTTCGGTGACGAGCAGCGGCAGCGGTACCGGGGCCGCAACGTCGTCGAGCGCTGCTTCAACAAGCTCAAGCAGTGGCACGGTGTCGCGATGCGATCAGACAAGACCGCCCGCAACCACCACTCCGGTCAGTGCCTCGCCGCCACACTCCACTGGGTCCAGACCTTTAGCAGACACGGCCTAGCTAGTGGCGCCTTCGTCGGTGGCCCGCTCCCACGGAACCGCCCCGCTGGCGCGCGGATCGATCCTCGACGGCGCCCCACCACAGAAGAGCTGGCGGAGCCGAAGAACACCTTTCCGCTCAAACGGTTTTTGAATGATGTGACCTGGTTCATAAGCGTTGACCTGCGGGTTTAAGTGGAGAACAAATAGCTCCGCAACCACACTTCCGCGACGTAGAGTTATTTCGTCAGAATTCTTCGAGAACGAAGGGGCAGCTCGATGAAACACGCTTTTCGCGCGGCGATCCTTGCGATCGCCGTAGCCTTCACGATGACGACCGCCGCCGTCGTGCCTGCCGTCGCCATTGGGCCGCCGGAGATCGACTTCGACAAGGTGTTGTCCATTGCGGTCAAGCACACCAAGTGGTCCCAGCCGGTCCCCGGCGGGAACATCGAACTACGGTACGGCAACTATGAGGGCACCCAGTACGGGTGGGCCCGGATCGACGGCGCGGGCTTCCCGCACGGCATCGTGACCCTTGAGAGATCCTGGGATGCCGGCGTGACGTGGTACGAATCCGGCCGCGTCAGCACGACTGCCCGGAACTTCACCTATGGCTACCGGACTTCACCGGACTGGAGGCATCTGATGAAGGCTTGCTGGGAGACTGGCGGGCAGGAAACGTGCACGAGTACGTGGTGATTGTCTGAACCGGACGACATTGCGCTCCCGCCCGAGCTTGCGGCGGGAGCGCATTCACGCGCCGTCAACCGTCAGTCACGGTCAGGCGGTCTGTTTGCGGTATGGCCGCGCGAGCAGGTTTGTGCCGCGGGGGGACAGCGTGTGTATCGCGGATCCGTTGTGCCGGAGGGTGATCACCAACCCGGCCTCGCGGAGGACCGTCGCGTGTTGGGAGGCACTCGCGGCTGAGGTGCCGAGTGCGTTGGCGAGCTGGGTGGTGTTGAGGTTCGGGTGTTCCGCGATCGTGAGGAGCACCGCCGCGCGGGTGCGGCCGAGTAGGGCGACCAGTGACTGCGGGCGCGGGGCTGATTGTGGGTCACCGCCAGTGGCCCAGTCGAGGCTGTGTTCCACCGGGTACACCAGCATGGGCGTGCGGAGCGGGTCGGCGAGTGTGATGGGGTTCTGCCAGCAGAAGAAGGATGGCACGAGCGTGAGGCCACGACCGTCCAGACGGAGGTCCTGGTCGACCGGGTAGGGCATCTCCAGCATCGAGCCGTGCCAGCGCATGTCGGGCCGCAGTGTGTCCAGCATGTGTTCGAGTCCGTGGCTCACCGCGAGCTCCGCGCGACGGGCCCGGCTCGCGTGGACGTGTGCCCGGATGGCGGTCCAGTGCGGCGCCAGCGCGGTCGCGTGGTAGCGCCGGATGCTCTCGGCCAGGCGCCGCAGTGTGTCGACGTCACCGGCCGCGACACCGCCCGCCCACGCCGGTAGGGCCACTTCCGTCGAGAGGGCGTCGATGTCGGTGCGCAGCCTGCGCTTGTCGGTGCCGAGCAACGTCTCCAGCGCGGCGTCGAGGTTCAGTGCGTCGACAGGCGGTGTGAGGAAGTCCGGTGAGTAACCCTTGGGGCGGGCCAATGTCGCGAGCACCCGCAGGAACGGCTGCGGCGTCGAGCGTGTGTTGCGGCGCCAGCCGTCGAACACCGCGGCGCCCTGCTGGGTCTGCAGCAGGTGGAGGCTGAGCAGCACCTCCCACAGTGGATGCGGCTCGTTGAGCACCCGTACCCGAGCGAGATCCTCCGACGTGAAATGCACGCGCAGCATGCCCAACCCCCTTGGTGCTCCCCGGGCCACCCGTGGGCTGCCGGCCCCGCCGGGAAGTCTCATAACAGCATAATGCCAAAGTAGTTGAAACTTAAGCTAAACGCTGCCCCGGTTGTTCGCCATGAGCGGACACCAAAGAAAAGGGCACCCAGCCGAAGCTGCGTGCCCAAGGACGAGACGAGGAGACCAGAGACTCAAGCAGCTCTGGCAGCACCCCTCGAGTCATCATGATGATCATTGTGGTGCGCACGCCTGCGCTGCCACCACGACGACTGCCGATCGTGCACAACCCGCACGTGCTCGGAGTTGACCCGATCCCCCAGAGCACGCTCGATCCGGTAGTCCACTTCGGCACGCAGAGCGACAGGTTCCCAGTTCATCTCGATCTCCTCGTCCAGTTTCGGTGACGAGAGCAAGATTCGTCCTGAGGCCGCCCCTCCGGCATCGGGCAATCACCTAAGGAACCTGAGGACCGGCCGGCTGAGGGCGAGTAAGGGGTCCCTCAGGCCGTAAGGAACTCCCTCAGTACCGGCGCCAGGGCACTCGCCTTCACGAGGTGCGTCTGCCCGGGGAGCGACTTGTACGACGCGTTCGGCAGCACCTCGGCCATGGCGCGAGCACTGTTGCGCATGTACTCCGGGCTCTTGCCGCCGTCCGCCACCAGCGTGGGCACGGAGTGTGTCCACCGGTCGGCCGGCAGGGGGCGACCGAGCCGCAGGCCTTCCACCAGCGCCAGGTCGTTCGGCAACGTGTGGGCGATGCCCTTGAGCTTCTTCCACACCGGCAACAGCTGCATGATCAGCAGCCCGACACCCGGCACGCCGACCGAGCGCATGAACGTCTTCACCGCGTCGGAACGGCGGTCGGCCGCCACCAGGCCCTGCATCACGGCCAGCGCATCGGCCGGAGCCGGGGCGTGGGTGCCGTCGACGATCAGCGGCGGCTCGTACATCGCCAACTTGGTGGCGCCCACGCCCTGGTTCACCGCCTCCAGCGCCAGCATGGCGCCCGACGACTGTCCCACCAGGTGGACCGAGCCGCCCGCCTCCTTCACCAGCGCGGCCAGATCCTCGATCTCCCGTTCGACCGAGTACTCGCCGGCCGCGCTTTCACCGCGGCCTCTTCGGTCGTACGCGTAGACCGTGAAGTCCCCGGCCAGTTCCGCCGCCAACGGGCGAGACGGGCCCGAGTCGCGGTAACACATGGCGCCGTCGACGAGGATCACCGGCGGACCGTCGCCGGTCACCTCGTACGCGATCTTCGTACCATCCTGTGAGACAAGCATTTAGTCCTCCAGTGCGTGCGTGAGCCAGGCCGCCCAGGCCTGCTCCGTCTGTTCGATGTCAATGGCGTCAAAGATGTGATGGCTCGCCACCACGGGGCCGTGGAACCCGCGCATGAAGCGGTACAGCGCATCGGCCGTGCGGATGCCGATGGTGTCGGCGTTGGCGAAGTACAGCTCGCCGACCACGGGCGGCAGGCCCTCCGGCGCGAACCGCACGGCGCCGGAGCCGTTCAGGCCGATGGCCGCCACGAGCCTGTCCCGCGTCCGTTGCCAGTCGGTGATCATCGGGCCGAACACGGTGACCGGGGTGGCCGCGCGCCCGGCGAAGTGGGTCAGGTACTCGACCAGCGTGCGGAAGAACAGCTGCCCACCCAGCGTCATCGCCTCGTACTCGTCCGCCCAGTCGTCACCGGGGAGGAACCCGCTGGTCGCCATCCGCAGCACGGTGCTCGACCGGTCGCGGCCCTCGATGAGGAACTCGTAGGCGATGAACCGGCCGTCCTCCTCCTGGTCGGAGCGATAGGCCAGCCGCTGCCCCGGCTCCCACGCGGTGATCGCGTGCTCCGGGGTGTAGCCGCCGAACGCCATCCGCACGGCCGTGCCGTCCTCGACCTCGTTGCGGCCCATGAACCAGGAGTCGATGCCCGGCCCGGTGGCGATGGCGTCCCACACCTGCTCCGGCGTCGCCGGCACCGTGACCTCGTCGAGGCCCTCGAACTCGCGTCCCATGTCAGCCCTCGACCTTCGGGTGCACGGCGACGATCATGCGGTGCCCTCGGCCCTCGTCGCTGTTGTACTTGCTGATCAACGCGGTCACCGACGCCGTCAGCTCCTCGGCGAACGCCGCCCGGTCGGCGGCCGTGGCGAACCGCACCTCGCCGTCGAGCGCGAACGTGGCCACCCGCTTGCGGGCCTTGGTGGCGCCGGTGATGAGCGAGCCGACGTCACCGACCAGCCGCGCGGCGAGTGCCAGCAGCCAGCGCGCGGACAGCCGGTCGGGCGCACGGTCCGGGTCGGGCCGGACGGCGGCGAGCGCGGTCGGCGAGATGACGTACGACGCGGCCGTGGCCCGCAGGACCCGCTCGGTGACGTTGCCCTTGCGCCGCTCCTCCACCAACTCCACCAACCCGTGCCGCTCCAGCGCGCGCAGGTGGTAGTTGACCTTCTGCCTCGGCAGGCCGACCCGGCCGGCGAGGGTGGTCGCCGATCCGGGTTCGGCCAGCTCGGACAGGAGATTGGCGCGGATGGGATCGAGTGAGACCTCGGCCGCGGCCGCGTCCTCGATCACTGCGACATCGAACATGCCAGCAGCGTCGCACCGACAACTATATTTGTCAAGGCAGAGATAGTTGTCGGCGGGTAAGCTGTGCCCGTGCCAGCGAAAACCAGCGCGGGGATCATGTTGTACCGCGACACGAACGACGGCGTACAGGTGCTGCTCGGCCACATGGGTGGGCCGTTCTGGGCGCGCAAGGACGCCGGGGCGTGGACGGTTCCCAAGGGTGAGTACACGGCCGACGAGACGCCGGAGGCCGCCGCACGCCGTGAGTTCACCGAAGAGCTTGGCCTACCCGTCCCGCCGGGAGAGCTGGTCGACCTCGGCACGGTGAAGCAGTCGGGCGGCAAGACGGTCACCGTCTGGGCGCTGGCGGCCGACCTCGATCCCACCACCGTCGTCCCGGGCACGTTCGAGCTGGAATGGCCGCGGAACTCCGGCCGCATGCAGGAGTTCCCCGAGCTGGACCGGGTCGAGTGGTTCGACCTCACCACGGCCGCCACGAAGATCGTCGGCGGCCAGCGCGCGTTCCTCGACCGGCTGACCGATGAGTTGTCGGCCGGCGGGCCGTCACATGAGCATGGATGATCGCGAGTTCGCCGACCTGACCAGCCGCTACCGACGAGAGCTGCGGATCCACTGCTACCGCATGCTCGGCTCGTACGAGGAGTCCGAAGACCTCGTGCAGGAGACGTTCCTGCGGGCCTGGCGCCGGCTCGAGACCTACGAGGGCCGCTCGACCTTCCGCGCGTGGCTGTACCGGATCGCCACGAACGCGTGCCTGGACACGCTCGCCAAGCGCCCGGCCGCGAAGATCGCCACCGGCCCCGCGCCCACCGACGAGACGGCGTCGACCGTGCCGGCCGTGGCCGTGCCGTGGCTCCAGCCGTGCCCCGACGAACTGCTGGTCTCGCCCGACGACGAGCCGGACGCCGTGGTCGTGTCGCGGGAGACCATCGAGCTGGCGTTCCTCACGGCCATCCAGCACTTGCCGGCGCGCCAGCGGGCGGCGCTCATCCTGCGGGACGTGGTCGGCTGGCCGGCGAAGGACACGGCCGCGGCGCTGGACTGCACGGTCGCCACGGCCAACAGTTTGCTGCAGCGGGCCAGGGAGACCATGCGCGCGCAGCTGCCGAAACGCCGGCTGGAGTGGGCGCCGACCACGGCGCCGACCGCCGAGGAGCTGGCCGTGGTGGCGCGGTACATGAAGGCCATCGAGGACGCCGACGACAAGGCCATCGGCGCACTGCTGGCCGAGGACGCCCGCTGTGCCCAGGCCCCGTGGACCGGCGGCAACATGTCCGACGACGCGGTCTGGTACGAGGGCAACCTCGTCGACGCGTGGGCGCCCGCGCTGCACGGCCCGGATCGGCTGGAGTTCCGGCTCGTCCCCGTGTCGGCGAACCTCATGCCGGCCATCGCCTGCTACGTGCGGGCTTCGGGTGCCACCGAGTACGAGGCCTTCGGCGTGGATCTCCTCCGCGTGGTCGACGGCAAGATCGCCGAGATCACCTGCTTCGGCAACGATGTATTCGCCTCGTTCGGCATGCCCACGCGCGGCGTGGGCATGCCAGGAACGACGCCTTCCAGGCATCCGCCGGGCCGGCGCCTCGATGCGGGGAAAGCGTCGTTCACCGCGGTCAACGCAGGGAAAGCGTCGTTCCCTGCACGATAGCCAGCCTGTGATCTAGTACGGCAGCCGCCATTTTGGTTGTGACCTGCGGGAAGGTGTGGCTGGGGGCCGGTGGCGACATGGGGCAGCCGCCTGTTGATCATGTGTTTGTGAGAACTACAGGATCGCAGGCGGCTGCGGCTGCCAGGATAGGTGCTCGGTTGGCGGGGCGGAAACTGGGTGAGCTGACCGAACGGTTGCGTTCGTGTTTTCGGCGGGTCGAGCCGTTCGTGCAGGCCGGTAAGTATCTGCGGGCGGTGATGAGCGAGTTGCCCAAGCGGAACAGCTGGACTATTGCTGAGCATGTCGGGGACCGGACACCGGATCGGACGCAGCGGCTGCTGAACCGGGCGTGCTGGGATGAGGCCGAGGCGATGGCCCAGGTCCGGCGGTTCGCGGTGGCCGGGCTGGAGGAGGCGGCCCGCAAGGCCGGGCGGCGGCGCGGGAAGCTGGTGATCGGGGCGCTGGATGAGACCGGGCAGCAGAAGAAAGGCGTAGCCACCGCGGGTGTCAAACGCCAGCACATGGGCTGCGCGGGTCGGGTGGAGAACGGGATCAACACGGTGCACTTGTCCTATGTGCGCGAAGGTGTCGGGCACGCGTTGATCGGGTTTCGGCAGTGGATCCCCGGCGAGCACATCAGTGATCCGGTGCGCTCGCTGCGCATGGGCCTGCCGCTGGATCTGACGTTCCGCACCAAGGGGCAGTTGGCTATCGACATCTGCACGTCCGTGGCCGCGGACGGGTTCCGACCGGATTTCTACTGCGGGGACGAGGTTTACGGAAACTGCACCGAGTTGCGGACCCACTTCGAGGCCGCCGAGCAGGCCTACGTGTTGCGGGTGGCGAAGAACTTCCGGATCACGCTGCCCAGCAGCGTGGTGCTGTCCTGCGAACAGGCCACCAAGACGCTCCTCCAGGGGCTGAAACACAAGCGGCGGTGGGAAATCCGCTCGGCCGGCAAGGGCTCCAACGGAGACCGTTGGTACGCCTGGGCCTGGATCGCCACCGCCTCGGCCCGCCACTACCTGCTCATCCGCAAACACCTACGCACCGGCGAGTTGGCCTTCCACTACTGCTTCGTGCCCGAAGGCGAACTGCTCACCAAGGCCCGGCTGATCCGTGCCGCCGGGCTGCGCTGGCCGGTCGAGGAAGGGTTCGAGTTCAGCAAGGACTGCTTCGGCCTGGACCAGTCCCAGGTCCGGCTCTACACCGCGATCGCCCGGCACACCGTGCTCGTCTGCGCCGCCCTCGCGGTCTGCGCCGTCACCGCCGCGTTGCTGCGTGACCGCACCGACAGCCAGGCTCCCGAACCTCTACACCCGAACCAGCCGCCGCCCGCCGATCCCGGTCTCATCCCACTCACCATCCCCGAGATCAAGCGTCTGATCGCCAAGGCCACCGCCACACCGCGACCACCCGGACACACCACCCACTGGGTCAACTGGCGCCGCCAACATCAAGCACGCTCACGCTGGTTCCACAAACGCACCAGACTCGCCCGCAACATCGAAAACACCCAGATCAGCTAGCGAATGGCGGCTGCCGTACTAGCCCGCGATTGGAGCGACTACCGCGTCCGCCAGGCGCACCAGGTCGGCCGCAGCCAGTTCGATCTCCAGGCCCCGCCGGCCGGCGCTGCAGAAGATCGTCTCGTGGGACGTGGCCGAGCTGTCCACCACCACGCGCAAACGTTTGCGGTGGCCCAGCGGCGAGATGCCGCCCGCCACGTAGCCGGTCGCGCGTTCGGCGGCGGTCACCTCCGCCATCTTCGCCTTCTTGCCGCCCGCCGCTGCCGCCAACGCCTTCAGGTCAAGCTGCCCGGACACCGGCACCACGCCGATGGTCAGCGCGCCGTCCACCTCGGCCACGAGCGTCTTGAACACCCGCTCGGCCGGCAGCCCGAGCAGTTCGCTCGCCTCCGTGCCGTAGGACGCCGACCTCGGGTCGTGCTCGTACTCGTGCACCTGGTGCGGCACCTTGTTCTTGCTCAGCAACACGGTCGCCGGTGTCCCCTTACCCGCCATGACCCGCAAAACTAGCGAGTGTGCTCCCGGCGTCCGTACGCCGGTACAGCACGAACTGTCCGTCGCGGTGAGCGACCACCAACCCGGCGCGGCGCAACACTTTCAGGTGATAGGAGACGGTCGGCGCTGACAGGCTGTGCCGGCCGGCCAGTCCGGCGGTCGACCGTGGCACGTCCAGGTCGCGCAGCAGCGCCGCCCTGGTGGGGCCGACCAGCCGATCGATCGCACGCCCACCGGCCGGCACGCCGACGCCCGCCGCCGGGTAGCCGAGCACCGCGTCACGCGGGTCGCACAGTTGGACGGACAGCTTCGGCCAGGCGAGCACGGCCGGCACGCACACCACCTCGACGTCGGCCAGCGTGAACTCCTCGTGCCACGTCGAGCGGACGGTCAGCGTGCCGTCACGCCAGGAAATGGCTTCGTGCAACGAGTCCAGCAACGCTCCGACGCCGCGGGTGGCCATGGTGCCGGCCCGCACGGCGAGGTCGGCCTCCATTGTGGACTGCAGCTGGGCCCAGCCGGACGCGAGCGCGCCTGCCCAGAACCGGCGGAGCCCGGCGGCCGCGCGGGGCGCGAACGTGCCGCGGTCGACGGCGTCGCGCACGGCGGGCGACAACGGCCGGCCGATGGCGTCGACCTGCTCGGCCACCGTGTCCGGCGGGGTCGAGGCGATCAGGTCGAGCTGGTCGTCGAGTGCTCGGTGGGACATCGGTCCGGGCTTGGGGGTGAGCAGGTCGGGTGTGTACGCCGGACCGCCGTCGACCGGCAGCACGCCGGCCACGAGCGCGGCGTCCGGATCGTGCAGAACTGCGCGGGCCGCGGCACCGGGATCGCCGAACACCGGGTGCCGGCCACGGCGCGCGGCCAGCCCGAGCCACGCGGTCACCTCGGCCGCCGGCGAGCAGGCCAACCGCACCCTGGCGAGGGTGTCCGCGTCGAGCCTGGCAGTGATCACGCTGGTCAGGCTACGCGGCGCACCCATCGATTCGACCATCTTCTAATCGGTACCCGCGTGGGCCGGCGCCGGTGTCAACTCCGCCGCATGACTCTCAAACAACGCGTAGCCGCCGTCGGGATGACGCTGGCCGTCCTCGGCGGCGTGACCGTCCTCGGTGTGTCCGCCCGGGCCGACTCCGCGACGGGCCCCAGCTGCGAGCGCCAGTTCGACTCCACCGTCCAGACCTACCTGCGCACCACCGATCGGCGCGACGCGCGCGGCTTCAACGCGTTGCTGCACCGGGACGTCATCGGGGTGCTGCCCGGCGGGGCGGTGTTCACCGGGCGCGCCGAGTTCGCGTCGTTCATCGACACGTTCTTCGCACGTAAGGACTGGACGCAGACGTTCGAGCTGAAGCAGCGGGTGGCCGACTGCTCGACCGGGTTCGTGTTGTTCGACTCCGTGTACGCGGAGCCGGCCGCCGGTTACGAGCAGAAGCTGGTCATCGGTCTCACCTTCACCCGTGCGTACGGACGGTGGCAGTTGCTCGGTGACCAGAACACCGAAGTCGTTTAACTCGTGTGCGCCAGCACCTCGCGGACGACGGTCGGCCAGTCGGCGCGAGTGATCTCGTGGCCCGTGTCCGGCAGTTCCACCAACCGGGCGTGGGGAATCTCCCGGGCCAGCGCGACCCCGTGGGGCAGCGGGAAAAGCGGGTCGTCCGTGCCGTGCAGGACGAGGGTGGGCGCGGTGATCTCCGGCAGGCGATGGCGCCACGAGCCACCACCGCCGGGGGCGGCGTAGTGGTTGCGGGCGGCCGACTCCGGGTTGCGGGTCCGCTCCGCCACGATGGTCGCCACCTCACGGGCTGCCGCCTCGTCGAAGGGCCGCTTGGTGCTGGCGTACAGGCGCAGGTCGGCCACCAGGTACTCGGTGACGGCCGCGCGGTCGATCCAGTCCGGCTCCGTCGTCGACTGGTGGATTCGCGGATCGACGCCGGGCAGGTCCGGGTCGCCGAAGCCGGCGGTGGTCGACATGAGCGTCAGCGTCGACACCCGGTCCGGCCAGCCCAGCACCAGTTCCTGTGCGATGGCGCCGCCCATGGAAATACCGACGATATGGGCCTTCGCCAACCCGAGCGCGTCGAGCACGCCGACCGCGTCGGAGATCAGCGCCTCGGCCCGGTAGCCAGGTTTGCCCGGCGGGTAGCTGACCGACCGGCCCGTGTCGCGGTGGTCGTACCGGATCACATAACGACCGGTCAGGGCCTCGCAGAAGGCGGGTTCCCAGTAGTCCCCGGAGCTGCCGATACCCATGATCAGCAGGATCGGTGGATCGGCCGGGTCGCCGAAAGTCTCGGCATGCAACTCGACGCCGTCAACTTCGATCATCATGCGGCCACCTTCTCACGGCACCCGTTTGCCGGCTCCCACTGAATCGTTCTCGCGTTGTACTTTCAGTAGTTGGCCGACTACGGATTGGGAGATCCCAATGCCAGCCAGCTATCGGAAAGTGTTCCGGGATCACGAGTTCCGGGCACTGTTCGCCGCACAGTCGATCTCGGTGGTCGGCGACCAGTTCGCCAGGGTCGCGCTCGCCGTGCTGGTGTTCGACCGCACCGGCTCACCCGCGTGGACGGCGCTCACGTACGGCCTGACGTTCCTGCCCGACCTGGTCGGCGGGCCGCTGCTGTCCGGGCTGGCCGATCGCTATCCCCGCCGCGGCCTGATGATCGGCGCGGACACCGCGCGCGCGGTGTTGATCGCCGTGATGGCCGTACCCGGCATGCCACTCGTGCTGCTGTGCGCGCTGCTGGTGACCGTCCAGCTGATCGGCGCACCGGCCAACGCGGCCCGCGGCGCGCTGCTGCCCGCCATCCTCGGCGAGGACGACTACCCGGCCGGCACCGCCGCCATGCAGTCGGTCGTCCAGGCGGCGCAGGTGCTCGGGTTCGCCGGCGGTGGCGCGCTGGTGGCACTCGTCGGCACCGGGGTGGTGCTGCTCGCCGACGCCGGCACGTTCGCCTCGTCCGCCATCCTCGTGCTGTGGCACGTGCGGTCGCGACCCGCGGCGGCCGGCCGGGTGCTACAACACGGCTGGTGGGCCGATCTCGCGACCGGTGGCCGTCTCGTGTGGACGGACCTGCGGCTGCGCTCTTTGGTGTTGTTCGCCTGCCTCTCCGGCTTCTACATCGCCGGTGAGGCGCTGGCCGTCCCCTACGCCGACGGGCTCGGCGGCGGCGCGATCACCGTGGGGCTCATGTTCGCCGGGTACTCGGCCGGGACGGCGGCCGGCATGTTGCTGGTCGGCCGGCTGCCGACCGAGTCGCGGCTGCGGCTGCTGGTCCCGCTCTCGGCCGGGGCGTGCGCGCCGCTGGTCGTCTGCTTCATCAACCCGCACCTGGTGATCGTGGTGGCGCTGTTCGCGTTGTCCGGCATGGGAAGCGCGTACCACCTGATCGCGTCGACGTCGTTCGTGCTGGCCGTGCCGGATGCGCGACGGGGGCAGGCGTTCGGCCTGGCGGTGACCGCGCTGAAGGTCGCGCAGGGGCTCGGGGTGGCGCTCGCCGGGCTGGCGGCCGAGGCGGTCCGGCCGCACCTGGTGGTCGGCGCGGCCGGGGCGCTCGGGCTGGTGGCGGTCGCGGCGCTCGCTTGGACCTGGCGCCTCGCGTGTGTGCGGGAGCCGGCCATCGTCGCGTGATGCATCAAACGCATACCAGACATCATGACGTTGCATTGGACACATAGTTCCTGGACGGTTCGCCTGCCTGGTGTCGGCCGACAACCCGCTCGCCGAGCGGAAGTCCTTGAGCCTGAAGCACTTTCTCGATGCGGCACACGTGATCGTGACCGTGCTCCAGGGTGAGCAGTCCGCAGTGGACAGAAGGCTGACGAAGCTGGGCCACCACCGCAACGCCGCGCTGACCGTCCCGTACCACTCGGCCGCCCTGCTGGCCGTGCCGGGAACGCGGCTGGTGGCCACTCTCCCGGAACGCATGCTGGTCGATTCGGCGACCGACCCGGCCGTGCGGGTGATGACCGCACCGAAGAGATCGAGACCATGCCCTACCCGATGGTGTGGCATTCCCGCCTCGACGACGACCCCGCCCCACGGTGGCTACGTGATCTGGTGCGCCTCGTGTCCTAGCCAGGTTTGGTCTCGGCCGGCGGCTTTCGCCTGGTAGAGCGCGGCATCGGCGGCCGTCAGCAGAGCCGTGCGGTCGTGACCGTGTGCCGGGTAGACGGCCACTCCCGCGGACGCCGTCAACCCGCACACCACGCGTTCCTTGCCGTGCAGGTCGAGCACCGCGACCTCCAGCGCCGCGATGTTCGTCCGGATCCGCTCGGCCGCCACGTCGATGCCGTCGGCGCCGAGCCCGGGCAGCACGACCGCGAACTCCTCGCCGCCGTAGCGGCCGACCAGGTCGTGGGTGCGGACCGAGTGTTTGATCGTGTCGGCCACCGCGCGCAGCACGACGTCACCGGCCAGGTGGCCGTACTCATCGTTCACCCGCTTGAAGTGGTCGAGGTCGAGCAGCAGCACCCCGAGCCGGCCGTTCAGCCGGCCGGCTCGTTCCAGCTCGTCGGACACGAGCGTGCTCCAGAACACCGAGTCGAAGAGCCCGGTCTTCGCGTCGCTGCGGCTGGCGTCCCGGAACTTCGGCAACAGCAGCCCGGCATGCAACGCGAACAAGGTCATCACGAGCATCGGCGTCCACCACGGCCGCGTCGCCACCAGCACGGCGATACCGCTGCCGAGCCCGATGGCCGCGGCGATCATCAGCTGGTCGCTGGCATGGCCGAGGGCCTTGCGCGGTGGCTGGTCTGGGGTGGTGGCCACGATCACCAGGACCACCAACCCGTAGTTGACCAGCCGGTACAGCGCGCCGGCCGCCACCACGGCCGCCAGGCCGAGCGGGCCGTCGAGCGCCGCCGCGAAGGCGTTGCCAGGGTTCGGATAGACGGCGGCCAGCACGGTGTACGCGGCCGCGCAGGCGAGGATCACGGTGGCCGAGGAGAAGACCTTGCGGTGCGCCGGCACGCGGTGGCGGTAGATCCGCAGCCAGTTGTACGCGTAGCTGATCACCACGAGCGCCGCGATCAGCGGTGGCGGCAGCAACAACACGCCCGCGAAGAACCACACGGTCTGGAGGTGGTTGTACGGCACGCTCGCCTCGACCGTGACCCGGAGCCGCTCGATCCCGCGCGCGGCTTCGAGGTGCGCCACGGCGGCCAACGCCAGCGCGCCGAACCAGATCCAGTGCTCGACGGAGACCGGGACGACCCAGGTGGTGCCGAGCACGACCACCACGGCCGCGACCTCGACGATCAGGATGTAGATCTGCACGTGCCGCGGCAGTGCCCACAGAGTCCACCGCGACGGCGAGAGCACCACCGCATTCTAGTGCCCCGCTAGTGCCAAGGCCGTGTAGGTGAGGGCTGTGGGCGTCTGTCAAGTGCGTGTTCGTGGTTCCGGCGAGAGCGACCAGTGTCTCGAAGGGGTCCTTCGAGACGGTAGCCGTGCCATGTCTCGAAGGGGTCCTTCAGAGCACCAGCCCGCCATCGGCAACCCGCGCTTGACAAACCAACACGTGGCCTAACTTCACGGCCTTGCCGCTAGTGCCGGACCGGAAGGGTTGCGAGCGGTCCGACCAGTTCACGCTCCTCGTAGGACAGGTGGGACAGCAGGGTTTCCGAGAGCAGGTCGACCGCCTCGCTGAGGGCGTGGATGCCGTCCGGCTCACCGACCATGGCCACGAGCGCGGCGTCCACGCGTTCCAGCACGTCGTGGATCAGGTGGTGCTCCTCGGAGAGCCGGTCGAGCACGGGACCGAGCCGCGGCTCCAGCTCCCGGATCTGCGGGAAGAACGCCCGGTCCTCGAGGGTGTGGTGCATGGTGACCACCCGGCAGTAGCTCTCGCAGTACGCGCCGAGCGTCCAGTTGTTCTGCCGCATGGTCATCGTGTTGATCTCCGACCGGGCGGCGGCCACGTCGAGCGAGCCGGCCCGGACCTGGGACACCAGCTCGCGCACCCGTTCCAGCTCCTCGCGCAGGTGGTCGTGCACGGCCACCAACTGCTCGCCGCTCGCCCGGCCGCCGGCGTGGACGGGTGCGTTCGCGTCGACGCCCGGCCCGGTTGGCCGCTCCGACTCGTCCCACACGCTGGTCCGCGCCGGAAGTGAAACCTCCCCCAACAGCGACCGCTCCTGCGCCACCAGATCACGCACGCCGGGCGCCACCTCCTCGGCGAACCGCCGCAGGTCGGCGGAATTCTCGACCATCAGCACGAACCCGCTCATTCCCTCGGTCAGCGCCAGCTCGGCCAGCTGCTCGACCCAGACCTTCGCCGGTCCGTGCAGGAACTCGCTGCCGTTACCCATGAACGTGCCGGTCACGTTGTAGAGGCGACGGATGTCGGCCGGCGAACGGCCAGCGGCCTCGGCCGCCGCGTCGATGGTCGCGTTCAGCTCCGGCAGCTTCTCCGGACCCGCGTACGGCGCGCTCGGGAGCCAGCCGTCGGCCAGTCGGCCGGTCAGCCGCAGCATCCGCGGGCCGTACGCGCCGACCCAGATCCCGATGGGGTGCGCGGGGAACGGCCCGGGGCGGGCGCCGTCGAGCCGGTAGTGCTCGCCGGGCAGGCGGGCCGAGCGACCGGGCGTCCACAACGCGCGGATCACCCCGATGGCCTCGGCCAGCGCCTCGACCGACTCGCCGGTCGTGCGGCGCGGGCCGTCCATGGCGGCGATCGCGTCCCAGAACGCGCCGGCGCCGATGCCCAGCTCGACGCGGCCGCCGCTCAGCAGGTCGAGGCTCGCGGCGCTGCGGGCCAGCACGGCCGGCGGGCGCAGCGGCAGGTTCGCGACGTTCGGGAACACCCGGACCGAGCGGGTGCTCGCGGCGATGACAGAGAGCAGCGTCCAGGTGTCCAGGTGGGTGGCGTTGTACGGGTGGTCCTGGACGCTGACCAGGTCGAGGCCCAGCTCGTCCGCCGTGCGGGCGAGCATCAGGGTCTCGCCCGCCTGGTCGGCCTGGGGTGACAGGAACACACCGAACTCGAGTTCGTGACCGTAGTCTGGCATATCGTCATTATGCCAGATGTTCTGTTCAACAGACGTTCTGCAAGGCAGCGCTATGCTGAACGGGTGACCGCTCTCGACGACGACCTCGGCTGGACCCTCGGCGTGGTGTTCCGCGCGTACGTCAAGTCGACGACCGCCGCACTCGGCGAGCTGCCGGGTAGCCACCGCGGCTACCAGATCCTCACGGCCGCCGCGCGTGACGAGCCGGCCAGCCAGTCCGCCCTGTGCCAACAGTTGGGCATCGACCGCACGGTCATGACCTACCTGCTCGACGACCTCGAGCGCGCGGACCTGGTGGTGCGCAAGCAGGACCCGGCCGACCGGCGCACCCGCCAGGTGGTGGCCACCGACTCCGGCCGGGCGCGGCTCACCGAGCTCGACCACCGGCTGGGACTCGTCGAGACCCATGTGCTCGCCGGTCTGCCGACCGAGGAGCGCCGGGCGTTGAAGACGTTGCTCAGCAAGCTCGCCGCGCACGTGAACGAACAGGACCCGGTGCGCGACGCCTGCGCGGCCGTCGAGGACATCTCCGCCAGCCGCCCCTGATCGACTCTTGCTCCATGTGGTCTAGACCTGCATACTTTGTTGGCGCGCGCAACAAATGTTCACTGGTCGAACAAACCGACTGAACAAATGGAGTGTGACAACGATGTCCGCACGCATCGGGGTGCGTGGGCCCCTTCTGCTCGCAGCTGTACTGCTGACGAGCATCCCGGTCACCGGGAACGCCGAGCAGTCACCGGCCGCGATCACCCCAGCCGCAGTGACCTTCGCCGACGAGTTCGACCAACCGGCCGGCACCCCGGTCGACGGGTCGAAATGGGTCATGGAGACCGGCGACAACGTCAACAACCACGAGCGCCAGTACTACACGAACTCCACGAACAACGCGGTCCACGACGGCCAGGGCAACCTGGTGATCACCGCGCGGCGGGAGAACCCGAACAACTACCAGTGCTGGTACGGCACGTGCGAGTACACGTCCGCCCGGCTGAACACGGCTGGCAAGTTCACCCAGACCTACGGCCACTTCGAGGTCCGCCTGAAGATGTCGCGCGGCCAGGGCATGTGGCCGGCGTTCTGGATGCTCGGCGAGGACATCGGCACCGTCGGCTGGCCCGACTGCGGCGAGATCGACGTCATGGAGAACATCGGCCGCGAGCCGTCCATGGTGCACGGCACCATCCACGGTCCCGGATACTTCGGCGAGGGCGGCATCGGCGCCGGCTACTCGATAAACGGCAACTTCTTCGACGACTTCCACACCTTCGCCGTCGACTGGTCGCCGAACAAGCTCGTCTGGTCGGTCGACGGGAACGTCTACCAGACAAGGACTCCGGCCGACCTGAACGGCAACCGGTGGGTGTTCGACCACCCGCACTTCCTGATCCTCAACCTGGCGGTGGGCGGCTACTGGCCGGGCGACCCGGACGGCGGCACGCCGTTCCCCAACACGCTGACCATCGACTACGTGCGGGTCAGCGACTAACACGTGAGCATCTGAAGCTCACCCCCGAAGATCGGGCGCCGGCGCGGGCCACCCTGCATCCGTGCCGGCGCCCGATCGTGACCTGACAGCTTCTTGACGCCGGCTCCAGCGCCCCTTACTGTCCCGAATAGTTAGACAGATTGCCTAACTATAGGGATGGGCACGTGACGGTGAACCAACAGGCCGGATCCTCCCGGCTGCTGCGTGAGATCAACGAGTCGGTGGCACTGCGCCACCTATTGGAGAGCGGCCCGCTGACCCGCGGCGACCTGCGCGCGCTGACCGGCCTCGCCAAGCCCACCATCTCCGACGTCATGCGCAGGCTCCAGGACGCCGGGCTGGCCAAGGTGGCCGGGCACACGAGCGGCGGTCCCGGCCCCAACGCCGAGATCTACACGGTGAACCCGGACGCGGCCTTCGGCGCCGCGGTTTCCTTGCGGGCACAGGACTCCACGCTCGTCACGGCCATCTGCGACCTGGCGGGCGAGGTACGCGCCCGCGTCGAAACACCGGTCGACTTCGAGCGCACCGACCCGGTCACGGCCGTCGGGGACGCGGTGGCCGCCACGTGCCGGCAGGCCAGGATCGCATTGCGGCGCCTGGATCACGTGCAGCTCGGCGTGCCCGGGTCCTACCACGAGCGGGCCGAGGTGATCCGTTACGTCGACGTGCCCGGCTGGTCCCAGCCGGGGCTGGTGGGCGAGATCCGCACGCGGCTGCGCACCGAGGTGAACGCGGACAATGACGTGAACCTGGCGGCCGTCGCCGAGCGTTCGCGCGGGATCGCGGCCGACGCCGAGAGCTTCGCCCTGCTGTGGCTCGGTGAAGAGGGGCTCGGTCTGGCCATCGACCTCGACGGCACGCTGCTGCGCGGCGCCCGCGGTGGTGCCGGCGAGATCGGCTACATGCCGGTCGGGCTACCGGCCGCCGGCGCCGACGCCGCACCCGACTTCCAGGACCTCGTCGGTGGGCCGGCCATTCGCGAGCTGGCGCGCGCGCACGGGATCAGGGCGGACAGCGGGCATGCGGCGGTGGCGGTCGCCGTCGAGCGTGCGGCGCACGAGTTCCTCGAGGCGCTCGCCGTGCGCATCGCCATCGGCCTGGCGGCGGTCGTGGCGGTCCTCGACCCGTCGCTGGTGGTGCTCGCCGGCGAGGTGGGCCAGGCCGGTGGCGCCGCACTGCACGAGGCGGTCGGCGCGGCACTGCGCGACCTGTCCGTCCTGGAGACCTCGGTCGCCTCGACCGGACTCACGGAGGACGCCGTGCTGCTCGGCGGACTCGACACCACGCTCACCGCGGTCCGCACGGCCCTGCTCGACCGTCGTTAGAGGGTGCGCAAATGGGGTCGGTGGATGCCCGTCGTGATCGAGGTGGTTCCTGGCGGTGCCGCGCCGGCGTCGGCGTACCGGGTTGTACTTCGATGCCGGCGCGGTGCCGCCAGGGGCCGCCTCGGCGCGGCGGGCGCCACCAGCCCCATTTGCGCACCCTCTCAGTCACAGGAGGTCCCCCATGAAACGTCCCGTCCTGATCGCCGTGCTGCTACTGCTCGGCGCCTGCACACCAGGCACGTCCGGCGACGACGGCGACGGGATCGCGCCGGCCGGCCAGGATGCGTCCGGCACGGTCGACTTCTGGCACTTCTTCACCGACCGCGAGGCGGCGGCCATCGAGGCGGCCATCAAGGACTTCGAGGCCGAGCACCCGGACATCGACGTGAACGTCACGGCCGGTCAGGACGACGCGAAGATGCTCCAGGCGATCTCCAGCGGCAAGGGCCCGGACGTCGGCCTGTCCTACTCGACCGACATCGTCGGCAAGTTCTGCTCCAGCAACGCCTGGCGCGACCTCGGTCCCTACATCGAGCGCGACGGCGTCGACCTCGAGCAGTACCCGGAGACCGTCCGGTCGTACACGTCCTATCAGGACACCCGCTGTGCCATGCCGTTCCTGGCCGACGTGTACGGCCTGTACTTCAACAGGACCATGCTCGCGCAGGCCGGCTTCACCGCACCGCCGAAGACCATGCCCGAGCTGATGACCATGGCCAAGGCGCTGACCAAGCGGGCGCCCGACGGCACCATCGAGGTCGCGGGTTTCGTGCCGCTGCTGAACTTCTACGAGCACACGCCCTCGCACATCGCGCCGTCGTGGGATCTCCAGTGGCTGACCGAGGACGAGAAGTCGGCCATCGGCGGCGACGCGGACTGGCCGGCCATGATGGCCTGGCACAAGGAACTGGTCGACTGGTACGGCTACGACAACCTGCAGAAGTTCACGGCCGGCCTGGGTGACGAGTGGAGCGCGGACAACGCGTTCCAGCAGAGCAAGATCGCCATGGCGGTGGACGGCGAGTATCGCGTGGCGTTCCTGCACGACCAGGCACCCGACCTCGACTTCGGCACGGCGCCCATGCCCGTTCCCGACACCGAACCGGACCGCTACGGCGCCGGCTACGTCACGGGCAACATCGCCGGCATCTCCGCGAACTCGGACAACCCCGAGGCGTCCTGGGCACTGGTCGAGTACCTGACCACGAACACCGACGCGATCGTCAAGCTGTCCAACGCCATCAAGAACGTGCCGACCACAAAGGACGCGCTGGCCTCACCCGAGCTGGAGGCCGACGAGCAGTTCCAGACCTTCCTGGACATCTTCGGCCACGAGCAGACGGCCACCACCCCGCCGAACGCCTCCGGCCCCAAGTACGTGGAGCTGACCCAGGAGTTCGTGGACGGCTACCTGGCCGGCACCACCACCGATCTACCGGCCGGACTGTCCGAGTTGGACCAGCGCGTCAACCAGGCGCTGGAGCTTGGCCGCTAGATGACCGCTGCTCCAAGAAACACAGCTGCCCATCGGCGCCGGCGGCACCGGCTGACCGTGCTGAGCTTCATGGCACCGGCGCTGATCGGCATCAGTGTCTTCTTCCTCTATCCCCTGCTGTCCGCCATCTACTTCTCCTTCACCAGGTTCGACCTGCTGACCGCGCCGGAATGGGTCGGCTGGCGCAACTACGTCTACCTGTTCGCGCACGACCCGCTGGCCGTCAAGTCCGCTCTGAACACGCTGTGGCTGGTGGCCGTGCTGGTGCCGGCACGGATGCTCGCCGCGCTCGGCACGGCCATGCTGCTCACGTCCATCCGGCGCGGCGGCGGGTTCTTCCGCACGATCTTCTACCTGCCCGCGCTCGCGCCGCCGGTGGCCGCCACCATCGCGTTCGTGTTCCTGTTCAACCCGGCCACCGGCCCGGTGAACGGGTTCCTCGACTGGTTCGGCATCGACGGTCCACTGTGGTTCGACTCGCCCGGGTGGGCCAAGCCGTCGCTCGTGCTGCTCGGGACCTGGGCGGTCGGCGACCTCATGGTGATCTTCCTGGCCGCGTTGCTGGACGTGCCGAAGCAGCTGTACGAGGCCGCCGAGATCGACGGCGCCGGGCGGTGGCAGCGGTTCCGCAATGTCACGCTGCCCTTCCTGTCACCGGTCCTGCTGTTCGCCGCGGTGACCGGGGTCATCCAGACCCTGCAGTACTTCACGCAGGCGGCGGTCGCGGCGAGCGTGGCCAGCGGCACGGCCACCACGGGCGGCGGCGTCTCCTCCACGTTCGGCTACCCGGAGGAGTCGACGCTCACCTACCCGCTGCACCTGTACGTGTCCGGTTTCCGTTACTACGACATGGGTTACGCCAACGCGCTCGCCGTCGTGCTGTTCGTGGTCGCGTTCGCCGTGACCCTGGTGCTGCTGCGCCGGTTCCGCACCTTCGTGGGGAGTGAGCGATGAGGCGAGAATCTTGGCTGCTCTGGGTGGGCAGGCACAGCGTGACCATCGCGGTGGCCATCATCTTCGTGGCGCCGTTCGTGTTCGTGGTGCTGACCTCGTTCATGACCAGCGGCCAGGCGCTGACCAGCAACCTGTGGCCCACCAGTTGGCATCCCGAGAACTTCGTGGAGATCTTCACGAAGCTGCCGATGTTCGACTACCTGGTCAACACCATGACCTACGCCCTGCTGGCCACCGGGTTCATGCTCCTGTCGAGCATCCCGGCGGCCTACGCGCTCGCGAAACTGCGGTGGCGCGGCAGCAATGCCACGTTCGTGGTGGTGATCTGCATGATGATGCTGCCACCACAGGTGGTCACCGTGCCGCTCTATCTCATGTGGGCGAACGCGGGCCTCACCGGATCGCTGTGGCCGCTGATCATCCCCATGCTGTTCGGCGACGCGTTCGGCATCTTCCTGTTGCGCCAGTTCCTGCTGACCATCCCGAACGAGTACCTGGACGCCGCGCGGATCGACGGCTGCTCGGAGTGGAAGGTGCTGCTGCGGGTGGTGGTACCGATGGCCCGCCCGGCCATCGCGGCCACCGCGATCTTCCAGTTCTTCTACTCGTGGAACGACTACTACGGACCGCTGCTCTACACGAGCGAGGAGCAGTCCAGCTGGACCCTGTCCATCGCGCTGTCCCAGTTCAAACACCTGCACCACGTGGAGTGGAACCTCGTCATGGCCGCGACCCTACTGGTGATGGCACCGGTGATCATCGTGTTCTTCTTCGCCCAGAAGGCTTTCCTGGAAGGCGTCACCTTGACCGGGGTGAAGGGATGAGAATCGCCGTTGTCGGTGGCGGGTCCACCTACACCCCTGAGCTGATCGACGGGTTCGCCCGCCTTGGTACGGCGTTCGACGAGCTGGTGCTCATCGACCCGGCGCTCGACCGGCTCGGCGTGATCGCCGCGTTCGGCAACCGGATCCTGTCCCGCTACGGGCATCCAGGACGACTGTCGCTGACCGACGACCTCGACGCGGGCCTCGACGGCGCGGACGTGGTGCTCATCCAGCTGCGCGTCGGCGGGCAGCGGACCCGGATCACCGACGAGACGTTCCCGCTGGAGTGCGGGTGCGTCGGCCAGGAGACCACGGGCGCCGGCGGGCTCGCGAAAGCCCTGCGCACGGTGCCCGTGGTGCTCGACATCGCCCGCCGGGCACGGGAACGGGCGGCGCCGGGCGCGTGGATCGTGGCGTTCACCAACCCCGTGGGGATCGTCACCCGCGCGCTGCTCGACGACGGCCACCGCGCGGTCGGCCTGTGCAACGTCGCCATAGGACTGCAACGCACCCTGGCCGGGCTGCTCGACGTGGCGCCGGAGGCGGTCACGCTCGACCACGTGGGGCTCAACCACCTCACGTGGGAGCGTGCGGCCATGGTCGACGGCACCGACCGGCTGCCCGGTCTGTTGGCCGACCACGGCACCGAGCTCGCCGAACCGATCGGAATAGCACCGGAGATTCTGCGGCTCACCGGCACGCTGCCGTCCTACTACCTGCGGTACTTCTACAGCCACGACCAGGTGGTGGCCGAGCAGCGCACCGAGCCGGCGCGCGGCGCGCGGGTGGCCGACATCGAACGCGAACTCCTTGCCATGTATCAGGATCCGACGCTCGACCGCAAGCCCGACCTGCTGAGCCAGCGCGGTGGGGCGTTCTACTCGGACGCGGCCGTCGGCCTGCTGGACTCCCTCGTGGGTTCGGATCCAGGTTCCGTGCACGCGGTGAACGTGCGCAACGCCGGCACGCTGCCCAACCTGCCGGACGAGGCGGTGATCGAGGTGTCCTGTGTGGTGGGTCGGGAGGGTGCGGCGCCGGTGAAGACGGCACCGCTCGCCCCCGACCTCGCGGGGCTGGTGAGCCACGTCTCCGCCTACGAGGAGCTGGCCATCGACGCGGCCCGCCACGGCGGCGCCGACCGGGTGTTCCGCGCCCTGCTCGCGCATCCGCTGATCGGCCAGGCCGACAAGGCCCGCCTGCTCACCGACCGGCTCATCGCCGCGAACACAGAATTTCTTACATGGGCACGCTGATCGCGGTCGACGGCGGCAACTCGAAGACCGAGGTGCTGGTCTGCGACACGTCGGGGGTCGTCCTCGGCTACACGCGGGGGCGCGGTACGAACCACCAGACGGCTGGGGGTGTGGACGAGGCCATGGCGCGCCTCGCCCACCTGGTGGAGACGGCGCGCGAGCGGGCCGGTCTCGCCGGCAACGAGCCGGCCACGCTCGCCGCCGTCTACCTGGCGGGCGCGGACCTGCCGATGGAGCTGGCCATGCTCACCGAGGCGGTGGCCGCTCGCAACTGGGCCGAGAAGTCCATAGTGGACAACGACACGCTGGCCATGCTGCGCGCGGGCACCGAGTCCGCCGACGCGGTGGCCGTGGTGTGCGGTGCCGGCATCAACTGCGTGGCCAGGGCGGCCGACGGGCGCATGGTCCGCTTTCCCGCACTCGGCCCGATCAGCGGCGACTGGGGCGGCGGCGACGACCTGGGCACCACCGCGCTGTGGCACGCCACCCGCGCGGAGGACGGCCGGGGTCCCACTACCGCGCTGACCTCGGCCGTGGCCGCGCACTTCGGCTTCGCCACGGCCACCGATGTCGCCGTTGCGGCCCACCTGGACCGGCGGGTGGCCGAGCGCCTGGGTGAGTTGGCGCCACTGGTCTTCCGGATGGCCGACGCGGGCGACCAGGTGGCCCGGTCGGTGGTCGTGCGGCAGGGCGAGGAGGTGGTGGCGCTGGCCGGGGCAGCCTTACGCCGGCTCGGCCTGACCAGGTCAGCTGCCGCCGTGGTGCTCGGTGGCGGGGTGCTGCGCGGCCGCGATCCCCTGCTGTTCCAGGTGATCCGCGACCGGCTGGCCGGCGTGGCGCCGGCGGCGCGGCTGTCCGTGGTCACCGATCCCCCGGTGCTCGGTGCGGCGCTGCTCGGGCTGGACGCACTCGGCGTAACGCCGGTCGCCGAACGGCTGCTCCGAACGTGGTCCAGACCTTGACACCCGACCGGCGTACATGGTCGGATTGAATAGGAAGGTTGCCTAACTATTAACGGTTCCGGTCCCGCTCAACGCTGAGGAGATCGCCGTGTCCCGACGACGACTGGCTTCCCTGCTTCTTCTCCCCCTGATCGCGACAACCCTGCTGGTGCCCACTGGCATGGCACCGGCGGCTGCTCTTGTTCCTGTCACTCCGGTGGCCGCCGACGGACAGCTGAAAGTGTGCGGCGTGAAGCTGTGCAACCAGCAGCGCCAGGCCGTGCAGCTGCGCGGTATGAGCACGCACGGCCTACAGTGGTACAGCGACTGCGTCAACAACAACTCGATCGGTGCGCTCGCGAACGACTGGGGTGCGGACGTCATGCGCATTTCCATGTACATCCAGGAAGGCGGCTACGAGACCAACCCGGCGCACTACACGAACCTGGTCAGCTCGATCATCGACCAGGTGACCGCACGCGGCATGTACGCGCTCGTCGACTGGCACATGCTCAGCCCGGGCGACCCGTACCACAACCTCCAGCGTGCCAAGACGTTCTTCACGGAGATCGGCCGCCGGCACAACTCGAAGACCAACCTGCTCTACGAGATCGCGAACGAGCCGAGCGGGGTGTCCTGGTCGCGGATCAAGGGTTACGCCGAGGAGCTGATCCCCGTGATCCGCTCGGTCGACCCGGAGACCCCCATCCTCGTCGGCACCCGGGCCTGGTCCTCGCTCGGCGTGTCCGAGGGCGGCAACGAGAACGAGGTGATCAACAATCCGGTGCGGGCGTCGAACATCATGTACACGTTCCACTTCTACGCCGCGTCCCACCGGGACGAGTACCTGAACACGTTGTCCCGCGCGGCCGACCGGATCCCCATGTTCGTCACCGAGTTCGGCACCCAGACCTACACGGGTGACGGCGGCAACGACTTCGCCATGTCCCAGCGGTACCTCGATCTCATGGCCCGCAAGGGAATCAGCTGGACGAGCTGGAACTTCTCGGACGACCACCGGTCCGGCGCCGTGTTCACCGAGGGCACCTGTCCGAACGGGCCGTTCACCGGCACCACCCGGTTGAAGGCGGCCGGCAAGTGGATCAGGGACCGGGTGCGGTAGCCGTAGCCCATGCACCGTCGGCCGGGCTCGGGTTTACTGGCGTCATGCCACTGCAAGGAGAATACGAACCGAGCCCGTCCGACTGGGCCCGCAAGCAGGTCGAGACGTACGAGGAATCCGGCGGCACCGAGGGCACCACGATGCGGGGGATGCCGGTCGTCGTGCTGACCTCGCTCGGGGCGAAGACCGGCAAGCTCCGCAAGAATCCGGTGATGAGGGTCGAGCACGACGGCACCTACGCGGCGGTCGCGTCGCTCGGCGGTGCGCCGAAGCATCCCGTCTGGTACTACAACATCCGGGAGCATCCGCTCGTCGAACTCCAGGACGGGCCGGTGAAGAAGGACATGGTGGCCCGCGAGGTCACGGGCGAGGAGAAGGCCCTCTGGTGGGAGCGCGCGGTCGCCGCGTACCCGGACTACGCCGACTACCAGCGCAAGACCGAGCGTGTGATCCCGGTGTTCGTCCTCGAGCCCGCGCCATGACCCAACACCAGTGGGACGCGGTCGACGAGTACATCGAGGGCCTGCTGGTCGGCGAGGACCCCGCGCTGGACGCCGCCCTCGTGGCGGGCGACAAGGCCGGTCTGCCGGCCATCGGCGTCGCACCGCCCCAGGGCAAGTTCCTGAACCTGCTCGCCAGGATCCACGGTGCGAAGCGGATCCTGGAGATCGGCACGCTCGCCGGCTACAGCACCATCTGGCTCGCCAGGGCGCTGCCGGCCGACGGGAAGCTGATCACGCTCGAGTACGACCAGCGGCACGCGGACGTCGCCACGGCGAACATCGCGAACGCGGGGTTCGCCGACCTGGTGGAGGTGCGGGTCGGCAAGGCGCTCGACTCGCTGCCCGACCTGGTCGACCACGGCCCGTTCGACCTGTTCTTCATCGACGCGGACAAGGCGAACAACCCGAACTACTTCACCTGGGCCCTGCGGCTGTCGCGACCGGGCAGCGTGATCGTCGTGGACAACGTGGTCCGCAGCGGGCGCGTGGTCGAAGCCACGAGCACCGACGAGGCGATCGTCGGCACCCGCAAGCTCGGTCAGATGCTGGCCGACGAGCCGCGAGTCGACGCCACCATGGTCCAGACGGTGAGCAGCAAGGGATACGACGGGTTCGCCCTGGCTGTGGTAACCGGCTGAGCGAGTCTCGGCCCTCGGGTCCGCGAGATCGCGGTTCCCGCCGTCGAGATCGCGGTTCCCGCCGTCGAGATCGCGGTTCCCGCCGTCGAGATCGGTGAGATGCGGTTCCGGCAAGTGTGCCCGCCCGAGCAACGGTCGGGAACCGCGATCTGGCGTGCCGGAACCGCGATCTGGCGTGCCGGAACCGCGATCTGGTGTGCGGGAACCGCGATCTCGGTCGGTGCGGCCCTGGCGCTGGTGATCGGCTGAGCGCAGTCTCGATCGCGCGTATGCCGCGAGTAGAAGACCGCTCAACGAAACACCGCCGTTGGACCAACTCGCCTTAGCGTGGAAGTCGCCGGGCATCTGCGGCCGCTTCGAACTCGGGGATGCCGCCGCCCGGCGACATCCCCGAGCTGCGAGGCGAGGCGAAACCGATGGACCAGTGGACCGAATCGACATTGCCGGATCGTGTCGATCCCCCCACCCTGCGAGCGGTCGCCGGACACGCGGTCCGGGTGCTGCGGCGCCCTGAGGTTCTCCCGAGCACCTACGACTCCGCGTATGACCTCACCGGCTACCCGGCCGGCCAGCTGGCCGACGACCACGAGGTGCTCGGCATCCGGGTACTGGTGGTGGGTGAGGACGTGCTCGCCCGGCGCGGCGTGCTCGCCGCGCTCGACGGCGAGCCGGGCATGGTGGTGGTCGGCGAGCACCGGTCCGGTCCCGGGGTCTACGCGGCGATCGTCGCCAGGCAGCCGGATGTCCTGCTGCTGCACGGATTGCGGGAGGACGACTCGGAGCCCATCCTGACGGCCGTGCGCCGCAGTGGCCGCAAGCTCCGCGTGCTGAGCATCGGGGTCCGCGACGGTGAGCCGGAGCCCGCGCTCGACGGGCTGATGTGCGGCGCGCTGCCCACGTCGGCCACCCCCGAGGAAGTGGTGGCCGCCGTGCGGATCGCGGCCGCCGGCTACGTGCTCGGCCGCGCCGGCGAACTCGGCCAGCTGGTCCACCTCCCCGGCGCCGAGGAGAACACCGAGAACGGCCGCGCGGCGGCCGAGCGCGACGGGCTGTCCGACCGGGAGTGCGAGGTGCTCGCGCTGGTGGCGAAGGGCATGTCGAACGCCGAGATCGCCAGCACGCTCACCGTCTCCGAGCACACGGTCAAGTCCCACGTGCAGAACCTGTTGAGCAAGCTGAGCCTGCGCAACCGGATCCATGCGGTGATCTACGCCTTCGAGACCGGGCTGGCGGGCTAGTGCCCCGCGCCGGGAATGCAGCACATAGTTCGGCGGCCCAGCTTCCCGCTGCCGGCGTTGCCGAACTCCTACATCCTTACTCGTTGACGGAGCGCCAAGTCGAGCACAACCCGGTACGAGAGACGGACCGGCGCCTTGCCAGCAGAAACCTGGATCCACCGACCTACGCACCGCATTCCCGGCGCGGGACACTAGGCCCCCCATGCGGGTAGCCATCCTCGGTCCGCTGGAGCTGCGGGACGACCACGGCGTCCCGCAGCTGGTGACCGGGCTGAAACGGCGGGCGCTGCTGGCCACGCTCGTGCTGCGCGCCGGGCGTACGGTCTCGGCCGACCGGCTGATCGAGGAGCTGTGGGGCGAGCATCCGCCGGCGAACGCGGCGAACGCGTTGCAGGCCCACGTCCGCCGGTTGCGGACCATGCTGGCGGCCGCCGGTGGTGGGCCGGACCGGATCACCACCCGCGCTCCCGGGTACACGCTGCACCTGCGGCCGGGTGAGACCGACTTCGAGGACTTCGCGGACCGGGTGGCGGCCGCCCGTGGAGCGCGGCCGGCCGAGGCGATCGCCCTGCTGCGCGGCGCGCTCGCCATGTGGCGTGGCCCGGCGCTGGCCGGCTGCACCCGTGGGGATCTCTGCGCGGCGGAGGCCGGCATGCTCGAGGAGCTGCGGCTGACCACGCTGGAAACGCTGTTCGACCTGAGCCTGCGCACGTCCAGGCACGCCGAGGTGATCGCCGAGCTGGAGCGGACGACCGCCGCGAACCCGCTGCGCGAACGGTTCTACGACCAGTTGATGGCCGCGCTGCACCGGAGCTCCCGACCGGCCGACGCCATGGACGTGTACACCCGGGCCCGCCACCGCCTGCTCACCGACCTCGGCGTGGAACCCGGCCCCGCCCTACGCGCCCGCGCGGCCAAGCTCAGGGCTTAGAGGCCGCTCGGCCTCCTGGCCGCTGTACTCGGCGAGGATCGCCTTCACCTCGGTCTTCGCGCGGATGTACGCCTCGGCGATATCGGCCGGGACGCCGTCGCGGGACGCGGCCGCCAGAACGGACAGCTCGGGCGCGACCTCGGGACTCCAGAAGCGTTCGTCGGCCGGGATCCGCTCCATACCTCGAACCGCACTCGAGCCTCGCTCGAGAAGCGACCGCCCGAAGGGCTGTTTGGACGGCTGCGTGGACACCGACTCGGGCGAGAGGTAGAGCACCTGGGTAACCGAGGTGAGAAGTGCTGCCTCGATGATCTCTCGGTTACCGGGGAAACCCAGGTCTTCGTCCACAGGTCTGTCCATGCGTTCATTGTGGGACAACGGACAACCGCGAACAATCGGTCAGCCGAGGGGTTCCGGGTGCGGCGCTCCCTCGTGCGAGGGACCCCCGATGGGGCCGCACCCGGGAACGGATCAGCCTCGGTGGGCGAGATCGAACGTGCCCTCGATGGACAGACCGTCGTTCTGTTCGAAGGTGACCTTGACGGTACTCACGCCGTCAGCCTCACCGATCTGCTGTGCCGACACCACACACCGGGCGTCGAACTCAACGAAGTGGAAGAAGGTGAAGTCGCCGGCCACCACCATCGCGTCGTGACGTCCGACCGCCAGCAGTGCGGCCTGCCTGGCTGCCTCGATGCAGCCGTTGCCCGGTACATGGTCGATCGTGTGGTCGTACACCACGGGATGTTTCGGGTCCTGCCTAAGGTCCCACGTGCCCTCGTCGACCGACCCGGCCAACATGACGTCGACGTCGTGTGTTCGCCCGATCAGCCGCGGTGGGACGAGTTCGCGGTCGGTCATCTCGGCCGGCACGGCGGTGACGTGCTCGCCGCGAAGCCGCTTGTACACCGCGGAAGTGACGCAGCTCCACCGGTAGGTGCCGCCGCCGATCCGCACACCGTCGCGAAGGCACTCCGCCTCCATGCGCATCCCCGCAAGCTTGTGGCCGCGGTGCTTGACGTCATGCGCGGTGAGCCGGAAGACCACGTCGATCGGCTCGTCGCAGTCGGCGCGCAGCCCGGTGGGGTCGACGTCGAACTGCTTGTCGCGAGTGATGAACTTGTACTCTCTGGGGACCTGGAACGCGACGTGGGCGACCAGCAGGATCGCCTCACGGAGGGTCTCCAGGAAGAGCAACGGGTCGTAGACCTCCGCCACCAGGCCGTAGAACTCATGCTGTGCGGGCAAGGAAGCCGTCACTTCGAAGGTGCCCCCCTCGAGGACACGCAGGTTGGTCACGAACACATCGCGTCCGTGGGTCCGGTGGACGAGAGTCGTTGGTATGGCTTGCTGGAACAAATGAGGCTGATCGTTGTGTAACTCTTCGGATGACCCCTGTTGCGTAGTATCGATGACCGCGGTCATGTTGGACCTCCACCCAAAGGAACCGCTTGACTACTCAGTTGAATGCGCCTGCGGTGTGACCCGCGCCACGTTCAGCCAAAGAATACCTACCCACCGGTTTTTTTTCGAGGGGTAAGCGGTGAAGTCTTGAGCTACGCTGGACTGGCCGTCGAGAGGTTCTGCACCCGCTCACCGCGGGTGCTGTCGTCTGTAAAGATCTGTTACGGGAGGTGCTGTGGCACGGCAGGATCGGGCGGAACGCACCCGCAACGCGATCTTGGACGCGGCAGCCGAGGTGTTCGAGCAGCGCGGCTTCAGCGGCGCGAGCCTGTCGGAGATCCTCGCGCGCGCGGATCTCACCAAGGGCGCGCTCTACTTCCACTTCTCGTCGAAGGAAGACCTGGCCAAGGCCATCGTCGAAGAGCAGTGGAACATCGACACGCCGCACGTCGAGACGACCAAGTCGCCGATGCAGGGCGTCATCGACGTCTGCCACGCGTTCGGGATGAGTCTCTGCTCCAACATCCGGGTGCGGGCCAGCAACCGACTGGTGACCGAATCGAACTTCGAGCAGCCGAACCCCGCCGTCTACCAGCGGTGGAACAACATCACCTACGAGTTCCTCGTGGCGGCCAAGGAGGCGGGTGACCTGCGAGCCGAGCTCGATCCAGCGGCCGTCTCCATGTGGCTGGGTGGCTCGTTCCTCGGCATCCAGATCATGTCCGGAGTGCTGACCAACCGCGCCGACCTGCATGAGCGGATCACCGACCTGTTCAAGATCGCGCTGCCCGGGCTGGTCCCCGCCCGGAGGCTGTCCCGGTTCAACCCCTCCGGGACGGTCAAGTGGGACACGGCGGCGTGATCACTCACCGGGGCGTGCCGACCAGAAGCCGATAGTCGGCGCGGTCCGGACCTGTCGGGACGACTTCGGTGAGGTCGAACCCGGCGGCGTCGTAGAGGTCGCGGAACTCGGCCTCTGTGCGCTCCTTGCCCGACGTGTTCACCATCATGTTGATGTCGCTGTAGAACATGTGTCCCACCGCCTCCTGCTCGACCATGGCCGGCAGCACCCGCTCGACGAGCAACAGGGTGGCGGCCGGTCGCATCGCCTTGCGGCAGTTACGCAGGATGGTCGCCGCCTGCTCGTCGCCCCAGTTGTGGATCACACTCTTCACCAGGTACGCGTCGCCGTCCTCCGGCACGGCATCAAAGAAGTCGCCCGCCGTCACCTCACACCGGTCCGCCACGCCCGCCGCGGCAAGGATTTCCGACGCGTCGGCCACGCCCGTCGGGTGGTCGAACAGCACGCCCCGCAGGTCCGGCGTCGCGGTCAGGACTGTGGCGAGCAGCTGGCCGTTGCCGCCGCCGATGTCCACCAGCCGCTGGAACCGGGCGAACGGGTAGCTCGCCACGATCCGTGCCGCGATCTGCCGGGTCCGGTCGGCCATCGCGGCGTTGAAGACCGTGGACTCCTCGGGATGCGCGGCCATGTAGTCGAACACGCTGGTGCCATGGACGTGGTCCCAGGCGATCTCGCCGGTACGCACGCTGTGCTCGAGATGGCTCCAGCTCTGCCACATGGCGGTCGAGCAGAACAGCAGGATCGACGACCTGATCGAGTCGGGCACGTCCGCGCGGAGCTGCTGGCCGCGCGAGGTCAGCTCGAAACGGTCCGGATCCAGTTCGGTGACCACGCCGAGGCCGGCGAGTGCGCGCAGGAGGCGGCGCAGCGACGGTGGATGTGTGCCGGTGGTCGCCGCCAGCTCGGCCAGCGTGCCCGGCCGAGTGGCCAGCTCGTCGGCGATCCGCAGCCGGGCCGCCACATGCAGCACCTGGGCCGGCATGTAGCCGTAGACGATGTCCTGGAGCGAGTTCGAACCCTGCGAAAGCTCGTTCATGCCGCGAATTATCGGGGCCGGCTGCCGTAGCGGTCCAGGTGCAGAATCTCGGGGATCGACTTGCGGCCCACCGGCATCGCTCCGAGCGGCAGGCGGTCGTCCACCTCGCGTTCGACGCTCACCAGGTGCGCCCGGTCGCCGGCCGGGTGCCCGACGGAGACCGCCGTACGGAGCGGGCGGTCGGCCGGCACCCCGAGGATGGCGCCGGCGGCGGTCGACTGCGCCGCGTCGAACCGCGCGAGGCTCGCGCCCAGCCCGTGCGCGCCGGCCGCCAGCATGACGCGCTCGCACCATCGGCCCGCGTCGAAGTCGGTCAGTTTGCCGGCCGGCACGAGGACGACGGCGACCGCCGCACCGGCGAGGTGCCGCACCCCGGGCGAGCCGTCCGTACCGCCGAGCGCGCGCAGGATCTCCCTGTCTCGCACCAGGATCAGCTCCCACGGCTGCCGGTTGTTGCTGCTGCCGGTCCAGCGGGCGACCTCGAGCAGGTCGTCGACCGCCTGCTGGGACACCGGGTCCGGACGGAACCGGCGCACGGAACGGAGTTCGCGGAGCAGCCTGATGGGCCCGGCCGGCGTTGTCACGGAACGAGACCGTACCCGCGTCAGCCGTGCGGCAACAGGCGTCGAACTAAGTGGTCGGCGCCGACCACTAAGAGCCGCCCGGCTGCAACCGCGTCAGGTGGTCGGGTGCGGCGAGCCCGGGCAGGATCAGCGTCCACAGCGTGGTCAGGTGTTCGCGGATGTCGCCCTGGCGGATTCCCGCCCACCACACCATCTCCACGCCCGTGCACAAGCTCAGCACCAACGTGGCCGCGTGCTGCACGTCGACGCCCTTGCCCAGTTCGCCGTTCTGTTCGGCCGTGATCAACATGGTCTCCACGGACGACAGGCAGTCGTTGTGGAAGTCGAGGAACGGCCCGCCCCGGTGGCCGCACTCGCGGGCCGTGCGGAAGCTCGCCCGCACGAGCGGCTCGTCCTCCAGCCAGCCGCCCAGCTCGTGGGTCAGGTCGATGACCGCCTGCAGCGCCGGCGAGGCCTTGCCCACCAAGCGGTAGACGGCGGATCTCAGCAGTGCGCACGCCTCGGCCTGGATGGCCCCGCCGAGTTCGTCCTTCGACGAGAAGTGGAAGTAGAAGGCGCCCTTCGTCACCCCGGCCGACCGGGAGACGTCCTCCAGCGTGGCGCCGGCGAAGCCGTTGCGATCGAACAGCTCAGCCGCGGATCGCACGAGGTGCAACCGCGTGTTCTCAGATCTGGTCTGCTTCGGCACGACTTGTCCTGTTGACGAAACTCATGGGGACGGATCCACATAACTCATCATCCGCTGCTGGCCACGTGGGCCGGTCGCGCGATACTCGCACAAGGTTATCGCCAAGTTACCCAGTGCAAGGAACCGAGGTTAGTGGCTATCGCTGGAGCGCTGACTACCACCCGGGCTCAACTCGCTGACCAGGGAGGATCTAGCGATCCCCGGGAGCATGAGTGTCCACATGCCGGCCAGGCCGTCGCGAATGCTGCCCTGGCGGATTCCCGCCCACCACAACATTTCCACACCCGCGCAGGCGGTGAGGACCAGCGTCGCCGCGTGCTGGACGTCGACGCCTCCGCCCAGTTCACCGTTCTCCTCGGCCGTGAGCAGCATGGTCTCGATGGAGGACAGCCAGTCGTTGTAGATGTCGAGGAACGGCGCGCCCCGGTGGCCGCACTCGCGGGCCGTGCGGAAGCTCGCCCGCACGAGCGGCTCGTCCTCCAGCCAGCCGGCCAACTCGTGGGTCAGGTCCACCATCGCCTGCAACGCGAGCAGCTCACCGCCCATCAGGCGGTACACGGCGGACCGCAACAGCGCGCACGCCTCGAACTGGATGGCGCCACCCAGTTCGTCCTTCGACGAGAAGTGGAAGTAGAACGCGCCCTTCGTCACCCCGGCCGACCGGGAGACGTCCTCCAGGGTCGCGCCGGCGAACCCGTTGCGATCGAACAACACGGCGGCGGACCGCACGAGGTGTAGCCGCGTGTTCTCAGACCTGGACTGCTTGGCCACCGCACACCCTTAGGCACGGGCAGGTCGCCCCCTGGTCCGACCTACATATGAAAACCGGAGCAGGGTGCGTCACCGCATCCCTACCCCGGTCAGGCTGGTAGAGCCAATCCTCATCCGGCCCGTTCCATGGCAGCTTCGTTGCCGACCTCGGCGAGGCGGCGGTCGGACATGAGAATCGCGTGCTGCAGCCGGCGAAGGCTCGGCGACGGCTCCAACCCCAGTTCGTTCACCAGGCCGGTGCGCATCCGGCGGTAGACGTCGATCGCCTCGCCCCGGCGACCCGACCGGTACAGCGCGAGCATCAGGTGTGCGTGCAGTCCCTCGTGGGTGCGGTAGCGCCCGACAAGGCCGGCGAGTTCGCCGAGAAGTTCGTGGTGTCGCCCCAGTCGCAAATCCGCATCGATTCGGCGGTCGAGAACGTTGAGCCGTGCCTCTTCAAGACGGTGCACCTCCACCTCGAGCAGTGCACCGGTCTGCACATCCACGAGCACTCGACCCCGCCAGATCGCGAGTGCTTCGGTGAAGCTGCGAGACGCGGCCTCGTAGTCCCCCATCTCCCGGGCGCGGTGCCCGAGCGCGGCGAGCCGATCGAACTCCCGGACGTCGACCTGACCGCCCATCGTGTCGAGTAAGTAGCCACCCGGGTAGGTGACCAGCACCCGCTTCGGGTCGACCGAACCATCGACCGGTGAGACCTGGAGAGCCGCGCTGATCAGGTTGCGCAGGTGCAGGATGTAGGTCTGTACGGTGGTGTTGGCGCTGCGGGGAATGTCCTCGCCCCACAGCTCCTCGAACAGCGATGCCATGGGCACGACCTGGTCGGCGTGCACGGTGAGCATCGCCAACACCTTGCGCGGCTTGGCGGCGGTCGGGACGACGGACGTTCCACCCTGGCGGGCGACTAAGGGCCCTAATACGTCTATGTCCACTTCGATCTCCTGAGATCTCCTGGCGGGACTTGTGTGCCGACCGGGTGATCGGCATCGGCTCGTTCGCGCCTCAAGAATACAAAACCGACCGCCCGGTTTGTCAATAGAAACCCGACCAGTTGGTTTTTTTATCGCAACTTGTCAGCGAGGTATCAGCGAGTGGTGACACTCCGCTGCCCAGGAGCGGACAAAAGACCAGGTCGGTGACTCTGCGTGTTGCAGTGCCCCACTAACTGGCGGCCAACCGGCGGCTGGCCTCCGGAACGAGGTCGAGCGAGGGGTCGTGGTTGAGGATCGCCTGCATCCGGTTCTGGAGCATGGTCGATGGCTCCATACCCAGTTCGTCGACCAGTCGGCGGCGCACGACGTTGTACTCACGCAGGGCGTCCGCCTGCCGGCCGGACCGATAGAGAGCGATCATCAACATCTCCGCCAACCGCTCCCGCCACGGGTACAACATGGCCATCTTCTTCAGCTCGCTGATCACGCCACCCTGGATGCCGGCCACGATGCACGCGTGGAACCGGTCCTCGATGGCGGCGAGCCGGGCCTCCTCGTAGTGCAGCACCGAACTGTGGCACTGCGGGCCGCCGCTGACCCCTTCCAGCACCGGCCCGTCCCACAGTTCCAGCGCCTCTCCCAGCAGGTCACGGGCTCGCACCGGGTCGCTCACCAGCACCTGGTGCGCCCGGCCGACCAGCCGCTCGAACAGCTTCGCGTCGACCTCGTCGGTCTCGGCGTACAGGACGTAACCGGTGGGCTGAGTGATCAACCTCGACCGGACGAATTCGTCCCCGAAGGTCGCCCTGAATAATCTTCGTAATCGGGTGATCAAGGCCTGAAGTGCATTGTCGGCCTTAACGGGTGCTCGCCCCTCCCACAGTTCTTCGAAGAACTGCTCTTTCGTGACCACCTTGCCCGAATTGATCAACAACGTCGCCAGCAGCGTGCGCTGGCGGCCGCCCTGGACGGCGAGCAGTCGCCCGTCCTTCACCAGGCCGACCGACCCGAACAGCTTGAAAATGACGGTCTGGGCCTGGACCGGTGACAAGTGGGAATCCACCATCACAACCCCGCCTCCTCCGATGAGTCGTGGCCGATGCTTGGCCACGGCGCTGACACCCAGGTGACGAGGCACTGACCGCGCGACTCGGGCACGACTCGCGTTATGGAGGTTCCCGAGGGGGTTCTCGATCAGTTCCTCGAGTTCAGCCCACTGTGTGTACGCGCTCACTCACAGCGCGTTGGCCGCCTTGAACACCCGCAGGAAGCCGGCGAGGCTGGCGCCCCCGGAGAATGCCACGTACTCCGGCAGCACCGCGTGCGGGGCCCACTTCGTCTTGTAGGCCAACTGGGTCCGCGCCGGGTACACCGACTCGCCGCGCTTCCACAGCTGACCGACCAGCCACCGGAACCACCGGCTGGCACCGGGCACCTCCAGTTCGGCCGACAGCCCGGTGAACGGGGTGAAGCCGAAGTGCAGCCAGGGCGCGCCCTCCGCGCGGAACGTCTCGATGGCCGCGTGGTTGACCGCCTCCATCACGCCGGGCGGACCGTCGGGGCGGCGGCGGGACAGGTCGTGCAGCCAGCCCGGCCGCGAACCGTAGGCGGGCGAGTACGAGATATAGCCGGCCAGCCGGCCGTCGATGGTGCCGGCGAACAGGCGCCGGTGCCGCTGCGCCGCTCCGCCGTACTCCCCCACCAGGAACTCGAGCGGCTTGGCGTGTTTGCCCTTGCTCGACAACCAGACCTCGTCGAGCTCGGTCATGGCGCTCTGCCAGGACTCCTGGGCGACCTCCGTGACCGTCAGGCCGCTGCGGTGCGCGCGGGAGATCTTGTTGCGCAGCTTCACGAACTTCGACCCGCGGAGCGTGAACTCCGGTAGGTCGACCGCGTAGGAGGCGCCGATCTGGTTGACCGTGTAACCGGCCGCCGCGTAGGTGTCGGTGTCGGTGGACTGCAGCTGGACGGCCACCACCCGCCGGCCGCCGGCCGCCGCGAACTCACCGAACCGGCGCAGCAACTCGGCCCGGTGCGCGGCCGGCGCGAACGGCCCGCCGAACTGGACCAGGTGCCGGCCGACCGTCCGATAAGCGATCACCCCGGGCGCCGCCGGATGCGTAAAATGGCTGTTACCGCTGTTTGCCGCGAGAAATGCGCTCGGATTGTCCGAATTCTCGGCGATGGCCGTCAACACGGAATCCGTCGAAATCGGACTCGCGGTTTCAAGTGTGCCAGTACTCATCCTTGATCCACCACCTGTGACTAGCTGCTACGTTCAGACCACCAGCCGGTATGTGCAGCTCACCCTGCCCGGCCCGTGATCGAGTATGAGCACATCCCGAGTCCGCGACAATCGACGCGCGAGCGGCCGGTCAGCTCCTTGTCAGCGGTCGCCCTGATTTGGCGGCCGCCTTTAGCGACGTTTCCAGGCGTGTGTCAGCACCCCATCAGCATCCGTTGTCAGACTCGAATTCGGGTCTGAATAATTCTGTTGGAAGGGACACACGGTGACGCTGACGTACGTCTCCCACATCGGGGGCCGGGACATCGACTCCGGCCGGTACGTCTACACGGTCAGCACGCGCGCCATCCTCGACGACGTCTTCGCGAGCCTCACGCTCAAGCGCCGGTTGGAGCGGGGTGGACCGGATGCCGTCTCCGCCGAGTCGGTGATCGGGCGCTGCGCGGTGGCCGACGCCGAGACCACCACTGCCGCTCTGGAAGCAGCCGCTGCCGCCGCGCCGCTGTGGGCCGCCACGCCGCTCGCCACCCGGATGCGCCTCGGCCGGCTCATCCGCGAGCGGATCCGCGCGAACCACGAAGAGCTGGTGGACGTGCTGGTGGCCGAGGGCAGTCCCGTGTCGCTCGCCCGGTGGCAGGTGGCCGGCCTGCTGGAGCTGTTCAGCGAGGAGACCCTCGCCTACTGCGCCGAGCAACTGCATCGCGAGGTGCGCCACGGCAATCGGCGCCTGTTCGTGCGGCGGGTCCCTGACGGTGTCGTGTGCGTGCACCCGCCGCAGAACGCGCCGGCCGCGAGCGCGCTGTTCGGCATCACCCCGCTGCTCGCCGGCAACACGGTGGTCGTGCGCGCGCCGCGCAGCGCCCCGCTCGGCGTGCTGTACGCCCTGCGGGAGCTGGTGGTGCCGGCGCTGGCCGAGGTCGGCGCACCCGACGGGACGCTCAACATGTTCTGCGCGCGGCCGGGCCCGGTACTCCGCGGCTGGGTGGAGAGCCCGTTGGTGGCCGACATCTTCTATACGGGGGACGTGGAACGCGGCCTGGCGCTGGAGCGCGAGTGCGTGGCGCACGGCAAGAAGCCGATCCTCGAACTGGCGGGCAACGACTGCGTGGTCGTCTGGGCCGACGCCGACCTGGACGCGGCGGTCGACGCGCTCACCGAGTGCTTCTACGGCTCCGGACAGATCTGCATGGTGCCCAACCAGGTGGTGGTGCACCCGGCGATCGCCGACGAGCTGCTGACGAAGCTCGCCACGGCGGCCGCGGACATCCGCCCCGGTTACCCGGACGACCCGGCCGTGCTGCTCTCGCCGGTACTGCGCAGCGAACGGTTCTTCGCGTTCGTCCGCGATGCGCTCGACCGCGGCGCCACGCTCGTGCACGGCGCGCGGCGGCTGGAGGTGGACGGCTCGGTGAGCGACACCGGCCCGTTCCTCGAACCGACCGTGCTGCGGGTGGACGGGTTGGCCACGTGCCGGGAGATCGACGCGGTGCGGTTGGAGACGTTCTTCCCACTGTTGCCGGTGATCATCCCCGAGGAGGGTCCGGATCTGCTCGACCGGGTGCTCGCGTATGTCAACAGCAACCCGTACGGCCTGCGGAACTCGTTGTGGGCCGGCGACGACTCGGTGATCGGCGAGTTCGTCGCCCGTACCACGAACGGTGGCGTGCTCAAGGTCAACGACTCCCACATCGGGTTCCTGCCGTTCCTACCCACCCACGGCGGCACCGGCCTCACCGGGGGTGCGTTCGGCGAGGCGAACTACCCGATGCTGCGTACCTCGCACCTACAGGGGGTGTCCATCGCGACCGGGATCCGGCCGCGCGACGCCGTTTTCGACGCATACCGGTTACTGGCCGGGAATCCGACCGGAAGTTTCTGAAGGGGAGCAGACATGCAGTTCATGGAGGCCGACCGCAACATCTGCGACAAGCTCCTGCCGGGCCTGCGCCAGCAGCTGGCGGAGCTGCCGCTCGCCGAGCTCGAGTCGCCGGACAGCCCGGCCATCGAGATGTTCCGGTCCCACGGGGGCACCAACCTGACGGTGCCGGAAAGCCACGGCGGGCTGGCGGCCTCGCCGCTGGACACGGCGCGGGTGGTGCGCGCGCTCGGCGCGGCCGCACCGTCGATGGCAGTGGCCACGATGATGCACCATTTCTCGCTCGGCACCCTGTTCGCCGTGTCCGAACTGGTGGGCGGCGACTCGGACCTGGAGGACCTGCTGCTGCGACGGGTGGTCGACGAGCGGCTGCTGGTGGCGTCCGGGTTCGCCGAAGGCCGTACGGCGCAAGGGATCCTGTCACCGACCATGGCGGCCGTGCCGGTGCCGGGCGGCTATCTCATCAATGGCTCGAAGAAGCCGTGCAGTCTGTCGTCCTCGATGGACCTGCTCACCGCGAGTGTCGGCATCGAGCAGGAGGACGGCACGGAGGCCATGGGGCTGCTCATGCTGCCGGCCGACACCCCGGGCATCTCCGTGCACCCGTTCTGGTCGACGTTCGCGCTCGCCGGCGCGGAGAGCAACGAGGTGCGGCTGACCGACGTTCTGGTCACCCCCGAGCAGATCATCGCGCCCGACCCGACGCTCGCGGCGGCCATGGACCGGCTGACCACGGTCGGGCTGGTCTGGTTCCAGATGACCGTGTGCGCCGCGTACACGGGTATCGCCAGTGCGTTGGTGGAGAAGGTGTTGCTCGCGGCGAAGGGCAGCGTGACCGACCGCGCGGCGCTGGCCGTGCGGATCGAGACGGCGGCCGCGCTGACCGAGGGGCTCGCCCGCCGGATCATGGCCGGTGAGACGGACAACGACGCGTTGACCGCCGCGCTGGTCACCAGGTTCGCCGCGCAGGACGCGATCGCCGCCACCGTGAATCAGGCGGTGGAACTGTTGGGCGGCATGGCATACATCAACTCCAGTGATGTCGCGTACCTGGCGGCCGCGTCGCACGCCATCGCGTTCCACCCGCCGTCGCGGTCCAGTGTGGCCGGTGGGCTGCTCGACTACTACGCCGGTTACCCGATGGTCGTGTCCTAATGGGACAGTCCGACACCTTGCGGCGCTACCGCCGGCATCTGTCCCGCGGCAGGGCAGCGCTCGGCGAGCTGCTCGGCGGGGACGTGGAGGTGGACTCGGCGGGTGCCTGGGTGCGCACGGACACCGGCCGCCAGCTCCTGAACTGCGGTGGCTACGGGGTTTTCCTCACGGGCGCCCGGCATCCCAGGGTGGTCGACGCGGTCCGCGAGCAGCTGGACCGCAACCCGGTGGCCACCCGGCTGCTGCTGGAGCCGCAGGCCGGCCTGGCGGCCGAGGCGCTCACCGCCACCACACCGGCGGGGCTGGACCGGGTGTACTTCGCCTGCGGCGGCGCGGAAGCCGTGGAGGCGGCCATCAAGCTGGCGCGCGCGAACGGCAGGCGGCACCTGATCTCCATGACCGACGGCTACCACGGCAAGACCCTCGGCGCGTTGTCGGTCACGCAGAAACCGCTGTTCCAGGACCCGTTCCGGCCGCTGCTACCCGGCGTGTCGCAGGTGCCGTTCGGCGACGCGGCGGCGCTCGACCGGGAGTTGGCGCTTCATCCCGGGACGGCCTGCGTGATCGTCGAGCCGGTGCAGGGCGAGGCCGGCGTGATCGTGCCGCCCGCCGGGTACCTGCGCGAGGTGGCCGCCAGCTGCCGGCGCCACGATGCCTTGCTGGTACTGGACGAGATCCAGACGGGGCTCGGCCGGCTGGGTCACTGGTGGGGCGCGGACCGCGCGGGCGTGGTCCCGGACATGCTGCTGGTGGGCAAGGCGCTCGGCGGTGGCGTGGTGCCGGTGTCGGCACTGGTGGCCACGGAGGCGGCGTTCGCGCCGTTCGACCGCGACCCGTTCATCCACACCTCCACGTTCTCCGGCGCGCCGCTCGGTATGGCGGCCGCCGTCGGTGCCATCACGGCCATCCGGGAGGACGGGCTGGTGGACCGCGCGGACAAGCTGGGCCGGGTGCTCCACGACGAACTGGGCCACATCCTGCACGAGGTGCTCGGCGACCGGGTGGCGGCGATCCGCGGCGTCGGCCTGCTCATCGGGATCGAGCTGGACGTCCCCGGGCTGGCCGGTGAGCTGCTGATCGAGCTGATGACCGCGGGGGTGGTGGCGAACCACTCGCTGAACGCCGACCGGGTGCTGCGGCTCACCCCGCCCGCCGTGCTCGACGACCACGAGGTCCAGTTCCTGCTGGACGCCTTCGAACGCGCGACACGCGCCGTCGGCTGAGGAGACGAGATGCGATCCACCCGACTCCGGGTAGCGCTCCCCCCGAACGACGCGGGGGCGGTGCTCGCCCGCATCGCGGACTTCGCCGCGTTTCCGGCGCTCGCCGAGGATGTGCGGTCCGTCGACGTGCAGACCTGGGACGTTGATGGTGGCACGTCCAGCTGGGTGGTCAGCTTCCGGCGCGGAGTGCTGAGCTGGGTCGAACGGGACACTGTGGACAGTGCGGCCCAGCGGATCGACTTCCGGCAGGTGACCGGTGACTTCGCGGACTTCCACGGGTCGTGGCACGTGACACCGGGCGAGGTGCTGTTCGAGGTCACCTACGACTTCGGCATCGACAGCATGGCCGCCATCCTCGACCCGATCGCCGAACGGGTGATCAAGCGCGTGGTCCGGTCGGCCCTTTCCGGGCTGTTCGGGGAGGTCGTGGTGCTCGAAGGCGGCGAGGCGCTATCCGACCTGCGGAGGGCGGCGTAGATGGACGCGGTGAACAGGTTCGACACGAGAACCACACACCTGTTGATGCGGCTGGAGTACCTGATCGCGCTGGGCGTGTGCACGGCGTTGTTCGTGCTGCACCTCGACGAGGTGCGCTGGCTGCCGGCCGTGGCGTTGTTCACCTACATCGACCTGATCGGCTACATCCCTGGCGCGATCGCGTTCCACCGCAGCACCACCAAGCGGATCTCGCGGGTCTACTACGTGCTGTACAACACGACGCACAGCTTCGCCACGCAGGCGGCGGTCGTCGGGTTGTGGGTGCTGCTCCTCGACTGGGAGTGGGCGCTGCTGGCCATTCCCATCCACCTGCTCGGGGACCGGGCGCTGTTCGGCAACACGCTGAAGCCGTTCGTCGTGCCGTTCGAGCCGGCACCACATCCGGCCTACGTACGGCTGCGCGAAGAGTTGGTGCCGTCATGACCGCCGTTCCGCGCGAGGCAGGGTGGGACTCCGCGCCCGGTCTGCTGGACGGCGCCATGAACCTCGAGCTGACCGCGCGGGACTGCGATCTGCGGTACTGGCTGGCGGCCGTGCCGCAGGGCACGCTCGCCGGCCGCCCGGACGGGCACGATCCCCGGCTGACGGTGCCGTCCTTCCTGCGGACCCCCGGTCCGCTGCGCGAGGCGCTCGCGCAGGAGTACGCGTTCCGCTCGGTGGCCGAGGACAAGGCCGCCCGCGCACTGTCCTATTTGGTCGCCATCGCGCCGGACACCCCGACCATGGAGTTCTACGCCACCCAGGTGCTGGACGAGGCCAGGCACGCCATGGTGTTCCGCAACCACCTGGTCCCCCTCGGCTACCGACTGCCCGAGGCGATCGAGGAACTGGCGGGCGAGGACGTGCGCGCCATCCTCGGCCCGCTGGAGGACTTCGGCCTCGAGGTCATGCGGGACAACGCGGACTTCGTGGGCGGCGTGGTGATGATGACCGTCATCCTGGAGGGCGCGCTCGCCCCGGCGGCCGAGCTGTCGGAACGCAAGTGGCGCCCGCTCGACCCGGCGGCCGCCGAGATCGACAAGGGCGCCGGCATCGACGAGATCCGCCACCTCACGGTCGGCGCGTCGATCGCGAAGGAGTACCTGGCCGAGCACCCGGCGGACCGGGAACGCGTGCTCGACCTGATCACCCGCGGGATGCGCATGTGGACGGAGCTGCCCGTGCACGACCTGGTGTACCGCCGCGAGCTGTTGTTCCAGCAGGGCTTGGCCGAACACGCGGACGTGGTCGGCGACTACGAGATCTGGCCGGGCCGCCGGTTGATCGACACCACGCCGGAGGAACGCCAGGCCACGGCCGACCGGTGGTCGGTGGAGATGAAGGAGTCCCGGCTCGCCTACATCGGTCTCGAGGGGTCGCTATGAACGAGGGTGCGCAGGTGTTCTCCTTTCCCGCGGTCACGTCCTGCGGGGACTGGCACGGCGACACGACCGCGGCCGTACTGTGCGGGCTCGGCACCTGGCTGCCGCCCCGGGTGGTGGACAACCAGGAGATCGCGGACCGGCTGGAGACCTCCGACGAGTGGATCCGGGCCAGGACCGGGATCCGCCAGCGGCACGTGGTCGACGCCGGAACGTCCACATCGGACCTGGCGGTCGAGGCCGGCATGGCGGCGCTCAAGTCGGCCAACCTGGACAGCGTCGACGCGCTGGTGTTGGCCACCACCACGCCCGACCGGCCCTGCCCGGCGACCGCACCCGATGTGGCGCACCGGATCGGACTGGACCGCTGCGCGGCGTTCGACGTGAACGCCGTGTGCACGGGGTTCCTGTACGGGCTGGCGGCGGGCAGCGGGCTGATCGCGTCCGGCGTGGCCGAGCGGGTGCTGGTGGTGGGCGCCGACACGTTCTCCACGATCATCGACCCGGACAGCCGGACGACGGCACCGATCTTCGGCGACGGCGCGGGCGCGGTGGTGCTCCGGGCGGGTGCGCCGCACGAGCTGGGCGCGCTCGGACCGTTCGACCTCGGCAGCGACGGCCAGGACGCGGACCTGATCATGGTGCCGGCCGGCGGTTCGCGGCAACGCTCGACCGGTGAGCCGGCCGAGCCCGGCGCCGAGTACTTCACCATGGCCGGCAAGACGGTGTTCCGCAAGGCGATCTTCCAGATGGCCGGGTCGGCGCAGACGGTGCTCCGCAAGGCCGGCCTGCGATTACCGGACGTCGACAAGTTCGTCATCCATCAGGCGAACGCCCGGATCCTCAACGGGGTGGCCGACATGCTCGGCCAGCCGATCACGAAGTTCGTGCGCAACATCGACCAGGTGGGCAACACGGCGGCGGCATCGGTGCCGCTCGCGCTCGGCTCGGCGTGCGAGAGCGGCGAGCTGCGGGTCGGGCAGCGGGTGCTGCTCGGCGCGTTCGGCGGCGGGCTCACCTGGGGCTCGACCGTACTGCGGTGGCCGGACATCGAGGCCATGTAGGAGAAAGGAAGTTCCATGTCCATCCTTGAGCGACTCGCCGGCATCCTGGTCAACTACTTCGGGATCGAGGCGGACGAGGTACTGCCGGACGCGACGTTCGCCGAGCTCGACCTCGACTCACTGGCCATTGTGGAACTCGCCCTGGTCATCGAGAAGGAGTTCGGCGTCACGATCCGCGACGACGAGGTGACACCCAAGGCGACCGTCACCGACGCTCTCCAACTGCTCGGCGCGAAGGGCATCACCGCAGATGGATGACACGGCGGAGCCGTTCCACGCGGCGGTGACCGGGCTCGGCCTGGTGACCCCCGGCGGGATCGGCGTCGAGGAGACCTGGCGCGCCATCTGCGCCGGGGAGTCGACCGCCTCGTTCGACGACGAGCTGGACGGCATGCCGGTCGACTTCACCTGCCGGGTGCCCGGCTTCGACGCGGACACCCTGCTCGGCAGGCGCAACGCCTGGCGGCTGGACCGCTATGTCCACTTGGCACTCGTGGCCGCGCGCGAGGCGATCGCGGACGCCGGGCTCGACCCGAAGGTCTGGGACGGCACCCGGGTGGGCGTGGTGATGGGCAACGCGCTCGGCGGCGTCGCGACGTTCGAGAAGCAGCACAACACGATGCTCACCGAAGGCGCGGGCAAGGTGTCGTCGATGCTGATTCCCATGATGGGCGTCAACATGGTGGCCGGCTACATCGCCATCGACTGCGGCGCCCAGGGTCCGAACCTGGTCACCACGACCGCGTGCGCGTCGGCCACCACGGCCATCGGCACGGCGAGGGACCTGCTGCGCACCGGACGCTGCGACATCGTGCTGGCCGGTGGCGCCGAGGCCGGCCTCACCCAGCCGATCATGGCGGGGTTCACGCGGATGGGCGCGCTGTCGGGGCGGGTGCAGGACCCGACGGCCGCGTCCCGCCCGTTCGACGGTGACCGGGACGGGTTCGTGGCGGCCGAGGGTGCGGGAATCCTTGTCCTGGAACGGATGGCGCACGCGGAGGCCCGCGGCGCCCGGGTGCGGGCGCGGATCAGTGGCTACGGCGCCACGGCCGACGCGCACCACGCCACGGCACCCGACCCGAGCGGAACCGGTGCGGAGACCGCCATCCGGACCGCACTCGCCGACGCGCACCTGGCGCCGGACGAGATCGACCACGTCAACGCGCACGGCACGTCGACACCCATGAACGACGTGGTGGAGGCGAAGGTGCTGCGCCGGGTGTTCGGCGACAAGCCTGCCGTGACGTCGGTGAAGGGCGTGACCGGGCACTCGCTCGGCGCGGCCGGGGCGATCGAGGCGGCCTGCGCGGTGCTCACCATCGAGCGCGGCACGGTCCCGCCGACCGCCAATCTGGACAGTCAGGACCCCGAGATCGACATCGACGTGGTGCACGGCGCTCCACGGGAGATGGCGGTCGGGGCGGCCATGAGCAACTCGTTCGGCTTCGGCGGGCAGAACGCGGTGCTCGTGGTGACCGCGAACTGAGGTGGTACCCATGCAGACCCTCGCCGGCACGTTCCAAGAATTACAGAAGGAGATCGACCAGGCCGGCCTGCTCGCGCCCCGGCGTGACTACTACGCCGTGAAGATCGTGCTGAACCTGCTGCTGTCCGGGGCCTGCTGGACGGCGTTCGTCCTGGTCGGCGACTCGTGGTGGCAGTTGCTGATCGCCGTCGTCCTCGGGCTTTCGTTCGTGCAGTCGGGTTTTCTCGGCCACGACGTCGGCCACCGGCAGGTCGGCCGGTCCCGGCGGGCCATGACCGTGCTCGGCCGGCTGCATATGAACCTGTTGATGGGCGTGGCGTTCGGCTGGTGGGTCGGGCACCACAACCGCCACCACGCCGACCCGAACAACCTCGAGCGTGACCCGGACACCATGCGCCGGCAGGTCATCTTCGACGTGGACGAGCTGCCGGTGAAGGGCCGCACCCCCTGGCGACGGTTGATCATCCGGTTCCAGTCGGTGCTGTTCTTCGTACTGCTCGGCCAGGAGGCGTGGCGGGTCCACGCGGCCGGCTTCAGCGCGGCGCGGGCCGGCGCGTTGCGCGCGCCTCGGCTGGAGCTGGGTCTCGTGGTGCTGCACGCGGTGTTCGTGTGTGGCGCGGCGTTCACCGTGTTGTCGCCGCTGCTGGCCGTGCTGTTCATCCTGGTGAGCCAGACTGTGTTCGGCTTCTATCTCGGCGCGGTGTTCGCGCCCAACCACAAGGGGATGCCGGTGCACCGCGGGACGGTCGAGCTGGACTGGCTGCATCGCCAGGTGCTCACTTCCCGCAACATCAGGCCGGGACGGATCAAGGACTTCGCGTTCGGTGGGCTGAACTACCAGATCGAGCACCACCTGTTCCCGGCCATGCCGAGGGTGAACCTCGGCCGCGCCCGGCCGATCGTGCGGGACTACTGCGCGCGGCACGGGATCCCGTACGCCGAGGTGTCGATGTGGGCGTCCTACCGGGAGGTGGCCCGCTTCCTCGGTTCGGTCAGCGCGGCGGCCCGGTCGTGACCGCGCGCTGCCGAGTGCTGATCATCGCCAACCCGGCGGCCGGCACCCTCGGCACCGACCAGGTCTGGCAGCTGGTCACCCGCTGCCGGCGAACCCACGACGTGGACGTGCGGTGGACCACCGCACCCGGCGACGCGTTCCACATCGCACAGTCCGCAGTGGACAGTCCGCTGTGTACGGTGGTGATCGCGGTCGGTGGCGACGGCACGGCCCGCGAGGTGGCCGCCGGACTCGCCACCGCCTGGGCCGGCGCCACGCCGGTGGCCATGCTGATCGTGCCGGCCGGCACGGCGAACTCCAACTATCACACACTGTGGGGCGACGTGCCGTGGCCGGACGCGGTGGACCTGGCGCTGGCCAAGCCGTCGACACGGCTGCGCCGGCTCGACCTGGCGCGGGTGGCCGAGCTGGACCGGCTGGTGCTTTCCGGGGCGAGCGCCGGGTTCCCGCCGCAGGGGATCCACGCGGCCAGGACGATCACCGACCGGTCGGGCCCGGAGCGCTACCACGCGGCGCTCGTGGACCTGGCGACCCGGTACGTCCCTTACCCCGGGCGGGTGCTGGTCGACGGCACCGAAGTCCACAGTGGACCAACGCTGCTCGCCAACGTGGGCGGGAGCCGGTTCCGCGGCGGCTATTTCGAGGTGCTGCCGTGTTCCATGACCGACGACGGGCTGCTCGACGTGTGCGTGGTGGGTGCTGAGTACTCGGCGGGCGAGGTGATGCGGCTGTCGCGGACGGGTGCGCACGTGGCGCGGCCTGGCGTGGTCTACGCGCGGGGGCGGCAGGTGCGGATCGAGCGGACCGACGGTGCGCCGCTGTGGTTCGAGCACGACGGCGAGGTGCTGGCGAACCCCCTGGCCGGCGTCACCCTTGACGTCGTACCGGGGGCGATCCCCATGCTCGTCGGGGACGTGCCGGCAGTCGGTTAACCCCGGCTCGTCGACATGGCCTAGCGCCACCCAACGGGGAGGCGGACTAGTTGACTTCGCCGACGCGCGGCTTGCGGTCGTACACGCAGATCACGCGGCGCAGCCGGCCGTTCGACCCGAACACCGCGTAGTCCACACCGGCGATGGTGGCCGAGCCGGCCAGGTCGAGCATCGCCCAGGTGTACCGGGCACGGTCCTTGTGCTGGAAGATGTCACTCGTGCGGCAGAACACCCGGTTCGGGTACTTCTCCTGGATCCGCACGATGTTGTCGTTGATCTCGTTGTAGCCCTTGGCTTCCACGGCGGGCGCCAGGTACTTTCCGTCCTCGTCCCAGGCCGTCTCGATCAGCGTCTGCCGCTGGTCGAGCCTGGGCTCGTTCCAGGTCGCGACGTATGCGTCGATACGCTCCTGCCGGTCACTCACCGCTTCGACCTTCCTAGAGGCACAGTTGTGCCATCAGGTGTACCGAAGCGAACGCCCGACCACCAGGTTCCTCAGGCGGGCGTCGACTCGCGCTCGAGTGGCCGTCCCGCATGGTTCTTCGCGCCGAACGTGCGCCGGTAGTCCTTCGGCGCCACGCCGACGATGCGGTGGAAGTGGTGGCGCAGTAGGGCGGCCGAGCCGAAGCCGCACCGTTCGGCCACTTCCTCCACGGACATCGGGGTCTCTTCCAGGAGAGTCCGCGCGTGCAGCACGCGCTGCATGGACAGCCAGCGGTTCGGCGTGGTGCCGGTCTCCGCCACGAAGCGGCGGGCGAACGTGCGCTCGGACATCCGGGCCCGGCGGGACAGCGCGGCGACCGTGTGGTCGACCGCGATGTTCTCCAGCATCCAGGTGAGCACGGGCGACAGGCTGTCCGCGCGGCAGTCGGGGATCGGGAGGTCGACGAACTGGCGCTGGCCGCCCTCGCGCTGCGGCGGCACCACCATCCGGCGGGCGATCACGGAGGCCGGGCCGGAGCCCAGCTCGCGGCGCACGAGGTGCAGCGCGGCGTCGATACCCGCCGACGTGCCCGCGCTGGTGATGACGTTGCCGTCGTCCACGAACAGGACGTCGGGGTCGAGCAGCGCCTCGGGGAACCGTTCGGCCAGTTCGTCGGTGTGGCGCCAGTGGGTGGTGCAGCGGCGGCCGTCGAGCAGGCCGGCGGCGCCGAGGATGAACGCCCCGCTGCACACCGACATGATGATGGCGCCGCGCTCGTCGGCATCGCGCAGCGTCTGGAGCACAGCCGGCGGGTAGTCGTCGCGGATGGCGGCGGCCGACATGACCACCAGGTCGGCCCGCGCGACCGCGTCGAGGCCGTGTTCGGGGATCAACTGCCCACCGACGTCCATGCGCAGCGGCTCGCCCGGCTTCTCGGCACAGACGAGGAACTCGAGGGCCGGGACACCGGCGTCCCGCCGGTCGAATCCGAACACCTCGCAGAGCACGCCGTACTCGAACGGGGTGGCTCCGTCGATGAGAATCACGGCCACGGTTTTGAGCATGGCAGGATATTACCGCACATCGTCAGATCTGCCACTGGTGGCAGTAACTCGCCGAGCGCAAACTTAGCGCCATGGAACTCATCGTCTTCGCCGCACTCATCGCCCTCGTCGTCTACGGCCTCCAGCACAACCGCAGCCGGGCCGTCAGCCACCCCCACCTGTACGGCACGAGCGACGTCCAGGACCGCGACACCGAACGCGTCTCAGGCGAACTGTTCGCCCGCTAAACCCCGCGAGTCCCACGTTCAGAACCCGCGAGTCCCACGTTCAGAACCCGCGAGTCCCACGTTCAGAACCCGCGAGTCCCACGTTCAGAGCGGGTGAGTCCCACCTTCGGGACTTACGCTAGGCCGCTGACCTGCGGCGATAGAGAGCCAGGGAGATCGCGGATATCAGCGGACGCGGATTGCGCAGATCCTCTGCCGTCGCACGGATGATCGTCCAGCCTCGGCGACGAAGGTCCGCTTCTCGCGCAGCGTCCTGAGCGGCCCGCAACTCGTGAGCCTCGTAACCGTCGTATTCGACAGCCACCCTCGCCTCCTCCCAGGCGAAGTCGAGCCGATACCGGACCCGCCCGGACAGGTCGACGACCGGTAGCTGCAACCGGGGAATCGGCAATCCCGCCTGGAAGAAGCTGAGCAACAGCCAACTCTCGGCCGGCGACTCGGCAATGCCTGTGGCCAGCGCCAACAATGGCTCGGCGCGACGCTGCCCTCGCGGATCCCGGCGGTCCTCGATCCGGTCAGCGATGACGGATCGAAAATGCTCACGCTCCTCCGGCGGCTGCAACGCGAACGCCTGGTCCGCGACGGCCAGCGCGGTTGGCCGGCGCGCCCAGCAGAGCAATTCCGCGATGGCGCACTCCAGCAGGTGCACCCGCAGCCCGTCGACAGTGACGATCTCGTCCTCGTCGATCAGTCCCTGGTGGATCATCAGCTCCGGCGGGCGACGCAGCTTGCGGCCATAGCCGACCCGCACGTGCACCGTGTCGGCATCGGCCGCGGTGCATCCGTGCAGGACCGCCGCCGTGTGGCCGGTGAGCATCGACTCATGGCCGACGAGGAGCAGCGACGCGGCGGCTCGGGTCCGAAGGTCGAGCTGCCGGTTGCGGTCGACCAGCACCTGCCGGGCGAACGGCACGAGCCGACCTCCCGCGAGCAGTGCTCGCACGTGCTTCTGGCCGAGCTGTTCTCGCAGGTCGGCCCGCCTGTGGGCGCCGTGCAGGCCCGGTGGTGGTTCGCGCATGTCTCGACGGTGCCCGTCGTTCCGGCGTTGCGGAAGACACCCTCGCTGAACTGTGGACAACTGGTGCGACTGTGGACAACTGGCACATCCCGGGCCGCAGCGGAATGCTCACGAACGTGGAACTCACCCGCTCCGAACGTGGGACTCGGCGGTTCTGAACGTGGGACTCGCCGGGTTCCAACGTGGGACTCGCCGGGTTATGCTCGATGAAACATTCCTGCTGGATTGTATGTGCGGAGTTGTGATGGCGCGGGTGACCCGTTCGTTGGCCGGCAAGGTAGTGGTGATCACCGGGGGTGGTCGAGGAATCGGCGCGGCGACGGCCGCCGCGCTGGTCGAGGCCGGGGCCAAGGTGGTGATCGGCGACCTCGATCTCGAGGTGGCCGAGCAGACGGCCGCACGACTCGGCGGCGGGACCCTGGCGCTCCCCCTCGACGTGACCGACCGGGACGGGTTCACGGCCTTCCTCGACGAGGCCGAGCGGCGGATCGGCCGCATGGACGTGCTGGTGAACAACGCCGGGATCATGCCCCTCGGCCGGTTCGAGGACGAGTCCGACCGCACCACCGGACACCAGCTGGAGATCAACCTGCACGCCGTCATCCACGGCACCCGCGAGGCCGTCAAACGCATGGTGCCCCGCAAGTCCGGACACATCGTGAACGTCGCGTCGGCCGCCGGCAAGGCCGGTTTCCCGGGCGGTGCCGTCTACTGCGCCACCAAGCACGGTGTGGTCGGGCTCTCCGAGGCCGTCCGCATGGAGCTGCGCGGCACGGGCGTCGAGGTCTCGGTGATCATGCCGGCCATCGTCCGCACGGAGCTGGCCGCCGGACTCCCGGAGGCACGGTTCTTCAAGTCGGTCGAGGCATCCGACGTGGCGGACGCGATCGTGCAAACCTTGCAGCGCCCGAAGTTCGACGTGTTCGTGCCCAAGTCACTGGCCAGCACGTTCCGTTTCACCCGCATGCTCCCCCGCAGCGCGGCCGAGTGGGTGGCCCGCACGCTCAAGGGCGACCAGATCCTGCTCGGCGCCTCCCCTCAGGCGCGCGCGGACTACGAGGCCCGCGCGGCGGCCAGCGCCCCCGCGGCCGACCGCGAAACCGAGGCAGCCGGATGAGCCGGCCCGCCTCCCTCACCGACGGCCTGCTCGACGAGGTGCGTCACCGCGTCCAGGCCTCGACCGACGCCACCTACACCTCGACCGCCGTCTTCACGGGCGGCGAGCTCGCCAGCATGCCCGAGTCGACCTCCACGGACGTCCAGACGGCCTACGAGCGCGCCGCCCGCGCGCAGCAGACCTGGGCGGCACTCGAGCCCGAGCAGCGGCTGCCGGTCTTCGAGCGGTTCCACTCGCTGCTGCTCGACAACCGCGACACCATCGCCGACCTCATCCAGGCGGAGACCGGCAAGGCCCGCCGCGACGCGTTCGAGGAACTGTGCGAGCCGGCCCTGGCCACCAGCTACTACCTGCGCAAGGCGCCGAAACTGTTGCGCGCCAAGAAACGCGCCGGCCTGCTGCCGGTGGCCATCGGCGCCACCGAGCTGCGGCAGCCGAAGGGCGTGGTCGGCATGATCTCGCCGTGGAACTACCCGTTCGCGATCGCCATCGGCGACCTGGTGCCCGCGCTCATGGCCGGCAACGCCGTGGTCCTCAAGCCGGACAGCCAGACGGCGCTCAGCCCGCTCCTCGGCGTCGACCTGCTCTACCGGGCCGGCCTGCCGGCCGACCTGCTGCAGGTGGTGCTCGGCGACGGGCCGACCATCGGCGGCGCCGTGGTCGACACCTGTGACTACATCTGCTTCACCGGGTCCACCCGCACCGGCCGGCTGGTCGCCGAGCAGGCCGGGCGCCGGCTCGTCGGCTGCTCGCTCGAGCTGGGCGGCAAGAACCCGATGATCGTGCTCGACGACGCCCCGGTCGCGGCCAGCGCCCGAGCAGCCGTGCGCGGCGCGTTCGCCAACGCCGGTCAGCTGTGCCTGGCCATGGAACGCCTGTACGTGCACGACTCGATCTTCGACGACTTCGCCGAGGCACTGGTGGCCGAGACCGGCAGGCTGCGCCTGGCCACCGGCTACGACTACGGCGCCGACACCGGCTCACTCACCTCACAGCGCGCGCTGAAGACCGTGTCCGAGCACGTGGACGACGCCCGCGCGAAGGGCGCCACCGTGCTCACCGGCGGCCGGCCGCGACCGGACGTCGGCCCGTTCTTCTACGAGCCGACCGTGCTCACGGACGTCACGCCGGACATGCTCTGCCACGCGACCGAGACGTTCGGGCCGGTGCTCTCGCTCTACCCGTACGCCACGGAGGACGAGGCGGTCGCGCTCGCCAACGAGACCGAGTACGGGCTCAACGCGAGCGTCTTCGGCAAGGATCGGGCCCGCGCCACCCGCGTCGCCGCCCGGCTGCGGGCCGGCTCGGTGAACGTGAACGACACGGTCAACTCGGCCTTCGGCAGCACGGACGTGCCGATGGGCGGCATGGGCAGCTCCGGACTCGGCAGGCGGCACGGCGCCGACGGCCTGCTCCGCTACACCGAGGCGCAGAGCATTGGCACGCAACGGATTCCCATGCTCGACCCGCCCCGCTGGCTGCCGTACGCGGTGTTCGCCAAGGTCATGACGAGCCTCTTGCGGATGCTGCGCCGGGCAAGGATCCGCTGAACTGGGAACTGGTAAAACCCCGGAACACCTGGTTGCAGTCTTGTGGAGCCGACCGTCTCAGGTGAACATCAGCTGGCCAGGGCGGGGCTGGGCGGGACCGTGAGGGCACCCGAGAGGGTTCGGTCCTACCCGGCCTGAAACTGGCGACACAACTGAATACCGCCTCCAGCGCCGCACCGTCGGCGTCCCCTGCAGGAGGAAAGCGTGAGACACAGACGCCCGTCCATCGTGGTCGGGGCGCTCGCCGCCGCGACCATCGTCATGTCCATGACCGGCAACGCGGCGTCGGAACCGCCGCCTGCCCCCGACGAGTCCCGCCAGTCCGCCGAGTACTTCGTAGCAGGCGTTGATTCCCCCGAAGTGCGCTCCGCGGTCGCCGCCACCGGCGCGGCCATCAACTCCTTCGAACACGGCGCGCTCAACATCACCGCAACCCCCGCCGAGGTCCGCCAGATCGAGCGGCTCGGCCTGAAAGTGGACGCGCAGCCGGGGATCGCACCCGCCGATCCCCATGACCACGGTGCGGAGGAGGAGTTCGGCGCACTGGACTTCCCGCCGGCCGACTCCAACTACCACAACTACGCGGAGATGGTCGCCAACATCAACAGGGCGGTCACCGACCACCCGACCCTGGTCACCAGGCGGGTGATCGGCAACAGCTACCAGGGCCGCGAGATCCTCGCGCTCAAGATCTCCGACAACCCGACGGCCGACGAGGACGAGCCGGAGGTGCTGTTCACCCACCACCAGCACGCACGCGAGCACCTCACGGTCGAGATGGCGCTCTACCTGCTGAACGAGCTGACCGACAAGTACGGCACCGACACCCGTGTGACGAACCTGGTGAACAGCAGGGAGATCTGGATCCTCCCCGACCTCAACCCGGACGGCGGCGAGTACGACATCAGCACCGGCTCCTACGCGGGCTGGCGCAAGAACCGGCAGCCGAACTCCGGCAGCTCCGCCATCGGCACCGACATGAACCGCAACTGGGACTACAACTGGGGCTGCTGCGGCGGCTCCTCGGGCAGCGCGTCGAGCGAGACCTACCGCGGCGCGGCCGCCGAGTCCTCCCCCGAGGTGCGGGTGGTCGCGAACTTCGTGCGCAGCCGGGTGGTCGGCGGTGAGCAGCAGATCCGCACGAACATCGACTTCCACACGTTCAGCGAGCTGGTGCTGTGGCCGTTCGGCTACACGTACAACAACACCGCGCCCGGCATGACCCAGCAGGACTACAACGTCTTCGCCACGCTGGGCCAGCGAATGGCGCAGACCAACGGCTACACCCCGGAGCAGGCGTCCGACCTGTACATCACGGACGGCACGATCGACGACTGGCTGTGGGGCGACCAGCGGATCTACGCGTACACGTTCGAGATGTACCCGTCCAGCGGCGGCCTCAGCGGCTTCTACCCGCCCGATGAGGTGATCGCCCGCGAGACCTCGCGCAACCGCGAGGCCGTGCTGACGTTCCTCGAGTACTCCGACTGCCCGCCGCGGATCGTCGGCGCCAGCTGTGACACCACCGAACCGCCGCCTGGAGGCACGTTCGAGAACACGGACAACGTGACCATCCCGGATGCGGGCGCGGCGGTCACCAGCTCGATCGCCGTGTCCGGCGTCGCCGGCAACGCGCCGACCGACCTGTCGGTGTCGGTCGACATCAAGCACACCTACCGCGGCGACGTGGTGGTCGACCTGATCGCACCGGACGGCACCGCCTACCGGCTGAAGAACTCCAGCAGCTCGGACTCGGCCGACAACATCATCACCACGTACACGGTGAACGCGTCGAGCGAGGTGGCGAACGGCACCTGGCGCCTCCAGGCCAGGGACATCTATCGAACCGACACGGGCTTCATCGACTCGTGGCGGCTCACCTTCTGAGAAGCGACAACCGAAAGGGACCAAACATGACGAACAGGCTCAGACGTCTGGCCGGCAAGGTGACGCTCGTGGGGGTCGGCGTCGCGGCGGTGCTCGGTGCGGTTGCCGGGCAGGCCGTGGCCGCACCTCCGCCGGACGACGTCCAGCCTCAGGTCGTCGGCGGGGTCCGGGCCGACCAGGGCGAGTACCCGTGGATGGTGCGGTTGTCCATGGGCTGCGGCGGTGCCATGTACACCCAGCAGCTCGTGCTGACCGCGGCGCACTGTGTGCCCGCGACCGGCAACAACGCCAACATCACGGCGACGCTCGGCTCGGTCGACCTGCAGGACCCGGCGCGGATCACGGTGCGGTCCAACTACGTGCACCGTGCTCCTGGCTACAACAACCCGGATGGTGACGACTGGGCGTTGATCCGCCTGGAACGTCCCGTCGACGTGCCAACGCTCGCGGTCGCCACGAACGGCGACAACGACAGCGGCACGTTCACCGTGGCCGGTTGGGGCGCGGCCGTCGAGGGCGGGCCGCAGCAGCGGTACCTGCTCGAGGCGGCCGTGCCCTTCATCGACGACGCCCAGTGCGGCAGTGCGTACACCGACCTGGTGCCGGCGGAGGAGATCTGCTCCGGCAACTGGGACGACGGTGGCGTGGACACCTGCCAGGGCGACTCCGGTGGCCCGATGTTCCGGCGCGACGCGGGTGACGAGTGGGTCCAGGTCGGCATCACGAGCTGGGGCTTCGGCTGCGCGCGGCCGGCGAACCCGGGCGTGTACACGCAGACCAGCCACTTCTCGGCGGAGATCGCGGCCGCCGCGGACTCACTCGGCAGCGGTACGGCGTGTGCCACCCAGGCCAACACCGCCCGGCTGGGCATTCCGGACGCGGGTGCGGCGATCACCAGCACGGTCACGGTGGCCGGCTGCACCGGCAACGCCACGGCGTCCAGCCGGGTGGCCGTCAAGATCACCCACCCGTACCGGGGCGACCTGATCATCGATCTGGTGGCGCCGGACGGCAGCACCTACCGCCTGAAGAACTCGAGCGGCGGCGACTCGGCCGACAACGTGGACGCCACGTACACGGTGGACGCGTCGAGCGAAGTGGCGGACGGCAACTGGCAGCTGCGGGTTCGGGACATGTTCCGCAGCGATGTCGGCACGCTGGAGAGTTGGAGCATCTCTTTGTAGCCGGACTCTCGTAACTGGACTGTCTCATTGGTCCGTTCAGCCGAGGGCCGCCCCCGATGATCTTCCGGGGGTGGCCCTCGGCCCGTTTCGCAGGCAAGATACCCGCAAGTTACCGTGAGGTATCGGAGGAAAGAGACCCATGCGCGAACTCGCCATCGCCCCCTTGGCCAGGGTGCCGGACAGCGGGGGGCTGGCCGACGTCGTCTTCACCAACGCCGACGAGGCGCCGAACAACGTGGCGTTCCGGCGCAAGGTCGACGGGGCCTGGCGCGACGTCACGGCCGCCCAGTTCCGGGCCGAGGTCGTGGAGGTCGCGAAGGGCCTGGTGGCGGCGGGCATCGGACCGGGCGACCGGGTCGGCATCCTGTCGGCCAACTGCTACGAGTGGACGCTGTTCGACTTCGCCATCTGGGCGGCCGGCGCGGCCTCCGTGCCGATCTACGTCACCTCGTCCGAGGAACAGATCGAGTGGATCATGTCCGACTCGGGCGCGGTCGCGGTGGTCGTGGAGAACGCGGCGCTCGAGGCCAAGGTCGAGGCGGTCCGCGGCAAGCTGGGCGCGCTGAAGGACGTGTGGCGGATCGACGACCGGGCCGTGGAGAAGCTGGTCGAGGCCGGTGCGGACACCGAGGACTCGGTGGTCGACGAGCGCCGCGCCGGGGTCTCGGCGGACGACCTGGCCACCCTCATCTACACCTCCGGCACCACCGGCCGGCCCAAGGGCGTGTTCCTGACCCACCGCAACCTGTTCGCCTCGTGCGGCAACGCGGTCGAGTACCTGGCCGCGCTGTTCAAGGGCGACACGGCCGCCGAGCAGCCGTCCACGCTGCTGTTCCTGCCGCTGGCGCACGTGTTCGGCCGCATGGTCGAGGTGGGCGCGGTGTTCGCGCGCGCCACGCTCGGGCACTGGGCGGACGTGAAGACGCTGACCGACAACCTCGGGTCGTTCCAGCCGACGTTCATCCTGTCGGTGCCGTACGTGTTCGAGAAGGTCTACAACGGCGCGCGGCAGAAGGCTCATGCCGGTGGCAAGGGCAAGATCTTCGACGCGGCCGCCGCCACGGCCATCGCCTACAGCGAGGCCGACGGTAGGGCCGGGCTCGGGCTGAAGATCAAGCACGCGGTCTTCGACCGGCTCGTGTACTCGAAGCTGCGCGCCGCGCTCGGCGGGCAGGTCAAGTACGCGATCTCCGGCGGTGCGGCGCTCGGGCTGCGGCTCACCCACTTCTTCCGCGGCGTCGGCATCACGGTCTACGAGGGCTACGGGCTGACCGAGTCCACGGCCGCGTCCGTGGTCAACTCGCCGACCGCCACGAAGCCCGGCACGGTCGGCAAGCCGCTGCCCGGCACGGCTGTGCGCATCGCCGACGACGGCGAGGTCCAGCTCAAGGGTGACGGTGTGTTCACCAAGTACTGGAACAACGAGGCCGCCACGGCCGAGTGCATCGACTCCGACGGCTGGTTCGCCACGGGCGACCTCGGCGACCTCGACGCCAACGGCTTCCTGAAGATCACCGGGCGGAAGAAGGAGATCCTGGTGACCAGCGGCGGCAAGAACGTCGCCCCGTCGGTCATCGAGGACCGGATCAGCGCGCACCCGCTGGTCGGTCAGAGCCTCGTGGTGGGCGACGGCCAGAAGTACGTGGCCGCGCTGATCACCATCGACGTCGACTACTTCGCGTACTGGAAGACCACGGCCGGCAAGCCGGAGACCGCCACGGTGGCCGACCTGGCCGACGACGCCGACCTCACGGCCGAGATCCAGAAGGCGGTCGACGACGGCAACCTCGCGGTCTCCACGGCCGAGTCGGTCCGAAAGTTTCGGATTCTGGATACCGAGTTCAATCCGGAGAACGGATATCTCACGCCGTCTCTCAAGCTCAAGCGGAATGTGATCATGAAGGATTTCGCGAGCGAGGTTGACGCGCTCTATTCCTGACCGTTTGTGATCACTCGAGCACGTTGCCATACCGGGTAAAGTGCCAAGTCCGAGCTGCCTTTTCCGACCACGATGCGGAGGACGACGGCCATGGGGCGACACTCGTCGGCCAAGGCGCGCCGCCGTTTTCCGGTGGTGCCGCTGGTCACGGTGGTCGTACTAGGACTTCTCGGCTGGCTCGGCTACGACTTCGTGAAGGACCGGCTCGGCACGGCGAGCTGTGACACCACCACAGTGATCAACGTCACGGCGGCACCGGACATCGCCTCGGTGATCACCGGCATCGGCGCCGAAGTGTCCGAACAGGACGGTTGCTACAAGGTCAACGTGGCGTCCCGCGACTCGGCCGCCACGGCCGAGTCGCTCGTGGTCTCCGACGGCATGGAACAGCCGGACGTGTGGATCCCCGAGTCGACCATCTGGCTGCGGCGCGCGCACGCGAAGGGCGCGTGGGAGGAGCCGGCCGACGGCACCTCCCTCGCCAGCTCGCCGGTGGTGCTGGCGCTGACCGAGGACGCGGCCGGCCGGCTCGGCTGGCCGGCGAAGCAGCCGACCTGGGCGGAGGGTTTGGACCTGAAGGTCGGGCTGCCCGATCCGGGCCTCGATCCGGCCGGGGTGTCCGCGCTGCTCGCCGTCCACGGGCTGGTCGACTCGCCGGCCCAGGTCACCACCAAGCTGCGGGAGCTGTCGGCCAACACCGAGCCGGAGCCGGACGACCTGTTCGACCGGTTACCCGGCACCACGGACGACGACGGCCCGATCGACGGGTTCCCGGTGGCCGAGCACGAGGTGCTGCTGCACAACGCGCGGGGCGACGGCTCACAGCTGGTGGCCTCCTATGCCGACCCGGCCGTGCCGTCGCTCGACTACCCGTTCGTCGTGCTGCCGGAGACGCCGGCCGCCGAACGTGAGGCGGCCGGGGAGTTCCTCGACCGGCTCCAGAGCCAGGCGTCCTCCGAGGTGTTGGCCGACGCGGGTTTCCGCACCCCGGACGGCGAGATGCTGCGCGAACGCGCCGATGACCAGCGCACGTCGCCCGACAAGATGACACCCGCCGAGCTGCCCACGGACGACGAGCTGGACCAGCTGCTCAACGAGTGGTCGGGGGTGAACCTCAGCGGTCGGGTGCAGGTGCTGCTCGACGTGTCCGGATCGATGAACGAGCCCGTGCCCGGCACCGACCACAACCGGATGGCCGTCACCCTGCAGGCCGCCGAGCTGGGCATCGGTCTGATGAAACCGACCACCAAACTGGGCATCTGGCTGTTCTCCACCAACCTCGACGGGGAGGGCAAGGACTTCCGCGAACTGTGGCCGGTGCTGCCGATCCGCGACCACAAGGCCAACGACGCCATGGCGGAGCTGCGCGACGTGAAGGCGCTGCCGAACGGCGCGACCGGGCTGTACGACTCCACGCTGGCCGCCTACCAGTCGGCCACGCAGGCGTTCGAGCCCGGCCGGATCAACACGGTCGTCGTCATGACCGACGGCCGGAACGACGACGAGAACAGCATCAGCCGCGACCAGTTGCTGGCCGAGCTGCAGAAGCTCCAGGACCCGCAGCGGCCGGTCCGCATCGTGGGGATCGGCATCGGCCCGGACATCGACGTGGGTGAGCTGCAGGCGATCGCGGGCGCGACCGGTGGCAAGGCGTTCACCACCCCGGACCCGACCAAGATCGGCGGCGTCTTCTACGAAGCGCTCTCGCTCCTGCTCTGCCAGCCCCCGGAGTGCGACCCGGCGGCCGGCAACTAATGCGCTGCGAGGTGTGGTGGGCGCGCCCGGAGGCCGACACGGTCGGGCTGATGGGCTGGCTCGACGACGTCGAGCGGGAGCGCTATGCGGCCTACCGCAGGGAGGTCGACAAGCTGCGGTTCCTCACCGGCCGGACGCTGATCCGCCTGGTGGCCGGCGAATGGCTGGGCATCGCGCCGTCGCGGGTGGAGCTGAACGCCGCCTGCTACGACTGCGGCAAGCCGCACGGCAAGCCGCGGGTGGTGGCCGAGGGCGCACCCGAGGTGTCGATCTCGCACTCGGGCGACCGGGTGGTGCTGGCGGCGACCGACGGCCCGCCGGTCGGCATCGACGTGGAGGAACTGCGTGACACGGCGGTCGACGACCTGGCGGCCACCGTGTTCTCGGCGGCCGAGCTGCACGCCTTCCGCGCGCTGCCGCCGGCCGAGCGCCAGGGCGCGTTCTTCACGTACTGGGCACGCAAGGAGGCCGTGGTGAAGACCACCGGCCGGGGCATGTCGGTGCCGATGACCAAGCTGACGCTCTCCCCGCCCGGCGGCCCGCCGAGCCTGCTCGAGTCGACGGCGTCCGAAGTGGACGCCGCCATGGTGCACCTGCTGGACCTGGACGCCGGCCCGGACTACCGGGCAAGCGTGGCCGTCCTCACCGACACCGCCCCGGAACCCGACTGGGCAACCGAACACGACGCACACCCGGCGATCACGGAACAGCTGAGCCGTATCTAGCGGGCGGTTCCGCACCCGAGATCGCGGTTCCCACACCCGAGATCGCGGTTCCCGCACCCGAGATCGCGGTTCCCGCACCCGAGATCGTGGTTCCCCATAGTCCTCAGTCAAGATAAGCACGCGCCACGGTCAGATAGTGGTCGGCCAGCCCGGTGTCCGGCTGACCCTCCCGCAGCTCCTTCGCCCGCTCCAGCAACGGAATAGCCGCCTCGGCAGCCTCCGGCAAGGGCAACTCCTCCATGCTGCCGTCCCGGAGATAGGCGGCCACCCGGGTGTCGATGATCGCGGCCGCGCCCAGATGCTGCAGGCAACGCGCCTCGCCCTGGTCCTGCCTCAGGTTGGCGAACATCACGCGGGCACGCTGCCACCTCGCGGCGGCCGCCACCAACTGACCGTCCTGTTGGGACAGTGCGATGCCCTGCAGCTCCACACTGTGTGCCACACAACCAGGATCGCCGGCCGACGAGGCCAGCCGCTCGGCCAACGCCAGATGGTCGCGCGCCTCGTCGGCCGCGTCGCGGACGATGCACAGCATGCCCCTGTTGAGCAGCACGGTCGGTGACTGGTCCACTCTGGACAGTCCGTCCTCCGCGCCGGCGAGCCCGAGCAGCGCGCGTTCCACCCAGATGCGGGCCTCCAGGTCGCGTCGCACCTCGTCGCGTTGGACCTTGTCCGCGCACACACCGGCCACGTCCAACTGGGTCACCGCGTCGCCAGGACTGCGGCGGATGCGGAGCGCGATGGCCGTCCGGATGGCCCCCAGCGCCTCGAGATCGGCGCGTCCCACGCGTTCGGCCAGCTCGAACATCCCACGGCCCACCTTGAGCAGATTGGTGGATTGCTGCTCACGCACGTACCACTTCTCCAGACCGTCGGCGATGCCCGTCAGGTAGTCCAGCACCTCCTCCAGCAGCGAGTCGTCGCTGTAGTACTCGGTGCTGACCAGCGGCCACAGCGACGCCTCCGAAGTCTGGAACCACGCGCCCGCCGCCGTGGGATCCTTGTCCAGCCGCATCGACCAACTCTCCACGAGGTCCGCGTAGAACTCGAGCAGCACCGGCAGCGCACGCCGGACGACCTCCTCGCGCCGCTTGTCCGTGTTCGTCTCGGTGACCGCCCGGCGCAGCTCCTGCGGCAGCCGGAATCGGTCGTCCACCTCCTCGATCAGGTTGCGGTCCCACAGCTCGTCGAGCGCCTCGGCCTCCTCGTCGTCGAGCAGCACCTCGACCGTGGGCCTGGCGAGCCCGGTGACCGGCAGCTCGGCCAACGCGTCGAGCAGCCAGCCGGCCTCGTCGCTCAGGCCCTCGCGGGTACTGCGGAGGATGATCGTCCACACCCGCACGAGTGGCGCGACCGCCGACTCGTCGTGCGGATCGGCCGCCTCCAGCTCCCGCACCAGGCCCGGCACCGTGACCTGGCTGCCCGCCCGCCGGATCTCGGCGGCCAGCAGCTCCACCGCCTTCGGCCGGCCGAGCAGGTAGGGCAGCAGCCGGTCCAGATCGTCGGGAGCGCGCCACGGTGTGCGAATCGTGCCGGCGAACTGCCGCAGCCGGCCACGCCACCGCCTGGTTCGCCGGGTTTTCGGCGTGGCCAGCGCGGCCTCCCAGATCGCCCGCAGCTGCGGCAGACCGAGCTGGTCGACCGTCACGATGCTGCCCCCGAGTGCCTCCGCCACGGCCGGCTCGCCGGCGATCACCAGGAACGGCGGCCCGCTGGTCGGCCACTCCCCGATCAGCCAGCTGACCTGGTCCGGCGTGGACACGTTGTCGAGCATGAGCGTGCCGTCGTCGCCGCGGAACCGGTTGACCAGCTTGCGGGCGACCCTGGCCAGGACCTCGGCCGAGTCGTCGGCCGGGACGTCGATGTCGAAGGCCGACACCACGCGCCCGGCGGTGGCAGCCGCGTCGTCCGGGCCACGGGCCGAGCGGCTGCGCAGGTCGAACCGGTAGGTGCGGCCCTGCGCCGTGTGGTGGTCGTCGATGAGCTGCTGCACGATCGCCTGGCCGACGGCCGACGTGCCGATGTCCCGCGGACCCACCACCACGACCACGCCGTTCGCGTGCACCGCGTTCACCCCGGCGCGCACCTCGTCCACCCGACCGGCCAGCGGAGATCGCTCGAACCAGCGCGGCGGGGTCAGCGGCACCGGCGGCTCCGCCTCGGTGCCACCCGGTTCTCCGCTCGGTCCCCGCCGGAAGGCCAGCCACAGCGAGATGACGAGGAACACCGGCACCACGACGATCGCGGCGATCAGCGCGTACTCCCCGATCGTCTTGCCGACCGCCGACTCGTTGAGCAGTTTGGTGACCCAGTCGCCCGCCGCGGTCACCGCGAGCCAGCTGCCGACGCCGAACAGGACGAGTTTGATCTGCTTGATCAGGTCGCTGGGCGTTCTTTTGCGCCTGGTCACGGTGTCGCCTTGCCGGTCAGCCCGGCGACCACCGTGCGCCAGGTCGCCAGGAGCAGCGCGGCCGGGATGAGCGCGGAGACCACCGCGCTGGCGGCGATCGTGCCGGCGGACGTGCCGAACTGGCGGGCCTCACCCCACAGCAGCAGCGTCAGCGGGCTGGTGCCCGGCCCGCTGATCAGGTAAGCGACGATGAAGTCGTTCCATACCAACACGAACTCCAGCACGGCCACGGCCACGAGCGTCGGCCGGTAGCTGCCGCGGCGCCAGACGGCATCCAGCGCCGGCCGGCCGAACTGGTCCTTCGGCGCCGCACGGAAGGCGGTCCGCAGCACGAGCGTGGCGAACGGGACACCGGCCGCCGCGTGTACGAGAGCCAGCGGCGCACGCGACCCGGCCAGCCCGAGTTCGGCGAACACCTCGTTGAGCGGACCGGCGTACATCTGCACGGGCGCCACGGCGAGCACGGCCAGCACCACCACCAACACGCGGGCCGGCCGGTCCGGGAGGACCCAGGTCAGCCAGTACGCGGCCGGCACGGCGGCCGCCAGCACCAACCCGGTCGCGAGGCCCGCGATCAGCAGGCTGCCCGCGACCGCCGGCCACAACCAGGTGTCGCTGACCTCGGCGAACGACCCGAGTCCGAGCCCGTCGAGAGTCCAGAAGCCGAGCGCGCCCGCCACCTCCGGGATGTGCAGTGCGGTCGCCACGAGCACCACCAGCGGCGCCACCCACAGCAGCACCAGCCCGACGCCACCGGCCTTCGTCCACCACGCGGTCACCGCCACGCGTTTCCGGACGACCTTCACCGGCGGTGCCACGGCTTGCGTGGTGACGAACCGCGGCTCGGTGCGCCGCGACGTCCGCATGCCGAACAGGCTGAGCGCGGCCACCACGGCGAACAGGAGCACGGCCAGCGCGGCCGGCGCGCCGGTGTCGGGCGACCCAACGGTCAGCCGCAACCAGTGCAGGCCAACGACATCCACATCGTCCTGAATGGACCTCGGGGTCGCGATGAGCACCAGGTCGAACACCCGGATGGCGGCCACCAGCACGGTCAGCACCACGATGGCCGACACCGGGCCGGGACGCGGCAGCGTGAGCCGGGCGAACCGCCGGACGCCGGGCGTCGCGTCGAGCCCCGCGCGGAACAGCACCACCACGAAACCCAGCCAGGACCAGGCGAACGCGGACGCGAGCACCCACCAGATGAGGTTCGGGCCGAGGAACGTGACCCCGAGCAACGCGGTCGCGATGCCGCGTTCGGGGTTGGGGTCGAAGATCAGCCGGAACGTCGCGCCGGCCACCAGGGCGGACACGCCGAACGGCAGGATCAGCGCGTAGACGGCGATCCGCCACCCGCCGCCCACCCGCTTGCTCAGCACGGCGATGCCGTACCCGGCGGCCAGCACGACCAGCGCGATCCCCACCCACAGCACGCTGTGCCAGGCCGAGCGCAGCGCGGCCCGGTCGGTGAGGATCTCGCCGAAGTTGCCGAGCACCGGCAGCTCCCAGACCGCGCGCTTCAGCGTCCACAGCATCGGGATCACCAGCAGGGCCAGCAGCGCGGCCGCCGGCACCCCGAGCAGGTAGCCCTCCCACCGGCCCTTCTTCCGGTGGTCGCCGCCGCCGAGCGACCCGGTCAGCTCGCGGCCGGCGACCTCCAGTCGCAGGCCGGCGGACGTCGTGATCTCCGTGCTCATCGTGTCCGGTGCACCGCCTCGACCATCTGCTCGCAGGCCGCGTCCGCCGCGTCGCGGGGGCTCGTCCGGTCGGCCAGCGCACGCAGCAGATCCTGCAGAACCCGTTGCAGGCCTTCACTTCCGCCGAGCCGGCCGAGTTGGTCGGACAGCCCGAACCGGTGTTCCCGCTCGCGTAGGTCGGTGGCCAGGCCGCGCAGCGTCGGACTGTAGTGCCGCATGTCGGTCTTGGGGTTGGCGGCGATGAACCCGCCGGTGCCGGTGATCCACGGCACGGGCGCGTCCGGCTCGGCCAGGTACTTGATCAGGTTGACGGCCGCCTCGGACGCCGGGCTGGTCAGCACGAGCAGGTCGCCGGAGATCACCAGTGGGCCCGTGCCGGGGAAGGTGAATGTGCCGACGTCCGCGTCGTCGCCGGCGAACCGGCGGATGACCGACTCGGCGAAGTCGGGCGCCACCACCATGGCCGCGCGGTCGTAGCGGAACACCTCGAGCACGGCGTCCGGGAACTGCTGAACGAGCGCGCGGTCGGGTCCGCCTGCCAGCGCGCCTGGCCGGCTCCACATGGTGGCGACCATCTCGAACGCCTTCCGCACGGAGGTGCTCGACCAGGCCCGTGCGTCCGGACGCGCGGCGAGTTCGTCGTAGGTGCCGGAGAACGACCGCAGCAGCACGTTCTCGAAGAACCGGGCGAGCAGCCAGCCGTCCGCGCCGCCGAGCGCGAGCGGCGCCTGTCCGGACTCGATGATCAACTCGTTGAGGTCGAGCCAGTCCGCCCAGGTCTTCGGCGGATCCTCGATGCCCAGCTCGGCGAACACCCGCTTGCGGTACCAGACGACAGAAGCGTGCGCGATCTTGAACGGCAGCGCGAAGTGCTCACCGCGCGCCGACGGCAGCTCCTCGCTCCAGATCTGGTCGTAGGAGGGCTGCCACACCTCCGCCGGCAGCGACTCCAGCCTGTCGAGGTTGCCGGCCACGTGTCCCGGCTGCGGCAACGCCACGATGTCCGGGCGGCCGGTGGTGCTGGCGCCGAGCGCGGCCCCGATGTCGTCGCCCAGCGGGATCAACTCGTGGTCGTCACTGCCCCGGCCGGCGAGCACCCGCTGGAACGCCGCCAGTTCCGCCGCGCTCCAGCTGACCGCCACCCGCACGTAGTCACCGAGCCCGGCCGTGCGGGCCAGACCGCCGCAACCAGCGGCGACACCCATGAGCGGAGCGAGGACCGCACCACGCAACAGCGTTCTCCTGCGGACCTGTTCAGCTCGCGATCGGCGCATACCGGCCCCAGGGTCAGCGTCTCGGCAGACTCGACTGACCCTCTACCTTAGGTGATCGCGCGAGTCCCACGTTCAGAACGCGCGAGTCCCACGTTCAGAACGCGCGAGTCCCACGTTCAGAACGCGCGAGTCCCACGTTCAGTGCGGGTGAGTCCCACGTTCGGGGCCACCCCCGGGAGAGCGACTCGCATGTCGCCAATGTGGGACTCACCCGGTCCCAACGTGGGACTCGCCTGTTCTCAACGTGGGACTCGCGGGGGGTTAGTCTCCGGTCTCCCCTGGCGGGGAGTGCCCTTCCGGGCTGAAAATGGGCGGCTCCGCCTGCACCTCAGCGGTCCTCGCGTGGTCTGTACGGGGCTGCGGCCACGCACCGCGGGTTAGTAACCAGCGATTTCACCGCCAGCCAGGGTGCGCCGTGGGTCTATTTTCGGATTAGGTGGCGAAACGTAGGCCCATGGCGCGTAGGAGGGTTTGGAACTTGGCTGAAGTCTCCGCCAGTTCGAGCGCGGGTTGGGAGGCCGGCATGATGCCGGCGCCCGAGTACAGGGTCATGCTCGGCCGGGCGCTGACCGGCTCGAACAGCTCGGCGCAGCGGATGCCGACCACCCACTGACCGTCGCCCTCGGCGTCGCACCAGCCGATGGCACCCGCGTAGAAACCACGGTCGAACGGCTCGAGCGCGGCGATCGTCCGCCGGGCCAGCTCCGGCGGCGTGCCACACACTGCCGGGGTCGGGTGCAATGCGCAGGCCAGCCGCAACGCGGAGATGCCAGGGTCGATCAGCTCACCGGTGATCTGCGTGGACAGGTGCCACACGGCGGACGTGCCGACCAGCGACGGCCGGTCCGGCACGGTCAGCGTGCGGCAGAACGGGCGCAGCGCCTCGGCCACCGACTCGACCACCACCCGGTGCTCGTCGTGGTCCTTCACCGAGGCCAACAGCGTCTCGCCGGCCCGCCGGTCGATCGCCGGGTCGGCCGAGCGGGCGAGTGAGCCGGCGATCGGGTTGGCCAGCACGGTCGAGCCGGTGCGGGACAGCAGCATCTCGGGGGTGGCGCCCACCAGCGTGCGACGGCCGCCCACGGCCGGCAGGTCGACCGCGTACGTGTAGCCGGTGGCGTTGTCGGCCGCCAGGTTGGCGAGCAGCGACACCAGGTCGACCGGCTCGTCCATGGTCAGGTGCAACGACCTGGCCAGCACGACCTTGCTCAGCCCACCCGCGCGGAGTGCGGAGACGGCGGCGGCCACGCTGCGCTCGTAGGCGGCGGGCGCGGGCACCGGCTCGACCTCGACGGACGGCATGACCAGCGGCACGACCGCGCCGCCGGGAACCGGGCCGGCCCACCGGGCGGTCTCGGGTAGCACCACGTGCGGCGCGGTGGCGTTGTCGAACGGGAGCGCCCCGACCGCGACCGGCGCGTCGGAGTCGACCAGCTGCTTGGTCACCTTGGCGGCCAGCTCGTCGGGATCGCGCTCGGTGATGACGGCCTGCGTGCCGCTCGCCAGCAGGCTGCGCTGCGGGGAAGTGAGCAGGAACGAGCCCGGCCGGTAGTCCGCTATGAGCGTCACCCACTCATCATGCCCACGGACCCGGTCGACAAACTCCCCCGAGGGGAGGAGATTTTGAACACGTTCAGGGCCCGCGAGCGCCTGCTCACGGGCCCTGGAACGCGGAAATACTAGTTGAGCGCGTCGATCAGCGCGGCGCGCTGGCGGTCGCCGAGGCCGGCTGCACGCCGGTCGGGGTCGATGCCCGACTGCTCGAGCAGCGCGGCCACCTTGACCGCACCGAGACCGGGCACGGCCTTCAGGAGAGCGGCAACCTTGGTCTTGCCGATCGTCTTGTCGTCCTTCGCACGTCCGAGCACCGACGCGATGGTCTGCTTACCGGACTTGATCGACGCCAACAGCTCGGATCGCGCCTTGCGCGCCTCCGCCGCCTTGGCCAGCGCGTCAGCGCGCTGCTCTGGGGTCAACGTGGGCAGAGCCACCGTGGTGATCCTTCCTTGCTCGACTTCTGGCTGGTCGCGGAGGGTAAACCCCCGCGTTGCCGTTGCCAGTAAACACATCAACGTCCGTGAACATACGCGCGACACGCGCAGAGTTCTCGCCGAAACCGCAGGTAACACACCCTAAGGGGGCATTTCACGCTGCGTGATGGCTGTTCGAGAAGGCGATTCCAGCACTAATGTTCGTCCCAACTCACCACCAGCCACAGGGAGCTTGAACAGCGATGTTGGGCACCATGCAGGACGGTCAACTGTCCATCGCCAACCTGTTGCGCCACGGCAGCCGGGTACACGCGAATGCCGAGGTCATCACCTGGACCGGGGGCGAAAGCCGCCGCAGCACCTATGCCGACGTCGGCCGCGAGGCGGCCAGGCTGGCGCACGCGCTGCGCGGCCTCGGCGTGACCGGTGACCAACGCGTCGCCACGTTCATGTGGAACAACACCGAGCACCTGGTCGCCTACCTGGCCGTGCCGGCCATGGGTGCCGTACTTCACACCCTCAACATCCGCCTGTTCCCCGAGCAGCTGACCTATGTGGCCAACCACGCGGAGGACCACGTGGTGCTGGTCGACGGCACGCTCGTGCCGCTGCTGGCCAAGGTTCTGCCGACGTTCACCACGGCCAAGCACGTGGTGGTGGTGAACGGCGACGCGAGCACCCTGCAGGCGCCGGAGGGCGTGACCGTCCACTCCTACGCCGACCTGCTGGCCGAGCAGCCGGACGAGTTCGAGTGGCCGCTCGTCGAGGAGGACTGGGCGGCCGCCATGTGCTACACGTCCGGCACCACGGGCGACCCGAAGGGCGTGGTCTACACCCACCGGTCCATCTGGCTGCACTCCATGCAGGTGTGCATGACCGACTCGATGGCGCTGTCGCAGGCCGATCGGGCGCTGGTGATCGTGCCGCAGTTCCACGCCATGTCCTGGGGCCTGCCGTACGCGGCGCTCATGGTCGGCGCCACGCTGATCATGCCGGACCGGTTCCTGCAGCCGGAGCCGCTGGCCGCGCTGATCGCCGCCGAGAAACCCACCATGGCCGGTGCCGTGCCGACCATCTGGCAGGGGCTGCTCGCCCAGCTCGAGGCGAACCCACAGGACCTGGCGCCGCTCGGCCGCGCGGTGGTCGGCGGGTCCGCGTGCCCGCCGTCGCTCATGGAGGCGTTCGACCGCCACGGCGTGACGATCATCCACGCCTGGGGCATGACCGAGACCTCGCCGCTCGGCAGCGTGTCGCACCCGCCGGCCGGCACCTCCGGCGACGAGGCGTGGCAGTACCGGATCCTGCAGGGCCGCTTCCCCGCGTCCGTCCGCGCCAGGCTCATGGACGACAACGGCAACGAGCTGCCGTGGGACAACACGGCGGTCGGCGAGCTCGAGGTGGCCGGCCCGTGGGTCGCCGACACGTACTACCAGGTGGCCGAGGGTGAAGAGGGTTCGGAGAAGTTCCACGACGGCTGGCTGCGCACGGGTGACGTCGGCGCCATCACCCCCGACGGCTTCCTACGGCTCACCGACCGGTCGAAGGACGTGATCAAGTCCGGTGGCGAGTGGATCTCGTCGGTCGACCTGGAGAACCAGGTGATGGCGCACCCGGCGGTGGCCGAGGCCGCGGTGGTCGGCGTGCCGGACGAGAAGTGGGACGAGCGCCCGCTGGTGGCCGTGGTGCTGCGCGAAGGCAAGACCGCCACGCCCGACGAGCTGCGCGAGTTCCTGGCCGACAAGGTCGCCAAGTGGCAGCTGCCGGAGAACTGGACGTTCGTCGACGAGGTGCCGAAGACGAGCGTCGGCAAGTTCGACAAGAAGCGGATCCGCGCAGCCGTCGCGGAGGGCAAGCTCGCCATCAGCCACCTGTCGTGACGGCCACCGAGGACATGCACCAGGTGGTGCCGTTCACCGGGTTCCTCGGCATCGAACTGCTGGAGAACTCGGCCACCGAGGTCCGGGGCAGGCTGGCCTGGTCCGAGGCCCTGACCACCACGGGTGGGGCCATGAACGGCGGCGCGCTCATGGGGCTGGCCGACAACGTGGGTGCGCTGTGCGCGTTCCACAACCTGCCGGACGGATCGACCGGCACCACCACCATCGAGTCGAAGACCAACTTCCTGCGCGCCGTGCGCGGCGGGTACGCCACGGCCGTGGCCCGCCCGCTGCACACGGGACGCCGGATCGTGGTGATCGAAACGGATATCCGGGACGACGAGGACCGGTTGGTCGCGAAGGTCACGCAGACACAGGCAGTGCTGTAAGTAACGCGACACTAGTCCGATTGGGCGACGCCAAACGGCCTAGTGTCGCTATCCTCGGGCAGATGTCGGAACGTACGCGCAAGCTCAACGCGACCTCGTACGTCGTGCTGGGCATGCTCAGCTACACCCCGGCCACCAGCTACGACCTGAAACAGTTCGTGGGCAACACGATCGGCAACTTCTGGGCGTTCGCCCACTCGCAGTTGTACGACGAGCCGGCGCGGCTGGTCCGCGACGGCCTGGTGGCGGAGACGGTCGAGGAGGGTGGCCGGCGCCGGCGCACCTACTCGATCCTCCCGGCCGGCCGCGAGGCGCTGCGCACCTGGCTGGCGTCCCCGACTCTTGACCAGACCGAGGTGCGGGATTCGGGTCTGCTGAAGCTGTTCTTCTCGGGCTTCGGCAACCAGGAGAACCTGCTCCAACTGGCCCGCGACCGCCACAAGTCACACAGCGAGCGGGCGGAGGGGTACGTGGAGCAGCGCGCGGAGATCGTCGACTACGCGGACCGCTGGCAGGTGAAGACCCTGGAGCTGGGCCTGCGCTACGAACGCTGCGTGCAACAGTTCTGGGCCGACTTCATCGAGGAACTGGAACAGGAATAAGCCGCGCATGATGACCACTCCGGTCACCCATGATGACCGTTGCGGTCGCGCACGATGACCGTTGCGGTTGAATCCGCCGCTCCCGCACGACAGCGAACCCGTTACGCCGCAACAAAAACCTGATCGACGGCGGCCACGGCCCCCCGTAATCCAGCGTAGTCACCAGCACCGACGAAACCGGATCGGTCACGCGCCGACCAACTGGGCCGAATGGCGGGGATTTACATAGAGCGTGATTGGCGCGAAAATTGTCGCCATGCGCGCTCACCTTCGCCTGGCCTGGGCACTTGCCGTCACCGCGGCCGCCATGTCGCTTCTTACCGTGCCGGTCCCGGCGGAGAGCACGGCGACCGACGCACCCGTCGACTACCGCCAATGGCGTTCCCATCTCGACTTCGCCAAGGGTCGCAGCGAGGGGCTGCGCCCGACGTTCGGCGGCGGACTGGCGATCGGCCGCCCGGTGGGCTCCATCGAGCACACGGAACCGGATCTCGGCACCACGCGCCGCTACGAGTACGGCCGCTGGACCTCGCCGTCCTACCGGCACGGCTTCGGCGCCACCCAACTGGTCGCGTCCTGGAACGCCATCACGCCCGAGGACACCTGGCTGCTCGTGGAGATGCAGGGCAAGACGGCCGACGGCGCGACCACCGCCTGGTACACCATGGGCCGCTGGGCCTCGGGTGACGGCGACATCCTGCGCACCACGCTCCCCGACCAGGAGGACGCGAACGGCTACATCGACGTCGACACGTTCGTCGCCGAGACCGGCGTGACCCTGCGCTCCTACCAACTGCGCGTCACCCTGTACCGCGAGGCCGGCACGCGCGCCACGCCGAAGCTCGCCATGGTCGGCGCCATGACCTCGGCCATCCCCGACCGGTTCACCGTGCCGACCAGCCCGTCGGGCGGCGCGTGGGGCCTCGAACTGCCGGTGCCGCGCTACTCGCAGAACATCCACGTCGGCGAGTACCCGCAGTACGGCGGGGGCGGCGAGGCATGGTGCAGCCCGACCTCCACGGAGATGGTGGTCGAGTACTGGGGTCACGGACCGTCCGAAGAGGACACATCGTGGGTCGATCCGTCCTATGCGGACCCGAACGTCGACCACGCGGCCCGGTTCACCTACGACAAGGACTACGACGGCACGGGAAACTGGCCGTTCAACACCGCCTACGCCGCGACCTTCGGGCTGGCCGGGCACATCACCCGCCTCGGCTCGCTGACCGAGCTCGAGCACTACATCAAGGCCGGCATCCCGGTGATCACCTCGCAGTCGTTCCGCGCGGATGAGCTGGACGGCGCCGGCTACGGCACGGCCGGCCACATCATGGTGGTGGTGGGCTTCACGGAGGACGGTGACGTGATCACCAACGACCCGGCGTCGAGCAGCAACGACGAGGTACGCAACGTCTACAAGCGCGAGCAGTTCGAGAACATCTGGTTGCGCACCAAGCGGTACACAGCCAGCGGCAACGTCGCGAGTGGACCCGGCGGGATCGCGTACATCATCACGCCGGTCGGCAAACGCCTTCCGCACTAGTCTGGAGCCGGTGTTTGCTGATCTCGACTTCCCTTCCGTGCCCTATCCGGGGCGACGACCTTCCGGTTCGTACGTGCACGAGGACGCCACCGGCTGGCCGCTGCACCGGGACCCGGTGGCATTGTCCGGCTGGCGGCTGCCCGACGGCACCGACCTGGACGACTGGCTGGCCGAGCGCGACGCCGAGCCGCTGACCGAGCGGGTGCCGGTGCTCGCCTACGGCTCGAACGTGTGCCCGTCGAAGGTGACGTGGCTGCGCGAGGCGCTCGGCCTAGCAGGGCCGGCGATCGTGCTGCGGGCCAGGTGCACGGGGCTGGCGGCCGTGTGGGCGGCCGGGCTGCGCGTGGTCGACGACCAGCGTCCGGCCACGCTCACGGCGGCGCCGGGAGTCACCGAGTACCACGCGGTCTGGCTGGCGACGGTCGCGCAGGTGGCGGTGCTCGACCGGTGTGAGGGCCGCGGCGAGCGGTACCGGCTGGCCCGCGTGGACACGGGCGAGGTGCGGCTGGTCGACGGCACCCACGTCGTGGGACCGCTGGCCTACACGGCATTCGGCGAGATCCGCCTCCCTCTACTGGTCGACGGCGCGCCCGTGCGTTGCGCGGACGTGCCGCAGGCGGGCGCCGCCGCGCTGACCGGCGTTCCCGGACCCGACGGGCTGACCGTGCGGGAGGTGACCGGGGCACCCGAACCGGCCGAGTACCCCGACCGGCTGTTCGTCTACGGCACGCTCCAGCCGGAGGCGTCCGCGTGGTGGCGGCTGTCACCGCAGGTCACGGGCGCGCCGCGACGGGCCGCGCTGCCGGGCACGCTGTACGACACGGGCCGCGGCTACCCGGGACTGCGCCTCGGGGACGGTCCCGGGGTGGCCGGCTGGGTCGCCCAGCTGACCGATCCGCGTACCGCACTGTCCATAATGGACGACTACGAAGGCGCCGAGTACCGCCGGATCCGGGTGTCGCTGCCGGGCGGCGAGGAGTGCTGGACGTACGTGTGGACCGACCCGTTCGACGGCCTGCGCCCGCTGTCCGAACCGTGGCGCGAGCGATAGCCTCGATACCGTGCGTATTCGACTGATTGCTGCCGCCGCGCTGGTCCTGGTCCTCGGTGCGTGCGGCACCGAGCAGAACGCGGGCTCCGGCAACCCCGAACCACCGAGCACCCCGCCGTCGACCGTCGAGACCACGCCGAACCCGTCGACCCCGACGCAGCCCGAAACCTCGGCGCCCGCCCAGGAACGCAAGTGCACGGCGCCCATGCTCAGCGGGACGGTCGAGCCCGGCGAGCCGGGCGCGGGCAACCGCTACGCGACACTCGTGGTCACGAACACCGCCGCCGAGCCGTGCACCCTGTGGGGCTACGGCGGCCTGGAACTGGTCGACGCCACCGGCAAGGCCCTGCCGACCACCGTGACCAGGCAGGGCGACCCGGCACCGGCGCTGGTCGACTTGCAGCCGGGCGAGATGGCGGCGAAGAACCTGCACTGGACGGTCGTCGCGACGGGTAACGAGCCGGTCGACGGGCCGTGCCAGCCCGAGGCCGCCGGCGCGCGGGTCATCCCGCCGGACGGCACCGAGCCGTTCGACGTGACCTACGCGTTCGGCTCGGTCTGCGGCGGCGGCGCGATCGACGGCAGCGCCTACTACAAGAAGTAGACTTTTCGGCCGATTCTCTGGTCATCCGGGCAGGTCGCCAGGCAGGCTAGCGCGCATGGACCACGAGAGCGCCACCGCGACGCAGCCGATCAGCGGCACTTCTCGCCACGCGGTCCCGTCAGCGGGCACCACCACTGTGCTGCCGGAGACGGGGCCGGACACCGAGACCGACCCGCTCGCCAAGATCACCATGCGGCCGCAGACGTTCGCCGCCGCGCTGGCGATCGCCGCGTTCCTGCTCGGGCTGCTCCTGGCGCTCATCCCCGTGCATGTGGCCGGCCCGGACGTGGACGCCCCGCGGAGCATCACGTGCGGCAACACCATCGGCGGCGTCGAGACGGCCAGCCTGGGTGAGGGCCTTGGCGACGCGGCGACGCCCGAACTGGTGTCCACCTACGTCGGCAGTTGCGAGACAGCCATGGGCTTCCGGTTGGTGTTCGCCTGGCCGCTGTTCTTCGCCGGTGGGCTCGCCGTGCTGTGGTCGCTCGTGGTTCGACGGACCCCGCGCACCGAGACCGCAGCCGCCGCGCAACTGCTCAGGTCACCAGTTTCCCCGGATTGAGCACGCCTTCCGGGTCGAGTGTGTGCTTCACGGCGGCCAGCACCTCCACCCCCAGCTCGCCGATCTCGGCGGGCAAGTAAGGGGCGTGGTCCACGCCGACCGCGTGGTGGTGCGAGATGGTGCCGAGTCCGGCGATCGCCTCGCACGCCGCCGTTTTCGCCTGCTGCCACTGGGAAACCGGGTCGTCGTCGGCCCTCGGCACGATGGTCGTGAAGTACAGCGACGCGCCCGTCTCGTAGGCGTGGGAGATGTGGCAGGCCACGATCGGTATGCGACCGGGCGCGGCCAGTGACTCGATCAGCGCGGCCCGCACGGCCGCACGGAGCTTGCCGAGGGTCGACCAGTAGGTAGCGGTCTCCAGGGTCTCCACGCACACGCCCGCGTCCATGAGCGCGTCCCGCTGGCGCGGGCCGGCGAAGCGGCCGTGCCGCCAGGACTCGCCGGCCGCCGTGCCGAGCGACACCGGCCGGGCCCAGCCAAGAGGGCGCGCAAATGGGGTCGGTGGATGCCCGTCGTGATCGAGGTGGTTCCTGGCGGTGCCGCGCCGGCGTCGGCGTACTGGACGTACTTCGATGCCGGCGCGGTGCCGCCAGGGGCCGCCTCGGCGCGGCGGGCGCCACCAAGCCCCATTTGCGCGCCCTCTCAGCGCCCGCATGGTCGCGCGCCGCCGCATCGCCAGCTCCTCCGTGGAGCCGGCCTCCCAGCCGAGGATGAGCAGGCACGGTTCCAGGACGCCGCGCGCGCGGAGGTAGCGGCGGACCAGCGCGGTCTTCCAGCCGCCGGACATGGTGAACGCCACCTCCGTCTCCTGCGGGTCGGAAAGCCTGGTCACGTCGGCCAGCACCCGCTGCTGAGCCAGCTCGCGGACGGCCGTGGCGCCCGCCTCCCAGCCGTCGAGCACGAAACCCTCGTAGCGGCGCACGGTCGGCAGCGCACGCACCCGCACGGTGACCTCCGTGATGACGCCGAACGCGCCCTCGCTGCCGACCACCAGCTGCCGCAGGTCCGGCCCGGCGGCCGACGCGGGTGCGGCACCCAGGCGCCACTCGCCGCGGGGGGTGGCCACGCGGACGCCTTCCACCATGTCCTCGAAGCGCCCGTAGCCGGCCGAGGCCTGGCCGGACGAGCGGGTGGCGGCGAAACCGCCGATCGTGGCCCGCTCGAAGGACTGCGGAACGTGACCGAGCGTGAACCCGTGTGCGGCCAACAGGCGCTCGGCGTCCGGCGCGACCACGCCCGCCTGGAACACGGCCAGCCGGGACACGGGATCCACGGACACCAGCTGGTCCAACCTGGACAGATCGAGGACGACCACCGCGGGCTTGGCACCGCGCAGCGCGGCCACCCCGCCGACCACCGACGTGCCACCGCCGAACGGGACCAGCCCGATGCTGTGCTCGGCGCACAGCGAGACAACCTGTTGTACCTGCGCGGGGTCCGCCGGCACGACCACGGCGTCGGGCACCGTCAGCTCACCGGTTCCCCGGTGCCGCAACAAGTCCAAGTAGGACAGTCCGCCCGTGCGACCGAGCCGGTCGTCGCGACCGAGCAGCACGTGCGTGGTTCCGACCGCCTGTTCGAGGGCGGCCCGCGCGGCAGGCGGCAGCGCCGAGTCGGAGACCGTGAGAGCCGAGTCGGGCGCCGCCGGGGTGCTGCGTTCGGTAAGACCGGTCCGAGAGGCTAGCCAACGGGTGGCATGAGAAGGCAGTATGGCGTCCTGCCCCCCGGCCGCCGTCCAACCGCGACGGACCAGATGGTCGAGGTGGTCTCCGTGTTCGATCACCGGTATAGTGTGACATATGACGTCGATCCGTCACACACCGTCACCCAACCGTGTCGCAGATGATCTACTCCTCGACGCGGCCATGGAGTGCGTACTCGCGGTCGGCGTGCGCCGTACCACCCTCAGCGACGTCGCGCGAACGGCGGGCGTGTCGCGCATGACCCTGTACCGGCGCTTCCCTGACGTGCGCGGAATGCTGTCCGCGCTCATCACGCGTGAGTTCGGCAAGGCGCTGGCGGCGGCGGCCGAGGCGGCCGCCGGCGAGCCGACCGTCCGCGGCCGGCTGGTGGTCGCGTCCGTGCACATGATCCGTGCGCTGGCGGCCAATCCGCTCATGCACGCGGTGATCGAGCGCGACGGCGAGATGCTGCTGCCCTACATCATGGAGCGGATCGGCACGAGCCAGCGGATGACCGAGGAGTTCCTGCGCGTGCAATTGGCCGCCGGGCACGCCGACGGATCCATCCGTGTGGCGGATCCCACACTGCAGGCCAGGTCGATCTTCCTGCTGCTGCAGCCCTACGCGTTCACCATCCGCCCCTCCACGTCCGACCTCTCGCTCGACGACCTGCTCGGCGAACTCACCAGGCTGCTGGACGTCGCACTGGCCCCCGGGTGATGAGCACCTCGCTCAACGTCGAGCGACGGAACGCCGAGCTGGCCGCCCTGGCCGACGGCCGGGTGGTCGACGTGCTGGTGATCGGCGGCGGGGTCACGGGTACGGGTATCGCGCTGGACGCCGCGTCGCGCGGCCTGTCGGTCGCCCTGGTGGAGGCGAAGGACCTGGCGTTCGGCACGTCCCGCTGGTCGAGCAAGCTGGTGCACGGCGGCCTGCGCTACCTGGCGAAGGGCGACGTGCGGCTGGCGCACGAGAGCGCGGTCGAGCGCGGGATCCTCATGACCCGCACGGCGCCGCACCTGTCCCACCCGCTGCCGCAGCTGATCCCGTTGCACCGCGGGATCTCCGGCGGCCGCGCGACCGTCATGATGGCCGGCCTGCGCGCGGGTGACACGTTGCGCCGCGTGGCCCGCACTCCGACGACCCTGCTACCCCGGCCTCGTCGAGTGTCCACACAGGAATCATTGGCGCTCGCGCCCGGCCTGTGGACGGCCGGGCTGCGCGGTGGCCTGCTGTCGTTCGACGGCCAGCTGACCGACGACGCCCGGCTGGTGGTGGCGCTCGCCAGGACAGCCGCCGGGCTCGGCGCGTCGATCCTCACGAAGACGGCGGTCACCGCGGCGACCGGTGACGGCGCCGAGGTCCGCGACGAGCTGACCGGCCGCGTGTTCGAGGTGCGCGCCCGTTCGGTGATCAACGCGGCGGGCGTGTGGGCCGGCACGCTGGTCGACTCGGTGCGGCTGCGCCCGTCGCTCGGCTCTCACCTGGTGGTGTCCGGCCGAGGGCTCGGCCTTGGCCGGACGGCGCTCACGGTGCCGGTGCCGGGCGAGCGGTCCCGGTTCGTGCTGCTACTCCCCCAGCGCGACGGTCTGGTCTACATCGGACTGACTGATGAGCCGTACCCGGGCGAGATTCCCGACGAGCCATTGGCTCCACAGTCCGATGTGGACTTCCTATTGGACGTCGCATCGTCGGTGCTGCAACGAAAGCTCGGCCAGGAGGACGTGCTCGGCAGCTACGCGGGCCTGCGTCCGCTGCTGGAGGGCGAGGGCCGCAGCGCCGACCTGTCCCGCAAGCACGCGGTGCTGACCGCGCCGAACGGCGTGATCACCGTGGTCGGCGGCAAGCTCACCACCTACCGCCGCATGGCCCAGGACGCGGTCGACGCTGCCGTGGCCGCCGCGAACCTGACGGCCGGCAAGGTACGTACGGCGAACCTGCCCCTGGTGGGCGCGGACACCCGTGCGCTGCTGACGACCGTGGACGCGCCCACGCGACTGGTGGAGCGCTACGGCACCGAGGCACCCCAGGTGGCCGCGCTCGGCACCACCCCGGTGGCCCCCGGCCTCGACGTCACCGACGCCGAGGTCATCTGGGCGGTCTGCCACGAGGGCGCGCTGGACGCGGACGACGTACTCCACCGCCGCACCCGCATCGGCCTGGTCCCGGCGAACCTGGACCTGGCCCGCCCCCGAGTAACCGACCTGGTCACCAAGGCCCTGAAACCCCGCGAGTCCCACGTTCGAGAACGGTGAGTCCCACACTCAGACACGGCGAGTCCCACACTCAGGAACGGCATACCTGCCGGTTCTGAACGTGGGACTCGCCGGTTCTGAACGTGGGACTCGCCGGTTCTGAACGTGGGACTCGCGGGTTATTGGGCTGCGCGTAGGCGGTTGGCTACCGCCGTGACCTCCGCGACCGTGCCGTTGATCTCGAAGTGCATCTCGTCGGCGCGGTTCTGGTAGTCACCGCCCCAGCGGACCACGTTGTCGACCTCGCCGAGGATCCGGTGGATCTCCTCGACCTGGGTCTGGGAGAACGTGCCCCGCTCGCCCAGCGCGTGACGGGTGGCGTTCATGTCCACGGCCGTCGCGCTCGCGTGGTTGGACAGCTCTGCGCCGCCGCGCACCGGACGGTTCGCGTAGCCCCAGTCGTCGGCCTCGCCGCGCGTGGAGTTCAGGTCGATCCGCTCCACCCGGGAGTGCACCTGCCCGAGGACGTGCATCAACACGTCGCCGGCCGGGCCGTTGGCCACGTTCACCCGCACGTTGGTGCCCGGGATGGTCCGCGGGCCCCGCGGCGGGTCGGCCGGCCAACCGTTCTGCGACACCGGCCCCTGGTGCTGATGCGGCTCGGTGGCCGTCTCACCAAACCGCACGGGAGGCGGTGCCTGGTCCACCTGCACCGTCTGCGCAGCCGCGGTCGGCTGGTCGCTGGACGCCTTGCCGCCGATCTGCTCCAGCAGGTCCTTGACCGCCTTGGCCGTCTTGACGATCTTCTGCACCGTCTCGATGATCTGCTGCAGCTTGGACACCAGCTGCTGGATCTCCGTGAGCAGCTTCTGCCCGGTCTGCACGGCCTTCTGCACCGACTGGGCGATGCCCTGCGCGATGCTCGCGCCGAACGACATCCAGGACTTCGCCAGCGCCTCGAGGCAGATCTGGATGATCTTCTGCACGGCCTCGCCGATCAGGTCCATCACGACCTTGCGGGCCGAGGCGAGCGCCTGACCGGCGCCGCTGATCGCCTGCGAGACCCCGCGGCCGGCCTGCGACAGCGCGCTGAGCCCGTTGGCCTGCGAGCTGCCGGTGGCCCGGTAGCCGTCGGCCGCCGAGCCGCCCCAACCCTTGGTCTGGGCGACGGTCGCGTCCTGGTAGTCGCGCGCGGTCGTGGCGAGCGAGGTGGCGCTGCTGCCCCACGACTGCGCCGACGACGTGATGGCGCCCGGATCGCCCTTCAGGACGTCGAACGGCTCACGCAGGAACGACACGGCGCCGAGCACCCAGCTGACCCCGGACGAGCCGATGGCGCCGAGCGGGTCCCCGCCCATGCCGATGACGTCCATGGCCACGTTCATCACACCCGTGCCCGCGCCCAGCCAGTCGCCGCGCTCGATGGAGTCGGCGGTCGTGCGGATGTCGGTGAACAGGTTCTCCGCGGTCGTCTGCCGCGGCTTCGCCGGAAGCGTCTCGGTCGTCATTTCCGCACCTGCCCCGCCTCGATGAGCCCGAACACCTTGCCACGCTCGTCGTCCATCGACTGGTAGTCGTTGACCACCTTCGTCAGGCCCTGCTGGACCTGGTCGACCGTCTGGCCGGCCGTGGTGATGCCGCTCCGGAGCTCCTCCGCGGCCCCCGAAATGGCCGAGGCGAAGAACTCGCCGATCTGGCCGAACGCACCGCCGCCCACCGAATCCTGTGCCGAACCGGAAGCCGCCCGCACCTGCCCGGCGATGGCGGTCACGGTCTCCGCGTGTCCCCGTATCTCACTCGTGTTGACGTTGAACCCTGTGCCCATGGAATCCCGCCGATCTCGTTACTTGATCACTTCAGGGGGGTTTTCGAAGTACTCGTCATCCGGCCTGGTATCCCGCTGTGCCACCAGGTCGAGCGGCTGGTCCTTCCCGTCGCCGGAGAAGCCCTCCGGCAGGTGTTGCTTGACCGCGTCGAGGGCCTCTCCCTCGCCCACGAACTCGGTCATCACCTCCACCACGCGTGCGCCGACGTCACGCTGGGCCTGCCGGCCGATCTCGAGGATCACGCGTGCCAGATGCTCGGGCTCGTACTCGCGAACCCCCGGCCTGAGCACCAGGTCCGTGGTGGCGCCGCTGGCGTTCACGCGAACGGTGACCTCACCGTCGGCCGAGGTCGCGGAACCGCCGACCTCAGCTAGCGCCTGTTCGGCCTTCTCGGCCTTCGCGGCCGCGGCCTTCAACTTGTCGTCGTACTGGGCGAACCACTTGTCCGGCTCCATATACCCTCGTCACTCCAATGGTCCTTCATGGATCATCAGTCATCCTCGCGGCAACTTACGCCGGTGGACAGCGCCGGAAGGCCTACATTGGCGAAGAATTTTCAAAGGTAATCCCGCGGGGACGGCCGGTAATCACGGCTGATCCACTGGCCTGGATACTGTCCCGGTACGGGTACTCGAGGAGGGCGTGCGTGCCACCAGCGGTACTGGAGGTCGACCGGGTCGCCAAGCGGTACGGCTCGGTGGTGGCCTGTCAGGACGTCAGCTTCGAGGTGCGGCCGGGCGAGCTGTTCGGGCTGGCCGGCAGCCCGGGCGCCGGCAAGACGACCGCCGTCCGCATCGTGCTCGGCGTCGTCGTCCCTGACGCCGGGACCGTTCGCCTGGGTGGCGAGCCGGTCAACCGCCGCCGTATCGGTTACCTGCCGCAGCGTCGTGGCCTCTACCCGCGGATGCGCGTCCTCGATCAGCTGGTCTACCTCGGTGAGCTGCACGGCAGCGACATCAACCAGGCACACAAGGCGGCCGAGTACTGGATCGCGCGGCTCGGGCTGCGCCAGCGACGGGCCGACCAGGTGCAGAAGCTCGGTCCTGGCGACCAGCAGCGGGTCCAGCTGGCCACCGCGCTCCTGTCCGACCCGGACGTGCTGGTGCTCGATGAGCCGTTCGCCGGGCTGGACACCGAACACGGCGACCTGGTTGGCGCCCTGCTGCGCGAGCGCGCGGACGCCGGCCTGCCCGTGCTGTTCACGAGCGACCGGCTCGATCTTCTCGAGAAGCTGTGCGACCGGGTCGGCATCATCCACAATGGACGCATGCTGACCGTGGGATCGGTGACCGAGCTGCGGGCCGGCAGCCGCACCGAGCTGGTGGTCGACGCGCCGAACGCGCCGGCCTGGTGGGCGGAGTCGTTGCCAGGCACCGAGGTTCTCGAAGTCCGCGAGGGACGGACGCGGCTCGCCCTCGACGCGGGAGTCGACGACCAGGTGGTCCTGGCGGCCGCGCTCGCCACCGGGCCGGTCCGCGGGTTCACCCGGGTCCACCCGACCCTCGCCGAGCTGTACCGCGGTGTGGTGAGCCTTCCGTGAGTAGGGAGCCAAGTCCCGGGCGCACGGTCTACGTGATCGCCCGCCGCGAGCTGAACACCAGGCTGCGCACCAGGTCCTTTGTGGTCAGCACGGTGGTTTCGCTCGCCGTACTCGCCGCGTTCGTGCTCGCGCAGAGCACGCTGTTCGACAACGACCACTCGGACACCATCGGACTCAACGGCCAGGCGATCGCGATCGCCGAGCCGCTGGTCGACGCGGCCGAGCAGGCCGGCAGGCAGGTCCGGACGGTGGAGGTCACCGACCTGGCGGCCGGGCGCGAGGCCGTGGCCGACGGCGAACTGGACGTGCTGGTCAGCGGCGCGCCGGCCGAGCTGTCGGCCCTGGTGAACACCGAACTGGACGAGGAGCTGCGCGCCGTCCTCAATGGACTGGCTCAGCAACAGGTGCTGCGGGGCCAACTCGCGGCGGTCGAAGGACTCTCGGTCGACGACGTGCTGGCCACGGTGGCCGGCACCCAGGTCGCCGTGCAGTCGCTCGCGCCCACCGATCCGCAGCACGACCAGCGGCTCGCGCTCGCCCTGATCATGGTGGCGCTGCTGTACCTCACGCTCCTGCTGTACGGGTCGATGGTGGCGCAGGGTGTGGTGGAGGAGAAGGCCGGCCGCGTGGTCGAGGTGCTGCTGGCGTCCGTCCGGCCGTGGCAACTGTTGTCCGGCAAGGTGTTGGGCCTCGGCCTGGTCGGCCTCATCCAGCTCGCGGTGATCGGCGTGGCCGGACTGTTGCTGTCGCTGCTCACCGGTGTGCTGACCATCTCGGGCACCGCGATCGGCACGCTCGCCTGGGGCCTGTTCTGGTACCTGCTCGGGCATCTCCTGTACGCCACGGTGTTCGCGGCGGTCGGCTCGCTCGTGTCCCGCCAGGAGGACGTGCAGACCGTGCTCATGCCGGTCACCATCACGCTGGTGGTGGCGTTCGCGCTGGGGTTCGCCATGCTGTCGCGGAACCCGTCGAGCACGGCGAGCACCGTGCTGTCGCTCGTGCCGCCGCTGTCCCCCATCCTCATGCCCGGCCGCATCGCGCTCGGCGCCGCCCCGTTCTGGCAGGTGGGCCTCGCCATCCTGCTGACCGGCGCCACCATCGCACTGGTGGCCCGCTCCGGCAGCGTCGTACACCGCAACTCCGTACTCCACACAGGACCACGACTGCGGCTACGGGAAGCCTTGCGCCCCAAGCAATAAGGACTGTCAGCTGCCGAACGCCCAGTCCACCATCAGTGGGAACTCCGCCGCCCAGAACGGATCCCCGTGATCGCCGACCCGTTCCGTCATCACGACCTCCGCACCGGCATCGCGCAGCGCGTCCGCCCACCGGGTCGCGTTTTCGGCGAAGAACGGCTCCAGTGTGCCGGCGACCAGGTAGACCCGCGGTAGCGGGCTCGGCATGACGGCCGGCGGCCGATAGCCGGCGCCCGGCGACGCGGAGAAGACCGCACCATAGACGTCCGGATGGCGAAGCCCCATGGCGAGCGAGAACTCTCCGCTCGCTGACACGCCGCACATCGCGGTGCGTTCGGCCGGCAACGCGACGCCGAAGCGCGACCGCACCCAGGATCGGACGTCCTCGACGAAGAACCTCTCGTGCGCGGCGAACCGCTCCGGGTCGAACGACGGCGAGTACTCCTGGACGCGCACCATCTCGTCCTCGTCGGCCGTCCGGAACGCGCCGACGATCATGGTGGGCGGCACGTCAGCGACTTCGAGTTGCACGCCCCACCGCGAGATCAGCTGACCATCACCGCCGAACACGACCGCCTCGGGCGGAGCGGGCGGCAGGTACACCGTGACCTGCCGCCCACCGTCGTACTCGAAGGTCTCGGTGACCAGCTCGCCCATTCGCTCAGGCTCAGCGACCGTCCAGCGGAACGTAGTCGCGCTCCGTCTGTCCGATGTAGACCTGCCGGGGCCGGCCGATCTTCGTGGCCGGGTCGTTCATCATCTCGCGCCAGTGGGCGATCCAGCCGGGGAGCCGGCCGAGCGCGAACAGCACGGTGAAGAACTTCGTGGGGAAACCCATGGCCCGGTAGATCAGGCCGGTGTAGAAGTCGACGTTCGGGTAGAGCTTGCGCTCGATGAAGTACTCGTCGGACAGCGCGTACTCCTCGAGCTGCTTGGCCAGGTCCAGCAGGCTGTCGTCGCCGCCGAGCCGGGACAGGATGCCGTCCGCCGTCTCCTTGATGATCGCGGCGCGCGGGTCGTAGTTCTTGTAGACCCGGTGGCCGAAGCCCATCAGCTTGACGCCCGGCTCCTTGTTCTTCACCCGCTTGACGAACGAGTCGATGTCACCGCCGTCGTCGCGGATGCCCTCGAGCATGTTCAGCACCGCGCTGTTCGCGCCGCCGTGCAGCGGGCCGAACAACGCGTTGATGCCGGCCGAGATGCTGGCGAACAGGTTGGCCTCCGACGAACCGACCAGCCGCACGGTGGACGTCGAGCAGTTCTGCTCGTGGTCGGCATGCAGGATGAACAGCATGTCGAGCGCCTTGGCCATCTCGGGGTCGATCTCGTACGGCTCGGCCGGGAAGCCGAACGTCATGCGCAGGAAGTTCTCCACCAGCCCGAGCGAGTTGTCCGGGTAGAGGAACGGCTGGCCCACGGACTTCTTGTACGCGTACGCGGCGATCGTCGGGAGCTTGGCGAGCAGGCGGATGGTGGAGATCTCCACGTGCTCCTCGTCGAACGGCGCGGGACTGTCCTGGTAGAAGGTGGACAGTGCCGAGACCGCGGAGGACAGCACCGGCATCGGGTGCGCATCACGCGGGAAGCCGTCGAAGAAGCGCTTCAGGTCCTCGTGCAGCAGCGTGTGCCTGCTGATCTTCGAGGTGAACTCCTCCAGCTGCACCTGGGTGGGCAGCTCGCCGTAGATCAGCAGGTAGCTGACCTCGATGAACGACGACTTCTTGGCCAGCTGCTCGATCGGATAACCGCGGTAGCGCAGGATGCCCGCGTCGCCGTCGATGAAACAGATCTCCGACGAGCACGCGGCCGTGTTGACGAAGCCGGGGTCCAGAGTGACGAGTTCGGTGGTCGCCAGCAGCTTGCTGACGTTGATGCCGTTCGAGCCCTCGGTCGCCTTGGCGATCGACATCTCGTAGTCGCCACCCGCATAACGCAACGCGACGGATTGCGGCGCGCCATTCTCAGCTGCCGATCCGGCTGTGCTGGTGTTACCAGCCTCGGCCGGAGCGGTCCTCGCGTCAGGCATGCGTGTTCCCTCTCAACAAAATTCGTCTTGTGTTGTTAACGCTAGTGCCCATTGCACCGGGCGCCCAGTCCGGCGGGTGTGGGGCACCGCACTTTATGGGTGAATCTCGGCCGCGTACGGCGGCTCGGCACCCGCCCGGGAGACGGTGATCGCGGCCGCCCGGGCGGCGAAGGACAGCGCGTCGCGCCACCCGTCGTCCGACACCGCCCGTACCGCATCGGGTGTGTCGGCGCCCACATTCGCCAGCCAGTGCAACAACGCACCGTGCACCGTGTCGCCCGCGCCGATGGTGTCGACCACGTCGGCCGGTGCGGTCGGTACCTCGATCGTGCCGCCCGACGCGGTGAGTGCGACCAGTCCGTCGGCACCGTGGGTGACCACGGCGGCGGCCGGGCCGGCGCCGAGCCACTCCCGGACCGAGCCGAGCACATCGTTTTCGCTGTCGGCCAGCCACGCGGCGTCCTCAACGGACAGCTTCAGCAGCCCGATGTCCGGCAGCCACGAGGTGAACCTGGCTCGGTAGGCGGCCGGATCGGCCACCATGGCCGGGCGGATGTTCGGGTCGACCACCGTGAGCCCGGCATGGCGGCGCAGCAGCGTCTCGTAGCGGGTGGCGCCGGGTTCCAGCAGCAGCGAGAGCGTGCCGAGCGACACGATGCCGACGTCGTCCGGCAGCTTGTCGGGCAACTCGACCAGCCGGTCGGCCGTGCCCTCCACGTGGAACGAGTACCGCGCCGAGCCGTCCGGCCCGATGCCCGCCACGGCGAGCGTGGTCGGCTCCGGCCCGCGCTGCACGAGTGAGGTGTCCACACCGGACTCCGCCAGGCGCGCGAGCAGCGCGTCCCCGAAGCCGTCGGTGGACAGCCTGGACAGGAACCGGACCGGTGACCCGAGCCTGCCGAGGGTGATGGCCACGTTGTACGGCCCGCCTCCCGGCAACGGCCGCAGCGCACCGAGCGCGCCCTGTCCCGGCTCGGCCGGCACCAGATCGATCAACGCCTCTCCGCCGACGCAAATCATCCGTTACCTTTCTTTCCAGTCCGACAGTAGGGCGTCATACTGTTTCATTACCTGAGACCACGCATTGACCTGCGAGGAGACGGCATGCCAGCCGAACGTCTGTTGCCCACCACGGAGGCCGAGGACCTCATCAAGCTGACCAGGGAGATCGCGAAGAACTCGCTGCACCCGGTCGCTTCGAGGTACGAGGAGGAAGCGCGGTTTCCCCGCGAGCAGTTCCGCCTGTTGGGGCGCAGTGGCCTGCTCGGCCTGCCCTACCCGGAACGCTGGGGCGGCGGTGGGCTCTCCTACGAGGTCTACCTGCAGGTCCTCGAGGAGATCGCGACCGCGTGGATGTCCATGGGCGTCGGCCTGTCGGTGCACGTCATGTCGTGCTTCGCGCTCGCCGAGTACGGCACTGACGAGCAGCGGGAACGCTGGCTGCCCGACCTGCTCGGCGGTGAACTGCTCGGCGCCTACGCGCTGTCGGAGACCCAGGCGGGTTCGGACGCGGCGGCACTGAGCACCAGGGCCACCCGTGACGGCGACCGGTTCGTGGTGAACGGCGTCAAGGCGTGGATCACCCACGGCGGCCACGCGGACTTCTACACGACCATGGTCCGGACGTCCGATGATGGCGGCAAGGGCATCAGCTGCCTGCTGGTCGACGCCGCGACCCCCGGCCTGTCCGCCGCGCCGCCCGAGCGCAAGATGGGCCTCACCGGCTCGCCGACCACTCAGATGATCTTCGAGGACGCCTCGGTGGACGCCGACCGGCTGCTCGGCGGCGAGGGCGAGGGCCTGCGGATCGCGTTGTCCGCGCTCAACTCCGGCCGGCTCGGCATCGCCGCCTGCTCGGTCGGGCTCGCCCAGGCGGCACTCGACGAGGCGGTCGCCTACGCGCGGGACCGGCACCAGTTCGGCCGGCCGATCATCGAGTTCCAGGGCATGGAGTTCCTGCTGGCGGACATGGCGGCGGCCGTCGAGTCGGCGCGCGCCACCTACCTGGAGGCGGCCCGGCGCCGCGACCGCGGCCTGCCGTTCACCCGGCAGGCGTCGATCGCGAAGCTCGTGGCCACCGACGCCGCCATGCGGGTGACCACCGACGCCGTCCAGGTGCTCGGCGGCGCCGGCTACACCCGCGACTTCCCCGTGGAGCGGTACATGCGGGAGGCGAAGGTACCCCAGATCTTCGAGGGCACCAACCAGATCCAGCGCATGCTCATCGCGCGCGAGCTGCGCAAGCTCTAACCCACGATGACCACTCCGGTCGCCCATGATGACCGTTCCGGTCACGCATGATGACCGCTGCGGACGGCCGTACCGACCGCGGCGGTCATCATGACCGACGCGACTGGTCATCATGACCGACGGGAGTGGTCATCATGCGGTTGTCACTCCTGGTAGAACGCGTTCAGCGGGACGCCGAGGCCGGTCGACTCGTTGAAGTGGTAGACCTCGCGGCCGTTGATGAACACGCGGACCGCGCGGCTCATCACGTCCAGCGGGTCACCCGACCACAGCACCAGATCGGCGTCCAGGCCCGGCTTGAGCGCGCCCACCCGGTCGTCCAGCCCGAGGATGGCCGCCGGGTTCACGGTGATCGACCGCAGCGCCGTGTCGCTGTCCATGCCCTCCTTCACGGCGAACGTCGCCTGGTGCACCAGGAAGTCGATCGGCACGACCGGGTGGTCGGTGGTCAGCGCCACGGTCACGCCCGCGCGCGCCAGGATGCCCGGCACCCGGAACGACCGCCGGCGCACCTCGACCTTGGAGCGACCGACGATCAGCGGGCCGACGATAGCGGGAATGTCCTTCTCCGCCAACGTGTCCGCGACCAGATGGCCCTCGGTCGCGTGGTTGATCACCAGCCGGTAGCCGAACTCCTCGGACAGCCGGATGGCCGTGGCGATGTCGTCGGCGCGGTGGCTGTGCTGGCACCACGGCAGCTCGCCGTCGAGCACCCGGACGAGGATCTCCGAGGTGTTGTCCCGCTCGAACGGAGTGCCCTCGCTCGCCGCCCACTCGCGGGCCGCGCGGTAGTCCTGCGCCTTGGTGAACGCGTCGCGGATGACCGCGGCCACCCCGAGCCGGGTGGACGGCAGCTTCTTCTGGTCGCCGTAGATCCGCTTCGGGTTCTCGCCGAGCGCGCTCTTCACGCTGACCGGCTCGCGCACCAGCATGTCCTCGACCGTGCGGCCCCAGGACTTCACGGCGACCGTCTGCCCGCCGATCGGGTTGCCGGACCCCGGCTTCACGACCACCGTGGTGACCCCGCCGGCCAGCGCGTCGCGGAACCCCTGGTCATCGGGGTTGATGCCGTCGAGCGCACGCAGGCGAGCGCCGTTCGGGTCGGTCATCTCGTTGACGTCGACGCCGGCCCAGCCGTCGCCCTCCTCATAGACGCCGACATGGCCGTGCGCCTCGACGAACCCGGGCAGCACCCAGGTCCCGGCCGCGTCGACGATCTCCGCGTCATCCGGAATGTCCACTTCGGCCTCGGGGCCGACGGCGACGATCCGGCCGTCCTCGATCAGCACGATGCCGCCCTCGATGGGCTCACCCTCGACCGGAACGACGTATCCGCCTGTCACTGCGATGCTCACGAGAAGGCAACTTACCTTTCTACGGGGGTCATTCCCCACCTGCCGGTCCACGTTTCGCCCGGCGGCAGGGTGATGAGGTCGGTGCCGGAGTTGAGGGCGTCCGGCGGGCAGGTCATGGGCTCGATGGCGACCGCGCGAGCGCCCTTGCCGGGGAACTCGTCCGGCGTGAACACCTGCACCCAGCGGAAAACCGGCTCGGCCCACACCTCGACGCCGCCGTCCGCGTGGCGCACCGCGTGCCGGACGAGCCCGTCGGCACCGGGTTCGCAGCCGCCGAACGCCGTGTCCAACTCGACCCCGCGCAGCGGCCGGCCGGTCCGGAAGTCGCCGCTCGTGCCGTCCACCTCGACCGGCGCACCGTTCGGGATCATGGTGTCCGCGTCGACCGGCAGCACGGTGCCGGCCGCCAGGACCAGTTCGCAGTCGTCGACGTCCGTGTTGCCCGGCCGCGGGTACGGGTGCGTGCCGACCCCGAACGGCATGGGCGCCGTGCCGGTGTTCGACACGGTGTGCGTGACCGTCAGGCCGGTGTCGTCGAGCGCGTAGGAAATGGTGGTACCGAAGGAGAACGGCCACCCGGGTGCGCCGTCGACGTCGATCCCGAGCGTCACCGAGGACTCGGTGCGGTCGGTCAGGTGCCACGGCGAGCGCCGGACGAGTCCGTGGATCGCGTTGCCGCGCACCGCCTCCGTGACCTCGAGCCGCTGCACCTCGCCGTCGTGCACCCAGCCGGCCCCGGCCACCCGGTTGGGCCACGGCACGAGCACCACGCCCGCGCCGAACGGCGGTTCCTCGTCGGGGCCGTACGTCTCGCTGTACGGCACCCCGGCCACCTCGAAGGCCCGCAGGCCGGCGCCGGCGGTCGTGACGATCGCCCGCGCGGCGCCGTGCCTGAACTCCAACTGCTCTCCGGTCATGCCGAGAGAGCCTAACGGTCAGTCCTTGAGCGCCGCCGGGTCGAACTCCTTGATCTCCTCGCCGCGCCGCTGCATCCACCAACGGTTGACGAACCACAGGAGCACGCCGGTCACGAGCAGACCGATCGCGATGTAGTAGTCGCTGCCGGGACGTCCCGAGATCACCGGGAAGGCCAGGTACCCGCACAGGGCACCGCCGAGGACCGGCGCCCACGTCGGCGCCCGGAAGTGCTTGTGCTCCACGGGTTGCCGCCGCAGGCGGAGTACCGAGATGTTGACCACCAGGAACACGCACAGCAGCAACAGGGCCGTGGTGCCGCCGAGCTTGCCGACACCGTCGGAGCCGGCGACGGCGATCAGCACTGCCGCGATGCCGCTGGTCACGAGGATCGACACCCACGGCGTGCGGCGGAACGGGTGGACCGTGCCGAACGCCTTCGGCAGGATGCGCTCGTTGGCCATGCCGTACAGCAGGCGGCTCGCCATGAGCATGTTGATGAGCGCCGAGTTGACCACCGCGAACACACCGATCCACTCGAAGATCCAGATCGGGAAGTCGGGCGCGCCGACGCCGATCACCAACAGCAGCGACCCGGACCCGGCGTCCGCCAGGTCGCTCGCGCTGACCAGCAGGGACGATGTGATCGCCACCAGCACGTAGATCACGCCGGCCGCCGCCATGCCGGACAGCAGCGACTTCGGGAAGATCCGCGCGGGGTCCTTCGTCTCCTCGGCCATGTTCACCGAGTCCTCGAAGCCGACCATCGCGAAGAACGCCAGCGAGGTGGCCGCCGTGATGGCCAGCAGCCAGGAGTTCTCGGCGGTGTTGATCTCGGTGAGCCTGCCCGGCTCGCCGTCGCCGTTGCCGACCGCGAAGACGCCGACGCCGATGATGATCGCGAGCCCGGAGAGCTCGATGATCGTGAGGACCACGTTGGCCTTCACCGAGTGCGAGACGCCGATGAAGTTGATGAGCGCGAGCAGTCCCATGAACAGCACGGCGAGGACGGCGATCGCCCAGGTGGGGATCGTGATGTCCAGCGCGGCGGGCAGGTAGGTCCTGCCGAACGCGAGTGCCGCGGCGGACGCGGAGGTGATGCCGGAACACATGACCGTGAAGGCGACGATGAAGGTCAGGAACGGCTTGCCGAACGCTCTGTTCGTGTAGAGCGCGGCGCCGGCCGCCTTCGGGTACTTGCCCACCAGCTCCAGGTACGCGAACGCGGTCAGGAAGGCGACCACGAAAGCGACGAGGAACGGCAGCCACAGCGCGCCGCCGACCTTGCCGGCGACGTTGCCACTCAGCGCGTACACGCCGGTGCCCAGAATGTCGCCGATCACGAAGAAGAACAGCAGCTTGGGGCCGATGGCCCTCTTCAGCGTTTGCTCTTCGGCAGGAATAGTGTTCTCGGTCACCATGACCGCAGAGCATGCCCGATCATGAGCGTGACCACCAGACCGGCTGGTTACCACTTCACTAACTATTTCACTAGTTATTCCGTGCCTGCCCGGTAACGCCAGAACGCCGGCAGGCACGCGATCGCCACCACGGTGAGCACGACCACCAGCACACCGCCGCCGGTCGCGGCCGCCGTCGTACCGACCCCGGCGGCCGTCCAGCCGTGCACCAGGTCGGCCATGCGCGGGCCGCCGGCCACCACCACGGTGAACACGCCCTGCATGCGGCCGCGCATCTCGTCGGTGGCCGCCGTCTGCAGGATGGCGCTGCGGTACACCATGCTGACCATGTCGGCGGCGCCGGCGAACACCAGGAACACGACCGCCAGCCACAGCGCGTTCGCCAGGCCGAACCCGATCACCGACAAGCCCCAGGCGCATACGGCGATCGTGACGCCGACGCCGTGCCGGCGGATGGTCACCAGGCCGCCGGACAGCAGCCCACACAGCATGGCGCCGATGGGAATGGCGGCGAACAGCCAGCCGAGCGCGAGCCCGCCGCCCGCCGGGTCGCCGAACGTGCGCTCGGCCATCTCCGGGAACAGCGCCTTGGGCATACCGGCGACCATGGCGATGATGTCGAGCAGGAACGAAGCCAGCAGCACGTGGCGGCCGGCCAGGTAGCGGAACCCGTCGAGGATGTCCGCGATCCCGCCGCGGCGGGCGTTGCCGTCCAGCGGGGGCAGGGCGGGCAGACGCGCCACGAACACGGTCGCGACGCAGAGCCCGATCGCGTCGATCAGATACAGCGCGGGCAGCCCGATGGTCGGCATGAGCGCGCCGGCCACCAGCGGTCCGAAGACCATGCCCACCATGAACACGGTCGACGACAGCGCGGTGGCCGAGGTCAGCAGCGACACCGGGACGAGCCGCGCCACGGCGGCCGTGCGGGTGGGCATGTTGACCGCCACGAACGCCTGCTGCACGGCCAGCAGCGACAGCACCAGCCAGACGTTCGTACCGACCACGGCCTGCACCCAGAACGCGACGGCCGTGAGCGCCGTGCCCGCGTTGCTGACCAGCATGATGGTCCGCCGGTCGAACGCGTCGGCGATGGCGCCGCCCCACAGTCCGAAGATCAGCAGGGGCACCAGGCCGAACGCGCCCGCCAGGCCCACGTAGCCGGATGACCCGGTGAGGTCGAACACCTGCTTCGGCACGGCGACCGTGGTCAGCGGGGTGCCGACCGCCGTGATGGCCGTGGAGATCCACAGCCGGCGAAACTCCGGGATGCGCAGCGGACGCGTGTCGATGGCGATCCGTCTGCGTTCCCCCATGGGGTAGAAGCTTAGGCCAGCTAACGATCCATGCCGCAACCAAATATCGTGCGTGACTCGCGGCCTTGTCGGCAACGTCTACGTCCCGCAGGCGATGATCGCGTCCGGGGTTTGATGTCGCGCCCGATACGGCGGCGCTCGCGGTCACGGCCGGGGGTTTGTATTCCCATGGTTGCGCTCAAGATCTGCGGGGAGTGCTGTGACCAGCGAAGATGTTCCTCTGAGTAACGGATGGCGGCCTCCGCCGTCGCGAAGGGCGCGTCGGGGACATCGCTAGTGCCTCGAATGGGCCATTGAGGACGGTGAGCGTCCCAAGTGACCCATTCAGGACATGGCCACCGTCCCGAACGCGCCTTCAGAGCACAAGCCCGCATCATGACCTGCAGAAACGACTTTGACGTTCCCCTGGGGGAACGGTGGGGTCCCTGCTGGGGGCGCGAGCTTCGCCTGGCCGGGAGTCTGCGTGCTCGTAGCGCTACTGGCCGGGCTCGCGCTCGGCCGACACCTGCTGCGTGAACGCGCGCCAACTGCCCGGAGTGATGATCAGGATCGGGCCGGCAGGGTTCTTTGAGTCGCGGATCGCCGCCTCGACCTCGGCAAACGCCACCTCAATGCAAGCACTGTCCGGTGAGGTGGAGCGGCTACTCTTCCGCCAGGTCGTGAAGGCCATCTCGGGAGTCCTCCGATGAGTCGAACTCGCTTGCCAGCCTGGCAAGCATCTCCCGTGATTGTCCCCGGTCGAGCGCCACCTCCGCCATGGCTTTCAACTGCTGGTCGTAGGCGGCCACGTACTCGGCATCGTCCAGGAAGAGGCTCACCGGCCCGTGGTCGACGAAGACCAGCGGGAGCGCATCGGTGAACCGGAACATGATGAACTCGCCGCCCGTGGCAGCCTGGGCACCAGCCGAAACCGGCACCACCCGAATATCGATCTGGGGGTGCTCGGACAGCAGCAGCAGCTTGATCATCTGCTCGTTCATCAGCTCATCGTCGACCACTGGCAGGCGAAGCGCCTGCTCATGGATGAAGAAGACATTCCTGCTGCGAGTCAGCTGACGTTGCCGCTCCATCCGTGCGGTGACCCAGTGCCGGCATACGTCCGGGTCCTTCGCCGCGCGCGCGGTCAGGCCGGTGGCGTAATCCTCGGTCTGGAGGATGCCTGGCACGGCTATCGGCTGATAGGTCACAGCGGAGACCGCAGTGGTCTCGTGGAAGACGAGCGAGCTGAAGCGATCCGTGAGCCAGTAGCCCGGGATCTGGCTCTCTCGCCACATCGCCTGCAGGTCGTTCAGCTGCTGCCAGTTAGCGCCGGCCTTGGCGGCGAAGTGCACCAGGTTGATCTCCGAGATGCCACGTACGCCGGTCTCCATTCGGGACACCGTGCTCGCCGCCCAGCCCAGCTGCTTGGCCAGCTCAAGGGAGCTGTATCCGGACTTCTCCCGAAGGCGGCGCAACTCAGCACCCAACTCGCGGGTACGCGCCGTGGTGAACCGATGACTCATGGGAGTCAGCTAAGCGTGTCCGTCCGTCAAAAACGACAGGCGACACCCGAAGCCACCTCATCGGTGCAACGCGTGCCAACCTGGCATTACGGGCCGAGGCGCTCGACCTTCCAGCCGTCGCGGCCCTGCTTGAACTGCAGGCGGTCGTGCATGCGGTCGCGGCGGCCCTGCCAGAACTCCACGACCTCCGGGCGGATCCGCCAGCCACCCCAGTGCGGGGGTACGGGTACCTCGTCGACGTCGGCGAACTGGCGCTGGACGTTGGCGAGGGCGGACTCGAGCGCGTGGCGGCCGCTGACCACGATCGACTGCGGCGAGGCCCACGCGCCCAGCTGCGAGCCGCGCGGGCGGCTGGCCCAGTAGGTGGCCGTCTCGGCCTGGCTGACCTTCTCGACAGTGCCGCGGACGGTGGCCTGCCGGTGCAGCCCGTACCAGGGGAACGTGGCGGAGGCGAACCGCGTGGCCATCAGGTCGTGGCTCTTGGCGGAGGTGTAGTTGGTGAAGAAGACGACCCCACGTTCGTCCAGGCCCTTGAGGAGCACCGTGCGGGAGGCCGGGCGGCCGTCGGCGTTGGCGGTGGCGAGCACCATGGCATTGGGCTCGGGGACGCCCGCGCCGATGGCGTCGTCCAGCCAGGCCTGCAGCTGTTCGTGCCAAGTCGCCGCCAGCTCCGCCTCGCTCAGCATGCCCTCCTCGTAGGAGACCCGCATGTGCGGGAGTTCCACGCTGGTCACGGCAATCTCGGCGTCCGCCATCCTCGATCTCCTAGACGTGTAGGGATTACCTCACGAATTCGAAGGTACGGGGAAACGACGCGCACCGAAACCGCGTACCGGGTGATCAGGCACACCGGAATCGATCTGGATACAGCGGGCTACGAGTGCACTAGGCCGGACGGGTGATGGAGGCCAGGAACATGGCGCGGATCTCGTCGGCCACGTCCTGCACCGGCAGCGGCGGCTCATGGGCCTGCCACTCCCTCAGGATCCCGGTCACGGCGCCGACGAGCGCGATGGCCGTCAGGTGGTAGTCACGCTGCGGCGCCAGACCGGCGGTGACCACGCGCTGACACTCCGCTTCGATGAAGTCCGTGTAACGGTTGAACCAGTCCTGGTGCTGACGCTCCATCGCCTGGCTGATGCCGGGGGCCTCGACGTAGTTGAGCCGCGGGTAGCGCGGGTCGGAGGTGACCGCCTGGACGAACGCGTCGACGAGCGTGGTGATCCGGGTCAGCGCGTCGGCGTCCTCCAGCGAGTCGAGCACCGGCAGCATCCGCTTCATGGCCACCGTGTTGATGTGCGCGTGCAGCTCCAGCAGGAGCGCCTCCTTGCTGGCGAACTTCTCGTAGAAGTTCCGTGTCGACACCCCGGCCCGCGCGCAGAGGTCGGCGATCTTGGTCTTGTGATAGCCACGCGAGGTGAACTCGTCGAGCGCGGCCTCGAGCAACCGCTCCCGCCGCTCGGCACGCCGCTGCTCGGTGTCCACTCCGCGGTACATCCGGCTTTGCGAGCCCGTGCCCTGCCCCATCGGATCTCTCCTCAGCCGACCTCAAGATGCCGGATCTCTGCCACGACTGGACAATCCTGCCTGCCCAGTCTAAGTTCTGAAAACGGTGATTACCACTCTGGTGGAGGTCGGCAATGTCGCAAATCTTCCCACGAGCACTCCTCTCCCTGCTGGCCGTCTTCGCGGCGTTGTTCGTCGCGCCCGGCCAGGCGGCGGCGATTCCGGGCGGTGTTCCCACTCCTTCAGCGGACCCGTTTTACACCCCGCCGAATCCGCTGCCTTCCGGGGTGCCCGGGGATGTACTGCGGCACCGGAAAGTCGACATCCTGCCGATGGTCGACGCGTGGCAGTTGTTGTATCGGTCGACCTCGGCAACCGGTACCGCTAATGCGGTGTCCGGCACGCTACTCGTGCCGAAGACCCCGTGGTTCGGCGGCGGCACGCGGCCGCTCGTGTCCTATGCGGTCGGCACGCACGGCCTCGGTGATTCCTGTGCCCCGTCGTACAAACTGCGCACCGGCACGGAGAACGAGATCGCGCTGATCAGCCAGGCCCTGTTCAACAACTGGGCCGTGGTGCTCACCGACTACGAGGGACTGGGCACTCCCGGCCAGCACACCTACGCGGTCGGCCGGTCCGCGGGCCACGCCGTGCTCGACGCGGCCCGCGCGGCCGCCCGCGTGCCCGGTTCCGGGTTGTCTCCCACCGGCCGGGTCGGGCTCTTCGGTTACTCGCAGGGCGGCCAGGCGACGGCGTTCGCCGGCGAGTTGGCCCCGACGTACGCGCCGGAGCTGAACCTGGTGGGCGTGGCGACCGGTGGTGTGCCGGCCGATCTGGCGGAAGTGGCCAGGTTCAACGACGGCAACCTCGGCTTCTCACTCGTGCTCGCCGCGGCGGTCGGCCACGCGGCCGCCTACCCGGACGTTCCGTTCGAGACGATCCTGAACGACCTCGGCCGGCAGACAGTGCCTCGCGTGGCGGAAGCCTGCACGGTGGAGCTGGCGACCATCGCCCCGCTGCGCCGGCTTTCGGAGTTCGTCACGGTGCCCGACCCGCTGGCCGACCCGCGCTGGCAGGCTCGGTTGACGGAGAACCAGGCGGGGCAGCACGCGCCGACCGCACCCGTGTTCCTGTACCACGGCACGCTCGACGAGCTGATCCCGTTGCCCGTGGGACAGGAGCTGCGCGCGTCCTACTGCGACCTTGGCGTGAACGTGCGGTGGCAGACGATTCCGTTGGCGGAACACATCATTGGGGTGAGTGTCGGCGGTCCGGTGGCCATGACCTGGTTGGGTGACCGCTTCGCCGGAAGGCCGGCTACGGGCAACTGTTGACTTAGAATGTGGGCATGAGCGTCGTGCCCTTTCCGGATCACCTCCTGACCCTGGAGGAGTGGGACGCGTTACCCGACGACATTGATCGGCATGTCGAACTGGCTGAGGGAGTTCTCACCATGGCCCCGCGGCCAGGGCCCATGCACCAGCGTGCCGGTCACCGGCTCGCCACTCTCCTCGACGAGCAGCTGCCCGATCGGCTGACCGCGCTCCAGGGCGTCGATGTGCTGGTCAACGCCACTACGCCGCCGACCGTCCGGGCCCCCGACGTGGTCGTGACCTCCAATTCGATCGCGGAGCGCAACCTGACGCGAATCCTCGCGTCCGAGGTCATGCTCGCTGTCGAAGTCATGTGGCCGGGCTCGAGAAGCCTGGACCGGCTCCGGAAGCCGTTCGAGTACGCCGAAGCCGGGATTCTGTACTACTGGCTCGTCGATCTCGAACCACCCGTCTCGCTGGTCGAGTACGTGCTGGTCGACGACAACCACTACGAGAAGACCCTGACCGCGACCGGGAGCTCGACTCTGTTCGAGCCGGCACCCGTCACCATCGACGTGCGGACACTGACCGCCCGGCGCTGATGGCTTCGCCGCTATGCCTGCTACCAGCACTGTTGACCTAAGATGGGCGACATGACCGCGCTCTCGTGCCCCCCAGGCCACCTCCTCACCCTGGAGGAGTGGGACGCGTTACCCGAGGACACCTCGCGTCATTATGAAATGGCTGAAGGAGTTCTCCTCGTGTCGCCGAAGCCGGCGCCTTTCCATCAGATCGCCATGGGCAATCTGATGGTCGATCTCAATCGGCAGCTGCCCGGCACCCTGGTCGCCACGCCGGACACCGAGGTCGTGGTCAACTCCCGCTTTCCGGCCACGGTCCGGGCTCCCGACGTCCTGGTCACGAGTGCGAGCCGGTTTCGCCAGAATCCGCCACGCTTCGATGCGGGCGACGTGCTGCTCGCCGTCGAGATCATTTCTCCTGGTAGCAGCATGGTCGACCGGGTCCACAAACTCGGGGAGTACGCAGAGGCGGGCATCCCCCACTACTGGCTGATCGACTTGAAGCGGCCAGCGACCCTCACCGCGTACAACCTGGTCGACGGGAGCTACGAGATCGCGGCCAAGTCCACCGAAAGCGTGACGCTGACCGAGCCGGCGACACTTACCGTAGATGTGAGTCGGCTGACTGACAGGCAGTACTGAGGAGGCGCTGAGCGGTCACGGCGTCGTTGGCCAGGGCTGTGGTCAGCGTGCCGCCCGCTGCCAGTGGGGTGCGGGACCACCACTCGCCGCTCGTCGGGGATGGGGTCGTGTCGTCCAGGTGTAGTTCGGTGGCCAGGACGCGGTGGCCTGCGAGCGTCGCGATGCTCGGGTCGCCGATGGTCAACTGTTGGCGCAGGACGGGGTGGCCCTCGCGGGTCGCGTGCAGCGTGGTGGTCAACCCGCCTGGGCGTTCGCCCGCTCGGCCCAGTACCAGGATCTCCCGGTAGTGCAGGACGGCGCCGGCACCCAGGGCCGCGTGCAGGGTCGCCTCGTGGTTGGCCCGCGCCGTGATCACCGTTGGCTCCGGTAGGTAGGTGAGAACAGCACCCGCCCCCAGTTCCAAGTGGACGGTCGAACGGCTCGTCGCGCCAGGGCCCGGTAGCGCCACCGTCGCGGCGATTCCCGTCAGGCGTAGGCAGGCGCCGGGACCGACGCGCACGGTCAACTCCAGCTCGTCGCCGCCGAGTGGGCTGGCCGCCGAGTTGACCAGGTGCACCACCGGTTCGCCGCGCACGGGGATCAGCGTCAGCGGCGCCGCCGAGCGCAGCGTCCGCACCACGCTGCGGCCGGCGCCGTCCCGCTCGACCTCCAGACACGCCCGCGCTCTCACCCCAGTTGGTCCCGCACCCAGCCGGCCACGGCCGGCGCGTCCGGTGTGTCCACAAGGGACTGCATGGTCACCGGGAGCCCGCCCCGGACGCGGTGTGCGTCGCCGGACATCACGGCCAGGTCGGCGCCCACCAACGGGGCCAGGTCCGTCTTGTTGATCACCAGCAGGTCGGCCGTCGTGACGCCGGGGCCGCCCTTGCGTGGCACCTTGTCACCACCCGCCACGTCCACCACGAAGATCTGGCGGTCGACCAGACCCCTGCTGAACACGGCCGTCAGGTTGTCCCCGCCGCTCTCGATGATCACCAGCCGCAGCGCGGGAAACTTCTCCGTCAGGCGGTCGACGGCGTCCAGGTTCGCCGTGATGTCGTCGCGGATGGCCGTGTGCGGGCAGCACCCGGTCTGCACGGCCTCGATGCGCTTCGGGTCGAGTACCCCGGCCTTGCGCAGGAAGTCCGCGTCTTCGGTCGTGTAGATGTCGTTCGTCACCACGGCCAGTTCGACCGAATCCCCCAGCGCCCGGCACAGCGCGGCCACCAGCGCCGTCTTGCCGCTGCCCACCGGGCCGCCGATACCGATCCGAAGTGGACGGTCGGCGGCCGGCGGCGCCGGGTGCGGGTCGGGCTCGGTGGCCGTCGGGTCGAAGTTCACGGGATGGGTGTGCGGGTGATCAGCTTGCAAAGAGACGCACCTCTTCTCGGTGATGACGGCCGTGTTCCTCGGCCAACAGGTCGAGCCCCGGCGAACCGGGCGCCGGAAGGTCGGCCGGCGGCAGACCGGCCGAGGCGACGGCGAACCGGGCGACCGCATGGATGGCGTCGGTCAGCGCCCACACGATTCCGTTGACCCGCAACGGGTCCAGGCCGAGTAGTCGTACCCCGGCACTCGCCGGACCGCTGACCGACAGGTACGCGGCCGCCAGCGCCGCCGGCTCGGGAGCGCCGGCCAGCACGCCGAGTACCACCGCGTGGTGCGGGTGCGGCGTGGCGGACAGCATGGCGCGCAAGGGTTCTCCACACCCGCCATCCACAGTGTGGACAACCATCACGCCCGCCGCGCGTGCGGTGGCCCGGCCCTGCGCCCGAGAGGCGCAACGCTGTGCGGCGGATGGCGTACGCGCGTCCAGTTCGGCGTCCACTATGGACCAGTCGGCCGGACCGTGTGCGGCGGCCGCCGCGAATACAGCAGACAGCGTGCCCGCCGTGCGCAACCGGCCTAGCAGGAACGCCGGCAGGTCGTCCTCCGTGCGCACCAGCCCGCGGGCCGCCGCCTCCTCCAGTCCCCCGGAATGCACGTGCCCGCCCCCGGGGAACCGGGAGTCGGCCAGCATCAGCGCGCGGACGTCCATCAGAACAGGAAGTACCGCTGCGCCATGGGCAGCTCGGCGACCGGCGCCGGTTCGATCAGCTCGCCGTTCACGTGCACGGCGAAGCTGTCCGGGTCGACCGTCACGTCCGGCAGCGCGGAGTTGCCGATCATGTCGCCCTTCGTCCGGCCCCGGGTGTCGGCGATGGCGGCCAGCGGCGTGTCGGTGCCGAGGCGCTCGGCCAAGTCGGAAGCGGCCGACGGCGCCACGAAGTGCAGGCTCGACGCGGCCGCCACGCGCGGTGCGGCGCCGTACATCGGCCGGGCCAGCACCGGTTGCGGCGTGGGGATCGACGCGTTCGCGTCACCCATGGCCGCCCACGCGATGAACCCGCCCTTCAGCACGAGCGCGGGCTTCACGCCGAAGAACTTCGGCTCCCACAGCACCAGGTCGGCCAGCTTGCCGACCTCCACCGAGCCGATCTCGCGCTCCAGTCCGTGCGCGATGGCCGGGTTGATCGTGTATTTGGCGACATATCGCCTGGCCCGCAGGTTGTCGGCCGCGCCGTCGCCCGGCAGCGAGCCGCGCCGGCGCTTCATCACGTGCGCCGTCTGCCAAGTCCGGATCACCACCTCGCCGATGCGGCCCATGGCCTGCGAGTCCGAGCCGATCATCGAGATGGCGCCGAGGTCGTGCAGCACGTCCTCCGCGGCGATGGTGGTCGGCCGGATCCGGCTCTCGGCGAACGCCAGGTCCTCCGGCACCGACGGGTTGAGGTGGTGGCACACCATCAACATGTCCAGGTGCTCGTCGATCGTGTTGACCGTGTGCGGCCGGGTGGGGTTGGTCGACGACGGCAGGAAGTTCGGCAGCCCGACCACCGTGATGATGTCCGGCGCGTGCCCGCCGCCCGCGCCCTCCGTGTGATACGCGTTGATCGACCGGCCGGCGATGGCGTCCACAGTGGACTCGACGAAACCCGCCTCGTTCAACGTGTCCGTGTGGATGGCCACCTGGACGCCGGTCTCGTCCGCCACCCGCAGACACGCGTCGATGGCCGCCGGCGTGGTGCCCCAGTCCTCGTGCAGCTTGAACCCGCCGGCGCCGGCCGCCACCTGCTCGCGCAACCCCTCGGCGCTGACCGTGTTCCCCTTGCCCAGCAACAGAACGTTGACCGGCTGGCCGTCCATCGCCTGGAGCATCCTGGCGAGGTTCCACGCGCCGGGAGTGACGGTGGTGGCCTTGCTGCCCTCCGCCGGCCCGGTGCCGCCGCCGATCAACGTGGTGAGCCCGGACGCCAGCGCCGTCTCCGTCAACTGTGGACAGATGAAGTGCACGTGGCAGTCGACGCCGCCGGCCGTCAGGATCTTGCCCTGCCCACCTATGACCTCGGTCGACGGGCCGATCACGAGCGCCGGGTCGACGCCGTCCATGGTGTCGGGGTTGCCGGCCTTGCCGATGCCGACGATCCGCCCGTCACGCACGCCGACGTCGGCCTTCACCACACCCCAGTGGTCCAGCACCACCACGCCGGTGATCACCAGGTCCGGCGCGCCGGCCGCGCGGGTGGCGAGCGACTGGCCCATCGACTCGCGAATCACCTTGCCGCCGCCGAAGATGACCTCGTCGCCCGAACCGGCCGGCCCCATCGACCGGTCCTCGGTCACCTCGATCAGCAGGTCGGTGTCGGCCAACCGCACCCGGTCACCGACCGTGGGCCCCAGCAGCGCCGCGTACCGCGCCCGGTCCACGCTGCTCACCGCAGGCCCGGCACGACGCGCCGGCCGGCCAGCGGGACGAGCGACACCTCGCGCTCGACACCCGGTTCGAACCGGACGGACGTGCCGGCCGGGATGTCGAGGCGGTGTCCCCGCGCGGCCTCCCGGTCGAACTCGAGGCCAGGGTTGGCGGCCGCGAAGTGGTAGTGCGAGCCGACCTGCACCGGCCGGTCGCCCGTGTTGCGCACCACCAGCCGGGTGCGCGGCCGGCCGGGGTTCAGCTCGACCGGCTCGCCGGCCACGAGAATCTCACCAGGAATCACGACTTCTCCACAGTGTCGATGGCTCACTCCGCAAGCTCCGTTCAGCAGATCGGGCTGTGCACGGTCACGAGCTTGGTGCCGTCCGGAAAGGTCGCCTCGACCTGGACGGAGTCGATCATCTCGGGCACGCCGGTCATCACCTGCTCCCGCGTGAGCACCGAACGGCCGCTGTCCATCAGCTCGGCCACCGACCGGCCGTCCCGCGCGCCCTCCACCACGTGTTCGGTGATCAGCGCGACCGCCTCCGGGTAGTTGAGCGTGACGCCACGTGCCAGCCGACGCCGCGCGACGTCGGCCGCCACGTGGATCAGCAGCTTGTCCCGTTCCTGGGGAGTCAGGTGCATGGAAGAGGTCTACCACCGGAGACGGCCCTGCTCCGGGCAGGAAACGTACGTGTTACGTGTCGGAGACACCCGACAAACTGAATCGATCTCCTTAATCGTGACCGAAACCACCGTTCCGGGCAATTGCCACCGAGGCCCTGAAAGGAGGAAGGTTGCTTATCCGCGCGGCGCGAGGGGGTGCCCGTGTGCGCTGAGGTGAGCGCCGTGCGAGCAGTTCGGGGACCGGCGGAGAGGCTGAAAAAAGATGCACAGCGCGGTGCGGCGAATCGACGATACCCAGGCGAAGGCCGAACCGGACGACGGTTTCCGGCCAGGGCTGGAAGGTGTGGTCGCGTTTCGCACCGAGATCGCCGAGCCCGACCGGGACGGCGGTGCGCTGCGTTACCGGGGCGTGAACATTGAGGACCTGGCAGGCAAAGTCACGTTCGGCGACGTATGGGCATTGCTCGTCGACGGCCGTTTCGGCCAGGGACTGCCGCCCGCCGAACCATTCCCCATTCCCGTGCACACCGGCGACGTCCGCGTGGACGTTCAGGCCGCGCTCGCCATGCTCGCGCCCATCTGGGGCTACCAGCCACTGCTGGACATCACCGACGCCGACGCACGCGACCAACTGGCCCGCGGCTCAGTGATGGCGCTGTCCTACGTCGCGCAGTCGGCGCGGGGCATCGGCCGCGCGGCCGTGCCGCAGGCCCGCATCGACGAGTGCGCCACGATCACCGAGCGGTTCATGACCCGATGGCGCGGCGAACCTGACCCGGCCCACGTGCGGGCGATCGACGCCTACTGGGTGTCCGCCGCCGAGCACGGGCTCAACGCCTCCACCTTCACCGCCAGGGTCATCGCGTCCACGGGCGCCGACGTCGCCGCGGCCATGTCCGGCGCCATCGGAGCCATGTCCGGCCCGCTGCACGGCGGCGCGCCCGCCCGGGTGCTGCCGATGATCGAGGAGGTCGAGAACGTCGGCGACGCCCGCAAGGTGGTGTCGAACATCCTCGACCGCGGCGACCGGCTGATGGGCTTCGGCCACCGCGTCTACCGCGCCGAGGACCCCCGCGCCCGAGTACTCCGGCGCACCTGCCAGGAGCTGGGCGCCGAGCGCTACGAGGTGGCGGCCGAGTTGGAGCAGGCGGCGCTCGCCGAGCTGCGCGACCGCCGCCCCGACCGCGCCATCGAGACGAACGTCGAGTTCTGGGCGGCCGTCATCCTGGACTTCGCGAAGGTGCCGACGCACATGATGCCGGCCATGTTCACGTGTGCCCGCACGGCCGGCTGGTGCGCGCACATCCTGGAGCAGAAGCGCACGGGCCGTCTGGTGCGCCCGTCGGCACGCTACGTCGGCCCGGACCCCCGCAAGCCCGAGGACGTCGAGGGCTGGGACACGGTCACCCAGAGCTGACCGCTGGCTATCGGGCAGGGAACGACGCCTTCCCTGCATCGAGGCATCTGTCCGTCGATCGGTTGACAGGCGGAGTCAGCCGCGCGGACGTCCCTTGGCAAGGGCTTCCCGCGACACGATTTCCGCATGACAGCCATACAGGTTCGAGGACTGCGAAAGTCCTACGCCAGCGTCGATGCCGTGGCCGGCGTCGACCTGGACATCCGGCAGGGTGAGGTCTTCGCCCTGCTCGGTCCGAACGGGGCGGGAAAGACCACCACCGTCGAGATCCTCGAGGGACACCGCAAGCGCGACGCCGGCGAGGTGAGTGTGCTCGGTGCCGACCCGGGGACGGCGGGCCGGGCGTGGCGCTCGCGCATCGGCATCGTGCTCCAGTCGGCCAACGACGCGGCCGAGTTGACGGTCACCGAGAGCGTCCGCCACTACGCGGGCTACTACCCGAACCCGGCCGACCCCGACGAGGTCATCGCGCGGGTCGGGCTCTCGGAGAAGGCCGGCAAGCGGGTGAAGAGCCTCTCCGGCGGCCAGCGCCGCCGCCTGGACGTGGCGCTCGGCGTGATCGGCCGGCCCGAGCTGGTGTTCCTCGACGAGCCGACCACGGGTTTCGACCCCGAGGCGCGCCGCCAGTTCTGGGAGCTGGTCCGCAACCTGGCGGCCGGCGGCACCACGGTCGTGCTCACCACCCACTACCTGGACGAGGCCGAGGCGCTGGCCGACCGGGTGGCTGTGATCGCGGGCGGGAAGATCGTCGACGATGGCCCGCCCGCCACGCTCGGCGGCCGGTCCAGTGCCAAGGCCACGGTCAGCTGGCTGTCCCCGGAAGGTCCCCGGAAGACGCTGACCGCCAGCCCGACCGCGCTGATCACCGAGCTCGGCAGGGCGGGCGAGCTGCGCGACCTCACGGTGACCAGGCCGAGCCTTGAGGACACCTACCTCGAACTGATCGGAGAGACCCGATGACCGCGGCACTCGACCGCACCCACCTGCCCTCCACCCTGTCCCTCGGGCTGGCCAGGGGCCGGGTCGAGGTCAAGCAGTTCTTCCGCTTCAAGGAGCAGGTGATCTTCACCTTCTCCTTCCCCGCGCTGATCCTCGTCCTGCTCGGCTCGATCTTCGACGGCAACACCTACCCGGGCGGCGTCTCGGTCGGGCAGGTGTTCACGGCCAGCATGGTCGGCGCCGGGATCGTGGCCACGTCGTTCCTCAACCTGAGCATCAGCGTGGCGCTCGACCGCGAGGACGGCACGCTCAAGCGGCTGCGCGGCACACCGATGACGGCGCCCGCCTACTTCATCGGGAAGATCGTCCTGGTGCTCGTGGCGGCCGTCGCCGAGGTTGTCCTGCTGCTGGCGGTCGGCATGGTCATGTTCGACCTGTCGCTGCCCACCGAGGCGGTCAAGTGGTTCACGTTCGCCTGGGTGTTCACGCTGTGCGCCGTCAGCAGCTCGCTGATCGGCATCGCGATCAGCTCGGTGGCGAAGAGCGCCCAGAGCGCCTCGGCGGTCGCCAACGTGCCCTACATCGCCCTGCTGTTCATGTCCGGCGTGTACATCACGATCGACGCGCTGACCGACTGGATGATCACGGTCGGCTCGATCTTCCCGATCAAGTGGGCGGCGCAGGGCTTTCGCTACGTGTTCCTACCGGACAGCATGAAGGCCGAGGAGGCTGCGGGATCGTGGGAGCTGGGAACGGTGGCGCTGATGCTGGGCGCGTGGTGCGTGCTCGGGCTGGTGCTGTGCCTGCTGACGTTCCGGTGGACGAACAAGCGGAACGGTTGACACGCCAGCTCCCCGAGGCCTGGCTGCGTTGGTTCTGGGTGTGGGACGTCTACTTCGCGGTGGGCTTCCTGGGGTTGAGCGCGGTGGCCGTCCTCGAGGACAGCCCGGTCGGCGTCAAGGTGGGCGTCGTCGCGTCGCTGGTGGCGATGGCGGTCTGGTACGTGTCCTACGGCCGGCCGCACATCACCGAGACCGTCCGGCCGAGCGCCGCCCGTGGCCGGATCTTCATCGCCGGCGTCCTGCTGCTGCTGGTGGTGGCGGTCATGTTCGACGGGAACGCGTCGTTCGGGCTGTTCGCCGCCATCCCGATGACGTTCATGAGCCTCGACCTCAAGGAAGCCATCCCCGTCACCGTCCTGGCGAACCTGATCCCGCCGGCGTCCGTCCTGCTGCGGGACGGCGCGAACGAGATGTTCGCCGTCCTCGGATCCGGCACGATCTTCACGATCGTGTTCGGCGTGGCCGTCGGTACCTGGATTCACCGGATCGTGTCGCAGAGCGAGGAGCGGGCCGTACTGATCACGCAGCTGGAGGAGAGCCGGGAGGAGAACACCCGGCTCTCCCGGGAGGCCGGGGTGTCGGCCGAACGCGCCCGGCTCGCCGCGGAGATCCACGACACGCTGGCCCAGGGTTTCACCAGCCTGGTCACCCTGGTGCAGGCGGCCGAGTCCGAACTGGACGGGGACCGCGAGAAGGCCAGGCACCACCTGGCCCTCGCCGCCCGCACGGCGCGGGAGAACCTCAGCGAGGCCAGGGCGTTGGTGGCCGGGCTGGCGCCGTCGGCGCTCGGCACGGGCTCGCTGGACGACGCGATCCGCCGGCAGGTGGCCCGGCTGAGCGAGGAGACGGGGATCGAGGCGGAGTACCGGGCGGAGGGCGACCGCCAGGAGCTGCCGACCGTGCTGGAGGTGGTCCTGCTGCGTTCCGTGCAGGAGGCGCTTACCAACGCGCGCAAGCACTCCGGCGCGCGGCGGGTGTCCGTCTGCCTGCGGGTCGACCGGTCCACGGCGACGCTGCGGGTGGCCGACGACGGGGCCGGCTTCGACCCGGCCGACGCGTTCGACGGCTACGGCCTGTCCGGCATGCGGAACCGGGCCGAACAGGTCGGCGGCTCCCTCGTGGTCCACAGTGGACCCGATATCGGCACGACCGTCGAGTTGGAGGTACCTCTGTGATCCGCGTGCTGCTGGTCGACGACCACCCGGTGGTCCGGGAGGGGCTGCGCGGCATGTTGGAGGCCGAGCCGGATCTGACGGTCGCGGGCGAGGCCGGGTCCGGCGAGGAGGCGGTGGCGCAGGCGCGGGCCGTGGCGCCGGACGTGATCCTCATGGATCTGCGGATGCGCGGCCTCGACGGTGTCGGCGCGACCGAGCGGATCCTGGCGGAGTCGACCTCGGCCAGGGTGGTGGTGCTGACCACGTACGAGACCGACGCGGACATCCTGCGGGCGGTCGAGGCGGGCGCGGCCGGGTACCTGCTGAAGGACGCGTCCCGGGCGGACCTGGCCGGGGCGATCCGGGCGGCCGCGCGGGGCGAGATGGTGCTGGCGCCTTCGGTCGCCGGGCGACTGGCCGACCGGGTGCGGCGGCCGCACCAGAACACGCTGTCCGCGCGGGAGGTGGAGGTGCTCGGCCTGGTGGCGAAGGGCCTGACGAACGCCGACGTCGGCCGGACCCTGCACATCTCGGAGGCCACGGTGAAGACCCACCTGCTCCGGTCGTTCGCCAAGCTCGACGTGTCCGACCGCACGGCCGCCGTGACCACGGCCATGGCACGCGGTCTGCTCCCCCGGTAACTGGTAAGACTCCAGAAAAAGGTTCGCATCGGTAAGAATGCTGGCCATGTTGCAGACCACCGAGTTCGCCCTGCTCCGCCGCGTCGCCGCGGAGCAGGCCGAGCAACGGGCGCCGTCGTTGGTCGCCGCCGTGGTTCGCGGCTCGGAGCTGCTGTGGGCCGGTGCCCGCGGGTTCGTGGACGGCGCGACGCCCACCGACGACACCCAGTACCGGATCGGATCGATCACCAAGACGTTCATCGCGGTGCTCGTCATGCGGCTGCGGGACGAGGGCCTGCTCGACCTGAACGACCCGCTGGACAAGCACGTCTCCGGCACGTCGTTCGGGCACGTGACCGTGGCGCAGCTGCTCTCCCACACGGCCGGCCTCACGTCGGAGTCGCCGGGTGAGTGGTGGGAGCGCAGCGTGGGCGCCGGCTGGCCGCAGCTGCGGGAAAGCCTCGACGAGGGCGCGCTGAAGCACCGGCCGGGCGAGCGGTTCCACTACTCGAATGTGGGCTTCGGGGCGCTCGGCGAGCTGGTGGCGACCGTGCGCGGGGTCGACTGGTTCACCGCGCTGCGGACCGAGGTGCTCGAGCCGCTCGGTATGACCCGCACCACACCGCACCCGGTGGCGCCGCACGCGCTCGGCTGGGCGGTGCACCCGTACGCGGACGTGCTCCTGCCCGAGCCGACGCCGGACGCCGGGGCCATGGCGCCCGCTGGTCAGCTGTGGTCGACGGTGACCGACCTGAGCCGCTGGCTGCGGTTCCTGGTGGGCGACACGGGTGCCGTGCTGCACCCGGACACGGTCGACGAGATGCGCGCGCCGGCCGTCGTGGACGACGGTCCCGCGTGGGTCTCGGGCTTCGGCCTCGGCCTGCAGCTGTTCCGCGACACGGGCCGGCGCCTGGCGGGACACGGCGGGTCGATGCCGGGCTTCCTGGCGACCGTGGTGGTCGACCCGGCCACCACGACCGGCGCGCTGGCGCTCACGAACACCACGGCGGGCGTCGGGCTGCACAATCTGGCGGTCGACCTGCTGAAGCTGGTGGACGACTACGAGCCGGCGCTGCCCGCCGAGTGGCGTCCCTCGGCCGTGGACCCGGCGCTGCTGGCGCTCACGGGCGAGTGGTTCTGGGGTCCGACGCCGTTCGTGCTGCGCGCCCTGCCCAGCGGCTGGCTGGACCTGCGCCCGGTGACCGGAAACGGCCGCGCGTCCCGGTTCCGCCCGCTGGGCGACGACAAGTGGATCGGCCTGGACGCGTACTACGCGGGCGAGACGCTGCGGGTGACGCGCCGCCCGGACGGCAGCCCGCTGTCGATGGACCTGGCAACGTTCGTCTTCACCCGCACCCCGTACGACCCAGGGGCCCCGATCCCCGGCGCGGTAGACCCGACGGGCTGGCGCTAGCACCCCCGCATGATGACCGTTCCCGTCGCGCATGATGACCACTCCCGCACGCCATGATGACCAGTCCCGCAGGTGGGGGATGACCGCTTTGGTCATCATGGGCGACCGGTGTGGTCATCATGCGCGACCGGAGTGGTCATCATGCGCGTATGGCTACGCCAGAGCTTCGGTTGGTGAGAGGCGTGCCGCTCGCATGGCCGGGTACGCGCCGGCCACCGCACCCACGGCGGCCGCCACGGCCACTCCGCCGAACAACGCGGCCGGCGGGAAGACGGCCGGCCAGTCGCGGCTGAGCGCGTAGCCGGCGGTCACCGCCACGCCCACCAGGACGCCGACGATCCCGCCCAGCAGCGACAGCAGCACCGACTCCGCCAGGAACTGCCCCCGCACCTGCCGCCGGGTGGCGCCCAGCGCGCGCCGCAGCCCGATCTCGCGCCGGCGTTCCAGCACGGAGATCACCATGGTGTTCGCCACGCCGACCCCGCCCACCAGCAGCGCCACGCCGCCGAGGCCCAGGAACAGCGCGTTGTACGAGCTCTCGGCCAGGCGTTGCGCGGCCAGCGCGTCCGAGGGCCGGCTCACCTGCACCTCGTTCGACTGCTGCGGGCTGATGGTGGCGGCGAGCACGCCCCGGACGTCCTCCACGTCGTCGTCGTCCGCCCGCAGGTAGAGCTTGCCCGGGTGCCCGGAGAACCCGAGCCGGTCGACCGCCACGGGCCAGCCGACCAGCACCGAGCGCTCGATCTCCGGGGCGAGCGGGATGGCGTCGAGGATGCCGATCACCGTGAACCACTCGCCGTCGACCCAGACCCGCTGCCCGTCCGCACGATCGATCCCGAGCCGGGTGGCGGCCACCGAGCCGAGCACCACGGTGGGGAAGTTGGCCGTGACATCGTCGAGGAACCTCCCACTGTGGAGGGTTGCGCGCAAGACAGCCAATAGATCGGTTCGCGCCGCGTAGACACCGAGTCCCGACGTCTCGCTCTCCGGCACCCGGTCGGTGCGGCGCACGGTCGCGTCCACCGTGCCGGTGGCGGTGGCCGCGCTGACCGGAGCGATCCGCTTCACCATGGGCACGGCCGTCTCCGGCAGCACCGCGTCCTTGCCGAACAGCGTCTGCCCGGGACTCGCGGTGAGCAGGTTCGTGCCGAGCGCGGACAGCTGGTCGCGGAGCGCCTGCTGACTGGACGCCGGCACGCTCACCACGGCCACCATGGCCGCGATCCCGATGGCGATGCCGAGCGCGGACAGCACGGCCCGCAACGGCCGGGTCCGCATCCCGTGCGACCCGAGCCGGGCCACCTCGGCGGGGCCGAGCCGGCGCGGCCGGGGCAATTCCTTGACGGTCATGCCATCACGTCCTGCCGCACAGTGCCGTCCAGGACCTCGATCCGTCTCGGCAGCGCGCCGGCCACCTCGCGGTCGTGGGTCACGATCACCACGGTCGCGCCGCCGGCACTCAGGTCGAGCAGCAGCCCGAGGATCTCCTGGCCCGTGCGGCTGTCCAGGTTGCCGGTCGGCTCGTCGGCCAGCACCACGGCCGGGTCGTTCACCACGGCCCGCGCGATCGCCACCCGCTGGCGCTCCCCACCCGACAGCTCGCCGGGCAGGTGCCAGGCCCGGTGGGACAGGCCGACCCGGTCCAGCGCGGCGAGCGCCATGCCGCGCCTGCGTCGCGCCGGGACTCCCGCGTAGGTCAGCCCGGTGGCCACGTTGTCCACGGCCGGCTGCCCGGGGGTCAGGAAGAACTGCTGGAACACGAACCCGATCCAGTCGGCCCGCAGCGCGGACAAGCGTCGATCGGACATCCGGCCGACGTCGTGCCCATCGATGCGCACCACTCCCTCCGACGGCCGGTCGAGCGTGCCCATCAGGTGCAGCAGCGTCGACTTGCCAGAGCCGGACGGCCCGACCACGGCGGCCAACTCCCCCGACCCGATGGTCAGCGACACGTTCCACAACGCCCGCACCCCGCCCGGATAGGTCCGCGACGCTCCGCTCAGCTCGATCACGAGGTGGTCACCACTTTCAGGCCGGCGCTGAGCCCCTCGCCGGACACCTCCACCAGGTCGTTCGCGAACAGCCCGGTGGTCACGGCGATCAGGCGCCGCTTGCCGCCCTCCACCACCTCGACCGCGTAACCGCCCTCGGCGAGCGCGAGCAGCGCACCGACCGGCACGGCCAGCACCCCCACCCGCGCCCCGGTGGTGAACTCCACCTCCACCGAGCCCGAGTCCACCGCGCCGATGGCCGCCAGGTCGTCGATGGCGATCGACACGGTGAACCCCGGTTGACTGGTCGGGTCCTGCTCGTCGGCCGGCTTCGGCGTCAGCCCGGTCACCGTGCCCGTCACCTGCTGGCCGCCGACGGTCAGCGCGACCTTCGTGCCGGGCGCGGCCAGGTCCTGCTCCTCCGCGTCGATCTGCACGGTCACCGCGCGGGTGGTCGGCGTGTACTTCAGCACCTCGCCCGTCCCGTCGGCGCCGAGCGTCGCGATGATCGAACCGGCCCGCACCGGCCCCGGCGTGACCACCACATCGCCCATGGTCACGATCCCCGTCTGCTCCTGCTTGAGCGACTTCTGCCAGCGCTTGATGGCGTTCTCCGTGGCCGCCGTGAACTTCTCGTTCGGCTTGCCGAACCCGCCGAACCCCAGGTCGGCCAGGTTCTGCTCGATCAACCGGACGTCCGGGCCGTCGGTCACCCCGAGACCGACGTCGCGGTACATGGGCAGGTCACCGTTGAAGAGCACGACCGGCCGGGCGTCGACGTGGTAGACGACCGCGCCGCGCTCGAACACCGCACCCTGCGCGGGCAGCCCGGTGATCGTGCCGCCGCGCTTGCCGGTCAGCACCTGCTCGGCGCCGTAGCCGAGCTGGCCCGTGGCGGTCTTGCGCTCGGCCAGGTCGACCTTCGTGACCTCGGCCGTCTCGGCGGGCGCGGGGCCGGCGGCCTCAGCGGCCGGCTGGTTGCCGAACCGGGTCACCCCGACCACCGTCCCCACGCCGAGCACGGCAACCACGGCCACCCCGACCACGACCCAGCGCAGCCGCCTCTTGCGCCGCATCGCGTGCGGCCCCGAGTCGCTCACTTCTCGCCTCCCGGCTCGGGGATCGCGACCGACGCGCCGAACCCACATGCCTCCATGGCCTTGTCCATGGCGTCCATGTCGCCGTTGTCGCTGAGCTCGATCATCGGGTTGTCGGCCGTCGGATCCGGCACGTCCAGGCCGTGGTCACGCAGGCACTTCGCCTGCTTGCGCATCTCGTCGAGGTCCTCGGCGCTCGGCGCGGGCAGTTCGCCACCGTTGGGCAGGAGCTTCTCGCACTCCTCGAACGCCTTGTTGGCCTCGGGGTCGTCCGCCGGCATGGCCGGGGCGACGGCCCCACCCTCGGCGCCCTCGCCACCCTCGCCGCTCTCGCCGCCCGCGGGCGCGTCCTCCACGTCCATGCCGTGCTCCCGCAGGCACTCCGTGTACTTCAACATCTGGTCCTCGTCGCTCAGCTTCTCCTCGCCCGCGTCCATCTCGGCGGCGGGCTCGTCGAGCGACGCGACCCCGTCGTCCTGTTCGCCGCCGCCCCCACATGCCGTGACCAGCGCGAACAACGCCGCCAACCCGACCAGTCGCAATCGTGTCCCCATGAGATCTCCCTTCACTGCGTGCCCCGAATGTCTACGGATCGGGTGATTCGAGGCCGCTAAGGGAAAGTGCTTATCTCGCGCTTACCGGGCAATCCAGCACACTGACGTCGTGCGAGTGCTGGTCGTGGAGGACGAACAGCTCCTCGCGGATACCGTGGCCGAGGGGTTGCGCAGGCTGTCCATGGCGGTGGACGTCTGCTACGACGGCGACGCCGCGCTGGAGCGGGTGAGCGTGCACGCCTACGACGTGGTGGTGCTCGACCGGGACCTGCCCGGCATCCACGGCGACGACGTGTGCCGGGCAGTGGTGAACGGCTCCGGGGACACCCGGGTGCTGATGCTGACGGCGGCCACCGAGGTGACCGACCGGGTGGCCGGGCTCGGCCTCGGTGCCGACGACTACCTGACCAAGCCGTTCGCGTTCGCCGAGCTGATCGCGCGGGTCGAGGCGCTCGGCCGGCGGGCCAGGCCGGCGCTGCGGCCGCTGCTCGAGCGCGCCGGCATCGTCCTCGACCGCCCGCGCCACCAGGTCTCCCGCGACGGCCGGTACCTGGCTTTGTCACCGAAGGAGTTCGCCGTGCTCGAGGTGCTGCTGCGGGCGGAGGGCGCGGTGGTCAGCGCCGAGAACCTGCTGGAGAAGGCGTGGGACGAGCACACCGACCCGTTCACCAATGCCGTGCGCGTGGCGGTCATGACGCTGCGCCGCAAGCTGGGCGACCCGCCGGTGGTCGAGACGGTGCCCGGCGCCGGATACCGGATCGGCCCATGAGCCGGGCGTCGGTGCGCACCCGGTTGGCACTGATGATCGCCGGGCTGTTCCTGCTGGCCGGAGCGCTGCTGCTGATGACCAACTACGTGCTGCTGAACGAGGTCATCCCGGACCCGGGGTCCTTCATGAGCACCATCGAGTTGTCCTCGACCGAGATCCCCGACGCAGACGAAGCTGCCCCAACGGATGCTGCCCCCGCCGAGGGGGCGCTCCCCACGGGCGAGACAGTCGCCTTCGTCGACGGGGTGGTCACCGACTACCGCGCGTCGGTGATCCAGACGATCCTGCTGGTCTCCGGCATCGCGCTGGCCATCCTGGGAGTGCTGGCCGCGCTGCTCGGCTGGCTGCTGGCCGGGCGGGTCATGCGCCCGGTGCAGCGAATCACCGCGACCGCGCGCCGGCTGGAGGCCGAGCGGCTCGACCGGCGGATCAACCTCGACGGCCCGCCGGACGAGCTGAAGGAGCTGGCCGACACATTCGACGGCATGCTCGACCGGCTGGCCGGCTCGTTCGACAGCCAGCGCCGGTTCGTGGCCAACGCGTCGCACGAGCTGCGCACCCCGCTCGCGGTGCAACGCACGCTCATCGAGGTGGCGATGGCCGACCCGACCGCCAGCCCCGAGTTGCTGCGGCTCGGCTCGCACCTGCTGCACACGAACGAGCGCTCCGAGCGGCTGATCGAGGGCCTGCTGGTGCTGGCTCGCAGCGACCGGGGGCTCAGCAACCGCGAGCCGGTGCGGCTCGACCGGATCGTGGCGCTGGTCGTGGCCGGCGCCGCCGACCTGGCGGCCGAGGCCGGCGTCACGCTGCGATCGGAGCTGACGCCGCGCGCGGTGGCCGGTGACACCTCGCTGCTCGAGCGGCTGGTCACGAACGTCGTGCACAACGCCATCCACTACAACGAGCGCGGCGGATCGGTGCTGGTCCGGGTGGCCGAGACACCCGCGCTGGTGATCACGAACACCGGCCCGCGGGTCCCGGCCGAGGCGGTGTCCGCGCTGTTCGAGCCGTTCCGCAGGCTGGACCGGGACCGCACCGCACACCGCACGGGCGCCGGGCTCGGCCTGTCGATCGTCCGGTCGGTGGCGCGCGCCCACGACGGCGCGGCCGACGCCACCCCGAACCTCACGGGCGGCCTGCGGATCGAGGTGAACCTGCCGGTCGCGGCGTTACCCGTGGCGGAGGACACGGGCGGGCGCCGACTCGAACTCCAGTCGCATGGAGGAGACTAAGAGGGTGCGCGAATAGGGTCGGTGGATGCCCGTCGTGATCGAGGTGGTGCCTGGCGGTGCCGCGCCGGCGTCGTCGTACCGGGTTGTACTTCGATGCCGGCGAGGTGCCGCCAGGGCCCCCTCGGCGCGGCGGGCATCCACCGACAGCCCTGTTCGCGCACCCTCTAAGGCGGCAAAGGCGCCGCTCGTCCCAGCCCCCTCATGTGGAGGAAGCCGTCCCGATGACGCAGACCTCGACCGATCCGACCACCCTGGTACTGCCCGCCGATCTCAAGCCCGTCGACGGGCGATTCGGTTCCGGCCCGTCCAAGGTGCGCCCCGAGCAGCTGGCCCGCCTGGCCGCCGACGGCGCGGCGGTGATGGGCACCTCCCACCGCCAGAAGCCGGTGAAGTCCCTGGTCGGCCGCGTGCGCTCCGGGCTGCGCGAGCTGTTCTCGCTGCCCGACGGTTACGAGGTGGTGCTCGGCAACGGCGGCACCACGGCGTTCTGGGACGCGGCCGCGTTCGGCCTGGTCCGCGAGCGGGCGCAGGCGTTCACGTTCGGTGAGTTCTCCGCGAAGTTCGCCAAGGCCGTGACCACGCCGTTCCTCGCCGACCCGGTGGTCGTGAAGGCCGAGCCGGGCACCGCACCCGAGCTGACCTACGCCGAGGGCACCGACCTGGTCGGCTGGGCGCAGAACGAGACGTCGACCGGCGTGTCCGTCCCCGTACTGCGGCCGGCCGGCTCGGACTCGGCGCTGGTCGCCATCGACGCCACCTCCGCCGCCGCCGGGCTCCCGGCTCGCGCCGAGGACTACGACGTCTACTACTTCGCGCCGCAGAAGTCGTTCGCCTCCGACGGCGGGCTGTGGATCGCGCTCATGGGCCCGGCCGCGCTGGAGCGGGTGGGCGAGATCGGCGCGAGCGGCCGCTGGGTGCCGGAGTTCCTGTCGCTGCCGACCGCGCTGGACAACTCGCTGAAGGACCAGACGTACAACACCCCGGCGATCGCCACGCTGTTCCTGTTGGCCGAGCAGCTGGACTGGATGAACGGCAACGGCGGCCTTTCGTGGACCACCGCGCGGACGGCCGACTCGGCGCGGCGGCTGTACTCGTGGGCCGAGGCCAGCACGTTCGCCGCTCCGTTCGTCACCGCTCCGGAGAACCGGTCGCACGTGGTCGGCACCATCGACTTCGCCGAGGGCACGGACGCCGCGGCCGTGGCCAAGGCGCTGCGCGCGAACGGGATCGTCGACGTGGAGCCGTATCGCAAGCTGGGCCGCAACCAGCTGCGCGTGGCCATGTACCCGGCGATCGACCCGGCGGACGTGACCGCGCTGACCAGGTGCATCGACTGGCTGGTGGAGCGGGTCTAAGTGGAGCACATCTACACGGGCAAGGTCCGGGAGCTCTTCGCCGACGGGGACGACCTGATCCTCGTGGCGTCGGATCGGGTGTCGGTGTACGACCTCGTGCTGCCGACCCCGATCCCGGACAAGGGCGCGCTGCTCACCCAGCTGTCCGTGTGGTGGTTCGACCAGCTGGCCGACGTCGCGCCCAACCACCTGATCTCCACCGATGTCCCGTCGGAGTTCGCGGGCCGGGCCATCCGGTGCCGGCGCCTGCGGATGGTCGAGGTCGAGTGCATCGCACGCGGCTACCTGGCCGGCATGGGACTGCGGGAGTACCAGGCGACCGGGGCGGTGTCCGGGGTGGCGCTGCCCCCCGGCCTGCTCGAGGGCTCCCAGCTGCCGTCGCCGATCTTCACGCCGACCACGAAGAACAACACGGGAGGCCACGACGAGTTCATCACGTTCGACGACGTGGTCGCCCGGGTCGGCGCTGATATGGCGAACCGGCTGCGGGACCTGACCCTCGAGGTCTACCGGCGCGGGGCCGAGCGCGCGGCGGCGAACGGGATCATCGTGGCCGACACGAAGGTGGAGTTCGGCGTCGACGCCGCCGGCACGCTCGTGCTGGCCGACGAGGTCCTCACGCCCGACTCGTCGCGGTTCTGGCCGGCCGCTTCCTGGGAGCCGGGCCGGCCGCAGCACGCCTACGACAAGCAGTTCCTGCGGGAGTGGGCGGCGAGCACCGGTTGGGACCAGAAGCCGCCCGCACCACCGGTTCCGCCCGAGATCGTGGCAGCGACGCGTGGCCGGTACGTCGAGGCGTACGAGAAGATCACCGGCCAGGCCTGGGCCGGCTGGTACATGCCTGGAACGACGCCTTCCAGGCATTGAACGTCAGGAACGACGCCTTCCAGGCATTCGGCGCTAAGATCACTTTGATCGTCGGCACGGTAGTCGGCGCGCCTCGCACGTCAAGGCGACCCGCCGATCTACTGTGGGCAGCTGGCGAGGTGAAGTCTGTTCTGACGCTCGAGGAGGCCGCGATGCGTGCGCTGCGGGTCGTCGGACTCGGAGAGGACGGCAAGATCGTCATCTGCGAGACCGACCGCGGCGAGCGCTTTCAGATTCCGGCTGATGAGCGGTTGCGTGCGGCGGCCAGAGGAGACATCACCCGACTCGGCCAGATCGCCATCGAGCTGGAGAGCCAGATGCGTCCTCGTGAGATCCAGTCCCGCATTCGTGCGGGAGAGTCCGTAGAGCAGGTCGCGGCAGCGGCCGGCGTGCCACCGGAGCGCGTCGAGCGGTTCGCGTACCCCGTGCTGCTCGAGCGTTCCCGCACGGCCGAGTTGGCCCAGCGGGCGCACCCGGTCCGCGAGGACGGGCCCGATGTGCAGGAGCTGGGCGAGGTCGTGTCCACCGCCTTCACCGCGCGGGGCCAGGACTACTCGGCCGCGCTGTGGGACTCGTGGAAGGGCGAGGACGGCAAGTGGGTCGTCCAGCTCACCTGGACCGCCGGACGGTCCAACAACCACGCGCACTGGTCCTTTCACCCGGGCGCGCATGGCGGGACCGTCACGCCGTTGGATGATCACGCCCTTGACCTGCTCGACCCCAACCCGAACCGGCAGCTGCGGACTGTTCGGCCGGTCACCGAACTGGCCGCGCAAGCGCTTGCGCTCGAGGTCGACGTTCCGGTGGCCGCCGCTGAGCGCGTCGAGCACCGGCAGGCCGTTGGTGGCGACGCACCGCGTACCGAGCAGGATTTCGTGCAGGACATCGAGCTGACCGACGACACCGTTGACGCCGCTACCCCTGTTGATGCCGTTGACCTCGTGGAGGAGGAAACTCGCGCGCCCGCCTCGCCAGCATCGCGCGCACCCGCTCCTGCTCAGCCCGCGCCCGCCTCGCCAGCGATCGCGCGCACCCGTCCAGCAGCCAGCGCCCACTCCCGCCCCGACCCCGAAGGCCGCACCCGCCGCCAAGCCGGCTCCGGTGACGCCACCACCCGCACCCGCCCCTGAACCAGCCCCCGAACCGGCTGCCGCGGAGCCCGAGCCGAAGGCTGAGCCCGCGGCGGCCAAGGCCGAACCGCCTCCCGCCCCGGCCCCGAAGCGCAAGGGCCGCAAAGCGCGCCCGACCGTGCCCTCATGGGAAGACGTCCTGCTGGGCACCCGCTCCAACCGCTAATGCGGGGAAGGCGTCGTTCACTGCGGTCAACGCAGTGAAGGCGTCGTTCCCTGCACGATAGCCGCAGCCGCCGGGTCAGATCCGGTTCGTTGTTGGGACCTCGTTCAGCAGGTGCAAAGCCCAGCCCTCCCGTTCACACCAGTCCTCGGCCTCCTCGCGGGTCAGCCAGCTGGTGCCCGGCGGCCGGGTGCTGCGCAGTCTGGTCCACCCGTCCGGCGCCAGTACGTGTAGTTGCCCGTCGCGCAGGGCCAGTAGACGGCCCTCCGGGAAGGCCATCGTCGCCTCGGTGCGGAGAAAGCGCACCGCCTCCGGTCGAGTCATGACCCAGATCATGCCGCAGCTTGACCTCCAGTGTGGTCGAGGTCGGAAGGTGGAGGGCGGGAAAACCAGATGCCGTCCCCGGGGGTACTCGCATACCGTCGGTGGGCACCGCATGGGGAGATCATGAGCAACAACGTTGTAGATCCGCCTGCCCGCAGCGCCACCATCGCGTCACTGCGGCGGCTGGCCCCATACCTCAAACCGGTACGCCGTCGCATGTTCGGCTCGGGCGCCGCGGTGCTCGGGTCCATGCTCTGCGGCCTCGCGATTCCCCTGGTGATCCAGCAGATTCTCGACGGACCGGTGGCCAGCGGGGACTCCCGGATGCTCGGCTGGTTCGTCGCCGGCATCGCGCTGCTGGGTACCGGCGAGGCCGTCATGTTCTACATCCGGCGCCGGCTGATCGCCGCGCCGAGCACGCAGGTCGAAGCGGAGATGCGCAACGACCTCTACCACCACCTGCAACGACTCCCGATCGCGTTCCACGACCGGTGGCAGTCGGGGCAACTGTTGTCCCGCGCCGTTTCGGACCTGTCCACGCTGCGGCGGTTCATCGCGTTCGCGCTGATCTTCCTGGTGGTCAACACGTTGACGCTGGTGCTCGGGCTGGTGGTGCTGTTCATCCTGTCGCCGACGCTCGGGCTGATCTCCCTCGGCTGCGCCGCGCCGCTCATCCTGATCTCCACGCTCTACGAGTCGAAGTACTCGGTGCTGGCTCGCCGGTCGCAGGACCAGACGGGTGACCTCGCCACGAGCGTCGAGGAGTCGGTGCTCGGTATCCGGGTGCTCAAGGCGTTCGGCCGTGGCCCCCGGCTGGCCGCCGAGTTCGCCGAGCAGGCCCGCGAGCTGCGGCACACGGAGTTGCGGAAGGTGCACGTGGCCGGCCTGCTGTGGGCGGCGATCATCGTGCTGCCGGAGCTGGCCATCGGTGGACATCTGCTGTACGGCACGTTCGCCATCGCCGACGGGTCGATGACCATCGGCACGCTGGTGGCGGCCGTGGCGGTGGCCACCTACCTGCGCTGGCCGACCGACTCGATCGGCTGGTTGCTGGCCGAGTCGAACCAGGCGGCGACCGCGTCGGCGCGGTACTGGGAGGTGCGCGACGCCGAGGTGACCATCACCGGGCCGGACCGGCCCCGGCCGCTGCCCGCCAGGGTGCGCGGGCACCTGCGGTTCGAGAACGTGCGCTTCGCCTATCCGGGCGCCACCGAGGAGGTGCTGCGCGGGGTGACCCTCGACGTGCGGCCCGGCGAGACGGTCGCCCTCGTCGGCGCCACCGGGTCCGGCAAGACCACGCTCACCGGACTGGTCGGCCGGCTGGCCGACGTCACCGGCGGCCGGGTCACGGTCGACGGGGTCGACGTGCGCGACCTCGACCTGACCGAGCTGCGGACGGTGGTCGCCACGGCGTTCGAGGAGCCCGTGCTGTTCTCCGCCAGTGTCAAGGAGAACGTCGCACTCGGGACGGCCGGCGCAACGGATGACGACGTACGGCAGGCACTGCGGATCGCCTCGGCCGAGGATTTCGTCGAGGCACTGCCGTGGGGGCTGGACACGCGGATCGGCGAGCAGGGGCTGTCGTTGTCCGGTGGGCAGCGGCAGCGGCTGGCGCTCGCCCGTGCGGTGGTGGGCCGCCCGGCGCTGCTGGTGCTCGACGACCCACTGTCCGCTTTGGACGTTCACACGGAGGCCGAGGTGGAGCACGCGCTGCGCAGCGTGCTGACCGACGTCACCGCTCTGGTGGTGGCGCACCGGTCGAGCACGGTGCAGCTGGCCGACCGGGTGGCCATGCTGATCGACGGCCGGATCGCCGCCGTCGGCACGCACTCGGAACTGCTGGCCACCAACGAGGAGTACCGGAGCTTACTGTCCACTTCGGACGAAGACCTACGGAGTGAGGTGGCATGAGCACGGACACGGAAGAAGAGTGGCGGGGCGTCGCCGCCGAGGACAACGAGGAACTGACGGCGCTGGTGAGCGGCCGGCTGGAGGCCCGCTCGCGGCGGCTGCTCGGCTCGCTCGTCCGGCCCCGGCTCGGCGGCGCGCTGCTCGCCCTGCTGCTGGTGGTGCTGGAGAACGTCCTGACGCTGGCCGGTCCGCTGATCATCGCGATCGCCATCGACACCGGCATCCCCGCCGCGGTGAACGGCGAGACCACCACACTCGCCTGGTGCGTCGGCGCCTACCTGTTCTCCGGGCTGGGCGCGGCCGGCATGCGGTTCGCGTTCCTGAAGGTCGCCGGCCGCCTCGGGCAGGACGTGCTGCTCGACCTGCGCAAGCGGATCTTCAGCCACGCGCAGCGGCTGTCGATCGCGTTCCACGAGAAGTACACGTCCGGCAAGGTGATCTCACGACTGACGAGCGACGTCGACTCCCTCCACGACCTGCTGGAGGACGGGCTCGACGGGCTGCTGACCGCCGTGCTGTCGGTGGTGGGCATCGCCGTCATGCTGCTGGTCCTGGACGTGCCGATGGCACTGATGGTGCTGGCCGGCCTGATCCCGCTGCTGTGGGTGACCCGGTGGTTCTACATCCGCTCGCGGGCGTCCTACCGGGGCACCCGCGGCGCCATCGCGAAGATCATCGTGCAGTTCGTCGAGTCGATGAACGGCATGCGCGCCGTGCAGGCGTTCCGCCGGGAGGGCCGCAACGAGTCGATCATGGCGGCACTGAACGACCGGTTCCGCGCGGCCAACAAGGACGCGCTGATCGTGGTCGCCAGGTACACGATGACCGTGCGCCTGGTCGGTAACCTGTCGCTCGCGCTCGTGCTGGCCATCGGCGCCGTGCGGGTGGTCGACGGTGGGCTGGAGCTCGGCGTGCTGACCGCGTTCACCTTGTACCTGCGGCGGTTCTACGACCCACTCGACGAGCTGGCCATGTTCGCCAACTCCTACACGGCGGCGAGCGCGGCGCTGGAGAAGATCTCCGGTCTGCTCCAGGAGGAGCCCGCGGTCGTGGAGCCGGTGTCGCCCGTGGCGCTGCCGGAGCACGCGGCCGTCGGCCGGACGGTGGAGTTCGACCGGGTGGCGTTCCGGTACTCGGCCGACGGGCCGGTGGTGCTGCCCGAGTTCGACCTGACCATCCCCGCCGGCCAGACGGTGGCGCTGGTCGGCGCGACGGGCGCCGGCAAGTCCACCCTCGCCAAGCTGGTCGGCCGGTTCTACGACCCGACGGCCGGTGCCGTCCGGCTGGACGGCGTCGACCTGCGGGACGTGGCCGACACCGACCTGCGCCGCGCGGTGGTCACCGTGACCCAGGAGAACTTCCTGTTCGCCGGCTCGGTGGCCGACAACATCGCGCTGGCCCGCCCGGACGCCACCCGCGCGGAGATCGAGGCGGCCGCGACGGCCGTCGGGGCGCACGAGTTCATCAGCGCGCTGCCGGAGGGCTACGACACGAACGTCCGCAAGCGCGGCGGCCGGCTGTCGGCGGGTCAACGGCAGATGGTGGCGTTCGCGCGGGCGTTCCTGGCCGACCCGGCCGTGCTGGTGCTCGACGAGGCGACGTCCAGTTTGGACGTTCCCACGGAACGCGCGGTGCAGCGCGCGCTGGAGTCGGTACTGGCCGACCGCACGGCGCTGATCATCGCGCACCGGCTGTCGACCGTGCTGATCGCCGACCGGGTGCTGGTGGTGGAGGACGGCCGCATCGTCGAGGACGGCACCCCCGAGGACCTGATCGAGGAGCCGTCTGGCGGCCGCTTCGCCGCACTGCACCGAACCTGGCTGGAGTCCCTGGCATAAGCCTTTCGCTATGCGGCGGCCAGTGCCTCGGTCGGTGACAGGCGGGCGGCGCGGATCGCCGGGTACAGGCCGGCCAGCGCGCCGATCACCAGCGTGGTGCCGACCCCGCCGAACAGCACCCAGGCCGGTACCACGGTCGGCCACGACCGGGTGGCCGCGTATCCGCCGGTCACCGCGATTCCCAGGAGCACCCCGCCGAGGCCGCCGAGCGCGGACAGCAGCAGCGACTCGGCCACGAACTGGAGCCGGATCTGGCCCCGGGTGGCGCCGAGTGACCGCCGCAGACCGATCTCCGCGCGCCGTTCGAGGACCGAGATCACCATCGTGTTCGCCACCCCGACACCGCCGACCAGCAGCGCCACCGCGCCCAACCCGAGCAGGAGCCCGGTGAACGCGCGGTCGGTGGCCTGGCGGGCGGCCAGCGCGTCCGACGGCCGGGACACCTGGACCTCGTCCGGCGACTCCGGGTTGGCGGTGGCGGCCAGCACGGCCGCCGTCGCCTCGACCGCCGTGTCCGTCGCTCGCGTGTAGACGGTCGTCGGGTAGCCGTCGAAGTCCACATAGGACTTCGCGGCCGGCCAGCCGATCAGCGCGGCCGCGTCCAGCTCCGGCGCCAGCGGCGCGGCGTCGAGGATGCCGATGACCGTGAACCACCTGCCGCCGACGGAGATCTGTCCGCCGGCCGTGCGGATGCCCAGCTGCTCGGCAGTCCTCGACCCGAGCACCACGGCCGGGTACCGCTCGGTGGCCGCGTTCAGCCAGGTGCCGTCGTCGAGCGTGACGCCGACGGTCTCCGGCAGGTCGAGATGCGCGGCGAGTACCGAGAGTCCACCGGTCTCCACCTCGGGGATCCGGTCGTTGCGGTAGACGTTCGCGTCGGACACCTCGCCCGTCGCCGCCACCCGTTCGACCGGGCCGATCCTGGCGATCATCTCCACGGACTCGGTCGGCAGCGTGGCCGTGCCACCGGTCATCGTGTTGCCGGGTGCCACGGTGAGCAGGTTGGTCCCCAGCTCGGCGAGCTGGCGGTCCAGCTCGGCCCGGCTCGACGACGACACCCCGACCACCGCGGTCATGGCGGCGATGCCGATCGCGATACCCAGCGCGGACAGGAACACCCGCATCGGCCGGGTCCGCAGCCCCGCACCACCGACCCGGACCACATCCCTCGGCCGCAGTCGTGCCGGCGTGAGCATCTAGACCACCTCCCCGTCGCGCAGCGCGACCTGGCGCGGCAGGCTCGCCGCGATCTCCCGGTCGTGCGTGATCACCACGACCGTCGTGCCCGCCGAGTGCAGCTCCCACAGCAGCGCCATCACCCCGGCGCCGGACGCCGTGTCGAGGTTGCCGGTCGGCTCGTCGGCCAGCAGCAGCGTCGGCCCGCCGGCCACGGCCCGCGCGATCGCCACCCGCTGCCGCTCCCCGCCGGACAGCTCGTGCGGCCGGTGGTCGAGGCGGCCGGCGAGCCCGACCCGCGTGAGGGTGGTCTCCGCGCGGTGACGGCGTTCGGCGATCGGAACCCCCGCGTACAGCAGGCCGTCGGCCACGTTGTCCACAGCGGACTGTCCGGGCGCGAGGTGGAACTGCTGGAACACGAACCCGATCCGACGCGCCCGCAGCGCCGAGAGCTGCCGGTCGGTCAGCTCCGCCACGTCGTGCCCGTCGATGCGCACCACCCCCGCCGACGGCCGGTCCAGCGTGCCGATGAGGTGCAGCATGGTCGACTTGCCCGAACCCGACGGGCCGACGATGCCGACCAGCTCGCCGTACCCGACCGACAGGCTGACCTCGCGCAGCGCGGTCACCCCGCCCGGGTACTCCTTGGTCACGCCGGTCAGCTCGATCAGGTTCATGACGGCATCCCCACGGTCATGCCCTCGGTGAGCCCCTCGCCGGAGACCTCCACCCGACCGGCGGCGAACAGGCCGGTCTCCACCGCGACGATCGACGTGGACCTGCCCTTCACGACCTCGACGCCGTAGCCGCCCTCGGTGAGCGCGAGCAGCGCGGCCACCGGCACGGTCAGCACGTCCGCCCGCTGCGAGGCGGTGAAGTCGACCCGAATCGACGCCGCGTCGAGCCCGTCGAGCACGGCCGGGTCGTCGACCGTGACCGTGACCTCGACCGAGGTCGTCGGCTCTCCCTGCGGATCGGCGGCCTCCTCGACCACCGTCTCGGCGCCGGCGATCTTCCCGGTCGCCTTCGTGCCGTCCGGCAGCGTGACGCTCACCGGCGCGCCGCCGACCGCGAGCCGCCGGTCGGCGACGTCCAGCGACACGGTGATCACGCGCGTGGTGCTGGTGCACGTGAGCAGTGCGGCGCCGGCGGCGTCGCCGACGGTCGTGTCGTGGGCGTCCACCCGCAGCGCACCCGTCGCGTAGACGACCCGGCCCAGCTCGACCGTGCCGGTCTCGGCGAGGCCGAGGTCCTCCTGCCACTCGACAACGGCCTCGGCGGTCGCCGACGTGTACTCCTCGTCCACCGTGAACCCGCCGTAGCCGAGCGCGGCCAGGTTCTTCTCGAACTGCCGGACGTCGGCGCCCTCGGTGTCGACCGCCAGCGGACGGTAGGTGGGCAACGGGCCGTACAGCAGCACCACCGGCAGGTCGTCCACGCGGTACACCGCCTGCCCGCGCTCGACCACCGACCCGACGGCCGGCAGCGCGGTCACCGTCCCGTCGAGCCGGCCGGCCAGCGAGACCGAGTCCGCGTAGCCCAGCTCACCGGTCTCGGTCTGCGAGTCGACCAGCGTCTGCCTGGTCACCTCGTCGGTGGCCGACGGCAGGTCGCTGCCGACGTCGTCGGGTTCCTCGCTGTCCCACAGGCCCGCGTCGTACCCGGCGGCGGCCGCGGCTCCCGCACCGATGGCGAGCACGGCCGCCGCCACGATCACCACCCGGCTCAGGCGGCGGGTCACTTCTCACCTTCCCCGCTGGTGGAGCGCTCGCCACCGGGACCGCCGGGCATCAGCTCCTCGCACTTCGCCTCGGCCGCCTTGAACTCCTCGCTCATCGGGTCGAGTCCCGGCCCGCCCTCGATGGCGATGCCGCCGCTCGCGTCCGGGTCGGGGAACTTCGGCACGCCGTTCTCCCGCATGCACTGCGAGTACTCGAGGGCCTGCGCCGCACGCTCCGGATCCGCCTCCGGCGGCTCGCCGCCGTTGGGCAGGTGCTGCTTGCACTTCTCCTGCGCCGCCTCGACCGCCGCCTTGTCGACGCCCTCCGGGAGACTCAGCTGGACTCCCCCGCCGTCGCTGAACTCCGGGTCCGGGAACTCCGGTACGCCGTTCTCGCGCATGCACCGCGAGTACGCGAGCGCCTGCTCCTTGCCGTCGTCTTCGGGGGCCGCGCTGCTGGTCGGGCTGGTGCCCGTGCCGTTCGCCGTGGCCACCCCGTCGTCCTCGCTCGCGCTGCAGCCGGCCAGTGCCAACAGCAGGAGCGAGTGCCGCGCATGTGTCGTTTCATGGGGCGAAGTACAGCCAGGCGGACATCACCACGGCCGTCTCCGAGAACGTTGACGGCCAGATGACGTCACGTGGGGTCACCATGGACTCATGCGGATCCTGGTGGTCGAGGACGAGCCGGCTGCTCGCCGACGCGGTGGCCGAGGGGCTGCGCGCCGGCGCCCACGCGGTCGACGTGGTGCACGACGGCGGCGCGGCGCTCGAACGGCTCGGCGTGCACGACTACGACGTGGTGGTGCTCGACCGGGACCTGCCCGTCGTGCACGGCGACGACGTGTGCCGCACGCTGGTCGCCGACGGCTGCCACGGCGCGGGTGCTGATGCTGACCGCCGCCGCGGACATCGACGACCGGGTCACCGGCCTGACCCTCGGCGCCGACGACTACCTGGCCAAGCCGTTCGCGTTCCGCGAGCTGGCCGCGCGGGTCGCGGCGCTCGGCCGCCGGTCCCGGCCGGCCACGCCGCCCGTGCTGGAGCGCGCCGGCATCCGGCTCGACCCGCACCGGCGCGAGGTGTTCCGGGACGGCCGCTACGTGCCGCTGTCCCGCAAGGAGTTCGCGGTGCTGACCGAGCTGCTGCGCGCCGACGGCGCGGCCGTGTCGGCGGAGCAGCTGCTGGAGAAGGCGTGGGACGAGCACACCGACCCGTTCACCCATACCGTCCGGATGACGATCCTCAAGCTGCGGCGCAAGCTCGGCGACCCGCCGGTAGTGCTGACCGAACCTGGAGTGGGGTACCGGATTCCATGAAGCTGACCATTCGGGCCCGGCTCACCCTCGTGTACGGCGGGCTGTTCTTCCTCGCCGGGGTGGTGCTGCTCGCGGTGACCTACGCGCTCGTGTCCCAGCAGCTGCCCGACGGTGCCATGAGCTTCTCGGGCGAGGCACCGCCGGATGCGGCCGACCCGCCGCCCGGTTCGAGTCAGCACATCACCAGGGGCGAGGCGGTCACCAGGCAGGATGCGCTCACCGCGCTGCTCACCCAGGGCGGGATCGCGCTGACGGTGGTCGGGGCCGCGGCCACCGCGCTCGGCTGGCTGATCGCCGGCCGGATGCTGCAGCCGCTGGCACGCGTCACCGAGACCGCGCGGCGGATCGCCGACGCGCCGGCAGCCGACCGCGGCCTGCACGAGCGCATCGCGCTGACCGGGCCGCCGGACGAGATCAAGCGACTGGGCGACACGTTCGACGTGATGCTGGAACGCCTGGACCACTCGTTCGACGGCCAGCGGCGGTTCATCGCGAACGCGTCACACGAACTGCGCACGCCGCTCACCCTCAACCGGACGCTGCTGGAGGTCGCCGTGCGGCGGCAGGACGCCGCACCCGAGGTTCGCCAGCTGGGCGACACGCTGCTGGAGATCAACTCCCGCCACGAGCGGCTGATCGAAGGGCTGCTCCTGTTGGCCCGCTCGGAACGTGAGCTGATCGAGAAGTCCTATGTGGACATCGGGGACATCGTGGCGCACGTGGCGGAGGCGCAGCCGGCAGGTGCGGTGACCGTCGACGCCGCGCCCGGCGAGGCACCGACGAGTGGCAACGCGGTGCTACTGGAGCGGCTGGTGCAGAACCTGGTGGAGAACGGCGTGCGGCACAACGTGTCCGGCGGCTGGGTGCGCGTGGCCAGCAGCACGGTCAGCAGCACGGTCGGAAGATCGGCGGTGCTGGTGGTGACCAATACGGGCCCGGCCGTTCCGCGCTACGAGATCCCCGGGCTGTTCGAGCCGTTCCGCCGCCTCGCCGACGACCGGCTCGTCTCCCCCGGCGCGGGGTTGGGGCTGTCGATCGTGCGCGCGGTGGCGCGCGCGCACGGCGGCGAGGTCACCGCCGAACCGCGACCGGGCGGCGGGCTCGTCGTGACGGTCACCCTGCCCGGCGAGCCAGGGCCAGGTCACAACAGGATGAACGGCAGCGCGAGCCAGGCCAGGCCGATACCGGCGGCCAGCCCGTAGGCCACCCACCGCCAGACCGGCTGCCGGTGGATCAGCCAGAGTGACGGCAGCAGTCCGGCCGTGACCACCGCGTTCGCCGCCACCGCCAGCAGCGCGTTGGTCTCGGCCATGGTGGCCGCGAGGGTCACGACCGTGACCAACACCATGACCAGGCTCGTCCCGGACACCGTGAGACCGGTGAGCCACGGCGTCGGCTCAGCGGGCCGCTCGGGTGGCCGCTCCGGACGGGCCAGCTCCGGCGGCTCCACCACCGACTCGGCGCCGCTCAGCGGGTCGACGTAGTGCACGGCCACACCCATGACCTCGGCCACCCGGCCGGCCAGCTGGTGCCCCCGGCGGGAGACGACCGCACCGGCCGCCGAGTCCGGCTCCGACGCCCGCCGGACCGCGTTCACCACCTTGGCCCACTCGTGCAGCGCGTCGGTCAGCTCGGCGCCGAGGGGCAACCGTTGGGGATCGACCTCGCGTTCGGCGACCCCGTCGTGCCCGATCAGCACCGCACGCTCGCCATTGGCGCGCAGTTGCACCGCCGCTCCCCTCGTGCGCCTCGTCCGGTCGGTGCCGAAACTACCTAAGAGGCCGCGCAACCAGGGCGGTGGATGCCCGTCGTGATCGAGGTGGTTCCTGGCCGCGTCGGCGTCGTCGTACCGGGTTGTACTTCGATGCCGGCGCGGTGCCGCCAGGGGCCGCCTCGGCGCGGCGGGCGCCGCCAGCCCTGGTTGCGCGGCCTCTAAAGCGCGTAGAACGCGACCGCTCCGGCAGCCGCCACGTTAAGCGAGTCGACGCCGTGCGCCATGGGAATCCGCACGGCCGCGTCGGCCGCGTCGATCGCCCCGCGGCTCAGCCCGGGGCCCTCCGAGCCGAGCAGGACAGCCACCCGGTCCGCGCCGGCCGCGTCGGCCAGCGGCACCGAATCGGCGGCCGGGGTCATGGCCAGCACCCGGAACCCCTTGTCCCGCAACGTCTTTATGCCTTCCGGCCATGGGCTGAGCGTGGTGAACGGCACGGCCAGCACGTGACCCATGGAGACCCGGACGCTGCGCCGGTACAGCGGGTCGCTGCAGCCGGCGCCGAGCAGCACGGCGTCGATACCCAGCGCGGCCGCGTTGCGGAACAGCGCGCCGAGGTTCTCGTGGTCACCGACGCCTTCGAGCACGGCGATCCGGCGCGCGTCGCGCAGCACGTCGTCCAGGTCGGGGGCAGGCGGCCGGTCGGCCACGGCCAGCACGCCCCGGTTCAGGTGGAAGCCGACCACCTCGGCCATGGTCTCCGCCGAGGTGACATACGCGGGCACGTCGGGCAGTTCGTCCGCCAGCTCCTCGAGCCGGCGCCGGACGCCGAGCAGCGCGCGCACCGGGTAGCGCGACGCGAGCAGCCGGCGCACCACGAGCACGCCCTCGGCGATCACCAGCCCCTTGCCGCCCGGCCGGTCCGGTCGCCGGTCGGCCGTTGTGAGCGCGCGGAAATCGTCCAGCCGCGCGTCGTCCGGGTCGCTCACCTCGATCACGCACGCATGCTCCCACACTCTGAGAACATGATCCCGAATGTTACGGCTGAGCGGCACTTGCCTCGCTCTACGTAACAGTGAGTTCCGACACTGCACCTTTTTGGCCCCTAGCAGCACCTTCCTCCGTATGTAACCGTGGAACTTCCCGCGCACACGCCGGATCCGCACATCTGGCTGGGAGGGGCGGAATGGGACAAGAGGTCGCGACCGAGACGCTCGGAAGCTCGGATCGCCAGCGGTACCGCACAAAGGTCCAGCGATGTCTCGACGCGCTGGCACGGATGCTCACAGAGGGTGGCTTTTCCGACTCCCCACCACACATCGGGCTCGAGGTCGAGCTGAACCTGGTCGATGACGACCAGCAGCCGGCGATGGCGAACACAGTGGTACTGGAGAAATTGGACGATCCGTCGTTCACCACTGAACTGGGTCAGCACAACCTGGAGCTGAACGTCGCGCCGCGACCACTGTCCGGCGACCAGGCCACTGAGCTGGAACAGGAACTGGTGACCGCGTTGACCGGCGCCGCGGTGAAGGCGCAGGATGCGGGCACCACTCTCGTGATGATCGGCATGCTGCCGACGTTGCGCGAGGAACACTTCAAGGCGCGCTGGCTGTCGAGCAATGCCAGGTACGCCAGGCTGAACGACCAGATCTTCGCCGCCCGTGGCGAGGACATGGTGCTGGCCATGGACGGACCGTCGATTCCCGGCCAACGAACGGAAAGGCTGCGCGCCTCGACCGACTCGATCCTGGCGGAGGCCGCGTGCACGTCCGCGCAGCTGCATCTCCAGGTCCCGCCGGAGGCCTTCGCACCACATTGGAACGCCGCGCAGTGCCTGGCGGGCGTGCAGGTGGCCATCGCCGCGAACTCGCCTTTCCTGCTGCGCAAGGCACTCTGGCACGAAACGCGAATTCCTTTGTTCCTTCAGGCGACCGACACCCGGCCGGAGGAACTGAAGACCCAGGGCGTGCGGCCGCGGGTGTGGTTCGGCGAGCGCTGGATCACGTCCATCTTCGACCTGTTCGAGGAGAACGTCCGCTACTTCCCAGGTCTGATACCGGAGTTCGACGACGAGGATCCGTTCGAGGCGCTGGACCGGGGTCGTGCGCCGAAGCTCGCGGAACTGCGGCTGCACAACGGAACCATCTGGCGCTGGAACCGGCCGGTGTACGACATCGCCGGCGGCGTGCCGCACCTGCGGGTGGAGAACCGGGTGCTGCCGGCCGGGCCCACGGTGATCGACCTGATGGCCAACGCCGCGTTCTTCTACGGGGCGCAGCACGCACTGGCCACCGAGGAACGTCCAGTGTGGACACAGATGTCGTTCCAGGCTGCCGAGGAGAACCTGTACGCGGGTGCGCGCCACGGGTTCGACGCGCAGCTGTACTGGCCGGGCATCGGCTGGGTGCCGCCGGACGAGCTGGTACTGCGCCGGCTGCTGCCGATGGCACACGAGGGACTGCGCCAGTGCGGCGTGTCCGACGCCGCGCGGGAGCGCTACCTGGGCGTGATCGAGCATCGCTGCCTGGCGCAGCGGTCCGGCTCCACCTGGCAGCGAGCCGCCGTAACCCGAATGGAGGAGCGAGGCCTGAACCGTGACACGGCGCTCGTCGAGATGCTGCGCCGGTACGTGGAACTGTCGAGCACCAACAAACCGGTCCACACCTGGCCCGTTTAATGCCTGGAAGGGCGTCGTTCCTGACGCTCAACGTCTGCAAGGCGTCGTTCCAGGCATGCCACGCCGCGCCAATAACAAGGGCCCCGCTCTGCCGTGGAGCGGGGCCCTTGCTGTTCCCGAACTGACTGCCGCTCCCACCACGAAGCGACTCCGTTAGGTTAGCCTAACTTTATTCGAGTGCGCAAGTCAGGCTTCCACCCGAGCCAGCTCCGGTTCCCGTTCAACCTGCGCGCGGCGCTCGCCGACCGGCGCCCGCCGCCGGTAGGCCAGCATGAGTCCGCAGGTCAGCGCCGACAACGCGGCGATCGCTCCCCCGATGATGAACGGCGACCGGCCGCCGAACTCCGCTGCCATCCAACCGGTCAGGGGTGCGCCGATCGGGTTGCCGCCGATGAACACCAGCATGTACAGCGCCATCACGCGGCCGCGCATCTCCGGCGGGGTGGACAGCTGGACCGTGCTGTTCGCCGTGTTCATGAACGTCATCATCGCCAGCCCCGTCGGGATCAACGCGAGCCCGAACGTCAGGTAGGTCGGCATCAGGCCGGTCACCAGCTCCAGCACCCCGAACGCGAACCCGGCGCCGACCAGCAGCTTCATCCCCGGGCGACGCCTGGTGCTCCGCCGCACGGCCAGCAGCGCCCCGGCGAACGTGCCGACCGCGAGCAGCGTGGAGAGCAGCCCGTAGCCGTCGGCCTCCCGGTGGAAGACGTTGGCCGCCGCGATGGCGAGCGTGGTGAAGAAGGTGAAGGCGAACGTGCTGATGGCGAACACCAGCGTCAGCACGACCATGATGTCCGGCCGGCTGCGCACGTACCGCAGGCCCTCCATCAGCTGTCCGCGCCGGTTGGCCGGCGCGGGTGTGCGGTGCAGCTCCGCCGGGTTCATCCGGCACAGGCCGATGATCACCGCGACCGTGCTGACCGCGTTCACCAGGAACACCCAGCCGGTGCCCGTCCAGATGATCATCACGCCGGCGATGGCCGGCCCGACGACCCGCGCGAGGTTGAACGTGGACGCGTTCAGCGCGACCGCGTTGGCCAGGTGGTCCCTGCCGACCATCTCGCCGACGAACGACTGCCGCACGGGTGGATCGACGGCCGTGAACACGCCGAACACCAAGCAGAGCAGGTAGACCTGCCACAGCTGCACGAGACCGGAGACGTCCAGGACACCGAGCACGACCGCGCTCAGCGCCATACCCGTCTGCACGATGATCAGTAGTTTGCGCTTGTCCAACCGGTCGGCGAGCACGCCTGCCCACAGCGTCAGTGCCATGGTGGGGATGAACTGGAGTGAGGCCGCGATGCCCAGCGCCACGGGGTCGTACCCGGAGAGCTCCAGGACCAGCCAGTCCTGGGCGATGCGCTGCATCCACGTGCCGATGTTCGACACGGCCTGCCCGGAGGCGAAGAGCCGGTAGTTGCGTACGCGCAGCGACTCGAACATGCCGCCATGCTTGCGAGGGCGCGTCGAGCTATCAGCGAGCCCGGCTCGAGGATCTATTGAGTTGGTTGGTGTCTCGGGTGTGCTTTCGGATGTTCTCGCCACTAATCTTGTTGGCTCGCCATCCGGTCGATGATCTCCGTCGCGCGGGCGATGAGGTCCCGCTCGGCGTCACTCAGCTCCGCCAGCCGCTTGTCCAACCAGGCCTCGCGCGCCGAGATGTCGGCCAGAATGTGCGCGCTCCCCTCCTCGGTGATCTCTACGATGGCCTGTCGGCCGTCACTGGGATGCGGTCGTCGGCTGACGAAACCGATCTCCTCGAGTGCTGCGATCACCCTGGTCATGGACGGCGGTTGGACTACCTCCTTGGCCGCGAGCTCACCGGGGGTGAGCGGGCCACACTTGTACAGACAGAACAGCGCGGAAAGCTGGGTGAGCGTCACCGAGGAGCTGGTCCGCTGGGCCCGGAGCCTGCGGTTGAGCCGTACGACAGCCACCCTGAACCGGCTGGTCAGGGAGCTTTCGTCGGCGTCATGCCCCTTGTTCGACACTTAGTTAGCCTACCTCACGATCCGGGTTTCGTCATCCGAGCGCGGCCCGGATGGGGCCGATGGCGAAGTAGACGACGAACAACGCGGCCACGACCCACATGAGCGGGTGGATGCCGCGGACGCGGCCGGTGGCCACCCGCAGGAGCACGTAGCTGACGAAGCCGGCGCCGATGCCGTTGGCGATCGAGAAGGTGAACGGCATCACGACGATCGTCAGGAACGCGGGCAGCGCGATCGTGAAGTCCGTGAAGTCGATGTCCTTGATCTGGGCCATCATCAGCACGCCGACGATCACCAGCGCCGGTGCGGCCGCCTCCACCGGCACCGCCTCGTACAGCGGCGTGAAGAACATGGCGGCGATGAACAGCAGGCCGGTGACCACGTTCGCGAGGCCCGTCCGCGCGCCCTCGGCGATGCCGGACGCGGACTCGATGTAGACGGTGTTCGAACTGGTGGAGGCCGCGCCGCCGGCGACCGCGCCAAGGCTGTCGACGAACAGCGCCTTGCCGGTGTTCGGCAGCTTGCCGTCCTTGTCGACCAGGCCGGCTTCCTTGCCGAGGCCGGTCATGGTGCCGATCGTGTCGAAGAAGTCGGTGAGCACCAGGGTGAACACCAGCAGCACCGCGGTGATCACCGGGACCTGGACCCAGGCGTCGAAGTTCACGTCGCCTACTAGCGACAGGTCGGGCGTGCCCACCACGTCGTCCGGCACGGCCGGGTAGCCGAGGTTCCAACCGGTGGGGTTGACGCCCTGGTAGCGGCCGGCGTCCACAATGGCCTCGACGACGATCGCGATGACCGTGGTGGCCAGCACGCCGATCAGGATGGCGCCCTTGATCTTCCGTGCCACCAGGACGCCCGTCAGGATCAGCCCCACCACGAACACGGCGGTCGGCCACGAGGCGATCGAGCCGTTGATGCCGAGTCCAACTGGGACGGTGGTACCGGCGACGTCCGGGACACGGCGCACGAAACCCGCGTCGACGAGCCCGATGAGCGTGATGAACAACCCGATGCCGACGGCGATGGCCGCCTTGAGCGCGGGTGGTACGGCGTTGAAGACCATCGTTCGGACGCCCGTGACCACGAGCAGCAGCACCACGACGCCGTTGATCAGCACCAGCCCCATGGCGGCGGGCCAGCTCATCTGCGGCGCGATGCTGACCGCCACGAACGCGTTGATGCCGAGCCCCGTGGCGAGCGCGAACGGGTAGTTGGCCACCAGTCCGAACAGGATGGTCAGCACGCCCGCCACCAGCGCGGTCGCGGCCGCCACCTGCCCGGCCGGGAGGATGTTGCCGAACGCGTCGTCGTGGGTGGTCGGATCGCTCGGGTCGCTCGAGAAGCTGCCGATGATCAGCGGGTTGAGCACGATGATGTAGGCCATCGTGACGAAGGTGACCAGGCCACCGCGGATTTCCCGGCCGGTGGTGGACCCTCGTTCACTGATCTTGAAATACCGGTCAAGCACGCTGCCGCTCATGGGGAGGTAGCCTCGCAAATGTGTCCGACCGAGCGGAACCCAACGCGCCAATCGAAACACAGAAGTCACCGACCGCCCCGCCCCCACTGCCCGACCGGCTGCTCGCCCTGCCGCCGATCGTCTACGTGGGAACGGCCGCGTGGTTCGTGGTGCTGTGTGCGCTGCTGATCGCGCGCTACGTGTTCGACGCGCTGCCGCCCATCTGGCTGTGGACGGCGCTCGCCGGGACGATCCTTGGGTTCATCGGTATGCCGGTGATGGCGTGGCAGCGTCGAGCTGCGCGCCGCGGTGCGCGAGGTGCTCAGCAGGGAATCCAGACGGACTGACGGTTATTGGTCGGTATCCGGCGGGGTGATGGTTTCGAGTGCCCGTCGTACCGCGTCGGCTCTCTCGCTGTCACCAGACTCGATGTACGCCTCCACGGCTTCTGACCAAGACTGCCGTGCCTCATTGATGCGCCCCGCCTCCTGCAGCGCCCAGCCCAGGTTGTCCCATGCCATGCCTTCGCCGTGACGATCGCCAGTCTCGCGGCAGATATGCAGGTCCGCCTGGTGCGCGGCGATCGCCTCATCGAAGCACCGCACCGCCCGCAGCACCAAGCCCAAGTTGTTCCACGCCCTGCCTTCGCCGTGGCGGTCGGCGGTCTCGCGGTAGATGTCGCGGGCCGTCTCGTGAGCGATGATCGCCTCATCGAAGCGCCGCACCGCCCGCAGCGCCAAGCCCAGGTTGTCCCACGCTATGCCTTCGCGGTGGCGGTCGTCGGTCTCCTGATAGATCTCGCGGGCGGTCTCGTGAGCGGCGATCGCCTCATCGAAACGCTGCACCTCCCGCAGCACCAAGCCCAAGTTGTTCCACGCGCCGCCTTCGCCGTGGCGGTCGGCGGTCTCGCGGAAGATGTCGCGGGCCGTCTCGTGAGCGATGATCACCTCCTCGAAACGCCGCACCTCCTGCAATGCCAAGCCCAGGTTGCCCCATGCCATGCCTTCGCCGTGACGATCGCCAGTCTCGCGGCAGATATGCAGGTCCGTCTGGTGCGCGGCGATCGCCTCATCGAAACGCCGCACCTCCTGCAGCGCCAAGCCCAGGTTGTTCCACGCCATGCCTTCGCCATGGCGATCGCCGGTCTCGCGGGAGATGTCCCGAGCGGTCTGCTGGGCGGTGATCGCCTCATCGAAACGCCGCACCCCCTGCAGCGCCAAGCCCAGGTTGTTCCAGGCGTTGGCGAGAGTGGCGGGGTTGTCGACGTGGGCGGCCGCAGCGAGCGCGTGTTGAGCGATGACGACCCGGTCGGTGAGGTACCGCCGCCACTCCAGGAAATTGTCGAGAACGACGGCGAGGCGGGTGGTGTGGGCGTGGCGGTTGGTGGTGGCGACGAGGGCTACGGCGGCGACGAGATTGGCGCGTTCGACGTCCAGCCACGCCAGGGCGTCGTTGCGATCGGTGAACCGGGATGGGACAGGGTCTCCAGGTAGTGCCCGGAGGTGGGCGTCGGCCGCGTCAGCGGTGCCGGTGTAGTGGTCGAGTAGGCGGTCCGTCGCGGCCTCGGGATCGTCGGTGTGGATGTAGTCGGTGGCGCGGTCGCGGATGTAGCGGCGGACCAGGTCGTGCAGGCACCAGCGCCTCGCGACCCGTTCGAGTAGATGAGCTTGGCGTAGCACGCGTAGTCGGGTAAGGACCTCCGCGGCGGGAAGGTCTGCAAGGGCCGCAGCGGCGTCGGTGGACAGGTCCGGTCCGGGGTCGAGCACCAAGAGGCGGAGCACGCGGGCGGCGATGGGGTCACGAGTGAGCAGACGATCCCAGGACAGGGCGAACACGGCGGCGACCTCGGACTCGCCGTAGGTGAACGCGTCCACCGGGGACTCGGCGAGTTCGGCCGTCAGTTCGGCGGCGGTGAGGTCGGGGTCGTCGGTGAGCAGACCGGCGGCGATCCGCAACGCCAACGGCAGCCGGCCACACGCCTGCGCGAGCTGTACCGCCGCGTCGCGGCTGATTCGGTCATCGCCGGACCGGTGTGCGAGCAGGGCGACGGCGTCGTCGACGTCGAGGACATCGAGCGGCAGCCGCCATGCGCCGGGTAGGTCGAGAGTGTCGCGGGTGGTCACCACCACCCGATGTGACCCGACCGAGGGCAGCAGCCCCCGCGCCTGGCCGGCGCTGCTGATGCTGTCCAGCACCAGCAACACCCGCTGCCCCTGCTCGGCGAGCGTGACGAGAGTCTGGTCATAGACGGCGGCCTGCTCACCGGTCTCCGCCGGGATCTGCTCGCCGGCCACACCGAGCTGGCGCAGCAGCGGCGCGAACACCTGCCTCGCCTCGACGTGCCCGTCCGGGCTGTAGCCCTGCAGATCCACCACGAAGGCGCCCCCAGGAAACCACCCTCGCCCCACCGCGATGGCCGCACAATGCCGGGCCAGGGCCGTCTTACCGACGCCACCCATCCCGGCCACCGCCGACACCACCATCGGCCCCGGATCACTGTCAGGCACCAGCGCGGCGAGCATCCGCTCGACCTGCTCCGCCCGACCGACGAACATCTCCGTCGGCCCTGCGATCCGGGTCACCACCGCCACCCGCGACTCGGGCGCGGCAATGCCCGGCTCCCCGATGTGTACCGAGCCGTACACACCGCCTACCGAGACGGAAGGGACCTGGGGGTTGCCCGGTGCGGATCGGCCTACGCCCGCCCCGGCTGGTGAGGGTCCGCTGCCGTCCGATCCACCGACACCGTGCCACCCGCCACCACGCCGATCGCCACCCCGGAGTCCTTGGCGTTGACGCCACCGGAGATCGCCACCCCGCCCGGACCGGCCACCGCGCCACCGGCCTTGGTCACCTCAGCGACAGCGGCCTCCAGCCGTTGCGCGAACTCGGTATCCCGCACCGCGTCTTCCAACGCCAGCCCCACCCGCTTGCGGGTCAGCTCGGAGACCTCACCCGACTCCGCCGCCTCGACCTGCAGGCGCTGCACCGCCGAATCGGCGCCCAGCTTGTCCATCACCAGCTGGCCGACCTTGTCGACCGCAGCATCGACGACACCGTCCGCCGCCACCGCCACTCGCCGGGCCTTCGCCACCACCCACGCCAGCACCCAACCCAATGCGACCTCGACCACCGCAACCACCCTCCGTCGGCACTACGGATGTATCGGTCGTGAGCCACAGAGCGTAACCGTTAGGCCAGGTATGAGTCCGGGTCAGTCAGCAGGGCGGCCAGGGCGTGGCGATCCGCCCAGTGGTCGGTGGTCCACGCCAGGGCTCTGGCCAAGCCCTCGGCCGAGTCCGCGCAGTGCACGATCCCGTGGTCGATCCACCAGGCCAGGTCGTAGTCGATGGCGCCTACCGTGACGGTCAGCTGCTGGTGCACGAGCGGCCCGCCGGACGGGACGGCCAGGCTGGCCAGATCGCAAGCGTCGACCACGGCGCCGAGGTCCGCCCACCGCACCAGTTCGCCCTCGCTTGTCACCTCGGCCGCCACCGCGTCGGACGCCAGCGGCAGGTCCAGCAGTTCGGCCAGGGGCTCGGCCAGCGTGAAGTCCGGGCCGGCGCCCACCACGCGGTCGGGTTCGGTCACGCCGAGGAGCCACGGGCCGTCCAGGACCAGGCAGTCGGCGGCCGGGGCGACGGCACCCGAGATCGAGCGGACGTGGGTCGGCGGGTCCAGCTCGGCCGGATCGAGGCCGGCGGCCGCCAGCGCCGCGTGCGCCCGCAGGGCGGCGCCGGCAGGGATCACGCGGTCCTCGTCGCCGAGGCGGGCGAGCAGGTCGTCGGCGTCGTCGGCCGACGTGACGGCGAGTGTGGTGCGCACTCCGACGGCTGCCAGCACGGCCGGGTCGAGGTCGAGATCGGGCACCGCGTCGTAGAGCCCGGCGAGCGCGGTCGCGTCGGGTAGGCGCCACTGGATCGGCGGCAGCCCGTCGAGGCGCGCGTGGTGGCCGATCCACCAGCCGGTGTAGCCGCCCGGCTCGTGCAACGCGCGCCAGGTGTCCGGCTCGGCGGCGAGCAGCAACAGCGCGGCCGGCCAGGCGTGGTCGGCCACCAGGTCGAGGTCCCGCACGGCCACCAGCCGGGAGGGCGGCTTGTCACGGGTTTCCCACCAGGTGGTCTCGTCGTCCAGATCGTGGTCCGGCCCGGTCGGGTCCTCGTCCACCACCAGCGCGAACGAGTCCAGCACGCCGACCGCGGTGAGCACCTCGGCCGGCCACTCCTGGGCGACGTGCTCGGCCAGTACCCCGATCGGCGCGTCCTCGTCGAGCAGGTCGACGAAGGTGGCGCCGGGCAACGCGAGTTCGTCGGCGCGCCGGAAGTCGCCTGCGCTGTCGGGCAGGGCGAGCGCGCCGAGCCACGGACGGGCGCCGGCCGCCCGGACCAGCCGGAGCACCAGGTCGACCAGCGGGGTGATGTCCAGGCCGGACTCGGCATCGTCGACGCTGCGTTCGACAGCGTCCACCAGGGTGTCGAGGACGTCACCCGCGTCGCCCCGGCGGGCGCCGAGCCGTTCGAGCACCGGGTGCGCGGCCGCCGGGTGGACGACGTTCACCGGAGTGTCCACATCGGTCAGTTCGGCGGTCAGCTCCGCGTCGAGCAGCAATGTGCTGCGGGGTCCGGGGATCGTGCGTCCGTCGACCAGCGGGACGGGCAGGCCGCCGAGCTCCTCGCGGGCTTTCGGGTCGACGTCGAGGATCGGTTCCAGTGCGGCGTAAAGGAAACGCCACCAGGACGGCGGGCGGTCGATGCCGGTGAGGGCGGCCGTCAGCTCGGCGAGTCCCAGACGGGGCACGTCGAGCGCGGCCAGCGCGGCCGCGTGTTCGGGTGCGGCCAGTTCGGCGTCGACCAGGCCCGGGATGGTCTCGGCCAGCACCTCGGCCAGCGGCGCCTCGGGGGCCGGCAGCAGGCATGCCTTGGCGGGGGCGACGGAACCCTTGCCCGCCGCCGGCAGCCACGGCGTGACGCGCAGCTCGGCGAGAACCCCCTGCCGCAGCCTTTCGTCCACTTCGGACAGTGAGAAGCCGGGCAGTGGTACGAGTTTCGTGCCGGCGTCGATGTTGCGGAGCAGCTTCGGATAGAGCGTGGCGGCGGCCGTGAGGACCACGTCGGTGGCCGGGCCGGGCAGGACGCGACGGCGTGACGGTTCGATGGGCAGCGTGGCGATCAGCCTGGCGGGCAGGGAAAGCCGCTCGTCGGTGCGGGTCGGCGCGTGGAGGACGTCCTCGGCCGGCGGGTCCGGGTGGCGGTACTCGTCGAGCCGCAGCGCCCAGCAGACCGTCCACTGTGGTCTGGCTTCGGCGCCGAGCGCGGCGGTCAGCTCGGCCGGCAGCTCACCGGTGTCGCGGACGATCACCCAGCGGGTCATGCCGTCGGGGCCGTGGATGTTCTGCCAAGTGTCGGTCCAGCCGTTGCCGCTCTCGCGGTGCCAGACGCGGTCGCCGATCTCGAGGCGGGTGAGGCCGTCGAGGGACAGCAGGAGGTCGGTGGCCTGGTCGGCGAAGACGTCGAGCAGGGCTTTCGTGTCGACGTCGTCGCGCAGCGGCAGCCGGACCTCCGTGTCGAACCCGTCGGGCGGGGCCTCGTCGGTGGGCCAGGGCAGGCGCAGCACGGGAACGCGGCCGGTGGCCCCGAACTCGGCGCGGGTCCGGTCTGCGGAGAACGCGACGCCGCCCGTGGTGGAGACGATGCGCGGGTCGTCGCTGACCGTCAGCACGGCGGCGAACCCGACCCCGAACCGCCCGACGCCGTCGCTCTTGGCCGAGGCCCTCAGCGACGCGAGCGCGGTGACCCCGTCGGCCGTCAGCGACGCCCCGGTGTTGGCGACGCGCAGCTCACCGTTCTCGACCTGGACCCGGAGGACGCCGTTCTGCCCGGCGGCGTCGGCGGCGTTCTGTGCGAGTTCGACCAGCAGGCGGTCCCGGTAGCCGCCGAGGTAGAGATCCTCCTCGGCGTTGGCATCCTCACGGAATCGCGTCGGTGAGGACCGCCAGGAGTCGAGCACCGAGGCACGAAGCGCCGCGGTGCCGAATGGATCAGTCACCCGACCGGCGGCTGGGTAGGCGGCTGGGGCTGGGTAGGCAGCTCGGTCTCGGAGGTCGCGATGGACTCCACCTCAGCGGGCGCCTCAGCACCCTCGATGACCTCACCACCCGCCTCGCCAACACCAGCCGACTCACCCTCGGCCGCGGGCTCACTCACCGGTTCGATGACGATAAAAGCCTCAGACTCAGCAACCGGCTCAACCACCGGTTCCACCACGATGGCAGCCTCAGGCTCAGCGGCCGTGCCCGACTCGGGCTCCACCACCGGCGAAGACTCGACAACGGACTCCGGCTCAACCACCGGTTCCGCCACGGCGGAACTTTCGGGCTCGGCCGCCACCTCGGACTCAGCGACTGGCTCAGCCGCCGCCGACTCGACATCGGCGGACTCGGGCTCAGGGGCCTGCTCCGGCTCAACTACCGGTTCCACCACGGCGGAACCCTCAGGCTCAGCAGCCAACTCAGGCTCAGCAGCTGGCGCCGGCTCAGCCGACCCGACCTCGGTCGCCGACTCAACATCAGCGGCGGGCTCAGATTCAGCAGCCGGCTCAGACTCAACCACCGGTTCCACAGCGATGGCAGCCTCAGGCTCGGCGGCCAACTCGGGCTCGGCCACAGTCTCATCAGCAGCCGACTCAACCTCGGCGGCCGGCTCGGGCTCAGCAACTGGCTCCGGCTCAACTACCGGTTCCACCACGGCGAAAACCTCGGGCTCAGCGGCTGGCTCGACCTCGCTCGCCGAATCGGATTCAGCAGCCGGCTCCGGCTCAACTACTACCGGTTCCACCACGGTGGCAGCCTCGGGCTCGACTGCGGCCTCGACCGCGGGCTCAACAGCCGGCTCGGCGGTCACCAGGTCGGTCGCCTCCCCCGGAGCGTCCGACTCAGCGGCGGCAGCAGGTGCGGTGTCTGGCTGCGGCTCCGGCTCTTCGGCAAGAGCCTCGGCCAGGTCGGTGGCCTCCGCCTCAGCAGCGGCCGGAGCCAGGGGTTCCACGTCCAACTGGGCGTCGTCGTAGATGAGGTCTGCCACCAGGACCGGGGAGACCTGCTCGACCTCCGCCTCCGAGTGCGCACCGCAGCCGTACTCCGTGTGCACCACATGCCCGTCGGCCGGGGAGATCTCGTTGCCACACGTACCGAACGCCGCCTGCAGCGCACCCGCCAGCGGCAGGTAGAAGCCACAGGTCCCACAATGCGCCGGAGCGCTGCGGGCCATGTCGGAACGCGGGCCGAACTCGCTGTCCTGCCAACGGGTGGCGGCGTCGAGCCGCGCCTCGCGGGCCATGACGCGAACGCGGCCGAGGCCGGCGTCGCGCGCCACCTCCTCGACCGCCGGATCGTCGGAGGCCAGGTACGCCGGCACCAGCCGGGGGTCGTCCGGGTCGTTGGGCATCAGGTCGCCCACGCCCAGGTCACCGGCCTGCACGCGCTCCTGCCACGGCACCCATTCCGGCGCGACCAGCGCGTCGGGACCGGGCAGCAGCACGACCTCGCTGACCGTCACGTCGGACTCCGGGCCCGCGCTGGCGATCGTGACCGCCCAGCGCCAGCCGCCGTAGCCCTGCTTGTCGGCCTCGAAGAGGTGGGTGACGGCCGCCTCGTCCTCGACGTGGGTGTCGACGTGCGCGCCGACCGGCTCGTCGCCGGCCACCTCCTGGGCGGCGGCGCGCGCCAGATCGACCTCCGTCACCAGGGCGGGGTCCTTGAGGTCAGGCTGCGGCATAGTCATCAGGAACGATTGTGCCGCACCGGGTGTTCGACGGTGTCGGCGGTCATGCCAGGCTGGTGATGTGAGGGTCCATTTCGCCATCGCGACCGCACTGTTCGCCGCCGGCTGTTCCACCGCCCCGGCCGGCACAGCCGCTCCCCGAGCCGCCGTCGAGTTACGCGCCGACGTCATCGAGGAGGTCCGCCACGACCCCGAGGCGTTCACCCAGGGCCTCGAACTGGTCGACGGCGTCCTCTACGAGGGCACCGGTCTCGAGGGTTCCTCGACCATGCGTGCCACCGACCCGGAGACCGGCGAGGTCCGCCAGGAGGTGCCACTGCCCGACGACATGTTCGGCGAGGGCATCACGGTGGTCGACGACACCATCTGGCAGCTCACCTGGCAGGAGGGCATCGCCATCCGCCGGGACCGGGCCACGCTCGCGGAGACCGACCGCGCCACCTACGACGGCGAGGGCTGGGGCCTGTGCCACGACGAGGCCGCCAACCGCCTGATCATGAGCAACGGCACCGACCGGCTGTCGTTCCGCGACCCGGAGACGTTCGCGGAGACCGGCGACACGGCTGTGCGCGACAGCGACGGCGAGCCGGTCGGGGAGCTGAACGAGCTGGAGTGCGTCCCCGACCAGGACGGCCGGATCCAGGTCTACGCGAACGTCTGGAAGACCGACGAGATCGTGCGGATCGACCCGGCCTCCGGACGGGTCACGGCCACCGTCGACCTGGCGGGGTTGCTGTCCGAGGACGAGCGCGCGGACGCCGACGTGCTCAACGGGATCGCCGCCGTCCCGGGCACCGACGAGTTTCTGGTGACGGGCAAGTTGTGGCCCACACTGTTCAGGGTGAGGTTCGTCACGGCGAATCCGTAACCTGGATGGTGGATCCCTTGCGGGCGTTGGCCCGTCACTTCTTCAAGGGGTCCCCACGTACGGCAGGATGGATGACGTGATTCGTTCCGGTTCCGGTGATCAAGAGCAGAGTGGCCGCGGTGGCCGCTCTGCTCGGAAGCGTCGCCGCAGCTGGACGAAACAGCAGCAGCCGCCGATCGGGCCGACGACGCGTGCCATGCCGCCGCCGCAACCACCGCCGCAGTGGCAGCCGGAACCGCCCCGTGAGCAGCTCCCGCCCGACTACTGGGAGGAGCCGCGCGCCGAGCCGCCCACCAGCGCCATCCCCGCCGCACCGCGCGAGGAGCCGCTGACCAGCGCGATCCCCGCGGCGAGCCACTACCCGGAGGACCTGAACAAGACCAGGCCCACCCGCCGCCAGCCGCCGCAGCAACCCCCACCGCCGCAACAGCCGCCACAGCAGTCGCAGCGGAACTGGCGGGACGTCCCGCCGCCACGCCGTCAGCTGCCGCCCACCCAGCAGCAGCCGCAGCCGACCGGCCACTTGGAGCCGGAGACGTACGCGGCCGACGGGTACGCCAACGACAGCCAGCGGCCGACCACGCCCGTGACCCCGCCAGGTGCCGCCCCGGTCCCACCGGGCGTCTCCCCGCAGTTCCCCAAGAAGCTGACGGTCACGCGCGTCGCCGCGCTGCGCAGCAGGCAGCTCACCGGGCAGGCGGTGCGCGCGTTCCGCCGGGCGGCCAACGCCGACGGCGCGGACAAGTCCGGGCTGACCGCCCTGACCTACGCGACCATGCTCAACTACGCGAGCGACGCGGCCATGGCCGTGGCGCTGGCCAACACGCTGTTCTTCTCGGCGGCCGACGCCGACTCGAGCAAGGGCAAGGTCGCCCTCTACCTGCTGATCACCATCGCGCCGTTCGCGTTCCTCGCGCCGGTGATCGGCCCGATGCTCGACCGCATCCAGCGCGGCCGGCGGCTCGCCATGTGCGCGTGTTCGATCGGCCAGGCGCTGGCGTGCGTGGTGATGGCCACGAACTTCGACGGCTGGCTCCTCTATCCGGCCGCACTCGCGAAGATGGTGCTGTCCAAGTCGTTCACCGTGCTCAAGGCGGCCGTCACGCCGAGAGTGGTGCCGCCGGACATCACGCTCGCCAAGACCAACGCGCGGCTGACGATGTTCGGACTGATCGCCGGCGCGGCGTTCGGCGCGGTGGCCGCGCTGATCCTGCAGATCTTCGACTCGCCGGGCGCGCTCTGGTTCACGGTCATCATCTGCGCGGTCGGCGCCGTGCAGGGCATGCGGATCCCCGCCTGGGTCGAGGTGACCGAGGGCGAGGTGCCGGCGTCGCTGTCGGCCAACCCGGAGAAACCCAAACGTCAGCCCATGGGCCGCCACGTGATCGTCGCGCTGTCCGGCAACGCGACCATCCGCCTGCTCACCGGCTTCCTCATGATGTTCGCCGCGTTCGCCGTGCGCGCACAGACGGAGGGCGACGCGTTTCAACAACTGTTGCTGCTCGGCCTGATCGCCGGCGCGGCCGGTGCGGGCAGCTTCATCGGCAACGGGATCGGCGCGCGGATGAACGTCGGTCACCCGGAACAGATCATGATCGGCTGCATCGCCGGCTGCCTGGTGTCCACGCTTGGCGCCACGATCATGGAAGGCATCGCCACTGCGGCGATCGTCGGCCTGGTGGGTGCCACGGCCAGCGCGCTCGCGAAGAACAGCCTCGACGCGGTCATCCAGGACGACCTGCCGGAGGAGTCCCGCGCGTCGGCGTTCGGCCGCTCGGAGACCGTGCTGCAGCTGGCCTGGGTGTTCGGTGGCGCGCTCGGCGTTTTACTGCCCCCAACCTTCTGGGTCGGTTTCCTGGTGATCTCGATCCTGCTGGTGGTCGGGCTGGTGCAGACCATGCTGACCAGGCAGGGCGCGTCGCTGCTGCCGTGGTTCGGCGGCGACCGGGCCGTTCGGCCGCGCCTCTCGGGCAACGGGTCGCGGCGGTTCGGGCCGGCGACCGCCTTCCAGGAGGGTCCGGCGGCGCAGGCGCCGCAGGACCGCACGTAAGAGGCCGCGCAAATGGGGTCGGTGGATGCCCGTCGTGATCGAGGTGGTTCCTGGCGGTGCCGCGCCGGCGTCGGCGTACTGGACGTACTTCGATGCCGGCGCGGTGCCGCCAGGGGCCGCCTCGGCGCGACGGGCGCCACCAAGCCCTATTTGCACGGCCTCTAAGCTCGGCGCGTGCGCAAGCCAGCCCTCGTGGCGGTGCTGGTGCTCGCTGTTGCCGGCTGTTCGGACCGGCCGCCGCCCCCACCGCCGCCGCCCACCATCGACTTCGCCGTGGACGCGGAGAACGTGACCGCGAAGCCGTTCATGTACTGCGACATCCAGGTCACCGACTGCCGGCGGGACAACGCCGCCCAGATCGAGCTGACCGTGGCCCCCGGCACGCCCGTGCGCGTGACCGTGCCCGCCGAGGTCGCCGAGACGCCCTGGTCAGTGGTGATCCAGTACGTCACGGCGGCCGGCGAGCAGAAGGCCCCGGAGACGGTCGCCGCGTTCGCACCCAACGGCTCGACCACGTTCGACGCGCTGCCGCCCGGCCCCGGTGACCAGCTGCAGACCGTCGAGGTCAAGCAGGCTGGCGCCAAACTGATGGCGGACGAGAACGGGCAGCAGGAGCCGGTGGCGCGCGGCGTGTGGTCGGTTTCCGTGAAGGCGCCGGCGGCTTAGGGATCAAGCTCCCTGGCGACCGCGCGGACGACGTCGGCGATGCGCTTGGTGGCCTTGCGGTCAGGGTAGCGGCCACGGCGCAGGTCGGGCTGCACGCTGGCCTCCAGCATCTTGATCATGTCCTCGACCAGGCCGTGCAGCTCCTCCGCGGGGCGCCGCCGAGCCTCGGCCACGGATGGCGGCGGGTCGATCAGCCGCACGGACAACGCCTGCGGCCCACGCCGCCCGTCAGCGACCCCGAACTCGATGCGTTGGCCGGCCTTCAGACCCGGCACTCCAGCCGGCAGGGCGGAAGATCGGACATAGACGTCCTCTCCCCCGTCCTGGGTTACGAACCCGAAGCCCTTCTCCGAGTCGTACCACTTGACCTTTCCGGTCGGCACAACATCCACCTCCACACACAAATGAACGCGCCCCAGGGCGTACCGGGGACGCGTCTGTCCAGCCTAGGCCAAGTGAGGGTGGTGGGGGTAGCCGGTTAGCGGCCGGAGGCGCGGGCGAAGGTGATCAGCTTGGTCACAGCCGGGCGAGCCATCGGCAGGGTCAGCTCAGGGCGCTTCGTGTCGCGTAGGGCTGTCAGGTCATTGCGGATCTCCACACAGTTGCCGGACTCAGCCGACCGCGAGGACTTACGCCACATGACTTACGCCTCCTCAAGCCTCTCCCGCAGCATAGCGAGACTTTCAGGTGCGGACAGAGCGGCACCTTCCAGTCGCGCCAACACATCGAGATAGGTGAGCGCTTCCTCGTCGTGCAGGTACAAGCCGCCAGTTCGCATCTCGATGTTGACCACCGGTGACGTGTTCGGGAACTCCATCAGTAGCCATGAGTGACTCATGAACGAGTGGGGCTGGTGCTCCGGCACCACCCTGATCCGGATACCTCGGTTGCGCGCTTCGATCAGGTGCCGGAGCTGAGCCCGCAAGGCCTCATCGCCGCCGAAGGCGGTACTCAACGCAGCCTCGCCGATGAAAGCCGAGTAGTCCACGGTCCCCAGGACCTGCTGTCGGCGCAGGCGGGCCATCCAGCGCATCTCGATGCCGGCGATGTCAACCCCGCCCGACCGCATGAGCCCAACTGCGTAGTCATACGTCTGCAGCAGCCCGGGCACGAGATTCACACACCAGTCGGTCAGCCGAACCGCATCGGCCTCGTAGCTGGCGAGCGTGCCGATCTCCATCGGCACTCCGGGCAGTGGAACATCCCACCAGCCGGATGAGTCTCCCGCTCTCGCCTCCTCGATCAACTCCTCGCGCTGCGATAGCGGAAGCTTGTAGACAGTGCAGATTGTTGCGACATCCTCTGGCGAGATGTTTCGCTTTCCGTTCTCGATACGGGACATCGTGCTCGGCGACCACTGCGCCAGCTCCGCCGCCTCTTCGAGCGAAAGATCGGTTCGTTCCTTGCGGATCGCCCGCAACCGCGCGCCGATAACCCGATCCCGCGCCTTTGGCGCCTTGCGTTCCCCACCCATGGTGCCCCCTCAACTTTCCGCAGATGCAAGTCCCAGCGGCAACGTCGGGTAGGACGCTACCGTTCTGAAAGACACACAGCGAGTTCAACCAACTGCGGAAAGTGAGCTGGTCATATGTACGAGGACGTGAGCGTCAGCGCGTACGTGAACATCCGTACCGGCTGTCCCATCAGCTACAACGTCATCGATGACGGGGTCGAGTTCCGGTGCGGGTCGATGAGCGACGGGTTCGACTTCATGTTCGACGCGAATGCCCTGCGGAGCTTTGTCGACAGGTCGACCGCCGCGCTGGCGGAGATAGAGATCAAGAAGCTCAGTCGGGATCTCGACGATTCTCAATGATGATCAGTGGAGCCGCGATGGCCAGAAAGGTGCCCAGGCCGTAGCCAACGTCCTTGACTCGCTCCTGGCCGCCCTCCGCGCCGAACCAGACGGCCGCGCAGATGCCGCCGATCAGGAGAACCGCCGCTGCGACGATCTTGGTGAACACCTTGTACTGGCAGAAGTTCGGGCAACCGCCCGCCGTTCTGTGGCGACACAGGCGGAAACCACTGGCGCTCTTGGGTTGTTGGACCGGATGTAGAGATCGCCGCGCCACGGGTCATGATCATGACTGTGGCGGAACCCGCAAGGCAAGGCCCATACGTGTACCGGTCAGTCGGTGACCTGGTGGATGCAGAGGATGTTGCCCTCGGAGTCGCTGAACCACGCGGCCTTCTCGCCGCCCAGTTCCGCGACGTGGGCGACGGTTTTCAGGTCGGGCAGGTCGTAGTCGGCGAACCGCACGCCGCGGGACTCGAGGTCACGGATCTCGTTCGCGACGTCGGCGACCTCGAAGCTGATCACTGTGTGTTTGCTCTGCGCGCCTGCTGACGCCGGCATCAGGCCGATGGCGTCGCCGTTGCCGGCGTCGAAGATCCGGCTGCCGTCCGCGCCGGTCGCCCTGGCGTGCAGGCCGAGTGTCTCGCCGTAGAACCGGGACGCCCGGTCGACGTCCGACACCGGCAGCATCGTGGTGGTCATGGACTTGGTCAGCATGGTGTGCCTCCTCGTGACCGTGAACCCACCCATGTTGCGCCTATCGTGCCTGCCGAGCCACTCCCGCCACCGTCCCGGACCGACCGGTCACCGCAGGTCACGCGTGTTTGGCGCCCGCTGCGTTCTGTAGGCCCAGCAACTCCACCGACACCTCGCGCATCTCCACCTTGCGGATCTTGCCCGTGACGGTCATGGGGAACTCGTCCACCACTCGCACGTAGCGCGGGATCTTGTAGTGCGCGAGCTTGCCCGTGCAGAACTCCCGCAGCGACTCCGGCGTCAGCTCCGGAGCACCCTCGCGCAGGCGGACCCACACCATCAGCTCCTCGCCATACCGCGAATCCGGCACGCCGATCACTTGTGCGTCAACGACATCCGGGTGCGTGTACAGGAACTCCTCGATCTCGCGCGGGTAGATGTTCTCGCCGCCGCGGATGACCATGTCCTTGATCCGCCCGGTGATGTTCAGGTACCCGCCGTCGTCCATGATCGCCAGGTCGCCCGTGTGCATCCAGCGCGCGGCGTCGATGGCTTCGGCCGTCTTGTCCGGTTGTTCCCAGTAGCCCAGCATCACCGAGTAGCCGCGCGTGCAGAACTCGCCAGGGGTGCCACGGGGCACCGTGAGACCCGTTTCCGGGTCCACCACCTTCACTTCCAGGTGCGGGTGCACTCTGCCCACAGTGGACACTCGACGGTCCACAGTGTCGTCGGCGCGGGTCTGGGTGGAGACGGGCGACGTCTCGGTCATGCCGTAGCAGATGGTCACCTCCGCCATGCCCATGCGCTCGATGACCTGCTTCATCACCTCGACCGGGCACGGCGAACCGGCCATGATTCCCGTTCGCAGCGAGGAAAGGTCGTGCGAGTCGAACGACGGGTCGGCCAGCTCGGCGATGAACATCGTTGGTACGCCGTACAAAGAGGTGCAGCGCTCGGCCGCGACCGCCTCCAGAGTGGCGCGCGGCTCGAACGTCGGCGCCGGGATCACCATGCACGCGCCGTGCGATGTGGCCGCCAGGTTTCCCATGACCATGCCGAAGCAGTGGTAGAACGGCACGGGGATGCAGATCCGGTCCTCGGCCGTGTAGTTGCACAGCTCGCCGACGAAGTAGCCGTTGTTGAGGATGTTGTGGTGCGACAGGGTCGCGCCTTTCGGGAAACCCGTGGTGCCGGACGTGTACTGGAGGTTGATGGGATCGTCGGCCGACAGCTCGGCGCCCAGTTCGTCCAGGTGCGCCACGGATCCACCGCGGCCGATGGCCACCATGGAGTTCCAGTCCTCGCCGCCGATGAGGAGGACGTCCTCCAGCGCGGGACAGTCCGGCCGCACCTCCTCGATCATGGCCGCGTAGTCCGACGTCTTGAAGCTCGGCGCCGCGATGAGCGTGCGGATACCGGCCTGGTTGAGCACGTACTTCAGCTCGTGCACCCGATAGGCCGGGTTGATGTTCACGAGGATCGCGCCGATCTTGGCGGTGGCGTACTGGGTGAACGTCCACTCGGCACAGTTGGGCGCCCAGATGCCGACGCGATCGCCTTTCCCGACACCGAGGTCGACCAGCCCGAGCGCGACCGCGTACACCTCGTCGGCCAGCTGGCGGTAGGTCCACCGCCGCCCGGCGGCCCGGTCGACGAGCGCGTCCCGGTCACCGTGCTCGATCACCGTGCGGTCGAAGTTGCCGCCGATCGTGTCGCCCAGTAGCGGCTTGTCCGACGTACCGGACACGTAGCTCGGCATCATCCGCACACCTCCTCGTACCACCTGTCCCATCCTGCCCCATGGTCCGCAGCCGGCCGAGACACGGAAGAAGCGGCCGGGCGGGATGTACCCGGTGTCCGGATCAACATAACCCGGCGAGTCCCACATTGGGACCCGGCGAGTCCCACATTGGGGACAGGTGACTCCCACGTTCGGTACACGGATGGCCGGTCCTGAACGTGGGACTCGCCCGTTCTGAACGTGGGACTCGCCCGTTCTGAACGTGGGACTCGCCGGGTTGGTTGGCCTACTCGTCGTCCGGTTTGTCTGGCCACGGGATCTTGACCACCAGGCAGGGGCCGCCCACGAAGACGCCGCCGTCCACGCCCAGGGCCTTGCCGTCCGCGTACTCGTACGGGCTGGTCACCAGCACCGGCGGGATGCCCAGCTGATCGGCGATGACGCTGTGCCCGTGCACCACCTGCTCGCCGCCCAGCACGGTCAGCAGCTCGGTCGCCACGTCGGAACCCTGCGGGCCGCGGAACGCGTGGCGAGTGGTCAACCGGCGCCAGACTTCCCACCACTCCACCAGGTCATCGGACTCGAGCACGTCCCGGATGCCCTCGTTGATCTCGTCGATCTCGCTGCCCCACACCAAGTACTCGATGGTGTCGGAGTGCATCAGCAGGTGCCGGCCGACGAGCGCGACCGCCGGGCGGTCGGTGAGCCACTCGACGTGCTCGTCGGTGACCGCCTCCTGGTCGGTGTGCTGGCCGCCGTTCATCTCCCAGCTGCGCGCGAAGCTGCGCGGGCCGAAGTCGGACGGCACGTCCGTGTCACCGAAGCGGTGCATGCCGAGCAGCAGGATCTCGTGGTTGCCGAGCAGGGCCTCCACCTGGCCGCCGGACTCGGCCGCCTCCTCGGCGAGCCGCATGACCAGGTCGATCACGCCGATGCCGTCCGGTCCGCGGTCGACGAAGTCACCGAGGAACCACAGGTGCGCGTCACCTCCGGACCAGGACGCCTCCTCGTCGACCAGTCCGGCGTCGGCCAGCGCCGCGAGCAGCTCGTCCAGGTGCCCGTGCACGTCGCCGACCACATAGGTGGACCCCACGTGTTCTTGCACACCGCGACAATAGGCCAGGGCTTGTCACGACGCCGGGGTGTCCAGCCGGAAGGGGTCCTCGGCGCTTCCCACGAGGTCGGCCACCGAGTCGATCACCCGGGTGGGCCGGTACGGGTACCGCTCGGCCGTGTCGGGCGCGGAGATGCCGGTAAGCACGAGGATGGTCTGCAGACCGGCCTCGAGCCCCGACCGGACGTCGGTGTCCATCCGGTCGCCGATCATGAGCGTCGACTCGGAGTGCGCGCCGAGTGAGCGCAGCGCGGATCGCATCATCAGCGGGTTGGGCTTGCCGACGAAGTAGGGCGACTTGCCGGTGGCCCGCTCGATCAGCGCGGCCACCGAGCCGGTGGCCGGCAGCGACCCCTCCCGCGAAGGGCCGGTGGCGTCGGGGTTGGTGGCGATGAACCTGGCCCCCTGCTCGACCAGCCGGATGGCCGTGGTGATCGACGTGAAGCTGTAGGTGCGGGTCTCGCCGAGCACCACGTAGTCCGGGTCGCGGTCGGTCAGCACGTAGCCGATCTCGTGCAGCGCCGTGGTCAGACCGGCCTCGCCGATGACGTACGCGCTGCCCTCCGGACGCTGGGTCTCGAGGAACGTGGCGGTGGCGAGCGCCGAGGTCCAGATGGCCGACTCCGGCACGTCCAGACCGGTCCGCCGGAGCCTGGCCCGCAGGTCACGCGGGGTGTAGATCGAGTTGTTGGTCAGAACCATGAAGCGGATGTCCTTGGCGACCAGCTCCGCGATGAGCTTGTCCGCGCCCGGGATCAGGTGCTCCTCGTGCACCAGTACCCCGTCCATGTCCATCAGGTAGGTCCACGTCTCGGGCATGCCCCCATCGTTCCAGGTACTCAGTAACCTGGAGAGGTGACAGCTCCCGCCACTGTTCGCGTCCGGTACTTCGCCGGAGCGCGGGCCGCCGCCGGCGTGCCGGAGGAGACCGTCCAGCTGCCCATCGAGGCCACCGTCCGTGACCTGATCGACGAGCTGGGCGGCAGGCACGGCGCCGCGCTCACCCGCGTGCTCACCGCGTGCAGCTTCCTGCTCGACGGCGTGGCCGTGCGGGACACGGCCACGCGACTGCCCGGTGACGTGGGCGTCGACGTGCTGCCGCCGTTCGCCGGGGGCTGATCGCGGACAGCTTCCGTCCGCAACCACTGGGAGACTTGTCGACTTGACGTCCTCTCTCGCCTGACGGCGGGAGATTCCAACCCACACCCGGAGGTGCGAGTTGAGGTTCGCGGTTCACAGCCCCGGCCAACGCCTGGAGGGCTCCCCGCGCTGCCACCCCACGCCCTGGGGCAGCACCGCAACGCAGCTTGGTTATCGCTACTCCAAACAGCCTAACAACCCCCACCGACAACCATGAGCCGGGATCCGACTCCTCCCCGGCCTGAACGCCGGGGCATCCGCCCATTGGAGTTCGGATGAAGGAGACCTCGGCCCGGCTGCTGCGGTTGCTCACCCTGCTCCAGACCCGTCGCGAGTGGTCCGGCGCCGAGCTGGCCGATCGGCTTCGGGTGAGCACGCGGACCGTGCGCCGGGACGTCGAAAAGCTGCGTGACCTGGACTATCCCGTCCATGCGGCCACCGGGACGGCCGGCGGCTACCGGCTGCGCCCGGGCACCGAACTGCCGCCGCTGCTGCTCGACGACGACGAGGCGGTGGCCGCGGCCGTGGCGCTGCGCACGGCGGCCGGCGGCGGCGTCGACCGGCTCGGCGAGACCGCGCTCGGCGCGCTGGTGAAACTCGAACAGGTACTTCCGTCGCGGCTGCGGCACCGCGTCGACGCCATGCAGGTCTCGACCGTGGACGTGCCGAGCACCGCGCCGAAGGTGGATCCGGACGTGCTCACGGCGGTCGCGTCGGCGTGTCGCGACCGCCACCAGCTGCGGTTCGACTACCAGGGCGGTTACGGCGCGGAGGAGTCCAGGCGGACGACCGAACCGCACCGGCTGGTCACCTGGGGCCGGCGCTGGTACCTGGTGGCCTGGGACCTCGACCGCGACGACTGGCGCACGTTCCGGATGGACCGGCTGCGGCCGCTGGTGCCGGTCGGGCCCCGATTCACCCCTCGGGAGATCCCCGGCGGCGACCCGGCGGCCTTCGTGGCCAGCAAGATTGCCGACAGGTGGCCGTTCCGGGCCAGCGTGCGGCTGCACGCCCCGGCCGACCACGTGGACCTGCGGGGACTGTCGACCTACGGCACTGTCGAGCCGATAGACGAGCACACCTGCCGGCTCACCATGGGTTCCGACACGCCCCATTCACTCGCCTTTCTGTTGACCTTCCTGGAGATCGAATTCGACGTCGAGTCGTCACCCGCATTGTCGGCGGCTTTGCTCCAGGTAGCCGGTCGATTTCAGCGTGCAGCGGGACAGTTGGTCAAACCAGTGGTAAAAGCCGATGCGGAACGTGACACAAACCTCAGTTAGTGTGAACCGACCTGGGTGAATCACGGGACTATAACGGCACTCAACAGGTCGCTGACCTGCGATTACAGATCCCATCGCATAGCTCTAATAGTCGTTACTGTGACGACGGTCACACCATTCAGAATTTCCCCTCGGCCATTTCGGTACGTACCGTCGCTTCAGGTTGGCCCCGAACCAACCGCGCAAGACCCGAGTGCTCGAAGCGCCATACCCAGTCCGGCGAGCGCTCGGGAGTTATCCCCCGACTGAAAGAAACCCTCCGGATTGGGGCAGGATCTGTAGGCGCTGAGGCTGAGACCGAAATGGCCCTCGAAGGCAAGCACCGCAAGTCGTCCGCTGCAGTTCGCACCTTTGCTCGCGTCGTCGTTGCCGGCGTCGCGGTGGGTGTGCCCCTGGCGTTCGCAGCAGCGCCGGCCCAGGCCGAATCGTCTCCCAACTGGGACGCCATCGCCGAGTGTGAGAGCGGCGGCAACTGGGGTATCGACACAGGCAACGGCTACTCAGGTGGCCTGCAGTTCAAGCAGAGCACGTGGGAGGCCAACGGCGGTTCCGGCCGTCCGTCGGACGCCTCGCGTGAGGAGCAGATCCGCGTCGCCGAGAACGTGCTGCAGTCCCAGGGCATCGGCGCGTGGCCGTCCTGCGGCAAGCGCGGCGGCGGCTCCGGTGGCGGCGGTGGCGGCGGCGAGAGCAACAACAACTCGTCGCAGTCGGAGTCCAACAACGAGCGACGTTCCCCCGAGCGCTCGGCCCCGGTCGCGCCGATCCTGGTCGCGTCGAACCCGGCCGGTGACTACACGATCCTGGCCGGCGACTCGCTGTCCAAGATCGCGACCACGCTGCAGGTGCCGGGCGGCTGGGCCGCCCTGTACGAGAAGAACAAGCAGTTCATCGGTGACCCCAACCTGATCGTTCCTGGTCAGGTCATCGCCACCAAGTGAACTAGCTGAGCGGCACACAGGGGCTCCACCGCGTATTCCCCCGGCGGTGGAGCCCCTGTTCCCGTCTCAACGCAGCACGACCGGCAGCGCGGTGAGCCGCCGGCCGCTGATCCCCAGGTCGAGGACTTCGAGGTCGTCGAGCGGCACGGCCAGCCGCGCGGTCGGGTAGTCCTCCCGCAGCACCCTCGTCACGGCCACCAGCTCCTGCTGCGCCAGCTGCGCGCCGATGCAGAAGTGCGCGCCGGAGCCGAACGTCAGATCGTGCCCGGCGTCGTTGATCCCCTGGATGTGCGCCAGCACGGGTGACCTCGGCGGCAGGACCGTCCCGGCCAGCTCGACCTCCTCCGTGGTGAACCGCCAGAGCGTGAACGGCGCCGGCGGGTTCCGCCGCAGCATCTCCTGGACGAAGTCATCGTCGGTCTCGCCGTGCCGGCGTCCCGCCAGCAGGTGGGCCACCAGGAAGCCCAGCGCGCTCTCGGTGGTCAGCTGTCCGGCGAAGACCAGGCCGAACAGCAGATAGTGGACCTGTTCGTCGGTCAGCTCGGGCAGCCGGGCCCGTAGTTGGGCGGCCGCCGTGTCCCCGTTGTCGAGCGCGCCCGCGACCAGCCTGGTCAGCGTGGCCGTGGCGGCCGCGATCCCCGCCGGGCCGACGCTCGTGGTCAGTGCGTGGCAGGCCTCGGCCAGCTGGTCGAGGTGTTCGGTCGGGACGCCCAGCAGCTCGCAGATGACGATCAGCGGGAAGCGGGTGGTGAAGTCGGCCACCAGGTCTGTTTCGTCGGTCAGGCCAGCCAGCAGGTCACGCGCGGTTTCCGCCGTGCGGTCGGCATGCTCGGCGACGCGGCGGGACGTGAACAGTGGGGCGTGCGCGCGGCGCAGCAGCAGGTGGGGCGGGCCGTCGAGTGTGGTCAGCGACGGCACCTCCGCACCGGGCGGCTCGACCCCCAGCTCCCAGGGCTGCCAGTGGGCCGGGGCGAACGCCGAGTCCCGGGTGATCCGTGGATCGGCCAGCACCTGGCGCGCCAGCTTGTCGTCGGTTATCACCCAGACGGGCCCGCCGGCGGGCGCCTCGGCTCGCACCAGTGCGGTGGGGCCGAGCCGATGCTGGATGTTGGTGAACGGATGGACCACGTTCTCCCCTTCAAGTCGCTAGGTTGCCTAGCGACCTTAACGGCTAGGTTGCCTAGCGACTAGGCTGCCTACTCGTGTACGACGAGATCGAACGGCGGGAACGGGAGACCTGGGTCGCGACGGAGCCGTCGTGGGCGCTGTGGGAGGTCATGCGGACGTCCACGGACGTGGGCCACGTGCTCGCCCGCAGGCTGGGGCTGTCCTACAACGAGGTCCGCGCGCTGGAGCTGCTGTCCGACTCGGCGCGAGGGCTGGGCACGGTGGAGCTGGCGAACGGCCTCGGCATGCGCTCGGCGTCGGCCACTGAGCTGGTGGACCGCCTGGAGACGAGCGGCGACGTGCGCAGGCGCCCGCACGAGACGGACCGCAGGCGCGTGGTGGTGGAGCTGACCGAGCACGGCCGGGACCGGGTCCTGGCCGTGCTCGGCCCATTGCTGCATCGCTACGACCAGGTGGCGGCCGGCCTGAGCCCGGAGGCCACTGCCGCGGTGGCCGCCTACCTGCGCGGCGTGGCCGCCGAACAACGCGCCTTCTGCGACCTCGAGCGGCCTCCGGCCCCCCGGAATCCAGCGTACGCAAGCCGTGTTTGATGACATCGTTTGACCTGCGGGTTGGTCTTCCTGGTCAGGAGCATGGGATTCGTGTGGGGAGTGCGAGATCGCGGTTCCCGACGGTGAGATCGCGGTTGATGGGGAACCTGGAGTGGTCAGCGCCGGGCAGGGGGTCCGCGGGGCCTGGCGGTAGGGCTCGGTCACAGTTGTTCTGTTGACTCAGTAGTTCCACCCTGTGTGCACACAGCAGCCGGGAAACGACGGCCTCACGCACCAGAACCGCGATCTCGCGTGCCGCAACCGCGATCTCGCGTGCGAGAACCGCGATCTCACGCAGGCTGACAACGGCGTGGACAACCCCACCGGCGCCTGCCAAGCATCTACGCAGGTCAAAGCCATGCCCTCAAATCGGACCTCGCCTAATCAGCGGGTCGGACATTTCCGCGCGACCAAGATCGACACCGGGCTGGTTGTCCACAGGTCGCGGGTTGTCCACAGCACCGTGCTCGCTCGGCCGGTTCTGTCGGTGCCAGCCGGTAGCGTGGAATCCGGGGGCCGGAGGCGTCCGGGGTCACGACCGGTCGAACTCCGCCAGCACTCGCGGCAGTGCCAGCTTGGCCGCTTCCGCGTGATCCACGTCCGGGCCCAGGTCGACCATCGTCGAGTCGGCGTGGTGCCGTTCGAGCCGTTGCTGGCAGTAGACGGAGTTGTCGATCAGCACGTCGCCGTCGCCGGCGGAGGTGTACACGGTCACCGGCACCCGCGGCCGCCAGTCGCAGTAGCTGTCCGCCTCGCGCAGCGCCGCGCGGAGCACGCCCGTCGGGTGCTCGACGCGCTCCAGGTAGGCCGGGGTGAACAGCTCCTGCACCGTCGCGGGCAGCTTGGGGAAGATCTGGTCGTTCGGGGTGTTGCCGTCGAAGAGCGCCTCGATCGACGGGTCGCGGAACGCCTCGGCCGGTGTGTCGTACAGGTGGTAGAGCCGGTTCCAGGACACCGTCCAGTAGGCCAGGTAGGCGGTGCCCTTCTCGATCTTGCCGGCGACCGCGTCGGCCACGAACCCGCTCGGGCGCATCGGACCGCTGATCGGGGCCAGCCCACCCAGGTCGAGCCTGGGATCGGCTTGCAGTGCTTGACCGAGGGCCATGGTGGCGTGCCCGCCCTGCGAGTGGCCGGTGACCAGCACGCGTGGGTCGGGCCTGCGGCCGTCCTGCCTGGCGAGTTCCCGGGTCGCCCGCAGCGCGTCCACCGACGCGGTGACGGTCGACGGGGCGTCCGCGTAGGGGTGATACCCGGGGCCGACGCCGAGGCCCAGGTAGTCGGGCGCCGAGGTGAGGTAGCCGGCGGAGGCGAACAAGAACGCCGACGCCCGGTCGTTGCCGTCGCTGACCGACGCGGCCGTTCCCCGGTAGGCGTTGGTGCCGTGCAGCCAGGTGACCTGGCGCGGGGTCCGGTCGTCGTTGCGGGGCACGGCGACCAGCGCGCTGGCCGTGGTCGGCCCTCCGAACGCGTCGACGGTGCGGTAGACGATCCGCTTCGCGTCCACCCCGAACCGGACGCGGGAGGAGTCGAGGCCGTACTTGGCCAGGTAGCCGGCAACCTGCCCACTGTCCAATTGGGACACTGCAGTGACGGAGACCAGATCGCCGCGCGACCGGAGACCGTCGGCGGCGGCGGTCGTCGTGACCACCGCGGCCAGTGCGGCGCCGCACAACGCGGCGGCCGTTATTCGCTTGAGAGACATGGGAACCACGATGTCGATCTTTGTGCGTGCGGTCACTGGTGCCGGCCACCGGCCGTGGGGTAGGGCTAGCCCTACGACGGGCGGATCAGGTACGCGAGTTCGCGGTTCGCCGGTAGCAACCGAGCGAGGCGGTGAATTGCCGCCACCGCAAGGAAACGAGGGAACCTGCCGGAGGCAAGAACCTGCGCACCGCGACGCCGGGCGCCAGAGAGCAGGGATCCGGTGCGAGGCTATCGGAATGCACCGACAATTCCGGTCCAGGGACCCCTAGTTTAATTCTAGTCGAGCGCACCGACAGTCCCGAACATTCAAGCGCGGGCCGGGACCTCGGCGCGGAAGCGCGCACACGCATGCCCGAAGCGGGAACATGCGTGCGGGAACCGCGAACATTCCTGCCCGAAGCGGGAACATGCGTGCTGGAAGTGGGGACATGCCGGTGCGCGTGCGGGGCTAAGGGCAGTTGACCCACTCGTCGGTGCCGTCGGAGAACGACTGGTGCTTCCAGATAGGTAGCCGGGCCTTCACTTCGTCCACCAGATCGGCACACGCCGCGAAAGCCTCCTGCCGATGCTCGGCCGCCACGGCGCACGCCAGCGCCACCTCGCCGATCGACAGCGCGCCGATCCGGTGGCTCACGGCCAGCGCGCGCACACCGCGGTGCCGGGCGGCCACCTCGGCCGCCACCTCCTCGATGACCGCCTTGGCACTCGGGTGGCCCTCGTAGTCCAGGTCCAGCACGCCCTTGCCGCCGTCGTGGTCGCGGACCACCCCGGCGAACGTCACCACGGCACCGGCGGCGTCATCGGCCACCAGCGCCGCGTGCTCCGCCACGGTGATCGGCGACTCGCTGATCTCGGCCCGCAGTACCTCCGCCGGAACAGAGAGCGCTGGAGCATGGTCGCCGCCCCGCAGCTGGTCCAGCGCGTGGTCGAGTACGGATTCCAGCACGCCCAGCCCGTCGCGGACCCCGCCGGTCGAGCCGGGCAGGTTCACCACGAGCGTCCGCCCGGCGACCCCCGCCCGGCCCCGCGACAGCACGGCGGTCGGGACGGCCGGCAGACCGGCCGCGCGGATCGCGTCCGCCAGCCCGGGAATCTCGTAGTCGAGGACGGACGCCGTCATCTCGGGAGTGCGGTCGGTCGGGCTGATGCCCGTTCCACCGGTGGTCAGGACCACGTCGACGCCGGCCGCCACCGCGTCTCGCAGCGCGACCGCCACCGGCTCGCCGTCCGGGACCACCTGCGGATCCTCCACGGAGAAACCCCGCGACCGCAGCCACGCCACGATCACCGGACCCGTCCGATCGGAATAGGCCCCGGCGGCGGCGCGGTTGGAGGCGGCGATCACCCGTGCGGTGCTCATCTGGTCCACACCCCCGTCTTCCCGCCTTCCTTGCGTTCCACCCGGACGGCGTCCAGCACGGCCGCCGGGTCGACCGCCTTGATCATGTCGTGGATCGTGAGCCCGGCGACCGCGACGGCCGTCAGCGCCTCCATCTCCACGCCCGTGCGGTCAGCGGTGCGAACGGTCGCCGTGATCAGCACTTCGGCTTCACCGAGCGAGAAGTCCACGGTCACGCCGGAGATGGCGATCGGATGGCACAGCGGGACCAGGTCGGGCGTGCGCTTGGCGCCCATGATGCCGGCGATCCGGGCGGTGGCGAGCGCGTCGCCCTTCTTCAGCCCGTTGGACGCCAACAACGACACGACCTCGGTGGTGGTCCGCACGGTCCCGGTGGCGACCGCGACCCGGGCGGTCGTCGCCTTGTCCGTCACGTCCACCATGCGCGCCGCACCGGCGGCGTCGACATGGCTCAGCTCACCCACAACAGAATGCTACGGGTGTTGCCGGCCGGCCGTCGGGGTGGCCGCCACGCGGACCGCCTCGGCGACCGCCGTGGCCACGGCCGAGTCGAACACGCTCGGCACGATGAACGACGCGTTCAGCCGGTCGCCGTCGACCACGTTGGCCAGCGCGTCCGCCGCGGCCAGCAGCATGGTGTCGGTGATGCCGTTGGCGTGGGCGTCGAGCAGCCCGCGGAACACCCCGGGGAACGCCAGCACGTTGTTGATCTGGTTCGGGTAGTCGCTGCGCCCGGTGGCGACGACCGCCGCGTGCTTCTGCGCCTCGAGCGGGTCGATCTCCGGGTCGGGGTTGGCCAGGGCGAACACGATCGCGTCCTTCGCCATGGTGGCGACCGCGTCCGCGCCGAACAGGTTGGGCGCGGACACCCCGATGAACACGTCGGCGCCGACCAGCGCGTCGGTCACCGAACCGGTGACCAGGTCCCGGTTGGTGTTCTGGGCCAGCCAGGTGAGGTTCGAGTCGAGGTCGCCGCGGTCGGGGTGGACGATGCCGTTCACGTCGACCGCCAGGATGTCGGCCGGGCCCTTCTGCAGCAGCAGGCGGATGATGGCCGAACCGGCCGCACCTGCCCCGCAGACCACGACCTTGCACTCGGACAGCGGCTTGCCGACCACCCGCAACGCGTTGCGCAGCGCGCCGACCACCACGATCGCCGTGCCGTGCTGGTCGTCGTGGAACACCGGGATGTCGAGCAGCTCGCGCAGCCGGGCCTCGATCTCGAAGCAGCGCGGCGCGGCGATGTCCTCCAGGTTGATCCCGCCGTACACGGGCGCGATCAGCTGCACCGTGCGGATGATCTCCTCGGTGTCCTGGGTGTCCAGGCAGACGGGCCACGCGTCGACGCCCGCGAACTTCTTGAACAGCGCGGCCTTGCCCTCCATGACCGGCAGCGCGGCGGCCGGCCCGATGTTGCCGAGGCCGAGCACGGCCGAGCCGTCGGTGACCACGGCCACCGTGTTGCGCTTGATGGTCAGGCGGCGCGCGTCGTACGGGTTCTCGGCGATCGCCTGGCAGATCCGGGCCACGCCGGGGGTGTACGCGCGGGACAGGTCGTCACGGTTCTTGAGCGCGACCTTGGGGGTGACCTCGATCTTGCCGCCGAGGTGGATGAGGAACGTCCGGTCGGAGACCTTGCGGACCACGACACCGGGCAGTGTCTCGAGCGCCGCTGTGATGTCACGGGCGTGGTCGTCGGAGTAGGTGTTGACCGTGATGTCGACGACCACCCGGTCGGCATGCGACTCGACGACGTCGAACGCCGTGATGACCCCGCCGGCCTGCCCGGCGACGCTGGTCAGGTCGCCTGCGGCGCTCGCCGACGGCGGCGCCTCGACCCGGACGGTGATGGAGTAACCAGGACCAGGAACCGGCATTGCTAATCGCTCCCGAGTGGACGCCTGTAGTGACCCGGGTGAGCCTAGCCCTACGGCCGGTAGTCCCTGTTGATCTCGGTGACCGGGTGCTTGTAGCCGACCGACTCCAGGGGGAACGCCAGATCGCCGTAGGGCGACAGCGAGCCCTGCCGGTCGGCCACCAGCTCGCTGACCGGGTGGTTGCCGAGGTCGTCGTCGGCAGGCCAGTGCGGGTCGATGCCGGGGTTTATCTTGGCTTTCTTGGCCACGAGCCCTCCCTGGGTGCGAGCGGTACGTGCGGAAAGATTACCGGAGGCGCGGAGCCGCCGCGTCCGCGTATACCGTGGTCGGGTGCCCGGCCCAACGCTCACCGAGTGGCTGCGCGCCCAGGACGACCAGACATTGGCTGATCTGCTCCAGGCGCGCCCCGACCTCGCCACGCCCCCACCGACGGACACCACGGTGCTCGCCGCCCGGGCGGGCACCAGGGCGTCGGTCAGCAGAGCGGCCGAGGGGCTCGACACGTTCACGCTCGCCGTGCTCGACGCGCTGGTGGTGGCGGACGCCGACCACGAGCCGGTGCCCGAGTCCGAGGTGCTCGCCATCGTCGGGGCCGACGCCGATCCGGCGCGGATCCACGCGGCGCTCGACACCCTGCTGCGGCTCGCGCTCGCCTGGGGCGCGGAGGAGATCGCCGTGGTGCCGGCGGCTCGCGAGGCCGGCGGGATGTTCCCCGCCGGCCTCGGCAGGCCGTCGGCCGAGCTGGTCGACGCCGACATCCCGGCCATGCTGGCCGAACTGGGCGACGACGAGCGGCGGCTGCTCACCAAGCTCGCGCACGGGTCGCCGCTCGGCCGGACGAAGGACGCCGCCACGGTCGTGCCGCTGTCGCAGGCCAGGACCCCGGTGCAGCGCCTGCTGGCGAGGAATCTGTTGCTGCGCAGGGATGCCGAGACGGTCGAGCTGCCCCGCCAGGTGGCGCTCACCATCCGCGGCGACAGTCCACTTGGCACGGTCCGGCTGGACGAACCGCCGCTGCGCACCACGAGGCACGCGGCCGTGGATGCCACGGCCGCCGGTGAAGCGCTGGAACTGTTGCGCCGCACGGAGAACCTCATCAACCTGTGGTCGACCGAGCCGGCCCAGGTGCTCAAGTCCGGCGGGCTGGGCCTGCGCGACCTGCGCCGGCTCGCCCGCGAACTGGACACCGACGAACGCGGCGCCGGGCTGGTCACCGAACTGGCCCTCGGCGCCGGGCTGGTGGCCGACAACGGCTCGGCCACCTCGGCCGAGTGGCAGCCGACCACGCTCGCGGACGTCTGGCTGGCCACCACTCCGGCCAACCGGTGGGCCACGCTCGCCGCCGCTTGGCTCGACCTGCCCCGGTTGCCGGGGCTGGCAGGCATGCGGGATGCGAAGGACAAGGTGTTGGCGCCGCTGTCCGACGACCTGCGCCGGCCGCCCGCCCCGGCCGAGCGGCGCCGCATCCTGAACGCGCTGGCCGAGCTGCGGCCCGGCACGGGGATCGCCGACCCCGACGACCTGGCGGCCGTGCTGGCCTGGCGCGCGCCGCGACGCGGTGGCCGGCTGCGCGACGAGATCGTGCGCTGGACGCTGTCCGAGGCCACGGCGCTGGGCATCGTGGCGCTCGGCGCGCTGACCGGGCCGGCGCGGACACTGCTGGACGGCGAGTCGGCCGGTGGTCCGGCCGCGGCGGCCAAGCGAATGGCCGACGCCATGCCCGAGCCGGTCGACCACGTGCTCGTGCAGGCCGACCTGACGGTCGTCGCGCCCGGCCCGCTCGAGCCGGCGCTGGCCGTGGACATCGGCCAGGTGGCGGACGTCGAGTCGGCCGGCAGCGCCACCGTGTACCGGGTGACCGAGGCCTCCGTGCGGCGCGCGCTGGACATGGGCCGGACGGCCGAGGAGCTGCACGACCTGTTCCGCACGAAGTCACGCACGCCCGTGCCGCAGTCGCTGAGCTACATGATCGACGACGTGGCCCGGCGGCACGGCAGGCTGCGCGGTGGGGCGGCCGCGTCGTTCCTGCGGTGCGACGACCCGGTGCTGCTGTCCGAGGTGGCCGCGCACCCGGCCGCCGCCTCGCTGGAGCTGCGCAGGCTGGCGCCGACCGTGCTGGTCAGCCCGGTTCCCCTGGCCGAGGTGATGGACGAGCTGCGTTCGGCCGGCTTCGCGCCGGCCGCCGAGAGCGCCGACGGCCAGGTGCTCGACCTGCGGCCGACGGGCTACCGGCTGCCCGCCGCCGGGCGGATCCGCAAGGCGGGGCTGCCGTCGCCGCCGAGCCGGGAGCGGATGCTCGACATCGTCGCCCAACTCCGCTCGGGCGACACGGCCGCCGGCACTCGCCGGGGCCGCACGGTCTCGCTGACATCGGGGTCGGGCGCGGCCGACACGTCCGCCACGCTGGCCCTGCTGCGCGAGGCCATCGAACGCCAGCACCAGGTGTGGATCGGCTTCGTCGACTCGCGCGGGGTGGCCAGCCAACAGGTGGTGGACCCGTTCCGGGTGGGCGGCGGCGTACTGGAGGGCCGGGACGTGACCCACGGCGCCGTCCGCCAGTACCCCTTGCACCGCATCACGTCGGCCTCCCTCGTGGAGGAATGACGGGGCTGGCCGACTCGGCCTGCCGGAGTGGCCGACTCGGCATGCGCCAGCGGCCAACTCGGCGGGCGCGAACGGCCGACTCAGCGGGCGCGGGTGACCGGACTGGTCATCATGGGCGACGGGAACGGTCATCATGGGTGACGGGAGTGGTCATCATGGGGTTGGGTTGAGAGGCGTGCGAGTGGTTCTCGAGGGCGGGCACGGACCGTTACCCCCATGGCACACGACGGAGTGACACCACGAGTTGCTCGCGAGGACTTCCTCGACCGGGCGGACGTAATCGACGGCGGGGTCCGTGCCTTGCTCGCTGAGCTGGACCTGAGCCAGAGCGACCCCGAGCGCGAGCGATTCATCGACGCGCTCATGGGGGTCAGCATGGCCGCCGACGCGCTGCGTGCGCTGGCGCGCGGCGACCTCACCGGCGCGGAGGAGGCCACCCGTTCGATGGCCTACTACGCGAACCGTGCGATGGGGATCGACTAGCCCGCTCGGGCCGACATCCGCTGGTGCATGGCGTGCTCGACCAGCGTGATCAGGGTTTCCTTGGTCGACTCGCGGTCCCGCGCGTCGCACGTGACCACCGGAACCGTCTGCTCGATGGTGAGCGCCTCGCGGACGTCGTCGACCCGGTGGTGCAACACCCGGTCGAAGCAGTTGAGCGCCACCACGTACGGCAGCCCGCGGTCCTCGAAGAAGTCGATCGACGCGAACGCGTCGGCCAGACGTCTGGTGTCGACCAGCACGACCGCGCCGATGGCACCGCGCACGAGGTCGTCCCACATGAACCAGAAGCGGTGCTGACCCGGCGTACCGAACAGGTACAGGATCAGGTCGCTGTCGAGCGACACCCTTCCGAAGTCCATGGCGACCGTCGTGGTGACCTTGTTCGGGGTGTTCGAAAGGTCGTCGACATCAACGCTGGCCTCGGTCATGACGGCCTCTGTGGTGAGCGGAACGATTTCCGACACCGAGCCGACAAGGGTCGTCTTGCCGACCCCGAACCCACCGGCGACCACGATCTTGGCCGAGGTCGTCGGCTGTTGTGGTGTCGCGCCGCGCGGGCTGAGGGGACTAGAGCCTGCGGAGACCACTGAGCACCCTTTCCATGAATTCGATCGACGGCCGGTCACCGACGACCATGCCGCTCTGATGGATCAGGACCAGCCCCATACCGGCCATGTCTCCGATCAAAACCCTGGCCACACCGAGGGGCAACCGCAAGTGGGCGGCCACCTCCGCGACGGACCGGGTGTCCATGCACAGACCACAGATCGAGCGGTGCTCCGGGAGCACCGCCGCGTCTGGCGCCTTCCCCCGATCGCTGGTGGACACCAGCGCCTCGATCGCAAGATCATAGTCGGATCGCGTCCGGCCACCGGTTCTGGTGTACGGACGAACCAACGACCCCGTCTCGTGTGGCGCGGGACCGCCCCGGCCGCCTTCCTCGAGGAAGTCGTCCCTGGCGAACACGCCACTGTGCACACCGCTGTGCACGCCACTGTTGCTGATACCACTGTTGCTGACACCGCTGTTGCTGACACCGCTGCTGGACACGCCCCGCACTCCGCTGTCGCCGAGTGGGTCGCGACCTCCGACGGTGGGAATCTCCTTGCTGTCCCAAGCGGACTGCGCCGGTATCCCCGAATCACCGTAGAGCGTCGCCCCTGGCCCTCCGAACAGCCGGGCCCGGAAGCCGTCGACATCAAAGCGGTTCGGCGCTTCACCGATGTCGTGGTCCGGGAGGTCCTCCCAACCTTTTTCCGGCATCTCTTCTACTCGCCTCCGATCTGACTCGACGGCGCGCGGTAATCGTCGTTGGAGGTGACTTCGGGTGGGACGCAATTGGCCCAACCTCCGCTCTGCATCCGCAGCGCAGTATGCATGGCTGCTACCTGCGCTGAGCGCCCTGAAGCTGTGCACGCAGCTCCGGAGTCATCTGCTGGCCGACTCGCTCGACCAGCAACGTCATCTCGTAGGCGACAAGCCCGATGTCGCAGTTCGGCGCCGCGAGCACGGCGAGGCAGGAACCATCGGAGATGGACATGAGGAACAGGTAGCCCCGGTCCATTTCCACCACCGTCTGGTTCACGCCGCCGGCCTCGAAGCACCGCGCGGCGCCCTGGGTCAGGCTGACCAGCCCGGAGGACACTGCCGAGAGCTGCTCGGCGCGGTCCCTCGGCAGTCCCTGCGAGCCGGCCAGCAGCAGGCCGTCCGCCGAGACGACGACGGCGTGTGCGACGCCTGGCACCTGGCGAACGAAATCAGTGATAAGCCACCCGAAGCTGCCGGGCTGCTGTGCGGACGCGGTCGTCACTCCTGCTCCTCGTCTTGACGGCTCTGCTCCGAACCGGGTTGGTCACCAGGGTAAGCGTCGACAAGCGCATGACGACCTCGTCGCACGCCCTGTTGGAAGCTTGACATGCGGCCCCGCACCGCGTCGGCGGACCGCGGCGGCAACGGTGGCGCCGCGGGGGTGTCGTCTGTCGTCGTCTTCTCGTGCCGCGGCGCGGCCGAGCCTGGCATGAGCTGCGCCTTCGGCACCCGCTTCGGGAGCCCGGCGTTGGTCTTCGAGTCGGCGGCGGCGGCCGTGGTCTGGAGCAGCGTCTGCGCGGCCTGCCAGCCCTCGTCGCCCGGTGAGGTCCACGGCGTGGCCGCCATCGGCTCAGCCGGCTCCTCGGCGGGCGCGGCACCGTTCGTGCCCGTGCCATTGTTGCCGCCGTTGTTGCCGTTCGTACCGTTGGTGCCGTTCGTACCGTTGGTCTCGGCGTGGTCGCCACGACCGCCCTGGGGCGCCGAGCCGGTGTCGGCCGACTCGAACCACTGGGACAGGACGGCCTCGTAGATGGGCAGCCGCTCCGTCGGCGCATCCACGTTGTGGTCAACCTCCTCCGGGGCGGCCGAACGGCCGGAATCTGTGCCGGCCTGTTCCGGGGCCCCGAAGTAACCGGTCTGGGCGGTCGCCGAGTCCGGAAGCGGGTTGCCGAACAGGGCCGAGGCGCTGTTCTCGGGGTTGTCCGGCGCCTGCTCGCCCGGCCGGCCGTTCTGCTCGAGGCCCGTCGACTGGGTGGGCACGCCGTTCGCGAAGCCCGACCCCGTGTCCTCCGGGGTGAGCATGAACGGCGGGTACCCGGCGACCTCGCCCGGCGTCCGGTCCTGCTGGGTCTCGTTCATCGGGCTGCCGTCCGGCCGCAGCCTCGGCATGCTGCCCGTGAACGCACCGGCGATGCCGCTGTTGCGGCTCGGCGTGGGGGTCTGGCGGTTGAGGTCCGGACCCGTGTCACCGGCGATCGACAGCGAGCCGGTGGTGGACGGCGCCTGCATCTGTGACAACCCGGACATCCCGGAGATCCCGGACGGCATGCCCTGGGTCATGCCGGACCTCGGCGTCGCGCCGATGGGCTGCACCAGGTCGGCCGGCACGTTGATCCGGGCGATCAGGCCGCCCTCGATGTCCTCGTTGTCCCGCAGTCGGACGGTGATGTTGTGCCGCTTGGCCAGCCGCGCGACCACGTACAGACCCATTCGCCTGGTCACGGCGACGTCCAGGTCCGGCGGGTCGGCGAGCCGCGAGTTGGCGGACGCGATCTCGTCCTCGTTCATACCGACGCCCTGGTCGGTGATCTGGATGGCCAGTTCCTTCTTGCGGGTCATGGCCAGCCGGACGATGACCTTCATCTCCGGGCCGGAGAAGAAGGTGGCGTTGTCCAGCAGCTCGGCGATGACGTGCACCAGGTCGCTGACCGCGCGGCCCTGGACGGCGATGTCCGGTGCGGACAACACCTCGATGCGGGCGTAGTGCTCGACCTCGCTGACCGCGGCGCCGACGACGTCGGACGCGGGCACCGGACGGTTCATCTGCCGGGACAGGCCGGTGCCGGAGAGCACCAGCAGGCTTTCCGAGTTCCGCCGCATCCGGGTGGCCAGGTGGTCCAGCTCGAACAGGCTGGCCAGCTGGTCGGGGTCCTGCTCGTCCTGCTCCAGCCGGTCGATCAGGGACAGCTGGCGTTCGACCAGCGCCTGCGACCGGCGGGACAGGTTGACGAAGATCGAGTTGATGTTGTCGCGCAGCAGCGCCTGCTCGGTCGCCATGACGACCGCCTGCTGCTGGACCGCGTCGAAGGAACGGGCGAGCTCGCCCGTCTCCTCCCTCGTGAAGATCGGCACCGGCTGGACCGCGTGCTTCGACGCCTCCACCGGGTCGGGGTCGGCGAGGATCCGTTCCACGGTGGCCGGCAGCCTGCGGTTCGCCACGTCCAGCGCGTCCACCCGCAGCACCCGCAGCGGCCTGAGTAGCGAGCGGGCCACGATGAAGGTGACCAGCAGGGCGATCAGCAGCGCGGCGAGCACGATCGCCGCGTCCCGCAGCGCCGTCCGGGTGGCGGCGCTCGCCGCGTCCTCGGCCAGCCCGCGCAGCGAGTCGAGCAGCGCAGTCTCCACCGTGCGCATGGCGTTGACCACGACCGTGCCGTTCGCGGCAAGTTCCTGCGAGTTGATGTCGAGCGGCACCCGCTGAGCGGCACGGCTGAACGCCAGCGTCTCGATGAGCTCCCGGCCGTCGAACTCACGGCCGGCGACGGTGTCGGCGAAGAACTGCGCGTCGTCGATCGTCGCGTTGGCGCGGAAGTTGGTGATCTCGGCGTTGTAGCTCGCGTTGGCGGCCTGGGCCTGGAGGAGCAGGTCGGACGTGAACTGGTCGTGCGCGGCGGCGGAGAGCAGGAGCGCAGTCTGCCGCGCCACGTACTCCTTGGCTTCGAGCACGGACTGCTGTGCCCTCACCCGCGCGGCGAGATCGGTGTCGACCACGCCGGCCGTGAACTCCGGGGCACCGACGATGAAGGCGTCGAGCACCGCGGTGTAGGCGTTGTAGACCGCGGGGTCGGGATACGAGCGCTCGAGCGCGGCCTCGCGGGTGGCGTCGATCGCCGGCAACCCGCTCGCGATGCTGCTCTGCGGGTTGGCGTCGAGGTAGCCGTCCAACCGGGCGATGGCATCGTCGGTGGCGCTGAACTGCGTCTGCAGCGGCGCTCTGTCGCTATTCTTGCCCTCGGCGACGAAGGTGACGAGCAGCGCGCGTTCCTTCTGCAGCTCGTGCATCACGACCGCGACGTCGCCGAGGGTCGTCATGTTGGCGACGGCGTCGTCGTAGACCTCTTTGCGGTTCAACTCGTACCAGCCACGCAGGCCGGCGAGCGCGAGGGCGACGAGCACCGGGATCAGCAGCACGACGACGAGCTTGCTGCGCACCCGCCAGTTGCGAAGGCGCCATTGGCTACCGCCCTCGATCACCGTGCGGTTGCCGCCCGGGCGCCCCTTGCCGGCGCTCGAACCGGGCGCCGTGGTTACACGCGCGGAGCTGTTCACGGGGTCAGAGTCCGCCCCAGCGGTGCGGTCGGGCACTTCCCAGCACACTCCCTGCTTCTGAGCCAGTAGCCCGTAGGTCGGAGGCCAGTTCGAACAGTTACATAGCGTCGCGACGCGGGCTCAGCGACCGTTGGCCGCAAACAGTGTCGCCCATCGGTGTGTCGAGGGCACAATCACCCGCCCGTTCGTGCACACCGAGACACTCTTCTGCACCGTCCGATGAACCTGCCTCGTTGTGGGCACAGAAGGTAGCGGAGTCTCCGCCTGGATGTAACCCTCACGAGTGAGGAGCGGCGACTTCACAACCTTCAGGTCACGTGATAGTAACGAACATCACGCTATCCGTCAGCGTGTCGCGCGGTTCGGCCAGGGCCCCGAGTGGACGAGTGCAAGGCGTTCGCCGAGGTCGAACTAGTCCGACTTGACCTGGTGATACGGCTGAACGGGTGAACAGGTCGTACCGATGCCGTGAACTTCTCTTGCAGAATGAAGCCTGACACACACTGATTGTGAATACCCCACCCGAGGTCTCTAAAGTGACGCCCTGGTGTACCGGGAACACCACAACGTGCTTCAAGACCTGTCACTTGCGAAGAGAGGCTCCAATGCCGAACCGCACCACCAGGACCTCGCACCCACGACGTGCGAGAGTTCCCGTTCTCGGACTTGCCGCCGTCCTGGCCTTCAGCCTCACCGGCTGTGGCCTGCTCGGCGGGTCCGACGAGAACTCCGGCGGCAACGAAGGCGGCGACTCGGGCAGCGGAAAGCTCGAGCAGACGGACATCAGGGTCGGGACGCTGCCCGTCGTCGACACGGGTCCCTTCTACCTCGCCCTCGAGAACGGGTACTTCGAAGACGAGGGCCTCAACGTGGAACCCGTCGAGATGGCCAGCGGCCCGGCCGGCATGCAGGCCCTCATCGGCGGCGACGTCGACGTCGCCATCGCCTCCTACCCGGCCCCGATCGCGGCGCAGGCCAACGAGGTCGGCGACTTCAAGATCATCGCCGACGCACTGGCCGCCAAGACGGGCCACGTCACCGTGGTCTCGATGCCGAACTCGACACTGAAGACGCCGCAGGACATGCCGGGCAAGAGGATCGCGATCACCGCGAAGAACAGCTTCACCGACCTCGCGCCGATGTCCGTGCTCGAGAGCCTGAACGTCGACTTCTCCACGATCGACTGGCGGGAGATGAAGTTCCCGGACATGATCGCCGCGCTGCAACGCGGTGACGTCGACGGTGCCGTGCTCGTCGAGCCGTTCCGGACCGTCGCCGAGCAGCAGCTCGGCGCCACCGTGGTGTTCGACGCGGCGTCCGGCCCGACCGCCGAAATGCCGATGTCCGGGTACACCGCCCTTGGCGGCGACGACGGGTTCGCGACCAAGGCGCCGAACTCGGTCGAGGCGTTCCAGCGGGCGCTGGCCAAGGCGCAGGCCGAGGCCCAGGCGGACCGGTCCGTGGTCGAGCCGATGCTGGTCAAGTACGCGCACATCGACGAGGCGATCGCCCCGCTGATGACGATCTCGACCTACGGGACCACGCTCGACGCGCAGCGCGTGCAGCGCGTGTCGGACCTGCTCTCGCACTTCAACGTGATCCCGAAGCCGGTCGACGTATCCACGATGGTGTTCCAGGGTGGGGACAGTTAGCGAACGGCGGCTGGTACCGAAGCTCGATTATCGGGGCTTGGTCGGCCTGGCTGGCCTCTTCCTCATCTGGGAAGGGGCCAGCCGGGTCGGGCTGGTGCCGGACTACTACGTACCGCCGCCCTCGGTAGTGCTGCCGACCCTTGGCCGGCTGCTCGCCGAGGAGGATTTCCTGCTCTCGGTGGTGGCCAGCGTCCTGGCGATGGTCATCGCTCTCGCGACGGCGGTCGCCATCGCGGTACCCGCCGGTCTGGTCCTCGGCAGCGTGGCCGCGGTGCGCAAGGCCGTCATGGTGCTGGTGGAGTTCCTGCGCCCGCTCCCGTCGGTCGCGCTGATCCCGCTGGCGCTGCTCGCGTTCGGCACCGGGCCGGAGACCAAGATCGGACTGGCGACCTTCGCGGCCGTGTGGCCGATCCTGTTCAACACGATGTACGCGCTCGCCGAGATCGACCCGCTGCAGGTGCAGACGGCGCGGGCGTTCGGCACCAGCCGGACGCGCATACTGGCCACCGTGGCGCTGCCCAACGCGGCGCCGTTCGTGCTCACCGGGATCCGGCTGTCCGCGTCGATCGCGCTGGCCGTGGTGGTCAGCGTGGAGCTACTCGCCGGCGGCTCCGACGGCATCGGCCGGTTCGTGCTGCAGGCCAGCAGCGGCGGGCTGCACATGGACGAGGTGCTCGCGGCCACCGTGCTGACCGGGGCGATCGGTTATCTCATCAACGCCGGGCTGGAGAGGCTGCATCGCGGCCTGTTCGCTTGGAACGCACCGCACGAGGTGACCCAGTGACCGCGACGACCAGGATGACGGCACTGCGCTCGAGCAGGTCGGTGCGGCGGGTGGGCAGCTTCACCCACCGGTGGACGCTGTTGGCCGTCGCCGTGTTCGTCTGGGAGCTGGTGACCAGGTCCCTTGACGAGCGGTTCTTCCCACCACCCACGGAGATCGCGCAAGCCGCGGTCGACCTGTGGTTCTCCGGGCCGGCGTCGAGCCTGTTCCTGTCCGATGCCGTGTTCGAGCACGTGTTCCCCGGGGTCGGGCGCATGCTCGCTTCGTGGGGGGTCGCCGTCGCGGTGGGGGTCAGCGCCGGGCTGCTGCTCGGCCGGTCGCGCACCGCGATGGCGTACCTGGGCGGCACGCTGAACTTCCTGCGCGCCATCCCGCCACCGCTGATGGTGCCGGTATTCATGGTGACGCTCGGCATCGACGGTATGCCGATGGGCACGATCGTCTTCGGTGCGATGTGGCCCATCCTGCTCAACACGGTCGACGGGGCCCGTACCGTCGACGCCACCAAGATCGACACCGCGCGCGCGTTCCGGCTGTCCAGGTCCCAGTGGATCCTCGGGGTCGTGCTTCCCTCGGCGCTGCCGAAGATCTTCGCCGGTCTGCGGCTCAGCCTGTCGATGGCCGTGATCCTGATGGTCGTCGCCGAGCTCGTCGGCTCGGCGTACGGCATCGGCCGCGCGCTCCTCGACTCGCAGGGTGTCTACGACATCCCGGGAATGTGGTGCTGGATCCTGCTGCTCAGCATTCTCGGCTACGTGTTCAACACCGTGCTGCTCATCGGCGAACGGCGCGCGCTCAGATGGCAAAACACGCTCGGAGGTACTGCCTGATGACAACCGCCATGCTCGAGGTCAACGAGCTGGAGCACACGTACAAGGCCAAGCAGGGCACGCACGTGGCCATCTCGGACATGTCGTTCACCGTCAAGACCGGTGAGCTGCTGTGCGTGGTGGGGCCGTCCGGGTGCGGGAAGTCGACGCTGCTGCGCACGATCGCCGGGCTGATCAAGCCGACCAACGGCGCCATCAGCCTGCACGGCGACCCGGTCGACGGGGTGCCGGCGGACCTGGCGGTGGTGTTCCAGGACTACAGCCGCTCGCTGTTCCCGTGGCTGTCCGTGCAGCGCAACGTCGAGTTCCCGCTGCGCTCGCTGAGCAGGGCGGAGCGGCGGGAGCGGGCGAGCGAGGCCATCGAGTGGGTCGGGCTGTCCGGGGCGACGAAGAAGTACCCCTGGCAGCTGTCCGGCGGCATGCAGCAGCGGGTAGCGATCGCCAGGGCGCTGGCGTACCGGCCGGCGCTGCTGCTGATGGACGAGCCGTTCGCGTCGGTGGACGCGCAGACCCGGTTCGAGCTGGAAGACCTGCTGCTGAAGGTGAAGCGCGAGCACTCGACCACCGTGCTGCTCGTGACCCACGACATCGACGAGAGCGTGTACCTGGGTGACCGGGTGCTCGTGCTGTCGAAGTCGCCGGCGTTCGTGGTGGCCGACCTGGAGGTGCCGCTGTCGAGCGAGCGCCACCAGATCACCACTCGCAAGAGCGACGAGTTCGTGAACCTGCGGGCCGAGGTGGCCCGGCTGCTGCAGACCCCGAAGGCCGAGCCGCTGGCGGCGGAGCCGACAGAAGAGCCGACGGACAAGTGGGCCGAGGCGGAGCGCGCCGAGGTGGAGTCCGCGACGGCCGACAAGGCGGAGCACGTCCGCCCATAACCCGCGAGTCCCACGTTCACGACCGGCGAGTCCCACGTTCACGACCGGCGAGTCCCACATTCCGAACGTGGGACTCGCCCGGCTCCAACGTGGGACTCGCTTGGTTTGAACGTGGGACTCGCCGGTTTACCGGACGTCAGCCCGGGTGGGCTTCCAGCAGTCGAACGAGCGACGCAGCCGGACAAGTGGGCCGAGGTGGAGCCCGCGACAGCCGACAACCCGGAGCACGTCCGCCCATAACCCGCGAGTCCCACGTTCACGACCGGCGAGTCCCACATTCCGAACGTGAGACTCGCCGGCTCCAACGTGGGACTCGCGGGGTTTGAACGTGGGACTCGCGGGGTTCGACGTCAGCCCGGGTGGGCTTCCAGCAGGTTCAGGCCGACGGACTCGTCGACCGGGATGACCCTGGTCAGGCGGAAGCCGGCCACGGCGAGCAGGTCGGCGAACTCGGCCCGCGTGCGCTCCTTGCCGCCGTTGAACATGGCCAGCATGTTCACGTCCATCCGCACGGCTGCTGGAGCTTCGACCGCCCGCTCCGGCATCAGGGCCTCGACCAGCAGCAGCGTGCCGTCGATCGACATGGCCTTGCGGGTGTTCGACAGGATGCGCGCGGCCTCCTCATCGCCCCAGTCGTGGATGACGCGGGAGATCACGTAACCGTCGGCACCCGCCGGGACCTCGGCGAAGAAGTCGCCGGCGATGGTCTCGCAGTTGGCCGGCAGCTCGATCGTTTGGCCGGCGACCGACGGCTGGTCGAACAGGGCGGTGGACAGCGACGGATACGCCTCGGCGATCGCACCGATCAGCACGCCTCGGCCGCCGGCGATGTCGATGAGCCTGCGGAACCTGCCGAAGTCGTACGCGGCGACCACCTCGGCCGCCTCCTGCCCCGACCGGTCGGTCATCGACTGCTGGAACGCCGCCGTCGTCTCCGGGTGCTCGTTCAGGTACTCGAAGAAGTGCTTGCCGTCGTAGGCCAGCTCGAACGCGTTCGTCGTGCCGTCCCGGATCGCGTCCCGCAGTTTGCCGAACGCGCCGTAGTACAGCTCGCCCCTCGCCATGAGCAGGCCGCGGTACGACTGCAGGTACTGGCCGGCCGCGGAGAGGCCGAACCGGTCCTCCCCCGGCTCGTCGAGCACGCCGAACGACGCGAGCCCGCGGAGCACGCGGTACAGGATCGCCGGGTCGACGCCGGTCTCGGCCGCCAGCTCGGCCGCTGTGCGCGGTCCGTCGGCCAGCTTCTCCTCGAGTCCCAGTTCCACCGCGACAAACAACAGTTGGGTCGCCTGATATCCGTCCACCAGCAGGGCAAGGTGTGCCTTTGGTGACAGCTTCGGGTCCATGACCACCTCCGCTGGCACATGATGCCCGAGGCCATCCGTACTGACCATCGTGACGGAGGTCATAAATCTTCAGTACAACTGCTGGGGATCCGGATCGACCTTCACGTGCAGCAAAGTGGGCCCGTCGGCGGCCAGCGCGGCGCTCAACCCGGCACTCAGTTCTTCCGGTGTCTCGACCACGTGTGCCGTGACCCCGAGCCCGCGGGCGACCGACGCGAAGTCGATGCCGCCCAGCTCGATTCCGGGCATCTTCGTGCCGGCCAGGATGCCGACGGCCGCGTACGAGGCGTTGTCCAGGATGACGAACGTGACCGGGAGGTGCTCGCGCGCGGCCGTCCACAGGCCCTGGATGCCGTACATGCTCGACCCGTCGCCGAGCACGGCCACCACCCGCCGGTCCGGGCGGGCGAGCGCGGCCCCGACGGCCGCCGGCAGGCCGTAGCCCAGCACACCGGCGCCGGAGCCGAGGAAGGCAAGGTCCGAACCGTGCAGCGGCATGAAGTCGCGGCGCAGGAGCTGGTGGCTCGGGGCCTCCTCCACGAGGATCACGTTGTCCGGCACGTGGTCGGCCAGCTCCGCGAACAGGTACGCCGCCGAGACCGGCGTGGTGGCTCGCGGCCGCGGTGGGCGCGGTGCGGCGGCAGGCACCTGTTTGGCTTCGCCGCCGACCGCGTCGAGCAGCGCGCGGATCCCGAGCCGCGGCGTCGCGCGGATGCCTGTTCCGTGGCTCGCCCGCGCCAGCACGTGGGGATCGTCGTGGATCAGGTACAGCGCGGGCAGCTCGGCCGTCGCCCGGCCGCGGAACACGTGATAGGTGAACACGGGCGCGCCGAGCACGACCACCAGGTCGTGCCCGCTCAGCGCGTCGGCCGTGGCCGCCTCGTGCGGGGGCAGGAAGCCTTGGAACAGCGGGTGCTCCTCGGGGAACGAGCAGCGCCAGGTCATCTGGCTGGCCCACACGCCCGCGCCCGTCCGCTCGGCCAGCGTCACCACGTCGGGCACCGCGCCGGCCGCGTCGACCGCCGGACCGACCACGATCGCCGGGCGCTCGCTCGCCCGCAGCGCGTCGGCGAGTGCGGCCAACGCGTCGGGATCGGCCGCGAACCCGGGCAGTGCCGGACGCACGGCCACCGGGTCGGTCTCGACGTCCCAGTCGTCGGCCGGCACCGAGACGAACACCGGACCGGCCGGCGCCTGAGTGGCCATCTGATACGCCTGCAGGATCGCGCCGGGCACATCCTCCGCGCGCGCCGGCTCGCAGCTCCACTTCACGTACGGGCGGGGAAAGGACGCCGCGTCGCTCGCGCCGAGGAACGGCTCGCCCGGCAGCAGCGACCGGGATTGCTGGCCGGCCACCACGATCAACGGGGTGCGGGTGCGAAACGCCGTGTAGATGTGGCCGAGGCCGTGCCCGACGCCGCCTGCAGAGTGCAGGTTCACGAATGCCGGCCGGCCGGACGCCTGGGCGTACCCGTCGGCCATGGCGACCACCACCGACTCCTGGAGTCCCAGCACGTAACGGAAGTCGTTCGGCCAGTCCCGCAGGAAGCCGATCTCCGTGGTGCCGGGATTGCCGAAGACGGTGGTGAGTCCCAGCGACCGCAACAGGTCCCGCGTGACGTCCCGCACGGTGGTAGGCATCGCGTCAAGCTACCTCAGCACCGCGGGCCCGAGAAGGCGGCTGTGTCCAAGAACAACAGACGAATGGCCCCGGTCCGAAACCGGACCGGGGCCACGAAGTCACACTGATCAGGAAGTGGTGTCCAGTGCCAGGCAGAGCGTGCGACCTGGCGCCGGCTCCGGATAGATCACCGGAATGGAACCCTCCGTGCACAGGCTCTCGTCTTGGGAGTCCGCGGCCTCGATGACCTCAGCCTCGGCGGACGCGCAGTCAGCCTTGACCACCTTGCCGGGCTCTTGGACGCCGTTGATGCACTCACCCTTGTCGAGGTTCAGCATGAGACACAGCTTGAACTCATTGTCACCGGTCTGGGTGTACTCGTCGTAGATCGGCGCCGGGCACTCGCCGGTGGCGCCGTCGATCTTGACACCCACCTGGTAGATGCCCTCGTCCGAGTTGCAGTCGATCGTCTCGATGTCGGCGTCGTTGGCGTCCGCACTGTTGACCTTGATGCAGTCGCCGACCTCGGCGTTGGCCGCCGAGTTGCGGTTGAAGAACAGCACGCCACCGACGACCACCGCGGCGACCACGAGGCCGATGACGATCTTGAGAGCCTTGTTGCCACCCTTCGGGGCCGGCGCGGCCGGCGCGGGCGCCGCCGGGTAACCGGGGCCGCCGGGGCCCTGCCCCTGCGGCGGCGGACCACCGAAGGGCTGACCACCGGGCGGGGTCTGCGGCGGCGGACCACCGTAAGGCTGGCCACCGGGGGGCGTCTGCGGCGGCGGACCACCGTAAGGCTGGCCACCAGGGGGTGTCTGCGGGGGTCGCTGGCCGTAGGGACCCTGCGGTCCCTGCGGGGGCTGACCGCCATAGGGCTGCTGACCCGGCGGCGGGAAGTTGGGCGTGTTCATGAGCACCTCGCGCAAATATCTGGTCGCCAGACCAGAGCCGTTGTGGGATGTCCCTCCTCGGAGGGGAGCAATCTACCCGCCCCTACCGACGGCCGTTGAGGAACCCATGAACTGTCCACAAGGAACTACGTTCCGTCATCGATCGGTCGCGACGCGGCCAACTTCCTTATGCCGGCGGGCCAAGGCAAATGGTCAGCGGGGGCTGCGAGTAGCGCAGGTTGTCCGGCGTCGTGCACTGGCTGGCGTCATCGACTCCCTCGATCACGTCGGCGATCAGGAAGGTGGCCGTCGGGTCGGAGCACTCGACGGGCTTGTCGTCGAGCTCGGTGGACTCGAAGCACTGACCCTCGTCCAGGTCGAGCGCCATGCACAGCTTCAGCGTGCCGGCCTCGGTGTAGGTGACGTAGTTGCCGTCCGGGCACTCGGCCGTGTCCGAGTCCAGGCGTGCGGCCACCACGTAGACGGCCGTTTCGTCCGAACACCCGATGGTCTCCACGTCGGCGTCGGTCTCGCTCGCCACGTTCACCCGGATGCAGTCGCCGACCTGGGCGTCCGAGGCGCTGCCGGCCGGGGAATCCTCCTCGGTGGTGGTGGTGTCGTCGTCTCCTCCTCCGACGACGGCTCCTCCTCCTCGGAGGTGTCCGTGTTGTCCGGAGTGCTGGAGGAGGTCTTGTCGCCGCCGCCACCGGCGTTGTTGTCGTCGCCCTTGGTGGCCAGGAAGATGCCCACCCCCGCGCCGCCCAGCAGCAGCACGGCGATCACGACCATCGCGACGATCTTGCCCTGGTTCTTCGGCTTCTGCTGCTGCGGATCGAAGCCGCCCCCGTAGTTGGGCTGAGCCGGCTGGCCGTACTGCTGGGTCTGGCCGTAGCCGCCGTACGGGTCCTGGCCGTACTGACCCTGGCCGTACTGCTCGGTCGGCTGCTGTCCGTATTGCCCGGACTGGCCGTACTGTCCTGGTTGCTGCCCGTATCCGCCGGGCTGCTGACCATAGGGGTCCGGGTTCGGCTGGCCGTATGGTCCAGGCTGCGAAGGCGGGTAGGGCGGCGTCGTCATATCAGGCAATCTAGCGTTCTGGGATTGAATAGGTCCTGCCGGTTGTTACGAGATTTGCTAATGCTCAAACCCGAGGGAGCCAGGTGACCGACGGCCCGTTGATCGTTCAGTCCGACAAGACGCTCCTGCTCGAGGTCGACCACCCGAGTGCGAACGACGCCCGGATCGCCATCGCGCCGTTCGCCGAACTGGAGCGAGCACCCGAGCACGTACACACCTATCGGGTGACGCCACTCGCACTGTGGAACGCCCGCGCGGCCGGCCACGACGCCGAACAGGTGGTCGACGCGCTGACCGTCTACTCCCGGTACCCGGTGCCGCAGCCCCTGCTCATCGACATCGTGGACACCATGGGCCGGTTCGGCCGCCTCCAACTGCAGAACCACCCGGCACACGGGTTGGTGATGTCCACAATCGACCGCGCGGTCCTCGAGGAGGTCCTGCGGCACAAGAAGATCGCCCCCATGCTCGGCGCGCGCGTCGACGACGACACGGTCGTCGTGCATCCGAGCGAGCGCGGGCGGCTCAAGCAGCTTCTGCTGAAGGTCGGGTGGCCGGCCGAGGACTTCGCCGGGTACGTCGATGGTGAGGCACACCACATCGAGCTGGAGCAGAACGGCTGGGAGCTTCGCGAGTACCAGCGGCAGGCGGCCGAGACCTTCTGGGCCGGCGGGTCCGGCGTGGTCGTGCTGCCCTGTGGCGCCGGCAAGACGATCGTCGGCGCGGCGGCCATGGCGCACGCGAAGGCCACCACGCTCATCCTCGTGACCAACACGGTGGCCGGCCGCCAGTGGAAGCGTGAGCTGATCGCCAGGACCTCGCTCACCGAGGAGGAGATCGGCGAGTACTCCGGCGAGCGCAAGGAGATCCGCCCGGTCACCATCGCCACCTACCAGGTGATGACCCGCAAGACGAAGGGCGAGTACCGGCACCTGGACCTGTTCGACTCGCGCGACTGGGGCCTGGTGGTCTACGACGAGGTGCACCTGTTGCCGGCGCCCGTGTTCCGGATGACGGCCGACCTGCAGTCCCGGCGGCGCCTCGGCCTGACGGCCACGCTGGTCCGCGAGGACGGCCGCGAAGGCGACGTGTTCTCCCTCATCGGCCCCAAGCGGTACGACGTGCCGTGGCGCGACATCGAGGCGCAGGGCTGGATCGCGCCGGCCGAGTGCATCGAGGTGCGGGTCACGATGACCGAAAGTGAGCGCCTCACCTACGCGACGGCCGAGCCGGAGGAGCGCTACAAGCTGTGCTCCACGGCCGCCACGAAGATGCCGGTGGTCCGCCAGATCCTGGACAAGCACCCGGACGAGCCGACGCTGGTCATCGGCGCGTACCTGGACCAGCTGGAGGAACTGGGGGCGGCACTCGACGCGCCGATCATCCAGGGCTCCACGCGCAACGCCGAACGTGAGCGGCTCTACGAGGCGTTCCGCCAGGGCGAGCTGCGCACGCTCGTGGTGTCCAAAGTGGCCAACTTCTCCATCGACCTTCCCGAGGCGACGGTCGCCGTGCAGGTGTCCGGCACGTTCGGCTCCCGGCAGGAGGAGGCCCAGCGACTGGGCCGCCTGCTGCGCCCGAAGGAGGACGGGCGGCAGGCGCACTTCTACTCGGTCGTCTCGCGGGACACGCTGGACTCGGACTACGCGGCCCACCGCCAGCGCTTCCTTGCCGAACAGGGGTACGCGTACACGATCCGGGACGCCGACGACTTCCTGGGCCCTCTACCGGAAATCTCGAGCTAGCCCGGCGCGGGCGGGGCATGCCTGGAACGACGCCTTCCAGGCGTTGAACGTCGGGAACGACGCCTTCCAGGCATTGGCGGGCGGGCTAGCTGATCCAGGCCGGGGTGCCTCGGTCGCCGTCCTCGCCCACCACGCTCACGGTGGCGGTGCCGTAGCCGGCGACCACGGCCGTGAACTCGGCGCCCGCGGTGATTCGTCTGTGCGCGCCCGCCGGGAGCACGACCGTGTCGCCGGCGGCGAGGTCGACCGTGCGGTCGTCCACCTCGACCGTGGCCTTGCCGGTGAGGGCCGTCCAGATCTGCTCCGTGTCGAAGACGTGCAGCGGACCCTGCGCGCCCTCCTTCATCTCCACCCGCCACAGGCTCAGCTCGGCGCTGCCCTGCGTCGGTGACGCGTACGTGGTCATCACGGCGTTCGGGGTCTCGGTCACTCGGTACATAAGTTCTCCTTCGGCAGATCGACAACCTGGTTGACTAAAACAGTACACCAGGTTGTCGATCCCTCTCGCAACCGAGATGATGCGTGGATGGATCGGTTCGGGTTCGAGTTGCCGTTGCTGCTGGTGGGCGCCTTCCGTGGCCTGATCGACGAACTCCACGAACGCCTGGCCGAGCGGGGTCACCCGGACGTGCGGCCGGCGTACGGGTTCGCCCTCCAGGCGATCGGACGGGATGGCGCGACCACCTCCGAGCTGGGCAGACGGCTCGGGGTGTCGAAGCAGGCGGCCACGAAGACGATCGGCAGGCTGGCGGCACTCGGCTACGTGGACCGGGCGCCGGATCCGGGCGACGCACGCGCCGTGCTGGTCACCATCACCGAGCGGGGCGCGGACTGCCTGCGCGCCTCGGCCGAGATCTTCGAGGATCTCCGTGGCGAGTGGGTCCGCCAGTTGGGCGGCGACCGCGTCCGCGCGCTCGAGGACGACCTGGCCACCATGGTCGGCCGCGGCGGCGGGGTCCGGATCGGCGACCTCCCCGGGTGGCTGCAGCCCCATTAGGGTTACTCCCGTGGGTGCCACGCTAATCGCGCAGCGTTATCGCTTGGACGAGAAGATCGGCACCGGAGGAATGGGCGTCGTGTGGCGGGCCACCGACCTCGAACTGGGCCGGGTGGTGGCGCTCAAGCGGTCGCAGTCCGGTGATGGCGGGCAGATCCGGCGTGAGGCGCGGATCGGGGCCGGTCTGCAGCACCCGAACGTGATCACCGTGTACGACGCGGTGATCCACGACGACGACCGCTGGCTGGTCATGGAGTACCTGCCGTCGCGGAGTCTGTCGGCGATCCTCGACGAGGACGGTCCGCTGTCTCCCGAAGAGACCGCCGGGATCGGCGCGCAGCTGGCGGCCGCGCTGGCGGCCATGCATGCCAGGGGCATGCTGCACCGGGACATCAAGCCGGGCAACGTGCTGGTCGGCGAGGACGGCACGGCGAAACTGACCGACCTGGGCATCGCCCGCTGGGCCGACGAGACGCGTACCGACACCGGACTGATCGGCACCCCGGGGTACGTGGCCCCCGAGGTGGCCGACGGGGCCGCCTCGACCGCGGCGGCCGACCTGTTCTCGTTGGGTGCCACGCTGTTCGCGGCCGTGGAGGGCGGTTCGCCCTGGGGTAACGGGGACACGCCGTTCCGGCAGCTGCGGCGGGCGGCGGCGTTCGAGCTGGAACCCGCCCGTCGCGCGGGTGCGGTGAAACCGATCCTCGACGCGCTACTCCAGCAGCAGCCGTCGGCACGGCCGTCGGCCGCGGACGCCGCGCGGTCGCTGTCGGAGATCGCCGGTACGCAGCTCCCCGAGCCGCCGAAGCGGCGACGGGTCCGGGTCTCGCGGCGCCTGCTGGTGGCCGGCGCGCTCGCGGTGGTACTCGCGGTGGCGGCCGCCCTGGTGTTCGCGCCGGACGAGGAGATCACGGCGGACACGACCGGCGACCCGCGCACGGCCGACCCATGCGGGATGTTCGACCTGGATTCGCTGCGTGAGTTCGGCGAGCCGAGCTTCGCGGCCCCTGGCGGTCTCTTCAACCGCTGCAACGTCGACATCCGCCGGCCCAACAACGACGAGGAGGACAACGACGGGCTCACCGTGCAGGCGTGGCTCGACCTGCCGGGCAGCGAGCAACAGGTCCTCCCGGAGCCCGGCCGGATCCCGTTTCCCGAAGAGACCCCCGAGCAGGACGACGCCTGCGGCCGGGTGGTGCCCCTGCCGGACGGCAACACGTTCCACGTCGACGTGGCCCACTGGAACGGCTGGCCCGCGCCACTGTGCGACGTGGCCAACCAGGTGATCCGCAGCGCGCTGCCGGTGCTGAACCGAGGCCAGATCCCCCGGCGCCCGCCGCTCGCCGAGAACTCCCTCGCACGGCTGAACGCCTGCGAGCTGCTGAACACCCAGGAGATCGAGGCCGCGGTCGGCGGCTCCACCGAAGCCGAACCGTACTTCGCCGGCTGGTCGTGCTACTGGTCGCACGGGCCCAAGCAACTGTTCATCAACTTCGACAGGGAACAGTGGCCGCTGACCGCGGACGATGACCAGGAGGCGATCACCATCGGCACGCGCCAGGCCGCCAGGGAGATCGGTACCTCCGGGTGGCCGGAGGCCTGCATGGTGGAGATGGAGCATCGCCGCTTCGGCGCCGAGCAGCAGCGGGTCGAAACGGTGGAGATCTACGTGGAGGAGACGGACACCGAACCGGCCACGCACTGCGCCCAGGCCGAGGCCCTCGCCAACACGATCGACGAACGGCTGCCGGGCTAGTACTACAGGGACGTGACCTGCGACGACACCGGGCCGGTGCCTCATGCAGGGAAAGCGTCGTTCACTGCGGTCAACGCAGGGAAGGTGTCGTTCCCTGCACGACGGCCAGCCTGTGATCTAGCCCTGTAGTACTAGTCGGCGATCTCGGCCAGCGCCACCACTTTCGTGATCCGGGCGCGGATCAGCAGCTCACCCGGTACGGCGTTGCGCCTGCCGAAGGACTCGCCCGCCTCGGCGCCCATGTAGCGGGCCCCGAGCCGGGTGGCCCACGTCAGCATCTCGGCCAGGTCCTCGGACACCCGCGACTCCGCCTCGAACTGCACGAACGAGAACGGCGGCCGCTCGTCGTCGACCACCATGGCGAGCCGGGGATCACGGGCCAGCGCCTTGCCCTTGACCGTGTCGGCACCGGTGGTGAACACGAGCTCGTCGACGCCGTCGACCGTGTCGATCAGGAACCAGATGGGTGCGACGTGCGGCATGCCGTTCTTGCGCACGGTCGCCAGCTTGCCGGTCCGGGTGCCCTGCATGACGAAGGCCAGCCATTCGGCGCGGTCCATTGTGTACATGCTGACATCAAAGCTCAGCCAGCACGGAGTCCGTGAAGCCGGGCCACGTGTCGATCGCCCACTGCCCGAACGGGCGATCGGCGAGCGCCACACAGGCGGCCCCCGCCTCCGGGTCCACCCACAGGAACGTGCCGGACTGGCCGAAGTGCCCGAACGTCCTGGGCGAGCTGTTCTTGCCGGTCCAGTGCGGGCTCTTGTGGTCACGGATCTCGAAGCCGAGGCCCCAGTCGTTCTCCTTCTGGTACCCGTAGCCGGGCAGCACGCCCGCCAGCCCCGGGTACGCCACCGACGTGGCCTCGGCCAGGGTCTGCGCCGAGATCAGCGTCGGGGCCTGCAGTTCGGCCGCGAAGCGCACCAGATCGTCGCAAGTGGACACCGCGCCGGCACCGGCCGTGCCGGCCAGCCGCGACGACTCCATGCCGAGCGGCTCGAACACCGCCTCGGTCAGGTACTCGGCGAACGGGATCCCGGACGCGTCGTGCACGGCGTCGGCCAGCGTCTCGAAGCCGGAGTTGGAGTACATGCGCCGGGTGCCGGGCGCGGCCATCACCTTGTACTCGTCGAACGCGAGGCCGGACGTGTGTGAGATCAGGTGGCGCACGGTAGAACCCGCCGGCCCGGCCGGGTGGTCCCACTCGACCGCACCCTCCTCGACCGCCACCAGCGTCGCGTAGGCGGTGAGCAGTTTCGTCACCGACGCGAGGGGGAACTCGCGAGCCATCGAGCCGTGGCTGCCCACCACGGAACCGTCGGCGCGGACCACCGCCGTCGCCGCGTTGTCGACCGGCCAGTCGGCCAGTGCGCGCACACTATCCATGCCGCAGACGCTACTCGGGCAGCGTCGGCGCCAATATCGTCGCCGCCTGCCGCGCAGCCGGACACGAGTCGGCCTCGGCCGTGCCGAGGCCGATCACGTCCACCCGCGACGTGTCGGCCACCCCGATGGACACCCAGCACATGACGCCGTCCCAGTTCTCCTTCGTCGCTCTCCCGGCGGTCTGCCCCGGCGTGCCCTCGGCATCGGCCAGGCCCTGCTCGTCCCAGATGACGGCGGCGATCGCCACGCCGTTCATGGCGTTGTTGTGCCAGATGCAGCCCCTGGCGTCGAGGAGGTCCTGCTCCTGTCCCGGCTGGATGTCGCCGCCGATCGGGGCGAGGCTCTGCGGGGTGAACGACTCACAAGGGTCCAGTCCCCTGGTCTCCGACCCGGCCGTCTCGGGCGAGCTCTCGGTGGTCGTGGTGTCGGTGGCCGTCGGGCGGCTGTCCGCACCGGGCGCCGGGGAGCCGGCGACCGTGGACGAGCAGCCACCGAGCAGCAGAACACCGAGCAGGGGCACCAGGATCGACGATCGCAGCATCGGAGCGGCCGCCGCTCAGGCCCCCGGTCTGGTCAGCCCGTCCGCCTCGGCGTCGAGCGACTGGACGATCTCGTCGGTGCGCTCGAGTGCCTCGGTGCGGCGGGCCGGGTCGACGTCGCTGTCGGCCGTCAGGTCGCGCAGCCGGATCGGTGGGCCGAGGTCGACGAGCGTCGGCAGGTACTCGGCCTGGTCGACCCGCCAGCCCTCCGCGCCCTTCGTGAACCGGAAGCGGGACATCACGCCCTCCTCGGTGGTGCCCCGCGGCTCCGAGTGCTTGGCCACCTGGTTGCCCAGCCCGTAGGCGACCCACTTCTCGCCGATCTTCTCGAACGGCTGCACCACGTGCGCGTGGTGGCCGATGATCAGGTCGATGGCCGGGTCGGCCAGCAGCGTCTCGGCCGTCTCCCGCTGGTCGTCCGTGGGTTCGTGCTGGTCCTCGATCCCCCAGTGCAGGCTCGCGATCACCACCTCGGCGCCGGCCTCGCGGGTGGCCCTGGCCGCCTCGAGCACCGACTCGACCTCCAGTTCGGCCGCCATCCACGGCTCGGGCGCCTCGGTGCCCTGGTTGTAGCCGAACGTGAACGACACCTGGCCGACCTGGACGCCGTTGACCTCACGAACGAGCGGGGTGGCCATCTCCTCCTCGGTCCGCCCGGACCCCGTGTGCTCGATCCCCGCCTCGTCCAACGCATCGAGCGTGGTCTCCACCCCGTCGGCGCCGTGGTCGAACGTGTGGTTCGACGCGGTCGAGCAGGTGTCGAACCCCGTCTCGGCGAGCCCCGTCGCCACCTCGGGCGGTGCGCGGAACAGCGGATAGCCCTCGAACGGCCCGTCCGGCCCCGCGAGCGGCACTTCCAGGTGGCAGATGGCCAGATCGGCGGCCTCGACGGCCGGCCGGACGCCGGCGAACAGGTCGGTGAAGTCCCGGCTGCCGTCGCCGTCCTCCTCCGCCTGCTCGGTGAGCGCCGGGTGGATGAGCACGTCGCCCGCCGCGATCACGGTGAACGAGTTCTCGGGCGACGACCCGGCCACCGTCTGCCCCGGCCGCAGCGGCGGCACCGGCTCCGGCACCCCCGTGCCGGCCGGAGTCGCACAGCCGGCGGCCACCAGGGGGATCCCCCACAAACCCACGAGCGGCCGGCGCACCGCGTCATCCTTCACGCCGGCCGCCGCCGGCTCAACCCCCGATTCCCGCGAAGAAGTCGATGATCAACGGGTACGACAGCGCCGCCGAGGTGTTGTGGTCGACCGGCCCCACCTCGGTCAGCGGCACGTCGACGCCGCGGGTGGCGAACGCGTCCCGGCAGTGGGTCGAGTTGCCGATCGGCACCAGCTCGTCGCCGCCGGTGGCCGTGTACAGCCGGACGGGGACGCGGGGCGTCCACCCGAGGCAGCTGCCGTCGGTGGTCCGGCGCAGCAGCGGGGACGGGTTCTCCAGCAGGTGAACCGCGTCGTCCGTCAGCAGGTCGTGCGGGGTGTTCGGGAGTGCTTCCATGATCTCGGGGCCGCTGTGGAGACCGTCGAACAGGTCGGCCACCCCCGGTACCTCGAACAGGTCGCCGCGCACCCGCCCGAGACGCTGCATGGATACCAGGAAGTACGCGGAGGAGATGGTCGCGAGTTTCGGATGGACCCGGCCGGCGAGCGCCTCGGCGAACTGGGTGTCGTACAGGTCGTAGAACCCGCTGATCCCGGCGACGGCCGCGAGCCGGCCGTGGCGCTGGAGATCCTCGGCGAGCGCCATGGCCGCCGGCCCGCCCTGGGAGAAGCCGGTGACGCGGACGCGCCGGTCGAGCCGGTCGCTGAACTCACCGGTCGCGCGCAGCAGGTCCAGGCTCGCGGTGGTGGTCGACCGCAGGTCCCCGTAGGGATGCGTGCCCGGCCCGGTGCCGAGCCCGAGGTAGTCGGGGGCGACCACGGCGTTGCCGGCCGAGGCGAACGTGATCGGGGCGATCCGGTTGGTGTCCGGGCCGACCGAGCCGGCCTCGGCCTTCGCGGCGATCGTGCCGTGCTGGAAGACGACGGTTGGCAGGGTCCGCCCACCGGTGCGCGGCAGGGCGACCGTGCCGCTGGCCGCGGTGCGCCTGCCGTGCGGGTCGATCGTGCGGTACTCGACGCGGAAGGCGTCGACACCGTGGCGCACGACCCTCGTGTCGATTCCCGCCGGCTCAAGCAGGCCGGCCACCTGGTCCCGGGACAGCGCGCTGATCGGGGTGACGGAGAGCAGCTCACCGCGAGTGGGGCTGGCTGTGGCGACCCCGGCGGCGCCAGCTGTGAGTGCGGTTGCCGCGCCGAGCACGACCAGCTTGCGGGGCAAGGAAAGGATCATCCCTGGACGCTAGGTACGGAACCGCCACCGCCCCAGCCGGCCAGCACCCCGAGCCGAGGTGGGGAAAGCCCTACTTCTTGCGGCGCCGCAGGCCCAGGACCACCAGCAACGCCACCAGCGCGGCCACCAGCGGAGCCGCTCGTTTCACCACCGAGGGGCCCGCGTAGGAAAGCAGGTCGATCGGCTCGGCCTCGGGTTCCCGGTGTACGGCCGTGAGCTTCGGCTTCGGTGCCTCGTCCTTGGCGTCCCTGGCGGCCTTGGTCGCCTTGGCCGTCGCCGCCCCCGCCGCGGCGCCCGTGGCCACGGCTTCCTGCCGCTCCTCCTCCTGCTGCACCACCGCCAGCTTCGGCGGCTCCCGCTCGGCTTCCGGCGCCAGCTTCTTCGCCAGGCAGGCGGCGAACGCGTCGAGGATCTTGCCGCCCACCTCGGAGATCAGGCCGCGGCCGAACTGGGCGGGCTTGCCGGTGATCTGCAGGTCGGTCGAGACCGAGCCGGTGGTGCCTTCGCCGTCGGCGGCCAGCGTGACCGTGACCGTGGCGGCGGCCGTGCCATTGCCGCGGGAGTCCTTGCCGGCCGCCTTGATCACGACCTTGCGAGCGGCCTCGTCCTTCTCCAGGAACTCGCCGGAACCCTTGTACAGCAGGGATATCGGGCCGACCTTGACCTTCACCGAGCCCTTGAACGCGTCGCCGTCGACCTCGGCCAGGGTGGCGCCCGGCATGCACGGCGCGACGCGTTCCGGGTCGAGCACGGCCTGCCAGACCGTCTCGAGATCGGCCGGCACGGTGAACGAGTGCTCGAGCTTCAACGTTCCTCCTCAAGCAGAGGACGACGCCTCCAGGAAGGACGTCCTGAAGGCGTCGTCCAATGGCCTACCGACCAGACTAGGCGCCAATCGCCGCTGCCACCGCTCGACCGGTGAGCACCCTGGCCAGGTGCTGCCGGAACTCGACGTCCGCGTTGCCGTCGGCCGCCGGGCTGGTGCCCTCGGCCGCGTGCTGCGCGGCCGCGTTGATGGCCTCGGCCGTCGCCGGCTGACCGACAAGTGCTTCCTCGACGGCCGTGGCCCGCATGGGGATGGCCGCCATGTTCGTCAGCCCCACCCTCGCCTCGGCGATGGCGCCGCCCTCGACGCGGACGGCGGCCGCCACGGCCACCATCGACCACGCCTGGGCCACCCGGTTGAACTTCTCGTAGTGCGCGCTCCAGCCGGTCTTCTTCGGCACCCGCACCTCGACCAGGATCTCGCCCGGCCGCAGGGAGGTGGTGAAGAAGTCGACGAAGAACTCGCTCGCCGGAACCGTCCGCCGTCCGTCCATTCCGGACACGACCATCTCGGCGTCCAGCGCGAGCGCTGGTGCCAGCAGGTCGCCGGCCGGGTCGGCGTGGGCGAGGGATCCACCGAACGTGCCCCGGTGGCGCACCTGCGGGTCGGCCACCGTGTCGGTGGCCGCCGCCAGCAGCGCCGCGTGCTCCTTCACCAGAGCGTCCCGCTGCACGTCGTAGTGTGTGGTCATAGCACCGATGACGAGCGAGTTGCCGTCCTCGCGGATACCCCGCAGCTCGGCCACCCGCCCCAGGTCGATCAGCTTGGACGGCGCGGCGAGCCGCATCCGCAGCACCGGCAGCAGGCTCTGCCCGCCGGCCAGCACCTTGGCGTCCTCGCCGGCCTCGGCCAGCGCCCGAACCGCATCGTCCACAGTGGTCGGTGCGACGTAGTCGAAGGCGGACGGAATCACTGGGCACCTCCCGTGGTGTCTGTAACGTCCAGGGAACCGAGGCCGCCGCCGGCCTCGCCGCCGAGTCCGCCGGCGTCGGCCTGACCGGTGCGGATCGCCTGCCAGACCCGCATGGGCGTGCAGGGCATCTGGATGTCGTTCACGCCGAAGTGCCGCACGGCGTCGACCACCGCGTTCACCACGGCCGGCGTGGACGCGATCGTGCCGGCCTCACCGATTCCCTTGACACCAAGGACGTTCGACGTGGCCGGGGTCTCCGTGCGGTCGGTCGTGAAGCTCGGCAGGTCGGCCGCCGACGGCACCAGGTAGTCGGCGAGCGTGCCCGTGGTGAGCGTGCCGGACTCGTCGTGCACGGCCTCCTCGAACAGGGCCTGCGCGATGCCCTGCGCGAGCCCGCCGTGCACCTGGCCCTCCACGATGATCGGGTTGACCACCTTCCCGACGTCGTCCACAGCCACGTAGCTGCGGATGTGCACCCGCCCGGTCTCCGTGTCCACCTCGGTCGCGCAGAGGTGCGTGCCGTGTGGGTAGGAGAAGTTGCTGGGGTCGAAGGTGGCCTCCGAGTCGAGGTTGGGCTCGACCCCGTCCGGCAGGTCGTGTGCGGCGAACACGGCCAGCGCGACGTCCTGGATCGACACCCCGGCCGCCTCGGTACCGGTGCCCCGCACCCGGAACGTGCCGTTCGCGAACTCGACGTCGCCCTCGCCGGCCTCCAGCATGTGTGCCGCGACCTTGGCGGCCTTCTCCTTCACCTTGTCGGCCGCAGCGACCACGGCCATGGCGCCGACGGTCAGCGACCGGGACCCGTAGGTATCCATGCCCTTGTGCGAGGACTGGGTGTCGCCGTGCAGCACCTCCACGTCGTCGAACGGCACGCCCAGCTGGTCGGCCACGATCTGGCTCCACGCCGTCTCGTGTCCCTGGCCGTGCGGCGAGGAACCCGTGACCACCTCGACCTTTCCCGTGGGCAGCATGCGGATGGCCGCGTGCTCCCAGCCGCCCGCCCCGTAGGACAGCGAGCCGAGCACCCGCGACGGCGCGAGGCCGCACATCTCGGTGAACGTCGAGACGCCGATGCCCAGCTGGACCTTGTCGCCGCGCTCGCGGCGCTCGCGCTGCTCGGTACGCAGCCCGTCGTAGTCGAACAGGTCCCTGGCCTTGGCGGTGGCCGCCTCGTAGTTGCCCGAGTCGTAGGTCAGCCCGGCGACCGTGGTGAACGGGAACTCCTCGTGCTTGATCCAGTTCTTCTCGCGGATCTCGAGCGGGTCCATGCCCAGCTCGGCACCCAGCTCGTCCATCAGCCGTTCGATCGCGTAGGTGGCCTCCGGCCGGCCGGCGCCGCGGTAGGCGTCGGTCGGGACCTTGTTCGTGAACACGTTGGTGCACACGAACCGGTAGGCGGGGATCTTGTAGATGGCGTTGTACATGAACGCGCCGAGGATCGGGATGCCCGGCGACACCAGGCGCAGGTAGGCGCCCATGTCGGCCAGCAGCTCGACCTTCAGGCCGGTGACCGTGCCGTCGCGGCGGGCGGACATGGTGAGCTTCTGGATCTGGTCTCGGCCGTGGTGGCCCGAGAGCAGGCTCTCGCTGCGCGACTCCGTGTACTTCACGGGCTTGCCGAGCCGGCGCGCCACCAGGAAGGTCAGGATCTCCTCCGGCGTGACCTGCAGCTTGCCGCCGAAGCCGCCACCGACGTCCGGGGCGATCACGCGGATCTTCTGCTCCGGCACGGACAGCGTCATGGCGAGCATCACCCGCAGGACGTGCGGGATCTGCGTGGCCGACCACATGGTGAACTGCGCGCTGGTCGGGTCGACCACCACCGACCGCGGCTCCATGAACGCGGGGATCAACCGCTGCTGGCGGTAGGTCCGCTCGATCAGCACCTCGGCGTCGGCGATCGCCTGCTCGACGTCGTCGCCCGTGCCGGCCTCACCCGAGTCGAAGATCCAGGTGGCACTGGAGTTCGTGCCGAGGTCGGCGTGGACCAGGTCGGCGCCGTCCTCGACGGCCGCCGCCATGTCGAGCACCACCGGCAGGTCCGCGTAGTCGACGTCGATGCTCTCGAGCGCGTCGGCCGCCTCGGCCGCGCTGCGGGCCACGACCACGGCGACCGCCTCACCGGCGAACTTCACGGCGTCGACCGCCACCGACGGTGCGGCCGGCGACTTCATGTCCTCGGTGATCGGCCACGCGCACGGCAGGCTGCCCTGCTCGTCGCCCAGGTCGGCGCCCGTGAGCACGGCCAGCACACCTGGTGACTTCTTGGCCGCGCTCACGTCGATGTTCGTGATCCGCGCGTGTGCCATGGGGCTGCGCAGGATGGCCATGTGCACCATGCCCGGCAGCACGAGGTTGTCGGTCCAGCGGGTGCGACCGGTGATCAGCCGCTCGTCCTCCTTGCGGGGCCGGGCCTTGCCTACTTCGGGTTCGATGGTCGCGGTCATCAGTTTCCGCCTCCGACGACACCGGTGTGCTGGTCGGACAGCCGCTCGGCCTCGGGCCCCGCACCCGGGCTCATGTGCGCTGCCGCGTCACGCACGGCGCGGACGATGTTCTGGTAGCCGGTGCACCGGCAGAGGTTGCCTTCCAGACCCTCGCGGACGGCCTTCTCGTCCGGGTCCGGGTTGTCGGCCAGCAGGTCGATCGACTGCATGATCATGCCGGGCGTGCAGAACCCGCACTGGAGTGCGTGGTTGTCGTGGAACGCCTTCTGCACGGGGTGCAGCTGGCCGTCCCTCGCCAGGCCCTCGACCGTGGTGACCTCGCTGCCGTCGGCTTGTACGGCGAGCACGGAGCACGACTTCACGCTGTGCCCGTCGAGGTGGACGGTGCAGGCGCCGCAGTTGCTCGTATCGCACCCCACCACGGTGCCGACTTTCCCCAGCCTCTCCCTCAGATAGTGCACGAGCAGTTGACGGGGTTCGACATCGTCGGTGTAGGTGGTTCCATCAACGGTCACGGTGATGCGCATGGGGCCTCCATTGCGACGGCAGACGGCCTTGGCTGGTCGGTTCGGCCAGGCGTGAGCAGGCTCACACCATCCCTCTACCGTGCCCCCGGGTGCCGGATCCGACAAGTCCTGAGCTAGGAAAGTGGACCTGAGGGCGAAACTGGAGGGATCAAGAAGAATGCGGAAGCTCACGTACTTCATCGCCGCGTCGGTGGACGGCTTCATCGCCGGCCCGACCGGTGAGATCGACATGTACCCGACGCCGCCGGAGTACCTGGCCCACCTGTGCTCCGAGTACGGGGACGCACTGCCCACGGCCGCGCGCCAGCACCTCGGCATCGGGGACCAGCCGAACAAGCGGTTCGACACGATCATCCAGGGCCGGGCGACCTACGACGCCGCGCTCTCCGTCGGCATCACCAGCCCCTACGCCCACCTGCGCCAGCTCGTGGTGTCCACGACGCTCGCCGCCGACACCGACCCGGCCGTGGAGATCGTCTCCGGTGACGTGGTCGAGCGGGTCCAGAAGCTGAAGGCCGAGGACGGGCTGGGCATCTACCTGGCCGGTGGGGCGAAGCTGGCCGGTTCGCTGATCGGCGAGATCGACGAGGTGATCCTCAAGCTGTACCCGATCATGCTCGGCACCGGCATCCCCACGTTGGACGGCGAGTTCGACCTGACCTCGCTCTCGCGCACGGACGTCACCACGTTCGACAGCGGGCATGTGATCCTCACATATTCGCGTGGGTAATCTCCTTAGCGAGGCTTAGCATCGGAGCCGTGGCTTCCGTCGCTGATCAGCGCACTCTTCCGGACACCTCGGCCGAGTTCCCCGAGTACCGGCGCGGCGTGCTTTTCGGTGTCTCCGCGTACGGCATGTGGGGCCTGTTCCCCCTGTTCTGGACGCTGCTCGACCGGGCCGGCGCCCTCGAGACGCTCGCCCAGCGGATGGTCTGGTCGCTGTTCGCCGTGTTCAGCGTGCTGTGGTGGCTCGGCAGGCGGCGCGGCACGGGGTTCTCCTCGATCCGTGCCGTACTGCGCAACCGGCGGCAACTCGGTCTGCTGGCCATCGCGGCCGTGCTCATCTCCGTCAACTGGGGCGCCTACATCTGGGGCGTGAACAACGGGCGCGTGGTGGAGACCGCGCTCGGCTACTTCACCGGCCCGCTGGTGTCGGTGCTGATCGGCGTGCTGCTGCTGGGCGAGCGGCTGCGGGTGCTGCAGTGGGTCGCCGTGGGCCTCGGTGCCGTCGCGGTCGTGGTGCTGGCCGTCGGCTACGGCCAGGTGCCGTGGATCGCGCTGACGCTCGCGTTCAGCTTTTCCACGTACGGGCTGGTGAAGAAGCTGGCGAACGTGGGAGCCGTCGATTCGGTGGCCGTCGAGACCGGCGTGACGCTGGTGCCGGCGCTGATCTACCTGGTGATTCTGGAGAGCGCCGGCCACGGCACGTTCTTCACCCTCGGCATCGGCCACACGCTGTTGTTCGTGGCGGGCGGTGTCATCACCACGCTGCCGCTGCTGGCGTTCGCCGGCGCGGCCACGCGCATCCCGCTCTCGATGATCGGGCTGATCCAGTACCTGACGCCGACCATGCAGTTCACGTTAGGCGTGCTGGTGTTCCGCGAGGCCATGCCGCTGGAGCGGTGGCTCGGTTTCGCCATCGTGTGGGCCGGCCTGATCGTGCTCACGGCCGACGGGATGCGCCGCCGCAGTCCGGCCTAGGCGTGGATGACCGGCACGCCCTGCTCCACCAGCCGCCGCACCACGGGATCGTCGGCGCCCGCGTCGGTGAGCACGCCGGCCACCTCGCCGAGCGGGAGCACCTCGAACGCTGAGGCCGCCCCGATCTTCTCGGCGCTGGCCAGCACGTAGGTGTCGGCCGCGCGGCGGGCCAGCACGCGTTTCATGGCGGCCTCGTCGGCGTCGGCCGTGGTGAGCCCCGCCTCCGGGTGCACGCCCGTGACGCCGAGCAGGCACAGGTCGGCGTGGACGCGTGCCGCCGCCTCGGCGGCGGCCGCGCCCGAGGTGACGGCCGAGTGCTTGAACAGCCGGCCGCCGATGACGAAGACCTCGACCGTGGGGTGCTCGACCAGTGCCGCCGCGACCGTCGGGCTGTGGGTGACGATCGTGGCCGACAGATCCGGTGGGAGTGCCATGGCGACCGCCAGCGCCGTCGTGCCGCCGTCGAGGATCACGGTGGCGCCCGGCCGGATGAGGGTGACCGCCCGGGCGGCGATGCCGGCCTTGCCGGTGGTGCTCACGGTGGTGCGGGTGGCGTAGTCGGCGATCGCCGGCGAGACCGGCAGCGCGCCGCCGTACACCCGCTGGCAGAGGCCGGCGGCCGCGAGATCGCGCAGGTCGCGCCGCACGCTGTCCTCGGAAAGGCCCAACTCGGCGGCGACGTCCTTGGCCACCACCTTGCCGTCCTCGCGCAGGCGGGCGAGCAGCAGATCACGTCTCTCGGCAGCCAGCATGCACGTTTCTCCTTGTTTCTTCACATTGTTGCACGTTACCGTGACGAGCGTGACCAAACCACTGCTCATTCTCATTGCCGGGCCGTACCGCTCCGGCACGGGCGACGACCCGGAACTGCTCGCCCGGAACCTGGCCCGGCTCGAAGCGGCCGCCTGGCCGATCTTCGCGGCCGGACACGTGCCGATGATCGGCGAGTGGGTAGCGCTGCCGGTACTGCGCGGCGCGGGCGGCACGGGGCTCGACGAGCCGATCGCGAAACAGATCATGTACCCGACGGCCGGACGGCTGCTCGCCCATTGCGACGCCGTACTCCGCCTGCCGGGCGAGTCAACGGGCGCCGACCAGGACGTGGCCATCGCCACCGCCCGAGGCCTGCCCGTGTACCACCGACTCGAGGACGTACCCGGCTACGCACCGGCGAGCTAAGGCAGCGCGAGCACGATCCGCAGCGCCTCGTTCACCCGCATCAAGGTGGCCGGCGCCAGACAGCCGAGCAGCTGACCCAACTCGTCGCGGTGAAGTTGCTGAAGGTCGTCCGAGTTCACATAGCCGACCAGTGGATCAGCTGGCTGGAGTGGCACGTAGGTGGGCAGCTGCGCGTGCTTGTCGGTCGTGGTGATCCGCGCGGCCAGCACGCTGGACAAGTTCCGGTTCCGCTGATTGTTGGACACGATGAGCCAGGGCTTGTGACCAAAGCCGATGTCGGCCCGGTATACCTGACCGCGCGCGGGGACAACGCTCATCCCGGCATCACACGATCAACTCGCTCGGCATATCGCCGCCGGCGAGCCGCCGCCTCGTCCGCGTCGTGTACCTCGTCGTAGATCTCGGCGAGTTGCTGGTATCCCCGCTCAAGCGCCTGCTCGCGCATGGCCGCCGCTCCCGCCGCGATCAACGCCCGTATCACCGTGGCCTCCGACGCCCCCGGGCCGAGCGGGATGCCGAGGTCGCGCGCAGCCTCGATGAGTAACGCCCCTTCTGGCCGCTCAGGATCCGCGAACGTCCGAACAGTCTGCTCGTCCTGGTCCGTCAACGTCACAGTTGTGCGCTTGCTCATGCATCACATATTAGCATCACATCGCGATGCTCAGGGCTCGCGGTGGATGCGGCCGCTGGCCTCCGTCAGGCGGGCTCCCTCGCCGCCCCACCGCAGGGAGATGATCTCCGCGGCGATCGACACGGCAGTCTCCTCCGGGGTGCGCGCCCCCAGGTCGAGGCCGATGGGTGACGCCAGCCGGGACAGCTCCGCCTCGCTCAGGCCCGCCTCCCGCAGCCGGTTCATCCGGTCGTCGTGGGTGCGTCGCGAGCCCATGGCACCGACGTAGCCCGCGTCGCAGCGCAGCGCGACCTCCAGCACCGGCACGTCGAACTTCGGGTCGTGGGTGAGCACGGCGATGACCGTGCGCTGGTCGATCCGCCCGGCCTCCACCTCGGCCGCCAGGTAGCGGTGCGGCCAGTTGACGATCACCTCGTCCGCGTCCGGGAAACGGCTCTTCGTGGCGAAGATCGGCCGGGCGTCGCAGACGGTCACCCGGTAGCCGAGGAAGGAACCGAGCCGCGCCATGGCCGTCGCGAAGTCGATGGCGCCGAACACCAGCAGCCGGGGCGGCGGTTCGAACGAGCTGACGAACACCGACATGCCCTCGCCGCGGCGCTGACCCTCGGCGCCGTAGTGCAGGGTGCCGGTGCGGCCGGTGGCGAGCATGCCCCGCGCGTCGTCGGCCACCGCGTCGTCCACCCTGGCTGAGCCGAGCCCGCCGACCGTGCGGTCGGGCCACACCACCAGGTGCCTGCCCACCCGTGACGCGTCGGGGTGCGCGACCACCGTGGCGAGCGCCACCGGCTCCTCCACCTGGATCGACTTGGCCAGCTCCGCGAACTCCGGGAACGCGGTGGCCTCGATCGACTCGACGAAGATGTCGATGATCCCGCCGCAGGTCAGGCCGACGGCGAACGCGTCGTCGTCGCTCACGCCGTAGCGCTGGAGCACGCCGACGCCATCCGAAAGCACCTGCTGGCCCAGTTCGTAGACCGCGCCCTCGACGCAGCCGCCGGACACGCTGCCGGTGACCGTGCCGTCCGCCGCCACCAGCATCGCGGCGCCGGGGGCGCGGGGGGCCGAGGAGAAGGTGGCCACGACCGTGCCGAGCGCCACGCGCTCCCCCGCCGAGTAGCGGCGCATCAGCTCGTCCAACACGTCACGCACGGCGAACCTCCACAAGTAGCTCTTCGAGCGTGGCCAGACTATGTCCGGCCAGTAGTCGGTCCAGGTGAGGTAACGCGGCGGCGATCCCCGACTGGACGGGCTGATATCCAGTCTGACCCGCATGGGGGTTGACCCACAGAACGGCGTGCGCGAGCCGGCGCAACCGGGCGAGTTGCTCACCCAACAGCGTCGCGTCGCCGCGCTCCCAGCCATCGGAGAACAGCACGACCACCGCACGCCGGGCGAGCCCGCGCTGCCCCCACCGGTCGAGGAACACCCGCAGCGTCTCGCCCAGCCGGGTGCCGCCGGCGAAGTCGGGGACCGCGCGGGACGCGGCGGTCAGCGCCTCCTGCGGGTCGCGGGCCCGCAGCTGACGGGACAGCCTGGTGAGCCGGGTGCCTACCGTGAACACCTCGGTGGTGGCCGGCGCCGCCCGGGTGACCGCGTGCGCGAACCGCAGCAACGCGTCGGCGTACGGGGTCATCGAGCCGGAGACGTCGAGCAGCAGCACCACGCGCCGGGGCCGGTCGCGGCGGCCGCGGTAGGCGAGCCGGACCGGTTCGCCGCCGGTGGCGCGCATGGTGGCGAGCACCTTGGCCGGATCGAGCCGGCCGCGGCGCTTCGGCCGCAGCCGCATGGCCCGGCGCATGGGCGGCAACAGGTGCAGTGTGGCCATCAGCTCGCGCAGGTGCTCGCGCTCGGCCGGGGTGAGCGCCGCGATGTCGCGCTGGCGCAGGATCTCCGTGTCGGACGCGGCGACCTTCAGGTCGTCGGTGTCCCCGTTGCGACCGCTGCCGGGGACCTCGGTGAGCGCGGCCATGGTGGTCTGCCTCGGCCGGGTGACCGGCTGCTTCTTGCGCTTCGTGGGATCCAGCGCCGTGAACCACGCGGCGAAGGCGTCGTCGTAGCGCGGCAGGTCGTCCGGCTCGGCGCACAGCGTCAGCCGGCCGGCCCAGTAGAGCTGGCCGGGGTCGGCCAGATCGACCTCGCGCGCGGCGCCCAGGTAGGCCTGGACCCGCTGGGCGTCGCACGGCAGCCCGGCTTCGCGCAGCGCGGCCGCGAAGCCGACCAGGCCTGGCAACGGGTCCATCTAGTCATTGTGCCCCCGTCTGGAGCATCGATCTCCGCTCACCGACCTGTCACTCTTGTTGGATATTCCCCAACGAAGGGATTCCCCGATGAGACCTTCACGATTAGGTGTGGCGTTGGCGGCGCTTGCGCTGGGCATGCTGGGAGCGGCCGTACCGGCGGCGGCCCAAGGGGGTTCGCTCGATGACGCGGTGCGGGCGAAGATCACTCAGAAGGCGCGGGCCGCGGCGCGGACCGAGGTCAACGTCATGCGTTCCCAAGGCTCGGCGTGGGCCTTCGGCGCGGCCATCGCGCTCACCGACTCCTACCCCGAGGGCTGGCTCTTCGTTGCGGTGCAACAGGATCGCAAGTGGACGGTCGCGTTCGAGGGCGAAGCGGCGTTCCCGTCGCTGACCGCAGCCGCGCCGGCGGACGTGGTGTCCGCACCGGAGAAGAAGATCTTCGCGTCGCACGGCGTGGCCGAGGCGGGACCCATGGCGGGCGGCGACAACCGCACGGGAATGCGGCTGCCGTACGCGATCGGCCAGTCCTGGCGGCTGACCGGCGGACCGCACGGCGCGGCCAGGCAGTCGATCGATCTGGCCGGCGGCGACGGGCGGGTGCTGGCCGCGCGCGGCGGGACGTTCTACGTGATGTGCTCGAGCCAGCGGGGCTGGGTGCGGGTGGCGCACGACCGCGGCTACTCCACCGACTACTACCACCTGCACAACAACCGGACGGACAACGGCGCGACGGTCGCCGAGGGCGCGTTCCTCGGCAACATCGGGGTCGACGTGTCGTGCGGCGGCTCGGCCACCGGACCGCACAACCACTTCTCGCTGCGGCAGAACGCCGCGTACGTGGGGATCGCGGGGCACAGTCTCGGGAAGTGGCAGGTGTACAACGGTTCGGCCGAGTACCAGGGCTACGCGCTGCACGGCTCGACGCGGGCGAACACCGGCGGGTCCATGTACAACTACGGCCCGCTCGGGTTCACGGAGGGCGTGGTGGACACGAACGGTGGCGGGGTGCTGAACCGGCGCGCCGGCCCGGGAACGGGACACGGGGTGGTGGGCTCGGTGGCCGACGGCGCCACGGTTTCCATTGCCTGCTCGGCGGACGGAACCTCCCACAGTGGCAGGTTCGGCTACACGACAGCCATGTGGAACAAGTTGACCGACGGCTCGTGGATCAGCGACGCGTTCACGTGGACCGGCATGAGCGGCCCGGTCAACGGCTGGTGCTGAGTAGAACCTCGGGGCGCCGGCCGGAAGCGCGACCGGCGCCCTGGAGCCAACCCATGACATCCCTGGTGCCAACCTGAGTCGCCGCCAACCGGACCTAAGGAGTACCGGGACGCGACCCGGCCACCGGGTACGTCCCGAACTGGACGGCACCAAGCCAAGGTGACCAACACTTTTAAATTCCGGGGAGGCGGAACAGTCCGGGCGCGAGGAGCGGGAGAAGTCAGATGTAGCCGCCGCGGGGCCTAGGCACCGCGACAGAACCGTGGCCATCGCGAGCGGCTCCATCCGTTGAGGAGGAACCGAACTACCGCTCGCCTCCCCTGCGTTCGGTACTCACGATGTCCTCCTCTGGTTGGCGCGCCACGACAACTATGCGACAGCGCCACCGGCCGGCGCGACCGAATTTCAGGCGAGCGGCATTCAGGCGAGCAGGGCGTCCAGGCCGGCGGCCACCACGCGCTGGGCGTCCTCGCGGTACTTCAGCACGGCACCCAGGGTGGCGGCCGCGGCGGCGGCGTCCAACTCCGTGCGGCCGAGCGCCTGCAGCGCCTGCGCCCAGTCGATCGACTCGGCCACGCCCGGCGGCTTGAGCAGCTCCAGCTCGCGCAGCCGGCGGACGGCGCCGGCCACCTGGGCGGCCAGGCCCTCGGCCAGCCCGGGCAGGCGCCTGCGGAGGATCGCCACCTCGCGGGCCAGGTTCGGGTGCTCCAGCCAGTGGTACAGGCAGCGGCGCTTCAACGCGTCGTGCACCTCGCGGGTGCGGTTCGACGTGAGGATCACCAGCGGCGGGACCTCGGCCCGGACCTCACCGAACTCGGGGATGGTCACGGCGTTCTCGCCGAGCACCTCCAGCAGGAACGCCTCGAACTCGTCGTCCGCGCGGTCGACCTCGTCGACCAGCAGCACGCACGGCGACTCCTCCAGCGCTCGCAGCAGCGGCCTGGCCAGTAGGAACCGGCGGCTGTACAACGACTTCTCCGCGGCGTCCGAGTCGAGCTGGCCACCGGAGCCGGCCTCGAGCGCACGCAGGTGCAGCAGCTGGCGGGGGAAGTCCCAGTCGTACAGCGCCTGGGTGAAGTCGATGCCCTCGTGGCACTGCAGCTTGATCAGCTGCACGCCGAGCGCCTCGGACAACGCCACGGCGAGAGACGTCTTGCCGGTGCCCGGCTCGCCCTCACAGAACAGTGGCCTGCCCAACCGCATGGCCAGGAAGGCGGCGGTCGACACGCCCTCGTCCGCCAGATACCCGACCCGGTCCAGCTCGCCGGCGAGCGACTCGGGCGACTCGACGTTCACCACACCCCGAGCCTAGTGCCCCGTCCGGGCGGGTTCGGCACGATTCTCCGCGGCCCGGTTGCCCGCTGACTGCGTTGGCGCAAGGCCCAAGTACAACCCGGTACGAGGACCTTCCGCCGCCTTGCCAGCGAACAACCGGATCCACGGATAACCGCACCAACCCACCCGGACGGGGCACCAGAGGTACAGCCCATCCCGGACCCCGAATCCGGGTCCGACCAGGGTCGTTCCCTGATGGCACCCGGCCGCCGCGGCGGCAAGCTTGGACCTATGAACGACACGTACGACACCGAGACCACCACCCCCAAGCTCCGGCGCAGCCGCGACGATCGCATGGTCGCCGGCGTGTGCGGCGGCATCGCCAAGATGGTCGGCGTGGACACGCCGATCATCCGTATCCTGCTGGTCGCCGCCACCCTGCTCGGCTTCGGCGCCGGCGCCATCCTGTACCTGGTCGCCTGGATGGTCGTGCCCGAGGCGTGATCGGCCTACGCTCATCGGCGTGACCGAAGAGGACCGCACGACCGTCTCCCGGCGCGGCACCGCCCGCGCCCTGGTCCTGTTGGCCTCCGGTTTCGCCGTCGCGGCCGCCGCGCTGTCGTTCTTCGGCGCCCTGGTCTTCGGGCCCGCGCTGCTGGACCGGCACGGCCGCACCGGCTCCGTACTTCTCGGCACCGCCGTGTTCTGCGTGTTCGTGCTGGTCGCCGCGATCCTGGCGAACGTTCTCGCCGTTCGCGCGGGCACTGTGTCCGGCGTGGTGGCCCGCGGGTGTGGCACGCTGCTCGGTGGCACGGTCATCGGCCTGGCAGTCCTACTGATACTGATCTCGAGCTCCGCATGAACCACCCGAATGGTCGGTATCTGCGCTCGTTACCCACGCTCTTGACTGTAAAGACGGGCTTGGCACCATGGAACCTGGTGCCATCAGGAACGGTGACATTGAAAAACCGACCCTCGGAGCGGGGTGAAACGCGGTGACCGAACTGCAGACCACGGGCGTGGCAAAGCCGTGGACCGAACTGCACGGGAGGGACCGAAACGCGGCGTGCATGATCGCCGCGCGGGACGGCGACCGCGAAGCGTTCGACGTGTTGATCGCCGATCTCGCCCCGCTGGTGTGGCATGTCGCGCGCGGCAACGGGCTCGACCGCACCAGCGCCGAGGACGTGGTGCAGACGGTCTGGCTCGCGCTGCTGCGCAACCTCGACCGGCTCACCGAGCCGAAGGCACTGGCCGGGTGGTTGATCACCACCACCAGGCGCGAGGCGAACCGGGTGGCGCAACGCGGCCACTCGTACGTCGAGCTGTCGAACGAGGTCGCCGAGAAGACCCCGACCACTGATCCGTCACCGGAGCACGCGGTGCTCCGAGACGAGCGTGACCGGCAGCTGTGGAGCTCGTTCCACAAGCTCACGCAACGCTGCCAGGAACTGCTCCGTCTCACCGTTCTCGCTGGTCGCGCGGAGTATCGCGCGGTCGCCGAGGCCCTGAACATGCCGCACGGGAGTATCGGACCGACGCGTGGACGCTGCCTCAATCAGCTGCGCGCGCTGTACAACGGGGACAGTGGATCATGAAGACCAATCACGCTGACGACGAGCTCATGGCCGAGGTGGCCCGCCTGGTGGACGAGCTCGATCCACCACCTCCCGGATTAGCCGAGCGTGTCCAGTTCGCGGTGGCCATCGACGACATCCGGAACATCGACGTCGAGGTCGCCCAATGGGCGGACAACCGCGAACTGGCGGGGGTCCGGGGCGGGCTGCCGGGCACCATCACGTTCTTCGTCGGCGACCTGACGGTCATGGTCAACGTGACACGGATGGGCGAGCGCCAACGCATCGACGGCTGGCTCGTGCCGGCCGGCGCGCACGGCGTGGAGGTCCGGGTGGCCGACCACGGCTCCACCAGCACCACGGCCGACGAGGGCGGACGGTTCGTGCTGACCGAGGTGCCCAGGGGCACTACCCAGCTACTTGTTCGGATGGACACTGAGCAGTCACGCACCGTAATCACTCCAACGGTGGACCTGTAGCCCAATTAGCTCCCTAATTCCCCATATGGCGGATAGCCTATGTATCTCGCTGTGGTCGCTCGACTCTTGTGAATGAGCAACCCAGAGAGTTCCGTTGAGGGGAGCAAACGACATGTCCGACCAGAACACCACCTCGGGTGACCCGACCAACCCGCAGCCTCCGTGTGCCAAGTGCGGCAAGACCGATCACACGACCGGCTTCCACGGCACCGGTAAGGCCGCCGGCGACGGCACGCAGTCTGACGACTGATCACCCACCGAGGTCCGCTCACACGCGGACTCTGGGGGTGTGTTGCCATTAGTAAGTGCCTGACTCCCGCGCGCGACTCGTTGAACCCGTGTCGTCTCACTCGGGTTCAACGTTAGCGCGACGCATCGAGTTCGCCGCGGAGCTGAGGCAGCAGGCGGTCGAGGCCGGCGGAGCCGGTCGATCGGCAGATGCGATCAAGCTGCTGCGCAAGGCTCTTCGCGCACTCCCGGTGACCTCCTCCAGTCCCGAGGAGGTCACCGTACGAACAAGAGTTCTCGGCACGTTGGCGTATGTGGAGGCGGAAACCGGCTCGGTGGCCGACGGGCTCGTGCACCTGGGCACCGCCGGCGATCTGATCGGTGGTCTGCCCGAGGGCCCGCAGCGACTGGCCCTGCGCGGGCTCATCGACCACCAGCACGCATTGATCCTGTTGCGACAGGGTCACACGGCGGAGGCCCTTCGCCTGTTCGACGTGGCGATCCCGCTGCTCGAACAGGCGGAGGGAACCGCGGCCGGCAACCCGTTGCTGTTCGCCAACTCCCTGATGAATCGCGGTCTCACCTACATCCTGCTCGGGGAACCGGCGGCGGCCGAGCGCGACATGATCCGCTGCATCGCCCAGGCCGAGAGCGCGGGTCTGCCACTGGTCCGGGCCAAGGCCCAGGGCAACCTCGGCGACATCGCCCAGCTCACCGGGGACATCCCCGGCGCGCTGGTCCACTACGAGCAGGTCGAGCGCACTCTTCGTGAGGTCGCGCCGAGCCTCGTCTCCCGCCTCCGCATCGACCAGGCCCGTGCGCTCATGAGTGCCGGGTTGTCCGAGGAGGCCGCCCGTCATCTGGACGAGGCACTGCCGGAACTGCGGGACCAGCACATCAGCCAGGACCTCGCGGAGGCCGAGGTCGCCCGTGCCGGGGCGGCCCTGCTCGAAGGAGATCTGGAACTCGCGAAGCAGCTGGCCAGCTCGGCGCGGCGCCGGTTCGTCAAGCGCGGCAGCCAACCCTGGGCCGAGGTGGCCGCGCTGACCAAGCTCCGCGCCGAGGCCAACGCCGCGTTCGCCGGGCAGGCCAGCTCGGCCACGGCCGGCAGGGCGGCCGCCCTGGCCGAGCGGCTGGCGGCCGTCGGGCTCACCGACGAGGCGGCCATGGCCAGAATGCTCGGTGTCCGGCTGGCACTGCGGCGTGGCTCGGTCGGCACGGCCGAGGCACTGCTGTCACTCGTGCCGCCGCCGCGCAAGATCGCGCCCATCGACCACCGGATGCTGCTGCGGCTGTGTCGGGCCGAGGTGGCGCTCGCCAGGGGCCGGACCCGCAGCGCGTTCGCCCAGGCCCGCGCCGGGTTCACCGAGCTGGGTGCGGCCCGGGACCGGATGGGCGGGCTGGACCTCGTCTGCGGGACGGCCGTGCACGGCCTGGAACTGGGCAAGCTCGCCACCCGGCTGGTCGCCGGCGGCGCCCGCCGGCAGGCCGACGCGCGCCGGATGCTCGCGTGGCAGGAACGCACCCGTGCCCAGGTCTACCGCTACGAACCACAACCGGCGATCGACGATCCCGAGCTGGCGAACAGGGTGGCCGAGCTACGCACCGTCCTGCGCACCGTGCAGCAGAACCGTGTCGAGGGCCGGTCCACCGCTCACCTCGAACGACGCAGCGCTGCGCTGCAGCGGGAGGTCAGCCGACTCGGCTGGCACACCACGCACTGGGGCAAGCCGCGGCCCGTCAGCTCCCCCGCGGAGATCAGCGAGGGGCTCGGCGAGCGCGCGTTGATCAGCTTCGCGTCGCCCGGCGAGGAACTGATCGCCGTGGTCGTCGCCGGCCGGCGCACCCGACTGGTGTCGCTCGGGAAGACGGCCGAAGTGTTGGAGACCGCACGGCAGCTGCACGCCGACCTCGACGCGCTCGCCCCCGACGACCTGATCAAGCCGCTGGCGGCGGCCGTGTCGGAGTCGGCGCTGCGGCGAATCGCCGCACTCGACGGGATGTTGTTCGGCCCCGACGGAGTCGGCACCGACATGTTGGGCGACCGCGAGCTGGTGGTCGTGCCGTTCGGCGGGCTCTACTCGGTGCCGTGGGAGTCGCTGCCCTCGCTGCGCGGCCGTGCGGTGTCGGTGGCGCCGTCGGCCACCGCGTGGATGAGTGCCATGGAGAGCGAGCGCTCGGCCGGGCCGGTGGTGCTGGTGCTCGGCCCGAACCTGCCCGAGTCGATCTCCGAGCTGGATCAGCTGCGCGACGTGTACCCGGACGCCATCGTGCTGGCGGGCACGAAGGCCACGACCGAAGCCGTGCTGTCCGCCATGGACGGCGCCCGCCTGGTGCACATCGCCGCACACGGCACGCACGAACCGGCGAACGCCATGTTCTCCCGGCTGGAACTGGCCGACGGCGGGCTCCTGGCCCACGAGGTGGCCCGGTTGCGCCGGCCGCCCGAGCACATCGTGCTGGCCGCCTGCGAGCTGGCGCTCTCCCACATCCGGCCGGGCGACGAACCACTGGGTTTCGCGGGCGCCATGCTGGCGAGTGGCTCGCGCACGGTGGTGGCCGCCGTCAACCGGGTCGGCCACCGCTCGGCCGCCCTCGCCATGGCCGACTACCACCGACGCCTGGCGAGCAGGCCGATCATCGACCTGGCCGAGACGATGACCGACTACCATCGCAGGCTGGCGTCCGGCATACAGCCGGCACGGGCACTCGCCGAGGCCACTGCTGCCGACCCACTACGCCGTCCGTTTGTTCTCCTCGGAGCCGGCTAATTACCCAGAGTGCCCGCCCAAAAAGGCGCCATACTCCAAATGGTTACACTAATCCCCAATCTGGCCTATATCCTCTGTATCTCTGCGTGCCCGCCTACCTCTTGTGAGACGGACACCCGAAATACGTCGAAGGGGTAAACCATGACCGACGCCATCACCAAGCCGAAGAAGGAAGATCCGGAGGAGCCCCGCAAGAAGGGCACCGAGCCGATCTCTCCCATGGGGTGGGTGGGCACCGGAAGCGTGCCGGTCGGCGAGGCTCAGGACGACGACAAGGACAAGTGACCCACGACTGCGCGTAGGGCGCGAGCGGCAAGGTGTAGACATAACTACTGTGCCCCGCTCGCGCCCTTCGCATGCTCCGGACCCGGTTAGCTCCCGAGGGTCGGACGAGGCGCATTCCAGCAGTGTTGATACCAGCGTCGAAACGGCCGTCCGGCTGCGCAGACAAGCGGTCGACGCGGCGCAGGCCGGCCGTTTTACCGAGGCGATCAAAACCCTCCGGCAAGCGTTGCGCGCTCTCCCGGTTACGTCCGGTAACCAGGAAGTCGTGGCCGTCCGGGCGCAGGTACTCGGCACCCTCGCCTACGCGGAGGCCGAGGTCGGCTCGGTGGCCGACGGGCTCGTCCACCTGGGTACGGCGAGCGACCTGGTGGGCGGTCTTCCCGAAGGTCCGGTCCGCACGTCGTTGCGTGGCCTGGTCGACCACCAGCACGGCGTGATCCTGGTCCGCGCCACCCGCACGGCCGAGGCCATCGGGCTGTTCGACCGGGCGATTCCCCTGTTGAAGCAGACGGTCGGCACGTCGGCCGGCAATCCCGAACTACTGGCCGTCGCGTACATGAACCGGGGCTACGGCTACATCGAGCTCGGCGAGCCGCAGCCGGCCGAACGCGACATGCGGCAGGCACTCACGTTGGCCATCGAGCACGAGCTGCCGATGGTCAAGGCGAAGGCCCAGGGAAATCTCGGCGAGATCGCCCAACTGGTGGGCGACATCCCCGGCGCGCTCGTCCACTTCGAACAGGCGGAGGAGACGTTCCGGCAGATCGCCCCCGCGCTCATGCCGAGGGCACACGTCGACCAGGCCAGGGCGCTGCTGGCGGCCGGGGTGCTCGACGACGCCGCCCGCCACCTCGACGACGCGCTGCCCGGGCTCCGGGAACACCGCAACAGCCAGGACCTGGCCGAGGCCGAAGTGGCACGCGCCGCGGCCGCGTTGCTGCAGAACGATCTCGAGCTGGCCAAACAGCTGGCCGGGTCCGCGCACCGCCGGTTCGTCAAGCGGGGCAACGAACCCTGGGCCGAGGTCGCCGCGCTCACCCGCATGCGCGCCGAAGCGGGGGCGGCCATGAACGGCACGCCCGGCAAGAACGCGGCGGCCAAGGCGAACAAGCTGGCCGATCGGTTGGCCGAGGTGGGACTGCCCGACGAGTCGGCCATGGCCAGGATGCTCGCAGTGCGGCTGGCCCTGCGCCGCCGTGATGTCGACCTGGCCGAGGAGTTGCTGGCCGAGGTCCCCACGCCACGCAAGACCACCCCCATCGACCACCGAATGCTGCTTCGGTTGTGCCGCGCGGAGGTCGCGCTCGCCCGCAGCCAGACCCGCAGCGCGCTGGCCCAGGCGAAGGCCGGGTTCGACGAGCTGGGCACGGCCCGCGACCGGATGGGCGGGCTGGACCTCGTCTGCGGCACGGCCGTCCACGGTCTGGAGCTCGCTCGCCTGGCCATGAACGTGGTGCTGAGCGGTGCCAGCACCGACGCCGACGCCCGGCGGCTGCTCGCGTGGCAGGAGCGCACCCGGGCGCAGGTGTACCGGTACGAGCCGCTGCCGGCCATCGACGACCCGGAGCTGGCGAGCCGGGTGGCCGAGCTGCGCACCGTGCTGCGGATGGTGCAGCAGGCCAGGGTGGAGCGCCGGCCGGTGGCGCAGCTGGAGCGGCGGATCATCGCGCTGCAGCGAGAGGTCAGCCGGCTCGGCTGGCACACCAGCCAGTGGGGCAAGCCGCGACCCGTGTCCTCGCCGGCCGAGGTGATCGAGCGGCTCGGCGACCGGGCGCTGCTCAGCTTCGCCGGGCCGGCCGACGACCTGGCGGCCGTGGTGGTCACGGGCGGCCGGACCCGGTTGTTCCGGCTGGGCGGCAAGGTTGAGGTGCTGGAGACCGCACGGCAGCTGCACGCCGACCTCGACGCGCTCGCCCCCGACGACCTGATCAAACCGCTGGCCGCGGCCGTGGCGGAGTCGGCGCTGCGCCGGATCGCCGCGCTCGACGGCATGCTGTTCGGCCCCGGCGCGATCCCCCAGGCGCTGCTGGGCGACCGCGAGCTGGTGATCGTCCCGTTCGACGGGCTCTACTCGGTGCCGTGGGAGTCGCTGCCCTCGCTGCGCGGCCGTGCGGTGTCGGTGGCGCCGTCGGCCACCGCGTGGATGAGCGCGGTGGAGGTCGACCGCAACGGCGGCCAGGTGGTGCTCGTGTGCGGCCCGGACCTGCCGGAGTCGGTGTCCGAACTGGACCAGCTGCGTGACGTGTACCCGAACGCCATCGTGTTGGAGGGGGCGGCCGCCACGGCCGACGCCGTGCTGTCGGCCATGGACGGCGCGAAGCTCGTCCACATCGCGGCGCACGGCACCCATGAACCGACGAACGCCATGTTCTCCCGGCTGGAACTGGCCGACGGCGGGCTGCTCGCCCACGAGGTCGCCCGGCTGCGCCGGCCGCCCGAGCACATCGTCCTGGCCGCCTGCGAGCTGGCGCTCTCCCACATCCGTCCCGGCGACGAACCACTCGGCTTCGCCGGCGCCATGCTGGCCGCCGGCTCCCGCACGGTGGTCGCGGCCGTCAACCGAGTGGGCCACCGCTCGGCCGCCCTCGCCATGGCCGACTACCACCGACGCCTGGCGAGCAGGCCGATCATCGACCTGGCCGAGACCATGACCGACTACCACCGCAGGCTCGCATCGGGTGTCCGCCCGGCCCGCGCCCTGGCCGAAGCGACGGCCGCCGACCCGCTACGCAGGCCGTTCGTCCTGCTCGGTGCTGGCTAGAGGCCGCGCAACTAGGGCGGTGGATGCCCGTCGTGATCGAGGTGGTTCCTGGCGGTGCCGCGCCGGCGTCGGCGTACTGGACGTACTTCGATGCCGGCGCGGTGCCGCCAGGGGCCACCTCGGCGCGGCGGGCGCCGCCAGTCCTGGTTGCGCGGCCTCTTGGCGAGATTGCGTAAAGATCTCCGGCGGATGAACATGTGCACATCCGAGGAGACGGGGGCGGGATGAGCGCGCTGGCGATCGAGTGGTCGGACCCTGGGTTCCTCTCGCATCTGATCTCCGTGCCGCTGTTCACCGGCGTGATCGGCTACATCACCAACTGGACCGGCGTGATCATGCTGTTCCAGCCGATGCGGTTCCACGGCGTGCGGCTCCCCGGCCTGCGGTTCCTGTACTCCTACCTGCCGCGGCGGGTGCAGGTGGTCCCCGCCATCACCCACGACGGCCGGTTCGGATGGCAGGGCATCATCCCGTCCCGGGTGTCGAAGATGGCGTCGATCTCCGTGGACAAGGCGTTGTTGAAGGTCGGCAGCATCGGCGACTTCTACCGCGAGTTCGAGCCGGACAAGATCGCCGACCACATCGCGGCGACCGCGCGGCCGGAGATCCGCGGCGTGGTCGAACGGATCATGGAACGCGAGCACCCGCAGCTGTGGCACGATCTGCCGCCGGTGATCAAGTCGGCGGTGCACGCCCGGATCGAGCAGCGGCTGCCGGTGATCGTGCGCGGGCTGACCGAGCAGCTCGGCGAGTACATCGACCAGCTCATCGACGCGAAGCTCATGGTGATCCGGCACTTCGAGGAGCACCCGGAGCTGATGAACGACATGCTCCGCGAGGTCGGCCGCAAGGAGTTGCGGTTCATGCAGAACTTCGGCTTCTACTTCGGGTTCCCCATGGGCATCGGGCTGGTGTTCATCCTCGAGGCGTTCCCGCAGTGGTGGGTGCTGCCGGTCGGCGGCGCGGTGATCGGCTGGGTGGTCAACTGGATCGGCATCAAGCTGATCTTCGAACCGGTCTTTCCCCGGCGCATCGGCCCGTTCCGGTTCCACGGGTTGTTCCTGCGCCGGCAACCCGAGGTGAGCGACGTGATGGCGGAGGTCATCGCGGACGACATCATCAACATGAAGAACATCGGCGACGAGCTGCTCCACGGGCCGCGGTCCGACCGCACCAGGCAGATGCTGGAGGAGTCGCTGCGGCCGGCCGTGGACAGCGCCGTCGGGTTCGCCAGGTCGGCCGTGCGGGTGGGGATCGGCACCGAGCGGTACGACCGGATCCGGGACGCGGTGGCGAGCGAGGCCGTGGAGTTCGCGTCCGCGTTCGGCGACACGGAGTTCGGCCGGCAGCAGTCGGCCAAGATCAGGACGTTCGTCGCGCGGCAGATGCGGCAGCTGAGGTACGACGAGTTCAACGAGCTGCTGCGGTCGGCCATCAAGCAGGATGAGTGGCTGCTGTTCGTGCACGGCGGCGTACTCGGCGTCGGCGCCGGGCTGATCCACCTAGCGATCTTTGGAGTGTGACATGCCTGACGAGCCCTTCAGGGAGGCAACCGGCCTGCTGCGGATCGCGGCGAGCACCGGGCTGAGCACGCTCCAGTGGATGGTGACCACGACCGTCCACACGGGATCCCGCGTGGTGCGCGGGATAGCGGCCGGCGAGCCACCCGTGAAGATCGTGACCGAGCTGACGAACGAACTGCGCACGGCTGCCGCCGAGGTGCTCGGCGCCCCGCCGTCGGCGCCGCCCCCGCCGAACGGCACGCCGCACGCCACGAGCGAGGAACTCCGTGCCAGGGGCGCGGAACTGCTGAAGCGATCCGCGGACGTTCACTTCGTGGAGGACATGCACCCGGCGTACGAACGAATCCTGGGCGAGTTGGCCCCCGACGAGGCGCGGATCCTGCGGTTCCTGGCGCAGGAGGGCCCGCAGCCGACGGTGGACGTGCGCACGAACCGGCCGCTGGGCATCGGTTCGGAACTGATCGAGGCGGGCCTGTCGATGATCGGCCGCCAGTCCGGCGTGCGGCGCCTGGACCGCACGAACGCGTATCTGAACAACCTCTTCCGGCTGGGCCTGGTGTGGTTCTCCCGCGAAGAGGTGGAGCCGTCGCGCTACCAGGTGGTGGAAGTACAACCAGAGGTCCAGGCGGCCATGGCCAAAGCGGGCAGGGCCCCGAAAACCGTCCGGCGCAGCGTGCACCTGACCCCGTTCGGCGAGGACTTCTGCGAAATCTGCCTCCCCCAGGACGCATGATGACCACTCCGGTCATCCATGATGACCAGTCCCGTCGGCCATGATGACCGTTCGGCGCGGGGCGGTAGTCCCCGGGATGCCGGACTGGTCATCATGCGCGACCGGACTGGTCATCATGCGCGACCGGACTGGTCATTATGCGCGACCGGAGTGGTCATTATGCGAAGAAGGGCCCGGACGCGTTGTGCGTCCGGGCCCTTCTTGCTATGGCTGGATCAGAAGTCCATGCCGCCGGTCGGGTCGCCGCCGCCCGCGGGGGCGGACGACTTCTCCGGCTTGTCCGCGACCACGGCCTCCGTGGTCAGGAACAGCGCGGCGATGGACGCCGCGTTCTGCAGCGCCGAGCGCGTGACCTTGGTCGGGTCCGGCACGCCGGCCGCCAGCAGGTCCTCGTAGACGCCGGTGGCGGCGTTCAGGCCGTGCCCCTGGGGCAGACCCTTGACCTTCTCCACCACAACGCCGCCCTCGTGGCCGGCGTTGATCGCGATCTGCTTGAGCGGAGCCTCGACCGCAACCTTCACGATGTTGGCACCCGTGGCCTCGTCGCCCTCAAGGCGAAGACCCGCGAAGGCAGCCTCGGCAGCCTGGAGCAGAGCGACGCCACCACCGGCGACGATGCCCTCCTCTACAGCGGCCTTGGCGTTGCGCACCGCGTCCTCGATGCGGTGCTTCCGCTCCTTCAGCTCGACCTCGGTCGCCGCACCGGCCTTGATGACCGCAACACCGCCGGCCAGCTTGGCCAGGCGCTCCTGCAGCTTCTCGCGGTCGTAGTCGGAGTCCGAGTTCGCGATGTCGTTGCGGATCTGGTTCACGCGGCCCTGGATCTGCTCCGCGTCACCGGCACCCTCGACGATCGTGGTCTCATCCTTGGTGACGACGACCTTGCGGGCACGGCCCAGCAGCGAGATGTCGGCGTTCTCCAGCTTGAGGCCCACGTCCTCGGAGATGACCTGGCCACCGGTGAGGGTGGCGATGTCCTGCAGGATCGCCTTGCGGCGGTCACCGAAGCCCGGCGCCTTGACGGCGACCGACTTGAACGTGCCACGGATCTTGTTGACCACCAGGGTCGCCAGGGCCTCGCCCTCGACGTCCTCGGCGATGATCAGCAGCGGCTTCGAGGCCTGCATGACCTTCTCCAGCACCGGAAGCATGTCCTTCACGGCGGAGATCTTCGAGCCGAACAGCAGGATGTACGGGTCCTCGAGGACCGCTTCCTGCCGCTCCGGGTCGGTCACGAAGTAACCGGCCAGGTAGCCCTTGTCGAAGCGCATGCCCTCGGTGAGCTCCAGCTCCATACCGAGCGCGTTGCTCTCCTCGACCGTGACAACGCCTTCCTTGCCGACCTTGTCCAGCGCCTCGGCGATGAGCTCGCCGATCGTGGTGTCAGCAGCGGAAATCGACGCGGTCGCGGCGATCTGCTCCTTGGTCTCCACCTCACGGGAGGCCTTGTGGAGCTGCTCGATGACGGCCTCGACGGCCTGCTCGATGCCCCGCTTCAGCGACAGCGGGTCGGCACCGGCGGCGACGTTGCGCAGACCCTCGCGCACCAGCGCCTGGGCGAGCACCGTCGCGGTCGTGGTTCCGTCACCGGCGACATCGTCGGTCTTCTTGGCAACTTCCTTGACGAGCTCGGCCCCGATCTTCTCCCACGGGTCCTCGAGCTCGATCTCCTTCGCGATGGAGACACCATCGTTGGTGATGGTCGGCGCGCCCCACTTTTTCTCGAGCACGACGTTGCGGCCCCTCGGGCCGAGCGTCACCTTGACGGCGTCAGCGAGGGTGTTCAAGCCGCGCTCGAGACCGCGACGGGCTTCCTCGTCGAACGCGATCAACTTGGCCATTGCGGTGTTAGTCCTCCGTTGTTGACCGTGAGTGCACTCACGGTCGTTTGGACGTCACGTTGCTCGGCCAGGCTCGGTGCCCGCGACGGACGGCTGAACACCCGCAGAGCGGAGTCCTGCCTCACCGTCCCGACCTCGTCTCGTTGGCACTCGGCGATCCCGAGTGCCAGTTCCGTGTTTAGCACTCTCCACCCGAGAGTGCAAGAAACACAGGTCAGCGACCGCCGCTGTCGTTCGACTCCGAGGTGTCCGGACTGTTGGAGTCGCCACCCGGTCCCACCTGGATCGGCGGCACCGTCCGCTCGGTCGTCTGCTCGGTGCCGCCGCCACCGGGATCACCGTCGGAGTCGTCCCCCGACAGCAGGAAGATGGCGGCGATGATCAGGCCGATGGCCACCAGCCCGACGATCACCGGCGCGATCCACCGGGTGCCGGAGCCGCCCTCGGACGACGTGAACGCCGTGCTCGTGCCGGCCGGCACGGGCGGACGCAGCCGCACCGGGTCGGCGTTGGACGAGTGCGTGCCGGCCGGCACGGGCGGGCGCTGGTAGCCGCCCGGCGGCGTGTTCGGCGGCCGCTGCTGCTGGTAGCCGTGACCGCTCGGCGACCCGGCCGAGTTCGGGCGCGGGCCGACGACCGCGGGCGGGCGCCGCACCGGCTGGCTGAGCAGCGCCGTGCGCGCGGCGGATATCAGCTCGCGGCAGTTCGAGTAACGGCTGGTCTGGCTCTTCGACATGCCGCGACGGATCACGTCGTCGATGGCGGGCGGCAGCGACGGCACGACCTCGGTGAGCGAGGGCACGTCCCGGTTCAGGTGGCCCTGGATGACCTCCGGGACCGCGCCCTGGAACGGCGGGCGCCCGGACAGGCACGCGAACAGCACGCACGCGAGCGAGTAGCCGTCGGTACGCGGGTCGACCGGCTCGCCACGCAGGTGCTCGGGTGCCGCATAGGTCGGCGAGCCGAGGAAGTCGCCGCCGCGGGTCCGGTGGCCGGTGGCGCCACGGCGGGTCAGCCCGAAGTCGGCCACGTAGACGTGTTCGGCCGTGGACTCGCGGCTGGTGACGAGCACGTTCGCCGGCTTCACGTCGAGGTGCACGAGACCGCGCTCGTGGAGGTTGTCCAGCGCCTCGGCCACCTGGCCGAGCAGCTGCACCGCGCGCTCCGGCGTGAGCGGGCCGTCCTTGATGAGGCTGGCCAGATCGGATCCGTCGACCAGCCGCATGGCGATGTACAGGAGGCCGTCGACCTCACCGAAGTCGTACAGCGGCACGACGTTCGCGTGGTCGATGGCCGAGGTGTTGCGTGCCTCGTCGACGAACCGCTCACGGAACTCGGGGTCCTCCGTGAGGTGCTCGGCGATGACCTTGAGCGCTACCTTGCGGCCGAGCCGGATGTCGGTGGCCCGGTACATCACGCTCATGCCGCCCTTGCCGAGCACACCGTCGATCCGGTAATGCCCCAGGCGACGCCCGGTCAGGTCCTCCGACACTGCTCATCCATTCATTCGTCGGGGTCGATCGCCCACCGAGCGCCCCGCAGCTCGGCCGCACCGCGATCGGCCCTCGCCAGACGAAAGCCTAACGTTCGACGACCACGGCTCGCGTGCGGTTCACCCCGATCTGTTCGTCGAGGACAACAGCCCGGCCATGGCGCGTGGGTTGCGGGTCTGGATCAACAGCTGACCTGGGCCGGCGAAGTCGAGCATCAGCCCTTCGCCCGTCCGCACGGACTGCGGCATCGACTGGCTCACCGCCCGCAACCGGCACTGGGTCTGCTCGCTGTATGCCAGCAGGTAACTGGGTTCGACGCTGATCAGCTCGCCGGGTTCGAGGCTCACCACGTCCAGGGAACCACAACACGCCAACACGAGGGCGCCGACGCCGGAAACGTGCTCCACGAACCCGTGCTCGGCGCCGAACAAATTGCGGAACCCGGCCCACTGCGGGTCGGACCGCACGGTGGCCGGCGTCGCGAGCCAACTGCCGCGCGAGACGCACCAGCCGGTCATGCCGTCCAACTCGAGGGTGTGGACGTCGCCGGGCAGCTGCGGTGCCACGTCGACCCAGCCGCCCTCGGCGGGTGCGGTGAAGATCGCCCGCACCGACCGGCCCCGCGTGCCGCCCCGACCTCGCGCGTCCACCAGCACCCCGTAGCTCGTGGCGAGCATCGAGGAGTACTCGGCCTGAACCGCCTCGCCAGGTGCCATCAGCAGCCGGGCGACGCCGAAGGCCGGGGTGTGCCGTGTGCGGACCTGCACCGTGCCCCTCCGGGTATCTGCGTGATCTTCTCCCCACGAGTCTGGCACGCGCCGTGGGGCAAGATGCACACGTGGATCCTGCCGCGAAGAACACGCCCAGGTCGGTCGCCGAGTACCGGGCGACGATCGCCGCGCTCGTGCCCACTCTCCCGGTCGTGCGGCGCCCGTTGCTCGACTGCGTCGGGCTGGTGCTCGGTCAGGATCTCGTGTCGCCGGTCGCACTGCCGCCGTTCGACAACTCGGCCATGGACGGCTACGCGGTCCGGGCGGCGGACGTGGCGCGGGTGCCGATCACGCTGCCGGTCCCCGTGGACATCCCGGCCGGGCGCACGGACATCGTGCCGCTGGCGCCGGACACGGCGCACCGGATCATGACGGGCGCGCCGGTCCCGCCGGGCGCGGACGCGGTGGTCCGGGTGGAGGACACGGACGGCGGCGTGCACGAGGTGACCGTGCGGGCGCCGGTCGCGGCCGGCAACCACATCCGGCGCGCCGGCGAGGACGTCACGGCGGGCGCGACCGTCCTGCGGGCCGGCACCGTGCTCGGCGCGCCGCAGCTGGGCCTGGCCGCCGCCATCGGCTGCGGCACGCTGCCCGTCCACCGGCCGGCCAGAGTGCTGATCCTGTCCACCGGCTCGGAGCTGGTGGCCGCCGACACTCCCCTGCTCCACGGCCAGATCTATGAGTCGAACAGCGTGATGCTGGCGGCGGCCGTGCGGGAGATCGGCGCCGAGCCGGTGGTGCTGCGGTTCGTGCCGGACGACGTCGAGGCGTTCCACGCGGCGATCGCCGAGCACAAGGCCGAGGTCGACGTCCTGATCACGTCGGGCGGGGTGAGCGCCGGCGCCTACGAGGTGGTGAAGGACGCGCTGACCGGCCAGGGCGTGGAGTTCCTGCGCGTGGCCGTACAGCCGGGCGGACCGCAGGGATACGGCCTGTTGACAACTGCCTCCAGCGCCGGCGGGCCCGGAAGACTACCGGTGGCGACCCTCCCCGGCAACCCGGTGAGCTCGGCGCTGTCGTTCGAGTTGTTCCTGCGCCCGGCGCTGCTGGCCGCCATGGGACACACGGTGACCGAGCGGCCGCGGGTCCAAGCGCGGTCGACCGCGGCGCTGCGCTCGCCGGCCGGGCGCAGCCAGTACCGGCGCGGGTGGCAGGAGGGCGACGTCGTTACTCCGGTCGGCGGGCCGGGATCCCACCTGTTGGCGTCACTTGCCATCTCGAACTGTCTGATCGAACTGCCGGAGGACGTGACGGACGTCGCTGAGGGTGACCTCGTCACCGTGCTGCGGATCGAGCAGTCCCCGTAGGCTCGCCCCGTGGGATTCATCGCATGGGTCGTGTTCGGGGCAATCGTCGGCTGGATCGCCAACGTGGTGGTCGGCGGCCGCTACCGCCAACGGCAGGGTTGCCTGGTCAGCATCCTGGTCGGCGTGGTCGGCGCAGCGCTCGGCGGGCTCCTCTACAAGGCGGTCACCGGGCACGAGAAGACCTTCGAGTTCGACTTCCCGAGCATGGGCGTGGCGGCCCTCGGCGCCATCGTTCTGCTGGCCGTTCTGCGGCTGGTCCAGGGTCTGGCACAGCGGCCACCTCGCGACCGTCCGTAGTTGCCCCCCTACTTCTCGCTATTGCTCACCGCATGTGGGCGGCCGTACACTGCCGGTCATAGGTGGACCGGCCGGTACGTGCACGTCGTCGGGGGGTGCACGGCCGGCCGGTGGACCCGGTGGCGTAGTAACTCTGCGCAGTTGGCGTAGCGTGGTGCGTGAGTCCGTTTCCGCACCGGTTGCGAGGAATCCCCAGCTACATGAGCGAATCCCATGAGTCACCCACTGGTCTGGCCCACTTCGTCGAGCTGACCAGGAGCGTTGTCCCGCCCATGAACCCGGCCGGCCGGCCGTTCGTGGCCGGCGGCGCGGTCGCCACGTTCCTGTTGCGCCGGCTGTCCCGCCGGGCCGGCTTCGTCGCCGGTGTCCTCACGGGTTTCGTCGCCTGGTTCTTCCGTGAGCCCAAGCGGGTGGCGCCCACCCGTCCCGGTGTGGTGGTCGCGGCGGCCGACGGCGCCGTGTCCCACGTCGTCCAGGCCACACCGCCGCCAGAGCTGGGTCTCGGCGATGCGCCCATGACCCGGATCAGCGTGTTCCTCTCCGTGTTCGACGTGCACGTCCAGCGCGTGCCCGTGTCCGGCGAGGTGGTGGCCGCCGAGTACAAGCCGGGCAAGTTCCTGTCGGCCGACCTCGACAAGGCCAGCGACGACAACGAGCGCAACTCACTGCTGCTGCACACGCCCGACGGGCACGACGTGGTGGTCGTGCAGATCGCCGGGCTCATCGCGCGGCGGATCGTCTGCCAGGTCGCCGCGGGCGACAAGGTGTCCGTGGGCGACACGTACGGGCTGATCAGGTTCGGCTCCCGGGTCGACGTCTACGTGGCGCCGGGCAGTCGCGTGCTGGTCGAGCCGGGACAGCGCACCGTCGGCGGCGAGACCGTGCTGGCCGAACTCGGAGGATTGAGTGGCCGGTAGGTCCTCGCCGGGGGTCCGGCTGCTGCCGAACGCGATCACCGTCCTGGCCATGTGCGCCGGGTTGTCGTCGGTCCAGTTCGCGCTGGGCGGCAACTTCACGGCCGCCATCGCGGCGATCGCCGTGGCCGCCGTGCTCGACAGCCTCGACGGACGCATCGCGCGACTGCTCGACGCCACCAGCAAGATGGGCGCCGAGCTCGACTCGCTGGCCGACGCCATCTCCTTCGGCGTGGCGCCCGCGCTCGTCCTCTACGTCTGGCGGTTCGACGGCAACCGCATCGGCTGGGTGGTCGCGCTCGTCTTCGCCGTGTGCATCATCCTGCGCCTCGCGCGGTTCAACACACTGCTCGACGACACCGAACAACCGCCGTACGCCAAGGAGTTCTTCGTCGGCGTGCCCGCCCCGGCCGGTGGGCTGGTGGCGTTGCTGCCGCTGATCCTGTCGCTACAGATCGGCCGGGACGGCTGGTGGTCGGCCGAACCGCTGGTGATGGTGTGGACGGTGGCCGTGGCGGCGCTGCTCATCAGCCGGATCCCGACGCTGTCCGTGAAGACGATCAAGGTGCCGGCCAGGGCCGTGGCGCCGCTGCTCGTCCTGGTCGGCCTGCTGGCCGCCGCGGTGATCACCTATCCCATGATCGCGCTCGCGTGCGCGCTGATCGTGTACCTGCTGCACGTGCCGTACGCCGTGCGGCGCCACCGGTGGCTGGCCAAGCACCCGGAGGCGTGGGACGTGCCGCCGAAGGAGCGCCGGGCGATCCGCCGGGCGCACGTGCGCAGGCTCGGGCTGCGGCCGCCCATGCGGCGGGTGGCCGGCGCCGCGCGGGCCGTGTGGCGGCGCGGCGCGGACGGGAACGGTGGCCGTCCCCGGCTGGTCCTGCCCACCGACGCGCCCCGGATCCGCCGTGCGGTGACGCGCGGGCGGAACTGGCGGCGGGTGGGGCTGCGCCGCAACCAGACCAGACCGCCTACGAGTGGCCGCGAGGACCAGTAACGATGCTCGTTCCGCAAGCTCCACTCGGTAGGGTCCGTCCCATGCCTCAGATCACGCTGACCGCCCGGCTCACTCCGTCCGCGGTGGACACCCGGCGCGGGGTGGTCCGGCTGCACCCGGAGGTGCTCGACGCGCTCGGCCTCGAGCCGTGGGACGGCGTGCAGCTGACCGGTGCCCGGGTGAGCGCCGCGCTGGCCGCCGCCGGCGACGAGACCATCGCTCCCGGCGTGGTGCTGCTGGACGACGTGACCATGTCGAACGTCGGCGTGACCGACGGGACCGAGGTGGTGGTCGCGCCGGCCACCGTGCGACCGGCTCGGTCGGTGACCGTGGCCGGCTCGCGGATGGCGGCGCTGTCGCTCACGCCGGAGACCGTGCGGGCCGCGTTGATCGGCAAGATCCTGACGGTCGGCGACGCCGTGTCGCTGCTGCCCCAGGACCTCGCGCCGCCGCCCGAGCAGGACCTGTCCGCCGTGCGCGGCAAGCTGTCCAGGGCGATCGGCACCACGTGGACGAACGAGCTGTTGACCGTCACGGCCTCGGACCCGACCGGTCCGGTGGCCGTCCATCCGTCCACTGTGGTCGGTTGGCGGGACGGGGCGCGGACCGGTGAGGCCGCGCCGGTGGCCGTGACCGTCGGCGGCACCACGTTCAGCATGGCCGGCGCCTCGGACGAGCCGATCGACGCGGAACTGGTCGAGCAGCTGGCCGCGCCCGCCGAACCGCCGCCGCCGATCGCCGACCTGATCGGCACGCGCGAGGCGGCCGACCGGCTGGCCGAATGGTTCGACCTCGCGTTCCGCCGGCCTGAACTGCTGGCCAAGCTCGGCGCCGCCGCACAGCTCGGCGCGCTGCTCACGGGTCCGGAAGGGGTGGGCAAGGCGACCGTCGTCCGGGCCGTCGCGCATGCGGCCGGGGCGAAGCTGGTGGAGATCGCCGGTCCCACGATCGCCGCGCTGGAGCCGAACGCGGGCGCGCGGCGGCTGTCGGAAGCCGTGGCGGCGGCCACCGCGCAGACGCCGGGCGTGCTGCTGATCACCGACCTCGACGCGTTGCTGCCGGCCACCAGCCCTCCGCCCGCCGCCACCGTGGTGATCGACATCCTGCGCGCGGCGCTGCGCAAGCCGCTGTTCGCCGTCGTGGCGACCTCCGCGCATCCCGAGTCGCTCGACCCTCGGGTGCGGGGTGTCGACCTGCTGGACCGGTCGTTGTCCATCCCGCTGCCGGATGCCAAGTCCCGCACCGAGTTGCTGCGCGTGCTGCTGCGTGACGTACCCGTCGAGTCCGATGTGGACTTCGGCACGATCGCCGAGCGCACCCCGGGTTTCGTGGCGGCAGACCTGGTGGCGCTGCGCCGCGAGGCCGCCGTCCGGGCGGCGCTGCGTGACAAGGACGCGGACGAGCCGCGGATCCGGTCGTCAGACTTGGTGGGAGCACTGGACTCCGTCCGCCCGACGTCGATGTCCACTTCGGACAACCTGAACACCGGCGGCCTCACACTGGACGACGTCGGCGACATGATCGAGGTGAAGCAGTCGCTCACGGAGGCCGTGCTCTGGCCGCTGCGGTACCCGGATTCCTTTGCCCGCCTTGGGGTTGCGCCCCCACGAGGGATGCTGCTGTACGGACCGCCCGGCTGTGGCAAGACGTTCCTCGTGCGGGCGCTCGCCGGCACGGGTCAACTGAACGTCATCTCGGTGAAGGGCGCCGAGCTGATGGACAAGTGGGTGGGCGAGTCGGAGCGAGCGGTGCGCGAACTGTTCCGCCGTGCCGCCGAAGCCGCGCCGGCCATGGTCTTCCTGGACGAGGTCGACGCGTTGGCGCCGCGCCGAGGCCAGTCGTCGGACTCGGGCGTGGCCGACCGCGTGGTGGCAGCTCTGCTGACGGAACTCGATGGTGTGGAACCCATGCGCGACGTGGTGGTCCTGGGCGCCACGAACCGCCCGGAACTGATCGATCCGGCGCTGCTGCGTCCCGGTCGCCTGGAGCGACTGGTCTACGTACCACCACCGGACACGGACGCGAGGGCGGAGATCCTGCACACGGCGGCGAAGAACACCCCGCTGGGCGACGACGTGGACCTGGCCGAGCTGGCAGCCGACCTGGAGGGCTACTCGGCCGCGGACTGCGCGGCCCTGATCCGCGAGGCAGCCCTGACAGCCATGCGCGAGTCCCTCGAGGCGACCGTGGTAACCGGCGAACACCTGGCCACCGCCAGGAAAGCCGTCCGCGCCAGCCTGGACCCAGGCCAACTGGCCGCCCTGGAGGCATACGCGAACTCCCGCTAACCCCAACCCCTCGAGATCGCGGTTCCCGCACGCGAGATCGCGGTTCCCGACCACGAGATCGCGCTTCCCAACGACGAGATCGCGGTTCCCGACAGCTGGCGGGGACATGCCCGGCGGCTGGCACCTCCGCAACCGCGAACTCACCTACCGGAAGCGCGATCTCGCGTGCGGGAAGCGCGATCTCGCGTGCGGGAACTAGGGGTATGCGGGCCGGACCTGGGGACATGCATGCCGGACATGGCAGCATACGGTCGAGACTTGGCGACATGCGGGCTGAACGTGGGGACATGCCCGGGGTGGGGTTACTTGTCGTCCTTGCCCGCTGAGCGGTAGTCGTTCGTCACGATGACGATCACGCCTGGGTTGGAGTCGCGGATGCCCTCGAAGCGGTCCTCCACGCGCATGCCGAACTCCTCGCCCAGCGCCCGCGCCGCGGCTTCCTCGGCCGTCCCCGGGGTGTAGTACACGGTGGTCGTCGGGATGCGGCCCGCGCTGTAGTTGCCCACCTCGGCCACCGTCCAGCCGGCCGCCGCCAGATCTTCGGCCGCCTCCGCCGCCAGGCCCTTGATGGTGCTGTTGTTGTAGACCCGGACCGGGACGCTCTTCTCCGGCCCGGAGGTGGGGCTGGTCGTGGTGGTCCCGCCGGGCGGGGCGGTGGTCGTGGTGGGCGGCGCGGGGTCGGTGGTCGACGTCGCTGGCGGAGGGTCCGCCGGGCCGGACGTCTCAGAAGTCTCGGACGAGGACGAGGACGGTGGACGGTCGCCGCCGTCGTCCGCCTGGCCGTCGCCGTTGCCGCCGAACAGGCTGATCACGCCGATCACCAGCGCCACGGCGGCGACGCCCAACAATGCCAGACCGGCCACCCGGCCGGGGCGCGCGGAGGACTCGGGCGACGTCATCGCCGCTCGGCACCCAACCGCTTGGCCGCGCGGGCCCGCGCCCGCCCCGTTCGCAGCCGCCGCAACCGCTTGACCAGCATGGGATCGGCCGCCATCGCCTCGCTCTTGTCGATCAACCGGTTGACGAGCTGGTAGTACCGCGTCGGCGAGACGTCGAACAGCTCACGGATGGCCTGGTCCTTGGCGCCCGGGGCTTTCCACCACTGCCGCTCGAACGCCAGGATCGCCTGCTCACGTTCGGTCAGCCCGACCTGGGGCGGCAGGGCACGCGGCTGCTGCTCGGCCTCTGCCGGCAACTCTGCGGCGTCCATCTGGCTCCTCGCCACGAGGTCCTGCGAAGTAGTCACACGAGTAATCACACGCCTGTGATTCGCTCGCGCTATTACATCACGCTACCGCTGCCGAGCGCCCGACGCGCACGCGGATAAGGTCACGACATGGCCGTTCACCCGATCCGGATCGCCGGCGATCCCGTGCTCCACAACCCGGTCCGCAAGGTCGAGTCGTTCGACGACGAGCTGCGCACCCTCGTCGACGACATGTACGAAACCATGGCCGCCGCCCGCGGTGTCGGCCTTGCCGCCAACCAGATCGGCATCGATCTCCGGGTCTTCGTCTACGACTGCCCGGACGACGAGGGCGTTCGCCACCGCGGCGTGATCGTCAACCCGACGATCGAGACGACCGAACGGCCGGAGACCATGCCCGATCCGGACGACGACCTCGAGGGTTGCCTCTCGGTCCCGGGCGAGTCGTTCCCCACCGGCCGTGCCGGCTGGGCCAAGTGCACGGGCCAGGACGTGGACGGCACGCCCATCGAGGTCGAGGGCACCGGCTACTTCGCGCGCTGCCTGCAGCACGAGACCGACCACCTGGACGGCCTGCTCTACCTGAACCGCCTGGTCGGCCGATACGCCAGGGAGTCGAAGCGGATGCTCAAGCACAACGGCTGGGGCAAGCCCGGCCTGTCGTGGGACCCGGCGGAGGCCGAGGTCAGCTAGGCAGCGGCACCGCGTGCCCCGACTTGACGGTCTCGTAACTCGGCAGCGTCTCGTACCTGTGCACCGCTGAGCCGGGCCCGAACAGCCGGAGGGACAGCGAGCGGTTCTCCGCGAGATCCGCCGTGATCAGGACGACCACGAAGTCCCACTGGCCGACGATGCAGTAGCACTGCTGCACGCCCGGCTCGGCCAGCATCCGCTCGCGAAAGCCTTCGTGGTGCGCGGGATCGTCGTCCACCAGCGCGACGAGCACGACGGCCGTCTGCCCGGCGTCGACGGCGCGCTGGTCGACGAGCGCGACCTCCGCCCTGATGACACCGGCCGTCCGCAGCCGGGTCAGCCGGCGCTGGACCGCGCTCGGCGACAGCCCGATCCGCTCACCGAGCACGTGCAGCGGCAGCGTCGCGTCCGCCTGCACGAGGTCCAGCAGGTGGTAGTCGATCTCGTCCAGGTCCACGCAAGAATCTTGCGTCGCGGCGGGAGAATTTTCAATCGCCGTCACCGCCGTTCGTCCTACGGTCGGGGACATGACCGATCTCGAACTCGACCGCATCGCGCGGGCCGCCACCGTCATCGACCCTGTCTTCCTGAACTCACCGCAGTACGTCGAGCCGACGCTCACGGCCGCGCTCGGCCGCCCCGTGCTCACCAAGCTCGAGACGCTGAACCCGTTGCGCAGCTTCAAAGGCCGCGGTGCGGACTTCCTGGTGAGCGAACTGCCGCCCGGCACCACGGTGGTGTGCGCGTCGACCGGCGGGAACTTCGGACAGGGCATCGGCTACGCGGCCAGGCGCCACGGGCTGCGTGCCCACGTGTTCGTCTCCGGCTCGACCCCGGCCGTCAAGATCGCGCGGATGACCGCGCTCGGCGTGCGCGTCCACCAGGTCGACCACGAACCCGCCGCGCGAGCCGAGGAGTTCGCCGCGGCGGCGCCGGACCGAACGTTCGTCTACGACGGGCGGGACGCGGCGATCGCCGAGGGCGCGGGCACCATCGGCATCGAGCTGACGCGCACCGGCGGATTCGACACGGTGGTGCTGCCGGTCGGCGACGGCGCGCTGGTCACCGGCGTCGCCCGCTGGCTCAGGGCGCACGTGCCGGACGTGCGGATCATCGGCGTCGGCGCGGCCGCGGCGCCCGCGCTGCCGGAGAGCTGGCGGACCGGCCAGGTGCTGTCCATCCCGAAGACCAGCGCGTTCGCCGCGGGCATCGCCATCGACCGGCCCGCACCGGAGGCCGTGCGCCGGACCCGCGAGCTCGTGGACGACATGGTGCTGGTCACCGACGAGGAGATACTCGCGGCCATGCACCTCGGCGCCCGCACGCTCGGTGTCCTGCTCGAACCGGCCGGCGCGTCCGGGCTGGCGGCCATCGCGAACCGCGACATCCCGGGCGAGCTGGTGGCCACCGTCCTGACCGGCGCCAACGTCGACCTCGAGCACTTCGCCGAGCTTCTGCTCCCGGTGAACGCGGAACACAGCGAATCAGGCGCACACTTGTAGAGAGGTGCAACGATGTAATCGAGGGGTGGCCATGTCCGACGACGACGCCATGGACGCCTACTCCCGGACGGTGAGCGCGGTCGCGGCCGCGCTCACCCCGCACGTCGCGAGCGTCGCCCTGCGCCGAGGGTCCGGCTCGGCCGTCGTCTTCACCGGTGAGGGACACCTGCTCACGAATGCCCATGTGATCGGCAGCGGGAAGCACGGCACGGCCACGTTCTCCGACGGCACGGAGACCCCGTTCGAGGTGGTCGGCGTCGACCCGCTGTCGGATCTGGCCGTCCTGCGGGCGGGCTCGGGCGCGCCGGAGCCGGCCGAACTGGGCGACGCGGACAAGCTGGTGGTCGGTCAGCTGGTGGTCGCGGTCGGCAGCCCGCTCGGCCTGTCGGGGTCGGTGACGGCCGGCGTGATCAGCGCGCTCGGCCGCTCGCTGCCCGTGCGGCAGGGCCAGGCGGCGCGGGTGATCGAGGACGTGATCCAGACCGACGCGGCGTTGAACCCCGGCAACTCCGGCGGCGCCCTCGCCGACTCGGCCGCCAGGGTGGTGGGCATCAACACGGCGGTCGCGGGCTTCGGCCTCGGCCTGGCCGTGCCCATGAACGACACCACGCGGCGGATCATCGACACCCTCCAGGTGGAGGGCCGGGTGCGCCGCGCCTACCTCGGCGTGGTCGGTGTCCCGGCGCCGCTGCCCGACGACGTGGCCGAGCGCACGGGCCAGTCGGCCGGCCTGCGGGTGATCGAGGTGGTCGACGGCGGACCGGCCCACCGCGCGGGCCTGCGCAAGGGTGATCTGGTGCTGACCGTGGCCCGCGAACGGATCCACGACGCGCAGGGCATCCAGCGCAAGCTGTTCGCCGAGGTCATCGGCACCGACCTGGCGGTGACCGTCCTACGCAACGGCGCGATGGTCGACGTCTACGCACGCCCGACCGAGCTCACCGTGGGTTGACCAGCTCACGCACGATTGATCTTGGTGCGGACGGCGTCCGCGTCCGGATGGGCCAGCTCGTCCAGAATCGTGGCCGCCTGTGTCCAAGCGGCCCTGGCCTGGTCGGACCGGGCGGCTGCCTGGAGCGCGTCGCCGAGAATATGCAGCGTGGCGGCCTCGTGGTACTTGTCGCCGAGCTCGCGGAACAGCGCCAGGGCGTCGCGGAGGCGGCCGGCGGCATCGGCGTGGTCGCCCAGTTGGTGATGGACGTAGCCGAGGCAGCGCAGTGTGTGCGCGGCACCGTCCTGGTTGTCGAGCGCGTGGAGCAGTTCCAGGGCTTCGCGGCAGTGGGTGAGGGACTCGGGGAACTGGCCGAGGAGGGCCTCGCACCCACCCAGCGCGCTCAGACTGAACGCTTCCCAGACCGGGTTGCCGCTCGCCCGGTAGAGCTCCAGTGCGATGCCGCAGTGTTCGAGAGCTTCGTCGGGACGCTCCCGCTGCATGCACACCTGGGTGAGTGAGAAACGGACGGTCGCCTGGCCGCCGAGGTCACCGAGTTCCGCATGGCCACACAGGGCCGCGTCCAGGTGCTCGAAGGCCTCCTCGAACCGGTGCAGCATGGCCTGTCCGCGTCCGAGCAGGTGGTGGCTGATGGCCTGGGCGTTGCGGTCGTCCAGCCGGACGGCGGCCGCGAGCGCCGTCTGTTGCGTGATGACCCGCAGCGTCCGCAATCCCTGCCGATTCAAGAAAGTGCTCAGCGCCCACGGCAGTTGCCAGGCGTGCACGTCGAAGCCGTCGCGGACCGCCAGTTCGATGGCGGCGAGCACATTGTCCTGCTCGGCGGCCAACCACCGCATCGCCTGCTGGTAGTCGGCGATCCGGCGGACGGCCACGCCGCGCTGAGGCGTGGCCAGCACGATCGGCTCCCAATGCGGCGCCAGGTGTCGCTCCGCCGCGAAGCCGACGTGCAGGTAGTGGTCCAGGGTCCGGTGGACGGCCGCATGCCGCGCCTGGGCGTTCTCGTCGGCCACCCGTTCGGCCGCGTAGGCGCGGAGCAGATCGTGGGACCGGTACCTGCCGGGCAGGTGCTCCTCCAGCAGATGCGTCTGTGCCAGCTCCGCGAGCAGGGAACGGGTCTCGGCCAGGTCGAACCCCACCAGCGACGCCGCCGCGTGCAGGGCGATGTCCGGCCCGGGATGGAGCCCGAGCAGCCGGAACAGGCGGGCGGCCCGAGGGCTGAGTGCCTGGTAGGACCAGGAGAACACCGCCCGCACGTCACCGGCCGGCTCGTCCGTGGCGAGCACGTCGAGCCGGTCGTGCTCGTCGCGTAGCTCCTCGGCGAGGGCGTGCAGGGAGAACCCCGGGTTGGCCAGGGCGCGGGCGGCGGCGATCCCCAGCGCGAGCGGTAGCCGCGCGCAGTGCTCGATCAGTTCCGCCGCGGCCGCCGGCTCGGCGGCGACCCTGTCCCGGCCGAGCCTGCGGGTCAGCAGCGCGGTGGCCTCGACCTCGCTCAACGTCTCCAGGGAGACCGGCGTGGCGTTGTGCCGCGCCACCAGTCCGGACAGCCGACTACGGCTGGTGACCAGCACGAGGCAGCTGGGACTGCCCGGCAGCAGCGGTAGGACCTGCTCGGTGTCGCGCGCGTTGTCCAGCACGAGGACCACTCGGCGGTTGGCCAACAGGCTGCGGTAGAGGGCCGTCTGGGCGGCCTGGTCGTCCGGAATCCGTTCCGGCGGCACCTCCAAGGAAGCCAGCAACGACCGGATGACATCCGCGGGTGCCAGTGGGTTGCCTGCCGGGTCGAAGCCGCGCAGATCCGCGTAGAGCTGCCCGCCGGGGAACCGATCGAGGTTGTCGTGCGCCCATCGCAGGGCGAGCCAGGTCTTGCCGATCCCGCCCGTGCCGCTGATCGCTGTGATCACCGCGCTGCCGGGGTCGGCGTCCAGTGCCTTGTCCAGCACGGCGATCTCGTCGGCGCGGCCGACGAAATGCGCCGGCGGCGCCGGAAGCTGGCGCGGCGTCGGCGAGGAGAGCACGTCGATCGCGCCAGCTTCCGGGAGGGACAGGGACGGCTCGGCCGAGAGGATCCGCTGGTGCAGGCGCCGCAGCTCAACGCCGGGGTCGGCACCCAGCTCATCGGCCAACCGCGCACGGACGCGCTGGAAATGCTCGAGCGCGTCAGCCTGATTGCCGCCGCGGTACAACGCCAGCATGAGCTGGCCTGCCAGGTACTCGTCGAGCGGGCGCTCCGCGGCCTCGTCGCGCAGGTCGGCCAGCAGCTCGGCATGGCGGCCGAGGTCCAGCGCCAGGTCGTTGCGGCGCAGCCGTGCGGTGACCTTCTCCGCCTGCAACCGATCACGGATCGAGCTGAACCACGGCGTGTCCAGGCCGGCGAACGGCTCACCCCGCCACAGCCGTACCGCCTGCTCGATCAGCGACAACGCGGTCTCGTCGTCGGTGGCCTCGTCCGCCTCACAGACGAGCCGGCGGAATCTGTGCATGTCGACCGCGTCGGAGTCCAGCGTGAGAAGGTAACCGCCGGACTGCCGGGTGATCTCCGCGTCCGTGGCGATGGCCCGGCGCAACCGGGAGAGGTAGCTGTACAGCGCATGGCGCGCACGTGCGGGGACCTGGTCACCCCACACCCGGTCCACGAGCGAGTCCGTGGCCACGGTGTTGTTGGCGTCAGTTAGCAGGGCGGCCAGCACTGCCCGCTGCTGGAGGTGGCCCAGATCGACCGGCTGGTCGGCGCGCAGGGCCTCGACATGGCCGAGTACCTGGAACGTCAGCGCCACCAGACCCCTCCGTGCTGCGTTTCGCCTGTATAGCGGATACGTGCTGTGACGTGCAAGGCCGGCACAGGGTTCCTACAGGGCCGGATCCGCACGATGGTGTCGCACACAGTCGCGAGGAAGGGGGAGGATCCGTGTCATTTTCCGTAGATCCAGATGTTCTGGACAAGTTCGCCGAGTTCCTGGAGGACGTCGCGGGTGGCGCGGACAGCATTAAGACCCTCATCTCCACAAAGGCCCAGATGAGCACTCACGACGAAGGGATTATTAGCGGCCTCTGCTACGGCCACACCAGCATCGTTGAATCAATGACGAAACGCGCCCGAGAAATGGACCGGATCGCCGGAGGGTCCGGCCGCGAGATGTACCGGGTCGCCGAATACTACCGAGAGGAAGACGAGTCGAGCGCGGCCAAGCTCGACGAGACTTATTCGGGGGCCGAATCCTACCAAGGGAAATGGGAGGCGCGAGGCACCGGGCGAGCAAACCCGCCGCCGACCACTAAATGGACCGACTTCAGGGGTGTGACGAGCGAACTGAAGCTCGACCCCATCCCCTCGGAAGCCGAGATGATCGGTAGCGAGCTCGAGAACAAAACACGAGCCGAAATCGACAAACTCAGCTTGCTCGCGGGAGCCCGGATGCTGCTGGAGAAACTCGTTGGCTTCGACTTCATCAGGTCGATCCGCGAATGGTTTTTCGGCGAATGGGAGGCGTGGACAAAGTGTGCGACCATCTGGAAAGCATGCGCTAACGGCACAGAGTCGATCGCGGAGAACGTTCACGATGCCACTACCGGTCTCCACGGCGACTGGGAAGGGAACGCCGCAGACGCGGCTCGCGTCTACTTCGAGAAATTTCGCGACGCGATATATACCGAAGCCGACGCTTTTAGCGCCCTCCAGGAGCTCTACGAATGGGCCACGGAATTCATCTTTGAGATGCACCTCATTTATGACGATATTTTGAACACCGCCCTGGACGTCCTGCTCACAATATTGACCGCAGGCACCAAAGCGGGAGGGATAGCCTTTGCGATCAAGGACGCGTTCCAAAACGGATCGGTTGACATAATATTTAACTGCATCAGCTATTCCGGAACGCTGGCGACCTATGTTTCTGACGTTGTCAAGATTTTTGAGACACTGGGGGACGCCGACGACCTCCCAGAGGTTCCTACGTACGAGTTCGACAAACTCAAGGAGCATCACTACCAGCACCCCGGCGATGGCAAAGACTTCTGATCAGCCGCAACCCCCGGAAGGAAACAATAATGGACCGTTCGATTCTTGATAAACTCCCCCGTTCGCCGATTGACCATGACGAGATCCGGCGCTTCCAGGAGGAGACTCTTCGGGAAGTTGCCAAGGGAGGTGGTGCGTTCGCCGAGATGGCACGCGAGGTGCTGGCAGGCCACCTGACTCTTCGTGAGGCTGCGAGCAGTCCCGCCTACCGCGATGCGTTCACTCACGCCGCTGAGGAATTCGCCGAGGCGTTGGAGCCGCTGAGCCCGGAGGAGATCCGGCAGCTGGCCGAGGACCGAGTCGCACCACCGGACGCCGCCGCCGACGACGACCTCGACGAGGCGATGCCGGAACCGCCGACCGAGGATGCCGCCGCGCCGCCTTCGCCACCCGCTCAGCGAGAGAACGACTACGGCGAGGACTACTCCTACCGAACGATCATGTCGTCGTTCCGGATCTGACCGCGCCGACCGGGCCTACCTGTTCCAAGCGCGCCCGACCGAGCTGACCGTGGGTCGACCACGCCCCGAACGCCAGGGCGACCACCGCGAACCACAGGTACGCCGTACCGACCAGCATCCGCACGGCCGTCCACGGGTCGCCACCGCCCCACCACCAGTGCGGCGCGGCCAGGAACAGCAGCAGTCCACCACCGGCGAGCAGGGTCGGCGCCCAGGCCCGGGTCCGCCACGCCAGCACACCGAGGCTCAGCACGACCGGCACCGCCCACACCCAGTGGTGGGACCAGGAGACGGGCGAGATCGGTAGCGCGGCGAGCGCGACGTAACCGAGTGCCAGGGTCGGTCGGCCATCGGCCAGTGCCCGGCGCACGGCGAGGACACCGAGCACGAGGACGAGCACGGCCAGCGCCATCCACCACCCGCCGTCGATGCCGAGCCGCGCGAGCAGGGCTTTGACCGACTGGTTCGACCGGGCGCCCACCGCTCCGATCCGGTCGGTGTCGAAGACCGTCTCCGTCCAGTACCGCACCGAACCCGACCAGTTGGGCAGGAACCCGGCGGCCGTGGTGCCCGCGAACGCCGCGCCGGCCGTCAGTGCCGCCCGCCGGTCACCGCGCAGCAGGAAGAACAGCACGAACACCGCCGGGGTCAACTTGACGGCGGCGGCGATCCCGACGAGCAGGCCACGCGGCCAACGCGGGCGCCGGACGAGGCAGTCGAGCACCACCAGCCCCATCAACAGCACGTTGACCTGCCCGAAGGCCAACGTCTCGCGTACCGGTTCGACCATGAGGGCCACCGGCAGCAGAAGTCCCGTGACGAACCAGGTTCTGGGGACCTCGAGCGATCGCAGTGTCACGGACATGACCACGGCGAGCACCATCACCGTGACCAGCGTCAGTGCGATACTCGCGGGCGCGTGGGACAGCCACGTGAACGGCACGAACAACACGGCGGCGATCGGCGGGTACGTGAACGGCAGGTGGATACCGAGCACCGTCTCCGGCAGCGGGCCGTACAGGTCACCGCCCGACAGCCACATCTCCGCGCCGAGCCGGTAGACGTCGAGATCGAGGCGGGGTCCGCCCGCCAGGAACCACCAGATGATCGCGAAGCTCACCGCGACCAGGCCGATCAGAGGTATGAACACGGATCAAGAAGTACGAGCCGGCCGTTACCCGGCCGGTAAGAACGACGTTTATGACGCCCATATCCGAAGGTGGCTAGACAGGCGCGGATCGAGGGGGATCGATGCGCATACTCGTGGCCGAGGACGAGCACCTGCTGGCCGACACACTCGTGGCAGGACTGCGCCACCTCGGCTTCGCGGTCGACGTCTGCTATGACGGCGACTCGGCGACCGAACGGGTCGCCATGCACTCCTACGACGTGGTGATCCTCGACCGCGATCTGCCGAAGGTCCACGGCGACGAGGTCTGCCGGCGGATCATCGCCGACGGCCGCGAGACGCGGGTACTCATGCTGACGGCCGCGGCGAGCATCCGCGATCGGGTCGACGGCCTGGGCATCGGCGCCGACGACTACCTCACGAAGCCGTTCGCGTTCGCCGAGTTGGTGGCCAGGGTCCACGCGCTGGGTAGGCGCGCCCGGCCGGTGCTGCCGCCGGTGCTCGAAGTGGACGGCGTACTGCTCGACGGCCCGCGCCGCCACGCGAGCCGCGACGGGCAGCCGCTCATGTTGGCCCCCAAGGAGTTCGCTGTTCTCGAGGTGCTGATGCGCGCCGCGGGCACGGTGGTCAGCCCCGAACGGCTACTGGAGAAGGCATGGGACGAGCGCGCGGATCCGTTCACGAACGCGGTGCGGATGGCGGTGATGACGTTGCGGCGCAAGCTGGGCGATCCCCCACTGATCCACACGGTGCCGAAGGCCGGCTACCGGTTCGGCGCCTGACCATCCGGGAGCGGCTGGGCCTGCCACGGTCGCTGCGTGGCCGGATCGCCCTGGTCATCGTGCTGGCGGTGCTCACCGGATTGGTTCTGTACCACCTGGCACGACCTCTGGCACGACCTTTCGCGAAAGATCTGTACGAGTCGCTGTTCAGCGAGGACAGCTGCTACGACCCGTCCACCGGTACCGCCTGCGGGCCTTACGGCTGGTTCGGTAGCACCGTCGCTGTCCTGGTCCTGCTGGCCGCGCCCGTTGTCCTCTGCTGGGTCGCCCTGGCGGTGGCGCGGCTGGTCGCGCGGCCGGTGGCGTCCATGGTGGATGTCGTGCGGCAGATGGGACCGGCCAACCTGGGGCACCGCGTTCGGCTCGGTGGAGCCCGCGACGAGCTGCGCACCCTGGCCGACGCGCTCGACGCCATGCTCGACCGGGTGGCCGTCGGTTTCGAGGCGCAGCGCAGGTTCGCCTCCAACGCCTCCCATGAGCTACGCACCCCACTCGCCGCGCAGCGCACCCTGCTCGAGGTCTCGCTGGTCACCGGCGGCGTCGACCCGGCGCTGTTGGCCAAGCAGCTTCTCCTGGTCAACGAACGCAACGAGCGGCTCATCGAGGGTCTGTTGGTCCTGGCCGAGAGCGACCGGGGTCTGCCGGGTACCGCCCCGGTCCGACTGGACAGGCTCGTCTCCGACGTCCTCGACGCCCACGCCGAGAGAATCACGGAACACGAGCTGACCGTCCACCGCGGACTCGTCGAACGGACGGTCGACGGCGATCCGGTCCTGCTGGAACGCCTGGTGATCAACCTCGTCGAGAACGCCATCAAGTACAACGAACCCGGTGGCACGATCGAGGTGGTGGTGGCCGGCGTGCCGGCGCTGTCGGTGCACAACACGGGTCAACAGGTGCCGGCCGAGTCGGTCTCGGCGCTGTTCGAACCGTTCCGCCGCCTGACCGACGAACGAACCCACCAACGCGACGGCGCCGGCCTCGGCCTGTCGATCGTCCGCTCGATCACCACCGCCCACCGCGGCACGGTGGCGGCAAAACCAGGTGACAACGGCGGCCTGCGCGTTACCGTCGATCTGCCATGACCACCACCGGCCTCCTGGCCTTCCTGCTCGCCTCGCTGCTGCTCGCCATGGTGCCGGGCGTCGGCACGGCCATGCTCGTACGGCAGACCGTGCGTGGCGGGCGCCGCTCGGCACTCGCCACGGTGGCCGGCCTCCAGGCGGGCGTCGCGTTCTGGGCGGCCGCCGCCGGGCTGGGTCTGTCCGCGCTGCTGATCGCCTCCGAGGTCGCCTACCAGGCGCTGCGGATCGCGGGGGTCGGGGTGCTGCTGTGGTTCGGCGTCCGAGCGCTGTTCGGGCGGCACCGCGAACCGGCGGAGCCGACCACCGGCTCCGGTTTCCGCGCCGGGCTGCTGGTTAACCTCGCCAACCCCAAGCTCGCGGTGTTCGCCATCTCGTTCCTGCCGCAGTTCGTGGCGCCCGGCGCCGGGCGCGGGACGCTGCTCGTGCTGGCCGCCATTTGGGTACTTGTCGACACGGTCTGGTACCTGATCATCGCCGGGCTGCTCACCCGGCTGGTCGGCTGGCTCCAGCGGCACCACTCGCGGATCGAACGGCTCTCCGGAGCCGTGCTCATCGGCCTCGGCATCCGGCTCGCATTCGACAGGTGAGGTTCGGCCCGGCGAATGCATGGAAGGCGTCGTTCCCTGCACGGTAGCCAGCCTGCTAGGTGAGGATCCGGCGCCAGGGCAGGGTCGGGATGCCGGCCAGGTCGGTCAGGTTGTCCTGCGCCGCCAGTTCTGGGTAGCGGCCGGCCAGCACGTTCGTCCGGATGAGACGCAACGCCCGCGTGCCGGGCACGTCGCCCACCAGCACGAACGGCAGCACCAGCCGCCACGTGGCGACCACGGCCGCGCGGGCCCGGTGCGGGGCGCGCAGCCGAACGACCGCCGCGCGCAGTTGGCGCTCGTTCGCGGTCATCGGGCCGTCCCACTCCCAGCGGGCGGCGTCCGCGGCCGCGCAGCCGACGCACTCCGGCGGGCCGGCGCCCAGCTCCTTGCGGCATCCGGCGCAGCGCAGCTGCCGCAGCGCCCAGTCGGTGCACGTCCACGCGTAAGTGCCGACGTCGGCGTCGGCCACCTGCTCGGCGTCGGCGTCGGACAGCGCGTCCCAGTCGGCACGCCAGAATTGATCTACGGAATCGACACACGACGAGCACTCGGGGTAACCGCGCGCCACCAACTCGCTGCAGGTCGAGCAGGGTTTCGCCACGGCGGGCCGATCGGCCCGTCTGGCCCCCGGCGGGTACGGCAGCCGCACGTCCACGCGTGCACCGTACTGGTGCCGCCGTGATCTCGCCCTTGGCAGTGCCCCGAACGGCTGGCTATGGTCGGGAGGTACTACAACTCAAAACACGCGGGAGCTCGCGCCTTGGCGGGCTGAGAGGGCAGATGGAGTCCGTGAGTGGACCCGGCTCTGCCGACCGCCTGAACCTGACCGGGTAATGCCGGCGTAGGGAGGACTTTCCATGACCGCTCTTGACGACCGCAGTGTGCGACCGAGCGTCACCACCGGGCCGATCTCCGGTTCCACGAAGCACTACCACGAGGTCGACGGGCTGCGCGTGCCGTTCCGTCGGGTCAACCTGACCAACGGCGAGCACGTCGACCTCTACGACACCTCGGGCCCGTACACGGACGACAACGCGATCATCGACGTCCATAGTGGACTTGAACCCGTCCGGGCCAGCTGGATCGCCGAGCGCGAACCGGTGAACGGTGCGGTCAGCCAGCTGGCCTACGCGAAGGCCGGCATCATCACCAAGGAGATGCGGTTCGTCGCCATCCGCGAGGGTGTCGATCCGGAGTTCGTCCGGAACGAAGTGGCCATCGGGCGCGCGGTGATTCCCGTCAACCGCAAACATCCCGAGGTCGAACCGGCCATCATCGGCAAGAAGTTCCTCGTCAAGATCAACGCGAACATCGGCAACTCGGCCGTCTCGTCGTCCATTGAGGACGAAGTGGACAAGCTGGTCTGGGCCACCCGGTGGGGCGCGGACACGGTCATGGACCTGTCCACCGGCAAGCGGATCCACGAGACCCGCGAGTGGATCGTCCGCAACTCCTCCGTGCCGATCGGCACCGTGCCGATCTACCAGGCACTCGAGAAGTGCAACGGTGACCCGACGCAGCTGACCTGGGAGCTCTACCGCGATACGGTGATCGAGCAGTGCGAGCAGGGCGTCGACTACATGACCGTGCACGCGGGCGTGCTGCTCCGGTACGTGCCGCTGACCGCCAAGCGCATCACGGGAATCGTGTCGCGCGGCGGGTCGATCATGGCCGCGTGGTGCCTCGCGCATCACCGGGAATCCTTCCTGTACACCAACTTCATCGAGCTGTGCGAGATCCTGCGTGCCTACGACGTGACGTTCTCGCTCGGTGACGGGCTGCGGCCGGGCAGCATCGCCGACGCCAACGACGAGGCACAGTTCGCCGAGCTGCGCACGCTCGGGGAACTCACGCACATCGCCCGCGAGCACGACGTCCAGGTGATGATCGAGGGCCCCGGCCACGTGCCGATGCACAAGATCGCCGAGAACGTGCGGCTCGAGGAGGAGCTGTGCGGCGAGGCGCCCTTCTACACGCTCGGTCCACTTGCGACGGACATCGCGCCGGCCTACGACCACATCACGTCGGCCATCGGCGCGGCCCAGATCGGCTGGCTGGGCACGGCCATGCTGTGCTACGTCACGCCGAAGGAGCACCTGGGCCTGCCCAACCGGGACGACGTGAAGACCGGGGTGATCACGTACAAGATCGCCGCGCACTCGGCCGACCTGGCCAAGGGACACCCGGGCGCCCAGGACTGGGACGACGCGTTGTCCAAGGCCCGCTTCGAGTTCCGGTGGGCCGACCAGTTCAACCTGTCGCTCGACCCGGACACCGCGCGGTCGTTCCACGACGAGACGCTCCCGGCCGAACCGGCGAAGACCGCGCACTTCTGCTCGATGTGCGGGCCGAAGTTCTGCTCCATGCGGATCACCCAGGACGTGCGCAAGTACGCGGAGGAACACGGCCTGTCGTCCGTGGCCGCCATCGAGGCGGGCATGGAGGAGATGTCCGAGAAGTTCCACGACGCTGGGCAGAAGGTGTATCTGCCGGTAGTCGACACGTGAGCGGAGCCTGCGGAGCGAACCAATGACACAGGCTGAGACGCCACCTAGGGTCCTCACCATCGCCGGGTCCGACTCCGGCGGTGGTGCGGGCATCCAGGCCGACCTGCGCACGTTCTTCGCCTGCGGGGTGCACGGGATGACCGCCATCACGGCGGTCACCGTGCAGAACTCGCTGGGCGTCAGCGGGGTTTCCGTGCTGCCGGCCGAGGTGGTAGCCGCGCAGATCGAGACGGTGGCCGACGACATCGGCGTGCTGGCCGCGAAGACGGGCATGCTGGCCACGGCCGAGGTGATCGAGGCCGTGGCCAAGGCGTGTGACCGGGTCCACATCGGACGGGACGACACGATCCCGTTCGTGGTCGACCCGGTGGCCGCCTCCATGCACGGGGATCCGCTGCTGCGCGACGACGCCATGGACGCGTTGCGCAGCGAACTGTTCCCCCGCGCGACGCTCGTCACGCCGAACCTCGACGAGGTGCGGCTGTTCACGGGGATCACCGTGCGCAACCACGCGGACGCCCGTGCGGCGGCCGTGGCCCTGCACGCGCTCGGTCCACAGTGGGCACTGGTAAAGGGCGGGCACCTGCACGACGACCCGCAGTGCGTGGACATCCTCTACGACGGCACGACGTTCACCGAACTGCCGGCCGCGCGGATCGACACGAAGCACACGCACGGCGGCGGCGACACCATGGCGTCGTCGATCACCTCGGCGCTGGCACGGGGCATGGACGTGCCGTCGGCCGTGCGGTTCGGCAAGTGGTTCGTGACGAACGCCGTGGCCAACGCCTATCCGCTGGGTAGCGGCGTCGGCCCGGTCTCGGCGTTTTGGCGGCTCAAGCCCCTGGAGGAGAGCTAAACCACACGATTAACGCCTGATGGAGGCCCTTCGGCGTTTACGCTTCCTTGACGTCGTTGCCAGTACTCGCGGAAGGGCCGGTCGTTGATATCCCGCCAGCGGGCGCGTGTCCTGGTCGAACACAAGCGTTTTCAGCAGTTCATCATCTGGGTGATCGTGCTGAACGCGATGACGCTCGGCCTCGAGACGTCCGACAGAGTGATGACGAACTTCGGTGGGCTGCTGCACACGGCCGACCACATCATGCTGGCGATCTTCGTGGTCGAGCTGGCCATCCGGCTGTACGCGGCCGGCTGGCGGTTCTTCAAGGACTCGTGGAACGTCTTCGACTTCATCATCGTGGGCATCTCGCTGCTGCCGGCCACCGGACCGTTCTCCGTCCTGCGGGCGCTGCGCGTGCTCCGGGTGCTGCGGCTGATCTCGGCCGTGCCGGCCATGCGCCGCGTGGTGGCGGGCCTGCTGGCCGCCGTGCCGGGCATGGCGTCGATCGGTGCGCTGCTCGGCCTGGTCATCTACGTGGCCGCCGTGATGGGGACCAAGCTGTTCGGGGACATCTCGCCCGAGTACTTCGGCGGGCTCGACACCACGCTGTTCACCCTGTTCCAGACGATGACGGGCGAGGCGTGGCCGGACATCGCGCGCGACGTCATGGCCGAAGCGCCCATGGCGTGGATCTTCTTCGTGATCTACATTCTGGTGTCCAGTTTCGCCGTGCTGAACCTGTTCATCGCGGTCATCGTGAGCGGCATGGAGAAGACGGTGGCCACCGACCTCATGAAGGCCGAGGACCAGCACGCGTCCGACCAGGCGGCGTCCGACCAGCTGATCCTCGAGGAGCTGCGGGCGCTGCGGGTGGAGATCGCCGAGCTGAAGTCGGCGCGGTCCTGACGTGCTGACCCGGGAGCGGGCCAAGGCCCTGGTGGAGCACCAGACCTTCCAGCGGTTCGTGATCACCGTCATCGTGATCAACGCGATCACGCTCGGGCTGGAGACGTCGCCGAGGCTCGTGGCCGAGGCCGGTGACCTGCTGCACGTGGCCGACCGGATCGCGCTCGGCATCTTCGTGGCCGAGCTGGGGCTGCGGTTCTACGCGAACGGCTGGCGGTTCTTCCGCGACCCGTGGAGCGTGTTCGACCTGCTGGTGGTGGGGGTCGCGCTGGTCCCGGCGGCCGGGCCGCTCTCCGTCCTGCGGACCATGCGTGTGCTGCGGATCCTGCGGCTGGTGTCGGCCGTGCCGGCCATGCGTCGGGTGGTGGGCGGACTGCTCGCCGCGATGCCCGGCATGGCGTCGGTGGCCAGCCTGCTGGCGCTGGTGATCTTCGTGGCCGGCGTGATGTCCACCAAGCTGTTCGGCGACATCGCCCCCGAGCACTTCGGCGACCTGGGGACCACGTTCTTCACGCTGTTCCAGATCATGACGGGCGAGGCGTGGCCGGACATCGCCCGTGCGGTGATGGTCGAGGCGCCCATGGCGTGGATCTTCTTCGTGATCTACATCCTGGTGTCCAGCTTCGCCGTGCTGAACCTGTTCATCGCGGTCGTGGTGAGCGGCATGGAGGACCAGGTGACGAGCGACCTGGCCGAGGCGGAGGACCGGCACGCGGCCGACCAGGCGGCGTCGGACCGCCTGATCCTCGAGGAGGTCCGCGCCCTGCGGGCCGAGGTGGCCGAGCTACGCCGGCAACCGTGATGCGCGTCTGGTCGACGCGCCGTGGATGCGCGCTCGCGAGTCCCACGTTCAAGCCCGGCGAGTCCCACGTTCAGCGCGGGCGAGTCCCACATTCGGGCAACCTCGAGAGCGCCTCGCCAATGTGGAACTCACCCGATCCCAACGTGGGACTCGCCTGGTTTGAACGTGGGACTCGCGGTATTTCTTGCGCGAGAGTACGGAGATGGACCATCTCTCGGAGGTGTTCGACCTCGTCGAGATCCGCGGCCTGCTCTCCGGCGGTTTCGCGACGCGGGGTCCGTGGGTGTCGCGCGGCGCCGTCGAGGGCCCGCTGAAGCTCGTGGCCATGGTGTCCGGCACGGCCCGGCTGACCACCGACGGCAGCGACCCGCTCGAACTCGAACCGGGTGACGTGGCCATCCTGAACAACCGGTCATGGCTGGAACTGTCGGGTGGCGGCGACGGACCGCGTCGCGAGATCGTGCCCGATGAAGGCTTTCCCAATCTCATCGGCGCCGTCCAGGGCACCGACGACGTCGTGGTCGGCGGTCGCGTGGACCTCAACCCGGCCGGTGAGGCACTGCTGCTGCAGGCGCTGCCGGCGGTCGGGCTGGTCCGGAGCGCGGCGCTGCGCGGCTGCCTCTACCGGCTTTTCGAAGAGGTGACCGATCATCGGATGGGCTCGGCGTTCGCCATCCGGCAGTACGGCCAACTCGTGCTGCTCGAGGTGCTGCGCGCCTACGTCGACCAGACCGAACTGCCCCCGGGATGGCTCCACGTGCTGACCGACGAACGGTTGCACCCGGCGCTGCGCCTCATGCACGCCGAACCCGGAAAAGCTTGGGGCTTGGCGGAATTGGCACGCGCGGCGGCCATGTCGCGGACGTCGTTCGCCGAACGCTTCCGGACGGTGGCCGGCACGCCGCCGCTGGCCTATCTCAACCGCTGGCGGATGCTGCTGGCGCAGCGCGCCCTGCGCGACAGCGATGTCCGGGTCGGCGCGTTGGCGGCCGACCTGGGCTATGCGTCGGAGAGCGCGTTCAGCACGGCGTTCAAACGGGAGGTCGGGGAGTCACCGCTGCGCTACCGCTACCGGACGCGTACGCCGACCGGGTAGTTCCGGTCGATTCGCGACAGAATCCCCCGCACTCCTCGTAATCTACGTGCTGATTTCGAATCACGATCAGTGCGAATCGAGGCCACGTGAATACTCGCGACCGAGCCCGCGCCATTGTCGAGCACCGGCGCTTCCAGCAGGTCATCATCTGGGTGATCGTGGTGAATGCCATCACGCTCGGCCTCGAGACCTCGTCCTCGGTGATGTCCACGGCCGGCGGATTCCTCAACGTCGTGGACCGCCTCACGTTGGCGATCTTCGTGGTGGAGCTGACCTCTCGGTTGTACGCCTACGGGTGGCGGTTCTTCCGGGACCCCTGGAACATCTTCGATTTCATCATCGTGGGGATTTCTCTCCTGCCGGCCTCCGGCCCACTCTCGGTGGTGCGAACCCTGCGTGTTCTGCGGGTCCTGCGGCTGATCTCGGCATTTCCGGCGATGCGCCGCGTGGTTTCCGGTCTTCTCTCCGCCGTGCCGGGCATGGCGGCGATCGGTGCACTGCTCGGCCTCATCGTCTACGTGGCCGCGGTCATGGCCACGATGTTGTTCGGGGATATCGCACCGGAATTCTTCGCCAACATGGGCACCACCATGCTCACCCTGTTCCAGATCATGACGGGTGAGTCGTGGCCGGAGATCGCCAGGGAGGTGATGACGGCGGCTCCCCTGGCGTGGATCTTCTTCGTGACCTACATCCTGGTGTCCAGCTTCGCCGTACTGAACCTGTTCATCGCGGTGATCGTCTCCAGCATGGAGCGGGAGGTGACCGACGACCTGGTCGAGGCAGGGGAACGGCACGCTCTCGACCGGGCCGCGTCCGACCAGCAGATCCTCGGAGAGCTGCGGAGGCTCAGCGCGGCGGTCGCCGAAATGCAGGTCATCGGATCCCGCGCGCCCCGGCTCGAGCGTCTACCGTCGTCCGCTGAATCACGGAGCCTGTCCGGACCGGACCTCGAGGCCGCCGCCGCGTTCCTCTCCTCGCAGGGCCGTTGGGCGACCATGAGTGTGTCCACGACGGCCGACGACGGCGAACCGTTGAAGGAGGCCGTCGTCGGCGTCCTGCGCGAGTTCGACATCGAGGTGGCCGCCGAACAGCCGCCGGTCCGGGGCTCCTGGGCGCAGCGGTTCTGGGCGAAAATGCGGGACTCCGACGCCGCCGAGGGCCTGCAGACCAGGCTGAAGAAGGTCGAGCAGGCCATCGAACTGCAGCAGATCGGCAAGGCGCAGGCCGAGATCGACAAGAGCAAGTCCGATGCCGTCGCCGTGCTGCTGGAGGCCGTGAATCAGCAGGACGAGGTCGTGATCCGGATCGGCTCACTCGCCATCGTGAAGATGGCCGGCAAGACCGCGGTGTGGACCATCAGCGAGTCCAAGGCCGCCGAGCTCGACGCGAGCGGAGACCTCCTCGGTCGCCCGGCGCAGGTCCTCGCCTTCCTCCAGAACCGCGACACGCAGGACGCGCTGGCGCTCGCGGGCGACGAGGAGGCGACCGAGGCGCAACCGGCCACCGACACCGCGTTCAGCGCGGCGGACTCGACGCCTGCGCCCAGAACCGCTGCGGCACCCGACCCGCCCCACGAGCCAACCGGCCCGCACTGACCGCATGACGCATGGCCGCCGCCATGCGTTCCGGGTCCGACGCGCGGGTCACGGCCGTGGCCAGCAGGACCGCGGCGCAGCCCAGCTCCATGGCCAGCGTCGCGTCCGACGCCGTGCCGATTCCCGCGTCCAGGATCACCGGCACGCCGGCCCGCGCCACGATCAACTCCAGGTTGTGCGGGTTGCGGATGCCGAGGCCGGTGCCGATCGGGGAGCCGAGCGGCATCACGGCCGCGCAGCCCGCCTCCTCCAGGCGCAGCGCCAGTACCGGGTCGTCGTTCGTGTACGGCAGCACGGTGAAACCGTCGTCCACCAGGGTTTGGGCCGCTTCCAGCAGTTCGATCGGGTCGGGCAGCAGCGTCTTGTCGTCCGCCACCACCTCCAGCTTCACCCAGTCGGTGCCCAGCGCCTCCCGCGCGAGCCGCGCCGTCAGCACGGCCTCGGCGGCCGTGCGGCAGCCGGCCGTGTTGGGCAGCGGGTCGATGTTCAGCCGGCGAAGGACTTCCAGCACGCCGGAGCCGCCCTGTGCGTCCACCCGGCGAATGGACACGGTGGTCAGCTCGGTGCCGGACGCGGCAAGCGCGCGTTCCAGCACCGCGAGGTTCGTGGCACCGCCGGTGCCGGTGATCAGCCGGGACGTGTACTCCCGGCCGGCGATGATCAGCGGGTCGTCCATGTCAGCCTCCCTGCACGGCGGTCAGGACCTCGACCTCGGCGTCCGGTGGGACGACCGTGGTCTTGTGCCACGCTCGCGTCACCACCTCGCCGTTCACGGCCACCGCTATCCCCGCGGCCGGCATCCCCAGCTCGCGCAGAAGGTCGGCCACCGTGGCGTTGTCGGCCAACTGTTTCGTCTCACCATTGACTCTGACATTCATCGGGTCACCTCGTACTGAAGGCGGGCGGGGTCGGCGACGGCGATCGCGGTCGGCGGCGGAGCGCCGGACACCATCGCGTCGACCGCGGCCGCGGTGATCGGGGCCAGCAGCAGACCGTTGCGGCTGTGCCCGGTGGCGACCAGCACCCCGGGCTCCAGCCAGCCGACCAGCGGAAGGTTGTCCCGGCTGCCGGCACGCAGGCCCGCGGCGGTCTCCGTGAGCCCGTACTCGGCGATGCCGGGGATCACGCGTTCCGCGTCGGCCAGCAGGTCCCGCACGCCGCCGACCGTGACTTCGACGTCGAAACCCGCCTCGTACTGGGTGGCGCCCACCACCAGCTCGTCGCCGGCTCTGGGCACCAGGTAGACGGCGCGCGACTCGACCAGGCCGCGGACCGTGTGCGCCGGCGGCGGCAACGCTCCGGGGCGCGCCCGCAGCCGCAGGATCTCGCCCTTCACCGGCCGCACGGCAGTGGCGAGCGCGGGATGCATGGCGGCGCTCCACGCGCCGGCGGCGATCACCACGGCGTCACCGCGGATCGGGGGGCCCTCGACCGGCTCGACCGTGCCGGCGGTCACCGCGCGGACCGGCCGGTCGACGAACCGGACACCGCGGTCGGCGGCGCCGGATCGTAGTAACCGCAACAGTTCTCGGTTGTCCACCGCCAGGTCGCCCGGCACGATAAGTCCACTTCGGATACTCGGGCCGATGGTCGGTTCGACCGCCCGCAGTTCGCGACCGGTCAGCCGGTCGACGTCACGGCCCAGCGAGGCGAGATGGGAGGCCAGCGTGTCGAGCACCGAGGCGTCGGCCGAGTCGAGCGCGGCCGCGATCGTGCCGTTCGTCTGCAGATCGACGCCCAGTTCAGCGGCGAACTCCGGCCACGCGGCGAGCGACGCCGTGCTCAGGTCGAGGAGGTCCTCCTCGCCCGGCCACGTCTCGGTGACCGCGGCCAGCATGCCGCCGGCCACCCACGAAGCGCCGGTCGCCGGCGCCGGGTCCACCAGGGTGACGTCACACGTCGACACCAACCGCCACGCGACGGACAGGCCGATGACGCCGCCACCGACGACCACGATCGTTGCGTTGTGACTCAAGGCACATCACGCTCCCTGCGCCGGCATGATCCGGATCAGGTTCGACGGTCGGGATCGGCAGATCCCCTCTCAGCCCAGTCCATCCAGGCTCCCGTGCGGACCACCACCACCGTAGCGCAACAGCTAGCGTGATTGGGTGCCTGGACTTGACGGAGATCAGATTCGCCGCCGGTTGGCGGCCGCGCGGCTGTACCTGTGCACGGGTTTTCGCCCGGACCTCGCGGAGTTCGTGGACGCCGCGCTGGCCGGCGGCGTGGACATCGTGCAGCTGCGGGACAAAGGTGCCGAGGCCCGCGCGGAGTTGGCCGCGCTCGAGGTGATCGGCGAGGCGTGCGCCCGCTACGGAGCGTTGCTCTCGGTGAACGACCGGGCGGACGTCGCGCTGGCCGCCGGCGCCGACATCCTGCACCTCGGGCAGGACGACCTGCCGGTGCCGTGGGCCCGGCGCGTCCTCGGCGACCACGTGGTCATCGGACGGTCGACACACGATCTCGCCCAGGCGAACACCGCGGCGCACCGAGCCGGGGGTGGACTACTTCTGCACGGGCCCGTGCTGGCCGACACCCACGAAACCGGGTCGCACGGCACCGGGCCTCGACCTGGTCAGGGCCACGGCGGCGGCCCGCCCGCAGCGCCCGTGGTTCGCCATCGGGGGAATCGACGAGAAGCGGCTGCCGGAGGTGCTCGCAGCGGGCGCGGACCGGGTGGTGGTGGTCCGCGCGATCACCGAGGCGGCAGACCCGAAAGCCGCGGCGCAACGGCTGCGGGCCGCGCTTTGACGAAGTCGATGCGCCGAAGTCGATCGGCGCTTCTGATCGCGCTGGGAACAGACAACTTCGGGTCCGGGCTGTTCCTGCCACTGGCCCTCGTATATGTCGTGCGGGTGGTTGGGCTGCCACTGGGAGTGGCGGGCACCGTGGTGGCCGTGGGCACCTTGGCCGGTCTCGCCGCGCCACCCTTGGCCGGGCGTCTCGTGGACAGGCTGGGTCCGCGAACGGTAGTGATCGGAGCGCAGCTCCTTCAGGCGGCGGGTGCGCTCGTCTACCTCGCCGCGAACGGCGCGGCCGCCACCTGCGTCGCGGCCATCCTGCTCGCGGCCGGCCAGCAGAGCTTTTACAGCGCGCTCTTCGCACTGATCGCTGACGTGTCCCCACCGGGCCCCAAGGACCGGTCATTTGCCCAGGTCAACATGATCCGATCGGGCGCGTTCGGCGCAGGAGCGTTGGCAGCGGGCATCTTGCTGATCGGAACCGACGACGGTGGCCTGCGGCTGGCCGTGACGCTGAACGCCGTGTCGTTCTGCGTATCGGCGGCCCTGCTGTACTGGTACGTCCACGACCATCATCACCACGCGAGCGCGGGCACGACGTCTTCGGACGCTCCGGGGGTCCTTCGTGACCGGCCGTACCTGGCCTTGATCGTGTTCACGGGTTTGGTGGTGCTGCCCGTCGACTTCTTTCTGGTCGGGGTCCCAGTGTTCGCGCTCGAGCGGTTGCACACTCCCGAATGGGTACCGGGGGCGATACTCGCGGTGGTCACGGTGATCGACAGCACCTGCGGCACGCTCGCGGTCCGACTCACCCGGCAGCTGAGCAGGCCCGGCGCCATGATGATCGGCGCGGCGTTGTACGTGGCGTGGTGCCTCGTCAGTGCCCTGGCTGTCGTGGTGCCGGCCGCGTGGCAGCCCGGCTGGCTGCTCGCCGCGGCGCTGCTGCTGGCCGCGGGAACGTTGATGTTCATGCCTCGCGCGAACGCGCTGTCCGAGGCGGCGGCACCGGCCGCATCACGGGGGCGGTATCTGGCCGCGTTCCAGTTCTCGTTCACGATCCCGGGTGTTGCCGCGCCAGCGCTGGTCGCACTGTTCTCGATCGGCGATCTGGCACCGTGGCCGGTCCTCGCCGTGGCCGCGGCCGTGGGACTACTGGGGCTTCGCTGGCTGGCGCCCAAGTTGCCGACGCAAGCGACGCTCGCCAAATGACTGTGCACGCATCGCCGGCCGAGCGACCGTCGACGGTCCCGGATGTGGGACTCGCCGGGCTTGAACGTGGGACTCGCCGGGTCCCAACGTGGGACTCGCCGGGCTTGAACGTGGGACTCGCCGGGTCCCAACGTGGGACTCGCCGGGCTTGAACGTGGGACTCGCGAGAGTGCGGCGGACGGGCCGGCAGGGTTCGGCCCGACCGCCGCTGAGCTACCCGATCAGCCGGTGACCAGCGAACCGCCGAACGGCTGAGCACCTCGGGAACCGGCTGGTAGAAGGTCGTCCCACCGGAGCTGCAGTTACCGGAGCCACCGGAGGTCAGGCCAACCGACCGCCGGGCACCCACATCGCCCCCAGCGTTCTGCACCTCGGGCAGGACGACCTGCCGGTGCCGTGGGCCCGGCGCGTCCTCGGCGACCACGTGGTCATCGGGCGGTCGACACACGATCTCGCCCAGGCGAACACCGCGGGCACCGAGCCGGGGGTGGACTACTTCTGCACGGGCCCGTGCTGGCCGACACCCACGAAACCGGGTCGCACGGCACCGGGCCTCGACCTGGTCAGGGCCACGGCGGCGGCCCGCCCGCAGCGCCCGTGGTTCGCCATCGGGGGGATCGACGAAAAGCGGCTGCCGGAGGTGCTCGCAGCGGGCGCGGACCGGGTGGTGGTGGTCCGCGCGATCACCGAGGCGGCGGACCCGAAAGCCGCGGCACAACGTCTGCGAACCGCACTCGGCTGATCCCCGCACCCCGCTCGCTACCATCTCCCGCCGGACGATCACGAAACGTCAGGGGGACGAAGATGAGTGACGGGTCCGCGGAAGAACTCGAGGTGCCGAAGCGCCGGGCACCGCTGCTGCTCGCCGCGGGCGCGGTCGTAGTGGTTGCCGCCGTCGTGCTGGCCATCGTCGCGTTCGGCGGTGGGGAGGACTCCGATCAGGCGGCGACCACGACGACACGGCCGGCACCGCCGCCGCCGATGCTGGGGCCGATCGAGCTGAGCGACCAACCGCTGTGGCAGGCCGACGCCATGATGACCAGTGTCCAGATCCGGGACGGCGTGGCGCTGCTCGCGGGCGACGACGACCTCAGCCTGGTAGACGCGGCGACCGGAGTGGCGCGCTGGAGCTTTCGGTCCTTCTTCGACGACCTGCCTGGCGGAGACGGCGCCTCCTGGGCGCCCAGCCACGCCGTCCTTCGTCCGGGCACACCCGACGGTGGCGCGTCGCCGCGGCTGGTTCCCCATGGCGACGGGCTCGCGGTGCTCGTCGAGTACCACTGGGACTCGTGCCGGACGGACGGGTGTAACGGACGCGATGACCTTCCCACCGACGAGAGCGGTCTCGCGTTGCTGTCCGCGGCGGATGGCAGCGTGCTGTGGCGAACGCCGACCGTTCCCTCCGTTCCGGCAGGCGAGGACCGCGGTCCGCGGGTGGAGGCCGACCTGTGGGCCGCCGACGACCACACCGCGCTGGTCACCATCGCGACGAACGGCGACAACGAGGGTGTCCGTGACCTGGCAGACCTGCGCACCGTCGCGTACGACGTGGCGACCGGGAGCAAGCGCTGGGAGCAGACCGGCCTGTGGCCCAAGGCCATCGCGGGCGACACGGTGCTCGGCGAGCGCGCCCTCCGTCCTCGCTACTCGGCGGGTCCGCTCAGCGAGCTGGCGGACTCGACCGTGGCCGCGCTCGACCTGGGCACCGGCGCGCCGAAGTGGGATCTGTCCGAGCGGTTCGCCAGGTCGCACGCGTCGCTCGTCGTAGGCGACGTGGCATTGGTGGTCGGCGGCGAGTCGACGAACGTGGACGATGCGGTGAGCGAGGTGGTCGAGCTGGACACCGGTGCGCGGCTGACCGAGTTCGGCCAGGCGGGCCGGGCCTTCGACTGCGCCACCGACGGGCACACATTGATCGCCTGCCCGGGCGAGTCTGGTGAGGACTTCGCGCTCGCCGTCTTCGACGTCGCGGAACGAGAGGTCACGCACTCGGCGGGAAGCCTGCCCCAGTTCTTCACGGAGTCGGTCTGGCAGGACCGGGTGTTCATCACCGACGGCGGCGACTTCCAGGATTACTACACGATCGATCGTGCCGGCAACACCATCGACTCCGAGGTACCCGGCATGCCGATCGAGATCGTCGACGGCTACGCGGTCTTCCACGTGGAGGACGGGACAACGGAACGCACCGAGGTGTACCAGCTGGGCTAGCACTCGCGAGAGTGCGGCGGACGGGCCGGCAGGGTTCGGCCCGTCCGCCGCTGAGCTACCCGATCAGCCGGTGACCAGCGAAACGCCGTACGTGCTGAGTACCTCGGGAACCGGTTGGTAGTAGGTCGTCCCACCGGAGCTGCAGTTGCCGGAGCCGCCGGAGGTCAGGCCAACCGCCCGCCGGGCACCCGAGTTGGTCACGAGGGACCCACCCGAGTCGCCGGGCTCGGCGCACACGTTCGTGCGGATCATCTGGTACACGCAGCCCTGCGAGTAGCAGACGGTCTGGTTGACCCCGGTGACGCTGCCGCAGTGCCAGCCCGTGGTGGAGCCGGAACGGCAGACGGCCATGCCGACGGTCGCGGTCGCCGCACCGGTGACCGCAACGTCGCTACCAGCGTTGTAGCGGTCGACCAGCGCCGTGGACGCTGCCGACGCCGAGGTCACCCGGATGATGCCGTAGTCGTTCGTGGGGAACGACGTGCCGGCCCTGGAGCCGATGGTGCCACCGGTGCCCGACCAGCTGGTGCCGATGTTCGTGCAGTGACCGGCCGTGATGATGGACCTGGTGGTGCCGGACCGGACGTTGAAGCCGAGCGAGCAGCGCGAACCGCCGGTGGTGATGGCCTGGCCGCCGATCAGGTTCCACAGCGGCTGGGGTGCCTCGGCCACGTGCTCGATCTTGACCTCGCCGGCCCCAAGGCCCGCCGCCCACTTGGCGACGCCCTTGTCCTGGCCGTACACCGAAACCACGACCGCGTTGGTCGCGGCGTCCACGTGCCACCCGGTCACCGAGCTTGGCCGACTCTCGGCGCCTCGGTCGAGCTTGGCCTGGGCTGCGGACAGCTCCGCGGCGCTCCTCTGCGCCGAGTCGGTGTCCGCGAGGCTGGCTGGGGCGAGCATGGTGATCGCCACGCCGGCTGCGAGTAAGGCGCCGCCGACCAGCCGCGCCAGGTTAGTGCGTTTCATCGAATATCTCCCTCGTCTTGGGTTGCAGGGGGACCCAGACACAGCCCGGAGGCGGCCTCTGGGCACACAAGCGGGGAATCGTCATCCGGGGATGACGTGATGAAACTATTGGTGTCCGACTAGTCCCGATATCGGCCGTTCGGGCAACACAGTTGCCATTGGACACCTGTCCAACTACGAAGCGTTAACCGGGCGGGGGTGTCGTGGTGGTTGTCGGGGGCTCGCCGGTCGTGGTGGTGGTCGTCGTGGTGCTCGACCCGGTGGTGGTGGTCGCGGTGGGTGACGTGGTCGACGAGGAGGTCGGCGGCGGGGTGGTGGTCGTGCTGGTCGGACCGGTCGAGGTGGGCGGCGGCGTGGTCGAGGAGGTGACGGGGGCACCGTCGTTGTCCTGCTGCTGGTGCGCCGGTGGGCGGAAGACGTCGCCGACCGTCGTGCCACTGCCGCCCGACAGCGGCTCCCCCCGGATCCACTCGACACCGGTGATCACCAGCATGCCCAGCGCGAACGCCAACACGCTGCCGGCTACCAGCACCGGCCAGCGCAGCCGCCGCTCGGGGGTTGGTGGCGCGGTCTCGGTCTCCTCCGGCTCCTCGGGGGTCTCGTCCTTCTCCTCCGAGCCCTCCGGCAGGTCGGCCAGCAGGACGCTGGTGGTGCCGTTGCGGCCCACGACCTTCGCGCGCACCGTGCGCACGCTCTGCCGCGTGCGCTGGATGGACCGGAGGTAGATGGCGCCGCCGACCGTGCTCACCACGCTGGCCAGCCCGGCGCCGATCACCGTGCCGGCGACGCCCATGGTCGAGCCGAGTACGGCCGCGGTGATCGCCGCGAGCGCGCCGGCCAGCACCTGGCTGATCCGGATGGAGTCGGTGTCCTGCTTCTCGCTCATGATCCTTTTCTGAGTACGTACTTCCTGTGGCTTCCAACGTGGTTGACGGTCGAGATGCTCCCCCGGTTGGCTGATGGTGAGCACCGACACAGTCCATTGTGGACAGTGCATAATATCGCCGTGAAGCTGACGACTCTCGAGGACATCCAGGCGGCCGCCACCCGGATCGCGGGCACGGCCGTGCGAACGCCACTACTCCCTTGCCACTGGGCGGATTCCGACCGTCCACTGTGGCTCAAACCGGAGAACCTGCAACCGGTCGGCGCGTTCAAGATCCGCGGCGCGAGCAACGCGATCGCCCGGATTCCCGAGGCGGACCGGCAGCGCGGCGTGGTGGCGTACTCGAGCGGCAACCATGCGCAGGCGGTCGCGTACGTGGCGAAGTCGTTCGGGATGCCGGCGGTCATCGTGGTGCCGGAGGACACGCCCGAGGTGAAGGTCACGGCCACGCGTGCACACGGCGCCGAGGTGGTCCTGGTGCCGATGCCCGAGCGCGAGTCCACGGCGTACCGGCTGGTCGAGGAGCGGGGCGCCACGCTGATCCCGCCATATGATCATCTGGACGTCATCGCAGGTCAGGGCACCATCGGCAAGGAGATCGCGGCGGACCTGCCCCACGTCGACCTGGTGCTGGTCCCCGTCAGCGGCGGCGGCCTGGCCTCGGGTGTGGCGACCGCCGTGAAGGCACTCCGCCCGAGCGCGAGCGTGGTGGGGGTGGAGCCGGCGCTGGCGGCCGACGCTGCGGCGAGCCTGCGCGCGGGACACCTGGTGCGGTGGACCCCGCAGGAGCGCGCGCGGACGATCGCGGACGGGCTGCGGGCCGAGCCGTCGGAGTTGACGTTCGCCCATCTGAGCAAGCTGCTGGACGACATCGTGACGGTCACCGACGAGGAGATCCGCGCGGCGGTGGCCACGCTGGCCACCAAGTCACGCCTGGTGGCCGAACCGAGCGGCGCCGTGACCACGGCCGCCTACCTGCACCGCACCGACCTGCGGAGGGGCAACACGGTGGCGATCATCTCGGGAGGCAACATCAACCCGAGCCTGCTGGCGGAAATCCTGGCTCAGGAGTGATGCCCGGCGGGGACCACGTGGGTGGGTGGGCCCTCGATCGCGCCGTGCCAACAATCTCCCGGACGAGGTGCCGCCGGCGCCGGCTCCGGGGTCGGGCCCGCCTCCAGTACGTCGTTCCGCACGCCCAGCGCCAGGGCGCCGCCCACCACGCAGAGGCCCGCGCACAGCCACATGGCCATCTGCCAGCCGTCGGTCAGTGCCGTCGGGTCCGCGTACGCCGCGCCCGACAGGCCCGCCGCCGTCGGCAGCACGGCCACCGCCAGCAGGCTGCCCGTCCGGGCTATCGCGTTGTTCACGCCCGACGCCACGCCCGCGTGGCGATCCTCGGCCGCCGCCAGGACCGTCGCCGTCACGGGGGCCACCACGATCACCAGGCCCAGGCCGAACACCAGCACCGCGGGCAGCACGGTCCACACGTAGGACGCGCCGGGGGTGACCCGAGTCAGCAGGATCATGCCCAGCGCGATCACCAACGGCCCCACCACCAGGAAGGCGCGTGGGCCGAACCGCTGCGCCAGCTTGCCCGACTGCGCCGACAGCACCAGCAGCATGGCCGACATCGGCAGCCCGGCCAGGCCCGCGGCCATCGGTGAGTAGCCGAGCGATACCTGCAACTGCAGGACCATCAGCATCATCACACCGCCGAGCGCCGCGTAGACCACGAACGTCAGGGCGTTGGCCACCACGAACGTCCGGTTGGCGAACACGTCCGGCGGGACCAGCGGATCGCGGGCCCGGCGCTGGACCATCACGAACGCCACCAGGCCGGCGATCCCCGCGACCGCCGAGACCACCACCAGCGGGTCGGACACGCCACGGGCCGGTCCCTCGACCAGCGCCGCCGTCACTCCCGCCAGTCCGATGGCGCCCAGCACCGAACCGGCGAAGTCCGGGCGGCCGGTCAGCTGCTGGTCGCACGACTCGGGCACGAACCGCTTGGTCAACCACACGCACAGCAACGCCAGCGGCACGTTGATCAGGAACGCCAGCCGCCAGGACCAGGCCTGCACGACCAGCCCGCCGACCAGCGGGCCGATGGCGCCGGCGATCCCGCCGAGGCCCGACCACGCGCCGATGGCCCGTGCCCGGTCGGCACGGTGGAACGACGACTGGATGATGGCCAGCGCCCCTGGCGTGAGCAGCGCGCCGCCGATGCCCTGGAGCACCCGCGCGGCCACCAGCATCTCCGTGTTCAGCGCGACGCCGCACAGCACGGACGCCACCCCGAACCACGCGACGCCGATCAGGTACACCCGCCGCCTGCCGTACCGGTCCCCCAGCGAACCGGCCACCAGGATCAGCGCGGCCAGCGACAGCAGGTAGCCGTCCAGGATCCACTGCAGGCCGGACACGGAGGCGTCGAACTCCTCACCGATCCGCGGCAGCGCGATGTTGACCACCGTGCTGTCCAGGAACGCCATGCCCGAGCCGAGGATGGTGGCGGCCAGCACCCCACGCGCCACCGGACTACCCCAGCGAACCTCTCCCAAGCTCAGACCCGACGTCATGAAAGTCCCTAATTCCGGGGTGGCTGGACCGGCCGGTTCAGCTCGGCCACGAACTTGTACCGGTCGCCGCGGTAGACCGAGCGCACCCACTCCACCGGCCGCTCGGACGTGTCGTACGAGTGCCGGGACAGCAGCAGCATGGGCATGCCGACGTCCGCACCGAGCAGTTCGGCCTCGTGCGGGCCGGCGAGGGCGGTTTCGATGGTTTCCTCGGCGTGTCCCATCTCGACGTCGTACCGTTCGCGCAGCACCTGGTACAGCGAGCCACCCGCGGAGACGTACTTGCGCAGCCCGCGGAACCGGCCGAGCGGAAGGTGGGTGGTCTCGATGGCCATCGGCTCGCCGTCGGCCAGCCGCAGTCGCTGCATGCGGAGCACCTTGGCGCCCGCGCGGATGCCGAGCAGCGTGGTCAGCTCACCCTCGGCCGGGATCTCCCCGATGTCGAGGAGCCTGGAGGAGGGCTCCCGACCCTGCGCCCGCATGTCCTCTGTGTACGACGACAGCTGTAACCGCTGCGCCACTTTGGGTTCCGCCGCGAACGTGCCCTTGCCCTGCACCCTCAGCAGCCGTCCCTCGACCGTGAGGTCGGCGAGCGCCTGGCGCACTGTGGTCCTGGACACGTCGAACTCGGCGGCCAGCGAACGCTCGGTCGGAATGGGCGAACCGGGTGGTAGCGAGCTCAGCAGCTCGAGCAGGTGGCGCTTGAGCCCCCAGTACTTGGGTTCCCGCAGCCCACGAGCAGCGGTGTCGGGCTCCTGCGCGGCCGACGTTTCGAGCATGGCTCCTCCTCCAACGTTTCCCGGTTACAGGATGCCTTTCACCGAGCACAAGTGCGATCACGCCGCACCGGATGTGGGAATACCGTGACACCCGTGGCGATCGACAACACTACAGAGTTAGCATCATTGGTCTAGACCTACTTACATCGTGGGAGGGCGCATGCCAGTCGCAGGGGCTCGGATGGCCGCGGAGGTCGCCGAACAGCCGGCGGTCTTCGACTCGATCGTCGCCCGCCGCGGCGACCTGACCAGCGTGGCCGAGCTGATCTCGGCCCGCGGGCCGCGGTTCGCGCTGCTGGCCGCCCGCGGGTCGAGCGACCACGCGGCGCTGTACGCGAAGTACCTGATCGAGGTGCTGCTGGAGCTACCGGCCGGACTGGTGTCACCGTCCACCACCACGCTCTACGGCGCCCAACCGGATCTTTCGGACGTGCTGTACCTGGCGGTCAGCCAGAGCGGCGGTTCACCTGATCTGGTGGCGGCCACCGAGGCCGCGCGGGCCCGCGGCGCGCTGACCATCGCCGTGACCAACACGCCTGCGTCGCCGCTGTCCGACACGGCCGAGCTGTCGGTGGACATCAAGGCGGGCGACGAGCTGGCGGTCGCCGCCACCAAGACCTACACGGCCACCCTTCTGTCGCTGTACCTGCTGATCGACGCGGTGCGCGGCGGCAAGGGCGACGCGGTCGCGGGGATCGGTGAGCTGGCCGGGCAGGCCCTCGACGAGCCGATCGACGAGGCGGTCGAGCGCTACCGCAAGGTCGAGCGCATGGTGACCACCGGTCGCGGCTACTCGTCGGCCACGGCCGCCGAGGCGGCGCTCAAGCTCGCGGAGACCAGCTACCTGGCGGCCCGGGCGTACAGCGGCGCGGACCTGCTGCACGGTCCGGTGGCGGCCATCGACGCCGACACCGGCGTGGTCGCCGTGACCAGCAAGGGCCGTGGCGGCGAGGCCATGCGTGACGTGGTGGCGGCCGTGCGCGAGCGGGGCGCGGAGGTGCTGGCCGTGGGTTCCGGCGCGGCGGAGGTGGCCACCGGCCTGCGGATCGACGTGCCGGAGACGGCCGAGGAGGTCGCGCCGATCCTCGAGGTGCTGCCGCTCCAGCGGCTCGCGCTCGCGTTGGCGTTGGCGCGCGGCGGTGATCCCGATCAGCCGCGTGGACTGAAGAAGGTGACTCGCACGCTGTAGGTCGGCCCTACACTCTGCCGGGTGCGCAGGACGTCGTTCGCCCGCTGGCCGTGCTCCATCGCGAGAACCATGGACCTGCTGGGCGACCAGTGGACGCTGCTCGTGCTGCGCGAGGCGTTCAACGGCGTGCGGCGGTTCGACCGGTTCCAGGCGGAGCTGGGCATCGCGCGCAACACGCTGACCGAGCGGCTGGACCGGCTGACCGGCGCGGGAATGCTCGACCGCGTCCGCTATCAGGCCCGGCCGGCGCGCTACGAGTACCCGCTGACCGAGATGGGCCGCGACTTCTTCCCGGCGCTCGCGACGATCATCCGGTGGGGCGACCGGTGGCTGGACGACGGCGCCGGGCCGCCGGCTCTGCTGCGCCACCTCGACTGCGACCAGCCGACGCACGCGGAGGTCGGCTGTACACACTGCGGCGGCGCCCTGTCCGCCGATCGGGTGCTCATGGAACCGGGACCGGGAGTTGGCTGAGTTGACGGACGCAGAGGGCGGGCAAATGGGGCCTGGCGGCGCCCGCCGCGCCGAGGCGGCCATCCACCAACCCCATTTGCCCGCCCTCTTGGTGGTCGGCGTGGACGTGGGGGCGACGTCGACCAGGGCGCTCGCCGCCGGGGTCGACGGGACGTTCGTCGGGCGTGGCATGTCCGGTGGCGGCAACCCGAACTCGCACCCGCCGGAGCTGGCGGCGAAGCGGGTGGCCGAGGCCATCCACTCGGCGCTCGACGGCGCGGACCCGGGGCGGGTGGCCGGGTGCCTGCTGGGCGTGGCCGGGCGGAGCAAGTTCACCGACCCGGCGGTGCTCGAGGTGTTCCATGCCGCGCTGCGCCAGATCGGCCTGACGTGTCCGATCACCGTGCGGAGCGACGCGGAGGTGGCGTTCGCGTCGGCCACCGACTCGCCGGACGGCACGGCCCTGATCGGCGGCACGGGTTCGGTGGCCATCCGCATCGTGGGGCGGCGAGAGACGGTGCAGTACGGCGGCTGGGGCTGGCTGCTCGGCGACGAGGGGTCGGCGTTCTGGCTCGGCCGCGAGGCCATCCGCGCGACGCTGCGACAACTGGTGTCGGCCGAACCGCTGGGCCCGCTGGCGACCGCCGTGCTCGCCGAGGCGCTGGACGACCCCGCGCCGGCCGACCCTCACCAGGCGATGCAGCGACTGCTCACCTCGGCCAACGCCGAACCGCCGATCCGCCTGGCCCGCTACGGCACGATGGTGAGCGAGCAGGTGACGGCCGACCCGGTGGCCGCGGACATCGTCCGGCGAGCGGCGGAACTCCTGGCCGAGCACGCCTACGCGGCCCGCACCCCGGGCGAACGCACCCCGGTCGTGTTGGCGGGCAGCGTGATCGGCCCGACCAGCCCGGTGGGCATCGCCCTGCGAGCCGACCTGGCCGGCGAGACGGAGGTCCTGTCGGCGGCGGACGGAATGGCCGGCGCGACGTGGTTGGCCGCGCTGGAGGTAGCGGGCCCGAACGCCCCCCGCCCCCACATCCCCGCATGATGACCACTCCCGTCGGCCATGACGACCACTCCGGTCAGCCGTGATGACCACTCCGGTCGATCATGGTCGCCTTGGGACGCGCGGCGGGTAGGCCGATGAGCGCCACGAATCGCACCGAGTGGCATTCACCGCGCCGGAAACTGTCGGTGCTGCCCACTAGGATTAAATCCAGGGGTCCCAGGACCGTTTTTGTCGGTGTCTTCGGCTACCTTGCCAGCGGGTCTCTGTCCTCACGCGACCGCAATGGTCATCATGCGCGACCGCAACGGTCATCATGCGTGACGGGAGTGGTCATCATGCTGGCGGAAGGTGCGGCGGTAGGTGTCCGGGGGTACGCCCACCGTGCGGTTGAAGTGCCGGCGCAAGGTCGCGGCCGTACCCATGCCGGCGGCCACCGCGATCGTGTCCAGGCTGTCGTCCGTGGTTTCCAGTAGTTCCTGGGCTCGGCGGATCCGCTGGGTGAGCAACCACTGCAGCGGTGTCGTGCCCGTGGCCGACCGGAAGCGGCGGCCCAGGTGCCGGGAGCTCAGGTTCGCCCGTCTGGCCAGGTCCTCCACCGTCAGTGGCTGGTCCAGCCGCGAGGTGGCCCACGGGAGCAGCTCCGCCAGGGGATGGTCGTCCCGCGCGGGCACGGGCGTCGTCACGAACTGGGCCTGACCGCCCGCCCTGTGCGGCGGCACCACCAGGCTGCGCGCGATCGTGTTCGCTGCCGCCGGACCGTGGTCGGCACGGACCAGGTGCAGGCACAGGTCCGTGGCCGCCGCCTTGCCGGCCGAGGTGAGCACGCTGCCACTGTCCACATAGAGCACGTCCGGGTCGACCTCCACCAGCGGATACTGGGCGGCCAGCGACTCGGTGTGGGCCCAGTGCGTGGTCGCGCGCCGGCCGTCCAGCAGACCGGCGGCCGCCAGTACGAACGCACCCGTGCAGAGGGAGACCACCCGCGCGCCCGCCCGGTGAGCCGTCCGCACCGCGTCCACCAGGTCGGCCGGAACGGCACGGTCCACATCGGCCAGTGCGGGGACGATCACCGTGTCCGCCCTTGCCAGCTGGTCGAGACCGCCGTCCGGCTCCAGGCGGAACCGGCCGACCCGCACCTCCCCCGAACCACACACGACCACCTCGTACGAGGAGGAGGCGAACACCTCGTACGCCACGGCCAGCTCGAACGAGCGCATCCCCTCGGTGGCGGCGAGCGCGACGGTCCTCATGTCCGAAAGTGTACGGGTCATGGCGTTCCGGACACTGGTGTCGCCCGACCACCCCCGAGAGGATGGGCGCATGGCAGTGACTGTGTACGGCGCCAACGGACACACCGGGCAGTTCGTGGTGCGGGAACTACGCGAGCGCGGATACGACCCGATCCTCGCCGGCCGATCCACCGGCCGGCGGGCCACGGTCGACGATCCCGCCGCACTCGATCGCGCGCTGGCCGGCGCGGACGCCGTGATCAACTGCGCGGGCCCCTTCGCCACGACGGCCGGGCCGGTGATCGAGGCGGCCGCGCGCGCCGGCATCCCGTACGTGGACGTGGCCGCCGAGATCGAGGCCAACGTCGACACGTTCGCCCGCACCACCGACACCGTGGTGGTGCCGGCCATGGCCTTCTTCGGCGGCCTCGGCGACCTGCTGGCCACCACAGCCATGGACGACTGGACCTCGGCCGACGAGGTGCACGTGGCCTACGGCCTGAGCGGCTGGCACCCCACGGCCGGGACGCTCGCCGCCGGCGCCGTCTCCCGGGAGCGCCGAGGCGGCCGGCACGTCCGCTACCGCGAGGGCCGGCTGGAGTACCACGACGACGAGCCGCCCATCGAGAAGTGGCACTTCCCGCAGGGCCCCCGGGAGGTGATCGGCGAGTTCACCATGGCCGACGTGGTCACCATCCCCAGCCACCTCGCCGTCCCCGAGGTACGCACCTACATGGCGGCCGACGCGGCCAGGGACCTGTCGAACGGCGTTGTGCCCGAACGCGTGGCGGAGACCTTCGTGGTCGACGTGATCGTCCGGAAAGGCGGCATCGAACGACGCATCACGGCCAGCGGCCGGGACATCTACGCGGTGACCGCGCCACTCGCGGTGGAGGCCGTCGACCGCATTCTCACCGGACGGATCAGGACGACGGGCGTCGCCTCAGCCGGCGCGATCTTCGACGCCCCCGGCTTCCTCAGCGCGCTGTCCCCGCACGTCATCCTGGGGTAGCCGGGGGTGCCGCAGGCCCGGATGATCAGCCGGCAGCGCGCGGCGCAGGACCACGGCACTCACGGCGACCGTCGCGGCCACCAGGGGCCAGGACAGCGCCACCCGCGCCACGCCGAGGGCCACCACCCAACCCGACCACCACAGCACCCCGAACACCACCACACGCACCGTGTACTGCCCGAGCACCCACACCCAACTGGCCAACCCGTAGGCACGCAGCAGGTCGGGATCGCGGCGCCAGCGGGTCTTCTGCCCGAGCAGCACGCCGACCACCACGCCGAGCAGCGGCCACCGGATGAGAATACTCAGCGCCCACGCCAGCGCACTGGCCACATTGGACAGCAGCTGGATGAGGAAGAAGTCCTCCGGCCGCCCCGTCCGCAACGCGACGAACGCGGCCAGGGACACGGCCGCCACGCTGGCCACCGACGCGGTCACCCGGCGCCCCCTGGCCAACCGGATGCCACCGACCAGCACCCCGGCGGCCACGGCCGCCAGCGCACCCCAGCCGATCGACTGCCCGCTCACCAGCCAACCGGCCACGAACGCCGCCGGCGGCACGCTGGCGTCGAGCGCCCCGCGCTTGCCGCCGAGCAGTTCCCCGAGCGGCAGCCGGGACGACTCGGCGGTCGTCTCAGTCGACTGGTCGGTCACGAGCACAAGCCTGCCTCATCCACCACTGGTTAGGTAGCCCTAACCTGGCTTGACAGCACGTTTTAGAATTACGCGCAAACCCGGAACAGCACGAAAACGGAGCCGATGGCCAACGTCGACCAGCCGACCAACTGCGCGACCTGCGGGCGACCACTACCTACACAGCACGGAAAAGGTCGCCGTCGACAGTACTGCGACGCGACCTGCCGCAGCGCCGCACGTCGCGAGCGCGTCAAGCCGGCGTTGACACCTGAAGCGCGTAAAGGTTACCTTCACGACATGAGACCAAATAGCGCACCACTGGATTCGGTGGTCGAGGCTCGCGAGGCGGCCCGCAGCGCCGAGGAGGCGCTGCGGAACGCGGTCGAGCGGGCTCGCGCCACCGGGCACACCTGGCAGGAACTTGGCGAGATTCTCGGCACCTCCCGGCAGGCGGCGTTCCAACGGTTCGGTCGCCCGGTCGAACCGCGGACGAGCGCGGACCTGGCCGGCGAACCGCTGCCGGGCGCGGCCGAACGCGCCGTGGCACTACTCGCCGACATGGCGGCCGGACGCTGGGAGGAGGTCCGCCGGGACTTCGACCAGGCGATGATGGACGCGATACCCGCGAACATGATCGCCGACGTGTGGGCGCAGGTGGCCGGCACCATCGGCCGCTACGAGCGCATGGGCGAACCGTCCGCCAAGCGCTTCGGCGCGCAAACCATGGTCACCGTGATCCTCCACTGCGAGGCCGGCGAGGTCAGCGGCCAGGTGACGTTCAACCCGGACGGCACCGTGGCAGGGCTGCTCGTGCTCCCCGCCTGACGCTCCCACCGTCACTGCAGGAGCCCAGATCACGCCGTACGCACCCACGCCGACCTCGTGGTCCGAACTGGACAGTCGACCTCATGATGTCGATCAGTGACAACACGGCCACTGATCGCCACCCGAGAGTTCTTCGCCCTCAAGGGTTTCCGCTACCCGGCGCTGCACTGTCCATCGGGGACGGAGGCATCGGCCTCGACCGCGCCCGGTTCCCCACCGCGTGGTTCAAGGGCTCGCTGACCCGAACGGGGTAATCGACCCGGCGCTCAACCCCGAGGTGCTTGCAGTTGCACGCGGTGCACTGCACCTGGCCGCGCGCTAGCACACTGGTGGAAAACCGGTTGTCACGGGACGGACACTGAGGGGCGCGGCAGCAACCGACGGTGGCGTAGGTCGGGAATGACACGGCATCCTGTGGGTTTAGAGAGATGGGTGGCGCACAGAGGGAGGGGTGGGGGCCCATGCAGGTCAGAAGTTGGGTAGCCATTGGGGACAGCTTTACCGAGGGACTGAGCGACGAGGCGCCGGACGGCAGTTATATCGGGTGGGCCGACCGTCTGGCGGAGACGCTGGCCGCCCGTGATCCGGAATTCCGCTACGCGAACCTGGCACTGCGCGGCAAGCTGCTGCGCGAGGTCATCGACGAACAGGTGCCCCTGGCCACCCAGGTGAAGCCCGATCTCGTGACCATGTGCGCCGGCGGCAACGACCTGATCGTGCCCGGCAGCGACGTCGACCAGTTGGCCGAGCAGTACGAGGAGGCCGTGATCGAGCTGCGCGCCAGCGGCTGCGAGTTGGTCATCTTCACCGGGCCGGACCCGCGCAAGCAGCCGGTCGTCCGGCGGGTCCGCGGCAAGGTCGCGATCTACAACGCGAACCTGCGGGCCATCGCCGACCGGCACGGCGCCAGGGTGGTCGACCTCTGGGCCATGCGCGTCCTGGCGGACGTGCGCGCGTGGAGCGACGACCGGCTGCACTTCTCCGCCGATGGCCATCGCCGGATCGCGTTGCGCACGGCCGAGGTGCTGGACGTCCCGGTGGTCGAGGACTGGCGTGAGCCGCTGCCGCCGGAGGAGCCCACGCCGTGGCTGCGGTTGCGGCAGGCCGACCTCGCGTGGACACGCACGTACCTGCTCCCCTGGGTACGCAGACAGTTACGGGGACAGTCCATGGGAGACGGTCTCCATCCGAAACGACCGGAACTGCAGCCACTTCCCCACACCAGCAACGGAAACAGTCGACGAGTGCAGGTCTGACGGTAATAATGTTCGCTCCGCAAGCTCCGCTCAGACGAACCCGGCCGGCATCGCTCCCCACGATGCCGGCCGGTTCGCTCGGGCGGCATACCCCCACGTTGGTAATACCACCCAGAATGCTCGACATCAGGCTCCGGGACGACGAGCACCGCGGCGCAGCCTGCCAGTAGACGGCGCGAAACCGCTAACTGTTCGCTAAACGACCAGCCGCACGACCCGCCGCAGCGCTATCGCGTTCAGCGCCCGCGTGCCCTCCGAGAAGTCGCTCGCCATGCGCGCGAGCAGCACGATCTCCTCGTCCACAGCGGAAACGCCGGAGTCCATGCCCGACTCGACGACCGCCAGAAGGTTGGCCCATTCCTGGTCGATCCAGTCGACCGCGTCCTGCGGAGTGCCTAACGCGATCTCCGGAACGAACGGGAAGTCCTTGGCCACCACCGGATCCTCGGCGCCGGGACGCAGCAGCGCCCGTGCTCGACCGGCACCTACCAGGTAGTAGCGCAACAGCCGGCGGGTAGCGGCCGCCCTGTCCACATCGGACATTTCGGTCTCCGCCAGCTCGGTGGCGTGCAGGCGGACGAGATCGTGCATGAGGAAGACGTCGCGGGCGGTCTCGGTCACCACGAACGAGCTGGCCAGCGCGCGCAGTCGACGGCGGGCCAGCGTCACGTCGATCCCGCACAGGGCGGCCACCGGGAACGCGCCGATCCGGGTGCCGGGGAACAGGCCCAGCATGCGCACCGCGTCCGCCAGCTCCGGGCGCAGGCTGCGATAGGTCACGTCCAGCGCGGCACGCACGCTCGTGTCGGACTCCTCGAGGTCGAGCGCACCGAGCCTGCTGCGCTCGTCGACCAGCTCGTCCACCAGGTTCGCGATCGACCACTGTGGACCGCCGGCCAGCCGCGCGCCCGCGATGCGCAGCGCGAGCGGCAGATGACCGCACAGCCTGGCGAGTTTGCGGCGCAGCTCGCGATCACGGCCCTGCGCCGAACTGCCGGCCATGTGCTCGATCAGCCGCTCGGCCGCGTCGGCGGCGAGCGTGCCGAGCGGCAGCAGGCGGGCACCGGTGCGGGCCACCAGACCGTCCAGCCGCACCCGCGTGGTGACCAACACGAACGACGACGAGCCGGCCGGCAACAACGGCCGGATCTGCTCGGAGTCCCTGGCGTCGTCGAGCACCACGAGCACCCGGCGGTCGGCCAGGATCGACCGGAACAACGCGGCCCGGTCCTCGAGCTCAACCGGTACGTCGTCGATGCCGACGCCGAGCGCCAGCAGGAACTGGGTGAGCACGTCGGCCGAGTCCATCGGCGCGTGCTGCGGGTCGAAGCCGCGCAGGCTGGCGAACAACTGCCCGTCGGGGAACCGGTCGGCCACCCGGTGCGCCCACAGCACGGCGAGTGCCGTCTTGCCGACGCCGGCGGGTCCGGCGATCACCCCGGCGGCCGCCGGGTGCTCGTCCGCCCCGCCGACCGCGGGCAGCAGCCGGCTCAACCACGCCAGCTCGTCCTCCCGCCCGGCGAACCCGGACGGCGCCCTCGGCAGCTGCGCGGGGACCAGCACCCCGACCCTCGGCGTGATCACCGGCTCCGGGCCGGGTTCGAGCAGCAGGTTGTCGTCGCGCAGCACCCGGGCGTGCAGCGCACGAAGCTGCGGGCCGGGGTCCATGCCGAGTTCCTCGGCCGCCCGCTGCGCGAACCGCTGGTACACGGCGAGCGCGGTGGCCCGCCGGCCCGAGCGGTACACCGCGAGCATCAGCTGACCGACCAGCCGCTCCCGGAACGGCTGCTCGTCGACCAGTTGGGTCAGCTCACCGATCACCTCGTGGTGGTGGCCGAGTTCCAGGGTCGCGTCGAACCGCGCCTCCAGCACGGCGAGCCGCAGCTCGGTCAGCTCCGGCGCGGAGACCCGGCCGCCGAGGTCGGAGAGTTCACGACCACGCCACAGCGCCTGGGCGTCCCTCAACAGCTCGGCGCGCCGCACGGCCGGCGCGCTGCGGGCCGCCGCGAGCAGCGCGCGGGCCACGGTCACGTCGATGAGCGCCTCGTTCACCACCAGCCGGTAGCCGGGCGCGGAGGTCACTATGCGTACGGTCCCGGCCGGATCGATCTCCCCGAACAGCTGACGCAGCCGAGAGACGTAACCCTGCACCATCGTCCTGGCGCTGGCCGGCGGCTCGTGTGCCCACAGCACGTCGACTATCCGCTCGAGCGCCACCACCTGGTTCGGCTCCAGCAGCAACATGGCAAGCACGCCACGAACCCCGGGACCGCCGATCGCCGCCGGCCGGTCGTCCACCAGCACCTGCACCGGACCCAGCAGACCGAACCGCAGCTCGGCCGGATCGTCGGCGGCTCGCGGCGCGTCCGGGTCGGCCACGAGTCACCACCCCCACTCACCCCGGCACGCTCCTGTACCGCCCGGGACCGGCACCTGGACAAGGTACGGGCTAACCCTTGCGGAAAGCGATCTCCTGTGGTGACCCGTCATCCGGATGGCCTAATCGGTCCAAACAACTGCGATGCGTGCCCGGCCTCCCACTCTCAGTTGCCAGCGCAAACGACCGGGATGATTCGTGTTCGTCCGGTCCGAGCCGTGCCAGGATCCCGGCATGGCGAGATTCCGGCAGACGATCCTCCTCGAACCCGTGCCGCGCGCGTGGTTCGACCAGGCGGTCGGCCTCGGCTTCGACACGCTCACCGAGTACTTCGCCGGCATCGGTGACCCACCCGCCGCGGAGGCACAGTACGAACTGCCGGACAAGGTCGGCTCGGTGTACCTGGAGTCGTGGCAGCGGGACGGCGAGACCGCGGTCCGGGGATGGTCCGTGGACGAGGATGGAGCGACGATCTGGACCGCACGCCTCGACAGCCCCGAGGACCCTCGCACTGTCGAGGCCTCCGGTGACTACCGCGGCGCGGGATGGGGGATGGGCTGGCTGACCGAGATGTCGGGGACTGTGCACGTGGACCTGCCGACGTGGTGGGACGGCACGGCTCGTCGGGACGCCGGCCCGGCGATCGCCGGCCGGTTCCGGCAGACGTTCGCCCACGGGGGTGGCACGATCGCGGTGGCCCCGGCCCGTGACGGCCGATGGCAGGTCACGGTCCGCGTGACGGTGCACGGCCGGGGCCTGCTCCGCCCTGTCGGCGCGGTGGCGTTGCTGTTCACCAGGAGCAAGGTCAAACGCCACTTCACGAAGGCGGTGACCGAGTTCGCGCGGCTCTGGAACAAGGAAGTGCCGCCGCTGCTGACCAAGACCCCGGACGAGCTGCGCGAACTGATCGCCGTAGCCGCGCCTTAGTGGCGGACCGGTTCGAACTCGCGGTTGGCGATGTGACCCGGTCGGGGCGCGGTGCCGGCGAAAGGCGCCAGCAACGTGTTGTCGACGCTGTTGAACACCAGGATGATGTCCGCGCGCGCGAACGGGGTGATGTTCTCGCTCGATCCGTGCATGAGATTGGCGTCGAACATCAGCACCGAACCGGGGGCGGCCGTGCACTGCTGGATGCCGTACGCGGCGGCCAGCGACGTCAGGTGCTCGCGGGATGGCTGGTCGACCTCGCACGGCACGAAGGTCCGGTGCGAGCCGGGCATGAGCAGCCGCCCACCGTCGGCCGGGTAGTGCTGGGTCAGCGCGATCGACATGCTCACCGCGCGGGGCGCAGGCATGCCGTCCTCCGCGTGCCAGGTCTCGAAGTCCGCGTGCCAGTAGGCGCCCTTGCCGTGGAAGCCGGGCAGGTAGTTCACCCGGCTCTGGTGCAGGTACACGTCCGAGCCGAGGACCTGGCGGGCGCGGTCGAGCACCCGGGGGTCACCGGCCAGTTCGCCGATCAGCTCGCTGACCCGGTGCGCCTCGAAGATCGTGGAGAGCCCGTCGTCCGAGTGGACGGCGCGCTCGTCGGACCGCAGGTCGGCGTCCGCGGCGAGCGTGCGCAACTCCTCGCGGTAGGCGTCGACCTCGGCCGGGCTCAGCAGGTCGCAATGGACGGAGAAGCCTCTGGTGTCGTGCCCGGCCAGCGTGGCCGGGTCGATCGGGCCGGCCATGCCGGTGGTCCACACGGTCGGTTCGGTCCGGTCGATCAACTCAGGAGTGTCGGCCATCCTCGTGGGATACGGGTCGACGGTCCTGGTCGTGGCGAGCGTCATGCGCTCCTACCCTCCACTTCCACTGGTTCCTCGACGATCAGCGGGTAGACGCCGTTCTCGTCGTGTACCTCACGCCCGGTCACGGGCGGGTTGAACACACACACCGTGCGCATCTCGGTCCTCGGCCGGAGCTGGTGGTGGTCGTTCTTGTCGAGCAGGTACAGGCTGCCTGGACCGAGCTGGTAGGTCGTACCGGTCTCCTTGTCCAGCAGCTCACCCTCACCGGAGACGACGAAGACCGCCTCGATGTGGTTGGCGTACCAGAAGTCGTTCACCGTGCCGGCGTAGAGCGTGGTCTCGTGCACGGAGAAGCCGACACCCTCCTTGGCCAGCACGATCCGCTTGCTGCGCCAGTTGGGGGTCTTGATGTCGCGGTCCGTGTCGTCCAGGTCGGCCACAGATCTGACGATCACTGAGGCGCTCCTTTCCTAGGCGCACACCGAATGCACGGCATCGGACAGCAGGTCGAGGCCCTTGGCCAGCTCCTCGTCGGTGACGGTGAGCGGCGGCATGACCTTCGCGACCTCGCCCTCCGGACCGGAGGTCTCCATGAGCAGCCCGCGTTCGAACGCCGCGCGGCACACGTTCCCCGCCACCTCGCCGGACTCGAACGCCAGCCCGCGCGCCAGGCCGCGGCCCTTGGCGCGCATGGGCGTGCCGGGGAACGTCTCGGCCAGCTCGGTCATGGCGCGGCCGACCTGCTCGCCCTTCGCGAGGGTGCTCTTCTCCAGCTTGTCGTCGCTCCAGTAGGTGCGCAGCGCCTCGGTGGACGCCACGAACGCCGGGTTGATGCCGCGGAACGTGCCGTTGTGCTCGCCCGGCTCCCAGATGTCGAGCTCCGGCTTGAGCAGCGTGACGGCCAGCGGCAGCCCGAAGGCGCCGATCGACTTGGACAGGCACACGATGTCCGGGACGATGCCGGCCGACTCGAAGCTGAAGAACGGGCCGGTGCGCCCGCAGCCCATCTGGACGTCGTCGACGATCAACAGCATGTCGTGGCGCTTGCACAGGTCGGCCAGGCCACGCAGCCACTCGTCGCGGGCCACGTTGATGCCGCCCTCGCCCTGGACGGTCTCCACGATCACGGCGGCCGGCTCGTTCAGCCCGCTGCCGCTGTCGTCGAGCAGCCGCTCGAACCACAGGAAGTCCTCGACCTTGCCGTCGAGGTAGTTGTCGTACGGCATGGGCGTGGCGTGGACCAGCGGGATGCCGGCGCCGCCGCGCTTCATGGAGTTACCGGTCACCGAGAGCGCGCCGAGGGTCATGCCGTGGAACGCGTTCGTGAAGTTGATGATGGACTCGCGGCCGGTGACCTTGCGGGCCAGCTTCAGCGCGGCCTCCACGGCGTTCGCGCCGGCCGGACCGGGGAACATGACCTTGTAGTCCAGCTCTCTCGGCCGGAGCACCGTGTCGGTGAAGGTCTCCAGGAAGTCGCGCTTGGCGACCGTCTGCATGTCGAGCGAGTGGATGACCCCGTCCCGCTCGAGGTAGTCGATGACCGCGCGCTTGAGCACCGGGTTGTTGTGCCCGTAGTTCAGCGCCCCCGCGCCGGCGAAGAAGTCCAGGTAACCACGGCCGTCCTCGTCGTACAGCCACGCGCCCGTACCGCGGTCGAACACCACCGGCCAGCTCCGGCAATAGCTGCGCACCTCGGATTCGACCGTCTCGAAAACGTTCACGACTCTCCTCATACGAAATTGTTTGCGACAGCAGGTTTGGGCCTAGGCCCGAGTGGGTACGGTTCTTGTTTCGACGAACGGTCCGATGCGGTAGTGCACCTCGGACTCGTGCTCGTCGGGGAACTGGCCCGCGTCGAATCCGCCCGCCTCGGTCATGGTCGCGCCCCACCGTTGCGCGAACGAGCCGAACAGCTTGTTGGATGCCGCGTTGTCGGGCGTGATCGTGGTTTCGACGTACCGCACCCCGCGCGGTGCAAGCCTGCTGAGCAGGGCGTCGAGCAGTGCGCCTGCCGTGCCCCGGCCCCGTTGCGAGGCGTCCACCGCTATCTGCCAGACGACGACCGTGTCCGGCGCGGCCGGGCGCAGGTAGCCGATGACGAAGCCCACCGCTTCATCACCAACGCGTGCCACGGCCGAGGTGTCCGCGAAATCGTGACACCACAACAGATAGGCGTACGATGAGTTCAGGTCGAGCTTTCCCGAATCTCGGGCGATTCTCCACATTTGTGCGCCGTCCGATGTGGACGGTGTGTCGATCACGTGATCAGACATACCAATGGAACGTAACAGAGAATTTTCATCGCTTCAGATCCACGGCCACCGAACACCCGCGTCACCTGCGATATCCCTAGATCACGTGTGACGATCCATACAATACTGTTGCAATTGGATCGATAAATATGATATATAGGGCCTGGTGAGCATCAGGGTCTTCTTGGTCGACGACCACGAGATCGTCCGGCGCGGCATCGCCGACCTCTTCGAGGACGAGCCGGATCTGACGATCGTCGGTGAGGCCGCCTCGGTGAGCGAGGCCCTCACCCGCATCCCCCGCGTGGAGGTGGACGTCGCCGTGCTCGACGTCCGGATGCCCGACGGCAACGGCGTCGAGCTGTGCCGCGACCTGCGCTCCCAACTCCCCGACCTGAAGTGCCTGATCCTCACGTCGTACTCCGACGACGAGGCCCTGTTCAACGCGATCATGGCGGGCGCCGCGGGCTTCGTGCTCAAGCAGGTGCTCGGCAGCGACCTGATCAACGCGGTGCGCACGGTCGGCGCGGGTGGCTCCCTGCTCGACGGCCGGACCACCTCGGCGCTCATGAAGCGCATCCGCCGCAGCCAGGAGAACGGCAACGGCCCGCTGGCCGAGCTGACCGACCAGGAGCGAGCGGTGTTCGACCTGATCGGCGAGGGCATGACCAACCGCCAGATCGCCGAGAAGCTGCACCTGGCGGAGAAGACCGTGAAGAACTACGTCTCGCACCTGCTGGCCAAGCTGGGCATGCAGCGCCGCACACAGGCAGCCGTCCTAGCAGCGGAGCTGAAGAACCGCAGGGACTAGACCCAAGGCGGCCGGCTCACATCATGCAGGGAACGACGCCTTCCATGCATCGCGCTAGGTCTCCAGTGGGGCGCGCCAGGTCAGCCTGGTGCCGCCTTCTGGGCCGGGGACCACGACCACCACGCCGCCACACTTCACGGCCCGGCGTTCGACGCCGAGCAGGCCACTGCGCGCCACGCCCGGCGGCATGCCCACCCCGTCATCGACCACGTCGATGATCAGGTCGGTGCCCGCCTCGACGGTCACCACGATCTGCCCGGCGTGCGAGTGCCGGATGGCGTTGCTGACCGCCTCCCGCAGCACGGCCGTCGCGTGCACGGCGATGCTGTCCGGCACGAGCGTGTCGACCGCGCCGGAGATCCGCACGGACGGCGTCAGCTCGACGTCCGTACTCAGCTCCTCCACGATGTCGAGCAGCCGCCTGCGCAGGCTGGCCGCGCTGTCCGTACCCGTGGTGTGGAGGTCGAAAATCGACGTCCGGATCTCGCGGACCGTCTCGTCGAGTTGCTCGACCGCGCGGCTGACCCGCCTGCGCACCTCCGGGTCGGGGATCCGGCGCACGGTGCCCTGCAGGCTCATGCCGGTCGCGAAGAGCCGCTGGATCACGTGGTCGTGCAGGTCACCGGCGATCCGGTCGCGGTCGGCCAGCACGTCGAGCATCCGCTGCGCGCGGTGCTTGTCGGCCAGCTCCAACGCGAACGCCGCCTGGTCGGCGAACGACGCCAGCAGCGGCACCTGCTCGCGGACGTAACGCTGCCCGCCCTTGTCCCGCATGGCCAGCAGCACACCCGTGACCACGTTGCCGGCGCGCAGCGGCACGGCCACCGCCGGGCCGAACTGGTCGCCGGCCACCACCAGCCCGCCGGGCGGGAGCGCCGCGAGGTCGGGGATCAGCTCGAACCTGCCGGTCCGGAACACCTCGGCCACCACCGGCGCGGTCGCGTCGAGGCCGATCCCGACCAGCTCGGGCGCGCGTTGCCCCGCACCGGCGCGAACCACCACGTCGGACCCGTCGGTGAGCACGATCAGCGCGCAGTCGGACTGGGACAACTCCAGCGCCCGGCTGGCGATCAGGTCGAACGCGTCCTGGCTGGACGCGCCGCCGAGCAGGCGGGCGTTGACCTCACTGGAGGCCTCCATCCACCGCTCCCGCATGCGGGACGCCTCGAACAGCCTGGCGTTCTCCACGGCCACGCCGGCGGCCGCCGCCAGGCCCTGGAGCACGACCTCGTCGTCCGCCGTGAACTCGGCGGCGCCACGCTTCTCGGTCAGGTAGAGGTTGCCGAACACCTCGTCGCGCACGAGGATCGGCGCGCCGAGGAAGCTGCGCATGGGCGGGTGGTTGGCCGGGAAGCCGACCGACGCCCGGTGCTCGGTCAGGTCCCGCACGCGGATCGGCCGGGGGTGCTCGATGAGCAGGCCGAGCAGGCCGCGGCCCTCCGGGAGGTGCCCCATGTGCTCGCGGGTCGCGTCGTCGATGCCGACGTGCACGAACTCGGACAGCCGTTCCTCGTTGTCGCTGCTCAGCACGCCCAACGCGCCGTAGCGGGCGTCGACCAGCTCGACGGCCGTCCGCACGATCCGGTTGAGCGTGCCCTCGAGTTCGAGGCCGGCGCCGACCGCCACGACCGCGTCCAGCAGGCCCTGCAGGCGGTCCCGGGTCTTCACGATGTCGGCGAGCCGGCGCTGGAGGTCGCCCAGCAGCCCGTCGAGCATCAGCCCATCGCCAGATCCGGAAGTGGGAGGCTCGCGGTCGGTTGTGCGACTCGGCTCTGTCGGCATGGCAACCCCGGCGGTCCATGGGAGGCGACGGCGTGCGGGCCGCCGCCCGGGAAAATTGCACCCTTCGGCACAACGGCTATCGGCGGGTGTCAACTCTGCGTTACCGATTTCACCCGGGGTGCGCGGTCATCTGCGGCCGTTCTGCACCGAAGCCGATCTTGGTGGATCCTGGACGCGACGGAACGTGACGACCACGTCGGGGAGGTCGATCATGAGTACCGATACGGAAGGCCGTGGCCGAACGGGCTGGGTCATCGGGTTGGTGGCCGTGGTGGCGGTGGCCGCCGTGGTCGCCGTGTTCGCGTTCACCGGTTCGGATGGGACCGATCCGGGCGTGGGCAGCACGCCTGTCGGGCGCGACACGGGGACGACCGAGACCACCGAACAGGTGGACACGGCAGCCATGGACGGCCACGAGTGGCTGTGGCCGTTCGCCAACGAGGCGGAGATGCTCGAGTGGCAGCGCGGGTACCGCGAGGGCGGTCACTCGCCATGGCACCTCGACGCCGAGGCCACCGCGCTCTCGTTCACCACCGGATACCTGGGGTTCACGGGGGTCGACCAGGTGGTGGACAGCACGATCCACGGCGAGACGGCCCAGGTCACGATCGGTTACAAAGGTGACGGCGACAACCCCTCGCCGGCCGCGGAACTGCTGCTCGTCCGGCTCGGCAGCGGCGAGGACGCGCCGTGGGAGGTGGTCGGCAGCGCCGAGAACGACTCGATGACCGTGACCGAACCCGCTCCCGGTGCGGCGGTCAGCTCGCCCATGACGGTCGCCGGGACGATCACCGGGGTCGACGAGAGCATCCGCGTGCAGGTGCGTGACCCCGTGCGGCCGACGCCCATCGCCGACGAGTGCTGCCTGCCGGCCGGCGGCGAGGACACGCCATGGTCGACGTCGGTCATGTTCCGCGGCACGCCGACGTCGACGCTCACCGTGGTCACCTCCACAGGCGGACATATCGCCGAGGTGGAACGCTTCGCGATCACCGGAGTGCGTCCGGCCGCCTGACAACAGGGTCGAAAGTCCCTACAGCCACGGGTATGTTGTGCCCTGGCGCCGCCCTGCCGCCTCCCGAATGCTCAGCGCGCGGGGGAAACAGGGAGGTGACCGGGGTGGGTGGCGATTCACGTCGCCTGACCGAGCTGTCGAGACCCGAGTCGTTACGGCTGCTCGGCGGCGTTCCGGTCGGTCGAATCGTGTACACCGTTCGGGCGCTGCCTGCCATCGTCCCCGTGTGCCATCTGGTCGACAACGGCATGGTGGTGGTCCGCACGCACCTCGGCGGCGAGTGCGCCGGCTCGGTGGTGGCCTACCAGGCCGACGCCATCGACATGGGGGACCGCCTCGGCTGGACGGTCACGGTCACCGGGGTGGCGCGGCGCATCCTCGACCCGGACGAGATCGAGTACTACGCGGACCGCCTGCCGCCGCTGGTGCCGGCCGACGCCATCGAGACGATCCGCATCTATCCGGAGATCGTCACCGGTGCCCGACTGGTGTGCGAACCCGACTCCTGACCCTATCGGCGCGCGATGACCGGCCATATGGTCGAAGTCATGCGCCGCCTGCTCACGGTCCTGATCGCGGCCGCCGCCACGCTGGCGCCGGCCGCTCCGGTCGCCGCTGCCCCACAGGCGGCCGCCCCCGCGACCGACGTGATCGTGCACCTGTTCCAGTGGCCGTGGGCCTCGGTGGCCAGCGAGTGCACGAACTTCCTGGGGCCCAAGGGTTTCCGGGGCGTGCAGGTGTCCCCGCCGGCCGAGCACGTAGGACTGGTCGGCGGGCATCCGTGGTGGCAGGACTACCAACCGGTCAGCTACCAGCTCACCTCCCGGCGCGGTGACCGGGCGGCGTTCGCTTCCATGGTGTCGACGTGCCACGCGGCCGGCGTCGAGATCTACGTCGACGCCGTGGTGAACCACATGGCCGGCGGTGCGTCCGGCGGGCCGGGCAGCGGCGGGTCCACGTTCTCCCACTACGCCTACCCGGCCGTGCCCTACGGCGACGGCGACTTCCACCACTGCGGCCGCAACGGCAACGACGACATCGTCAACTGGGGCGACCGCTGGGAGGTCCAGAACTGTGAGCTGGTCGACCTTTCCGACCTGCGCACCGAGTCGTCGTACGTGCGCGAGCGGCTCGGCGCGTACCTTCGTGACCTGGTTTCCCTTGGGGTGGACGGATTCCGCGTGGACGCGGCCAAGCACCTGCCGGCCGGCGACCTGGCCGCGCTGTTCGATCCGTTGCCCGGTTACGTGTTCCAGGAAGTCATCGAGGGCGGGCCGGGTGAGATCAGCCCGACCGAGTACACGGGAATCGGCCAGGTGACCGAGTTCCGCTACGGCGATCTGGTGAGCGCCGCGTTCCGGGACGGCAACCTGCCTCGCGCGGCCGCGGTGGCCGACTCCGTGCTGCTGGCCAGCGGCGATGCCGTGGTGTTCGTGGACAATCACGACACGCAGCGCAACGGCCGGCCCGTTCTGTCCTACAAGGACGGTGCTACTTATGCGCTGGCACAAGCGTTCATGCTGACCTGGCCGTACGGGCACGCGCAGGTGATGTCGAGCTTCTCGTTCGGTTCGTCCGACCAGGGTCCGCCGGCCGCGGGCAACGGCACCACCACGCCCGTCGCGTGCGGCAGCGGCTGGGAGTGCGAGCACCGGTGGCGCAGCACGGCGAACCTCGTGGGGTTCCGCAACGAGGTCTGGGGCACGGGTGTCACCGACTACTGGACCAACGGCTCGACGCAGCTGGCGTACGGCCGCGGCGACCGCGGCTACGTGGTGTTCAACCGGACGGGCGCGCCCATGACCCGGTCGTTCGACACGAGCCTGCCGGCGGGCACGTACTGCGACGTGACGGCAGGCGATCCCGGCGGCCCGTGTCCGACCTACCAGGTGGACGGCAACGGCTGGTTCACCGCGACCGTCGGCCCGAACGGCGTGTTCGCACTACACACCGGCGCGCGGGCGTAGTCCCGCGAAGATCACCTCGAGGGTTCGTTGGCGCAGGTCGGCGTCCCAGTTGCCGTGCAGCGCGCCCTGGCTGGCGGCTGTCAGCAGGGCCAGCACCTCGTCGGGGCGAACCTCGGCGCGGACGGTGTTGTCCCGCTGGGCGCGGGCGAGCAGGGCGTCGACCGGCAGCGTTCCGATCGACTCGGCCACGTCGACGGCCAGCAGTTCCACCACCGCGCGGCGCTCGGCCGACAGCTCGACCACGCTCGCGAAGAACTCGAACAGCGTCGCGGATTCGGCCTGCTCCCTCAGCGTCGCCAGCAGGTCCTTGAGGATGGCGGCCAGGAGGTCCCGCTTGGTCGGGAAGTGCCGGAAGATCGTGCCGATCGCCACCCCGGCGGCCTCGGCCACCTCTTCGGTCGAGGCGGCGGCACCGCGCCGGGCGAACACCTCGGCCGCCGCGTCGAGGATGCGGGCACGGTTGCGCACGGCGTCGGCACGCATGGGCTTGCTTGACAAAGTGAGTCCTCACTCATGATGCTTACCTGAGTCGTCACTCACTTTAACTCAGGAGTTCGCCATGTTCGACATTCTCGAGAACAACCTCCTCCGCCGGCCGGGCGGGTTCGACTGCACGGACGACGTGGTGGTGGAGTCGCCGTTCGCGCCGCCAGGCCAGCCGAAGCGGTACGAGGGCCGCGAGGCGTTCCTGGCCTCGACCCGGGAGAGCCGGGAGACGCTGCCCGTGCGGTTCGAGGCGGTCAACCGCAGGGCCATGCACGAGACGGCCGACCCGGAGGTGTTCGTGTTCGAGTACGACCTGGTCGGGACCGTGCTGACCAGCGGAAAGCGCGCCTCCGCGGCGTTCGTGGTGGTCGCCCGCATCCGCGACGGGCTGATCGTGCACTGGCGCGAGTACGCCGACACCTTCGCCATGGCCGACGCGCTCGGCCGCCTCCCGCAGGCAACCGGCAAGTACTAGCGCCGGCGTGGCGCACTGCCCTGAATGCCCCATTCGAGACGTTGAGCGTCGTCGATGCCTCATGCAGGGCAACGCCGCCCTCCCCTGCGCCAAAGTCCGCGCCACCTCAAATAGCTGGTCAGGCACGAGCCCTGTGAATACGGGCGGGCACCTCGATGGCACGCCGCTGAAACTTGACACAAACGTGCAGAACTCAGCGGCCCAGTTGATCTAGCGGGGCGGCGGGCTGAGCGCACCTCCACAACCAAGATCGACATCCCCTACAAGGGGTACTCCCCCGCCCTCTCCGGGGGCACCCCTCAGGACCATCGTATCGAGCAGTACCGACACTATCGGCGGCGAAGATCCACAACAGGCCGGTTATCCACAGCGCGTGAAACTGTCCACACGACTCACGCAAGCCTTGCGTCGATCGCGGATTCTGCTAATACGTAGGCTCGATCGTCGCCGAGCAGCGAGCGGGTGTTGGCGGCGACGAAAAGCGCCTCCAATTCGAATGCCAGCTGTACCGAGTCGCCCGTCAGCTGGCCCAGCAGGCGGGCGTCCTCGGCGGTGCGTTCCAACAGGGTCACCCAGGTTCGTTGCCGGGCAACGAGTGCGTCGCGCAGGCGGCCGGGCCGGGCGTCGTAGGCGCCCACCGAGACGAAGAAGCACCCGCCGGGGAACACCCGCTCCCGCGAGTAGCGCAGCCACTCGACGCACAGCCGCCGCAGCCGCCGCACGCCCGGCGGGACCGCCAGCGCCGGACGAATGACCTCCTCCGTGAAGATCTCGTCGGCCGCCGCGATGGTGGCCAGCTGCAACTCCTCCTTGGCGCCGAAGCGCGCGAACACGCCGCTCTTGCTGATCGCCAACTCCCCGGCCAGCCGGCCGATTGACAACGCGTCGAGCCCTTCGACCGACGCGATCCCGACGGCGTGCGCCAACACCGCGGCACGCGTCTGCGCGCCACGGAGCACCCGGCCATCCGTCACGGCAACAAAGTAGACGGTCGTGCATGTTTCTTCCACAACTGTGGACAGTGCTGTGGATAATCCATCCAACATTTAGCACGATCGTGCACACGAAACGCGCGCGGACCGGCGAAGGTACCCGCGAAAGACCTAGTCCACGACCCGCACGGTGACCGAGCCGAGCGAGGCGAACTCGGCGCGGAACACGTCACCGGCAGCCATGGGGACGGCCGCGTGCAGAGCGCCCGTCATGATCAGATGGCCCGGTTCGAGCGCCACGCCCAGTTCCCCGAGCGTGTTCGCCAACCACGCCACCACCAGGACCGGGTCGCCGAGCGCCGCCGCGCCGGCGGCCGTGTCGACCAGCTCTCCGTTGCGGGTCAACACCATCCCGAGCAACCGAGTGTCCAAACCGGACAACGGGACCAGCCGGCTGGCCGTGGCGACCGCGCCGTTGGACGCGAGATCGCCGATCGTGTCGGCCAGGCCTATCTTCCAGTCCTCGATGCGGGAGTCGACGATCTCGACCGCGGCCGCCACGCCGGCTACCGCACGGGCCGCGTCGAACACGCTCACCCCTGGCCCGCGGAGCTCGGAACCGAGCACGAACACGATCTCCGCCTCGAGCTTCGGCTGGATGAACCGGCTGAGGGGCACGTCCGCGCCGTCGGCGTACACCGTGCTGGCCAGCACGGGGGCGTAGTCCGGCGAGTCCATCCCGATCAGCCGCTGCATGGGCTTGGACGTCAGGCCGACCTTGTGCCCGACGATCCGGTCGCCGTCGGCCAGCAGCAGCTTCACCAACTCCTGTTGGATCCGGTACCCGCCCTTGGCGCCGAGCCCTTCGCCGAACGGCGGGATCGGGACCCGCGTCCGGCGCGCGTCATACAGCTGCTTGGCCACGACCTTCGGATCGAGCATCGTCACCCCTTCGGGACAGCACCAACCACACGGAGACAGCGCACGCGAGCGTGCCGGCCAGGCTGATCCAGCCGATGCGCTCGTCGAACATCAAGAACGCCCACACCATGGTGGTCGGCGGGGTGAGATAGAGCAACGTGCTGACTCCCGTGGCGCCGAGCCGGCGCAGGGTGAGCAGGTAGCAGCCGTAGCCGCCGAACGTGGACAGCACGACCACCCACGCGACGGCGACCCAGAAGTCGACGGTCATGGGTGGCGCGAGCCTGCCGGCGACCCCCGCGGCGGCCGTGAACGCGGCCGCCGACACCAGGCAGTGCACGACGAACGCGTCGATGAGGGGCGTCGGGCGCCCCCAGCGCCGTTCGAGCAGCGTTCCCGTGGACAGCGCGAGCATGCCGCCGAAGACCAGCAGGTAGCCGACGGGCGGGCCACCTCCGCCGAGGTCGTCGAGCACCACGACCGCGACCCCCGCGAGTCCGACCCCGAGCCCGAGCCACTGCCGTGCCCCGACGGGCTTGCCGAGCACCGGCCCGGCGAGCGCCCCGACCACCATCGGCTGGAGCACGGCGATGAGCGCGGCCGTCCCCGCCGGCACGCCCATGCCGACGCCGCCGACCACGCCGGTCAGGTACCCGACCTGGCACAGCAGCCCGAGGACCGCCTGACGGCTCAGGTCACCGGGTCCGAATCGCGGTCTTCGGACAACGAGTACCGCGCCGACCAGCACCGCGACCACCAGGTACCGCCACGCGAGGAGCGTGTCGGCCGCCGCGTGCTCGGTGCCGAGCCGGGCGCCGACGAACCCCGAGCTCCACATGACCACGAGGCCGGCGGCACCAGCCGCGGTCGTCGCACTGCCGGACGCTCGCTGCTCTGTCATGGTGGCCATGCATCTAGGTAAACACACCGGTCGGTATACTGTCAGTGGACCTTCGGAGGATCTGTGACAACGCTCACGCCTGCTGCCGAGCGGCTGCTGACGGCCGCCACCCAGCTGTTCTACGACCGGGGCATCCACACCGTGGGAGTCGACCTGATCGCCGAGGTCGCCGGCACCACGAAGAAGACGCTGTACGACCGGTTCGGCTCGAAGGACAACCTGGTGGCGCTGTACCTGAGCCGGCGGCTGGCGCGCTGGGACGCGTTCGTGACCGAGCGGCTCGCCGCCCACCAGCCCGGCGAGGCACGGATACTCGCCACGTTCGACGTCCTCGCCGAGTGGCTGGCGGAGAACCGGTGGGGCTGCGCGTTCGTCAACGCCAACGCGGAGATCGGCCGCGGCCAGCACCCGGGCATCCCGGTCATCCGCGAGGACAAGCAGCGGATGCGCGCGCTCTACCAGCGGCTCGCGGCCGAGGCGGGCGCGACCGACCCGGAGTCACTCGGCGCGCGCCTCCATCTCCTCTACGAGGGCGCGCTCGTCGCGCACACGACCGGCGGTCAGCACGACGCCGTGTCCCACGCAAAAGCGGCAGCGCGGGACCTGCTCGTTGCGGCACGATGACCACGTGCCAAACATCGGGATTCTGCTGTTCGACAACGTTGAGGAACTGGACGCGATCGGCCCGTGGGAGGTGCTCTCCTACTGGTGCAGGGCCAACCCGGACAACGGCTGGGCGGTCACCACGTTCTCGGCGGAGGGCGGGATCGTGCGCTGTTCGTTGGGCCTGGACGTGGTGGCCCACCACTCCTACGCCGACGTGCCGCCGCTCGACGTGCTGCTCTACCCGGGCGGGCACGGGACCCGCCCGCACATGACCGACGAGAAGCAACTGGCCTGGGTGCGCGGGCAGCGCGCCGCCGTGCCGCTCATGACCAGCGTGTGCACGGGTTCGCTGGTGTACGCGGCGGCGGGCATCCTGGCCGGCCGCCCGGCCACCACACACTGGGGCAGCCTGGAGCGGCTGGCCGAGTTGGACCCGACCATCGAGGTACGCCCGGACGACCGGTTCGTCGACGACGGTGACGTCATCACCGCGGCCGGCATCTCCGCGGGGATCGACATGGCACTTCATCTGGTGGCGCGGCTGGGAGATGTGGAACAGGCGCGGCAGGTTCGGCGCGGCATCCAGTACGACCCGCTACCACCGGTATAACCAACACGTGGACTATGTGCGGCTGGGTTCGTCAGGTTTGAAGGTCTCGCCGGTATGCCTCGGGATGATGAGCTACGGCGACAAGGCGCGACGCGACTGGTTCCTCTCCGAAGAGGAGGGTGAGCCGATCGTGCGGCGCGCGGTCGAGCAGGGGGTGAACTTCTTCGACACGGCCGACATGTACTCCGAGGGCATGACCGAGGAGATCACCGGCCGCCTGCTGGCGCGGCTGTTCCCCGACCGCGACTCGTACGTGCTGGCCACGAAGCTGTACTTCCCCACCGGGCCCGGGCCGAACGACCGCGGACTGTCCCGCAAGCACGTGATGTCGGCGATCGACGCGTCGCTGCGCCGGCTCGGCACCGACTACATCGACCTGTACCAGGTACACCGGTGGGACGACGAGACGCCGGTCGAGGAGACCATGGCCGCGCTCCACGACCTGGTGCGCGCGGGCAAGGTCCGCTACCTGGGCGCGTCGACCATGCCGGCGTGGAAGCTGTCGAGGGCGCAGTACGTGGCCGAGGCCGCCGGGTTCACGAAGTTCGTGTCCATGCAGAACTACTACAACCTGCTCTACCGCGAGGAGGAGCGGGAGATGCTGCCGCTGTGCGTCGACCAGGGTATCGGGGTGAACCCGTGGAGCCCGCTGGCGCGCGGACTGCTGGCCGGCACCCGGGACCGCGACGGCACCCGGCGCACCGCCCGCTCGAACAACGACGCGTTCGCCGAGGAGCTGTACACGGTTGACGACTTCGACGTTGTGGAGGCGGTCCGCGCGGTGGCCGACGAGCGTGGCCTGCCGCCCGCGCAGATCTCGCTCGCCTGGTTGCTGAGCCGTCCGGCTGTGGTGGCCCCGGTGATCGGCGCGACCAAGCTCAAGCACATCGACGACGCGGTGGCGGCCTCGTCGGTCGAGCTGTCAGCCGAGGAGTGCGCCCGCATGGAGGCGCCCTACCGCCCCCACGAGATCCTGCCGAAGCCCTAGCGCCCGACCGGAACGGTCATCACGCCCGACCGGAACGGTCATCACGCCCGACCGGAACGGTCATCACGCCCGACCGGAACGGTCATCATGGCTGACCGGAGTGGTCATCATGGCGTCCACGTGCGTGATGTTCGCCCGGTCGTCGGGTTCCATGCTGGCTATGCCGGCGAACCAGCCGTCCAGGATCTCGGTCAGCAGCGGCTGGCTGGTCAGGCGTAGGGACAGGGCCAGCACGTTCGCGTCGTTCCAGCGGCGGGCACCCCGCGCGGTCTCGGCGTCCGCGCACAGCGCCGCCCGCACGCCGGCCACCTTGTTCGCCGCGATCGAGGCGCCCGTGCCCGTCCAGCAGGCCACGATCGCCTGTTCGGCCCGGCCGTCGGCCACGTCGCGGGCGGCCGCCTCACTCGCCCACGCCCAGTCGGCGCGCGCTCCCTCGGCGAGCGCGCCATGGAGGACCGGTTCGTGTCCCCGGCTGCGTACCTCGTCGGCGAGCGCGTCGGCGACCCCGACCCGGTCGTCCGCGGCGATGGCGATCCTCATACCTCAGGCTAAAGCTTGCGGAACATGATGTGCAGCCCCACATAGCCGAGCGTCGCGTGGTCGAACCCCTCCGGCAGCGTCGCGATGATCTCGAAGCCGAGCGACTCCCACAGGCCGACCGCGCGGATGTTGGTCGACACGACCGCGTTGAACTGCATGGCCCGGAAACCGTCGGCGCGGGCCTGCGCCACCACGTGCTCGCCGAGCTTGCGACCGAGCCCGCGGCCGCTGTGATCGGGATGCACCATGAAGCTCGCGTTCGCGATGTGCGAGCCGGGACCCATGTGGTTGCGGCTCATCTTCGCCGTGCCGACCACCACGCCGCCGTCGTCCGCCACGATCGTGCGGGCGGGTGGCGTGGACATCCACATCTCCCGCGCCCGCTCCTCCGTGACGTCACGGTCCCAGGTGTAGGTCTCGCCGGCCCGCACGATCTCTCGCAGGAACGGCCAGATCTGCGGCCAGTCCGCCTGCGTGGCCTCTCGGATCTCCATGCGGCCAGCATGCTGACGCTCAGCGCGCCGCGCCACCGCTTTTCACCGTGACAACCACCCTGGTCAGCGCCAACGCCACGGCCAGCCCGGCGACCGCGATGATGCCGTGGCCCAGATCGGGCATCCACAGCAGAGCCTCGGCCAGGTCGGAGCCCATGGTCACCGGCAGCAGCAGCGCGCCCGCTGCCAGCAGCCCGCACCCGGCCACCCACGCGGCGAGCGCGAGCCCGCGGGACCGGCGCCGCCGCACGAGGGCCCACACCAGCGCCGCCAGCAGTCCCACACCGACGGCCACCAGGCCGATTCTGGCGAAGGTCAGCGCGGGGTCGGTGCCGACTTCCACCGGTGGCTCGCCGTTGAGAACACGCACCACGTTGAACGCCGTCGACGCGAGCGCCGCGTCCATGGCCGGACTGTACACATTGGACAGCACGATCACGCCGAGATCCTGCTCCGGCACCAGGGCGACGTGGGCGAAGTAGCCGGGCGTCGCGCCCGCCTTCCATACGGCATCGGCCCCGTCCACTGTGGACTCGGCCCAGCCGAGACCCGGCCGCGCCACCGGTATACCCGGCGTCGGCCGCAGTTGCGCGGACACCAGGCGCGTGAGGTCGTCGAGGCTCGCCACCAGGTAGCCGTAGGGCACGCCCGCCGTATTGAACGGCGAGTCGAACCGTTGCGGCGCACCGAGGTAGTACCGGTGGCCGGGCGGCAGCCCGACGGCCGCCGCCTCCGCCTCGGTGGTGGCCGCGTGCCGCATGTCCAGCGGTGCCAACACGTTGTCCCGCAGATAGGAGCCGAACGGCCGCCCGGAGACCTCGCCCACCAGCGCGCCGAGCACCAGGTAGTTGGCGTCGCTGTAGTCGTAGCGGGCGCCGGGTGCGGCGGTCGGCTCCACTTCGGCCAGGTCGGCGAGCGAGACGTCGAACCGGTCGGTGCGCAGCGCCCGCCCGGGGATACCGCTCGTGTGGTCGAGCAGGTGGCGGACGGTGATCCGGTCGGCCCCGGCGGCCAGCCGGAACGACGGCAGGTACCGCACGGCCGGCGCGTCCAGCTCGACCAGCCCCCGGTCGACCAACTGCAGCACGGCGAGCGCGGTGACCGGCTTGGCCACCGAGCCGAGCAGGAACGGAGTCCGGTCGGTGATCTCCCGCCCGTCACCGTCGGTGCCGGCCGTGAACCGGTGCACCACGTCCGTGCCGCGCACGACCGCGACCGCGAGGCCGGGGAGGTCGGCGTCTGCCTGCTGCTGGCGCAGGTAGTCGTCGAGGCCGCGGATCTCAGGCGGCGGCGCGCCGAGTGCGAGTAACAACACCACGCTGACCAGCCGGATCATCACTCCTCCAATAACCATATCGCCATACGGTTATGACTTTATACCGTATGGCGATATGGTTAAGCAATGCCCCGAGTCGCCGACCACGACGAACGGCGCCGCCAGGTGGCGGCCGCCGTGGTCGACCTGATCGCGGACGACGGCCTCGACGGGGTGACGGTCGCGCGCACGGCCGCCACGGCCGGCATGTCGGTCGGGCTCGTCCAGCATTACTTCTCGAGCAAGGACGACATGCTGCTGTTCACGTTCACCCAGGTACGTGACCGCATCGAGCGGCGCGCGACCATGGACGCGGAGACGGCGAACAAGGCGGGCGCGCGGATCGAGCACATCATGTGCGACGCGCTCGCCGAGCTGCTGCCCACCGACGAGCAGCGACGACGGGAATGCCGCGTGGTCACGGTGTTCACCGGCCGCGCGGCCGACAGTCCCCGGCTGGCCGAGGCCCTGCGGACCAGCAACGAACACCTGCGCACGGTAGTGGCGCGGGCCATCCACAACGGCAAGGAGTGCGGTGAGGTGCCGGCCGACACGGCCGAGCGCGAAACGGCCGCACGGCTGATGGCGTCGCTGGACGGCCTGGTACAGCACGCTTTTCTCGACCCGGCGGCATTGCCGCCCACCGAGGCACGGGCCGCGCTCGCCGAGCAGCTGCGGCACGTGTTCCCCGGGCCTTGTGACCGCGCCCTCTAACACACGATCGGGGGTTACTCAGGAGTTAGCTTCCCGTGGCGGCGTCACGAGGTCCACTGTGGAAGCATGACTTTCTCCCGGCTCAGTGGCGCGCTGCTGGCCGTCGTACTGTCCTTCGCGGCCACCGTCCTCGTGGTCACCGGCACAGCCAGCGCCCAACAGACTTCGTACCTGTCCCTGGCGGTCATGACCCCCGAGGGCCCGTTCGAGGTGGTGAACCTGGAATGCGACCCGACGGGTGGCAGCCACCCGAACGCCAAGGAGGCCTGCGCGGAGCTGATGGCCGCCGACGGCGACCTCAACCAGGTCGGCACCGACGAGCCGGTCGCGTGCACCATGGAGTACCGCCCGGTCACCGCATCCGCGCGCGGTCACTGGGAGGGCCGGCCGGTGGCGTGGGACCAGGAGTTCTCGAACAACTGCACCATGACCACCGACACCGGCACGGTCTTCGCCTTCTGACCGGGTCGGTTCGGTACGACTCGCTGTCCATACGGTACGACTCGCTGTCCGTTCGGTACGACTCGCGGGTCAGAGTGCGGCCAGCAGGGCACCGCGTGGTTCGGTGACGTGCAGGCCACCGCGGTGGATGAAGCCGAAGTCGTTGGTGCGTAAGTAGTTTTCGGTCGAGCCGCGCAGGCGGGCGCAGAACGTGCGCTCGCTCTCGGCCGGCCGCCCGAGATAGCCGACCGCCACGTTCGGGCCGGACACCCAGATCTCCCCGGCCGTGCCGTCCGGGCAGCGGGTGGACGTGAGCGGATCGACGATCGCGATGTCCAGGTCGGCGGCCGCCGCGCCGAGGTCGAGCACGGCGGTGCCCGCCGCCGCCGGCCGTGCCGGCCGGCCCGGGGACAGCGAGTCCTCGTCGAACGACGTGGCCACCACGGCCGGCCGGCCGGCGACCAACGCGGTCGCCTCCGGCAGCCAGTAGCAGGGGAACAGCGCCGAGCGACGGAAACCGTACGGTGCCAACCGGTCGGCGAACTCCTCCGGCGCCGACGCGTCGGTCACCGTAACTTCCAAAGTGGACAGATCGAGTCCCGCCAGCTCGCGGTCGGGCAGCGTCTCCTCGTAGCCCCAGCGCGGCGCGTAACCGATCCGCGCACGCCGTTCGGTGACCAGCCGCAGCCACGTGGCCGGACCGGCGGCCGGCGACAGCAGCGCCGCTCGGCTGCCCGTGTAGACCGGCTGCAGGATTCCGCCGAGCAGCCCCATGTCGTGGTAGGGCGGCAGCCAGCTGACCACGCCCGTGTCCTCGGTGGCACCGAAGTGCCGCTCGAGCTGATCGGCGCTCGCCACCAGGTTCGCGTGCGTGACCATCACGCCGTAGGAGTCCGTGCCGTCCGGATATTGCAACAGCGCCAACGTGTCCGGGCCGATGTCGGGCCTGCGCCAGGACCGCGGGTCGCCATCGAGGTCCACTGTGGTCAACACGGTGACGTCCGCCAGGTGGTCGACCGAGTCGTACGGCGACACGATGGCGGCGGCCGGCGCCGCGTCGTCGACCACCGCCCGCCGGTGTTCGGCGCCGGGCGGCAGCGGCACGGCCACGGCACCCGCGTACAGGCAACCGAACAACGCGGTCACGTACTCGGGCCCGGCCGGCAGCGACAGCAGTACCCGCTGACCGGCGAGGCCGCGCTCGGTCAGCGCCGTTCCCACGGCCCGCGCCCGCTGGGCCAGCTCCGGGTAGCCGATGCTGTCGAGCACCGCGCCGTACCGGTCGACGAACTCGAACGCGAGACCCGCCGATGCAACGGCCCGGTCGCCAAGTACGTCGACGAACGTCCCTGCCATGCCACACCTCTCTCGTCGCTCGAGCATCGCTCGTACATGGCATCGCGACGGTCTCGAATCTCGCTCAAGGGTGAGTCAGGTGACCTCGACGATCCGCGCGTCGACCAGTACACCGTCGGCGATGTCGAGCAGGCCGATGGTGCCGTGTGGCTGCCTGCGACGGTCGGTGGGCGAGCCGGGGTTGAAGATCCGCACGCCCGCGCCCGTGACGTCCATGGGGATGTGCGAGTGCCCGAACACCACGAGGTCGGCGTCCGGGAAGCGGCGGCGCATGCGGGCCGCGCGGCCGTCATTCTGCCCGCTGTCGTGGATCATCGCCACCCGCAGGCCGGCCAGGTCCACCTCGAGCGTCTCGGGCGCGCCCCAGGCCACCACGTCCGGGCCGTCGTTGTTGCCGCAGACCACGTGTACCGGCGCGAAGGCGGCCAGCTCGTCGAGCACCGACGGGACGCACACGTCGCCGGCGTGCAGGATCACGTCGGCGTCCCGCAGGTGCTCGGCCACCCGCGGTGGGCACGTCTTCCATCGGCGAGGTGCGTGCGTGTCGGCCAGGACGACAACCCTCATCAGAGCATTCTCATAAATCAGCGTATACTTATATAAGGCAGGGCTGTACTCTGGATGACGTGCATGCCTTCGACGTCCTCGGCGATCCGGTCCGGCGCCGGATCCTGGAGCTGCTCGCCGGCGGCGAGCAGGCGGCCGGCGAGGTCGCGGCGGTCGTCCAGGCGGAGTTCGGCATCACCCAGCCGGCCGTGTCCCAGCACCTGAAGGTCCTTCGCGAGAACGGGTTCGCCCGCGTCCGCGCACAGGGCACACGCCGCCTCTACGCGGTCGACCCGGAGCCGCTGCGCGAGGCGGACCTGTGGCTGGACCACTTCCGCCGGTTCTGGACCCCGCACCTCGACGCACTCGCCACGGAGCTCGCCAGGGGCAAGCGCGAGCGCCGCCGCGCGGCCGAGTCGGACTGAGCTCTTGTTAGCGGCTTGTTAGAGGCCGTTCCTACGTTGTCCGCTGTCAGCAGGTCAACGAAAGGACAACCTGAGTGAAACTCGCGAACGTCGCCGACAAGGTGCTCAACCGGTTCCTGCCCAAGGCGGACGCAGCCGCGGCCGCGTGCGGCTACTGCGCCGTGAAGACGTGGTCGTGTGAAGGCAACCGCGTCGTCGAGTACCTGTACCGCCTGAACGCCAGCAGCAGCGGTCGGTGCACCACCTGGGGCGCGTTCTGTTCCAGCCGCCGCACCCCGGATGCGTGTTGACGGAGACACCCACGAGCGTGCCGACCGAGGACCGCACGATCCACCTGGTGCGAACCGGGTGGGGCGCGCTGGTTCTCGGTTGGCGCGCCGACCCCCGGTGCGCGCTCGCCCGGCTGGTGCTGACCGTGCTGGCCGCCGTCAGCGCGCCGCTCGTCGCATGGTTCGGCAAGCTGCTGGTCGACGAGCTGACCCTCGGGTCGGGCGGCGACGCCGGACGGGTCACGGTGTACGCGATCGCCGGTGCGGTGGCCGGCGCCGCCGGGTTGTTCCTCACCGAGCTGAACGCGTACATCAGCACCAAGCACGACGCCGCCGTCACCCTGCGCGCCGAGGCCGACCTGTTCGCGCGGACCTGCACGTTCGTCGGACTGCGGTATTTCGAGGATCCCGAGTTCCAGGACAAGTTGATGCTCGCCGAGAACTCGGCGGCCGATGGTCCCAACTCGGCCATCAACTTCGTGGAGAGCGCCGTCCGCTCGATCGTGTCGATGCTCGGCTTCCTCACGGTCATCGCCGTGGTCTGGCCGCTCATGGCCGGCCTGCTGTGCCTGGCCGCCGTCCCCGGCCTCATCGCTGAGCTGAAGCTCGCGAACCGGCACTTCGACGCCAGCATGGCCACCTCCAGCTTCCTTCGCCGCCGCTTCTTCTACCGCTCGCTGCTCACCGACGACCGCGCCGCCAAGGAGGTCCGGCTGTTCGGGCTGGGCACCTTCTTTCGCGGCCGCCTGCTGGGCGCGCTGCGCGGCTCGCAGGACGTGATGGTGCGGCTGGCCAAGCGGACGGCGCTGATCCAGTCGTCGCTCAGCCTGCTCGGCGCGGCGATCGCCGCGGTCGCGACCGTGGTCGTGGCACACCGGGTGGTGCGCGGCGAACTGACGGCCGGCGACGTGGTGCTGTTCATCGCCGCGCTCGCCGGAGTCCAGGGCGCGCTGACCACCATCGTCGGCGACATCGGCCTGACCGCCCGGTCGCTGAAGCTGTTCCGCTGCTACCTGGAGATCATGCGGTCGCCGATCGACCTGATCAACGGCGAGCGGCAGACCCCGAAGCTGCTCCGGTCGGTGCGCTTCGAGGACGTCTGGTTCCGTTACCGCGAGGACGGGCCGTGGGTGCTGCGCGGGGTCACCTTCGAACTGCCGGCCGGCACCTCACTCGGCCTGGTCGGCGTGAACGGCGCCGGCAAGAGCACGGTCGTGAAGCTGCTGTGCCGGTTCTACGACCCGGAGCAGGGCCGGATCACCTGGGACGGCGTCGACCTGCGCGACCTGGACCACGAGACGTTGCGCACCCGGCTCGCCGCCACGTTCCAGGACTTCATGACCTACGACCTCACGGTCGGCGAGAACATCGGCGTCGGCGATCTCCCGAGGATCGAGGACGTTGAGGCCATCCGCCGCTGCGCCGAGCAGGCCGACATCCACGACGCGATCACCGCCCTGCCGCGCGGCTACGGCAGCCTGCTGAGCCGGATGTTCCTGCACGAGGAGGAGGACCGGGAGCCGGGGATGTCGCTGTCCGGCGGGCAGTGGCAGCGGATCGCGCTGGCCCGGTCGCTCATGCGCGACGACGCCGACCTGCTCATCCTCGACGAGCCGAGCTCCAACCTGGACGCCGACGCCGAACATCGGATCCATCGCACGCTGCAGGACTTCCGGCGCGGCCGCACATCGCTGCTCATCTCCCACCGGCTCGGTTCGGTGCGCGAGGCCGACCACATCGTCGTGCTCGACGACGGCGTGGTCAGCGAGTCGGGCGACCATGACGCGCTCATGTCGGCCGGCGGCACCTACGCGCGCCTGTTCACCACTCAGGCGAGGGGATATCAGGAAACACCCGAGGGGAGCTACGGATGACGACTTGCCGCTGGTACCCCCTGACCGACTAAGGCGCGTGGGACAACACGGAAACGGAGGACGCTCGATGAACCTGTTCGGAATCGCCTGCGCGACGCTCGTCGCGGTCGTGTTCGGCTTCGCTGTCGTCGGGAAGCTGCGCGATCGGGCATCGTGGACGGACTTCGTCGCGACCACCGCTGCCATGGTGCCCACCCGCCGCATCCCAGCCGGTCCGGTCGCCGTTCTGGTGGTCGCCGCCGAACTGGCGACCACCCTGCTCGCCGTCGCGGCCGTGCTGACGCGCGACCCGACCGTCGAACTGCTCGCCTTCGCTCTCGCCGGTGTGCTCCTCATGGGGTTCGCCGCCGGCATCGCCGGTGTACTGCGCCGCGGCCTTTCCGTGCGGTGCAACTGTTTCGGCGCCGGCGGCGCGGTGTTCGGCGCCACGCACCTGGCGCGCAACGGCAGCCTGCTGCTGGTCGCGGCGGCCGGATTGGTCGCCGGCCTCACCGGCCGGCCGGAGTCGCTCGACGCCGCGGCGCTCGTCGCGATCACCGCGGGCGCGATCACTGGGCTGCTCGCCGCGCACTGGGACGAGTTGGCCTTCCTCGTCCGAGGACCTCGGAAAGCTTAAGGAGATCTTGATGATCGTGTTGGTGGCGGCCGTAGTGCTGCTGACTGTGGTGACCGCCGTGCACCTGCTGCTCACGTTCGCGCTGATCCGGCGGGTCCGCGAGTTGCAGGAGAACGGTGCGAAGGCGCCCGCGAAGGACGACGGCATTCCCGAGGTGGGCATGCGGATCGGCGACTTCTCGGCCGAACTGCTCGACGGCCGCACGTTCGCCACGGCCGACCTCGCGGACGGGGACACGCTGGTCGGCTTCTTCGCCGCCGGCTGCGCGCCGTGCAAGCCGGTGGTGGCGGACCTCGTGGCGAATCCGCCGGCCGAGCGCTTCGTCGCGTTCGTCGACGCCGGTGACGGCGAGGAGAGCGCCGCGCTGATCGCCGAGCTCGAGCCGGTCGCCGAGGTCGCGGCCATGCGGTGGGACTCCCCGGTGGCCGGTGCCTTCGCCCAGCAGGGTTTCCCGACGCTCGTGCGGGTCAGCGACGGGGTGGTGGTCGACGCCGGCCACACTCGCGCGCACCTCCGGGAACTCGCCGTCCGATGAGGACGGTGCTCGCCCTTCTGTTGGCAGCGCTCGGTGTTCGCGCCCTACTGCTCGTGGTCACGGTTCGCGGCGAGAGCATGCGGCCGACCTACGCCGACGGCGATCGCCTGCTCGCGGTCCGCAGCCCCGTGCTGCGCCGGGGGCAGGCGATCATCTTCACGCCGCCGGACCCGGACGGCCTCGCCTTCCCCGATGACCCGGTCTACCGGGTGAAACGGCTGGTGGCCGTGGCTGGTGACCCGACCCCGGCCTGGGTGGCCGGCGCCGTGGCGAACGCGCCCGTGCCGCCCGGTCACCTGGTGGTACGCGGCGACAACAACGTCAGCGACGACTCCCGCCGGTACGGCTACGTTCCCCGCGACCAGGTGCACGCGGTCGTCGTGCGGCGGCTTCAGTTGACGAGTACGGGCAGCGTCTCCACGCCGTAGACGATGGAGACCTTGCGGTAGTTCAGTTCCTCGGCCGTGGTGGCCAGCCGGGCGTTCGGGAACCGCCGCACGAGCGCGGGATACGCGGCGCGCAGCTCCATGCGGGCGAGCTCCGCGCCGATGCAGCGGTGCACGCCGTGCCCGAACGCCAGGTGCGAGGTGGGTGCCCGGTGCGGGTCCACCCGGTCGAGATCGGTGCCGAGCGCCGGGTCGCGGTCCGCGCCGGCCAGCGACACCACCACCACGTCACCCTTGGAGATCAGCTTCCCGCCGACCTCCACGTCCTCCCTGGCGAAGCGCGGGAACGCCACCTGCACGACCGTCAGGTACCGCAGCAGTTCCTCCACGAACCCGTGCGCCGCGTCATCGTCGTCGTGCACCATCTGGAACGCTTCGCGGTCCTGCAGCAGCACCAGCGCACCCAGCGCGAGCATGCTCGCCGTGGTCTCGAAGCCGCCGGTCAGCACGCCGTCGGCGAGGCCGGCCAACTCCTGGTCATCGACCTGGTCGCCGTGCTCCTTGATGATCATCCCGAGTAGCCCGTCGCCCGGCTCGGCGCGCTGCTTCTTCACCACGTCGGTCAGGTACGCGAGCGACTCGGAGATCGCGCCGAGCGACGCGGTGGCGCCACCGAACAGGTCGAACCTGGCCATGGACAGGCGCTGGAAGTCGACCCGGTCCTCGTAGGGCACGCCGAGCAGCTCACAGATCACGAGCGACGGGATCGGCAGCGCGAACTCCTCCACCAGGTCGACCGGGCCGTCGATGGCGGCCATGGCGTCCAGGCGCTGGTCGATGATCTCCTGGATGCCCGGGGTGAGGCGGGAGAGCCGGCGCATGGTGAATTCGGGGGTCAGCAGCTTGCGCAGCCGGGTGTGCTCCGGCGGGTCGGCGAACCCGAGTCCGCCGGGGCTGTGGTGCTCGGAGGCGCCGTGCTCACCGACCAGGTTCGCGAAGTCGTTGCTGTACCGCTTCGTGTCGCTCAGCACGGTCTTGGCCACGTCGTAGCCGCTGACCAGCCAGATGTTCACCCCGAACGGGATGTCGAGCTTGCTGACCGGCTCCGCCTCGCGGATCTCGGCCAGGTCGGGAATCGGGTCGAGACCGTTGCGCTTCAGCGGCATCAGCGCCGCATCGGGCAAGAGCGCCATATTGGACAGGTCAAAACCCTTGCGCTGGGCACGCGCGAGATACCAGCGCGTGATCCAGGCCATGAAACGCGACCGCATGCTCCCCATGACATCCCCTTTTACTTCGATACACGCGAGATTAGTCCGCCCGGACGAGTACTCGGTGACACGTCCCAACTGGTGAGGGCACCGTCACCTCCAGTACACTTTTCACAAAGTTCTGAAATTTGTGACACAGAGACGTAGCGGGAGGCGCGGTCATGGCCGGCGGCACCGAGCGGTTCACGGAGAACCAGTCCACCAACCTGGCGACGCTCTACGGGCGTGCCATGGACGCACGGTCGGCTCGCCCGGTCCTGGGCGACCGGACCGCCCAGGACGCCATCTCCCGCATCGACTACGACTTCGACAAGTTCGGGATCGGCCGCACCGAGGCGTTCGCCATCGCCTGCCGCGGCAAGGTGTTCGACGCGATGGTCCGCGACTTCCTGGCGGCGCACGATGACTGCACGGTCTTGCACCTCGGCGCCGGAATGGACGCGCGGGTGTTCCGTGTGGACCCACCACCGACCGTACGCTGGTTCGACGTGGACTTCCCGGACGTGATCGGCGAGCACTATTCGAAACAGGCCGACGGGCCGGTCGTCGCCACGGTGAGGGGCGTTGCCAACGGAGGTCGGCCGGACTTTTGAATTGTGCTCGACCCTGCGCCGGCAGATCTATCCCGAGCGGCCCGAGACGACCATGATCGGCGCCTCGGTCACCGATCCCGAGTGGGTTGCCGACGTCCCGGCCGACCGTCCGACGTTCGTGGTGGCCGAGGGCCTGACCATGTACCTGGAACCGGAAGCCGGCCGCGCGCTGCTGCGCCGGCTGGCCGACCGGTTCCCGTCCGGCGAAATGTTCTTCGACGCCTACAGCACCTTCGGCATCCGGATCCAGAAGCTCAACTCCGTGGTCCGCCGGGCCAAGGCCACCCTCCGGTGGGGCATCGACGACCCGGCGGAGCTGGCGGACCTCGGGCTGACGCTGATCTCCCGCCGGACGGCCGAGGGGTTCTTGCCCGCGGAGGACATGGACCGGCTGCCCGCCGCCACCCGGCTGCTGTACCGGGCGACCCTGAAGATGCCGGTGGTCCGCGACATGGGCCAGCTGCTGCACTACCGCTTCCAGCCTCACCCGAGGACCCACCCGGTCGACGCTATGGCCGACCGGGTGGGCGTCACCATCGGGTATTCCCCCGGTTTAACCCTGAGGCCTACCCCACCGCCACCCGTGGTGCGGTGGCCGGCATCGAGTCGCAGAGCGATGCCAGCAGCACCTTCGTGATGGCTGCCTGGACCTTCTCGGCCGCCTCCGGGTCGCTGGTCGGGTCGACCGTGCCGGTGGTCACCGACATGGCGAACCGCGTGTCGCCGTTGCTGAACAGGAACGACACGTAGCCGTGGATGCCGCCCGTGTGCCCCTCGTACCTGCCGCCGCACTCCGGGCCGAGGTCCAGGATCTGCAGGCCGAGGCCGTACGCCGGATCCGCGCCCGCCGCGCGCATCTCGACGAGGAGGTCCGCCGGGAGCAGACGCCCACCGAACAGCGCGCCCGTGAACCGGTTGAGGTCGCGGGTCGTGGAGATGATCTCACCGGCCGCACCTGCCCAACTCGGGTTCAGCCTGGTGATGTCGACGATCTTCTGCTGGCCCTCGTGCGTGTAGGGCAGGTATCCGTGCGCGTGCGGCCCGGGAATGCCCGGCCAGGTGCCCGGCAGGACGGTCTCCCGCAGCCCGAGCGGCCACACGATGCGGCGGTTCACCTGCAAGCCCCACGGTGTGCCGGTCAGCCGCTGGATCAGCTCCCCGGCCAGCACGTAGTTGGTGTTCGAGTACGAGAACCGCGCACCCGGCTCGAACCTGGCGGGCTTGGCGAGCGACACGGCCACCAGACCGGCCGGCGTGTAGGTGTGGAACCGCAGGTCGACGAACTCCTGCCCGTCGAGCGGGATGCCCGGCTCGAGCGTGCCGCCCGGGTTCGGCTCGCCCGTGTGGTTGAACAGCCCGCTGGAGTGGTTCATCAGCATCCGCACGGTGATGCGCGGGTCGATGCCGTACTCCGGCAGGTGCTGGTCGACCGGATCGTCGAGCGTCAGCCGCCCCTCGTCGACCAGCTGCAGCAGCACGGTCGCCACGAAGGTCTTCGTGATGCTGCCGACCCGGAACCGCCCGTTGGCCGGCACCGGGTCGTCGTCACCCAGCCGCTCGACGCCGGCCACCTCCGTCCAGCCGTCGCCCCCTTCCTGCACGCGTACCTGGACGCCGGCCATGCCCGTTGCCGTCAGCTCGGCGAGTGCCTGGCGCACCGGGTCCCGGTCGGGTTCCGCACTCGCGGGCGCGGCGGCCAGCCCGGCCGCCACCGCGACCCCGGCGAGCACCGCACCCCATCTGCGTGTGGTCGTCCCCCACATGGTTTCTCCTCCTGCTGCTCAGAAGACGTTGCCACCACGACGTTACGAACGGTGACCGGCGCTGACCATCCAGCCCGCACCCCTACCGAGGGTGTAGGTGGCTGCACCAGGGGTCACTCGTCCGGGTGCGAACGGCCGAACAGACGAATGTGCTCGACCATTCGGGGCAACTCGGTCCGTCGGAAGCTTCCGACCGAAAGGAGCGGGTGAGAACCGTGATCGACCAGAACATGATCAACCGGATGTACGACTGCCAGGTCGTCGACTCGCACGGGGAGAAGATCGGCTCGGTGAAGCAGGTGTGGCTCGACGGCCGGACGGGCACGCCGGCCTGGGTCTCCGTCCACACCGGCCTGTTCGGCATGAAGGAGACGTTCGTCCCGCTGCAACGCGCCGAGCTGCACGACGACAAGGTGCAGGTGCCGGTGGCCAAGGAGCAGGTGAAGGACGCCCCGCGCATCGAGACGACCGGCGACCGGATGAGCGAGTCCGACGAGGCCGCGCTCTACCGGTACTACGGCTTCGGCGGGCAGGCCGGACCACCGCCCGGCGAACAGATGCGGGGACAGCCGGGCCCCGGCCAGTTGCAAGATCGTGCGGGCCCCGTCGACCGCCAGGACGCGGCCGGCCAGTCGATGACCCGGTCCGAGGAGCGCCTGAAGGTCGGCACCGAGCAGGTGGAGACCGGCAAGGTGCGGCTGGTGAAGCACGTGGTCACCGAGGAGCAGCAGATCTCCGTGCCCGTGTCGCACGAGGAGGCCCGTGTCCGGCGCGAGCCGATCACCGACGCCGCGCCGGGCAAGGCCAAGATCGGCGAGGGCGAGCAGGAGGTCAGCCTGCACGCCGAGCGCGCCGTGGTGAACAAGGAGACGGTGCCGGTCGAGCGCGTGCGCCTCGACAAGGAGACGGTCACCGACGAGGAGACCGTCTCCGGCGAGGTCCGCAAGGAGCAGATCGAGATCGACGATCCCTCCGGCCGGATGACCGGCGAGGACCGCGTCCGACGCCCGGGCGAGGCGCCGAAGTAGATCGGAACTGGAGCCGGCAAGGGGACTCGAACCCCTGACCTGCTGTTTACAAGACAGCTGCTCTAGCCAACTGAGCTATGCCGGCGAATGTCCCCAAGGTTATCCGACCACGTACCCGGTGTGCTCGGGCGCGGGTAGTTTCGGCCACATGCCCACCTCGGCCACCGTTGATCTCGGCCACGTGACGCTCGGCTACCGCACCACCGGCAGTCCATCGGGGTTGCCGGTGGTGCTGTTGCACGGTCTCGGTGAGGACGCCACCGACTGGGACCGGTTCGCCGCCGAGCTGGCCGACGGCGGCCGGCACGCGATGGCCGTCGACCTGCGTGGGCACGGCACCAGCTCGCACCCCGGCGAGTACTCGTTCGAGCTGATGGCCGGCGACGTGCTGGCGTTCCTGGCCGACCGGGGCCGCACCCGGATCGACCTGGTCGGCCATTCGATGGGCGGCATGGTGGCCCAACTGGTGGCCGCCCGCGAGCCGGGACTGGTGCGCCGGCTGGTGATCGAGGACGCGCCACCCGTGCCGGTCGACGCACCCGGCGGCGACCCCGATCCGCCGCGACGGCCGCTCGAACCGACATCGTTCGACTGGGCGGCCGTGCCGGCCATCCGCGTCGACGCACGCAAGCCGGACCCCGCCCGCTGGGCGTCACTGCGCCGGATCACCGCTCCCACGCTGTGGCTGTCGGGCGGCCCGGCGAGCCACGTCGACCCGAGCAGATCCGCGGCCGCGGCGGCCGCCACGCCAACCGCTTCGCTCGTGACAATCCCGGTAGGACACAACATTCACCGCGACGCCCCCGAGGAATTCGCGAACGCCGCCCTCCCCCACCTCAACGGCGCGACCGCCGCGTGAGGCTCGACGCGGGCAGTCCTTCTGCGCTCCCGGTGGTGCTGTTGCACGGCCTGGGCAGCCCCGCCGCCACCTGGGACGCTTCGCCGCCGACCTCGTGGCCGCCGGCCGGCAGGCGATCGCGCTCGACCTGCGCGGCCACGGCACCACCAGCCCCCACGCGGACGAGTACTCGTTCGCGCTGATGGCCGACGACGTGCTGGAGTTCCTGGCCGAGCGGGCCTCACCCAGATCGACCTGGTGGGCCAGTGGTCACCACAATCCCGGTAGGACACCACATTCACCGCGACGCCCCGATGTCCTCCCCCAGGCGGGTCACGCGCGGCGTGGGCATGCCAGGAACGACGCCTTCCCGACGTTGAGCGTCCTGAACGACGCCTTGCAGGCATTCGACGGGCCTAGTGGCGGACGCCACGGTCTGAGGCTGCAACAGTGATCGCAAGCGATCCGATGAGCCCTGGGATAGCTTCGATCAGACAGGCACGACCAGGGAGGTGAGGCGGCCGTGTGGTTCGCGCAGCGGAACAGGTCCGCGCGAGCACACAGTCAACGTGGGTGGCACCGGCTGGAGGGGCCGACACCCGCACCGGCGGAGCACAACGCGGTCATCGGCCCGGCCCTGCCGGAGGAATCGACCGTCCACTTCGTACTGGATCTCGCGTTGCGGATCGGCGAGGTGCAGATGTCCTCCGGGGCGGGCGCTTCCGACGCCACCGCCACGATCCTCGCGGTCGCCAACGCATACGGCATGCCGCACTGCGAGGTCGACGTGATCTTCACGTCCATCACGGTCGCCTGTCACCGCGGCGTCGACCTGCCGCCCGTCACCTCGCTGCGGGTGGTCCGCTCCCGCAGCCTCGACTACACGCGCCTCGCGCTCGTGGAACAGCTCATCCGGGACATCGCCCGCGGCCGGATCACCGCGCGGGACGCACACGTCGAGCTGAACCGCATCACCACGGCACCGCACCCGTACCCGCGCTGGCTCGCCACCCTCGCCTACGCCGGCATGGCCGCCGCCATCACCCTGCTCATCGGCGGTGACGCGTTGGTGGCCCTGTTCGCCGCCGGGATCACCGCGGTCATCGACCGGATCGGCCGGCTGCTGAACAAGCGCGCCCTGCCGTTCTTCTTCCAACAACTGGTCGGTGGCGCGCTGGCCACCGGCTGCGCGCTCGGAATCGTCGCCTCCGGGATGATGCCCGACTCGGTACGCCCGACCCTGATGGTCGCCGCGGCGATCACCGTGCTGCTGTCCGGCCTGTCGGTGGTGTCGACCGTGCAGGACGCGATCACGGGTTACAACGTCACGGCCGCCGGGCGCACGATCGAGGTGTCGCTCATGACCGCCGGGCTGATCGCCGGGGTCGTGGTGGCACTGAACATCGCCGTCACGCTCGGCATGCCGCCGCTTCCCCTGGCGCTGCCGCTCGAACCGTCGGTGCTGCGGCTGCCGCTGCAGACCTTGGCGGGCGGCGCGGCGGCCGCGTGCTTCGCGCTCGCGAGCTACGCCACCCCCCGTGCCGTGCTGGTCGCGGGTGTCGCGGGCAGCGCGGGCGCCGCCGGGTACAGCGCTCTGACACTGGCCGGCGCCGGCCCGGTGACCGCGTCGGCCGTGGCCGCGACGGCCATGGGGTTCGCCGGCGGCGTCATCTCGCGGCGGCTGCGGATCCCGCCGCTGGTCATCGCCGTGTCCGGGATGGTGCCGCTGCTGCCGGGGCTGACCACCTACCGGGGACTGTTCGAACTGGCGGTCGAGCGCACCTACACCGGGCTGCCCACGCTCATGGTGGCGTTGTCGGTCGGGCTGGCGCTGGCGGCGGGCGTGGTACTCGGCGAGTACCTGGCGCAGCCGGTGCGGTACGGCCTCGGCCGCCTCGAGCGGCGGCTGTCCGGCCCACGCATGTCCGGGCCATTGCGCCCCACCCGCCGCCGGCTGGAGTGAGAGGCCGCGCAAACAGGGCTGGCGGCGCCCGCCTCGCCGACGCGGCCCCTGGCGGCACGATCACGACGGGCATCCACCGACCCTATTTGCGCGGCCTCAACCCGAACACGCGAGTCGTTAAGCACACTTTCCGGCACCCACAGGCGGAAAGAGTTGACTAACCTCGAGAGTCGACCCGTTTCGAGGGAGGCCCGCTCGGCGTGGACACCGAAAACACCGAAGAAGCCGCGAACAGTGGTGGCGCCGACTTCATCGTGGTGGCGAACCGCCTGCCGGTTGACCTCGAGAAGCTGCCCGACGGGACCGAGCGGTGGAAGCACAGCCCCGGCGGTCTGGTCAGCGCGCTCGCCCCGTTCCTCCAGCGCAACAGCGGCGCGTGGGTCGGCTGGCCGGGCGTGCCGGACGTCGAGGTCGACAAGTTCACGGACGACGGCATCTGGCTGCACCCGGTCTCGCTGACGGCGGCCGAGGTCCGCGACTACTACGAGGGCTTCTCCAACGCGACGCTGTGGCCGCTGTACCACGACGTGGTGGCCACGCCCGTGTTCGACCGGGGCTGGTGGGACAGCTACGTCAAGGTCAACCACCGCTTCGCCGACGCGGTCGCGCAGATCGCCGCGCCCGACGCGATCGTGTGGGTGCAGGACTACCAGCTGCAGCTGGTGCCGGCCATGCTCCGCGAACAGCGCCCCGACCTGCGGATCGGCTTCTTTCTGCACATTCCGTTCCCGCCGACCGAGCTGTTCATGCAGCTGCCGTGGCGCGCGGAGATCATCCGCGGGCTACTCGGCGCCGACCTGGTCGGCTTCCACCGGCCCGGCGGCGCGCAGAACTACCTGTGGCTGGCCCGGCGCCTGATCGGCCTCGAGCCGAGTCGAGGCGCGGTCGGCGTGCGCACGAGACCCGGTGTCGTCCAGGTGGGCGACCGGTCGGTCCGGGTGGGCGCGTTCCCCATCTCCATCGACGCGAGCGGCCTGGACACCATGGCGCGCAGCCGCGAGGTGATGCAGCGAGCCAGACAGATCCGCGCCGACCTCGGCAACCCGCGCAAGATCATTCTCGGGGTCGACCGGCTCGACTACACGAAGGGCATCGACCTGCGGCTCTACGCGCTGCAGGAACTGCTGACCGAGGGCCGGGTCGACCCGTCCGAGGTGGCCATGGTCCAGCTGGCCACGCCCAGCCGGGAGCGGGTCGAGCACTACCAGCGGATGCGCGGCGAGATCGAGCAGGTGGTCAGCCGGATCAACGGCGAGTTCGCCAGGGTCGGCCGGCCGGTGGTGCACTACCTGCACCAGTCGATCGACCGTAAGGAACTGGCGGCCTTTTTCTCGGCGGCCGACGTCATGTTGGTCACGCCCGTCCGCGACGGCATGAACCTGGTCTGCAAGGAGTACGTGGCGTGCCGCCACGACCTCGGCGGCGCGCTCGTGCTGTCCGAGTTCGCGGGCGCGGCGGCCGAGCTGACCAGCGCGTTCCTCGTCAACCCGCACGACCTCGACGGGGTGAAGAACGCCATGCACGCCGCGCTGTCGATCGACCCGGCGGAAGGCAGGCGGCGGATGCGCGCGCTGCGCCGTCAGGTACTCACCCACGACGTCGACCGGTGGGCGCGGTCGTTCCTGGAGGCGCTCAGGCCAGAGCAGGAACCCGCCTGACCCAGTACCCCCGCGCCGGGCGTTGTGGCCCACAGCGGCCGATTGCGGCCGCTTCGCGGAGATCTCATGGACGAGCGATACAGTTCGGCTCGGCCACGGTGTGCCAGCCTCTTGCGAATACGTACACACGTGCCCCCTGCCCCCACGGCCCAGAGAGTCGAACGTCCGTGACCCCACCGAACCTGACCTCGAGGTAGCGCCATGTCCGCTGAGGCCCTCCCCGCGGAGCTGCGGCGAGCGATCGTGCAGATCGCCCGCACCCCCCGACTGCTGGTCGCCTGCGACTACGACGGCACGCTCGCGCCGATCGTGGAGAACCCCGAGCACGCCCGCCCGCTGTCCGAGTCGGTGGGCGCGCTGCGCTCGCTGGCCGGGCTGCACGAGACCACCACAGCGGTGATCTCGGGGCGCGCGCTGCGCGACCTGGCCACGTTGTCCCGGCTGCCGGCCGAGGTGCACCTGGTCGGCAGCCACGGCTCCGAGTTCGACATCGGTTTCGTGCACGACCTCGACGAGGGCGCCAGGGAGCTGCACCGCCGCCTCGAGCTGGAGCTCGAGCGGCTGATCGCCGGCACGGCCGGCGTGCACCTCGAGATCAAGCCGGCGAGCATCGCCGTGCACACCCGCCGCGCCGAGCGGAACGTGTCCGCGCAGGTCAACGAGGCCGTCCGGTCGGGCCCGTGCACCTGGGACGGCGTGCAGGTGACCGAGGGCAAGGAGGTCATCGAGCTGGCGGTCGTGCAGACCGACAAGGGTCTCGCCCTCGACGTGCTGCGCCACCAGGTCGGCGCCACGGCCGCCGTGTTCGTGGGCGATGACGTGACCGACGAGAAGGCGTTCGCCCGGCTGTCCGGGCCGGATCTCGGCGTGAAGGTCGGTGCCGCTGAGACCCTGGCCGGTTACCACATCGACGAGCCGGAGCAGGTCGGCATGGTGCTGGCGTTCCTGCTGGAGGAACGCCGCAACTGGCTCTACGGCGAGCAGGCGCCGCCCATCGAGCGGCTCACCATGCTCGCGAGCGAGCGCTCTGTGGCGTTGCTCACGCCAGATGCCCGGCTGACCTGGATGTGCCACCCGGAGCCCGACTCGGCGGCCGTGTTCGCCGACCTGCTCGGCGGGGCGTCGGCCGGTCACTTCTCCATCAGCCCGGAGCGCGGCGGGCTGCCACTCGGCCAGCGCTACCTGCCCGGCACCATGACCGCCGAGACCCGCTGGTCGGGCCTGCTGGTCACCGACTACCTCGACCACTACTCCTACGCGCACCGCACCGACCTGGTGCGGGTGATCTCCGGTACGACGCCCGCCGTCGTGGAGTTCGCGCCGCGGCCCGAGTTCGCGCAGGTGCAGGTCCGGCTGATCCAGTCCCAGGACGGCCTGCGGGTGCTCGGCACCTCCGACCCGGTGACGCTGCGCGCGCCGGGCATCAAGTGGGAGATCACCTCCGACGGCATGCACGAGACCGCGCGGGCCGTGGTCACGCCGACGCTCGAGAAGCCGGTGGTGCTGGAGCTGCGCTGCGGCACGAACGATCTCGACCCGCACGAGGTGCCGGAGCGGGAGCGGGCCGCGCGGGCCGCCGCGTACTGGACCGAGTGGCTCGACGGGCTGACCCTGCCGGCCACCGAGAAGGACCTGGCCGCACGTTCGGCGCTGACCCTGCGCGGGCTGTGCCACAACGAGACCGGCGCGATCATGGCGGCCGCCACCACCTCGCTGCCCGAGGAGATCGGCGGCATCCGCAACTGGGACTACCGGTACTGCTGGCTGCGCGACGGCGCCATGACCGCCAAGGCGCTGGTATCGGTCGGGTCCACGGCGGAGGCCGAGAAGTTCCTCACCTGGCTGCACGGGGTGCTGGCCACCCTGCCGGGGCCAGAGCTCCTGCACCCGCTGTACACGATCGCCGGCACCACGCTGCCCGCCGAGGCCGTGATCGACACGCTGCCCGGCTACGCGGGCTCGCGGCCCGTGCGCGTCGGCAACCTGGCCAACCAGCAGGTACAGCTGGACGTGTTCGGCCCGGTGGTCGAGCTGGTGGCGACGCTGTCGGAGGCGCGGGGCAAGCTGACGGACGACGACTGGCGCATGGTGTGCGCCATGGCCGAGGCCGTCTCGCGGCGCTGGCACGAGCCCGACCACGGCATCTGGGAGGAGCGGCACCGGCCGCGCCACCACGTGTACTCGAAGGTCATGTGCTGGCTCAGCATCGACCGTGCGGTGAAGCTGGCCGAGGCCTACGGTCGCGACATCGAGCCCGAGTGGCCCGGCCTGCGCGACCAGATCGCGTCCGACGTGCTGACCAAGGGCTGGAACAACGAGGTCCGCTCGTTCACCACCGCCTATGACGGCACCGACCTCGACGCGGCCACCCTGCTCATCGGCATGGTCGGCCTGCTCGACCCGACCGACGAGCGGTTCCAGGCCACGGTCACGGCGACCGAGGCGGAGCTGCGCAGCGGGTCCACCGTGTACCGCTACCACCGCGACGACGGCCTGCCGGGCGACGAGGGCGGCTTCCACCTGTGTGCGGCGTGGATGATCGAGGCGTACCTGCTCACCGGCCGGCGCACGGAGGCGGAGGACCTGTTCGCACAGATCGTCGACGCCGCCGGGCCGACGGGGCTGCTGCCGGAGGAGTACGACCCGATCGCCGAGCGGTCGCTCGGCAACCACCCGCAGGCGTACTCCCATCTCGGCCTGATCCGCTGCGCGCAGCTGCTGTCGCGGTAGCCGTGAACGCGCTGGGGCGCTGCGGGTAACAACTCATGTGAGGACGATGACCCAACGCGAAGAGCCGGCCGAACCTCCGGACCTGGAGTTCGGCCGGCTCTTCGACGTCCACGCCCAACCGCTGCACCGCTACCTGGCCCGCCGGGTCGGCCGGGTCGGCCGGGACGGCCGGGACGGCCGGGACGGCCGGGACGGCCGGGACGGCCGGGACGCCGCGAACGATCTCGTGAGCGAGACGTTCCTGGCCGCGCTGAACCAGCGGCACTCCTACGACCCGGAACGGGGGGCGGCGCGGTCCTGGCTGTACGGGATCGCCACGAACCTGCTCCGCAATCATGCCCCGCACGGAGGTACGCGCGCTGCGGGCCCACGCCAGGTCGGCCGGTGGCGCGGCCCGCGCGGATACCAGCCACGACGGCCGGGTCGCCGCCCGCGTCGACGCGGCGACGCTCGCGGCCCAGCTGGCCGGAGCGCTGGCCAAGCTGTCCGAGGGCGACCGGGACGTGCTGCTGCTGACGTCCTGGGCCGGTCTTGACTCGGCCGAGATCGCCGAAGCGCTCGGCATTCCCGTGGGAACCGTCCGGTCCCGCCTGCACCGCGTGCGCCGAACCCTGCGCGCGACGGCCCCACTCGCCGGAAAGGAGGACGACCATGGCTGAGGACGTGCGACACGTGTGGTCGGAGGACGAACTGGACCGGGCGCTGGCCGCTCTCAACGCGGACCAGCAACCGGACAAGGACGCACTGCTGGCCACCCGAGCGGACCTGATGGCCGCGGCGGGCGCGCCCGCCGCCGCGGTGCCCGTCCGGCGTCGCCGCTGGTCGAGGGCCGCGGGAGCGGCGGCCGCGATCGTGGCGGTGGCGGCGGGCCTCCTGGTATTCCAGTCGAGCGGCGAGAACGCCCCGACGGCGGCCGCGCTGAACACGGCGGCCGACAACGTCACGGTCACCGACCCGGCCCTGGAACCGGGCCAGTACCGCTACATCGCCACCCATTCCTGGTACATGAACAGCGGCACGGATTACGCGGTGCTGGTGGAGCAATTGCACGAGCAGTGGATTCCACGCGAGTGGCGCGACGAGTGGCTGCTGCGGAGAGAACCCACCGGGAATCTCGACTGGGTGCTCGGCACCGCGGAGGATGCCGTGATGGATCCGCTCCAGGTGTACCCGCGCGACGAGTTCCGAGGACGGTGCGGGGACTACCACTGGGCCGAGGAAGGCAGGGATCCCTGCACCCTCGCCGGGTCCTGGCAAGTCCCCACGCCGGCCTTCCTCGCCGCCCTCCCCGCGACCCGGCGGCTCTGTACCAGCGGCTGCGGGAGGACGTGGGGAACCGCGGCGACACACACGTCGTGACATACGTGGACGACGTCCTGGGAAGCGGCCAGGTCCCGGCAGACCTGAGGGCAAGCCTGTACCGGGCACTCGCGATGGTCCCTGGTCTGGAGATCACCGAGGACGTGGCCAACCTGGACGGCAAGCAAGGGAAAGCCTTCGGTATCGACGGCGGCGAGTTTCGCCACGAGTTGATCATCGATCCGGCGACCGGCGAGTACATCGGCGAGCGCCAGGTTCTCATCGAACCCTGGGACGGCATCCCCGCAGGCACAGTGATGGGCTTCACGTCGGTGTCGGCGGCAGTGGCGAAAGCCATCGGCGAAAAGCCGGCCGGCTGAGGGAGCCGGTACCACGGGAGGGCCCGCACGCTTCGGGGGCGCGCGGGCCCTTCGCCGTTCCGGGAACGTTTCCGGCCCCGGACGGCAAGTAGTGGTGTGACCATGACCAACATGAACACCGGACGGGTGATCGTGGACGCCGATCCGCCCGACCTGTCCGACGGCGAGGGGCTCACCCGGCTGTACGACGCCCACGCCCGCGACCTGCACCGCTACCTCGCCAGGCGGCTCGACCCGGCGACCGCCGACGATCTGGTGGCCGAGACCTTCCTGGTGGCGTGGGAGCGGCGGGGCCGGTACGAGCCGTCCAGGGGCAGCCCACGGGCGTGGCTGTTCGGCATCGCCACCAACCTGCTGCGCCGGCATGCCCGAACGGAGGCCGCGACGCTGCGGGCGATGACCCGCGACGCCGGGCACGCCGTCCATGCCGAACCGGAGGACGCGGCGAGCGCGTCGCGAGTGGACGCCGACCGGGCGGCCCGTGCGCTGTCGGCCGGGCTTGCCGCGTTGCGTCCCGAGGAGCGGGACGTGCTCCTGCTGGTGGCGTGGGCCGGACTGCGCCCGGTGGAGATCGCCGCGGCGCTCGACCTGGACGACCGCACCGTTCGCACCCGACTGCACCGCGCACGCACCAGGCTGCGCGGCTGTCTGACCGATGAGGAGAAGATCCATGACTGACCCGCTCGACACCATGCTCGACACGCTCCGCACCGACGTACCCGAGATGTCCGACCGAGCGTTCGAGGCCGGTCGCGCCCGCGTCCAGGCCGTCGTCGACCCGATCCCCGTGGCGACCACCCTCGAACCCGAACCCGTGGTGGTGGCGTTGCCCGGGCGGCGACCGCTCCGCAGCCCACCACGCCGGCTGGTCCGGCTGGTGGCCTCGGCCGCCGCGGTCGTGGCGCTGGCCGTGGGAGTGGTGGCCGTCCAGTCCGGCGGCGACCAGGCGCCCGTCGCGTCAGCGGCCGCGGCGCTGAACGAGGCGGCGGACAACATCACGGCCACCGACCCGCCGGTCGGCCCGGGCCAGTACCGCTATGTCGCCGTGCGCATGCGGCACGTGGACTGGTGGTTGGACCCGGTGCCGCCCGAGACACCCCCCTCCACCCTGTACGAGCACCGGGCCGAGACGTGGGTGCCGCACGACCCGAACCAGGAGTGGCTGCGGCGCGACACCGGCGTGGTGGACGAGAGTGTGAACCGAGAGCAGCGGGCGCCATGCGGGGACTACCGAGCGGCCCACGAGAATCGTGAGCCTTGCACCTACGAGGGCACTTGGTCCTTGCCCACTCTCGAGTTCATCGACAGGCTGCCGCGTGATCCGGCCGCTCTGTTTGAGCGGTTGCGCTCCGTCCAACTCCCCGTGGGGGCCGGCGACGGCGGACGCACCCCGTTGGCTACCGCGGTCCTTCTCCTGCGCACGGGGCTGGTGCCGGCCGACCTGCGTGCGGCGCTCTACCGTGCCTTCGCGCTGATGCCGGAGCTGGAGATCACCGACGAGCTCGCCAACCTGGACGGCCGGGTCGGGATGGCACTCGGCATCGCCGGCGATGGTATGCGGCAGGACCTGATCGTGGACATCGACACGGGCCAGTACATCGGCGAACGCGTGGTCACCACCGAGGCCGGACACTACGGGCCGGCAGAAACGATCACCAGCTACTCCGCCGTGCGCACCGCCGTGGTCGACGAGATCGGCGTGCCACCGGCCAGCTGAGGGAACCGACCGCCGGAAACGGCCCGCACGCTTCGGGAGCGTGCGGGCTTTTCCGCTGCCGTCAGTCGTTCGGGATGGCCAGCGGGTCGCCGAGTAACGCGATCATGGCCGTCCACAGGTCGGGGGTCGCTTTGACGCGCATGCCCTCCGGCGCCTCGCCGAAGTCGGGCGGTACCAGGGCCTTCTTGAAGCCCAACCGGGCGGCCTCCGCCAGTCGGGCGCGCACGCCCGTCACCCGGCGCACCTCCCCCGCCAGGCCGACCTCGCCCAGCACCACCATGTCGGGCGGTAACGCCACGTTGCGTGCCGCCGAGGCCACCGCCAGCAGCACCGCCAGGTCGGCGGCAGGCTCGTGCATCCGCATGCCCCCGACCGTCGCGGCGAAGACGTCCTGATCGGACAGCCGGACGTGTCCACGCCGCTCCAGCACGGCGACCGCCATGGCCACCCGCGCCGAGTCGAGGCCGCTCACCGTGCGCCGGGGCGTGGGCAGGCCCGTGCGCGCGACCAGCGCCTGCACCTCACCGACCATGGGCCGTTTGCCTTCCAGGGCAACGGTGACCGCCGTGCCGGGCACACCCGTGGTCCGCCGGTTGAGGAAAAGCCCGGACGGGTCGGGCACGCCGAGGATGCCCTCGTCGACCAGTTCGAAGCACCCGACCTCGTCGGACGGGCCGAACCGGTTCTTGACCCCGCGCACCATGCGCAGCGAGGTGTGCTTGTCGCCCTCGAAATGGAGCACGACGTCGACAAGATGCTCGAGCATCCTCGGCCCGGCGATCGAGCCGTCCTTCGTGACGTGGCCGACCAGGATCACCGGCAGGTCGCGCTCCTTGGCCAGCGCCACCAGCGCGGCGGTGACGGCGCGGATCTGGGTGACCCCGCCGGGCGAGCCGTCGACGTGGGGCGACGCGAGCGTCTGGACCGAGTCGATCACCAGCATGCCCGGCTTCACCGCGTCCACATGGGCCAGCACCGTGGAGACGTCGCTCTCGGCCGCCAGATACATGGCCTCGTGGACATTGCCCGTGCGCTCGGCCCGCAGCCGCACCTGACCGGCCGACTCCTCACCCGTGACGTACAGCGAGGGACTGGCCGCCCCGTCACGCGCGGCCCACCGGAACGCGACCTCCAGCAGCAACGTGGACTTGCCGACCCCGGGCTCGCCTGCCAACAGGACAACCGCACCGGGCACGAGCCCACCGCCGAGCACCCGGTCCAACTCCGGCACCCCGGTCCGCCTGGCCCGCGCCGACTCGACGTCGACCTCGGCGATCGGCCGGGCGGGGGTGACGGGCACCCCCGGCGCTAACTTGGCGAGCCCCACGCGCGGGGCGCCCACCTCCTCGAAGGTGCCCCACGCCTGGCATTCGGGGCAGCGCCCGTACCACTTGGCGGACTCCTGCCCACACTCCGCGCACCGGTATCCCGGCTTGGACGATTTCGAGGTCTTGGCCACGAGCGTCAACCTACGGGCGGCCACCGACAATTTCGGGAACGCCGTGCGGGGACGGGGCTGGCGCTACGCCATCGAGTCCCCTATGTCTCAGTGACCGCCCTCTTCGTCGGCCGGCGGCTCTTCGCGAGGGGTGGTCGGCGCGGCGATCGGCAGGGCGAGTTCGATCTCGCTGCCGTCGGCGAACCGGAAGGTCACTTCCACGTTCCTGCCGGTCGGGAGGTCGACCAGCAGGTTGGTGAGCACGATGCTGAGGGTCCCGACCTCGGGCTCCTCGGCCGGCGCCTCGGTCGTGGCGGTGACCTCGCCGGAAGACGTCTCCGATGCCGGCGGCTCGCCCGAGGTCTCGGGCGGGGCCTCCGTGGTCTCCGCGGTCTCTGTCGCCGACGTGCTCGGCCCGGTGGTCGTCTCAGCGCTCGACTCGGGGCTCGACTCGGTGGTCTCGGAGCCCGTGGGCTCCTCCGGCGCGACCACGTGCAGCCCGTAGCGGCCGGGCAGAGTCGGGTTGCCGAGCAGGTCGGCGTCGTTCTCCGAGACCGTGCTGGACACCGACTCCAGCGCCGTGGCCTCGGAACCGTCGTTGACGATGGTGAGCAGCAGCGGCACGTCGTCGCCGACCTCGTACGAGCCGTCGTCGGGGTAGGCCACCCGCACGTCGCGCAGCCCGATGTCGCCCACCTGTCCGGTGTTCCCGTTCACGGCGGGCTGGACCGAGTCGGTCTGGGTGACTTGCCCGGCGCTGCAGCCGGTGACCCCGAGCACCCCGGCTAGGCCAAGGGCCGCCGCGGGCAGGATCATGCGCAGCGCTCCGGTCGGTTCACGGCTCACCATTGCGGTCCTTCCTCGGGCATGCCAACTCACGCGGAAGGGTAGCGGGGCGGGCGAACCTGACGGCGCGGTGGTCGACTCCGACACGAGTCCGGCGTCCAATTCGGACGGCCGACCGATGATCTTCCGAAGATCTTCACTGTCGGAACGGCGCCGCCCAGCATGGCCGGAGCGGATTTGTCAACCCCGGACGAGAGGCCCGCTGTGCCCGCTGACCTGCGATTACGGATTGCAGGTCCGATTCACCCCCACTCCGGCTCGTGTTAAGATAGGAGTAGCGAAAGGGGCAGAGGACACATGGTTTTCAAGGTCGGAGAGACCGTCGTCTACCCGCACCACGGTGCCGCACTCATCGAAGCAATCGAGACCCGCGTGATCAAGGGCGAGGAGAAGAAGTACCTCGTCCTCAAGGTCGCGCAGGGTGACCTCACCGTACGAGTTCCCGCAGACAACGCCGAGATCGTCGGTGTTCGGGATGTCGTCGGCCAAGAGGGTCTCAACCGCGTCTTCGATGTTCTGCGTGCTCCTCACACCGAGGAGCCGACCAACTGGTCCCGTCGGTACAAGGCCAACCTCGAGAAGCTCGCCTCTGGCGATGTGAACAAGGTTGCCGAAGTGGTGCGCGACCTCTGGCGGCGCGAGAAGGATCGCGGGTTGTCCGCCGGCGAGAAGCGAATGCTCGCAAAGGCACGGCAGATTCTGGTCAGCGAGCTGGCGCTGGCCGAAGGCACCGACGAGGGCAAGGCCGAGGTCATCCTCGACGAGGTCCTCGCAACGGCGTCGGTCTAGCCGACCGAGCAGCGCCCAACAACGAGATATCGAGCCCGCTTTGCCGGCCGTCGCACTCGTCCCCGCCGCGGGGCGGGGTGAGCGCCTCGGAGCAGGCGGACCCAAGGCCATGGTTCTGGTGCATGGCCTGCCACTTGTCGCACATGCCGTACGTGGCCTGCACAGCGCGGGCTGCGTGCGGCATGTTGTCGTTGCGGCCCCGGCCGACCTGGTCGACCAGATGACCGCCGCCCTCGCCGCGGCCGGCGCACCGGCCACCGTGGTGGCGGGCGGCGCCGAACGCACGGAGTCCGTCCGGCTCGCGCTCTCCGCCGCGCTGGCGGCCGTGCCGGACGCGACGATCGTCCTGGTGCACGACGCGGCCCGCGCGTTCACCCCGCCCGCGCTCATCCGCTCGGTCACCGACGCGGTGGCCGCCGGCGCCCCCGCCGTGGTGCCCGTGCTTCCGGTCTCCGACACGATCAAGCGGGTCGACGCCGCCGGCATCGTGGTCGAGACCCCGAGCCGGGTCGACCTCCGCGCCGTGCAGACCCCCCAGGGCTTCGCGGTCGACGTGCTCAGACGCGCATACGAGGCGGCGGACATCACCACCGACGACGCCGGTCTGGTCGAACGGATCGGCGTGCCGGTACACACGATTCCGGGGCACACTGCGGCCATGAAGATCACCACGCCGTTCGACCTGGCGGTGGCGACAGCGGTGCTGGCGCCGTGAGGGTCGGCATCGGCACCGACGTGCACCCGGTCGAAGCAGGCCGCGAATGTTGGATCGCCGGACTGCGGTGGGACGGCGTCGACGGCTGCGCCGGCCATTCCGACGGCGACGTGGCAGCACACGCGCTGTGCGACGCGCTGCTCTCCGCCGCCGGCCTCGGCGATCTGGGCGCCGTGTTCGGCACCGGCGATCCCCGCTGGTCCGGCGCGCACGGCACGACGCTGCTGGCCGAGGTGCGCCGGCGCGTCGAGGACGCCGGCTACCGGCTGGGCAACGCCGTGGTCCAGGTGATCGGCAACGCCCCCAAGATCAGCACGCGGCGGGCCGAGGCGCAGCGGGTGCTGTCCGAGGCGGCGGGCGGCGAGGTGACCGTCTCCGGCACGACCACCGACGGGCTCGGCCTGACCGGCCGCGGCGAGGGCATCGCGGCGGTGGCCACCGCCTGCCTGGTACCACGCGGCTAGGCTTTCCGGGAGTCCCCGAGCCGAAGAGAGACCCGTGAGCCACCATCTGTCGCCTTCGATGATCGGTTGCTGCCTGGAGGGCATCAGATCGAGTGGCTGTCAACCGCACCTAAGTGGTCAGCGCCCAACTGAGATCCAACAACGCTCGGTGACCACGCGGGAAAATTCCGGGGAGGCGGAACTGTGAGCCTGCGACTGTTCGACACCGCGAGCCGGAGCGTGCGGGAATTCCAGCCCGTACGGAACGGAACGGCGTCGATCTACGTGTGTGGGCCCACCCCGCAGGGTCCGCCGCATATCGGGCACATGCGTGGGGCGCTGAACTACGACGTGCTCCGGCGCTGGCTCGTCCACGAGGGTCTCGACGTGACGCTCGTGCGCAACGTCACCGACGTGGACGACAAGATCCTGGCGAAGGCCGCCGAACACGGGCGACCGTGGTGGGAGTGGTCGGCCACCTTCGAGCGGGCGTTCGACGCGGCGTACGACACGCTCGGCTGCCTGCCGGCGTCGATCGCGCCGAGGGCCACCGGGCACGTCACGCAGATGACCGAGCTCATGCAGCGGCTCATCGACAGCGGCAACGCCTACGCGGCGGGCGGCGACGTGTACTTCGCCGTGCGCTCCCACGCCGACTACGGGTCGCTGTCCGGCCAGCGGCTCGACGAGGTGCAGCAGGGTGAGACGGCCGCCCAGGGCAAGCGCGACCCCCGCGACTTCACGCTGTGGAAGGGCGCCCGCCCCGGTGAGCCGACGTGGCCGACGCCGTGGGGTCCCGGCCGGCCCGGCTGGCACCTCGAGTGCTCGGCCATGGCGCTGACCTACCTGGGCACCGAGTTCGACGTGCACGGCGGCGGGCTGGACCTGGTCTTCCCGCACCACGAGAACGAGCTGGCGCAGTCCAGGGCGGCCGGCGACCGGTTCGCCCGGTTCTGGATGCACAACGGGCTGGTCGGCATGGCCGGCGAGAAGATGTCGAAGTCGCTGGGCAACGTGGTGTCGATCCCGGCGCTCGTCGGGAAGTACCGGGCGCAGGAGCTGCGCTACTACCTGGTGGCGCCGCACTACCGGTCGACCATCGAGTTCTCCGAGGCCGCGCTCGAGGAGTCGGTGCGGGCCTATCAGCGAATCGAGTCGTTCGTGCAGCGGGTGCACTCGCGGGTCGGGTCGGTCGAGGTCGGTACGCCTGGCGCGGAGTTCGCGGCGGCCATGGGCGACGACCTGGGGACTCCCTCCGCGCTCGCCGTGGTGCACAACACCGTGCGCCAGGGCTTCACGGCGCTGGACGCGGGTGACGACACCGGTGCGCTGGCCGCGGCCGGCACCGTACGTGCGCAGATGGGCGTACTCGGGCTCGACCCGATGGAGTGGGCAGTGTCTTCCGGGTCCTCGGGCGGGGACGCCATGGACGCACTCGACGTCCTGGTCCGGGACCTGCTCGAGACGCGGCAACAGGCCCGCGCCGCCAGAGACTTCGCGACCGCGGACTCGGTCCGGGATCGCTTGCTGGCCGCGGGAATCACCGTCGAGGACACCCCCGACGGTCCACAGTGGACTTTGAAGGACGGCTGAGTCGTGGCGGGAAATTCCAGGCGCAAGGGCGCGATGCGAAAGCCCGGTACGAAGAAGGGCGCGGTGGCCGGCTCCGGCGGTCAGAGTTCCAAGGGGCTGGAAGGCAAGGGCCCGACCCCGAAGGCCACCAAGCGGCCGGGACATCCGGCGCAGCGCCGGGCATCGGCGAAGGCACAGCAGCGGCAGCGCAACTCGAAGGACAAGCCGGTGGCCGAGCTGGTGGCCGGCCGCAACCCGGTGGTCGAGTGCCTGCGCGCGCAGGTGCCGACGACCGCGCTGTACGTGCAGATCGGGATCGACGCGGACGAGCGCGTGACCGAGGCCGTGCGACTGGCGGCCGACCGGGGCATCTCGGTGCTCGAGGTCAGCCGCCCGGAGCTGGACCGGCTGACGAACGCGGCCATGCACCAGGGCCTCGCGCTGCAGATGCCGCCGTTCGAGTACGCGCACCCGGACGAGCTGCTGGCCGCGGCCAAGGAGTCGGTGGAGCCGGGCCTGTTGGTGGCACTCGACGGCGTGACCGACCCCCGCAACCTGGGCGCGGTGATCCGCTCGGCCGCCGCGTTCGGCGCGGACGGCGTGCTGCTCCCCCAGCGCCGCAGCGCGGGCATCACGGCGGTCGCGTGGCGCACGTCGGCCGGCACGGCCGCCAAGATCCCGGTGGCCGTGGCCACCAACCTGACGCGCACGCTCCGCGACTACGCGGCCGAGGGCATGATGCTCGTCGGCCTCGACGCGGACGGCACGATCTCCGTGGACGAGCTGTCGCTGGCCACGTCCCCGCTGGTGGTGGTGGTCGGCTCCGAAGGCCGCGGGCTGTCCCGCCTGGTCCGCGAGACCTGCGACGAGACGGTGTCCATCCCCATGTCGGCGGGGATCGACTCGCTGAACGCGTCGGTGGCGGCGGGCGTGGTGCTGGCCGAGGTGGCGCGGCGGCGGCGAGTGGCGGGCCGCGTCTAGCCTTCGTGCAGGGAACGACGCCTTCCCTGCATCGAGGTGACCAGCCGCGGGTCCACGGTGCCGTCCAGCCAGGCGCGCAGGACCCCGTTGAACAGGTCGGTGTCCTCCACGTTCCAGATGTGGTGCATGCCCGGCGCGATCCGTAGCTGCGTCTGCGGTGCTACGGCGGCGATCGCCGCGAGGGACCCGCGCACGGCCGCGGAGTCCTTCTCGCCCACGACGGCGAGCAGCGGACCGGTGTAGCGGACCAGATCGGCTGGCACTCCGCCCGCGCACACTTCAGCGGTCATGGCCGTCGCGTTCTCGCGGCGTACGGACAGGCCGTGCGTGACGTACCGCGCGCGGGAGTCCGCCGGCAGCCCGAACAGGGTGGCCTGGGCACGCCAGAACCACCGCGCCTGTCCGAACGCCAGTTGCAGCCGGCCGAACAACCGCATCCCGGCGCCGGCCGGCGTGAGGGGTGCGCTGGTGAGGAAGGCCGAGCGCACCCGGTCGGGGTGCCTGGCCAGCACACGCAACGCGGTCACCGCACCGAGGGAGAGGCCGACGAGATCGAACTGGCCGGCTGTTCCGGCGACGACGTCGTCGGCCACCGCGTCCAGCCCCGGCCAGTCCTCGCTCACCCGCTCCCCGAAGCCAGGCAGATCCGGCGTGAGCACCGTCCGGTCGGTGAAGGCGGGCAGTTGCGGCTCCCACATCCAGTTCGCGACGTTGCCGCCGTGCAGCATCACCAGCGGGCCGTTCATGGGAACTCCTTCTCCACCGCGTCGAGCCAGGCGAGCTCGGTGCGTAGCTGAGCGATGCCGTGGTCCAGCGTGGCGAGCCGCAGCCGGGCACCGCGATCGGCCGCCTCGGCCCCGGCCCGCATCTGCTCGAAGTGCGCCAACCGCGTCCGCGCCACCGCACGACGTTGCTCGAAGAGCGCCCGGAGGCCTTCGCCGTCGAGGCCGTCGCCGAAGAACACCCGCGCGAGGAACGGGTCACGTTCGACATGGCGCTCCGGCTGGCTGACGAGCCACGCGGCGAGCGCCGCCCGTCCGGCGGCGGTGATGCGGTGCTCCTGACGGTCCGGTGCCCCGGACCCGGCCACCGTCTCGACCTCCGCGAACCCGTCGGCCACGAGTTGGGCGAGGGTGCGGTAGATCTGGGCTTTGTCCGCTGCCCAGAAGTGGCCGACCGTCGAGTCGAAGTGCCGCTTGAGGTCGTAACCGGTCATGGGTGCCAGGGACAGCAACCCCAGGATGATGCGTGCGAGTACCACGGCAACAGTAGACAAGTCTCCCATATGACTTGTCAACTAGATGTCGTTCCGCCCTGGAGGCGGCTATGCCTCGGATAAGGTCAGGCGTCCGGTCGGGGGAGGTCAGGTCAGAGGATGTCGTTCGCCAGCCCGTTGTTCCTGTGGATCTTCGCGCCGCTCGTGCTCGCGAGCGTGCTCGTCGCACCCCGGAGCTGGCGCAACGGGATCGTGGCGGTCTCGAGCCTCCTGTTCTACGCGGCCGGCGCCGGGCCGACGACGCTCCTGCTGCTGGTCACCATGGTCGTCAACTTCCTAGCCGGCCAGGCGCTGGAACCGGACGAGTGGGCGCTGGCCGCGCGGCGCAAGCGGGCGCTGCTGATCTCGGTGATCGTGTTCGACGTCGGCACCCTGGTGGTGTGGAAGTACGCGGGCTTCCTCACCGAGCAGCTCGACGGGTTCGCGCAGCTGTTGGGCGGCGACTTCCCGGTGGTGCACCTGCTGCTGCCGATCGGCATCTCGTTCTACACGTTCCACAACATCTCCTACGTCGTGGACATCTACCGCGGCGAGCGACCCGCGCTGCGGCACGTGGTCTCGTACATCACCTACATCTCCATGTTCCCGCAGCTGATCGCCGGCCCGATCGTGCGCTACCGCGAGATCGCCGACCAGCTGCCGCAGGAACGCACGCACCGGCTGGACGACATCGCCGCCGGCTTCCCACGGTTCGCGCTGGGGCTGTGCAAGAAGGTGATCATCGCGGACTCGCTGAGCCCGCTGGTCGCCGCGTGCTTCGCGACGCCGGGCGACCAGATGACGTTCGCCGTCGCCTGGCTCGGCGCGCTGACGTTCACCCTGCAGCTGTACTTCGACTTCTCCGGCTACTCGGACATGGCCATCGGTCTCGGCCGGATGCTGGGCTTCCGGCTACCGGAGAACTTCGCCCGCCCGTACTCGTCGGTCACGGTCACCGAGTTCTGGCGCCGCTGGCACATGTCGCTGTCCAGATGGTTCAGGGACTACGTCTACATCCCGCTCGGCGGCAACAGACATGGCAGCGGAAAGACCCATCGGAACCTGTTCATAGTCTTCATCCTGACGGGCTTCTGGCACGGCGCGAACTGGACTTTCCTCGTGTGGGGCCTGTACCACGGCGCGCTACTGATCATCGAGCGCGGCTTCCACCTCGACCAGACGCCCACCAGCCCGGCGCGGATGATCGCCCGCCGAGCGCTGACCTTCGTGCTGGTGGTCGTCGGCTGGGTGTTCTTCAACGCGCCGGACATGTCGAAGGCCCTGACCATGATCGGCCACATGCTGCTGCCGGACTTCAGCGGCCTGACGGACGTGGTGGCGGAGGCCTTCACGAACCAGCGGCTGATCATCCTGCTGCTGGCCCTGGTGATCGTCTTCCTGCCGGCCCACCCGGTGACGGGCCCACTGTTGGAGTCGTCCCGCAGCCGAGCGGCCACCGTCCTGCGAGTCACCATCATGACGGCGGGCCTGCTGTACGCGGCGATCCTGGTGGCAGCGGGCACCTTCAGCCCCTTCCTGTATTACCAATTCTGATTGCCGCCTCGACGCCGCTCCGCGAACTGAGGCCAGTTAGCGAGCAGTTACTACGGGTGACTCGTGGAAAGATTCCGTTGGTCGTGTCGAACCGACGGGGCGGTGTTCGACGCACAGGCGATGGAGATCGATCGACCACGAGGAGAAGCCATGCGCACCCTGATCACTACCGCCTTCGTCTCGCTGGATGGCGTCATCGAGGCCCCCGGCGGGGAGCCCGGCCACCGCAGCTCCGGCTGGACCTTCAAGGACATCGAGTTCGACCCGGCGGCCTACGAACTCAAGGGCCGCGAGCAGGACGAGGCCGCCGCCCTCATGATGGGCCGGGTAAGCTACCAGGCGTTCAGCCCGGTCTGGCCGTCGATGACCGAGGACTTCCCCAGGTACAACGCCATGCCCAAGTACGTCGTGTCGTCGACGCTGAGTGACGACGACCTCGTGGACAACTGGGGCGAGACGACCATCCTGCGCTCACTGGACGACGTGGCGGCCCTGAAGGCAACCGACGGCGGGCCGATCATCGTCCACGGCAGCGCCACCTTGAACCGCAACCTGTCCGACGCCGGGCTGATCGACCGCTACCACCTCCTGGTGTTCCCCGTCCTGCTCGGCGCGGGCAAGCGGCTGTTCAGCGACTCCGACGTCGACAAGACCACGCTCACGGTGCTCGAGAGCGAGTCCTACCCGAACGGCATCCAGAAGCTGGTCTACGACGTCGTTCGCTGACCTGCGACAGAGAAAAGGAGAACCATGGCGCCCCGGTGGCCGTCGCTTGATCTGCAGCAGCAGGCCGACCTCATAGGGAAGATCACGGACATGTTCCTCGAGGCCCTGCCCGCCGGCTGGGAGGAACTGGCGATCGACTATCGGGTTGTCGGGCGCACCATCGACCTCGCCACCGGGTTGCGCCAACCTGACGGGTCCTACCGGGCGTGGGTGCCGCCGGACGAGCCCATCCGGCAGTTCCAGCGGCTGCGGGGTGGGATGTACCTGGAGAACGAGGGCACCTGGTTCTCCATGCGGTACATCCTCACCCCGCCCGCGCGGACCAACGTCGTCTACAACTCGACGAACGAGCCGGACTTCAACCCGTACCCGGCGCCCGAGGAGTTCCTGCTCGAGCAGGAGCGGTTCCCGCGTCTGCCGGGGTACCAGCCGCGCTGGTACGCCGAACGGTTGGCCGCCGCCGTGCGCTGAGCACTCGAATCGGCAATACTGTCGCCATTCTCGAGGAGTTCGCGGCGCACTGGCCCGTCTACGTGTCCATGCCGGTGATCGCTGCGATCATCGGTTACCTCACCAAGCGCGCGGCCATCGAGATGATGTTCCGGCCCATCCGGTTCATCGGCGTGCCGCCGTTGCTCGGGTGGCAGGGGGTGGTGCCCCGCAACTCCGAGCGGATGATCGCCGTCTCCGCCGAGTTGCTCACCTCTCGGCTGGTGGACCCGAAGGAGATCTTCGGGCGGCTGGACCCCGACCGGCTCGTGCGGGAGATCGAACTGCCGCTGCTGCTGGCGATCGACGAGATCACCCACGAGGTCATGGCGGCGCACCACCCACGCCTATGGGAGGCGCTGCCGCCGCTCGCGCGGGAGATGATCGTCAAGCAGGCACAGGCCGGCGCACCCGACCTGGTTCGCCGGATCATGGCGGACATCCAGGAGAACATCGATGACGTCCTGGACATCAAGCAGGTGGCGGTTTCCGCGCTGACGCGGGACAAACGCCTACTGGTCAAGCTGATCCGCGACATCTCGCGCCCGGAGATGGCGTTCATCGCGCGCTGCGGTGTCTACTTCGGACTCGTGCTCGGGCTGGCGCAGACAGTGGTGTGGGCGCTCACGAAATCACCGCTCGTGTTGCCGCTCTTCGGCGCGGCGATCGGCTGGTTCACCGACTGGCTCGCCATCAAGCTCGTGTTCTTTCCCCGTGAGCGCAAGAAAATCCTCGGACTGGTGCCGTTCCAGGGCGTGTTCCAGCGCCGCCGTGACGAGGTCGCCAAGCAGTACGGCGCGCTGGTGGCGAGCGAGGTGATGACCGTGCCGAACATCCTCGACGCGGTGCTGCGCGGCCCCGGGTCGGACCGGCTGCTGGCGATGATCGACCGAGTGGTGCGGGAAACGATCGACGCCCAGAGCGAGATCGTCCGCCCGGCGATCCCGGTAACCGTTGGCACCCAACGGTTCGCGCAGATCAAAGACGCGGCGGCCGACCGCGCGCTGCGCTACCTGCCGGCAACCATGTTGTCCGCGAAGGACTATGCGACCGAGGCACTCGACGTCCGCGACACGATCGCCACGAAGATGCGTCGCCTCACCCGCGTCGAGTACGAGGGCCTGCTGCGCCCGGCCTTCCGTCAGGACGAGTGGAAACTGATCGCCGTCGGCGCCGTGATCGGCGCGATCATCGGGGAACTGCAGGTACTGCTACTGCTCCACTGACCCGCCCACGCAGCAGGCTCATGGTCCAGCAGACCACGTAGATCACGAACGAGATACCCACCACGAACGCGCTCACCGGGGCACCGACCGGCAACGACAGCACGAAGCCGCCCAGCGCCGAGGTCTCCGCGAAGATCACCGCCAGCACCGTGGCACGCAGCGGGCTCGCGGTCACCCGTGCGGCGGCCGCCGCGGGAGTGATCATCAACGCCAGCACCAGCAACGCACCCACCGTCTGGACGCCCAGCGCCGTGGCCACCCCGATCAGCACGGCGAACACGATCGACAGCGACTTGGTGGGCACGCCTCGCGCCCGCGCCACCTCCGGGTCGACGCTCGCGAACAGCAGCGGCCGGTAGATCACGAGCAACGTCACCAGCACGACCACGGCGCACGCGCTGAGCAGCACGATGCTCGCCGCGTCCACGCCCACCACCTGGCCGACCAGCAGACCGAACTTGTTCGACGCGCGCCCGGGATACAGCCACAGCAGCAGCACGCCGACCCCGAGCCCGAACGCCAGCACCGCGCCGATCACCGAGTCGTGGTCGGCGCTGCGGCGGGACAGCAGGCCGAGCGCCAGCGCGGCGATGATCGCGCCGGCCAGCGCGCCGTGTCCCACGTTGATGCCGAGCAGCAACGCCGCCGCGCCACCGGTGAACGACAGCTCGCTCGTGCCGTGCACGGCGAACGCCATGTTCCGGCTGACGATCAGCGGACCGAGGACCCCGGCCACCAGCCCGAGGATCCCGGCGGCGAGCAGCGCCGTCTGCACGTACGGCAGGTCGAGCAGCCGGCCGTACAACTCGAAGTCGAAGAGCTTGTCCATCAGTGCCCCCCGCCGGAAGTGCTTTGCTGGAGTCGGTGGATCCAGGTTTCTGCTGGCAAGGCGCCGATCCGTCCTCGTACCGGGTTGTACTCGACTTGGCGCTCCGCCAACGAGTCGATATGTAGGAGTTCGGCAACGCAGTCTCGTCGGCCCGGTACTCGCTGGGCCGCCGAATCGGGTGGTGCACTCCCGGCGGGGGGCACTAGGCGGGCTCCTCGTGGAGGTGGTGGTGCGGCTGGTCCTCGCACAGCGCGCTCTGCGCGCCGACCACGTGGATCTGCCCCTTGACCCGCACCACCTCGACCCGCGCGCGGTACAGCTCCGACAGCGTCTCGGTGGTCATCACCTCGTCCGGGCGGCCGATCCGGAACCGGCCGTCCACCAGGTACAGCACCCGGTCGACCAGCGGCAGCACCGGGTTGATCTCGTGGGTCACGAACAGGACGGCCGTGTTGGCCGCCCGACGCCGCGTGTCGATGAGCGAGCTGACCACCCGCTGGTTCGCCAGGTCGAGCGACAGCAGCGGCTCGTCGCAGAGCAGCACCTCCGGGTCGCTGACCAGCGCCTGCGCCACCCGCAACCGCTGCTGCTCGCCACCGGAGAGCCGGCCGACGGGCGCGTTCGCAAACGGTTGCGCACCCACCTCGGCGAGCGCCTCGTCCACCCGCGTCCGCCGGGCGCGCATGCCGCGCAGCCCGATCCCCCACCGGTGCCCGTCGAGGCCGAGGCCGACGAGGTCGCGCCCGCGCAGCAGGCTGTCGTCCATGGCCCGCTGCTGCGGGATGTAGCCGATCCGCTGGTTGCCGCGCCCCGGCGCACCGCCGACCACGCGGACGCTGCCGGCCGACAGCCTCTGCAGGCCGAGCAGCACACGCATCAGGCTGGTCTTGCCCGACCCGTTCGGTCCGAGCACGGCCACGAACTCGCCCGGCTCGATGTCCAGGTCCAGGTCCTGCCAGATGGTTCGGTCGCCGTAGCGGAGCGTGCCACCCCGGATGGCGACGACCGCGGTGTCGACTCCGGACACCGCGATCGCCTGCCGTTCTACGGTCATGTGCCCGCCAGTGCGTCGGACAGCGCGGTCACCTGCTCGGTCATCCATTCAACGTAGTCCGTCACGCCCTGCGGCAACGTCTCAGTCACGTCCACCACCGGCACGCCCGCGCCCGTGGCCGCCTCGCGCAGTTGGTTGGTCACCTTGGTCTCGGTCTGCGCGTTGTTGACCAGCGCGAGCACCTGCTTGTTCGTGATGAGGTCGGTGGTGTCCGCGATCGCCGCGACGGGCGGGTCGGTCTCCTCCTCGATCGCCTCGGAGAACTCCGGCGGCGTCGCGTCGGCCAGCCCGGCCGCGTCGAGCAGGTACTTGGCCACCGGCTCGGTCGCCACCACCTTGGCGCCCGGATGGGCGGCGCCGATCTCACCCGCCTTGGCGATCAGACCGTCGAGCTCGGTGTTGAACGACTCGGCGTTCGCCGCGAAGTCGTCCTTGTTGTCCGGCTCCACGTCGCCGAGGTCCTTCGCGATCTGGTCGGCCACCTTCTGCACGGTCGGCAGGTCGTACCAGACGTGCTCGTTCACCTCGCCGTGCCCGTGCTCCCCCTCGGGCTCCTCGGCGCCCTCTTCCTCGGCGTGTTCATCCTCACCGTGGCCGGAGATGTCGAACGCCACGATCCGCTTGGCGCCCTGCCCGGCGGCGTCGGCGAGCTTGGCGAAGAAGTCGTCGTAGCCGCCGCCGTTGTAGATGGCCAACGCGGCTCCGGACAGCCGGGTGGCGTCCTCCGGCTTGTCGACATATCCGTGCGGGTCGGCGTTCCCGTCGTTGATCAACGACTCCACCCGGACCCGGTCACCGCCGACCGCCTGGGCCACGCTCCCCCACACGTTCGTGGACGTGACCACGGAGATCCGGCCGTCGTCGGCCGCGTCGCCGCCGGAGTCGTCACCGCAGCCGGCGACCGCGAGCGCGAGCGCCACCGTGGTGGCCACCAGGGCCGGTCCTGATCGAATCGCCTTCATCGCACTCCTCCGGACAACATATGCACGAACCGCTATAGATAATGGGAACCGTTACCGATTACTCCCTGTCCGACTATACGACTGGGGAATCGCTCGTATTCCCTCGACCGGGGGAAGTTCGAAACCAATGTGGTGAAGCCGTCACGAGCTGTCGGACTTCTGATAATGGTTCTGAACCGTTACGGTCAGCACATGGCGCGGCCTATGCATGTGCGGCGACCGGCGACACTGGCGTCGCTGGCCGCGGAACTCGGCGTTTCGCGGACCACCGTGTCCAACGCCTACAACCGCCCGGACCAGCTCTCGCCAGAGCTGCGCAGGCGGGTACTGGAAACCGCCCGCCGGCTGGGCTACCCCGGCCCGGATCCCGTGGCGCGCTCGCTGCGCACCAGGAAGGCGGGGGCGGTCGGGCTGCTACTCACCGAGAACCTGTCCTACGCCTTCCGGGACCCGGCGGCACTCGGCTTCCTGGAGGGGCTGGCGCTCGCCTGTGAGGGCGCGGGCCAGGGCCTGCACCTGGTGCCCGTGAACCCCGAACGGGACGACGTCACGGCCGTGCACAGCGCCGGCGTCGACGGCTTCGTCGTCTACTCGGTGCCCGACGACGATCCGCATCTCGCGGCCGTGCTGTCCCGGCCGGTGCCGACCGTGGTGTGCGACCAGCCGCGCGTCGAGGGTGTCGATCTGGTGGGGATCGACGACGCCGCCGCCATCGGGCAGTTGGCCGGCCGGCTGATCAGCCTCGGCCACCGCCACATCGGCATGCTCTGCATGCGTCTTGCCCGCGACCGCAACGACGGGTTCGCCAGCGTCGCGCGCCAACGGACCGCCCACTTCCACGTGCAGCGGGCGCGCCTGGCCGCGGCGGCCGACGCGTTCGAGACGGCCGGCGCCAGCTGGGAGTCGGTGCCGGTGGTCGAGCGGTTCGACCACTCCATCGCCAGCGGCCAGTCGGCCGCCGCTCAGCTGCTCGACGCGAACCCCGAGGTCACGGCGCTGATGTGCACGTCGGACATCCTGGCGCTCGGTGCGTTGAACGAGGCGAAGCGCCGAGGGCTGCGGGTGCCGCAGGATCTGAGCGTGACCGGCTTCGACGGCATCGTGGAGGCCGAGCGGGTCGGCCTGACCACCATCCGCCAGCCCGTGCTGGAGAAGGGCCGGGCCGCGGGCAAGCTGCTGCTCGGCGCCGCCGAACGCAGCCGCCCGCGACACATCACGCTGGACACCGAGCTGGTCATCGGCCAGACGTCGGCGCCGCCACGAACGACCGAAGAACGCTGGTTCGGTCCCTAGCACCAATGCCTGGAACGACGCCTTGCAGACGTTGAGCGTCAGGAACGACGCCTTCCAGGCATCAGACCAGGACGAGCGCGGCGGGTGCGCCGGTGAGCGGGCCCAGCTTGCCCACCAGCTGATAGGTGCCGGCCGGTACGGTCGCGCGGTTCACCGGGCAGCCGGGCTCGGACGTGCGCCCCGCCCAGTTGAGCGTGAACGTCAGCGTCTCGTTCGGCTTGAGGGTCTTCACCTCGGCGCCGGGCGGGCCGTAGCAGTCGTTGCTCGACCACAGCCTGGTCTTCCCGTCGGCCGACATGATCACCATCTCGCGCAGCTTGCGGCCGAGGTCGCGAAAGCACTCCACCGGACCCTTGTTGGTCACCGCCAGGCGCAGCAGCGGGCGCTGGCCGACGCGGTAGGTGGGCTCACCGGGCGACGCGATAACGCTCATGGCGGCGTCCGGGCACGGCCCGGGCGGGGCCGGCGGTTCGGCGGACGCGGTCTTCGGCTGCGACGGCGGCTGGCCGGGCGGCTCGGACGGCTTGGTCGACGTACCCGACTTGGGGGTCGGCTCGCCCGGCGCGGCGGACGCCGACGGGTCGGCCGACTCGCGGCCTGCCGACGTTGGCGCCGAGTCCTTGCTGGTGGGCGAGCCGGAGGCGGCGATCTCGTGGGAGTTCGCCCTGCCCTGCACGGGCTGCTGGTCGGCCGCCTCGACCATGCCGCCGATCATCCAGGCCAGCAGCACCACCGCGACGAGCGAGACACCCGCGGCAATGGCACGTCGTCGCCAGTAGACCGACGCGGACAAAGGGCCGTTGGGTTCGATCATGGACCGACGGTAACCCCGTCGGCCGAGGTTCGCCGGGAACCTGAGCGCCCCGATCGGGGGATATCTGTGCTGGTTGGAGGCTTACGCGCAGTGTTGTCGAAGAACACCTTGCCCGACGTACGGGACAGTTGTTCCAATAGATGATCGAGCGGGAATCAAGCGGGACACCGCAGTGTCGCGGCATGCTGATACCTGAAAGACCAGCGGGCTGGGAGCTGACCATGACCGCCATCGACGAACTGCTGCACCGACACACCATCGGCGTCGACCACGGTGCGCCGGAGGTGCCGACGCCGGTACCCAGTCTCCATCTGACCATCGTGACCTGCATGGATGCCCGCATCAAGGTGTTCGACGTGTTCGGACTGCGCCACGGCGAGGCGCACATCCTGCGCAATGCGGGCGGCATCGTGACCGACGACATCATCCGGTCGCTGGCCGTGAGCCAACGCAAGCTCGAAACCCGTGAGGTGATCGTCATGCAGCACACCTCGTGCGGCCTGTCGACGTTCACCGACGACGAGTTCAAGGACGAGCTGGAGCACGACACGAAGCTGCGGCCGCCGTGGGCCATCGAGACCTTCCGCGAGGTGAAGGACAGCGTGCGGCAGTCGGTCGAGCGGGTGCGGCGCAGCCCGTTCCTGCCGCACCGTGACCAGGTCCGCGGGTTCATCTATGACGTGCGTACCGCCGAGCTGACCGAAGTGTTCTGAATTAGTATTTCTCGGCAATGAGTCTTGATGTCTCGGATGCCGACGTACTGACCGACTGGTTCGCACGCACCGCTCGGGTGCTCCCGTGGCGCCACCCGGACACGACCGCCTGGGGCGTGCTGGTCAGCGAGATCATGCTGCAGCAGACCCCGGTGGCCAGGGTCGAGCCGTCGTGGCTCGACTGGATGACGCGCTGGCCGCTGCCGTCCGCGCTGGCCGCCGCCACTCCGGCCGAGGTGCTGCGGGCGTGGGGCAAGCTCGGCTATCCGCGCCGCGCGCTGCGGCTGCGAGACGCGGCCGCGGTGATCGCCGCCGAACACGGCGACGTCGTGCCGTCCGATGTGGACACGCTGCTGTCACTGCCGGGGATCGGCGCGTACACCGCCCGCGCGGTGGCCGCGTTCGCCTACCGGCAACGCTGCCCGGTGGTGGACACGAACGTGCGCCGGGTGATCGCGCGTGCCGTGCACGGCGCCGGTGACGCCGGCCCGGCCTCCACCACGCGCGACCTGGCCGACGCGGACGCGTTACTGCCGGCCGACCCCGGGACCGCCGCAACGCTGTCGATCGCGCTCATGGAGCTCGGGGCGGTCGTGTGCACCGCCCGCGCGCCGCGCTGCGCCGACTGTCCGGTGTTCGACCGGTGCGCGTGGCAGCACAACGGTCGCCCGGCCTACAGCGGCCCGGCCAAGCCGGTGCAGAAGTTCGCCGGCACCGACCGGCAGGTGCGCGGCCTGCTCCTGGACGTGTTGCGCGGGACGGACACGCCGGTGGTCAAGGCGCGGCTCGACGTGGTGTGGGCGGATGCCGGCCAGCGGGAGAAGTGCCTCGACTCGCTACTCGTGGACGGTCTGGTGGAGCAGACGGTCGACGGGAGGTTCGCGTTACCCGGCGAACACCGGTAACAAGCAACGAAAGTTGCAGGTACTTGGGGAACTCTTGTCATCGGGTAATGCGGTGACTACCGTCAGCTAGGCCAGTCACCGATCTGGGCCGATGTGCCCCGTTCGAGGGAGATCGAGAAATGGCCATCAACCGCCGTGCGCTCTTACGCTCCGGCATCACCGTTACGGCGGTCGGCGCATTCGGCGCCACCGCACCGATCTCCACCGCCGCGGCCGCACCGCGCGCGGTGGACCGACCGACCATGCACGGCACGGCCGCGTGGAACGCCCGCCCGGCGAACGGCACCATCACCGTGCTCAACCGCAAACCGGCCTACATCGTGGTGCACCACACGGCGGGCGGGAACAGCAACGACTTCTCGCTGGCCCACGCGTTCTCCCTGTCGCGCGGCATCCAGAACCACCACATGGACACCAACGGCTGGATCGACTCCGGTCAGCAGCTGACGAACAGCCGTGGTGGCCACATCACCGAGGGCCGGCACCGCAGCCTGGAGATCCTGGACCAGGGCACCCGACACGTGCAGGGTGCGCACGTCGGCAACCACAACAGCGAGACCATCGGCATCGAGAACGAGGGTCTCTACACGAGCGTGGACGTGACCCCGCAGCTGTGGGACTCGCTGGTGCAACTGGTCGCCTACATCGCGCAGCAGTACGGCATCGACCCGTCGATGATCCGGGGACACCGGGACTTCAACGCCACCCAGTGCCCGGGAAACGTGCTGTACGCGCGGTTGCCGGAACTGCGGGAGGCCGTGGCCGCCGCGCTCGGCGTCCCGCTGGTCCAACCGAAGACCTGGCCGCTGCTGCAGCCGGGTGACTCGGGTGCGCAGGTCCTTGCCGCACAACACCTTCTGCGCTCGCGAGGCGCGACCGGGTTGGCGGCGGACGGCGACTTCGGACTGTCCACTTTCGACGCCACGGCGAAGTTCGCCAAGGAGTCGGGGGTCGCCTACGAGCCGTGCTACGCGAGCCGGGTGGCGGACGAGAGCGGTTTCGTCGGCGCGTCGACGTGGCCGCTGCTGGTGCGGACCGTCCGGGCGGGCGACCGCAGCGAGGCGGCCGAGGCCGCCCGGGTGCTGTTCTCCGCACGCGGTGAGCAGGCCCCGGCCGACCGCGAGATCGACACGGCCACCTGGCAGGAACTCCTCAGCTGACGGCTGGCACCCTGCACCCTGTGGCGCAGGCTCTGGAGTTCTTCTTCGACGACGAGGCCGATGCCGCCGTGCGCTCCCTGTGGCGCCGGCTCGACCGAGCCGGTGTACCGACACCGCGGCATCGGCCTCACGTCGCGTTCGCCGTGGCCGCCTCGATCCCCGCGAAGGCCCGCGAGGCCCTGCGGTCGGATCTGGCGCTGCTGTCCATCCCGAACCTGTGGCTGTCGACCCTCGCGGCGAACGACGCCATGCTGATGCTGGCCGCCGTGGCCGACGCCGAACTGCTGGCCGTGCACTCGGCCGTGCACGACGCGCTGGCCGGCCGCGTACGCGCGCCGTCCGCGTACTACCTGCCCAGCTCGTGGATGCCCCACTGCGCGCTCACGAGCGGCGCGGAACCGCCCCAGGTGGCGGCGGGCTTCGCGGCCGTCTACCCGGTGGCGCCGATCAAGGTCCGGGTGAGTGAGATCGCCGTGGTGGACACGGTCACGGGAGCCGAGGAGACCCTGCTCGACCTCACCGGCTGAGCACCTCCGACAGGAACGCCTCCACCGCACCCCGGTAGACCTCGGGAGCGTCGCGGTGCACCACGTGTCCGGCACCCTCGACGATCACGTGGTGGCCGCCGCCACCGGCGCGGACGGGGAGGAGTGCTTGCTGGCCCTCCGGCATGGCCGTATGTTCCGCCTCGATCGCCAGCAGCGGGCAGGCCACCCGCTCGACGAACGGCCAGAAGTCGCGCTCGCCCCATTCGCCCGCTATCTCGTACAGCTCGTCCAGCGCGGCGATCAGGTGGTATCCGTCGTCGCGTTCCTCCACGCACTCGGTGAAGTAGTCGCCGAGCGTGCCGAAGAACTGCCGCACGTGGGCGAGCGAGGCGAACGGCACCGGCCACGACTCGAAGTACGACCGCCACGGGTCGACCGTCTTGCCGCGCTGGTCGGGCGCCATGTCCTCGACCACCACCGCCCGCACCAGCTCCGGGTAGGTGGCGGCGAGCATCCACGCGTGCAGCCCGCCCATGGAGTGCCCGATGGCGATGACCGGGCCGAGGTCGAGCGACCGGACCACCTCGGCGGCGTCCGCCACGAAGTCCTCCGTGCGCCAACCGCCGCCACGGTGCGGGCTGCGGCCGTGTCCGCGCGCGTCCAGGCCGACCACCCGGCCATAGCGGGTCAGCCACTGCGCGACCGGCCACCACGTTGTGGCCCGGCCCATCAGGCCGTGGAGCAGCAGTATCCCCGGTCCCGCCCCACCGAACTCGATCACTCCGGGTCGTTGTGCCACGGTAGGTAGTCATACCCCACGCACGCATCACGCGGCCCCGGCCATGATGGCGTCAGCCGTCGACGACAGGAGCTGTTTCACATGTATCGGGCGTCCCTGCGGGTCACCTGCCTGGCGTTGGCCGCCGTCAGCCTCGCCGCCTGCTCGATCTCGCGCACCGGTGACTCGGCGCCACAGGACTCGCGGCCGGAGGGCACGGCCGATTCGGACGCGGACGGCGCGGGCGATCCGTACTACCCGCAGGACGGCAACGGCGGCTACGACGTCACGGCTTACCACGTGTCGCTCAAGTACGACCCCGAGACGCAGGAGCTGGAGGGCGACACGCTCGTCACGGCGACGGCCGCCGAGGAGCTGACCGCGTTCAACCTCGACCTCACGGGGCTGGAGGTGAGCGAGGTCGAGGTGGACGGCGCGGCGGCCGAGTTCGACCGGTCCGGTGACCACGAGCTGGAGATCACCCCGGCCACGCCGGTCGAGCAGGACGCCACGTTCGAGACGCGGGTCCGGTACGCGGGGGTGCCCGAGTCGCCGGAGCAGGGCGCGCTCGGCGACGGCGGCTGGCAGATCGCCAGCTCCGGCGGCGCGTTCGTGGCGGGCGAGCCGCACTCCGCGACCTCCTGGTACCCGGCGAACGACACGCCGAAGGACAAGGCGACGTTCAAGCTGGACGCGCGGGTGCCGAACGGCTGGAGCGTGGTGTCCAACGGGATCGAGGAGCCGCCCACCCCCGGTACCGACGGCTGGACCACCTACCACTGGACCGAGCCGACCCGCATCGCCACGTACCTGACCACCGTCGGCATCGACCGGTGGTCGTTCGACCGCTCGCAGCTGCCCGGCGGCATCCCGGTGGTCAGCGCGTACGCGCCGGGCGTCGAGAACAAGCGCCAGGTCGAGCAGCGGCTGCCGGAGATCATCCAGTTCCTCTCGGAGAAGTTCGGCCCGTACCCGCAGAGCGCGGCCGGCGGCATCTACATCAACGAGAGCATCGGCTTCTCGCTGGAGACCCAGGGCCGGCCGATCTACGCGGACTGGGCCGAAGAGTCGGTGGTGGTGCACGAGAACGCGCACCAGTGGTGGGGCAACTCGGTGACCGTCGACGAGTGGGCCGACATCTGCCTGAACGAGTGCTTCGCGAGCTACGCCCAGTGGCTGTGGGACGAGGCGAAGAACGGTGTTGACCTCGACGACCTGTACCGCACGTCGGTGGCCCGCACGACCGACCAGTTCTGGTCCCGCAAGCTGTACGACATGGGCGCCGGCAACGAGTTCGACGCCGTGTACGACAAGGGTCAGCTCGCCCTCCACGCCCTGCGCCGCCAGATCGGCGATGAGGCGTTCAACCGGGTGCTGCGCGAATGGCCGGCCGAACACCGCGACTCGAACGCCTCGTGGCCCGAGTTCGAGGAGTTCGTGACGGAGATCGCCGGCCAGGACCTCACGGACTTCTACGAGGTCTGGTTCCACGGCGAGGAGCAGCCGGCCGACGAGTACCTCTACCCAGGCTCACTGCGTTGACCGCGATCTCGCGTGCGGGAACCGCGATCTCGCGTGCGGGAACCGCGATCTCGCGTGTGGGGAGCTCAGGGCAGGACCAGCTCCGTGAGGATCGCGTTGTGGTCGCTGCCCGGTAGGTCGAACACCGCATAGCTGACGATCGCCGAGCGACCGTCGGCCAGCAGGTGGTCGATGGTGATCGGCGGGCCCCACGGCCAGGTCGACCAGGTCGGGGACAGTCCCTCCCCCGCCTCCTCGGCCGCGTCCACGTAACCGCGGTCCAGCAGTTCCCGGAACGCCGCGTGGTCGAGGGTCGCGTTGAAGTCGCCCGCCAGAACGCGGGTGCGCTCGTCGGTGTCCGGGTGCGGCAACGCGGCCAACTCGTTGCGCCACACGGGAACGGAGGCCGACGTGGTCGGCGGCAGGATGTGGACGGCCACCACCTCCAGGTCGTCGCGGCCGGGCAGGTCGACCACGGCGGACAGCTGGCCGAGCGAGCTCTCGGGCATCAGCACGATCTTGCGCAACGGGAACTTGGCCAGAATGCCGACACCGTCGCCGCCGACGCGGGCGTCGAGCGCGCGGTTCGGCAGCAGGTCACCCAGGCCTTCCTCGTCCAGCGCGGCCAGGGCGGCCGGGGTCAGCTCCGGTAGCACCAGCAGGTCGACCTGCTGGCTACGGACCAGGTCGACCACCGCGCCCGGGTCGGCGCGGCCGTTCCACAGGTTCGCCGCCATGATCCGCAGCCGGGGACCGTCGGCCTCCGGCTGGCTGTCGGACAGGTACCGGGGCACCAGGAGCACACCGAGCGCCAGGGCCATCGCCAGGACGGACAGCCCCACCACCCGGCGGCCGAGCAGCAGCGTGACCAGGCCGAGGAGAACCCCGGCGGCCACCACGTACGGGGTGATGGTCACGGCGGCGATGGTGAACGGGTCGGTCTCCGCGGCGAACACCCGCATGATCGCGTAGGCCAGGAACAGCAGCCCCAACGTGACCAGGATGAACCCGAGCGTGCGGCCACCGCGTCTTCGCCGGGGGACCTCGTCGTCGTAGTCGTCGTCCGGCTCGACCGGGTCGGGCTCGTCGAACCTGATCCCCGTGGCCGCGCTCCACCTAACCACGTTCGTTCCCCCGCTTGTAGTTACCGGTGGCGCGGGCGAGCAGGTGCTGGACTTCCTCGTCGCCGGCGTGTTCCAGCCGGCCGAGCAGCTTGGCGGCAGCCGGGCCGCGGACGGTGGTCACCACCCGCCCGCCGCGAGACACGTGCAGCTGCCCGTCCTTCGTGGTTCGCCAGTCGAACGGGTTGTCCTCGAGCCCCATGACTACAGCTTGCCCGAGACCGCCACCGATTTCCGCGAAGACATGCGCTCAGCCGGCGTCCTCGACCAGGTAGAACCGATTGCCGTCCGGGTCGTCGAAGGTGAACATCGGCGGGGCGTAGTCGCCCACCAACAGCTCGCCGACGCGTACGCCCCCTGCCGCCAGGCGCTCGTGCTCCATGGCCGCGCTCGTGGCCGAGAACCGGATGCCCGTATCCCCACCCGTCGGGGCGGCGTCGTCGGCGCCCACCAGGGAGAGGGACGTGGTGGCCCCCGGCGGGGCGACCTCCACCCACCGCATGGTGTCGGAGATCCGGGCGTCCATCCGCTTCTGGAAGCCGAGGACGTCGGTGAAGAACGAGATCGCCGCGTCCTGGTCGCTCACGCGGACGCCGATCGTGCGTACGTCGGTCATGGTGGTCATGAGGTCTTCTCGATTCGCTCGGTCAGGTGGACGGTGACGGTCTCGCCGGCGTCCTTGGCGATGGCGCGCCGCACGTCGGCCGTCACGGCCAGCTTGTGGGTCCCGTCGCCCAGGGACATGAACGCCCCGCGGAACGGGTGACCGTCGATGGTCCCGGCCACCTTCACCAGGCCGCGGGTACCGAAGAGCCGTGCACTCCAGTCGGTACGCAGGTAGGTCCAGCCGCCCTTCGCTTCGCTCTTCACGAGAACCTCGTCGAAGCGGTGATCCAATGTGCTCATCGTGTTTCTCCGTACATCAGCGAACCGGGCGTGGTCAGTTCCTCGCCCGTCTCCAGCCAGGTCTTGAGGCCGGACAGCACCATCGGCCAGCCGCCGTAGATCGCTTCGGCGGCCCCGTCCGGCAGCTGGTCGTGCACGACCGTCAACCGGCAGGAGTCGCCCACCGGCTCGATCTCCCAGGTCACCCTGGAGGTCTCGGTGCCGGCCGCCTCGGCGTCCCACAGCGCCCGGTAGGTCTGCACCAGCCGGCGAGGAGGATCGACCTCGAGGTTCTCGCCGTCGATCAGCGGCCCGTCGGCGTGGGGGTTGGTCACCTCGTACGCCGAGCCCGGCGTCCAGTCCGAGGCGATGCGGTTCCCGAAGTGGAACCGCGCCCTGGTCTCGGCGTCGGTGATCGCGGCCCACAGCCGCTCCGGCGTGGTGCGGATGTAGATCTCGAACACCTTTTCCATGGTGCGCTCCAGCTCGTTTCGTAGGCCGACGAGTCCGGCGGCCCAGCCTTCCGTGTACTTGCTCACCCAGCGGTTGTAGACCTCCCGGACCGGGACCGCGTTGAGGTAGTGCAACTTCTCCCGCCCACGGCGCCTGGTGACCACGAGACCGGCGTCCTCGAGCAGCGCCAGGTGCTTGGCGACGCCGATCCGGCTCATCTCGAACCCGCCCGCCAACTGACCGAGGGTCTGTCCGTCCGTGCGGAACAACGAGTCGAGCAACGACCGCCGCGTCGGATCGGCCAGCGCCTTGAACACGAGTTCCACGACGACAGAATAGGAAACCATATGGTTTCATGTCAAGGGTTCCACGCATGACAAAAGCCCCGCCAGGCAGGGCCTGACGGGGCTTCGTCGTATGGGGTTACTCGCCGCTCTCGGCGCTCTCCGCCGCCGAGTCGGAACCGCTCGAGGCGGCCATGTCGACCGGCGGGACGTCGGGGACGTCCGACGGCTTGGGCTCACCGCGGAAGGTGAACACGGCCTTGTCGGTCGAGGTGTCCTCCTCGCCGTCCCAGCCTTCGACGTCGCAGATGATGATCTGGCCCGGCTGGATCTCGCCGAACAGGATCTTCTCCGACAGCTGGTCCTCGATCTCGCGCTGGATCGTGCGACGCAGCGGCCGCGCGCCCAGCACCTTGTCGAAACCGCGCAGCGCGAGCAGCTTCTTCGCCGACGGCGTCAGCTCGATGGCCATGTCCTTGTTCTTCAGCTGCGTCTCGACGCGGGTGATCATCAGGTCCACCATCTTGACGATCTGCTCTTCGGTGAGCTGGTGGAACACGATGATGTCGTCGATACGGTTGAGGAACTCCGGCCGGAAGTGCTTCTTCAGCTCGTCGTCGACGCGCTGCTTCATCCGGTCGTAGGTCTGACCCTCGCCGCCGCTCGAGAAGCCGAGGTTGACGGCCTTCGAGATGTCCTGGGTACCCAGGTTCGACGTGAAGATGATGACCGTGTTCTTGAAGTCGACCGTCCGGCCCTGACCATCGGTCAGGCGACCGTCCTCCAGCACCTGCAGGAGCGTGTTGTAGATCTCCTGGTGCGCCTTCTCGATCTCGTCGAACAGGACCACGGAGAACGGCTTGCGCCGGACCTTCTCCGTGAGCTGGCCACCCTCTTCGTAGCCGACGTACCCGGGCGGGGCACCGAAGAGCCGCGACGCCGTGTACCGGTCGTGGAACTCACCCATGTCGATCTGGATGAGCGCGTCGTCCTCGCCGAACAGGAAGTTCGCCAGCGCCTTGGACAGCTCGGTCTTACCGACACCGGACGGGCCGGCGAAGATGAACGAGCCGGACGGGCGCCGCGGGTCCTTCAGACCGGCGCGGGTGCGGCGGATCGCCTGGGACACGGCCTTGACCGCGTCCTCCTGGCCGATGATCCGCTTGTGCAGCTCGTCCTCCATGCGGAGCAGACGCGTGGTCTCCTCCTCGGTGAGCTTGAACACCGGGATACCGGTCCAGTTGGCCAGGACCTCGGCGATCTGCTCGTCGTCAACCTCAGCGACGACGTCCAGGTCACCGTCCTTCCACTGCTTCTCCCGCTCGGACTTCTGCCCGAGCAGCGTCTTCTCCGAGTCACGCAGCTTGGCCGCCCGCTCGAAGTCCTGCGCGTCTATCGCGCTCTCCTTCTCACGGCGCACGTCGGCGATCTTCTCGTCGAACTCACGCAGGTCCGGCGGCGCGGTCATGCGCCTGATCCGCATCCGGGCGCCGGCCTCGTCGATCAGGTCGATCGCCTTGTCCGGCAGGAAGCGGTCGTTGATGTACCGGTCCGCGAGAGTCGCGGCGGCCACCAACGCCGGGTCGGTGATCGTGACGCGGTGGTGCGCCTCGTACCGGTCACGCAGGCCCTTGAGGATCTCGATGGTGTGCTCGAGCGTCGGCTCGCCCACCTGGATCGGCTGGAAGCGGCGCTCCAGCGCGGGGTCCTTCTCGACGTACTTGCGGTACTCGTCGAGCGTGGTGGCACCGATGGTCTGCAGCTCACCACGGGCGAGCATCGGCTTGAGGATGGACGCCGCGTCGATCGCGCCCTCCGCGGCACCCGCACCGACGAGCGTGTGGATCTCGTCGATGAACAGGATGATGTCGCCGCGGGTGCGGATCTCCTTGAGCACCTTCTTGAGGCGCTCCTCGAAGTCACCGCGGTAGCGCGAGCCGGCCACCAGCGAGCCGAGGTCAAGCGTGTAGAGCTGCTTGTCCTTCAGCGTCTCGGGGACCTCGCCCTTGACCACCATCTGCGCGAGACCCTCGACGACGGCCGTCTTGCCGACGCCGGGCTCGCCGATGAGCACGGGGTTGTTCTTGGTGCGGCGGGACAGCACCTGCATGACCCGCTCGATCTCCTTGGACCGTCCGATGACCGGGTCGAGCTTGCCTTCCCTGGCCGAGGACGTCAGGTTGCGACCGAACTGGTCGAGCACCAGCGAGGAGGAGGGGGTCCCCTCGCCGCGGCCGCCGGTCTCCGCGGGCTCCTTGCCCTGGTAACCGGACAGCAGCTGCAACACCTGCTGGCGAACACGGTTGAGGTCGGCACCCAGCTTCACGAGGACCTGGGCGGCGACGCCCTCACCCTCGCGAATCAGGCCGAGCAGGATGTGCTCGGTGCCGATGTAGTTGTGACCGAGCTGAAGCGCCTCCCGCAGCGACAGCTCGAGGACCTTCTTGGCCCTGGGGGTGAAGGGGATGTGCCCGCTCGGCGCGTGCTGACCCTGGCCGATGATCTCCTCGACCTGCTGCCGCACGCCTTCGAGGGCGATCCCCAAAGACTCCAACGCCTTGGCGGCGACACCCTCACCCTCGTGGATCAAGCCCAGGAGGATGTGCTCGGTGCCGATGTAGTTGTGGTTGAGCATCCGTGCCTCTTCTTGGGCAAGGACAACCACCCGCCTCGCGCGGTCGGTGAACCTCTCAAACATCTGCACTCCTGACTGCTGCGCCGGCGGCCCTTGTTCCACCGCTTGTTCATGCGGTGGCTTCAGCACCGTGAGAACCACTGTAGTCGCCCAGCCTGTAGCTCTCAGTACCACTTGTGGCTATCCATGGTTGCCGCCATCGCGTCTCGTCGACGTAATGTCGGTCATGGTGAACAACGTGCGAGAACGGCATCGGATTCCGCTGATGACGCCTGTCCGCTAAGCGCGAACAGGCACCTATCGGGTGACCCCAGCCACATCGCGGTGATCATCTCACTTGGCTAAGGTAAGGCAAGCCTCACCAATTGTAGCCCAGTGGAGTACGCCATGTGGACCAGCACGAGCTCACCGCTCGTGGTCGGCGCGCGGGCGGACCACCTTGGCGAGTCGATGCTTCGCGCGGAATCACGCCAGGTCAGAGTATCGCTACGGCTGGGCGCGCCGGAGGATTCCGCCCACTGGGTGAACTGTGCGCAACTACTGTCCGAGACCGGCGGCTTCGACAGGTGGCGCAAGGAACTGGCCGGCTGGCTGATCGACCGCTACGGCGAGGCGCCGGATCGGACGACCGCCGGCTACGTGATGTCGTGGTACCTGTCGGTCCCCGGCTACCTGGCGGCGCTGTTGTTCCACCACGAACGACGGGTCCCGTCCCTGCGACCGGAGCACCTGGAGTTCCGGCTGGCACGACCGAGGCCCCACCCCGATTCGATCGCCGTACTAGATTCGCGCTTCGCCTGCCTGCCGGACGACCCGGCGGCCGGCACCTCGGACGCGTTCGTCGTGCCGGACGAGCGGGCGCTCGCCACGCTTCTTCGCGGCCGGTTCGTGGCGCACGCGAGCCGCTTCGTGACGACGTTCGCCCCGACCGTGCGCTTCGGCCGGCACACCCTGTGGGCGGCCGCCACCGACGCGCTGGACAACGCCATGTGGCTGGCCGGCCGCTACGGCGGCGACGAGGCGGCGGGCGTACTGGACGCGGCACTGCTGCTGCCCGAGCGTGAGGCCCCGCTGACGAACTGTTCGACCCTGCGGGCCGTGCCCGGTGAGCGGGGCGCCACCACGTGGACCCGGCGCCGCGAGAGTTGCTGTTTCCACTACCTCATCGAGTCGGGCCAGGGCGTCTGCGACACTTGCCCGCGCGTCGCACCCAAGGCCTGAAACTGGACCTGCCGATTACTCGGAGCCGGACGGTCGTTTCCGACTATCCGAATGTGAAGAGAAACGCCGGCTCCCGCCCCATGGGAAACCGGCGCTCTCGAAAAGCTGGCTACGCCTGCTCGTGGTAGGCGTCGCTGACCTCTTTCGGGATTCGACCCCGATCGGAGACGTTCATCCCCTGCTTGCGCGCCCACTCGCGAATTGCCTGGTTCTGTTCGCGGTCGGCGGACGCGGTGCGCGGCACCCGACCTGCGACGGGACGAGCGCCCTGCCGCTTACGCCCTCCGGAACGGCGTGCGTGCTCGACGTAATCGGAGAGTGCGTCTCGCAACCGCTCCGCATTGTCATCGGAGAGATCGATCTCGTAGAACGCGCCATCCAACCCGAACTCGACAGTCTCACCCGCCTCGGAACCGTCGAGGTCGTCGACCAGGGTAACCGTGACCTTCTGCGCCATCTGCGCTCCTCCTTGGTTAGCAACTCAGGCCGAACGAACACCCGCCCAGTACCGATATAAATACTCCCACTAACCAGGTTAACGCAAATCGTGGGATTGAGTTACCTAACCACGCACCACTAGGTGGTCATTCTGGACGCACCAGCGGAAACAGGATGGTCTCGCGGATGCCCAGCCCCGTGAGGGCCATCAGCAACCGGTCGACACCCATTCCGACACCACCGCTCGGCGGCATTCCGTACTCGAGCGCCCGAAGAAAGTCCTCGTCAACGCGCATGGCCTCGTCGTCACCAGTGGCGAGCAGGGCCGCCTGTTCCTCCAGCCGCTGCCGCTCCACCACCGGGTCCACCAGTTCGGAATAGCCGGTGGCGAGCTCGAACCCCCGGACATAGAGGTCCCACTTTTCAGCGACACCGGGAATGCTGCGGTGCTGCCTGGTCAGCGGCGAGGTCTCCACGGGGAAGTCCCGCACGAACGTCGGCACGTGCAGATGGTCGCCGATCTGGTGCTCCCACAGCTCCTCCACGAGCTTTCCGTGGCCCAGCTTCGGGTCGGGCTCCAGGCCGAGCGCGTGCGCGTGCTTGCGGAGCAGCTCGACCGGCGTCTCCGGGGTGATCTCCGCGTCCAGCGACTCGGACAGCGACGGGTACATCGAAAGAGTGGTCCATTCGCCGGACAGGTCGTACTCGGTCCCGTCCGCGAGCGTGACCACCTGTGTACCGAATGCGGTGTCCGCCGCCTCCTGAACGAGCTGCCTGGTCAGTACGGCCATCGTGTCGTAGGTGCCGTACGCCTCGTAGTACTCGAGCATGGCGAACTCGGGCGAATGCGAGGAATCGCTGCCCTCGTTGCGGAAGTTCCGATTGATCTCGAAGACCTTGTCGATACCGCCGACCACACACCGCTTGAGGAACAGCTCCGGGGCGATGCGCAGGTAGAGGTCCATGCCCATGGCGTTCGAGTGTGTGACAAATGGGCGCGCAGTGGCACCGCCGTGCATGGTCTGCAGCATCGGCGTCTCGACCTCGGTGAAACCGCGACGGTGAAAACTCTCTCGCAATGAGCGGACCACCCCGGCCCGGGTCCGGACCGTTTCGCGCGCCTGCGGCCGCAGGATCAGGTCGACGTAGCGCTGCCGAATTCGGGTTTCCTCGCTCAACTCCTTGTGCGCGACCGGCAGCGGCCGAAGTGCCTTCGCCGCCATTCGCCACTCGGCCGCCATGACCGACAGTTCGCCGCGACGCGAGGTGATTACCTCACCACGCACGAAAACGTGGTCGCCGATGTCGACCGTGGTCTTCCACGCGGAAAGCGACTCGGCACCGACCTGGTTGAGGCTGAGCATCGCCTGCAGTTCGGTGCCGTCACCCTCGACGAGGGTGGCGAAACAGAGCTTGCCGGTATTGCGCAGAAACATGACCCGGCCAGTGACACCGGCCACATCCCCGGTGGCCGTGTCGGCCGGCAAATCGGTGTACGACTGCCGGATCTGCGCGAGCGTGTGGGTCCTCGGCAGTTCCACGGGATACGGATCCGCGCCATCGGCCAGCAGCCGCGCCCGCTTGTCCCGACGGATCCTGAGCTGCTCGGGAAGGTCGTCGGTCTGCGGTTCTGGCGATTCCTCGGTCACGGAAGAACAGGGTACGGAGAACGGTCGCGCCGGAGCGAACCGGTATCCGCACTACTTTGGAGTCATGGCGGACGATCTTTACCAGCGGCGGGCGCAGTCCTTCGGTGCCCGGGCCGGGGCCTACGCGGAGCATCGGCCCAACTACCCGGCGGACGGGATCCGGTGGGCGCTCGCCGGCGCGACGCACGAGGTCCGCCATGTGCTGGACCTGGCGGCCGGCACCGGCAAGCTGACGGAAGGCCTGCTGCCGCTCGGTCTCGAGGTGACGGCCGTCGAACCGGACGAGCACATGCTCGCCGAACTGTCCCGTCGATTTCCGCAGGTCCGGGCACTGCCGGGGTCGGCGGAGCGGATCCCGCTACCGGACGGGTCGGTGGATGCTGTGCTGGTCGGCCAGGCGTTCCACTGGTTCGACCCGGAAACCACGCCCGTGGAGATCGCCAGGGTGCTGCGGCCGGGTGGCGTGGTGGGCGCCCTGTGGAACGTCGAGGACAACGCGGTCGACTGGGTGGCCGGCATGGGTCCGCTCGCCCGGAGCAGCATCGGCGACGCGGCGAAGGTCACCTACGCGTTCCCGCCGCACCCGTCGTTCGGCGAGCTGGAGACCGCTGTGTTCCCGCACGTGCACCGCCGCACGGCCGAGTCGATGGCCGAGACCATCGGGACCCATTCGCACACGCTCGTGGTGACCGAGGCTGAACGCGCGGCCATCCTCGCCAGGGTGAGCGACTACCTGCGGACCAGGCACGGCTCGGCCGAGTTCGACTACCCGCTGGTCACCACGGTCGTGCGGACAGTGCGCGGCTAGCAATGCCTGGAAGGCGTCGTTCCCGACGTTCAACGCCTGGAAGGCGTCGTTCCAGGCATGCCCCGCCGCTAGCGGGTGTTGCGTTCGAAGACGAGCCGCAGGCCCAGCAGTGTCAGATCGGGGCGGTGGTCGACGATGGTCTCCGACTCGTCCACCACCAGCGGCGCCAGGCCGCCCGTGGCGATGACCGTGACCTCGCCGGGGTGGGACGTGCGGTGCAGCTCGTCCACGATGCGCCGGACCAGCCCGTCGACCTGGCCGGTGAAGCCGTAGATGATCCCCGACTGCAGGCACTCGACCGTGTTCTTGCCGATCACCGACCGCGGCCGCACCAGCTCCACCTTGCGCAGCGCGGCGGCGCGGGCGGCGAGCGCGTCCACGGAGATCTCGATGCCCGGCGCGAACACGCCACCCAGGAACTCGCCCTTCGCGGAGATCACGTCGATGTTCGTGGAGGTGCCGAAGTCGACCACCACGCACGCGGTCGCGTGCAGGTAGTGCGCGGCCAGGGTGTTGACCACCCGGTCCGGCCCGACCTCCTTGGGATTGTCGACCAGCAGCGGCACTCCCGTACGCACGCCCGGCTCGACGATGACCCTCGGCACGGCCTTGTAGTAGCGGCCGAGCATGGTCCGCAGCTCACGGAGCACGGTCGGCACGGTCGACAGCGCCGACACCCCGGTGATCCGGTCGGCCAGCGGGCCGAGCAACCCACGCATGGTCAACGCCAGCTCGTCGGCCGTCATCCTCGCGTCGGTGCGCATCCGCCAGTCGTGGACGAGTTCGTCGCCTTCGTACAGGCCGAGCGCGATGTTCGTGTTGCCGACGTCGATGGCGAGCAGCACCGCGGTCAGCTCTCCGGCTGCAGGAGCGCGTCGAGCATGGCGGCGTCCGCCGTCTCCGCGGCCGGCTCGCTGGCCGCTCCGCTGACCAGGCCGGATTCGGCGGGTGCGTGCGCGGCGTCGGTGCTCAGCTCCACGATGCCGTTGGTCTCGTCGACGAACACCACTCGCGGCTCGTAGGCGACGGCTTCCGCCGAGTCCATGACGCCGTAGGAGATGAGGATGACCACGTCTCCGGGATGCACCAGGTGCGCGGCCGCGCCGTTGATACCGAGCACGCCGCTGCCGCGCTCGCCGGCGATCACGTAGGTCTCCAGCCGGGCGCCGTTGGTGACGTCGACGATCGTGACCTGTTCGCCGGCCAGCAGATCGGCCGCCTCCATGAGCACGGGGTCGACGGTCACCGAACCCACGTAGTGCAGGTCGGCCTGCGTGACGGTGGCTCTGTGGATCTTGGATTTGAGCATCGTGCGGAACATCGTCGGTCTCCGTTCAAGAAACACGTGAATCGTGTCCTGAGCCGACGCGTTGCCGTGTCGGCGTTGGCCCGCACTAGGTGGTGCGGGTCTTCCCGTGGCGGTACCCGGTGCCCACGTGGTGTGGGTCTTATGTGGGTTTCCATCGGGCTCGTTTTTCGTCGCCCCGCAACTCGGGGAGGACGTCTCAACGAGTGTTGCGAGGTTGCGGGCGGCGTTGAGGTCACGATCCAGCACGAGACCGCACTTGTCGCAGTGGTAGGTGCGGTCGGACAGGCGCAGCTTGGCTTTCACCGCGTGGCAGGCCGAACACGTCTTGGAACTCGGGAACCACCGGTCGGCGACGTGCACCCGCACTCCGGACCAGGTGGCCTTGTACTCGATCTGGCGACGCAATTCACCCATACCGACCCCTGCGACATGCCGGGCCAGGCGGCGGTTGGCGAGCATACCGGCCACGTTGAGATCCTCGACCACGATCGTCCCGAAGGTGCGCACCAGGCGGGTGGTGAGTTTGTGCAGCCCATCCCGGCGCGCACTCACCACCCTCCGATGCAGCTTCACGATCCGGGCTTGGGTCTGGCGCCACCGGTTTGACGGTTTGCGCTGCGTCCGCCTGTCCGGGCCACAGCGGCGCGCGGCCTGCCGCTGTGGCCGGCGCAGTTCGCGCAGGGCGACGTCGAGATGTTTCGGGTTCGGGACGACCTCGCCGGTGGACAGCACGGCCGGCGACTTCACCCCGAGATCCACCCCGACCACCCCATCCGGGCGTGCCGGTGCCGGGTCGTCGCGGGTGATCTCGACCGAGAACGAGACGAACCAACGCCCGGACCGCAGCGAAACGGTGGCCGAGCGGATGCGGGCGGTGCCGCGTTCCACGTGCCGGGCGAGCTTGCGGGTCGACTCGTGCGTGCGCACCACCCCGATCCGCGGCAACCGCACATGCCGCCGATCCACGTCGACCAAACCGAACGCGCCGGTGGTGAACCGGCACGACAGTGCGGCCCGCCGGCCCCGAAACCGGGGAAAACCCAGTCTGCGTCCTTTCCGCGTGCCTGTCCGGGAGCCATGCCAGTTCGTCAGTGCCGTCGCCAGGTTCGCCAACCCCGAGGAGTACGCCTCCTTGGAGTTCTCACCCCACCACGACGCCACCACATCCTTAACGCCGTTCCACGCCTTACGCAGCGAATACGCCGACCAACTCAACCACGGCGTCAGATCACCAGCAAGACCGTAGGAGGCCTCGGCGTCCCGCTGAGCAAGGTTCGCCCTCACCCGAGCCAGACCCCAGTTGAAGGCGAACCGCTGCGCACCACAATGCGACCGCAACGCACACTCCTGCGCCACGCTCGGATCCAGCGCGAACCGGTACGCCTGCACGACCTTGCTCATCAAGAGGGACCGTACCGGCCACCACCGACAACCATGTCACCGACCAAACCAACACACCCCAGCACGTGTGGACACAACCGCGAACAGTTCCCAGCCCCTACCGCGTACTTCCGAGAAGTATCTGGACATTGTCGATCAAGCGGGTGGTGCCGACCCGTGCGGCCACCAACAGGCGGGCCTCGCCGCCGTCCGGGGCGGGGCCGAGGTCGTTGTCGCGCACCTCGAGGTAGTCGACCTCGACGAGCGGTTCCTTCTCCAGCACCGTCCGCGCGGAGTCGAGCACCACGTCGGCGCCGCCGGCGCTGACCCGCGCGCCGGCCGACAGGGCGGCGGACAGCGCGACCGCGGCCGCTCGCTGGTCGGTGTCGAGGTAGGCGTTGCGGGACGACAACGCGAGGCCGTCGGGCTCCCGCACGGTCGGCACGCCGATCACCTTGGTCTCGAGGTTCAGGTCGCGCACCATCTTCTTGATGAGCACGAGCTGCTGGTAGTCCTTCTCGCCGAACAGCGCGTAGTCGGGCCGCACGATGTTCAGCAGCTTGGCCACGACCGTCAACACGCCGACGAAGTGCCCCGGCCGGACCACGCCCTCCAACTCGTCGCCGAGCGGACCCGGGTGCACGGTGGTCTCGGCGCCTTCCGGGTACAGCGCATCGCGGGCGGGGGTGAGGACGAGTTCGACGCGCTCGGCCTCGCACACCTCGAGGTCCTTCTCGAGCGGGCGGGGGTAGCGCTCGAAGTCCTCGCCAGCGCCGAACTGCAGCGGGTTGACGAAGATCGACGCGGCGAGCACGGTGCCGGGCAGCCGGCGCGCCGTGCGCAGCAGCTTGCGGTGCCCGTCGTGCAGCGCACCCATGGTCGGCACGAACGCGATCCGCCGCCCGACGGCGCGCAGCGCCCTGGTGGTCTGGACGATCTCGTCGAGTCCACTGTGGACGTGGAGCTGTCCCGGGGTGAACCTCGGGGTCATCGTCTGTCCTCTCCGGTGCCGCGCTTGATGGCGGCGAACACGTCCGGGGCCAGGTCGGGGCGCAGCAGGCCGCTGTCCTCGGCCCGCTGGGCGGTCCGCTCGGCCAGTGCGCGGTAGGTGGGCAGCATGTCGGGTGCGTGCTCGGCGAGCACCCGAAGGTGCGCGAGCACAGTACCGGCGTCGCCGCGGGCGACGGGACCGGTGAGTGCCTTGTCACCGTGGCGCAGGGCGTTGTCGAGCGCGGCGGACAGCAGCGGGCCGAGCATCCGTTCCGGGCTGCCGACCCCGGCGTGGCGGAGCAGGTCGGCCGCCTCGGCGACCAGCGTGACCAGGTGATTCGCACCGTGCGCGAGTGCCGTGTGGTACAGCGGGCGGGCGGCGTCCGGGACGCGGACGGGCTCGGCGCCCATCTCGACCACCAGCGCCTCGCCGACGCTCCAGGCGGTCTCGTCACCGTCCGCGGCCGTCACGCCGAAGCAGCAGGTGGCGACCCGTTCGAGATCCTCGGCGCGGCCGGTGAACGTCATCACCGGGTGCAGCGCGAGCGGAAGGGCGTCGTGCTCGACCGCGGGGGCGAGGACGTCGACGCCGTGCGCGCCGCACGTGTGCACCACGATCTGTCCCGGCCGCAGCGCGTCGGCGGCCGCGAGACCGCGGACCATGCCGGCGAGAGCGTCGTCGGGAAGGGCGAGCAGCACGAGGTCGGCACGCCGGACCACCTCGTCGGGCGGCAGCAGCGGCACGCCGGGCAGGAGTTCCTCCGCGCGCCGGACGGAGTCCTTGGACACGCCGGAGGCGGCGACCACCGTGTGCCCGGCCCTCGCCAACGCCGCACCGAGGACGGCACCGACGCGGCCGGTGGACACCACACCGACGGCGAGCCGCGCAGGCCGGCTCATCCTCGTTACCTCCCTCACGTCTCCCCCGAACGCGAGCGTAACCGGCGGGAAGCGGCTCGGCCTGTGGCGGGCCTCACCGTGCGGGCACGCGGGCCGGGATCGCGGCCTTGTACTCCCGCACCACGGCCACCAGCCGGGCCTCGCGTTCGCGGGCGTCCGCGCCGGCCAGGCCGGATCGCATGGCGTGCCAAAGGAAGGCGAGTTCGGTGACGGCTGCTTGATAGCCGGCCACCGCACTGGCCGCCGGCCGGCCGGACCGGCGACCGACCTGGGTGCGCCAGTGCCGCCGGGCGGTGAGGCTGACCAGCCTGCGGACGTTGATCGGGTCGACCCAGCCGCGGTGGACCATGTCGGGCAGCGCCTCGGCCACGATCCGCTGCTCGCGGCGGCGATGCCAACTGACGAGCATCACGCCCGCGATGAAAATTGGGGCCATGACCAGGAAGTAGACGTTGATGAAGGTCTGCGGGGTGCCGAGCGTGGCGGCCGCGTTCCACATGGCGTGCAGGAGGACGGCCGCCACGTAGCCGCCGGCCGGCGCGAGGATGCGCAACGACCGGCTCGAGGTGCGCGCGGCGACGCCGACCCCGATGCCGATCATGGCGGTGAACAGCGGATGGGTGAACGGGGCGAGCACACCGCGCAGGATGAACGCGGTGATCACTCCGGAGGTGTCGGTGCTGCCGAAGCCGTGCTCGGCGAACGCGCGGCCGAAGTAGTAGATGTTCTCGGTGAACGCGAAGCCGGCCGCCACGAAGCCCGCGTAGACGACGCCGTCGATCACGCCGTCGAACTCGTTGCGCAGGAACAACATGATGCCGAGGACGAACGCGCCCTTCACGAACTCCTCGAACAGCGGCGCCGACACGACCGCGCTGATCTTGTCGCCGTTGCCGTGCCCGAGCAGCGTGTCACCGACCGCCTCGGCCGTATTGTTGATCATCAGGGCGGTGATGGCGGCGACGCTGGCTCCCCACCCGAACGCGAGCCACAGCATGCGCGCCGGCTCCGGCTCCCAGCGGTCGATCCACAGCAGCGCGGCGACGATCGACCCGACGGGCACGAGCGCGGCGACGATCCCGACCAGCTCGGCCACCAGCCCGACGCTGGCCGTACTGAGTGCGAGGAGCGTGAGCCCGCAGCCGGCGAGCACCACCAGCCCGGCGACCGGCAGGAGCACGGTGCGCCGACGCGGCGTGTGTCGAAGTGGCGGCCGGCTGACGTTCACGGGAAGCACCCTACGGTGCGGTGCCTGCTCGCCACTGTTTCGGAATCACCCCGCGCGGGTCACTCCTGGCGGCGGCGGCGACGCCGTGTGCTCGGCTCGACGCCGTGGGTGGCCAGCAGTTCGTTCACCGAGCGGCCCGCCGCGTGGGACCCCGTCGGCTCCTCCACCGGTTCTGGGCGGGCGTGACCGTTGCGGCCGCCCGACTGGAGTTCCTGCCAGGTCGGCTGGCCCTCCGCACGCCGGCGACGGCCGCCGCCGCTGTCACCCTCGGGTTCGGTCCTCGCGTGGCGACGGCCGGACGGCGGGAGGTCGTCCACCACGGGGAACTGGCCGGAGTCGGCGGCGTGCGTGCGGTACGGCCGCGACCGGTAGTCGAGCGGGTCGGGTCGTTCCGCGCCGCCGGGCGATGACGACTTCGGCTGGTTGTACTGCGCCAGCCAGCTCGTCTGCTCCGACTGGTGGCCGACCGGCTTGCTCGTGTCGTGCGTCGGCGCCGGTGGTTGCACCGGGCGCATCGCCAGTTCGGTCTCCTGGTGGGCGCGCCGGGCGGCGTCGGCCGGCACCGCGAACTGACCAGAATCGGCCGGGTCCTGCCGAGCCCACCGACCCGATTCGGCCCCCACGGCTGGCGCGGGGTTGTCCTGACGAGCCCGCCGACCAAAATCGGGCGGCACCACGAACTGACCCGAATCCGCGACGTCCTGCCGTGCCCGCCGACCGGAATCGGCCCCCAGGGCCGGCACGGCGTTCCGACCCGCGTCGGCGGTGTCCTGACGGGCGCGCCGACCATAGTCAGCCGCCGGCATCGCGAACTGACCCGAATCGGCGGAGTCCTCACGAGCCCGTCGACCCGATTCGGCCCCCGCGGCTGGCACCGCATTCCGACCCGCGTCGGCCGTGTCCTGCCGAGCCCGCCGACCCGAATCAGCCGTGTCCTCACGGGCCCGTCGACCCGATTCGGCCGCAGCGGCCGGCACCGCATACCTATCCGCGTCGGCGGTGTCCTTGCGGGCGCGGCGACCTGAGTCAGCCGCCGCCGGCATCGCGAACTGGCCCGAATCAGCCGTGTCCTCGCGGGCGCGGCGACCGGAGTCGGCCGGCTGGGCGTAGCGGTTGGGTTCGGGCCGTGCGTGGCCGCCGGTCTCGATCGGATCGGGCCGGCGGGGTTGCTGCTGCTCGTGGCGCCGCGCCTGGTTGGCCGACTCCCAGGAGGGCGTCCACTCCTCCTCGATCTCCGACAGCTCCGGCTCCCACCTGTCGTACGCGGGCTGGGGCGGCGGCGGGGTGGGCTGGCGGAGCGGCGAGCCGTCCGCATCGAGCGCACCCGGGATGAACCACCGGTCGGAGACCTCGGCCGGGTGGGGCGGCGGCTCGACCCGGCGGGCCTGGGCCACCGGTTCGACCCGCTTGCTCGGCTCGGGTGCCGGCCGGTCGGTCCGGGCGGCCGGGCGCTGCGGCGCGACCGGCGGCTTGGGCATCGGCTGTGACACGGCCGCCGGGCGCGGCTCGACGTGCTGCGGCCGCTGCGGTTCCCGGCGCGGGGCCTGGTGCACCTCGCGGATGCGTTCGATGAGATCGGTCTCCGCCTCGCGCACGATGGACGGCACCTCGTCCTGCGCCACGGCCGGCGGCAGGCGTTTGAGCTGGCGGTCGTCCGGCAGCGACCGCATGCGCGTCGACTCCGCCCGCAGTGCGTACCGCTCCACCAGGAACTCGCCGCCCAGCAGGCTCTCCAGCGTGGTCCGCAGCGACTGCAGCTCGCCCCGCAGCGCGGCGATGTCGTCCCGCGCCTCCTCGTCGGCCACCCTCTTGGCCTCAGCCGCGACTTCCAACTCGTACTCGCGGCGCGCGGCGACCTCGCGTTCCAGTTCGAGCTCGTACAGCTCCTGCCGCTCGGCCAGCGTGTCCTTCTGATCGGAGAGCTGGCGGCGGTACTTGGCCGCCAGGAAAGCGCCGACCAGCGCAGCCCACAGCGCGGCCACGATGCCGAGGCGAAGCCATCTCAGCTCGTCGGCGAGCACCAGCAGACCGGTCGCGGCGAGAGCGAAGACGACAGCGCCGACGAGTAACGCGCGGCCACCGGACGAGCCGGCCTCAGGCTCGTCGTCGGAGTCGCGGCGGGCGGTCATGGCACACACCGTACCGGCCCGTTACCTGTATGAGACCAAGGCGATTGGAGAAAGGTTGGTCAGCTCACCGAGCCGGACCGGTGACCTGGTGTGGAGTTGTCCTGGTCGTCCGGTGTTCGGCAGCACCATTCGAGCCACAGGGCGGCACCGATCAGGATGGCCGCGCAGATGACCCCGATGATCGTGCTCGGCAGGTCATCGGCAGCGGCCGCCAGCTCGTTCCGGCGCGGCAGCACATAGCCGAGGATGCCGAGCCAGGCCCCGAGCATGATGGCGCCGAGGATGGACGATGCCTTCGCAAGGGCTACCGCGCGTGCGGCAGTCAGCGGCTGCAGCGGCCTCCCCTCGGCGGGACGCCCTTGGGCCGATCGTCGTATTCGTGATCGCAACGACGCGCCGAGCGCGGTCTCCACGATCGCCAGCACGAGCAGCGTCACGCCCGCGAACATCGGCAACGGGGGCAGGTCGCCGTAGAACGCCCGTACCAACGCGTGGACGATCCCGGCCGCCAGCAACCCGGCGATCGCCAGGTCCCGGGGTCGGGTGAAGTGCATGCGTCCAGGTTACCGGCGACACTGGACTTTCCAGCTACTGGAAGGTCCACGATGGCCGACATGGGCGTCTTCACCATTGGTGAGTTGGCACGCCGGACCGGCCTGACCACCAGGACGATCCGGTTCTACTCGGACGAGGGTCTGTTGCCGCCCGCCGATCGCACGCACGCCGGCTACCGCCTGTACAACGCCGCGTCGCTGGCCCGGCTCGAGCTGCTCAGAACACTGCGCGAGCTGGGGCTGAGCCTGCCGGACGCCGAGGCGGCGCTGGCCGGTCGCGCCAGCGTGAGTGAGCTGGCAAACCGGCACGTGAAGCTGCTCGACGAGCAGATCGAGGTGCTGCGCATGCGCCGGGCGGTGCTGCGGGCGGTCGCCAAGACAGGTGCCGCGCTGGATGAGGTGGGAATCATGAAGGACCTGGCCGCGATGACCGACGAGGAACGCAGCCGGCTGATCGACGGGTTCTGGGACGAGGTGAACGCCGGGCTGAACATCAACCCGGACTTCGATGCCGGGATGCGTTCGGCCAAGCCGACGCTGCCCGACGACCCCAGCCCGGAGCAGCTGCGCGCCTGGATCGAGCTGGCTGAGCTGGTGCGGGACAAGGACTTCCGGCAACGGATCCGCCAGATGAGCGAGTCACACTCGGAGGCCCGCGATTCCGGCGAGTCCATGGCGATGCCGGACGCCGAGACACAGGAGAAGTGGTACTCGTGGATCGCGCGGGCCGGGGCACTGAAGGACGCGGGCGAGGCACCGAACTCGGCGGCGGCTGCGGAATTGGCAGCCCAGGTGGCCGCGGGGATGAACCTCACGGTGGCGGCTGCCGCCGAGCACATCGCGGTGGGCACGGACACGCGAGCGGAGCGGTACTGGCAGCTGATGGCCACCATCAACGACTGGCCCCCGGTGCCGACGCAGGTTCCGGCTGTGGAGTGGCTGGTGGCAGCGCTGCGAGCAACCGCGTGACCACGCTTGATCAACCTCGCTGGGTGGCAGGCCCGCGGCTCCGGCGAAAAACTGTGGCGTCGGCGCGTGACAGCTCAGGCGCCGCCCAGTCTCTTCAACGTGAACCAACGCACAGAATCCGGGCGGGCGCGCCACTCGACGCGTAGCCCCCGCCGCCCGCGAACTTCGGTGGAACTCATCGACTCGATTGTCGAGTGTGACCACCGGACGCGGCGTATCACGACGTTGATCCTCGCGCTGGCTGGTTCGACCACCGCCATCCTGCTGGCAACCGCGGCCGTCGGGGTGAACACAGGGAGTCTCTCCACTGTTCTCGTGTGTTCAGGTGGGGTCTCGGCAACCGCCCTGGTGGTGGCCAGGAAGGTCTCGTCGAGGAGGGCGAGTGGCCACCGTGCCGGCCGACGGTGAGGGGCCCAGCGACGTGCCGGCCCACGATGAGGGGCCCAGCGACGCCGAGTTGATCTTGACCGTCCGCGAGGGCGTGGTCTCCGCCTACCGCACCTTGTACGAGCGGCATGTCGCGGCCGCCTACAACCTCGCTCGCCAGTTGGCCCGTTCGCCCGGAGAGGCCGACGACCTGGTTTCGGAAACCTTTGCCAAGGTCTTGGATGCGCTCCGTGCTGATCGTGGGCCGGATGTCGCTTTTCGTGCCTACCTGCTGACGGCCCTGCGCCACACCGCGTATGACAAGACCAACCGTGACCGAAAGATCGAGTTGTCCGACGATGTGTCCACAGTCTCCGGCGTGTCCGCGGAGGCGCTCAGTGCGGAGTTCGAGGACACGGCGCTCATCGGTCTGGAACGGAGTCTGGCCGCGCAAGCGTTCGCTCGTCTGCCGGAACGGTGGCAGGCGGTGCTCTGGCACACCGAGATAGAGGGGCAGTCACCGCAGGAGATCGCGCCGATCCTCGGCCTGACGCCGAACGGTGTCTCCTCTCTGGCCTACCGCGCTCGCGAAGGTCTCCGCCAGGCCTATCTACAGGTGCACCTGGCCGATTGCACCGATCCGCGTTGCCAGGCGACTGCTGAACGGCTCGGCGCGTGGACCCGCGGCGGCCTCGTCAAGCGCGAGCAGACCAAGGTCGAAGCGCACCTCGACACCTGCGGACCCTGCCGGGCCCTCGCCGCCGAACTCGCCGACGTCAACGGCGCCATGCGCTCCGTCGTTGCGCCAATAGTGCTCGGCGTCGGCGCCGCCGGCTACCTCGCCGCGGCTGGGGTGAAAGCATCCGCCGTGGCGGCGACCACCGCTGTCGCTGCCGCCGCTGGTGCGGCGTCCGCCGGTCCGCGCCAGATGATCGGGGTGGCGACGACGGGCGTGGCGGTGGCAGCGGCCATCGCCGTCGCGCTCGCGGCGGGGGGTGGCGACGGGCGCCCGCCGCCACCCCACCCCACGACCACCCTCACGACCACGACTTCGCGATAGTTCAGTGGTGTCAGCTGAGCGAGAGGTCCTCGCGCAGGTGAACGCCCGCCCGGTCGGACTCCGGTAGGACGGCCAGCAGCTCGGTCAGTGGGCCGTGGCCCGGTAGTTCCGCTGCCGGGTCTATCGCCAGCCAGGGGATCAGCACGGTCGCCCGGTCAGGGGTGCCCGGGTGGGGCAGCAGCAGGTCGGGGTGGGTGCTGGTGACGCCGTCCACCGTCACCACGTCCACGTCCAGCGTGCGCGGGCCCCAGCGTTGCTCGCGGACGCGGCCGGCCCGCTGCTCCAGGTCCTGACCCCGACGCAGCCAGGTCCACTCGGTGGCCGCCGGGTCCGAGACCACCAGCACGGCGTTCAGGAAGTCCGGCTGGTCCTCGACCCCCCACGGCGCCGTCTCGTACACGGGCGACGCCGCGACCAGGACGTCCGCGAAACCGGCCACCGCGAGCCGCAGATACGCCAGCCGGTCCCCCAGGTTCGACCCGATCGACAGGACGGCGCGGGTCATGGGCGGGTGCGGCGGACGGTGACCGACACGTCGGCGAACGTCAACGGGATCGGGGCGCTCGGCTTGTGGATGGTGACCTCGGCCGCCCGCAGGCGCTCGTCGGCCATCAGGTCGTCGGCCACCTCGGCGGCCAGCGCCTCGATGAGGTTCTTCGACGGGCCACCGACGATCTCCGTCACGCGCTGGGCCAGCGCGCCGTAGTCGAGCGTGTCGGTCAGGTCGTCGGAACGGCCGGCGGCCGCCAGGTCCAGCCACACGGTGACGTCCACCAGGAAGTGGTGGCCGTTCTCCTTCTCGGACTCGAACACCCCGTGCCGGCCGAACACCTCGAGCCCCGTGAGGGTGATCCGGTCGGTCATCGCCCGGCTCCCATCGCCTGCGCCACGATCACGGCGTCCAGCGAGCGGCGGACGTCGTGCACCCGAACCCCCCACGCGCCCGCGGCCGCCACCAACGCGGAGACCGCGGCCGTGGCGTCCTCCCGGCCGTCCGGCGGGCGCGGCTCACCCTCACGACCGGCGAGCAGACTACCGAGAAAACGTTTGCGGGACGCCCCGACCAGCACGGGGAAGCCCAGCTCCAGGAGGACGTCGAGGCGGCGCAGCAGCGCCCAGTTGTGTTCGGCCAGCTTGGCGAACCCGAGGCCCGGGTCGAGCACGAGAGCCGAGGGGTCGACGCCGGCGGTCACCGCCGCGTCCACCCGCTGGGTCAGTTCGGTGCGAACGTCGGCCACCACGTCCGTGTAGGTGGCGAGCGAGTCCATGTCCTGGCTGGCGCCGCGCCAGTGCATGAGGATCCAGGGCACCTTCGCGGTCGCCACCACGCGCGCCATGTCCGGGTCGGCCAGGCCGCCGGACACGTCGTTGACGATCACCGCGCCCGCCTCGATGGCGGCCTCGGCCACCCGGGCACGCGTGGTGTCGACGCTCACCGCGACACCCGCGGCGGACAGGCCGCGGATGACCGGCCGCACCCTGGCGATCTCCGTGTCGGCGTCGACCCGGCCGGCACCCGGGCGGGTCGACTCGCCGCCCACGTCGACCAGATCCGCGCCGTCGGTCCACATGTCGACACCGTGCGCGAGCGCGTCCTCCAGGTGCAGGTAGCGGCCGCCGTCGGAGAAGGAGTCGGGCGTGACGTTCAGGACCCCCATCACCGCGCAGCGGCCGGGGGCGGGCAGCACCGTCACCGGCTCCGCCCGTTGATCAGCGCGAGGGCCTCCTGGCGGGAGGTGGCCGACGAGCGAAGCATCCCGCGCACGGCCGAGGTGGTGGTGCGGGCGCCCGGCTTGCGGATGCCGCGCATGGCCATGCACAGATGCTCGGCCTCGACCACCACGATCACGCCACGCGGCTCCAGCTTGCGGACCAGCGCGTCGGCGACCTGTGTGGTCAGCCGCTCCTGAACCTGTGGGCGCTTGGCGTAGAGATCGACCAGCCGGGCGAGCTTGGACAGCCCGGTGACCTTTCCCTGTTCGTTGGGGATGTACCCGACGTGGGTAACCCCGTGGAATGGCACCAAATGATGTTCACAATTATGAACTAGATGACCCGCGATCAGAAATGTCGGATGCGGCTCGCATTTATAACTGTAGACCGTGTAAGGCTTTGTGCCGGTCGTCCCTATTGGCCGCACCGATTCCACCTTCACCCATTCAGATTCGACGAGGTCGGAGCGAACCGTTTGCTGTGGGAATCCGTGACGCCGTAGCCATGTGTCGGCGACCCACAGCTGCGACGTGACGTCGAGGCTAGCCGTGAAGCGAGCACCAATGACGGTGGCGAGATCCTCCAGAAATGGGACGTTCGAACTAGTGATGCGTCGCCCCGCCCGGCCCTTGTCGTCACAACCGTCGCCATCGATGTAGCCGTCGAGGAAGCCGTTGAAGGTCGGCAGGTCGTTGAGCACGACCATCGGGAAGCGCTGCCGCTGATGGTTGGCGACGCCACCCACGTACTGGCGCATGAGGTCGGCCAGGTACGAGGACACCACCCGGACCCGGTACCCCGCAACTGGGCGTGCCAGGTAGCCCGACGGGCGCTCCACCGGTTCGATGTTCGCGTTGATGCCGAATGCGTACTGCAATGACTCGGCGAACTTCTTCGCATAATCCTGGTCGTTGACGACCAACGAGATGTACCGGTCGCCCACGGTGCCGTCCGCGCAGACGGTTCCCACGACATAGCCGAAGTCGTAGCCGAGCGTCGGTCGCCAGCGCTGTCGCGAAAGGCTCCGAGCGTGGGTCCATTCGATGAAGGTGCCCGCGACATCCTTTGCTTCCATCCACCCTTCGGGGGTGGCAAGTGGATGGTCGGGGGTCACGACGAATTTGCCGCCGGTTGTCGTGACCTCGACCAGTTCGCGGGTCTTGTGTGAGCTGATCTGTGTCACCGTTGTCGGTTCGACACGGCCCCCGGCCAGGGTCCAGAGCTGGTCGCCGACCCGCACCTCGGCCGCCTGCTTTCGACCGCCCACCGCATTGACCGTCTGCTTGCTGGGCACACAGGTCGAGTACGTCGGGATGTCGGTGACCAGGACCAGCTCGTCGTGGCTCTCGTCGAACGTCTTGTCGAGGACCGTGTCCGGATCGGTGTACAGGCCGCCGAACATCTCCAGGTACGCCCGGGCGACCCGGGCCGGAGTGTCCTGAAGACCCTCGCGGTCCGGGTTCTCGCCACATGCCAGGAGCAGCTCGCGAATCGCTCGCTCGGCCCGCTCCTGGTCGAACACCGACCCGCCGGTGTACAGGGGCCCAGGACGGGACCCGTTACCGACGCTGTCACCAGTCAACTGCGCCTCCGGTCGCCGATCGGGTCAGGCTCGACCCTCAGCGACCACTATCCCACTCGGGTCCCTGGCCCCGGCCGGACGAGTCCGGATCGGACGGACCGTTGCGGTCCCGGCCCTGGTCATCGGGGGCGGGCTGGTCCCAGGACGGACGCCACTGCTGGTTCTGCGGGTGGCCGGACGGCGTGGTCGCCGGCGTCCACCCGGGCGGGGCACCGTAGTTGGGCGGACCGGCGTTGCGGCCGCCACCGTGCCGGGGCCCGTTGTGCGGGTACGGCTGGCCATATGGGCCCGGCTGGTTGCGCGGACCCGGCTGCGGCAGCCCGTTCGGCCCGGCGCCGTTGCCACCGGGTGCGTCGGGGTTCGGGCGGGGCGGGCCACCGGGCAGGTCGCCCGCGCCGGCCGCCGTGGCGACGGGGGTGGGCGCCGGCTCCTCCTTGACCGGCGGCCACGGCTCACCGCGTTCGATGGCCAGCTCGCCGGGCGTCTTGATCGGCGGCTTGTCCGACGGTGTACGGCCGCCGAACTCGTTGAACGCGGTGATCCGAGGCCGCTTCTCGACCTTGGAGAAGATCCGCTCCAGATCCTTGCGCTGCAGCGTCTCCCGGTCCAGCAGCTCGATGACCAGGTTGTCGAGCACGTCGCGGTAGGTGTTCAGCACGTCCCACGCCTCGGTGTGCGCGGCCTCGATGAGCTTGCGCACCTCCTCGTCGATCTCGTGCGCCACCTCGAGCGAGTAGTCCGGCGCGTGGCCCATGGTGCGACCGACGAACGGGTCGCCCTGCTCCTGGCCGTACTTGACCGCGCCGAGCCGCGCGCTCATGCCGTACTCGGTCACCATCGCCTTGGCGATCTTGGTGGCCTGCTCGATGTCCTGCGAGGCGCCGGTGGTCGGCTCGTGGAACACCAGCTCCTCGGCCGACCGGCCGCCGAGCGCGAACACCAGGCGGGCGATCATCTCCGAGCGGGTCATGAGCTGCTTGTCGTCCTCGGGGACGACCAGCGCGTGACCGCCCGTGCGACCGCGCGGCAGGATGGTCAGCTTGTAGACCGGCTCGAGATCCGGCATCGCCCACGCGGCGAGCGCGTGGCCGCCCTCGTGGTAGGCCGTGATCTTCTTCTCCTTCTCGGAGATGATTCGGCTACGGCGGGCCGGACCGCCGACCACGCGGTCGACCGACTCCTCCAGTGCCACACTGTCGATCATCGTGCCGTTGGTCCGGGCGGTGAGCAGCGCGGCCTCGTTGATCACGTTGGCCAGGTCGGCGCCGGACATGCCGACCGTGCGCTTGGCCAGCCCGTCGAGGTCGGCGTCCGGGTCGAACGGCTTGCCCTTCGAGTGGACCTGGAGGATCTTCTTGCGGCCGGTCAGGTCGGGCGCGGAGACCGGGATCTGCCGATCGAAGCGACCGGGACGCAGCAGCGCCGGGTCCAGGATGTCGGGCCGGTTGGTGGCGGCGATCAGGATGATGCCGCCCCGCGCGTCGAAGCCGTCCATCTCGACCAGCAGCTGGTTGAGGGTCTGCTCGCGCTCGTCGTGCCCACCGCCGAGGCCGGCGCCGCGCTGGCGGCCGACCGCGTCGATCTCGTCCACGAAGATGATGCAGGGGGCGTTCTGCTTGGCCTGCTCGAACAGGTCACGCACTCGGGAGGCACCGACACCGACGAACATCTCGACGAAGTCGGATCCGGAGATCGAGTAGAACGGCACGCCCGCCTCGCCGGCGACCGCGCGGGCCAGCAGCGTCTTGCCCGTTCCCGGCGGGCCGTACAGCAGCACGCCCTTCGGGATCTTGGCGCCGAGCGCCTGGTAGCGGCTGGGGTTCTGCAGGAAGTCCTTGATCTCGTACAGCTCTTCGACGGCCTCGTCGACGCCCGCCACGTCGTCGAACGTGGTCTTGGGCATGTCCTTCGGCAGCTGCTTGGCGCGGGACTTGCCGAAGTTCATCACCCGGTTCCCGCCACCCTGGACGTTGTTCATCATCCACATGAGCAGCAGGAGGAGCAGGCCGAGCGGGATCAGGAAGATCAGGATCTGGGTGAGGAACGAGTCCTGGGTGACCGCGGTGTTGACCTCGGGGTTACCGGCGGACGACGCGTCAAGCGCCCGGTAGATGTCGCCTTCGGCGGCGTCCGGGTACTGCGTGATGATCTGGGTGACGTTCTGTCCGTCACGCTCGATCCCCTCGCGCAGCGTCAGCTTGAGACGTTGTTCGCGGTCCTCGATCTCCGCGTTCTTGACGTTGCCACTGGTCACCTGATCTGTGGCTACCGAGGTGGGCACCTCGGTGTAGCCCCTGGTGTCGTCGAACAACATGCTGATCAGGAAATAGAGCAGCAACACCACCAGGATCCAGACCAGCGGGTTGCGAAGCAGGCGCTTGCGGTCCATCAACTTACGGCCGCGGGGCGGCCCGACCCTCCCTGACTTGCTGTAGGGCGGCGATTCTCACTCCGCCGCCCATTACCGGCCGGACTAGGCACTCCGGTCCACCCAGCGTACCGCCCGTGCGAACGAGCCACGCTGAGAAGTACTCGTGGCGTGCTCACCCTGGGTCAACGGGTCACGTACGCAGATGGTTCCGGTTCTCGGCCGTGACCTGGAAGACCATCTCCTGGAGACGTTTTCGCAGCGTGGCGGGGTCGGCGGGGGCGATAGTGAGCCACGCGTCGAGTTGTTGGGCGAAATATCGGCCCGCGTCGGTGTCGAACCAGGTCAGCAATGGTGACCGGCGCCTGCCTCGCAAACCACCGCCGTTCGCTGCCAGCTGACCGCCGCGCCTGCGTGGCACGGCGGTCAGCCGCGCAAGCGCCTGGCGGTCCTCGGTGTGGGCCTGCCTGCCGTCGGGGATGGAGATCGAGATTTCCGAGCCCCGCCGCCACTCGGGCAGCAGCTCAACGATCACCGACACCAACTGATCCTTCGACACCGACCGCAGCCGCACGGAATCCTCGTCACGCTGGGTGGCGAACACGGCTGAGCGGCCGGCCAGCGCGGCCACCGCCCGGACCGGTTCGGCGCCAAGTTCCGGCAGGTAGGCGGAGTCGATGCTCACGTCGGGGCGGGCGAGGGTGCGCAGCCAGCGTTCGAGCCGCGGGCCCGGTCTGCCGGTGTGGTCGAGCAACTCGACCTCGTTGAGTTCCTCGGTCGCCCGCTCGCGGTTGACGGCGCGGTCGGCGGCCGTCGCGCCCCGGGACCGGACTGCCAGGGGGTACGGAAGGGTCAGCCCGAGGTCCTTGGCCACCACGTCGAGGGCGAGGGTGCTGATAGCGGGCATGTCAGGCGCCGATCACCGGTGGCGCGGTCTGCTCGGACGTTCCGAAGGTGCCCTCCGGGTCGCGTTCCACCAGGTAGGCGGCGCGTTCGTGCTCGACGTCCTCCTCACCGTCCGATCGGATGCCGGTCGGACCGAACGAGTGGGCGCCGGCCGAGCCGCGAGTGGGCGTCGGCGCGACAGCGCGTCCGGAACGGACGTCACCCGGTGTTCTGCCGGGTGTTCCGCCGGGGAATCCACCGCCTCCGGCAATTCCACCGCTGCCCGGGATGAATCCGCCGCCGGAGTTTCCGCCGCCGCCGGGAGTCGCCGTGGTGCCGACCGGTCGTGGGCCGGTCGACTCCGAAGAACCCGTGACCGTCGCCGCGATCGTGGTTCCCTGGGCCGGGATTTCTTGACGTGTGGCCGGCGGTGCGAACGCGGTGCCGGAATCCCCCGGATTATTCGCGGCGGGGCTTGCTGTTCCGTGCGAAGTCGGGCTTCCGGGGGAATACGCGGTGCCGACCGTCTGATATCCGACTCCCGGCACCGTGGCCGGCGCTGGTTCGTCGACGTCCGTCGCCGCGACTGGAGCGAGATGGAACTCCGGGAGGGCGTTGTACACGTCGGCCATGACGGCCTCGTACTGCTCCAGATAGCGAACCTGCTCGTCCTTCACGGCCTGCGCCTGCTGCTGGCGCATGAGCAGGTCGTTCTGTTCGGCGGGCGAGGACAGGAGAGGTTCGTGGAGTTCGGTCTTCAACTGGAACTCGTTCACCGGACCCGGCATCTGCCGCACTCTCGCGGCGGCGTCGCCGGCCAGGCTCAGGTTCTCGCGGATCCGATCGGCGTTCCCGGCCGCGTCGCTCGTCCACTCCCAGAGCGGCACCAGCGCCGCCTGAGCGGCGTCGGCCGCCGAACCCGACCAGGCAGAGCCGAGTTTGGCGATGCTGTCGGCGAAGTCGGTCGAGTGTCTCTCCAGCTCCCGTAGCTGGGTCACCCAGTCCTCCGCTGCCTTCTGGAGCTGCGGCGGGTCGTTGTTCTCCGTGGCGAACCGCGTCAACTGCTCGCTTTCGAACACCGTCCAGTCAGTGCGGTCGGCGGGCGTCCAGCCGCCGAACGAGGTCCACCACTCCAGGACGTCGTACTGGGCGGCCTTGTCGACGGAGTCGATGCTCTCCTCCGCAGTGTCGTAGAACTCCTCGAACGCCGCGGCATTCTGGTTCTCGACCCGGTCGTAGTGCAGCCGGATTCCCTGCAGCGCCGCGTCCGCGTCGCTGAGTTTGCCGAGATAGTCACGGAGCATGCCGGAGAACTGACCGCCCATCTCGACGAATCTCCTGGACACGGATTCCCCCACCCGGTTGGCACCGAGCGGCAAGGACGCTTCTGCAAGGGCCTGCCATCCCGGCACCAGATCGCCGAGCGACCGCACCGTACGGTTGAGGCTCAGCTGCGCGGCGTCGAAATCCGGGCCGACCTCGAAGGTTCCGGTTTTGATCTTTTCGGCCGACGGGACGTTCTCCAGTGCCGCACCGGTGTCGCGTTTGAGACCCGCCATCGAATTCTCCCCAGGTCAGTTCGACTGGGGAGAAATATAACCACACCGCACACGAGCGCGTACGCGGAGTAGTAATTCAGCGATGATCCGCCGTGGTCTGAGTGATCATTTCCGCCAGGCGTTGCCGCAGGGTGGCGGCGTCGGCCGGCGCCACGGTCACCCAGTTGGTGCCGTCGGTCGAGCCGCGGGTCTGGGTCAGGTAGCGACCGGTCTCGTTGTCGAACCAGGACAGGACCTGCGAGCGGCGCCGGCCACGCATGTCGGTGCGGATGTTCACGGCCAGCTGGCCACCGCGCTGGTTGGGTAGCGACGTCAGCTTCGCGAGGGCCTTGCGGGTCTCCGCCACGCTGGCGCGCTCGTCGCCCCCGCCCCCCGAACGCGCGGAGACCGGCTGCCTCGCCAGCTCCTCGATGGGTACCGAGATGGACGTCTCGGTGCCGCGCTTGGCCGGCGGCAGCATCGAGACGATCGTCGACACCAGCGAGTCCGGCGGGATGGCCCGCAGCAGCAGGCCGTCCGGTCGCTGGATGGCCAGCACCGCACCGGCGCGGCCGGACGCGGCCAACGCCGTCACGGCCGGCTGGTTCACGTCCGGCAGGAATACCGAGTCGATGCTGAGGTCGGGCTGGGCGATGGTGCCCAGCCACTCCTCGAGCTGCGGTTCCAGCCTGCCCGTGTGGTCGAGCAGCTGACCGGCGACCATGTCGTCCCGCATCCGCCTGCGCAGCATCGCCCGGCTGTCCATGGTGGCGCCGTGCGACGTGATCTCCAGCGGGTACGGCATGTCACCCGCGTCGAGTGCCTCCCACAGGAAGTCCAGGGCGAGCGGGCTCAGCAGCCGCTCCCGCACCTCAGTCTTCCTCGTCGCCGATGACCGACGGTGCGGTCATCTGGTCGTTGCCGAACGCGCTGTCCGGGTCGCCCTCGACCAGGTACGACGGACGCTGGTGCTCGTCGTCCTCCTCGCCCTCGCCACGTCGGCCGGGAGCGCCGCCCATGGGGGCACCGCCGCGGCCGCCGGGCCCCATGCCGCCGCGTGGGGCCACCGCGGGCGGACCGCTGCCGCCGGCACCTGCCGGCAGGCCGCCGCGGGGCGCCTGGCCGGCGCCACCGGCGCCACCGGCGCCACCCCCGCCGAAGTTGCCGAAGCCGCCGCCGAAGCCGCCGGCACCGGCGCTGGGCGGGCCACCACCGGTGGTGGGGCCGGACGCCGGGCCGGGCATTGACGGGTTGGGGCCGGGGTTGCCCGCGTTCCAGCCGGAAGCGTTGGTACCCGAACCGGGGGTGACGCCCGGGATGTTCGTGTAGTCGTCGCCGCCTTCGCCGTCGCCGTAGCCGGGGGTGAGCTGTTGGCCCTCACCGCCGGGCGCGACGCCGTGGTAGCCACCGCTCGGGCCGCCGGTCGAGGTGCCGCCACCCGGACCGTTGTAAAGGTTGCCGACGTTGGGGCTGCCGACCCGCTCGCCGCTGATGGAGCTACGGTCGCCACCGCCACCACCGACGGTCTGCTTCGGCGCGATGAAGCTGGGCGTCTGCGCGTCCACCGCGGCGAGCGACTGGGTGTAGGCCGAGAGGTAGGAGACCTGCTCGCGCTTCACGGCGTCGGCCGCGTCCTTCTGGGCCTTCAGGTCGGCCTGGAGCGCCGGGAGCCCGCCGGTGAGGGCGGCCGTGAGTGCCTGGTCGACGTTGAACTCCTGCGGCGAGGGGAGCTTGCGCACCTCCGCGGCGGCCGCCGACTGCTGCGACATCTGCGCGCTCATGAGCTGCGCGGACGTGCCGGCGCCACCCGCGGCCGAGGCGAGCGGGGTGAGGGCGTTCTTCGCCGAGTCGGCCGCCACGCCGGTCCAGGCGTTGTCGAGCTTGCTGACGGCGGAGAGGAGGCGGTTGGCCGCGTCGGCCAGGTCGTTGCCGCCGTCGTTGAAGGCCCGGCCCAGGGTGTCGGCCGTGGTGGGGCTGTTCTGCTGCGTGGCCATGTCGTAGAGCTGCTGGGAGGCGAAGCCCATCCAGTTCGGGGTGTCGGTGATCGCCCGGTCGTCGCCCATGCGGACGTCGTCGCTCAGCTCCGCGGTCTGCTGGCCGGAGATGTAGGCCTGCACCTCGGCGCGGTTCCACTGAGTCTGGAAGTCCGGGTCGTGACGCGCGGACTGCTCGATGTCGCTCGTCTGCTCGCCCGCGTACACCTGGGACTCATACGGCCCCTCAGTGTGTTGTTCACCGTTCGGCGCCATAACTCCCCCTACCTGTCCAAAGCTTTCGGAATGATGATGTTGGCGAGTTGGTTCGCCACATCGCACGGCACGTATTTACCTTCGCCACCACTGAGGTTGGCGACGCTGACACCGAGCAACGCCTCATCGGTGATATCGACCAGCACCTGACAGATCTCGATCGGCTGAGTTTCACGAGACTGCACCGCAGGGAATCCAGCGATGGTGGTCTCCGTGTTGGTGATACCCGGCCCGGTCTTGGCATCCGCCGCCCGGCCTTGTTCCTGGAAGCCCACCACCAGGGTCGTGTCGTCGCTCCACTGGCACTGTGGATGACCATCAGCGGTGCTGTATCCGGCCTCACCTGTTGGCGAACCACCTAGTTGAGCGGACTCATCGGCGGTCAACAGCCCACAAAGCTGAGTGTTGGAGAAGGAGGGTTTGAACGGCGTCGTGGGCTCCGCACTCTCCGAAGACTCTCCGCTACCCGAGTCACCCGTCGTGGGCGTGGGCTCACCAGCTGTAGGACCGCCACAACCGGCCAGCGTCGCAGCGAGAACGATGCTGACTACCGCGAACGGCATCCGCAGGCCAACACTCACGCCTGCGTTCCCCCGAGGTTGAGGGCGCGAAGATCGTCCTCGTCGACGTAGTTGCGGATGCACTGGTTGAGCGCGGTCTCGGCTTTCTCGGTTTGCTCGAGGAGCAGCTGCAGGACAGCCATGAACGAGTCACCGCCGTCGAAGCGCTCCATCGACTTGTTCGCCATCGCATTACCGACCGGGTTGGCGCCCAGCTGAACCACGGTCGCACCCTGCGCGCCAGCGGCCATCAGCTCTGTGAGCTGGTCCTTGATGCTGCCGATCTCGGTGAGTGCGTCCGAGGCGGCCTCGGCCTCGATGGACACCTGACCGCTGGCCGCAGCGCTACTGAAGGCGCCGACCGCGCTACCGATTGCCTCGTAGTACACCGTGCTCCCCATATCCCTCAGAAACCCCACGCACGTCGCGGGGCGACGGGCGTCCGCTGTTGAGATTAACGCACGTCCGTGACACGCGGATACGGAATCAACACAAAGGGGGTAGCCGTCACAAGATCGACACGAATCGAACACGGAGGGTGTTCTCGTGGTCGATCGCCGTCGCTTCCCTACCTCTGCATCACCTTGGGGACGATGATTTCGACGAACTGTTTCGCCACTTCACAGGGCATGTACTTGCCCTCACCGCCGGTGTGAACCGATGCGCCACCGGCGATCATGGAGTCGTCGGAGACATCGACCATGTACTGGCAGAAGTCGATGTTCGGTTCGACCCAGTGAGGTGATCTCAGCAAGATCGTCTTGGGCGTGCCTGGCGTGAGGACGAGTCGTTGGTGTGGCTGGGTTCCGGCTGTGGAGGCCGGTGAGATGTGGGCGGGGAGCTCCTGATAGGACTGGATTTGCGAAGATCAAATCCTAGGTCAGGGGCTCCCCGTGATTGCCTATCGTGCCATGCTCGACGTCTCCCGTGAACTTGCCCAGTACCTGTCCCGGCTGCTGGGCGCCGAGCGTCGTCAGCGTGGTACGCGCAAGAACAGCAGGGCGTTGACCTGCTTCAACCAAGCAGTGCTGGGGTTGCGGTGGTTCCGCCAGGACGCCGACGTGACCGCGTTGGCGCGTGACCACGGAGTCTCGCGTGCCACGGGGTACCGCTACCTCGACGAAGTCATCGAGGTGCTCGCCGCTCAAGCTCCGGACCTGCACGAAGCCCTGGAACACGCCAAGAAGCAAGACCTGGCCTACGTGATCCTCGACGGGAAGATCTTCTCCGCCGACCGGTGTAGCGAGAAAACTTTGAGTGTCAAAGGGAAACAGATCGACCTGTGGTACTCCGGGAAAGCCCACGAGCACGGCGGCAACGTGCAAGCGCTCTCCGGGCCAGACGGCTTCCCACTATGGGTGGCCGACGTAGAACCCGGCTCGATACACGACCTGACCGTGGCGCGCGAGCACGTGCTCGGTGCCCTGTACTGGGCCGCGTCCCATCTTGACCTACCGACTCTGTCCGACGGCGGCTACGAAGGCGCGGGCATCGGCGTGCACACCCCGATCAAACAACCCCCTGGTGACCAGGTCCTCGACGTGGACAACCGCACCTACAACGCCCTCCTGCGCGGACTGCGCTGCCTGGGCGAACGCGGCTTCGCCGTCCTCACCGGCCGCTGGCGCACCCTCCACCACATCACCGCCAGCCCTAGCAAGATCGGCGACATCGTCAAAGCCGCCCTCGTCCTCACCCATTTCGAACACGGCCGACTCAACTGAAAGTCGGTGAGATCACCTCAGTGGGCCTCGACGGCACTCTGGCCGGCGATGGTGGTCGGCGTGACGGTGGTGTTGGGTTCCGCTTGGGTGTTCTTGCTCTGCTTACCTGGCTGGAAAGCGACGGTTAGACCTGTGTCGGCGGTCCACTGGCATATCGGGCTGCCGTCCCTCAGGCTGTAACCGGCTTCACCCGTGGGCGAGGTACCGAGCGACTGGGCTTCTTCCGAGGTCAGCAACGCGCACAGCTGCGTGTTGGAGAAGGACGGCGACCTCACGGTCGTGGGTGTTTCGCGCGGCGACGTCTGAGTGGGGTCTCCTGCGCTCGGTCGCCCCTCCGTTGAGCTGGTGCAACTCGTGATCACCATGACGGTAGCTACCAGCGCGGCTCTCACGTGCGGCCGACGTCTGCCAGTAGCTCATTCAGGCGGCGCCCACGTGATACCGGCCCGGCACGGCGCCCTCCAGGACGAACGCGCCATCCGTGCCCGACCGGGCGGTGACCACGGCCTCCATGGGCGTACGGGCCGCGCTGAGGGTGATGAGGGCATCCGGCACCGGCTTGCCCCCGCGGTGTGCGCTCGACCGCGGACACGGTACCCCGGACTCAGCTCTACCATCACACTGGATTCGGCCCGGCTGCCGCCGCCCAGAGCCACGGTGGGGCTCAGTCCGACCAGGTTTTCCCGGCGGGCGTGGACGCGGTAGCCACCGGGGGGCAGCCCATCGAAGGTGAACTGTCCCTCGTCGTCGGCCTCGGCCAGCCGCCGCGTGATCGAAAGCCCGTCGACCAGGATCAAGGACACGATGGCTCCCGCCATCTTCTCCCCACTGCCGGTCACGATGATCGATCCTGCGAGCCGGCCGCCCGGGTGCATGCGAAAGACGCGTTCGGCATGACCAGCCAGAAGGAAGTCTTGCCAGTCTGAGGCGTAACCGCCGGCTTGGATGTTGATCGTGTAGCGGCCCCGGTCGAGCGGGACGGCGAAGCGGCCGTCCTCTTCGCTGACGGCGCGGTAGGCGCGCGGGAATTGATCGGCGAACGCGCTGGCGCGGGCAATGCTGACGACCGCACCCGGGATGGCGCCGCCTCCATCATCGAGGACCCGGCCGCGCAGGGGAAGGCCGCCCGCAGCCAGCCTCAGCACCAGCAACCTCGTGGGCCGTGCGATCGAGGCCGATTGGTCCCACTTCGGCGGGGGCCCACCCCGTTGCCGCGGCCGTGATCCCGTACGTTCCCGGACGGCACCGAAACCGTAAAGCGTCCTCCGCCAGCCGTGGAGACAACCCGTGTCGGGTGGAGGCTCTGTCCACCCGAACCCCAGGTTGATCTCGATCGGCACCTGCTCGGTGAGGGACACGGATGCGCCATCGACCGGACGGCCGCCCGGGTCCACCACCATGCCGGCGAGCTGAATCTCCCGGCCAACCGGATTCCGCAACGGGTCTCCCAGGCGGGCCAGTCGCAACGTCGGCGGCGGCACGCCGGCGCCTGTGCTGCTTCCTGCCAACCGCCCTCCTTCGACCTCGCCCCGTTGCCACAACCAGCCCACCGCCAGAACGGCGAGCACCGCGACCGGGGCAGCAACCAGGCTGGCGCGAAGCGCCGGCCGAAAGATTGGCGGCTCGGCCAGCGTCTCGGTGGAACCCCGATGAGCAGCAACCATCTTGCCCAGCGGGGCCAGCGCGACCCTCCAAGCCTGCCGGTTGCCGCCGTTTCGTTCATCGAGCGCGCTCCGGATGCAATCCAGGGCTTCCTTGAGCCGCCAGCGTATTGTCCCGGCGGGTTCCAACTGACGGCGCGCGATCTCCGTCGGTGAGAGGCCCTTCGAGTAGCAGAGTATCACCGTCGCTCGATAGGGTTCCTCGAGCACGCCCACGAGCTCGGTCAGAACACGCAGCTGTTCGTGCTCGGCGGCTAGCTGCTCGGGTGACGGCAGCGCCTCCTTCTCCTCGCTGGCAACACGCGTCTCCCCGAGCCCGGCGGTTTCGTTGGCCTCTGCGGGCGGTGCTCGCCAGATTGCGCAGCACCTCGGCCCACCAGGGACGCACCGGTCGCGCTCCATCGGGCGGGCTCCGCAAGGCCGCGACCCAGGCGTCCTGGACCAGATCGTCGGCGGCAGCCGGATCGCGGACCAGCGAATGGGCCAGACGGCGCAGCCAGGTGGTCTGCTGCAGGAGGTCGTGGATCGGGATGTCCTTCATCTCAGTCACCGCCGATCATTACGCCAGGACCGGGGGGAGCGTTGGCGGGCCGCGGACCGCTATTCCGAGCGGAGCGCCACCAGGGGGTGGTCCACGCGGGCGGCGCGGCGGGCGGGGTAGTAGGAGCGCAGAGGCCGACCACGAGGACTACCCCAATCACCAGGAGGAGGGTGGCGGATCGTGCGGTGCGACCCGTTCGACCATGAGCTTCTGAACTAGTTCGCGATGCGCGCCATGGTCTGCTTCTGGGACGAGGGGATTCGGAACAGAGTCGTCGAGGGCCAATCCTGGCAGATCCGGTGGCTTCCCAGTTAGTAGGACCTCGCTGCGCCCGAGACGTTCGCCGAGCCCAAGACAATGCGATGGCCGGAGTCGACGCTGTGACCAGGAAAGGGGCGCGGGTATCGAACGTCGAGCGACGGCCGGAGAGCCTGCCCCGAAACACCGGAAACTATGGACGAGACCTGGAAGGACTGGGGCTTCAGCTGTCAGCATGGCGACGCAGGGGTGGGCCCACCATCTTGAAGTTCGGCATCGTGATCTCTGGCCAATAGTTCCTCGCCGGCTCCAGCCCGGGTTTTTAAGCTCCGGCGGTCTTAGGCCGTTCTTCCGTGGCTTTGACGCCGGCGCTTCTCGTGCAATGCATTGTCGAGCTCACGCGGGGCGGGCTCATTGTGGTACCGAGCAGACTCGTGAAGCAGTGGCTCACGCGAAATCGGATCGCGTGGGGACGCCCGCACGGCTGGCCAATTCGCCGCGCTGAGGATCTCCTGTTCCAATCTCCACGGCCGAGCCTCGTGAGTGGAATACGGCCCAGTAGCAATTCTCCAGTCGGCTACTTTTTGGCATCGTCACGCGTGCGGGTCCCTGGCTGGCGCCGCATGCGCCACCCTAGAACCCGAACACCCGTCCGACGCGGATCCACCACCCGCCGTCGGCAACCCGCAGGCGGATCGTTGTCTCGTGTGCCGTCATGCCTCGTCGACGGGTTCGGGGGATGTGGTCGCCTTGCTTTGTGGGTCGGTTTCCGGAACCCGTCGACCGGTGAGATACGATGGATCCGATCTCCCGATCGAGGGCGGGCGGCCCTCCCGTTTCCGATCGGAAGAGGCGCATTTCCGGTGCCTGGCACCCGGAGCGTCGCTCGCGAGTGGAGGTGCTAGTCACATCCAGCTGCGTTCGGCGAGGGAGATGAAGCCGTTCGCCGCCACGATGACGTGGTCCAGGACGGTGATGCCGCAAAGTTCGGCGACTTCCCGGAGATGCGCGGTCAAATCGAGATCCTGTCGGGAGGGAGAGGATTCCCGGACGGGTGATTGTGGGCCGTCTGTTCCCGGACCGGTTATGTGGCACCCTGCAGGACCGACTGGTCAAGGAGCTTCGTCTCCGAGGCATCAGCAGCACGGATGCTGGCAACGCCTTCCTGCCGGAGTACATGGCCGACTTCAACGGGCGATTCGCCACGCGGCCCCGTTTCGACGGACCGAGGCTGTCGCACATACTACCGAGGGAACCGGACCAGCTTACCCGGTGCCGCGAAGCGGCATGGCGTGAGCTTGTCTCTTAAGAGCGAACAAGCGCCCCTTCCGCGACTCGCCGTCGCTGCTGGACGGCACCCAACGGTTGTCCCCGGCCCGGCATAGTTGGGAGCGGACCATGCCTTTGGGGTCGCGAAGCTGGGATATCGATGACCTCCTTTCGCACAGCGAATGGATTGAATCGCTTGGGACACCAACTCGCCCGGTCGGGGGCCGATGCGGATGATCTCGTCCAGGACACCTGGGTGGCTGCGCTGCGCGCGAAGCTCGATTCAGATCGATCGCCGCGTCCCTGGTCGATCCGCGTGATGCACAACGTCCGGCGCATGTCCGCCCGGGGGGAGGCACGTCGGCGCACCCGGGCAGCGGTCGTGGCCCCCGCTCTGAGAGCATCCGTTCCGGACACGAACGACTATTTTAACGCGTAGAACTGCAGCGGGTGGTAGCCCGGCTCGTGCTCCAGCTTGACGAGCCGTACAAGACCACCGTGCTCCTCCGTTTCTACGACTGGCGCTCGTCAC
>CAWGVZ010000007.1:0-29234 GCA_963826035.1 uncultured Actinomycetota bacterium | reverse complement strand
AGGTAGTGGGCCGCCTGGGGCTCGAACCCAGAACCTACGGATTAAAAGTCCGCAGCTCTACCAATTGAGCTAACGGCCCGTGGGCGCCATCGTAGCGGGGAGCTACCGGGTGGCCGATCGAGTATGCGGTCGCCCGGTAGCCCGCAACGGGCAGGGTTGTCGATCACCCGGAGATCAATGTGCGCTGCGTCACAGCGTGAAACATTCTCCGGCCGAGCGACGTTAATCACTCCGTACAGTGTACGAAAATTGGAGACCCGTTGCAGATCACCGCATCCGCCATCTCGCTCAACGTCGATGACGTGGCCGCCTCCAGCGCCTTCCTGACCGACCACTTCGGGTTCCAGCAGCAGTTCGCCACGGCCGACGTCGCCTCGCTCGCCCGGGAGGACGCCGGAATCACCGTGGTCTTCCTGCGCCGGGGCATCGAGACGCTGCCCGAGGACCAGCGTCACGACCGCGCCGCCGGCCTGATCCTCGCGTTCACGGTGGCCGACCTCGACGGAGAGCTGGCCCGGCTGCAGGAGGAGGGCGTACCGATCACCATGCCGCTGACCGTGGACAGCTGGGGCGAGCGGTCGTTCCAGGTTCGCGACCCCAACGGTGTCATCGTCCAGTTGCTCGACTGGAACGCAGGCCAGTGAGAGCTCGGCCACCCCCAGGCCCGCGCGACCCGAGCGCATGGCCGCCAGGGCCAGGGGACGGGTCGGCGGGGTCTCCCGCACCTCGTCGAGGAAGGGCGACATTCGGCGGCCGCGCGTAGGTGATCATCGCGGGTGATGGGGAAACCGTCGCGTGCCGAGAGATACTTGGAGACCCGCACCGTGCGATCCATCACGGTGCTCGCCACAGCTCGTCGCCGGCCAGCACGTGGATCGTGTCGCCCACGGTGGTGGCGGCAGTGACCGGGGACGAAGGACCGGTCACCGTCTCGACCGTCCACTTCGTACCGTCGTGCCTGGCGATCCGCACGCTGTCGCCGTCGCTCGCCACCTGGGTCAGCTGACCGTCCACTTCGAACGGTGCGGCCAGCCGGTCCGCGTCGGCCACCGGGATGCGCGGTTCGCCGGGCAGCCGGGTCCACGTGGTGTCGGCCAGCCGCCACACGGCCAGCATGCCGTCGACGCGGCCGGCGATCCCGCAGGTCTGTGCCCAGCACCGCACGGCGACGGCCGTGCCCGCGTCCCCCGCGTCCGGCAAGGGCGACATCGTCCAGCCAGTGACACCCGCCGCGGACCGCCACACCGTGGGAATCTGCGTGCCGCCGTCGGCCAACTGCCAGCCGGCCACCAGCGCGCCGTCCGCCAGCGCGGTCGCCGACATGGGGAACTTCAGCGACTCGCGCGCGCTCGCCAGCGGGGTGCCGGCCGACGGCAGCCGCGTCCACACGTCACCCTTGGCCGTCCACACGGCCGCGTCCAGGCCGGCCGAGTCGCTCGACCACGTTCCGACGAGTGCCGCGGTCGACGGGCTGAGCACCGCGTCGATCAGGTCGCCGGCACCGAGTCCGCCGAACGTGCTGAACACCTGCGCCTGCTCCGAGAGTCCGGTGTGGTCGCCCGTCCACACGCTCCACCGGACGTTGCCATGCGCGCCGCCGCGCTTGCCGCCGATCGCGAGGATGCGCGGCCCGTCGGTGGCGATCGAGTACCACATGGCCTCCCGTCCGTAGCCGGACGCGGGCCGCACGGCAATCTCCTCGATGGTGCCGTCGGCGTCGAGTCGCAACAGGGCGGGACGGTCGTCGCGCCGCACTCCGATCAACAGCCCGTCGCCGAATGCGGTCAGCGTCTCGGGCACCGCGCCGTCCGGCAGCGCGACCGACGTGAACGCCGGCGCCGGAGGCTCGGACCCGCAGCCGGCGAGGAACAACGCGACCGCCAACACGGCGAACCAGGAACGCATGCCGGCCAGTATCGCGGATATTCGGCTGCCGGATCTGCGATGATCCGCCGGCTCACGACGGGAGAAACATCATGCAGACAACACCGCGCAGCCCCACCGACGGGATCTACCCGGCCGACGACTACGTGCACGCCATGGAGGTCCGCGGCGCGGAGCGCTTCCTTTTCGTGGCCGGCACCATGGGGCTCGACCCGGACGGTGTTCCCGGCGCCGACGTGGCCACCCAGCTCGACCTCATCTGGTCGAATCTGCGAACCATCCTCGCTTCCGCCGGCCTGACGGTCGACAACATCGTGCGGCTGACGAGTTGTCTACGGGACGCCTCCTATGCCGACGCGAACGCGAAGGCGCGGCTCGCGGCACTCGGTGGCCGCCGGATTCCGACCACGGCGATCGTGGCGCAGACCCTCGAAAGCAGCTGGCTCGTCGAAATCGAGGTCATTGCAGCCGCCTGACCCCCAGATCGCGGGACGCCAGCAACCTTTTCCGGGCCTCCGGCGTCATTACTCCCATCTGGGGAAAGTAAGGCTATACATGCTGTGTATAGTTGCTCCGACTCAAGCTGCCGATGCCAGTGGGGGCAACGATGCGCGCCAGTTCGGTACTGATTCCCGTCGTGGCGGGTTGCCTCGTCCTCGCCGGGTGTTCGGCCACCACCGAGGAACCGCTGAACCCGGAGATCGCGCCACGCGGCACGACCATGACCACGGCCGAACTGACCCGGCAGGACCTCACCACCACGGTGAGCCTGTCGGGCAAGGTCACCATGAACCCGATCTTCGGGTTGGTCGCGCCGGTCGCCGGGCAGGTGCGCTTCCGCGAGGTCAAGGCGCCCGACAGCACCCCGACCAAGCCGACGCGGGTGGCGGCCGTCTGGGCGGGCGGCAAGGCGCACAACGTCGAAGTTCCGGCGGGGGCCACGTTCGCCGGCCGCCTGGTGGAGGACCGCTCGACCGTCAGCCTGGGCATGCCGATCGTGTCGGCCAAGTCCGCCGGCTACGGCATCGTGGCGGAGATCGACAGCGAGCAGGCCTACCAGTTGGTCGACGCGCTGACCGCCGTCCACGTCCAGATCAAGCACGGTCCCGGCCCGGTGCCGTGCGCCGTGCTCGGCACGATCGCCGCGCTGCCGCCCGGCACCATCCCCGAGCCGCCGGTCGAGGAGCCGAAGGCCCCGGTCGAGGGCGAGACCCCCGTGGAGGCGCCGGCCGCACCCAAGGTGGAGGAGCCGGAGAACAAGACCACACCGTCGGAGGCCACGGGCATGCGGCTGGTCTGCACGCCGCCCCCGGACACCCGGATGATCAACGGTGCGGCCGCGACGCTCGAGGTCACCACCGCGTCCGTGCAGGGTGCCCTGGTCGCGCCGGTCGAGGCGGTCGCCGGTACCCAGGGTGCCGGCCAGGTCGAGGTGGTCAACGCCGACGGCACCCGCGAGACGAAGGACGTGGTCCTCGGGATCACCGACGGCCAGGTCATCGAGATCAAGTCCGGCCTCACGGGCGAGGAGAAGCTGGCGGTGCCCGGACCGAGCCTGCCGGACGCACCACCCGGCGCCGAGGGCGAAGTCGACCCCAAAACCGGAATGCCGGGCTGACCCCGCCATGAACCAGCCGAGCAATCCGTGGATCGCGCCGGTGAACCCACTGATCCAGCTCACGGGGATCAGCAAGACGCTCACCGGCCAGGGCGAGCCGCGCAACATCCTGTCCGGTGTGGACCTCGTGCTCCAGCCCGGCGAGAGCGTGGCCGTCCTCGGCCGCTCCGGCTCGGGCAAGAGCACCCTGCTGAGCCTGATCGGCCTTTTCGACCGGCCGGACGGTGGCCAGTACCTGCTCGACGGGCAGGACATCACCAAGATCTCCGAGCGGCGCTCAGCCGTGTTGCGCAGCAACGAGTTCGGCTTCGTGTTCCAGCGGTTCTTCCTGCTCAAGCACCTCACGGCCATGCAGAACGTGGCCATGGCGCTGGTGAACGGACAGGGCTGGCTGCCGCGCCGGAAGCGCCGTGCGAAGGTGCTCGCCGCGCTCGAGCAGGTGGGTATCGGGCATCTGGCGAAGCACAAGCCGCAGCGGCTGTCCGGTGGTGAACAGCAGCGCGTGGCCATCGCCCGTGCGCTGGTGCGCGAGCCCCGCATCCTGCTGGCCGACGAGCCGACGGGCGCGCTCGACGTGGAGACCGGCCGGCTGGTGATCGACGCGCTGCACGCGGCCACCAGCCGGGGCTGTGGGCTGATCCTCGTCACCCACGACCACGATCACGCCAACCGGATGGACCGGGTGCTGCAGTTGACCAACGGGGTGTTGTCGGACGCGCACCAGCAGGTGATCGCGTGATGAGGTTGTCCGGCCGGTACCGGTCGGCACTCATCATCGGCGGTCAGGGCATCCGCGCGCGCAAGCTGCGCACGTTCCTGTCCATGATCAGCCTGTTCCTCGGCGTGCTCGCGGTGGTCGCGGTGCAGGCGGGTGCCGAGCTGGCCAACCGCGCGATGCTCGCGGACGTCGAGCTGACCTCCGGCAAGGACGGCACGCTCCAGGCCTACCTGCCCTCCGGCGAAGAGGCGAACGAGATCGCGCTCGACGTGCTCGAGGACTATCCGAGCGTCGTCGCCTCCATGCGGTCGACGGCGATCATCGGCGAGCCGGATCTCGTACCGCTCAACCCGGGTGCGGCACCGATCGACCAGCCGGGCATGGGTATGTACAGCCCGCCCATGGAGTGCGACGCGTCCGGGATGTGCGTGCCCATCGAGGCGGAGGTTCCGGAGACGCCCGGCCAGGCCATCGAGGTCTCGATGGTGGTGCTCACCGGTGACATCCGCCAGTTCAAGCCGTTCCCGCTGGACTCGGGGCAGTGGCTCGACTTCGACGCGCCGCCGTCGCTGTCACCGGGGATCGTGCTGAACCGTGAGGCGGCCAAGGCGTTCTCCCGGCACCAGGTTCCCGCGGAGATGTCGATCTCGGGTGCGGAGTTCAACGCCACGCCGCGCATTCTCGGCGTGGTGCACGATGCCGACTACGGTCCGGTCATCTACGTCCGTGCCGACGAGATCTCCAACTGGATGCCGGTGACCGGCGGGGCCAGCTCCGCGTACGGCCCGCCGACCCTGGACCTGATGCTCCACCCGGCGGACGAGGGCGCGCTCGACCTGATGCGGACCAAGTTCGACGCGAACGGGATCGACTCCAGCCAGATGTTCGTCCAGCCGGTCGACGTCACCGAACGGCTCGGCGAGCAGATCACGTTGATGCGCCTGATCTTCCTGGGCATGGCCGCGCTCGTACTGCTGATCGGGGTGGCCGGCATCCTCAATGTCGGCCTGGCGACGGTCGGCGAACGCATCGAGGAGTTCGCGCTGCGCCGTGCGGTCGGCACGCCACGATTGCTGTTGGCCGGGATCGTGCTGGCCGAGACGTTGATCATCGGGTTGTTCACGGCGGCGGCCGCCATCGGGTTGGGGGTGGCCGCGCTGAACATCGGCGGTCAGTACATCGACATCGGCCTGGACAAGGAAGCCGTGGCGTTCCCGTGGGAGGCGGGGGTGGCGGGCGTACTCGCCGGCCTGATCGCCGGGATCCTGGGCGGACTGATTCCCGCCATCCGGGCCGCGCGCATCCCGATCGCGACGGTCATGCGCGCCTAGTGTCCGGCGCGGGGCACTAGTAGAGGTTCATCTCCCAGTCCTCGAACGGCGGCTCGCCCTCCGGCATGCGACCGGTCAGGTACTGGTAGATGTACGCGGCGGCACGGCGTTCGGCGTGCTTCGCGTTCACCGGCTCACCGTGGTCGTCGAGTTCCAGGACGTTGGCGAAGATCGCGAACAGCATCTCCATGTAGCTCGGTGACTCCTTGAGGGCGTCCCAGTAGTCGATGTCATCGAGGAGTGGGTGCCCGACCGTGCCGTTGGCGACCCAGAAGGCGAAGAGCCGCAGTGCCCCGGACGTTCCGTTCGACAGTCTCGTGGTCATGGGTGGACCCTAGAGACCGCGCGATCACGACGGGCATCCACCGCCCTGGTCGCGCGGCCTCTTGGGCAGGGGTTGACCAGCAAGGCAGCAGGAGTCCAAGCTTTCGTCGGCTCAGACCCTGCTGTCCGAAGGATGTCCCTCGATGCCCTCGACCGACGTGCCAGCGTTCCCGGACGGCTTTCTGTGGGGGGTCTCGAGTTCGGCGTACCAGATAGAGGGCGCCGTGGCCGAGGACGGCCGCGGCAAGTCCACCTGGGACATCTTCAGCGCGGAGCCGGGCCGGATCGTGGGTGATCAGACGGCCGCCGTGGCGACCGATCACTACCACCGCTACCGCGAGGACGTCGGGCTCATGGACGAGCTCGGCGTCGACGCCTACCGGTTCTCCATCGCGTGGCCGCGCGTGCTGCCGGACGGTTCCGGCCATGTCAACCAGGCGGGTCTCGACTTCTACGACCGGCTGGTGGACGAGCTGTGCGCCAAGGGGATCGCGCCCATGGCCACGCTCTTCCACTGGGACACCCCGCAGACCATCGAGGACGCCGGTGGCTGGCTCGAGCGGGACACGGCGTTCCGGTTCGCCGAGTACGCCCAGGTGGTGGCCGACAAACTGGCCGACCGGGTACGGATGTGGCTGCCCCTCAACGAACCGATGGTGGTCACGCTGTTCGGCTACGCGGTGGGCGCGCACGCCCCCGGCCGGCAGCTGATGTTCGAGGCGCTGCCCGTGGCACACCACCAGCTCCTGGCGCACGGGCTGGCCGTGCAGGCGTTGCGTGCGGCGGGCGCGGAGAGCATCGGCATCGCCAACCACCACGTGCCGGTCTGGCCGGCGTCGGACTCGGCGGCCGACCGCAACGCCGCGTCGCTGTACGACGGCCTGGTGAACGAGTTGTTCGCGGCGCCGGTGCTGCGCGGCCGGTACCCGACCGACGAGTTGGCGGCCGCCATGCCGGGCCCGGTGGCCGACGACCTGAAGATCATCTCTGAGCCGCTCGACTGGTACGGGGTGAACTACTACCTGCCGAGCCGTGTGGCCGCGCCGAGCGCCTCCGAGCAGCGGTTGATGATCGACGGGGTGGCCATGCCCGACGGGCTGCCGTTCGACTTCCCCATGATCGACGGCTATCCGGTCACCGACTTCGGCTGGCCGGTGGTGCCCGACGGGCTGCGCGAGACGCTCGCCATGCTGGTCGAGCGCTACGGCGACGTGCTGCCGCCGCTGTACGTCACGGAGAGCGGCTGCTCCTACGCCGACGCGCCGGACGAGCACGGACGAGTGCGCGACCAACGCCGCATCGACTACCTGGCAGCACATGTGCGGTCGGCGCGGCAGGCGATCGACGACGGCATCGACCTGCGCGGCTACTTCGTCTGGTCCATCATGGACAACTTCGAGTGGGCGGCCGGTTTCGGGCAGCGCTTCGGCCTGGTGCACGTCGACTACGAGACGCTCGACCGGACGAAGAAGGACTCCTTCTTCTGGTACCGCGACCTGATCAGCGCCAGACGGTGACCGAGGCGTCGATCGTCACGACCATCGGGGCACCCGCCAGATGGACGGCACTCCTTTCCCTGGCCTGCCTCGGTCTGTTCACCGCGTTCTACGGTCCCATCCAGGTCCTGCTCGGCCAGCAGGCGGAACTCCTGGCGCCGGCGGACAAGGAGTTGGCGCTCGGCGTGGTGGTCGGGCTGGGCGCCGCGTTCGCCGTGGTGGCCAACCCGCTGTTCGGCGCTTTGTCCGACCGCACGACCTGGCGGCTCGGCCGGCGCCTGCCATGGACGGCCATCGGCGCGCTCGGTGGCGCTGTGAGCCTGGTGATCCTGGCGTTCGCGCCGAACATCGCGGTGATGGCAATCGGCTGGTGCGCCGCGCAGCTCAGCCTGAACGCCATGTTCGCCGCCCTGGTGGCCGCCGTGCCCGACCAGGTGCCGACGAGGCAGCGCGGCATGGTGGGCGGCTGGCTCGGGGTGGGGCAGACGCTGGGCATCGTCGTGGGTTCCGGGCTCGCCGCCGCCGTGGGTGGGCTGGCCGCCGGTTACCTCGTGTGTGCCGCGTTCCTCCTCGTGGCGACCGTGCCGTACGTGTTGCTGCGCAGGGACACGGTGCTCGACCCGGCGCGACGGCCGCCGTTGCGGCTGCGTGGGTTCTGGATCAGTCCCCGGCGCCACCCCGACTTCGGTTGGGCCTGGCTGACCCGGTTCCTCATGAACCTCGGCAACGCGATCGCCGTGGTGTACCTGCTGTACTTCCTGCAGGACGGGGTGCGTTACGCCGACCCGGACAGTGGGGTGTTCGTCCTCACGGCCGTCTACGCGGTCGCCCTGCTGTCCACTGTGGTCGCCGGCGGGATCTGGTCGGACCGGGCCGGGCGGCGCAAGGTGTTCGTCTGCGGCGCCGGCCTGGTGATGGCGGCGGCCGCGCTGCTGCTGGCGTTCTGGCCGACCTGGCCGGGGGCGTTGGTCGCCGCCGCGGTGCTCGGCCTCGGCTTCGGCGTGTACCTGTCGGTCGACTTCGCGCTGATGACCGAGGTACTGCCGAGCGACGCCGACCGCGGCCGCGACCTCGGTGTGGTCAACATCGCGAACTCGCTGCCGCAGGTGCTGGCCCCGGTGGTGGCCGCGCCGATCGTCACGCACCTCGGGGGCTACCCGGTGCTGTACCTCCTGGCAGCGGTCGCGGGTGGCGCGGGGGCCGTCCTGGTCTACCGAATCCGGTCGGTCAGCTAAACCTCGCTGGTCACGGAGACGTACGCGCGCGTACGTCGTAACCTCCAGAAAGGTTGCCTCTAGATTCCATCTTCTGTTCACCCGCTGTTAGAGTGCTGCGAATCATGGCTGGACATGACATCACCGCACTGACGGACCGCGCGATCGTCGATCGTGACGGCGTCCGGGTGCCCGCTGAGCAGCAGGCGGTCGTGGACGTGCTGTTCGACGACACCTGGGTGTGGTCGTTCAACGCGGAGCGCGACACGCACCCGGACGAGGACACGAGACTCGCGCATTGGCCGGTGAATCTGCGGCCCTTCTTGCGTGGCACCGGACATGTGACCGTCAGAGAGCGATTCGGCGACAAGACCCTCTTCGACGGCGACTACGCGTTCGACGACAGCGACGCCCGCGTCAGCATCGTCGACGACGAGGGCAGACCGCTGATCGTGGACAAGGCCGGCGACCTGCAGTGCGGGTTCGCCGAGCGCGGCAAGCCGACGGTCGACGCGTTGCTGGACGCCATCACCGACGTGCTCACGAGAATGCGCGACGAGGGCGGGGTCGACGCGTTCCTCGCGTTCGGCGCGCTGCTGGGCGCCGTGCGGGACGGGCACTTCATCCCGCACGACTCCGACGCCGACGTCGCCTACCTGAGCAGGCACAGCAGTCCGGTCGACGTGGCCCGCGAGTCGTTCGAGCTGGAGCGCATCATGATCCGCGCCGGCTACTGGACGTGGCGGTTCTCGGCGGGTGACTTCAAGGTGATCGTTCCCGATCCCGAGGGCGGCCGGGCGATCGACGTCTTCGCCGGGTTCGTGGTGGACGACACGTTCTACCTGATGCCCGAGGTGCACGCCCGCGACTTCGACAAGAACGTGGTCCTGCCGATCGGCGAGGTCGAACTGGAGGGCCGCAAGGTCGCGGCGCCGGCGAATCCCGAGGCACTGCTGGAGATCACGTACGGTCCGCACTGGCGCATTCCCGACCCGTCGTTCAAGTTCGAGACACCGGGCTGGGTTCGCCGTCGCATGGACGGATGGACCCGGGGCAACGTGCTCAACCGCGGTCACTGGTGGCCGTTCTACTTCGGACAGTCCAGTTCGATCGTGCCGACGAACCCGTCCCCGTTCGCCCAGTGGGTGCACGATCGCGAGCCGGACTCCGCGGCGATCGTCGACATCGGCTCGGGCACCGGCCGGGACTCGCTGTGGTTCGCCAGGCAGGGCCACCACGTGCTCGGCCTCGACTACATCCCGGCGGCCACCGACAAGGCCGGCACGATCGCCCGCGGCGAGGACCTTCCCGCGACGTTCCAGACGTTCAACCTCTACGACATCCGCCAGGTGCTGGCCACGGGCGGCGAACTCGCGCACCGCGCGGACTCGCCGACGCTGTACGGCCGGTTCCTCATCCACGCGCTCGAGGACTTCGGCCGGCACAACCTGTGGCGCCTGGCAAGCATGTGCCTGCGCCGCGGCGGCCGGTTCTACCTGGAGTTCCGCACCGGGCAGGACGCCGAGGCGGAGAAGGAGTTCGGCGAGCACTTCCGCAAGTACCTCGACCCGGACCTCGTGGTCGCGGAGATCGAGGAGCGGGGCGGTCAGATCGAGTACCGCGAGGAAGGGCACGGCCTTGCCGTGTACAAGAACGAGGATCCCCACGTATGCAGGCTGGTGGCAACATGGAAACGCTGAAGTCCCGCGCCCGTTCGGTCGTCGGCAAGGGCATCCGGCGGGTGTACCGCGCGACCGGCATGCCCGAGGAGATCGCCCGGCTGGAGGACCGGCTGGCCACGCAGGACGGCCGGATCGCCGAGTTGGAGCAGGAACTGCAGGAGTCGCGCCGCCTCAACCAGCGACTGGCCGAGCTGACCGACGTGGTGACCGAGGTGCTGGTACCTGCGGCCGACCGCGAGGACGAGAAGATCCGCGAGATCCTCGCCACGTACAACCGCGACTCGTTCTGACCGAATGCCTGGAAGGCGTCGTTACGGACGCTCAACGTCTGCAAGGCGTCGTTCCAGGCATGCCCACGCCACGCGTGGACGACCCTGAGAAGACCCTTGCCCCCCTCGGGGACGAGTTCAGGGTTGTGCCCGATCCCCTCGGCCGCCACTTCGACCATGCTTGATTCATGGGCGGAGGGCCCGCGTTCGACGAGGAGGGGATCATGGAGATCACCGGGATCATCACGGCTGTGCTGTTCGGGGCAGCCATCGGGGGGCTGGGTCGGCTGGTCGCGCCGGGGCGCAACCAGGTGACGCTGCTCGTGACGATCCTCGTCGGCATTGTTGCCGCACTTGCCGGGACCGGGGTGGCCGAGCTGATCGGCGTCGCGGACACGAGCGGCATCGACTGGACGGAACTGGCGCTGCAGGTCATCTTCGCCGGGGGTGGGGTGTCGCTGCTTGCCGGCGCGCGTGCGCGCCAGCACCAGTGACAGTTGGCCACGTAGTCGTCATCGTCCGCCACTGAGCCGGCGCCGGGTAGGGGACCCGACGCCGGCTCAGCGGCATGCCGTCGTTACCCACTCGCGCACAGTTTTCAAGTTTCGTGTCGGTGGCCGGTTCGCCCTGTATATAGTCCCGACTCGGGGGAACAAGGGGCGGGCACGGGAGGCAGGGGACGTTGGGCGAGTTCGTTGATGCCGCATTGTCTTTTCCCGCTGTCCTCTTCAGTTTCATGCTCGCGGTCGTCGTTCTCTACTGGCTGCTCGTGCTGCTCGGCACGCTGGACATCGAGATCGGTGGCGGCGACGGTGACGACGGCGGCGACGACGGTGACGGTGGTTTCCTCGACGGGATAGGGCTCGGCGGTGTTCCGGTCACCGTGACCCTGTCGGTACTGATCGTGGTCGCGTGGTTCGTCAGCCTGGTCGGTGCCATCGTTCTCGCGAACCTCGACCTCGGTACCTTTGTGGACGCTCTGCTCGGTCTGGGGGTCCTCTTCGTGGCGCTGGTGGCCGGCCTGTTCGTGGCCCGGCTGGTGGCGCTGCCCATGCGCAAGCTCTATGTGTCCGGTCCCGAGGCGTCGCGGAGCGATTTCCTCGGCCGGGAATGTGTCATCAGGACCGGCCGGGTGTCCGCCGACTTCGGTCAGGCGGAGGTCACCGCGGCCGACGGTTCATCCGCGATCATCCAGGTGCGCCAGACCGGCGAGCACGAGCTGTCCAGCGGCCGTCGCGCACTGATCTTCGATTACGACAACGACGGCGAGTTCTTCTGGGTAGCACCCGCCACCTGAAAGGGAAAACAATGGAGCCCATCCTGATCGCGGGCGGCGTGGCGCTGGCCGTTCTGCTCATCCTCCTCATCGCCGTCAGCCGGCTGTTCCACAAGGTGGAGCAGGGCAAGGCACTGATCGTCTCCAAGGTTCGCAACGTGCACGTCACGTTCACCGGCGCGGTCGTGCTTCCCGTGCTGCACAAGGCGGAGACCATGGACATCTCGGTCAAGACGATCGAGATCGAGCGGACCGGGCAGGAAGGTCTGATCTGCCAGGACAACATCCGTGCGGACATCCGGATCACGTTCTTCGTGCGGGTCAACAAGACCAGTGAGGACGTCATCAAGGTGGCGCAGGCCATCGGCACCCAGCGGGCCAGCGACCAGGTGACGCTGCAGGAGCTGTTCAACGCCAAGTTCTCCGAGGCGCTGAAGACGGTCGGCAAGCACCTCGACTTCGTGGACCTGTACACGAAGCGCGACGAGTTCCGCGACCGGATCCTCGCGGTCATCGGCACCGACCTCAACGGCTACAGCCTCGAGGACGCGGCCATCGACTTCCTCGAGCAGACCCCGATGTCCCAGTTGGACTCCAACAACATCCTCGACGCGCAGGGCATCCGCAAGATCACCGAGCTGACGGCGATCGAGCACGTGCGTACCAACGAGTTCCAGCGCACCGAGGAAAAAGAGATCACCAAGCAGAACGTGGACGCCCGTGAGGCCATCCTCGAGCTGGAGCGCCGCCAGGCCGACGCGGAGAACAAGCAGCGTCGCGAGATCGACACCATGAAGGCCCGCGAGGAGGCCGAGACCGCCAAGGTGCAGGCCGAGGAGCGGCTGAAGGCCCAGCAGGCGAACCTCCGCACCGACGAGCAACTCGGTATCCAGGACCAGAACCGGGCTCGCGAGGTCGCGGTGGCCGAGAAGAACCGCGAGCGGGTCATCGCCATCGAGACCGAGCGCATCGAGAAGGACCGCCAGCTCGAGGTCGTCGCCCGCGAGCGGGAGATCGCACTGGCCAACGCATCCAAGGACAAGGAGGTCGAGGTCGAGAAGCGCTCGGTGGCCGAGGTCGTCCGGGAGCGGATCGCCGTCGACAAGACGGTGGCCGAGCAGGAGGAGAACATCAAGCGGCTGCGCACGGTCGAGGAGGCCGAGCGGACCCGCCAGGCGATCGTGATCAACGCCGAGGCGCAGGCGCAGGAGAACCTGGTCAAGGACATCAAGGCGGCCGAGGCCGCGGAGACGGCCGCCAAGTTCAAGGCCCGCGAGGAGCTCCTGCTCGCCGAGGCCCGTCAGCAGGCGGCCGAGCTCGACACGCGCGCGAAGATCCGGCTGGCCGAGGGCGAGCAGGCGCAGGCGGCGGCCGAGGGGCTGGCCGACGTGCAGGTGCGGGAGCGGGGCGCCGAGGCCGTCGAGAAGATCGGCCGCGCCGAGGCGGTGGTGATTCGGGAGAAGGCACTGGCCGGCGCCGACGCGCTGCGCGAGAAGCTGAAGGGCGAGGCCGAGGGTCTCACGGAGAAGGCAGCCGCCATGGCCGCGTTGGACGACGCGTCCCGAGGGCACGAGGAGTTCCGCCTCCGGCTGGAGTCCGAGAAGGACGTCCGGCTGGCCGGAATCCAGGCGCACCGCGAGGTCGCCGCGTCGCAGGCGTCGGTCCTGGCGAAGGGGCTGGAGAACGCCGACATCGACATCGTCGGCGGCGACACCGTGTTCTTCGACAAGCTCATGGGCTCGATCGCGCTGGGCAAGGGCATCGACGGGTTCGTGGCGAACTCCGACGTGGCCCGCTCGCTCGCCGGGCCGTGGCTCGACGGGTCGGCCAACTTCACGGAGGACATCAAGCAGATCCTCGGGTCGGTCGACAGTGAGGACGTCAAGAACATCTCCATGTCGGCGTTGCTCATGAAGCTGATGAAGGGTGACGGCCTCGACGCCGGCCGCCTCCAGGAGATCCTCGGTGCGGCGCCAAGCGTGGCCGTCACCGGACAACCGGTCGCCATCCCCCAGAAGCCATGACACCACCTTCTGTGTCAACCTCTGGTCGTTACGCAGCCCGAAGCTCGCGTGAACCGAGTGGCCGCCAACGGCACCTAAGGGGACCGGGACGTAACTTAGCCACAAGTACGCGCCGAACCGAGACCCAACAACGCTCGGTGACCACGCGGGAAGATTCCGGGGAGGCGGACTAGCCATGACCGAGACCGTCACGGACGCCCCGGCCACCACCGGGGCGTCCACCGGTGCGGCCGCGCAGGACGGGATGGACGCGCGCACGTACGAGGTGCTGCGCACCCGGCTGGCCGAGCAGGCGCGGGAGCTGACGCGGCGGGCCGAGGCGCTCAACGCGCAGCGGCTCGAGGTGTTCGGCAACACCGAGCTTCGGCTGGTGGGCGCCGAGCGGATCCGCACGGACAACAACTGCGTGCCGCGCGACATCGTGGCGGTACCCGGGTCCGGTGGGGATGAGCCGACCGGCGGGCTGATGTTGTTCGGCTACAACGTGTTCATCGGGCTGAAGCCGGAGACCACGGTCGACGACGTCTTCTCGCTGCACCGGTTCACCCGCGACGGCGAGGCGTTCCGGTTCGAGGAGGCGGACGAACGGCCGGAGCTGCTGCGCGACCCGCAGTTCCAGCGTGACTTCACCGAGTTGTACCGGTACTACCGGGAGACCAGGCTCCTGCAGCTGCGCCCGGTCGACGGCAAGCTGCTGGCCGTGTTCCAGACCGGTCCACGCACCGAGGACATCAAGGTGCTGCGCTGGTCGGTGGCGGCCGACGGCACGGTGTCCTATCTGGATAATACGGGCGAGCGGGACCACGTGTTCCCGTCGGCGCACGACTTCGAGTGGATCGAGACCACTCGAGACAACCACGTGCTCGGCCGGCACCCGCACATCTCGATCGACGACGAGGTGTTCATCGAGACGATGAACGGCGACCTCACCATCAAGATCGAGAACAACACCGAGGTCGGCGAGGGCATCTACCGCGAGTCGGTGGACGAGCCGCTGCAGAGCCTGGCGGACGCCGACGTGCGATACGCGCGGGTCGGCTCGCTCATCCTGCTGAAGATCCTGCCGTACAACGAGAAGGTGTGGCGGCACCTGGTGTTCAACATCAGGACGAAGACCGTGGTGCGCCTCGACGGCATCGGTCAGGCGTGCCAGCGGCTGCCGGAGGACCAGGGCATTATCTTCCCCGGCGGCTACTACCTGGCGACCGGCGCCAGCCGGACGTTCGACACGGACACGGCCGACCTCGAGTTCGAGCGCACCATCCGTTCCACCAACGGTGAGGACGTGCTGTACGTCTTCCACGCCCGCCGCGACGGCCGCTCACTGTTGTTGAACTACAACGTGATCCGCAAGGAGGTGGCGACCCCGCTGCCCTGCCACGGCTACTCGCTGTTCGGCGACGGCACGCTGGTCGCGTTCCGGGCGGAGTCGGAGGAACCCACGAGGGTGCATCCGATGCAGGTGTGGCAGACGCCGTTCCTGTCCGACACCTACGCGGCCGCGCAGCCGGTCGGCACCGGCCCGCTGGAGCGGGTGGGCAACGCGGATCTGGTGCGCGGCATCTCCGACTGCCTGTCGGTCACCAGGATGATCGACGAGATGGCCCCGTCGATCCCCATGTACGAGGGCCTGATCGCGGCGTGCCGCCGGACGTTCGACAACTACCACTGGCTCGGCGAGGGCGAACTGGGCGATCTGCGCTCGCCGGTTGCCGACGTGCGCGCCACGGCCGAGCAGGTGCTCGGCGAGTTCGAGAACGTCCAGTCGCTCACCCAGGCCGCCGCGACCGCGCTCACCGAGGCGGGCGAGTCGGTGGCCTCGCTCGTCCGGCGGGTCCGGGGCGAGGCCCCGAAATCGGCGGACGAGTGGGTCACCCAGCTGGCGGAGCTGCGTCGCGCGCAGGGCCGGCTGGTGTCGCTGCGCGAGCTGCGGTACGTCGACGCCGCACGGATCGACGAGCTGGACGCCTCCCTGGTGTCCGAACTGGACAGTGCGGCGAAGCGTGCGGTCGAGTTCCTGCGGGGCGCCGACGCGTTCGCCGGGTACCACGAGAAGGTCGACGCGCTGATCGCGGACGCCGGCGCCATCAAGACGGTGGCCGAGGCCAAGCCGGTGGGCGAGCGGCTGGCCGAGCAGGCGGCCGGGCTGGAGATCGTCACCGAGGTGGTCGGCTCGCTGGACATCGCGGACGCCACCGTGCGCACCCAGATCCTCGAGCGGGTGGGCGAGGTGCTCGGCGGCGTCAACCGGGCGCGCGCCACTGTGGACGGTCGGCGTCGTGACCTGCTGGCCACCGAGGGACGCGCCGCGTTCGCCGCGGAGTTCGCGCTGCTCGGCCAGTCGATCACCGGTGCGCTCGCGGTGGCCGACACCCCGCAGCGCTGCGACGACCAGCTCGGCCGGCTGCTGCTGGCGCTCGAGAACCTCGAGTCCCGGTTCAGCGAGTTCGACGACTTCCTTGCCGAGTTGACCGCCAAGCGCACCGACGTCTACGAGGCGTTCTCCTCCCGCAAGCAGGCGCTGGTCGACGAGCAGGCGCGGCGGGCCGACCGGCTGGTCGACTCGGCCGAGCGGATCCTCACGAGCATCAACCGGCGGGTCACCACCCTCGGCACGCTCGACGAGATCAACACCTACTTCGCGTCCGACCCGATGGTCGCCAAGGTCCGCGGTGTGGCCGACGACCTGCGCGCGCTGGACGACTCGGTGCGGGCCGAGGAACTGGCCGGCCGGCTGAAGGCGGCGCGCCAGGAGGCCGGCCGCTCGCTGCGGGACCGGGCCGACCTGTTCGGCGACGGCGGTGAGACCGTCCGGTTGGGACGGCACCGGTTCGCCGTGAACACGCAGGCGATCGACCTGACCCTCGTGCCGAAGGACGGCGGCATGTCGCTGGCCGTCACGGGCACCGACTTCCGCACCCCCGTGCGGGACGAGGCGTTCGCCGCCACCAAGCCGTTCTGGGACCAGCTGTTGGTGTCGGAGTCGGCGGAGGTGTACCGGGCGGAGTACCTGGCGGCCTCCGTGCTGCCCGACGTGCCGGCGGGTGCCTCGCACGAATCGGCCGACCTGCTGGCCAGCGTCCGCGCGGTGGCGGAGGCCCGGTACGACGAGGGTTACGAGCGGGGCGTCCACGACCAGGACGCGGCCGCCATCCTCGCGGCGCTGCTTCGCCTGCACGCGGGCGCCGGACTGCTGCGCTACCCGCCGGACGCGCGGGCGGCGGCCCAGCTGTTCTGGGCGTTCGGCACGGATGACGCGTCGAGGCAGCGCTGGTCCACGCGGGCCGGTTCGCTGGCCAGGGCCCGCTCGGTCTTCGGTCCGGTGGCGGCCATCGAGACGTTGTGCGAGGAGTTGGCCACCGCGCTGGCCGCGTTCCATTCGGTCGCCGGCCTGACCGTGCCGCCCGCGCTGGCGGCCGAGTACCTGTTCGAGGAGTTGGCCAGTACGCCGCTCGGGTTCGTCACGAGCGCGAGCGCGCGGGCGGTGGTCGAGAAGTTCCGCAGGGCGTTGGGCGGCCGCAAGGACTTCGACGAGGACGTGCGTGCCCTCGGCGACGATCTGGCCGCCCGGCACCAGCTGGTGCAGGCCTGGTTCACCGCGTTCCTGGCCACTGTGGACGAGCTGGACCCGGTCGACCTGCCGGAGGCCGTGGCCATCGAGCTGTGCGGCTCGGGGTTGCCGAGGCACAACTCGTCGGCCGCCGTGTCGTCCACTGTGGAGGGTCTGCTCGGCGCGCACCCACGCATCGTGGACCGCAAACTGCCCGTCCGGATCGACGAGCTGCTCACCCGCATCCGGCTGTTCCGCACGGAAACGGTGCCCGCGTACCGGAACTACCAGAAGCTGCGCAACGAGCTGGTGGCGCGCGAGCGCGATCGGCTGCGGCTGGAGGAGTTCCGGCCGAAGGTGATGAGCGCGTTCGTCCGCAACCGGTTGCTGGACGAGGTCTACCTACCGCTGATCGGCGACAACCTGGCGAAGCAGCTGGGCGCGGTCGGCGACGCGAAGCGCACCGACCAGATGGGCCTGCTGCTGCTCATCTCCCCGCCCGGCTACGGCAAGACCACGCTCATGGAGTACGTGGCCAACCGGCTGGGGCTGGTGTTCGTAAAGGTCAACGGCCCGTCGCTCGGTCATGACGTGACCTCGCTCGACCCGGCGGACGCACCGAACGCGACGGCGCGCCAGGAGGTCGAGAAGATCTCCTTCGCGCTGGAGCTGGGCAACAACGCGTTGCTGTACCTGGACGACATCCAGCACACGAACCCGGAGCTGTTGCAGAAGTTCATCTCACTGTGCGACGCGCAGCGCCGCATGGAGGGCGTGTGGGACGGCCGGACCAGGACGTACGACCTGCGCGGCAAGAGGTTCGCCGTGTGCATGGCCGGCAACCCGTACACCGAGCAGGGCAAGCGGTTCCGGATTCCCGACATGCTGGCCAACCGCGCGGACGTGTGGAACCTGGGTGACGTGCTGTCCGGCCGCGACGAGCTGTTCGCGTTGAGCTACATCGAGAACTCGCTGACGTCCAACCAGGTGCTGGCGCCGCTGTCCACTCGGGAGCGTGGGGACATCGAGCTGCTGGTACGCATGGCCCGCGGCGAAGAAGTAAGGTCCGATCAGCTGTCCCACCCGTACTCGGCGGTGGAGCTGGACCAGATCGTGTCGGTGCTGCGCAAGGTGTTGCGCGTGCAGCAGGTGGTGCTGGCGAACAACCAGGCCTACATCGCGTCGGCCGCGCAGGCCGAGTCGTCGCGGGTCGAGCCGCCCTTCCAGCTCCAGGGTTCGTACCGCAACATGAACAAGCTGGCCGAACGAATCGTGCCGGTGATGAACGACGCCGAACTGGAAGCGCTGATAGACGACCACTACGCGGGCGAGGCGCAAACGCTCACGGCGGGTGCGGAGTCCAACCTGCTGAAACTGGCCGAACTGCGCGGCACCCTCACTCCGGAACAGTCCGCCCGCTGGACCGCGGTAAAGCAGGCCTTCCTCCGCGAACGAGCCCTCGGCGGCGCGGAGGACGACCCGATGACCCGAGCCATCGGCGCGATGGGCCTACTGGCCGACCGAGTAGGACAGGTGGAATCAGCAATCCGCGAGACCTGACCAACTCCTGCTAGTATTACGTAGGAAGTGTATTACGTATCGGAGGTGCTCGGTGCGTCTCAACAGCAAGGGGCAGGTGACCATTCCTGCGCCGCTCCGGCAGAAGTACCACCTCAGCGAAGGTGACGAGGTGGAGGTCATCGAGGACGGGAGCACGCTCCGGATCGTGCGAGCCCGTGACGGTCAGACTCGCGGACGCCGCCTGGTCGGGCAGATGCGCGGGAAGGCGAGCACCAGCATGACCACCGACGAGCTGATGGACCTGCTTCGTGGCGAGTAGTTCCCACCTGCGGCCCGTCACCGACCAGGTCACGCTGGTTGACTCGTGCGTTTTGCTCGACATCCTCACCGACGACAAGGTGTGGGCCGACTGGTCGGAAGGCGCGCTCGCCGATGCTCGCGATCATGGTGAGTTGGCGATCAACCCGATCATCTACACCGAGGTTTCGGCAGGCTTCGACTCGATAGAAGACCTCGACGGCGCGTTGCCGAAGTCCGACTTCATTCGGCAACAGTTGCCGTACGACGCAGGCTTCCTCGCCGCTCGGGCATTCATCGCCTACCGAAGGCGTGGCGGGGAGCGCCGCTCGCCGCTCCCCGACTTCTACATCGGCGCCCACGCCGCGGTGAGCCGATACCGGCTGCTCACGCGAGATTCCGCACGCTACCGCGGTTACTTTCCCACCGTTGAGTTGATCACCCCGCCGACACCTACAGGGTGACCGGTAGTTCCGCCACGCCGTAGATGCCCCGGCCGGTGTTCAGTGGGACCTCCGCTGCCGGGATAGCCAGCCGTAAGTGGGGGAAACGGGCCAGCAGCGCCGTGAAGCCCAGCCGCAGCTCGATCCGCGCCAGCTGCTGGCCAAGGCACTGGTGCACGCCGTGCCCGAAGGCCAAGTGCCCGCCGCTCGGGCGACCCAGGTCCAGCTCGTCCGGAGAGGCGAACCGCGCCGGGTCGCGGTTGGCCATCGGGAGTGACACCAGCAGGCTCTCGCCCGCACGGACCAGCTGACCCGCCACCTCCACGTCCTCGAGCGCTCCCCGGTTCACCTCGTACTGCACGATCGACAGGTACCGCAGCAGCTCCTCCACCGCGCCGTCCACCAGCTCCGGCGACGAACGCAGCGCGGCCAGCTGCGCCGGGTGCTCCAGCAGCGCGAACGTCCCGAGCGCCAGCATGTTCGCGGTCGTCTCGTGGCCGGCGAACAACAGCATCAGGCCGATGCCGGTGATCTCCTCGTCCGACAGGTCCGACTCCATGAGACCACTCAGCAGGTCGTCGGCCGGCTGAGCCCGCTTGGCCCGCACCAACTCCGCCAGCATGACGTACATCGCCCCGCCCGCCTCGTTCCGTTCGTCCTCCGACCGCTCCGGGTCGACCATGTCGTGGGTCTGCTGCTCGAAGGCCTCGTGACCGGAGTACGGCACCCCCAGCAGATCGCAGATCACCCCGGACGCCACGGGCAGCGCGAACCCGCGCACCAGGTCGGCCGGCGAGGTCAGCGACGACAGCACCTCATCGATCCTGGCGGCGATCATCGGCTCCAGCAGCCGCATGCGCCGCACGGTGAACTGGCCGGTCAGCAGCTTGCGGTACCGGGTGTGGTCCGGTGGGTCCATGAACAGGAACGCGCCGGGCACCCCACCCTGCTGCAGGCCGCGGATCGCCGAGAGCGCCACGTCCGTCCGAGCGCTGAACCGCGGGTCGGACAGGACGAACCGAGCGGCCGTGTAGCCGGTGACCAACCACCCGGTCGAGCCGTCCGGATACCGCAGTGGGCTGATCGGCCGCGCCAGCGCCCACTCCTGAATCGGCGGCGGCGGGTCGAACGGGCATGTGCGGGCGGTGGGCAGCGTGTAGGTCATCGGATCCTCCCCTAATGCGTATGACATACACAGTATCTGCACTAGGGCGGCCTCCCGGTGTACTAGCGCGCCAACCGGCCGGCGGGGAACGGCTCACCGGCGTGAGCCGGACTGCCTACGTTCGCTCTCCTTGGGTAGTGCGGTCCGGTCAGCTCCGCAGCTCAACCTGTTCCAGCACGTGGCCGGCCATCGAGCTCAAGCGGGCCGTGTCCGCTGGCATGACTGTCACCCATGCGTCGTCCTGCCGAATCGCGTAGCGGCCGGCTGCGGTGTCGCGCCAGGAAATCCGCACTGGTGCGTGTCGCCAGGTGTTGGCGTCGTCGCGTTGCATGGCCGCCAGCATGCCGCCGTCGGAGCTGTCCTCGACCGCTCTGGCGAGCGTCGGTATGTCCATCTTGTGCACACCGACATCGTCGAGAGCCTCCCGGAACGCCCATGTGCCCTGCGCCGCCGCAGCTTCGCAAGCATGCTGGAAGTCAACGACCGGAGCGTTCGCCGATGCGCCCATCCCGGGTTCCCTCGGTGGAAGGTGCTCGATCAGGTTCGTGACCATTCCATGTGCGTTGCTCAGCCGCAGTCGGACTTTCATGTCCGTGCGAGTGGCAACCGCGGCTCGCGCGTCTCGAACAGCGGCAACCGTCCACGCCGCTGCCTCGGGGCCGGTGCGACCGAACTCAATCCGGACGGGCGCCTCGGCCAGGAGAGCCATGATCTCTCGCAGGTCCGGCGCAGGATTCTCAATCGTGCCCAGGTCTCGCTCCGCGAGCGTCGCGCTTGCCGCAGCCGTTTGCTCCGCGCGTTCAGTACGGGAACGTCCCACGGGGTTGACGCCGAGAAAGGATGGAAGATCTTTGAGTTCGTGGTGTGCAAACCACAGTAGAAAGAACTCATCTACGTGGAGCGAAATCTGTTCATCGACTCGGTGCATTCGATCGAACCTCAGTAGTTACTGGGGCCCCCGGGGGGCGGCGGCGGTTCCTCATAGTCCTTCAAGTCTTCAATATCGGAGCGGTCGCTCTTCTCGATGTGCCGATCGACCGACCCACCCTTGCCAGGATTGGACCCATTGAGGTCGGGACTGTCTTCCAACGCCCGCAATACTGCTTCGTTGTCGGTCTCGGCGCCGTAGTAATCGCGAGCGGTTTCATAGAGCCGAGAGCCCGCTTCGTAATACCTTGCACAAGTGGTTTTCAAGAACGAAATCAGAGAATCTCGGGTGTCTTTCAGCTCGTGATCGCCGGCGGTTTCGGCATTGCCTTCCCCTGTCAGGTCGCCATCCGCCGCATCTGTTGCCACCGCCTTGCCAATGACACGTTCGTACACTTCGGACGCTTTGAAGCAAAGCTCCGCGAGCTTGTCGATCTGCTCTACCGACACCTCGAATCCACCCGCAGGTGGACTGGAACCGCTGCCTGACTGCCCGGTGAAGTCGTACAACTCCAGCTCTGCACTCTTGGTACTTGCGATAGCTCGTTGCAGCTCGGTAACTTTACCGAACCATTCATCTTCAGCGGTACTGGCGTCAATTTCCGCCTGCCCCAGATCGGTCATCAACCCGACCACGACGTCTTGGATTTCGTTGGCGTATTGTTGATCAGGATTCTTGCTATCCAAATATCCGCCAATTAGTGCCGCGCCGGCAAGTACGGCGCCTCCTCCGGTGCTGGCGAGGCCAATAGCAATAATGGCAACATTGATGACATTCCACCGTGCAGTTTCTTCTCCGGAGGCCTCGGTTTCACTGATCTTCTCCGTGGCACGTTGAAATGCCGTCAGTGTGTTACCGCGTGCAGCTTCTATAATACATGCGCGACCGTCATACAGATTGAGCAGGCTCGTAGCAAGTTTCGCCTGGTTCTCCATTGTCGGGTCCACAAATTGCCCGAAATTGTTTCTGAACGCCTCGCCGGATATTCCTGCCCACTTGGTGAAGTCATCGGCATCCCCGCTGCGGCCATTGATTTTGTTCGTCAGATCGGGGAGTCCGCCATCGTCGCCGACGGCCGACCTCTCCCCGAGGAGCGCCGCGACACCATGCAGGTCATTGAAGGCCGTCTCGACCGTGTCCAGGTTCTGGGCGTCGTACACGGCAACCATGGGTTCCACCTGGCTGCGGACTTCTGCCACCCATTCGGGCGCAAACTTCTTGGCGTTGTCGTACCCGAGGCGGATCGTATCGGGCCCAGGACCTGCACCGCGCGTCGGCTCTGGGTTGGGTTCTTCACCGTGTGGCGTCCACACCTGCATGTAGTCGTCGAGGTCGGCCTCATACCTCTTGAGGAGCGCGCTGTCGAACGCGTCCATCGCATCCCTGAGGTCTATGGCGTAGAGGTACGGGTTCCCGTGCTTGATCTTGTCGCTCATCGACTGGCAGTCTCCTGTGCCTGGCATCGCTTGCATGTGTGACGTGTCGAACCCGGCGCAGGTTCCCTTCGTACATGATCGAGTCGAATGCGGCAACCAGGCCCGGCTGTCGTATGGTCGTTCGGGCGATACGGCTGACCTGGGTCACTGGATCTTGTCGAGTGCCTGGGCGAAGTCGTCGATCAGGTCCTGGGCGTCCTCGATACCGATGGACAGTCTGATGAGGTCGTCGGTGATGCCGGCCGCCTGGCGATCCGAAGGGCTCATCCCCGCGTGGGAGGTGGTGGCCGGGCGGGTGATCAGCGTTTCCACACCGCCGAGACTCGGCGCGTTCGCCGGCAGCCGCAGCGCGTCGAGCAGCGTGTCGGCCGCGGCCGGGTCGCCTGCCGCCAGCCGGAAGCTCAGCATCCCGCCGAACCCGGACAGCAGCTCACGCGCGGTCTCATGGTCCGGGTGCGACTCGAGGCCCGGGTAGCTCACGGCGCCGACCTTCGGGTGGGCGGCCAGGAACGAGGCCACGGCCAGCGCGTTCGCGTTCTGCGTGCGGACCCGCAGGCCGAGCGTCTTCAGGCTGCGGGCCAGCAGGTAACCGGCGTGCGGGTCGAGGCTGCCGCCGTACAGGTTCAGCGTCCGCCGGACCTTCTCGACCATCTCCGCCGACCCGGCGACGCTGCCCGCCACCAGGTCGGAGTGCCCGTTCAGGTACTTGGTGGCGCTGTTGAACACCACGTCGAACCCCGCCACCACCGGCCGGAAGTTCACGGGGCTGGCGAACGTGTTGTCCACGATGCTGACGAGCCCGTGCGTGCGCGCGAATGCCACGACGTCGCGCAGCCGCCCGACCCGCATGGTCGGGTTGGTGATCGTCTCCACGAGGATGGCGCGGGTGGCCGGGGTGACGGTCCACGACTCCGGGCGCCGCGGGTCGATCACCGAGTACGTCCAGCCGAGCCGCTCGGCGTGCTGGGTGAGGAAGTCGTGCGTGCCGCCGTACAGCGCGTCGCCCACCAGCAGGTGGTCGCCCGCGCCGAGCACCGTGTGCAGCACGGTGGTCACGGCCGCCATGCCGGACGACGTCGCCACCGCCGCCTCCGCACCCTCGAGCGCGGCGAGCTTGTCGTGCAGATACACCTGCGACGGCGTCGAGTTCAACCGGTGGTACTTGATGTCGTGGTAGTCCGAGCCCGGCTCGACCGTGTAGACGGTGCCCTGGAAGATCGGAAACACCACCGAGCCCTCGGGGCCGGGGTCGCGCTCACCGGCGTGAACGGCCAGCGTGTCGAAGCGTGTCGCGTCCTGCACTGCGGTCCTCCCTCGTGTCCCACTCGAGCGTACGTGGACTGACGGGGAGCTGACGACCGCGAACAGGACCGGTCGAGGAGGGCTCGACGTTTCACCGGATTCGCCGGGAACGAACCTAGCCTCGACGAGGGGATCGGGCCGAATTCCGGGAAAGGACCGCTGATGGCGACAGAATCGCTCAGCCGCCAGGAGTTGATCGAAGCGTACCGGGTGATGCGAACGATTCGCGTGTTCGAGGAGCGAATCCACACGGAGGTCGCCGGTGGGGAGATCCCCGGCGCCGTGCACCTGTACGCCGGTCAGGAGGCCGTCGCCGCGGGCACCTGTGGCGCGCTGACCGACGGCGACTACATCGCGAGCACGCACCGCGGCCACGGGCACGCGATCGCCAAGGGCTGCGACGTCACGGCCATGATGCTCGAGCTGTACGGCAAGGTCGGCGGGCTGTGCAACGGCAAGGGCGGCTCGATGCACATCGCCGACTTCGAGAAGGGCATGCTCGGCGCCAACGGCGTCGCGGCCGGCGGGGCACCACTCGCGTGCGGGTCCGCGCTCTCGGCGAAGGTGTTGGGCCGCAAGCAGGTGAGCGTCGCGTTCGTCGGTGACGGCGCGGCCAACCAGGGCTCGTTCGCCGAAAGCCTGAACCTGGCGATGGTCTGGCAGCTGCCCGTGGTGTTCGTGGTGGAGGACAACTTCTACGCACAGGCCACCGGCACCCGCTACCACCTGGGCGGGCTGGACGTCGCCCGTCGCGCCGAGGCGTTCGGCATGCCGGCCGAGGTGGTCGACGGCACCGACTACTTCGCCGTCCGGGCCGCCGCGCAGACGGCGGTCGACCGGGCCAGGAGCGGCGGCGGGCCGTCGCTCGTCGAGTGCAAGGCCGGCCGGTTCTTCGGCCACATGGAGGGTTTCGACCAGCAGGGCTACCGCGGCGAGGGCGAGGTCGACACCCTCCGGTCCGAAAAGGACCCGCTGAAGCTGTTCACCACGCGGGTCGCCGGCCAGGTGAGCGACGCCGAGCTGGCCGAGGTGGACGTGACTGTCGACGCGCTCGTCGAGGTGGCGGTCGCCGAGGCGAAGGCCGCACCCGAGCCGGACGTCAGCGAGCTGCTGACCGACGTGTACGTGAGCTACTGAGGCAGGAGAGCGAAAAGATGACCGAGACGCCGCGCGTCCTGTCCTATCTGGAAGCACTGAACGAAGCACTCGCGCAGGAGATGGAGCACGACCCGACGGTGGTCGTGTTCGGTGAGGACAACATCGGCGGCACCGGGTGTGACGGCACGCTCGGGCACGCCTGGGGCCCGACCAGGGGCCTGCACGTGAAGTTCCCGGACAAGGTGTTCGACGCGCCGATCACGGAGGCCGCGTTCGTCGGTGCGGCGGTCGGGGCGGCCGCCACGGGCCTGCGTCCGGTGGCCGACCTGCTGTTCGTGGACTTCGCGGGGGTCTGCTTCGACCAGATCCTCAACCAGGCGGCCAAGTTGCGTTACATGGTCGGCGGCAAGGCGAAGGTGCCGCTTGTCCTGCGGGCCATGTGGGGCACGGGCATGCGCCGCGGCGCCCAGCACTCGCAGGCGCTGTACTCGCTGTTCACCCACATCCCCGGGCTGAAAGTGGTCGCGCCGTCCAACCCGGTCGACGCGAAGGGCCTGATGGCGGCGGCCATCCAGGACGACGACCCGGTGATCTTCTTCGAGCACAAGCTGCTCTACTTCGGCAGCCGCGGTGTGGTTCCCCGGAGGAGCGGTTCATGATCCCGCTCGGGGTGGCGAAGACCGTCCGCGAGGGCGACGACGTCACGATCGTCGCCATCGGCCGGATGGTGAACGAGGCGCTGAAGGCGGCCGAAGCCCTTGCCGAGGACGGCATCCAGGCCGAGGTGATCGACCCGCGCACCCTGTCGCCGTTCGACTTCGACGCGGTGTACGCGAGCGTCGAGAAGACCAGCAGGCTCATCGTGGTCGACGAGTCGAACCCGAGGTGCTCGATCGCCACGGACATCGCCGGCAACGTGGCGGAGAACCGGTTCTCGTCGCTGTCGGCCGCCGTCCGCACGGTGACCGGGCCGCACGCGCCCGTGCCGTTCAGCGCGGCGCTCGAGGACGCGTTCCCGCCGAACGCCGGCAAGATCGTCGACGCTGTCCGTTCGACGCTCCCGAGTTCCGTTACCAGCAAGGCATCCTGAGGAGTTGACATGTCCGACCACCCGAACGTCCAGCTGATGGAGAAGGTGTACGCGTCCTTCGGTAGCGGCGACGTCGAGACCGCCGCCACCTACTGGCACGAGGACTTGGTGCACCACTACCCCGGCCGCAACCCGCTGTCCGGTGAGCACGTCGGCATCAAGGACTCCACGGCGTTCGCCAACAAGATGTGGGAGCTGACGAACGGCAACCTGCGCATGGAGGTCAAGGAGATCGGCGGCAGCGACAACCACGCGTTCGCCATCCTCGACACGCACTACGAGCGCAAGGGCCTCGTGCTGGACATGGCGTTCATCAACGTCGCCAGGATCGTCGACGGGAAGATCAAGGAGTTCTGGACCTACCCGAACGACGTGTACGCGGTCGACGAGTTCTGGAACGCCTGATGAAGATAATCGCTGTTGGGGCGAGCGTCACCGGGCTCGCCGCCGCGGCCGCGCTCGCCGATCAGGGGCACGAGGTGCTGCTGCTCGAACGCGAGGCCGCCGCCGCACCGTCCACACTGGAGGAAGCGGGCACCGACTGGCCGCGGCCGACCGTGCCGCAGGCCGCGCACTCGCACGCGTTCGGCTCACGAGGCACGAACCTGCTGCGCGACCGGCTCCCCGACGTGTACGAGGCGTTGCTCGCCGCAGGTGCCGGCACGGTCAACCTGGCCGACTTCCCGCCGCCCATGCTGGGTGACCTCGAGCGCAAGCCGTCCGACGACGACCTCAACATGATCACCACCCGGCGCTCGACGTTCGAGTGGGTGCTGCGGGACCGGGCACTCGCCCGCCCCGGGGTGACGGTCCGCACCCTGGCGCGACCGTCCGCGGCCTGATCGCCGACGGCACCACGGTCACCGGGGTCCGGCTCGACGACGGCACCAGCTCGAGCGCCGACCTGGTGCTCGACGTCAGCGGTCGCAAGTCGGCGCAGGCGAAGTGGCTGGCCGAGGCCGGGCTGCCCGTGCCGGAGGAGACCAGCGAGAGCTGCCGGATCACCTACTACACGCGGTACTACCGCCGGCTCACCCCCGCGCCTCCTGGCCCGCTGAACCGCGGGTTCGGTGCGGGCGGGCTGTGGGACAGCTACACGGCCGTGCTCTTCCTCGGCGATGGCGAACACGTTCTCCATCTCGCTCGGCGTACTGCCGGACGACAAGCCGATGAAGGCACTGCGGGAGGCGGACGCGTTCACGGCGGCCATCCGGGCCACCCCGCTGCTCGCCGGCTGGGTCGCGCCGGGGAATTCGGAACCGATCTCCCCGGTGTACGCGATGGGCGGGCTGGACAACAGTGCCCGCCTGGTCGACCCCGGGTGCGGCCGAGTCTCACGACGGCTTCTACGGCCTGGGTGACGCGGTGTGCACCACGAACCCGGCCTACGGTCGTGGGGTCTCGCTCGCACTGGCGCACATCTTCGAGCTGGTCGACCTGCTCGGTGCGCACCCGACCGTGGACCGCGGTCAGGCGGCGAAGTTCGCCGGCGCGTCGAAGGCCCTGCTGTCGCCGTGGCTGTTCGAGTCGATGGCGAACGACCGCGGCCGGGCCGGGCTGTGCTGGAGGCGACCGTGAAGGGCGAGCGGCCGCAGATGCCGCCGCCGGGCATCGTCACGTTCGGCACGGCCGTCGCGGCGTCCACAAAGGACGCCGAGATCTGGCGGCGGGTGGCGCAGGTGATGATGTCGCTGGTCTCGCCGGCCGAGCTGTACGCGAACGACGAGATGCGCGAGCGGATCGGTCGGGCGCTGTCGGCCGGAGGACCCCCGCCGCAGTTGCCCGGTGCGAGCCGGGGCGGACCTGGTGGCCGCGGTGAGCGGCGGCGCTGCCCAGGCTGCCTGAGACACCTCCCGCGACGCCGGCCGCCGAGGCCGGCGTCGCGGGCGTGGGAGGAGAACATCATGCGGTTGGCTTTGTTCGGCGCCACCGGAGGAACCGGCAGGCGGGTCATCGAGCAGGCGGTCGAGAACGGCGACAAGGTGACCGTCCTGGCGCGCACGCCGGCGTTGCACATGGGCGAGCTGGCGGATCAGGTCGACGTGGTGGCCGGCGACGTGCTCGACCCGGCGGCCGTGCGGCGCACGGTGGCCGGTTCGGAGGTGGTGCTGTCCGCACTGGGCATCGGCATGAAACGCCACGCCACCACCCTCTACTCCCAGGGCACGGCGAACGTCATGGCCGCCATGGGCGAGGAGGGGGTACGGCGGCTGCTCGTGGTCTCCACCACGTCGCTGGAGATCCCCAGCCCGCGCCAGTTGCCCGAGTACCTGCTGGCGAAGTGCCTGCTCCACCCGATCCTGCGCAAGCCGTACGCGGACATGGCGCTCATGGAGGACCACGTACGGAAGTCCGTACTGGACTGGACGATCGTGCGGGCGGCCCGGCTGACCGACGGCCCGGTGACCGGCACCTACCGGACGTCCGTGAACCGCAAGCTCACCGGCTGCTGGTCGATCTCCCGGTTGGACGTGGCGCACTTCCTGCGTACGCACGTCGACGACCACGGGACGTTCCGTGCGGTTGGTGAAAATGGCCAAATAGGTGGCATGCCTGGAACTACGCCTT
>CAWGVZ010000006.1:0-51789 GCA_963826035.1 uncultured Actinomycetota bacterium | reverse complement strand
CGATCAACAGAAGTGGCCCGACCGCATCGAAAGCGGCCTTGCCGTACTCGCCAGCGATCACGGGATCGGCCACGTTCAGGGCCAACGTGACGAGGCTGCAGAACATCAGCAAACGTCGAACCGGGCTTAGCTGCGCTCACCTGGCACCGTTCGACTGCCAGCTGCCGGGTGCCGAGCAGCAAACCCATCACCGACAGGTCGACCGCGGGAGCAACCAGTGGAGCGACCCATCCCGGCACGCCGAGCCTTAGATCCCAGGCTGAGCACGTTGCCGAAACCGAACAAGAACGTCAGGCCGACAACGGCGCCCATGATCACCTCGACCGCCCGGCACTACGACATCTGGTTCCAGGTTGGGTCAGACATTTTCACCGATCCCCATCCGCAGCCTGCGTCTCCTGGGCCCGCTCGGCTGCGGCGCTTGCGCCGTAGTGGCGCGGCATGTCGTCGGAGGTCCAGCCGAGCAGCAGCATCAGGTCGCCGGTGTCACCGCCGGCCCGCTTCCACTCGTGGGCGAAGTTGTGCCGCCAGCGATGCGCGTGCACGCCGCGACAGTCCGGCGCGCAGACCGCGGCGTTTGAGCATGAGCTTGATGCCGTTCGCCGTCAGCGGTCGCACGCCTCGTTCCGCCAGCCACAGGTTGGGCAGCCCCGCGCCCTTGTGCTGCCGCGGGCGCGCAGGTACCGGCTGAGCGCGCGGGCGGTCTTGGGCCCGAACCGGACGCGACGGTCTTTGTTGCCCTTGCCGTGATAGCGCACCGAATCCGGTGTCAGGTCGACATCCTCGAGGTGAGGTTGGCCGACCTCGGACAGCCGGGCGCCGGTGTTGTAGTAGAGCCGGATGATCGCCTCGTCCCGCAGCTGGACGAACTCCTTGCCCTTGCAGGTGCCGAGCATCTTCTTGGTGTCCTCGTCGCGGATGATCGGGATCAGCCTCTTGGCGGTCTTGGGTTGCTTGACCCGCTCCATCGGTGACCGGTCGATCTCCTCCTCGTCGACCATCAGCCACTTGAAGAACTGCTGCAGCGCCTTGTGCTTGTTCAACGCGGTCGCCGCCGACCGGGTCTCGATCATCCACGCCTGGAACGACTCGACTGTGCGCGGGTGACCTCGGTCGGATCCTCGGCGGCCGCGTCGGCCTCCGGGTCGGGCGAGTACTCCCCCAGGTAGCGCGCGAGCTGCGCGGCGGCGAGCAGGTAGTTGTAGCGGGTGGTCTCCGGGTAGTTGCCCGACCGCAGGGTGCGGTCCCAGTCGCGCAGATAGCCCGACCAGTCCCCGGCCAGACCGTCGGTGAGCTTCTCCAGGTCCAAAATCGGCACGTCTAAACCTCCGAGTTAAGGTGTCGCTGAGCGGCATGCTCGAACTCGAAGACGTGCCCAAGATCAAAAAAAAAGGGCCACACAGGCTCTGACCTGCGAAAACCCTTGCTACCGTCGGGCTGACAGGATTCGAACCTGCGACCCCTTGACCCCCAGTCAAGTGCGCTACCAAACTGCGCCACAGCCCGGCCGCACCCCAAACCTCCGGGGTGCGCGATCAGCTTAGCCTAGCCACCCGGCTCAGCTCTTGCGGGGGCGCTTCTCCCGCACCCGCACCGACAGCCGGATCGGGGTGCCCGTGAAGCCGAACTCCTCGCGAAAGCGGCGTTCGATGAAGCGGCGGTAGCCCGCCTCAAGGAAGCCCGTGGTGAACAGGATGAGCGTCGGCGGGCGGGTCTGGGCCTGGGTGGCGAAAAGGACCTTCGGCTGCTTGCCGCTGCGTACCGGCGGCGGGGTGGCCGCGATCAGGTCGGCTAGCCACGAGTTCAGGCGACCGGTGGACACGCGCTGGTCCCACGACGTCAGCGCTGTCCGCAGGGACGGCGCGAGTTTGCGGACCGAGCGGCCGGTCAGGGCCGACACGTTGATCTTCTCCGCCCACGGCAGGCGGACTAGGCCGCGGTCAAGCTCGCGCTCCAGCTGGTGGCGGCGGTCCTCGTCGACCAGGTCCCACTTGTTGAACGCCAGCACGCAGGCCCGGCCGGCGTCCACCACCATGGTCAGCACCCGGAGGTCCTGCTCGCTGATCGGCTCCGACGCGTCCAGCAGGACGATCGCCACCTCGGCCGCCTCGATGGCCGCCCGGGTACGGAGGGACGCGTAGTACTCCATGCCGCTGGCCGTCTTCACCCGCTTACGCAGGCCGGCCGTGTCGACGAACCGCCATACCTCGCCGTCCAGCTCGACCAGTGAGTCGACCGGGTCGACCGTGGTGCCGGCCACCGAATCCACGACCGCGCGGTTCTCGCCCGAGAGCCGGTTGAGCAGGCTCGACTTGCCCACGTTCGGCTTGCCGACCAGCGCCACGCGCCGCGGGCCGCGAGTCGCGCCGAACGTCTCGCGAGGGGTCTCCGGCAGCGCATGCAGCACGGCGTCGAGCAGGTCACCCGAACTGCGCCCGTGTAGCGCGCTCACCGCGTGCGGCTCGCCGAGACCGAGCGACCACAGCGCCGCCGTGTCGGCCAGCAGCCGGTCGTCGTCGACCTTGTTCGCCGCCAGCAGCACCGGCTTGCGCGACCGGCGCAGCACGCGGGCGGCCGCCTCGTCGGTGGTGGTCGCGCCCACCGTGGCGTCGACCACGAGCAGCACCACGTCGGCCGTGGCCATGGCGAGCTCGGCCTGCGCGGTGATCGACGCGGCCAGCCCTTCGGCCTGCGGGTCCCAGCCACCGGTGTCGACCACCGTGAACCGGCGCCCGTTCCACAGCGCGTCGTAGGCCACCCGGTCCCTGGTGACGCCCGGCTTGTCCTGCACGACCGCCTCGCGGCGGCCCAGAATGCGGTTCACCAGCGTGGACTTGCCCACATTCGGCCGCCCGACCACCGCCAGCACGGGCTGAGGGGGCTCGCCACCTTCTTCATCGGGGTGGCCGAACTCCTCGTCCACAGAAGTCCAATCGGACTCCTCGGCCCATGTGCCATCCAGCTCAGTCATCACTTTTCCTCGGCAGAACGCAGTTCATCAAGTTCACGTACCAGATCGGACAGCCGCCGCCGAATTTCCTCGGTCGCCTCGCCAAGCCCGGATCGTCCACGTTGGACGGATAACCGAAACGGAGCTCCGACCAGCACGTCAAGCTTAGGCCGGAACCTCCGGCGGGCTCCGTCCGGCCGGAACGTTCCCCGGGTGGCGACCGGCAGGACCACCGCGTCGGACGCCCGGACCAGCCAGGCCGCGCCCTGCTCGGCGTGGTTCACGTCACCCGATCCCCTGGTGCCCTCGGGGAAAACGGCGATCACGCCGCCGTCGCGCAGCAACCGCACGGCGGTCATCAGCGGCGCGCGGTCGGCCTCTCCCCTGCGGACGGCCACCTGTCCGATCAGCCGGAGGGCGCGCCCGAGGACACCGGAGGCCAGCTCCCTCTTCACGAGGAACACCGTCCGCCTCGGCATCAGGCCGAAGATGATCTGCGGCTCGATCAGCGAGCTGTGATTGGACACCAGCACGACCGGACCGGTCCGCGGCACGTGCTCACGACCGCGCACCCGGACCCGGTACGCCGGCCGGTGCAGCCAGCGCGCGATCCATCGCCCGAAGTCGTGCAGCCAGGGCACCGCCCCCTCGGGAAGCCCGGTCACCACCGGCTGGGGCCGGCAGCCATTCCGCGCAGATCCCGTTCGTCCACAATGGCCATGATCTGCTCGAGTACCCCGGCGATGTCGAGGTGGGTGGTGTCGAGCCACACCGCGTCGTCGGCCGGCTGCAGCGGCGATGCCGCGCGGGACGAGTCGAGATTGTCGCGGCGCTCGACGTCGAGCTTGGTCGCGTCCACCGAGCCGGCCCGGCCCTCGGCGGCGTCCTGGTTGGTCCGGCGCAGCGCCCTGGCGTCGGCGGACGCCGTGAGGTACACCTTCAGCCCGGCGTCGGGGGCGATCACCGTGCCGATGTCGCGACCCTCGACCACGATGCCGCCCTGCGCGAAGCTCACCTCTTCGATGATCTGGGTCTGCCGGACGCGCAGCAGCTCACGCACGCGGGGCACGGCCGAGACGGCCGACACCGCGAGGGTGACCTCCGGGCCGCGGATCTCGGCGCCCACGTCGTCGTTGCCGAGCCGCACCTCCTGGTGCAGCGGGTCGGTGGAGATCCCCAGGTCGACGTCCTCCGCGACCCGCGCGACCTCGACCTCGTCGGTCGGGTCGACGCCCGCGCGCAGCACCGCGAGGGTGACCGAGCGGTACATCGCGCCGGTGTCCAGGTAGCCGGCGCCCAACAGCGTCGCGAGTCGCCGCGCGACCGTGGACTTGCCGGTTCCCGACGGGCCGTCCAGCGCGATCACGCCACGCAGCTCGCCCAGTTCCACCGCGGATGCCTCCTCAGTTCAACGTCAACCCCTCCCATTGTGCCAGGAGAGGCCGTGCGGACCCGCAGCTGGCAACTGGTGACGGGCAATGACCCCTCTATCAGCGGATCTCAGCATCGTGACCTTGGGCCTAGCATCCGATCGAGGGCAATGACTGGAGGTAACCATGATCAGACGCACAGTGATCCCCCTGCTGGCTACGGTCGCTATGGCGCTGACCTTCCTCGGCGGAACGGCGGTGGCCGCGCCGCGGACGGCGGACGTCGGTGTGGCCGCCGTGACCATCACCTACAGCGACAGCCGGGCCGGCGAGTTCGTCAACGCCGTGGCCGACGGCGTCGCCATTTGGAACGCGCGGGTCAGCAACGTGCAGATCCGGCGGGCCGCGCCGGGAACCCGCGCCGACGTCACGGTCATCGCGGACGACGGTTGGCCGCGGGCCACGCTCGGTCCCGTGCGCCCGGGCCGCTCCGGCACCGTGTGGATGGGTCGCCAGGCGGTGAACCAGGGCTACAACGTCGTGCGGATCGCGGCGCACGAGTTCGGGCACATCCTGGGTCTGCCCGACCGCAAGCCGGGCCCGTGCTCGAGTCTCATGTCGGGCAGTTCGGCCGGCGTCGCGTGCACCAACCCGATCCCGAACTCGACGGAGATCAGCGGCGTGCAAAGCAACTACCGCAACGGTCTCGTGGCCACCCACGCCGACACCGGGATGGTGATCGTCGACTGAGCCTCTGATCGGCACGCCGTGTGGCCCCCGCTCCGGTGGGGGCCACACCCCTGTTCAGCCGTGCGGGTTCGCCGCGACTCAGAGCAGTTCGCCGAGGGTCGCCATCGCGGTCTCCAGTTGAGTGTCCGACAAGTACGGGGCCGGGCCGAAGCGTAGGTGTTCGCCTCGGCTGTCCGTCAGCACGCCGCGTTCGGCCAGCGCCTGCTGGAGTGCGGCCGCGCGAGGGGCGCGCAGCGCCAGGAAGCCCGCGTAGGACTCGGGGTCCGCCGAGCGGTCGCGGGTGATCACGCCAGGGTCGGCGTCCAGCGCGTCGAACCCCGTGGTCAGGACGGACCGCTGGTGCAGGGAGACCTCGCGCAGGAAAGAGGGCGTCAGCCCTTGCGAAACGAAGAACTCCAGCACCCGCGCGGCCCGGTAGTGGCTCGTCGGGTCGTAGGTGGAGCCCGCGAAGCGGTCGGCGCCCGGCGCGTAGCCCACCTGCCCGGCCGCGACGGCCGCCAGGTCCTCGAACTCGGCGAACCAGCCGGTCACCACGGGACGCAGGCCGGCCGCGTGCGGCGGCAGGCGTAGGAAGCAGTTGCCCTCCCCCAGCTGCAGGTACTTGTAGCCGCCGCCGGTGATCCACGCGTCCTCGAGACCGGCCATGGAGAACGGGGCCACACCCAGCTGGTGGTAGGCGTCGACCAGCAGCTCGGCCCCGTGCGCCCGGCACGCGGCCGCCACAGCGGCCAGGTCCGGCACGATCCGCGAGGTCTCGAACAGCACGGACGACGCGAGCACGGCCGCCGTACGGGAGTCGACCTCGGTCGCCAACCGGGACGCCAAGGACTCGACCGGAGCCACCGGCACCCGGATCACCTCGACACCGGCCTCGCCGAGACGCGCCAGCTGCCGGCGCAGCGTGTGGAACTCGCCGTCCGTGGTCACCAACCGCGGCCGACGCCGAAGGTCCACAGCGGACAGAAAGCGGATGAGCAGGTCGTGGGTCGACGCCCCGAGCGCGATCGTCGCGTCGGGATCGCCCAACAGAGAAGCGAAACCCGCGCGCACCCGGTCCGCGCGGGCGAACGCCAGCGGCCACTTGCCGTCCACGGCGGCGGCCGCGTCGGTGAACGCCTCGATCTGGCCGTGTAGCGCCACGTCCGGCCAGGCCTGGTGCGAGTGGCCGGTCAGCAGCAGCCGGTTGGCCACGTTGAAGCGTCCGTAGTGGACGGACAGTGCGTTCGGGTTGCCACGCAGGTCGAAGAGGGTGGTCACAGCTGGCTCCGCACGGCCCACAGGTCGGGGAAGACGGAATGGAACAGCGTGGACCGCAGGTACGCCGCACCAGCCGAACCCCCGGTGCCCGGCTTGTCGCCGATGGTCCGCTCGACCATCTTCACGTGCCGGTACCGCCATTCCTGCATGCCCTCGTCCAGGTCAACCAGTAGATCAGCCACAGTGGACGGTCCGGCGTCGTCGCCGTACACCCGCACCAACACCTCCTGCACGGCGGGCGAATCCGTCCACTGTGTACTGACGTCGCGGTCGAGGTGCTCGGCCGGGATATCGTAACCACTGCCCGCCAGGTAGTGGAGGAACGAGTCGAACAGCGACGCCCGGCTCATGGCCGCCTGGATCCGCGTCCGCGCGGAGCTGCCCTCCGGGTACGGCTTGAGCATCCGCCCGTCGCGGCGGCCGAGCACGGCCTCCAGCTCGCGGAACTGTCCCGACTGGAACCCGCTGGCCTCGTCGAGTCGCGCGCGGAAGCTGGTGAACTGCCGCGGGGTCATGGTCTCCAGCACGTCGATCTGGGCCACCACCACCTTGAGGATGGTCAGCGCCCGGCGCAGGGTGCGCAGCGAGTGCGGGGTGTCGACCTTCTCCAGCCGGCGCTGTAGGTGTTCCAGCTCGTGCAGCAGCTGCTTGAACCACAGCTCGTACACCTGGTGGATCACGATGAACAGCAGCTCGTCGTGCTCGTCGGTCCGGGGACGCTGCGCGGCGAGGACCTCGTCGAGCGCCAGGTAGGACGTGTAGGTCAGCGCGGCGGACTGTCCACCTGGGAGCTGGTCGTCGGTCATGGCACGGTCACCTCATCGAAGTAGCGCTGCGCCGCCGGGGCCAGCGCCGGATACAGATCATGGAACAGCTCCACCGCCCGCGCCCGGTGGCTCGGCGCGGGCACCAGGTCTTCGGGCAGTTCCGGGTCGACGAACGGGAACTCGCGGAACGTGTGCACCAGCCGGGTCCGCAGCAGCAGCGCCTGCCGGTCGTCGGTCACGCGCTGGTCATCGAAGTGCTCGACGAACAGGCGATACCGTTCGGCCAGGTCGGCCAGATCCCAGACGCGGGCGACGAACGCCGCGAAGTCGATGGTGGTCGCGGGCCGGCCGAGCAGCACCCCGGCGAAGGAGGTGACGTCCAGCTCGGCGAGCAACGCGGCCACCTCCGCCTCGCGGTCGTGCGGAGCGAGCCAGGTGCCGTCCTGCACGGAGCCGAACCCGAGGAATCGCAACCGCCGCACGAGCCGGGTGCGGGCGAGCCGCCGGTCCTCGGGAATGGAGTGCCACAGCACGGTCCAGGTGGTCTCCCGGCTGGGCGCCGAGCCGAGCGTGAAGATCCGCCGGTCACCTTCGGCGAGCACGGCGACCGTGCGCGGGGTGAGCGCGTAGTGGACGTGCCGGCCGGCCTTGCTGGGGGTCAGTAACTCCCGCCCGACCAGGCGGTTCAGTGCCACCCGCGCGGCGCCCGCGGAGAAGCCGAACTCCTCGAGCAGCCGGACGAGCCCACCCGACCAGACCTCGCCACGCTCGCGCGGGAGGTGGTAGGCGCCGAGCAGCGTCAGCACCAGATCCTGCGGCGCCCGTTCGAACCCGCGCAGCACGTCGGTCATATGCTGAGCATAGTTGACGCCTCAGCGGGGTCAACCGTAATGTGTTTTGGATGAAGGTCGGCATCGGGCTTCCGAACACGGTTCCCGCCACGTCAGGCGCGTTGCTCGTCGACTGGGCACGGCGCGCCGATGCCGGGCCGTTCGGCACGGTCGCGGTCCTCGACCGGCTGGTCTACGACAGCATCGAGCCGTTCGCCGCGCTGTCCGCGGCGGCCGCGGTGACCGAGCGGGTCCGGCTGGCCACGAACATCGCGATCGGCCCGCTGCGCGGCGCGGCCATGCTCGCCAAGCAGGCGGTGTCGGTCGACGCACTCTCGAACGGCCGGTTCACCCTCGGTCTCGGCGTAGGTGCCCGGCGCGACGACTACGAGGCGGCCGGCGTCGACCGGCGCACCCGCGGCGCGGCGCTGTCCGAACAACTCGCCTACCTGCGCGGCCAGCTGGACGACTCGGGCATCGGTCCGGTCCGGCCGCCGCTCGAGCTGTTGGTCGGCGGGTCGAGCGGGGCGGCGTTCGCACGGATGGCCCGCTACGCCGACGGGTACGCGCACGGCGGCGGGCCACCGAAGGCGTTCGGCTCGGCCGCCAACCGGGCGCGGGCGGCTTGGCGGGACCTGGAGCGACCGAATGAGCCGCGGCTGTGGGGGCAGGGCTACTTCGCGTTCGGCGACCCGGATGCCGGGTCGGCCTACCTGCGGGACTACTACGCGTTCACCGGCCCGTTCGCCGACAAGATCGCGGCCGGCAACCTCACCTCGGCGCGGGCGGTGCGGGACTTCGTGCGCGGCTATGCGGCCGAGGGCTGCGACGAGTTGATCCTCTACCCCACGGTCGCCTCGCTCGACGACCTCGACCGGCTGGCCGAGGTGCTGTCCTGATGCGCGTCTCGGTGCTCGGCGCGGGACCCTCCGGTCTGTACCTGGCGATTCTCCTGCGCAAGGCCGGGCACGAGATCTCGGTGGTGGAACGCAACGCGCCGGACGCGACGTTCGGCTGGGGAGTGGTGTTCTCCGAGGAGACGCTCGGCGCGCTGCGGGACGCCGACTACCAGACCTACCTGGAGATCACCGACTCGTTCGCCAGGTGGACGGCCATCGACATCCGCTACCGGGGCGCGACCATCCGCTCGTCCGGGCACACGTTCTCCGCCATCCGGCGCACCCATCTCCTGGACATCCTGCAGCGGCGTTGCCGCGAGTTGGGCGTGGCGCTGGAGTTCGGCCGCGAGCTGTCCACTGTGGAAACGGCCGAACTTGTCGTCGCCGCCGACGGGGCGAACAGCACCCTGCGGCGCAACGGGAAGTTCGGCACCTCGGTCACCCCACAAGGCTGCAAGTACGTGTGGTTCGGCACCGATCTCGTGCTCGACGCGTTCACGTTCATCTTCAAGGAGACCGAGCACGGGCTGTTCCAGGTGCACGCCTACCCGTTCGACGAGCACACCAGCACGTTCATCGTGGAGGCACCGGAACCGGTGTGGCGCCGCGCCGGCCTGGACGCCATGTCCGAACAGGACAGTCTCGCGTTCTGCGAGCGGCTGTTCGCCGAGGAGCTGGGCAACCACCGGCTCATGTCGAACAAGTCGGTCTGGCTCGACTTTCCCCTGGTACGCAACAACAGCTGGCATGACGGCAACGTGGTGCTGATCGGCGACGCGGCGCACACGGCGCACTTCTCCATCGGCTCGGGCACGAAGCTCGCCATGGAGGACGCGATCGCGCTCGCCAACTCGTTCGTGCGGCACCCGAACGACGTCGAGCACGCGCTGGTCGACTACGAGCTGGAACGCCAGCCGGTGGTGGAGCGGTTCCAGCAGGCGGCCGGGGACAGCGCCGCCTACTTCGGCCGGGTCCGGCACTACACGAGCCTCGCGCCCATGCAGTTCGCGGCGAACCTGCTGACCCGCAGCGGCCGGATCAGCCACGCGAACCTCACCCAGCGCGACCCGAACTTCGTCCGGGTACTGGACTCCTGGTTCACGGCCGACGCGACCGGCACCGCCGCACCGGCCGGCTCGGTGGCCACTCCCCCGATGTTCGCGCCGCTGCGCGTCGGCGGGTCGACCGTGCCCAACCGGGTGGTGCGAACGGGTGGCGCCGAGGCGGCGCGGGCGGGTGCGGGACTGGTGCTCACGGGATTCGTGGCGGTCAGCCAGGACGGCCGCACCACGCCCGACTGCCCGGTGATCGACGACTGGACGCCGCCGGACGTGTCCGGCGCTCTGCTGGGCCTGCGGCTCGGTCACGCCGGCCGGCGTGGCGCGGTCCGGGAGTCCGGTGTGGACGTTCCGCTGGCCGACGGGTGGCCGCTGTTGTCCGCCTCTCCCCTGCGGTACGCGCCGTTCGGTGCGGTGCCGCGGGAGATGACACCGGCCGACCTGGACCGCGTGCGCGCCGAGTTCGTGGCGGCCGCCGAGCACGCGCTCGCCGCCGGGGTCGACGTGCTGGAGCTGGACCTGGCCGACGGTCACCTGCTGGCGAGCTTCCTGTCCCCGCTGACCAACCGCCGCGCCGACGAGTTCGGCGACCGGACCCGCTATCCGCTGTCCGTTGTGGACGCCGTGCGGGCGGTGTGGCCGAGAGTGCTGGCCGCCCGACTCACGGTGACCGACTGGGCACCCGGCGGGCTGTCGGTCGACGACGGGATCGCCAACGCCAGGGCGCTGACCGAGCACGGCGTCGACCTGGTACACGTGCGGGCCGGGCACACCACGGCGAACTCGCGACCGGAGTACCGGCGCGGCTACCTGACCACGCTGTCCGACCGGGTCCGCAACGAGGCCGGCGTGGCGACCCTGGTCGGCGGATACTTGACGACACCGGACGAGGTGAACACGATCATCGCGGCGGGACGGGCCGATCTGTGCCTGTTCGAACCACCACCGACGCCGCTGGAGGGCCTGTGATCGCGTTCGCCGAACTCACCTCGCCGCAGGTGGCCGAGGTGCTGGCCGGGCCGAGAACGCCCGTACTGCTGCTGCCGGTCGGCGCCGTCGAACCCCACGGGCCGCACGCGCCGCTGGGCACCGACCAGCTGATCTCCGCCGGCATGTGCGAACGGGCGGCCGAACGGCTGACCGACGATCCGGGCCTGTGGGTGTTCGTGCTGCCGGCCGTGCACTACGGCGTGGCCGACCTCGGCGCCGCGTTCCCCGGCGGCATCTCGATCGGCGCGAGCACCCTGCGCGCGCTGCTGGTCGACATCTGCCGGTCGCTCGCGAAACAGGGGTTCGACCGGATCGTGGTGGTGAACAACCACTTCGAGCCCGCGCACGTGGCGGCCGTGCGGGGCGCGGTCCGGGACGCCGGGGTGGTACACCTCGACCTGCTACGACGGGCGAATGTCGCCCGGCTGACCGACGAGTTCCGCAGCGGCTCGTGTCACGCCGGCCGCTACGAGACCTCGCTCGTCCTGGCCGACCGCCCGGACCTCGTACACACCCGGATGCTGGCGGACCTGCCCGAGGTGCCGGTGAACATGCCGGTCGAGATGGCGAACGGCAGGACGAGTTTCACGGACATGGGCATGGACCGGGCCTACAGCGGCGCCCCGGCCGAGGCCACGGCCGACGAGGGTGTGTCCACTTTCGACACATTGACCGAAATGCTCGTCCGCCTGGTAAAGGAGGTCGGTTCCTAGTGGCCCCGTGGATCATCACGACTAGCCGCGCGTCGCCCAACGGAACCTCAGGGGCACCGTGACGGCACCCAGCCACCAACCACCGGAGATCCGCCATGTCCGCTGGGACGCAACCAACACTTAAAAATTCCGGGGAGGCGGACTTGTTCAACATCGCCGACCATTTCGTCGACCGAAACCTGGCCGAGGGTCGCGGGGAGCGGACGGCGCTGCTGACCGCCGCCGGCGCGACCACCTACGCCGAGCTTGCCGCGCTGGTGAACCGGATCGGCAACGTGCTACTGACGCTCGGTGTCCGGCGCGGTGACCGGGTGCTGCTGGCGCTGTCCGACGGGGTGGAGTTCGTGGCCACCTGGTACGCGGCGCAGAAGATCGGCGCGGTGACGGCCGAGGTGTACACGTTCCTGCCGGCCAAGGACTACCGGTACTTCCTCGAGTACACGGGTGCCGACGTGGTGGTGGTCGACCCGGTGACGCTCGACCGGATGCGTGAGGCCGCGGTGGGTTTTCAGAGTCTGCTCGTGGTGGGTGACGCCGAATTGCGCCGCCCTGGCGAGTACGACTTCGCTTCGCTCGTGGCCGCCGCGTCCCCTGAACTGGACCCGGCACCGACCACGCTGGACGACGTGGCCATCTGGAAGTTCACGACCGGCAGCACCGGAGCGCCCAAGGCCTGTGTGCACCCGGCGGCAAGTGCGCTGGTCAGTCATCGCGACTACGCACTCGGCGTGCTGGACCTCGGCGCGGACGACGTGGTGCTGCCGGTGCCCAAGCTGTTCTTCGGCTACGCCAGGGATCTCGCGGCGCTGTACCCGTTCGGCGTCGGCGGCGCGGGGATCGCGTTCGCCGAACGCACGACGCCCGAGCGGATCTTCGAGCTGATCGCCGCGCACCGGCCGACGATTCTCGTGAACGTGCCGACCATGATGAGCGCCATGGTGTCCCATCCGGACGCGTCCACACAGGACCTTAGTTGTCTGCGGCTGTGCACGTCGGCCGGTGAGGCGTTGCCCGCCGAGCTGCACCGGAAGTGGGACGAGGCGTTCGGGGTGGAGGTGGTCGACGGGATCGGCTCGTCGGAGGCGTACCACATCTACATCTCGAACCGGCCGGGCGCGGCGCGGCGGGGCATGTGCGGACAGGCGGTGCCCGGCTACACGGCACGGGTGGTCGACGAGGACGGCGCCGAGCGCCCCGACGGCGAGGTGGGCGTCCTGGAGGTCACGGGCGGCACGGTCGCGCGGGAGTACTTCGGGGACCCGGCCAAGTCGGCCGCCACCTTCCGCGGCGAGACCGTCCACACGGGAGATCTGTTCAGCCGGGATGCCGACGGGTTCTTCACCTATCACGGCAGGGCCGACGATCTGCTGAAGGTGTCTGGGATCTGGGTGGCGCCCGGCGAGATCGAGGACTGCCTGATCGGTCACCCGGACGTGGTGGAGTGCGGCGTGGCGGGCGTCGAGTTCGACGGGCTGGTGCGGCCGAGGGCGTACGTGGTGCTGCGCGAGGGCGTGACCGGGTCGCCCGAGCTGGCCGCGGCCATGCGGGACCACGTCGGCGCGCGGCTGTCCGGCCACAAACGACCGCACGAGGTCGTGTTCACCGACGCGTTGCCGAGGACCACCAACGGAAAGCTCGACCGCCGGGCTTTGCGGGCCTTGTCGTGACACGGCTGGTGGTGGTCACGGGCGGCACCAAGGGAATCGGTGCGGCGGTCGCCCGCCGGTTCGCCGACGCCGGTGACGAGGTGCTGGCGTTCGGTCACGCCGACCTGGACGTCACCGACGAGGCGGCGGTCACCGAGGCGCTCGGGTCGCTGGAGGTGGACGTGCTGGTGAACAACGCCGGCATCTCCGCCAGCGCGCCCGTGCACCGGACCACTGTGGACGCCTGGCGGGCGCACCTCGACGTCAACGCCACCGGCGCGTTCCTATGCACCCGCGCGGTACTGCCGGGCATGCGGGCTCGCGGCAGCGGGCGGATCATCACGGTCGCGTCGACAGCCGCACTGGTGGGCGCCCCGTACACGGCTGCCTACACGGCAGCCAAGCACGCTGCCGTCGGTCTCATGCGGACGGTGGCCGCCGAGGTGGCCGGCACGGGCATCACGGCGAACGCCGTGTGCCCGACGTTCGTGCGTACCGACATGACGGCACGCACGGTCGCCCGGATCGCCGACCGAACCGGTAAGTCCACAGTGGACAGTGAGGCCGCGGTGGCCGCCCTGTCCCCACTCGGCCGGCTGCTCGAACCCGACGAGGTCGCGTTCGCCGTGGCGTTCCTGGCGGCGCCGGAGGCGGCGGCCGTCAACGGCCAGACCATCGTCCTCGACGGAGGAGGAATCCAGTCATGAGCCCATTCCGGGCCTCACCAGGCTTCACCGACCAGTGGGAGCACTTCGACTTCGAGGTGGCCGACGGGGTCGCGACGGTCACGCTGAACCGGCCGGACAAGCTGAACGCGCTCACGTTCGACGTCTACGCCGACCTGCGGGACCTGCTGGCCGAGCTGCCGCACCGCGGCGACGTCCGGGTGGTCGTGCTGACCGGCCGGGGCCGCGGCTTCTGCTCGGGCGGCGACGTCGAGGAGATCATCGGCGAGCTGCGGAAGATGGCGCCGGCGCAGTTGCTGGAGTTCACGAGGATGACCGGCGCGGTGGTGAAGGCGCTGCGCGAGTGCCCGCTGCCGGTGATCGCCTCGGTCAACGGGATCGCCGCCGGCGCCGGCTCGGTGATCGCGCTGGCCAGTGACTTCCGGCTGCTGGCCGAGTCCGCGTCGTTCGCGTTCCTGTTCACGAAGGTCGGCCTGGCGGGCGCGGACATGGGTTCGGCCTACCTCCTCCCCCGGCTCGTGGGCCTCGGCCGCGCCACCGAGTTGTTGATACTGGGCGACAAGGTCGACGCGGCGCACGCGGACCGGATCGGCCTGGCCACCGGGGTGGTGCCGGACGAGGAGCTGCCGGCCGCGACGTCCGCGCTGGCCAGCCGCCTCGCCGACGGCCCGGCCCTCGCCTATTCGACCACCAAGGTGCTGCTCACCCGTGAGCTGGACATGGATCTCGGCAGTAGCATCGAGTTGGAAGCGATGACCCAGGCGCTGCTCATGAAGAGCGACGACCACGGCGAGTTCTACGCGGCATGGTCCGCCGGCCGCCGTCCACAGTGGAGTGGCAGATGAACGCACACGAGATCGTCACCGCACCGGGCCTGGCCGAGCCGGTGGGGTTCGCGCACGCCGTGGTGGCGAACCCCGGCCGGACGGTGTATCTGGGCGGGCAGACCGCACAGGGTCGCGACGGTGCGATCGTCGGCACCACGCTGGTCGAGCAGTTCAGCGTGGCCGCCGGAAACGTGGCGGCCGCGCTGAGTGCCGCCGGTTCCGAGCCGGCTCACCTGGTGTCCCTGATCATCTACACGCCCGTGGTCGCCGAGTACCGGGCGGCACTGCCTGAGCTGGGTCCCGTGTGGCGCAAGCACTTCGGCCGGCACTACCCGGCGGTCGCCCTACTCGGCGTGGCCGAGCTGTTCGACCCGGCGGCCAAGGTGGAACTCGTGGGAACGGCGGTGATCCCGACGTGACGTACACGCACCTGTCGGCGGAGCACCAGGAGCTGCGCGACCACACGGAGCAGGTGGCGGCGACCCTGGCGACCATGAAGGGCCGGCCGGGACGGATCAACCGCCCGCTCCTGGCCGCCCTGGCGTCCCACGGTCTGCTGGGCCGGCTGTTCCCGAAGACCTCGGCCATGGAACTGTGCCTGATCCGCGAGGCGCTGGCCCGCCACACCACGGAGGCGGAGACGGCGTTCGCGCTGCAGGGCCTCGGCGCGTACCCGATCCTGCTGGCCGGCCGTCCCTCCACTGTGGACACCTGGATCCCCAGGATCGCCGCGGGTGACGCCGCCGTGGGTTTCGCGCTGACCGAGCCGGAGGCGGGCTCGGACGCGGCGTCACTGGCGTTGTCGGCCGTCCGTGACGGCGACGACTACCGTCTGACGGGCGAGAAGGTGTTCATCTCGAACGCCCCGGAGGCCGACGTGTACTCGGTGTTCGCCCGCACCAGCGACAATGACTCCCGGGGCTTCCGAGGTATCACGGCGTTCGCCGTACCCGGCGACGCACGGGGGCTCTCCGGTAGCAGGCAGCGACTGGTGTCACCCCACCCGATCGGCCGGCTCGTCTTCGACGACGTTCGGGTCCCCGCGACGTCGGTCCTCGGCGACGTGGACGGCGGCTGGCGGGTGGCCATGCGGACGCTGGACATGTTCCGGCCGAGCGTGGGCGCGTTCGCGTTGGGCATGGCACAGGCCGCGCTGGATGCCGCGGTGGCGCACACGGCCGGCCGGCGGGCGTTCGGCCGACCGCTGAAGGACTTCCAGGCGGTGTCCCACCAACTGGCCGACGTGGCGACACGGCTGCACGCCGCCCGTCTCCTGGTCCACGACGCGGCGGCCGCGTACGACGCGGGCGCGGAACGCACGGGCCACCTGTCGGCCATGGCGAAACTGTTCGCCACGGAGACAGCGCAGGTGGCCGTGGACGTGGCGATCCAGGTGCACGGCGCCCGGGCCCTGGAAGAAGGCCACCCGCTGGAACACCTCTACCGCGACGTGCGAGCCCCCAGGATCTACGAGGGAGCGAGCGAGATCCAACGCGAGATCATCGCCCGCTCCCTCTACCGCTAAACCCCGCGAGTCCCACATTCAGAACCAGCGAGTCCCACATTCAGAACCGATGAGTCCCACGTTCGTGGCATACCGGGCGGCGCCGCGCGAGGGCCCGAACGTGGGACTCGCCCAGTCCCAACGTGGGACTCGCGTGTCGTGAACGTGGGACTCGCGGGGTTTACCGCGTCGGGATGGTGGCGAACGCCGCCGCCAGGTCCTCTTCGGACAGGTCATTGTCCACCATGTCCCCCGCCAGGTAACTCGCGTACGCCGGCAGGTCGAGATGCGCGTGCCCGCACAACGCGGTGAGGATCACCTTCTCCTCGCCCGTCTCCTTGCACCGCAACGCTTCCCGCACGCACTCGGCCAGCGCGTGCGTCGGCTCGGGTGCCGGCACGATCCCTTCGGAGCGGGCGAACCGCACCCCGGCGGCGAAGCACTCGTTCTGCGGGATGGCCACCGCGTCCACGAGTCCCAGCTCCACGATGTGCGACAGCAGCGGCGACATCCCGTGGTAGCGCAGGCCTCCGGCGTGGATGGGGTCGGGGATGAACTCGTGCCCCAGCGTGTGCATCTTCAGCAGCGGCGTCAGTCCGGCCGTGTCGCCGAAGTCGTAAGCGTACTTCCCGCGCGTCAGCGACGGGCACGCGGCCGGTTCGACCGCCCGGATGGTCGGCGAGATGCGCCCGGCCAGCTTCTCCCGCAGGAACGGGAACGCCAGCCCGCCGAAGTTCGAGCCGCCGCCCGTGCAGCCGACGATCACGTCGGGTGAGTCCTCCGCCAACTCGAACTGGAGCAGCGCCTCCTCGCCGATGATCGTCTGGTGCATCAGCACGTGGTTGAGCACACTGCCCAGCGCGTACCGCGCGTCCGGGTCGGCGGCGGCCATCTCGACCGCCTCGCTGATGGCGATGCCCAGGCTGCCCGTGGAGTCCGGGTGCTCGGCCAGCACCGCGCGGCCGGACTCGGTCAGGTCCGACGGACTCGGGTGCACGCTCGCCCCGAACGTCTCCATCATCATCTTGCGGTAGGGCTTCTGGTCGTAGGACGCCCGGACCTGCCACACCTCACACTCGAGGCCGAACTGCGCGCACGCGAACGCCAGCGCGCTCCCCCACTGGCCGGCGCCGGTCTCGGTGGTCAGCTTGCGGACGCCCTCAGCCGCGTTGTAGAACGCCTGCGGCACCGCGGTGTTCGGCTTGTGCGAGCCGACCGGGCTGACGCCCTCGTACTTGTAGTAGATCCGCGCGGGCGTGCCGAGTGCCTTCTCCAGCCGGTGTGCCCGGTACAGCGGCGACGGCCGCCACAGCCGGTAGACCTCGGCCACCTCTTCGGGGATCGGGATGAACCGCTCGGTGCTGACCTCCTGCAGGATCAGCGCCATGGGAAACAGCGGGGCGAGGTCGGCCGGGCCGATCGGCTCGCCGGTGCCCGGGTGCAGCGGTGGTGGCGGCGGTTCCGGCAGGTCAGGCACGATGTTGTACCACGACGTGGGCATCTCCGACTCGTCGAGGATGAACTTGGAACGACCTGCCACGGCTACCTCCGGGACGGCGCGAAACGGGAGAGAACTAAGAGGCCGCGCGAAGAGGGCTGGCGGCGCCCGCCGCGCCGAGGCGGCCCCTGGCGGCACCACCAGGAACCACCTCGATCACGACGGGCATCCACCGACCCTCTTCGCGCGGCCTCTAACCTATTGGTCCGGCGCACCGGGAAGAAAGCACTGCTTGGCGTCGTTTACGCTCACATGGTGAATGTCGAGGTGACGCCCCTGCCGGGTATCGGCACGCGCCAGGATTTCCTGTCCCGCACGGGCCGCCGGATCGGTGTGATCACCTACCGCGACGGCCGGTTCGAGCTGATCGTGTCCCGTGAGGACGATCCGGACACCTGCACCGCCTCGATCCCGCTATCGGTCGACGAGGCCAGCGCGCTCGCCGGCCTGCTCGGCGCGCCGCAGCTGGTGGCCGAGCTGCGCGAGCAGAACGACGGGCTCAGTGGAGTGCACACGAAGCAGCTGCCGTTGGTCCCGGGTTCGCCGTTCGACGGTCGCACCCTCGGTGACACGGCGCTGCGGTCGCGCACGGCCGTCTCGGTGGTGGCCGTCGTCCGGATCGGCACCGTGCACCCGTCGCCCCGTCCCGACTTCGTGCTCGGCGGCGGTGACCTGCTGATCACCGTCGGTACGACCGAGGGGCTGGCGAAGGCGGCCGACGTCCTCGACCGCGGGTAGGACCCGTTGCACAACTCGGCGCTCGCGCTGATCGAACTCGGCGCGATCTTCTTCGGCCTCGGCATCCTCGGCCGCTTCGCGTGGAAGATCGGCATCTCCCCCATCCCGTTCTACCTGCTGGGCGGCCTGGCGTTCGGCAGCGGCGGGCTGATCCCGCTCGAGGGCATCGAGGAGTTCACCTCGCTGGCCAGCGAGATCGGCGTCATCCTCCTGCTGCTCCTGCTGGGACTGGAGTACTCGGCGGCCGAGCTGGTCACCGGGCTGAAGCGGTCCTGGCTGGCGGGCCTGGTGGACCTGGTCCTCAACGCGACGCCCGGGGTGGCGGTCGCGCTGATGCTCGGCTGGGGACCGGTCGGCGCGCTCGCCATGGGTGGCGTCACGTACATCTCGTCCTCCGGCATCATCGCGAAGGTCCTCGGTGACCTGGGCCGACTCGGTAACCGGGAGACGCCGGTCATCCTGTCGATCCTGGTGTTCGAGGACCTGGCGATGGCCATCTACCTGCCCATCCTCACGGCCGTCCTCGCCGGGGCCACACTGCTGGGCGGGTTGACGGCCATCGGCATCTCACTCGTCGTGGTCACGCTGGTGCTGGTGCTGGCGCTGAGGTACGGCCGGTACGTGTCGGCCATGGTGGACAGTCCCGATCCCGAGGTGTTCCTGCTGCGGGTGCTCGGCGCGGCGCTGCTGGTGGCCGGGTTCGCCGCGCAGCTCCAGGTGTCCGCCGCGGTCGGCGCGTTCCTGCTGGGTATCGCCATCTCCGGGTCGACCGCGGAGAACGCGACCCGCATGCTCGAGCCGCTGCGTGACCTGTTCGCCGCCATGTTCTTCGTGGTGTTCGGGCTCAACACGGTGCCGTCGACCATTCCGCCGGTGCTCGGCGCGGCCATCGGCCTGGCGGTGGTGACCACCATCACGAAGTTCGTCACAGGTTGGTGGGCCGCGAAACGCCAGGGCATCGGGAAGATGGGCCGCGCTCGCGCCGGCGCCGCGCTGGTCGCGCGGGGCGAGTTCTCGATCGTGATCGCGGGCCTGGCGGTGGCGGCCGGCGCGGTGGACGCCCAGCTGGCGGCGCTGGCGACCGCGTACGTACTGGTCATGGCGATCATCGGCCCGATGGCCGCGCGTTTCGTGGAACCGGTGGCGCGGACGGCGTGGGCCCGGCTGCGCCCCGCCACCGCTAAGCCGCCCGCCGCTGGCTAGAGTCCCAATCGGATGTCCACTATGGAGAAGTGCGTGGGACCCGTCGGGGGATTCACCGCCGATGTGAGCCTGGACAAGGAGAGATCGTGCGGATGTTGCTGACTGCTCGAGCGATGATGGTGGGCGCTGCCTGCGCCGTCGTGACCCTCACCGGCTGCTCGGCGAGCGTCGAAGCCGAAGCGACCGTCTCGAAGGAGAACCTCGAGCAGGGCATCTCCGACGCGCTGGAGAAGGCGACGGGGCAGGCGCCGGACTCGGTGGAATGCCCCGGTTCGGTGAAGGCGAAGGTGGATGAGTCCGTCCGTTGCGAGCTGACCGCTGGTTCCAACCGGTATGGGTTGACCGCGACGATCACCTCGTACGACAACAGCAAGGCCGAGTACGACGTCAAGGTGGACGAAAAGCCGGTCAGTAGCGGAGACCCGACCGGTTCCGAAGACCCGACTGGTACCGAAGACCCGACCGACACCGACGAAGCGTCCATCCCGAAGACGGTCGTCGAGCAGGGCATCTCCGACGCGCTGGAGGAGTCGGTGGGGCAGGCGCCGGACTCGGTGGAATGCCCCAGTGGGTTGACGGCGAAGGTGGGCGAGACCATCCGTTGCGAGCTGACCGCGGGCTCCGACCGGGTCGGGTTGACCGCGACGATCACCTCGTACGACAACAGCAACGGCAACGCGCAGTACAGCATCAAGGTGGACGACCAGCCGATCAGCTAGCACCTGTGTGGGTGTTGTGCCGCCCGCGGCGGGTCCTGCCCGACGCGGGCGGCGCGGTCTACTAACTCAACGCGGCTAACAACAGGCCGCTGCGGGGTTTCGGGGTGAAGTAAGTGCTCTTGCGAGGCATGCGGCCACCGGCGGCGTGGACGGCGAGTACGTCCGCCAGCGGGATCGGCGCCAGCTCCAGGACCGCGTCCGCGTCGGGCGGGGGTTGACGGCCCTCGGCCAGTGGCCGGACGAGCCGGCTCTCCGGGTCGATGCCCAGTGCTTCCCGCAGCAGCAACTCTTCGACCACCGCGTGGTCGATCTCAGCACTGGGCGACAAGGTCACCACGAGTGTCCGATCGGGACACCGGACGACCACCCGGCCCGGCTCGGGGAGCGCCTCGGTTTCCCGCACCGTGAGGCCTACGGCTCGCCACGCCGTCGCCAGTTCGGTGGCCGTGCGACCGGTGCCCGTGAGCACGCGGTGGAACGCGCCGATCCGCAGGCCCGGGCCGGCGGTGACGAGCGCCAGGAGGCCGTCCAGCCCGGCGGCGGCCGCCGCGGCCACCCGGTGGTTGCCGTCCGCCACGAGCAGTGGGTGCGCTCCGGCGACCGCGAGTACGCGGTCCCGCTCCGCCCCGGGGCCCAGGAGCCACAACCGGTGCCGGCGTCCCATGGAGTCCACTGTGGAAACTTCGGGGTCGCCCGTGGTGGCCGCGCGAACAGCGGTGGTCAACTCGTCGCGGTCGCTCACCGGCACGAGCATGGCGGCACTCGTCGCATAGCCGAGCCCGGCCAGCACCTCCGCGCGTTCGGCCACGATGTTCGGGTAGATCTCCTCGCTGTGCCGCACCCGGCCCGCGCCAACGGCGGCCGGATCGACCATGCACAGCAGCCCGCACGCGGTCCCGTCCGGACCGTCCACTTCGTACGGAGCGACGACATTGGTCACCGACCGGTACGCGGTTCGCAACAACACGGCGAGCATGGATCTGGCCGCTGGCAAGGCATCCATCAGTCCAAGGCCGGCGGCGCGGGCGCCGGGTGTCCGATGTGGATGCTGAACGGCGAGCAGGGTCCGGATGGCCGCGTTCGGTTCGGCCAGGGTGGCGACGATCCGGTCCGGCTCGGCGAACTCGTCGACGTCCGGGCCGGGCACCTCGCGGCGCACCAGCCAGGCGCGGTCGATCGGGCGGACCCAGTCGGTCACAGACCGACGTCCGAGAACAGCGACCCGACCTCCGCCCGGTTGAGCGGGCGCAGGCTGCCGGGGCGCTGGTTGCCGAGTTTGACGTCGCCGATCTGAGTGCGGACCAGCTTGCGAACCGGGTGGCCGACCTCGGCGAGCAGCCGACGCACGATGTGATTGCGGCCCTCGTGCAGGACGACCTCGACCATGGCGCGGCCGCCGGAGGTGTCGATGACGCGGAAGGCGTCGATCTGGGCCGGGCCGTCCTCCAGCTCGACGCCGTCCCGCAGGCGGCGTCCCAGCTCGCGCGGGATCGGGCCGGGGACCTCGGCCAGGTAGGTCTTCGACACCTCGAACGACGGGTGCATCAGCCGGTGCGCGAGGTCTCCGTCATTGGTGAGCAGCAAAAGGCCCTCGGTGTCGGCGTCCAGGCGGCCGACGTGGAACAGTCGGTCGTCCCGATTGCGGATGTAGTCGCCGACGGACGGCCGGCCCTGGTCGTCGGACATCGTGGAATGCACGCCGCGAGGTTTGTTGAACGCCAGGTAGCGGAGGTCGTCGCGGACCACCACGCGCACGCCGTCGACGTGGATGACCACGGCGTCCGGGTCGACGCGACGGCCGAACTCGGTGACCACCTTGCCGTCCACGCTGACCCGGCCCTCGGCGATCAGCTCCTCGGCCGCGCGTCGCGACGCGACCCCGGCCCTCGACAGAACCTTTTGCAGGCGAATGCCTTCTGGTTCAGACGTCATCGATTGAATCGACCTCCGGCAGCAGCGGCGCGATCGGCGGCAGATCCTCCAAAGAGGACAGTCCGAGGCGCTCGAGGAACAGTTCCGTTGTACGGTAGAGAAATCCGCCGGTCTCCAGGTCGGTGCCGGTCTCCTCGACCAGCCCGCGGGCGAGCAGGGTGCGGATCACACCGTCGCAGTTGACGCCACGCACGGCGGCGACCCGGGCGCGGGTCACCGGCTGACGGTATGCGACAACGGCCAGCGTCTCGAGCGCGGCCCTCGTGAGCTTGGCGCGCTGTCCGTCGAGCAGGAGCTTCTCGACGTAGGGCGCGTAGCGGTCGCGGGTATAGTAACGCCAGCCACCCCCGACGCGGCGCAGGTCGAATCCGCGCTGCTCCTCGTTGTAGCGCTCGGCCAACCGCCGGAGGAGGACGGTGACCCGAGTGAGTGGCACGCCGAGCGCGGTGGCGAGCGCGTCCTCCTCAACGGGCGAGTCGACGACGAGGAGGAGCGCCTCGAGGGCGTTCGCCAACTCGTCGTCGGTCAGCTCGGGCAGCTCCTCGGCCTCAGACTCATCGGTCTCATCGGCATCGGGATCGGCATCGGGATCGCGCTCGGCTGGCTCGGTCTCGACGAGCGGCGCATCGACCAGCCCACCGAGCGAGTCCACAACAGGACCGGCGGACACCTCACCAGAGCCAGCCGGCTCGTCCACTGGACCCTCAGAACCATCAACTGGCTCAGCCACTGAACCACTCAGTGGCTCATCCACTTGGCCAGCTACCGAACCATTCAGCGGCGCACCCACTAGATCACCATCAGAATCCATCACCGACTCGGCCATTGACTCAGCCGAGGAGTCAGTCAGTGACTCATCATCCACCCGATGACCTGATGGCGCCCCTACCGAACGATCAGCCGACTCAGCCCCTGGTCCAGCGGCCGCCACGACGTCTGGATCATCAACTGGCTCAGCCACTGGTCCAGTGAGTGGCTCAGCCACTGAACCACTCAACGGCTCGCCCGTCAGATCACCATCAGGATCCGTCGCCGACTCGGCCGGTGACTCGGCAGAATCGGCGAGTTGCTCAGCCAGTGAGCCACGAGGAGAGTCCACCATCGGATCTTCGGCGGAATCGCCCGATTCGGCTGGAGTCTCGGCCGGCGAGTCACCGATCGCCGGCTCAGCAAGCGGCTCAGCCGGCGGACCACCGGCTGGTTCTGCCGCCGACCCATCGACCACAGCACTGGCCGATGTTCCAGCCTCCGAGTCGGCGGGTGCCACCGGACCAGCAGCAGAATCCGCATCCGCCCGCACGGGGTCAAGTGGCTGAGCCACTGATCCAGCGTCGGGTTCGACCGGTGTGCCGGGGTTCTGTGGTGTGCTCACCCGTACTCCTCCTCGTCCCCGGAGTCGTCCCCGGAGGGCTGCGCCGTGGCGGCCGCCTCCTCGACGCTGCCGCCCGTCCACTGCACGTGCAGCTCGGACAGCGCCTCCTCCTGCTGGAACGCGATGACGTCCTCCTTGTAGAGGTCCAGCAGCGCCAGGAACCGCGCCACCACCTCCATACTGTGCTCGCAGTCGGCCACCAGCTCGCCGAACGTCGCCCGCCCCGAGGCCGCCAGCCGCACCCGCAGCACGGCCGCGTGCTCGCGCACCGACACCCTGCCCATGTGCAGGTGGTCGATCGACACGGTGGGCGGCGGCTTCGGCCGGAACACGGCCGCCGCGATCTCCGCGAACTTCTGCGGGCTGACACCCAGCATGACCTCGGGCAGCAGCGCCGCGAACCGGTCCTCCAGCGCGACCGACCTCGGGTACCGCCGCAGCGCACCCGCTTCCAGCTCGGCGAACAGCGCCGCCACCTGCTTGTACGCCCGATACTGCAGCAACCGCGCGAACAGCAGGTCCCTGGCCTCGAGCAACGCCAGGTCGTCCTCGTCCTCGACGTCACCCGACGGTAGGAGCCGCGCCGCCTTCAGGTCCAGCAGCGTCGCCGCGATCACCAGGAACTCGGTGGTCTCGTCAAGGTTCCAGTTGTCGCCCGCCCGGCGCAGGTGCGCGATGAAGTCGTCGGTGACCGTGTGCAGCGCGACCTCGGTGACGTCCAGATCATGCTGGGAGATCAACTGCAGCAGCAGGTCGAAGGGACCCTCGAAGTTCGACAGCCGGACCGTGAACCGCTCCGCTGGGACCTCGTCTGGCGGATCGGCCGGTGAGATCAACGAAAGGCTACTTTCCCCCGTCATGGCGCAATCGTCGCACCAGGACCGAGTCCTCGCCGCGTTCCTCCAGGTCAGCGAGGACGACGGCGATCGCCTCCCGCACCACCCGGCCACGGTCGACGGCCAACCCGTGCCTGGCCCGCAGCGCCAGCCGCGCGTGCTCGAGTGCCAGCAGCTCCTCGTCCGACACGTACACCGTGATCTTCGAGGTGTGCTTCTGCCGGGGAGTGCCACGCCGGGGCGTCTCCGGGGCGGCGTGCGGGCGTGCCGGGTCGAACCAACCTTCCTCGGACTGTTCGCGCGAGGTCGGCCTGAACAGCTCCGCGGCGCCCGGTAACGAAGCGCGACGGTTCACCGGGCGATCACCTCACGCGCCAGCTGGCGGTAGGCCTTCGCGCCGGCCGACCGCGGCGCCCACACGGTGATGGGCGCACCGGCGACCGTGGTCTCCGGGAACTTGACGGTCCGGTTGATGACCGTGTCGAACACGATGTCCTCGAACCGCTCGACCACGCGCGCGATGACCTCGCGGGAGTGCAGCGTGCGCGGGTCGAACATGGTCGGCAGGATGCCGGTGATCTCGAGCCTCGGGTTCAACCGCTCGCGCACCTTCTCGATGGTGTCGATCAGCAGCGCCACCCCGCGCAGGCTGAAGAACTCACACTCCAGCGGGATGAGCACCCCGTCGGCCGCGGCGAGCGCGTTGACCGTGAGCAGGCCGAGCGAGGGCTGGCAGTCGATGAGGATGTAGTCGTACTGGTCGACCAACGGGCGCAGGGCGCGGACGAGCGTGTGCTCGCGGCCGACCTCAGCCACCAGCTGCACCTCGGCGGCGGACAGATCGATGTTGCTCGGCAGCAGGTCCATGTTGTCCACACCCGTGCGGATGATCGCGTCGGCTGCGGTGGCGGACCGCTCGATGATGACGTTGTAGATCGTGCGTTCGAGCAGGTGTGCGGGGATGCCGAGGCCCACGGACAGCGCGCCCTGCGGATCGAAGTCGACGATCAGCACCCGCCGGCCGAACTCGGTGAGCGCCGCGCCGAGGTTGATGGTGGACGTGGTCTTGCCGACGCCGCCCTTCTGGTTGCACAGCGCCAGGATCTTCGCCGGGCCGTGGCCGTTGAGCAGCGGCGGCTCGGGGATGTGGCGCTTCGGCCGGCCGTTCGGGCCCAGTGAGCCGTTCGGGCTGTCGTCGAGCGCCTCGTCCTCGTCGGAAGCCGCACGCGGGGCGATGCTGAGCTCCCGTTCCGAGGGGTGCATTGTCGACATAACGACCTAGCTCCTTGTCGTCTACTGTGCGCCGAGCTTAGAGATTGGGCCGAGCGACCAGCAAAGAGGCTCGCCGTAAGGTCTCCAGGTCACACCCCCCGATGTCGCTGGAGGCACCCGTGCCGGTTCGTCAGCTCCGCCTCGTCGTCACCGCTACCGACTACGACGAGGCCGTGCATTTCTACCGTGACGTCCTCGGGATGGCCGAGCGGGATGCCGTTGCACCACCCGAAGGGAGGGTCATGATCCTAGACGCAGGTGCGGCCACACTGGAGATCGCCGAGCCGGTGACGGCCGAGTACATCGACCAGGTGGAGGTCGGCCGCCGCGTGGCGGGCCACATCCGGGTGGCCTTCCAGGTCGACGACGTCCGGACCAGCACCGACGCGCTGTCCGCCGCGGGCGGTGAGGTGCTGGCGTCACCCCGGCCGACACCGTTCCGCTCGACGAACGCCCGGGTCAACGGTCCGGCGGGCCTGCAGCTCACGCTCTTCCAGTTGGACTGAACAAGCTCGCGGCGGCCTCCGGCCCCCGGAATCCACGCTACCGACCGACACCGACAGTTCCTCGCTGACGAGCCCACACCACCAGCACGCATGTCCCCGGTTCCCGACCGCATGTCCCACCTCCGGCACGCATGTTCGCAGTTCCAGCACGCGAGATCGCGGTTCCCGCACCCGAGATCGCGGTTCCCGCACCCGAGATCGCGGTTCCCGGCCGCGAGATCGCGATTCCCGCACGCCCGCCCAGCCCCGACCGCCAATTCGAGCTACGCGAGTGGTCGAGCCGGGCACCGGAGTGGTCATCGTGGGCGACCGGAATGGTCATCATGCGTGGCCGGAGTGGTCATCATGGGCGAAAAGCGTCAGGCGCGGGCCCGGGGGTGCGCGGTCGCGTAGATCTCGCGCAGCGTGTTCACCGTGACCAGGGTGTAGATCTGCGTCGTGGTCACCGACGCGTGGCCCAGTAGCTCCTGAACCACCCGGACGTCGGCGCCGCCCTCCAGCAGGTGGGTGGCGAACGAGTGACGCAGCGTGTGTGGCGACACGGACGACGCGATGCCCGCCCGCTCGGCCGCCACCTTCAGCGCCTGCCACGCGCTCTGCCTCGACAGCCGCCCGCCGCGCTTGTTCAGGAACACGGCCGGCGTGCCGCGGCCACCGGCCGCCAGGCCGGGCCGGGCGCGCACCAGGTAAGCGTCCACCGCGTCCAGGGCCGGCCGGCCGATCGGCACCAGCCGCTGCTTGCCGCCCTTGCCGTCCAGCAGCACCGTCCGCTCGTGCGTGTCGATGTCGTCCAGGTCCAGGCCCACCGCCTCGGAGATGCGCGCACCGGTCGAGTACAGGACCTCCAGCAGCGCCCGGTCCCGCAGCGCGCCGGCGCCCTCGTCGCCCGGAGTGTCCAGCAGGCGCAGCACGTCGTGCACGCCCAGCGCCTTCGGCAGCCGTCGTGGCGCGGCCGGCGGCCGGACCTCACGCGCCGGATCGACGTCGGTCAGGCCCTCCCGCACGGCGAACCGGTGCAGCCCACGCACGGCCACCAGCGCCCGGGCGGCCGACGACGCGGCCAGCGGCGGATGCTCGGCCGTCCCCTCGCGCAGGGTCGCGAGGAAGGCCGACACGTGCACCTCCCCCACGTCCGCCAGCGACGTCAGCCCGGCGCCCGAGAGGTGTTCGATGTAGCGCCGCAGGTCCCGCGCGTACCCGTCGAGCGTGTTGCGCGAGGTCCCGCGCTCGACCGCCAGGTGGTCGAGATATCCGGCCAACAGACCGGCGAAGACGGTACTCACTCGAGCACGACCCGCCCGCCGGTCACGTTCACGGCCGCCGCCAGCACCGGGTCGGCCAACCCGTCCGAAGCGAGCGAGAGGACATACGGCAGCGTCACGTTCGTGAGCGCCCACGTGGAGGTGTTCGGCACGGCACCCGGCATGTTCGCCACGCAGTAGAAGACCGACCGGTGGACCAAATACGTCGGGTCATCGTGCGTGGTCGGCCGCGAGTCGGCGAAGCAGCCGCCCTGGTCGATGGCGATGTCGACCAGCACGGAACCCGGCCGCATCCGGGACACCAGGTCGTTGCTCACCAGCTTCGGCGCCTTCGCACCGGGCACCAGCACCGCGCCGATCACCAGGTCCGCCCACCGGCAGGCCCGGTCGATCTCGTAGGCGTTGCTGGCGATCGTCTGCAGATGCCCCCGGTAGGTGAAGTCGATGTCCCGCAACCGGTTCACGTTGGTGTCGAGCACCACCACCTCGGCCTGCATGCCGAGTGCGATGCTGGCCGCGCTCATCCCGGCGACGCCGGCGCCGATCACCGCGACCTTGCCGGCCGGCACCCCGGACACCCCGCCGAGCAGCACTCCCCGCCCGCCCTGCGCGCGTTCCAGGCAGTGCGCGCCGATCTGTGGCGCCATCCGGCCGGCCACCTCGCTCATCGGCGCGAGCAGCGGGAGCGATCCGTCGGGCCCGCGGACCGTCTCGTACGCGATGGCCGTGGTGCCGGCGGCGGCGAGCGCTCTCGCGCACTCCTCGTTCGCGGCCAGGTGCAGGTAGGTGAACAGGAACTGGTCGCGCCGCAGCCGCGGGTACTCCTCCGGCATCGGTTCCTTGACCTTCAACACCAGGTCGGCCTTGGCCCACACCTCGTCGGCCGTGGCCGCGATCCCGGCACCGGCGGCCACGTAGTCGGCGTCGGGCAGGGACGATCCGGCGCCCGCGTTCGCCTCGACCACCACCTGGTGTCCGCGATGCACCAGTTCCAGCACGCCGGCCGGCGTGATCGCCACGCGGTACTCGTGGTTCTTCACCTCGCGCGGCACCCCGACCAACACGAGCGGCCACCTCCCTGACGAGGGCCGGACGACAGCTTCATTACCACTGCCCGACGGCGATACGGCGAGCCTATAGCCGGGATGGGGCCGGCGTCCGGTATCGCCCGTGGCGTGGCGCGAACCCGGTATCGTGAAGTCGTGGAGGCGAACGATCCCGACCAACTGCGCATCGGCACGCAGGAGCGGGAGGACGCAGTCCGCGCACTCGGTGAGCACTTCGCCGACGGCCGGATTCCGGTCGACGAGTACGAGGAGCGCGTCGGCACCGCGCTCGAGGCCAAGACCAGGGCCGACCTGCGGCCGCTGTTCGCCGATCTGCCGGCGCCCTACCCCACGTTCATGGCAGCGCCGCCGCCACCTCTGGTGCGTGCGTTCGCCCCGGATCCCCTGGCCGTCAACGACCCGGCCCCGTCACCCGCTCTGTACTCCGAGCGCTCCCGCGTGGCCGCCGGCGTGCTGCAGCTGGTGTTGCCGTTCGGGATCGGCCGGTTCTACACGGGGCACACGGGTATCGCGGTCGCCCAGTTGGTCACGTCGTTCATGTTCGTCGGCGTCGTCTGGTGCTGGATCGACGGGATCATCATGCTGGCCAACGGCGGCACCGACGTCGATGGCCGGCCACTACGTGCGTGACTTTCCTTGTCGTACAACGATCGCGGTACGCGGCGCTGACGCAACTCCGGGATGACGATCTCTCGCCGGTGGTCCCCCTAACGTCGCCACATGAGCAAATGGAGCAAGCTGGGTGCGGTCGCGGCCGTCGGGGTCATGGCGTTCGGCGGCGCGAGCGCGAGTGCGTCCGCGCTCGCCGAGGAACCGGCCGGCCGGGACCACGACCTCGCCCAACTCGAACGGATCCAGGCGGCGCAGTACGACGCGTGGGTCCGCGAGGACGGCGCGGCGTTCGCCGCGACCTTCACCAGCGACGCGGACATGGTCACGTTCAGCGGCGACCACCTGCGGACCCGCGACGGCATCGCCACGGGAATGCAGTACTACTTCGACAACTACATCGACCGCAGCGCCATCCGTGAGGTCACGGAGAACGTCCGGTTCGCCGGCCGCGACCTGGTGGTGATAGTGCGGTCGACCTGGCTGGTGAACCAGGGCGAGACCGAGTGCCGCGCGGACTCCATGTCCACGAACACCAACGTGTTGGTACGCAAGCACGGCCGGTGGCTCCAGGAGTCCTTTCAGAACACCCGGCAGTTCGCCCTGCCCTAAAGAAACCCACGCAACAGGGCGGCCGTCCCGGCCAGGTGCTCGTCCATGGCGAGCCGCGCGCCGGCCGCGTCACCGGACAGGATGGCCTCCACGATCGCCTGGTGCTGGGCGTCGGAGTGGTCGATATTGGCCACCAGCAACGGAATCCCGTTCAGCAGGTCGTTGACCCTGGTCCGCACCTCGGCCACCGCCGCCGTGAGTGACGACGAGCCGGCGACCTCGGCGATCGCCAGGTGCAACCGCGAGTCCCGGCGCCGGTACTCCGCCGGGTTCGCGGCCGCGTCGGGGCCGAGCTCCGTGAGCCGCACCCGGAGGTGCTGGCGCTCGTCCGGATGCAGCGTGCGCGCGGCGGCCGCCTCGGCTGCACCGACCTCGAGAATTCGGCGCAGCGTCAGCACATCCTCCAGTTCACCCGCCGGCACACCGGACCCGCGGGCGGCTGGCGAGGGCAGTTCCATGGCGACGAACGTGCCGCCGTAACGGCCGCGCCGGGACTCCACGTAGCCGGCGTCGGCGACCGCCCGGATCGCCTCGCGCAGCGTCACCCGGCTCACGCCCAGCCGGGCGGCCAGGTCGCGCTCGGCCGGCAGCTTCTCACCGGGGGCCGCCACGCCGAGCCGGATCGCCTGCAGCAGCCGTTCCACCGTCTCCTCGAAAGCGTTGCGAGTCCGCACCGGCCGGAACAGTGCGGCCTCCACTCCTCTGTGGACGGCCATGGCGAACACCTAGATCGGCGTGACGTAGGCGCCGGAGATGCCACCGTCCACAAGGAACGTCGACGCGGTGATGTACGAGGAGTCGTCGCTCGCCAGGAACGCGACGGCCGCGGCGATTTCGGTCGCCTCCGCGAACCGTCCCATGGGGACGTGCACCAGCCGACGCTGCGCGCGTTCGGAATCGGCGGCGAACAGCTCCTGCAGCAGCGGCGTGTTCACCGGGCCGGGACACAGCGCGTTGACCCGGATGCCCTCGCGGGCGAACTGCACACCCAGCTCCCTGGTCATGGCCAGCACGCCGCCCTTAGAGGCGGAGTAGGAGATCTGCGAGGTCGCCGCACCCATGACGGCCACGAAGGACGCCGTGTTGATGATCGACCCGCGGCCCTGCTCCCGCATGTGCGGCAGCGCGTACTTGCAGCACAGGTACACCGAGGTCAGGTTGACCTTCTGCACCTGGTCCCACACGTCGATGCCGGTGTCCAGAATGGAGCTGTCCTCCGGCGGCGAGATGCCCGCGTTGTTGAAGGCGATGTCGACGCTGCCGTGGTCGGCCACCACCCGGGCGAACATGGCCTCGACGGCCGCCTCGTCGGTGACGTCACACGTGATGGCCGCGCCGCCCGTCTCCTTGGCGAGGGTCTCGACGGCCTCGGTGTTCAGGTCGACCCCGACGACCACCGCCCCCTCCTCGGCGAACCGCTTGGCCGTGGCCAGCCCGATTCCACTGGCCGCACCGGTGATCACCGCGACGCGATCCTGCAGACGGTTCACTTACTCCCCCTCTGTGCTGATGAAGACGTTCTTGGTCTCGGTGAAGGCGTCCAGGGCGTCCGGCCCCAACTCCCGGCCGAGCCCGGACTGCTTGACCCCGCCGAACGGCGTCCAGTAGCGGACCGACGAGTGCGAGTTCACCGACAGGTTGCCGGCCTCCACCCCTCGGGACACCCGCATCGCGCGACCCACGTCGCGGGTCCAGACGGAACCGGACAACCCGAACTCCGTGTCGTTGGCCATCCGGATGGCGTCGGCCTCGTCGGTGAACCGCTGCACGGTCACCACCGGTCCGAAGACCTCATCGGTGACCGTCCGGTCGGCGGCCGTGCGCGGCACGACAACCGTTGGCGGGAACCAGAACCCTGGCCCGCTCGGCGCACTACCCCGGAACGCGACGTCGGTCTCTTCGTCCACATAGGACGACACGGACGCGAGGTGCGCGGCCGAGATCAGCGGGCCCATCTCGGTTTTCTCGTCGGCCGGGTCACCGACCACCACACCGTGCACCGCCGGTTCGAGCAGCGCCATGAACCGGTCGTACACACTGTCCTGCACGAGGATCCGGGACCGGGCGCAGCAGTCCTGGCCGGCGTTGTCGAACACCCCGTACGGCGCGGCCGCCGCGGCCCGCTCGAGGTCGGCGTCGGCGAACACCAGGTTCGCGTTCTTGCCGCCGAGTTCGAGTGTCACCCGCTTCACCTGCGCGGCGCACCCGGCCATGATCTGCCGGCCGACCTCCGTGGAGCCCGTGAAGACGACCTTGCGTACGGCCGGATGCTCGACGAACCGCTGCCCGACCACCGATCCCTTACCGGGCAGCACCTGGAACACGTCCTCGGGAATGCCCGCGTCACGGGCCAACTCGCCGAGTCGCAGCGCGGTGAGCGGGGTCAGCTCGGCCGGCTTGAGCACCACGGTGTTGCCGGCGGCGAGCGCCGGCGCGAAACCCCAGCCGGCGATCGGCATGGGAAAGTTCCACGGCACTATCACCCCAACCACACCGAGCGGCTCGGCGAACGTGAGGTTCACCCCACCCGGCACCGGGATCTGCCTGCCGAACAACCGCTCCGGCGCGGCCGAGTAGTACTGCAGCACATCGCGGACGTTGCCGGCCTCCCAACGCGCGTTGCCGATCGTATGTCCGGAGTTGGCCACCTCCAACGCCGCCAGATTGTCCACATCGGAGTCGACCGCCTCGGCGAAACGCCGCAACAACCGCGCACGATCACCCGGCGCCACCGCACGCCACCCCGGCCCAGCACGATACGCCCGCTCGATCGCCGCATCCGTCTCCACCGCCGAGGTCTGTGCCACGGATCCGACCACCTCCTCGGTGGCCGGATTGATCACCTCGGTCACCGGTCCCCCTCCCTCACGAGCGCCTCGAACAACCTGTGATCCGTCCTGTTCTCCTCGGGATGCCACTGCACGCCGACGACGAACCGCTCCCCCGGCAGCTCGACCGCCTCGACCGTGCCGTCGCCGGCCCAGCCGACCGGGACGAGCCCGGTGCCGAGGCGGTCGACGGCCTGGTGGTGGTGGCAGTGACCGTCCACCTGGGATCCGAGAATGGCCGCGACGCGGCTGTCCTGCGCGATCTTCACCGGCACGCGACTGAAGGTGCCGAGCACTCGGAGGTGGTCGGTGTTGCCGGTCTCGTCCGGCAGGTGCTGGTGCAGAGTGCCGCCGAGCGCCACGTTCAACATTTGCATGCCGCGGCACACGGCGAGCAGCGGCACCCCCGCGGCCACTGCGAAGTTGATCAGTGTTCGCTCGCTCGTGTCCCGGTCCGGCCGCGGCGGGCTGGTGGCGTCGATCCGGTCCGCGCCGTAATGGGCCGGGTCGATGTCCGCGCCCCCGGCGATGACCAGACCGTCCAACCTGGACACATGCTCGGCCGTCCACGCACCGACCGGCGGCAGCAGCACGGGCGTCCCACCAGCCGCGACCACGCCGTCGAGATATCCCCGCGGCAGCACGGCGGACGGGGTGTCCCACATCCCGAACTTCGCCTGTTCGAGGTAGGTGGAGATCCCGATGAGCGGGCTAGAGGCGCTCGAAACCACGGACCTTCTCCCAGTCGGTCACGGCGGCGTCGTAGGCGGCCAGCTCGACCCGCGCGTAGTTCAGGTAATGGTCGACCACGTCGTCACCGAACGCGGACCGAGCCACCTCGCTCTCGGCGAACAGCTCGGCCGCGTGTCGCATGGTCGCTGGCACCTGCGGCTTGTCCGAAGCGTAGGCGTTGCCCGAGAACTCCGGCTCGAGCGGCAGGTCGTTGTCGATGCCGTGCAGCCCGGCCGCGATCAGCGCGGCTACCGCGAGATAGGGGTTGACGTCGCCGCCGGGCACCCGGTTCTCCACCCGCAGCGACTCGCCGTGGCCGACCACCCGCAGCGCGCAGGTCCGGTTGTCCAGGCCCCAGGCGACCGACGTGGGCGCGAAACTGCCTGGCACGAACCGCTTGTAGGAGTTGATGTTCGGCGCGAACAGGAACGCGAGTTCGCGCAGGGTGGCCAGCTGGCCGGCGAGGAACCGGTCCATGAGCGGGGAGAACCCGTTGGGTCCGTCGCCGCTGAGTACCGCAGACCCGTCGGTGCCGCGCAGGCTGATGTGGATGTGGCAGGAGTTGCCCTCGAGCTCGTTGTACTTGGCCATGAACGTGAGGCTCTTGCCGTGCCGGGCGGCGATCTCCTTGGCACCGGTCTTGTAGATGCTGTGGTTGTCGCAGGTGGACAGTGCGGCGTCGTACCGGAAGGCTATCTCGTGCTGGCCGGGGTTGCACTCCCCCTTGGCCGACTCGACGTACAGGCCGGCGCCGGTCATGCCGTTGCGGATGTCGCGCAGCAGCGGCTCCAGCCGGCCGGTGCCGAGGAGCGAGTAGTCCACGTTGTACTGGTTGGCCGGCGTGAGGTTGCGGTAGCCGGAGTTCCAGGCCTGCTCGTAGGTGTCGTCGAACACGATGAACTCGAGTTCGGTGCCCACGTAGGCGGCGAGATCGCGCTCGGCCAACCGGTCGAGCTGGCGGCGCAGGATCTGGCGGGGCGACGGTCCCACCGAGCCGCTGCCGTCGACCCACTCGAGATCGGCCAGCACCAGCGCCGTGCCCTCGTGCCACGGTAGGAGGCGCAGGGTCTCGAAGTCCGGGCGCAGCACGAAGTCCCCGTAGCCGCGGTCCCATGAGGACATCGCGTAGCCGTCGACCGTGTTCATCTCCACGTCGACGGCGAGCAGGTAGTTGCAGGCCTCGGTGGCGTGCGGGACCACCTCGTTCAGGAAGTACTCGGCGGCGCAGCGTTTGCCCTGCAGCCGGCCCTGCATGTCCGTGATCGCGACGAGCACGGTGTCGACCGTGCCGTTCCCCACCAGCTCACGCAGCTGGTCGAGGGTGAGCATCCCGTCGCGGTGTCCCATGAGCAACCTGCCTCCAAAGGATCAGAACTGACCCATTGGACACATTTCACACGTCGCCGGGGAACGTGTCAACGCGGCACCCAACAGGAGTCTTGACACCTCCCCCGAACAAGGACACGCTCAACGAAACTCAAAGGACTGATGCTGGCCCATTGAACCCGAGGGAGCATCCATGTCGAAGAAGTCATCCGGCCGAGTCGAGTACCAGACGGTCGACGCCGACTACCTCGAACACCGACAGCTCCGCAGAGGCGCGGCCGGCTGGGTACTGCTCGCCGGGCTCGGCGTCGCGTACGTGATCTCCGGCGACTTCGCCGGCTGGAACTTCGGCCTGGCCGAGGGCGGCTGGGGCGGTCTGCTGATCGCCACCGTCCTGATGGCCGTCATGTACACGTGCATGGTGTACGGCCTGGCGGAGATGGCATCGGCCATGCCGGTGGCGGGTGCGGGCTACGGGTTCGCGCGCCGCGCGCTCGGCCCGACCGGCGGGTTCGCCACGGGCACCGCCATCCTCATCGAGTACGCGATCGCGCCGGCCGCCATCTCCGTCTTCATCGGCGGCTACGTCGAGGCACTCGGGCTCTTCGGGCTCACCAGCGGCTGGCCGGTGTTCCTGGCCTGCTACCTGATCTTCATCGGCGTGCACCTGTGGGGCGTCGGCGAGGCGCTGCGGGTGATCTTCGTGATCACCGTGATCGCCGTGGTCGCGCTGATCGTGTTCGTGGTCGGCATGATCGGCAAGTTCGACGCGGGCAACCTGCTCGACATCCCGATGACCGACGCGTTCGGCGCCAGTACGTTCCTGCCGTTCGGCATCGCGGGCGTGCTCGCCGCGTTCGTCTACGGCATCTGGTTCTTCCTCGCGGTCGAGGGGGTGCCGCTGGCCGCCGAGGAGGCGAGCGACCCACGGCGGGACCTGCCGCGCGGGATCATCGCCGCGATGGCCGCGCTGCTGGTGTTCGCCGGGCTGATGCTGGTGGTCGCCCCCGGCGCGGCGGGCTCGGCCACGATCGCCGGCTCGGACAACCCCCTGCCGGACGCCATCCGCGCGGCCTTCGGCGGCGACAACTTCCTCGCCCAGTTCGTGAACTACGCCGGCCTGGCCGGGCTCGTGGCCAGCTTTTTCTCGATCATCTACGCGTACTCGCGGCAGCTGTTCGCCCTGTCGCGGGCGGGCTACCTGCCGAGGTGGATGTCGGTGACCGGCCGGCGGAAGACCCCGTACCTGGCGCTGATCGTGCCGGGCACCGTCGGCTTCCTGCTGGCCGCGTTCACCATGGACGGCGCCAAGCTGATCAACATCGCGGTGTTCGGCGCGACCGTGTCCTACGTGCTGCTGAACGTCTCGCACATCGTGCTGCGCATCCGGGAACCTGACCTCGAACGCCCGTACCGCACCCCGGGCGGCGTGGTGACCACAGGCATCGCCGCCGTGCTCGCGGTGGCCGCCGTGGTGGCGACGTTCTTCGTGGACGAGCAGGCGGCCGGCATCACGGCGGGCATCCTGGTGGTCGCGCTCGCGTACTTCTGGTTCTACAGCCGCCACCGCCTGGTGGCGAGCGCGCCGGAGGAGGAGTTCGCGGCCATCAAGCAGGCGGAGTCCGAGCTCGGCTAACCCTGCCAGACGGTCAGGCGGCTCATCCGTACCCCGGCGCCGTCGAGGTACATGCCGATCGGCTTGTTGTCGTAGGTCACGCCGTCGTAGACGCTCGGCGCGGACCCGGCGGCCGTGCGCACGATGAGCCGGTCGTCCGAGTTGTCCTCCGCCATCCGCCGGTAGACGCTGATCCGGTCGCCGTTCCAGCTGATCTTGAAGGTCCGGTACGTCTCGATCGGCGTCGGATAGTGGACGTGCGCCAGCTGCTTGTACACGTGGGCGAACTCCCGGTAGATGGTGATGTACCCGGTCTCGCGGATCAGCAGGACCACGTAGTTGTAGTCGTTGCTGTGATGCCCGACCATCACCTTGAGCCCGCCGTTGGCCGAACGCTTGATCCCGCCGATGGTCTGGCCGCCCTTCGGGTCGTACCAGAGGGTCCGGCCGGTCACCACGACGGACATCGGCTGGCGGAAGCTGCGCCGCGACCGCAACCGCACCCGCCGCACGTTGTGTCCCCAGTCGCCGCTGTGGAACGGGTCGGAGTAACTGCCGTTCTCCACCGAGCCGTCGTCACTGTTGTGCACCCACAACCCGCCGCGGATCCCGGACGCCGCGTACGTGACCAGCTCGGGGCTGTCGGAGAAGTTGCTCTCGTTGCTCTGGCTGGTGGCGCCGCGGAACAGGTTGTAGCCGGTGTCGGCCACCGCGTCACCGGCCGACAGAATGCCACCGCCACCCGCCAGGGCCGCACCACCCGCCGTGAGCAGACCGAGCCGCAGCAACCTCCGCCGATCCATCTCGGGCACGTCCATCAAGGGCCTCCGTTCGCAACCACGGGTGACTCGTCGAACTCTTGCGGTCGCGCTCTCCTCACGCTCTCTTGACCTGGAGCACACTCCAGGAGGTTGAATCTGCGCATGAGCCCCGCCGAGAACAAGCTACTCATGCAGCGTTTGTTCACCGAGTGGGCGAAGGGCGACCCGCGCCCGTTCCTCATGGCCATGGCCGACGACGTGCGCTGGACGGTCACCGGCAACACCGCGTGGTCGGGAACCTACGACGGCAAGGCGGCCGTGCTGGGTGAGCTGTTGGCACCCGTGTCCGAGCAGCTCAAGGGGCGGTCGATCATGCTGGCGCAGCGGTTCATCGCCGAGGGTGATCTGGTGGTGGTCGAGGCGCAGGGCCGCAACAGCACGAAGGACGGCGCGCGGTACCACAACACGTACTGCTTCGTCTGCCGGCTGCGGGACGGGCAGTTGGTCGAGCTGACCGAGTACGCCGACACGCAGCTGGTCGCGACCGTCCTACGCGCGCCCCGCTAGGTGCCGTCTGGAAGGCTGGCGCGCATGGTTTCGGTACTGCAGAACGTGGCGATCGACTGCGCGGATGCCTACGAGCTGGCCCGGTTCTGGAGCAAGGTGACCGGCCGTCCACTGCATCCGGAGGACGACCCGGGTGATCCTGAGGCCCAGGTGCTGCTGGCGGAAGGCCCGGTGCTGCACTTCAACCAGGTGCCCGAGCCCAAGACGATCAAGAACCGGATCCATCTGTGTCTGCGCCCGGAGACCTCGCGTGAGCAGGAGGTGGAACGGCTGCTGGGGATCGGCGCCACCCTCGTCGCCGATCACCGGAATCCCGATGGCTCCGGCTGGGCGATCCTCGCCGACCCCGAAGGCAACGAGTTCTGCGTTCTTCGCAGCGAGTCCGACCGAGCGGCGATGAATGCCTGATGCTCGGGCCCCTTCACCGCGATCGTGACCCGGGCCGCCGGAGCTGATGGCCCCGGCGAGACCTCGAATCGCTGACCGGGACGGCCTCCGGCCCCCCGGAATCCACGCTACCGGTCGGCACCGACAGTTCCCGCCGCCTCTTCGCTCTGGCAGCCCGGCAGTCCACAGGGTTCCGGTTGTCCACAGGGAAGATCGTCGCGAGCCCTCTTTGTCGGTGCTCGTCGATACGCTCGATTACGGGGGGCCGTGGCCCGCTGTCGATCTTGGTCGGGCTGGGTGTTCCGATTTTGTCGGTGCACGCCGCTAGGCTTGATGTCGGGGGCCGACGGCCGCGGTTGATCTTCCGGGCCGGCAGGTGGTTCCTGGCGGTGCTCGTGGCCGGGGCCGTGATCATGGCCGGCTTTCCGTCTTGTCGGTGCCCGCGGCTACGCTAGATTCCGGGGGCAGGAGGCCGACCGGGTCAGCGGTCGCGGTTCGGGAACCGGGTCGGCAGGTCCTCCCACGGGGCGTCCGCCGGCCGAGGGGTCGCACCGCTCAGACGGACCGCGTGGGCGGCCAGTACGCCGGCCACCGCGGCGCCGTTCACCATCTCGCCTGCCAGCGCCATCCGCACGGCCTCCGACAGCGGGACCCGGCGGGCCACGATGTCGGCCTCCTCGTCACCCAACAGCTCCCGGTCCACAACGGACAGTCCGGTGGCCAGGAACACCCGCACGACCTCGTCGGTGAAGCCCGGGGATGCCGCGACGTCGACCAGCACCGACCAGTTCTCCGCTGCCAGGCCGACCTCCTCCACCAGCTCCCGCTTGGCCGACTCGACCGGTTCCTCACCCACGAAGTCGATCAGGCCGGCCGGCAGCTCCCAGATCCGCCTGCCCAGCGGATGACGGTACTGGTGGATCAGCGTCACCTGGTCATCGTCGTCCAGTGCGACGATCGCCACCGCCCCGTGGTGCTCCACCACCTCGCGCTTTGCTTGCCCACCACCGGGCATGGCGACGTCGTCGACCCGGACGGCGATGATCCGTCCGATATAGACGTCCTCAGTGGACAGAACCTCGAAGTCGTGACTTCCCGGTTCGGTCATGCCCGCGCCACGGACGGCTCGGGAAGCTCCACCGGCAGCCGCTCGGCCGCACGATACGCCAGCGCCGCCTTGACGAAGCCCGCGAACAACGGATGCGGCCGCGTCGGGCGGCTCTTCAGCTCCGGATGCGCCTGCGTGCCGACGAAGAACGGGTGCACCTTGGCCGGCAGCTCCACGAACTCCACCAGGTGCTCATCCGGCGACAGCCCGGAGAACACGACGCCGGCCTTGGTCAACCGGTCCCGGTAGGCGTTGTTCACCTCGTACCGGTGCCGGTGCCGCTCGGACACGTCACGCGCGCCGTACGCCGACGCCACCACCGAACCCGCGGCGAGCTTCGCCGGGTAGGCGCCCAGACGCATGGTGCCGCCCATGTCGCGCTCGCCGGCGACCACGTCCTGCTGGTCGGCCATCGTACTGATCACCGGGTCCTTTGTGGTCTCGTCGAACTCCGCCGAGTTCGCCCCGGCGATCCCCGCCAGGTTCCGCGCGGTCTCGATCACCATGCACTGCAACCCGAGGCACAGACCGAGCACCGGCACACCGTTGGTACGCGCGTGATGGATCGCCCCGACCTTGCCCTCGATGCCGCGCACCCCGAACCCACCGGGGACCAGCACACCGTCCAGGCCGGACAGTTGGGCCGCCGCACCGGCGGGCGTCTCGCACGTGTCGGACGCGACCCACACCACCTCGACCTTGGCGCGGTGCGCGAAACCACCGGCCCGCAACGCCTCGGTGACCGACAGGTATGCGTCCGGCAGGTCGACGTATTTGCCGACGATTCCGATCCGCACCGTCTCCTTGGGATTGTGCACCCGGGACAACAGGTCGCCCCACACCGTCCAGTCCACGTCCCGGAACGGAAGTCCCAGCCGACGCACGACATACGCGTCGAGCCCCTCGGTGTGCAGCACCTTGGGAATGTCGTAGATGGACGGTGCGTCCGGCGCCGCCACCACCGCGTCGATGTCCACGTCACACATGAGCGCGATCTTGCGCTTCAGCCCGCTCGGCACCTCGCGGTCGGCCCGGCACACCACGGCGTCCGGCTGGATACCGATGTTGCGCAGCGCCGCCACCGAGTGCTGGGTCGGCTTGGTCTTGAGCTCGCCGGACGGCGCGAGGTAGGGCACGAGCGACACGTGCAGGAAGAAGCAGTTGTCGCGGCCGACGTCGTGGCGGACCTGCCGGGCGGCCTCGAGGAACGGCAGCGACTCGATGTCGCCGACCGTCCCGCCGACCTCGGTGATGACCACGTCCGGCGCGTTGCCGTCCTCCCCCGGCGCTGCCATGTCGCGGATCCGCGACTTGATCTCGTCGGTGATATGCGGGATGACCTGAACCGTGTCGCCGAGGTACTCGCCGCGCCGCTCCTTGGCGATCACCGTCGAGTACACCTGGCCGGTGGTCACGTTCGCGGCGCCGACCAGGTCCCGGTCGAGAAAACGCTCGTAGTGACCGACGTCCAGGTCGGTCTCGGCGCCGTCCTCGGTAACGAACACCTCGCCGTGCTGGAACGGGTTCATCGTTCCCGGGTCGACGTTCAGATAAGGGTCGAGTTTCTGCATCGTCACTCGCAGCCCACGGGAGGTGAGCAGCTGGCCGAGGCTCGACGCCGTCAGACCCTTGCCGAGCGAGGACGCGACCCCACCAGTGACGAACACGTACTTGGTTGTGCGTGCATGTTGCACCAGGGCCGCCCCCCGTGGCGTGACGTAGCCGTTACTACCGTTAGGAGCGGGATTTCCCGCCTGACTCTCCACGGGGTTTCACCGTATCACCTGGCCCCGCGAACCGAACTCGACACGCGGATAGTGACTCTTAGTGGTGTCAGTCCTGCGGAGAGCCAGGAGCGGGCGCCTCGGCGTTGCCGGCGATGCCGTACCGCCCGGCCTCCCCCTCCAACTGTTCGTACAGCGCGAGAATGGTGACCACCCGACCGGCCGGCGAGTCCACGTTGTCCACTGTGGACAGGATGCCGGCGGCCGCCGTGTCGGCACGCACGACGCCGACCGAGCCGGTGCCGTCGGCCGAACCCGCGGTGCCGGCGAGCACGGTGCCCGCGCCCGACTTGTCGACCTGGGTGGCGAACCTGGCGAGCGTGGCCGCCCGGTCCCCGGCGCCGTCACCGGTCGCGGCGCCGCCCGTGAGGACGATCGCGAGCTGGGCGGGCTGGACGTTCTGGCTGGCCTTCACGAAGCCGCCCTCGGTGAGCCCGCCGAGCGCCGCGGCCGTCTCCTCGGGTGAGGCCTGCGGCTGGTTGTCGTCCCGGCTGATCAGCAGCAGCGGGCCGAGCAGCCCGCCGGCCAGGGTGCCGGGGTCGGCGGAGGTGGGCAGCTGAACGCCGGCCGGCAGCAGCCGGACGACGACCTCGCGGAGCTGGTCGGCCTTCTCCGGGTCGCTGAACGCGTCGGTCAGCTGCACCTCGCCGGTGACCGTGCCGCCGGCCGTGGTGATCAGCGTCTTGAGCGCGTCACGGTCGTCGGGGTCCGCGTCGGCGGTCGTGACCAGCACGACCGTGCGCTGGGCGAGCGAGCCCTTGACGGCCATCGGACCCACCGTGGCGGCGAACCCGTCCGCGTCGGCCAGGCGCGCGGCCTGCGCGTTGCGCTCGCTCTCCAGGTCGGCGACGTCGGACACCAGCTGCTCGTTCTCGTTGTTCAGCCCGGACAGCAGCGACCGGGACAGGGTCGTGGAGCCGAGCACCACACCCACGGCGAGCGCGAGGAACACCGCGGCGATGGAGATGACGTGGTAGCGAAGCGAGATCACGAGAAGAGCCCCTCGATCCAGGAGATGGTGCTGTGCCAGGTGTTGGTCATCCAGTCCAGATAGGCGCCGCCGACGCCGGAAACCGCCAGCGCGACGAGCACGGCGATCAGCGCGGCGATCACCAGCACGACGACCGCGCCGATCGAGACGCGGCTGCGGTGCAACGTCGCCACCGCGCGTCCGTCGACCACCTTGCTGCCCAGCTTGAGCCTGGTCAGGAAGGTCGACGGGTTGGAGCCGGAGCGGCCCCGGTCGAGGAACTCGCTCAGGGTGGCCTGGAAACCGATAGTGACCACGAGCGTCGCGCCGTGGGCGTCGGCGAGCAGCAGCGCCAGGTCCTCCGGGTTGCCGGACGCGGGGAACGTGACCGCGCCGATGCCCAGGTCCTGCACGCGCTCGAGGCCGGGCGCATGGCCGTCGAAGTGCGCGGGGACGACCACCTCGGCGCCGGTCTGCAGCGTGCTGGTGGACAGGCCGTCGGGGTCACCGATGATCACGTTTGGCTTGTAGCCCTGGTCGTGCAGGGTGTCCGCGCCCGCGTCGACGCCGATCAGCACCGGTCGGTGCTCGGAGATGTAGCGCTTGAGACTCGCGAGCTCCTCCGCGTGGCTCCGACCCGGGGCGACGATCAGCACCTGGCGGCCGCGGATGGGGACGTGCAGGTCGGGGACGCCGACGCCGTCCAGGATCAGCGTGCGCTCGCGGCGCAGGAACTCGATGGTGTTCGCGGAGAAGGCCTCCAGTTGGGCCGACATGCCGGCCTTGGCCTCGATCATGAGGTCCGCGATGGTCTCGATCGTCTGCTGGGTGCCTCGGCCCACTTCGCGTTCGCCCAGGAAGACGCCGCCTTCGTGCAGGCGGACCTTGCTGCCTTCCTTGATCGCGCGGAGGACTTCCGGGCCCACCCCGTCGATCAACGCTATCCCCGCGCCGACAACGATTTCCGGGCCGAGGTTCGGGAAGCGCCCCGAGATGGACGGGGACGCGTTCACCACGCCCGCCACCTCGGCCTCGACGAGTGCGTCGGCCGTGCTGCGGTCGAGGTCCACCTGATCGAGCACCACGATGTCCCCCTGGCCGATTCGGCGCAGGAGTCCACCCGTGCGCCGGTCAACCCTGGCGACGCCGATGACCCCGGGACGGGCCGGATTCGATCGCGCGAGGACACCGGTGAGCTTCATGGGACTGATGGTGACAAATGGACAGTGGATAGTCCGTTCGCCACGCCGGAGGATTCACCGACCCGAGTGGACGGTTCTCTGTGGAATCACTCTCGGTGACCGTGAATTGGGCTCGGGTCTTGATCTTGTTGGTGGGCCGGGGTTTGCTGGTCCGGTTTTGTCGGTGTCCGCGACTACGCTGGATTACGGGGGGCCGTGGCCCGCTGTCGATCTTGTTTGGACTGTGGTGCGCCGAGTTTGTCGGGGTCTGCGGCTAGGCTTGATTTTGGGGGCCGGAGGCCGCTGTTGCTCATGTGCTTTGTTGCGGTGTAAGGGGTTTGGGCCCGGGGGTGTGCCGCCTCCGGTGGCCTGGGCGGGGTGTGGCGGTCTGCGGGCAGGCTGGCGCCTGCCTTCCTTGCCCGCCGCGATCTCAGAGCGGTCACTGACGCCCGGCCTCGGCGGTTACGCCCGAGAACGCAGCGGTCGCGGCCTATGAGGGGTGGTGGACTCGGCGCGCAAGTCGCCGACTCGGCATGCGGGGTGACGGACTCGGCATGCGGTGGTGGCGGGTTTCAGGCCGACTCGGCACGCGCCAGTGGCTGTTTCAGCCTGCGTGAGCGGCACGCGGGTCGCGGAATGGCCGACTCGGCACGCACGAATGGCTGACTTGACTGCAGGGGTGGCGGTCGAGCATGCCCACAGTGGCAGGTTTCAGGCTGCGTGAGCGGCGGGCTCAGGCTGCTTGAGTGGCCGACTCGGCATACACGAATGGCTGATTTGGCTGCCGAAGTGGCGGTCCGGCATGGGCAAGTGGCGGGGTTCGGCCTGCGTGAGTGGTACGCGGGTCGCGGGATTGGCCGACTCGGCATGCACGGGGGGTTGACTTGGCTGCCGAAGTGGCGGTCCGCCATGGGCAAGTGGCGGGCTCGGGCCTTTTGTGTGGGCGGCTCAGGCTGCTTGAGTGGCTGTTTCGGCATGCGCCAGTGGCTGTTTTGGCATGCGCGACGGGCCGACACGGCCTGCGTGAGTGGCCGGTTCGGCCCGCGGGATAGCTAGCTCTGCCTGCGCGAGTGGGCGACCTGGCCCGCACAAGGGCCGAGCCGGCCCCTGCGCGGGTGGTGCTCCAGTGGTCAGCGGCGTTTCTTGGCCTTGCCTCTCGTGGCCTTCTTGTCCGCGTCGGCTACTGCCAGGAGTTCCTCCGCGTGGGCTCGGCCCGTTTCCGTGGTGTCCATGCCCGCCAGCATTCGAGCCAGCTCGATCACTCGGTCCTGCTCGTCCACCCGACGCACGTCGCTGCGGGTTATGCCGCCCTTGGCGCTCTTGTCGACCACCAGGTGGCGGTCGGCGAAGGCGGCTACCTGCGGCAGGTGCGTGACCACGATGACCTGGTGACTGCCGGCGAGCCGGGCCAGTCGGCGGCCGATCTCCACGGCCGCTCGGCCGCCCACACCCGCGTCGACCTCGTCGAACACCAGTGTGGGGACCGGGTCGGAGTGCGCCAGGACCACCTCGATGGCCAGCATCACCCGGGACAGTTCGCCACCCGACGCCGCCTTGTGCACGGGCAGCGGCTGGGCACCGTCGTGGGCTCGCAGGCGGATCTCCACCTCGTCCACGCCGTCCGGGCCCGCGTGGACCAGTGCTTCGCCGCCCGCGTCACCCGCGAAGCGCAGCGCGTGGGCGTCGCCCGGTTCGGCCCAGCGGGTGCTGATGATCAGTTCGATGCTGGCCTGCGCCATCGCGAGGCCGCCCAGTTCCTCGGTGACCGCCTTCGCGAGTCGATCGGCGGCCACCACTCGCAGCTCGGTCACGCGGCGGGCGCGTTCGGCCAGCTCCGTCGCCAGTTCGCCACGACGACGGTCCAGTTCGGCTAGAGCACCCTCGGAGGTGTCCAGGCCGGCCAGCTGCTCCTGCGCCTCCGCCGCCCACGCCAGCACACCATCGACATCGGCCGCGTACTTCCTGGTCAGCGCCTTCAGCTCAGCCTGGCGAGCTAGCACCTGCTCGAGCACGGCCGGGTCGGCGTCGAGCGACTCCAGGTAGCTGGTCAGCTCCGTGCCCACGTCCACGAGCAACGCTTCGGCCTCGGCCAGCCGCGGCTCCAGCTCACGCAGCCGGGGATCGTCGGAGCCGGACAAGCGGTGCCTGGCGTCGGCGATCAGGCCCAGCCCGCCGGGCGCGTCGGCGTCGCCGTCGGACGCGCCGCTGACCGCGAACGCGGCGCCGCTGGCGGCCTCGCGCAGCTGGTCGGCGTCGGCGAGCCTGCGGGCCTTGGCCTGCAGCTCGTCGTCCTCCCCCGGCTGCGGCGCGACCGCCTCGATCTCCGCCAGACCGTGGCGCAGCATCTCGGACTCGCGGGCCATCTCACGGGACCTGGCCGTGCGTTCGGCCAGTTCGGTGCTGACCTTGTGCCAGTCGTCGCGGATCTTGCGGTACTCGGTCAGCGCACCACCGAGTTCCTCGCCGGCGAACCGGTCGAGGACGGACCGCTGTTCGGCGGGCCGCAGCAGCCGCAGCTGATCGTTCTGCCCATGGACGGCGATCAGCTGCTCGGACAGATCGGACAACACGCTGACGGGCACCGATCGCCCACCCAGGTGCGCACGGGACCGGCCGTCGGCGCCGACCGTGCGTAACCCGATGAGAGTTCCGTCCTCGTCGGGTTCGGCACCGGCATCGCTGGCGACCTTGGCCGCGGCGCTGCCCGGTGGCGCATGGAAACGGCCTTCCACCACCGCCTTCGCGGCGCCGCTCCGCACTCTGGACACCTCGGCCCGGCCACCGGACAGTAAGTGCAGTCCGGTGACGACCATGGTTTTGCCCGCACCGGTCTCACCTGTGACAACGGTCAGGCCCGGGTCGAGTTCGAGCGTGGCCTCGTCGATCACACCGAGGCCCTCGATACGCATCTCGGCCAACACAGCGCGCACTTTATCGGCTCTCACCGACAAAAGCTCGCACCTATCCACATGTGTGTTCGATTGGTCAGCGTGGAGTGCGCCAACCCTGCACCGGCAGCTCGAACTTGTGCACCAGCCGATCGGTGAAAGGCCCTTGTCGCAGCTTCACCAGCCGCGCCGGCTTCTCACCGCCGACCACCTCCACCCGCGCGCCGGGCGGCAAAACAAAAGTTCGCCTGCCGTCGCAGCACAGCACCGCGGGATGGCCGGACGGGTCGACCTCAACGGCCACCACGGAATCCGGCGAGACGACCAGCGGCCGGGCGAACATGGCGTGGGCGTTGCTGGGCACCACCAGCAGCGCCTGGACGTCCGGCCACACCACGGGCCCACCGGCGGAGAACGCGTACGCCGTGGAGCCCGTGGGGGTCGCGCACAGCACACCGTCGCAGCCGAACGACGACACCGGCCGGTTGTCGACCTCGATCCGCACGTCCAGGATCCGTTCCCGGCTGCTCTTCTCCACGCTCGCCTCGTTCAGCGCCCATGTCCTGGCGAGCTGCCGTCCGGCGAGCGTGGCGGTCACGTCGACGGTCATCCGGTCGACGACCTCGTACCGCTGCGCGATGACCTGCTTGACGGCCTCCTCGAGGACGTCGGAGTCGGCTTCGGCCAGGAACCCGACCCGGCCCATGTTGACGGCCAGCACCGGCACCCCGGCCGGCCTGGCGAGCTCGGCCGCACGCAGCAATGTGCCGTCGCCGCCGAGGACGAACACCAGCTCGGTGCCCGTGGCCGAGTCCTGGCCGACCGGCACGACCGACTGGTAGCAGGAGCCGGGCAGCTCGGGCGCCTCCCCTTCGAGGACGCGCAATCGGATGTCGGCGTCGGCGAACCAGCCGGCCACCTTCTCCGCGGCGCGACGCGTGTCGGCGCGGCCGGTGTGCACGACCAGGAGCACCTCACGTGCGGTCATTGCGGCCCTTCCCGGACGGCTGTCTCCACAAGTGTCGCCGCGTCGTCTGGAGCCAGGGGCTCGCCGCGACGCAGCCATGCGAAGTATTCGACATTCCCGGACGGACCGGGCAGGGGGCTCGCCACCACGCCGTGCGCGCGCAGCCCCAGCTCGGCGGCCGCCGACAACACGGTGCGCACGGTCTCGGCCCGCAGCTCCGGCTCGCGCACCACCCCGCCGGAGCCGAGCCGTTCCTTGCCCACCTCGAACTGGGGTTTCACCATGGGCACGAGGTCGGCGTCGGGGTCCGAGCAGGCCAGCAGCGCCGGCAGCACGAGGCGCAGCGAGATGAACGACAGGTCGGCCACCACCAGGTCGACCAGTCCGCCCGTCAGGTCCGGGGTGAGGGCGCGGACGTTCGTCTTGTCCAACACGGTGACGCGGGCGTCGGTCTGGAGCCGCCACACGAGCAGGCCGCGGCCGACGTCGGCCGCCACCACGTGGTCGGCGCCGCGGGCGAGCAGCACATCGGTGAAACCGCCGGTGGACGCGCCCGCGTCGAGGCAGCGGCAGCCCGCCACGGAGATGTCGAACGCGTCGAGCGCGCCGATCAGCTTGTGGGCGCCGCGCGAGGCCCAGTTGATGTCGAGGTCGAGGTCGCGGACGACCACGGCGGCGTCGGTCTCGACACCCGTCGCGCCCTTGCTGGCGACCGTGCCGCGGACCGTCACCCGGCCGTCTGCGATGAGTTGGGATGCGTGCTCACGCGAGCGGGCCAGGCCACGGCGCACCAGCTCGGCGTCGAGCCGAGTCCTGCGGGGCACCGGCTCAGTCCGTGTCGATGCTCGACAGCGCGTTGTTGAGCGCCCCGTGGACCTCGTCGAAACGGGCCACGTGCTCCGCGAGCGGAACGGCGTCGAGGCCCTCGGTGCCGGCCATCGCCGTGTCGATGGCGGCGGTCGGGTCCGTGGTGGCGTCAGAGTCCAGCTGCACGGTGTTCACGCTAGCTCATGACGGATGTCGAGGTGGTCGAGCGCGGCGCGTGCGGTGTCGTCGCCGGCCACGAGCGTGTCGCGCGGCGAGGTGGCGCACAGGGTGCGGAGCAGTGCGAGCGGGTGGCCACTGCCGTACACGGTGTCGCCCTCGAGACGCCAGCCCGGCTGGGCCGCGACCCGCAGCCGGTCGGCCGGTTCGGTGAGCGCGGCCACGTCCGCGGCGATGTACGTGGGCCGATCGTCGGCCGCGTACACGTCGGCCGCCGTGTTGCCGCCGGAGAGCACGAGCAGCGAGTCGAGTCCGGCGTTGATGGCGCCCGCGATGTCGGTGTCGAGCCGGTCGCCGACCACCAGGGCCTTCTCGGCGCCGCGGGTGGCCTCGACGAACAGCGGGGTGGCCGGTTTGCCGGCGACCACCGGCTCGGCGCCGGTGGCCGTGCGCAACGCGGCGACGAGCGAGCCGTTGCCGGGCAGCAGGCCACGTTCCGTCGGCAGCATGGGGTCGACGTTGCAGGCGACCCACAGCGCGCCGGAGCGGATGGCGAGGCACGCCTCGGCCAGGTCGCGCCAGCTGGTGTCCTTCGACAGCCCCTGGACGACCGCCACGACCTCGTCGCCCGCCTCGCGAACCGCGCGGAGTCCGACCGCTTCGAGTTCGGCCACCAGGCCCGGCGAGCCGACCACCAGCACGGTGGCGCCGGCGTCGAGCTTGCCGGCCAGCACGGCGGCCCCGGCCTGGGCGCTGGTGCTGACCTCAGCCGCGCGGGCGGGGATGCCCAGGTCGGTGAGGTGCCCGGCGACTTCGGCGGGGCTGCGCGAGGCGTTGTTCGTGATGTAGCGGACGCGGTTGCCGGCCCGGTGGGCGGCGTCGACCGCCTCCGGGGCGCCGGGGATGACCTTCGAGCCGCGGAAGAGCGTGCCGTCCAGGTCGAACAGCAGGGTGTCGTAGCCGTCGAGCATCACAGTCCGGCGCCCAGTGCGATCGCCCGGTCGGCGGCGTCGGTCTCCTCGTCCTGGTCGGCTTCGGCGGCGTTGAGGAACCAGCGGATGGCGTCTTCGGAGCGGCCGGCGGCCTCGAGGTTGTCGGCGTAGGCGTAGAACAGGCGGGCGCTCCACGGGTCGCGACGGCCAGGTTCGAGGTCCGGGCCCTGAAGCCCGACCACGGCGGCATCGAGCTGACCGAGGTCCCGACGGGCGCCGGCCGTGACGATGCGCAGCTCGACGGCGACCTCCTCGGGTAGGTCCTTCGCCTCGGCCGCCAGTTCGAGCGCACGTTCCGGCCGGCCGAGGGCGCGTTCGCAGTCGACCATGAGGGGCAGGTAGACCTGGCTGCCGCTCATGCGCCGCACGGCCCGCAGCTCGCCGAGGGCCTCGGCCCACTCACCGGCGTGGTAGGCGGCGATCCCGGCGGCCTCCCGCACGACCGCGACCCGCGAGGCGCGGGTGCGAGCGAACCGGGCGTGTTCGAGCGCGAGTTCGGGATCCTCGTCGATGAGGATGCCCGCGGCCACGAGGTGCCGCCCGACCATCTCGGCGACGCTCTTGGAGAGGCTGCGCAGCTCACGGCGGGTGTCGGGGTCGAGATCGCTGAACTGGATGTCGTCGGGCAGGTGCGGTTCACCGTCGCGGCGGTGGGGTTCCTGCTCGGGCGCACTCTCGGGTGCGCTGTCGGGTGCGCTGTCGGGTGCGCTGTCGGGTGCGCTGTCGGGTGCGCTGTCGGGTGCACTGTCGGGTGCACTGTCGATCGGCTCGTAGTCAGCGAGCGCGTCGGCCGGTTCGGTCTCCTCGGTGGGCTCACTCACCGCGGCGGCCGCATCCTGCTCGGGCTCGACGTCGCCGGGCGCCGGCTCGTCCGCGAGGGAGTCGGCCGGCTCGGTCTCGGGGGCGAGGTCAGCCTGCTCAACAGGAACCTCGGGCTCGGCGTCCGCCGGCGCGGTCTCGGGTACGGCCGCTGCCTGCTCGTCGGCCACAACATCGGCCTCGGAGTCCGCCAGCTCGGTCTCGGGTGCGGCAGCTACCTGCTCGTCGGCCGCACCGATCTCGACGGCGATGGAGTCCGGAGGTGCCGGAGTGGTGTCATCGAGTTCGGTCGCGGAGATGTCGTCCTGCTCGACGCCGGCGGTTACCTCCAGGTAGCCGCTCTGCTCGGGCTCGCGCTCGCGGCGGTGTGGAGCGCGGTCGCCGTGACTCGACTCGCGGCGGTCGCGCTGGGGGCGGCGGTCGCCACCCCGTTCGTTGTCGCGACGGTCGCGGGAGTCCCGGTTGTAGCCACCGCGATCGTCGTCACGGCGATCGCCGGAGTCCCGGCTGTCGCCGCCCGCGCGGTTGTTGCGGCCGAAGCCGGCGCCGCCGGACTCGGAAGCGTGGTCGCTCTCGAAACTACGGTTGCTGCGACCGAACCCCGAACCGCCGGAGTCGGGACGGCTGTCGCCGCGACCGAACCCACGGTCGGCCGACGGTCGGCCGCTGTCACGACGGTCGTCACTCGGCCGGGAGTAGTTCGAACCGCGGGACTCGCCACGGTCGCGGTTGTAGCTCGGCTTGCGGTCGCCGGCGGACGAGCGGTTGCCCCGGTCATCACCGGAGCCACCGCGGCGGTCGTCACTCGTCGAGCGCTGGTAGCCACCGCGGTCGTTGTCGCGACGGTCGCCACCGGAGCTGCGCCGGTAGCCGCCGCCCCTGCTCTCGCCACGGTCGGCGGAACGGTTGTATCCCCCACGGTCGTTGTCCCTGGAGTCCCCACCGGACGTGCGGGAGTAGCCCCCGCCTCCCGAGGTACGGCTGTCGCCCCGCGGCGAACCCTGATATCCACCACGGTCGCCACCGGAGCCCTTGTAGCCACCCCGATCGCCACCCGAGGAACGGCGGTCACCACCGGAGGAACCCTTGTAGCCGCCCCGATCGCCGGCGCCAGACCGGTTGTACCCACCACGGTCACCGCCGGCCGAACCCTTGTAGCCCTCGCGGTCGCCGCTGGACGTCCGGGTGTACCCGCCCCGGTCACCACCAGACGATCCCTTGTAGCCCCCGCGGTCCCCGCCTGAAGAGCGGTTGTAACCACCCCGGTCGCCACTGGAGGAACGGTTGTATCCCTCACGGTCGCCGCTGGAGGAACCGTTGTAGCCACGGTCGCTACCGGAAGAGCGGTTGTAGCCGCCACGGTCGCCACTCGACGCGCCCTTGTAGCCGCTGCGGTCGCTGGTCGATGAGCCCTTGTAGCCCGCGCGGTCACTGCCGGAAGTGCCCTTGTAGCCGCCGCGGTCACTGCCGGAAGTGCCCTTGTAGCCACCCCGCTCCCACCGACGAGCCTTATATCCGCCGCGCTCGCCACCGGATGAACCCTTGTAACCGCCTCGGTCGCTCGACGACGACCGGTTGTAGCCGCCGCGCTCGCTGCTGGATGAGCCCTTGTAACCGCCACGCTCGCCACCGGAAGTACCCTTGTAGCCCCCGCGGTCACTGCCGGAAGTGCCCTTGTAACTGCCGCGCTCGCTGCTGGATGAGCCTTTGTAGCCGCCGCGCTCGCCACCGGAAGTACCCTTGTAACCCCCGCGGTCACTACCGGACGAGCCCTTGTAACCACCACGGTCACTACCGGTCGAACCCTTGTAACCACCACGGTCACTACCGGTCGAACCCTTGTAACCACCACGGTCACTACCGGTCGAACCCTTGTAACCACCACGGTCACTACCGGTCGAACCCTTGTAGCCGCCTCGGTCACTACCGGAGGACCCTCTGTGGCCACCGCGCTCGCCACCCGAGGAGCCCTTGTAGCCACCTCGGTCGCCGCCAGTTGAGCCCCTG
>CAWGVZ010000005.1:0-97330 GCA_963826035.1 uncultured Actinomycetota bacterium | reverse complement strand
GGCAGATGCGCCAGTGCCGCGGCGACCGCGGCGACGTCGGATCGCCGGTCCAGGAGCAGGTCTACGTCACCGACCGGCAGATCGACTCCCTGCAGGCAGGCCGCGCCGGTCCCGACCAGGCGATACCGGAGCCCTGGAGCGACCGGTGCGATCAGGTCAAAGCCTTTGCTCAAGACGGTTTCGAGGTCGCGCCGGTCGCGCAACGGGCGGGTGTTGATCTCAACCATGGACGGGAGTATGCCCGCAGGGTCCGACATAGCCGCCTTCCGCCGAGGATGGCAGGCAGGGGCACATGATGCGCAAGAGAAGATCCGTTCGGGCGCATGCGATCATGGCCGCGTGACGGGTGTGATCAGTACGGCGGACGCGACGGTGGTCGAGCTGTTCAGCGGGTTGTCGGCCCGACAGTTCGGGAAGCTGATCACCCAGTTGCGCTGCGAGGGTGCCGATCCGGCGCTCAAAGGACGCCCTTGGAAGCTCGGCTTCGCCGACCGGGTGCCGCTGGTCGCGACCTACTGGCGGACCAATCTGACCATGCGGCAGATCGCGGCGCTGTTCGGGACTTCGAAGTCAGCCGCCTGCCGCATCATCGACGACCTTGGCCCCAAACTCGCGCAGCAGCCCCGCCGCAGGTTCGCCCTTGGGACCGTGCTGATCGTCGACGGCACACTCATGCCCACCCGGGACCATACGGTGGCCGCGAAGAGCAAGAACTACCGCTATTCCACCAACCACCAAGTGGTCATCGATGCTGACACCCAGCTCGTGGTCATTGTCGGAACCCCGCTACCGGGCAATCGCAACGCTGGTGTCGGTCCTGGTGGCCTCGGCGGGCGGGATGTACATGAGACTGGTGGCCGCCGAGGGCATCAGCGCGAGCACGTGGGCGCTCTCGCTGCCCGAAACCTTCTGGGTGGTATGGGGACTGGCCCTGTTCACGACGACGATGGCCTATCACGAGCGGCGACGCGAAGCGTGCGAGGACTGCGGCGGAGGCGCGGCGGCAGCGGCGGCAGCGGCATAGCGTTCGCGGCAGCGAGCCCGAGCCTCCTGTGGAGACTCGGGCCCGCTGCCGTTGTAACTAGTCGAGGCCGAGGTCGCTTCTCGGGTTGCCGACCATGGTCGCGGGGTCGACGATGCGGTCGAAGTCTTCGGCGCTGACGCCGAGGGCGAGGGCGGCCTCGCGCAGGGTCGTGCGCTCCTCGTCGGCCTTGTGGGCGATGTGCGGCGGCCTTGTCGTAGCCGATCACCGGGGCTCAGCGCGGTGACCAGCATGAGCGAGCGGCTCGACGTGCTCGCTCGATCTTCTCCCGGTTCGAGCTCGGTGCCCTCGACCAGTAGACCGCGGAACTTCTCGGCATGCCGTCGGCGAGGATCCGGGCCGAGTGCAGGAAGTTGTTGATGATGATCGGGCGCATCGCGTTGAGCTCGAAGTTGCCCTGCGCTGCCGGCGAATCGCGACCGCGGTGTCCTCGCCGATCACCTGGATGGCAGACCATCACGATCGCCTCGCACTGCGTCGGGTTGACCTTGCCGGGCATGATCGAGGAGCCCGGCTCGTTGGCGGGCAGGCTCAGTTCGGCCAAGCCCGTCGCGCGGCCCCGAGGCGAGCCAGCGCATGTCGTTGGCGATCTTCATCAGCGCCACCGCCAGCCCGCGCAGCGCCGCCGTGAGCGCGCACCATGCGCGTCCAGCGCGCCCTGCGCCGCGAACTTGTTGGGCGCGGTGACGAACGGCTTGTCCGGTCAGCTCGGCGATCTCGCGCGCGACCTCGCATCGCCGAAGCCCTCGGGCGCGTTCAGCCCGGTGCCGACCGCGGTGCCGCCGATCGCCAGCTCGTAGCAGGCCCGGCGAGCGCGTGCTCGACCTCGGTCGATGCGCGTCGTCGAGCTGCGCGGCCTAGCCCGGACCACTCCTGCCCGACGCGTGAGCGGCATGGCGTCCTGCAGGTGGGTGCGGCCGATCTTGACGACGTCGCACCCACTCGCTCGGCCTTGGCCTGCGATCGCGTCGCGCGAGCGCGTCCAGCTGCGGGCAGCAGCCGGTCGTCGATCGCCAGCGACCGCGGCGATGTGCATCGCCGTGGGGAAGCGTGTCGTTGCGCGACTGGCCCATGTTGACGTCGTCGTTCGGGTGGACCGGGTCCTTGCTGCCCAGCTCGCCGCCGAGCAGCTGGATGGCGCGGTTGGCGATCACCTCGTTGACGTTCATGTTGGTCTGCGTGCCCGACCCGGTCTGCCACACGTAGAGCGGGAACTCGCCGTCGAGCTGCGCCGGCGATGACCTCGTCGGCGGCGCGGACGATGGCGTCGGCCTTCCACTGCGGCAGGCGCCCGGCGCTCGGCGTTGACGATCGCCGCCGCCTTCTTGACGTAGCCGTAGGCGTGGTACGACCGCCTTGCGGCATGCGGTCGTCGCCGATGGAGAAGTGGTGCAGCGAGCGCTGGGTCTGCGCGCCCCAGTAGTGGTCGGCCGGCACCTCGATCGCGCCCATCGAGTCGGTCTCGACCCGCGTCCCGGTCGCTCCGGTGCCCACGGGCAGCGCCCCCAGCCGGTGGTCCTCTGTCGCCATGCGGTTCGTCTCCCGGGTTCGATGCCGTTTCGCCCCAGGATGGCACGGTTCCCGGGATTCCGCTAAGAGTCGGGCTTCGGTGGACGCCGCGCGGTTCGCGGACCATGCTTGGCACGGGACCGGAGGGGGAGCGCATGAGTGTGGACGTGGCCGACGCGCCGGACCGGAACCGCTACGAGGCCCGCCGCGGCGGCGAGCTGGTCGCCTACGCCGAGTACGTGCGCCGCGAGGGCATCGTCACCTTCACCCGGATGGAGGTCCTCCCCCGGGCGGTCGGCACCGGGGCGGCCACAGTGCTCCTTCGGGGCTCGCTCGACGAGGAGCGCCGCAGGGGCGAGCGGGTCCGCCCGCTCTGCCCCGACTACGCCGAATGGATCGCGCGCCACCCCGAATACCGGGACATGGTCGTCGAAGGCCGCTCCACCAAGCACCCTTGAGCTGCGACGCTGGTATGTGATGCGTCAACTACCGGGTAGCATGGGGGCATCATGAACGACATCCAGTGGCTCAGTCCCGAGGAGCAGCGCTCCTGGCGGGCTTTCGTGCGGCTGAACCAGAAGCTCACCGCCCGCCTCGGCAGCGACCTCCAGGCGCAGTCCAAGCTCTCCGGCGCGGACTTCGCGATCCTGGTGGCCCTCACCGACGACGCCGACGGCCGGCTCCGGTTCCAGGAGCTCGCCAAGGCGATCGAGTGGGAGCAGAGCCGCCTGTCCCACCAGATCGCCCGCATGGCCAAGCGCGGCCTGGTGGCCCGCGAGGAGTGCGCCGAGGACGGCCGCGGCGCGTTCGTCGCGATCACCGCCGGGGCCGCGAGGTCATCGGGGCCGCCGCGCCCAAGCACGTCGTCACCGTGCGCCGCCTGGTCGTCGACGCCCTCACCCCCGAAGAGTTCCAGACCCTCGGCGACCTCGCCGGACGCCTGCTCGCCCACATCGAGCGGGGCGCCGAGGTTCAGGCCTCCGCGCCCACCGGGTAGCGCACGCCGGTCAGCTCCTCCGAGAGCGTCCACAGGCGAGTCGCCGTCTCGGGGTCCTTCGCGGGCTCGATCACGTCTACCACGACGGGGCGGCCCTTCCGCTCGTTCCTCGCGTCGGGGCCGTAGTACTCCCCACCCTGCGCCTTCGGGTCGGTGGCGGCCCGCAGCTGCGGCAGCGTCCCCTGCTCCACCGACTGCGAGGTGAGCGGCATGAGGACCCGCGCGATCGCCCGCATCGGGCGTCGAGGCCGTTCTCGACGAGCTGGGTCCGGGTGAAGCCGGGGTGGGCGATGAGGCTGCGCACCGGGCTCCCGGACTCGCGCAGCCGCCGGTCGAGCTCCCGCCCGAACACGGCGTTGGCGAACTTCGACTGCCCGTAGAACGCGATCGGGCTGTACTTCTCGGCCCCCGGTGAGGTCCTCGAAATGGATCCGCCCGTGGCCGTGGGCGGCGAGCTCACCGTGACCACGCGGCGGTCCCGGCCCTGTTCGAGCAGGCCCATGCAGTGGCCGGTGAGCGCGAAGTGGCCCAGGTGGTTGGTGGCGAACTGGCGCTCGTGGCCCTGCGGGCTCAGCGAGCGCGGCGGGGCCATGACCCCGCCGTTGTTGACGAGCACGTCGAGGCGGGCGCGGTCGGCGCGCAGGCCCTCGGCGAACGCGGCCACCGAGTCGAGGTCGGCCAGGTCGAGCACCCCGCACCTCCAGGCTCGCGCGCGGGAACTCGCCCCGGATCGTCGGCGCTTCGGCCCTTGTCCTCTGAGCGCGAGGTCATGACTACGTGCGCGCCGTGCTCGGCGAACCGCGGGCGTCTCCAGGCCGAGCCCGCTGTTGGCGCCGGTCACGACGACCGTGCGCCCCGTCTGGTCGGGGATGTCCGCTGCGGTCCAGTGCCTGCTGCCATGACGTGCCTCCTGCTCCGCGCCGGGCCTTCGGCCCGATCACGAGATAAGCTGAACTCCCATTCATTTTAAGCATGAACCATGATTCAGGTTATTGCAACCCGGGTGACCACGACTACACGAACACCGCCGCTCGACACCGTGCCATACGATGCGGGACCGGAACCAGAAGGGAGTCACGATGGCCGCCGAACGCCCGCTCCGCGCCGACGCCGTGCGAAACCGCTCCAAGATCCTCGCATCGGCCGAACGGCAGATCGTCCTCCACGGGCCCGACGCCCGCATGGAGGTCATCGCCGAAGAGGCCGGCGTCGCCGTCGGGACCCTCTACCGCCACTTCCCCACCAAGGACGCCCTGGTCACCGCCGTCATCGAAGCGCACATGCAGCAGATCATCACCGAACTCGAAGCCACCGCCGACCGCGTCGACGCCGGAGCCGCCGTCATCGACGAGTTCTCCCGCTTCCTCCTGGGCACGCTCGAAGTCGCCGCCAGCAACAAGGCCGCCAAAGCCGCCGCGCAGGCCCTCGGCGCCCAGTACGACCTCAGCGAGACCTTCGGCCGCGGCCTCCTGGCCATGGAACGGATCATCAAGGCCGGCAAGCGGACCGGAGGCCTCCGCGCCGATTTCGGCGTGGACGACTTCTACCTGCTGTTCGCCACCGTCCCCGTCGACCAGCCGCCCGCGCTCCGCGAGCGCTGGCTCGAACTGGTCCTCCACGGAGTGTCCGCTCAGGCCGCGGAATCCAGGGGCGCGCAGGGCGGGACGATCGCGGACGGCCGCGCCGGATCGTGATCGACGCCCGGTTGGTGGCCTGAGCCGATCGGCGGCCCTAACCGACCGAACGAGGCAGATGCCTCGTTGCCGATATATATCTTGATGTATCACTGATATCGAACCGGGCGTTTCAGATGAGGGCCTGGGCGAACTCGACCGCGAGCCACCCGGCGAAGACCAGCAGGATGAGGCCCGAGACCCGGTCGAACCAGACGCGGCGCTCCTTGGTCAGGAAGCGGCGCATGGCATGTGCGGCCGTGGCGAGCACCAGGAACCAGGTCCACGAGGCGACCACCGCGCCGACGGCGAACGGGACGCGGGTGGCGACCGCCTGGGCGGTGATGGCCGCGCCGAGCACGCCGACCGTGTCGAGAATGGCGTGCGGGTTGAGCAGGGAGACCGCCGCCGTCCGGCGCAGCACCTGCCCGTGCGACCACAGGCCCGCCTGGTCGTCCAGTTCGGAAGGCTTGGTGCGCAAGGACTTGACGCCGAGATAGATGAGGAAGAGCGCGCCCCCGAGGAGCATCGCGGGCCGCAGCCCGGGCACCGAGTTCAAGAGCGCCGAGGTCCCGGCCGCGCCGAGGACGATCAGGAGGGTGTCGCAGGCGGCCGCGCCGACCACGGCCCACAGGGCCCGCGGCATCCCGAGGGTGACGGCCTGCCCGAAGACGAACACATTCTGCGCCCCGATCGGGACGATCAGCGCGAGGCCGAGGGCGAGCCCGGTGAAGAACGCGGCGGTCACCGCGCCTGCGGCCCTTCGGTGAGCGAGGGACGGCGGGTGCGGTCAAGGCTCATTCGCCGATCCTTTCGGGCCGAATGCGGTGAACCGTATGGTATCCGCCGCACCGCCGGCGCCGGAAGACTGCGGGCGCGGCACGGCTCCCGAGCCGGCGGGGAGTGTTGTCGAACGTGGTCGCGCACTGGCCCATGGAAGAGACGGCTCCCGGCCCGGCGGGGAGTGTTGCCCGTGTGCCCGAAGCCTGCATTGCTCCCGGGCCGGCGGGATACACCCCCGCCGGCCCGGGAGCGATTCATGCGGTGCTTACGCGACCGCGAGCGAGGACTCGCGGGCGCTCAGGGTGCCGGTGTTCGTCGGTTCCGGGAAGCGGCGGCGCAGGACCGAGATCCCGACCAGGCCGTACCAGATGAAGCCGATGAACGAGATGGAAGCCGTACTCCCCCAGCCGTTCGCGGCGTAGAAGTCCGCCGGGTTCATGCCGAAGTAGAGCGACGGGACGAAGGCGAGGTTGAGCGCGGCCAGCAGGTAGCCGGTGACGGCGACCCAGCGGGGCAGCAGCTTCAGGCGCGAGGCGGCGTACGCGATGGCGATGGCCACGATCGCGGTGAGCATCCGCGCGATCGGTCCGTGCACGAGCACGGTGCCCGCCGACAGCGGGCCGTCGATGGTCGGGTCGAAGGAGCCGTCGGTGACGTACAGCGGCACGCCCGCCTCCATGGAGAGCGCGACCAGGTTGGTGACGGCGTAGGCCGATCCGGCACTGAAGAGGACGGTGCCGAGCAGTTCGTGGCCGGGGGCGGTGTTGCGGAGGATCTGCCGCAGACCGGTGACGAAGCCCATGAGGGCGAGCAGCATCGGGACCGCGATCAGCGTGCGGGTCAGGACGTTCCAGGTGGGCGGCGGTCCCATGTAGACGAAGTACAGCGGGACGACGATCAGGGCGAAGACCCCGGTGACGAGACCGCAGAGGCCAGTGAACTGGCGCGGAGTCGGGTTGTTCACGGAAGTGCTCCCTTTGAAAGAGGGTGGGCTACGAATCGAGACGTCTCGTCTTGTCAGAGTAGGGCCCCGTCCCTCGCGTGTCAAGACGAGACGTCTCGTTTGATCAAAGAAGATTTGGAAAACGCTACGGAACGGTTCGTCTCGCAGGTCAGCTATCCTTGTCCGCATGGCCGATGACAAACCGATACGACGTAGCGCCCGAGCGCGTGAAGCCATTCTCGAAGCCGCCCTGCAGCTGACCAGCGAGCAGGGCTACGAGCGCATGACGATGGAGGGCATCGCGAAGCGCGCGGGGGTCGGCAAGCAGACCATCTACCGCTGGTGGCCCTCCAAGGCGGCGGTGCTGCAGGAGGCGATCAACGAGCAGGTCGGGTCCGCCACCGACTTCCCCGACACGGGCGACATCATGGCCGACCTCGGGACCCAGATGCGGGGTGTGGCGTCGCTGTTCGTCGACGAGCGCGTCAAGCCGTACTTCCAGGGCCTCATCGCCGCCGCGCAGAGCGATCCGAAGGTGTCCGAGTCGTTCCTGGCCAACATCATCTATCCCCGGGTGCAGCCGTGCATCAAGCGGCTGGAACGCGCCGTCGAACAGGGGCAGGTCCGCGACGACGTCGACCTCAGCGAGGTCGTCGAGCTGATCTACGCGCCGCTGTACTACCGGTTGCTCCTGCAGACTCGGCCGGTCACCGTGGGGCAGACGGAGCGGATCCTCGAGGTCGCCTTCAGCGGGCTCGCGCCCAAGCCGGAGTAGACCGAGGCGCGGTCACCGGGTGGTGAGCACGGCGGCGAACCGTTCCGCGGGCATAAGCGTGGGCAGGTAGGCCCTGGGGGCGCGGCATGACCGACGGGTCCGCCCATGAGCGGTTCCTGGTGCCGCCCGCCCTGGGCCGGGCGACATTCCCGCCGGTATCCCGCCGGTATCCCGCCGTACCGCCTCGCAAATCACCCCGAACGCGGGCAGACTCGCTGGAGTCCGCCCATCGAATGAAAGGCCCTGTCGTGCCCTTGCGCAAACTCGCGATTCTGCCCATTGCCCTCGCCGTTCTCGGTCTGGCGGCGTGCAGCTTCGACGCCGGTCCCACGGTGTCCGGCGGGGACGCGACCTCCGAGCCCGACGGCGTCGAATCCAGTGTCGAGGAATCCAGCGCCGAGGAGTCCAGTCCCCCCGCTGACGAGTCGACCTCCCCGCCGCCCGGCGTGGCCGAACTGGAGATCCCCGCCGATCGCCTCGCCACCGCGGCCGAGGACTCGCTCGAGGAGCAGATGGGGACGCGTCCGGAGATCGACTGCGGCACCGGCATCAACATCATGATCTACGCCGACCGGGTGATCTACTGCGACCTGACCGATCCCACCACGGGTTCGGTGTACACGGTCACCAACACCATCACCGGCATCGACGGCAACCAGTTCACCTTCGACATCGCGGTCGACGAGACCCCGAAGTAGGCCTTTGCATGCCGCCGGGTCGCAGAGCGACCCGGCGGCATTGCCATGTTCCGGTCACGTGAGCAGCCCGGCGACACTGCAATGCTTCAGTCGCGTGAGCGACTCGGCGGCATTGCCGTGTTCCGGTCGTTTGGGCGGAGCGGCGACATTGCCGTGTTCCGCCCGCGTGAGCGGCCCGGCGACATAGCCGTGCGCCAGTTGCGTGAGCGGCGCGGCGGCATCGCCAAGTTCCGGTCGCGTGAGCGGCGCGGGTTTAGCGAGGGCCCGGCTCGGAAAGGCCGAGAGTGCCGGAGGTTCCGGTGCACGAGGCCAGCCGCGCCAATCGTCGCTCCCCACAGCATTCCTCGCTGAATTAAACGGCTCATAAATCCTCGGGCCATTGAGCGGTGATTTTCGCGAAAATCTCCCCGCCGGAACGGGTTCAAATCTCGCTTCACACTGTTAAGATACTGCCGTGCTGGCAGTGCGTCCAACCGGTTCGTCGCGTGCGCGGCGAAAGAACCAGGCCCATTTTGCGGATATGTGCTGTACTCGCCCCAAAAAACGATCGTCATCGCTGAACTGCGCACGTTGGCAGCCTCGGCCGACGTCCGATGGAAGTAAGGATTTAGCCACTGATGGCAACTATGCCCACTCGCGTGCCGCCTCTCGCAGCGTCTTGCCGCTTCGCAGTCGCGATCCCCATGCTCGTGACGGGAACGGTAGCCACTCGCTCGATTCCTCCGACGGCAACTCGCAAGGATGCCGGTGGGCGATGCGGTCTGGCATCGCTCGACCCCCTCTTGCATCGCCCGCGCCGAAGGTTGGGGCACCGATAGCAAAGGCTGGAACGACTGGCGCGCCCATTTGGCCAAACTGGCGCGGTGACCAGCTGCGTCGCCCATTTGTTCCCCGGCAAAGGACCGTCGCTGGCTTGGGGCTCGCCGGCATTTACCGTGCGCCGCTTTCTACGCGGCTGCCGTCGACCGCCGACCTCGTGGCTGGGCTGGATCGCTTGGAACGCGGCAAGTCCTGGGGTTTGTCCAGTGGTACGCCTCTTGAAATAACGCTGGCGTGGATCGCCGAAACGTCACGGCTCGCCAGCACTGACTCTTTGGTTCGAACGCGCGGCCTGGGCTTCTGCGCTGCCAGTGCTCGCCGCCGAGCTTCCCGGAGACACCTGGTGGCAATTGTCATTTTTTACCGCACGCCGCCGATACGGCCGAAGCGGCGCAAGACACGCTCTGCGCGGCAATGGCTTGGTACCGAGCTACCGCTGGCACTGGCGTATGGGCTGCCCGAGTTGAAGCCGGCTCGCCAGTTAGCGCGGTGCGGCGGGCAGGAGTTAGCCACGGTGCTCTGCCACGATTATCGCCGCCGATGGCATGCCCTCGGCTAACTTGGACCTGGTGCCGGCACTATGGGCCACCTGGGCTCGCTCGCGCGGTCTGGCCCGCAACTTGAAAAAGGCCGGTTGGAATGCCGAGGCCGAAGGCGTGACACCAGCTTTGTCCGCCAGATGCTTCGCCTCGCGCGACGCGACGGAACGCTGGCGTTCTCAACTGCCACGGCCGATCGCAATCATCGCGATTTTTTGTCGACAGCTTGCGAGGGACTTGTTCGCCCTGAGTGCGGTTAACGGCACTTATCCAAGGCCGTGAGATTTCGGGCAGCGTGTCTGCGAAATCGCTGCCCGCCCCGGCCGCCAACAACGAATCGGCCGGTGTCACGGTACTGCGTCCCGATTGGTCGCGCGGCCGCGAACGCGTGGTCGTCGCGCGATCGGGCCCAACCACGTGCCTGGAATTGAGCACGGGGAGTGACGCGCTGTGGTCGGGCGTCTGGACCTGTGAAGTTCGTCGAAATGGCGAAGTGCTCGTCCCCGATGCCGACGCCGAGTGGGACGAAGTCTGCTGGACCAGCACCGAAGACGCCGATTACCTGGAAATGGAAATCTGCGCTCCCACAGGGCATCCGCGTGCAGCGGCAAATCGTGCTTGCGCGAGAAGATCGATTCGTTCCTGTCCGACGCGGTTCTGGAAACCGAAACCGCCGGGCTCGAATACCGCGGCACGCTTCCGCTGAGGCAGACACGAGCTTCGATCCTTCGACCGAAACTCGCTGAAGGATATCTCTGTCGGCGGCAAACCACGCGGCCTGGTCTTTCCGTTAGCCTTGCGCGAGTGGTGGGCGGAGCCGAGTGCGGAAGCGCCTGGAAGCTGTCAGCGAGCAATCGCTCGAGCTGCGTGCCACCCGGCACGAAGGGCACGCTGCCGTGCAGACCGCGCCGCTGTTCATCGACCTGCACCCGCGACGCATGTTCCGTCCCGCTACCTGGCGGCGCAGTTGCGACCATCGCGGAAAATCGACAGACCCTGTCGCCCGACATGGCGGTGGGCTATCGCGTACAGATCCGCGACGAACATTGGTTGGTCTACAGATCGCTGGGCCAAAGCGGCAATCGCACGCTGTTGGGACACAACCTGGTCTCGAATTCCTGGTGGCCCGCTTCAAGACCGACGGCGAGATCGAACCGCTGGTCGAAATCGAATGGTCGCGGTTCGTCAATTGTCGGTGCCCTTCTGACCGTGCGCCGTGCAGCCAAGTATCTTGTCATGGTTGCCACCGTCGCCTGTTGGTAACCTGTCCGACGCCGATGCACCAGCGCTGTGCAGCAGCGCTCTGACCCGCTCTAAACGACGAATGGCCGATACTCGCCAAGTTGCCGACAATCTGGCCCAGGTTCGCGACGAATTCCGCGGCGGCCGCGTTGTGCGCTGGACGAGCGGTCGACGAAATCACGCTGGTCGCCGTCACGAAGTACGCCGATGAGATAACGATCGCCATCTCTCTTTGCCGCCGGTTGCCGTGATCTGGGTGAGAGCCGGCCGCAGCAACTGTGGCAACGGGCCGAGCAGTTCGCTGGTCACGGCATTCGCTGGCACATGATTGGGCATTTGCAGCCGCAATAAGCTGCGTGTATGTTGCCGCTCACCTCGCTGATTCATTCCTGCGACAGCCTGCGACTGGCCGATGCGATCGAATCGGCGGCCGCCGAACAACAGATCGATCGCGTGCCGGTGCTCGTCGAGGTGAATATTTCGGCCGACCCGGCCAAGCATGGTTTTGCCGCTGGCGAGGTAGCCGCCGCCCTCGAACATTTCGGACGATTGCCGCACGTCCACGTGCGGGGCGATGGCCATGGCGGGCCGCGCGATGATCCGGTGGCGGCCCGGGACGACTTTCGCCGCTTGCGGCAGTTGCGCGACCAATTGCGTGACGCAACGCCGGAGCACGTTGTGCTTGATGAGCTATCGATGGGCATGAGCGGAGATTACGAAGTGGCGATCGAAGAGGGAGCCACGATCGTCCGCGTCGGCTCAGCGCTGTTTGAGTGAAACTGACTCGCGGTGACGTGTTCCCCTCACCCTGCCCTCTCCCGGCGGGAGAGGGTTCTAGCTGGATTTCCCATTCGACTCGTGCGGAGTTTACGCACCTGGCGTTCCATTCTCGCCCAAATGTGGCGCTGCGCGTCTCGGCCGCCAGCCAGACCGATACGAGCGTGATGGCCGACATGCCGATCATGTAGATGCGCAATTGGCCAGGCCGGCCGTCGGCCCACTTAAGTAACGCCATGCAGATCAAGGGGGCCAAGCCGCCGGCGAACGGTGACGCCAGGTGGTAGCCGATTGATCTGCCCGATATCGTACTTCGGTGGCCGCGGCCGATAAACGGATCCGCGCCTTGATCACTCTCGCCTACGCGGTGTCCGCGATGAGACCCCGCTCAAGGTCGGTCCGCGCACCCCCAAGCCAGGGAAGAAGAAGGCTGAAAAGTACCTGCTGGTGGCGTCCACCGAGCTGTACACCCACTACCTGCTCGGCGACCGTGACCTGGACACCTTCACAGCGTTCGTGTTCACCGACCTGATCGATTCGGTGATCGTGCATGACCGGTACTGCAACTACGACTCGACCGTGCTTGGTGGGCTGACCCACCAACTGTGCTGTCAGCATCTCCTGCGTGATCTCGCCGGCGCCAGCGAGGTCTACCCCGACGAGCACTGGCCGTCCCAGATCACCGACGCGCTACGCGAACTGATCCACGAGGCCAACCTGGCCCGCGAGGAAGGCCGCGACGCGATCGCCGACCACGTCAAAACCAAGCTGGTTAAGAAGTTCTCCGACGGTGTCCTGGTCGGACTCTCCGCCACCACCTCACACGGAACTCGCCCTGGCGAACGCAAAGCCCGGCTGCTACTGGAAGTCTTCCGCGACCGCGCCGCCGATGTGCTGCGCTTCGCCCACGACCTCAAGGTGCCACCCACCTCAAACCAAGCCGAACGCGACCTACGGCCCTCCAAAGTGCAACAGAACATCTCCGGGCGACTCACCAGCGAGAAACGCACCCAAGACCGCTACACCATCCGCGGATACCTCTCCACCGCAGCAAAACACGGCCTCAACATCATGGACACCCTCCACACAGCCATCCTCGGAAACCCCTGGATGCCACCAGACCCCACCCCCGCCTGACCACAACATCACGACAAACCCACCCGCCGAACACGCGCCCGCCGGGCATCACCCCCGCGCCCAGGCTGAATGTTTGCGGATGATCGTGTCCTGTTGGGGCAACGCCTGATGATGTACCGGCCATCCTCGCAGTCGCTTCCGCAGTATCTGGCATTTGCTCTGCGATCAACACGGGTGCAAGATCAGATTAGGTTGCTTGGTGCGGGATCCCTACATGAGCATTTGAGAGTGGGTGACTGCTCGAAGCTGAGGGTTCCGTTGATGCCGTACTCCAGTCAACTGGAAGTAGTGAAACGTCTAGTCGCAGCAGAAAAGCGTATTGTTGATACGCGGGACCTTGTGATTCGTCAAATTGGCTTGCTTCAGGAGCATCGGCAGGCTTTGATTACAGCGGCGGTTACTGGGGAGATGGAGGTACCGGGGGTGTCTCGATGAAGCCGGATGAGCGGGCGTTTCAGGCCGAGATCGTTGCCTGGCTGGTCAACTCGGGTGGGTACGAGCGGGTTGGCGACCATGACTTTGACCGGAATGCCGGGATCGATTTCGGTGCGACGCTGCACTTCATCGGCGCTACCCAGTCCGACCAGTGGGACGAACTGACCGCGAAGTACGGAGGAGCGGGGGCCACACAGCGGGGGTTCAAGGAGCGGCTCGTCAAGGAACTCGACGCGCGGGGGACCGTGGACGTGCTGCGTCGCGGGGTTGTCGACCGCGGCGTCACGATTCGGCTCGCGTACTTCAAACCGGCCAGCGGGGTGACGCCGGAACTTGTTGCGCGGTATGAAAAGAACGTCCTTGTTGTCATCCCGGAGTTTCGGTACGACGGCGGTAACGAGAACCGGCTTGACCTTGCGTTGCTGGTCAACGGGCTGCCGGTGGCGACGGCCGAGTTAAAGAACCCGTTGACCGGGTCGGGTATCGAGCACGCCAAGGCGCAGTACCGGACAGCCGCGACCCGAACGACGTGACGCTCGCCCGGCGGTGCGTCGTGCACTTCGCGGTGGACCCCGACGGGTGTCGATGACCACCAGGCTGGCCGGGGCGAAGACGCCGGTTCCTGCCGTTCAACCAGGGGCACGACAGAGGCCGCAGGCAACCCGCCCAACCCGGACGGACATCGCACCGCCTACCTGTGGGAGCGAGTCTGGCAGCGCGACGACTGGCTGGATCTGCTGCAGCGGTTCGTGCACGTGGAGAAGCTGACGAAGGGCAGCAAGCGCGAGCGGACCGATGATCTTCCCGCGGTTCCACCAGTGGGACGCGGTGCGCAAGCTCGAAGCAGCGGCCAAGCGCAGACGGGGCCCGGGCACGACTACCTGATCCAGCATTCGGCCGGGTCGGGGAAGTCGAACACGATCGCCTGGCTCGCGCACCGACTGTCGAAGCTGCACGACGCGGACGACCGGCCGGTGTTCGACAAGGTCGTGGTGATCACCGACCGGCGGGTGCTCGACCAGCAGTTGCAGGACACCATCTACCAGTTCGAGCACGTCCGGGCGTGGTGGAGAAGATCGACGACCGACTCGGCGCAGCTGGCCGAGGCGCTCGTCGGGCGAGCGGCCCGGATCATCATCACCACGCTGCAGAAGTTCCCGTTCGTGCTCGAGCAAGGTCGCGGAGCTGCCGGACCGCAGCTACGCGGTCATCGTGGACGAGGCGCACTCGTCGCAGACCGGGGAGTCGGCCGCCGAGCTGCAAGGCGCTGCTCGGCGCGGGACGAGACGCGGAGCAGACCGACGACCCGGTCGGTGACGCGCTCGCCGCGCGGCGAAGGCCCGCGGGCAGCAGCCGAACTCTCGCTTCTTCGCGTTCACCGCCACGCCGAAGGGCAGGACGCTGGAACTGTTCGGCACGGCCGCAACCCGGCCAGACCGGCATGAGCCGTTCCACCTGTACTCGATGCGGCAGGCCATCGAGGAGGGGTTCATCCTCGACGTGCTCGCGAACTACGTCACCTACGAGACGTACTGCGACATCGAGAAGGCGGTGCGCGACGACCCGAGGTACGACCGCGAAGAAGGCCGGCGCAGCCATCGCTCGGTTCGTCAGCCTGCACGAGCACAACCTGGCGCAGAAGGCCGAGATCATCGTCGAGCACTTCCGCCGGCACGTCGCGCACAAGATCGGCGGCAGGGCCAAGGCGATGGTCGTCACCTCCTCCCGCGAGCACGCCGTGCGCTACACGCATGGCGCTCGACGCGCTACATGCAACGAACACGGCTACCGGACTCGGTGTGCTCGGTCGCGTTCTCCGGCACGGTCGAGGTCGACGAGGTCGACTACACCGAGACATCGATGAACGGCTTCCCCGAACCGCAGACCGCCGAGCGAGTTCGCCACGCGACGAGTACCAGCTGCTGGTCGTCGCGGAGAAGTACCAGACCGGGTTCGACCAGCCGCTGCTGCTACGCCATGTATGTGGACAAGACGCTCGACCGGCCTGGCCGCCGTGCAGACGCTGTCGCGGCTCAACCGCATCCGCCCGGGAAGGACGGCACGTTCGTCCTCGACTTCGTCAACGAGGCCGAGGACATCCAGAAGGCGTTCAAGCCGTACTACGCAGCGACCGTCGCACCACCGACCGACCCGAACCTGCTCTACGACACCCGCCACCAACTGGACCCGTACGGCGTCATCTGGCAGGACGAGGTGGAGAAGACCGTCGCGCTGCTCATCGGTAACGGGAAGAACCATGGCAGAGTGCATGCCGCGCTCGCCCCGGCCATCGACCGGTTCCACGGCCTCGACGATGACGACCAGAACACGTTCCGCGACGCGCTGGCCCGGTTCCTGCACACTACTCGTTCCTTTCGCAGATCGTCGTGGGTACCGACAGCAAGCTGGAAGCCGACTTCCTGTACGGCAAGGCGCTATCCGCGTTTATCCGGCCGGCCGGTGAAACCGGGCTCGATCTCGGTGCCGAGGTCGAGCTGACCTATCTTCGTACCGAGAAGACGTTCGCCGGGTCGATCGAGCTGACCGAGGAAAGCGGCGAGGTCAGCACCATTTTCTCGGGAACAGGAAAACAGGCTGATACCGACGAGGAGCCGCTGTCTGCGATCATCGCCAAGCTGAACGAGCGGTTCAACACCGACTTCTCCGACGGTGACCGGGTGCATCTAGACGCCATGGTCGCCAACATGATCGAGCGGCCGGAGGTGCAGCGCGCCGCCGCGGCCAACACCGAGGACAACTTCCGGCTGTTCCTCGCGAAGATCTTCACCGAGGAGATCGTTAACCACGTCAACGTGTCCCAAGAACTGAGCCTCACGCTTATCGACAACCCGGACGCGCAGTCGATGGTGCTGGACACCTACCTGAAAATGGTGCAGGGCAAGGCAAAGGTGGCCTACCAGGAGCATTGCCCGATCGGTGACCTGCTTGGCCCCGACCTGGAAAGCGCGCACCTGGAGTACAAGGCTTCGCTGTCGGTCACCGACGAGGGAGTGCGGTACAAACCGCTGGAGACCGCTAGCCTCAAGACCATCGCCGCGTTCGCCAACAGCCGGGACGGCGGCACGTTGCTCATCGGCATCCACGACAGCGGCGTCCCGGTCGGACTGGAACCGGACTTCGCGAGCCTGCGCAAGCCGGGCAAGGATGACGTCGATCTGTTCGGTCTGCACCTCAACAACCTCATCGTCGAGTCGATGGGTGCTGCGCTTGCCGCCAACGTCGGCCGGCAGATGCACGCGATCGACGGCAAATACGTTTGTCGGATACACGTCCACCCGTCCGGCTTCCCAGTCGACGCACGCGTCACCCTCGAGAAGAGTGGCCAGCAGCGTAAGGAGACCAAGTTCTACGTGCGCACCGGAAACTCCACCCGCGGCCTCGACGAGGTGGAGAAGGCCAAGTACGTCCTGTCCCGCTGGCCGACCAGCTAACAACGGTAGCCAAGGACTGTCAACGTGCCCCGACAATTCCGTCGCCTAGGCTCAATGCCACTGATTTAGGTTGTCTTGGCTGGTCGCTTGCGGTACTCGGGCTTGGACGGTGGCGTGGTCGCGATCGCAGTGTGGGGTGGGCGACTGTGACGGTGCCGCTGTCGGTGATGGGATCTCTTGGCGGGGAAGTTGCTCATCTTCCGCTTGATCACCCTGGGATAGCTGCGGTCTCGACGCTCGATGTTGACTTCGAGGACAACCTCGTCAAGGAGGCACTGGTAGTGATCATGATGGTCGGTGAGGGGGGAAAGAGTCCGGTATCCATATCCTGGACCGGATGATGCGGACGGTGTCTTTGTGGGAAATTCGGTCGGGGTCCAGCTTGGCTTGATGGGCGGCGTCCACCGTGATGCGCATCGTAGCGAAGTGCACTCCGAGATGTGCCCAGAATTCTTGTCGGACACCGTCTGGCGACTTGGATCGAAAGATCCTTTCGGCGTTGAGTTGAACACTCTTGATCTGCTTGAAGAACCCTTCGATGTCCCACCGCTCGTGATACACGATAGCCAGGTCCTTCGCCGGTGCTTGCGCGGGATCCAGGATGGTGGTCACCAGTCGATACAGTCCGTCTTTGCCGTCCGTGACGGCGGGCAGCTTGTATTCGATGACGCGAACTCGAAACGGCGCCACTCCGGATTTCCTGGGCGGTGTGATCTCGGCGATGTAGGAGCCGTCGGCCAGGATCTCCACCGGGTGCAGGACGAGGTTCGATGGCACCCGCCACAGCAGGTCAGCGCCCGTCGCTGCCGCACGCACCCAGCGCTCGGCCGAGTAGATACCGCGATCGGCGAGCGCCAGCATCCCCGGGCGCAGCGCGGTGAACATCTCCTCGATCAACTTGTTTTCCGAGACCCGGTACGGCTCGAGACGAGCGTCGAACACCGCATGCGTGCCCAGTTCGACCAAACACGCGGCCTGCGTTTGCGGATACGCGCCTTTCCCATCGCCACGACCGGTACCCGGCCGACCGAACTGGGCATCGTTCTCCGTGGTGTCCGGCACCGTGAACGTAGTGCCGTCAAACGCGACCAACCGCCACTCCCGATACCAGGCACCCTGTGTATCCGGACTCGCGACAGGCTGTATCACCTGACGGACGATCGTCTCCACAGCATCGGCACCCAACCGACGACGAGCGTTCCCGATCGCTTCAGCCGTCGGCACCGAAGAAGCATCCGCACCTCGACCAAAAGCCTTCATCAGAATCTTCATCGCCGACCGGTACGACTCTTGCGGAAACAGGCACAGAACCAAAACGAAATAGAACACCAACCGAGCCGGCAACTTCCGGACACGCTGTTCCCGCACCCAGAACTGATCGATCACACGATCCACCAACTCGACCGGAAACGTCCGAGCCAGCACACCCACCGCCGCCTGGTCGGCCAAGCTTCGGCCAGTCCCACCATCCACCTCAAGATCCACAAGAGGGCAGGCTACAGGCCCTGCTACCGCCTAAATCAGCGGCATTGCGCCTAGGCTTCTGATCTGTACCCGCTCGTTGGTTGGCCTTCACGTTATGCCAAGGGAGACGTCGGGTACCGGTCCGATCGCGATCTCCGGGTCCTCGACGAGTACCGAAACCTGGCCCGGGTCGCCCGAGCAGCCACTCGGGATGCTTGTTCGACGCGGCGGAGGGATCACCAACACCATGACCATCGCAAGAAACGCCTGCTCAACCGGCAGGCGTCACTTGCGCGTATGCTGTTCGTGCACCCAACAAGCCGGTATACGAACCTGAACCTACTGGTCAGCGGCCTGCCGTCTCACTGGAATCGCGCACGCCAAGGTTCGGTGCGGCGGATACCGGCGCGACCTTGCACGGAGTGTGGCTGATTCTCCTCGCCCCTGCCTGGAGGGCGCGGTTCTGGCCAGTGGGTATCGAGGACTCCGTTACCAGCTTCATCTCGTGTGTAGCAGTGCTCGCGCATCAAGGAACACCACCTGCCGGTGGTCATCGTCCGGGCTGGCCGGGTCGCTTTCGGGTCCATTGTGGTTGGCTGCGGGGCTCTGAACTATTTGATAAAGCCCGTTCACGTCGGGCATCAGGGTTGCGAACTCTTCATAACGTCTGCTGTCAGCCTGCATGATTTCTCCCGATTCGCTGAGCAATTCAATGACTCGCGTGCGTGGGATCGTCTCAAGATTTGGGGTCAAATAGGCGGGTAGCATGATCATTTGTGGCCAGTCGAGTCGGTCGCACAGCTCGAGCCTCGGCCAGAAGTCACGCCACCAGGTGACATCGGGCGGCGTCGTTCCTCCAGTGCCCCAGGTGAGCGTTGTTGGAGAATGGTTCAGGTTGAATTGGGCGAGCCGCTTCCGCTTACCCCGAGTGGGCGAGCAGTGAGCGGCCAACTCAGGCTTAAGCACGTCAGCGACCTGAGCTGTTGTTAGGACAACCATCCAGTCTGCGAACCACCAGCCTGATCCGCTGCGGGCGAATGCGAGTTCGGTGACCAGGTGGCCTTTCGCTCTCGCCGCGGCGTTTAGATCCCCGCTCCAGTGAGGCCATGGAAATACGTAGAAGGGCTGACGTCCGAGAGGGCGCTGGCAATATTCCCAGAGTTGCCCGAGATCGATGAGGACGTCGTGGAGACCCGCCCCGACGATGGTCGTTGTCTTCAGTTCTAGCTGCACGACCTTGCCGGGTCTCGTTGGTAGCCAGCGGACATCGACATCTTCTCCGCGCGTCGGCCACCACAGAGCAGCCTTGGAACGGTACCGGTACGTCACATACTGGCTTGCCCAGTGCTCGAGCGTCTTCTCCGGGATCGATACGGATGGCGCCATGAGCCGGAGGGTACGCGTTGCTGACCTGCCGGAGAGATCGGCTCAACGATCGAACGTGTGGGTCAAATGAGCTTGACCCGCAGCTTGGTCACCTTGACGCAACGTCAACAATCTGCCGACCACCCGCTGATCGGTATAGGTACGCGAGTTGGTTGACGGGCCGCAGCTACGACTCGCTCGCGCTGGTTCACCGTCGCATCCTTGATGCGCAGCCGGAGAGGAGGCGACCCCGTGACCCGAGAGCCGTCGACGCCTGCCATGCGTTCATACCCGCAGACGACCGATCACAGTGACTGAACCGAAGATCTTGCCCAGGGCCCGAACAGGAGGGAACTCAAGCTGTCGCCGTCCTGGCGTGTTGGTTCGCTGAACTGCTTAACGACTATGACTTCCGCGCCAAGGTCGGAGACTAGGCGCGCAAGAACCACGGCAGTGACTGTACGTAGGGTTCGTATACTGGCTTGGCCTCCAGCTGCAGAAACAAACGTTTCCGCAGCTCAGAGTAAATGTCGATCATGCGATGGGTGCCCCCGGCAGGATTCGAACCTGCGACCTGCCGCTTAGGAGGCGGATGCTCTATCCCCTGAGCTACGAGGGCTGGCCGGGACAGCTTAGCGGGTCCCTCGAAGGAGGCGGCGGCTATGACGCCCTGCACTCCGTCGTTGATGCGGGTGGCCGCGTCCTCCGAGTCCGGTTGGCCCAGGGTCCAGTCACGCTATGACCGACTCGATGGTCGGGGTGGGTAGGACCTGCCCTGCCGCTTGCGCCACGGGCCGTCTGGGAGTCGGGAGATCAGGTCGCGGTCAGTCAGTCTCTTGTGTGTCGGGACGCTCTTGCCCGACCCTGAGAAGTTTGTACAGGTGATTCGGTGGGCCGGCCTGCAACTTCGAGACCGAGGACGTCGGTCACGCTCGGATGCGCGCCCTTGTTGCAGCCGCACTTCCCGCCCAGGTTGAGTGGGCGCTTTGACGCATTGACCTGGGCAGTTGCCCGATGACGTGGGCTGCCTGCGGACCCGCATGCGGCACTGGTGCTTCCGCTGCCGATCCTCGTGATCTGTGAGCTGCTCGGCGTCCCCTACGACGACCGCGGCTAATCCCGGTGCGGACCCAGTTCGACGTCACCCGGCGTGGCGCCTCACACCTCGCGTTCGGCCATGGCATTCGCTACTGCTCGCATCGAGTTATGGTCCGTCTCACCCCGCGCTACCCGTTGTCTGGTGATACCGACAGTGGCAGGCCGAACGTCGTGAAGTGTTGCTGGCCGATGAACGACGTGACCTCGGCGATCAGCCCGTCTCGTAGGGTCAGGACGTTGATCGACCAGGCCTCCGTGTCCAGGTAGGCCGCCACCGCCGGCTGGCCGTTCGCAGTCACCGGGACGTGGTGCCAGCTGCCGCACACGAAGGGGACCTGAGCGGCGAAGTCCATGACCGAGCCGACGCCTCGGTACCAGCGTCCCATCGGGGGCATGGACCACGTCACGTCCTCCGTGAGTAGCGCCACCAGGGCTTCCGCATCGCCGCGTTCCAGGGCTGACGTGTACTTGGCCACGATCTCCCGGGTGCCCTCGGTTGGACGCTGCACCGGGGCCGACCGTACCTTCTTCGCCACCACTCGGCGGGCTCTTGCCAGCGCTGAGTTCACCGAAGTGGTCGACGTGTCCATCATGGTGGCGATCTCGGCCGCCGAGAAGCCCAGCACCTCGAACAGCAGCAGCGCGGCGCGCTGGTTGCCCGGCAGGTGCTGCAGCGCCGCCACGAACGCCAGCTCCACGGCCTCACGCTGCTCGTAGCGGGCCTCGGAAGCGGCGCCGGGGTACGGGCCTAGCCAGGCGATCTCCGTCAGGGGGGTATCGCGAACGACCACCTGGTCGCTCGCCGGGCTGAGGTCCACGGGCACGGCCCGCTTGCCGCGGGTCTCGGCCGTGTCCAGGCAGGTTCGGGTGGCGACCGTGTACAGCCAGGACCGCAGCGAGCTGCGGCCCTCGAACCGGGCCAGCCCCCGCCACGCTCGTATCAGTGCATCCTGCAACGCGTCGTCGGCGTCGTAGCTCGAGCCGAGCATGCGGTAGCAGTGCGCGTGCAGCTCGCGGCGCAGCGGCTGGACCAGGCGCGTGAACGCGGCCTCGTCCCCCGCGCGGGCCTGGGTCAGGTCCGAGTCCACAGCAACTTCGGTCACGAGCGACGATTCTGCCTCACGCGAGCCGTCACAACCTCCATGACGAACACAACTCTCCGCGTGCCCGACGCCGTGCTCCATTACGAGCTGCGTGGCGAGGGGCCGCTGATCGCGCTGGTCGGCGCGCCGATGGATGCCCGACCGTTCACCGAGCTGGCGGACCTGCTGGCCACCGACCACCAGGTGCTCACGGCCGATCCGCGCGGCATCTTCCGCAGCCCGCTCGACGACCCGGACCAGGACTCGACGCCCGAGCTCCGGGCCGACGACCTCTACCGGCTGCTCACGCACATCGACGCAGGTCCGGCCGCCGTCCTCGCGTCCAGCGGCGGCGCCGTCACCGCGCTCGCGCTGGCCCAGTCACACCCCGAGGTGGTGCACACGGTCATCGCGCACGAGCCGCCGCTGCAAAACCTGCTGGAGGACGCGGAGCAGCTGCACAAGAACGCCGACGAGATGATCGCCGCGTACCTGTCCGGTGACGTCGTGGGTGCCTGGAAGCTGTTCCTTGCCCAGGCCAACATCGTGCTGCCGGACGGTGCGTTCGAGCACATGTTCGGCGGCGAGCGGGAGCCGCAGGTCGCGGCGGACGAGCGCCACTGGTTCGCCCACGAGCTGTGGTTCACCGTCCACTGGAACGCCGATCTGGAGGCCCTGCGCACCGGCCCGACCCGCATCGTGGTGGGTATCGGCGCCGAGTCGACCGGCCAGCTCTGCGACCGCACCTCCACCGCACTGGCCGCCGCGCTGGGGATCGAGCCGACCATCTTCCCCGGCGATCACCTGGGATTCGCGGGACAGCCGAGCGCCTTCAACACGGCGCTGCGATCGATCCTCTAGGTCAGGTGTTGGCTGGCTCTCGCGTGGCGGCCCGAGCTGGGTCGCACGGTGCACACGCAGGCACGATTGCCCGGCCCGGCGGTCGTGGCCAGGCAGTACTGGGCCGCGACCCGATCATGGACGGACCAGGGATGGGCACACGCCGAGCAGCCGGTAGCGGCCTGACCGTGGGGCGCGTCGGAGGGCATACCTCTCCAAAAAGTCCTTTGTGCACATACGAGATCTGCGGCACCAAGGGTGCGCGCTGCCTCAACCGTACACCCGCCGAGCCCTCGGCAGGGGCCTGCGCCGGCGTGAGTTAATGACGTGTTTGTTGCCGGTTCGACCTGTCTCGTGCGACGCTGCACCCAGAGCGCGCACGCGCCGCGTACGGTGCTCCACCTGCTTCTGGTGCGCTGTATGTCGCACCAAGAGAGCGGTGACAGACCATATGACAATCGCAGCCTCGCCGACGGCGGGACCGCAGCACAAGGATTACGCGGAGCTTTCCCACACTATCCGCGACGCCGGCCTCCTGGGCCGGCGTTACGGATATTACGCCCTGAAAATCGGCCTCAACGTCCTCGCATTCGCCGGCGGATGGGTGGCTTTCTTCGCGGTCGGCGACTCGTGGTGGCAGCTCGTTCTGGCTGTGTTCTTCGCCATTATGTTCGGGCAGCTCGCCTTCATCGGGCACGACGCCGGGCACAAGCAGATCTTCCGTAACGGCCGCGCCAACGACGTGATCGGGCGCTGGCACGGCGGCATGGTCGGGCTCAGCTACGCGTCCTGGATGAACCAGCACACCCGTCACCACTCGAACCCGAACCACGAGGACGACGACCCGGACATCCACATCCCGGCGATCGCGTTCTCCGTGGCGCAGGCCGAGGCGAAGCGCGGTTTCCTCCGCTGGATGGCCAAGTACCAGGCGTTCCTGTTCTTCCCGCTGCTGCTCCTCGAGGGCTTCAGCCTGCACGTGTCGAGCGTGAAAGCACTGCTGCGCAAGGGTCTTCGGGCGCGCGTGCTGGAGATCTGCCTGCTCATCGGGCATTTCGCCGCGTATCTGACCGCTGTCTTCCTGGTGCTCTCCCCGCTGACCGGCATCGTGTTCATCCTGGTGCACCAGGGCCTCTGGGGCCTCTACATGGGATGCTCGTTCGCCCCTGGTCACAAGGGAATGCCGATCATGCCGGCCGGCGAGAAGGTCGACTTCCTGCGCAAGCAGGTCCTGACCTCGCGCAACATCCGCGGCGGGCGGTTCGTGGACTTCTCCCTCGGCGGGCTGAACTACCAGATCGAGCACCACCTGTTCCCGAGCATGCCCCGCCCGAACCTGCGCCACGCGCAGCGCATCGTGAGCGAGTTCTGCGCGAAGCGCGGCATCGACTACACCCAGTGCGGCTGGCTGCGGACCTACGGGTACGTGCTCGAACACCTGCATTCGGTAGGCGCGCCACTGCGGCTCGCCAGCCGCTGACGTATGCGGAATCCCCGGCCATGCGAGGGACGTGGCCGGGGAGCGGGCCGGGAGGAGAGCCGGTGAGTGTGCTGCGTGCGGCCGCAGAGGCCGACGTGCCGGGAATCGGTGCGCTGATGCGGCAGTCGGTGCTCGACGTGTTTCCCTTGTTCCACGACGAACGGGAAACGGCCGCCGCCGCCCGCTACCTCACCGAACCCGACACGGTGCTGATCGAGGACGGGACCTATTTCGTGCACGAGGCCGCCGGGGAGATCGTCGCGTGCGGTGGCTGGAGTAAGAGGGACAAGTTGTACACCGGGTCGGGTGCGGCGCCGACCGACGACCGGCTGCTCGATCCGGCCGCGGAACCCGCGCGGGTTCGCGCGATGTTCGTGCGCGGCGACTGGACCCGCCGCGGTCTCGGGCGCGCCATCCTCGCCAGATGCGAGGAGGCGGCCAGGGCGGAGGGCTTCCGGTCCCTGGTCCTGATGGCCACGCTGCCGGGAGTGCCGCTCTACCGGTCCTTCGGTTTCCGCGAGTTGGGTCCCAGCCGCTTGCCGCTGCCCAACGGTGTCGTCCTCGACGGCGTGTCCATGGACTATCCGCTTACTTAGAGTCCGGTGATGTCCAGGTGGCTCAGGCGGTCGGGGTCGGCCAGGACCTCGATCGCCGCGATCCGACCTTCCGTCACCGTGAAGGCCATCACGAACATCGGCCGGCCGTTCGCCGCCACCACCACGCCCGCGGCACCGTTGATCAGCGCCGGGTGGACGAACGGTGACAACCGGCTCGAGGTGATGGCCTGCCTGGACACCCGGTCCGCGCCGTGCAGTTCCATGGTCATCCGCGGACGCGCGGTGCCGCCGTCGGAGCGCAGCACCACGTCCGGATGCAGCACGGCCACCAGCGCGTCGAGATCGCCGTCCCGCGAGGCGGCGAAGAACGCGTCGACCACGTCCCGCTGACGCGTCAGGTCCGGGTCCGGCGTCGGCGCCTGGTCCTGCACTCGACGACGCGCGCGACTCGCCAGCTGCCGGGCGGCCGCCGGCGACTTGTCGATCATCGGGGCGATCTCGTCGAACGGCACGGCGAACAGGTCGTGCAGGACGAACGCCAGCCGCTCGGCCGGGGCGAGGGTCTCCAGCACCACGAGCATCGCCAGCCCGACCGAGTCGGCCAGCAGCGCTTCCTGCTCAGGGTCGACGCCGGAGTCGGGGCTGATGAGCGGCTCCGGCACGCGCACATCGATCGGGTCCTCACGCCGCCGTTCGCGTGAGCGCAGCAGGTTCAGGCACACCCGGCCGACGACCGTGGTCAACCACGCCGCCAGGTTGTCGACGTCCCCGGAGTTCCGGTCGAACCGCAGCCACGTCTCCTGCACCGCGTCGTCGGCCTCGCTCACCGAGCCCAGCATCCGGTACGCCACCGCCCGCAGCCGTGGCCGGTGCTCCTCGAACCGCTCCGTCAGGCCCACCTGTCACATCTCCCTCTCGCCCGGGGTCGAAGCGGCAGAACCACCAACCGAGCAGCGGAGGAATTATGAACATCCTGGTCACCGGCGGTACCGGCACCCTCGGCCGACTCGTCACCCCGCTCCTGCGCGACACCGGCCACCAGGTGACCGTGCTCAGCCGCCACCCGGTCGACGGTGTCGCGCACGTCACAGCCGACCTGCGCACGGGCGAGGGAATCGACCTGGCCGGCGCCGAGACCGTCCTGCACCTGGCGGGCGGGCCGAAGGGCGACGACCAGGCCACCAGGAACCTGGTCCGCGCGGCGGTCGACGCCGGCGTGCGGCACCTGGTCTACATCTCGGTGGTCGGCGCGGACCGGGTCCCGGTCGGCTGGCTCCGGTCGAAGTTCGGCGCGGAGCGGGCGGTAGCCGAGTCGGGCCTGCCGTGGACGACGCTGCGCGCCGCCCAGTTCCACGACCTCACCCTCGAGGTCGTGGCGAAGATGGCGAAGCTGCCGATCATCCCGGTTCCCGGCGGGCTCCGTTTCCAGCCGGTCGACGCGGTCGACGTGGCGGCCCGGCTGGTCGAACTGACGCTCGGCGAACCGGTCGGCCTGGTGCCGGACCTGGTGGGCCCGAAGGTCTACGGCGTGGGCGACCTGGTGCGCGGCTACCTGCGGGCGAGCGGCAAGCGCCGGCCGCTGCTGTCGGTCCGGATGCCGGGGAAGATCGGCAAGTCGTACCGGGCCGGCGAGAACCTGAACCTGAACGGCGCCGACCACGGCCACCGCACCTGGGAGGACTTCCTCGCGGCGCGGGTCAAGGAGTAGCGGTGGACGTCGTGTCTTCGTCATGGATCGGCTTACCGTGGGTGACGGTCTTCCCGATCGTGTCGGGATTTTCGGCGATCGCGGTCCGCATTCAGCAGATGCCCTCTCACTCGGATCCCAAGTCAGAGGGCATCTACAAAGCTGATCTTCCTGGGATCACCTCAGCCGGACTTCTTCCTCAGCAGATAGGCGTCTCCGCTGCCGTCCGCATCACTATTAAAGATCAAATCCGTATTGGTTATGAACGCTGCGTGAGGATGCACTTCTTCTTCATTGGAAGAACTCCGGTGTTTGAACATCTTCCGAGGGTCAACCTTGTTGGTGCCTGGATCGATCTCATAGTAGTAGATATAACGATCATCCGGGGATCCATCCCCTTGAATGCGAGTCTGGGCGGGGTTCATGGCAAAGTGGTTACTATACTTCAGGATGTCATACTTGACGTACCGCTCTGCGCGAATGTTGTACGTTACAACCTGCTCTGGCGTATCATTGCGCTTTCGCAGCGCATAAGCGGCATTCAATCCATTGGCTCCCCAGAATGGATGTACTCCATGATCTCCCGAGTCAGTCAGAACCTTCTTTGACTTCGTCGCGATGTCAACGATCCCGATTTCATTTTCACCATACACATGGTAGAGAAGTGTATCTCCATGCACCGGATTGATCAGCACGTGATCGACTTTGCCGTCGATTCGTTTGACTCTTTCCATGCTTCCTGTTGCTACATCGATGATGACGAGCGAAGAACGTTCCTCCTCTTCGTCGTACAGAGATGACGCCATTGTTTTCCCGTCGGAACTCAGGGAAACGATCCCTTTTATGTCGAATTTGTCCGCTACGGTGTAGATCTCTTTTTCCTTGTAAGGGGGATGCAGGCTGACCTTCTTAAATGTTCGCCCTTCCCTGAAGAAGGCTTCTTCGGTTGCGGGCGAAACATTACTATGGTCGCCATCAAGGTCATCGGAATCTGTCAGCTGTACGAACGAACCGTTCTCAAGCGACATGAGATAGAGATTCTCCGAGTCGTTTCTATCGGACATAAACACAACAGAATCGAGCGCGGGAACATAGGGGTTTACGTCGAGATACATCTTGTTGTCGAGCGCATCGGAAGTTGTGAGCTGAACCACTTCGTAGCCGGAATTCAGGGCTGGAAGAGTCCTCCACTCCGCGTTGTAACGCGCCCCTTTTCCGTCCTGGCTCGTGGAATCTTCTGCGTAACTCGTGTGGGGTATCCCCATTATGCTCATTGAAATGAGGAGCACCAAGGGTCCGGAATGTAGGGTTTTCATGCGCCGAACTCCAATCAGTGACAACTGAGATTGTGGTTCCATCTTCGACTATAGAAATCGGCGACCCGCACCACAATGGCTTGGACATCATCCTTTTGGGTGGGGAATTGGTACCGCGATCGTGTTGTCGAATCTCGGGCTTTCCGCGCAGGCTTGATCAACAAATACCCCTCGTGGATCCAGGCCGAGCCAGGGCATCGCCGGCCGTCGTCGGGTCGGGCTTGACATCCTTAACGACAGCGTTAATAGTTGTCCACGTGAGCAACGATCTGGACCAGGTACTCGCCGCCCTCGCGGATCCCGCGCGACGGCACGTGGTGGACGTGCTGCGCGTCGGGCCGCGGCGGGCGGGAGAGTTGGCCGACGAGGTGGCCATGAGTGGCCCGGCCATGAGCCGGCACCTCCGCGTGCTCCGGGACACCGGGCTCGTCGAGGTCACGGCCGTCGCCGGCGATGCGCGGCTGCGCGTGTACCGGCTGCGGGCCGAGCCGTTCGTGGCACTGCGGGCCTGGCTCGACCAGGTCGAGGCGTTCTGGGCCGGCCAGCTCGGCTCGTTCGCCGACTACGCGAAGGAGCGCACCGAATGACCGAGGCACACGCGATCGTCGAGGTGGAGCTCGACCCGGCCACCGCGTTCGACGTGTTCACCCGCGAGATCGCCGCCTGGTGGCGAGCCGATCGCGGGCTCTGGGGCCCCGGCGGCGAACTCGGCATCGAGCCCGGCGTCGGCGGGCGGCTGACCGAAGGCGGTCGGGAGGTGGGCACGGTCTCCGTGTGGGAACGCGGGCCCCGGCTCGCGTTCAGCTACGGCCCGCCCGACGGCGTGCCGGGCGACCGCACGGACGTCGAGGTCCGCTTCGAGGCGACCGAGCACGGCACGCGTGTCGTGCTGCGCCACGGCGGCTGGACGGTGCCGGAGCCGCAGGGGTACTGGTCGAGCCAGCTCGCCGGGTTCGCCAAGCACTCGCTCGAACACGTTCTGCTCGCCCGGATCGGCGAGTTCCTCGACGCGATCGGCGCCGGGGACATGGAGTTCTTCGAACGCAACCTCACCGACGGCGCGCTACTGATCTTCCCCGGCCACGTGTACACGAAGGCCACGGGAATCGACACCATGCGCGACCACCCGCCGTACGTCAAGTACGACCTGGCCGATCCACGAATCGTCCACTTGGGAGATTCGACGGCCGTGATCACCTATCATGTCACCGTGATGCACACGGAGAACGTGGCCCCACAGTCCACTGTGGTCACCACGGTGCTCGCCAAGCAGGGCGACACCTGGCGCATGGCACTCACCCAATGGACACCAGCGGACTAGGAGACACCATGTACTTCGCCATCCACGTGCCGGACACCGCACGCGCCAAGGACTTCTACCACGCCGTGTTCGGCTGGACCTACGACTCGAGCAACGGTTACCACCACGTCAAGGGTTCCTCGCCGGCCGGCGGCATCACCTCGGGTGACACGGCCCACGTCGAACCGTCGTTCGTCGTGCCCGACGCGGCGGCGGCCGTCGCCAGGGTTTGCGAACTGGGCGGCATAGCCCCGAATCCCACCCGCTCGGAGTCGGGCTGGAGCGTCCGCGTGCGGGACGGTCACGGCGGCGGGGTCGAGCTGTGGCAGCCGGCCGAAGGGTTCGACGAGAACGACCCGAAGAGTGCCGAGGGCGACGTGTTCTACTTCGTTCTGCCGGTAGCGAACGACGAGGCGAAGTCGTTCTACGCCAGCGTTCTCGGCTGGGAGCTGACGCCGGGTAGTCACGCGGGCGGGTGGAACATCGTCAACGTCGCGCCGCCGGGTGGGCTGTTCGTCAGCGCTCCCAAAGCCCCCGACCTGTACTTCCGGGTGGCCGATGTCGACGCCGCGAAGGAGCGGATCCTGGCCGCCGGCGGCACGGTGGGGGAGACGCGGCCGAACACACACGGCCACCACGCGGCCTGCGCAGACGACCAGGGCACGGAGTTCAGCATCGGCTCGGTCGGCCGCACCTGACCCGGCGCGTTAAAGTCCCCCCATCAGCGGCATGGGGAGGATCCACGTGAGCGACGAGCGGCTGGAAATAGCCGGGATCTCAAAACGATACGGCGACGTCATCGCGTTGCGGGAGACCACTTTCGACGTTCGAGCGGGTGAGGTGTTCGGCTTCGTCGGCAGCAACGGCGCCGGCAAGACGACCACCATGCGCATCGCGCTCGGGGTGCTCGCGGCCGACGACGGCGAGGTCAGGTGGAACGGCGAGCGGGTCACCCTCGACACGCGCCGCCACATCGGCTACATGCCGGAGGAGCGCGGGCTTTACCCGAAGATGAAGGTGGGCGAGCAACTCGTTTACCTGGCAAGGTTGCACGGCCTCGACGCTGCCGCCGCCAAACGGTCGATGGCCGAATGGACCGAACGGCTGGGCGTCGACGGCCGGCGCGGCGACGAGGTACAGAGCCTCAGCCTGGGCAACCAACAGCGCGTCCAGCTCGCCGCGGCGCTCGTCCACGACCCGAGCATTCTGGTGCTCGACGAGCCGTTCTCCGGCCTCGACCCGATCGCCGTCGAGGTGATGAGCAAGGTGCTGCTGGACAAGGCGGCCGCAGGCATCCCGGTCGTCTTCTCCAGCCACCAGCTCGAGTTGGTGGAGCGGCTCTGCCACCGGGTGGGGATCATCCGCAGTGGACAGATGGTGGCCGTCGGGACGGTCGACGAGTTGCGCTCCGGTGGCAGCGTGGAGATGGTGATCGACGCGCCGAACGCCCGACCCGGCTGGGCCGACCCGGTTCCCGGCGTGATCGTCCGTAGCCACGAGAACGGCCGCACGGTCCTGGAACTGCTGGCCGGTGCGGACGATCAGGCGGTGCTCCAGGCCGCGCTCGCCACGGGTCCGGTCACCGAGTTCCGCCGCCGCCAGCCTTCGCTCACCGAGCTGTACCGCAACGTCGTGACCCAGGGGGAAGCAGCATGAGGCTCGGGACGTGGGAGGCCGTGCGGCTGGTCGCCGGCCGCGAGGTCATCACGAAGATGCGCTCCAAGGCGTTCATCATCGCCACGGTCGCCACTCTGGTGCTGCTGGTCGGTTTCGCGGTCGTCATGAAGATGTCGTCCGGCGGCTCGGACGCCACGGTCGGCGTCACCCAGCAGACGGCGCCGCTCGCCGAGCCGCTGCGCGCGACCGCGGGCGCGATCGGCGAGAGCCTCGACACCACGGAGGTCGACGAGCAGGCCGGCCGGGACCAGGTTGCGAACGGCGACCTCGACGCGCTGCTCGTCGGCGACGGCAGCCGCATCGAGGTGGTGGTCGAGAAGGAACTGGACGGCAACCTTCGCGACGCGCTCAACGTGCTCGCCCAACAGCTCGCGCTCAATGCGGAGATCCAGCGTCTCGGCGAGGATCCGGCGGACGTCAACGCGGCGATCGCCGGCGCGGACATCCAGGTCGAGCCCCTCGAGGAGCCCTTCCCGTACGACTCGCAGCAGTTGGTGCTCGGCTTCATCGCCGGCATCCTCATCTACATGTCGCTGCTGCTCAACGGCCAGATGGTGGCCACGGGCGTGGTGGAGGAAAAGTCCAGCCGCGTGGTCGAGTTGCTGCTGTCCACCATCCGGCCGTGGCAGCTGATGGCCGGCAAGGTGCTCGGCATCGGATTCGTCGGACTGATCCAGATGGTGGTGATCGGCGGCGTCGGGATCGCGGCCGCACTCGGGCTCGACGTGCTGACCATCTCCGCGTCGGCCGCCATCGGCACGGTGGTCTGGCTGATCGTCTGGTATCTGATCGGCTTCCTCATGTACTCGCTGATCTTCGCCGGGCTCGCGGCGCTGGTGTCCAGGCAGGAGGACGTGGGTGGGGTGATCTCCCCGGCGCTGATGTTCGTCATCCTCGGTTACGTGATCGGCATCTCGATCCTGCCGTCCGATCCGGACAACACGTTCGTCGCCATCCTGTCGATCGTCCCGGTGTTCGCGCCGACGCTCATGCCGATGCGCCTGGCCATGGGCGGGGTTCCCGTGTGGGAGGCGGCTTTGTCGGTCGGCTTGGTGCTGCTGCTGATCCCGGCGCTCGTCTGGCTGGCCGGCCGGATCTACGCGAACGCCGTGATGCGCGTCGGCGCGAAGGTCAAGCTGCGGGATGCCCTGCGCGCAGCCTGATCACTCGCTGCGACGGGGTAGGATCACAAAGTGGCAGCTCAGGCCGCCGCGTCAGTAGTCCCGCATGACCGCCCACTGTCGGGGAGGCGTTCGTGATCAAGGTGCTGCTCGCGGACGATGAGGACCTCGTCCGCGATGGACTTCGCACGATACTGTCCAGCGCAGGAGACATAGAGGTCGTCGCCGAGTGCGACGACGGCTTGTACGTGGCCGACCTGGCCAGACAGCATCGACCACACGTGGTGCTGTTGGACATCCGGATGCGCGCGGCCGACGGCATCGTCGCCCTGCGTAGGCTCCGCAGCCTGCCGGAGCCACCGGTGGTGGCCATGCTCACCACGTTCGACGTCGACGAGTACGTCCAGGAGGCGCTGCGCATCGGCGCCAGCGGTTTCCTGCTCAAGGACACCGAACCGATGCAGCTCATCAAGGCCGTGCGCGATCTCGCGCGTGGTGGGGCCGTGCTCGACCCGAAGGTCGCGGCGCGAGTGCTGTCGGCGGTCGCCGACGGTGAACGTGCGGCCGAGCCGGCGCGCCGGTTGCTGGCGTCACTGTCCGATCGGGAGCGTGAGGTCGTCGCGCTGATCGGGCAGGGACTGTCCAATGCGGAGATCGGTGGCGCGCTGCACCTGTCCGAGGCCACGGTCAAGGGTTACGTCTCCGCCGTGCTCGGCAAGATCGGCGCGGTCAACCGGGTGCAGGCGGCATTGGTCGCATATCGTGGCGGGCTGATCGCTTGACCTCTAGATAACTCGAGGTTGAAGACTGGGTCGCATGCGAGCGATTCAGGTGTCCCGCTACGGCGGGCCAGAGGTGTTGGAAGTCGTCGACGTCCCCGATCCGGTGGCGGGCCCGGGCCAGGTGGTGATCGACGTCGAGGCGGCCGACGTGCTGTTCGTCGACGGCCAGATCCGGTCGGGCCGGGCCGACGGCTGGTTCGACGTCGAGGTGCCGTACATCCCGGGGAGCGGGGTGGGTGGCGCGGTCGCGTCGGTGGGTGCGGGGGTCGATTCGTCCTGGGCCGGTCGCCGCGTGGTCGGCCGGATCAACGGCATGGGTCAGCAGCCGGTCCGGCGGCTACGTCGAACGCGCGGCCGTGGACGTGGCCAACCTGCTCCCCGTGCCGGACGGGCTGAGCATGTCCGAGGCGATCACCGTGCTGCACGACGGTTCCACGGCGTTGCTCGCGTTCGAGCAGGCCGCCGTCAAGCCTTCCGAGTGGGTACTGGTCAACGCGGCGGGCGGCAGCCTGGGGTCGCTGCTGGTGCCCATGGCGAAGGCGGCCGGAGCCAGGGTGATCGGCGCGGCCCGGGGCTCCCGCAAACTGGACGCGGTGCGTAAGTGGGGCGCGGACGCGGCGATCGACTACACCTCGCCCGGCTGGGCCGACCAGGTGCTGGAGGTGACCGGCGGCCACGGGGTGGACGTGGTCTTCGACGGCGCGGGCGGGGACCAGGGCCGGACGGCGTACGACCTGTCCGCGGCGGGCGCCCGGGTGCTGGCCTACGGCGCGTCGTCCGGGAACTTCGTGCAGGTGGACCCGGCCGAGGCGGCGGCGAAGGGCGTGACGGTCTTCGGCATCATGGAGATCGGCGCGAGCGCCGATCCGGCCGAGGTGCGCGCGTCGATGGAACGCCTGCTCGACGACGCGGCCGCCGGCCGCGTGACCCTCCATGTCGGTCAGACTTTCCCGCTGACTCACGCCGCCGCCGCGCACGCCGCGATCGAGGCACGCGAGACAGTGGGGAAGACGCTGCTCCTGGTCAGCTGACCGGCCGATGATCCTGGACCTGTTCGGTGACCTTCGGATGTGCGGTGCTGGCGCGGACCACCCACACGCGAATCGTGCTGCCCATCCGTCCGGTCGCCGTGGTGGGTGCTACCCGGTCCCCCGCTTTGCTGGCATCCGTCAGGTGTCCGACGGGCTGGGGACGGGTCCGAAGTCGCCGTCGATCGGCTCGGACAGGCTGGCGGCCAGCTCCGGATCCGCGTGGACGGCAGCCGTGCTGTGCCACTCGCGGATCGTCTGCTCAAGAGGGTGCCACTGACCCAACTCGGCAGAAACCTGGAACGCCCGGGAGAAGTCGATGACGAACTGGCGACGATCGCTCTCGGGGAGCACGTCCACCCAGGGGAACTCGTCGTTGAGCGACTGCGCCGCCGCCTCCTGAGCCTCATGTGGCAGATGAATCAGCAGGTTGCGTAGTGCGCGTGCCGCGTGGGCGGCTCCCTCGGCTGAGGTGGCTGCCCGATCGGCGCGAGTGAGTAACAGCGCGGCACCATCTCGCCGCCGCACATGCACGTCTCCCTGGTCCGCCAAAGCGGCGACGCTCTTGGGGTCACGCTGTAGCTCGCTCCACTGCACCTCGGTGACCGCCATACCTCAATTCTGAACTTTTTCAGAAGTTCGCGCAAGTCGACGTGGGGCATAACGCGATGCGTACACCGGGGTCAAGTCGAGGAACACGCGGTAGTCGGTGATCAGGTCGTCGTCTCCGCGGTGCCAGATCGACACCACGGGAATGGTGACGTCCTTGCCGTCCAGGCGGGTGTAGGTCACGTCGGTCTCGGCGATCGTCGTGGCCGCCACCGTCCACTCGTTCCGGAGGTGGTGGCGCAGCCCCCGCACGGTGGCGAGGAACGCCTCGCTCCCGGCGACGACGGCCGCCCGGCCGACCATCGGTTCGCCGTTGCCGAACACCATGGTGGCGTCCTCGGCGAGCAGGCCGGCCAGCGCGCGCGGGTCGCGTGCGTCGACCGTGTCGAAGATGGTCCTGGCTTCTGACATGTGGTCTCCCTCAGTCGGTCTCGAGCTCGGCGCCATAGCGGTGCGACACCTCGGCCATGCGCCCGAAGTCGGCCGGATCGGGTTGTTGCGCCTGTTCGCCGGGATGGGCGGGCGTGCCGGCTTCGGCGAAGAACCCCTCGATGCCGGCGGGCGCGGCCAGGATCAACGCCCGCGCCGGGTCGACGCTCGGGTTGGTGAAGCAGTGCACGATCCCGCGCGGGAGGTACACGAAATCGCCGGCGCGGGCGAGTGTGCGCTCCTCACCCGCGAAGATCTCGAGCCTCCCGGACAGCAGGTCGAACGCCTCGTCCTCCCTCGTGTGCACGTGCGGCGGCGGTCCGCTGCCCGGCGGGATCGACGCCTCCAGCAACGTGTACGCGCCGCCCGTCGACTCCGTGCTCGCCTTGACCGTGTAGGTGTCACCGACCAGCCAGTTCGCCACGCCCTCGCCCGCCCGGACGTGGCTCATCCCCTCGAAGATGGTCATTTCCTCCCCCTCTGTTGGCACCTCCGAGGACGGTACGGACCTGCGGAAACGACGCCTATGCCAGAAAAGTGGTGTATCCCGGCGAGCCAGGTCGTGTCACTCTGTGACGGTGAACCACGGCACCCGCGCGCGGGCCCGCGAGCGTCTGGAGCGACTCGTCGAGGCGAAGCTGGACCTGCCGACGCTGTTCACCGAGTCGACCCGGCTGCTCGCGAGCGCGCTGCCGTACGACAGCGCCTGCTGGCACACCATGGATCCCACGACGCTCATCGAGACCGCTTGCCTGCTCGAGAACATGCCGACACCCACCCCGCAGGTCGCCGAGTTCGCCTACCGCGGTGACGACTACAACTCGTTCGGCCGCCTCACCCGCGGCGCGCGGCACAGCGGCGTGCTCACCGAGGCGACCGGCGGCCACCTCGACCGCAGCGTGCGCTACCGCGAACTGCTCAGCACGGTCAACATGGTGGGAGAGTTGCGCGCGTCGTTCGTGGTCGACGGCGCGGCCTGGGGGTGTGTTTCGTTCTTCCGCGAGGGCCCCGGTGACTTCACGGCCGACGAACGCGACTTCGCACACGACATCGCGGTGCTGCTCGGTCGCGGCTTCCGCGCGGCGAGCACGCACACCAGAAGCGCCGGGGACGCCGAGCCATGCGGACCGGGGGCGGTGCTGCTCGACGACCGCAGGCGGGTGGTGTCGGTGACCGCCCCGGCGCGGCAGTGGCTGGCGGAACTCGGCCAACTCGACGACCACGAGGTGCCGTTCGCCGTCCTCGCGGTCGCCGAACGCGTCCGCGACACCGGCGCCGACGCGACAACCCGGGTCATCGGTGAGTCGGGCCGGTGGGTACACATCCACGCCGCACCCACGTCCGGCGACGAACCGCAGGTGGCGATCATCCTGCAGGCCGCGACGTCACCCGTGATCGCACCGCTGATCTCCGTGACCTACGAGCTGACCGCGCGGGAGCGGGAGCTGACCGAGTTGGTCCTGCAAGGTTGTGGAACCAGCGAGATCGCCGACCGGCTGTACATCTCGCCGCACACGGTGCAGGGCCACCTCAAGTCGATCTTCGCGAAGACCGGTGTGCGCAGCCGCCGCGAGCTGGTGACGAGGATCTTCGCCGGTTCTGCCGTCCGTGTCAGCTGAGCGTGCCGAGGAACCTGCGCCACTGGGGGGTGGGGAAGGCGAGAGCTGGGCCGTCGGCGGCCTTGGAGTCCCGAACGGCCGCACTCTCGCCGCTGGAAGCCACCTCAACACACGCGCTGCCGCCGTTGCTGTAGCTGCTCTTGCGCCAAGTGAGAGCGTTCTTCTTTGGCGCAGTCATGATGTCCCCTCACGTCGGGTAGTTCTCGGTTGCCACCTTGGCAATCAGCTCCTTCGATTCTCGCTCATCGAGGGCCGTGTTTTCCAGGGCTGCCGTGATGCTGCGGTAAGCGGCGATCTCCTTGGGCTCTTCGAGGAAGAGGCAGGAGGTCTCGCTCTCCAGGTATACAACCGGCTTGTAGGTGGAGAACTCCATCAAGGTGAAGTGGCCGGCGGTAGCAGCATGTGCCCCGATCGAGGCGGGCACGACTCGCAAGGTCACGCTTGGTCGCACAGCCATCCTCAGGAGAGCGTGCAGCTGTTCAGACATGACCGAGCTGTCACCGATTGGCAGGCGCAGCACAAACTCGTGGATGAAGAAGGCGAACTTCGGTGGATCTTCCCGGCTGAGCAGGTTCTGTCGCGCGAGCCGTAGTGCAACCCGGTCGTCAACCTCCTGCGACGGTACCCGCTGGGCTTCTTTGAAGAGCGCTCGCGCGTAGTCCCCGGTCTGCAGCAGTCCAGGCATCACGGTTGACTGAAACTCGCTGATGGCCACCGCCATGATCTCGTGGTCAACCAGGGTTTTCACCTGCAGTGGCATCCGTGAGCCGTGCTGTTGCAGCCAGCCTGGCTTGTGTTGTTCGTGGCAAAGTCTGAGTAGTCGCGCCCGTTCCCGCCCCGTCACCCCGCAGAGGGCAAGGAACGCCGATATATCCACCTCCTTCGCGCCGCGCGTCCCGGTCAGCACCCGCGACACGCGGGTGTCCGACCATTGAAGCTTGTCCGCCATCTGCTTACCGTTGAACCCGGCCTTCTTCATCGCCGCGCGGAGTCCGTCTCCCAGTTCCCGGCTTCGTACTGTGGGCACCCGATCGTCCATGGGACAAACGTAAACACGACCCATCGATTTCCCCGGGGGCAATGCAATTTGTCACCTGATCGGGCCCTTGCCTGTCCCTCTGGCAGCCGATTCCTTAGGCTCATGAGCAAACTTTCACCGGCCGTCGCCTCCGCTTTCTGGCTTCTTCGGTACGACATCTTCCGTCATCTGGACGAGGCGGAGTTCCTCGGCCTGAAGACGGCCGAGTGGACCGACGAGGACGCGGACTCCGCCCGCCTGCTGATCGCCGACCTGGTGGAGGTGATCCGGGGAACGGTTGTCCTGCACGACAACCAGCGGGACGCCGACTGCCGGGGCTGCGGCCAACCGTGGCCGTGTGGAACGTTCGAAACCCTGCACGCACTGGTGAAACGTCCGGACACGGAAATCGTGAGACTCCTGTCTCAGAAGGTCGCGTGATTCAGTGCTGGGTGGTGCCGTCCGGGGAGTCGCGCCACTGTTCGAATGGGCGGTCGAGGCGCCAGCGGGTGCCGTCGTGGTCGAGGATCCGCACGGCGCAGTGTTCCGGGTTGGACAGTGACTCGAACAGGTCGATGCTCCACGAGAACATCCGCCGGCACAGCAGTCGCATGGTCAACCCGTGGGACACCACCAACACGGTGTCCGGGTGCGACTGGTCCTTCGCGATGCGGATCTCCAGGTTGTTCAGGAACGACGCGACCCGGTCGTCCACGTCGGCGCCCGACTCGCCGTGTGGCAGGCGGTAGAAGAAGTGCCCGAACTCGTGGCGTTTGCGCTTCTCCACCTCCTGCTCGACCGGGTCCTGCAGGTTGCCCCAGTCCTGCTCCCGCAGTCTCGGCTCGGGCACGGTGCGCTCCACCGCCACGTCGAGCAGCGAGAGGGTCCGCAACGCCCGCACGTAGGGGCTGACGTACGCGGCCACCGGGCCGTTGAGCAGCGCCCGCACCTCGACGCCCGCCTTTCGCGCCTGCTCCTCGCCCACCGAGGTCAGCGGCAGTGCGTGGTCGGGCGTGCGCGTGTAGGCCAGTTCGTCGACGTTCCCGAGGCTCTCCGCGTGCCGCAAGAGGATGATCCGCACAGCGCTATCGTGCCCGGTCGCTTGCTATTACAGTGAGCGGCCGACTGTGAGAAGGGGTGTCACATGATCAAGTACATCGCGCTGTACCGGCAGCCGGCGGATCCCGAGGCGTTCGAGCATGCCTACTTCGAGCAGCACAAGCCGCTGATCGACAAGGTGCCCGGCCTGGTCCGCCAGGAGGTCGCCATGGTCAAGCGCACGTTCGTGCCCGGCTTCCTCGATGGCAACGAGCCGTTCCTGATGGCCGAGCTGTACTTCGAGTCGAAGGACACCATGAAGGCCGCGTTCGCCTCGCCCGAGTGGCAGGTCTCGGGCGCCAACCTGACGGAGATCGGCGGGATGGAGCTGGTGGCCATGTTCTCCGCCGAGGTTGTCGAGTGATCGCTGCGGTCATCGGCGGCGGCACCATGGGAGTGGGGATCGCCCATGTGCTGCTGGCCGCCGGCGCGCGGGTCACGGTGGCCGAGGCGTCCACCGATCGCGCCGACGCCGCCCGCGAGGCCGTCGCCGGATCGCTGCGTAAGGCCGCTGACCGGGGCAAACTCCAGCAGCCGGTGGGCGACCTGCTCGCCGGACTGACCACCGTGGACTCCCTCGGCGCGCTGCCGCCGGACGCGGAGCTGGTGGTGGAGGCGGTGCCCGAGGACGTCGACCTGAAGCGCCGCGTGCTCGGCGAGGTGGCGCTGACCTGCCCGGACGCGGTGCTCGCGTCGAACACGTCGTCGCTGTCGATCACGGCGCTCGCCGCCGGGCTGCCCGGTGAGCGGGTGATCGGCATGCACTTCTTCAACCCGGTCCCCGTCCAGGCGCTGGTCGAGCTGGTCACCCACGCCGGGCTGTCGGCCGAGACGCTTACCCGGGTCCGCGGGTATGCCGAGGCGCTCGGCAAGACGGTCATCGAGGTGCGTGACTCGCCGGGTTTCGCCACGTCCCGCCTGGGGGTGGCGGTCGGGCTGGAGGCCATCCGGATGGTCGAGGAGGAGGTCGCCTCGCCCGAGGACATCGACACCGGCATGCGGCTCGGCTACGGCTGGCCCATGGGCCCGTTGCGGCTGACCGACCTGGTGGGGCTGGACGTGCGGCTGTCGATCGCGACGCATCTCGAGCGTGCGCTGGGGCCGCGGTTCACCCCGCCGGAGCTGCTGCGAAACAAGGTGGCGCGCGGCGAGCTCGGTCGCAAGACTGGCCGCGGATTTTTCGACTGGCCTTAGGGAGCGTTGTGCACGTTCGGGAGTACCGCGGGACTGCGGACGATGCCGATCTGTACCGGATCCGGCGGCTCGCGTTCGGTGGACCGCGTGCGCCCGAAAGCTCGAAAGACCACTTCTCGTACCGGCCGGAGGGGCACTGGGCGCTGGTCGCCGAGCTCGACGGCGAGGCGGCCGGCTGCCTCATGGTGCGCAACTACCACCAGTTCTTCGGCGGCGCGGCCGTGGCGATGGGTGGCCTCGCCTCGGTGGCCGTCGACGCGCACGCGCGCGGTCACGGGGTGGCGAACGCCATGCTCGACGCCGTGCTGCCCGGCCTGCGCGAACGCGGGCAGAGCATCTCCGCGCTGTTCCCATCGGTGCCGCCGCTGTACCGCGGGCGCGGCTGGGAGCAGACCGGCACGAACGAGCGGGTGTCGCTGCACCCGAACGCGTTGGCCCGGCTGCCGAAACCGGCCACCCGCCCGGTCATGCGGCGTGTGCACAAGGACGATCTGCCGGCCATCCACCAGGCCTACGTGACGTATGCGTCCACTGTGGACGGAATGCTCGACCGTTCGGAGCCGGGGTTCAACCACGCGGACTTCCTGGACTTCGACATCGTGGACCTGGTGCCCAGTCCCGACGGCATCCTCGGCTACCTGTGGGCCGAACGGACCTCCGACGTGAAGATCTCCTGCAACGACCTGGTGGCGCTCGACCGGGACACGGCGCTCGGCCTGCTCCACAACCTGTCGCTGTGGGCGGGCAACATCGAGGAGATCTCGCTGCGGATCATCGACCCGGCGTGGTGGGAGCTGCTGATCGACCAGCCGGTCGAGCACGAGAAGCACAACCACCCGTGGATGCTGCGCGTGGTGGACCTGCCGGTGGCCGTGGCCGCCCGGGGCTGGCCGCTGGCCGCGCACCTGGCCGACCTGTCGGTGGACATCGAGGTGATCGACGAGCACGCGCCGTGGCAGGCGGGCCGGCACCGGCTGATCGTGGAGTCGGGCACCGTGCGCTGTGAACGGGGTGGCAGCGGCGCCGTCCAGCTGTCCGCCAGGGCGCTCGGCCCGTGGTACGCGGGCTCGGCCGACACGGCGCGGCTGCGCCGCGGCGGCCTGCTGGCGGGCGACCCCGAGGCGGCGAGGCTGCTGGACGTCCTGACGGGCGCCCCGAACCCGGTCATGATGGGCAACGCGTTCTAGCCCCGCCGAATGCCTGGAAGGCGTCGTTCCTGACGCTCAACGTCAGTAAGGCGTCGTTCCAGGCATGACCCGGCCGAGTCGGGCGAGGAATGCCGTTGAGCGCTCGAGCACGAGAGCCGCGGACTCAGCGTCGTAGGTGGGCAGCGAGCTGTCGGTGAAGAGATGACCACTCGCGGGATAGAGGAAGAGTTCGGCCAGTTCCGGCCCGGCGATCTCGACGAGTTCGCGGGCAGCGGGGAGGTCTTCGCCGAAGAACTCGTCGCCCTCGGCGCCGTGGATCTGCACCGGCAGGCCTTCGGGCCATGACCCGAAGGCCCATTCGCCGGTGACCGGGATGCAGGACTCGTAGAGCAGGGCGCCCAGCGCGCCCGGTCGCGTCTGGGCCAGGCGCTGGGCAATCGACTCTCCCGAGGAGAAGCCCGCGTAGACCAGTTCGCCAGGCAGGTCGGCGACCGCGCGGTCGGCCCGCCGGTCCAGCTCGTCGCCGAGTTCGCGGATCAGCGCGAGGCCGGCTTCGATGCTCTCGGGGAGGATCCCGTCGAACAGGTCCGGGGTGTGCACGACGTGCCCCGCGCCACGGAAGCCCTCGGCGAACCGGCGGACCCCCTCGGTGAGCCCCCGGGTGGCGTGGAACAGGACGACCTCGGCCATCACTTCACTCCTGACTGTCGGACCGATACGAACTGCCGGCACCGTAGCGGTGGTTCAGGACGGATCTGTTCCGCATTAGATTTGGGTCCATGGCCGCCGTCAGTCCCGCCTCGCGTGCGCTCCGGGTGCTGGCTCTGATCCAGGATCACCCGGGGATCACCGCCGACCGGCTCGCCGACCAGCTCGGTGTGACCGCACGTGCCGCGCGGCGGTACGTCGCGATTCTCCGCGACGCCGAGGTCCCGGTGGAGTCGGTACGCGGGCCGTACGGCGGCTACCGGCTCGGTCGCGGCATCCGCCTGCCACCGCTGGTCTTCACCGCCACCGAGGCGCTCGGTCTGGTCATGGCCGTGCTCGACGGCAGCCACCCGGTGGACGGCGGTCCGGTCGGGGCCGCGCTCGGCAAACTGATCCGGGCGCTGCCGGAGCACGTCGGTCGGCCGGCGGCGACCATCCGGCGGCACGCATCCGCTGTACCCAGCCGCATGCCCCGTGCCGATCCGGAGCGGACGATCGCGCTTGTCACCGCCGTGGCGCAGCAGCGTCGCGTGCGCCTCGGCTACCGCAGCCGGGCCGGCGCGGAGTGGGAAGAGGAGGTGGACCCGTGGGCCGTCGTCGTGCGCCACGGCCTCTGGTACCTCCTGTGCCACTCCCACCGCGTCGACGCCGTCCGCACCTACCGGATCGACCGGGTCGGGTCCGTGGCCGAGTGCGCGGAGACGTTCGAGCCGCCGCCCGAACTCGACCCCGTGCCGCTGCTGGAAGCGCATCTCGGCACGGGCCGGGAGTTCGAGACCAAGGTCGTCTTCGCCGCTCCGTACGACGAGGTGGCACGACTCGTCACGCCGCCCATGGGACGCCTCGAGCCACTCGACGGCGACCACTGCCTCCTCGTGGGCAGCACGAGCAACCCGGCGATGGTCGCCGGCGAGTGGCTGTCAGCCATGCCGTTCGCCTTCCGCGTCGAGGGCGGCCCCGAACTCCGGGCGGCGGTGAGTAGCCTCGCCGAGCGCCTGTCCGCGGCGGTCTAGTGGCAAGGCCGTGAAGTTAGGCCACGTGTTGGTTTGTCAAGCGCGGGTTGCCGATGGCGGGCCGGTGCTCTGAAGGACCCCTTCGAGACATGGCCGTGTCCCGAAGGACGCCTTCGCGACGCTCATCGTCCCGAAGGCGTCCTTCAGGGCACGGCTACCGTCTCGAAGGACCCCTTCGAGACACTGGTTGCTCTCGCCGAGAACCACGAACACGCACTTGACAGACGCCCACAGCCCTTAACTACACGGCCTTGGGTCTAGTGTCCCAGCTCACCTGCGCTTGTATGAGTTCTGTGAGTTTTGTTGGACCCTTCTCAGGCGCGTCTCAGCAGCGCGCGTAACACTGACCCCATGCGCATCCTCGTTGTCGACGACGACCGGGCCGTTCGCGAGTCGCTCCGGCGATCGCTGCAGTTCAACGGTTACCAGGTCGACCTGGCCAGCGACGGCCAGCAGGCGATGGAGTCCGTCACCGCGGCCCGGCCCGATGCCATGGTGCTCGACGTGATGATGCCGCGCGTCGACGGCCTCGAGGTGTGCCGACGGCTCCGCGGCACCGGCGATGACCTGCCGATTCTCGTGCTCACAGCGCGCGACACGGTGTCCGACCGGGTGGCCGGGCTCGACGCGGGCGCCGACGACTACCTGCCCAAGCCGTTCGCTCTCGAAGAGCTGCTGGCCCGGCTCCGCGCGCTGCTGCGCCGCCGGGCGTCGGACACGAACGGGGCGGTCGAGCAGCCGCTCGTCTTCGCCGACCTCGAGCTCGACCCCGGCACCCGCGACGTCAAGCGCGGCGAGCGGTCGATCAGCCTGACCCGCACGGAGTTCGCCCTGCTGGAGCTGCTGCTCGCGCACCCGAAGCAGGTGCTCACGCGCAGCCGCATCCTGGAGGAGGTCTGGGGCTACGACTTCCCGACGTCGGGCAACGCGCTCGAGGTCTACATCGGCTACCTGCGGCGCAAGACCGAGGCCGAGGGCGAACACCGCCTCATCCACACGGTGCGGGGGATCGGCTACGTCCTGCGGGAGACCCCTCCGTGATCGAGCCCGACGGTCGCCGTCGGATCTCGCTGCGGTCCCGAGTGGCGTGGTTCGCGGCGACCTGCGTGGCCGGTGCGGTCGCGCTCGTCTCGCTCGGTGCGTACCTGACGGTCAAGGAGAACCTGTACGACCAGGTCGACACGAACCTGACCCAGCGTGCGAACAACACGGTCAACGCGAACATCCTCGCGCGGACACCGTCCGGCGACGTGCCGCCCGAGCTGCTGTCGATCAGCGAGACCAAGTTCGCGATCATCCACGCGGACGGCCGCGTGGCATGGGGCTTCAAGGATCATCTGCCGCCCATCGGCCAGGCCGAGCTGAACGTCGCGTCCGGCGTCGGCGAAGAACACATCCGCACCGATATCAGGACCGACAGCCGTGTCCTGGCCGTCGAGTACGACGACGGCCAGGCGCTCGTGCTGTCCCAGTCGCTGAAGCCCACGAAGGAACAGCTGGCCGACCTCACCCTCGTGCTGCTGCTCATCGGCGGCTCCGGCGTGCTGGTGGCGGCGGTCGCCGGCACGGCCGTGGCGCGCACCGGCCTGCGCCCGGTCGAACGGCTGACCCGCGCCACCGAACGCGTGTCCCGCACCGGTGACCTGCGGCCCATCCCGGTCGACGGTGACGACGAGCTGGCCCGCCTGTCCGACAGCTTCAACCAGATGCTCGGCGCGGTCGCCTACGCGCAGGGCCGGCAACGCCAGCTGGTGGCCGACGCCGGCCACGAGCTGCGCACCCCGCTGACGTCGTTGCGCACCAACCTGGAGCTGCTGCTGTCGGCCGAGAAGCCGAACAGCCCGGAGCTCTCCGAACGCGACCGCTCGGAGATCCACGACGACCTGCGTGCCCAGCTCGACGAGCTGACCCAGCTGATCGGCGACCTGGTGGAGCTGGCGCGCGAGGACGCGCCGCAGCTGGCCCGCGACCGGGTGGACATGGTGGAGGTCATCGAGCAGGCGCTGGACCGGGCTCGCCGCAGGGCCGGCGACGTGCGTTTCGAGGTCGACCTCCAGCCGTGGTTCCTGCTGGGCGACCCGGCGGCGCTGGAACGTGCGGTGCTCAACCTGCTGGACAACGCCGTGAAGTTCAGCCCGGCCGGGGGGACCGTGCGCGTGGACCTGCGGCCGGCGGCGCACGGGTATGCGTTCCTGCAGGTGGCCGACGCCGGTCCCGGCATTACGGACGCCGACCTGCCGCACGTCTTCGACCGTTTCTACCGCTCGGCCGAGGCTCGCACGCTGCCCGGCTCGGGGCTGGGCCTGGCGATCGTGAAGAGCGCGGCCGAACGGCACGGTGGCGCGGTGTACGCGGGTCGCTCGGCCGACGGTGGGGCGCTCATCGCAGTCCGGCTGCCGGGAACACCGGACACTGATTCCCCCGAACTCTCCGGGAGCCCATAGGTTGGTCTCAGGACCCTCTCAGGACAGTGACGCAAGGTGGTGTCATGACCGAGGACAACCGGGAACCACACCCCGACGTACCTGGCGGGCCGGCCCCACAGCCGCCCGCCCCAACCTCGGCGGATGCTTCGGCGGGGTCGCCGGAGCAGACCGGGCCGGCCGGCTCGATCGAGGCGGGCCTGACGCCGGAGAACGGCGAGCCGACCCCGCCGCACGGCATACCCGCCCAGCCGGAGCAGGGTGGATTCGCCCAGACGCCCGCTGAGCAGGGCGGTCCAGCCGTGCCGGGCGGGTACCCGCAGGCCGCGCCGGACCAGGGCACTTCCGCTGTGCCGGCTGAATCGGGCGCGCAGCAGACGTTCACCCAATTGTCGGGCCAGCCTTCGCAGGGTGGACCCGAGTCGGGTGCCGCGTATCAGCCGCCGCCCTATCAGCGGTCGGAGTGGGCCGGCGAGCAGGTGGTCTTCGGCTCGGCCGCGCCCGGGCTCGGGACGCCGCCGCCCCAACAGCATCAACAGCAACCGCCCATGCCCATGCGGCTCGGGCAGAACAACCCGTCTCCTCGCGTTCCTGAGCAGCGCCGCGGCGGCGGTGCCCTCGTGACGGGCGTGACCGTGCTCGCGTTGCTGGTAGGCGGTGGCGCCGGCGCACTCGGCGGGTATCTGGTGGCCGACAGCCAGGCGAACGCGCCTGTGTCGAACTCGTTGGACGACCCGCCACCAGCAGAACAAGCTTCCAACGCCCCGGCCGGGTCGGTCGAGGCGGTGGCGGAGAAGGTGTTGCCGAGCGTGGTTCAGTTGCAGGTCAGAGGCGGGTCCTCAGCAGGGGAGGGCTCCGGCTTCATCATCAGCTCCGACGGGCTGATCCTGACAAACAACCACGTTGTGGAGTCCGCGGCCAGTGGCGGGCAGATCACCGCCGTGTTCCAGGACGGCAGCACCGCCGGCGCGCAGATCGTCGGTCGGGACCCGACGTCGGACCTCGCTGTGGTCCGCGCGGAGGGTAAGTCCGGGCTTCCCGATGTGGAGTTCGGATCGTCCGGCGATCTGCGTGTCGGGGAGGGCGTCGTGGCCATCGGCTCGCCGTTCGAGCTGGCCGGCACCGTGACGTCCGGCATCGTCAGCTCGCTCCAGCGGCCGACCAGGGCCGGCGGCGAGGGCGGGTCGCAGGCCACGGTTCTCGACGCCGTCCAGACCGACGCCGCCATCAACCCGGGCAACTCCGGTGGGCCGTTGATCAACATGCAGGGCCAGATCATCGGGATCAACTCGGTCATCTACAGCCCGACCGGTGGTGGGCAGGGCCAGGCGGGCTCGGTGGGCCTCGGCTTCGCCATCCCCATCGACCAGGCGCGCCGGACAGCCAAGGAGATCGTCGACACCGGTAAGGCCACGCAGACGGTGCTGGGCGTGAGCGTGCAGGACGGTCAGAACGGTGGTGCCGAGATCATGGAGGTCACCCCCGGCGGCGCGGCCGAGCAGGCCGGGCTGAAGGTGGGCGACGTGGTCACCAAGCTCGACGACCGCCGGATCGACACCTCGGACGCCCTGGTGGCGGCGGTTCGCTCGCACGCCCCCGGCGACAAGGTGGCTCTCGAGCTGGACAACGGTTCGCGCACAGTTGAAGCAACTCTTGCTGGACAGCCGGTCGAGACTGAATGATGAGCGCGGGGGCCACGAAATGTGGCCCCCGCCACAATCGCTCGGCCGCGGCGACGCGGCCGAGACCAACCCCGGCTCGATGCCCCCGAGCCGGCGGCAGTAGCGGCGCCGCACGCGGACGGTTACCCTCGCTCGCCCGCGTGCGGCGCTGCGCCGCGTATAGGCGCCCGCGAGTCCCACGTTCAGACCGGGCGAGTCCCACGTTCAGACCGGGCGAGTCCCACGTTGAGACCGGGCGAGTCCCACGTTCAGACCACGCGAGTCCCACGTTCAGACCGGGCGAGTCCCACGTTGAGACCGGGCGAGTCCCACGTTGAGACCGGGCGAGTCCCACGTTGGAACCGCGGTTCGAATGTGGGACTCGCCAGGCTTGAACGTGGGACTCGCCGGGTTCCAACGTGGGACTCGCGGGGTGTGCGCGAGTCCCACTCTCATGACATGCGAGTTTCTCTCTCAGAACCTGTGAGTCGGCGGTTTCCTTGGCGCCATTGGCGGAAGCCGCCGGTTGCCAGTGCGCACACCCACACGACGCCGAGCGCGATGGCGAAGCCCGTGCCGTAGTCGCGGTCATGCAGCCCGGGATTGGTGGCTACGCCGAATGGCCGCCACAGCAACGGAATCGCCAGCAGCGTCAACACCCCGCTGAGCACCGCACCCACAGCGATCGGGGCGCGCCACGCGACCGACACGTACCGGGTCAGCAGCACCCCGAGCACACCGACCACCGGCGCCAGCACGGCATCGTGCAGGATCGGCCCGCCCACGAACCACGCGAGGCCCTGTACGGCGTTCACCGATCGCACGGTGGCGAAGTCCCACGCCAGCACCGCGCCGTACGCCAGAAGAGCGAGCCCGACCAGCGCGAACGAGATCCGCAACATCACAGCAACTCCAGCCGCTGAACCCACTTGGTCTGCAGCACACCCGGCCGGCTCGGCGCGATCACCCGGCAGGGGAAACCGTGGTCGAGCGCCAGCGGTTCACCGTTCAACCGCAGCGCGAGCAGCGTCGACGGGTCGGCCGTGTGCGTGCCGGGCAGCACGCTCTTCCGGTACCCGCCCCGACGTTCGAGCGACTCCACCCGCACGTCCGACCCCGGCTCGCCGCCGGCGACGCGCAGCAGGTCGGCCACCGGCACGCCCGTCCACGACGCCGACTGACTCCACCCCTCGACGCACGCGATCGGCAGCTCGGCTGTCGTCTGCGGCATGGCGGCCAGCTCGTCGAGCGAGAACGTCCGACTCCCACCGGGTGTCACGACCTCCAGTCGCCACGCGGGATCCATGGCGGACTCCGTCACCCGCGCGGCGGCGGCCGTCCGGTTGACCGGCACGCCCTGCGGCCCGCGGCTCGACCGCCACGACAGCGGCGACACGTCGCGCAGGAACGGAACGGTCGCGCCGGCCGTGGCCACCATGGCCACCCCCGTGGCGAGCCCGGTGTTGCGCAGGAACCCACGCCGGGACAGCACTCCCGCCGTGTCCTCCTCGGGCTCGTCGTTCAGCCGGCGCAACCCACGCCGGATGATCGGCAGCTTGACCGCCACGTGCACGAAGATCGACCCGATGGCCACCCACGCGACCGCGTAGTGCGCGGCCGGAAAGTGGAATCCCCAGAGGTAGTTCTGCGCCACGTTGAACAACCCGGTGACCAGCTGGAAGAACGCCGCACCCGACAGCACGAGGATGGACGCGCGCTCGAGCGCGTGCGGCAGCGACCGGACCAGCGGCCGGCCGAACAGCTTCGGGTAGACGCTCCACAACTTGGCCAGCAGCAACGGGATCGCCGCGATCCCGGAGATCACGTGCAACCCCTGCGTGACCCGGAACAGGTTCACCGGCCTGGCCGGCCAGTAGAACCAGGTCGGCGGCTTCTGGATGAAGTGGCTGAGCAGACCGGTCAGGAAGCACACGGTGAACGCGATGCCGAGCCAGAGCCCGATCCGCGCGGTCACCCGCTCATGGTGCGCGGACGCGCGGAAGTCCTCCTCCTTCGGCGGCTGGAGCTTCGTCAGCCAGCCCGGTGCGTTGACCACGACCCACCTCCCGACGGAACCTCATACTGTCGGCGGCCGCGCTGGTGCCGGGATCGGAAGCCGGTCACGACGGGACCAGTTCGGTGAACCAGCGGTCGCCCGCCGGTCGGATCCACTTCGGGGTCAGGCCGGCCCGGCGTGCGGTGGCGGCCACCGCGTCCACGCCGAGCCAGGCCCAGTTGAACCAGCGGCCGTCCGGGGCGGCGCCCGTGCTCACGCGCACCCGGCCGTGCCGCAGGCCGATCCCCGGCGGATCGATCTCCACGAGCGCGCTCCCGCTGTCGTGCAACAGTTTCCGCACGCGGGTCAGCAGCCGGACCGGGTTGCCGCCGATGCCGATGTTCCCGTCGGCCAGCAGGGTGTGCTGCCAGCGGCCTTCGCCTGGCTGTCTGGCGAACACGTCACGGCGGACGGCCACCGCACCCGCCTCCCTGGTCAGCCGCACGGCCACCGGCGAGATGTCCGTGCCGAGCGCGATGACGCCCCGCTCGGTCAGCGCGGCCGTCAGCCGGCCAGGGCCGCAGCCGATGTCCAGCGTGGGGCCGACGCAGTGCCGCAGCAGCAGCTCGTCACCCGGCGACGGGGTCGACCGCCAGCGCTCGGTGGCCAGGCTGATCCGCTCACCGCTCGCCAACTCCAGCCAGCAGTGTTGACCGAGCAGGCCCGGCTCGAAGCTCGTCTCGATCATCAGGCGGCCTCCGCCACGCAGGCCCGCGCGAACCGGCTGCCCGGCACCTGCGCGGCCACCAGCCGTGCGTCCGCCATGGTGTCCACATCGGACAACGTGAGCAGCTCACGCACGCGCAGCCCCAATCCGCGCAACGCGAACAATGTCCGCATTCCGGTGTCCGAACGGGACATCGGTACCGTACGCAAAGCCGCAGCGGCCAAGGGATCGCGCAGACCGAGGCCCCACCAGCCGCCGTCGACCGCCGGACCGAGCACGGCGTCCGTGCCTTCCTCGGCCAGCCGGACGAGGGCGCCGGTCAACAGCTCCGGCCGCAGTTGCGGCGTGTCCATCCCGATCTGGAGCACCGGCAGCCGCCACCTGGCGACGTCCGCGTGTGCGTTCGCCAGCCGGTCGGCGAAGTCGTTGCCCCGCTGGGGGATGACCGTGCACCGCGCGAGCAGCTCGACCAGCTCGTCGCGCCGCTCGGCGTCGGCCAGCGCGCCGGTCATGGCGACCACCGGGACCGTGTCGGCCACGGCGAGGACCGTGTCCAACGTGTCCAGCAACGCGGCCGCGGCCAGCGCGGCCGCGCCCCGGTGGCCGATGGCCGGTGCCAGCCTGGTCTTCGCGAGCCCGGCGACCGGCGCCTTGGCCACCACCAACACCACCGCGTCGCTCATGACCGCTCCTCGCCGGCTCCGAGCGTCCGCTCGCGGGTCGCCCAGCCCTGATGCTCTGCTCGATGATTCGCTCCGCAAGCTCCGCTCATCGCAGCACTCCCGCCATGTCCCGCACGGCCCGCATGGTGCCGCGCACCGATCCCGACACCTTCGACTTCGTGCCCGCCGCCCTCGGCCGGTAGGCCACGTCCTGTTCGACCACTCGCCAGCCCGCGTCCGCCGCGCGCAGCAACAGTTCCAGCGGGTAGCCGAACGCGCGGTCCTGAACGCCCAGCTCGAGCAGGTCCACCCGCCGGATCGCCCTGGCCGGCGCGATGTCCGACACGGGCAGTCCGCGCCGCCGCAGAATCGTTGCCAGCACACGGTTTCCGGCTCGGGCGTGCCACGGCCACACGCCGCGCGACACCGGCACCCGACGCCCGACGGCCAGCTGTGCGCCGGCCCGGACGGCCGCGACCAGCGGCACCAGCTCGGCCGGGTCGAGCGAACCGTCGGCGTCCAGGAAACAGACGACGTCGGCCGTCGCGTACTCCAGCCCGGTGTGCACGGCGGCGCCGTAACCACGTTTCGGCTCATGCAACACGACCGCGCCGTACGCGGCGGCGACCTCCGGTGAGCCGTCGGTCGAGCCGTTGTCCACCACGATCGCGCGATAACCGGCCGGCAGCTCGGTCAACACGCCGGGCAGGGCGGCGGCCTCGTCGAGGCAGGGCAACACCACGTCAACTGGGTCCATACCCATTACGCTAGATCCACCCGGGACACCCGGAAACCCTTGTACTGCTTACCAAAGTATGACGCCGGGGTAGTTCTTACGGACTTCTGACGGATGCTGTTTTCAAAGCTCCCAACAGCGATTTCCGGGCTACGGTCCCTTCGTGTCCACTGTCATTACCGAGCCGAAGCCGGCTGCCCGCGTGACCCACAAGAAGGACGTGATCGCCGGCGTTGCGGCGATCGCGTTGGTCGTCGTCGCCCTCGTGGTCGGCATGATCACCGGCGCGCGGCACTACGGCACCAGCTTGGTTTCCGGTGCGCCCACCAGGTTCGGCGAATATCCGGTACTCGGTGACCTGCTCCCGCGGGTCAGTCCGGTCAGCCTCCTGGCTGTGCTGCTGGCGGTCGCCGCCGTGGTCTGGGGACCGACTCTCGCGCAACGGTTGTCCTGGCGACGACTGCTCGCGACCGGCTACTTGTTCGCCGTCGCCTGGATCTTCGTACTGGCCCTTGTGGACGGTTGGCGGCTGGGCGTGGCGAGCAGGTTGGCGTCCAAGGGCGAATATCTCGCGGTGGTCGACGAGATCACCGACATTCCGCGGTTCCTCAGCACGTTCACGTCCCGCATTCTCGACTTCCAGCCGGAGACCTGGCCGACCCACGTCTCCGCCCACCCGCCGGGCGCCACGCTCGTGTTCGTGTGGCTCGACCGGCTCGGGCTCTCCGGTCCGAGTGCCGCCGCCGTGCTGTGCGTCCTGGTCGGCGCGCTCGCCGCGGTCGCCGTGCCGATCACCATCGCCACGCTCGGCCGGCCGGACCTGGCCCGCGCGGCCGTGCCGTTCGGCGCGCTGATCCCCGGCGCCGTGTGGCTGGGCGTGTCGGCCGACGCCCTGTTCGCGGGTGTCGCGGCCGTCGGCATCGCGCTGTTCGCCATCGGCTCGACCAATCGCCGACCGGCGGCCGCCGCGCTGGGCGGCGTGCTCCTCGGGTTCGGCGTCTTCCTGAACTACGGGCTCGTCCTCATGGGGTTCGTCGCGCTCGCCGTGGTGCTCGTGACCAGGAACTGGCGTTCGCTGATCCCCGCGGTGGCCGGCGCGCTGGCCGTGGTCGCGGCGTTCACCCTCGCCGGCTTCTGGTGGTTCGAGGGCTATCAACTGGTGGTCGAGCGGTACTACCAGGGCATCGCGGACGACCGGCCGTACTGGTACTGGATCTGGGCGAACCTGGCGTGCCTGGTGCTGGCCGTCGGGCCGGCCGCCGTGGCCGGGTTGCGTCGCGCGGCACCCGAGTTCCTGTCCATCCGGACACCCAACCCGGTGGTCGCGCTTGTCCGTGGCGCCGCCATCGCCGTGCTCGCGGCCGACATCTCCGGGATGTCTAAAGCCGAGGTCGAGCGAATTTGGCTACCGTTCGCGGTGTGGCTGGTCGCGGCCGCGGCGCTGTTGCCGGCGGCGTCGCGCCGGTGGTGGCTGGCCGCGCAGGCGGGGACCGCGCTCGCGGTCACCCACGTGTTACTGACGAGCTGGTGAGTGTGCCGATGAACTCTCGGGTGCTGGTGGTCGACGACGATCTGACGGTGCGGGACGTGGTGCGCCGGTACCTCGAGCTGGCCGGCCTGGAGGTCGCGCTGGCCGACAACGGCGAGGACGCGCTCGCCTGGATCGCGGAGAACGATCCGGACCTGGTGGTGCTCGACCTGATGCTGCCGGGCATCGACGGGCTCGAGGTGTGCCGTCGCCTGCGGCAGACGAGCGCCGTGCCGGTGGTCATGCTGACCGCGCTCGGTGAGGAGGAGAACCGCATCGCCGGGCTCCAGCTCGGCGCCGACGACTACGTCACCAAGCCGTTCAGCCCGCGCGAGCTGGCGTTGCGGGTGTCGTCCGTGCTGCGACGCGCGGGCGCGACGCAGCCGGCGCTAGCCGCGAAGGAGCTGCTGGACGGCGACCTGCGGCTCGACATCACGGCCAGGCGCGCGACGCTCGCCGGCACCGACCTGGCGCTCACCACCAGGGAGTTCGACCTGCTGGTGTTCCTGCTGAGCCATCCGGGACAGGCGTTCACCCGGGAGCAGCTGCTCGAACGGGTGTGGGGTTGGGACTTCGGTGACCAGTCCACCGTGACCGTCCACGTGCGACGGCTTCGCGAGAAGATCGAGGTGAAACCCGCGAAGCCGACCAGGATCGCGACGGTGTGGGGAGTGGGGTATCGCTATGACCGCATCTCTTCTTAGCCAGGAGATGATCGACCCGAGCGAGACGTTCGGGCAGATGCTGGACCACGCGCTACACATCCTCCCGGTGGCGCTCGCACTGGTGCTGCCGGTCGTGGCGCTCGGCACCGGGCTGCTGTATTGGGTGCGGCGGGGGTCGCTGACCACCACCATGACCGTCCTGGTGCTGGTGCCGATCATCGCGCTGATGACCGGCGTGCTGGGCGTCAGCGGCTTCATGTTCAACGTCACGCTCACCACCATGGCCCTCGTGTGCCTGCTGGTTCTGCTGGTCACGCTGCCGGTGACGCTGCTGCTCGGGCGGGCGATCGCGCGGCGCAGCGTGTGGGAACGGGAGGCGCGGGAGCGGGAACGCGCGGCCGAGGCGTCGCGGCGCGAGCTGGTCGCGTGGATCAGCCACGACCTGCGCACGCCGCTGGCCGGCATCCGCGCGATGGCCGAGGCGCTGGCGGACGGCGTGGTGTCGTCGCCCAGGGAGGTCGCCGGCTACGCGAACCGGATCGGCGGGGAGAGCAAACGCCTGGCCGGCATGGTCGATGACCTGTTCGAGCTGTCGAGGATCACGGCGGGCGCGTTGCAGCTGACCCTGTCGCAGGTGGCACTGCGGGAGGTGGTGAGCGACGTGCTGGCCGCGCAAGTGCCCGTGGCGCAACGAAAGCGCGTGCGGGTGACGGCCAACGCGGGGATGGCGCCCGTGGTGCTGGGCAGCGACCCGGAGTTGGCGCGAGTGGTACGAAACCTGGTGTCGAACGCCATCCGGCATACTCCGCCGGACGGCACGGTGGCCGTACAGATCGGCGTGGAGGACGGCAACGCGGTCCTGGCGGTGGACGACGGTTGCGGCGGCATCCCGGACGGCGAGCTGAACCGGGTGTTCGACGTGGCGTTCCGGGGCAGTGCCGCTCGTACCCCGAGCCAGGGAGGCGACGACCAGGTGGGCGGCGGGTTGGGCCTGGCCATCGCGAAGGGTCTGGTGGAGGCACACCACGGCAAGATCAACGCTCACAATCACGGGCCTGGCTGCCGCTTTGAGGTGCGCATCCCGCTGGCACTGGTCTGAGCCACGCGAGGTCGCTCGCGCACCGCCGGAATTGTCGGACCCCTGGAGTAGGATTAAATCCAGGGGTCCCTGGACCGTTTTTGTCGGTGGTAGGCGGTACGGTCGAACCGAACCTCTGTGCTCCGCCGGGCCCCGTTGTCGACTGCCGGAAAATTGTCGGTGCTCGTGACTAGAGTTAAGAACAGGGGTCCCTGGACCGTTTTTGTCGGTGGTAGGCGGTACCGTCGGACCGAACCCCTGCGCTCCGCCGGATCCGTCGCACACGCCGGAAATGTCGGTGCGCGTCGCTAGGATTAAGAACAGGGGTCCCTGGGGCGGAATTGTCGGTGCTGTGCCATAGCCTCGAACCGGATCTCTGCGCTCAGTCGGTCCGGCAGGGTCTAGCGCGTCACCGCGGCCTCGATCCGCAGTCCCACGCCGGCGATGGCGAGGACCACGGCCAGGAGGTCGGGCCAGTCTCGCGTGCCGGAACTGATGGCCTGCAACAACACGATGGCCAACGCCGCCCCGATGGCCACCGTGCCAAGGCTTGCGAGGCCGGGCGCTCGTCGTTCGCTCATGCCGGCAGGTTAGCGGGCTGTCCGCGGTTGCGTCAGTGCGAGACGAGAGCCGCCGAGTCGCGCAGGGGTGCGGTGGCGAACGCCGTGACACCGTCGGCGAAGGTGGTTGTCGCCGTGTAGCCGAGGAGTTCGCGCGCGCGGGCGGGATCCGCCACCACATGGCGCACGTCCGCCGCGCGGGCGCCGCCGACGATGCGTGGCGGCGGACCACCGTACGCCTGGGACAGTTGGATGGCCAGCTCGCCGACCGTGTGCGGATCGCCCGAGCAGATGTTGACGGGCGTCAGCTCGCCGGCGGGAGCCGGAGTCTCGATGGCGCGGGCGTTCGCGGCGGCGATGTCCGTGACGTGGACGAAGTCGCGGCGTTGGTTGCCGTCCTCCAGCACGGTCGGGCCCTCGCCGCGTTGGAGCGCCGAGCGGAACAGCGACGCCACGCCCGCGTACGGCGTGTCGCGCGGCATCCGTGGACCGTAGACGTTGTGGTACCGCAACGCCCACACGTCACCGCCGGTCTGGCGCGCCCACGCCGACGCCAGATGTTCCTGCGCCGCCTTGGTCGCCGCGTAGGTGCTGCGCGGGTCGATCGGTGCGTCCTCGGGAACCAGCGCCGACGCGAGTGCCGCACCGCAGACCGGGCATGGCGGCTCGAAGCGCCCACTGTCCAGATCGGACTCCCGGCGAGTGCCGGGCCGGACCACGCCGTGCTCGGCGCAGACGTACCGGCCCTCGCCGTAGACGACCATCGACGACGCCAGCACGAGCCGGCCGACCCCGGCCCGGTACATGGCGGCCAACAACACAGCCGTGCCGTAGTCGTTGTGCATGGCGTAGTCCGGCGCGTCCTCCGGCGACAGCCCGTGCCCCACCACGGCGGCCTGGTGGCACACCACGTCAACACCGCGCAGCAGGTCCTCGAGCAGCGCCGGATCCCGGACGTCGCCGAGGACCACGCCGTCCACCGTCGCATGTGGACCGTGCGCCTTCGGCAACAGGTTGTCCAGCAGGACGATCTCGTGGCCGGTGAGGGCCTCGGCCACGTGGGACCCGATGAACCCGGCGCCGCCGGTGATCAGCACTCGCATACGTCGACGGTAGGGCGGCCCGCCGCGCCACGCGAGCGTTGCGGGCCCGCCGTCATGAAACCGTCAGATCTGTGTAGTCGTCGAGCGGGACGTTGTCGTGCGAGTCCTCGTCGGTGGTGGCGGCCGCCATCGCGTCGAACATCTCCTGGGTGGGTTCCGCCATCATCAAGCCGAAGCCCTGCCTCGCCATTTCCTGATTGGTGGCAACGTAGTCGCGCAGCGCGCGCTCGTGCGCGGCGAACGCCGTCCGGTAGTCGCTCCTCGCCAGCTCACCGGCCAGGATGTACGCGCCGAGCAGCGCCTGCGACGTGCCACGGCCGGACATGGGGGACGAGCAGTAGCCCGCGTCGCCGATGAGCGCCACGTGGCCGGCCGACCACCGGTCCAGCTCGACCTGGCTCATCTCGTCGAAGTAGAAGTCGGGCGAGCCGGCCAGTTCGGCCAGGATCCGGGGTGCCTCCCAGCCGACGTGTGTGTACGCCTCGGTCAACAGCCGGCGCTGGGCCTCGGGGTCTCGCGGCGGCACCGCGTCGCCGATGGGGAACATGAACCCGGCCCGCGCCTCCCGGTCGTCGGAGCGGCTGAAGATGTTCACCGACCGGTCGCCGGCCAGGTGGCTGAGCCCCGAGCGCCGCAGGTCGAGGTAGTTCGACAGCGTGAACGAGGCGAAGAAGTAGCCCAACGACCGGACGTAGTTCTCCTCCGGCCCGAACGCGAGCGACCGCACCTTCGAGTGAACGCCGTCGGCGCCGACCACCAGGTCGAACCGGCGGGCAGGCCCGCGCTCGAACTCGACGAGCACGCCGTCCGCCTCCTCGGTGAGCGCGGTGATCGAGTTGTCGAAGACGTACTCGGTGTCGGGTGCCGTGAGGTCGTAGAGGATTCGGGTCAGGTCGCTCTTCAGGACCTCCAGGTCGCCCGTGAAGATCGCGCTGGACATGACGGCCACCGGGGTGCCGTCCGCATCGACGATCGTGGCGTCGCCCATGTCGGTCGCGTGCCGGCGGACCTCGTCGAGGATGCCCATCCGGTCGAGCACGGTCATGGCCGAGCCGCGGAAGTCGATGGCCAGCCCGCCGGGCCGCACGACCGGCGCCCGTTCCACCACCGTGGCGCGCATGCCGTGCCGGTGCAGCCAGTACGCCAGTGCCGGCCCGGCCACACTCGCCCCCGAGATCAGTACGTGGGTCATCTCAAGCCTCCCTCTCGAAAATTGCCTGTATGTACAACGTATATGAACTAGTACACTGGGCTTTGTGGGTAAATTGACGAGCCAGTGCACTAGTTCGATATGACCGAGCCGCCGTTCGCCAGGATCGTGGCGGCCATCCGGGCGCGGATCGAGTCGGGTGATCTCGCGCCGGGGGAGCGGGTGCCGTCGACGCGGCAGATCACCCGGGAGTGGGGCGTCGCCATGGCGACCGCCACCAAGGTGTTGACCACGCTGCGGCAGGAGGGGCTGGTGGTCGCCCGGCCGGGCATCGGCACGGTGGTGGCCGCCGCGCAGCCGAGGTCACGACCCCAGCAGGTGCGGACGCCGGCCCCGGAGGTCACCCGCCACCAGGTGGTGCTGGCGGCCATCGCGGTGGCCGACGCCGAGGGGTCCACGGCTGTGACCATGCGCCGGGTGGCGGCCGATCTCGGTGTGGCGACCATGTCGCTGTACCGGCACGTGGCCGGCAAGGACGAGCTGATCACCCTCATGGTGGACGCGGTGTTCGGCGATCACCCGTTCCCGGCGGAGCAGCCGGCCGTGTGGCGGGACCGCCTGGAGATGGTCGCACGGCTGCAGTGGACGATCTTCCGCCGTCACCCCTGGGCGGCCATGGCCGTGTCGGTGACCCGGCCGGTGCCCACGCCGAACACGTTGGCGCACGCGGAATGGGTGATGCGGGCCCTCGACGACACGGGGCTCGACGGCTACCGCATGTTCCAGGTCCATCTGGCACTGATCAACTACGTGCGGGGGATGGCCATCAACCTCGAATGGGAGGCGGCGGCCGAGGAAGACACGGGGATCACGAGCGAGCAGTTCCTGGCCGATCAGGACCCGGTGTTCGACGAGCTGGGCAGCTCCGGCGCGTACCCGACGTTCGCGCGGGTGGCGGTGAGCGCGGGGTTCGATCTGGACCTCGACGAGCAGTTCGAGTTCGGTCTGAAGCACCTGCTCGACGGGTTCGTGGCGAGCCTGCCGGTCGATGCCGGACCTTCGGCTGGCTCACTCGGGTGATCCGGCTACGGTGACAGCATGGAACGGAGTGCGCAGCGGGTCGGCAGGGCCCTCATCGTGATCGTTGACGACCGGGTGGTGCACGGGGAGCACGAGGACACCGTGGGTCCGCTGGTCACGGAATTGTTGGAGGAGACCGGGTTCATTGTCGACGGCATCGTCACGGTGGCGGGGGAGATCGTCAGCATCCGCAACGCGCTGAACACCGCGGTGATCGGCGGCGCCGATCTGGTGGTCACGGTCGGCGGCACGGGGGTATCGCCGAGGGACGTCACGCCGGACGCCACGCAAGGCGTGCTCGACCGGCCCATTCCGGGTATCGCCGAGGCCATTCGCTCGTCGGGCCTCGCGGCCGGCGCCGTGGACGGCGGCATTTCCCGCGGGCTGGTGGGGATTTCCGGCAGCACGCTCGTGGTCAACCTGGCCGGCTCGCGCGTGGCCGTGCGCGACGGCATGGCCACGTTGTCCGCGCTCGTGCCGCACGTGATCGACGAGCTGTCCAACCTGGAACCGAGCTAACCGGGTCGCCGGGCCGGCCCCGCCGGCCCGGCAACACCGTCAGGCCTTGGGCTCGACCGCGGGCGGCTCGTCGTCGGGCTTCGCGCGGTCCAGCACTCCCTCCACCTTGTTCGACACGTTCTCGATCTTGTCGTGGAACCGGCCGCCGGTCACCTTGTCCAAACCGGACGCGGTGACGTCCACGCCCTTTGCGGCCAGTTCGCCCGCCTTCTCCAGCACGGGGCCGGCCTTTTCCACCAGCCCGCCGGCGACCTCGGCCGCCTTGTCCTTGGCCTCTTTGGCCCGGTCCGCGAAGTCCATGGGTTCCTCATCTCGGCCGGAAAACGGACACTCGGATGGTCCCACCGATGCGCTCGCCCCGACAGTCGAGCACCATGGAGCGGTGACCGAAGAGCCCGAAGAACCGGCGACCGACCCCACCCGCCGCCGAAAACTGGACGAAATCTTCGGCGACGTGCTGCCATCAACCACGTCCGATGAGCGGGATCCGGAACCCCCGACCACGGACAAGGATTGGTACGAGCGCAACCGCCCGCCCCATCACGAGTAACCGCCCCGCACCGCCAGAGCCAGCGTGATGGCCACAGGTGCGCGAACGATGGCCAACCCCCAGTGATCCGGACGGTTCTGGATCAGCTGGTTTGGCGCTCTCCGGCCAGGCTGGCCGAAGTGGCCGGCGCGGTTAGGCCCATCGAGCGGCCGGAGTTTGGTGGGCCCTGTTGAGCTGCCGTCGGGCGAGTGGTGGAAGGGATTCCGCAGTCGAGCGTTCGGAGGGACCGCCTGTCGAGTAGCCGGAACGCCGGCCTTGCAGAACGGTGGGTGCTGGTGGACCTATTGAGCAGCCGCAGAGGCTCCACCTATCGAGGTCGGCGGCAGGGCCCACCACCAGAAACGCGATCGGCACTTCCTCGCATGGCAGGAAGAGCCGCGCGAGTGCGATCGACGCCAGCAGGATGACCAGCGGGCTCGACACGGCGGTCGAGTATCCGGAGGGCTCCGCCTAATCGGGTAATCGGAGCGGTCTGTCGACCTATCGAGTCGCGGAGCGGACTCCGCCTATCGCCAGCGGAGGGGCCAGGCCTGTCGAGCGGCCGGAGTTTGTCTGGCTTATTGAGCAGTTGCCGGGGCCGGTCGAGTGGTCGAAAGGGTCTGTAGGTCGAGCGGTGGGAAGGGCTCCGCAGTCGAACCTCCCGGAGGGGGCGGCCCATCGAGTAGCCGGTGCGGGCCGGCTTGTCGAGCGGCCGGTGCGGGCGCGGCCTGTCGATTGGCCGGAGCGGCTGGGCCTGTCGAGCTGATGGAGTGGTCCCTTTCTGTGGGGTAGCCGGTGTGGCCCGGCTTGTCGAACGGCCGGTGCGGGGCGGGGCCTGGCGAGTAGCCGGAGCAGTAAGGCGTGTCGAGCTGCCGGAGTATGTCCGGCCTGGCGAGCAGCCGGTGCCGGCGCGGCTTGTCGACTGGTCGGAGCGGCGCGGCTGTCGAGTTGATGGAGTGGTCCTTCCTGTCGAGTAGCCGGTATGGCCCGGTCTGTCGCGCGGTCGGAGAAGGGGCCGCCGGTCGGGTGGTCGGAGGGCCTCGCCGGTTGAGTATCTGGTCGGAGGGCCGCGCCCATTGAGTAGCGGAGCACGGCGACGCCGTTGGGCGGTTGGAGTTGTCCGGCCGTGAGCAGCCGCAGGGCCTCACCAATCGAGGGCGGCAAGGCCGGTCGAGCATCCGGAGGGCCCCTCTTAATCGGGTAATCCGGGGCGGTCGGCCTGTCGAGTGGTGGAGTGGACTCCGCCTATCGGGCAGCCGAGGGGCCGGGCGCAGCGGTCGGAGTTTGTCAGCCTGTTGGGCAGTCGCGGAGGTCCCGCCTATCGAGGGTGGTGGGAAGGGCCCGCGGTCGGGCCCCTCGATTAGTCGATGAGGCCCGGCCATCGAGTCGGTTGGCCTGTCGAGCGGCCGGGGAGACCTGCCTATCGAGGAGGCTGTTGGCCTCCCTGCTGCGGCCCGCCCTGCTCGGGGTAGTCCTGCGGCGACCCGCCCTGTCGGGGCCAGCCCTGCTGTCCGCCTTGCTCGGGATAACCCTGTTGCGACCCGCCCTGTGGCAGCCTGCCGCCTTGCTCGGGGTAGTCCTGCTGCGGGTAACCCTGCCGCCCGCCTTGTTCCGGGTAGCCCTGTTGGTAGCCCTGTTGTGGCCAGCCCGGCTCGGGATATCCCTGCGGCGCCCCACCCGGTTGCCGCCCGCCCTGCTCGGACCCGCCCTGCCGCGGTGCGGGCTGTTGGGGCGGCGGGGGCTGCTGTGGGTAACTCGGCGCGCCCTGCTGGGGGCCGCCCGGCTGCTGGATGCCGTACGACCCCTGCTGAGTGCCGATCGGCGTCTGCTTCGTGCCGCTCTGCTGTGCCACCAGCAGGTCGCGGATCTCCGTGAGCAGTTCCACGTCCGTCGGCTCGGCTGGGCCCGCTTCTTCGCCCCGCCTGCGCCGCTCCTGGATGTGCTTCAGCGGCACCACGATCAGGAAGTAGACGATCGCGGCGATGATGAGGAAATTGATAACAGCGGTGATGATGCGGGCGAAGTCGATCGTGGAATTGGGGTTGCCGGCGACGATCGTCCAGGCGAGGCCGCTGACGTTGGCGCCGCCGATGGCCGCGATCAACGGCTGGATCAAGTGATCGACGATCTTCGTGACGACCGCGGTGAACGCCGTACCGATCACCACCGCGACTGCCAGGTCCACCACGTTCCCGCGCATCAAGAAGTCTTTGAAACCCTTCAGCATGGGAGTCTCCCTTCTTCTCGCGTACCGATGGACCTATCGGAGCGTAATGGCCACCGGTTGACCCAGCGAGACGGACGCCACACGGGTGGCCGACTCGCGGGGGAGCGCGATCACCACCAATCGGTCGTCCGAGTCGCCGCGTACGGTCACCACGGTCGCGTCGGCGGCCAGCACCACCGACTCGGGTAACGACTCGGGCGCCACCGTGACCACGTCGACCCGCGCACCCGGCGTGAGCAGTTCGGCCACCGCCGGGTCGGCCAGCCGGACGGGCACGGCCACCGCATCGGGATCACCCGTGGTCAGCCGGCTGTTCTCCGGCCCGACCAGCCGTGCCCTGGTGATGGGTTCACCCGCGCTCGCCGCGCCGGCCAGCACGCGGCCGACCACCTGGTCCGCGTCGGTCAGCGCGGCCGTCGGACGCAGCGACGAGGGCGCCCTGGCGACCCGCACGTCCACCACACCGAGGCTCGAGCCCGGTGCGAGGTCCCGCGCGGCGACCAGTACGGGCACGGTCGGCGTGCCCCGCGCCTGCGGTGCACGGATCGCCAACACGGCGGCCAACAGCACGAGAACAAGCGCGGTCACCCGGCGCAGTGCGAGCAGCCGGGGCCAGCCGCGCCGGCCGAACAGGCGGCGGACGCGGTCACGAACGAAGGGAGCGAGGGAGTGGTCGGGCATGCCGCCAAGTTACGGGCGGTGGGCGACCGTTGGCGGCGTCGAACGGCTACCTGTGGATAACCGGAGTGCCTGTGGACAACTCGCCCGTCAGGAGGCGACCTTGGCCGGAGTTGTCGTACCCCCGGTGGATGATGAGGGTTTTGCCGTCGACTCCTTCTTCGAGCCGGAGTCGGCCGTCGACTTGTCCGAAGACTTGCTGTCCGACGAGGAGGACGAGGTCGTGGCAGCCGCGTCGGCCGTGGTCGAGGCGGCGCGGCTGTCGGTGCGGTAGAACCCGCTGCCCTTGAAGACCACACCCACCGAGCCGTACAGCTTGCGCAGCACGCCGCCGCACTCCGGGCACTCGGTCAGCGACGGGTCGCTGAACGCCTGCACCGCGTCGAACCGGTGCTCGCACGCCTTGCACGCGTACTGGTATGTGGGCACGGGTGGCTCCCTCTCCCCGAAAACTTGGCACTCGTGTGTACAGAGTGCTAAGTGCATAATGCGCCAGAGCGGAGCCCCAGCGCAAACGTCCTCAAGCAATTCTGGCTTGGGTCACACGAACCGCAGTAGACCCCGATTGGGAGTGAGGACCGCGGTCATCCGGATGTCGTGCGGCTCGCCCGGCAACGCCTCGAATATCTCCTGGTCACGGACCACGGCCACCAAGTGCGTGCCGTTCGCCGCCAACGGCAGCGACCGGTCATAGTGACCTGCGCCACGTCCGAGCCGGATGCCGTGCCGGTCGACGGCCAGCGCCGGCACGAGCACCAGGTCGGCTATCCGCAGGGCGGTCGTCCCGAGCAGCTCACCGATGGGTTCCCGCAGGCCGTACGGCCCGGCCCGCAGCGAGTCGGGCCCGGCGTACCAGCCCCAGTCCAATGGCCCGTGCCCGTTGACCACCGGCAACAGCACCCTGGCGCCGAAGTCGTTGAGGTCGTCGAGCATCTGCGCGGACCCGGGCTCCGAGCCGATCGGCACGAACGCGCACACCGTCTGACCTGGCCGGACGATGCGGCCGCCGGTCAGGTGCGCGGCGAGGGCGACGGCTTCGGCGAAGCGGACGCTCGCGGGTACCCGGCGGCGTTCGGCGAGCAGCTCAGCGCGCCATAGCCGCTTCGTCTCTGCGGCAGACTGTTCGCGGTCACTCCCAGGCCGGGCCACGTGGTCAGGTTAGGCTCGCTGTCCATGGCGCACTCCACCGCAGTCACTTCCGGCCATGGTGTCGAACCCTCCAGTGGCATCCTGACGGCCATCGTCCCGGCCGCCGGCCTTGGTACGAGGTTCCTACCTACCACGAAGGCCGTCCCCAAGGAACTGCTACCGGTGGTGGACACCCCGGGCATCGAGCTGGTCGCCACCGAAGCCGCGGAGGCGGGCGTGCGCCGGCTGGTCATCGTCGTCTCTCCCGGCAAGGACGCGGTCGCCCAGTACTTCCAGCCGCAGCCCGAACTCGAGGCCACCCTGGAGAAGCGGGGCAAGACCGAGCTGCTCGCGAAGGTCCGCCGCGCGCCCGCGCTGCTCGACGTCGAGACGGCCATCCAGGAAGAGGCGCTCGGTCTCGGACACGCGGTCGGCTGCGCTGAGCCGAACCTGCGGCCCGAGGACGAGGCCGTGGCCGTGCTCCTGCCCGACGACCTGGTTCTCCCGAGCGGTGTGCTCGGCCGGATGCTGGCGGCCAGGGAGCGGTTCGGCGGCACCGTGCTCTGCGCGTTCGACATTCCGAAGGCGCAGATCTCCGCGTACGGCGTGTTCGACGTCGAGGACACCGACGACCCGGACATCAAGAAGGTCAACGGCATGGTGGAGAAGCCGCCGGCCGACCAGGCGCCCTCCACGTTCGCCGCGGCCGGCCGCTACGTGCTGGATCGGGCGGTGTTCGACGCGCTCAAGCGCATCACCCCCGGCGCGGGCGGCGAGTTGCAGCTCACCGACGCCATCGCGATGCTGATCACCGAAGGACACCCCGTGCATGTGGTCGTGCACCGCGGCGGACGTCACGACCTGGGCAATCCTGGTGGTTTCCTGCGTGCCGCCGTGGACTTCGCGCTCGAGGACCCCGAGTATGGGCCTGACCTGCGTGAGTGGTTGCGGGGTCGGGTGGAGGACTAGCAACAGACAAGGGTCGGATAGATGAGGTCAGTCGACGAGCAGCTCGGTCGGGCGCTTGCCGCCGCAGTTCGGCCTGCGCCAGTACGGGTGGCCATTTCCGAGGCCCAGGGTCTGTTGTGTGCCGAAGAGGTCGTGGCCGAGCGCGCATTGCCCGGCTTCGACCAGGCGGCCGTAGACGGGTACGCGGTACGCAGCGTGGACGTCCAGGCGGCCGGCACCGAGCCGGTGGTGCTGCCGGTGGTCGGCGAGATCCCCGCCGGTTCCCGCCAACCCCGGCGGCTGCAGCCCGGCCAGGCCGTCCGGATCGACACCGGCGCGCCGCTGCCCACGCTCGCCGACGCGGTCGTGCCGATCGGCTACACCGACGGGCACCACGCCCGGGTGACGGTGAACCAGCCCGTGCCGTCCGCCGCGTTCGTGCGGCGGACGGGCGAGGACGTGCAGACCGGGGACGTCGCCGTCCGCCGTGGCGCGCCGATCGGCGCCGCGCAGGTGGGCCTGCTCGCCGCGGTCGGCAAATCCAAGGTGCTGGTCTACCCGCGGCCCCGGGTGTCGGTCATCTCGCTGGGCGAGGAGCTGGTGGACGTCGACCGCACCCCCGGCCAGGGGCAGGTCTACGACGTCAACTCCTACTCCCTGGCCGCCGCGGCGCGTGACGCCGGCGCCGAGGTCAACCGCGTCGGCGTCGTGCCGACCGACACCCACCGGCTGCGCGAGATCATCGAGGGCCGGCTGCTGCTGAGCGAGATCGTGGTGATCGCCGGTGGCGTCGGCGGCGAGGTGGCCGAGGAGATTCGCTCGGCACTCGCCGAGCTCGGCGACATCGACATGACGCGAGTTGCCATGCACCCGGGATCCGTGCAGGGCTTCGGCAGGCTCGGCCCGGACGCCGTGCCGACGTTCCTGCTGCCGAGTAACCCGATGAGCGCGCTGGTCGTTTTCGAGGTCATGGTTCGGCCGCTCATCCGTGCCGCACAGGGCAAGCGCAACCCGCACCGCCGCCAGATCACCGCCCGGCTGCTCTCGCCGATCGCATCGGTGAAGGGGCGCAAGGGATACCTGCGCGGGCAGCTGCTGCGGGACGAGACCAACGGCGAGTACCTGGCGCAGCCGCTCGGCATGTCCGGTGCGCACCTGCTCGCCTCTCTCGCCGAGGCCAACTGCCTGATCCTGGTGGACGACGAGACCACCGAGATCGTCGTCGGCGAGGAAGTCCAGGTGAGCTTTCTTGCCCAGCGTGGGTGAAGGCATGGCCGATTCGGCCAGCCACCCCGCGCGACCCCCCGTGGGCCGGCATCCCGGTTGGCCCGCCCGCCTCGGCCCGCTGCGAGTCCCCGCCGGCGTGGTCGAAGTGCGTGCCCCGCGGCTGCGGGACGGCGCCGCGTGGAGCCGAGTTCGCCGGCGGGACCGCCGGTATCTCGAACGCTGGGAGCCGACCGCGCCCGGCAACTGGGACAACAACAACGCCACTCTCGCCTGGCCCGGCCAGTGGTCCACGCTGCGCGGGCTCGGCCGGCGCGGCATGTCCCTGCCGTTCGTGATCACCGTGGACGGCGAACTCGCCGGGCAGGTCACCGTCGGAAACGTGATCCGCGGCTCGCTCTGCTCAGCCTGGATCGGCTACTGGGTGGGCACCCACGTCGCCGGTGGCGGAGTGGCGACCGCGGCCGTCGCGCTGGTGGTCGATCACACGTTCGCCTCGGCCGGGCTGCACCGTCTCGAGGCGACTGTCCGACCGGAGAACACGGCCAGCCTGCGTGTGCTCGGCAAGCTCGGGTTTCGCGAGGAAGGCTTGTTCCGTAGGTATCTCGACGTCGCCGGCAGCTGGCGCGACCACCTCTGCTTCGCACTGACCACAGAGGACGTTCCGAATGGACTGGTCACCCGCCTGATCGCCGAAGGTCGCGTGCAACACCCGTAATTCATTCGGATCTTGCTCGCCACGTCGGCGCGCCTCCGACACTGGTGTGACTGTTGTGACTAGCGTGGCGACGAATCACCGCAGGAAAATCGTCACTAAGTCGTCACCGGGGGAGGTGCCGAGACATGCCGAGTTCGCTTGTCGTGGTCGCGCTCGTACTCGCATGGCTCGTCGTCCTCGTGCCGATGATCGTGCGGAAACGCCAGGAGGTCACGAAGCCCGCGGACTCGGAGCTGGCTGCCAGAGTGGTGCGGAGCGGGAGTGGTGAGGCCGGCGGCGAGACCGCTGAGGAGGCCGATATGCACGACGCTGACGCGATCGACGAGGATTTCGGTGGAGAATTGGCGGAAGACGTCACCGACGAGCCCTCGGAGGATGCCGCGGATGAGGACGACTCTGCCGAACCAGCGCCCGACATGACCTACTACGAGGACTCCAGGCGCTACCGCCCGGGACGCGGCGGCTTCGACCCCGAGGCCGCGGCCGTCATCGCGCGCGCCAAGTACGCCTACCGCCAGCGTGTGGTGCTGGCCATGCTCATCGGCGCCGTGGTCACGGCTGTCACCGCCGGTGTGGCGTTCCCCGCCCTCTGGTGGGGCCACGGCGCCATCGACCTCGTGCTGGTCAGCTACCTCGTATACCTACGCCGCCAGGTCCGCATCGAGACGGAGATCCGCGAGCGCCGCCAGGCGCGGATGAACCGTGTTCGACGCTCCCGCCCGCGCTACGTCGAGCGCCCGGTGGAGGAGACGTACGAGGAGTACGAGGAAACCTACGTCGACGAGGTCTACGAGCCGGAGGAGCCGGCCCGCCGCGAGCGCGTGGCGGACGGCCCCTACACCCCCACGCCGACCGTCAGCCGCCACGGAGCCGTGGTGGTGGACGTCGACGACGAGGACCCGGCCTTCGACGAGCTCGACGAGCCGAGCAACCTGCCCTACCGGCGCGCGGTGGGTGAGTAGCGGGCTGTTAGACTCGCGCGGCACAACCAAGGGGCTGTAGCGCAGTTGGTAGCGCGCCTCGTTCGCATCGAGGAGGTCCGGGGTTCGATTCCCCGCAGCTCCACGTCCTCTGGTATGTCCTGCTCGGTGGCTGTCGCAACCTCGCCGGGTCGGACGTCATTATGTTGGGGGGCCGAGCCCCCCAAACCCCCCACGGTGCGGTTGGGTTCTGACCCGGCGTGGTGGCGTGCCGCCGGCCCGGCGTGGTTTCGTTCCGCCGGTTTGGACGGTTCCCGACCCGTAGCTACCAGGCTGAGTTCTTGTCGTAGACAGCGGCGATTACGTCCGTGTCTTCGTCGTCCGGGTCGGGCGTTCGGCGGGTTGGCGGTGCGGGACTGGCCTGGGTGTTGCGCAGGGTGTCTAGTGCGCCCGCCACGCGGGGGTCGGTGCGGAAGGTGTCCAGCCTCTCGGTGACTGCCGCTTCCGCCTTGTTCTGGGCTACTCGTTGAGTCGTGAGGATCAGGGTGGCCAGGTCGTCTGGCCGCATGGTCATCGCGGCGGGGGACAGCTCGAGGGCGATCTGCCGTTTTGCGGTTGCCTCCGCGCGGACGGCGCCGTCGGGCGACTCGGCCGAGCACGACACGGTGAGGGCCGCCTGGATGTCGGCCAGACTCAAGTGGATGGCATCAGGCACGCGGTCAGCATAGCGATCGATCTTGGCCATTCTCGCCAGCTCGATCGGTTGGTCGCGATAGCCTTCGCGGCAGTGTGAGTCGGTCGACGAGCAAGGCTGGTGAGGCGATGCCGAACGCTTTTCAGGTGGAGTCTGGTCAATTGCGGAGCGCGGCCGAGTCGGTCGAAGGTTGCTGTCGGCAGCTTGGATCCGGGCGGAAGTCGGACGCGACCGGCGGGGTGAGTTCCGGCATGGCCGGGTTCACAGTGGTCGGTGCCTGCGAGTCGGCGAGCGAAGCCTCGGGTCGGGCGTTCGAGGGAGTCACCAAGTCGTGGCGGGCGTGGTCGGCCGCCGCGGCCGCCGGTGCCGCGGGGTACGAGCTGGTCGAAGCGACCAACGAGTCCGTGATACGCGGCGCCGGCTCGGAGCTGGTGGTGTGACGATGGCGATCGGCAAGACACAGGCGCTGGAAGGCGATGTCGGTGCACTGCGGGCCCAGGCTGAGGAGTTCCGCGCCAACGGCAAGCTGCTGCAGGACGAGAACGGGATCGCGGCTCGGGTGCTGGGCGACCTGGTGACCAGTTGGTTCGGCGACGCCGCGACGGCGGCAGCCGAGTCCATGGGCCGGGCCGAGCAGCAGGTCCGCACGATCTCCGACGCGCACGCCGACGCCGCCGACGCCGCTGAAGCGGGCGCGGACGGCATCGAGGGGTATCAGCTGCTCGCGCGCAAGGTCATCCTGCAGGCGGAGTCCGAAGACTTCGTGGTGGCCGAAGACGGCTCGGTGACCGCCCCGTCGGCGTTGCTGTACGTCCGCGGCGACGCCGACCCCGAGCAGGTGGTCACGGCGCAACATGCACTGGACGAGAAGGCGCGCGAGTACGAGGCGTCGATCAAGCAGAACCTCGCCGGCATGGCGACCGAGGACGCCGAGGCCGCCGCCGCGATCAGCAGCGCCTTCGAGGGTCTGTCCGAAGGCGACATGAACCCCGAGGGTCCGCCGTCGGATCACAACACCGAAGACCGCTCGGGTGACCCGCTCTTTCCCAACGGGGATCCGACCATCGGTGACATCAGGCAGGGCGACTTCGGCGACTGCTGGTTGCTGGCGGCGCTGGGCTCAACGGCGCTCACCGATCCGGACAAGATCAAGGACCTCATCACCGACAACGGCGACGGCACCTACACCGTCCACTTCCAGGACGGCGACGTCACGGTCAACGACGATGCGCTGCTGGACCAGGGCGCGGACCAGGGCAAGTGGGTGGCGGTCATCGAGACGGCGTACGCCGAGCGCGAAGGCGGCACCTACGACGAGATCGAGGGTGGGTACGCCGATGACGCGTACGAGGACCTCTTCGGCGCCGACACCGGGAGCTTCGACCCCGACTCCACCAGCGACCTGTTCTTCGGGGACAACAAGTCACCGGGAGACTCGTACGACGAGATGAAGGAAGCTCTCGACGACGGGCGACCGGTCACCGCGAGCGTGAACGGGCGGATCGGTATCGACGGCGGACACGCGCTGATGGTGACCAACGTGTACGAGCGGGACGGCGTGCAATATGTCGAGCTGATGAATCCGTGGGCGTCGAACAACGATGCCATCATCAACGGAGTCGAGGCGGCCGGCGGCGAGGCATATCCCGACGGAAGGATCGTCATGAACGTCGACGACTTCTCGGAAGAGTTTTACAAAGTTCGCTACGTAGAGGACTGGGATTAGTGAGGCGTGCAGGGGCCGTAGCCGCGATCCTGTTGGCGATGGCGGCCGGTGCCTGTTCAGCAGATCAGAAGGAGCAGCCGATGCGGCCCGAAACCACCACCGATGAGCGGCCGGCCGACGGCGGCGACCAGGCGACCGACCCGGCGGAGCCGATCGAGAATCTGGTGGCGGACGCCGATCTCATCGTGACGGGTTCGGTTATCGAGGTTGACCCGGCCATCGACGCCATCGGCGCGGAAGCGTTCGACTCGCAGACCGCGACGATCGAGGTCGAGTCCACTTTGAAGGGCGCCGTCGAGCCGGGAAAGCTGGCGATCACCAAGCCGGAGTCGCCCTATTTTCTTGCCGAGGCCTCGGATGCGTCGAGCGACCGGAAGGCCCGATCCGGTGGCATCTTCGTCCTGAAGGACACCGGTGACACACCCACGCTCTTCGGCTATGTCGGCGTCCATGACCATGAGTTCGCGCCGCAGTGGTTCGCCCGTGCTAGCGCCGGCCTTCCGGTCAAACTTCCGCCGCCCACCAAGGAGCAACTGACGGAGTGGGTGGCCGGCGCGGACGTGATCGTGTTCGCCGCGGCGACCGGCGACGCGGGCCGTGTCGAGACGCGCACGCCACGGCTCGACTGGGCCGAGGCGGGAACGCTGGAGCCGGTCGAGGTGCTCAAGGGCGAACTGATCGGTCCCGTGGACGTGGCTCGGGGACCGCAGCCGTCGCTCCCCGGCGGCACGTGGGCCTTCCCCGTCCAGAAGGAACGGACCGGGGTGTTCTTCCTCGACATGTCGACTGAACGGCCGACGGTCATCAACACGGCCGCGCCCTGGGATGTGCCCGCCCAACAGGTCAAGCAGCTCCTACGAGGCTGAGCTCAGTTCTCGAAGAAGGTCGCGTCCACGGCGCAGGCGGAGATCAGGACCAGACTGCCCAGCGGCTCCGGGAGCGGGTTCGGTCGCAGCAGCACATAGCTGTCGTCCTGCGTCATGGCTTCCTTGAACGACTGCTTGCCGACGCTGCGCTTGACGAACTCGGCGATCTGGTTGCCGTGGGCGTCACCCACGACGAAACGCCTGTCGAAGCCGCCGCCCTTGGCCTGCTCGAAGCGCCCGAAGTTCTGTCCGTTCACCGTGAACATGAAACCGAGTCCGGCGAACACCTTCTGCTGTTCGATGGTGCCGACCGGCATTCCGGCCGCCGTGGTCACCTCGAACTTGGGCTTGAGGCTGGACTTGATGCCCTGCGGGTTCTTCACCTTCAGCAGGACGGTGCCCATCGCGTCGGTCAGCTCGAACTCGCGCGGCTGGAAGTCGCTGAACGGGTTGAGCTTGTCCATGGCCTTGCTGGCCAGCGTCTCCGGCTCCTTGAACGTGCCGATGTGCGTGTTGTTGATGTCGAAGATCTGATAGGCGCCCGCGCTGGAGGAGATGCCGAACACCTTGGTCTTCTGCGCGATCAGCAGTTGCGGAGCCAGGTACAGGGGCCCGCCGCCGATCTGGCCGCCCATGCCGGGCTGCATCTGCTGTTGCGGTGCCATCTGTGGCGCGAACCCGCCGGCCTGCTGCTGTGGGTAGCCCTGCTGTTGTGGGTAACCGGGCTGGGGGTAGCCCTGCTGTGGGTAGCCAGGTTGCTGTGGGTACGCGGGTTGCTGTGCGTAGCCGGCCTGAGGTGGGTACGCCTGCTGTGGCGGCGCAGGCGGTGGCGGCGGCGCGGCCTGCGGGTTGGGCTGGGTGGCCGGTGTCCATGCACGGCCGTCCCACCAGCGCAGCACCTGTGAGTTGGCCTGGTCCGGGTACCAGCCCGGAGCGGGGCTCGTCATGGCTGGACGGTAACAGGACGCGTGTGCGATGTGGAACGGATCCGGGAATGACGGAACGCGTGGCGGTGTAGTGGGCGTAGAAGGCGGGTCGAGAAGCGTTGCCCTACTTGGCGTTCGGCCCGCACCATGTCCACAACGCACTCTCCACAGATCCGCTGGCCGGCGGCGGGAGCGTAGGCCCACGTCGCCGGTCAGTCCCCACGTGACGCACCGCTCCTTGCGTTCACTCGCACCATCGGTCAGGCTCGGGCGGTCCGGACCCGGGGTGGGTTGATGCGCACGCTGATCATCGACAACTACGACTCGTTCACCTACAACCTGGTGCACCAGGTCGGCGGCATCACCGGCACGACTCCGGTAGTGATCCGCAACGACGAGCCGAACTGGACGCTCGACGGTTTCGACAACATCATCGTCTCGCCGGGGCCCGGCCGGCCGGAACGCCCTGCCGACTTCGGCATCTGCGCCGACGTCATCCGGAGTGCCACCGTCCCGCTGCTCGGTGTCTGCCTCGGTCACCAAGGTATCTGCCACGTGCACGGTGGTGAGGTCGGCGCCGCGCCGCTGGTTCGGCACGGGCAGACGTCGCCCGTGTTCCACGACGGCGTCGACATCCTCGCCGGGCTTCCCTCGCCGTTCGATGCCGTGCGCTACCACTCGCTGATCGCCACCAGGCTCCCCGACGACCTGGAGCCGATCGCCACGACGGCCGACGGCGTGCTCATGGCGCTGCGGCACCGGTATCGGCCGCAGTGGGGCGTGCAGTTCCACCCCGAGTCGATCCGTACGGACCACGGGCACCGTCTACTCGAGAACTTCCTCACCGAGCGTGCGCCCCGCCCGTCATATCGGGTCCGCGAGCTGCCGACACGGCGGATCCGGCACCGGCGCATCGACACCACCGCCACCGCCGAGGCCGTGTTCGACGCCGTCTACGCGGGCTCGGCGTACGCGTTCTGGCTGGACAGCGCCGACGGCGGCCGCTCGGGCGGCCGGTTCTCCTTCCTCGGCGACGCCGCCGGTCCGCGGGCACGCGTGGCCACGGCCGACGTCACCACCGGCCGGGTCACCGTCCGCCGCGCCGACCAGCCGGACGAGGTGATCACCAGCCGGTTCCTCGACTGGCTCGACGCCGACCTCGCGGCCAACCGAATGGCCGCGCCCGACCTGCCGTTCGACTTCGCGCTCGGCTGGGTCGGCTACCTCGGCTACGAGCTGAAGGCAGAGTGCGGCTCGCCCAACGCCCACCGCGCCGACCACCCGGACGCCGCGCTCGTCTTCGCCGACCGCGCCATCGCGTTCGACCACCAGGAACACCAGGTCCACGCGCTCGCCATGCCCGGCGACGAGCAGTGGCTCGACGACATCGAGGCGACCCTGCTGGCCCTGGCCGACCCGGCCGAACCGACCATCGAACCCGAGATCGGGCCGCTGCGGGCACGTCACGACCGGGCCGCGTACCTCGAGCTGATCGACGCCTGCCAGCGGGAGATCACGGCGGGGGAGACCTACGAGGTGTGCCTGACCAACACGCTCACGGCGCACGGCAAGCTCGACCCGTGGGCGGGCTACCGCCGGCTGCGACGGGCCAATCCCGAGCCGTTCAGCGCGCTGTTGCGGTTCGGCGAGCTGAGCGTGCTGAGCGCGTCACCCGAGCGGTTCCTCACGGTGTCGACGGCCGGGATCGCCGAATCGAAGCCGATCAAGGGCACCCGGCCGCGCGGTGCCACGCCCGCCGAGGACGAGCGGCTGCGCCACGACCTGGCCACCAGCGCCAAGGACCGCGCGGAGAACCTCATGATCGTCGACCTGGTCCGCAACGACCTCGGCAGCTGCGCCGAGCTGGACTCGGTGACCGTGGACCGGCTGTTCGACGTGGAGACCTTCGCGACCGTGCATCAGCTGGTCAGCACCGTCCGAGCCCGGCTGCGGCCGGACCGGACGGCCGTCGACTGCGTGCGGGCGGCGTTCCCCGGCGGGTCGATGACCGGCGCGCCGAAGCTGCGCACCATGGAGATCATCGACCGGCTGGAGGCCGGGCCGCGCGGCGTCTACTCGGGCGCGCTCGGCTACTTCTCCCTGTCCGGCGCGGTCGACCTCAGCATCGTCATCCGGACGCTGGTGGTTGAGCCGGACCTGGTGACCTACGGCGTCGGCGGCGCGATCATCGCGCTGTCCGACCCGGCGGCCGAGGTCGCGGAGACCGAGGTCAAGGCGGCGCCGCTGCTACGGCTGCTGGGCGCCGAGTTCCCTACCGCGGGGGATGGCTCTCAATCCTGAGCGTGAGTACCCGGGGCCGTGGGTGGGGCGGCCGCCTCTTGTTGGCGGCGTGCTGAACGCGGCCGTGGCAGGGCGGCCGGCGTTGCTCGGCCGGTGGTCAGAATTGTCGGTCTTCGCTGGTAGCGTTGAAATCAGGGGGCCCCCTGGTCGATTGAATGGACCATTCAATCGGTGTCCAACCCATCGGGTGAGTGCGGCGGGGGAGCGGACCTGGTATCGCGTTGACGCTATTCGGGAATCCGATGCGGTCAATTCCTCGGCACGTTCGGTCTAGCCATCGGTGCGGTCGTGGCTCCACAAAGATTTCGACCTGCTCGGCCAGGCGAGCCGGCGAGTGCTTTCCCTTGGGGGACTTGCGTTTGCGCCCCTCGGGCTGGGGTTCCTGGTCGGCTCGGCGTCCTTCGGTCGGCGGCCCCGGCCGCGCAGCGCGCAGAAATTGTCGGTGCCCGCCGATAACGTCCTCCGCATCGACACAGGGAGGGCGTCATGAGTACCAGGTGGGGACTGACTCTCGACTGCGCGCGGCCGGTTGCGCTGGCGGAGTTCTGGGCGTTCGCGCTCGGCTACGAGCCTCGGCCGGTGCCGGTGGGCTTCGCGAGCTGGGACGAGTGGTCCGCGCACCACGGCGTGCCGGAGGAGGAGTGGGGCGACGGCGCCTACCTCCAGGACCCGACCGGTGCGGGACCGTCGCTTTCTCTGCTCAGGGTGCCCGAGTCGAAGGTGGTGAAGAACCGCTTACACATGGACATCAAGGCCGGGGGCCGGGAGCTGCCGTGGGAGGAGCGGTGGCCGATGGTGCTCGCCAAGGTGGCGGAGTTGATAGCCGCCGGCGCCACCGTGCTGTACGTCGACGAGGTCGACGGGCGTGGTGACCATGTGACGCTGGCCGATCCGGAGGGGAATGAGTTCTGTGTGGTGTGAGCCCGAGAGCGCTACTCGGCCAGCTTGCGGCGAGCGCGCGCGTACACCAGGTAGTTCAGCACTTCGAACATCACGTGGAGGCCGACGTAACCCCACGCGACCGGATGTCCTTCCGCGAAGTACCAGGCGGCGAAGGCCAACCACAGTGCTGCCGCGACGGCCCCGCCCTGGGCCTGCCGGCGGAGACGGGCGAGCTTGCGCTCCCGGCGGGCCGTCAACCGCACCGCTCGAGCGCCGGTCAACTCACCGGTGGCGGTCTTGTGCCGACGACAGCTGGAGCACATCACCGAAATCGAGGTCCGATCCCGTCCGGTGGGCGTTCCTGCTCGTCCCACTAGACTCGGCGCGTGGGTCGTTACGTGATCGAACAGACAGCGCGTACCTCCGCCGAGCCGGCCACCGTGTACCGGCTGCTGCGAGACGGTTCGACGTGGCCGGACTGGTCCATGATCGACGAGTTCGAGCTGGAGAGCGCCGGCGACGATCAGCCGGAGGGCGTTGGCGCCGTGCGGGTGCTCCGCAACGGTCGGATCCGCGGTCGGGACAGGGTGACCGGATACGAGCAGGACCGCCAGTTCCGGTACATCCATCTCGGCGGGCTGCCGGTGCGCAACTACGAGGCGCAGGTTGACCTCACCCCGGACGACGGCGGCACGGTGATCGACTGGCGGGTCACCTTCGACGCCAAGTTCTTCGGCACCGGCATGTTCGTGCACCGGGCGTTGACCCAGTTCATCGAGGCGGCGACCCAGGGGCTGGCGAAGTACGCGGCGACCCTCTGAGTCCCGCTCCGCGGGATAGGGTCGGTCGGTGCTGGGTGACGTACTGACCTACCTGGAGTGTCCGCACTGTCAGGCCGACCTGTCGATGGACGGTGCGGTGCGGTGCGCGGCCGGGCACGAGTTCGACGTCGCGCGGCAGGGCTACGTCAACCTGTTGTCCGGCAAGGTATCCGTCAGCGGGGACAACGCGGAGATGGTGGCCGCGCGGGCGGCGTTCCTCGACGGCGGCCACTACGCGCCGATTATGCGGTCGATGGTGGCCGCGGCTCAGGTGGAGCCGGCGGGCTGCGTGGCGGATCTGGGCGCGGGCACCGGGCACTACCTGGCGGCCGTGCTGGACGCCGGGCCGGACCGGGTCGGGCTCGCGCTCGAGATCGCCAAGCCCGCGCTGCGGCGGGCGGCTCGCGCGCATCCCCGGCTGGGTGCGGTCGGCTGCGACGCGTGGGGTCGGCTGCCGGTCCGTGACGGGGTGGTGTCGTTGGTGCTCAACGTGTTCGCGCCGCGCAACCCGGCCGAGATCCACCGGATCCTCGAGCCGGAGGGGCGGGTGGTCGTGGTGGCGCCCACCGGGCGGCACCTGTCCGGGTTGGTGGCCGAGTTGGGGCTGCTGACCGTCGCGCCGGACAAGGCCCAGCGGGTCACCGAGGCGCTCGCGCCACGGTTCGAACTGTCCACGCAGGACACCTGCGAGTTCGAGATGTCGTTGTCACACGAGGAGGTGCTGACGCTGGTCGGGATGGGACCGAGTGCGTGGCACGTGGCGCCCGACGCGCTGCGCGCCGAGGTCACGGCGCTGCCGGCGCCCGTGACCGTGACCTCGTCGGTGTTGGTGTCGAGCTACAGGAGGGTCTGAATGGGGAACCCCGTGACGTACGCGGTGGTCGGGGCCGGACAGCGGGGATCCGGTTACGCCGACTGGATCGCGGGGCAGCCGGATCGCGCGAAGGTGGTGGCGGTGGCCGAGCCGCGTCCGCTCCAGCGCGAACAGTTGGCCCGCCAGCACGGCATCCCGCCGGAACGGGTGTTCGCGTCGTGGCAGGAGTTGGCCGGCGTGCCGAAGCTGGCCGACGCGGCGATCGTCGCCACGCAGGACGCCGAGCACGTGGCGCCGGCGACGGCGTTGGCGCGCAACGGTTATCACCTGCTGGTGGAGAAGCCGCTGGCGCCGACCGAGGCGGAGTGTGTCGAGCTGGTGCGCGCGGTCACCGACGCGGGCGTGCTGTTCGCCGTCTGCCACGTGCTGCGGTACCGGCCGTACACTCGACTGCTCAAACAGTTGCTCGACGAGGGCCGGGTCGGCGACATCATGAGCGTGCAGCACCTCGAACCGGTGGGGTACTGGCACTACGCGCATTCCTTCGTGCGCGGCAACTGGCGGCGCAGCGACACCTCGTCGTTCATGCTGTTGGCCAAGTCCAGCCACGACATCGACTGGTTACGCCACCTGGTGGGCCGGCCGATCGAGCGGGTGTCGAGCTTCGGATCGCTCACCCACTTCCGGCGGGAGAACCAACCGAAGGGCGCGGCCGACCGGTGCTTCGAGTGCGCGGTCGAACCGGACTGCGCGTACTCCGCGCCGCGGCTCTACCTCGGGATGCTCCGAGAGGGTCGCACTGGCTGGCCGGTCAGCGTGATCACCGACCAGGCCACCGAGGCGGGGGTGCGCACGGCCATCGCCGAGGGGCCGTACGGGCGATGCGTCTACGCGTGCGACAACGACGTGGTCGACCACCAGGTGGTGGCCATGGAGTTCGGTGGCGGGCTGACGGCCACTTTCACCATGACCGCGTTCACCCCGTCGCTCGATCGCCGCACGCAGATCTACGGCACCCAGGGCAGTCTGGAGGGCACGGGGGAGCAGATCTCGGTGTACGACTTCACGACCGGCCAGACCGAGGTGATCGAGGTACCGAGCCCGGGCCACGACGCGGCCTCCACCCACGGCGGCGGCGACTCCGCCCTGATGGATGCGTTCACGACCGCGGTAGCCACGGGCGACGCCGGCCACATCCTGTCCGGCCCGGCCGAGTCACTTGAGTCCCACCTGGCCGTGTTCGCCGCCGAACGCGCCCGACTGACGGGCACCGTCCAGCAGGTCCACGACTTCAGCAAGGGGTTGCCATAGCCGCGGACAGCAGCCACCAGCCCACCCCAACCAGGTGACCGCCGCCCTGGCGCTGGCCGCCGGAACGCGCGCCGGCCCGACAAGCGTGGGGTTGTATACAGGTTCGTGTCTCCGCGGCCCCGACCTCGCGGAACCGGCCGGTTGATGGGCACCGCAGGGTGCATCGAGATCGGGCGGTCGCCACAGGCACGTGCCCTTTGGCGCCTGTTGTCACACGTCTTGGATGCACGCGTGGGGTGGGTTCGTTGCCTAATGAGAAAGTCTGCGGGTGAGGCCGGTGTAGGGCGTGGCGGCGGAGGTAGGGGTGACCTTCTTGCGCGCCGATGGTCAAATCCCTCCGCCTCCTCCTCCGCCTCCGTCCTCCTCCTCCGTCGCCGTCGCCGTCGCCGTCGCCTCCGACACTGGCCGGTCCGGTGCTCCCGTCGCCCCCGCCCCACCCATAGCGGTTGGCGCGGTTGGCTGCGCGAGGCAGGTCAAGGTCCCGCGTGACCTCGGCAGCGGGCACGCCCAGGAAGTCCGCGAGCTGCGCGATATGGAATTGGGGCCACGACGCATGACGCTCGGGCTCGAACAACGCCCTCACCGCGTCACGCATGTCCTGCCGGGCGGCCCGATGCGCCTTCTCTCGCCGGCTGCGCTCACGGGCGAGAGCCTGGTTCGCGCGCATGGCCTGCTCGATGAGCTCGTCGAGGTCCAAACCCGCGCTTCTCGCGGATGGTCTCGCGAAAATCATCGCCGGCCACCCGCACCGCCTGTGCAAGAAACCGCTTCCGGTCTGACGACGACTCATACGCCTCGCGCAGCTGGAAACGCTCAATGTGCGCTTGGTGTCTGCGTCGACGCGACCACCACGGCAGACGCGGCAACGGGTTCGTACGCTCCCATTCCTCGGCGGCGCGTTTCTCGGCTGCTAGTGCCCCGCGCCGGAAATCCGGCACATAATTCGGCGGCCCAGCTTCCTGCTGACGGCGTTGCCGATCCGCCCAAGTACAACCCGGTACGAGAGACGGATCGGCGCCTTGCCAGCAGAAACCTGGATCCACCGACTTACGCACCGCATTTCCGGCGCGGGACACTAGCTCCACCGCAATGAGGGGATCCAGCGCGGCCGACAGACGCATCCCGGCCTTGCGCTCAGCGCTGATCTGCTCCGGAGAGGCGGCGCTGCTCTCCCATCTTCTGCGGGCGTCCAGATACCGTCGCCGCCATTCCGCGTCCGTCACCACCACGCGATTGTCCCCAGGTGGCGAACGCATCGCACCTCTGCGCGACCCAGCACGCTGGCGGAACGTCTCTCCGACAATGGATTCACCCGCGCTGCGGGGTCGTTCCACGCCGCGTCCATGGCTTGGCTTCGGCGGACCTACCGCGTCCTCACCGTAGGCGCTCCCGAGCAAGATCCAACCCAGTGCGCCGGAAGGCATGAAGTCCGCAGGCGGGTGTGAGGCCGCGCCTGGCCGGTGACGTCTCGGCAACCGGTGCTGGCCTGCTCCGACCGGCGGTGGCCGGCCGGAGCACGCCGCCGCTAAAGGTTGATCATGTGGCCGGCCAGGCCGTGGACGGCCTCCTTGACGGCCTCGCCCAGCGTCGGGTGCGCGTGGACGTTGCGGGCCACCTCGTGGACCGTCAGGTCCCACTGCTGCGCCAGCGTCAGCTCGGGCAGCAACTCCGTCACGTCCGGGCCGATCAGGTGACCGCCCAGCAGTTCGCCGTGCTTGCCGTCCGACAGGAGCTTCACGAAGCCGCGTGCGTCGCCGAGGCCGTGGGACTTGCCGTTCGCCGTGAACGGGAACTTCGCCACCTGCACGTCGAAGCCGGCCTCCCGCGCCTGCTCCTCCGTGTAGCCGAAGCTCGCGATCTGCGGCTGGCAGTAGGTGGCCCGCGGGATCATCCGGTAGTCGAGCTCCATGGTCTCGGCGCCGCCGATCGTCTCGGCTGCCACGATGCCCATCGCCTCGGCCGTGTGCGCCAGCATCAGCTTGGCCGTCACGTCGCCGATCGCGTAGATGTGGTCGACGTTCGTCCGGCTGCGGCCGTCCACCTCGATGGCGCCGCGCTCCGTGACCCGCACGCCCGTGCGGTCCAGGCCGTAGCCCGACACGTTCGGCGCGAAGCCGATCGCCTGCAGGACCTTGTCCGCGCGGAGCGTCTTGCGCTCCCCACCGGCCGACACCTCGACCGTCACCTGGTCGCCCGTGTCGTCGATCGACTCGACTCGGGTAGACGTCATGACCGTGACGCCGAGCTTGCGGTAGTGCCTGGCCAGCTCCTTCGACACCTCGGCGTCCTCGAGCGGCACCATCCGGTCGAGGAACTCGACGATCGTGACGTCCACGCCGTAGTTGGCCAGCACGTACGCGAACTCGACGCCGATGGCGCCCGCGCCGGCGATGACGATGCTGCCCGGCAGTTCGGCCGTGAGGATCTGCTCCTCGTAGGTCACCACCCGCTCGGACAGCGACGTGCCCGGCAGCAGCCGCGCGCTCGCGCCGGTGGCGATGATGCAGTTGTCGAACGTGACGGTGTCGGTGCCGCTGTCGGTGGCCACCTCGATGGCGTTCGGCCCGGTGAACGTCCCGCGGCCGGTGAACTCGGTGATCGAGTTCTTCTTCATCAGGTAGTGCACGCCCTTGACGCGGCCGTCCGCGACCGTGCGGCTGCGCGCGTGCGCCGCCCCGAAGTTGAACCGGACCTCCCCGTCCACTTCGATCCCGAAGGTCTTCGCCTCGTTGTGGAACAGGTGCGCCAGCTCGGCGTTGCGCAACAGCGCCTTCGACGGGATGCAGCCGACGTTCAGGCAGACCCCGCCCCAGTACCGCTCCTCGATGACCGCGACGGACAGACCCAGCTGGGCCGCTCGCACCGCGGCCACGTACCCACCCGGACCAGCGCCGAGGACCACGACGTTGAAATGTGTGCTCACGACTTCACCCTAGCTTCCCGCGGCGAGTCCGTCAGAAGTTCGCACACTAGCGGTCGCTTAGGTGAGAGATTCGCCAGTTTTCCTTGTTTTACAACATCTTTCACCTGTGTCTTGACACACACTCCGCTCGGGCTCAAAGTTCTCCCATTGGTCTAAACCAGTAGGTCTAAACCACGCGGTCTAGACCACTGGGCGAAATGCTCGACGGCTCGCGTCGGGCAGGTGAAGGGACGGCAGAGAGACGTGAAGCGCTGGACGAAGGTGATGGTTGGTACCGCCGCCATCGCGTTAGCAGCGGCCGGCTGCGCCGGCTCGGGCGGCAGTGGAAGCGACGAGGGCGCCTCGAGCGGCGAACCCCGCACGCTGACCGTCTGGCTGATGAACGGGTCCGCTCCGGAGGACCTGACCAACCAGCTGAACGAGGAGTTCGAGGGGGCCAACGAGAACGTCACCGTCAAGTACGAGGTCCAGGAGTGGAACGGCATCCAGGAGAAGCTGACCACCGCGCTGGGCAGCCAGGACCCGCCGGACATCATCGAGCTCGGCAACACCCAGGCCCCGTCGTTCGCGGAAGAGGGCGTGCTCACCGACCTGACGGGCGACGTGGCCGACCTGTCCGGCGACCAGTGGCTCGCGAGCCTGAAGGCCTCCGGCGAGTGGGACGGCAAGCAGTTCTCCGCGCCGTTCTACGCGGCCAACCGTGAGGTGCTCTACCGCACGGACATGTTCACCCAGGCCGGCATCGCCACTCCGCCGACCTCCCGCCAGGAATGGCTCGACGCGATCACCAAGCTGGAGGCCACCTTCGGCAGCGACCCCGAGTTCCAGTCGCTCTACCTGCCCGGCCAGAACTGGTACGCGCTGCTGTCCTTCATCTACGACGAGGGCGGCGACATCGCCGAAAAGGACGGCAACGAGTTCAAGGCCACGGTGAACAACCCGGAGGCCAAGGCGGCGCTCGAGTTCTACAAGCAGCTGGTGGACACGTCCGGCACGACCGCACCGAAGGACGCCGACGAGTCCACGCCCGAGCAGGCCGGCCTCTACGGCCAGGGCAAGATCGCCATGATGATCGGTCTCCCGTGGGAGGTCGGCACGGCCGCGGCGGACAACCCCGACATCAAGACCAAGACCTCGGGCTTCCCCATCCCCTCGAAGAACGCCGGCGAGAACGCACCGGTGTTCCAGGGCGGTTCGAACCTCGCCATCCCGGTCAACAGCAAGAACCCGGAGCTGGCCAAGGCCTACCTGAAGATGATGCTCAGCGAGAAGTACCAGGGCATGCTCGCCGAGGCCGGCATGGTGCCCGGTGCCTCGACCGACCTGTCCGCGCTGGACGCCGACCCGGTCAGCAAGGCCATGGCCGAGGCGTCCCAGGACGGCAAGGCGGTCCCCGCCACGCCGAAGTGGGCCACCATCGAGGCCGGTCAGAACCCGTTGAAGGACATGCTGACCGCCTACCTGACAGGCGCGAAGGACCTCGACACCGCGACCAATGACGCGAACGCCGCGTTGGACGCCGCCTTCACCGGATGACCACGACAGTTCAGCGCGTGGTGCCGGCGGGAACTTCCCCGCCGGCACCGCCGCGTGCCGGCCGTCCCCGGCGCGGCGGCTTGGGCGAACGCGCCGTGCCCTACCTGCTGCTCCTGCCTGCCGTGGTCGCCATCCTGGTGCTGCTCGGCTGGCCGGCGCTGCAGGTGATCGGTATCAGCTTCCGGAGGCTCAACCTCGGTGAGCTGGTGCGTGGCGAGGTCGTGTGGGTGGGTCTCGACAACTACGTCAAGATCCTCAACGACCCCGAGTTCTGGACCATCACGCTGCGGACGGTCGTGTTCACGGCGTCGGTCGTGGTGGGGACGGTCGTGGCCGGGCTGATGATCGCGATCCTGCTGCGTCACGTGGCCCCACGGGTCCGGATCACCATCCAGGTCTGCCTGGTGCTGGCGTGGGCGGTGCCGATCCTGGCGGCCACCACGATGTTCCAGTGGATCTTCGACCAGCAGTACGGGATTCTCAACAAGACCCTGGTGGCGCTGGGCTTCGACTCGTTCGCCGGGCACTCGTGGTTCTCCAGCGGCGCCAGCACGCTGACCGTCGTCGGCCTGCTGATCCTGTGGCAGGCCGTGCCGTTCGTGTGTTTCACGCTCTACGCCGGGCTGCTGACCGCGCCGAAGGAGCTGTACGAGGCGTCGAGCATCGACGGGGCCAGCGCGTGGCAAACGTTTGCGACCGTGTCGTGGCCGACCATCCGACCGCTGGTCACGCTGGTGGCGTTCCTGTCGGTGATCTGGGACTTCAAGGTGTTCGCGCAGGTGTGGGCCATCCGCCAGGGCGGTCCGGACGGCGAGAGCACCACGCTGCCGGTGTTGCTGTACCTGCGCGGCATCGCCAGCCGGGAGTTCGGCATCTCCTCCGCGGTCGCCGTGCTGATGATCCTGGTGCTGCTCCTGCTCACCGCCCGCTACCTGCAGCTGCTGCTGCGTACCAGGGAAGGTGACGTGAAGTGAACAAGACCAGAGGGCAGCGGATCGCGCTGAACGCGGCCGGCGTCGTGGTGGCGGTCCTGTTCGGGTTTCCCACGTACTGGATGATCACCAGCGCGTTCAAGCCGTCCGGGGACATGCTCACCTCGGACTACGACCTGATCCCGCTGTCGGTCACGTTCGACAACTTCGCGACCGCGCTGGCGGCGCCCGGCTTCGTGACCCACCTGACGAACAGTCTCATCGTCACGCTCGGCGCGGTGGCCTGTTCGCTGGTCGCCGGCATCCTGGCCGCGTTCCCGCTGGCCCGGCTGCGCTTCCGGGGTCGCAAGGGGTTCCTGCTGCTCGTGCTGATCGCGCAGATGGCACCGCTGGAAGCGTTGTTCATCCCGATGTTCCTGCTCATGCAGGACGCCGGGCTGCTCAACCAGCTGCCGTCGCTGCTGCTCGTGTACTTCGCGATCACGCTGCCGTTCACCGTGTGGACACTGCGCGGGTTCATCCAGGGCATCCCCTTCGAGCTGGAGGAGGCCGCCATGGTGGACGGCCTCAGCCGGTTCGCCGCGTTCCGCAGGGTGGTGCTGCCACTGCTCGGGCCCGCGCTCGTCACGACGTCGGTGTTCGCGTTCATCACCGCGTGGAACGAGTTCCTGTACGCGTTCGTGTTCATGCGGGACAAGGACAAGCAGACCCTGCCCGTGTGGCTGTCGACGTTCCGGACGGTGTTCGGCACCGACTGGGGCGGAATCATGGCGGCGTCGGTGCTGTACGCGCTGCCGGCGCTCGTGTTCTTCCTGCTCGTGCAGCGCAAGCTGGTGTCGGGCGTGACCGCGGGGGCCGTCAAGGGCTAAGCCTTGTGGTCTGGACCACTGCTGGTCTATACCTGGATGTCCGAACTTTCGGGAGGATCGTGTGTCCAGATTCCCTGCATCCCGTTTATTCACCGTGTTGGCGATCGGCAGTGTCGCCGCACTTGGTCTCACCGTGTCGGCCTCGGCCACACCGTCCGCTCATCCCAAGGAGTCACGTATGACCCAGGTGATACCGACCCCCGTGTCGGTCACACCTGACCGCCACGGCGGTTTCCAGCTCACCCGCGACACGGTGATCCGGGCCGACCGGAGCGCCAAGGCCGTCGGCGAGTACCTGGCCGGCATCATGCGGCCCTCGACCGGTTACCGGCTGCCCGTGGTGACCGATCGCCGGCACGCCGGCATCTCGCTGGAACTCGGCTACGTCAGCCCTCGCCTCGGCACGGAGGGCTACGAGCTGGAGGTCGGCGGGCGCGGCGTCAAGATCAGGGCGAAGACCCCGGCCGGGCTGTTCGCCGGTGTGCAGACGCTGCGCCAGCTGCTGCCCGCGAAGATCGAGAGCCGGACCAAGCAGCGTGGGCCGTGGGCGATCGAGGGCGGTCGCATCGTCGACCACCCGCGGTTCTCCTACCGCGGCGCCATGCTCGACGTCTCCCGGCACTTCTTCACGCCGGAGGAGGTCAAGCGCTACATCGACCAGATCGCGATGTACAAGATCAACCACCTGCACCTGCACCTGGCGGACGACCAGGGGTGGCGGATCGAGATCGAGAGCTGGCCGCGCCTGACCACCTACGGCGGCGGCACGGAGGTCGGCGGCGGTCCCGGCGGCTTCTACACGAAGGCGCAGTACCGCGACCTGGTCTCCTATGCGGCGTCGCGGCAGATCACGATCGTGCCGGAGATCGACATGCCGGGGCACACGAACGCGGCGCTCGCCTCCTACGCAGAGCTGAACTGCGACGGCGTGGCGCCGCCGCTGTACACGGGCATCGAGGTCGGCTTCAGCTCGCTGTGCATCGACAAGGAGATCACCTACCAGTTCGTCCAGGACGTGATCACCGAGCTGGCCGAACTGACCCCCGGCCCGTACCTGCACCTCGGCGGCGACGAGGCGCACTCGACCAGCGACCCGGACTTCATCAAGTTCTTCGACCGCGTGCTGCCCATGGTCGAGGCGACGGGCAAGAAGGTCGCCGGCTGGCACGAGTTCTTGAAGGCCACTCCTTCGACGTCGGCGCTGCCGCAGTTCTGGGGCACGACCAACTCGAACGCGCTGGTCACCGAGGCCGTGGCACGCGGCAACAAGGTCCTCCTGTCGCCGGCCAACAAGACGTACCTGGACATGAAGTACGACGAGAACACCCCGCTCGGCCTGTCGTGGGCCGGCTTCACCGAGGTGGACGACGCGTACGACCTGAACCCGGGTGCGTACCTGCAGAACGTGCCGGAGGCGTCGGTGCTCGGCATCGAGGCGCCGCTGTGGTCGGAGACGCTCGAGAACAGCGATCACATCGAGTTCATGGCGTTCCCGCGGTTGCCCGCGATCGCCGAACTGGGTTGGTCGCCATGGTCGACGCACGACTGGGCGTCGTTCCGGGTGCGGTTGGCCGAGCAGGGTCCCAGGTGGACCGCGCTCGGGGTTGACTTCTACCGGTCACCGCAGATCGACTGGCCTGCGTGAGGCAGCTGTCCTTCGATCGACCGTGACCCGGGCGGCCACCTCAGCGAAGGTGGCCGCCCAGGTCCGGTGACGCGCGCGGTGCCAGTTCCCGGGTGGGCCCGTCCAGGGCCGGCGGGTATGGCTGCGCGGTGACGGCGCCGGCGGGTTGGGCGTCGAACTGGGTCGGGTATTCGGGCGAGCCATACCGTGCCGAGGGGTTGGGCAGTTTCGCCAGCACGGTCGCAGCCACCGCGAGTACCAGGCCGGCGACGAGCAACCAGAAGCCGGCGCCGAAGCCCAAATCGACCTGTTCCCGCGGACCTTCACTGGCTTCAACGACCTCGATGACGAACGAGACGTACAGCGTGATCCCCCAGGTGACACCGACGAGCATGGCCGACCCGGCCAGGCTGAGCGACGCGCCTGCTCGTCCCGTCCCGAGCCGTACCGACGGCAGCGCGCTGACCAGCAGAGTCAACGCGGCGACCAACAGCACGGCAGCGGCGAACACCATGGGAATGCCGAATTTTGGTGTCGAAGAATCCTCGCCCTCGTAGGAGGGATCGACCCAACTGGTGAACTCCAGCTGTTCTGTCTCACCGCCGCTGGTGATGCCGCCGATGGCCAGCGGCAGAAAGGTCGCCACAACAGTCAGCACCATGGCCGCGACGCACAGGACGGCACCGAACAGGCGGCGTCGGGACGCCAGGACGTCGCGGATGTCGGACATGTCAAGAAGGCTGACAGCGCCCGAACCCAACGAACCGGCCGTGGCAGCAACGTGCCTTCAGTCGGTCCACCAGGGGCGTTGGCCGCTCGTATCGCGCCAAGCATTCGTCGTGCAGTGGACCTCGCCGCCGCCGTAGTGCGCCCAGCCCAGATCCTCCACCCAGCGGACCCGAACCCCGTTCTCCCGCAGCGCGCGTACCGTCGCCACCTGGAAGATGTCGCGGCCGTCGACCACCGGGGCGTGCGGATCGGGAGCGGCGAACGTCCGCTCGTCGAACGAGATGCCGTTCGGGATTCCCGGGCTGTACGCCACGAACAGACCGACCGACGGCGGCTTGTGGAACAGCACCGGCACCCGCACCAGCTCCTCGGCACGCAGGCCCGTCTCCCGCAGCATGATCGCCACCTGGGCGTCGATGTGCGCGGCCGCCTCGGCATTGTCCGCCAGGACCTGCTGGTTACCGAGCAGCGCGTCGACCGGGCGGGCGTTGGGCGTGCCGGCGAAGAACTCCGTGCCCGGCGCCTTCCTCAGCTCCGAAAGCGCCAGCAGCGGATCGGCCACCATGAGCGTCCAGCCGCGGGAATTGTTGGCGCGCACCACATGCATCGTCTCGTCGGCGTGCCCCACCAACAGCCACGACGTGTCGACCACGACTGGCGGCTGCTCTCCTTGACTCTCCAGCAGCCCGATGAACGCCGGGTCGGGACGCAACGGCCCGTCCGGGTCGGTGCCGTACACCAGCCGGCCCTGCGGATAGCCGCGGTAGGGCGGCAGCGACTCGATGTTGCCGGTCGCGTTGCGCAGGTCGACCAGGGCGTCGCGGCCGTCGTCGGCCCACTCCTGCACCACCGCGACGTCCGGGCCGCGCAACGCGTTGAACAGCTGACGGCCGGCCGGGCGCGGTGTGCGAACCCCGTCGATCTCCCAGATGTTCGCCGAACGAACCATCACGCGCATGGTCTGAGTCGGTGTGGTCGCGGTCATCGGCTCGAACAGGTCCTGCCACCACACGTCCTGCCACCACAGCTCGGTCCCGGGGATGTACCGGGTCTCCGTGCCGCCCGCCGCGCGGTCGAGATCGGCGCTGAACGACTCCCAGTCGTGCGGCTCCCACTCCGTCATCCACTGCCAGCCCTCCGGCCGCCCGAGGCCGTCGCCCGGCTGGCCGGCGACCATGGTGGTGGCGCGCTGCAGGTCGTTCTGCAGGATCAGCGGCGCCACCCGCATCCGATGTGAAGCCGACGAAACCCGGTCGCCGTCGGTGACGGTCAACGTGATGGTCACCTCGCCGTCCCACGACGGCCGGATCACGTCCCGCCCCTCCACCCCGAGCCGCACCCCACGGCGCAGCTCGGCGGCCGACAGCCGATCCGCCACCACCCAGTCCCGGTCGCGCTGGACGAACACCCGCGCCCGCCCGGTGACCTCGAGCCGACCGGTGGCGTTGCGGCCGACCCCCGGTTGCGGCCGCACCTCGACCCTCGCCAGGTCGCGCTCGTCGGCCAGCCCGTTGACCACCTCGTCCGCCGCGTCGTTGCACGCGGCCAGCCGCTCGTCCGCCTCGGACCCGACCGCGTCCAGCTCGGCCGGCTCGACCCGGCAGCGCCGCGCGTCGTCGTCCAGGTTCGGCAGCATGATCACGTCGCCGCGCAGCCGCGGCCCCGGCGTCGCCTCGGCCGTCTGCAGGCCGCTGAGTCCGGCGAGCACCACCAGCACGGCCACTCCCGCGCGCTTGATTCCCATGTGGCCGAACCTAGGAGGGGCCGGGCGCACGGGCGTCCGTCAAGAGAGGGAGAGGACAGTCGCCTCTTGGGATGACTCAGTTACGCAGGATCGGTCGCAGCGCGTCCAGCACGGCCGGGTCCTCGATGGTCGATGGCACCGGCTCGTCGCGCCCGTCGGCGATGCCACGCATGGTCTTGCGCAGGATCTTGCCGGAGCGGGTCTTGGGCAGCCCGTCCACCACGGACACGTCGCGGAACGCGGCCACCGGACCGATCTCCCGGCGCACGGCGGCCACCAGCTCGTCCCGGAGGGTCTCCGGCGAGATCTCCACGCCGGCCTTCAGCACCACGAACCCGCGCGGCAGCTGACCCTTCAGCGCGTCGCGCACGCCGATCACCGCGCACTCGGCCACCGCCGGATGCGCGGCCAGCACGGCCTCCATGGAGCCGGTGGACAGGCGGTGCCCGGCCACGTTGATCACGTCGTCCGTGCGGCCCATCACGTAGACATAGCCGTCGTCGTCGACGAACCCGCCGTCGCCCGTCAGGTAGTAGCCGGGGTAGCGCGACAGGTACGACTCGACGTAGCGATCGTCGTCGCCCCACAGTGTCGGCAGGGTGCCGGGCGGCAGGGGGAGCTTGATGGCGATCGCGCCGTCCTGGCCGCCGGGCACCTCGGCGCCGGACTGGTCGAGGATCCGCACGTCGTAGCCGGGTACGGGCACGCTCGGCGAGCCCGGCTTGATGGGCAGGTCGTCCAGGCCGCGCAGGTTCGCGCAGATCGGCCAGCCGGTCTCCGTCTGCCACCAGTGGTCGACCACCGGCACGCCCAGCTTCTCGCCCGCCCAGCGGTAGGTCTCCGGGTCGAGCCGCTCGCCGGCCAGGAACAGCGTGGTGAACCGCGACAGGTCGTATTTCGCCAGCTCCGCCGCGTCCGGGTCGACCCGCTTGATCGCCCGGAACGCGGTGGGCGCGGTGAACAGCGCCTTCGCGCCGTGTTCGGCGATGACCCGCCAGAATGCGCCGGCATCGGGCGTCCCGACGGGCTTGCCTTCATAGAGGATCGTGGTCGCGCCCACCAGCAGCGGCGCGTAGACGATGTAGGAGTGGCCGACCACCCAGCCGACGTCGGACGCCGTCCAGAACACGTCGCCCGCGCGGATGTCGTAGATGTTCGGCAGCGACCAGGCCAGCGCCACCGCGTGGCCGCCGTTGTCGCGCACCACGCCCTTCGGCCGGCCGGTGGTGCCGGACGTGTAGAGGATGTAGAGCGGGTCGGTGGCGGCGACCGGCACGCAGTCGGCCGGCGTCGCGTCGCGCACGAGGTCGTCCCAGTCGACGTCCCGAGGGCCGAGCGTCGCCCGCGCCTGCTCGCGTTGCAGCACCACCACCGTGTCCGGCTGGTGGGTGGTCGACGCCAGTGCCTCGTCGATGATCGGCTTGTACTCGACCACCCTGGTCGGTTCGATCCCGCAGGACGCGGCCACGATCACCTTCGGCGTCGCGTCGTCCACCCGGCTGGCCAGCTCACGCGGCGCGAAGCCGCCGAACACCACCGAGTGCACGGCGCCCAATCGCGCGCAGGCCAGCATCGCGACGACCGCCCGCGGCACCATCGGCAGGTAGATGAGCACCCGGTCGCCCTTGCCGACGCCCAGCCCGGCCAGCGCGCCGGCGAACGTCGCGACCTCGTCACGCAGCTCGCGGTAGGTGAACGTCGCCTTCGTGCCGGTCACCGGCGAGTCGTAGATCAGGGCGGTCGTCTCGCCCCGGCCGCCGTCCACGTGCCGGTCGAGCGCGTTGTGACAGGTGTTCAGCACCCCGTCGGGGAACCACCGGTACAGCGGGGCAGCGCTGTCGTCGAGCGCGCGCGTGGGTTCGGTGTGCCAGTCCAGCGCCTTCGCCGCCGCCAGCCAGAACGTCTCGGGATCGGCCAGGCTCTGCCGGTACACGTCGTGATAGCTGCCCATCCTGGCAACCTAGACCACCTCTCGCGTGTCCTGAGAGTGTCGATCTCCCTACATGGCCACGTCAGGTCACAGGTCGACATAGGGTGGATCCGGGCAGGGGTGGATCTGGTCTGATGGGGTCAGGGCAGAGGGAGGGCGACAGTGGATGTCATCGAGTGGGGTGGCTCGCTGCTGTCGTTCGCCCACAGCATCTTCGGGCCGGGCCTTTGCCCAGGTGACTGGGTGTGGGCCACGGTCATGGCCGGCCTGGTCATCGGGCTGCTGCCGGTGGTCGGCGCCGTCCTGATCGCCCTCATGCGCAAGGGCACGGGCAACACCTACAACCCGGCGACCCTCACGGTCATCGGCCTGGCCGGGGGCATTTTCGCGTTCCTCCTGCCGTGGCTGCTGATGATGGGCGTGTCCGAGTCGTTCCTGAACGTGTACTCCGGCGGCCAGGGTGGGCTGGACAACGCGGCCGACGCGGATTCGATGGCGCAGGACTACTGCGGCGTGGTCGGCAACCAGGCCGAGTTCATGGGCGGCCGGGGCACGGTCTACGACGTGCTGTTCAGCGGCAAAGAGCCCGCGCTGATGCTGCTGCTGCGGATCGCCATGCTGGTGGTCCTGCCGGGCCTCGGCGTGCTGTTCATCTGGCTCCAGGCGCGGATCGCGCTGCGGCGCGGGCCGCGCTGGCCGGGCCGGCTGTACTGGGGCGCGTTCGTGCTGGCCGTCCTGCTGTCCGCGCCGGTGAAGGCCAACACCGCCACGTTCCTCTGGCTGGGGTTCGTGCCGGCGAGCGTGCTCGGGCTGATGGCCGTGCTGATCGTCGGGCCGCCCAGCTGGTCGGTCATCGAGCGGCGCTACCAGCAGAAGGGGGAGCGGGAGCGCCAGCTCCAGCAGCAGCCGCCGCCTTATGAGCCGCCGCGACCGCCGCCCCCGTACGTGCCGCCCGCACAGAACCAGCCGGTCCGGACGCCGCCGCCCACCAGGGTCGTCGGTCCGCCCGAGCCGCAACCCGACCGCGCGGCGCTCGCCAGGCTGGCGGCCGACCCCGGCCCGCTGCCGTTCGGCGCGGCCGCTGTCGGGGCTCGCCCGCGTCCGGCGCCGAGCGCCGACGGTCGGTTCCGCAAGATCCGCCAGCTCGGCACCGGCGGATTCGGCACCGTGTGGCTGGCCAAGGACACGCAGCTCGACCGGACGGTGGCCGTGAAGATGGCGCACGCGCCGGACGCGGAGACCGAGGAGCGGATGCTGCGCGAGGCGCGGGCGCTCGCCGCCGTGCACCACCCGAACTGCGTGCGGGTGTACGACATCGTGTCCGAGGGCGACAGCCTCGCGTTGATCATGGAGTACATCGAGGGCGCGCAACTGGCCGACGCCGTCCACGAGAACGGCACGCTGAACGACGTGGCCGCCGCCCGCCTGTGGATGACCATGGCCGGCGCGCTGTCCGCGGCGCACGCGCGGGGTGTGCTGCACCGGGACGTGAAGCCGGCGAACGTGATCGTCGACCCGAACGGCTTCCCACACCTCATCGACTTCGGCATCGCCCGCAGCAAGGGCGACTCGAGCATGACGGCCACCGGCATGATGGTCGGCACCCCCGACTTCCTGGCCCCGGAGACGGCGACCGGCGCCACGGCCACGCCGGCGTCGGACGCCTGGCAGCTGGCGGCCACCGTGAGCTTCGCGCTGTCCGGTCACCCGCCGCGCGGCGTCCGCGAGAACGCGATGGCGTCACTGATGGCCGCGGCGAAGGCCGAGCCGCTGGCGAAGCTGCCCAGGCACAGCGCCCACCTGCGGCTGCTGACCGCGTCGTTGGACGCCGACCCGAGCCGCCGGCCCACGCTCGAATCGGTGGCGCGGGAGATGACGAGCTGGCTCTCGCGTTCGGGTCAGGCGCAGGAGGGCCCGGTCACCCGCATCGTGCCGAGTTCTCAGGTGCGCCGCCCCTGATTAGTATGCGCGCATGCTAATGACCGTCGACGGCCGCCCGGTGAACTACGTGGACCATGGCGGGACGGGTCCTGCTGTGTTGCTGCTGCACAGCTATCTGATGGACGTCGAGATGTTCGCCCCGCAGGTGGCCGCGTTCGGCGACGCGTTCCGGCTGATCGCCATGGACGAACGCGGCTGCGGCGGCACCCCGGCGGACGAGCCGTTCACCTACTGGGACGTGGCCCGCGACGCGCTCGGCCTCCTCGACCAGCTGGGCATCACCCGGTGCGCCGTGGTCGGCACCAGCCAGGGCGGGTTCATCGGCCTGCGGATGGCGCTGCTCGCGCCGGACCGGGTGGCCGGGCTCGCGCTGCTCGGCACCTCGGCGGCCGCCGAGGACGCGCACGTGGCGGCCGGGTACCGGCAGGTGGCCGCGGCCTGGCGAGAGCAGGGGCCTGCCGAGGAGCTGCTCGACCTCCAGGCAGAGGTATGCCTCGGCGCCATGGACGCCACCGAGTGGCGGGCGAAGTGGCGAACGGTCACCCCGGACCGCCTCGACCTGGTCCTGGGCACCCTGGTCGACCGGGACGGGATACTCGACCGCGTCCACGAGATCCGGTGCCCAGCGCTGGTCATGCACGGCTCGGCCGACGCCGCCTACCCGGTCGACCGCGCCCGCGAGCTGGCGGAGGCGCTACCGAACGCCGAGCCTCTGGTGGTCATCGATGGCGGCGCCCATTTCCTGAGCCTCACTGACGCTGTCGCGGTCAACCCACACCTACGACGCTTCCTGGAAAACACGACGCGATTCGCACCACAAGTGCCGCGCCCCTAACGGCGCCGGTCCACTACATACAGCACCATCGCAGCCACCGCCATGACGCCGACGGCAAGGAGCCACAGGCTGGGCGGGATGGCCGCTCCTGCCCCGTCACCCGCCACATCGTTGCTTGGGGGGCCTATCGGTCCCCACAGTGGAGGTTCCGTTCCACCGTCCGTCGCGGGGAGCAGCCATGCGGCGATCCCACCACACACCACCCCGATGAACATGCCGAGGCCGGGGGGGAACTCCCGCTCGGTCAGAGCGGCGCGAACCCGACGGGTGCCGCGATGGACGTGCACGTCAGCCGTGCTGGTGGCGACGTTCAGGTAGGCCGCGATCTCCGGCCCGGTCCACTGCTGGACGTGGCGGAGATAGGTGGCGATGCGCTGGTTGTGCGGCAGTGTCCGGATCCGGTCGATGACCTCGATGGCCAGGACCCCGTCGTAGGTCGGGTCGCGCCGGCCAACGGAACACAGCTGGTCGAGGGAGCGTTCCGCCTCCCGGCGAGCCCGCATGCGTTGCCTGCGGTGGTGCTGGTTCACCTTGTTCGTGGCCACCACGTAGATCCAGTTCTCCGGCACCTCGATCGTCGGCCACTGGCGCAGCGCTTCCTCGAAGGTCTCCTGCGCCACTGCCTCGGCATCGACCTGTGCGTCGGTCAGCTGCCGGCTCCGGAGCGCGGACCGGACGTAGATGAGCAACCGGGGCCGCCAGGTCGAGTAGAACCCGCTGAACTCGAGGTCCGTCATCCAAGACACGCCTTTCGCTCTGCCGCCGAGCCCGGTGACTCGGGGTTCACCGGGTTAGTGGCGCGGAGCGGGCCGTTCCTTTACCCGCGGCGACAGGTCAGCGCCAGGAGGGGAGCCACAGTTCGGACTGCCAGCGGCTCTCGGTGATGGAGTCGCCGTTCAGGATGGGCCACAGCCAGATGAAGTTGGCGGCCACCAGTCCCACGTAGAGGGCGACCACAAGCATGCCGGTGCCCCGGCGTTCGAAGCCGTCTCTCGAGCTGCCCATGATCTGGCCCAGCGCCAGCACGATTCCCAGCACCAGGAACGCGGCCATCGGCGTCGCGTAGAAGAAGTACATCTGGCGGTCCAGGTTGGCGAACCACGGGAGCAACCCCGTCAGGTACGCGACCACCACGGCCGCCCACCGCCAGTCCAGCCGGCCGATCATCCGCCACAGGCCCCAGCCGAGCACGGGCAGCGACACCCACCACAGCGCGGGCGTGCCGACCAACATGGTGGCGCTGACACAGTTCTGCTCACCGCAGCTGGTGGTGCCGCCGTCGTAGTAATAGAGCATCGGCCGCAGACCCATCGGCCACGTCCACGGCTTGGACTCCCACGGGTGCTGGCCGGACTCCGGCGTTTTCAGCTCCTCGTGGAAGCCGAGCACGTTGCCCGAGTACTGCCACAGCGAACGCAGCGCAGTGGGGAAGAAGTCGTACCAACCCGAGTGCGCGGCCGCGTCGGCGAGATGCCGGTCGACCGCCGTCTCACTCAGGAACCAGCCCCACCAGGTGGCCAGGTAGACGAGGAGCGGCACGAGCAGCAGCGCCCACAGCGCCGGCGCCAGGTCCCGCAGGAACGACCCCAACCACGGCCGCGAGATCCCCGCCGCGCGCCGCGCGGTCGCATCCCAGATGACGCTCAGCAGCCCGAACGCCGCCACGAAGAACACCCCGGACCACTTCGACCCGCACGCCAGGCCGAGCGACACCCCGCAGGCGAAGCGCCACCAGCGGAACCCGAGCCACGGCCCCCACCTGGTCTCGGTGACCCAGCCCTCGCGCGCGGCGATGGCCAGCCGGTTGCGCACCTGGTCGCGGTCGAGCAGCAGACACCCGAACGCCATGAGCACGAAGAACGCCAGGAAGATGTCGAGCATCCCCATGCGGCTCTGCACGTGGGACAGGCCGTCGGCGATGAGCAGCACCCCGGCGATGCCGCCGAGCAGGGTGGAGCGGGTGAGCCGGCGCGCGATCCGCACGATCATGAGGATCATCAGCGTGCCGGCGAGCGCGGCCGTGAACCGCCAGCCCCAGGCGTTGTAGCCGAACAGCCACTCGCCGACCGCGATCAGCTCCTTGCCGAACGGCGGGTGGACGGTCAGCTCGAAGGCCGGGTTGTCCTCGTAGCCGCCGTTGCGCAGCATCTCCCAACCCTGCGGCACGTAATGCTTCTCGTCGAAGACCGGCGTGCCGTTGTTGGTGGGGAAGCCGAGGTTCTGGAACCGCAGCAGTCCGCCGAAGATCGTGAGGAAGCCGGCGACCAGCCAGCCACGCAACCGGTCGGTCGGCATCGGCCGGCCGACCAGCTGGATTCGCGTCAGCTCGGCCTCGGACAGCGGTTCGCCGCCCACACCTGTCAGGTGGGGCGCCTCCGATGACACGACTGTCCGCCGGTCGGCGACAACACTCACGGGCAGAGATCGTAGGCGGTTCGCTGTGCGGTTCGCGTCGGGATCACAGCACCTCGGGATCCTCGGACTCGAAGTAGTACTCGGCGTCGACCAGTCGCGAGCACAGTTCGGACAGCTGGCTGGGACTGATCTCGGCTTCCTGCCCATCGGCACAGCGGATGGTCATGGCCGGCTTGTAGACGGTGACGGTCAGTGGTTTCTCGCCCTCGAACGTCCAGGTACGCAGTGCTTCCATGATTTCCTCCCGACTTGCTGAATCAATGCGTTGACGGTTGAATCCTGCCAGGCGGACACGCTGAGTGACAGTTCATGCACAGGGTGAATATTTCGAGGCGGTGAGGTGCATCGTGGTGATCGGCAGACCGACTATCCGGTCCCGACAGGTCGCGGCCGAACTGCGCCGGCTGCGCAAGCGCGCCGGGCTCACCACCGGCGAGGCCGGCGCGCGGCTCGGCCTGTCCCAGCCCAAGGTCAGCCGGATGGAGACCGGAACCACCGGGCTGCGGCTCGATGACGTGGCGGCCATGCTCGGCCTGTATCACGTGCCGGCGACGCGACGCGAGCAGCTCATGGACCTGTTGCGCCAGGCCGCCGAGCCCGGCTGGGTCCAGGTGCACGGCCGCGGCCTGCCCGAGCAGTGGCAGGCCCTGATCGAGTGGGAGGACAAGGCCACCGCCCTGCGGAACTACCAGCCCTCGGTGCTCCCTGGCCTGGTGCAGACGGCCGACTACGCCCGCGCGATCATCCGGGACACCGCCGACCACGACCTGCCGGAGTTCGAAGTGGACACCAAGGTGGCGGCGCGGCTGGGCCGGCAGGGCATCCTCAGCCGCACGCTGCCGCCACAGCTCGACGTGCTGCTCTGCGAGCCCGCGCTGCGGGTGCCGGTCGGCGGGCCCGGCGTGCTGGCCGGTCAGCTTCGGCATCTGCTGGAGCTGACCCGCCGGTCGAAGGTCACCATCCAGGTAATACCGCTGTCCGCCGGCCCACATCCCGGCCTGGAGGGGCCGTTCGTGCTAATGGACTTCCCCGCCGACCCGCCTCTGGTGTATCTGGAGAACCGGGCGGTGAGCATCTTCCTGGAGGACGACCCGCATATCGCGAGCTATAGGCTTGCCTGGCGGCGCATCCTGGCCAGGGCGCTGTCCGCCGAGCGCTCGGCCACGCTGATCGCCGAACTGGCCCGACAGTCCGATGGGAGCACCACATGATCACCGCAGACTTCACCGGCGCGCGGTGGCGCAAGAGCAGTCGCAGCGGCGATGCCACCAACTGTGTCGAGGTCGCCTTCGCGCCGGCCGCGTGGCGCAAGAGCAGCCGCAGCGGTGAAGCGACCAACTGTGTCGGGGTCGCCGTCGCCGCGCACGCGGTCGGGGTGCGCGACTCCAAGAACACCGCCGGCCCCGCCCTCGTCTTCGCCGCCGGCCCCTGGTCGGCGTTCCTGCGTGCCTGAGTCGGGGATATGACGGCGGGCCGGCTGGTCCTGGCGGCCACCCCGCTCGGCGACTCGCGCGACGCCTCGCCACGGCTGGCCGACGCGCTGGCGACCGCCGACGTGATCGCCGCCGAGGACACCCGGCGGACGCGCTCGCTGGCCATCGCGCTCGGCGTGACCCTCACCGGCAAGGTGGTCAGCTTCTACGACGCGGTCGAGACGTCCCGGCTCGCCGGTCTGGTGGGCGCGGTTCGCGAGGGCAAGACGGTCGTCCTGGTCACGGACGCCGGCATGCCGAGCGTGTCCGACCCCGGCTTCCGGCTGGTCGCCGCGTGCGTCGAACAGGACCTGCCGGTCACCTGCCTGCCCGGCCCGTCGGCCGTGACCACCGCGCTCGCCCTGTCCGGCCTGCCGTGCGAGCGGTTCTGCTTCGAGGGCTTCGCGCCACGCAAGGACGGCGAGCGGCGCCGGTTCTTCGCCGCGCTGGCCGAGGAGCCGCGCACGGCCGTGTTCTTCGAGTCCCCGCACCGCATCGCCGCCACGCTCGCCACGGCCGCCGAGGTGCTCGGCGCCGACCGGCGGGCGGCCGTGTGCCGCGAGCTGACCAAGCCGTACGAGGAGGTCCGCCGGGGCGGGCTGGCGGAGCTGGCCGAGTGGGCGGCCGACGGCGTGCGCGGCGAGATCACGGTGGTGCTGTCCGGCGGGCAACCGGCCGGACCGCCGGATCTCGCGGTGCTCGTCGACGAAGTGAACCAGCGAGTGGCCGAAGGAACTCGGCTCAAAGAAGCCGCCGCCGAGGTGGCGGCAGCCTCGGGTTTCAGCAAGAAATCCCTCTACGACGCGGTGGTCGCGAACCGCCGCGAATCCGGACCCGTTGAGCCCTGATCCTTGACTGAGGAAATCGGACATTGGTTAGATGGTCTGGTTCTACCGCCTTGCACGATGTGCCTCGGCGGACACTGGGGGAGGCGCTGTGGATCAGGAGTGCGACAGACCGACGCTCGAACATCCCACGGAACGTGAACTAGAGGTTCTGGAACTAGTCGCTGACGGCTTGCCCAACGGCGATATCGCGCAACGGCTGTTCATCACTGATCGCACGGTCAAGTTCCATCTGTCCAGCTTACGTCGGAAGCTGTGCGCGCGGGACCGTGCGCACCTGGTTGCTCTGTCTTTTCGAACAGGCTTACTCACGGTAAACCGTACTCAGGGACAGTCCGAAACGGCTCGGTAGTTATTAGCATGGTCATCGTCCTGTGACACCGGGAATCGGGAATCGACACTTTGTCTCTGGGAATGGGGAACGCTTCGTGTGAAGGCTAAAGAAGTACTTAGCTGTCACGTTTGGCGCTGTGGTGTTAT
>CAWGVZ010000004.1:0-1231677 GCA_963826035.1 uncultured Actinomycetota bacterium | reverse complement strand
AATTCCAATTTGGTAATTATCCCTGTGCCTGCGCCATTAATTTCTTCCCTTTTTCAATCGCATCTTCAATAGTTCCCACCAGGTTGAAGGCAGCTTCGGGATATTCATCCACTTCACCATCCATGATCATATTGAATCCGCGGATTGTTTCTTCAATCGGAACCAACACACCTTTCAAACCGGTAAATGCTTCGGCCACATGGAAGGGTTGTGAAAGGAAACGCTGTACTTTTCGTGCACGGGCTACCGTTAGTTTATCTTCATCACTCAATTCATCCAAACCAAGGATCGCAATGATATCCTGTAATTCTTTATAGCGTTGCAAAATTAATTTTACCCTGTTTGCGCAATTATAATGTGCGTCACCAACGATCAGTGGTGTAAGAATTCTTGAAGTGGAATCCAGCGGATCCACAGCAGGATAGATACCAAGATCCGCAATCTTACGGCTCAATACCGTTGTAGCATCAAGGTGAGCAAAGGTTGTAGCCGGCGCCGGATCGGTAAGGTCATCCGCAGGTACATATACCGCCTGTACAGAAGTAATTGAACCGTTTTTGGTTGAAGTGATCCTTTCCTGCATCACTCCCATTTCTGTTGCCAGTGTCGGCTGATAACCTACCGCCGAAGGCATACGACCTAACAAGGCTGATACTTCTGAACCTGCCTGTGTGAAACGGAAGATATTATCTACGAAGAATAGGATATCACGTCCTTTGCCCTGTCCATCGCCATCGCGGTAATATTCAGCAATGGTCAAACCACTCAATGCCACACGGGCACGTGCTCCCGGCGGTTCATTCATCTGTCCGAATACGAAAGTGGCTTTTGATTCTGCCAGTTCTTTCATATCCACTTTGCTCAGATCCCATCCGCCTTCTTCCATGCTATGTTTGAAAGCATCGCCATATTTCATGATGCCTGCCTCGATCATCTCACGCATCAGGTCATTTCCTTCACGGGTTCTCTCTCCCACACCTGCAAATACGGAAACACCGGCATATGCTTTTGCAATATTGTTGATCAATTCCTGGATCAATACTGTTTTACCTACACCCGCACCACCAAACAAACCGATCTTACCACCTTTTGCATAAGGCTCGATCAGGTCAATTACTTTAATACCGGTAAATAAAATTTCTGTTGAAGTACTTAGATTTTCAAATGCGGGTGGTTTACTATGGATCGGGCGACCATTCACTTTTGATACACTGCAGGTAAACCATCGATCGGATCACCGGTTACATTGAACAAGCGTCCTTTGATTGCCTTCGCCGACCGGCATAGCGATGGCTTTGCCGGTATCGAGTAACTTCCATACCGCGTACCAGTCCTTCCGTACCATCCATGGCAATGCAGCGAACACTATCTTCACCAAGGTGCTGCTGCGCTTCCAGCACCAGCGTTTCCCCGTTTGCTCTTTTCAATTCCAATGCGTTATAAATTTCCGGAAGCTTGCCTTCAAACTGCACATCCACTACCGCACCAATGATCTGTTTGATCTTACCAACATTAGCCATATTGTATGTTTAAGAGAGGAGTGATTTTAGGCCGCAAAGGTAAGGGGGAGGGAGGAATTACCAAGTGGATTTGGGATTTCAGATTTCAGATTTGGGATTTCTTCACTACTAGCAAAATTTGATCTTTTCAACAGCTAATACGAATGCTCGATCCTCTCCGCCAAATCTGCTTCCGATAGCTATCGGGACTGAAATCCAAAATCTGAAATTTTTCCGTTCGCGCCAACCAAAATGAAACCCTTTTCGTAAGTGCTAGTATAAACTTATTCGTGCTTACCGTTTATGTCAGGAGGAGGCCGCTTTGCGGTCTCTTCTTTTTTTTTCCTGTTTAAAGAACCGACAGACCGCTTACCAAATTCCCTCACGCCTCAAAGAGTATTTCTTTACCTTTCAATCCAAGTGAAATTATTCTTGAAGATTCTTCTCTCCACTTTCTAAAATCATAAACAACAAGTATGAAAAAATGTCTTTTGTTCCTCGTGCCCGCAGCCCTCATTATGGGTTGTAATGATGGTACAGAAAAAGCTGATAAAACCGCGTCTGCGGAAATCAAGCAATACAGCATCGAACAATTTTACAAAAGCACCAATGTTGGTGGAGGAGCATTCTCCTCGGATGATACCAAATTATTGGTCTCCAGTAACGAGAGCGGCATTTACAATGCCTACGAGATCGATATTGAAACGGGTAACCGCGGCTCCCTCACCAATTCAACCAAGGAATCCATGTTCGGTATAGAATACGTTCCCGGAACGAAGGACATAATTTATGTGTCGGATAAGGGTGGAGATGAAAACGATCATTTATTCCTTCGAAGGAAGGATGGGTCCGAAAAGGACCTGACCGCAGGCGCCAAGGAAAAAGCCCAATTCTACGGATGGGCAAGGGATAACAAAACCTTTTATTATAGCTCCAATAAGCGTGACCCTAAATTTTTTGACCTCTATAAAATGGATACAACTGATTGGAAAGGCAAAATGATCTATCGAAATGATAAAGGATTTGATGTGGGCGCGATGTCTGACAATGAACGATACTTCGTATTGATTCAACCGATCACTACGAGCTCGGTCAATATCTTTTTAGCCGATCAGCAAACCAAAGAAACCAAAAAGATCAATACCGAAGGCACCGAGAGCAATAATAATCCCATGCAGTTCTCGATGGACAATAATTCACTTTTTTACACAACGGATGAAGGCAGCGAATACCAATATGTAATTAAATATGATATCGCTACCGGGAAAAAGGAAGAACTGAATAAGACGAAATGGGATGTTATGTATATGTATACTTCCCTCAATGAAAAATACCGCGTGATCGGGGTAAATGAAGACGGAAGAAATAAATTGTACGTCTACGATCACAGAACAGGAAACGCTGTAGATTTTCCAAAGATCGAAGATGGAGATGTGCAGGCTGTGAATATTTCCCGAACAGAAAATAAAATGCGGCTGACCATCGGCGATTCAAAATCACCGAACAATATATATGTGTATGATTTTGCAAGTAAGAATCTGAAAAAACTTACGAATACCCTAAGTACAGAGATCAACGGTGATGACCTTGTTTCGGCAGAAGTAGTGCGTTACAAATCATTTGATGGTTTGGAGATCCCTGCAATCTATTATAAACCCAAACAGGCATCTAAAGACAGCAAAGTTCCAGCATTGGTTTGGGTTCATGGCGGGCCAGGAGGACAATCCAGGGTTGGATATTTTTCATTGATCCAATACCTCGTGAATCATGGTTATGCGATACTGGCAGTGAATAACAGGGGAAGCAGCGGCTATGGCAAGTCATTCTTTAAAATGGATAATCAGAATCATGGAGATAAGGATCTCAAAGATTGTGTATGGGGTAAAAAATGGTTGCAGGAACAGGAATATGTTGATTCCGCGAAGATCGGGATCATTGGCGGCTCCTATGGCGGTTACATGACCCTTGCGGCCTTATGTTTCCAACCCGATGAATTCAAAACAGGCGTTGACCTCTTCGGTGTGGCAAACTGGCTTCGGACCTTGAGAGAAATACCACCATATTGGGAATCCTTCAAGAATGCGCTGTATGATGAAATAGGAAACCCAAACACTGACGATACCGTAAGACTTAAAGCCTATTCTCCATTGTTGCATGCTGATAAGATCACAAAACCCTTGATCGTATTACAGGGTGCAAACGATCCACGTGTTTTGAAAGTAGAGAGCGACGATGTGGTTGCCGCCGTCAAAAAGAATAACGTGCCAGTTGAATATGTTGTGTTCCCTGACGAAGGACATGGATTTGTAAAGAAAGAGAATGAAATAAAAGGATATGGTCAGATCCTTCAATTTCTCGACAAACATTTGAAGGGAGCGCCACCGCCGAATAAACTGAACTAGTCGAAGTATTGATTATTAATTATTGATTATTAGTTGTTGCCGCAAGTCATTGGAGCGCTCAATAATTAATAATCAATAATTAATAATTTCCCCAAGTGATGTTAGGAACTTTAGTACTATTTTCTTCTCCATTGACTAATTTGCGGTGGTATGGAAAGATTCATTGTTTCGGCGCGGAAATACAGACCACAAACTTTTGATACTGTTGTGGGTCAATCGCATGTTACAACCACTTTGAAGAATGCAATTCGTAATAAACAACTAGCGCATGCATTTCTTTTTTGCGGTCCCCGCGGTGTAGGTAAAACGACCTGCGCCCGCATATTGGCCAAAACAATCAATTGCGAAAAGCAAACGCCGGAAGGAGAGGCTTGCAATAAATGCAATTCCTGTATCTCGTTTAATGAAGGAACTTCCCTGAATATTCATGAGCTGGATGCTGCTTCCAATAATTCAGTGGATGATATCCGCACCCTGGTGGAGCAGGTCCGTTTTTCTCCCCAGGCAGGAAAGTATAAAGTGTATATAATCGACGAGGTCCACATGTTGAGTTCTTCAGCATTTAATGCCTTTTTGAAAACGCTTGAAGAACCGCCGCCGTACGCGATATTCATACTGGCTACTACCGAAAAGCATAAGATCCTTCCAACCATACTAAGCAGGTGCCAGATCTTCGATTTCAAACGCATTACGCTGATTGATACTGTTGAGCACCTCAAGGAGATTTGCAAGAAGGAGGAAATAAAAGCTGACAAAGCATCACTGCAGGTGATCGCCCAGAAAAGTGAGGGATGCATGCGTGATGCATTGAGCATCCTTGACAAGATCGTAAGCTTTACCAATGGAGAAGTGACCTATAATAATACCCTCGAGCATCTCAACATTCTCGATGCTGATTATTATTTCAGACTGATGGAGAGCATGCAAAAACAGGACCTGGCGGGCGCTTTCCTGGTTTATGATGATATCAACCGGAAGGGGTTTGAGGGAGATCTTGTTTTGAACGGATTTGCGGAATTCGCCAGGAACCTTCTTGTATGTAAAGACGAAAAAGCAGCGGTATTGCTTGACGTTGTGGAAAGTTTCCGCGATAAATATATCAGTACAGCGAAAAACCTTCCGGCATCATTTCTTATCAGCGCCCTTAACATCCTCAATGAAGCTGAGGTTAACTATAAGGCCGCGCGGAATAAGCGCTTGCATGTTGAACTGGCTTTTATCAAGCTTACCTATCTTCAGCAGGCTATCGAACTTTCGACAACATCAGAAACGGTAGTTAAAAAAAAACTGATCGATGAAAAAAAGCCCGTAGCGTTCAGGAAAATTCCTCCTATCAGTTTGAAACCAGGTGATCAGCCAGGCAAATCAAAGAACCCCGGTACAAAAGCCGGAACTACCGGAGCAAAGCTTATGCTGGATACGGAAATCCCCCAGGAAATAATTGTTGAAGAAGAGTATCCGGACCAATACCCACAGGTTAGTGCTGAGCAGCTCCCTCCGACAATGACAAAAACAACAGGCACACAGCAACCTAAACTCGGAATGCTTCACAGCATCCGCCAACAATACGCAACCAAACAGAATGGAATTGGCGAAAACAGGATCATTCCTCTGGATGAAGAAAAATTAAAGGAGGCATGGAAACAATTTTCACTGGATCTGAAAAGCAAGAAGAATCCCGCTTTCCAGAGCTTTGAGAATGCAAAACTGAAAATCAACAGTGAAACAAGCTTTGAGGTTATCACAAACAATAACCTGGAACAGAAATTCATTGAGCAGGAAAGAAGGAATCTGAATGAATTCCTTCAACCTCTTTTCAATAATAAAATGCTGTTGTATACCATCACTATTTCCGATGTAGGACAGATCGAAACAAATCCGGCGGACCGACCGCTCAGCACATCAGACCAATTCAAAAAAATTGCCGAGCAATATCCTCTTGTTAAAGAATTAAAAGATCGTTTACGTCTTGAATTGGATTATTGATCCAAACCCTGAAATCGGGATCATAATCCCATTCGGTAGTGGCGGAACACATGCACACTCCTGATCCCGATAGTTATCGGGACGGGACCATCGGGACGCGCATTAGTAATTTTGCCTTAATTTCGGGCCGGACAAAAAACATAACTGTTCATATGGCTGAAGTCATCCTAATGCCTCGCTTGAGTGATACCATGACGGAAGGAGTGATTGCCGCCTGGCATAAAAAAGTCGGGGATCCGGTAAAGAAAGGCGACCTGCTCGCCGAAGTTGAAACGGACAAGGCCACCATGGAGCTTGAGAGCTACAAGGATGGAACTCTATTACATATTGGTACTGATAAAGGTGGCAAGCTACAGGTGAATGACCTGCTTGCGATCATCGGGGAAAAGGGGGAAGATGTTTCTTCACTTGTTAAAGGTGGTGCCGCCTCAAGCGGAACAAAAGCGCCGCTCCGGCAAAGGAAGAAAAGAAACCCGCTGAAACAAAAGCAGCAACCTCTGTTAAAGAAAATAAAGAACCTGCAAAAACAAAGACGGCTGATATTGATGTTTCCAAAATGGATGAAGTGGTTTTGATGCCAAGGTTGAGCGATACCATGACTGAAGGTGTGATTGCCGGCTGGAATAAAAATGTAGGTGATGATGTAAAAAAAGGAGATGTGCTTGCCGAAATTGAAACCGATAAGGCAACGATGGAATTGGAAAGTTATAAAAACGGAAAACTACTTTATCAGGGAGCAAAGAAAGGAGAAAAGATTGTAGTGAATGAGCTGTTGGCAATTATCGGTGAACCCGGTAAAGTTGACGTAGATAAGATTGTGTCAGCTGTAAAAGGTGGCGGTGCTGCGACATCGAATGTTAGCGCTGAAGCAAAAAAAGAAGAAGCTCCGAAAGTTCAGGCTCAGGAAGAACCTGAAAAGACAACAGAGCCCGAAGGTTCAAATGGCAGAGTAAAAGCTTCTCCGCTTGCAAAAAAACTGGCAACCGAAAAAGGAATCGATATTAACCAGGTTCAGGGAACCGGGGACGGAGGAAGGATAGTAAAATCGGATATCGATAATTTCAAACCTGTCGAGAGAAAACAATCAACCGGCGGTCAGCAGCAGCCTGCAAAAGGCCCTTCGGGAGAAGTTAGTTTTGAGGAAGTGCCGGTTTCGCAAATGCGCAAAATTATTGCGAAACGTTTAGCGGAAAGCAAATTCACAGCACCGCATTTCTATCTTACGATGGCCATCAATATGGATGAGGCAGTAGAAAGCCGTGCAAAACTGAATGAAATTTCTCCCGTAAAAATATCTTTCAATGATTTTGTGCTGAAAGCCTGCGCAGTTGCATTGAAACAACATCCAAAAGTAAATAGTAGTTGGCTGGGCGATAAGATCCGCATCAATCATCATGTGAATATTGGTGTTGCTGTTGCAGTGGAAGAAGGATTGCTGGTGCCGGTAGTACGTTTTGCAGATACCAAATCACTTTCACAGATTGCGACAGAAGTAAAAGAATTTGCACAGAAAGCAAAGGATAAAAAATTGCAACCTGCCGATTGGGAAGGAAATACATTTACGATTTCCAATCTCGGCATGTTTGGTATCGAAGAATTTACCGCTATTATCAATCCGCCTGATGCATGTATTCTGGCCATTGGCGCGATCAACAGGTGCCGGTTGTTAAAGGATGGACAGGTAGTACCCGGGAATGTGATGAAAGTTACACTGAGTTGCGATCATCGCGTGGTGGATGGCGCAACCGGTTCTGCATTTTTGCAAACTTTGCAGGGGTTGCTGGAAGAACCGCTGCGAATGCTGGTGTAGATTTCAATAGTACAACGATTCCCGATATAATTAGCCGCCGCCAGGGTTTTCTCCCGATAGCTATCGGGACGCTGGCGGGGCGACGCTGTTCATTTGGAGACCTCCAACAATGCAACTTTACCATCCATCGTAGAGACGATTATCTTTTCTTTATTGATCACTCTTACCGTATTCACCATCGAATTATCAATCTTATGTGCCCAGATGGTTTTTTGGTTAAGGGGATCGATCGCGTAGACCACACCATTCCTTGTACCAAAAAAAACCTGGCCTTGTTTTTCTATCAGCATGGAAGGCACATGTTCATACCCGAATCCGACATGCATTTTCCAGGCTGCCGATTGTTTTTCCTTGCTGGTACGATAAGCAACGATCGTATCCTGCATACTTTTTCCATAAACCATTTCTCCGGTTTCTGATATCCCGATCGACTCTCTCACACCAGCATCATTGTTTCGCCAGAGCGTAGCACCAGTATTGAGATCGATGGCGGAAATATACCGATCAGGCGCAACTATAAAAATAACGTTGTCCTTTATTACAGGAATGCAAGAAGCAGGCGAATAATTCCTGACCGTTGAACCGTTATTCCATTTCCACAGGAATTCCCCATTTTCTTTGTTCAGTGCATAAAGATTCCTGTCCCATGCGCCGAAGATCAATTTATTTCCATTGATCACCGGCGTACTCACGACAGGACCATCCAATCCTTTGTAATTCCATAGCTCTTTTCCATTGTCAAGCCGGATCGCACGGAAATAATGATCGCTCCCGCCGATGTATACACGCTTATCCTGTATCAGGGGCGATCCCAGAACCGCAGCATCTGTTTTGAATTTCCAGATCGGTTTTCCATTTTTGATATTGAGGCAATAGATCATTCCATCGGCTGAACCAAACACCACATTATTCCCATCGACGGCGGGAGAAGAAAAACAGGTCCACCGGAATTAAAGACCCATAGTTTTTTTCCATCCTTTAATGACAATGCCACAACTGATCCATTTTGGTTTCCGACAATGATCCGATCGCCGGCAACTGCAGGAGTCGAGATAATGTTTGCATCCGAAGAATGGATCCATTTTTGTTTTACCTGTTTGTATTGCTCGTTAATTAAATATTGCGGACGCGGGAATGTTTTTGATTGATCAAAACCAGCTTGCCGGATTTTTACCCCTGTCCATGAGGGCAGCGTTTCCAGGCCGGGTTTTCTTTCTGAATAAATTATCGAATCCTTACGCACGTCAACAAAATTGAATCCCCCGATCGCAGCCCTTGCCCGAAGATTAGAACGGCCCATAACTGCAGGAATACCTTCAAAATTCATCGCCCTGTTAGCATGCCCATGACCGCAGATCGCCAAAATTGTATTCCATTTTTTCAAACGATCAGTGATCTCATACCAGTTATCCAATCCGTTGTCGAGCGGATAATGGTTAAGGAAGATCAATGGTTGTGTAACTGGAGTCTTACTCAAAATGGAATCAAGCCAAATAATTGCATCCCTGGGAATATGACCATCACTCATCCGGAGATATGGACCCGATGCACAACCAATAAAACGAATACCGGCGTAATCAAATTGAAATTTGTCATACCCGAACACCCTGGTGAAACCCAGCCCACCGCTTTCACTCCAACCCGTATCATGATTACCGGGAATGATATACCATGGAACATTCAAACTATCGAGGATTTGTTTGGCAAGACGGAGTTCCTCATTAGTTCCAAGTTCCGTAATATCACCAGTGAGTACAACGAATGCGACATCCTTCATCTGATTGATATCCCTCACAGTACGGCGCAGATCCTCTTCAGCTGCCCCATTCGGCGATCCGATATGTGTATCGCTGATATGAATAAATCTGAAATTCCGGTCTTGTGCAATTGTCGGAGAAAAAATAAACCAGCTGACGAATACCAGGATCAATTTCATGAGTGGAAGTTAGGAAAAGGAGTTAATTCGGGTAAAACACCTATTTTGATTATTGATTATTAATTATTGATTACTGGCAACCCTGTAAAAGCGGGCTCCGAACCATATAAAAGTAGGATGAATTTTAATCCTGCCGTAAAAGTGTTTGAGCCTTAAGACGGAGCCACCAATAATCAATAATTAATAATCAATAATCAAATGCATCGAAGAGTATAATTTTTTTCTTGTTTTTGTTTATTTCCACCGCCGGAAGGCCCCAGAATTACCACGCCATCCAGGGTTCTCCCTATTCAGGAAGTTTAGGTGTTCATAATAACCCCGCATCGGCGCTTAGTGCCCCGTTTGGATGGGACCTGACTGTGCTTGGAATTCAGGGAAAGGTTAGTACGAATGCCGTCAAAATATATAAGTATTCACTACTCTCATCACCTGATAAATCAGAATATTTATTTTCTGATGGTTTATTTAAGCGATACGGCGATCTAAGTGCAAATGTGAATCTGCTCAATACAAGGATTGCACTGGACAGAGAAAACGCAATTTCGTTTGGGGTGAATTTGAGAAGTATCTCGAACGTCCGCAGCAGCAGTTACTATTTTATTGACACCCCTCAAAACATCAACGATTTTTTAAGTCAGAACGAGAGAAATACACCGTTAGGGCTGAATATTGTTCATACGGGCTGGATGGAATTATACGGATCATTTGCAAGGACAATCATTGACAATGAATTCGGAAGACTCAATGCAGGAATCACTATAAGAGTTTCACGAGGAATTTCAGGTGCACATGGTAGTGTTGAAGATGGCCGCTATAACAGGATAGCGTCGCCCGACCCGGTTCGATACCTGATAACTGGCGGGCAATTAAGGTATGGGTATTCGTCCAACTATGACCGATGGTCAAAAGACAATTCGCGTTCAGACAATCTGAGAAATTTTGCCAGGTTTACGGAGGGCGGGGCATCTCTCGATTTCGGTTTGGAATGGCTGGTTAAAACCCAGGAACCTCCATCTTTTAATATGGATAATTATTATGATTATGACTGGAAAATAGGTCTGTCTTTACTCGACTTTGGAGTAAACCAATACAAGTATGGAGTACAAAGCCGCGTAGCATCTGGCGTTGTGAACAATACCACTGATCAAACACTCGGAGAAAAATTTGATTCTACCACCGCCTCGCTTCCGTCCTTTCGGGGATAGCTTGTCTACTATCGCGAATGGATACACTAATCTTGTCGGGAAATTCAGGATACATAACCCAACCCGCATCGTGATTAATGTTGACCGGTATATTTTTGACGCCTTCTATCTGAACGCTGAATTAACGATCAATTTTTCAGGATCATTGAAAGGAAAAACAAGGCATGCAGTTGAAGAGATCAACGTATTTACCCTGGTTCCCCGTTGGGAAACCCGAAATCTTGGATTTTATCTCCCCTTTCACCTTAATAATAAGGGGAAATTATGGGTCGGGGGAGCTGTAAAAGCAGGACCTCTTTTGTTTGGTTTACATAACTGGGGTTATATTTTTTCAAAGAAAAGTATCCAGAATGGTGGAGCCTATATTGCTTTTATCATTCGGCCTCCGGGATCCGTAAGGAGTAAGGGCGAACGAGGGTTGGATTGCCCGCGGATCTACTAGTGTTAATATTCAAAAATTAAGTTTCAATAACTTTTGAAAATTCAGAAAATGAGTCTTATATTTGAGTTGTAAATGGTTTTTTATGAAACTCGCTGAAGCCAAACAACAATTCATTGCCTCCTGGGGTGCTTTCGGAACCCATTGGGGCATTAACCGCACCATGGCGCAGATTCATGCGTTGTTGATGGTCAGTCCTGACCCATTGAGCCAGGATGATATTATGGAGCAACTGAATATCAGCCGCGGCAATGTGAATATGAATATCCGCGACCTGATCGACTGGGGCCTGGTGGACAGGATCTTGTTGCACGGCGAGCGCAAAGAATATTTTTCCGCAGAAAAAGATATCTGGAAAGTGGCCACGCAGATCGTGAAGGAAAGAAAAAAAAGAGAGCTGGATCCAATGTTGAAACTGCTTGGTCAATTGGAAGATGTGGAAGGGGATAAAAAAGATAAGATGTAAAACAATTCGCTAGAGACTGTCAGCAGCATCAGGCGCTTTGGGCAACCAGGCCGATAAAATGCTGGATGTACTGGTAAAAGCAGATGAGAACTGGTTTCTGGGAAGTCTGATGAAAATGTTCAGATAAGATGAAATCCTTTAAACTTGCCGATTGCGTTATTCAAGTCCTTTTGATCGTAGGAGCTCTCTTTTTCAACTTTGTCAAGAGCCCCGATATTCTTGATGAAAGCTTTATGTTCAGTTATGTATTGGTGGGTACCTGGCAGGTGATCAGCTTTGTCGGACATTTCTTTCTTCCTGCAGAATATAAGATCGGGTTACGGAAATGGTATTCCGTATTGCTCATCATCACTGCTACCCTATTTGTATTCGCATTGATTTCATCAGATTTCCTGATCATGTTCATGATCGGCATGTTATTCTGGGCGCCAGCATTGGCCCTCCTTTATCTCATTACCTGTTTGATCGAGACCCGGAAAATTAAAATGGCAATGACCTGAGCATGAAACATATTAAACTTATAAGCCCTTAGGGCTTTTTTTAGAACAATAACTTTCATAATATTCTGAAATTATGAAAAATAAAAATAGAATACTGGTCTATGATGATAACTGTCCGCTTTGTGCTGCGTATACAGAAGGGTTTGTTCGGACTGGTTTATTACCTCGTGAAGGAAGAGTGGCATTTTCCACTGTTTCCACAACAATCCTAGATTCAATCGATCTCGAAAAAAGTAAAAATGAGATCCCATTGATTGATCCTTCCACTAACAGGGCCTGGTACGGAATTGATGCGCTGCTCGAGATCTTAGGCGCCAGATTCCCATGGATTAAATTGATCGGAAAAGTGCAGCCGATTAATTGGATACTTAAAAAACTATACAAGCTCATTTCCTATAACAGGAAGGTGATCGTTGCGACAAAATGTGGACCCGGCGCAATTGACTGTGCGCCTGCCTTTAGTTCTTTTTATCGTATCCTGTTTATGACGATTTTCCTGGTTTTTAATACCGCTATGCTGATACCGATTCATAATTCTATCCTTACCCTATCGGGATTTTATGAAAGAACAAATGCTGAATTGCAATTCGCCCATCTGGCATTTGTGGGAATGAATTGTTTGATGGCATCAACTCTTGGTAAAAGAAAAGCAATAGAGTACCTGGGGCAGGTAAATATGCTGGCGTTGACAAGTATTTTGTTATTGATCCCTTTGATCATCTTCAATAAGCTGGTAAATCCCGTTGAAGAGTTGACGATTATCTACCTGGCTTTACTTACCTGCTGGATCATCCGGGAATATTTCAGAAGGATGCGCTTTGCCAATATTATGGATACCAGGAAAGTTGATCGTGGTTGTGAATCTTGCCAGTCTTGCTGGATTTTTACTTTATGTTTTCTATTAAAATCAGTGCAAAATGAAAAATAAAAAAATCATAATAACAGGAGGCACCGGGTTTATCGGCCAGGCCCTGGCTAAATATTGGGGAAAGGAAAACCGAATCGTACTCCTCTCCCGCCAAACCGTAAATGGTCATAGCAATAATTATAATAAGGCATTGATTAAAGCTAAGGATGGATACAATGTCACTTACTGGAGATGGGATGCATTGCATTTGGAAAAACATTGGGCGAATGAGATTGACGGTGCGGATATCGTCATTAATCTTGCCGGAAAATCGGTGAACTGTCGTTATGGTGAGAAAAATAAGCAGGAGATCATTGACAGCCGGACAAATGCAACGGATACAATTGGAAATGCCATACGTCTTGCTGTTACTCCACCCAACCTTTGGATCAATGCCGCATCGGCAACCATCTATCGGAATGCAAATGACTTTCCACAGGATGAATTTACCGGTGAGATCAGTGACCTGAAAAAAGACAATATGCCCTATTCCATGCTGGATCGGCTGAGGTGGAAATGGAAAAGATTGAAAGCAGGCTTGTTTCAGGGAAAGCAATCAAGCCTTTATAAGGACCTGGATCAGGATTTTTCCGTGAGGGTTTGTAAAACCTGGGAGCAGTCTTTCTTTGCTCTAAGAACACCCTTTACCCGTAAAGTTGCCTTGCGTTCAGCAGTTACGCTTGGGGATGCCGGCGTTGTTGTTCCCTATTTCAATTTATTAAAGTTTGGATTAGGTGGTCACCAGGGAAGCGGCAAGCAAATGTATAGCTGGGTACATATCGAGGATTTCGCCCGGACTATTGAATTCATTTTTGAGCATCCGGAAATGGAAGGAGTTTATAATTGCGCGGCCCCAAACCCTGTTACCAATAAAGAGTTCATGGAGACCTTCAGAAAGATCACAGGTCATAAGATCGGACTACCTGCCTGGAAATGGATGCTTGAAATAGGAGCTTTGATGATCGGAACCGAAACTGAATTGATCCTGAAAAGCCGTTGGGTATTACCGACAAAACTCATGCAATCAGGATTCAGTTTCAAATATCCACAACTTGAAATTGCTCTAAAGGAGATTATCGAAAAGACACCCCGCCGGCAGTACCATCTCTTTTAATTTTGAGCTTAAATCAGGATATTTGAGGGCTATGAAATATTTTTCCCTCATTTTATTAATCCTCGGGATTTTTCTTTTTAATGTTCCGCTGATGGCACAGCAGGAAACCACCGTCAAGCTGAATAGTTTCTTCGAACCTACCGATGGGAAGAAGCATTCCTATATCAGGACCATAAAAAAAGAAAAGGAGTACTGGGCTTACACAGACCGGACCAAAATAGGTGAATTGGTGCAGGAAGGTTTTTTTACAGATGAGAGTATGGCGGTTCAGGCAGGTCATTACTCCTTCTATGTTGACGGAAGCAAACTTTATGAAGGAGAGTATTCTAACGGTGCGCCAAAAGGTATTTGGTATTTCTATAAGGGAGGTCTGATATACGATTCCCTGTTCTATAATGAACCCTTGTTCAAATCCGGTCCTGGCAATAACGGCAATAATACTCCTGTAAAACTCGTCAACTTAACCACTTCCAGGGATCCGGATTCTGCGACTTTTGCCAGAGTTGAAGTGGAGTCGACGTTTCCGGGAGGAATGGACGCATGGAGAAAACATCTTATGAAAAATCTGCGCTTTCCAACCATCGTAATGGAAACCAGGAAGCCCTTCTCCAAAATTTGTACGGTTCAATTTATCGTTTGTACCGATGGTATGGTTTGTGATGTACAAGCTGTTAATAGTGTACATCCGCTGTTAGACCTGCAGGCTGTAAATGCGATCCGCAAAGGCCCGTTATGGATCCCTGCGGCACAAAATCAGCGCAAGGTGAAATCTTACAAAAAGCAACCGATAACTTTCAGTCTGGATTATTAATTCTATCAAGATGGGGAATCCAAAGAAAACATTGGTTATGGGGGCATCAGATAACCCATCGCGCTATAGCTATCTCGCAATAAACCGACTTCGCAAGTTTGGACATCCGGTTGTTGCGATCGGCAAGAAACAAGTAAAAATTGGAGATACCGATGTGGATATAGAGCCTCAACCATATCCGGATGTGGATACGGTTACACTGTATTTAAACCCACAGCATCAGGAAGAGTATTACGATTATATCCTATCCCTACGCCCAAAGCGGATAATCTTTAACCCCGGAGCTGAAAATGAAGAGCTCGCCATCCTGGCAAAAAAGAATGGCATCCGGCCCATGGAAGCCTGTACACTCGTATTGTTAAGTACGGGCCAATACTAATGAAATTTCATGGCCCTTTAAAGTTTTCGACGAACAGTCAACAATTTTCATGAACGAATAAAATATTGAAAATTCTTTTCCGTTTATTCACCTGATCCTGCCCATTCTCATTAATCCGTCCCCCAAAGAAACATTCGTCTTAAAATCCAAAATCATCCTTGATGAAACAACTTTATCTGGTAGGTTTCTTGAAGTTCCTATTTTATAATTCGCTAAGATCCCCTTTTCGCTCTTACTCCCATCCGCCGGATAAACCACCCTTATCTCCATTTCTTTTTACAACGCAGGGTACTCTCACCCTTTTAACTGTTTCATTGCAGGCTTAATTTCAGGATTAAGGCCGATCAAAACCATTGCTTTCATAAAACATTTTTGATGTTTTTTTGGCTGACGCGATTCAGCTTTCAAAAACCAATCCCTAACCCCGAAACAAATTTGTCCCATGAAAGCTACCCTTTCCGTACTCAAGCCATTAGAGAGGTCTGATTAAAAAAATTAGTAGCCGGTGCACAAATCCCTAAACCTTAAATCTCCCGTTGTGCTGGCTACTATGTTTTTTTACGTGACCTCGCACACATTGCCAATCAATTGCGAGTTATCAGTGGAGGATCACATTCCACTATTAGCTTCCTTTATTGACCGATTTTTTGTAAATTCGACAAACCCATTAGTCTATGAAATGGAGAAAATTTAATGGCGACCCGATTGAAATACCCATTATCGAAGCCGTTGAAAACGCTATCAAACGCGAAACAGACAAAGGATATCACCTTAAAGTTTGCATTGGCACCGACTCCCAGGTAAAAGGTGCTGAAACTGAATTTGCTACTGTAATTGTTTTCCTGCGTGAGGGACATGGCGGTTTTATGTTCATCCACAACGAAAAAACAAGGCAGGCATTACAGTATTAAGGAACGAATGCTGGTAGAAGTTGCTAAGAGTATCGAAATCGCGTACGAACTTTGCTCGCTTTTTACGGAGTATGATGTTGATATGGAAGTTCACGCCGACATCAATACCAATCCGCATTTTAAAAGTAATGATGCACTTAAAGAAGCCATGGGTTATATTCTAGGAATGGGCTTTGCCTTTAAGGCCAAACCGGAAGCATTTGCCAGCAGTCAGCTGCGCGAATAAGGTAGTGAACTGATTAAGCCCCGAGCGATTGCAAAGGGCTTTTTGATTATTGATTATTGATTATTCATTAGTAGCGTCCTAAACATAATTAGAAGATATTGAGTTGTTTATCATTTAGTTCTTTGACAGTTTGTAGATAAGGTTCATCAAACAGTTGATTTAACTGGGTTTTGTTCAGTAGGGTCAAGCTTAAAATCTGTAATATTTCATAGGCAGTGTATTTTATTTTGCACTGTTCCTTTATAATGGCAACCGTACAATAAGCAATGATAGCGCAGTAGACTTGTATTCGTACAGCATTTTCAGAATGCCCCCAAAAGGTCTTGATTTTTAAGTGTTGCTTTATCCATTTAAAAAAAGTTTCAATCTTCCATCGGTATTGGAAAAGTCTGGCAATGTCCAATGCATTCAATTCAAAGTTGTTTGTCAGAAAAATCAATTTGTGTTCGGTTTGCAGATCATGGTATTTAATACGCCTGATTTTACCGGGATAAAATTTAGATGGGTAAAAATTGTTGAGCGCTATAATCTGGTCACACAGTACGCCCTTGGTTTTTTCAGCAGGCCTTGAATAAATCCTTCTGTAATCCTGGTTAACCTGAGCTCTTGTAACAAAGTATGCGCTTTCACTATTGATGATATAAAGCCTTTTAAAATCGATATAGGCTTTATCCATCACATAGAACGCTTTTGGTTCAAAGTTTAATTGATCCAAAAACCTAACATCGTGCATCAGACCATCGCTCAGGTGAATAAAAGAAGGAATCTCAGATTTGATGTCGTATTGAGTGTGAAGTTTCACTGCTCCTTTCGCCTTTCGGAATGGAGCCCACCAAAACACGCTCAGGCATACATCAATGGTTGTGGAATCAATGGCATAAACATTACCATCGATTTCCAGATCAAAATCCTTGCTACTGGTACAAATCCTGCGTGCATGAGCGATGAGAATGTATGCATATTCGGCAAAAATCTGCCAATTTCGATGCTCATTGGCATATGCCAAATTGGATTTTGAAAGACCCGTGCCCATTCCAAGGTGATACCATTTTGTACACTGAGATTCCAAACAGGTTACCAGATCGCTTAAACTTTCTCGGTTCGATAATTGACCGAATAACATACACATCAGTTGATTCCAACATGTAAAATGCTTAACCTGATAATTGCCATTATACTTTGTTACGCATTTGATGAAATCATTGAAGGGCAAAAACTCAGTAACCTGGGCGAAAACATATTTACCGGTATTCATAGATCAAAATACCCCGAAAAAGCCGGATTGAGCTGAAATCGTTTGAACCCTAAAAAACCCTGAAATCCTTATCTGGCAAGACTTTCAAAGAACTAATATTTTCATGTTTAGGACCCAAATATTATATTCTCAGGAATCCAATAATAAATAATCAATAATAAATAATTTCCTACCCCCAACTTCTATGAAAATCAATTCAGATTAATGGAATGGTTAACGATCAAAAGAGACGATAAAAGAACAAGGAAGTTATTCTTCCGGTATTTTAACCATGAATGGTTTAAAAAATTATCGAATAGAAAAGCCTGGTTCTTTATTTATCCGCTTGCTGTGATTCTTTTCATATACAACTTGATTAATCCTGCAGATCGGGAGGACTACAACTTCTATTTTATTCGCTTTTGCCTGATCTCGATACTCTCCTATTTGCCCGGACTATATCTTTTTCAGTTGATCCGTTTGATAGTCAGCGTAAGAAAAATTTCCGTAGAAACCCCGGTTGAATTTCAATTCCGTTTTGATGAGGAAGGTGTTTTCTATAGAGCTGAAGATGAAAATATGACTCAAAAATGGACCGAATTCAAGTACTACAGTGTTAATAAGCACGATGTGTACCTGTACAATGAAAAGGGGCGATTACGGGAATTACTTTCAGAAGAAATAATTGGTTTCATAAATTTTAATGCAGCGATGGATGTTATCCAATCGAAACTCGTTCCCCGTTATTCCTGAATATCGAACATCCTGTTTATTCAAACAATTATCGGCTAAAAAATTCCTGATTTGATTCTTCAATAAAGTTTAAGATTTTTTCTCTTCCGAGATTCTTTTCTGCGCTAGTCACAAAATGTCTGGGTAAAAATTGCCAGGTTTTTTTCATCGCTTCGAGAAATGCCTTTACATTTTTGCTCACTTCTTTCTGAGTTTCTTTATCGGCCTTGGTAAATACAAGTGCGAAAGGAATTTCCCATTTGCCCAGGTTATTCAGAAAATCGAGATCTAACTTTTGAGGTGAGTGGCGGCTGTCTATAAGAATAAAAACATTTGTAAGGTTTTCCCGTTTGCGAAGGTAATTTTCGATCATCTGCTCCCATCGGCGACGGCCTTCGCCGGTACGTCATCGCCGGCCGCGGCAGCCGCGACTCCGGCCCGGGCCTTGGTTGATGTCCTCGAAGACGCCGGACTCGTGGGCGGCATAGCCCTTCGCCGGTCTCGACCAGGTTGGGGATCAGCTCGGCGCGGCGGGTGAGCTGGACGTCGATGCCTCCGAGCGCCTCCTCGGCGCCGACGTCGGTGAGTGGGGAGCTTGTTGAAGCCGACGATGACGAAGCCCACGAGGAGCACCAGCACCACGACGATGACGAATCCAATCTCGCAATCGACGATCCGGTTGTCCTTCTTTCCCTAGGTGTTCCTTGTGTTCGTGTCCTGGAGGGGTGGCTCACCACGAGCCGCCGCCACCGCCGCCGCCACCGCCGCCACCGGAGAAGCCGCCTCCGCCGCTCGACGAGGACGACTGCGTTGGCCTGGTAGGAGGAGATCGCGCTGCTGACGGTCGAGTCGAAGTCGCTCACCATCGAGCTGATGGCTTCCACCAGCATGGCCAGGGCGCCGTAGGCGCCGGAGTGCAGCTCGGGGTCGGCGGCTCGACACCCATCTCGGTGCGGTACTTGGCGGCCCACTGGTCGGCGACCCCGAACGCGACGGCCCACGGGATGTACGCGGTGTAGAGCTCCTCCCAGGCCCGAGAAGTCGAAGCGGTCCTCGGCCGAGGGCGTCGAGAGGATCCGCTTGAACTCGCCGGCCTTCGACCACAGGTCGCGTCCCTTCGCGGTCCGCTTGGTGCCGGCACCGGTGCGGAGAGCGGCATACCGGTGATCGCGAACGCGCCCGGGATGATCGCGAGCATGGTCATGTTGAGAGGGTTCCAGATCGAGATCACGCCGACCAGGACCAACGAGCTGAGCACCATCAGCCCGCCCAGGCCGCCGAGCCCGGCCTTGACCAGGTGGCCGGAGTCACTGGCCCAGCTCTTCACGGTGGAGTCGAAGTCCGCGATCTCGGTCTTCAGCCGCAGGCCTGCCGAGACGTCCTTCGGTGCGGCCACGAAGCTCGTGCCGGGGCCGCCGAGGAGGTGGGCCACGCCGAGCGTGGCCTCGTCGAGGCCGGCCCAGCCCTGGGCGCCCTGCTTGTCACTGATGACCCAGGCGTCGCCGTTCTTGGTGAGGTCGATGGCACCGCGCTCGGCGGCGTACATCAGCGTCGCGACGTAGGCCTCCTGGTCGAGGCTCTCGGTGAGGATGTACTTCGCCTGGGCCGGTCCCACGCCCTCGGGCGGGGTGTAGAGCACCGGGAACTGCGGGTTCTTCTCGTAGGTACGCCGGGCCATCAGCAGCCCGAAAAGCCGGCCGAGAGCAAGCCACCCAGGATCACGAGGCCGAGCAGGATCGGGCTGGCGCTGAGGGTGCGGTCGAGCCTGGCCGACCACGGCACGTCCTTGTCCTGCTCGGGCGTGTCCATGTCCAGGCCGGTCTTGATCGAGACCGGCGTGTGGTCCGCGAGCGCACCGGTGGTCACGGTGAGCGTGTCGGTGCCGGCGCCTTCGGCCGTGCAGCCGGACGTCTCGCCCAGCCCGACGGCACACTGCACGTCAGGGGCCGACGGCACCGGAAGGTGCACGGTCAGCGTCGACTTCTCGATGTCCTGCAGCCACCCTGACGGGATCAGCTGCCAGTAGAACTGGCTGTCTTCGTCGACACCCTCACCCGGCTGGATGGCGTCGTGCATCGAGTACTTGATCACGTATTCGTGCAGGCCCATGCCCAGAGTGACGTTGGCGTCGCCGATCTTGAGGTTGGTGATCCTCCGATGCTGCTCCTTGAGCTCCTCGAACGGCTCGTCCTGCCCGTCCAGTGTCACCGACACGTCGTACGGCGTCCGGCGGGTCGACGGGGCGGTCGGATCGGCCCGGTCGATGAATCGAAAGATCCCGTGCTTCGTGAAGAGGCCGTCGAGGGTCAGGGTCTCGGTGACGTGGATGTCGCCGTCGTCGTCGACCACGAAGTCGGCCTGGTAGTTGGTGATCGTCGACGTCTCGGACGCTTCCGCACCGGTGTCGATGTCCAGCCCGTTCGCCGTTCCACGCGGCCGCGTTTCCGAAGATGAACGCGAACACGATGCCGAAGCCGAACAGCAGGGCCAACGCACGCTTCATGGCGAGAACAGTAGGGCCAAGCAACCCAGCCGAGTGCCGGGTCGGGACAAAAGCAGGTGAGAGTGTCGGTGCGCCCTGGGAGACTCACCGACGATGAGCACGCCCGGAGCGACCCCGCCTCGCGGACTTCTGGCACGACCTCCCCCGTGAAGGCAAGCTGCTGCTCTCGGTGATCGTCTTCGAGTTCATCGGGACCGGCCTGGTGCTGCCGTTCCACGTGGTCTACCTCCACGAGGTCCGCGACTTCGCCCTCAGTGACGTCGGGCTGCTGTTGGCGTTGTCGCCGTTGGCAGGCTTCGCGATCCTGGGCCCGGCCGGGGTCGCTATCGACCGGCTCGGCGCGCGGCGGGTGCTGATCGCGTCGCTTGCTGTGCCTGTCGTCCGGCGACACCATCCTCGCGTTCGCCGAGACCCAGGCGGTGGCGGCCGTCGGCCTCGCCCTCAACGGCATCGCGTTCGGCATCTCCTGGCCGGCCTCGCAAGCCTGGTCGCCTCGGTGGTGCCCCAACGCATGCGACAGCGCTACTTCAGCATGAACTTCGCGCTGCTCAACCTCGGCATCGGGATCGGCGGCATCCTCGGCGGCCTGCTCGTCGACGTCGACCGGCTGATCACCTTCCAGGGCATCTACCTCGCCGACGCGGCGAGCTACCTCCCGCCGCTGTTCCTCCTGCTGGTGCCGCTGCGGCACGTTGCCGGTCGGGTGGTGCACCGCCGGCCCACGACGATGTGCCGGCGCCTCTATCGCCGTGCTCCGCCCCCGGCGGTCGGTGCGCTGACGGTGATGACCTTCGTCGCGGCGTTCGTCGGCTACGCCCAGCTCAACACCGGCATGCCGGCGTTCGCGCGGGCGGTCGGCGAGATCTACGACCCGCGGGCTGGGGTTCGCGTTCGCGTGCAACACGTTGGTGATCGTGCTGCTCCAGGGCCTGGTGGTGCTGCAGCGGATCGAGGGTCGGCGCCGCACCCGCGTGATTGCCCTGATGGGCCTCATCTGGGCGCTTGTCCTGGCTGCTGCTGGGCTCCTCCGGCTGGGTGCCCGGCACCCCGGGTGCGACCATGCTCGTCGCCGCATGCGCGTCGGTGTTCGCCCTTGGCGAGACCCTCCTGCAGCCGACCATCCCCGCGCTGGTCAACGACCTGGCACCCGACCACCTCCGCGGCCGCTACAACGCCGTGAACTCGGGCGTCTTCAACCTGGCGGCGATCATCGCCCCTTCCATCGCCGGCCTGCTGATCGACCGCGAGCTCGGCTACGTGTACATCAGCCTGCTCGTCGGCGGCTGCCTGCTCGTCGGCCTGCTGTCGGTGCTGCGCCTGGAGCGCGAGCTGCCACCCGAGATCAACGGCGTCAGGGTCCCCGCTTCGGTCAGCGAGTGATCAGCCAGATGAGCAGTGCGATCACGACGAGCGCGGCCACGCCCTGCTTCCAGTACGACTTCAGCAGCACCGGGACCACGGTTGCGCCCAGGTTGATCGCGTCGTCCCTGACGGGGTGGTGACGGTGCCGGCGCCGCGTCCTCGACCACCTCGACCACCTCGACACCTTGCGCGGGTCTCCGCAGCCGTCTCGAGGCACGCGACGAACTGGCCCAGCAGCTTGTCGGAGACGTCCTGCATCACCCCGCGGCCGAACTGGGCCGGCTTACCGGTGATCGGAGAGGTCGGTCAGCACCTCGACGTCGGTGCCGCCCGCGGCCGCCGCCATCGAGAGCGTGACCATGGCGCCGGCGGTGCCGTTGCCGCGCTTGTCCTTGCCCTTGGCGTCGACGACCAGCCGGTGCGCCGCTTCGTCCTTCTCGACGAACGTGCCGGTGCCGTTGTACACCAGAGCGATCGGGCCGAGCTTGACCTTGACGGTCCCGGGAACGTCTCGCTCTCCGCCGAGGTCACCGTCGCGCCCGGGAAGCACCCGGCCACCGCCCCGATGTCGTCGAAGGTCGCCCAGGTCTCCTCGACCGCCGTCGGGACGGTGAACTGGTGCTGCGAGGTCCAACTCAGGCTCCAGCCGCGGCGAGCACGCCCGCCGGGTCAGCACCGTCGCCAGGTGCCGCCGGTAGTCGGCGTCGCCGTTGAGGTCGGACGGCGGGTTGGTGCCGTCGGCCGCCTTCGCCGCCGCCGCGCGCACGCGTCCTCGGTCGCGCGGCTGGCCGGCCAGGGCCTGCTCCACCGCCCGGGCCCGCAGCGGCGTCGAGCCCATGTTGGTCAGGCCGACCCGCGCCTCGGCGATGCGGCCGCCGTCGGCCCGGACCGTCGCCGCGACCGCCACGATCGGCCACTGGTGGGCCACCCGCACGAACTTCTCGTAGTGGGCGCCCCAGCCGGTGTGCTTGGGGATCCGCACCTCGGTGAGGATCTCGTCGTCGCCGATCGCGGTCTCGAAGAGGTCGACGAAGAAGTCGTCGGCAGCCACGGTGCGGGTGCCACCGGACCCGGCGATCACGAACTCGGCGTCCAGCGCCAGCGCCGGCGCACCCAGGTCGCCGGCCGGGTCGGCGTGGGCCAGCGCGCCGCCGAAGGTGCCGCGGTGCCGGACCTGCGCGTCGGCGAGATGCTCGATCGCCTTGGCGATCAGCAGCGCGTGCTCGGCGCACGAGCGGGTCGGAGCCGCACCACCGAGTGCGGGGTCATCGCACCGATCACGATGGCGTCGCCGTCCTCGCGCACCCCGCGGAGCGACTCGATCTTGCCGAGGTCGATCACCATCTCCGGCGCGTTGAGGCGCATCCGCAGCACCGGCAGCAGGCTCTGCCCGCCGGCGATGATCTTGGCGTCGTCGCCGTGCTGGGCCAGCGCGGACAGGGCGTCCTCGACCGAGGTCGGTGCGACGTAGTCGAACTGTGCGGGGATCATGCGCCCGCTCCTTCCGTGCTGTCCGTGCCCGATTCGTCGGCATCGAAGTGAGGCATCGCCGCGCCTTCGGTCGTCCCGCCCTTGCCGCCCGCTGTTGATCGCGTTCCACACCCGTTCGGGCGTGCACGGCATCGCGACGTCGTTGACGCCGAGATGCCGGATCGCGTCGACCACCGCGTTGACCACCGCCGGGGTCGAGGCGATGGTGCCGGCCTCGCCGACGCCCTTGGTGCCGAGCGAGTTGGTCGTCGACGGTGAGGTGGTGTGGTCGAGGTCGAAGCTGATCGTGTCGGCCGACGTCGGCAGCAGGTAGTCGACGAACGAGCCGCTCACGAGCGTGCCCGCGTCGTCGTACACCGCCTCCTCCCAGAGCGCCTGCGCGATGCCCTGCACCAGGCCGCCGTGCACCTGGCCCGACACGATCAGCGGGTTGATGATGTTGCCGATGTCGTCGCAGGCGGCGTACTTGCGCATCTTCAGTCCGCCGGTCTCGGTGTCCACCTCCATCGCGCACAGGTGGGTGCCGTGCGGGAAGTTGAAGTTGACGGGGTCGTACGTCGCCTCGGCGTCGATCGACGCCTCGACACCGTCGGGCAGGTTGTGCGCCGCGAACACGGCCGTCGCGATCTCGCCGATGTCCAGGCCCTGGTCGGTGCCGCGCACCGAGAACCGGCCACCGGCGAACTCGATGTCGTCGATCGAGGCCTCGAGCAAGTGGGCCGCGATCGGCTTCGCCTTCTCGACCACCTTGTCGGCGGCCCTGACGATCGCCTCCCCGCCCACGACCAGCGACCGCGAGCCGTAGGTGTCGAGGCCCTTGTGGGAGACCTGGGTGTCGCCGTGCAGGATCTCGATGTCCTCGAAGGCCACCCCGAGCCGGTCGGACACGATCTGGCTGAACGCCGTCTCATGGCCCTGGCCGTGCGCGCTCGTGCCGGTGACCACCTCGACCTTGCCGGTCGGGAGCATCCGCACACTCGCGTGCTCCCAGCCGCCGGCGCCGTAGTCGAGCGACCCGAGCACCCGGCTCGGCGCCAGGCCGCACATCTCGGTGAACGTCGAGACGCCGATGCCGAGCTGCACGGAATCGCCGGACTCACGTCGCTGCTTCTGCTCGGCCCGCAGCTCGTCGTAGCCGAACAGCTCCTTGGCGCGGGCGGTCGCCGCCTCGTAGTTGCCGGAGTCGTACTCGAGGCCGGCCACGGTCGTGAACGGGAACTCCTCGTGCTTGATCCAGTTCTTCTCGCGGATCTCGAGCGGGTCGACGCCCACCTCGGCGGCGAGCTCGTCCATGATCCGCTCGATCGCGTACGTCGCCTCCGGCCGGCCGGCGCCGCGGTAGGCGTCGGTCCAGGTCTTGTTGGTGAGCACCGTCTGCACCGCGAAGTGGTAGGCCGGGAACTTGTAGATCGAGTTGAACATGAACGCGCCGAGCACCGGCACGCCCCCACCGACGATCGCGACGTAGGCACCGAGGTCGGCGATCAGCTCGACCTTGAACCCGGTCACGGACCCGTCCTTGTCGGCCGAGAGGGTCAGCTTCTGCCACTGGTCGCGGCCGTGGTGACCGCTCACCAGGACTCTCGCTGCGGGTCTCGGTGTACTTCACCGGTTTGCCGAGTCGGCGCGCGACCGCCCAGGCGATGAACTCCTCGGGCGTGGTCTGCAGCTTGCCCCCGAAGCCACCGCCGACATCCGGCGCGATCACCCGGATCTTCGACTCCGGCACGCCGGTGGTCGCCGCCAGCGCGAAGCGAAGGATGTGCGGGATCTGCGTCGCCGACCACATCGTGATCTGCTCGCCGGTCGGGTCGACCACCACCGAGCGCGGCTCCATGAACGCGGGGATCAGTCGCTGCTGGCGGTACTCGCGCTCGATCACGATGCCGTCGGTGTGGGCCTTGGCGATTGCCTCGTCGACGTTGCCGCCGGTGCCTGCCTCCCCGGAGTCGAACACCCAGAGCGCGGACTTGTTGGTGCCCAGGTCGGGATGGGCGAGCACCTCGTCCGCCGCGGACTTCTTCAGGTCGAGCGCGGCCGGCAGCTCGTCGTACTCCACATCGACGAGCTCGGCGGCGTCGCGCGCCTCGGCCGCGGATCGGGCGACCACCACGGCGACGGTCTCGCCGGCGAAGGCGACCCGGTCGCTCGGCATCGGCAGATGCACCGGCGCGACCTGCTCCGGCGTGATCGGCCAGGCGTTGATGTTGACGCCTTGGCCCTCGCCCAGGTCCGCTCCGGTGAGTACGTCGACCACGTTGGTGGACGCCTTCGCCGCGCTGGTGTCGATCGAGACGATCTTGGCGTGGGCGAACGGGCTGCGCACCATCGCGAGGTGCAGCATCCCCGGCAGCGTGATGTTGTCGGTCCAGCGGGTGCGGCCGGTGATCAGCCGCTGGTCCTCCTTGCGGCGTCGATCCCGGCCGATCTCCGGGGCAGCGGGAGCGTCCTGGACGGCGGTCATGCCTGCACCCCCTGGCCCGATGCGTGCTGCACAGCGCGGACGATGTTGTGGTAGCCGGTGCAGCGGCAGAGGTTGCCCTCGAGCCCGAGCCGGATCTCCGCCTCGCTCGGCTTCGGGTTGTTGTTGAGCAGGTCGACCGTCTGCATGACCATGCCCGGCGTACAGAACCCGCACTGCAGTCCGTGACACTCGCGGAACGCCTCCTGCACCGGATGCAGCCCGCCGTTCGCTGTGCGTCGCGGCCAGGCCCTCGATCGTGGTGACCTCGCTGCCGTCGGCTTGCACGGCCAGCACGTTGCACGACTTCACGCTGGTGCCGTCGAGGTGGATCGTGCAGGCGCCGCAGTTGCTGGTGTCGCAGCCGATGACGGTGCCGGTCTTGCCGAGCTTCTCGCGGAGGTACTGCACCAGCAGCATCCGGGGCTCCACGTCGTCGGAGACCGAGGCCCCGTCGACGGTGAGGTTGATCTTGGTCATGAGCTCTCCCTTGAGCGCAGTCCAGTGATGCCACTCACGCTAGGGAGAGCCGGTTGGGCGATGGTTGGGTGTCAGCCCTGCCTCGTGAACGGCGCGGTCATGTAGAGCGCGCGTTGGAACACCTCGTCCGGGATCCCGCGGTAGCCGGGCAGCGTCGACTTGACGAAGTGGAGTGCCAGGGTGTCGAGGTCGACCTGCCAGCGGTAGAAGTTCGAGCCGTCGTGGTGATGGAAGACCACGGTGTCGCCTTCGATCTCGTACTCGGCGTTGTAGTCGATCGGCACCGGCTCCCCATCGCCCGATTTGCCGTACAGGTTCCAGGCACCGTTCTCGATGGTGAGGGTCAGTACGGTGTCGTCGCCGAAGAACGGCGAGTTCTCCCGGTAGCCCTCGACGTAGCGGCCCAGCCCGTAGCGGCGGATGGTGGCCTCGGTGTCCTTGAGCGACATCGGCCCCGCCTGCCAGGTGCCCTCGAGGTCGGAGGTAGCAGCGTGCTCGGAGGTCGCAGCCGAGCTCGTCGGGGCCGAGCTCCTCGGTCCCTCGGGCTTGTCGGCGGCGTCAGTCGTGTCGTCGGAACCGCATGCGACCATCAGCATCGTCGTCGCGACCACGATGCCCATCGTCACGGTCAAGCTTTTCGTGCGCATGGCGTTCCCCTTTGCTGATAGCTGTTGTCAGTCCCGCAGCTGCACGATCCCGAGCATGGTGGGCGGGTACGCCGTCTCCCACCCGAGCACCTCCCAGGCGAGGTAGGTCCCCGGGGCGTAGTCCGCATAGTCGCGGGTCTCGGAGGCACCGGGGTCGAGCGGCATCATCGCCAGCCGGGGACCGGGGCCCCACCAGGGCGGGGCCTCCTGGGGGTCGGGGTCGGGGTTGTCCTCGAGCCACTGGCGCACCTCTTCCGCGGTGGTGCCCTCTGGCACGGGCTGCAGCCACAGCGTGTGCGGCACCGAGTCCTTGTTCTTGAACCGGAGAGTTCCGGTGGTCGGAAGCTCCAGGTCTCCGCCCCAACCCCCGGACCTTGCGATGATCGTGTTGTCGAACTCGGCTGCGTCCCGGCGCTGCCGGGGACCGGAGAGCTCGAACGCGATCGGCTTGGTCAGCCGGTCCGAGAAGCCGGCGATGACGTACCTACCGGCGGTCGGGAGCGTGAGAGTCCCGGTCACTGTCTCGCCCTCCCGCCCGACGAGCCCTCCCACGTAGTCGGACCTCTTGAAGAGCCGCTTACGCGCGTCGAGATCGTCGTAGAAGGCGGCGTACTGGTCGCGCTTGAACTCCTTGAAGGAGTAGCCGCGATCGAGCCGGACGAACCACACCGGGCAGTTCGACTTGCCGTCGATCTGGACCCGGATCAGCCCCGGTCGAAAGTCGAAGGTGTCCTTCGTCGAGGCGACGCTGCGCCTGCTCAGGTTGATGCGGACGGTAGGCGGAGCCTTCCCGGCCACCGTTTCAGCGGCGGCTGCCGGTCGCCGGTCGTGAGCCGTCGCTGCGGTGCCGGACAGCAGTGTCGCACCGCACAACGGGCCGATGGCGACGGCCGTGGTGAGAGAGACGACGAAGAGTCGAGTTGTGGTGTGCATCTGGTGCCCCCATAGGTTGTCTGGCGATGCCAGGCGTTTCTGCGTTTCGCATGATGTATAGTGTTATATAACACTGAAACAGTGGGAAGAATGTAAGTGGCTGGAGGACGAACTGTCAACCTTTGAAGTCGACCCACGGTCGGCACTGGGCCTGGCGGAGCAGATTCGCGCCCGCGTCGCGCTACAGATGGCAGATGGCGAGCTCGCGCCCGGTGATCGGCTGCCCCCGGTTCGCTCCCTGGCCCGTGAGCTCGGCGTGAACGTGAACACGATCCGTGCCGCCTACGCCAAGCTGGAGGCAGACGGGCTGGTGCAGACCCGCCACGGCGTCGGCTCCGTGGTGATGGAGGCGCCGGCCGGGGCCACCGCGGGAGGGTCGCCGGCGTTCGGGGTGAACACGATCGCTGTGCTCATCGGAGGGCTCGATCCGTTCTATCTACCCCTGCTACGCGGCATCGAGGACGTCGCGAGCGAGCGGGGGACGCTGGTGCTCATTGCGGACACGCGTGATTCGGTGAGCTTGGCGAAGGCCATGACCCGTCGGCTGGTCGCGCGCGGAGTCGATGGGATCATCGCCGTCTCGATCGGCGACCCACCCGATCGCCGGGTGGGTCCGGGCGAGAACGGACTGCCCCTCGTTTACGTCGACCAGCCCGACCGGCCCGGGTACAGCCTGGTCTTCGATGCGGATGGCGCCGGCTACGGCGCAATAGGTCACCTTCGCGAGCACGGACACGACCGGGTCGGATTCATCACCGCGCCGCTGTCCTGGCCCAACGTCTCCGAGCTCTACCAGGGTTACCTGCGCGCGCTCGAGGATGACGACGCTCGCCCAGCTCCCGATCTGGTCTGCGAGGTGCCTGAGTTCACTGTCGAGGCCGGCCGAGTAGCGATGGCCCGGCTGCTAGCTCTGCCCGATCCGCCCTCCGCGGTCTTCGCAGGAGGCTCGACCCTCGCCCTGGGGGCGATGGAGGAAGCAAAGTCACGAGGGCTGCAGGTCCCGCGCGATCTCGCGATCGTCGGCTACACCGACTCGCCCCTCGCGGCTCTCGTCGACCCGCCACTGACCATGGTCGAGGTCCCGGCGCGCGAGATCGGCCTCCAGGCCATGCGCACCCTCTCCGACCTCATCCAGGGCAAGCGTCCACGCCGACGCCGCACCGTGCTCCCCACCCAGCTCATCGTGCGCGACAGCTGCGGTTCACATCCCGCCGGGTAGCGCCCAGGGCTAGGGCGCGCGTTCATGAGCGGTCGCTCCGAGCCATGACAGCCACCGCAGCCACCGCAAAGCCGACCGCGTTGAGACCCCACGCCACACCGTCCAAGGTGTGGTTGGGCGCGATGACTGCGGCCACGAAGTGCAGCGGCTGGGAGACGATCGTGATCACCGCAGCCCACGCCGGGACACAGCGGGAGCGCAGCATCGCGACGCCCAGCAACACGGTGCCCAGCACGTGGCCCACGACGAAGAGCCCCGTTGCGATACCGACGATGGGATGGGCCGCATCAAGGATGCTGACTATCGAGGCCTGGGAGGCACCGGAGTCGGCACCGGCCCAGATCGTGTGGTCGAGGATCAACAGCACGGGCAGCATCAGGTACGCCGGCACCAGCAGCGTCAGAGCTACCGCCGTGAGCCGCGGTGCCCGCTGCCGCACCAGGCGACCGATGGCGATCGAGCCGGGCACGATCGTGAGCGCGGCTCCTAGGCCCATCCAGAGCACGAGGGACATCGCACCTGGATCGGCGTACCCCTCACGCACCATGTCACCGGTGCTGTCGGTCGTCTCGTAGGGCAGCACGTAACGGAGCACCGCGACCAGCACTGCTCCGATCGGCGCGAGCACGGCCAGGGCGACCCAGCCCGTCTCTCTCGTGGTCTCGGTGGTGTCGATGGTGGTGGTCATGACGTCACCGCCTGACGGGAGCCGGCGAGGGCGAGCACGATCCCCAACACGGTGAGGGCAACGGTGCCGGCCGACACGGCGACCACCCCGGCGGGCACGTCTCCGATGAAGAACGCCGGCAGCGTCAGCAGCGCCGAGAGCAAGCGGGAGACGACCACGCCGACGAGCGCCGGGCGTTCGCCACGCCAAGCGCCTCGCAGGCAGATCAGCGTGGCGGCGCCGAGCGCCGCCGAGATCACGGCGATCGACATCGGCGGGGTGTCGCCGTCGGTGACGAACGGGAGCGACAGGTCGGAGACGGACAACAGGCCGAGCAGGACCAGGGCGAACCTGGGCAGTGCGTTCATGAGAGCTCCAGTGGTGAGAAGTGGCTGACCTGCTCACCGTGCGGCCGGACCACCTCCCAGCGGATGGGCCGCGGTGACCGATCGCTCAGGAAGCCGCCCGGTCTGCTCGGGAGCGCGTTCCCTCCCCATCGGGAAGCCGCTGAGAGCACACTGAGGCCATGACCGGTCGCGCCCTCTTCGCCGGCGTGCTGGTGTCGGCGGAGGTCGTCGCGGCCGTCGTCCTCAGCCCTGGTGCTCGGGCTGTCCTGGTCGGAGGCGCTCGACGGGTTCATCGTGACGAACGCGCTGATGGGCGCGTCGTTCGGCCTGTGCGGCGCCGTCATCGCCTGGCACCGACCGAAGAACCCGGTCGGCTGGCTCCTGGTCGCCGACGGCCTCGGACACGCGACCACCGCGCTGGCCGTGCCGCTCGCGGGCGTCCTGGTCGACCAGGGTGCTCCGCTCGAGCTGCAGCGCGTGGCGGTCACCGTGGCCGCCTGGTCCTGGCCGTGGTCGATCGCGCTGTTCCTGCCCCTGGCCCTGCTGCTCTTCCCCACCGGACGGCTCCCGTCACCCCGCTGGCGCCCGGTCGCGGTGGGGTTCGTGGTGACGGCGCCGCTGTTCGCGCTCGAGCTCGGCACCGAGACGGAGCCGATGCTGGCCAACCTGCCGCTCGGCTACCTGACCCTCTCCGACCACTCCGACCTGGCTCCGCTGTGGATGGTCTCCGAGATCCGGGTGCTCGCCTTCCTGCTGGTCGCCCTGGTCGCACTCGCGGCGCGCTACCGCCGGGGCGTCGAACGCGAGCGCAGCCAGCTGGCCTGGCTGCTGATGGCGACGGTCGTCGTGATCGCGGTGGTCGTGCCCTGGGCCCTGGTGGCAGGGACGCCGATCCTGGTGCTGTTCGCGATACCGCTGATCCCGCTGGCGATCACCGCCGCGATCCTGCGGCACCAGCTCCTGGACATCCGGCTGGTCGTCTCCCGCGCGCTCACCTGGCTCCTCCTCTCGCTCGGCGCGCTGACCGTCTACCTGGTGCTCGTGACGGTCCTCGACCGGCTGCTCGGCACCTGGACCGAGCGATCCGTGCTGGCGACCCTGGCGGTGGCGCTGATGGTCGGGCCGCTCTACCCGCGCCTGCAGCGGTTGGTCGAGCAGGCGACGTACGGCGATCGCCGCGACCCGGCGCGGGTGATGTCGTCGGTGGGCCCGCACCTCCAGGCGGACGGGGCGTCGTTCAGCGCGGTGGCCGAGTCACTCGCCACGACCCTGCGGATGCCGTACGTCGCCGTGCAGGACCTGCACGACCGAGTGCTCGGCGAGGCCGGGGACCGAGACGTCCCCCATCACCGGGTAGCGCTCGGCCGCGGCGACCAGGTCGTCGGCAGCCTGGTCCTCGGGCTGCGTCCCGGCGAGCGGAGCCTCTCCGCCAAGGACGTCCAGGGCGTCGGCCTGCTGACCGGCCCGCTGGCTCTCGCGGTGCATGCCACCACCCTGAGCGAGGAGCTGCAGCTGTCCCGCGAGCGCCAGGTCACGGCGGTCGAGGAAGAACGCCGCCGGCTGCGGCGCGAGCTGCACGACGACCTCGGGCCCGGTCTGACCGGTCTGGCGCTGTCCGCCGACGCCGCCGCCAACCTGCGTGCCACCGATCCCGAGCGGGCCGACGAGCTGGTCGGGCGGACCCAGCTTGAAGCGCGGCGGGCGATCGAGAGCGTGCGGCGAGTCGTCGACCAGCTCCGGCCGCCCGCGCTCGACGAGCTCGGTCTCGTCGAGGCGCTCCGGCAGCGGGTGGAGCAGCTGTCCTACCGCAGCGACGGCAGCCGGCTCGCCGTCCAGCTCGACACCGACTCCCTGCCGACGCTGCCGGCCGCCCTCGAGGTGGCGGTCTATCGAGTCGCCACCGAGGCGCTCACCAACGTGGCGCGGCATGCGACGGCGACGCGCGCGAGCCTGACCCTCCGCTGCGGCGACGCGCTCGAGGTGCAGATCCTCGACAACGGCAACGGTGCTGCCGAGTGGCAGCACGGCGTCGGCCTGTCCGGCATGCGCCAGCGGATCGACGAGCTGGGCGGTCACCTCGAGGCCGGCCCGGACGAGTCCGGCGGCCGCGTGGTGGCGACGTTCCCACTGGTGGCGTCGTGAGCGCCATCCGGGTGCTGATCGCGGACGACCACCCGGTCGTGCGCGACGGCCTCACCACCCTGCTCTCCTCGGTGCCCGGCTTCGAGGTGGTCGCGGAGGCCGGCAACGGCTCGGAGGCCGTGCGCGAGGCGGTCGTGCACTCCCCCGACGTCGCCCTGCTCGACCTGCAGATGCCGGGCATGGACGGCTTCGAGGCGACCCGCGAGCTCGCCAGGGTCGCACCGACGGTCGCGGTCCTGATCCTGACCATGCACGAGGACGACGACTCGGTGTTCACCGCGATGCGGGCTGGTGCCCGCGGCTACCTGGTCAAAGGTGCGTCGCAGGAGGAGATCCTCGGCGGGATCACGGCCGTCGCGAGAGGCGAGGCCATCTTCGGCCCCGGTGTGGCCCAGCGCGTGCTGGCCTTCTTCCGGGCCGGGCCGAGCGCGGCCGAGCCGGCGTTTCCCGAGCTGACCACTCGGGAGCGGGAGATCCTCGACCTCCTCGCGGGCGGTCTCGGCAACGCGGCGATCGGTGAGCGGCTCAGCCTGGCCGCGAAGACCGTCGCCAACAACGTCTCGTCGATCTTCGTCAAGCTCCAGGTGGCCGGGCGGTCGGAGGCGATCGTCCGCGCCCGCGAAGCGGGCCTCGGTCGGCTGCCGCCCCATGCGCCACCGGGCGGCTAGCTCGCGGCGATGACTCCGCGCACCTCCTCGGCGATCTGCTCTGGGATCACCGGCTCCATGAAGTGCGGGGCGTTCACCCGGATCAGCTTCCCGGGGGCGAAGCGGTCGACGTACGCCGCCTGGACCTTCAGGATGCGCCTGTCGTACTCCGGGATGCCGTAGTCGTTGTCCTCGTAGCCCTCGATGTCCGACGCGAGGTACGTGACGGGGATCCTCGGCTCCTTGCCGATGAACCTCTGGCCGGCGGTGATGCACTTGAAGTGGCTGATCCGCTCCAGCCCCTCGGCCTCGTCGGTCTGGTCGAACGCCTCGTAGCGATCCGGCGCCGGGAACAGGTGCTCCAGCGACAGCTCATCGGGGAACATCGCGTCCAGGAGCACCATGCCGACTACCTGGTCAGGGTGCTCGCCGGCGTAGAGGTAGGCGAGCATGCCGCCGAACGAGGCGCCGACGAGGACGTAGGGCGGTTCGATGCCCGCGACGTCGAGGAGCGTGTGCAGGTCGTTGACGGCGTCCTTGGGTAGCTGGACCGCATCGACGGTCTCGCTGTCACCAACGTTGCGCCGGTCGTAGACACAGACGCGGTAGTCGGGCGCCAGCAGGCTCGAGAACCCGGAGCCGGCTTGATGGGCCACGGTGCTCGCGTCCTCGATCGAACCGTGCAGGTAGACGACGGTCGGTGAGCCGCTCCCCTCACAGCTGAGGTAGAGCTCGTGACCACCCACATCGAACATCCCCTCCACCACGTCGCCGGCTGGTTCGGACGCCGAGGGGCTGCCGGAGCTCGAGGGGGTTTCCGGCGTCTCGCTGGAGTCCGGCGAGTCGTCCGACGTGCAGCCGACCAGCAGAGCCGCGACGGCCGTGAGTGCGACCGCCGCTGAGCGGCTGCGCGTGATGGTTGTGTTGGACATGAGGCCAGCCAATCCGCGGGGTGTCCAGGTTTCGTTACGAAACCCGCACTACCGCCCGCCTGCCGCGAGACGACCCTTGAGCAGCGCCTTCGCCGGGTGGGGCCCGGTGCCGAGCTCGGCCAGGCAGCGCTCGACCACCTCGACGTCGTACGGCGCCAGGTCGGCGTAGCGCAGCACCGCGTCGGGCTGCGGGTCGGCGAGCAGCGCCTCGCGGACCGCCACCGCAACGTAGTCGGCGAGCTCGGTGAGGGCTGGGGAGTTGGTGCCGGGAAGCAGGTCGCCGCCGTAGGCATCGACCGCCTCGGCGACGTGGCCCGCCCGCAACAGGCCCAGCACGTGGTCGACGTCGGTGGCGACCGGCATCAAGAGGCGGTAGGGGCGCGAGCCGAGCTGGCCACCGAGGGCCGAGCGAAGGTGCGAGACCTCCGCCTTGAGGGTGGAGAAGGTGATCGACTGGTCGCCGTAGACCAGGGCGTGCAGCTGCTCCAGCGACAGCCCCTCGGGGTGCAGTGCCAGCAGCGCGAGGATCTCGGTCTGACGCCGGTTGAGCAGCAGGCGCAGGCCGTCGAGCCGGACCTCGGCGGTGCCGAGCAGGGTCATCACGAGCCCCGGGTCGCCGGTCTCGTCGAGCAGCGCCGACGGGTGGTAGGTCGACTGCGGCAGGGCCGACTCGATCAGCCTGGCCATCACCCGCGCGGTGGCGAGCCCGATCGGGTGGGTGCGGTCCCACGTGGTCGACAGGTCGATCACGCCGAGCTTGTGGCCGGTCACCGGGTCGAGCACCGGCGCCGCCCAGCACACCCAGTTGTGCACGATCGGGGCGTAGTGCTCGGCGCTGAACACCATCGACGGCGTGGCCAGGCGGTTGGCCAGGTCGAGGGCGTTGGTGCCGACGGACTCGTCGTCCCAGCGACCGCCGGCGACGAAGTTGACGGTCTCGGCCTTGCGCCGCATCACGCGGCCGCCGTAGGTCCACAGGATCCGGGTCTGGGCATCGGTCACCGCGAGCACCAGGTCGCCGTCCTCGGCAGTACGCCGGAGATCGGACTCGACGGTCTCGACCGCACTCTGCAGCGGGGAGTCGCGCCAGATCGAGGCGATCTCGCCCTCGTCGGCGAGCGGAGCTTCGGTCACATCGGGCGAGATCGCCGCCTCGGAGCGGGTCCAGCTGCTCAGGATCTCGGGCCGGACCAGGGCCTCGGCCCGGTCGCCCTCCTCGACGAACGAGGTCCAGGCGCGCATCGCCTCCAGCTTGCGCTCCTGCAGCTCACTACGACCCATACCCGGCTCCTCGTCGTGGTCTCGTCAACGTAGCACCGGCCCGTGACGACCATCACTCAGCCGACGCGGCCCCTCGCCGCTCGGCTCACGGCAGGACGTCGGTGTCGCGGTGGATCCGGCCCGCGGTCGACGCGAGCCGCTCGCCGCTGCCGCCCCACCGCCCGGCGATGATCTCCGCGGCGATGCTGACCGCGGTCTCCTCGGGAGTCCGAGCCCCGAGGTCGAGGCCGATCGGACTGGAGAGGCGATCGATCTCCTCGTCGGTCAGCCCGGCCTCGCGGAGTCGGTCGAGCCGGTCCTCATGAGTACGCCGCGAACCCATCGCCCCGACGTACGCAACCTCGGGGAGGCGGAGCGCCACCTCGAGCAACGGCACGTCGAACTTCGGGTCGTGGGTGAGCACGGTGATCACCGTGCGGCGGTCGATCCGCCCGGCCTCCTGTTCGGCGGCCAGGTAGCGGTGCGGCCAGTCCACGACCACCTCGTCGGCATCGGGGAAACGGCTCGTGGTGGCGAAGACCGGACGGGCGTCACAGACGGTCACCTCGTAGCCGAGAAAACCGCCGACGCGGGCGACCGCAGCCGCGAAGTCGATCGCCCCGAAGACCAACATCCGCGGCTTGGGCGCGAACGCCCAGACGAACACCCGCATCCCCTCGCCCCTTCGCTCACCGTCAGGACCGTAGGTGAGGGTCGCATCGTGACCGGCGGCAAGCAGACCCAGCGCGTCGTCGTGGACGGCGTCGTCGGCCCGCGGCGAGCCCAGCGTGCCCGATAGTCCCTGACGATCGGACCCCCTATTGGCTGTTCCTGGGGTCCGAACGTCAGGGACTATCCCGCCAGGGCGGATGACCATGCGCCGGCCGAGCCAGGCCGGGTCCGGGTGCTCGATGACCGTGGCCAGGGCGACCGCCCGGCCGGCTTTGATGTCGGCGGCCAACTCGCCAAGCTCGGGGAACGTCTCGCGGGAGACCTTCTCGACGAACACGTCGAGGATGCCTCCACAGGTCAGGCCGACGGCGAACGCATCGTCGTCGGAGACGCCGTAGCGCTGGAGCACGGAGGTGCCGGATTCGACCACCGACTGCGACAGGTCGTAGACGGCACCCTCGACACAGCCACCCGACACCGAACCCACTGCGGTGCCGTCGGGGCCGACCAGCATCGAAGCCCCCGCGGGCCGCGGCGCCGACTGGAACGTCGCCACCACGGTGCCGACGCCGACGGTGTCGCCAGCGTCCCACCACTTCATCAGCTCGGGCAGCACGTCACGCACGGGCCACCACCTCCACCAGGTCGGCGAACGTCGCCAGCGAGTGGCCGGCGAGGAAGTCGTCGCAATGGGGCAGGGCGGCGAGCACCCCTTGCTGCAGGGGTTCGTAGCCGGACTTCCCGCGATGCGGGTTCACCCAGACCACCCGGTGCGCGATCCGGCCCAGCCGCGTCATCTGCTCGCCGAGCAGTGCGGCGTCGCCGCGTTCCCAGCCGTCGCTGAAGACCACCACGACCGAGCCCCGCGCCAGCCCGCGCCGGCCCCACCGGTCCAGGAACACGCGCATCGTCTCGCCGAGGCGGGTGCCGCCCGACCAGTCCGGCACGGTCTCGCCGGCGGCGACCAGTGCCCGCTCGGCGTCGCGGCTGCGCAGCGCCCGGGTCAGATGGGTCAGCCGGGTGCCGACCGTGAAGACCTCGACGGAGCCCCGCGGGCTCGCCACCACCATCCGGTGGGCGAGGCGGAGCAGCGCATCGGCGTAGCCGCTCATCGAGCCGGACACGTCGAGCAGCAGCACCACCCGCCGCGGCTTGGAGCCGCGCCGGCGCCACTCGATCACCGACGGCTCGCCCATCCGGCGCAGGCTGGCCCGCAGCGTCCGCGAGGCGTCGACGCGTCCTCGGTGCCACCGCTGGTGGCGAGAGGTACGCCGCATCGGCGGCCGGGGATGCAACGTCGCGAACATCCCGGCGAGGCGATGCTTCTCCGCGGCACTGAGCGACGCGAGGTCGCGATGGCGAAGCACCTCGGTCTCGCTGGCCATGGCCCGGACGACGTCGTCCGAGTCGTCGGCCTCCCCGCCCACGCCCCCCTCCCTCAGCGGCAGGCCGGCGTACGTCGTGGCGCCCGGCGACGTGACACGAGGCCGGGGCAGTCCGTCGCGACCGGTGAAGTAGGCCTCGAACACCTGGTCGTAGCGGACCAGGTCGTCGGGCGAGGAGCAGAGCGTGGCCCGACCGGCGGTGTAGGTGGCTCGCCTGTCGTCGAGGCCGACGACGGACGTCGCGGCCAGGAAGGTCTGGGCGCGGTCCTGGGTGACCGGCACGCCCGCGGCGCGCAGCGCGCGGGCGAAGCCCAGCAGGACACGGTCGCCGTGAACGTTGGCGCCGTTCATGCCCGCAGCATCTGGTCGAGGGCCTGTTGAACGCGGTCGGCGTCCTCCCGGTACTTCACCAGCGCGCCGAGGGTCCGCGCCGACGACTCGAGGTCGAGCTCCGTGGTGCCCAGGTGGTGCAGGGCGCGGGCCCAGTCGAGGGTCTCGGCGACGCCGGGCGGCTTCTCGAGGTCGTCGAGGCCGCGCAGCTGCTGCACCACGGTCACGATCTGCCGGGCCAGCGCCTCGGAGACCTCCGGAGCACGCGACCTGACGATCGCGACCTCGCGCTCCAGCCCGGGGTGGTCGATCCAGTGGTAGAGGCAGCGCCGCTTGAGCGCGTCGTGCAGCTCGCGGGTGCGGTTGGAGGTGAGGACGACGACCGGCGGCGTCGCGGCCACGATCGTGCCGTACTCCGGGATCGTCACCTGGTAGGTCGACAGCACCTCGAGCAGGAACGCCTCGAACTCGTCGTCCGCGCGGTCCACCTCGTCGACGAGCAGCACCGCCGGGCTCTGCTGCAGAGCGGCCAGCACCGGCCGGGCCAGCAGGAAGCGCTCGTCATAGAGGCTCTTCTCGGCCTCGGTCGCGTCGAGTCCTCCCCCTCCCGCAGCCTCCAGCGCCCGCAGGTGCAGGATCTGCCGCGGGAAGTCCCAGTCGTAGAGCGCCTGGGTGGCGTCGATGCCCTCGTAGCACTGGAGCCGGATCAGCGGCAGCTCGAGCCCTTGCGCCAGCGACTCGGCGAGGGCGGTCTTGCCGGTGCCGGGCTCCCCCTCCAGCAGCAGCGGCCGCTGCATCCGCAGGGCCAGATAGGTGACCGTCGCGAGGTCGTCGTCGCACAGGTAGCCGGTGGTGCCGAGTCGCGTTGCGACTTCGGTCCAGTCGGCCAGCGCCGGTGTCGACTCCATCTGTTCAGGCTACTCAGCGGGGTGTTGGCCGGAGGTTGGCCTAGGCGATGGAGTCCTGGTCGCGACCGGTGGCCAGGTCACCGCACTCGACAACGGTGACCTCATGGGCGTCGAGGTAGTGGCGAGCACCGAAGTCGCCGGTCGCCGACGCGATCACGCCGGCCCAGTGCTCGCGCCCGATCACGACCGGGTGACCCGGCCTGCCGTCGTACGTCGCCCGGCTGAGGGTGGTCGGTCCGGCGCCGGCGGCCACGACCCGGCGGATCACCTCGGCCGTGACATCGGGGAGGTCGACCAGGGTGAGCACGGCCGAGTCGGCATCGCCCAGGGCTCGCAGGCCGGCGCGCAACGAGGCCGACATCCCGTCCGCCCAGTCGTCGGCCACGACCACCGTCGCGCTCTCCGGTGTCAGGGCCCGCGCTTCCTCGGCCCGCGCTCCCAGCACCACGGTGACCTGCTCGCAGCCGGCGTCGACGAGGGCTGCCACGGATCGCTGCAGCCACGGCGTGCCGTCGGCATCGCGGACCAGGGCCTTCGGCATCCCCATCCGGGTACCCGCTCCGGCGGCCAGCAGTAGTCCCGCGATGGTCACCGACTCGTCACCCGGCGAAGGCCTCGACGTAGAGCTGCTCCAGCTCAGCCGACCACGGCCCGCTGAAGCCGCACACGGACACCTGGCCGTCGCTCGCCGAGACGAGATAGCGCTGGCCTACCTCGAAGTTCACGGACAGGAGCAGCTGCTGGAGCTCTTCCGGCGGGGCCTCGACCCGCACCCGGTCGGTGGGTTCGCCGGCGTAGAACATCGTGGGCGTCAGGGTGACCACGCCGTCGGTGATGTCGTCGACCACGCCGTCGAACGCGAGCGGATGCCCGGCGAGGAGCTGTGCCGAGGGGACAGCACACTTCGCGGCGAGACCACTCCCCGGCACGCCGAGCGTGGTCACTGTCGGGGCCTGGTCGCCCGTGCCGGCAGCCGGTACGTCGTCGGTACCCCGGTCGAGCAGGATGAAGCCGCCGACGCCCGCGATGAGCAGGACCGCCGCTGCAGCGACCAGCCAGGTGAACCGGCTGCGCTCGTGGACGCCGGTCTCCCGGGTCTCGGGGATGTCGCTGTCGACGTCGTTGCTCATCGTGTCCTCCAGGAGTCGGGCCACCCAGACGGGGTCGGCCGGTCGCAGAGAGGCGGCAGGGTCCAGCGCCCGAAGCTGGTCTCGCAGGTCGTCGTCCTCGGTCATGGCTGTTGCCTCCCCTCTCTCGACTCCTCATGTCCGGCACCGGTGCTCTTCTTACCGAGCTCCACCCGGAGCTTCTCCTTGGCCCGGTGCAGGCGCACGCTCGCCGCGTTGGCGGTGATCTCGAGGGCCTCCGCGATCTCGGCTGGCGTCAGCTGCTCCCAGGCCCACAGGCGCAGCAGCTCGGCGTCGGTCTCCGACAGGGCCTCGAGCGCCTCGGCGAGGTCCGGGTCGCCGTCACCCGGCTCGGGTGTCGACGCGTCCGGCGGGTCGACCGCGGCCACCTTCGCCGCGAGCCGCTCCTGCCGACGGTCGCTGCGCAGAGCGTTGGCCAGGCAGTTGCGCGCGACGCCGTACGCCCAGGGAAGGGGCTCGTCGGGGACGTCGTCGAGCCGGCGCCAACAGACCAGCAGCGTGTCGGCGAGGACGTCGTCGACGGTCGCGGGGTCGGTGCGTCGGGCCAGAAAACGGCGCAACGGTTCGACCAGCTCCCTGGCCAGCACTTCGAACCGCTCGTGGTCGGACACTCTGCAACGGTTTCACATCGCGGCAATTGGTAACGCCCGGGTGCCTATCGTCCAAGTATGGGTATGCCAGCCCCCTACGAGCCCTTGACCCGGATCGGGCACGAGCCAGACGCGTTCGAGGCCTTCTACCGCGACCATCTCGAGGCGGTGCAGCGGTTCGTGGCCCGGCGGGTCGACGACCCGCATCTCGCCGCTGACCTCACCACCGACGTGTTCCTGGCCGCCATCGACGGCGCCCACACCTACGCCTCCGACCGGGGGTCGGTGATCGCCTGGCTCTACGGCGTCGGTCGCAACACGATCGCGTCGGAGGTACGGCGGCGCAGCCGCGAGCTGCAAGCCACCCGGCGGATCAGTGGCCACCGGCTGCTGGACCCGGCGTCGATGGCCCGGATCGAGGAACGGATCGACGCCGAGCGTGAGTCGCGGCGGCTCTACCGGGCTCTCGACGGGCTCAGCGACGACGACCGCAAGCTGCTCGAGATGGTCGCGCTCGACGGCCTCTCCGTCGCCGACGCCGCACGGAGCCTGGGGGTGAAGCCGGCCACCGCGCGGGTCCGGCTGCACCGCAGCCGGGCTCGGCTCACAACCACCCTGCGTCGTGAGGAGCCTGACCCGGGCTTCCTCGGCGCGCTCACCCCGGAGGTCACCCCGTGAACACCCACCCCGCCCACCCGCGCCCTCTCGACCACTTCGAGTCCGCGCTGCTGACCGAGCTTCGCGAGCACGTCGCGACCCGCCCCGCGCCCGAGGTCGTCGCCGACCCACCTCGCCGGCACCGGCGCCGGTGGGCCGTCGGAGTTGCCGTGGCCGCTGCTGCGGCGACCGCCGTCGTCATCGCCTCGCCCGGAGGCCCCGGAGCCAGTCCGGCGTACGCCGTCTCGGAGAGCGCCGACGGTGACGTCGTGGTCACCATCCACCGGATCGAGGACTCCGCCGGGCTCGAAGCGGCGCTTCGCGAGCACGGGATCGACGCGGACGTCAGCTTCCAGCCGTCGCCGGCCGAAGAGGACGGCATCATCACCTACAAGTTCCCGGATGGGATCGCCGAGGAAGTGCCCGAGGGTGGCGAGCTGTCCTACGAATTCGAGGCGGAGGACGAGGGCGGCGGCAGGGTCGACCAGGCCGAGCCGGCCGACGGCCAGGTCACCGACCTGCCGGATTGCGGCGGCGGCGTCGGCGAACCCGCCACGCTCACCCACCAGGGCGACGACTGGGTGCTGCGGATCCCTGCGGACTCGCCGGCCCAGGACCGACCGATCATGATCAGCACCGCATCCGACGGTGCCCTCATGGTCGCCTTCGAGGCGGACACGCCCGGTGCCTACTGCGCCTTCATGTCCGTCGGCAGCTGATAGCCACCTGAAAGCAGCAGGGCCCCCGCCTCTCGGCGGGGGCCCTGCTGTTCGTTAGGGAGAGGCGTGGATCAGAAGTCCATGCCGCCCATGCCACCCATGTCGCCACCGCCGGGCATGCCGGCTCCAGCCTTCTCAGGCTTGTCGGCCACAACGGCCTCGGTGGTGAGGAAGAGCGCCGCGATGGAGGCGGCGTTCTGCAGGGCGGAGCGGGTCACCTTGGCAGGGTCGATGATGCCTTCGGCGATCATGTCGACGTATTCGCCGGTGGCCGCGTTGAGGCCGTGACCCGGGGTCAGGTTGCGCACCTTCTCCGCGATGACGCCACCCTCGAGACCCGCGTTGATCGCGATCTGCTTGAGCGGAGCCTCGGTCGCGTAGCGAACGATGTTGGCACCGGTCGCCTCGTCGCCGTGGAGGTCCAGCTTTGCGAACGCAGCGTCGGCTGCCTGCAGCAGGGCCACGCCGCCACCGGCGACGATGCCCTCTTCGACGGCCGCCTTCGCGTTGCGAACGGCGTCCTCGATGCGGTGCTTGCGCTCCTTGAGCTCGACCTCGGTGGCCGCGCCGACCTTGATCACCGCAACACCGCCGGCCAGCTTGGCCAGGCGCTCCTGCAGCTTCTCACGGTCGTAGTCGGAGTCGGACTTCTCGATCTCGGCGCGGATCTGGTTGACCCGTCCCTCGATCTGAGCGGTGTCGCCCGCGCCCTCGACGATGGTGGTCTCGTCCTTGGTGATGACGACCTTGCGGGCCTGGCCCAGCAGTTCGACGCCGGCCGACTCGAGCTTCAGGCCGACCTCCTCGGAGATGACCTGGCCACCGGTCAGGATCGCGATGTCCTGCAGCATGGCCTTGCGGCGGTCACCGAAGCCCGGGGCCTTGACGGCAACGGACTTGAAGGTGCCCCGGATCTTGTTGACGACCAGCGTGGACAGGGCCTCGCCGTCGACGTCCTCGGCGATGATGACCAGCGGCTTGCCGGACTGCATGACCTTCTCGAGCAGGGGCAGCAGGTCCTTGACGCTGCTGACCTTGGAGTTGGCGATGAGGACGTAGGCGTCCTCGAGCACGGTCTCCATCCGCTCCGGGTCGGTCACGAAGTACGCCGAGATGTAGCCCTTGTCGAAGCGCATGCCCTCGGTGAGCTCGAGGTCGAGCCCGAAGGTGTTCGACTCCTCGACCGTGATGACGCCTTCCTTGCCGACCTTGTCCATCGCCTCGGCGATGATCTCGCCGACGGTGGGGTCGGCCGCGGAGATGCTCGCGGTGGACGCGATCTGCTCCTTGGTCTCGACGTCCTTGGCCATGCTGAGCAGCTGCTCGGACACGGCCTCGACAGCGGCCTCGATGCCACGCTTGAGGCCCATCGGGTTCGCACCCGCGGCCACGTTGCGCAGACCCTCGCGGACCATTGCCTGGGCGAGGACCGTGGCGGTCGTCGTACCGTCACCGGCGACGTCGTCGGTCTTCTTGGCAACTTCCTTGACGAGCTCGGCCCCGATCTTCTCGTACGGGTCCTCGAGCTCGATCTCCTTGGCGATGCTCACACCATCGTTGGTGATGGTGGGCGCGCCCCACTTCTTCTCGAGTACGACGTTGCGGCCCTTGGGGCCGAGCGTGACCTTGACGGCGTCCGCGAGCGTGTTCATGCCACGCTCGAGGCCGCGTCGGGCCTCCTCGTTGAAAGCAATCAGCTTCGGCATAACTCCAGCGATTCCTTCGCATTCAGAGCTTGGACGGACCGGTTCGTTGCCCGCGACGGACGACCAGGCCGATCCGGCGGACCCTTCCCGCCGACGCTGCTGATCTCAACTCCCCGATCCGGGGATTTGTTGGGTAGTGCGTTGTCACTCTCATGACGAGAGTGCCAGCCTCATGTTTAGCACTCGACCCCTCCGAGTGCAAACAGTGGGTCAGGCTCGCAGCGCCTCGACGATGCAAGGAACTCCGTGTGGTCTAGCGGGGAATCGCGTGGACGCCCCCCTGGAAATACCAGATCCCCCGGTCGTGAGAGACGTCCGCCGAGCCCTGCGCTTCTGCTGTCCCAGCGGTGGTCGAGATCACCACGGTCGCCGCGGCGAGGATCACTGCCAATGAGGTCTTATGGGTGTTCATGCCTCTGTGATGCGCAGGAGGGCCAAGAAGTTGGCGGGTGAGTGGTTGAGGTGTGAGGAGCGTCAGCGACGAGTCTCGAAACCACAGAGCCGATCAGACCAACGAGGCGACGAGCTCGGCGAAGAGGTCGGCGTTCGCGGGGTCGATGTCGAGGTAGAGGCCCGGCTCGATCAGCTCGAGCTCGGAGACCGACCAGCGGCCGTTCCAGACCATCATGTCGACGCGGGCGTAGGTGAGCTCGGTGTCGAGAAGCTTCTCGGCCGCGCGCACCGCTGCCTCGGCCAGGGCTGCCTGCTCGGTGCCGAGCTCGGCCCGGCGGCTCTGGCCGCCGTGGTACTCGTGCACGCGGATCTCGCTACCCATGGCGAGCTTGTCGACCTGGGAGACGGCACGGCCCTCGAAACATCCGCCGAAGACGTAGACCGAGGTCTCGCCGGTGGTGCGCACCGACTCGACCAGCGGCTGCACGATCCAGGGAGCCGGCGAGAGCCCAACGAGGCGCTCGTCGAGGATGCTCTCGGCGATCACGACGCCGACGCCTCCGGCTCCCGTGCGTGGCTTGATCACCGCGGGGCCCCAGCGGTCGACCGCTGCCTGGAGGCCGGTGACCAGCGTGGCGTCGTCGAGGAGCTCGGTCGGCACCACGTCGACGTCGCCGGCCAGCTCGGTCAGGTAGGCCTTGTCGGCGTTCCAGGCGAACACCTCGGCACCGTTGAGCACGCGAGTGACCTTCTCGGTGGCGCGGGCCCAGGCCAGGAACTCGGTGCAGCGGCGCTGGTAGTCCCAGGTGGAGCGGACGGCGACCAGGTCGGCTGCGGACCAGTCGACAGTCCGGTCGTCCCACCGCACCCACTCCGCGTCGATACCGCGCGCCGCCAGCGCCGCGGGAAGCAAGACGTCTCCGTTGGGCTCACCCTCGGGCATCAGGGTGAAGGTCGCCAGGAGGACGGAGGTCACCCGCGGCCCAAGCGCCGGATCCGCGACGGCACCGCAACCACGGCCCGGCCGGCCTTCCAGGTGGTGCTCCCCTTGATCCGCGACAGCTCGTCCTCGGCCATCCGTGCCCGCTGCTTGGCATCGTCGGCCCGCTGCCGCAGCTTCGCGTTGCGGGCCCTGGCCTTCTCGAGCTCGCGTTCGGCTCTCTTCAGCTCCCTGGTCAGCAAAGCGTGCATCTGCTTGACCGCAAGGGCTCCGTTACGGCGGGCGAAGGCCAGCTCCCGCTCGAGCTTGGCGACGCCCTGCTCGTAGTCGGTGGCGGTGTCGGTGCCATTGCTGGAGTCGGTCACGACTTCCTCCAGAACTGGCCCGCCCAGTCGATCTCCTGCAGCGGCTCGGTGATGCCGTGTGCGTCGCGGAAGTCGTGGATGGCCTTCGCGCAGGCCGGCACCGCGCCGTAGTCGTCGACGATCACGTAGCCACCGGGCGACACCTTGTCGTAGAGGGCGTCGAGCGCATCGATGGTCGAGGAGTACATGTCTCCGTCGAGCCGCAGCACCGACAGCTTGTCGATCGGTGCGACCGGCAACGTGTCGGAGAACCAGCCGACCAGGAGCTCCACCTGGTCGTCCAGGAGGTCGTAGCGCTGGAAGTTCGCCTTGACCATCTCCACCGAGACCGCGAGGTCGGAGCGGGTGTGGTGCTGGTCGCCGGTGTCGGCCGAGTGCTTCTTGGCGTCAGGCTCGGGCAGGCCTTCGAACGAGTCGGCCACCCAGACCTTGCGGGTCGTGTCGCCGTATGCCGCGAGGATCGCGCGCATGAAGATGGTCGACCCGCCGCGCCAGGCGCCGGTCTCGATCAGGTCTCCTGGCACGTCGTCCTCGAGCACGCTCTCGACACAGGCGCGGATGTTGCGCATCCGCTTCATGCCGATCATCGACTCGGCGTCGGCGGGCCAGTCCTTGCCGTCCTCGCGGGTGGCCGCGTCGAACTCGCCCGGCTCGACCATCCGGATGTCCCGCCCGGAGAGGGTGCCCTTCAGCAGCTCCCAGAGGTAGGACTCGTAGGAGCGGCCCGGGAGGTGGACCGTGACGTTGCGGCCCTCGAAGCCGTATCTGGTCAGGATCTTGGCCATCAGATCGAGGTACAGATCAGCGGCTGGGTTGGGGGTCACGCGGGCTCCTCGGAGCGATCAGGGGGCGATCGGGATCTCCGCGCAGACTACCGGCGGCCGACCTGTCGATTTTCGCCCGGCTCGGACGTCATCACCCTGAGAGACTGACCCGACCACCGAAAGGACCGTGATGACTTCCTACGTCGTGTTGCTACCCGGAGACGAGTCCGTCTGGGCCGCCACCCCTGAAGACGAGAAGCAGGCCGTCTACGCCAAGCACTCCCAGTTCGCCGAGGCGCTGGCCGCCCGCGGCCACAAGGTCACCGGCGGAGCAGAACTCGCCGACTCCAAGCAGGCGCGCGTCGTCCGCCGCAGTGCCGACGGGCTCGCGATCACCCAGGGCCCGTACGCCGAGACCGTAGAGCAGCTGACCGGGTTCTACCTCGTCGAGTCCGACGACCTCGACGACCTGCTCGACTGTGTCGGCATCCTCGCCGACGTGGAGAGCGGGATCGAGGTCCGGCAGATGCTGCTCGGCAGCGAGGCCGACGGCTGACCGAGCTCGAACGTGTCCTGCGCAACGAGTGGGCCCGGCTGGTGGCCCTGCTCGTCGCGCAGTACCGCCGTCTCGACCTGGCCGAGGACGGACTCGGCGACGCGTTCGAGGCGGCCGCCCGCACCTGGCCGGACCGAGTGCCGGACAACCCGACGGCCTGGCTGCTGACCGCTGCCCGGCACCGGATCGTCGACCGGTTGCGCGCCGAGGCGGTGGCCGGTCGCAAGCTGCCGCTGCTGGCGGTGGAGGCCCATGTCACCGAGGAGGCGCAGCGCGTGATGGCGGACGTCGGCGAGCCGGTCGTGGACGAGCGACTGCGACTGGTGCTGCTGTGTGCCCACCCGACGCTGGCTCCCGAGAGCGCCGCTGCTCTCACACTGCGCCTGGTGCTCGGTGTGAGCACCGCAGACATCGCACGGTTGTTCCTGGTCTCGCAGGCCACGATGGCCGCCCGGCTGACCCGGGCCCGCAAGCGGCTCGCGGGTGAGTCGTTCACGGTGCCCACCGGCGCCGAGCTCGAAGCGCGCGTGGCCCTCGTCGCCGACATCGCCTACCTCGCCTTCACCGCGGGCTACGCCCCCGGCTCGGGCGCCGACGTACTCCGCCCCGAGCCGGCGGGCGAGGCGATCCGGCTGGTGCGCGTACTGCGCTCCGTGCTGCCCGAGGAGTACGCCGACCTCGACGCGTTGCTCGCCTTGATGCTGCTGCAGCACTCGCGACGCGACGCGAGAGTCGCGGGAGAGCGGCTCGTGCTGCTGCCGGACCAGGACCGATCTCGTTGGCGCGCCGACGAGATCGCCGAGGCACTCGCGTTGTTGTCACCGCTGCTGACTGCGCCCTCCACGGCGTACCTGCTGCAGGCGCTGATCGCTGCCGAGCACGCCGTCGCGCCGACAGCCGCCGCGACCGACTGGACCCGGATCGCCGGCTGGTACGCCGAGCTCGAGGCGCTCACCGGCTCGCCCGTGGTCCGGCTCAACCGCGCGGTGGCCGTCACCGAGACCGACGGCCCGCACGCGGGTCTCCGTCTCCTCGACGGGCTCGAGCTCCCCGGCCACCGCCTTCCCGCGACCGTTGCCGAGCTGCAGGCCCGGGCCGGCCTGGTCGACGACGCGCGTCGCTCCTTCAGCGAGGCGATCCGGCTGTGCGAGAACGAAGCCGAGCGCGCCCACCTGCTGGAGCGTCAGGCGTCGCTCTGAGCCGGAGCGTGGTGGCCGAAGGGCAGGTCGTCGGCCACACCGAGCGCGGCCAGCACCGACGGGAGCATGGCCTTCGCCGTCCGCCGGTAGCCGGTCGCCGACGGGTGGAAGCGGTCCAGGCTGAACATCTCGTCGGGGTTCGTGATGAAGAACGTCCCCACCACCGCGGCCAGGTCGACGACGTAGGCGCCGAGCGGCGCGACCGCCTCCCGCTGGGCCACCGCCAGCTGCCGGGAGGCGCGCGACCCGAGCGCCCGCAACGGCTGCGGCACCGGCCGCAGGGCGCCTAGGTCGGGGCAGGTACCGACGACGACGGCCGTGCCGCCCTCGCGGAGCCGGCGGACCGCATCCTCCAGATGGCGCACCGAGTCGGCCACAGGAACGCGATGGGTCACGTCGTTGCCGCCGACCACGATCACGGCGACATCGGCGCGGTAGTCCGGCGGCAGGTCATCGAGCTGGCTGGCCAGCACCGACGACTCCGAGCCGACCCGCGCGGCCGTGGTCAGTCGCACCGAGCGATGAGTGGCCGCAGCCAACCGCTTGCTCAGCCGGCCGCCCAGCGTGTCCTTGCGCCGCTCGGCCCCGAGACCGGCCGCGATCGAGTCACCGAGCAGCAGCAGGTCGAGTGGGGCACCGAGCTTCTTGCGCCAGACGCGGTCGGCGGGCAGCGCTACCTCGCCCAGCTGCTTGCCGATGATGCGCCGCGCGATCGCGGCCTGGCGCTCCAGCAGCAGTCGCACACCGAACCCGGCCGCGGCGGCCGCCCCGACGGTGAGGAGCAGTGGTCGTCGCACGACCCCATTGGTCGCACGTCCACCTGAACGGGCGGCTAACCCCCGGCGACCGCCGGGATCACCGAGATCTGGGTGCCCTCAGGCGTGGGGGTGGCGAGGTTGTCGAGGAAGCGCACGTCGTCGTTGCCGACGTAGACGTTCACGAAACGACGCAGCTCGCCGTTGTCGTCGAGGATCCGGCCCTTGATGCCGGAGTAGCTGGCATCCAGGTCGTCGAGTACGTCGGCCAGGGTGGCGCCCGAAGCAGACACCTCGGACTCACCACCCGTGTAGGTGCGCAGGATGGTGGGGACGCGGACGGAAACGCTCAACGGAACTCTCTCCCTCTGGCTCAGATGCCGGTCTGGACGAAGGCGGCGTACGACGGGTCAATGGTGGCAACCGGACCGACGGAGCCGGAGACCGCGTCGAGGGTCTTCAGCCCGTGACCGGTATTGATGACGACGGTCTCGAGGGTCGGGTCGAGCTGGCCGGTCTCCACCAGCTTCTTCAGTACGCCGACCGTGGTGCCGCCGGCGGTCTCGGTGAAGATGCCCTCGGTGCGGGCCAGCAGCACGATCGCGTCGCGGACCTGCTCGTCGGTGATGTCCTCGACGCTGCCGCCGGTGCGGCGGCAGATGTCGAGCACGTAGATGCCGTCAGCGGGGTTGCCGATGGCCAGGCTCTTGGCGATGGTGTCCGGCTTGACCGGGCGGATCGCGTCGACGCCGGTCTTGTAGGCGACCGAGACCGGCGAGCAGCCGGTGGCCTGGGCGCCGTAGACCTTGTAGGGCGTGTCCTCGACGAGGCCGAGCTCGATCAGCTCCTGGAACGCCTTGTCGACCTTGGTCAGCTGCGAGCCGGAGGCCACCGGGATCACGATCTGCTCGGGCAGCCGCCAGCCGAGCTGCTCGGCGATCTCGTAGCCCAGGGTCTTGGAACCCTCGGCGTAGTAGGGGCGGACGTTGACGTTGACGAACGCCCAGCCCTCCTGCTCACCGGCGATCTCCGAGGCCAGCTTGTTGACGTCGTCGTAGTTGCCGTTCACGGCGACCAGGGACTCGGTGAAGATCGCGGAGTTGACCTGCTTCGGCTGCTCGAGGTCGCTGGGGATGAACACCACGGTCTTGATGCCGGCCCGGGCGCCGGCGGCGGCCACGGCGTTCGCGAGGTTGCCGGTCGACGGGCAGGCGAACACCTTGCTGTGGAACTCGGTGGCGGCACTCAGCGCACAGGCCACGACCCGGTCCTTGAAGGAGTTGGTGGGGTTCGTGGAGTCGTCCTTCACCCACAGGTTGTCGAAGCCGAGCTCGCGACCGAGGTTGTTCGCCCTGAGCAGCCTCGTGAAGCCCGGCTCCATGTTGGGGCTCTGCTCGATGTCATCCGGCACCGGCAGCAGCGCCTTGTAGCGCCAGATGTTGGGGGGGCCGGCCTCGATCTGCTCGCGGGTGATCTTGGGGAAGGCGTAGGCAATCTCCAGCGGGCCGAAGCACTCCGGGCACGCGTAGTGCGGGCCGAGCTCTACCTCGTGGCCACACTCGCGGCAGGAGAGGGCGGTGGCGTGGCCGAAGGCGCCTTCGCGCAGCTGCGGCCCAGCGGTCGGGGTGGTGGTCGTTTCATCGACAACGGTGCTCACGGGTCCTCCTTCTCATCTTTCCCGGCGCGACCTTCGCCTCCGGGACGGATTTGGCACCGTTTCCGCGACCGTGTGCGCTGGGGCAGCACGGGGGGCACGCGGCGGTTGCCGGGACTTCGCAGGGCCGTTCCCTCAGTCCCTCTGGATGAGCTGTTCAGAACTCTACGGGAGCGCGTCTCAGAATGTGTACACCGATACCGGCATGTGGACGCCGATCAGGCGCGCAGCTCGCGAGCGTCGGCGGCGAGCTGCCGCAGCATCGCGAGCACCCCGTCGGGGCCGTCCACGACGACGTCGGCGAGCGAGCGCAGCGCGCCCTGTTCATCGGACGCGGAGCAGACAAGAAGGGTCGGCATGCCGCCCTTGGCCAGCTCGGCCACCGCCTCGAACGCCTCCAGGTCGCCGAGGTCGTCGCCGGCGAAGACGAAGCCTCGGGCGCCCAGCTCCTCGACCAGGCCCTGCACGACCAGACCCTTGTGCATGCCCGGTGAGCGGACCTCGATCACGCTTCGGCCCGGCTCGACCACCAGGTCGTAGTGGTCGGCCAGGTCCTTGAGCGGGGCCAGCAACCGTTCGAAGGCAGCTTCCGCGTCTGGCAGCCGCCGGGTGTGTACGGCGACCGCGAGGCCCTTGTCCTCGACGTACGCGTCACCGGCGTCGAGCCGGCGCAGGACACGGGTCAGCTCTCGCTCGAACGTGGCCAGCCCGGCCGGCGGCCGCGGGCTCACCACCCGGCGGTTCGTGGAGCTCCAGCGCTCGTTGCCGTACTGACCGAAGAGGTAGAGCTCCTTGCCCGCGTCGCCGACCGCGTTGCCGACCACCTCGAGCCCGCCGAGGTCGAGCGCCTGCCGCGCGGGCCGCCCGGTGATCACGGCGAGGGCCAGCACCTGCTCGGCGAGCTCGACCAGTACGTCGCGCGCGTCGGGGTGGATGTGGGCCTGGTTCGGGTCGTCGACGATCGGTGACAGCGTGCCGTCGAAGTCCAGCCCGATCACGGTCTCCGCCGCGGCACGGACGATGGCGGCGTACTTCTGCTCGCCCTCGATCGACGTGAAGTCCACGTCACCAGCCAACCATGAGAACGCTCCCAGACGCTTTTTGGCCTCTGCTTGACTGCCGTCATGGATGACGTGCGAGCTCGGGGGACCGAGCTTCTTCGGCTTCATCAGGACCCCGAGCTGCTGACGGTGGTCAACGTCTGGGACGTGGTCAGCGCCCGGGTCGTGGCAGGCACTCCTGGCACCAAGGCGATCGCCACAGCCAGTCACTCGATCGCGGCCACCTTCGGCTACGACGACGGCGAGGTCATCCCGGTGGGGCTGATGCTCGAGATGGTCGGCCGGATCGCGAACGCGACCGAGCTGCCGGTGACCGCAGACCTCGAGAGCGGCTACGGCGACGCACCCCAGGCCGTCCGCGCCGCCATCGGCCTCGGCGTGGTCGGTGCCAACATCGAGGACCAGATGAAGCCGCTGACCGAGGCCGCCGCGCAGGTCGAGGAGATCATGAAGGTCGCCGAGGAGGAGGGCGTCGACTTCGTGCTCAACGCCCGCACCGACGCGTTCGTGAGGGCCGGCGACCGCGACCCTGCGGAGGTCCTGGCCGACGCAGTGGAGCGGGGCCGCGCCTATCTCGACGCCGGTGCGCCGGTGGTCTTCGTGCCCGGGAGGCTCGACGAGGAGCAGGTCTCCACGCTCGTCGAGGCCTACGGCCCGCAGCGGCTGACCATGATCGGCGCCCCCGGGATTCCGTCGCTGGCGCGACTGCAGGAGCTCGGCGTGGCCCGGGTGTCCTACGGGCCGATGCCGCAGCGGGTCGCGCTCACCGCGCTGCAGGAGCTGGTCGAGGACGTGCACGCCGGTGGCGGCGTAGACCCCGCCAAGATGCGTCCGCTCAACTGAGCGCGTAGAGCTCCGCGGTGAGGATGACCGTGAGCCGGTCGAGCTTCATCGGGGCGACGGCGAGGTAGGTGCGCTTGATGCCGAGGTCGAGCGCAAGCAGCTCGGCCTCCTCCTTCAGCCGCTTCGGGTAGTAGACCGTGTTGGTCGGGATGGTGCCGACCCAGTTGTCGCTGCCGACCACCTTCCAGCCGGCACCGGTGGCCTTCTCGGCGACCCGGCCGGCGAGGCCGGAGATGTTGGAGTTGTTGTAGACCTCGACGTAGATCTCGCCGCGCTTGATCTCGGGCTTCGGCGGCTTCGGCTTCACGGTCGGGGTCGCCGATGGCGTGGGCTCGGGTTCCTGGGCGACGGGGGTGACCTCACGTTCGGTGGGCTCGTCGCCCCGGGTCGCCACGAACGTGACGGCGGCCATCACCACCGCGATCACACTCAGCATCACGACCGGCGAAGGAAGGATCGCCCCGCGCTGGTCGCGACGGCGGGGACCGGCCCGCACGCTCAGACCTCGAAGCCGAGACGGCGTGCGGAGCGCTGGCGCTGGCGCTGGGAGCGGAGACGACGCAGGCGCCGGACCAGCAACGGATCGGCCTCGAGGGCCTCCGGGCGGTCGATCAGCGCGTTGAGCACCTGGTAGTAGCGGGTCGAGCTCATGTCGAACTGCTCGCGGACAGCGGTCTCCTTGGCGCCGGCGTACTTCCACCACTGCCGCTCGAACTCGAGGATCTCGCGGTCGCGGTCGCTGAGGCCGTTCCCCTCGCCCTGGGGCGCTTGCCGCTGGTCGCGCTGGGCATCCATGCGCGCCACTGTAGTGGGCGAATCACAACGATGTTATTAGAATCGCCGGGCGTGCCTAGGGTGGTCCCATGACCGACTCGCCCGTCCGGTGGGGGATCCTCGCCACCGGCAACATCGCGCGGCAGTTCGCGAACGACCTGATGCTGACTCCCGGCGCCGAGCTGAGCGCCGTCGGCTCGCGCCGGCTCGACGCGGCAGAGGCCTTTGCGGGCGAGTTCGGCGGCACGGCGTACGGCTCCTATGAAGAGCTGGTCGCGGACGCCGACGTGGACGTCGTCTACGTCGCCACCCCGCACTCGATGCACCTCGACAACGCACGGATCGCGTTCGAGGCCGGGAAGCACGTGCTGTGCGAGAAGCCGGTCACCCTCGCCGTGGCCGATGCCGAGCAGATGATCGCGCTGGCGCGGCAGCACGGCCGGTTCCTGATGGAGGCGATGTGGACCGCCTGTCATCCGGTGGTCCTCGCGGTCCGCGACGGCCTGGCCTCGGGGCGCTTCGGGACGCCTCACCATCTTCGTGCGGAGCTCGGCAACCGGTTCGAGGGCCCTCCGGAGGGCCGCATCTTCAACCCGGAGCTGGGTGCCAGCGCGATGCTCGACGTCGGCATCTACCCGCTCACCTTCGCGCACCTGATGCTCGGCGAGGCGGAGGAGCTGACGGCTCTGGCAGAGCTCTCCCCACAGGGCTACGACGTCGACGCCAGCATGAACGGCCGTTACCCGGGTGGCGTGCTCGCCACGATGGCCGCGTCGATGACGTCGTGGCTGTCGCGCACCGCATCGATCACCACCGACCTCGGCCGGATCGACGTGCCGGACTCCTTCCACCATCCGGCGTACGCCGACTTCATCCCGATCGACGGTGACCCGGTGCGCATCGAGGGGGCCGGGCCAGTGATTGGCCGCGGCTACGGCAACGAGATCGCGGAGGTGGGGCGGTGCCTGCGCGAAGATCTGCTCGAGAGCCCGCTGGTCCCCCATTCCCAGACCTTGCTGATCATGCGACAGATGGAGGACCTGCTGCGCCAGGTGGGAGCTACGACCGGAGGGTGAGTCGGCGCAAAGTCGGACGTGAGAGCGCGCGAGTCGGCGCTACGTCGTCGGCTTTGCGCCGACTCGGCGTTGCTCAGGCCGGATGATGCGCCGACTCGACGTTGAGCTACGACCGGAGGTAGCTGATCACGGCGAGCACCCGGCGGTGGGCGGCGTCGTCGTCGGGCATCAGGCCGAGCTTGGAGAAGATCCGCTGGGTGTGCTTCTCGACCGCACCGAGGGTGACGGTCAGCGCCTCGGCGATAGCCGTGTTGGAGCGACCCTCTGCCATCAGCGACAGCACCTCGCGCTCGCGTGCCGTCAGGGCCTCGAGCGGATCGCGATTTCGCGACATCAGCTGACGCACGACGAGCGGGTCTAGCACGGTGCCGCCCTGCGCCACCGTGGCCAGGGCCGCGAGGAAGTCGTCGAGGTCGCTGACGCGGTCCTTGAGGAGGTAACCGATACCGCCCTTACCGTCGGCGAGCAGGTCGTCGGCGTAGGAGACCTCGACGTACTGCGACAGCACCATCAGCTTCGCCTCGGGCCACTGCGAGCGCACCTCCACCGCCGCCCGCAGGCCCTCGTCGGTGTGGCTCGGCGGCATCCGGACGTCGACCACGGCGATGTCGGGCCGCTCGTGCAGGACCGCGTGGACCAGGGCCGGCCCGTCGCCCACCGAGGCGACCACGTCATGGCCGGCCTCCGTAAGCAGCAGCTGCAACCCCTCGCGCAGCAGCAGCGAGTCGTCCGCGATCGCGATTCTCATGGGTACAGCCTCATAGGGGGATTCTCGCCTCGAGCACGGTCGGCCCGCCGTCGGGCGAGGTCATGCCCAACACCCCGTCGACGCCCTCGAGCCGCTGGCGCAGCCCGGCGAGCCCGAGACCCTTCGACTCGTGGGCACCCCCGACGCCGTCGTCCTCGACGCGCACGATCACCGCGTCGGCGTGCGTGGTCACCGCGACCCACGCCTGCCCGGCACCGCTGTGCTTGGCCACGTTGGTCAGGGCCTCGGCGACCACGAAGTAGACGGCGGTCTCGACCTGCGGCGGCAGGTGGTCGGGTACGTCGATGGTCGGCTGCACCGGCACGACGCCGCCGCGCAGCATCTCCTCGAGCGCCACCCGGAGGCCGCGGTCGACGAGTAGCGGCGGCGCGATGCCGCGCGAGAGTGAGCGCAGCTCGTCGACGGTCTCGCGCGCCTGGGCCAGCGCGGACTCGATGGTCTCGCCGGCGCGGGCGGGATCGTCGGCCATCTGCTTGCGGGCTCGGCCGAGGTCCATGGTCAGCCGCACCAGCCGTTGCTGGGGGCCGTCGTGGATGTCGCGCTCGAGCCGGCGCAGCGAGTCGGCCTCGGCGCGGTGGGCGGCGTCGCGGCTGCCGGACACCCGGAGTACCTCCGCCTGCAGCTCGGCGCGGCTGCAGAGCAGCGCACTGGCCAGCCCGCCGTGAGTGACGCTCACCGCGCGGAGCACGGCTGGGAGCGTCAGCGCGAAGAAGACACCGAAGACTAGGTAGAGCACGCTCTCGGCTCGCTGCCCGTGTCCGATGCCCATCAGCTCGACGAGAGTGACGTCGTCGTCGTTCGGCAGGTACTGCTGCCAGAACCAGTAGCTGAGGCCACCCAGCGCCCCTGCCCACCAGGTCACGGTGAACACGAAGGCGATGATGCCGGTCAGGAAGCCGGCCACCCCCCACAGCGAGTCCAGCCAGGACTGCGGGTCACGCAGCGGGGTCAGCAGGCGACGAACGGGTCCGGCGTCGGGCGCCGCCACCCGATAGATCGGCGACGGAGCAGCCCGCAGCTGCAGGTTGCGGAGGCGAAGCCGTTCGAGGTGGGCCAGGCCGCGCATCGCGAACAGGGTGCCGGCGAGCACCGCGAGCCCCACCCAGACCACGAGCAGCCCGACGCCGGCGGCGATGCCGGCCACGGTCACGACGAACCCCAGGATCGCCAAGGGGAGGGCGGACAGGCCGTAGGCCGTGTCCAGTGCGAGCCGTCGCAGAATCGTAGGTCGCGGGGCGGGGGTGACCGCGGGCACGGGGGTGGTCGTCATCGGGCTCGTCACCAAAGAAGGCAGGGGTTCGCTCATGCCACCCACGCTAGGTTTTCGGGGCGGTCGGCTCGATCCTGCCAGCACCAGACCTCCATGTCGGGGTAGCCCGACGTCCTAGGGTGGCCCCATGTCCTCGGACCTCGTGATCGTCGCCAACCGCCTGCCCGTCGACCGGGTCACACTGAGCGACGGTACGCCGGGCTGGCGGCGCTCCCCCGGCGGGCTGGTCACCGCGATCGAGCCGGTGATGCGGGCGGGTGGCGGGGTCTGGCTCGGGTGGCCCGGAGGCACCGAAGGTGACCTCGAGCCGTTCGAGGACGACGGGATGGCGCTGGTGCCACTGAGCATGACCGACGAAGAGATCGAGCTGTTCTACGAAGGTTTCTCCAACGGCACGCTGTGGCCGCTCTACCACGACGTCGTGGCCAAGCCGGAGTTCCACCGCGAGTGGTGGGACTCCTACGTGGAGGTCAACCGCCGCTTCGCCGAGAAGACCGCAGAGCTCTGCGCGAAGAACGCCACGGTCTGGGTCCACGACTACCAGCTCCAGCTGGTGCCGCAGATGCTCCGCGAGCTGCGGCCCGACGTACGCATCGGCTTCTACCTGCACATCCCCTTCCCACCGGCCGAGCTGTTCCAGCAGCTGCCGTGGCGGCGACAGATCCTCGAGGGCCTGCTCGGCGCCGACCTGGTCGGCTTCCAGCTGCCCGGTGGGGCACAGAACTTCGTGCGCCTGGTCCGTCAGCGCGTCGGCCACAAGACCCATCGCGACCTGATCTACCTGCCCGATGGCCGGACCGTCCGGGCGGCGGCGTTCCCGATCTCGATCGACGCGGCCGGCTTCGAGACCCTCGCCAAGTCGGACTCGGTCGCGACCCGCGCCTCCGACATCCGCGAGGCGCTCGGCAATCCCCGCAAGATCTTCCTGGGCATCGACCGGCTCGACTACACCAAGGGCATCTACGCCCGGCTGCGTGCCTACAGCGAGCTGATCAAGGACGGGCACTTCGACGTCGAGGACGCCGTCTTCGTCCAGGTGGCGGTGCCGTCGCGGGAGCAGGTGGAGCACTACCGGATCCTGCGCGACGACATCGAGCGTCTGGTCGGCCGGATCAACGGCGACCTCGGGCGGATCGGGCGGCCCGCGATCAGCTACCTGCACTCCTCCTATCCGCGCGAGGAGATGGCCGCGCTCTACCGAGCCGCCGACATCATGGTCGTGACGCCCTACCGAGACGGCATGAACCTGGTCGCGAAGGAGTACGTCGCCTGCCGCTTCACCGACGACGGCGCCTTGGTGCTGTCGGAGTTCGCCGGCGCCGCCGACGAGCTGCGCCAGGCCTGGCTGGTCAACCCCTACGACATCAACGGGATGAAGACCGCCCTGCTCGAGGCCTACCAGGCCGATGACAAAGAGCTGACCCGACGGATGAAGGCGATGCGCAAGCAGGTCATCCAGCACGACGTCGTGGCCTGGGCCGAGAGCTTCATGTCCGAGCTCTCCGGCAGCGAGCACACGCACGCCAAGTCCACCCGGCCCGCCAAGAAGTCATGACTCCCCCATGATTTTGGCAGTCGTCGACCCCGACGACCTCGACGTCGCGACGGTCCACCGCTGGCTGTCCACCGACGCCTACTGGGCCATGGGTCGCCCGCTCGAGGTGGTCGAGCGCGCGGTCGCCGGGTCGCTCAACGTGGCGGCGTACGACGGTGACGACTTCGTCGGCTATGCCCGGGTCGTCACCGACCGGGCCACGTTCGCCTGGCTCTGCGACGTCTACGTCGCTCCGGCCGGCCGCGGTCGAGGTGTCGGCAAGACGCTCGTGGCCGCGGTGCATGAGCTCCTGACTGGGTGGGGTGTGCAGCGCACGTTGCTCGCGACCAACGACGCGCACGGGCTCTACGAGGGCTTCGGCTTCGAGCCGCTGGGCGAGATTCACAAGTGGATGATCCGCACCCATCGCCCTGACGCCGAGTCGGCGCAAAGTCCGGCCTGAAACCCGCCGAGTCGGCGCTAAAGCCGCGACTTAGCGCCGACTCGGCTGGGCAACCAGTCCGAGGAGTAACTTTCCTCCCGTGGACCTCATCCCGAAGCCCGACCAGGTGGTGTCCGCGGCCAACAACGTGGCGCACAAGGTGTTCTACGGCGGTCTCGCGGACCTGCGGACGATGCCGCGCACTCTGATCGACGAGGGTACGTTGCGCGAGGTCTACCACTACCGCCCGGCCGCGAAGGTGCAGGAGCAGGGCGACCCGGTGCTGCTGGTGACGCCGCTGGCCGCGCCCGCGCTCTGCTTCGACCTGCGCCGCGGCTGCTCGCTCGTCGAGCACTTCGTGGAAGCGGGCCGGCCGACCTACCTGGTCGAGTACGGCGAGGTGTCGTTCAAGAACCGCGCGCTCGGTATGGAGCACTGGATCGACGAGGTCGTGCCGACCGCGATCCGCGAGGTCTCGGCACACGCCGGTGGTCGGCCGGTCCACGTGATCGGCTGGAGCCTCGGCGGCATCTTCGCCTTGCTGGCCGCGGCCGACAGTTCCGACCTGCCGATCGGCTCGGTGACCGTCGTCGGGTCACCGATCGACGTCAGTCTGGTGCCGCTGGTCGCGCCCCTGCGTCCCCTGCTCAACTGGGCCAACGGCAAGGGTCCGATCACCCGCGGCTACCAGCTGCTCGGCGGAGCGCCCAAACCGCTCGTGAAGTGGGCCTTCCAGCTGTCGTCGTTCCATAAGCTGGTGACCAAGCCGATCGCGCTGGCCACCCACATCGACGACGCCGACTTCCTTGCGCAGGTCGAGGCGGTCGACCGCTTCATGGACAACATGATCGCCTACCCCGGCCGCACCTTCGGCCAGCTCTACCACCGCTTCGTCAAGGCCAATGCCCTGGTCGGCGGCACCTTCGAGCTCGACAAGCGCACCATCGCCCTGGCCGACATCAAGGTCCCGGTCCTCGTCTTCGCCGGCTCGACCGACGGCATCGCGCCGGTCCCTGCGGTGAAGGCCGTCGTGCCGATGCTGACCGGGTCGCGAGAGGTGCGCTTCGAGATCGTGCCCGGCGGCCACCTAGGCATGCTCACCGGCCGCGGCGCGCGCAACACCACCTGGCGGGTGATGGACGAGTGGATCTCCCAGTGGTCGGGCGACGCCGAGAAGTCCGACCCGGATGTCGAGCCGGATGGCCCGGAGATCGGCACGCGAAAGAGCCGCCGGCACGGTTCCGCCAGCTCCCGCGCCCTAGCTCCCTGAGCTAGCGGCCGGGCGCCACCAGGTCGGAGTACTCGCGGTGCCGCTGGATGTACTTGTTCACGAACGGGCAGGTCGGCACCAGCTGTACGCCGTCGCGGCGGATCTCGTCGAGCAGTGCCTTCACCAGGATGCTGCCGAGTCCCTGGCCCTCGTACGCGTCGTCGATCTCGGTGTGGAAGACCTCGATCTCGCCATCGCTGCGCTGGTACTCCGAGAAGCCGGCGACCTTCCCGTCGACGGTGATCTCGAAGCGGTTCTGGGACGGGTTGTCGGCCACGGTGGGTTCGGATGCCATGGCGCAGACGCTAGCCCGGTCACCCCAGCGAGCGCTCGGCCAGCCACTTCTCGCGGGCCCGCTTGCCAGCTCGCGCCAGCCAGGCGTCGTACACGACCTCGGCCAGCTCGTCGCGGTCCAGCTCGCCGATCCGCGAGCCGCGCAAGAGCACCGAGGGGTGGCCGTTGAAGTGCGGAGTGGTGAAGAACGGCGTCGCCGGATCCTCGACCAGCGACCGCTTGTCCTCCTCAGACTCGACCCAGAAGACGATCACGTCGTCGTAGCGCTCGCCGGTGTGAGGGTCAAACGCGTCCGGTCGCGGGTTGCGGAAGAAGATGAAGCTCCGGCTGCTGACCTGGTAGACGGCCTTGCCGCCCTCGACGACCTTGGCGCCGGGCATGCCGGCAGCCAACCTGTGCACGTCGTTGACGGTCGCCTTCCGGCTCATAGCCTCAGATCGTAGAAGTACTGGCCGCGAACTTCTCGACGGACTCCAGCGAGTACGTGCCGGCATCGGTGCCGAGGCCCTGCGCGACCTGGGCGGCGGTTGCGCAGCCGAGCTCGGCGGCGCCGCGGAGGTCGCGCCCGAGGGACAACCCGCGCAGGAAGCCGGCCGAGAACGCGTCGCCGCAGCCGGTGGTGTCGACCACCTCGATCGCGTACGCCGGCACCTCGACCACGTCGTCGCCGGTCACGACGATCGCCCCCTTCGAGCCCTGCGTCACCGCCACGCAACCGGCACCGGCCGCGACCAGGGCCTTTGCTCCAGCAGCCAGCGAGCTCTCGCCCGTGAACCCGAGCACCTGCTCGTCGTTGGGCAGCAGGTAGTCGGTGTGCGGCAGTGCGTCGGCGACCCACGCCAGCAGGTCCGGGTCACCTGGAGCCAGGATGTCGACCGAGGTCGTCGCCCCGATCGACCGCGCGTGCGCGAGCAGCTGACCCGCCGCCTCGCCGCCGAGGAACTCCGGACCACCGAGGTGCAGGTGGGTGATCCCCTCGAGCGCGCCGAGGTCGAGGTCGTCGAGGGTGAACGCGCCGTTGGCCCCGATGCAGTGCCAGGCCGGGCGGTCGCCGTTGGGCCGCACCGGGATCACGGACGCCGAGGTCTGCTGGTCGGGCTTGCGCACCAGCCCGCCGACGTCGATGCCCTCTCGCGACAGGAGGGCCAGCAGCGCGTCCGCGATCGGGTCCGCACCGACAGCGCCGTACGACGAGACCTGGGCACCCAGCCGGGCCAGGATCACCGCCGTGCCGCCGGCGGTGCCGGCCGGAGACATCCGGATCGTCTCGACGAGCGCGCCGTCCGAGCCGGATGGCACCGACTCGACGCCGATCACGTGTGTGTCGAGGACGTGTACGCCGACGGTCGCGATCTTCATGTGTTCTCCTCGCCCAAAGGTGAAGGGGCTCCGTAGTTGCGTTCGATCGCCGCGAGCACCACGGCCGTCTGCTCGTCGTCGGTGAGCACGTGGGGCGTGCCCAGCGCGCTGGCGCGATGGTGCAGCGCGGCCAGCCACTCGAGCAGCAGCGCGTGCTCGACCGCCTTGTCGAGGGAGGCGCCGATCGCGACAGAGCCGTGGCTGGCCATCAGGGCGGCCTGCCGGTCGACCAGCGCGGCCCGCACCGCGGCCGCGAGCTCCGGCGTGCCGAACGTCGCGTAGGGCGCCACCCGGACCGCGCCGCCGAGCAGCAGCTGTTGGTAGTGGATGACCGGCAGCTCGTCGAGCACGCACGCCACGGCGGTCGAGAACGGCGCGTGCGTGTGCACGACCGCGGTGGCACCGGTGTCGGCGTAGACGCCGAGATGCAGGTCGAGCTCGGAGGTGGGCGCGAGGGAGCCGTCGACGACCTCGCCGTCCAGGGTCACCAGGGTGACCTGGGCGTGCGTGCACTCGCTGAGCACGACGCCGGTCGCGGTGACTGCCACCAGGTCGGAGGTGCGCATGCTGACGTTACCGGCGGTGCCGATGAGGAGGCCGGCCTCGGCCAGCTGGCGCGCGGCGCGGGCCACGTCGTTGCGCGCGCTCATCGGTCCCGACCCGGCAGGGTTGCGTAGCCCTCGAGGTAGGCGGTCATCATCACGATGCCCTCCTCGATGATCACGTCATCGCCCTCGGCGTCGTGCTCGAACGCGAGCTGGAAGACCCGGTCGCCGATCTCGACCGCGAGCAGCGCCACGGTGTCGGTCAGGGCGTCGTCGGCGAGACCCCGATCGATGGCGAAGGCCCGCAGGGTCTCGGCGATCCGGGCGTTGTGGTCGCGGCCGAAGCGGTCCACCGCGACGTTGGTCCGGCCGCGGAGATAGATCTCCACGAATGCCCGGCGCCGGTGGTAGACCTTCACGAACGCCAGCATCGCGGTGCGGACCAGGTCGTGGACGGTGAGCGACTCCAGCTCGGCGAGGTCGGTGGCGACCTGGTCGTCCATCTCCGCCATGTCGCGCGCGGCGAGGGCGAGCAGCACGTCTTCCTTGTCGGAGAAGTACTGGTAGAGCGATGCGACCGGCACCTTCGCCGCGGCCGCGATGTCGCGGGTGGACAGCGCCTCGACCCCCTGGCTCACCACGAGGTGGGCCGCCTGGTCCAGGATCTGCTCGACCCTGCGCCGGCTCCGAGCCTGCGCAGGCACCCGGCGCGGGCTGGCTTCGGTCACGCGCTGCACGGTCACGAGATCGCAGTGTAGGCTACGAAACCGAAACTGACACACATTCAGGTTTGACGCGTTCAGGAGTCCCCATGACCGGCCCCTCGCTCACCCGCCGCGGCGTTCTCGGCGGCGTCACGCTCGGATCCACCCTGGCTTCATCGCTGGGCCTCGGCGCCCTCACCGAGCTGGCCGCCGACGCAGCCGGCGACGGGCCGCGTGGGCTCCAGGGCTCGTTGCCCGACAAGGTCGACGTCGTGGTCGTCGGTGCCGGGATCGCGGGGCTGGTCGCCGCCCGGCAGATCGCCCGCACCGGACGGTCTGTGCTCGTCGTGGAGGCCCGAGACCGGGTCGGCGGACGGGTGCTCAACCACCGCCTGCGCAAGGGTGGCGTGATCGAGGCCGGCGGTGCGTTCATCGGGCCGACCCAGGACCGCATCGCGCGGCTGGCCAAGCGGCTCGAGGTGCCGACCTTCCTCGAGTACAACACCGGCAAGAGCGTCTACATCTCCTCGCTCACCGGTCGGATGACGTACACCGGCACGGTCCCGCCCGACCCCACGATCCTTCCCGACGCCTTCCTGCTGCTCCGCGAGATCGACGCGATGGCGGCGGAGATCGCGGTCGACTCACCCTGGACGCATCCCAAGGCCGCGCAGTGGGACGCGATCTCGCTCGACGAGTTCGTCCGCACCAAGGCGATCCTCAACCCCAACGGCGTGGCCAACCTGATCAAGTCCTGGACCCAGCCCGGCTTCGGTGCCGACCCCGAAGAGCTCTCCCTCCTCTTCACGATCTGGTACGTCGCCTGCTCCGGCAACGAGAAATCCGTCGGCACCTTCGCCCGCAACTCCGACACCGCCAACGGCGCCCAGGAGAGCCGGTTCGTCGGCGGCTCCCAGCTGATCCCGCTGCGGATGGCCCGCAAGCTCGGCGACGTCGTGGCGTTGCGTGCCGCCGTCACCAAGATCGAGCAGGACGGCCACCGCGCCGTCGTCCACACCCACCGCGGCAAGGTGGCGTGCAAGCGCGTCGTCGTCGCAACGCCGCCGCCACTGGTTCTCGACATCGACTGGCACCCCCAGCTCCCCACCCGCCGCAAGCAGCTTCTTCGCAGCATGGACATGGGCCAGCTGATGAAGTGCGACGCGGTCTACGCCAAACCGTTCTGGCGGGCCGACGGGCTCAACGGCTTCGGCGTCAACGACAGCGGCGCCGCCCGCGCCGTGTTCGACAACTCGCCGAAGGACGGCGACCCTGGCGTCCTCCTCGCCTTCGTCGGCGGATCCACGTGGCGCGAGTTTGGACGGCTGCCGCTGGCGCAGCGCCGGCAGGCCGTGCTCGAAGGGTTCGCCGCCATGTTCGGCGAGCAGGCCCTGCACCCCATCGACTACACCGAGCAGGACTGGACCAAGGAGCGGTGGACCACAGGCGGTCCGACCGCGATCCACGCACCAGGCTCATTGTCGAAGTACGGCTCGGCGATCCGCGAGCCGTTCGGCCGCGTGCACTGGGCCGGCACCGAGACCTCGACGTACTGGACGGGCTACATGGACGGCGCCGTCCGGTCCGGCGAGCGGGCCGCCATCGAGGTCGTGGAGCGACTGCGTTGAGGCGCTACGCCGTCGCGCTGGCGGGGCTCATCCTGGCCCTGACCGTGCTGAGCCCGGTCGAGGCAGCCGCGCCCGAGAAGTGGACGACCGAGGTGTTCGCGAGGGTGCCCGCACCGGGCTATCCGGCGTACGTCTTCAAACATCGCAACGGCCGGGTCTACGCCGGCACCTACATCAACGCCGGCAGCGGGCAGCGCTCGAAGGTCTTCGAGTGGACCGGCGACGGCACCCTGACCCGCTCCTGGACCGTGCCCGGCCAGGTGCTGGGGCAGCACGGCGTACAGGTGGCCAACCAGACCCGCGACGGCAAGCTCGTGCTGATGGAGACCTCAACCGCCTCCGTCCTGACGCTCGACGTCCGCACCGGACGGTTCACTCGCGTCGCCCGGCTGCCCGCGGGCGCGGTCCCCAACTACGCCACCTGGATCCCGGGCGGCAGCCTGCTGGTCACCGACTACGCGGCCGGCGTGATCTGGAGGGTGCGGCGCGATGGCAGCGTCTCGAAGTGGTTCACCTCGGAGGCGCTGACGGGCTTCGAGTTCGGCACGACCGGCATCGTCTACCGGCGCGGCCAGCATGACCTGCTGATCACCCAGCAGACCACGCTCGGTGGCGACACGTTGCCCACCAACGGCGCGCTGTTCCGGCTCCCGGTCACCGAGCAGGGAGGGCCGGGCCGACTCTCGACCTTGTGGACCTCGCGCCCCGCGGAGCTGCCCGACGGCTTCGGCATCGGCCGCTCGGGCCACATCTACATCGCCCTCGCCGGGCTGTCCGCCCAGCTGGTCGAGCTCTCGGCTGCGGGTGAGGAGATCGACCGCTTCCCCGACGCTCCCCTCAGCGGCAACAACGGGTCGCCGATCCCGTTCGACACCCCGTGCAGTGCCACGTTCCACGGCACGAAGGTGCTGGTGGCCAACCAGTCGGCGATCCTCGGCGACGCGGCCAACCAGGCGATCCTGGCGGTTGAGGTCGGCGAACGCGGACGTGCGCCGTACCTGCCGAAGAGCGCTCGGTTCCGCCTGTCTCGCTAACGTGCGGCCATGAGTGCGCTCGCCGGCATGGTCGACAAGGGGCTGATGGCGGCCGACTGGGCCGAAGCGATGGCGCCGGTCGAGGACCGGATCGCTCGGATGGGCCAGTTCCTGCGCGAGGAGATCGCCGCTGGTCGTGGCTACCTCCCGGCCGGTGACCACGTCTTCCGGGCCTTCCAGCGACCGCTGGCCGACGTCCGCGTGCTGATCGTCGGCCAGGACCCGTACCCCACTCCGGGCCACCCGATCGGCCTGAGCTTCGCCGTCGACCCCGGCGTCTGGCCGCTGCCGAGGAGCCTCGTCAACATCTACGTCGAGCTGCGCGACGACATCGGGATCGTGCCGCCGCGCAGCGGCGACCTCACCCCGTGGAGCGACCAGGGAGTGATGCTGCTCAACCGGGTGCTCACGGTGCGGCCGGGCGAGTCCGCCTCGCATCGCGGGCGGGGTTGGGAGGAGATCACCGAGCACGCGATCTCGGTGCTCGTACGCCGAGCCGAGGCCGGTGCTCCCTGCGCCGCGGTCCTGTGGGGTCGCGACGCGCAGAGTCTCAAGCCGGCCCTCGGCCCGATCCCATGGGTCGAGTCGGCGCATCCCTCACCGCTGTCGGCCAGCCGGGGCTTCTTCGGCTCGCGTCCGTTCACCCGGGTCGACCGGCTGCTGGTCGAGCAGGGCGCCCAGCCGGTCGACTGGTCGCTCGGTATAGTTGAATTGTGAATGACCGGATGCCCGCCCTCTACATCGGCCACGGGGCGCCTCCGCTGCTCGACGACCCGACCTGGTCGGGCGAGCTCGCCGCGTGGGCGGCCGACCTCCCGCGCCCCAAGGCGATCCTGATCGTCAGTGCCCACTGGGAATCGGCACCGGTCTCGCTCAGCGCCAGCGGTGCGCCGCTGGTCTACGACTTCGGCGGGTTTGACGCGAAGTACTACCGGATGACCTACCAGACGCCGGACGCCACGGCGCTCGCCACCAAGATCGCCGCACTGATGCCCGCCACCGAGCCGGTGCACCAGCACACCTCGCGTGGCCTCGACCACGGTGCCTGGGTGCCGCTGCGGATCATGTATCCGGACGCCGAGATCCCCGTCCTGCAGCTGTCGCTGCCGACCCACGACCCTGAGCGCCTGCTCAAGCTCGGCGAGCGGTTGCGGCCGCTGCGTGACGAGGGCGTGCTGATCGTCGGGAGCGGCTTCCTCACCCACGGGCTGCCGTTCCTGACGTCGTGGCAGCTCGACGCCACCCCGCCCGGATGGTCGGTCGACTTCGACGCCTGGGCCGGCGAGGCGATGGCCCGCGGCGACGTCGATGAGCTGGCGGCGTACCGGGAAAGGGCGCCGGGCATGCCGTACGCCCACCCGACCGTCGAGCACTACTCCCCGCTGTTCGTCACGCTCGGCGCGGCGTCGGCGGCGGACGACCCGGGGATCCAGGTGATCGACGGGTTCTGGATGGGGCTGTCGAAGCGTTCGCTGCAGGTCGCCTGAGTCAGCGAGATCCTGGTCTTCCGCATCATCTTGAGGCCGGACAGCATGCTCTTGACGTACTTGTCGTAGTCCTGGCCGGGACGCGCGCCCATCACCTGCTTCTTCAGCACCGCGAGGTTCTGCACGTCGGTGTACTTGAGCAGGCCCTGATCACCGTGCCGCGCGCCGACACCCGACTTCTTCACGCCACCGGAGGGGGTGCCCTTCGAGGCGAACGCCGTGGCGAGGATGTCGTTGATGTTGACGTTGCCGGACTCGATCCGCCGGCCCACCTGGCAGGCGGCGTTGACGTCGCCACCCCAGACCGAGGCGTTGAGTCCGTAGTCGGTGTCGTTCGCCAGCGCCACTGCCTCGTCGACGGTGTCGTAGCGGTGCAGCGACGACCACCGGACCGAACGTCTCGGTCGATGCCGGCCAGCATGTCCTTGGTGACGCCCTCGAGGATCGTCGGCTCGAAGAACGCCGGCCCGAGGTCGGGCCGAGCCTTGCCACCGGTCACGACCGTCGCACCCTTGGCCACGGCGTCGTCGACGTGCGACTGCACGCGGTCCTTGTGGTCCGGCGAGACCAGCGAGCCGACGTCCATGCCGAAGTCGTAGGACGCGCCGACCTTCAGCGTCCTCTGTGGCCGCGACGAACTTGGTCTTGAACTCCTCGTAGCGCGACGCCGGCAGGTACATCCGCTCGATGTGCATGCAGATCTGCCCGGTGTTGCCGAAGGCACCGAAGAGCGCGCCTTGCACAACCTCGTCGAAGTCGGCGTCGTCGAGCACGATCATCGGGTTCTTGCCGCCGAGCTCGAGGCAGCAGCCGATCAGGTTGCGTCCGGCCCGCTCGCCGATCACCCGTCCGGTCGCCGTGGAGCCGGTGAACATGACGTAGTTGGCGTTGTCGATCAGGGTCGGCCCGACGTCCGGACCCTCACCGCAGACGACCTGGAACAGGCCCTTCGGCAGTCCCGCCTCCTCCAGCATCTGGATGCCGTAGAGCGGCGAGAGCGCGGTCTTGTTGTCCGGCTTGAGCACGATCGCGTTGCCGGCCATCAGCGCCGAGATGGAGTCGGAGATGCCCGTTGCGAACGGGAAGTTCCAGGGAGCGATGATGCCGACGACGCCCTTGGGCTGGCGGATCTCGGTCGAGTTGCTGACAGGAACGGCACCGGCCCGCCGCGCTTCTTCGACGCCAGCAGCTTGGGCGCCCGCTTGAGGTAGTGGCTCATCACCATCGCCGGGTCGCAGGTCTCCTCGATCGCCATCCGCCGGTTCTTGCCGCTCTCGACCTGGATCAGGTCGGCGGTGGTCGCGGCGTTGTCGATGAAGAGCGTGTGCGCGCGCTTGAACACCGCGAGCCGCTCGGACAGCGGTCGCGCGGCCCACTCGACCTGGGCGGCACGGGCGGCGACGTAGGCCTGCTCGATGTCGGCCGGGGTCGACTGCGGCAGCTCGACGAGCACCTCGCCGGTGTAGACCTCGGTGAGCTTCCAGGTGCCGCCGGCGGTCGACGGCACCCGCGCGACCAGCTTCTGGAGGAAGGCGTCGGTGATCGACGCGGGCCGTTGCAGTGCCATGGTCAGTTCCGTCCCAGTACGAAGTCGGCCCCGCGCTCGCCGATCATGATCGCCGGTGCGTTGGTGTTGCCGCCGGTGATCGACGGCATGATCGAGGCGTCGCAGACGCGGAGCCCCTCGATGCCGCGGACCTTGAGGTCGGGGCTGACCACGGCCAGCTCGTCGACGCCCATCCGACAGGTGCCGACACCGTGGTAGACCGACGTCGCTCGGTTGAGGATCGCGTCGCGCAGCTCCTGGCCCTTGAGGCTGGCACCGGGGTGCAGCTCCTCCTTGACGGCGCCGCCGAAGGCCGCGCCGCCCATGATCTCGCGCACCATCTCCGAGCCTTCGGCCAGCACCTCGAGGTCGGCGGGGTCGGCGAGGTACTGGAAGTCGATCAGCGGCGCCGTGGTCGGGTCGCTCGACGCGAGCCGGAGGGTGCCGCGGCTGCGCGGATAGATCAGCGTCGACAGCAGGTGATCGACGTACGCGGTGTCGACCTTGTGCCGGATCGGCTCGTCCTGGTTCGGCGAGACGTAGGACCACGGCAGCAGGTGCAGCTGCAGGTCGGGTACGTCGGTCGCCTGCGAGGTGCGCATGAACGCGACCGCCTCGAAGACGAGTTGGCGAGGAACGACTTGCCCGGGCGCATCAGCTCCTTGGCCACGCCCTTGCGCGAAGAAGCACGGCGTGCCGCGCATCTTGCTCGAGGTGGCGTGGAAGGTCAGCGCGTGGAACATGTGGTCGTGCAGGTTGTCGCCGACCGGCAGGTCCGCGACGCACCTGGATGCCGTGGTCGGTCGAGGTGCTGCGGCGTGGCCGATGCCGGAGAGCATCAGGATCTGCGCCGAGCCGACGAAGCCGGCCGAGAGGATGACCTCCTTGCCGGCCCGGACGGTACGCGGCGGTCGCCGTCCTGGTCGGTGACCTCGACGCCCGTCGCGCGGCCGTTGTCGATGACCACCTTGGCCACGAGCACCTCGGTCTGCAGCTCGAGGGTCGGCGGAGCGAGGTGATGGATGTAGCCGCGCGAGGCGCTGTAGCGCAGGCCGTCCGCAGCGTTCTGCTGCATCCGGCTGACGCCCTCCTGCGACTCCGCGTTGTAGTCGTCGAGGATCTTCACGCCGAGGGTGTCGGAGGCGGCCTGGATGAACTGGAGCGACCCCTCCTGCGGGGTCTTGTTGCGAGTCACCCTGATCGGTCCGCCGGCGCCGCGGTAGTCGTTGGCGCCGTCCTCGAAGTCCTCCATCCGGAGGTAGGCGGCGTTGACCTCGTCGGCGGTCCAGCCGATGTTGCCCTCGGCGGCCCAGGAGTCGAAGTTGGCGCGGTTGCCGCGCACGTAGACCATGCCGTTGATGGAGCTCGAGCCGCCGACCACCTTGCCGCGGGGCACCGGCATCTTGCGGTCGAGCAGGTGCTTCTGCGGGCTCGAGTAGTAGCCCCAGTCGACCTTCTCTCTTGATCTCGGGGACCGAGTGCATCGGGCCGATCATCCCGGGCTTCTTGACCAGGAACTGGTCATCGCTCTTGCCCGCCTCGAGGACGATCACGCTCGCCCCCGACTCCGCCAGGCGGCCGGCGATCGCGGCGCCGGAGCTGCCCGATCCGACGACGACATAGTCGGCTTCGTTCTTGTAAACGGCCCGCTTGGCCATGCGTCCTCGTCCTTCGGTCAGGTGTGCTGAGCGCCACAAACTGTAACTCGTTCTAGTTTGCGGCGTACAGGGTCCCACCGCGACGATCAGCCAGGTGAAGATCCTGTCGATCCAGTCCTCGGTCGCCTACGGCCATGTCGGCAACTCGGCCGCGGTCTTCCCGCTCCAGCGGCTCGGGCACGAGGTCTGGCCGGTCCTGACCGTGCACTTCTCCAACCACACCGGCTACGGCGAGTGGCGCGGCCCCCTGCTCGCGCCGACCGACGTCGCGGACGTGATTGCCGGGCATTGCCGACCGCGGCGTGCTCGGCCGAGGCGGACGCGGTGCTGTCCGGCTACCAGGGCGACCCCGCCGTGGGAGCGGTGATCCTCGACGCGGTGGACCGCGTGAAGGCGGCCAACCCGGCCGCGTTCTACTGCTGCGACCCGGTGATGGGCGACGTCGGCCGCGGGATGTTCGTGCGGCCGGGGATCCCGGAGTTCATGCGCGACCACGTGGTGCCGACGCGCGGACATCATCACGCCCAACCACTTCGAGCTCGACTTCCTGGCCGGCCGGACCACGCGCGCACTGGACGAGATCCTCGCCGCGGTCGACGTCGTCCGCGCCACGCGGTCCGCGCGACGTACTCGTGACCAGCGTGCTGCACGGGGACGACGACGCCGCTCGACGTGGTCGCGGTGTCCGACGCAGGAGCCTGGGCGGTCACCACGCCACTGCTGCCGATCAGCGCCCAACGGCGGCGGCGACGTGACCGCGGCGCTCTACCTCGCGCACCTTCACAGCCCGGCTCACCCGCGCACGCCCTCGCCCGCACCACGTCGTCGGTCTTCGCCGTGCTCGAGGCGACCCTCGCCGCGGGCACCCGCGAGCTCCAGCTGGTCGCCGCGCAGGACGCGATCGCATACCCACCGATGACCTTCGAGGTGCGACAGTTGCGCTGACAAGCGGAGCCGCGTGTCGGATTCGAACCGACGACCTTTCGCTTACAAGGCGAGTGCTCTACCACTGAGCTAACACGGCGGGCTACACAGCCAATGCTATTGGCGCCCCGCCGTCCGCGCTGATTCGGCTCAGCTCATGCCACCGTCGAAAGCGAAGATCGAGCCGGTGATCATCCGCGCGTTGGGTGAGGCGAGGTAGACGATGGCCGAGCCGAGCTCGGCCGGCGTGATCGCCTTGCCGGGCAGCATCATCATCAGCCGGTCCATCACACGGGCGTCGAGGTCGTCGGGGAAGATGCTGGCGACGTGCGACACGATCGGGGTGTCCACGGTGCCGGGGCAGACGGCGTTGACCCGGATCCGATCGGGCGCGAGCTCGAGGGCCAGCGACTTGGTGAGCTGGGTCAGCCCACCCTTGGCCGCGGAGTACGCCGTCGCGTAGGCCTGCGGGACCCGGCCGGCCACCGACGAGACGTTGACGATGTTGCCGCGGCAGGCCTTGAGGTAGGGCAGCGCGGCCTGCATCAGCATGAACGGCCCCTTGAGGTCCACCGCGTGCACGCGGTCCCACTCCTCGTCGGTGATCTGCTCGAAGCGGCCGAACTGCACGATGCCGGCCACGTTGGCCAGGACGTCGATCCGCCCGTGCTCGGCACTCACCGCGATCGCGGCGTCGACCGACTCGCGACTGCCGACGTTGCACTCGACGTAGGTGACGCCTTCGGGCACCGTCGGGACGATGTCGAGGCCGTAGACGGTCGCACCCTCGTCGCGGAACAGCTCGGCCGTGGCGTAGCCGATGCCGGAGGCGGCACCCGTGATCACGACGACGCGGGAGGTGGACTCGGTCATGCGATGACTCCTGGGGCTAGGTGTTGGGTGAGGTCGCCGGACCGGCCGATGCCGAACCGCCGCTCGACGAAGCGCCACTCTCCGTCGCTGCCCCGGTCGAAGGTGTCGACGTAGGACCCGGTGATGATCGGCTGCAGCGGGAGCTCAGCCACGGCCTGGAAGACCAGGTACGCCGACCGCGCCCGGATCTCGCCGCCGTCCAGCTCCTCGAGGACCGTGTTGGCCACGACGTGCTGGGTGCCGGGCGTGCCGTCGTCGTGCCTGGTCACCAGGCCGACGTAGAGATTCGTGACCTCTTCGGCGCCGGTGGCGACGACCGTGCCGTCGTCGGTCATCAGCACGGCGTCGGCCATCAGCTGCCCGACCCCGGCGAAGTCACCGGCGTCGATCAGCTGGCAGTAGGTGCCGAGGAGGCCACGGATGTGATCCCCGTCGGTGAGCCGCATGGCGGAAAGGTACCCCAAGGATTAGAACAGGTTCTAGTACGGACTCAACTTGAAGTTTGATTGAGGTCGAGCAAGGGTTGCGCGGTGACGTTGATGACGATCGGACAACTGGCCGAGAGGTCGGGGGTGGCGACCAGCGCGATCCGGTTCTACGAGTCGAAGGGGTTGATCGCCTCCGAGCGCACCACCGGCAACCAGCGCCGCTATGCCAAGTCGACGCTGCGCCGGGTGGCGTTCGTGCGAACCGCCCAGCGAGTGGGCCTGAGCCTCGAGGAGATCGGCGACGCCTTGTCGACGCTGCCCGGCAACCGCACTCCCACCAAGGCCGACTGGCACCGGCTGAGCAAGACCTGGCGCCCCCGGCTCGACGAGCAGATCCGCAGGATCGAGCTGCTGCGCGAGAGGCTGGACGGCTGCATCGGCTGCGGCTGCCTGAGCCTGCGCAGCTGCGCCCTCATCAACCCCGGCGACGCCATGGCCGCCTACGGGCCGGGCGCCGTGCGCCTGGAGCCCTGATGCCTCATCTCCTCGACGAGCCGCACCACGACGGCTCTCCGCTCTACCTGTCCGACGAGTCGCCCGGGCTGGGCGCTCCCGTCACGGTTCGGCTGCGGGTCGCCGCCGCCGACCCGGTCGACGCGGTCTGGATCCGGACGACGTACGACGCGGAACCGGTCTTCCACGAGTGCCACCTCGAGGGCGAGGACGACGGATCGGTCTGGTGGGCGGGCGAGCTGCCGGTCCACAACCCCGTCACGCACTACCGCTTCCTGATCGTGAGCGGCCCGCGACAGCGCTGGGTGACCGCGGCAGGCGTGATCGAGCACGACGGTCCCGACACGTTCGACTTCAAGGTGACGGCCTACGACGCGGCACCGGACTGGGCGCGCGACGGGTTCGTCTACCAGATCTTCCCGGACCGCTTCGCCCGCTCCCCCGCCGCCGCCGAGCGTCCGACACCGTCGTGGGCGGTCGCGGCATCCTGGGACGACGAGGTGGTCTACGAGGGAAGCGACCCGCGCACGCCGTTGCAGCTGTACGGCGGCGACCTCGACGGGATCGTCGACCACCTCGACCACGTGTCCGGGCTCGGGGCCGGCATCGTCTACACGACGCCGGTGTTCCCCGGTGAGAGCAACCACCGCTACAACGCCTCGACGTTCGACCGGGTCGACCGGGTGCTCGGTGGTGACGAGGCCTACCACCGGCTCAGCGACGCGGTGCACGCGCGCGGCCTGCGGCTGCTCGGCGACCTCACCACCAACCACACCGGAGACACCCACGAGTGGTTCGTGGCGGCGCTCGTCGACTCCGCGGCACCCACCCGCGACTGGTACTACTTCCACGACGACGGCACCTACGAGTGCTGGATGGGCCACTCCACGTTGCCCAAGCTCGACCTGGGCAACGCCGAGCTTCGGGCAACCATGATCGAGGGTCCGGACAGCGTCGTCGCGCGGTGGATGCGGCCGCCGTACTCGATCGACGGCTGGCGGATCGACGTAGCCAACATGACCGGAAGGCTCGGCGCCCAGGACGTCAACCACGAGGTGGCGCGGGCCGTCCGGCGCACCGCCGAGGCCGAGCGTTCCGACGCGCTCGTGATCGGCGAGCACAACCACGACGCGTCGGGCGACCTCGCCGGCGACGGCTGGCACGGGACCATGGACTACTCGGGTTTCTCGTGGCCGGTCTGGTCGTGGCTTCGCGACCCGGACTCTCCGGCGCTGCCGTTCGGCCGCCCGGTGGCGGTGCCCCGACGTCCGGGAGCGCTGGTGCAGCGCAGCCTGCGGGAGTGGCAGGCCCGCAACGGGTGGCGCGCCTGCTCCGCGTCCTGGAACATCCTGGGCTCCCACGACAGCGCGCGGATCCGCACGCTCGTCGGCTCGCCCGAGGCGCACCGGCTCGCGGCCGGCCTGCAGTTCACGCTGCCAGGCGTGCCGATGGTCTTCGCCGGCGACGAGATCGGGCTCGAGGGCGTCAACGGCGAGGACGCGCGGCGCCCGATGCCGTGGGACCGGCCGGACACCTGGGACCACGACACCCTGGCGACGTACGCCGCCCTGGCCACCGCGCGCCGCGATCACGTCGCCCTCCGGCGCGGCAGCCTGCGCTGGGCCTACGTCGACGACGACACCCTGGCGTTCCTGCGTGAGCATCCCGAGGAGACGCTGCTCGTGGTCGCCCGCCGCGCGCCCGGCGAGCCGATCGACCTCCCTCTCGAGCTGGACGAGCCGATCCTGACCACCGAGACCTCCCCGGGAGCCGTCGGCGTGGAGATCCGTCGCGTCGTCCGCGATAAGTAGCCTGTCGGGCATGGCGCTCCACATCGTCGCCAACCGCCCCGACCCGGCACTGCTCACCCTGCCGTGGTCGACGCCGCTGGAGGACTGGACCGACGAGCACGTCGTCCCGCTCCCTCGCGGGCTCTCGCGGCATGTGGTGCGCATCGTCCGGCTCGGCGACAGGACGTACGCCGTCAAGGAGACCGTCGAGGAAATCGCGTTCCGCGAGTACCGCCTCTTGCGCGACCTGCAGCGGCTCGGGCTGCCTGCCGTCGTACCGCAGGGGGTGGTGACCGGACGGGTGGACGCGGCAGGCGGGCTGCTACCGGCCGCACTGCTCACCGAGCACCTGCGGTTCTCGCTCCCCTACCGCAGCCTGTTCGCCCACGGACTGTCCGCCGACAACCTGCCGTCCCTCATCGACGCGCTCGTCGTGCTGCTGGTGCGGCTGCACCTCGCCGACTTCTACTGGGGCGACGTGTCCCTCTCCAACGTGCTGTTCCGACGCAGCGCGGGTGGTTTCGCCGCCTACCTCGTCGACGCCGAGACGGGCGAGCTGCAACCCACGCTGTCGAAGAACATGCGCGAGCACGATCTCACCGTCGCCACTGAGAACGTCTTCGCCGAGCTCCTGGACCTGCAGGCCAGCGAGTCACTCGATGACAACCTCGAGGCGCACGCGATCATCGAGCTGCTCGACGCGCGCTACCACGCGCTGTGGGACGAGCTGACCGGCGAGGAGGAGTTCGGGGCCGCCGAGATGTGGCGGATCGAGCAACGGATCGAACGCCTCAACGACCTCGGCTTCGATGTCGACGAGCTCGACATCGTCACCGACTTCGACGGCGACACGGTGCGCATCCAGCCGAGGGTGGTCGAGCTCGGCCACCACCGCCGCGAGCTCCAGGCGCTGACCGGCCTCAACGTCGAGGACGCCCAGGCGCGGCGGCTGCTCAACGACATGGCGGCGTTCGCCGCCCACTTCGACCTCGGCCGCGAGGACCGCAACCTGGTCGCCAACCGTTGGCTCACGGAGGTCTACGAGCCGATCGTCCGGATGGTGCCGACTGATGCCCGCGGCAAGCTCGAGCCCGCGGAGCTCTTCCACGAGATCCTCGAACACCGGTGGTACCTGTCCGAACAGGCGGGCACGGAGGTCGACCTGTTCGAGACGGCGAGGGACTACGTCGACAACCTGCTGCCGCACCGCCCCGAAGAAGCCGTCACGTCTGCGTCGGCCGACTAGAGCTCGACAACCGTCCGTCCCGACGTACGCCGGGCGGCGTGGTCCTCGAGGGCGGCTGCGACGTCGTCGAGTCCGACGGTGCGGCCGATCGTCGGGCGGACCTTCCCGGCGGCGACCAGCTCGAGGAGCGCCGCGTGCACCCGGCGGCCGGTCTCGGGAGGGAACGGGTTGACGCCGAACTGGCGATAGGCCCGCGGCACGTCGAGGTAGGCGAGGATCACGCCCATGGCGGTCAGGTTGGCCATCGACAGCTTGCGCAGCGGGCGCCCGGTGAGGCCGGACTCAGGGTCGTCGTTGAAGCCGACGGCGAGGTAGCGGCCGCCCAGCGCCCCGCAGGTCCACATGGTCTCGGTCTGCTCGCCGCCGATCGGGTCGAAGATGACGTCGGCGCCTCGCTCCGCGGTCTCGTCCATGACCACGTCGAAGACGCTCTCGTCGTCCTGGTCGATGGCGCGGTCCGCGCCGAGGTCCCGACAGAGCTGGGCCTTCTCGGGTCCGCCGGCGATGGCGATCACCCGTGCGCCCGCCGCTACGGCGAGCTGGATGGCCGCCGTACCGACCGCGCTGGCGCCGCCCCGCACCACCACCGTCTCTCCGACCTGCAACCGGGCCCGCTCGTGGAGCGCGAGGTAGCCGATGTGGAAGGGGAGGGTGAAGGCCGCGGCCTCGACATCTGAGAGCTCGGGAGGGGCGTCGAAGATCGTGCCCGCCAGCGCCCTCTCGGCGAGGCCGCCGAGCGACTGCGGGCAGATGCCGACCACGCGCCTGCCCAGCCAGTCCTCGGCGCCGGGACCGACTGCCTCGACGACTCCGGCGACGTCCATGCCGAGGGTGAACGGCGGCTCCGCCATCACCGCGGCCACTCCGCCGCGACACCTGGCGATGTCACCGAAGTTCAGCGACGCGGCCGCGACGGCAACCCGAACCTCGCCGGCGCCCGGCTCGGGGATCTCGATGTCCTGGATCTCGATGGCCTCGCTGGGCGCGGCATGGCGGACCACACGGACGGCTCTCACCCGCCGGAACCTACTGAGAGAGCGTTGTAGCGTCAACGAGGGGCGCGCCCAGCATCGCGGTCGCCATGCTGACCAGGTTCTTCACGAAGCGCTCGGTCGGCATCAGCGGCCTACCGTCACCGCCTCCCGCCCGGACCCGGCGCGCGACCGAGCCGAGGACGAAGGACGTCATCAGCGCGAACCGCTCGGCGCGCAGCTCCTCGTCCATCGCCTGGACCCGCTTCTCCAGCAGGTCGTAGACGGCGTAGCCGCCCGTCCGGGCCAGCATCTCCTGTACGGCCTCGCTGCGATGGGCGGGGTCCTGCTCGACCAGCTCGCCGACGATCACCAGGTAGTTGCGCCCGCTCTCGCCGCTCTCCGCGAGCTCGACGGCCGGTCGGACGATGGCTTCCAGGACCGAGGCGACATCGTCGGCGGGGCGGGTGGAGGCGAAGGCGAGGAGCTCTCCCTCACGCTTCCCCAGGAAGTCGACGTGCTGCTCCAGCACCGCCGCGAGGAGCTCGTCGCGTCCACCGAAGTGGTAGTGCACCGCGCCACGGTTGCGCTGGCCCGCCTGCCGGGTCACCTCAACCAGCGATGCCCCGAGGATGCCGTGCTCGGCGAAGGCGCAGTTCGCTGCCTCCACCAGGCGATCCTTTGTGGTGACGACCATGTTCGAAAGATAGACCCGAGACCGCTCTCAGGACTGCTAACTCAGAGGACCAGTTCGTTGAAGTCGCCGACGGTAAAGGAGCCGTCGAGCTGCACGACGACGGGCTGCAGGCCGACGGGACGGCCATCGTCGCCATAGGTGATCAGCGTGATCTCGGCTGGGCGCTTGAGCTTGCTGCCGATCGCGATCGCGTACGCCGCGCCGCCGGTCGTGCCCGTGGTGTAGCTGTAGCCGGTCTCGCCGTTCTCCCCCACGACCATGGTCGGCCCCTCCTGGAAGTGCAGGTGCCCGGCCAGAACCAGGTCGGTGCAGCCGCGTGCGAGGGCTGGGTCACCCAGGTTCGCGTCGTGCACCAGGATCGTGTTGACGCGGTCGCCGTCCTCCTCCGCGGCGCACGCGGCGTCGGCCAGACGCTCGCCGACCTCCTCGAAGCTGAGGCCGACCTCGTCGCGCCAGGTACCGAGCCCACTCGAGCGCGGGTCGGCGACGCCGAGCAGCCGAGAGCCCCCGGGACCGTCGATTACCTCGCCCTCGAGCACGGTCCAGCCGCGGTCGGCCAGGTAACCCCCGACGAACGACCCGTTGTCGTGGTTGCCCGGCACCATCCAGCGTCCGTCGATGTCGTCGAACGCCGCCGCGAGCGAGTCGAGAGAGAAGGCCTCCCACTTCGAGCCGGTGGACGTGTCGTCGCCCGCGTCGAACACCGCCGTCGCACCCGCCCGGTCGGCGACCGCGCGCGCCACTGCGTCCATGCCGATGTTGTCGTGGCGGTCCGATACCAGGGCGACCACGGTCTCGCCTTCCTCGGGCGTACGGAGCTCCAGCTCCCCCGCGGCGTCCTCGGCCGCCGCGTAGAACTCGAGGCTCTTCCGGTAGGTCTCGACGGCGCTCTCGATCAACCGCCGGGTCTCGGTGGTGGTCACGCCGTTCTGCACCTCCACTCCCCGTGCCTCTTCGGGCAGCGGGATCGCGGGGCCCAGGAACTCCTGCAGCGTGATCCAGGTCCGCTCGCCCTCGACCGTGTCCTCCTCCGGCACCCAAGGTGCCCAGAGCCCGACCGCGATCAGGACCACGATCAGGGCGGCGATGGCTCCCTGACGGGTGCGCGCTCGCGCATACAGCTCCCGGCGCCGATCCGGCCCCACGATCAGCCAGAGCAGGATCGGCACCGCACCTAGGACCCCACCGGTCACCGCTGCGTCGAGGGCCATGGAGACCAGGGCGTCGTGGACCTTGTCTGTCGGCCCCCCGGGCTGGCTGGCGATCAGGGCGTAGCGCTCGACCAGGGCATCGGTCGACGGGGCGTCGGTCTTGCCGAGCTGGATGTCCACGCCGATCCGCGAGCCCGAGTCGATCCGGAGATCCGGCAGCACCGGCCCGGTGTGCAGCACGGCGTGGCCGGAGAAGTCGGGGGTCAGCACGGCATCGTGGCTCGCCAGGGTCACGGTCCGGCTGCTGTTCAGGAACAGGATCAGGCCAACGAGCAGCGCGAAGCCGAGCCACACCGCGACGAACGCGGTGACAACGGCGGTACGACGGCGCTCTGTCACCGAACTAGCTGCGTGCCTCGGCGATGGCGTAGAGAGCGACCGAAGCGGCCACGCCGGCGTTGAGGGACTCGAGGCTGTTGGCCATCGGGATCGAGACCAGCTGGTCGCAGGTCTCGGTCACGAGTCGCGAAAGCCCAGCACCTTCGGACCCGACCACGAGCACCAGCGGCCCGTCGGCGAGGTCGAGCTCCGGCAGCGACACCTCGCCGTCGGCGGCCAGGCCGACGACCATGCACCCGGCGTCCTGGTAGGCCTTGAGCTGCCGGACCAGGTTGACCGTCTGGGCGACCGGGATCCGCGCGGCGGCGCCGGCGGAGGTCTTCCAGGCCGAGGCGGTCATGCCGGCTGCGCGTCGCTCGGGGATCACGACGCCGTGCGCGCCGAACCCGGCAGCACTGCGGATCACCGCGCCGAGGTTGCGCGGGTCGGTGACCGAGTCGAGCGCCACGATCAGCGGCTTCTCGCCCGCATCGGCGGCTGCGGTGAGCAGGTCGTCGGGATGGGCGTACTCATACGCCGGGATCCGGGCCGCCAGGCCCTGGTGCACCGCGCGGTCGGTCCGGCGGTCGAGCTCGATCTTGCTGACCTCGGACAGGGGGATCCCGCGGTCCTGCGCGAGCTTGAACGCCTCGCGCAGCCGCCCGTCGCGCTCCGCACCTTCGGCGACGTAGAGGCCGTTGACGGGGACGCCTTCGCGCAGCGCCTCGACCACTGAGTTGCGACCGGCGATCCACTCGGCGTCCGAGCTGGTCTTGCGCTTCGGCTTGCGGGTGGGAGTCCGTTTCGCGGGCGCCTCCGCCTGCTGCTGCGACCGGTAGGTCTTGTGGTAGGCGCGGTCCTTGGCCTTGGGCGTCGGGCCCTTGCCCTCGAGACCGCGCTTGACCCGGCCACCGGACCCTGCGGTCGGCTTCTTGCTGGTCTTGCGTACGGACCCTTTTCGCTGCGAGTTACCGGGCACGACAGTTCCTTGTTCGGTGGTTGAGGAGCGAGCGAAGCGAGCGTCTCGAAACCCCGGGCACTAGCTGACCGTCCATTTCGGGCCGTCGGGGGTGTCCTCGACCTCGATGCCGGCCGCCTTGAGCTGGTCGCGGATCACATCGGCAGCCGCGAAGTCCAAGTCCTTGCGGGCGCGGTTGCGCTGCTCGAGCAGGCCGGCGACGAGCACGTCGACCGCGGCCGTGAGCTTCGCGTCGTTGTTGCCGGTGGTGGCCCACGCCGGGTCTGCCGGGTTGAGCCCGAGCACGTCGAGCATCGCCACCACGGCGGCTGCCTGTGCCTGCGGGTCGTCGCTGCGGTTGGCGTCACGGACCGTGTCGAAGAGGACCGCGACCGCCGCGGGCGTGCCGAGGTCGTCGTTCATGGCGTCGACGAAGGCCTGCGGGAGCTCGCCGCTCTGGCCGGAGGAGCCGTAGCGCTCCAGGAAGTTCTCGATCCTCCGGAACCCCACGGCCGCTTCGTCGAGCGCGTCGAAGCTGAACTCGACGTGCGAGCGGTAGTGCGCCGCGACCAGGTAGTAGCGGAGCTCGATGCCGCGATAGTCCTTGAGCACGTTGGGGATGGTCAGCGAGTTGCCGAGCGACTTGCTCATCTTCTCGCCGGACGTGGTGATCCAGGCGTTGTGCATCCAGTACGACGCGAACGGCCGTCCGGCCGCGCGCGCCTGCGCCTGCTCGTTCTCGTGGTGCGGGAAGCGCAGGTCGACGCCACCGCCGTGGATGTCGAAGGCCGGCCCGAGGTACTTGCCGGCCATCGCCGAGCACTCGATGTGCCAACCGGGACGGCCAGGACCCCACGGCGCCGGCCAGGCGGCCGTCGCCGGCTCGGTCTCCTTCTTGTGGCCCTTCCAGAGCGCGAAGTCGCGCGGGTCCCGCTTGCGCAGTGCCATTTCTTGGGGGGTCGCGTCGGCGGCCGGTTCCATGTCGTCGAGGCCCTGCCGGGTGAGCTCGCCGTACGCGGGCCACGACCGCACGTCGAAGTAGACGTCTCCCGAGCCGTCCTCGGCGGGGTAGGCGTGGCCGCGGGTGATCAGCTCGTCGATCAGCTCGATCATCTCCGGCACGTGGCCGGTCGCCCCCGGCTCGTAGGTCGGCGGCGCGACGTTGAGCGCGGCGTACGCGCGGTCGAGCTCGCGGTGCATGGCGTAGGCGAGGTTGTACCAAGGCCGGCCCTGCTCGGCCGCCTTGACCAGGATCTTGTCGTCGATGTCGGTGACGTTGCGGATGAACGTGACGTCGTAGCCGAGGTGGCGCAGCCAGCGCTGCAGCACGTCGAAGTTGACTCCCGACCGCACGTGCCCGACGTGGGGCTCCGACTGGACCGTGAGACCGCAGACGTAGATGCCCGCCTTCCCCTCCTCGAGGGGAACGAAGTCACGGACCTCGCGGGTCGCGGTGTCATAGAGCCGGAACGTCACCCGCCAAGTCTAGGGATGACGCAGCCCAAGTCGGCCATCGGCGACGCTGTGACGCATGGGGCTGGAGTGACGTACCGTTGGGGGATGCGGATCTCGCTCGTCCTCGGTGCCCTGTTGTGCGCCATGCTCACGGGCGTGCCATCCGCCGGGGCCGAGCGCGGCGCCACCGCCCGCCAGATCGCCTACACCCAGTGGGACGGCGCCGCCCAGTGGCGGGCCGGCACCTTCGTGGGCACCAAGGTGCAGCACAGCCGGCTGGTGCTGGCCGACGCCACCGACCGGCGCCGCTACGCCGGACAGGTCTACGAACAGGGCACGTGGGACTCGCCCTGGGTCGCGCCCGGGTTCGAGCTCACCGAGCTGATCCCGTCGTGGTCGGCGCTCACCCCCGCGGACACCTGGCTCGAGGTCCGGGTCCGCGCGAAGAGCCCCACCGGTCAGACCTCGAGCTGGGACGTCCTCGGCCGGTGGACCTCCGGCGACCGTCACACCAAGCGACAGACCGTTTCCGGCCAGACCGACGACCTCGGCCGCGTCAACGTCGACACCTGGCGGTCAGCTTCGGCGGCCGGAGCGACGGCCTACCAGGTGAGGGTGCAGTTGCTGCGCAGGGCCGGCCTGCCCGGATCGCCGAGCGTCGACGCTGTCGGCGCGGTGGCGTCGCGGCTGCCGTCCGGTCCGGTCGCGGCGTCCGCGCCCGGTCCCGGCGTCGGAACCGTGCTCGACGTGCCGCGCTACTCGCAGATGGCACACCGCGGCCACTACCCCGCCTGGGGCAACGGCGGGGAGGCCTGGTGCTCGCCCACGTCGACCTCGATGGTGCTGGGCTACTACGACGCGCTGCCCGACCCCACGGCCTATCACTGGGTCCCGGCCGGCCACGCCGATCCCTGGGTCGACTACGCCGCCCGGATGACCTACGACTCCTCCTACAGGGGCACCGGCAACTGGGCCTTCAACACCGCGTACGCCGCGCCGCTGGCCGGCAAGGCCTTCGTGACCCGGCTGCGGTCGCTGCGCGAGGCCGAGACCTATATCGCTGCCGGCATCCCGCTGGTGGCCTCGATCTCGTACGGCGCCGGCGAGCTCACCGGCTCGGCCGTCTCGTCGTCCAACGGTCACCTGCTCGTGATCGTCGGCTTCACCGCGTCTGGCGACGTGGTCGTCAACGACCCGGCCTCGAGCACCCGGGACGGCGTGCGGCGTACCTATGACCGCGGGCAGTTCGAGAACGCCTGGCTGCCGACCACCGGCGGCACCGTCTACGTCATCCACGACGCAGCGCACCCGTTGCCCGAGGACCTCTAGGAGGTCGAGAAGTCCACGGTGTGCAGCCCGGTCGATCCGTCGGGCAGCACGTCGCGCTCCACGCTGGTCTGCACGAGACCGTCCTTGTCGGTGGCCCGCACCCGCACCACGTGGTCACCGCCCTCGTCGACGTCGACCTCCGCCTTCCACTGCACCCAGGTGTCCACATTCGGCACCTCGGCCAGCGTGGCCGGCACCCACGCCCCACCGTCGACGGCGACCTCCACGCCGGCGATGCCGGTGTGCTGCGACCAGGCGACCCCGGCGAACGTCACGGAGCCGGCCGCGACCTCTTCGCCGGAGCCGGGCACGTCGATCCGCGACGACATCTTGACCGGACCGAGCTCGCCCCACCCGCGCTCGGTCCAGTAGGCCGAGATCTCGGAGAACTTGGTGACCTCCCAGTCGACCACCCACTTGCAGGCAGAGACGTAGCCGTAGAGGCCCGGCACGATCGTGCGCACCGGGAAGCCGTGGTCGATGGGGAGCGGCTTGCCGTTCATCGCGACCGCGAGCATCGCGGTGCGGTCGTCCATCAGTGCGGCGACGGGGGTGCCGCAGGTCCAGCCGTCGGAAGACGTTTGCAGTACGGCGTCCGCCTCGGGGTCGACACCGGCCTCGGCTAGCAGGTTCGCCACCCGGATCCCGCTCCACCAGGCGTTGCCGATCAGGTCACCGCCGACCGGGTTGGAGACGCAGTTGAGGGTGATCCAGCTCTGCGTGAACTCGCGCGCGACCAGGTCGTCGTAGGTCAGCGTGATCTCACGGTCGACCATTCCGTGGATCCGCAGGCTCCACTCCTTCGGGTCGATGGCCGGCCGGACGATGGCGGTATCGATCAGGTAGAAGTCCTCGGCCCGCGTCATCCACGAGCCGACGCCGTCGACGCCGATCCGGGCAGCCGGCGGGATCCGCGGCTCGGTGACCTCCTCCAGCCTCAGCAGTCGCCGCGTCTCCTCCACCTTGCGCCTGCCGCCACCGACGATCCGGCCGACCACGGCCAGCACCGCCGCGACGCCCGCCATCGCCGCGGCACCGACCAGGAAGCCTCGGCGCGACGAGGTGCCGGCAGCACCCGCGTCGGGCTCCTCCACGGGCCGGCGGAGCGGCTCCGTGAGCACCGACAGGGCCACGAGCCAGGTGAGGAAGCCGACCGCGACCGGCAGCGCGTCGGTGAGATGGGCGCCGTTGCTCGACAGGATTGCGACGGCACCGACCACCGCGAGCACCGCGTAGCCGACGGCGGGCGCCCACCACAGGCGTCGGGCGAGGCCGCCGAGCGCCGCAAAGGCAACGCCCATGATGGTCAGGATGCTCAGCACCAGCACCGGTTTGTCGGCGTGACCCAGCAGCTCGACGGCAGCGTGGGCGACCGGACCAGGCGTCAGCCGGATGACCGCGTCGGCCACGGCAACCACGGGAGACTCCCGGATCGACATCAGCGAGGCAACGAGGTAGCTGGTGGCCACGCCGGACGCACCGGCGATCAGGCCGGCCAGCCACCACCGACCTCGAGAGGACTCCACACCTTGATTGTCGCTCAGGCATGATCAGGGCGTGAACCAGGCTTCCTTACGGTTTCGGGTCGGTATCGGTACCGACGTGCACCGGTACGCCGACGGGGTGCCGATGTGGCTGGGCGGACTGTCCTGGCCGGACGAGACCCGGGGCCTGGCCGGCCACTCCGACGGCGACGTCGCTGCGCATGCGGTGTGTGACGCATTGCTGTCCGCCGCCGGGCTGGGTGACCTGGGCTCCAACTTCGGTACGTCGGACCCCGCCTGGGCGGGGGCGGCAGGCGCCGCACTCATCACCGAGACCGCGCTGAGGCTGCGCTCGGCCGGCTACGAGATCGGCAACGTCGCCGTACAGATCATCGGCAACGCACCCAAGGTCGGCCCTCGCCGCGCCGAGTCGGAGGCGGCCCTCTCCGCAGCGCTGGGCGCCCCGGTGACCGTGTCCGCGACCACCACCGACGGCCTCGGGCTCACCGGCCGTGACGAAGGCGTCGCCGCCATCGCCACGGCCCTGATCTTCGCTGCCCGATGACCCGTCAGAAGAGCTTCTGACGGGTCATCGGGAAAACTTGGTCAGGAACCGCCGAGCAGGTTGAAGCTGTTGTCGACGACCGGAGCCCAGGTGTCGATGACCGCCTCGAAGTCGCCCGGCGGGGTGTGCTCAACGGAGATCAGGAGCGCGACGCCGTCCTGGCGCACCGCGACGTAGACCTGACCGTGCAGCGGGATCGTCGCCTGGGAGTCGACCCAGAGCGCCTCGTAGTCCATGACCGCGATCGACACGAGCGAGCCGAAGGCCTCGAGCGGGCGGACGTCGCTGGTCTTGAGCTGGCTGTAGTTGTCGGGCGGCAGCATGCTGTCGAGGTTGGCACTCAGCACAGCCGACGCCTCGACCGATGGGTCGCCGACTCCGGTGAGGGCATAGGCCCAGCTGCCGTTGCCGTCGTTCAGGCCGATGTCGTCGCTGCCCTGGCCCGCGATCTCCCAGCCGGAGGGCACGAAGACCTGGACGCCGGAGCCGATGGTCGCCGTGGTGCCATCCACCGGCGGTGTGGTCGGCTCCTCGGTCGGCTCGGGAGTGGGCGAGGCCTCAGTGGGTGCGGCAGTCGGGTCCGCCGTCGGCGTCGCGGTGCCGACGGGCTCGGGGTCCAGGATCCCGGATCCGTTGCCATTGGCCTCCGACGTCGTGACGTCGTCCTTGTCGTCGTCGCCACCGCCGAAGATGACGGCACCCAGTCCGCCCAGCACTCCGATGCCCACCACGCCGGCGACGATGATGCCGATGGTCTTGCCCTTGCCCGTCTTGTGCAGGCTGCCCGGAGGCGGCGGCATGGGCGCGTAGCCGCCAGGAGGTTGCGGCGGGTAGTAGCCGGCCGGTGGGCCCTGGGGTGGGGCGGACGTCGGCGCCGGGGGCAGGGGCTGCGTCGCTGCCGGCCGCGGGGGAACGGGTGGCTGCTGCGGGGGAACGGGAGGCTGCGTCATGCCACACCTCCGTCGGCCGCAGGGGCGTCGGCATGCTCGGTGTTCATCTGTTTGCGCGTCTGGTGCGAGGTCGAGCGGACCGAGGTGCCGCAGGCGATGCAGAACTGCGATCCGACGAGCAGCATGTTCTCGCACTCGGGGCAGAACGTCTCGACGAACGTGTCGTGCTTCGACACGTCCGCCTTGGCGGCGTCCTCGATAGCCGCCTCGAGCAGCGCTGCCTGCATCATCACGCGGATCCTGATCACCAGGACGCCCAGGATCACGAAGCCCCAGATCAGCCCGAGCGCCTGGCCGAACGGCATGTAGGCCAGCAGCCGGACACCCAGCCAGTACGCGACATTGATGCCGGCGGCGAAGGCGAAGTTCTTCAGGTAGTAGTTCGTGAAGCCGTCGTAGCCCTCACCCTTACCGGAGAACGCGGCGACCGCGATGCCGGTGGCGGTGCCGTAGATGAGCGACTTGACCACCATCAGGTTGACCACGATCACGATCCAGGTCGCCAGACCCGACTCGGTGCGGAACGTCTCGGAGGTGAAGACGCCGCGGTAGAGCACGATCGTCTCGAAGGCGGCGTACGCCGTGCCGGCAGCCACGCCGAACGTGAGGCCGTCGATCATGTCGTCGAACTGAGGGAGCCGGGCGAGCAGCGCACCCGGGAGGTTCTTGACGACCTCGGCGACGACCGGGAGCAGGACGGCGAAGATCAGCAGCGCAGAGATGGAGAGCGAGTCGATACCGCCGCGCGCTCGACCGCCGGAGACGAACGTCTGGAACTCGTTGTCGAAGACCCAGACGAAGAAGAACAGCGAGACCAAGACCGCTAGGGCGCCGGTGACGAAGAAGAGCCCGATGACCACCTTGGCCGGGGCGTCCTCCCAGAGGTTCACGTCGTAGATGTAGACGAGGTAAGCCAGCGGGATCAGGAACGCGGCGGCGGCGATGGCGATCGGGAGCAGACCAAGAGCGGTGGCGCCGATGATCAGCACACTGCTGACGATCATCGCCCACCGATAGTTGTCAGCGGTGTCGCGACTGGTGTGCGGCATGATCGTCGAGATCAGCGCGAACTGGTTGACGCCCTCCGACGATGCCACCGCATAGGTGCGGACGCCCGATGCGTCGGGGCGCATCGAGGCGCCGCACTTGTGACAGAAGGCCGCCACTTCCGGGTTGTCGGATTGGCAGGTAGGACAAGGCACGGCAGACCTCCGGTTCGGACGAACTTCGACGCATGATGACAGCCCGGCGCGGGTTTCGCGACAGTTTCCCGCCCGCGGTAGATGAGCGGTCTAGCGCATATCGGCGAAGCACCCCGTTCAGGGCCGTGCGCTGTTGACACTTACCTCAGCCGCTTCGACAATCGCGGCACCATCCGAAGGGGCTCACATGTCCGGCGTCACCTCCACGCATCGTTTCCGCGCGGCCCTCGCGCCGGCCCTGATCGCTGCCGTGCTCGGACTGTCCGCATGCGACAACGGCACCTCGCTCGGTGACGACGACGCGGAGCCGCAGACGCTGACCGTGTCGGCGACCTACCGGCAGGCCAACCCGGACACCGCCGCCGAGCGAGTGACCGCCCTGACCGACGCGATCGCCGACCTGCGCGACAGCACCTCGTCCGGCTGGGTCGGTCGCCAGGACGACCTCACCGGCTATCTCGGCGAGCTTTCTGGCGGTCGCTACCGGCCGGCCGACGGCGGCGACGAGGCAGCGGCGGTCACCGGCCTCATGGAGGACTACGGCGCCGACCTGTTCGGGGTGGGTCCGGCCGACCTGTCGTTGGGCGACCCCTCGGCGCCGACGATCGCCGACGTCGTGAGCGTGCGCGCCACCCAGCAGCTCCAAGGAGTGCCCGTCGTCGACGGCGAACTCGTCTTCAGCCTCGAGGTCACCGACACCGACACCCGGGTCAACGCGGTCCGCGGTCGCGTCTTCTCCGACCTGACTCCCGTCACCGCGCCGACCGTCAGCGCCAGGACCGCCGCGCAGACGGCGCGCGAGGCGTCCGGCGGCGCACCCCGCGGCAAGGCGACCCTCGCGATCGTCCCCATCGCCGAAGGGCGGCTGGCCTGGGCGGTCCTGATCGGTCCCGGATCGGCCACCAGCGGCCAGGTGACCCTGAGCGCGACCTACTACGTCGACGCCCAGACCGGCTCCGTCATCGACGTCCGCGCCGAGTCGGCCGAGGCGCTGACGATGGTTCCGTCGGCGTACCGCACCGCGGGCACGCCGGGCCTGCTCGCCCCGACCCGCGTCGGCGCGGCGGAGGGCGACCCGGTGCAGGTGCACGGGACCAGTCGGATGATGGGCGACCTCACGGCCACCGGAATGGAGCAGGGCGGCGGGATCGTGCTGATCGACCCGACCACCCCGACCTACGACCCCAGCACCGGTGAGGGCGGGATCGAGACCTACGACATGGCGGGGGCATCCCCGTCCGATCTGCCGGGCACCCGGGTGACCAGCAACGGCCCGACCATCCAGGACGGCGATGCCCTCGCGGCGCAGGCGCTCAGCCGGGCCGTCTACGACTACTACGCCGCCCTGGGGCGTCGGTCGTGGGACGACCAGGGTTCGTCGATGGTGTCGTCGGTCAACTTCGGCGACTCCGACTTCTGCAACGCCTACTTCGACATCAACCTGCCCCGGCCGCAGATGGTCTACGGCGTGCCGTGCGGTCAGTACGAGTTCGTCGAGATCGACACCGCGGGTCACGAGATCACCCACGGGGTCACGGCCTCGTCGGCGAACCTCATCTACTCCGGACAGTCCGGCGCCCTCAACGAGGCGTTCTCCGACTACTTCGGCAACGTGATCGGCAACGCCTACACCGGCAGCGACACCGCGTTCTACGCCGAGAAGGGCTGCACCCGGATGGACACCGCGGTGTTCCCCTGCGTCGACATCGACGGCACCCTCACCACGCGCGACCTGCTCAGCGGCAACACGTTCGCCGACTACTACTACCTGCTCAACACCGGCATCCGCTACCGCTACTTGATCGGTGACAACAACGACAACGGCGGCGTCCACTCCAACTCGCTCATCTGGACCAACGCCCTGTGGGGCATCCGCAGCCGCCTCGCCCAGATCGACGGGGTCAGCGGCAACGAGTCCGAGCTCGCCAGCGACTTCGACAAGATCGTCTATGCCGCGCTCACCACGCAGCTGGGCCCCACCTCGGGCTTCCTCGACGCGCGCAACGCGGTCGAGCAGACCATCCAGGCCGCCGAAGCAGACCCCACGATCCTGCGCGTCGCGCGCGAGATCTTCGACGAGAACGAGATCTGTGCGGACTGCAACCCGGCGGCTAACGCGCTGGGTCAGGTCGTGGTCTCGTCTCCGCAAACCCAGCTCGGGCCGACCGTCTCCGGAGACGACGTCGCCTGGGTCGACCTGAGTGCCGACGGCGCGGTCACGGGATTCGCGGCCACGAGTGCGGTCGGCGGCAAGCCCACGTCGCGCACCGGCAACGCGCTCTTCGTCGCCTATGCCGGCGACGCGCTGGTGAGCCTCGAGCTGCCGGACCTCAACGGTGCTGGCGAGGTCGCGTTCTACGACGTCGACGGCGAGCGCCAGTCGATCGGCAGCTTCGGCGACTCGACGATCGCGGGCGGTCTTGCCGGCTCCGACGCCGGTGCGGCCTGGTCGACCGAGACCGACGGGGCGGCGTACTTCGTGGACCCCGACGGCAAGGTGTCCGTGCTCGACCTGCAGGCGGCGGGGATCAGCTCCGTGACCGCCGTCGGCACCGGCGACGCCCAGGTGGCGATCGGCACCGACTCCGGTCAGGTCTACCTCTGGAACCCGGCCGACGGTTCGGTCGCCGAGGTGGGCAGTACCCCGGGCGCGGTGTTCTCGATCGCGACGGCGGGCGGCCGCGTGCTGGCGCTCGACGACACCCAGATCGCCGTGCTTCTCGACGGCACTGGCAACAGCTTGCAGCTGTCCGAGACCGCGGTCCCCTACGGTGCGGCTCTCAACGGTGACTACGCCATCTGGCCCGAGGCCGTCGGTCAGCTGGGTGGCGGCATCGCCGAGGACGACGGCGGCGGCAGCGCCGACACCGACCTCTACCTCTACTCGATGGAGACCGGCACCATCTACAACCTGCTGCAGGAGCGCGGCCAGCAGGCCTTCCCGGCCGTCTCGGGTGACCGGCTCGTCTGGCAGGACGCGGTCTTCGGCGGCGACGACATCATGACCGCCGAGCTGCCGCCGGGGCTCTAGGCCGCCGCAACCTTGCGGTGACCCACCAGCACGACGCCCTCGACGACCTTCACGTCGTACGCCGGCACCGCGACGTGTGAGTCGTCGAGGCACTGACCCGTGCGCAGGTCGAACGCATGCTTGTGGGCGACCGGGGCCACGAACGGCACCGCTCCCCGGGTGCCGACGATCCCGCGAGCCAGCCGGGAGGCCTTCGCGAACGGATCGTGGTTGCCGAGCGCATAGACGATGTCGTCCGAGATGCGGAAGATCGCGATCGCCTGGCCGTGCACCAGCGCGGTGACGCCACGGTCGATCTCGAGCTCCGCGAGCCGGCACACAGGCTGCCACTCCTCGATCGGTCCGCGGGGCGCCATGCGCCGAACCTAGGTCGGCCGTGTTCTCGCCCTGTTTCCGTATGTAACAGGCGTGCTAACGAATCCGCTCCGCGACATATGCTCCCGGACGTGCCCGCCGCCGTCGTGATCCTGGCCGCCGGTGCCGGCACGCGCCTGGGCGGCGAGGTCAACAAGGTACTGCTCCCGCTGGGTGACGCGCCCGTGCTGGCGTGGTCGGTACGCGACGCGCTCTCCCTCGACGGCGTGCGGCAGGTGCTGGTCGTGGTCCGGGCGGGCGAAGAGGGCGCGGTCTCCGCGGCGCTGGCTCCCCACCTCGGCGAGTCCGAGGTGCTGCTCGTGCGAGGTGGCGAGACCCGGCACGGTTCGGAGTGGGCCGCGCTGCTGGTGCTGGCACCCGACATCGAGTCCGGCTCCATCGACGTGGTCGCGATCCACGACGGCGCCCGGCCCCTCGCCGGGGCGGCTCTCTTCGCTGCTGTGATCGAGGCGGCCCGCGCCCGTGGCGGCGCGATCCCGACCGTCGCCCTGCCACCGGTGGTCGGCGGTCCCGTCGGGTCTGTGCTGCACGGGGTGCAGACCCCGCAGGCGTTCCGGGCGGTCGATCTGCTTGCCGCCTATCGGCAGGCGGATGCCGACGGGTTCACCGGCACCGACACAGCCGCCTCCCTGGAGCGCTACGCCGACGTGCCCGTGCTCGCCGTGGCCGGTAGCGCGCTCAACCTGAAGGTGACCTTCCCGGAGGACCTCGCCCTAGCGGAGCGGCTGCGTCAGCGCCTCTAGCAGCACGATGTCGTCCTGCGACGTCACCCGCCGCGCGGCAGAAGGCGCCTCGACGTACTCGACCTCGAAGCGCTCCGCCAGCGCGCGCACCAGCTCCGTGAAGTCGAGCGAAGGCAGGGCCTCGAACGCGGCCACGACTCGCGCAGGCAACACGACCGGCGAGGCCACCGCTCTCAGCGACTCGCGATCGACCGTCTCGCCCACCAAGCCATCGGCGACCACCTTGACCGTGTCGGTCACCGGGCGTACGCCGACCACGACCGTGTCGCCCTCCACCGCCCGCACCAGGCACTCGCTGATGAACGAGGCCGGGGTCATCGGGCACAGGCTGTCGTGGAGCACGAACGGCTCGCCGCCGTCGACCAACCCGGCCCACTCGGTGCCCAGGTCGACCGGGGTCACCCCGGAGTCGCCCAGCCCCCAAGCGGCGCAGGCCACCAGCGCCTCGCCGTGGATCAGCGTGAACGGCAGCGATCCGCGACCGAGCTCGATCACGGCCCCGAGCGCGGGCGGCTGGTCCTCCATGCGCCCACCGTAGGGGGAAATGACCGGACCCCCCGGACCAGGGTCCGGGGGGTCCGACGTTCAGTGAACGGGGTTCAGCTGGCGAGGACCTCGTCGAGGATGGTCTCGGCCTTGTCCTCGTTGGTGTGCTCGGCCAGGGCCAGCTCGGAGACCAGGATCTGGCGCGCCTTGGCCAGCATCCGCTTCTCGCCGGCCGACAGGCCACGGTCACGCTCCCGGCGCCACAGGTCGCGGACGACCTCGGACACCTTCATGACGTCGCCGCTGTGCAGCTTCTCGAGGTTCGCCTTGTAGCGACGCGACCAGTTGGTCGGCTCCTCGACGTGCTCGGCCCGAAGGATGTCGAACACCTTCTCGAGCCCGTCCTTGTCGACCACGTCGCGAACTCCGACGAGATCCAGGTTGCACGCGGGCACGCGCACGACCAGGTCCTGCTGGGCGACAATGCGGAGTACCAGGTACTCGCGATCCTCCCCCTTGATCTTCCGCATCTCGATGTCCTCGATGACTGCGGCCCCGTGATTTGGATAAACAACCGTTTCGCCGACGGTGAAAGTCATATGTGATGAACCCCTTCCTAGGTGTTCATTCTAACACGCCACCCATTTCTGCTTTCCGACGTTTCCGCAGGTCAGAGCCGTGTTCCGGTCTTGACAGAAGACGGTTCATGTGGTGCGACCGCTCTTATCGAACGCATCTGCGCACCGCGGGTCCCAGACCCCGCTTGCCCCGGTGAGTTTGCCGGTCGCGGCGGTGGTCGATACTGCGTGCCATGGCGATCACGCAACGCTGGAAGCGAGGCACGAGCGCCGGGGAGGAGCCCGACCCCGGCGGCGGCACGACCTCCGTTGCCTCAGCGGGTCCCGTGCCGGCGCCGGCGCAGATCGCCCGCGAACGCCGCCTCCGTCCCCGCCCGTCGCTGTCGATCCGCGACACCTGGCCGGTCCTCCTACTGCGTGCGGCCCACCCCAAGCAAGGGGTGCTCACCGCGCTCGGCATCGGCCTGGCTGCCGCGATCGCCGGGCGGCCCGGCCGCGAGGTGGCGGTGGTGGTGGCCACCGTGCTGGTCGGCCAGGCGATCCTGGGCTGGCACAACGACCTGGTCGACCGCAAGCGCGACGCCCGCCACCAGGCCAGGAGCAAGCCGATCGCGGAGGGCAAGCTCGACCCCGGCACCGTGTGGTTCGCGCTGGCGTGCGCGGTCCTGCTCGTCCTACCGCTCTCCATCGCGACCGGCGTGACCGCCGGCAGCTGCTACCTGCTGTCCCTGGCCACGGGCATGCTCGGCAACGTCATCCTGCGTCAGGGCGTGCTGTCCTGGCTGACCTGGGTGATCGCGTTCGCGCTCTACCCGGCGTACCTGTCCTACGGCGGCTGGGGCGGCACTGCCGAAGGCTCGGCGCCCGTCGTCGCGATGACCGGGCTTGCCGGTCTCCTCGGCCTCGGCGTCCACTTCCTGCGCGCGATCTGGGGGCTGGTTGCCGACAACGAGGACGGCTGGACCTATCTGCCGCTGCAGCTGGGAGTCCGGCTGGGCGCGACCAAGCTGCTGGCGCTCGCCTTGACGTACCTCGTCCTGGTCCTGGCCGCCATGGGTGCCGTCGGCACCAGCCTCGGCCTCGCCCAGTGAGCGCGGACCGCTAGCATGAGCGCGCTGACTGACCGCCCCACCGGACCGACCTGCGAAGGCCTGACGATGCACCCTCGGCACCCTCGCCGCACTCTGCGGTTCGCCATCGGCGCGCTACTGCTCGCCGCACCCGTTCTCAGCTCGTGCGGCTTCGACTACGCGACCGACCGGGTCAACGATCTGACGCCCGGCCACACCAACCGCGACGGGTCCGTCGACGTGATCAACTCCCTGATCGTGGCCGGCCATCCGGGCTCCGGCACCCTCATCGGGCTGCTGGTCAACAACGACGTGGAACACGACGCCGCACTCACGTCCGTGACCAGCGGGCCCGACGACGCCGCCGCCGACATGGACGAACTCACGATCGTCGCGGGCGGCCGGGCCGACCTGCGCGACGCCGGCATCCGGATCGAGGGCACGTTCGAGGCCGGGCAGGTCTACGACGTGACGCTGACTTTCGACGACGGCGAAGTAGTCGAGGCCGACGTCCCCGTGGTCACCGAGTGCGGCCAGTACGACGGCTACGACGACGCCCCCGGGGCCGACGACGCTGCCGGCGATGCCTACTCCTGCGAAGCCGAAGAGGCACCCGAGCACTGATGCCCCACACCCTGATCCTGCTCCGCCACGGCGAGAGCGAGTGGAACGCCAAGAACCTCTTCACCGGCTGGGTCGACGTGGCACTGACCGAGAAGGGCCGCGCCGAGGCCGAGCACGGCGGCGTGCTGATCCGCGAGGCCGGGCTGCTGCCGGACGTCGTACACACCTCGCTGCAGCGGCGCGCCATCAACACGGCGGCGATCGCGCTCGACGTCGCGGACCGCCACTGGATCCCGGTGCGTCGCTCCTGGCGGCTCAACGAGCGCCACTACGGCGCCCTGCAGGGCAAGGACAAGAAGCAGACGCTCGAGGAGTTCGGCGAGGAGCAGTTCATGCTCTGGCGCCGTTCCTTCGACACCCCGCCACCGCCCCTCGACGACGAGTCGGAGTTCTCGCAGGCGGGTCTGCCTCAGTACGCAGACCTCGGCGACGAGCTGCCGCGCACGGAATGCCTGAAGGACGTCATCGAGCGCTTCCTGCCCTACTGGGAGTCCGACATCACCGCCGACCTACGGGCCGGCAACACGGTGCTGGTCGCCGCCCACGGCAACAGCCTGCGGGCGCTGGTGAAGCACCTCGACGGGATCAGTGACGAGGACATCGCGGGCCTCAACATCCCCACGGGCATGCCGCTGGTCTACGACCTCGACGACGACTTCATGCCGATCACCAAGGGTGGCCGCTACCTCGACCCCGAGGCCGCCGCCGAGGCGGCTGCGGCCGTAGCCAACCAGGGCCGCTGACTCACTGCCGAGTCGGCACAAACTCCGGCCTAAGAACCGTCGAGTCGGCGCTACAGCCCGGACGATGCGCCGACTCGGCGCAAAGGGCGGCCGCGAGTCGGCGCTGCAGCCCGGACGATGCGCCGAGTCGGCGCCTCAGGCGTCGATGGTGGTGGGGTTCTCGCCGGTGACGACGAAGACGACACGGTTCGCGACCGAAACGGCGTGGTCGGCGATCCGCTCGTAGTAGCGACCTAGCAGGGCGATGTCGACCGCCGCCTCGACGCCGTGGCTCCAGCTGTCGGAGAGCAGCTCGGTGAAGCTGGTGCGGCGCAGCTGGTCCATCACCTCGTCGGCGCGACCGAGCTCGATCGCGGCCTCTACGTCGCGCGAGGTGATGATCGCGATCACCCGGTGCACCATGTCCGCGGCGACCTGGGCCATCCGGCTCATGGTCGGCCGCACCTCGTCGGGTACGGCGATGTTCGGCACCCGCAGCCGCGCGATCTTGGCGACGTGCACCGAGAGGTCGCCCATCCGCTCGAGCTCGCTGACCATCCGCAGCCCGGACACGACCGTCCGCAGGTCGCCGGCGACCGGCTGCTGGAGCGACAGCAGCGAGAACGCCATGTCCTCCACCCGCTCGCGAGCCCGGTCGATCTCGATGTCGGCCGAGATCACCCGCTCGGCGATCTCGGCGTCACCGGTCATCAACGCCTCGGTGGCGAGACCGATAGCGGTCTCGACCTTGGCACCGATTCCGGCAAGCTCGTCGAACATCGATTCCAGCTGCTCATGGAAGACCTCACGCATGTGCAGGAGCCTAGATAGTGGAAGCGACGCGGTGGGGTTGATTGGTGAACGAGCGGTGAACGTTCCGAAGCCGCACGTCCGTTGGCGAAATCCGCATGAACACGGCCGTACGATTTGAGCGTGGACCCGACGACGCAGGCGTTCCTCGCCGCGGTGATCGGCGCCGTCGTTGCCGGAGGCGCTGTGCTCGCCTGGCACATCAGCGACCGCCAGCAACGGGACCGGCCACCCACAGAAGAGCAGCTCGTCCCGCCGGGAGTCGGCGCCGTCCTCTCCGTCCTGCGCAGCAGTGCCGTCGTGGTGAACGAGTCCGACGTCGTCCTCAAGGCCTCTGCCCCGGCGTACGCCATGGGTCTGGTCCGCGGCACCAACCTCGCCTCCGAGCAGCTGGCCGACCTGGTCAGCCAGGTGCGTCGCGACGGGCAGATCCGCGAGGCAGAGCTGCTGATGACGAGACAGGCCGCTCCCTCGCGGCACGTGATGGCGCGGGTGGCCCCGCTCGGCTCTCGGCTGGTCCTGGCGCTGGTCGAGGACCGCACCCGCGAGCGCCGGGTCGAGGCCGTCCGCCGCGACTTCGTCGCCAATGTGAGCCACGAGCTCAAGACCCCGGTCGGCGCGATCCGGCTGCTGTCGGAGGCGGTCAGCGACGCCGCCGACGACCCCGATGCCGTACGCCGCTTCGCCGGCCGGATGCTCACCGAGAGCGACCGGCTCTCGCGGCTGGTCCAGCAGGTGATCGAGCTGTCGCGACTGCAGGGCGACGAGCCGCTCGACTCTCCACTGCCGGTCTCACTCGACGAGGTGATCGACATCGCCGTCGACACCAGCGCGATCGACGCGAACGCCAAGCGGATCTCCGTGGTCACCGGTGGCACGTCCGGGCTGAAGGTGTTCGGCAGCGAGGAGCAGGTGACCGCGGCCGTCGCCAACCTGGTGGCCAACGCCGTCAGCTACTCCGAGGACGAGGCGACCGTGCTAGTGACCACCAAGGCCACCGAGGACGACGTCGAGGTGTCCGTGGTCGACCAGGGCATCGGCATCCCCACCAACGAGATCGACCGGATCTTCGAACGCTTCTACCGGGTCGATCCTGCGCGCCACCGTTCCACTGGCGGCACCGGTCTGGGACTCTCGATCGTCAAGCACGTCGCTGCCACCCATGGCGGCGAGGTCCGGGTGTGGTCGGTAGAGGGACAGGGTTCGACATTCACCCTGACTCTCCCCCGGCACTCACCACACACAGATCGGGCCAACACGAAACAGGAGGAACGCCCGTGACACGGGTACTCGTCGTCGAGGATGAAGAAAGCTACAGCGACGCTCTCGCCTACATGCTGCGCAAGGAGGGCTACGAGGTAGCGATCGCCGCAGACGGCAACGCCGCGCTCACGGAGTTCGACCGCAACGGCGCCGACATCGTGCTGCTCGACCTGATGCTGCCGGGCATTCCGGGCACCGAGGTCTGCCGCACCATCCGGCAGACCTCCAACGTGCCCGTGATCATGGTCAGCGCGAAGGACGACGAGGTCGACAAGGTGGTCGGCCTCGAGCTCGGCGCCGACGACTACGTCACCAAGCCCTACTCGCCGCGTGAGCTCGTGGCCCGGATCCGCGCCGTGCTGCGTCGCGGACTCGACCCCGACCTCGCTCCCGACACACTCGAGGCGGGCCCGGTCCGGATGGACGTCGAGCGGCACGTGGTGACCGTCGACGGCCAGGAGCAGCGCCTGCCGCTCAAGGAGTTCGAGCTGCTGGAGATGTTCCTGCGCAACCCCGGCCGGGTGCTCACCCGCGGGCAGCTCATCGACCGCGTCTGGGGCTCTGACTACGTCGGCGACACCAAGACCCTCGACGTACACGTGAAGCGACTGCGCGCCAAGCTGGAGCCGGAGCCCAGCGAGCCGAAGTACCTCGTCACCGTGCGCGGGCTGGGTTACAAGCTCGATCTCTGAGTACGGCGGTAACTCGCGGTGACGTGACCGAAAACCGCGCGCGGCCGACTGCCACGACTGAGTAGCGTTGCCGAGTGGCTACTCGACCCTGGCTCCCCGTCGCCGCGGTCGGGGTCACCCTCTTCTTCTGGGCGTCGGCGTTCGTCGCCATCAGGCACCTCGGTCACGACTTCTCGCCGGGCGCGTTGTCGCTCGGGCGGGTGGCGATCGGTGCGCTGGTGCTGGGCGTCGTCGCGCTGAGCCGCGGCGTAGTGCGAGCCACGGGCCGCCAGTGGGTCTCGATCGTGACGATCGGCGTGCTGTGGTTCGCGATATACAACATCGCACTCAACGAGGGCGAGCAACGGGTCGACGCCGGCACCGCCGCGATGCTGATCCAGATCTCGCCGGTGCTGATCGCGGTGCTGGCGGCGATCTTCCTCAGCGAGAAGTTCACCGTCTACCTCGCCGCCGGACTCGCGTTGGCATTCTCCGGCGTCGCGGTGATCGGTCTCTCGACGTCGCCAGGCGGTGACCGCGACGTGGTGGGCGTGCTGCTCTGCCTGGTCTCGGCGGTCGTGTATTCCATCAGCCTGGTGCTCCAGAAACCGTTGGTCGCCAAGCTCTCCGCGTTGCAGGTGACCTGGATGGCGTGCACGGTCGGCGCGATCGCCTGTCTGCCCTACGCCGGCACGCTGGTCGACGAGGTCGGCAGTGCGCCGACGTCATCGATCCTGTGGGTGGTCTACCTCGGCGTCTTCCCGACCGCGATCGCGTTCACGACGTACGCATTCGCGCTCAACCACATGACTGCCTCCAGCCTCGGCATCACCACCTACCTGGTGCCGCCGCTCACCATCGTGATGGGGTTGATCTTCCTCGACGAGGTGCCGCCCACGATCGCCTACCTCGGCGGCGTACTCGCCCTGCTCGGCGTCGCGCTGGCCCGCCGCAAACCCCGCGTCCACCCCACCACACCCGAAGTGCGTGAAGTGGAGCCCCGAAGTGCGTGAAATGGTGGGTCGAGGTGCGACATCTCGACCCACCATTTCCGACACTTCGGCCCACCAGACGTGACACTTGGGCGGTAGGTGGGATGCTCAGCGGGTGAGCATCGTCGCGAACGTGCTGGTCGGCCTGGTGGCCGCGCTTCATCTCTACTTCCTGGTCCTCGAGATGTTCCTGTGGACCACCCCGAGGGGCCGCGCGGTCTTCGGCACCGACGCCGAGTTCGCCGAGGCGAGCAAGGGGCTCGCGGCCAACCAGGGTCTCTACAACGGCTTCCTCGTCGCCGGCCTCGTGTGGGGCCTGGTCGCCGACCTGCAGGACGTGAAGATCTTCTTCCTGGCCTGCGTCATCGTGGCCGGCGCGTACGGCGCGGCGACCGTCAACAAGCGGATCCTGGTCGTTCAGGCGGTGCCGGCGCTACTTGCCTTCGGCGCTGTCCTGATCGCCGGGAGCTGAGGCAGGCGGGTCCTCGCCGGACTCGAGCCAGCCGCGGAACGCCTCGAGGTTGTGGGTGGGCTCGCCCCGGAGCTTCCGCCACTTCCACTCCTTGCGGATCGCGCTGCTGAAGCCGAGCTCGAGGATCGTGTTGAACGACTCGTCGGCGTAGGACAGGACCGAGCCGAGCAGCCGGTCGAGCTCCTCCTCGGACACCGACGCGAGCGGCAGCCGTGCGTCGAGGTAGATGTCGCCGACGGCGTCGACGGCGAACCCGACGGCGTACATCTTCAGGTTGCGCTCGAGCAGCCACCGGTAGACGCGCTCGTGGTTCTCGTCGGGGTTGCGGCAGACGAAGGCGTGTACGCCGAGAGCGTGCGGCCCGAGGTCGAGACGAACCGCCGTCTGCAGCTTCTTCTCGCCGGGGAGGCTGAACGAGAAGACCCCGTCGGACAGCTCCTCGAACTCGATCTCCTGGTCGTTGAGGTAGCCGCGGACGATGTCGGCCGCCTCGGTGGTCATGCAGCAATCATGCAGGCTGGCGCATGAACGACCGGGCCTGCCGGTAGACGTCGAGCGTCCGCTGGGCCGTGGCCTCCCACGAGAACTCGCGGGCCTGCTCGATCGCGCCAAGCGCCAGCCGCTCGAGCAGACCGGTGTCTCCGATGACCGTGGCCAGCGCGTGCGCCCAGTCGAGCGGGTCGTGGCTGTCGACGAGCAACCCGCTGCGCCCGTCGCGCACGACGGTGGTCAGGCCACCCACTGCCGCGGCCACGACCGGCGTGCCGCAAGCCTGCGCCTCGGCGGCGACCAGCCCGAAGGACTCGTTGTACGACGGCACGGCGACCAGGGTGGCAGCGGCGTACCACTTCGCGAGCTGACGCTGCGAGACCGGCGGCACGAACCGCACCACGTCGGAGATGCCGAGCTCGGCGGCCAGCGAGGCCAGCGAGGTCGGACGCTCCAGGCCGGTGCCGGACGGCCCGCCGACGATCGGCACGACCAGCTGCGGGCGCAAGCCTGGGCTGCGCTCGAGCAGCAGCGCCACCGCCCGGAGCAGCACGTCTGGCGCCTTGAGCGGCTGGATCCGCCCAGCAAACAGCAGCACGTGGGCGTCCGGGGGAAGCCCGAGCTCGGCGCGTACGCCGGCCCGCTCGCGCGGGCGGAAGACGGACAGGTCCACTCCGGGGTGGACCACCTCGACCCGACCGGGTTCGGCGTCGTAGAGGTTGATCAGCTGCTTGGCCTCGAGGTCGGTGTTGGCGATCAGCACGTCGGCGGCCTCGACCACCTGCTGCTCACCGATGATCCGCGCGACCGGTTCGGGGGTGTCACCCTCCGCAAGCGCATCGTTCTTGACCTTGGCCATGGTGTGCATGGAGTGCACGAGCGGGACACCCCAGCGGTCGCGGGCCAGCGCGCCGACCTGTCCGGAGAGCCAGTAGTGCGAGTGCACGACGTCGTAGTGGCCGAGAGGCTGACCCGCCTCCGCGCGGAGCACCTCACGGGCGAAGACGCAGAGCTGCCCGGGCAGCTCGTCCTTGGTCAGCCCCTCGAACGGGCCGGCGTGGACGTGGCGCACCGTGACCCCGTCGCTGTGGGGCACGACCGCCTCGAGGGCCGAGCGGGTGGCACGCGTGAAGATGTCGACCTCGATGCCGCGGCTGGCCAGCCGCTTGGCGACCTCTACGACGTAGACGTTCAGGCCGCCGGCGTCGCCCGTGCCGGGCTGGTCGAGCGGTGAGGTGTGCACGCTGATCATCGCCAGCCGCTGGATCGGCGCGCCTTCGTTCACGGTGGCTCCCCTGACACGGCTGGTTGGATGTGGACAGACTTCTGTCAGTACCCAACTACGCGACGTGCGCCGCCATTCCCCGGGAGCTGGTCGACAGAGCATTGAGCGACACCAGCGCCGCCACCGCGCCGCACAAGGCGTCCACGACCTCGGTGTCGCTGCCATCGCGCAGCACCCACCAGACGGAGCAGACGAGCGCGGGGAACGCGACTGCCACGAACACGCGCAGGGCGATCGCGCTGCTGCTGACCAGGCCGGCACCGGCGGCCGCGCACGCCAGGGCCAGCAGGGCCAGGCCGGCCCACCACAGCGCGTCAAACGTCACGAAATAGCAGAGCACCCAAGCGGTACCCCCGAGCAGACCAGTCGTGCCGGCGTACGAACGTATGCCCACGGCGACGTCACCTCCCGAGAACGATGAGACGGTCGATCGGCCTAGTCTGCCACCAGCGCGACACAATGCGGAGGTGAGCGTCTCTCCTTCCTCCCCCATCGCCGTCGTCACCGGTGCCAGCAGCGGCATCGGCGCCGCCACCGCCCGGTCGCTGGCGAAGGCCGGTTTCCACGTCATCTGCGCCGCCCGTCGCGTCGACCGGATCGAGGAGCTGGCCGCCGAGATCGGTGGCACTCCGGTCGCCTGCGACGTCACCTCGGAGGAGTCCGTCGCGAGGCTGGCCGCCGGCGTCGGCGACCGGCTCGACGTGCTCGTCAACAACGCGGGCGGTGCGTTCGGCGCGACCACCGTGGCCGAAGCCTCGAGCGACGAGTGGCGGCAGATGTACGAGGTCAACGTGATCGGCCTGATGCAGGTCACGCGGGCCGTGCTCCCAGCCCTGGTCGCCTCCGGCGCCGGCGCGATCCTCAACGTCGGCTCCACGGCCGGCCGGGTCGCCTACGAGGGCGGAGGCGGCTACACCGCGGCCAAGCACGGGACGCAGGTGGTCACCGAGACCCTGCGGCTGGAGCTGTTCGACCAGCCGGTCCGGGTGATGGAGATCGCGCCGGGCATGGTGCGCACCGATGAGTTCGCACTGGTGCGATTCGGTGGCAACCAGGCCAAGGCCGACGCCGTGTACGCCGGCGTACCGGATCCCCTGACGGCCGAGGATGTCGCCGACGCGATCACCTGGATGGTCACCCGGCCGCCCCACGTCAACATCGACGAGCTGGTGATCCGGCCCCGTGCCCAGGCCGCGCAGCACAAGGTTCATCGGATCGATTCCTAGAACGTGACAGACTGCCGTCCGTGCAGACGATCGGACTCATCGGCGGGATGAGCTGGGAGAGCAGCGCCGCCTACTACGAAGGTCTCAACGTCGGCGTCGAGAAGCGCCTCGGCGGCTTCAGCTCGGCGAAGACCGTGATGTCGTCGGTCGACTTCGCCGAGGTCACCGCCCTGCAGGAGGCCGAACGCTGGGATGACGTCGCCGCGATCCTGGCCGCAGCGGCCCAGGGAGTCGAGCGCGCCGGTGCCGACTTCCTGATGCTCTGCACCACGACGTTCCACCGGGTGGCCGAGCAGGTCGAGGCCGCCGTGGGCATCCCGCTGCTGCACCTCGCCGACGTGGTGGCCGATGCCTGCAAGGCGCAGCACGTCGAGTCCGTGGCGCTGATCGGCACCACGTTCGCGATGTCGCGCAGCTTCTTCACCGACCGGATTGCCAGTCACGGGCTGCGTGTCCTGGTGCCCGACGCCAAGCACCACGAGGCCGTCAACCGGGTGATCTACGACGAGCTGGTGCACGGCAAGGTGCTCGACAGCTCGCGTCGCACGGTGGTGGGTCTGATCGAGGAGCTGTGGGACGCCGGCGCCGGTGGCCTGATCCTCGGCTGCACCGAGCTCGAGCTGCTGGTGCACCAGGCCGACTCGGAGCTGCCGGTCTTCCCGTGCACGACGCTGCACGTCGAAGCCGCCTTAGACCGCGCTCTCGCCTGACCCTCTGCCGACCATCGCCGACAGGTCGTCGAGCGACAGTGACGGCCCGCCCAACGCTCCCGGCGCCGGAGCACGCAGCCCGCGGATGAACAGCTCCAGGTGGCGTCGGGCCAGCTCGTCCTTGGCCTCCATCGGCAGCGGCCCGGGCAGCGGGCGGGCGATCCGGACCAGCATCATTCCGACGTCGGCGAACGACACGTCCTCGGGCAGGTCGCCACAGTCTCGGGCCGCGTCGACCAGCGCTTCAACCGCGCGGGCCGAGCCGTCTCGGGCCGCGGCCACCTCGGCATCGTCGAGGTCGAGTACGTCGAGCACCTGCGGCATCACGGCCGACACCCGCAGCTCCAGGGCGGCGCGGAGGTAGGTGGCCAGCGCGTCGAAAGGCTCCTCGATCTCGGCGGCGCGCTCCGCGGCCTGCTGGGTCCGGGTGAGGGCGTCGACGACGACCGCGCGCAGCAGGGAGTCGCGGTCCGGGAACCGCCGGTAGAGGGTCGCGATGCCAACTCCGGCCCGTTTGGCGACGTCCTCCAGCGGTACGCCCGCACCCTTCTCGACCACCAGCTCGCGGGCTGCCTCGAGCAACTGCTCGAGATTGCGCCGGGCATCGGATCGCATCGCCATGAAGCCACGCTAGCTCAGAAGTGGAGAAATATCCTCCATATCTCTTGACTGTAACGGCGAGCCGTGTCACGGTTAAACGGAGATATTTCCTCCACTTCATCCGCAAGGAGAACCGCAATGTCCACCGTCGCCACGCCTCCACCGCAGACGGAGTCCAAGAGCCGCTGGGTCGCGCTAGCCGTGATCGCCGTCGCCCAGTTGATGGTCGCCCTCGACGCCACGATCGTGAACGTCGCACTGCCGACCGCCCAGCGCTCCATCGGCTTCGACGACACCCAGCGCGCCTGGGTGATCACGGCCTACACGCTCTCGTTCGCCGGCCTGCTGCTCCTCGGCGGCAGGGTCGCCGACCGGATCGGCCGCCGCCGGGCAATGCTGATCGGCCTCACCGGCTTCGCGCTGAGCTCCGCCCTCGCCGGCGCTGCCGGCAGCCTCGGCGTGCTGGTCGCCGGCCGGGCCATGCAAGGCGCAAGCGCGGCCCTGATGGCCCCCGCCGCGCTCTCGCTGATCGCGATCACGTTCACCGACCCGAGGGAGCGCGGCAAGGCCTTCGGCATCTTCGGGGCGATCGCCAGCAGCGGCGCGGTGACCGGGCTGCTGCTGGGCGGCGTACTGACCGAGTACGCCGGCTGGCGCTGGTGCCTCTACGTCAACGTGGTCGTGGCGGCGTTCGCTTTCGTGGTCGGCAGCCGGGCCCTCCCCGGCGGTGACGGTCACCCGGCTCCGATCGACGTGGCCTCGGGCGTCCTCGCCACGAGCTCCCTCGCGGGCATCGTGCTGGCCTGCAGCCAGGCCGCGGCTCACGGTTGGAGCTCGGCGCACGTGCTCGTCCCAGGGGTCATCGGCGTCGGTATCGGCGCGGCGTTCGTGGTCCGCCAGGCGCGCACTGCTCACCCCCTGCTTCCGCTGAGCATCGTCGCCAACCGGAGCCGCGCCGTCGCCTACCTGGCGACCGCCACCTCTGTCGTCGGCACGTTCGGGATGTTCCTGATGCTGACTTACCACTTCCAGGTCGTGCTGGGCTACAGCCCGTTGACGACCGGCCTGGCCTTCCTGCCGCTCAACGTGGCCGTTGTCGCCAGCTCCTACGGCATCGGCGCCCGGCTCATGGACAAGGTGCCGGCTCGCACCGTCGTCGCGCCCGGCCTGCTGGTGGCCGCGGGCGGTCTCGCGCTGCTGGCCCAGCTGGACCCGAGCAGCGGCTACCTGACGGTGATCATGCCCGCGGAGATCCTGGTCGGCGCCGGCATCGGCTGCGTCTTCACTCCCTCCATCGGCGTGGCCACCAGCGGCATCGACCCGCGACAGGCAGGCATCGCGGCCGCGACCGCCAACACCGCCATGCAGATCGGCAGTAGCGTCGGAGTTGCCGTGCTCAACACCGTGGCCATCAACGCGACCCAGGGCTTCGCCGGTACGCCGGTCGAGGCGCTGGTCCATGGCTTCGCCACTGCGACGGGTTGCGCCGCCGGCCTGCTGCTCGCGGTCGCCGTGACTGTGGTAGTTGCCCTGCGACCCTCGACCACCCAGCCGACAGGAGAGAACCAATGAGCGTCGAGCTCAACCACACCATCGTCCATGCCCGTGACCGCGCGACCGCGGCTGGTGAAGTGGCGGAGATCCTGGGGCTCGACCCTCCCGCGTCGTTCGGACCGTTCGCAGTGGTCGAGCTCGCCAACGGGGCGAGCCTCGACTTCATGGACGAGGCCAGCGACTTCGACGGCCAGCACTTCGCGTTCCTCGTCGACGAGGAGGAGTTCGACCAGATCCAGCAACGTCTCCGCGACCGCGGCAAGCAGTGGTGGGCGGACCCCTTCAAGAAGAACCCCGGCGAGATCAACACCAACGACGGCGGCCGCGGCCTCTACTGGGAGGGCCCGGACAAACACTGGCTAGAGATCATCACCCGGCCCTACGGGAGTGGTTCCTGACCAGCTCTCTCCCTGACGCAGGACCAGGTCGGCGATCCGCCGCAGGTCCTGCGTCAGATCGCTTTCGAACACTCGTCGAGTCTCGCCATCGAGGTCGAACTCGTAGGTGAACCCGTCGGGGTAGGGCTTGCCTGCCGGCACCGACTGGCCCACTACGCGATCGAGCAGCTCCCAGAGCTCGGCGACCCGGTCGTCGTCGGAAGCGAGATCGACCTCGGCCTCGACCGTGCGCCCGATGAAGCCACCGGTGCGACGGACGCGGACGAGGGTGCTGGTCATGGCTCAGTTGTACCCGACGGAATCGTGGGATCACGAGGGCCCGCACTAGACTCGCCGAGGCCCATCGGGCCCCTAAACCTCCAGTGGAAGTGAACCTCGCACACCCATGTCTGCAACCAAGACCGCCAACCTGCGCAACGTCGCGATCGTCGCGCACGTCGACCACGGCAAGACCACCCTCGTCGACGCGATGCTCCGGCAGGCGGGTGCCTTCACGGCGCACGAGGCGGAGATCGTGGGCGAGCGGGTGATGGACTCCGGCGACCTCGAGCGCGAGAAGGGGATCACGATCCTCGCGAAGAACACTGCGATCCACTACAACGGCCCGTCGGCGCCTGAGGGCATGACCATCAACATCATCGACACCCCGGGCCACGCCGACTTCGGTGGCGAGGTCGAGCGCGGCCTGTCGATGGTCGACGGCATCGTGTTGTTGGTCGACGCGAGCGAGGGCCCGCTCCCGCAGACGAGGTTCGTGCTCCGCAAGGCGCTCAACGCCGACATGCCCGTCGTACTCGTGGTCAACAAGGTCGACCGCCCCGACGCCCGCATCGAGGAGGTCGTCGAGGAGACCTATGAGCTGTTCATGGACCTGCTCGACGAGTCGCACAGCCAGGACGCGCTCGACTTCCCGGTGGTCTACGCGAGCGGCAAGGCCGGCATCGCGTCGATCGCGCAGCCCGCCGACGGTTCGATGCCGGAAGGCACCAACCTCGAGCCGCTCTTCAAGACCATCGTCGACACCATCCCGGCTCCCGTCTACACCGAGGGCGCGCCGCTCCAGGCCCACGTCACCAACCTCGACGCGTCGCCGTTCCTCGGCCGCCTGGCCCTGGTGCGGGTCCACGAAGGCGTCCTCAAGAAGGGCCAGACGGTCGCGTGGATCCGCCGCAACGGCGAGGTCAAGAACGTCAAGATCAGCGAGCTGCTGGTGACCGAAGGTCTGCACCGCAAGCCCGGTGAGAGCGCGGGGCCCGGCGACATCGTGGCCGTGGCCGGCATCCCCGAGATCACCATCGGCGAGACCCTCGCCGACTCCGATGACCCGGTGGCGCTTCCGCTCATCCACGTCGACGAGCCGGCGATCTCGATGACCATCGGCACCAACACCTCGCCCATGGTCGGCCGGGTCAAGGGCTCCAAGGTCACCTCCCGCCTGGTCAAGGACCGGCTCGACAGCGAGCTGGTCGGTAACGTCTCACTGAAGATCCTCAACACCGAACGGCCCGACGCATGGGAGGTGCAGGGCCGCGGTGAGCTGGCGCTCGCGATCCTGGTCGAGCAGATGCGACGCGAGGGCTACGAGCTCACCGTCGGCAAGCCGCAGGTGGTCACCCGCGAGGTCAACGGCAAGACGTACGAGCCCATCGAGCGGCTCACGATCGACGCTCCCGAGGAGCACCTCGGCACGATCACGGAGCTGCTGGCCACCCGCAAGGGTCGGATGGAACAGCTGACCAACCACGGCACCGGCTGGGTCCGGATGGAGTTCCTGGTGCCGGCGCGGGGGCTGATCGGATTCCGTACGCAGTTCCTGACGGAGACCCGCGGCACGGGCATCGCCCACCACATCTTCGAGGACTACGAGCCCTGGGCCGGCGAGATCCGGTCCCGCAACTCCGGCTCTCTTGTGGCCGACCGCAAGGGCGCAGCGACGGCCCACGCGATGACCTCCCTTCAGGAGCGCGGCGTCCTCTTCGTCGAGCCCACCACCGAGGTCTACGAAGGCATGATCGTCGGCGAGAACTCCCGCGCCGAGGACATGGACGTCAACATCACCCGCGAGAAGCAGCAGACCAACATCCGCTCCGCGACCTCCGACGCGTTCGAGAAGCTGATCCCGCCGCGGCGGCTGTCCCTCGAGCAGTGCCTGGAGTTCTGCCGCGAGGACGAGTGCGTCGAGGTCACCCCCGAAGCCGTCCGGATCCGCAAGCTGGTCCTCGACGCCAACGAACGCGCCAAGACCGCGAGCCGAGCCCGGAAGTCCGCCAAGTAACGGTCTGATGGAAGCGCTCCCATAACCCGTGAGCGCGGCGGTTCACCCATTCAGGCGGAACCGTTGACAGGCCATGTGACGCCTGTCATGTTGTTCCACGAGATCTTGTGGAAGCGCTCTCACACCTGGTCTCCCCACACCGGGGCCCGCCCGGTTACCGCACACGGTAGGAGCAATGCATCGTGACCCACACACCCACCACCCCCGGCCCGGCCGGTCCCAACCGCGGCACTCGCCTGCGTCGGGGCCTCGCCCTGTGCGCCGTCGGCGCCCTGGTCCTCGGCCTGACCGCGGCCTGCGGCGACGACGATGACGGCGGCTCCAGCGACGGCCCCGTCAAGCTGACCATCGCCACGTTCAACGAGTTCGGCTACGAGGAGCTCATCGACGAGTGGAACGCCGACAACCCCGACATCCAGGTCGAGCAGAAGAAGATCGGCACCTGGGACGAGGCCAAGGACAACCTCTACACCAAGCTGGCGGCCGGTTCGGGCCTCTCCGACATCGAGGCCATCGAGGGTGACGGCATGCCGGCGATCCTCGCCGAGTCCGACGCCTTCGTCGACATATCGGGCAGCTCTCTCGAGGGTCGCTGGCTGGACTGGAAGGCCGCGGCCGGCACCGACGCCGACGGACGCCTGATCGGGTTCGGCACCGACAGCGGTCCCGAGGGCATCTGCTACCGCTCCGACCTGTTTGCGAAGGCCGGCCTGCCGACCGACCGCGAGGAGGTCGCCGCGCTGTTCCCGACCTGGGACGACTACTTCGCCATCGGCGAGGAGTTCATCGCGAAGGTGCCCGACACCGCCTGGTACGACTCCTCCGGCGGCACGGCCCAGGCCATGCTCAACCAGGTCGAGTACCCGTTCGAGGCGGAGGACGGCTCGGTCAACGTGGAGAACGCTGATCTGCAGGCGGTCTGGGAGGCCGTCACGAGCAACGCCGACAAGGGTCTGTCGACCCGGCTGAGCCAGTGGAGCGACGACTGGACCGCCTCCTTCCAGAACGACGGGTTCGCCACGATGGCCTGCCCCGGCTGGATGCTCGGCGTCATCGAGGGCAACGCCGAAGGCGTCGAGGGCTGGGACATCGCCAACGCGTTCCCCGGCGGCGGCGGCAACTGGGGCGGTTCGTTCCTCGTGATCCCGACGCAGTCGGACCACCCGGACGAGGCGAAGGAGTTCGCCTCCTGGCTCACCGCGCCCGAGCAGCAGCTCAAGGCGTTCCAGGCCAAGGGCACCTTCCCGAGCCAGACCGACGCGCTGGGCGACCCGATCCTCACCGACGAGGTCAACCCGTTCTTCAACGACGCGCCGACCGGCCAGATCCTGTCGGACCGCGCGCTGGCGATCACGGTGCAGCCGTTCAAGGGCCCGAAGTACTCCGACATCCTGCAGGCCTTCCAGGCTGCGGTGATCCGGGTGGACGACGGCTCCAACAGCGCGGACGACTCTTGGGCAACCTTCCTGAGTGACGTCGAGCAGCTGTCCTGACGGGTGATCCACTAGTTCCGATGACCCACCTCAAGCTTCCCGCCGGGGACGAAACCACGGCGCCCCCGGCGGGAAGTACACCTCCACGTCCAGCTCTCACCTGGCGGCAACGGCTGTCCACGTGGGACGTGCGCTTCTCGCCCTACCTCTTCATCTCGCCGTTCTTCGTGCTGTTCGCGGTGGTCGGCCTCTTCCCGCTGGTCTACACGGCCTACGTCTCGCTCTTCGACTGGAGCCTGATCGGCGGCAAGGGCGAGTTCGTCGGCCTCGACAACTTTCGCGACGTGCTCGGCAACCCCTACTTCGTGAAGTCGCTGGTCAACACGATCAGCATCTTCGTGTTGTCGTCCGGGCCACAGATCGTGATCGCCGTATGCCTGGCCGGGCTTCTCGACTCCCACCTACGCGGAAGGACCCTCTGGCGGATGAGCATCCTGCTGCCGTTCGTGGTCTCGCCCGCCGCCGTGGCCATCATCTTCGGAAGCCTCTTCGGCGACCGCTACGGCCTGATCAACGACGCCATCACCTGGGTGGGCCTCGAGCCGATCCAGTGGCACGTCGACCGGTTCGCCAGCCACATCGCGATCGCGTCGATGGTCAACTGGCGTTGGACCGGCTTCAACGCCCTGATCTTTCTGGCCGCCATGCAGGCCGTGCCACGTGACGTCTACGAGTCGGCGGCGCTCGACGGCGCGGGCCGGATCCGGCAGTTCGTCAGCATCACCATCCCGATGATCCGGCCGACGATGATCTTCGTCATCATCACCTCGACCATCGGGGGCCTGCAGATCTTCGCCGAGCCCCGGATCTTCGACGAGACGATCGCCCACAACGGCGGCAGCGACCGGCAGTTCAGCACCCTGACCATGCTGATCTACGACTTCGGCTGGCACCTGCGTGACCTCGGCCGGGCCTCGGCCACTGCCTGGCTGCTGTTCCTGGTGATCGTCGTGTTCGCGGTGGTCAACCTGATGGTCAGCCGACGCGTCGGTGCCTTGCGAGGGATGCGCAGATGACCAAGCGCCCCGGGTTCCTCGTCTACGGCCTACTGACCGCCTTCGCGCTCGGGTCGGCCGCGCCTCTCTACTGGTCGTTCCTGATCGGCTCGCACACCAAAGAGGTGATGGCCCGGCAGACTCCGCCGCTGCTGCCAGGCGGGCACTTCTTCGAGAACGCCCAGCGGGTCTTCGAGAGCGTTGCGTTCTGGAAGGCGTTGGGCAACAGCCTGCTGATCTCCGGCGTGGCCGCCACCTCGGTGGTGTTCTTCGGCACCCTGGCCGGCTTCGCCTTCGCCAAGCTCCGCTTCCGCGGCAACATCGTGCTGCTGGGCTTCATCGTCGCCACGATGGCGGTGCCGACCCAGCTCGGCGTCGTGCCGCTGTTCATCCTGATGGCGAAGCTCGGCTGGACCGGCAGCGTGTGGGCGGTCATCATCCCCTGGATCGTCACGGCCTTCGGGGTCTTCTTCATGCGGCAGTACCTCGTCGACGCGATCCCCGACGAGCTGGTCGAGGCCGCCAGGGTCGATGGCTGCTCGATGTTCCGGATCTTCCGGCACGTCGCCGTGCCTGCCGCGCGGCCGGCCGCGGCGATGCTGTGGCTGTTCACGTTCATGTACGTCTGGACCGACTTCTTCTGGCCGCTGATCGTGCTCCCCGGCGACAACCCGACCGTTCAGATCGCGCTCAACCAGCTGCAGAGCGGCTACTACAAGGACTACGCACTGGTCCTCGCCGGCGCGACCCTGGCCACGATCCCTCTCCTCATCCTGTTCATCGCGACCGGCAAGCAGTTCGTGACCGGCATCATGCAAGGAGCGGTCAAGGGATGACCATCCCCACCACGACCTCGACGCCGGGCGCCGCCACGGCGATCCGGTTCCCCGGTGACTTCCGCTGGGGAGCCGCTACCGCGGCGTACCAGATCGAGGGCGCGACCACCGAGGACGGACGCCGGCCGTCGATCTGGGACGTCTTCTGCCGCGTGCCCGGGGCCGTGCTCGGCGGCGACACCGGCGACGTCGCGTGCGACCACTACCACCGGATGCCGCAGGACGTCGCGCTGATGCGGTCGCTCAACCTCGGCTCCTACCGCTTCTCGGCGTCGTGGGCGCGGGTGCGCCCCGACGGTGGCGCGGTGAACCCCGCTGGCGTCGACTTCTACCAGCGACTGGTCGACGAGCTGCTGGCCAACGACATCCAGCCCTGGCTGACGCTCTACCACTGGGACCTGCCGCAGGTGCTCGAGGAAGCCGGCGGCTGGACCAACCGTGACACCGCCTACCGCTTCGCGGACTACGCGCTGTCGCTGTACGACGCCATCGGCGACCGGGTCCCGACCTGGACCACCCTCAACGAGCCGTGGTGCTCCGCCTTCCTCGGCTACACCGGCGGCCAGCACGCGCCCGGCCGGCAGGAGGGAGCGGCCGGGCTGGTCGCCGCCCACCACCTGATGCTGGGGCACGGCCTGGTGGTCGACGAGCTGCGACGGCGTGGTGCCGGCGCAGACCTCGGCATCACGCTCAACCTGACCGTCGCCGACCCGCACGACCCCGTGGACCCGCTCGACCGCGAGGCCGCTCGGCGGATCGACACCCTGCACAACCGCGTCTTCCTCGACCCCGTGCTGCGCGGCACCTACCCGTCCGACCTGCTTGCCGAGACCGAGTCGCTCGGCTGGCAGACGGTCATCGCAGACGGCGACCTGGCGCTGATCTCCGCGCCCATCGACGTGCTGGGGGTCAACTACTACCACGGCGACTCGGTGTCCGGCCGACCGCTCGCCGCGCCCGTCGACGACGGCACCGACCACCCGGAGCGGCCGGTGGTGACGGCGTACGTCGGCTGCGAGGACGTCACGTTCCCGAGCCGCGGCCTGCCGCGCACCGACAGCGGCTGGGAGATCCAGCCCGAAGGGCTCACCCGGCTGCTGCTGCGACTCGACCGCGACTACGACGTGCCGCCGATCTTCATCACCGAGAACGGCGCGGCCTTCAAGGACGCGCCCGCAGCCGACGGGAACGTGCAGGACGACGACCGGACCGCGTTCCTCGAGGCCCACCTGCGCGCGACGCACGCGGCGATGGGAGCGGGGGTCGAGGTCCGCGGCTACTTCCAGTGGTCGCTGCTCGACAACTTCGAGTGGGCCTATGGCTACACCAAGCGGTTCGGCATGGTGCACGTCGACTACGTGACCCAGGCTCGCACCCCCAAGGCAAGCGCACTCTGGTACGCCGCCGTCGCCGCCACCGGGGTGCTGCCACCCGATCTTGCCGAGGGGCCCTAACGTGGCGCGGGTGGACAAGGCCGACGTCAACGGGAGCAACGGCGGTTCGCCCACCCTCGACGAGGTGGCTCGCCTGGCCGGTGTCTCCCGGGCCACGGCGTCGCGCGCGATCAACGGCGGGCACCGCGTCAGCGCCAGCGCGCTGGCTGCTGTGGAGGCCGCCGTACAGACCCTCGGCTATGCGCCGAACCCGGCGGCGCGCAGTCTGGTCACCCGGCGCACCGACTCGGTCGCCGTGGTCGTCCCGGAGCCCGACGAGCGCGTCTTCTCCGACCCGTTCTTCGCGCGGACCCTGCGCGGCGTGACCCAGGTGCTCTCCGAGCGCGACCTCCAGCTGGTGCTGCTGTTGGCGCGGCCAGGTGAGGAGGAACAGCGGATGCTCCGCTACCTGCGCAACCGCCACGTCGACGGCGCGCTGGTGGTGTCCCACCACCGCAGCGACCACCTCGCCGACCACCTGGCCGACCTGGGGCTGCCCTGCGTCTTCGTCGGTCGGCCATGGACCAGCGCCGACCGCGTCGCCTACGTCGACACCGACAACGCCGCCGGCGGACGCGACGCCACCCAGGAGCTGATCAACCGCGGCTGCCGCCGGATCGGCACGATCGCGGGCCCGGCCGACATGACCGCCGGCGCCGACCGCCTCAACGGGTGGCGCGCGGCCCTGCGCGAGGCCGGCCTCGCCGATGACGCCGTCGAGCACGGCGACTTCACCGAGGAGGGCGGGGAGGACGCCGCCGCGGCGCTGCTCGCCCGACACCCCGACCTCGACGGCATCATGTCGGCGTCCGACCTGATGGCGTCCGGCGCACTCAAGGTGCTGAAGGCAATGGGTCGCAGGGTGCCCGACGACATCGCCATCGTCGGCTACGACGACGTCGGGGTCGCCGAGCGCACCGATCCTCCGCTCACCACGATCCGTAACCCGATCCGCGAGATGGCCGAGCAGGCCACCCGGCTGCTGCTCGAGCAGGTCGACGACTCCGGCACCGCCAAGGCGGTGCGGGTGATCTTTCCGCCAGCCATCGTGCGGCGGGCCAGCGCCTAGTCGCGTTGACGTCGCATCGGCTTCGGTCAACTATGGGCAACCATGAGGCAATCTCGGTACGCGGTCGTCGTTCTAGCCCTGCTCGCCACCGTCCTGGCCGTCGCTCGGCCGGCGCTGGCCAGTGACGCTCGTGGAGCAGACCCGTTGCCCTTCGGCAAGCAGCTCACTGTCGACACCAGCGGCTACGGCGTCGACGCGGACGAACCAGGCACCACCGTCGGTATCTCCTGCGGTCCGGCTGATCCGGTCCGAGTGGCCCGGACGGCTTGGTACCGCTTCGACGGCACGGGCGGCCCGATCAGCCTGACCACGGAGGGATCGACGTACGACACGGTGCTGGCCATCTACAGGCAGGGAGCAACGGAGCCGGTGGTCTGCAACGACGACTCCACGACCACGGACCTCTACTCCACGCTCACCGATGTCAGGACGACGCTCGGCACGAGGTACGAGGTGCAGGTGGGCGCGGCCTGCCCACCGTTTGGCGCCTGCCCCTCCGGAGTCCTTCACCTGCTCGCCACCAGGCCGCGGCTGACGTCGACCGCGTCCATGGCCGTCCGACTGCACCGTGCCTACACGGGCGTTTCGCGGCTGACCGTCAGTGGCGCCCCGAAGGGCTCCCGCGTGGAGGTCGGCTGCACAGGCTGCGGCAGGTTCACGCACAAAGCGGTCAAGTCCCCCGGCCCGGGCGCGCTGCAGCTCGGCTACCTCCTCAAGGGACTGCGCCTGAAGGCAGGGGCCAAGGTCGCCGTCGCGGTCACCCGCCCCGGATACGTCGGCAACCTCACGGTGTTCGCCTTCCGGTCCCGCCAGAAGCCGACGAGGCAGACGTTCTGCCTCGAGCCCGGCAGCTCGAGGCCCCAGGCGTCCTGCTCATAGAAGACCAGCGAACGCTCGGCCTACCCGAGTAGGCGCAGCGTGGCGTTGGCTACTGCTGGCCCGGGCCGGGAGGTGCCTGCGGGGCAGGGGGTGACCCCAGCAGGCCGCTGAGGATCTGCGCGAGGGGCCCCCGCGAACCAGTCGGCGAAGTCGGAGAGGAGAGGATGCTCAGGCCTGCCAGAAGGCCGCGCACGGGCATCGGCCTGGTGCCGACCCTTGAGGTGTCGCAATAGGCATGGACAACACCATCCTCATCGGTTTCCTCCACGTAGGCGCCCGAGGCGGCCTTGCAGCAGGTCCGAAAGGCGCCTCCGGCGGCGCTGCAGTCGGAGAAGACCTTGTCCTTCTGCTCGGTCGTCAGGGGCTTGACGGGCTCGGCGGATGCGCTGGACGGAACGAGGCTCAGACCGACCGCGGTGCACGCGAACACGAGCAGGAGACGCACGCCCAGCAGCGCCGCTCCCTTTCGTCTGGCTGTGATGATCCTCAGGCGCGAGTTGGTTCGCATGGCGTCTCCTTGGGCTTGGACTGCGTGGAAGGAACGGGCCGTTGCAGCATGGCGACCCCGGACGTTGGGCTCCACGTCCTTCTCCGCCCGCCGGGGGTGTACTTCTGCACACGTCGTTCGTGGGGGCGGTACCGTCCTCTCCCAATGCAAACACCCGGCACGTATCCGGACATCGGTTTCTTCGGGGAGCTGGATCCCACCGATCGCGACGCGATCCTGGCTCGCTCGCGCCTGCGACGCTTCCGTAGCGGATCCACGCTCATGCACGCCGGTCAGACCGGGACCGAGGTGATGGTCCTCGTCTCGGGGCGGGTCAAGATCACCTATCTGACCACCGATGGTCGGGAGGTGATTCTCGACTTTCGCGGTCCCGGAGACCTGCTTGGCGAGATGGCCGTCGTTGACGGAACCCTTCGCTCGAGCACGGTCGAGGCGATCGAGGCCGTGGAGGCGCTGGCCGTGACGGCGGCACAGTTCAAGGACCTGGTCGCGAGCCGCCCCACTCTCGCCAACCAGTTGCTGCTGACCACAATCCGTCGTTTTCGAGACTCCGATCGCAAGGTGGTCGAGTTCGGCGCCTCACACACCATCGGCCGGGTCTCCGCCCGGCTGGTCGAGATGGTGCAGCGCTTCGGGACGGTCTCGACCGACGGCTACGTGATCGACCTGCCGATCACTCAGGAGGAGCTGGCGGGCTGGACGGGGGCATCACGCGAGGCGGTCGCGAAGGCTCTGCACTCACTCCGCGAGTTCGGCCTGATCACCACCGAGCGGCGACGGTTCACGGTGCTCGATCTGGAGGGCCTGGAACACCGCTCTCGTTGACCAGGCGGAGCACGTCGGCAGCATCCTGCTCGGCATCACGCCAGCCGTAGCGCCGGGCAGCGGCGATGAGCGGAACCAGCAGGTCCTGCGCCCTGCGTGGGTCACCGAGGGCCAGGCAGGTGCGCGCGACGGCGACGTAAGACCGGTAGCCGTCCAGGAACATCGACCCCGGTGGCGCCGTGATCGCCGCCAGCACCATCTCCGCTGTCGACAGCGCCGCCCGTGACCCATCAGCGTCTCCGACCAGCCAGCGTGCCCAGGCGAGATGGCTGGCCGCCCTCAGGGAGCGGTTGGGGCTCTTGACCGTCTCGGAGTGCGCCAGGGCAGACTCCAGAACGCCGATGGCCCCGAGCGCGTCTCCCTGCTCGATCAGGTGCGAGCCGAGGCTGGCGTCGAGCCAGGCGGAGAACTCGGGATTGGTCCGTTCCCCGAGAGTGACCACGGCCTCGTTCACGGCCGCGACCGCGGCCCGGGCATCGCCAGCAGCGCGGTCGATCCACGAGCTCGCCTCGAGGAGCATCGCCCGCGAGATCCGGTCGGATCCCAGGCGGGCGTTGATCTCGGTAGCCAGGTCGAGCCGTTCGCGGGCCCGGTCGAGGTCGCCACGGGCGAGCGGCACCGTCGCGCCCTCGAGGTAGGCCCATTGGAGCAAGAAGAGGTCCCCAGAACGTTGCTGGACCTCGATGATCTCGGCCGCCACCCGTTCGAGGAGGTCGAGGTGGCCCAGCTGCAGCGCCGCGAACTTGAGGCAGTCCAACGCGGCGCCCAGCAGCTGGTCCTGCTCCGATGCCCGCGCGATCTCGAGCGCGCGCTGGGCCTGCTCCAGACCGTCGTCGAGCCGCAGGCGGTTCAGGGAGATCATCGACATCCGGCTGAGCGCCGTTACCTGCGTAGCCGGGTCGTCGAGCTCCCCGGCAATGCGCAGCGCCTGCTGGTGGTGACTGATCGCCTCCTCGTAGCCGTGCACCCGCAGCAACCAGCCCAGGTCGGTGAGTGCCTGCATCTCGACCTGCCCGTCGCCGACCAGCCGAGAGCCGGCAAGCGCCTGACGGAAGTCTTCCGTGCCGCCGGCGTAGTCGCTGTTGCGCCCACGGGCCCGCCCCCGCAGCAGGTGCAGCTCCGGGAGCTGGGCGCCCGCTGACCCTGGGTCGAGCGATCCCGCGGCCGCGATCGCGAGGTCGAGCTGGTTCAGTGCCTCGTCGAAGGCGACGACGCGCTGCGAGGCAATCGCGGCCAACCGGTGGTACTTCACGGCGTCCGCCACGTGTCCGGCAGCACTGTGATGTCGCGCGAGGACGGCGTGATGCGCGTCCGAACCGTCCTGTGCCAGTTCCTCGATCGCGGCCGCGGCCCGCCCGTGGAGATCGGCCCGGCCACGCCGCAGCATGCTCAGGTAGGCGGTCTCCTGGATCAGCGGGTGACTGAACCGGTACTCCCCACGGGCGGCCCCCTCGAACAGTCCGAGACGGACCAGGTTCGACAGCGAAGCCGGCGAGAGGTCCGCCCCGGCGATCCGACCCAGAAGCGGCAGGTCGAACTCGCGACCGATCACCGCCGCCGAGTTGAGCAGGTCGCGATCACCCGGCGGGAGCCGGTCGATGCGGGCGAGCACCACGCGCTCGACGGTGTCGGGGACCTCGACGGTGACCTCGCGATCGAATCGCCATCGTCCCTCCGCCTCCACGATGGCGCCCGTGTCGCGCAGCGACCGAAGTAGCTCGCGAAGGTAGAACGGATTGCCCTCTGCCCGTCCCAACAGGACCGACTCGAGCTCCTCCGGCAAGGTTCCCTCACCTACGAGGTCCGACACCAGCCAGCGCTCCGCCTGGCGGTCGAGGGAGGCAAGGGTCACCTCCCTGGAGCGGCGCGAATGACGCTCCAAGGTGCGTTCGCGCAGGGCCCACGCCGCCCGATCGTTCTCCGGGCGCATCGCCAGGACCAGCAGGAGCGGGATGTCCTCGCGCAGCCGGGAGAGAAGCCCTTCGGCGAGACGCAACGACGAGGCGTCGGCCCAGTGGAGATCGTCAAGGGCGATCGCGACCGGTCCCTGCGCGGCCATCGCGACGACAAGCTCAGAGAAGGCGTCCACCACGGCCTGCTGAAGTGACTCAGGGGACAGCGCCGCGATCCGGGACGATTCGTCTCCCTCGGGCACCAGACCGAGGACTATCTCCAGCACCGGGGCGACCTCATCGGCGCGGTCCGGACCCATCAGCAACGTCAAGGCAGCGCGGACCTCCGCCGGTGAGGTGAGGCCGGTTCCGAGAGCCTGTCGCAGGATCTGCCGGAAGGGACGGTAAGGCTCGTCCAGGCCGTACGAGAGGCAGGTCCCCTCGAGCCAGGTCGACGATGGGGCGCCGGCGGCGTTGAAGAACAAGCGCAGCTCCTGCATGAAGCGGGTCTTTCCGATGCCTGCCTGCCCGGACACAAAGAGAGTCCTCAGGTTGTTCGCGCTGACCGTGGCCACGATCTCCTCGGCCAGCGCGAGCTCGCTGTCCCGCCCCACCAGCCGTGAGCCTGGCCCGGTGCCAGACCGTCGCGGAAGGCGGTCGCGCCGCGATACCAGGGCGTGACGCGCCAGAACCGGTTCCACCTTGCCCTTGAGGACGAGTGCCCGCGCCTCCCCCCACTCGAACGCCTCGCTGACGAGGCGATGGGTGAGCGGACCGACCAGCACTCCGTTGGCATCGGCTGCCCCTTCCAGCCGCGAGGCGGTGTTGAGGCAGTCGCCGCTCGCGTCGTACTGGACCTGGGTGCCGGCGCGCACTTCGCCGAGGACCGCGAGCCCCGTCTCGATGCCGACGCGCACCCGTAGCTCCGCCACGCCCCAGCGTTCGGCAGCCTCGATTCCGTACGCGCTCATCCTTTCGACCAGCCTCAGCCCGGCTATCACGGCGCGCTCGGCGTCGTCCTCGTGAGCGGTCGGGGCACCGAAGAGTCCGAGGACTCCGTCGCCAGCCGTGCCGCGCACGGTTCCCCCGAGCTCCTCGATCGCCGCGCCCATCGCGGCCAAGGCCCCTGCCGTGAGGTCGCGGAAGTCCTCGGGATCCAGCGTCTCCCCGAGCTGGGTGGACCCGGCGAGATCAGCGAACAGCGCCGCGATCACGCGGCGCTCCTCGCGGGGCGAGACTCGGGCAACCGCCAGCTCGACGGCGACACCGCAGAACGCGCAGAAGCGAGCCTCCAGGGGAAGCTCCGCGCCACACTGAGGGCATCTCTCGGCTCCCACGCCGGGAGTATAGGTCCGGATCGATCGCCCTCCGGGGCGTGTCGAAGTACGTGGAAGGCCCCTCAGGCGGGGTCTAGTCTCCGAGCATGTCAGCCCGACCGGCAGTGATCCTGTCCCCTCACCTGGACGATGCCGTGCTGTCGTGCTGGCATCTTCTGAGCGGTCCCGGCGACGTCGCTGTGGTCAACGTGTATGCCGGTTCGCCCCCTCCAGGGTCCGGCGCCGCCTGGTGGGATCGGCTGTCGGGAGCCACGGACTCCGCGGCGAGGATGCGGGAGCGCCTGGCCGAGGACCGCGAGGCCTTCGCCATCGCCGGACGTACGGCCACTCATCTCGACTTTCTCGACGAGCAGTACGAGCCAGCACACCAGTCGGTGGGGAAGATCGCCTCGAGGCTTCGCGAACTGATCGACCGTAACGCGATCGTCTACGCTCCGGCCGCGTTGGGAGAGCACGGCGACCACGAACGAGTTCGGAGCGCGGCTCTCGAGCTGGCCGCCTCCGGCCAACAGGTGCGCCTCTATGCCGACCATCCTCATGGGGTGCGCCATGGCTGGCCGGCCTGGGTCAACGGGACCAACACCACGACCGAGGTCGACGTCGCCGCGCACTGGGACCGACGACTCGCAGGCGTGGCCCTGACCCGCTCCCGACCGGCCATCCACCGCCTGGGGGCCGTCGAACGCGAACGAAAGCTGCGCGCCGTTTCGGCCTACCGCACCCAGATCTCCGCCCTGGCATCGACGTTCGGCGAGCTGGACGGCTTCCCCGCCTTCCCCGAAGAGATTGTCTGGGCCCTGTCGTGAGAGCGCGCTATCCCGATCGCGAAGGCTTCGTCGAGCGAGACGGCGTACGAGTCTGGTACGAGGTCCACGGGGACGGTGAGACCACGATCATGCTCGTGCCCGGATGGGGGCTGCCGCTGCTGGCCTGGAAGGCGCAGATCCCCTACCTGTCCCGACACTTTCGCGTGATCGCGTACGACCCGCGAGGCACTGGCAACTCCGACCGACCACGTGGCGTCAGCGCCTACGCGATGACCGAACATGTGGCTGATGCCATCGAGATCTTGGATGTCGTCGGTGCGCGATCGGTCGTGTTCCTCGCCAAGTCGCGGGGAGCCCAGACCGCGATGACGCTCGCCGTCGACCATCCGGAACGAGTCGACGCCCTGATCGTCAGCGCACCGATGATTCCGCTGACGCCGTGGCCACCGCTCGACTCGACGTACGCATTCTTCGAGGAACCGAAGGACCGCAACCGCCAACGAGTTGCGCTCCTTGCTTCATTGGCCGGGGCAGGGCACTTCATCCGGTCACCAGATCTTCGGCGCTTCGGCCGCCGGATCAGCTTCTTGGAAGCGGCAACCAGATTCAGTCGACAGGGCATGGTCGAGGACTTCGACGGTTTTGCCGAGTGGTTCGTGAGGCAGATCGTCGCCACCGACCCGCACTCGACCAAGCAGATCGACGACCTGGTCGGTTGGCTGACCGCTACCGGCCCGCAGGCGGCCGCGGACGGCTTCATGGGCGAGTGTGTTCGGGACCCGGCGGCCGCTCGTCTTCTCTGCGAGAGCATCGCCTGCCCCGTGTTGGTCATTCATGGCGACCGTGACTTCACCGTCCCGCTGGAATGGGGCAAGGGGGTGGCCAGGCTGACCGGAGGACGCCTGCTCCTCGTCCCGGGAGCAGGCCACCTTCCGGGGAGCCGCTACCCGGTCGTGATCAACCTCGCCATCCGGGAGTTCGTGGAGTCGCTTCCTGGTCGAGATGACAAGCCCGCACGCGACCAGACTGGAGCAGCACGATGAAACGAGTGCTGTTCGTGTCGTCGCCGATCGGGCTCGGCCATGCCATGCGGGATGTGGCCATCGCCAGGGAGCTGCGCGAGCTCGTGCCCGGCGTCCAGATCGACTGGCTGGCACAGCAGCCCGTGACCAGGGTGCTCGAGGCCGAAGGGGAACGCATCCATCCGGCGAGCAACCACCTGGCGAGCGAGTCGGCTCACATCGAGGCGGAGTCTGCCGAGCACGACCTTCACTGCTTCCAGGCCCTCCGCGAGATGGACGAGATCCTGGTCGCCAACTTCATGGTCTTCCACGAAGTCGCTGCCGAGACCGACTACGACCTCTGGATCGCCGACGAGGGCTGGGACATCGACCACTTCCTGCACGAGCACCCGGAGCTGAAGCGAGCCAACTACGCCTGGCTGACCGACTTCGTCGGCTATCTGCCGATGCCGGACGGTGGCGACGGTGAGGCAGCCCTGACTGCTGACTACAACGCCGAGATGGTCGAGCACGTGGCCGATCACCCGCAAGTCCGCGACCGCGCGATCTTCGTCGGAAGTCCCGACGACTGTGTCGATGCCCTGCTCGGCCCCGGGCTACCGACCATCCGCGACTGGACCGAGGAGCACTTCGACTTCGCCGGCTATGTCACCGGTTTCGATCCCGCGGACCTCGGCGATCGCGGCCAGCTGCGCGAACAGCTCGGATATCACCCCGACGAACGCGTGTGTCTGGTCACGGTCGGGGGGACCGGTGTCGGTGAAAGCCTGCTCCGCAAGGTGATCGACTCCTACCCGGAGGCGAAGTCGGCCGTGCCCGACCTGCGCATGGTGGTCGTCACCGGCCCCCGGATCGACCCGGCCTCTCTGCCCAGCCACGCCGGTCTCGAGGTCCGGCCCTACGTCCACCAGCTCTACCGCCACCTCGCCGCCTGTGACCTGGCGGTCGCGCAGGGCGGGCTGACGACAACGATGGAGCTGACGGCGAACAAGCGGCCGTTCTTGTACTTTCCGCTCGAGCACCACTTCGAGCAGAACTTCCATGTCCGCCATCGACTCGAGCGCTACGGCGCGGGTCAGCGAATGGACTACGGCGAGGCAACGCCGGGATCGATCGCCGCCGCGATCACCGTGGAGATCGGTCGAGACGTGGACTACCGCGACGTCGAGACCGACGGCGCCCGCAACGCGGCCAAGCTGCTCGCGGAGATGCTCTAGCTAGTAGGCGGAGACGTAGCCGCCGTCGCAGCGGACCTGCTCGCCGGTGACGTACGACGCCGGCTCACCGGCCAGGAACGTCACGACGGCCCCGAACTCCGCGGGTCGGCCGTAGCGGCCAGCAGGGATCTCACCCTCGGACGCCTCGCGCACGGCTTCGGGCGTGGATCCGGTGCGCTCGGCGTTGAAGCCGTCGAGCGAGGCGACCCGGTCGGTGTCGACCCGTCCCGGTAGCACCATGTTGACGGTCACGCCGTCGCGGGCGACATCCAGCGCCAGCGTCTTGAGGTAGCCCGCGAGGGCCGCGCGACCGACGCTGGAGGCGGCCAGCATCTGGCTCGGCTCCTGCACGGCGCTCGCCCCGATGGCGATGATCCGTCCCCAACCAGCCTCGCGCATGCCCGGCAGCACCTCGCGCACCATCGCCACGTGCGGCACCAGCAGGAGCTCGGTGGCGGTGCGCACGTCGTCGACGGCGAGGTCGAGCGCGGGGCCAGGCTTCGGTCCGCCGCCGTTGAGGACCAGCACGCCGACGCGCCCGAACTCGTCGCGAGCGGCCGCCGCGATCCGCGCTGGAGCGTCCGCATCCTGCAGATCGGCGACCACACCGGTGGCCGAGGGCAGCGCGGACGCGAGCTCCTCGACGAGCTCGGCGCGTCGGCCGACGACGACGACGTGGGCGCCCTCGGCGGCGAGTGCCTCCGCCGAGGCCCGGCCGAGGCCCGAGGTCGAGCCGAGCACGACCGCGACCTTGCCGGTGAGTCCTAGGTCCATCTGTGTGCCTCCTTCATCTGGTCTACCAGGTGCTCCGCGATCGCCAGGCTCGAGGTGGCGCCGGGAGACGGCGCGTTGCGCAGCGCGACCACGCGGCCGCGCACGTTGACGCGGAAGTCGTCGACCAGCCCGCCGTCGGCGTCGAGGGCCTGTGCGCGGAACCCGCTCGGTCCGGGCACGACATCCTCGACGCGCAGCTCGGGCACGTAACGACGCGCCGCCGCGACGAAGCGGCGCTTGCTCAGCGAGCCCGCGAGCTCCGCCACCCCGGTTCGCCAGTGCTGGCGCGCGAACCTGCGGAAGCCGGCGTACGCCGCCAGCCTCGGTAGATCGCGGAGGGCGAGCACGGCGTTCGGCCCCACCAGGACCTCGCCGTCGACTCGAGGGGTCAGGTGGACACCGAGGAACGGGTAGCGCGGGTCCGGCACGGGATAGACCAGGCCCTTGACCAGCGAGCGCCGCTCGGGACGGAGCAGGTAGTAGTCGCCGCGGAACGAGGCGATCCTCGGCTCCGGCTTGTCGCCGGCCAGCACCGCCAGCCGGTCGCTCTGCAGCCCGCCGCACAGGACGACCCGGTCGAACTTCTCCGCGTCGTTGGCCACGACGCCGTCGCGCACTTCGCGCAGCGCGGTGCACTCGACCCCGAGCCGGACCGTGCCTCCGCCGATCTCGATCCCGCCGGCGAGTGCCCGGGTGACGGCAGCGAAGTCAACGATCGCGGTCGAAGGTGAGTGGAGTCCCGCGACGCCCCTGACGTGTGGCTCGAGCTCGCGCAGCCCCCCGGCGTCGAGGCGGCGTACGCCGGGCACGCCGTTCGCAAGGGCCCGCTCCTCGATGGCGCCGAGCCGAGCCTCGTCCGCCGCGTCGAGTGCGACCAGGACCTTGCCGCACTCCTCGTAGGCGATGGCGTGTTCCGCGCAGAAGGCCTTGAGCAGGCCGACGCCGCGGCGACACAGCTGGGCCTTGAGGGAGCCCGGCTCGTAGTAGAGCCCGGCATGCACGACGCCGGAGTTGCGACCGGTCTGGTGGGTGGCGAGGGCGCTCTCCTTCTCCCACACGGTGACCTCGGCATCGGGGTCGACGACCTGCAGCCGCGCGGCGACGGCGGCGCCGATGATGCCGCCGCCGACCACGAGATAGGAGCCCACCCATGCAGCGTACGGCGGCTGCCAGACTGACCGCGTGCTCCTCGACGTCCAGCTCGATGCCCGTCCCGACCAGGCCGCCGACCGCGCCCGCGAGCTGGTGGGCGCAGGTGTCGACGGGCTGTTCACGTTCGAGGGTCAGTACGACGTCTTCCTGCCGCTGGCAACCGCGGCCGGCGTCGTCGAGACCGACCTGATGACCAACGTGGCGATCGCGATGCCGCGCAGCCCGCTGCATCTCGCCCATGCCGCCTGGGACCTGCAGCTGATGTCGAAGGGGCGCTTCCGGCTGGGGCTGGGCTCGCAGATCAAGGTGCACATCGAGAAGAGGTACGGCGCCACCTGGAGTCCCCCGGCCGCGCGGATGCGCGAGATCGTGGAGGCGGTCAAGTCGATCCTGGCCTCGTGGCAGGACGGCACCCGGCTGGACTTCCGCGGCGAGCACACGCGGCACACGCTGATGCCGCCACTGTTCGTGCCCGGCGCCAACCCCTACGGCCCGCCGCCGGTCCTTCTCGGCGCGCTCGGCCCGGTGATGACTCGCACGGCGGCCGAGGTGGCCGACGGTCTGCTGGTGATGCCGTTCCACAGCCTGCGGCACTTCCAGGAGCGGACGATGCCGGCCGTTGCGGAGGGGTTGGCCCGCTCCGGGCGCGACGCGGACGGCTTCGCGATCTGCCCGCAGGTGATCTGCGCGATGGGCGAGACGCCCGAGCAGCTGTCGGCGGCGACCAATGGCGTGCGCGCCCTGCTGGCCTTTTACGGATCCACACCGGCCTACCTGCCGGTGCTGGAGGTCGAGGGCTGGGCCGACCTGCAGCCGGAGCTCAACGCGCTGTCGAAGGTCGGCGACATCGCCGCGATGATCGACCTGGTCTCCGAGGACATGGTGGCCACGCTCGCCGTCCGCGGCACGCCGCAGGAGTGCGCCGCCGAGATCCGCCGGCGGTTCGGCGACGTGGCCGAGCGGGTCTGCGCCTACTTCCCCGGCTACGACGCCCCACTGACCCAGATCTCGGCCCTTGCTGCCGCGTTGTCCGACTGAGGCAGACTCGTGGCATGACGCGCGCCTACTGGATCAACAGCTTCCGTTCCATCTCCGACCCCGACAAGGTCCAGGCGTACGCCGACCTCGCCGGTCCCGCGATCCGCGCCTCGGGTGGTCGCTTCCTGGCCCGCGGCAAGGCCGTCCACGCCTTCGAGGCCGGCACCACCGAGCGGACGGCGCTGATCGAGTTCCCGAGCGTCGAGGCCGCGGTAGCGGCCTACCACAGCGAGGACTACCAACGGGCGCTGGAGGCCATGGGCGACGGCGCGGTGCGCGACATCCGGATCGTCGAGGCGGTCGCGGACGAGCTGGTCGGCTAGACGATCGAACGTTCCTTGCGCTCGCTGAGGAACACCGCGGCGAGGGCGCCGGCGATCGAGCCGAACAGGTGACCCTGCCAGGAGATGCCGGGCTGGCCCGGGAGCACGCCGAGCAGCAGGCCGCCGTACATGAAGAACAGCACCAGGCCGAGGATGATCTCGCCGGCGCTGCGGCTGAAGATGCCGCGCACCATGAGGTAGATGAGCCACCCGAAGATCAGGCTCGATGCGCCGAGGTGGACCGAGTTGCCGGGGGCAACGAGCCAGACGCCGACCCCGGCGACGACCCAGATGATCGCGGTGGCAGCCAGCCCGCGGCCGATGCCGGAGACGAGCACCAGGAACATCAGCACCAAGGCAGGGAGGGTATTGCCCTCGAGATGGGTCCAGCCGCCGTGCAGCAGCGGCGCGAACAGGATGCCGAGCAGACCCTCGTCGGAGCGCGGCTGCACGCCGTACTGGTCCAGCTCGTTGCCGGACGCCGCGTCGATGATCTCGATCAACCAGAGCAGGGCCACGAAGCCCAGCGAGCAGACCGCCGCGCGTACCCACACCGCTGGCTCGTCGACGGCGCGCCGCTGCAAACTCATGCAACAACGGTAGCGACCCGGTGCACCTGAGCCGGGTCGGAACCGGTGGGGATCAGGTGCACCTCATCGGCGCCGGAGTCCTCGAACCTGTGCAGCAGGTCGCGCAGCTCCGCCTCGGTGCCGGCAAAGCCGGTGGTCGGCGCCATCGCGTCGACCAACTCGACGGGGAGCCAGTTCATGTAGTGCCGCAGGTGCCGGTGCACCTGCTCGCGCGCGCTCCCGTCGCCGTCGTCGAGCGCGAACCAGAACGACGTCGCGAGTCGCGGCGGCGGCCGGCCGGCGTCCGCCCACGCGCTGCGGGCCAGGTCGAAGAGCTCGCGCGCCGCGGTCGGGTCCAGGTCGAGGGTGACGCCGGCCAGCCCGTCGGCCCAGGCGGCGGCGTGCCGGATGGTCTTCGGGCCCATCGTGCCGACGAGCAGCTCGGGTCCTCCGCGCTGGACCGGCGGTGGGCCGACCGGGAGCACCGCCTCGGTGACCTTCTCGCCGGCCCAGACGCGGCGCATCACCGCGACCCGCTCCGCCATCCCGGCCATGGTCTGGGTGCGGACGTCGGCCGACGCGGCGCGGTAGTCCTCCTCGCGGCCGCCGACGCCGAAGCCGACGCTCAGCCGCCCGCGGCACAGCTGGTCGGCGGTGGCCAGGGCCTTGGCGAGCGGCACCGGCTCGTGCAGCTGGGGCACGATCACCGTCGTGATCACCCGGACCCGCTCGGTCCAGGCGGCGACCGCGCCGAGCAGCGTGGTCGCGTCGGGGTTGTCGAAGGCCATCCGCTCGCCGAAGCAGAGCGATGCGAAGGGGCCCTCGTCGATCGCCCGCGACCAGGTCTCCAGGGTCTCGGCACCGCGCTCCCACAGGTCCGGCTCCATCACCGGCAGCGTCATCCCGACCCTCATCGGCGAACGAACCAGCGGCCGAGCAGCGTTCCGTGCTCCTCGAGCAGCAGCCGGAGATCGAGCGGTACGTCGACGAACGGGCCCTCGACCATCCGCGGACCGGAGCCGGCGACGACGCGCGGCGTGATCGTCGCGGTCACCTCGTCGGCGACCCCCTGGGCCAGCAGCTCGTGCAGGAGGTGCGGGCCGCCCTCGGACAGCAGCTCGCGCCAGCCGCGGTCGACCAGGTGCTGTTTGAGCCCAACCAGGTCGACGTGGTGCGAGCCGAGGGTGAGCACCTGGTCGGGCCCGAGCAGCTCGCGGCTCTGGGCGAGATGCGGCGCGCTGGTGCAGGTCGCCATCACCACCTGGCCCGGGTCGGCGCCGCGCAGCGTCGGGGGCACGTCACCGCTCCGGCTGACCACGACGATCGGCGCGACCGCGGGGCGGTAACGCTCGATGCGGGCGGTGCCGGCGCCGACGATGATCGCGTCGGCCAGACCGCGCAGCGCGTGGAAGACCCGCTTGTCGGGGGCGTTGTTGATCGACCCGCTGGTGCCGGACTCGCCGGTCGCGCCGCCGTCGAGGGTGGTCACCATGTTGACCCGCAGCCACGGCTGCTTCGGGGCGGCGTAGAGCACCGCCAGATCGTCGCTGTCGGGACCGATCAGGACTCGCATTGCCACCTCATCACCCAGTACTGCACGCCGAACGGATCGTCGTCATAGTCCACGATCGCCGTCTCGCCGTGCAGGAGTTCGAAAGCTCGGAGATGCCATCGACCGACGCCCACAGGTCCGCGCGAGCGAGAGGTCACCGTCGGTCAGCGTGCCGGACCTCAGGGCGGCTCCGAGCGTTTCGTCGAAGGCATGGGCCCGCGCGTCGAGGTGCCCCGGTGCCTTCTCGGTGCGCTTGGCGCTTCCGTTGCCGACCACCAGCACATTCGCGCCGGTGGTCGAGCTTGTCGAGATCAGGTACGCCGCCACCCGCGCGCCCTGGTCGTCGGCAACCACGCGCACGTCGTCACCCAGCCACGCCACCGCCTCGAGGCAAGCAGCCCGCAGCTCGGCGACGGGGTCCTCGATGCCGGCGTATTCGGGCAGCAGGGCGAGCACGCCGGGCACCAGCGCGATCCGAGTCACTGCAGCCCCCGGATCGCGCGCTGGGGCGGCCGACGCCCCGCGATGGTCCACACCATGTCGACGGTCCGGCGGGTCTCGACGACCTCGTGCACGCGGTAGATGCGGGCACCGGCGAGGGCACAGATAGCGGTGGTGGCGAGGGTGCCGGTGAGCCGCTCGCCGACCGGCAGGTCGAGGGTCTCGCCGACGAAGTCCTTGTTGGACAGCGAGACCAGCACCGGCCAGCCGGTGGCGACCATCTCGTCGAGCCGGCGGGTGAGCTCGAGGGAGTGGAAGGTGTTCTTGCCGAAGTCGTGCGCGGGGTCGATCACGACCGACTCCGGGGCGACGCCGGCGGCCACGGCCCGCTCGGCGTAGGCGACGGTGTCGTGGATGGCGGCGCGGACCACGTCGTCGTACTCGATGCGGTAGGGGCGGGTGCGCGGCGTCACGCCGCCGGTGTGGGTACAGATGATGGCCAATCCGTGCGCGGCGGCCGCGTCCACGAGCTCGGGATCGGCGCCACCCCAAGCGTCGTTGATGATGTCGGCCCCGGCCGCGCCCGCCGCGTCGGCAACCGGGGCCCGCCAGGTGTCGACGGAGATGGCCAAGGCCGGATAGGTCTCGCGCACCCGAGCCACGAAGTCGACCACCCGCGACTTCTCCTCAGCCTCGTCGATCTCGACGCCAGGGGCGGCCTTGATGCCGCCGATGTCGACGATCTCCGCACCTTGCTCGACCACGAGCGCGACGCGTTCGATGGCCTTGTCCTCGGCCCAGGTGGCACCCTTGTCGTAGAAGGAGTCGGGCGTTCGGTTGACGATCGCCATCATCAGCGTGGCGTCGTCGGCGTACTCGTGCCGTCCGAGCTTGAGGGTCATGCCGACACCGCGGGCGGCCGCTCGTCGGTGATCACCGCGCGCTCGACCGACCGCAGCCCCCCACCGCTCGACTCGTACTGAGTCAGTAACACCTCGCCCGGCGCGCGGCCCTGGCGGCGCTCGACGGCGGCCAGGATCTGGGTGGCCATCGCACCGAGGTCGAGCAACGGCTGGTGGTCATGCGCCCGCCGCCCCAGGTCGACCTGCGCGATCGCGGACACTCCCTGGGTGGCTACGACGTCGAGCAGAGCGGCGAGCTCGACGGCGTAGCCGGTCGGCACCGAGAGCGTCTCGAAGATCGAGCGGCGGATGGCCCATTCGCCGGCCAGCGGCTGCACCAGGCCGGCCAAATCCGGAGAGGTGAGCGCGATCAGTGGCCGGGCCACCAGCTCCGTCACCCGCCCTCCGTCGAGGGCGCCGCCGTCGATGCCGGGCCGCTCGTAGAAGCCCTTGACGAGGCCGACCGCGTCGTCGGTGAGCAGCGGGCCGAGCAGCCCCGGCACGAAGTGGGTGTCCCAGTCGGTGAGGTCGGCGTCCATGAAGACGATCACCTCGCCGGTGGTGACGAAGAGCGACTTCCACATCGCTTCGCCCTTGCCGGGATAGCTGCCCAGGTCGGGGCGGATCTCCGCAGACCGGTGCACCACCGCCCCCGCGTCGGTCGCCACGTCGTACGTCGCATCGGTCGAGTCGGAGTCGATCACGACGACCTCGTCGAGCAGCGAGACCGTGTCCACGAGAGCCGAGCGCACCCGGGTGACCACGTCGCCGACCGTCGCCGCCTCGTTGCGCGCGGGCACGACGAGGCTGACCAGCCGTTCGCCCTTGGCGGCCACCAGGTCGTCGAGCGACCAGTCGTCCCAGTGATGGGTCGCGATCATCGTCAGCGGTGGAGCAGGGCGCGGATGCGGGCGACCATGTCGTCGGTGGCAGCGGTGGCTGCCGGACTGAACGCACCCATGTCCTGGAACTGGTGCACCAGACCGTCGTAGCGCACCCTGTCGACCTCGACCCCCGCCTCCGCCAGCCGGTCGGCGTAGGCCTCACCCTCGTCACGCATCGGGTCGAACTCGGCCGTCACCACCAGCGCCCGGGCGACACCGTCGAGCTTGCCCAGCAACGGCGACAGGCGCGGGTGGTTCGGGTCCGCGCCGGTGCGCGCCGCGTAGTTGTCGAAGAACCACAGCATCGTGTCGAGCTCGAGGAAGTAGCCCTTGGCGTTGTCGGTGCGCGAAGGACTGTCGTCGAGCACGTGGGTTGCCGGACAGATCAGCACCTGGGCGCCCACCAGCTCGGGAAGCTCCTGGGCTGCGATGGCCGAGAGGTTGCCGCCCGCGCTGTCGCCGCCGACCGCGATCAGGTCCCCGCCGCCTAGCTCGGCCTGGTGGTCGGCCGCCCACCGCACCGCCGCCAGCGCGTCCTCGACCGCCGCCGGGTACGGCGACTCCGGCGCCAGCCGGTAGTCGATCGAGAGCACCACGGTGTCGGCGCCGCTGCAGATGCGGCGGCAGATCTGGTCGTGGGTGTCGAGGTCGCCGATCACGAACCCACCGCCGTGCAGGAAGACCATCGTCGGCAGGGGGCCCGCCCCCTCGGGGCGGTAGATCCGCGCCGGACGTCCCGCGACGGTGAGGTCCTCAACGCTCCCGACCGGCACCCTGTCGCCGTCCGCCACGGCGTCGAACAGGAGCGCACGATAGCCCAGCCTGCCCCCCTCGAGAGTGCCCTCGTGGGTCGGCGGATGACCGGAGTTCGCGATCAGGTCGAGCAGCACCGCGGTCCCTGGATCGAGTGGCATGGCCCGAATCTACGGGAGGAAGGCGCGCACTCCTGCGACCAGTCCGTCGGCGTACGCCGCCCGCCCGCGCGGGCTGCTCATCCGGCGTGCCTCGCGGGCGTCGCGCATGTTGCCCAGCTCGACCATCACCGTTGGCACGTCGGAGAGGTTGAGGGTGGCCAGGTCGCCGCGGACGTCGAGGCCGTCGCCGCCGGCGATGTAGTTGGCGCGGGAGAACCCGGCCGCGTTCAGCGCGGCGCGCAGGCCCAGGGCCAGCCGGCGCGAGCTGCGGAAGATGTCGTTGGTCCAGCCCCGCCGGTCGGGCGGCACGATCAAGTGGAAGCCGCGGGCACCGGGCGCGAAGGAGCCATCGGCGTGGATGCTCAGCTTCAGGTCGGCGTCGATCTGGTTGCCGGCCCGTCCACGCACGTCGACGCACGGACCCCAGCGACGCTGGCTGTTGACCTGGCGGGTGAGCACGACCTTCGCCCCGAGCTTCTGGAGTTGCTGCCGGACGAGCCCGGCGACCTGCCAGACGAAGGTGGCCTCCGCGTAGCCGCGGTTGGTCGAGGTGCCCGTGGTGTTGCAGGGCTTGCGGAAGCCGCCCGCCGGCACCAGTCGGTGGATCTGGCGCGGGAAGTTGTGGTTGCCGAGCTGGTGGCCCGGGTCGAGCACGATGGTCCGGCCCGCCAGCGGCAGGGGTCGGCTCTCGCGCTGTCGCGCCTCCGTCGCGTCGGCGGCCGTTGGCGGCGCGACAGCGAGGATCGAGAGGCAGGCCAAGAGTGCCGCCACGAAGCGGCGGGTCACTCGTAGCCCAGGATCTCTTGTCGCTTCTCGCCCCATGCCAGGGCCGATGCGATGGCCTCGTCGAGGCTGAGCTCGCTGCTCCACCCGAGGAGAGCCTTGGACTTGTCGACGTTGGCGAAGGCGCCGACTACGTCGCCGGGACGCGGTGGCGCCTCGGCGATCGGGACCGACCGGCCGAAGACCGTCTCGAAGGACGCCACCAGCTCGCGGACGGTGACGCCCGCACCGGTGCCCACGTTGATCACGGTGCTCGGTGCGGCCACGGCCGCGATCACGTCGTCGAAGCGCTCGACCGCGCGTACGTGCGCCCGAGCGAGGTCCCACACGTGGATGTAGTCGCGGATGCCGGTGCCGTCGCGGGTGGGGAGATCGGTGCCGGTGATCGTGAACGTGTCCTTGACCCCACGGGCGGCCATCACGAGCTGGCCCAGCACGTGCGAGGGCTCCTTGACGTAGATGCCGGACTCGAGATCGGGGTCGGAGCCGATCGGGTTGAAGTAACGGAGCACGATCGCGCGCAGGTCGGTAGCCGCCGCCATGTCCTCGAGGATCTGCTCCATCATCCGCTTGGTCCGCGCGTAGGGCGACCCGGTCGCCAGCGGGTCCTCCTCGGTGACCTCGAACGACTCCTTGACGGCGTAGAGGCTGGCCGAGCTGGAGAACAGGATCCGGTGCAGACCGAGCGCGTTGAGCTCGTCGAACAGCTCGAGCGACTTGGCGACGTTGTCGCGGTAGTAGTCGTAGGGCTTCTCAACCGATTCCGGCACCACGATCCTGGCGGCCATGTGGATGGTGGCGTCGATGTCGGGGTGCTCCGACGCGATCCGCCGCAGCAGCGTCCGGTCGGCGATGTCGCCCTCGTAGAAGATCCGGTCTCTGACGAAGACCAGCGGACCGCTCAACAGGGAGTCGAGGATGACCGGCGTGTGGCCGGCCTCCTCGAGTGCCTTGGCGGTGACCGAGCCGATGTAACCGGCGCCGCCGGTGACCAGAACCTTCATGCCCGCCAGCCTACGGTCGGGGGTCCCTTCCGATGAAAGCGAGCATCTTCGTCTGTACGTCGGAGTCCTCGGGCACGTCGACCTTGGGGCCGTACTGGCCGCTGGCCCGCAGGATGTCGTCGATCGGTTCCATGCCCGCCAGCAGCTCGGCGCACTTCTTCGGGTCGAGCGTCTCGTCCTGGCCGGTTGCCCGCGCGAGGTCCCATGTGTGCATGAAAACGTCGGAGGTGTAGAACCGGTCGACCGCCTCGTCGAGCGGCACCTCACCGATGTGCTGGTTGCTCAGGACTTTCGACGGGGTCGTCGGGTCGTCGAGCAGGGCCTGTACGGCGTCGTTGTGGACCAGCCAGGCCTTGACCGGGTCGTCATCGGCCGACGGACCCCGCTCCAGACGGATGCCGGCGCCGGCCTCCAGGAAGCTGGGGAACCACTCCACCAGATGGCGTACGACGTCGCGTGCCGTCCAGCCCTCGACCGGCGCCGACGCGTCCCAGTCGGTCGCTCCGTGGACCCTCTCGGTGAAGCCTGCGGCAACTCGCCGGTGCTCCTCGGCCGCCGCCGAAAAGACGGGGGGAGTCACACGGCACCGGCCGCGAGCAGCTCGTCGAGCTTCTGGTAGCCCTCGTTGATGCCGACCTCCATGCCGCTGGCCATCATCCCGGCCTGCGCCTCCATCGAGTCGACGACCGACACCGAGACGATCCGGCAGCGACCGCCCTCGATCGGCTCGAACGTCATCGTCTCGAGCGAGACGCCGTCGGGCATGCCCTCCCAGGTGAAGGTCTGCACCAGGCGCTCGCCCGGCCGGGCCTCGTGGAAGGAGCCGTAGAAGCGGGCGATCTCGTCGCCGTCGCGGCCAGCGGAGTAGCGGTAGCTGCCACCGGTGCGGCAGTCCCACTCCTCGATGTTCATGTCGACCGAGCGCGGCCCCATCCACTGCCGGACCAGGTCGGGCTCGGCCCAGGCGCGGTAGACCCGCTCGGGCGGAGCGTCGAACTCGCGGGTGATGGTGATCTTGGGGAGGTCCGGATCGGGCACGATCGTGGCCTCTCGGTTGCTGGTGCCGTGCTGGGTGGTGCTCATGACGCCTCTCCCTTGCTCTCGGTCGTCTCTTCTTGGTTGTCGTCCATTTGGGCCAGCAGCGCGTCGAGGCGCGTGAATCGCTCCTCGGCCTCCCTCTGGTACCTCTCGATCCACTTGGTCATCAGGTCGAACACCTCCGCCTCGAGGTGAACCGGGCGCCGCTGGGCGTCGCGGGTCTTGCTGACCAGGCCGGCGTCCTCGAGCACCTTGAGGTGCTTCGAGACCGCCTGCAGGCTGACGTCGTACGGCGCGGCGAGGTCGCCGACCGTGGCGTCGGCCGTGGCCAGACGCGCCACCATGTCGCGGCGGGTCGGATCGGCCAGGGCCTGAAAGACTCGGGACAGCTGGTCGGTCACGACGCCTCCTCGTTAATCAACTCTTTGGTTGAGTAACGGTAGAACGAGGGCCGAAGCCTTGTCAACCAAAAGATTGAACAAGCCTCAGTTGCTGGCCCGCTCGTCCAGGAGATCGAGCAGGTAGCGCCCGTAGCCGCTCTTCACCAGTCCCTCGGCGAGCGCGGCCAGCCCGGCGTCGTCGATGAAGCCCATCCGCCAGGCCACCTCCTCGGGAGCGCCGACCTTCGTGTCCTGCCGCTTCTCGATGGCACGCACGAAGTTGCTGGCGTCGTTGAGGTCCTCGAAGGTGCCCGTGTCGAGCCAGGCCGACCCGCGCGGCAGCACCTGCACCTGCAGCCGGCCCTCGTCGAGGTAGATGCGGTTGAGGTCGGTGATCTCGAGCTCGCCCCTGGCTGAGGGCTTCAGCTCCTTGGCCCGGCCCACGACCGAGTTGTCGTAGAAGTAGAGCCCCGGCACGGCGTACTGGCTCCGCGGCTCGGCCGGCTTCTCCTCCAGCGAGAGGGCCCGCCCGTTCTCGTCGAACTCCACCACGCCGTACGCAGCAGGGTCGGAGACGCGGTAGGCGAAGACCGCCGCGCCGTCGAGCTCGTTGAAGCGACGCAGCTGGGTGCCCATGCCCGTGCCGTAGAAGATGTTGTCGCCGAGCACCAGGGCCACCCGGTCGTCGCCGATGTGGTCCTCGCCGATGATGAAGGCCTGCGCCAACCCGTCCGGCGACGGCTGGACGGCGTAGGTGATGGTCATGCCGAGCTGTGACCCGTCGCCCAGCAGCCGTCGGAACGGCTCGGCCTCGTGGGGCGTGGTGATCACGAGCACGTCCCTGATCCCCGCGAGCATCAGCGTCGAGAGCGGGTAGTAGATCATCGGCTTGTCGTAGACCGGCATCAGCTGCTTGCTCACTGCGTGCGTGATCGGATGCAGCCGGCTACCGGTGCCACCGGCCAGGATGATGCCTCGCATTTCAGTGATCCTATGATCAGCCCCGTGCAACACATACTCGTGACCGGCGGCGCCGGCTTCATCGGCTCCAACTTCGTCCACTACCTGGTGGACCACACCGACTCCCGGGTCACGGTCCTCGACAAGCTCACCTATGCGGCGAGCAAGGAGTCGCTGGCCGGCCTCCCGGAGGACCGCGTCTCGCTGGTGGTCGGCGACGTCGCGGACGCCGCAGTGGTCGACCCGCTGGTGGCGGCGGCCGACGCGGTCGTGCACTACGCCGCCGAGTCACACAACGACAACTCGCTCACCGACCCGAGCCCGTTCATCACGACCAACCTCATGGGCACGTTCACGATCCTCGAGGCGGTGCGCAAGGCCGGCACCCGCTTGCACCACATCTCCACCGACGAGGTCTACGGAGACCTCGAGCTCGACGACCCGAAGAAGTTCACCGAGGACACCCCCTACCAGCCGAGCAGTCCCTACTCCGCCTCCAAGGCCGGATCGGACCACCTCGTGCGGGCGTGGGTCCGCAGCTTCGGCGTGCAGGCCACCCTCTCCAACTGCTCCAACAACTACGGGCCCTGGCAGCACATCGAGAAGTTCATCCCCCGCCAGATCACCAACGTCATCGACGGCATCCGCCCCAAGCTCTACGGCAGTGGCGAGAACGTCCGCGACTGGATCCACGCAGACGACCACAGCTCGGCGGTGCTGACCATCCTTCAGCAGGGCCGGATCGGCGAGACCTACCTGGTGGGCGCCGAGGGCGAGAAGAACAACCTCGAGGTGGTCCGGCTGATCCTCGCGCTGATGGGCCAACCCGAGGACGCCTTCGACCACGTCACGGACCGGGCCGGCCACGACCTGCGGTACGCCATCGACGCCGGTAAGCTGCGCACGGAGCTCGGCTGGGTGCCGAGGTTCGCCGACTTCGAGTCCGGGCTCGCCGACACCATCAAGTGGTACCAGGACCACCAGGACTGGTGGCGCCCGCACAAGGACATCACCGAGGCGGCGTACGCCGCCAAGGGGCAGTGACCGCGTGAGCCGGGAGCTCACCCTGGAGACCACTCCGATCCCCGGGCTGCTCGTCGTCCGGCTCCCGGTGCACGAGGACGACCGCGGCTGGTTCAAGGAGAACTGGCAACGCAAGAAGATGGTGGCGCTCGGGCTGCCGGACTTCGGGCCGGTCCAGAACAACGTCTCCTTCAACGCCGAGCGGGGCGCGACCCGAGGCATCCACACCGAGCCCTGGGACAAGTTCGTGTCGGTCGCCAACGGCCGGGCGTTCGCCGCGTGGGTCGACATGCGCGAGGGCAACACGTTCGGGACCAGCTTCCACATCGAGCTGGACCCGGCGACCGCAGTGTTTGTGCCCCGTGGTGTCGGCAACAGCTACCAAACGCTCGACGATGGCGTCGCCTACGTCTATCTGGTCAACGAGCACTACCGGGCGGGTGAGACCTACCCGGCCCTCAACCTGGCCGACCCCGACATCGCGATCCCGTGGCCGATCCCGCTGGCGGAGTCGGAGATCTCCGAGAAGGACCTGCACACCCCCTTCCTCAACGAGATCGACCCGATGCCACCCAAGCGGACGCTGATCACCGGCGCCGAGGGCCAGCTCGGCCGCGCCCTTCAAGGCGTCTTCCCCAACGCCGAGCTGATCGACATCGCGGAGCTCGACCTCACCGACCCCGACGCGGTGGAGGCGTGGCCGTGGCACCGCTACGACGTGGTCATCAACGCCGCCGCCTACACCGCGGTCGACCTCGCCGAGACGCCGGAAGGTCGGGTCACCTGCTGGGCTGCCAACGCCGTCGTCCCCTCGGTCCTGGCGCAGCTGTCGGAGGAGCACCACCTGACGCTGGTGCACTACTCGTCCGACTACGTCTTCGACGGCACCGCGAGCGAGCACACCGAGGACGAGCCGTTCTCACCGCTGGGCGTCTACGCCCAGGCCAAGGCAGCCGGCGACATCGCCGTGGCCGTCGCCACCCGCCACTACGTGGTGCGCACCTCGTGGGTGATCGGTGACGGCAACAACTTCGTGCGGACCATGCAGTCTCTGGCTGAAAAGGGCGTCTCCCCCGCCGTGGTCAGCGACCAGGTCGGCCGGCTCACGTTCACCGATGAGCTTGCCCGCGCCACCCGACACCTGCTCGACACCCGTGCGCCGCACGGCACCTACAACGTCAGCAACGGCGGCCCCGCCATGTCGTGGGCCGACATCGCAGGCGAGGTGTTCGCTCGATCGGGCCGATCTGCTTCGGAGATCATCCACTGCACGACCGACGAGTACGCGGCTGGCAAACAGCTCGCGCCGCGTCCGGCCAACAGCATGCTGTCGCTGGCGAAACTCGAAGCCACGGGCTGGACGGCCACCGATGCCGTGGTCGCCCTCGATAGCTATCTCGGCGAGTGGGGTACCTAGAAGCCGAGTCTGTGCTTTGCTGTGTTCGTTATCACCTACTTGAAACATGACATGGGGTTGGACAAATGAAGAAGCTCATCGCAGGACTTGTCACCGCCGCCATGATGTCGATCGGTCTCGTCGCCTTCTCGGGCGCCCCGTCACCGGCCGCGTCACAAAGGGCCGCGTGTGTCGAACCCAGCTGCTACCCCACCACTCTGACCCTGTTCCTCAAGCGGCCGGACTGGGACCGGAGCCGCCTGCTCTCGCTCGTCAGGGTCAGGACCGAGCACTGGGTCGCCCCCACGGGGCGGATCGACCTCCACGTGGAGAAGATCGGCAGCTCGTTCAGCTGGTCCAAGGCCGTGAACTACGGCGGTGGCGCCAGGCGCATCAACGGACCGCACTTCCCGGGGCCCGGCCTCTACGAAGTGACGGCCTCCTTCACCGACGGCGGTAGCTTCGGCGACTCGAGCTACACCAAGGTGATGAAGGTGGTCAAGGTCAGCTGATCGATCGATCTCGGCCAGCCGGGAGCTGAGTTCCTAGCTGGCCGAGTTGATCATCCCGGCGCCGACCGTGATGCCGGTGGCCTCGTCGATCAGGATGAACGAGCCCGTCGTCCGGTTCTTCGAGTAGGCATCGCACAACAGCGGCACGGTGGTACGCAGCTGGATGCGGCCGATCTCGTTGAGACCCAGCTCCTTGGTGTCCTGGTCGCGGTGGAGGGTGTTGACGTCCAGGCGGTACTGGATGTCCTTGACCAGCGCCCGCGCCGTGCGAGTCGTGTGCTTGATGGCCAGCTTCTGCCGCGGCTTGAGTGGGGAGTTGGTCATCCAGCAGATCATCGCGTCGATGTCCTGGCTGGGCTTGGGCGCGTTGTTGATCCGGGCGATCATGTCGCCCCGGGAGACGTCGACGTCGTCCTCGAGGCGGACCGTCACCGACATCGGCGGGAACGCCTCGGTGATCTCCTGGTCGAACAGGTCGATGCCAGCGATCCTCGAGGTCATTCCGCTCGGCAGCACGACCACCTCGTCACCGGGCTTGAGCACGCCGCCGGCCACCATGCCGCCGTAGCCGCGGTAGTCGTGGTGGTCGTCGGACTTCGGCCGGACAACGTACTGGACCGGGAAGCGGACGTCGACCAGGTCGCGGTCGGAGGCCACGTGCACGTGCTCGAGGTGGTGCATGAGGGTGGGACCGGAGTACCAGCTCATGTGCTCGGAGCGGTTGACCACGTTGTCGCCGTTGAGCGCCGAGATCGGGATGACCACGAGGTCCGGGATGTTGAGCTTGGTCGCGAACTGCGCGAACTCGGCGTGGATCTTCTCGTAGACCTCCTCGGAGTAGTCGACGAGGTCCATCTTGTTGACCGCGAGCACCAGGTGCGGCACCCGCAGCAGCGACAGGATCACCGCGTGCCGGCGCGACTGCTCGGTGAGGCCCTGGCGGGCATCGACCAGCACCAGGCCCAGGTCGGCGGTGGAGGCACCGGTCACCATGTTGCGGGTGTACTGCACGTGGCCCGGGGTGTCGGCGATGATGAACTTGCGGGCCGGCGTCGCGAAGTAGCGGTAGGCAACATCGATCGTGATGCCCTGCTCGCGCTCGGAGCGCAGGCCGTCGGTCAGCAGCGCGAGGTCGGTGTAGTCGTAGCCCTTCGCGGTGCTGGTGGCCTCGACGGCCTCCATCTGGTCCTCGAAGATCGACTTGGAGTCGAGCAGCAGCCGCCCGATGAGGGTGGACTTGCCGTCGTCGACGGAGCCCGCTGTTGCAAAGCGCAGAAGATCCATGTTGGTCGCGGTCGTGGTCTCGGGCATCAGAAGTAGCCTTCCTTCTTCCGGTCCTCCATGGCTGCCTCGGAGAACCGGTCGTCGCCACGAGTGGCGCCGCGTTCGGTGACCCGCGCGATGGCGATCTCGTCGATGATCTTGGGGATGGTGTCGGCATCGGACTCGACACACCCGGTGAGGGTGAGGTCGCCGACGGTGCGGAACCGCACGGTGCGCTCCTCGACCGTCTCGCCCGCCTTGGTCGGGTTGTGCTCGCTCTCGCTCAGCAGCATCCCGTCTCGCTCGAAGACCCGGCGCTGGTGGGAGAAGTAGATGGAGGGGATCTCGATGCCCTCGCGGCCGATGTAGTCCCAGATGTCCAGCTCGGTCCAGTTGGAGATTGGGAAGATCCGCATGTGCTCGCCCTCGTGCAGGCGGCCGTTGTAGAGGCTCCACAGCTCGGGACGCTGCATCTTCGGGTCCCACTGACCGAACTCGTCGCGGTGGGAGTAGACGCGCTCCTTGGCGCGGGCTTTCTCCTCGTCGCGTCGTCCGCCACCGAAGGCGGCGGTGAAGCCGTTCTCCTCGATGGCATGGAGCAGGGTGCCGATCTGGAGCCGGTTGCGGCTGGTCTTCCCGTCGTCGACGACGACGCCGTTGGCGATCGCCTCCTCGACGCTGGCCACGATCAGGCGTACGCCGAGCCGGTTGACCCAGTGGTCACGGGTGGACAGCACCTCGTCGAAGTCGTAGCCGGTGTCGACCTGCAGCACGGGGAACGGGATCTTCGCGGGGTAGAACGCCTTCTCCGCCAGCCGCATCATCACGATGGAGTCCTTGCCGCCCGAGAACATCAGGACCGGCTTCTCGAACTCGGCGGCGACCTCACGGAAGATGTGGATCGACTCGGCCTCCAGCTGGTCGAGCTGGCTCAGCCGGTAGTCGGCATGCGTTTGAGTCATGGGTGAACCAAGGAACCTCTCGGGTGGACAGCAGCACCACACTCTAGCGAGAGGCTGCAGGCATCACGAAGACGACGAGATTGTCGACTGAGACACAGTAGTTAGGGGACGCTTCCCACCGCGACCCTGCCCGCTCCGTGGACCTCGAGCGGCCCGTCAGCGTGCGGCACGAAGACGGCTTCCCCCTTGCCCGCCGTGATGCGGTCGTTCCGGGTGGCCAGCTCCACGTCGCCGTCGAGCACCAGCACGACGCGGGGACCCGACTCCGGTACGCCGTCCAGCGGCGGGCGGCCGAGCAGCAGCTCGAACTCCTCGGAGCCCGGCGTGAGCCCGACCCGGTCGACGCCGAGCTCGAGCGGACCCCGCCGAGGGGGCGCGGAGGGATTGAAGTCGGTGATCGCCAACAGCTCCTCGATGTCCGTGTGCTTGCCGGTCAGGCCGGCGCGCAGGACGTTGTCGGACGACGTCATGATCTCCAGCGCGAAACCCGCCCCGTAGGCGTGGACGACACCGGCCTCGACGAACATCGCCTCCCCCGGCTCGAGCACGACGTAGTTGAGCAGCGGCGTCACCAGCACGCCGGGATCGTCCGGGTAGCGGCCGGTGAGGTCCTCGAGCATCGCGAACACGCGGACCGCCTCAGCATCGACGGCCACGTCGGCCTGTCGGGCAGCCTCACCCAGCTCGCGGATCAGCGCCGACAGCTCGGGCCCCGACCGGGCCAGCGTCTCGCTGACCAACTCGCGCAGAGCCGTGTCGGCCGGGCCGGCCAGGAGGCGGTCGGCAGTCGCGTCCGCCCACGGGAGCGACAGCAGCCGGAGGATCTCGGCTGTGCGCGCCACATCCCGGAAGCCGACGATGCCGTCGAAGCGGGAGAGAGCCACCACCAGCTCCGGCTTGTGCCAGGGGTCGGGGTAGCTCCGGGTGGGCGCATCCACGGGGACTGAGGCGAGGTCCTCGCGGGCGTGGCCGGCGCGGGCCTGCTCCGAGGTGGGGTGCACCTGCAGCGACAGGGCCTCGTTGACCGCCAGCACCTTCATCAGGAACGGCAGCCGGTCGCCGAAGGCGGCTCGCACGTCGGGACCGAGCATGGTCAGCGGGTCGTCGCGGATGACCTCGTCCAGCGCCCGTCCGTCCGGCAGCCGTGACGGCGCACCGTGGTGGGCGCCGATCCAGAGCTCGGCCTCGGGGCCGCCGCTCGGCGTACGGCCGACGAACTCGGAGAGGTCTCCCGTCGTACCCCACGCGTAGTCACGGATGACGTTGGTCAGGCGCAACATCAGGGTTTGGTCCGGCGCGCGGCCTCTGCGACGTAGTTCGGTCCCTCCAGCTCGGCCACGGTCGGGGCGCCGAACATGGGCAGCCCCTGTTCCTTGCGGAGCAGCCCCCAGATCAGCGGCACCAGCACCACCATGGCGATGCCGATGATGCCGATCAGCACGGGGTGGGTGTCCTCGGTGCCGAGCGGCGCCCAGCCGGCCTTGTCGAGCAGGGCGACCCCCGACATGGTCAGCACCACGACGATGGCCCGGCGGATGAACGACTGCGGCACCCGCGGCGCCAGCTTGCTGCCGAGGATCGTGCCCGGCACCGAGCCCAGCACCAGCGGGATGGTCAGGCCCCAGTCGAGCCCGCCGTTCACGATGATGTTGGAGATCGCGGCGGCCAGCACCAGCGGCACCGCCTGCACCAGGTCGGTGCCGACCAGCTTCACCGCGGAGAGGCCGGGGTAGAGCATGAGCAGGGCGACCATGATCACCGAGCCCGAGCCGACGCTGGTGATGCCGACCAGAAGACCACCGAGCGCGCCGACGAGCATCGTCGGGATCGGGCGGATGTGGGGGTTGGCGTCGCCGCCACCACCGCCGGCCCGGACCCGCCGCAGGTTGATGTAGAGCCGCAGGGCGTACGTCGTGGCGGCCAGCAGGAGCGCGAACCCGATCGCCATCTTCAGCACGTCGTCGATGTCGTCGGGGTCGACGACGGCGGCCAGCAGGTGCGGACCGGCGAAGGCCATCGGCACCGAACCGAGGACCAGCCACTTCGCCAGCTTGAGGTTCGGTGAGCCCTCTCGCGCGTGCACGATCGCGCCGCCCGACTTGTAGACCGCCGCGGCGGTGAGGTCGGCGGTGACGATGTTGGCGGTCTCGCCCACGCCGAGGAAGATCAGCGCTGGGGTCATCAGCGCCCCGCCTCCCATGCCGGTCAGGCCGACCACGATTCCGACGAAGAATGCGGCCGCGAGGATGGCCGGAAAGTCCGACGTCAACACGTCGTTCATGCGGTCACTGTCCTGGTTCCGGTCAATGCGGGCACGACGACGCGCAGGAGCTCGTCGATTTGTGCCGCACAGGCCTCGGCCGCCTCCGGCCCGCGACCATAGGGATCGCGTACGTCGAGCACCGACGCCGCCCCTCCCCGGTTCACCCCCGCCGCCTGCAGCAGGTCCCGGCCGCCCAGCTCGGGACTCAGCGTCCGGACCGCCTCGGCGAACTGACCGAGCGTGAACACCTTGCGGAACGACGCAGGGTGGTCGTCGAGGATGAACGTGCGGTGGGTCGCCTCGGCGGTGAGCACCAGGTCAGCGTCATCGATCAGCTCGCCGGTCAGCGGCTGGCTGAGGAAGTCGTCATTGCCGAGGCCGCGCGAGGCGAGCGCCTTGCCCATCACCACATCCATCGGGTGCTCGCGGAAACCGTGGGTGCCCGCGCTGGCGAACGTGACGGCGGCACCGGGGCCGGCCAGGTCGCGCGCGGTCAGCTCCATGAACGGCGAGCGGCAGATGTTGGCGGTGCAGACGAAGAGGATGTGGAGGCGGTCGGAGTTGGCCTCTGGAGTGGTTTCGAGGCTCGTCGCTGGCGCTCCTCGCACCTCAACCACCGTCTGGTCGGGGTCGGGATCATCCGTGAGATCGAGGTAGCCGGCGTCGCGCAGGGCGACGAGCACGTCGTCGAGGGCGTCCTCGATGGAGCGGTCGGTGGTGTCGACCCGCACGTCGGCGTCGTCGGGCTCCTCGTAGGGCGAGGAGATGCCGGTGAACTCCGGGATCTCGCCGCGCCGGGCCTTGGCGTAGAGGCCCTTGCGGTCGCGCCGCTCGCACTCCTCCAGCGGGGTCGCGACATGCACGAGGAAGAACGCCCCGCCGGCGTCGTTCACCATCGCGCGCACCTGCTGCCGCGTCTCGTCGAACGGCGCGATCGGGCTGCAGACGGCCACGCCACCGTGGCGTGAGATCTCCGCCGCTACCCAGCCGATGCGGCGGATGTTGGTCTCGCGGTCCTCCTTGGAGAAGGTGAGGCCGGCCGACAGGTTCCGGCGTACGACGTCACCGTCGAGGCTCGTGACCGTGCGGCTGCCTTGCTCGAGAAGCCGGTCCATCAATGCCCGGGCCAGGGTCGACTTGCCGCTGCCCGACAGCCCGGTGAAGAACAGCACGAGGCCCTGCTCGTCGGGTGGCGGCTGGTCGCCGGCCACGATCTCGGTGAGCTCCAGCGGCAGCTCGCCGCCGTCCTGAAGTCCGTGCACCGGGTCCGGACCCGCGTAGTTGGCCACGACCTGGAGCCCGAGGTCGTGGTCGACCTGCGGGTCGCCGTGGGATGCGAGCGGTACCGCGACCACCTCCGCCCCGAGGTGGGCGGCGACCAGCAAGGTGGCGCGGAGCAGCCCGACGGGCGACATCTCGGGCGTGCCCTGCCCGACCAGGGTGAGCAGCACGACCGGGCCGAGGCCGTTGATCTCCCGGAGCTGCTCGTCGGTCAGCGCATCGGTGACCGGCACGAACGTCCGCCCGGCGTACTGCTCGCGCACCTGCTGCGGGCCGAGGTAGAGCCGTCGGAACGGGCCGTGCTGCGCGTGGGTGAGGCTGGTCACCGGCCAGGATTCGTCGTCCGGCGACGGTGACCCGGGCCAGAGGCAGCCCTTCAGGATCGACCAGCTCGACCTCGCCCGACTCCGCCGTAGCGGCGAGTACGTCGGCCGGCAGCTCCAGGGTGACCGGGCTCCCGGGCTCGTTGAACGCCGTGGTCGGTGCCAGGGCTCCGCTGGTCAGCAGCTCGAGGTCGTCGAGCTCCCGCTGCGAGGGGCAGTGCTGCGGCACGACGGGGTTCGGCACGTCGTCATCCTGCCACCGGAGCGTGGCTACTCTTTCGCCAGTGTCCGAGTTGCGCCTGAGCGCTGCGATGTGAAGGAGAGGGATGACCCGACGCCGCCATGCCGGCGCGGCGCTGCTCACCCTGCTGCTGACGTTCTCGCTCGCCGGGTGCTCCTCGCCGGACGACCACGTCGAGGTGGAGATCGAGGCCGGGACCCTGCGCGGCGTGGTCGACAACGGGATGCGCTCCTGGCTCGGAGTGCCGTACGCCGCACCACCCGTGGACGACCTGCGCTGGACTGCCCCTCGACCAGCCGAGTCGTGGTCCGGGACGAGAGAGGCCTCCGACTTCGGGAGCAGCTGCCTCCAGATGGAGGGTGCCGCCATCAAGTCGGGCACGGACGAGGACTGCTTGTTCCTCAACGTCTTCCGGCCCGACGACGACCAGGACGACCTGCCCGTCATGGTCTGGTTCCACGGCGGCGGGCTGAACACGGGCAGCGGTGACCTGCCGCTCGAGATGGCCTCGTCTCTGGTTAAGCAGGGCGTCGTGCTGGTCTCGCTCAACTACCGGCTCGGTCGGCTCGGCTATTTCGCGCACCCGGCGCTCGCCGTCGAGAGCGCCGACGAGGGGGGTGGCACAGAGCCCACCGCCAACTTCGGCCTGCTCGACCAGGTAGCGGCCCTGAAGTGGGTGCACGACAACATCGGCGGCTTCGGAGGGGACGCCGAGCAGGTCACGATCTTCGGCATCTCGGCAGGAGGCGCTTCGGTCAACTACCTGATGACCTCTCCGCTCGCCACCGGCCTGTTCGACAAGGCAATCTCGGGATCAGGACTCGGTGGCGAGCAGCCACCGCCGTACGCCACAGGCGCGTCCCAGGGTGAGACGTTCGCAGCAAGCCTGGGCGCGCACGATGCGAACGCCCAGACCCTGCGCGAGCTGGACGGCGGAGCGATCGTGGCGAGGCCGCCTTCAATGCTCCTCAACGAGCTGCCCATCCTGGACTCGGCCCTTCCCTCGACGGTGTCGCAGGCGTTCGCCGACGGCAGCGAGGCAGACGTGCCGTTCATCATCGGCGCGACCGACCGCGAGCTCGTCGACCTCAATTACCAGGCGTTCGGCGTCGACCCCGTCGTACTGCGCCAACAGCTGGCCGCTGGACGGGAGGCCGAGCTGCACGCGGCCTACGGAGACACAACCGCGTTCGACCAGCACTTCCTGGCCGACGTGCTCTTCACGGAGCCCGCGCGAAGATTGGCCTCCGAGCACGCCCGCCGGGAGCGGACTTTCCTGTACCGGTTCTCTGTCGTGGGCCCACAGGTGCTCCAGCTGTTCGGCGGAGCGGTGCACGGCTCCGAATATCCATACGTGTTCGGCTACGGCGACGGCGACCCCTCGATGCCCGACTCAGATGAGCTCGCCGACGAGGTCAGCGAGTGCTGGGTCTCGTTCGCCACCTCGGGTCTCCCCCGGTGTGGCGGCGTCACCTGGCCCGAGGTGCACAACGGCGAACTCATGGAGTTCACCAACGAAGGCCCGATCACCCTCGACAGCGACCCTTGGAAGACGCGGCTCGACCTCGTGGCCCAGATCTACGCCGGACAGGCATAGTTGCCCCAGATGACCACACCAGGCGCCACCCCCGTGCCCGTCGCCGAGATCGTCCGCTCGGGGTTCGTCGAGGGGCACCACTACGGGTCGCTCGTGGCCCTGGGGGCGGACGGTTCGGTCGAGTGGTCGGTCGGGTCGATCGCGGCACCGATCCTGGCCCGGTCGTGCAACAAGCCCCTGCAAGCGCTCGCGATGGTGCGCCTCGGCCTCGACCTGCCCGACGACCTGCGCGCCCTGGTCTGCGCCTCCCACTCGGGCGAGGCGTTCCACCTCGACGGCGTACGCCGGATCCTGGCGGTGGGCGGGCTCGACGAGTCCGCGCTGCAGACCCCGCCCGACTACCCGCTCGACGACGCCGCCCGGGAGGCCGCGATCCGCGCCGGGCGCTCCAAGGACTCCATCTCCATGAACTGCTCCGGCAAGCACGCCGGGATGCTGGTCACCTGCGTGGTCAACGGCTGGGACACCGCGACCTACCTCTCCCCCGACCACCCGCTCCAGCAGGCGATCGCCGCGACCTTCTCCGAGCACACCGGCGAACCTGTCGAGGCGATCGCGGTCGACGGCTGCGGCGCGCCGCTCCTGTCGTGCTCGCTGACCGGCCTGGCCCGCGCCTTCCGGTCCCTCGCCCTCGCCGAGGACGGGCCCGCGCGCCTGATCGCCGACGGCATCCGGCGGCACCCGGAGTTCGTGTCCGGCACTACCCGCGACGAGCTCGCCCTGCTGCGGGCGATCCCCGGCGCGATCGCCAAGGCCGGCGCCGAGTCCTGCTACGCCGTCGCCCTCCCCGACGGCAGGGCGTTTGCCTCCAAGACCGACGACGGCGCCCCCCGCGTGCGGCCGGTACTGATGGCCGCGGCCCTGCAGCGCGGCGGTGTCGACGTGGAGCCGGGAGTCGACGGAGAAGCCCTGCGCGGCACCGGCGTCGTACCCCTCCTCGGCGGCGGTCGTCCGGTGGGTGAGATCCGCCCCTGCTTCTGATTTCGGGCCGAGTCGGCGCAAAACGCACGACTAAGCGCCGACTCGAGCGCTTTTAGGGCTGAGTTAGCGCCGACTCGGCGCCGTGTGAAGCAAGTCACGCTAGCTCAGTTTGCATTCTGCTAACTGGAGTTAGCACTATGGGGTCATGGCAAAAGGCAAGGTCGGCAAGACCGTCGAGTCCCTGGGTGACTACCTCAAGGAGCAGCGCGTCGCATCGCGCCTCTCCCTGCGGCAGCTCGCCGAGCAGGCCGGCGTCTCCAACCCCTACCTGAGCCAGATCGAACGCGGCCTGCGCAAGCCCTCCGCCGAGGTCCTGCAACAGATCGCCAAGGCACTACGGATCTCCGCGGAGCAGCTCTACATCCGGGCCGGGATCCTCAGCCTCGAGGACGGAGTTGGAGGTCCGACCGGCAGCAGTGTCGAGCTGGCCGTCCTGTCCGACTCCGGCCTCACGGAGCGGCAGAAGCAGTCGCTCCTCGATGTCTACTCGTCGTTCCTGGCGCTGAACGCTGGCGCCAACCCGCAGCCCCCCGCGAACGAACCGAACGACGAGAGCAGCACGACCACCACTACACCCACCACCCAGAAGGAGAACTGACATGGCCAAGGCCAAGTTCGACATCAAGTCCATCGAGATCCCCGCCCCCGTCGCGCGTCCGCTCTACGCGGGTGTTGGCGCCACCGACCTCGCCGTCGAGTACGTGCGTGAGACCGTTGCCGACGTCCAGAAGCGTTTCGCCGGCGTGCAGAAGGACGTGCAGTCGCGCGTCGCCGACGTCCAGAAGAACGTCAAGGACATCGAGCTCGAGCCCAAGGCGCTGCGCAAGCAGGCGACGACCGTCGTGACCGCCCGCGTTGACGCTGTCACCAACGACGCCAAGGCGCGCCGTGCGGCCGTCGAGGCCCGCATCTCCGACCTGCAGGCCGACGCCAAGGCGCAGGCCGCCAAGGTGCAGACCGTCGTCAACGACAACGTCACCACCGTGACCGACACCTACGCCGAGCTCGCCAAGCGCGGCGAGAAGGCCGTCAAGCGTCTCCGCGGCGAGGTTGCCGGGACCCTCGACGAGGTCGCCGACACCGTCGACGCCCCGAAGACCGCCACCGCGAAGAAGTCGGCTGCCCGCAAGAGCACCGCCAAGAAGACCGCGACCAAGAAGCCGGCCGCGAAGAAGACCACGTCTTCCAAGTGACGTCTGCCTGAGCAGCAACTCTGCAGCAAGCAAAGCCCCCGGAGGTATGAGCTCCGGGGGCTTTGTCATGTCCCAGTTAGGCTGGGGGCATGGTTTTCGAGCTGCAGGCCAGCGTGATGCTGCTGGTGATGTTCGTGCTCCTCGCCGTGAAGATCTTCGCGTTCGTCAACGCCCTGCTCTACACCAACGAGTCGTACGTCGCTGCCGGCAAGCTCACCAAGCCCGCCTGGACCCTGATCCTCGGCCTGGGTGTGGTCATCCAGCTGCTGATCGCCTCCGGAATCCTCAACATCGTGTTCACGATCGCCGCGTTCGTCTATCTCGCCGACGTACGCCCCGCGCTGGCCGGTCTGTACCGCCGTCGTTGATCGCGTCACACGGCCGTGCCCTTTTCGCGGTTCGTTCTTTAACCGTGTGCACACCGTGAACCAGAGCTGCGACATAGAAGTGAGGACGAGCATGATCGGCGATCGCGAAGAGCGACCGTGGGGCGAATGGCAGGTCCTCGACGAGGGCGACGGCTACAAGGTGAAGCGGATCGTGGTCCAGGCACACCAACGCCTCTCCTACCAGACCCACGCCCACCGTGCGGAGCACTGGGCGATCGTCACGGGCAAGGCGACCTGTGTCGTCGACGGCGAGACCCGGCTGGTCGGACCCGGTGAGTCCGTCTACGTCGCCGTCGGCCAGGCACACCGGATCTGCAACCTCGAGGACGAGGTGCTGGTGATCATCGAGGTGCAGACCGGCTCCTACACCGGCGAGGACGACATCGTCCGGCTCGACGACGACTACGACCGCTGCTAGCGGGCGCCGAGTTCAGGCACTCAGGCCGAGCAGGGAGCGCGCCTCGACGGTTGTCATCGGCCGCCGCTGCGCCACGGCACCCATCTCCACCGCCCGCTCCACCAGCTGGCGGTTGCTGTCGACCGGCACCCCGCGACTGAGGGTCAACACGTCTTCCATGCCCACCCGCAGATGGCCGCCCTTGGCCAGCGAGGTGAGGCCGACCGCGAGGGTGGACCGGCCGATGCCGGTTGCCGACCACGACGTCACCTCGGGCGGCAGCGCGGCCACGCCGGCCACCAGGGCCTCGGCGGTGCCGGGCATCCCGCCCGGCACGCCCATCACGAAGTCGCAGTGCACCCGGCCTCCGTACGGGAGGCCGAACGTGTCGAGCAGCCGCCGCAGCGCCGCGACCTGGCCCAGGTCGAACAGCTCGAACTCCGGCACCACCTGACGCTCCTGGCTGAGCTGGTAGAGCTCGCAGACGAACGGCCACGGGTTGGAGAACACGTCGTCGCCGAAGTTCGTGGTGCCCATGGTCAGGCTGCACGAGTCGGGCGCGGCATCCAGCACCTTGAGCCGCTGCTCGAGCGGGTCGTGCACCGAGCCGCCGGTGGAGAGCTGCACCACGAGGTCAGTGCTCTCGCGCAGCGCATCGACGGTGTCGGTGAGCCGGCCGAGGTCGAGGGACGGGAGGTGGTCGTCGTCGCGGATGTGCACGTGGATCATCGCGGCGCCCGCGGCCTCGCACTCACGCGCGGTGGCGACCAGCTCCTCGAGCGTGGTGGGGAGCTGCGGGCAGTCGGCCTTGGTGGTCTCGGCCCCGGTGGGGGCGACGGTGACCAGCAGGGCCTCGGGAGGTACGTCGGGCATGGGACGTCATGCTGTCATCATCGCCGGTGAGGGCGGTAATCCAGAGGGTCGAGCGGGCATCGGTGAGCGTCGCCGTGAGGTCGTCGGGGCGATCGACGCCGGCCTGCTCGTCTACCTCGCGGTCACCCACGGCGACGGGCCCGACGAGTCTCCTGGATGGCGCGCAAGATCTGGGAGGTCCGGGTCCTGGACGGGGAGCGGTCGGCCTCCGACGTCGGCGCGCCGATCCTGGTGATCAGCCAGTTCACGCTCTACGGCGACGCACGCAAGGGCCGCCGCCCCACCTGGGAGGCCGCCGCGCCGGGGCCGGTCAGCGAACCGGCGTACGCCGCAGTGTGCAGCGAGCTGGAACGTCTCGGCGCCCACGTCGAGCGAGGTGTCTTCGGTGCCGACATGAGTGTGGAGTCGGTCAACGACGGTCCGGTCACCTTGATCCTCGAGCGCTGAGTCAGCGCGACGTGACCGCCATGAAGATCACGAAGGTCGCGAAGGCGAACAGCAGCGCGAGAGCGATGCCCTGAACCGCAAGCTTGCGCTGTCGTGCCGCAACCGGGTTCTTCGGGTGGTGCCGTCGCCTTGCCATGCCTACGTCCTCAACGTCGACATGCTCCCTGTGATCTCCCGCTTGTGAGTGTGCCCGAATCTCCTTACGCACGTGTGAACAACAGCAAAATCACGCCGACCCGCCACATTGCGTGACGGGTCGGCGGATCGAGATTCAGATGCTGACGGTCACCTCGGCGACGCTGCCGACTGCGGCCTGCACCTTGGTGTCGACCGGCTCGGCCTTGGGGGCCAGGGTGCGGAGGGTCCACTCCCCCTCGCCGGCGAAGAACCGGAAGTGACCGGTCGCCGAGGTCGGGACCTCGGCCGTGAACTCGCCACCGCGGTCGAGCAGACGCACGTACGCGTTGCCGACCGGCTCGCCCTCGCGGACCACCTGGCCCTGGATCACGGCCTCCTTGGCCACGTCGACACCGTCGAGCGACAGACCGCCCTCAGTCGCCCCGCACATCAGGCGCGCTGCCCGTCTGCCTGGCCAGGCTCGTCTCCGAGGGCAACCGGTACGCCGACCAGCGAGCCGTACTCGGTCCAGGACCCGTCGTAGTTCTTGACGTTCGGCTGGCCGAGGAGCTCCCTGAGCACGAACCAGGTGTGCGAGGAGCGTTCGCCGATGCGGCAGTAGGCGATGGTGTCCTTGCTCCAGTCCACGCCAGCCTCGCCGTAGATCTCCTTGAGCTCGTCGTCGCTGACGGAACGTGCCGTCGTCGTTGGCTGCCTTGCTCCACGGAACGCTGGCGGCCGTCGGGATGTGACCGGCCCGCTGCGCCTGCTCCTGCGGCAGGTGCGCCGGGGCGAGCAGCCGGCCGGCGTACTCGTCGGGGCTGCGCACGTCGACCAGGTTCTTGACGCCGATCGCGGCGACCGTCTCGTCGCGGAACGCGCGGATCGTGTGGTCCTGCTCCTGCGCCGTGTACGACGTCTTCTCGCGGGACGGCAGCTCGTCGGTCAGCTCGCGGGAGTCGAGCTCCCACTTCTTGCGGCCGCCGTCGAGCAGCTTCACGTCCTGGTGGCCGTAGAGCTTGAAGTACCAGTAGGCGTAGGCGGCGAACCAGTTGTTGTTGCCGCCGTAGAGGACGACGGTGTTGTCGTTGGAGACGCCGCGCTCGGAGAGCAGCGCCTCGAACTGCTCCTTGCTGACGAAGTCACGGCGCACCTGGTCCTGGAGGTCCGTGGTCCAGTCGAGCTTGATGGCGCCCTTGATGTGGCCCTTGTCGTACGCGGTGGTGTCCTCGTCGACCTCGATCAGGACGATGTTCGGGGTTGTCGAGGTTGTCCTCCACCCATTGGGCGGAGACGAGAGAGTTCTCGCGGGTCATGTGGATGCCTTTCAGTTGGTTGTGACGATGGTGGAGTCGGACGGTGCCGGGCCGTCGACCCGACGGATGATCAGGTACATCTCGCAGCCCAGGCAGAAGCCGAAGACGGCGTTGAGCAGGGCCGCGACCAGGGCGAACCCGGTCGCGACCAGGCCGAGGGCGGTCACGCCGGCGACGAAGCCGACCAGACCGACCGCGGCGAAGCCGAAGCCCGACGGCCTGCGCGAACCTCGGCGGCGCCGGGTCCTCCCAGTCCTCGCTCGGGGCCAGGCGCGGGCGGACCAGCGTCCGGAAGACCCACGCTTGCGGGGTCCGCTGTACGCCGAGCGCGGCGCCCAGTCCGAACAGCGCCGCCTGCGACGGCGAGCAGCGCCGTCGCGAACGTGCTCGGCGCGGTCACCAGGACCACGGCGAGCACCACGGCGGTCACCGCGGCGGTGAACTGTGGCCCACGCGGGTCGATCTGCTGGGTCATGACGGGCTCCTGGGTGTCCTGGCGGGCTGGGGGCGTGACGCCGCGTGCGGTCACCCAGGACCTTGAACTACTGATTCAGTAGACTAAGCGGGGATGGCAGCGTCAGGACATTCGACACAGGGACGAGCGCACGCGGCAGTGGTCCACCGCGCGTCGCTTGGTCAGCCAGGTCGAGAGCATGGCTCCACCCTAGGGAGCGGGCCACCGCGCGGCACCTCGGCGTCTCGGTCTGTGGACACCTCGTCCACAATTTGAGACTCAGCAGGCGGACGGGACCGTCGACGACTCGCTCTCGGGCAGTCACGCCCGGGGTCACCGCCACGTGGTGTCGCCGTCCTGGTCGGGGCCCGAGGTCATGTCCCAGGTGACCAGATGGGTCTCCCGCGGCTCGAACAGGAAGGCCAGCGAGACCAGCTCGCGCCCGTTCGAGGTGGTCGATGATCGGTCGGGTCCAGCAGCTCGCCGTCGACGTCGATGTTGCTGATCTCGCCGCCGATCGGGCACGAAGATGTCGCCCGACCACGAACTGCTGGCCGCGCTTGATGAACGGGTCGCGCACCGCGTCGAAGCCGGTCACCGACTCCGGCAGGGTCTCCGGGTCGGGCGGGGTCTTGGACGAGATCTCCATCCGCCCGCAGGAGATCTTGCTGGCCGTCCTCGCACGAGACCGCGGCGACGTCGACCGAGTACTGCAGGTAGTAGGACATCTTCGAGCCGGTGGCGTCGTTGAGGTAGACGCCGACGTGCGGGTGGCGGTCGCGCTCGACCGGCAGCTCGCCGGCGATCTCGGTGCCGGCGACCTGGTCCTGGTCCGTCTCGACGAAGGAGTGGATCCGCACCCGGCCCTCGGCGACCCCGCGGTAGAGCGCCTGGATCACCCGCACGGGGTCGCCGGCGCCGTTCGGCGAAGGTGTCGAAGACCTTCTTGCGCCACGGCGTTGAGGAACTCGTCCTGCTGCAAGCGGGTCGGGCATGTTGAGGTAGACCAGGCTCTCCACCACGCTGCACCACGTTGGCCGTGGTGAGCTCGACGCCTTTGACCGTCACCGGCCCCGTGGCCTCCAGCAGGTAGGAGAGGGTCACCGGGTCGACCGTGAACACCCCGTCGATGTCCTCGTCGAACTCGTCCTGCCAGCGGGCCCGCCACAGTTCGGAGGCGCGCGGGAAGTCAGGGGTGAAGTTGGCGTCCAGGAAGTAGGTGCCGAGCTGGTTGCCGTAGACGGAGCGCTCCTCGTCGGTTAGCGGCAGCACCGGCTCAGGGAACTCGCCGAGCTGGGCACCGCTGGCCTGGCGCGTGATCTCTGACCCGCCCGTCGCTGGCGTGGACCAGCGAGATGTTGCCGGGCAGCCCGCCGGTCGAGCGCACCTCGGCGTTGTTCTGGAAGACGTAGAGGTAGTTGCGGTCGCCGTCGGCGCCGAGGAACGCCGGCATCACCCGAGACGCCCGTGCGGCGGTGCGAGCGCCACCTCGGCCGCGTCGATCTGGTCCCGGAGCCCGTCGAAGGAGCTGGCCAAGGGGGCGATGAAGTCGTCGGAGTTGTACGCCGCCAGCTCGGCGGACGCGGCGTGGAACGCCTCGTAGCTGGCGATCGCCGGGCTCCTCGAGGGCGGCGATGTCGGCGAGCGGGAACTGGCCGCGCTTCGGCGCGTAGGCGCGGGCGGAGACCTTCTCGGCCGAGTCGACCAGGGGCTTGACCCCTTCCTCCCCGAGGCTCGACGAGCACCTCGGAGACGGCGGCCACCGCCCGGGCGTCGTCGCCGTAGAAAGGCACCTTCTCGAACAGGCCCCAGGTCGGTGAGTCGGTGCGCGTCCGCAGCGGAGCCGGCTGCTCTCCTGGAAGTCGGCCAGCAGCTCGCGGGCGCGTTCTGCATCGCCCTCACCGAGGGCGTCGCTCAGGGCGCGGGCGTCGTTCTCGACGTCCCGCAGATCGGAGTAGACGTGCGAGGCGACCCACGCGAACCACGCGATCGCCAAGCCGGCCACGCCCGCCGCGATCGCCGCGGCGATCAGTAACCGTCGCCGTCGCCGTGCTCCCACGCCGCCGTCGGCGTCGTTCAGGCACGAGGACGCGTCTCCCTGCTCATCGTCGTGACGGTAGTCGTCCCCATGGCGAACGCCGGCAGGGCGGCTGCCGGAAGCTCAGTCGTCGGGCTTGGCTCCGGTCCCGGGCAGCTGGCCGTTGTTGTTGGGATTGGTGCCGTTGGGGTCGTTGCCGTTGTTGTTGCCGTTGTTGTTGCCGTTGTTGGGGTATTGCCCGGACGGGGACTGGTGCCACCGGCAACCCGGAACATGAAGCTGTCCTTGCAGTTGCGGAACTGCGATGTCGGCCCGAAGTTCGTGCGCACGATCACGCGGTACGTGCCGCTGCGCGAAGTCTGGAACGGCAGGTTGACCGGCCTGCCGTGGTAGTAGCGCTTCGGGCGGTACTTCCGGACGGTCTTCCAGCTGCCGTCCGGCCGCTTGCGCTGCTTGATGTAGCTGAGCCTCACCCGCGGCAGGTCGGTGGAGTTCTCGATGATGATCATCCGCAAGCGCTCCTTCTTGCCCGCCCGGTACGGGTTCTTCAGCGCCCGAGCGTCACAGATCGTCTTCACGGTGCGCGGGTAGGGGTCAGCGGCGGCCGCAGCAGCCGCAGTGAGAGGGGAGCCGGAGGCCGTGGGGTTCACCAGAGCGAGCCCGAAGGCAACAGCACCGACGACCAAGCCGATCCGAAACTTCATGACCCTTTACTCCGATCTGCGCACCCCCGTGAGTGCGGGATGAGACTAGCAACATGCAGCGCTGATGAGCATGCATTCCGAATAACGATCACGAGGCCGAAACGTTAGTGCCCGAGCGACACCGGAGACGTGTCCGAGGCCGCTACCCGGTGGCTTACGATCCTCTGGTTCGGACCGCCCCCCGCCACGATCGACCAAAGGCTCAGAGTGGACTTCAAGCAGTTCTTCAAAGTGATCCGCCGACGCTGGCTCAGCGTTGTCGCGCTCGTAGCCGTCGCGCTGGCCATCAGCTGGCTTCCTGTCCTGGCAGACCACCCCTCTGTACGAGTCCAAGGCGCGGGTGTTCGTCTCGGTCAACGCCCAGGACACCACCGACGCGGCCGCGACCGGTTACTTCCTGACCAGCCGGGTGACCACCTACGCCGACCTCGCCACCAGCACCCAGCTGATGGAGGCGTGATCGACGACCTCGACCTCGACTTCTCGCCGATCGCAGCTGGCGGACTGCGTGAATGCCGAAGTCGTCCCGGAAACGACCCTGATCCAGCTCACGGTGCGCGACCCGGACCCGCGCGAGGCCCAGACCACCGCCGACTGGCTCTCCGGCCGGTACGCCGAGTACCTCACATCGGTCGAGACTCCCGAGGGTGCCGACGAGGCCCAGATCCTGGCGTCGGTGACCGACGCGGCGACGTACAACCCCGACCCGGTGGCACCACGCACTGCCCTCTACCTGGCCGTGGCCGGCCTGATCGGCCTGCTCATCGGCCTCGGCACCGCCCTGACCCGCGACATCCTCGACCGCACGATCAGCGCGCAGGAGCACATCAAGGAGGTCACCGAAGCGCCGGTGCTCGCGAGTGTCGGGTTCGACAAGGGGATCAGCAGCAGCCCGCTTGCTCACCAACCTCGGCTCCTTCGCGCCGCGAACCGAGTCGTTCCGGCTCCTGCGCACCAACCTGCAATTCCTCGACCTCGACGATCAGCCGCGGTGCCTGGTGATCAGCAGCGCGGTCCCGGGCGAGGGCAAGACAATGACGTCGACCAACCTCGCGGTGGCGCTCGCGCAGACCGGTCGCAGGACCCTGATCATCGACGCCGACCTCCGCCGGCCCCGCGTAGCCGGTCTCCTTGACCTCGATGCGGCCGTGGGCCTCACCACCATCCTGGTCGGCAAGACCGAGCTCCAAGACGCGATCCAGGTGCACGAGCCGAGCGGCCTGCACTTCCTGGCCAGCGGCGCCAAGCCCCCGAACCCGACCGAGATCCTGCAGTCGCGGGTGACGCACAACCTGATCAAGCAGCTGTCCGATGAGTACGACATGGTGATCATCGACGCCCCACCGCTGCTGCCCGTGGCCGACGCATCGGTGCTGGCCACCCTGGCCGATGGCATCATCCTCGTCGTCAAGCACGGGAAGACCACCCGCGACCAGCTCGAAGAGGCCATCGCGAGGCTGAACCAGGTCGGCGGTCGACTTTTCGGTGTCGTCGTCAACATGATCCCGCGCCGGGCGACCAACAGCTACTACTACTACTACTACGAGGAGGGCGAGAGCAAGGGGCGGCGGACGTCCTGATGGCCGCGGAACTCTCGCCGCCGTCCGGCGGTCCGGCAGCCCTCCCGGTCCGGGTGCTCGTCAAGGGCGCCTCGACCGTCAACTGGGTCTCGTGGATGGGCGGGCCGCGCAGCGACTTCGCCTACCCCCGCGCCACGGAGGCGGCCCTGATCGCCTCTGGACGGCCGGCCGAGGTTCGCGACACCTCGATCGCGGCGGAGGCACCGAAGACCGCCCTGCGCGGCTACCAGCGCGAGATCGTCAACTGGTCGCCGGACGTGGTGGTGCTCCACTACGGCCACATGGAGACGATCCATCTCTTCCTCCCCCGCGCCCTTCAGGGGCACGCGCAGAGCCTGCAGAACCGGCCCGGCCGGATCCGCGACGCCTACCGGGGTTGGGTGCTTCGCCCGGGCTGGAGGTCACTGGCCCGCCTCCAGCGGCAGGTCTACCGCAGGCTGCCCAACACGGCCGTGTTCCGGCGCCGGGTCCGGCGCGCGGCCCGCGACCTCGAGCAGCTGATCAGCCGGATCCAGGACGTTGGCAGCCCGCTGGTCCTGGTGATGGAGCTGATGCCACCGGGTGCGACGTACGCCGACTGGTTCCCCGGCATGGGCGACCGCCTCGAACACGTCAACGGGGCCATGCACGACCTCGTACGCCGCATCGACCGGCCCAACGTTCGGTTCTTCCCGGTGCGCAAGGTGCTGGCGGAGATCTCCGGCGACCCCGACGAGATCAGTCCCGACGGGGCGCACTTCTCACCGCTGGCGCACCGGACGCTCGCGGCCGCGCTGGCCGTTGAGATCGGCGAGTGGGTCGACGCGGAGGGTCACCTCCGCATGTACTGACCAGGGTCAGCTCGTGCGCTGCAGCCAGAGCGAGGAGGGCGGGTTGGGATCCTTCGCCAATGGGGTGTAAGTGCCGAACCGGTCGGTGAGGAACGCCTCGTCGTGGTGCCGGATCATCGGCACGGACAGCAGCGCCTCGAAGGCGGAGTTGAACGCAAGGAATGTCTGCACGACCATCGCCTCGTTCCAGTAGATGGGCCAGCGCTCGCCGAAGAGCCAGGTATCGGCGGGGAACGGCCCGTTGAAGGGGAAGTGCACGTCGTGGATGTGCACCAGCACGCCAGGCTTCACCCGCGGCAGGGCCTCGAGGAACAGGAACGCGACGTCGCTGTCGATCTTGAGCGCGTGAGAGGAGTCGATGAACAGGACGTCGCCGGACTCGAGCGACTCGAAGACGTCGAGCGGCACATCCTGGACGAACCCCTCGATCAGCTCGAAGTCAGGCAGCGTCCGCAGGGCCTCGAACGGGTAGGGCTCGATGCAGGTGATCTTCAGCGGCGAGCCCTCGTCGGCGTTGCGGCGCGTGGCCAGCGACGCGTAGTAGGTCGAGAGACCCGACCCGACCTCGAGGTAGCGGGCCGGCTTGTGCTCGCGCAGCATGTAGTAAAGCGTCCGGGCGTCGAACTCGGGATAGCCAGGACCGAAGCCGCGATCGGTGTTGGCGAGGTAGTCGCCGTTGGCCTCGACGAACTCCGCCTCCCAGCGGTCGGCGAGCTGGCCGAGCGTCTTCTGCATGCCAGGGATGTCGAGGTCGAGGCCGGTCAACGTCGACGGCCGGTCCCAGCGCGCCCGAGACCTGATCGCCAGGCACGAGCCGCTGCGCACCATGTTCGGGGAGATCGACGGGGAGGCCTACCAGTACGTACTGGAACCGGCGGCGGCGCCGGTCCGGCTGGACGTGCGGGTGCTCGACCCGGTCGCGGCGGTCGGCGTGCTGCGCGCGGCGGGCGAACGCGGGTTCGACCTCGACCAGGAGCCGCCGTTCCGCGTCACCCTGTTCACCACCGGCCCGGACGAGCACGTGCTGCTGCTGGTGGCGCACCACATCGCGAGCGACGGCTGGTCCCAGGAACTGCTGGTGAGCGAGCTTGCCGCCGCCTACTCGGCGCGCGCCGCCGGCACCGAGCCCCGGCTGCCCGAACTGGCGCTGTGCTACCGGGACTACACGGTCGCCCAGCTCGCCGCGGAGAGCGCCGTGGCAGAGCGGGAGCTGGGGCACTGGCGGACCGCGCTCGCCGGCGCACCCGACACGATCGAGCTGCACGCGGACCGGCCGCGGCCCCCGGTCGCCTCACATCGGGGCGACCGCGTCGAAGTGACCGTGACCGACGAGCGGTACCGGGCGCTCGCCGCGGTCGCCCGTGCCACGGGAGCCACCCCGTTCATGGTGGTCCAGGCCGGACTCGCCGCGCTGCTGACCCAGCAGGGCTCGGGCACCGACCTGCTGTTCGGCACCGCGGTCGCCGGCCGGGACGTCCCCGGCACGCCGGCGCTCGCCGGCCTGTTCGTGAACACCGTGGTACTGCGCACCGACACCTCGGGCGACCCCACCTTCACCGAACTGGTCGGCCGGGTTCGGCGGACCGACCTGGCCGCATACGGGCACGCCACCGTGCCGTTCGACCGCGTGGTGCGCGAGCTGAAGCCGCCGCGCACCCTGGCCCACCACCCGCTGTTCCAGGTGATGTTCACCTACGCCGAGGCGGTCGCCGAGCCGGCCGTGTTCGCCGGGCTGACCAGCGAGCGGGTCGACTGTGCGCCCCGGGTCGCCAAGTACGACCTGTGGCTGGACCTCACCGAGCAGGCCGGCGGCGGGCTCGCCGGCACCCTGGAGTTCGCCACCGACCTGTTCGACCCCGCCACCGCGCGGACGCTGGTCGACCGGCTGCTGGCCACCCTGGACCGGCTGACCGCCGACCCGGACGTGCCGATCGGCCGGGCCGCCCCGGTCTCGCACCTCACGGCCGTCGAGCAAACCCAGGTGCTGCACGTGCGCAGGCGGGAGGACCCGCACCGCCGCGACCTGGCCGCGTGGTTCGCTGCGCAGGCCGCCGCCACCCCGACCGCGACCGCCGTGGAGGCCGAGGACGGCGAACTCGACTACGCCCAACTGGACGCCGCCGCGAACCGGCTCGCGCACCTGCTGGTCGACCGGGGCATCGGCCCGGAGGACGTGGTCGGCCTCGCCACCCCCCGCACGACCGACACCGCGGTCGCGCTGCTCGCCGTGGTCAAGACCGGCGCCGCCTACCTGCCGCTTGACCCGGACTACCCGACCGACCGGCTGGCCTACATGATCGGCGACACCCGGCCGGTCGTGGTGCTCACCAGCACCGCCATCGCGCCGGCACTGCCCGCCGACGGCACCGAACTGGTCGTGCTGGACGCGCGGGAGACGCGCGCCGCGCTGGCCGCCGCACCGGCCACCGTCCCGGTCCCGGTCCGCGCCAGGCACCGGGACAACCCGGTGTACGTGATCTACACGTCGGGGTCCACCGGCCGGCCCAAGGGCGTGGTGCTGCCGGCCCGCGCGATCCTGAACCTGATCGCCTGGCACCACCGGGTCCTGCCGAGCGGCCCTGGCAACCGGACCGCGCAGTTCACCAGCCTCAGCTTCGACGTGGCCGCCCAGGAGATCCTGGGCACCCTGCTCGGCGGCGGCTGTCTCGTGGTGCCGCCGGCCAGGGTGCGCACCGACGCGGCCGCGTTCCTGCGCTGGCTCGGCGAGCACCGGGTGACCGAGCTGTACGCGCCGAACCTCGTGATCGAGGCGCTCGCCGAGGCCGTCGCGGAGGCCGGGCTCGCGCCATCCGCGCTGCGGCACGTGGTCCAGGCGGGCGAGGCGTTCACGCTCAGCGCCAACATCCGCGCCATGCAGCGCGCGCTGCCGGGACTGCGGCTGCACAACCACTACGGCCCGGCCGAGACACACGTGGTCACCGGGTACCTGGTGCCGTCCGATCCGCGGCGCTGGCCGGCCAACCCGCCGATCGGCCTGCCCGTGCACAACGTGGTGGTGCACGTGCTGGACCCGGCGCTGCGCCCGGTCCCGGCCGGCACCACCGGTGAGGTCTACCTCGCCGGTCCGCAGGTGGCCCGCGGTTACCTCGGCAGGCCGGGGCTGACCGCGCAGCGGTTCGTGGCCAACCCGTTCCAGGCCGGCACCCGGATGTACCGCACCGGCGACCTCGCCCGCTGGAGCGTCGGCGGCGCGCTGGAATACCTGGGCCGAGGCGACGACCAGGTCAAGATCCGCGGCTTCCGGATCGAGCTGTCCGAGGTGGCGTCGGTGCTCTCGGGCGCGGACGGGGTCGGTCAGGTCGCGGTCGTCGATGTGACCGCGCCGTCCGGCGACCGGCAGCTCGTCGCGTACGTGGTGCCCGACGAGCGGCGGCGCAGCAGGCGCGCGCCGCGCAAGGAGCGTGGTGAGCGGTCCGAGCGGCAGCCCCGGGATCGGCGCGGCGAGCAGGAACGCGCGATGCGCGAGCACGCCGCCCGGCTGCTGCCCGACTACATGCGCCCGTCCGCCTACGTCACGCTGGACGAGCTACCGCTGACGCCGAACGGCAAGCTGGACCGTGCGACGTTGCCGGCGCCGGCCACGCCCGGCGAGGAGGACCCGGTGCCGCGGACCGAGCAGGAACGGATACTGGCCGACGCGTTCGCCGAGGTGCTCGGGCTGCCATCGGTCGGCGTGCACGACGGCTTCTTCGAGCTGGGCGGGCACTCGCTGCTGGCGACGCGGCTGGTCAGCCGACTACGGGACCGGCTGGGCACCGAGGTCTCCCTGCGCGACCTGTTCGAGTGCGCCACGGTGGCCGGGCTGGCCGTCCGGCTGACCGGCGAGGTGGCCGAGTCCCGGCCGGTGCGCCGGACCGAGCGCCCCGCGCGGGTGCCGCTGTCGGTCGCCCAGCAGCGCCTGTGGTTCGTCTATCAGCTGGAAGGTCCGTCGGCCACCTACAACATCCCGGTCAGCACCCGGCTCACCGGCGTCATCGACACCGGCGCGCTCCACGCGGCGCTGGCCGACGTGGTGGCCAGGCACGAGATCCTGCGCACGGTGTTCGTCGAGGACGACATCACTGACGACGACACCGATGGCACCGCCGCCCAGGTGGTGCTGGAGCGGGTGGACGTGGCGCTGCCGGTGCTCGACCGCACCGAGGAGCAGCTCGCCGCCACGGTCGGCGAGCTGGTCGGCGAGTCGTTCGACCTGACCGCCGCGCCGCCGCTGCGAGCCGCGGTGATCCGGCTCGGTCAGCAGGAGCACGTGCTCACCCTGGTGCTGCACCACATCGTGTGCGACGGCTGGTCGCTCACCCCGCTGCTCCGCGACCTGGCCCGCGCCTACGCCGCACGCGCCATCGGCTCGGCCCCCACGTGGGACCCGCTGCCCGCCCAGTACGCCGACTTCACCCAGTGGCAGCTGGAGATGCTCGGCGACGAGCGGGACCCGGACAGCGTGCTGGCCCGCCAGGTCGGCTACTGGCGCGAGACCCTGGCCGGCGCCCCGGAGCTGCTCACCCTGCCGCTGGACCGGCCGCGCCCGGCGCGGCTGAGCCAGCGCGGCGGCGTCGTCCGGTTCACCGTGGACTCCGACGTGCACGCCAGGGTGGAACGGCTGGCCAGGACCGAGGGCGCCACCCCGTTCATGGTGGTGCAGGCCGCGCTCGCCGCGCTGCTGACCGCGCTCGGCGCCGGCACCGACATCCCGCTCGGTGCCGCGGTCGCCGGCCGTGGCAACGAGGACTTCGACGAGCTGGTCGGCTTCTTCGTCAACACCCTCGTACTGCGCACTGACACCTCCGGCGATCCCGACTTCCTTGCCCTGCTGGAGCGGGTGCGGTCGGTGAACCTGGACGCCTACGCCAACCAGGACCTGCCCTTCGAGCGGCTGGTCGAGGTGTGCAACCCGACCAGGTCGCTGTCCCACCACCCGTTGTTCCAGGTGATGATGACGTTCCAGAACGTCGCCGAGACCCGTCTGGACATCCCGGGCGTGATCAGCACCCCGGAGCGGATCGAGAACGCGGTCGGCAAGGTCGACCTGTCCTTCTTCTTCGCCGAGCGGCCCGGCGCGGCCGGCATCGACTGTTCGCTGGAGTACGCCACCGACATCGTCGACGAGGTGACCGCGCGGTCGGTCGCCGGCTGGCTGACCCGCCTGCTGGCGGCGGTGACCGACGACCCGACCCGCCCGGTCCGCGAGGTGGAGCTGCTCTCGCCGCAGGAGCGGGAGCGGCTGCTGGTCACCTGGAACGACACCGACCGCGAGGTCCGCGTCGCCACCCTGCCCGAGCTGGTGGCCGAGCAGGTCGCGCGCACCCCGGACGCGCCCGCGGTGCTCGCCGGCGACGAGTCGGTCAGCTACGCCGAGCTGCTGGAGCGCGCGGACCGGCTGGCCGCGGTACTGATGGCCTGCGGCGCCGGCCCGGAGCGGTTCGTCGCGATAGCCCTGCCCCGCTCGGTGTCGATGATGGTCGCGGTGCTGGCCGTGCTGCGCGCCGGCGCCGCGTACGTGCCGGTCGACCCGACCCACCCGACGACGCGGATCCGCCAGGTGTTCGACGACGTGGCGCCCAGTGTCGTGCTCACCGACAGCGCCACCGTGGCGAGCCTGCCGGAGGGCCGGTCCACCGTGTTGCTCATGGACGGGCTGAACACCGCGTTCGGTCCGTCCATCCCGCTGCCCGGCCCGCACCCGGACAATCCGGCGTTCGTCATCTTCACCTCCGGCTCCACCGGCAGGCCCAAGGGCGTCGTGGTGGCGCACCGCTCGGTCAACCACTACCTGGCCTGGGCGCGGGACGTGTACCCGACGATGTCGGGCACCGCGCTGGTGCACTCGCCGCTGTCCTTCGACCTCACGGTGACCGGGCTGTTCGGCCCGCTCACCACGGGTGGCCAGGTGGTGCTCACCGACCTGCGCGACGACTCGGTGCTGCCGAGCCGCCGGGTCAAGCCGACGTTCGTCAAGGCCACCCCCAGCCATCTGTCCGTGCTGTCCGTGGTGCCCGACGAGTTCTCCCCGTCCGGGCAGCTGGTGCTCGGCGGCGAGCCATTGCACGGCGAGGTGCTCGACCAGTGGCGGGCCCGCCACCCCGGCGTCACCGTGGTCAACGAGTACGGCCCGACCGAGACCACGGTCGGCTGCACCGAGTACCGGATCGAGCCGGGCGCGCGCATCGACGCCGGTGTGCTCACCCTGGGCAGGCCCGCGTGGGGCACCCGGATGTACGCGCTGGACGCACACCTGCGTCCGACCCCGCCCGGCGTGCTCGGCGAGCTGTACATCGCCGGCGAGCTGCTGACCCGTGGCTACCTGAACCGGCACGGGCTGACCGCGACCCGGTTCGTGGCCAACCCCTTCGGCGGGCCCGGCTCCCGGATGTACCGCACCGGCGACCTAGGCCGGTGGACCAGTGACGGCCGGTTGGAGTTCGCCGGCCGGGTGGACGACCAGGTCAAGATCCGCGGCTTCCGCGTGGAGCTCGGCGAGGTGGAGGCCGCGCTCGGCCAGCACCCCGAGCTGGCGCACGTCGTCGCCGTGGTCCGCGAGGAGCGGCTGGTCGGCTACGTGGTGCCGGTCGAGGGCACCAGCCCCGATCCGGCGGAGCTGCGCCGGTTCGCCGCCGAGCGGTTGCCCGACTACGAGGTGCCCGAGGCGGTCGTGCTGTTGGACGCGCTGCCGCTGACCGCCAACGACAAGGTCGACAAGGTCGCGCTGCCCGCTCCGGAGGAGCACGTCAGCGGGTCCGGCGACCAGCCGAGGACCCCGGCCGAGCACACTCTGCACGAGCTGTGGACCGACGTGCTGGGCGTACCCGACATCGGCGTGCACGACAGTTTCTTCGCGCTGGGTGGGCATTCGCTGCTGGCCACCAGACTGATCAGCCGGATCCGCGCGGCCTTCCAGGTGGAGCTGCCGCTGCGTGTCCTGTTCGAGGAACCCACCATGGCCGGGCTGGCCGCGGTGCTGGCGGAGCCGGCCGCCGAGCCGGAGCCGGCCGGCCCGGTACTCGGCGCGCTACCCCGCGGCGAGCGGCTGCCGCTGTCGTTCGCCCAGCACCGGCTGTGGTTCCTGCACCAGCTCGACGGCCCGTCGGCCATGTACAACATCCCGTTGGTGCTTCGGCTGTCCGGCTCGCTGGACGTGCCGGCGCTGACCGGCGCGGTGTCCGACGTGCTGGCCAGGCACGAGGCGCTGCGCACCGTGTTCGCCGAGGACGGGGGCGTGCCCCACCAGGTCGTGCTGGACCACTCGGTGACCGAGCTGGAGTCCGTCGACGGCGACGCCACGCTGGCCGAGTTGGCGAACCGACCGTTCGACCTGACCGGTGCACCGCCGGTGCGGGTGGTGCTGTTCCGGGTGTCGGCCACCGAACACGCGCTGTTGGTGGTGCTGCACCACATCGTCGCGGACGGCGCGTCGATGGGCCCGTTGACCCGCGACCTGTCCGCCGCCTACGCCGCGCGCCGCGCGGGCACCGCGTGGTCACCGGCGCCGCTTCCCGTGCAGTACGCGGACTTCGTGCTCTGGCAGCGAGCCGTGCTCGGCGCGGATGACGTGCCGGGCACCACCGCCGCACGCCAGCTCGATCACTGGACCGAGACGCTCGCCGGGATCACCGACGCGGTGGACCTGCCGACCGACCGGCCACGGCCGGCCGAGCCGACCAACGAGGGCGCCACCATCGACTTCGTCCTCGACCCGGCGCTGCACGCGGGGATCGCGGAGTTGGCCGCCGCCGCCAACGCCACCGTGTACATGGTGGTGCGGGCCGGGATCGCCGCCCTGCTGACCCGGCTCGGTGCCGGCACGGACGTGCCGCTCGGTGCCGCGACCACCGGCCGCCCGGACGAGCGGCTCGACGGGCTGGTCGGGTTCTTCGTCAACACCCTCGTCACCAGGATCGACACCTCCGGCGCGCCCGGTTTCCGCGAGCTGGTGGAGCGGGTGCGCCGTACCGACCTGGACGCCTACGCCAACCAGGACGTCCCGTTCGAGCGGCTGGTCGAGGTGGTGAACCCGACCCGAGCGGCCGGGGTGCACCCGCTGTTCCAGGTGATGGTCAGCTCCGCGGACGGGTCGCGGGAGGCGCCGGAGCTGCCGGATCTGGCCGTGGCGTTGGACTACGTGCCGAGCGGCATCGCCAAGTTCGACCTGTCGATTACCGACCTGCGCTCGACCGAGGACGCGGCCGGCGCCCCGGCCGGCATCACCGGCACCGTCGGCTACAAGACCGAGCTGTTCGACCGGGCCACCGTGGCGGACCTGGTCGACCGGCTGGTGCGGCTGCTGTCGGCCGCGGTGGCCGAGCCGGACCGACCGCTGACCGAGCTGGACCTGCTCACCCCGGAGGAGCGCACCCGCATTCTGTCCACAGTGGACTCCGGAGTGCCGGTGGCGCTGCTGCCGGACCTCGTGGAGGCCGCCGTCGCGCGCACCCCGGACGCGGTAGCGCTGTTCGCGCCGGGTCCGGAGCCGGTGGAGTTGACCTACCGGCGGCTCGACGAACACGCCAACTGGCTGGCACACCAGCTGATCGCGGCCGGGATCGGCCCGGAGGACGTGGTGGCGCTGGCCATGCCGCGCGGCCCGGAGCTGGTGGTGTCCGCCCTCGCGGTGCAGAAGGCCGGCGCCGCCTACCTGCCGGTGGATCCGTCCTACCCCGAGGACCGGATCACCCACATGCTCACCGACTCGGCGCCGCGCCGCGTGCTGACCCTGCCCCGGTTGGTCGACGTCGTCGCCCGGCCCGGCCAGGACACCGTGGCCGTGGCCCCGCCCGCGTCGATGGGCACGGTGGTCGCCGCCCCGACCGACGCCGACCGGGTGCGCCCGCTGCGCCCGGAGCACCCCGCCTACGTCATCTACACCTCCGGCTCCACCGGTCGCCCCAAGGGCGTCGTGGTGGCGCACCGGGGACTGGCCGCGCTCTCCGCCGTCGAGATCGAGCGGTTCGACGTGACCCCGGCCAGCCGGGTGCTGCAGTTCGCCTCGCCCAGCTTCGACGCGTCGGTGCTGGAGCTGACCATGACGCTGCCCGCCGGGGCGACCCTCGTGGTCAACCCGGAGAACGTGGTCGGCGGGCATGAACTGGCCGCCGTGTTGCGCGAGAACCGGATCACCCACGCGCTGATCCCGCCGGCCGCGCTGGCCACCGTGCCGGCAGGCGACTACCCGGACTTCCGCTCGCTCGTGGTCGGCGGCGACGCCACCTCCGCCGAGTTGGTCCGCGCCTGGCGCGGCGGCCGGCGCATGGTCAATGCCTACGGGCCGACCGAGACCACCGTGGTCGCCACGATGAGCGCCCCGCTGGTGGCCGACGGTATTCCGGCGATCGGTGCCGCCATCCCCGGCACCGGTGTGTACGTCCTGGACGGCGCGCTGCAGCCGGTCCCGCCCGGGGTGCCCGGCGAGCTGTACGTCTCCGGCGTCGGGATCGCCCGCGGCTACCTGGGTCGGCCCGGGCTCACCGCGTCCCGGTTCGTGGCCTGCCCGTTCGTGTCCGGCGCGGTGATGTACCGCACGGGCGACGTGGTCCGGTGGCGGCGCGACGGCGCGCTGCGGTACCTGGGCCGCGCCGACGACCAGGTGAAGGTGCGCGGCTTCCGGATCGAACTTGGCGAGATCGCCGCGGTCCTCGGCGCGGACGACGCCGTCGAGCGGGTCGAGGTGCTCGCCGTTGACACTGCCGTTGACACTGCCGTTGACACTGCCGTTGACACTGCCGTTGACACTGCCGTTTCCTGGCGGTCAGCGCATCGTGGCCTACGTGCTCCCGCGGGCCGGTGTGTCCGATGTGGAGGGTCGCCTGCGGGTGCTCGCGGAGCGGGCGCTGCCGGCGTTCATGGTGCCGTCGGCGTTCGTGTTGGTTGACGGTTTCGTGGTGTCACCCAACGGAAAGCTGGACCGGTCGGCGCTGCCGGCGCCGGAGTTTTCCGGCGGCTCCGGGTCGTCGCGGTCCCCGGCAACGCCGCGCGAGGAGATCCTCTGTGGTCTGTTCGCCGAGGTGCTCGGTGTGGAGCGGGTGGGGGTGGACGACGGGTTCTTCGCGTTGGGTGGGCATTCGTTGCTGGCCGTGCGGTTGGTGTCGCGGGTGCGTGCGGTGTTCGGTGTCGAGGTCGGGGTGCGCGACGTGTTCGAGTCGGGCACGGTCGGCGAACTCGCCGCCAGGGTCGGCCTGTCCGGCCGGGCCGGCCGGCCGGCGCTGACGGCGCGGCCACGCCCGGCGGTGGTACCGCTGTCGTTCGCCCAGCGGCGGCTGTGGTTCCTGCACCGGCTCGAGGGATCGTCGGCCGGCTACAACATCCCGGTCGCGCTTCGGCTGACGGGAGAACTGGACCGGGACGCGTTGACCGCCGCGTTCGCGGACGTGGTGGCGCGGCACGAGTCGTTGCGGACGGTGTTCCCCGAGGTCGACGGCACGCCCCGGCAGGTGGTGCTGGACGCCTCGGTGCCCCGGCTGGAGTGGCTCGTCGCCGAACCGTCCACGTTGGAGGAGGTGCTCACCGGGTTGGCCGCCGTGGAGCTGGACCTGCTCGAGGCCCCGCCGCTGCGGATCACCGTGGTGTGGGTGTCGCCGGCCGAGCACGTGGTGTCGATCGTGGGGCACCACATCGTGGCCGATGGCGCGTCGATGGGTCCGTTGGTGCGGGATCTGGCGGAGGCCTACGTGGCGCGGTGTGCCGGTTCGGCGCCGGGCTGGGCGCCGTTGCCGGTGCAGTACGTGGACTTCGCGTTGTGGCAGCGGGACGCCCTGGGTGATGAGTCCGATGTGGACGGTGTGTTGTCCCGTCAGGTGGAGTTCTGGCGGACGGCCCTCGCGGGTGCGCCCGAGGTGCTGGAACTTCCGACCGACCGCCCCCGTCCCGCCGTCGCCGGCAACCGGGGCGCCACCGTCGAGTTCGCCGTGGACGCCGGCGTGCACGCCCGGTTGAGTGAGCTGGCCAGGGCAGCGGGTGCGACGGTGTTCATGGTGGTGCAGGCCGCGTTGGCCGCGTTGTTGACCCGGTTGGGTGCCGGTACCGATATTCCGTTGGGTTCGCCGGTGGCTGGCCGGGATGAGGAGGCGACGGCCGAGTTGGTCGGGTTCTTCGTGAACACGGTGGTGTTGCGGACCGACACGTCGGGGGATCCGTCGTTCGCCGAGTTGGTGGCCCGTGTGCGCGATGCCGATCTGGCGGCGTACGGGAATCAGGATCTGCCGTTCGAGCGGCTGGTGGAGCTGCTGAACCCGGTGCGGTCGCTGTCGCACAACCCGCTGTTCCAGGTCGCGCTCACCTACCGGCACGACGAGTACCTGGCCGGCCGGTTCGGCGACCTCGCCATGACTCCCATCGAGGTCGACACCGACCAGGTCAAGTTCGACCTGCTGGTGAGCCTCGGCGAGCGGCGCGACGAGCACGGCGCGTCGGAAGGCATGGCCGGCGTGCTCCAGTACGCCACCGACCTGTTCGACGCGGCGACCGCCGAACAGCTCGCCGCGGCGCTGACCCGGGTGCTCGTCCAGGTCGCGGCCCAGCCGGACCTGCCGCTGAGCCGGCTGCGGGTGCTCACCGACGCCGAGGTCGAGCGGATCACCACCACCTGGAACGACACCGCCACGGGGATCGGCCCGGCGACCTTCCCGGACCTGTTCGCCGAGCGGGTGCTGGCCGCGCCGGACGCGGTCGCGGTCACCTACGAGGACCGCCACCTGACCTACGCCGGGCTGGACGCCTGGGCCAACCGGGTCGCCCGCGCGTTCGCCGGCCGGGGCATCGGTACCGAGGATCTGGTCGCCATCGCCATGCCGCGCTCGGCGGAGCTGGTGGTGGCGGTGCTGGCCGTGCACAAGGCAGGCGCCGCCTACCTGCCGATCGACCCGGAGTACCCGGCCGATCGGATCGAGCACATGCTCACCGACGCCGCGCCCGCGCTGGTCGTCACCACCGGCGGGACCGACCTTCGGCCATCCGATGTGGACATTCCGTGCACGTGCTTCGACGAGCTGCCGCGCGAGGACGACACCCGTGTGTCAGCACACCCGCTGACCGACGCCGACCGGGTGCGGCCGCTGCGCCCCGAGCACCCGGCCTACGTCATCTACACCTCCGGCTCCACCGGCCGCCCCAAGGGTGTCGTGGTCACCCACCGGGGACTGGCGAGCCTGGCGCACACACACGTGGCGAACTTCGACGTCGGCGCGGGCAGTAGTGTGCTGCAGTTCGCCGCGCTCAGCTTCGACGCGGCCGCCTGGGAGATCTGCATGGCGCTGCTGTCCGGCGCCCGCCTGGTGCTCGCGCCGCCCACGCGGCTGATGCCGGGGCTGCCGCTGGCCGCGCTGATCGCCGAGCACCGCATCACGCACCTCACGCTGCCGCCATCGGCGTTGCCGGTGCTGTCCGACGACGCGCTGCCGCCGGGCATCGTGCTGGTCGTCGCGGGTGAGGCCACCGCTCCCGACCAGGTGGCCCGGTTCTCCCGCGACCGCCGCATGATCAACGCCTACGGTCCGACGGAGACCACGGTCTGCGCCACCATGAGCGGGCCGCTGTCCGGCCGGCAGGTCCCGCCGATCGGCAGGCCCATCGCCGACGCCCGGGTGTACGTACTGGACGGTGCGCTGCGGCCGGTACCGGCCGGGGTGGCCGCCGAGCTGTACGTCTCCGGTGCCGGCGTCGCCCGCGGTTACCTCGGCAGGCCGGGGCTGACCGCGACCCGCTTCGTGGCCAGTCCGTTCGAGCCCGGCGCGGTCATGTACCGCACCGGCGACATGGTCCGGTGGCGGCGCGACGGCGAGTTGGACTACCTCGGCCGCGCCGACGACCAGGTGAAGGTACGCGGGCACCGGGTGGAGCTCGGCGAGGTCGCCTCGGTGCTCGGTGCCGACGAGTCGGCGGACCAGTTGCACGTCCTGGTGGAGGACGGTCCCGCCGGGCCGCGCCTGGTCGCCTACGTGCTCCCGCGGGTCGGTGTGTCCGATGTGGAGGATCGGCTGCGGGCGCGGGCGGAGCGGTTCCTGCCGGCGTTCATGGTGCCGTCGGCGTTCGTGTTGGTTGACGGTTTCGTGGTGTCACCCAACGGAAAGCTGGACCGGTCGGCGCTGCCGGCGCCGGAGTTCGGCGGCTCCGGGTCGTCGCGGTCCCCGGCAACGCCGCGCGAGGAGATCGTGTGTGGTCTGTTCGCCGAGGTGCTCGGTGTGGAGCGGGTGGGGGTGGACGACGGGTTCTTCGCGTTGGGTGGGCATTCGTTGCTGGCCGTGCGGTTGGTGTCGCGGGTGCGTGCGGTGTTCGGTGTCGAGGTCGGGGTGCGCGACGTGTTCGAGTCGGGCACGGTCGGCGAGTTCGCCGCCCGGCTGGACGCGGGCCGTGCCGGCTCCCGGGCACCGCTGGTCGCCGCCGCGCGTCCGGTGGTGGTACCGCTGTCGTTCGCCCAGCGGCGGCTGTGGTTCCTGCACCGGCTCGAGGGATCGTCGGCCGGCTACAACATCCCGGTGGCGCTGCGGTTGACCGGACCGCTGGACACCGACGCGTTGACCGCCGCGTTCGCCGATGTGGTGGCGCGGCACGAGTCGTTGCGGACGGTGTTCCCCGAGGTCGACGGCAGGCCGCGGCAGGTGGTGTTGGACGCCGCGGTGTCCGTGCCCCGGCTGGAGTGGCGCACCGCCGATTCATCCACATTGGACAGTGTCCTCGTCGAACTGGCCGCGGTGGAGTTGGATCTGCTGACGGCGCCGCCGCTGCGGGTCACGGTGGTCCGGCTGTCGGCGACCGAGCACGTGGTCATGGTGGTGGTGCACCACATCGTGGCGGACGGTGCGTCGATGGGTCCGTTGGTGCGCGACCTGTCCGCGGCGTATCGGGCCCGTCGTGCCGGTTCGGCGCCGGGCTGGGCGCCGTTGCCGGTGCAGTACGTGGACTTCGCGTTGTGGCAGCGGGACGCCCTGGGTGATGAGTCCGATGTGGACGGTGTGTTGTCCCGTCAGGTGGAGTTCTGGCGGACGGCCCTCGCGGGTGCGCCCGAGGTGCTGGAACTTCCGACCGACCGCCCCCGTCCCGCCGTCGCCGGCAACCGGGGCGCCACCGTCGAGTTCGCCGTGGACGCCGGCGTGCACGCCCGGTTGAGTGAGCTGGCCAGGGCAGCGGGTGCGACGGTGTTCATGGTGGTGCAGGCCGCGTTGGCCGCGTTGTTGACCCGGTTGGGTGCCGGTACCGATATTCCGTTGGGTTCGCCGGTGGCTGGCCGGGATGAGGAGGCGACGGCCGAGTTGGTCGGGTTCTTCGTGAACACGGTGGTGTTGCGGACCGACACGTCGGGGGATCCGTCGTTCGCCGAGTTGGTGGCCCGTGTGCGCGATGCCGATCTGGCGGCGTACGGGAATCAGGATCTGCCGTTCGAGCGGCTGGTGGAGCTGCTGAACCCGGTGCGGTCGCTGTCGCACAACCCGCTGTTCCAGGTCGCGCTCACCTACCAGCACGGGAGAGCCGACGACGTCGACCTCGGCGACGTGCGCGGCACCGTCTCCGGCGTGGAGGCCGGGGTGGCCAAGTCCGACCTCGCGCTCGGCCTGCGCGACCGCCGCCAGGCCGACGGCACCCCCGCCGGAATGGCGGCGTCGCTGGAGTACGCGGTCGACCTGTTCGACGCCGGCACGGCCGCCGCGTTCGGCGAGCGCTTCCTGCGCCTGCTGCGCGCGGTGGTGGCCGACCCGGACACCCGGATCGGCGACGTCGACATCCTCGGCGAGCCGGATCGGCTGCGCATCCTGCGCGACTGGAACGCCACCGGGCGGGACCTGCCAGCCGTACCGCTGCCCGCGCTGTTCGAGGAGCGGGTCCGCCGCCACGGCGACCTGCCCGCGGTGGCCGACGGCGCGCGCCGGTTCACCTACGCCGAGCTGAACGCCTGGGCCAACCGGCTCGCACACCACCTCATCGAGTGGGGCGTCGGCACCGAGGATCTGGTCGCGGTGGCCATGCCGCGCTCGGCGGAGGCCATCGCCGCCATCCTGGCCGTGCACAAGGCTGGTGCGGCGTACCTGCCGGTCGATCCGGACTACCCGGCCGAGCGGATCGCGTTCATGCTCACCGACGCCACGCCCGAACTGGTTCTCACCACCGGGGCCGGCATCGGCCACACCGAGATGCCCCAGCTCGCGCTGGACGACCCGACCACCGTGCGACTTCTGGCCGGGCTGCCGGACGACGACCCGACCGACGCGACCAGGGTCCGCCCGCTGCGTGCGACCAACCCGGCCTACGTCATCTACACGTCCGGCTCCACCGGCAGGCCCAAGGGCGTCGTCGTCTCCCACGATGGTCTGCACAGCGCGTTCACGTCGCTGATCGAGACGTTCGAGGTGGAGACCGGCAGCCGGCTGCTGCAGCAGGTGTCGCTCAGCTTCGACGTGTCGGTGGCGGAGATCTTCATGGCGCTGCTGTCCGGCGGGACCCTCGTGGTCGAGCGGGACGTGCTCGCCGGGGAGCGGCTCGCCGACGTGCTCGCCACCGAGGAGATCTCCCACGCCCTGCTGCCGTCGCCGTCGGTCTTGGCGAGTGTGCCCCGGATCCCGTTGCCCGCGCTGCGTACGTTCAGCGTCGGCGGTGAGACCTGCCCGCCGGAGTTGGTGGCGCACTGGTCGGCCGGGCACAAGATGGTCAACGCGTACGGTCCGACCGAGTCGACCATGTGCGCCACCCTCAGCGGGGCGCTCAGCGTCGGCGGCACCCCGCCGATCGGCAGTCCGGTCGCCAACACCCGGGTGTACGTGCTGGACGCCGCGCTGCGCGCGGTGCCGGTCGGCGTCCCCGGCGAGCTGTACCTGGCCGGCGCCGGCCTCGCCCGCGGCTACCTCGACCGCCCGGCGCTGACCGCGTCCCGGTTCGTGGCCAACCCGTTCGACGGCGGCGGCAGCAGGCTCTACCGCACCGGCGACCTGGTCACCTGGCGCGCGGACGGGCAGTTGGAGTTCGTCGGCCGCGCCGACGAGCAGGTCAAGATCCGCGGCTACCGGATCGAGCTCGGCGAGATCGCCTCCGCGCTCGCCGCCCAACCGGCGGTGGACCGCGCGGTCGTGGTGGTCCGCGCGGACCGGCCGAACGAGAAGCGGCTCGTCGCCTACCTGATTCCCGAGGAGGGACGGGAGATCCTGCCGGGCGAGCTGCGGTCCCGGCTCGCCGACGCGCTGCCGTCGTACCTGGTACCGGACCATTTCGTGACGTTGGACGCCTTCCCGCTCACCGCGAACGGAAAGCTGGACAGCGCGGCGCTGCCGGCGCCCGAACACGATCGGGTGGAGTCGGGCCGGTCCGCGCAGACCGCCACCGAGCGGACGCTGTGCCGGATCTTCACCGAGGTGCTCGGCCTGGCCGAGGTCGGCATCGACAGTGGGTTCTTCGCCCTCGGCGGGGACAGCATCCTGTCCATCCAGGTGGTCAGCAAGGCGCGCCGGGCGGGGCTCGTCATCACGCCGAGGGACATCTTCACCCACCAGACGGTGGCCGCCCTGTCCACCGTCGCCACGGAGGTCACCGGCGAGGACGCCACGTCGGCGCTGCCGGCCACCGGCCCCACCCCGCTCACGCCGATCATGCACTGGTGGTTCGAGGAGGACGCCGCGGTCGACGGGTTCAACCAGTCGATGCTGCTGCGGGTCCCGGCCGGGCTCGGCGCCGAGCGGATCACCGCGGCGCTGGCCGCCCTGCTCGACCACCACGACGCGCTGCGCTCCCGGCTGCGAGACGTCGACGGCGCGCCGGCACTGGAGATCCTGGCGCCCGGTGAGGTCGACGCGGCCGCCCTGACGTCCACTGTGGACTTGTCCGCAATGGACGACGAGAAGGTCGTCGCGACGATGACCGCGCACGCCGAGGCCGCCCGTGCCCGGCTGTCGGTCGCCGCGCCCGTGATGCTCCAGGCCGTCTGGTTCGACCTCGGTCCTGACCGGCAGGGCCGGCTGCTGCTGATGCTCAACCACCTCGTGGTGGACGCGGTGTCCTGGAGCGTTCTGCTGCCCGACCTGGCCGCCGCGTGGGAGTCGGCCGCGGCGGGGGAGTCCGAAGTGGACAGTATACGGACGCTGCCGTTCCGGGCCTGGGCGACCCGGCTCGTCGAGGCCGCCGCCCGACCGGAGTGGGTGGCCGAGCTGGCCGTGTGGCGCTCGATCCTGGAGCCGGGGGCCACCCCGGTCGGCGCGCGGCCGCTCGACCCGGGGATCGACACCGTGTCCACCACCCGGGTGGTGCGCCGCTCGCTGCCCGAGGACGAGACCCGCGACCTGGTGGGCCTGCTGCCCAGCGCCTACCACGCCACCGTCAACGACGTGCTGCTCACCGGGTTCGCGCTCGCCGTGCGCTCGTGGTCGGCGGTCGCGTCGGACGACGTGCTGATCAGCCTGGAGGGCCACGGCCGGGAGGACATCGGCGGCGCCGACGTCTCCCGCACGGTCGGCTGGTTCACCTGCACCTACCCGGTCCGGGTGGACGTCGGCGACGCCGACCCGACCGACGCGTTCGGCGGCGGACCGGCCGCCGGTGCCGCGCTGAAGCGGGTGAAGGAGCAACTGCGCGCCTTCTCCGCCAACGGCATCGGCTACGGGATGCTGCGCTACCTCAACCACGACACCCGGGCCGAGTTGGCCGGCTACGACCAGCCCAGCATCGGGTTCAACTACCTGGGCCGGGCCGGCGGGGCGGCCGGCACCGGTGACGAGGTGTGGACGGTCGCGCCGGAAGAACTGTCGGTCGCCCACGCCGACGGCGCGATGCCGACGCCGTACGCGCTGGAGATCGCCGCGTTCATCAGGGACACCCAGCAGGGGTCCCGGTTCACGGCCGCGCTGTCGGCGCCGGCCGGCGTCCTCACCGAGAACGAGCTGACCGAACTCGCCGAGCACTGGTTCGCCGCGCTCTCCGGCCTGGTCGCGCACGCGAGGACGGCGGAGGCCGGCGGACACACGCCGTCCGACCTGTTCCTCAGCTCGCTCGGTCAGGACGAGATAGACGACCTGGAAGCCGAATTGGGGATCATGGAATGAAGCAGGTCAAGCGCTCTCGCCTGGTCGACGTTCTTCCGCTGGCGCCGCTGCAGGAAGGCCTGCTGTTCCACGCCCAGTTCGACGACACCGAACCGGACGTCTACAGCGTGCAGGTCGTGCTGCGGCTGACCGGGCCGCTCGACGCGGCCGCGCTGCGCGCCGCGGCGGACGCGTTGGTGGAGCGGCACACCGTGCTGCGCAGCGCTTTTCGCCTCCGTAAGAACGGCCAGGCCATCCAGGTGGTGCTGCGCGACGTGCCGGCCCGCTGGAGCGAGGCCGACCTCTCCGGCCCCGGCGGTGCCGACGAGGCCGAGGCGGAGCTGTCGTTGCGGCTGGCCGCCGAGCGCGGGCTGCGCTTCGACCTCACCGAGCCGTCGGCCATCCGGTTCACCCTGTACCGGCTACCCGGCGGCAAGCACGTACTCACCCTGACCAACCACCACATCCTGTTCGACGGCTGGTCCGGCTCCATCCTGTTCCGCGAGTTGTTCCAGCTCTACGAGGCGGGCGACCGGGCCCGGCTGCGGCCCGCCGTGTCGCTGCGTGAGTACTTCGCCTGGCTGGACGCGCAGGACACGGACGCCGCGCTGGCGGCATGGCTGGAATCGCTGGGTGGGCTGGCGGAGCCGCTGCGCCTCGGCTCGGGCGCCAGCACCACCAGCGCCGGGGTCACCGCGCTGCCGGAGCGGATCGAACGCACACTGTCCACAGCGGACTCCGCGCGGCTGGTGGACTTCCTGCGTGCCGAGGGCCTCACCCTGAACACGCTCGTCGAGTTCGCCTGGGCGGTGCTGCTCGGCCACCTCACCGGCCGCGTCGACGTGGTGTTCGGCACCACCGTGTCCGGCCGGCCGCCGGAGATCCCCGGCATGGAGTCGATGGTCGGGCTGTTCATCAACACACTGCCGGTGCGGGTGCGGCTCGATTTCACCGAGTCCCTCGTGGACAACCTGCGGCGGGTGCAGCGGGAGCAGGCCGCGCTGCTCGCCCACCAACACGTCAACCTGGCCGAGATCCAGCGGGTCGCCGGTCTCGGCGAGCTGTTCGACACCGCCACCGTGGTGGAGAACTTTCCGCCCGGCGGGGACGACAGCGGCGGCGACGGTACCGGGCTGCGGGTGGAAGGCGTGCAGGGCAACGACTCCACCCACTTCGCCCTCGGGATGGTCGCCGGCCAGGTCGGCGACCAGGTGCTGCTGCGGCTGGACCACCGCACCGACCTGTACTCGGCCGACCGGGCCGCCGAGCTGATGGACACCTTCCTGCTCGTGCTGCGTGCCGCGGCGACTGACCCGCACCGCGAGCTGGTCGCGCTGGACCTGCTCGGTCAGGACCGCCGCACCGAGCTGCTCACCGCCGGCGCCGGCCGGGCCGTGCCCGGCCCACCCCGCCACCTGGCCGACCTGTTCGCCGACCAGGTGCGCCGCACCCCGCACGAGCCCGCCGTGGAGTGCGCCGGCCGGATCCTGGACTTCGCCGAGCTGAACGAACGCGCCAACCGGCTCGCCCACGAGCTGGTCGCCCGCGGGGTCGGGCCGGAGTCGGTGGTGGCACTGGCCGTGTCGCGCTCGGTGGAGATGGTCGTCGCGCTGCTGGCCGTGCAGAAGGCCGGCGGCGCGTACCTCCCGGTGGACACCGGCTACCCGGACGGCCGGATCGCGTTCATGCTGGCCGACTCCCGGCCCGGCTGGGTGCTGGGCACGGCCGACACCCTCGCCAGGGTCGCCGGCTGCGTGCCGGCCGGCGCCGTCGTGGATCTGCTGGACCTGGCCGACGACACGGTGACCGCGTCGGTCGCCGCCCGTCCCGCGCACGACCCCACCGACGCCGACCGGCGCGCCCCGGTCGACGTCCGGGACACCGCCTACGTGGTTTACACGTCCGGGTCGACCGGCACCCCGAAGGGTGTGCTGGTCACCCACACCGGTCTCGCCGGTCTGGTGGCGCACCAGAACGACGGCTTCGACCTCGGGCCGGGTTCGCGGGTGCTGTCGTTGGTGTCGCTGTCGTTCGACGTGTCGGTGGCCGAGCTGTGCATGGGCCTGCTGTCCGGTGGCTGTGTGGTGCTCGCCGGTTCCGGGTTGTCCGGGGCCGAGCTGCTGGCCGCGCTGCGCGATCACCGGATCACCCACGCCCGGATCCCGTCGTCGTCGATCCTGGCCGGCGTGCCCCGCGCGGAGCTGCCGGAGCTGCGGATGATGAGCGTCGGCGGTGAGACACCCGCGGCCGACGTGGTCGACTTCTGGTCGCGGGACCGGTTGCTGGTCAACGGTTACGGTCCGTCGGAGACCACGGTCGAGGCGAGCTTCGGCGTGGCTGCGCCGGGTGTGCCGGCGGCGTGTATCGGCGGCCCGGTCGTCGGGGTGCGGCTCTACGTGCTCGACGCCGGCCTGCGGCTGGCCGGCCGGGGCGTGGCCGGTGAGCTGTTCATCGGTGGTCCTGGCGTGGCCCGCGGGTACGGTGGCCGGCCGGGGCTGACCGCGTCCCGGTTCGTGGCGGATCCGTTCGCCGGTGGTGGTGCGCGGATGTACCGCACGGGCGACGTGGTCCGGTGGGGTGTGCACGGGCTGGAGTTCGTCGGTCGGGTCGACGACCAGGTCAAGATTCGTGGGTTCCGGGTGGAGTTGGGCGAGGTCGCTTCGGTCATCGAGTCCTGCCCCGGCGTCGCGCGCGGCATCGCCGTGCTGCGCGAGGACACCCCCGGCGACAAGCGGATCGTCGGCTACGCGGTCGGTGACGGCATCGACGACGTGGACGTGCTCGGCGTGCGCGAGTGGGTGGCCGCCCGGCTGCCCGGTTACATGGTGCCCTCGGCCGTGGTGGAGCTGACCGCGATTCCGTTGACCGTCAACGGAAAGGTCGACCGGGAGGCGCTGCCCGAGCCCGACTACGGGGCGCCCGGCGGCGGCCGCGCGCCCCGCACGCAGGGCGAGGAGATCGTCCGCGGGTTGTTCGCCGAGGTGCTCGGCGTGCCCGAGGTGTCCATCGACGACAGCTTCTTCGACCTCGGCGGGCACTCACTGCTGGCCACCAGGCTCACCAACCGCATCCGCGCCGTCTTCGAGGTCGAGGTCGGCGTCCGGCAGCTGTTCGACACCCCCACGGTCGCCGGGCTGCACGACGCGATCGTGCAGGCCGGGGCGGGCCGCGAGCGGCTCCGGCCGGCTAGCCGGCCGGACCGGATACCACTGTCGTTCGCCCAGCGCCGGGTCTGGTTCCTGCACACCATGCAGGACACCGGCGCCGCCCTGGGGGTGCCGCTGGCGCTGCGGCTGCGCGGCGACCTGCGGGCGGACCTGCTCGCCGCCGCCATCGGCGACGTAGTGGCCAGGCACGAGAGCCTGCGCACCCTGTTCCCCACTCACGAGGGTGTGCCGCACCAGGTGGTGCTCCCGGCAGAGCGGGCGGTGCCGGTGCTGGAGACGCGCGCCGTCACCGAGGCCGCGCTGCCGGCCGCGCTGGCCCACGCCCTGGCCCACCGGTTCGACCTGGCCGCCGAGCCGCCGCTGCGCTCGTGGCTGTTCCGGCTCGGCGAGCGCGAGTCGGTGTTGCTGGTGCTCACCCACCACGTCGCCACCGACGGCTGGTCGCTCGGCCCGTTGTTGCGTGACCTCACGGCCGCCTACGGCGCGCGGCTCGGCGGCGTCGCGCCCGACCTGCCGCCCCTTCCGGTGCAGTACGCCGACTACACCCTCTGGCAGCAGTCGGTGCTCGGCGACTACGACAACCCGCATGACAACCCGCATGACGACCCGCACAGCCAGCTGGCCGCGCAGGTCGATTACTGGCGCAAGGCCCTGCGCGGCGCGCCCGCGCTGCTGGAGCTGCCGACCGACCGGCCGCGCCCGGCGGTCGCCAGCAACCGGGGCGCCTCCGTCGAGTTCGCCTGGGACGTCGAGCTGCACCGCGCGGTCGTCGACCTGGCCAAGGAGACCGGCACCACCCCGTTCATCGTGGTGCAGGCCGCGCTCGCGGCCATGCTGGGCGCGTTGGGCGCCGGCACCGACATCCCCATCGGCACCGCCGTCGCCGGCCGCACCGACGACGCGTTGGACGACCTCGTCGGGTTCTTCATCAACACCCTGGTGCTGCGCACCGACCTGTCCGGTGACCCCACGTTCCGCCAGCTCCTGCTCCGGGCACGGGAGGCCGACCTGGAGGCCTACGCCAACCAGGAGGCCCCGTTCGAGCGGCTGGTGGAGGTGCTCAACCCGGACCGGTCGCTGGCCTACCACCCGCTGTTCCAGGTGATGCTCACTTTCCAGAACATCGGCGACGTGCGGATCGAGCTGCCCGGCGTGGCGATCACGGGGGAGCGGATGGAGAGCACCAGCGCCCGGATGGACCTGTCGTTCACCGTGCAGGAGACCCACGGCGCGGACCGGGAGCCGACGGGTTTCGTCGGCGCCGTCGAGTACGCCACCGACCTGTTCGACGAGGACACCGTCACCGAGTTGGCGCAGCGGCTGCGGCGCGTGCTGCATGCCGCCACAGCGGACCCGTCGGTGCGGGTCGGCCGGCTGGACGTGCTCGGCGAACGGGAGCGGCACGCGGTGCTGCGCCAGTGGAACGACACCGCGCACCCGGTCGCGCCGCGCACCGTTGTCGAGCTGATCGCCGAGCACACCGCCCGCACCCCGGACGCCACCGCGGTCATCGCCGCCGGGACCACCCTCACCTACCGCGAACTGGACGAGCGGGCCACCGTGCTGGCCAGCTACCTGATCGACTGCGGCGTCGGCCCTGAGCGGTTCGTCGGGCTCGCCCTGCCCAAGTCGGTCGACCTGGCGGTCGCCGTGCTCGGCGTGCTCAAGGCAGGCGCGGGCTACCTGCCACTGGACACGGGCCACCCGGACGAGCGGGTGGCGTTCATGCTCGACGACGTCCGGCCGGCGCTGGTGCTCACCGACCCCGACCAGCTGGCCCGGCTGGTCCGGGTGGGTGGCGGGGTCCGGGTGGTCACCTTCGACGCGGTCCCCGTCCGGGCGCGGGCGACGCCGCCGGTGGGCCCCGCGCACCGCAACGCCGCGTTCGTCATCTACACGTCGGGCTCCACCGGCCGCCCCAAGGGCGTGGTGGTCCAGCACGACACGCTCAATACCTACCTGGCCTGGTGCCGGGAGGCGTACGACTCGCTCGACGGCCGCGCCCTCGTGCACTCGCCGATCTCGTTCGACCTCACGGCCACCGCGTTCCTCGGTCCGCTGACCGCGGGCGGCGAGGTGGAGCTGGTGGAGCTGGACGACTCGGCGGACTCGCCGGTACCGTCGGGCACCCCCGCGTTCGTGAAGGCCACCCCCAGCCACCTGCCGCTGCTCACCGTGCTGCCCGCCGACTACTCGCCGTCCCGGCAGCTCGTGCTGGGTGGCGAGTCGCTGATGGGCGAGGTGCTCGACCAGTGGCGGCGGGCCAACCCGGACACCGTGGTGCTCAACGAGTACGGCCCCACCGAGACCACCGTCGGGTGCAGCACCTTTCGGATCGACCCCGGACAGGCGGTCGACCCCGGCGTCATCACCATCGGCAGGCCGATCTGGAACACCCAGATGTACGTGCTGGACGCGGCGCTTCGGCCATCCCCGATCGGGGTGACCGGCGAGCTGTACATCGCGGGCGACCTGGTCACCCGCGGCTACCACAACCGGGCCGGGCTGACCGGCAACCGGTTCGTGGCCAACCCGTACGGTCCCGCCGGGGCGCGGATGTACCGCAGCGGCGACCTGGCCCGCTGGCGCGCGGACGGCAACCTCGAGTTCGTCTCCCGCGCCGACGACCAGGTCAAGATCCGCGGCTTCCGGATCGAGCTCGGCGAGATCGAGTCCGTACTCGGCCAGTTCCCCGGGGTCCGCGAGGTCGCGGTGATCGTCCGCGAAGACGTCCCGGGGGACAAGCGGCTGTTCGCCTACGTGGCCGCCGCCGCAACGCACCCGACGGTCGAGCAGCTGCGCGCGCACGCGGTGGCCCGGCTGCCGGAGTACATGGTGCCCTCGGTGTTCGTGCCGCTGGAGGAGATCCCGCGCACCGCGAACCACAAGCTGGACCGGCGCAACCTGCCGGACGCGCCCGCGGTGGCGAGTGCCGCGGGCCGGGCGCCGCGCACCGCCACCGAGCGGCTGGTCGCCGCCGTGTTCGCCGACGTGCTCGGGGTGCCCGACGTGGACGCGCTGTCGAACTTCTTCGAGCTCGGCGGGCACTCGCTGCTCGCCACCCGGGTGGTGGCCCGGTTGCGTGCCGAACTCGACACCGAGGTGTCCCTCCGGATCCTGTTCGAGTCACCGACCGTGGCCGACCTGGCCGAGCGACTGTGCCCGGCGGACACTCCCGACGAGCCGGCCGCGGCCGTCGTCGAGTCCGTTGTGGATGGTCCGATGGCCTCGCCGAGGCCGGACCGGGTGCCGCTGGCCATGGCGCAGCGGCGGCTGTGGTTCCTGCACCGGCTCGACCCGGACAGCCCGGCGTACAACATCCCGCTCGCCATGCGGCTGCACGGCCAGCTGGATGTGCCGGCACTGCGCGCCGCCGCGGCGGATTTGGCCGGCCGGCACGAGATCCTGCGCACCTGGTTCCCCGAGGACCGCGGCGAGCCACGCCAGGACGTGCGGGCCGTCGCCGAGCCGGTGGTGGAGCTGGTGGACGCGACCGGCAGCACCGCGGCCGAGCTGACCGACCGGCTCAGCGCGACGGCCCGGTACTGCTTCCGGCTGGAGACCGAGGACCCGTGGCGGCTCTGGGTGTACCGGGTCGGGCCGGACGAGCACGTGCTGATGGTGGTGCTGCACCACATCGCGAGCGACGGCTCGTCCACCGGCCCGCTGCTCGGCGACCTCGCCGAGGCGTACCGGGCGCGCACGGCGGGGGAGCGGCCCCGGTGGCGGCCGCTGCCGCTGCAGTACGCCGACCACGCCGTGGCCGAGCTGGCCCGGCTCGGCTCCGAGGACGACGAGAACAGCCTGATCTCCCGGCAGCTGCGGCACTGGGAGACCACCCTCGTCGGTGCGCCCGAGCTGCTGGAGCTGCCGGTCGACCGGCCCCGCCCGGCGCGGGCCTCGCACCGAGGCGACGTGGTGGCCGTCAGCCTGGACGCCGACCTGCACCACGCTGTGCTGGAACTCGCCACCCGCTCCCGCGCGTCGGCGTTCATGGTCGCCCAGGCCGCGCTCGCGGTGCTGCTCTGCCGGCTCGGCGCCGGCACCGACGTGCCGGTGGGCACCGTGGTCGCCGGCCGGGAGGAGGAGAACCTGGACCAACTGGTCGGGTTCTTCACCAACACCCTGGTGCTGCGCACCGACGTCGGCGGCGACCCGACCTTCACCGACCTGGTGGAGCGGGTCCGGCGCACCGACCTGGCCGCGTTCGAGAACCAGTCGGTGAGCTTCGAGCGGCTGGTGGAGAGCCTGCACCCGGTGCGCTCGCTGGGCCATCACCCGCTGTTCCAGGTGATGCTGGCCTACCAGCACGCCGCCGACGGCGGACTGCCCGGCTTCGGCGGGCTGCGCGCCGAGGACGTCGAGTTCCATCCGGGCGTTGCCAAGACCGACCTCGCGGTGAGCCTGGTGGAGCGGCGCTCCGGCGGCGAGCCGGTCGGCATCGACGGCATCATCGAGTTCGCCACCGACCTGTTCGACCGGGACACCGCACTGGCCCTGGGCAGGCGGTTCGCGCACGTGCTGCGCGCGGCCGTCGCCGACCCGGACCGGCCGGTCAGCGAGCTGGACGCGCTGCTGCCCGACGAGCCGACCGCGTTGCTGGCCAGGGGTACCGGCGCGCCGGCGCCCACCCCGGAGCCGTTCGGGGTGTTGTTCGAGCGGCAGGCCGGCCGCACCCCGGACGCCCCGGCGGTGGACGACGGCGACACCGTGCTCACCTACGCCGCGCTGGACCGCCGCGCCAACCAGCTCGCCCGGTACCTGGTCCAGCGCGGCGCCGGCCCGGAACGGGTGGTGGCGCTGGCGCTGCCGCGCGGCGTGCTCGCCGTACTCGCGATCCTGGCCATTCACAAGGCGGGTGCCGCGCACCTGGCGGTGGACACCCAGCAGCCGGCCGACCGGATCCGGTTCATGCTCGGCGACGCCGCACCCGCGCTGGTGCTCACCGACTCCGACACCGATACGCCTGCCGTGGACGTGCCCGTCATCCCGCTGGACGACCCGTTGGTGCTCGGCGAGCTCGGCTCGCTGCCCGACGGCTCGCTCGGCGCGACGGTGCCGTCGCCGCACTCGGCCGCCTACATGGTCTACACGTCCGGGTCGACCGGTACGCCGAAGGGCGTGGTGGTGTCCCATGCCGGGCTGGCCGGCATGGTCGCCCACCAGCACAAGGACTTCCGGCTCGGACCGGGTTCGCGGGTGCTGTCGTTGGTGTCGCTGTCGTTCGACGTGTCGGTGGCCGAGCTGTGCATGGCCCTGCTGTCGGGCGGGTGCATGGTGCTGGCCGGCTCCGCGCTGACCGGGGAGGACCTGCTGGCCGCCCTGCGCGACCACCGGATCACCCACGCCATGATCCCGTCGTCGTCGATCCTGGCCGGCGTGCCCCGCGCGGAGCTGCCGGAGCTGCGGATGATGAGCGTCGGCGGTGAGACACCCGCGGCCGACGTGGTCGACTTCTGGTCGCGGGACCGGTTGCTGGTCAACTGCTACGGCCCGTCGGAGGCCACGGTCGAGGCGAGCTTCAGCGTGGCCGGGCCGGAGGTGCCGGCCGCGTGTATCGGTGACCCGATCGCCGGAGTATGCCTCTACGTGCTGGACGCCGGGCTGCGACTCGTCGCGCCGGGGGTGGCCGGTGAGTTGTTCATCGGCGGCGCCGGGGTGGCTCGTGGGTACGCCGGTCGGCCTGGCCTGTCCGCGTCCCGGTTCGTGGCGGATCCGTTCGCCGGTGGTGGTGCGCGGATGTACCGCACGGGCGACGTGGTCCGGTGGGGTGTGCACGGGCTGGAGTTCGTCGGTCGGGTCGACGACCAGGTCAAGATTCGTGGGTTCCGGGTGGAGTTGGGCGAGGTCGCTTCGGTCATCGAGTCCTGCCCCGGCGTGGCACGCGGCATCGCCGTGGTCCGCGAGGACACCCCTGGTGACAAGCGGATCGTCGGTTACGTCGTCGGCGACGGCATCGGCAGCGTCGACGTGCGCCGGGTGCGCGAGTGGGTGGCCGCGCGGCTGCCCGGTTACATGGTGCCCTCGGCCGTGGTGGAGGTGGCCGCGATTCCGTTGTCGGTCAACGGAAAGGTCGACCGGGAGGCGCTGCCCGAGCCCGACTACGGGGTACACAGCCGTGGCCGCCCGCCGCGTACGCAGGGCGAGGAGATCGTCTGCGGGTTGTTCGCCGAGGTGCTCGGCGTGCCCGAGGTGTCCATCGACGACAGCTTCTTCGACCTCGGCGGACACTCACTGCTCGCCACGAAACTCACCAGCCGCATCCGCGAGGTGCTCGGGCTCGACTTCGGCCTGGCCGACCTGTTCGAGCGGCCCACGGTGGCCGGCTTGCTGGTGGCCCCGGCGGACGGCGAGAAGGGGCCGGGCGCGTTCGACGTGCTGCTTCCGTTGCGCGAGAACGGGTCCGGCACCCCGCTGTTCTGTGTGCATCCGGTCAGCGGGCTCGCCTGGTGCTACGGCACCCTGTTGCGCGGCCTCGACCCGGACCGCCGGGTGTACGGGCTGCAGGCACCCGGCCTCGACGGCGAGGCGGCGCTGGCCGACAGCCTCGTGCAGCAGACCGACGCCTACATCCAGCGGATCCTCGAGGTACAGCCAAACGGGCCGTACCACCTGCTCGGCTGGTCCACCGGCGGCAACCTCGCGCAGTCGCTCGCCACCCGGCTCCAGGAGCGCGGCTTCGAGGTGCGCACCCTGATTCTGCTCGACGCCTATCCGGAGGACGAGGACAAGCGCGGGCCCATCCCGGCCGCCGATATTCTGCGGAACCTGCACGCCGGCTACGCCAATCAGTTCGGTGAGTCCACCGAACGCGCGGCGGAACTGTCCGAGGCGGAGCTTCGCGCCGATATCGTCGAGTTCTTCGCGCGCGGCGACAGCGAGCTGCGGTATTTCGACGCCGACCGTCGCGCGACGATCCTCGGCATCACGGTCAACAACGTTCAGCTCACGGCCGATTACACCCCGAGAGTATTCCGTGGGGAACTGACTGTCATCGTCGCTACACAGGAACGACCGCCGTGGGCGGCAACTCCCGATTACTGGGAACGATACGTGGACGGAAACGTGGAAAGTTACGATGTCGACTCGAGGCACGATCGAATGATGCGTCCGGCAGGCATTGGGGATATCGGCCGGATCGTCGAGTCAAAGCTGAAGGGGAAAGACCAGTGACGAACCCGTTTGAGGACGAGAACGGCACCTATCACGTCCTCGTCAACGACGAGGGGCAGCACTCGCTGTGGCCGCATTTCGTCGACGTGCCAGAGGGGTGGCAGGTCGTGTTGGAAGGCAGGTCCCGCAAGGAGTGCCTCGACCACATCGAGGAGAACTGGACCGACCTCCGTCCGCTGAGTCTGGTCCGACAGATGGAGGGCTGAGCCCGGCCTGGACGAGACTCGGGGTATTGCCGCGTTATCATGCGAATAAGTGCTCGATGATATCGAGCTGAATATTACTGACGGACCGCTTCGTGGCGGTGGCGTCGTGCGCGCTCTTTTGTGTGGAGTCGTGCCGTTGTCTTTGTTGAACTGTGGGCTTTCATACTCTTCTGGTTGCCTGATTTGGAGAAGGTAAATGACCGTCGGAGGTCTTGAGATCGAGCGCCGCCCGGCCGAGGGCGACGCCACGAATTCGGAGATCGCGGACCGTCTCGCGATCGTCGTCGAGTGGATAAACCGTTTCATCGCCCGGCCGAACTCGGATCTGGGGCGAGTCGGTGACGTGTGCCCGTACATGGAGCGCGCGATGGGCCGGGCGTATGCGGAATTCCGCTCGTTCGACGGCCGCGAGGGCGACGAACGCCTGTTGGAGCTGGTCCGGGAGGTGCGGGTGACCCTGCTCGCCCGTGCCGTCGCGTTCGACGGCGACCCCCACTACTTGACCACCGTCATCGTCCCGCGTGGACTGCCCGACCCCGAGCTCGCCGACCAGATCGCCCGGGTGCACGAGGTGCTCAAGCCGGAGTTCGTCGAGCATGGCCTGATGCTGGGCGAGTTCTGGCCGGACCACGTCGGCCAGGGCCTGCACAACGAGGACTTCCGGCCGCTGGCCAGTCCGCTGCCGATGCTCGCGGTGCGGCACATGGTGCTCACCGACCTGTGGTTCCTCACCCTGCCCAGCGTCATGGCCGTGCAGCAGATCGAGTTCCTCGGCCACTACCGCCGGGTGTTCGATGGTCAGCTCTCGGAGCGCTGGAAGGCCAAGCTGCACGCGGCGGAAGAGACGGCACTGGCCGCGGTCGCGGCGGGGCGGAGCCACGTATGAGCACCGGTACCCAGACGTCGGCCATCCCGGTCACCGGAGTGGCCGACGAGCGGCTGCACCACGCGTGGGGGTGGATCACCGAGTTCGTGATCAAGCCGAACCCCGCGCTCGGCCGCGACGGCGACGTGTGTCCGTACATGTCCAAGGCGGTGGCCCGCGAGCTGGTCGACCTCAGCGAGTTCGACTGCTCGGTCGGGCTTGAGCCGACGCTGGAGTACATCCGGGACCGCCGGGCCGCGTTGCTGGACCGGTCGGCCGACACCGGCGCCGAGATGATCTACCACACGGCGGTGATCGTGCCGTTCGGTGCGTCGGACGAGACGCTGACCGAGATCGTGGACCAGGTGCACAAGCGGCTCAAGGCGGAGTTCGTCGACCTCGGCCTGATGGTCGGCGAGTTCTGGCCCGACCACGAGGCTCCCGGCGTGCACAACCCGGACTTCCGGTCGCAGGCCAGCCCGGTGCCGATGTTCGTGCTGCGGCACATGGTGCTCACCGACGTGAACTTCCTCAGCCTGCCGAGCAACGGACCGGCCGAGCGGCTGGTCTACCTCGACCGGTATCGCGACCACTTCGCCGGCAGGCTCACCGGCACCTGGGCCCGCAAGCTGGCCGCCGCGCAGGAGCAGGCCCACGCAGATCTGGCCGCGCAGGCGGCGGAGAGGAACGCGGAATGACCGAGCCGGACCTGCGGCCGGCCACCGAGCAGGCGGAGCGGGTGTCGGCGCTGCGCGCACTGGCCGACCCCGCCCCGGCCAGGGTGGTCTACCTGTTCAGTGTGCTGGGGGTGGCCGACCGGCTGGCCGACGGGCCGAAGGTCGCCGACACGCTCGCTGCCGAGGTGGGTGCCGATCCTGGTGCGCTGACCAGGGTGCTGCGCGTCGCAGCGGGAATCGACCTGGTCGCCGCGGACGACACCGGCCGCTGGTCGCTGCGCCCGTCGGGGGAGCTGCTGCGCTCCGACCACTCGGTCAGCCTGCACCGGGAGTTCGCCGACAACGACCTGTTCACCGTGTGGAGCGGCGTGCTGCACAGCGTCCGCACCGGAAAGCCTTGCTACGAAGAGGTTTTCGGCGCGGGGCTGTTCGAGCGGCTTGACCGCGCACCCGAGGAGCGGCGCGCCTTCCACCACCACATGCACGACCGCGCCAGGACCGTCTACGGTCCGATGATCGACCTGGACGTGTGGCCGGCAGGCGCGACCGTGGTCGACGTCGGCGGCGGCACCGGCGGTCTGCTCGCCCAACTGCTCGCCGCCCGCCCCGATCTGCGCGGCGTGCTCTACGACTTCGACACCGTGCTGGCCGAGTCCCCGCTGCGGGACGACCCCGCGGTCGCCGGCCGGGTCGAGTTCGTCGCCGGCGACCTGTTCACCGCTCCGCCCCCGAAGGGCGACCTGCACGTGCTGGGCAGCGTGTTGCACGACTTCCCGGACGAGGACGCGGTTCGCGCGCTACGCAGCTGCCGCGCGGCGGTCGGTGACACCGGCAGGCTGCTGGTGCTCGAGCGGGTGCTGCCGGATTCCGGCTACCACCCGGCGATGCGCAACGACCTGCTGATGCTGGTGGCGGTCGGTGGGCGGGAGCGGACCAGGACGGACTGGCGGGCGCTGCTCGCCGAGGGCGGTTTCACCCTGCTGGACGACACGGCCTTGCCAGGCACCGAGCTGTCCGTACTGCGCTGCGACGCCCGGGACTAAGAGGCCGCCCCAGTTGCGCGGCCTCTTAGTCACGACCGCCGACCATCAGTCGCACCCAGTGGCCGTGCAGGGTGGTGGCGCCCAGGATCAGCCAGGGGCCGAGGAACAGCGCGGCGAAACCGGGCAGGGTGTGCAGGGCGACCACGCCGATCCACGTGTCGCCGCCCCACGAGCCGGGGCCGAAGTCCGTGTTCCACTGCACGATCGGGTAACTGAGGCTGTAGACCGCCTGTAGCCACGGGTAGACGCACAGGAACAGCAGCACCAGCCCGAACGGCAGGTTCAGCACGATGAACGCGATCTCCCGCCAGGTGCGGGAGTCTCCGCAGCGGGCCCGCCAGCGCCGCACCGGGCCGCCGCTCAGTGCCAGCGGGTGCGGCGCGTGCAGGTCGGCGCCGAGCATCACCCGCGCCCACGACCGCTGCACCCCGGCCAGGGTGCGGGCCACCCCGAAGAACAGGAGGAACAGCGGGATGCCGACCAGGAACACGACGAGCAGCGCGGTGCTGGCGATCAGCCCCGGCATGGTCAGCGCGAAGCAGACGGCGGCCAGCGGCAGCGACAGCACGCCGTAGGCCGTGCGCCGCCAGGTGTCTGCGGTGAACGGTGCCCGCAGGAACCGGGACAGCGGGCCGGACGATCGCGGTGCCACCGTTCGGTAGCCGTGGTGGAGGGTGGACGTCGAAGGCACGGGTGCTCCTCGTTCGCTTTCGGACCGGTCTACACCCAACGGTACGGAGCGTGACCGGCCGGACACCATGGGGTGAGCCGCAGGCCCCGGGGTAGGGCTGGCCCTACCCCGGCACCCGGTCAACCCTCCATCACGTGTCCGTCACCCGGCCGCAACGGCTGCGAGGCACGGAAGTCGATCAGCGAGAAGCTGCGCTGCAGCCACCGGTCGGCCCCGTCGTAGCGGGGCTCGAACGCGGTCCGGCCGTGCACGGTGACGCGGTTGTCCACGATCGCCAGCTCGCCCGGCGCCAACAGATGCACCTGGGCGTTCTGCGCGAACAGGCCCTGCAACTCCAGCATCGCGTCGCCGGCCCGGTCGGTCAGCGGCTTGGTGGCCGCGAAGTCGACCCGCAGGTCGGGGTCGGCCGGGTCGCCGCCGAGCACGCCGTGCGGCAGGGTTTCCGCGCCGCCGTCACCGAAGGAGGGCGGCGCCGTCGTGATGTACTCGGGCGCGAACAGCGCCTCGCGGGTGGCGTCGCCGAGCTGCTGGTAGACCTGCCGGATGCACACGGTGGTCAGTCCGGCCGTCCGGTCGTGGTCCGGGCGCAGGCACAGCAGCAGCACGTAGTCCGGCCGGAACTGGTGGAAGGCGTTCTCGGTGTGGAAGGCGAGCAGCACGGAACCCGCGTTGCCCTGGAACTCCTCCTTGCCGGGCACCGGGACCACGTCCTGCACCATCGCGCCGGTCTTCTCCGGACGGAACGCGATCGGGTCGCCGAGTCCGCTGGCGATCATCATCAGCAGCGACGCCGGCACGGTGGCCGCGCGCTGCACCGAGCCGGCGATGCTCGGGGTGGGGCCGAGGGTGGACTCGTCGACCGGGAGGCCGCGCAGTCGCAGGGCGCCCAGGTCGCCGGAGTACCGGCGGAACTCGCGCAACCGCTTACGCAGTGCGGTCGGCAGGTCGTTCCAGGACTCCCTGGCGGCGTCGATCCACGCACGGCTGTCGAGCACACCGGCTGCGGTGTCGCGGAGTGCCAGCGCCACCTGCTCGGCCGCGGCGGCATCCGCTGCCGACACGTCCGCGATTGCCGGCAGATCCTTGGTGCTTGCGGCCAAAGACATCGCGCTTTCCCTCCTCGTCAACGGAACGCGGCCGGACGGCGCCGCCGCGGGGCCGACAGTAGACACGCGCGGCTTCGGGGCCGTATCGCGCGACGTCGCCCGGATATCCGCGCGGTGCCGGTCGCGTTTTCGCCAATACACCTCTGATAGGAGTCGTCGATACGCTCGACTCGTCCGGCCGGTGTTCCCGCGTGGTTTCGCCGCGGTCCAGGCCCGTCGCAACTACTTCAGACAAGGACTCTCATGACCGCAGCCATCCAGGTGCGAGGGCTGGTCAAGCAGTTCGGGGACACCCGGGCCGTCGACGGCATCGACCTCACCGTGCGGCAGGGCAGCGTGCACGGTCTGCTGGGCCCGAACGGCGCGGGCAAGACCACCACCGTGCGAATCCTGTCCACCCTCGTACGCCCCGACGGCGGCCAGGCGTTGGTCGCCGGCTTCGACGTCGTCCGTGATGCCGCGCGCGTGCGCGGGGTGATCGGCCTGACGGGCCAGTACGCCGCGGTGGACGAGCAGATCTCCGGGTGGGACAACCTCTATCTCATCGGCCGCCTGCAGAACCTCACCAAGCCGCAGGCCAGGAAGCGCTGCGACGAACTGCTGGAACAGTTCGACCTGGCGGACGCGGCGCGCAAGATCGTGCGGCAGTACTCGGGTGGCATGCGCCGCAGGCTGGACCTGGCGGCGAGCCTGGTCGGCCGGCCATGGCTGCTGTTCCTGGACGAGCCGACCACCGGACTCGACCCGCGCAGCCGCAACGCCTTGTGGGACACGGTGCGCCACCTGGTCGCCAGTGGCACCACGGTGCTGCTCACCACCCAGTACATGGAGGAGGCGGAGGCCCTCGCACAGTCGATCGACGTCATCGACCGCGGCCGCGTGGTCGCCTCCGGCACGCCCGACCAGCTGCGCGCGCAGGTCGGCGGCAAGGTGCTGCGGCTGCGCCCGGCGATCCCGGCGGCGCTCGAGGCGATCCCGCGCATCCTGTCCGACATCGGCCTCGGCAGCGGCACGGTGGACCAGGCGGGCGGCACCTACGAGGTCCCGCTGGCCGGGGATTCCCAGCTCACCGCCGCGGTCCGCCAGCTCGGCGCGTCCGGCCTGCCGATCGCGAACATCGAGACCCGGCTACCCAGCCTGGACGACGTGTTCCTCACGTTGACCGGTCGCCCGGTGACGGTCCAGCCAGAAAATCCCGGCCGGGGCGAGCGCCCGAAGAAGGACAAGAAGAAGCGGCAGCCCCGCGCCGGCAAGGGCGCGCCCGTCGCCGACGCCTCCGGCCACCCGCCGGTCCCGGACGCCGGTGGTGCACCGGGTCCCCGTGGCCCGCAGTACGCGCCCCCGCCCGGCCAGCAGGTGCTGGCCGGTGGCTCCTTCGCCGCGCCGCCGCCCGCCGGCGGTTTCGTCGACGCCGCGCACGGCCGGTCCGTCGCGCACCCGTCCGGCGTGCCGGCGAACGGCGTCGGTGGCTGGGGCAACGGGCATCGCCCACCGTCCGAGTGGCCGCACAACCCCCGCTGACATCCCACCGACCGTGGAAGGCACATCCGAGATGACCGCTACGGACTTGTCGGCGTCGACATCATCGCCGCACCAGGCAGCGATCCCGCCGAGCCCGCCCCGGCCCGTTTCCGGGCCGGTCGCCGGTGTGCGGCACACGCTCGCCATCGCACGCAGGAACCTGCTGCTGATCCGCAACGACCCGGGTCAGCTCATCGACGCGACGATCGTGCCGATCGTGCTGACGCTCGTGTTCGTGTTCGTCTTCGGCGGCGCGATCCAGGGCGGGCAGGGGGACTACACGCAGTACCTGATCCCGGGGATCCTGGTGCAGACCATCTCGCTGGCCACCGCGGTGACCGGCATGAGCCTGAACCTGGACTTCAGCCGCGGCATCATGGACCGCTTCCGGTCCCTGCCGATCGCCCGCTCCGCCGTGCTGTCCGGCCGTATCCTGGCCGACGTGTGCCGCCTGGCGCTCGGCCAGGCGATCATCCTGATCTTCGCGCTGATCATCGGTTTCCGCATCCAGACCGACGTGTTCTCGGCCATGGCCGCGGTCGGCCTGCTGCTGATGTTCGGCGTGGCGATGGCCTGGATCGCCGCGACCATCGGCATGGCCATGCGCAGCCCGCAGGCGGTGCAGGGGATCGGGTTCCTGTGGATGTTGCCGATGCAGTTCGGCAGTTCCATCTTCGTCCCCACCGACACGATGCCCGGCTGGCTGGCAAGCTTCGCCGAGGTCAACCCCACGACCCTGGTGACCGACACCGTCCGGGCCCTGCTCACCGGCGGTGAGGTGACCGACAGTCTGTGGGGCGCGCTGGCCTGGATCGTCGGCATCATCGTGGTCTTCGTCCCGCTGGCCGTGCGCCAGTACCGCCGCCGCGGCTGACGGTTACTTTTCCAGGACATCCGGATGGCCGGTCCGACCGTCCGATGGAACGCGGATGCGCTCGCCGCTTGGGTGGCGAGCGCATCCGGATCTGGTGTGAGCGGCGACGGGCGCTGGCGCCCTGTGGCGAGCGGGTAAGAGGGCACGCAACTAGGACTGGTGGCGCCCGCCGCGCCGAGGCGCCAGGAACCACCTCGATCACGACGGGCATCCACCGACCCTAGTTGCGTGCCCTCTATGGCGACTCAGCTGATACTTGGAGCGTCGGTGTTGGGCTTCTAGCCTGGAAGTCGTGCACCGGCAGCGGGTGGCGTCCGGTGTGGTTCTGTCCGTCGGATATGACCGGCGGCGCCGGGTGCTCGAGATCGAGGTCGCCGGTGGGGCGGTCTATGAGTATCTCGAGGTGCCGGCGCGCGAGTTCATGGCGCTACTCGCCGCCGACAGCCACGGCCGCTACTACAACCAGCACATCAAGCCCAACTACGAGTTCCGCCGCCGGTGAGGCGTCACTCGCAGCGCCACACGACCGCTTGAATGGTGTCCGTCGCGTCGTCGGACTGGCCGGTGATGAGGCGGCCATCGTCGCTCAGGGTGCTCGGGATGTTGGTCAGGCCGCCCGGTTCGTGCTCGGCCAGTTCGGGCAGGGGCACCGTGCCGGCGTCGGTGACCAGCACCGCGCGGCCCTCGGTGTTCGTGCCGATCTGCCAGCCCTGCGCGTTCGCCGTGCTCGCTCGGACGTCGAACTCGGCGAACACGCGCACCTCGTCGGTGTTGACGTTCCATCGGACCGCCACCGCGTCCTCGCCAAGGCCGTCCGCGCCCGCCCGCTTGCCGTCGCCCGTGCTGGCCCACCCGGTCGCCCAGCCGTTCCGGACGGTGAAGACCCGCCCGTTCGTGGCCGGCTTGCCGTCGATGGTCGGCAGCGGCAGCGCGCGGTGGGTGCCGTCGGCGAACCAGACGTACGGCCGCTCCATGTCGATGTTGCCCACCACCGTGCCGTCCTCGTCGATGTCGTTGGCCGTGGCGGCCGACGCGCCTTCGGGCAGCGGCAGCGGGACCGGCGCCGCGGTCGCCGACGGCCACATCAGCGCGGCGCCGGCCGCGTCCTCGCCCACGATCGCTCCCGCGTCGTTGATCGCGAACGCGGAGCCGTGGTCCGCGCCGGGCAACCGTGACACCTGGCCACCGCTGTAGACGTACGGGACCGGGCCGCCGCCCTCGTAGCTCCAGCCGACCGCGGTACCCGCCGAGTCGACGTCCGCCAGCGACTCCTCCTCGTCGCCCGGCAGGTCCACGGCCGTGGCCTGGCCGTCCTGCCAGATGACGCCCACGTAGCCGCCGCCCTCCGGGTAGGTGCGGCCGACGATGTACTTACCCGTCGGGTCGGCGCCGGACGTCAGCGCCATCGGCTCGTTGTTCGGCACCGGCAGCCGTTCGAGCGCGCAGCTGGTCGGCGGGGCGGCCGCGGGCGGTTGCCAGCCGGCCATGCCCGGGATCGTGTACGCCGCCTTGGGTAGGCCGGAGGCGGCCGGCACGTCGGCGTCCGGTCGGGTGTCGGTGAACAACCCGCTCACGGCGACCGACGCGCCGACCACCGCGACCACGGTCAGCGTCGCGGCGCCGGCGTACCCGACCCCGCGGCGAGTACGGTGACGGCGCCCGTCGGCGATCGCGCGCTCGACGTCCACCCTGGACGGTGTGGGCGGCTCCTCGTCGAGTGCCCGGAGATCGAATTCGGATGTCATCACGTGCTCCTCAGTCTGGGGGTGGAATACCCGGCGAACTCCCGCTCACCGAGCAGGCGCCGCAGCGTGGCCAGACCGCGCGAGGTCTGGCTCTTGACCGTCCCGGACGAGCAGCCGAGCATCGCGGCCACCTCGTCGACCGGCAGGTCGTAGAAGAACCGCAGCACCAGCACGGCCTGCTGCCGGCGCGGCACCTGGGTCAGTGCCACGCGCAGGACCTGGCGCTCCTCGATGCCGCGATCCTCGACCGGCGGCGACTCGGGTGTGTCACCGAACAGCCGTACCCGTGTCCACGCCAGCCGTCGCTCGCTCAGGTGCGTGCGGACCAACATGGTCCGGACGTACGCGTCGATGTGGTCGGCGTTCTTCGCGCGCTGCCACTTCACGAACAACTTGGTGATGGTCTGCTGCACCAGATCATCGGCGCGGTGCCCGTCGCCAGTCAGGAGGTACGCCAGCCGCCGTAACGCGGGAATCCGCGCCGTGACGTACTCGACGTACTCCGTCTCCGAACCGTCCCGCATATGTCGCCCCACCCGTCCGTTTGGGTCATCACCCCTCAGATGCGTGCGAACCAACGCCAGGTTGTCAGACCGCGCGAATTCTCTCCGGAGCGTGCAACCCCGTGCGCACCCGGCGCCCTTCTAGGGGCATGACTGAACCGAAAAGGCGCAGACGCCTGCCGATCGTCGGAGCGTTGGTGGCGACGCTCGCGGTGACCGGCATCGGCTTCGCCGCCGAAGGCCACACCAGCTCGGTCGAACCGGCCGCCGCCCCGACACTGCTTCCCGCCGGGCAGACGTACACGGTGACCTTGTTGACCGGCGACGTGGTGACCGTGACGGGCGCGTCGGCCGGTTGCCCGGTGGTGAGCGTGCGCCCGGCCAGCCCGAGCGGCGTGCTCAACCGCAGCTGCGGCCCCGACGGGCACGTCCGGGTGGTGCCGGCCACGGTCGCGCCGCTGGTCGACACAGCACTGGACCCGGCACTGTTCGACGTGACCGCGTTGATCCTCGACGGCTATGACGACGCGCGTACGAAGGACCTGCCGCTCATCGTCCGACCGGGCGGCCAGGCCCGCGCGGCGACCACCGACCCCCTGGTCGCCGGCCTCGCCGGGGCCCGCGCGCTGCCGAGCATCGCGGCCGTCTCGGGCCGGCACGCGAAGGCGACGGGCGCGGACTTCCTCCGGTCGGTGTCCACCCGCTCGGCCACCCGGAGCGCGTCGTCGCCGAAGGTGTGGCTCGACCGGCGGGTCCGGGCGACCGCCGCCCCCTCGGAAACAGCGCAGGCCAAGGTGGACCAGAACCTGCGCCAGATCGCCGCGCCGCAGGCGTGGGAAGCCGGGTACACCGGCGAAGGCGCCCGGGTCGCCGTGCTGGACACCGGCATCGACGCCACCCACCCGGACCTCGCCGGACAGATCGCCGAGAAGGCGGACTTCACGGTCGACGGCGGCGACGCGGGCGACCGCTACGGCCACGGCACCCACGTGGCGTCCGTGATCGCGGGCACCGGCGCGGCCTCGGGCGGCGCGCGCAGTGGCGTGGCACCCGGCGCCCAGCTCGTGGTCGGCAAGGTCCTCGACGACAACGGTGAGGGCACCGACTCGGGCGTGATCGCCGGCATGGAGTGGGCGGCCGGCCGGGCCGGTGTGGTGAACCTGAGCCTCGGCGGCTGGGACCCGAGTGACGGCACCGACCCGTTGTCGCTCGCGCTCGACGCGCTGACCGAGCAGACGGGCGCGCTGTTCGTGGTGGCGGCCGGCAACTCCGGCCCCCTCGACGGCACCGTCCCGTCACCGGGTGCCGCGGCCAGCGCGCTCACGGTCGGCGCGGTGGACGGCGCCGATGTGGTCGCCGACTTCTCCAGCCGGGGACCGCTGGTCAACACCCGCGCCGCGAAGCCGGAACTCGTGGCGCCGGGCGTCGACATCGTCGCCGCCCGCGCGGCCGGCACCACCATGGGCAAGGCGATCGACGCGAACTACGTGGCCGCCTCCGGCACGTCGATGGCCACCCCGCACGTCGCCGGCGCGGCCGCCGTCCTGGCCCAGCGCCACCCCGACTGGCGGGCCGGGCAGCTCAAGGCCGCGCTGGTCGGCGCGACCGACCCGATGGCCGGCGGTGACCCGTACACGAGCGGCGCCGGCCGGCTCGACGTGGCCAGGGCACTGTCCGGAGTGCTCAGCACCCAGCCGGTGGTCAACCTCGGCACCCTCGCACACCCGCAGTCCGGCACGGCCGAGGCGAAGCTGGGGTGGACCAACACCGGCACCCGCGCGGCGACCGTCGCCCTCGACGTGGCCGTGACCGACCACAGTGGAGAGTCGGTATCCGGCGCGTCTCTCGCGGACCGACGGCTGCGGCTCGACGCCGGTGCGGGCGGCGGCACGAAGCTGACCATCGACCGCGCCGCGTTCGCCGACCGTCCCGGGCTGTACACGGCGGTCGTCACGGCACGCGTGGGCCGGGACGTGACCCGCACCCCGGTGACGTTCTACATCGAGCCGCCCAGCCACGACCTCACGGTCGAGACGACCGCGATCCCGGGCACCCCGGACGATGTGGCCGGGTACGTCTCCGTGTGGGTGGTCAACATCGACGACCCGGCGATCTACTACCACGGCGAGTCCGCCGACGCCGGTCAGTCGCTGACGTTCCGGGTGCCCGCCGGCCGGTACACGGTCATGGGCTCGTTCTCCGCGTGGAGTCCGAGCGATCAGCGCACGGCCATGGCCGGCGACCCGGACGTGGACATCGCGGCCGACACGTCGATGACGCTCGACCTGTCCAAGGCCAAGCGGCTTTCGGCGAGCGTCGACGGGGTGGCCACCGAGGCGAACTCCATCGGCCTCACCTACATCCAGATGCCGCGGCGTGGCACCGGCTGGGCCGACTTCGCGTTCGCCTGGGGCGACGCGGCCAAGGCCGAGAACGTGTTCGTGACACCGAACAGCGGGACCGGCATCGGGACGTACCAGGCCTACGCCGCGTTCGGCCTCGACGCGCCCGGCAGCGAGCCGAGCCCGTACCTGTACGACCTCATCCACCCGTTCGACAAGGGCATTCCGGACGACCCGACCTACCGGGTCGCCGCCGCCGAGCAGGCCACTCTCGCCCGGATCGACCAGAAGTTCAACACTCTCGACATCCCGGACTCCGTCACCGGTCACAAGCGGTACGGGTTCAGCGAGGAAGGGGTGTTCCTGGCCGAGAACTCGACCAGCCCGCTCTCGGGTGACCGCACCGACTACGTGTCGGCCGGCTTCGCCTGGCTGGACGAGGCGTTCTGGAACGGGACGGTCACCCAGGAGCCGCTCGCGCGGTACGAGCCGGGCAGCCGGCAGGACAAGGTGTGGGTGCGGCAGCCGCTGCGCTCCGACTGGTACGACGCCCAGACCGGCTCCCCGAGCGAGTGCGCACCCGCCGCGCCGTCGCGCACCAGCGGCAACCTGCACATCGAACTCGCCACGCTGATCGACCAGCACCAGCGGTTCGACTGCCTGGCCGACGGCTGGGGCTTCGAGATGAAGCGCACGCTCACCCTCGAGCGCGACGGACAGCCGGTGGGGACGGTCGACCGCCCGTTCGGCGACTTCACCATTCCGCGGCAGGCGGCCGACTACCGGCTGACCTACGACGTCGACGCCAGCGCCGACCTTCCGGTGTCCACCAGGGTCTCCACGTCCTGGACGTTCCGGTCGGCCGGACCGAAGGACACGGGCAGTGTTCCGCTGCCGCTGCTGTCGGTGGACTACGCCCTACCGCTGGACGTGGCGAACCATCCCACCGCCGGTCAGGCCACTTTCACGGTCAGGCAGGCGCATGGGGTCCGGGCGCAGGCGATCACCTCGTTCGGACTGTCGGTGTCCCTCGATGACGGCGCCACGTGGTCGACCGTGCCGGTCGAGCGCGTCGACCGTGCTTTCCGGGCCCAGCTACCCGAACCCGCTGCCGGCCAGGCGGTCTCGCTGCGGGTGACGGCACGGGGCGACGCCGGCAGCGGTATCGAGCAGACGATCATCCGCGCGTACCGGGCCTAGTCCGGTCGCGAGCCGGTGCGCTGGCATCCAGCCAGCGCACCGGCTCGGTCGTCCTGCGCGGCTCCGCTGGCCCCTTACACTGCGAAGGCCGGACGGCAACCGAAGGAGCCGCGATGACGCTGCACAGGCCTGGAGTCGACCGACCGCACCGGAGTGAAGGCATCCCGGGCGCCGGCCTGCCGGATGACGACCTCCTGCGTGAGCTGGCCAGCCTGCACCACACCAGGCACGACACCCTCCGCCATGGGTCGGCCGACGCTCTCGACCAGCACACGCGGCGCGTAGCCGAGCTGGAGTCGGAGTACCTGCGGCGCTTCCCGAGCCGCGAGGTCGACCCGTCGCGACTGCGCCAGCCGGCCCAGCCGTAGGCAGTGCGGGGAACGACGCCTTCCCTGCGTTGACCGCGGGGAACGACGCCTTCCATGCTTCTAGCCGGCGGCCACCGGCGCGTCGGCCGCCCACCGGTTGGCCGTGAGCCGGAAGCTCGGCAGGTCCTCCAGCGAGAGCATCGCCTCGTAGGTGCGCTGGTAGCCGGTGTGCTGGAGGCGCCAGCGGCCGTCGTCGCAGAGTGTGTAGCGGTCCTCGTAGAAGGCGGCGCCGATGATCGCCACGCGGTGCTCCGTGGCGATCACCGTGTCCTGGAAGGCCCAGGTGCCGGTCGCCGTGGTCCCGTCGATGTCGATCTCCGGCTGGCCGGCGGCGTGCACGGTGATGATGTCGGGTCCGAGCTTGTCGCGCAGGAACTCCAGGATGGCCTCCCGGCCGGTGAAGCTCAGCGGATGGCCGTAGGTGGGGGTGCCGTAGTCGGCCGTGGCGTCGACGGCGAGGACGTCCGCCATCTCGTCCCAGTTCTTGGTGTCGACGCAACGGAGGTAACGGTATTTGAGGCGCTTGATGGCTTCGAGTGCGGCGAGGTCCATGTCCTCAAGCTTCCGCCGCCACGGAGCCATACACAAGAACGTGTTCTAGTTTTGCCGGTCGTGCAGTTCCCGCAGCCGCTCGTTCAGCTGACGTTGCACGGCGGCCTGGCGCCGGCTTCGGGCTTCGTGCAGGCGGTCGGCCCAGGAAGCGCCGCACAGGACGCCCAGCAGGAAGACCACCAGGGCGGCGACCGCGCCCAGCGGCAGGAGGTTCATATGGCCAGCCGGCAAGCCGGCGCGGGCGGGGCACCCGACCGGTAGAGAACTCAGCCCGGCGTCCGCGGAAAGCACTACGCGACTACCTGTCGTTGTTCGCGTCACCGAAGGTGGCGGCACGACTACCCGTAGATATATGCTGAGCGGGTGATCTGCCCGTTCTGTGGCGACGCCAACACCACCGTTGACGACACCCGGAACCGTGGCATCGGTGCGGTCCGGCGCCGCCGCAGCTGCGCTGCCTGCGGCAAGAGTTTCGCCACCACCGAGCGGGTCGCGGCCGAGAACATGATCGTCCGCAAGCGGGACGGGGGGAAGGAACCGTTCGCGCGCGGCAAGATCGTGCAGGGCATCAACAAGGCCGCGTGGGTCCACAACAACAGCAGGGCCGCGACAAGATCACGCCGGCCGACGTCAACGCCATCGTGGATCGCGTCGAGAGCCAGCCGCGGTCCCTCGAACCCGGCAAACCGGTGTCCAGCATCGAGATCGGCAGCCTGGTGGTGCGCGAGCTGAGTCATGGCTCCACCGGCCTGGACGTCGTGTGCGTTCGATACGCGATCGTGCTCCACGGCCGCAAGGCCCCGCGCCGCAACAGTTTCCGTGGGATCGAGAGCATGCTCGACTGGCTGCGCGAGACCTACGGCAGGCCGCGTTCGGAGGCGCCGCCGTCGACTCCTGGCAGGTCAAGAAGCGAAACGGGAAGTGGCCCCGTTCCAACACATGGCGTTGGCGGCCAGCATCGGGTACGCGGCCACCGGTCACGGCACCGCCAGGGCATGACCTGCCCCAGCCGCAGCGCATTGCCCCGAATGCCCCATTCGAGACGTTGAGCGTCTTCAATGCCTCATTCAGGGCATCGCCGGCCGGGGAGGCGGACTAGTTGGCCGGCTCCAGCTCCGGGTCGGCGTCGTCGGCCTTCGGGGTGGTGGCGGCCAGCTCGGCCTGCTTGCGGGCCTTGCGGCGCTTGCGGACCAGGATGGTCACCACCAGCGCCAGGAGCAGGCCACCGACGACGATCATGCCGCCCTTGGTGATGATGCCCTCGATACGCTTGGCCGCCTCACCGAGTGCCGCGCCGAGCGCGATGTGCATGGCCGACCAGCAGGCGGCACCGGCCACCACGGCCGGCAGGAACTTGCGGTACGGCAGCCCGGACGTGCCGGCCGCCGCCGGGGTCAGGGTCCGCACGACCGGCAGGAACCGGGCGAAGAACACCGCCCACGCCCCCCGTTTGCGCAGGATCCCCGTGGCCTTGTCCCAGCCCTCGACGCCGTACTTCTGGATCAGCTTGGTCTCGCGCAGCTGTGGGCCGAACCGGCGGCCGATGGCGTAGCCGATGGAGTCGCCGATGCCGGCCGCGACCGTGACCACCGCCCACAGGACGAGGAACCGCGACACCGAGTCCACAGTGGTGGCGGCGATCAGCAGGCCGGCCTCGCCGGGGGCGATGAACCCCAGCCCGATGGTGCACTCGAAGAACACCAGGCCGCCCGTGGCACCGACCAGTGCGGGCTGCGGCAACGCCTGCAGCCACTCAAGTACATCGGTCAGCAACGCCACGGCCCGCTCCCCTCGGTCACGCGCCCCCCTTGTGGCGCCGCGTCAGTCTGGCACTTGGACCGAGACTGGCACATCAGGGTTCCATCCCGGATCAACCCATGAGTTGATCGGGTACCGGCCCCTAGTGGGAGAGCGTTAGCTCCGGGCGAGCAGGGCGCTGATCTCCTGCGACGCCGGGCCCGCCTCGGTGAGGTGCGCCAGCGCCTCGGGGACCTGCTCACCGCGGTGCGCCATGGCCTGGGCGTAGAGCCGCCCGGCCCGGTAGGACGAGCGCACGAGCGGCCCGGCCATCACCCCGGCGAAGCCGATCTCCTCGGCCGCCTCCTTGTGCTCGAGGAACTCGGCCGGCTTCACCCAGCGGTCGACCGGGTGGTGGCGCAGCGAGGGCCGCAGGTACTGGGTGATGGTGATGATGTCGCAGCCGGCGTCGTGCAGGTCCTGCAAAGCGGCCGTCACCTCGGAAGGGGTCTCGCCCATGCCGAGGATCAGGTTCGACTTGGTGACCAGGCCGAACTCGCGGGCCTCGGTGATCACCTGGAGCGACCGGTCGTAGCGGAACGCCGGCCGGATCCGCTTGAAGATCCGCGGCACGGTCTCCAGGTTGTGCGCGAGCACCTCGGGCCGCGAGCCGAACACCTCGGCCAGCTGGTCGGGCTCGGCGTTGAAGTCGGGGATCAGCAACTCGACGCCCGTGCCGGGGTTCAGCGTGTGGATCTGGCGCACGGTCTCCGCGTACAGCCAGGCGCCGCCGTCGGCGAGATCGTCGCGGGCCACGCCGGTGACCGTGGCGTAGCGCAGGCCCATCGCCTGGACGGACTCGGCGACCTTGCGCGGCTCCTCGCGGTCGAGCGCCTCGGGCTTGCCCGTGTCGATCTGGCAGAAGTCACAGCGGCGGGTGCACTGCTCGCCACCGATGAGGAACGTGGCCTCGCGGTCCTCCCAGCATTCGTAGATGTTGGGACAGCCGGCCTCCTCACACACGGTGTGCAGACCCTCGCGGCGGACCAGTCCCTTGAGCTCCCGGTACTCCGGGCCCATCTTCGCTCGAGTCTTGATCCACGACGGCTTCTTCTCGATCGGCGTCTGACTGTTACGTACCTCGAGACGCAGCAGTTTTCGGCCTTCCGGGGCGATCGTCACGCCATTCAGGCTACGCCCCTTGACGGGACTGATCCGCGCCAGCTAAGTACTCCCTGCTCTGCTACGACTGGAGGTCGTTCCGTGCTCGACAAGCAAAAGAGACGTGCCTTACTCATCGCGGCCGCACTGGTGGTGACGGGTCTCACTGCCACACCCGCCGCCGCCGCCCCGGAGATCCCCTCGACGCCACGGGACTTCGGCAACGGGCCGGAACGAAACGAGGTCGCCGCGGCCGATCCGGCGGCCAACACCCGCGGGGCGGGGCCCACCGGCGAGAACAAGCAGGGCAGCCGGACCGGCTACCCCCGCCAGACCGACCTGCGGGTCTACCCGGAGGACCCGACCGACAAGTCGATCAAGTTGGGCCTCACGCCGTACCACGCGATCGCCCCAACGCTGAACGAGCTGCAGGACCGCAGTAACCGCGTGTCCGTCGAGGTCGTCGGCCAGACGGGGCTCGGGCGGGACCTGTACCAGGTCACGCTGACCGCGCCCGAGAGTTCCCGCGAGGCCCGCCAGCAGGAGGCCTGGCGCGAGCTGATCGAGGAGGACCCGGCGCGGGCGGGCCGCGACCAGCGGCTGGAGCGCGACTACAAGGCGCCCGTGTGGATCAACAACAACATCCACGGCAACGAGTGGGAGGGCACCGACGCCGCGCTGCGGCTGATCGAGTACCTGGCCACCACGAACGACCGGGACACGAAGCGGCTCCTCGAGGACACTCGCATCTACTTCAACGTCACGGCCAACCCCGACGGCCGCGTGGCCGGCACCCGTGCCAACGCCAACGGCTTCGACATGAACCGCGACTTCGTCACGAACTCCCAGCCGGAGAACGCGGCCATGCGGGACATGATCATCGACACCCAGCCGGTGGTCACGCTCGACGAGCACGGCTACGTGGAGGGCACGCTCATCGAGCCGACCGGCCCGCCGCACGGCCAGAACTACGACTTCGACCTGTACATCAAGCACGGCTACGCGGCCGGCCTCGCCATGGAGGCGGGCGTGCAGGGCCTCGGCCACCCGGAGGCGCAGGAGACGATCATCCCGTTCCGCGACTGGCCGCCGGGTGAGTGGGACGGCTGGCCGCCGATCTTCACCGCCCAGTACGCGATGTACCACGGCGCCGTGTCCTACACGATCGAGATCCCGCTGCAGGTGAACAACGCGGCCTACGACCAGCTGCCGGTCGAGGAGCTGCGCCGCCGCTCGGCCATCAACACCGACGTGTCCGAGTCGACCATGAAGACCACGCTGGACTACGTGCTCGACAACCGCGTCGCGCTGGTGGACAACCAGATCGAGATCTTCCGGCGCGGCGAGGCCGGTGAGAAGCAGCGGTTCATCCCGGACGGGTTCGTGCCGGGCTTCGGGCCGGAGGACCGGTTCACCACGGAGTTCCCGCGCGCCTACGTCATCCCGGCCGGCTCGACGCAGCGGTCCGGCGTGGCGGCGGCCCGGCTGGTGGACTTCCTGGTGGCCCACGACATCGAGGTCGAGCAGGCCACCCGCGGCTTCCAGCTGGGCGGGCGCACCTATCCGGCCGGCTCGTACGTGGTCGACCTGCACCAGGCCAAGCGCGGCCTGGCGAACGCGTTGCTGGAGACCGGCAAGGACCTGTCGCAGGACGCGCCGCAGATGTACGACATCTCCGGCTGGAGCCACCGCCTCCTGTGGGGTGCCTCGGTCGACATCGTGAAGGCCGGGAACGTGAACGTCCCCGGCCGGCCGGTGGTGGCCGCGTCGCCGACCGGTGGCATCGACGCCGCACCTGGTCGCGACCTGGCGATCACCGTTCGCGACGGCAAGGACGCGAGCGCGGTGAACGACCTGCTCGGCCGCGGCATCGAGCTGCGTCGCCGGGCCGACGGCACGGTGATCGTGCCGGCGTCGGCGCGGCCGGCGGCCATCCAGGTGGCCGACCGCTACGGCGTCCGGTTCGGCCTCGCTCCGGCGGGTGAGCCGGGCAGCGTGCTGAACCGCCTGACCATCGCGGCGGCCGTGTCGGCCGACGAGCTGTTCACGCTGCGGGAGATGGGCTTCGACGTGCGTCCCGTCTCGACGGCCACGCTGAACGGCGGGTACGACCTGTCCAGGGTGGACGTGTTGTTCGTGTCCGCCGGGCTGCGCTACGACCAGCTGAACGCGGCCGCGCGGGCCGAGGTCGGCGAGCTGTTCGCCCGCGGCGGGGTGGTCACCCGCGGCGCCACGGGCACCCGGTTCAACGCCGACGCCGGCCTGCTCGACGTCACGGCCGTACCCGGCCGGGGCGACGCGAACGGCATCGTCACGGTCGACAACGCCGGCGCCCAGGTGCTGGCGGGCTCGCTGCCGAACACCTTCGTGTACTCGCCGCAGTGGTTCACCGAGCTGGGCGCGGGCGTCACGGTGGAGCAGCGCTACGGCCCGGGCAACCCGATGATCGCCGGGCACTGGTTGCCCGACGAGGAGGGTGCCGGCGGTCCGGACCAGGCGAGTGGTCAGGCGCTGGCGGTCTCCGGTGCCGACGAGACCGGTGCTCGGGTGCTGTTGTTCGGCTCCGAGCCGATGTTCCGCAACCATCCGAAGGGGATGTTCGGTCAGGTGGCGAACGCCGTGTTCTGGGCGGCTACCCGGTAGGCGGCGCATGCCTGGAACGACGCCTTGCTGACGTTCAACGTCAGCAAGGCGTCGTTCCAGGCATTGACGGGCCGAATGGCCGGTTGCGGCCATCGGGACCCACATCCGGACCGGTCCCGGCCACGGCTTCCTATGCTCGGTGCCGTAAGTCGAGCCATACGGAGGATGTGTGCGGGAGAGCACGGTCGCCCAGCTGCGGGCCCTGGCGGTCGAGGCGGCCAGGGACGTGGTCCGGCAGCAGAACCTGCGGGAGCTGACGGCTCGGGCCGCCCGCCGGGCGGTCCAGGCCGAGTTCGCCAACCGGCCACCGGCCGAGCCCGACCCCGACGTGATCCTGGAGTTCGCGGCGCCCGTCGCGCGGGCCACCGTCTACGAGGCGGTCGACGAGCTGCGGGACACGGCCGTCAAGGCGGCAGTGAAGGCCGCCACGGCCGCGGTCGACGGTGCGGTCGACACCGCCGTCACGGCCGCCGTCGAGGCAGCCGAGAAGGCGTGCGCGGAGTTCATGCCGACGCCCGTGCACGTCACCCTGTCCTCCGGCGAACGCGTCGAGGTCGCCGGTGAGACGCACGAGGTGCTGCCCGAGGTGCTCCTCGCGCTGAGCGCCCGCTGCCACGTGCTGCTGGTCGGCCCGGCGGGCACCGGCAAGTCGATGCTCGCGAAGCACTGTGCCGAGGCGCTCGGGCTGGAGCTGCAGGCCATCTCGCTCGGCCCGACCACCCCCATGAGCAAGGTGTTCGGCTACTTCGACGCGCACGGCGAGTACCACGACACCCCGTTTCGGCGGGCGTTCGAACACGGCGGCGTCATGCTGCTCGACGAGCTCGACAACGGCCATCCCGGCCTGCTGGCCGAGCTGAACCAGGCGCTGGCGCTCAGCGTGTGCGCGTTCGCCGACCGCATGGTGACCGCGCACGAGAACTTCCGGCTGGTGGCCACCGGCAACACCTACGGCACCGGCGGCGACCGGAACTTCGTCGGCCGCCAGGCGCTCGACGCGGCGACGCTCGACCGGTTCGTGGTGGTGGACGTGGGTATCGACGAGCGGCTGGAGGAGCGGCTGGCCATGGCGCTCGCGCCCAAGCGCAAGCGTGAGGTCCGCCAGTTGCTGACCGAGGTGCGCCGGCTGCGGGAGGTGGCCGAGAGCAAGCGGCTGCCCGTGATGTTCTCCCCGCGCGCGTGCCTGGACGGCGCGAAGCTGCTCGCGGCGGGCGCGACCTACGACCAGGTGCTGCGCTGGCGGGTGGTCCGTGGGCTGTCGGCCGCGCACCGCGGCGCGCTCGGCCTGTCATGACCGACTACGTCGTCCCGCCGATGCTGTCGTGGCAGGAGTTCATCGACGCGGCGCGGGCGCCGGAGACCATCACGGGCAGCGCACGGCGCGCGGACGACGAGTGGGCGGGCGCCTCCTGGGAGGACGCGCTGGTGCTGGCGGTCGACGGGTGGCCGCTGGCGCTGCGGGAGTCCGACGTGACGGTCGCCGCGCTGCGGGAGCGGGCGGGGCTCGGCGACTCGGCGATCACGCTGGAGCCCACGTGGGACGTCACGGGCAGCGAGGTCGACGTCGGCGCCTATCTCGCGGGGGTGCCGGAGTGCATGGTCGACGCGGTGCCTCGCCAGACGTCGCGGCGCGGCCGGGTGGTGACGTTCCTCGTGCCGGCCGCGTACTCCAACCACGCCTCGCACGAGGAGGTGCGCAACCGCGGGCTCGCGCTCGCCACGCTGTCCACGGCCATCATCGAGGCCGGTCACAGCGTGGAAGTCTGGTCCGGGTGGGCCGGCTGGACGGGGGAGAACCTCGAGGACCGCTACAGCGGGGTCGCAAAGGTCATCGCGGCGGGCGAGCCGTTCGACGTCGGCCGGTTGATCTTCGCGGTGGCGCATCCGTCGATGTGCCGTCGGCTCTGGCATTCCGTGTGGGACGCGCAGCCGGCCGCCGTCGCCAGGCAGATGGAGGAGTCGAACTACTGCCGGCCGCCGTTCGAGTGCCGTCCGGAGGATCTGCCGGACGGCATCGCCGACCCTTACGTGTTCCCGTTCCTGCAGCCGGACGATCCACAGTGGACGGACCTGGACGCCGCGATGTCCTGGTGCCACGAGATGTTCGCCGATCTCGGCCTGATAGAACAGGCCGCCGCACATTGACCCTATGTCGACGGCACCAGGATGCGCAGCAGCCGCTCGACCGGGTTACGTCGCGGCTCCTTGCGTTGCAGCGCAAGGAAGGCGGCCCCGATGGCGGCCCGCTCGCGGGCGTCGTCGCCCGGCTCGGTGAGCCCGGCGGCGGACGCGAGCATGCGCTGCTCGGTGGCCACCATCGGGCGCAGCACCGGGTCCTCCGCGTGCTCGTCGAGCAGCGCGCGGAGCGTCGGGTGGGCGGCCGCCGTCGCCCGCCAGGCCGCGCCCACCGCGTCGACCAGGTCGTGGTCGCCGCGCTCGGCCTCGTGCACCGCCAGCTCGACACGCCCGGCCAGCCGCAGCGACCAGCGGTGGTGCAGGGCGAGGAGCAGTTCGTCGCGGCCGAGGCGGGAGTTCTCGGCGAACGGCAGGCCCTCGGCGAAGCGGGCAAGCGCCGCGTTCAGGGCATCTCTTCGCTGGTAGAAGTCGTGCCACCCCATGGATCGGTTCCCCCGTCCGGTTCGGCTCGTGGCCGTGATCTGGGTCATACCCACGGTTTTCAACATACCGTTGGTACGGTCGGACAACGCCAACGTACCACCGGTATGTCGGGCTTAGGTGTCGTACGGTTGTGAGCGTGGTGACAATGAGGTCCAGGCGGGTCGACTACACCGAATCAACCAGGCAGGCCCTGGTCGATTCGGCACTCGAGCTGTTCACCAGGCGGGGTTACGCGGCCACGTCGCTGGACACGATCGTGAAGCGCGCCCGGGTCACCAAGGGGGCGCTGTACCACCACTTCAGCGGCAAGCAGGCGTTGTTCGAGGCGGTTTTCGACGCGGTGGAAACGGCCGCCATCGCCCGGCTGGAGAACGTGGTCGACGGCGACGGCAGCGCCTGGGACCGGGCCATGGCCGGCATCGGGGCGTACGTGCGGGTCTGCCTGGAGCCGGCGTACCAGCGGATCGTGATCCACGAGGCGCCGGTGGTGATGGGCTGGGAGCGCTGGCGGGAGGCCGAGGAGCACTTCAGCTACGGCCTCGTACGCGCGACGGTCGAGTCGCTGGTCGAGGCGGGGGAGATCGAGCCGCTCCCGGTGGAGGTGACGGCCCGCATCCTGTTCGGCGCCCTCTCCGCCGGCGCCGAGACGATCGCGGGCTCGCCAGAACCAAAGAAAACAGCGGTAGAGGTAACCCGAGTGATCACAACGGTAATGGCCGGCATGCGCGCCCGGTCCTAACACCCACAGCCCACGAGATCGCGGTTCCCGCACTCGAGATCGCGGTTCCCGCACTCGAGATCGCGGTTCCCGCACTCGAGATCGCGGTACCTGCACCCGAGATCGCGGTTCCCGCACGCACGTCTCCACCTCCGGCACGCATGTCCCCACTTGCGCGGCGTTCGGGTCGAGCGCAACGGGGACAGATCGGAGCCCACTCGGCGGCAATCGGGTACGAGTGGGTCCCCTGACGGCGGCTCCGCGGGCTCAAGTTGATTCGGGGGCGGCGGGCTTGGTGGGGCTGGCGCACTCGTGCGGGCGATCCCGATCGGACCGCAAGCGGGGACATGCGTGCCGGAAGCGCGATCTCGGGTGCAGGTACCGCGATCTCGAGTGCGGGAACCGCGATCTCGGGTGCGGGAACCGCGATCTCGGGTGCGGGTACCGCGATCTCGGGTGCGGGTACCGCGATCTCGGGTGCGGGTACCGCGATCTCGCGGGGTCAGGTGGCTAGTTCGAAGTGGACGCCTGGGGTGGTGGGGGTCCAGCGGGGCAGCCAGCGATCCGCTACCGGGAGGATGCCCTCCAGCGCCTCCAACACGTGCTGCTCCGCGATCGGCAGGACCTCTGCCACCGTCACCGGCCGGCCCAGTTCGCGGGTCAGCGACGTCACCCCCGCGTCCCGGATGCCGCACGGGATGATCCGGTCGAAGGCCGACAGGTCGGCGTCACAGTTGATCTCGAAGCCGTGCATGGTCACGCCGCGCTGGACCCGGATGCCGATGGCCGCGATCTTGCGCTCCGGCTGCGTGTCCGTGGCCGGGAGCCACACGCCCGAGCGGCCCTCCACCCGACCGGTCGCAACGCCCAGCTGGTCGCACACGGCGATCAGCGCCTGCTCCAGCCTGCGCACGAACGCCACCACGTCCACCGGGTCCGCCAACCGCACGATCGGATACCCGACCAGCTGCCCAGGGCCGTGCCAGGTGATCTTGCCGCCGCGGTCCACGTCGATCACCGGGGTGCCGTCGTCGGGGCGTTCGGCCGCCTCCGTGCGCTTGCCCGCCGTGTACACCGACGGGTGCTCCAGCAGCAGCAGGTGATCCGGGCCGGTCTCGTCCGCGCGCGCGGTCGCCAGCTCGCGTTGCAGCTCCCAGGCCGCCAGATAATCGATCTTTCCGAGCTCGCGAACGGTCACGGGCTCGCTGGACGTACGACAGGACGAAAGTGCCACAAGCCGACCCTACGCCGTCCCCGTCAGTGCTTGAGCAAGTCGGCCAGGGTCTCGGCCAGCTCGGGGTGCCGGTGGGTGAAACCGTGCTCGGACAGCACGGTCGGCACCATCCGCTGGCTGAACATCGTCTCGCCGCCGCTGTCGCCCACCGCCAGCTTGATCGCCGGCGCCGGCGCGAACCATGGCGCCGGTCGGCCGAGCGCGCGGCCCAACTCGCGGGTGAAGTCGGCGTTCGTGACCGGGTTCGGCGAGCACACGTTCACCGACCCGGTCACCGGCTGCTCGATGACGTACCGGATGGCCGCCACCTGGTCGGCCACGTGGATCCACGGCATGTACTGCCGCCCGTTGCCGAGCCGCCCGCCGAGCATCAGCTTGAACAGCGGCCTCATCATCCCGACCAGACCGCCGCGAGCGGCCAACACGTGTCCGGTACGCAGCCGCACGACGCGGGCGGCGGAGTCGGCCCGCTTGGTGGCCGCCTCCCAACTGCCGCACAGGTCGGCCAGGTACCCCGTGCCACGCGGCGCCGAATCCTCGACGACCTGGTCGCCCTTGTCGCCGTAGTAACCGGCGGCGGAGGCGTTCACCAGCACGGGAATGCCCCGCTCGGCGACCGCCGCGGCCAGCACCTCGGTCGGCTCGACCCGGCTGTCGACCAGCACCTGGCGGCGCGCGTGGCTCCACCGGCGCGACGCGATGGGCGCCCCGCAGAGGTTGACGACCGCCTCGACACCGTCGAGCGCGCCGTCGTCGAGCCGGCCGGCCGGCGGGTCCCAGCCCCGCTCGTCGGCCGCCACGGGACTGCGCCGGATCAACCGGAGCACCTCGTGGTCGCCACCGCGCAGGTGGTCGACCAGCGCGCTGCCGATCAGGCCGGACGCGCCGGCCACCGCGATGCGCATCAGTGCCTCCCGGTTGGGGCCACTAGAGACCCAGCTCGCCCTCGAAGTTGCCTTCCTGCAAGCGGTTCTTGACGGTCGAGAGGAACCGGCCGGCGTCCGCGCCGTCGACCAGACGGTGGTCGTAGGTCAGCGCCAGGTACATCATCGACCGGATGGCGATGGTGTCGTTGCCATCGGCGTCGGTCACCACGATCGGCCGCTTCACCACGAGCCCGACACCCAGGATCGCCACCTGCGGCAGCTGGATGATCGGCGTGTCGAACAGCGCGCCCTGGCTGCCCAGGTTGGTGAGGTTGAACGTCGCGCCGAACAACTCGTCCGGGGTGACCTTGTTCGCCCGCGTGCGCTCGGCGATGTCGGCGATCTTGTGCGCGATACCGGCGACGCTCAGGTCACCCGCGTTGTGGATGGCGGGGGTGAGCAGACCGCGCTCGGTGTCCACCGCGATGCCCAGGTGCTCGGCGCCGTGGTAGGTCACCTCCTTGGCCTCTTCGTCGATCGACGCGTTCAGCTTCGGGTGCTGCTTGAGCGCCTCGACCGTGGCCTTCGCGAAGAACGGCAGGAATGTGAGCTTCACGCCCTCCCGCTGCTCGAACGCCGTCTTGGCACGGGACCGCAGCTTGGCGATCTTGGTGACGTCGACCTCGACCACCTGGGTGAGCTGCGCCGCCGTCTGCAGCGACTCGACCAGGCGGCGCGACACCGTCTGGCGGAGCCTGCTCATCTTCTCGGTCTTGCCCCGCAGGTCGGCCGCGGGCGCGGCCGGTGCGGCGGTCCTGGCGGGGGCCGTGGCGGCGGTGGGCGCCGGCTTCTTCGCCGCCTCGGCGGCGGCCAGCACGTCCTGCTTGCGGATCCGGCCGCCCACGCCGCTGCCCTTGACGCTGGACAGGTCGACGTTGTTCTCGGCCGCCAACTTGCGCACCAGCGGCGTCACGTACGGGCTGTCCCCACTGGGCTGGCCACCGTTGTCCGAAGCGACGGGTGCGGGCTCGGGCTTCGGCTCGGGCCTGGCCTCCTGCGTCGGGGGCTCCTGGCGGGGAGGCGCCTGCTTCGGGGCCTCCTGCTTGGGCGGCTCCTGCTTCGGCGCTTCCTGCTTCGGGGGCGCGGCCGAGCCGGAACCCACGACCGCGAGCTGCCCGCCGACCTGCACGGTGTCGTCCTCGGCCGCCGTGATCTCCAGCACGGTGCCGGCCACCGGCGACGGGATCTCCGTGTCGACCTTGTCGGTGGACACCTCGAGCAGCGGCTCGTCGACCTCGACCGAGTCGCCCACCTGCTTGAGCCAGCGGGTGACCGTGCCCTCGGTGACGCTCTCGCCAAGCTCCGGCATGGTCACCGAGGTGCCCTCGGCGGAACCGCCGGACTCCTCGGCCGGCGCCGGCGCGGGCTCGGCCGGAGCCTCCGCCTGCGGCTCGGGCGCGGCCTCCTCGGCAGGCGCCGAGTCGGAGCCGGACCCCGCCGGAGTCGCCGGAGCCCTCGGCACCGTCGCCGATCACCGCGAGCTCACCGCCGACCTCGACCGTGTCGTCCTCCTGGGCGACGATCTTCCGCAGCACGCCGGCCGCGGGCGACGGGATCTCGGTGTCGACCTTGTCGGTGGACACCTCCAGCAACGGCTCGTCGACCTCGACGGTGTCGCCTTCCTGCTTCAGCCACCTGGTGACAGTGCCTTCGGTGACACTCTCGCCGAGCGCCGGCATCTGGACGGAGAACGCCATGGTTTCGCTGACTCCTTGGTACTAAACGAAATTAGCCGTGCACGTGGAGGGGCTTGCCGGCCAAGGCGAGGAAGGCCTCGCCGAGTGCCTCGGTCTGGGTCGGGTGGGCGTGGATGAGCGGTGCCACGTCCTCCGGGTAAGCCTCCCAGTTGTAGATCAACTGGGCTTCGCCGACAAGTTCGCCGACCCGCTCGCCGACCATGATCACACCGACTACCGGGCCGTCGGGTGCCTTGACGAGCTTCACGCCGCCCGCCGTCTTGAGGATCTGGCTCTTGCCGTTGCCGCTCAACGCGTAGGTGTAGGTCTCGGCGCCGCCGAACTTCTCCTTGGCCTGCGCCTCGGTCAGGCCGACCGACGCGACCTCGGGCTTGCAGTAGGTGACCCGCGGGATGCCGGCCTCCTCGATCGGCCGCGGGGCGAGCCCCGCGATCTCCTCGGCCACGAAGATGCCGTGCTGGAAGCCGCGGTGCGCGAGCTGCAGGCCCGGCACCAGGTCGCCGACGGCGAAGACGTTGTCCAGGTTGGTGCGCAGCCGCTCGTTGGTGAGCACGAAGCCGCGCTCCATGGTGACGCCGGCTTCCTCGTACCCGTGGCCCGCGCTGTTCGGCCCGCGGCCGACGGCCACCAGGAGCGTGTCGGCCTCGATGGTCTCGCCCGACTCGAGCGACACGGTCACGCCTGCGTTGTCGTTACTGTCCGTCTGGTCGGCGCCCGTGAACCGCACCCCGGTCTTGTACTTGATGCCGCGCTTGCGGAACGCGCGCTCCAGCTGCTTGGACGCCCACTCGTCCTCGAGGGGCACCAGGCGGGGCAGCGCCTCGACGATCGTCACCTCGGCGCCGAACGAGGCCCACACGCTCGCGAACTCGACGCCGATCACACCGCCGCCGAGCACGACCACGCTCTGCGGGATGTAGTCGAGGTGCACGGCCTGGTCGCTCGTGATGATCCGGCCGCCGATCTCGAGGCCGGGCAGGCTCTTGGCGTACGAGCCGGTGGCCAGCACGACGTTGGCGCCCGTGTAGCGCTCGCCGTTCACCTCGACCGTGTTGGGCCCGACGAACGTGCCCTGACCCTCGACCACGGTGACCTTGTTGGCCTTCGCGAGACCCTGCAGACCCTTGTAGAGACCGCCGACCACACCGTCCTTGTACGAGTTGACCCCGGCGATGTCGATGCCCTCGAGCGACGACTTGACGCCGAACTGGTCACCCTCGCGCGCGAGGTCGGCGACCTCGGCCGCGTGCAGCAGCGCCTTCGTGGGGATGCAGCCGCGGTGCAGGCAGGTCCCGCCGAGTTTGTCCTTCTCCACGAGGATCACCGACAGGCCGAGTCCGGCCGCGCGGAACGCGCAGGCATAGCCACCCGACCCGCCACCAAGGATCACCAGGTCAGCGGAGGTATCAGTCACAAGCACTCCTCGGACGTGCGACAGCAGCTCTGGGGGCGACTGGGGTTTGATACCGCCACCACACACCATCTTGTCACTACGTACGGCAGGCTTGCGAGGTGGCCGTACGGGCACAATGTCAGGGACGACATCCTTCTTCGGAGGTAAGCCGCCGTGGGCGTTTTCGACTCGTTGCGCAGGAAGGGCAAGGGGGGCAAGGGAGGGCAGGGTCAGCTGCGTGCCTCGTCCAAGCAGGACACCTCCCATCTCGACGAGTGGGCGAGCCAGCGCCATGGCGTCGAGGCCTTCGTGGAACCCCGGACGAATGTCACGGACACCACAATTCTGTTGGTCGCGCACGACGGTGAGTGGACGCGCCGGCGGATCGCCGACTACGCGGCGGCGCAGGACTTCACGAAGAAGCGTTCCATGCCGTTGTACGAGGTGGAGCGAGTCGGTTACCCCAAGCGCATGCGCGAGTACCAGGAACGCCAGAAGCGCGAGCAGGGTTAACCACATATCGTTCCCTAACGGTCTTTGCCTCTGACAGGCTGTCGACCATGAGCGGCTGTGCCTTATCGCGAGGTAGCTCGTGAGCGGGGCGGCCGCGGTAGTCGACTTCGGCAGCTCCCACACGGTCACCGTGCTGCACCTGCCAGGGCGGGCGCCGCGGCTGGTGACCGTGGACGGCGAGCCGTGGATGTCCTCGGCCGTCTTCCTCACCCGCGATGATCAGCTGGTCGCCGGGCAGGACGCGCTACGGATGGCGATCGCCGAGCCGGCGCGCCTCGCGACCGCTGTCAAGTCACGGATCGACGAACGTGAGCTGCTGCTCGGCGACATCGTGCTGCCCGTGGCCACGGTGGTCCGCGCGGTGCTGGCGCGGGTGCTGCTGGCGGCCACCGGTCTGGCCGGCGGCCCGGTGCAGCACCTCGTGCTGACCCACCCGGCCGGCTGGGGACGGCCACGGGTGGGTGTCCTGCGGGCCGCGGCGGCGGGTCTGGCGCCGCGGATCAGCACGGTGCCCGAACCCCTGGGAGCGGCCGCCTCGACCGACCTGCCGGCCGGCGGGTTGCTCGGCGTGCTGGACCTGGGCGGCGGCACCAGTGACGTGGCGGTCGTGCGCCGGACGCCCACGGGGTTCGAGCTGTTCGGTCACGCGGCCATCCCCGAGCTCGGCGGCGCCGAGCTCGACCGGCGGATCGTCGATCACCTGATGACGACCGTGCCGGGGCTGGCCGACCGGCTGGCGGAGCAGGACGGGACCGAGCTGGCGCGGCTGCGGGAGCTGGCGGCGTTCCGCCGGGAGGTGCGGCGGGCGAAGGAGCTGCTTTCCCGGCACCTGCAGGTGGACGTGGCGCTGCCGGGCGGGCTGCCCGACGTGACGCTCACCCGGGGTGAGCTCGAGACGATCATCGGACCTGATCTCGACCGGCTCACGGCGTTCACGCTGCGCGCCATCCTGTCCTGCGGGGTGGAGGCGCGGCAGCTGAGCGCTGTCCAGCTGGTGGGCGGGTCGGCCCGGATTCCGATGCTCGGGCAGTTGCTGGGCGAGGTGCTGCCGGTGCCCATCCAGCTCGACGACCAGCCGGAGGCGGCGATCGCGCTGGGGGCCGCCGTGCTCACCGCCCCGCAGACGCCGGCGTCCCCGCCCGCGCAGCCGGCCGTGGACTCGTCGTCGGCGCCGGTCCGTCGGCGGCCGGCTGTGCTGGCGTTGGTGCTGGTGGTGGTGCTGCTCGCGGCGGGGCTGGTCGGCTATGGCTCCCGCATGCCGCCCGACGCGGTGGCCGGTGCGGCGGCCGCCACCGGTGAGCGGTTCACGCTCCCCGCGCCGGAGCCGGGGCCGGAACTGTCGTCCGCCGGCGGCGCCACCGACGGGCTGATCACCGGCCAGGTGGGGGTGCCGACCCGGCTGTTCGACGGGGTCACCGACGTCGACTGGACGGTGCGTTCGGTGACCGATCCAGCCGACGAGGCGATGGCCGGGTCGGCCTTGCCGACCGACACGTACCGGTGGGTGCTGGTCGACCTGTCGGTGCGGGCCAGGGCGCCGGCCGTGGCGCCGTACTACCTCGAGGACACCTACCTGCTCGACGACCGCGGCCTGCTGATCCCGCCGGTGCCGGACGCGCGGCTGCCGGCCAACTGCGCCGGCGGTGTCCCGCCGACTCTCGACACGGGCGCCGAGGCGGCCCGGTGCCTCGCGTTCGCGGTCTCCGTGCGCACCCCGGTCCGCGGGGTGGTCGTGAGCCCGCCGGACGCGGCCCTCGGTCAGTTCGGCGTGCGGGTGCCGGTCGACGGCGCCGTGGCGGGCGGCGGTGCGCCCACGCTCGGCGAGCCGGTGCCGGCCGGTGCTCCGCGGCCGTTGCGGTTCCACGATGCGCTCGTGCGCGCGGCCGTGGTGGACGTGGTGGTCGAGTCGGGCGCGTACCTGGGGCCGGAGCTGTTGACCCGTCCGGGCCTGCGTGCGGTGGTGGTCCGGGCGGTGGTGGAGACCGATCAACGGGTCACACCGGGCGACCTGGCGGACCGGCTGCTGCTGCTCGACGACCGGGACCAGCCGGTCTCCCCACTGGGCGGCGCCGAGGACCACGGCTGCACCCCGAGACAGGACACGGCCGGCGCCACCGGCCGGATCGTGGTGTGCGCGGCGTTCGCCGTGCCGGACGGCATGCCGTTGGCGTCGGTGCTGTGGGCGGGCACCACCGGCGCCCCGGTGATCTGGGAGCTGCCATGACCGCGGGGCACGAGGGCAGGGTTTCGGGGCGAGGGTATCTCGGTGCACCGACAAAAACGGTCCGGGGACCCCTGGAATCAATTGTAGTCGCGAGCACCGACATTTCTTGGCTCCACGAAGCCCGGGTGGCGCGATGACCGTTCTCGTCGTGGATCTCGGGACGGCCAACACGGTGGCCGTCGTGGCCGGTGGCGAGCCGCGGCTGGTGACGGTCGACGGTGCGCCGTGGATCCCGTCCGCCGTGTTCGCCGGCGCCGACGGGCTCGTCGTCGGGGCGGACGCCGTCCGGCTCGGGCGGTACGCGGCCACCGGGTACGTGCGATCACCGAAGTCGGGCAAAGAGCAGGCCGTGCCGGTCATCGACGCGGTGCGGGCCGTGCTCGCGCGGATCGTGGCGGCGGCCGGTGCGGCGCCGGACGAGCTGGTGCTGACCCACCCGGCCGACTGGACCCAGCCGCGGGTCGGGGTGCTGCTGGCGGCGGCCGCCGGGCTCGCGCCGAAGATCAGCACGGTCACCGAGCCCCTGGCGGTCGCCGCGGGGACGGCCCTCGCCACCGGTCAGGCGTTGCTGGTGATCGACCTCGGGGGCGGCACCTGTGACATCGCCGTGGTGCGCCGCGATTCCACCGGCCTGGTCATGCTGGCGGCCGCCGGGCTGCCCGACCTCGGCGGCGACGACCTGGACCGGCGGATCATCGACCGCGTGGCGCCGTCGTTGCGGGAGCCGGTCGAGTCGGCGCGGGACCGGCAGTTGCTGGCGGACTCGGCGCGCGAGGCGAAGGAGCTGCTGTCCCGGCACGACAGCGCCGACATCGTGCTGCCCGACCACCGCGCCGTCCGGCTGACCCGCGAGGAGTTCGAGGAGCTGATCGCGCCGGACGTCGACCGGGTGGTCGCGCTGGCCTCCCGCGTCGTCGGCCAGGCGGGCACGGGCGTCGAGCGGGTGTTGCTGGTCGGCGGGTCGAGCCGGGTGCCGCTGCTCTCGCGGCGACTGGCCGAGGCGTCCGGGCGGCCGGTGTCGGCGGACCCGGAGCCCGAGACCGCGGTGGCCAGGGGCGCCGCGCTGCTGGTCACCAGCCCGCCCGCCACTGGCGCCCGGCCGGGGCGGTGCGTGGCGCTCGCCGGGCTCGCGCTCATGGTGTCGCTGGTGGTGGCCGCCGTCCTCGTACTGTCCGGCCGGGAGACCACCGGGCAGCCGATGGCCGGCGCCACCCCGACGACCACCGAGGCCGCCACCGAGCCGTTGACCATGCCACCGGTGGTTCCGGGTGTCGAGCTGGTCAACGGCGACCGACCGCTGTTCGACGACGGCGAGTTGGCCGAGCCGGTCACCTACCGGCACGCGTCGGGCACCGAGCTGGAGCTGGTGTTCGACCGGATGGAGACGCGGCCGTTCGAGCCGGGCCGCTACGGCGAGGCGCCGCCCGGCTATCGCTGGCTGTACATCCAGTACCGGGCCACCCACGTGGCGGGCCCCGAGTGGCCCGAGCCCTTCCGGTCGACGGCCGCGCTCGACGACCGCGGCCAGTGGATCCGCGCCCCCGGTGGCGGCGGCGTGCCGTGCGAGGGCACGGACGCGCCGGTGACCAGCGTCCCGGTCGGCGCGGCGGTCGAGGTGTGCGGGGTGCTGCCGGTGCCGGAGCAGACCACGGTCGAGGCACTCGTGTTCGGCGACCAGCACCCGGCGCCGGGCGAGCGGTCGCCGCTGCGCGTGCCGGTCTCCGCGCTGTCCGTGTCGGGCGCCGGCCCAGCGCCGGCGTCGATCGCCGGCCGGCTTGGCGGGCCGCCGGTGGCCGTGCGGGTCGGCGACCTCCAGCTGACGGCCGCGTTCGAGCTGGTGGCGACGCCGTCCGGCTACCTGGGGGAGCGCCGACCGGGCGCCGGCAACCGGCTGGTGGTGGTGCGGGCGGTGCTCAGCACGGTCACCGACCAGGAGATCTACCTGCGCGACGACCGCGGCGTGCTCACCATGCCGCTGACCGACGTCGGCGACCTGCCGGACTGCCCGCCGCTCACGGCGTCGGACGGGCCGGTGTACGGCTGCCTGGTCTACGAGGTCGACGCCGACTCGCCGATCGCCGGCGTGACGGTCGGCTGGTCCCTGGACGGCACGGCCGCTCGGGGCTCCGACATCGCCAGCTGGCCGACCTGGACGCCCTGACCCCACGTACCGTCTCGCCGATTCGAGGCCCGCCAGAGGAGGCCTGGGCAGAGACCCGCTGGCAAGGTAGCCGAAGACACCGACAAAAACGGTCCGGGGACCCCTGGTTTTAATCCTAGTCGGCAGCACCGACAGTTTTCGGTCCGCCGGGTACCACTCGCTGTCGGTTGGGTACGACTCGCTGACGGTTCGGTACGACTCAGCCGTTGTCGGCGATGTCCGCCAGTACGGCGGCCAGCGTGCGGACCGGCTGGCCGGTGCCGCCCTTCGCCGTGTAACCCCACGGGGAGCCCGAGTTGAACGCCGGGCCGGCGACGTCGAGGTGTGCCCACGGCAGCTCGGCCGGCACGAACTCGCGCAGGAACAGGCCGGCGGCCAGCATCCCGCCCCAGCGGTGGTTGGTGACGTTCGCCAGGTCGGCGAGCTTGGAGTCCAGATCGGACCGCAGCTCCTCCGGCAGCGGCATCGCCCAGCCGCCCTCGCCGGTGGCCCTGGCGATCCCCGCGACCCGGTCCCGGAACTCGTCGGAGCCCATGATGCCGGCCGTGCGCTTGCCGAGCGCCACGATCTGCGCGCCGGTCAGCGTGGCGGTCTCGATGAGGTAGTCGGGCTCGTCCTCGCCCGCCCGCACGATCGCGTCGGCCAGGATCAGCCGGCCTTCGGCGTCGGTGTTGAGCACCTCGACCGTCTTGCCGCCGTACATGGTGAGCACGTCGCCCGGCCGGTACGCGGCACCGGAGGGCATGTTCTCGGCCATCGGCACGGTCGCCGTGATCTCCAGCGGGTACTTGAGTTTCGCGGCCAGCACCATGGTGGCGACGATCGCCGCGGCGCCGGACATGTCGGAGGTCATCTCGTCCATGTTGGCGGCCGGTTTGATGGAGATGCCGCCCGTGTCGAACGTGATTCCCTTACCCACCAACGCGATCCGCTTGCGCGGCTTGGTACCCCGGTAGTGCATGCGCAGCACGCGCGGCGGGCGGGAGGAGCCCATGCCGACGCCGAGCACGCCACCCCAGCCGGCCTTGCGCAGCGCCTTCTCGTCGAGGATCTCCACGTCCAGCCCGGCGGCCCGGCCCAGCGCCGCGCCGCGGTTGGCGAACTCGGCGGGGAAGAGGTCGTTGGGCGGGGTGTTCACGAAGTCCCGTGCGGTACAGACGGCCTCGCCGATGGCGGTGGCCGCCTTGATGGTGGCGCGGTGGTCCTTCGCCGTGCCCTCGGCCGGGCTCACCAGGTCGACCCGCGCGACCGGCGCGTCGCCGGGCTCGGAGCGGTAGCCGACGAACCGGTACGCGCCGAGCACCGTGCCCTCGACCGCCCCCTGAAGGTCCACAGCGGACAGTGTGGTGACCGCGCGGGCCGTGCCGGCGAGCGCGCGGGCCGCGGCACCGGACGCGCGGCGGACCCTGTCCTGGATGCCGTCCAGGGTGATCTCGCCCTTGCCGAGGCCGACCGCCAGGACGAGCGCGGCGGGCAGCCGGCCCAAGGTCGGCACCTTCACGACCTCGTCCTGCTTGCCGGTCGCGCCGAGTGTCGCGAGGATCTCGACCAGCTTGCCGTCGAACGCGGCATCGATCCCCTCGCCGCCCGGGGCCAGCACGGCGCGCTCGCCGTCCGCGACGGTGCCGATGATGACCGCGTCCGCGGTCGCCTCATCTGCCGTGGTGGTGGTCAGGGACAGCTTGGGGGCGGTCAACGAGAGCTCCTCACTCGGTCGAGTTGCTGACGCATGCTAACGACCTCGCGTGACGGTGCCCACCGTCAGGTGGCCGTGACCGGGTCTGACACGGTTGGCGCCGTGTCAGATCGCCTACACACGGTCGATGTGGTCGCCGCCGGGATGCTGTCCACGGTGGGCGCCGGGCTCTTTCTCGGCCTCGCGCCGGGGGCGTCGCTGGCCGGCGCCTGGCTGCCCGCGGCACTCCTCCTCGCCGCTGTCCTCGCTGGACTGTCCACCGTGGAACGGGCGGAACCCGTTGGGGCGTGGCGGATTCGCGCGGCCGTGGTGGCCGACGGTGCCGGGGTGCTCGGCCGGGTGGCGGCGGGCGCGGCGTTGGGTGGAGCGGTCGGTGCCTACGCGTCACCGCTCGTGGCGCCCTTGTTCGTGATGGGGATCACGGCGTTCACGGTTACCGGAATTCGGCTGCCCGTGGTGGCGACACGGATCGCGGCGGTGGTGGTGCTCGGCGTGCTGTCCGTCATGGCGGTCGCGTGCTTCGCGATCGCGCCGGAGGCATCGGTAGTTCCACCGGCCGCCGACCCGGCGGGCGTCATCGCGGCCGCCGGGGTGTTGTTCGTCGGCTTCGTCGGCCCCGAGGTCCCGCGCCGGCGGGCGTTCGTCGTGCTCGGGGTGGTGCTGGCCGTGAGCCTGGCGGTGGCCGTGGGGGCGCTGCGACAGCTGGGCGCGCCGCGGCTCGCGTTGTCGCCGGCGCCGCTTCGGGACGCGCTCGCCGCGGCGGACGCCGCGCCGCTCACCGGGCTCCTCACCGTGGGGGTGGTGGTGGCCTGCGCGTTCGCCCTGTTCGCGGCACTCGGCTGGGTTCGGACGGCGCTCGCGGCCCGGTCGCGCCAGGCGGTGCCGGGCACGGCCGTCGCGGGGGCCCTGTCCGCGGCCGGCGCGGTGCTGGTCGACCCGGTGACCGCGCTGGTGGCGGCGGCCGTCCTACTGCTGGTCGAGCCGGTGCTCCGGGTGGTCGCGAACGGACCTCGTCGGGCACAGTAGGACGTCAGACATTCCGATTGCCGATTCTCTGGTCGGCTCGCGCGAGTTACGGTGCTCTCATGACGACTTCTCTGTCATTCACCAGGACCCCGCATCCGCGGCCGGCGACCCCGGAGCGGATCGCGGAGGTATTGGCCGACCCGGGCTTCGGGCGTTACTTCACCGACCACATGGTGACGATTCGCTTCGATCGCGAGCAGGGTTGGCACAACGCGTTGGTCGAGCCGTATCACCCGTTCGAGTTCGATCCGGCGGCCGCCGGGCTGCACTACGGGCAGTCGATCTTCGAAGGGCTGAAGGCGTTCCGCCGGCCGGACGGCAGCGTGCTGTCGTTCCGCCCGGAGGCGAACGCGGCTCGGCTCCGGTCTTCGGCGCGCCGCATGGCCATGCCGGAGCTGCCGGACGAGGCGTTCCTCGAGTCGCTGCGCCAGCTGATCGCCGTCGACCACGAATGGGTGCCCGGCGGCCAGGGCGAGGGCTCGCTGTACCTGCGGCCGTTCATGATCGCGACGGAGCCGACGCTCGGGGTGAACCGGCCGGCGTCGGAGTTCCTGTACGCGCTGATCGCCTCGCCCGCCGGCAACTACTTCGCCGGTGGCGTGCAGCCGGTGAAGGTGTGGCTGTGCACCGAGTACGTGCGAGCGGCCCCCGGCGGCACGGGCGCGGCGAAGGCGGCCGGCAACTACGCGGCGTCGTTCATGGCGCAGGCGCAGGCGGTCGAGCAGGGCTGTGACCAGGTGGTCTGGCTCGACGCCGTGGAGCGCCGCTGGGTGGAGGAGGTCGGCGCCATGAACCTCTTCTTCGTGTTCGGCTCGAAGATCGTCACCCCCGAGCTGTCCGGCTCCCTGCTGCCCGGCATCACCCGCGACTCGCTGCTGACGCTGGCCCGCGACCTCGGCTACACGGTCGAGGAGCGGCGCGTCTCCACCGACGAGTGGGAGAAGAAGGCCGAGTCGGGGGAGCTGACGGAGGTGTTCGGCTGCGGTACGGCCGCAGTGATCACCCCGGTGGGCACCGTGCGCCACGCGGACGGCGAGTTCGCCATGAGCGGCTCGAACGAGGTGGCGCTGCGGTTGCGCGAGGCGTTGACCGGCATCCAACGAGGCCACAACCCGGACCCCCACGGCTGGATGACCAAGCTGCGCTGACGAAGTCTGGCGATGCGCCAGACTTTCCCCGGCGGTGGCGGTCTCGCCCGGCCGCCACCCCCGGCGCGGCAGTAGCGTCACCAGCATGCTGATCGCGCATGACCTCCTCCTGCTGTTGCTCGACGACGACACCGGCAAGTCCGTCAGCTGGCTGTCCCAACCGGACAAGGCGCTGGCCGGCGCCGTGCTGGTCGACCTGGCCACGCGCGGCCTGGTCGACGTGTCCGACGACGGCAAGCTGGTGGTCCGTGCCGGCGACACCCCGGCCGAGCCGGCGCTGCGCCGAGGGCTGGACCTGGTGCGGGACAAGGAGGGCAAGAAGCCGGACGCCGTGCTCGGCCCCCTGGCGAAGGACCTGCGCGACGAACTGGCCGACGACCTTGTGTCGGCCGGCATCCTGCGCCGCGAGGAGCGCAAGGTGCTCGGCCTGTTCCGCACCGAACGCCTGCCGTCGGCCGACGATTCGTACGAGGCCACCCTGCGGGTCCGGCTCGGCGAGGTGCTGGCGGGCACCCGCGCACCGGACGACCGCACCGGCCCGGTGATCGCGCTCCTGCACGCGATGGACGCGCTGAGCCAGGTCCTCGACCTGGCGGACAAGAAGGCGGCCAAGGAGCGGGCGAAGGAGATCGCGGAGGGTGACTGGGCGCCCGACGTGGTCCGCGCGTCCGTGAAGGCCGTGCAGAGCGCCGTGTTCTACGCGGTACTCACGGGACCGGGCGGAGCATCGGCCGGCGCCGGCGGCTGACCCGTCAGCCCTTGATCAGGTAGCGCATGATCAAGGTGTCGTTCTCCGCCAGCACCGAGTCCAAGCTGAGCACCGCCGGATCGATGGCCGCACCGCTGGCGATTCGACTGGCCGCTCCGGACACGAGCAACGGCGACAGCGTCAGGCGTAGTTCGTCCACCGCGCCGGCCTGGAGCAACGCGCCGAAGAGCGTCGGGCCGCCGTCGCAGTGGATGCGGCCCAGACCGCGTTCAGCGAGGCGCTCCACGGCCGCCGCGAGGTCGACCTGGTCCGCACCGGCGATGAGGAGGTCCGCGCCGGCCGCCGCCCACGCGTCCCGTAACTCGCGCGGCGCCGAGGCGCAGGTGACGACGATGGTCGGAGTCCGGACATCGGTGATCACCGGTGCGTCCGGGGGCAGTGAGAGCCCGGAGGTGATTACGGCGATCGGCGGCACCGGGGCGAGGCCGTGGCGCTCGCGTAACTCCAGGAGCTCGTCATCAGGGGTGATCCCGGTGAACTCCTCGACGATCGCCGTGCGTGCGCCGACCATGATCACATCGGCCAGTTTGCTGCCCAGCGGGTACACTGCGCGGTCCGCCGAGTTCGACAGGGGACGTGACCGCCCGGCGATCGTCACCGCACCGTCGGCGCTGGACACGAAGTTGACGGCCAGCCATTTCGTCCGGTCCCGCGGGTAGCCGTACAGGCGCTCGAGCTCCGGACGATCCAGTTCGCCCACGACCTCAGGTGGCCAGATCCGACGCATCACGAGATCCACTGCTCCGGCCGCACGGGCGTCCGCGTGCCATTGATGCACGCGATCATCTCCACGATGCGACGCGTGGGCAGAACCTGGTGGGCGCGGAACATCACCGCTCCGGCGCGAGCGGCGACGGCGGTGGCCGCCAACGTGCCCGTCAGCAGCTCGTCCCGGTCCTCGACGTCCAGGTCCAGGGACTCGCGGACGAACGTCTTGTTCGACAGCGCCATGAACACCGGCCAACCGGTGGCGATGAGCTCACCCACCCGGCCGACCAACGCCAGGTGGTCCGAGGTGTTCTTCCCGTACCCGGTGCCGTCGATGAGGATGCCGCCGCGGGGAACCCCCTTGGCCTCGGCCAGTTCGGCGAGCCGCGTGGTCTCCTCGAGGACGGCGGTCACCACGTCCGCGTAGTCCGAGCGGACCGGCTCGGCTCGCGGGTCGCGGTTGGCGTGGGTGCAGATGTAACCGGCGCCGTACGCGGCCGCCACGTCGATGATCTGCGGATCATCGGCGCCCCAGGCGTCATTGACGATGTCCGCGCCCGCACGGCAGGCCGCGTCGGCGACCTCGTGCCGCCAGGTGTCGACGCTGATCAGCACGTCCGGGTACGTCGCCTTGATCCACTCGACGGTCGGCAGGACCCGCTGGATCTCCTCGTCGGCGTCGACCTCCGCGCCAGGGCTCGCGGTCACCCCGCCGACATCGATCACGTCGGCGCCCTCCGCCATGGCTTTGTCGACGGCGATCCGCGCGGCGTCCTCCGCGAACGTCGCGCCACGGTCGTAGAACGAATCCGGCGTCCGGTTGACGATCGCCATCACCAATGGCCGATCTCGAACTACTCGACGGCCCCGGAACACGAGGTCGACCGCGCCAACGCCAAGATCCCGCAAAGCCTCGATCCTCCCTAAAATCGCTGGTCAGCCGCCGTTGACGGATGACCAGGTCCAGCTGGCAATGGCAACGCTACCGGGCGGGACCGACAGTTTCGGATCAGCCGAGGGTGCAGGTGACCAGGACGGTGGTGGTGGCCAGTTCGCTGGCCGCGCCGAGGACGTCGCCCGTGATGCCGCCGAACCGGCGCCTCGTGTGGTGGACCAGGACCAGCACCAGGCCGACCGCCAGGAGCACCGCCACCGGGCCGACCCACGCGTCCTCGTCCGGGTCGACCAGCGGGGACAGCAGCCACAGCCCGCCCAGCCACAGAACGGGCACGACGACCGGCTGAGTACCGGCCACCAGCGCGCCGAGACCATCCGGGCGAGCGGCGGGAACGCCCTCGCGACAGCCCAGCGTGAACGCCGCCCGGCCCACCGTCACCGCGAGCACCACGGCGAACCACCGATCGGTCAGCGCGCCGAGGGCGGCGGCCTGCGCGCCGAGCGTCAGCACCAGCGTGACCACACCGAACGGGCCCACCCCGCCGTCGCGCATGACGGTCAGCGCGCGGTCGGGCGGGCCGTAGCAACCGAGCCCGTCGGCCGTGTCGGCCAGGCCGTCCAGGTGCAGGCCGCGGGTGCCGATGGCCAGCACGGCGACCGTCAGGATGCCGGCCAGCAGCCCCGGCACGCCCATCAGGTCGAGCAGGACCAGCACGCCCGCCGCGACACCGCCGAGCAGCAGCCCGACCACCGGCGCGACCGCGATCGCCGTTCGTCCCACGGCCCGGTCCACCGGCCCGACCCGCACCGGCACCACGGTGAGCCAGGACAGCGCCAGCCGTAAGCCGGGGGTCATCACTCCTCCGCGGGGGTGGCGTCCAACTCGAGCCCCGCACCAGGCTCAGGCCCGGCACTCGCTCCGGCAGCTGCCTGCGGCTCGGCGGTCGCTTCGGGCTCGGCGATCGGCTCGGGTTCGGGGAGGGCGTCTTCCGGGCCGCTGATTCCCGCGTCCGCGAAGGTGGCCATCTCCGACAGGATCCGGCCCGCCATCAGCACCAGAGGCAGCGCCGCCGTCGCGCCGGAGCCCTCGCCGAGGCGCATCTTCAGCTCCAGCAACGGTTCCAGGTCCAACTGGTCCAGCACCAGCGTGTGTGACGGCTCGGTCGACCGATGCCCGGCCACCCACCAGGCGCGGGCTCCCGGCGCCAACTCCTCGGCCACCAGCGCGGCCGCGCCCGACACCACACCGTCCAGGATCACCGGCGTGCGGCGCACGGCCGCCTGCGCCAGGAAACCCGCCATCGCCGCTATGTCGGCGCCCGCGACCGTCCTCAGCAGCGCCACCGGTTCGGCCGTCACCGGCTTCGCCCGCCGCAGGGCGTCCCGGATGGCGGCCGTCTTGCGCATCCACGTCGCGTCGTCGATGCCCGTGCCCCGGCCCACCACGGCCACCGGCTCGGCGCCGGTCAGCGCGGCCACCAGCACCGCGGCCGCCGTGGTGTTCGCGATGCCCATGTCGCCCGCCACCAGCAGGTCGGCGCCCGCGTCCACCTCTTCGTCCACTATGGACCGGCCGGCGGCCAGCGCGGCCGCCACCTCGTCGTCGGTCAGGGCGTCCTCGCGGTCGATCGAGCCCGAACTCCGCCGCACCTTGTGCTTGTCGGTGGCATCCGAGTCGACCGACACGTCCACCACTCGCACGGTGGCACCGGCGGCCGCCGCGAGCACGTTGATGGCCGCGCCGCCCGCCCGGAAGTTGGCGACCATCTGCCCGGTCACCTCGCTGGGATACGCCGACACGCCGCGCGCGGCGACGCCGTGGTCGCCCGCGAACACCACGATCCGCGCCCGCTCGATCGGCCTCGGCGGGCACACACCCTGGCACGCGGCCAGCCACACACCGAGCTCCTCCAGCCGCCCGAGCGAGCCGGCCGGCTTGGTCAGCTCCAGGTGCCGGGCGAGGGCGGCCAGCCTGGTCTCCTCGTCCGGTGGCGCCACCGCGTCGAACTCGACGGTCATCCGATACCTCGCTAACGAAGTCGCAGTGGAATGCCGGCCACCAACAGCACCACCTCGGTGCACACCTGCGCGAGACTCGCGTTCAGCGCACCGAGCTGATCACGGAAAAGCCTGCCAGAACGCGTGGCGGGCACCACGCCCAGCCCGACCTCCGCCGACACGAGCACCAGCCCGGCCCGCGTGGCGGCGACCGCGTCGACCAGCCGGGCGCACTCCGCGAGAGCCGGCGAGACGTCCCCGTCCCACCCGCCGGTGTCGTCGAGCAACGCTGTGAGCCACGTGGCCAGGTCGTCCACCAGCAGCGGACCCGGCGGCGCCGAGGACAGCAGCGGCGCCAGGCCGAGCGGGTCCGGCAGCTCCACCGTCCGCCAGCCGGCCGGGCGGCGCGAGCGGTGCGTGGCGATCCGCGCCGTCCACTCGGGGTCGGCCGGGTCGGTGCGTGCGGTCGCCACGTAGGTGGCTTCGGCAGCCGGCAGCAGTCCCTCCGCATGCGCGGACTTGCCGGACCGCGCGCCGCCGAGCACCAGTGTCGCCACGAGCGGCACGCTATCTTGTGCGGCCGTGGACTACCGCTGGAGTCATGACGGCTCACCCGTCTTCGCCGACCAGACCGAGGCCGAGGACTGGCTCGCCACGGCCTGGCCGGCGCTGGTCGACCAAGGCGTCGACGAGGTCACGCTGCTGTGCGGCGACGAGGTCGTCTACGGCCCCATGAGCCTGCACCCACCGGGGTGATCAGCCCGACAGCGAGGGGTCGGTCTCGTAGCTCCCGTCGAGCACCTTGTCGATCTTGGCGAGCACGTCGGCGGCGAGGGTGACCCCGGCGGCCCGCACGTTCTCCGTGACCTGCTCGGGCCGGGTGGCGCCGATGATGGCCGACGCCACGTTCTTGTTCTGCAGCACCCACGCGACGGCCAGCTGCGCCATCGACAGGCCGACCTCGTCGGCGATCGGCTTGAGCTGCTGAACCTTCTCCAGCACGTCGTCCCGCAGCAGCCGCGAGATGAAGTTCTTGCCGCCCTGCTCGTCGGTGGCACGCGAACCGGCGGGCGGCGGCTGACCGGGCAGGTACTTGCCGGTGAGCACGCCCTGCGCGATCGGCGACCACACGATCTGGCTGATGCCGGCCGCCTCGCTGGCCGGCACGACCTCCGTCTCGATGACCCGCCAGAGCATCGAGTACTGCGGCTGGTTGGAGATGAACGGCACCTTCAGCTCACGGGCCAGCTCGGCACCGCGCGCGATCTGCTCGGCGTTCCACTCGGACACGCCGACGTACAGGACCTTGCCGGCCCGCACCAGGTCGGCGAACGCGAGGAACGTCTCCTCCAGCGGCACCGAATGGTCGAACCGGTGGGCCTGGTAGAGGTCGACGTAGTCGGTCTGCAGCCGCTTGAGCGACGCGTTGGCCGACTCCAGGATGTGCTTGCGGCCCAGCCCGCGGTCGTTGGGACCGCCGGGCCCGGTCGGCCAGAACACCTTCGTGAAGATCTCCAGGCTCTCCCGCCGCTGCCCGGCCAGCGCGCGTCCGAGCACGGACTCCGCGCGGGTGTTGGCATAGACGTCGGCGGTGTCGAAGGTGGTGATCCCGGCGTCGAGGGCGGCCCGCACACACGAATGTGCCTGGTCCTCCTCCACCTGCGAACCGTGGGTGATCCAGTTGCCGTACGAGATCTCACTGACGGATAGGCCGCTGCGGCCGAGTCGACGAAACTCCATGTGGCCAACCTAGTGGTGGAGTAACTCCAGCTTCACCAACGACGGAAGCCGCCCTCGGAGTTGATCACCTGGCCGGTGATCCAGCGCGCCTCGTCGGTGGCCAGCCACGCGATCAGCCGCGCCGGGTCGTCCGGCTCGCCCCAGCGCTTGCCGGGGAAGCGCTCCGCCACGGCCGCCACCACGTCCGGCGGCGCATAGCCGGTGTCCACCGGCCCGGGGTTGACCGCGTTCACCGTGATGCCCGCGTCGGCCAGCTCGTCGGACAGCGTGGCGGTGATCGACGCCAGCGCGCCCTTGCTCGCCGCGTACGCCACCTCGCCGCGCATCGCACCGAGGTCCTGGCCGGACGTCATGAAGATGATCCGGCCGGCGTCCCCGCCGAACCGCGCGGCGAACTCCTTGGCCAGCAGGATCGACGACCGCGTGTTGACCGCGTAGTGGGCGTCCAGCAGCGCCGCGTCCATCTCGGCGAGCGGGCCGTCGCCGCTGCGGGCGTGGTTGCACACGAGGATGTCGAGCCGTCCGAACTCCGCGACCGCGGCCGCCACCACCTCGGCGGGGGCAGTGGGCGAGGCCAGGTCCGCCGACAGGTCCGCCACCCCGGCGTCGCTCACCTCGCGGATCCCCGCCACCACGGCGGCCGGGCCGTCCGGCTCGGCACCCCAGGGCTGCTCGGCGTCGTGGCGCACATAGTGGTGCACGAACACGCCCGCCCCGTAGGACGCGAGTCGCCGCGCCGTCGCGTAGCCGATGCCCACCCGCCGGCTCACCCCGGTGACCAGCGCGACCCGGCCGCGCAGAGGGTATTGCTCAGGCAATCGTGTCGCCCGGCTTCAGGCGGGGCTTCGGCACGCGCAGCTTGCGGATCTGGGAGGCGCGGATGAACGCGTACCAGCCGACGGACAGCCCGCGGACCGTCTCCTTGGGGAACCGCTCACGCACCAGCCGGGCGATGCGCCGGCCGTTCATCACGCCTTCGAGGATCATGGCGACGAGCATCAGCAGGCACGCGAGCGTCGTGTAGCTCTGGAGCTTGGGGTTCGGCACCAGGAGCGCGACGAAGATCACCACGGCGAGCGGCATGAACAGCCCCAGGATGTTCCGCCGGGTGTCCACCAGGTCGCGGATGTAGCCCTTGACGGGGCCCCGGTCCCGCGGCATCAGGTACTTCTCGTCGCCGGCCATCATGCGTTCGCGCTGCGTGACCCGGATCTCGCGGCGCTTGGCGGCGAGCTCCTTGCGGTTCTCCTTGTTGCCCCGCGCGCGGCGCATGGCCTCACGCGTGGTGCGCGGCGGCGGCGCGATCGGCCCGCGGCGTTTCTGCTCGGCGTCGCGACGCTTCGGCGTCGGCCGCCCCTTACCCGGCGTGTGTGCCTTGGTCCGGCCGTCTTCGTCGTCGACGACGTCAGTCCCGTCGACCTCGGCTTCGGTGTCGGCGGACTCGGCGTCTTTGCGGCGAAGGAACCTCACACCGCAAAGGGTAAGGGAGGCCCAACTACTCTTTGACCATGCGGGTGCTGATCGCTCCAGACTGCTTCGGTGGGACGTTGACCGCGCCGGAGGCCGCCGAGGCCATCGCCGCCGGATGGCGCGGTGGCGCGCCCGGCGACGAACTCACCCTGTGTCCCCTCGCCGACGGCGGGCCCGGCTTCGTGGATGTGCTGCACGCGGCACTCGGCGGGCACCTCCACCACCGCTCGGTGGCCGGTCCGCTCGGCGCCTCGGTCGACGCCACCTGGCTCGAACACGACGGCACCGCCTACATCGAATGCGCGCAGGCCTGCGGGTTGACGCTGGTCCCGGCGCCGGACCGGGACGCGCTCGCCGCCAACACGGTCGGCGTCGGCGAACTGGTGGCCCACGCGCTCACGGCCGGCGTGCACACGATCGTCGTCGGCCTCGGTGGCTCGGGCAGCACCGACGGCGGCGCCGGCATGCTCCGCGAGCTGGGGGCCGTCCCGGTCGACGAGCACGACGAGCCCCTGGCGCCCGGCGGCGGCCCGCTGGTCGACGCGGCCCGTCTGTCCGGCGGCGTCGAGCTCGGGGGAGTGAAGCTGATCGCCGCCTCCGACGTGGAGAACCCCCTGCTCGGCAAGCTCGGCGCGGCCCGCGTCTTCGGTCCCCAGAAGGGCGCGGACGACCTGGCCGTGCGCCGCCTGGAACGGTCGTTGACCCGCTGGGCCGACCTGCTGGCAGACCTGGCCGGCCGCGACATCCGCGACGAGCCGGGCGCCGGCGCGGCCGGTGGCCTCGGCGCCGCGCTCGTCGCGCTCGGTGCCACGGTCGAGTCCGGCGCGGGCGTGGTGCGCAGGCTGTCCGGCCTGGACGCCGCGCTCGACACCGCCGACCTGGTGGTCACGGGCGAGGGCAGCTTCGACTTCCAGTCGCTGCGCGGCAAGCTCGTGACCAGGGTGGCGAGCGCCGCATCCGAGCGCGGCACCCCGTGCGTGGTGCTCGCCGGGCAGGTCAGCGTGGGTCGGCGCCGCGCGGCCGCGGCGGGCGTCGACCACGCCTATTCGGTGGCCGAGCACGTCGGCTCGCCCGAGGCGTCGCTGGCCGATCCGGCCGGCACTCTCACCGCGCTGGCCGAGCACGTGTCCGCCCAGTGGCACAGGTGACACTGCGTCGCCGGCCGAGTGTGTCACCATGGGAACAGAACGCGGACGATCCCGGTTGTCCACCTGTAGTACGTAGCTTCACGGAGTCCGGAGGTCGAGGGAGAACCATGACGACCGCACAGGAGAACAACACCGAGACGGAGACGCACGGAGTGCTGTTGTCCGACACGGCCGCCAGCAAAGCGAAGGCGCTGCTGGACCAGGAGGGCCGCGACGACATGCACCTGCGCATCGCCGTCCAGCCCGGCGGTTGTGCGGGCCTGCGCTACCAGCTGTTCTTCGACGAGCGCACGCTCGACGGCGACCTTTTCCGGGACTTCAACGGCCTCAAGGTGGCCGTGGACCGGATGAGCGCGCCCTACGTGCAGGGCGCGACGATCGACTTCGTCGACACGATCGAGAAGCAGGGTTTCACCATCGACAACCCCAACGCCGGCGGTTCCTGCGCCTGCGGAGACTCGTTCCACTGAGTTTCAGGTAGGGGTTTCACTAGAGACGGAGACGGGCCGCGACCGAGCATCGGTTGCGGCCCGCTCTATTTTCTCCTCAGACGTACTCCTCGAGCCCACGTACCTGGGCTTGGCAGGTGTCGTCGATCTCCCACGAGGGCGTGGCCCTCGGAGACGGAAGGTCCTGGTCAGGAGCGCGGAGGACGGCGGGGATGTCGGCGCAGTCCGCGATCAGCTCCGCGAAGGTGTTCGGCTCGGGATTGGTCACATCATCGAACCTAGGCCGAGCCAGCCGGTCCGCGCACCTCTACCGACCGGTAGTGTCAGATGTTGTCCCGAGTGGGTCTTCGGAATCGACAACCGCTAACTTCTACGACTTCCGTTCACTCCAATTGACGTCCACCAGACAGGGGAGCCTCCCGTGCCCGTCGCCGTCTCCGGAAGTATCGCGACCGACCACCTCATGCACTTTCCGGGGAGGTTCGCCGAGCAGCTCGTGGCCGAGCAGCTGCATCGCATCTCCCTGAGCTTCCTGGTCGACGACCTGACCGTGCGGCGCGGTGGCATCGGCGCGAACATCGCGTTCGGCATGGCGGTGCTCGGCGCGTCCCCCGTGCTGGTCGGCGCGGTCGGCCCCGACTTCGCCGACTACCAGTCCTGGCTCGAGCGCCACGGCGTCGACTGCTCGGGCGTGCACACCTCCGAGACTGCCCAGACCGCGCGGTTCGTCTGCACCACCGACGACGACATGTGCCAGATCGCGTCGTTCTACGCCGGCGCGATGTCCGAGGCCCGCCAGATCGAGCTGGCGCCCCTCGCGGACAAGGTCGGCGGCCTCGACCTGGTGCTCATCAGCCCGGATGACCCGGAGGCCATGCTGCGCCACGCGCAGGAGTGCCGGCAGCGGGGCTACGACTTCGCGGCCGACCCGTCCCAGCAGCTGGCCCGCATGAACGGTGAGCAGATCAAGGACTTCGTCACGGGCGCCAAGTACCTGTTCAGCAACGACTACGAGTGGGAACTGCTGCGGCAGAAGACCGGCTGGTCGGAGCAGGACGTGATGTCGCGCGTAGGCATGCGGATCACCACGCTCGGCGAGAAGGGCGTGGAGATCGTCGACCGCGACGGCACCTCGATCAGCGTGAACGCCGTTCCCGAGACCGTGAAGGCCGACCCGACGGGTGTGGGCGACGCGTTCCGCGCCGGGCTGCTCGCCGGCCTGGACAAGGGCCTGGCCATGGAGCGCTCCGCGCAGCTCGGCTCCTACGTCGCCGTGCTGGTCCTCGAGACGGTCGGCACGCAGGAGTGGACGCTCGAGCGCGAGCAGGCGATCACTCGCATCGGTGCGGCGTACGGCCCGGAGGCGGCCGAGGAGATCGCCGCCATCCTCCCGTAGGTACCGCATCGGGTGACCATCTGGTAGCTGTGAGTGTATGCGTGCGCTCGCGGCGGCCGCCGCTCTCCTGCTGGTGTTCACGGGGGTGGCGGGAGCCACCGGTCCCTGGCAGCCCATAGGTTCCGACGTGGCGAGGCCGCTCGACGAGAGTCAGGGCCTCGCCACCGTCGAACGCCCTGGTGGGACCCAGTTCCGCTACACGGGGGTCGGGACCATCCCGCCTGGGCTGGCCGCGCGTGGCTGGAACCACGTGGGTGACCCCGGTGGTGGGCACGGTTACTACGTGGAGCCCTACCAGCGCGACGACCGCGGCGCGAAGCTGTTCCGTGTCGAGGCGCCGGACGGTACGTGGGCCGAGTACCAGCACGCCTTGGAACCGTGGGAGGCGTCGAACAACTCGTTCGCCGCCGTGTCCCCGGACGGTCGCTGGCTGGTGGCCGGCGAGTGGGGAACCATGTCACGGTTGCTCGTGCACCCCATGCCCGGCATCGCGCACCCCGACCCCGCGGCCAACCTGCCTCTTGCCTCGACCGTGCGCCTCGACCGGCCGGTGCGGGACATCCAGGGCTGCGACTTCGTGACCGACCGGCAGCTGCTGTGCTCGTCGAACGATCCCGAGGGCGCGCTGTTCGGGATGACGAAGCCGCTGCTGCAGGTGGATCTGGCGGGTCCGGTCTCCGGGTCCGACGTCGGCGGCGCGGTGACCGCGCTGGGTCAGCTGCCGCTGGTCAGCGGGTGCGGCGGCGAGTTCGAGGCGGAGGGCATCGACTACGACGAGCGGGACGCCACGCTGCGGGTGGTGGTCCTGTCGCCGAGCGTCTGCGTGGCGTTCGACAGCAAGACCTGGCGTTTCCGCCGTTGAGTCAGCGCTGGTGGTCGCGGAGGAAGCGCTGCCAGTGCGAGGTGGGGAAGACCAGGACAGGCCCGGCGGGGTTCTTGGAGTCCCGCGTGGCCGCGTGGTTTCCGATGTAGGTCAGCTCGACACAGGCCCCCTCACCACTGCTGAGGCTGCTCTTCCGCCAGACGGCGCTGGAGAGATTGATCATGTAGGGCGTCCCTTCAGGTCGTTCGCGATCTCGTTGACCATAGTTGCGGACTCGGCAGGACTGAGGGCGACGGCGACCAGCTGTTCGAACATCGCGCGATAGTTCTTGATGTCCTTATCCTTCTCCACGAAGAGATCGCCGGCGAGGGTGTCGACGTAGACCAGGTCGGCGTCCTCGGCATCGGCAAACTCCAGCACGACGAATTGGCCTGGCATCCCTGGATGTGCTCCGGCGCGGTACGGGACGACCTGGAAAGTGATCTGTGGTGCGGTGATCGCCTTCGCCAGATGAACCAACTGAGCGTGCATCACCGTCGGCCCACCGACGACTCGGCGCAGTGCCGCTTCGTCCACGATCGCCCACAGCGATACGGGGTTGTCCTTTGTGAGCACCGTCTGCCGAGTCATCCGAGCTTTGGTCCGGATCTGGATAGCGTTCTTGGTCGCCGTAGGCAAGCAACCTTGAATAACGGCGTGGGCGTAGTCCTCGGTCTGGAGCAGACCGGGCAGAAAAAGTGACTCATAGTTGCGTAGTGCTGACGCTTCGTCCTCGAAGCTGATGTAGGCGGAGTACGCACCGGACAGCTCGTCGCGATACGGGACTATCCAGTCCTGTGCGGCCGCGTTCTTGCACAGGTCGACGAGGGCAGCTCGCTGCTCGTCGGTCATCTCGTAGACGTCCAGCATCGCCTTGAGCGTGCGCAGCTGTGGTCTCGCGTGGGCGGTCTCGATTCGGTAAAGAGTGACCTCGTTGATGCCGGTCTGCTCGCTCACTCGCTCTCTGGTCAGCTCGGCAACACTGCGCAACCGCCGCAACTCGGCGGCCAACCGGCGCAACCGAACCGTTGGTGTCCCGGTCTGTCGCCTCATCTGTCCCCCAACTTCGTCATTCAGTGCTCCAACTTTGTCCGTTGGGCAGTGTGTTTGCTTCGACACGCACAGTGAAACGCAAGGTTGCGGTGATCGCCAGTCGAGGCCAACCATGTGCATGACTAGCAGCGGAAACAAGGGAGAGAGCGATGTACGTCGAGTTCGGGCTCAACACGGACGACGCGATTCGGGTCAGCGTGTTCGGCAGCGGCATGGCCGAGTTGGCGCTCGGTCCGGCCGCGGCCGGCGTGTCGGTTCAGCTCGACGACGAGATGATGCGCGAACTGGTCACGAAGGCCAGCATGGCGCTCGACGAGATGGACCGCCGGTGCGCTGAGGAGTGTGCCGCCGGCGAGGTTAGAGCGTGATCACGGCGACACGGTACCGACCGCGCTGACACCGGTGCGGGCGCTGGTAGCCTTCACGGCCCTGTCGGGCACCAATCCTGGGGGACGTGGGCGAATGGCAAGCTCGTTACGGCGCACGCTGCTGGTCGTGGTGGCGGCGACCGGGGTCCTCGCCGGGTGTACCACCAGCGAGGCGTCGGAGACCGCGGCGCTGCTTCTCGGTGACCTCACCACGATCGAGCCGTGCAGTCTCACCGACCCTGAGGTGTTCGCCGAGTTCGGGGACGCCGAGTTCGGCCCGCCGCGAGCACTGCGTCAGTGCGCGGTCCTGATCAAGCCGAACGCCGCCGACGCGGTCACCATCATGATCGGTGAGCTCGGCCGGACCAGCGCCGACCATCGGGGGAACCCGCTGCCCAGCAAGCTCGAGGATGTCGCCGACTCGATCTACACCACCGAGCTCGACGAAGGGGGCTTTTCCTGCTGGCAGACGCTGGTGTTCGACGAGGAAGACCTCACGCTCGACGTCAGCGGCCACAACCCCGTCGGCGTCGACTCGCCGATCAACACCTGCGACATGGTCGCCGCCGGCATGGCCAAGGTCGTCGAGGTGGTCCTGGCCGGAGAGGTCGAGCACCGCACGCCGGAGCCGAACTCGCTGGTCTCGCTCGACCCGTGTGACCTGGTCACCGACGAGACAGTCACCGCGTTGCCGGGCTTCGCCGCGGCCCAGCGCATGGCCAGCCCCGGCGGTCACGGGTGCCGTTGGCGCCTCCCGCCGGGGCCGGAGGGGCGGTTCGAAGTCAGTGTGACCTTCAGCGTCGGCACGATGCCGACATCCCGGGAGTTCCACGGCCTACCCAGCACGTCCAGCACGATCGCCGGCCGGCCGTCGATCACCATGCCCTTCGGCACGTACTGCACCGTCGAGACCGGCCACATCCCGTTCGACGAGGTCGAGGGAGCGACCGACATCTTCGAGACCGTGCAGGTGTACGCCGACACGCCGCCCGGGCAGCGCGACCCGGCCGGTCAGCTCGACCAGGACGAGCGGGAGGACGTGATCTGTGAGGGAGCGGTCGCGGTCGCCACGGCGCTGTGGCCGCGGCTGCCCAGCGCCTGACCTGCGCCGGCGTCCCCCTTCGGCCCACGGTGTCAGAGGTGTATCGGGTACTGCGGCTCGGGGACGCGCGGCCGGATGCGGCCCTCCACGAAGATGCCGTGCCACAGCATGTAGACCAGCAGCGCCCAGATGCGCCTGCTGTGGTCCAGCGTGCCCGCCCGGTGTTCGTCGAGCAGCCGCAGCACGGCGTTCTTGTCGATCTCCTCGTCCGTCTGGGACTTCAGCACGATCTGGCGCGCCCAGTCGTACATCTCGTCCTTCAGCCACAGCCGGATGGGTACGGGGAAGCCCAGCGTGCGTCGCTCCAGTACGTGCTCCGGCACGATCCGCCGCAACGCCTGGCGCAGCGCGAACTTGGTGGCGTCCTTCGTGATCTTCTGCTCGGCCGGGAGCCGCGCGGCGATTGCGATTCGGGTCAGTGTGTTCGGCAGCGGCATGGCCGAGTTGGCGCTCGGTCCGGCCGCGGCCGGCGTGTCGGTTCAGCTCGACGACGAGATGATGCGCGAACTGGTCACCAAGGCCAGCGCGGCGCTGGACGAGATGGACCGCCGGTGCGCCGTGGAGACCCAGTGAAGCAGGGAAAGTAGCAGGAGAGCGCCGCTCGTACCGTCCGTGGACAGGGGAAACCACGGGAAGGGAGCCGGCGATGCCCGAGGGGTTCGAGGTCGAGCCACACTACTTGTCCGGTTACGGCGATCTCATGGCGACGGAGAAGACCAACGTCGCCGCGATCCAGTACCACGTCGACATGTTCGCCAGGGCGAACCCCGAGCACTTCGAGGGTCTGCTGGCACTGTTGACGACGCCGGTGAACCAGTACGCCGACAGCGTGTCCTACCGGCTGGGGGACAGATCGGCGAACGTCCGGGACCTGGCGAACGAACTGCACCGGGCCGCCTGGGCCTACCTCGGTGTCGAGGAAGAGAACACCGAGATGTACCAGGGGTCGCCCACGTACACGGAAGACCCGGACGCGAAGGCGTACTACCCGAGTAGCCCGGAGCTGCCGAGCATCGAGATCGCCGAGATGGACTTCACGGAGGAGTTCCAGGACCTGTCGCTGGCGATGTTCTGGATCATCTGGTTCCTCCATGCCTATCTCGGCTGGTCGCCGCACAACTACATCATGGAGAAGCTCGCCGGTAACTGGAACGCGTTGGATGCCGCGGGAGACGCGCTGATCAACGCCGGCAACGCGGCCGAGCAGATGGCGGGCGCGATGGGGGAAGGACTGACCACGCTCGACGCGCACTGGAACGGCGGTGCCGCACAGGCGTGCGCCGACTACACCACCAAGCTGTCCGAGGCGATCGGCGAGGAAGGTCCGCTCAACCGCACGGTCGGCAACCTCTACAAGCTCATCGCCCATGAGGCGTCGGAAGCCATCCGGCAGGTCATCCGGGACCTCACGCTCCCGACCGAGGACCTCAGCGCGAAGCTGGGCATGGTCAAGGTTTGCGTGGTGACGGTGCCGACGAACGGCGGGTCGCCGGAGGACGCCGTCGCGGCCATGGACAACTACAAGGAACTGTTCGACTCCGCGCGGGCGATGGTCGAGACGATCGAGAGCGTGATCGAGGAGGCCAAGGGGTTCCTCGAGACCGCGCAGAACATGGCCGATGCCTCCACCATGGGCGGCGCGGTCGAGGAGCTGGTCACCGCGGTCGGCCCGTGGGGCCAGGAAGTCCAGGACGGCGTCGCCACCGCCGCGGACATCGCCGACCTGGCCAACACCTCCGAGTTCGACAACGCCCCGACCGAGGAGTACGCGGTCGGCGACGACCCGGAGCGCGACGGTGCCTGACCACGACGTGCCCGACTACACGCGGGCGGCGCTGAGCGCCCTCACCGACCGGCTCGACGAGCTGCGCACCCAGCGGATCCGGTTCCAGGCGGCCGCCGCGGCGGTGACGGCCGAGTTGGCGGCGCGACCGCGCCCCGACCCGGCGGAGACGTTGCGGGCGGCCGCGCAGGATCGCGACGCCCCGGCCGACCTGGTGCGCGTGGCCCGCGCCGTGCGGGACGGCCGAACCACCTGGCAGGCGATCGTCGACGGCGCCGCGAACTCGGTGCCCGAGGTGGCCGCATACCAGGCACGCATGAAAGCCGAGCTCGCGCGGTACGTCGACTCGATGCCCGACCTGCGGCCGGCCGAACAGAACGACCCGCCCCGCGACAGCGCCGCACCCGTACCGCCCCCACGGTCACGCCGACCAGCCGCACGAGACGACGACGAGGACGAGGACGGCGTGGCCATCCAGTGGGTGCGCCGGTAGCGCCGACTTCGGCCCGTCGAATGCCTGGAAGGCGTCGTTCCTGACGCTCAACGTCAGGAAGGCGTCGTTCCAGGCATGCAGGGGGGTTCGGGGATCCGGGGGCGGATGCGGTCCTCCACGAAGATGCCGTGCCACAGCATGTAGACCAGCAGTGCCCAGATGCGCCTGCTGTGGTCCAGCGCGCCCGCCCGGTGTTCCTCCAGCAGCCGCAGCACGGCGTTCTTGTCGATCTCCTCGTCCGTCTGGGACTTCAGCACGATCTGGCGCGCCCAGTCGTACATCTCGTCCTTCAGCCACAGCCGGATGGGCACGGGGAAGCCCAGCGTGCGCCGCTCCAGCACGTGCTCGGGCACGATTCGCCGCAGTGCCTGGCGCAGCGCGTACTTGGTGGCGTCCTTCGTGACCTTCTGCTCGGCCGGGAGCCGCGCCGCGATCTTGAACACCTCGGTGTCGAGGAACGGCACCCGCAGCTCCAGCGAGTTCGCCATGGTCACCTTGTCGGCCTTCACGAGGATGTCGCCGCGCAGCCAGGTGAACAGGTCGACGTGCTGCATGCGCGTCACCGGGTCCCAGTTGACCGACTCCTCGTAGGCGGCGGCCGTGACGTCCAGGTGCCCGACGTTCTCGTCGAACTTCCGCAGCACCTGCCTGAGCTGGTCGTCCCGGAAGATCCGCGCGTTGCCGTAGTAGCGGTGCTCCAGGTCGAGCGCGCCGCGGCGCAGCAGGTCCTTGCCCCGCTTGCCGTCCGGCATCTTCGTGGACAGCGACCCCATGGCCCGCCGCAGCGCGCCGGGCACCCGCTCGAACGGCGCGAGCGAACTCGGCTCGCGATAGATGGAGTAGCCGCCGAACAGCTCGTCCGCGCCCTCGCCGGAGAGCACGACCTTCACGTGCTTGCGGGCCTCGCGGGCGATGAACCACAGCGGCACCAGCGCCGGGTCGGCCACCGGGTCGTCGAGGTACCAGACGATGAGCGGTAAGGACTCCATCATCTCCTCGGCGCTCACCGTGCGGACCACGTGCCGCACGCCGATGGCCGCGGCCGACTCGGCCGCCACGTCCACCTCGGAGTAGCCGTCCCGCTCGAACCCCGTGGTGAACGTGATCAGGTCCGGGTCGTGCTCCCGCGCGAGCGCCGCGATGGCCGTCGAGTCGAGGCCGCCGGACAGGAACGCGCCGACCGTGACGTCCGCCCGCATGTGGTTGGCCACCGAGTCGCGCATGACCTCGGCGATCTGGTCGTACAGCCGCTCCTCCTCGTCCTGTCCGCGCACGGGCGTCGGCCGGAACGAGTGGAAGAAGTACCGCTCGGTGACGATCTGCCCGCCGGGGCGGACGGTGAACGAGGTGCCCGACTCGATGCGCCGGATCTGGGAGTGCAGCGACTCCGGCTCCGGCACGTACTGCAGCACCAGGTAGTGCTGCAACGCCTTCTGGTCCAGCTCGTTGCGCACGTGCAGCGACGACGCCAGCTCGAGCAGCGACTTCTTCTCGCTCGAGAACGCCACCCCGCCCGGGCCGGCCGAGTAGAACAGCGGCTTGATGCCGAACGGGTCCCGCGCGCCGAACGCCTCGCGGCGGCGCCAGTCCCAGATGACGAACGCGAACATGCCGCGCAGCCGGGACACGGCCGCCGGACCGAGGTAGTGGTACAGCGCGACGACCACCTCGCCGTCGCCGTGGGTGCGCATGACCGCGCCGTGCTTCTCGATCAGTTCCTCGCGCAGCTCGAGGTAGTTGTAGATCGCGCCGTCGAACAGGATGGTGTACCGCTCGGAAACGTCCTCGGGGCTCCAGTGCAGCGGCTGGTGCGAGTGGCCGACGTCGATGATCGACAGCCGGTTGACGCCGAAGACGACCTCGTCGCCCGCCCACACGCCGGTCTCGTCCGGGCCGCGGTGGCGCTGGCAGCGCATGGCCGCGGCGACCGTGTCACGGGCCTGGTCGGCGACCTCTTCGGTGGGGAACACAACTCCGAGCAGACCGCACACGTCTCGGCACAACCTCTCCTGTCGAGTGCTCCTCGGATGGCCAGTATCCCTCTTGTCGACACGACTGCCCCTACGCGGTGTGGCCTGGAGCTCTCGGCTACGCTCCCGTCTGGATCACCGGTATTCCAAGGAGGGGTCGCGCAGTGGTCAAAACGGGGCGCACGCGGGCTACGCGGCTGGCCGCCGTCGGTGGCCTGACCGGCCTGGTCACCCTCACCGCCAGCGGCTGCTCGGCGGGCGAGGTGCTCCGCTTCGGCTGGCCGGAGGGCATCACCCCGCAGGCCGAGCGGATGCAGACCTTCTGGACCTGGTCCGTGGTCGCGTCGCTGATCGTCGGCGTGCTCGTGTGGGTGCTGATCCTGTGGCCCGTGGTCGCCCACCGCAAGCGTGGCGACAAGCTGCCCAGGCAGTTCCAGTACAACCACTTCCTCGAGGTCATCTACACGGGTGTGCCGTCGATCATCGTGGTCGTGCTCTTCTACTTCACGGTGGTCACGCAGAACTACGTGCTGGCCGAGGAACCGGTCGACGAGGTCGACGTCGAGGTGAACATCCTCGCCTTCCAGTGGAACTGGGAGTTCAGCTACGAGCAGTACGTGGACCAGAACGGGCGCTCGGTCGTTCCCCGGACGCCCGATGGCCCGCTCGTCGCGACCACCGGCACCACCACCGAGATCCCGCTGCTCGTGCTGCCGACCGAGAGCACGATCCACTACAACCTGCGCGCCCGCGACGTGATCCACTCGTTCTACGTGCCGGAGTTCAACTTCAAGCGGGACGTCTTCCCGTACCCGGAGAAGAACAACCAGGACAACACGTTCCAGAACTCGATCGACCGCGAGGGCGCGTTCATCGGCCGCTGCGCCGAGCTGTGCGGCTCCTACCACTCGGGCATGAACTTCGAGGTTCGGGCGCTCAGCCCGGAGCGGTTCAACACCTACATGACGCTGCGCCGGTCCCTGAACGAGGAGACCCAGCAGCCCTACTCGGCGGCCGAGGCGCTCAGCGAGCTGGGCGAGCGCGACCCATCCTGTGGTGACCTGTGCAGCCCGACGGCGACCACCACGACGCCGTTCAACAGCGACCGCACGGCGCGGACGTCATCCAACTAGGCTTTCGCACCCCGGGAGTAGTGAGGACAGCATGAAGGTCGAGGCCAGGCTCTTCGACGTGACGACTGCGTTCTTCTTCGTGTTCGCCGTCGTGTACGGGTTCTGGGCCCAGGAGCCGGTCGGCACGGTCGGCCTGATCCTGACCGGCGGCCTCTCGCTGATCATCAGCTCGTACTTCCACTTCGTCGCCCGCCGCGTCGAGCGCCGCCCGGAGGACAACCCGGACGCCGAGATCAGCGACGGCGCCGGTGAGGTCGGGTTCTTCAGCGCCGGCAGCTACTGGCCGGTGGCCATCGCGGCGGCGGCCGGCGTCTCGGCCATGGCGCTCGCGTTCCTGCAGATCTGGCTGCTGGTGATCGGGCTGGTGTGCGTGCTGGCGGCGGTCGGCGGCCTGGTCTTCGAGTACCACACGCGTCCTAACGCGACTGATTAGTCGCGCTCCGCTGGGGATTAAAAGTGTTGGTCGCGACCCAGCGAGCGCGGTGGATCTCCGGTGGTTGGTGGCTGGGTTGCGTCGCGGTACCCCTGAGGTTCCGTTGAGTGGCGCGAGACTTTGTGCCAAAACAAGCGCCCGCGGTTCCCTCAGGGGATCGCGGGCGTTCGTGCGTTCGCGGTCCGTGCCTGTGGACAAGTGGCCGAGCCCGCGCCCTCACGCGCCGAAACTGTCGGTGTCGCCGACTATAATTAGATCCAGGGGTCCCCGGACCGGTTTTGTCGGTGTCTCGTGATAAAGGGGCCTCAGCGGCGCAGTACTACGGGGTCACGCGCGGCGTGGGCATGCATGGAACGACGCCTTCACTGCGTTGACCGCAGTGAACGACGCCTTCCCTGCGTCGAGGCACCGGTCCAGCAGTACTGAGGCTCAGCCGGCGACCGGGGTCGCGGCCTTCAACGTGGTCGACAGGGTGATCCACCGGTCCAGCAGTGCGTTTCCCCGGCCCGAGTCGATGGCTTCCGCCGCCGTATCCAGCCCAGCCGCCAGGTCCGCGTGCAGGTCGTCCGTCAGCCCCCGGAACGCGGCGATCGCGCCGGCCGCGTTCAGCAGCACCGTGTCGCGCACCGGGCCCGGCGCGCCGGCCAGGAGAGCCCGCAACACCTCGCCGTTGAGGGCCGCGTCGCCGCCCGCCAGGTCCGCCGGGCGGGACGCCGGGATACCGAGCCGCGCCGGGTCGATCTTGTCCACCCGTACGACGCCCCCGCTGGCCACCCACGCGGTGGACGTGGTCGTGGTGGTGATCTCGTCCAGACCGTCGTCCCCCCGGACCACGAGCATGCTGAAGCCCCGCCCGGCCAGGACCTCGGCCACCACCGGCGCCAGCCGCTCGTCGGCGCACCCCACGAGGCCCGCCGTCGGCTGCGCCGGGTTGGTCAGCGGGCCGAGGAGGTTGAACGTCGTGGGGATGCCCAACTGCTTACGGGTCGGCCCCACGTGACGCAGCGCCGGGTGGAACGCCTGCGCGAAGCAGAACCCGATCCCCAGCTCACGCACACACGTCGCCACCGCCGAAGGCGTCAGCTCGATCACCACGCCCAGATGCTCCAGCACGTCGGCCGTGCCACAGCGCGACGACGCCGCCCGGTTGCCGTGCTTGACCACCGGCACCCCGGCCGCGGCCGTCACGATGGCCGTCATGGTCGAGATGTTCACGGTCCCCGCCTGGTCGCCGCCCGTGCCGACCACGTCGACGGCCGGCCGGTCCACGCGCACGCGCAGCGCGTGGGACAGCATCGACTCGGCCATCCCGGCGACCTCGGCGGCGGTCTCGCCCTTCGCCCGCAGGGCCACGGCGAACGCGCCGATCTGTGACGGGGTGGCGGCGCCGGACATCATCTCGTTCATCGCCCACGCCGTGTCGGCGGCCGACAGGTCGTGGCGCGCGACGAGCTGGTTGAGAAGTGCGGGCCAGGCGGGTGCGGACTCGGTCATGGGTCGCGCCTCACTCGAGTTCGAGTTGGTCAGCCGTGGTGGACCGGCAGCTGCTTGTTGCGCAGCACGTCGGCGACCGTCTCGGCAGCGGTCAGCGGGTCGAGCGGGTGGACGACCACGGCGTCCGCCTGCGACCAGGTGGCCAGCCACCGGTCGTCCTTGCGCCGGATGGCGATCACGATCGGCGGGCACGCGTCGATCTCGTTCTTGAGCTGCCGGCACAGCCCGATGCCGCCGGTCGGCTGCGCCTCACCGTCGAGGATCGCCAGGTCGACCGAGCCGCCGTCCATGGCCATCAGCACCTCGGCCGTGGTGCCCACCTCGAGGTAGTCGACGCGGCCGATGTCCGCGGCCGGGCGCCGGCCGATCGCTGTGACGATCGTCTCGCGGACCTCGGGCCGGTGGCTGAACACCAGGATCTTCAGCGGCGAAGTCATGACGGGCGCCTCCGGCGGGATCAACTCGGTCGAAACGGCCACGGGAGACCGCTGTCGGACCAGGTGATGCTATCCGGCACGCCGAGATCAACGGCAAGTGGTCGGGCACCCGTACGTCGATCACCGTAGAGCCCGCGACGCGCCGTGGACCCGATCGGCCAGGTGCCCCCGCGACAGGCAATAATGCCCGCGTGACGACAGCAGCGCCCTCCATCAGCCAGCGTGTGCATTCGCTGAACCGGCCGAACATGGTCAGCGTCGGCACCATCGTGTGGCTGGCCAGCGAGCTGATGTTCTTCGCCGGCCTCTTCGCCATGTTCTTCACGGTCAAGGCGCAGAACGACACCGGCCACTGGCCCCCGGAGCCGACACATCTCAACGTGCCCTACGCGCTCGTTGTCACAATTGTGCTCGTCGCGTCGTCTCTTACATGTCAGATGGGAGTCTTCGCGGCGGAGCGAGGTGACGTGTTCGGGCTACGGCGCTGGTACACGCTCACCCTGGCCATGGGCACGATCTTCGTGCTCGGCCAGGTCTACGAGTACATCCAGCTGATCGAGGACGGCACCACCATCCCGTCGTCCGCGTACGGCACGGTCTTCTACCTGACCACCGGGTTCCACGGGCTCCACGTGACCGGCGGCCTCATCGCGTTCGTGTACCTGCTCATGCGCACCAAGATGAGCAAGTTCACCCCGGCCCAGGCCACGTCGGCCATCGTCGTGTCGTACTACTGGCACTTCGTGGACGTCGTGTGGATCGGACTGTTCACCGTGATCTACTTCGTGCCGTGACGTCGCGCTGACCGCCACTCGTCGCCCCGAACTGACACCAGAGGTTGCCGCACAGATGACCAAGAAACGCAGCAGGGCTCGCACCAAGCTCCGCCGCCGGATCGCCGGGCTGCTGGCGCTGGGGATCGCGCTCATCGGTGTCGGCGCGCTGTACAGCGCGTTGGTGCCCGAGCCGCAGACCGCGCAGGCCCAGCCGGATTCGGTCGCGGTGCGCGAAGGTGAGCAGATCTACAACAACACCTGCATCACCTGCCACGGGGCGAACCTCGAGGGCGTGAAGGACCGCGGGCCGAGCCTGATCGGCATCGGCGAGGCGTCGGTCTACTTCCAGACCTCCACCGGCCGCATGCCCCTGGTCGTGCAGGGCGCGCAGGCCGAGGAGAAGCCGCCGGTGCTCACGCCGGAGGAGATCGACCAGATCAGCGCCTACATCCAGGCCAACGGCGGCGGCGCCACCATGCCCGAGGAGAGCGGCGCCGACCTGGTCGGGGACAACCCGGCCCGCGGCGGCGAGCTGTTCCGGCTCAACTGCGCCTCGTGCCACAACTTCACCGGCCGCGGCGGCGCGCTGTCCTCCGGCAAGACCGCCCCGGACCTCGACGGCGTGAGCGAGGACGTCATGTACGCGGCCATGCTCACCGGGCCGGAAAGCATGCCGCGCTTCTCCGAACGGCAGCTCACGCCCGTGGAGAAGAAGGACATCATCGCCTACGTCAACTCGGTGACCGACGGGAACAACAACCCGGGTGGCGCACCGATCGGCGGTCTGGGACCCCAGTCGGAAGGGTTCATCGCGTTCATCGTGGGGATCGTCGCGTTGTTGGGCATCACACTGTGGATCGGGGCGCGAAATTGAGTACCGACAAGCAGCCTGACGACCTCCCGACGGACGAGGAGCTCGCCGGGATGAACCGCGACGAGCTGGTCAAGCTCGGCGGCAAGCTCGACGGGGTCGAGCTGGTCGAGTACCCGGACCCGTGGCCGGTCAAGGGCACGCGGGCCGAGAAGCGGGCCGAGCGCCTGGTGGCGTTCTGGTTCGCGATCTCCGGCCTCGCGGGGCTCGCGTTCGTGGTGGCGTTCATCTTCTGGCCGGCGCAGTACAAGGCGCCGAACGAGGACGGCCACGCCATGTACGCGCTGTACACCCCGGTGCTCGGCCTGACGCTCGGCATCTCGATCCTCGGTCTCGGCCTGGGCGTGCTGATCTACACCCGCAAGTTCGTTCCGCACGAGGTGGCCGTCCAGGACCGCCACGACGGCGGCTCGAACGAGATGGACAAGGCGACGGTCGTGGCGCTGCTGGCCGACGCCGGCAACCGCACCACCATCGCCCGGCGCTCGATGGTCAAGCGGTCCGCCCTGTTCGGCGCCGGCGTGCTGGGTCTCACGCTCACCGTGCTGCCCCTCGGCGGCCTGCTGCGCAACCCCCACGCCCAGTCGGCCAACAAGGACGGACTGCTGCACACGCCGTGGCAGCCGGTCGACGGCGAGAAGGTCTTCCTCCGCCGGTCCACGGGTATCGCCAGCGAGATCGTGCTGGTCCGCCCGGAGGACCTCGACGCGGGTTCCATGGAGACGGTCTTCCCGTTCCGCGAGTCCGAGCGCGAGGACCACGACGCCCTGGTGCACGTGTTCAAGCGCGGTGACAGCCCCGTGATGCTGATCCGCCTCCGGCCGCAGGACGCGGTCAAGGTGGTCAAGCACGAGGGCCAAGAGGACTACAACTACGGCGACTTCTACGCGTACACGAAGATCTGCAGCCATGTCGGGTGCCCGACGTCGCTGTACGAGCAGCGGACCAACCGCATCCTGTGCCCATGTCACCAGTCGCAGTTCGACGCGCTGCAGTACGCGAAGCCGGTCTTCGGCCCGGCCACCCGCAAGCTTGCGCAACTGCCCATCACGGTTGACCCTGAGACCGGGTACTTCATCGCGACCGCTGACTTCAACGAGCCGATCGGTCCCGCCTACTGGGAGCGCAAGTCATGAGTGCCATCACGTCGCCCACCAAGCCGGACAACGTCGCCATGCGCGCCGCCGGTGGTGCGGCCAAGTGGGCCGACGACCGGTACCACCTCGCCGGTGGGATGCGGCGCCAGCTGAACAAGGTCTTCCCGACGCACTGGTCGTTCCTGCTCGGTGAGATCGCGCTGTACAGCTTCATCGTGCTGCTGCTGTCGGGCACCTACCTGGCGCTGTTCTTCGACCCCTCCATGGAGGAGGTCGTGTACCAGGGCACGTTCGCGAACTTGCGGGGCCTGGAGATGTCGCGGGCCTACGAGTCGACGCTGTACCTGTCGTTCGACGTGCGTGGTGGTCTGTTCGTCCGCCAGGTGCACCACTGGTCCGCGCTGCTGTTCATGCTCGCGATCGTCGTGCACATGTTCCGCACGTTCTTCACCGGTGCGTTCCGGCGCCCCCGTGAGGTCAACTGGATCATCGGCATCCTGCTGTTCCTGCTCGGCTGCACCGAGGGCCTGTTCGGCTACTCGCTGCCCGACGACCTGCTCTCCGGCGCCGGCCTGCGGATCACCTCCGGGCTGCTGATGTCGATCCCCGTGGTCGGCACGTGGACGAACTGGCTTTTGTTCGGCAGCGAGTTCCCGGGCACCGAGATCATTCCACGGCTCTACACACTCCATATCCTGCTGATACCCGGCATTATGCTGGCGTTGATCGGTGTCCACGTCGGACTCGTGTGGTACCAGAAGCACACCCAGTTCCCCGGCGTGCGGCGCAAGGAGACGAACGTCGTCGGCGTTCGCATCATGCCGACGTTCGCGCTGAAGGCCGGCGGCTTCACGGCCGTCGTGATCGGCGTGACCGCGCTGATGGGCGGGTTGTTCCAGATCAACCCCGTGTGGAACTTCGGGCCGTTCTCCGCGGCGAACGTGTCGTCCGGAACGGTGCCCGACTGGTATATGGCGTGGACGGACGGGTTGGTCCGATTGTGGCCGGCATGGGAGGTCTATCTCGGGAACTACACGATTCCCGCGCCGTTCTTCCCGTTCATCGCCGGCCTGCCACTACTGACCGGCATAGCCGCCGCGTATCCATGGATAGAACGAAAATTCACGAAAGACTACGCGCACCACAACCTGCTGCAGCGGCCGCGGGACGTGCCGGTCCGCACCAGCCTCGGCGTCATGGCCATCACCTACTTCATGGTGGCCCTGCTGTCGGCGGCCAACGACGTGCTCGCCGAGAAGTTCGACATCTCGCTGAACGCGACCACGTGGATGGGCCGCATCGGGTTGCTGGTGCTGCCGCCGCTCGCGTACGTGATCACCTACCGCCTGTGTCTCGGCCTGCAGCGGTCGGACCGGCTGGTGCTGGAGCACGGTGTCGAGACGGGCATCATCAAGCGCCTGCCGCACGGTGAGTTCATCGAGGTCCACCAGCCACTCGGCCCGGTGGACGACCACGGTCACCCGATCGCGCTGGAGTACCAGGGCGCGCCGGTGCCGAAGAAGATGAACAAGCTGGGTTCGGCCGGTGCGCCGGTGGCCGGGTCGTTCCTGAAGGCCGATCCGCCGGAGGAGACCGAGGCGCTGGCCAAGGCGAGGGCCGCGCAGCACGATCACGCGGCGGAGCTGGAGGCCGGTTCCGGCTCGACCGAGACGGGTACGTCGGTGGCCAAGACCGACGAGGACCCGTCGAAGAAGCTGTAGTTCGACTGATTGAAGGGGCGGTCGCCGATGGCGGCCGCCCCTTTCATCATTTTTGTCGGTGCCGGTGACTACGCTGGAAAACGGGGGGCCGTGGCCCGCCATTGATCATGGTTGCAGTCACTCCTGGCGGCGATAGGCGTGGACGGCGAGCGGGCAGAACACGCCGAACAACACGGCGCACCAGATCAGGGTGTTCGTGACCGTGCCGCCGACCGGCGTGCCGGTCAGCAGGGCGCGGCACGCGTCCATCACGTGGGTGACCGGGTTGACCTCGGCCCAGGCACGCAGCCAGCCGGGCAGGGTGTCGGTCGGGGCGGCGAGGCTGGTCCCCAGCTGCAGCGGCAGGAACGCGATGAAACCGATGGCCAGGACGGTCTGGGCGTCCCGGACCAGAACCCCCAGATACACGGTCACCCAGCTCAGGCAGAACCCGAAGAGGATGGCCAGCGCGGCGGCGGCCAACGACTCGACCACGCCGGTGCGGAAGCCGAGGAGCAGCCCGAGTCCGAACAGGACGGTCACGGCCACCACGTAGCGGACGAGGTCCGCCAGCACCGAGCCGAGCAGCGGCGCCAGCCGGCTGATGGGCAGGCTGCGGAACCGGTCGGTGACACCGTTCTTGAGGTCGAGGTTGATGTTCGTGCCGGTGGAGAGCATTCCCGCCAGGCCGGCGCCCATGACGAGGATGCCGGGGAAGAGGTACTGCAGGTAGTCGGCGGTCGAACCGGCCACCGAACCACCGAAGAGGTACACGAACAGCACGAGGAACATGGCCGGCGTGACCACGCTGTTCAGTACGGCGCCGGGATTGCGGCCGGTCTTGGCCAGACTGCGCCGCGCGAGCACCGCACTGTGCCTGGCCCAACCGAAGGACCGCGGTGTGGTCATCATGGTTGGTGTTGCTGGGGTGGATTTCATGAGGCCGCCTTCGTGGGGGTGCCGGTGAGGGCGAGGAAGACCTCGTCCAGGCTGGGTAGGCGCAGTGACAGTTCGGCGATGCCGATGGACTGTTCGCGGAGGCGGGCGGTGATCTCGTAGAGGTCGTCGTCGCCCGTGGCGGGTACGGACAGCTGTTGGCGGGTGGTCCGGTCCGGGGCCCGGCCGGCGACCGCCGCCAGGATGGCCGTCGCGAGCTCCGTGTCCGCCGGGTCGTCCAGCCGCACGGTGATCGTGTGGCCGCCGACCTGACGTTTCAGCTCGGCCGGTGCTCCCGCGGCGATGACCCGGCCGTGGTCGAGGACGGCGATCGTGTCGGCCAGGGCGTCGGCCTCTTCCAGGTACTGGGTGGTCAGTAGGACTGTCACCCCGTCGGCCGCCAGGCCGCGGATCAGCTGCCACAGCTCGTCGCGCTTGCCGGGGTCCAGCCCGACCGACGGCTCGTCGAGGAACAGCACCTCCGGGCGGCCGACCAGGCTGGCCGCCAGGTCGAGGCGCCTGCGCATGCCGCCGGAGTAGCCGGCCGCCGGCCGGCTCGCCGCGTCCGTGAGGCCGAACCGGTCGAGCAGCTCACCGGCTCGCCGGACCGCGTCCCGCCGCCGTAGGTCGAGGAGCTGCCCGATCATCACGAGGTTCGCGACGCCCGTCAGCTCCTCGTCGACGCTCGTGTGCTGGCCCGACAACGCGATCCGCCGCCGCACCTGTGCCGGCTCGCTCGTCACGTCGAACCCCGCCACCGACGCCCGCCCGCTGTCGGGACGCAGCAGCGTCGCCAGGATGCGGATCACCGTGGTCTTCCCCGCGCCGTTCGGGCCGAGGAGGCCCAGCACCTGCCCGCGCGGGACGGCCAGGCTCACGTCGTCGAGCGCGGTGGTCCTGCCGAACCGCCTGGTCAGCCCCTCGGCCGTGAAGCCGTTCTCGATCATCGACTCACCTTCATTTCGGATGTTATGAACATCTGAATGTTGAGGGTATCTTATGGGCATGGTTCGGTTGACTCGCGCACAGCAGCAGGAACGCACCCGCGCGGCCGTCTTGGCGGCGGCGGAGGACGAGTTCGCCGAGCAGGGCTACGCCGACGCGAAGGTCGACCGGATCGCCGAGCGCGCCGAGCTGACCAGGGGGGCCGTGTACTCGAACTTCCCGAGCAAACGCGCGCTCTACCTGGCGGTTCTCGTGCACCTGGTCGAACGGGACGCCAAGGCCGCGGCGTCCGGGCCGGCGGGGATCGGCGCGTTCGCCCGGGTCTGGCTCGAACGCCTGCCCATGGCCACCGACCCGCCGGGCGGCCACCTCAGGCTGCGGTCACTCGCCGGCGTGCTCGACGACGACCCGGCCCGCAGCACGTTCGCCCAGGTCACGCGGCTGGAGGCGCAGCTTCTCGGGTTCGCCCTCGAGTCGATCCAGCCCGGGCCGGCGCGGCGGGTCCGGCTGGCCGAGCTGGTCCTGACGCTGCTGACCGGCGCAGGCCACCTGGCCGAGGCGGCCCTCGGGTTCGGCGATCCCTTCGATGTGACCCGCGCGTGCGAGCAACTGGCCGGAATCGAGCTAGACGACAGCTGGGACCCGCCGTACCTGCCGTACATCGACAAGGCACTGACCTGCGAAGACCGCTGGACGCCGCCGGCCGAGGCGCCGGACTGGCTCAGCGGCCGCCCGGTCGGGTTCGACGCGGACGGCGTGATCGCGGTGCTGGGGACCGGACGGCTGGCCGCCGCCGAGGAGGCCGTGCGCGCCGCCCGGCCGGGCGACCAGGTCACGGTGGCCGTGGTGACCAGCGATCCGGCGGAGCTGGGCCGCCTCGTACGGTTGCGGATCAGCGACCTCACGGGGTGCCTGCGCCGGGCGTTCGCGCCCGACTACCCGCTACGGCTGGTACTGGACGGCGCGGCGCTCGCGGCCACCGCCGGCCTCCCGGACGCGGGCGACGACACGGAAGCGGCGGTTCGCGTCCAGGCGGGCCGGGTGGTGGCCCGAGCCGACTGGCGGGGCGCGGCGCACGCGGCGGCGGTCGCGGATGTGCGGGCTCGGTGAGGGTGGTTTCAGTGCCGCGTTATGCCGAGCGTGACCAGCAGGCCTTCGTGCGGCTGGTGCTGGACGGTGCGGTGGTCGCGGCGGCGGTCGGCATTCCGAGCGCGGGTGACGGTCATGGTGCCACCCTCGGCCGCGCCATCCACGGCCGCGCCATCCACGGCCGCGCCACCCACGATTGCGGCGCCCACGAGCGCGCCACCCACGGCCGCACTACCCACGGCCGCACTACCCACGATCGCACTACCCACGATCGCACTACCCACGATCGCACTACCCACTATCACTACCCACGATCGCGGCGCCCACGATCGCGCCGGCGAGAGGGCTTCGCGGCGCAAAGAAATGTCAGGGTGCGCGACTAGAATTAAATCTAGGGGTCCCCGGACCGTTTTTGTCGGTGCACTGAGATACCTTCGCCCCGAAACTGTGCCCACCGGACGGAGGCGGCTGGGGCTGTTCGGGCAGGTCGGATGGTGGCCCGGGCCGAGGGGCGGGGTGCGGCGATGCTGCGGCGGCAGCGGGTGTGCGGGCGCGGTGAGAGTGGTCTCAGTGGCGCGGGATGCCCAGCGTGACCAGCAGATCTTCGTGCAGCTGGAACCAGATGGTGTGGTACGAGTCGAGGTTGTCGGTCAGGTAGTCGAGCGACCCCGCCCTGACCCGCGTGAGCGCGTCGGTGAGCCGGGCGCGGTACCGCTCGAACCGCGGCAGCGCGGTGGCCAGATCCGCGCAGACCGGGTCGGCGCGCTTGTCGAAGTCGCTGAACCGCTCGAGCACGCCGGCGTCGTAGCCGGCGTCGCTGTGGTCGTTCGGGGTCGAGATTCCGTCGACCGTGCGCATTTGCCACGCCGTGCAGAGGTCGAGCAGCTCGGGGTTGAGCCCGCTGAAGTCGTCGAAGGCCGCGGTCACGGCGGCGCGGACGCCCGCGGTGTCCAGCTCGGCCGCGATCCGCTCGGCGTCCGCCGCGCGGCCGGCGTCCGTGAGGCCCCAGCCGCCGAACTCGCCGGGCACCCGTGTGACCAGACCGGCCACCGCCAGGTCGATGAGCTCCGACTCGGCGTCGGCCTCGGGGAGCGCCGTGGCCTCGGCGACCCGGGGCAGGGCGGCGAACCCGATGCAGCGCAGGGCGTGGAGTACCAGCAGATCGACGCTGGTCCGGTGGGGCTGGTCCGACACGGCGTCAGGCTACCCCGGTGACGTGGGTGCACCGGCTGTCGGCGGAGCTGACCGAGCCGGCGGAGGTCATCGGCGGCAAGGCGCACGGTCTCGCGGTGTTGTGCCGCCTCGGCCTGCCGGTGCCGCCCGGGTTCGTGATCACCACGGCGGCGTGCCGGGAGTTCCGCCGTACCGGGCGGTTGCCGTCCGGTGTGCTGCCCGACGTGGCGCCGCTGGTCTCGGTCCGGTCCGGCGGGGCGGTGTCGATGCCGGGCATGATGAGCACCGTCCTGAACGTCCGGCGGCCGGAGCTGCTGGCGGCCGTCGAGGCGGTGTTCGCCTCGTGGGACAGTCCGCGCGCGCGGACCTACCGCGACCTGCACGGCATCCCGCACGACAGCGGCACGGCCGTGACCGTGCAGGCCATGGTGCTCGGCGACCGCGACGACCACAGCGGCACGGGCGTGGTGTTCAGCCGCGACCCGAACACGGGTGAGCGGGTCCCGCACGGCGAGGTCCTGTTCGGCGCGCAGGGCCCGGACGTGGTCTCCGGCGGCGCGCTCACGCGCCCGCTGGCCGACCTGGCCGGGCGGGAACCGGCCGTGTGGCGGTCCCTCCTGGCGGCCGTGGCGAGGGTGGAGACGCACTACCGGGACGTGTGCCACCTGGAGTTCACGTACGAGGCGGGCGAGCTGTGGCTGCTGCAGGTGCGGCGGGGCGGCCTGTCCGGTCGCGCGGCCGTCCGGGCGGCGGTGGACCTGGCGGACGAGGGCGTGCTCACGCGCGGGGAGGCGCTGCTGCGCATCACCCCCGGCCTTCTCGGACAGGCTCGAACCCCGCACCTGGCGACGGCGGACATTCTCGCGAGAGGCACGGGCGCGAGCCCCGGCGTGGCGACCGGCCGGGTGGCGACCAGCTCCGACGGGGCGGTCCGGCTGGCGGCCGAGGGGCCGGTGATCCTGGTCCGCCCGGAGACGTCGCCGCTGGACCTGCGGGGCCTGGCCGCGGCGGCGGGCGTGGTGACCGCCAGAGGGGGCCCGACCAGCCACGCGGCCGTGGTGGCCCGGTCGATGGGTAAACCGGCGGTGGTGGGCGTGCGGACCCTGACCTTCACCGACACGGCGGCGATCCTGGGCACTCGCGAGGTTTCCGAGATCACGATCGACGGCTCGAGCGGCGAGGTGGTCCTGGGCGCCGCGGAAACGGTCCCCGCGACGGACGACCCACACCTGCCCCGCCTGCTGGAGTGGGCGGACGAGATCTCGGGTGGCTCCCCGGACCGCCCGGAGGCCGACCGCCTGACCGCCGCCCACACCGCCATCCGCCGCGGTTAGGGCTGGCAGGCATCGCTGTCGGAGGAACACCGGCCGGCGCGAGCCTCACGTACCTGTTCGGGCAGCTCACCCTTCGGCAGACGGAGCGAGTCGCGCGCGCCGAACGGATCCTCCAGGCCGTGATCTCCCGGTGGCTCCTCCACCAGCGGGACCCGAACGGTTCGGAAACGAGGACGGCCTGGGCCGAGGCGGACCGGCGGCCGATCATGCCAGGTTCACCGTGCGGTGCTCACCGAGGACGACGAGCTTCTAAACCTGGCCGACGCCGCATTCGAGCCGATCAGCGCGCTAGGCGACGCCACGGATCTCGCCGAGCTGAAGACGCGCGAGATCCGCTGCCAGGAGCTGCTCACCGGGTTCGTCCGGGTGGCGGGCCGCCAGGTGCGATAGCCGCCAGTGGGGATTCGCATTCCGGCAACCAACTCCGCGATCCCGGGTGCGGGAGCCGCGATCTCGCGTGCCGGAACCGCGATCTCGCGCGGGACCCGGGAACGTGCGTGCCGGACCGGGGAGATGCGTGCGGGAGCCGGGAACAAGCGTGCGGGAGCCGGGAACATGCGTGCGGAAACCGCGAATTCGCGTGCCGGAACCGCGATCATTCGGGCGGGAACCGTGATCTCGGGAGCCAGAACCGCGAACGTGCGGTCGGGAAGCGCGATCTCGGGTGTTGGAAGTCCGATCTCGCGTGCCGGAACCGCGATCTCGGGTGCGGGAACCGCGATCTCGGGTGCGGGCACTGCGAACTTGCGTGCCGGAACCGGGAACATGCGGTCGGGTGGTGGGGACATGCGTGCGGAAGTGGGATCTTGGGTCTTCGTGGGTGGTTGTCAGGTGGTTGGTTGGAGGTTGCGGGCCGCGTCCGCGCGTGTCAGCCACTCTCGCCAGCTCGCGGCGGCTCTGGCCGGTTCGGACCATGGTTGGGAGCAGCGCACCATCCGGGTGCCCGGGCGGTCCAGCCAGCGCAGCACCACCCCCACCTCCTCTGCCGGCGCGCCCCGCAGCGGGCCCGGTTCCGGCAGGACGGTCTCGGCCGCCGCTGCCAGGGAGTCGACCACCGGCATCGGGCGCACGCCGCGGCGGGCCACGCCGGCCGAGGCCAGGCGGCCGTGGCGGACCACCGCGAACTCCCAGCCGCCCGCGCCGTCCGGGCGCGCCGCTATCAGCTCCTGAATGGCGGCCAGCGCGGCTAATCGCTGGCCCCGGTCGAGCGTGCGGACCAGCACCCGCATCCGGTCGCGGTCCAGCCCCGCCTGCTCGAACCGTTCCGCCGCCGCGAGCGTGGCCAGCCGGCGTTCCAGGCGGCGCAACGGGTCCAGGCGTAAACCGGCCACCAGGTCGCCGAAGGCCGTGACCGCCGGGGCGTACTCCACGACACTCTGGCGGCCCGCGCACGGCGCCGCGCACCGGTGCAGCTCGGCCAGCGCGCACGGCCGCAAGGTCGCTTCGATCGGTATCCGAACAGTGCACGGCCGCAGCCCCGTGCCGTCCTGCAGCGCCACCATCGCGTCCTCCGCCAGCCGGTGACTGCGGAACGGCCCCAGCGCCCCCTCGCGTGGCGCCCGTACCAGCGACAGCCGGGGGAACGCCTCGTCGGTGAGCGTGAGCCACCACGCCTGCTTCGGGTTCTTCGACCGCCGGTTGTACGCGGGCTTGTGCGCCGACAGCAGCCGCAGCTCGCGCACCTGCGCCTCCAGCGAGTGCGCGCACGTGATGTGGTCGACGCGGCTGGCGAGCGCCACCATCTCGCGCAGCCGTCGGCGAGTCTCGCTGGCCGTGAAGTACTGCCGGACACGCTTGCGCAGGTCGCCGGACGTGCCGACGTAGAGCACCTCGTCGCCCGGCCCACGGAACAGGTACACGCCCGGCTCGTTCGGCAGGTGCGCGGCCATCGACCGCTTGCGGCGCTGCTCGGGCGTGACGTCGGGGATGTAGTCGATCAGCTCCTCGAGCGACTGCACCCCGACCGAGCCCACCCGCTCCAGCAGCGAGTGGAACACGTCGACCGTGGCCCGCGCGTCGGCCAGCGCGCGGTGCGTCGGCCTGGTCCGCGCGCCGAGTAACTCCGCGAGAAAAGACAGCCGGCAGCTCGGCGCCTCCTCGCGGGTCAGCACCCGTCTGGCCAGCTGGACGGTGCACACGGTCATGGGTTTCGGCCACCGGTAGCCGTGGCGCGCGCAGGCCTTGCGGACGAAGTTGACGTCGAACCCGGCGTTGTGCGCCACCAGCACCGAGCCCGCGGCGAACTCCAGGAACGCCGGTAACACCGCGTCGAGCCGAGGGGCGGAGTACACCATGGCGTCGGTGATCCCGGTGAGCGAGACGATCTCCGGCGGGATGCCGCGCCCCGGGTCGACCAGGGTGGCGAACTCGCCCACCACCTCCCCGCCGCACACCTTCACGGCGCCGAACTCGGTGATCGTGTCCTCATCGCTGACCCCGGTCGTCTCCAGGTCGAACACCACGAACGTGGTGGTCCGCAGGGGAGTACCCAGCTCGTCGAACGCGAGCTGGTCGCCCGCCGGCTTCGTCATGGGGAGGAACCTAGAGGCGAGCACCGACAGTTTTGGGCGCGTGGAGTCGGTGGGGGTCGGGCCACGCCACTAACCTGTGGGGATGGTGCCGTCCAGTCAGCCCGTCGAGCCGCCCGAGGAGGACGGCGACGACGACGCGTCCGACGAGTCCACTGTGGACTGGTCGACGCTGCCGGACCCCGTGCGGTCCCGGCTGGCGGAGCTGGGCGCCGACGCGCTGGGCACGCTGCCGAAGGTCGACATACCCCAGCAGCTGCGGGCGGTCGCCCGGTTCACGCCGGCCAAACGCGCCCGGCTGGGTGGCGGCGCGATCGTCGCCAGCATGCGGGACTCGATGGCCTTCCGGACGGCCGTCGTCGAATGGTGCCGAGAACATCGCCCGGCCTCGCTGGACCTCACGACCGACGATCCGGTGGCCGTCGCCGTGGCCGCCGTCCTGCTGGGCGAGGACGCGGCCGGGCACTACCTCGAACTCGTGGCGCGCCGGGCGTCGGACGCCGGCCTGCGCTCCCAGCGGGACGCGGCCGTGGCCAGGGCCGACCGGGTGGAGACCGAGCTGGCCAAGGTACGCGCCGAGCTGGACGCCGTGCAGGGCGCGGTGGACCGGGTCCGCCAGGACGGCGAGGCCGAGCTGGAACGGCTGCGCAAACGTCTGCGCGAACAGGGTGTCCGCCTGCGCGCCGCACGCGACGAGGCCGAGCGGGCGAGCTCGGAGATCGAGCGGATCCGCGCCGAGGTGTCCGCCGAGCTGACCACCCTGACCGAACAACGCGACCGGGAACACGAACGTGCGGAGACCGAGCGCAGCCGTGCGGAGCGAGCGGAGGCCGACGCGGAGATTGCGCGACAGTCGGCCCGCGAGGCCCGCCAGGCCGACGAGGTCCGCCTGGCGCTGCTGGTCGACACGCTCGACGGCGCGGTCACCGGACTGCGCCGCGAGCTGGCCCTCGGTGGCGGTGGCCCCCGCCCGGCCGACCTCATCCGGGGTGCCACGGAGGCGCAGGGCTCGGTCAGCAGGGTCGAGGACCCGGCGGCACTGGAACGCCTGCTGGCGCTCCCGTCGGTGCACCTGGTGGTGGACGGCTACAACGTCACGAAGACCGGCTATCCGGAGCTGTCCCTGTCCGACCAGCGAGACCGCCTGACCCGCCAGTTGGCCGCCCTGGCGGCCCGCACGTCGGCCGAGGTGACGCTGGTCTTCGACGGCGCCGGGGTGATCGCCGTCCCGACCACCGCGCCCCGGGGGGTGCGCGTCCTGTTCAGCGACCCCGGCGTCCTGGCCGACGACGTGATCCGCGCCCTGGTCACGGCCGAACCCGAGGGCCGACCGGTGGTGGTGGTGACCTCGGACCGGGCGGTGGCCGACTCGGTCCGCCGCCGGGGCGCCCACCCGGTCCCGTCGGCGGTCCTGCTGGCCCGCCTCGGCCGCAGCTGAGGCGCATCTCCCGCGCCGCGCGTGCGTTGTAAGCGGTAAGGAGGCGGACCTTGCGATCACTAGGCGCGGCATTGCTGCTGGTAGCGGCCCTGCTGGCGACGCAACAAGCGACCGCCCAACCCCCGTCGGACCCGGACGGCCGCCCGGCCGAGGCCTTCGCCGACCCGGAGGTCGCCCGTCTCCAGACCACGGCCTCCGGCGTCCAACGAGAGCTGGGCGACCTGGCGGCCCAGATCCACGAGGCGGAACGTCAGCTCCAGGACGCCGAGACCACGGCCACCGCGGCGAAGGAAGAACGCACGGAAGCCGACGCCGTGGTGGCCGCCCACCAGGCGGAGGTGGACGCCTACTCGGCGGCCGTCTACACCTCACTGGCCCAGCCGACCGACCTGCGCGCCCTCATGTCGGCGAAGGCGCCGGCGGACTTCCTGGACGGCGCGGGCCTGCTGGACCGGGTCCGCATCGACCAGAACACCCGGCTGACGGGCGCCGTACGCCGCCAGGAAGCGGCCGTCCAGGCCGACGAGGAGGCGCGGGCCGCCGCGGACACCGTAGGTCGCCACAAGGCCGACCTGGACCGCCGCAACGCCGACGCCAGCGGCCGTGCAGCCGCCGTCTCGGCCGAACTGGAGGGCGTGGTGGCCAGCACCAACGCCGCGGTCGTCGAGCAACAGCGCGCCCAGCGGGAACGCAACGAGACCACCGCCGCGAACTGGCGCGCCTACCTCGCCCGGCTGGCCGAGGCCGGCATCACCCCGCCGGCCGCCGCCGCACTGCGCGACCCGGCGCGCCCACCGCCCGGCTTCGAGGCACTCCAACCGGGGGTGGCCAAGCGCGGCGACCTGCTGGTGCTGCCCAGGGAGGTCCTCACGGCCGTCACGGCGGCCATCGACGCGCTCGGCCGCCCCTACGTTCCCGGCAGGGGCGGCACCGGCCCCACCGCCTACTCCTGCGACGGCCTGGTCAACGCCGTCTACGGCGCGGCCGGCCTGCCGCTGCCCGAGAGCGCCGCCGCCCAGGCGGCCACGCTCGCGCCGGTCGCCCCACCGGACGTCCAGCCCGGTGACCTGGTGTTCCTCGGCCCGGCCCGCTACGGCGTGCAGGGGGTGGGCGTGGTGCTCGACAACCGAACGATGCTGATGGCCGACGCCCGGCTGGCCGGTGTCGTGGTGGCCGATCTGCCCGGCGCGGACACGGTCACCGGCTTCGGCCGCCCGTCGTTGCCCGCCCAGCCGGCCAGAGCGGTGCCGACGGCCACCGACGGCGGCCTGACCTGGCGCTGCGGCGGCGTGGAGCTGCCGCCAAGAGCCGAAGGCGAGTCGGTCGGCGCGTGGGGCGGCTACCCGAACGGCTTCGTCCCATTGACCGCCATGTGCCCGCTCGGGCAGGCCGACCACGTGCTGCGCTGCGACGCCGCACAGTCGTTCGCGGCGCTCGACCAGGCGTTCTTCGCCGAGTTCGGCCGCCGGTCGTGCGTCACCGACTCCTATCGCACCTTCGCCGAACAGGTGCGGTTGTACGCGGTGAAACCAGCGCTCGCCGCGGTCCCCGGCCGAAGCAATCACGGCTGGGGACTCGCCCTTGATCTGTGCGGCGGCGCGCAGTCGTTCGATTCACCCGAATATTTCTGGCTGACCGCTAATGCTCCGGCTTTCGGCTGGTCAAACCCACAATGGGCGCGCCGCGGCGGCAGCCGCGAGGAGCCTTGGCACTGGGAATTCGTCGGCTGGTAGTGCCCGATACGCAAAAAATGTCAGACCCCCCTTCTAACGTTCGCCCCATGAGGTCTTCAGAGCGAGGGGAGCCGGGAATGATCATCGATTGCGACAGCTGCGTGGTCCGCGGGCTGGCTTGCGGAGACTGTGTGGTCAGCGTGCTGCTCGGCGCGCCACCCAGCATCGAACTCGACGTGTCGGAGCAGCGGGCCATCGACGCGCTCGGCCGGGCCGGCATCGTGCCTCGATTGCGGCTCGAACCGGTGGACAAATCGGCCTGATCTTCCCTGACACGCGCGGCTCCCGGCGTCGGTCGCCGAACGGTCGGCATGCGTCGCCGAGCGGCCATCAGTGGAGTACACGAGCCGGTGAACCCAGGTGTTGCCCTGGTCACAGGGTGGAGTTGGCGCTGCTCCATTGGTGTCCGGCAGGGTCCAAACCAACTTTTTCGACGCCGTCAGTAGACGCAACGGCTCACGTTTCGTAACCTGTCCGAGATCTCGCGGCCGACAGTGGCCCACCCCGAGGGTCGCAACGCGAGATCGCCGCCGAAGTCAGCCTTGTCGGGGGGCTGAACCGGATTCCCCCAACGGTGGGGAGAGCACAGGTCGGAAGGTCGCTGTTGCGGTCCTCCCTTGCCGAGAAGCTCTCTCCCGTCGGCGGTTGGACCATGAAGGAGACACGCGCGACTGTGGCGTCGCATCGAACGAAGCGTGCAGTCCGTGCGGCTGTCAGTGTCGTCGCCGCCATCTCGGTGGCGGGCTTCCTGCCAGTGCCGGCGCTCGCGCTTCCCCCCGCTCACCAACAACCCCCACCTCCTCCCCCTAGCACGGCTTCCGAGGCGCTGGCGCAGTACAACGCGCTGAGCGAGCAGGCCGAGCAAGTGAACGAGAGCCTGCTGGCGGCGCAGGATGATCTCGCCAAGAAGCAGGCCGAGCACGCCCAGGCGACCGCGGATCTCGCGGAGGCCCAGGCGGCACAGGTCCAGGCGGCGGCCGACGAAGAGGCCTTCCGCGGACAGGTGGACCTGCTGGCCGGCGCGTCGTTCCAGGGCGCCCGGTTCAACAAGCTCTCCGCACTGCTGACGGGTTCGTCGGCGGAGGACTTCCTGGAGCGCGCGTCCGCCCTCGGCGTGCTCGCCTCCGACAACGAGGAAGCCCTGACCAGCTTGACCACCGCGGTCAACCAGGCGGCGGCCGCGGAGGGCAAGGCCCTCGACGCGCAGACCCGCGCGGCGGAGGCCACGGCGGCGGCGCAGACGCTGACCGACACGGTGACCAAGACCTACAACGACCTGCAGACGCAGATCGACGCGGTCGAGGACGCCTACGACGAGCTGTCCGGTGCCGACCAGGACGAACTGGCCGGTGAAACCGACAACAGCGACTACTTCGGGCCACCCGGTCTGGGTGGCAAGGCCGCCGAGTACGCCATGTCCCAGCGGGGCAAGATGTACCGGTGGGGTGCCACGGGTCCCACCAACTACGACTGCTCCGGGCTGATGGTGTGGGCCTACAAGCAGGTCGGTGTGGATCTGCCGCGATCGAGCCGGGCGCAGTTCGGCGTGGGAAAGTCCGTGCCGTTCAGCGAGCTGCAGGCCGGTGACCTGGTGTTCTACGGCAGCCCCATCCACCACGTGGCCATGGCCATCAACGGCAGCGAGGTCGTACACGCCTCGCGGTCCGGCACGCCCGTGAAGGTGGCGGACGCCGCCGGTGCCAGCGGCAGCTCCGTGGCTGGCGTGAAGCGGATCTCCGGCTGACGGCAGTTTCAGGACAGATCTCGGGACCGGCGCGAAGCGGCGCCGGTCCCGATTTCTTTGTGCCGACCGTTCGGAGACGCACACCGAGCATCTGGCGACTTCCGGCGACCCACGGTTACGGGCACCGGCCGGCGATGATCCCCAGGGCCTAGCATCTGGCTGTGCAGACTCGGGCGGAGTTTCGAACTTGGTTGGGCGCGGCCGTTGCCGTCGCGATCCTGACCGGGCTCGCCCTCGTGTCGGTGCCCACCACCGAGCCGGCCCCCGGCCCGGGAGGTGGCCCCGGCCAGCCGATGGGCGCGGTCACCCCCGCGCCGCCGCCCGAGGCCAGTCGCACGGCCGCCGTCACCGAGCTGCTGAACCGGCGGGCCGCGGCCGTGCGCGACCGCGACGAGCAGGCGTTCCTGGCGACCATCGACCCGAAGGCCGAGGAGGCCTTCGTCGCCACCCAGCGCCGCATGTTCGAGAACCTGGCCGGCGTGCCGCTGGACCACTGGTCCTACCAGCTGCGTCCCGACGAGGTGCTGGACGTGGCCGAGCTGCCCGACGAGGTGACCGGCGCCGGCGCCGCTGAGCTGTGGGCGCCCAAGGTGGACCTGCGCTATGCCGTGAGCGGCGCCGACCTCATCCCCACCGACCGGCCGATGAGCTACCTGTTCGCCCGCCACGACGACAGCTGGTACCTGCGGTCGGACACCGCCCTGGAGGGCCTGGGCAAGCGAACCTGGCGCGGGCCGTGGGACTTCGCGCCCTGCGTGGTCACCGGCACCGAGCACGGCATCGTGCTGAGTCATCCGGGCAGCGAGCCGATGGTCGAACGGCTGGTCCGCGAGCTGGACTCCTCCGTGCGTGCGGTGTCGGAGATCTGGCCGACGCCCTGGTCGGAGCGGGTGGCCGTGATGCTGCCGGACTCGCCGGGGGAGATGAGCGCGCTCGTCGGCTCCGGTTTCCCCGTGGAGTCGGTCGTGGCGGTGGCCGTGGCCGACCGCGTGGACAACCGCACGAGAACGGTGGCCGGCCAGCGGGTGGTCCTCAGCCCGACGGGCGTGCGGGCGCTGTCGGTCGCGTCGCTGCGCGTGGTGCTGCGGCACGAGATCACGCACCTGGCGGCCCGCGCGGACACGGTCGACGGCTCCCCGACGTGGCTGCTCGAGGGCTTCGCGGACTACGTCGGCTACCGCGACAGCGGCGTCACCCTGGAGGAGGGCGCCCCGGACCTGGCGGAACTGGTCCGCGACGACGGCCCACCGTCCGCGCTGCCGGAGGACCGGGTGTTCCGCTCCAGGGGGCCGGACCTGGATCTCGCCTACCAGCAGGGCTGGTCGATCGCGAAGTACCTGGCCGACGAGTACGGCGAGGACAAGCTGGTCGAGGTGTACCGGGCGCTGGCCGGCGCCGGCCCCGTGTCGGCCAGCGAGACCGACGGCCTCCTGCGCGAGGTGATCGGCGTGGACCGGGCCCAGCTGGTGGGGGACTGGCAGGACTACCTGCGGAAAGCGTTCGAATAGGCCCTGTCTGGCCGCACCCGCCCTGGCGGCCGGTGGTTCTCAAGTAGCCTGCGTTGGTGCCTCGGACCTTGGTGGTGACCAACGACTTCCCGCCCCGACCCGGCGGGATCCAGTCGTACCTGCATGCGCTCGCGACCCGGCTGCCCGACCAGGACCTGGTGGTTTACGCGCCGGCGTGGGAGCACAGCACCGGCTCACACCCCGAGTTCGACGCCGAGCAGCCCTTCCCCGTGGTGCGCCACCCCGGTGGGCTGATGCTGCCCACCCCGTCGGTGGCCAGGCGCGCCAAGGAGATCCTGCGCGCCGAGCGGTGCGACACCGTCTGGTTCGGCGCGGCCGCCCCGCTGGCGCTGCTCGCCCCCCAGCTGCGCGCGGCCGGGGCGGAGCGCGTGATCGCCAGCACCCACGGCCACGAGGTCGGCTGGTCGATGCTGCCGGTCGCCCGCCAGGCGCTGCGCCGCATCGGCTCGACCACCGACGTCGTCACGTTCGTCAGCAAGTACACCCGCTCCCGGTTCGCCGCCGCGTTCGGCGCCCGCGCGGCGCTCGAGTACCTGCCCTCGGGGGTGGACACCGAGCAGTTCCAGCCGAACTTCGCCGCCCGCAAGGAGATCCGCACCCGCTACGGCCTCGGCGACCGGCCGACGGCCGTGTGCGTGTCCCGGCTGTGGCCGCGCAAGGGCCAGGACATGCTGATCCGCGCACTGCCGGCCATCCGCCGGCGGGTGCCGGAGGCCGCGCTGCTGCTGGTCGGCGGCGGGCCCTACCAGGATCGCCTGCGTGCGCTGGCCGAGCAGCTCGGCGTGGCCGAGCACGTGGTCATGACCGGCCGGGTGCCGTGGGAGGAACTGCCGGCGCACTACGTGGCCGGTGACGTGTTCGCCATGCCCTGCCGTACCCACGGCCGAGGGCTGGACGTCGAGGGTCTCGGCATCGTCTACCTGGAGGCCTCGGCGTCGGGGCTGCCGGTGGTGGCCGGCCGCTCGGGCGGCGCCCCGGAGGCCGTTCTGGACGGCGTCACGGGCAATGTGGTCGACGGCCGGGACGTGGCCCAGATCGCCGAGTCGGTCGGGACGCTGCTGGCCGACCCCACCTGGGCCACCGAGATGGGGGAGGCCGGCCGCCGCTGGGTCTCCCGCCACTGGCGCTGGGAGGACATCGCCGGCCGCCTGGCCCGCCTGCTGGACGGCAGCGCTTTCTAATGCCGACCCGCCACCCCCTGCCACGGTGGACGGTGTGGGGTGTGGCCGCCGCGGTCCTGGTGATCGCGGGCGGAGTGCTGGTGGCGCTGTGGTGGTGGGTCGACGGCCAGCCGTGGACCGACCCGGCGCAGAAGACGACGGCACTGCTCGACGTGGTGAAGGTGACCTCTGGTGTCGCGGTCGGCGGCGGTGGGCTGTTCGCGCTCTACCTGGCGGCGCGCCGGCAGCGGACGCAGGAGCTGGAACTGGCACACACCGAGGCGGACGCCACCGCTCGCCGGGTCACCGACCTCTACGCGACGGCCGTGGAGCAGCTCGGCTCGGAGAAGGCCCCGGTGCGGCTCGGCGGGCTGTACGCGCTGGAGCGGCTGGCGCAGGACAACCCGACGCAGCGGCAGACCATCGTCAACGTGCTGTGCGCCTACCTGCGCATGCCGTCGGCCACGGGCCCGCAGGGCGACCTGATCACCCGGCAGGAACGCGAGGTGCGGGTGACCGCGCAGCGCATCCTGGCAGCGCACCAACGGCCAACGGCTCCCGACCACTGGCCGGGCCTGCACCTGGACCTGAGCGGCGCCACTCTGGTGGACGTCAACTTCAGCGACTGCGAACTCTACGAAGCCAAGTTCACGGGAACCCGCTTCACCGTAGGCCGCGCCAGGTTCGTGAGAACGACGTTCACCGGCGTCACGTCGTTCATGGAGGCCGAGTTCCACGCCGGCGCGTGGTTCCGGGACGCTGAGATCATCGGCTCCATCTGGCTCGACGGTGCCACCTTCCGCCGCGCGTCCGACGAACCCGTCTGGTCGGACTGGCCCGACGGCTGGATCGTGGACTCGGCCCCGTTCGAACGTGAGGGGGAGTCCGGTTGGTTTCGGTTGGTCCGGAGTCCTGAGTCAGCGGGGTAGGGCCCACGTCTCGATGGTGGAGAAGTCCTCCTCCGGGGGTCGCGGCTCGGGAGTCGCGGGAGCGCCGGGGTGGGACTCCACCAGCTCCGTCAGCTCGGCCGTCAGCTCCTCGCCCGCCACCGGGGCCACCAGCTCAAGCCCCTCCCGCAACGCCACGGCCGCCGCCCGCTGCGTCACCGTGAACACGGCCGCCGCCAGTCGGTCCGGGGCGAGGCTCAACGCCTGGGGCGCCAGGGACAACCCCACGAGCTTGCCGTCCAGGTTCACGGTCGCCTCGATGCCGTGTTCCTCGTCGGCGGCGGAGGCGGTGATGCTCGCCAGCCGGTCGAACAGGCCGTCCACGCTCACGCCGTCCTCCAGGTCCGCGGCGTGGTCGACTCCACCCGCTCGGTCAGCGCCTCGTCCTGGTCGAGGCCGAGTGCCGTCATGTCCCGCTCGTCGAGGCCGGTCAGCGCGTCGCGCAACGCATGGCGCGTGCGCCGGTTGGCCCGCGCCGTCGCCTCGGCCACCACGTCCACGATCGTCGCCGCCAGCCGGACGGCGCCCAGGTCCAGTGCGGGCGCGGTGAGCGTCAGCGCCGCCAGCGCCCCACCCGGGTACACCCGCGCCTCGACGCCGGAATCCCGCGCCTCTCCGGTTATCTCGGTCACCTCGGGTGCACCCCTCCATAGAACGTCGCACTGGACAGCGTGTGGGTGACACGTTGCACCCGGTCACTCGAATTACCCTCGATGAGCGTCACCTTGTCGCCCTTCACGCTCTCCACGATCCCGATGTGCGTACTGGTGGACGGGCTCTGCGGCCCGGTGCCGAACAGCAGCACGTCACCGGGCCGGGCCGAGTCGAGGTTGTTCTTCCCGTAGGCGAGGCCTCGTTCCTGTCCCCACGAGTAGACGTCGCCGGTGAACGGGAGGATCCCGATGTCCACCCCCGACTTTCGCCAGACCCAGGTGGCGAAGCTGGCGCACCACGCGACGTCCGGTCCGTACTTGTTGGCGTTGTTCGGCCCTTCGCGGTAGCCGAGCTGCGAGCGGGCGACGTTCAGGATCTTCCCGCCGCCGCGACCCTCCGGTTCGGGGCGTGGCCGGCGCGCCCGGCCGGGATCGGCGAACCCGTCGTGCTCCACCGTGCGTTCCAGCTTGCGCAGCTTCGCCGCCGCGGCCTTCATCTCGCCGCGCACCGAACGCACGTGCGCGGTCGACTCGTTCGTGTACGTCCGCACCAGGTCGACCACCTGCCCGACCGCCCGCATCAGCGCGGCCCGCGACCCCGCCCCGGTGGCGGCCCGGCCGGCGTCCAGCACGCCCGCCGCCCGCGTCGTGTACTCCTCCACCAGGTTGGTGACCGCCCGGTGCCCGCCGTCGAGCGCCGCGGCCGTGTCCGCCACGATCTTCGCGCCGCCGCCCGACACGGTCGCCGTCGTGCGCAGCGCCCTGGTCATCCGGCGGGCCTTGCGGTCGAAGCCCTGGGCGTTGCGCCCCTCCCAGTGACCGGTGGCGGTGGCCGCCGTGTTCTTGTGATCGGTGTGGTGCTCGCCGACCGCCCGGGCCGTGGCCTCCAGCGCCTCCTGCGCGCGATAGGCGTCCTCGGCCTTGCCGGCCAGTGCGTTGCGGTGCGCGATCAGGTCACCGGCGATCTTGCGGACGATCACCCTGCTGTCGACTGTGCTGTTCACGCCCGTCACCATCCGCCCGGGCGCGCCGGCACCGCCAGCACCGCTGCACGGATCGGCACAACCGGTGCACGAGCGGTCAGGCCGGCGCGAGCCCCAGTTCGTGCACGTCCACGCCGATGCCGCGGAAGAAGTTCGCCCGATCGGTGTCGAGCGGCTCGCCGGCCGTGATGGCCGCGACGCAGCGACCCCCGAACGCCGCCCGCAGCTTCGGGTACACCACCCGGCCGGCCACCGCGTGCTTGAGCCGCAGCGCCAGTGACGCCGAGCCGGCCCCGTAGGACCTGGCCACCGACTCGGCCGCGTCGAACAGGAACGTGCCGCCCTCGGCGTGTGCCTTGTCGCGCGCCGCCTCGTACACCTCGCGCAGCAGCTCGGTGCCGGCCACGATCACGCGCGGCCGGAACACGCCAAGGTCGGTGAACAGGTCGCCGGCCTCGGGCAGGAGACCGAGCGTGGTCCTCGTGTAGACGCAGCACATGGCGATGGCCCGGGCCGGCAGGTCCGCCAGCGCCAGGAGGACGAGCAGCGAGTTGCCGGGGCGCAGCAGGGCGGGGAACGCGGCGATGGTCGACCGCACGTCGGCCAGCAGGTCACCGTGGGTCAGCTCCACCCGCTTGGGCCGCTCGGTGCCCGGCGGGTACACGACCGTGGCGACGTCGTCGGTGCGCACGGCCAGCCGCCGCTGGTGGACCGTCTCGTCGGTCACCCAGCCCGCGTCGCCGGCCAGCGCGGTCAGCTCGTCGATGGCGGCCGGTACGTCCTCACCATCGTCGAGCACGTCGCCGTCCAGCTGCCAGACCCACACGATCTCGGGCAGCCGGTCCACCACCGCACGCACGATCTCGCGGTGCGCCGCCGTCTCCACCACCACCGCGCACGCGCCGGAGTCGGCGAGGATCCACTCGACGTCGGCGGGCGTGGCGGTCGCGGCGATCGGCACGATCTGGCAGCCGATGGCCAGGCCGGCGAAGTCGAACAGGGACCACTCGTAGCGAGTGCCGGCCAGCAACGCGATGCGGTCGCCCGGCCGCAGCCCGGCCGCGATCATGCCCTTGGCCACGTCGAGCACCTGCGTCGCGAACTCCCGGGTGGTCACGTCCAACCAGGAGCCGTCAACCCGGCGCCGGAACCCGATCGTGCCCCCGAACCGCTCCGCGTTGGCCCAGACCATGTCGGTCAGGCTCTCCTGTTCGGTCACACCAGGGAAAATAGCGCGCCGCCGGAAGCGGCGCGTTTCGGGACCGTGACATGCTGGCGCCGTGCCTGCCGTTGATGTCCGGGTCGACGTGGTCGACGAGACGTTCCTCGTGGTGCCGCCGTGCGTGGTGGCCGCCGCGTTCGCCGATCCCGCCGCCTGGCGCCGCTTCTGGCCGGACCTGGAGCTGGACGTGTACGCCGACCGCGGCGACGAGGGGCTGCGGTGGACCGTGCGGGGCGCGCTGGTCGGCACCATGGAGGTCTGGCTGGAGCCGAAGCTCGACGGCACCCTGCTGCACTACTTCCTCCGCGCGGACCTGCCGGGTGCGCACAAGCCGGCCCGGATCCGCCGCGAGATCGCCCGCCGCCAGCTGGCGGCGAAGGCCGTGGCACTCGATCTGAAGACCGTTCTCGAGGACGGGCGTCCGCCCGGCTGCCCGCCCCCTGGTTAACCTGCGGGTGTGCGGGTTCATGTGGTGTCGGACGTACACGGCAACGCCGAGGCATTGGCGAAGGCCGGCGACGGCGCCGACGCGCTCGTCGTGCTGGGCGATCTGATCGACTTCGTCGACTACTACGACCATGCCGGCGGGATCATGGGCGCGGTGTTCGGGCCCGAGTCCATGGCGACGTTCGCGCGGCTGCGCCGGGAGCGCGACCACACCGAGCTGGCCGCGTTCTCCCGGTCACTGTGGACGAGCCTCGACGACCCGGCGGCCGTGGTCGAGGAGGCCATTCGCAACCAGTACGAGCGGATCTTCGCCGTGCTGCCGGCGCCCACGTACGCGACTCCCGGCAACGTGGACGCGCCCGCGCTCTGGCCGGAGTTCGCCGGCGAGGGCGTGCACATCCTCGACGGCGAGATGGCGGAGATCGGCGGGCTGCGCTTCGGGTTCGTGGGCGGCGCGCTGCTGCCGGCGGGGGCCGTGCGCCGGCGCGGCGGGGTGTTCCACCCGTATCTGCGGACCGATGAGGAGTACGTGGCGGCGCTCGCCGGGTTCACGGAGCTGGACGTGCTGTGCAGTCACGTGCCGCCGGACGTGCCCGAGCTGATCTACGACGTGGTCTCGCGGCGGGCCGAGTACGGCTCGGCCGCGCTGCTCGACACGATCCGCACACGCTCGCCGCGCTGGGCTCTGTACGGGCACGTGCACCAGCCGATGGTGGCGCGGATGCGCATCGGGCGCACCGAGTGCGCGAACGTCGGCCACTTCCAGCGCACGCAACGCCCGTACGTGCTGCGCTGGTGAGCAATACCGTTCAGGAAACATGTGAAATCGTGTCCCGAGCCGACGCGTCGCCGTGTCGGCGTTGGCCCGCACCGGGTGGCGTGGGTCTTCCCGTGGCGATACCCGTCGCCCGCACAATGCGGGTCTTACGTGGGTTTCCATCGGGCTCGTTTCTCGTCACCCCGCAACTCGGGGAAGACGTCGCCTCAACCAGTGCCGCGAGGTTGCGGGCGGCGTTGACGTCGCGATCCAGCACGAGACCGCACTGGTCACAGTGGTAGATGCGGTCGGACAGGCGCAGCTTGGCTTTCACCACACCACAGCCCGAACACGTCTTAGAACTCGCGAACCACCGGTCAGCGACCCGCACCCGCACAGCACCGGCCCAGGTGGCCTTGTACTCGATCTGGCGGCGCAACTCACCCCAACCGGCACCCGCGACACGCCGCGCCAAACGGCGGTTGGCGAGCATGCCGGACACGTTGAGATCCTCGACCACAATCGTCCCGAAGGTGCGCACCAGGCGGGTGGACAGCTTGTGCAGCCCATCTCGCCGCGCGTTCGCCACCTGCGCGTGCAGTGCCGTGATCCGGGCTTGGGTCTGGCGCCATCGGTTTGACGGCCTGGCCTTGGTTCGCTTGTCCGGTCCCTGGCGGCGGGCGGCCTGCCGCTGTAGCCGGCGCAGTTCGCGCAGTGCGACGTCGAGATGTTTCGGGTTGGTGATGACCTCGCCGGTGGACAGCACGGCCAGCGACTTCACACCGAGATCCACCCCGACCACCCCATCCGGGCGTGCCGGTGCCGGGTCGTCGCGGGTGATCTCGACCGAGAACGACACGAACCAACGCCCGGACCGCAGCGAGACGGTGGCCGAGCGGATGCGGGCGGTGCCGCGTTCCACGTGCCGGGCGAGCTTGCGGGTCGACTCGTGCGTGCGCACCACCCCGATCCGCGGCAACCGCACATGCCGCCGATCCGCATCGACCAGACCCAGGCTGCCGGTGGTGAACCGGCACGACAGCCCGAACCGACGGCCCCGAAACCGAGGGAAACCGAGCTTGCGTCCTTTCCGCTCGCCGCGCTGGGAGTTGCGCCAGTTCGTCAACGCCGTGGCCAGGTTCGCCAACCCCGAGGAGTACGCCTCCTTGGAGTTCTCACCCCACCACGACGCCACCACATCCTTGGCGCCGTTCCACGCCTTACGCAGCGAATACGCCGACCAACTCAACGACGGCGTCAGATCATCACCAGCAAGACCGTAGGAGGCTTCGGCGTCCCGCTGAGCAAGGGTCGCCTTCACCCGAGCCAGACCCCAGTTGAAGGCGAACCGCTGCGCGCCACAATGCGACCGCAACGCCCACTCCTGCGCCACGCTCGGATCCAAGGCGAACCGGTACGCCTGCATGATCTTGCTCATCGACGATGACCGTACCGACCACCACCGACAACGCCGCCAATGGACAAATCGCCGCGTTCAATCACGCTTCGACACACCACCAGGAGCAGTTCCCAACCCTCCGGTAGCCTGCCCCGCATGGCCGATGAGTCCACTCAGTCCATCGTGGTCGACGCGCCACCCAGCGAGATCATGGCGGTGATCGCCGACTTCCCGGCGTACCCGGAATGGGCGAACGCCGTGAAGGAGACCGAGGTCCTCGAGGAGGCGGAGGGCCAGGCCCGCCAGGTCCGGTTCACCCTCGACGCCGGTGCCTTCAAGGACGTGTACACGCTGGCCTACGAGTGGGCGCCCGACGGGCTGTCGGTGAGCTGGACCCTCGTGAAGGGCCAGATGCAGCGCGCGCAGAACGGCTCCTACGTGCTCACCCCGGAGGGCGACCAGACCAGGGTCACCTACACCCTGTCCGTCCAGCTGGTGGTGCCGATGATCGGCCTCTTCCGCCGCAAGGCCGAGAAGATGATCATGGATATCGCGCTGAAAGAGCTGAAGCGCAAGGTCGAGGGCGCGTAGTGGGCGCATGAGCGGAGCTTGCGGAGCGAATCATCAAGACGAGCGGAGCTTGCGGAGCGAATCCTCAGGGCTGAGCGATCCAGCACGGATCTTGCTGTTCACCGGCAAGGGGGGCGTCGGCAAGACCACTCTCGCGGCGGCGACGGCCGCCCGGCTCGCCGTCGGTGGCCGCAAGGTGCTCGTCGCCTCGGCCGACCCGGCCCACTCCCTGGGCGACGTGTTCGACGTTCCGGTGGGCGCCGAACCGTCCGAAGTGGACACCTGCCTGTACGCGGCCCATGTGGACGCCCGCGGCCTGGTGGACAAGGCCTGGCAGGACCTGCGCCGCCAGCTGCACACGGTGCTCGCCGGCGCCGGGCTCGACGCGCTGGACGCCGCCGAACTGACCGTGCTGCCCGGCGTGGACGAGCTGCTGGCCCTCACCGAGGTCGCCCGGCTCGCCCGGGAAGGGCCGTGGGAGGTGGTGGTGGTCGACTGCGGGCCGACGGCCGAAACGCTGCGGCTGCTCGCCCTGCCCGAGGCGATCGCCGGCTACCTCCGCAAGATCGCCGTGCCGGTCGCCCCGCTCACCAGGCTGGCCGACCACCTGGCCGCCCTCCGCCGTCTGCTGGTCGACCCGAAGGTCACGAGCGTGCGGGTGGTGCTCACGCCCGAGCGGCTGGTGGTGGCCGAGACCAGGCGCACGCTCGCCGCGCTCGCGCTGCGCGGCATCAAGGTCGACGGCCTGGTGGCCAACCGGCTGGTGCCCAAGGCCCGGCGCTGGGTGGGTCCGGCCGCCGCGTGGCTGCGCGTCCGGCGCGCCGAGCAGGACGCCGTGCTGGCCGAGCTGGACGCGTCGGCCACGCTGCCCGTGCGGCGCGTCGAGCACCGGCCGGCAGAGCCGGTGGGGACGGCCGCGCTGCTGGAGCTGGCGGCCGACCTCTACGGCGAGACCGACCCGCTGGCCGACGATCACCCCTTCACCACGCCGCTGCTGAGCATCGAGGCGGTGTCCGACGGGGTCTACGCGCTGACGGTCGCGCTGCCGCTGACCGACTCCAGCGACCTGGACCTCGCCCGCGTGGGCGACGACCTGGCGATCACCGTGGACGGGGTGCGCAGGCTGGTGGCGCTGCCCGCGCTGCTGCGCCGGTACACGGTCACCGACGCCGCGGCCGGCGTCACCGGGCTGGTGCTGCGCTTCGAGGCGGGAGGCGAGTCGTGACCGCCGAACCGGGAACGCGTCTGGTGGAGGAGCTGCGGCTGCTGGCCGACGCCGTGGCCGACCGGGCGGGGCCGTGGCTCGACCGGGTCGCCGCCGATCATTCCGAGCAACCGGGTGCGTGCGGCTGGTGCCCGCTGTGCGCGGTCGTCGCGCTGGTCCGCGGGGAGCCGTCGGAGCTGGCGGCGCGCAACCTGGAGCGGGTGGCCGACCTGGTGGCGCTGCTGCGGGCCGTCCTCGCCGACCGGTGGGAGCCGGGCGGGCCGCACATGCCCGGCTTCACCCCCACGGCGCGACCGGCCGACGCGCCGCACGTGCAGCACATCCCCATCCGTCGGGACGGACCGACGCCTTGAGGGCGAGAACCACGATCGGGGTGGACATCGGGGGGACGAGCGTGCGGGCCGGAGTGGTGGACCGGCACGGCACGGTCATCGACACCGCCCGCGTGGCCACCCCCACCAGCGAGGACGCGTTGGAGGACGCGATCGTCAGCGCGGTCACCGGCCTCGCCGCCCGCCACCGGGTCACGGGCGTCGGACTCGCGGTCGCCGGTTTCGTCAGCACCGACCGCCGCACGGTGATGTTCGCGCCGCACCTGGCCTGGCGCAACGCCCCGGTGGGCGACCGGATCAGCGAGCGGCTGGGCCTGCCCGTGGTGCTCGAGCACGACGCCAACGCGGCCGTCCTGGCCGAGCACCGGTTCGGCGCGGCGCGCGGCTCACGGGTGGCGCTGCTCGTGGCCATCGGCACGGGGATCGGCGGCGGCCTGCTGCTCGACGGCACCCTGTTCCGCGGCGCCTACGGGGTGGCGCCGGAGCTGGGACACCTGACGCTCGTGCCCGACGGCCGGCCCTGCCCGTGCGGCAAGGTCGGCTGCTGGGAGCGCTACTGCAGCGGCACCGCGCTGAGCACGACCGCCGTGGAGCTGCTGGCCCGCTACCCCGGCCGGTCGACCGTGCTGCGCCGCGACAGCGTGGCCGACCCGCGTGCGGTGACCGGCCGCAAGGTGGCGGCCGCGGCACGCGAGGGCGACCCGCTGGCGAAGCGGGCGATGGCCGAGCTGGCCGTGTGGCTCGGGACGGGCCTGGCGTTGGTGGCCGACATCTACGACCCGGAGATCGTGGTCATCGCGGGCGGCGTCTCGGAATCGGCCCCGCTGTTCCTCGACGACGCCCGCGAGCACTACAACAAGAAGATCACGGGAGTCGGGTACCGCCCGCTGGCGCGCATCCGCACCGCCCAACTCGGCGACGACGCCGCCCTGGTGGGCGCGGCCACTCTGGCAGCCGACCACCCCTGACCCCCGAGTCCCACGTTGAAACCTGGCGAGTCCCACGTTGAAGCCTGGCGAGTCCCACGTTCGGCGTCGGGAGCCGCAGCACCGAACGTGGAACTCGGCCGTCGCGAACGTGGGACTCGCTGGTGCTGAACGTGGGACTCGCCGGGTTGTCAGACCTGGGCGCCGTTGTCGTCCGGGTCGCGCGGGGAGTTCTTGCGGACGCGCAGCAGGAGCATGCCGCCGCCGCACGTGAGCGCCAGCAGGCCGATGGGCGTGCCGATCCGCGAGTCCAACCCGATGAGGCCGGGGCCGAGCAGCAGGCCGACCCCCAGCACCAGCAGGACGAGCGCGAAAATCGTCAACGGCCGCAGTCGCGGCAGCGGTGGTGGCTCGGGCGGCACGTAGTGCTCGTCGTCCGTTCCCCAGGACCAGTCGTACTCGCCGTCGTGCCCGCGCCAGGTCGCGGCCGGCGCGGAACCGGCGGGCTGGCTCGCCGTGGGTTCCTCCTGATCGGGCTCCGGCTCGGCGGCGACGCCGTCGGCCGGTTTGGTGAGATCGGGCAGCGTGCTGCCGACGCCCTCACGCTCGAGGTCCGCCACGATTTGAGCGAACGCGGCGTCGACGTCCTCCGGCCGGTCGGACACCCGGGGCCTCCTAGGTCAGGCACGCGAGCAGGTGGTGTGGCCATCGTCGCACGAACAGCTTCGCCGATGACCGGATCGCTACTCCATGTTTACTCGTTGGGTACCGTGGTGCATACGAGGGATCCCCTTGACGAACGTCACTGTTACACGTTCCGACATTTGGGTGGCAGAGCATTGTGCGGGCCGCGCGCCCTTCGTACGCTCGACAAACGGTGGGCACGGTAGGCCAGCGAGGAACGGGAGGCGCGGAAACCGGTGCTGTACTTCTTGATGAAGTGGGTGTTCCTGGGTCCAGTGCTCAAGCTCTTCTTCAGACCGCGGGTGGAGGGTGCGGAGAACATCCCGGAGAAGGGCGGTGCGCTGCTCGCCAGCAACCACCTGGCGGTGGCCGACTCGTTCTTCCTGCCGCTGATGCTGTCCCGGCGGGTCACGTTCCCCGCGAAGCTCGAGTACTTCACGCAGCCCGGCGTCAAGGGCTGGGCGAAGAAGTGGTTCATGACGGGCATGGGCCAGATCCCCATCGACCGCTCCGGTGGTGCCGCCGCGCAGGCCGCGCTCGACACGGGCACCCGGCTGCTGCGGGAGGGCCACCTGCTCGGGATCTACCCGGAGGGCACCCGCTCACCCGACGGCCGCCTGTACAAGGGCAAGACCGGCCTCGCCAGGATGGTCCTCGAGGCCCGCGTGCCGGTCATCCCGGTGGCCATGTTCGACACGGACAAGGCCAACCCCATCGGCTCAAAGATGTGGCGGCCGCACAAGATCCGCATCAGGATCGGCAAGCCCCTCGACTTCTCCCGCTACGAGGGCCTAGCCGGCGACCGGTTCGTGGAGCGGTCCATCACCGACGAGATCATGTACGCCCTGATGGAGCTGTCCGGCCAGGAGTACGTGGACATCTACGCGGCGAAGGCGAAGGAGTTGCTGGCGGCGGAGGAGGCCGGCGAACCGGCCGCGCTGCCCACCCAGGAGCGCCGCAGCGCCGCCAGGGACGCCGACCGCATCCCGGAGACCGAGGCGGGCTGAGGCGGGCGGCACCTCTACGCTGCCCGCGTGCGGTTCTTTTACGATACCGAGTTCATCGAGGACGGAACGACCATCGACCTGGTGTCGATCGGTGTCGTCGACGAGAACGGCCGTGAGTTCTACGCGGTGTCCACCGAGTTCAACCCGGACAAGGCGGGTCAGTGGGTCCGCGACCACGTTCTCGACAAGCTCCCCTCGCCCGCGGACCCCGCGTGGTGCGACCGGGCGACCATGCGGGCCCGGCTGCTCAGGTTCTTGAACCCCGATCGCGACCGGGTCGAGCTGTGGGCCTGGTTCGCCGCCTACGACCACGTCGCGTTCGCCCAGCTCTGGGGCGACATGCCGGCGCTGCCGCGTGAGCTGCCCCGCTTCACCCGCGAACTGCGCCAGCGGTGGGAGGACGTGGGCAAACCCTCGCTGCCGACCCCCCCGAGCGACGCCCACGACGCGTTGGCCGACGCCAGGCACAACCTCGCGCGCTGGCGCGTGATCGAGGCGGAACGTGTTCGCCGAGGATTCCCCCGCAGTTAGCGGGACCTGCTTGCTGCACCGATACAGAAGATGGCACGCTACGGGCTTGAATCTCAGCTCTCGGCAGCCGGATGGAGGATCGAGCACATGCGCGTCGGCTTACTCACAGGTGGCGGTGACTGTCCGGGACTGAACGCGGTGATCCGCGCCGTGGTCCGCAAGGGCATCGAGGCCCATGGGTGGGAGACCGTCGGTTTCCGCAACGGCTGGCAGGGCCCGATCGAGGGCCTGGTCAAGCCGATCGGACTCAACGACGTCGAGGACATCCTCACCCGCGGCGGCACGATCCTCGGCTCCTCGCGGACCAACCCGTACAAGGTGGAAGGTGGCGTCGACAGCATCCGCGCGACGCTCGCCGAGCACGGGGTGGACGCGCTGATCGCGATCGGCGGCGAGGACACCCTCGGGGTGGCCAAGCGACTGACCGACGACGGCATCGGCGTGGTGGGCGTGCCGAAGACCATCGACAACGACCTGGGCGCCACCGACTACACGTTCGGCTTCGACACGGCCGTGCACATCGCGACCGAGGCCATCGACCGGCTCCGCACCACGGCCGAGTCGCACCACCGCGCGCTCGTCATCGAGGTCATGGGCCGCCACGCCGGCTGGATCGCGCTGCACTCCGGCCTCGCGGGCGGCGCGAACGTCATTCTCATGCCGGAGCGGGAGTTCTCCGTCGACCAGGTCGTCTCGTGGGTGGAGCGCCGGTTCGAGCGCGAGTACGCGCCGATCATCGTGGTCGCCGAGGGCGCGCTGCCCGAGGGCGGCCAGGAGAAGCTGCTGACCGGGGAGAAGGACGCCTTCGGGCACGTCCGTCTCGGCGGCATCGGCAACTGGCTGGCCGACGAGATCGCGCACCGCACGGGCAAGGAGTCCCGCGCGGTCGTCCTCGGCCACACCCAGCGCGGCGGCACCCCCACCGCCTACGACCGCGTGCTCGCCACCCGGTTCGGCCTCCACGCGGTGGACGCCGTGCAGGCGCGCGACTTCGGCGTGATGGTCGCGCTGCGCGGCACGGACATCGTGCGGGTGAAGCTGGCGGAGGCGACGGCCGAGCTGAAGACCGTGCCGCTGGAGCGTTATCAGGAGGCCGAGGTCTTCTTCGGCTGAGCGGAGCTTGCGGAGCGAACATCGTGACGCTGGCTAGAGTCTGCCCATGGACCTCGGTGAGCTTCTGTGGGCGGGTGCGGACGCGCAGGCGCGGGCTTTGCGGGACGGGACGGTCACGGCGCCGGACCTGCTGGCCGCGGTGCTCGCCCGGTTGAGCGCGGTCAACGACCAGCTGAACGCGTTCCGCGTCGTCTGGGCCGACGACGCACGGGCGCAGGCCGAGGACGCGCAGCGGCGGCTCGACGCCGGGGAGCGCGGCCCGCTGCTCGGCGTGCCGGTCGCCGTGAAGGACGACCTCGACGTGATCGGTGACGTCACGGCCATGGGTGGCCGGCCGCAGTTCCCGCCAGCCGAGACGGACGCGCCGACGGCCGCGCGGCTGCGGGCTGCCGGCGCGGTGCTGGTCGGGCACACCCGGACGCCGGACCGCTGCCTGTGGCCGTTCACCGAGTCGCTCACCGGGGGCGCCACCCGCAACCCGTGGCACCTCGGCCACACTTCCGGCGGCTCCTCGGGCGGCTCGGCCGCCGCGGTGGCGGCCGGCGTGGTCGGCGCGGCCACGGGTTCCGACGGTGGCGGGTCGATCCGCATCCCCGCGAACTTCTGCGGCCTGTTCGGCCTCAAGACCACCCGCGGCCTGATCGACATGGGCGACGAGGAGCACTGGAACGGCCTCGCGGTCGTCGGCCCGCTCGGGCGCCGGGTGGCGGACGCGGCCGCCATGCTGGACGTGATCGCCGACGAGCCGGGCGGCTACCGCGACGCGGTCGACACCGAACCGGGAAAGCTGCGGATCGCCGTGTCCCTGCGTGCTCCGATGGGCCCGACACCGATTGAGAAGCAACGCAAGCAGGCCCTGCGGACGGTCGCCGACCGGCTCGGCGCGCTCGGTCACGAGGTGGTGGCGGCCCAACCACCGCACGGGCCGTGGGCGGCTCAGCAGTTCCTGATCCGCTTCCTGCGGGGTGTGGCCGACGACGTCGCCCCGCTGCCGCACCCGGAGTGGCTCGAGCCGCGCACCCGGCGCATCGCGGCCGCCGGCCGTCGGCTGCCGAACGCGCTGTTCGCCCGCGTCCGCGCGGCGGAGGCCAGCCTGAACGCGGCGATGATGCGGTTCTTCGCGGACTTCGACGTGATCCTCCAGCCGGGCTGGACCGCCCGGCCGCCGAGGGTCGGCCGCTTCCACGGCGCCGGGGCGTCGCACACGCTCGGCGCGTTGACCATGGGCATCCCGTTCTACCCGACGTGGAACGTGCTGGGCTATCCGGCGGCAGCCGTGCCGGCGGGCTTCGACGACGCCGGCCTGCCGATGGGTGTGCAGCTGATCGGTCCGGCGCGGTCGGAGGCTCGGCTGCTTTCGTTGTCGGGTCAGGTGGAGCGTGCCCACCCGTGGGCCGACGAGCGCCCGTCGATCTGAGCCTGTGCTTGGCATTTTTGTCGGTGTTGCTCGGTACGCTGGTTTACGGGGGGCCGTGGCCCGCTGTCGATCATGGTGTTCCCTGCGAGTGTCTTGGTCGGGGGTGGTTCGGGGTGGCGGCGGTTTGTACGGGCGGCCACTCCCGTGTCAAGGGCGCCTGCGGCGTCGGTTTCGCCGATTTCGCTTCGCTCATCTCTTGACCCGTGAGTCTCCGCCGCCCTGAGTCCAGGTATTAGGGGCGGGCTGGCGCCTGTCCCGCCGTGCCCGCCGCCGCCCCTGAACCGCTTGGCGCAGCGGTTGCGCCCGACTGGGGGACCGCTCGGCCCGGCTGCGGCCGAGCGGGGTTGCGGTCCTGCCCCGTTGCACCCGGAAGTGCGATCTCGTGTGCCGGAACCGCGATCTCGTGTGCGGGAAGTGGGATCTCGCGCCGTCGGGTGACTGGCGTCAGCCCTGCCAGGGGGGTTTCGCCCAGTCCCAAGTGGGCATCGCCTCTGGAACCGTTGGGGCGGCGTCTGGTGCGGAGAACATCACGGCTAGCCGGCTGCCCCACTCCAGATAGCCGACCAGCGACGCCCGGAACTCCGGGTCCGCCGGCAGTCCCACCTCGTCGGCCGTCTCCAGCAGCAGTGCGAGCCAGCGCTGCCGCTGCACCTCCGTGATCGCGCGCCCGACGTGCCGGCCCACCATGTGCGGGTGGCCGCCGCGGGTGGTCGAGTACGCGGCCGGCCCGCCGAACACCTCGCCCACCCAGGCGGCCACGTGGCGCGCGTGGCCGGGGTCCATGCTGGCGAACACGGGCGCGAGAATCTCGTCGTCGCGGACGTGGTCGTAGAACGTGTCGAACAGCTTCTCCAGCGCCGGCGCACCGCCGAGCCACTCGTACAACGTCGGGGCCATGCGGCCAGCGTAATCGCGGGTGACGCGCCAGATACCCTGATGTCGTGAACTGGACTGTGGACGTGCCGGTGGACACGCTGCCCGAGCTGCCACCGCTGCCGCCGACCCTGCGCCAGCGTCTCGACGACGCGCTGGCCCGCCCCGCCGCCCAACAGCCGGACTGGCCCGACGCCGAGCAGACCCGCCAGGTGCGCACGGTGCTCGAGAGCGTGCCGCCGGTCACGGTGCCCGAAGAGATCGACCGGCTCGCCACCCGGCTCGCCGAGGTCGCGCGCGGCGAGGCGTTCCTGCTCCAGGGCGGCGACTGCGCCGAGACCTTTGTGGACAACACCGAGCCCCACATCCGCGGCAACATCCGCACGCTGCTGCAGATGGCCGTCGTCCTGACCTACGGCGCCAGCATGCCGGTGGTCAAGGTCGGCCGCATCGCCGGCCAGTACGCCAAGCCGCGCTCGAACACCACCGACGCGCTCGGCCTGCCCGTGTACCGCGGCGACATCATCAACTCGCTCGTCCCCACGCCCGAGGCGCGCGTGCCCGACCCGGGCCGCATGATCCGCGCCTACGCCAACGCGGGCGCCGCCATGAACCTGCTGCGCGCGCTCACGGCGGCGGGCATGGCCGACCTCACGAAGGTCCACGAGTGGAACAAGGACTTCGTCAGCAACTCCGCGGCCGGTGAGCGCTACGAGGCCCTCGCCACGGAGATCGACCGCGGCCTGCGGTTCATGGCGGCCTGCGGCGTCGAGGACAACTCGCTGCACTCCACCGAGATCTTCGCCTCCCACGAGGCGCTGCTGCTCGACTACGAGCGGGCCCTGCTGCGTCTCGACACGCGTGAGGAGCCGCGGCTCTACGACCTGTCGTCCCACTTCCTGTGGATCGGCGAGCGGACCCGCCAGCTCGACGGCGCGCACATCGCGTTCGCCGAGCTGCTGTCCAACCCGATCGGCGTGAAGATCGGCCCGACCACCACGCCGGAGATGGCCGTGGAGTACGTCGAGCGGCTCGACCCGCACAACCGGCCCGGCCGGTTGACGCTCGTCAGCCGCATGGGCAACGGCAAGGTGCGTGACGCGCTGCCGCCGATCATCGAGAAGGTGGAGGCGTCCGGTCACCAGGTGATCTGGCAGTGCGACCCGATGCACGGCAACACGCACGAGTCGTCCACCGGCTACAAGACCCGCCACTTCGACCGCATCGTCGACGAGGTGCAGGGCTTCTTCGAGGTCCACCGCCGGCTGGGCACCCACCCGGGCGGTATCCACGTGGAACTGACGGGCGAGGACGTCACCGAATGCCTGGGCGGCGCCCAAGAAATCTCGGACGACGATCTGCACGGCCGCTACGAGACGGCCTGCGACCCGCGCCTGAACACGCAGCAGTCGCTGGAGCTGGCCTTCCTGGTGGCGGAGATGCTCCGCAACTGACCCCTGGTTACGCGCAGAGTTCGTGCAGTGTGGTGGCGGCCTTGGTGATCGACGCGGCCAGTACGTCCAGGTCCGGCACCGCGTCGCGGTCGGCTATCAGTCCGATGTGGACGGTGTCGCCGTACTCGGAGACTCCGACGCCCAGTGTGTGGCCGGGGGCCAGCGGTGCGAACGGGTAGATCTCGCGCAGCGGGGCACCGCCCAGTGTCAGCGGCATCCGGGGCAGCGGCACGTTCGTCACCACCGTGTCGAACAGCAGCGGGGCGGCCGCGCCCGCGATCGGCGTGCCCACCCGGTGCAGGGCCGCGGGAATCCGGTCGGCCAATAGCGGCAGCGTGCCGGCGCCCCGGGTCGGGCCGGCCGCCTTGTTGCGGTCCATGGCCGACCGGACGGCCCGCAGCCGCGCCACCGGATCGGCCACGGCCACCGGCAGATCGCACAGGTAGCCGGACAGCTGGTTGCCCCCGGCGCCACCGCCCCTGGCCCGCGTGTTCACCGGGATCAGCGCCCTCGGGGTGGCGGATGGCTCGCCCAGCCAGGATCGCAGCCCGCCGGCCAGCACGGCCAGCGTCACGTCGTTCGTGGTGCCGCCGTGCTGGCGGCGGATCTGCCGCACGTCGGCCAGGTCGAGCCGGATGAACGCCAACCGCCTGCCGGCCGAGCCGGCGGAGGTGACCAGCGCCGGCACCGGCGGGAGCCGGACGGCACGCAGCACCGCACCGGCGTTCGACACCGTCCGGGTGAGCGGGGCGACCGACCGGCCGCCGGACAGAACCGGCGCCGCCAGGTCCAGCAGCGCGCCACCGATCCCGACGGCCCCCGCGCCGTCGGTCAGCGCGTGGTGCAGCTTCAGCAACACGCCGAACCGTCCGCCGGGCAGGCCGGTGACCACGTGCAGGTCCCACGGCGGCCGGGTCAGGTCGAGCGGGGTGGCGAGCCACCCGGCGGCATACGCCTCGAACACCCGCTGGTCGGGCACCTCGTAGGCGCGCAGGTGCCGCGTCGCGTCGAAGGCCGGGTCGGGCTGCCAGGTACGGCCGGCGATCCGCTGCCCGAGCAACGGGGTCCCGGCCGCCCGGTCGGCGAGGAGCGTCAGCAGGCCGGGCGCCGCCGGGCCGTCGAAGATCGCGACCGCGCCGAGGTGCATCGGCCTGGTCGGTCGCTCCAGGCAGAGGAACGCCACGTCAAGACCGCTGAGGTGACCCATGAGTCCACTCCACCAGCGGCGTGTGACCCGGGAGTTAAGGGCACGCGAAGAGCCTGGATGTTCACCCGAACGCGTAGAGGGTGATCGTCGCGTTCTCCTCGACCCGGCTGTCCGGCCCCGGGCTCTGGCTGTACACCTTCTGCCCCCTGCCACCGCCGCCGAAGGACGTCACTTCGACCTTGAGACCGAGTTCCTGGAGGATCTGTTTGGCCTCGTTGAGCTGCTTGCCGGTCACCTTCGGCACCTTGATGGCCGTGGACAGCACGATGTCGACACTTCTGTCCTCGCCGTCGACCACGGTGCCGGCCTCCGGATCGGTGCGTACTACCCGGTCCTTGTCGACGTCCGGCGAGAACTCCGGCTCGGCGATGTTCGGTTCGAGCCCCAGGTCCTCCAGCGCCTCGATCGCCTCCTCGCGGGTTTTGCCCTTCAGGTCGGGGATCGGCTTGGGTTCGGGGCCCTTGCTGACCACGATGACCACCCGGGTGCCGATCTCGACCTCGGTCCCGGGCTCCGGCTCGAGCCGCAGTACCTGACCCTTCTCCACGTCGTTGGAGTAGTCGTCCTTGCCGTTGTCGTAGCCGAACTGCAGTTTCTGATCCTCGATGAGCTGCTCGGCCGACTCCTTGGTGGCGCCCGGCTCCACGTTCGGCACCACCGGCCTGCCGAGCGACACGACGACCGTCACCGGCTCGCCGCGCAGCAACTCCTCGCCCTCGCCGGGGTCCGTGCTGATCACCGTGCCGGCCGGGACGGTGTTGTGCCGCTCGGACGTGACCTTCGGTTTGAGGTCGTTGGCGGTCAGCAGCTGCGCGGCTTCGTCCCCCGACTTGCCGACCACCTCCGGCACCGCGCGGTACCGGCCGGAGGTGAACCACCACGTGGTGGTGCCGACCAACGCCAGCACCAGCACGGCGATCGCACTCCACATGACGATCTGCCCGGTCCGGTTGCGTGGCGGCGGCGCCGGGCGCGGCGGACCGGGCGGGCGCTGGCGGGGTGGCGGCGGCTGCTGCTGCACCGGCAGCTGGCCGGACTGCGGGAGCGGCGGGCCGGGGTCCGGCATCGGCGCCGACCGGTCGAGGTCGGTGCGCAGCATCGCCCTGGTGCCCTGCGGGCCGACCGGCCGGAACCCGGCGGGGGCCTGCCGCACGATGGTGGCGTTGCCGACGCTCGTGGCCCCGGTGACCGGCGCCGCGCTCACCGTCAGCTCGCCCGAGGCGACGTCCGTGTCGGTGAGTTCGGCGGCCGTGGGCGGCGGCACGAGCGCGGCTGCCCGGTCGGCCGGCGACACGGGCATGGTGCGGTCGGGCTGATGCGGGCGGGGGATCGGCACGGGCACGCGGGGAATCGACAGCCGCGCCCGGAGATTCTCCAGCTCCTGCAGGAACGCCGTGCCGTCGGCCGGGCGCGCCGCCGGATCGCGCCGGGTGACCCGCAGCACCAGCTCGTCGAGCTCCGGCGGGATGCCGCCGACGATCTGGCCGGGCGCGGGCACGTCGTCGTTCACGTGCCGGTAGGCGATCGACAGCGCGTTGTCGCCCGTGTAGGGCGGCCGGCCGGTGAGCGCCTCGAACAGCACGATCCCGGCCGAGTAGACGTCGCCGCGGGCGGAGGCCGAGCCGGTGGTGACCTGCTCGGGCGACAGGTAGGCGACCGTGCCGAGGATGACGCTGGAGCTGGTGGTGCCGGCGCTGTGCATGGCCCGGACCAGGCCGAAGTCGCCGACCTTCACCACCGAGCTGTTCTCGCTGCCGTGGCCGATCAGCACGTTCTCCGGCTTGACGTCGCGGTGCACGAGCCCGGCGTTGTGCGCGGCGGTCAGCGCGGTGAGCACCGACTCGACGATGGACAGGGCGAGCGGCACGTCCAGCGGTCCGCGGTCGGTGATCAGGTCGCGCAGCGTGCCGCCGTCGACCAGCTCCATCACCAGGTAGACGCGGCTGCCTTCCGGGGTCGTGTCGACGCCCTGGTCGTGCACGGCGACCACGTTGTGGTGGTGGATCTTGGCGGCGGAGCGGGCTTCGCGCTCGAAGCGGTCGACGAAGGTGCGGTCGTCGGCGAAGCGCGCGTCCATCACCTTGATCGCCACACGGCGGTCCAACCGGGTGTCGAGACCCCGGTAGACCGATGACATGCCACCGCGCGCGAGCAACGCGTCGACCCGGTACCGCTGCTCCAGCAGCGAACCGATGAGGCCGACTCCCCTTTCCTCCACGCCCGTGATGGTACGGAGCCCTCCGCGTCCGCGTGGTGAACCCGTCAATTCTGTGATGTCCGCCGGCCGATCATGTGGCATCGTTGGTGCCGTGAGTTCGATCCCCGCTGCCAAAGACGTGCTCGATGCCACGGTCGAGTTGCTGCCACTGCCCGATGTGGCCGAGCGGCTGGACCAACCGATCACCCGAGTGCACCAGGCCCTTCGGGACGGTCACCTGCTCGCGATCCGCCGTGCCGGGATCCTGATGGTGCCGGCCGAGTTCCTGACTGACGACGGTGAGATCGTGAAGGGCCTGCCCGGCACCATCACGGTCCTCTCCGACGCCGGTTTCGGGCCGAACGAGATGATCGGATGGTTGTTCACCGCCGACGAGACGTTGCCCGGAGGGTCGCCGATCCAGGCGTTGCGGGCGACGGGCGGTCGTGAGGTGAAGCGCCGGGCGCAGGCGCTCGCTTTCTGACCTCCGCCGCCCCCAGGGCGGCCACGTAACGGCGGCTGTCGCGTGGGGTGCCGGCGTGCACCCAGCCGGCCAGGAACGCCGCCCTGCTCAGGCCGCGGCCGAGCCGGGTCGGTGGGGTCTGCAGCGCCAGCCGCCGCGTGACCTTCTCCGGCGGTTTCGGGCCGAGCCGGCCGCCCACGACGGCGGCCAGCCAGGTCAGGCCGAGCGTCGCGAGCGTCCAGCCGAGTGCGGCGAGCCCGACGGCCGTCTCCTCGGCGCCGGTGAGCCGGAGCGCGAGCAGGCCGAGCGCGGCGAGGGCGAGCGTGCCCGTGCGGGCCAGTTCGGCGCCGCCGGCCGGCCCTTCGGACAGCGATGCCCAGCAACCGCACGACGTGCCGCGGCGGACGGCCGCCACCACGAACCCGGCGAAGCCGAGGAACGTGACGGCGCCGGCGGCGGCCACGGCCACCCAGGGCACGGTGAGCAACGCGGCGGCGAGGACCAGTTCCCACGCGCCGAGCAGCCGCCCGAGTAGCTCCAGTGGTAGGCGGGTCCGGTGGCCGAACGCCCGGCGCATGGCGCGCGCCACGTGGCGGGGCCGGATGAGCTTGGGCAGCCCGGCGGCGATCAGCAGGGCGGCCAGAGCCAGCGCGAGTCCAGCTGGCATCGGCACGCCTCCTCGCTACCGGACCGGTCGTGCGGTGAACGACGCCTTCACCGCGTTGACCGCAGGGAACGACGCCTTCCCTGCATCAGGAGGGTCTCGCCGGGGCGGCGGTGGACACAGCGGTGGTGGTGCGGGTTATCGGGTACCGCCGGGCGCTCGAAAGGGCAGCGCGCGGAACATGGCCAGCGCGAGTCCGGGCGCGGCGAGCGCCAGCCTGCGATGGGTCGGCACCACCACGCGCCGGCCGAGTACCGCGTAGTCGCTGGCCACGATCTCGTCGAGGATCCGCCGGTACAGCAGGGCGGCCGTGCGGATGCCGGGCCGGGACTCCGGACGCAGCAACGCGATGCCCGGCTCGGCCCGCCGGTACACGGCGTGGGTGTAGGACACCAGGTGGGCGAGCGCCCGCCGGACCGCCGGGTCGGGACGCCCGTCGCGGTGTGCGCGCAGCAGGCGGTCGCGGTCGACGCCGAACGCCGCCAGTTCGTCGGCCGGCAGGTACAGCCGCCCGCGGTCGAGGTCCTCGCCGATGTCACGCAGGAAGTTGGTCAGCTGGAACGCCTCGCCGAGCGCGGCCGCCGCCGGCTCGGCCTCCCGCACAGGGCCGACCGTGCCGAGCACCGGCAGCAGCTGCAGCCCGATCACCCCGGCCGAGCCGTGCATGTAGGTGCCCAGCTCGGCGAAGGTCCGGTAGCCGGTGACCGTCAGGTCCATCCGCATGGACGCCAGGAAGTCGGTGAACAGCACCGGCCGGATGCGGTACGTGCGCACCGTGTCGGCCAGCGCCACGAGGATCGGCCGGGTCGCGGCACCCGGTTCGCGGAGCGCGTCGGTCAGCTCCCGTTCGAGCACGTCGAGCGCCGCGCCCGGATCGCCGGGCACGAGCCCGCTGTCCACGATCTCGTCGGCCAGCCGGGCGAACCCGTACAACGCGTGCACGGCCGGACGCCGGTCCGCCGGGAGCAGCCGGGTCGCCAGGAAGTACGTGCGGCCGTAGCGGGCGTTGACGCGGCGGCACGCCCGGTAGGCGGCCGAGAGGGGAACCACGGTCAAGGGGTGCAGCTCACCCACTGGCCGGGCGGGCAGGCCCCGCCGTTCTCCTCCTTGGCCTCGGTCACCAGCTGGTTGAGCAGGGCGAACGCGGCCGCCGGGCTGCCAGCGGCGCTGACCAGCGAGAACGTGCAGACGGCCTGCGAGATGGCGACGCAGGTGGTCAGCTGGTCGGTGGCCTGCTCGTGCCAGAAGCGGTGGGCGGCGACGCCGAACTTCCACGCCTGGCCGCCCGAGGAGATCTGGTAGACGGCATGGGTGCCCTCGCCCTCGCGTTGCGCGGGGGTCGGGGCGGTCGCCGCGGCCTCGGCCTCCAGCGGGGTCACGTCGGGCACATCGGCGAGGACGAGTGCGGCCCACTGCGCGCCGTAGGGGTGCGAGCCGGGCACGGAGTTCGCCCGCCGGAAGAAGCTCTCCCACTCCGGGCTCGCGATCGCACAGCTCATGGGGCTGGTGGCGCCGGGCGCCACCGGTCCGACGGTGGCCTCGCAGCTGCCGAGCGGGGCGTTGTCGCCCGTCCAGTCGGCCTTCAGGTGCACGCGCACGGGTGCCTTGCCGGGGTTGGTGATGTCGACCACCAGCGTGCAGCTGGCAGCCGCACACCCCTCGAACCGGTGGGCTCCCTGGGTGACGGAGACGAGCGCGTCGACGGCCGTGACCAGCTCGGTCCTCGTCTGGTTCACCAGGTTGGCGTAGATCTGGACGAGCTGGGGGGACTGGTCGGCCACGGTGACCGTCACGTCGCTGGCCGAGGTGTTGTCGGCGCTGCCCACGTTGTCGAGCTGGAACTGCAGCACCGAGTGCGGGGCGGTCTTCGAGAGCCGCACAGTGCCGCCGTCGACCTTCACGGGGATGGTCTCGACGCCGCCGACGTCCTCGGTCGACGCCTCTGCCAGCTGCTTGTCGTTGCCCTCGCTGACCCTGCCGGCCGCCTGGACCACCAGGTCGGGCGTGAAGATGTCGGCGAACTCGACACCCAGCAGCGAGCTGGGCAGCTTCACCCAGCGGTTGCCGAGCGCGGTGCCGTCACCGGAGGACACGCCGAACCGGGCGGCCAGCGCGGCCCAGAAGTCGGGGGCCGCGCGCAGGAACAGGGTCCGGTCGATCACGACGATCGACGCGGCCAGGCCCTCGACCGTGATGGAGCCGTAGACCTCGCCGGTGACCGTGGCACCGACGTCCACGGTGATCGCCGCACCGTCGGCCGAGGACAGGGACCCCTTGTAGAGCACGGAACCGGCTTCGGCGAACGTTCGCAACGCCTGCGTGGTGGCCGACTCGACGGTCAGCGGCCCGATCTCCACCCCGGACGGCGTCCCCGCGACCGAACTGGTGCAGGCGGCCGTGCCGAGCGCGGCGACGAGCGTGCCGACGAGCAGAAACCGACGACGTGCCGGTCGCCGCTCACTGTGCCACCACATGGTCACTCCCCATCCGGGGCCGCCGTCACCCCTTCGGTGGTTCGAGGCGGCTCCAAAGGGAGTATCCCAAGTCGCTCGCACGGCGTGAGCACAACGGTCGGCCAATGCGCAATCGATACCTGCAACCCAAACCCGGCGAGTCCCACGTTCGGACCTGGCGAGTCCCACGTTCGGACCTGGCGAGTCCCACGTTCGGACCTGGCGAGTCCCACGTTCGGACCTGGCGAGTCCCACGTTCGGACCTGGCGAGTCCCACGTTCGGACCTGGCGAGTCCCACGTTCGGACCTGGCGAGTCCCACGTTCGGACCCGGCTCACGGTGTCGCGAACGTGGAACTCGCCCGTTCTGAGTGTGGGACTCGCCGGTTCTGAGTGTGGGACTCGCCGGTGATGCGGGCCGCGGCTAGCCGGCCGGAGACGACCACCGGCGGGATGCCGACGCCCGGGGTGGTGCCGCAGCCGGCCAGCACGGCGTTCTCGACACCCCGGACCAGGTTGCGCGGCCGGAAGGGCCCGGTCTGGCGCAGCGTGTGGGCCAGCGAGAACGGGGTCCCGGCGGCCAGCCCGGCCGCCTCCCAGTCGGCGGGCGTGACCAGCCGCTCGATCTCCACGGAGGAGTCGAAGTCGACCAGCCCGCGCGCGGCGAGCGTGGCACCCAACTCCTCGCGGTAGGCGGGCCCCACCCGCCGCCAGTCGATGTGGCCGACCGCCAGGTTCGGGCACGGCGCCAGCACCGACACCACCTGCCGGCCGGCCGGGGCGAGCGTCGGATCGGTGGCCGTCGGGCGGGTGACCAGCAGCGACGGGTCGCTCATCAGCCGGCCGCGGCGCAGGATCTCGTCGAAGGTCCGGTCCCAGGACGCGCCGAAGAACACCGTGTGATGCGCCAGCTCGGACCAGCCGCGGGTGACCCCGGCGTGCAGCACCACGGCCGACGGCGACCAGCGCGGGCGAAACGGCCGGCGAGGGGTGATGCCGAGCAACCGGTAGCTCACCGGCAGGTCGGGCGTGAGAACCACCGCGTCGCACGGGATCCGCTCGCCGTGTGCCGTACGCACGGCGCTGACCCGGGACCCGGTCCGCTCCAGCCACGCCGCCCGCGTCGAGTACCGGACGTCGGCGCCGGCCCGGCTGGTGGCGTCCGCCATCTGCCCGGCGACCGCGCCGATCCCGCCGCGCGGGAAGTACACCCCGGCGATCGTGTCCATGAAGGCGATCACCCCGTACGCGGCGAGCGCCTGCCCCGGCGCGAGCCCGGCGTAGAGCGACTGGAACGAGAAGAGCCGGCGCAACCGCTCGTCGGCCAGGAAGCGTCCGATGGTGGGGCCCAACCGGCCGAACCCGCCGATGGCGGCCAGTCGGGCGAGCTGCGGGGACAGCACGTCGAGCGGGGAGTCGAAGTTCGCGTCGATGAACTTGTCGCGCTGCAGCCGGTACAGCTCGGTCAGCCACTTGCGGAGCCGCAGGTACCCGTCGGCGTCGCGGGGCCCGGCCACCCGGCGCACCTCGTCGGCCATGGCGGTGGCGTCGCTGTGCACGGCGATCCGGCTGCCGTCGGCGAAGTGCGCGAGGTAGGCGGGGTCGAGCCTGGTCAGGCCCGAGAGTGACTCGCCGACCTGAGCCAGCGCCTCGTCGATCAGCTCCGGCATGGTCAGCACGGAGGCGCCCGTGTCGATCCGGTAGTCGCCGAGCAGTTCGCTGCCCGCGCGACCTCCGGGGCCCGCGGCCGCTTCGAGCACCGTGACCTGGCGGCCGGCGCCGAGCAGATGCAACGTGGCCGACAGTCCGGCGAGGCCGGCGCCGACCACCACGATCCGGTCGGTGCGCCCGGGTACCGAACGCATGGCTACCGGTCCCGCCTGGTCGCGGCGATCGCCAGCTCGGTCAGCCTGCCGACCCCCGGTTCACCCAGTCGCGCGGTGCCGAGTGCGGCCAGCCCGGAGGCACGCAGGTCGTCGATCCGCCGCTCCAGCTCGGCCACGGCGCCGACGTCCACCAGCAGCGCCCGGACCCGCTCGATGGTCCCCGCCCGCAGCTGCGGGTCGCCGAGGGCGCCGCGCAGCAGCTCGACGTCCTTGCGGCGCCCGGCGCGGGCCGCGTACTTCAACCCGAGCGCCACCAGCAGCGTCTGCTTGCCCTCGCGCAGGTCGTCGCCGGCCGGCTTGCCGGTGACCGACGGATCGCCGTACACGCCGAGCAGGTCGTCCCGCAGCTGGAACGCGACGCCGATGTCCACGCCGAACGCCCGCACGGCGGCCACCGTCTCCTCGTCGGCGCCGGCGAGCGCCACACCCATGTGCAGCGGCCGCTCGACCGTGTACGCGGCCGTCTTGAGCCGCGCCACGCCCAGCGCCCGCTCCTCGGACTCGTCGGACTCGGCCTGCGCGAGCACGTCCAGGTACTGGCCGGCGAACATCTCCGCGCGCATCGCCTGGTAGGGCAGCCGGGCGGCCGTGCGCATCGCCTGGGTCAGGTCGGCGGCCGCGAACAAGTCGTCCGCCCAGGCCAGCGCCAGGTCGCCCAGCAGGATGGCCGCGGCCATGCCGAACCGCTCCGGCTCGCCCGACCACGCCCCGGCCCGGTGCGCCTCGGTGAAGCGCACGTGCACGGTCGGCTTGCCCCGGCGCACCTCGGAGGCGTCCATCAGGTCGTCGTGCACCAGCGCGCACGTCTGCACCAGCTCCAGCGAGCTGATGGCCGTGAGCACGGCGTCGGCGCGCGGCCCGGTGGCCTCACCGCCCGCCGCGCGCCAGCCCCACCAGGCGAACGTCGGCCGGATCCGCTTGCCGCCGCCGAGCGCGAACGCTGACAGCGTGTCGACCGCGGCGGCGAAGGTCTGGGCGAGTTCGGGCAGCTCAGCGCGCCGCTCGGCGAGATAGTGGGCCAGCACCCGCTCGACGCGCAGGTGGACGGCGGCGTCGATGTCGGTGTCCATGTCAGCCGCCTGCGGTCCGGTGGGAACCTGGTGCACCCGACCATGGTGCGTGGTCGTGGTAGGGCGCATATCAGCGGGGGGTCGCCGCGGCTCTACCGGGAGCCCAGTCGGCTATGACCGGTACCACTACTCTTATGAGCATGACTTCGGTGGTGGATCGGATCCCTGGCGACCGGCCCGTGTTCTCCGTGGAGTTCATGCCACCTCGGGACGACGAGGACGAGTTGCGGCTGTGGAACGCGATCCGCTCGCTCGAGGGGCTGGACCCGGCGTTCGTCTCGGTGACCTACGGGGCCGGGGGCTCCGGCCGGGACCGCACCATCCGCACGACCGGCCGGGTGGTGACCGAGACCACGCTCGTGGGCATGGCGCACCTCACGGCGGTCGACCACTCGATCGCCGAGCTGCGCAACGTCATCGGCTGGTACGCCGAGCTCGGCGTGCGCAACGTGCTGGCGCTGCGCGGTGACCCGCCGGGCAACGTGATGGGCGAGTGGGTGCCCCACCCCGACGGGCTCAACTACGCCGAGGAGCTGGTGCGCCTGGTGCGCGAGCTCGGCGACTTCTGCGTCGGCGTCTCGGCGTTCCCCTACGGCCACCCGCGTTCGACCGACCTCGACCTCGACACGAAGTACCTGGTCCGCAAGCTTCAGGCGGGCGCCGACTTCGCGATCGCCCAGGTGTTCTTCGACGCCGACGACTTCCTCCGTATGCGCGATCGGGTGGCCGCCCGCGGCTGCGACGCCATGATGATGCCGGGCATCCTCCCGCTCGTGTCGCCGAAGATCCTGGCGAAGTCGGTCGAGCTGTCCGGCGCGGACCTGCCGCTGGCCGTGTCGCGGCGGCTCGACCCGCTGGCCGGCGATCCGGCCGCGTTCCGCGCCGAGGGCATGGACGTGATCACCGAGCTGTGCGAGCGGCTGCTGGCCGAGGGCGTGCCGGTGCTGCACTTCTACACGTTCAACCGCTCGAAGGCGACGAAGGAGATCGTGGACCGTCTCGGTCTGGTGCCGAGCCGGTCGGAGTTACGGCGAGTCGGTTAGCGGTTAGCCCCGCGCGGCTTTGGCTGCCGCCTGGGCGCGTTCGGCGCTCACCGACCGGCGGTGGGTGAACAGCGCCAGCAGCACGACCAGCAGCGCCACGCCGACCGCGCCGCCGCCCACGATCGCCACCCACTGCGTCCACGACACCCCCGACGAGTCCGTGTACTGGGCGGTCGCGCCGAACTCGGTGACCGCCGCCGGCTTCGGTGCCCAGCTGATCGTGCCGTCCTGCTCCTCGCCGTTCGTCCGGGAGATGGTCCCGGGGAAGGCGATGCGCAGCTGCACGTCGGCCTTGTCGGCGGGCACCTGCGTCAGGTCCATGGAACCCGCCACGGTCACCAGGTCGCCCGAGCGCCGGAACGACAGCCGGTACTGCTGGAACGTGGAGATCGACTCGACCAGCAGGGTCATGTCGGTGAACCGCAGCCCGGAGAACGTCACGCGCTGCCCGACGTAGCCCTCCAGGTTGTACGGCTCGGTCCGCACCTTGTCCCGCAGCTGCGGCGGAATGGTCAGGTCGGGGCCGTTGTCCTCGGTGCTGACGGGCAGCGCGGCGATCACCACCTCGCCCGAAACCAGGTCGTCCTGCGACACGGCGAGCGCGGCCTGCACGCGGAGACACCCGGACAGCGAGAACACCATCAGCGCGGCAAGCACGAGAAGCCCGGTCAACCTGGTCATTCTGTGCACCGCGCCATCCTGCCAGCAGGGCACGGGCGGGCGTACACCAGCCGCGAAAATCCCGTGTCCCGGTGCTGGCGGCGCCGGGTACCGTCCCCGCCATGGACCTCCCCGTGCACCGGCTGTGCGACTCCTATGTGGACGACATGGTCGCGCTCGACCCGACCATCGGTACCAAGCTCGGACTGCCCGGCCACGACCATCGGCTACCGGAGCTGACGCCCGATTGGCACGCCGAGCGGGAGCGGGTGGGCGCCGGCGCGCTGCGGGCGGTGGCCGGGACCGAACCGGTGGACGACTCCGAACGCGACGCCAAGGCCGTGTTCACCGAGCGGCTCGGGATCCAGTGCGAGCTGGACGAGACGGGGTTGCCGGCGGCCGAGCTGAACGTGATCGTGAGCGCGCCGCAGGACCTGCGGATGGTGTTCGACCTCATGCCCACCGAGACGGCCGAGGACTGGGCGACCATCGCCAAGCGGATGGCGGCGGTTCCGGCGGCGCTGGCCGGGTACCGCGCGTCGCTGTCCATGTCGGCCGGCAGGGGCATCGTGTCGGCCGCCCGCCAGGTCACGAGGGTCGCGGCACAGTGCGACGGCTGGGCGGGGCGGGACGGCACACCGTTCTTCGCCGAGTTCGCGGCCGGCGGGCCCGAGCCGCTGCGCGGCGAGCTGGCCGCGGCGGCCGCGGCCGCCGGGCAGGCCTACGCCGAGCTGGCCGACTTCCTCCGGACGGAGCTGCTGGCGAAGGCGCCGGTCGAGGACGCGGTCGGCGAGTCGGCCTACGAGCTGTGGTCGCGGCTCTACCTCGGTGCGCGGGTGGACCAGCGGGAGGCCTACGAGTGGGGCTGGGCGGAGTTCGCCCGCCTGGAGGGCGAGATGCGCGCGGTCGCCGGCCGGATCAGGCCGGGCGCGAGCGTCGCGGAGGCGGGTGCGGTCCTGGACGAGGACCCGCGCTACCGGATCAACGGCCGCGACGAGTTCCGCGACTGGATGCAGCGGCTGTCCGACCAGGCGCTGACCGACCTGCGCGGCGTGCACTTCGACATCCCGGACGCGATCATGCGGCTCGACTGCCGGATCGCCCCGCCCGGCGGTGGGGTCGGCGCGTACTACACGCATCCCTCCGACGACTTCAGCCGGCCGGGCACCATGTGGTGGGGGCTGGAGCCGGACAAGAACGAGTTCTCCACGTGGCGCGAGGTGAGCACCGTCTACCACGAGGGGGTGCCGGGTCATCACCTGCAGATCGCCACGGCCGCCTACCAGTCCGAGCGGCTCAACCGGTTCCAGCGGGTCATGTGCTGGGTGCCGGGGCACTCGGAGGGCTGGGCGCTGTACGCCGAGCGGCTGATGGACGAGTTCGGCTACCTCTCCGACGACGGCAACCTGCTCGGCATGCTGAACGAGAGCCTGTTCCGGGCGGCGCGGGTGATCATCGACATCGGCATGCACCTGAAGCTGGAGATCCCGCGTGGCACCGGCTTCCACGAGGGCGAGCGATGGACGCCCGACCTGGGCCTGGAGTTCATGCTGACCAGGACGATCACCGACGAGGCCCTGGTCCGCGACGAGATCGACCGCTATCTCGGCTGGCCGGGCCAGGCCCCGACGTACAAGCTGGGGGAGCGCCTCTGGCTCTCGGCCCGCGAGGAGGCCCGCGCGCGTCAGGGGGCGGCCTTCGACCTGAAGCGCTTCCACACACAGGCGCTGAACATGGGCCAGATGGGCCTGGACACCCTGCGCGACCGCCTAGCAGCCCTCTGACCGCTGAGCAACGCGAAGTTCTCCTTTGTGGATGGCGCCGCACCCTGTGGACAACCCACCTGTTGTGGATCTTCGCGACCCAGTCTGTCGGCATGCGCCGATAGACTGGAACAGGGCCGCCCCCGGGAGGGTCAGGGTTCCGTCAAAGTCGTTTTTGCAGGTCATGATGCGCGTTCGGGGCGGTGGCCATGTCCTGAATGGGCCGTTTGGGACGCTCAACGTCCTCAATGGCCCGTTCGAGGCATCAGCGATGTCCCGACGCGCCTTTCGCGACGGCACTGCTAGTGATTGGAGACCACGCACGACCAGCCCTGACCAGGGCCTATCCGACTTTGACGGAACCCTGCCCGGGAGGGTGGGGGTGTGCCACTGGTAGGGCGTGTTGATCTTGGCGTCGTGCGGGGGAGCGCCGCGTGTCCTGTCTGACCGCGAGTTTCCCGGTTCCCGACCGTGGCTACAGCGGCAGCGTGCGGCCGAGCACGCCGAACGGCCGAGGATCACCGGTGAACCGGTAGTGGCGCAGCACGTCCACGAAGCCCATCCGGTAGTAGAGCCGCCACGCGCGGGTCGGCCCCTCGGGCGTGGAGAGCAGCACCTTGTTCATGTCCACCCTGCTGAGAAGCCTGCGCAGCAGGTCCTCGCCGATGCCGCGGCCCTGGTTCTCCGGGCGCACGTGTACCTCGGTCAGCTCGAAGTAGTCGTCGAGCCACTGGTCGGCGAATTCGGGCCCGGTCTGCTCGATGATCCCGCGCCGCACCTGCTCGTGCCACCACTGCCCGGCCGCGCCGCGGTAGCCGTAGGCGATGCCGACCATGTCGTTCTCCGTGTCGAGCGCGGCCACGCACCGCCACTGCCTGCGCAGCATGTGCGCGAGCCACATGGGCGCGCGCTGCTCGGCCGTGCCGATGGGATACCGCATAGCCGTCACGTAGAGCGCCAGCGCCTCGGGCAGCCGCGCTCGCAGCTCATCGGGAGTGAGGTCGACGAACCGGTCGACCCGAGGCGGAACCGCGGTCACAACGTCCGATTGTCCTCTCAGCCCGCGACGTCCGCCGCCGTGCCCCCCGTCAACGCCACCAGATCGGCGAAGGTGGTGGGGAACACGGACTTCGGATGGCCGGCGGCCGCCCACACGATCTCGTATCCCGCGAGGTCGTTGTCGACGATCGTCCGGATGGGCGCCGGGTGCCCGACCGGGGCCACGCCGCCGATCGCGTGACCCGTGTGCCGGCGCACGAAGGCCGGGTCGGCCTTGCCCACCCGGCTCACCCCGGCCAGTTCGGCCAGCCGCGCGGTGTCGGCGCGGTGGGCGCCCGAGGTCAGTGCGAGCAGCGGCTGCTCCTCGTCACCGTGCGTAGCGCGGAAGACGAGACTGTTGGCGATCGCGCCGACCTCGACCCCGAGGGCGGCCGCGGCGGCCGCCGCCGTTCGAACGTCGTCGTCGAGGATGCGGATGCCGTCGGCCGCGGCCGACATCCCGGCCGCGCGCAGTGCGGCGGCCAACGTGCTGATCGCAGGGTGGTCGAGGGTGCTCATGGGCCTATCTGATCACGGATGTGGGCTTCGTCGCCGCTGAAAATTCGCACCGAGGTTGAGTCTGTCGGTGCCCGGAGCTAAGCTCAAATCGTTCGAACACACGTTCGAGCAAGGCTCGGTGGTGGGGCGGGGGAAGCGCCTCATCACCGAGCCCCGCCGGCTTCCCCTCGGCGCGTCGTCACAACCGGTGACGACTTTGATCCGCGAGGAGGCACTCCGGTGACCACGACCCTGGATTTTCGCGACAACCACTCAGCGGCCCCGGAGTCCGCGCTCTCCCTACTTGCCCAGGCCGAGCGAGGCCTCGAGAACGCCGAGCTGGAGCCGGCGGCCGCCGAGCGGTTCGCGCAGGCCTACCTGTCCGCGCTGCGCGGCGCCGCCGCGCTGCTCGCCATGCGCGGCCGGCCACACCGGGCCCGGTCGCGGCCGATGAGCGCGTGGACGCTGCTCGCTTCGGTAGCTCCCGAGCTGCGGGAGTGGGCCGCGTTCTTCGCGTCGTGCTCGGCCACCCGCGCGGCCGTGCAGGCGGGCATCACCCGTGCGGTCACCGAGCGCTCGGCCGACGACCTGGTCCGCCAGGTAGCACAGTTCCTCGACCTGGTCGGCCGCGTGATCCGCGGCGCCACACCATGACCGGTCCGCTCGTCGGCCATTCCCGGCTGCTCGACACGTTCGCCGCCGAGGGGGAGCTCCTCGCCTCCTCGGCGGCCGGCGCCGATCCCCGGCGCGACGTGCCGTTCTGTCCGGGGATGCAGCTCGGTGACCTGGTCCGGCACGTCGGCAGCTTCTACTGGATGGTCCTGTCCTGGATCGGCAACGGCGACCGGCCGACGCGGTGGCAGCGGTCGCCGTTGCCCGGCCAGCCGGTGGAGGACTACCTGCGAGAGGGGCAGGCCGCGCTGCTGGCCGAACTGTCCGCGCACGATCCCGACGAGGGCTGCCCGACCTGGTGGCCGATCGAGCAGAACTACGGGTTCTGGTACCGGCGGGTGGCGCACGAGACCACGATCCACCGCATCGACGTCCAGCAGGCGGTGATCGACATGGTGGTCGGCGGCATCGCGGAGGACATCGCGCTCGACGGCATCGACGAGATCCTCACGTTGTGGTTCACCCACCGGCTCAAGGTGCTCGGCGTGACCAACGCGGGCCAGGGCCGGGTGTCGGTGCGCGCCGGATCGCGACACTGGATCGCGCAGCTGCGGCCGGACTCCACCACCGCGTGGCGGGCCGACCCCGGCGACCCGGCCGACGCGGTCGTATCGAGCGATCCGACGGGCATGTACCGCTGGCTGTGGGGCCGCTGGCCGCCCGCGATGATCAACACCACGGGTGACGCCCGAGTGGTCGCCCAGCTGTGGAACATGCTGCGGCTCGCCACCCACTAATTGTCGGTGTCGTCGGCTAGCTTCCTTCGTATGTCCACTCGCCTGACCGACGTGGTCATCGACGCCGCCGACCCGCTCGCGCTGGCCCGGTTCTGGGCCGAGCTGCTCGACTGGCGGGTGAGCCGGGTCGACCTCCCGGAGGTCGACGTCACCCCGCCGCCGGACGACGGCTCGGCGTTCGACCTGTGTTTCGTGCGGGTGACCGAGCCGAAGGCGCGCAAGAACCGCCTGCACCTCGATCTCGCCAGCGCGGCCCCCGACCAGCAGATGGTGCTGGTGGAACGTGCCCTGGCGCTGGGCGCCGAACGCGTGGACGTGGGGCAGCGCAACGTGCCGTGGATCGTGCTGGCGGATCCGGAGGGCAACGAGTTCTGCGTACTCGAGCCGAGGCCGGAGTACGCGGACACGGGCGCCCTGGCAGCGATAGTGATGGACGCGGTGTCCCCGGATGTCCTGGCCGAGTTCTGGTCAGCGGCCATTGGCTGGCGGCCAGCGCGCAAGGCCGCACTGCGGGCCCCGAACGGCCGAGGCGCGCGGCTGGAGTTCATCCACACGGGCGAGCCACACGAGGGCAAGAACCGCGTGCACCTGGATGTGGCCCCCACGGCCACCGACGACCACACGACGGCGGTGACGACCTTGCTGGACCTGGGCGCGACCAAGGCGGACATAGGCCAGGGCGAAGTGTCGTGGGTGGTTCTCGTGGACCCGGAAGGTAACGAATTCTGCGTCCTCACCCCCCGGTGACGTCGGATAGCCAGTTCCGCGTCGTGCGGCAAGCCCTCGATCAGGTGAACACCGATTGAATGGACCATTCAATCGGTCGGGGGTCCCCCTAATTTCAATTCTACCGGTTGGGTCTGACAATTTTGGCCGTCGTCGCGTCGGCGCTGACGGATTGGTTCCCGGCGACCCGGGCAGGATCGGCATCGGCCGAAAGGGTCGGTGCCCGCGACTACGCTGGATAACGGGGGGCCGTGGCCCGCTGTCGATCTTGGTTGCGGAGAGGCTCGGCGTCCGTCGCGAGGTCGGAAGCCGCCGGTGATCTTGGTCAGCTCTGGTCGACGCCCACCAGCATTCGCAGGCCCGCCAGCACGTCCGCCGCGCTCGGGGCCTGCTCCGGATCCGTCAGCCACTGGATCATCAGCCCCGAGATCAGCGCCAACTGCACCGCGCCCACCGAACGCACCAGCTCCGCCGGCACCTCGTCCTCCGGGAGGCCGGTCATCATGGCCGCCAGCCCACGTCGGCCGTCGGCCGGACCGGCGGCGAACTGGTCGCGCAGTTCGGGGGAGCGCTGTGCCTGCATGAACGCCTCGACGCTCGCCAGCCAGAACTCCCTGCTGTCGCCGAACGAGTCGATCAGCCGCTCCAGCGTCGACTCGAACTGCGCGGCCGGCGTGCTCGCCGCGTCCGAATCGGGGGCCAGTGCCCGGCCGATGCGGTCGCCCCAGTCGTCCAGCGCCTGGAACAGGGCCTCGTTCAGCAGCGTCTCGCGCGAGCCGTAGTGGTAGCCGATGGCCGCCATGCTCACGTTCGCCGTCGATGCGATGTCCCGCACGGTCGTTCGGTCGTAGCCCTTCTCGAGCAGGCAGCGCTTGGCCGCCGCGAGCAGGTCCTCCCGGTTTCCCATGGGCGCGAGCGTAGCAACTCCGTCGCGCATATGCCTTAGGCAAACGTATTGCGCATTTGCCTAAGGCGTTTGTACAGTCGATGGCATGAGAACACGAATCGCAGTTGGCCTCGTGCTCGCCGGCCTGGTCGCCGCAGGCGTCCCGGTCCTGGCGAGCGCCGCGAAACCAGCCGACCCCGCCATGGTCCGAGTCGAGAACGGCCAGGTCCGCGGCACGGCCGACGCCGACGCACGGCAGTTCCTCGGCATCCCGTACGCCGCGCCACCGGTCGACCGGCTCCGATGGGAGACCCCGCGGCGAGCGCCCGACTGGCCCGGCATCCGGCCCGCGGTCGAACCCGGGCCCGGCTGCCCGCAGCCGACCGACCTGCCGATCTCGGCGGCCGACCAGAGTGAGGACTGCCTGACGCTGAACGTGACCGCGCCTGCCGGCGCGCGCCGGTCACCGGTGGTCGTCTACTTCCACGGCGGGAGCTTCAACTACGGGGTAAGCGGCAACTACGACCCGAGGGCGATGGCCGTCCAGGGTGACGTGGTGGTGGTGACGCTCAACTACCGCCTCGGCGTGTTCGGCTTCCTCGCGCACCCGTCGCTCGGGGACGCCGCCAACCTGGGGATGGCCGACCAGCAGGCGGCGCTGCGCTGGGTGCGCCGCAACGCCTCGGCGTTCGGCGGCGACCCGCGCAACGTGACGATCATGGGGCAGTCGGCCGGCGGGTACAGCGTGTGCACGCACCTCGCCGCACCCGCGTCCGCCGGGCTCTTCCAGCGGGCGATCGTGCAGAGCGCGCCGTGCGGTGGGGGCGGCACGCACCCGCTGGCCGACGCCGAACGTCAAGCCCTGGCGGTGGCCACGGGGGTCGGCTGTCCGGACGCCGCGGCGGCCGAGCAGTGCCTGCGGGGCAAGTCCCCGGCCGAGCTGGTCGCGGCGTCGGGCGCCGGTCACGAGGGCTACCGCCCGGTCGCCGGTACGAGGTTGCTGCCGCGCGACCCGGCGGCGGCGATCGCGGCCGGCCGGTTCAACCGGGTGCCCGTGCTGCACGGCAGCGCGCACGACGAGGAGGGCGGGCAGCTCGGCGGCCTGGAACTGTTGCCGGGAGCCGAACCGCTGTCCGAAGAGGACTATCCACTGCGGATCGCTGAGCGGTTCGGCGACGACGCGGCGGCCGTGCTGGCCGAGTACCCACTGAGCGCGTACCGCACCCCGAGCGAGGCACTGGTGGCGGTGCTGACCGATGTCAACTGGGCGCGCCCGGCGTACGAGACACACCGGTTGCTGGCGCGTCAGGTGCCGACGTATGCGTACGATTTCGCCGAGCGGGACACGTCGTGGTTCCCGGGTTTCGACAAGCCGAGCTTCCCGGTGGGCGCGAGCCACATGCTTGATCTGCCGTACCTGTTCGATGTGGGCTACCTGACGGACGCGCCGCGCGCGGACCTGCGTGACCGCATGATCGCGTACTGGACCGCGTTCGCGCACAAGGGAAACCCGAACGCGGACGGCCTGCCGTCATGGCCGAAGTTCCACAGTGGACATTATGTGCAGTCGCTGGCCGCCGGCCCGGAGGGCATTCATGGAACGAACTTCGCGGCGGACCACCATTACGACTTCTGGCACAACCTCGACTGACCACGAACGCTGAGGCCGGAGCGGTTCCGGCCTCAGCGTCGGTTATCCGGCAGCAGGCCAAAATTGTCGGACCTGCCCGTAGAATTGAAATCAGGGGGACCCCCGGCCGATTGAATGGACCATTCAATCGGTGTTCACCTGATCGAGTGCTTGACGGATCAGGTTTTGTTGCCGAAGCGGGTCAGGGCCGCGGCGAACAGGTCGGCCAGCTCCGGGCGTCGCAGGTCGGCCTCCTCGCGGATCTTCACGTGTCTGTGCACCTTGCCCGCGCCCTCGAGCAGGCGGGTGGGGTCGGGCAGTTCGGTGCCGCGCGCGAAGCCCAGCGTCACGTGCCGGCGGTACGGCAGCAGCGAGAAGATCAGGTGCTTGTACCCGGGGCCCGTGCCGAAGCCGATGCTGTCGGAGTCCGCCGTGATCACCGCGTCCGGGAACACCCGTCGCAGCTCGGCGTACACGGCGCGGGCCAGCGGCTGGATCTCGGGAGCGCAGTTGTCGAGCACGGCCTCGGCCGTGTCGGCGGTCATCGGTCTCGGCCGCGGAGCCGGTCGTGCAGCACGCGGCGCACCAGCAGGGCCGCCTTTCCGGAACCGGCCGCGTCCGCCGGTGGATCGCCCCGCAACGACTGCAGCACGGCGAACAACATCTCGTTCGCCGCCTTCCACAGCGGTACGAACTGCCCTGTGACCGGACCCGTCGCGCGGATCGGGCCCGGCGCCAGCTCGGCCACCGCCTTCGCCAGGCCGACCGTGCCCTCGTCGCGGAAGACCACGTGCACCTCGTCGCCCTCCAGTCGCAGCTCCATCTTGCGGGCGGCGATCTCCTCCTGGCTCGCGTCGGTGGTCAGCTCGGTGTCGAACTCGTCGACCTTCGTGGCGATGGCCGCCGGGTCCACCCCCAGTTCCTTCAACACCTGCGCGGCCATGCTGCCCTCGGCCCGCACCAGCGCCTCCAGCAGGTGATGGCTGCCCATCGGCGCCCCGCCGGCCAGCGCCTGCGCCGCCGACACCACCTCCTCGGCCGCGTTCGTGGTCCGGGTCGGGACCCCGTCGGTGCCGCGCGCGGCAGGCGGGCCGCTGAGCTCGCGCACCGACTGGCGCAGCGTGCCGAGATCGGGGACGTACTTGGTCAGGATCTGCGCGCCGAGCCCGGCGCCCTCCCGTTCCAGCGCGAGCAGGACGTGTTCGGTGCCGATGTAGTTGACGTTCAGCTTCAACGACTCCCGCAGCGACAGCTCGAGCACCTTCTTCGCCCGCGGCGTGAACGAGATGTGCCCGGGCGACGGCTCGGCGCCGCGCCCGATGCGCGCCTCGATGTCGCGCCGCACGTCGGCCGCGCCGACCCCCGCCTTGCGCAACACCTGCGCGGCGAGCGAGCCCGGCACGCCGAGCAGGCCGAGTAGTACGTGCTCGGTACCGATGTGGTCGTGCTGGAAGGACTGCGCCTCTTCCCGGGCCTTGACCACGACGGCGCGGGAGTCATCGGTGAAGCGTTCGAACATGGCAGCCATGGTTGACGCTGCCATTGACCCTGTCAATACAGTATCAATGATAGAGTCACCATATGACGGACTGGGAGGATCGCCTGTCCCGGTGGCAGGACGAGCTGGAGTTGTTCGCGCAGCTGGACGACACCCCGTGGGTGCCGCTGGCCCAGGCCGAGCAGGAGACCGGGGTGTCCCGCTCGGCGCTGCGGGCCTGGTACCGCAACGGCGAGATCGCGTCCCGGCTGGTCGACGGCCCGAACGGCCCGCAGCGCCTGGTCCCGCTCGACGCGGTGGTCGAGCGGGCGGCCCGGTCGCCGCGGATCCAGCGGCGAGCCGAACGCGAGCTCAGTCTCGAGGCACAGGTGACCCTGCTGCGGCACCGGATCGACCAGTTGGAGCTGCGGCTGGCGGCGGTGGAGCGCCGCTAGAAGTACACCGGGGGTCGAATCCGCCGGACCGGCATCCGGCAGGTCGACCGACACTGGTCGCGCCCATCCAGTCAGCCAAGGTGGGCGCCTCGCGTCGGGATACCCCGCAGACCACCCGCGAGAGCCTGACCCCACGGACCCGCGCCGGACTTGGGGTGCCCGAGTGGTCGACTCGGCGTGCGTGGGGGCTGGTTCGGCGTGCTCGACTGGCCGACTCGCGGTGCCCGAGTGGTGGACTCGGGTGTCGGGCTTGGGGTGCCTGGGTGGTCATCTTGGGTGACCGGAGTGGTCATCTTGGGTGGCGGGAATGGTCATTGTGTGGGCTAGGCGCGTAGGCGTAGGCCCTTTGGGGTGGCTCGGAAGCCTGCGTCTCGTAGGATCTCGGCCAGGTTGGATGTCAGGGCTACCTCGCCGTCTGCTCGTTGGACGGCCAGTTGGCCCAGCCAGCCCTCGCGGACCGCGTTCGACAGGGCGCCCGCTGCCGCGCGTAGGGCCGAGTCCTGTTCGGTGAATGACAGCAGTGAGCGGCCGCCGCGTTCCACGTACAGCACCGGCACGCCGTCGACCAGTACCACCAGTGCGCCGGCTTTCCTTGCCGGGCGGTGCTTTCCGGCGTTCTCCGTGCGGCCCGCCGGGTCGGGCCACGGTAACGCGGCGCCGTACGGTTGGGCTGGGTCGGCGGCTGCCAGGACCCTCGCGGTGTCCTCAGCGGAGGGTTCGCCGTCCGAACGGGACAGTGCGCGCAGGCGGTCGACCGCGCCCCTGGCGGCGAACTGTGCCGCGCCCAGGCCCTCGACCACGTAGCCCCGCACGATCTGGCCCGACTCCTCCATGGCACGCAACACCTTGTACACACCACTGAACCCGCCGGTCACCCGTTCGGTGTCCAGTGCGCCACGGGTCAGTACGCCGTGTCGCTCGAGGAACGCTTCGGCTCGCGCGTGGGCGCGTCGCGTCGGGTCCGATTCGCGGGCGACCACCAGCGACCACCGGCCGGCGACCGTCGGCGGGCCCGTGCGCGACGGCATGGCCGGGCGACCGCCACGCAGCCGCGCGTACCGACCGCGGGGCGTGCCGCTGCGCGGCTTGTGCGCCGCGCCGCGCCCGGACACCAGCGCCCGCAGCGGCGCGATCGTGTCGTTCGTGACCAGCCCCGCCCACACGAGATCCCACAGCGCCGCCACCACATCGGCGTCGGACGGGGCCTCCGCGCCGCCGTCGAGCAGCGTGACCGTCACCCGATCGGCCAGCTGCCGGAAGAACAGCGCCCCACCGTCCATGGCGGACATGACCGCCAGGTGCAGCGGGCTCTCCGGCACGGCGTCCTCGACCTCCGGCAGCAGCAGATCGGCCACATCCGTGGGGGCGAGCGCGATCCAGCCGTCGCCGCCGGCGAGCGAACCGGTGCCGCACCAGGTGACCTCGCCGGCCGTGGTCAGCTCGTCGAGCAACGCCGGCGAGTAGCCGGGTAACCGCGACGGCAGGATGAGCGACTCGAACGCGCTGGCCGGCAACGGCGCACCCGCCAACTGCTCCACCACCGACAGCACGTCGTCGGCGGTGGGCGCCGCGCGCAACCGCTTGCCGACTCCGTGCCACACCGGCAGGAACCGGCCGAGCGCGGCCGGTTCCACCGGCTCCACCTCGGCCCGCAGCCGCGCGAGCGACCCGCGTCGCAGCCGGCGCAGCACGTCGGCGTCGCAGTACTCGAGCGAGTTCGACCCGCCGGCCGCCACCGGCCGCAGCTCGCCGCGCACCAGCCGGCCGGTGCCGACCATCCGGTCCAGCACACCGGTGACCACGGCGATCCCGAGCCCGAACCGGGCGGCCACCGCGGCCGCCGGGAACGGGCCGTGGGTGCGGGCGTAGCGGGACAGCAGGTCACCGAGTGGATCCTCCACCGGCTCGGTGAACGCCTCCGGCACACCGACCGGTAACGCCGTGCCCAGCGCGTCGCGGATGCGCCCGGCGTCCTCGACGATCATGAACCTTTCTTCGCCGGCGATCCGTACCCGGATGATCCGGCGCTGCTGCTCCAGCTCGGTCAACCATTCCGGCCGCACTCCCCGCAGCGCCGCCTCCGACTCGGAGAGATCACCGAGGAAACGCAGCAGGTCGGCCGCGTCCTCCTCGTGGCGCGCCGCCCGGTCCGGGTCGAGTCGCTGCAGCGACCGTTCGACCTCCGCCAGCACCTCGGGATCGAGCAACTCGCGGATGGCCTCCGACCCGAGCAGCTCGGCCAGCAGCGAACTGTCGAGCGAGAGCGCGGCGGCCCGCCGCTCGGCCAGCGGCTGGTCGGCGTCGTAGAGGAACATCCCCGCGTAGCCGAACAGCAGGCTGCGCGCGAACGGCGACGCCGACGGCGTCTCGACCTCGACCACCCGGACCCGCCGCGCCCGCACGTCGGACATCAGCTCGCGCAGCCCGGCAAGGTCGTACACGTCCTGCAGGCACTCCCGCATGGCCTCGAGCACCACCGGGAACTGCTCGTACTTGGCCGCCACCGACAGCAGTTGGGCCGACCGCTGCCGCTGGCGCCACAGCGGGGTACGCCGCCGCGGATCGCGCCGCGGCAGCAGCAGCGAGCGGGACGCGCACTCCCGGAAGCGGGAGGCGAACAGCGCCGAGCCGCCGATCTCGGCGACCACGATCTGCTCCACCTCCTCCGGGTCGAGCAGCACGTCGTCGGCGCCGGCCACGATCTCGGCGCCGTCGGCACCGAGCGTCTCCGGCAGTTGGATGACTATGCCGTCGTCGGAGTGCGCCACCCGCGCCTCGATCCCGCGCCGCTCCCGCAGCCGGGCGCCGATGGCCAGCGCCCACGGCGCGTTGACCTGGGCGCCGAACGGCGAGTGGACCACCAGCCGCCAGTCACCCAGCTCGTCGCGGAACCGCTCGATCAGCATGGTGCGGTCGTCGGGCACGTATCTGGTGGCCTGCTTCTGCTCGCTCAGGTACGCCAGCAGGTTCTCGGTGGCCAGCGAGTCCAGCCCGGCCTCGGCCGTCCGCGCGCGGGCCGCCGGTTCGGCCAGGCCGGACACCTCGCGCAGGAACTTGCCGAGTGCGCGCCCCAGCTCCAGCGGCCGCCCGGGTGAGTCGCCCTTCCAGAACGGCATTCGCGCCGGCTCGCCGGGCGCCGGCGTGGCGATCACCCGGTCGTGGGTGATGTCCTGGATACGCCACGCCGACGTGCCGAGCAGGAACGTGTCGCCGACCCGTGACTCGTAGACCATCTCCTCGTCCAGCTCGCCCACCCGCGACCCGGCACCGGACTCGCCGGCCGGGGTCATCACGGTGAACAGCCCCCGGTCGGGAATGGTGCCGCCCGAGGTGACGGCCAGCCGCTGCGCGCCCGGCCGGCCGCGCAGCTCGCCGTTGATCCGGTCCCAGGTGATCCGCGGCCGCAGCTCGCCGAACTCCTCGCTCGGATAGCGCCCGGCCAGCATGTCGAGCACCGAGTGCAACGCCGAGTCGGGCAGCGCCGCGAACGGCGCGGCCCGCCGGACGAGCGCGGTCAGCCGGTCGAGCGGCCACGGCTCCAGCGCCACCATGGCCACGATGTGCTGGGCCAGCACGTCGAGCGGGTTGCGCGGATAACGCATGGCCTCGATGGCGCCGACGGCCATCCGCTCGGCCACCACGGCGCACGACACCAGGTCGCCGCGGAACTTCGGGAACATGACCCCGCGGGACACCGCACCCACCTGGTGCCCGGCCCGGCCGATGCGCTGCATGCCCGACGCCACCGACGGCGGCGCCTCGATCTGGACGACCAGGTCGACCGCGCCCATGTCGATGCCCAGCTCCAACGACGACGTGGCCACCACGCACGGCAGCCGCCCGGACTTCAGGTCCTCCTCGACCGAGGTCCGCTGCTCACGCGACATCGACCCGTGGTGCGCCCTGGCGATGGTCGGCGACTCGACCCCGGCCGCCCAGCCGGAGGCGGCGATGGCCTCGGCGGGGAACCGCCCGACCGCTGCCGGGGTCAACGGGTGCTCGGCCGCCAACTCGTTGAGCCGCGACGTGAGCCGCTCGGCCAGCCGTCTCGAGTTGGTGAACACGATGGTGGACCGGTGGTCGCGGACCAGCTCCAGCACCCGCTCCTCGACGGCGGGCCAGATCGACGGGCGGCGGGTGCCGCCGAGCTCGCCCGTCATCTCCTCGAGCGTGCCGATACCGCTGGGCAGCGGGGCGTCGGGGTCGGGCGTGACCGGTCCCTCGATCGGCGGCGGCCCGTCGAGCTGGGTCATGTCCTCGACCGGCACCACCACCCGCATCTCGATGGTCTTGCCGGTCTGTGGAGCCACGATCCGCACCGGGCGGCCACCTGCGAGGAACGCGCTGACCTCGTCGATCGGGCGGACGGTGGCGGACAGGCCGATCCGCTGGGCCGGCGAGTCGAGCAGCGCGTCGAGCCGTTCGAGCGACAGCGCCAGGTGCGCGCCGCGCTTGGTGCCGGCGACCGCGTGCACCTCGTCGACGATCACCGTCTCGACCCCGCGCAGCGAGTCGCGCGCGGCGGACGTGAGGAGCAGGAACAGCGACTCGGGTGTGGTGACCAACACATCGGGCGGGGTGCGGGCGAACGACCGGCGCTCGTCGGCCGGTGTGTCGCCCGTCCGCATGCCCACCGTGATGCCCGGCTCGGCGTGGCCGAGCCGCCGGGACGCCTGGCTGATGCCCGCGAGCGGCGCCCGCAGGTTGCGCTGCACGTCGACCGCCAGCGCCTTGAGCGGCGACACGTAGAGCACCCGGCACCGGTGGCGGCGTTCGGCCGGTAACGGCTGGGTGGCCAGCCGGTCCAGCGCCCACAGGAAGGCGGCGAGCGTCTTGCCGGAGCCGGTGGGCGCTACGACCAGCGCATGTTCACCGGCCGCGGCCGCCTGCCAGGCACCCGTCTGCGCCTCGGTGGGCGCGGCGAAGGCGCCGGTGAACCACTGCCTGGTGGCCGGCGAGAACAGGTCGAGCGCGTCGGTACTCACGGGATCCATGATGACTCGGACCACCGACAATTTCTGAACCAGCGGTCGTCACCGCACGTAGTACACCCGCGACGCCAACAGCAGATGTATGGGACCCGTCCCACGGCGCCGGGCCGTCATGGCAGCATCTTGATCCAGCAGTACGGCGAGGGGAGAGTCGTGAACGTCCTGTCGGTGGATCTCGGCACGTCCAACACGGTCGCCGTGCTGTCCGCGCACGGCAGGCCGCCACGGGTAGTCGACGTCGACGGGGCCTCCATGATGCCGTCCGCCGTGTTCGCCGCGGAGGACGGGAACCTGGTGGTCGGCCGGGACGCCGAGCGGCGCGCCCGCCTCGACCCGGCGCGCTTCGAACCCAACCCCAAGCGTCGCGTCGACGAGGGCACGCTGCTGCTCGGCGCCCAGGTGGTGCCGGTCACCGACGCGCTCGCCGGCGTCCTGCGCCGCGTGATCGACGAGACGTCCCGCCAGCTCGGCGGCGGGAAGCCCGACGAGGTGCGGCTGACCCACCCCGCTCAGTGGGGGCCGGTGCGGCGCAACGTGCTGCTGTCGGCCGCCCGCCAGGCCGGCATGGGCTCCAACCTGGTGCTGGTCCCCGAACCGGTGGCCGCGGCCGCGCACTTCGCGTCGTTCCCCGGCCAGACCCTGGTGCCCGGGCAGGCACTCGCCGTCTACGACCTCGGGGCCGGCACGTTCGACGTCGCCATCGTCGGCGCCACCCAGAACGGCTTCGTGGTGCTCGCCGAGGCCGGCCTGCCCGACCTCGGTGGCCTCGACGTCGACCAGGCATTGCTCGAACACGTCGGCCGGCAGGTGTCGGTCCGCGACCCCGGCCGCTGGCAGAGCCTGCTGCGGCCGGTCTCCACGGGTGACCGCCGCGCGCAGCGGGCTCTGCGCGAGGACGTGAAGGCGGCCAAGGAGTCGCTGTCGCGGCACCCGCAGACCGAGGTCCCGCTGCCGGAGCCGTTCACCGACGTGCTGGTCACGCGCGTCGAGCTGGAGGCGTTGATCCGGCCGGGCATGCTCCGCAGCGTCGAGCTGCTGGCCGCCACCATCCGTTCCACCGGCATGACCCCGAACCGCCTGGTCGGCATCTACCTGGTCGGCGGGTCCAGCCGCATCCCGCTGATCGCCACGCTGATCGCCGAGCAGCTGCGGGTGGTGCCCACCAGCCTCGACCAGCCGGAGACGGCCGTCGCGCTCGGTGCGCACCATGTTCCGCAGGAGGGCGTCACCCTGCGGACCAGCGACATCAGCAGCACCATCGAGGATGTCCAGCGCACCCGGCAGGTGCTGGCGCCGCCGCGCACCGGCGGGTTCGCCGCCGGCTCGCCGCCACCGCCGTCCCCGCCGACCGGCGCCACCCCGGCGCAGAGCGCCTACCCGAACAGCGGCCCGCAGCGGGTGCAGGGCCCGCCGAGCACCCCGACGCCGGTGCCCGCCATGGCGCAGCAGCAGCACGCTCCCCAGCAGCGCGCCTACCCGGCGCCACGCCCTCAGCAGCAGTCGAACGCGCCGTCGTCAAACCGGATGTGGTACATCGCGACCGCCGTGGTCGCCGTCCTGGTGATCGCTACGGTCAGCATCCTGATCGCGACCTCGGGCGACTCCAGTGGTGGTGGCGGCACGGCCGGTGGCGTCGACTGCTCCGACCGGGCGCCGGACGACGCCGGGTTCAGCGAGTGCATGCGCAAGCTCGCCGGCGCCGTGCCCGACAACAACGAGTGCAGTTCGGGCGCGAACATGCCGGGTGTTGGTGGCGGCGCCGCGGTCGAAACCCCCGGGACCACGGTCGCGACCTGCATGCTCGCCGACGACTACTTCGTCATGTACTACCACTTCGAGCCGAGCAAGGACGCGGACGGCAACGAGCTGTCGGGCCCCGAGGTCGCCCAGAAGAACATCGACACGATCTTCCAGACGCTGAACAAGGGCAAGGACGACGCCGAACAGGCCGAATGGAGCGGTGACGGGCTGACCGGTACGTCCTACTTCGTCGACATCGGCCTCGGCAACGGCGTCCTGCTCTTCACGGCCGACGACTCGCCGCTCCTCGGCGCGCTCTTCAAGATCAGTACTGGTGGCGACGGAAGCGGTGACGACGTGCCGGGCTACTTCAACGACCACATCAAGCCGGGCGCCGACGGCGGTGCGTGACCCGATGTGACAGCATCTGCTGCCTAACTGTCAGTGTTCATGGGGGTTCACTGTGTCAGTGCTGTCGGTAGACCTCGGTACGTCCAACACGGTCGCCGTGTTGTCGGCTCATGGTCGTCAGCCGCGTGTGGTGGAGGTGGAGGGTTCGGCGGCGATGCCGTCGGCGGTGTTCGCCGCGGAAGAAGGACGCCTCGTCGTCGGCCGGGAGGCGGAGCGTCGGGCGCGGCTGGATCCCGCGCGGTTCGAGCCCAATCCGAAGCGCCGGGTCGACGAGGGCACGTTGCTGCTGGGTGACCGGGTGGTGCCGGTGACCGAGGCGTTCGCCGCGGTGTTGGGCAAGGTTGCCGGTGAGGTGTCCCGGCAGCTGAATGGTGGGCGGGCCGACGAGGTGCGGTTGACGCATCCGGCGCAGTGGGGGCCGGTGCGGCGGAACGTGTTGTTGTCGGCCGCGCGGCAGGCCGGCCTGGGGTCGAATCTGGTGTTGGTGCCGGAACCGGTGGCGGCGGCCGCGCATTTCGCCTCGTTCCCTGGGCGTTCTCTCGCTCCGGGTCAGGCGCTCGCCGTGTACGACCTCGGCGCGGGCACGTTCGACGTGGCGATCGTGGTGGCCGGGCCGGCCGGGTTCACCGTGCTGGCCGAGGCCGGGTTGCCCGACCTCGGCGGGCTGGACGTCGACCAGTCGCTGCTCGCGCACGTCGGTCACCAGGTCTCCGTGCGGGACCCCGCTGGCTGGCAGCGGCTCCTGCGTCCCCAGTCCACGGCGGACCGGCGCGCTCGGCGTGCGCTGCAGGAGGACGTGCGCGCGGCCAAGGAAGCGCTGTCGGTGCACCCACAGACCGAGGTGCCGCTGCCGGAGCCGTTCCACGACGCGCTGGTCACTCGTGCTGAATTGGAGGCGCTGATTCGGCCGAACCTGCTGCGCAGTGTGGAGTTGCTGAGCGCCACCGTGCGGTCGGCCGGGTTGACGCAGGACCGGTTGGCCGGGGTCTATCTGGTGGGTGGGTCGAGCCGGATTCCGCTGGTGGCGACGTTGATCGCCGAGCAGTTGCGGATCGTGGCGACCAACCTGGACCAGCCGGAGACGGCCGTCGCTCTTGGCGCCCATCACGTGGCCCGCGAGGCCGTGAGCCCGCGCACCGACGGGCTGCCGCCCGCGGACGAGGAACGCACCACCCACATCGCGTCGCCGCCGCGACCAGTGGCCGCGCCTCGTCCTCCGGCCACGGCAGCCCACCCCGTTCCGCTGCCGCGCTTCGCCGGTCCGCCGAGTATCCCGCCCCCGGCGTCGCCGGGGCCGCGTGGGAAGCGCAAGCTGTGGCTGATTCTGGTGCCCGTGGTGGTCGTGGTTCTCGCCGCCGCCGCATGGGGGATTCCGTTGTTGACCAGGCACTCGCCCCAGGGTCCTACTGTCGCGGTCCCCGTGGAGATCCCGGAACAGGTCGACTGCGGCGAGGTACTCACGCACGACGAGATCTACACCGCGGTCGGCATCGATGGCGAGATCACCACTGACGAGTCTGCAGAGCCAGTAGAAGACGGCGCCTGGAGCAGGCAGTTGTGCAGCTGGATTGCGTCTGGCTTAAGTCCCAGACATGAGCCGTTCTCCGTCTATCTGTACACGGGTAGGTGGGTTCCGCCAAACGACGAGTACGACGAGTCCACGGGCGCCAAGAGCGAGAAGTACACACTCGAGGGCAACGATGCATACCAAGAAGACAATCTTGGTCGGTGTACGGCGAATGTCGCAGTGGGCAAGGACGGGGACCACGATGTCGAGCTATATGTGGCCGTGGACAACAACAACGACGACCACTGCGACGCTGCTCGCAATCTCCTCGAGACAGCGTTCTCGCGCCTGTCGACAAGCTAAATGGCACGCGGCGGTCGATAACCGAGCCGGCTCGATCAGCCCGAGGTCGACGTGGACCGTGTACACGCGGTCGGTGACGCCCGCGTTGCGAGCGCCCTGCCCGGCTGGAGCGTGTCGGCTCACGGCAGGTGCGGTGGATCGCGCGAAGCCGGTTGATGATCTCGTCCGGGGTGGCGGGGCCGATCTTGATGTGCGGGGTCGCGCCCGCCGGTGGTGATGTTGGAGCAGCGGCCCGTGCTCGGTGTCGGCGATGCGCAGCGGGTGCCGGGCGGTGGCGCACCGGCAGGCCAGGTCGCGGGTAAGGCGATCACGGCAGGCCCTGAACGATCGCCGGCTCCTGTGACGTGGGTGAGGCGCTGACAGCGACCGCGTTGGAGAACCTGCCAAGCGCCTGACAATCGCGGGTTTGGTCATACGGTGTGGTCGGACATGGCAGCATCTGCGGCGTTCGAACTGAGGGGAGAGATGTGGCCGTCCTGTCGGTGGATCTGGGGACCTCCAACACGGTGGCGGTGTTGGCCGCGCATGGCCGTCAGCCGCGGGTGGTGGAGGTCGACGGCGCGGCCACCATGCCGTCCGCGCTCTTCGCCGGCGAGGGGGGCGGCCTCGTGGTCGGCCGGGACGCCGAGCGGCGCGCCCGTCTCGACCCGGCGCGTTTCGAGCCCAACCCCAAGCGGCGGATCGACGAGGGCACGCTGCTGCTCGGGGACACGGTCCTCCCGGTCACCGAGGCGCTCGCCGCCGTCCTGCGGCGCGTGGCCGAGGAGACGTCCCGCCAGCTCAGCGGCAAGAAACCGGACGAGGTGCGGCTGACGCATCCGGCTCAGTGGGGACTGGTGCGGCGCAACGTGCTGTTGTCCGCCGCCCGGCTCGCCGGCCTGGGATCGAACCTGGTCCTGGTGCCCGAGCCGGTGGCGGCGGCCGCGCACTTCGCGTCGTTCCCCGGCCAGACGCTGGCGCCGGGGCAGGCGCTCGCCGTCTACGACCTGGGGGCGGGCACGTTCGACGTCGCCATCGTCGGCGCCACCCAGAACGGGTTCGCCGTCCTGGCCGAGGCCGGCCTGCCCGACCTGGGCGGTCTCGATGTCGACCAGGTGCTGCTGGAGCACGTCGGCCGCCAGGTGTCGGCACGTGATCCCGGACGCTGGCAGCACATGTTGCGGCCGGAGTCCACGGCCGACCGCCGGGCCCAGCGTGCGCTGCGGGAGGACGTGAAGGCCGGCAAGGAGGCGTTGTCGCGGCATCCGCAGACCGAGGTGCCGTTGCCGGAGCCGTTCACCGACGTGCTGGTCACGCGTGCCGAGCTGGAGGCGTTGATCCGGCCGAGCCTGCTGCGCAGCGTGGAGTTGCTGGCCGGCACCATTCGCTCGACCGGCATGACGCCCGACGGGCTGGTCGGCATCTACCTGGTGGGCGGGTCGAGCCGGATTCCGCTGGTGGCGACGTTGATCGCCGAGCAGTTGCGGATCGTGGCCACCAACCTGGACCAGCCGGAGACGGCCGTCGCGCTCGGCGCGCACCACGTCGCCAGGGAGGCGGTGAGCCCGCGCACCGACAACCTCCCGCCGGCGGTCGAGGAACGCACCACCCATATGGCCTCGCCGCCGCGACCGGCACCCCAACCGGTGCCCCAGCCCATGCCCCAGCCCATGGCGGCTCCCAGGCAGCCCGCACCGCAGCAGCCGCTCTACCGGCACCCCGTCCCGCCACCCGCGCCGAAATCCAACCGGACGCCGCTGATCGTGGGCCTCGCGGTGGTGCTGGTCCTCGCCATCGGCGGTGTCCTGCTCCTGGTGCTGAACAGCGGCGACGACAACCAGCCCGTGGCCAACCCGAAGAGTCTCTCCCTCGACTCCGACTGCGCCGACCTGCTCAGCGAGCAGGAGGCGAGCGACGCACTGGGTGAGGACACGGCGCGCGACAACTCCGACACCATCGAGGGCTGCAACTTCACGACCGACAACGCCGACTACAAGGACAATCGCAGCTTCCGCCTGGCCATCCAGTCCAGCGACGGCGCCGGGGACACCCAGACCGAGTTCGAAGGCTTCCCGGCCACCAAGACCGAGAAGTCGGGCGAGTGCGTCCTGGTGGTGAAAGTGTCCGACGAGCCGGTCCATCTCCTGGTGCAGCTGATCGGCCCGGAGGAAGACCAGTGTGCGACGGCCGAGAAGATCATGTCGACCGCACTCGGCAACATTCCCGCGTAATCGCGGGTCCGGTCACACGGCCGGGCCGGACGTGGCAGCATCTGCGGCGATCGAGGTGAGGGGAGAGTCGTGGCCGTCCTGTCGGTGGATCTGGGCACCTCCAACACGGTTGCCGTGCTGTCCGCGCACGGCCGGCCGCCGAGAGTGGTGGAGGTGGACGGCGCGGCCACCATGCCGTCCGCGCTCTTCGCGGCCGAGGGCGGCAGCCTGGTGGTCGGCCGGGACGCCGAGCGGCGCGCCCGCCTCGACCCGGCACGCTTCGAGCCCAACCCCAAGCGCCGGATCGACGAGGGCACGCTCCTGCTGGGCGACGTGGTCGTCCCGGTCACCGAGGCGCTCGCCGCCGTGCTGCAGCGCGTCGCCGAGGAGACGTCCCGCCAGCTCGGCGGCGCCAAGCCCGACGAGGTGCGGCTGACCCACCCCGCCCAGTGGGGTCCGGTCCGGCGCAACGCACTGCTGTCAGCCGCCCGGCTCGCCGGCATGGGCTCCAACCTGGTGCTCGTGCCCGAACCGGTGGCCGCGGCCGCGCACTTCGCCTCGTTCCCCGGCCAGGCCCTCGCGCCGGGGCAGGCGCTCGCCGTCTACGACCTGGGCGCCGGCACGTTCGACGTCGCCGTGGTGGCCGCCACTCAGAACGGGTTCGCCGTCCTGGCCGAGGCCGGCCTGCCCGACCTGGGCGGGTTCGACGTCGACCAGGCGCTGCTCGAGCACGTCGGCCGGCAGGTGTCGACCCGCGACCCCGGTCGTTGGCAGCACATGCTCCGGCCCGAGAACACCGGTGACCGCCGGGCCCAGCGCGCGCTGCGCGAGGACGTGAAGGCCGGCAAGGAAGCGTTGTCGCGGCACCCGCAGACCGAGGTCCCGCTGCCCGAGCCGTTCACCGACGTGCTGGTCACGCGCGTCGAGCTGGAGGCGTTGATCCGGCCGAGCCTGCTGCGCAGCGTGGAACTGCTGGCCGGCACCATCCGCTCGACCGGCCTGCGCCCCGACCGGCTCGCCGGGATCTACCTGGTCGGCGGGTCCTCCCGCATCCCGCTGATCGCCACGCTGATCGCCGAGCAGCTCCGGGTGGTGCCCACGAGCCTCGACCAGCCGGAAACCGCGGTGGCGCTGGGGGCGCACCACGTGACGCAGGAAGGCGTCAGCCTGCGCACGGCGAACCTCAGCAGCGCCATCGCCCGCCCGCCGACCGGCGCGTTCCCGGCCGCCGCGCCACACACGGGCCCCAACCCGGCCATGCAGCCCCCGCCCGCCCGGCAGGGCCCGGCCGCCCCGCGGACTGGTCCGAACCCGCAACCGGTCGGCCCGCCGCCGACCGGTGCGATTCCCGCGGCACAACACACGCCTTATCCCATGCAGCCGGCCAAGAGCCGCCGGAACCTGTTCATCGGCGTCGGCGCGGTCGTGGTGCTCGCCGTGGCGGCGCTCGTCGCGGTGCTGGCGCTGCGTCCGACCAGCGACCTGCCGACCGCCGAGGACTGCCTGCAGAAGGGCGACACGGACAGCCAGGGCTTCAGCCAGTGCCTGCGTCAGTTGGCCGGCACGGTGGCCGACGGCGACTGCGAGCCGGCCGAACAGAACAGCGACGCGGACGTCAGCTGCACGCTGTCCGACGACTACGAGGTCAGGTACGCCCACCTCGCGTCCGTGGAGGACGCGCAGGAGGTGGAGGCCACCCAGCTCGGCAACATGACCGAGGGCGACCACGTCCTCGCCGAGTGGTCCGGCAACGGTCTGTCCGGGCGCTATCGCGCGGGGGTCAGCGGCGGGAGCGGCGTGCTGGTGTTCACGGTGGCGGACCGGCCGCTGGTCGGCTGGCTGATGAAGACCGAGCTGCGGGGTGACGACCTGGCGCCGGACGCGCTGGCCGACTTCTTCGACGAGAACGTCCAGCCGGGCACGTAGGTGCCCTATCGCCGCCGTCGGCGGTAGGCGAGGATCAGGACGATCAGCGCGACGACCAGCGACGCCGCCACCCCGATGTCGAAAAGAGTCGACTCCATCGGACTCGGGGGATCGATCGCGAACCACATGACGCGAATTCTGGCAGACGGCGGGCTGCTCGTAGGCTGAGCTCGATGCGTATCACCGTTTTTCGCAACCTGATGGCCCGGGAGTTCGGCGAGGTACGGGCCGACATGCTGGCCAGGGACCACGTGTTCAGCTCCCTGGGCGGCCGTACGGTCGACGGTGCGCTCGAGGCCGGCATGCCCACGAAAGAGATCTGGCGAGCGGTCTGCGAGGCGTTCGAGGTGCCCCCGGATCGACGGTGACTCGGCGCTGACCCGGCGGAAATCGCGCAGGGTAGCGCACGGCGTGTCTCCGCATGATCGAACACCAGTTCGTCTAGCCTGGCTGTCCACAGGGGGGTCGTCGATCCACAGATCGGCGCCCGCGACGAAAATTGTCGGACCCTCCCCGTAGCGTCGCCGCCGTGAGTGCAAAACGTTCTCGACCCAACCGAGGTGGATCTCAGATGGCACCAGCAGCCCCCGACCGGACGAAGGCGCTCGACCTGGCGCTCGCCCAGATCGACAAGAACTTCGGCAAGGGATCGGTGATGCGTCTCGGCGACGAGGCCCGCGCACCGATCGCGGTCATTCCCACCGGCTCGATCGCGCTCGACGTGGCGCTCGGCATCGGCGGCCTGCCGCGCGGCCGGGTCGTGGAGATCTTCGGCCCGGAGTCCTCCGGTAAGACGTCGCTGGCCCTGCACGCGGTGGCCAACGCACAGAAGGCCGGCGGTATCGCGGCGTTCATCGACGCGGAGCACGCGCTCGACCCGGAGTACGCCAAGAACCTGGGCGTCGACACCGACGCGCTGCTCGTCTCCCAGCCCGACACCGGTGAGCAGGCGCTGGAGATCGCCGACATGCTCATCCGCTCCGGTGCGCTCGACATCCTGGTGATCGACTCGGTGGCCGCCCTGGTGCCCCGCGCCGAGATCGAGGGCGAGATGGGCGACAGCCACGTCGGCCTGCAGGCCCGGCTCATGAGCCAGGCGCTGCGCAAGCTCGCCGGTGCGCTCTCGAACTCCGGCACCACCGCGATCTTCATCAACCAGCTGCGCGAGAAGATCGGCGTCATGTTCGGCTCGCCCGAGACCACCACGGGTGGCAAGGCGCTCAAGTTCTACGCGTCCGTGCGGCTCGACGTGCGCCGCATCGAGACCCTCAAGGACGGCGGCGAGCCGGTCGGCAACCGCACCCGCGTCAAGGTGGTCAAGAACAAGGTGGCGCCGCCGTTCAAGCAGGCCGAGTTCGACATCCTCTACGGCAAGGGCGTCAGCCGCGAGGGTTCGCTCATCGACATGGGCGTGGAGCAGGGCATCCTGCGCAAGTCCGGTGCCTGGTACACCTACGAGGGCGACCAGCTCGGCCAGGGCAAGGAGAACGCGCGCAAGTTCCTGCTCGACAACCCCGACATCGCCAACGACATCGAGAAGCGGATGAAGGACAAGCTCGGTATCGGTGCCAAGGTCGACGCCGAGGCTGTCGAGCCCGTGCCGGCACCGGTCGACTTCTGAGCCGATGACCGAGTCGCGACACGCGCGGCGAGACCGGCGGGGGGCGCGCACGACCGCATCCACGGCATCCATGGCGTCCATGGCGTCGTCCCCCGGTGAGCAGTCCTCCAAGCAGACGCCGGAGGATGCGGTCCAGCAGGCCAAGGACATCTGCCTCCGGCTGCTCACCGTTCGGCCGCGCACGCGGCTCGAACTGCACCAGGCCTTGCTGCGCAAGGGGATCGAAGAGGACGTGGCCGAGGGCGTACTCGGCCGGCTCGACGAGGTCGGGCTGGTCGACGACGCCGCCTTCGCCGAGGTGTGGGTGCGTTCCCGGCACAACTTTCAGGGGATGGGCCGGCGCGCGCTGGCCATTGAGTTACGCCGCAAGGGAGTGTCGGACACGGTGTCGGAGGAGGCCTTGGCGAAAGTCGACGCCGACGCCGAGGAGGACCGCGCCCGCCAGTTGGTGCGCAAACGTCTGCGCTCCCTGAGCGGCGACGACGAGAGCGCGAAGATCCGCAAACTCCTCGGCATGCTGTCCCGCAAGGGCTACGCGCAGGGCTTGTGCTTCCGGGTGGTGAAGGACGAGTTACGCGCGGCGGGCGAGGAAACCGACCTGCTGGACGAGTCCTACTAGGTCTTGTCGCTGGGCTTCTTGAGTGCCTCGGCCGCCGCGGCGGCGCTGAAGAAGACGCCGACCACCGGGAAGAACAACCACCACAACCCGGCGACGATGGTCAGCACGATCGCGCCGGGAATGCCGAGCAGGATCGTGAGACCGGCGATCGTTTCCATCGCCTTGCTGGCCGGGGTGACCGTGGGGTCGTTCTTCTTGGCCTTCCTGATGGTGACCGTCCGGCCCGGGGGCGGCACCGCGGCGCTGAGGTCGGGGTGCGGTTCGGGGAGGTCGGTGAACAACGCTTCCAGGTCGGCCCGGGTGCGTGCCTCGATCACCCGCGTGCTGCGGTCGTCGTACTCGTCGAGTTCGAGCCGGCCGGTCCCCAGGTGCTCGCCGAGCGCCGCCATGGCCAGATCGCGCTCGACGTCACTGATCCGGATGTTCGCGTTCGGGTTGTCCCCCATGGTCGAATCCTACGGTTCCGTCACCGCCACAGAAACGTCGTGAACGCGGCGTGATGGTCCCGTACCTCATGATGACCACTCCGGTAGGTCATGATGACCACTCCGGTCGGACATGATGACCGACCCACGCGCCCGAGCGGAACTGGCCATCGAACTGGGTCAGTGCGCCTCGGCCGTACAGGAGTCGCCGGCAGCGGTGGAGGTCCTGATAGCGGCAGCCGACGCCCTGCACCAAACGATCGCCGACTCCGAAGCAGCAACCCCCGAACCCCGGGACCCCGAGATCGCGGTTGCGGACCCCGAGATCGCGGTTGCGGGCGCCGAGATCGTGGTTGCGGAACCCCGAACCCGATGTCCCTGCCGCGGATCCTGGTGCCGCCGCCATCGAATCTGGCGCGGAACCGCGATCTCGCGTGCCGGAACCGCGATCTCGTGTGCGGGAACCGCGATCTCGTGTGCGGGAACCGCGATCTCGTGTGCGGGAACCGCGATCTCGTGTGCGGGAACCGCGATCTCGCGTGCTGGTAGCGGGAGCTGCCGCCCGCGGGTCCGACCTGACTGCCGCCGAGATCCACGCCGAGCACAGCGCTGGCACCACCGATACGGCTGACACCACGGACACCACTGGCGATCAGCCCGCCGGCGAAGCCGAACCCGCCGGCGAAGCCGAATCGGCCGGCGAACGTGAACCCGCCGTAGGTCATGATGACCATTCCAGTCACCCATCATGACCTCACGTGGGGCCGGCTCACCTCGGTCCTGCGGTGTGGTGGTCGCCGTGGTCCGGCCAACCCCGGCGGGGGCGGTGCGTCAGTGTCTTTATGAGGGGACACTTCGCGCGGTTGTGGTCGGCCAGTTCGCTGTCCAGTCTCGGCGACGGGGTGACCATGACCGCCGGGCCTCTGCTCGTGGCCTCCCTCACCCGGGATCCCGTCCAGGTGGCCGGGTTGCTGGTCGCCCAGCAGCTCGCCTGGATGCTGTTCGCCCTGCCGAGCGGCGCACTGGTCGACCGCGTCGACCGGCGGTTCGCCATGACCGCGGCCAGCGTGTTCCGGATGGCGGCGCTGCTCACGCTCGCCGTCGTGGTCATGGTGGGCGAGGCCCCGCTCTTATTGCTGTACGCGGTCTTCTTCCTCGTCGGCTGCGCGGGACTGCTGTACGAGAACGCGGCCACCGTGCTGCTGCCCGCGATCGTGCCGCCCGGCGGGCTCGCTCGCGCCAACGGGCGGCTGCTGGCCGCGCGCACCCTGTGCCAGTCGATGATCGCCGCGCCGCTCGCCGGGTGGTCGTTCGGGCTGGCCGACTGGACACCGTTCGTGTTCGACGCGGTCGCGCTCGTCGCCGTGGCCGCCCTGTCGATGACCCTGCCCACCTCACGGCCGGCGGCGGGCACCGTGCACCCGAGCCTGCGCGCGGCCATCGTCGAGGGCGTCCGATGGCTGATGCGCCACCGGATCCTGCGCACGGTGACGATCACCGTGGCCGTGTCCAACGTGGGCATCGGCGCCGCACTGTCCATCATGGTCCTGATCGCCTACGAGCGGCTCGGGCTGGACTCCGTCGGCTATGGACTGCTGCTCGCCGCGACCGCGGTCGGCGGGATCGTGGGCGGCCTGCTCGCCAACCGTGTCCTCACGCTGATCGGGCCGGGCACCGTGCTGCGCGTCGGCATGGTGGTGGAGGCGTTCGTCCATGTGGGCCTCGCGCTGGCCGGCCACGCGATCGCCGTCGGCGTGATCCTCGCCATGCTCGGCCTACACCTCATGATCTTCTCCACCGTCTGCGCGACGCTGCGGCAGGAGCTGGTGCCGACCGAGTTGCTCGGCCGAGTGCATAGTGCATACAGAATGGGATCTAACGCGGGAATGCTGCTCGGCGCGTTGTCGGGTGGCGTGATGGGCCGCTATTTCGGCCTTGCCGCACCGTTTTGGCTCGGGTTCGCCGGCGTGGTTCTGGTCACCGTGTTGGTGTGGCGAGTGCTGGACAACACACATATAGAGGCCGCCAGGCAAGCGGCGACCGAGGGGAGTACGGTCTCCCGGTGACCAGGACCCTGGGGCACGTGCGACGTTTGTCGGACGTGCCCCAGGCCACCTTGGGCACAGGTCGCCTACCGGCGTTTTCCCACCGTGTGGTACTTCTGCATGTGCCACCGGCGGCACCCGTCGACGGCATGGTGTCGACCCGGACAAGTGTGCTCGGCGCCGACCGAGCGACCCGAGAAAGGTGCGAGGCATGGCCACTCATGGCTCGCCGAGAACCGGTGGCCAGGCGATCCGGTGTGACCCGCGGAACGCCGCCGCCACTGCGATTCACCGATAGTCTCTGATAACCAAATCTCTCGTTCTGGAGTCGAGGACAACAATGAAGGCTGGCGTCGGTGCCCCGGATCGGGCGCAGATATCGGAGCGCACCTTTCGGACCGACCGCTGGTGGCGGTATCCGCTAAGCACGGGCGCGATCCTCGGGTTCTTCATCGTCTACGCGACGGTCCGCATCTTCATGAACGACTACTACTGGGCGGGCCCGGAGCACCTCCTCACGCCGCTCTACTCGCCGTGTCTGTTCGAGCCGTGTGTGCCGGGATCCAGCCACTTCGGCACGCCGCTGCCGGCGCTCCCGGCGTTCGTGCCGATTCCCATCATCACGTTCGTGATCCTCGCCGGCTTCCGCGGCACCTGCTACTACTACCGCAAGGCGGGCTACCGGTCGTTCTTCATGGCGCCGGCCGCCTGCGCGGTGCCCGAGCCGCACAAGAAGTACACGGGTGAGAGCAAGTTCCCGCTCGTGCTGCTCAACGCCCACCGGTACTTCTTCTACGGCGCACTCGTCTTCGCGGTGATCAATGTCTATGACGCGGTGCTTGCCTTCCACGGCAAGGACGGCGGCATCGGCATGGGGCTCGGCACCGTCATCATCCTGATCAACGTGGCGATGCTGACGGCGTACACGCTGTCCTGCCACGCGTGCCGGCACATCGTCGGCGGCAAGCTGAAGAACTTCTCCAAGCACCCGATGCGGTACCGCTACTGGACGTTCGTCTCCAAGCTCAACCCGAAGCACGGCCAGTTCGCGATGATCTCGTTGGTCACCGTCATCGTCACGGACGCCTACATCATGGCGGTGTCCGCCGGCTGGATCACCGACCTGCGCATCTTCAACTAAGAGGGATTCATGGTTCAGGTTCAGGTCGAACGGTTCCCCTACGACGTCATCGTCATCGGCGCGGGAGGCGCCGGGCTGCGGGCCGCCATCGAGGCGCGCGCCCAGGGGAAGCGGACCGCGATCATCAGCAAGTCGTTGTTCGGCAAGGCCCACACGGTGATGGCCGAGGGCGGCTGCGCCGCCTCCATGGGCAACGTCAACGAGAAGGACAACTGGCAGGTCCACTTCCGCGACACCATGCGGGGCGGGAAGTTCCTCAACAACTGGCGGATGGCCGAGCTGCACGCCAAGGAGGCGCCCGACCGCGTCTGGGAGCTCGAGACCTACGGTGCGCTGTTCGACCGCACCAAGGACGGCAAGATCAGCCAGCGCAACTTCGGCGGGCACACCTACCCCCGCCTCGCGCACGTCGGTGACCGCACCGGCCTCGAGATGATCCGCACCATGCAGCAGAAGATCGTGTCGCTGCAGCAGGAGGACCACGAGGAGTTCGGCGACTACGAGGCCAAGCTCAAGGTCTTCTCCGAGTGCACGGTCACCGAGCTGATCAAGGACGGCGACCGGATCGCCGGCGCTTTCGCCTACTGGCGCGAGAATGGCAAGTTCGTCCTGTTCGAGGCGCCGGCCATCGTGCTCGCCACGGGTGGCATCGGCAAGTCCTTCAAGGTCACCTCGAACTCCTGGGAGTACACAGGGGACGGTCACGCGCTCGCGCTGCGGGCCGGCGCCACGCTCATCAACATGGAGTTCGTCCAGTTCCACCCGACGGGCATGGTCTGGCCGCCCAGCGTCAAGGGCATCCTGGTCACCGAGGGGGTTCGCGGCGACGGCGGCGTGCTGAAGAACTCAGACGGCAAGCGCTTCATGTTCTCCTACATCCCGGACGTCTTCAAAGGACAGTACGCGGAGACCGAGCAGGAGGCCGACGGCTGGTACGCCGACCAGGACAACAACCGGCGCACCCCCGACCTGCTGCCGCGTGACGAGGTCGCCCGGGCGATCAACTCCGAGGTCAAGGCCGGCCGGGGCTCACCCCACGGCGGCGTGTTCCTCGACATCGCGAGCCGCCTGTCGGCCGAGGAGATCCGCAGGCGGTTGCCGTCGATGTACCACCAGTTCAAGGAACTGGCCGATGTGGACATCACGGCGCAGCCGATGGAGGTCGGACCGACCTGCCACTACGTCATGGGTGGCGTCGAGGTCGACCCGGACACCGCGTCGTCCATCGTGCCCGGCCTGTTCGCGGCCGGCGAGGTGGCCGGCGGCATGCACGGGTCCAACCGGCTCGGCGGCAACTCGCTGTCCGACCTGATCGTCTTCGGCCGGCGTGCCGGCGCGGGCGCGGTCGACTACGTGAACTCCCTCGACCAGCTGCCGAAGATCTCCGAGTCCGATGTGGACGAGGCGGCGCACCGGGCGGTGGCCCCGTTCGACTGGCCGGCCGAGGGCCAGGCGGAGAACCCGTACACCATCCACTCCGAGCTTCAGCAGTCGATGAACGACCTGGTCGGCATCATTCGCAAGGAAGAGGAAGTCCAGCAGGCGCTGGACAAGCTCACCGAACTGCGGGCGCGGGCGAAGAACGTGGCGGTCGAGGGCCGGCGCGAGTTCAACCCCGGCTGGCACCTGGCGCTCGACCTGCGCAACATGCTGCTGGTCAGCGAGTGCGTCGCCAAGGCGGCGCTCATGCGCACCGAGAGCCGCGGCGGGCACACCCGCGACGACTTCCCCGGCATGGACGCCCAGTGGCGCAACAGGCTGCTGGTCTGCACGGCCGACGGTGAGAACGCCACCATCACGCCGAAGCCGCAGGAGCCCATGCGGGCCGACCTGCTGGAGCTGTTCGAGTTCGCCGAGCTCGAGAAGTACTACACCGACGACGAGCTCGCCGAGCACCCGGGGAGGAGCGGCAAGTGAGCTACAAGGCCAACTTCAAGATCTGGCGCGGTGACGACGAGTCCGGCGACATGCAGGACTACGTGGTGGAGGTGAACGAGGGCGAGGTGGTGCTCGACATCATCCACCGCCTGCAGGCCACCCAGGCGCCCGATCTCGCCGTTCGCTGGAACTGCAAGGCCGGCAAGTGCGGGTCGTGCTCCGCGGAGATCAACGGCATGCCGCGGCTGCTGTGCATGACCCGGATGTCGGTGTTCACCGAGGACGAGACCATCGCGGTCACCCCGCTGCGTACCTTCCCGGTGATCCGCGACCTGGTGACCGACGTGTCGTTCAACTACCAGAAGGCGCGTGAGATCCCGTCGTTCGCGCCGCCGAAGGACGTCGGGCTCGGCGAGTACCGGATGAAGCAGCAGGACGTCGAGCGCTCGCAGGAGTTCCGCAAGTGCATCGAGTGCTTCCTGTGCCAGGACACCTGCCACGTGATCCGGGACCACGAGGAGAACAAGGAGAACTTCGCCGGCCCGCGGTTCCTCATGCGGGTGGCGGAGCTGGACATGCACCCGCTCGACACGGCCGACCGGGTCCGTGACGCGCAGGAGGAGCACGGCCTCGGGTACTGCAACATCACGAAGTGCTGCACCGAGGTCTGCCCGGAGCACATCAAGATCACCGACAACGCGCTGATCCCCATGAAGGAGCGCGTGGCCGACCGCAAGTACGACCCGGTGGTGTGGCTGGGCAACAAGCTGTTCCGCCGCAGCGGCAGCCGCAGCTGACCCATCCGAGAGCCGCGCCGCGAAGGCGCGGCTCTCGCTACGTCAGAGCAGGGCCAGGACCGCGGCGCCGATCGGGCCGAGCCACCGGCCGATGCGGATGATCGGTTCGACCAGCGTCGCGCTCGCCCCGGCCAGTGCGCCGGCGTCCCGCAGCAGCGTGGTGAACCGCCGCATGTGGGTGCCCGCCTGCTCGCGGTCCGGTTCCCGCCCGTCCGCCGCCTCGCGGAAGCCGGCCAGCTCGCGGGCCGCCTCGGCGCGTTCCGACTCGGTGAGCCGCAGTTGGTCGAGCAGCGTGCCGAGCGCCGCGATGTCCGATGCCAACGTCGGCCGCTCGACCGTCAGGTCCCGGCCGGCGAACGTGCCGCCGCGGTTGTCGATCTGGTCGCCGCCGACGTTCGTGTTGCCCGACCCGATGTTGACCTGGCCACCACCGCCGACGGACACGTCGCGAAGCCGGAAGTCCATCAGAACCCCCGGCGGTAGCGTCGTTGGGCGTCCTGGTGGCGGCGCTTGGCCGCCCTGGACATGGCCGCACCGATCGCGGCGACCACGGCACCGACCGCCACCGCGCCGAAGCCGAGCGGCGCGGCCGGGATGCCGCGCACCTCGAGGTCGAACAGGTTGGGCGGGCCGGTGGCATCAGGCCCGACCTCCGACATCAGCGTGAAGATCACCCAGACCCACAGCCCGAACCCGGCCAGCGCGACGACCATGCCGAGCGCGGCGATCAGCCGGCCGACCCCGCGGCCGCCCGCGATCGCGTCGAACGGGTCACCCGGTCCGACCTGGATGTCGTAGTTGTCGCCGTCCCGGTAGTGCAGGTTTCCCTCGGCGTACATGCCCTGGTTGTGCACGTGGCGCCGCTGGTCCTGGTAGTCACGGCCCGCGTACCGGCCGCCGCGGTTGTCGATGTGGTCGCGGCCGATGTTCCTGTTGCCGTGGCCCAGGTTCGCCTGTCCACGGCCGGCCCGGACGTCCCGGAACCGGTAGTCGTCACCCATAGCGCTGCCCCTTCGCGGCCAACTCTGATAAAGGGGTTGTCGCGGGGGCAGCGCCATCCGTGACGGGCGGGTCGCTGGTGGGTTTACCGGCCAGGCATGGTGCCGCCACCGCCGCCCGCGTCGGCGATCAGGGTCAGCTCCGCCATCTTCGCGCCGCCGTCGGTGAGGTCGATGTGCTTCTTGCTGCGCCGTTCCCGCTTCTGCAGGTAGTTCGCCAGCCAGGCGAGCAGCAGGCACATGGCGATGTAGATGGCGGCCACCACGATGGCCGTCGGCACGAACGGACGGCTGAACGTGCCCTGACCACCGTAGAACTGGGCGAACCGCAGCAACTCGTCGTAGGTGATGAGGAAGCCGAGCGCCGTGTCCTTCAGCAGCACCACCAGCTGGCTGATGATCGTCGGCATCATCGAGCGCAGTGCCTGCGGCAGCAGGATCAGCACCATCACCTGCGTCTTGCGCATGCCCAGCGCGTACGCCGCCTCGCTCTGGCCGCGCGGCAACGACTGGATGCCGGCGCGGAACACCTCGGCCAGCACCGAGCCGTTGTAGAGCATGAGGCCGAGCACGACCGCCATGTAGGGGCTCATCTTGAGCCCGATCACCGGCAGGCCGTAGTAGAACAGGAACATCAGGATGAGCAGCGGGATCGCGCGGAACAGCTCCACGATGAATCCCGAGACCATCCGGACCGCCCGGTGGTCCGACAGCCGGCCGGCGGCGAAGATCGCGCCGAACACGAGCGCCAGCACCGCGCCGAGGGCGAATGCCTGCAGCGTCTTGAGGACCGCCTGGATCAGCTGTTCCTGCACGTACGCGTACTGCAGCCACTCCCACTTGCGGGCGGTGAACTGGCCGCTGTCGTAGAAGCGCCAGCCGACGTAGGCGAGCACGCCGAGCAGGGCGAGGATGCCGATCGCCGCGAGCACGCGGTGCCGTGCACGGGCCTTGGGTCCCGGTGCGTCGAAGAGGACGTTCGTACCTGCGCTCATCGGGCCACGCTCCACCGGCGCTCAAGGGTGCGCTGCACGACCGTCAGCACCATCACCAGGACAATGAACCCGAGCGACACCCACAGCAGCCCGAGCAGCTGGTTCTCGCCATCGTCGGACAGCACGGCGCGGATCCGGCCGGCCTCGGGCACCGAGAACCCAGCGGCGATCGTGGTGTTCTTCAGCAGCGCGATGAGCGTGCTGACCATCGGCGGCACCACCGAGCGCATGGCCTGCGGCAGGATAACCTGGCTCAGCGTCTGGCCGAACCTCAGGCCGAGCGCGCGGGCGGCCTCCGCCTGGCCGAGCGGCACCGTGTTGATACCGGACCGGACGACCTCGCAGATGAACGCCGACGTGTACGCCGACAGCGCCACCACGGCCGCCATGAAGTACGACAGGTCGATGATGTCGAGGTACGGGTACGCGAAGACGGTGAACAGGAAGACCAGGGTCAACGGGGTGTTGCGGACCACGGTCACGTACAGCGTGCCGGTCGCGCGGAACACCGGCACCGGGCTGACCCGCAGCATCGCCAGGAAGATCCCGAACACCATCGACGCCACCCCGGACAACAGGAACAGCTGGATCGTGGTGAGGAAGCCCTCCCGGAACAACGGCCAATAGTTGATCAGTATGTCCATCGCGCCTTCCCCGCCGGGTTAAAGACGGTGGGTGGCCACCTTGTCGGTGACCACCCACCGCGGTGAGCTTCGAGAATCAGTACCGGTCGATGGCCGGGGCCTCGGCCTCGGAACCGGACTTGCCGAGCGTGCTGTCGTAGAGGGTCTTCCAGGTGCCATCGTCGATGGCGGCCTCGAGGATGTCGTTGACCGCGTCACGCAGCGCCTTGTCGTCCTTCGGCAGGCCGATGCCGTACGGCTCCTCGGAGAAGGTCTCGCCGACCACCTTCAGGTTGTCCGGGTCCTCGGCGGCGTAGCCCTTGAGGATGGCGTCGTCGGTGGTGACCGCGTCGACGTCACCGCTGATCAGCTGGTCGACGCACTGCGAGTAGCCCTGGAACTCGACGATGTTCGCCGGCTCGGTCAGGCCCTCTTCGCGCACCCGCTGGATCGGCGTCGAGCCGGTCACCGAGCAGACCTTCTTGCCCTTCAGGGTGTCCTTGCCGGTGATCGAGTCGTCGTCGGCGCGGACCAGCAGGTCCTGGCCGGCGACGAAGTACGGACCGGCGAAGGAGATCAGCTCCTTGCGCTTGTCGTTGATCGTGTACGTGCCGACGTAGTAGTCGACGGTGCCGTTGGTGATGGCCGCCTCGCGGCCGGCCGACTGCACGGTCTGGTACGTGATCTGGTCTTCCTTGAACCCGAGCTTCGCGGCCACGAGCTTCGCGATCTCGATGTCGAAGCCGGAGTACTCGCCGGTGGTCGGGTCCTTGAACCCGAGGCCGGGCTGGTCCTCCTTGACGCCGATGGTGACGCCGCCGTTCTGCGTCATCCGGTCGAACGTCGGCGAACCCTCGATCTTGACGCCGGTGGCGACCGCCGCCGTGGTCTCCGGGCCCCCGCCCGTCGGGCTCTCCGGAGTGCCTTCCTTGCCGCACGCGGTCAGGGCGAGGCCGCCGACCAGCAGCCCAACCGCCAGGGTACGAACCCTCATACTGCCTACTCCTACTTCGTTGGTAGTGCGGCGTGAGTGAACTACGCCGCGACAGGACACCTCAGTGAGTGAGGATCTTCCCTAGGAAATCCTTCGCCCGATTCGACTTCGGAGCCGAGAAGAACTCCTTCGGAGTGGAGTCCTCCACGATCTCGCCCTCCGACATGAACACCACGCGGTGGGCGGCGTTGCGTGCGAAACCCATCTCATGGGTGACGACCAGCATCGTCATGCCGTCCTTGGCGAGCGTGGTCATCACGTCGAGGACCTCGTTGATCATTTCCGGGTCGAGCGCCGAGGTCGGTTCGTCGAACAGCATCACCTTCGGGCGCATGGCGAGCGCCCTGGCGATGGCGGCCCGCTGCTGCTGTCCACCGGACAGCTGCGCCGGATACTTCTCGGCCTGGTTGGCGATCCCGACCCGCTCGAGCAGTTCCATGGCCGTACGGCGGGCGTCCGCCGCGGGCGTCTTGCGCACCTTGATGGGCGCGAGCTGCACGTTGTCCAGGATGGTCTTGTGCGCGAACAGGTTGAACGACTGGAACACCATGCCCACGTCCGCGCGCAGGGTGGCCAGCTCCTTGCCCTCCTCGGGCAGCGGCTTGCCGTCGATCTCGATGAGACCGGAGTTGATCGGCTCGAGCCGGTTGATGGCCCGGCACAACGTGGACTTGCCGGAGCCGGACGGGCCGATGACGACAACCACCTGGCCCCGCGGGACCTCGATATTGATGTCCTTCAGCACGTGCAGCTGCCCGAAGTACTTGTCCACCTCGACCATCCGGATCATGGCTGGCGCGGTGCTCGCCTCGGTCATCCAATCCTCCACGTGCGCGGGTCATGCCAAATCACGGCCAGGTAGATGAGACTAGCGACCTGGTGATGGCGGAAACCTACCCCCACTCGGCGCCCGTTTCATGCCGGCATAGACACACCTAAGGTTTCAACTAGATCACACCGGTAGGCTGGGTGACTGAGATGAGCACTCGCACATACCAGGTACGCACGTTCGGTTGCCAAATGAACGTGCACGACTCCGAGCGGCTTGCCGGTCTGCTCGAGGACGCAGGCTACGCACCGGCCGCCGACGACGACGCGCCCGACGTCATGGTTCTCAACACCTGCGCCGTCCGGGAGAACGCGGACAACAAGCTGTACGGGAATCTTGGCCACTTGCGGCCAGCGAAACTCGCGAATCCGGACATGCAGATCGCCGTCGGTGGCTGCCTCGCGCAGAAGGACCGCGGCGAGATCGTGCGCCGGGCGCCGTGGGTCGACGTCGTGTTCGGCACCCACAACATCGGGTCGCTGCCCGTGCTGCTGGAACGCGCGAGGCACAACGAGAGCGCCCAGGTCGAGATCCTCGAGTCGCTCGAGGTGTTTCCCTCGACTTTGCCGGCGCGGCGCGACTCGGCGCACTCCGGCTGGGTGTCGATCTCCGTCGGTTGTAACAACACGTGCACGTTCTGCATCGTTCCGTCGCTGCGTGGTCGTGAGAAGGACCGCCGTCCGGGTGATGTGCTGGCCGAGGTCCAGGCGTTGGTCGCCGAGGGTGTCCTAGAGGTGACGCTGCTCGGCCAGAACGTGAACTCCTACGGCGTCGAGTTCGGCGACCGGCAGGCGTTCGGCAAGCTCCTGCGCGCCTGCGGGGACATCGAGGGCCTCGAGCGGGTCAGGTTCACCTCGCCGCACCCGAAGGACTTCACCGACGACGTCATCGACGCCATGGCGCAGACACCGAACGTGTGCCACCAGCTGCACATGCCGCTGCAGTCCGGGTCGGACCGCGTGCTGAAGGCCATGCGCCGCTCCTACCGGTCCGCGCGGTACCTGTCGATCATCGACCGGGTGCGCGAGGCCATGCCGGACGCCGCCATCACCACCGACATCATCGTCGGCTTCCCCGGTGAGACGGAGGAGGACTTCGCCGCCACCCTCGACGTCGTCCGGGCCGCGCGGTTCTCCAGCGCGTTCACGTTCCAGTACTCCAAGCGGCCGGGCACGCCCGCCGCTTCGCTGCCCGACCAGCTGCCCAAGGCGGTCGTCCAGGAGCGCTTCGAGCGGCTGGTGGCCGTGCAGGAGGAGGTCTCCTGGGCGCTCAACAAGGAACTGGTCGGCCGGACGGTCGAGCTGGTGGTCGCCACCGGCGAAGGCCGCAAGGACGCCGACACGCGGCGGCTGAGCGGACGCGGGCGCGACGGCCGGCTCGTGCACTTCACGCCTGCCGGCGCCGCGGTGCGCCCGGGTGACGTGGTCGAGGCGGTCGTCACCTATGCGGCACCGCACCACCTGGTGGCCGACGGACCGCTGGTGTCCCACCGGCGCACCCGCGCGGGCGACAACGCCGAGGCCGGCGTGCGGCCCAAGACATCCGGTGTCGGGCTCGGGCTGCCGTCGTTCGGCCCACCCACGATCGAGGAAGCGGAGACGGGATGCGCGGTCCGATGACGGACAACTCGGCGGACCAGTCGGGGGACCACTCGGGGGACCACTCCGAGGATTACGAAGAGTTGCGCAACGAGATCGACGAGGTCGAACGGCAGGCGGCGCGGACCGTGGAGCTGCCGCCCCGGCGAGCCATGGTGCAGGCGATCGCCGTGTTCGTGCTGATCGTCGGCCTGGTGCTGCCATGGATGAACGGCGCCTCCGGACTGTCCGTGCTCATCGGCGACGAGGCCGGCCGGGCCAGCTGGGTGCCCCGGCTGTTCGCCGTCACGTCGCTGCTGTTCGGCGTGCTGGCCTCGGCGTTGACGCTCACCACCCGCCGCTGGGTCTTCGCCTGGGCGGGTGCTTTCGGCGGCTGGTTCGCCTCGGTGGACGGCGTGCTGGCCATCTGGTCACGCCAGTCCTCGGGCGGCGACCTGGGGATCGGCCTGGTGATAGCGGTGGTGGCGGTAGTCGTCCTGGCGGCGAACTGGTTCCGGACCGCCTGGTCGCGCGACTGACCCGCTACGGGAGCGCCGGGCCCAGGTAGGGAACTGTTGTCGTCGACAGCGTGGCCGGGACCTCGTCGCACAGGGCGCTCGCGACCACGTTCAGCAGCATGGCCTGGTGCGCGGCGGCCGGCGCGGTGATGTCCTGGTTCATGCCGGCCGACACCTGACGGGTCAGGTCGGTCGTGTGCAGGCTCCAGGTGTTGTAGCCGGGCACGTCACCGCCGTGGCCCCACCAGTCGGCACCGCCGCAGGGGCTCGGCACGTTCATCAGGCCGAGGCCGTAGCCGAACGGGCCGATCGACTCGGGGCGGGCGTCCTTCATCTGCGCGAGCAGGTCGACGGGCAGCAGGCGGCCGCCGAGCAGCGCGCGGAAGAACCGGTTCAGGTCGTCGGGGGAGCTGACGAGGTTGCCGGACGCCCACACCCGCGACCACACGTAGGTGGTGACGTCGGTCAGCGGGGCGGCCTCGCCGTAGAGCCGTTCGTAGCCGCGCGCCGCCGGGTCGGTGAGGAACGGCTGGTAGGTGGGGAACGAGGTGTCCCGCAGGTGCAGTGGCCGGAAGACGCGCCGCTCCAGCTCGCCGGCGAGTGCGCGGCCGGTGAGCCGTTCGACCAGCATGCCGAGGACCGTGTAGCCGACGTTGGAGTAGGAGAAGCCGGTGCCGGGCGGGAACAGCAGCGCCACGCCGTCGGTGGCGAGGCGCACCAGCTGGGGCGGTGTGAAGGCCTCCCACCGCTTCGTGTCGACCTCCTCGAAGGTCTGCCAGTGCGCGATGTCGCGCGGGACGCCGCTCGTGTGGCTGAGCAACTGGCGGACGGTGATGGGCTCGGCGTAGGGCAGCAGGCCGGGCAGATGGTCGGCGATCGGGTCGTCGAGCCCGAGGCGGCCCTCGCCGACGAGCTGGAGCACCACGGTGGCGACGAACGTCTTGGTCACGCTCGCAACGCGGATCCGGCCACGCGCGTCGGGTGCCCGGCCGGTGCGCAGGTCACCGACGCCGGCCGAACCACGCCAGGTGTCACCCTGATCGACGACGGCCGCGTAGGCACCGGGCACGCCGCCCGCCACCACCTGGCCGAGCGCGTCGCCCACAGGCGAGCCGGGACTCGCCTGGGCTGGCGACACCAGCCCGGCGGCCAGCGCCGCCACCAACCCGACAACGACGCCAGCACGCCTGATCCCCGCAGTCATCCCCATGGCCTCAGCCTGCCCGACGGGCGTAGCGAGAGCTACCGCCTTACGGCACAACCGGCCGACCGCGTGCTCCGCGGCTCCCTTGCCGTTGGGGGTCGTGTTGGCCGGCCATGATGACCGTTCCGGTCGGCCATGATGACCATTCCAGTTGGCCATGATGACCGTTCGGGTCGGTCGGGGTGACCGGTCCGGTGGTTCGCGCGGCCGAATCTGCGTGAAGGTGGCGGGACCATGTGCGCTGGAACCGCGATCTCGCGTGCGGGACCGCGATCTCGTATGTGGGAACCGCGATCTCGCGTGCGGGAATCGCGTTCTCGTGTGTGGGAACCGCGATCTCGCGTGCCGGGAGTGGGAACATGCGTGCCGGAGCCCCGAACCCGCGTGCGGGAAGCGCGAACCCGCGTGCGGGAAGCGCGATCTGGCGTTCCGGAACCGCGATCTCGTGTGCGGGAACCGCGATCTCGTGTGCGGGAACCGCGAACTCGTGTGCGGGAACCGCGATCTCGCGGCCGGTGGAGGGTCGGTGCCTAGGTCACCAGCCTGGGGAGCTGCTGCGGCGTGCCTTTGGGCGTGCGCAAAAGCAACTGCCGATGTGTACAGCTACCTCGCGCCCCGGGGCCCCCTGATTTCAAGCCTATCGGTGAGCACCGACATTTTCGCCGCCCGCGGGAGGGCAGCCGCTGTCGTCGCGGCGCTAGGGCCGCCGCATTCGCCGCCGTGAGGGTCACTGCTTTCGCGGCCGCGAGCGCCACCGCATTCGCGGCGGCCCCGTCAAAGATCCCGCTACCGGCTGGCCACCGCGTTCTCCGCCGCGGCGAGCCACTCGCGCCACTGCGCCGCCTGCGCCTCGGCCTGCTCGGCGCGACGCTTGTCGCCCGCCGCCCTGGCCTTCGCCGCCTGCGCCTCGAACTGCTCGACCCGCTCGCGGAACTGCGCGGCGCGGGCCTCGGCCTCCGGGTCGGTCTTGCGCCACTGGGCGTCCGCCGCGTTGCGCACCCGCTCCTCGACCGTCCGCAGCTTGCCCTCCAGCTCCCGGATGCGCTCGCGCGGGACCTTGCCGATCGACTCCCAGCGCTCCTGGATCCGGTGCAGCTGCGCACGCGCCGCGTCCAGGTCACCCGTGATCTTGATCTTCTCGGCCTCGGCGAGCAACTGCTCCTTGAGCTTGGCGTTCTCCACCAGCTCCGCGTCCCGCTCGTTGAACACGGCCGACCGCCTGCTGAAGAACTTGTCCTGCGCCGCCCGGAACTGCTGCCACAGCGTGTCGTCGGCCTCCTTCGGCGCGCGACCGGCGGCCTTCCACTCGATCATCAGATCCTTGTAGCGGGCGGCCGTCGGACCCCAGTCGTCCGACTCGGCGATCTCCTCCGCCAGGCGAACGAGCTCCTGCTTGCGCTCCTTGGCCGTGGCGCGCTGCCGGTCGAGGTCGGCGAAGTGCGAGCCACGCCTGCGGTTGAACGTGTCGCGGGCCTTGGAGAACCGCTTCCACAGTGTGTCGTCGGTCTTGCGGTCGACGCCCTTGATCGTCTTCCACTCGTCGAGGATGGTCCGCAGCCGGTCGCCGGCCACCTTCCACTGGGTCGACTCCTCGGCGATCTTCTCGACCTCCGCCACCAGCTCCTGCTTGCGGGCCACCGCCTGCTGCCGAGCCTCGTCGCGGGCGTGCTTGACCGACTCGATGGCCTGCTGCGCGTGCGCCAGCACGTGGTCGACCTTGGCGTCCAGTGCGGCAAGGTCGCCGACCAGCGCGGCGTCGGTCAGGCTCTCCTTCACGTGCTTGATGCTGGTCAGGCTGTGCTTCGGGTCGCCGGACCCGGCCGCCAGCCGGGCCTCGAGCAACTCCACCTCGGTGCGCACGTCGTCGAAGCGCCGCGCGTAGTGGGCGAGGCCCTCGGCCGGGTCACCCGCCTGCCACGAGCCGACCGAACGCTCGCCGTCGGCCGTGCGCACGTACACCGTGCCGTCCGCGTCGACCCGGCCCCACTTCTCCGGGTGGTTCGACGCCACGGGCACCGGGGGCGCGGTCGTGGCGGGAGCGGCGGGCGCCGGGGCCGCCGCCGCGGGAGTCACCGCCGCGGGAGTCACCGCGTGCGCCACGGAGGGTGCGACCGTCGCGGGCGTCACCGCGGGCGCGGCAGGTGCCGCCAGCGTCACCTCGGGAACCTCAGCTGTCTCAGAAGTAGCGTCGGAAGCCTCAGCAGGAGCCGCCGAGGGAACGTCGGCTTCAAGTTCCGGCGCTGGCGCCACAGACTCCGGACCCGCGCCGTTGGCGCTGGTCTGGTCGGCGCTGGTGTCGTGGCTCGTGTCCCTGTCCGTCATTGGCCGGCTCCTCCCGCCTGCATGCCCGCCACCGGCGGGCGCCCCGCTCGCGCGGGGCCTGGCAACGTCGGCACCCGGCCCGCCATGGGCCGAAATGTGTACTGGTACCGCGCGCATTCAAACAGGTCACGCCGCGACTCGGTACTCCACCGTTCCAGTCGGACGCGCTGGGTGACGTGGTGAGCCCGGAGAGTTCACCATCGTGGTCGGGTAGGTAGCCTCGGGCACCGTGATCGTCAGCGCCGCCCTGGTTCCGCACCCGCCGTCGCCGGAGCCCGGGCTGGCGGCCGGCAGCGGCTCCGCCGTGCTGGACGCGGGCGTCGCCGCGACCGCCGCGCCGGCCGGGGTGGCCGACCGCTGGAGGGCGGTCGGCGCCGACGCGGCAGCACTGGTCAGCGCCCCGCGCGGGCCCGAGGCGGCGGGCACTTTCGCCGGTTTCGGGGGCGATGTGGTGGTTCGTCTCGGCGCCGGTTCGACGGCCGAACCGGACCCCGACATGCGCCGTTCCGCACTCGTCGCCGGGCGGCTCCGGGAACGTGTTGATGCCAATCAGGTCACGATATGAGGGCCATCGCGATCGTCGGTCCCACGGCCACCGGCAAGTCCCAGCTCGGCATCGCGCTCGCCGAGGCACTGGGCGGCGAGGTGATCAACGCGGACGCCATGCAGCTCTACCGGGGCATGGACATCGGCACGGCCAAGGTCACGGAGACCGAGCGCCGCGGCGTGCCCCACCACCTGCTGGACGTCCTGGACGTCACGGAGACCGCGTCGGTGGCCGCCTACCAGCGTGACGTCCGCGCCACGATCGAGTCGCTGCTCGCGGCCGGCCGGGTGCCCGTGCTGGTCGGCGGCTCCGGGCTGTACATCCGCGCCGTGCTCGACGAGCTGGACTTCCCCGGCACGGACGCCGGCATCCGGGCGCGGCTGGAGGCCGAGCTGACGGCCGTCGGCGCGGCGGCGCTGCACGAACGGCTGGTCGAGCTGGACCCGGTGGCCGCCACGGCCATCCTGCCGAGCAACGGCCGCCGCGTGGTGCGCGCGCTCGAAGTGATCGAGCTGACCGGTCGCCCGTTCTCGGCCACCATGCCCCGGCCGGGCCCGGCCCGCTACGACGCCGTGCAGCTCGGCCTGGACCTGGCGACCGACGAGCTGGACCGCCGGGTGGACGAGCGGGTGACCAGGATGTTCGCCGCCGGGCTGGTCGACGAGGTCAGGACGCTCGAGAAGCAGGGCCTGCGGCTGGGTCGCACGGCGTCTCGCGCGCTCGGCTACCAGCAGGTGCTCGACCAGCTGGACGGCGACCACGACCTGGTGGCCGCCGCCACGGCCACCGCCCAGGCCACTCGGCGGTTCGTCCGCCGGCAGCGCTCCTGGTTCCGCCGCGACCAGCGCGTCACCTGGCTCGACGCCGCCCGCCCCGACCTCGTCGAGGCGGCGCTGGCGCTAGCCTGATCAGGTGAGCATCCCGTTCCTCAAGGGGCACGGCACGGAGAACGACTTCGTGCTGCTCCCCGACCTCGACACCACGCTGGACCTGACCCCGGCACGGGTCCGCGCGCTGTGCGACCGTCACGCGGGCATCGGCGCCGACGGGGTGCTGCGCGTCGTGCGGGCGAAGGCGATCGAGGACCGGCCGGCCGGTATCGCCGACGACGCGTGGTTCATGGACTACCGCAACGCCGACGGGTCGATCGCCGAGATGTGCGGCAACGGCCTGCGGCTCTTCGCGAAGTACCTGGTCGACGCCGGGCTGGTGACCGAACGCGAGTTCACGGTCGGCAGCCGGGCGGGCGCCCACGCCGTGGTGGTGGGCGACGAGGTGACCCTCGAGATGGGCACCGCCCGCGTGGTCGGTGCCTCGACCGCGACCGTCGGTGGCCGGACGTTCGCCGGGGTGGCGGTCGATGTCGGCAACCCGCACCTTGTGTGCGTGATCGAGAACGGTGATCAGCTCGCCGCACTCGACCTGTCGGCGCAGCCCGGATATGACCCGACCGTGTTCCCCGATGGGGTGAACATCGAGTTCGTGGTCGTGGAAGCGGTCGACCGGCTGCGAATGCGGGTCCACGAACGCGGCGTGGGGGAGACCCGGTCGTGTGGCACCGGCACGGTCGCGGCCGTGGCGGGTGTGCTCCACCGCGGTTCCCTGACCAGCGGCGCGGCCGACGTGTGGGTCCTCGGCGGGCGGGTGCGCGTGACGATCGCCGACACCGGCGCCACCCTCACGGGACCGGCGGTTTTCGTGGCCACCGGGGAGATCGACGAGACGTGGCTTTCGCGCGTGGCGGAATAACCCGGTCGATTCGGTCGCTGAACCATGGGACTATCCATGTTGTAGGCAATCCGGCAAACCGGGAGGGTTTCACCACGTGACAGAGAATCTCAATCATCAGCAAACCGATGACGGGTTGACTGACCTGGCTGAGCTCTCTGCGGGTGAACTCGAGCTCTCCGACCGCGTCGCACTGCGCCGTGTGGCCGGGTTGTCCACCGAACTTTCGGATATCACCGAGGTCGAGTACCGGCAGCTCCGCCTGGAGCGCGTCATTCTCGTCGGCGTCTGGACCGAGGGCAGCGCGGCACAGTCCGAGGCGTCCCTGGCCGAGCTGGCCAGGCTGGCCGAAACCGCGGGCTCCGAGGTCCTCGAGGGCCTGGTGCAGCGGCGGGACCGGCCGGACCCGGCCACCTACATCGGCTCCGGCAAGGTCCAGGAGCTGTCCGGGGTGGTCGCGTCGACCGGCGCGGACACGGTGATCTGCGACGGTGAGCTCTCGCCGAGCCAGCTGCGTCAGCTGGAGGCCAGGCTCAAGGTCAAGGTCATCGACCGCACGGCGCTGATCCTCGACATCTTCGCCCAGCACGCCCGGTCAAAGGCGGGCAAGGCGCAGGTCGAGCTGGCGCAGTTGCAGTACTTCCTGCCGCGCCTGCGCGGCTGGGGTGAGGCGCTGTCCCGGCAGGCCGGTGGTCGCGCGGGCGGCGGCAACGGCGGCGTGGGGCTGCGCGGTCCCGGTGAGACCAAGCTGGAGACCGACCGCAGGCGCATCCGGACCAAGATCTCCAAGCTGCGGCGGGAGATCTCCGCCATGAGCACGGTGCGCGACACCATCCGCAGCCAGCGCCTGGCGAACGAGGTGCCGAGCGTGGCCATCGCCGGCTACACGAACGCCGGCAAGTCGAGCCTGCTGAACGCGCTGACCGGCGCGGGTGTGCTGGTGGAGGACGCGTTGTTCGCCACCCTGGACGCCACCACGCGGCGGTCGACCACGCCGGAGGGCAACATCTACACGCTCACCGACACGGTCGGCTTCGTGCGGCACCTGCCGCACCAGCTGGTCGAGGCGTTCCGCTCCACGCTGGACGAGGTGGCCGACGCCGACCTCATCCTGCACGTGGTCGACGCGTCCGACCCGAACCCCGAGTGGCAGGTCGAGGCGGTGCGCGAGGTGCTCGGCGAGATCGCCGACCGCCGCGAGGAGAAGCTGCCGACCGAGCTGGTGGTCGTCAACAAGATCGACGCCACGGACGAGCTGGCGCTGACCCGGCTGCGGCACCTGCTGCCGGGCGCGGTGTTCGTGTCGGCGCACACGGGAGCGGGGATCGACGACCTGCGGGAGCGGGTGTCCGAGCTGCTGCCGAGGCCGAACGTCGAGGTCCAGGTGCTGGTGCCCTTCGACCGCGGTGAGCTGGTGGCCAGGGTGCATCGGGAGGGCGAGATCCTGACCGAGCGGCACACCGAGCAGGGCACCCACCTGCACGCGAAGGTGAAGGCCGATCTGGCCGGTCGGCTCGAGTCGTTTTCGGTCAACGGAACGTCTGCTTAGGGGGCCGCGCGAACAGGCTGGTGGATGCCCGTCGTGATCGAGGTGGATGCAGCGTGGTGCCGCGCCAGCGTCGGCGTACTGGACCGTACTTCGATGCTGGCGCGGTGCCGCGCTGCGCCGCCTCGGCGCGCTGCGCCGCCTCGGCGCGACGGGCGCCGCCGTGCCTGTTCGCGCGGCCCCCGAGCCGATCGTCGCAGGTAGCGCTACCGTGGGGCCCGTTGTCGGCCTTGGCGGAGGTGTTGACTGTGCGGTGGTTCGCGGTCGCGATCGTGCTGCCGCTGGGACTGGCACTACCGGTCTCGGCGGCAGCCCAGCCCGCGGCGCCGGTGGCGCGGTGCACGGTCAGCGACCCGCAGGTGGCCGAGCTGTCCGGGCTCGCGGCCGACGCGGACCGCTGGTACGCGGTCAACGACGGCGGCCGGGACTCCAGCGTCTACGTGCTCACCAAGGACTGCGCGGTCGAGCGGGTGATCACCGGCTCGACGGACCCGTACGACGTCGAGGACCTGGCGCGGGCGGCGGACGGCACGTTCTGGCTGGCCGACGCGGGCGACAACGACAGCGACCGCGAGACGGTCGCGTTGATCTCACTGACCCCGGACGGCGACTCGACCCTGCACCGGCTGAGCTACCCGGACGGCGCGCACGACTCCGAGGCGCTGCTGCTCGACGGGGCCGGTGTGCCGTACCTGGTGACGAAGAACCCGCTGGGGGTGGCCGAGGTGTACCGGCCGGCCGGGCCGTTGGCGTCGCCGGGGCCGACCGCGCTGGAGCACGTGGCGTCCGTGCAGATCACGCCGACCGACACCCGAGGCGGGCCGGTGCCCGAGATCGTGGGGTCGGTGACCGTGACGGGCGGCGCGTCCATGGCGGACGGGTCGGTGATCGCGTTGCGCACCTACACCGACGCCTATCTGTACGCCGTGCCCGACGGTGACGTGGTTGCCGCGCTTGCCACGGAGCCGGTGCGCGTGCCGCTGCCCGACGAGGCGCAGGGCGAGGCGATCGCGTTCGAGCCGGACGGGGCACTGGTCTCGGCGTCGGAACTGGTGGACCAGCCCATCCGGGTGGTCGCCGGGGCGACCGGCCTGCTGGCTCCCCACCCGCTGACCGACGCGCCGCCCGGCGGTGCCGGCGACCAGGCGGCGACCGGGGACGGCGACCGGTCGGGAGACGAGGACGGTCTGCCTGCCCTACCGGCCGCCGCGGTGACGATCGCGTTCGTCGGCGGGATCTTCCTGTTCATGCGGTGGCGCGCCGCGCGCCGGGCCGGCTAGAGGCGTGCCCTGCGCGCCGTGGCCCAGCGCCCTGAACGCCCCATTCGAGACGTTGAGCGTCTTCAATGCCTCATTCAGGGCATCACCGGCCAGCGCTGGGCCGGCTAGAGGCGGCGTAGTACCGCCACCACCTTGCCGAGGATGGTGGCCTCGTCGCCGAGGATCGGCTCGTAGGCCTCGTTGTGCGGCAGCAGCCACACGTGTCCGTCCTTGCGCTTGAACGTCTTGACCGTGGCCTCGCCGTCGATCATGGCCGCCACGATCTCGCCGTTGTCCGCCGTCGGCTGCTGGCGCACCACCACCCAGTCCTGGTCGGTGATGGCCGCGTCGACCATGGAGTCACCGGTGACGCGGAGCAGGAACAGCGACCCCTCGCCGACGATCTCCTTCGGCAGGGGGAACACGTCCTCGACCGCCTGGTCGGCGAGGATCGGACCGCCAGCCGCGATCCGCCCGAGCACCGGCACGTACGTGGGCCGCGGCGACTGGTCCACCTCCGCCGGGTCGCCGACCACCGTGGCCGCGGGGACGGTCGACGGATCGACGTCGGACGGCAGCACCCCGATGGCCCTCGGCCGGTTGGGGTCGCGACGCAGGTAGCCCTTCTGCTCCAACGCGCGCAACTGGTAGGCCACCGACGAGGTCGACGTCAGGCCGACGGCCTCACCGATCTCCCGCACACTCGGCGGGTAGCCGAACCGCTCCACCCACGTGCGAATGACGTCCAGCACCTCGCGCTGGCGGACCGGCAGGTCATCCCCTTTTCGATCGATCTCGGGGAAGTTGCGTAGGTTGCCCCGCATCGGCTTCCGCTTGGGTACGCCCTTGGGTATTCCTCCGGGTTTGCGTGGCACCGCACTGCCTCCCTGCGCGCCGGTACGTCCACTGACGTCCGGATGTGACCGATTGTTCGACTGCGACTCCGACGTTAACCGTCGACCACCTGGAGATCAAACACCTGTTCGACGACACGCCGGATGGCTCTCGTTTTTTGTCGGTGCCGCGTGGTACAAATTCGCACGAGGGTTCGATCGAACGGCTGTTCGATCTTCGAGCAAGTGTTCGACGCTGGTCAGGAGGCGGAAATGAGCGTCACGGCACACAGGGCGATGGACCCGGTGGACGTTGCCGAGCAGGTGGCGGTGCCTGTGCGACACGCCGAGGTGGTGCCCATACAGCGAGCTCGCCGGGCTCCGCACCGGGTCGGTCCGCCGACTCGGCGGCGGGTGGCCAGTGCGCCTCGGGTGCTGGCCAGTGGTCGGTGTGCGCCTCGTGCCGCTCGGTTGCCGGGGGTCGCGTTGTTGGCCGTCGGTGCGGCCATGTTCGTGGCGGTCGTCGGGGTCGGGATGCTCGCCAATGCCGGTGCTGGGGGTGTGCCCGAGGAGACCGCCGTTGTGCGGGTCATGCCTGGGGAGAGTTTGTGGGATGTGGCTGAGCGGGTGGCACCCGGGAGCGACGTCGGGGCCGTCGTCGCTCGGATTCAGGAGATCAACGGGCTGGATGCGGCGCTTCGGCCCGGTCAGCCGTTGACGGTCCCCGTGGGCTGAGTGGTTTGGGGGGCCGGCCGGGGGGAGAGGTGTGGGCAAGGGCTGGCATGACTGGCGCGTTGGCCTTGGCCCGTAGTCCCACCGCTGTGGTTCGGGGCGCGGGTTGGCACGGTGGTCCGGTTGGCTTTGGCCGGTAGTCCCCGCCGCCGTGGTTTGAGGGTTGGCCATGATGACCGCTCCGGTCGGGCATGATGACCGTTCCCGTCGGGCATGATGACCACTCGTGCAGGCCGGTTGGCTTGGGCCGAGTTGGCCACTTGCGCAGGTCGAGCCAGCCGGTGGCGCGGGTGTGGGTCGGCCACTCGTGCAGGCCGAGTTGGCATGGGTCGAGCTGGCCACTCGTGCATGTCGAGTCGGCCGTTGGTGCTCTGAGTCGAGGGCTCCCGGTTGTCGGGTGGCTCTGCGAGTCGTGTCCCCTGTTCCGGATAGCGTGTCCCATCTCCAGATCGCCTGTCTCGGTTCCGGCGCGGCACGCCCACCCACCTCGCCGACGCAGGGGTCACCCGTGCGGGGGGACTTCGGATGGCCGGCCGGTTGTCCACCGAGAGCGGTGTCGGGTGAGTTCCGTCGTCCCTCGGCAGGATGAGGCACGTCGACCCGGGCCCTGACGTTCGGTCACCGCCTGTTCGTGACGTGCGCTACATGCCCCATCCGCGTGTCGCCGCAGTGTCGACTTGCATCATGTGGCGTCGAGGCATACCGTCGACCACAACATCTAGTAATTACAGAGCTGTAGTTAGTCCACAACTTGGGGTGGCTTGTCCACCGGTTGTCCACGGGTCTATCCACAAGATGATCACCAACCTGGACTGAAGCGCGGCCAAAAAGCGAGGAGTGTTCTGGATGAGGTGTCCGTTCTGCCGACACTCGGACTCCAGGGTCGTCGACTCGCGCGAGGTGGATGAGGGGCAGGTCATCCGCCGCCGGCGGTCGTGTGCCAAGTGCAGCCGGCGGTTCACCACGGTCGAGGAAGCGGTGCTCGCGGTCGTCAAGCGGTCGGGCGTCACCGAGCCGTTCAGCCGGGAGAAGGTCGTCATCGGTGTGCGTCGGGCCTGCCAGGGCCGGCCGGTCGACGAGGACGCGCTGCAGCAGTTGGCGCAGCGGGTGGAGGAGACGATCCGCGCGACGGGTGCGGCGGAGGTGCCGAGCAACGAGGTCGGGCTGGCCATCCTGGGCCCGCTTCGCGAGCTCGACGAGGTCGCCTACCTGCGGTTCGCCAGCGTGTACCAGTCGTTCTCCTCGATCGAGGACTTCGAGAAGGCCATCGCGGGGCTGCGGGACAAGCAGGAAGACACATGAGCAGGAGCCGGGCGAAACGGCGCTACGGAGTAGGCAGTCGCGTCAAGCAGCGTCGGACGGTGGGTCCGGTCGGGGGCGTGGCCACAGCAGCACGAGCGAGTAACGAGGGAGAGGGACCGGTCATGACGGAAACCGTGGGGACGGACCAGCGAACAGAGCCACGCCAGGGCCTCACCGTGGAGCGGGTGCACACGACTGAGGGCGTGCACCCGTACGACGAGGTCACCTGGGAACAGCGTGACGTGGTGATGACCAACTGGCGGGACGGCTCGGTCAACTTCGAGCAGCGGGGCGTCGAGTTCCCCGAGTTCTGGTCGGTCAACGCGACCAACATCGTGACCAGCAAGTACTTCCGCGGCGCCGTGGGTACACCGGTGCGCGAGCACTCGCTGCGTCAGCTGATCGACCGCGTGGTCCGCAAGTACGTGGATTCGGGCGTGGCGAACAACTACTTCGCGACCCCGAAGGACGCCGAGGTCTTCGAGCACGAGCTGGTCTGGATGCTCATGCACCAGGTGTTCAGCTTCAACTCGCCCGTGTGGTTCAACGTCGGGACGTCCTCGCCGCAGCAGGTGTCGGCCTGCTTCATCCTGGCGGTCGACGACACCATGGACTCGATCCTCAACTGGTACCGCGAGGAGGGCCTGATCTTCAAGGGCGGCTCCGGCGCGGGGCTCAACCTCTCCCGCATCCGCTCCTCCAAGGAGCTGCTGTCCTCGGGCGGCACGGCTTCCGGTCCGGTGTCGTTCATGCGTGGCGCCGACGCGTCCGCCGGGACCATCAAGTCCGGTGGGGCCACGCGCCGCGCGGCGAAGATGGTCGTCCTGGACGTGGACCACCCGGACGTCGAGGAGTTCATCGAGACGAAGGCCAAGGAGGAGAAGAAGATCCGCGTCCTGCGTGACGCGGGCTTCGACATGGACCTCGGCGGCTCCGACATCACGTCGGTGCAGTACCAGAACGCCAACAACTCGATCCGTGTCTCCGACGAGTTCATGCACGCGGTCGAGACGGGCAACGAGTTCGGGCTGCGCGCGCGGACCACCGGCGAGGTGCTCGAGACGGTCGACGCCAAGACGCTGTTCCGCAAGTTGGCCACGGCCGCGTGGGAGTGCGCCGACCCGGGCGTCCAGTACGACGACACGATCAACGACTGGCACACCTGCCCCGAGTCGGGCCGGATCACCGCGTCCAACCCGTGCAGCGAGTACCTCCACCTGGACAACTCGAGCTGCAACCTCGCGTCGCTGAACCTCATGAAGTACCTGCGCACCGACGGCACGTTCGACGCGCCGCTGTTCACGCGCTCGGTCGAGCTGGTCATCACGGCCATGGACATCTCCATCTGCTTCGCGGACTTCCCGACCGACCCGATCGGTGACACCACCCGCAAGTTCCGCCAGCTGGGCATCGGCTACGCCAACCTCGGCGCGCTGCTGATGGCCACCGGCCACGCGTACGACTCCGAGGGTGGCCGCGCGCTGGCCGCCAGCATCACCTCGCTGATGACCGGCACCGCCTACCGCCGCTCGGCAGAGCTGGCCGGCGTGGTCGGCGCCTACGAGGGCTATGCCCGCAACGCCGACGCCCACCAGCGGGTCATGCGCAAGCACGCGGCCGCCAACGACCTGATCCGCACGCACCACAACAACGACGCCGTGGTGCAGCGCCTCGCCACCCAGGAATGGCAGCGCGGCCTGCGGATCGGCATGGCCAACGGGTGGCGCAACGCGCAGGCTTCCGTTCTGGCGCCGACCGGCACCATCGGCCTGATGATGGACTGCGACACGACCGGCATCGAGCCGGACCTGGCGCTCGTGAAGTTCAAGAAGCTGGTCGGCGGCGGCTCCATGCAGATTGTCAACCAGACGGTGCCGCGTGCGCTGAAGGCGCTGGGCTACCAGGACGAGTCGATCGAGGCGATCGTCGAGTACATCGCCGAGCAGGGCCACGTTGTCGACGCGCCCGGCCTGCGTCGCGAGCACTACGAGGTGTTCGACTGCGCCATGGGCGAGCGGTCCATCGCGCCGATGGGCCACGTCCGGATGATGGCCGCCGTGCAGCCGTTCATCTCCGGCGCCATCTCCAAGACGGTCAACATGCCGGAGGCGGCGAGCGTCGAGGACGTCGAGCAGATCTACTTCGAGGGCTGGAAGCTCGGCCTGAAGGCACTCGCCATCTACCGCGACAACTGCAAGGTCGGCCAGCCGCTGTCGGCCGGCAAGGGCAAGAACGATGGCACTAACACTGGCACTGCCGAGCCCGAGAAGGTCATCGAGTACCGCCCGGTCCGCAAGCGCCTGCCGAAGAAGCGCCCGTCGCAGACCGTGTCGTTCACGGTCGGCGGTGCCGAGGGCTACCTGCACGCGGGTTCCTACCCGGACGACGGCCTCGGCGAGATCTTCGTGAAGCTGGGCAAGCAGGGCTCGACGCTGGCCGGCGTGATGGACGCGTTCTCCATGTCCATCTCCGTCGGCCTGCAGTACGGGATCCCGCTGGAGTTCTACGTTTCGAAGTTCCAGAACCTGCGCTTCGAGCCGGCCGGCATGACCGACGACCCGGACGTGCGGATCGCCACCAGCGTGCTCGACTACCTGTTCCGCAGGCTGGCGCTGGACTACCTGCCGTACGACAAGCGCGCCCAGTTGGGCATCTTCACGGCCGACGAGCGGTCGGCCCAGCTGAACAACGACTACGGCAGCACGTCCGATGTGGACCTGGAGGGCCTGCGCACGTCGGTCGACGCGCGCCCGGCCGTGGAAGCGGCGAAGGAGCCGGAGGTCGTCGAGGCCCACAGCTCGACCGAACTGCTTGAGTTGCACCTGGGCAAGGCGGCCGACGCGCCGCTGTGCATGACCTGCGGCACGAAGATGCGCCCGGCGGGCTCGTGCTACGTGTGCGAGGGCTGCGGCTCAACCTCTGGCTGCAGCTGAGACAGGACACAACGGGGCGGGGTCGGTCTTCGGACCGGCCCCGCCCCGTTGTGTAATCCGACGATGTCAGTTGCCGGCCGGCACGGGTTTCCTGAGCGTTCGCAGTCGCACGATGAGCCCGGCCGCCGCGAGCAGCGCGAACGCCGCCAGGTACCACGTGTCCGAGTCGTGGCCGCCGTCCGCGCGGTCCAGGTAGTGGTTGAGTGCGTGGAACAGGTTGGTGAACAGGAAACCGGCCAGCACCACGGCTATCACGTCGCGCCACCACACGGCCAACGCCATCGTCAGCCCGATCGCGATCTGGAACACGCCCGCGTCGTGCAGGAAATGGTCGTGCGCCGGCCAGTTCGCCCACTCGGCGAACCCCGCCGGGTCGAACCGGCACCACGCGCCGATCCCCACCATCATCGCGGCGCCCACCAGCGTGACGCCCATGACGAACCGGTTGTTCATCCTCGCCCTCCCGTCTGTCACGACCTGGGACGAGACGGCGGCGCGGAGCGTGACAGCTACCCGGTGGCCTCGACGCGCGCCTTGAGCGCCTCGTTCAGCGCGACGAAGTCCCGTTCGGTCTGGTCGAGCGTCTTGCGCAGCACCCGCACCAGCAGCCCCTTGAAGCGTTCGCTCTGCACGAGACGCGTGCGGTCGCCGGGCAGCGGCGTCAGCGTGAACACGTGCTCGCCACTGAACAGGCCGGGGGTCGACATCTTGCCGAGCCAGCGCAGTTCCTCGTCCTCGCGGGCCTCGAGCAGCGTCGGGGTGAACGTCCTGGGCTTGCTGCCGTCGCCCGGGAACATCCGCAGCGTGAGGATGGACCGCGGGGTGAGTTGGCCGGACGCCTGGCGGATGAACGGGTTCCATGCGGGATAGTCGTCGAAGCCGATGAGTGTGGCCCACACGGCGCTCGGCGGCGCGTCGATCTCGATCTCGGTCTCGATGAGTCGCATCAGGCACCCTTTCGGCTTTCTCGCCGGCGATCGTAGTGGACCCGTGCGCGGCATCGACGGTCAGGCGATGGAACTAGAATATTGTTTTAGAACATCGTTCTGATTACGCTGCTGTCATGAAGACCATGGTGGTGACCGGCGGCAACCGTGGCATCGGCTATGCCGTGTGCGCTTCGTTGGTGGCCAAGGGTTTCCGTGTCGTGCCGGTGGTCAGGAGTGCCGTGGCGGCGGCTCGGGTGCGGGACGAGCTGGGCGTCGACGTCGTGGTCGGTGACCTGTCGAGTCGCCGCACGGTCGCGGAGCTGGCCGGCTCGCTCGCCGACACGTGTCCGGCCATCGACGTGCTCGTGCACAACGCGGGCGTCTGGCCGACGCGGAAGGTGTGCAACGAGGACGGCATCGAGGAGTCGTTCGCCGTCAACCACCTGGCGCCGTTCCAGCTGAACCTCGCGCTCGAGTCCCGGCTGCACCGGGTGGTGCAGGTCAGCGCCGGGCTGTACGTGAAAGGGCGGGTCGATCCGGACCGTACCCCGGCCGGCGCCGACTTCCACCGGATGCGCAGCTACTGCGACACGAAGCGCGCGAACCTCATGCTCGTCCCCCTGTTCGCCCGGCGCTGGCAGGATGCGGGAGTGACCATCGACGCGGTACACCCGGGCGTGATCCGGACCCGGCTCGGCGATCCCGGCGGCCCGCTCGGCCTGGTGCTGCGCGCGGTCAAGCGGAGGTGGGCGACGCCCGAGGCCGGCGCCGCGCCCGTCGTGCGCCTGGTCGACCACCCCGGCACCGGCCGCTACTTCGACGTCGATCGCGAGCTTCCCATCGAGTCCGATGTGGACCTCGCGGAACGGTTGTGGCGCCAGGCCGAGGAACTGACCGGTGACCGCTAAGCAGCGCCGGGGCGAGGAGACTGTCGGCCGCCTGCTCGACGCCGCGCTCGACGTGCACGAGACGGCCGGTCGGGACGGGTTCACCGTGCAGGCGGTGGTCGCGGCGAGCGGGGTCAGCCTCGGCAGTCTCTACCACCACTTCGGCAGCTTCGACGGACTGGCCGCCGCGCTGTATGCCCGCTGCATGGCCGAACTGCTCGACGGGATCGTCGCCGCGCTCGACCGCGCCCGCACGGCACGCACCGGCGTCCGCGCGGTGGTCACCGCCTACCTGCGGTTCGTCGAGGAACACCCGGACCGCGCCCGGTTCATCCACGCGTCCGCCTACGCCGGCTACCTGCCGGCGCACGCCGAGCGGATCGCCGAGACCAAGGCGCCCCGGATGGCGCGCATGGCGGCGTGGCTCGCCCCGTACGTGGCCACCGGGTCCATTGTGGACCTGTCGGACCCGCTGCTGGAGATGCTGCTCATCGGGCCGGTGGCCGAGCTGTCGCGCCGGTGGCTGGCCGGCGCGACAGACCTCGACCTCACGAAGGCCGCGCGGGTACTGCCCGATCGGATCTGGGCGTCACTCGCCGGGTGAGTCCAGCCGGTCCCACAGGAACTCGAACGCCAGCGCCGACTTGAACGCCAGCTGCGCGTTGTCGGCGGCCGCGCCGTGCCCGCCCTCGATGTTCTCGTGGTACAGCACGGGATATCCCAGCTCGCGCAGCCGCGCGACCATCTTGCGGGCGTGTCCTGGATGGACCCGGTCGTCGCGAGTGGACGTGATCACCAGCGTCGGCGGGTACTCCGCGTCGGCCACCACGTTCTGGTACGGCGAGTACTCCTTGATATAGGCCCATTCCGCCGGGTCGTCCGGGTCGCCGTACTCGGCCATCCAGGACGCGCCGGCCAGGAGCTTGTGATAGCGGCGCATGTCCAGCAACGGGACCTGGCACACGATCGCACCGAACAGCTCCGGGTAGCGGGTCATCATGACGCCCATGAGCAGGCCGCCGTTGGAACCGCCCTGGATACCGAGCCGCTCGGTGGCGGTGATGCCGCGCGCCACGAGATCCTTTGCCACGGCGGCGAAGTCCTCGTACACCCGCAGCCGTCGCTCCTTGATCACCGACTGGTGCCAGGTGGGGCCGTACTCGCCGCCGCCGCGAATGTTGGCCACTACGTAGGTCCCGCCGCGTTCCAGCCAGGCCCGCCCGGTCGCGCCGCTGTAGGCCGGGGTGAGCGACACCTCGAACCCACCGTACCCGGTCAGCAGGGTGGGGCCCGCGTTGTCCTGTCCCACAACGAAGTACGGGATCTTCGTGCCGTCGTCGGAGGTGGCGAAGTGCTGCCGCACGTCCAGTCCGGACGCGTCGAAGAACGCGGGCGCCCGCTTGAGCACCTCGACGTCGCCGCCGATCTCACCGCGGTGCAGCGTCGCCGGCTGGGTGTAGCCGCTGGCGTTGAGGAAGTACTCGTCGCTCACGTCCGGATCGGTGTCCATGATGTCGGCCGCGCCCACCTCGGGCACCCCGGCGAGCGGCGTCCGCGCCCAGCCGTCGGCGGGGGTGAGCACCTCGAAGCGGCTCTTCACGTCCTGCAGGGTCGCGAGGATCAGGTGGTTGCGGGTCCACTGGTGATAGCTCAGCGACGTGTGCTCGTCCGGTTCGAACAGGACGGTCAGCTCGCGCGAACCGGCGAGGAAGTCGTCGAAACGCGCGGCGAGCAGCGCGCCCGGCGGGTACCCGGCGTCGCCGACCGACCACTGCGAACGGGTGGCGATGAGCAGCCACTCTTGGTGTGCGGAGGTCTCCGCGTCGTCGGGCACGTCGATGCGCACCAGGTCCCCGCCGGCCGTCCGCAGGTACTTCTCCTGGCGGTAGAAGTCGGGGCTGCGGTAGACGAAGTCGCGCTCGAAACCCTCGGTCGGGTCGTGGTAGGCGCCGGCGATCACGTCGTCCGGCTTGCCCTCGAACACCGTGGTCGCCTCGGACAGTGGTGTGCCTCGGCGCCATTCCTTCGCGATCCGCGGGTAGCCGGACGAGGTGAGCGAGCCCTCGCCGAAGTCGGTGCCGACGTAGATCCGGTCCTCGTCGATCCAGCTGACCCGGCTCTTCGCCTCCGGCAGCTCGAATCCGCCGTCCACGAACGACAGCGTGGTGAGGTCGAACTCGCGGACCACGCCGGCGTCGGCGCCGCCGCGGGACAGCTCGACGAGCGCCCGGCGGTAGGCGGGCCGCAGCACGGCCGCGCCCTGCCAGACCCAGCTCTCGTCCTCGGCGGCGGCCAGCGCGTCGACGTCGAGGACGATCTCCCACGCCGGCTCCGGCGTGCGGTACTCCTCGAGCGTGGTGCGTCGCCACAGCCCGCGGGGGTTGGCCGCGTCCTGCCAGAAGTTGTAGAGGTACTCGCCGCGCCTGCGGACGTACGGGATGCGGTCGTCCGCGTCGAGCACCTCGCGGATGCCGTCGCGCAGGTCGGTGAAGCGTGGCCGTTCGGTCAGCTCGGCCACCGTCTCGGCGTTGCGGGCACGCGCCCAGGCCAACGCCTCGTCGCCGCTGACCTCCTCGAGCCAGAGGTACGGATCGTCTGTCATATGTCGAGTCTGCCCGTCAGTCGGCGAGCGTGCGCATGGCTTGCGCCACCTCGTCCGGGCGCAGCGGCGGTTGGGGGAGCGGCGTGGCCGCCCCGGCGCGGAAACCGTCGAGCATGAACGCGAGGTGGCGCCGCCACGCCTGTGGTGCGTGGGCGCCGGTGGCCTCGATGGTGCGGCCGATGCTCCACAGCACGAACGCGAGATCGCCCTCGTCGAAGTCGGCGCGCAGCTGGCCCGACCGGTGCGCGCGGTCGAGGATCTCGAGGACCAGCCCGTGCCCGCGTTCCTTCAGCACGTCGATCTCCGGGGTTTCCGGGACGGCGCGGGCGCATAGCTCGTTGAAGCCGCGGTTCGACGCCTGCAGCTCGCAGCTGTGCTCGAGGAACCAGGCGAACCCCGCCCACGGGTCGGCCATCGTGGCGGCTGCCTGCGCCAGTTCCACGGTCTCGGCCACCTTGCCGGCGAGGGTCGCGTCGATCAGCGCGCCGCGCGTGGGGAAGCGGTTGTAGAGCGTGCCGATGCTCACGCCCGCCTGGCGGGCCACGTCCTCGAGCGGGACGTCGAGGCCGCGGGTCGCGAAGATCCGCGCGGCCGCCGCGACCAGCAGGTCGCGGTTTCGTTGCGCGTCCCTGCGCAGCGGGCGGGTGTCGGGCATACCGCCATCCTAGTTAACTTGAGGGCCTCCTCAAAATTGATGGTATAACTTGAGGTAAGTCTCAACTTGAGGAGAACCGTGAAGACTGTCGCCATCTTCGGAGCCGGGCCCGCCACCGGACTGTCACTCGCCCAGCGCTTCGGCCGCGAGGGCTACCGGGTCGCCCTGGTCGCCCGACGCCAGGAGAGTCTGGACGAGTTGGCCGCCGCCCTGCCGGACGTCGAGACCGCGACATTCACGGCCGACCTGCTCGACCACGACCAGCTCGCCGGGGCCGTCGCGGCGATCGAGCGGCGGTTCGGGCACATCGACACGGCCGTCTACAGTCCCGGCGGACTCGACCAGGAGCGGGTGTCCGTGCTCGATATCGACCCCGTCGAGCTGCCGGGACAAGTCGGTCGGCAGCTGTTGACGCCGATCGCGTTGACCCGGCTGCTGCTGCCCGGCATGCGGGAGCGAGGGAGCGGGGCGCTCCTGTTCGCCTCCGGCACGTCCGCCATCGAGCCGATGCCGCAACTCGCCAACGTCAGCGTCGGGCTCGCCGGCCTGCGCAGCTACGTTCGGTCCGTCCACGCCGTCGTCGCCGATGACGGGGTGTATGTGGGCGTGGTGCACATCGGCGGGTTGATCCGGCGCAGCGCGGTCGAACGGCTGCTCGCCACGGAGGCCGGGGCGGCGGCGTTCCCCGGGTTCGACGTCGAGGCGCTGAAGCAGCTGACGATCGAGCCGGAGGACGTGGCCGACGTGTTCTGGGACCTCCAGCTCACGCGTGACCGCGCCGAGGTGACCATCGGCGGCTGATCACCGGTCGAGGACCGTGTCCTGCGCGTGGGCCGCGTATTCCGCGGCGCGTACCTCGGTCGCCTCGCGGTAGCGGTTGATCCGGTCGGTCCACTGGGTGCGGACTCCGAACGCGGCCTCCGCGAAACCGACGGCCGTGATCGCCTCGGCCAGCTCGTCGGCCTGGTCGGGCGAGAACACCCGGACCGGATCGCCGACCGCCGTGGTGTGCGGCGGCACGAAGAACTCGTCGGGCACGACCGTCCTGGCATGGGCGAGCGCACCGACCGCGACGCACGCGCCGGCGCCGACGGTGGTCAGCTGCAGCACGGTCGTGCTCGCCGCGAGATACGCGCAGCGGTGCACGGTCGCGCCGAGGACTGTCGCATGTGGACCGACGAACACGTGGTCGGCCAACGACACCGGGGCGTCGGTCACCGCGGTGGCGCGCAGCACGGCGTTCTCCGAGATGATCGAATAATCGCCCACGTCGATCCACGCACCCTCGGCGTCCAGCACCGCGCCGTACATGATCCGCGCGTGCGCGCCCACCCGGACATCGCCGACGAGTGTGGCGTTCGGCGCGACGTACGCGGTCGGATCGACCGTCGGCTCGGCTCCCCGGTGTCGGATCAGCATGGTCCAATGGTTGTCCGGTTTCCGCTGCGTCGCTGGCGGGTATCGGTCCTTGCTTTCCCGGTATCCTGTCCGGGACAGCTTCGTCGTCGATGGCTCCGGCGTGCCGCGAAACGCCGCCTCTCATGATCGAAGGGATCTCCCGGCGGCGGCATGACCGCGGCCGAACCGATGTGGGTGCGTAACCGTGCCGAGCTGCGTGGCAGGCGCAGACGGCGCGCGCACTCCTGCTGGGACCACCTGATCATCGCGCCGCTCTGGCCGAAGTATGGCGTCAACCTCGGCACGCTGCCGCGCACGTGCGACGCGGTGGGTGCGTGCCTGGCCGTGCCGCGCAAGCCGTGGGTGACCGACGCGCTCGACCGCGGCAACACCCTGCGCAAACCGTCGTGCGTGCACTGGGTGAACCAGCCGCTCGACTGGCTCGCCGCGCAGCGCCGGTCGGGCACCGACGTGGTCGGCGTCGAGCTGACCGACGAGTCGATCCGCTTGGTGGAGCTGCGACCCGCGGCCGGCCGCACGGTTGTGGTGCTCGGCCACGAGTCCGACGGCATCCCGGTGGCGGCCACCGCGCTGCTGAGTCGCGCGGTGGAGATCCCGATGCTCGGCACGGCCTCAGCCTCAACGTCGCGGTCGCTGGTTCGCTGGTCGCCTACAAGCTGGCCGGACTCGTCTGACCGCTTTCGGCAGCGTCGATTCCGGCTAACAGCTCCGATTTCAGCTCGGCCGAGCAGAACGCCGCGTGCACGCCGGCTCGCGACAGGTCGGCCAGCTCGCCCCGGCTCAGCCCGAATTCCTCGTGGCACAGCAGGTACTCCCGGTTGAGGTCGGTGTGGAACATGCCGGGGTCGTCGGTGGCCAGCGTGACCGGCACGCCGGCCGCCAGCAGCCTCGGTAACGGGTGTTCGGCGAGCGTGGCGACGGCTCTCGTGCGGATGTTCGAGCTGGGGCAGACCTCCACGGGGATGCCCTCGGCGGCCAGGTGGGCCAGCAGTTCAGGGTCGGCGACCGCGCTGGTGCCGTGCCCGATCCGCTCGGCGCCCAGGTTGGTCAGCGCCGACCAGATCGACTCCGGGCCGGTGGTCTCCCCGGCGTGCGGCAGGAGGTGCAGTCCGGCGTCGCGGGCCAGATCGAACGCGTCGCGGTAGCGCTCGCGCGGCACGCCGACCTCGTTGCCGCCGAGGCCGAAGCCGACGGTGCCCGCCGGGCGGTGCTCGAGCACCCATTCGGCGGTGGCCATGCCGTGCCGGTAGCCGAGCGAGCCGGCGATGTCGAACACCCAGGCGAGTTCGGCGCCGTGCCGCTCCCGGACCAGCGTGCGGCCGGCCGTGAGCGCCTCGGCCAGCTCGTCGGCCGGGATGCCGAGTAACACGTGGGGCACCGGCGTGACCGTGACCTCCGCGTAGCGCACGTTGTTGCGCGCCAGATCCGCGCCGAGCCCGTCGACCAGCGCGGTGATGTCGGCCCCCGTGGTGAGCAGGCTCGCCACCTGCACGTACACCTCGATGAAATGCGCGAAATCGGTGAACTCGTAGAACTTCCGCAGTTCCTCGCGGTCGGTGGGCACGGTGCCGTCCGGATGACGCCTGGCCAGTTCCAGCACCGTGTCGAGCGACGCCGATCCGACCAGATGGACATGGAGCTCGACCTTGGGCAGGTCCTCGATGAAGTCACGCACGCCGCCATGATGCCCGGCGGCACCGACAGTTGATCGATAACGAAGTAGCGAAGCGCTCGGTAGGTCTTCCACTTACGAGACAGTTGTGTTCCGATTGTCACACTTCATTCCCTGCATGGAGGTTGTCGGATGACAAGGTTCAGACTCGTCGCCGTCCTAGCCGCCGCGGTGCTCGGCTCGGGTGCCCTCGTGGTGGTCGGTTCCGCGCCGGAGGCCAGCGCCGCACCCGCGTTCCAGCTGCCCTTTCCGTGTGGACAGGTGTGGGAGGGCCAGACCCGCACCGGGCACAGCCCGGCGAACGCGATCGACTTCAACCGTTCCGGCGACGACGGCGATCCGGTCGGCACGTCGGCCGCGGGAACCGTGACCAGGGTGGCCAACGAGGGCAGCACCAGCTACGGCCGCTGGATCGAGGTCGACCACGGCGGTGGCTGGACCACCCGTTACGCGCACCTGTCCGCCCAGCGGGTCGCCGTCGGTGACCTGGTCAGTCCCGGTCAGCTGATCGGCAACGTCGGCAACACCGGCGGTTCGACCGGTGCCCACCTGCACTACGAGCAGCGCTCCGGCGGCAGCGCCGCGCGGATCGTGTTCAACGGATCGCCAGCCTTCTATTGGGGGACTCGCAGCTACACGAGCAGGAACACGTGTGCGGCGGCCAATCCTGAGACTCCGCAGGCAGCCTGCGGCAGCGGCTACAAGGTGATCGACTGGGCGGCGCTCGGCACCTCCGGCGCGACGTACCTGCTCTACCGCGACGGCACCAACTGTGTGGCGACCATCAAGCACACCTCGATCGGCACGGCCTCGGCCACCTCGGCGTTCCTCGAGGTCCAGGGATCGGCGAGAAAGACCGACTCCGGGTCGTTCTCCTATTACGCCGGACCCGTGTCAGCGGCCGCGCCCGGTAAGTGTGTCCGCTGGGGTGGTTCGGTCGGTTCGGCCACCTACACCAGCCCGTTCGAGCACTGCGGATGATCCGGCGCGCCCGGCACCCCGCCACCGCGCCGGCGGTGCCGGGCGCGGCAGGATAGCCGAGACCACCGACAATTCTCCCGTTCCCCGCCTGCCGCGGCGGCGGGTTCTCCACAGCCCCGCGAGTTGTCCACAACAACCCGAGTTGATCTTCACGCCGCCGCGTCGACGCGCATCGTGGACGGCATGACTCCGACCTCGCCACCTCTCTCGACCCTGCGACTGAGCCGACCGGCCGACCTGCTGGCAGGCATACCGTCCCTGCTCGGCTTTCCACCGGTCGACTCGCTGGTGCTGGTGACGTTCACCGTGGCCCAGCAGCTGTCCATCGGCGTCACCATGCGGGCCGACCTGCCGCCACCCTGGGACGAGCCGGACCTGGTCGACCAACTGTGTTGTGCCGTGGTGAACAACGCGCCGATCGCCGTGGTCATGGTGGTGGTGGGCGGCGCCCGGGACGACGAGGACGCCCTGCCGCACCGGCACCTGGTCGAGACCCTGGCCGACGTCCTGCAGGACGAGGGCGTCCCGGTGGCGCACGTGATCTGGGCGGCGTCGGTCGAGCAGGGCGCACCGTGGCGGTGCTATGTGCACGACTCCTGCCACGGCCAGGTACCCGACCCGAGGTTCTCGTCACTGGCCACGGCGGCCGTGGCCAAGGGCAGACGAACCTACGCCGACCGAGCCGACCTGGCGGCCCAACTGGCCCCCGACCCGGCCGAGGCCCTGGCCCGCCGAGAAGAACTGCTGGCGAACCATCCACCGCCCACCGACGACGAGGCGCTGGACCGAGAACTGTCGTTCGTACACGAGACGATCGAGGCGGCCGGAGACCTGACCACCCACCTGGCCGACCTGGACGACGAACGAATAGCGCGCCTGGGCGCCGCCCTGTCCGACGGCCGAGTACGCGACGAGTGCCTGGCACTGGCGCTCACCGACCGAGCCGACGCCGCCCAACGACTGTGGCTGGCCCTGACGAGAGCGCTACCACCTCCCGAACGAGCCGAGCCCGCCTGCCTGCTGGCCGTGGCCGCCTACCTGCACGGCGAGGGTGCCCTGACGAACGTCGCACTGGAGGTCGCCATGAAGGCCCACCCGGACCACGCCCTGTCGGCGATCCTCCAGGAGGCACTCGACCTGGGCACGTCCCCGGGCATCCTGCGCAAACTGCTGACCCAGAGCGTCACGCAGGGCCTCACTCCCCGAGAACCCCGCAACACCAGCCCGCCGGCGGGTGCCGCCGAGCGAACCGACGAGCGGAGCCAACCTGGACCGGGCTGAGTCTGGCCGAAACCGGAGCGGGGGTGTGCATGGCCGATCCAGCCCGCGGCGCACGCTGACAGGGCGGCTCATCATCTTGGCCGAGGCTCGCACCCACCGGTGGGCACGCACCGGTTGGGAATCGAGCTGAGTCGAGTAGGCGGGCCGCACGCGGTGGGTGAGCCGCCTGCCACCTCACCCAACACCCCCGCATGTCCCCACCACCCGACCGCGAGATCGCGGTTCCGGCAGCCGAGATCGCGGTTCCTGCACGCGAGATCGCGATTCCCGCAGCCGAGATCGTGGATCCTGCACGCGAGATCCCGGTTCCCTGCCGCGAGATTCGCGGTTCGGCATTCGTGACGAAGGGAGGAGGGTCAGCCCGCCAATCAAGGTTCGGGTCGCGAACGCGGCACCTGAACGTGGGGGCGCGTGGCTGGTTCGAGCCGGGCCGGGCGACCGGTCTCGTGGTGGCCCCGTCTACCTCGCTCGGGCATTGGCCGAGCACGTGCGACTAGCTCGACCTGCCGACGAGGTTGCGCTCCGGCAGGGCCACCCGGCGGCGGGCGCGGCCGGCGGCAGCTCGCAGCGGAATGGAATGGAGGCCGCCGCGTGGCACCACAGTAGGCCCGACGGGGTCCGGTCTGGTGCGGGCACCGTCCCTGACCAGCATGCGCGGCGTCTCCGTCCAACCGGGTCGGCGAATGCATCGGACGCCGTCGCTCGCGGGCGGTGACCCAGTTTTGGCCGCCAGCTAGGAGCGCGCGGGTGCGACCCGGCCGGCGTGGTGTCCGCCGGCTCGGGACCGCACCTCACGGTTCTCGCCGAGTGTGAAAGGAGGGTCAGACGGCGGCGCGGCCGCGGGTGAACTCCCACGCGTCGCGGACGATGGTTTCCAGGTCCACCAGTTCGGGCTTCCACCCGAGTTCGTCCCGGACGCGGTCGCTCGCCGCCACCAGGGCGGGCGGGTCGCCGGGGCGGCGGTCCTTGATCTCGGCCGGGATGGGGTGACCGGTGACCCGCCGGCAGGTCTCGATCACCTCGCGGACCGAGAAACCGGTGCCCGAACCGAGGTTGTAGATCCGGTGCTCGTTCGGCCGGGCGTGCTCAAGGGCGAGCACGTGGGCCTCGGCCAGGTCGGCCACGTGGATGTAGTCGCGGATGCACGTGCTGTCGGGCGTGGGGTAGTCCTCGCCGTAGACGTCGATGCTGTCGCGCTGCCCCAGGGCCACCCGCAGCACGAGCGGGATCAGATGGGTCTCGACCACGTGTCGTTCGCCGAACCCGCCCCAGGCGCCGGCGACGTTGAAGTAACGCAGGCTCACGGCGGCCAGCCCGTGTGCCGTGGCATAGGAGGTGATGGCGTGGTCGATGGCGAGCTTGGTGGCGCCGTAGGTGTTGGTGGGCCTGGTGGGCGCCGACTCCGGGATCGGCATCGTCTCCGCCTCGCCGTACACGGCGGCCGTGGAGGAGAACACCAGGCGCGGGGTGGCGGTCGCCCGGACCGCCTCGAGCAACCGAAGTGAGGTGAGCACATTGCCCGACCAGTACTTGGCCGGCTCCCGCATCGACTCGGCCACCAGCGACTTGGCCGCGAAGTGCAGGACGCCGTCGAAGCCCTCGGACAGCACCGGCTCGGCCGCCTCGGCCAGGTCGGCCTCCACGAACCGGCAACCCTCCGGCACGGCGTCCGCGTGGCCGGTGGACAGGTCGTCCAGCACCACGACCTCGTGGCCGTCCTTGCGCAGCCTGGCCGCGCACACGCTGCCGACATACCCGGCCCCGCCCGTCACGAGCAGCTTCACCGCGGTCCTCGCCTCCTCTAAGAAAGATCCAGTGGTCAGTTGTCGCGGCCGGCGCCCGGCGAGGGCACCGCCGTGAACAGTCCCGGGCTCGCCAGGCCCCGGTCGGCGAACGCCGCGCGTACGCGGTCACCGATGCGCTCCCGGTCGGCTGCCGGCACCAGCGCGATGGCCGAACCGCCGAAGCCGCCGCCGGTCATCCTCGCACCGAGCGCACCCGCCTCGAGCGCGGCGTCCACGGCGACGTCCAGCTCCAGGCAGGAGATCTGGTAGTCGTCGCGCATGCTGGTGTGTGAGCCGGTGAGCAGGTCACCGATCTCGCCGATGCGGCCGGCACGCAGCAGCTCGACCGTACCCAGCACGCGGTCGTTCTCGGTGACCACGTGGCGGACCAGCGGGCGGAGCTCCTCGGGCAGGCGGGCCAGCGCTTCGGCCAGACCTGCCGCGTCGACGTCGCGCAACGCGGGCACGCCGAGCAGTTCGGCGGCGCGCTCGCAGCCGGCCCGGCGCTTGCCGTAGCCGGACTCGGCGTGGGAGTGCTTGGCGCGCGTGTCGATCACCAGCACGTTGAGGCCGGCGGCCTCGGCGTCGAACGGCACCTGCTCCAGTTCACCGGAGCGGACGTCGAGGAACAGCACGTGCGAGCGCACGCACGACAGCGACGCCGTCTGGTCGAGCAAGCCGGTGGGCGCCCCGACGAAGTCGTTCTCGGACCGCTGCACCCAGCGGGCGATGGTGGCGCGGCTCGGCGCGCCCTGGTCGTCAAGCTCGACACCCGACAGCCCGAGCAGTGCGAGCACCGTCGCGCACTGCAACGCGTGAGAGGAGGACAGGCCGGCCCCCGCCGGCACGTCGCCGGCCACCACCAGGTCGGCACCCGTGGCGAAACCCTCGTCGCGCAGCACCCAGGCGACCCCGGACGGGTAGGCGGCCCAACCGTCGACCTTGCGGGGCGCCAGGTCGGCCAGCGCGATCGGGTTGGCCTGCTGTGGACGGCCGTCGTCGCCGACCGTGGTGACCGCCAGCCGGCCGTCGGCGCGGGCCGACGCGGCCACGGCGATCCGGTACGGGAGCGCGAACGGCAGCACGAAGCCGTCGTTGTAGTCGGTGTGCTCGCCGATCAGGTTGACCCGGCCCGGCGCCGACCAGACGCCGGACGGCGCGCGGCCGTGGACACGGCGGAACTCGTCGGCCGCGCGGGCGGCCACGCTCAGGACGGAGCCGTGCGGGGACGACCCGCGTTCACCAGTTGTCGTCACGTGTCGGGTGCCGTCACTTGGCCTTGGCGAGCACGGCGTGCAGCACTGTCGGCGCGACCTGGGCGGAGCTGTGCTCGCCGCTGACCTCGATGGTGTTTCCGTCGCCCTTGGACGGTCCGACGTGGACGGTCTGACCGGGGATGACACCGACGGCCTTCAGCTCGGCCATCAGGTCGGGGTCGAGCTGGACGTGCTCGGCGATCCGGCGGATCTCCACCTTGCCGCCGCCGCGCCTGGCCACGTCGTCGACCCGCACCAGGTCGGCCTCGACCGGCGGGGCGGGCTCGCCCTCGCCCAGCTTGTCCAGCCCGGGGATGGGGTTGCCGTAGGGGGAGGTGGTCGGGTGGCCGAGCAGCTTCACCAGCTTGCGCTCGACGGCCTCGCTCATCACGTGCTCCCAGCGGCAGGCCTCGCTGTGGACGTGCTCCCACTCCAGGCCGATCACGTCGACCAGCAGCCGCTCGGCCAGCCGGTGCTTGCGCATCACCGTGACGGCCAGCGCGCGCCCGTGGTCGGTCAGCTCCAGGTGCCGGTCGCCGGCCACGATGACCAGGCCGTCGCGCTCCATCCGGCCGACCGTCTGGCTCACGGTGGGGCCACTCTGGCCGAGTCGTTCGGCGATGCGGGCGCGCAGGGGGGTGACGCCCTCCTCCTCAAGCTCGTAGATCGTCTTGAGGTACATCTCCGTGGTATCGATGAGCTCGTTCACGCCGCTCTCCCCTTCGGTCACTGCCTGTCGCGAGGTGCGCGCTGTCGCACGGTGCGCCGGCAGGGACGGGTTGCCGGGGGCTCGGAGCCGTATCACGTCGCTACGCGTTCTCGTCACCACCATGCTAGTCGCTCACCCCGGTGGAGCAGTGTTGTGGTCGCGCAGGGTGAGCGGGTGCCTCAGATGAGGAAGAATGGTCAAGTGAACTCACCGCTCGTCTCGTGCGCCGCGCTCGTCGAATCCCTGGCCGGACCTACCGTCCCCGTCCTGCTGGACGTGCGATGGCGACTGGGCGGCCCGCCGGGGCGGCTCGACTACGACCGCGCGCACCTGCCCGGTGCGGTCTACCTCGACCTGGACACCGACCTGGCGGCGCCGCCCGGCCCGGGCGGCCGGCACCCGCTGCCGGACCCGATCGACCTGCAGCGCGTGCTGCGCGCCGCCGGGGTGCGGACCGGCGCGCCGGTGGTCGCCTACGACGACGACAACGGCTCGATCGCCGCCCGCGCCTGGTGGCTGCTGCGGTGGGCCGGCCACGACAAGGTGGCGGTGCTCGACGGCGGCTTCAAGGCCTGGACCGCCCAGGGCCTGCCGGTCACCGCCGAGGTGCCGCTGCCGGCACCGGGCGACATCGTCGTACGGCCGGGTGCCATGCCGGTGGTGGACGCCACCGGCGCCGCCGAGCTGGCCAGGACCGGAGTACTGATCGACGCCCGCGCCCCGGAGCGCTACCGGGGCGCGGTCGAACCGATCGATCCACGCGCCGGTCACGTACCCGGCGCGATCAACGCACCCTTCGCGGGCCACGCGACGGCCGACGGCTACTGGCGCCCAGCCGGCGAACTGGCCGAACGCTTCGCCGCGATCGGCGTCACGGCCGGTGCCGGTTCGGCCGCCGCGGATGCGACTGCCGGCCCCGCTGCCGGTGACGCTGCTGGTGACACCGGTTCGGCCACCGGTGCCGCACGTGCGGACCGGGCTGGCGCGGCTTCCGCCGGAGTCGAGGAGGGAGGTGCGGCGGCGGGCGGCGCGCACGCGGATGCCGGCGCTGGCTCTGTCGATGGTGACGCTTCTAGCTCGGGCACCGCGGTCGCCGGTGGTGCTGCCGCACGTGCGGACAGGGCACGCGGGGTTTCCGCTGGTGTCGAGGAAGGAAGTACCGCGGCAAGTGGTGTGCCTGCGGGCGCTGGCACTGATGGCGCGGGCACCGAGGGTGCTGCCGGCTTGGCCGGCGTGGCTTCCGCGGGCGTGGGCGCTGAGGGTGGTGCTGGCACGGCCGAGGTCGGAGCCGCTGGCTTGGACGTCGCGGCTGCTGAGGAGGGAGGCATTGCGGCTGGTGGTGTGCCTGCTGATGGCTCTGCCGATGCGGCTGCCGCGGGCACCGACGCCGCTGGTGCTGCTGGCCTTGCCGAGATCGGTGCCGCAGGCTCGGGTGTCGCGACCGCCGCTGGTGCTGGCGGCCCTGCGGAGGCCCGGATCGGTGCGTACTGCGGCTCCGGGGTCACCGCGACCTCCGTGTTGCTCGCGCTCGAGGTGGCGGGGGTGACCAGCGCGGACAACCCCGGCGTGCTGTACGCCGGCTCCTGGTCCAACTGGTCCGCCGACCCCGATCGGCCTGTCGCCACCGGATCGGAACCACAGTAATAGAGAGTGACAGTGAAGACTGTATACAAAATGGTGATCTACGGCTCAGCGAGCAGGGCCACCGCCCCGTTCTGCGGATAGGGTCGATCCATGGGTGTGCCCGGTGCGGTGGTGTGGGACTCGGCGTTGCTCGGTTACGACCTCGGCGGTGAGCATCCGCTGCATCCGATCCGACTCGAGCTGACCATGCGCCTCGCCTCGGCGCTCGGTGTTCTCGACGGGGTCGAGCTGCTTGTCCCGCAGGAGGCGACCGACCAGGAGATCGAGCGCATCCACGACGCCGGCTACATCGCGGCCGTTCGGGAGGCGCCGCTGGTCGGGTGGGACGTCGGGCACGGTCTGGGCACTTCCGACAACCCCGTCTTCGACCGGATGCACGAGGCGTCCGCGCGGGTGGTGGGAAGCAGTCTGCTCGCCGCCCGCCAGATCGCCGCCGGCACCACCAAGCGCGCGGTCGGCATCGCCGGCGGGTTGCACCACGCCATGCGCGACTACGCCCACGGCTTCTGCGTCTACAACGACCTGGCGGTCGCCATCTCCTGGCTGCTGGACAACGGGTTCGAGCGGATCGCCTACGTCGACACGGACGTCCACCACGGCGACGGCGTCCAGGCCGCGTTCTACGACGACCCGCGGGTACTCACCATCTCCATGCACCAGAACCCGCTGACCTTGTTCCCTGGCACCGGTTTCGCCGACGAGACCGGCGGCCCGAACGCGCCGGGCAGCGCGGTCAACGTGGCGCTGCCGCCCAACACGGGCGACCGCGCGTGGCTGCGGGCCTTCAACGCCGTGGTGCCGTCGCTGCTGGAGGAGTTCCAGCCGCAACTGCTGGTCAGTCAGTGCGGCGTGGACACCCACCACGAAGACCCGCTCGCCTCCTTGTCGCTCTCGGTCGACGGCCACCGCGCCATCTACCGCACGGTTCGCGACCTGGCCGAGCGCTACGCGGGCGGCCGCTGGCTCGCCGCTGGCGGTGGCGGCTACCAGCTGCTGCGCGTGGTGCCCCGCTCCTGGACACACTTGGTGGCGACCGTGCTGGACCGCGATGTCGCCCCGGGCACCACGCTGCCGAACGAGTGGACCGACTTCGTCGACAAGATCGCGCCGACGGCTGAGCTGCCACTCACCATGAGCGACAACAAGAGCGTCGACTACGAGCCGTGGGACGGGTCCGGCGGCGAGCGGCTCGACAGCGTGATTCGCGAGACGCGCCGCGCGGTGTTCCCATTGCACGGGTTGGACCCCGACGATCCGAGGGACTAGGAGCACCAGATGGATGGTGTCGATCCGTTCGACTACCCGAAGGGGTGGGAGGCGGACCTGGTGCTGTCCGACGGCGGCACCGTCCACCTGAGACCGATCGTGCCGAGCGACGGCGACGCGCTGCTCGCCTTCCACGCCAGGTTGTCCGAACGCACCCGCTACCTGCGCTACTTCGGCGCCTACCCGCAGATCCCGCCACGCGACCTGGAGCGGTTCACCACGCTGGACCACCACGACCGGGTCGCGTTCGTCGTGCTGCTCGGCGACGACATCATCGCGGTCGCCCGCTACGAGCGCATCGCAACGGCCTCCAGCGCCGGCGGGCACGGAAGCGGACCGTCGGCCGAGGTCGCCTTCGTCGTGGAGGACGCCCACCAGAGCCGCGGCCTCGGCCCGATCCTGCTGGAACACCTGGCGGCCGCGGCACGCGAACGCGGCCTGCGGACGTTCGTGGCCGAGGTGCTCGCCGAGAACGCCGCCATGCTCGGCGTGTTCCGCGCGGCCGGCTACCAGGTGACCCGCGCCATGGACGAAGGCGTGTTCCACCTGGAGTTCGCCATCGACCCCACCGAGCGGTCGGTCGAGGTCGCCAGGTCCCGCGAACAGGCGGCCGAGGCCCGCAGCGTGCACAACCTGCTGCACCCGGGGTCCGTCGCGGTCATCGGCGCCTCCACCGATCCGGAGAAGATCGGCTACGCGGTCCTGGGCAACCTGCTGGCCGCCGACTTCGCCGGCCCGGTCTACCCGGTCAACGCCGAGCACCGCTCGGTGCGCGGCGTGCGCGCCTACCCGAGCGTGCTCGACATCCCCGACCCGGTCGATCTCGCGGTGGTGGCCGTGCCGGCGGCGAGCATGGACGAGGTGATGGACGCCTGCCTGGCGAAGGGCGTCAAGGCACTCGTGGTGATCTCCTCGGGCTTCGCGGAGAGCGGCCCGGACGGCGAGGGCGCCGAGCGCAGGCTGGTCACCGAGGCCCGCGCGCACGGCATGCGGGTGGTCGGCCCGAACGCGCTCGGCGTGGTGAACACCGACGCGGCCGTCCGGCTGAACGCGACGCTCGCGCCCGTGCTGCCCGGCCGCGGCCGCACTGGCTTCTTCAGCCAGTCCGGCGCGCTGGGCACGGCGATCCTGGCCGACGCGGCCGCCCGCGGCCTCGGCCTGTCCACGTTCGTCTCGGCCGGCAACCGCGCCGACGTGTCCGGCAACGACCTGCTGCAGTACTGGGAGACCGACCCGGCCACCGACGTCGTGCTGCTCTACCTCGAGTCGTTCGGCAACCCGCGCAAGTTCGCGCGCCTCGCGCGCAGACTTGGCCGGGTGAAGCCGATCGTGGCCGTGAAGTCGGGCCGCAACGCCGTGCTCCCCGCGCTCGCCGCGACCTCCGTGCCGGTGGACGAGGCGAGCGTGGCGACGCTGTTCGAGCAGGCCGGCGTGATCCGCGTCGAGTCGATCGCGCAGCTCTTCGACACCGCGCTGCTGCTCGCCCACCAGCCGCTGCCCAAGGGCGACCGGGTGGCGGTGGTCGGCAACTCCTCGGCCATCGGCGTGCTGGCGGCGGACGCGGTGCTCGTCAGGGGACTGGAGTTGGCGGGCGTGCCGGTGGACGTCGGCGCCGCGGCCGGCCCCGACGCGCTGGCCGACGCGGTCCGCGAACAGTTGCGCCGTCCCGAGGTCGACGCGCTGGTCGTGGTGTTCGTGCCGCCACTGACCATCCCCGGCACCGCCTACGCCCGCGCGCTGCGCGAGGCGGTGGCCGACCTCGACGAGAGCAAGCCGATCGTCTCGACTTTCCTTGCCACCGAAGGCATCCCGGCCGAGTTGGCCGTCCCCGGCGAGGGCGGCGCACCCGGTCGCGGTTCCGTCCCGTCCTACCCGAGCCCGGAGCGGGCGGTTCTGGCGCTGGCACGCGCCACCCGCTACGCCGCCTGGCGCGCGGCACCGCAGGGCGAGCCGGCGCCGCCGGCGGACCCGGACGTGGTGCGAGCCAAGGAGATCGTGACCGCCGCACTGTCCGGTGTGGACGGAAAGCTGGTGGAGCTGGCCGACGCGGAGGTCGTGGCGCTGCTGTCCTGCTACGGCATCGAGATCGCCGCGCACCGGGTGGTGACCTCGGCCGACCACGCGGAGGCGGCGGCGACCGACCTCGGCTACCCGGTGGCCGTCAAGGCGACCGGCGAACGGTTCTGGCGGCGGATCGACCTGGCCGGCGTCCGCCTCGATCTGTCCACTCCGGACGCCGTGCGCAGTGCGTACACCGATCTGGCCGAGGAGTCCGAACAGCGGTCGATGATCGTGCAACGCATGGCGCCCAAGGGAACCGGCTGCGCCATCGGGGTACAGGACGACCCGTCGTTCGGCACGCTCGTGTCCTTCGGGCTCTCCGGGGTGGTCAGCGATCTGTTGGGGGACCGCGCCTACCGCGCCGTGCCGCTCACCGACGCGGACGCCGCCGCGCTCGTGCGGGCCCCGAAGGCGGCGCCGCTGCTGACCGGATACCGGGGCAGCGAACCGGTCGACCTCGGCGCGCTCACCGAGTTGGTCCTGCGGGTGGCGGCGCTGGCCGAGGACGTGCCGCAGGTGCGGTGGCTCGCGCTGGAGCCGATCCTGGCCGCCCCGGGCGGCGCTCAAGTGGTCGGCGCGCGGGTGAAGGTGGGTGCGCCGCCGTCGCTCGGGGACACCGGCCCGCGCCAGCTCCGGTCGGTGACCAGCGGTTTCCTACGAAAGTAGGTTTCCGCGCCGCCGTGCAACCTGATCATCTCTCCGGTCCGTCCTCCTCACATGAACGCCCAGAGGGCCAACTGACCAGGAGGTGTCGGGCATGAGGGCTTTCCGGACGATGCGGACAGCGGTGGTCGCGCTCGGAGCCGGCACGGTGTTGCTGCTGGCCGGAGCCTGCGGCGACACGCAGGCTGGTGACACGCAGGCGGGTGGCAACCCGCCGACCAGCGACACGTCCACGCCGACCGAGACGACGGAACCCGATCGCCAGCCGGCGCGCACGCCGCCGTCGGGCGGCACCGAGGTGGGCGCGGAGCAGCTCGACCCGGCCGCGCTGCCGGAGGGTTATCCGCAGCTGGTGTGGACCGAGGACGACGGTCGCACGGTCGGCGCGGTCGCCCAGGAGGGTGGCTGTGGCAAGGCGCACCTGGAGGTGCCCGAGCAGTCGGCCACCCAGGTCGTGGTGACGATGGTGGAGGTCGTACCGGCCGAGTCGCAGGTCTGCACCATGGATCTGCGCTACCCGAAGCTGACGGCCGAGCTGGATGAGCCGCTCGGTGACCGCACGATCGTGCTGCGCTCGGAGCAGCGCAAGAGCTAGACGTTTTCTCCCGGGTGCCCGGTCGCGCATTGCCCCTGCGTGGCCGGGCACCGTTCTGCGTGCAACCGCATCGGGGACGGCTAACGTCCTTGCACCATGAGGGCTTTATTGATCTCCACCGCCGCCGGACTGGTCTTACTCGCCGGCTGCGGCCAGGCCGTGCCAGCGGGCTCGTCCGGGCCGACCGAGCCGACACAGACCGAGGAGTCGCCGTCGGTCATCGCGACGCCCGTGCCGCCGGGCGGCAAACCGCAGGACCCGGGTGCGACGCCGGAGCCGCCGGTGTCGAAGGCGCCGACCGGGACCGGTGTGGTGGTGCCACCGGGCGTCACGCAGCTGCCGCCCGAGCAGGTCGACGCGAGCGCACTGCCGATGGACTACGACGAGCGCGGCCTGGTGTGGGTGTACGACGACGGCTTCTCGCTGCAGATGTTCGCCATGGCCACGAGCGGCTGCGGCGGCGTGGAAGCGAGGGTGGTGGACCAGACGGCGACCGAGGTGCGGATCGCCCTGGGGGCCATGGACCAGCCGCAGGGCGGCCCGGCGGACGGTGACATGTGCACGACGGCGCTGACACCGAAGCCGGTCACCGTCACGCTGGACGCCCCGCTCCAGGACCGGAAGGTCTTCCTGGCCACCGGCCGCTGACGGTGGAACGCGATCTGAGCTGACCCGCCGGACTCGTCCCCGCCGGAGTGCCCGGCCGCGATGCCCCCGCGGCCGGGCATCTTGGTATGCAACCGATGCCGGGGCGGCTTCCGTCTCTGTCCCCATGAGGACACTGTTGATCACCACCCTGGCCGCGGCCGGGCTGTTATCGCTCGCCGCCTGTGGACCGGAGCCCACGCCGAACGGTGCCCCGGACCAGGTCACCACCACCGTGGACACCTCGCCCAAGAGCGGGGAGCCGCCGGAACCCCCCGTGTCCAGGACGGAGAGGACGAACGTCGCGGTGCCCGCCGGCGTGACCCAGGTGCCCGCGGCTCAGGTCGACGCCAGCGCGGTGCCGGAGTACTACGACTATCGTGGCCAGGTGTGGGTGTTCGACGACGGCTACTCCCTGCAGGCGTTCGCCATGGCGACCAGTGGCTGTGGTGGCGTCGAGGCCGAACTCGTCGACCAGTCCGCCACGGAGGTTCGGATCACGATGGGCCCGCAGGCGGAGCCGAAGGACGGCTCGTCGGACGATCGGGTATGCACCGAGGTGGAGACTCCGAGGCCGGTCACGGTCGCGCTGGATGCCCCGCTCGGTGACCGGAAGATCTTCCTGGCGGTCTGAGGTCAGCGGCGGAACGCGATCTGCAGCGTGGGCTGCGAGGTGCCGGCGAAGAAGTCGTTGCCCTTGTCGTCGACCACGATGAACGCGGGGAAGTCCTCGACCTCGATCTTCCACACGGCTTCCATGCCCAGCTCGGGGTACTCGAGCACGTCGACCTTCTTGATGCAGTCCTGCGCGAGCCGGGCAGCGGGGCCGCCGATGGAACCGAGGTAGAACCCGCCGTGCGCCTGGCAGGAGTCGGTGACCTGCCGCGAGCGGTTGCCCTTGGCCAGCATGACCTGTGAGCCGCCGGCCGCCTGGAACTGTTCGACGTAGGAGTCCATGCGTCCGGCGGTGGTGGGGCCGAACGAGCCGGAGGCGTAGCCCTCGGGGGTCTTCGCGGGGCCGGCGTAGTACACGGGGTGGTTGCGCAGGTACTCGGGCATCGGCTGGCCGGCGTCGAGGAGTTCCTTGATCTTGGCGTGGGCGATGTCGCGGGCCACCACCAGCGGGCCGGACAGCGACAGCCGGGTCTTCACCGGCAGCTTCGACAGGGTCGCGCGGATCTCGTCCATCGGCTGGTTGAGGTCGATGCGCACGACCTCGTCGGTGAGGTCCTCTTCGACCACGTCGGGAAGGAACCGCGCCGGGTCGCGTTCGAGCTGCTCGATGAACACGCCGTCGGCCGTGATCTTGGCCTTGGCCTGGCGGTCGGCCGAGCAGGACACGGCCAGCCCGACGGGGCACGACGCGCCGTGGCGGGGGAGCCGGATGACGCGCACGTCGTGGCAGAAGTACTTGCCGCCGAACTGCGCGCCGATGCCGAACTGGCGGGTCATCTCGAGGACCTGCTGCTCGAGGTCGACGTCGCGGAACGCGTGGCCCTTCTCGCTGCCTTCGGTCGGGAGGTTGTCGAGGTAGCGGGCGGAGGCGAGCTTCGCGACCTTCAGGTTGTACTCGGCGGACGTGCCGCCCACGACGATCGCCAGGTGGTAGGGCGGGCACGCGGCCGTGCCGAGGCTGCGCAGCTTCTCGTCGAGGAAGTTGGCGAGCCGCTTCGGGTTCAGCAGCGCCTTCGTCTCCTGGTACAGGAAGGTCTTGTTCGCGCTGCCGCCGCCCTTGGCCATGAACAGGAACTCGTACTCGGGCTTGGCGCCGTCCTTGTGGTACAGCTCGATCTGCGCCGGGAGGTTGGTGCCGGTGTTGCGCTCGTCCCAGAAGCTGACGGGCGCCAGCTGGGAGTAGCGCAGGTTCAGCTCCTGGTAGGCCTCGAAGATCCCCTTGCTCAGCGCGGCTTCGTCGGTGCCGCCGGTGAGCACGTTCTCCGTGCGCTTGCCGATGACGATCGCCGTGCCCGTGTCCTGGCACATGGGCAGCACGCCGCCCGCGGAGATGCACGCGTTGCGCAGGAGGTCCATGGCGACGAACCGGTCGTTGCCGGACGCCTCGGGGTCGTCGACGATCGCGCGCAGCTGAGCGAGGTGCGACGGGCGGAGCAGGTGCTGGATGTCGCGGATGGCCTCTTTGGCGAGGGCGGTCAACGCGCTGGGGTCGATGCTCAGAAAGGAGCGCCCGCCGGCTTCGACGAGCTCCACGCCGTCCGGGGTGACCAGCCGGTATTCGGTGTGGTTGTCCTGGCCGAGCGGGAGGGCTTCGGTGTACTCGAAGGTGGCGGTCACCTGGGGACTCCTGTGTCGCGTGGTGGGATTCCCCGACGTTACCGCGTGCGTGGGAACGGGTTCAGCCCACTCCGGAGTTGCCTTGGGCACACCATGTGCGGGTGGCTGTCCGTTTTTGTCGGTGTTGCTCGGTACGCTGGTTTACGGGGGGCCGTGGCCCGCTGTCGATCATGGTGTTCCCTGCGAGTGTCTTGGTCGGGGGTGGTTCGGGGTGGCGGCGGTTTGTACGGGCGGCCACTCCCGTGTCAAGGGCGCCTGCGGCGTCGGTTTCGCCGATTTCGCTTCGCTCATCTCTTGACCCGTGAGTCTCCGCCGCCCTGAGTCCAGGTATTAGGGGCGGGCTGGCGCCTGTCCCGCCGTGCCCGCCGCCGCCCCTGAACCGCTTGGCGCAGCGGTTGCGCCCGACTGGGGGACCGCTCGGCCCGGCTGCGGCCGAGCGGGGTTGCGGTCCTGCCCCGTTGCACCCGGAAGTGCGATCTCGTGTGCGGGAACCGCGATCTCGTGTGCGGGAACCGCGATCTCGTGTGCGGGAACCGCGATCTCGTGTGCGGGAACCGTGAACATGCGTGCCGGACGTGGGGACACGCGTGCTGGTGGTGGGGACATGCGGGCTGGGCGTGCCCGATCACGTCAGTGGGGCGAGCGCGCGCAGCGCGCGAAGCTCAACCGTTGGTCAATCCCCGACGAAACCACGCTGGGTCGGCAGGAACTCGCACCGTGGGGGCTTGGGGGCTCGGCCCCCCAAGGTCATCGTCGAGGCAGGTGGTGAGCGTGTTCCGCGAACACGCCCACCGATGCCGAGAGGCCGGGGCGGCCCCCGGCCGTCCCGACCTCCCGTTGGTGTGCGATTACGGGTAGTAGTGATTCACCCGCACCGCGTAGTCCAATCACTAGACCGTGCCGTGGTCGGCGTCACATGTCAATGGAACGGTCTGGTGTTCCTGCATGGTGGACGTACGCAGCGCGGTAAAGGTTGCTCAGCTCGCGTAAGCCCGCAGTTTTTCCGCGCGCTCGCCCTGGCGGAGCTTCGACATGACCTCGCGTTCGATCTGGCGCACGCGCTCGCGCGACAGGCCGAACCGCTTGCCGATCTGGTCGAGCGTGTGTGGCTGGCCGTCGTCGAGGCCGTAGCGCAGGCGGATGACCGACTGCTCACGGTCGTCGAGGGTGGCGAGCACTCGCCGCAGGTCGTCGTGCAGCAGGCCGGAGATGACGGCGCTCTCGGCGTCGGTGGCCTCGCCGTCCTCGATGAAGTCGCCCAGTGGGGCGTCCTCCTCGGAGCCGACGGGCATGTCCAGGCTCACCGGGTCGCGGGCGTGGTCGAGCAGGTCGGAGACCTTCTCGGGCGTCAGGCCGACCTCGGCCGCCAGCTCCTCGTGGGTGGCCTCGCGGCCGAGCTGCTGGTGCAGGTCACGCTTGATGCGCGCGAGCTTGTTCACCTGTTCGACCAGGTGGACGGGCAGCCGGATGGTGCGGCCCTGGTCGGCCATTCCCCTGGTGATGGCCTGCCGGATCCACCATGTGGCGTACGTGGAGAACTTGAAGCCCTTGGTGTAGTCGAACTTCTCGACCGCACGGATGAGCCCGAGGTTGCCTTCCTGGATGAGGTCGAGGAGCGGCATGCCACGGCCGGTGTAGCGCTTGGCGAGCGACACCACGAGGCGCAGGTTGGCCTCGAGCAGATGGTTCTTGGCCACGTGTCCGTCGGCGACGAGCGTCCGCAGCTCGCCACGTCGCGTACTGTTGAGCTTGTTGGCCGTGTCGAGCATGTGCTGGGCGAACACCCCAGCTTCGATGCGCTTGGCCAGCTCGACCTCCTGCGCTGCGGTCAGCAGCGCGGTGCGGCCGATGCCGTTCAGGTACACGCGGACCAGGTCGGCCGCGGGGCTCTGGCTGTCGAGGTCGATCTCGCTTGGCTCCGGCTCGCGTTGCTGTGGGACCGTCATGGCTCTCCCTCCCCCTTTTCGCGGGCTGGTGTGTCCTGTGTCACACACCGGCACGTCGTCCGGTGAGCCTTCGACCTGACCGCCTGGCGGAGATCTGTGCTCGTTGGCTGGACACTCTGGAAAACGCCGGGGTGTCTCGATTCGTTCCCGAGTTCTCAACTGGATGACGTCATGCACACCACACCGGTTGCTCCACCAAACCTGAGGTTTCCCTGAGAGCGGGAGTGCTCAGAGTTCGACGAGAACCGTGAACGGGCCGTCATTAACGGACGTCACGCTCATCATGGCGCCGAACGAACCCGTCGCCACGCGCGCGCCTCTGGCCCGGAGTTGGTCGACCACGGCCGTCACGATCGGCTCGGCCACCTCGGGCCGGGCGGCGGCTGTCCACGAGGGACGGCGGCCCTTCCTGGTGTCGCCGTAAAGGGTGAACTGGCTGACCACCAGCAGCGGCGCACCTGTTGCCGCACATGACATCTCGTCGCGCAGAATGCGTAGTTCGTGAAGTTTGCGCGCCATTGTCTCGGCTTGGGCGAAATCGTCGGCGGCGTTGATTCCGAGCAGTACCAACAACCCTGGCTCGTCGATCGCGCCGACCACCTGGTCCTCGACCGTCACGCTCGCGCTCGTCACCCGCGCCACCACCGCCCGCATGGGGCCAGATGGTCGCAGGTACTCAGAGCCGCGCGACCAGGTGGTAGTACCGGGCGGTGAGCAGGTGCGGCATGCGGTCGGACAGCGCCAGCTCGAGGCGCTCCAGGTCGGCCAGGAAGGCCGGGTCCTCGGCGTGCTCCTCGGGCACCAGGTCGCTCAGGCAGCGCACGCCGTAGCGCACGACCTCCTCGACGCCCAGCTCGACGAGCAGCCCGATGATCTCGGCGGGGGTGCAGCGGGTGGCGGCGGGCCACACGGGCTCGGCGCCGGCCAGCTCCTCCAGCGCCACCGAGGGGGCCAGCTCACGGACCGTGGTCTGCACGGGCGTGAAGTCGTCGTTCGGGCCGAGGACGGACAGCAGGCCGCCGTCGCGCAGCGGGGCGGTGATGGCGGCCAGCACCTCGCGGCGTTCGTCGACGCCGTCGGCATAGTGCAGCAGGTTGTGGCAGAGGACCACGTCGAACTGGTGGTCGCCGAGCACCTCGTGGGCGTCCTGCGCACCGGCCTGGACGACGTGCAGCCGGTCGGCCACGCCGTGCAGTTCGGCCGTCTCGATGGCCGTGCGCAGCATGGCGCCCGCCGGATCGAGGACCGTGACCTCGTGACCGCGCGCGGCGAGTCGCACGGCGGCCAGGCCGTTGCCGCCCGCGACGTCGAGGATCCGCTGCGGTCCCGCGACATGTCGCAGCAGGTTGGCCTCGGTGAGCGTGTGCCGTAGCCGTTCCAGCGGGCTCTGGCGCCACTGCTGGAGCTGATCCAGTTGGGTGTCGAACCCGCTCACGGTCATGTCACCTTCATACCGGCTGCCCGCGGCCCCGCCAGGTCTTGGAAGAAGAGGTCCACCCGGATGGCGCAATCGCGCCCCCAAGGTGGGAGCATGGACGGTGGAGGTGGTGTCGTGAAAGACGATCGGGACGACACCCCGGTTCTCATCACCGAGGCGGCGCCGTCGTACGAGGATGAGTACGCGGCGCGCAAACGCAAGTACCTGACCATGATGCTGCTGCGGCTGCCATGTCTGATCCTGGCGGGGATCTTTCACGACACGTGGTGGCTGGCGCTGGGGCTTGTGCTCCTGTCGATCCCGCTGCCGTGGATCGCCGTGCTGATCGCCAACGACCGGCCGGCCCGCAGATCGGAGGAGGTCAACCGCTACCAGCGGTCCACGACCACCATCGAACCGACGAAACACCAGGTCATCGACGGCTGAGGGCAGGGCTCCGGTTCGACCGTATCGGCTTGCACCGACAAAACTGGTCCTGGGACCCCTGTTTTTAACTCTAGTCGCGTGCACCGACAGTTTCCGGCGCGTGCGGGGTCAGCGGCCGGCCGGCTGGGCACCGACGCGGCCCACCGCGAGAGCGCCCAACCGGACGCCCGCTTCCAGGCGCCCGGTGATCGATTCGCCGGCGAGTAGCGCGTCGAGGACGCCCGCGTCGAAGGCGTCGCCCGCTCCCGTCGAGTCCACGCAGTCGCCGGCGGCCGCCGGGACCGACGTGATGCCGTCCGCGTCCACCCACGTCGCGCCGGTTGGGCCCGTCGTCACGGCCACGGCGCCAACGTGGTCCAGCAGCTTCGCCGCGGTCGCCGGGTCTCGGGTGCCGGTCAGGGCGGCCAGCTCGTCCAGGTTCGGGAGCAGCAGGTCGACGCCGTCGACCACCGCCAGGAACTCCGCCGGATCGGTGATGTGCGCGGCCGCCTGCGGGTCCACCGACGTCGACAGGCCCGCCGCCCGCGCGGCGGCCAGCATGGCCGACCCGGCCTCGCGGGAGCCCTCGTCCAGCAGGACGTAGCCGGACATGTGCAGGTGGTCGGCGGCCGCCAGCAGCGCGGGATCCAGGTCGGCTGCGCGCAGGCGGGAACCGGCGCCCCGGTCGGCCAGCATGCTGCGTTGACCGTCGGCGTCGACCAGGACCACCACCGCGCAGGTCGCGGCCTCCTCATCAATTGTGAATGCACAACGCACCCCGGCAGTGGTTAGCTCTTCCCGTGCCTGCCGACCCGCCATGTCATCACCGACCCGAGTCACCAGGACCACCTCGACGCCGCAGTACGCGAGCCACGCCGCCGTGTTCGCTCCTGCCCCACCCGTCGTGAGCGTGATCCCGCCCCTGGCATCGCCGCCGTGCGGCACCGCGCCGGCATGAGTGGCGACCACGTCGACCGCCGCGTCACCGACCACCAGGATTCTTCTGGGAAGGACCATGAAACGGGGAGGCTAGCCGCCGCCCGTCCGCGTCTGGTGGTGGCCCTGGTGGGTGCCGGTTTCCGGCGGTACGCGACCTACCGGCAGGCCACGATCGCCGGCGCGTTCACCAACACGATGTTCGGCTTCATGCGCTGCTACATCTTCCTGTCGGTCACCGACACGGCCGGGCAGGCGGCCGGGTACGACCGCGCCCAGCTGGCCACCTTCGTGTGGGTCGCGCAGGGCCTGCTCGCGGTGGTCAACTACTGGGGCACGCTCGACCTGGCCGAGAAGATCCGCTCGGGCGACGTGGTGGGCGAGCTGCTGCGCCCGGTCGACCTCATGACCAACTACCTGGCGACCGATCTGGGGCGGGCCGCCCACGCGGCGCTCACCAGGTTCGTGGTGCCCGTGGCGGTCGGCATGCTCGCGTTCGACTTCTACCTGCCCGCCCGGCCGCACACCTACGCGCTGTTCGCGCTGGCCACCCTGCTGTCCGTGCTGATCTGCTCCACCTGCCTGTACCTGGTGGCACTGACGGCGTTCTGGCTGCTGGACGTCCGCGGCGTCACCATGATGTGGGTGTTCGCGTCGGGTGCGGGCAGCGGGCTGTACTTCCCGCTGCCGTTCCTGCCCGACTGGCTCGAGACGCTGCTGTGGGTGGCCACGCCGTTCCCGTCGCTGATGCAGGCGCCGCTGGACGTGCTGGTGGAACGCGGGTCGGCCGTGGCGCTGATCGGCGGCCAGCTGGTGTGGCTCGCCGTGGTGTTCACGATCGCCCGGCTCGTGCAGCACCGGGCGCTGCGGAGGCTGGTGATCCAGGGTGGTTAGCGCCTACCTGCGGCTCACGGCGGCGCAGGTGCGCAGCCAGACCCAGTACCGCGCGTCCTTCACCATGGACCTCGTCGGCAGCACCGTGCTGACCATGCTCGACGTCGCGTCGGTGTTCGTGCTGTTCAGCGTGTCCGGCTCGCTGGGCGGGTTCGGCGCCCGCGAGGTGCTGCTGATGGTCGGCATCTCGGCGCTGGCGTTCCCGCTGGCCGACCTGGTGGTGGGCAACGTGGAACGGCTGAAGCACCACGTGCGGACCGGCATGTTCGACGCCGTGCTGGTCCGCCCCCTGTCCGCGCTCGGTCAGCTCCTGGCCATGGACTTCGCGCCGCGGCGGGTCGGGCGGGTGCTGCTCGGGGTGGCGCTGTACGTGGTCGCGCTGTCCGTGGCGCCGGTGGTGTGGACGCCGTGGACGGCGCTGCTCGCCGTGGCGGCGCCGCTCGCCGGGGCCGTGTTCTTCGGCGCGATCTTCGTGGCCGGCGCGACCGTCGCGTTCTGGTGGATCGAGTCCGGCGAGATCGCCAACGCCTTCACCTACGGCGGCCGTGACTTCACCTCCTACCCGATGACCGTGTTCGGCGGGCTGTTCCGCCGGGTCTTCGCGTTCGGGCTGGGTTTCGCGTTCGTGTCCTACCTGCCGGCGCTCGCGCTGCTCGACCGGTCCGACCCGCTCGGGGTGCCGGACTGGCTGCGCTGGTGCTCGCCGCTGACCGCCGCCATCGCCGCCGGGCTCGCCGCGCTGTTCTGGCGAACCGGCATCCGTCACTACCGGAGCACAGGTTCATGATCATCCAGACTTCCGGGCTGCGTAAGGACTTCACCGTGCGGCGCAAGGTCGGCCGGCTGCGCCGCGAGCGGCGTGTGGTGTCCGCTGTGGACGGTGTGGACCTGACGGTGGCCGAGGGCGAGCTGCTCGGCTACCTCGGCCCGAACGGCGCCGGCAAGTCGACCACGCTGAAGATGCTGACCGGGGTACTGACCCCCAGCGGCGGGGAGCTGTCGGTGTGCGGGCTGACCCCGGTGCCGCAGCGCACGACGCTCGCCCGGCGGATCGGCGTGGTGTTCGGGCAGCGGTCGCAGCTGTGGTGGGATCTGCCGCTGGCGGAGTCGTTCTCCTTGCTGCGCCACATCTATCGGGTGCCGGCGAGCGACCACGCGGCGCGGCTGACCCGCTGTCGGTCCCTTTTGGACCTCGACGAGTTCATGGACACACCGGTGCGCCAGCTCTCGCTCGGGCAGCGGATGCGCGGCGAGCTGACGGCCGCGCTGCTGCACGGGCCGAAGGTGCTGTTCCTCGACGAGCCGACCATCGGGCTGGACGTGCTGAGCAAGCAGGCGGTGCGCGGGTTCCTCGGCGAGCTGGACGCGCGCGGCGACACGACCATCGTGTTGACCACCCACGACCTGGCCGACATCGAGAAGCTGTGTCGTCGCCTGGTGGTGATCGACCACGGCCGGGTGGTGCACGACGGCAGCCTCGACGAGCTGCACACCCGCTACCGGTCCAAGCGGCGGATCGTGGTCGACCTGGACGCGGCGTGGCCGGAGTCGACCACCGTGCCGGGCGCCACCGTGGAACGCGTGGAGGCCGAGGGCCTGCGGGTCACGTTGTCCCTGGACGGCGCGACCGCCGGTGACGTGGTGGCCCGCCTCGCGCAGCTGGTGTCGCTGCGCGACCTGTCGGTGCAGGAACCGGAGATCGAGGACGTCATCGCCCGCCTGTACGCGGCGCCGAAACCCCGGTAGTCGCTCATCGACGTCGGCGCAGGACTCGTCCCGAGGTCGGGGTGCGCTGGTCGAGGACGGTCAGCTCCGGGTGACGACGCCGGGCCTGGGCCACGATCTCCTCGGCCGTGGCGGTCAACCACAGCAGGTGGACGGTGGCCCGGGGTGGGTCGCCGAAGCCGAGGAAGTCCCACGGCACGACCGTCGGCGCCGGCCCGGTCTCGCGGGGATCGACGTCGGTGTGCTCGCGGGTGAACAGACGAACCGGGCCGGCGTCGCGCCACGGCACCAGCCGCGGGACGGACCCCCACCTGGCCGAGTGGTAGATCCGGACGCCCTCGCCGTCCATGGCCAGCACTCGCCGGCGCAGCACGGCGTTGCCGGGGCGGATCCCGGCGAGAACCGCGACCGTCGCCGGCAGCCCCAGCCACAGGACCAACCCGGACAACGAGATCAGCAGCGAGCCGAGCCCGTCGACCGACCGGAACATCGGGGCGATCCACCACGGGGCGGTCGGGATCAGGAACACCAGCCAGCCCAGGCTCGTGATCAGCAGAGCGCCGCTGACCAGCCCGCCGATCCGCACCCGATGCCGAACCACGAACGGTCCGGGTCTTTCACGCGTCACGCTTGTGGAGTGTCAACAGTGTCGCGGGGAGTGGTCCCTGGTGTCATGCCCGCGACCGGTCGAAGCGGAACTGTCGGTGCAGGAACCGGAGATCGAGGACGTGATCGCCCGCCTGTACGCGACGCCGAAACCCGCTAGCGCAAGCCGGGGTGCGGCCTCCGGCCCCCGGAATCCAGCGTGCCGGGAGAGCCAGACAATTCTGCTTCTCGAAGATCGACATCGGCGGACTTGTCCACAGGCGGCGGCTTGTCCACAGACGACCTTCCCGAGCCCGAGAACTGTCGGTTGGTTGCGGTAGCGTGGAAATCGAGGGGCGGCCCCGCGCGCGAGGGTCGTTGCCGCGTTGTGGCTGGTCAGGGCTTGTGTGCGGGGACCGGTCAGCTGTTCGTGAGCGCTACCTCGGCCGCTCGGCGACGGTGGACAGCCGCGTGGCCATGGCCGTGACGCCACCGGTGCTCGTGAACGCCGCGTACGCGGCTTCAGGCTGGTCGGGGGCGAAGTGTTGACGTGGGTCCGCCAGGAGGTTCGGCGTGTAGATATCGCGGTCGCGCGCGATCCGCAGGCGGTCGGGCCGACGATCTCGTGGGCGATCACGACCGCGGTGCCACCTGGCTGTCACCCGTCAATGCCCGGCCAGGGCTACCGCCACCTCGGCCGCCAGTGCCACGTTCGCCAGTACCAGCGCCTCGTTCGCGTCGAGGCTCGCGCCGCCGCTGGCCGTGTGGAAGTGCTCGAGCAGCACGGGGGTGACGCCGCCGCCGCGCACGTCGCTCTCCGCCACCAGGCTCATGCCCTCGGCCAGCAACCGGTCGTGCAGCTCACGGTCCAGCTCATGTGCCACGGGCACCGGGTTGGCCAGCAGGACACCCGAACCCGGGCCCCGCTGCCGGTGCGCGGCGATCACGGCGGCCGCCTCCTCAGGGGTGTCCACCCGCCACGGCACGGCGAACCGCGACTCGCGGCGGTAGAACGCGGGGAACCTGTCCGTGCGGTAGCCGAGCACCGGCACCGACCGGGTCTCCAGGACCTCGATGGTGGCGGCGATGTCGAGCACCGACTTCACCCCGGAGCACACGACCACGATCGGCGTGGCGGCCAGCACGTCCAGGTCGGCCGAGACGTCCCACGACGCCTGCTGACCGGGCGGCGGCAGGTGTACCCCGCCGAGCCCACCGGTGCCGAACACGCCGATGCCGGCCGCGTGCGCGATCACCGAGGTGCTCGCGATCGTGGTGGCGCCGTCGCGGCCGAGCGCGACCGCCGGGCCGAGGTCACGGGCGGACAGCTTCAGCAGCTCGGCGTCCGGGTCGCACACCCGGTCCAGCTCGGCCGAGGACAGCCCGACCCGCAACTGTCCGCCGAGCACGGCGATCGTGGCCGGCACGGCGCCCGCCGCGCGCACCGCCTCCTCGACGGCCGTCGCCACCTTGCGGTTGCGCCCGGCCGGCAGACCGTGCGCCAGGATCGTGCTCTCCAGCGCCACCACGGCACCGCCCGCGGCCAGCGCGGCCGCGACCTCCTCGGAAACCCGCATCGGTTCGACCATCGCAATCCCAGTAGGTTCGCCCTCGTACTTGATCGTACGGATCCTCACCCTGGGGTTTCGCGGGCGACCTGGTCCGGGCTGGCCTGCGTCAGTGGCGGCAACGGCGGCAGCGGGCAGTGAAGGATCGCGCAGACGGTCCGCAGCACCTCCATCTCCGCCACCGTCAGCATCCCGTCGTGGCCGATCACCGTGACCATGGCCGACACCAGGAACTGCTTCTCCGGCCCGTCGAGCCCGTCGAGCGCCGGCCACAGCTCCTCCAGCGCCACCGCGCCCTGCTGGGGCGGCTGGAACGGGAGGTTCACGCCGGGCAGCGCCACGGCAAGGCCCGCCTGGTACGCGGCCTCGGATCTCGCCCCCGCTACGCCGGCGTGGCCGAACCGCGCCAGCAACGCGAGCAGCGTGCCGATCGCCCGCTGGATCTCCGGGACCGGCCGGCGCCGGCCACCCCACGGCGATGTGCGGTTCATCGACTCGTACAGCTCGCGGTGCAGGAGCCGCGACAGGCAGTACTCGAAGACCTCGATGCGGTGGTCGGCCTGGATGACCGCGTGGATGGCGGCCAGGACCGCCTCCTGCTCGGGTCGCGGCCGGCGGCGCAGCACGGGGAACGCGAGCTCCGCGAGCGGCAGCCGCAGCATCGGGTGCAGGGTCTCGGTCACCGCGGCGTCCGCGCCGGCCGCCTGGGCGAGCGCCGGGCCCAACCGGGCGGCGAGCACCGCCTGCTGGTTGGCGCGGGCCGCCGGGTCGTTCGACAGCAGCAGCCCGAAGATCAGCGGCACCACGGTCTGCGGGTGGCGGGCGCGGTCGAGCAGCATCGGCGGGATGGCCTCGATGATGGTGCCGGCGCGCTGGTGGGTGGGCGAGGCCGGCACGAAGTCGCGGCCGATCGCGTCGACCACCTCGGCCGGCCGCATGGGCATCGAGGCCTGCGGCGACGGCAGCTGCCCGGTGGGCGGGGCCAGCCCGAGATGCTGGTCCTCCAGCAGGCCCGACGGCGGGTGCTGTGCCCACCGGTCGCGGAGCGCGGCCAGCTCGCGCGGGTCGAACGTGGGGTCGAGCGTCTTGATCCGCTGCTCGAGCGGCGGGTGGGTGGCGAACAGCTTGCTGAACGAGAAGCCCTCCCCGAACAGCATGTGGCTGACGTCCTCGGTCCGGTCGTTGGACAGCTTCGACCCGGTCTCCAGCCCGCCGATCTTCTTCAGCGCGCCGGTCAGGCCGGCCGTCTGGCGGGTGTACTGCACGGCCGACGCGTCGGCCAGGAACTCGCGCTGCCGCGACACTGCCGCCTTGATCATCCGGCCGACCACCACCCCGATGTAGCCGAGGATGATCAGCGCGATGCCGATGATCGGCAGCGGGGTGCGGCCGCGCACGTGCAGCATCAGCCTGCCGATGATGCTGAGCACGAGGATCCCGGACAGCACGCCCATCAGCCGGATGTTCAGGCGCATGTCGCCGTTGACCACGTGGCTGAACTCGTGGGCGATCACGCCCTGCAGCTCGTCGCGGTTGAGCCGCTCGAGCGTGCCGTGGGTGACGGCGACCGCCGCGTCGGCCGGGGTGAACCCGGCGGCGAACGCGTTGATGCCGTTCTCGCCCGGCAGCACGTACACCTCGGGCACCGGGGTGCCCGACGCGATGGCCATCTCCTCCACCACGTTGCGCAGCCGGCGCAGCCGGGGGTCGGTCGTGTTCTCCGGGACGAGGATGCCGCCGAGCGACCGGGCCACCTTGCCGCCGCCCCCGCCGCGCAACATCAGCGTGCGCACGAGCGAGGTGAGCCCGATCGCCAGGATGACCAACCCGCTGACCCAGATGAGGGTTTCCCACACGAGCGACCACTTGAGCTCACGCCCGTCGCTCAGGTAGGCGAGCAGTGCGAACACGAGCAGGTCGACCACGGCCACCAGCGCGACCACCGCGATGGCGAACAGCACGACCAACCGCCGCGACACCTTGCGGACGTCCTGCTGGCGCTGGAAGAAGTTCATTCGTTGTGGTCCAGTGAGATCTGCGGCGCGGCGCGCTTGCTCGGGTCGTCGAGCTCGAGGTAGGCGGCCGGCCCGAACCGGAACATGGTGGAGATCAGGTTGGACGGGAACGTGTCGCGTTTGTTGCTGTAGACCATGATCGCGTCGTTGTAGGCCTGCCTGGCGAACGCCACCCGGTTCTCCGCTGAGGTCAGTTCCTCGGCCAGCTGCCGCATGTTCTGGTCGGCCTTCAGCTCCGGGTAGTTCTCGCCGATCATGAACATCTGGCCGAGGCTGCCGGTCAGCTGGTTCTCCGCGCCGGCGAGCACGGCCATGGCGCGCGGGTCACCGGGCAGCCGGACGGCGGCCGACTGGGCGGCCATGGCCTCGGCGCGCGCGTTGACCACGGCGCTCAGCGTGGCCTGCTCGTGTCTCATGTAGGCCTTCACGGCCTCCACCAGGTTGGGGATCAGGTCGTGGCGGCGCGACAGCTGCACGTCGATCTGCGCGTACGCGTTCTGGTAGTTGTGCTTGGCCCGGACCAGGGCGTTGTACATGATCACGATCGACAGCGCGATCAGCACCACCACCGCGATCACTGCCACCAGCACCCACACCACGGCCTTGCTCCCTCCCCGGACGGTTCGCACAGAATACGCAGGGCCCGCCGGTCAGCGCGGGAAAGTCCACCGAGTCGGTGAGCCACCGAAATCGCTCTCCAGCAGCCCGAACGCCCAGGTCGGCCGCACCCGGACGGCGACGCTTCCCGTGGCCGACAGGAAGCCGGCGTCGTAGTCGGTGCCGTACTTGGCGTTGACCACGTCCATGAACCGACCCAGCGCCGCCTCCTCGGTGACGATCTCCGCCGTGCCCTCCAGCAGCACCGGGTTCTGCGGGTCCTGAGTGGCCACCGACACGGCGGAGCCCGCCTGGATGTTGCGGATCTTGCGCGAGCCGAGGGCCGAGGAGAACCACAGCGCGTCGTCCTCCCAGACCCCCCACACGGGCATGGTGTGCGGCCGTCCGTCCGGCCGGACGGTGGACACCCAGAAGTCATGGCTGCGATGCAACTGCCCCAGTGCCCAGGCCCACGGCAACAGCCCCGAGCCCTGGTCGGCCGGCAGTGTGCCGTACCCGGGCATGTGCGGCCGGTCGGCTGTCGGTTCGGTCATGGGGTGCAGTGTGACCCACGCCATAGTTCTTAGTCGAAGATGCCCCTCGGCTTCGCCAGTTCGCGCAGCCAGCCCTCGATCTGCTGTTCCCAGTTGGTGCGGCCGAGCGCGGCGTACTCCACCACGAACGAGCCGAGCATCGACTGCCCGCGTGCGCCGAGCCCGCCGCCCTTGAGCACCCGGACCTTCTTCGTCACGTCCAGCACCACCTGAACGTCGCGCGGGCGGGCGAGGAAGCTCACGGCCACCTCGCTGAACGCCTGCGCGAACGCCGGCGACGGCGCGAAGTTGATCTCCTGGAAGAACGGCAGCTGCTGGTCGACGCCGTCGACCCGGTTCTTCACCAGGTTGGCCGAGCGGAACTGGAAGCCGATCCGGCTCATGGCGTCGAGGATGCGGTGCTGCGCGGGCACCGGCTCGATCGGGATGGCGTCCACGTCCTGCGGGTCGACCACCGTCTTCGCCAGGTTGAGGTTGGTCTGCAGCCCGACGGCCATGCCGGTCAGGAACTTGCCGAACACCGTGGTGATCGGGGTCTCCCACGGCATCTGGATCTCGAACGGGACCTTGATCTGCGCACCCGCGCGGACCAGTTCCCGGCCGGCGAGGTGCACGTTCTGGAACGGCAGGTCGGTCACCTCGGGCTGGCCGCCGGGGCCCGCCTCGCCGTGCTCGACCCTCGCCAACAACGTGACCGCCAGTGACTCGACCTCCTGGTCGACCTGGCCACCGGCGAGCAGTACCTCGCCGCGCAGGGCTCCACCGGGGCGCACATGCTTATCGAGAATGCGGGCGTCGACCGTGGCGCCACCCTGGCCGAAGCTGGCCATCACCTTCTGGAACATGCGCGCATACTGCCAGCAGGTGGGGAGGCGCCGCGTCATTTCAGGCATCATTGGCAGCGTGAGTACGCAGACACTGCCAGAAGTCGACACCCGTCCGGAGGGTTCGGACGCCACCGACGACGACACCCCGAAGATGTTCCACTACGTCCGCAAGGACAAGATCGCGGAGAGTGCCGTGACCGGTTCGGTGGTCGTGGCGCTGTGCGGGGAGGTGTTTCCCGTGACGCGCTCACCCAAGCCCGGCTCGCCCGTGTGCCCCGAGTGCAAGCGGATCTACCAGAACCTGCCCCCCGGCGGCGAGGATTAGTCGCGCTCCGCTGGGGATTAAAAGTGTTGGTCGCGACCCAGCGAACGTGGCGGATCTCCGGTGGTTGGTGGCTGGGTGCCGTCACGGTCCCCTGAGGTCCCGTTGATCAGCCCGAGGATGTGTCGGGTTGCCTGGCGGGGACTTGGCCGGCTGCCGGGTCGCGTCCGGCAGACCGTTGCCCGGCGCGGGTGACTGCTGCGTCGGTAGTGTCTGCTGGGCCGGCCGGTCACCGTCACCGGAATCGGCCGCCTCGGGCTCGGCGTCGCGGGGCTGGCCGGCGCGGTCCATCTCCAGACGACGCCAGCGGCGGCGTTGCCGGCGGGTCATCCTGGCCGGGTACATCTCCTGGATGGCCGCGTTGAAGTAGGCGCCGATCACGATGGCCAGCCCGATGAAGAACGCGAACAGCAGGAACGCGATCGGTGTGGCCAGCGCGCCGTAGGTGTAGCCGGTGGTCGTGATCCACGAGATGTACAGCCGCAGCCCGATGCTCGACAGCAGGAACACGGCCATGGCCAGCACCGCGCCGGGCAGGCCCCGGTGCCACGGCAGCTTCCTCGGCAGCGCCAGCTTGTACAGCGTGGTCAGCGCCAGCACGATCACCACGCCCAGCGCCGGGTAGTAGGCGAGATCGACCCAGTACGTTATCTCGTCGCGCCACGCCACCGGGAAGATCTTGGGCAGCAGGTCCGGGCCGAGGGTCAGCACCGGCAGGCCGATCACCAGCAGCACCAGCGCCGCCATGTACAGCAGCAGCGCGAAGATCCGCTGCCACACCTCGTTGCGGACGCCGTACTGGTCGTGCGCCACGGTGATCGCGTCGACGAACGACGACATGGCCGACGAGCCGGCCCACAGCGAGATCAGGAAGCCGACCGTCAGGATCTCGCCGCGCCCGTGGCTCAGGATGTCCTCGACCGTCGGCTCGATGATGTCGTCGACGACGCTGCTGCTGAAGGCGGTCTGCGACCACTCGATGATCGAGTTGTGTACGGACTCGATCACCTCCTGGCCGAACCATTCGGCCACGTAACCGAGGCTGCCGAGCAGGCCGAGCAGCAGCGGCGGCAGCGATAGCACCTGCCAGAACGCGGCCTCCGCCGCCTCGGAGAACAGGTTGCCGCCCCAGGCCTTCTTCCACGTCCGCTTGAGCAGCCGCAGCGGCCCACGGCGCAGCAGGGCACCGGTCGCCTGCGCCGCGTTGCGGGTGGGGTGCTGTGGCTGTGGACTCATGACAGTTCAAGCATGGTCCATCGACAGGTGATTGGCGCGACGCATCGAGTGATCGTGATGGACGTGTCGCGTGGCACCGGGCCGTCGCCGCGAGGCGCGGGTAGAGTCGGCACCGCCCTCAACGGTGTGGATCTCAGGGCCCCGCTTGAGGGCTTCGTTGTGCCAGGAGTGCGTTCAGGGGAGGAGCGGGCCAGACGGTGACAGCTGTGCAGGGGATCGAGGAACGGCAGTCGCCGGGGGGCTCGCGACCGCTTCGCGCGTGGCAGCGCCGCGCCATCACCAGCTACCTGACCAGGCGGCCGCAGGACTTCCTGGCGGTCGCCACGCCGGGTGCCGGCAAGACGGTGTTCGGCCTGCGGGTGGCGGCCGAGCTGATCGCCGATCGGGTGGTCGAGCAGATCACGGTGGTCACGCCGACCGAACACCTGAAGCACCAGTGGGCGGGGGCCGCGGCGGCGGCCGGTATCGCCATCGACCCGAACTTCCGCAACGGCGCCGGCGCCACGTCGTCGGACTACCGCGGTGTGGCGGTCACCTACGCCCAGGTGGCGGCCCACCCGATGCTCCACCGGGTCCGCACGGAGAACCGCAAGACGCTGGTCATCCTCGACGAGATCCACCACGGCGGCGACGCCAAGTCCTGGGGCGACGCGATCCGCGAGGCGTTCACCCCGGCGACGCGCCGGCTGTCCCTGACCGGCACCCCGTTCCGCAGCGACGACTCGCAGATCCCGTTCATCAACTACGAGCCGGACCCGGCCGGGTTCCTGCGCAGCAAGGCCGACCACACCTACGGCTATGCCGACGCGCTGGCCGACGGCGTGGTCCGGCCGGTGATCTTCCTGGCCTACTCGGGTGAGGCCAGCTGGCGGACCAGCGCGGGCGAGGAGTTCACCGCCCGGCTCGGCGAGCCGATGACGAACGAGCAGACCGCGCGGGCCTGGCGGACGGCACTCGACCCGCAGGGCGAGTGGGTGCCGGCCGTGCTACACGCCGCCAACCTGCGGCTCGGGCAGCTGCGGGAGAGCGTGCCGGACGCGGGCGGGCTGGTGATCGCGTCGGACCACGAGTCGGCCAAGGCCTACGCCGAGCTTCTCGCGCGCATCACCGGGCACGACCCGGTGGTGGTGCTCTCCGACGACCCGAAGGCCTCCGGGCGCATCTCCGAGTTCGCCGAGTCGGACGACCGGTGGCTGGTGGCCGTGCGGATGGTCAGCGAGGGCGTCGACGTGCCTCGGCTGGCGGTCGGCGTGTATGCGACCAGCGCGTCCACCCCGTTGTTCTTCGCGCAGGCGGTCGGCCGGTTCGTCCGGGCGCGGCGGCCGGGGGAGACGGCGAGCGTGTTCCTGCCGAGCGTGCCGGTGCTGCTGGAGCTGGCGAGCCAGCTGGAGGCGCAGCGCGACCACGTGCTCGGCAAGCCGCACCGGGAGAAGGACGGCTGGGACGACGAGCTGCTGGCCGACGCCAACCGGCAGAAGGACGAGCCGGGCGAGGAGGAGAAGGCCTACACCTCGCTGGGCGCGTCGGCCGAGCTGGACCAGGTGATCTACGACGGTTCGTCGTTCGGCACGGCCGCGTTCGCCGGCTCGGCCGAGGAGCAGGAGTACCTGGGGCTGCCGGGGCTGCTGGAGCCCGAGCAGGTGCGGGAACTGTTGCGGCAGCGGCAGACCAAGCAGCTGGACACGCGGACGAAGAAGGCCTCGGAAGACGCGGCCGTGCGGGAGCCGTCGGTGTCCGAGCGGCTGGCCGGGTTGCGTAAGGAGCTGAACACGTTGGTGGCCATGTATCACCACCGGACGGGCAAGCCGCACGGGATGATCCACAGCGAGCTGCGCCGGGTGTGTGCCGGCCCGCCGACCGCCATGGCGTCGGCTGAGCAGTTGGAGCAGCGGATCGCCACTCTGCGCACCTGGTAACCCGCGAGTCGTACCGTTTCGACACCGAGTCGTACGTTCTCGACACCGACTCGTACGGTTTCGCCGCTGAGTCGTTCGGTCTCGCCTGCTCGAGGCTCGCCCGAGGACGCCTGGTCGTGGGTAGGGACCCGCTGGCAAGGTAGCCGATTGCACCGACAAAACCGGTCCGGGGACCCCTGGTTTTAATCCTAGTCGGCAGCACCGACAGTTTTCGGCCCGTCGAGTACGACTCGGGGTCGGTTCGGTACGACTCACTGTCCGTTCGGTACGACTCGGTGTCGGTTGGGTACGACTCGGGGTTCGTTCGGTACGACTCGGTGTGTGTAAGTGGTCATCGTGGGTGACCGGAGTGGTCACCATGGGGTGCGCGAGTGGTCATCATGCGTGACCGGGGTGGTTAGCTCGGGCGGGTGGTCTCCGGGGTTCGGGCCAGCGCCGGAACGGGGACCATGACTACGCTTTCCCGCAGGTAGACACCACTGCGCGGGCGGCGTGGAGATGACCACCAGATGATCGCTTCGTTGCCAAACTGTGTCGTAGCCGAGTCGCAAATCTGCCGTTCGTGGCTTCCATCACCCGCCCTCGCGGGCATATGTTGTGCACCGCAACATTTCGGCGGGTAGATGTGAAAGGGACGTTTGGATGAGCAGGATCAGGCTTTCTCTCCTCGCCTCGGGCGTGGGTCTTGCCCTCGCCGTCACGGCGTGCGGGGCCAATCAGGACAACGGCGGCGGGGGTAACGAGGACGGCGGCTCGTCCGACGGTGGCGGCGGCATCAAGGTCGGGGTGATCCTGCCCGAGACCGCGTCGTCGGCCCGCTGGGAGGGCTTCGACGCGCCGATGCTGGAGGAGGCGCTCAAGGCCGAGGGCCTCGACCCCGACATCCAGAACGCCCAGGGCGACGTGAGCAAGTTCACCACGCTGGCGGACGGCATGATCAACGCCGGCGTCGAGGTCCTGATCATCGCCTCGATCAACAGCGAGGTCGGTGGCACGGTCGCGGCGAAGGCGGAGGCCCAGGGCATCCCGACCATCGACTACGACCGCCTGAACCTCGGCGGCAGCTCCAAGTACTACGTGTCGTTCGACAACGTGAAGGTCGGCGAGATCCAGGGCCAGGGCATGGCCGACGCGCTGAAGGCCAAGCCGGGCGCCGAGGTCATCGAGGTCGAGGGCGCGCCCACCGACAACAACGCGACCCTGTTCCACGAGGGCCAGCGCAACATCCTCCAGCCGCTGTACGACGCCGGCACCCTCAAGCTCGTGCAGAGCCGCCCGATCGACAACTGGGACAACCAGCTCGGCGGCACGGCGTTCGAGCAGATGCTGACCGCCAACGGCGGCCGGGTGGACGGCGTCGTCGCCGCCAACGACGGCCTCGCCAGCGCGGTCATCACCATCCTGAAGAAGAACAGCATGAACGGCACCGTGCCGGTCACCGGTCAGGACGCCACGGCCGACGGTCTGAAGGCCATCCTCGCGGGCGACCAGTACATGACCGTGTTCAAGCCGATCAAGCAGGAGGCGGAGGCCACCGCCAAGCTGGCCGCCGCGCTCGCCGCCGGCAAGGACGCGGACGCGGACGCGATCGCCACCGACAAGAGCGACGACCCGGTGGGCAAGCGCGAGGTCGCCTCCGTTCTGCTCGAGCCGGAGCTGATCACCCGCGACACCGTCAAGAAGGTCATCGACGAGGGTTACGTGGGGGCCGACGAGGTCTGTGTCGGCGAACTTGTCGCCGTGTGCACCGAGCTCGGCATCTCCTGATCCCGTTCGACAGCGAGGGCCGCGTCCGCGCCGAGCGCGTGGGCGCGGCCCTCCGCCAGGAGGAATTATGAGTGAGCCCCTTCTCGAGCTGATCGGGATCAACAAGAGCTTCGGCCCGGTGCACGTGCTGCACGACGTCAACTTCACCGTCCGGGCCGGCGAGGTCACCGCGCTGGTCGGCGACAACGGCGCCGGCAAGTCGACGCTCATCAAGTGCGTCGCCGGGATCCACCCGATGGACTCCGGCCACGTCCGCTTCCGCGGCCGGCCGGTCACCATCCACAACCCGCGCGAGGCGGCCGACCTCGGCATCGAGGTCGTGTACCAGGACCTCGCGCTGGCCGACAACCTCGACGTCGTGCAGAACATGTTCCTCGGCCGCGAGCGTGGCCTGCCCGTCTGGCTGGACGAGGCGCGCATGGAGCAGGCGGCGCGCGAGACCCTCGCGTCCCTCGCCGTCCGCACGGTCAAGTCGGTGCGCACCCCGGTGGCGGCGCTGTCCGGCGGGCAGCGCCAGACGGTCGCCATCGCCAAGGCCGTCCTCTGGGACAGCAAGGTCGTGCTGCTCGACGAGCCGACCGCCGCACTCGGCGTCGCGCAGACCCGCCAGGTGCTCGACCTGGTCCGCAGGCTCGCCGAGCAGGGTCTCGGCGTCGTGCTGATCAGCCACAACATGGCGGACGTGTTCGAGGTCGCCGACCGCATCTCCACGCTCTACCTCGGTCGGCTGATCGCCGACCTGCCGGCCAAGGAGACGACCCACAGCCAGGTCGTCGAGCTGATCACCGCCGGCCGTTCCGGCGACCTCGGCCTGGACCGGCCCGAGACCGTCACCCTCTGAGCCGATAACACGAGGACCTGTTTCATGACCGAATCTCCGGCCAAGGCCGAGTCAGCGCCCAACAGCGGCACGATCACCGACTTCGGCATCGACACCACCTCCCAGTCCACGGGCGAGGCCGTCCGGGACTACTTCGCCAGGCTGCGGGGAGGCGAGCTCGGCTCGCTGCCCGCACTGCTCGGCCTGGCGGTGCTGGTGCTGGTGTTCACCGCGCTGTCGGACAACTTCCTGACACTGCCGAACGTGGCCAACCTCTTCTCCCAGGGCGCGGGCCAGATCATCATCGCGATGGGCCTGGTCTTCGTGCTGCTGGTCGGCGAGATCGACCTGTCCGCCGGCACCGCGTCCGGGGTCTGCGCGTCGGTGATGGCCATGCACTTCGCGCAGGGCGGCAACCTGCTCGGCCAGATGGGCTCCACCGTCTTCTACGTCTTCATCGGCGGCATGCTCCTGGCCCTGCTGCTCGCGGTGATCATGCGGATCTGGGTGGGCGCCGCGTTCGCCGGCGGCGCCGCGCTGATCGTGTGGCTGGGCGTCGGCGAGAACCCGTGGATCGAGATCCTGCTCGCCATCTGCGTCGGCGCGGCCATCGGCTGCATCTCCGGCTTCATGGTCTCCAAGATCGGCATGCCGTCGTTCGTGGTGACGCTCGCCCTGTTCATCACCTGGCAGGGCGTCATCCTGCAGTTCATCGGGCAGGGCGGCGTGATCGGCATCCGCAGCTCGCCCGTGCTCTTCAACGTGGCGAACGGCAACCTCACGGTGTTCTGGAGCTGGATGCTGTGCCTCATCGCGGCCGGCGGGTTCGCCCTGCTCGTGCTGAGTGTGCACTTCTCCAGGCTGCGGCGCGGCCTGGTGACCCTGCCGACCCCGATCGTGCTGTTCAAGGTGGGTGCCGTCGCGCTGATCGCGGTCTTCTCGACGTGGGCGCTGACCTCGAACCGGGCGGTCAACCCCGAGCGGGCCACCATCGTCGGCGTGCCGTGGGTGGTGCCGCTCATGATGGCGCTGCTGATCGTCGGCACCTACGTGCTGAACCGCACCCGCTACGGCCGGCACATCTACGCGGTCGGCGGCAACGCGGAAGCGGCCCGCCGGGCCGGTATCGACGTGGCGAAGATCCGCGCTAGCGTGTTCGTCGTGTCGTCCGCCGTGGCGGCGATCGGCGCCATCGTCTACACGTCCAAAGCCGGATCGGTGGACCCCCAGGCGGGCGGGCTGAACACCCTGCTGTTCGCCGTTGGCGCGGCCGTCATCGGCGGCACATCGCTGTTCGGTGGTCGGGGCAAGGTCGCCCACGCGGTCGTCGGTGGGTTGGTGCTGGCGGTCGTGGGGAACGGCCTGGGCCTGCTCGACCAACCCGCAGCGGTGGTCAACATCGTCACCGGACTGGTGCTGCTGCTCGCGGCCTCGGTCGACGCACTGTCGCGGCGGAGGGCGGCCGTAGCATCGCGTTGACGAGACGGGGGCGAGGGGTTTGACCAGCACACCTACCACGGGCGCGCGCCCTGACGAGGTGCGCAGGCACAACCGCACGGTCCTGTTGCGCAGGTTGCACGTCGGCGGCCCGTGTACGCGCGCGTCGCTGGCCGCCGAGCTGGGGCTGAACCGCAGCACCATCAAGGCGTTGGTGGACGGGCTGGCCGAGTCGGGCGTGGTCGAGGAGAAGGTTCCCCGGCTGCGCAGCGGCGCCGGCCGCCCGTCCCTGCTGGTGCTGCCCCAGGCGCACGCGGCCGTGGTGCTGGCCGTGGACATCCGGGTCGAGCAGGTGGCGATCGCGCTGGTCGGGCTCGGCGGCGAGATCCTCGGCCGCAACAGCTGGAACCTGCGGGTCCGCACCCGCGAGCCGGCCGAGGTGATCGGCCACGTGGTCGACTCGACCATCGTCCTGGCCGCCGATCTCGGCGTCCGGATGGTGGCGGCCGGCGTGTCGGTGCCGGGCGTGGTGCGCCGCTCCGACGGGCTGGTGCACGAGGCACCGAACCTGCACTGGACGAACGTTCCGCTGGGTGACCGGCTCAGCGCCGTGCTCGACGTGCCGGTGGTGGTCGGCAACGACGCCGAGTTGGGCGCGCTGGCCGAGCACCTTCGCGGGGCGGCGCGCGACACCCAGGACGCGGTGTACGTGTCGGTGGACATCGGCGTCGGCGGCGGCGTGATCGTCGACGGGTCGGCGTTGCGCGGCACCGCCGGCTACGTGGGCGAGCTGGGGCACATGGTCATCCGCCCCGGTGGCCGCCCGTGCTATTGCGGGAGCACCGGCTGCTGGGAGACGGAGATCGGCGAGCCGGCCCTGTGCCGGGCGCTCGGGCTGCGGGAGGGCGCGCCGCGGGGCGCGGTGGTTGCCGAGCTGCGCGGGATGGCCGACAGCCCGGCGGCCGTGCGCGAGCGGCTGGGCGAGTTCGCCGAGTGGCTCACGCTGGGCCTGGTGAACGTGGTGAACATCCTGGGGCCCGAGCTGGTGGTGCTGGGCGACCTGTTCACCGCGCTGCCCGCGTCGCTGATCTCGGACGTGGCGCGGGAGGTGCGGACGAGGTCGCTCGTGAGCCGCGCGGTGGGCGGGACGCGGATCGTGGTGTCCACGTTGGGCGCGGACGCCACGCTGCTCGGCGCGGCGGAGCTGGCGTTCGAGCCGGTCCTGGACGCCGTCTGACCCGCATGATGACCACTCCCGTCGCCCATGATGACCGTTCCCGTCGCCCGTGATGACCGTTCCCGTCGGTCGTGATGACCGTTCAGTGCCGGGCGACCGGGATGATCCGGGCGGCGGCGATCTCCTCGCAGAGTGCTTCGACGCGCTGGCGGTAGGCGGCCGGGTCGAGGTGTGCCTGCCGCGGGTCGAGGTCGCTATTGAGCGTGATCACCGGCGGTGGTGCGGCTGTGAGGGTGGGCTCGCGTGGTAGCGGGTCCGGCAGCGCGTTCAGTTCCTTGGCCGCCCGGCGGATGGCGTCGGCCGCCGGGCTGGCCGCGGAGTCCAGCTGTCCGCGCCAGCGGGCCAGATCGTCGGCCACGGGGTCCGTGTGCGCCGCGCGGGACTGCAGTTCGACCAGCGTGTTGTGGTAGCGCTCGAGCTGGCGGGCCGCGTCCTCGTGCCGGTCGGCCACCGTGTACCAGCGGTTCGCCGAGGCGAGCCGGAACTCGTCGAACGCGTCGCGGGCCCCGCCGTCCCAGCCGGTCACGTCGAGGTGCTGGATCGCGTCGCCGATCGAGCAGAGGTGGTCGCGCAGGGCGAACAGCCGACGGACCTCGCCGTCGACGGCGTTGGCGTTGCCGGGAAGCGGGTCGGTCAACGGATATCCACGGCGTCGCCGGCCGTTTGGTCGCCGAGGAGGTAGTCGTCGGCCGTGTCGGCCAGCCGCCGCGCCGTGTCCTCGGCCAGCGCGCACAGGTCGCCGGTGCTGCGCCGGGACGCCTCGTGGAACTCGGTGAGCGCCCGCGTCAGCTCGGCGTTGCCGACCTTCTCCGGATCGACCGAGTACTTCAGGCCGGGGGCCGAGGCGAGTGAGTCACCCAGCTCGCGCAGCCGCTTCTCGGCCCGCCGCACCTCGGCGACGTCGACGCTGAACCTGTCCACCGGCGCTCCTGGATGACAGTGAGGTTGCTATCGCAAAGCGGGTCACAGGGTAGCGCACACCTCGGCCACCATGGCCGCGGTGAGCGTCAGCGTCGCGGCCACGCCGGTCACGTGGTTCGGGTCGACCACCACGCCCAGCGGCAGGTCCAGGGCACCTACCTCGCGCAGCAGGTCCCGGCCGAGCACGGTCGACCAGTGCCCGGGGTCGGTGCGGCCGGTGGCCGCCCGGTACGCGGCGAACCGGTCGGTGGCCGTGAACACGAACAACCACGAGCCGAGCGTCTCGGTGGCGGCCACCAGGAACTCGTGGTGCTCGGAGCTGGGCACCACCAGCGGCCGGTCGAGCAGCCGGGCGATCGCCGCGTCGGCCGGTCGCTGGTAGACGGTGCCGATGAGGGCGTCCAGCTCGGGATTGGCGATCACCCCGGCGGGCATCGTGTCGGCGGCCAGCCACAGCGCGTGCAGCTCGGCCCGCGGCGGGCCAGGGCGGCCGGTCCCGTTCATGGACTCGAGCACGGCGGCCAGGCTCGCGACCTGCGCCCACACGGCCCGGCGGCCGATGAGGATCTTGCGGACCAGCTCGTAGCTGACGGTCGACGGCAGGTCGTCGCGCGCGGCGATCGCCTTGTCGATGACCGGAGGCTGGGCCGGCCGGCGTTGTCGTAGAGCCGGTGCACCGCACGGGTCAGGTCGCGGGCCGGCCCGGGCGGCAGCGTGGTCTCGTCCGGCATGGACACGGGCATCCGGCGCTCCCCAGCGTCGCGTGATCACGTTCGGTACGGGGAGTGTGCCAGTCCGTGGCTGGCCATGCGGCGGGTTTGTCAACAGTCGTCAACGGATGTCACGGGTTGTCGATCCCGTGGCGGGGGCCGCCAGGATTGGGACATGACGGCGTCGGTTGGGGGTCCGGCGCGACTGGGGGGACGGGTGGGTGGGGCCGTGTTGGGGGGCGGCCTCACTCACCCGGACATACGAATGGGCGGGAGCCTGGCCCGGCTCCCGCCCATTCGCGTCTGGTCTACTGCTGGCCTTGCTGAATGTTCGCTTCCAGTTCGAGCAGCCGCTCCTGGTGCTTGCGGGCGTGGTGCCCGCAGAAGAGGAGCTCGCCGCCGGACGGAAGGATCGCGCGTACCTGGGCAGCCGCCCCGCACCTGTCGCAACGGTCGGCGGCGGTCAGGTCGGGGCGGGTGAGCGTGGTGTTCATGGCAGATCTCCCTCCGTCCCGGCACCGGTGGCCCGGTGCCGTTCTCCCGGCTACGACCACTGCTGCGCGGTGCTCGTGCCGTCTACTCTTCCAGACGTTTGGCCTGCCGTCAGTGTTCCCGACCGTAATGAGAGATCACTCAATCCAGGATTTAACCCGGTTGTCGTATTGGTGGTCCCGCATTGCAGGATCGAGTGGTGAACCGGGCTGCTCGTGTGCTAAACGTACGTCGCGTGCCCGCGCCGCTACTGTTCGTGGCCGGCGGGATGTCCATGTATCTCGGTGCCGCGGCCGCCGTTTGGCTGTTCCACGAGCTCGATCCGGCGGCGGTGGCATGGCTCCGGCAGTTCGGCGCGGCGGTGGTTCTGCTGGCCTGGCGGCGGGGTGCACGGCCGGCGTGGCGGGGTCGGGTGTTCTGGCTAGCGGCGGTGTTTGGCCTGGTCACGGCAGTGATGAACATCGCGTTCTACGAGGCGATCGCGCGCATGCCGCTGGGCACGGCCGTGGCGCTGGAGTTCGTCGGACCGGTCCTGGTGGCCGCGTTCGGCTCGCGCACACCACGCGACGTCGGGGCGCTGCTGCTCGTGGTGTGCGGGGTCGTGCTGATCGCGGACGTCCAACTGTCAGGTAGCGCGCTCGGTGTGGTGTTCGCGCTCACCGTCGCCGTTTTGTGGGCCGGTTACATAATTGTTGGTAAGCGTGTAGCGAACATCGGATTGGGCATCGACGGGCTCGCCGTGGGGTTCGTGGTGGCCACCGTGTTGCTCAGCCCACTCGCGTTGGGCACCGGACCGGTGTGGACTTCGCCCCGGTTGATCCTGCTGGGCGTCGGCGTGGGCGTGCTGTCGACCGTCGTGCCCTACGCGCTGGATCAAATCGTGCTGCGGCGCACGGGGCAGGCGGCGTTCGCCCTCCTGCTGGCGCTGCTCCCGGTGACGGCGACGGTGGTCGGGCTGGTGGTGCTCCGGCAGGTGCCCTCGCTGCCCGAGGCGCTGGGCATCCTTGCGGTGGTGGGCGGTCTGGCGGTACGCACCCGGGACCGGACGCCCCGCGCCGTCCAGGAGCCCGAGCCGCTGTGAGCGGACAGGTTCTTCATGACCTGTCCGCCGCACGGGATGACCCACAGTGTGCTGCGCCGGACGGGTGCGGGCCTGCCGCTCGGGGACGCCTGAGCATGGGTAGGGACCCGCTGGCAAGGTAGCCGACTGCACCGACAAAAACGGTCCGGGGACCCCTGGATTTAATTGTAGTCGGCAGCACCGACAGTTTCGGCCCGTCGGGTACCACTCGAGGTCGGTTCGGTACGACTCGCTGTCGAGAACGTACGACTCGCTGTCCATTGGGTACGACTCGCTGTCGGTTCGGTACGACTCGGCGGGTGTGAGTGGTCATCATGGCCGACGGGACTGGTCATCATGGGTGACCGGAGTGGTCATCATGGGTCGGGGCCGGAGAATGCGGATATGGCAACCGTTGAGATGGTCGTTGGCGATATCACCGAGCAGGCGGTGGACGTGGTGGTGAACGCCGCGAACTCGTCGCTGCTCGGTGGGGGCGGCGTGGATGGCGCGATCCACCGCAAGGGCGGGCCGGACATCCTCGCCGAGTGTCGGAAGCTCCGGGCCGGGCACTACGGCCGCGGGCTGGCGACCGGCCAGGCGGTGGCGACGATCGCCGGACGGCTGCCCGCGAGGTGGGTGGTGCACACGGTCGGGCCCGTCTGGTCGGCCACCGAGGACCGGTCGGCGCTGCTGGCCGACTGCTTCCGCAACTCGCTGCGCGTCGCGGCGGAGTTGGGTGCCCGTAGCGTCGCGTTCCCGGCGATCTCCACGGGCATCTACCGCTGGCCGGTCGAGTCGGCCGCGTCGATCGCCGTCGAGACCGTCCAAGCGGCGACCGGGGTCGAACTGGTGCGGTTCGTGCTGTTCGACCAAGCCACCTACGACGTGTTCGCGGCGGCGTTGAACGCCTGACACGGCTGGGAACACGACGATGCCCCCGCCGAGAACGGCGGGGGCATCGCGTCAGTGCCCGATGCTCATTCCAGGTAGTCGCGCAGAACCTGCGAGCGCGACGGGTGCCGCAGCTTCGACATGGTCTTCGACTCGATCTGGCGGATGCGCTCGCGCGTGACGCCGTAGACCTGGCCGATCTCGTCCAGCGTGCGGGGCTGACCGTCGGTGAGGCCGAAGCGCAGCCGGACCACGCCCGCCTCCCGCTCGGACAGCGTGGCGAGCACCGACTGCAGCTGGTCCTGCAGCAGGGTGAACGACACCGCGTCGACCGCGACTACCGCCTCGGAGTCCTCGATGAAGTCGCCGAGCTGGCTGTCGCCCTCGTCGCCGATGGTCTGGTCGAGCGAGATGGGCTCCCGGGCGTACTGCTGGATCTCCAGCACCTTCTCCGGGGTGATGTCCATTTCCTTGGCCAGCTCTTCGGGCGTCGGCTCGCGGCCGAGGTCCTGCAGGAGCTCGCGCTGTATACGACCGAGCTTGTTGATGACCTCGACCATGTGCACCGGGATACGGATGGTGCGGGCCTGGTCGGCCATCGCTCGGGTGATCGCCTGGCGGATCCACCACGTGGCGTACGTGGAGAACTTGTACCCCTTCGTGTAGTCGAACTTCTCGACCGCACGGATGAGACCCAGGTTGCCCTCCTGGATGAGGTCCAGGAACGCCATGCCACGGCCGGTGTAGCGCTTGGCCAGCGACACGACCAGCCGGAGGTTCGCCTCGAGCAGGTGGTTCTTGGCCCGCTCACCGTCGCGCACGATCCAGCGCAGGTCGCGGCGCATCTGGGGCTGCAGCTTCTCCGAGGACTCCTCCTCGGCCTTGCGCACCCGCTCCGCCGCGTAGAGGCCGGCCTCGATCCGCTTGGCGAGCTCGACCTCCTCCTCGGCGTTGAGCAGCGCCACCTTGCCGATCTGCTTCAGGTAGGCCCGGACCGAGTCGGCGGACGCGGTGAGTTCGGCGTCCTTGCGGGCCTGCCGCAGCGCCTCGGACTCCTCCTCGTCCCAGACGAAGTCGCCTTCCTTGTTCTCCTTCGGATCCTTTTCGACCGGTTCTTCCTCGGCCACCGAGGCGTCGACGATGTCGACCTCGACGTCCTCCAGGTCTTCGAGGTCCGGTGACTCGAGATCGGGCTCCTCGCCGTCTTCGCCGGGGGCACCGTCGGCCTTCTTGGTGGTCGCGTCGTCCTTCTTCTTCGCGCCGGCCTTGGTCGACTTGCGCGGCGCCCGGGTGGTCTTGGCGCCCGCCGTCTTCTTCGCGGCGGTCGTGGGGCTGGCCGCCTCGGCCGTCTCGTCGGTGTCCGACGGCGCGCTGGACTTGGCGGCGCTCGCCGAAGCGGTGGAGCGTCGGGTTGCGGTTCGTGCGGCTGCCACGTACGCCCTTTCGCAGCTGTCGATCGCGATCACGCCAGGACTACGGGAGTCCTGCACGACCGGAGTTTCGGGGAAAGCCCGGCGGCTTCGGTCCGCGGGCACTGTTCCATTGTAACGACGATACTCCGTTGCGGGTCGATCACCCGCGACTCCTCAACCGTCGTGGCCGAACTCGGCCGCTCGCGCGGCCCCCACGATGCCCGCGTCGTTGCGCAGTTCGGCGGCCACGACCCTGGTCCGGACCTCCAGCAGCGGCAGCCACTTGTCCGCCTTCTTGCTGACCCCGCCGCCCGCGATGATCAGGTCGGGCCAGATGAGGTCCTCGAGGCTGCGGATGTACCTGGTCACGCGCGGCGCCCACTCCGCCCACGACAGGTCGTTCTCCTCCTTCACCGACGCGGCCGCGCGGGTCTCCGCGTCGTGCCCGTCGACCTCGAGGTGACCGAACTCGGTGTTGGGCACGAGCTTGCCGTCGAGGAACAGGGCGCTGCCGATACCGGTTCCGAAGGTCAGCAGCACCACGACGCCCTTGCGGTCGTCCGGCCAGCCGTAGGAGATCTCGGCGATCCCGGCCGCGTCGGCGTCGTTGAGCACCACGAGTTCGGTCCGCTCGCGGCCGAGCCGCTCGGCGAACAGCGCGGCGGCGTCGGTCTGCAGCCAGGCCTTGTCGATGTTGGCCGCGCTGTAGGCGACCCCCCGCTTGATGACCGACGGCAGCGTCACACCGACCGGGCCGGTCCAGCCGAACTCGTCGACTATGTGCTTGACGACGTCGGCAACCGCGTCCGGCTTTGACGGGTCCGGGGTGGGGATGCGGATCCGCTCGCCGACGAGCTTTCCGTCTCCGAGGTCGACCACGCCTCCCTTGATGCCCGAGCCGCCGATGTCAACGCCGAAGCCGAGGGTTTCGCCCATCCCCACGGGTCCCTTCGTACTCGATTCAGTAGTGCTTTTCCAGGGAGGTTAGCCCGATGTGGTCGGATAGGTCTCGTGGGTGTCGCGAATGAGGTACTGGACGTTGCCGTTTCGGTAGCCGTGGAGGCGGCCGAGCTGGCCGGGAGTTCCCGGCCGGATGCCATCCTGGATGTCGGGACCAAGTCGTCCAAGACAGACGTGGTGACCGCCGCCGACCTGGCGGTCGAGCGGCTGGTGCGCGAGCGGCTGGCGTCGCTGCGGCCGGGGGAGCCGGTGTTCGGGGAGGAGACCGGTGGCGCGGCCGGCGCGCCGGGCGGGCTGTGCTGGGTGGTCGACCCGATCGACGGCACCGTCAACTATCTCTACGGCTTTCCGTGGTACGCGGTGTCGCTCGCCGCCCAGGTCGACGGCGTGTCGGTCGCGGGGGTGGTGGTCGAGCCGGCCACCGGCCGGCGCTGGACGGCCGTGCGCGGCGAGGGTGCCTGGCTCGACGGCCGGGAGCTGCGGGTGTCCGACGCGACCCGGCTGGAGCTGTCGCTGATCGGGACGGGCTTCGCCTACCGGTCCGAGCGCCGCGCGCGGCAGGCGGCCGGGGTGGCCGGGCTGCTGCCCAGGGTGCGGGACATCCGGCGCGCGGGTGCCGCGTCGCTGGATCTGTGCGCCGTGGCGGCCGGCTGGCTGGACGGGTATTTCGAGCATGGCCTGTCGCGGTGGGATTGGGCGGCGGGCGCTCTGGTGGCCGAGGAGGCCGGTGCGCTGGTCCGGCTGCCGGGTACCGCGGGCGACGACCTGGGCGAGGACCTGACGATCGCGGCGGCGCCGGGGATCGCGGACGAGTTGCGCGCGGCGGTCATCGACGTGGGCCTCGCCCGGACCTGACACGCCCGCCGCTGACGTCGCCCACCGCGCCCAGCGGGCACCTGGTGTCGAGTCGCGAAACACCTGCCGGAGCTGGGAAATGCATGCCGGGCTGGGGATATGCGTGCGGGAACCCCGAACATGCGTCATGTCAAACCGGGCGAGTCCCACACTCAGCGCCGGTGAGTCCCACGTTCGACGCCAACGAGCGTTGCCTTCCGAACCGGCGTGAGTGCGGAACTCACTCGCCCCCAACGTGGGACTCGCCGGGTTTGAACGTGGGACTCGCCGGGTTTGAACGTGGGACTCGCCGCTGCCGAGCCGAGGCCAGCTCCGCTCGTGGTCGAACGGGTCCCGCACGGTCACGCGGTCGAGGGACAGCACGAGTATCGGCGGTTGTTCGGGGGCCGCCTGCCAGCGGACCGGGGGCGCCGGCGCGAGCAGTACCGTCAGCTCGTGCCCGTACGGGACGAGCATCGGCGCGTCGACCTCGTCCACCACCTGCAGCGCGAGCCCCGTGTCGCGGCACAGGCGCTCGATCGGCCAGTGCCGCTCGCCCTGCGCACCAGGAGCCGGCCGGCGAACACGCTGTCGCGGGACCAGGCGGTCCGCATGCCGTTCTCGTCGGTCAGGCCGACGGCGTCGTGGTCGGCGAACAGGTCGGTGCGGGCCGTCGGCGTGGGACTGACCTCGCTCAGGCGCTCAGCACCGAACGTCGCGGGCGCCGGACAGCATCGCCGCGTCTAGCTTGGGCTGTGGGCCCTCGTCGGCCTGCAGGCCGCCCTGGACCGGCGGGTTCTGCTGCGACCAGGCGGTCAGCTGCTCGAGCGCGGTCACCGCGTGGCGGTTGGGGTTCAGGTCGTCGAACTCGTCGCCGATGGCGACGTCCACCGTGGCGTCCTGGCGGTCGTCGCGCACCAGTTCGGCGCACGGCTCCACCAGGCTCAGCGTGCGAGCGGCGGCTTCGCCCTGGGGACCGAAGCGGATCTGTGCGCGGCAGGTCATGGCGTCGCCGTAGATGGGGTCGTTGTCGGGCTCGGCCACCTGGGTGAAGCCGAATGTGCGCAACGTCTCGGTGACTATCCCCGCCGCGCCGCGCGTGTTGCTGGCGTTCAGGACCCGCACCAGGACCCGGTCCGGCGGCGCCGGAGCCGTGCTGTCGAGGACGTTGATCTCCTGCGGCTTGCCGAGCGTGGCCGGGGACGGCGGCGGTGCCTCGGGCTGCGTGGCCTGCGTCGGTTGGGTCGGCGGCGGATCGCAGTGCGCGGCGCCGGTGGCCTCGGTTTCGGTCGTCATCACCCGCAGCCACACGATCGACGCGGCGATGCCCAGCACCAGGATGAACAGCAGCGCCGGCAGCGGCCGACGCTTCCGATAGCGCTGACCGGTCTGTCGGACGTTCCCCGCCGTCACCTGGTCCTCCTCCCGCGGATCGCCAGCCCCCTGGCACTGTGTCTGTCGTTGGTGATCAGCCTAAGCGTTTCAGAGCTTGTCGGCGGGTTCGGGCCGGCACTGTAGGCGCATCGTGTCGAGATTGAGTTCATGACCGATCACGATTGCCTCTCGCAACCGTCCGAGTGCGGACAGTGACGCCTGGGACACAGGTATCGCACCATGGGTGCGTCACTCACGGCAAGGGCCGCACTTGAAGATCGCTCGCGTGGGTGGAACTCACCCGAACGGGTAACCCGCTGGATCGGCGGCAGCGCATGGGCTACCCTCTGCGCGCTCCAGTCGTCGAACATGACAAACGAATCGATTCCGATGGGTGCCGTAACCCGGCGCGACGTGCGAGACCTCCGTCACTTCACTTGGCGGGCACAAACTGGAGCGCCCGAACGTTGACCAGCGGCACGAAGACATCCTGAAGTGGGGGTGCAAGACCATGGCCACCGATTACGATGCGCCACGCCGCAGCGAGGCCGACGATCTAGCGGAGGACTCGCTCGAGGAGCTCAAGGCGCGCCGAAACGAGAACCAGTCCGGGGTCGTCGATGTGGACGAGTCGGAGACAGCGGAGAGCTTCGAGCTCCCCGGTGCCGACCTGTCCGGGCTGTCCGGCGAAGACCTGACCGTACGAGTCGTGCCGAAGCAGGCCGATGAGTTCACCTGTTCCAAGTGCTTCCTGGTGCATCACCGCAGCAGGTTGGCCGAAGAGATGAACGGTCAGTACATCTGCCGCGACTGCGCCTGACGCACGCGACGCGAACGGAATAGGGCCTGCCGTCACCGCGGCGGGCCCTTTGCCGTGCCCGGAATCAGCGGCGTAGGGCTTTCGCCAGCCGCTCCGGGTGGCGCGAGCTGAACACCCAGTACGGCTTCGGGTCGTCCGGGTCGGTGATCTCGACGCGGACCAGGGGGCCCACCCAGCCGCGGTGGAGCACGAACGCCGCCGGGTCGAGGTGTGGGCCGAGCGCCGCGCGCTTCTGCTTGGGACCCACCACCTTGATCTCGCCGACGAACTCGAGTGGCACGTGTGCCACGCCGACCCGCAGTTCGCCGTCGACCACCCGCACGGGAGTCCGTCCGGCGCGGAAGATCAGCAGTGCGGTGAGCGGCAGCAGCACCACGTACGGCAGCCACGCGCGCACGCCCGGGTAGCCGAGGTGCACCTCGGCGGCCAGCAGGCCCGCGGCCACCAGTGGCAGCAGCCACCAGTACCAGGTGACGTAGAGCCGTTCGGCGTAGGCGGGGGGCGCCTCGCGTGATATCCCAGTCCGCGCTTCTTGGTCTGCACCGCGTGGTGTGTCCGTCACGCGACCAGGGTAGTCTCGCCGCTCGTGCCCAGCGTGGAGGTCCTGCTGACCCGGCTCGATCCGGGTGTTCCCGCCCCGTCGTACGCGACGCCCGGCGATGCCGGCGCCGACCTGGTGACCACGGCCGACGTGGTGATCGAGCCGGGGGAACGCGCGGTCGTCGGAACCGGGGTGGCGATCGCACTGCCCGAGGGGTACGCGGCGTTCGTGCACCCCCGGTCGGGGCTGGCCGCGCGGGTCGGGCTGAGCGTGGTGAACACGCCGGGCACGATCGACTCCGGTTACCGTGGCGAGATCAGGATCTGCCTGATCAACCACGACCTGCGGGAGCCGATCGAGCTGCGGCGCGGCGACCGAATCGCCCAGTTGGTGGTGCAACGCGTCGAGCATGCGGTATTTCGTGAGGTGGACGAGCTTTCCGACTCGCAGCGCGGGTCGGGTGGCTACGGGTCGACCGGGGGCCACGCGGTGCTGACCCCGGCGGAGGGCTGAGGACTAGTGGGACTGTTCGGGCGACGTCGCCGATCGTCGGACACCGAGGTGCCCGAGAACGACGACTTCGAGGACGAGTTCGAGGACAGCGAAGGCGACCTGTTCGACAACGCCGGCCCGTACGACGAGGCCGACGCGCCGGAGGACGGCATCAGCCGGCTCGACCTGGGGTCGGTACGCCTGCCCGTGCCCGACGGCGCGCAGCTGCAGGTGGAGATGGACCCGAGTGGGCCGGTGCGCGCCGTGCACGTGGTCGGCCCGATGGGGCAGGTCACGGTCAACGCCTACGCGGCCCCGCGCTCCGGCGGTCTGTGGCGCGAGGTGTCGACGGAGCTGGCCGAGCAGCTGCGCGGCGACGGCGCCACCGTCCGCACCACCACCGGTGAGTGGGGCCTGGAGCTGATGGCCGCGCTGGGCGAGGTCCAGCTGCGGTTCGTGGGTGTCGACGGTCCGAGGTGGATGCTGCGCGGTGTGGTGGCCGGGCCGCCGGACCTGGCCGAGCAGAGTTCCGCCGCACTGCACGACCTGGTGCGCGGTGCCATCGTGGTCCGCGGCAGCCAGCCGATGCCGGTGCGTACCCCGCTGCCGATCGAGTTGCCGCAGGCCATCGCTCAGCACATCGCGCAGAGCCAGGGCGGCGCGCCGGCCTGACTCTGCGGGCGCGGGCATGCCTGGAACGACGCCTTCCAGGCATTCGACGGGCCTAGCGGCCGCTCGCGTGGAGCCACGCCAGTACAGTGGCCCGTCCCAGTGCCTCCGGGTCCACTCCCACGATGGCCAACCGGGTGGTTCGCACGACCGCCCGAGGCAGCGCGGCGGCCCATTGTGCCGCGATCTCGGCCGGATGAACCGGATCGTCCACGCAGGCCGCTATACCCGCGGGCACCGCCAACGCGGCCAGCGACGCCAGCGTGGGCGCCGGTCGAGCGGCGGCCGCGTCGAGCGAGTCGGCCAGGCCGGCGCCGTAGCCGCGCCACGAGCGCGTCAGCTCGGCGGCCAGCCAGTCGGGCACCCCGTCCGTGGCCACGGCCAACGCCCCGTCGACACCACGGGAACGCACGGACGAGGCCGCCAGCCGAGCGGACACCGCCCCGGGCGCGTCCCCCGGCGGACCGTGCCACCCGGGCAGCGCAAGGAGCAGCCCCGCGCACCGCGACGGATTGCGCAAGGCCCACTCCACCGCGAGGTGCGCCCCGAACGAGATTCCGCCGACCAGCACAGGCCCGGCACAGGCGTCGAGCGCGGCGATGTGCGCCTCGGCCAGCCCGGCCCCTGGCACGGGCGCCGGCGTCACGGCCTTCACACCCACGGCCGCCAGCGGCACTTCGAACACGGACCTGACGAACACGTCGTCCGAGCCCGTACCCGGCAGGAGCACCGCAATCCGGGGTTCGGCAACATTCACGAGCCGGATCCTCCACCTCAAGCTGCTTGTCCTGGTTACGCTGGAATTGTTCGGGCCGTAGTAGTCGGGGACGGCCCCCAACCTCTGGAGCGTCAGTATGGGCACCGAAGCCCACCAACCGGACGGGCGGCGCCAGGGCCCGTTCCGCCGCCTGGTCAAACGTCTGACCAGCGACGTGGATGAGCTCGACGCGGATGACCTGTCGGAGAACGTCGAGGCCGTCGGTGCTCGCCGGGCCTGCGACTGCCGGTCGGGCGAGCAGGTCACGGTTCTCGGCAGACTGCGGTCGGTCGAGCTGAGCCCGCGGGACGCGGTGGCGACGCTGGAGGCAGAGCTGTTCGACGGAACCGAGGGCGTCACACTAGTCTGGCTTGGTCGCCGGCGGATTCCGGGCATCGAGCCGGGTCGGACGATCAAGGCGCAGGGTCGGATCGCCATGCGGGACGGCCACAAGGTGCTCTACAACCCCTACTACGAGTTGCAGACGGCTACATGACTGAACCAGCAAGAGAACCCGCCCAGCCGACCGAGAAGGACGAGGAGCGTCAGCAGACGCTGCTCGAGCAGATGGGTGGCATCAGCGGACTGATCTACTCGTCCGTGCCCGTGCTGGTGTTCGTCCTGGTCAACTCGTTCTTCGGGCTGACCGCCGCCATCTGGGGCTCGCTCGGCGTCGCGGTGGCCATCACCGTGTTGCGCGTGGTCCGCAAGGAGCCGTTGCAGCCCGCCATCTCCGGCTTCTTCGGCGTGGCGATCGCCGCGTTCATCGCCTATCGCACCGGCTCGGCCAAGGGCTTCTTCCTGTTCGGCATCTGGGCGAGCCTGGTCTACGGCAGCGTGTTCCTCGCGTCGGTCCTCCTGCGGTGGCCGCTGGTCGGCGTGATCTGGTCCTACCTCAACGGCCACGGCATGACGTGGCGGTCCGAGCGGAGCGCGGTCAAGGCGTACAGCATCGCCACCCTCACCTGGGTCGCGGTGTTCGGCGCCCGGTTCATCGTGCAGCGCTGGCTCTACGACGAGGACCAGACGGGCTGGCTGGCGTTCGCCCGCCTGGCCATGGGCTACCCGCTGACGGCGGTCGCGCTGCTGGTCACCGTGTGGGCGGTGCGCAGCGCCGGGCACCGGGTCCGCAAGATCGAGCAGGACGCGGAGGCCGAGGAACGCGCGATCGAGGCGCGCCTGCGCGCCAAGTACGGCGGCGAGACCGGCTAGATGCTGGCACCGCCACCCGACGTCCCCGATCTGGTCGAGGTGCTCGCCCGTGAGTGGGGCGTGACGGTCGAGTCGCTGGACTACGTGCCGGTGGGTACGGCAGCCACCACTGGTCAGCCGGGGACTGGTTCGTGAACGTCGACGAGCCCGCCGATCCCGGCGTGCTGTCGGCGGCGCTGTCCGCCGCGGTGACGCTGGACCGGGACTTCGTGCTGGCGCCGCGACCCACGCTCGACGGTGCGCCGCTCGCCCGGGTGGGGCCGGTTCGCCGTGTCGCTGTACCCGTTCGTGGTGGGCGAGAGCTTCTCCTACGGCGAGTGCCCCACTCCCGAGCACCAGCGGGCGGTGCTGGACCTGGTGGCGCGATTCACACGTCCGGTGTGCCGGCCCGCACCGGAGGACCTCGCGATCGAGTGCCGCGCGGAGCTGGCGGCGACGCTCGCCGGTGACATGCCCGACGCGGGCCCGTACTCGGCCGCCGCCGCGGAGCTGGTGTCGTCGTGCGCTTCGGACGTGTACCGGCGGCTGGCGCGGTACGACGCGCTCATGGCGGGCGTCGACCCGTCCCGCGCGGTCCTGACCCACGGCGAGCCGCACCCGGGCAACACCATGCGGACGGCGCGGGGCTGGCTGCTGATCGACTGGGAGTCCGCGCGGCTGGCCCAGCCGGAGCGGGACCTGTGGCTCCTGGGCGACCTCAGCGCGTACCCGGCCGCGACGGGTGTCGAACCGGTGCCGGAGCTGCTGGAGCTGTACGCCCTGCGCTGGACCCTGTCCGACCTGGGCTACGAGGTGTCACGGTTCCGCGTGCCCCACACCGGCACCCCGGCCGACGACCAGTCGTGGCGGCTTCTGCGTGGCCTGGTCGCCGGCCTGCGGTGACCTGATAGGTCGCTAGCCGAACCTCTCGTTCGCGGCGGACTCCTGGGCCAGGCCTCGTAGTGCGGACAGCAGCGCGTTGCCGAGCACCGACAACAGGACCACCGACTCGGCCATGTCCTCCACTCCCGCGTCTTCGGTCAGCGCCGCGATCTCGGCCGCCGCGAGGTGTTCGGCCGCGTCGGCGTAGGTGTCGATCAGGCCGTGGACCTCGGGGTGGCCCAGGCGTTCGAACGTGGTCAGCACATCGGCCAGTGCGGCGCGTGCCGGGTTGGCCGCGCGGACCCGCCAGCCGCGCCGGTCGATCAGCTCGGCGACCGCCGGGGAGTCGCCGGAGCCGCCCCGCTGCACGGCGAAGTGCACCTTGCCGATCGACTCGAGCGGGGTCCGGTCGCCGGTGTGCATCAGCTCGACCACATCGCGCGTCGCGGCGATCGACAGGCCGCCGACCTCGACCAGCGCCCGCACCAGGCGCACCCGGTGGACGTGCGACTCGTCGTACCGCGCCTGGTTCGGGCTCGTCCGCTCGCCGGGTGGCAGCAGACCCTCGCGCAGGTAGTACTTGATCGTCGGCACGGGCACCCCGGTCCGGCGGCTCAGCTCCGCGATCCGCATGAGACTCCTCTCGGGTGGATAGTCCTACTATCCATAAATGGAAAGTCCGGCTATCCACTTGGAGTGATTATGAGCGACAAGCCCACCCGGCGCGCGGTCCTCGGCGCCGCGGCGGCGGCAGCCGCGGGCCTCGCCGTACTGCCGTCGGTGGCGAGCGCCGCGCCCGCCGCGCCGAAGCGGTTCAGCGGCAAGGTCGTCCTCATCACCGGTGCCACTTCGGGTATCGGCCGGGAGACGGCGATCGCGTTCGCGCGGGCCGGCGCGAAGGTCGGGTTCTGCGGCCGCCGGGAGAACCTGGGCCGGGAGGTCGAGCGGGAGATCCGCCGCGCGGGCGGCGACGCGACCTACCTGCGCGCGGACGTGCGCGTGCCGGAGCAGGTCCGGGGCTTCGTCGACGGGGTGGTGCGCCGCTACGGGCGGCTGGACATCGCGTTCAACAACGCCGGCATCGGCGTGGCCGGGCCGCCGCACGAGCTGACGGTCGAGCAGTGGGACGACGTGCACGCCACCAACGCGCGCGGCGTGTTCCTGTCGGTCAAGTACGAGATCCCGCACCTGCTCGCGGCCGGCGGTGGCGTGATCATCTGCACGTCGTCGGCCGCCGCCGAGCAGGTCCGGCCGACGGGGGCCGCCTACACGGCGAGTAAGCGGGCGGTGCAGGGCGTGGTCCAGGCGGCGGCGCTCGCATACGGGAAGCAGGGGGTCCGGATCAACGCGATCCTGCCCGGCACCACGGACACGGCCTTCGTCCGCCCGCCGGGCATCCCGGACCCGGACTGGGCGGCGTTCAAGGCGGCGTACGGTCCGCTGAACATCGAGGGCATCGAGCGGATGGCCATGCCGGCGGAGATGGCGGCGGCCGTCCTGGCCATGGCCGACGACGGTTTCGTGTACCAGAACGGCGCCTCGATCCTGGTGGACGGCGGCGCGCTCGCCGGCCGGAAGATGGTCATGCCACCGGGATTCCCGCCGCCCAGCTGAGCAGTTACCGGACCGGCAACACAATTCCGTACGAGTGAAGAATTCACCCCGTTGAGGAGTTTGCGGGGCGGGCGCTCTAGCGTGTTTCCATGGAAGATGGAGAACCGACAGTCCGGTCCCGAGAGCTTGGTCTGGCGTTGCAGCGTGCCCTCCAGGCGGCCGGGATGACGCAGGCGAGATTGGTACGAAAACTCAGATGGCCGGCCAGTCGGGTGAGCCGGATGATCTCGGGGAAGCTGCGCGTGAGCACGGTGGACATGTCCGCCGTGCTCGCGGTGCTGGACATCACGGGCCCCAAGCGCCAGGAGTTGCTGCGCCTGGCGGTGGAAACCGCACAACCGGGCTGGTGGCAGGACTACGGCGACCGCCTCCCGGCCAGGTTGCTCACCCTGAGCGATCACGAGGATGCGGCCATCGCCATCACCAACTTTCAGACGGTGTTGGTGCCGGGCCTGCTGCAGACCGCGGAGTACACGGCCAGCGTGATGGCGGCAATGCCGATAATTCCGGACGAAGAGATCGAGTATCGAGTCGCCGCTCGACAACAGCGCAAGCAGGTTTTCGATCGTAGGTACCCGCCGGTTTTTCGGTTCTTCATGGATGAGTACGCGCTGCGGCGGACCGGTGCGGGGCGGGAGATCATGAGCGGTCAGGTGCATCACCTTCTGCAGATGGCGGTGCGCCCCAATGTCGAAATCCGGGTGATCCCTGATGGAGTGGGTTTCCACGCGGGTCACACCCCGTTCCACTTCATGGAGTTCACCGAGATCAAGCCCGTGGTGCACATCGAGAACCAGACCTCGGTGCTGTTCCTCGAGCGTGAGGACACGATCGAGGGGTACCGGAGCACGATCGCCGCGCTGAGTAGTGTTGCTCTGGATGAGGGACAGTCCCGCACCTGGCTTGCCACCTTGGCAAATGAGCTGGGAGAGGAACAGCATGCGCAGCGCCCCGCCGGAACCCATGAGCTGGAGGAAGAGCTCCCTGACTTCTGAGAATGACTGTGTCGAGATGGCCTGGCCAGCGGCGGGTGGAGCTGTTCGCGACTCGAAGAACGCGGCCGGGCCCGTTCTCAGGTTCGGCGAGCAGGGCCTCGCCCACCTGATCGTCGGCGAGGAAGGCCTCGCCCACCTGATCGCCGGCGCGAAGGCCGGCGCGTTCGATCAGTAGCCGAGGGCCCGCCGGATCTCGTCCTCCACGTTGGCCGACGCCACGAACAGCAGTTCGTCGCCCGCCTCCAGCGGGTCGTCCTTCTGCGGCACGATCACGCGCCCGCCACGCAGGATGGTGACCAGCGCCGCGTCCCTGGGCAGGTGGACGTCGCTCACCGGGCGCCCGGCCAGCGGCGTGTCCTCCGGCAGCGTCAGCTCCACCAGGTTGGCCTGGCCCTGGCGCAGCGTGAGCAGCCGGACCAGATCGCCGACCGACACGGCCTCCTCGACCATGGCGGCCAGCATGCGCGGTGTCGACACGGCGACGTCGACACCCCAGGCCTCGGTGAACAGCCACTCGTTGGCCGGGTCGTTCACCCTGGCCACCACGCGGCGCACGGCGAACACCGTCTTCGCCAGCAGCGCGACCACGAGGTTGACCTTGTCGTCCCCGGTGGCGGCGATGACCACGTCACAGAGCTGCATGCCGGCGTCCTCCAGGGACGCCAGCTCGCAGGCGTCGGCGAGCACCCACTCGGCCTGCTCGACCGTGTGCGGCTCGTACTGGCTCTCCAGCCGCTCGATGAGCATCACCTGGTGGTTGGCGGCCACCAGCTCGGCTGCGATGGACCGGCCAACGGCGCCGGCTCCGGCGATCGCGACCCGCATCAGTGCCCCCCGCCGTAAGTCCGCTCGTGTAGCTGGCGTGGCGGGAATGCGATGAAGGCGTCCTTCATCGCGTCGTCGCCGGGCGCGTGAGCGGGCATCAGGACGCCTCCTCGGGCGGTCGGGCGGCGGCGTTGCTGATGTCGCTGATCGTGCCGGACAGCGCCGCCACGTAGACCTGGTCGTCGGCCTGCACCACGGTCCTCGGGCCCGGCAGCACACCCGTGCCGAACCGCATGATGAACGCCACCCGTGCGCCGGTCGCCGCCTCCAGCTGGGCGACCGTGTTCCCGACCCAGCCCTCGTGCACCGGCAGCTGCAGCACCGCGACCTTGCCCGTCGGGTCCCGCCACGCCGACGCGACGCCGTCCGGCAGCAGCGTCCGCATGAGCCGGTCGGTGGTCCACGGCACGGTGGCGACCGTCGGGATGCCGAGCCGCTCGTAGACCTCGGCGCGCTTGGCGTCGTAGATCCGCGCGACCACGTGCTCGACGCCGAACGTCTCGCGGGCCACCCGCGCGGAGATGATGTTGGAGTTGTCGCCGCTGGACACGGCCGCGAACGCGCCGGCCCGCTCGATGCCGGCCTCGATGAGCACCTTGCGGTCGAACCCGCCGCCGACCACCTGCTGACCGTGGAAGTCGATGCCGAGCCGGCGGAACGCCTGGGCGTCCTTGTCGATCACGGCGACCGTGTTGTCGAGCCGCTCGACCGCGGCCGCCAGGGACGCGCCGACCCGGCCGCAGCCCATGATCACCACGTGCACGACCTGGCCTCCAGCTCTCCTCGCTCGACACGGACAGCATGAACCTACCGGTGGCTACTCCATCCCGGTGACGGGACCGCATACGCTGTCGACCCGTGCCCAAGCTCGCATCCGTCGTGAAGCGTCTCTTGGTCGGTCAGCCGTTCCGGACCGACCGACTTTCGCACACGCTGTTACCCAAGCGCATCGCGCTGCCGGTCTTCGCGTCCGACCCGATGTCCAGCGTGGCGTACGCCCCGGAGGAGATCCTGCTGACGCTGTCCGTCGCAGGGGTCTCCGCGTACATGTTCAGCCCGTGGATCGCGATCGTGGTGGCCCTGGTGATGATCGCCGTGGTCGCGTCCTACCGGCAGAACGTGCACGCCTATCCGTCGGGCGGCGGCGACTACGAGGTGGCCACGGTCAACCACGGCCCGAGATGGGGGCTGGTGGTCGGTAGCGCGCTGCTCGTGGACTACATCCTCACGGTGGCCGTGTCGATCTCGTCCGCGGCCGCCAACATCGGCTCGATCGCGCCGTACGTGGCCACCCACAAGGTCGAGTTCTCGGTCGCCGCGATCGTGATCCTGACCGCACTGAACCTGCGGGGAATCCGGGAGTCGGGCACGCTCTTCGCGATCCCCACCTACGCGTTCGTGGTCGGCATCCTCGCGATGGTCGTCTGGGGCGCGGTGCGGGTGTTCCTGCTCGGCGACACCGTGCGCGCCGAGAGCGCCGACTTCGAGCTGCTGGAGGAGGGGGATCACCTCACCGGGCTCGCGCTGGTGTTCCTGATCCTGCGCGCGTTCTCGTCCGGAAGCGCGGCGCTGACCGGGGTGGAGGCGATCAGCAACGGAGTGCCGGCGTTCCGCAAGCCGAAGTCCCGCAACGCGGCCACCACGCTGTTGCTGATGGGCGTGCTGGCGATCGTGATGTTCCTGGGCATGATCATGCTGGCCGGCGTCACCCACGCGAAGGTGGCGGAGGACCCGGCACACCAACTGGTCAACGCCCCACCCGGCTACGAGCAGAAAACGCTGGTCGCCCAGCTGGCCGACGCGGTGTTCGGCGGCGGTTTCGACCCCGCCGTCTGGTACGTGATCTTCTTTACCGGCTTGATCCTGGTGTTGGCCGCCAACACCGCGTTCAACGGCTTCCCGGTGCTCGGCTCGATTCTCGCGCAGGACCGTTATCTGCCTCGCCAGCTGCACACCAGGGGTGATCGGCTGGCGTTCTCGAACGGCATCATCGGCCTCGCTGCGATGGCCGTCGTGCTGGTGGTGGCGTTCGACGCCGAGGTGACCCGGCTGGTCCAGCTCTACATCGTCGGTGTGTTCGTGTCGTTCGTGCTCAGCCAGGCCGGGATGATCCGGCACTGGAACCGGCTGTTGCGCACCGAGACCGAGCCGGCGGTCCGCAAGAGGATGCGGCGCTCGCAGGCGATCAACTCGTTCGGGCTGTTCATGACGGCCGCCGTGCTGGTCATCGTGCTGATCACCAAGTTCACGAAGGGCGCGTGGATCGCGATCGCCGCCATGGCGGTCATCTACGCGCTGATGACCGGGATCCGCAAGCACTACGACCGAGTGGCCGAGGAACTGCGGCAGGCGGAGCTGAACCGCGAGTCGATGACGCTGCCGTCGCGCAACCACGCGATCGTGCTGGTGTCCAAACTGCACCTGCCGACCCGCCGGGCGCTCGCCTACGCGCGGGCCACGCGGCCGGACGTGCTGGAGGCGGTCACCGTCAACGTCGACGACGCGGACACCCGCATGCTGGTGTCGCAGTGGGAGAAGGAGGACTTCTCCGTGCCGCTGAAGGTGGTCGAGTCGCCGTACCGGGAGATCACGAAGCCGGTGCTGCAGTACGTGAAGCGGGTGCGCAGCGCCAACCCGCGCGACGTGGTCACCGTGTACATCCCCGAGTACGTGGTCGGCCGGTGGTGGGAACAGTTCCTGCACAACCAGAGCGCGTTGCGGCTCAAGGGAAGGCTGCTGTTCCAGCCGGGGGTGATGGTGACGAGCGTGCCGTGGCAGCTGGCGTCGGCGCAGCGGGTGCGTTACCGCGACGAGGTGGTGCCGGGCGCTGTCCGGCGTGGACTGTCCGAGAAGAAGGAGCCTGAGCAGAAGTGACCCGGCTGGACTGGACCGGGCGGCGGTTCGAGGTGGAGATCGGCGCCGTCGCGCACGGTGGGCACTGCGTCGCCCGGCACGAGGGCCGCGTGGTGTTCGTGCGGCACGCGCTGCCCGGCGAGCGGGCGGTCGTCGCGATCACCGAGGATCGCGGCGGCTCGTTCTGCCGCGGCGACGCGGTGTCGGTGCTGTCGGCCTCACCCGACCGGGTTGCCGCGCCCTGTCCGGTAGCGCGGCCAGGTGGCTGCGGCGGCTGCGACTGGCAGCACGCCTCGCCCGCTCGCCAGCGCTCGCTGAAGGCGTCGGTGGTGGCCGAGCAGTTGCGGCGGCTGGCTTCGCTGGAGGTGGACGTCGCGGTGGAGGAGCTGCCGGGCGGCTACCTGGACTGGCGGACCAGGACCCGGCTCGCCGTGGATTCCTTGGGACGGCCGGGTTTCCGGGCGCACCGCAGCCACGACGTGATCCCCGTGGACGGCTGCCCGATCGCCGCGCCGGGCACGGTGGACGCGGTCGTCGGTCGCGAGTGGACACCCGGTGCGGAGCTGGCGGCGGCCGTCGACGCGGATGCGTTCACCCATGTGGTGGACGTCGAGTCCGGTTCGGCGCTGGTCGGCACGGGGTTGGCGGCCGAGCGCGCGGCGCGGCGGTCGTGGCAGGTGGCGGCGGACGGGTTCTGGCAGGTCCACCCGGCGGCGGCGGACCTGTACAGCGAGGTCGTGGCGTCGTGGTCGGACCTCTCTGTTGGCGACTCCGCCTGGGACCTGTACAGCGGGGTCGGCCTCTTCGCGGCCGTGCTGGCGTCGCAGGTCGGTCCACAAGGGACGGTCATGGCCGTGGAGTCCTTCGTGGACGCCGCACGGCTGTCGGCCGCGAACCTGGCGGACCTGAAGCAGGTGCGGGTCTTCGCGGGTCGCGTGGCGGCGGTGCTGGCGGCCGGTGAGGGTCCCGACCCGCGGGTGGTGGTCCTCGACCCGCCGCGCAAGGGCGCGGGCCGCGAGATCGTGGACGCGATAGCGGCGCGTGGCGCGGAGCGAGTGGTGTACGTGGCGTGCGACCCGGCGGCCCTGGCCCGCGACGTGGCGACGTTCGCCGGGCACGGGTACGGGCTCACGGCATTGCGCGCCTTCGACGCGTTCCCCATGACGCATCACGTGGAGTGCATCGCGCTGCTGACGCGTTAGGTGGGAGGATGTGGCCGTGAGCGGACCGAGTCCGGAGGAGTTGGCCTCAGCGCTACGTGCCACGGCCAGAGCGGCCGCGACCGCGGCGTTGCGCGAAGGGCTGGCGGACATCGACGATCGGTATGGCCTGCAGGTCGCCGACGAGGTCCTCGGCCTGATCGATATCGCCGACGTGTTCGCCGGCCTCGTCGACGAGGACCAGGTCTCCGGCGACGGTGTCTACGATCCGTACCGGCTCAAGCCCGGGTACGACCAGTGATTCAATCCCAGGTATAGCTGAGGGAACCGTCCGGGTTCTTGTAGGCTTCGAACGAGGTGTCCGAATCGGCATACCTCTGCATCGCTTCGAACATCCTGGCGCGCACTTCCAGATTCTCCACATGGATCGTGGCCCGCTGACCCAGTTGGTCCCGCACATCCACATTCGGGTCCTTGATCACATCCGGATCGGTCTGGAGCGCCAGGTTCCAGTAGTGCCGTTTGTCCGTGCCGTCGGCGCCCGCTCCGTCGTTGGTGAGGTAGACGTGGTCGGGGTTGCCCTTTTCGTAGATCTGTTGGGTCACGTGGATCTCGTCGGGGTCCTTGGCCGCCGCTAGCCATCCCGGCGGCCCCGTGGATTCGGGATCACGGGTGTAGAAGCCGACTTCACCGCCGAACGAGCCGCCGAATCCGTAGCTGCCCTTCCACAGCTCCAGCCGATACTCCTTGCCGGTGGAGTCCGTGAACTCGATTTCGGGGTGTGGGTGGCCGGTTTCGTGGAGCTTCGCCCCGATCAATCCCCCCAGTTCGTCGTAAAAATTGTGCCAGCCGAGCTTGCTCTGGATCGAATGCTCGCCAGTGGTATAGAAGTCGCCGTCCTGGTCGTACTTGAATCCGAACACCTCGTAGATTTTCGCCGCGAGTTCAGGATCCTCCATCGCCTTGTCCATGAGCATGGCCTTCGCGCGGTTCGGATCCTTCATCGCCACGTCGTAGATGTGGCTCAGGTAGCCGATGGCGCCGGCGGCACGGTCGCGAGCGGCACGCGGACCGGCGCCGGCATCCTCGTCGATCTGGCCTTTCATGCCGCGAATCGTCGCGCCTTCGTCGTTGAGGACCTTGTCGTAGGACAGCACGATCCGCTCCATGTCCAGCAGCAGGAGCGCCGCTTGCGCCTTCGTCTTCACCTGCTCCGCCCAGGCGGCCGGAATCTTCAACGGGTTGCCCTCGGCACCCTTCCATGTCGCGTCGAGCGCCGCCTCCAGATCCTTCGCTTCCGCGCGCTTGCTCCTGGCTTCCAGCTGAGCCTTCTCCAGCGCGTCGCGGACCACCTCGAACGACTGCGCCGCCCGTTCGAAATCGTCAGCCTGCTTTTCGCGATTCATCCGGAACGCGTCCAGATCGGCGAGTGCCATTTCTCCGGCGCCGCTGCGCCAGGCCTCACGCAACTCGGTGCGTACACCGGTCAGTTTGGCGTTGACCTCGACGACCGCTTCCATGGTGGCTCTGCAGGCCCTCGCGCGATCGTCCAGGTCCGTCGTGCTGCCCTTCTCGATCTTGCCGGCGAGCTCGTAGATTTTGGCGAACATCGCGGTCACCGGTCAATCTGTTCGAAGCCACCGTCGAGGGCTTTCAAATAAACCTCGCGCGCCTCGGTGTCCTGGTCGTCGTATGCCCGCGCTGATTCCTGGATCTTGGCGACGAGGCTGTCGACCTGCAGATCCGCGGCCTTCAGATCCTGTTTCCGGGTCTCGGTCCACACGGCGTAGTCCGCCGCGTAACCGCCGGCGCCATCGGTGCCACCAACGTTCGGTGCCCCTTGCGCGGAAAGCGATGGTGACTTCTGTGCACCCAGTTTGTTCGCCGCGCTGTTCATGTCTCTGACATGCACCTCGAAGCCCACGGCCAACCCCCGATGTCGGTTCGATGTCCGGCAATGAGAGTTCTACCCGGTGGGCGCGGCGAGTGGTGACGGTCGAACGACCCACAATCACCGTTCGGGCACCGCGGTGTTGCGAGGGATCAGGTGTTCTGCGGTGGGGATTGCTGAGCCCGGTCCTGCTGGGGCGGCTGCTGGGGGCGGAAGCCCTGCTGCTGCTGGACCGGCACGCCGGGCGGCGGGGTCGGGTGCCCCTGCCCCGGTGGGAAGCCCTGCTGAGGACCGCCGAACTGGCCGCCCTGCTGCTGGTCGCCGAACCGGCCGCCCTGCTGAGGACCGTTCTGCTGAGGACCGCCCTGCTGTTGGCCGCTCTGGGGACCGCCTTGCTGGGGCGTGCCGGTCGGCGGCGTGGCCGTCGCCTCGGTGCCGGCGGGCGGCAGCCCGGCACGCTGGCGGAGCCAGTCGGGGATGTGGTCGTCGCCGCGGGGGAAGAACTTCAGCTCGTCCGCGAAGCCGATGGGCGGCGGCACGCGCCGCCAGCGGGGCTCGACGTCCGGCTCGAACTCGGCCGAGAAGCTGCTCGGCGGCTCCAGCAGGTACAGCGCCGACAGCCAGGTCCCGCGACCCGGGCGGTACATACCCTGCCGGAGCTGCCCCAGCCCGTCGACAACCTCCTGCGGCGGCCGCACCGGTCGCGGGGCGCCGTCCTGGCCCGTGACGTACACGTCGACCTCGACGTGGCGCCCGGCCGCCCGGAACTCGGCGCGCACCTGCGTCCAGTCCTGCCCGGCCACAGTCAGCAGCGCACGGCCCACCTGCCGCGTCAATCTGTCCTGCTCCGGCTGGTCCATCACCGGTTGCGGCTCGGTCACAGCTAGATCCCCACCCTCTTCGCCTATCGGACCTATGACCTTACCTGGGTCACCGTTCCTCGAGCGTCGGGTTGGGCCCGAACGAGATGCCGAGCTGGAACGGGTGCATCGACCAGGTGTTGATCGCGAACCGGGTGAGCAGCCCGGACGCCCGCAACGTCTGGTCGGTGGCCGGCGACGCCAGGATCTGGCTGGTCCCCTCCACCGGCTGCTGGTCACGCCACACCGGCGCGCCCACGGGCACGGGTGAGGTCTCCACGACCGAGTGCCACTCGTGACCGTCGGTCCGCAGCATCACCAGCACCACCGGGTTCACCGGGACGTCCCACCCGCCGGTCTCGACCGCCACGAACTCGCCCCGCCGCACGGCGGCCAGCACGACGTCGCCCAGCCAGCTGTACAGGACGGACAGCGCCTTGTCGTCGGCCGCCTGGTACGCCTCCTCCTCGGTGGCCGGGAACAGCTGCTCGCTGGTGCCGCCGAGGTTGCCGGAGTCGTCGCGGAAGCGGTCCATGAGGAACAGCATCTGCCGCTCCGGGCTGAACATGGCGGCCTCGCGGTAGCGCCCGGTGTCGACGGCCGACCGGGACTCCACGCCCGTGCCCAACCGCGCGCGTACGGCGTCCGGGTCGGACATCCGCCAGAACGTGACCGTGTCCTCCTGCCCGTCCCGCTGCCACAGCGGCAGGTAGTCGCCGATCGGGACACCGACCAGCACCGTGTGCAGGACGTCCCCGGCGGCAGTGGGAGGAGGTGGCGCCTCGACCGGCTGCTCCGGCTCGCCGAACTCCCGCGGCGTGGTGAACGCCGCTGGCTCCGGTTCCGGGGCCGCGTCGACCTGCCCCGGCGCGGCCGGCAGACCAACGGACTCGGGCGAGCCGAACGCGGCCGGTTCCCGCGATGCTGGGTAGGGCCGGGGCTTGCGTGGCAGGTCGAGCTGCTCCGGCGCGTCGACCGCCTTCGGCGCGGTGAAGACCTGCGGCTCCGGTGCCGCGAGCGGGCCCGGCGCCGCGAAGCGTTGCGAGTCGGTGGGGCCGGCGAACGTGTGCGGCTCTGGTGGCGTGCCGAAGGCATCCGGTGCGGCGGGCCGCGGGGAGTCGCTGGGCAGAGCGAAGCGCTGGGAGTCGGTCGGGCCGGCAAACGTTTGCGGTTCTGATGGCGTGCCGAAGGCATCCGGCGCGGCGGGGCGCTGCGAATCGGCGGGGCCGCCGAACGAGTCCGGCGGCGCGAAGCGCTGGGAGTCTGAGGGGCCGGCGAATGTCTGTGGCTCTGGCGGCGCGCTGAATGGGTCCGGCGTGGTGGAGTGTTGGGAGTCAGCGGGGCCGCCGAACGTCTGCTGCTCTGACGGTGCGCCGAATGAGTCCGGTGCGGCGAAGCGCTGGGAATCCGAGGGGCCGGCGAACATTTGCGGTTCTGGTGGCGTGCCGAAGGCATCCGGTGCGGTGGAGTGCGGCGAATCGGCGGGGCCGCCGAACGAGTCCGGCGGCGCGAAGCGTTGCGAGTCGGTGGGTGGGGCGAAGCGCTGGGAGTCGGTGGGGCCGGCGAACGTTTGCGGTTCTGGTGGCGCGCTGAACGGGTCCTGCGTGGAGGAGCGCTGCGAGTCTGCGGGGGCGCCGAATGTCTGCTGCTCCGGCGGCGTGCCGGAGGTGTCCGGTGTGGCGAAGCGTTGCGAGTCGGTGGGCGGGGCGAAGCGTTGGGAGTCCGAAGGGCCGCCGAACGTCTGCTGCTCCGGCGGCGCGCTCGAGGTGTCCGGTGGGGCGAAGCGTTGGGAGTCTGAGGGGCCGTCGAACGTCTGTGGTTCTGGTGGCGTGCTGAACGGGTCCGGCGTGGTGGAGTGCTGGGAGTCAGGGGGGCCGTCGAACGTCTGCTGCTCCGGCGGAGCGCTGGAGGTGCCCGGCGGTGCGAAGTGCTGGGAGTTGGTGGGTGGGGCGAAGCGTTGGGAGTCCGAGGGGCCGGCGAATGTCTGTGGCTCCGGTGGCGCGCCGAAGGCATCCGGTGCGGTGGAGTGCTGGGAATCGGCGGGGGCACCAAACGTTTGCGGCTCCGGCGGGGCGAAGCGCTGCGAGTCACCGGGCCCGCCGAACGGGGGCGGCTCCTGCGCGGTGGGCCGGAACGGTGGGAGTCGCGCGAAGTTGGGGTCCACCTTGGCCGTCCGGATGGTGCGGTGGGCCCACACTCGGGCCCGGCTGAGCGGGTGTTCCGGGAACTGCGCGTCCCAGCGTTGGTCGTCCGCCACGTTCCACGGCAGCACGCCCTGCAGGCCCGGCGCGTACGGGTGCGGCGGGAAGCAGTTCTCGAACCCGATCTGGGCACTGACCATCGACTCGCGGATGCCCGAGGTGTTGCCCTCCTGGCAGAGCACCTGCAGCACCACGCTGCCCGTCGCCTTGGGGACGGTCAGCGCCGCCACGAACATCAGGCCCGTCTGCCGCCCCGGGATGGGCAGCTTCACCACCTGGTAGAGCGCCGGGACCGAGTCGATCGTCACAACGTGAGCCTCGACCAGTGTTCCCGCCTCGGCCAGCACATGCGCCAGCCGCTGCCGCAGCAACGGCAGCTCCTCGAGCGATGCGGGCAGGTCAGGCTCCAGATCGAAATAGGTCAGGCTCACCTGGTCGCCGGTGCGCGGGTCGAACCAGGTGCGCTCGTCATGACGCTGCAACCCGGTGGTGTCGAAAGCCAGTGGCACCCGGACGAGTGTAGGGGCGACGGGTCGCCGCGCGTGCGCTCGTAGACTGGCCTTGATCCGCGCGACGTCCCGGCATCTGAGAACGAGGTGACAAACGGTGACCGACCAGGAGTCCCTGCTCGAGTCCCTGCACACTCCGGCTGATCTGAAGCGGCTGTCTTTCGGGCAGCTGACCAGCCTTGCCGCGGAGATCCGGCAGTTCCTGGTGGACAAGGTGACGACCACCGGCGGTCACCTCGGCCCGAACCTCGGTGTGGTGGAGCTGACCATGGCGATCCACCGGGTGTTCGACTCCCCGCGCGACGCCGTGGTCTGGGACGTCGGCCACCAGGCCTACGTCCACAAGATCATCACTGGTCGGCGGGCCGATTTCGACGGGTTGCGCCTCGCCGGCGGCATCTCCGGCTACCCGAGTCGCGCCGAATGCGAGCACGACCTGGTGGAGAACAGCCACGCGTCGACCGCGCTGTCCTACGCCGACGGGCTGGCCAAGGCGTTCGAGCTGCGCGGCGAGCGGCGCCACGTGGTGGCGGTCGTCGGTGACGGTGCGCTGACCGGCGGCATGTGCTGGGAGGCGCTCAACAACATCGCGGCCGGCAGCAACCGGCCAATGGTCATCGTGATCAACGACAACGGCCGCTCCTATTCGCACACGATCGGGGGACTTGCCGACCATCTGGCGTCGCTGCGCCTGTCACCCGGTTACGAGAAGGCCCTCGAGGGCGGCAAGCGGATGCTCCAGGGCACACCCGTGGTCGGCAAGCCGATCTACGCGGCCCTGCACGCCGCCAAGCGTGGCATCAAGGACGCGCTGAGCCCGCAGATGATGTTCGAGGACCTCGGGCTGAAGTACTTCGGCCCGGTCGACGGGCACGACCACGTCGCGCTGGACGCCGCGCTGCGCCGCGCCAGGGAGTTCGGCGGCCCGGTCATCGTGCACGCGGTCACGTCGAAGGGCCGCGGGTTCCCGCTGGCCGAGAACGACGAGGTCGACCAGATGCACCAGACCGACCCGATCGACCCGATCACCGGCAAGCCCACCACCGCCAAGGGCCCGGCGTCGTGGACCTCGGTATTCGCCGACGAACTGGCCCGCATCGGCGACGAGCGGCCCGACGTCGTGGCGATCACGGCGGCCATGCTGCGCTCCACCGGGCTCGCGAAGTTCGCCGAGGCCTACCCGGACCGCTGGTTCGACGTGGGCATCGCCGAGCAGCACGCGGTTACGTCGGCCGCTGGGATGGCCATGGCCGGGCTGCACCCGGTGGTGGCCATCTACTCGACGTTCCTGAACCGCGCCTTCGACCAGCTGCTGATGGACGTGGCGCTGCACAAGCTGCCGGTGACGCTGGTGCTCGACCGGGCCGGCATCACCGGCCCGGACGGCGCCAGCCACCACGGCATGTGGGACATGTCGATCCTCGGCGCCGTGCCGGGCATCCGGATCGCCGCCCCCCGCGACGCCATCTCGCTGCGCGAGGAGCTGGGCGAGGCGATCGCCGTGAAGGACGGCCCGACCGTGCTGCGCTTCCCGAAGGCGTCGGTCGGCGGCGAGGTCGGTGCGCTGGAGCGCCTCGGCCCCGTCGACGTGCTGCGTCGTGGCGAGTCGGCGGACGTGCTGCTCGTGACGGTCGGCGCCTTCGCCGAGCTGGGTCTCGCGGCCGCCGACCGGCTGGCCGACCAGGGCATCGGCGTGACCGTGGTCGACCCGCGGTGGGTGGCGCCGGTGCCGGCCGAGCTGGTCACGCTGGCGGAGCGGCACCGGCTGGTGGTGACCGTCGAGGACGGCGGCCGCCACGGCGGTTTCGGCTGGGCACTGGCCGCCGCGCTGCGTGACGCGGAGATCGACGTGCCGCTGCGTGACCTGGGGATCCCGCAGGAGTTCCACGGGCAGGGCACGCGGTCGGAGGTGCTCGTCCGGCTGGGCCTGACGGCGCAGAACGTAGCCCGCAAGGTGACCGAGTGGGCGGCCGACCGCCTGGGCGAACCGCAGTCGGCGGCCTCCGCCACTCGCCACACCGACGCCTGACCCGCGAGTCGTACCGTCCGGACAGCGAGTCGTACCGAACCGACAGCGAGTCGTACGCAACTGACAGCGAGTCGTATCGAACCGACCCCGAGTGGTACCCGCCGGACCGAATACGAGTGGTACCCGCCGGACCGAACACGAGTGGTACCCGCCGGACCGAAAACTGTCGGTGCTGCCGACTAAGATTGATTCCAGGGGTCCCCGGACCGGTTTTGTCGGTGCGTTCGGCTACCTTGCCAACGGGTCTCTGCGCTGGCCGAGACGTCCGCGGATGAGCCTCGAGTCGGCGGGACGGTACGACGGTACGACGGTACGAGTCGTGTCGAAACCGTACGACTCGGTGTCCAGACGGTACGACTCGCTGTCCGTTGGGTACGACTCGCGGGTTACTCGGTGGCGCCCGGGTCGCCCAGGGCCAGTTTGCCCGCGTAGGTGAGGGTGGACTCCGGGGTCAGCGGGTGGAACGCGCCGGCCCGCACGTCGCGGTAGGCGCGTTCAAGGGAGAAGCGGCGGAAGAACGACCGGCCGCCCAGCACCTCCATGGCCAGGTCGACCACCTCGATCGCCGTCGTCACCGCCTCGCGCTTCGCGAGCATCACGGTCGCCATGGTCGGGGCGTCGGCCGTGTAGGTGTCACCGATCTCGTCGAGCGCGCCCATGAGCGACCACCACGCGCCGCGCAGCTTCGCGTCCATCAGGCCCACCTGCCGGTGCACCCTGGGCAGCGCGGACAGCGGCAGCGGGCCGCGGTTGCCGGTGCTCGCCGCGGCCACGGCCGTGTCGCGGGCGGCCGCCGCGATGCCGAAGTATGTGGCGCCGACCACCGGTGCGAAGTGGACGGTCGCGGCCAGCAGTGGGCTGCCCAGCTCGCCGTACGGACGGCGACCGGTGATCTTCTCGGCCGGCACGAGCACGTCCTCGAGCACCACGTCGTGGCTCGCCGTGCCGCGCATGCCCAGCGTGTCCCACGTCTCCACCAGCCGGACTCCCGGCGCGGCCAGCGGCACGCTGAAGTGCAGCACCTCCGTGCGCTCGCCCGGCTCGCCCAGCACGGCGCAGGTCGCCACGACCGTCGCGCCCGGCGACTGGCTGCAGAAGATCTTGCGGCCGCTCACCAGGAAGCCGCCGTCGGTCGGCACGGCCGTGGTGGTCGGCCACAGCCAGTCCGAGCCGCCGCTCGTCGCGATCACCAGGCCGTCGTCGGCGACCTTCCGCAGCACCGCCTCGGCGTCCGGCGCGCCCATGCGGCGCCGGTAGCCCTGCATGAGCGTCAGGTACGTGTGCATGGCGACCGACAGTGCGGTGGAGCCGTCGTAGCGGGCCAGTTCGGCCTGCGCGTAACACGCCTGCCGCATGGTGGCGCCCAGCCCGCCGAGCTCGGCCGGGACGGTCAGGGCCAGGTAGCCGAGCTCACGCATGGCGGCGTAGGCCTCGGCCACGAACGTGGCGTCGCGGTCGTGCTCGGCCGCGTGTTCGGCGGCCACCGCGCCGATCCGGGTGGCCAGGTCGACGAAGCGGGCGTCGTCGTCACGGAGCGGACGGGGAAGGGTGCGTGTGTCCATGATGGTCATGAGCCGACGCTAGGAACCCGCGACCCCACCAGGTAGTGCAGAAACTGAACCGCCCCCGTAACGGACCGGCCGGCATACCGACGTCTGGGCATGAGGCCCTACGCGCAGTACTGCCCGATCGTCCGGGCCGTGGAGGTGCTCGGCGACCGGTGGACGCTGCTGATCGTGCGGGACATGCTCAACGGTGCCGCCCGCTTCAACGAGATCTCCCGCGGCCTGCCCGGCCTGTCACGGGCGCTGCTGTCGCGCCGGCTGCGTCAACTGCTCAGCGCCGGCCTGATCGCGCGGACGGCCGACGGCTACACGCTCACCCCGGCCGGTGAGGACCTGCGGCCGCTGGTGTTCGGGCTGGCCGACTGGGGTGCCCGGTACGCGTTCGGCGACCCGCGGCCCGAGGAGCTGGACCCCGAGGTACTCATGTGGTGGATGCACGGCCGCATCGACACCAGCGAGATCGACCGACGCGCGGTCATCCAGGTGCTGGTGGCCGACCGGCGGCGGACGTTCTGGCTGGTCCTGGAGCCGGGTGACGCGTCGGTCTGCTACACCGACCCCGGCTTCGACATCGACGCCGTGCTGGCCGCCGACCTGGCGACGCTGTATCGCATGTGGGCGGGTGAGATCGAGCTGCTGGACGCCGTCCGGGCGGGTTCCATCGACCTGACCGGGGCGCGGTGGATCGTGCGCGGGCTGCCCGGCTGGCTGCGGCTGAGCCCGGTCGCGTCCGCCGTGCGCGCCGCGCGACCGGTGGGTTGACGGCGGCTGAACGTCGGTTGTGGCACCGTTGTGGTGTGCGGATTCTGATCGTCGAGGACGAGGAGCCCCTGGCTGAGGCCATCGCCAGAGGGTTGCGTCGTGAGGGTATGGCCGTGGACGTCGCGCTGGACGGCGACGACGGCCACGAGAAGGCCACGGTCACCCGGTACGACGTGGTGGTGCTCGACCGCGACCTGCCGGGGATGCCCGGCGACGAGCTGTGCCGCGAGATCGTCGCGTCCGGCGCGCTGACCAGGGTGATCATGCTGACGGCCAGCGGCTCGGTGGCCGATCGCGTAGAGGGCCTGTCGCTCGGCGCCGACGACTACCTGGCCAAGCCGTTCGCGTTCGACGAGCTGGTCGCCCGGGTGCGGGCGCTCGCCCGGCGGTCCACGCCGGTCACGCCACCTGTGCTGCGGGCCGGCGACCTGGAGCTGGACCCGGCTAGGCGGACGGTCACCCGTTCCGGCGAGCCGGTGGAGCTGACCCGCAAGGAGTTCGGCGTCCTCGAGGTGCTGCTGGCCGCCAGCGGGTCCGTGGTGAGCAGCGAGGAGCTGCTCGAGCGGGTTTGGGACGAGCACGCCGACCCGTTCACCACGACCGTGCGGGTCACGGTCATGACGTTGCGCAAGAAGCTGGGCGAGCCGGGCCTCATCGACACGGTGGTCGGCTCGGGCTACCGCGTGCCGGCCGCAGCCAAGGGCGCGTCGGTTGAGCCCGTCGAGTCGGCGCCCGAGTCGGGGTGACCGAGACACGGCGTGGTCCCGGCCTGCGGGCCAGGGTCACGCTGCTCGCCACCGCGCTGGTGGCGGCCGTGTCGGTCCTGCTGTTGTGCATCGCCTGGATACTGGCGGACCGCGCGGCCGCCGCGCCGGACATGCCGCCCGGCACCACCGTCGTGGTCGACGGCAACAAGGTGCCGTCGGAGAAGCTCGCCGAGGCGCTGCGTGACCACGCCCGGTTCCAGGTGCTGGTCGCCGGGTCGATCGCGTTCGTGTGCATCGTGCTGGCGACCGCGCTGCTGGCTTGGACGTTCACCGGCCGGGTCCTCAAGCCGCTGCGCGACGTCACCGGCACCGCGCGGCGGCTGTCCGCCGAGTCGCTCGAGGAACGAATCTCGCTGCGCGGCCCCCGCGACGAGGTCGCCGAGCTGGCCGACACGTTCGACGCGATGCTCGACCGGCTGCAGGCCACGTTCAACTCGCAGCGCCAGTTCGTGGCGAACGCCTCCCACGAGCTGCGCACGCCGCTGTCGGTGATCCGCACGGAGCTGGACGTGACGCTCGCCGACCCGGACGCCGACGTCGAGGAACTGCGCCGCATGGCCGGTGTGGTCCGGGCCGCCACGCTGCGGGCCGGCCAGCTGGTGGAGGCGCTGCTGCTGCTCGCTCGCACCGACGGTGTCGGCCTCGGAGTGGTCGAGCCGGTGGACCTGGCGGCCGTGGTGGCGAACGCGTGGCAGCCGATCCAGGGCGATGCGGCGGCGCACGGTTTGTCGGCCGCGTTTCAGACGCCGTCCGCGCCCGCCGCCGGCGATCCGGCGCTGTTGGAGCGGGTGGCGGGCAACTTGCTGGAGAACGCGGTGCGCCACAACGTGGAGGGCGGCTGGATCGACGTGCGGACCGGCGTCGAGCCGGGTTGGGTGACATTGCGGGTCAGCTCCTCTGGGGCGGAGGTCGATCCGGGGCGGGTGGAGGAGTTGTTCGAGTCGTTCCGGCGGGGTGGGGTGGATCGGACCGCCCACGTCGGCACGGGTCTGGGGCTGTCGATCGTGCGGGCGGTGGTGCGTGCGCACCACGGGAGCGCGGAGGCGGACGCGGTTCCGGGTGGCGGTCTGGTGGTGACGGTTCGTCTGCCGGCGCTGGATTCCCGGCAGAACGGCGGCGCCCTCGCCTAACCGCGATCTCGCGGTTGGGAACCGCGATTTCGGGTGCGGGAACCGCGAACTCACGGTCGGGAACCGGGGACATGCGTGCGGGTGGTGGGGGCATGCGTGCTGGTGGGGGCTGAGGTGGGCGTGTGGGGTGAGGGGTGAGGGGTGAGGGGGCCTACTGGGTCTCCTGGTGGGTCAGGCGGTTGGCCAGGGTCATCGCGTCGTGAGGGGCATGGACCTTCATGTCGTTGTCGAAGTAGGCGTACGTGTCGACGCCCTTCGCGCGCCAGCCGGCGATCCGTTCGGCCCACGTGTCCAGCGCGGCGTCGGTGTAGCCGCTCGCGTACAGCTCCGTCGCGCCGTGGAGACGGACGTACGCGAAGTCCGTGGTCACCTCCTCCAGATACGGCCACTTGGCGGCCGCGTCCGCGATCACCACGGCGACACCGTGGGAGCGCAGCAGCGCCAGGAACTCCGGGGACGTGAAGCTCTCGTGCCGGACCTCCACCGCGTGGCGTAACGGGCGCTTGCGGTCGGTCGTGGTGAGGGCCCGGTCGTCCAGGCGTTCGTCGTGGTGGGTCGCCAGGTCGGCCGCCGCGTCGGTGTCCCTGGGCAGCTCGGTGAAGAACGCGTCGAGCTGATCGGGGTCGAACGGCAGGGTGGGTGGCAGCTGCCAGAGGAAGGGACCGAGCTTGTCGGCGAGGGCGAGCACTCCGGAGGCGAAGAAGTTGGCCAGCGGGGTCGTGACGTCTCTGAGGCGCTTCGTGTGCGTGATGAACCGGCCGCCCTTGACGGCGAAGACGAAGTCCGCGGGGGTCTGGTCGTGCCATTTCTGGTAGCTGGTCGGGCGTTGCAGGGCGTAGAACGAGCCGTTCAGTTCGAGGGAGTTGACCTGGGACGACAGATGTTCCAGCTCGCGGCGCTGCGGCAGGCCCTTCGGGTAGAACTCGCCCCGCCATGGTGGGTAGACCCACCCGGAGGTGCCGATCCTGATGTGACCGGTCTTCTGCGTCGTCGTCTCAGCCATGTGCCCAGCTTTGCCGTTGCGCGTCCGGCTCGCTGTGCTGTCGCGTGGTCTGTGGATGGCTGACTCGGGTGTGGATAACTGGGCCTGTTGTGGATCTTCGGGGCCGGGTTTGTCGGTGCTGCGCGGTAGAATGGCATAGAGGGGTGGCCCCGCGCCCTGATCCAGGATTGTTGAACTTGGCGGGGAACCGGTCCTCCAGGGCTGGTGAGGTCGGCAGCCGGGTTACTCGTTTTCGGCGGCCGCGGCCGTGGTCAGCGCCTCCGACAGGGCGGCCGCCGTGAGCGCGTTCTGCCACTCGCGTGCGCCGGCGGCACGCAGGGCCTCTTCGATCCCGCTGACACTCAGGTCGGCCGGCGGGCGCCAGCACGTGCGCCGCACGAGGTCGGGCTGCAGCAGGTTCTCCGTCGGCAGGCGGTGTTCCTCGGCGATCGCCGTCAGCGCCGCGCGGACGGCCACCAGCCGGGCGGCGGCCGCCGGATCGCGGTCGGCCCAGCGGTTGGGCGGCGGGGGACCGTCGTGCGGTGGCGACGGGTCGGGCAGTTCGCTCTTCGGCAGCTGCGCGGCCGCCCGCAGGGCACCCAGCCAGATGCTGGCCACCCGGCGTTGCGCGCGGCCGCGGAAGACCGGCAGCGCCACCAGCGCCTCCTCGTCGGCCGGCGCGGCGGTCGCCGCCTGCACGATGGAACTGTCGGGCAGCACCCGGCCCGGCGCGATGTCCCGCTGCCTGGCGAGGGTGTCCCGCGCCTCCCACAGCGCACGCACGGCCGCCAGCCCACGCGGCGACCGCACCCGGTGGATCCCGGACGTGCGACGCCACGGTTCGGCGCGCGGCGGCGGCGGTGGCGCGACCCGCAGCGCCTCGAACTCCTCGAGGGCCCACTCGAGCTTGCCCTGCGCGGTCAGCTCGGCCTCCAGCGCGTCACGCAGCGGCACCAGCAGCTCGACGTCCAGCGCGGCGTAGTCCAGCCAGTCCTGGGGCAGCGGCCGCCGCGACCAGTCGGCGGCGCCGTGGCCCTTCTCCAGCCGGTAGCCGAGCAGCAGCTCGACGAGGGTGCCCAGTGCCACCCGCTCGAAGCCGGCCAGCCGGCCGGCGAGCTCGGTGTCGAACAGCCGGGCGGGGCGCAGCCCCAGCTCGGCGAGACACGGCAGGTCCTGGGAGGCGGCGTGCAACACCCATTCGGTGTCGGCGAGCGCCGCGATGAGCGGGTCTATCTCGTCGTTCAGGGCGACCGGGTCGACCAGGAAGCTCCCCGCACCCTCCCGGCGCAGTTGCACCAGGTAGGCACGTTGCGAGTATCGGTAGCCCGACGCTCTCTCCGTGTCGATGGCGATGGGACCGTGCCCGGTCGCCAGCGCGTCCGAGGCCTCCCGCAATGCCTCGGCCGTAACGACCACGTCCGGTGTGCCGCCCGCTGGCTCGGTCAACAAGACCGGATCCGGTCCTGCCTCCTCCGCCGTTCCCGTCCCCGATTCACCCACGGCGGATGACCATACGGGACGACGCCTCGTGAGGTGGACGAAGCAGCGGTAACGCCCCGTCGACCGGCGCGTACGTTTGCCCCGTACGCGCCGATCGGCGGTGTGTTCTGCTAACGAATCACGCCGGCCCGCATGGCGAGCGCGACCATCTGTGCTCGGTCACCGGTGCCCAGCTTGCGGCCGATCCGCGAGAGGTGCGACTTGACCGTCAATGCGGACAAGTTGAGCGCCTCGCCGATCTCCTTGTTGGACTGACCGTCCGCTACCAACTGGAGTACCTCCACCTCACGTGCGGAAAGCTCGCGGGGTGTGTTGTCGGTACCTGGCACCCGTGTGCCCGTGGCGAGGATCGGCGCGACGCTCGGGTCGGCGTAGACGCCGCCTTCGAGTACACGTCGAACCCCGTCGGTCACGACCACCGGCGACGCCGACTTCAGCAGATAGGCCTGAGCCCCTGCCTGGAAGGCCGAACGCACGGCGTACGGGTCGTCTGACGACGCCAGCACCACGATCCGCGGCCAACCATGGCTACGGAGCTCGGTGACCAGTTCGATCCCACTGCCATCGGGCAGGCCGAGATCGAGGATCGCGAGATCGCATGGCCCGGTGGCCAACGCTCGCGCCCTTGCCTCGGCTACCGTGGCAGCTTCGTGGACGGTGCCCGCGCCCATCTGGGTCAACCGGGCAGCTATCGCCTCCCTCAACAACGGATGGTCATCGACCACCAGCACCGAGAACAACTCTTCCCGCGGGTGCGGGACCATGTTCGCCGGCAAAACGCCGGCTGGCGTGGTTCGAACGGCCTGACCTAAGCCGACGGCAGCCACGTCACTACCTCCCTGGAGTCGGTCGTGCCCCCCGACCTACACCGGGACCTTCGGCCAAACAGCCGCGCCGCCATTGGACCGAAAGTGGTGTCGACGAGGGCAGCCTAGCCCCCCAAGCGGGTTAGCGGGATGATCAATTCGTTATCTATCCAATCGAGACATCACTCCAGCGCGCTGAGGTAACACGATCGGGTGACTCTTGAATGGTGACGTAACGGATTGACTCTGGCACACGATGAAACGAGGTCGCGGTAGTGGAAAACGGGGATTTCGAGCGGGCCCGGACGTTGTTGAAGTCCACTCCGGTGGTCGACGGACACAATGATCTGCCCTGGGCGCTACGCGTCCTGCCGGAGGTGGACGAGACCCGCTCCGACGCGGCCGGTGTCGACATCGTCTCCCTCCCACAGTTGCACACCGACATCACTCGGCTACGCAGTGGTGGGGTCGGCGTTCAGTTCTGGTCGGTGTATGTGCCGTGCCGGCTGACGGGCGACGCCGCCGTGACCGCCACGGTCCAACAGGTCGAGCTGGTGCACACGCTGGCCGAGCGGTATCCGGCCGATCTCCGGCTCGTGTCGACCGCGGCGGAGGCCAGGGCGGCGTTCGCCGACGGGCGGATCGCCTCGTTCCTCGGCGCCGAGGGCGGCCACAGCATCAATTCCTCGCTCGGGGTACTGCGCGCGCTGTACCGGCTCGGCGTTCGATATCTGACGCTCACGCACAACGAGAATGTGCCGTGGGCCGACTCGGCGACCGACGAACCGGCGGCCGGCGGGCTGACCGACTTCGGGCGCGAAGTGGTGGCCGAGATGAACCGGCTCGGCATGCTGGTCGACCTGTCGCACGTCGCGGCCACCACCATGCGTGACGCCCTCGACTGCAGCCGGGCTCCGGTGATCTTCAGCCATTCCTCGTGCCGGGCGGTGGCCGACCATCCCCGCAACGTGCCCGACGACGTGCTGTCCCGCCTGGCCGGCAACGGCGGCGTATGCATGGTGACCTTCGTTCCGTCCTTCGTGTCGGCCGAGCTGGCCGAGTGGGACCACCAGCTGCGGGCGGCCATGACGGCCGCCGGCAAGTCACACCAGGACATCGAGGAGCGGGCGGCGTTCAAGCGGACCTGGGACGGCCCGCCGACGCCCGTCGTGACCCTCGACCACGTGGTGGCTCACGTCGAGCACGCCCGCGAGGTCGCGGGGATCGACCACATCGGGCTGGGCGGCGACTACGACGGGACCGGGTCGCTGCCCGTGGGGCTGGAGGACGTCAGCACCTACCCGGCGCTCATCCAGGCGCTGCTCGACAGGGGCTGGAGTGAGACGGACTGCGCCAAGCTGGCCGGCGAGAACGCCCTGCGAGCGCTGACAGACGCGGAAGACGCGGCCAGGGCCCAGTAGCGAGCTTGCGGGGAACGACGCTTTCCCTGCATCGAGGCACCCGGTGCGGAGCCGGTGCTGGAGGTGGGGCGGCGGTGTGGTCAGGCGCCGGCCCCACCCCGCAGCGGGCTGGGCTCGTCTCTGGCGAGGTCAGGTGCCCTGTCGCTGGGAGAACATGGTCACGCCGACCGGCGGGAGTCCGACCACGCTCGACATGAGTTCGAGGAAGGCCTCGCCGTGGGGGGCCAGGCGCGCGTCGCGGGCGGTCCAGGACGCGCGGAGTTCCAGGTCATCGGTCCGTGCCGGCCCGGAGATGTCGCCGAAGCGGGCGGAGGTGGTGTCGGTGACCGTCCCGCCGAGTGCGGTGAAGTCGGCGCCGGACGCGGCGAGCGCGTCGGTCAGCCAGGACCAGCCGACGGCCGGCAGCAGGGGATCGGCCGCCAGCTCGGCGTCCAACTCGGCGCGCACGTAGACGACCACCCGCAGGACCCCGTCCCAGGCCTCCTGGCCCTCCGGGTCGTGCAACAGGATCAGCCGGCCCGTGGCGAGCACGTCGGCCGGGCCGTTGACCTCAGCGGTGATCGCGAACGCCCATGGAGCGAGGCGTTGCGGAGCGCGTACGACGCCGAGCTGCAACTCGGGCCGCGGGCGCACCGACTTCAACGCCGCGACGGCCTGAGTGAACAGTTCCGGCGCTGCCGACGTTCTGGTCACGACTCGTAACTGTAGGACCACCCGAGTCAGTGAGGGTGACGGCGCGCCGGACGCGACGCGCCGAGTTCTGCCCACGTTCAGTGGGCAAGTTGCCCTTCGAGGAAGTCCGCCTGCGCGGACGCGGCTTCCAGGGCACCCGACTCGTACGCCACGTAGTGATTGCCGTGGAGCACCTGAAGGCGCTTGGGCTCCCGCAGCCGCTGGTAGGCGGCGAGCTGGAGCTCGGTGACGCACAGGTTGTCCTCGTCGGCGATGGTCATCATCACCGGCACCGGCGCGATCCGCTCGAGGAACGCGTCCGGCGTGAACTCGAAGCACAGGTCGAGGCTGCGCACGGTCACTTCGTTGCGGTAGCCGGGCACCTCCGCCGACACCTTCCTGAGCCACTCGTAGGTGTCCTCGCCCGGCAGCGCGCCCGGCACCACCGGATCGTTGCTGACCACGGGAATGGTCGCCCCGGGCGCACCGCCGAACCGCGCGGCGCGGTCCTGCTCGATCATGTCGAGCACCAGGGGCCACTGGTGTGCGGGCACCAGCCGCTGGAACGTCTGCAACCCGGCGACGGCCGGCACCTGCGAGACCACCGCCCTGATCCGGTGCCCGTCCAGTGCGCCGACGGCCAGCACGAGCGCGCCGCCGAGGCTGGTGCCCCAGATGGCGATCCGGCCGGCGTCGACACCCGGCAGCGTCCCGGCGAACGTGATCGCGTCGCGGTAGGCGCGCAGCTGGCGGCTCGGGTCGACCTCCTGGCGCGGTTCGCCGTCGCTCGCACCGAAACACGGGTGGTCGTAGACCAGGCAGGCGAGGCCGCGGTCGACGAACACCTCGGCCGTCGGCACCACCCACTCGCGGTGCCCGACGAACCCGTGGACCATCACCACCAGCGGCACGTCACCGGTCACGCCATCCGGGCGGTACAGCCAGCCCCTGATGGTGGTGCCGTCCGATGAGAACTCGATGTCGTCGCGCGCCATGGCCGTGCTCCCCCGATTTTCGCTCGTGCAACGATTACAACGATATGACTTCGCTTCCCGAAACCCCCTCCCGACCCGTGGAGCAGGCACCGCTCCTCGTGGCCGCGGCGGGCGGCACCCCAGCGCACCCGCCCGTCTGGTTCATGCGCCAGGCCGGCCGGTCCCTGCCCGAGTACCGCAAGCTCCGCGAGGGCGTGCCGATGCTCGAGGCCTGTTTCAACCCGGAGATGGTCTGCGAGATCACCCTGCAGCCGGTGCGGCGGCACGGGGTCGACGCGGCCATCCTGTTCAGCGACATCGTGGTGCCGCTGGTCGCCGCCGGGATCGACGTGGACATCGTGCCGGGCACCGGCCCGGTGGTCGCCAGTCCCGTTCGCACGGCCGCCGAGGTGGCGGCCATGCCGGACGTCACGGCCGAACAGCTGCGCCCGGTGGCCGACGCCATCGCGCTGCTGCGCCGCGAGCTGGGCGACACCCCGCTGATCGGTTTCGCCGGCGCGCCGTTCACCCTCGCGTCGTACCTGATCGAGGGCGGGCCGAGCCGCAACCACGAGCGCACGAAGGCGCTCATGCACTCCGACCCGGACACCTGGCACGCGCTGCTCGGCAAGCTGGCGGGCATCACCCGCGAGTTCCTGGCCATGCAGGTGGCGGCCGGGGTGCAGGTGGTGCAGCTGTTCGACTCCTGGGCGGGCGCGCTGTCCGAGCGGGACTACCGGGCGATGGTGCTGCCGCACTCGACCGCCGTGCTGGGCTCGCTGGCCGACGCCGGCGTGCCGCGCATCCACTTCGGGGTCGGCACGAGTGAACTGCTGCCGGCCATGCGGGAGGCGGGCGCGGACGTGGTGGGCGTCGACTGGCGGCTGCCGCTCGACGAGGCCGCCCGCCGGCTCGGTGACGCCCCGGTGGTGCAGGGCAACCTCGACCCGGCGCTGCTGTTCGCCTCCTGGGAGGTGCTGGAGCGCGAGGTCCGGCGCATCGTCGACGAGGGTCGGGCGGCTGCCGGGCACATCGTCAACCTGGGCCACGGCGTGCTCCCCAACACCGACCCGGATGTGCTGACCAGGGTGGTCGACCTGGTGCACAGCCTTACTCCATGACCCAAGCGCGAGCGGGAGTGAGGGAGCGGACGCCGTCTGGACTGGAACGATGGCGCTCCGCAAGCTCCGCGCAGAAGAGCGGCGCAGGCGCGCCAGCGCCGAGCACGCGACGAGGGAAGACGGCGTGCTAGCGACCGAGCGGAGCGAGCAATTCCACACAGCCGTGGTCGGCGGCGGGGTCTCCGGGCTCGTCGCCGCCTTTCGGTTGCGGCAGGCGCTGGGGCCCGCCGCGCGGATCACCGTGCTGGAGCAGGCCGACCGGCTCGGCGGCAAGCTCCGCACGGTCGAGCTGGGCGGCCGCCCGACCGATGTCGGCGCCGAGGCGTTCGTGGTGCGCAACCCCGCGGCCGTGCACCTGGTCGACGAGCTTGGGCTGACCGACCGGCTGGTCCACCCCCGGCTCGCGGCGGCCACCGTGCGTGCCGATGGGCGGACGGCCCCCTTGCCCAAGCGCACGTTCCTGGGGGTGCCGGCCGAGCCGGCGCTCGTGCGGGACGTGTTGTCGGCCCACGGCGCCGCGCGGGTGGCCGCCGAACGGGATCTGCCGCCGCTGGTGGTGACCGACGACGTGTCGGTGGGCGAGGTGCTGACCGACCGGTTCGGCGCCGAGCTGGTCGACCACCTGGTGGAGCCGCTGCTCGGCGGCGTGTACGCGGGTCGCGCGCACCTGCTCGGGTTGCGCGCCACCATGCCGGCGTTGGTCGCCGCCCTGGACGAGGCCGGCGGGTCGCTCACGGCGGCCGCCGCCCGGGTGCTGGGTGTCGCTCCGGCGACTCCGCGGCCGGTGTTCGGCGCGCTGCGGGGCGGGATGGGTGCGCTGGTGGCCGAGCTGGCCACGCAGGCGAAGCCCGACCTGCGGCTCGGCACCACGGTCCGCGCGCTGACCCGGACGGCCAGCGGCTGGCGGCTGGAGCTGGGGTCCGCGCCCCGGCCGGAGTTCCTCGACGCCGACGCGGTGGTGCTGGCCGTGCCGCCGCCGGCCGCGCGCCGGCTGCTGGCGGACGTGGTGCCGGCCGCGTCGGCCGCGTATGCCGGCATCGAGGTCGGGTCGATGGCCGTGGTCAGCCTGGCCCTGCCGGACGGCGTGGCGCTGCCCGACGCGAGCGGTGTGCTGCTGGCCGTGGGGGAGCGCCACGGCGACGGGACCCCGTTCACGGCCAAGGCGTTCACCTACACGAGCGCCAAGTGGGGCGGGACGCCCGGCAGGCTGCGGGCGTCGGTCGGCCGGGTGGGCGAGGAGGCGACGCTGCGCCGCGACGACGACGTCCTGCTGGCCGAGGTCCTGGCCGACCTGCGGGAGCTGACGGGGATCGACGCCACGCCGGTCGACGCGACGGTCACCCGGTGGGGCGGCGGGCTGCCGCAGTACGGCGTCGGGCACACGGCCGCCGTGGCGGCGATCGAGCGGGCGGTGGCCGACGTGCCGGGGCTCGAGGTGGCGGGCGCGACACTGCACGGCGTCGGCATCCCGGCCTGCATCGACACTGCCACTGCGGCCGCTGGCAGTATTGAGGCATGGCTCGCCTCAACTACGCCGAACTGAACGACACCATCCGCTACACCATGTGGTCGGTGTTCCGTGCCGAACCCGGGCGGCTGGGCGACGACCGCGGCCCGGCCGCCATCGAGGCCCAGGAGTTCCTCGACACTCTGGAAGGCAAGGGCGTGGTGGTGCGCGGCGTGTACGACGTCGCTGGGCTGCGGGCCGACGCCGACTACCTCGTCTGGTGGCACGCGGAGGAGATCGAGCAGCTGCAGGCCGCCTACGCGGGCTTCCGGCGCACGGCGCTCGGCCGCGCGTCGACCCCCGTGTGGAGCCAGGTGGCGCTGCACCGGCCGGCCGAGTTCAACAAGAGCCACGTGCCGGCGTTCCTGGCCGGTGAGCCGGCCCGCAAGTACGTGTGCGTCTACCCGTTCGTGCGGTCCTACGAGTGGTACCTGCTCCCCGACGAGGAGCGCCGCGCGATGCTGGCCGAGCACGGGAAGATGGCGCGGGACTACCCGGACGTGCGGGCCAACACGGTGGCGTCGTTCGCGCTCGGTGACTACGAGTGGATGCTCGCCTTCGAGGCCGACGAGCTGCACCGGATCCTCGACCTGATGCGCCACCTGCGGGGCAGCACGGCGCGCCGGCACGTGCGTGAGGAGATCCCCTTCTACACGGGGACGAAGGTCGCGCCGGGCGAGCTGGTAGCCAGCCTGCCGTGACTACTGTCTTCGCGCACGTCACCGACGTGCATGTCGGTCAGGGCGACGGGGTGGCCGCACGCAGGCGCACGGCGGCCGTGGTCGAGTACCTGGCCGGGCTGCCTGGGCCGCTGGCGGCCGTGCTGCTGACCGGTGACATCGCCGACCACGGTCTGCCGGCCGAGTACCGGGAGGCGGCCGAACTGCTGGCTCCGCTCGCGGCGCCGGTGCTGCCGTGCCCGGGCAACCACGACGAGCGGATCGCCTACCAGCGCGCGTTTCTCGGCGAGCTGGACTCGGGCGGGCTGCCGGTCGACCGGGTGCACCGGGTGGCGGGCGTGACGTTCGCCATGTGCGACTCGTCGATTCCCGGTGCGGCCGACGGCTTCCTGTCCGACGACACCCTCAGCTGGCTGGACAAGGTCCTGTCGGAGACACCGGACGAGCCGGCGTTCGTGTGTTTCCACCACCCGCCGGTGACGCTGAACGCGCCCTACATCGACAACATCCGCCAGACGGGCGAGGACCGGCTGGCCGCCGTACTGGTCGACCATCCCCGAGTGGTGGCGGTCCTCTGTGGACACGCGCACGTCGCGGCGGCCACGACGTTCGCCGGCCTGCCGCTGCTGGTGGGCGGCGGCGTGGTGTCGACGGTGCGGCTGCTGCCGTGGGAGGGCGACCCGGAGTTCGACTACGACCTGCCGCCGACCGTCGCCTTCCACGTACTGGACGACGACCGCCGGCTGACGACGCACTACCGCACCGTGCCGGTGTAGCGCGGAACGGTCATCATGGGTGACCGGAACGGTCATGATGGGCGACCGGAGTGGTCATCATGCGGATGACCACTCCGGTCACCTGGTTACTTCAGGTGGTAGGAGCGGATGATGGTTTGCTTGACCGTGTTGCCGTTCCGGTCGGCCGCCGAAGCCCGCAGTGACACGGTTTCCGCGTCGGCCGGGTGGTTGAGGAGCGCGACCGCGTCGAGCAGCACGGGGGTGCGCCGCCAGGTCTTGCCCTCGTCGTAGGAGACCTCGACCATCAGGTCATCGGCCCGTTGGGTGGCGCCGCCGTTGCGTTGCAGCAGCACGGGAACCGCGAACGGCCTACCCGCGGGGGCCGCGTTCGCGGCGTCCAGCTTCGGGTGGAACCGCAGCGCCGACACGCCCACCTGCTCCAGGTCGGCGGGATCGACGTGTGCGGAACGGAACGTCCACTCGGCACTGACCGTGGGGCTCAGGCCGAACGTGTCACCACGGTTGGCCGTCACCTCCACCCGGTAGTCGCGTTCCTCGGCCGGCACGGCGAACACGCCGCCCGGGGCGTCCGACTCGCCGACCAGTTCGCCGTCCGCGTACACCTTCGTGCCGCCCGACGTGACCGGCGAGAAGCCGCCGTTGCCCGCCGAGTCGCCGAACAGCGGTACCTCGACGATCAGGTCGTCACCGGCGCGGAACGCCCAACCTCCGTCGAACCCGTCGTCCGGGAGGGACGGACCGAACATCCCGTGGTTGACCCGCTCGTCGTAGGTCCGCCCGGCCCGGTACGCCTTGAGCGCCGAGATCAGCATGACCTCGTCGGCCTCGCCGTTGCGCTGGCTGGTGCGCGACGACCACTCCTGTCCGTCGGTGGTCAGGTACTCGGTTCGCTTACCGGGCAACGCCAGCTCCTGCGAGACGCCGAACACGAACCCGGAACCCGTGGTGGGGCTCGGGAACAGCACCCGGTCGGCCACGCGGCCGGCGGCCGGTGCCCCGAGGTCGGCACGTACGGTCGCCAGCTCACCCGGCTCGACGACCTCGGTCAGCCCGGTGGGTAGCTCACCGGGCGTGAACCACGTCAGGCCGTAGAACGCACCGTCCGCACCGTTCCACTGCGTGTTCACCTTGCCGGTGAGCACCTCTCCGGCCGCCGGCGGCGATCCGACCTGCGCCGTGGAGAGTATCGACAGGTCGTCCACCAGGTACGCGCTCCCGAACGACGTGGACTCGGTCTCGAGCGCTATACCGACATCGCCGATCAGCAGCGAAGCTTCGGCGGGCGGAGTGATCTCGATCGGCTTCGCCACGGTGGCGTCGACCGTGACGGTGGCGTCCTCGGTCAGCTCGAAGTTCGGCTGGAGGATCAAGTTGGAGTGCCGGCTCCCCTCGCTTCCCGTGAGCACCACGTGGTCGAGCAGGTAACGCCCCTTCGGCAGTCGCAGCTCGGCCGTGCCGTCTGCGGCGTTCACGCCGTCGAAGTAGCTGTTGGTCAGCCCGAGCAGCAGCGTGTTGGCCGCCGCGGCGGGCGCACCGGTGTCGTCCAGGTAGTCGATGGTCAGGTTGTAGCTCTCGACCTCCCGGACGACGCCCACCGGGGTCCGCACCGACGTCTCGCCGGCCGTGGCGACCACGGTGCCGGTGAAGGCGCCGTCGGCCGTGCCGACCCTGGTGTCCGCGGTGACCGAGACCTCGGCCGTTCCGCCGGCGGGCACCGTCACCTCGTCGGCGCTCAGCGCGAGCATGCCGTCGGGTGCGTCGGTGTCGAGCGTGAGCGCCAGCGTCACGTCGCTGTCGGAGTTGTTGCGGTAGGAGAAGGACTTCGTGACCGGCTGGTCGTCGTCGTGCGGCCACGCGGCGAGCCCGAGGCTCACGTTGGTCGGCTCGCTGACCACCGTCTGCTCGATGGCCTTCGCCAAGTCCACGCGGCCGGCGCCCTGGGCGTACTCGCCGAGGTCCGGGTTCGGGGTGGCGGACGCGGTGAGCGCCGCCTTGAGCTGCGCGCCGGTCCAGTCCGGGTGCTGCTGCGCGAGCAGTGCCGCCGAACCCGCGACGTGCGGGGTCGCCATGGAAGTGCCCGACAGCGCCGTGTAGCCGGGCTCCACCGGCTCGCCGATCGCACCGTCGGAATGCAGCGCCGCCACGATGTCCACGCCCGGCGCCGTGATGTCCGGCTTCAGGCCACCGTCGCCCACCCGGGGGCCGCGGCTGGAGAAGTTCGCCAGCTGGTCGTCGCGGTCGACCGCACCGACGGTCAGCGCGGCCTCCGCCGAGCCCGGTGAGGACACGGTCTCGTCGCCGCCCGAGTTGCCGGCGGCGATGACGAAGAGCGTGCCGTGCTCGGCGGACAGGGTGTTGACCGCCTCCTCCATCGGGTCGAGCTCGGGGGTGTCGCCACCGCCGAGGCTCAGGTTCACCACGTCGGCGCCCTGCTCGGCGGCCCACTGCATCCCGCCGATGATCCAGGACTCGAGGCCAGAGCCGAAGTCGTCGAGGACCTTTCCGTCCAAGATGGACGCTCCACTCGCGACACCGCGGTACTTGCCGCCCGAGTTCGCGCCGGTGCCGGCGACGATCGAGGCGACGTGCGTCCCGTGGCCGAAGTGGTCCACGTTGTCGGGCGCCTCGGAGAAGTTCCGTTCGGCGATCTCGCGGTCGGCGAGGTCGGGGTGGGTCTGGTCGACGCCCGTGTCGAGGACGGCGACCTTGGTGCCCACGCCCGTGTAGCCGGCCTCCCACGCGGCGGGAGCGCCGATCTGCTGGACGCTGTGGTCCAAAGTGGACTTACGCTTGCCGTCCAGCCAGATCTTCGAGATGCCGGCGGCCGTGCGGTTGGCGGCGCCGTCGGTGAGTTCGTCCCACAGCGCGCCGCCGGCGTCGGCCTCGACCGCCGCGCCGTTGACGGCGGGCAGTTCGCGCCCGGACCGCGCGGCCATCGGCAGCGCCTGGCCCTCCGGATGCGTGACGATCAACGGGGTGCCGCCGCGCGCGTCGTAGCCGAACTCCAGCAATGTCGTGATGGCGAACAGTCTGCGGTCCACGCGGCCGGAGTTCACCAGCCCCACCGCGTCGCCCGGCACCACGTACGCGTGGCCGTCGACCGTGTGCGCGGCGAAGGTCATGCCTTCCCTGCCGGCGCCCGGTGTCACCGATCTGGCCTCGCCGTCGATGACCGTGACCCGATCGCCCGTGACGAGCGTGAGTGTTCGCTGCTCGCCCGTGGCCCGCGACGTGCCCGAGGGCCGGTCGGCGGTGGCCGGGGTGACGGTGCTGAGCACCATCCCCAGCACGATCCCGCCGATCCCGAGTTTCCTAGCCAGTCCCACCTGTACCTCCCGGTTGGTGTGCCCGTGGCAGCCAGGGTCACCCATCTCGGCTATGCATCGTGTGTATAGCCGAGCGGAAAGCACCCGGTGTGACGATCCGGCTACCCCCAGCCCCGAAGTGAACCTATCGGCCATTCGGTCGGGTGACAATAGGCCGATCGTGCCCAGCGCCTACCGGAGTGGTCATCGTGGGTGACCGGAGTGGTCATCATGGGTGACCGGAGTGGTCATCGTGGGTGACCGGAGTGGTCATCATGCGATGGCCACTCCGGTCGCGGGTTATTTCAGGTGGTAGGCGCGGATGATCGTCTGCCGCACCGTGTTCCCCGCGCGGTCGCTCCCGGATGCCCGTAGTGACACGGTTTCCGCATTGGCCGGGTGGTCGAGTACGGCGACCGTGTTGAGTAGGACGGGGGTGCGTTGCCAGGTCTTGCCCTCGTCGTAGGACGCCTCGACCGTGAGGTCGCGTGGCCGTTCCGTTGCGCCGCCGTTTCGTTGCAGCGCAACGGGAACGAGGAACCGTTGCCCGGCCGGTGCGGCGTTGTCGCCGTCGAGCTTCGGGTGATACCGCAGCACGGACACGTCCAGCGGTGCCGGATCCGCCGGTGGGGCGTAGGCCGAGGAGAACGTCCACTCGGCACTGACCGTGGTGGCGAGGTCGAACGGTGCGCCGCGGGTGGCCGTCACGGTTACCCGGTAGTCGCGCTCCTCTGCCGGCACGGGGATGGCACCGATGTAGTCGCCGGCACTTTCGCCGATCAGCTCCCCATCCGAGAACACTTTGACGCCGGCCGACGTGGTGTAGTACGCGAAGCCGCCGTTGCCGCTCGCGTCACCGAACAGCGGCACGCCGATGACCAGCAGTTCGCCATGGCGGATGGCCCAGTCGGTGGCACTGGTGTCCGGCAGGGCCGGTCCGAACATCCCGTTGCCGACACGTTCGGCGTAGGTCTGCCCGGCGCGGAAGGCGCGTTTCCCGGAAATGTAGGTGACGTCCGTGTCTTCCCCGGTCAGTTGGACGGTTTCCGAACCCCACACCTGGCCCTCGGCGGTGAGGTACTCGGTCCGCCGGTCGGGCAGTGGGAAGGTCTGCTGGGATGCCCACCCGTCCGCGTTGCCGTCGACCGGATCGGCGTAGCGCAGGCGTTGGGCCGTGGGGCCGGCGCCCTGCGCCTCGGTGTCCACGTGGACGGTGGCCAACTCGCTCTGGTCGACCACCTTGGTGAAACCGGTGAACATCGTGTCCGGCTGGAACCAGGCGAGGCCGTAGAACGAGCCGTCCGGCCCGGCCCACTGGGTGTTGACCCTGGCGGTGAGCGTGTCCCCGGCGGGCACCGGCGGCCCGAGATGCGCGGTCGACACCTTGGCCGGGTCGTTGACGACCTGCTCTCCCCTGTACACCTCGCCGGCAGGGGTGCGGACCGCGTAGCCGATGTCGCCGAGCAGCGGTGTCGCACCGGCGGGTGGGGTGACGTCGATCGGTTTCGTCGTCCGCGCGTCGGCCGTGACCGTGGTGTCGGCCGTCAACTCGAGGCTGGGCTGCGCGATCGAGTAGGTGTGCTCGTTCTCGCCGGTGACGAACACGTCGTGGTCGAGAAAGTAGCGGCCCTCCCGCAGGTTGAGCTCGACCGTGCCGTCCTCGTCGGAGTGGTACTCCCAGTAGTCGTTGGTGTACCCCGCCACGAAGCTCCTGTTGTCCGGCGCGGGTTCGCCGTTCTCGTCGAGGTAGTTGATGGTCAGCGTGTGGGTCTCGTACTCCCGCATGACGCCGACCGGGGTACGCACCGAGTTCTCGCCCGCGGTGGCGACGACCGTGGCGCTGAGCGGCCCTTCGGCCGTGCCGACGCGCGTGTCGGCCGTGACCGACACCTGTGCGGTGCCGCCCGCCGGCACGGTGATCTCGTTGGTGCCGAGGGTGAAGGTGTCGGTAGCGTCGATCGACAGCGCCAGTGTGACGTCGGTGGTCGAGGAGTTGTGGTAGGTCAACGGCTTTGTGATGGGCTGGTCGTCGTCGTGGGGCCAGGCCTGGGTGCCGAAGTCGATACTCCCGGGTTCGCCGACCACCGTCTGGTTGATGGCGCGGGCCACGTCGACGCGGCCGGCGCCCTGCGCGTACTCGCCGAGGCCGGGATTCGCTGTGGCGGACCCGGTGAGCGCGGCTTTGAGCTGGGCACCGGTCCAGTCGGGGTGCTGCTGGGCGAGCAGTGCGGCGGCGCCGGCGATGTGGGGCGTGGCCATGGAGGTGCCGGAATTCGCGACATGGCCGGAGCCGCCGGCTTCGGCGGCCACGATGTCGACGCCCGGCGCCGTGAGGTCGGGCTTCAGGCCACCGTCGCCAGGAGTGGGGCCCTGGCTGGAGAAGTACGCCAATTGGTCGTCGCGATCGACGGCGCCGACGGTCAGGGCGGCGGCCGCCGAACCGGGTGACCCGATGGTCTCCGGCGCCCCGGCGTTGCCCGCGGAGATCACGAAGAGCGTGCCGTGTTGGGCGGACAGGGTGTTCACCGCTTCCTCCACCGGGTCGATCCCGGGGAGGTCGCTGCCGCCGAGGCTCAGGTTCACAATGTCGGCGCCCTGTTCGGTCGCCCACTGCATGCCGGCGATGATCCACGAGTCCAGGCCGTAACCCTCGTCGTCGAGGACCTTGCCGTCGAGAATGGCCGCCCCGTTGGCGACGCCCCGGTAGGTCGCTCCGGTGCCGGCCACCGTCGAGGCGACGTGGGTACCGTGTCCGACGCGGTCGACGTTGTCCGGTGCGGCGGAGAAGTTCTGCTCGGCGATCTCCCGGTCGGCGAGGTCCGGGTGGTTCTGGTCGACGCCCGTGTCGAGCACGGCGACCGTCACGCCCGCGCCCGTGTAGCCGGCTTCCCACGCGGCGGGGGCACCGATCTGGGCGGTGCTGCGGTCGAGCGCGGTTTTTCGTTTGCCGTCGAGCCAGATCTTCGGGGCGCTACGGCTGGTGGTGAGTTCCTTCCACAGTGCGCCGGCCGGGTCGGTCGTGACGGCCACCCCGTTGACGGCCGGCAGGTCGCGCCCGGAGCGGGCGGCCATGGGCAGCGCGTCACCCGTGACGATCAGCGGTGTGCCGTCGCGGTAGCCGTACTCGAGAAGGGTGGTGACGTCGAACAGCCGGCGGTCCACGCGCCCGCTGCCGAGCAGTCCCCGCACGTCGTCCGGGAAGACGTAGGTGTGGCCGTGGGCCGTGTGGGTGGAGAAGCTCATGTCCTCGCGGCCGGCGGCGGGAGTGACCGCCCTGGTGACGCCGTCGACGAGCGTGACCCGGTCGCCGGTGACGAGGGTCAGGGTCTGGTGGTCTCCGGTGAGTGGGGCCGCTGCCGCGGGTCTTTCGGCGGTCGCGGTGGTGACGGTACTGAGCACCAGTCCCGTCACCACCGCACCGATTCCCAGTTTTCTCAATGAGTTCACCGCGCCGACGGTATTGACCGCCGGATCGATTCGCGACACCCAAACAAGGGACAGGGCGGCGGGCAACCTAATGCGGCGCCACCCCGTACTCCTTTATTTGAGGTAATAGGCGCGGAGGATGGTTTGTTTGACGGTATTGCCGGCGCGATCGCTCGCTGATGCTCGTAGCGACACGGTTTCCGCGTCGGTCGGGTGGTTGAGTACGGCGACCGTGCCGAGCAGGACCGGAGTGCGTGTCCAGGTCTTGCCCTCGTCGTAGGACACCTCGACCGTGAGACCGCGGGCCCGTTCCGTAGCGCCGCCGTTTCGTTGCAGCAGCACGGGAACCGCGAACCGGCGACCTGCCGGGGCGGCGCCGGAATCGTCGACCCGCGGGTGGAACCGCAGTGCCGACACCCCGACCGGCTCGGTTCCCGCGTCGACGTGGGCGGAGGAGAACGTCCACTCCGCGCTGACCGCCGTGGTCAGGTCGAACGGTGCACCGCGCGTCGCCTCGACCACCGCTCGGTAGTCCTGCCGCTCGGCCGGCACGGTGAACACGCCGCTCGGATAGGGGGACTCGCCGATCACCTGGTCGCCCGCGTACAGCGTGGTGCTGCCGGTCGCGTTCGGTGACGTGCCGGCGTTTCCGCCGGCGTCCCCGAACAGCGGCACGTCGACGATCAGCGTGTCGCCACTGCGGTGTGTCCACCCGCCGGCGGCTCCGGTGTCCGGAAGGGACGGTCCGAAGGTTGGGTAGTTGAACCGCTCGTCGTAGGTCCGCCCGGCCTGGTACCTGCGCAGGGGCGAGACGAGGACCACGTCGGCGTCCCTCTCGCTCAGCTGCGTGGTGCGCGACGACCACTCCACGCCGTCGGTGTTCAGGTATTCGGTTCGCTTGGCGGGCAACAGGTATCCCGGGCCGGCGCCGAACGCGGCGGTGGCGCCGACCACCGGGTCGGGGATAACCATCCTCATGGCACTCCGATCGGCACCCACGGCGCCGAGGTCCGCGTGCACGGTCGCCAGGTCGTCCTGCTCGACGACCTTCGTGAAGCCGGTGGGCATGGTGTCGGAGAACCAGGCGAGGCCGTAGAACGAGTCGTCCGGCCCGCCCCACTGCGTGTTCACTCGGCTGGTGAACTCGAACCCGGCGGGCGCCTCGGTCGACCCGAGGTGTGCCGTGTAGACGGTGCTCAGCTCGTCGGCCAGGAAGCTGTTGCCGTACGAGTTCGGCGCACCGCGCAGGGAGAAACCGATGTCGCCGAGCCACAGCGACGCGTCGACCGGCGGGGTGACGCTGACCGGCCTGGCCAGCCTCGAATCGAGCCGGACGGTGGTGTCGGCCGACAGGTCGATGTTGGGCTGGACCAGCATGTTGTAGCGCGGGGTGTGGCCTTCCCACGTGGTGACCATCCCGTCGACCAGGTAGCGGCCGCGAGGCAGCCGCAGCTCGGCCACACCGTCCTCTTCGTACAGGTCGTCCAGGTACTCGGTGTCCAGCCCGAACACGCGGGACGTGTTCGAGGCGGTGCGTTCGCCGTTCTGGTCGAGGTACTCGATGGTGAGCGTGTAGGTCTCGAGCTCGCGGACCAGCCCGACCGGCGTGCGGACCGACGTCTCGCCGCCCGTCGCGACCACGGTGCCCGTGACGGGGCCGTCGACCGTGCCGACCGAGGAGTCGGCGGTCACCGGCACCTCGGCCGTGCCGCCCGCCGGCACCGTGACCTCGTCGGCGGCGAGCCTGAACATGCCGTCGGGCGCGGTGGTGTCGATGGTGAGGGAGAGCGTGACGTCGGTCGCCGACAGGTTGCGGTAGGTGAGCGGTGTGGTCACGGGCTCGTCGTGGTGCGGCCAATCCTGGCTGCCGAAATCAAGGATCGCTGGCTCCGTCATCACGGTCTGGGTGATGGCGCGAGCCACGTCGACCCGGCCGGCACCCTGCGCGTATCCGCCGAGGTCCGCGGCCGGGGCGGCGGAACCGGTGAGCGCGGCCTTGAGTTGTGCGCCGGTCCAGTCCGGGTGCTGCTGGGCGAGCAGCGCGGCCGCCCCCGCGACGTGCGGGGCGGCCATCGAGGTGCCGGTCAGCATCGTGTAGCCGGGTTCCACCGGGGGACCGATGACCCCGTCGGCGTGCAGCGCGGCCACGATGTCCACGCCCGGCGCCGTGAGGTCGGGCTTCAGCAGGCCGTCGCCGGGAGTCGGGCCCTGGCTGGAGAAGTACGCCAGCTGATCGTCGCGGTCGACCGCACCCACGGTCAGCGCGGCGGCCGCGGAACCCGGTGACGACACGGTTCCCGCGCCGGGGTCGTTGCCGGCGGAGACCACGAACAGCGTGCCGTGCTGTGCGGACAGGGTGTTGACCGCCTCCTCGACCAGGTCGACACCGGGCAGGTCCGTCGCACCGAGGCTGACGTTCACGACGTCGGCGCCCTGCTCGGCCGCCCACTGCATGCCACCGATGATCGACGAGTCCTGGCCCCACCCGAAGTCGTCGAGCACCTTGCCGTCCAGAATGGACGCTCCACTCGCGACACCCCGGTACTTCGCGCCGGTACCGGCGACGATCGACGCGACGTGCGTCCCGTGACCGTAGTGGTCGTCGTTGTCCGGGCTGTCGGTGAAGTTCCGCTCGGCGATCACGCGGTCGGCGAGGTCGGGGTGGCTCTGGTCGACGCCCGTGTCGAGCACGGCGACCGTCACGCCCGCACCGGTGTAGCCGGCCTCCCAGGCGGCCGGGGCGCCGATCTGCGCGGTGCTGCGGTCCAGCGTGGACCGGCGCTTGCCGTCCAGCCAGATCTTCGACTCGCCGGCCGAGCGGGTGCCCGCGGTCAGGTGGTTCCACAGCGAGCCCGCCGGGTCGGCCTCGACCGCCATCCCGTTGACAGCGGGCAGGTTCCGCGCGGAGCGCCCGGCGGGCAGCGCGTCACCCGTGACGATCAGTGGGATGCCGTCGGTGTAGCCGAACTCCAGCAACGCGGTGACGTCGAACAGTCTTCTGTCGACGAGGCCGGTGTCCACCAGTCGCTGCGCGTCCGCGGGAATCAGGTAGTGGTGGCCGAGGGCCGAGTATCCCGAGAAGACCATGTGCTCCCGGCCGGCGGCCGGGGTCACCGACCTGACCGCACCGTCGACGACCGTGACCTGATCGCCCGTGACGAGCGTCAGCGTGTGTTCGCCACCGGCCGGCGCCGCCGGCCGGTCGGCGGCTGCCGGGGTGAAGGTGCCGAGCACCACCGCCAGCGCGGCCACGCCGACGCCGAGTCTTCTGCCTGATCCCACTGATACCTCCGGTAGATCGAGTTGACACCAGGTAGGACGTGCGCGCGTATCCCGCGTTGTCGCACGGCCGCTGGTCTGTGCCCGGCCTGTGCGGGGCTGCGCCGAATGCCGCGTTCCGGGCGGCCGAACGGGTGCACCGGCCCACCCGAGGTCGGCAAATCGTTGACTTCAGGTAGCGCCTGGGCAACTCTGTGACTTGATCGATGCAAGAAACAAGCAATCTCCTGCAAATTCTGATCACTGGATGGCCCAAGTCCCCTCAATGATGAGAGCGACGCACATGAGAGCGAAGCGTTTCGCGTCGTGGCTGACGGCCACGACGCTCCTGGCCGGTCTGCTCGCCGCGACCGGCCACAGCGCCGTGTCGGCCGAAGGCGCCGACCTGGCCCGCGACAAGCCGGTGTCCGTCTCCAGCTCCACCGGGCAGCGCGCGGCCATCACCGACGGAAACCCCGACACCGTCTGGGAAAGCGCGAAGTCCGGCCAGCAGTGGGCCATGGTCGACCTCGGCGAGAACGCCACGGTCGGCCAGGCGGTGCTGAAGGTGCCGGGCGACTGGTCGGCGCGAACCCAGCACCTCACCGTCCAGACGAGCGCGGACGGGGCGGCGTTCACCACGGCGGCCGCGTCGGTCAACCGCGCCTTCGACCCCGGCCACGACAACACCGTGAAGATCGGCCTCGGCGCCGTCGAGGCCAGGTATGTGAAGGTCGGCTTCGTCACCGGCGGCACCCAGGCGACCGCCCAGCTGTCCGCGCTGGAGGTCTACGCGGCCGCCGAGTCGGCGGTGCTGGCGGTGCGGGCCGTCACGGCCAGCAGCTCACTGTCGGCCTATGGCGTGACCAACGCGACCGACGGCAACGCGGCCACCTACTGGGAGAGCGCGAACAACCAGTTCCCCCAATGGATCCGCGCCGACCTCGGCGCCTTGGTCGCCACCGATCGCGTGGTGCTGAAGCTGCCGGCCAACTGGGAGGCGAGGACCCAGACCCTGACCGTCCAGCACAGCACGAACGGCACCACGTTCGCCGATCTCGTGGCCGCCGCCGGCTACCAGTTCACCCCGGCGAGCGGCAACACCGTGACCATCACCTTCAACGCCACCACCACGCGCTATCTCAGACTCGACATCACGGCCAACACCGGATGGCCGGCCGCTCAGCTGGCCGAGTTCGAGGTCCACGGCCCGGCCACCGGCGACACCCAGCCGCCGACCGCGCCGGCCACCCTCGCGTTCACCCAGCCGGCCTCAGGGCAGATCGCGTTGTCGTGGTCCGCGTCGACCGACAACGTGGGCGTGACCGGCTATGACGTGTACGCCAACAACACTCTCCGCACGAGCCTGCCGGCGACCGCCCGCGGCTACACCGACGCCCAGCCGGCCAGCGCCACCGTGACCTACTTCGTGCGGGCCAGGGACGCGGCGGGCAACCAGTCGCCGGACAGCAACACCGTGACCCGCACGGGAACGAGCGCGGGGACCAACCTGGCGCTCGGCAAGCCGATCACCGCGTCCGGCCACGTGCACAACTTCGTGGCCACCAACGCGAACGACGACTCGGTGAGCACCTACTGGGAAGGCAACAGCGGCTACCCGAACACGCTGACCGTCGGCCTCGGGTCGAACGCCAGCATCACCTCGGTGATCGTGAAGCTCAACCCGGACCAGGCGTGGGGCCCGCGCACCCAGACCTTCCAGGTGCTCGGCCGCGACCAGGACGCCACGGGCTTCACGAACGTGGTTTCCGCGCAGCAGTACAGTTTCACCCCGTCGTCGGGCAACCAGGTGACCATCCCGTTGGCCGCCACGGCGGCGGAGCTGCGCCTGCAGTTCACGGCCAACACCGGCGCTCCCGCCGGCCAGGTGGCCGAGCTCCAGGTGATCGGCGAGCCGGCACCGAACCCCGACCTCCAGGTCACCGGGCTCACGTGGACGCCGCAGTCGCCGTCGGAGTCGAGCCCGATCACGCTGTCGGCCACCGTCCGCAACGCCGGTGACCGCGAATCCGGTGCCACGTCGGTGAACTTCTACCTCGGCACGGGCGAGGTCGGCACGGCCGCGGTCGGCGGGCTCGCCGCCGGCGCGACCGCCACGGTCACCGCGAACATCGGCGCCAGGGACGCCGGCAGCTACTCGGCCAACGCCAAGGTGGACGAGGACGACGACGTGGTCGAGAAGGACGAGGCGAACAACGCCTACGCCAACCCGACGCCGCTCGTGGTCTCCGCCGTGCCGACGTCGGATCTCGTCGCGTCGCCGGTCAGCTGGACGCCCAGCAACCCGCAGACCGGCGCGACCGTCACGTTCACCGTGGCCATCCGCAACCAGGGCACCGTGGCCTCGGCCAGCGGTGCGCACGGCATCACGCTGACGGTCGTGAACGCCACCACCGGCGCGACCGTCCGCACACTGACCGGCGCGCACAACGGGGTCATCGCGGCCGGGGCGACCACCGCCCCGATCACCCTGGGCACCTGGCCGGCCGCCAACGGCCGGTACACCGTCCGGGTGGTGTTGGCCAACGACGGCAACGAGTTGCCGGCCAAGCAGCCGAACAACACGACCACGCACAACCTCTTCGTCGGTCGTGGCGCGAACATGCCGTACGACCTGTACGAGGCCGAGGAAGGCGTGGTCGGCGGCGGCGCCACGGTCGTCGGTCCCAACAGGACGATCGGCGACCTGGCCGGTGAGGCCTCCGGGCGGCGCGCGGTGACGCTCAACAGCAACGGCGCCTACGTCCAGTTCACCACGAAGGCCAGCACCAACACGCTGGTCACCCGGTTCTCCATTCCGGACTCGGCCGGCGGCGGTGGCCTCGACTCCACGCTGAACGTCTACGTCAACGGCACTTTCCACAAGGCCATCAACCTGACGTCGAAGTACGCGTGGCTCTACGGCGCCGAGGCGAGCCCCGGCAACTCACCCGGCGCGGGCGGACCGAGGCACATCTACGACGAGGCCAACGTGATGCTGGACTCGACGGTGCCCGCGGGCAGCACCATCCGCCTGCAGAAGGATCCGGCGAACAACACCACCTACGCGATCGACTTCGTCAGCCTCGAGCAGGTGTCGCCGATCGCCAACCCGGACCCCGCCAGGTACACCACGCCGACCGGAACGTCCCACCAGGACGTGCAGAACGCGCTCGACCGGGTTCGGATGGACGCCACCGGGAACCTCGTGGGGGTCTACCTGCCGGCCGGCGACTACCAGTCGACCAGCAAGTTCCAGGTGTACGGCAAGCCGGTGCGGGTGGTCGGCGCCGGGCCGTGGTTCACGAAGTTCCACGCACCGGCCACCCAGGAGAACTCCGACGTCGGTTTCCGGGCGGAGGGCTCGGCGAACGGCTCCGTGTTCTCGGGTTTCGCGTTCTTCGGCAACTACACGATCCGCCAGGACGGGCCGGGCAAGGTGTTCGACTTCGGCACCCACTCGGGGTCGACCATCGAGAACATCTGGGCCGAGCACTTCGTGTGCCTGTTCTGGGGCGCGAACACCGACAACATGGTCATCAGGAACAACCGGATCCGCAACATCTTCGCCGACGCGGTCAACATGACGAACGGCAGTTCCGGGAACCTGGTGGCGAACAACGAGTCCCGCGCCTCGGGTGACGACAGCTTCGCGCTGTTCAACGCCCAGGACGGCGGTGGCGGCGAGGTGACGGGCAACGTCTACGAGAACCTGACGTCGATCCTCACCTGGCGGGCGGCCGGAATCGCCGTGTACGGCGGCTACGACAACGTGTTCCGCAACATCTACGTGGCGGACACGCTCGTGTACTCCGGTATCACCATCAGCTCGCTGGACTTCGGGATCCCCATGAACGGGTTCGGCGCCTCCCCGCCGACGAGGTTCGAGAACATCTCGATCGTCCGGGCGGGTGGCCACTTCTGGGGCGCCCAGACCTTCCCCGGCATCTGGGTGTTCTCGGCTTCCAAGATATTCCAGGGGATCCGGGTGTCCGATGTGGACATCGTGGACCCGACCTACAGCGGGATCATGTTCCAGACGAACTACGTCGGCGGCCAGCCGCAGTTCCCGGTGGCGGACACGGTGTTCACGAACATCTCCATCACCGGCGCCCGCAAGAGCGGTGACGCGTTCGACGCCAAGTCCGGCTTCGGCATCTGGGTCAACGAGCTGCCGGAGCAGGGCCAGGGCCCGGCGCGCGGCTCGGTCACGTTCAACAACCTGACCATGAGCAACAACGCGGAGGACATCAGGAACACGACGTCCACGTTCACCATCAACAGAAACTAGTGTCCCGCGCCGGGAATGCGGTGCGTGAGTCGGTGGATCCAGGTTTCTGCTGGCAAGGCGCCGATCCGTCTCTCGTACCGGGTTGTACTTGGGCGGGTCGGCAACGCCGCCGGCAGGAAGCTGGGCCGCCGAATTATGTGCCGGATTTCCGGCGCGGGGCACTAGCTGTCGGGCGGTAAGGGTGCGGCCGGAGCAATGACGCTCCGGCCGCGCCCTTCTGCGTCCACCAGGCAGCCGGGCCGTCGACCAGACCGTCCACCGGGCCGTCCGCCATGCCGCAACTGTGGAGATGCGACCGGCCGGGACGGCCTTGACGATGGTTCCACGGCCCCCCTATGGAGACGGAGAACAGGTATGTCTGTTGATGCGACGTCGACCGTTGGTCAGGACGAGCTGGATTCGTATTATGGCTCGTTCACGAGTGATCGGGAGAAGGAGGCGTTGGGGGTGCCGTTGCGGTTGGTGGCGGCGTGGGCGCGGAATGATGCTGATGGGGTTGCTGAGGTTTTTACGGATGATGGTGTGATGATTTTGCCGGGGGATGTGTTCAAGCAGGGTCGTGAGGAGGTGCGTGCGTTCATGGCGGCTGCTTATGCTGGTCCGTTCAAGGGGACCGGGGTGACGGGTACGCCGGTGGATGTGCGTTTTGTGAGTGATGATGTGGCGTTGTTGCGGACGCATGGTGGGATTTTGGCGCCGGGGGAGTCGGAGATCGATCCGGAGTTGGCGGTTCGGTCGACGTGGGTGGTGGTGAAGCGGGGTGGTGAGTGGTTCCTGGCGGGTTACCAGAACAGTCCCCGCGGCGCCGGCGCGACCCTGCGCTGGTGACCATCCGCATCCTCCACTGACCCGTACACCTTTCACACACCCGGAGAGAGAACCATGTCAACGACCACATCCTGGGGCAACGCCACGGACCGGCTGGCGGCGGCCGGAGTCGAGGAAGACGAGTCCTACTACCGCGAGTTCACCGATCCGGACGAGAAGGCCGCGCTCACCGTGGCGATGCGCATCCAGGACGCCTGGGTCCAGAACGACGCCGACGTGTTCGCCGACATCTTCACCGACAACGGCAGCCTGCTCATGCAGGACAATCAGCTGACCAGCCGGGAGCAGATCCACTCGTACATGAGCGACGGCTTCGACGGCGGGCTCAAGGGCGCCCGGGTGAAGGGGTGGCCCATCTCAGTCCAGTTCCTCACCGAGGACGTCGCGCTGGTCATCACCGAAGGCGGCATCATCATGGCCGGCGACACCGAGATCGCCGCGGACCGGTTCATCCGGGCGTCCTGGGTGATCGCAAAGGAGGCCGACGGAGCGCTCCGCCTCGTCTCCCACCAGAGCAGTCCGATCGGCGGCTGACCTCTGCCAGCTCGTGTCAGCGTGTGTGCGACGCGCGCCGCATCCGTTTCCGGGTGCGGCGCGCTTTGTTTGTCACATTGTAGAACGAACCTAGAGTTTCTCTGATGGCGAGGCATTTTCGAAGATGCGAGTACGGTGTCGCACAGGCGATGATATAGAAGTCCACCAGGGACGCTAACGAGGAGGTGAATAGGATGCGGAAGGTCATTGTGCGCCGCGTGCAGCTGCGGAACAAGTCGATGCTGGTCTGCAAGCCCACCTGAGCCGACCTGGCTCCGGCGTATCACACTGTCGACATTCATTAACGTCGGTTGAACCTAGGTGAGCGCCAAATGAATACAAGGATGCTAAGGGGGAGCGGCGGCGCCGCCCGCTCCGCTCCCCCTTAGCCCCTTTAGGCAGAAAGGAACTGACCGATGGAGTTGCGACGCACTCGATCACTGGTGGCGTACTGGGTTGATGGTGAGCTGGTGCTGGACAACTATCTCGCCAGCACGGAGAACGGCGAGAAAGAGGGAATCGTGGTCGATGGCACGGCCGTCGACCTCCTCGGTCAGTTCGAAGACTGGACGGATCCGGCGGCCGTCGCCGTCGGGATCGAAGGAGTGGACCCGGAATCGGTGGCCGAGGCGATCGACGCGCTGGCGGAGGCAGGGCTGCTCATCACCAAGGACGAGGCCGTCGAAGACGATCTGCTCGCCGAGCGCTGGGAGTCGTGGGGCCAGTCGGCGCGGTTCTTCCACTTCGACACCAAGGACACCGCCTACCTCAGCAACGCCGAGGTGATCAACGACCCTCGCGCGGCCGAACTGCACGACGACGTGCGCTCTCAGATCCGCGAGAGCGGCCCGGCTCCCGAGCCGTACTCCCGGCGGCCCGATGCGCCGCGGATCCGGCTTCCCCGCGCGTTCCTGCCGCTGCAGCGCGACTTCGGCGACGTGTTGCTCTCGCGCCGCACCCACCGGCACTTCACGACGGACGCGGTGCCGCTGCTGAGCCTGTCCACGGTCCTGCACTACACGTTCGCCCCGATGCACTTCTACGACGCCGGCATGCTCGGCACGGTGATGCTGCGCACGAGCGCCTGCGGCGGCGCGCGGCACGAGACCGAGTGCTATGTCGTGATCCGCAACGTCGAGTCGCTGCCACCGGGGCTGTACCGGTACTCCCCGGACGACCACAGCCTCGAGGTCGTCTCCACGGACTTCACCCAGGAACAGCTGGAGCGGATCACGTTCCGGCAGAGCATGATCACCACCGCCGGCTTCGTCGTCTTCCTGACACTGAACGTGCGGCGCGCGATGTACAAGTACCGCAGCGCGCGGATGCTGCGCACGGTGTTGCTGAGCAGCGGCCACCTGGCGCAGACGTTCGCCCTGTGCGCCACGGCGGTCGGCCTCGGGCCGTGCCAGACGGACGCGTTCCGCGACCGCGAGCTGGAAACCGCGCTCGGTGTCGACGGGTTCGCCGAAACCGCGCTGTACGTGCTGGCCGCGGGTGTGCCCGCGCGCCGGACCGACGGGTTCCCGGTGGAGGACAGCGCGGCGGACCTCGAACAGGAGATCCGGGCCGCACGGGGGTAGGTGACACGGGGCACTAGGGGGCTCGACTGTGACGGCGGTACCGGAGACGGCGCGGCACGGCGCGGACATCTCGGTCCGCGCCGTGCAGCGCCGCGTGATCAGGTCGCTCATCCTCGTCCAGGCGGTCTTCTCGCTCGTGTTCGCGATGGCCGGGCCACTGGTCTCGCTGATCGCCGAGAATGTGACGGCCTCGACCAGCAGCGCCGGTTTCGCCCAGGCGATGATTCTGTGCGGCGGGGTGCTGTGCACCCTGCCGCTCGCGATGATGTCGAACGCCCGCGGCCGGCGCGCGGGGATCGCCGCCGGCTACCTGGTCGGGGCCGCCGGCGCGCTGCTGATCGTGCTCGGTGCCGGACTGCCGAGCTACCCCCTCGTCCTCGCCGGATCACTCGGGGTCGGCGCGGCACTGGCGGCCGGCTTCCAGGCCAGGTTCGCGGCGACCGACCTGGCCGAGCCGGATCGGCTCGGCCGGGCGATGGGCGTGCTGACGTGGTGCTCGATCCTCGGTGCCGTGGTCGGTCCGTCGCTGACCGGCCTGTTCGACCGGATCGGCGCCGGGCGGCTGCCCGAGTTCACCGGCCCCTACGTCGGGATCGCCGTGGGGCTGACCGTGAGCGGCGTCCTGGTGCTGGTGACGCTGCGACCCGATCCGCTACTCCACGCGCGGGCGATCGACCGGGAGCGGTCGCCGTCCCGGGTGCGGTTCCGGACGGCGCTCGCGGCGGTGCTGCGGCACCCGCCCGCGCTGCGCGGCATCGTGGTCATGATGGGCGCGCACGCGGCGATGATCTCGTTGATGAACATGGCGTCGATCCACGTGCATCACGAGGCGGGCTCGCTCGCCGCCGTCGGCATGGTCATCGCCGTGCACACGGCGGGCATGTACCTGCCCGGCCCACTCGTCGGATACCTGACCGACCGGTTCGGCCCGCATCCGGTGCTGGTGACCGGTCTGGGGCTGGAGGTCGCCGCGGCCGTGCTCCTGGCACTCGTACCGGGACACGACGTGGTGCTCGTCGGTTTCGGGCTGCTGCTGCTCGGCGCCGGGTGGTCCGCCGCCTACCTGTCCGCGTCGGTGCTGCTCACCGCCTCCACCGAGGGGCCGACCCGAACACTCGCGCAGGGCGCCGCCGACTTCCTCGTCCAGCTCACGGCCGCGGGCGGCGCGCTTCTCGCGGGCGTTGTGGTCGCGCAGTGGGGCTACGGCGGGCTGTCCTCGGGATGGGCGGTGGTGATGGTCGTGCTGCTGGTCGCCGTCGTGACGCGGGCCCGGCAGCGCACTGAGACCACTGAGACCACTGAGACCACTGAGACCACCGCGACCACCGAGACCCCGGGCTGACGCGGCTTCACGCCGCGTGCCTGTCCTGCTTCAGCGGCCGCCACCAACCCGGGTTGTCCCGGTACCAGGCCACCGTGTCGGCCAGCCCGTCGTCGAACCCGACCCGGGGTGCGTAGCCGAGCTCGGCGCGGATCTTGGTGTCGTCGATCGAGTAGCGCAGGTCGTGGCCGAGGCGGTCGGCGACCCGACGGATCATCGACTCGTCGGCGCCGCACAGCTCGAGGAGCCGGCCGGTGATCTCGGCGTTGGTCCGGTCGTCGCCGCCGCCGATGTTGTAGATCTCGCCGGCGCGGCCGTGGTCGAGCACCAGCTGGATGGCCCGGCAGTGGTCCGCCACGTGCAGCCACTCCCGGACGTTGCGGCCGTCGCCGTACAGCGGCACCGGCCGGCCGTCGAGCAGATTGGTGACGAACAGCGGGATGAGCTTCTCCGGATGCTGGTAGGGCCCGTAGTTGTTGGAGCAGCGGGTGATCGACAGGTCGATCCCGTGAGTGCGCCAGTACGCGCGGGCGATCAGATCCGACGACGCCTTGGACGCGGCGTACGGCGAGTTGGGCGCCAGCGGCCAGTCCTCGGTCCAGGAGCCGTCGGCTATCGAGCCGTACACCTCGTCGGTGGACACGTGCACCACCCGCTCGACCCCAGCGGCCACGCACGCGTCGAGCAGCGTCTGGGTGCCGCCGACGTTGGTGCGGACGAACTCGTGGGCCGAGACGACCGAGCGGTCCACATGAGACTCGGCGGCGAAGTGCACGACGGCGGCGTGGCCGGGGAGCAGGTCCCGCATCAGCGCGGCGTCGCAGACGTCGCCGACGACCACGTCGAGCCGGCGGTGCGTGGCCGGGAGGTTGTCCCGGTTGCCCGCGTAGGTCAGCTTGTCGAGCACCGTGAGCCGGGTCCGCTCGTGGCCGGGATATCCGCCGGCGAGCATCGTGCGAACATAGTGCGAGCCGATGAACCCCGCGCCTCCGGTGACCAGGAGCCTCATGGCCTCACCCCTTCCTCGGGTGGCTCACATCGTGGCACCCGGTGGGAAACGGCGGCATCTCGCGGAATGCGCCAACCCCGCGGCGCGGTCGGGCGGTGAGTGCGCACGCACAGAGATGCCCTGGCCGGGCGTGCCGGCCGACGATTCGTGGTGACCATCCGGGGCGACGTTGGTTCGAAGGAGATCGTGATGCGAGTCCTGTTCGCCGTTTGGCCGGCCACGGCACATCTGCACCCGTCGGTCAGTCTGGCCTGGGCGATGCGGGCAGCCGGGCACGACGTCTGTATCGCTTCCACCGGGGTGGTCGCGGCGGAGATCAATGCCACCGGTATGCCCGCGGTCGCCGTGGGCGATCCCGCCGAGCTGCCCATACCCATGGGGCCAGGCAACCCGGACCTGCGCCGCCCGGCCGAGGAGATGGCGTACCTGGCCGACGTGCTGGCGCTCGACAATCCCACCGACACCTTCGCGTGGGAGTACTTTCGTCAGTTCATGCTGCCGTGCATCTGGAACTTCCATCCGGCCGACGAGCTGACCGCGGCGCGTCACTCCGGAGTGGACGATCTGGTGCGGTTCGCCCGGGGCTGGCAGCCGGACCTCGTGGTGTGGGATCCGTGCTGGCCGTCGGCACCGGTCGCGGCTCGCGCGTGTGGCGCGGCGAGCGCCCGGCTGCTGTGGGGACAGGACACGTTCGCGTGGGTCCGCGACCGGTGGGAGCGGATGCGCGCACTACCCGGGTCGACCCTCGGCGAGGACCCGGTCACCGGGTACGTGCGCCCGGTGGCCGAGCGGTACGGGTTCGAGGTCGACGACGCGCTGCGGTTCGGCGACTGGACCATCGACCCCGCACCGGTGGGCATGCGGCTGCCGACGAACAGGCCGAGACTGTCCATGCGGTGGCTGCCGTACAACGGCGCCAGCGCGGTCCCGAGCTGGCTGCACGAGCCGCCGAAGCGGCCGAGGATCGCCCTGTGCCTCGGCGCTTCGATGCGCCAGTTCGGCAAGAACGCGCCGGACCTGATGGCCGCCATCGACGCGCTGATCGGTCAGTTCTTCGAGGCGGTGGCGGATCTCGATGTCGAGTTGGCCGCGACGCTCAACGCCGACCAGCTCGCCGGCCGATCCCACATCCCGGACAACGTCCGTACGGTCGATTACATCCCGTTGGACCAGCTGCTACCGTCGTGCTCCGCGCTCGTCCACCACGGCGGTGTCGGCACCTGGGCGGCCGCGGTTCCCTACAAGGTTCCCCAGATCATCCCGGTCGAGAAGTGGGGTATCGAGTCCCCGGTCACCGGTCCGTACATGGCCGATCGCGGCGCCGGCCTCGCGCTCGACCGTACGCGGCTTTCCGTGGCGGACCTTCGCGAGCAACTGGTCGAGGTGGTCGAGAACCCGTCCTATCGCGACGGTGCGGTGAAGGTCTACGAGGAGTGGCTCGGCACGCCGAGCCCGCACGACCTCGTGCCGGTGCTCGAGGAGCTCACCGCGCACCACCGCCAGCGGGCCTGACCGGAGTCCGGCAGAGCACGTCGGAAGAAGACATCGGTGACCGCGCCCGGGACAATCGGGGTGGCAGCACGCAGGCAGCCGACGGCTGACGAAGAGCCAGCCGACGACGAGAGGACTGGATGTGAGTACAGACGTTGCACCAAAGGCCGGCCGACGTGAATGGATCGGGCTTGCGGTGTTGGCTCTGCCGACCCTGCTGCTGTCCCTTGACCTGAGCGTGTTACATCTCGCTCTGCCCAATCTGAGCGCCGATCTCCAGACCAGCAGCGTCGAGCAGCTGTGGATCATCGACATCTACGGGTTCATGATCGCGGGCTTCCTGATCACCATGGGCACTCTCGGCGACCGGATCGGCCGCCGAAAGCTTCTTCTGATCGGTGGTGTCGTGTTCGCCGTCGCCTCGGTGGCGGCCGCGTACTCGACCAGCCCGGAGATGCTGATCGTGACCAGGGCACTGCTGGGGATCGCGGGCGCGACGCTCATGCCGTCGACGCTCGCCCTGATCACCAACATGTTCCGGGACCCCAAGCAGATGGGGATGGCCATCGGCGTGTGGGTGTCCTGCTTCATGGGTGGCATGGCGCTCGGCCCGGTGGTCGGCGGCGCGATGCTCGAGTTCTTCTGGTGGGGCTCGGTGTTCCTGCTCGCGGTGCCGGTCATGGCGCTGCTGGTGATCGCGGGCCCGGCGGTGCTGCCGGAGTTCCGCAACCCGGACGCCGGCCGGCTGGACCCGCTCAGCGTGGTCATGTCCCTCGGCACGATCCTGCCGATCGTCTACGGCATGAAGGAGATCGCCAAGGACGGCGCCGGCGCGCTGCCGATCGCGGCGGTCCTGGTCGGCGTGGCGGTCGGGGTGGCGTTCGTCATCCGGCAACGCCGCCTGGCCGCGCCGCTGATGGACCTGCGGCTGTTCGCCGACCGGTCGTTCTCCGTCGCGCTGGTGATCATGCTGGTCGGCGCCGCCATCGGTGGCGGCACCATCCTGGTGGTCAACCTGTACCTGCAGATGGTGCAGGGACTCACCCCGCTGCAGGCCGGGCTGCTGACGCTGCCGTCCGGCGTCGGCATGGTCATCGCCTCGATGATCGCGCCGATGTTCGCCACCCGCTTCCGGCCGGCGAACGTCATCGCGGTCGGGTTGGGCGCGGCCGCGATCGGCTACGTCCTGCTGATGATGGCCGGCAGCTCGGGCGGGCTCGCCCTCGTGGTGGTCGGCATCATCATCACCAGTGCGGGTTCCGGGCCACAGGCCGCGCTGACCACCAACCTGGTGCTCGGCTCGGCCCCGCCGGAGAAGGCCGGCTCGGCCGCGTCGATGTCGGAGACCAGCGGTGAGCTCGGCATGGCCATGGGAGTTGCCGTCATGGGCAGCGTGGCGACCGCCGTCTACGGCGCGTACCTGGTGGACGGCATCTCCGGCGACGTGCCCGCGGACGCGGTCAGTACGGCGGGTGAGAGCCTGGTCAGTGCGGTGAACGTGGCCGCGGACCTGCCGCCGGCCCAGAGCGCGGAGCTGCTCGGGGCGGCGCGGGAGGCGTTCACCACCGGGATGAACACCGTGGCCGGGATCAGTGCCGCCCTGGTCGCCGCCGTCGCCGTGCTCGCCGTGGTCGTGCTCCGGCACGTTCCGCCGACCGGTTCGGCGGAGGCCGGCGCGGAGCCGGAACCCGACTCGGAGGACGCCGGAGGCACCGAAAAGAAGATAACTTCCACCAACGGCTGATAGGTTCGTCAACGACGGCTGGAAAGAGATATGGGACGGGCCACGGCCCGTCCCATATCTCTTTGTCATGCCGTCTTCTCGCGCCGCCGCACCAACGGAAAGGTCGACCATACCGATACAGGTATTGGCCGACCATTTCCTGGGTGCGGTTACGGCATTGGGTCAGGCGCGGATCGTCTCGGCGCGGTAGGCCTCCAGCCGGTCGGCCAGTTCCTTCGGATGGCCGAGCATCGGGCAATGGTCACCGGCAATTTCGTCCGCGTCGATGCCGAGGCGGTCCTTGGCCAGCGTGCGCAGGAACTCCACCGGGAAGAAATGATCGCCGCGAGAAAGCAGGACCTTCGTCGGCACATTCGGCCACGCGGCGAGCGGCCACGGCTTTTCGAACGGCGTGCCGGACTGGTCCAACTGGTGCTCGGCGACGAATTCGGCGGCCAGCTCCTTCGGTGAGTCGTGCAGGGCGAAGGCGAGGAGGTCGTCCTGACCGGGCGTGTCCTCCTTGGCGTCGTGCTCGGCCCGCGCCTCGCCGAAGCCGCTGTTGGCCCACCAGTCGCCGGGCGTCTCGCCAGGCGCCGGGATCTGCGCGTGCAGCATGACCAGCAGGTCCACCGGCACCCGGTCACACACGAGCGGGCCGACGAAACCTCCGAGCGAGTGGGCTACCACTATCAGGTCGGTGCGATCGCCGATGCCGGCGATCACGGCCTCGGTGTACTCCGCCAGCCCCGCCGTGTCGTCCTCAATGGGCATGTCCACCGCGACCGCGTCATGGCCACGATCGCGCAATTCGGCCGTCAGCGGGCCCCAATACCACGAGTCGGTGCCGGCGCCATGGATCAGTACATAGGTGGCCATCCTCAGTTATCCTCCACTGTGTTGGCAGGCCGGCCGGTCGCCGGTCTGGATCGAGAAATGTGGAGCGGCGTCAACCAATTCCACCGAACCTCCACACCGGGCATGCTAGCCCATTTTCCTGCCTGGTGCAGCGCACATGTGGAAATTCAGCTTCCTCTGGGTGCAATGTGCCCCTGATAGGCGCTGGCGTGGCGGGTCTACGGCAACGGAGGAGATGCATGTGGCCCATCGCGAGTGGTCACATGTAGCGGAGTCCGGTCGGGGCTTCGCGTTCCATGAGGAGGTAACTGACCCGTGATGCGCCTTTGTCGAATCTGGAATTGTTCAAGCTTATTTTTCTTAGATCGCGAGATATAGATGACCAAAATTATCAACTACGGGCCGGTCGGGCCGTCCGAGAAACCTGGGCTTGGGGCGGTCGTCGAGCATTCAAATAATGTCGACGTCCCCGCGGAGTTGTGGAGTGGACGGCTCCAGTTGGCCATGGACGACCCGTACCATTTCGACCATTCGCTCGATCACGTGCCAGGGATGGCACTCGTCGGCGGGCTCTTGGATCTCGTCCGCGACAGCGGCGCAGCCGACCTGGAACGTGCGGACCTTCGCATGGCGCTGTCCGTCCGATTCCCGTCGTTCTGCGAACTCTCCCGACCCGTGGACCTGCGGGCCGTCCGTCCGCCGTCGCGGGAACCCGGAGTCGACACCGCGCTGACGCTGGTGGCTCAGCAGGACGACCGGATCGTCTGCGAGGCGGTCGTAACCTTCCGGGCGATGACGTCCGCCGACGCGTTGCCGGCGGCCAGCGGAGTCACCCGACTGCCTGCCGATCCCGACTCCGTGCACCGCAAGCGGTTGGTGAACGTGCTGGTCACCGGTGCGGCCGTACACGGCGACACCCGTGTCGTCGGCTTGCGCTCGGTGCCGGCCGGTCACGCGCTCGCGCCTACCGCGCCGGACGCGCCGCACCGAGCAGAGTTGTTGGTCGACGCCGCCCGCCAGTTCTGCACGATGATGTGCCACGTCGAGCACCATCGGCCGGCGAGCACCAAGTTCGTGATGCTCGGCATCGAGGCGGACCTCCCGTGTGGGCTGCGCTCCGACGTCCGCCTGCGCTGGTTGGTCACCCCGCCGGGGCGCGGCAAGCTGAGCTTCACCGCCGCCATCCTGGCGGGCGACCTGGACGGCGAGCCGTGCGGCTCCGTGAGCTTCGACTACTACGCGGCTCCCCCAGCCGTGTACCGCAGGCTACGTGGAGAGGCGTTGACGGCATGAGCGCACGCACCACTGACCGGCGGTCAGTGATCACCGCACGGGTGACGCTGTACACCCGCGTCCTGTTCGTCGCCGTCGTCGCGGTGATGCTCGCGCGAATGGTCGGCTACCTGGTCAACGACATCGCCGACCAGGCCCGGCTGGCCGCGGCGGTGCTGATCGGCGGATACCTTGCGTGGCTCGCCGCGGAGGCGAGGGTGACCTTCAGCAAACCGTCCGAACCAGTGACCGAGGTCCGCACGATCCTCGCCTACGCGTCGGCGCGGACCGTGGTGATCCTCACCGCGGTCGTCCCGCCCGTCGGTTGGTCGGGGTGGTCGGCGTGGATGCTGGTGCCGATGGTCACGTTCGTGGGCGGCATCGCCCTGCGCATGGCCGCCATTCACTACCTCGCCGTGCAGTACACCCACCACGTCGTCAGGCGTGAGGGCCACGTGCTGGTGACCACGGGCCCGTACCGCTTCCTGCGGCACCCGGCGTACTCCGGGATGCTGTTCGCCAACCTCGGCTTCGTCGTGTTCTTCCTCAACCCGGCGAGCATCGTCGCGTTCCTGGTGCTCACCGGCGTGCTGGTGTGGCGGATCCTGACCGAGGAACGGACGATGTGGTCGGTACCCGGGTACCCGGAATTCGCCAAGGGCCGCGCCCGCCTCGTCGCCGGCATCTGGTGATGGTCGGCGTGATCCGCGTCGGTGCGGACCTCCTCACCGACGCCACGGCGGTTGGCCACAAGTTTGCCCGCCAGGAACGGCTGCGCCAGGCCGGGTTCCTGGTGCCCGAGTTCTTCTGCGTCTCGGTGACCGAGTTCGACGCCGCGGCGGCCGACCTGTTCGCCGCGGCCCCCGACCCAGGTGCCGAGGTGGAGCTTCTGGCATGGGCGCGGGAAGCCTCGGCCACCCTTGCCGCGACTGTCGTTCGGGCGCCCTTGGCGGCCGGGATCCGCGCCCAGGTGAACGCGCTGACCGATGACGATGGCCTTGTCGCGGTCCGCGCGTGCGTGGTCGCCGACCAGCGTGGGGCCGGTGAGGACGGCGCCGACGACGCGTTCGCCGGCCTCACCGACTCTTTTCTCTATGTGCGGCCCGCGGACGTGCTGCGGCGGGTGGCCCAGTGCTGGGCGTCCGGGCTGAGCCCGGAGTCGATCCTGTACCGGGCCCGCCGCGGGTTGTCGCCGACGACCGCGCGAGTGGCGGTCGGCGTGCAGCGGATGATCCCTGGCGCTCGTTCGTTCGTGGCGTTCAGTCGGGACCCGCGTGGCGGCACAGAGCGTGTGATCGCGGCCGCGCACGGGATCGGTGAGGGCGTCGTGCAGGAGCGTGCCGACATCGACCACTTCTTCGTCGACCCGGACAGCGGCGTGATCCGCGCCAAGACCGTGCGCAAGGAGCGGATGGTCACGTGGGCCGGCCGGACCGGCGAGGTCGTGACGACCCCCGTCCCGGCCGAGTTGGCGACGCCGCCGGTGCTCGACGACGAGCAGGTTCGGCAGGTGGCCGAACTGGCGGGCGGCGTCGAAAAGTGGTTCGGGTTGCCGCAGGACATCGAGGGCACGATCACCCCGGACGGCGTGGTACATCTGCTGCAGGCGCGGCCGGTGGTATTCGCGAAGGTGGCGCGCAGCTCCGCCGAGCGAATTCCGTGGAGTAACAATAATGTCACTGAGAGCTTTGCCGGTGTTTCCGGTGCGCTTACTTTTTCTCAGGCGCGTGTTTTCTACCGCACAATTTTCTGGGACGCCTATCGGCGGCTGGGTGTGTCGGAGCGCCGGCTCGACGCGGCAGAGAATCACCTGCACCGAATGATCGGCCTGCTCGACGGGCGAGTGTATTATCGGCTCGACGCTTGGCGGAAGCTGCATGGCCAGATTTCCGGCTTCCCACTCATCCAGACCTGGTGGGCGCTGTCGATGGGTTTGAGCACGCGGGAGCGGCCGACCCGGGCCCAGATCCTGCGCGCGTTGCCGAGCCTGCCGGCGCTCGCCTTGCGGCTGGCCGGGCATCCACGCTCGGTACGACGGTTCTTGCGCTGGTGGGACACGCTGTTCGCCGAAACGTCAGACATAGCCGACTGGTCGCCGGAGCAGCTCGTCGGGTTCCACCGGCGGATCTGGGCCGAGGTCGGCCGCTGGTGGGGCGTCACGCTGGTGAACGGGTTCTTCCTGCTGGCCTGGGCCACCGCTACCTCCGCGGCGATCCGCCGCTGGGTGACCGATGAGGATCAGCGCATCATGGGCGGTCTGCTGCTCGGCGGGACGGAGAACCGGTCGCTCCTCGGTGTTCGGTCGGCGCTCCGATTGGCTGAGCTGGTCGCGAAAGATCCGGCGCTCGCCGAGCGGGTACTTGCCGGCCCAGCCGATGAGGTGTGGACCGAACTGGCCGGCGGCCGGTTCGGCGACGGACCGGCCGCCGCGGCCCGCGAGCACCTGCGCCGCTACGGCGACCGCGCGCCGTACGACCTGAAGCTCGAGGAGCCATCGCCGCGCCAACGCCCCGGCATGATCGTCGAGACGCTCAGGCCGCTGATTCACGGTGGTATCACCGTCGATGACAACCGGGCCAAGGAGCGCGCGGGTCGGGCCGACGCGGAGCGGGAGCTGCGCGAACGGTGCCCGAACCCACTGCGCCGGTTGGCGATCCGCGGGCTGGCCGCCGGCATGCGGTGGTTGGTCAAGAACCGCGAGGACACCCGCTACTGCCGCAGCCAGCTGTTCGGCCTGAGCCGACAGGTGCTGTGGAGCCTCGGCGACCATCTGGTGGCTGCTGGCGTGCTCGACGACCGGGTCGACGTGGTCGACCTGGCCGTGGAGGAGGTGCTCGGCGCCTACGACGGCACGCTGGTCGACACAGACCTGCGCGCGCTGGTCACCGCCAGGCGGCGGGAGCGGGCCGCCGCGATGGCACGGCCGGACCTCGACGCCGAGCTGTCGACGACCAGGGAGCTGCCGGTGGTCGCCGAGCTGCCGCTCCGCCCGTCCGGCCCGGCGCAGGCGCAGTCCGACACGGAGATGCGCGGGCTGCCGTCGACCAGCGGCGTCGTGCGGTACCCGGCGCGTGTCGTGCTCGACCCCTCGATCTCTCCGGAATCGTGCAGAGATCACATCATCGTGGCGAAGGAGACTGATCCCGGATGGCTGTTCTTGATGATGGCCGCCCGCGGTCTGGTGGTAGAGCGGGGGACCCTGCTCTCACACACGGCCATCACCGGTCGGTTGCTGGGCGTGCCGACCGTGGTGTCGGTGCCGGGGGCGACCTCGCTGATCAAGGACGGGGCGCTGATCGAGATCGACGGAGCGGCGGGGACCGTCCGGGTGATATCGCAGGACGAGCCGGCCTGAGCGGCCGGCTACTGGCCTACGTCGCCGGTAGCTACCCGCTGAAGGTCTACCTGCCGCTCGCGGTGGCCTGGACCGTCGGCGCCACCTCGGCCGCGGCACTGACGGACGGCCGGGTGACCGGCTGGGTGCCCGACCTGGGTGTGCTGACCGGGGTCGTCACGATGGCCGTGACCTTGCTGGTGATGCGCGCGCTGGACGACATCCGCGACCTCGACTACGACCGTGAGCACAACCCGGACCGGCCGCTCGCCGCCGGCGCGGTGGCCGTCCGGGACCTGCTGGTGATGATCGTCGCGGGCACCGCGCTGGTGCTGCTGTTCAACGCGTGGCGATGGCCGGTGCTGTGCGTGCTCGCCGGCCTGCTCTGCTACGCCTTTCTCATCGTGTGGGTCGACCGCAGGTTCGGTTGGCCTTCCGGCGACGCCGTGGTCGCCGGCTTTCTGGTGAACCTGCCGGTCCAACTGCTCACCAACGCGTTCCTGTACGCCGGGTTGCTGTACTCGCTGGACCTACGCCCGTCGTGGTCCGGCGCGCTCGGCGTCCTCGTTTCGACCCTCGCGTTCTTACACCTGGAGTTCGCGCGCAAGACCACCCGGACGCCGCGGATGACCGAGCGCACCTACGTCACGCTGCTCGGCACGACCGGGACGGCGGCGCTCGCCGCAGCCTGCGCGGTCGGCTCGGTGGTGCTACTGGTCACCACCACCCGGCCGTGGCACGTGGGGGTCCTGCTGGCTTTGCTGCCGCTGGCCTACCCGATCCTCGCCGCCGTGCGCTTCCGCCGCGGCAGGCTGGAGCGCTGGCCCTACGGCCTCACCGCCGGGTTCGTCATGACGGCCTACGCCAGCTTCGCCGTCGCCGCCCTGCTCGAAGGAGCGTAGACATGACCGACCTGCAAGCCTTCCCCTTCGCCGTCGGACCGGAGAGCGAACCGCCACCGGAGTACGCGCGCATCCGCGAGGGCAGCTGCCCAGCGCGTGGCCAGCTTGCCAACGGCAGGGCCGTCCGGCTGGTGACCCGGTACGACGACGTCCGGCAGGTGCTCTCGGACTCGAGGTTCAGCCGGTCCGCCTATACCGACGGCACGCTGTTCTCCAGATCCGCCGAGTCGCTGCCGCTGATCACCACCGATGCGCCCGAGCACAGCAGGCGTCGGTCCGCGGTCGCGCAGGCCTTCACCGCCCGCCGTGTCCGGGAAATGCAGTCGATGATCGAGGACCTGGCCAAGGTCCACGTCGCGGAGCTGGCCGACGGGCCGCAGCCCGCGGACCTGGTGAGCGCGTTCAGCGTGCCGTTCACTCTGCACGTGATGTGCCGCATCCTCGGCGTGCCGGAGGCCGACACCGCGCTGTTCAAGCCGTGGGTCGACCCGTTGATGTCGATCAACCGCTACCCCGCCGACACTGTCGCCCGGAGCCACGAGGAGTTCCACGGATACTTCGCCGACCTGGTCGACCGGACGCGAGTGGCGATCGACGCGGGCGCCCGGCCCCCTGGGCTCGTCGCGGACCTCCTCGAACCCCGCAACCCGGAGCGGCGGCTGAGCCGTACGGAGACGATCGCACTGTCGGCCGGTTTGCTGATCGCCGGCTACGAGACCACCAGCAACGAGCTGGCCGCGGCCGTCTTCCACCTGCTGCGCCGGCCCGAGCTGGTCGCCGAGGTGCGGCGGGACCCGGATCGGCTCCCGCCGGTCATCGAGGAGCTTGTACGTTACCTGTGTATCAACGGCACCGGTGGCGTACCGCACGTGGCCACGGTCGACATCCCGCTGTCTGACGGGGTGGTGGTAAAGGCGGGCTCGGTGGTGGTGCCGATCCCGGACGCGGCCAACCGCGACCCCGAGGTGTTCGACGAGCCGGACGAGCTGCGCCCGGACCGCGTGGACAACGCGCACGTCGGCTTCGGCTTCGGCGCACACTATTGCTTGGGCGCCGAGCTCGCCCGGCTGGAGCTGCGGGTGGGCATCGCCGAGCTGCTGGCCGCCTTCCCCGAACTGCGGGTCGCAGTGCCGACCGCGGAGCTGCGCTGGCGCACCGACATGTTCGTCCGGGGTCCGTGGGAGCTGCCGGTCACGTGGAGTGATGGTCATGGCTGACGTCCAGAGCCACGCCGGGCCGTTGGCGCTCGGCCCGGACGAGCTGCTGACCACGACACGTGCGGTGCGGAGGCGACTCGACCTGACCCGCGAGGTGCCGCGGCAGGAAATCACCGACTGCCTGCATATCGCGCAACAGGCGCCGTGCGGCACGGGGCGGTACGGCCAGCACTGGATCGTCATCACCGACCCGGGCATTCGGGCCGAGATCGGCCGGATCTACCGGAAGTCGTGCGACCTGCACGCCATGAAGATCAGCGATGCGCCCGGTGCGCCGTCCCGGCGATCGGCGGACAGCGCCAGGTACCTCGCCGAGCACCTCGCGGAGGTGCCAGTGCTGGTGCTGGCCTGCCTCGATACCGGTCGCCCGCTGCCCGAGGGTAACCAGGCGTCGCTGTGGGCCACGCTGCTTCCCGCGGTGTGGAGCTACATGCTCGCCGCCCGCAGCCGGGGGCTGGGGACAGTGTGGACCACGCGGCACCTGACCTACGCCGCGTACGTCGCCGGGCTGCTGGGCATTCCCGCCGGCGTGCACCAGGCTGTGCTTGTCCCCACCGCGTACTACCGGGGCGCAACGTTTCGGCCGGCGAAACGGACGCCCGCCGAGGCGGTCGTGCACCTCGATCGCTGGTGACTCACGGCTCAACGGGAGTTCTTCGACCCGGTGGATTGTGGACCTGGCCAGCCAGTGTCAGCACGATCCGAATGCTGGCCACCTGAATATCGAAAGCGAGGCTTTCCGGGTACCGGTTGTCGCACTGGGGTTCTGCGCTTTCTCCTGCACGACAACGGATCCGGCGGGTCACCAGTCCCGGGATGGCAATCGAGGAGATGCGCCGGGTATTTCCGTTGCCGACACTGTACTGGACAGCCCGCGAAGTCGAGCCGAGGGTTCGCGTCGTAAGTTTGTCCTGAAGGAGAAGATCATGTTCGTCGCGGTATTTGCGGGGGAGTCTCAATGACTTCAGTCGATCTGTCGAGCAAGGAGTTTCAGGGCAACCCGTACGTGAGCTATGGGCTGCTGCGCGCGCAGTCGCCAGTGCACCACTTCACCGGCCCGATGGGGTCGGACATCTACCTCATCACCCGCTATGAGGACGCCCGGGCCGCGCTGGCGGACCCGCGGTTCGCCAAGGATCCCAAGCAAGCGCCGGAATGGGTGCGGGCCACCATCGGCACGGGCGACGAGGGACCTCTGGGCGCGAATATGCTGAACAGCGACCCGCCCGACCACACCCGGCAACGCCGGCTGGTGGGCAAGGCGTTCACCCGGCGCCGGATCGAAGGGCTGCGGCCCCGGATCCAGGAGATTGCCGACGAGCTCGTGGACGCCATCGCCGCCGAACCCGAGACCGACCTCATGGCGTCGCTGGCCTACCCCCTGCCGATCACCGTGATCTGCGAGCTGCTCGGCATCCCCAGCGCGGACCGTCACGACTTCGGTTCCTGGACACGGATGCTGCTCGCCTCACCGTCCACACCGGAGGGAATCGAGAGCAGGACCCAGGGCAACCGGAACATGGACCGGTATCTCACCGACCTGCTCGCCCGGATGCGTACCGAGTTCGACCGGGAGCTCGACTACGACGCACAGCCCAACCTGATGAGCGCGCTGCTCCTCCCCGACCGGCAGGAGCAGCTCTCCGAGCGGGAGTTACTCGGCATGCTCAAGTTGCTGTTGGTCGCAGGGCATGAGACCACGGTCAACCACATCGGCAACGGCATGGTGGCGCTGCTCCGGCACCCCGAGCAGTTCCGCCTGCTGCGCGAGCGCCCCGACCTGCTGCCGTCCGCGATCGAGGAGTTGCTCCGGTACGACGGGCCCATCGAGCGCGTGCCGATGCGGTTCACCAGCGAGGACATCGAGATCGCCGGCACGACCATTCCGGCCGGCAGCGCGGTGAACATCGTGCTCGGCTCGGCTGACCGCGACGCCGACCGGTTCCCGGAGCCGGACCACATCGACATCACGCGGGCGGAGAACCCGCACCTCGCGTTCGGGCACGGGATCCACTTCTGCCTCGGGGCGCAGCTGGCAAGAGTGGAGAGTCAGGTCGCGTTCAGCACCCTGCTCAAGCGGTTCGACACGATCGAGCTGGCCTGCCCGATGGACGAGCTGCGCTGGCGCATCGGTGGCCCCAACATCATGCGCGGTCTCGAGGCGCTGCCCCTGATCGTGACCAGCTGACCAGACGGCGCCCCCGCCCGCGCTCGACGGACCCGGGAAGGACCTCCATGCGCATCCTGTTCCTCACCTGCCTCAACAAGTCGCACCTGTACTCCATGACCCCGCTGGCGTGGGCTATGCAGATCGCGGGGCACGAGGTGCGTGTCGCGTGTCAGCCGGACCTGGCCGACGCCGTCATGCAGACCGGCTTCACGGCGGTGCCGGTCGGTGAGCCGCTGGACCTGGCCGGGAAGATGCGTGACGCCGAGCCGGCCGACGAGCCGGAGGCCGACCGCAATCGGAAACCCGTTCAGCATCAGGAGAAACCGGTCCAGAGCACGTTCCCCGAGGACCCGCACGGCCACCTGACGTCCATCGCCACCGAGTTCTTCCCGATGCTCTGCCCCGACTCCATGTTCGCCGACCTCATCGAGTTCGCCCGCGGTTGGCGGCCCGACCTGGTGCTCTGGAGCACCTTGGCCCTCGCCGGACCGGTGGCGGCCCGCGTCAGTGGCGCCGCGCACGCCCGGATGCTGTTCGGCGCGGACGGTCTGGCGCAGATTCGAGGCGCGTGGCACGCCAGCAGGAGCCAGGAGAATCGGGTCAGTGACCCGTTGGAGGACTGGCTGGGGCCCAAACTCGAGCAGTACGGCCACACCTTCGACGAGGAGATCGTGCTCGGCCAGTGGACGATGGACCCGATGCCGCCCTGGGTTCCGCACCCGCCGGGCAACGTGCACTACGTCCCGATGCGCGTCGTGCCGTACAACGGTCCGGCCCCGATTCCGGACTGGCTGTACGAACCGCCCACCAGGCGACGGGTGTGCCTGACCCTGGGCACCTCGCACCGCGAGTCGCACGGGGTCGAGGCATCGGCGGCCGAGCTGCTCGACGCCATGTCCGATGTGGACGCCGAGGTGATCGCCACACTGAACGAGCGGCAGCTCGCATCGCTGTCCGCTGTACCGGACAACGTGCGCACGGTCGACTTCGTTCCGCTGAACGTGTTGCTGGCGACCTGCTCGGCGGTCGTGCACCACGGGGGCACCGCGACGTTCGCCGCCGCGCTGGAGCACGGTGTGCCACAGCTCATCGTGCCGAGCAACTACTGGACCGAGAAGTGGTGGGGGCCCATCGCCGAGGCGAACGGTCTGGAGGCGCGCGGCGCCGGGCTGTTCGTCGCCGACTCCGACAAGCTGACCGCGGACACGCTGCGGGACAGTCTCGTGCGAGTGCTGAAGGACCCGTCCTTCGGCGAGAACGCGGCCAGGCTGCGCGCGGAGCGGCAGGGCACGCCGACGCCCAACCTCCTGGTGCCGCTGTTGGAGAAGCTCACCGCCCAGCACCGCGGCTGACCGACCACTGAGGACAGCGGCAACGGGTTCGCGACGAACCCCGCCGACCGGGCGACATCTGCTGAGTTGGGAGACGATCGATGACTGCGGTCGAAGTGCGCAAGACCCCGCTCGACACGGGAACCAAGCTTCCATCGTTGACGGGCCTGCGGTTCGTCGCCGCGCTGTTCGTCTTCTTTTACCACGCCACGTTGTTGCTCGGGCCGGTGCCGCCGCACGGGCCGGTGACCCCGTTCGCGGATCAGGGGCTGAGCACGGACCTGGCGACCGCGCTCGGCAACGGCGGCTTCATCGGGGTCTCCTTCTTCTTCGTGCTCAGCGGGTTCGTGCTCACCTGGTCGACCCGGCCGGGTGAACCGCACTCGGCGTTCCTGCGGCGCCGATTACTCAAGATCTATCCGACCCATGTGGTGACGTGGGCCGCCGCGATGATCCTGTTCGCCGCCGCGTACACACCGACGTCCGCGTGGCTGTCCAACCTGCTGCTGTTGCATCCGTTCTCCTCCGACCCGACGAGCTTCATCAGTGTCAACGCGCCGAGCTGGTCGCTGGCCTGCGAGCTGTTGTTCTACGTGGTGGTCTTCCCGCTGCTGATCGGACCGATCCGGCGGATCGCCGACAGCCGGCTGTGGGCGTGGGCCGGCGCCATGGTGGCCGGGACGTTCGCGGTCGTGCTCGCCACCCAGTACCTGGTGCCCGACACACCGAAGTCGCCGTTCATCCCGGACCTGTCGATGCTCCAGTTCTGGGCGCCGTACTACTTCCCGCCCGCGCGCGTGTTCGAGTTCGTCCTCGGCATGATCCTGGCCCGCATCGTGTTCGCCGGGCGGTGGCCGCGCATCGGTGTCCTGCCGGCGACCGGGTTCCTGCTCGTCGGCTATGCCGTCTCCCTCAACGTCCCGTACCTGTACCGGTTCGCGGCCGCGACGGTGATCCCGGTGGCCGTGCTGATCTGCGCGGTGGCGGCCGCCGACGTCCGCGGTGCGCGGACCGGGTTCGGCAGCAGGGCGATGCAGTGGCTGGGTGAGCGGTCGTTCGGCTTCTACATGGCCCAGGGCGTCGTGCTGCTCTACGGACGGTCGCTGGTCGGGGACAACCACCAGTACGGCGTGGTGGGCGGCATCGCGGTCGTACTGGGGTTCTTCGCGGCCAACGTGCTCGCCGGCTGGCTGCTCTACGTCGGCGTGGAACGGCCCATCATGCGTCGCTGGGCGCGGCGCAGGCGGCCCGCCGCCGCGTGACGTTCGTGCGGCACGCGGGGAGATGCGACCGGCAGCCGTCGAGATCACCATTGTGTCGAAGGGTGTTCGACCGCCGCGGTCACGTTCAGGTTCCGGACAGCAAGCACGAGAAGCGAGGTGGCCAGTGAAAGCCGACGCCGAGGAACTCCTGCGCGAGATGCTGCGCATCCGCTGCGTTGAGGAAACGCTGGCGGACGTGTACCGCGATGAGCAGGAGATGCGTACGCCCGTGCATTTCTCCATCGGGCAGGAGGCCACCGCGGTCGGCGTGTGCGCCGCGCTCAACAGGGAAGACCTTGTCTACAGTGGACACCGCTGCCACGCGCAGTACCTCGCCAAGGGCGGCGACCTGCCCGCCATGGTGGCCGAGCTGTACGGCCGCGAGAGCGGCTGCGCCGGCGGGCGGGGCGGTTCCGTGCACCTGATCGACCCCAAGGCCGGCGTCGGGGCCTCCTCGGCGATCCTCGGCGAGATGATCTCCGTGGCCACCGGCGTCGCGTGGACCTTCGCCATGAACGACGTCCCGAACGTGGCGGTCACGTTCTTCGGCGACGGTGCCGCCGAGGAGGGGGTGTTCCACGAGTCGCTGAACTTCGCGAAGGTGCGGCAGGTCCCGGTCGTCTTCGTCTGTGAGAACAACGGCTACTCGCTGTCCTCCCCGCTGACCTACCGGCAGCCCAAGGAGGCCGGTATCCGCGAATGGGCGGCGGGCTACGGCATGCCGGCGGTGCGCGCCGACGGCAACGACGTCTTCGCCGTAGCGGCGGCGGCGGAGGAGGCCGTCGACTGGTGCCGGTCGGGGAACGGTCCGTACTTCCTCGAGCTGGACACCTACCGCTGGCGCGAGCATGTTGGTCCACAGTGGGACTACGACGTCGACTTCCGCTCCAAGGCGGAGGTGGACTCGTGGATCGCGCGCTGCCCGATCGTCCGCGCCACCGACCGGATCCGCGTCGACGTGCCGGACATCGACGATCGCGTCGCGCGGTGGACCGCCGAGTTCCGTCAGGAGATCAACCAGGCCATCGGCGAGGCCAAGGCCAGCCCGTTCCCCGCGGTGGAGACGCTGCTCGACGGTGCGTACGGAAGCTGAGGGTTCGATGCGCAAGCTCAAGTACTCCCAGGCGATCGACGAGGCGACCGTTCAGTGCATGGCGGCCGACCCGCGGATCTTCCTCGCCGGACAGAGTGTCGGCGACCGCAAGGGGATCTACGGCACGACGGTGTCCGCCACCGCGCGTTTCGGTCCCGGCCGGGTGATCGACATTCCCAACTGCGAGAACGCGTTCGCCGGCATCGCCGTCGGCGCCGCCTCGATGGGCATGCGCCCGCTGGTGGTCTACACCCGCGACGACTTCATGTTCCTGGCGATGGACGCGATCTTCAACGTCGCCGCGAAGTGGCGCTACATGTACGGCAACAAGGGCGGCGTTCCGGTGGTGCTGCGTGGGGTCGTCGGCCACGGCTGGGGACAGGGCGCCACGCACTCCCAGAGCCTGCATTCCTTGTTCGGGCATTTCCCGGGCCTGCACGTGGCGACGCCCGGCACTCCCGCCGACGCCAAGGGACTGATGGTCAGCGCGTTCGAAGGGGACACTCCCGTGGTGCTGATCGAGAACCGCGGGCTCTACGAGGTCGAGGGCGAGGTGCCGGAGGCGCGGGTGCCCATCCCGTTCGGCAAGGGGAGGATCGCCCGCGCCGGCACCGATGTGACGATCGTGGCGGCCTCGCTGATGGTCCGCGAGGCCGGGCGGGCCGCCCACGCGCTGGCCGAGTGGGGCGTCAGCGCCGAGGTCGTCGACGTGCGCAGCATCCGCCCGCTGGATGAGGAGATCATCTGCGAGTCGGTCGCGAAGACCGGGCATCTCGTGGTCGCGGACACCAGCTGGGCCCGATACGGGTTCAGTGCCGAGGTGGCCGCCGTGGTGGCGGAGAAGGTGTACGACTCGCTGCGTGCCCCGGTGCGCCGAGTGACCTTTCCGGACAGTCCCGCGCCGGTGTCCGCGCCGCTGGAGAAGGCGTTCAACCCGAACGCCGAGACCATCGCCAACGCCTGCTTCGACCTGCTCGGCATGGACCGGCGGATCGCGGTCGAGATCGACGAGCTGGCCCGGAATTTCATCGGTCCGTACTGACGGACCCTGTGGACGGAGGGTTCGATGCGGGTTCGTGAGCTGGCCGTGGCCGGCGCACTCGAGTTCACCCCGACGGTGTTACCCGACGAGCGCGGGGTGTTCCTGGAGCTGTTGCGCAAGAAGTGGTGGACCGACGCGCTCGGCCGGCCACTCGAGGTGGCGCAGGTGAACTGCACGGTCAGCCACCGCAACGTGGTGCGCGGCGTGCACTTCACCAGGCTGGTCGGCCAGGCGAAGTTCGTCTGCTGCATGTCCGGGTCGATGATCGACGTGGTGTACGACACCCGGATCGGGTCGCCGACCTACGGCCAGTACGACGCGATTCGGCTCGAACCGGACACGTTCCAGATCGTGCTCATCCCGGAGGGGGTGGCCCACGGGGTCGCCTCGCTCGCCGACCGCACCACGGTCTTCTACCTGTGCTCGGCACCGTACGACCCGGACAACGAGTTCGGGGTGCACCCGATGGATCCCGAGCTCGGCATCGACTGGCGGGGAATGCTCGGCGGCGCCGATCCGATTCTGTCCGAACGGGACTCCACGGCGCCGAAGCTGGCGGAGGTGCGGGAAGAGGGTCTGCTGCCCCCGTACGAGCAGTGCCTTGAGGTCTACGGCCAGGCCGAGGGGACGGGCGGGCGATGAGCGGCCGGCGGCTGCGGGTCGGGTTGATCGGCACGGGTGTCGGCATCCGCACCTACCTGCCGGGGTTCCGCGCCACCGGGCGGGCCGACGTGGTGGCGATCTCGGGCAGCGGCGCGGCCCGGGCCGAAGAGGTCGCCGACGCCAACGGAATCCCGGTCGCGTACGGCGGTTTCGACCAGCTGTGCGCCGACGAGTCGCTGGACCTCATCTGTGTGGCGTCCCCGAACGAGTTCCACCTCGAGCACTACGTCGCCGCGGCCGCGTCCGGAAAGCCCGTGGTCATCGAGAAGCCGGCGGCCACGGATCTCGACGGCCTGCGCCTGCTCCTCGACGTGCCGACCGCGCCCGGCCAGTTCGTGCTGCTCGACCACCAGCTCAGGTTCAACCCGTACCTGCGCGCACTGCGCGAGGTCATCCGGTCCGGCGAGATCGGCCGGCCGTACTCCGTGCGTGTGCACCAGCAGGGCGTGGGGTTCCTGTCGGCGGACACCCGCTACTCGTGGCGGTTCGACGCCGAACGGGGCGGCGGCGTGCGGCTGGCGATGGGCTCGCATCTGGTCGACCTGCTCGGCTTCCTGCTCGACGACCCCGGCGCCGACTCGGTGTTCGGCACGACCGACGTGGTGGTCCCCGTCCGCCAGGACGACGCGGGCGTACCCCGGACGGTGACGGCCAGCGCGGCGTTCTCCGCCATGGTGCGGGTAGGCGGGACGACGGGCACGTTGTCCGCGAGCGCGGCGGCGCAGTCGCGCAACCTGTTGGACGTCGACGTCCTCGCGACAGCGGGCGAGGCGCACTTCAGCCTGGCCGACAAGCTGTCCGTGTCGACCAGGCGGGGCGACCGGGTGATCCGGGAGGTGGCGGGCGCCGACCCGGACGAGGTGCATAACCGCAAGTCCGTCTTCAAGACCTCGTTCAACCGTCTCGCCCGCGCCGTCGTCGAGGCGATCCTCGACGGCCGGCCGGACGCGGTCGCCGACGGTTGCTCGCTGCACGACCAGGCGGCCAACCTGCGCACGCTCGACGCGATCCTCGAGTCCGCGCGGACCGGGGAGGCGATCGTGCTCGGCACCCCGCTGCCGAGCCACGCGGACGTCGTCCGCCGCAGCACCACCGGAGCCGGACGGTCACGTCCAGTTGGGAGAGTCGCGTGAAGCGTCATGGACTGATGGCCATCGTCGTTCTGCTGGCCGGCGTGCTGGCCTCGCCGGCGCCGGCGGTCGCCGGCCAGGAACGGCACGGCGGCGGCGCGTGGTGCGAGCGGTCGTTCGCCGAGACCGTGCGCCGCCGCGACGCCGCGTTCGAGGCGCGCGATCTGCCCGCCCTCATGACCCACTACCGCCAGGACGCTGTCGAGGTCGACCCGAGCGGCGCCACGCACCTGAACCGGGCGGAGATCGCCGAACACCTCGGTGGCCTTTTCCAGCTCCGGTTCGACGCCACGTTCGTGGAGATCGAGCGGGTGATCGTGGACTGCGACACCGCCTTGCTCGTGCTCGACTCCACGTTCGATCTGCCGGACCTGGGTGTCAAGCAGCACTTCGTCACGACCCAGACGTTCACCGAGGAGCGCGGCCGGTGGAAGCTGCTCCTCGCCGCGAACACCATGATCCCGGCCTGAGCGTCAGCTCCTGGCCCGCAGGACGATGGGCAGACCGTCCGCGGGCGCGGGCAGGGACGTGAACCGCCACCGAGCCTCGTAGGAGGCGGGCAACGTCCACTCGAACCGGCGGAGCATCGCGTCCAGGGTGGCCTTCACCTTCAGCATGCCGACGTGCATGCCGACGCACTTGTGGGCGCCCGCGCCGAACGGCACCCAGGCCAGGCGATGGGAGCGGTCCTCGCCGCGTGACTCGCTGAAGCGTTCCGGGTCGAACCGGTGCGGGTTCGACCAGAGCTCCGGGAGGAGCTGGTTCACGCCGGTGCACACCGAGACCAGGGTCCCCGCGGGCACGAAGTGACCGAGGATGTCCGTGTCCTTGACCGTCGTCCGCATGGCGATCGGTGACGGTGAAACCAGGCGGATGCTCTCCTTGACGACGAGCTCGAGTGTCTCCAGCTCGTGCAGGTCCGGCACACTCGGTGGCATGGCCGTCCGGGCGATCGACTCGGCCCGCGCGCGGCGCTGCCACTCGGGGTGCTTGCCCAGGAAGTAGAGCGCCGCGACGATGGCGGTCGTCGTCGTGTCGTGCGAAGCGATGAGCGTGAAGAGCATGTGGTAGGCGATCTGCTCGGTGGTGAACCGGCCGCCGTCCGTTCCCCCGACCCGGCTCAGCACGGAGAGGAAGTCCTCGCCGGTGCGCTCCCGGGCCGCCGGCACCGCGGCCGAGAGATAGGCGGCGAGCCGCCGGCGGGCACGATGCGCCCGGTACCAGAGGGTGCCGGGTAGGCGGAGACGCACGAGCGCGGTCTCGGCGCGGATGCACTCCTCGACCGCTCGCATGAGCCGTTGGCCCTCCGGGTCGTAGGGCACGTCGAGAAACGCCCTCGTCGTCATCTGCCCGGACAGTGTCCTGATCGCGGGAACCGCCTTGAAGGACCGTCCCACCGGCCAGCGCGCCAGGTACGTGTCGGCGTCCTCGGCCATTCGCCGGAGGTAGCCGGTGAGCGCGTCCTCGCTGTAGGCGGCCTGCATCAGCCTGCGGTCCGTCAGGTGCTCGGTCGAGTTCATCGCCAGCAGACCGCGGTCGAACCACGGCCCGATGACGTTGGCCCACCCGCTCGCGAACGCCTTGTCCTTGTTGGTGAGCACCTCCTGCACCGCTTCGGGTCCGGCGGCGGAGACGACCTTGCGACCGAACGCCTGCCACCAGGACACCGGCCCGAGACGGCGCATCAGCTGGAGCTGAAAGGCAGGGCCGTGGCGAACGGTCTGGATGCCCAACCCCACGAACGGAAGGCCGCGGTCACCGACGACCGGCACCAGATCGGCGCCGGCGGGAGGTGTCGCGAGGGTGCGCAGGCGCGCCGGAGCGCGATCCAGCAACGCGTCGAACCAGTGCGACGTGTCCACCTCGACGAGCCGCGAGTTCTCCGCGAAGGCGTTGTCCGTTGGTGGCTTCATGTCGGCCTGCCCTCCAGAACGTGTCCGGGACAGTCGACTCCCGCGCACCATCGGTTCGTCCTCGCTGTCGCATCGGTCGGCCATCGGGTCCCGATGGCCGACCGATGGCGTGTCGAAAGGTCCTGCCCCAAGAGTTCTCGACAGTAGGAAGTAGTGGGTTGGGACGTGGGCAACGAGAACTCCTGTGGGGGCCGTACGGTGTCAGTCGAATCCAATGTCGTTCCCGCCACGGTCGACCGGTCCGACGATCCGATCGCGATCGTCGGCATGGGCTGCCGGTACCCGAGAACCATCTCCTCGACCGGGGAACTGTGGGACTTCGTGTCGCGCGGCGACAACGCCGCGGTGCCGGAGTTTCCCGCGGACCGTGGCTGGGACCTGTCGGCACTCACCGGTCCCGATCCGGGCGCTCCCGGTGCGACCTACGTGCGCGGCGCGTCGTTCATCGACGGTGTAGGGGACTTCGACTCGTCGTTCTTCGGCATCAGCCCACGCGAGGCGCTGGCCATGGATCCCCAGCAGCGCATCCTGCTCGAGGTCTCCTGGGAGGCGGTCGAGCGCGCCGGGATCGATCCGACCGCCCTGGCCGGTACGCGTACCGGCGTCTACTTCGGCGTCGTGGCCCAGGAATACGGGCCACGCGTGTTCCTCGGCGAGGCCGACCACGCCGGTCACCTGACCACCGGCACGACGCCGAGCGTGGCCTCGGGGCGGGTCGCCTACGCGCTGGGGCTGGAGGGTCCGGCGGTCACCGTCGACACCGCGTGCTCGTCGTCGCTGGTGGCCGTGCACCTCGCGGTCCGGGCGCTGCGGGCCGGCGAGTGCGCACTCGCGCTCGCCGGCGGCGCCAACGTGGTGTGCGCGCCGAGCATCTTCGTCGGGTTCGCCCACCTCGGCGCGTTGGCTCCGGACGGCGTCAGCAAGCCGTTCTCCTCGGCCGCAGACGGGTTCGGCGTCTCGGAGGGAGCGGGGGTCCTCGTCCTCGAACGGCTCTCGGACGCGCGACGACATGGTCACGACGTGCTGGCCGTCCTGCCCGGCACCGCGATCGGCCAGGACGGGGCCTCCGACGGCCTCTCGGCACCGAGCGAGGCCGGTCAGCGGCGCGTGATATTGGACGCGCTCGCCGATGCCGGCCTGTCTCCCGCCGACGTCGACGTCGTCGAGGCGCACGGCACGGGAACGAAGGTCGGCGACCCGATCGAGGCACGAGCGCTCCTCGCGACCTACGGCGCGGCCCGGTCTGCCGCGAACCCGCTGCTGGTCGGCTCGGTGAAGGCCAACCTCGGTCATCCGCAGGCGGCGGCCGGAATCGCCGGTGTCATCAAGATGGTCGAGGCCATCCGGCACGCCGAGGTGCCGGGGATCGCGAACCTGTCGAGCGTGACCGGCGCGGTCGACTGGTCCGCCGGCACCGTCCTGGCGGTCTCCGAGAACACCCGGTGGCCGGCGGACGGCACGCGACGGCGACCGCGGCGGGCGGCGGTGTCGTCGTTCGGGATCAGCGGGACCAACGCGCACGTCATCGTGGAACAGGCACCCCCCGACACCGCCCCGGCACCGGAGGCGCCGGACCCGGGGGTCGTGCCGCTCGTCCTCTCGGCCAAGACCGCGGCGGCGCTGCCGGCGCAGGCGGCCCGGCTGCACGCCCACCTCACCGAGCATCCTCGGCTCCGTCTCACCGACGTCGCCACCACGCTGGCGGGTCGGACCCGTTTCGACCACCGCGCGGTGCTGCTGGCGGGCGACCGCGCGGAGGCGCTGGCCGGGCTGGCGGCACTCGCCGACGGCCGGCCGGCCGCGGCCACCGTCACCGGCCGGGCCGGGGTGGCCGCGGACGTGGTGTTCGTCTTCCCCGGGCAGGGTTCGCAGTGGGCGGGCATGGCGGTCGAGCTACTCGACACCAGCCCGGTCTTCGCCGCCCAGATCGAGGCATGCGACCGGGTCTTCGCCGAGTTCGTCGACTGGTCGCTGCTCGGTGTCCTTCGTGGACACCCGGATGCGCCCGGCCTTGACCGGGTGGACGTCGTGCAGCCCGCGCTGTTCGCCATGATGGTCTCGCTCGCGCGCTGCTGGCAGGCGCTCGGTGTCCAGCCCGCGGCGGTGATCGGGCACTCGCAGGGCGAGATCGCGGCCGCCCACGTCGCCGGTGCGCTGTCCCTCCGCGACGCGGCGAAGATCGTGACCCTGCGCAGCAAGGCGATCGTGGACATCGCGGGCACCGGCGGGATGGTGTCGGTGTCGCTCGGCGCCGGCGAGGTCGAGCGCCACCTGGAGCGGTGGGCCGGCCGCCTCGGCGTCGCCGCGATCAACGGGCCGCGGTCGACCGTGGTGTCCGGCGACGCCGAGACGGTCGACGAGTTCGTCGCGCACTGCGCGGCCGAGGACATCCGGGCCCGTCGGATCCCCGTGGACTACGCGTCGCACTCCTCCCACGTGGAGGCGATCGAGCAGGCCCTGCGCCGAGCGATCGATGGCATCGAACCGACCTCCCGCGGCATCGACCTCATCTCCACGGTGACCGGCGACCGGCTCGACGGATCCGCGCTGGACGCGGCGTACTGGTACCGCAACCTGCGGCAGCCGGTTCGCTTCGAGCACGCGGTACGGGTGGCGCACGACCGGGGTCACCGGATCTTCGTCGAGGTCAGCCCACACCCCGTGCTGACCGTCGGAGTCGAGGAGTCCCTGCCGGACACCGCGCCGGAGGACGCCGCCGTGGTCGTCGGCAGCCTGCGGCGCGGGGACGGCGGCCTTCGCCGCCTCCTCGCGTCGGTCGCGGAGGTCCACGTCGCGGGCGGGCCGATCGACCTCGACGGCTTACTCCACGACCACGACCGCCGCCACGTCGACCTGCCGACCTACGCCTTCCAGCGCAAGCGGTTCTGGATGTCACCCGGAGTGGGCGCCGGCACCGCCGCGAACCGGCACGGGTCCGACGGCATCGGTCATCCGCTCCTCACCGCCGCGCACGACCACCCCGAGAACGAGGGACTGCAGTTCACCGGCAGGTTGTCGCGGACCACGCAGCCCTGGTTGGCCGACCACGCGGTCGACGGCGTCGTCCTGCTTCCCGGTGCCGCCATGGCCGAGCTCGTCCTGTTCGCGGGGCGGCAGGTCGGGTGTCCCGCCGTCACCGACCTCGTGCTGCGCGAACCACTCGTGATCCCGGACGAGGCCGCCGTCCTCGTTCGCGTCGTGGTGTCCGACGAGACCCCCGACGGACGCGACGTACGGATCTACTCCCGCACCGAGTCCGCCGAACCGCTCGACGCGCGGCGGGCGTGGACCAGACACGCCGAGGGCGTCCTGGCGCCGGTGCGGGCGGGCACCGATTCCGCTGCCGCGGCCTGGCCACCGGAGGGCGCCGACCCGATCGACGTGTCCGACTGCTACACGCGCCTCGCCGAACAGGGATATCAGTACGGGCCGGTGTTCCGAGGGCTGCGCTCCGCGTGGCGGCGCGGCGCCGACGTCCACACCGAGGTCGTGCTGCCCAGCGAGACCCACGGCGACACCCACGGCGACACCCACGAGGACTTCGGCCTCCACCCGGCACTGCTGGACGCCGCGCTGCACGCACTGCAGTACGTCGACCCGAGTCGGGAAGCGGCGCGGGACACGGTTCGACTGCCCTTCGCCTGGGAAGGGCTCCGGCTGCACGCGGTCGGTGCCACTGTCCTGCGCGTCCGCGTCGAGAACACCGCCCCCGACACCTACCGGCTGACGCTCACCGATCCCGACGGCCGGCTGGTGTGCACCGTCGAGTCGCTGACCCTGCGGCCGATCACCCGCGACCGGCTCCGTACCGCCCGCACGGTGGACTCGCTGTTCGGTCTGGACTGGACGCCGATCACCGCACCGGCCACGACCGGCGCGGAACCGTCGTGGGCGGAGTGGCCGGCGACGCCCCCGCCCGGAACGCCGGGTGCGGCCGTCCTGCGCTGCGTGCCGGCCGACGAGCCGGCCGGTGCGGACCTGCCGCGACGATCGAGAGCGGCGCTCGGCGACGTCATCGAGGTGGCGCGGCGATGGCTGACCGACCCGGCGTTCGACGACGCCACCCTGGTGGTCCTCACCAGGCGCGCCGTCTCCACCCGCGCGGGCGAGGACGTCGTCGATCTCGCCCACGCGCCGGTGTGGGGTCTGCTGCGCAGCGCGCAGACCGAGCATCCCGGCCGGATCGTCCTGGTCGATGTCGACGACTGGTCGGGCTGGCGCGAGGCGGTGCCCACGGCCCTGACGAGTGGCGAGCCGCAGCTGGCGTTCCGGCAGGGCGTGGCCAGCGCCCCCCGCGTCGTGCGCGCGGCGGGGTCGCTCGTCGCGGGACTCGATCGCCTGGGCGATCCGGACTGGCGGCTGCGCACGCTCGACGAGGGAACGCTGGACGCGAGCAACATGTCGCTGGTGGCCTGGCCGGACGCGGCGAGGCCGCTGGACCGGGGCGAGGTCCGGGTCGGGGTGCGGGCCGTCGGGCTGAACTTCCGCGACGTGATGATCTCCTACGGGCTCTATCCGGACCCCGACGTCGATCTCGGCAACGAGGGGGCCGGAGTCGTCCTCGAGGTCGCGGACGGCGTCGAGGCCCTGAAGCCGGGCGACAAGGTGATGGGCATGTTCTACGGCGTCGGTCCCCGGGTCGTCCGTGACCACCGGTACTTCGCCCGGTTCCCGGCCGCGTGGTCGTTCGAGCAGGCCGCGGCCACACCGGCGGCGTTCCTCACCGCCTACCACTCGTTGCGCACGCTCGCCGGGCTCTCGTCCGGGCAGCGGCTTCTCGTGCACGCCGCGACCGGTGGCGTGGGGATGGCGGCCATCCAGCTCGCCAGGCACTGGGGCGCCGAGGTGTACGCCACCGCCAGTACCCCGAAGTGGCCCACGTTGTGGCGGATGGGTTTCGACGACGACCACGTCGCCGGCTCGCGCACGCCCGCGTTCCGGGAGAAGTTTCTCGACACCACGGCGGGAGCGGGCGTCGATGTCGTCCTCGACTCGCTGGCCGGCGAGCTCGTCGACGCCTCGCTCGACCTGTTGCCGCGTGGCGGCCACTTCGTCGAGCTGGGCAAGACCGACCTCCGTGACCCCGGCGAGGTCGCCGCGAGCCACCCCGGTGTGCGCTACCAACACTTCGATCTCACCCGGGTGGGGCCGGCGGACATCGCGGACATGCTCGCCGAGCTCGGCGGGATGTTCGACCGCGGCGAGCTGCGCTCGTTGCCGGTCTCGGTGCGCGACGTCCGACAGATGCCGGACGCGCTGAGGTTCCTCAGCCAGGCGCGCCACATCGGCAAGCTCGCGCTCACCCTCCCGCGCCCGCTCGACCCGGCGGGCACCGTGCTGGTCACCGGCGGGACCGGGGTGCTCGGCGCGATGCTCGCGCGCCATCTGGTGACCGTTCACGGTGTCGGCCACCTGCTCCTGCTCAGCCGCGGCGGCCCGGACGCACCCGGTGCCCGGGAGCTTGCCGACGAGCTTCGCGATCGGGGCGCCGACGTCCGGATCCTCGCCTGCGACGCCGCCGACCGGGACTCGCTCACCGCGGCGCTGTCGCGGGTGTCCGAGCGGCACCCGCTGACCGCGGTCATCCACGCCGCGGGCGTGCTCGACGACTCGGTGTTCGCCACCATGTCGACCACCCAGCTGGACCGCGTACTCCGGCCGAAGCTCGACGCGGCGTGGCACCTGCACCAGGCGACCCAACGGCTCGACCTGGCGGCGTTCGTGCTCTTCTCCTCGGCCGCGGGCATCATCGGGTCGGCCGGTCAGGCCAACTACGGCGCGGCCAACACGTTCCTGGACGCACTGGCCGAGCACCGGCGACAACGCGGCCTGCCGGCGACCTCACTCGCCTGGGGGCTGTGGGCCGAGGGATCCGGGATGACCGGCCATCTCGACGACCACGACCATGCCCGTCTCCGCCGCACCGGGTTCGTGGCCATGTCCGCGGCGGAGGGCCTGGCCCTGTTCGACACCGCGCTGGAGAACGGTCGGTCGCTGCTCATCCCGGCCAGGTTCGACTCGGCGGCCGGGCAGCACGGCTCGGTCCTCAGCGGGTTCGCCCGGCCCGGTCCGCGGGTCGCGAGCGGCGGCCATCGCGGGGCCGGGACGCCGAGTCCCGGCGGCCGGCTCGACGGGGTGCTCGGTGACCGGCTCGGCGGAATGCCGCCGGACGAGCGGCGGGCGGCCGTCCTCGGACTGGTCCGCGGTGTCGCGGCGACCGTGCTGGGACACGAGACACCGGACGCGATCGACCCGGGGGCCGGCTTCAAGGACGTGGGGTTCGACTCGCTCGGCGCCGTCGACTTCCGGAACCGCCTCAGGAAGGCCATCGGGCTGCCGATCCCGACCAACGCCGTGTTCGAATACCGGACCCCGGCGGCGCTGACCGAACACCTGCTGACGCTGGTGGCCCCGGCCGCCCCGGAGCCCACTTCTCCGGCCGCCCCTGTTGTGTCTATTGTGGACTCCTCGGTGGGCACGACCGCCGACTCCACTGTGGACTCCACTGTGGACTCCGCTGTGGACTCCGCTGTGGACTCCGCTGTGGACTCCGCTGTGGACTCCGCTGTGGACTCCGCAGTGGACGCCGAGTCGCGGGGGCCGGCACCGCTGAGCCGCTACCAGCGGGACGTCGTGGCGGTGGCACTGACCTATCCCGATCTGCCGCTGTCTCAGCCGAGCGGGTACTTCCGGCTGCGCGGTGCCACGGACGTGGACCGGATGCGGCGGGCGATCCTGCGCACCGCGCTCCGGCACGACGCGATGCGGCTGCGGCTCGAGGCGTCCGGTGCCGAGCTGTCGCAGCGGGTGCGAGCCGACCACCCGGAGACCGAGGTCCGGTCGTTCCTCGACGAGCCCGATCCGCGGGCGGCGTGCCAACAGTGGATCGCTCGCACCACGGACACCGTCGTCCCCCTGGACGGGGAGCTGGTACGCACGGCGATCCTGATCGACGATCACGACTCGCTGATCGTGTACTGCCGGTACCACCACGTCGTCGCCGACGCGTGGGGCATCAACATCGTGATCAGGGAGATCCGCGAGGCCTACCGGTCGGATGACCCGACGGCCGCTGTCGTCCGCGCACCCAGCTGCCTCGACGTGGTCCTGGCCGACGAGGAGTACCGGAGCTCGCCGGACTGGCAGGCGGACCGGGACGCGCTCGTCGACGCGGTGGAAGGGCTCACTCCGGCCCTGTTCGCACGCAACGCGACCGTGCGCGGCCATCGCCGGCTGCAGCGGTCCGTCCACATCGACGCCCCCACGGCGGACCGGATCAGGGCGACCGGACGCTCGATCTTCTCGGTGACCGCCGCCGCGCTCAGCACCTACCTCCGCCGCGTACACCGGGACGGCGACATCGTGCTGGGCATCCCGTTGCTGAACCGCGGTACCCCGGCCGAGCTGTCGACCGTCTCGCACGTCACGAACATCCTTCCGCTGCACGTGCCCGTCGACGACCGCGCCACCCTGTTCGACCTCGCCGACGAGATCCGCTCCGGGGTCTGGGAGCTCACCTCCTGCCAGCGGTTCGCGTTGGGGGACCTGCGCTCCGCGCTGCGGGACCGGGGCTGGAGCAACCCCGACCTGTTCGACGTCACCTACTCCTACATCGTCGTGCCGGCGGGCACGCTCGCCGGCGACGCGGACGTCGAGCTGACCGTGCTCTCGTCCGGGTACTCGCTCGACGTCGTCAACATCGTGGTCCGCGAGCACGAGGCGGACGGCTCGCTGGACGTCGACGTCTTCTACGCGGACGACGTCTTCGACGGTGACTTCCCCGTCGAGGCGGCGATGGGTCACGTCGTCGGCCTGCTCGACGAGGCGCTCCGGTCGGTCGAGGAGCCGCTGAGCGCGCTGGCGATGGTCGGACCCGAGGAGACCGCGCGCATCGCTGGGTTCGAGCGCCCGCGGACGGCGGAGTACGACGAGGCCGCGACGCTCGACGTGCTGGTGGCCGACCAGGCGGCCCGCGGCCGGGAACGGCCGGCTGTCGTGGGTACCGATGCCGACGGCAACACGGTCACCCTGACGTACGCGGACTTCCACCAGGAGGTCTCGCGGCTCGCTGGACGACTGCGCGGCGCGGGACTCCGCCCGGAGGAGTGCGTGCCGGTGCTCCTGCCACGCTCGGCGGAGTCGCTGATCGCCGTCCACGCCGTCCACGCGGCGGGCGGTGCGTACGTGCCCGTCGACCCGCGGCATCCGGCGGAGCGCGTCCGAGCCGTGCTCACGGACTGCGGGGCTCGGTTCGCGATCGCTGACAGGCAGACGGACGACCTGCTCGACGAGCTCGGCATCACCTCGATAACACCATCGGGCGCGGACGAGGAGCTGGCCGGACCGCCGGCCGGCAACCGGCCGACCGACCTCGCCTACGTCATCTTCACGTCGGGCTCCACCGGCACCCCGAAGGGCGTGATGATCGAGCACCGCTCGGTGGTCAACCGCCTGACCTGGATGCAGCGCCGGTATCCGCTACGGGCTGACGACGTCATCCTGCACAAGACACCCACCACGTTCGACGTGTCGGTCTGGGAGCTCATGTGGTGGGCGCACGTCGGCGCGTGCGTGGCGGTGGCGCCGGTCGGGGCTGAGCGGGACCCACGGGAGCTCACCGTGGCGATCGAGCGCCACGGCGTGACGGTCGTGCACTTCGTGCCGTCGATGCTCGGCCCCTTCCTCGACCACGTCGAGCACGATCTGGACGCACCGCGGCAGGTGCGGACCCTGCGCCGGATCTTCTGCAGCGGTGAGGCGCTCGGGCCGGCCCTGGTGGAGCGCTTCCGGTCGGTGCTCGCCGCGGTGCATCCGGAGGTGCGACTGGTCAACCTGTACGGCCCGACCGAGGCGACGGTCGATGTGTCCTATTTCGACATTCCGCCATCCGGCGCGGTCGAGCGGGTGCCGATCGGCCGGCCGATCGACAACATCGCGCTGATGGTGCTGGACGGGGCCGGCCGGCGCTGCCCGGTCGGCGTGCCGGGCGAGCTCAACATCGCGGGTGTCGGTGTCGGCCGTGGCTACCTCGGGCAGCCGGCGCTCACCAACGAGGTGTTCGTCGTCGACGAGTCGATACCGGAGCGGCGGCGGTACCGCACCGGAGACCTGGCCCGCTGGCTGGCCGACGGCACCCTCGAGTACCTCGGCCGGCTGGACGACCAGGTGAAGATTCGCGGCAACCGGGTGACGCTCGGGGAGGTCGAGAGCGTGCTGGCGCGGTGCCCATGCGTCTCGTCGGCCGTGGTCGTCGACCAGCACACCGGATCCGGGACGCGGTTGGTCGCCTACGTCGTGCCGGCCGTCTCGAATCGGTCGTCCCTGACCACGTCCATGGTGGACTTCCTGGCCGAACGGCTGCCCGCCTACATGATCCCCGCGGAGTTCGTCCAACTCGACGAGCTTCCGCTGACGCGGAGCGGAAAGGTGGACCGCCAGGCCCTGTCGGCGCTCGGCGGCCGCGAGCACGGGTCGGACGAGCCGAGCAACCCGGTCGAGAGCGAGTTCGCCGAGATCTGGAGCGGGCTGCTCGGGTCGAGCGCGTTCGGTGTGCACGACGACTTCTTCACCGTGGGTGGTGACTCGATCCTGGTGCTGCGGATGCGGACGGAGGCCGAGAAGCGCGGGTTCGGGTTCGCTGTCGAGCAGTTCTACGCCCGCCCCACCATCGCGGGTCTCGCCGCGCACGTGGCCGACCGCGGCGAGGTCTCGTCGGCGGACCCGGCCGTGGCCGCCCCGTTCGAGCTCGTGCCGTTGATCGACCGGGCGAGCATCGACGACCGCGTCGAGGACGCCTTCCCCGCGTCCCAGCTGCAGTTGGGGATGCTGTTCCACAGCCTGCAGAGCGCGGACTCCGCCCTGTACAAGGATGTCTTCCAGTACCGGTTGCGCATGCCGTGGCACGAGGAAGAGTTCCGCCGGGCCCACGACCGGCTGGTGCGCCGGCAACCCGCGCTGCGGTCGAACTTCGACATCACCGGCCGGTCGACTCCGCTGCAGATCGTCTTCCGCGAAGTCCCGTGCTCGCTGGAGATCGTCGGAGCCGGCGACGTCGAGGCGTACCTGGCGGAGGCGGCGCACGCGCCGTACCCGTTGGTCGGGGAACGATCGGCCGCGCCGGCCGCGTTGCACGGCACCCGGGTGTTCGTCCAGCCGGATCACGTCGACCTGGTCCTCAACTTCCACCACGCCATCCTGGACGGGTGGAGCGTCGCCAACCTGGTCGGTGAGCTCCTGCACGACTACCTGGCCCATGTCCGCGGCGACCTCCCCCGGATCGACCAGCGGCCCGGCTCGACGCTCCTGCTCGCCGAACACGCACGCGCCGAACGCGAGTCCCGTGGCGACGACGCCGCGCGCCGGTTCTGGACACAGGCGCTGGCCGGGTCCCGGCCGACGACCGTCCACTCGGTACGCGCGCACGTGGCCGGCGGCGACGACGGGGCCAGGACGATCTCCCTTCCGCTGTGGCTGGACCGATCGGTCAAGCGGTTCGCCAGGAGCCAGCGGCTGCCGCTGAAGTCCGTCCTGCTGGCCGCGCACTGCCTCGCACTGGGGGCGATGGCCGGAACCGACGACGTCGTCACGGGGTGCGTGACCCACGCCCGGCCGGAGCGGGCCGGCGCCGAACTGTGCGCCGGCCTGTTCCTCAACACGGTTCCCGTGCGGCTGAACTCGTCGGGGCGGACCTGGCGCGAGGCCGTCGACCGTGTCGTCCGGTGGGAACGCGACGCCTTTCGGCACCGGCGGTTCCCGGTCAGCACGCTCGACTCCGGCCGGAACGCGCCGGCGTTCGAGACCGCCTTCAACTTCGTGAACTACCACACCCTCGGTGCCGTCCTCGACGAGGTCGAACTCGTGGACGTGGCGGTGCGGGAGGAGACCAACTTCGCGCTGCTGAACACCGCCATGGTCGATCCGCGGGACGGCCGCCTCGTACTGCGGATCAGCGCGGCGGGGGACACCCTCACCGGCGCCCAGTGCGCGGAGTTCGGCCAGACCTTCGTCGAGCTGCTCGGCGAGATCGTGCGGGACGCCGACGGCGAGATCGACCATTGGGCCTTCCGGCGGCACGACGTCACCGAGCTGGTCGCCCGGGTCGCGGCGCTGCACCCGGCCGCTGTGGCGGTCGCGAGCGAGTCCGACGAGTGGGACTACCGCCGCCTGTCGGACGCGGCGGACACCGTCGCGCAGGAGCTCCTCGGCCGGGGGATGCCGTCCGGGGCAAGGGTGGCGATCCGCATGCGGCGGTCGGTCGAACTGGTGGCGGTCGTGCTGGGGGCGATGCGCGCCGGTGCTGCCGTGGTCCCCCTCGATCCGGCCTACCCGGAGTCGCGCCTCCGCTCGATGACCGGGATCGCCGCGCCGTACCTCACGGTCGCCGAGGCGGCGCCCGGTGCCTCGCTCGCCGACGCGACGACGGTGGTCGAACCGGCCGTGCTCCTCGCCGGGGCGGGCACCGGCGCACCGGCCCTGCCGCGAATCCGGCCGGACGACGTCGCGTACGTGCTGTTCACCTCCGGCTCGACCGGCGAACCCAAGGGTGTCGCGTTGCCGCACCGTGCCCTGACCAACCTCATCGAGTGGCAGAACCGGCGTGCCACCGGCGCGGTGGGCAGGACGACACTGCAGTTCGCGCCGCTCAGTTTCGACGTCTCGTTCCAGGAGATCTTCTCCACCCTGTCCGGTGCCGGCACCCTTCGCGTGATCGAGGAGGACGAGCGGCAGGACCTGAGTGCGGTGCTGCGGATCATCGACCGTGCCGGAGTGCACCGGGTGTTCCTGCCCTACGTCGCGCTGCAGGCACTGGCGGAGGTCGCGCGGACCGTCGGCACCTACCCCGAGTCGCTGCGGCTGATCGTGTCCTCCGGCGAACAGTTGCGGATCACCCCGGAGATCCGGGCACTGTGCGCCGCCAACCCCGGCACGGTGCTCGAGAACCAGTACGGCCCGACCGAGACCCATGTCGTGCTCGCGCACGAACTGCCGGTCGACCCCGGGGACCACCCACCCCTGCCACCGGTCGGCACGGAGATCTCGGGCACCCGCGTCACGCTGCTCGACGAGCGGCTGCGGACGGTACCGCCCGGGGTGCGGGGCGAGCTCTACGTCGAGGGTCCCTGCGTCGCGCTGGGCTATGAGAACCGGCCGGGACGCACCGCCGAGCGGTTCGTCGCCGGACCCGGGGGCGCCGTCCGGTACCGCACGGGCGACATCGGTATCCGCACGGCGAACGGCGACATCGTCTGCCTCGGCCGGGCCGACGGCCAGGTCAAGGTCCGGGGTTACCGGGTGGAGTGTGCCGAGGTCGAGCTCGCGCTGCTCGGGCTGGGGGACGAGCACCACGCCATCGAGCAGGTGGCGGTCGTGCCCAGCCGGCTCGGCGGATCCGACGCCCTGCTGCGGGCGTTCCTGGTCGGCGACGCCGATCGGGTGGACACCGAAACGCTGCGCACCGGGCTCCGCCGCGTCCTGCCTGCGCACATGGTGCCGGCGACGTTCCAGTGGGTCGACACGATTCCCCTGACACCGAGCGGAAAACGCGACGACGCGGCCTTGTGCGCGATCGGGTCGCACCGGCCGGCCGACGCCGGCGACGCGGTCTCCTCCGACGACGGGCTCGACGAGGAGATCGCCGGGATCCTGGCGGAGTTCGCCGGACTCGACAACCTCGCGGTGGACGCCGGTTTCTTCGACGCGGGCGGAACGTCGATCGGAGCCACCCGCGTCGCCATGACCATCGCCAGGCGGTGGGGGGTGCAGCTGCCGCTGCGGACCTTCCTCGCGGCCCCGACCGCACGGGAACTCGCGGCCGTCGTCCGGTCGAACGAGGCCCGACGCGGCTTCGATCCCGTGGTCCCACTGAGGGAGTCGGGCGACCGGCCGCCGCTGTTCCTGATCCATCCGATCGGCGGCAACGTCATCTGCTACCGCGAGCTGGTCAAGCGCCTTCCGGAAGGCCGCCCGGTGTACGGCCTGCAGGCGGCCGGCGCCGAGCCGGGCACGGTGCCCCTCGCCTCGATGGAATCGCTGGCGGACTCCTACCTCGAGGCGATCCGGCGGGTGCACCCAGAAGGAGCGTTCCACCTCGCCGGCTGGTCGTTCGGTGGCTACGTGGCCGTCGAGATCGCCCGCCGGCTCGACGACGCCGAGCTGTCCACCGTGACGCTGCTCGACACCATGGCGCTCGGCGACGGTGTCCGGTCACTGCTCGACGAGGAAGAGCTGATCGTGCTGTTCTTTCGGGAGCTGCTCTGGTACTCGGGCGGCGAGGCGCGACTGGACGGGGACCTCGACCCGTCCGGCGAGACCGTCGAGGAGCTGTTCGAGTCGGCCCTCCACAAGGCGATCGAGCTCGGCATCCTGCCGGCGGACGGCTCGCCCCAACTGCTTCGCCGGCTGTACGGGGTCTTCCGGGCCAACTACCAGGCGACCATGGGCTACCGCATCGAGAAGGTGCGCAGGCGGCTGCTCGTACTGCGGGCGACCGAGGAGCTCCCGGCCGGCTTCGCCAGTGCGCACCGCACGCTGGGCAGCATGTTCGCCACCCCCGGAAACGGTTGGCAGCACTGGGGGCGCCAGCTCGTCGAGACGGTGGACGTGCCGGGAAACCATCTGTCCATGTTGGACGTTCCGCACGTGGCGGCGGTCGCCGGCGCGCTCGGCGAGGCGCTGTCGCGTGCCGACGGCGAGCCCAGCGCCAAGAAGGGGGTGGCCTGATGGCCGCGATCGCGCCAGGGCCGGCCGGCGAGGTTCGCCGGCCGCTGAGCCCGATGGAACGCTGGTACTGGATCTGCGACCAGATCTCGCCACTCAACGTCGTCGCGCGAGTGCGCGTCCGGGGTGCCTGCGCGGTGGCGGACCTCGAGCGCGCGGCCGCCCTGCTGGTGGGCGAGCACCCGTTGTTGCGGGTCGCCGTCGCCGCCGGGCCGACCGGCGAGCGCCCGCGGTTCGTAGGACCGGCGGGCCGGCGGATCCCGGTTCGCACCGTCCACTCGGAACCGTCCGATGAGGACCGATGGGTGCGGGAGGTCGAGGACGTCGAACTGGTGTCCTCGCTCGACTGGCGGGCGGGTCCGCTGGCCAGGATCGTCGACATCGTCCATGCCGGAGGGACCGCCGGCGAGACCCACGATCTGATCGTCACGGTGTCCCACGTCATCGCCGACGGGACCACCGCACTGGAGCTGCTTCGCCGGCTGGTCGAACTGGCCGCCGCGCCGGCGCCGCCGGAACCACTCCCGTCGCGCGCACCGCTGCCGCCACCCGAGGCGATGCTGCCGAGGCGGATCAACGGACTCCCCCGCGCGGTGCACCTCCTCACGTCCGTGCTCGCCGACGGAGTCATCACGGCGGTCGCCCGCCCGCGGCGGCTCGTGCCGACCCGGCCGGTCGACCCTGCTCGACGGCGGACCAGGCTGACCCGCCGCGAGCTCACCGCCGGACAGCTGGCGGAGCTGACCGATCGGTGCCGGCGCGAGGGGGTGACCGTCCACAGCGCACTCGCGGCCGCGATGGCGTTCGCGGTGGCCGAGTCGACACCGGCGCGGGTGACCGTCGGCTCTCCGGTGGACTTCCGCGCCGACCTGGTCCCCCCGGTCGGGCCCGCGCAGGCCGGTGCCTATGTCGCCACCGTGCCGTCGCACATCCGAGTGGATCCGGCGGCCGATCTGTGGACAGTGGCGCGCGGCGCCTTCCTGGACCTGCGCCGGCGCAAGCGGTTTCATCACCACCTTGCGCTGGTCTCGATGCTGCGGTTCCTGTCCCCGCGGTCGGTGGGCGCGAGCGCGAAGGCCGTCGGCATGGTCGACCGGATGGGACCGGGGAACGTCTGTCTGTCGAACCTCGGGCGATACGACTTCCCCGACCGGATCCAGCGGTGGGAGCTGTCCGGCGCCCAGTTCGTCGCCGGCGTCTCGGTCAGCGGCTACCTGGTCGCGACGGTGAACACCAGCCATGCCGCGCTGCACTGGAACTTCACCTACATCGACGGTGCGGTCAGCAGTGCGCGCGCCGAGCAGATCGCGGGACGGGCGGTGCGGGCCCTGCTGTCGGGGCTCGGGCACACCGAAGTTCCGATCGACACCGCAACGAGAGGTTGATCATGGAGAACAATCGGCACGCGGTCCTCGTCACCGGTGCGTCGTCGGGGCTGGGCGAGGCGACTGCACTGGGGCTCACGAGAACCGGGTTCCTGGTCTACGCCGGGGTCCGGTCGGAGGAGAACGCGGAACGGATCGCGGGGATGAGCCCGGCGATCCGCCCCCTGATCCTCGACGTCACCGACGGCGAGTCGGTGCGTTCGGCCGGCAAGCTGTTGCGTGACCAGACGGACGGGGCCGGCCTGCACGGGCTGGTGAACAACGCCGGGATCTGTGTGTCGGCGCCGCTGGAGTGTGTCGCGATCGAGGATCTGCGGGCCGAGCTCGAGGTGAACCTCGTCGGCACGGTCGCGCTGACCCAGGAACTGCTTCCGCTGCTGCGGATGCGGACGGCGGTGGTCCCACCGGCGATTCCGGCGGGCCGGATCGTCAACATCAGTTCGGGCATCGGGCGGGTCGCCGCGCCGTTCCTCGGCGCCTACGCGGCCTCGCAGTTCGCCAAGGAAGGCATCTCCGACGCCCTGCGCAGGGAGCTCGCCCCGCTCGCGGTCAGCGTCTCGGTGGTCGAGCCGGGCGCCGTCATGACCCCGATCTGGGCCAAGGTCGCCGCGAACGCACGGCGCGCGCTGGACGTCGCACCCGACGAGGTCGCCGACACCTACCGGCACAGGTTCGAGGAGTTCGTCGCGATCAACGAGAAGCGCGCCCGGGACAGCAGGACCCGTCCCGAGGCCGTGGCGGACGCCGTCGCCCACGCGATGACCGCCAAGCGGCCCCGGACCCGGTACCACGTCGGACCGGACTCGTGGGGTGCGGCGATCGCCGCGCGACTCCTGCCGGACCGGGTACTGGACGCGGTGATTCGCCGGCAGTTCGCGAACTCGGGACAGGAGCGGGCGCGGTGAAGGCGCTCGTCGCCGGTGCCGGGCTGGGAGGTCTCACGGCCGCGATCGCGTTGCGGGCCCGAGGCATCGAGGTCGAACTGTTCGAGGCCGCCCCGAGGTCGCGGACCTCGGGTGGCGGTCTGGGGATCGCGAGCAACGCCACGAAGGTATTGACCGCGCTGGGCATCGACCTGCCGGCGGCCGGAGTGGGGCGCGTCTGCGAGCGGTTCAGCCTCCGTACCGCGCGCGGCCGGCTGATGCGGGAGCTGCCGATCCGGTCGATCTCCGAGGAACTGGGGTCACCCGTCGTCAACGTGCGCCGCGCCGACCTGGTCGCCCTGTTGCGCGACAGTGCGGCGGACACGCCGGTCCACCACGGCGCCGAGGTCGTCGGGTACGAGCGCGTCGGTGACGGCGTGTCGGTCACCTGCGCGGACGGTCGGACGGCGACCGGTGATCTGCTGGTCGGCGCCGACGGCATCCGGTCGGCGGTCCGAGCACAGGCGGTCGGCCCGGAGCCGATCAACGAGTACGGCTACGTCTGCTGGATCGCGACCGTCCCGTTCGGACATCCCCGGCTGCCACCGGGGGCCGCCGCCCACTACTGGGGCAGCGGGCAACGGTTCGGCCTGATCGACATCGGTGGCGGGCACGTCTACTGGTGGGGGACGAAGAACCTCCCGGTCGACCAGGCGCGCCGGTGGGCGGGCACGAAAGACGACGTGCTCCGGAGCTACGACGGCTGGGCGAGCGAGGTGCGCGAGGTCATCGCCAGCACGCCGGCGGCCGACATCGTGAGCGTGCCGGCCCAGGATCGCCCGTTCGTCGGCTCCTGGGGCGACGGCCCGGTGACCCTGGTCGGCGACGCGGCCCACCCGATGCTCACGAGCCTGAGCCAGGGCGCCGGGTCGGCGATCGAGGACGGCTACGCACTGGCGTATCACCTGGCGCACGCGAGCGATGTCGCCGGCGGCCTGCGCCGCTACGAGGAAGCCCGCCGGGAGCGCACCCGATGGCTGGTCTCGGCGTCACGACGCCTGAGCCGAACCGAACAGCTCGAACACCCGATCGCGGTCGGCCTGCGCAACCTCGTGATCCGGTATGCCCCGGCCGCCGCCGTGCGCCGGCAGAACATCGTCCCCATGAGATCGGATCTTCCACCCGAGCCGAATCCGCCAACGAGGTATTTCCCCGCAGACAAGGAGGTCACGCGATGACCAGTATCGCCCCGAAACGGGCCACGAGCTCGAGCCGTGCCACGGAACCCGGCACACTGCCGGTGCCGTGGGACATGCGGGCGGGCGTGAAGCGGTACCTGACCCCCGGCAAGCCGCCGCCGGGTGCCAACGACCCGACGTTCATGCCGACCGAGGAGCACCCGCGGCCGGTGCTGCTCCTGCACGCGTTCATGTCCAACCAGTCGTTCAACTTCCAGGCGGGCGCACCGTTCCTGCGCAACCACGGGTACTGCGTGTTCACCATGAACTGGGGCAAGCCGAAGTGGGCGGGCCGGTTCAACGTCCCGTGCCAGGGCAGCGCCGACCTCAGGGGCAGTGCCGAGCAGGTGGCGGCGGAGGTCGAGCGGATCAAGGAGCACACGGGCGTCGACAAGATCGACCTCGTCGGCCACTCCGGGGGCGGGGGGCTGCTCATGCAGTACTACCTGAACGTACTGGAGGGTTACCCGAACATCGACAAGGCGGTCTCCATCGCGCCGTCCAACCACGGTGTCTCGTTCAGCACCCTCACCTACGTGTACCGCAACGTGGCCCCGCGCATGTACCACCTGATGGCCCGCAAGATCTTCCCGCTCTGCGACCAGGGTGCGCCGGACTCGGAGACGATCGACCTGATCTACGGCAAGGGCGACACCCGGCCCGGCCCGACGTACACCGTGATCATGACCGAGCACGACCAGATCGTCACGCCGTTCAAGAAGGCGTTCCTCGACGGCCCCAACGTGACGAACATCCTGCTGCAGGACGGCTGTCCGGAGGACCTCTGCGAGCACGCCGGCATCATCTACAACGAGCGCGCCTGGCTCCACGTGCTCAACGCCCTCGACCCAGAGAACGCCAAGCCCGTTCCCCGGTTCCGCGTCGACCCGTACTTCCCCGGGTGGAAGTGAGCCACTCCACAATGGAGGATCAGCCGTGACCGAACTCGTCTCCACACCTCCGCGCCGATCCGCCCGCGAGCGGTTCGAAGGCTGGCGCACCGACATAACCCACCCCACGCCGCGGCCGGGTGAGCAGCTTCCCCCAGGTCCCAGCGCACCATTGCTGGTCCAGTCGTTGCGAACCTGGGCAAGCCGGAACACCTACTGGCCCCGGATGCGGGCACGGTACGGCGACACGTTCACGCTCCGGGTCGCCCCCGTCGGACGAATCGTGGTCCTCTGCGCGACGGAGGACGTGCGGACGGTGGCCACCGGCTCGCCCGACCTGTTCCCCGTCCGCGAGAACAACCTTCTGTTCGAGCCACTCGTCGGCCGCGGATCCGTCTTCGCGCTCGACGGTGCGCCGCACCGGGCCGCGCGCAAGCGGATGGGACAGCCCTTCCACGCGAAGCGCATCGCCGGGGTCGTCTCGGCCATCGAGCGGCTGGCGGAGGAGGAGGTGGCCGGCTGGCCCGTCGGCAGCACCTTCACCCTGGTGGAGCGTATGCGTGACCTCGCGCTCAAGGTGATCATCCGGGTGGTCATGGGTGTCGAGGATCCCGGTCGCGTGGCCGAGCTCTCCACCGCCTTCGGCCGGATACTCGACGTCCGGACACTCGACCTCCTCATGTGGATCTGGCCGGGGCTGACCAGGTTCGGCCCGTGGCGCACGGCGGTCATGGGCATGCAGCGCGCCGATGACCTGCTGTTCGAGGAGATCGCCAGGGCCCGACGGGACCCCGATCGGGCGCGGCGTCCGGACATGCTGGCCATGCTGGTCGACGGGAACCCCGATGACGACCTCGTGCGGGGCGAACTGCTCACCCTGCTCCTCGGTGGTCACGAGACGACCGCCGCGGCCTCGGCGTGGATGTTCGAACGCCTGCTCCGGCATCCGGCGGCGCTCGCCAGGGCACGGGCCGGACTCGACGACCCGAACGACGAGTACCGGACCGCGGTGGTCAAGGAGACCCTGCGGGTACGGCAGCTCAGCTACAACCTCGGGCGCCGCATCACCGCACCGGTCGAGCTGGGCGGGTACACCCTTCCCGCCGGAACGTTCGTGTGGCCGTCCATCGGGGCCGTCCACACGAATCCCGAGACCTGGGGCGAGGACGCCGACGAGTTCCGGCCGGAGCGCTGGCTGGAGCCCGACCCGCCGGTACGCGCGTTCTTCCCGTTCGGCGGCGGCGCCCACCGCTGCCTCGGCGCGTTGTTCGCGGAGACGGAGATGGAGATCATCCTGCGCACCGTCCTGCGGAACGTCGAGCTGCGGGCCGACCGGGCGGCGGACGAGAAACCGGTGATGCGCCACATCATCCAGGTTCCCCAACGCGGTGCCCGGATCCGGGTCGTCCGCCGGACCGGAGCGTGAGCGCCGCGGATCTAGTGCCCCGCGCCGGAAATCCGGCACATAATTCGGCGGCCCAGCGAGTACCGGCCCGGCGAGACAGCGTTGCCGAACTCCTACATCTTGACTCGTTGGCGGAGCGCCAAGTCGAGTACAACCCGGTACGAGAGACGGATCGGCGCCTTGCCAGCGGAAACCTGGATCCACCGACTTACGCACCGCATTTCCGGCGCGGGACACTAGTGCCCCGCGCCGGAAATCCGGCACATAATTCGGCGGCCCAGCTTCCCCCTGGCGGCGTTGCCGACCCGCCCGAGTACAACCCGGTACGAGAGACGGATCGGCGCCTTGCCAGCGGAAACCTGGATCCACCGACTTACGCACCGCATTTCCGGCGCGGGACACCAGGAGGTGCGGCATGAATCCGTTCGACGAGCCGGACGGCGTGTTCCTGGTGGTGCGCAACGACGAGGCCCGGCACTCGTTGTGGCCGGGCGCGCTGCCGGTCCCGTCCGGCTGGCAGGTCGTGCACGGCGAGGACACTCGCGACGGCTGTCTCACCTATCTCGACGGGTCCGGACCGGGCTGAGCGCCCGGACCGGCCCGTGGTTACCCGTCCTGACGGGGCCCGGTCTGGTCCCGGACCCGTCGGAGCACGGTCACCGCGAGCGCCGCCATCACCACCAGGGCGGCCGCCGTCACGGCCGCCGCCGTGTTCATCCCGGACACGAACGCCGACCGGGCGTGGTCGAGCAGCGCGTCGCCGGTGGCACCCGGCAGGTGCTGGGCGGCCGCGGTCGCGCCGGCGAGGGTGTCGGTGGCCGCCGCGGCGGCTGTCGCCGGGACGTCCTCCGGGATTTCGCCGCCGAGCCGGCCGCGATACACGGCCGCGCCGATGCTGCCGAGGACGGCGACCCCGAGTGCGATGCCGAGCTCGCTGCTGGTCCCCGCGACCGCCGCCGCGGATCCGGCCTGCTTCGGCGGCGCGGCCCCCACGGCCAACTGGTTGCCCAGCGACGCGACCGGACCGAATCCCAGGAACAGCAGGACGTTGCCGGTCACCAGCAGGCCCAGTTCGGCGGGAGCGCCGACCCGGGTGAGCAGCAGCGCCCCGATGGCGGCGACCAGCAGACCCGCGGCCACGACGAACGCGGGCCGCACCCGACGCACGAGCAGCGGGGCGCCCATGGCCCCCACCACGGTCGCGACGGCCGACGGCAACAGCCACAGGCCGGCCGTCAACGGCGACAGCCCGGCGACCAGCTGCAGGTACTGGTTGACGAACAGGCTGATGCCACCGACCGCCGCCGGTCCGAGCAGCAGCACCCCCAGCGCGCCACTCACCCCGCGGTTGCCGAACAGGCGCACGTCTAGCAGCGGGTCGGTCAGCCGGCGCTGCCGCAGGACGAACATCGCACCGAACGCGACACCGGCCACCATGGTCAGGACGGCGGGCGCGGTCAGTCCCGCGCGCGCGGCCTGCTTGAGGCCGTAGATGAACGGGAGGAGCCCGGCCAGCAGCAGGCCGATGCTGAGCAGGTCCGGCCGGCGCGACCGCGCGGTGTCGCGGTACTCGGGCAGCAGCGCGGGCGCGGTCACCAGCAGCAGCACCATCACCGGGACACCGAGCAGGAACACCGAGCCCCACCAGAACGCGGCCAGCATCGCACCGCCGACCATCGGGCCGATCGCGGTGCCCGCCATGAAGCAGCTCATCCAGATCCCGATGGCCAGCCCACGCTGCCTCGGGTCCCGGAACATGCTGGTGAGCAGCGCGAGCGTGGACGGCAGCAGGGTGGCGCCGGCGATCCCGAGTAGCGCGCGGGCGGCGATCAGCATCTCGGCGGAGCGCGAGTAGGCGGCGAGCACCGACACCACGGCGAACGCGGCCGCGCCGATCATCAGCAGCCGTCGGCGGCCGACCCGGTCGCCGATCGTGCCCATGGTGATCAGGCAGCCGGCGATCATGAACCCGTAGATGTCGATGATCCACAGCTGTTGCGTGCTGTCCGCGCCGAGGTCGGCGCTCAGCTGGGGCAGGGCGAGGAACAGGACGCTCAGGTCCAGCGACAGGAGCAGGGTGGGCAGCGCCAGCACGGCGAGCCCCGCCCACTCCCGCCGTCCCGCGCGTGGTGCGGCCTCGATGACGGCGGTCATGGGAACTCCGTTCCTGGGGCGAGCACAATTCGAACCAGGCCGACGGGCGCGACCTCGCCCTGGTGAGAGGCATTGTCAACGGAGGTCGGCCGGACTTTTGCCTTGTGCTCGGCCCGGCGTCCCGGGTGGGTCAGCCGTCGTGCTGGTCGTGCAGTCGCCACCACTGCTGGGGGTACTCCAGCTCCGACTCCTGCCGGCCGAGTGGCGTCAGGTCGAGGTAGTTGTAGGTGTTGATGAGAATGTCGCCGCCGCGGGAGAACGAGGAATAGGTGTGGAACACCCGCTCGCCGTCGCGGAGGAACACGCTCAGGCCGGAGGTCTCGTGCCCGTCCGGGGTGGTGGCGCCGAAGTCGGTGTTGAACTCGCTGCCGTGCGAGGAGAGCCACGGCACCGTCCACCCCATCCGCTTCTTGAACGGCTCGAACGTCGCCAGCGGTGCGCGGGACACCAGGACCAGCGTGGTGTCCCGCGCGTTCAGGTGGGCCGGGTGGCCGAGGTTGTCGACCTGCAGTGAGCAGCCGACGCATCCCTCGGTCCAGTCGTCCTCGAACATGAAGTGGCGCACGATCAGCTGGCGGCGTCCCTCGAACAGGTCCAGCAGCGTGGCGGTCCCGTCCGGTCCCTCGAACTCGTAGGCCCGGTCGACCTCGACCATCGGGAGCTCGCGGCGCCGCGCGCTCAGCGCGTCCCTTGCCCTGGTGAACTCCTTCTCCCCGGCCAGCAGTTCCTGGCGGGCGGCGCGCCACTCGTCGCGCGACACGATCCTGGGCGTCATTCTTCTGCTCCTGACGTCGGAAGTCCTCAGTACGCATCTGTCATATCACCCGCCCTGAGAATTACCCGAGTGCACGCGTTCTCCCATCGTGCGGAGTTTCTTCTCAGATGACCGGCTCGACCACCGGATCCGCGGCGGGCCGCTCGGCCGGAGCGGGTTCGCCGCCCAGCCGCGCGTTCCGGAGCAGGGCCAGTGCGAGGACGACGAGGACGCCGCCGAGACCGATCACCACCCCGGCCGCGGAGTTCATCCCGCTGGTGAACGCGACCCTGGCCGCGTCGGCCAGCGTCGCGCCGAACTCGGCGGGCAGCTGCTGCGCGACCGCGAGCGCACCGGGCATTGTGGACTGTGCCGCGTCGGCCGCTTCCGCCGGCAGGTTCGGGGGCACGGCGTCGGTCATCTGTCCGCTGTAGACAGCCGTGCCGATGCTGCCGAGCGCGGCGATGCCCAGCGCGACGCCGAGTTGGCTGCTGGTCTCCGACATCGCCGCCGCGGCACCGGCCTTCTCCGGCGGCGAGGAGCCGACGACCAGCGCGGTGCCGAGGGCGCCGATCGGGCCGAAGCCGAGCAGGATCGGCACCAGGCTGAGTGCGACCGCCGGCAGACTGGACGTGCTGTCCAGCTGGGTGAGGAAGAACCCGCCGAGCGCCATCAGCGCGCCGGAGGCGGCGATCAGGTAACCGGGACGGATCCGCCGGACGAGCACCGAGGCCAGCAGCGCGCCCACGACGCCGGCCAGCGTCGAGGGCAGCAGCCACAGCGCCGCGGTGAACGGCGGCAGGCCGCGGACGGCCTGCAGGAACTGGTTGGAGTACAGGCCGACCCCGCCGACCACGGCCGGGGCGAGCAGCAGCGCGACCAGCGCACCGGTGAACGGACGGCTCCCGAACAGGCGAGGGTCCAGCAGTGGGTCGGCCAGCCGCCGCTGCCGGAGCACGAACATCGCGGCGAACACCAGGCCGGCCACGATGGCCACGGCCGGCAGCGGCGCCCAGCCGGCCCTGGCCAGTTCGGTGATGCCGTAGACGACCGGCAGGATCGCCGCCAGCGACAGGGTCACGCTGGCGAGGTCCAACCGGCCGGCCCGCTCGTTCCTGGTCTCCGGCAACACCATCGGGCCGACGACGAGCAGGAGCAGCATGACCGGGACGCCCATCAGGAACACCGAACCCCACCAGAAGGTGCCGAGCAGCGCACCGCCCGCCAGTGGTCCGATGGCCGAGCCGGCCATGAAGCAGCTCATGAACACGGCGATCGCGAAGCCGCGCTGCCGCGCGTCGCGGAACATCGTGCTGACCAGGGCGAGCATCGACGGCATCAGGGTCGCGCCGGCGATCCCCATCAGGGCGCGGGCGGCGATCAGCATCTCCGGGCTGCCCGAGTAGGCGGCGAGCACGGAGCCGACCCCGAACGCCGCGGAGCCGATCAGCAGCAGCCGGCGGCGGCCGATCCGGTCGCCGAGGGTGCCCATGGCGACGAGGAAGCCGGCGATCATGAAGCCGTGGATGTTCATGATCCACAGCTGTTGGGTGCCGCCCGGCTGGAGGTCGGCGCTCAGCTGCGGGAGCACCAGGTACAACACGCTGAAGTCGATGGAGACCAGGAGGGTGGGAAGGACCAGCACGGCCAGTCCCAGCCACTCTCGCCGGCCGGCCCGTAAGCCGGGCGTCGGTGCGGTATCGGTGCTCACGAGGGTGCCTCTTCTGTTGTCAGGAAACAGTGTTGGTGCTCGGTGCGATGGCACCGAGGTGTCGCTCGACGGCCGCGCGGAGCTCGGTGGCGACGGTGCGCACCTCCGCGTCGGTCAGGCCCTGGTGCACCGGCAGCAGCAGCGTCGTCTCCGACGCCAGGTCGGTGGCCGGCAGGACGCTGTCCGAACCGAACAGGGGCAGCCGGTGCAGCGGCTCGTAGCGATAGGTCGCGAAGACGCCGCGGTCCAGCAGGTCGGCGGCGACCCGGTCCCGGATCGCGGCGTCCAGATGCAGCCAGTAGAAGTAGTAGGTGGTGGTGTGGCCGTCGGGCAGCGGCGGGGGCAGCCGGACGCCGGCCGCGTAGTGGAGCAGCTCGTTGAACGTCTCCACGATCTCCCGGCGCCGCTTGATGAAGCCGGGCAGCTTGCGTAGCTGCACGCTGCCGATCGCGGCGGTGATGTCGTTGCCGATGACCCGACGACCGACGTCCTGGACGTCGAGTTCCCACCACCGGCCGGACCCTTTCGCGGCCGTGGTGAAGGCGCTGCGGTCCTGGAGTCCGTGGTAGGCGAGCCGAAGCGCCCGGCGCCCCAGTTCGGGGTCGCGTACGTAGAGCATGCCGCCGTCGCCCGTGGTGATGATCTTCCGGGCGTCGAAGCTCCACACCGCGATGTCGCCGAACGTCCCGCACATCTGTCCATCCACACTGGACGCGATGGAGACGGCCGCATCCTCGACCAGCGAGATCCCGCGGTCGCGGCACAGTCGCGCGATTTCGACGATGTCACCGGGGTGGCCGCCGTAGTGCAGCACGATCACGGCCCTGGTGTTCGGGGTCAACGCGCGCGCCACGTCGTCGACCGACGGGTTGAGCGTGTGCGGGTCCACGTCGCAGAACACCGGCCGGGCGCCGGTCGCCATGACCGCGTTGGCGTCCGCCACGAAGTTGACGGAGGGCAGCACGACGTCATCGCCGGGACCGAGGTCCAGCAACTCGGCGGCCAGGAACAGTCCGGCCGTGGCGGAATTGATGAAGGTCATCCGTTCGGGGTCGACCCCGAGATGCGCCGCGAACTCGGCCTCGAAGGTTTTGGTTCGTGCCCCGTAGCCCAGCCATTTGCTGTCGAATACCTCGCGGATCGCCTCGAGCTCCTCGTCTCCGACGCTCGGCTGGGAGATGTTGATCATTTTTCCTCCAACGTCCGGGCCCGAACTTCGTTCATCCTCGATCGTTCCCGCACGTCAGGCATCTCCTGGCGTGCGGCGAGCGCGGACGTCCCGGCGAACTGCGGATGCGCACGATCGGAGATGAGGGCGCGATGAGCGACACCTACATTCATCTGGGGACGAGGAGCGGATATGTCGTATTAGTCGCCGTTCCGAGGGTCTAATCGCCCAGTTTCACCCCGGAACAAGGTGAAGGGTTGACATAGTGACTGGCAATAACGGACAGCCGATGACGCCCAGTTGCCGAATCTGTGGCGGTGTGGTGCAAGAGTGTCTCGATTTCGGGAAGCAGCCGGTGTCCCAGGCGTTCCGCAAACCGGGGGAGATGCTCGAGGAAAGCTTCTTCCGGCTCGTGGTGGGGTTCTGCACCTCTTGCACGATGCTGCAGCAGCTAGAGGAGGTCCAGCGGGACCGGATGTTCCACGCGGACTACCCGTACCGCTCGTCGGGCTCGTCGGTGATGCGTGAGCACTTCGAGCTGGTCGCCAGGAAGTTCCTCGAGACCGAGCTCACCGGCGCCGACCCGTTCGCCGTCGAGATCGGCAGCAACGACGGCATCATGCTGCGGACCATCAGCGACGCCGGCGTGCGCCACCTCGGGGTGGATCCGTCCAGTGGCGCCGCGGAAGTGGCCGCGGCCAAGGGAGTCCGGGTCCGGGTCGAATTCTTCGAGGAGTCGACGGCCAAGGCGATCGCCGCGGAGGACGGCCAGGCGGATGTCATCTTCTCCGCCAACACCTTCAGCCACATCGCCTACGTCGACTCGATCTTCCGCGGGGTGGACGCGCTGCTGGCCCCCGGCGGCGTCTTCGTGTTCGAGGACCGCTACCTCGGCGACATCATCGAGCACAACTACTTCGACCAGATCTACGACGAGCACTTCTACCTGTTCTCGATCCACTCGGTGCGGGCCATGGCGGCCCAGTACGGGTTCGAGCTGGTCGACGCCGAGCTGCTGGCCGTGCACGGCGGCGCCGTGCGCTACACCGTCGCGCGCGCCGGTGCGCGGGTTCCGACGGCGGCGGTCGCCGAGCTGCTCGACCGGGAACGGCGGCTCGGGCTCGGCGAGGCGGCGACCTACGCGCGGTTCGCGGAGAACATCCGCCGCATTCGCACCGATCTCGTGGCGCTGTTGCGGGAACTGCGGGCCAAGGGGAGCCGGATCGTCGGCTACGGTGCGACCGCCAAGAGCGCCACCGTGGCCAACTACTGCGGAATCGGGCCGGATCTCGTCCCGGCCGTCATCGACTCGACGTCGGAGAAGCAGGGGCTGCTGACCCCCGGTTCGCACATTCCCGTGGTGTCGCCGGAGCAGTTCTCCGAGCCGTACCCGGACTACGCACTGCTGTTCGCCTGGAACCACGCCGCCGAGATCATGGCCAAGGAGAGCCAGTTCCGGGACAGCGGTGGTCGCTGGATTCTGTACGTGCCCGACGTGCACATCGTCTGATCGGGCCGGCGCACCACGTTTCCGCATTCGGCCGACAGGCGTCGGAGTCGAGAGGCGTGGTGCATCCATGGAGGAGGAGTGGATGTTTGACTACGTGGTTGTCGGTGCCGGGTCGGCGGGTTGTGCGCTGGCCGCACGCCTGAGTGAGGACCCCGAGGTCCGGGTGTGTCTGGTGGAGGCCGGCCCGCCGGACACCGCGCAGAACATCCACGTCCCGGTGGCGTTCGGCAAGTTGTTCCGCACCCAGCTCGACTGGGACTACGACACGCACGAAGAGCCCTTCCTGCACCGCAGGCGAATCTACCTGCCGAGAGGCCGGGTGCTCGGCGGCACCAGCTCCATCAACACGATGGTCTACGTCCGCGGCAACCGGCTCGACTTCGACGAGTGGAACCAGCCGGGGTGGAGCTTCGACGAGCTGCTGCCGTACTTCCTGCGTTCCGAGGACAACGAGCGAGGTGCTTCGGCATACCACGGCGTCGGCGGGCCGATGGCGGTGTCCGACGGGCGGGCGAAGAACCCGATGGCGAAGGCCTTCGTGGAGGCCGCGGTCGAGGCGGGCCACGCCTACAACGACGACTTCAACGGCGAGACCCAGGACGGGTTCGGCTACTTCCAGCTCACCCAGAAGGACGGCAGGCGGGCGAGTTCGGCCACCGCATTCCTGCACCCGGCGATGAGCAGGCCCAACCTCACGATCGAGTCGAACCTCCAGGTGCACCGGATCCTGATCGAGGACGGCCGTGCGGTCGGCGTGGTCGGTGAGCGCCTGAACGAGGAGATCACGATCCGCGCCGACCGCGAGGTCGTCCTCTCCGCGGGCGCGTACAACTCGCCGCAACTGCTGATGCTGTCCGGGATCGGACCCGCGCAGCTGCTGTCCGCGTTGGACATCGAGGTCGTCCTCGACCAGCCGCACGTCGGGCAGAACCTGCAGGACCATCCGTTGGTGCCACTGGTGTTCACCCACTCGCACCCGATCAGCCTGCTCGCCGCCAACCAGCCACAGCACGTCGAGCGGTTCATGCGGGAAGGGCGCGGCCCGTTGACCGCCAACGGCCCGGAGTGCGGCGGGTTCGTGCGCACCCGTGCGGAGCTGCCGGCACCGGACGTGGAGTACCTGACCGCCCCCGTGATGTTCGCCGACAGCGGGCTCGGCACGCCGACCCACCACGCGCTGTCCTACGGTCCGTCGATCCTGACCCCACGCAGCCGGGGCAGTGTCCTGCTCGCCTCGGACGACCCGACCGCCAAACCGAAGATCGTGCACAACTACTTCGCCGACGAGGCCGACCTGGACACGGCGGTGGCCGGCCTCCGCATCGGGCTGGAGATCGCCAGGCAGCCGGCGCTGCGGCCCTACACCGAAGCGGCGTACGAGCCGCCGGCGTCCGAGTCGGACAAGGACCTCCGGCTGCATGCCCGCCGTTACACGCATTCCATCTTCCACCCGGTCGGCACGTGTGCCATGGGGACGGTCGTCGACGCCGAGCTGCGGGTGCTCGGGATCGATGGTCTACGCGTGGTCGACGCGTCGGTGATGCCGACCATCGTGCGCGGTAATCCCAACGCCCCCACGGTCGCCATCGCGGAGAAGGCGGCGGATCTCATCGCGGGCACGGCGGCGAAACCGGCGGCCGCGCCGGTCCGGCTCGCCGGCTGACCGACGAGCCGACTGACGAGGACAAGGACAACCCGCCGTTCCGGGACATCCCACCGGTGGATCGTTTCGACTGTGAGGAGGAGAAGTGAGCAACATTCCGTCGGGTGTGGAGTTGGTGTCGCGGGCCACTGACCTGGTTCCGCTGCTGCGCAAGCACGCGGTGTGGGCCGAGGAGAACCGCCGGCTGCACGACGAGGTGATCGACGCGTTGACCGAGTCCGGTCTGCTCAGGTTGCGGGTCCCCCAACGGTACGGGGGTTACGAGGCCGACTCGCGGACGCAGACGGAGGTGACCGCCGAGCTGGCCAGGGGGTGCGGGTCGACAGCGTGGGTCACGTCGGTCTGGTCCATCCCGGGCTGGATGGTCGGCATGTTCCCGGACGAGGTACAGGACGAGGTGTACTCCTCGCCCGACGTCCGGGTGTGCGGGACGCTGAGCCCGTCGGGTGCCGCCGTGCCGGCGCCGGGCGGAGTTGTCGTGAATGGACAGTGGGGCTTCATCTCCGGTGCGCTGCACTCGCAGTGGCAGGAGGTGATCGCCATGGCCCCGACCCCGGACGGTGCGGGGATGTGGCCGGTGATGGCTCTGGTGCCGATGTCGGAGCTGGAGATCGTGGACGACTGGTTCGCCGCCGGCCTGAAGGGCTCGGGCAGCGTCACCACGATCGCCAAGGACGTGTTCATCCCGGATGAGCGGGTGCTGCCCCTGCCGGCCGTGCTGGCCGAGCAGTACGCGTCGCGGGCGAACGCGGACTCGCCGGTGTGGCGGGCGCCGCTGCTCGGCGTGGCCGCCGGGTCGTCGGTGGGGACCGTGCTGGGACTGGCCCGCGGCGCGCTCGAGACGTTCCTCGAGCGCCTGCCGGACCGGAAGATCACCTACACCGACTACGCGTCGCAGCGGGAGGCGCCGCTGACGCACCTGCAGGTGGCGGACGCGGCCATGAAGATCGACGAGGCCGAGTTCCACGCCTTCCGGGTGACCACCCTGCTGGACCAGAAGGGAATCAGCGGGGAGTCGTGGAAGATCGAGGAACGTGCCCGCACCCGGGGTGACGTCGGCGCGGTGTGCCAGCTCGGCAAGGCGGCCATCGACATCCTGGCCTCGGCCAGTGGCGGGTCGTCGAACTACACCGACGTTCCCATCCAGCGCATCGCCAGGGACATCCAGGCCGCCAACCTGCACGCCCTGATGCTCCCGACCACCAACCTGGAGCTCTACGGCCGTGTCCTCTGTGGACTCGAGCCGAACAGCGCCTACATCTGACCGGCGCGCCCGGGGGCGGTGCGGCTCCGTCCGCACCCGGGCGCTCGGCAGGCTCATCGACAGCAGAGGCAGCACATCATGACCCAGACCCCTGAGATCGACGCGCCGGATCGGTCGGCCGAGCCGGAGGAGCACGCCGCTCCGGCCACCCGATCGCGCCCGAAGCGGTCCTGGTGGCGGCGCCCCTGGGTGCTGCCGGCCGGCCTGATCTCGTTCGTGTTCATCTTCATGTTCGTCCCGCCGTACCTGACCCTCGACCCGAGCCAGGCCAGGCTGCCCAACCTCCGGCACGACGTCGCGCTGCACTATCCGTTGCTGGTCGCGCACATCATCTTCGGCACCATCGCCATGGCCACCGTGCCGTTCCAGCTGTGGCCGAAGCTGCGTGCGTGGCGACCGGCGGTGCACCGGTTCATGGGTCGGGCCTACGTCTTCGGCGGAGTCATCCCCTCCGGGCTGATCGCGCTCACCCTGGTGCCCTTCGCGATGGGCCCGGCCGGCAACGCGATCGGCGCCATCCTGTGGCTGGCGGCGACGATCGCGGGCTACCGGATGGCGCGCCAGCGCCGTTACCTGGAGCACCGCAAGTACATGATCTACAGCTTCGCGCTGTGCATGCAGATCATCGAGGGTCGGGTGATGGTGCTGACGATTCCGCACCTGCCGGGATTCGACCCCACCTCGTTCCCGCTGCTGCTGGAGACGGCCAGCTGGATCGGGATCGTGCTCAACCTGCTCGTCGCGCACTGGTGGTTGGAGCGCACCAGCAAGCGGTTCACGCCGCCGCGGCGCCCGGCGAAGGTGACCACCGGGCAGCGATAGCGGGTCCACCCGTGCGGAGCCACTCGACTCGGCGAGTGGCTCCGCACCGCCTCACCCTGTCCGTTCCAGCCCTGTCCGTTCCAGCTCTGTCCGTTCCAGGCCGGACACATGCCCGAGGCCCGCACCGGCCGGTGCGGGCCTCGGGGGTGTCCGGGGTCAGAGGGGAACAGCCCGGGAGTTGATGATCGACATCAGCGTGCGGGCCTGCACGTTCACGTAGCGGCCGTGCCGGGCCAGGGAGTTCAGCTGCCCGGGGGTGACCCAGCAGTAGCCGGGCGGTGGCTCGGTCGGGGCCTGTGACTCGTCGGCGTCGACGATGGCGTAGCGGCTCTCCGCGTTGAGGAAGCGGCCACCCTCCTCCGAGTGCACCGCCTCGTACCGGATGCGGTTCGCCGGCGCGTTGATCACCAGGTCGAGGAACGGCGGGCGGTCCGCGCCGTGCAGGTGCGCGTAGTGCTCGGGGGTGTACTGCGTGGTGGGCCCCAGCTCGATGGTGTCGAGGAAACCGCCCTCCACCCGCGCGTGCGCCAGCAGATGCGGGACTCCCTGGAACCGCCGGACCACGAACGCGACGGTGCCGAGCCCGATGGGTTCGAACAGCGGCTGGGTCCAGCCGGCGACCTCGCGGCTGCCGGCCCGCACCGACACCGCGAGCACCCGGAAGTACTGCTTGTCGTCGTGCTCGATGGCGTGGTCGCCGCGCCGCCACTTCCGCACCTCGTGCAGCGGGATGCGGCGGGCGCGCAGCTCGTGCCTTGCCCGCTCGGCGGTGAACCACGACAGCAGCTCCGTGTCGGAGTGCATCGCGCCCGCTTCGGTGTGCCCGGCCGGCGCGCAGGCCAGCACGGTGCGCGCGTCCATGTTCACGATGTTGTCGTGGCGCAGCAGCTCGCCGATCTGACCCAGGGTCAACCAGCAGAAGTCGTCGTCGACCGGCACGTTGTCGTGTGCCTCGACGATCATGTTGCGGTTGGACTTGCCCAGGAACCAGGAGCCGTGCTCGGACTGCAGCACGTCGGTCAGCACCCGTCCGCGGTGCGGCTGGGTGAAGTACTCGAGGTACTTGACGTCGGCGCCCCTGTGCACCTTCGTGTAGTTGCTGCGAGTGGCCTGCACGGTCGGCGACAACTGGAGGAGGTTGGGATTTCCCGGTTCCATCTTCGCCTGCATGAGGAAGTGCAGGACACCACCGAACTCCTTCACCAGGATGCCGAGGATGCCGACCTCCTGCTGCACGATGATCGGCTGCTCCCACTCGGGGAACAGGCTGTCGGCGACGGTGACGTGCAGTCCCTCGACCGTGAAGAACCGTCCGCTGTCGTGCACCAGGTTGCCGGTGTCCGGGTCGAACGACCAGTTCGTCAGTTCCGCGAACGGAATTCGGTCCACCTGGAAGGCATGGGCCTCCCGCCGCTGAGCCAGCCACTCGAAGAAGCTGATGGTGCGCAGCCACGCCCCCGAGGTCGTGACCGCCGCGGAGTCGGCGAACCGGCGGGGCAGTTCGACGTCGTCCCGTGGCTGCAGCTCGGCTGGGGATGTCATGGTCATGCTCCTGTTCCGTTCGGTCGCGCCACGAACAGTCCGCGGCCGGCCTGCACGCCGTCGACGTACTCCGCCGTGCACCCCGCATCCCGGAACGCTTCTTCGTACTGCGCGCGGGTCCAGAGGCCGAACACGTGCGTCTCGGTGAAGTGCCTGATGCTGGCGTGGTCGGCGACCGCCCAGTGGCTCTCGATGTGGGTCGCCCCGTCGCGTGCCCGACTGAGCGACACCCGCGAGATCGTCCGGTCGCGCCCGCGCACGATGTCCGCTGCGACGTATCCGTCGAGGTAGTTCTCCGGGAAGTACCAGGGTTCGACGACCAGCACGCCGTCCGGCGCGAGATGCGACACCATCCGTTTGATCGCCACGGCCATCGCGGCCGCCGACGGAAGGTAGGCGACCGCGGTCGACAGTGAGATCACCGCGTCGTAGGTCCTGCCGAGATCGAAGTCGCACATGTCGGCGATCCTGATGTCGACGGACGGCAGCTTGTCCACGGCGATCGCGACCATCGGCGCCGAGAGGTCGATGCCGGCCACGTGGTCGAACATCCCGTGGAGCGCCTTGAGGTGCTCCCCTGTGCCGCAACCGACGTCGAGCAGCGACGTCGCGTCCGGCCGGCGGTCCCGGACGAGCCCGGCCACCAGCTCGGCCTCGGCATCGAAGTCCTGTCCGCGTTCCCGGTAGACCAGGTCGTAGATCTCGGCGAGCTCGGTGCCGAACATGGGCGATCCTCCTGAGGTGCGGCCGGAACTAGAAGTCCACGACCGCGCGGAAGCGGACGTCTCCTTTGGACACCTGGTCGAACGCGGTGGCGATCCGCGCCGCGGGGTAGCGCTCGACCATGGGGGTGCACCGTCCGTCGGCGACGAGCTCGAGCGCCTCCCGGAGGTAGCGTGGACCGCCGTGCGTGGCGCCGATGATCTGGTGGCGCTGGGCGAAGAACGGTTTGCGGGGGTTCGGCGCCAGGTCGAACCCGTCGGCCGAGTCGATGCCGGTCAGCACGAGCCGACCGTCGGGGCGCAGGCCGCGCAGGCTGTCCGACGCGGCGCGGTAGGAGCTGCCGGTCGCGAGAATGACGTCCGCGCCACCGGCCTCGAGGAGCTCCGCGCCGCTGGCGACCACGAGGTCCGCGCCGAGATCCCGGGCGAGGTCGTGCTTGTCCGGTGTGTGGGTGATGGCGATCGTCTCGAACCCGCACGCGTGGGAGAACTGCAGGGCGAGGTGGCCAACGGCGCCGATGCCGAGCACGGCCACGCGCTCGTGCGGCTTGGGATCGGCCCGCCGCAGCGCGCTCCAGCCCGTGTACCCCGCGCACATGACCGGTGCGGCCAGCGGGTACGGAAGTCCGTCGGGGAGCTGCACCGTGCTGCCGGCGGCAGCGACCAGGTACTCGGCATGACCGCCCGGCACCGTGAACCCCGTGGTGACCGGCGCGGCGCAGTTCAGCGCGGTCTGCCCGGTGACGGGCAGGCCACGCCGGCAGTAGTCGCAGCGCCCGCAGCCGGCCCGCACCCAGGTGGTCCCGACCCGGTCGCCCACCGCGCGCGTGGTGACGCCGTCGCCGAGCTCCACCACCTCGCCGACCGGTTCGTGTCCGGTCACCGCCGGGGAGACGGACGGGAACGGGAGCGTCCCACGCGAGGCGAGCACGTCGTTGACGCAGATCCCGGAGGCGTGCACCTTGATCAGGACCTCACCGGGACCGGGACGGGGGGTGGGAATGTCGCGTAGCTCCCAGGTTCCGCCGACTTCGGGGATTACCGCGGCCTTCATGGCGTCACCTCTGTCCGGTCGGCGCGAAACGTCCACGTGAGCGGTGCCGGAGGCACGAGTCGTCGACGGCACGTCCGTCCGCGGTGTCGCGCCCCAGGGGCGCCGGCGGAGGTTCGGCCTGGACGGCCGTGGCTGTTCGCTCGATCTCCGGCAGATATGTCACGTATTCCTCCCCGCTCATTCGGACTTCAAGGATGACCGAGCCCGCCGAACAAGGCCCCTCCGAGAGTGCGCAGGGTTCGATCGCTCCGCAATGGGGGAGATGCGGCCGGTGAGCCCACTCCGTGACCATGGTGTGCAAGTCGCGTCGAAACGCAGGAGTCGATATGTCTGTCGATACGTCGTTGGATTCGTATTATGGCTCGTTCACGAGTGATCGGGAGAAGGAGGCGTTGGGGGTGCCGTTGCGGTTGGTGGCGGCGTGGGCGCGGAATGATGCTGATGGGGTTGCTGAGGTTTTTACGGATGATGGTGTGATGATTTTGCCGGGGGATGTGTTCAAGCAGGGTCGTGAGGAGGTGCGTGCGTTCATGGCGGCTGCTTATGCTGGTCCGTTCAAGGGGACCGGGGTGACGGGTACGCCGGTGGATGTGCGTTTTGTGAGTGATGATGTGGCGTTGTTGCGGACGCATGGTGGGATTTTGGCGCCGGGGGAGTCGGAGATCGATCCGGAGTTGGCGGTTCGGTCGACGTGGGTGGTGGTGAAGCGGGGTGGTGAGTGGTTCCTGGCGGGTTACCAGAACAGTCCCCGCGGCGCCGGCGCGACCCTCCGTTGGTAAATCGTCCAGCTATTCGCTCTGAGAAAAAGGAGAACACCGTGTCTTCCAAGGCTTCATCACTTGTCGCCGGGGCAAAGCAGTGGGCCAGTCTTTATGGTCAGTATCCCAACGGCCCGGAGGGTGCGGTCCTCACCGCGCCGCTGCGGATCCGTGCGGCGTGGGAACGCAACGACGCCGACGCCTTCGCCGAGATGTTCGTCGAGAACGGCAGCATGCTCGTCGGTGACGAGCAGCTGAAGGACCGTGAGGAGATCCGGTCCTACATGTCGGCCGCGTTCGACGGCCCGTACCGGGGTTCCCGGCTCGTCGAGGAGCCGATCGAGATCAGGCTGCTCACCGATGACGTCGCGCTGGCGGTCACCGAGGGCGGGGTGCTGACCGACGGCGCCGACGAGGTTCCCGCGGAGTACAAGGTGCGCGCGATGTGGGTGATCGTGAAGTACGACGGTGACTGGCGCGTCGCGTCCCACCAGACCAGCCCGGTCGGCGGCTGAGAACTCCGGCTCGAGGAACGAGGAGACACAAGTGCGACTCCGTGCTGAGGACGGCGGTCATCGCCGTAGCTGGCGACTGGTGGTGACCGTGCTGACCCTCCTCGGGGCCACCAGCGGGGTCGTCGCGTCCGGGGCCACGACCGGGGCGGCCCGCCAGTCCGCCCCGGCCAGTGTGCTGATCTTCCATCAGACGGGTTCGCCGGACCTGCGCCACGCGTCGATCGAGTACGGCATCGCCGCGATCCAGGAGATGGGCGCCCGGCACGACTTCACGGTCGCCGAGACGCAGGACTCGGCCGTGTTCACCGACGCGAGCCTGGCGCGGTACGACGCGATCGTCTGGCTCAACGTCATCGCCCCCAGCCTCGACGGCGCGCAGCGGGCCGCGTTCGAGCGGTACATCGCCGGCGGTGGCGGCTTCGTGGGCGTGCACGGTCCGGCCGGCATGGAGACCAACTGGCCCTGGTACTACAACGAGCTGATCGGCACGTTCTACCATTCGCATCCGTATCCGCCGGAGTTCCCGGTCACCCAGCACGCGACGATCGCGGTCGAGGACCGCACCCATCCGTCGACGGCGCATCTCCCGGACCGGTGGGAGTTCACCGAGGAGTGGTGGAACTTCTACGGCAGCCCCCGGCCGGAGGTGCACGTTCTCGCGTCCCTCGACGAGTCGACCTACGCACCCGGGCCCGGCGCGATGGGCGATCATCCGGTGACGTGGTGCCACACGCCGGCCGGCGGCCGCGCCTGGTACACGAACCTCGGGCACAGCGTCGAGACCTATGCCGACCAGGGATTCCGCCAGCACCTGCTCGGCGGCATCCGGTACGCCACCGGCCAGGCGAGCGGGGACTGCTCCCCACCCGGCCGCGACGGCGACACCGCGTTCGACCGACGCACCCTCGCCGAAGGGGCGGACCTCGTCGGCGAGCCGGCGGACCTCGCGGTGCTGCCGGACCGGCGGGTCGTGCACGCGTCGCGTACCGGGCAGGTCTGGCTGACCGACCCCGACGGGACCACGACACCGGCCGGCACGCTGCCGGACGCCCGGGTGTACAGCGTGGCGATCGACCCGGGGTTCGCGCGCGACAAATGGGTCTACGTCTACTACACCGCCGCGGACGGGCACCGACTGTCGCGGTTCGCCTTGCGCCGCAACGGAAGGCTCGACCTCGCCGGGGAGCAGCGGATTCTGCTGGTGCCCGCGGAGTCGGACAGCGGTCCGGCCGGCGGCGACATCGGCTTCGACGGAGACGGCAACCTGCTGCTGTCGACGACCGACGACACCAGTTCGTCCACTTCGGACGGTTTCACCCCGGTCGACGAGCGGGCCGGTCGGCAGACACACGACGCCCAGCGGTCGGCCGCGAACACCAACGACCTGCGCGGCAAGCTCCTGCGCGTCACGGTCGACCGCGACGGCGGGCACACGATCCCCGACGGCAACCTGTTCCCACCCGGTACCGCGAAGACTCGCCCCGAGATCTACGCGATGGGGCTGCGCGATCCCGAACGGTTCTCCGTGGACACTCGGACGGGCTGGATCCAGCTCGGCGACCTCGGCCCGGACGCGGGTGCCGCGGTTCCGGCCAGGGGGCCGGCCGGTCAGGCCGAGCTCAACCTGATCAAGGAGCCGGGCAACTACGGGTGGCCGTACTGCGCCGGTGACAACCAGCCCTACGTCCACCACGACTTCGCCACCGGGCAGCCGGGCGCGGCGTTCGACTGCGCTGCGCCGAAGAACAACAGCCCCAACAACACCGGGCTCGTCGACCTGCCCCCCGCCCGGGCCGCCTGGCTCGCCTACGACGGCGGCTCGGTGCCCGAGCTCAACAGCGGCGGCTCGGCTCCCGCGTTCGGCAGCGGCGGCGAGGCGCCGATGGGCGGACCGACCTACCACTTCGATCCGGCGCTCGACTCCGCCACGAAGTTCCCGGCGTCGTACGACGGGGCGACCATCCCCTACGAGCGGGACCGTGGCTGGCTCAAGGACATCGCCGTCGGGCCCGCCGGCGAGCGCGGCCGGATCACCCCGGTGCTCGACTCGTTGGCACTCGGGCGGCCGGTGGACGTGGAGTTCGGACCGGACGGCTCGTTGTACGTCCTGGACGCCGATGCCGGGCATCCCGCGCTGTACCGCGTCGACCACGTTCCGGGGAACCGGGCGCCGAGCGTCGAGCTGACGGCCGATCGCACGTCCGGCCCCGGGCCGATGACGGTGGCGTTCCATCCGGCCGGCACCTACGACCCGGAGGACGACCGGCTCCGCTATGCCTGGGACTTCGACGGCGACGGCCACGTCGACTCGACGACGCCCGGAGCGACGCGCCACCGGTACCACCGGCCCGGCGAGTACACCGCCAGGCTGTCGGTCACCGACGCCGCCGGCAACACCGGCGTCGCCACCTCGACCGTGGTCGTCGGCAACACCCGGCCGACGGTCACGCTGGACGCGCCGGTCGACGGCGTCTTCGCCGGGCCGGGGGACACCGTGCCGTTCGCGGTGTCGGTGACCGACCAGGAGGACGGCCGGGTGGACTGCGCCCGGGTCATCGTCGAGTACATCGTCGGCGGTGAGGTGCGCAGCGCCGCCACGGGTTGCTCGGGCGCGCTCGCGGTCCCCGACGGTCCGTCGTGGCCGGTCGGCATGGTCACCGCCCGCTACACCGACACGGGCGGCCGGGGTGCGCCGCGGCTGAGCGGTTCGGCCAGCCACGTCCTGCACGGCGACGTCCAGGAGGCGGAGTCCGTCACCGAGGCGTACGGGGTGCGGGTGGCACCGCACGCCGGGGCGAGCGGCGGCGCGCGGATCGGCGACATCGACCCGGGCGACTGGATCAAGTTCGACCGGGCGAACCTCGCCGGTGTCACGGGAATCGGCTTCCGGGTGTCGGCGAGCGCCGCCGGCGGGCGGATCGAGGTCCAGTACCACGAGGTGGGCGGCCCGACACTGCTCGCCGTCGACGTGCCGGCCACCGGCAGCGCCGACACCTACGTCGAGCTGCCCGCCGTGGCGCTCGCCGACCCGGGCATCACGGAGCCGTTGTACGTGATGTTCAAGGGCTCCGCTCGCGGAGTGTTCACTGTGGACACCGTGGTGTTCCACAAAGGATGATACCGGAGGATGCTTGCGATGACCGTAGAACGCCTTGGTGTGACCACGTTCCGGGACCGACCGGTGACGCTGCTCGGGGAGGGTCTGGCGGTCGGTGACCGCGCGCCGGAGTTCACCGCGCTCGCCAACGACATGTCGCCGGTGACGCTGTCCTCGTCCGCGGGCACCGTGCGGGTGATCTCCACCGTCCCGTCGCTGGAGACCCCGGTGTGCGACCAGCAGACCCGCCGCTTCAACGAGGAGGCCGCCACGCTCGACCGGGTCACCGTGCTCACCGTGTCGGTCGACCTGCCCTTCACCCAGGCTCGCTGGTGTGGTGCGGCCGGCATCGACGCCGTGCAAACGGTTTCCGACTACCGCGACCTGTCGTTCGGCCTCGCCTACGGTGTGGTGATCAAGGAGCTCCGGCTGCTGGCCCGCGCCGTGTTCGTGGTCGACGCGGACGACACGGTGGTGCACGCCGAGTACGTGCCCGCGGTGGGTCAGCACCCGGACTACGAGGCCGCGGTCGACGCCGCACGGGCCGCGGCCAGCCGTCCGATCGAGAAGTCGGCCTAGCTGTATGCGGATCCTGTTCACCACAGTGGGCCTGTCGGGACACTTCTTTCCCCTGGTGTCGTTGGCATGGGCGTGCCGCTCGGCCGGGCACGAGGTGTTGGTGGCGACCGCCGAACACTTCGTGCCCACCGTGCTGCGCTCCGGTCTGCCGACCGTCTCGTGTGGACCGCCGGCCGACTTCGTCGAGCTGGGCGCGGCCGCCGCCGCGACCGACGACCTCGAACGGCGGCGGCACATCCACGGTGGCGTGTTCGGCCGGATCGCGGCGAGCGGTCTGCCCGGCACCGCGGCGCTGATGGACGCGTGGCGGCCGGACGTGCTCGTGAGCGAGCGCGCGGAGTTCGCCGGGCCGATCGCCGCCGCCGCACGCGGCGTGCCGCACGTCGAGCTCCACTGGGGCGTGGCCGCGCTCGGCGAGTACCGGGCGGCCGCGGCCGCCGAGCTCGTCCGGGAGTTGCGCGGCGCGGCGCTGGGTGTGCTGCCATGGCCGATGCGGGTACTCAACCCGTGGCCGCCGAGCCTGCGCCTGCCGTACGCGGCCGGGCACCGCAGCCTGCGGCACGTGCCGTACAACGGTGATGCCCGGGTGCCGGACTGGGCGCTGGAACCGCGTTCGCGGCCGAGGATCTGCCTGACACTGGGCACCGTGGTGCCCCGGCTGGGCAGCCGTGGTGTGTCGGAGATCGTGGTCCCCGTGCTGGACAGGCTGGCCCGCCTCGGTTTCGAGTTGGTGGTCGCCGTCGCCGACGAGGTCGCGGCGACCTGGCCGCGGCTGCCGGACGCGGTTCGGCACGCCGGGCAGGTGCCGCTCGCGCAGGCGGTGCGGGCCTGCGACGTCCTGATCCATCACGGCGGGCAGGGCACGGCGCTCACCGCGCTGGAGGCGGGCCGGCCACAGCTGGTGCTGCCCCAGTTCGATGACCAGTTCGACAACGCGGACGCGGTGGTGCGGTCCGGGGCGGGGCTCCGGTTGTCGTTGGCGGAGATCACGCCGGACGCGGTCACCCAGTCATGTTTGGAGCTTCTCGACACGGCCCGGTTCCGGGCGGCGGCGGCGCGAACGGCCGCGGAGATCCAGGTCCTGCCCTCGCCGGCCGCCGTGGTGGCGACAGTGGCCGACCTCGCCCTCACTCCGAGGGTCGCCGCGTAGCTTTCGACCCGGTCGGGGGTCATCGGCCGGGGGTCGTCACCGTGGCGAGCGCCGGCCAGCCATCGACGGCCGGGGTGACCTGGTCGATCCGGACCGGGCTGGGCCCGGTCTCCCGCTGGCCCGCGAGCCACGTCCGGTACCCGGCCGCCGACGGGACCTCGCCGGGGAAGCCGCGACGCAGGGCCAGGACGTAGCGCCGCGGGGCCTCGTCCCCGGGCGAGAAGCTCGGGGTCACCTGGGCGTCGATCGTCAGCAGCGGGTCGGTCAGCAGCCACGGAGCCAGGTAGACAGGGGCGCCGTCGGTTCGGTCGCGCACGAGGGCGGCGGTCGCCGGCCAGCCGGCGACCACGAGCACCGGGCCGCCGGCCGTCCGGGTGTCCGCCAGCCCCTCGGTCGCCATGGCCGCGCGTACCGTGCGCCCCGCGGCGACGCCGCGGGCCGTCGCGTCGCCGATCACCGTGAGTGAGCGGTGTCCCCGCTCGGCCAGGACGGCCACGGCCGCACGGAGTGCCTCGGCGTCCGGCCCGGTCAGCTCACCGGCCGGGCAGTCCGGCAGAGCGGGCCCGCCGGCGGCGAGCACGGCACCGAGTATCGCGCTCGCGCACTCCGGGCCGTCCTGGCCGAGGAGCTCGGCGGGCGCGGCGCCGGACGAACCCGTGTCGGTGGTCATCGAGTCGAGCTCACCTCGGTGACGCACCCACAGCTCGGCCCGGCCGGCCGGCAGCCGCACGGCCGCCCAGGTGCCGGTGGTTCCCGGCCGGTTCGTGGCCGCCACCAGCCGGTCCGGCGCCGTGCCCACCTCGGCCGCACCGGCCGGCACGTGGACCAGGTTCCAGCCGGGCAGGTTCGGCACGATCGTCACGGCCACCCCGCCGACCAGGCCCGCGGCCGCCATCCCGGGGGTCGTCTCCCGCGGCCGCAGCACGATGGCCTGCGCGGCACCGCCGATCAGGGCGACCGCCAGCACCGCGGCCGTACCCCGGACCGCGAGCCGGCCGGACCGGTGTCGCGGCCGGCACAGGATGAACCAGGCCAACCCGACCATGGCGAGCATCGTCCCGGTGTGCAGCGCCACCGCTCCGGTGGAGCTCCACCCTCGGCCGAACTCGAGCAGTGCCGCCGCCGCGCAGCCGAGCAGCACCCACGGGGCCAGCCGCCGCAGCACCGCGCGCAGCGGGGCGAATCGGGGATCGGTGGACCGGACGGCGTACAGCGCCACGGCCAGCATGCCGAGCAGCAACGGCACCACCTGCACCGGCACCGACAGGCCGCCGGCCACCAGCAGCTCCATCATGACCACGCCGCCCGCGGTGCCGACCACCCACAGCGCGGTGGTCCTGGTCGGCGTTGGGAGGAAGAGACTCAGCAGCGTGTACCCGGCCACCACCGGTACGGCGGCGAGCAGCGCCACCCGCAGCACCACGGGCCCGATGCCGATGCCGAGGTCGAAGACGTGGTCGTGGGTGCCACCGCCGACCTGCGCCATCAGCCGCTCAGCGGGCGCCGGCGGCGACCGGCGCCGCCTTGCAGGAGCACGCCATCAGCTCATACTCGTCGGCCCGCGGGCGGAGGTGGTGGACCATGGCCACGACCATCGGCACGAACACGATGGTGTTGTAGAACAGGTGCAGCTCGACCCGGCTGAACAGCAGCTGCGCGATGCTGACCGGCTGTGGGCGGCCGAGCAGGTAGCTGCCCGTCATCGCCTGCAGCAGCAGGAGCAGGTGCTCGAAGTGGTGCCAGATCTGGATCCACATCGCGGCTTTCCACCACGACCTGGCCCGTCCGGTGAACCCGTGTCGCAGCACGACGAACGCGACCATCATGAAAACGGCGTAGGCGTAGTGCAGCCATTCCGAGCTGACCAGCACGGGGAAGGCCAGCCCGAGCGCCCCGCCGGCGGCCGGCCGCGCCCAGCCGAGTACGTAGATCTGGTAGGCCTGGGCGAGGTGCTCGGCCCAGTGCAGCACCACCACCGCGAGAAAGGTCATCAACGCGGCTTTGTGGTGCCTGGTGTTGAGTGATCCCTCCGGTCCGAGCCACCGCGTTTTCGCCACCGTCTGTGTCATTCTGCCGCTTCCGATCCCCATCGTCCCTCACTGCCACCATTCCGTACCCGCCGGAAATTGATCAGGGCAGAACGGCGTAATCGACCATGAGTCGACTACGCCGTCTGCTCTGGATATGGTTCTGATCAATCCGACCGATCGGTCGGATTGATCGCTGTCAGGCCGGCAAGGGTGCCGAGATTCGTGGTAGCTGGAATATTTCCACGAACTCGTTCAATAGTTGCGGATCGCCGGAGACCTGCACCAGTCCACTGTCGAGAGCCTCCTCGACCCCGATCGTGCCCGTGAGCAGATCCTTGAGCGACTGGCCGGGATTGATCACCGCGTCCGCACCGGGCAGCGGGCCAACGGCCAGCTTGAGCGCACCGTTGTCGACACACGCGTGGATGACGATCTCGCCGACATGCAGCTCGAAGCTGACGGTCCGGCCCCGTGCGGCCTCACGGACGAACGTGGCCCGCAGCGCCACCATCATGGAGTCGGTGGTGATGACGTCCTCCGGCCGCGGTTTGGCCAGGGAGATCGCGCCCCACCGGCCGAGCGCCAGCACGGCGTCCTCGACGGCCCGACCGTACTCGGTCAGCTCGAAGCGCAGGTCGGTGCCCTCGGTGCCCTCGGTGCCGTTCGCCGCCTGGCGCAGCACGCCGCTGTGGGTCATCTCCTTGAGCCGCTTGTCGAGCAGCTCGATCGGGATCCTCGGCAGCCCTCGGTGCAGCTCACCCGCGGACTTCGGGCCGAGCAGCAGGTCCCGGATGATGAGCAGGCCCCAGCGCTCGCCGATCATCTCGACGGCGCGGGACAGACCGCAGTACTGTCCGTAGGTGCCGCGGATCGCGCTCTGCAGCTCGGAAACGACCGCTTCGAGCTGTGCTGGGTCGGCGTCGGACGTGGTGAGTTGGAACCGATCACTGGCAATCGTTACCCCGTGCCGATCCATGACCACTTTCCAGGTGGATTCAGTCATCGCCCAGCGTCCAATCTGTGAGTGCTCGCGGGACCGTGAGGTCGCGGCCGGTGCTTGCCGTTATAGGATCTAGCGGCGACCGTTCTCGTCGCATCTTCTGGCTTGCGGCAGGCCGGAGCCGAGCGGCACGCGGGGCGGACACCAGCGACCGTGGAGTTTCGCTTGAGGTCGATGTGCAGTACGAACCGATTGCGGTTACTCCGACTGCAGTATTCTCGTCAGTATGTCCCGTCAATTGTGTGATGGTGGTTTGGCTGCCTGCGCTCACTGGCACATTTTCGGGCGTTGCTCAGCGTGTGGCCGTAAGTGTGCTCGTCGGGGGATCGGGCTCGTCTCACGGACCGATGTGGGCGTGTGGTTCGGGAGGGGGACATCTTGGGCCTGAGGTTGCTTGGTCCGCTCGAGGCCGCGGTGTGCGGCCGGGACCTGGACATCGGCGGACCGCGCCAGCGAGTCGTGCTGGCGATGCTGGCACTCAACGCCAACAGGGTCACCCCGATAGAGCAGCTCATCGACGCCGTGTGGAGCACTTCGCCGCCATACACGGTCCGCGCACAGATCCAGATCTGCATCTCCAGCCTGCGCAAGCTGTTCGGCGACGCGGACGCACCATGGACGATCAAGACCAGGTCCCCTGGCTACCTGTTGGACGTCCCCTCCGCCCAGGTGGACAGCGAGCAGTTCGCCGGCCTGGTGGCCTCCTCCCACGCGCACACCGAGGCCGGCCGGATCACCGAGGCGGCCGTCACCCTGCGTAGCGCTCTCTCGCTGTGGCGCGGCCCCGCGCTCGCCGGGCTGGACAGCGAGCTGGTACGCCGCGGCGCCGCGCGCCTCGAGGACGCCCGGCTCGGCACGCTGACCGAGCGGTTCCGCCTCGACCTGTCCCTCGGCCGGCACGAGGAGATCGTCGGCGAACTCACCGCGCAGGCCGAGACCCACCCGCTGCGCGAGCGCCTGTGCGAGCTGCTGATGCTCGCCCTGTACCGATCCGGTCGGCAGGCGGAGGCGCTGGAGGCGTGCCGGCACATGCGGGCCCGGCTGGTCGACGACCTGGGCATCGAGCCGGGAAAGGGCTTGCAGGTGCTCGAGGCGGCCATCCTCAACAGCGACCCGGCCCTCGAGCTCGCCTCGACCTCGTCGATCGTCATCGGATCCTCCGTGCAGAGACGGACGGCCGAGAATTCGTCGCCCGTGCCCCGCCAGCTGCCCGCCGCCATCGGCGACTTCACCGGCCGGCAGCGCCAGCTCGAGCGGATCACCCGAATCCTGTCCCAGCCGGTCGGTCTCGACGAGAACCGGTACGGCATGCGCATCGTGGCGGTCGCCGGCAAGGGCGGGGTCGGCAAGTCGACGCTGGCCATCCGGGCGGCCCACGAGCTGCTCGACGAGTTCCCGGACGGCCACCTCTACGCCGACCTGAACGTCCAGGTGGCCGACAGCAACCTCGGTGGCGACCTCGGTGACGGCACCGGCCAGATCCTGGCCAGGTTCCTGCGCTCGCTCGGCGTCAGCGGCCCGGCCATCCCCGACGACCTCGACGAGCGTGCCGACATGTACCGCGGCCGGGTCGCGGACAAGCGGCTGCTGGTCGTGCTCGACGGGCTGACCAGCGAGGAGCAGGCGCTGCCGTTGTTACCTGGCAGCCCGACCTGCGCGGTGATCGCCACCAGCAGGGCCAAGCTCACCACGCTGCCCGGAGTCCACGTGGTCGACGTGGACGTGTTCGAGGAAGAGCGCTCCATGGAGCTGCTGTCCAAGATCATCGGCGCGGAGCGGGTGGCGACCGAGCGGCCGGCGGCCGTCGAGCTGGTGGCGTTGTGCGGCGGGTTGCCGCTGGCGTTGCGCATCGCCGGCGCCCGGTTGGCGTCACGCCCGCACTGGCGGCTCCAGGAGTTGGTCAACCGCCTGCGGGACACCGCACGCAGGCTGGACGAGTTCACCCACCGCGGCCTGGAGGTCCGGTCCAACATCTGGCTCACCTACCGGGTGCTGTCCCCGGAGGCCAAGTCCCTGTTCCGGTTGTTCGCCCTGATCAAGGCGCCCGATTTCGCGGAGTGGACCGCCGCGGCGTTGCTCGATGTCGACCCGTTCGACGCCAAGGAGGTGCTGGAGACCCTGGTCGAGGCCCAGCTGCTGGACACCGTCGACTATCCGGGCGAGCACCAGCGGTACCGATTCCACGACCTGATCCGGGTGTACGCGCACGAGCAGCTGGTCGCCAGCGATCCGGACGATGACCGGCGCGCGGCGATGTCCAGGCTGCTCGGTGCCTGGCTCGTGTTCGCCGAGACGGCGCACCGCAAGGAGTACGGCGGCGACTACACGATCCTGCACAGCGACGCGCCGAGGTGGCAGCCGCCGGGCGGGGGCACGTTCGGCGTCGACTTCCCGATCGAGTGGTGGGAGGCGGAGCGCCGGGCACTGGTCTGTGCCGTGCACCAGGCCGCCGAGTCCGGCTTCGACGACCTGTGCTGGGACCTCGCGCTGACGTCGGTCACGTTGTTCGAGGTGAAGGGCTACTTCGACGACTGGCGTGAGACCGCCACGGTGGCCGGCGAGATCACCGAGAGCACCGGCAACCGCACCGGCCGCGCGGCGACGCTCTACTCGCTCGGCAGCATGTACATGTTGCAGAAGCGACTCGACGAGGCCGAGCGCTGCTTCGACGGGGCGCTCGCGATCTTCCGCGCGGACGGCCACACCACCGGCTGCGCGCTCGTACTGCGCAACTCGGCCGCGGTCGACCGGCTGCGCGGCCGTTCCGCCGCGATGCTGGGCAAGTACGACGAGGCACTGGTCCTGATGCGTGAGATCGACGACCCGGTCGGTGAGGCGCACATCCTGCGCAACCTCGCGCGGCACTGGATCGCCGAGGGCGACACGGACCGGGCCCACCACCTGCTCGACCTAGCGCTCGCCTGCTGCCAGCGGGTGCGGTACCTGCGCGGCGAGGTCCAGGTGGTGACCAGGTTCGCCGAGCTGTACATCAGCACCGATCAGATCGAGCTGGCGCACCAGTCCCTGAACCGGGTGCTGCTGATCGTCCGCGACATCGGGGACCGGATCGGTGAGGCGAACGCGCTGTACTGGCTCGGTGTGGTCCGCCAGCGCGCCGGGCGGCTGGACAACGCCGACACCACCCTGCGGCACGCGCTGTCGCTGGCCCGCCGGATCGGCGAACGGCTGATCGAGGGGCAGGCGCTGCACGCGCTCGGCGAGATCGAGCTGGCCAGGGGCAACAGCCCGGCCGGGGCGGTACATCTCGACGAGGCCCGGCTGCTGTTCGCCGAGTTCGGGTCACACCTGTGGCACGCCAAGACTTTGGTGCTGCTGTCCGACGTCCATCAGGGACAGGGCGATCCCGGTCAGGCGCACGCCGATGTCGAGTTCGCCATGCGGCTGCTGGAGTTCGTGGAGTCGGCGGAAGCCGCCCGGCTGCGCGAGCAGCTGGCGGCCACGCTGTCCTGTCTGTTCACGAACGGCACCACCGGCGGCGTCGAACCGTGATGAATGGCGCTTCCCCCGTTCACCATACGGGGGAAGCGCCATTCATTTGAGCACGCCGGAAAGTGTGCGGGTCAGTCCCACGGCGAATCGTCGTCGGTGGTCGAGTCGCTGTGGGGACCGTCCCAAGGCGAGTCCGCGACGACAATGGGGTCGGGGTTGTCCCAGGGTGAATCGGCCAGCGCGACCGTGGCAGGCGCAATGGATAATGCAAGGCCGGCAATTCCGAAAACGGTACCTATAATTGACTTGGCGAGCCTGCGGTTCGACATGGGAGGTCCCCTCAAATCTGGCTTGGAGTCTGGTTCTGGCGGGGTCGGGATCCGCTTGAGAACCACTCAAGTCCCACTCGCCTTCCGTCCCCTTCTGCTCTTTCATTGGTCCGCTATCGGCGACCAATAGCGGACCGATAGAGCATCGAAGGGGGTGCTCGGGAGATTGGTCTCGTCCAGCTCCCGCGTGTAGAGAGGCGTGCGATGTCCAGGTCCGTAGTGCGCCTCACGGCCGATGAGGCACTGGCCGCCCTGCAGCTCATCGACCCGGTCGCCGTGCTGGCCGAGGAACTGCTCGGGCGCACCATCGGCAGCGTGGACGGGGACGCCGGCCGGCCCGATGGCCCCGAAGAAAGCGAGGTCGGTGAGATCCTCTTCGAGGCAGCCGACGTCGAGGTCACTCTTCCGGCCGCCAGCCTGCGGGCCTTCCACGCGGCCGCGCTGGCCGCGATCGCGGCCCGTGAGCTGCTGGTGTCCGGCGGGGTGACGGCCGCCGTGGTCGGTGCGAGCCGGTCGACCCACCACGAGCTCGCCATCATCGCCCAGTACGTGCCGGACATCAGTCACGTCGCGGTGTACCTGGCCGGGCCCGCGGCCTCCGTCGGGGCGTCCGTGCTCGACCAACTCGAGCTGCGTGGGATCGGGTTCTCGCTGGTCAGCGACATCGCTGCGGCCGTGTTCGGGGCCAACCTGGTCATCGCGGTCGGCGACCTGCTGCGCGATGAGTTGCTCGGGCTTCGGGCGAGCCAGCTGGCCAGCGGCGCCGTGCTGGTCAACGCGACGGGCCAGGATCTGCCGGCGTCGCTGACCGACGGTGTCGACCAGGTCTACGTCGACGACCTCGGCCGGCTGGCGGACCGCGCCGACCGGGCCATCGTGCGCACGTACCTGGCGGACGTGGGCTGCGCCGAGCCGGGGCCGGGGCGCGACCGGCGCCGCCCGCCCGGCATCCGGGCCGATCTCGGCCAGCTACTGGCCGGTTCGTGCGGCGGCCGCGAGCGCGCCGAGGACGTCGTGCTCGTCGAGCTGCTCTCCCTGGACACCCCCAGTCCCCTGCTCGTCGACCAGTTGTGCCGTGCTGCGCTGGCCAACGGGCTCGGCGAGCTGATCGAGCCCTGAGACCCTTCGGAACAGACCGGGAGCAGACCGTGGACGACATGGTGACGCCGAGTCTTCGCGACCGGCCGGCCTGCCAGAGCAGGCGCCATCGCGGCCAGAGCAGGCCGACCCCCGTCGGGGCCTGGATGGCGGTCTGCCTCGGCTGCCGGGACCAGGCCGAGGAGGATCTCATCGAGCTGCCCGGCTGGTACGACCTCTGTGCCCATGTGCTCGACCTGCGCCGACCCCAGCTGGAGGAGCGGGTGAGCGGCTCGCGGCCGCGCGGGATAGTGCTGCGCGAGGCGGTGGTCACGACGCGGTCGAACATCCTCGGGGTGCTGGCGTCGTGGTGCGGCCTGGTCGTCGGCGAACGCGGTGTGACCGCTCCGGACGAGCCCTGCATCCGCAAGCTCACCACGTTCCTCGTGATCCATCTGAACTGGCTCGCCGGGCACCCCGCCGCCCCGGATCTGGTCGACGAGCTGGGCGTGCTGGTGCAGTCCGCCCGGCAGGTCGTGCGACCGGACGAGGGTGTGCTGGTCGAGCTCGGTCGCTGCGCGCGGTCCGGGTGCGGCGAGCTGGTCCGGGCCGAGTCCGGCACTGAGGATCAGCTGTCCTACCGGGTCTCCTGCGACGCCGGGCACGTGGTGGCGCCGGCGGAGTGGCTGCTGCTGCGTGGGCGGCGCGGTCTCGACCAGAGCCGCTCGGCGCCCTCGGAGGCGGAATGATCACCGGGAGCAGGGCCGACGGAACCCGGCCGAAGACCGTGCCGACCCAGTTGGCGGCGTTGGCGCTGGGGGTACCGGAGGCGACCGTGCGCAAGTGGGCGAGCCGGGGCAGGCTCACCCGATACGGTCGGCCGGGCCGCGCCGAGTACGACTTGGACGAGCTGTACGAGATCGCCGCAGTGAGAAGAGAGCGGGGCTGATCGAAAAGCAAGGCTGTGTGCGGAATTCGCGAATTCGCCAGGGGTGCGAATTCGCGAATTCCGCACTATTTTCTTATCTGGATATTGCGTCGGGAATACTGTGATCATTCTTTAAGAATGCTTGACATTCCACTAGGGGCGTGTCACGCTTTTCTTGGACCACTCCTGTCCGGATAAAGATCCAAGCAATCAACCGATCGGGTGACCCGCTCGCCGAGTTCGACGAGGTGGGCGCCTTGTGGTGTCCGGGGTTCGATTGTCGTGACTCAGTGCAAACCGGAGAATTGTTTCCGTGATCAAACGATACTGAGAATTGAGAATGTCATGCGAGTAGAGATCAAAGTTTTGGGTCCGCTGGAGGTGACCGTCGCCGGTGTGTCCGTTGTCCCGTCCGCGAACAAGCCGAGCCAGCTGTTGGCGATGCTCGCCCTGAACGCGGGTCACGTGGTGACAGTCTCGGCGCTGACCGAGGAGATCTGGGGTTACCGGCCGCCGCGCACCGGCATACCGACACTGCACACCTACATCCTCAAGTTACGCAGAAAGCTCCAGTCGGCGTTGGCGAGCACGGCCGACCCGGTGACGCCCAAGGAAGTGCTGATCACCCGTCGGTCCGGGTACCTGCTCGATGTCGAGCCGGAGGATGTGGACGCGGTGCGCTACGACCGGCTGTCCGCGGCCGGCCGCCAGGCGGTCAACGCCAATGACCACCGGCTGGCCTCCCAGCTACTCGGCCAGGCGCTCGGCCTGTGGCGCGGCCCGGCGCTCAGTGACATCCCGACCGGACCGATGCTGGCCATCGACGCCATGCGGCTCGAGGAGAACCGGCTCGGGGACCTGCACCTCCGCATCGAGGCGGATCTGCGGCTCGGCCGGCACCACCAGTTGCTCGGCGAGCTGGCCACGCTGTGCGCCAGGCACCCGCTGATGGAGAACTTCTGCGGGCAGCACATGATCGCGCTCTACCGTTCGGGCCGGCCGTCGCAGGCGATGGACGCCTTCCGCAGGCTGCGGGCCCACATGGTCGACCAACTGGGGGTCGAGCCGTCGGTGCGGCTAAGGCAGCTGCACCACGCGATCTTGAGTGGCAAGGTCCTGATGGACGACACGACACTGGTGTTCGGCGGTGCGCACTGACCGACTCTCGTCGTGCCGGGACGGCCGGAGAGCCGTCCCGGCTCCGGAGCCGGGACGGCTCTCCGGCCGGCTATCGCGCCGTTCGGAACGGGCGGGTCCGCTGCCAGATGCTGTCACCGCGGTGGCGGGCGGCGGTCAGCGCCGCCCACGCGGTGAGCTCCACCAGTGCCGAGTCGGCGGGTTGCGCCCGCCGGAACTCCGCCACCACGTTCTCGTCCACCCGGTAGGGGGCCTTCGCGGTCAGCAGCGCCAGCCGGGCGGCCGCGCGGTCGGCCGACGGAAGTGGTGCGACCGCGTCCTCGATCCAGTCGCCGCCGAACCCGGCCGGCGATCCGTCCCATGTGGATAGTTCGGCCGTGACCAGCGACCGCACCGACGACGGGATCCGCGCCGCCCCGACGGCGGCGTCCGCGAGCCCGAACGCCCGCGCCAGCGTCGCGTTGCCCTCCGCCCACTCGGGTTCGGGACCGGGTGCTCCGTCGAGCAGCGAGAGCGCCGCGCCGGGGCGGGCGCCCCTGGCCGACCGGCCCATGATCGCGCCGAGCACGCGCCGGGCCCGGACCCGCGCGGCGGCCGGCACGGTCGGCGGTAGCGGCGACTCGCCGAGGAAGACACTGACCATGCGGTTGAGATAATGGAACGTCACGGCGACACCGATCAGCTCCGCGGCCTGCGCCGCGGGCCGGGCGGCCGGCCACGGGCCCGTGCCACCCGCCCACGACAGCAGCGCGCGGGTGTCCGGGTCGGTCACCTCGTCGAGCGCGCCGTCGGCCATCGAGCCGGCATCCGCGCTCCGGGTGAGCCCCCACAGGGTGGCGCCGTGCACCTCGACGCAGTAGGGACAGGCGTTGCCGGCCGACACGGCCGCGGCGACCGTTTCCCGTGCCGCGCGGTCACTGTGGCCGTCGACGATCAGCGACTCGCGCAGCATCGCCCAGCTCGCCGCCAGGACGGCAGGCGCGGGGGAGTGCAGCGCGAGCGGCGGGGCCAGCAGACCGAAGTCGCGCTCGGCCTGCTGGTAGACGGCGGTCACCAGCCCGCTCGCGCGGCGCGGGTGAACCGGTGTGACGTAACGGACCTGGGAGAGCGTGGTCCGGAGTGCGGTGCGGACCAGCCAGCCGGCCATACGCGCTCCCTCGGTCGAAAACCTGGGGAAGACGTTACGGCGAAGTGGTGTCGGTGTCCTTATCGGAGAGTGCGGAGGTCACCAGCGGAGCGAGGCCCGCGTAGCCGACCTCCCGCAGTCGCGCACCGGAGACGGCGAAGTACTCGGCGTCCGCGGTGATCCCGAGCCCTTCGACCATCCGGTTCATGAAGTTGAACAACGCGCACACGAGCACCGCGTCGTGCAGGGCCCGCTCGTCCCAACCGGCGGCGAACACCGCGCGGGCGTCGGCCTCGGTCAGCTCAGCCGGCGCGAGGGTCAGCGTGCGGACATACCGCAGCAGCACCGCGAGCTTCGGGTCGATGCCCGCGGCGTCGAGCCCTGAGACGGCGGCCGGCACCGCTCCGGCCGGCACCCCGCAGGCCTGCGCGGTGACCGTGTGCACGCCGTGGCAGTAGCCGCAGGAGTTGAGGCCGGAGACGTACGCGGCGATGAACTCGCGTTCCGCGACGGTCAGCGGGGACGGGCCGCGCAGCAGCAGCTCGTGGAAGTCCAGCAGCCGCAAGGCGGTGTCCGGGTAGGCCCGGAACACGTCGAGCAGCATGGCGTCGGCCGGGAGGGAAGGGAGATAGGCCACGGGAGTTCCTTCCTGAGGATCAGGACAGCGTGCTGTCGATCTCCGCGCGGCGCAGCCAGCACGCGGTCAGGTAGGCGCGCCGGGCCGGCCCGAGCGAGGCCAGCGCCGGGTCGACGACGCCGGCCGCGTCGACCGTGCGCGTGGCGGCGACCCACAGCTGGCGCAGCGCGGCGGAGCGGATGGCGCCGGGGTCGGCGGCGGCCAGCGTCGAGCGGGCCGACAGCCACGCGGCCGCGCCGGTGGCGGCGGCCTCGGCGAACGCGTTCGGCCCGGCGGACTCGTGCCGCAGCTGGTCGACCCGCAGCGTCACGGCGGTCGCCGTGTCGGCCGGGCCGGCCGTGCCAAGCCCGGCGAGCAGGCGCTCGGCGCCGAGACCCATGAGGATCACGCCGATCTCGATGTCCGGCGGATCATCGACCGAGGGGAGCGTGAACCGGGTGTCGAACGGCTCGTCAGACACGGGTGCCCACCTGTTCGGGTGGTGGCGGGCAGGCCGGTCGCGATCGTGGTGGCGATCCGCGCGGTCGCCACCCGGTGGCCGTCGATGTTGCGCGCCGCGGGGCCGAGCACCAAGCACGCGGCGGCGCCGGCGGCCAGGACGCGTGGCGCGGCACGGTAGGCGAGCGTGCGCTCGTCCAGATCCGGCCAGCCGTCGCGGGCGCCGACCACATGGTCGGGCAGCAGCCCGGCGCCGATGGACGGGACGGTGCCCAACGCCAGCCGCACCCGGTCACCGGTCACCCGCGTGCCGTCGGCCAGCTCCACCGCACCCGCGCCGACCGCACGTACCCCGGTGCCGCGGTACACGGTCAACCGGCCGTCGGCCTCGGCGTCACGAAGGCCCGGCCGGAACTCGAACATCACGGACGCGCGCCGCTCGCGGCCCATCAGCGACAGACGTTCCGCCCAGGTCACCCCGTCGAACCGCGCGCGGCCCTCGGCACGGAAGAACGAGGCGTTGACGTCCGAGCACTGGTAGCGCTCCCGCTCGCCGCGCAGCACCCACCGGACCCGCCGGCCGGCGTCGAGCCCGGTGGCGATCAGGTGGGCGGCGGTCAACCCGGCGCCGACCACCACGTCGGTGTCGCCGGCCGGGGGTGCCGGCTCGTCCCAGTAGCCGGCCCCGGACCAGCCGGGCGGCGCCGTGCGGCGTTCCTCGCCGAGGCACAGCACGACGAACCGGGCGGTGATCTCGTGCTCGCCGGCGCGCACGAGCACCTCGTCCGGTCCGGGCAGCACCCGGTCGACCGACGCCCGAAACAGCCGGTGGCCGACGCCGTGCAGTGCGGCCACGTGCCGGCAGTACGCCTGGAACACGTCGACCGGCACCACCGAGCGGTGCCCGGCCTGCGCCATCCGGACCTCACGGCGTTCGGTCGCGGTGAGCAACTCCCAGTGCAGCCGGGCGAAGTCGAGCAGCTCGCAGTCGCGGTAGCCCTCGACGCCGGGGTGGTGCTCGTAGGGCGAGCGCAGTACGCGCTGGTCGAGCAGGTCGACCCGGTCGAAGAACCGCCCACCCGGCCGGCCATCCCGGTCGAGCAGCACGACGTCACGGACCCCCAGGTGCCACAGCGCGGCCGTCACGGCGAGTGCCGCCGGTCCGGCGCCGACGAGGACCACGTCGGCATGCCGTGGCGGCTCGCCGGGCGCCGCGACCGCGCCGCCCGGGTAGGCCGGCCAGTCCCGGTGACGGGGTGAGCTCAACAGGTGGGGTGGTGGAATGAACCTGGTCACGATGGATCCGGTGGCGCGGCGCGGTCGGTCAGCCGATAACCGTCACCGGAACTATTACCTCGATGGCCGGCCGTTCGGGCAAGCCGTCGGCGATCAGCCTCTCCAGGACCTCCGCGGATTTCTCCGCGCTGTCGGTCGAGACCGGGCTGTACCGCGCGTGCGCGTACGCCGGCCGGCGCTGCTCGCACTCGATCTCGAAGACTTTCAGCACCGCCTCGCCCGGCCGGACCTCGCCGTCGAAGAATGTCAGGCGCCGCAGGTCCGGGGTCATGAATGTCTTGCTGAACTGACGAGAAAGTATCATCGCTTCCGAGCCGTCGACGAAATGACTGTCCTCGTCGGTGGTCACCTGCATGGCGACCCAGGTCTGGTCGGTCAGGTTGGTCTCCGACTTGATGATCTGCCAGCGACCCGGTTCCGGCAGGTTGATCGAGACCGACACGTCGTAGTCGACCGCGTCGATCGCTCCAGAGATCATCAGTACCCGGCGGCGCAGGTCGGCGACGCCCGCCATTTGAATGTCACGGGCCCGCACTCGACCGGCTACATCGAGACCGGGGACCTCCAACGACGACATGCACCCTCCCACGGGATCAAGAATGACGCTACCGGCGGTTACCTCATCTTTATCCAGACTCGCACAGTACGGCGCGGACCTCAAGGAGAGCGCAATTCAAATTTGTCCACAATGGATTTTCCGAGCGTCGGAGTTCGTGAACGGAGTAACACCGCCTGGGGCATTTGGCTGTGCGCCGTCAGGCCGCCGGGTTCGCGGCGGGCGGCATGGCCGGCGTGGCCGTGGACCGGGGCAGGTCGCCGTGGTAGGTGACGTCGATTCCGCGGTCGCGGGCCGCGGCCACGATGCCGGGCATCGCCCGCTCCGCGAGTGCCGCGATGGTCAGCGCCGGATTCACGGTCAGCGCGGCGGGCACCGACGAGCCGTCGGTGACGAAGATGCCGGGGTGGCCGCGCAGCTCGTGCCGGTCGTCCAGCGCCGAGGTTGCCGGGTCGTCGCCGATGCGGCACGACGCGAGCGGGTGCACGGTGTACGCGCCGACCACGTCGTTGGTCCACGGCGCCACGGTGGCCAGCCCGCTGTCCTCGAGGATCGACTTGACCTCGGCGTCCGCCTCGGCCCAGCCCCGCAGGGTTTCCGGCGTGGGGTCGTAGCTCAGCGGGCCCTTGCCGAGCATCTGCTGGGAGATCCGCACGGCGTTGCCGGTCGGCGGTGGCGGGCCGAACACGCCCTCGTTGTTGTCCTCGGTCATCAGGAAGATCGTCAGCCAGGACTGCCAGCGCTTGAGGATCTCCTTCTTCGCCTTGCCGAACCAGGTCGGCCCGTCGGCGTTCGGCGCCTGGGCCAGAATCGTGCCGAGGCCGGGCGGGAAGTACAGCTGCTCCATGGAGAAGCGGGTGTACTCCGCGCGTTCGCCGTCCAGGAAGTCCCAGCAGGCGACCACGGGGCCCTTGCCGATCTGGTTGGCCTGGTAGACGGTCCCGTCCGGGCGGCGAAGGCCGAGCAGTTCGCCGGCCCGCTCCTCGTTGATGACCGCCGTGTTGAGGCGCTCGCCGTTGCCGGAGAAGTACCGGCCGACCGCGTGCGGCATCGTGCCGAGGGTCGGCTCGGAGCGTTGCAGGATCACGGGAGTCGCACCCGCGCCCGCGGCCAGGATGACGATCTTGGCCTCGATGACGCCGCTGCCGGTCTGCACCCGGTAGTCCTCGTCGTCGATCACGTTGTAGTGCACCTGGTAGTCGCCAGTGCCGTCGTCGCTGTCGGTGCGGGAGATCCGCTGCACCTCGTGCAGGGGGCGGATCTCGGTGCCGTGCTCGATGGCGGCCGGCAGGTAGTTGAGCAGCAGCGACTGCTTGGCGTCGAACTTGCAGCCGGCCATCATCCAGTTGCAGTTGGTGCACTTGTCGGCGTCGATGCCCACGGGGACGGGGTTCGCCGTGCGGCCGGCGTGGTTGCACGCCGCGGCCCACAGCCCGCCGGCGTAGGTGATGTCCGACCACTCCTGCTTGCGCGCCGGCATCACCTGCGAGACCCGGTCGTACCAGGGATCGAGGGTGTCCCGGTCGATCGCCGCCGGCCACATGCGCCTGCCGATGCTGCCGTGCCGTTCGAAGACGAACCGCGGCGCCCGGGGCAGCGCGGCGAAGTAGACGACGCTGCCGCCGCCGACGCAGTTGCCGCCGAGCACGCTCATTCCGTTGCCGGAGGTGAAGTCGAACACCCGGGTGTAGGACTTGCCGAGGAGGTAGTCGTGGTCGAAGTCCTTGCCGACCAGCCACGGGCCACGCTCGAGCATGGTGACCTTGGCGCCGCCCGCGGCCAGGTGGTAAGCGGCGATCGAACCGCCGAACCCGCTGCCGACGACGAGGACATCGGTGCGTTCCGTGCTCATTCCGGGCTCCCTGACGCGGTGGTTTGCGGGTGGCGCTTGGCGAGCTCGCGGCCGTAGCCGAACTCGGGGAAGCGCCACAGGCCGTCGGCATCCGGCTGGGCGAAGCCCATGGCCAGGAGGCCGGGGTGGCCGTTCGCGAGCGCCTCGGCCGTGCTGAGGTGTGCGGCGCTGTCGTAGGCCATGTTGCTGAACAGCGCCAGCAGCACCCAGCCGTCCCGCTCGGGGTGGCCGGGTGCGGTGAGCTCGAGGATCAGGGCGGCGCGCTGGTCGTAGTCGAGCCCGACGAACGGTGGCACGTCGTCGTCGAGGGTGAGATCCCGCGCGGCGGCGAAGGCCGTGGCGTGCGCGTTGAGACCCGTGGCGAATGCCTCCAGCCCCGCGGCGATGCCTGTCGCGGGATGCTCGAGCAATTCTAGTGCGCCGGCCTCAACCGCACCGGGATCGTCGCAGACTCCCGCGATGGCCCGGTCCTCCGGTGACCGTTTCGCGCCCGGGATGATCGTGTCAGCGAACGCCTCGAGAGTGATGATTCTGATCTGATCATTCGTGGCGGCATCAGAACTCACGATTGTGCTCCCGTCGCGGGCGGAATTGAAGTCTGGTCCGATCTTATTCGCGATCGGGTGTGTTGGCGCATCTCCTTGGTTGCGTTCATCGCCGCTGTGCCAGCGGGTTTGGCGCTCCCTCGAGCGAACCTTGAGCGAAGTTGGCCGCTCAGTTGTCCATGGAACGACCGCGCTTGTCAGTTTATTAGCGCCGATCCTACCGTCGGTTGGCCGAATTAATTCGGTCGCCGACCTGCCGGACGGGACCAGAAATATGGATGAAGTTATCGAGAACGCGGTGGAACGAGTCATTCGTGTGATGAGCGACAATTTGGGTGAGTCGATCACCATCGACGACATGGCGCGCACGGCGATGTTCAGCAAGTTCCACTTCTCCCGGATCTTTCAACGGGTGACCGGTGTGTCGCCCGGCCGTTTCCTGTCGGCGCTGAGGATTCAGGAGGCCAAGCGGCTGCTGCGGTCGACGAGCATGACGGTGGCCGACATCAGCCACGCCGTCGGCTACAACAGCATCGGCACCTTCAGTTCTCGTTTCCGCAGCAGCGTCGGTCTGTCGCCGACCGACTATCGTCAGTTCGACGGGTCCCCCGCGCCGCTGCCGGTCCAGCCGCCGGCCGAGTCGGGTGTCGCGACCCTGCGGGGGCAGGTCTGGACACCGCCGACCTGGCGGCCCGGCATGGTGGCCATCGGCCTGTTCGGCGACCGGATCGCGCAGGGCTTTCCCGCGTGCCGCACCGCTCGCTCCGGGCCGGGTGAGTTCACCATTGACAACGTGCCGGTCGGCTCCTGGTACGTGCTTGCGCACTCGGTCGTCGACGACCGGTACTCCTCGGTGGACGAGCTGTGGGACGAGTTCGACGACGCCACCGTGCACGTGAGCACGTTCGGGCCGATCGAGGTCCGCCGGGACCGCGAGGTGCGGCCGGTCGACCTGTGGTTGCGCCCGGAGAGTGTGTTCGACCCACCGGTGCTCCTCGCCCAGCTCGAGCAGCCGGTGCACACGTGGGTTCCTGGGCGAGCTGAGCAGATCGCTCGTCCGGGAGCCTGACCATCGCCGTCCGACCCGACAGCGGAACGGGGTGCCCCGCCTGGGGGCACCCCGTTCCGCTGTGTGCGGGGTCAGCCGGCGGACCGGACGGTCATCGGCAGCTGGCCGCGCACCCGCAGGGACAACATCGGTTCGGCCACGACCTTGTAGCCGGGCACCTTCGCCAGGCGCAGCTCCCTGGCGAGCATCGCCAGCACGAAGGTGGCCTCCATCATCCCGAGGTGGTTGCCGACGCAGAACCGGGGACCGGCGCCGAACGGGATGTAGGCGTACCTCGGGCGGTCGCTCGGCCGGGCCGGGTCGAACCGGTCCGGGTCGAACTCGTTCGGACGGTCCCAGAAGGACGGATGCCGGTGCATGGTGTACGTGCACACCATCACGTCCGCGTTCGCCGGCACGTGGTAGCCACCGACGTCGTCCGCTTCGCGCGAGCGGCGGGTGAGTGCCCACACCGGCGGGAACAGTCGCATGGCCTCGTGCAGCACCATGGTCGTGTACCGCAGCTCGTGCAGGTCGGCGTAGGTCGGCAGTCGGTCCCCGAGGACCGCGACGGCCTCGTCGTGCAGCCGGTCGGCCACCTCCGGATGCTCGTCCAGCAGGTGCAGCGCCCAGCCGAGCGTGCTGGCCGTCGTCTCGTGCCCGGCGAGCAGCAGCGTGATCAGCTCGTCGCGCATCCGGCGCGCCCCGACCTTCGGGTCCGTCTCCTGCCTGGTCGACTCGATCAGGCGGGTCAGGACGTCGTCGCCGTCGGGCCGGGGGTCGGCCAGCCGGTCGGCCACCAGCGTGTCGATGATCCGGCCGAGGTCCGCGCGGGCTCTGCGGAACCTGCGTTGTTTGGGCAGCGGCAGCCACTTCGGCACCATGCCCATCGACTCGAACTCGAACATGGCCTGGTCCTGCACGGCCTCGAACGAGTGCCCGATCGAGTCGAACGCGCCGAGATCGGCGTCCAGCAGCGTCGAGCCGAGCACACCGAGGGTGAACCCCGTGAGCTCGGCCAACACGTCCACCGGCTCGCCGCCCTGACGGGCACGCAACCGGTCCACCAGACGGGCACCCTCGCTCGCGACGACGTCGGCCAGGCCGGCGATCCGCTTGTTCTGGAACACCGGCTGGATCGTGCGGCGCTGCTTGCGCCACAGCTCGCCACCACTGGTGAGCAGCCCGTCGCCGAGAGCGCGACGCGCCTCGATGTAGCCGATCCCCTTGTCGTAGTTCGCGGCGTTGTCGGCCAGCACGTGCTTGGCCGTGTCGGGGTGGTTGAAGAAGTACAGGGTCTTCGGCCCGATCGCCATCCGCACCGCGTCGCCGTAGGTCGCGGCCGCCTCGGACATGAGGGTGAGCCGATCGGTGGCGAGCAGCCGCAGCAGACGGAAGGTCTCCCGCCGCGGCGGGCCGGGCGGCACCAGCCCGCCTTCCCGGGATTTCACACTTGTGGTCGCCATGGATTGTTGGCCTCCGGTTCGGGTGCGTACTTGTGGCTGGGTTGCGTCACGGTCCCCTGAGGTGCCGTTGGCGCCCACTCGTTCTGCGAGCCGCAGGCGGCGCCCGTCGGTCATGCCGGTGAGGCGGCACCCGGAGGGTTCCGGATGCCGCCCCACTCAGGCAGTCATGCCGCCTTCGCTTCCTGCCCGGTCACCGGGAGCTGCGTGACCTGGGCGTCCGATGTGGACGCCGCCTTTTCCTTGGCCTTCGCCATCAGGTGGAGCGACCACAGGAACAGCCCACGGATCAGGCACACGATCGCCGTGGCGAAGAACAGCCCGTAGGCGATGTGGGCCACCATCAGCACGCCGTAGATGATCGCGATGCCCGCGCCGAACGCGAACTGCGGGAACGGTTTCGACGGCGTCGTGCCGGGGTCGGTCACCATGTAGTTGGTGTAGAGGATGAACGCCACGCCGGTCGCCATGCCGAGTGCGGCCGGAATGGACGTTCCGAACAGAACGCCGCGGACCACCGCCTGCAGCACGAAGAACGACAGCCAGCCGAAGATCAGCCACATGCGACCGGTCAGCTTGGCGTTCAGCATCGTGCCCGATCCGATGATCACCGCGACGATCAGCCAGCCGATCCAGTGGTCGACCTTCTCCGTGAAGTGGTAGGGCGGCGCGATGCTGCCCCACGCGGGGAACAACAGGAGGATCATCGCGATGCCGAAGTTCGACGGGTTCATGTAGTGGCGCAGCTTGCCGCGCACCGGGGCGCGCAGCACCCACTTCGCGCTCACCGCGATGAACACGCCGAGCATCATCACCCAGATCCGGTCGTTGACGTAGACCAGCATGTTCAGTGCCAGACCCGTGATGTGCGCCGGATACAGGAACTCCACCATCCCGCGCAGACCGTTGCCGGCGAACCGCGGTGCCCTGGCCTCGACCCGGGCGCCGACCGTCTCCAGCACGATCTCCGTGGTGTACGCGGTGAGCAGCGCCACGATCGGCCAGATCCACGCCTGCTCGAAGCCGAGCAGGGTGTAGCCGATGATGTTGAAGATGGTGATCGAGATCGCGAACCTGCGCAGCGCGGTGATGACCTTCTTGTCGTGCCGCGGCGGCGCCTTCTGTTCCGTTGTCTCAGCCATTGCGGCTCACCTTTCCTTGGCCTGGCTGCCGAGCTGGATGTCGTGCCAGCCGGTGCTCAACTCGAGGTCCTGCTCGTGCACCGTCCCGGAGCGGTCGCGCCACTTCAGGTTCGCGGTCACCGGACCGTCCGCGTCACCCAGTCCGATGTGGACCTCGGTGCTGCGCTTGCCGGAGTGGCCGCTGCCGCCGTCCACCCGCTGGATGAACGTCCTGCCGTCGGCCGTGGTGACCTCGACCTGCGCCCCGACCACCGGCGAGTAGCCGTCGGCGGCGTCGGCGTGGTTCAGCCGCAGACCGAGGAAGTCGCACTCCGTGTTGCTCGTGTTCTCGTAGAACACCGGCTCCGCGAACTGCCGCGCCACCGCCAGGTCGATCAGCCCGTCGCCGTTGGCGTCGCCGGTGGCGATGCCGCGGGTCGGGACCGGCACCGACAGGCCCAGGTGCGGCGCGACGTTGGCGTAACGGCCGTCCTCGCTCCTGGCGAACAGGTGCAGAGTCTGGTCGCCGCCCAGGTCGTCGCCCTTCTCGACGTTCGGCCAGAACGTCGGGTCATCGACCAGGCTGTCGTTCGCGGTGGCCAGCTCCTGCAGGTTCGGCCACCGGTTGGTCTCGCCCTGGACGAACCCGGTCGTCTGGGTGATCTCCTGGTTGCCGTCGTTGTCGTAGTCGGCGAACTTCACGTCCCACGCCCAGCCGGACCAGCCGGTGCCGACCTCGGCGCTGCGGTCGTACCACGGCGCCTCACCGGCGGCGAGCTTGGCCCGCAACTCCTCCTGACTGTCCACCGTGGACTCGAACTGCAGGTTGCTCTCCTGGATGCCCCACGGCGTCGTGATGTTCGAGATGAACATGTCGTAGATGCCGTCGTGGTTCAGGTCGGCGAAGTCGATGCCCATGCCCTTGAACGAGTCGTTGCCGACCTGCTTGGACTTCGGCACCCCCGGCGTGCGGTTCTGCTTCACCCCGCCGAACTCGAGCTTGCCCGGCTTGGACTTGTTGTACAGCAGGTGGTCCACGCCGTGGTCGTTGGCGATGTACAGCTCGGGCAGCAGGTCGCCGTCGAGGTCGTTGGCCGCCGCGGCGAGGGTCCAGCCCCACACGGCGCCGTCCGGGAACACCGAGTCGGGTGCCTGCTTGTAGCTCACCGAGTCCTCGGTGGCCTTCTCGAAGCAGAAGATGAACTTCTTGCCGCTGTTCTTCGCGTTGGACAGGCCGTCGTTCATCTCGACGCCGCCGTCGATGGTCGGGTCGAGCACCGGACTGTCGGGGAAGTAGTTGGCGATGAAGATGTCCACGTGCCCGTCGCCGTCGAAGTCGTCGACCGCCACGGCGTTGGTGTTCCACTGGACGTCGGCGTACTCGCCGTCGAGCACCTTCGGGTTCGGCACCAGCTCGGTCGGCGTGAACGCGTCGGCGCTCAGCTCGGTCGCGTCCGCCTCGCCGAGGAAGATCACCGAGGTGCGGCCCCAGTAGTAGGTGAGCACGTCCATCCGGCCGTCCTCGTTGAAGTCACCGGGGGTGCAGCCCATCGGCGCGATCGCGTCGTTGGTCGGCAGCGGTTGGAGGTCGAGCGTGAACGGCTCGTACCGGTCGTCGCCCCGCCCCGGCGTCGGGGTCACCACGACCTGGTCGGTCCTGGTGTCCACGAGGCACAGGTCGTTGGACAGTCCGTCGTTGTCGAGGTCGTTCATGGCGATCGCCGCGCCCACCGACGAGATCCAGGCCTGGATCCTCTGATACTCCTGGTTCACCGGGCGGATCTGCTGCTGCTTGTCCGCCGCCGGCAGGGCGATCGTCTTGGCGGTGAAGCCGTAGCGGTTCGCCATCTCCTGCTGTTCAGCCGCCGACACGGTCGGCAGACTGACCGCGACGTAACCGACAACCGCCACGACGACGGCGATCACACCCGGCAGCTGCCTGCGCAGCCAGCCACCTGCTTTCGCGGTCATTTGGTCACACCTCCAAGGGATACCAACTCGTTCGCGATGTGCTGCCGCCAGTCCTCATAGGTGGGGACCGCGCCGTTCCGGACTGCTGTGTTCGGCGGCCGGACCTGTTGGGTGACGGCCGCGGCCGTCACCGGATCGGTGCCGCACAGGACCTCGGTGGCGATCCCGGTCTGCGGGATCACCAACCCGGCCTTCACCCGCGCCTCGGCCGCGAACGCCGAGCCCTGCGCGAGCTGGGACCGGTGATCACCGGCCAGTTCGACGAGCCGGGTCAGCTCACCGGCGTCGGCGCCACACGCGTAGGTCGAGGCGAGCCCGATTCCCGCCCAGAGGTCGGCGTGCCGGTTGGCCGGGAAGGCCCTCAGGAGAGCCACCACCTTGTCGACGTCGGTACAGCCGACGAACCACAGCGCCCGGCCGATGCCGTGGTCGATCGCGCGGTTCGCGTACGTGGCCGACTCGGCGTCCGGCCATCCGAACCGCGGGTCCCGGTGGTGCTCGTGCACGTACTTCCGGGTCTTGAAGTACGCCTGGTGGAAGCCGTACCCGTCGAGCACCAGCCAGCGCAGCAACGGATCCAGGTCGTCGGCCTTCGGCCACCGGAACCTCGGCAGCCGCGCCATGGCCCACCCGATGCCGCAGTAGACGATGTAGTCCTCGTCCGCCGCCGGGCCGGCCAGGAAGTCGGCCGCGTGGTGGCGATGGCCGAACGGCAGGCCGTCCAGCATCGCATAGCCCATGCCGGCACCCTCATAGGCGAAACCGCGGAACCGGGTGGAGATCCGGGCCAGCCGCTCCTGCGCGTCGGTCACCGAGCGGGCTTCGACCGCGTCCGCGTAGCCGGTGAGGAACAGCGTGCCGATGGTCTCCAGCAGTTCCTGGGAGGCCGGGTCCTTCTTGTGAAAGCCACGCTTGTCCAGCGAGGTGGCCGAAACGTTCGGGGTCAGAATTCGGCGCCGCAGCGCCCGCCAGCCATTACCCAACGCGCTCTCCCCCTATCGGGTGGATAAATCAGTGGTGAGTGGATTCGATTTCAACTGTGCCGGCTTCAGGTCGTGCGGGTCTACTCCGGGTTTGCCGGATCTGTTTCTTCGGAAATGCGGTGCGCGGAATTCAGGCGGCGTCCTCGGCGGCCGTGCCGAGTGCGGCCGTGCCGAACTCCGACCGGATGCGGTGACGCCACAGCTCGTAGGCGGGGGTGCCGCCGGGGCCGGTCTGGTCCGGCGCGACCTCGGTGCGGTCGGCGAGCGTGACCGCACCGTCGATCGTCAGGCCGGTGAGCTCGGCCGTGCCGAGCCGGGAGTGCTCCGGCACGTGTCCGGAGTGGTGCCTGGCCCGCGCGGCGAACACCGCGCCGAGCGCGAGCTCCGGGAAGTACTCGCCGGACCGCTGCCGCAGCCGGTCGAGGCCGGATCGCTCGCAGCCGCCCGCGAACGTCGCCGCCAGGCCGACCCCGCTCCACAGGTCCGCGCGGCGGCGCTCGGCGAACCGCCCGACCGCGTCGGCCACCTGGTCGGGGAGCGCGCCGTTGATGAACCACAGTGCCCGGCCGATGCCCTGGTCGACGGCACGGCGGAAGTAGTCGGGCGCGCCCGCCCACGGGTACGGCGCCGGCTCGTACTGGCGGTCCACCCATCGTTTGGTGGCGAAGTAGGCGCGGTCGAACCCGTAGCCGTCGACGGCCAGCCAGCTCATGGTCGGGTGGAACGGGACGCCCTCGAGGTCGGGCAGGACGCCCTTCCACAACACCCTCGGGAGGCGGGCCATGGCGAACCCGATGCCGATGTAGGTGAGGAAGATGTGCGGCCGGCCCGGCCCGGCGAGCAGCGCCGCCGCCTTGCGGCCCCGGCCGGCGGCCATCGCGTCGCGCACCGTGTAGGCCATGGTGGCGCCCTCGTAGGCGAAGCCGCGCAGCTCGGGCGCGACCGTCTCCAGCCGGCGCTCGACCTCCCAGAGAGTGCGGAACTCGATTCCCCATTCGAACCCGCAGATCACCGCCTCCGGAATTGCCTCGAGATGTTCGACGGCCGTCGATTCCTCGGTGGGAAAACCGCGCACGGCGAACGTGACCTCCGCCAGTTTCGGGGTGAGCAGCAGGCGCCGCAGAGTGCCGAGCACGGCAGGCATGATTTCCTCCATGGATATGTCGGCTGAACACCCTCAGCTGGCGAGTGCGGTCGGCGCCCAGTTGTTGATGAGGTATTTCGGGTCGTCGATGAGGGTCGAGCCGGTCAGCAGCGCCTGGTGCAGCTCGCGCAGCTGGCCGCCCGGCTCGACACCCAGCTGGTCCCTCGCCGTGTGCCACATCTCGCGGTAGGTCTCCATCGCCTGGTTGGTCCGGCCGGAACGGTAGAGCGCGAGCATGTACTGGGCGCGGAAGTTCTCCATGAACGGATGCCGCGCGCACAACGCGGCGAGTTCGCCGAGCACCTGCTGGTGCCGGCCGAGGAACAGGTCGGCGTCGATGCGTAGGGTGAGGTCGGTGATCCTGCTCTCCGACAGCCGCATCGCCTCGATCTCCAGCTGGGTGCCCATGTTCACGTCGACCAGTACCGCGCCGCGCCACATCCCCAGCGCCTCGGTCAACAGCTCGCCCGCCTTGCGGTAGTCGCCACTCGCGCCGACGGAGCGGCCGGCGACCGCCAGCCGCTCGTACCGGACCGCGTCGACCATCCCCGGGTCGACGTCCAGCTCGTACCCGGTGTGCTTGGTGATCAGAATGTCCTTGGACGAGCGGCCCGGCGCGGTGGCCGGCGCACTCCTGATCAGCCTGCGGATCTGCAGCACATACGTCTGCAGGGTGCTCGGCGCGCGACGGGGCGCCTGATTCCCCCAGAGCTCCTCCATCAGGGAGGTTGAGGTGACCACTCGTCCCGCGTTGATCGCGAGCATCGCCAGCAGCTGCCGCGTCTTCGCCGCCGTTGGCACGATCGACGCGCCCGCCATGCTTACGTGCAACGGACCGAGAACGTTGATTTCAGTATGCATGAGTTCACTCGTTTCGCCGTTCACATATGTCTCATGGTAGGGCCGGGGAGCGGGCAATACGTTCTCCTGAAATGCCTCGGCAACCGGGCGGGCACGGTGAGTGTTCGTGCGCTGGTGGCGGCCAGGATTCGGTACCGCACAGCAGGAGTAGTTGTGGTCAGGGCGGGTGTTGCACGCTGGACCTCAGCAAGGCACGCGGAGAATTCGGGCGATTTCGCCGCGGTTGCCAATTCGTACTCGAGATGCCGGCTTCGAACTCGGCCCAGGGCGGTGAAGGTGTGAGTAACGAGCGGATCGCCATTGTTGGTATCGGTCTGCGTTATCCAGACGCCAGTTCTCCGAAGGAGCTGTGGGAGAACGTGTTGGCGGGGCGGCGCGCGTTCCGGCGGCTCCCCGACGAGCGGATGAACCAGGCCGACTACTACTCACCTGACCCGCACGCGCCGGATCGGTTCTACTCGACGAAGGCCGCCGTGCTGCGGGACTTCGAGTTCGACCGGGTGGCCTACAAGGTCGCCGGCAGCACCTACCGGTCGACCGACCTGACCCACTGGCTCGCGTTGGACGTGGCGGCCACCGCACTCGCCGACGCCGGCTTCCCGGGTGGCGAGGGACTGCCGAAGCAGGCCACCGGCGTGGTCATCGGCAACAGCCTCACCGGCGAGTTCTCCCGCGCCAACCTCATGCGCCTGCGGTGGCCGTACGTGCGCCGCACGGTCGCGGCGGCACTGGCCGAGAAGGGCTGGGGCGACGACGAGACCGGCGCGTTCCTGCTCGACCTGGAGCGCCAGTACAAGGCGCCGTTCCCGCCGATCGACGAGGACACCCTGGCCGGCGGCCTCGCCAACACGATCTCCGGCCGCATCTGCAACTACTTCGACCTCGCCGGCGGCGGGTACACAGTGGACGGTGCGTGCTCGTCGTCGCTGTTGGCGGTCGCCACGGGCGCCAAGGCACTCGTCGACGGCGACCTGGACGTCGCCCTCGCGGGCGGTGTCGACCTGTCGATCGACCCGTTCGAGGTGATCGGGTTCGCCAAGACCGGCGCCCTGGCCACCGGCGAGATGAAGATCTACGACAAGGACTCCAACGGTTTCTGGCCCGGCGAGGGCTCCGGTGTGGTCGTGATGATGCGCGAGGAGGACGCGCTCGCGCGCGGCCTGCGGATCTACGCGACGGTCACCGGCTGGGGCATCTCGTCGGACGGCAAGGGCGGCATCACCCGCCCCGAGGCCGCCGGCCACCGCCTCGCGATCGAGCGCGCCTACCGTCGCGCCGGCTATGGCGTCGAGACCGTGTCCTACTTCGAGGGCCACGGCACCGGCACCGCGCTCGGCGACGAGACCGAGCTCGAGGCGCTGTCCTCCGCCCGCCGCGACGCCGACCCGACGGCCGCACCGGCCGCGATCAGCTCCGTCAAGGGCAACTTCGGCCACACCAAGGCCGCCGCCGGGGTCGCCGGTCTGATCAAGGCGGTGCTCGCCGTGCACCACCAGGTGATCCCGCCGGGCACCGGGCACTACGACCCGCACCCGAAGCTGACCGCCGACTCCGCCGCCATGTACGTGCCGAGCTCGGCCGATCTGTGGCCGGCCGAGTTCCCGGTGCGGGCCGGCGTGTCCGCCATGGGCTTCGGCGGCATCAACACCCACATCGCGATCGAGCAGGCGCCGGGCCTGCACCGCCGCACCGCCCTCGACCGGCGCACGGGCGCGCTGGTGGCCGGCCGGCAGAGCGCCGAGCTGCTGCTGCTGGACGCGATCGGGGCGGACGAGCTGCGCGACAAGCTCACCCGCCTCACCGACCTGGTGCCGCGGCTCGCGTTCGCCGAGCTGACCGACCTCGCCGCCACCCTGGCCGGCGAGCTGACCGGTGGCCGGCTGCGGGTGGCGGTGGTCGCCGCGAACCCGGACGAGGCACACCGCAGGCTCACCCGCGTCCTCGACGCGCTGGCCGACGGCGAAACGGCGCTGCTCGCCCCCGCCGACGGCGTGTTCCTGGCCGACCGGGCCACCGCGCCCCGCATCGCGTTCCTGTTTCCCGGCCAGGGCGCCGGCCGGGGTACGACCGGCGCGCTGCGCCGTCGCTTCGAGGCGGCGAAGCAGGTCTTCGACCACCCCGCCGTGCCGGAGTCCGGTGATCACACGGCCACCGAGAACGCACAGCCCCGCATCGTCGCCGGGTCGCTCGGTGTCCTGCGGGTGCTGCACCTGCTCGGCGTCGACGCGGACGTGGCCGTCGGGCACAGCCTTGGCGAGCTGACCGCGCTCGCCTGGGCGGGCGCCATGGGCGGCAACGAGCTGCTGGAGCTGGCGGCACTGCGCGGCCGGGTGATGGCCGACGCCAGTGAGACCGGTGGGGCCATGGTGAGCCTGACCGCCGACGCCGAACGGGTGGCCGGACTGATCGCCGCGGAGAACCTCGGCGACGGCACGGTGATCGCCGGGTTCAACGGTCCCGAGCAGACGGTGGTCGCCGGCCCGGTCGCCGACATCGACCGGGTGAGTGCCACCGCCAGGGACGTGGGGATCACCGCGACCAGGGTGAACGTCTCGCACGCGTTCCACTCGCCACTCGTCGGCCCGGCCGCCACGGCCATGGCCGAGCGGCTCGCCGAGCACACCTTCGCGCCGCTCACCAGGACCGTGGTGTCCACGGTGACCGGCACCGTACTCGACCCGGACACGGACCTGCGCACGCTGCTGCGCGACCAGGTGGTCCAGCCGGTCCGCTTCCACGAGGCGGCGGCCGAGGCCGTCGCCGGTGCCGATCTCGTGCTCGAGGTGGGTCCCGGCCGCATCCTTGGCAACCTGGTCAGCCAGATCGCGCCCGAGGTGCCGGTGCTGTCGGTCGACTCGGACAGCCCGTCGGTGGCGCCTCTGCTCGGCGCGGTCGGGGCGGCGTTCGCACTCGGCGCCGACGTCGACGCCCGGGCGCTGTTCACCGACCGGGTGACCCGACGCATCGCGATCGACGAGCGGATGTCGTTCCTGGCGAGCCCCTGTGAGACGGCCCCGACGATCGACGCCACGCTGGCGGTGGACGCCGGCCCGGCGGAGACCGGAGTGGTCGCCGCGACGGGCACGGACGACGGGACCAGCACGCTGGACCTCCTGCGCCGCCTCGCGGCCGAGCGGGTCGAGCTACCGCTGGAGGCCGTCACCGCCGGCACCCATCCGCTCGACGACCTGCACCTGAGCTCCATCACGGTCGGCCAGATCGTCAACGACGTCACCCGCGAGCTCGGCCGCCCGGCACTGTCGGCGACCGCGAACCTCGCGACCGTGACGCTCGGCGAGCTGGCCGAGATCATCGACGGTCTCGAGGAGACGGCGCAGGACGGCGACGGCGGCACCGAGGTCCCCGGTTTCGCTCCCTGGGTGCGGCCGTTCGCGGTCGACCACGTCGAGTCGGACCGGCCGCCGGTGGCCATCGGTTCGGCCGCCTCCGGCGCCTGGACACTCGTCGCGCCGCTCGGACACCCGCTGGCCGAGCGTCTGCGGGCGGCTCTGGTCGAGGCCGGGGTCGGTGAGGGCGTGCTGCTGTGCCTGCCCGACGACGGTGAGCGCTCCGTCGAGCTGTTCCTGAAGGCGGCGAAGGTCGCGATCGCCAATCCGCAGGGCACCCGGTTCGTCGCGGTGCAGCACCGGCTCGGCGCCTCCGGGCTGGCCAGGACACTGCACCTGGAGAACCCGGCGGTGCCGACCACGGTGGTCGAGCTTGCCGGCGTCGCGCCGTCGACCCCGGCCGCCGTCGAGACGGCGGTGGCGAACATCGTCGGCGAGGTGGCCGCCACCACCGGGTACGCCGAAGTGCGCTACGCGGCCGACGGCACCCGCACCACCCCGGTGCTGCGGGCGCTGCCGGAGACCGTCGCCGACACGGCTGCCGGGACCCCGCTCGACGCGGGCGACGTGCTGCTGGTCACCGGCGGTGGCAAGGGCATCACCGCGGAGTGCGCGCTCGCCATGGCGAAGGACTCGGCGGCGAAGCTCGCCCTGATCGGGCGCGCCGACCCGTTCGCGGACGAGGAGGTCGCCGCCAACCTCGCCAGGATGACCGCGGCCGGTGTCACCGTCCGCTACGAGGTCGCCGACGTCACCGCGCCGGAGCAGGTCCAGGCGGCCGTCGACCGGATCGAGGCCGACTTCGGCCCGGTTACCGCCGTACTGCACGGCGCGGGCCGCAACGAGCCGGCCGGTCTCGCGAACCTCACCGAGGACCACTTCCACCAGACGCTCGCGCCGAAGATCGCCGGGCTGCGCTCGGTGCTTGACGCCGTCGACCAGGACCGGATCAAGCTCCTGATCACCTTCGGCAGCATCATCGGCCGCGCCGGGCTACGCGGTGAGGCGCACTACTCGACCGCCAACGACTGGATGACCGAGCTGACCGTGCGGTTCGGCGAGGAGCACCCGGGGGCGCGGGTTCTCGCGCTCGAGTGGTCGGTGTGGTCCGGCGCCGGCATGGGCGAGCGGCTCGGGGTGGTCGAGGCGCTGATGCGCGAGGGCATCACCCCGATCTCCACCGACAACGGCATCGCCGTACTGCGACGGGTGCTGGCCGACCCGACCGCGGGCCCCGTGCTCGTGGTGTGCGGCCGGACCGGTGGGCTGCCGACGCTGCGGCTGGATCGGCCGGAGCTGCCGCTGACCAGGTTCGTCGACCAGATCGAGGTCCACTACCCGGGCGTCGAGCTGGTCACCGAGGCCGAGCTGTCCGCGGGCAACGACCCGTACCTGGAGGACCACCTGCTGGAGGGCGACCTGCTGTTCCCCGCGGTCATCGGCATGGAGGCCATGACCCAGGTGGCCTCGGCGCTCACCGGCCGGACCACTTCGCCGCTGCTCACCGACGTCGAGTTCCTGCGCCCGATCGTGGTGCGCCCCGGCTACTCGACGACCGTCCGGTTCTGTGCGCTGACGAAGGACTCCGACTCGGTCGCCATCGCGATCCGCAGCGAGGAGACGGGCTTCGGCGCCGATCACTTCCGGGCGCGGCTGACCTACCCCCGGCCCGGACTGCCCTCGGTGCCGCCGGCCACCGAGCTGGCGCTGCCGTCCGTGCCGATCGACCCGGTATCCGAGCTGTACGGCGGCGTTCTGTTCCAGGGCAAGCGGTTCCAGCGACTGCTGTCCTACCGGAAGGCCAGCGCGCGGCACGCGGTCGCCGAGCTGGCCACCACCTCCCCGGCGCCGTGGTTCGCCGGGTACCTCTCCCAGGAGCGGATGCTCGCCGACCCGGGTACCCGCGACGCGGTGATGCACGCGATCCAGTGCTGTGTTCCCGACGCCACCCTGCTGCCCCAGGGCATCGAACGGCTCTACCTGGCCGAACGGGACGCGCAGAACGCCGAGTTCGTCGTGATGGACGCGCGGGAGCGCGGTCAGGACGGCGACAGCTACACCTACGACATCGACGTGCGGATCCCGAACGGCCCCGTCGTGGAACGCTGGCAGGGCCTGACGTTACGCGCGGTGCGCAAACGCGACGGTGCCGGACCATGGGTGCCCGCCCTGCTCGGGTCCTATGTGGAACGTTCGGCGGAACGGGTGCTCGGCGGCAGCCGGGCGGTCGTGGTCGAGCCGGACGCGGTCACCGGTGGCGGCTCGAAGGAGGACCGGCGCGCACAGACGCGCCTGGCCGCGAGCCGGGTGCTGGGGCGTGCGGTGACCGTCCACTACCGACCGGACGGCCGCCCGGAGGTCGAGGATGCCGGTGGCATCGCGATCTCGGCAGCGCACGGGGCCGGCCTGACCATCGTGGTCGCCGGCGAAGGCCGGCTCTCCTGTGACGTGGAGGTGGTCGAACAGCGTGGTGAACCCGACTGGACCGACCTCCTCGGCGCCGACCAGCTGCCGGTGCGCGACGTGGTCGTCGCCGAGACCGGTGAGCCGCTGGACGTGTCCGCCACCCGCGTGTGGAGCGCTCTGGAGTGTCTTCGCAAGATCGGTGTCACCACGCAGGCACTCACCTTCGACCGGGTCGACCCGGAGGGCTGGGTGGTGCTGTCGGACGGTGACGCGCGGATCGCCACCTGGGTCACGACTGTCAACGACCTGGCTGACCAGGTGGTCTTCGCTGTCCTGTCCGGAGAGGAGAACTGAGAACGATGGCTGGGTACTACGAGATCCGCCACACGGTGGGGTTCGAGGAGACGAATCTCGTCGGCAACGTGTACTACGTGAACTACCTGCGGTGGCAGGGACGTTGCCGGGAGATGTTCCTCAAGGAGAAGGCACCCGCTGTCCTCGCGGACCTGCAGAAGGACCTGAAGCTGTTCACCCTCAAGGTGGAGTGCGAGTTCTTCTCGGAGATCACCGCCTTCGACGAGCTGTCGGTCCGAATGCGACTCGAGGAGCTGACGCAGTCGCAGGTCCAGTTCAGCTTCGACTACGTGAAGCTGTCACCGGACGGCCTGGAGAACCTGGTCGCACGGGGCCGGCAGCGGATCGCGTGCATGCGGGGGCCGAACACCGACACCGTGCCGACCAGGGTGCCCGCCGCGCTGCGCGAAGCGCTCGTGCCCTACAGCGAGGCGAGCGTGTCGGTGGCGGTCTCGGCCGCGGTGGTCACCCTCGACACGGGACACCGGACGTGAGCGCGGGCCGGCCGAACCCGCTGTCGGTGGTCGGCGCCGGCCGGCAGCGTGACGTCGAGCAGCGCGCGCTGCGGGACGTGATGGGCCAGTTCGCGACCGGCGTCACCGTGCTCACCGCGGCGGGCGAACACCCGCACGGGATGACGGCCAACGCGGTGACGTCGGTGTCGCTGGACCCGCCGATGGTGCTCTGCTGCGTGGCGCACACGGCCCGGCTGCACAAGTCGATCGTCGCGGCCGGCGCGTTCGGGGTGTCCGTGCTCGGCGCCGAGCAGGAGGGCGTCGCCCGCTACTTCGCCAACTCGAGCCGGCCATCCGGCTCGACGCAGTTCGACAACGTCGAGTGGTTTCCCGGCCGGGAAACGGGTGCGCCGTTGCTCGCCGGTTCGCTGGCGTGGCTGGAATGCGAGCTGTCCGAGGTCTATCCGGGTGGGGACCACTCGATCTTCCTCGGCTCGGTCCTGACCGCGAGCAGGGGCGGCGGGCAGGTGCTGATGGTCCACGCGGGCGGCTTCCACCACGGCGTCCCGTCGACGCGTACCGCCTGAGGAGCTCCCATGGAGGTGTGTGTCACCGGCGGCACCGGGTTCGTCGGGTCCCACTCGGTCGCGGCGCTGCGTCGCGCCGGGCACCGGGTCCGGCTGCTGGTGCGTGACGAGTCCACCGTGGCGGCCGTGCTGGCGCCGCTCGGGGTGTCCCCGGGCGAGGTCGACCTGGTGGTCGGCGACGTGCTCGACGAAGCGCGCGTGGCCGACGCGGTGCGTGGCGTGGACGCGGTGCTGCACGCGGCGTCGGTGTACTCGTTCGACAGCCGGGACCGGCGCCGGATGATCGCCACCAACGAGGGCGGCACCGAGATCGTGCTGGCCGCCGCCCGCCGCGCCGGGTGTTCGTCGATCGGGTACGTCTCGAGCGTCGGCGCGCTGTTCCCCGCCGCCGGGCGGGTGATCGGCACCGACTCGCCCGTCGGGCGGCCGCGGGAGGCGTACCTGGCGACCAAGGCGGCCGCCGAGCGGGTGGCCCGGCGCCACCAGGCCGGCGGCGCGCCCGTCGTGATCACCTATCCGCCCGCGCTGCTCGGGCCGCACGATCCGCGGCTCGGTGACCAGACCGCCAGGCTGCGCAACGCGTTGCGCGGGCTCATGCCGATCTGGCCGTCCGGGGGCTTCCCGGTCGGTGACGTGCGGGACACCGCGGCGCTGCACGCCTCGCTCGCCGGTGCGCCGGCCGGCCGGCACTTCGGTCCCGGCCACTATCTGTCCACGCGCGACTATGTCGGCGTGCTGCGCGAGGTGACCGGCCGGGCGCTGCCGGCGGTGCGGCTGCCGGCGGCGGCGATGCTGCCGGTGGGTGCGCTCACCTCCGCGCTGCAACGGGTGTGGCCATGGCACATCCCCGCCGAGTATGGGGCGATCTACACGTGCGCGTGCGCGACGCGGGTGGCCGATTCGGCCAGCACCAACGGGATCGCGCCGCGACCGGTGGCCGAGACGTTCGCCGGCGCGGTGCGCTGGCTGCACGGGGAGGGCCTGCTGACCGACCGGTCGGCGGGACGGGCGCTAGCGGTGTCGGTGACCTGACCGACGCTCTTGGACGACGGGACAGCCATGGACACGAGCCTGTACGAGACCGGGCGGCCGACGCTGCGCGGCGAGCGGGTGCCCAACCATCTCGCCTATCGGGCCGTCCGGCTGGCCGTGACCGACCTGGTCGCTGACCGCGACGCCGGTTCGCTGCCCGTACCCGCGTGTCCCGAATGGACCGTCGAGGACCTCCTGCGGCATCTGGTGGGGATCGCCGCGTTGGTGATCGGCCGGATCTCCGGCTGGGCGCCGGCCACGACGGGTGGCACCGATATCCCGAACCTGCTGTCGGAATGGGGCAGGCTCGGACCGAGGGCCGAGGAGCTGATCGCCGAGCAGGGCGGTCGTTGCGGCAACCTGTTGATCATGGACGCGTTCACCCACGAGCTGGACCTGCGGCACGCGCTCGGTGTGGTGCCGCCGGTCGAGCATCTCGCGTTCGCCAGGGCGTTCGAGGTGCTGGCCAACGGGTTCTCCGCGTCGGTGATCGCGCACAACCTGCCGGGCGTGCGGTTGTCGGTGGGAGACACGCAGTGGCTGGTGGGGGACAGCGACCCGGTGGCCACCGTGACCGCCGACCGGACCGCGCTGGTGCGCTCACTCGCCGGCCGGCGGACCGAGAGGCAGATCACCGAGCTCGGCTGGGACCGGGACTCGCACCGGTGGCTGCCGGCGTTCACCTGGGGGCCGTTCACGCCTCCCGTTTCGCCGGTGGAGTAGGTACTGCCGCGACCCGGGCGGGTGTGGCCACCTCGGTCTCGAACCGCTTGGCCGAGTGCTCGATCGACACCGTCGCCGCCTCGAACCCGTCGCCGGCACCGGTCATGAGTGCCACCAGTTGGGTCTCGAACAGGCTGTCGGCGGTGTAGGGCGCCACCAGGTAGTGGCCGAGCTCCAGCGCCACCAACCCGTGCATCGCCAGCCACATGTGGTGGGCCACCATCAACTCGTCGCCGGCGCGGAACCGTTCCGACGCTATACAGCGCGCGGTGCAGTCGACCACACTGGTGAGTGTGTACCTGCCGTGCTGGCGGTCGGCCTCGCTCAGTTCGAAACCGGCCAGCGACTCCCCGCCGAACATCACCGCGTACAGGTGCGAGTTCGTCTGCGCGGTGAACCGGTATGCCCGGCCGAACGTGGCGAGGTCCGCGACCGGGTCATCGGTGGCCGCGACCCCGGCGAAGGCCGTGTTCAGGCGCGCGAAGCCCTCGTACACGATCTCCCTGACCAGGCCGCTCATTCCGCCGAAGTGGGTGTACACGGCCATGGTGGACGACCCCGCCTCCGCGGCGATCCGCCGCGTCGACAACGACTCCGGGCCGTCCTCCGCGAGAAGCCTTGCCGCGATGTCGACCAACTCCGAACGTGCTCTTGGGTCCTTTTTCCTCGGGCTCACGTTGACAGTGTTGCATAACAGCGATACCTTATCTGTAGTACAACGGTGTTATTTTTTCGAGGCAGGGAGGGCCACCGTGATCAACGACTCCGAGCAGAAGGGCATCCCGCGGGCCAGGTTCCGGATGGACACGGGACGGGACGTGCTGGAGGACTGGGCCGAGGAAGCCGGACAGAGCAAGAAGAACGCGATCTACAAGGCGCTGTTCGCGGTCACCGACGGCTCGGTGTTCCGCACCTACCGGATCGTCGACGACTTCCAGCGCGCCAACGAGTTCTTCGTCATCGTCAAGGACGACCTGGTGCTGAAGGTCCGTGTGCACTGCTTCGACTCCTTCGGCATCGTCTACATCGGGCCGTCCGCGAAGGCTCCCCACCTCAACCTCGGGTTCGCCGCCTGAGAAGGGCACGGCCGGAGAAGACGCCGGCCGTGCCGGTACGCGATGCTGGTGTGCGCCAAGGGAAATCGGCGAGAGGACACCAGCGTGACCGCGCAGCAGGATGTGTTCATCCACCTGACCGCCGAGCGCGACGCGGTCGACCGGATGGTCGCCGGGCTCGACGAGTCGACCCTCGCACTGCCGACACCCGCGCCGGGCTGGACCGTGGCGCACCAGGTCGGCCACCTGTCCTTCATCTTCCGGATCGCCGGCCTCGCGGCCGCCGACCCGGCCATGTTCGCGAAGGTCACGGCCGCCGCTGGCGAGGACTTCGACGGCGCGGTCGACGCGGCGCTCGTCGAGTACCTCGCGCTCGGGCCGGACGAACTGCTGGCCCGCTGGCGCGCCGAGAGCGACGGGGCCATCGCCGGCCTGGCGGCAGTACCCACGGACCAGGTGGTGCCGTGGCTGGTCCGCCCGTTGCCACCCACCGTGCTCGCCTGCGCCGGGATGATGGAGCTGATCGGGCACGGGCAGGACATCGCCGACGCGCTCGGCGTGGACCGCCAGCTCACCGACCGCATCAAGTGGGTGGTCGGTTTCGCCGTGCAGGTATGGGACTTCGGCTACCTCGCCCGCGGCCGCACGGCACCGGACACGGCATTCCGCTTCGAGCTGACCGCACCCTCCGGTGCACTGTGGACGTTCGGGCCCGAGGACTCGCCCGAGCGGATCACCGGCTCGGCCGCCGACTTCTGCCTGTTGGTCACCCGCCGCCGCAACCGCGCCGACCTCGACCTGACGGCGACCGGCGCACTGGCCGACGAATGGCTCGACCTCGCGCAGGCCTACCGGGGTTCGCCCGGACCCGGCCGCGAACCCGGCCAGTTCGCCGCGGCCGCGTGAGGGCGGCGGAGACGGTGAGTGACTCGGTGGACCGGGCGGTCGCCGCGCTGGCGGCCGGCGGGATCGTGGTGGTGGCCGACGAGCGCGACCGCGAGGACGAGGCCGATCTGATCATGGCGGCCGAGGCGGTCACGCCCGAGCTGATGGCGTTCTTCCTGCGCCACGGCAGCGGAATCGTGTGCACGCCCATGAGCGACAAGCGGGCCAACGCGCTCGGATTGTCGCTCATGGTCGAGGCGAACACCGAGTCCCACGGCACGGCGTTCACGGTCACGGTCGACCACGTCGACGTCGGCACGGGGATCTCCGCCACCGACCGCGCGGCGACCGTCCGCGCCCTGGCCGACCCGGCGACCACCCCGGCCGACCTGGCCCGGCCCGGCCACGTCTTCCCGCTGCGCGCCCGGGCGGGCGGTGTGCTCAAGCGTGCCGGGCACACCGAGGCGGCGATCGACCTGCTCGCGCTGGCCGGCGCCGGGGAGGTCGGAGTGATCACCGAGTTGGTCGACGACATCGGCGTGCCGCTGTCCGGCGACCGGCCCGCCGCGTTCGCGCGCGCCCATCAGCTGCCGTTCCTGCACATCGAGGACCTCGTCCGGGCCCGACGGACGGGCGAGAAGCTGATCACGAGGACCGGCAGTGCCGGCCTGCCGCTGACCGGCGGCCGGTTCACCGCGCACGCCTACACGTCCGTGCTGGACGGCGTCGAGCACCTGGCGCTCACCCTCGGCGACCTCGAACTGGCCGGCCAAGCCCCGGCGGGCGTGCTGGTCCGGGTGCACAGCGAGTGCCTCACGGGCGACGTGCTCGGTTCTCAGCGCTGCGACTGCGGCCACCAGCTCCAGCAGTCGATCGACCTGATCAGCGCCGAGGGCATCGGTGCGCTGGTCTATCTGCGCGGGCACGAAGGCCGGGGCATCGGCCTCGGCCACAAGATGCGTGCCTACGCCCTGCAGGACGACGGGCAGGACACGGTCGACGCCAACTCGGCGCTCGGTCTGCCGGTCGACTCCCGGGAGTACGGCGTGGGTGCCGCGATCCTCGCTGACCTCGGCATCCGGCGGCTGCGGCTGATCACCAACAACCCGCACAAGTACATCGGCCTGGCCGGCTTCGACCTCGGCATCGTCGGCCGGGTCCGCACGGCCGGGGGCATCACGTCCGACAACCTCACCTACCTGCGCACGAAACGCGACCGGCTGGGCCACGACCTCGAGCTGCCCGCCGACCTGAGCACCGACCTGCCAGCCGACCGGTGGCGCGAGGTCAGCTGACGACCACACGCCCCCCGGCCCGAGTCGGACGAGGACTACTTCGCCGAGGAGCAGTTCCTCGACGAGGATGACTCGTCCGGATAGAGCTTGTCCCGCAGCTTTTCGACGTTGTCCAGGAACCTGCGCTCGTCCTCGGAGATGCCCGCCTGGTACTGGAAGTTCGCGTAGCTGAAGTCGGGGCTGCACACATCCAGGCTCGCCGGCCGCACCGGAAACGTCTCCGCGCACGCCCGCCGCATCACCTCGACCGTCTCGGTGATCGTCCCCGCGGCACCGGCCGCCGCGGCCGACAGCGAGGTCAGCGCCACGCGGGCCAGGCGCTGGATCTCGGCCACCACGTCGCCGCGGGTCCTGGCCGTCAGCTTCTCCCGGATCATCGTCGTCGTGATCACGTAGCCGCCGGCGGCCACGCCCGCTCCGACGACGTCCTTGCCGGCGGCGGACGTCGTCACGGTGGCCAGCGTCACGAGCAGCTCGAGCGCGTTCTCCGGCTGCTGGCGGCGGTGCTCCGCGATCGCCTCCATCGCGCGGACCATGGCCGTGGTCAGCTGCTGGGTCGCCGTCCGCGCGCAGGTGCCGAGCTTCGCGTACTGGCGCAGGTGCTCCTGGAGCACGGCCGCGTAGACGCTCTGCTTGTTGAGCAGGTCGTGGATGCGGATGACCCGGTCGGCGAAGGCGTCGGCCGCGCTGCCTCGCCACTCGTCGATGTGGCGCTCCACGGTGCCGAACAGGGTCTCGTTGCCGGTGACCGACGACGTCAGCACGTCGCCGAGCCTCCCGATCGAGTCGGACACGTCGTCGTCTACGTCACTGTAGGAGTCGAGCCGGTCGAGCAGCTGGAGCGCCTCCCGCAGCTCGGCGATCTCGGCTTCGAGGCCCCGCCGGCCGGCCTCGAGCCGCCGGATCCGCTCCAGCAGTTCCTCGCGGTAGTCCTGATAACCGATGTCGACCAGGCTGTCGTCCACAGTGATCACTGCCCGTCGGCGGCCGCGTAGAGCCGCCGGATCTCGGTGAGCGTCTCCTGGGCGACGGCCAACTCGTACACCGCCTTGAACTGGAGGTCGGCGAGGCCGTCGAACATCGCGTCGATGGCCTTCTCCATGGGCGCGAGCGGTGCCTGCCCCTCGGCTCCGGCCAACGCGGCCAGCCGGGACAGTCCCGGGGCGCCTGCCGTGGTGAACGCGCGGTGTGCGGCCGTGATCTCGCTCCGGGTGGCATCGGCGCCATCCTTGCGGTCCCCCAGCGCGGCCGCCGCGGCGTCCAGTCCGGTCAGGTCGACCTCGAAATCACCCATGCGGCGGAGTCTGGCAACGATCGCTATGCGACCACTAAGTGGTCGGTTTCGGATGTTCTTCGGGGCCTGTTCCGGGATCTTGTGCGATGAAGGGCGCCTTCCTCGCGGTGCGCGGCTCGCTCCTCCGCGGGTCTGGTGCACCGAACGACGCTTTCGGTGCGTTGAGTGCACCCAACGCTTTCGGTGCATGGCTGCTGCCCCGCACCACCCGCTGGCCGGCATGGAGCGGCAGGCGGTGACGCGAAGGGCGCTTTCGGGACGCCGCCGGCCGATCAACCCCCCGAATAACTTCCGAAACCAACCACTAAGCGTCGAGTTCGGCCAGGGCATCCAGGGCGGCACCCACCCGGTCCGGGGCGCCGACCGCCAGCCACACGGCGAGGGCCTCGGTGTAGGCGGCGGTCGCTCCGGGCACGTCGCCCCGGGCGCGGCGCAGCGCGGCGATCGCGTCCAGGGCTCGACCCTCGTCCCAGCGGTGGCCGAGCAGCCGGGCGTGGTCGAGCAGTTCGGTGGTCAGGCTTTCCGCCTCGGCGTAGCGGCCCTGCTCGACACACGCCATGACGATCTCGGCGGTCGTGTCGAGCGCGTCGACATCCCCGCCGAGACTCTCGAGGATCTCCTGGCACCGCGCCAGCACCTCGGCCGCATCGGCGTAGCGGCGCTGCTTGAACCGGAGCAGCCCGATGTTCTTCAGCATCCAGATCTCCAGCGCCCGCGCACCGCACGCACGGGACGAGTCCCGCGCCTCGGTGAACAGCGGCAGGTAGCCGCCGCGTTCACCGGCCTGGCGGCGGGCCAGGACGTACGCGAACCCGGCGAGCCCGACAGCCAGGGGGTCCCCGGAAGAGCGTGCCGCGGTCAGCGCGGTCAGCTCCGGCCGAGGCGCTGCCGGCGTGGCCGCTTCCTCAGGCACGGTCGGGTGATCCGGGCCGAGCGCCCGGTAGGCGGCGGCCACCCGCTCGGCCAGCCGCACGGCCACCCCGACCCGGCCGCTGCTCCCCTCGGCGTCCAGCAGCATTCCGAGCATGCATGCCGTGCCGGGCGCGTCCCCCGCCGCCTCGGCCGCCCGCAACCCGTCCCGCGTGACCGCTGTCCACTCGGCGTACCGGCCGCGCAGGTCCAGGTAGGTGGCCAGGTGCTGGGAGAGCGGCCAGACGGTCGCGCCGGCGTCGGCGCCCTGGCCGACCATGGCGGCGAGCGTCTCCAGTTCCTCGCCGAACCAGGCGAACGGATCGGCCGCCACCGCGTCGTGCGCACTCGCCGGCGCCCGCCACGCCGGTGCCGGCGCCGGGTCCAGCCCGTGCCAGTGCGGCAGCCGGGCGTCGGCCGTGGCCGCGAGATCGCGCCAGCCGTCGAGCACCCGGCCGACGGCGCCTTCCGTATCGGGAGCCTGGGCGCCCAGTTGGCCGGCCAGCAGGTGGATCAGGTCGTGCAGCCGGTACCGCGGCCCGGTCACGCCCCGCCCGGCCGGCTCCACCAGGTGCACCTCGGTCAGCTCGTCGAGCGCCTGGTCGGCCTCGGCATCGAGCAGCGCGCCCGCCACCCAGCCGGGGAACTCGGTCGGGCGAAGCAACCCCAGCCCGCGCAGCAGCCGCTGCTGTGTATCGGGCAGCGCGGCGTAGGTGTCCATGAGGCTCGCCCGAACCCCGACATCGCCGAGCCGCAGCCAGTCCAGCCGGTCGCGGTTGACGCCGAGCCGTCCCGCCAGGTCGGTCATCGTCCAGTTGGGCCGGGACCGCAGCCGGGTGCCGGCGATCCGGATGGCCAGCGGCAGCCCGCCGCAGTGCCGCACGACGGCCGCCGCGGCCACCGGCTCGGCGGCGATCCGGTCGGCGCCGGCCAGCTCGCCGAGCAGCTCGAGCCCGGCGTCCGGGGCGAGCACCCCGAGCGGGGTGGTGGTCACGCCTTCGAGGCCGGGGGAGCGTCGCCGGCTGGTGATCAGCACGGTGCAGCGGGGTTCGGCCGGCAGCAGCGGCCGGACCTGCGTGTCGTCGGCCGCGTCGTCGAGCACCACCAGCACCCGGCGGGTGCTCAGCAGGTCGCGGTACAGCGCCGCGCGTTCGTCCTGGTCGGCCGGCACGCCGCCGGGCGGGACGCCGAGCGCGTGCAGGAACTGCGCGAGCACGTCGCGGGCGGCCAGCGGGCTGCCGGTCGCGCCGCGGAGCCGAACGAACAGCTGGCCGTCCGGGTACTTCGGGCGCAGCCGGTGCGCGAGCCCCACCACGAGCGCCGTCTTGCCGACGCCACCGGGCCCGGTGAACGCCAGCCGGGTGCGGCCGGCGGCGATCAGGCGGCTCGCCTCGGTCAGCTCCGGGCGCCGGCCGATCAGGTCCGGCACGTCCGGCGGGAGCTGGCGCGCCACCACGTACGGCCGCGCGGCGAGTGACCCGGCCTGCTGCGGCACCGTGACCCCCGACAGGATCGCCCGGTACAGCTGCTGGAGCTGCGTGGACGGCTCGACCCCCAGGTCGGCCACCAGCCGCGCCCTGGTCTCACGGAACACGTCGAGCGCCTCGACCAGCCGGCCGTCCCTGGCATAGGCCATCATCAGCTGGCCGCGGAACCGCTCGCGCTCGGGATGCTCGTCGATGAGTGCCCGCAGCTCCGGGATGGCCTCGTAATGGCGGCCGAGAGCCAGGTCGGTCTCGATCCGGTCCTCCAGCGCGCCGAGCCGCGCGTCCGCCAGCCCGGCGGCCGCGGCTCGCACGGCGCCGCAGTCGATGCCCTCGAACGCCGGGCCCTCCCACCTGGCGAGCGCCGTGCGCAGCAGGGTGCCGGCCGCTTCGAAGTCGGCTTCGGCGAGCAGCCGCCGGGCGGCCGCCACGTCCTGGTGGAACAGTTCGGTGTCCACCTGTCCCGGCGCGAGCCGCAGCCGGTAGCCGGACGAATGGGTCTCGATCGGAGCCTTCGCCCGCTCGCCCTCGCCGAGCACGAGCCGCAGGTGCGACACGGCGCTCTGCAGCTGTACCCGGCTCGACTCGGGCGGGTCCTCGCCCCACAGCGCGGCGGTCAGCCGGTCGAGCGTGATGACCTGGTCGGTCGAGAGCAGCAACAGGCTGAGGACTGCCTGGCGCTGCGGGCTGCCGACCGGTACGGGTTCGCCCGCGCGCTCCACCCGGACCGGGCCGAGCACGCGGAAGTAGAGGTCGTCTCCCATGTCCGCCCCCAGCGCGTGACTCCTCACGCACTGTAGCGGGGATGTCGCACGGTCGTGGTGGTGATGGCGCGACAGGTGCCGGAAAACTGCGGGTTCAGGCTGGCGTTCGGGCGCCCAGCGCACGCAGCCGGAAACCGAGGACCATCAGTACGATTCCCCAGGCGATCACGAACGTGGCGATCGCGACGACCAGCGCGATGGCGCCTTCGGCCGGCTGGACGATCAGCAGCAGCCCGAGTACCAGCGACACCGCCCCCGACACGGCGAGGAACCACTCGCGCCGGATGACCTTCCGCAGCCGGACGGCCGCGGCGATCTGCATGACCCCGGCGATGATCGCCCACACGGCGATGACCACCAGCAGCACGAGTGCGGTGATGCCGGGCCACACCAGGGCGAGCACGCCCGTGAGAACCCCGAGCGCGCCGATGCCCAGGTGGAGCAGCCGATCCTGGCCGGTGCCGGCGAAGCCGATCATCGCGGCCGAGACGCCGTCGGCGAGCACGTAGACACCCCACAGCAGGGCGAGCGCCAACACGGTGATCTCCGGCCAGGCGATCGCCAGCAGGCCGAACACGACAGCGACGACGCCGCGCAGCACGATCAGCCACCAGCGCCGGCTCAGGAGCTCCAACATGGGCTCATCGTCCGCCACCGGACCGGTGCCGGCAATCCGACGGGTGCTTTGACCTCTAGTTATGTGGAGGTATGAGACTGGGGCGCATGGCTGCGTTGAAGATAGCGATCTCGCTTCCGACCATGCCCGCGCCGGGTGCCGAGCCGATGAACGTGGTGCGGATCGCGCGCCACGTGGAGCAGCTCGGCTTCGAATCGGTGTGGGTTGCCGACCTGCAGACCGGCGACGGGAGCGTGCCGTCGCTGGAGGCGGTGACCACGCTCGCCGTGCTGGCCGGCGCGACCGAGCGGATCGGGCTGGGCTTCGGCACGCTCGTGCTGCCGTTGCGGCAGGTGCCGCTACTGGCCGCGCAACTGGCCGCGCTGCAGCACCTGTCGGGCGACCGGGTGCTGCTCGGCGTCGGTTCCGGCGGCTTCCCGGACACGCCGTTCTGGCGGGCACTCGGCGTGCCCGGCCGTGAGCGCGGGCGCCGCACCGATGAAGCGCTGCGGTTGCTGCCGGGCCTGGTGACCGGTGAACCGACCACTGTGGACGGTGTGGAGCTGACGCAGCGGCCGGCGGCCGCCATGCCGCCGGTGCTGATCGGCGGCAACTCCGACGTGGCGATCCGGCGCGCGGTGGCCCACGGTGACGGGTGGCTGCCGTCGCTGATCAGCCCGGAGCTGCTGGCCACTCGGGTGCCGGTGTTGCGGGCGGCTGGTTCGCGTCCACTGAGCGTGACGGTGGGCGGGCACATGTTCGTCGGCTCGGGTTCGGCGGTGGACCAGCAGCGGGCGGAGTTCGTGCGCCAGATCGTCGACCTGCACGGTCTTCCGGAGGCAGAGGCCGAACGGGCCCTGATGCCGGGTGCCGGCCCGTCGGCGATCGCCGACCACTTCGCCGCCTACGCGGCGGCGGGTGCGGACCGGATCAGCGTGGGGCCACATGCGGAGACCGAGGACGAGTTCCTGCGCCACTGCGACCTGATCGCCGAGGCGGTGTTGCGCTGACTCAGCCGAGATAGCCCCGGGTCACGATCCGCTCGGCGGCGCCGAGGTAGCGCGCGGGGTCGTCGGGCGCGAGCGTGCCCAGCCCGTCCACGTAGCGGTTGTACATGCAGAACGCGGCGGCGATCAGGACGGTGTCGTGGATCTCGAGGTCGGTGGCTCCTTGGTTCCGTGCCGCTTCTATCAGTTCGGGGGTGACCTTGCGGCCACTGTCCTGCACGGTCCCGGCGATCCGTAGTAGCGCCCGGAGTTTGGCGGAGACTGGTGCGGTCTCCAGGTTGGCGCGCACTTGGTCGACCAGTGGCATCCCGTCGTCGAGTTGTACGGCGGCGAACGCGGAGTGCGACTCGCGGCAGAATGTGCACTCGTTGAGGCCGGATACGTAGGCGGCGATCAGTTCTCGTTCGCCTGCGGGCAGTGAGTGCGGGGCACGGAGTAGCACTTCGGCCAGTTCGGAGAGGGGTTTGGCGGTTTCTGGCCGGAACTTCATGGGGCCGTTGATGCCGGGGAACTCTGTCTCGTCCACGCCCAGTGCGATGTGTGCCATGCTTGTTGACGGTAGTTGCGGTAGGGCTGTCGGTCGATCGGAGTTCAGCAGCGCTCTAGTACTACAGGGCTAGATCCGAGCGCGACCTGCGACGATGCAGCTCGAACGCGCCTCGATGCACCGAACGCGTCGTTCGGTGCACCAAGCCCGGCCGAATTGCCGAGTTGATCTAGTTGATAGCGGATCTGGTGCGGATCACCCCACGCCGGGCCTCCCGGCTGGTCGCCCAAGCCGGCATGGTCGCCGAGACAGTGACCCCGACCGGGCCTACTCGCTCGCATCCACCATTCGGACTGGACCAACAACGGACTGCCCGAATTCATCCCACCAAAGTGGATCGACCCACACCAAACCCCACAACGCAACCTGCTTCACCAACGCGAATAGACACTGAGGGCGCGGGCAGCGGGTGGAGGAGCGCCCACGCCCTCAGCCTGGGGCCGGGCGCGAACGAGAGTGCACCGGCCGACCGCAGCATCTCAACCCCGAGTATATTTCCGATATAATCCCAGATCAGGCGTTGTCCGACACCCACAGTCCGAGTAACCCGCGAAAATGTGCCACGAACCGGTCATGCTCGGCCGCCGGGTACGTGGACCGCACGGTGTCGACCAGCAGCTCGTCGAACGCGGGGGACGCGACCCAGTCCCGGACCAGTGCGTCCACCCCGGACAACGACGTGGCGCAGAACTCCTGATAGCGCTCGGTTTCGAAATAGGAGTCGGCCAGTTCCCGGTACGCGTCGAGCTTTTCGGAGTACGACCGGTCGGAGTCCGCGACCTCGAAATAGCGCGACGAGTCGAGGTCCAGTCGGGGCCGCCGGCCGGAGACCGCGCAGAAGATCGACCACTTGAGCAACGTGGAAATTGCCCATGGAAAATAATAGTGCAGGGACGTGATGGAGATGTCCGGACACGCGTTCGCGTAGTCGATCGGATGGACCGCCGAGTCGATGACCAGGCTCTCGCACGAGTTGAACTCCCACCGGAAGAACGCGTTGATCAACCGGGAGATCGTCAGTACCTCGGCCCCGACCGACGGTGACAGGAACGAGTGATCGACGGCGTACCGGTTGTGCATCGGCTCGTCCGGCTGGAAACGCATCACCATGCTGTCCGGGCCGATGGTGAGCGACCTGGCGAACACGTCGAAACCCTCGACCGACGCCTGCAGGTGCATGAGCATCTCGCCGGACTCGTCGTAGGCCTGGTGCAGCGTGGCGGCATCGCGGATCCGGGACACCCCGCGCCAGGCCCCGCCGTCGTACGGCTTCATGTACAAGGGATAGCCGACCTGCGAAGCGACCTCGTCCAGATCGAACGGCTGGTTGTACTTCGCTGCCGTGTAGGCGTAGCGCGCGTTGTCCACCGGGTTCTTGTACGGGACCAGCCACGTGGTCGGGACCTTCAACCCCAGCCGGATCATGGCGCAGTAGGCGGCGTGCTTCTCCATCGACTGGAACGTGAACGGGCTGTTCAACAAGTACACGTCGTCCATGAGCGAGATCTTCTTCAACCACTCGCGCGGCACGTAGTACCAGTACGCCAGCCGGTCGATCACCAAGTCGTAGCGTGGTTTCGCGCGCAGATCGAACGGCTCGATGGTGATTCGTTCGGTGCTCAGCGTGTGCTCTACACCGTTCGCGGTGACCGGACCCAGTCCGCGCACCAGTTCCTCGAACGCGCGCGGCCAGTCCTCCTCGGTTCCCAACAGCAGACCAAGCAGGTGTTCGGTGCGGTCGGCCACGAAATCCTCCTCAACAGAACCTTGGTAGGTGGTGGGTGAGCTGTGCCCGCCAGGACGGCCAGTCGTGCGGCACGTCGTGGCCCCACACGTCCAGCTCGCAACGCAAACCCTTGCTGTGCAACACATCCGCGAACGCTCGGGTCGAACCCAGCGAGCCGGTGGTGTCCTCCCACTGGCCCTGGCCGACGACCAGGAGTACGGACAGGCGCTCCCGCAGCCAGTCGAGGTGGTCGCCGTTCACATTGGGCACGAAGTCGAACGGGTTGGTGAAGTACGCGGCGTCCCCGCGTTCGCCCCAACCGTGCCAGGTGGACGGGTCGTAGTTGCCGGACATGCCGATGGCCAACGGAAACAGGTCCGCTCGCCGCAGCGCGAACAGCACCGCGTGGAACGCGCCGAGTGAGGCGCCGAGTGTGGCGATCTCGGTGGCGCCGCCGCAGTCGGCGTGGATAGCCGGCACCACGTTGTCGAGGATCCACGACTCGTACACGCCGTGCTGATGCGCTCGGTGTTCCAGTGGCGCCGACCGGTTGGACCACGACTCGGCGTCGTGTGAGTCGACGCAGTACAGCTTCAGCCGCCCGTCCTCCAGTAGCGGCGCCACCGCGTCGATCATGCCGTTGCTCTCGAAGTCCCACGCCCGGCCCTGCTCGGACGGGAAGACCAGGAACGGCCGGCCGAAATGGCCGTACGCGATCACCGTGCCGCCACCCAACTCGAACTGGTCCCGTCGCATCACGCATCCCAGACCGCGGCCAGCAGCTCGGTCAATGCTGGGTCGAACGCGTCGCGCCAGCCGGTGTAGTTGTGCGCGTCCGGCACCGCCACCAGCCGCGCCGGATAGCCCTGATCGACGAGTGCGGCAGCCATCTTGCGGTTGTTCGCCAGGTTCTCCTCGGCCGTCCCACAGGTGAGCACGGTCGGCACGGTCCGCGCGGGCGTGGTCCGTCGTACGGCCGCCACATATCGGCTGACCTGCGCGAACCGGCTGAACCTGCCCTTCTCCTGCGGGTCGAGTCGACTGTCGAGAAAGGACGCGGACTGGAGGAACAGCCCGCCGAACAGGTCCGGGTAGCGCCGTTGCGCGGCCAGCATGGCCAGGCCGCCGAGGCTCGCGCCCATGGCTACCACCGGGCCGTGGACGGCCGCCGCGTCTCGCAGGGCGGGCAGCACCTGGCCGTGCAGCCGCGCCGAGTGCCGGGGGTTGGCCGAGTATTCTGCGTCCCGGTCGCCCGGCTGGAGCAGCGCCACCCGGTGTGCGGCCAGGCGGCCGGCGTGGATGAGCGCGGCCGAGTAGCCGGTGAGCCCGGCCAGCCGGTCGTACTCGGGACCGTCGTGTGCCACTAGTAACGGCAGCGGCTCTCCGAGCGGGGCGGGAGTCCACAGCGTGACGCCCGGCGCGACGTCCAGCAGTTCGCCGGCCACCCGGTCGCCGGAGAGCCACGCGGGCGGCGCGTAGTCGGGGAACTCGACCACCGACTTGTCGCCGAACGCGCCGGGCGAGCGCCGTGGGTTGGCCGGATCGCAGATCTCCTCCACGTCCCCGGACGGGTGCCGCAGCTGGAACTTGTACTCGATCCGCCACGCCGGCGGCCGGGGCAGTCGCAGCTGCCAGGTGCTGTCGACATGGTCGAAGTCCAGGCCGGCGTCCGGGAGCGACAGCGCCGGCAGCAGCCGCACGCCGGTGAGCGCCGACGCCTCGTCCGGCAGCCGGAAGATCACCGAGTCGGCGCTGACCTGGGGTTCCGTCGATACCGTCACGTGGCGTTCACCGTCCCATTCCAGTCACCGCGGCCCGGGTACGTCAAGCCGCGCTTGCGGACAGGAGCTGACCGCAACGCTGGCTACGGTCGCCGTATGTCTGAAGCGCGCACGTACGGCAGGGAGCAGCGGCTGGTGTCCAGGTCGACGGGGGAGGTGACGGTCGACCAGTTCGAGCTGGTGGAGGTCCCGGTGCCCGAGCCGGCCGACGGGCAGGTGCTGGTGCGCAACGAGTGGATGCTGCTGTCGGTCGTCTGGAAGGAGTTGGCCTCGATCGAGCCGAACCCCGACCTGCCGATGCCGACCTTCGCGCTCGGTGCGGCGCCGTGGTCGCCCACCGTCGGGACGGTGCTCCGGTCCGCCGCGGCCGACGTGGCCGTCGGTGACCTTGTCTTCCACAACGCCGGTTTCCGGGAGTACGCGCTGTGCGCCGCGGGCGAGGTCTCGAGGCTGGACCGGGACGCGCTGCCCAGCCCGGCGCACCACCTGAGCCGTGCGCAGGGCATGACCGCGTGGCGGGGCATGGTCACGATCGCCGGCGTCGGCCCGGGGGACACGGTGTTCGTGGCCGGCGCGACGGCCGGCGTCGGTGCGCTGGCCGGCCGGATCGCGCGCCGGCGCGGTGCCGCCAGGGTGATCGGCAGCACGGGCACCAAGGCGAAGGTCTCCTACCTGGTCGACGAGCTGGGGTTCGACGCGGCCTTCGACTACCACGACGGGCCGGTGGCCGATCGGCTCGCCGAACTGGCGCCCGACGGGATCGACGTGGTCTTCGACAACGTGGGCGGCGAGCAGTTCGAGGCGGCCGTCGCGGCGGCGGCTCCGAAGGCCCGTATCGTCCTGTGTGGACTGATGTCGGGTACGCCGCCGACGTTGGACGTGGAAGCGATGATCCTCAAGGACCTGACCGTGCGGGGATTCATCACCGACGGCGACTTCGACGAGTTCTACGAAAAGCTGGGCACGTGGGATGGCCTGCTCGAGCCGACGGTGATCGGGGGCGGGATCACGGCGGTCCCCCAGGCCATCGTGGACCTGCTGGACCGCCGCTTCGCCGGCGTGGTGGTGGTGAAGCTGTCGGATGACTGAGATCTTGAGCCGGCGGGCGTTGAACCGGGCCACGCTCGCTCGGCAGTTGTTGTTGCGGCGCCACGAACTACCGGTGCTGGAGGCCGTGCACCGGCTCGCGGGGCTCAACGCGCAGACCGCCGACGAGCCCTACCCCGGGCTGTGGTCGCGGCTGGCCGACTTCCGGCCGGCCGAGCTGGTGGACCTGTGGCACGACAGGCAGGTCGTGCGGTCGTGTCTCATGCGCTGCACCCAGCACCTGGTGACGGCCGCGGACTTGGAGGCCGCGCAACGAGGGCTGGTGGCGCCCGCCGCGCCGAGGCGGCCCCTGGCGGCACCGCGCCGGCATCGAAGTACGTCCAGTACGCCGAAGCCGGCGCGGCACCGCCAGGAACCACCTCGATCACGACGGGCATCCACCGCCCTCGTTGCGCGGCCTCTTAGCCGTGTTCCGGCCGGTGCTGACTCCCGTGCTCGCGCGGGCCCGGCGCAGTGTCTTCGGCAGCCGCACGGCCGGGGTCGAGCTCGACGAGCTGGTCACCCTGACCGAGCGGCACCTGAGCGGCCGCACCCTCACCCGCCCCGAGTTGGGCCGGCTGCTGGCCGAGCGCTGGCCGGCGCACGAGGGCTCGGCGCTCTCCTGGTCGGCCCAGTACCTGATGCCGCTCGTGCACCCGCCGCCCGACGGCGTGTGGCGCCGCCGCCGCGGCCGCACCCCGCTCGCGCTGGCGGCCGACTGGCTCGGGTCCCCGGTGGAAGCCGCGCCGGTGGAGTTGATCCGGCGCTACCTGGCGGCGTTCGGCCCGGCCACCGTCCGCGACCTCCACCAGTGGTCGGGGCTGAGCCGGTTGGGGGACGTGGTCGAGTCGATGGACCTGTGCCGGTTCCGCACGGAGGCGGGCGTGGCCCTGTACGACCTGCCGGCCGCGCCCCGACCCGGAGACCCCGGCCCCGCCGCGGCTGCTGCCCGACTTCGACAACCTGGCGCTGGCCCACCACGACCGCACCCGCGTCATGTCCGACGAGCACCGCGCCCGGATCTGTGTCGGCGACGCGGTGGCGGCCACCGTCCTGGGGGACGGGGTGGTGGTCGGCGGCTGGTCCGCGGCCCCGACACCACCACCGTCCACGTGACCATGTTCGAAGGTGACCCCGAGCCGGTGGTGGCGGAGGCGTATCGCCTGCTGGCGTTCGCCGCTCCCGACACCACCCACGAGGTCCGGCTCTAGGCGGCCGGCCGGCCTGCCCTGAATGCCCCATTCGGGACGTTGAGCGATGCTGTTGGTTTATTCATGCGCTGCCTGGGGTGGTCGCGGCGGTTCGGTGCCGTGAAGGGCCCTTCGGGACACCGGCCATGTCCTGAAGGACCCCATCAGGGCGCTCACCGTCTCGAAGGCGTCCTTCGAGACACCGACCATGTCCCGAAGGGGTCCTTCGCAGCACCAACGCCACCGCACGCACGGCCAACACCCGAACACCCAACAGCATCGTTGAGCGTCCCCAATGCCTCATTCAGGGCATCGCCGGTAGTGACAGGTGGACCATGTCCTCCGTCGGTTCGAAGCCGACGGAGGCGTAGATCCGCTGCTCGGGAATCCCGGCAGGGGTCAGGAACACCGTGTGCGCACCCTGTGCGTGCGTCGCGCGCGCCAGGAACGCGGTGACCGCCGCGCCGATGCCGCGGCGCCGATGGCTTGCCCGCACGGCGATGCCCGCCACCTCCGTGGTGCCGCCGGTGATCGCCTCGGCCACCCCGCCGCCGACCGTCGCGCCGGTCTCCCGGTCCCTTGCCAGCACGGCGAAAACGCCGCGGCGCAGGGACTGCCACGACTTGTCGATCTCCTCGGGCGTGGCGGGCGGGACGCCGAACGCCTCATGTTGCGCGTCGACCAGACCGGCCAGGTCCTCGGCCGAGGCGGGCACCACCAGGTCGATCCCCACTGGATCCGGGGGTTGACTCACGACCGGGCAGCGCATGAGCGGAACCCGGCGCTCCACCACGTAGCCGGCGGCCAGTAGCGCCGCCTCGGCGACCGGGGCGGTGTCGCCGAGGAACTCCAGGCGCGGCAACAGGTCGCGCTCGCGGTAGGCGGCCGTCAGCGCGGCCACGTCGGCCGCGCTCGGCCGGCTGTCGTCGTCGGGGATGGCGTAGTTGAGGAACGGATTGGTGGAGTGCGGGGAGAACGTGGCCAGGAACGGACCGAGGTGCGCGGTCGACCGGCCGGACGCCGCTGAGCGGCGCAGGTAGGACTGCATGGCAGACAAGATCGTGGTGCCTTTCGAGCTGGAATACGCGGACGGCTGGAAGAGCGACGCGGCTACGGAGCCGCGTCGCCCGGCCGGGCGGCGATCATGAGGCATTCCTGGGGCTCGAAGTGGCGAACCGGGTCAGTGTCGCACGGCACCCGTTCGGCGCCAACCGTTTCTGGGTGGATATGCCTGCCGTTGACATGGAACGGTGTTCCGTGTTTATTCCGAATTATTCGGAATCGGCTGGACCCGGAGGTTCGCATGGCTACCGGACGACGAACGATAATAGGGTTGATCATGGTTCTGGCGGTGGGTGGTATACCTGCCACAGCGGAACCGGCGGAAGTGACTCCACAGGCGATCGTCCCGGCGACCGTCGTGGCAGGCGGTCCCTGTGAGGACGACGCACTCGGCGTCAACTGTCAGGCCTACTTCCCTGACCTGGCACGGGATCCGCGCGGTGACGCGGACGACCTGCTGATGGTCTACCGCTGGTCGAGCGCACACACGAAGAAGGCGAGCCAGCTGCGCATGATGCGCAGCGAGAACGGCGGGGCCAACTGGGATCCGGCCACCCCGTTCATCGTGGCCGACTACCAGAACCTCGACTACCGCGACCCGTCGCTGACCGCACTGTCCGGCGGCCGCCTGCTGTTGTCCTACTTCGTGTCCGACGGGACGACCGGCGCGGTCATCCAGAGTCAGGTCAAGCACCGCGACGTGGCCAACGCCGCGTTCTCCGCGCCCGTACAGGTGTTCTCCAGCACCCTCCCACACCCGGCGACGAGCGCGAAGATCGTGGAGATGACCAACGGGCAACTGCTGATGCCGTTGTACGGCACGCCATCGAGCGGCGGCCACCACACGGCCGTGGTGGTGGCCAGTGTGGACGGCGGGCTCACGTGGGACGGCCGGCTCACCGGCCGGCAGAAGACGATCGCGTCGAGCACGTCGGCGAAGTTCCAGGAACCGGCGATCGCCGAAATAGCACCGGGTCACGTCCGGGCGATCATCCGGGTGGCCACCTCGACCGGCGCGTCCGCGAACGCAGTGCAGACCGACTCCTACGACAACACCTACATGACCACCTGGTCGGCACGGTGGTCGCTCGGCGTGATCATGCACGGCCCGGAGATCCTCACGGTGCCGGGCACGAGCTACGTCCCCTACCTGTGGGGCCAGCCGAACGCGGCGACCGGCGCGACGAACCGGCCAACCTGGATCCGGGTCCGCCGCGGCCAGGTGGCCTGGGAGGACACACCGAGGTACACGATCCACAACCCGGCGACCACCGCCGACGCCAGCTATCCCGGCACGGTCGCGCTCGACGCCTCGCGCCTGGTCACGGTCATCTACGACGAGTCCAAGCGCGCGGCCATCGTCCTGCGCTACCCGATCACCGACGTCGACTGAGACACTGACTGACCCCCGCATGATGACCACTCCGGTCGCCCATGATGACCGTTCCCGTCGCGCATGATGACCACTCGCCTCTCACTCGGCCACCCGGCCGGGTGAGAGGCGCCGGTGAGCGACCGGGGCTGTCGGGGTCCGCGGGTATCGTGCTGCCCCATGTCGCCGTCCACCCCAGCGCAGTCCTCCCATGCGCCACCGCCGGGTGAGGAGGCGCGTCGGCTCAAGCTGTACGCGTACCTGGATGCCCGGGAGCACCGCCGTACCTATCTGTCGATCATGCGGCTGTTCGCGTCGACGCTGCTCGCCGACCTGTCGGCGGGCGATGTAGCCGCGGCCGTGAGCGCGGCCGAGCGCCGCGGGGAGGTCCCCGAGGGCGAGTCCAGGGTCGACACGGTCATCGCCCGGCTCAAGCAACTGGTCGAGTGGGGCAACCTGGTGCCGGGGCGGCGCGAGGTGGTGGCCGCGAGCATCGCCGAGTTCCAGCACGGCAGCGTCCGGTACCAGGTCAGCAAGCTCGGGGTGCGCGTGCAGCGCGACGTCGACCAGCTGCTGCGCACGGCCGAGGGCGCCAGGGAGGTGTCCCGCGAGCTGCTGCCGGCGATCGCCGCGGGGCTCGACGAGCTGCTGGTGCGGCTGTCCAAGGCCAGCCTCGAACACGGCCGCGACCCGTCGTCCGAGGCGACCACGCGGGCGTGCGAGCGGCTGGCCGAGCAGGTCACCACGCTGTTCCTGCAGCACGGCGAGCTGGCCGCCACGGTTCGCGACTTCTACGCCTACCTCGGCCACGTGGTCACCCGCCACCACCTGGCGCCCGACGAGATCTCCGGGTTCCGCAACCTGCTGGTCGAGTACATCCAGATGGTGGTGGAGGACGTGCTGCGGTACACGCCGGCCATCGCCGAGGTGCTCACCCGCCACGAGTTCGGCGGCGCTCTGACCCACCTGCTGCGGCTGCTCGCGCCGGCCGGGTCGCTCGGTGCGGACGTCGAGCGGTCGCGCGGCCGGTCGCTCGGCGACTGGGCCGACCTGACCGACTGGTTCGTCGACCGGCCGGGCCGGCCGAGCCAGGTCACGGCGCTGCGGGAGGCCACCGGCCGGGCCATCGGCATGCTGCTCGCCACGGTCAAGCGCGCCACGTCCGGCGGCGGTCCCGAGCCGGGCCGCCGGGCCGAGCTGCTGCGGCTGGCCACGTGGTTCGACCAGGCCACCCCCGACCAGGCCCACGCGTTGGGCGCGGCGGCGTTCGGGCTGTACTCGGCCCGCAACCTGCTGCCCGCGCCCGAGCACGACGGCGACGACGAGCAGACCGGCTGGGCCGACGGTCCGGTGGTGGAGGTGGCGGTGAACGTGCGGGGCCGGGTCCCCGGCGCGCGCGGCCGCACGTCCCGGATCCTCGACGACCCGATGGGCCGCGAGCGGCTGCTGGCCGAGGCGCGGGGCGCCGACGCCCGCCACGCGGCGGCGGTCGCGGAGCTGGCGTCGGCGTCGGACCGGCTGGGCGAGATCACTCTCTCGGGTGACGCGCTCGGCACGCTGTGCACGCTGCTCACCGACGCCATGGCCCAGCGCGAACGCGCGTCCGACCCGGGCGAGGCGGTCGACCCGGTGGGCGGGGTCACGCTGCGGCTGCGCCCGGTGCCGGGCGAGTCGATGACCATCCGCAGCGCGGCCGGGGCGCTCACCTTGCGGGACACGTCTGTCGAGGTCAGGTCGACATGAGTACCGATGTGTTGGACCGGCTCGGCGAGATCGACCAGCAGGACGTGGTGCGGTGCGCGCGGGTGCTGCTGCGCCGGCCGCTGCTGCGGGCCGGCGGGCCGGACGGTGAGCTGTTGCCGCTGGTCTACCGGCACCGGGCGACGCTGACCGAGTTGTTCACCCAGGTGCTCGGCTACCGGCTGGTGGTGGAGCGCCGGTTCGCCCGGCTGTACAAGACGGGACCAGGGAAAGACCCGACGCGCGGCGAGCCGAGCCTCACCCCGCGCGGCTACGCCTACCTGGCGCTGTGCATCGCGTGCCTGTCGGGCATCGGCCCGCAGACGTTGCTGTCGCGGCTGGTCACGGACGTGCGCACGGCGGCGACGCAGGCGGGACTGCCGGTCTCCGACGACCTGGGCGAGCTGCGGGCCATGGCCTCGGCGCTGCGGTACCTGGTGTCGCTGGGGGTGCTGAGCGAGACCGACGGCTCGGTCACCGGGCTGGTCGGCGAGAACACGACCGAGGCGCTGCTCACCATCGACACCACGTTGCTCGGGCAGTTGGTGGCCGGCCCGATCGGCACGGCCGGCACGGCCACCGAGCTGCTGGCGCTGGCGTCGCGGCCGGGGGTGCTCGGCGTGGAGCACACCGTACGCAGGCGGCTGGTGGAGTTCCCGGTCACGCACTACGCCGACCTGTCCGACGAGGAGGCGGCGTGGTTGCGCCGCCGGGGCCGCCACGAGTCGCGGCTGTTGGAGCGGTGTTTCGGGCTGATCACCGAGGCGCGGTTGGAGGGGGTGGCGGTCACCGATCCCGAGGACTACCTGACCGACATCGCCTTCCCCGGGCAGTCGACCGTGGCGCGGGTGGCACTGCTGGCGTTGCCGGAGTTGCTGTCGGGGGTGGCCGACGCGCACGGCAGGGTGGCCGTGTCGGTCGACCGGGTGAGCAGAGTGTGCTTCGCGCTGGTCGAGGACTATCCGGCCGCGTGGTCGAAGCAGGTGGTGTCGAGCGGGCCGCGGCTGGTGGACGAGGTGCTGCGGCTGCTGTTCGCGCTGGGGGTGGCCCGCCCGGGCCAGGACGGTGAGTGGCTGGTCAACCCGGTGGGGCACCGCTGGCTACCGCAGCCGGACGGCGAACCGCGCGCCGACAGCGACAACACAGCCGAGGAGCCGGACACCGAGGACGCCGGCCCGCCCGGCTGGTCGCTGTTCGACGAATACGAGGGGGCTACTCATGACTGAGTTGGGCAGGTGGCAGCTCCATCGCGGGGGCATCGTCAACATCTGGCAGTACACGGTCGAGGAGTTCGACCTGTCCGGCGGTCGCGCGATCTTCCAGGGCACCAACGGTTCCGGCAAGTCCCGCACCCTGGAGTTGTTGCTGCCACTGTGTCTCGACGGCGATCTGCACCAGATCGGGTCCAAGGGCTACGACACGGTCAGCATGCGCAGGCTCATGCTCGACGACTACTCGGGTGGCCCGAACCGCATCGGTTACGCGTGGATCGAGCTGCGCCGGGAGGTCGACGGCGAGGCGGAGTTCCTGACGTCGGGCATCGGCATCAAGGCGTCGGCCAACTCGCAGCAGATCGGTGACTCGTGGCGGTTCGTCACCGAGCAGCGCATCGGCCGCGACGTGGAGCTGGTGGTCGACGGCACCCCGATCGGCGCCACCGCGCTGCGCGACGTGCTGGGCGCGGACTGCCTGCTGGACGAGGAGCCGTTCCGGGCGAGGATCGCCGAGCTGGTCTACGGTCTGCCGCCCGCGCGCTACGCCGACCTGCTGCACCTGCAGCGGACGCTGCGCAACCCCGACGTCGGCCTGAAGGTCCTGGAAGGTCAGCTGGAGCAGATCCTGGCCGACTCGCTGCCGCCGCTGGATCCGGGCGTCATCGACCAGCTGGCCCGGTCGTTCGAGGACCTGGAGTCCATTCGGGACAATATCCGCACGCTGGGTGCGGCGGACACGGCGCTGCGGGCGTTCCTCACCGGATACGCGGGCTACGCGTACGGGTCGCTGCGCGCCGTGGGCAAGCGCGGCATCGACGCGACCACCGAGCTGGCCTCGGCACGCCGCGAGCTGCAGACGCTGGTGAACCGGTTGCGGGACGAGGAGTCGACGGCCGAGAAGGTCGAGGCGGAGGTCGCGCAGCTGACCGAGCAGGAGATCACGCTCGGCGACCGCATCGAGGACATGAAATCGTCGCCCGCCTACGACAGCGTGCGCGACCTGGCGGACCGCAAACGCGCGGTGGGTGCCGCCCGCCACGCGGCCGTGAACGCGTTGCGGCAGCTGCGAACCCAGCGCGAGCACACGGAGCAACTGGTGGACGCGGTGCTCACCGAGCTCGGCCGGTTCGCCGACGACGCCACGAAGGCCGCCGGGCTGGCGGCCACCGTGGGGGAGCGCATGCGGGAGGCGGGGCTCGACCCGCGCCTGCGGCCGACCGTGCCGCCGGCACCGGAGTACGTGGCGGCCGAGCTCCACGAGACCGGCCGGACGGCGCTCGAACCGGAGACCGAGCCGGTGGAGCTGACCAGGCGAGTTCCGCCGGCCGTCGACCTCGACACGTTGCGTGGCGGACTGCGCGACGCGACCGAGCAGGCGGAGCGGGCGGTGGCCGTCCTCGTGGAACGGTGCGCGGTCACGTTGGCGCTGCGCGAACACGCGGGCGAGGTGGCGCGCGAGGCGACCGAGATCGAGCGGCTGTTCACCGACGCGCGGGCCGCGCAGCTGGCGGCCACCGAGGCGGCCGGGCGGCGCGGGGAAGCGGCGCAGCGGTTGGACGACGCGGCCCACGGCTGGCACGACGCCGTGTCGCGGTGGTCGGCCGCGGGTCCGCTGGCCGCGACGGCCGAGGCGGTGACCGAGCTGCGGCCGCCGACCCCGGCGCGGCTGGTGGCCGACGACACGGCCACCAGCAAGGCGACCGAGCGTGCCCACATCTGGATGCGGGGCCGGCTGCCCGACCTCCACGCCGAGGTGGACCGGACCCGGCGCGAACTGGCCGATGTGGACGGTCGGATCACCGAGGCGAACGGGGAACTGTCGGCGCTGCGGTCCGGTGTGGACCCCGAGCCGGCGCGCTCACCGTTCGCCACGGCCGAACGCGATCCGGCCACCGGGGCGGCGTTCTACCGGCTGGTGGATTTCGCTTCGCATCTCGACGGACCGGCCAGGGCCGGCTGCGAGGCGGCCCTGGAGGCCAGCGGTCTGTTGAACGCGTGGATCACCGCGGACGGCGCGGTGCCCGACCCGGAGCGGGCCGACATCGGCGCCGCGGCCGGATCGTCCACTGTGGATGGTGCGACGCTCGCGACCGTGCTGGTTCCCGCCGTGCCACCGGGTTCGCCCGTGCCGGCCGAATTGGTGCGCCGGCTCCTGGAGCAGGTGGCCCTGTCCGCGGGCGCGGGGCTGGTGATCGGCACGGACGGCCGGTGGCGGGCCGGGGTGCTGGCCGGTGCCATGACCAAACCGGACGCTGAGTTCGTCGGCGCGGGCGCGCGGGAGTCCGCGCGGGAGCGCCGGATCGACGAGTTGGTGGCGCTCGTCGGCCACCTGTCGGGCGAGCGCGACCGGGCGTCGGCCGCGCTGTCGGTGGCCCGCGAGCACACGGCCGCGTGGGAGAGCCACATCGACGAGTACCCGACCGACCGCGAGGTGCTGACCGCGCACGTGCGGTTGCGGTCGGCGGCCGAGGCGGCGGAGGAGGCCGGCGGCAAGACGATCACGTTGCGGGACAAGCATTCCGCGGCGGCCGACCGGCACCGCGCCCGGCAGGACGCGCTGACGGCCGACGCGCGGGCGGCCGGGCTCGACGCGGGCATTGACTCACTGGCGCTCGCTACCACCTCGGCGGCCGAGGCCCGCGACATCGCCAAGCAGTTGGTGGTCGAGCTGGGCACCCGGGCGCCGGCGGCCATCGACCGGGTGGCGGCCGCGCTGGAGCGGCACGATCGCGCGGCCGACGAGCTGTCGGAGGTGGCGGCCGGCGCGGACCGTGCCTGCCTGGACCACGCGAACGAGGCCGACAGCTACGACAAGCAGGTCCGCGACATCGGTGCGGCGGCCGAGCAGTTGGAGCGCGAGCTGTCGGCGGCCGAACAGGAGCGCGCCGGCCTGCGCCAGCGGCTGCCGGAGGCCCGCAAGCAGGCGACCGACGCCCGGGTGGGCGCCGGCCGGACCCAGACCAAGATCGACAGCCGGGAGGTGCGGATCACGGAGCTCGTGGAGCGGGAAGCCTCGGCGCGGCAACGGTTCCGCGAGGCACTCGGCGCCGACGGCGTCTGGTCGGCCGCCGTCGACGAGCCGGCCGAGCCGCCGGAGGATCTGGCCGAGGCGTACGCCGCGCTGACCGCGAGCGGCCGGGACCCGGTGTCCGAGGACGTGGTGCTCGGGAAGCTGCAGACGTTGCAGGCCACGCTCGCCGGCAGCCACGACATCTCCGCGCAGCGGGCGGCGGACATCCTCACGGTCACGGTGACCGGTGGGCAGGGCCCGGCGCCCGTGGCGGTGGCGGCCCGCGAGGTGGCCGACCGGCTGGGCGAGCAGCAGGACCTGCTGAGCGAGGAATACCAGCAGATCTTCGACGCCTACATGCTGCGCGACCTGGCCGACAAGCTGGCCGCGCAGGTGGCGGTGGCCGACGACCTGTGCCGCCGGATGAACGACACGCTGGACGTGGCGCGGTCGAGCCAGGGCGTGCACGTCCAGCTGGACTGGCAGCCGGCGCCGGATCTCGACGACGACATGCGACAGGCGTTGGCCCTGGTCCGCACGCCGTTCGCGAAGCGTGCGGGTGACGAGGACGAGCGCCTGCGGGTGGCGCTGACCGACCGGATCACGGCGGAGCGCGACGGTCACACGGGCGACTACGCGGAGGTGCTCGGCCGGGCGCTCGACTACCGCACCTGGCACCGGTTCACGGTCCGCGTCCGCGATGTCGGCCCGGACGGCGCGCCACGCACCCGGCGCATGCGGCAGTTGTCGTCGGGCGAGACGCGGCTGATCTCGTACGTGACGTTGTTCGCCGCGGCGTCGGCGTTCTACGACGCGGTGAGCACGGCGGCGCAGCGGCCGCCGGTGCGGCTGGTGCTGCTGGACGAGGCGTTCGAGCGGTTGGACGAGCCGACCATCGCGCGGATGCTGGGCCTGCTGGTCGATCTGGACATGGACTGGATCATCACGTGGCCGAGTGGCTGGGGCCTGTCGGAGAAGATCCCGAAGATGCACATCTACGACGTGCTGCGGCCGAAGGGCGGCACGGGGATCGCCTGCACCCACGCGATCTGGACGGGTTCGGCGCTGACCGAGCACACCGACGTGGTCAGTGGCGCTTGACCACGGCGAACACGGCCGCCAGGTGAGCCTGCTACGCGCGCGGCGGTTTCTGGCGGGCCGTTGGCTGCCGTGGCTCGTCGCGTCGTTCGCGGCGGTGCCGATCGCGTCGACGCTGGGTGAGGTGTTGCGGGCCGGGCGGCTGCAGCACATCGACTACCTGTTCCTCCTGACGCGGATCACGAACCCGGACGGCACGCTCAAGCCGTTCGACCCGGCGAACTACCTGTCCAACGAGCACATGCTCGGCCTGCCTTCGCTGATCTACCTGGCGAACATCGAGTTGTTCGCCGGGGACAACCGGATGCTCGGCGTGTTCGTGGTCGCGGTGGCGGCGCTCACTGTCGTCGCGTTGGGCGCGGCGCTGCCGAGGACCCTGCCCCCGCTGTCGCGGGCCGGTCTGGTGGTCGCCATCTCGGCGCTGGTCTTCAGCCTGCACGGACTGTGGAACTTCACCAGGGCGATGAGCGGGACCGCCTGGCTGACGGCGAACCTGATCGTGGTCGTCGCCCTGCTGCTCGCCGCGCGGGGCCGGTGGTGGCCTGCCTGGGGGCTCGCGCTGCTGGCGAGTCTCACGTACGGCACCGCGTTCGCCGTCTGGCCGGTGCTGGCGCTGCTCGCCGTCGTCAGGCGGGAGCCCTGGTGGCGCCGGCTGCTGCCGCTGGCGGTCGGCGCGGTGATCATGGTGCTGTGGTTGGGCATCCGCGGCGCCCCGCCGCAGGCCACGACGTCCAGCAGCGATCTCGGCAGCCTGCTGTACTACTTCCTCGCCATTGTCGGCAAGTTGTGGACGGTGGACGACGGCGGGGTGGCGGCCGCGGCCGGCGCGGCCATTCTCGCCGGGTACGCCGCCCTCGCCACCAGCAAGACCGCGCGGGATCCGCGGCTGTGGTTCTGGTGGGCACTGGCGGGCCACGCCTTCCTGGGTGCGGTGATGGTCACGGTCACCCGGGTCGACTACGGCGGGGAGGTCGGCCTGTCTACCGCCCGCTACACGTCGGTCGCCGTGCTGATGGCGGTGCCGGCCATCGTGTTGCTGGCCACGGTGGTGCACCACCGGGCGGATCGGTGGGGCTACCGGATCGCCGGCGTGACGATCGTCGTCGGGGTGCTCGGCTACTCGCTCGGCGCGCCGTACGCCCGCGAGGAACGGGCGGCGAACGAGGAGCACTTCCTCGAGGCGGTCGCCGTCCGGGGCGGGTTCAGCGACGCCTACCGCCGGTATCCGCTGGCGCGTGAACTCGGCCCCCGGCTGCGGGCGTTGGGCCACTACCCCTTCACCGACGACTTCACGCTCGGCTGCGACGGCCCCGAGCTGGGCTCCGAGCTGGACCGCGACGCGATGGCGCCGCTGGCAGCGACCATCGGCAACAAGCGGTCGCGGGGCCCGGCCGGCGCGGTCGAGTGGATGGAGCCGAACGAGCCCGCGCCCTTCTTCCACGGCAAGGCGGTCCCGGTCCTGCACGGCTGGGCCTACGACATCACCGACCCGGTGCGCTGCGTGGTGATCGTGGACGGTGAAGGCGAGGTGGTCGGTGGCGGCGTCAGCGGCGTCATCCGCACCGATATCGCCCTGAAGTACGCGGGCGTCGCGCAGGACTCCGGTTTCGCGGTGATCGGACCGGTCGACGACGACAGTCGCATCGTCGTGATCCACGACAGCGGAACGATGCACTGGCTGGCACCGGAAGTACCGGGCCGGTAGCGCTGGCCCAACTGCTGCTGTGGCGGCGCCACGACCACCAGCTACATCTACGACGTGCTGCGGCCGAAGCGTGGCACGGGGATCGCCTGCACCCACGCGATCTGGACGGGTTCGGCGCTGACCGAGCACCCCGACGCGGTCAGTGGCGCCTGACCACGGCGAACACGGACGCCAGGTGGGCCTCGATGTAGGCGGTGTCGATGGGTTCGTGGGTGACCAGCAGCCGGTAGTACATGGGTCCGTAGAGCAGTTCGATCAGGTGGAGGGGGCCGGGTTCGGGCGGTAGCTCGCCCCGCTCGGCGGCCACCGCCAGCCGGTGTTCGGCGCTCTTCCTGCGCGGTTCGAGCATCTCGTTGATGAACCGTTCGGCGACCGCGGGTTCGCTCTGCTGCCCGGCGACGATCGCCCGCAGGACGGGTGCCAGGTCGGGGTGGCTGAAGAGCCGGCCGAGGGCGTGGATCTGGCTGGCCATGTCCGCCACCACGTCGCCCGTGTCGGGGAAGGTGGCGGACTCGCCGGAGCGGGCCTCGAGGGCGTCGAGCAGCAGCAGGCCCTTAGACGCCCACCACCGGTAGATGGTCTGCTTGCCGACCTCGGCCCGGCGCGCGATCGCCTCGATGCTCGTGGCCGCGTAGCCCATCTCACGGCAGACCTCGAGCGCCGCCGTCAGGATCGCCTGCCGCGCCGTCTCGTTGCGTTGGTACTGGTTGCCCCAGCTCATGAACATGAGTATAGCTCAGCTCGATACGGACCGTCTTGACATTTTCCGCGCGCTGCGCGAATACTCAGCTCAGCACGAACCGATCCGTCTCGACCAAACTGGAGGGGCCTTGAGCAAGGTCGAACAACCCATGACACCCCCGCGCTGGTGGCTGCCGGGCTGCCGCCACCGTCAGGGCCGGACGCGCGTGAGCCATACCCGCACCAGCGGCAAGGTCCGACGTGCCTAGTTGACGTCCCCACCGGCGAGGAGGCCGGGCGTCGGCCTCCTCGCTCGCGGTTATCAGACGGGCAGCGCCGTCTCGCTGCGAAGCGCTCGCAGCGTGTCGAGCTCGCGATCGAGATCGCGTCGCTTGGCCTCGAGGCGCTCGACCTCCTGGGCCAGCAGCTGCTCCATGACGCCCGTGCGCTCCTCGGGCGGGGCCTCCAGGCAGGGGAGCAGTTCGTTGATGGTGGCGCTGTGCAGGCCGGCGGCGAACAGGTGCTGGATCATGACGACCCGCTCGACCATGGCGCTGTCGAAGTCGCGCCAGCCGCCGGGGGTGCGCTCGGAGCGGATGAGCCCCTGCTCCTCGTAGTACCGCAGGGACCGGGCGCTGACGCCGCTGGCCTCCGCCAGCTCACCGATACGCATGAGACCTCCGTTCTTGCAGTTGACACCAGTGTGAAGGTCCACGATCGAGAGGCACAGTCCCCTCGATGAAAGCACACCCACCATGCACTGGTTCCACCTCGGCATCGCCGTCGTCTTCGAGATCGCGGTCGCCATCTCCGCCGGCAAGGCCCACGGCTTCACCCGGCCCGCCTGGACCATCGCCACACTGGTCAGCGGCGGCATCGCCACCTACTTCCTCAGCCTGGCGCTGCTCACCTTCGATGTCGGCGTCGGTTACGCGATCTGGACCTCGGTCGCCGGCGTCGGGATCGTGGTCCTCGGCGCGCTTCTCTTGGCCCAGCGTCTCGACTGGCGCAAGCTCCTCGGCATCGCCGCCGTCATCGCCGGTGTGGTCGGCCTCCAGCTCGGCGGGGTGGCGTGATGCGCGCGTGGCCCGTACTCCTGCTCGCCGGCGCCTTCGAGGTCGGCTACGCCCTCGCGGTCGGGGGCAGCCAGGGCTTCACCGTGCTTTCGTGGTCGCTCGTCGCGGTCGCCTTCTTCCTGCTGACGCTCTTCGCCCTCAGCCTCGCGCTACGCACCATCGACGTGGGCATCGGCTACGCGGTCTGGGCGGGCATCGGCGCCGTCGGAGCCGCGCTGCTCGGTCCCCTCTTCTTCGACGAGACCCTCACCCCGGTCAAGGCCTTCTGGCTCACGGTGATCATCGCGGGAGTCGTCTGGCTCAAGCTTTCCGACCGCCCCAGGCCAACGCGGACTTAGAGGCTTGCTACGGGTACCCCGCTCCTTGGTCGTGACCCCAGGGTCTCGCACCGCGAGGGCACTCTCCTGGTCTCGATCGTCGGCATCGCGCTCGTCTGGTCCGGGCTCGTCGCCGCGGATCGGGCCTGGGCACTCGAAGTCGTCTGGGTGCTCATCGTCGCGTCGGTGTCCCCTTGCTCCGCCACCGCCCGAGCCGGTCTCGCGTGCGCCATACCAGCACCAGCCGGCAAGGTTCGATGCGCCCGCAGCTGGCCCACCCACCTTCCCGCCGGCGAGGAGGCCACCCGCGACGCAGGCGCCCTCCTCGCTCCGCGACCCGCAGAACTGTCGGTGCTCGCGAGTAGAATGGAAATCAGGGGTCCCCGGACCGTTTTTGTCGGTGGTAGGCGGTATTTTCGCCCCGGATCTCTGCGCTCGCACCGGTGTCCCGCGCACCGCTGAAAACTGTCGGTGCTCGCGACTAGGATTGATTCCAGGGGTCCCCGGACCGGTTTTGTCGGTGCTATCTGCCACTATCGAACCGGAGCCCTGTCCGCGCTCATCAACAGCGTCTTTCGTCCACGTGCGGGACCACCAGCTACCTTGACCGTCCATGGACGCAGGTAGCTGGCGCCGGTGGCGGCGCCCTCCACCCACTCCCGCCGAGCAACGCCAGGACGTCCTGCTCGCGCTCGCCGTGCTGGCCGCCGCCATGGTCATGACGGTTCTCATCAACAGCATGGGCGCGTTCGTGCTCGGGCCGGCGCCCTCGCTGCTCGAGCAGTTCGCCTGGGGTGTCGCGCTGACCGTGCCGCTCGTGGCGCGCCGGCGCTATCCGTTGGCCGTCCTGTTGGTGATCGGCGTCGTGTTCGTCGCCGCGCAGCTGCGCCAGGTGGGCGACAACTTCGTCCCGTCCGTCGCGTTGTTCCTCGCCATCTACACGGCGGGCGCGTGGGAGCGGAACCGCACGGTCGCCCGCTGGTCGCGGATCGGCGTGATCGCCGCGATGTTCGGGTGGCTCGGTGCCAGCCTGGTGGTCTACCTGGTCGAGCCGACCCCGCCCTTCGAGGACGCGGCCGGCCCGCTCGACCCGGTGCTGGCCTCCGTGCTCTACAACATCGGGTTCAACCTGCTGTACTTCCTGTCCGCGTACTTTTTCGGCAACCTCGCCTGGCTCTCCGCACGCCGCAAGGCGGAGCTGGAACACAACACGGCCGAGCTGCGCCGCTCCCAGGAACGGAACACGCACGGCGCGATCGTGGCCGAACGCGTGCGCATCGCGCGCGACCTGCACGACGTGGTCGCCCACCACGTGTCGGTCATGGGCGTCCAGGCGGGCGCCGCCCGGCGGGTGCTCGACACCGACCCCGAGCTGTCCCGCGCCGCGCTCAAGACGGTGGAGGAGACGGCGCGCACGGCCATCGGCGAGCTGCGCGGCCTGCTCGGCGTGCTGCGCGCCGAGGACCAGCCGGCGGACGAGCAAGTGTCACTGTCCGGCACGCCGGGGCTCGACCAGCTGGACGAGCTCGTGTCCACCGCCAGGTCGACCGGCCTGCGGGTGGAGCACGGCGTCTACGGCGAGCCGCGGCCGGTGCCGGACGCCGTCGCGCTGTCGGCCTACCGAGTGGTGCAGGAAGCCCTGACGAACGTCGTCCGCCACGCCGGCGCGCACGCGGCCGACGTCCGCGTGCGCTACCTCGCGAACGCCCTGGAGATCGAGATCACCGACGACGGCCGCGGCGCCGGGACCCCGGACAGCGGGTTCGGCCTGCTCGGCATGCGGGAGCGGGTGGCCGTGCACGGCGGCGAACTGGAGGCCGGCCCCCGCCGCGGCACCGGTTACCGAGTGCGAGCCAGCCTGCCGATAGAGGAGAAGACGTGACGCTCAGGGTGGTGCTGGTCGACGATCAGGACCTGGTTCGCGCCGGGTTCCGGGTCATTCTCGGCGCGGAGAAGGACATCGAGGTGGTCGGCGAGGCCGGTGACGGGCAGACGGCCGTCGAGCTGGCCCGTGAGCTGACGCCGGACGTGGTGCTCATGGACGTCCAGATGCCCGGCGTCGACGGCCTGGAGGCCACCCGCCGGATCCTCGGCGCGGGCGGTCCGATCAAGGTGGTCATCCTCACGACGTTCGACCGCGAGGACTACCTCTTCGAGGCCCTGCGCGCGGGAGCGAGCGGGTTCCTCCTGAAGAACGCCTCACCGGAGGACCTGGTGGAGTCCGTGCGGATCGTCGCGCGTGGCGACGCGCTGCTGTCCCCGGAGGTCACCCGCCGGGTGATCGCCCGGTTCGGCTCGCCCACCCGCCCATCCGAACAGCGCCCATCCGAACACCGCCCACCCGAGCTGACCGACCGCGAGTTCGAGGTGTTGGTGCAGCTCGCGCGGGGTGCGAGCAACGCGGAGATCGCCCGGGCGCTGTTCCTCGGGGAGACGACCGTGAAGACGCACGTGTCCCGGGTGCTCACGAAGCTCGGCCTGCGCGACCGCACGCACGCCGTGGTCTACGCCTACGAGAACGGCGTGGTCGCCCCCGGCGCAAGCTGAGGTCAGCCTCGCGGAGGACCCCTGGGTGGGTCGCGCGCCGGACGCGGTGGTGTCCCGCGCCCGGCTAGCTTTCTCGCATGTTGACCGTGACATCGATCAGCCGGAGCTTCGGCGCGAACCGGGTCCTCGACGACGTGTCGTTCGACGTCCGGCCCGGCCGGATGACCGGGTTCCTCGGGGCGAACGGATCCGGCAAGACGACCACCATGCGAATCATCCTGGGGGTGCTCGCCGCGCACGGCGGCGCCGTGACCTGGCACGGGAAGGCCGTGACCCAGTCGATGCGCCAGCAGTTCGGGTACATGCCCGAGGAACGCGGCCTGTACCCGAAGATGCCGGTGGCCGAGCAGGTCAGCTGGCTCGGCCAGCTGCACGGCCTCACGGCGGCGGCCGCGCGCCGCAACACCGACCGGCTGCTCGAGCAGCTGGAGCTGACCGAGCGGGCGAACGACAAGCTCGAGTCGCTGTCGCTCGGCAACCAGCAGCGCGTGCAGATCGCCGCCGCGCTGGTTCACGACCCGGTGCTGCTGATCCTCGACGAACCGTTCTCCGGCCTCGACCCGATCGCCGTGGACACCGTTCTCGGTGTGCTGCGCGAACATGCCGCCCGCGGCGTGCCCGTGCTGTTCTCCAGCCACCAATTGGCGGTGGTCGAACGGCTCTGCGACGACCTGGTGATCATCGCCCGCGGCTCGATCGCCGCGGCCGGGCCGCGCCAGGACCTCCGCGCCCAGTACGGGTCGATGCGGTTCGAGCTGGTGGTCGAGACCGACGCCGGCTGGCTGCGCGATGTGCCGGGCATCCGGATCGTCGACCTGGACGGCCCGCGTGCGGTGTTCGACCTGGAGCCGGACGGGCCCGGCGATCAGCGCGTGCTGCGCGCGGCCATCGAGCGGGGCGCCGTCCGCAGCTTCACCCCCGTCGTGCCCACGCTGGACGAGATCTTCAAGGAGGCAGTCTAGTGCCCCCCGTCGGAAGTGCATCACCCGATTCGGCGGCCCAGCTTTCCGCTGGCCGCGTTACCGATACGCCCAAGTACAACCCGGCACGAGGACGGATCGGCGCCTTGCCAGCGAAAACCTGGATCCACCGACTCAAGCAACGCACTTCCAACGGGGGGCACCTGTGACCACGGTCATCGAGCCGGAGCAGCGCACCGAGGCGGCCGGCGGCACGTCGTTCGCCAGGGCCACCCGCCTGGTGGCCGAGCGCGAGGTGAAGTCCTTCATCCGCATGAAGGGATTCTGGATCGGCTTCGCGTTCATCCTGGTCGGGCTGTTCGCCGCCGCGATCCTGCCGTCGGTGTTCGGCGGCGACAAGCCGGTGGTCGCGGCCGTCGGACCGGAGGCCGCGCAGGTGCTGACCGGGGCCGAGCTGGAGGTCCGGGAGGTCGGGGACGTGGCGGCCGCCGAGGAGCTGGTCCGCACGGAGGAGGCCGAGGCGGCGATCGTGCCGGACGACACGGGCCAGTCGGCCACGGGCGTGCGGGTGATCGGCCTGTCCGACGCCCCCACCGACGTGGTGGCCGAGCTGGGCACGGCGCCGCCGGTCGACCTGCTCGACCCGTCCGAGATCGGCCAGGGCGTGCGGCAGCTGGCGATCATGGTGTTCGCGGTGATGTTCCTGATCTTCGGCCTGGGTGGCGCCGCGATCGCGCAGAGCACGGTGACGGAGAAGCAGACCAGGATCGTGGAGATCCTCGTGGCGACCGTCCCCGTCCGCGCGCTGCTGGCCGGCAAGATCGTCGGACACTCGCTGCTGACTATCGGCCAGGTGGTGGTGATCGCCGTGGCGGCGCCGATCGCGCTTCGGCTGGGCGGGCAGTCGGAGCTGCTCACCGCGGTCGCACCGGCGCTCGGCTGGTACGTGCCGTTCCTGTGTGTCGGGTTCGTGCTGATCGCCGCCATGTGGGCGGTGGCCGGCTCGCTGGTCAGCAGGCAGGAGGACCTCGGGTCGAGCATGGGCCTGGTGATGCTGCTGGTGATGGGTCCCTACTTCGCCGTGATGTTCTTCTCCGACAACGCGACCGTGATGACCGTGCTGTCGTACCTGCCGTTCTCGGCGGCCGTGGCCATGCCCGTGCGGATGTTCGCCGAGGAGGCACAGGCATGGGAAGCGGTGCTGTCACTCGGGTTGCTGGCCGTCTCGGTGGTGTTGATCGTGATGTTGGCCAGCCGGCTGTACTCGGGGTCGCTGCTGCAGACGGGCGGCAAGGTGGCGCTGTCGAAGGCCTGGGCCCGAGCCGACTAGCGAACAAGCACGTGCCCGGGACCCGCGTGGCCCCGGGCACGTGCTTGTTCGCTATCTGCTTACTCGCCGGCGTCCCATGACGGAGGCCGCCAAGGTCACTCCGATGGCGGCCACCACGATCTGGACGATGACCTCGATCCAGTCGATCCCGGTTGTGCTGGCCACACCGAACGCTCTGGCGAGCGCCGTGCCGAGGAACGCCGCGGCGATACCGACGAGAATCGTCAACCAGATCGGGATCTTCTGCGCACCGGGGGCGATCATGCGCCCGAGGACGCCAAGCACCAGCCCGATCACGATCGCGCTCAACACTCCGGCAATGGTCACGGATGACTCCTCTGCTGAGTTGGTGGTAGCGGCCGAGTGCCCGGCCGTGCGGCCGACAAACCCCGGACCGCCGGAATTGGCCCACCCGGACGCAGAAGCTGCGCCGTTCGCGCCGCCGACCTGGGAAAGCTGTGCGTGCCCCGCTACTGGGACTACCTTGGGCCCAGTGCCCTTACGCTTCGACGCGACCGGACTGGAGCAGGTCGACCGGTACACCTGGTGGGACCCGCGGACCGGTGACGGCGTCGTCCTCACACCCATCGGGTTGCCGCCCGACCTGCCGCCGTTTCTGAACGACCTCCCCCGGCTGTGCTGGCAGCTGGCCATGGACGAGGCGGCGTACGGGACGCTGATCGAGGCCGATGTCGTGTACCTGGACGGCGTGGTGGCCCTGTACCAGCTGAAGAAGATGCCGCTGCCGAACCGGCCGGCCGGGGTCGGGTACATCGCGTCGTTCACCGTGCCCCGCGCGACCTGCAGCATCGTGCTGAAGGTCCAGGCCACGGAGGGTGAGCACACGGGTTTCCGCGAGAGCATGGTGGCCGGCGAGATCGGTCCGATGAACCTGGTCCGCCAGCATCCCTACGCGCCCGACCTGCAGTGGCTCGACTCCGACGACGCGCGGTGGGACGCGCGCTTCCCCGACCACCCGCTGACCAGGGTGCGCGCGTGGGCACGGCGGATCGCGCCGACCGTCCGGCTCGACCCGCGCCTCGGCGCGCTGGCGCCGTTCCCGCCGCCTCCTGGGGTTTCCGTGCCGCAGCCGGTCCAGCCGCCGAGACCGACCGGGCCGCTCGGCCCCGCGCCGGTGACCGTGCTGACCGGCCTGCCGATCGGCGACCTGGTTGCCTTGCACCACGAGGACGGCGGCACGTCGTTCTGGCAGGTTACCGAGCCGGACGTGCTGTTGGACCTGCTCGGCACGGTCACGAGGGTCGAGCTGGCGGGCCGGGGCAGTGGTGAGGTGGCGGTCCTTGACCACGGCGCCGGCCAGTTGTCGGCGCGTCGTCCGGACGGCACGGAGGCCGTGGTCGGTGTCCGGCCGGCGGACCCGGCCCAGGCGCTGGCCAACTACGACGTCGAGGCGTTCCAGCAGTCGTTCACCCATGTCGGCGGACAGGCCATGAAGGCGGCCACGCGTCAGGAATGCCTGACCGTCGGGATCGGCGGCCGGTACGCGCCGTCGGTCCCGTTCGCCATGATGACGCTGCGGCTCGCGGGCGGGGAGTGGGAGGCGTACGTCCGGACCTGCCCGATCCCGCTGTTCGCTTCGCGGTGGAGCGAGTACCCGGTCGACGGTGACACGCAGGTGCTCACGGCTCCGGGTATCGACGAGGGCATGATGGTCGCCATGGCCGCCACCTTCGAGGCGATCGGCACGTGGGGGAGTCATCCGCTGCAGCTGGCCGTCTCGTACGCGCGGCACCCGGACCTTAGGTCAGCCAGGCGCCGTTTCGCATGAGGTCGCGGCCTACCAGTTCGTCTTCCTCGCGCCATGCCTGGATCCGTTCGGGGACTATGCGGAAGTAGCCGTAGGACCGCAGTGTGCGTGGGTCGAAGCCGGTGTGTGCCGCGAACGCGTCGCCTTGCTCGGTGGACGGCACCGTCTCGGTCACCGTGCCCTCCACGAGGACCACGTCGCGGGTGGCGCCGATGCCCATTCGTACCCGGGGTTCGGCGCGCAGGTTGCGTCCGGTGGGGCTGGCTCGTGCGGTGGCCAGCAGGAACGTGGTGCCGTTCCACAGGAATGAGAGTGGGACGAGGTATGGGCCGTCGGGGCCTGCCGAGGCTACCCATGCGTCTACGTCTTGCTCGAGTCGGTGCAGCGTGTCTTGCCTGCGTTGCTCCATGTCTCTGATCATGGGTCCAGTTCTACTGGGACGGTCGCGTGCTATTCAAACACCCCACCCGAGAGTTGAATCCCTCATGGCCACACTTCCGATCCGTGATCGTGCCGGCAACGCCTTGGTCGACTTTCGTGTCGTCGCGGAAGAGGAGCTGACGCGCCTGGCCGAGCGGTTAGCGCTGCCCGCGTCGTTGGTTGTTGTCACCCATGCCGATGCCGTGCTGATGATGTTCGACAGCTGGCGGAAGCAGTGGGAGCTTCCAGGAGGGATGCGGGAGTCCGGCGAGACAGCTCGCCAAGCCGCGGCGCGGGAACTGCGCGAGGAGACCGGCATCCACGCGGTGGACCTGACCTTCGCCGCCGTGGCCGAGTTCGACCTCACCAAGCCGGAGCGCCGGGAACTCCTTGCTGTCTACCGGGTTCAGCTCCAGGTCGCGCCTCGGCTGACCGTGAACGACGAAGCACTGGCCTTCCGGTGGTGGCCGCCGACGCAACCAGTGAGCGACGACATGAGCCCGCTCGACGCGGAGATCGCCAGACGCGTGCTGCACCACATATAGGGGACGGTGGTTACGCCATGAGCGAATAGCCGGTCGCCCGGAGCAGCGGACCATTAGCTTGGCCGCCATGCGCGAAGTGACGACAGCCGATGGCCGGACGCTGGCCGTCGAGGAGTGGGGCGTGCCAGAAGGGATGCCGGTGCTCTACGCCCACGGCACGCCGATGAGCAGGCTGGCGCGCTACCCCGACGACCGCCTGTTCACCGACCTGGGCGTTCGCCTGATCACGTTCGACCGGCCCGGTTTCGGGAACTCCACACCGCGCCCCGGCCGGCGAGTGGTCGACGCGGCCGAGGACATGGCGACGATCACCGACGCTCTCGGCCTCGACCGTGTTCCCGTGTTCGGAGTGTCCGGCGGCGGGCCGCACGCGCTCGCGTTCGCCGCCCGGTTTCCCGCGCGGGTCACCAGGATCGCCACGTTGGCCAGTACGGCGCCGATCGACGCGGCCGGGTTGGACTGGACAGCCGGGATGATGGACGGCAACCGCGACAGCGCCGCGGCGGCGGCCAAGGGGCGGGCCGCGTTGGAGGAGTACCTCAACGCCGCCGAGGGGGACACGGACGACCCGACGGCCATGCTGCCGGCCGCCGAGCAGGCGGTGCTCGCCCGGCCCGAGGTCAAGCAGATGCTCACCGCCGCGTTCGCCGAGGCGGTCCGTCCCGGCCTCGGCGGCTGGGTCGACGACGAACTCGCGTTGTACGGCCTGCCCTGGGGCTTCGATCCGGCCACGGTCACCACACCGGCACACCTGTGGCACGGCGAGCTCGACACGGTCGTACCGGTCGGCCACTCGGCCTGGCTCGGCGAGCGCATCCCCGGTTCGACCTTCGTCCGGGGGCCGGGGGCGGGCCACGCCGGGCACTTCGACGCCACGCCTGACGTGCTGCGTTGGCTGGTGAGTCCCTGAACTGACGGCGGTCGTTGATACCGTTTCCGTCTGTCGCCGAACGAGGACGGGGATTCGATGGCCGCTGTGACAGTCGCCCTGCTCGGGCCGCTGGAACTGCGTGTCGACGGTCGACTCGTCGAGGTCACCCGGGCCAGGCTGCGAGCGCTGCTGTGCGCGCTCGCACTGCGCGCGGGGCGGGTGGCGCCCATGGACACCCTGGTCGCGCGGGTGTGGGGCGAGCAGCTGCCCGACCAGCCGCATTCGGCGCTGCACTCGCTCATCAGCCAGCTCCGCCGGCTCGTCGGCGCGGACGTCGTCCGGACCGGGCCCGGCGGATACCTGCTGGACGTGCCGCCGGACGCGGTCGACGCGTTGCGGTTCCAGCGGTTGCTGGACGGCGTGCCCGAGGAAGACCCGGCCGGAGCGCGACAGACGCTGGTCGAGGCATTGCGGCTGTGGCGCAGCGATGCGGCGGGCGCCGGCCTGCCCGTCCAGCTCGAGGCGGACATGGCGGCGCACCTGGTCGAGCGGTACCTGTCCGCCACCGAACGGCGGATCGACATCGACCTGGAACTGGGCCGCCACGCCGAGCTGATCGGTGAGCTGCGTGAGCTGACCACCGGCTACGAGCTGCGGGAGCCGCTCTGGGCGCGGTTGATCACGGCGCTGCACCGGTCCGGGCGGCTCGCGGAGGCCCTCGAGACCTACGAGTCGGTGCGTGCCCTGCTGGCGGACACGTTGGGCGCGAGCCCGTCGGCCGAACTGCGTGGGCTGCATTCCCGGCTGCTCGCGGCCGACGACGACCTGCCGGCGGCCGCCGGTCCGGTGATGCCCAGGCAGTTGCCGCCCGACGTCGCCGGGTTCGCCGGCCGCGTGGCCGATCTGCGGACGCTGGACCGGGTGTTCGGCGACCACCGGTCGAACGGCCGGCCGCTGGTCATGGCGGTGCACGGGCCGGGCGGCGCCGGGAAGACCACGCTGGCCCTGCGCTGGGCGCACCGCGTGCTCGACCAGTTTCCCGACGGGCACCTCTACCTCGAGATGCGCGGCCACGGCCCCGGCGAGCCGGTCGAACCGGCCGCCGCGCTGGATGTCGTCCTGCGTGCCGTCGGGGTGCCGGCCGCACAGGTGCCGTCGACCGTCGAGGAACGCGCGGCACTGTGGCGCACGACCGTGGTCGGCCGGCGCCTGTTGCTGCTCGTCGACAACGTGCGGGACGCGGGCCAGATCCGGCCGCTGCTGCCGGGGACGGAGACCGTCACGGTCGTCGTGACCAGCCGCAACGAGCTGCGTGGGCTCGCCGTGATCGACGGCGCGCACCGGCTGGCGGTCGGTGAGCTCCCGGTCGACGACGCGATCACCCTGGTGGAGGGCGTGGTCGGGGCGGGCCGCTGCGCACGGGAGCCGGCGGCGCTGACCGAACTCGTCGACCTGTGCGGCCGGCTGCCGCTGACCCTGGTCATCGCGGCACAGCAGGCCGCGCGGTACCCGGACGCGCCGATCGCCGACCTGGTGGCCGACCTGCGGACGGGTTCCGACCGGCTGGATCTGCTCGCCGAACCCAGCGACCCGGCGGCCGACCCCCGCACGGTGTTCTCGTGGTCCTACCACGCGCTGACGGCCGACGCGGCCAGGGCGTTCCGGCTCCTCAGCCTGCACCCCACGGCCGAGATCACCGTCCCCGCCGCCGCCGTCCTGCTGCGTGCCTCGGACAGCGCGACCCGCGGGTTGCTCGACGTGCTCGCCTCGGTGCACCTGCTCGAACAGGAGCAACGCGGCCGGTATCGGTTCCACGACCTGCTCCAGGCCTACGCGCTGGAACGCGCGCGGGCCGAGGAGCCGGCGGCTGACCTGCGGGCGGCGCGGGAACGGATCCTCGACTGGTATCTGCGGACCATGGCGCTGGCCCGAACCGCCGTGTTCGGTGCGCTCCCCTTCGACGTGCCGCCGCCCGCCGACGACTTCCGGCCGCCACAGTCCTTTCCGGACTTCCCGACGACGCTCGCCTGGTACGACCACAACCGGACGACCCTCCTGGCGGCCGTGGAATACGCGGGAGAGCACGGATTCGACCGCCACGGCTGGCAGCTCGCGTTCGTCCTCCGGTACTTCCACGAAGTCCTGCGGCAGGCCGACGACGCCATGGCGGCCGCGGAGGTGGCCGTCCGCTGTGCCACCCGCCTGAACGACGACGCGGCCATCCTCTACGCGAAGTACACCATGGGCACCGCGTACGATGGGGCCGGCCAGTTCACCACGGCGCAGCGTTGGCTGCGCGAGGCGGCCGAGCTCGGTGAGCGGCTGGACGACGAGGCGACGACCGCCACGACACACGTGGCCTTCGCGCTGACCGAGTTCGCGCTCGGCCGGACCACCTCGGCGGTGACCTGGCTGGAGCGGGCGGTGGCCGTCGCCACCCGGTCCGGGGCCCCGGCCGCGCTCGCGCACGCGCTGCTCAACCTCGGCGCGATCCAGGGCATGCTGGGTATGGCGGAGGCGGCGCTGGAGAACAGTGACCGGTCCTACCGGCTCTACCGTGAGCTGGACCTGGCCTACTTCAGCGCGTTCGCCAGGGGAAACATGGCGGAGGCGGCGCTGGACAGCGGCCAGCTCGACGCCGCGCTCGTGTACGCGGACGAGGCCCTCGCCCTGCACGGCGCGGTCGAGGACCAGGTGTCGATTCCCGGGACCCTGATCGTCAAGGGCCGCATCCTGGCCCGGCTCGGTCGCGGGCACGCCGCCCACGGGCGGGCCGCGCACGAAACCTGGCACCGCGCGCTGCGCATCCTCGCCCGCACCGGCAACCCACGAGCCGCCGACGTGGAGAAGCTACTGGCCGACGAACAGTTCTGATCACCGTTCATTCTGTGGCCAGGTCCTCGTTGGTCCGCCCGGACAGTACGGACTCAGGCTGGGTCTTTGCCGGTTTTCGACGCCGGTCGGCGCCCTCGTCGTCCTTCTTCATGAGCAGCCACTGCCCGCCGCCGCCCACTGTCGTCCTGGTCAGGGCGTACGCACCGGTGATCTTCTGACCCGTCAACGACACGACCAGATGACCATCCTCGACGGCCTGGGCCAGGGGCTTCCGCTTGCCGTCGTGCTCGGTGAGGTTGCGGTAGGTCCCGGTGTCCCACACCACGACCGTGCCGGCGCCGTACTCGCCGGCCGGGATCTCCCCCTCGAAGTCGGCGTAGTCCAGCGAATGGTCCTCCGTGCGCACGGCCAGCCGCTTGTCTCTCGGGTCCAGCGACGGTCCCTTCGGCACCGACCAGGACACCAGCACGTCGTCGACCTGCAGCCGAAAGTCGAAGTGAAGGCTGGACGCATCGTGCCGCTGCACCACGAACCGCCGATCGTCACGCGTCATAGCGGTCGCGTACCCGGTGGCACCCCAGAGAAACACCGGTCATGGCGCCGGCTGGCAGCCGCCGTCTCGACATTGAAAGCTACTGACATTAGCTTTTGAGCTATGCAAGGTAGCCATCATGCCTAGGGCCGGTCTCTCGGCGCCGGCCGTCGTCGACGCGGCGCTGGCCGTGGTCGACGAGAAGGGGGTCGACGCGCTCACCCTGGCCGCGGTCGCGCAGCGCACGGGAGTGGCCGCGCCGTCGTTGTACAAGCACGTCGCCGGGCTCGATGAGCTGCGTACCCTGCTCGCCGCCCGCGTCATCGACGACATGGCCGACCACTTCACCAGGGCCGTCCTCGGCCGCAGCGGCGACGACGCCGTCATCGCACTCCTGCACGCCTACCGCGACTACGTACGCCAGCACCCGGCCCGGTACGCGGCCATGCCGCTCGATCCGCTCCACGACCCGGCCCTCGCGGCGCCCGGCGGCAAGCTCCTCGACGTGGTGCTCGCCGCTCTCCGCGCCTACGGCCTCACCGGTTCCGACGCCATTCACGCCACCCGCTGCCTGCGCGCCGTCGCGCACGGCTTCAGCTCGCTGGAGGCGGGCGGCGGGTTCGGCCTGCCGGAAGACCTCGACCAGACCTACGACCAACTCGTCGCCGCGGTCATCTCGACCATGCGGCGCCCGTGAAACGGAGCGAACCCGTGTCCAGAATCGCGCTCGCCGTCGCCGGCGTGCTGTTCCTGCTCTACCCCGTCCTCCGGCCGTGGGACGACGAAACCACGGCGGCCGGGGCGCATGACGCCATGGCCTCCGGCGCCTGGGTCGTCTCGCACCTGTCCGCCATGATCGGATTCGTGCTCGTCGGCCTCGCCCTGCTCGGGCTGCGGGACCTGGTCGGCACCACCCCGATGGCCGTCATGTGGGCCGGCGCCGGGCTGACGCTTCCCTACTACGGTGCCGAGGACTTCGGCCTGCACGCGGCCGCCAACACCAGCGGCACGGACCTGCTGGCGGTCGCCGAGGCCACCCGGTACAACCCGGTCGCCATCGCGACGTTCGCCGCCGGGCTGCTCGCCCTCGCGGTCGGCGCCGTCCTCGTGGGCCGCGCGGTCCGGCGCCCGAGTGCCTGGGTGTTCGTGGCCGGGTTCGTGCTCTTCCTGCCGCAGTTCTTCGCACCGGCACCGGTCCGGATCGCGCACGGGGTGCTGATGCTGGTCGGGCTCGTATGGCTCGCCGCCGACCTGAAGGCCACCACGAAGGTGCTCAGCCCGGCGTAGGTGTTTGGTCTGCGAAGATGCGCGGCATGGGCGACTGGGAACGGTTCGTGGCCGACGTCAGCTGGTTTCTCGAACCGTCGGACACGGCCGAGGTCGGCGCGGCCCGGCCGTGGACGCGGGGGCCGGTCGACGGGCTGCCCGAGCTGTCCGCGCTGCTCGAGTCGGCGACCCTCACCCCGATCACGGTCGGCGACGCCACTTACGAGTTGCTCGCCTGGGGACCGGCGGCCGACCGGCGGGGTTGGCTCTGTGAAAACCCGGTCCACCATGAGGCTGCCGCGGTCCACCAACTCCACCGGACACTGTGGACCCGTCTGGGCGGGATCGTGGAGCGGTTCGGTGAACCCGAAAGCTGGTGGCTGAACCAGGATCAGGTGCTCACCACCGAGGCCGCGGACACCGATCTCGCGGCGGTGCTGAGTTCCTACGACTGGCTCTGGGAGGACACGGGCGGCGAGCCGCCGATCCAGGTCGACGAGTACTACGTCGTTGCCGTGGAGGCGAACGGAAACCTGACGCTCGTGCGGCGCGAGAGCGGCCAGGTGCTCCTGTTCGCTCCGGACCATGCCTTCGACGGCGTCACCCCACTGCCGCGATGCCCGCCGTACTCGTTGCTCACCATCGACGACGCGCCCGACCTCGCGACGTGGATCGAGGCGTGCGCCCGCACATGGCGTTCCTGACGTGTGGACGGTCCGGCCCGACTCGGGCCGAACCGTCCACCTGGGCCCGTCAGAAGCCCATTCGGCACCCGGACAGGATGATCTCCTGCCCCAGTAGCGTCACCACTCGAACCGAGTACTGCGCCAGCTGCCCGTTCGGGCCGTTGACCGTCTGGTTGAGATAGACGGTCGCCACGAGCGGGATCGAGATGGTCGTCGGCGCGGTGCCGATGGGCTGGCCGTTGAGCGTGCCCACTCGGGACGACCCACTCAGCCCGGCTTCCGTTGCCACGCAACTGGTCTCGATGTCAGTGAGACGGATCGCGCCGCCCAGCAACGTCGCACCGCTGATCTCCGCCGACGCGTCGGTGTGGCCGGTCGACGGGTCGAGCGTGCACTCCGCATGCAGCGCCTGCACCGAGGCGAGCGCCGGAATGGTCAGGCTCGCCGTGGTCAGGTTGCTGTTCGGCGGGCACGTCGCGTGCGGGGTCTTCGCCACGTTGATCAACCCGCTCGCGCTGATGGCCCACGCCTCGGCTCGCACGTACGACACCAGCTTGACCACCGCGGTCGCCGAACCGCCGTCGTCGTCGGTGATCGTCACGACCACCAGGTGCGCGCCCACACCGGTGTAGGTGTGCGTGGCCGCGCAGCTACCCGAGCCCGCGCCCTGGTTGACCGCGCCGGCCACCGGAGCCGTGCCGTCGTCGAAGTCCACCGAGCACGTGTGCGTGTCGTTGGTCGCGATGTCGGTGAACGGCGCGGTGACGGTCACCGGTGCGCCGCGCAGCACGAGGGTGTTGTTGGCCGGGGAGGAGATGGTCACCCCGGGAGCGACGTTGGTCAGCGTCAGCGTGGTGGTGGCCGACACCGGCGAGTTCAGCCCGTCGTCAGCCGTGAGACGCAAGGTCCACACGCCGTCGTCGGTGCAGGTCACGGTCGTGCTGACGGCTGCGGCGTTGGCGAAGGCGCAGGTCGCGCCCGCGTCGACACCGGAGGCCGGGGTGGCGGTCCACTGCGTGGTCAGGTTCGGCCCGTCCGGGTCGGTCACCAGGCCGGCGATCGCCACGGCGTTGCCCTCCTGGCCCGCGTACGGTCCGCTCGGGTCGACCGTCGGTGGGTCGTTGATGATCACGGTCACGCAGTCGGTCACCGAGCCGGTGCCGCCGTTGTCCTTGCCGTGGGCGGTCACGCAGATCTCGTGCGTGCCGGAGGTGAGCGGGCCGGTGGTGTAGGAGTAGTCCACCGTGGCCGGACCGTCCTGCGGCAGCCCGGGGCTGATGGCGGTCACCGGTGCGGCGGGTCCACCGTCCACAGTGGCCGTGAGCGAGGACAGTTTCGAGGCCAACAGGTCCGGCAGGACGTTCGGCAGGTTCGCCGGGTCGGGCACGTGGGTGCACTCGCCGCCCGTGCGGTCCGCGATCAGCTGCAGGCTGTCGCTGTACGCGCCGGTCTGGCAGGCGGACCCGGCGCCCACGGCGAACGTGTGGATGTCGACGTTGGCCGGAACCGCGTCCAGCGCCGGGTTCACGTTGCCCGACGACGCGCCGTCGGACAGGAACGCCACGATCTTGCGCGGCTCGGTCTGGGCGTTGGTCACGGTGGTCGCCTTGACCACCCCGTCCGGGAAGAACGTGCCCGTGGAAACGTTGCGCACCGAGAACAGGCCGACGTGCCCCTGGCTCATCGAGCCGAACACTTCCTCGACGTCCCTGGTGCCGTTGGCGTTCTGGTTGGTCGCCGGACCGGTCAGAATCTGGTCACCGGCCGCCGGCTGCACGTCCGTGACGGCCGCGGACGAGCCGAAGATGACGGCGCCGACCGTGCCGATCGCGGAGTCGGGGTCCGCGGCGATGGCGTTGAGCGCCTGCGATGCCTGCACCTCGCACTGCAGCACGGTGCGCGCAGTGCCGTCACAGCTCGCCGCCGTGCTCCCGGACACGTCGACCACGTAGGTGAGCGCGGTGTCCTTCCCGCCCGTTGCCTCGCCCACCGACGCCGTGCCCTCGACCGTCACCGGTCCCTGCGGGAACACCGTGTTGTCGGCGGGGCTGTCGATGGTCACCGAGATCCCCGTGCCACCGGGCAGCTGGCCGTCGACGGCGACCGCCGTGCCGGCGAAAAATGTCATCGCCGCGAACGCGGAGATACCGGATAAGGCCATGGTTCTTCGTGTCATCCCGTCACACCCTCATTGTCGTCAGAACCTCGCATCCTTACATCGGTGTGACGAACTTTCCGTTGCCCCAACGAATCGGTGACTACCTGACCGGCCCATTCACATGACGAACGTCATGACCCGCGAGGGGGAGAAACCGGCCGAGTTTCGTTGTCCCGCTGGGCCAGTCGTGAATTCAACGGGCGTCGCCGGGCACGGAAAGTAATGACGGAGGCGGAGAATGGCGCGTCAGGACAACGCCTTAGCGAAGTGCAGCGCGGGAATGATGTAGCCCGACGAGAGGTAGCGCCGGTGCGCGTCGTGGCGGTGGGTGGCCGAGTCGAGGTGGATCTGGGTACAGCCCAGGCGCCGGGCCTCGACGTCCAGCCAGTGCAGCAACGCGGTCGCGTGGCCCTGCCGCCGGGCCGACGGCACGGTGGCCACGTCGTCGACGTAGATGTGGCGGCCGAAGGCGAGGTTGTGCCCGCAGCGGAACCCGGCCACCGCGGCCACCGCGCCGCCCGGGTCGAACGAGCCCGCCAGCCGGTAGCCCTCCGCCCGCTGGTGACGAACCCGCTCGACGAACTCCGCCAGGTCAACCAGGTGCGGGCGCAGCTCCTTCATCGCGGGAAAGGCCAGCTCCACCAGGTCGTCGTCCAACTCAGTCACGTTGTGCACGAGGATCATGGTCGTTGGTGAAGTGGCATCATGACAGAGCCACTGGTCAGTGAATCTGAGTGGCCACTTGAGCTTCAGTGACGGTGAACGCGTAGCGGGCGGGCGTAGGCGCACAGCACGATGCCGTCGAGCTGGGACTCGGCCGTGCGCAGCGTCGTCACCTCCCGGCCGGTGAGCGGCGCGGGTTCGAGTGCCTGGCAGAGCTGGAGACGGCCGGTGGCCGACCGGCCGGTCCGGTAGGTCATCACGTGTGCGCAGAGTGCGTGCTCGACCTCGGCACGCACGTCGGCGACCGTGCTTTCCGGGATGACCAGCTCGGTGAGGTCGAGCTGGTCGGTCAGCCAGGGCGGCAACGAGCCCAGCCAGGGGATGGCCGCCACGAGCCGGGGCCAACTCACTCGGTGGGGGCCAGCCTCAGGGAGATCGAGTTGATGCAGTAGCGCTGGTCGGTGGGGGTGCCGTAGCCCTCGCCCTCGAAGACGTGGCCGAGGTGGCTGTGGCAGTTGGCGCAGATGACCTCCACGCGCAGCATGCCGAGGCTGCGGTCCTCGTTCAGGATCACCGCGTCCGTCGACTGGGGATCGTAGAACGACGGCCAGCCACAGTGGCTGTCGAACTTGGTGTCGCTGCGGAAGAGTTCCGCGCCGCACGCCCGGCACTCGTAGACGCCGGTGGTCTTGGTGTCGGTGTACTCACCGGTCCAGGGCCGCTCGGTGCCGGCCTCACGCAACACCGCGAACTCCTGCGGAGTCAGCTGCTCGCGCCACTCCTGGTCCGACTTGACGACCTTCGGGGTGGCTGTCACATCCGGTTCCATACTCACCAGGCTAACCCTCAACCGCCGAACAGCGTGGTGACCGCGAACACCACGGCGTCCCAGACGGCGAGCGTGACGCCGACCATGATGAGCACCACGAGGATGACGGCCATCAGCTTGCGGTGCCCGCCGAGCCGGTTGGCCGAGTCGGCGAAGTCGCCGACGCCCGAGATGTAGCCCTCGACCGTGTAGCCCGGCCGCACCCGCTCGATCCGGTCGAGGTGTTCGGCGAACGACCTGGCCTCCGGGTCTTCCGGGTCCAGGCCGACCAGCTCGTCGTCGAAACGCCTCGACGGCTGGTCATCCTCCGGTCCGGGAATGGATGTGGCCGCCATGGCTTTACGGTAGCCGGTCCGAGCCGAGCCGGCGCTCGTCACCGACGTCACCGTCGGCCCGCACATGCACGAACGATGTGTAGCCCCACGACTCGAGCCGGCCGAGCTGTGCGCCGAACTTGCCGCCGCGCCGCACGGGCGACACCGACCGGCCGTCGGTCCGCAGCTCGCGGGCGACCGCCAGCACGCGCGTCGCCGGCACGTCGGCCTCGAACAGCACGGCCACCCGCTCACCGGACGCGGCCGAGGCCAGCAGGTCGGCGATGCGCTCGAAACCGATGGAGAACCCGCACGCCGGCACGTCGGTGCCCAGCGAGCGGCCGATCAGCTCGTCGTAGCGGCCGCCGCCGGCCACCGAACCGCTCGACGACGGGTGGGTCACCTCGAAGATCTGCCCGGTGTAGTAGCCCATGCCGCGCACGAGCGTCGGGTCGAACACCCAGGTCAGGTCCGGCAGCTCGGCCAGCGCGTCGACCGTGGTCGTGAGGTCGGCCAGCACGTCGTCGCTCAGGTTGGGCAGCGCGGCGGCCAGCCGGTCGGTGAGCTTGGCGCCCTCGACGTCGACCAGTCCCTCGATCGCGGCGGCCACGCCGTCGATCTGCTCGGCCGACAACCCCACCCGCTCGGCCAGCTCCGTGCGCACGCCGGCCCAGCCGATCTTGTCGAGCTTGTCGAGCGTGATGAACAGGCTGTCGCGACCCTGCGCCGGCACGCCCGCGTGCTCGGCGAGCGCGGCCAGGAACCGCCGGTCGGACACTCGGACGGTCGTGCCGGACAGCCCGGCGGCGGCGAGGGCCCGCGCGGTCGCCTCGATCAGCTCGATCTCGGCCAGCACGCTCGCCTCGCCGAGGATGTCGATGTCGCACTGGTGGAACTGCCGGTAGCGGCCCTTCTGCGGCCGCTCGGCGCGCCACACGGGACCGACCTGGAACGAGCGGAACGGCTGCGGCAGGTTCGCCCGGTTGTTGCCGTAGAAGCGGGTGAGCGGCACCGTCAGGTCGAAGCGCAGGCCCAGGTCGACCAGGTCGGTGAGCGATGTGCCGGCCGGGACCTGCTCGTCGAGGCCGCGGCGCAGCACCCGGTAGATCAGTTTCTCGTTCTCGCCGCCCTGCCCGCCCTGCAGCCGCTCGATGTTCTCGAGTGCCGGGGTCTCGATCCGCTGGTAGCCGTAGCGGCGGTAGACCTCGGTGATCCGCGCCAGCACATGGTCGCGCACGGCGACGGTGGCGGGCAGCAGGTCACGGGTTCCCCTGGCGGGGTTGAGGTCCATCTTCACCGGGGTAACGGTACCGGGCACCGTGTTCTCCAGGCGCGTGCGTTACCGCGGGCCGTAGGCTGGCGCGGTGGCGACGAAGGCGATGGAGTTCGAGGTTGCCGGGCCGGACGGGCCCCGGGCGGTTCGGGTGTCGAGTCCGGACAAGCCGTACTTCCCCGAGCTGGGGATCACCAAGTCGGACGTGGTCCGGTACTTCCTGTCGGTCGGCGACGGGATCCTCGGCGCCCTTCGGGACCGGCCGACCACGTTGGAGCGCTGGCCGGGCGGGGTGTTCGAGGGCGCGAAGCTGTCCACCCGCGCGGACAACCGGGGCGACGCGTTCTACCAGAAGCGCGTGCCCAAGGGCGCGCCCGACTTCGTGGAGACGGCGCGCATCGCGTTTCCCAGCGGCCGGCCGGCCGACGAGGTCTGCCCGACCGAGCTGGCGGTCGTCGTGTGGGCGGTCAACCTCGGCACGCTGACGTTCCACCCGTGGCCGGTAAGCCGCCCCGAGCTCGACCAGCCGGACCAGCTGCGCATCGACCTCGACCCGCAGCCGGGCACGGATTTCGCGTCCGCCGTGCCGGTGGCCTACGAGCTGCGCGCGCTGCTCGGTGAGCTGGGGATGGAGGGCTTCCCGAAGACGTCGGGAGGGCGCGGCCTGCACGTTTACGTGCCGATCGAGCCGCGCTGGAGCTTCGTCGAGGCGCGCCGCGCGGTCATCGCGCTCGGTCGCGAGCTGGAGCGCCGGATGCCCGACCAGGTGACCATGAGCTGGTGGAAGGAGGAGCGTGGCGAGCGGATCTTCATCGACTTCAACCAGATGGCCCGCGACCGCACCATCGCCTGCGCCTACTCAATCCGGCCGACCCCGCGGGCGCAGGTGTCCGCGCCGCTGACCTGGGACGAGCTGCCGGACGTGGCGCCCGCCGACTTCACGGTACTCACCATGCCCGACCGGTTCGCCTCGGTCGGCGACCTGCACGCCGGCGTCGCGGACAAGGTGTTCTCGCTGGAGCCGCTGCTGGAGCTGGTGGCCCGCGACGAGGAGAACGGCGAGGGCGATCTGCCCTACCCGCCCGAGTATCCGAAGATGCCGGGCGAGCCCAAGCGGGTCCAGCCCTCGAAAGCCCGACCGGACTAAAGGGCTGGGGCATGCCTGGAACGACGCCTTACTGACGTTGAGCGTCTGCAACGACGCCTTCCAGGCATTCGACGGGGCGCGTTAGAACATAAGGGCCCAGGGCTGGCAGCCGGCGGTTTCGACCAGCTCGCCCTGCGCGATGGTGATGGTGCCCGTCCCGGACAGCACGCCGTTGTCGATGAGGTCGCCGGTCGTGGTGGAGGAGCGCGTCCAGTAGCAGCCGCCGCCGTTGGAGCCGTCCGGTCCCGCGGTCCGGTAGGTGCCCGGCACGACGTTCACGCCCACCTGGTGCAGCCCGTTGACCAGCCGGGTGGCCGGCCCGGAGTGCGGGGCCGCGACGGTCACCGTCTCGGTCACCGTGCTGGTCGCCACCTGCACGACGGTCAGCGTGGTCTGGTTCGCCGCTGGTGGCGTGGCGCCGGTGTCCTCATTGGACACGGTGCCGAAGATCGCCGCGACCGCGGTGACGACCGCGCCGGCGACCGCGAGCACCAGCCACGGCCAGATCGGCCAGCGGCGCGTCGGAGGCTGTTCGTCGATCGTCATCGGCAAAGACTCCTCGGTTGATGCCTTGGCGTCGCCCCTGTTCACCGAACTGTTACACCGGTCTCGCACGTGACCAGAGGTTTCTCGGCGCGCGGTTGCTTTCCGCCCAACCACAAGGAAGCATCGAAGCCACGGAGCGAGCCGGTGCGAGGAGTCGAGGTGACCGTGACCAAACCTTATGTGGTTCGCTACGTCGGCGGTCCGCTCGACGGCCGGGTGGACAAGCTGCCCGACCTGCCGGAGGAACCCCGCGACACGGTCACCCACGTACACCTGCACGAAGGCCCCAAGATCGTGCACCACTACGACCTGAACTACGCGGTGGAGTACGGCTGCGAGTACCGCCTGCGCGAGGACTAGTAGCGTGTCGCCGCTAATGCTGGCTCGCGATGCGGTAGATCTGTAGCGGCAGGTTCCGTCTCCTGGCGTGAGGATGTGTCGTGTCGAGGTCGACGTTGCCGTCGGTGGTGTTGAGTGCCGACGAGCGTGTGTGGTTGACAAGAGTGGTCCGGACCGGGGCGTATCCGGCGCAGGAGGTCCGTCGTTCGCGGATCCTGCTGGAGCTCGACGAGAACCACGGCGTGCCCGCAGGGCGACAGGAGATCGCGGAACGGGTCGGTGTCAGTCCTGAGACGATCAGTAACGTCGCGAAGGCGTATGCCGGGCATGACGGCGATGTCGGGGCGACGATCAGCCGTAAGAAGCGCCTCACGCCGCCGGTCGAGCCGAAGGTCACCGGCGAGGTCGAGGCCAGGTTGATCGCGCTGGCCTGCTCGAAGCCGCCCGAGGGGTATGACCGCTGGTCGCTGCGGCTGCTGGAGAAGCGTGTCCTCCTGGTCGAGGACATCCCGGATCTGGACCACTCGACCATCGGGAAGGTGTTAAAAAAACGAAACTGCGCCCTCATCTGAAGAAGTGCTGGACCATCCCGCCGAAAGCGAACGGCGAGTTCGTGGCCAGGATGGAAGACGTCCTCGCGGTCTATGCCCGAGACCACGACCCGAACGTGCCGGTGGTCTGCATGGATGAGAAGCCCTACCAACTCCTCGACCACGCCCGTGCCCCGATCCCCGCCACTCCGGGCCATGATCTCAAAGAGGACTCCGAGTACGTGCGTCACGGGACCTGTTCGATCTTCGTATGGGTCGAGCCGCTGGCCGGACGGCGCCGTGTGACCGCCCGCTCCCGGCGGACCCGGATCGACTGGGCCCACGAGGTCGACCAGCTCCTGACCGGCGACTATCCCGACGCCGAGAAAGTCGTTCTGGTCATGGACAACCTCAACACCCATTCGATCGGGTCGCTCTACGAGGCCTTCGAGCCGGCCAAGGCCCACGCCCTGGCCCAGCGGCTCGAGATCCACCACACCCCGAAACACGGCTCCTGGCTGAACATCGCCGAGATCGAACTCTCGGCCCTGACCCGCCAATGCCTCGACCGCCGCATCTGCGACCTCGACATCCTCAACACCGAACTCACCGCCTGGCAGGACGCCACCAACGCCGACCAGCGACAAGTCAACTGGCACTTCACCACCGCCGACGCCCGAACCAGGCTCCGCCACCTCTACCCGGAGATTTAGAGGCGACGGTCTACTAGCGGGGCGTCCTGTCATTCGGCCGAGCGGACGGGACCGGTCCGGGCAGAATGCGGGCCATGATCACCGCGCAACGTCTGCTGCACTCGATCGACGGGCTGGCCTACGGCGCCCGCCAACGCCTGCTCGCCGAGCACGCCAGGGAGCTCGCCGGTTCCGCCGAGCTGACCACGCTGCTCGACGACCTGCACGCCCACGGCGACTTCGCCCGGCGGATCGCGGTGCGCATGGCCGCCATCGCGGGGGAGCGCGGCTACGTCGAGCGGTGCCTCACGGCGGCGGAGACCGGCGTGGTCGGCCGGGCACTCGGCTCGGCGGTCCGGCTCGGCCTGCCCGGCGCCGTGCTGGCCGGCAGGCTGCCCGAGCTGCCGCCGGCGCTGCGGCACGGCCTGTACCAGGAGGTGCGCCAGCGCCGGGCGACCGAGCTGGCCGAGGCGCTGCTGCCGGCCGCCCGCGCCTTCGGTGCCCGGGAGGCCGCTGTGCTGCTGCCGGCGTGCACGGCGGACACCGTGGCCGCGACACTGCCCGAGGTCGGCTACGCGATCACCGGGTGGCGGATGGTCGGCCACCGCCATCCCGGCGTGTTCCTCGACTACCTGGACGCGGAACTGTCCGCCACCCCGCGGTCGGGCTGGGCCCGGCTGCTGGACACCGTCGGCAGCGGTATCACGGCGGCCGCGCTGAGTGAGCCGGCCCGGGTGCTCGACGTACTGGAACGGACGGTGCCGTACGCGCCGCTGCCGCTCGCACTCGGCCGGGTCATGGGCGCGCTGGCGCGGCACGACGCGGCCCGGTTGCTCGGCGTGCTGCTGCACCCGCGCCGGGACGGTTTCCTGCCGGGTGGCCGGAAGCTGTGGCGGGCGCTGCTCGGTGCGGACGACGCGGAACTGGCCGCGCTGGGGCGGGCGCTGAGCGGGCTGCAGCGGTTCCTTCGGGTATTGCCGCCGTCGCGGCGAGCGGCGGTGTATGCCGGGGCGGTCGGCGGCCGGGATCTCGCCACCACCGGCACGCCGATAGAGGTGCTGGACCAGCTGCCCGCCGCGGCGCGCGGGGCCGAGGCGCGACGGTTGCTCGGGCTGCGCAGCGTGGCCGACGATCCGTTCGTGCGGCTCGCGGTCACCGCGCGGCTGCCGTGGGCGGAGGCACGGGACACGCTGCGCGACGCGACCCGCCGGTCCACGGCCGATGAGCGTGCCGAGGCGTACCCGTGCTACATCGGCGCCGCGGCCGCCAGCCGCGACCCCGAGGTGTTCGCGGAGCTGCTCGGCACCCTCACCAGGCTGGCCAACGAGCAGGATCCGGTGCGGCACACGGCGTTGGGTGCGCTGGCCGAAGTGCCGCCGTGGCTGTTCCGGTCCACCGAGGCGGCGACCGTGCTCCGCCTGATGACCGATGCGGCGCAGGCGCGGGACTGCTCGTGGCAGACCGAGCATGCCGTGCGGACGCTGGCCGCCCGCCTGATCCGCGAGGGCACACTGAGCCGGCAGCCGGAGCTGGTCGACACCGGCCTGCGCGGGCTCGGCCTGCTGGGCCAGCACGTGCCGTCGGTGAACCTGTCCGCGCTCGACCACGACCTGCCGCGCGGCGGTGAGCACCAGGTGTTCGAGGCGCTGCGGACCCGCCTGGACGACGACGCGCGGCGCGGCGAGTTCGGCATGGCGCTGGCGCTCGCCGCAGGCCTCCGGCGGCGAGCGTGGGGGATGCCGGAGCTGCAAGAGATCGTCGGGCAGGCCACGAAGGCCACCGACGACCACGTGGTGCACACCGCCATCGGGCTGTGGCTGGGTCCGCCCGCGACCAAGGACGAGCGGCTGGCCGAGGTCTTCCACGCGGACCGCTCGACGATCACGATCCCCGCGGTGCTGAACGGGATCGCCTGGCGCCGCACGGACCTGCTGGACGAGGTCCTCGGCAAGTCGCTGCACGGCCGGTTCCTGAAGAAGAAGCAGCGCCACGTGCTGTCGTTCGACGGTGGCTTCGATCGCTGGCTGCCGCGTCAGGCGAACGCGTACGCCGAGCTGCTGGTCACGCTCGCCGGTGCCAAACGGGTCTCGTCGTGGGAACGGGCCGGCGCGGTCCGCCGGCTCGGCTCGGTGCCCGGCGCCACCGATCACCTCCGCGCGTTCCTGAGCCATCGCGACATCACGGTCGTCGAGGCCGCGCTGGCCGCGTTGGCGTGGACGAGCGAACCCGCCGAGGTGATGCCCGAACTGCTCGCCCACGCCGACGGCGACCGCGCGCGGGTGGCGGTCCACGCGGCGAGCAGGTGCGCCCGCTTCGTGTCGCCCGACCGGCTCGCCGCGGCGCTGGCGCCCGCGTTGACCAGCAAGAAGGTGACCTCCCGCAAGGAGGCGGTGCGGTTGCTGGCCGCCCACCGCGCCGCGGGTGCGGCGGAGACGCTGGTACGGACCTGGGCCGCGCCGGACCAGCATCGGGACGTACGTCGTGCGGTGGTCACCGCGGCCTTCTCGTTGCTCGACGACGAGCGGGTCTGGGCGCTGCTCACCGAGGCGGCGGCCGACCAGGCCGTGGCGACCGCCCTGCTCGACCTCGACCCGCACACGATCGCCGACCGGCACCGGCCGCGCTACGCCGAGCTGATCCACGCCGTCGCCGGTTCCACCGATCCGGACATCGCCCGCCTCGGCCTGACCGCGTTGGCCGACTGGACGCGGTGGGACGAGGCCGGAACGGAGCTGCTCGTCGACCGGGTGACCGACCTCGAGAACACGGCCGGCTGGCGCCCGGCGCTGCGCGCCCTGGTCGCCGGCTGCGCCGGCACGGAGAACCCCGACCCGCTGCGCACGGTCGCCACCCGGCTCGCCGCGGCCGCCGAGCCGACCGGCGCCGACCGTGATCTGCCGGTACGGCAACGGATCCTGGCACTGGCCGACGCGGTCCGCACGGGCGCCGAGTCCTCGCCCGCACTGCGGCACGCGGCGGTGATCCTGGCCGACGCGCTGGACTCGCCCACGCTGCGCCGGCCCGCGGTGGAGCTCGCCGTCGCCGCCGTACCACTCGACCAGGAGGGCGACGTCCGCGCGCTGCTGCGGGTCGCCGAGCTCGCCGACTCGCCGATCTGGGCCTGGCACGCCCACCACGCCCTGCGCGCCGCGCTCGACAACCGGGTGCGTCGCCTGCCTCAGCCGTACCTGCACGAGGCGGCCACGACGCTCGCCGCGCACCCGGCCGCGCCGGCCGCCCAGCTACTGGCCGTCGCGATCGCGAGCTGCGCCGGTCCGGAGGGCGGCTGGCCCCCACACTGGCGCGAGCTGGTCGCCGACCTCCGGCACCACCCCGACCCCGATGCCCGCCTCGCCGCACTGGACACCTTCATGGCAGTGGAGTAAGTGCATCAACGACCGGACGCCAATCAAAAGATTGTTGAGCCGATCGGACTCGGATAATCTCATTGGGCAGCACGGTCACGCCCCACTCGCTGAGCGTCTGCAAATTTGGTTCAAAGACAGGATGTGCCGCGAGCGTCGCCTTGACATAAGGCACTACCGTGATCGGCAACCCGAGTCCGATGGCCTCATTTAGTATCCCTAGCGCGAAGGTGTCACTGATGCCCGAAACCCATTTGTTTATCGTGTTGAACGTCGCCGGTACCACTGCAATAGCATCAGCTAGCGGCAAAACGTCAGGATCCTCAGGCTGCTTGTAATCGAAGCGAACAGGATAGGCGGTCTGCTCGGTGAGTGTCGCGCCATCGATCCAGCCCGCTGCCCTCGGTGTACCAATCACGCACACTGCCCACTGCCGTTTCTGTAAATGTTCGATCAGTTCGCCGATTGCCTGCGCGGGCGGCGCGGCGCACACAACTAGATAGAGCACCTGGGTTGGTTGCACCGCTGCCATCAAATGACCCCAGATCTGGTCGCCAATGACCGTAACCCAGGCGTGGCACTCTTGCGCTCACGAGCAAGTAAGGTCTTTAGTAGCGCGCGAGCGGTGGCGCTTCGTGAAACGGTCTGTTGTGCTACCCGCTCGGCTTCCAGTAGATGCAGCACTGCCAAGCTATCGTCACCCTGGCCGGCCGACGCCCAACCCAACTCCAAATGAACCTGAGAGCGGCGTCCGCGAAGAACGGCTGGCAACCCGTCAGTGTCGATAGTCTCGCCGAGTTGGATTGCCTTACGCGAATCGCCGAGCGCTACGTACGTGGCTAGTTCGTGAATAGCAATGTTGGTCGGGCCAAACGCCGTCCAGAGCCAATTGCCGTCCTGGCCAAGTTGGTCTGCCAGTCGGGCGGCACCACGCAAGTTGGCTTGGGCGGCCCGTGCATCGCCACGGTGGGCAGCGATGATAGCGAGCAACAATTGCAGCGCACCCTGAGCCGATAGGGAATCTTCGACGCCCCGGGTCGATATACCCCCGCCACTGATAACCCGTTCAATCGCGGTAGTAGTCGTCTGTTCCGCGTCTGCCAAATAACCACTGCCAAGCAAAGCGCATGCTATCTGGTAACTTGCAATCCCGGCTAGTCCGTGCTGACCAGTTTCGATAGCAAGGTGGAGACTTCGATCGGCCGCTACCCATGCCAAGCCCGCGTCACCAAGTTTGGTAGCCAACTTGGCAGCGGCAAGATACGCCGTAGCTTTGCAGTGCTTCAGATTACCGGTATCATTGGAGGATTCTTCGAGGCGACGTATGAGAAGCGGAAGCAGCCGTGCGGCACCGTCATACTCCGCTCGTTGGTACAGGTGGTGTGCCTGCGTGACGCCTGCTTGAAGATGGGCAGGACTGGGGATTTCCTGACTTGCTGCGCTCGACTTCGACTGGTGACCAAGAAGCGCGCGACGAAGGTCGTTCAGTTCCGGCGCATCACCTTGACGGGCGCTGTCAACGTGACTGCTAACGGCGCCGTCAGGACGCCCCCGCAGTTCAGCGGCTTTTGCTCTGACAGTTGCCAGGCGCTGATCCCGTTCACGCTGCTCAAGCTCGGCCTTGGCGGCTTCCAGCTCCATGTATGCGGTCAACAGGGCTCCGCCTGCATCACAGGCGTCATCCACCGTCCGCCAGAAGCGTTCGTCAGCTCTGGCGCGTCCCTTCTCGATATGCACGAGAGTGGTGCGATCACAGATGGCGGTCTTGGCGAGCCGGCCCTGTGTCAACTCGGCTGCCAGCCGGAAGGTAGCGAGCTGCGCGCCAAGGGAACGGCGCAACTCAGCGATCGCCTCCGGCTCTCTGGCCATGTCTTCGTCTTCCACACTTCCAGTGTCGGTGTCCCCACTGCCGAGAACAGCATAGTCGCTGGTGGCAGCAGGTGTGGTGACAGCACGCACACGGTAGCGCACAGCGCGTTCCAGGTGTTTTGGTGATCTTCAGGCACTCGGCGTCGGGTGCCCACCCATATCCCCGACGATGGAAGCGCGGAGACAACAGATGTACGAGCCCCTAAAGGTTGTGAGCTGGGCCAGTGTCAAAGGGCACTGCCCGATTCGGTACTGCGTCACCAGCGATGACGAGATGGTCTTCGTCTTCGGCAGTGGCAACGACGAGTTCGAGTTCGCCTTTGACCGACGAGCGCTGGACAACCTCTTGGAGGCCGGGGTTGAGGCCGTAGCCAAGATGGCGGCCTTCACCGACGAGGACGACGAACCGAACAGTTCAGCGGCCTGAGGAATGAGTTGTATGGAAATCGCGCGGCATGGCTCGGCCGAACCGTTGTCGACCAGCGACGGGTGTGGAGGCTGGCCGACGTGCTATGGCTATCTGCGCGGGCGTGCGCCGAGCTTTGACGAAGTCTTGGCCGTACGTGTCCAGATGGTGGAGTTCTGCGAAAGCAACCAGTTGTACCTGGCGCGCATCTTCCATGACCTGGATGTCGAACCGACCAACCTGGACTACCCGAGCCTGCGGAAAGTGGTCAAGTGCGTGGCCCGGCCGGACACACATTCCGTGCTGCTTGCCGACCTGGAGTTCGTCCGGGAACCGTCACCCGTGCTGAGAGCGATCACGACAACCTTGTCGGCGAACTTCCCGGCGGTACGGCTGCGGTGCTTCGTACCGGCGGAGGCGTTCGAGCTCACGGCGGGCAGACGGTGCCGTCCTGTGGGATGGCCGCGTCCTTCATGAAATGCGGCCATCGCGTTCGTGGCACACGGCGAGTGGCCCAGCGCCCCGTGCCCGCCGCCCTGCCACGAGATGAACACGCCCGAGCTGAGCTGCCGAGCACCACGTTCGGTCCCCTCCAGCGGGGTGACCGCGTCGCTCGCCGTGCCGATCACCAGGATCGGCGGGGCACCGCGCGCGGTGGGGGTGTCCAACGGCGCGTCGGGGCGGGTCCACGGGCCGCAGTTCGCCAGGCGTTGCGCCGTCAGGCCGCCGAACAGCGGGTACAGGCTGTTCCACTCCCCGGCCGTCGCGGTGATCTGTTCCGGCGTCAGCCGTGTCTCCGTGTCGTTGCAGCCGATCACCAGCGCCGCGTCCATGGTCGGCGCCTGCACCTCGCTGCCCAGCACGACCGGCGCCAGCAGCTCGGCCAGCGGATTCGGGTCGCCGCCGCCGGCCGCGGCGAGCGCGCTGCTCAGTGCCGGCCACTTCGCCTTGTCGGACAGGCCGGTGACCACCGCGTGCAGCGCGGAGCCCGCCGTGATCCGCACCTCGCCGGGCAGCGGGTTGTCCCGAAGCTGTTCGAGCAGCGTGGTCAGCGCCTGCTCGGGGTCACCGCCCAGCTCGCAGGCGCGCCGCACGCAGTCGGCGGCGAACGCGTCGAACGCGGCCTCCGTGCCCTTCGCCACACCTTCGAGAATGGTCGCGGCGTCCGTCGTCGGGTCGGGCACCCCGTCGAGCACCAGCCGCCCTACGCGGCCGGGGTACCGGTCGGCGTACACGCTGACCACCCGCGAGCCCTCGCCGTGCCCGATGGCGTTGAGCCGGGAGATGCCGAGCTCCTCACGCAGCGTCTCGAGGTCGGCGGCCGAGCGCCACGTGTCGAGCGCCGGCAGCTGGTCCTCCAGCAGGATCGCGCACTGTTGGCCGGCCGTCTGCGCGGCCTTCAACCAGGAGCTGACGTTCAGCGCGGCCGGATCCGGCTCCACCAGATCGCGCCGGATGTCACCGGGCACGCAGTTGGGGGCCGCCGAGTTGCCGGTGCCGCGGCGGTCGACGCCGATCAGCGTGAAGTCCGCGAAGAACGACTGCGGCAGGGACGCGGCCAGCCGCGCGGCGTACACCGTCCCGGGCAGCCCGCTGACGTCGTTCACCACGACCACCGGCACCGGCCCGGTGCCCGCGCGCAGCAGCTGCAGCCGTGCCACGCCGCGGCCGGGCGCGTACGGGGAGTCGAGCACACTGTTGATCCGGCCGCAGTCGATCGGCAGCCAGCCGGGCGGCGGCTGCTCGGCGAGGCTCGCCCGCACCTCCTCCGAGCATTCCTTCCACTCGATGTCCGAGTCGAGTTCCTCGAGCGGCGGCACGTCGGTGGTGGCGGTCTGCGGGGTGGACGGGCTGCCGCCGCCGCCCTGGTTGACCACGATCTCGGGGCGGTTCGACGGGCCGGCCGTGCACGCGCCGAGGACGCCGAGCAGCGTGACCAGCACAGCGACTCGCCCAGCGACCCGCCCGCGCCTGGTCATGTCCCTCGCTCCCCGTGAAGATTCCTGACGCGCAGCGTCGCACGCCGCGAGTGAGGCTTACGTGAGCAACAATGTGCCCGTGCAGCTGCCTGTGATGCCCCCGGTCCCGCCCATGCTGGCAAAGGCTGTCGGCGCCATCCCACCGGGCCAGTTCTACGAGCCCAAGTGGGACGGCTTCCGGTCGATCATCTTCCGCGACGGCGACGAGGTGGAGATCGGAAGCCGCAACGAACGGCCGATGACCAGGTACTTCCCCGAAGTGGTCGAAGCGCTGAAGGCCAACCTGCCGGAGCGGTGCGTGATCGACGGCGAGATCGTCGTGGCGAGTACCGAGAAGCAGGGCCTCGACTGGGACGCGCTGCAGCAGCGCATCCACCCGGCGGCCAGCCGGGTGAAGCTGCTGAGCGAGCAGACCCCGGCGAGCTTCATCGCGTTCGACCTGCTCGCCCTCGGCGACGAGTCGTACCTGGAGCGACCGTTCGCCGAGCGCCGGGCGGCCCTCGAGAAGGCCCTGGCCGCGGCGAAGGCGCCGGTGCACCTGACGCTGGGCACCACCGACATCGAGACCGCCCGGAAGTGGTTCGAGCTGTTCGAGGGCGCCGGCCTGGACGGCCTGATCGCGAAGACCCTCGACGAGACGTACCAGCCGGACAAACGGGTCATGAAGAAGATCAAGCACGAGCGCACGGCCGACTGCGTGCTGGCCGGCTACCGGGTGCACAAGTCCGGTCCCGACGCCGTCGGCTCGCTGCTGCTCGGCCTCTACAACGAGGACGGCAACCTGGCGTCGGTCGGCGTGGTCGGTGCCTTCCCCATGGCGCGCCGCAAGGAGCTCATGGTCGAACTGGCCCCGCTGGTCACCACGTTCGACGACCACCCGTGGGCCTGGGCGGCGCACGAGGCGGGGGAGCGCACGCCGCGCAAGAACGAGACGAGTCGCTGGAACGCCGGCAAGGACCTGTCGTTCGTGCCGCTACGGCCGGAGCGGGTGCTGGAGGTGCGCTACGACCACATGGAGGGCCCGCGCTTCCGGCATACCACGCAGTTCAACCGCTGGCGCCCGGACCGCGAGCCGCGGTCGTGCACCTATGCCCAACTGGAGCAACCGGTCCGCTTCGACATCGCCGACATCCTGAAGCCCTAGGCGCATGGAAGGCGTCGTTCCCTGCGGTCAACGCAGTGAAGGCGTTCCCTGCACGATAGCCAGCTAGCCCCGTGTTTCGCACATGAGGGTGGTTGGGGCCAAGGAAGCCAATTGGGCTTGGTCATCTTATCGTGACCGGATGCGGGAACGATCACGTCCACAACCGATGGTCTATGGCCGGCCCAGTGTGGAGAAGCTGCTGGGCGCTCTGCCGGTCGTGGCCGACTACTGCCGCCGGTTGGATCTGGCCGGGATCATCGATCGTGCCTGTCCAGGGCGTGATCTGGGGTATCTGTCCCACGGGCAGGTGATCGAGGCGCTGGTCGCTAATCGGTTGACCTCACCGGCGCCGCTGGTGCGGGTGACCGACTGGGCACGCACGCATGCGGTCGCCGAGGTGTGCGGTATCGACCCCGGACTGCTCAACGACGACCGGATCGGCCGGGCGCTGGACGCGATCGCCGCTGAACTTGATCGCATCGTCGGATCTGTGGGGGCGCAAGCGATCGCGGTATTCGGGATCGATGTGTCCCGGCTGCATTGGGACATGACCTCGATCTCGCTGTATGGGGCCTACGAGCAGACTGACCCCGAGTTCGCGACGCCGAAATTCGGACATCCGAAGGACCGCCGGCCGGATCTGAAGCAGATTCAGGCCGGGCTGGCGGTCGCCGGTGACGGAGGGGTTCCCGTGTTTCACCGCGCGTTTGACGGCGGCGCGGGGGAAGTGTCCCAGGTGGCGGGCGCGATGACCGCGCTGCGCAAGATGGCGGGACCGCGACGGTTTCTGCTGGTCGGAGACTCCAAACTCATCTCCTACGGCAACGTGCGGGACATGATTGCTGCACGGGTGGAGTTCATCGCCCCGGCGTCGAAGACCTATGTGCCCGCCCGCGTGCTGGCCGCGCTGGACGTGGCCACCGCGACCGAGGTGGACTACACCGCCGAACGGGACACCGGCACACCCGCTGGCAAGCGGGGCCGCTGGCGGGTCACCGAGGACACGCTGACACTGGCCGGGCCGCGCAAGAAAGATCCGGTGCTGTCGGTGCGGCGGGTGTTCGTGCACTCCACCGCCCGCGCGCAGGCCGCGGCCACTGCGCGAGCCAAGAAACTCGACCGCGCCCGCGATGACCTGGACCGGCTCGTGCGCGGGCTGGGCAGCCGTCACTACCCAACCGAGCAGGCGGTGACTGAGCGGATCGCCACGATCGGCCGCGTCCGCCGCGTGGCCGCCTACCTGCGCGCCGAGGTCGGCACCGACCCCACGACGGGCAAGCCCACCCTGGCCTGGTGGTTCGACCAGACCGCGATCGAGGCCGAGACGGCCACCGATGGCTGGTACGCGCTGTTGACTACCCTGCCCGCCACCGTCACCGCCGCCGAGGTGCTGATCCGATACAAGGGGCAGGAGGTGGTGGAACGCCGGTATTCGGCGTTCAAGGGCCCGCTGGCTGTCGCGCCGATGTTCCTGAAGACCAACCGGCGCATCGCAGCCCTGATCACGGTGATCTGCCTGGCACTGCTGGTCTTCTGTCTGATCGAACGCGCGGTTCGCGCCGCCCTCACTCCGGACACCCGCCTGGGCGGGCTGGTTCCCGGGCAGAAAGCCAAACCCACCGGTCGCCTGATCCTTCAGGCGCTGGCCGGGATGCGGCTGATCCCGGCCAGCGGCGGGCAGCCAGCCATCATCGCGCAACCGACCACCGTTCAAGCACGGTTGCTGGACCTACTTGCAATCGACCCGACTCAACCGCCATGATCAACAGGGTCGGTGCTCCCGGGTTCGCCCCACTCTCACCTATGTGCGAAACGCCCGGCTAGCGCACCCGCCGCACGCGGCCCTCATCCCACACCGGGCTGTCGACTTCGGACACCTGGCCGTCCTCGCGGAAGACCACGTACCGGTCGAACGAGCGCGCGAACCACCGGTCGTGGGTCACGGCCAGCACCGTGCCCTCGAAGGCCTCCAGCGCGTCCTGGAGGGCCTCGGCCGAGGTCAGGTCCAGGTTGTCGGTCGGCTCGTCGAGCAGCAGCAGCGTCGCGCCGGACAGCTCGAGCAGCAGGATCTGGAACCGGGCCTGCTGTCCGCCGGACAGCGTCTCGAACCGCTGCTCCCGGCTGCCGGCCAGGCCGTAGCGGCTGAGTACCGACGACGCGCGCCCGGCGTCCATGCCCTCGCGGTCGCCGTCGCCGATCCACAGGATGTCGATCAGCTCCTTGCCGACCCACTCCGGATGCTCGTGCGTCTGCGCGAACAGCCCGGGCACCACGCGCGCGCCGAGCCGGGCGGTTCCCGTGTGCGCCACGGGATCGCCGGCCAGCAACCGCAGGAAGTGGCTCTTGCCGGAACCGTTGGAGCCCAGCACGCACACCCGGTCGCCGAAGAACACCTCCAGGTCGAACGGCTTCATCAGGCCGCTCAGCTCGAGCGAGGAACAGGTGATCGCCCGCAGCCCGGTCCGCCCGCCACGCAGCCGCGGCCGCACCCGCTCCTCGCGCGGCGGCAGCGGCGGTGCGCCCGCCTCCTCGAACTTGCGCAGCCGGGTCTGCGCCGCCTTGTACCGGGCGGCCATCGCATCGCTGATCATGGCCGCCTGTTGCAGCGACCGCACCAGCTCCTTGAGCTTCTCGTGCTCCTCGTCCCAGCGCCTGCGCAGCTCGGCCATCCGGTCCCATCGCGCGACCCGCGCCTCGTGCCACGTGCCGAACCCACCGCCGTGTACCCAGGTGGTGGCGCCCTCCAACGTCACGATGTGGGTGGCGGCGCTCGCGAGCAGCTCGCGGTCGTGGCTGACGAGCAGCACGGCCTTGCCGGTCTCGGCGAGCCGCGTTTCCAGCCAGCGTTTGCCCGGCACGTCGAGATAGTTGTCCGGTTCGTCCAGCAGCAGCACCTGTTCCCGCCCGGACAGCAGCGCCTCCAGGACCAGCCGTTTCTGCTCGCCGCCGGACAGGGTGCGGACCTCGCGGAACCGGGCGCGGTCGAACGGCACGCCGAGCGCGGCCACGGTCACCGTGTCCCACAGCACCTCGGCGTCGTACCCGCCGGCCTCGCCCCAGGTGTGCAGCGCGTTCGCGTACTTCAGTTGGGTGGGTTCGTCGTCGGTCCGCATCATGGCCAGCTCGGCGTCGTCGAGTCCGGTGGCCGCGGCGCGCAGCCGTGCGGGTGCGACGGCCAGCAGGAGGTCGCGGACCGTGCGGTCGTCGCGGACCGAGCCGATGAACTGTGGCATCACGCCGAGTCCGCCCTGGACGGTCACGCCGCCGCTGCCGCGTTCGGCGGGCGCCAACTCGCCCGACAGGATGCGGAGCAGGGTGGTCTTGCCGGCGCCGTTGGCGCCGACCAGCGCGACCACCTGGCCGCTGCTCACCCGGAACGAAACGTCGCCGAAGAGCCGCCGACCGTCATCCAGTCGGTGGCTCAGTCCGTTCGCTTCGAGGAATCCCGCACCCACACAGGAGATGTTCCGGCATGCCCCCTGTTCACGCGAATGGATTTCGGGACGCGCAAAGGGGGGAGGCCTTGCGTCGCTATGAGACCGAAGCGGTACGCTGCGTAGCCTGCGAGGGCCTGCTGCGACGGAAGGGATTGGTGTTGACTGACACTCCGATCTACGACCAGATTCGCCAGGAGCTTGAGGCCGGAGCCGGCCGGGCTGACCCGTTCACGCCGCGGAGATCGTCGCGCGCCGGTGACGAGGGCGGCGAGTCGGTGTCCGTCTGGGCGCTCGTGAACCAACATCGGAACGGCAAACACCGCTGACGCGCCAATGCCTGGAAGGCGTCGTTCAGGACGCTCAACGTCAGGAAGGCGTCGTTCCAGGCATGTCGAGGATGCGGGCGCCCGGCATGGGGATGTCGTGCAGCATCAGGCGGCTGCGGACCTCGCGGACGCCGTGGGTCTGCTTCAGCTCCGCCAGGATGCCTTCGAACTCCGTGGTGTCCGTGCAGGCCAGGCGGATCTGGTAGTCGTATTCGCCGGTGACGCGGTACGCCTCGACGATCTGCGGGATGCTCGCCAGGTTCCGGTGAAAGAGCTCGTTGTCGTAGCCCTCGCGGAGGCGCAGGTCGCTGATGAGGATCAGCGGGCGGCCGATCGCCTGGTAGTCGAGCGCGGCGTGGTAGCCGCGCAGCACGCCCGACGACCGCAGCCGGCGTACCCGTTCGGCCGTGGTGTTCGCGGACAGCCGTACCGCCCGGCCCAGCTCCTGGTATGTCAGGCGCGCGTCGTCGAGCAACAGCGTGACCAGCTGACGGTCGATCGCATCCATCTCGGTCTCCTCCCGGTATGGCCGAGTATATCTCGGTCAACCGGCCACTAGATCCGAGAAGTCCGAGCCAAAATCGGCTGGATGGCGACGAGTATCAGGACACGTGGATCCGCTGATACTGAAGTTGCTGCTCACCCCGACGCTCGTCCTACTGGTGGCCCTGGCCCAACGACGGCTGGGTGAACAGGTCGGTGGCCGCCTGGCCGCGCTGCCGCTCACCTCCGGCCCGCTGGTGGTGGTCGTGGTGTGCGGTCAGGGCACGGCGGCTGGCCACGCCCTGGTGGAGGGCATCCTGACGGGCGTCCCGGCCGCCGTGGTGTTCTTCGTGGTCTACGGCGCGCTGGCCGACCGCTGCCGCTGGTGGACCTGCTTGGCGGCGACAACCGCGGCGACCGTGCTCACGGGTGCGGCACTGGTCTGGCTGCAACCCCCGGCCTGGTCGGTGATCACCGTGCTGGTGGGTTGCTGGCTCGTTCCACGCACGCGGCGCGTGTGGCGCACTTCCAGGGGTGTGGGAACCGCGATCTCGGGTGTGGGAACCGCGATCTCGTGTGCCGGAGCCGCGAACATGTGTGCGGATGGCGGGGACATGCGCGCGGGAGGTGGGGCGGTCGGGTTGCTCACTCGGGGAGTCTCGCGGGTTGTTGGTCGGGTCGCGCGGCGCGTGCTCAGCCGCCGTTTCTGGTGCGGCCGGCGCGTTCGCCGTCCGCTTGGGACGTGGCCGAAAATGTCAGACCCCGTTGGTAGGCTTGAAATCGGGGGGCCCCTGGACCGAGCGAATGGTCCATTCGCTCGGGGTCTACCCGATCGGGCGACCTGGGACCTGCTGTTGCGGGTGGGGATCACTACCGGCTGTGTCGTCGGGTTGTCCGCCGCCGCTCAGGTACTGCCGCATCGGGTGGCCGGGGTGTTTGCCGCGTTTCCCGCTCTCGTCTGCGTGGTGGCGGCCATGACGCATCGGCGGGGTGGGGGCGCGGCCGCGCGCGAGCTGGTGCGGGGTGTCCTCACCGGACTCCCCGGCACCGTCGCGTTCTTCCTCGTCCTCGTTGTCACCCTCGGTTCGCTGCCCGGGGTGGTCAGCTTCGGGCTGGCGCTCGCCGGGTCAGCGGGTCAGTACCTCGGCGAGCGTGTCCACGCCGTGGTCCAGGTCCGCCCGCGAGATCACCAGCGGCGGCGCCACCCGCAGCGTCGTGTCGTGCGTTTCCTTGCACAGCACGCCGCGCGTCATCAGTTCCTCGCTCAGTTCGCGGGCGCTGCGGCCACCGGGGGTGATCTCCACGCCGGCCCACAGGCCGCGGCCGCGGACCTCCGCCACCCCGTGCCCGACCAGCTCGCCGAGCCTCGTGTGCAGGTGCTCGCCGAGGGTGCGGGACCGCTCCTGGAACTCGCCCGTGGCGAGCAGCCGGATGACCGCTCGGCCGACCGCGCACGCCAGCGGGTTGCCGCCGAATGTGGAGCCGTGCTCGCCGGGCTGGAGCACGCCGAGCACGTCACGCCGGCCGACCACGGCCGACACCGGCAGGATGCCCCCGCCGAGCGCCTTGCCCAGCGTGTACAGGTCGGCCCGCACACCGTCGTGCTCGCACGCGAACAACGTGCCCGTTCGACCGAGTCCCGACTGGATCTCATCGGCGATGAACAGCACGTTGTTCTCGTCGCAGATCCGCCGCACCTCGGTCAGGTAGCCGGCCGGCGGTAGCAGCACGCCGGCCTCCCCCTGCACGGGCTCGAGCAGCACGGCCGCCGTCCTCGGCGTGATCGCCGCCTCGAGGGCCTGCGCGTCGCCGTACTTCACCACCAGGAAGCCCGGCGTGAACGGGCCGAAGTCGTTGCGCGCCGTGGTGTCCGTGGAGAACGACACGATCGTCGTGGTCCGGCCGTGGAAGTTCGACCCGGCCACCACGATCTCCGCCGCGCCGTCCGGGACGCCCTTCACCCGGTACGCCCACTTGCGCGCGACCTTCAGCGCCGACTCGACGGCCTCGGCCCCCGAGTTCATGGGCAGCACCATGTCCGTGCCGGTCAGCTCCGCCAACTCCTGGCAGAACGGGCCCAACTGGTCGTGATGGAACGCCCGGCTGGTCAGCGTGACCCGCCCGAGCTGCTCCACGGCCGCCGCGACGAGCCCCGGATGCCGGTGGCCGAAGTTGAGCGCCGAGTACCCGGCCAGGAAGTCGAGGTACCGCTTCCCGGCCACGTCGGTCACCCACGCGCCTTCGGCCTCGGCGATCACGACCGGCAACGGATGGTAGTTGTGGGTGCTCCACCGCTCGTCGAGCGCGATGAAGTCAGCAGGCGAGGATGACATGTGAACAGGTTAAGGCCAGTAGGCGGCAGTTTCATCCGCTGACCGCGTGCGTGGACCACGCCTTCGTTGCGTGATTCGGTGTTCGACCGCCTGTTCGTTGTCTTAGCCGTCCTGCTCCGACGACCGCCCGATCGGGCGGCACCTGGCGTCTGTTCGCCCGCACTCCGGACGGTGCCGCGGCCGACGGCCGAGGGTGACGATCGTGTGCATCGCCGCGATTGAGGGAGCGACAGTATGACGGAAGCATCTGCAGGAGTTCAGTACTCCGAGGACGGTCAGTTCTGGTGGGACGGCACCGATTGGCAACCGGTCGACACGGGCGAGTCCGGCTCGGGCTCCGACGCGGGCTCCGACGCGACATCGGACTCGAGTGAGCGCGTGTTCTCCGAGGACGGTCAGTTCTGGTGGGACGGCACCGACTGGCAGCCGGTGGACGAGCAGGCGACCGACGGTGGTGACGGTGACCCGTCCGACCCCGAGATCGACTTGTCGAACTACCCGTTGATCCAGGGCATCTACGAGTCCACGAGCGTCGAGGAATGGCTCCAGTACATCGGAGTGGACCCAGAAGAGATCAACGCCGCCACCCAGTGATCAGAAAATTGGCTTGCCAGGAGGACAACCGTGTCTGAAGACCCTTGCATCAACGAACGTGAGAACTACGACACCGCGGTCGTCGCGGCGGTTTCCGCCATCGGTATCGGTGCCGCCACGGCGCCGGCGACCCTCGGTCTGTCGATCATCGTCGGAGCCCTGATCGGCGCCGGCGCCGGCTACGCGGTCGGCACCGCACAGAAGCAGCTGGCCCGCTGCCTGCGCGAACACGGGCTGACGGCCCAGGCCGACATCCTCGAGGAGACCGGTGAACGGCTCGAGCAGGAACTGGCCGCACTGGTCGCCGAAGCGGAGGCCAACTCCGCGATGGCCTAGCGGCACACCGTGGCACCCACGCTGCGTCGGCTCCGGCAACCGAATCACGGTCGGCGGAGCCGACAAGCATGCGAGGCTCAGCCCAGTTTGTTGATGATCTCGTTTCCGTAGGCGGCCAGAGTCTGCTCCTTCTGGTCGTGCATGAGGTAGATGGCGAACTGGTCCACGCCCAGCTCGGCCAGCTCGGTGAGCCGGTCGACGTGTGCGGACGCCGGCCCGACCAGGCAGAACCGGTCGACGATCTCGTCGGGGACGAAGTCGGTCGACGGGTTGCCCGCCTTGCCGTGGTGGGCGTAGTCGTAGCCCTGGCGGCCGCGGATGTAGTCGGTCAGCTCGTGCGGCACCGGCCCGGACTCCCCGTAGCGCGCCACGAGATCCGCCACGTGGTTGCCGACCATGCCGCCGAACCAGCGCAGTTGGTCACGCTGGTGTGCCAGATCGTCGCCCACGTAGGCGGGCGCCGCGACGCACATGGTTATGCCGCCCGGATCACGCCCCGCGTCGCGGGCCGCCGCGCGGACCGACTCGATGGTCCACCGGGTAATCGCGGGATCGGCCGTCTGCAGGATGAACCCGTCGGCGTGCTCGCCGACCAGCCGCAGCGCCTTGGGTCCGTAGGCGGCCATCCAGATCTCCAGCCGCCCGTCGCGCACCCACGGAATCCGCACGGGTGCCCCATGGTGGGTCACCTCCCGTCCCTCGGCCAACTCCCGGATCACGTGCATGGAATCACGGAGCACCGACAAATTCGCGGGCTTCTGGCCGATCACCCGCCGCGCCGAGTCGCCACGGCCGATCCCGCACACGGTCCGGTTGCCGAACATGTCGTTCAGCGTGGCGAACAGCGACGCGGTGACCGACCAGTCGCGAGTGGACGGGTTGGTCACCATCGGCCCGACCACCAGCGACTCGGTCTTCGCCAGGATCTGCGAGTAGATGACGAACGGCTCCTGCCACAGCACGGCCGAGTCGAACGTCCAGCCGTACCTGAACCCGAGCTGTTCGGCCGACACCATCAGGTCGACCACGGCCGAGGCCGGCGGGTCCGTCTGCAGTACCACTCCGAAGTCCATCTTGGACCCTCCTACACCAGGTACTGGGACAGCTCGCGGGACAGGAACCGGCCGTGTCCCTCGCGACCGTGGAACCGGCCGTCGGCGATCACCACCGACCCACGCGAGAGCACGGTCTCCACCTTCCCGGTGATCGACATGCCCTCGTAGGCGGAGTAGTCGACGTTCATGTGGTGCGTCTCGACGGACAGCGTCTGCGTGGCCGCCGGGTCGTACACCACGATGTCGGCGTCCGCACCCGGCGCGATGACGCCCTTGCGCGGGTACAGCCCGAACATCCGCGCGGGCGTCGCGGAGGCGACCTCCACCCACCTGGCCAACGTCAGCTCGCCGGCCACCACACCTTGGTGCAGCAGGTCCATCCGGTGCTCGACGCCGGGCATCCCGTTGGGAATCTTGGAGAAGTCCCCGCGCCCCAACTGCTTCTGGTCGACGAAGCAGAACGGGCAGTGGTCGGTCGACACCACCGACAGGTCGTTCGTGCGCAGTCCGCGCCACAGGTCGGCCTGGTGATCCCGGGTTCGCAGCGGTGGCGAGGCCACGTACTTCGACCCCTCGAAGTCCGGCTTCGCCAGGTCCTCCATGGACAGGTACAGGTACTGCGGGCAGGTCTCGGCGAACACGTTCTGCCCGGTGTTCCTGGCGGCCGCGACCGCCTCCAGTGCCTGCCGCGCCGACAGGTGCACGATGTAGAGCGGCGCACCCGTCACCTTGGCCAGCGCGATCGCGCGCGAGGTCGCCTCGCCCTCCAGCTCGGGCGGGCGGGTGCGGCCGTGCTCAACGGGATCCGTCCGGCCCGACGCGATCGCCTGCGCCACCAACTCGTCGATCGCGATGCCGTTCTCCGCGTGCATCATGATCATCGAACCGGTCTCGGTGGCCTTCTGCATGGCGCGCAGGATCTCGCCGTCGGTCGCGTAGAACACGCCCGGATAGGCCATGAACATCTTGAAGCTGTTCACGCCCGCGTCGATGCAGGACTCCATCTCCTTCAACGACTGGTCGTTGACATCGGAGACGATCATGTGGAACCCGTAGTCGACCGCGCAGTTCCCATCGGCCTTCTCGTGCCACTTGTCCAGAGTGGACAGCAGCGACGTGCCCTTGGCCTGCACGGCGAAGTCGATGATCGTGGTGGTGCCGCCCCAGGCGGCCGCGGCCGTGCCCGTGGCGAACGTGTCGGCCGAGAACGTGCCGCCGAACGGCATCTCCATGTGGGTGTGCGCGTCGATGCCGCCGGGGAGGACATAACGTCCTGCCGCCTCTATGACAGTTTCGATGCCGCTCTTAAAGCCACTGTCGGCCGTGTCGAACACGCCGGGGGCCGTGACCGCCGCGATCGTCTCGCCGTCGACCAGCACGTCGGCGCGCAGCGCGCCGCCCGCGTTGACGACCGTCCCGTTGCGGACCAAAGTGCGCATCTCAGGCCCCGGTCAGCGAGTCGTAGCTGTCCGGCCTGCGGTCGCGGTAGAACTGCCACAGGTCGCGGACCTCGGTCAGCAGACCCATGTCGAGGTCGCGCACCAGGATCTCCTCCTCGCTGTCCGACGCGGCTTCCCCGATGACCTGCCCGCGCGGGTCGGCGAAGTACGACTGGCCGTAGAAGTCGTTGTCGCCCAACGGTTCCACGCCAACCCGGTTGATCGTGCCGACGAAGTACTCGTTGGCGACGGCCGCCGCCGGCTGCTCGAGGCGCCACAGGTACTCCGACAGCCCGCGCGAGGTGGCCGACGGGTTGAACACGATCCGCGCGCCGCCCAGCCCGAGCGCCCGCCAGCCCTCCGGGAAGTGCCGCTCGTAGCAGATATAGACACCGATCTTGCCGACCGCCGTGTCGAACACCGGGTAGCCGAGGTTGCCCGGCTTGAAGTAGAACTTCTCCCAGAAGCCCTTGACCTGCGGAATGTGGTTCTTGCGGTGCTTGCCGAGGTAGGTGCCGTCGGCGTCGATCACCGCGGCCGTGTTGTAGTAGACGCCCGGCTGCTCCTGCTCGTACATCGGCACGACCAGCACCACCCCGTGCTGGTCGGCCAGCTCGCACATCAGCTGCGTGGTCGGACCGTCGGGGATCTGCTCGGTGTAGGAGTAGTAGTCGGCGTCCTGCACCTGGCAGAAGTACGGCCCGTAGAACAGCTCCTGCAGGCACACCACCTGGGCGCCCTGCGACGCGGCCACGCCGATCGCGTGCACGGCGTTCGCGATCATCGACTCCTTGTCACCGGTCCACCGTTGCTGGACCAGCCCCGCCCTGACGATCTCAGACACTGACGTCTCCTTCCTTGGCCGGCGTCGGCGCCGGCACGGGTTCCCCGCCACGCCGACCGGTGGTCAGCGCGAGGTACACGAGCGATGCTGCCACCAATCCGACGACCCAGCTGTAGTTGTAGAAACCCTTGAGGAACGGGATCAGCCCGTCGGTGGGGAAGGGGCCGGCCTCCCCGCTGTGCGCGCCGCCGACCGCCAGCACCGAGCCGACCACCGTCGCCACCAGCGCCGGGATGTTCCAGCCGCCGGCGAACCAGTACCGGCCGCGTTCCTCGTAGAGGCCCGCGAGGTCGAGGCGGGTGCGGTCGCGCACCCAGTAACCCATGATCAGCACGCCGGCCACGGAGCCGAGCAAGCCGCCGTAGAACCCGAGCCAGCCGTTGATGTACACGTCCGGGTTGGCGATCAGCCGCCACGGCTGGACGACGATGCCGATGACGCCGGTGATCAGCCCGCCGAGCGCGAAGGTGATCTTTTTGGGGAACGCGTTCGAGAAGTCGTACGACGGGCTCACCACGTTGGCCGCGAGGTTCGCCGAAATCGTGGCGAGCACCAGGGCGAACAGGGCGACCACCACCACGATCGGGCTGGAGAACCTGCTGGCCAGCTCGGCCGGGTCCCAGATCACCTCGCCGTATAGCACGGCGCCGCCCGAGGTCGTCAGGATCGCCACGATCGAGATGAACGACATGGTGGTCGGCAGGCCGAGGATCTGGCCGCGCACCTGCTGGCGCTGCGAACCACCGAACCGGGTGAAGTCGGGCATGTTGAGCGACAATGTCGCCCAGAACGCGATCATGCCCATGAGCGACGGCGCGAAGACCTTCCAGAAGTCCGCGCCCCAGCCGAGCTGCGACGGCTGCGACATGATCGGGCCGAACCCGCCGGCCTTGATCAGCACGTACGCCAGCAGGATGAGGAACCCGACGGTCACCAGCGGCGCCGTCCAGTTCTCGAACTTGCGGACGGCCTCCATGCCGCGCCAGATGATCAGCATCTGGATCAGCCAGAACACGGCGAACGACAGCCACAGGGTGATCGGTTGCCCGCCGACCACCGGAGTGTCCAGCCAGCCGTCGCCCGTGAGCTTGCCGACGATCACGTAGATGGCGTGGCCGCCGACCCAGGTCTGGATGCCGAACCAGCCGCAGGCGATGAACGCGCGCAACAGTGCCGCGAGGTTCGCGCCGCGCATCCCGTAGAACGCTCTGGCGAAGACCGGGAAGGGAATGCCGTAGCGGGTGCCGGCGTGGCTGTTCAGCAGCATGGGGATGAGCACGATCAGGTTGCCGACCGTGATCGTCAGGAAAGCCTGCAGCCAGTCCATGCCGAGGGCGATCAGCCCCGACGCGAGCAGGTAGCTGGGGATGTTGTGGGCCATGCCCATCCACAGCGCGAAGTAGTTGTAGGTGCTCCAGGTCCGTTTCTCGACGGGCACCGGCGCGAGCTCGGGGTTGTAGAAGCGGCTGTCCTGAATGGCGGAGTGGTCGGCGAGATCGACCCGGCCGTCAGGTTGCATAATCGCCATCCCGGCATCGTGGGTGCAAGCGGGGGCGGGAGGCAGTGTCACAATGTGCACCGTTGGGGCACACAGTGGACACTCTGCCAATTGCGCGGTGTCCGGTTCGCGTGCCTGCCCGATTCGGGGTTACGGGGGCGCGACGCCCAGGTCACGGATGCTGCCCCAATGGCCGCCCGGACGTTCGCTCCGCCCCGTGGCGGGCCGGATCACCCTGAACGGCATGGCCGACACCCGCGAGCACGAGATCACCGACGAACTGCGCGCGTTCGCCGACGAGCACAGTCTCGGCCCGGAGGACCTGGTCAAGCTGCCGGACTACCTGAAGCTGGCGAAGGAACTCGGTATCGAGCTGAAGGAGCTGCTGTTCAACACGAACACCAGCGCCATCACCATCGTGAACCGGACGGCGCACACTCTGCACTTCCTGCGGGAGCTCGACCGGGTGAGCGGCGCGTTCAAGACGCTGCCGCCGGACCAGATCGCGCCGGGGGAGACCGGGAGCTTCCTGTCCGGCGAGTCGTCCGGGATCCTCAACGCCCTCAAGGGTGACGATGCCAAGGTCGTCTACTCGGTCGGCGACGACGCCTCGTTCTGCCAGTGGACCATGCACTGGAACAACCCGGAGGCGGCCGACCCGCTCGACCCGGTGCACGCGAACGAGGCCGACTCATTCCTCTCCCCGCGTCAGCAGACGCTGCCCGACGGCACGGTGGTCGAGTTCGAGGTGGTCGAGGAGTGGGCACAGAACGGTTCCACGCTGGTGCCGTTCCAGTTCGTCATCCGCGACGACGAGTCCGGCGGCAGGACCGACGGGGTGGTCGACAAGAACTCGTGCGTGATCACCGTGCTGAACGAGACCGAGCAGTCGCTGTTCCTCATGGACGTGGAGTTCAACGACGGCGACATCGTGACGTTCCCGGCCGACGAGATCCCCGCAGAGGGCGAGACCACGTTCACCGTGTCGGAGAAGCTGCGGCCGGACCACCGCCGCGAGGGCGTGACCGGGTATGCCCGGTACACGGTCACCCAGGACTTCCAGCACGCGCTGTGGACCTTGCAGTGGCACAACCCGGAGGTCGGGGAGAACATCGCGCAGAACACCCTCGAAGGTGCCAGCGCCGGGCTGTACCAGGCCGGGCCGCCGATGATGCCGCGCGACCAGAAGGAGAACACCCCGGTCCGGTTCGTCCTCCGGGACGCCGGGGGAGGTGGTGGCGGTGGCACGACGCCGCCGCGGCCCAAGCCGCGCGAGGAGCCGCCGCCGGAGACGGACGAGCCGACGGTGCGCCACGGCGACCAGAGCGTGGACGGCTGGGTCGAGTACCTGCAGACGCTGCTCGAACACTGGGGCCATGGGCCGGTGCCGCACGACGGTGACTTCGAGGACACCACCCTCGGTGCGGTGCGGGCGTTCCAGAGGCGGATGAAGGCGACGAACCCCGGGGTGATGGTCGACGGGATCGTCGGGCACCAGACCTGGGCGCTGCTGCGGGAGGAGGACCCGCGCCCGCCGAGCACCGACGGACGCGAGCCGCACACCTACGTGGAGCACGGCCCGGAGGCGCGGTGGAACCGCGAGGACGAGGGCATCCGGTACGACACGAACCAGGACTGGCTGGCCATGGGCGCGTTCGTGGTCGGTGACGTGTCGATCGAGGCGTCCCAGCACACGGCGGTCGCCGACTTCACGCCCGTCGGCGGGGGCGCCACCATCCAGCTGGAACTGGAGATGTTCGCCGCCGACGGCCACACGGCGCAAGAACACGAGCACTTCAGCTTCGGGCTCCGGGACGTGAGCACGCACCTGACCGAGGGCGTCACCTATGACGTGCACGCCTGGATGCACGCGGACCTCGGTGGTGACGACGTCAACGGACGGTTCACCGTCTGACGTACGGTTCCCGCATGATCACCGTTGATGATGTGGACCTGGCTGTGTGGTCGGCCGTCGACGCGCTGGCCGCCGCGACCGTCGACTGGGACGCCCTGGCCGGTTCGCTCGAGTGGACGTGCTGGGAGACGGTGGAGCACCTGGCCGACGACCTGTTCTGCTACGCCGCCCAGCTCGGTCCCCGGCACCCACCGACCGACGGCAACATCCCGTTCGTGTGGACCCCGCGGCGACCCGGTGCGCCGGGCAACCTGATCGTCGCCGACCGGGACGCCGGGCCGGCCGCACTGCTGGCGGTACTGGAGACCAGCGGCGCCATGCTGACGGCCATCGTGCGCACGCGGCCCCCGGAAAGCCGCGCCTACCACGGGTTCGGGGTATCCGACCCGGCCGGATTCGCCGCCATGGGCGTGGTCGAGACGCTCGTGCACACCCACGACATCCTCGGTCCCACGTGGACACCACCGGACGACCTGTGTGACCGGGTGCTCGCCCGGCTCTTCCCCGACGCGCCACTCGGCGGCTGGCCGGCGCTGCTGTGGGCCACCGGTCGAGGTGAGCTGCCGGACCGCCCACGCCGCACCGAATGGCGCTGGTACGGCGCACCCCGCTAGTGCCCCCCGCCGGAAGTGCGTTGCCTAAGATCATCGCCCGGCGCGGTGTGCGGGTGGCCAGCGCGCCGCCAGGGCGTCGGTGATCAGGCTGGTACGCAGGTGGTCGGCCACGGCGTAGCCCACGACCGTGCGCGAGTACAGGTCGATCACGGTGGCAGTGTAGGCCCAGCCGGCGACGGTACGCACGTAGGTGATGTCACCGCACCAGCGGGTGTTCGGCGCCTGCGCGGTGTAGTCCTGCTCGATCAGGTCCGGGGCATCGACGGGCCGCTGACCTGCGACGGTGGTGCGCTTCCAGGCGCGGGGGTGGCGTCCACGCAGGCCGGCGGCGCGCATCAGCCGCCAGACCCGCTTGCGGGCGGTGCGCACACCACGGACCACCAGTTCGGCCCAGACCCGCCGGACACCAGGGTTGCCGTCGAGCTCGTCGTGGACCTCGCGGATCTGCTCGGTCAGCTCGGCATCGGTGCGCTCACGCTGACACGGCCCGCTGGCCAGCCACCGGTAGTAGCCCTGTCGTGCCACCCTTAGTTCGGTGGATCCAGGTTTTCGCCGGCAAGGCGCCGATCCGTCCTCGTACCGGGTTGTACTTGGGCGGATTGGCAACGCCGCCAGCGGGAAGCTGGGCCGCCGAATTAGGTGATGAACTTCCGGCGGGGGGCACTACAGCACCTGGGACAGGAACCGTTGCAGGCGTGGGTGGGTCGGGTGGTCGAACACCGCGTCCGGGGTGCCCTCCTCGACGATCCGGCCGCGGTCCATGAAGACCACCTTGTCCGCCACCCGCCTGGCGAAACCCATCTCGTGGGTGACCACCAGCAGTGTCAGCCCACGGTCGGCGAGACCGGCCATCAGGTCCAGCACACCCTTCACCAGCTCCGGGTCGAGCGCGCTGGTGGCCTCGTCGAGCAGCATCACCTCCGGATCCATGGCCAGCGCCCGCGCGATGGCCACCCGCTGCTGCTGACCGCCCGACAGGGCCGCCGGCCGGTAGGGCGCCTTGTCGGCGAGGCCGACCTCGGCCAGCCGCTCCCGCGCCGCGGCCTCGGCTGCCGCCTTGTCGATGCCCTTCACGCTGCGCAGCGGCAACGTGATGTTGTCGAGCACCGTGCGGTGCGGGAACAGGTTGAAGTGCTGGAACACCATGCCGACGCGCTGACGTAACCGGTCGGGGTCGGCCCGGACGACGCTCTGGCCGTCGAGCAGCAGGTCACCGGAGTCGGGCTCCTGCAGGCGGTTGGCCACCCGCAGCAGCGTCGACTTGCCCGAGCCGGATGGGCCGATGATGCACGCGGTCTCGCCCCGGCCGACCGTCAGATCGACCCCGCGCAACACCTCGAGGGTGCCGAAGCTGACGTGGATGTCGCGCAGCTCCACGCTCGCGGACTGGGTGGGCGCACCCTGTGTCAGGGGTTCGCTCGCAAGCTCGCTCCGTGTCATTGGTTCGCTCGCAAGCTCGCCCTGCGACGTTGATTCGCTCGCAAGCTCGCTCATGCCTGCACCTTTCCGGACGCCACGAGATCAAGCTCGTCCGGACCGTCCTCGGCCCGTTCGACCTTGCGCCCCACCCGCAGCCGCTTGTCGATGAAGTTGACCAGATGGGTGAGCGGCACGGTGATCACCAGGTACATGAACCCGGTGGCCACCAGCGGTGAGAGGTTGCCGGTGTTGGCCGCCAGGTCCTGGCCGATCCGGAACAGATCGCGCTGCGTGGCCAGCAGCCCGAGGACGTACACGAGGCTGGAGTCCTTGATCAGCGCGATGAACTGGTTCACCAGCGCCGGCAGGACCCGCCGCACCCCCTGCGGGATGACCACCTTCACCATGGCGGCGCCGTAGGTCATGCCGAGCGCCCGGCTGGCTTCCAGCTGTCCTTTCTCGACACTCTGGATGCCCGCCCGGAAGATCTCGCCGATGTAGGCGGCGGCGATCAGGCTCAGCGCGAGGATGCCGAGCGGATAGGGGTTGGTGCCGACGATGTCGCGGGCGAGCACGCCGAGACCCTGACCGATCACCAGGATGGTCAGGATGGCCGGCAGCCCGCGGAAGATGTCGGTGTAGATCCGCGCCGGCCAGCGCAGCCAGCGTTTGGTCGACAACCCCATCATGGCCAGGACCATGCCGAACACCGTGCCGATGACCGCGGACACGCCCGCGAGGATCAGCGTGTTCAGCAGCCCCGACTTGAGCAGGTCGGGAAAGACCTGCCAGATGTAGTCCCAGTCGAGGAACGTGTCGAGAAAGGTGTCCATCTAGCGGCGCCTCGTCTCCCGCGTCGCGATCGTGCGCCTGCCGGTCATCGGTCAGTCCGCTCCGGGGTTCTGGACGGGGAGGCCGGGACCCTGCGGTGCCAGTTCCGCGGGCAGCGGCGTGGTCTCGTAGAACTCGCCGTGCAGCCGCTCCACCGTTCCGTCGGCGATGGCGGCGGCCAGACCCTTGTTGAGCTTGTCCAGTAACTCGGTGTTGTCCTTGCGGACGGCGAACGCCGACGGGGTGTCCTTGTTCTCCACGGTGTAGCCGATCGCCAGGGGCACCGTGGGGTTCTGGTCGATGTACTGCTGACCGATGTCGCGCGGGACCACCCAGCCGTCGATGGCACCGTTGCGCAGCTGCGCGAACCCGGCGTTGTAGTCGGGGAAGCGGACCACTTCGGCACCCGGTGCGCGGTTGCTGGCGAAGTCGTCCTGCACGGACGCCTGCACGACGCCGAGCCGCTTGCCGTCGAGCGCCTCGATCGAGTCGAGGCCGGCGCCGGGTGCGGTCACGATGGCCGTGAACTCCGTGTTGTAGCCGTCGGAGAACGCGACCGTCTCCTTGCGTGCCTCGGTGCTCGAGATGGTCGAGCTGCCGATGTCGAACTGTCCATTGGCGACACCGGAGAGCAGGCTCGCGAACTCGGTGCCCACGAACTCGACCTCGAAGCCTTCGCGCTTCGCGATGTCGCGCAGCAGTTCGTTGTCGTAGCCGGTGAACTTGCCTTCGTCGAAGAAGATCGCCGGTGGTGCGTCGGTGAGCGTGCCGACGCGAAGGGTGTCCCCGCCGGCGGCGTCACTGTCGCCGCACGCGGTGAGGGTGGCCGCGAGCACACCGGCGACGAGCGTGGCTAGAAGTCTGGACCGCATGGTGCTTTCTTTCTCCCCTGAGGATTTGGAGGCGCGCCCCGATGAATGGGACAGCGCCGCTACGTTAGGCAGATCCGGAGGTCCGGATCGGCGCGTCCCAGACTGTGGGCATCCCCTGGTGCCGTCGGTCACAGCTGACCCCGGGGGTTTGGGGGCTTGCCCCCAATGAATGTCATGGTCGAGGAGCCGGCGAGCGCCCTCCGCGAGCAAGGAGCCCCCGCTCCGAGACCGTCACAGTTGGTTGAGCAGCCACTTCGGGCCGAGCGCGGTGGCACCCACGTCCTGGCACCGACGGCGGAGTTCGCGGTCGGCCGTGACGACATAGGTGGTGACGGTTTCGGTGAGAGCGGCCACAGTGTCCACAATGGTGTCGTCGCCCTCGCCCGGCGAGTCGATCACCCGAAGGTGTGTCCCGTCGCCGATTCCACGCGCCTTGCCCTCGACGATCATGATGCGCTCGGGATAGGCGATGTCGAATGGTGCGAGCGGCATCCCGTCGAGCCGATCGACCTGATCACGTAATCGCATGGCCGCGCCGAACCGGTCGCGCCACCAGCCGTCGTTGCGTGAACCCATGACGTTCGCGCAGTCGATCACGAGTGCCGTGGCACGCATGGCCGCGCGCACCCTCGGCCACCCAGCGGCGAACGGCGGGAACAGCTCGAGGTCGGCGACCTGGTCGACCGGCACCCACCGGGCGTCCTTCGTCTCCCACGACTGTGGGCCGACCTCCGGCCGCTCGACCAGTTCGCCGACCACTGTGTCGTACGCCCAGCCGCCGTGGTCCTCGTGCACGATCCCGTGCACCCGCACCAGCCCGGTGTCCAGAGTGGACTCCTCGCCGGTCTCCCGCAGTGCCGCGGTGACCGGGTCCTCGTCCCGGTCCCTGGCCCCACCGAACACGCCCCAGGTGTTGCCGCCGATGGTCAGCTTGGCGCGGTGCTGCAACAACACGTCGTCCTGGTGATAGGCGAGCAGTCCGGCGGCGCCGAACTTTCCCCAGTGGACGTGGCCGAGATCGCACCGCACGAACCGGTCGCCGTCGCGCAGACTCATGACCCCGCCCCCGGCCGGTGCCAGGTCAGCTCGACGAACCGGCCGAAGTCCCGATCGAAGCTCACCACCTCGCTGCCGGTCTCCATGGCGATGGCGGCCAGCGTCGCGTCCGGCAGGAGATCGCCGGCGGCCTCACCGTCGGCGCACACGGCCGACAGGCACTCCAGGTGGCGCTCACCCGGCTCGGCCGGTAGGTGTCCCGGCTGGGCGCGCACGGCGGCGATGAACTCGAGGGCGTGGGGCATCGGAGTGGGGACGGGGAAGATGCGGCGGTCGGTGGCCAGCCGGAGGAACGACCACCACACCACCCAGGGCACTCCGAACCGTGTTCCGCTGGCCAGCAGGGTGTCCAGCCATGGCTTGGCCACCTTGAAGTCGGGGTGGTCGTCGCGGTGTGCGGCCAGCAGCACGTTGACGTCGAGCAGTCTCATGACCGGTCCCGTCGCGCGTCGAGGATGCCGGACAGCCCGCGGTTGGACCGCAGGTCGACTCCGGGCGCCGGGCCGGAGCCCCCGTGGAACACGGGCAGCGCCGGCCCCCGCGCGGCGGCCCGCTCGGCCAACTCGCGACGTAACGCGTCCTCGAACAGCTCGCCGAGCGTGCGCCCGCGGCGGTGGGCCTCGACCTTGGCGGCAGCGAGTAGGTTGTCGTCGACCTTGACCGTGGTGCGCATGGCATCACTGTACACGCATCACGCGCATCACTGCTTTTCGATCTCCGTCACCAGCAGCGCCACGTGCAGCGACAACAGCGACTCGGGGTCGTCCAGGGACACCCCGAGCACCTGCTCGATCCGGGAAAGCTGCTGGTAGTAGGCGGTGCGGGACATATGCGCGGCCGCCGCGGCCGCCGACTTGTTGCCACCGTGCTCGCAGAAGTGCCGCAACGCGTCGATCAGCCGGCTGCCGTGGGCCTCGTCGCGGGCGATCAGCGTGCTCAGCTCCCGGTCGGCGAACGCCGTGACCCGGTCGTCCTCGGCGAGCAGGTGCAGCAGCCCGCGCAGCCGAACGTCGTCGAGCCGGTGGTAGGCCCGCCCGTCGGCCGTGCGCAGCGCGGCCTTCGCCACGTGCGCCGCCTCCACCATCGTGCGCCGGGCGTCGGACACGGCGGCCACGGTGGTGCCGACGGCCAACACCACCGGCAGCGCCCTGGGCAACGTGGCGGCGGCCTGGTGGATCTCCTTGGCCAGCCTGCGCAGCACGGCGTCCGCGTCGGCCTGCGGGGTGAGCGACAGCAGGGCCCGCACACTGATGTCGTCGACCACGCCCACCAGGGCGGCGACCCTGGCCCGCCGGGCGGCCAGCGCGGTCGCCTCGGCCAGGTCGCGCAGCACTTCCTGGGTCGCGAGTGTCTGGGTCACGGCGGTCGTGGTGCTCGGCCGCACGGACACGCCGAGCAGCTGGCGCCGGTCCAGCGGCACGCCGAGCGCGTTGGCCCGCGCGGACAGGTCGGCCGGGGTGCTGGCCGAGGCCAGCAGCTCGGTCAGCAGCGTGCGGTGCGCGTGCCGTTCCAGCCCCTCGCGATCCCTGGCCACCAGCCGGTGCACGGCGAGCGCCGAGGCCGCGCGTTCGGCGATCACCACCTGCCGGTGCAGCGGCTCGGTCCCGCACACGAGCACCAGCCGCCCCCAGTCGTTGCCGCGCGCGCCGACCACGGTCACCAGCCATCCGACCTCGCCGTGGTAACTGGTCCGCTCCGCCACCGACACGGCGCGGGACCGGGTGGCCCAGTCCGCCACCAGCTCGCCGGGGTCGGTTCCGGCGGCGTCGTAGGCGAGCACGTCGTGGCCCAGTGTCTCGAGCACCACGGGCAGGCCGGACGCGTGCGCCACCTCGCGCAGCACCTCGGCCGGTTCGGCGCCGGCCACGGTCAGCGCGGTGAACGTCTCGTGCACCCGCTCGGCCGCCCGCAGCTCCGCGACCTGCGCCTCCACGATCAGCCCGACCACCGCCTCCGTGACCGCCACGAACCGGGTCTCCCGCGACAGCGTGACCAGCGGCAACGAGTGCTCCTCGGCCGCCTCGACCAGCGCCGCCGGCAGCTCGCGGTGCCAGTGCCGGACCAGCTCCACCACCAGCCCGACCACCCCGGCGCGGGCCATCTCGACCACGTAGTTGGCGAGTGCGGCCGGATCGTCCGGCAGGGCGATGCCCGTGGTCAGGACCAGTTCGCCACCGCGCAGCAGGTTGGCGATGTCGGCCACCTCGGCGATGTGCACCCAACGCACCCGGCGGTCCAGCCCGGCGGCGCCCGCGACCACCGTGGCGTGGCCCTGCCGGATCGCCGGCAGGGCGAGGACGTCGGCCACGGTCGGATACATGTTGTCGTTACACTACGGCGCCTGCGATACACACTGTCCATGGCGCCGCACCAGTCCCGCCGCCACACTCGATGGTATGGCCGAACAGCCCCTCATCGACCGCCACCGGGCCGTGCTGCCGAGCTGGCTCGCGGTCTACTACCAGGACCCGATCGAGATCGTGCACGGGCACGGCAGGCGGGTCACCGACTCCAACGGCAAGACCTACCTCGACTTCTTCGCCGGCATCCTCACGAACGCGCTCGGCTACGACGTGGCCGAGGTCAGCGACGCCGTGCGCAAGCAGTTGGACAGCGGCATCCTGCACACCTCCACGCTCTACCTGATCCGCAGCCAGGTCGAGCTGGCCGAGAAGATCGCGCGGCTGTCCGGGATCCCCGACGCGAAGGTGTTCTTCACCAACTCGGGCACCGAGGCCAACGAGACCGCGCTCATGCTGGCCACCCAGTTCCGGCGCAGCCACCAGGTGCTGGCCATCCGCAACTCCTACCACGGCCGCGCGTTCGCCACGGTCGGCATCACGGGCAACCGCGGCTGGGCGGCGTCGGCGCTGTCGCCGGTCAAGGTGTCCTATGTGCACGGTGGCTACCGCTATCGCAGCCCGTTCGGCGGGCTGTCCGACGCCGACTACATCAAAGCGTGCACCGAGGATCTGGTGGATGTGCTGCAGACCAGCACCTCCGGCGACGTGGCGTGCATGATCGCCGAGCCGATCCAGGGCGTCGGCGGGTTCGCCGTGCCGCCGGACGGACTGTACGCGTCGTTCGCCGAAGTGCTGGCCGAGCACGGCATCCTGTTCATCTCCGACGAGGTGCAGACCGGCTGGGGTCGCACCGGGCAGACGTTCTGGGGCATCGAGGCGCACGGTGTGGTGCCCGACATGATGACCTTCGCGAAGGGGCTCGGCAACGGCCTCGCGATCGGCGGGGTGGTGGCCCGCGGCGACGTCATGGACTCGCTCGGCGCCAACTCGATCTCCACGTTCGGCGGCAACCCGGTGGCCACGGTCGGCGCCGGAGCGGTGCTGGACTTCCTGCTGGACCACGATCTCCAGGCGAACGCGGCGACGCTAGGCACCGAGCTGCTGGCAGGGCTGCGCGCGGTGGCCGAGAATCACCCGATCGTGGGAGATGTGCGCGGCAAGGGACTCATGGTTGGCGTTGAGTTGGTGCAGCCGGGCGGAAAAACACCCGATCAGGTGGCGGCGGCCGCGGTTCTCGAGGAAACGAGGGCCCGGGGATTGCTGGTGGGTAAGGGCGGACTGCACAACAACGTCATCCGTCTCGCGCCGCCCATGACGCTCACGGCAGAAGAATTGTCGGAGGCGCTCGGCATACTCACCGACGCGATCGCAACGGTCGACGCCAGGGAGGGGCAGTAATGGTCGGGCGGATCAGCCACTGGATCGACGGCAAGCCGTGGGCCGGGGTGTCGGAGCGGACCGGTGAGGTGTTCGATCCGGCCACCGGCCAGGTCGCGGCCCATGTCGACTTCGCGTCTCGGTCCGAAGTGGACGATGCGGTGGCCGCGGCCGAGCGGGCGTTCCCCGCGTGGCGGGACACATCGCTGGCCGCCCGGTCGCGGGTGCTGTTCGCCTTCCGTGAGTTACTCGGCCAGCACCGCGACGAGCTGGCGGCGATCGTCACGGCCGAGCACGGCAAGGTGCTCGACGACGCGGCGGGCGAGGTGGGTCGCGCGATCGAGAACGTGGAGTTCGCGTGCGGAATCCCGGCGCTGCTCAAGGGCGGCTTCTCGGAGAACGCGTCGACCAGAGTGGACGTGTACTCGATCCGCCAGCCGCTCGGGGTGGTCGGCGTGATCTCGCCGTTCAACTTCCCCGCCATGGTGCCGTTGTGGTTCGTGCCGAACGCGATCGCGTGCGGCAACACGGTGGTGCTCAAACCGTCGGAGAAGGACCCGTCGGCCGCGAACTTCGTGGCCGAACTGTGGGCACGGGCCGGGCTGCCGGACGGGGTGCTGAACGTGCTGCACGGCGACAAGGTGGCGGTCGACGGGCTGTTGGAACACCCGACAGTGCGGGGGATCTCGTTCGTCGGCTCCACCCCGATCGCCCGCTACGTCTACGAGACGGGGACCCGGCACGGCAAGCGGGTCCAGGCGTTGGGTGGCGCGAAGAACCACATGGTGGTGCTGCCCGACGCGGATCTCGACCTGGCGGCCGACGCCGCCGTGTCGGCCGGGTTCGGCTCGGCGGGCGAGCGCTGCATGGCGGTCTCCGTGGTGGTCGCGGTCGACCCGGTGGGCGACGAGTTGGTGACCAAGATCCGCGAGCGGATCGCGAAGCTCCACGTCGGCGACGGCCGCCGGCCGGGCTGCCAGATGGGCCCGCTGGTCACCGGCGCCCACCGCGACAAGGTCACGTCCTATGTGGACGCCGGCGTCGCCGAGGGCGCCACGCTGGTGGTCGACGGCCGCGCACCCGAGATCGACGGCGCGGACACGGGTTTCTGGCTCGGCCCGACGCTGTTCGACCACGTGTCACCGGAGATGTCGGTGTACGCGGACGAGATCTTCGGCCCGGTGCTGTCGGTCGCGCGGGCGTCGTCCTACGAGGACGCGGTCGGCCTGATCAACGACAATCCGTACGGCAACGGCACGGCCATCTTCACGAACGACGGCGGTGCCGCCCGGCGCTTCCAGAACGAGGTGGAGGTCGGCATGGTGGGCGTGAACGTCCCCATCCCGGTGCCGGTCGGCTACTACTCCTTCGGCGGCTGGAAGTCGTCCCTGTTCGGCGACACCCACGCCTACGGCCCGGACGGCCTGCACTTCTACACCCGCACGAAGGTCGTCACGTCCCGCTGGCTCGACCCGTCACACGGAGGGGTGAACCTGGGCTTCCCGCGCAATGACTGACAGGGCGTCCAGCTGCTCCTGGTCGACGCCGGGCAGTGTGGCCAGATTGGCCAGATCGTCCAGGAGATCGGCGATGGAGTCGGGTGTCGCGTCGCGGACCAGCGTGTCCTGAACCAGCCGCGTCGCCTCGACCCACTCGCCCAGCGCCGCGAAGTAGACCGCGAGGTTGAACCGAAGCCGGGGCGTCGCCGGCTCGTCGGTCACCTCTCGCTGCCCGAACTCGACGGCCGAACGGAAGTCGGCCACGGCGCGGTCGAGCTGACCGGCGGACAGCCAGGCGGCGCCACGCAGATACCGGTTCCAGCTGTCCGCCGGGTCGATCTCCACGGCACGGTCGAAGTCGGCGATCGCCTCGTCGTGGCGGCCCAGTTCCAGGTAGGCGCCGCCGCGGTTGGCGACCAGCCAGTCACCGTCCGGCTTGAGTTCGAATGCCCGGGTGAAGTCCGCGATGGCATCGTCGAACCGACCCATCTTGGCGAAGGTCTTGCCGCGGATGCTCAGGGTCCAATGGTTCTCGTCCAGCTCGAGGGCCCGAGTGAGATCGGCGGCAGCCTCGTCGTACCGACCGGCTCGCCGGTGGACGCGGGCGCGAGTGGTCAGCACCCAGCCATAGGTCGGATTGAGCTCGGCGGCACGGTTGAGGTCGGCGATGGCGTCGTCATAGCGGCCCATGGCCAGGTAGGTCTCGCCGCGGCTGCCGATGGTCCAGCCGTCGTCGGGCTCGAGCTCGATGGCGCGGTTGAAGTCGGCCAGTGCCTCTTCGTTGCGGTCCATCTGGCGGTAGGTCTCACCACGGTGTGCCAACACCCAGGGGCCGTCCGGGGCGCGCTCGGTGGCGCGGTTGAAGTCGGCCAATGCCTCCTCGTAGCGGCCCATCTGCCGATAGGTGTCCGCGCGCAGCCAGGTCGGCGACTCCTCGTCCGGCGCGAGCGCGATCGCCTGGGTGTAGTCGGCCACCGCCTCGTCGAACCGTTGGGCGTCCCGATAAGCCTGGGCGCGGGTCACGATCGCCCAGAGGTACTCCGGGTCGATCTCGATCGCCCGGCTGAAGTCGGCGATGGCGTCGTCGTGTCGGCCCATGGCGAGAAAGGTTTCGCCCCGGCAGCCGAGCGACCAGTCGTAGTTCGGGTCGATCTCGATAGCGCGGTTGAACTCCGCGAGTGCCTCGTCGTACCGGTTCAGCCGCCGGTAGGCGTCCCCACGTAGCGCGATCGCCCAGTCCGACGACCCGTCCAGCTCGATGGCCCGGTTGAAGTCGGCCAGTGCTTCGTCGTAGCGGAGGGCCTGCAGGCGGACGAGCCCGCGGTAGGTGATCGCCCAGTGGTAGGTCGGATCCAGCTCGACGACGCGGGTGAGGTCGGCGATGGCGTCGTCGTGCCGGCCCATCGCGAAATAGGTCTGGCCCCGGCTGGCGATGGCCCAGTCCTTCTCCGGCTCGAGGTTGATGGCCCGATCGAGACTCGCCAGCGCCTTCTCGTTCTCACCCAATATCCGGTACGTCTCGCCTCTACCGGCCAGCGAGTCGGCGTGGTCCGGATCCAGCCGCAGCGCGCTCTCGTAGTCCGCCAGCGCCTGTTCGTGCCGCTCGGCGTCCCGCTGCGCGCGGCCCCGCTGCTGGTAGGCGACTTTCAGCGCGGATGGCACCAGTTTCCCGTCCTGGATGAGTGCGGTGAGGAACGCGATGTCGTCGCTGTCGTCGTTGGGCACCGTGTCCGCCAGCCGCTGGCCCCATTCCTGGACCTGGTCCGCGCCGCAGTCACGGCCGGCCGCCACGATCGCGCCGGCCCACCGCCGGGCCATGGTCGTGCTCTCGTCCAGTGCTAGCAACGCGTACTCGAGCGCCTTCGGCAATTCGGCCGTCGGATTCGCGCAGAGCCGGTGGTAGCAGGTCTCCAGGATCAGGTCCTGCCAAGTGGCGTTGCCCCACTGGTCCTCGGTGGACAGGCTGAGCGCGTCGCGTTCGCCGGTGTAGTACTCGTGCAGTCGCCGATGCTGCTCGCGCCAGCGCTGGGGGGAACGGCTGCGATACAGGCGCAGCATGGGTGCACGGGCCACGTCGTGATAGCGCCAGTGTCCGGCCGTCTTCGTGACGAACGGCAGCTGGCGCAGCCAGTCGAACAGGTCGCTCCGGCCGACGACAGCCAGCACGTCCTCGTTCAGCCGGCGCGGCAGCGCCCCGGACAGGGCCACCGCGCGTCGCTGCTCGTCCGGCTCCCACTTGAGGAACCGCTCCACCGCGCTGTCGCTCGGGTCGGCCACCCCTTCTCTGGCGGCATCCGGGCGGTCGGCCAGCGTCGCGAGCCAGATCGGCAGCCGCCCGGACAGCGAGAGGATGCTCCGTACCGTCTCCTCGTCGTGCACGCCCCCCGCCGCGAGCAGCTCCCGTGCCTCGGCCTCGGTGAACGGTTCCAGCGGCACGTCGGCCACCAGCCCCCGGAACGGCGACCAGCGGTTCGAGTCCAGCGGCCGCTGGCCGGCGATCGTGATCAGGACGTTCGCCCGGACGGCGCCGTGCTTCCCGGTCAGCACGTCGAGGAGCCAACCCTCCAGGTACGGCGCCGTTCGCTCGAAGGTGTCGAAGAACAGCGCGACCGGGTGCCGCTCGGCGAGTTTGTCGAGATCGGCGAGGAAGACCTTCGTCAGCACCTCCGCCGGGGACAGCAGCAGCCGGACGTCATCAGAGCTGCGGAACTTCTTGCTGAGATAGGCGCGCAGCCGGTCGACCTGCTCGGCGGCCGCGGCCGCTTCGACCGTGTCGGCCGCCATGCCGAGCAGCGGCACCTCGCGGGCCGCGGCCAGCCCGACCCGCACGGCCGACCTGGTGATGAACCCGCCGCCCGGCGCGCCCGGGTCGGCCTCCAGCTCGTGGCGGCGCTCCCGGTAGGTGGCCAGCCGCTTGTCGAACCCGGTGAGCGCGCGGTCCTGTCCGGCGAGGTCGGCGACGAGCGCGGACATGGTCGCCAGCACGTCGAAGCTCGACTCGTCGGCGTAGGCACAGACGACCCCCGCACGCTCGGCCACCCGCCGGAACTGCTCGGTGATGAACGTCTTGCCGACCCCGGCGACGCCGTGGATGTTGAACAGGAACTTCCGGTCCAGATCACCTGGTGGCAGCCGCAGGTTGGCGCCGAACTCGGTGAGCCGTTCGTCCCGGCCGACGAAGTCCGCACGCTGCCGGCGCTTGATGATGTCCTGCAGACTCATGCCTTCCTCGGCCACGGGCTCAGTGTGCCAGCTGCGACTGTCGGTGCTCGGTCGTATGGTCTGGGTCTGACGGGGGGGAGATCGTGGGATGGCGGGATACGCGCTGATGGCCGACGGTGAGCGGCTGTGCGTGGCGAGCGACCTCGTGGGGTTCTTCGGTGGCGCCGGGGAGTTCACGGTGGTGGGCGCCGCGCCGGCGCTCGCGGCGGGCCAGCGGCTCGGCGGGGTCGAGGTGCACGTGCTCGACGAGCGGGGGGAGTCGATCGGGGCCTACTTCGTGTCGGACGCGGCCACCGGGCCCGATGGCCGGGTCAGCGGCCGGTTACTCAGCCGGCCCCACGCGCTCGCCGGCCAGATCTGGGCACGGTGGCGACCCGGGCCGCCCTCGGCGCCGGGGCAGTGGGCGGACGGCCCCACGCCCGAGCGGGAGGCGTGGCTCGAGGTGGCCAGGAACTACACCGGGCGACGGGTCACCAACGCCGTGCCGGTGCCGGTCGCGGGGGAGCACGTCACCGACCGGCCGGGCGTCTATTTGGCGATTGCCGAGGCGGTGGTCGGCCCGGGCGGCTACCTTGGCGCCAACCTCGACGGGCTGCACGACTGCCTGCGGACCGTCGACACGCCGTTCGACCTGGTCTGGCGGCATTCCGGCGTGGCGACCGCCCAGGTCGGCGCGCTGGTGGACGACGTGGTGGCAGTGCTGACCGAGGCGGGGGTCCGGGTGATCTTGGAGTGATCGCGCCAACAGGAGTGTCGCGGGAACCGGTGACAGTCTCACCGCGTCCCAGTCCCCGGGTGTCAAGCCTGGTCACGGGCGGTAAACTCGGAACACATCGTGGTAACTGCGGGAACGAGGGGTGTGGTGGGCGTGCCTGACGGTGCAACCGCTGAGACTCAAGAGAACAACGTGTCGGCGCAGGACGCGCCGCCGCCGGACGACCAGGAGAACGAGCCGCCACCGCCGGACGCCCAGGTCGATGCCGAGATCATGACCGCCGAGGCGCGGGAGTGGCTGGGCGGCATCTTCGGGTTCGGTACCGGTAGCGAGCACGAGTCCGGCGGCGGTGGGGCCGGCGGTCAGTTCATGTTCGCCAACGTCGAGGAACTCGACGCGGTCATCACGAAGTGGCAGACGCAGCGCGACGAGATCGAGGCGGACCAGGAGCGCATCGTCTCCGCCTACTACGAGATCACCGAACCCGCCGGCGACGACATGAGCCATGGTCAGGCCGAGGCCGCGCGCAACTCGCTCGTGAGCATGTGGGAGCACTGCTCGCAGATGCTCACGTACACGGACAACTATCTCCAGAAGCTCACTCTCGCCCGCGGTGACATGGTGTCCATGGACCAGGATGCCGAGACGCTCATGAGCAACACCTACGAAACATGAGTCCCGTACCGCAGCAGACCCGTGAACGGGGGGATCTGGCATGACAGCGCTTGGCCAACTCTTCGGATTTGGCATGAACGGCCGGGAGATCTACCACAACTTCCGCGACGGTACCGGCGATGACGGCAAAGGTCTGTACCAGTCGGCGTACACGATCGGTGTCCTCGCCGACAACTACACCACTCGCCAGGACTCGATCAAGGACCTGGTCGTGCAGATGGAGTCCGCCTGGGACGGCGGGGCCGGTGGCGCCGCCCGGCGCGGCGCCGGGCCGCTGGCCGTGGAGCACGGTCTCGCCAGCCCGGAGATCAGCACGGCCCGGGAGACGCTGACCAACCAGGTCACCGTCTTCTCGGGGGCGAAGAAGGCGGTCGTCGAGGTGCCGCCGACGCCCGAGGAGCCGGACGTCTGGTCCAACATCATGTCCTTCGGCGGGGCGAACCGGGACTACCAGACGTCCAAGGCCGAGTACGACGCGGCGAACGAGCAGAACGTGTCGGTCATGGAGGTCTACGAGGGCGAGACCGACACGAACACCAGCTCCATGCCGACCACGTACGGCAGCATCACGCCCGACCACTCGGGGATCGGCGTGCGCGAGTCGATGGGACCGGTCAAGCCGCTGCCGTGGGTCGGGCCGAACGATCCGGGTGGTACCGACCCGAACGGCAACGACACGAACTCGAACAACAACAACACGTACAGCAACACGAACAACGACCAGTACCAAAATCAGAACCAGAATCAGAACCAGAACAACACCACGAACCCGAACAACACCGGCGGGACCACCAACCCGGCGGACCGGCCGGGCACCGACCCGCGCTTCCCGCCAGGCCCGGTCCCCGGTCCTGGCCCCGGCCCGGGTAACACGAACAACCCGAACAACATGCACCCGCCCGGCTTCATGCCCGGCGGCAACCCTTCCTTCGGCCCGAACGGTGGCGAGAGCGGCCGCTCGGGGAGCGGTTACGGCCGCGGCGGCGGGTTCGGCCCTGGTGGTTCGGGTGGCGGCCCAGGTGGTTCCGGTTCCGGTGCCCGCGGCATGCCCGGCGGTGCCATGCCGGGCGCCGCGGCTGCGGCCGAGGGCGCGGTCCGACCGGGAGCGGGCGGTATGCGTGGCGGCGCCGGCGGCATGATGGGTGGCGGCGGCATGGGTGGCGGTGGCCGCGGCCAGAACGGCGACGACGACGCCGAGCACGAGCGCCCGTCGTTCCTGGTCGAGCCCGACCCGCACTCCACCTTCGGCACCGACGAGGTCACCGCACCGCCGGTGATCGGCGAGTAGGACCAAAGGTGCTTGCCAAGCCACTGACCCTGCCCGCCGAAGCGCTCGCTCGACTGGTCCAGATGGAGAACCTGGGCGATCTGCACATCGCCCTGAAACCGGCCGCCAAGTGGCGCCGGAAGGCCATCCAGGAGCAGATCGAGACGGTGCTGCGGTCCGAGTTCCAGCGGATGGGGTTGCTCGACAACCGCGGCCGCGTCGACCCCGAGGTCGCCTCGTCGCTGGCCGTGATCTGCCGGGCCGGTGCCGAGTTCTACGGCTGGATCAAGGCCGATGGCCGGACCCGCGGCGTGCTGGCCGCGGCGATCGGCCGGGAAGCCATCCTCGCCATCCGCGACCGCGACGACGTGACGCTCAGCCAGATCCGGCCGGAATCCCTGCCGATGGCGCTGGTCGCGCAGACACCCGAGGTGCCGCCGGCGACCGGCCAGCAGGTGAGCCTGCTGCAGTCCGAGCTGAAGGCGGGTGCGAGCGGCCGGGTGCGGACGGAGGCCGGTGTCGGCATGCGCCCGGCCCCGCCCGAGGTGCGGATGGCGCAGCAGATCGCCCAGCAGCCCACCCTGGGCGGCGGGGAACTGTACGTCGCGGTGCGTGACCGGCTGGGCCGCCGCAAGACGGTCCCGGATCCGCTGCGCTACGCCGACACCCCGGCGGGCCGCTGGCTGAACTTCATGATGCCGGCCGGCGACGGCGAACAGCGCATCCTGCTGAAGCCGGCCACGCCGAACGAGCTGGCCGGCCGCCTACAGGAAATGCACAGAGCCCTGTCAGCCTCCTGATCGCGATGCCAGCCCGGCCACGAGAACTACGCTGCCACCCATGGACGCCATAAGTCTGGTGCTCGTGGTCGCTGGCCTTGTGACGCTGACGTTCGCCGTGGTGAGCCTTCGCCGCCTGAAGGCCGACGTGGACCGGCTGGACGAGCAGGCCACGGCCTTCGCCGCTCAGCTCGACGCGCTGCCGCCCGAGCTGACCCGCACCTTCGGCACGGGTGCCCGCCACATCATCGCCGTCGAGCTGCTCAACCTCTTCGAACTGGCGCACCGCGAGAGTGCCCTCACCCGACCGTTCACCGTGCTCACCCCGCGTCTCCTGCGCGACGTCGTGCACCGCCGCCTGGTGGGCAAGGTCCGCCAGTCCCTCGCCGATTCCGGTGTCGAGGCCGACGTGCGGCTGCACCGTGCTCGTTGAGCTCGCCGCCGTCGTCCTGCTGGCCGGCGCCAGCGCGCTGATATGGGTGGTCGTCCGGCTGCGGCGGCGGGTCCGGCGCGCCGCATGGGTGCTCGCCCGGGCGAGTGCGGCGGTGGCCGAGGCGCGGCGGGCGAGCGTGACGGTGGGTGGGCTACAGCTGGTTGATCACCTGCTCGGCAGTGTTGCTCGGAATGGCGAACCCGAGTCCGACGCTGCCGGCTGAGCCGTCCGGCCCGGACACCGGCGAGTAGATCATCGAGTTGATGCCGATCACCTCGCCGGCGCTGTTGAAGAGCGGTCCGCCGGAGTTGCCCTGGTTGATGGACGCGTCGGTCTGGATGGCGTGGTAGTTCACGGTGCCCGAGCCCGTCTCGGAGGGCACGTTCACCTCGCGGTCGAGTGCGCTCACGATGCCCGTGGTCACCGTGTTCTGCAGGCCAAGTGGTGATCCGATGGCGATGACCTGGTCGCCCACCCGCACGGAGTCCGAGTCGGCGAACGTCGCGGGCGTCAGGTCGTGCACGCCTTCGGCCTGGATCACCGCGAGGTCGGACCCCGGTTCGGTGCCGACGACCGTGGCGTCGACCGTGCGGCCGTCCGACAGCGTGACCGTCACCTCGCGCGCGTCCGCCACCACGTGGTTGTTCGTGAGAATCCGGCCGTCGGCCGTGAGCACCACCCCGGAGCCGAGGACCTCGGCCCGCGACGTCCGGACGTTCACCTGCACGACGCTCGGCGCCACCTTCGCCACGACCGAACTGACGTCCGTCGCTTTCGTGTCGGAGGTGGACGTCGCGTTCAGCTGGGTCGAGGCGGCGGTCGGCGAGTCGTCGCCGCCGAGCAGCGCGCCCACCGCGCCGCCGATGCCGCCGGCGGCCAGGGTGGCCGCGGCGATCAAGGCGACCGTGTTGCGCCGGAACCGACCGGTGGGGCGTTGCGGCGGGGGCGGTGGGTAGGGCGCCCCCGGATACATCCACGGGGGAATGGACTGCTGTTGCTGGGGGTTCATCGGCTGGCTCATGGCTCCACCGTGCGCCCCGTCGTTGAGAACAACCTGTGAGTGCCCGAAGGGTCGGCCAAGAAGTCCCTTGACCTTCTCGTTGGTAAGTTATAGCTTACCGTTCGTGTCGACTTACCAAATGGACGCGCTCGGCGTGCTGGGCGATCCGACCCGCCGCGCGATCGTCGAGCTGCTCGCCGCGCGACCCCGCGCGGTCGGTGAGCTGGCCGGGGAACTGCCGGTGAGCCGGCCGGCGGTCTCCCAGCATCTGAAGGTGCTGAAGTCGGTCGAGCTGGTGGTCGACCACGCGGTCGGCACCCGGCGGCTCTACCGGCTCGACCCGCGCGGCGTGCACGCGCTGCGCGACTACCTGGACGGCCTCTGGGACCGGGCGCTGACGGCGTTCGCCGCAGTGGTGGAGGAGACGAGAGATGGCGACTGAGACCAGGAACCTCGCGGTGACCAAGTCGATCACCGTCCGGGCGGCCAAGGAGCACACCTTCACGGTGTTCGCCGAGCGGTTCGGCAGCTGGTGGCCGGCGAGCCACCGCCTCGGCGCGGCCGACCTGGCCGACGTGATCGTCGAGCCGAGGGCCGGTGGCCGCTGGTACGAGCGCGACACCGACGGCGCCGAGTGCGAGTGGGGCCGGGTCCTGGCCTACGAACCGCCGGACCGGCTCCTGCTGGCCTGGCACCTGCAGGGCGACTGGACCTACGATCCCGACCCGGCGAAGTCCAGCGAGATCGAGGTCCGGTTCACGGCTGACGGCGAGCACACCCGCGTCGAGCTGGAGCACCGGCACATCGAACGCCACGACGGCTCTGACGAGGTGCGCCGGGGAGTCGCCGGCCCGAACGGTTGGTCGGCCATCTTGCGGTCGTTCGCCGAACGGGCAGCCGACTGAGCACAACACATAAGGTGCTGGGGTGACCAACGACAGCTCATTCCTGCGCGTGCAGGCCCGCACCCAGCGGTTCACCCTCGGCACTCCCCGCGGTTTCCAGGTCTCGCCCGACGGGCGCCGGGTGCTGTTCCTGCGCTCCGCCTCGGGCGAGAACCGTCAGCACATCCTCTGGCGACTGGACACCGAGACCGGCGAGGAGACCGCGCTCGCCGACCCGGCCACGCTCCTCGGGGGCGACGAGGAGCTGTCGCCGCAGGAGCGGGCCCGCCGCGAACGCAGTCGCGAGCAGGGCGGCGGCGTGGTGGGCAACGCCACCGACGCGCAGGTTCGCGTCGCCGCGTTCGCCTTGTCCGGCAAGGTCTTCGTGGCCGACGCGGTCACCGGCGAGACCAGGGAGCTGGCCACCGAGGGCCCGGCGATCGACCCACGGCCCGACCCGACCGGCACGCACGTGGCCTACGTGGCGAACGACGCGCTGCGGGTGGTCGGGGTGGACGGCACGAACGACCACGCGCTCGCCGAGCCGGACGGCCCGGACCGGGCTTGCGGGCTGGCCGAGTTCATCGCGGCCGAGGAGATGGGCCGCGCCCGCGGGTACTGGTGGTCGCCGGACGGCACCCGCCTGCTGGTGGCGTTCACCGACCGCCGCGCCGTGCGCCGCTGGCACATCGCCGACCCGGCCAACCCGGAGTCGGTCCCCAACGTCGTGTCCTATCCGGCGGCCGGCACCGACAACGTGACCGTGCGACTGGCCGTGCTCAGCCTCGGCGGCTCCCGCGTGGATGTCGACTGGACCGGGGACGAGCTGCCCTACCTGGTGACCGCGCATTGGAGCGCGGGCGGCCCGCCGCTCATCGCGCTGCAGACCCGCGACCAGCGCCGGCTCGAGGTGCGCTCGGTCGACCCGGACACCGGCGCCACCGAGCTGTTGGTGGCCGAGACCGACGACCGCTGGGTGGAGGTCGTCCAAGGCGTGCCGGCCTGGACCACGGACGGCCGGCTGGTCCAGGTCACCGCGGCCGACGGCGCCTACCGGCTGGTGGTCGACGGCAAGGAGGTCACCGGTCCCGACCTGCAGGTGCGCGCGGTCCTCGACGTGACCGACGACGTCCTGTTCACGGCCACGGCCGCGGATCCCATGCAGGTGCACGTCTACCGCGCGGGCGACGGCGGCGTCCGCCAGGTGTCCACATCGGACGGTGTGCACGGCGGCTCCCGCGGCGGCGACGTGACCGTGCTGTCGTCCTGGTCGCTCGCGCACGCCGGCCCGCGGATCGCCGTCCTGCGCGGTGGAGAGGAGGTGGCCAGGGTCGCCTCCCTCGCCGTCACCCCGCCGATCATGCCGAACCTGCACCTGCTGACCCTCGGCCGGCGGTCGCTGCGCGCGGCGCTGCTGTACCCGACCGGGCACGAGCCGGGCAGCGGCAAGCTGCCCGTGCTGCTGGACCCGTACGGCGGCCCGCACGCACAGCGCGTGCTCGCCAGCCGCAACGCCTTCCTCGGCCCGCAGTGGCTGGCCGACCAGGGCTTCGCCGTGCTGATCGCCGACGGCCGGGGCACGCCCGGGCGCGGTCCGGACTGGGACCGGGAGGTCGCGTTCGACTTCGCGGGCGTCACGCTCGACGACCAGGTCGACGCGCTGCACGCGGCGGCCGAACAACACCCGGATCTCGATCTGTCCACTGTGGCCATCCGCGGCTGGTCCTACGGCGGGTATCTGGCCGCGCTCGCCGTGCTGCGCCGCCCGGACGTGTTCCACGCGGGCATCGCCGGCGCCCCGGTCACCGACTGGCGGCTGTACGACACCCACTACACCGAGCGCTACCTGGGCCATCCCGACCAGGTGCCCGAGGTGTACGACCGGAACTCGCTCATCGACGACGCGCCGAAGCTGGACCGGCCGCTGCTGATCATCCACGGGCTGGCCGACGACAACGTGGTGGTGGCGCACTCGGTGCGGCTGTCCGCCGCGCTGGTCGCCGCCGGTCGCCCACACGCCCTGCTGCCGCTGCCCGGCGTCACCCACATGACCCCGCAGGACGACGAGGTCTCGGAGAACTTCATGCTCATGCAGATCCGCTGGCTGCGCGACGCGCTGGGGGTGGCCAAGTGAAGCGCTGGGGCATCACGCTGCCGCTGACGGGCGTGCCGCTGGCCGCACACCGCGAGCTGGTGCGGGAGTTGCCCGACCTCGGCTACACGGACGTGTGGTCGGCCGAGACCGCGGGCACCGACGCGTTCACCCCACTGGCGCTCGCGGCCGAATGGGCACCCGGTCTTCGGCTGGGCACCGCCATCGCACCTGTTTACACGCGCGGCCCAGGTCTGCTGGCCATGAGCGCGGCGACCATCGCCGAGCTGGCGCCCGGCCGGTTCGTGCTGGGCGTCGGCACGTCCACGCCGACGATCGTCGAGGGCTGGAACGCCGTCCCGTTCACCGACCCGTTCGCCCGCGCGCGGGACACCCTGCGGTTCCTGCGCGCCGCGCTCGTCGGCGACAAGGTCTCCGAGACCTACGAGACGTTTACCGTGTCGAAGTTCCGGCTGGAGCGGCCGCCGGACCCGCCGCCGCCCATCCTGCTGGCCGCGCTGCGGCCGGGCATGCTCCGGATGGCGGCGCGCGAGGCGGACGGCGCGATCACCAACTGGCTGGCGCCGGGCGACGTGCCGAAGGTCCGCGCGGAGCTCGGCACCAACCGCGAGCTGGTGGCCAGGGTCTTCGTCTGCCCGACCGAGGACGCCGACGCCGCGCGCGGGCTCGGCCGGCTGCTCATCTCGAGCTACCTGACGGTTCCCGTGTACGCGGCGTTCCACGACTGGCTCGGCCGCCGCGACGTGCTGCGCGGCATGCACGAGGCGTGGGCGGCGGGCGACCGCGCGGCCGCGAACGCGGCGATCCCCGACGAGGTGGTCGACGACCTGATCGTGCACGGCCCGGTGCAGCGGTGCCGCGAACGAGTGGCCGAGTACATCTCGTCCGGTTTGGACACCCCGGTGATCTCCGTGTTGCCCACCGGGGCGGATCCGCAGGAGTTGGTGCGCGCTCTGGCTCCTGACGGCCAATAGGGTTCCAGAGAACTTCGCCCACCGTCCACTTGCCACTCACTCGGGTGGGGTTGCATACCGCCATGCGTCGTTGTCTGCTCGTCCTGTTCATGGCCGTACTCGCCGTCGCCGGTCTCCCGGCAGCCGCGTCCGCCACTCCGTTCATCCGCCCGCTGACCGTGCTGTCGTTCAACATCCACCACGCGGCCGGGCCGGACGGCGTCGTCGACCTCGACCGGCTGGCCGCCGAGATCCGCCGGTCCCGCGCCGACGTCGTCGGCCTGCAGGAGGTGGACCGGCACTTCAGCGAGCGGAGCGGGTGGGCCGACCAGCCGGCCGAGCTGGCTCGCCGCCTGCGGATGCACGTGGTCTACGGGGCGAACCTCGACCGCGATCCGCTTGAGCCGGGTCAGCCCCGCCGCCAGTACGGCACGGCGATCCTGTCCAAGTACCCGATCGTGTCCTGGGAGAACACGCCGCTGCCGAAGGCGCTGCCGGAGGAGGAGCAGCGCGGCCTGCTGGAGGCCGTCGTCGACGTCCGTGGTCTCAAGGTTCGCGCCATGACCACCCACTTCCAGCACAACAACGCGGAGTCCCGCGTGCTGCAGGCGGAGGTGGTCGCGGGTGCGGTCCGGTCGTCGCGCGAGCCGGTGGTGCTGACCGGCGACCTCAACGCGATCCCCGACACGCCGGAGATCAAGACCCTGACGGCGATCCTTACCGACACCCACGAGGCGGCGGGCCGAGGCGATGGCGCCACCTACCCGGTTGAGGCGCCGAGGTCCCGGATCGACTACGTGCTCACCAGCGACGCGCTGCCGCTGTTCAGCACCGTGCTGACGACCGAGTCCTCCGACCACCTCCCGGTACTGGCCCTGCTACTGATGCGGCGCGGCTAGGCGGTGTCTCGAATGCGTCATCGATGACCCCGTATTGTGACCCCAAAGTTAGGTGAGCCTAAGAATGGGGTTCGATGCGAGTTTCGATCGACGAGCGGGCCGAGGCCGGCGAGCAGGTGCTCTCCGGCGGAGCGGCCGGTGCGCACCGGGTACGTGAGCTGGTGGGCGTCGCACTGGCGGCCGTGGCCGAGGCGGCCACGGCCAGGACCGGGCCGGTACCGGCCGGTGGACCGGGTGCGGTGGCGGCCGCGTTCGCCGCCGCCGGGCTCGACCTGCTGCCCGAGTACGGCGTCGGCGACGACGCGGCGATCGCCGAGCTGAGCCGGCTGGTCACGGCCGGCTCGGTCGACCCGTCGCACCCGTGGTGCGCCGCGCACCTGCACGGCCCGACGCTGGCCGTGGCCGCCGCCGCCGACCTGGTGGCCAGCATGCTCAACCCGTCGATGGACTCGTGGGACCAGGCTCCCGTGGCGAGCGAGTTGGAACGCGAGTTGACCACCGCGCTCGCCCGGCTGTGTTTCGCCGCCGCACCGCACCCGGACGCCGTGATCACCAGCGGTGGCACGGAGTCCAACACGCTCGGCCTGCTCCTGGCTCGCGAAGCCGGTGCCACGCAACCGGTCTGCGGGCGCAACGCCCACCACAGCGTGGCCCGCGCGGCCTGGCTGCTCGGGCTGCCGGCGCCGCTGGTGGTCGACACCGAGGGCGGGCGCATGCGTGCCGACCACCTGGCCGAGGTGCTCACCTCCGTTGCCGGGCGGGCGATCGTGGTGGCCACGGCCGGCACCACCGACACCGGGGTGATCGACCCGTTGCCGGAGATCGCCCGGGTTGCCAGGGCTGCCGGCGCGTGGCTGCACGTGGACGCCGCGTACGGCGGCGCCGTCCTGTTCAGCGACCGGCTCGCGCCACGGCTGGCCGGGCTGGAGCTGGCCGACTCGATGGCACTGGACCTGCACAAGCTGGGTTGGCAGCCGATCGCCGCCGGTGTGTTCGCCGCCCGGGACGCGGCCGCGTTGGCGTCGCTGTCGGTCCGCGCCGACTACCTCAACGCGGCCGATGACACCGAGGCCGGGATGCCCGACCTGCTCGGCCGGTCGCTGCGCACCTCGCGGCGGCCGGACTGCCTCAAGCTGGCCGTCACGCTCCGCGCGCTCGGCCGCTCGGGCATCGCCGCGCTGGTCGAGCACTGCTGCGCGCTGGCCGTCGACGTGGCGGCCGCCGTCCGGGACCACCCGGCGCTGCGGCTCTGGGGTGAGCCGGCACTCTCGACCGTGTTGCTGCGCCCGACCGTCGCGGATGGACTGTCTCCGGTGGACGGTGACGCGCTGGTGGCTGACATTCGTAGACGCCTCATGGAGTCCGGCCGGGCGGTGATCGGCCGCGCCACGGTCGACGGGCAGGTCTGGCTCAAGCTCACCCTGCTCCACCCGGGTGCCGCGCCCGCCGACTACGTGGGATTGCTCGACCTTGTTGTCGCGGCAGCAGATGAGTGAGGTGCTGGACCTGGTCGGGGTGGGCATCGGGCCGGCGAACCTGTCGCTCGCCGCGCTCGCCGATCCGGTCGAGGGGCTGGCGACCGCGTTCTTCGAGCGGGAACCGGCGTTCAGCTGGCATCCCGGGCTGATGATCGAGGGCGCGTTCCTCCAGGTGCCGTTCCTGGCCGACCTCGTCTCACTGGTCGAACCGGCGAACCCGCTGTCGTTCCTCGGCTACCTGCGCGACCGGGGCCGGCTGTTCCCGTTCTACTTCGCCGAACGGTTCCACATCCCGCGGTCCGAGTACGACGCCTACTGCGCGTGGGCGAGCCGCCGGCTGCCCAGCTGCCGGTTCGGCCGGCGGGTACGCGGACTGTCCGTTGTGGACGATCTGTTCCGGCTGGATGTCGAGCCGGGTGGCCCGGTGCTGGCGCGCAACGTGGTGCTGGGCGTGGGGACCGTACCGTCGTTCCCGCCGCCGCTCGCCGGGCTCGCCGGCCCGACTGTGCTGCACTCGGCCGACTACCTGCCGGCCAGGGACCGGCTGCTGACCGCCGAGGATGTCACGGTCGTCGGATCCGGGCAGTCCGGCGCCGAGGTGTTCCTCGATCTGCTGCGGTCCCGCCCGTCCGACCGCGGGCACCTGCGCTGGCTCACGAGGACGGCGGCGTTCGCGCCCATGGAGTACTCAAAGCTCGGGCTCGAACAGTTCACGCCGGACTACGTGCGGTTCTTCCACGGTCTCGACGAGCCGACCCGCGACCGGCTGGTGCCCGCGCAATGGCAGCTGTACAAGGCGATCAGCGCCGAGACCATCGGCGAGATCTACGACGAGCTGTACCGGCGCACGGTCGACGGCGGCTGGCCGCGCGCCTCGCTCGCTCCCGGCGTCGAGGTGACGGACGCGACGCGGCGCGGCGACCGGGTGGAGCTGGGACTGCGTCACGTGCAGCAGGGTGGCGCCGCGAGTGTGACCACCGACGCCGTGGTGTGCGCCACCGGCTACCGCGAGCGTGACCTCGGCGACCTGCTCGGTCCGCTGGCAGACCGGCTCGACCGCGACGCGGCCGGCCGGTTGGCGGTCACGGCCGACTATCGGGTGCGGGCCGATCTGCCGGGCGCGCTGTTCGTGCAGAACGCCGAGCGGCACACGCACGGTGTCGGCGCGCCGGATCTCGGCCTGGTCGCCTGGCGGGCGGCCACCATTCTCAACGCGGTGTGCGGGCGGACGGTCTATGGGCTGCCCGACCGCACCGCGTTCACCACGTTCGGACTTCCTGGAGGCGGCGGATGAACGCGTGGCGCGACGCGGGTGCGTTGATCGTGCACAAGATGCTCGGTGAGCTGAGTTACGAAGGGTTGCTGCGGCCCGCGCTCGTGGACGGCGGCTGGGTGCTCGACCTGCCCGACGAGGTGCGCTACCGGTTCCGCGCCCGTCGGGGCGCGTTCGAGTCGTGGCACGTGGAACCCGGCAGCGCCGTTCGAAACGGGGAGCCTGCAACGGATCCTCGGACGCTGATCGTGGACGCGCGAGTCCAGTTGGGACTCACCGGTCTGCGGTTGGCCGACGTGCTGGCCGAGCTGACCGCCACGGTCACGAACGAGGCGACCAGGCTCGATCGCGCGCCGACCGCCGCCGCACTGTCCACCATGGACTATGACCTGGCCGACGGGCACCTGACCGGCCATCCCCGGCTGGTGCTGAACAAGGGCCGGGTGGGTTTCTCGGCCACCGACCGGAACAGCTACTCCCCGGAGTCAGGCGCCGGATTCCCCCTGCGCTGGTACGGCGTGCACCGCGACCACGCGTCGTTCCGCTGCGTGGCCGAGCTGACGGAGGAGCGGTTGCTCACCGAGGAGCTGGGCGACCGGCTGCCCGAGCTGCGGGCCGCCCTGCCCGACCCTTCCTACGTGCTGGTGCCCGTGCATCCGTGGCAGGCCGAGGAGATCATCGGCACGCTGTACGCGGCCGAGCTGGCGGCACAGATCGTGGTGCCGCTGGGGGAAAGCGCGGACATCTACCGGCCACACCAGACGGTCCGGACGCTCGCGAACACGAGCCACCCGACCCGCCGGGACGTGAAGACCGCCGTATCGGTCCGCAACACGCTCGTCTACAGAGGACTCGCGTCGGCCGCCACGCTCGCCGCGCCGGCCGTCACCACCTGGCTGCGCGACGTGAGCGCCGCCGATCCGCTGCTGCACTCGCGGTATCGGTTCGAGCTGCTGGGCGAGGTGGCGAGTGTGTCGGTGCGCCACCCGCTGTTCGGCGCCATCTCCGAGCTGCCCTACCGGTTCCACGAGACGCTCGGCGCACTGTGGCGTGAACCGATCAGGACCCGGCTCGGCGCGGGGGAGCGGGCGATCTCGTTCGCCGCGCTGCCCTACCGCGGTCCCGACGGCGAGGCAGTGATCACCCGGCTGATCCGCGAGTCCGGCGCCATGCCCGGCGACTGGCTCGGCCGGCTGCTCGACCTGTTCCTCACCCCGCTGCTGCACTGGTTGTTGCGCTACGGCGTCGGATTCTGCCCGCACGGCCAGAACCTGGTGCTCGTGGTCGACGCGCAGGGTAACCCGGTGCGGGTGGCCATCAAGGACTTCGCGCAGGGCGTCGACCTGCTGGACGAGGAGTTCGGTGAGTACGCGGCGCTGGCGCCGGAGGCGAACGCGGACATGCTGCGCTGGCCGCCGCACCTGTTGGCGCAGTCGCTGTTCAGCTCGGTGTTCGCCGGCCAGCTCCGGTTCCTGGCGGAGATCCTCTACGACGACCTCGGCTACCCGCGCGCCGCGCTCTGGGCTCAGGTCCGGACCCTCGTCGGCCGCTACCGCGAGGAGCACCCGGACACCGCCACCCGATTCGACGCCTGCAGGCTGTTCGCCACCGACGTGGAGCGGGTGACGTTGAACCGGGAACACCTGGCCGGTCAGGGTTTCGACAAGATAGATCGTGACGACGAGTTCGACGTGCGTTTCGGTCGCGCCCTGAACCCCTTGGCCGGGCCCGATCCGGAAGGGGTCTGGTGATCGTCCACACGCGACCGCGGGGAGCGCGGCCGCTCGCCGTCCGCGCTGAGGCGGCGGCCGCCATGACCGCCGCGCTGCGGGCGGCCGTGGACGCCGGCGAGGTTCGCGGGCTGGTGCTGCTGGTGCCCGACCCGCATGCCCGGTTCGCCGCGGTCGAGGTCGGCGCCCGCTTCTTCATCGAGACCGTGCTGCCCGACGGGTACGGCGTGTGCAGCTACGTGTTCGCCTGGGACCCGGCGCGCGAGGCGGTCGCCGCACCGGTCTTCCGCCCGTACACCGAAACCTACGGCGACCTGCGGATGCGGCCCGACCTGGCGACGCTCGCCCCCGGTCCGGCCGGCACGTGGTTCGTGGTGTGCGACGTCGAGTGGCCGGACGGGCGGCCGGTGCCGATCGCGCCGCGCACGGCGCTGCGGGACCAACTGCTGGCGGCCGAAAAACTCGGTCTGGTGCCGTCGGTCGGCCTGGAGCACGAGGTGGCGTTCACCGACCGGGCCGGTGAACCGCTGACCGGTGGCGGGCTCGACTACGCGGCCGGCGGCCTGGACGCCATCCGGCCGCTGCTGGACACCGTGGAGTCCACTGTGGACGGGATGGGGCTCGGCGTGGAGTCCCGGCGCGGCGAGTGCCATCCCGGGCAGTACGAGTCGGTACTCGGTCACCGCGACGCGCTGGCCGCCTGCGACGACGCCATGCTGCAGCAGCTGGCCGTGCGCCGGGCGGCGGCCGAACACGGGGTCCGGGCCGGCTACCTGGCGGCCGAGCGAGCGGGTGCGGGCAGTTCGTGTCACGTGCACCTGTCGCTGTCCGATCCCACGGCGCTCGACAGGTTCGTGGCCGGCGTGCTGGATGCCGCACCAGACCTGACGGCCATCTGGGCGCCCACGTGGAACTCCTACGTCCGGCTGCGCACGGCCGACTTCGCCCCGACCGACGTGCGGGCGGGCGTCGACGACCGCACGGCCGCTGTCCGCATCGCCGGCAGCGGCGACTCTCGACGCCTCGAGGCCAGGTTCGCCGGCGCGGACGCGCAGCCACACCTGGTGGTGGCCGCCCTGCTGGCCGCCGGTGCCCGCGGCGTCCGCGAGAACCTGCCCACCCCGGAACCCACGCGCCTGCACGACACCCCCTGGGCAGCCCTACGCGCATTGGACGAGTCCACAGTGGCCAGAGCCCTCCTCGGCGACGCCATGGTAGACGCGAGAGTGGCGCTCCTCACCGACGAGCTGTCGGCCGCCCTGACCACGGTCACCGAATGGCAACGCCACCGAGGCGACCAACGCTCCTAAACCCGCGAGTCCCACGTTCAGAACACGCGAGTCCCACGTTCAGACCCCGCGAGTCCCACGTTCAGAACGGGTGAGTTCCACGTTCGGGACACTCTGCGCGAGCACTCGAACGTGGAACTCACCGGTCCCCAACGTGGGACTCGCGGGGTTTGAACGTGGGACTCGCGGGGGTAATGCTGTGGCTGATTCGCGCCAGACCGGTGGGCACGCGTGGCGCAGGATTGGTTCGTCCACAACGGAACGAACGGATCGAGGAGAGCGTGGATCTGCAACTTACCGGGCGAGTGGCCGTGGTCACGGGAGCGTCGAAGGGCATCGGGCTGGCGGTCACCCGCACGCTGCTGGAGGAGGGCGCCCGCGTGGTGGCCGCCTCCCGCAAGATGTCCCCCGAACTGGCGGAACTCGCGGGGCCGAACCTGGTGCACGTCCCGGTCGACCTGATGGACCGGGACGCCCCCGGCCAGGTGGTCGAGCGGGCGGCGGCGGAGTTCGGCGGGCTCGACATCCTGGTGAACAACGCCGGCGGCCCGCCACCTGGCACCAGCCTGCCGAGGTTCACCTTCCTGGCGCCCACCGACGAGGACTGGCGCGCCATGTTCGAGTTCAACCTGTTCGCCACGGTGCGGGCGATCCGGGCGGCCATCCCGCTGCTGCTGGCGCGGGGCGGCGGCGCGATCGTCAACGTCTCGTCCACCATGGCGCGCCAGCCGGCGGCCATGAACGTCGACTACTCGGCCGCCAAGGCGGGGATGAACAGCCTCACCAAGTCGCTGTCGGCCGAGTACGGCCCGCAGGGCATCCGGGTGAACACCGTCTCACCCGGCCCGGTGCGCACCGCCTGGTGGACGGAGGAGGGCGGCGCGGCCGACATCATCGCGGGCGCGGCGGGCACCGACCGCGACAGCGTGCTGGATTCGGTGGCGCCGGACATGATGAACCTGACGACCGGTCGGCTGGCCGACCCGCAGGAGGTGGCCGACGCGATCGCGCTGCTCTGTTCGCCGAGGTCGGCGAGCACGACGGGCGCCGACGTGGTGGTCGACTCCGGGCTGCTGAAGGAACTGTAGGGAAGAAAACAAGCATGCGTGCTTGATTGCCGCTCGGGTCCGTGCCATCGTGGAGCGGTGGTTGAACTGAACGCGCTGGTCGCCGACCTTCGGGACGAGGGCGCCGAGATCGATGGCCTGGTCAGCGGCCTGGATCGGAGTGCGTGGGCCACTCCGACCCCGGCCGCCGGCTGGACGGTCGCCCACCAGGTCGCCCACCTGGCCTGGACCGACCAGCGGGCGCTGCTCTCGGCCAGGGACGGGGCCGCGTTCCAGGCCGAGGTGGCCCACTTCGCCGAGACCGTCCCCCTCGACCGGCTGGACCAGTTGGTCGACGAGTTCGCGGCCGAGGGTGCCAAGGCGCCGCCCGAGGAGCTGTTGGCGCACTGGCGGCAGGGCCGCGCCGACCTGGCGGAGACGCTGCTGGCCCTGCCCGGCGGCACGAAGCTGGTTTGGTACGGCCCATCGATGTCGGCCGCGTCCATGGCCACCGCGCGGATCATGGAGACCTGGGCGCACGGCAACGACATCGCCGACGCGCTCGGCGTGCGCCGCGCGCCGACCGGGCGCCTCCGGCACGTCGCGCACATCGGCGTGCGCACCCGCGACTGGGCCTACCTGGTCCGCGGCCGCACCCCGCCGGCCGAGCCGTTCCGCGTCGAGCTGACCGCACCCGACGGCACGACCTGGACGTGGGGTCCGGCGGACGCCACCCAGCGGATCATCGGCCCGGCGCACGACTTCTGTCTACTCAGTACCCAACGGGTGCACCGCGCGGACACCGCGCTCGTGGCGGTCGGCGGGGATGCCGACCGGTGGCTGGATATCGCGCAGGCCTTCGCCGGCCCGCCCGGAGCCGGGCGGGCGCCCCGATGATCCGGATCGGCAACGCCTCCGGTTTCTACGGCGACCGCTTCGCCGCCATGACGGAGATGCTGACCGGCGGCGAGCTGGACGTGCTCACCGGTGACTACCTGGCCGAGCTGACCATGCTGATCCTGGGCCGCGACAAGATGAAGGACGCGGCCCGGGGCTACGCGCGGACGTTCCTCAGCCAGCTGGAGGAGGGCCTCGGGCTGGCGCACGAACGCGGCGTGAAGATCGTCACCAACGCCGGCGGACTGAACCCGGCGGGGCTGGCGGACGCCGTCCGAGCGTTGGCCGAGCGGCTCGGGCTGCCGGTCCGGGTGTCCCATGTGGAGGGTGACGACCTGCTGGGACACGGCTTCGACGGGGCGCTCACGGCGAACGCCTACCTCGGCGCGTTCGGCATCGCCGAGTGCCTGACGGCGGGCGCGGACGTCGTGGTCACCGGCCGCGTGACCGACGCCTCGCTGATCGTCGGACCGGCGGCCGCGCACTTCGGCTGGACCCGCGACGACCTGGACGCGCTGGCCGGTGCCACGGTCGCCGGGCATGTGATCGAGTGCGGCACCCAGGCGACGGGCGGCAACCTCGCGTTCTTCACGGAGTTGTCCGACCTCACCCACCCGGGCTTCCCGGTCGCGGAGATCGCGGCGGACGGGTCCTCGGTGATCACCAAGCACGACGGCACGGGCGGTGCGGTCACCATCGACACGGTCACCGCGCAGCTGCTGTACGAGATCGGCGGCCCGCGCTACCTCGGCCCCGACGTGACCAGCCGGTTCGACACGATCGCGCTCAGCGCGGCCGGTCCGGACCGGGTGGCGATCAGCGGGGTGCGCGGCGAGGCGCCGCCGGACACGGTGAAGGTGTGTGTCAACACGCTCGACGGGTTCCGCAACAGCATGACGTTCGTCCTGTGTGGACTCGACATCGACGCGAAGGCCGCGCTCGCCCGCCGGCAGCTCACCGACGCGGTCGGCGCGGACGGTCTGCATTGGACACTGGCGCGCACCGACCACGAGGACGCGGACACCGAGGAGACGGCCAGCGCGCTGCTGCACGTCACCATCAAGACGCCCGATCCCAAGCGGGCCAAGGCGTTCTCGCGGGCGGCGGTCGAGCTGGCGCTCGCCTCGTACCCGGGCTTCACGCTCACCTCGCCGCCCGGCGACGGCTCGCCGGTCGGCGTCTACCGGCCGGAGTACGTGCCGCAGCGGGACATCGAGCAGGTGGCCGTGCTGCCGGACGGTACGCGCCGCGCGATCGCGCCGCCCGCGGTCACCGGTTCGGCGCCGGCGCCGGCGCCGGTAGTCGAGGAGATCAGCCCGGTACCCGGCGGGCCGACCAGACGGGCACCCCTCGGCACGATCGTCGGTGCTCGCTCCGGCGACAAGGGCGGCGACGCCAACCTGGGGGTGTGGGTCCGCGACCCGGCCGCGTACCCGTGGCTGGCGGCCGAGCTGACGGTCGACCGGCTGCGGGAGTTGTTGCCGGAGGCCAAGGAGCTGGAGATCGAGCGGCACCCGCTGCCGAACCTGAACGCCGTCAATTTCGTGCTGCACGGGCTGCTCGGTCAGGGGGTGGCGGCGTCGGTCCGGTTCGACCCACAGGCCAAGTCGCTCGGCGAGTGGCTACGCTCCCGGCACGTGGACATCCCGGAGAGTCTCCTATGAGTCCTTTCGACACACCGGAACGGAAGGCGCTGCGGGAGACCACCCGACGGTTCGTCGAGCGTGAGGTGGTCCCGTATCTCGACGAGTGGGAGCGGGCCGGGGAGTTGCCCCGCGACCTGCACCGCACGGCCGGCTCGCTCGGACTGCTCGGCGTCGCTTTCCCCGAGTCGGCGGGTGGCGGTGGCGGTGACGTGATCGACGCCATGACCGTCACCGAGGAGGTTCACTACGCGGGCGGCTCCGGAGGGCTGGTCGCGTCTCTGTTCACCTCGGGCATCGCGCTGCCGCACATCGTCACCTCGGGCGACCAGGCGCAGATCGACCGCTGGGTGCGGCCTACGTTGGCCGGTGAGCTGATCGGCTCGCTGGCCGTCACCGAGCCCGACGGCGGGTCGGACGTGGCGAACGTCCGTATCAGCGCGAAGGTGGACGGTGACCACTATGTCGTCAACGGCGCCAAGACGTTCATCACGTCGGGCTGCCGCGCGGACTTCGTGACCACCGTGGTGCGCACGGGTGACGCGGGCGCGCACGGTCTGTCGCTGTTGGTGGTGGAGCGCGGCTCGCCGGGTTTCACGGTCAGCCGCAAGCTCGACAAGATGGGCTGGCTGTGCTCGGACACGGCCGAGCTGTCCTACGTGGACGTTCGAGTGCCCGCCACCAACCTGGTGGGCGCCGAAGGTTCCGGGTTCGCGCAGGTGGCCACCCACTTCGTCACCGAACGGCTGGCGCTGGCCGTGCAGGGTTACGCCACCGCGCAGCGGGCGCTCGACCTGACCGTCGAGTGGTGCCGGCTGCGCGAGACGTTCGGCCGCCCGCTGATCTCCCGCCAGGTGGTGCAGCACAAGCTCGCGGAGATGGCGCGCCGGGTCGACGTGGCCCGCACCTACGCCCGGAGCGTGGCCGTCCGGTTCGCCGCGGGTGAGTCGGTGATCGCCGAGGCCTGTTTCGCGAAGAACACGGCCGTCGAGACGGGCGAGTGGGTGGTGAACGAGGCGGTCCAGCTGCACGGCGGGCTGGGCTACATGCGGGAGTCCGAGGTGGAGCGGCACTACCGGGATGTCCGGATCCTCGGGATCGGTGGCGGCACGAACGAGATCCTCACCGGGCTGGCGGCGAAAGTGTTGGGGTACACCGCATGACCACTCTTCGGTCCACAGTAGATCTCTCGGCGACCGAGTTCGGCGCCAACCGGGACGCGATGCTCGACAAGCTCGCGGAGATCGACGCCGAGCATGCGAAGGCGGTCGCCGGCGGCGGTGACAAGTACGTCGACCGGCACCGTAAGCGCGGTAAGCTTCTAGTCCGCGAACGCATCGAGCTGCTGCTCGACCCGGACTCGCCGTTCCTGGAGCTGTCGCCGCTCGCCGCGTGGGGCACCGACTACCGGGTGGGCGCCAGCGTGGTCACGGGCATCGGCGTGGTCGAGGGCGTCGAGTGCCTGATCAGCGGCAGCGACCCGACGGTCAAGGGCGGGGCGAGCAACCCGTGGACGGCCAAGAAGAGCTACCGCGCGGCGGACATCGCCGCGCAGAACCGGCTGCCCACCATCAACCTGGTCGAGTCGGGCGGGGCGGACCTGCCGACCCAGAAGGAGATCTTCATCCCGGGTGGCCGGATCTTCCGGGACATCACCAGGGCTTCGGCGGCTGGGTGCCCGACGGTGGCGCTGGTGTTCGGCAACTCCACGGCCGGTGGCGCGTACCTGCCCGGCATGTCCGACTACGTGGTGATGGTGAAGGAACGGGCGAAGGTGTTCCTGGGCGGGCCGCCGCTCGTGAAGATGGCCACGGGCGAGGAGTCCGACGACGAGTCGCTCGGTGGCGCGGAGATGCACGCGCGCACCTCGGGCCTGGCCGACTATCTGGCGGTCGACGAGCAGGACGCCATCCGCATCGGCCGGCGCATCGTGGCGCGGCTCAACTGGCGCAAGCAAGGCCCGGCGCCCGCTTCGGAGTACGCCGAGCCGCTGTACGACTCGGAGGACCTGCTGGGAATCGTGCCGGCCGACCTGAAGGTGCCGTTCGACCCGCGCGAGGTGATCGCCCGGGTGGTGGACGGCTCGGACTTCGACGAGTTCAAACCTTTGTACGGCACCAGCCTGGTCACCGGCTGGGCCCGGATCCACGGCTACCCGGTGGGCATCCTGGCGAACGCGCGTGGCGTGCTGTTCAGCGAAGAGTCGCAGAAGGCCGCCCAGTTCATCCAGCTGGCCAACCAGATCGACACGCCACTGCTGTTCCTGCACAACACCACCGGCTACATGGTGGGCAAGTCCTACGAGCAGGGCGGCATCATCAAGCACGGCGCCATGATGATCAACGCGGTGTCCAACTCGAAGGTGCCGCACCTGTCCGTCCTCATGGGAGCGTCCTACGGCGCCGGGCACTACGGCATGTGCGGCCGGGCCTACGACCCGCGGTTCCTGTTCGCCTGGCCGAGCGCGAAGTCCGCGGTGATGGGACCGCAGCAGCTGGCCGGGGTGTTGTCCATCGTCGCCAGGCAGGCGGCGGCGAGCCGTGGGCAGGAGTACAGCGAGGAGCACGACGCGGCCATGCGGACCATGGTGGAGGGCCAGATCGAGGCGGAGTCGCTGCCCATGTTCCTGTCCGGCATGCTCTACGACGACGGCATCATCGATCCTCGCGACACCAGGACGGCACTGGGCATGTGCCTGTCGACTATCCACACCGGACCGGTCAGCGGTGCTGACGGCTTCGGTGTCTTCCGGATGTGACCGCCGTGATTACTACGTTGCTGGTGGCCAACCGCGGGGAGATCGCTCGCCGGGTGTTCCGCACGTGTCGCGCGCTCGGTATCGCCACGGTGGCCGTGTACTCCGACGCGGACGCCGGCGCCCCGCACGTCCGTGAGGCAGACGCCGCCGTGCGGCTGCCGGGCACGGCGCCCGCGGACACCTACCTGCGTGCCGACCTGCTGATGGCCGCCGCCCGGACGGCCGGCGCGGACGCCGTCCACCCTGGCTACGGCTTCCTGTCGGAGAACGCGGCGTTCGCCACAGCTGTGGTCGATGCCGGCCTCACGTGGGTCGGGCCGACGCCGGGAGCCATCGAGGCGATGGGCTCCAAGATCGAGTCGAAGCGTCTCATGGCCGACGCCGGCGTGCCCGTACTGTCCGAACTGGACCCGGTGGTCATCACCGAGGCGGACCTTCCGGTGCTGGTCAAGGCATCCGCCGGTGGCGGTGGTCGCGGCATGCGGGTGGTTCGTACGCTGTCCGAGCTGACGTCCCAGGTGGACGGTGCGAGTGCCGAGGCCGCGTCGGCGTTCGGTGACGGCACCGTGTTCTGCGAGCCGTACCTGGAGACCGGTCGCCACATCGAGGTGCAGGTGCTGGCCGACCAGCACGGCACCGTGTGGTCGGTGGGTGAGCGGGAGTGCTCGATCCAGCGCCGGCATCAGAAGGTGGTGGAGGAGTCGCCGTCCCCGCTGGTCGAGCGGCTGCCGGGCATGCGGCACGAGCTGTTCGACGCGGCCCGCGCGGCGGCCAAGGCGATCGGTTACGTCGGCGCCGGCACGGTCGAGTTCCTGGCTGATGACACCGGCCGGTTCTACTTCCTGGAGATGAACACCCGGCTGCAGGTCGAGCACCCGGTCACCGAGTGTGTGACCGGGCTGGATCTGGTCGGGTTGCAGCTCGGTGTCGCGGAAGGACAGTCGCTGCCGGCCGGGCCGCCCCCGTCGACCGGGCACGCGATCGAGGTGCGGCTCTACGCGGAGGACCCGGCAGCCGACTGGCGCCCGCACAGCGGGACGCTGCACCGGTTCGAGATCCCTGGTGTGGCAACGGAGTTCACCATTCCCCTGGGTGCCGGCATCCGGCTGGACTCCGGCGTGGTCGACGGTGAGGTGGTGAGCCCGCACTACGACCCGATGCTCGCCAAGGTGATCGCCGTGGCACCCAACCGGGACGCGGCCGCGCGCTCGCTCGCCGCCACGTTGGCCAGGGCACGAATCCACGGCGTCACCACCAACCGGGACCTGCTGGTGCGGATCCTGCGGCATCCGGCGTTCCTGGCGGGCGACACGGACACCGCGTTCTTCACCCGCCACGGGTTGGCCGAGTTGGCCGCGCCGTTGGCCGACGCGGACACCGTGCGGTACTCGGCACTGGCGGCCGCGCTCGCCGAGGCGGCCGCGAACCGGGCGTCCGCCAAGGTGCTCGGCCGGCTGCCGAGCGGGTGGCGCAACGTGGTGGCCGCGCCGCAGGTCAAGCGATTCACGGTGGGCGATTCCGAGCACGAGGTGCGGTACCGGATCACCCGCGACGGTCTGAGGATCGATGAGGTCGAGTTGGTCTCCGCCACGCCGACGACCGTCGTACTGGACATCGCCGGGTTGCGCAGGCGGTTCGACGTGTCGCTCCATTCGGGACTGTCGTGTGTGGACTCCGCGCTCGGCTCGGTCGCGCTGACGCCGGTCGGGCGGTTCGCCGATCCGGCTGACCAGGTGGCGGCCGGGTCGTTGCTCGCCCCCATGCCCGGCACGGTCGTCCGGGTGGCCGTGGCGCAGGGCGACCGGGTGCGCGAGGGCCAGCCGTTGCTGTGGCTGGAGGCCATGAAGATGCAGCATCAGATCAACGCCCCGGCCGACGGTGTGGTCACCGAACTCGGCGTCGGTACGGGGGATCAGGTCGAGGTGGGCCGGGTGCTCGCCATCGTGAGTGTCGAGGAGGAGTCGTGACAGCGTTTTCCGAGTCCGAGGAGCGTCAGGCACTGCGGGCGGCGGTCGCCGACCTCGGCAAGCGCTACGGCGGGGAGTGGTTCCTGAAGAAGGCCCGCGCCGGCGAGAAGTCCTCGCAGCTGTGGGACGAGGCGGGCAAGCTCGGCTATCTCGGCGTGAACGTGCCGGAGGAGTACGGCGGCGGTGGCGGCAACATCGGCGATCTGGCGGCCGTGGCCGAGGAGTTGGCGGCGCAGGGTTGCGGGCTGCTGCTGATGGTGGTGTCGCCGGCCATCTGCGCGACGATCATCGCCCGGTTCGGCACCGACGAACAGAAGCAGACGTGGCTGCCGCGGTTCGCCGACGGTTCGCTGCGGATGGCGTTCGCCATCACCGAGCCGGACGCCGGCTCGAACTCCCACAAGATCACCACGACGGCGCGCCGGGACGGCGACGAGTGGGTCCTCAGTGGACGGAAGGTGTTCATCTCCGGAGTGGACGAGGCCGCCGCCGTGCTGGTGGTGGGGCGCACGGAGGACGCGAAGACCGGCAAACTGAAGCCGGCGTTGTTCATCGTGCCGACCGACGCGCCCGGGCTCGAGTACCAGCCGATCGAGATGGACATCATCTCGCCGGACAAGCAGTTCATGCTGTTCCTCGACGACGTCCGGCTGCCGGCCGACGCGCTGGTCGGTTCGCACGACGCGGCGCTCATGCAGCTGTTCGCCGGTCTCAACCCGGAACGGATCATGGCCGCGTCGTTCGCGATCGGCATGGGTCGGTACGCGTTGAACAAGGGGGTGGAGTACGCGAAGACCCGGTCGGTGTGGAACGCGCCGATCGGTGCGCACCAGGCGGTCGCGCATCCCTTGGCGGCGGCGAAGATCGAGCTGGAACTGGCGAAGGTGATGACCCAGAAGGCGGCGGCACTGTACGACGCCGGGGACGACATGGGTGCCGGCGAGTCGGCGAACATGGCGAAGTACGCGGCGGCCGAGGCGTCGATCAAGGCGGTGGACGCTGCGGTGCAGGTGCACGGCGGCAACGGCCTGACCGCCGAGTACGGCCTCGGCGCGCTGGTGGCGGCCGCGCGGGTGAACCGGATCGCGCCGGTCAGCCGCGAGATGATCCTGAACTTCGTCGCCCAGAACACTCTGGGCCTGCCCAAGTCGTACTGATGACCGACGTTCTCCGGGAGCCGCAACAGGATCGCAGCCGGGCGACGCGCAAACGCTTGCTGGAGGCGGCGATCGAGTGTCTGGCCGAGTTGGGTTGGTCGGGCAGCACGGTGGCGGTGGTGGCCGAGCGGGCGGGCGTGTCCCGAGGGGCGGCGCAACACCACTTCCCGACGCGCGAGGACCTGGTCACGTCGGCGGTCGAGTACGTGGCGGAGGAGCGGCTGGCGCGGCTGCGCTCGCACGCCGGTGGGCTGCCCACCGGCCCCGGCCGGACCCAGGCCGTGATCGACATGGTGGAACACATGTACACGGGCCCGCTCTTCCGCGCGGCGATCCACCTGTGGGTGGCGGCGTCGTCGGATTCCCGGTTGCGTGAGCGGGTGGTCGGTCTGGAGGCGCACGTCGGCCGGGAGACCCACCGGGCGGCGCTGGTGCTGTTGGGGGTGGACGAGTCGCAGCCGGGCGTGCGGGAGGCGGTGCAGGCGACCCTCGACATGGCCCGCGGCCTCGGCCTGGCGAACCTGCTGACGGACGACAGCCGCCGCCGGGCACGGGTATTGCGCCAGTGGGCCACGATGCTGGACGCGGCACTGCACGGGTGAGGTGGGCGGCCTCCGGCCCCCGGAATCCAGCGTACCGACGAGGTCGGACACTTCCGGCGCGTCCTCGGCCTTCCTGTGGATAGTTCGAGCACTGTGGACAACTCGACCACCAACCCCCGCGAGTCCCACGTTGAGAGCCGGCGAGTCCCACATTCAGAAGGGGTGAGTTCCACGTTCGGGACACTCGGCGGGAGGCTCGAACGTGGGACTCACCGGGCGCGAACGTGGGACTCGCGTGGTTTGAACGTGGGACTCGCCGGGCGCGAACGTGGGACTCGCCGGTCCGTTGTGCCATCAACCTCGCCGCTATGCTGGTGATCGGGGGCTGGCGGCCGCCGGTACCGGGATCTCCACCGGCGCGCGAGGTGCGGGGCGGGGCACCAGCATGGTCACCAGGACACCCGCCACGGCCACTCCCGCGGCGATCAGGAACGCCACCCGGAAGCCGGTCAGCGATGGCACGGTCAGCGCTCCGACCGTGAACGTCAGGTGCGCCAGCAGCGTGGCCATCACGGCGCTCGACATCGACGTGCCCACCGAGCGCATCAGGGAGTTCAGCCCGTTGGCCGACGCCGTCTCCGACAGCGGCACCGCACCCATGATCAGGCCCGGCATGGCCGCGTACGCGATGCCCACCCCGGCGCTCACGATCACGCCGGCCACCATGATCTCGAAAGCGTTGTGCAGCAACACGGTCGACACCAGGTAGCCGACCGCGATGATCGACGCACCGATCATCAGGGACGTGCGGGCGCCGTGCCGCCGGGTGATCCGCGCCGACACGGGTGACAGCGCCATCATCACCAGGCCGCCCGGAGCCATCCACAGACCGGCGGCCACCATCGACTGGCCCAGCCCGTAGCCGGTCACCGCCGGTGCCTGTAGCAGCTGCGGCAGCACGAGCGACGCGCTGTACATGGAGAACCCGACCAGCACGGACGCCAGGTTCGTGAACAGCACCGGTCGTCGCGCGGACACCCGCAGGTCGACCAGGGGATAGCGGGTCCGCAGTTGGTAGGTGCCCCAAACAATTAGCACGACGACCGCCGCCGCGAAGAGACCGAGAGTGGTCCCACTGCCCCAGCCCCACGCCGCGCCCTTGGTGATCGCCAGCAGCAGGCACACGAGCCCGGTCGCGAGTCCGAGCGTGCCGGGAACGTCGAACCGGCCGGGTGCGCGCAGCGGGGAGTCCGGGATGAACGCCCACAGCAGCGCCAGGCACGCCGCCCCGAGACCGCCGGCCAGCCAGAACAGCACCCGCCACGACGACGTCTCCGCGATCACCGCCGACACCGGCAGCCCGACCGCGCCACCGACTCCGAGCGTCGCGCTCATCATGGCGATGGCCGTGCCGACCTTCTCCGCCGGAAGAATGTCCCGCATGATGCTGATACCCAGTGGGATCACGCCCATGGCACAGCCCTGCAGACCTCGGCCGATCACCATCGGCAGCAGCGAGTCGGCCAACGCGGACACCACCGAACCGGCCACCAGCACCATGAGGCTGGCCAGCAGTACGGGACGCTTGCCGTAGAGGTCACCCAGCCGGCCGCTCACCGGCGTGATCACGGCGGCGGCCAGCAGCGTGACGGTGATGACCCACGACGCGTCGGCCGCGTTCGTGCTCAGGATGGCCGGCAGGCTCGGGATGAGCGGGATGACCAGGGTCTGCATGAACGACGCGACAAGACCACAACTGGCCAGCACGATGACGATGAATCCCGGACGCTGACGCACATATGTACGGTACACATCTACCGATGGAGGACTGGGCAATGCGTGGTGGAGAACACCTCCTCGACCACATCGAGCGGGAGTTGACGCTGGTCAGCCGCCACCAGCTGGCGACGACCGCCCGAGGTGTGCTCGAGCGGTCGGCCTACCTGCTGCTCAGCCGCATCGACGCGACCGGCCCGATGACCGCCCGCGAGCTGGCCGACGCGCTGCAGCTCGAGATCTCCACGGTCACCAGGCAGGTCGGCGCCATGCTGCGCGACGACCTGGTCGATCGCATCCCCGACCCGGCCGGCGGCCCGGCCCGCCGGCTGCGGATCACGCCGACGGGCGCCACGCGCCTGGCCACCGACCGGGAGCGGTACCGGACGGGCCTCGGCAGGGTCATCGCCGACTGGCCGGACGCCGACCGCGCGGACCTCTACCGCCTGTTGCGCGCGCTGAACGAGCGGATCGAGACCCTTCAGAGCACGCCCTGGCCGCGTCCGGAGTAGCACTCCACGGATTTGGCGAATGCTTGACACTCAGGTCATAATAAATGGCTGGCGATTCCAGGGGAATTCACTGTAAGCCAGCTGAGTGAATTGATTATAGCGGATGCGAGGCACCTTTGTCAAAGGCACGGTACGACGCGGAGCTGACCGCCGAACGCGAGCACATCGCGTTTCTGTACGGGCGGCTGGATGCCGAGCGGTCGTCGGCGTCCGGGCGGCTCGACGGGGTCCTGCTCGACAGCACCTCGAACACCACCGAGGACCTGTGGCAGCGCGATGTGGCCGCTACCCAGCTGTCCAAGCGGATCGGTCTGCTCCAAGTGGCCGACAACGGCCTGTGCTTCGGCCGCCTCGACGAGCAGACCGGTGAGCGGATCTACATCGGCAGAATTGGTCTTTTCGACGAGGACAACGACTACGAGCCACTGCTCACCGATTGGCGCGCGCCGGTTGCCCGGCCATTTTACGTGGCCACCGCCGCTAATCCCGAAGGCGTCACCCGCCGCCGCCATTTCCGCACCCGGGGGCGTAAAATACTCGGCTTTCATGACGACGTGCTCGAACGCGGCGTCGCGGACAGTGACGAAGTGCTGCTCGCCGCCCTGAACGCGCCCAGGTCGGACACCATGGGCGACATCGTGGCCACCATCCAGGCCGAGCAGGACGAGATCATCCGCCTCGACCGCTCCGGCGTGGTGGTGATCGACGGTGGTCCGGGCACCGGCAAGACGGTCGTCGCGCTGCACCGGGTCGCCTACCTGCTCTACACCCACCGCGAGCGGATGTCCCGGCGTGGTGTGCTGATCGTCGGCCCGAACACGGGTTTTCTCCGCTACATCGGCGGTGTCCTGCCGTCCCTCGGTGAGACGGACGTGGTCTTCGCGACCCCCGGCGAGCTGATGCCCGGCGTTCGCACCCGGCGGGAGGACACGCCCCACGCGCGGCAGGTCAAGGGTGGTCTCGCCATGGTCGACGTGCTCCGCGCGGCCGTCGCGGACCGCCAGGAGCCGCCGGCCGAGCCGATCGAGATCGAGCTGGACGACGTCACCGTGGAGATCGACGCGGCCGTCGCGGCCGCGGCCCGCGCCAGGGCCAGGGCGCGGGGCCTCGTGCACAACCGGGCGCAGGAGGTGTTCCACGAGTCGCTGATCCTCTCGCTCGCCGAGCTGGCGGTGGACCGCATCGGTGAGGGCTGGCTGCACGCCCGCGAGACCCCGGACCTGGCCGCCGACCTGGCGGCGGACGTCCGGCGCGAGCTGATCACCAGCGACCAGCTCGCGGCCGCCGTGGACCGGCTGTGGCCGAGGCTGTCCGCGCAGCGCCTGCTGGCCGACCTGTACACGTCGCCGGACCGGCTGGCGGCCGCCTGCGAGGGCGTGCTTCCCGACGCCGACCGCGACGTGCTCCATCGCGAGCGGGGCGACGCGTGGACCGTGTCGGACGTGCCGCTGCTGGACGAGGCCGTCGAGTTGCTGGGCGAGTTCGCGTCCGAGGAGGAGGCGGAGCAGGCGCAGCGGGAGCAGGAGGCGTACGCCCGAGGCGTGCTCGACATCCTCGACACGGACGAGGACCCGGACGAGGAGATGCTGCGGGCGGTCGACCTGATCGACCCGGGTCAGCTGGCCGAGCGCCAGGAGGAGCGCGACCACCGCTCGCTGGCGGAGCGCGCGGCGGCCGACCGCGAGTGGACCTACGGCCACGTGGTGGTCGACGAGGCGCAGGAACTGTCGGCCATGGACTGGCGGGTCCTGATGCGCCGCTGCCCCAGCAGGTCCATGACCATCGTCGGTGACCTGGCCCAGCGCCAGTCCCCGGCGGGAGCCGGTTCGTGGGCGTCCATGTTGGACACGTACGTGCCGTCGAGGTGGATCTACCGCCAGCTGACCATCAACTACCGCATGCCGGCGGAGATCATGGACGTGGCGGCGTCGCTGCTGTCCACAATGGATGCGACGCTGCAACCGCCGAAGTCGGTACGCAGCAGCGGGGTGCGCCCGTGGTCCCGAGCGGCGACCCCGGACACCCTGGCGCGGGTGGTGACCGAACAGGTGGCCCAGCTGACGGCCGAGGTGGGCGCCGGCTCGGTGGCGGTGATCGCCCCGGATGGCGCCGTTCTGAACGTGGACGCGCTGCTGCTGCCTCCCCGGGCGGCGAAGGGCCTGGAGTTCGACGCGGTGATCGTGGTGGAACCGCGGCAGATCCTGGCCGGGGAGGCGGGAGCGGCGGAGCTGTACGTGGCGCTGACCAGGGCGACCCAACGGCTGGGCGTGGTCCACACGGCACCCCTACCAGAGTCCCTGTCGATCCTCGACCCCATCTAAACCGGCGAGTCCCACGTTCAGACCGCGCGAGTCCCACGTTGGGACCGCGCGAGTCCCACGTTGGGACTGGGCGAGTCCCACATTTCGAACGCTCGCGCGGCGCCGCTCGGTATGCCACGAACGTGGGACTCATCGGTTTTGAACGTGGGACTCGCCGGTTTTGAACGTGGGACTCGCGGGGTTCTGGTCAGCGGCGGGTCAGGGTGATCGGGAGGCCCTTGCTGGGAACGGGCAACGCCGTCGGGTCCCAGCGCACCTCGTAGTCGTCCGGGATGGTCCACTCGAAGCGGCGCACCAGTTCGTGCACGAGGGTCTTCACCTCATAGGTTCCGAAGTGCATGCCGATGCACTTGTGCACCCCACCCCCGAACGGCATGTACGCGAACCGGTGCGACTTGTCCTCCCGCCGTCCCTCCGAGAACCGCTCCGGATCGAACCGATACGGCGAAGACCAGTACTCCGGCAGCATGTGGTTGATCCACGCCAGCGTGGTGACCAGCACGCCGGCAGGCAGGTGATGCCCCAACAACTCGGTATCCCGAACCGTCCGCCGCACCATCCACGGCACCGGCGCCACGAGCCGCATCGACTCCTTCAGCACCAGGTCGAGCGTGGGCAGCGCGGCCAGATCGTCAACGGAGAGCGCCGAGTCCCCGAGCGCGTCGGACTCGGCCCGCACCTGCGCCTGCCACGAAGGGTGTTTCCCCAAGTAGTAGACGAGCGCCGACGTGGCGATGGTCGACGTGTCATGCGCCGCCATCATCAGGAAGATCATGTGGTTGACGACGTCCTCGTCGGTGAACGTCTCGCCCTCGTCGGTCCGGGCGTGACACAGCGCGGCGAACAGGTCATCGGAGTCGGACGCCCGCTTGGCCGGCAGCGACCGCCGGAAGTAGTCCTCCAGCACCTTCCGCCCGGAGAGCCCGGCCGCCCACCGCCCGCCAGGCACGGGCAACCGCACCAGCGCGCTCCCCGCCCGCACGGTGTCCACAAAGGCCTGCGTCAACCGATCGCTGTCATGACCGACGGACGACGCCATGAAGATCTTGGTGGCGACGTCGAGCGTGAGCTGCTTGAGCGCCGGATACACGGGGAACCCGGCACCAGCCGCCCAACTGTCCACACTGGATCGCACGACCGAGCCCACGTGTCCCATGTACGCGGAGAGCCGGTCGGCCGTGAACGCCAGCTGCATGAGCCGCCGGTGATGCAGGTGCTCCTCGAAGTCCAGCAACATCAACCCGCGGTTGAAGAACGGTCCGATGAGATAGCGCCACCCGTCCTGCGAGTAGGCCTTGTCGCGGTTGGCGAACACCACCTGCGTCGCCTCGGGTCCGCTGGCCGACACGACCTTCGTCCCGAAGGCGCGCACCCACGACACCGGCCCATGCGTCCGGTACCGCTTCATCCCGTAGTCCATGCCCAGCCGCAGCATCTCGACGCTGTGCCCGACCAGCGGGAACCCCGCGTCACCGGGCACTGCAGTCAGACCACTGCCCGCCGGCGGCCTGGCCAGGTCCCGCTTCGGCCAGTCGCGCCGCATGAGCCACTCGTCGAGCGCGTTCTTGTCGGTGGCGTACGGGGCACGTACGTCGGTGGACATGGCCTACCTCCTAGCGTCGAGAACCGTCGCCGCCAGTCCGGACAGTTCTGCCGCGATGCGGCTCCTGGCCATGACCCGCGGGGTGCGAGCCAGGTCGTTGACGATGGTCAGTGCGGCATGGACGACCACCCGGGCGTCCGGTTCGGGCTGGTGGGGAGCAGAGGTACGCAGCAGCCGCACCCACTGCGCCACATACGCGCGCTGCAGTCGGACCAGCTCCTTGCGGTCGGGCTCCGGCAGGTTGGCCAGTTCGGTGGCGAACGTGGCCATGATGTTGTCCGACCGCAGCACGGTGTCCACGTAGGACGCCACGAGCGCGCGCAGTGCGTGGTGGGGATCGTCGGCACCTTCGATGGCCCGTTCGGCACCGCGGGCGAGCCGGTCGGCCATCCGGTAGCCGCCGGCCACCAGCATGGCCGACTTGCCGGGGAAGTACCGGTAGATGCTCGGCCCGGCCATGCCGGCCCGCGCGCCGATGTCCTCCATGCTGACCGCGTGGTAACCGCGTTCCCGGAACAGCCCGGTGGCGGCCGACAGCAGCTCCTCACGCCGGGAGGCGGGAGCGGCCGCCTGCCGCCAGGACGGCGTCGGGTCATCGGGCGTCGCCGGCCCGGTGGCCGGCACCGACCAGCGCAGCACGGCGTCGGCGAGGCCGGCGAGCAGCTCCTCGAAGCGCCGCCGGGGTGGGCTGACGTGGTGCACGGACACGCTCCCGTACACCGACAGCGCCGCCCAGCACAGCAGGTCGGCGTCGGCCATGGACAGCTCGGGGCGCGCGTCGCGCACGGCGATGTTCCACTGGGCCATCAGCTCGCCGCCGCGTTGCCGGATCTTCGCCTGGTCGGCCTGCGCCAGGTGCCGGCCCTCCCAGCGCCACAGCGCCGTGACCTCCCGCCGGTCGACGGCCAGCGCGGCGACCCCGGCCAGGAGAGACGCGAGTTGCTCGTCCGCCGTGCCCGGTTCGGCCAGGGCCTCCTCCGTGACCAGCCCGAACGTGTCCATGCCGGTGAGGAGTACGTGGGCGAGGATGTCCTGTTTGCCGCGAAAGTGCCGGTAGACGGCCGGGCCGGTGACCCCAGCCGCCGCGGCGATGTCGTTCACGCCGACCTGGTGGTAGCCGTGCTTGCGGAACAGCTCGGCGGCGGAATCGGCCAGCTGCGCCCTGCGGTTGCGCGGCCGCCTCGCCGGTTCCCGAACTGTCTCCGCCACGATCCCTCCAGAGCTTCTCTAGCGAAAGTAGACGACCACTATGCTGTTGGCAATCCGCCAACTCGTTCTCAAGTGAGGCACGAGTAACACCCCCAAATCGGGTACCGGACGTTGACAACCACGGAAGTGGTGCCAACATGTTAATCAGTATTAGCGGGCAACGAAGGGGACAACCGTGTCCACCGAAGCTTTCGTCTACGACGCGATCCGTACCCCGCGCGGCCGGGGCAAGAAGAGCGGGTCCCTCCACGGCACCAAGCCGATCTCCCTGGTCGTCGGCCTGATCGACGAGCTGCGCAAGCGCAACCCCACCCTTGACGTCGATCGCGTCTCGGACCTGCTGCTCGGCGTGGTCACGCCCATCGGCGACCAGGGCAGCGACATCGCCAAGACGGCGGCCATCGCGTCCGGCCTGCCCGACACGGTGGGCGGTGTCCAGCTCAACCGCTTCTGCGCCTCCGGGCTCGAGGCCGTCAACATCGCGGCGCAGAAGGTGCGCGCCGGCTGGGACGAGGTCGTGATCGGCGGCGGCGTCGAGTCGATGTCCCGGGTGGCCATGGGCTCCGACGGCGGCGCGTGGGCCATGGACCCGGCCACCGCCTACGACACCTACTTCATCCCGCAGGGCATCGGCGCCGACCTGATCGCCACGATCGAGGGATTCTCCCGCGAGGACGTCGACGCCTACGCCGTGCGCAGCCAGCAGTTGGCCGCCAAGGCCGCGAGCAACGGCTACTTCGCGAACTCGATCATCCCAGTGGTCGACCAGAACGGCCTGACCATCCTCGACCACGACGAGCACATGCGCCCCGAGTCCACTGTGGAGTCGCTGGGCAAGCTGCCGGCCTCCTTCGCCGCGATCGGTGACATGGGTGGCTTCGACGCGGTGGCGCTGCAGAAGTACCACTCGATCGAGAAGATCAACCACGTGCACCACGCCGGCAACTCCTCGGGCATCGTCGACGGCGCCGGGCTGGTGCTGGTCGGCTCGGAGCGGGCCGGCGAGGAGATGGGCCTGACCCCCAGGGCCCGGATCGCGGCCACCGCGACCTCCGGCGCCGACCCGACCATCATGCTGACCGGGCCGATCCCGGCCACCGAGAAGCTGCTCGCCACCACCGGCCTCACGGTCGACGACATCGACCTGTTCGAGCTGAACGAGGCGTTCGCGTCGGTGGTCATGAACTACCAGAAGAAGCTGAACATCCCGGACGAGAAGCTGAACGTCAACGGTGGCGCCATCGCCATGGGGCACCCGCTCGGCGCGACCGGCGCCATGATCCTCGGCACCATGGTCGACGAACTGGAGCGCCGGCAGGCCCGCCGCGCGCTGGTCACCCTCTGCATCGGCGGCGGCATGGGCGTCGCGACCCTCATCGAGCGCGTGTAAGGAACGGCAACTCAATGACTGAGACCATTCGCTGGGAGAAGGACGCCGAGGGCATCGTCGTCCTGACCATGGACGACCCGAACCAGTCGGCCAACACCATGAACCGCGACTACGCGGCGTCGATGTCCGCCGTGGTCGACCGGCTCGAGGCGGAGAAGGACGACATCACCGGCGTCGTCATCACGTCGGCCAAGAAGACGTTCTTCGCGGGCGGCGACCTCAAGGACATGGTCGAGGCCAAGGCCGACCAGGCCAAGGAGGGCTTCGAGTTCATCCAGGGCATCAAGGCCGACCTGCGTCGCCTGGAGACGCTCGGCAAGCCGGTGGTCGCGGCCATCAACGGCGCGGCGCTCGGCGGCGGCCTGGAGATCGCGCTGGCCTGCCACCACCGGATCGCGGCGGACGTCAAGGGTTCGCAGATCGGCTTGCCCGAGGTCACGCTCGGCCTGCTGCCCGGTGGTGGCGGCGTCACCCGCACGGTCCGCCTGCTGGGCATCCAGACGGCGCTGCTGAGCGTGCTGCTGCAGGGCCAGCGGCACAAGCCGGCGCAGGCTTTGGAAGTCGGCCTGGTGCAGGAACTCGTGTCCACTGTGGACGATCTGCTGCCGAAGGCCAAGGAGTGGATCAAGGCCAACCCCGAGGCCGCGCAGCCGTGGGACGTGAAGGGCTACAAGATCCCCGGCGGTTCGCCGTCGCACCCGGCGTTCGCCGCCAACCTGCCGGCGTTCCCGGCCAACCTGCGCAAGCAGCTCAAGGGCGCGAACATGCCGGCGCCGAAGGCGATCCTGGCGGCCGCCATCGAGGGTGCGCAGGTCGACATCGACACGGCGCTCACCATCGAGTCCCGGTACCTGATCCAGTTGCTGGGCGGCCAGGTCGCCAAGAACATGATCAAGGCGTTCTTCTTCGACCTGCAGCACATCAACTCCGGCGGCTCGCGGCCGGAGGGCTACCAGAAGTTCACGGCACAGAAGGTGGCGGTGCTCGGCGCCGGCATGATGGGTGCGGGCATCGCGTACGTCTGCGCCCGTGGCGGCATGGAGGTCCTGCTGAAGGACGTCACCCTCGAAGCGGCCGAGAAGGGCAAGGACTACTCGGTCAAACTCTTCGACAAGGCCGTGTCCCGCGGCAAGGTCACCCGCGAGAAGGCCGACGAGACGCTCGCGCGGATCACGCCGACCGCCACGGCCGACGACCTGGCCGGCTGCGACCTGGTCATCGAGGCGGTGTTCGAGAGCACCGAGCTGAAGCACAAGGTGTTCGCCGAGATCGAGGGCGTTGTCGCGCCGGACGCCGTGCTCGGCTCCAACACCTCGACGCTGCCGATCACCGGGCTCGCCGAAGGGGTGAAGCGGCAGGAGGACTTCGTCGGCCTGCACTTCTTCTCGCCGGTCGACAAGATGCCGCTGCTGGAGATCATCGTCGGGGACAAGACGTCCGACGCGACGCTCGCCAAGGCCTTCGACGTGGCGCAGCAGATCAAGAAGACGCCGATCGTGGTGAACGACTCGCGCGGCTTCTTCACCTCGCGGGTGATCGGCACGTTCATCAACGAGGCCATCGCCATGGTCGCCGAGGGCGTCAACCCGCAGTCGGTCGAGCAGGCCGGCTCGCAGGCGGGCTACCCGGCGCCGCCGCTGCAGCTGATGGACGAGCTGACGCTCACGCTTCCGCAGAAGATCCGCAAGGAGACCAAGGCGGCGGTGCTCGCCGAGGGCGGCACCTGGGTCGACCACGCGTCGGAACCGTTGGTGGACCGGATGGTCGACGAGTTCGAGCGCAAGGGCCGCTCGTCCGGCGCCGGTTTCTACTCCTATGTGGACGGCAAGCGGGACGGGCTGTGGCCGGGCCTGTTCGAGCACTTCACGAAGGACGGGTACGAGATTCCGTTCGAGGACATGAAGGAGCGGATGCTCTTCGCCGAGGCACTCGAGACGGTCAAGTGCTTCGACGAGGGTGTGCTCCGCTCGGTGCCGGACGCGAACATCGGGTCGATCATGGGCATCGGGTTCCCGCCGTGGACCGGCGGCGTGATCCAGTACATCAACGGCTACGAGGGCGGCGTCGCCGGTTTCGTGGCGCGGGCGCGTGAGCTGGCCGAGCGCTACGGCGACCACTTCCTGCCGCCCGCCTCGCTGGTGGCGAAGGCGGAGAAGGGCGAGATTTTCGAGTGAGCGGGACGGTCACGGTCGGCTAGTCTCGCTGACCGTGACCTCCTCGTACCGCCAGGTGTTCGCCACGCCGGGGCTCCGGTCGGTCATGGTGCTCGGGCTGCTGGCCAAGGTGCCGAACCTGGGCATCGCCGCGGTGATCGTGCTGCACGTGGTGAACGGCCTCGACCTGGGGTTCGGGCCCGGCGGGGTGGCGGCGGCCGTGTGGACGGCGGGCGTCGGGCTCGGCGCTCCGTTCCAGGGCCGCGCGCTCGACCGGTACGGGCTGCGGGCGCTGCTGGCGATCGTGGTCGTGGTGCAGGCGGTGTTCTGGGGCTTCGCGCCGATGCTCCCGTATCCGGCGTTGCTCGGCGCGACGTTCCTCGGTGGCCTGCTGACCCTGCCGGTGTTCACCATTCTGCGGCTGTCGCTCGCCGTCATGGTGGCCGAGGAGGTGCGGCACACGGCGTACGTCGCCGACTCGATCACCACGGACCTCGCCTACATGGCCGGGCCGTCGATCGGCATCCTGCTCGCGACGCAGGCCTCGTCGACCGTCGCGTTCCTGGTGATGGGCAGCCTGGTGGTGCTGGCGGCTCTTGGCTTCGCGGTGGTGAACCCGTCGCTGCGGACCGCCCGTTCGGAGGTGGTGGCGGGCCGGTGGCTGACCGGCCGGCTGGCGTGCGTGCTGGGCGTGACGTTCGGTGTTGCGCTGGCGGTTCTGGGGTTCGAGGTGGCGGCCGTCGGAACGTTGCAGCGGCTCGGGCAACTGGAGTGGAGCTGGGTCTTCCTCATCGTGTGCGGCGGGTGCTCGATCGTGGGCGGGTTCATCTACGGGTCGCTGCGCCGCCCGCCGCCGGCCGTGCTGCTCGCCGCGTGCCTCGGGGTCGCCATGATCCCCATCGGGTTCGCGAACCACTGGCTGTGGCTGTGTGTGCTGGCCGCGCCGGCGAACTTTCTCATCGCGCCCGCGCTGGCGGCCACGGCGAGCTCGGTGAGTGCGTTGGCGCCGGCCGGCAGCAAGGGTGTGGCCATGGGGGCGTACGCGAGCGCCATGATGATCGGCAACGTGGCCGGTTCGCCGCTGGCCGGCGCCGGCCTCGACCTGTCCGGTCCGGTGGCGGCTTTCGCGGTGATCGGCTGCGCGAGTGCGCTGACCGCCGGGGTGGCGTTCCTGGCGGACCGCCGACTGGGCCGGCTTCCCACGGAAACGCGGCTGACGTCGCCGCGCGTCCAGCCCTAGGCTCGGCCGCATGTGGCCACGGGTGGGGGAGTTGCGGGCGCTGGAGCTGGGCACGCCCGGCGAGATGCGGACGTGGTTGAACGGGCTGGTGCTTTCCGGCCGCAAGCGCGCGACGGCCGGGCTGTACCAGGTGGACTACCTCGACGAGGGTGAGGAACTGGAGGTTCCCGGCGAGCGTCTGGCGCTGGTGGACTCCGCCTTTGTTGCTGAGGTCGAGGTCACGGCCGCGTCGCTGGTGCCTTTGTCGGCCGTGACCTGGGAGTTCGCCGACGCCGAGGGCGAGGGTTTCCGTTCGGTCGAACACTGGCGCGAGGTGCACACCCGCTTCTGGGCGGCGGCCGGCAGCGAGGTGACCGACGAGAGCATCGTGACCTGCGTGTACTTCCGGCTGGCAGGGCGCCTCCGGCCCCCGGATTCCACGCTACGGCACGAGGGCGACTGAACGGGTCGCTGTGGATCTTGCCTGTGGACAACTCGGGGGTTCGTCGCATCGCGAGTCCCACGTTCGCGACGAGCGAGTCCCACGTTCGCGACCGGTGAGTCCCACGTTCAACCCGCGCGAGTCCCCCTCCCGCGACACGCGAACTGGCGGTTCGCGACCGCCGGCCAGTTCCGCGAACCGCCAACTCGGATGTCCTGAGAGGGAGCATCTCGCGGGTCTTGAACGTGGGACTCGCGTGTTCTGAACGTGGGACTCGCCGGGAGTTGCTGGCTCAGCGCGGCCGGCCCGGAACTCCTGGACGGGTCTGCCACGGGTGAGGACCAGCGAGAGGCCGGTACTCCACGCCCAGCGCGTCCAACCGCGGCAGGTGGTGGGCCACCAGCCGGGCCTCGAACTCCGGATACGACCGGGGTCCCGCCGGACTCCACACCACCTCCGCAAACGCCGCCAACCGCGGAAACGCCGCGTAGTCCACCCTCCGAGGACTGTCGAGGTGCTCGGACCACACCTGGGCCTGCGCACCCAACACCCGGTGCGCGGCAACCACCGGAAGAGCCGCCGGGATCGGATCGTAGGCGTACACATCCGCCAGCGTCCGGACGAAGCCGACCGGAATCGGCTCGTCGGCCCGGGAGGACTGGCGGTGGTCCAGGTAGACCTCCTGCTCCGGGCACATCACCACGTCGTGGCCCGCGAGCGCCGCCGTCACCCCCGCCTCCTCACCCCGCCACGACGCGATGACCGCGTTCGGCGGCAGGTCACCGGCGTCCAGGATCTCGTCCCAACCCAACGCCCGACGGCCCAGCGTCGCCAGATACGCCGCCAGTTGGCCGATGAACCAGCCATGCAGCTGAGACTCCGCCGTGAAACCCAACTCCCGCATCCGGGCGCGGGCCGCCGCACTTGCCGCCCACTGGGTGGTCGGCACCTCGTCGCCGCCCACGCAGATGATGGAAGACGGGAAGATGGACGCCACGTGGGTCAGCACCGTGCGGTAGAACTCGATGGTCTCGTCGGCGACGTTCAGCACGTTCTCGTTGATGCCCCAACTGGTCAGGACCGGCAGGTCCGAACCGGTCACGCCCAGCCACGGGTACGCCGCGATCGCCGCCTGACTGTGCCCCGGCACGTCGACCTCCGGCACGACGGTCACGTGCCGGGAAGCCGCGTACGCCACGATCTCCCGCAGATCAAGACTCGTGTAGTAGCCGCCGTGGGGACGACCGTCGTGACCGGGCGTCCCGTTCGGCGGGCGGCCGACCCACGAACCCTCCCGCCACGCCCCGACCTCCGTGAGCCGCGGGTACGACGGCACCTCGATCCGCCAACCCTGATCGTCCGTGAGATGCAGGTGCAGCACGTTCAGCCGGTGCACGGCCATGAGGTCGATGAACCGGAACACCGCGGCCTTCGGCAGGAAGTGCCGCGCCACGTCCAACAGGCAGCCCCGCCACCGAAAGCGCGGGTGGTCCGTGACCTCACCGCACGGCAGCTCCCACGGTCCACCGTGGATGTCCGCCGCCCGGAACGCGTCCGGGCCAAGCAACTGCCGCAGAGTGGACCGAGCATGGAACTCACCCGCGGCGTCGGCTGCCGCCGCTCGCACCCCGGACGACGTGATCGTCAGCCGGAATCCTTCCGGCGGGAGCGAGGGGTCCGGCTGGACCTCCAGCACCGGCATCGAGGACAGCGACAGCACCCCCGGATCGCGGCGCACCCGGACCGGCCTCGGCAGCAGGCCGTCGAACGTGGTCATCCCTTGATCGCCCCCGCCATTCCCGAGATCAGATGTCGTTGCACCAGCACGAAGAACACCAGCACGGGGATGGTCATGAGCGTCGCCCCGGCCATGATCGCACCCCAATCCTGCTCCTCCGGCTTGAAGAACACCAACAGTCCCAAGGGGAGCGTCCGGTTCTCCGTGCCGGAGATGATGAACGTGCGCGCGAACAGGAAGTCGTTCCACGCGTGGATGAACGACACCACGCTCGCCGCCACCAGCCCCGGCGCGACGAGCGGGAACAGCACCTGCCAGGTGAACCGGAACCGCGTCGCGCCGTCGAGTGCGGCCGCCTCCTCCAGTTCCACCGGCACGGCCGCCGTGAACCCGCGCAGCATCCAGATGGCGAACGGCAGGCAGAACGCCAGGTGCACCAGCACGAGCGAGCCGAGCTGGTTGAGCCCGACGGCCGGCACCACGTCACCGAAGGACCGCATGAGGAAGAACAGCGGGATGGTGAGCGCCTCGACGGGAATCATCTGCGCCACCAACAGCATCACCACCAGCACCGTCCGGCCGCGGAACCGGAACCGGGACAACGCCACGGCCGCGAGGAACGAACAGAACAACGACAGTGCCACCACGATCAGCGCCACCACGAGGCTGTTCACGAAGTACAGCCCGAAGTTCTCGACGTCGAGCACCCGCCGGAAGCTGTCGAACGTCGGCGCCACGGTCCACGGCCGCGGGTCGCTCGCCTGGATCTCGCCGGCCGGCTTCAACGCCGACAACACCATCCAGTACAGGGGAAACGCGATCACCGCGGCGATCACCACGCACGCGATGTCCACAATCAACTGACGGCCCTTCACCGGACCTCCCGCCGCACCCGCACGTACAACCCGGTGATGAGCAACAACAACACGGTCATCACCACACCGATGGCCGCGCCGAGCCCGTACTGCTCCCCGGCGAACGCCTTCTGGTAGGCGAAGACGTTCAGCACCAGGTTCTGCCCGGCCACCCCGCCGCCGTTCGTCATCACGTAGATCTGGGTGAACACCTTGAAGTCCCAGATGATCGACTGGATGGTGGCGATCGCCAGCAGCGGCCGTAGGATCGGCAGGATCACGGTGGTCGCAGTGCGCCGCGCCGACGCGCCGTCCAGCGACGCCGCCTCCAGTATCTCGCCGGGGATCGCCTTGATACCCGCGTACATGGTCACCATGACGAACGGGAACGAGCACCAGATGATCTCGCCGGCCACCAGCCCGAACGCCGAGTACCGCTCGAACGTCCAGGAATGGCCGGCCATCCCACCGACCCCGATGCTCGCGAGCGCCTCGTTCACCAGCCCGAAGTCCTGGTCGAACAGGAAGAGCCACACGTAGGAACCGGCGATGGTCGGCGTGGCCCACGCACCGAGTGCCGCGAGGAACAGCAGCATCCGCGGCACGGGACTGGCGCGGCTCGCCAGTACGGCCAGCGCCGTGCCCACCAGCAGGCTGCCGAGCACGCAGACCGCGGCGAAGACCACGGTCGCCCCGAGCACGTCCCAGAACTGCGGATCGCCGAGCAGTTCGACGTAGTTGTCCAACCCGAGGAACACGAGCGGTGCGGCGCCACTCGCCTGCGGCTGGCCGTAGTCGTACAAGGAGATCACGACGAGCTGGTAGATCGGGTAGCCCATCAACCCGATCAGCAGCACGGCGGCCGGCACGAGGTAGATCAGCGCGGCGCGGCCCTCGCCCCGCCGTACCGGGTTGACCGCCATCAGCTGCCGAAGGCGGCGTTCATCTCGGCGGCCGCGGCCTCGGTGGCGGCGTCCACGTCGAGCGCGCCGGTGGCCACCTGTTGCACGGCCGTCGGCAGGATCGCCTGCGCGTCGATCTGGGTCCACGCCGGGGTGGACGGCACGAACCTGGTGCCCGCCTGGACGGTTTCGATGAACGGCGCGAGGAACGGGTCGTCGTTCGCCACCTCGTCCTGCACGTCGGCGAACGTGGGCATGTTGCCCATGGCCTCGTACATCTTCTGCTGGTAGGCCTTGCCACCGAGCAGCTTGATGAACTCCAGCGAGAGCGTGTACCGCTCGCTCGAGCGGAAGACGCCGAGCAGGTTGCCGCCGGCGAACGCGGGGGCGATGTCGCCGGAGTCCTTGCCGGGCAACGGGATCACCGCGTACTTGCCCTTCACCGCACCGGCTTCGACGGCCGCCCGGTTGAAGTCGCCGCCGATGGTCATGCCGGCCTTGCCGCCGGCGAACGCGGCGACCGACTGGCTGCCGGTCAGCTGCGCGCACTGCGAGGGCGGGCAGCTGTCGTCGGCGATCAGCTCGGCGTACTGGCCGATGCCGGCGCGTGCGTTCGCGCTGTCGATGGTCGAGGTCCAGGTGTCGCCGTCCTGGGTGGCGATATCGCCGCCGTTCGCCCACACGTAGGGCAGGAACGCGAACTGGTACTTGCCGCCGACCGCGATGCCGTACAGGTCCGGCTTCGCCGCGCGGATCGCGCGCGCCGCCGCGGTCACCTCGGCCAGCGTGGTGGGCGGTTCGAGGCCCAGTTCGGTGAACACGTCGGTACGGTAGTAGAGCGCGCGGGTGCCGGTGAACCACGGGATGCCGTAGGTCTTGCCGTCGACCTTGGCCGTGTCGAGCACGGCCGGCACCAGGTCCGCCGTGTCGGACCAGGCGTCCAGATCGGCCGTCAGGTCGGCGAACCCGTTGGACGCCGTGTAGCCGGCGAGGTCGGTGTTGCCGAACTCGGCGACGTCCGGTGCGCTCGCCGGGTCGTTGAACGCCCCGTTGAACCGGGTGGCCCGGCCGTCGACCGGCAGGTACTCCACGGAGACCGTGACGCCCTCGTGTGACTGCTCGAACTCCGTCTTCGCTTCGGCGACAACGGCTTCCTTCGCCTCGTTGGACGCCTCCTGGAACAGCCACACCTGAAGCTCGCCGGTCATCTCGCCCACCGGTCCGTCGCCACCGGACTGGTCCGGACCGGAGTTGCTTGCCTGGGGCGGCGCGCAGCCGATGGCCAGCAGGCCGATCGCGGCGGCCACCAGTGTCCGTCGGACTCTCATGTGGACTCCCGTTGCATGTCACGCAATGGACGTTTCGTCACTGGCAACAACGGATGCTAAGGCCACCGCCCCACCCGCACAAGGGTCTAAACCAATCACTTGGCTCGATGCGGAGCGCGCGCGAGGCACGGATAGCACGGCATGCCCGCCGGTTCGGCGAGCGTCTCGGCGTCCTGCCGGGCCAGGCGCAGCCCGCAGTAGGTGGTGAAGGTATCGGGCGTGACCGACGAAAGCGGGACGACGTGCACTTGGCGGCGGCTCTCGCCGACCACGTCGGGCTTCAGCCGTACGAGCAGTATCGGGGGCGGTTCTTCGCCTGGTGGGACTAGAGTTGGCATGGCAAGGCCCTTCTTTGACGGGATGGGAATTGCGTTCTGGGCCTCGGCGGCTGCCACCGCCGGGGCCCGTTTTATCGGTTGGCGACCAGGTCGCACAGGGGGACCGATGCCCCGCGTAACTCCTCGAAGTGCGCGACGTATCGCGAGATCTCGGCGCGGTCGCGGACGTGCACGGTCCTCGTCAGGGTGGTCACGAGCACCAGCGCCTCGTCGAACACGGTGAACGAACAGAAGACACGGACGGGCGCGCCGAGCGGCACCACGTCGACGTCCAGGTGCGGCAGGTGGTTGGCCAGCGCCGCCTCGGTCGTGAGCAGCCGGCATGGCGCGGACGTGGGCTCGGGGACGACGTCGACACCGAACGCCCGGACCAGCGAGGCGTGCTCAGCCAGCCAGGCGACTTCTTCCCGTGCGCGGACGGCGCCGGGCGCCAGTTCCCTGCGTCGGGCGGTTGCCTGGGCGGTCAACTGGGCCGCGAGAGCCAGGAGGTCCGCCGACGGCCGCGCGCCCGTGGCGAGCGCCCAGGCCTCGACCTCGTGCGGCCGGGCGGGCGTGGCGCCACGCTCCACTCTGGACACCTTGGACTGCGACCAGTGCAGCGTCGCGGCCAGTTCGGTGGTCGACAGTTCAGCGTCACGGCGCAGTGTCCGCAGGGCATGGCCGAGCCGCTCCCGATCGTTAGTCACCTGCTGGATCTAAGTAGGTGACTAACCGTCCGGCAACTCGAATCGGTCAGCACCGCCTGCCGCACTTCGCGCAGACCTGATAGTTCTTGCCTTGCACGGGAATCCCGACATGATCACCGCCGGCCGGGCAGTTGTCGGCGATCGGTGGTTCACTCCGGCTCGGAATCGGCCTCGGAATCGGCACAGTCGTGCTGGCACTGGACATCGGTCACCGCCTCCACGTAGAGATCGTGATGCCGGTCCCCGGTGTAGATGTCGGTGTAGATCGAACCGCCGCGCGACGCGATCAGGAAGTTCTCGTGCCGCAGGTGGGCGAGGTCCTCCTCGTCTCCGATCTCGACCCATACTCCGTCCCGAAGGGCGAAGACTTCCCTCCGCAGCACGTGTTCTCGCGTGTGCTGGTCGGTGCACCGCGTGACCTGCCACGGCGAGTGCAGCGTGGCCTCCGGCTCACGGGCGAGGCGGGTCGGACGCAGTCCGGCGTTCCCGGGAGTTCGACGTTCGGAGTAGGCGTGCCAGTGGACCTCCGCGGACTGCCACTCGTCCGATGGCAAGATCACGGCTCATCCGCGGGCGTACGTCGCGGTTGCCCCGAAGGCATGGATCTGTCGGCTACAGTGGGCATGGCAAAGCCCTTCTTTGATCGGACGGGACTGCATCCGGGCCTCGGCGGCGGCTACCGCCGGGGCCCACTCATCGTTCGCGGTGCGTCAGTCGTCAGGGAGTTCCGCCAGCACCCCCTGAATGAGTGTTCGAAGCCGGGCGCCTTCCACTGCTCCTTCACGCAGAGCGTCGAAATGTGAGAGGTACAAGTCAATCTCGTCAGCGGAGCGGACGTTGATCGTTCGGGTCAGGTTGACGGCACTGACCATGGCCTCCTGATCAGCGTGTGGTGCGCCGATGATCTCGAAGCCGTGGTACTGATGGACCCGCTCATCCGCGTCGAATGGGATCACGCCGACGGATACGTTGCGCTTGGACGACAGCTCAATCAATCGGGTGAGCTGAATACGCATGTCCGGTGCTTCGAGGAATTTTCGGCGCAACGCCGCCTCGCCCATCAGCAGGTAGAAGGTCTTGCCACGGTCCGCGAGAATCTTCTGCCTAGCAAGGCGAGCGTCGACAACGGCACCTATCTCACTTTGCGGTAGCGACGGTTCGCCACGCCGGAACACCGCTTCGGCGTAGGCGCGTGTCTGGGCCAGTCCGACGACGAGCGACGGTGCGAACACCCGGATCTCGGAAGCGGCCGTCTCCAGGCGCTGGATGTCCTGCTGGACGCGCTGGCGGCCGGGCGCGCGTTCCCGGCGCAGTTCGGTGAACTGGTTGAGTGCCTGTTCCGCCAGTTCAACGAGTTCGCGCCGCTGCGCGTCGTCGGCGCCGGTGGAGCGAGCCCATTTGTCGACGTCGAGTGGCTTCGGTCGCGTCTGGCCCAGCTCTGTTCGGGACACCTTTGCCTGCGACCAACCCAGGTTGCTGGCGAGAACTGTGGTGCTCAGGCCGAATTCCCGCCGCAGAGCGCGGAGCGCTGCGGCGAGTCGGTCTCGCTGTTCCTCGCCAGGCTCGGTCATGTGGTGAGTCGAACCTGGGTTCGCGCGAGATAGTCGGGCAGCGGTTCGGCGCACGCCATCGCTGTGTCCCTCATTCGGACATACCTGGTGACATCGTCGACTGGTACCGGGTGGACAAAATGCCCGTCGTCGTCATAGACCATGCGCACGGCCGTCTGGTCGCCCAGGAGCCAGAAGTCCTCGTGCAGGTCGGCCAGTTGTCCGTGGTCTCGGCGGTCGGCGACATAGGTCTGCTGGCCTGCCGCTTGTGTGTCTCGATATCCGCCAGTTCGAACCTGCTGTAGTCGGTCAGCGGATGATCGAGAATGCGCACCCGGTACCAGCGGATGCCGCGAGCGACGATCTGCTCGAGTTCGGCCAGCCACGCATTGTTCTGGGGCGTCCGCCGCGGCCTCGGACTCCCGGCGCGCCAGGCGGCGAACTCCGCAGCCTCCTGTGGGACCAGGTACTGCGGCAACGATTCCAGGCGGAAGCACGATTCGCGCACCTGGTCCATGAGGTGTTCGAGATCCTGCAGGTTCATCGGTCACGTCCCGAGACGTGTGTCCTGGAGCAGTTGGATGGACAGCCTGACGGCAACCTCGCCCGGCTCGAGCGGTACAGGTGCCTGAACGAGGTGGGCACCCACGATGATGACCTCATCCGGCTGATCCTCGTCGATCCCTACACCCGGACAGGTGGTCTTGTCGTCGCACTGGCCGGCGAGCTGTCTGAGTGCCGTCGGAGCCTCCGGTTGTGGTCGCCTGGCTCCGACGGTAGCTACTCGGGTTCATGTGTGCAAGAGTCGAATATACTTCGTTCGGGTGGCTAGAGGATCGCCATGAGGAGGGCCGCCACCGCGAAGCCCGCCACCGACAGGATGGTCTCCAGCACCGTCCACGTCTTCAGCGTGTCCTTCACGGAGATGCCGAAGTACCGGGACACGATCCAGAACCCGCCGTCGTTCACGTGGGACGCGATGATCGAGCCGGCGCAGATGGCCGCCACGATCAGGGCCAGCCGCGGCTGGGAGTAGCCGACGTCGGAGATGGTCGGGCCGATGATCGCCGCGGTGGCCGCGATGGCGGCCGTGGCGGAACCTTGGGCGATCCGCAGCGCGCAGCTGATCACGTACGCCGCGAAGATCACCGGCAGGCCGGCGTCGTCGAGCGCGGCGGCGATCACGTCGCCGATGCCCGTGGCGCGCAGCACGGCGCCGTAGAACGCGCCCGCGCCCACCACCAGCAGGATCATGCCCACCGGGCGCAGCGACACCGCCCCCATCTCCGCCACCTGCGCCCTGGTCATCCCGCGCCGGTAGCCGAGCAGCCAGAACGCGAGCAGCACGGCGATGGTCAGCGCCACCGCGGGAGTACCGATGAAGTTCGCGATCCCGACGACGGTCGAGCCCGCGGGCAGCCAGATGCTGCCGAACGTGCCGGCCAGGATCAGCACCAGCGGGATCGCGATGATCCCCACGACCAGGCCGAGCGAGGGCTCCTCCCGATCGTCCGAATCGGACACTGAGACGGCCAGCATCTCCTCCGGCACCGGGATGTGCAGCCGCTTGCCCACCCACGCGGAGAACACCACACCGCCGAGGTACCAGGCGGGAATGGCGCACACGGCACCCATGAGGATCACCCAGCCGAGGTCGACGCCCAGCAGTCCGGCCGCGGCCACCGGTCCCGGGTGCGGCGGCAGGAACGCGTGGGTGACCGACAAGCCGGCGAGCAACGGCAGGCAGTACAGCAGGATCGAGCGGCCGCTCTGCTTGGCCGCCACGTAGACCAACGGCGCCAGCACGAAGATGCCGACGTCGAAGAAGACCGGCACGCCGAAGATCAACCCGGCGAGCCCCATGGCCAGCGGTGCCCGGTTCTCGCCGAGTGCGCGCAGCAGCGAACGGGTCAGCACCTGTGCGCCGCCGGACGCCTCGAGGATCGCGCCGAGCATCGTGCCGAGCCCGATGATCGCGGCGATGTGGCCGAGGATGCCGCCGAAACCCGTCTCCAGCAAGGACTCGCCGGGTTTCTGCGCCGAGCCGACGAGCGTCTGCACGGGCAACCCGGCGGCCAGCGCGGTCAGCAGCCCGATGATCAGCAGCGCGATGAACGGCTCGACCTTGAACTTGATGATCAGTAGCAGCAGTACGGCGATGCCCACCGCGGCGAGCACCAGCAGCCCCGCTGTGTCGTGCTGCAACCAGTCCACGAACCCCGACATGACCGGTCCCCTCTACTCGATGGCGGCGAGGAACTCCTTCGCCCGCGCGGTGATCTCCGCGAAACGTGACTCCGCGGCCAGCGCGGCGCCGACCACCCCGCTGCCCGCCGTGACGGCGATCGCCCCGGCCGCCAGGTAGGCGGCCGCGTTGGTCGCGTTCAGGCCGCCCGTGGCGACCAGCGGGACGCCCGGGTACGGGCCGTGCAGGTCGGTGAAGTAGTCCGGCCCCAACCGGGCCGCGGGAAACACCTTCACGGCCGTGGCACCGAGCTCGACGGCCGTGGCCACCTCGGTCGGCGTCATGGCGCCGAGCACCACCGCCACGTTGTGACGGCGGGCCTCCTCGGCCACCGCCGGCCGGAGTCCGGGCGTCAGCAGAAAGGAAGAGCCCGCGGAGATCGCGTCGCGCGCGTCCTGCGCGGTCAGTACCGTGCCGGCGCCGAGGATCAGACCGTCCACACCGGACGCACGCTCGATCAGCCGAGGGGCGTCCGGGGTGGTGAGCGCGAACTCGACGATCGGCATTCCGGCGTCGACCAGCGTGCGGGCCAGGCCTTCGGGATCGGGGATCGACGGGGCGCGGATGATGCACAGCGCCCGGCGCGTGCTCAGTTCGGCCAGCAGGTCCACATCAGACTCCCGGGTTGCGGATGGAGTGGCCGGCGAGCGCTCCCGTGTGCCGGCCGTCGTCGATCACCGGCACCCCGTTCACCACCACGTAGGGAATGCCGGCCGCCGCCTGGCGCGGCTCGGCGAAGGTCGCCGTGTCGGCCACCGTGTCCGGATCGAACAGCACCAGGTCGGCCGCGTAGCCGGTGCGCACGAGCCCGCGGTCGGTCAGCCGCAGCCGCCGGGCGGCGCGCCCCGTGAGATGCGCGACGCATTCCTCAAGCCCGAGCACGCCCAGTTCCCGGACGTACCGCGCGAGGTAACGCGGGAAGGTGCCCCACGCCCGAGGGTGCGGCCGCTCGCCGACCAGCAGCCCGTCGCTGCCGCCGGTGTGCGTGGGGTGGCGCATGATCGCCTGCACGTTGTCCTCGTGGCCGACGTGCATGAGACACGACGTGCCGAGCCGTTCGGCGGCCAGCACGTCGAAGTACAGCTCGGCCGGCGGGTGACCGGCCGTCCGCGCGGACTCGGCCACGCTGTGCCCCACCAGGTGTGCGTGCTCGGCCAGCCGCACGCCGTTGATCTCGATGGCCGCCCAGTCGATCGGCACGCCGTGGCAGCCGTCGGAGCCGCGTTCCTCGATGTCGACGCGGATCCGCTCGCGGGTGTCCGGATCGGACAGTCGGGCGAGCGTGGCGTCGAGCCCGCCCTCGGTGGACCAGCTCGGCAGCAGCGCCGACAGGTAGGTCGCACCGGGCAGGTACGGGTAGGTGTCGAGCGAGATGTCGCAACCGTCCACAATGGCCTCGTCGATCAGCGTGAGCAGCTCACCCGCCCGGCCCTCGTTCACCGGGAAGTTCATGGTGGCGTGCGCGAGGTGCAGCGGGCAGCCCGAGCGCCGGGACACGTCGACCATCTCCGCGTACGCCTCCAGCGCGCCGGCGCCGTAGCTGCGGTGATGCGGGCTGTAGTAGCCGCCGCCGGCGCCCACCACCGTGCACAACGCCACCAGCTCGTCGGTGTCGGCGTACATGCCCGGCGTGTAGGTGAGCCCGGAGGACATGCCGACGGCACCCTCGGTCAGTCCCGTGTGGACCAACTCGCGCATCCGGTCCAGTTCGGACTCGGTGGCCGGCCGTGCGTCCCAGCCGACCACCAGCATCCGGATGGTGCCCTGCGGCACCAGGTACGCGGCGTTCACGGCGATGCCCCGGTCGAGCCGGTCGAGGTACTCCCCGACGCTGCGCCAGTCCCAGTCGAACCCTGGCGGGTCGTCGTTCCAGCCGGCCAGCTGCTGGCGCAGACCCTCGAGCGTCGTGTCGTCCACCGGGGCGTAGGACAGGCCGTCCTGGCCGTACACCTCCATGGTCACGCCCTGGGACACCTTCGCCAGGTGATCCGGGCGCGCGAGCACCTGGAGGTCGGAGTGGGAGTGCATGTCCACGAAACCGGGCGCGAGCACCAGCCCGGCCGCGTCGATCTCGCGGCCGCCGGGCGCGTCCGGGCCGATCGCCGCGATCCGTCCTTCGTGGACGGACACGTCGGCGCGGTAGCCGGGGGAACCGGTGCCGTCGACGACCGTCGCACCCCGGAAAACCAGCCCGCCCATCAGAAGTACGTGCGAATCAGGTCGATGACGGTCTCCCCGTCCTGCGCCACCACGGGCATCAGCGGGAACTTGTCGAACGTGGTGCACGGGTGGGACAGGCCGAGGCCGATCCAGTCACCCACCTCCACGGCCGCGTCGGTGCCCAGTTCGAGGAAGCCGTGTTGGTCGTTGAGCCTGGAGACCGTGCAGCCGGCCAGCTCGGTGATCGTCCCGCCGGAGCGGCGCAGTTCGGCGGCCGGCAGGTCGATGTCGAACGGCAGGTCCCGTTTGCCGGCCGTCATGAACGCGAGTCGCGGCTCCGGGCGCGAGGTCACCTGCGCCCAGGACCGCACGGCCGGCCGCAGCGGCGGCGACTCGTCCATCCGCGGTGTCGCGCCGAGCGGCGACATCCGGGCGTAGTACCCGTGGTCGTGGGTGATGTACGCACCGCTGCGCAGCACCGGCAGCACGGGCAGGCCGGCTGGCCACGGCTCGCCGAGCACGTCGACCACCTGGTCGAAGAACGCGCTCCCGCCGGCCGTCACGATCACCTGCTCGACGCCGTCGAGGTGGCCGCGCTCGCCCAGCTCGATGGCCAGCGCCCGCAGGTCGGCCAGGTGCGCGTGCACGGCGCCGAGACCTTCGACGGACGCGTCGGCCGACACCGAGCCCTCGTAGCTGCCGACGCCGGTCAGTCGCAACACCGGGCTCGCGGACACCGCCTCGGCGACGCGCAGCGCGGCCTTCAGGTCACGCGCGCCCGTGCGCCCGCCCGGGAGACCCAGCTCCACCAGCACGTCCACCGGCCGGCTCGCCCCGGCTGCCCGCAACGCCTCGGTCATCAGCTCGACGCCGCGTTCGGTGTCGACCCAGCAGGCGAACTCGAAGTCCGGGTGGCCGTCCAGCTCGGCGGCCAGCCAGCGCAGCGCGGCCGGATCGACCAGCTGGTTCGCCAGGATGATCCGGCTCACGCCGAACGCCCGGTAGACCCGCAGTTGACTCGCGTTGGCCGTGGTCTGGCCCCAGGCGCCGTGCGCGAACTGCTTGGCGAACAGCTGCGGTGCCATGGTGGTCTTGCCGTGCGGGGCGTGCGCGAAACCGTGTCTGGCGCACAGGTCGGCCATCGTGGTGAGGTTGTGGTCGAGGGCGCTTGCGTCGAGCACGGTCACCGGTGGCAGGAACCCGTCGCGGAACAGGTTCAGCCGGAGGTCGCGGGCGGCCCGAATGGACAATCCGGACATGGCGGCCGGAAGTCCCTTGAACCGCCAGTCGATCCGCTCGTCGAGGAGCGCCTCGATGGCCGTCTCGTCCATGCGGCCCGGGGCGATCGAGGCCTCCAACATTGACTCTCCTCATTGCGTATGTTGCAACGGCTATTGCGCTATGTGCCGCAGAGTTGTGTAGCATCTCGGCGGTCGGCCAGTCAACGGCGGGTGGAAGGGGCAGGAACCGTGGACGTGCTCTGCCTTGGCGAGTCCATGGCGTTGTTCGTGCCGGCCGAGGACGGTCCGCCGGACAAGGTAGCCACCTGGACCAGGACGGTCGGCGGCGCGGAGTCCAATGTGGCCTGTCAGCTCGCCGCGCGGGGCGTGCCGACCGCGTGGGTCAGTGCGGTCGGCGACGACGCGTTCGGCCGGGCGGTGGTGTCCACTGTGGAGTCCTATGGCGTCGACACCTCCCGGGTACTGGTCGACCCGGATCGGCCGACCGGGCTCTACATCAAGGAGAGCGACGCTTCGGGCAGCCCGGTGCGTTACTACCGGAGCGGCTCGGCCGCCACGGCCATGGGGCCGTCCATGGTGGACACTCTACCGCTCCACGACGTCCGGCTCGTGCACGTCAGCGGGATCACGCCCGCGCTGTCGGACAGCTGTCTCGCGCTGATGCGCGCGCTGGTCATGCGGGCGCACCCCTACCTGGTGTCCTTCGATCTCAACTGGCGGCCGAAGCTGTGGGCCGGCCGGGATCCGGCCGTGCTGCGCGAGCTGGCCGACGCGGCCGACATCGTGCTGGTGGGCGCGGACGAGGCGGCGGCCGTGTGGGGCGTCGGGACCCCGGCGGAGATCCGGGAGTTCCTGCCGACGCCGCCGACACTCGTGATCAAGCAGGGGGAGCGCGGCGTCACGCTCGTGGAGGGCGAGGAGCCGCAGCTGTTCCAGCCGGCGCTGCGCGTGGACGTGGTCGAGCCGGTCGGCGCGGGCGACGCGTTCGCCGCGGGGTTCCTGGCCGCCACGCTGGCCGGCGCCGCGCCGCGCACCCGGCTGCGTGCCGGGCACCTGCAGGCCGCCTCGGCGCTGCGCACCCACCACGACGTGGGCGAGCCGCTGCCCCCGGCGCTCGTCGCGGCCCTGCTCGAGGCCGATACCGATACGTGGGCCGCCGCGCACATCACGGGAGTCTCACCATGAGCCAGAGCCTCGACCGTGCGCTGATTCTGCTTGACGAGCTGGCCGGCGGCCCGAAGACACTCGACCAGTTGGCCGAACGGCTGAGCGTCCACAAGTCGACCGTGCTGCGGCTGCTGCGCACGCTGGAGTCGCACCGGTTCGTGCAGCGCAACGGAATCCGCTACTACCGGCTCGGCACCTCGCTGTTCGAGATGGCGTTCCGCGCGCTCGACGAGCGGGACGTGCGGCGCAGCGTCGAGTCGGCGCTGCGGGACCTCAACGCGCTCACCGGCCACACGGTCCACCTCGCGTCCTATGAGGACGGTGAGGTCATCTACATCGACAAGTACGAGAGCCGCCACAACGTGCGGATGTACTCGCGCATCGGGCGCCGCGCGCCGCTGCACTGCACGGCCGTGGCCAAGGTGCTGGTCGCCGCGCTGCCCGAGGACCAGCGCAAGGCCATCGCCGGGTCCATCGAGTACCCGCGGCTCACCCCCAACACGATCACCACCCCGCGCGCCTATCTGGCCGAGCTCGCCCGTGTGGCCGAGCGCGGGTACGCGGTGGACAACTCCGAGCACGAGGAGTTCATCCACTGTGTGGCCGCGCCCATCCGGGGCGCGCGCGGTGAGGTGCTGGCCGCCATGTCGCTGTCGGTGCCGCAAGTGGTGCTCGACCACGACGGCCTGATGCGGCTGGTGCCCCAGTTGCTCGACGCGTCGGACGAGGCGTCCGCGGAGTGCGGTTGGGCCGCCCCCGCTCGGAAGAAGAACAACACGGAGAAGGAGACCTGAGTGTCCAAGACCGCGATCCACCCCGAGGGCGCCAAGATCCCCACGGTGCCGTTGACCCACGGCATCCGCAAGGGCAACATCCTCCAGGTCGCCGGGCAGGTCGCGTTCGACCCGGCCACCAACCAGATCGTCGGCGACGACGTCGCCACGCAGACCGCGCAGGTGATGCGGAACGTCATCGCCGTCCTGGAGGCGGGCGGCGCGACGATCGAGGACGTGGTGATGTGCCGGATCTATCTCACCGACACCGCCCACTTCGGCGAGATGAACGACGCCTACCGTGAGTTCTTCGAGGAGTCCTTCCCGGCGCGAACCACCGTCTACGTGGGACTGCCGGCCGGCCTGCTCGTCGAGATCGACGCGCTGGCCGTCCTCGACTGACCCTCGCATGATGACCACTCCCGTCGCGCATGATGACCGTTCCCGTCGCGCACGGTGACCAGTTGAGCCTGCCCCGACCGACGGGGGTGGTCATCATGAGGTGCCGGAATGGTCATCATGGGTGACCGGAGTGGTCATCATGCCGGTGATGGGGCGTGCCGGCTTCCGGGTAAGTACAGTTCCGGGGATGTCCGAGGATTTGTCGCTCGCGGGGTTCAACCTCGCCGAACCGGCGGTGGCGCAGCAGCGACTGCTCGAGTGCTGCGCGTCGCGGCGGTGGGCCGGTGAGGTGCTTGCCAGGCGCCCCTACCCGGACCTGGCGGCGCTGCGTTCGGTGGCCGCCGCCGTGCTCGACCGGCTGAGCTGGTCCGACGTGGAGGAGGCGCTCGGCGCGCACCCCCGCATCGGCGAACGCGCGGCCGGCGACGGCCAGGAGGCCTCCTGGTCGCGTGAGGAGCAGTCGGGTGCCGCGGCCGAGCTGGCGGAGGACCTGTTCGCCGGCAACGTCGCCTACGAGGAGCGGTTCGGACACGTCTTCCTGATCTGCGCGACCGGCCTGTCCGGCGAAGCGATGCTCACCGCGCTCCGCGAGCGACTGGGCAACGACCCGGAGACCGAGCGCGAGGTGGTCCGCGCCGAGCTGGGCAAGATCCTCGACCTACGGCTGGGAAAGGCGTTCGGTTCATGAGCGAGCTTGCGAGCGAATCAAAGACACCGGGTCTGTCCACCCACGTTCTCGACACGAGCATCGGCGCGCCCGTGCCGGAGCTGCCCGTGCGGCTGGAGGTCCGCACGGGTGACGGCTGGCGGCCGGTGGCCGACGACCACACGGACGAGGACGGTCGGATCGGTGACCTGCCGGTCAACGCCGGCGTGTACCGGCTGGTGTTCGACACGTCCGACTACGGCGGGTTCTACCCGGAGATCACGGTCGCGTTCCGGGTCTCGAGCGCCGGCGAGCACTACCATGTGCCGTTGCTGCTCAGCCCGTTCGGCTACACGACCTATCGGGGGAGCTGATGGACATCCGGCTCGGGGCCAACCAGTACGGCAAGGCGGAGGTCCGGCTCGTCCGGGTCGACCGGGGCGAGACCGAGCACACGGTCACCGACCTCAACGTGAGCACCTCGCTCGCCGGTGACCTGGCGGCCACGCACCTGCTCGGGGACAACGCCGGGGTGCTGCCCACCGACACGCAGAAGAACACGGTGTACGCGTTCGCCCGCGACGGCATCGGCACGGTCGAGGAGTTCGCGCTGCGCCTCGCCCGGCACTTCGTCGACACCACGCCGACCATCCACCGCGCCCGCGTCCACATCGAGGCCTACACGTGGTCGCGCATGGGGCCGCACTCGTTCGTGCGCGGCACCGGCACCCGCACCACCACGGCCACCTACGACGGCGCGACCGCGTGGGTGGTGTCCGGTGTGGACGATCTGGTGGTGCTGAACACCACGGGCTCGGAGTTCGGTGGCTTCCACCGCGACCAGTACACGACGCTCGCCGAGACGTCCGACCGCATCCTCGCGACGGCCGTGTCCGCCACCTGGCGCCACACCGGGGAGTCGGACTGGGACGCCTCGCACCAGACGGCGACCCGCCACCTGCTGGAGGCGTTCGCCGACACGCATTCCCTGTCGTTGCAGCAGACCCTGCACGCCATGGGCGAGCGGGTGCTGCGGGAGTGCCCGGAGCTGGCCGAGGTGCGCCTGACGCTGCCCAACAAGCACCACTTCCTGGTCGACCTGAGCCCGTTCGAGCTGGACAACCCCGGTGCGGTGTTCTACGCGGCGGACCGGCCGTACGGGTTGATCGAGGGGTCGGTGGTGCGCGACGGCGCCCCCGACGCCGGGCTCGCGTGGTGGTGACCATGGACTTCCTCCGACCTTCGACATTGGACGAAGCGCTCGAGCTGAAGAGCGCCACTCCCGACGCGGTACCCATCGCCGGCGGCACCGACGTGATGGTGGAGCTGAACTTCGACAAGCGCCGCCCGCCCGCGCTGCTCGACCTCGGCCGGGTCACCGAGCTGACCAGTTGGTCCGCGCAGAACGGGTACGTCCGGCTCGGCGCGGCCGTGCCGTACAGCCGGATCGTCACCGAGCTGGCCGACCTGCTGCCGGGGCTCGCCATGGCCTCCCGCACGGTCGGCTCGCCACAGATCCGCAACCGGGGCACGGTCGGCGGCAACCTCGGCTCCGCGTCCCCGGCCGGCGACGCGCACCCGCCGCTGGTGGCCGTGCCCACGCGGGTCGAGGTGAAGTCCGTGCGCGGCACGAGGACGATCCCGATCGGCGCGTTCTTCCTCGGCCCCAAGCGGTCCGCGCTCGAACCGGACGAGCTGATCACCGCGGTGCTCGTGCCGCTGGCGGCTGGTCCGCAGCAGTTCTCGAAGGTCGGCACGCGCAACGCCATGGTCATCGCCGTGTGCTCGTTCGCCGTGTCGCTCGACCTGGCCGTCGGCACGGTCGGCACGGGCATCGGCTCGGCCGGCCCGACGCCGTTGCGGGCGCTCGAGGCGGAGGCGTTCGCGGCGGAGGCGCTGCCGTGGGGCTCCGGGGATCCGTTGCCGGACAGCGTGGCCCGCGAGTTCGGGGCGCTGGTGGCGGCCGCCGCGCGGCCGATCGACGACGTTCGCGGCAGCGCCGCCTACCGCCGGCACGCGCTGTCGGTGCTGGCACGGCGCACCCTCGGGTGGGCGTGGAGAGAAGGACACACTGATGCGCGTTAACGTGGAGATCAACGGGGAGCCGCACACGGCCGACAACGTGTGGCCGGGTGAGAGCCTGCTGTACGTGCTGCGGGAGCGGCTCGGCCTGCCCGGCTCGAAGAACGCGTGTGAGCAGGGCGAGTGCGGCTCGTGCACCGTCTACCTCGACGGCACGCCCGTGTGCGCGTGCCTGGTGGCCGCCGGTCAGGCGGAGGGCCGCAGCGTCGTGACGATCGAGGGGCTCGGTTCGGCCGAGGAACTGGACCCGGTGCAGGACGCGTTCGTGCGTACCGGCGCGGTCCAGTGCGGGTTCTGCACGCCCGGCCTGGTGGTCGCGGCGCACGAGCTGGTCCACCGCAGTCCCGACGCGAGCGACGCCGAGATCCGTGAGGCACTGGCCGGGAACCTCTGCCGCTGCACGGGCTACGAGAAGATCCTCGACGCCGTGCGCCTGGCCGCGGCAACAATTCGGGCGGACCAATGACCCTCCCTGTGCCATACCTCCGTGGCCGCCAACCGCACCTAAGGGGAACGGAGCGCAACCCAGCCACAAGTACGCACCGAACCGGAGGCCGACGACGCATGGTGACCAACAGGGTTGGTTCCGGGGAGGCGGGACTGTGATCATCATCGAGAACGCGGCGATCGCCACGGTCGACGCGAACCGCACGGAGTACGGCAACGGTCACGTGGTGGTCGACGGCTCGGTGATCTCCTCGGTCGGCGCCGGGCCGGGACCCGACCACGCGGACCGGCGGATCAACGCGCGCGGCTGCCTGGTGACGCCCGGTTTCGTGAACACCCACCACCACCTGTACCAGTGGGCGACCCGCGGCTACGGCCAGGACTCCACCCTGTTCGAGTGGCTCACCGAGCTGTACCCCGTGTGGGCCGGCCTGGACGAGCAGATCACGAGCAGCGCGGCGGTCGCCGGTCTCACGCGGCTGGCCATGACCGGCTGCACCACGGCGGCCGACCATCATTACGTGTTCCCGCGCGACGGCGGTGACCTGTTCGCCGCGGTGGTCGACGCCGCCGCCACGGTCGGCATCCGGCTGCACGCGGTGCGCGGGTCGATGGACCGCGGCGAGTCCCAGGGCGGGCTGCCGCCGGACTCCGTGGTCGAGACCATCGACGCGGCGCTCGCCGGCACTGCCGAGGCCATCGACCGCTACCACGACCCGAAGCCGGGCGCCTTCGTCCGCGTGGCCGTCGGCCCGTGCTCGCCGTTCTCGGTGACCGAGGACCTGATGCGCCGGTCGGCCGAGCTGGCCAGGGACAAGGGCGTCCGTCTGCACACCCACCTGGCCGAGACCCTCGACGAGGAACGGCAGTGCCTCGACGAGTACGGCTGCACACCGGCCGAGCTGGCCGACCGGCTCGGCTGGCTGGGCGAGGACGTGTGGCACGCGCACGGCATCCACCTGTCCGACGGCGCCGTGGCCCGCTTCGGCGCGACCGGTACGGGCGTGGCGCACTGCCCGATCTCCAACTCGCGGCTCGGCGCGGGCATCGCCAGGGTGGCCGACCTGGTGGCGGCCGGCGCGCCGGTCGGGCTCGGCGTCGACGGCGCCGCGTCCAACGAGGACGGCGGGCTCGGGGTGGAGCTGCGGGCCGCCACCTATCTCGCTCGCCAGCGCGGCGGGCCGACGGCGCTGGCCCCGCGCGACGCGCTCTGGCTCGCCACCATGGGCGGCGCGCGCTGCCTCGGTCGCGACGGCGAGCTCGGCTCGCTCGAACCGGGCAAGCAGGCCGACCTGGCCGTGTGGCGGCTCGACGGGCTGGCCCACGCGGGGATCGCGGACCCCGTGGCCGCGCTGGTGTTCGGGGAGCTGCCGCCGCTCGCGCTGCTGCTGGCCGGCGGCCGGCCGGTGGTCGAGGACGGCGAGTGCCGCACGGTCGACCGCCCGGCGGCCGCCGCGTCACTGCGCTCGGCGAGCGAACGCCTGGCAGCAAAGGCCGACCAATGACCCGCGAGTCGTACCGAACCGACAGCGAGTCGTACCGAACGGGGGTGCGGCAGTGACCACCACCGAGACTCGGACCACTGTGGCCGGTGGCGTCGGCGAGAGCCCCGTCCGGCCGGACGGGGTGCTGAAGGCGCGCGGTGAGTTCGCCTTCTCGTCGGACATGTGGCACGACGAGATGCTGTGGGGCGCCACGCTGCGCAGCCCCCACCCCTACGCCCGGATCCGCGGCCTCGACGTCACCGGGGCGCTCGTGCTCCCCGGGGTGCACGCGGTGCTCACCCACGAGGACGTTCCGGGGGAGAACCTCTACGGCCTCGAACACCCCGACCAGCCGGTGCTGGCCGAGGACGTCGTGCGCTACCAGGGCGAGCCGGTGGCGATCGTCGCGGCCGACCACCCGGAGGTGGCGCGCCGCGCGGCCGCCCGGATCGTCGTCGACTACGAGGTGCTGGAGCCCGTCACCGACGCCGAGGTGGCCATGCGGCCGGACACGGCGCCGCTGCACCCGGGCGGGAATGTCGTGCGGTACCAGGCGATCCGGTTCGGCGACGAGAACCCGACCGCCGACGTGGTGGTCACCGGCGAGTACACGGTCGGCATGCAGGACCAGGCGTTCCTCGGCCCGGAGTCGGGCCTGGCCGTGCCGGCCGAGGACGGCGGCGTCGACCTCTACATCGCCACCCAGTGGCTGCACGCCGACCAGCGCCAGGTGGCCCGCGCGCTCGCCCTGCCGGAGCACAAGGTGCGGCTGCACCTGGCCGGTGTCGGCGGCGCGTTCGGGGCCCGCGAGGACCTGTCCATGCAGGTCCACGCGAGCCTGCTGGCGCTGCACACCGGCCGCCCCGTGAAGATCGTCTACGGCCGGGAGGAGTCGTTCTTCGGGCACGTGCACCGGCATCCGGCGGTCATGCGCTACGAGCACGGCGCCACCCGCGACGGCGACCTGGTCTACGTGCGCGCGGAGATCATCCTCGACGGCGGCGCGTACGCGTCGACCACGGCGGCCGTCACGGGTAACGCGGCCACGCTCGGCGCCGGGCCCTACCGGGTGCCGAACGTGCACGTCGACTGCTACGGCGTCTACACGAACAACCCGCCGTGCGGTGCCATGCGCGGCTTCGGCGCCGTGCAGGCGTGCTTCGCCTACGAGTCCCAGATGGACAAGCTGGCCACCGCACTCGGGATGCACCCGGTGGACGTGCGGACCCGCAACGCCCTCGAGGAGGGCACCCGCATGCCGACCGGGCAGGTGGTCGACGCGGCCGCACCGGTCGCCGAGCTGCTGGAACTGGTGCGCGCCAAGCCGTTGCCCGCCGAACCGACCGGACCGAGGGACCTGCGCGAGCTGCCGGGCGGGGTGTCGAACACGACCCACGGCGAGGGCGTGGTGCGCGGCGTCGGCTACGGCGTCGGGGTGAAGAACGTCGGGTTCTCCGAGGGTTTCGACGACTATTCGACCGCGCGGGTGCGCCTCGATGTGGTCGGCGGCGAGCCGGTGGTGACCGTGCACACGGCGGCCGCCGAGGTCGGCCAGGGCCTCGTGACGTTGCAGCAGCAGATCGCCCGCACCGAGCTGGGCGTGGCGCGCGTGGTGGTGCGACCGGCCGACACGAGCGTCGGCAGCGCCGGGTCCAGCTCGGCGTCGCGGCAGAGCTATGTGACCGGTGGCGCGGTGAAGGCGGCGTGCGAGGAGGTCCGCGCGGCGGTGGTCGAGCTGGCCGACAAGCGGGGGCTGCCGGTCGGGGAGCTGGTGGCTGTGCTCGGCGACGAGGTGATCGAGCGGACGGTCGAGTGGCGGCACCGGCCGACCGAGCCGTTGGATCCGTTGACCGGCCAGGGTTTCGCGCATGTTCAGTACGCCTACGCGGCGCACCGGGCGGTGGTGGACGTCGACGTCGAACTGGGGCTCGTGCGGGTGGTCGAGCTGGCGTGCGCGCAGGACGTCGGCCGGGCCATGAACCCGGATGCCGTGGTCGGGCAGATCCAGGGCGGCTCCGCGCAGGGCCTGGGGCTGGCGGTCATGGAGGAGATCCAGGTGGTCGACGGTGTGGTGCGCAACCCGTCGTTCACCGACTACCTGATCCCCACGATTCTCGACATGCCGCCCATGCCGATCGATGTGCTCGAACGGGCGGATCCCCATGCGCCGTACGGGCTTCGTGGCGTCGGTGAACCGCCGACGCTGTCGTCCACCCCGGCCATCGTGGCCGCCATCAGGGCCGCGACGGGCCTCGCGCTGACGCGGGCACCGGTGCGTCCGGAGCACATTGTTTAGCCGCGTCCGTTGGCGTATTCACACCACACTACTGGTAATGAGTAGTGTGGCGGTTACCGTGTGAGATCACTGGAGAGTAATCATGCTCATCACTAATTACTTAGTGACTGAGCTCGCTCACCGACCGTGATTCACCCGTTCGGCGCAGAAGCGACCACATAGGGTGTCTCACGAGGCCCATGGTCGTTCCCCTTTTGGGTGCAGAGGGGTTTCTTCGTCACTGGTAATGTCAACGCGCGGCGCACCGGAGAAGGACGACCCGATGAACAGGCCCATGGATGGCTCCGGTGGATCGATCTGAGTTGGTGAGCGAGTGGGCGGGAGCGCTGACCCAGGTCGTCTACATTGCTCGATCCCGGGACATGATCGAGCGCGAGTTGGCGGAGGCGCTCGACTGTTTCATCGATTCCGTGCGAGCGGAGCGGTTCAGCGGGGAACCGGTGGCTCGCATCGTGGATCGGTTGATACAGCTGGGACTCACGAACTCCGACTGCGTTCAGCGTTCCATCAACATACTTGGTGAACGGATGCCACAGTTGCCCGAGCTCAGTGACAGTCTCGATCACGCTGACGAGCTGTCGGGTCGACTCGTGATGCTGTTCGGCGCCATGGCCGGCGGTTTCCACGAAGGAATGCGGCAACGCCAGTTCGCAGAGCAGGAAGGGCTCACTGTCGCGCTCATCCGCGCCAGGGAGAATGCCGAACGCGCGTTGCGCGACAGCGAGGCGCGGTTCGAAGAGGTCTTCTCCGCCTCGACCGTGGGCATGGCCATCAGCACCATCGACCTGACGATCGTGCGCAGCAACCGGGCGCTGGCCGGCATTCTCGAGCACCCGCGCAGCCGGCTGGCCGCCAAGAAGCTCGACGAGCTCTTCCATCCGGACGACGCCGACTACCTCCGCGTGCGCTACGAGATGCTGCTCGACGAGGCCCCGCAGTCGTTCCGTGAGCGCCGCAAGCTCCTGCGCGCCGACGGCGAGGAGTCGCTGGTCTTCCTGTCCGCGTCGGTACTGCGCGACCCGGACGGCGCGCCGCGCTACTACGTGACCACCGTGGAGGACGTGTCGGACCGGCACTTTCTCGAGGACCGGCTCCAGTTCCAGGCCACCCACGACGCGCTGACCGGGTTGTACAACCGGCAGCGGTTCATCGGCAGGCTGGAGGAGGCGCTCGGCGGCAAGAACGCGGCCGACGAGATCACCATCTTCCACCTCGACCTGGATGGCTTCTACGCGGTGAACGACGGGCCGGGCCGCGAGGTCGGTGACCGGCTGCTGCAGGTGGTGGCGGCGCGGCTGCAGCAGGTGTTCGGCGAGGAGAAGACCACCATCGCCCGGTTCGACGGCGACGAGTTCGGCATCCTGCTCGAACACTCGCCGACCACGCCGAGCGTCGCGAGCCTGGCCACCCGCATCAACGAGGAGCTGGCCGAGCCGGTGTACGTGGGCAACCAGGGCGTGGCCGCCACCGCCAGCATCGCCGTGCTGCACGACCCGCCCGCCGACTCCACGCCGACCGAACTGTTGCGTGCCACCGACATCACGCTGCGGCGGCTCAAGATCAACGGTCGCCGGCAGTGGGGCATGGTCGACGAGCTGCAGAACGAGGAGGACCGCGGGCGGTTCAACCTGGCCAGCTCGATGCCCGGCGCCTGGGAGAGCGGCGAGATCGAGCTGGAGTACCAGCCGGTCATCGCCGTCGAGGATGGTGGGATCGCCGCGGTGCAGGCGCTGTTGCGCTGGGACCACCCGACGCTCGGCGCGCTCGACCACGAGCAGTGCCTGCAGACGCTCGGCGAGACCGGGTTGAGCCTGCCCATCGGGCGGTGGCTGCTGGCCAGGGCTTGCGAGCAGCTCAACGCGTGGCAGAACGCGCCGCAGTTGTACGTCGAGCTGACCCAGGAGCTGGCCGGCGACCCGGACCTCGTGTCGACCGTGCAGGCGGTGCTCGCCGACTCGTGCCTCGAGCCGGGCCGGCTGCGGCTCGGGATGCCCGTCCAGGCACTGTGCATGGAAGACGGCCTGGCCGAGGACAACCTCGACGTGCTGGTGGACCTCGGCATCACCATGGTGCTCTACGAGTTCGGCACCACCCGCGGCGACCTGGCGTGCCTGGAGGACCTGCCGGTACGCGCGGTGAAGATGTCCCGTCGCGTGGTGTCCCGAGTGGACCGGATGGGCGACGAGGCGCTGTTCACCCGGTCCATCAAGCAGTTGGTGCCGCTGGTGCGCGAGTGCGGCACCCCGGTGATGGTGGGCAACATCGACAGCGAGGCGCGGTACAAGTGGTGGCGCGCGATCGGCGCGGAGAGCGTGCAGGGCTCGTTCACCGGCGACCCGGCCCCACCCGAGGACATCGAGGACCTGCTCAACCGCCCGTGACGACCGCGCGCGGGAATTCGCGTGACGGGTCCCGGCGTTCCATGCCATTGTCATGAACATGTTCTTCTCGGCCACGATCGATACGTCCGCGGGCCTCTGCCCGCTGGACGCGGTCGTGGCTGCCCTGGCAACGCTGGCCGGCGCCCGAAGCTGACCCTCTCTGCGCTCGCAGGCCAACCGGGGAACCGCCGGGGAGGGTGTGCCCTCCTGGTTCCCCGCGAATCCGGCTCTGCCAAAGGGAAACGCAATGAGCAAGCAACAATATGTGCGGACCAAGCCGCACCTGAACATCGGCACCATGGGTCACGTCGACCACGGCAAGACCACGCTGACGGCCGCCATCACGAAGACGCTCGCCGAGCTCGACCCGACCACCACGCGGTACGTCGGGTTCGAGGGGATCGACCGGGCGCCGGAGGAGCAGGCCCGCGGCATCACCATCAACATCGCCCACGTCGAGTACGAGACGGCCACGCGGCACTACGCGCACGTCGACATGCCGGGCCACGCGGACTACGTGAAGAACATGATCACGGGCGCGGCCCAGCTCGACGCCGCCATCCTCGTGGTGTCCGCACAGGATGGTGCGATGCCGCAGACCCGCGAGCACATCGTGCTGGCCAGGCGGATCGGCGTGCCGTATGTCGTGGTGGCGCTGAACAAGGCCGACCTGGTGACCGACCCGGACCTGCTCGACCTGGTGGAGCTGGAGCTGCGTGAGCTGCTCGACCGGTACGGCTTCGACGGGGAGGCCACGCCGATCGTGCGCGTGTCCGGGCTGCGGGCGCTGGAGGGCGACCCGGTGTGGACGCGGCGGATCGTCGACCTGCTGGCCGCGGTCGACGCGCACGTGCCCGTGCCACCTCGGCCGCTGGACCTGCCGTTCCTCATGCCCATCGAGAACGTCCTGACCATCACCGGCCGCGGCACGGTGGTCACCGGCGCCATCGAGCAGGGCACGGTCGAGGTCGGCGCGTCGGTCGAGGTGGTCGGGCTCGGGCCGAGCCGCACGAGCGTGGTCACCGGGCTGGAGACGTTCGGCCGGCTGCTGGACCGGGCCGAGGCCGGCGACAACGCGGCCGTGCTGCTGCGTGGCGTACGCCGCGACGAGGTACGGCGCGGGCAGGTGCTGTCCGCGCCGGGCTCGATCCGGCCGCACACGCGGTTCGCGGCGGAGGTGTACCTGCTGTCCACGGCCGAGGGCGGGCGCAGGACGGCCTTCGGCAGCGGCTACCGGCCGCAGTTCTACTTCCGGACGAGTGACGTGTCCGGGCTGGTGGAGCTGCGGGCCGGGGGCGTCGGGCGGCCCGGCGAGTCGGTCGAGCTGGAGGTGACGCTGGGTCGGCCGATCGCCATGACCGTCGGCCTCGGCTTCGCCATCCGGGAAGGCAACCGCACGATCGGTGCGGGGACCGTCCGGGAACTGCTCGACTGAACGGTGTCACGTCCGGTCGCGTCGGCTCGTCCCTTCCACATGAAGGTATTGCTGGCCGGCGCGACCGGAGCCGTGGGCCGACTGGTCCGCCTCCCCGGCCTCAAAGGTGTCCGTTGCGTCCCAGCGAACGTGGCGGATCTCCGGTGGTTGGTGGCTGGGTGCCGTCACGGTCCCCTGAGGTTCCGTTGTCGACTGGATCCGTGATGCGGACGTGGTGATACACCAGGCCACCGCGTTGCGCGACGCGCGCCTGATGAGTGGCCGCCAACCGCACCTAAGGGGTACCGGGACGGCACCCAGCCACAAGTACGCGCCGAACGGGAAGGTACGTACCCATGGTGACCAACAGGGTTAATTCCGGGGAGGCGGACTAGCGGTGGACGAGTTCGGGGTGCTGGTCGGTTCGGTGGCCGATCCGGTGACCCGGTCGAGCGTGCACGCCGAACGGCTGCCCAGGGAGGCCGGGTTGGACACGGTCGCCCTGCGGTACGGCATGTTCTACGGCCCGGACGCGTTCAGCGACATGTTCGCCGCCATGATGCGCAGGCGGATCCCCGTGCTGCCCATGGGAGAGTCGGCCACCACGAGCTTCGTCCACGTCCACGACGCCAAGGCGGCCGCCGTGGCGGCCATGGAACGCGGCACCCGGGGGGCGGCCTACAACATCGTGGACGACCGGCCGACGAGCTGGCGGGAGTTCCTGACCACCGTGTCCCGCGCCCACCGCACGCCCGCGCCGAAGTCGATGCCCAAATGGCTGCTGCGGCGGATCAGCGACTACCTGGCCTGCCTGCTGATCGACACCACCCTGCGCGTCTCCAACGCGAAGGCCGCGGCCGAACTGGACTGGCGGCCGGTGCACGTCTCGGTGCCCGAAGGGCTCCACAAGAATAGTTAGCCTGGTTAATGAACTAGACCAGTTGTGTTCGCGGCATTACCGGCAGGGGTTATTCCCGTATTCCCAGTTGAACCGGAAAATCGAACTGTCGAATGTCCTCAAGCTGCCACGGTGGCGGGCGTGAGCGCGGCCAAACCGGCGTCGGTGAGGGCTGCGGGGACGAGCTCGCCGACCGTGCCCTCGAGCGCGGGCTCGATCAACCCGTCGTGCGCGAGCAGGTGCGCTGTGTACTGGTCGCAGCAGGGCATACCATCGATGAACAGGTCAGGCTCGGTGCTGCAGCTGATCTGCGCTCGGCCGGCCACCACCGCTCGGAGCATGGACAGGGCTCGGTGGTTCAGACCTTCTGGCAGCGGCGCGGACATGGTGTGTTCCCCGGTCGTTTGGCGTTCCTGCGAGCTATGTGTATCACTCGGCACTGACAATGTGTTGGATGTTCGAGATCCCCATCCGGTTTCATCGACTGTGCGCACTGTTTGTTACCAACAAAGAGTGCCGGGAGTCCAGCGAGATACCATCGTCACCCTATTGGGCAAGCCCGAGCGCACTCAGTGGATCGCCCTCGAGGATCTGATCCAGCGTGTCGTCGTGCACCCTCGGCAGGCCGCTCCCGCCGGAGCGCGCCAGCTCCCGGAGCCCCTCGACCGCCTCCCTGGGCGTCCACATCGGATAGTCCGAGCCGAAGAGCAGCCGGTCGACCACGCCCCATTCCTGCGCCCTGACCAGGGCGAGGTACCCGTCGAGCGGCCGCGCCCAGGACGCCGACACGTCGGTGAACACCCGCCGGTTCTTCCGGCAGGTCACGATGCTCTCCCGCTGCCACGGGTGACCGAGGTGGGCGATGATCTGCACGAGGTCCGGGTGGCGCCGGGCCACGTCGTCGACCAGCAGCGGGTTGGACAGCGACAGGTCACCGGCCGGCGAGGGTGTGGCACCCATGTGCCACAGCACCACGAGCCCCGATCGGGTGACCTCCGTGAAGAACGGGTCGTACCGCGTGTCGCGCGGGTCGAAGCCGGCCAGCACCGGGTACAGCTTGATGCCACGCAGCCCGTTGGCCACGCCGTCGGCCAACTGGTCGAACACATCCGGGTCGGACAGGTCGAGCGACATGAACCCGACGGTCGGCGTGGCGGTCTCGGCGCAGAACTTCGCGACGAACTCGTTCGGCGTCTTCACCCCCTGCTTGGTTGCCCGGAGACCGAAGACGAACGCCAGGTTGACGCCGCCGTCGGCCATCGCCTTGTCGTAGTCCTCGGGCGTCACGTCCACCCACTCGCGCTGGTAGACGGGCTTCCAGTTGGTGTCCCACTCGGGACCCCAGTGCGTGTGCTGCAGGCAGTGCGTGTGAACGTCGATCATCCGCGTGGCTCACCCATCGATTCGTGCATCCGGCGGAGCACCGCGACCACGTCGTGATCGGCCGCGAGCGCGTCGGCCGTCTCGCGGAGCCGGTCGAGGTACTCCTTCTGCTTCCTCGGCGTGAACTCCCCGGCCGGCCCGGACACCGACAGCGCGGCGACCGGCTGCGCGCCGACCGTCAGCGGCACGGCGATGCACTTGAGGCCGAGGCTGTGCTCGTTGTCGTCGATCGCGTGCCCGCGCCTGGCCGTGCGGCGGATCTCCTTCACCATCTCGTCGAGCGTGGTGATCGTGCGGTCGGTGCGGGCCGAGTACGGCTCGACCGGCAGGTGCGCGGCCAGCTGGTCCGGCGCCACCCCGGCGAGCAGCATCTTGCCGAGGCCCGTGCAGTGCGCGCTCTCCCGCGCGCCGGGGCTGGTCTCGAACCGAAGTGGACGGTCGGGCTGGCGCACGCACACGTGGACCACCTCGATGCCGTCGAGCAGGCCGAGGTTGCTTGTCTGCTGCGTGGCCCTGGCCAGCGTGTCGAGGTAGCGCCCGGCGGCGGCCGACAGGTCCAAACTGGACACGTAGGCGTCGGCCAGGCCCATCACCTTGTGGCCCAGCCGGTACGCCGGCCGCTCGTCCACCCGGACCACGAACTCCATCTCCGTGAGCGCGGCCAGCAGGCGCACGAGCGTGCTCTTCGGCAGGCCGGTGCGCTCGTGCATACCGGTGAGCGTCACCGGGGGCGGCGTCACGGCCAGCAGGTCGAGCAGCACCAGACCCCGGGTCAGCGCATGCGTGTGATAGTTGGCGCTCTTCGGGCCGAGCTGGTCCTCCGACCGTGCCGGGCGCGCACCACGTGTCTTGGTCGCCATCTGCGTTACCTCTCGATCCTCGACGCTCGTCGCACCACGTTGCCCGGTCGCGAACCGGTGTGCGTTCCGCCTTGCACAACCATTGTCCCGGCCACGAGGACGTACTCCACGCCGGTGGGAAACCGCTGCGGTCGGGTGAAGGTAGCGTGGTCGGCCAGGCGTTCTGCGTCCAGCACGACCAGATCGGCGAGTTGGCCCGGCGCGACCGTCCCCCGGTCGGTCAGTCCCACCCGCGCGGCGGGCGCCGCCGTGCACTTGCGGATCATGGTCGCCATGTCGGTGTCGATGCTGGCGCCGAAGTCGGTGATGGCGCGCGGGAAGGTGCCGAACGAGCGGGGATGCGGGAAACCGCGCCCGGTCGGCCCGTCCGGGTCCAGCGCCTGCCCGTCGGAGGCGACCACGGTCGCCGGGTGGGCCAACACGGCGCGCAGGTCGCGCTCGCTGCGCCCGCCGGCCGTCATGATCACGCTGTTGCCGTGCTCGGCGATGAGGTCCATGACCACCTCGCCGGGCGACCGGCCCGGCCCGGCGAGGTCGGCGATCGTGCGACCGAGGACGTCGGTCGTGGCGCCGCCGGCGACCGTGATCTCCGTCCACGGCACCGGGTTGTTCACCCAGGCCCGCTCGACCTGTTCCCGCACAACGGGGTCACCGAGCGCGTCGATCCCCACCAGCTCGGGCAGCAGCTGGCTCAGCGGCGCGTTGCCCGCCAGGTAGGGGTAGATGTCGAAGGCGATTCCGTCCTCCGCCATGGCCAGTACGTCGTTCACTCGCCCCCAGTTGCGGGCGCCGATCGAGGCGAGGTGCGAGATCTGGGTGCGGGCACCGGTCAGCGCGGCGATGCCGACCGCCTCGGCGGCCGAGGCCAGCAGGTCGTCGCCGTAGTCGCGCAGGTGCCAGGCGAACAACGCGTCGTGGTCGGCCACCACCTGGGCCAGCGCCCGAAGTTCGTCGGTGCGCGCGGACCGCAGCGGCGGGTACACGAGGCCGGTCGAGAGGCCGAGCGCGCCGTCGGTGAGCGCCTCGGCCACCAGCCCGCACATGAGGTCGATCTCGGCGGCGGTGGCCGGCCGGTCGTCGAACCCGAGCACGGCGGCCCGCACGGGCACGTGCCCGACCAGGGTGGCGACGTGCGGGCTCGGCCGGCCGGCGGCCAGCACGTCCAGATACTCGGCCACGCTGTGCCAGGACAGCTGCACGGCCGGGTCGAGGTCGAGGTAGGCGAGGGCGCCGCGCAGTGCGTCCGGGTCGACACCGAACCCGATGGGCGCGACGCCCAGCCCGCAGTTGCCGACCACCTCGGTGGTCACGCCCTGGCGGACCTTGCTGTGCGCCAACGGGTTCGACAGCAGCGTCAGGTCGGAGTGGGTGTGGATGTCGACGAACCCCGGGCACACGAGGCGCCCGGTGACGTCGACGTTCTCGCTGTCGGACGGGCCGGTGCCGGGCGCCACCACCGAGTCGATCAGGTCGCCCCGGACGACCACGTCCGCCCGGCGCGGTGGATCGCCCGTGCCGTCGACGAGCGTGCCGCCCGCGAGGACAGTGGGTCTCATTGAGCAACCATGCGGTTGGTGAGGGTGCCGAGGTGGCCGATGGTCACGGACACCTCGTCGCCGGCCTTCAGGTAGTCGCCGGTGGCCGCGCCCACCCCGGCCGGAGTGCCCGTGAGGATCACGTCGCCCGGTTCGAGGGTCATGAGCGAGGACGCGAACGACACCAGCTCGGCGCAGCTGAAGATCATGTCCTTGGTGCTGCCGTCCTGGCGGCGCACGCCGTTCACGTCGCAGGTGATCGACAGCGCCTGCGGGTCGGGCACCTCGTCGGCCGTCACCAGCCAGGGGCCGAGCGGGGCGAACCCGTCGAGCCACTTGCCGGCCAGCCAGTCGAAGAACCACACGGCCTTGTCGTCCGTGTCGCGCTCATAGCCGAAGTCCATGGAGCGCGCGGACACGTCGTTGGACGTCAGGTAGCCCGCCACGATGTCGAGTGCTTTGTCCACCGGCACGTCCCGCGCGGTCGTGCCGATCACCACGCCCAGCTCGGCCTCCCAGTCGACCTGCTCGCTGACCGTTGGCAGCCTGATGTCCGCGCCGGGCCCCACGATGCTGGTCGGCGGCTTCAGAAACAGCCGGGGCGACAGGCGCGAGCGGTCGAGCGGCTCGCCGCCCGCCTCGGTGACGTGGTCCTGGAAGTTGGCGGCCGCGGCCAGCAGCTTGCCCGGCCGCAGCAACGGCGCCAGCAGTTCCACGTCGGCCAGCGGCAGCGCCGGACCGGCGGCCGTGCACTGGTCGAGCAGGTGGACCTTGTCGGCCAGATCGCCCGTGCCGAGGGGTTGGATGACCGTGCCGTCCTCGATCAGCTGACCGTGGTGGATCGTGCCGTCATAGGAGTAGGTGACGAGCTTCATCGAATCTCTCCAATCACGGCAACGGACACGCCTTCGGCTAGCGACCGCTGGGCCGCGTCGAGGACGGCGGCCGTGCGGACGGCTTCGTCGAGGCCCGCGGTGGCCGGGCGGCCGGTGGTGACGGCCTTGTGCAGGGTGTCGAGCAGTGCGGTGACCGTGTCGATCGGCAGCCACTGCCGGTCCTGGCGCGTCGCGGTGGTCACGGTGACGGCCGGCTTGGTGGCGTCGAGCACGAGCACGCCGTGCGAGCCGCTCACCCGGTAGCGGTGCTCGGCCACCCGGCCGGCGTCCACCCCCGCGAGCCCGGTGGTGCGCCCGACGACGATCGTGCTGGTCAGGCCCTGTTCGTGGTCCATGGCGAGCAGCGTCAGGTCACCGGCCGGGGCCGCGTACACGCGGTGCACGGGCAGCCCGGTCAGCGCGGCCACCACGTCGACCGGGTAGCCGCCGAAGTTGAGCAGCTCCTGACCTGGGCACGGGGTGCCGCCGGCCACCAGGAAGTCGGCCTGCACGTTCCACGGCAGCCCGACCTTGCCCGAGCGCAGCGCGCTCGCACCGGCGGCGATCATCGGGTGGAAGCGGTGGTGGTGCGCGACGACCACCGAGGTGCCGGCTTTTTTGGCTTCCTCGGCCACCTGCCGGGCCTGCGCGAGGGTGGGGGCGAGGGGCTTGTCGGCCAGCACGTGGCGCCCGGCCCGCAGGACGGTGGTCAGCACGCCGGCCCGCACGGCTGCCGGCGCGGCGACCGCTACTACCGGCGCTTCCACTGTGGACAGCGCGGCGTCGAGGTCGGCGTGGAAGGGGACCTCGTGGGCCCGCGCGGCCTGCTGGGCGCGTGCCTCGTCGTCGGGATGGGTGGCGGCCACGCCCACCACCCGGAAGCCCGGGTGCGCGGCGAACGCCGGTGCGTACATGCTCGTCTGGTGGTCCTGGTGGCCGAGCCCGCCGAATCCGGCGACCAACACGTCGATCGTGGTCATCGGGTCACCGCCGGGATGCCGGCGAGCGGCACCGGTTGGCCGGTGGCCATGGACTCGTCCGCCGCCTCGGCCATGGCCACGGCGAACAGGCCCTCCTCGCCGCCGGCGATCGGGACGCCACCATCGACCGCGTCCAGCCAGCCGGTCAGCTGGCGGGCGAACCCGTCGCCGCTCACGGGCATCAGGTGGGTGAGGCCCTGCTCGCCGAACACCAGGCTCTGCTCGGCGTCCCACGGCAGGGAGAGGGTGCCGGCCGTGCCGACCACCAGGACGTCGCGGTGGAAGAGGCTGGCCGGCCGGTGGGCCCGGCTCATCTCGCAGTGGGCGACCCGGTCGCCGGGGAAGCGCAGGACCATCTCCAGGTAGTCGTAGATCGGCAGTTCGGTGGCCGTCTGGCGGCGGCCGCGGGCGTAGACGCTCTCCGGCCGGTCGCCCATCCACCAGGTGAGCAGGTCGAGGACGTGGACGCCGTTGTGCAGCTGGTGGCCGCCCGACTTGCTCGGGTCGAGCACCCAGGCGCTCCAGTCGCCCCAGATCCAGCCACCGAGCAGCGTCGCCCTGATCAGCAGGGGGTCGCCGACCTGGCGGGAGTCGATGGCCGACTTCACGGCGAGGGAGTAGTCGTAGGCGCGGTGGGTGTGCGCGACCGCCAGCGTGCGGCCGGCCCGGCGGAACGCGGCCAGCACCGACTCGCCCTCGGCCGTGCTGATGGCCAGTGGCTTCTCGATCAGCAGGTGTTTGCCGGCGTTCGCGATCGCCGTGGCGACCGCGCCATGGCTACCGTTGGGTGTGCACACGATCGCGCCGTCCACCCCGGGCCAGCCCAGCGCCTCCGTGAGTTCCGTGGTGGCCGGTACGCCGCCGTTGGCGAGCGACGCCGCCGCAGAGCGCGCCGGATCCGTGTCGACCACGCCGACCAGTCGCGCCCGGGGGTTGGCCCGTAGCGCCGCGATGTGCAGCTCGGCGATGGCGCCCGTCCCGACGACCACCACGCCGAACGCATTCGCGAAATCGCGTTCCATGTTGGGAATGCTAGGACAGTCGGTTGGTACCGTGCAATGGGCGGTTACCAGTAGACCTGAAAGGACGTTTCATGTCGTCGAATGAACGCCGCAGTCAGGAGTGGTACGGCGGGGACTCCCGCGACGCCTACATTCACCGCGCATGGATGCGCCGGGGCCTGCCGAGAGACGCCTTCGACGGCAAGCCGCACATCGCGATCGCCAACACGGCCTCGGATCTCACGCCGTGCAACGCGCACCTGACCGAGGTCGCGAAGAGCGTCTCGGACGGCATCTGGGCGGCCGGTGGCGTGCCGCTGCACCTGCCGGTCGTGTCGCTCGGGGAGACGCTGCTGCGGCCGACGGCCATGCTGTTCCGCAACCTGGCGGCCATGGCCACCGAGGAGATGCTGCGCGGCAACCCGATCGACGGCGTGGTCCTGCTCGGTGGCTGCGACAAGACCATTCCCTCGCTCCTGATGGCCGCGTGTTCGGTCGACCTCCCGGCGCTCGTGGTGCCCGGCGGGCCCATGCTCACCGGCCATTTCCGCGGTGCGCCGCTGGGTTGCGGCACCGACGTGTGGCGGCTGTCCGAGGAGGTTCGCGCCGGCAAGCTGTCCCGTGAGGAGTTCATGCGGTCGGAGTCGTCCATGATCCGCAGCCGGGGGCACTGCAACACCATGGGGACGGCGTCCACCATGGCGTGTGTGACCGAGGCGCTCGGGATGACGATTCCCGGGTTCGCCGGTATCCCCGCTCCGGACAGCGGGTTGCTGGAGTTGGCGCACCAGTCGGGCAAGTTGGCGGTCGATCTGGTGGCGGCCGACCGGCGGCCGAGCGTGGTGCTCACGCGGGAGTCGTTCCGCAACGCGATCGTGGCGCTGGCGGCGATCGGCGGGTCCACGAACGCGGTGGTCCACCTGCTGGCGATCGCCGGCCGGCTGGGCGTGGAGCTGGAACTGGAGGACTTCGATCGCTGGGGGTCGGCCGTCCCGTTGCTGGTGGATCTGCAACCGGCGGGCAAGCACCTGATGGACGACCTGCACCGGGCGGGCGGCCTCCTGGCGGTACTGCGTGAGGTGGCCGACCTGCTGACTCCTTCGGCGATCACCGTGACGGGCCGACCGTTGACGTCCTATCTGGACTCGGCGCAGATCCACGACTCGACGGTCATCCGGCCGCGGTCGTCGCCTTTGCTGCCGGAGGCGGGCATAGCCGTGCTGCGGGGCAACCTGGCGCCGAACGGCGCGGTGATCAAGCCGGCGGCGGCCACGGCGTCGCTTCTGACCCACCGCGGCCCGGCCGTGGTGTTCGACTCGATCGAGCACCTGCGCGCGACCATCGACGAGGTGGAGGACCCCGATGCGGTCCTGATCCTGCGCGGCTGCGGCCCGAAGGGCTACCCGGGGATGCCGGAGGTGGGCAACTTCCCCCTCCCAGCGGGGTTGCTGGCCCGCGGCGTGCGAGACATGGTGCGGATCAGCGATGCCCGCATGAGCGGCACGGCCTACGGCACGGTGGTGCTGCACGTGGCCCCGGAGGCCGCGGCGGGCGGCCCACTGGGCCTGGTGCGCACGGGCGACCCGGTGGTACTGGACGTCCCGAACCGAACTCTGTCGGTGGAGGCCGACCTGAGCACACGCTCACCGTCGGCCGCCGCTACGGCTGCCTACGCGGCCCCCACCCGGGGCTGGCAACGCCTGTACATAGACCACGTCCTCCAGGCCGATCAGGGCGCCGACCTGGACTTCCTTCGCGGCGCCAGCGGCGCCCACGTAGCGAGAGACTCCCACTAGCCCCCGCATGATGACCACTCCGGTCACCCATGATGACCGTTCCGGTCGCGCATGATGACCGTTCCGGTTGGGCGGGTCCGACACCCGGCAGCGGGACTGGTCATCATGGCCGACGGGAGTGGTCATCATGCGTGACGGGAGTGGTCATCATGCGGGTGGTGGCTGGAGTCGACCACGCCGCTCATGGGAGTACCACCTGGCGTAGGGCTGTGGCGTCGGCCAGGGCGTCCATCGCGTCGTTCAGGTCCGTTAGGCCGATTCGGCCGCTGACCAGGCGTTCCACCGGGAGCTTGCCGGCTGACCACAGCGCGACGAACCGGGGGATGTCCCGCGCGGGCACCGACGACCCCAGATAGCTCCCGATGATCGAGCGCCCGCCGGCCACCAGCGCCAGTGGCGAGACCGACGCCCGCGCGTCCGGATGTGTCAGCCCCACGATCACCGCCCGCCCACCGGGCCCGGTGCACGCCACCGACGTCTCGACCGCGGCCACCGCTCCCGCCGCTTCCACCGCGCAGTCCACCTGCACCCCGTCCACCTCGGAAGGGTGCAAAGTCCGCGTGGCACCCAGGGCGGCGGCCAACGAACGCTTGGCCGGCACGGGATCGATCGCCACGATCTCGCCCGCGCCGACGGCCGCCGCCGTCAGTACGGCCGCCAACCCCACCCCGCCCAGCCCGACCACGGCCACCGTCTCGCCCGGCTCGACCCGGCCCGCGTTGAGGATCGCCCCGCCGCCGGTCAGTACGGCGCACCCGAGCAGCGCGGCCACCTCCGCCGGGACGGTGGAGGAGACCCGAACCAGCGACCGGCGGTCGACCACCGCGTGCGTGGCGAACCCGGACACTCCCAGATGGTGGTGCACGGGCGCGCCGTCGAGGGTGAGCCGCCGGCCGCCGCCCAGCAGTTCCCCGGCACCGTTGGCGGCACTGCCCGGCCCGCACGGGAACCGCCCGCCGGACGCGCAGCCCGCGCACTCCTCACACCGCGGCAGGTAGGACAGCACCACCCGGTCGCCCACCGCGAAGTCCGCCACGCCGGAACCGAGCGCCGAGATCCGCCCGGCCGCCTCGTGCCCGAGCAGCATCGGCACCGGCCGCGGCCGGTTGCCGTCGATCACCGACAGGTCGGAGTGGCACACCCCGGCCGCCTCGATCCGGACCAGCACCTCACCGGGTCCCGGCGGCGCCAGCTCCAGCTCCACCACCGACAGGGGCGCGGAGTCGCGGTAGGGACGGCCCACACCGGACTCCCGCAGGACAGCTCCATTGATCAACATCAGATCGGGTACTCCTCCCGCAGATTCATCCGCGAGTAGTCCACGTGCTTGGTCACCGGGTCGACGTTCAGCGCGAAGTCGGTGAGCGGCAAATGCGAGTGCGTCTCGTTGTAGTACCGGCAGAACGCCTCGGCGTAGTTCACACCGGCGGCCCGCCCGCACTCGCCGTTCCACGACTCGATCAGCTTGCGCGCGAACAGGCCATGGTAGGCCTGGCTGACGAACTCGTCCATGGCCTTGACCTTGCGCCCGACCACCGGCGTGATATCCACATAGGTGTCGTTGCGGATGCCCTGGAGGCTCAGCAGCTCGGGCACGGTGACCGGGAGCCCGGCGAAGAAGATCTGCTTCACCCAGAACTCCTCGCGGCCGTCGAGGTTGCGCAGGAACGTGGCGGCCCGGTTGATCCCGTTCAGCGCCATCACGCTGGCCGTCGTGTGCGGGTCGGGTACCACCGGGTTCTTCGGGTAGTCGCAGATCACCATGTCCGGGGCGAAGTTCGCCACCTGGACCGCGATCTGGTCGACCAGGTCCTCGTCGACCGTGCAGGTGGCGTCGTCGAAGTCGAGGGTGATGACGTCCTTGATGCCGATGATCTCGGCGGCCCTGGCCAGCTCCGCCTTCTTGTTGGCGATGACCTCGTCGAGCCCGGCCGAGGTGATCGCGGCGTCCGGACTGTCCTTTCGCCACTCCTCGGCGTACTTGTTCGCGTGGATCCGCCCACCGTGGGTGAGGATCAGCGCGACGATCTCGTCGCCGCGGTCGGCGTGCCTGGCCAGCGTGCCGCCGCAGTTGGTGATCGTGTCCGCCGGATGGGCGAAGATCGTCATGATTTTCACGGGGTTTCACTCTCGCCGTAGATATGAAATAACGTTCCATGAGCATAGCGCGACGAGACAACGGTACGGCACGAAATGCCGTTCCGGGAGGTGTGACGCATGGTGCGGTTGGGTGTTGTCGGTTGGCGACGGGGTGCGAGCCTCGCCGCCAGCTGCGCGGAGACCACCGGCGCGCGGGTGGTGGCGTTGTGCGACAACGCGCCGGACGCGACGCATCCGGAGCTGCCGGTCTACCCGGACCTGGCGAGCCTGCTGGACCACGACCTGGACGCCGTGTTGCTGGCCAACCACTTCCACGAGCACGCGCCGATGGCCATCCAGTGCCTCGAGGCCGGCAAGCACGTGCTCAGCGAGACCACCGCGTGCCTCACGCTCGCCGAGGGTGTCGCGCTGATCGAGGCGGTCGAGCGCAGCGGGTGTACCTACATGCTCGCCGAGAACTACCCGTACCTGGCGCACAACCAGGAAATGCGGCGGCTGTACCGGACCGGTGCGATCGGCACGTTCCGCTACGGCGAGGGCGAGTACGTGCACCCGATGAGCGCCGAGATGCTGAACCGGATCTCCCCGGGAGCCGATCACTGGCGCAACTGGCTGCCGGTCACCTACTACTGCACCCACTCGCTCGCCCCGCTCATGTACATCACCGGCTGTGAACCCGTGCGGGTCAACGGCATCGCCATCACCGACGACGGCAACGACCCCAACCGGGCGGCGACCGCGCGCCGGATGGACCTGGCCGGCGCGATCATGGTCACCATGGCCGACGGCGCGGTCGCCAAGCTCCTCCAGTACGACCTGCGCGGTGAGAGCGTGTGGTCCCGCGTGCACGGCACGGCCGGGCTCATGGAGAACGCGCGCGCCGGCCGGCGCGAGGTGGTGCGCGTGCGGCGGGAACGGTTCGACAAGGCGCCCGACGTGCCGGCGGAACTGTCCTACCTGCCGGACTTCCCGCGCCACCACACCGCCGCCACGGCCACCGGGCACGGCGGCTCCGACTACTTCGTGCTGCTGGAGTTCGCCGAGGCGGTGGCCTCGGGCGAGGCGCCGTTCTTCGACGTGTACCGGGGAGTCGCCATGTCCGCGGTCGGGATCCAGGCCTGGCGGTCCTGCCTGGCCGACGGAGCTCCGTTCGCCATCCCGAACCTGCGCGACCCGGCGGTCCGTGCCACGCTCGCGGACGACCACTTCTCGCCCGACCCGCGCTCTGTCGACCCCGTCCCAGTGAGTGTCCGGAGTGGACAGTGAGCCATCTTGACCAGACACGGGTGATCACGTTCGTCGGACCGACGGCCGCATCACCGCGGTTCGTGCACGCGCCGGTGCTGCGGTGGGCCCCGGTGGCCGTGGCCACCCGGTTCGAGGTGGCGGTCGCCGACCCCGACCGCGTGGTGTGGCGGGCGTGGTTCGTGGTGTGGGGCCCGGAGCAGTCGCCGGTGGCCGTGCGCTGTCCGACGCCGGCCGTGCTCGAGCAGTACCGGTGCTATCACCCGATGGAGGTGCACACGGGCAACTGGCTGGTATCGCTCATCGAGCTGCACCGGGCGACCGGCGCGGCGCACTATCTGGACAAGGCGGTCGCGGCGGGCAATGCGATCGTCGCCGGCCAGCACGAGCTGGGTGCCCTGTCCACCTGGGGTCTCGACACCCGGTTCGGGACACCGCTCTCGACGCTGAACTGGCCCGGTTGCAACGCGGTCGCGGTCAGCGCCTTATTGCACCTCGCCGCCTACCACGCCGCGCCGGAGTCCTACCGGCTCGGTGCCTGGGCCGTCTGACGCACGCGAGAACAGGGACCCGCTGGCAAGGTAGCGGAAGGCACCGACAAAAACGGTCCGGGGACCCCTGGAATCAATTCTAGTCGGTGGCACCGACAATTTCGGCGCTGTGCGGGTCGGCTGGAAACGGCGCCCTCCCGTGGGAAGGCGCCGTTCTCTCAGCGCACCAGTTCCTTCAGCACGTCCCGGGAGGCCTCGAGCGTGCGGTCGATGTCCTCCTCCGTGTGGGCGAACGACACGTGGTTGCGCTTGAGCGCCATCGGCAGCATGAGGAAGCCGCGGTCGGTCATCCGGCGGTGGTAGTCGCGGTACAGCTCGTTGTCGTTGCGCATGAGGTCGCGGTAGCCGTGCACCTCGCCCTCCAGGAAGTACATGCAGAACACCGACCCGTAGCCGCGCACGGCGGCCGGCAGGTCCAGCTCCGTGACGATCCCGTTGAGACCGTCGCGCATGCGCTGACCCAGCTCGGCCGTCCGCTCGAACACCTTGGCGTCGCGCAGTTTGTTGATGGTCGCGACGGCCGCCGCGCACGCGGTCGGGTGGCCGGTGAACGTGCCGGCCAGCAGCACCGAGCCGCCGGCCGAGTTGAACCGCTGCATGTGCTCGTACTTGCCCGCGAGGCCGGCGATCGGGTGGCCGTTACCCATGGCCTTGCCGAAGCTCGTGAGGTCCGGGGTGACCCCGGAGATCTCCTGCCAGCCGCCGAGCGCGTGCCGGAAGCCGGTGATCACCTCGTCGAAGATCAGCAGGCTGCCCTGCGCCTCGGTGACCTTGCGCAGGCCCTCCAGGTAGCCGGGGTCGGGCAGCAGCGCGCCGACGTTGTGGGGGATCGGCTCGACGATCACCGCGGCGATCTGGTCGGGGTAGCGGGTGTACAGCTCCTCGAGCGAGCCGAGGTCGTTGAACTCGGCGATGAGCGTGGACTCGAGGGTCTCGGGCAGGATGCCGGAGCTCATCGGGTCCAGCCCGTAGGCCAGATCGGGCGGCGAGATGACGTTGCGGGCGACCGCGTCGTGCCACCCGTGGTAGCCGCCCTGCACTTTCACCACCATGCGGCGGCCGGTGACCGACCGGGACAGCCGGATCGCGTGGAACGTGGCCTCGCTGCCGCTGGTGCAGCAGATCATCTGGTCGGCCGACGGGATGACCGAGCACACCAGCTCGGCCACCTCCACCTCGCCGCGGCTGATGCCGACCCCCATGAGGTCGACGGGCGACAGCGCATCGGTCACGGCGGCGTCGACGTCCGGGTCGTTGTGCCCGAGGACGATCGCGCCGAACGCGGCGTGGTAGTCGACGTACCTGTTCCCGTCGAAGTCCCACACGTGGGCACCGGCCGACCGGGCGAACCCGTACGGCGGGCCGAGGTAGCGGCTGAACGAGTTGAGACCTCCCGGAATCACCCGTTCGGCCCGTTGGGCCCAGTCGGCACCCTGCGGAAACGACGACTCGGCCATGGACGGCATCACTCCTGTTGTATCGGGGACTCGGTTGGATGGTGCTACATGTGGAATCACGTTTCAAGTAGTACTTGAGTGCGTCACACTATTGACATGAAATGAGGTTCTAAGTACTCAGGGCTCATCGGTTCCCCAAGGACGTCGCCATGAGTGACTCGTCCAACCGGCGCAGCCCTGCTGACCGTGGTGCTGGGGCTGGCCGTGCAGACGGCGCCGGGCGGTCGTGAGGTGCAGAACGCGTCGATCGGGCGTGCGGTCTGGCGGCGCGACGGCTTCGTGTCACTGACGAACGGCGCGCTCCCCGGCCTCGGCGACCCGGGCACGATCACCACGAAGCCGTTGGAGCCGGCGGCGTCCGTGCTGGGGACAGGTGCGTTGGCGGGCAAGTCGCTGGATGCCTTGGCGGGTCAGCAGATCAAGCTGGGGCTCCACCTGGCGGGCGGTGACCTGTACTCGTTCTGGTTCGCCGACTGACCCCGGCGCCAAGATCAACTCCCCCTACCAGTGGTACACCCCCGCCCTCTCCGGGGGCACCCCTCAGGACCATCGTATCCAACAGCACCGACAGGGTTCGGCGTGAAGATCCACTACAGGGGAGTTGTCCACAGCGGACGCGGGTATCCACAGCGGGCGGCCACCGGTCGCACCCGAGGTCGGTTTCAGGTAAGGAGAGACAGGCCGCCGTCGGCTGCGAGGGTGGTGCCCGTGATGTGGAGGGCCGTCGGGCCGGCGAGGAACGTCACCAGTGCGGCCACGTCGTCCGCCGTTGCCAGGGTGCCCAGCGGTACCTGGGCCAGGGCGGCCTCCCGCCGGGGTGGGTCGGCGTCGAAGAGTTGCTTGCTCAGGCCGGCGTCGACGTAGCCGGGGGCCACCTCGTTCACCCGGATGCCGTGCGGCGCCAGGTCCAGCGCCAGGCACTGGCACAGCATCCGCAGTCCGGCCTTCGCCACGCTGTACCCGGCGATGGCTGGATGCGGCCGGTGCGCGGCCCACGACCCGATGAACACCACGCTGCCCCGCGTGCCCGCCGCGATCATCCGGCGCGTGGCGGCGGTGGCCAACAGGTACGGGCCGGTGAGGTCGACGTCCAACTCCCGGCGCCACGCCGCCGGGTCGAGCGGCCCGGTGGTCACGGTCGCGGCGGCCGGCACCACGACGGTCGGCGGGCCCACCTGGTCGAGCCAGTGTTCGATGGCGTCCGCGTCCGTGACATCCACCCGGTGGTAACTGGCTCCGGCTGGGAGGTCGCCGGGATCCGTTGCCAGGTCTGCGATTGCGACGTCCACACCGGACCGTACCAAGTGGACGGCGATGGCCGCGCCGATGTCGCCGAGTCCGCCGCTGATCAACGCCGTCATGTGAGCACTCCGTCGATCGCTTCCACCAACAGCTCCAGGCCGCCGGGCAGCACCTCGGTCTGCCAGACCTGGTAGACCTCGCGCGCGTACACCTCTTTCGGTGGCAGGTAAACGAATCCGGGGCCGTTCGTGCAGTTGAGCACGAACACCGCCAGCTCCGGGTGCCGCCGCCGCAGCTCGGTCTGCAACCACGAGTACGCCTCGCCGGGCTGCGCGACGATCACCGCGTCGCCGAGCCGCCAGACCCACACCGGGTGCCGCGCGGTCTCGTGGTCGACGTAGCCGTCGCGCAACGCCAGCGCCCGGCGCATCCGCTCCCGCGCGGCGTCCGGCGCGAGTCCGGCGAACCGGTCCCGCAGTTCGGCCTCGGTCGGCGCGGGTCGCGCGGGCAGGTCGACCCGCAGGAGGTGGGTTTCCAGCCGGGTCGACGGTGTCGCCCGCACGGTCCGCCACAGGCCGAGCGTGGCGCCGGAGTCGACCACGTCGGTCAGCGCGAGGTCGGACCCCGGCGACGGCATCGACGCGATGGTGGAGATGGCCGCGTGGCCGACGGACTCGCCGACCCGCGCGGCCAGGAACCGGTCGCCGTACTGCTCGCGGGGGCTGAGTTCGCCGGACGCGCCCTGGAGGACCAGGCAGTCGGCGCCCGTGTGGTGCCGGACGATCTGGCTCGCCGTGCCGACCCAGTCGGACGAGAGCACGGGCGGCCGCCAGCCGCGGGCGGTGGGGTGGCAGGCGTAGTTGACGAGAGTGGCCAGCGCGCGGCCGCCGGTGTCCGCGAACCGCCCGACGAGCAGCGTGTCGTCGGCGGGCGTGTCGGGGTCGAACGCGACCACCTCACGCCCGCCGACGGCGAGGTCCCGGTGCACGGCCACCCCGCACCGCCCGGTGCCGAAGGTGGCGGTGACCTCGGTCGACTCGCGCACGGCCTGCCGGCAGGCGTCGACGATCAACCCGGCCAGCCGCTCGAGGTAGGGCGCCACCAGGTCGCCGCCGGGCAGGTCGGGACAGGCGGTGGAGAGGGTGGGCCCCGAGTGGGTGTGCACGAGGTGGATGAGCAGGTCCTCCTCGGCGCACTCCAGCTCGGCGAGGACGCGCCCGCGCACGGCGGCCTCGTCCGCCGCGTTGCGCCACCACCCGAGATCGGCGCTGACGAGGTACCGGGTAGGGCCGCCGCCCTCGGGGATGATCGCGAGCGCCGTGGCGAGGAGGTTCAGCTCGACCTCGGTGGCCGTGTCCCGGTCGGCGGCCCCCCAGTTTCGGGCGAGAATCTCCAGCGGTGGGGTGATGTTCCGCCAGGAAACCCCTGCCCGACCGGCAAAGGAGGGCGGCCGCCACGTCCGATGCATGCCCAGATGCTTCGTGGAATGCCGTTCCGTGTCAAGCGGCGCAGGCCCGACCTGAGCACCTGAGCGCCTCGGGCAGGGACCCGCTGGCAAGGTAGCGGACTGCACCGACAATTAGCGTCGGGGGACCCCTGGCATTAATCGTAGAGGTGAGCACCGACAGTTTCCGCCGATGTGGATCTTGCCTGTGGACAAGAGGACCGCAGGTGGGTCGCGGTTCAGGCGTGGACGGTGAACTCCTCGGCTCGGACCCGCAGCACCGTCAGGCCATCGCGCTGGGAGACGTCCGCCTCCGCACAGGTGGCCGGGCCCGCGACCGCCACCACCGCCTCGCCCGCCGGGGCGCGGAACGTCACCGCGGAGGCCGTCACCGAGATGGCCTCCGCCGTCGCGTACGCGATCCGCAGGCCGCCGAGCCGCAGGTCCAGCGGCAGCATCAGCGCCCGCCGGCCCGGCAGTCGCAGCGGAACACCGCCCAGCAGCGCCCGCTCGTGCTCGGTGATCGTCAGCTCCTGGTCGTAGCCCGAGAGGTTCAGCGCGTGCAACAGCCGGCCGCCGTCGTCGGCCACCGAGGTCAGCAGGACGATCCCGGGGACGGCCGCCGTGTGCGCCAAACCCGGCGAAACGCCCACCGCCGCTCGCCACAAGCCCAGGTCGCACTCGTAGTCTGTCGCCAGCACCACCGCCCGGCCCGCGCCCACCGGAATGTCGAAACCGCAGCCGTGACCCGTCGACAACTCCCGCAGGATCACGTCACCGACCGGCGAGTACAGCTCGGCGAACGACGTCCTGGTCTCCGGCCGCGGCGCCGCCCAACCGTGCGCCGTGATCGACGGAAAGAACGACCCCGACCCCGAGACCGTCCCGAGTGGAGTGAGCCCCAGCGCGTCCCGCAGCACGGTGCACGGCGAACCGTCCATGTCGCGGGACGGCACCCGACCAGCCAGCAGCAGCCGGCCGCCGGCAAGCAGGTAATCCACAATGGACCGCTGAACCACAGCCGGCAGATGTGTGGTCCCGGCCAACGCCAGCACGCCCACGGAGATCGGACCGCCACGTAGGGCCACCGCGTCGAACCGGTACCCGCCCAGCAGCATGGCCCGCGCCAGGATGCCGCGCGGCCCGGCACCCCGCGTGCCGACCACGTCGTCCAGCACCGCCTGCACCGACGCGCTCCCCGGATACCGGTACTCCGTCAGGTAGTGGTCCGGCACGAAACCCAGCGACACCGGATCATGCGAAGGCCGCATCCCCGCCAGCGCCGGTGCCACCGCACGAGCGGCCGCCAGGACCCGCCGCGTCGGCTCGTACACCGGACTCAGCTGCCCCTCCGGCCCGACGGGTGCGGTGAACCCATGCCGCTCACCGGTGAACGCGATGCGGTCGTTGCCGTCACCGACCGCCTCCTCCAACAACGGGTTCACCCCGCCGGCGAACAGGTAGTAGTTCAGCAGTTTGTTGCCCTGCGCCAGACACATCCGTGTCTTCAGGTCCACAGCGGACGGACCGTTCTGGCGCGAGAGGTCGGACCCGTAGTCACCGGTGCCGCCCTCGAACTCCATGGACGTCAGTGGCTGGTCCGCGTCGTGCACCGCGTCGCTGAACGCGTTCACCAGGTACAGGTCGGCCGCGTTGGCGAACGTCAGCTCGCCCAGGTAGATGTCCGAGCCGGACAGCATCCCCGGCACGCCGGAGTAGCTGTCCATCAGCTGGCTGATGCCGATGGGGTACATCTCGGCCGTCCCGCCGTCCGTGCCGTGGATGTTCACCACGAACGGCACCCCGGTGATGCCGAATTCCGAGGCGTACTCCCGCAAGGCCCGGAAGTAGCGGGCGAACCGGTCCCGCATGAACGTGCCGAGATCGCGCATCAACACGGCGGCCTCGGAATCGGCAGGAGACCGGATCGACGGGTAGCGGGAAGACGACCACCGCGCGAAGTCCGCCACCAGGTGGTCGGTCAGGTCGGGTGAGTTGGTGACCCACGCCAGCATCCCCACCTCGTTGTCCAACTGTACGGCGATCACCGGCCCACCCGCGCCTCGCAGCCGCGCCGCGATCACCGGGATGACCGCCCGATACCACTCGCGGGCCTCCGCGAGGAACGCCGGCGCCAAATAGTCGACCGTCCTCGTGGGAGCGGGCGCACCGTCCCACCCGGACGGTACGATCTCCGGATGCTCCCGGTAGACCCGGTACGGCAGGCCCTCGTTCTTCAGCTCGGCCATCACGAACGGGCCGGGCCGGGCGATCACGTGGAACCCGTTCTCGTGGCACAGGTCGAGGAACGCCCCGAGATCGCGCTCCGGCCGGGTCGCACCGGTGACGTCGACCGTCCCGTCGGGCAGTTCGTGCCACAGCCACGGGATGTAGGTGGCGATCGTGTTCAGCCCGGCCGCCCGAGCCTTGTCCAGCCGGTCCTGCCACTCGTCGCGGCGCAGCCGGAAGTAGTGGACCTCCCCGGACAGCAGCAGCACTTCGGCGCCGTCGATGAGGATCCGCTTCCGCTGGTAGGACACGCTGTCGACCACGTCCGCCGCCTCTGCCTGTTACGAGCTGCCTATTGCGAGTCGACGCAGGTGAGGGTTAACCTCCGTCGAAATGGAAGCGCATACAGGATGCGCTTACATTCAGCACGGTACTGGTCGAGGCAGACCGGGACAAGGTGAGCGGGAGGTGCAAGGTGGCACGACCCTGGCGCTATCTGGTGATGGCGGTCGTGGCGGCGGTCGGGCTGAGTACAGCCTCGTGCGCGGCCGGTCCGACGGACTCCGAAGGACTCACGGCCGACGGGCTGGTCCCCTTCATCAACCTCGGCGACTACGCGCCCGGCGCGCAGCCGCAACGCAACTTCAACCCGTTCTCGCCGAACAAGGCGGTGGTCGGCTACACGTTCGAGACGCTGTACCAGGTGGACGGATTCAACTGCGGCGAGACGCCGTGGCTGGCCACCGAGTACGCCTGGGAGGGCACCCAGAAGCTCACGTTCACCCTGCGCGAGGGCGTGAAGTGGCACGACGGCAAGCCGTTCACGGCCGATGACGTGGTCTTCACCTACGAGATGATCAAGCAGTACCCGGCGCTGGACACGAAGGGCGTCGGGCCGGCGCTGACCTCGGTCACCGCGGCCGGCAACCAGGTGACCATGGAGTTCGCGAAGCCCGCCGTGCTGCTGTTCTCCAAGGTGGCCATGATCGAGATCGTGCCGAAGCACATCTGGGCGAACGCCGGGGACCCCGTCCGGTTCACGAACACCGACGCCATCGGCACCGGCCCGTACAAGGTGAAGACCTTCAACGCCAGGCAGATGGTGCTCGAACGCGACCCGAACTACTGGCAGGCCGACAAGGTCAAGGTCCAGGAGTTGCGGTTCACCCACTCGCCCGAGGGGCAGGTCGACCAGCTGCGGCTGGAGCGCGGCGAGTACGACATGAACTCCATGTTCGTGCCGGAGATCGACGAGGTCTACGTGTCGAAGGACCCCGAGCACAACAAGTACTGGTTCGCGCCGGGCGGCGTGATCAGCCTCTACCCGAACCTCACGAAGGCGCCGTTCGACGACGTCGCGTTCCGCCGCGCGCTGGTGTCGGCGTTCGATCGGCAGGGCATCGCCGACAAGGCCCAGTTCGGCTACGTGGAGACCGCCAGCCAGACCGGTCTGATCCTGCCCAACCAGGAGGAATGGCTGGACCCGGACATCGAGAATGGCGGCCACGTCGAGACCGATGTGGACACCGCGAAGAGCGCGCTCGACGATGCCGGGTACACAGTGGACGGTGAGGGACGCAGGCTGGGCAAGGACGGTCAGCCGCTGTCGTTCGAGTTCAAGGTCCCGGCCGGCTGGAACGACTGGATCCAGGCCGCGCAGATCATCCGGTCGGACTTCGACAAGCTCGGCATCCAGGTCGACGTGACCACCCCGCAGCAGGCCACCTACGAACAGGATCGCGGCGTCGGCAACTACGACCTGCTGTTCGGTGTGTACGGCGGCGACTGCAACATCCACAAGGACTTCGCCGACCCGCTGGCGTCCGCGCAGAGCGCCGACATCGGCAAGGTGGCCGTGTCGAACTTCAACCGCTGGCGCGATCCCGAGACCGACGGCCTGCTCGACGACCTGCAGGTGGCGGGCGACGAGGAGACCCAGCGGTCGGCCGTGCACGAACTTCAGCGCGTGATGATGGAGGACGTGCCGAACATCCCGCTGTGGTACGGCGCCAAGTGGTTCCAGTACCGGACGGCCCGGGCGTCCGGCTGGCCGAGCGCGGAGGACCCGTACGCCGTCTCGACCGACGTGCTGCTGATCATCACCCGGTTGCAGCCGGCCGGGTCGTGAGGTATTTCCTCCGCCGCACCGCGTTCTTCGTCATCACCTTGTGGGCGGCCGTCACGCTCAACTTCCTGATCCCTCGGCTGCAACCGGGGGACCCGGCGGCGGCGATCGTGGGGCAGCTGACCGGGCAGGGGCCGGTCGACCCGGACCAGCTCCGGGCCGTGCGGCTGATGCTCGGGGTGCCGGACACGTCGCTGCTCACGCAGTACTGGGACTATCTCGGCAGCCTGCTGAGCGGTGACTTCGGGATCAGCTACAGCTACTTCCCGTATCCGGTCACGGATCTGATCTCCGAGGCGCTGCCGTGGACGCTCGTGCTGGTGGGCGTGACGCAGATCCTGGGCTTCACGATCGGCACGGTGCTGGGTGCGTTCGCCGCGTGGCGGCGCAACTCCCGGTTCGACTCGGTGGTCACGCTCGGCTCGCAGTTCGTCGGTGCACTGCCGTTCTTCTGGATCGCGTTGCTGCTGCTGTACGTGTTGTCGTTCGTGACCAACTGGTTCCCCGACGCGGGCGGGCATTCGGCGTCGATCGAGCCGACGTGGTCGTGGGCGTTCGTCGGGGACGCCGTCTATCATGGGTTCCTGCCCGCACTGTCCATTCTGGTCACCGCGCCGGCCGGCTGGATCATCGGAATGCGCAACAACATGGTGCAGACCCTCGGTGAGGACTACACCCGGCTGGCGCGCGCCAAGGGGTTGCGGACGCGGCGGATCGCGCTGGCCTACGGTGCGCGGGTGGCGATCCTGCCCAACGTGACAGGGTTTGCGTTGGCGCTCGGCGGGATTCTCGGTGGGACGGTGCTCGTGGAGACGATCTTCGACTACCCGGGCCTCGGCCGACTGCTCATGGAGTCGGTCGGCTCGCGGGACTACCCGTTGATGCAGGCGCTGTTCCTGTTCATCACGGCGGGCGTGCTGCTGGCGAACCTGCTGGCCGACTTCCTGCTGGGCGTGCTCGACCCGCGGGTCCGGAAGGAGGCGGCGCTGCGATGACGTTTGTACAGCCCCCTGAGTTGTTAACCCGCCAGAGCCGTGTGCCGAAGTGGATACGGATCCTGTGGGCCAACAACAAGAGTCGCGTCGGTCTCGCGCTGTTGGCGGTCTTCGTGCTGACCGCCCTGCTGGCGCCGCTGATCGCGCCGTACGACCCGACGTCCAAGGAGTTCGGCTCGGCTCTGCCATCCAGCGGCGACCACTGGATGGGCACCACCACACAGGGCGAGGACGTGTTCTCCCAACTGGTCCACGGTGCTCGTACGTCGCTGCTGGTCGGTTTGGTGGCCGGCACGGCGTCCACCATCATCGCGCTGCTGATCGGCATGACCGCCGGTTACCTGCGCGGCTGGGTGGACGAGTTCCTGTCCGGCCTGACGAACCTGGCGCTCGTGATCCCCGTGCTGCCACTGATGATCACGCTGGCCGCGTACGCGCCGGTACGCGGTGTGTGGCTGATCATCTTCGTGATCAGCGTGACCGGCTGGGCGTACGGCGCGAAGATCAAGCGCGCGCAGATCATCACGTTGCGCACCAGGGACTACATCACGGCGGCGAAGCTCGCGGGCGACGGCACCATGCGGATCGTCTTCCGCGAGATCATGCCGAACATGACCTCGCTGGTGGTGGTCGGCTTCATGGGGTCGGCGACCGCGGCCATCGGCGCGGAGGCGGGGCTGTCGTTCCTCGGGCTCGGTGACCTGCAGACGGTAAGCTGGGGCACGATGTTGTACTGGGCGGACAACGGCGGCGCGCTGCTGACCGGCCAGTGGCCGTGGCTGATCGCGCCCGGCCTCGCGCTCACCCTGCTGGTGACCGCCATGACCCTCGTCAATTTCGGCGTCGACGCGCTGAGCAACCCGGCGCTGCGGGAGGACTGATGGCACTTCTCGAGGTACGCGACCTGAGCGTCACCTACGCCACCAAGCACACGCCGCCGACCAGGGCGGTGCGCGGTGTGTCGTTCTCCGTCGAGGCTGGCGAATGTGTCGGCCTGCTCGGTGAGTCCGGCTGCGGGAAGTCCACTTTGGGCAACGCGTTGCTGCGGTTGCTGGACCCGCCGGCGCGGATCACCGGGGGTACGGTCACGTTCGACGGTACGGACATCGCGGCGCTCGACGAGTCGGCGCTGCGGCCGCTGCGCTGGCGGGAGCTGTCCACCGTGTTCCAGTCGTCCATGAACTCGCTCAACCCGGTGCTGACGGTCGAGGCGCAGTTCCGCGACGTGTTCCGCACGCACACCTCGTTGTCCGCCACGGAGATCCGGCTGCGGACGGTCGAGCTGCTGGAGATGGTGCTGATCGACCAGTCGTTCCTGCGGTTCTACCCGCACGAGCTGTCGGGCGGGATGAAGCAGCGGGTGGCGCTCGCGCTCGCCCTGGCGCTCGACCCGAAGCTGGTGGTGCTGGACGAGCCGACCACCGGGCTGGACGTGGTGGTGCAGCGGTCCATTTTGGACAGCGTACGGGAGTTGCAGCGCGCCAAGGGGTTCGCCGTGCTGCTGATCAGCCACGATCTCGGGTCGGTGCTGGAGATCGCCGACCGGGTGATGGTCATGTACGCGGGTGAGCTGGTGGAGGTCCAGGACACGGCCGGCATGCTGGCCGACCCGCGGCATCCGTACTCGCGCGGGCTGCTCGGCAGCTATGCCGATCCCCGCGCGGAGACGGTCGACGTGACCTACATTCCCGGCCGGCCACCGGATCTGGCCCACGATCGGCCGGGTTGCCTGTTCGTCGACCGGTGCCCGGAGGCGTTGCCCGTGTGTTCGACCACGCGGCCGGAACTGGTGTCGGGGGTGGCGTGCCACGCGGTCGGCCTACCGAGTAAGGGCTTCGTGGACTCGACGTTCGTGCGGGTGGAACGTCCCGGCGCCGAGGCTACCGCGGTTCTGTCGGTGCGGGACGTGCACAAGACGTACACTCGTCGGCGCAACACGGTGTCGGCCGTGGCCGGGGTGTCTTTCGAGCTGCGGCGGGGACAGGTGACCGCGCTGGTGGGTCAGAGCGGCAGCGGCAAGAGCACGATCGCCAAACTGCTGACTGGCATCGAGCGTCCGGACACGGGGACCGTCCACTTCGGTGACGTGGCGGTGGACCGGTTGCGGGGGAAGGCGCTGCGCCGCTATCGCAAGCACGTGCAGTTGGTGTTCCAGGATCCGTTCGCCGCGTTGAATCCTGTGCGGACGGTGTCGCAGACGCTCGTTCGCCCGCTGCGTAACCATCTCGGACTGTCCGAACGCGACGCTCGAGCGCGGTTGGGTGCGCTGTTGGAGACGGTCGGGTTGCCTGAGCGGTTCCTCGATCGTTACCCGCACCAGCTTTCCGGTGGGCAACGCCAGCGGGTGGTGGTCGCCCGTGCGTTGGCGCCGGAGCCGTCGGTGCTGGTGGCCGATGAGCCGATCTCCATGCTCGACGTGTCCATCCGGGCGGAGATCGTGGAGCTGCTCGACCGGCTGGTGCGTTCGCGGGACCTGGCCATGCTCTACATCACGCACGACCTGTTGTCGGCGCGGCTGTTGGCTGATGAGGTGCTGGTGTTGAACGAGGGCCGGGTGGTGGAGGACGGCCCGGCGCTGCACGTGATCCGCGATGCTCGCGCGGACTACACGAAGCAGTTGCTGGCCGCCCTGCCCAACCCGTACGCGCCCGCCGCAGACCATGATCAACGGGCGGCCACGGCCCCCCGTAATCCAGCGTAGGCGAGGTCCGATTTGAGGTCATGGCTTTGACCTGCGTAGATGTCTGGCGGGCGCCGGTGGGGTTGTTCACGCCGTTGTCAGTCTGCGAGATCGCGGTTCTCGCACGCGAGATCGCGGTTGCGGCACGCGAGATCGCGGTTGCGGTGCGTGAGGCCGTCGTTTCCCGGCTGCTGTGTGCACACAGGGTGGAACTACTGAGTCAACAGAACAACTGTGACCGAGCCCTACCGCCAGGCCCCGCGGACCCCCTGCCCGGCGCTGACCACTCCAGGTTCCCCATCAACCGCGATCTCACCGTCGGGAACCGCGATCTCGCGTGCGGGAACCGCGATCTCACCGTCGGGAACCGCGATCTCGCACTCCCCACACGAATCCCATGCTCCTGACCAGGAAGACCAACCCGCAGGTCAAACGATGTCATCAAACACGGCTTGCGTAGTCGCGAGCACCGACAAAACCGGCCCCGAAGCCGTACTTATGACTATCCGAGGCCGGACAACCCGACCGCAACCCCGGCGAGTCCCACGTTCAGAACGCGCGAGTTCCACGTTCAGATCGGGCGAGTCCCACGTTCGGAACGCGCGAGTCTCCCTCGCCGGGGAGACTCGAATGTGGGACTCACCCCGCCCCAACGTGGGACTCGCCGGTCTTCAACGTGGGACTCGCCGGGAGTTGGTGGGCAGGTCGAACCATCGCTGGCTCGGGCCTGCCCACGTCGAAGCGCCCGCGGGATCGATCGAGGTCAGTCGCGGAAGATGGCATAGCTGAAGCGATCCATGCGCAACCGGCCATCGTGGGTAGCGCCCCGACCGAGGATCAGCTCGCCCGGCACGGGAACGTCGGCCACCGCCGGGTGGAAGCCCGGATTGACGGCAACCGTGTACCGCCCGCGACGGTAGACGAACGGATACGCGGGGTTCAGGATCTCCACCGACCCGCCAGAACCCAGCTCCGGGTGCGCCTTGCGCAGCGCGAGCAACTCCCGCACCAGGTTCAACAGCGACGCCGGATCCTGTCGGGCATCGGCCACGTTCGGGCGCTCCGGCGACGGGTCCGGCGGCAGGTAGGTGACCTCCGGATCCTCCCGGTCCCACTGCATCGGCGTGCGGGAGCCCGCCCGGTTGTTGCCGGGGCCGAGGACGCTGCCCTCGTGGTCGGGCAGGCCCGGTTGGTACTGCATGCCGAGTTCGTCGCCGTAGTAGATGGCCGGCAGGGTGGGCCACGTCAACACGAACACCATGGCCGCACGGGCCTGGTCGGGTGTCCGGGTGCCGGCCACCAGCCTGGGGAAGTCGTGGTTCGCCGTGGGCAGCACGATATGTCCACTGTCGCTGATCACGCTGGTGGCGGTGGCCCACTCGGCCAGGAACTCGGTGATCGTGCCGGCGCCGGCCGCGTCGAAGAAGCTCGGGCGCGGCCGCCACGTGTCGTCGTACACCATCCCGTTGTGGAACAGCGAACGGAACGCCTGGCTGCTGCCGAAGTGCAGGAAGAAGTCCGCGTGGAAACCGGACGGCACGGCCACGGCGGGCTGGGCCCACTCGCTGAACAGCGCCGCCTGCGGGTGCGCCGTGTCCAGCCAGCCGCGCAACTCCCGCCACAGCTTGGCCGTCTCCGCCTTGCCGGCGTCGTCCTTGATGAGCGACGCGGCCATGTCGACGCGGAACCCGGCGACCCCGGTCTTCAGCCAGAAGTCCAGGATGTCGCGCAGCGCTCGGCGATTCTCCCTCGGCCCTTCGGCGTCCACCGGCTGGCGCCACGGCTCGTCGTCGTCCTGCCTGGCGTATCCGAAGTTCAGTGCCGGCTGCACGGGGAAGAAGTTCGGCAGGTAGAAGCCTTCGCGCCGGCCGGGGGACGGCTGGAACCCGTCCGCCTGCCGGTCCGACCAGATGTAGCGGTGATCGGTCGGGTCGTCGGCCGAGTGGGCGAACCACGGGTGCTGGTCGGAGGTGTGCCCGGCCACGAGGTCGAGAACCACTCGAATGCCGCGCCGGCCGGCCGAGTCCACCAGCTTGGCCAGATCGTCCTGGCTGCCGTAACGCGGATCGATGGCGTAGTAGTCGGCCACGTCGTAGCCCGCGTCGCGCATGGGCGAGACGAAGCAGGGGTTGAGCCACACCGTGTTGACCCCGAGCCAGGACAGATAGTCCAGTTTGGACTCGATGCCGTTGAGGTCGCCGATCCCGTCTCCGTTGCTGTCGGCGAAGCTCTGCGGGTAGATCTGGTACAACACGGCGTCAGCCAGCCAGGCGGGGGACAAGGCACGCTCCTCGCTCGTCAGCGCCGGGTCAGGCGCACGAAACTGATACCCGGCATGGGGATCGTCACGGCGACCGAAGCGGTTCCGTCCGCACCGGCCGTCACCTCCGGACGGTACTCGACCGGCAGCGTGTCGGCGGCACGCAGAGCGGTCCACTGCGTCTCGTCCGGCCAGTCGCCACCGCCCAACTCCTCCCAGGCGCGCGCGATGTTGCCGTGCTCGGCGTCGACCCGGCGCTCGGACACCTCGTAGGTGCCGGGTGCCAGACCGGCCACCGCCACGGTCACCGTGCGATCCAGCGCCGCCGCACCGTCTATTTTGGACTGATCGAGAGTGCCGTTCCAGATGAGGACATCTACCGAGTCGGGGGTGGCCGTGGCGATCGCCTCCACCAGCGCCTCCGCGCCGTCGCCGCGCACCCGCGCCGGGACGCGGCCGCCGGTCAGCTCGGACAGCAGGGCGAGCGCCCAGAACCTCGGCTTGCGCAGGTTGCCGACCGTGAGCAGGCCGAACCCGCCGTGCAGCAGCCTGGGCGGCCAGCCAAGCTCCTCGAACTGGTCCGAGCAGACCCAGTACGCGAGGCAGTCGGTGGACGCGAGCGCGCTCTTCATGCCCCGCAACACGAACGGTGCGGCGAACACCGTGTCGTTCACCCGGTGGAAGTGCGTGGGCGTGACACCCCACTCGGTCCACAGGATCTCCGGCTCGGGCTTGCCGGTGGCCTCGGCGAACGACCGGGTGAGCGGCCGCATGTCGAGCGGTGCGTTGCCGTAGGTGTGGGTGGAGACGAAGTCGATGGGCACATCGTGGCGCCGGCAGAACTCCAGCAGCGCGCCGACCCAGCCGGCGGCGGCCGAGGACGGCCCACCGACCCGGATGCGCGGGTCGACGTCCTTCACCGCGCGGGCGGCCACCTCGTACAGCCGGTGGTAGTCGTCCTGCGTGCCGTTCCAGAACACCTCGAGGTTGGCCTCGTTCCACACCTCGAACTCCCACGTGGCCACCTCGTCGAAGCCGTAGCGCTCCCGCAGGTGCACGGTCACCGCGCGCACCAGGTCACCCCAGCGGTCCCAGTCCTTCGGCACGGACACCGTGGCGCCGTATTCGAACACCGTGTGGTCGGGGTCGGCCGTCAGCTCGCGCGGCATGAACGACAGCTCCACCACCGGCTTGAGCCCGGTGCCGAGGAACCGGTCGTACACCTCGTCGAGACCGGTGAAGTCGAAGGTGCCGTCAGCGCGGACGGCGACCGTCTCGGGCAGGAACGTGCCGTGTGCGCGGACCGACCGGACGCCGATCTCGTCGCGCATCACCCGCAGCGCCTCGGCGTACTCGGCCGCCACGTCCGACCCGCCGGGGCCGGGCTTGTCCCAGACGAGCAGCGAGAAGTGCTCGGCGCCGATCATCCGGCGCCACACATCGGGCAGCGGCGTGGGTTCGGCGGCCGCGTCGACGGCCACCGTCACCTCGGCGGGCGTCGGGCCGGCGGGTTTCGGTGTGCCCGAGGCGACGGGGGACAGCGGTCCTGGACCGGCGTCGGTCCAGGTGGCGACCCGGTAGTGGTAGGTCTCGCCCGGCTCGACCATCGTGTCGGCGTAGGGCGGGTGCGGCACGGCGAGCACGTCGCCGCCCAGGTGGTCCAGCGGCTCGAACGGGCCTTCCGCGTTGTGCGAGCGGTGCACCAGGTAGCCGAGCGCGCCGTCGACCAGCGGCCAGGTCAGCAGCACTAGTCCGGTGCCCGCCTCGGCCGACAGCCGGGTAGGCGCTGGCAGCTCGCCGGCTCCCGTGAGCCTGGTGTCGCTGGGCAGCCCGATCCGCTGTTCCCAGTCCTCGCGTGCGGTCGTGTCCGTCACTGCTGCCCCCTCGCGGCATGTAAGCGCTGTCTGTAAGCGCATACACTAGGGGCGAGGTCCGATCGGAAGCAAGACTCGCGGTCGTGGGAATGTCACCGCTCAGGAAACGCGTGCCGTGACGATCGGCTGGTAGTAGCCGCTGATGGCCGGTTCGGACCACCGGACGTCGGTGAAGCCGTCCTCGGTCAGCGCGGCGGACAGCCGTGGATCCACTGTTCGCCGTCGCGTTCGTGCCGCGTCGGCAGCACGCCGGCCACGCGGTCGCGGACGAGCGTGTCGTAGTCGCGGACGCTCGCCAGGAACACCCCGCCCGGCGCGAGACATCCCCGGACGGAAGCGAGCGCGCGGGCCAGGTCGTCGTCCGTGAGCAGGTGCGGCAGCGAGTTGTCGGCCGAGATCACGACTGTGTTGGACTGCTCGCGCCTGCGCGCGCTCTTCTGCGCGAAGCTTGCGGAGCGCCATCTTTCCAGTCCAGACGGCGTCCGCTCCCTCACTCTCGCTCACAGCGAACGGCTCGACGAGCCGGCCGACAGGTCGGTGCCGGTCAGCCGGCACCCGAGCGCGGCGAGCTCATGTGCAGCCGCAGCTTTCGCGGCGGGTCTGGGTTACCGGGAGCATGACCGAGCGCGGCTCGCGGGTCGGGTCGGTCAGGCGCTCCACCAGGAGGTCGACGGCCGTCTGGCCGAGCCGGCGCATCGGCTGGCTGACGGTGGTGAGCGCGGGGCGCACCACCCGGCCCAGCGGGATGCCGTCGAACCCGACCACCGCCACGTCGGCCGGCACTCGGATCCCTTGCCGTTCCAGGGTTTGCAGCGCGCCGACGGCCATCTGGTCGTTCGCGCACACGATGCCCTGCGGCAGCTCGCCCCTGGCCATGAGCTGCTCGGCCGCCGCCCGGCCGTCGGCCTGGGTGAACGCGCCGGGGAAGTCCGGGGCCACCGGCTCGGGCAGCCCGGCGGCCCGGCAGGCGCGCCGGAAGCCGTGGAAGCGGGCCCGGCCGTCCGGCGAGTCGGTGGTGTCGCCGACGAACGCGAGGCGCCGCAGCCCGTGGTCGGCGATCAGGTGGGTGGTCATCTCGAACTCGCCGTCGGAGTTGGCGACCTCCAGATGGTCGAGGTGGTCGATCTCGCGCGGTCCGGCGATCATCACGACCGGCAGCCGCCGGGAGATCACCTCGAGGTCCTCGGTGGGCACGGTCCGCGCCAGCACGGCGAACCCGTCGACGCGGCCGGCGACCTTGGCCACCAGGCTCTCCGGACCGCCGCGCAGGGAGGCGGCGATGAGCAGGGCGTAGCCGTGGCGGCGGGCGGCCCGCTCCATGCCGCGGGTGATCTCGTCGGCGTAGAGCATCTGCTCGGCATCATCCAGCTCCTCGGACTCCACCTCGAGATCCGGGTCGGCGTAGTCGGGGAAGCACAGGCCCAGCACGCCGGTCACCCGGCTGGCCAGCCCGCGCGCGTTGCCGCTCGGCACGTAGCCGAGCTCGCGGGCCACGGCCAGCACCCGCTCGCGGGTCTGCTCACGGACCGTGTCGGGGTTGCGGTAGACCCGCGAGACCGTCGCGATCGACACGTTCGCGCGTTCGGCCACGTCGTACACGGTGGGGGCACTCACCCGGCGAGTGTAAGCGCATTCAACTCGTCGGGCTACGTTCGGTGCCCGACCAGGCACGCCACAGCTCGGCGTAGCGGCCGCCCGCGCTGACCAGCTGGTCGTGCGACCCGGTCTCGACCGTCCGGCCGTGGTCGAGGACGAGGATCCGGTCGGCCAGCTGGGCCTGGGTGAGCCGGTGCGCGACGATCAGCGTGGTGCGGCCCTCGGTCGCGGCGAGCGCCGCGCGTTCCAGGTCGCGCGCCCCCGCGCTGCCCGCCTCGGCGGTCGCCTCGTCGAGGATCGCCACGTCCGGGTCGGCCAGCACCAGCCTGGCGAGCGCCAGCTGCTGGGACTGGGCGGCCGTGAGCTGGTGCGCGCTCTCGCCCACCACCGTGTGCAGCTCGTCGGGCAGCGCCCGCACCCAGCCGAGCGCGCCGACCACGTCGAGTGCCGCGCGGGCCTGTTCCTCGGTGGCGTCGGGCCGGGCCAGTCGCAGATCGGCCAGCAGCTCACCGGAGAACACGTGGATCTCCTGGCTGAGCATGGCGATCCGGTGGGCGCGGTCCAGCTCGGCCACCGGCACCCCGCCGAGCCGCACCACCCCGGCCGCGGGCTCCAGCAGTCCGGCGGCGATGCCCGCGAGGGTCGTCTTGCCGGCGCCGCTCGCGCCGACGATCGCCAGCCGTTCACCGGGCGCGACCGTGATGGTCACGCCGTCGAGGACGAGCGGGCCGTCGTCGTAGCGATGGCCGACGTGCTCGATCGCCAGCTCCGAGTCGGCGGGTTCGCGGGTGACGGCCGGCGGGCGCGGCGGCTCGACATCGGCCACCCCGACCAGCCTCGCGAGACTCGCGCCGGCCGCCTGGATCTCGTCGAACTCGAAGACCAGCGTGCCGATCGGGTTGAACAGGCGGTGGAAGTACAGCGCGGCCGCCGTGGTGGCGCCCACGGTCACCATGTCGCCGCGGACCAGCAGGAACCCGACCACCAGGATCGACGCGAGGCCGAAGAACTCCGCTCGGTTGCCCCGCGACCCAAGCCGGGTGACCAGCCGGAACACCCCGATCGACAGGTCCATGGCCGCGCGGGAGCGGTCGTTGACCGCGGCCATCTGCTGGGTCTCCAGCCGGTAGGCCCGCACGGTGGGGCCGGCCTGCAGCGAGCTGACCATGGCCTGCGCGCGCTCGCCGATGGCGATGCGTTCCTTCGCGTAGAACGGGCCGGAGACCGGCAGGTACCAGCGCACGCCCAGCACGTAGAGCGGCAGCGCGACCAGCCCGGCGAGGCCGAGCCGCCAGTCGAGGGCGAACAGGCCGCCGCCGGTCAGCACGACCGTCAGCAGCGAGGCGACCAGCGTGGGGCCGGTGGCGCTGAGCGCGGTAGTGACCGCGGCAACGTCGTCGCCGACCCTGGACAGCAGGTCGCCCGTGCTGACCTTGTCGAGCGTGGGGGCCGGCAGGTGCAGGGTGCGGTCGACAACGCGTTCCCGCAGCCGCGCGAGCACGGTCTCCCCGAGCCGGCTGACGAGCATGGCGGACAGCCCGGCGAGCACCCCGGTGAGGAGCGCGGCCACACCGATGATCACCGTGGCGCGGATGACCACACCGCTGCCGGCGCCGTCGGAGATGTCGTCCACCAGGTCGCCGAGCACCCACGGGGCGACCAGCCCGCCCACGCTGGCCGCGATCGCCACCAGCAGCGTGACGGTGCTGAGCAGCGGCAACGCGCGCAGGTCTGCCCAGAGCGCGGCCCAGGTGCGGCGAGCGCCGGCGACGGGAAGCAAGTCACTCATCGCAGGACCGCCTGTCGGTAGCGCTCGTCGGTGTCGGCCAGTTCCGCGTGGGTACCGGTGGCCACCACGCGACCCTCGTCGAGCACCACCACCCGGTCGGTCGTCGCCAACAGCGCGGGGCTCGCGGTGACCAGCAGGGTCGCCGTCGCACCGCGCAGATCGGCGAGACCCGCGGCGATCCGCTCCTCGGTGACCGTGTCGACGGCGGTGGTCGGTTCGTGCAGCACCAGCACCGGCGGGTCCGCCGCGAAGGCCCTGGCGAGGCCGATCCGCTGTCGTTGCCCGCCGGAGAGCGTCGTGCCCCGGTCGGTCACCGGGTGGTCGAGACCGTCGGGCTGGGCGGCCACGAAGTCGTCGACCGCGGCGGCCATCACGGCGGCCGCCAGCTCGTCGGGGGGCCGTTCGCCGCCGGTCTGCAGGTTCGACCGCAGGGTGCCTTCGAACAGCGCCACGTCGTGCTGTTCGACCAGCACCGCGCGCCGGATGGTGGCGAGGTCCAGCTCTTCGGCCGGCATCCCGCCTACCAGCACCCGGCCCTCGTACTCGCTCGCCGGCACCCCGCCCGACAGCAGTTCGAGCAGCGCGTCGCAGTCGCGCGGGTCGTAGCCGACGACGCCCACGGTCTCGGCCGCCCCCAGCTCCAGGCTGACCCCGGTCAACGTCCGGTAGGTGACGTCCTCGAGCCGCACCCCGCCGTCGGGCAGCGCCCCGGTCCACTCGCCGGGCGCCACCACGTGCGGCGCGGTCAGCACCTTCACCAGCCGGCCGGCGGACGCCCGCGCGGTGGCGATGGCCTGCCCGCAGTACGCCAGGATCCGCACCGGCTCGGCGATGTACTGCGCCAGCCCGACGACCGTGACCAGCTCACCGATCGTGATCCGTCCCTCGATGGCGAGCCAGCCGGCGAACCCGGAGATGGCGGCGAGGAACAGCCCGCTCGCCGCCGTCGCCGCGCCCTGGTAGACGCCGTTCGTGGTCGCCGAGCGCAGGCTCGCCCGCAGCGCCGTGGAGCTGGAAGCGCGGTAGGTGTCCGCCGCGCTGCTCTGCGCGCCGATGCCGCGCAGCGCCCGCACGCCGCGCACCAGGTCGGTGGCGAGTGCGGTGGTCTCCCCGGCGGCCGCCTGCGCGGCGGCCGCCCGCTTGGTCATCAACGGGCTCAGCACCTGCATGCCCGCGGCGAGCACCGGCGTGCCGATCAGCACGGCGAGCCCCAGGGGCACGTCGATGGTGAGCAGGGAGACGGCCGACACCGCCAGCGCGACGACCGCCGCGGGTGCGAACGAGCCGGCCTGGAGAACCCCGGCCGCGCGTTCCGCGTCGGACGTCGCGACCTGCAGTACCTCGCCCGACCGCATGCCCGTGCGCTGCCCACGCGGGTCGAGCACGCGCTCGACCACCTCGATGCGCAGCTGGTGCATCTCCCGCTGCATGGCGACCACCATGTGCCGCGCGCCGAACCGCCAGGCCATGGCCAGCCCGGTGAACAGCACGGCGAGCACGGCCACCCAGATCAGCAGCTGGCCGACGTCACCCGTGCCGACCGCCCGGTCGATGATCACCCCGATCATCACGGGTACCAGCGCCTCGGACAGCTGGTGGCCGCACAGCAGCAGCACACCTGCCGCCATGCGTCCCCGGTTCCGCCCGAACGCGCGCCGAAGCAGGCGACCACCGGTGAGCGTTGCCAATCGAACCCCCAGGGAACTCGTCAGTTAGGCCAGCCTAACTTGACGACCCGGTAGGTCATCAACTCGGTATTGCCACCGCGCCCGTCAGCCGGGAGGTGCTGTCCTCGCCGTGGCCGGCGTCGACCACCCGGCGTGCGATCGCGTGCGCCGCCCGCAGCACGCTCGTGTCCAGCCCCCGGGTCCGTGCGGCGTGGATGACGTGGGCCATGCCGGCGGCCGCGGACGCCACGTTCGAGATGTCCGCGTCGTGGCGGTCCTCGTCGATCCGCTTGGCGTGGTCCTCGACGCCCGAGGTGAGGAGCCCGGCGATCCCCGCGGCGAACGGGGCCAGCTCCGCGCCGGTGATGCCCTCGGCCCTGGCCAGCGCGAAGCCGTGGGCCATCCCGCTCACGGCCGTCCAGAAGATGTCGAGCAGCGCCACGTCGTAGGCGGCCGCGCGGCCGGGATCCGCGCCGAGGTAGGTGTGCGAGCCACCGAGGTTCGCAAGGGTTTCGCGGTGCCGGTCGTACAGCTGTTCCGGGCCGCTGAACAACAGCACGGCCGCCGGGGTGTCGATGGTGACGGTCGGGGACAGGATCGTTCCCTCGAGGTACTCGACTCCCTGGCGGGCCGCCCATGCGGCCATCTCCCTGGCGCTGTCGGGGGAGTCGGCCGTCAGGTTCACGAGCGTCCGGCCGGCCAGCGCGCCGGTGGCCTGGTCGAGGATCTTGTGCACGGTCGGATAGTCGATCACGCACACGACCACCAGGTCGGCGGTCGACACGGCGTCGGCCACCGTGTCCGCTCGGGTGGCGCCCGCGGCCACCAGGGCGTCGGCCTTGTTCGGGGTTCGGTTCCACACGGTCGTCGGGTGGCCGTGTGCCAGGAATGCGGCCGCCAGGGCCTGGCCCATGGGGCCGAGGCCGAGCACGGTCACCGGTTTTGATGTCGGTGTTGCTGTCGTCATGCCGGCTAAGCTAAACCTTGACATCGACGTGAAGGTCAAGCCTTTCAGGGGGCGGTATGAGGATCGGTGAACTGGCCAGGAAGACGGGCGTGAGCGAGCGGTCGCTGCGCTACTACGAGGAGCAGAACCTGCTCCAGCCGACCCGGCTGGCCAGCGGATACCGGAACTACGCGCCGGCCGACGTGGACACCGTGCGGCACGTGCGCACGCTGCTGGCCGCCGGCCTGCCCAGCCACTTCATCGCCAAGGTGCTGCCGTGCATGGTCGACCGTGGCGACGGTCTGGTGCCCGGCTGCCGGTCGCTGCTGCTGCCGCTGGAAGCCGAACGCGAGCGCATCACGGCGGCGATCGACGAGCTGGTCACGGCCCGCGGCCTGCTGGTGGAGCTGATCGACCGCACGCCGGAGGACGACTCCGAGTACGAGGAGTGGAAGGGCCGCCAGGCTAGCTAATAACCCCAATGAGGGGTATATATGGGGGTATGCCAAAAATCAACGTGTACCTGCCGGACGACCTGGCCGAGGCGGTCAAGGAGACCGGCCTGCCGGTGTCGGCCATCTGCCAACGCGCGCTGGAACAGTCGGTCAAGCGGATGAGCGCCATCCGCGCGGCCGTCATCGGCGACCTGACCGGCGAGGACCCGACGGCCGGGCTCACCAACTTCACCCAGCGGGCCCGCGACGTGATCAAGCTCGCGATCATCAGGGCCCGCGAACGCGGCGCCGCCGAGGTCGGTACGCAGGACTTCCTGCACGCCCTCGTCACGGAGGGCGCGAACCTCGCGCTGCATGTCCTACGGTCCATGGAGGTCGACCCGGCGGCCGTGCTGCGGGAGGTGACGCGGGTGGCGCCCGAACCCGGTGACGGGATGGCCGACCGGATGAGCGCCACGGCCGCCGGCGCCCTGGAGCTGGCGGTCACCGAAGCTCTGGCCCTCGGCCACAACTACGTGGGCTGTGAGCACCTGCTGCTCGGGCTGGTGGCCGAACCGGACGGCACCGGCGGGCGGGTGCTCCGCGCGCTGGGCGTGGAGTCCCGGCCCACCCGGCACCTGGTCGGCGCTGTGCTGGCCGGATATGTGCACTTCCGGGCCAACGAGCCCGACCCGGCGGCCGCCGTGACCGCGGCGCTCGAACCCGTGCTGCGCCGGTTGGACAAGCTCGAGGAGCGGGCCGGGATAGCCGCCGGCCGTGGCGCACTGCCCTGAATGCCTCATTCGAGACGTTGAACGTCGTCAATGCCTCATTCAGGGCATCGCCGGCCGCCGCCGCTCAGTCGTCGTCCTGACGGATCTCGTGGGAGACCACGTCGTTCACGCACCGCAGCCGGACCTCGATCTCGAGGTCGCCGGCGCTGAACGTCACCTCGCCGTCGTCCGTGTCCGCCTGGTAGCCCTGCGCCGGGTTGGCCGACACGATCTCCACCCCGCCGGCCGCGCACCGGGCGAGCACCGTCCCGCCGACCGTGGGGATCTCGGTCGGTGTCGGCGCCTGGCTGGTGGGCGGTGGCTCGTTCGAGGGAGGTGTGGAGGAGGTGGTCTGGGTCTCGGTGGCGAGCATGGCCTCGACCTCGGCCTCGCTCAGGGGGTCGTGGCCGGCGCCGAAGATGTCGGTGCCGATCGCGGCGACCGCCGTCATGCCGACCGCGGTCGCGGCCGCCGCGGCCACGAGCCACAGCAGCACACCCGTGGTGACCCGCCCTTTTCGCACGACCGCAGTATGCCGGCCGGCCGGGTTAAGGCCGGCCTAACGCAGTCCTATCGAACCCCTGCCGACCGACTGTGACCCGTCCGAACCGGCCCGGTTGCCATATCGTTTCCGCACATGGCGCAGGTACTGGTGGTCGAGGACGACGCGACCATCCGCTCGTCGCTCATCCGCGGGCTGACCGAGCGGGGACACGCGGTCCACTCGGCACCCACGGCGATGGCCGGGCTCGAACAGGCGGTGAGCACCCGGCCGGACGTCGTGGTGCTCGACCTCGGGCTGCCCGACATGGACGGCACGGCCATGCTGCGGATGCTGCGTGGCGTCAGCGAGGTGCCGGTGGTCGTGGCGACCGCCAGGGACGACGAGGCGGAGATCGTGGCGGTGCTCGATGCCGGCGCCGACGACTACGTGGTCAAGCCGTTCGGCGTGGCCCAGCTCGACGCGCGGATCCGGGCGGTGTTGCGCCGCGGTGTCGACGACCAGAAGGACCCGGCCGTGACGGTCGGCGGCCTGCGGGTCGACCCTCGCTCGCGCCAGGCCTCGCTGGACGGCGCGGCGTTGGAGCTGACACCCCGCGAGTTCGACCTCCTCCACCACCTGGCCGCGCGGGCCGGCGAGGTGGTCAGCAAGCGGGAGCTGCTGACCGAGGTGTGGCAGCTGCCCTACGGCGGCGCCGACAAGACGGTCGACGTGCACCTGTCGTGGCTGCGGCGCAAGCTCGGCGAGACCGCGCAGCAGCCGAAGTACCTGCACGCGGTGCGCGGGGTGGGCGTCCGGCTCGCCGCGCCGGGGGAGTGAGCCCCGGTGCGCCGCCGTGTCCTGCTGCTCGTCGCGGCCGCCACCACGCTCGTGCTGGTGGCGTTCCTCGTGCCGCTCGCCGTGCTCGTGAAGAACGTGGCGGCCGACCGGGCGGTGCAGGGCGCTACCGTCGAGGCGCAGGGCCTGACCTCGTTGGTCGCCACCACCGACAAGGACTCGCTGCGCCGCACGGTCGAGCAGCTCGACGCGGCGTCCGGCAACGACGTGACCGTGTTCCTGGCCGACGGGACGGCGCTCGGCGCACCCGCCGAACGGTCGCCGCTGGTCGAGCTGGGCGCGGCGGGCCGCAGCGAGTCCGCCGAGCACGACGGCGGCCAGGAGATCGTGTTCGCCGTCGGTAGTCGGGGCGTGATCCGCACGTTCGTCCCGGACGCCCAGCTCACGAGCGGCGTGCCCCGCGCGTGGCTGCTGCTCGCCGGACTCGGCGTGGCGTTGCTGCTGGTCAGCCTGCTGGTGGCCGACCGGTTGGCCCGCACGTTCGTCCGGTCCACTGTGGACCTGGCGGCCGTGTCGCACAGGCTCGGCCGCGGTGAGCTGGATGCGCGCGCCGACGAGTCCGCTCCCGGCGAGTTGGGCGTGGTGGCCGGCGCGCTCAACGGTCTCGCCGGGCGCATCGACGATCTGCTGCGTGAGGAACGCGAGACCATCGCCGACCTGTCCCACCGGGTGCGGACCCCGCTGACCTCGCTGCGGCTGGAGGCCGACTCGCTGCCACCGGCCGCGGCCGAGCGGATCGCCGCCGGGGTGGACGCGGTGAACCGGGCGGTCACCGAGGTGATCCAGCAGGCCCGGCGTCGAGATGCCACCCCGGAGACCACGGACGCCGCCGAGTTGGTGCGCGACCGGGTGGCGTTCTGGTCGGTGCTCGCCGAGGACACCGACCGCGCGCTGACCGTGTCGATCGGCCCGGGTCCGCTGCCGGTGGCGCTCGCCCGCGGCGACCTGGAGGCGTGCGTGGATGCGTTGCTGGGCAACGTGTTCGCGCACACGCCCGACGGGACGGCCGCCTGGGTGAGCCTCACCGGGCGGCCCGGCGGCGGTGCCCGGCTGGTGGTCGAGGACGCCGGGCCCGGGCACGCCACGGGTGCATTGCGGCGTGGGGTGAGTGGTTCGGGCTCCAGCGGTCTCGGCCTGGACATCGTGGCGCGGGCCGCCGAACGCACGGGTGGCGAGGTGCGGCTGGAGTCCGCGACGGCCGGTGGGCTGCGGGTCGTGGTCGACTTCGGGACGTTAGGTCCGTCTTAACCATCGGGCAGCGCGGCCATAGGCCGCCGGCGAGCACCGTGGTGGGTGTCCGAGAGGAAGAGGGAGAGGACCCCACAGTGACAATGAAACTGACCAGGAAACTTCTCGTCGGAGCGCTCGCCGTCGGCGCGCTCGCCGTCACCGCCGGTACCGCTGTCGCGCTGTCCGGCCAGGAAGAGCCCACGCCGACCAGTTCGTCGGTGTCGACCACGTCGACCAGTTCCTTCACCACCGAGTCGTCGCCGACCAGCGGCCCCACGTCGACCGTGCCCGTCGATCCCCTGATCAGCCAGGACGAGGCCATCCGGATCGCGCAGGAACGCGTCGGCGGCGGTGACGTGACCGAGGTCGAGACCGAGCTCGAGCACGGTCGTCCGGAGTGGAAGATCGAGCTGCACGTGAACGGCGTCGAGCACGACGTCCGGGTGGACGCCCAGACCGGCGACATCACCCGCGTCGACTCGGACGATGACAGGCACGACGACCGGGACGACAACCGGGACGACCGGGACGACCAGTACGACGACGACTGATTGAGGACTAATCTGGCCGGTTGTGAGTTTCGGCTTCACCGTCCACACGGTCGGCGCACCCGAGTTGCTCGGGTACGCCGACCGGCTGCATGTCCTGTACCGCCGGTGTTTCGCCGGTCCGCCGTGGCGTGAGCCGGCGGACCGGCTCGACGGTTTTCCCGCCCGGCTGGAACAACACCTGGCCAACGAGGGAGCGCACGGCGTGGTGGTGCGGCGCGACACCTCCGTGGTCGGCGCGATCTACGGTTGGCCGGCCGGTGCGGAACTGGCGGCCGGCTCCCCGTTCGACGATGCCCTGGCGGCGGCCGTGTCCCCGCAGGTGGCGAGGCGGCTGGTCGCTCCGGCCGTCACGGTGGCCGAGCTGATGGTCGACCCGGACCACCAGCGCCGCGGCCTCGGACGGGCGCTGCTCGCGCGCTTCGTGGAGGAGGCGCCGTCCGCGTGGCTGTGCACGCACCCGGACGCGCCGGCCGCCGCGCTGTACCGGCAGGAGGGGTGGTGCCAGGAGGTGACCTTCGAGGTTCGGGACTCGCCGCTGGTGCTGTTCACCTGGCGGGCCGCCCGGCGGACTCCCGCACGCCGATAATTGTCGGTGCCGGGTCGTAGCGTCTCACCCCATGAACACCGTGCCTGATCGGATCAGCTGGGCGGTCGACGTGGTCGATCCAGGCCCGGCGGACCGGCTGCTGGAGTTCGGCTGCGGTCCGGGAGTGGCGGCCGAGCTGGTCTGCGCCCGGCTGACCGAAGGCCGGCTGCTGGCCATCGATAGGAGCAGTTGGGCGGTCGAGCGGACCACTCGCCGCAACGCGGACCACGTCCGGGCCGGTCGTCTGGAGGTGCGTGAATGCGCCCACGCCGACCTGCGATTACCGGCCGGCAGCCTCGACCAGGCCTTCGGTGTCAATGTGAACGTCTTCTGGACCGGCTCCGCCGCGGGGGAGTTGGCGGTGCTGCGCGCCGCGCTGTGTCAGGGCGGTCGGCTGTCCGTGCTCTACGGCACCGGTCCGGCCGGGCCCGACCGGGTCACGGCCGTGGTGGCCGAACACTTGCGCACCAGTGGCTTCACCGATATCGAGATACTGAGCTCGCCACACGGAACAGGAATAACGGGAACGGTGAAATGAATTATCACCCATTTTGAGGGCGCCCGACAAATGCGGACGCCCCTTTCGCAACTTGTATCAATGACACTATCAATGACACTGTCAGTGGCAGTGCCACCAGCCCCAGCAGAGTGACAGTCCGACGCACAATCCGATGGTGAGCATGCGGTCCTCCTTGCATACTGCGGGTGTTTCGCTGCCGCGAAAGCAATGTCAACGTAGCGTCGCATTAATTGCGTTGTCGCTCCCCGGTCAGGTTAGAGAATCATCGCGCCCCGTGTTCGCGTCCGAACAATTACACGAGAATGGCCCAGTGGGAGGTCTCGTTCAGGTGGATTCCGGTGGCTCCGAACGCCAGCGCTCGCGGTAGCGGGCCTCCTCGTCGGCATGCGTGGCCGAGTCGGCCTGCCGGCGCAGCGCCGAAGCGTGTCCTGGCGGGTATCCGTAGCGCGCGAGTCGGGCGTCCACGCTCTCCATGGCGTTGGCCAGGGCGAAGCGCAGGCTTACCAGTACGCCCAGCAGGATCGCGCCGAGCGCGATCGGCCACTGCCCGCCGATCCGCACGAGCACGAACAGCAGCACGGCGAACACCGGCGCCAGCAGGACGAGCGTGCGGATGAACACCCGGACCAGCCAGGTCCGGCAGGTCGCGTCGTGGAGCACCCACTCGCGGCAGCGCGCCGGCAGCCTGCCGCCGTACTGGAAGTACAGCCACAGCACCGGGTTCGGCCTCGCCATGTCCGGCATCTTGCCCTGGTCGGTACGAGTCTGTTTGGCTGACCCGGGATCTCCGGAGGTGACCATGCGACGTGCCGCGACCCTGCTCGCCACGCTCGTTCTCGGCCTGACCCTTTTCACACCTGTGGCTGCGGCGGCCACCCAGGTCAAAGTGCTGCAACTCAACATCTGTCACAGCGGCGTCGCCGGCTGCTACACGGGTGAGTCCGTGATGACCAAGGCGATCTCGGTGATCACGTCGACGAGACCGCAGGTGCTGTCGGTGAACGAGGCGTGCTCGGGCGACGTCGCCCGGCTACAGGCGGCCATGGGTCCGTCGAAGGCGCTGTTCGTGGCCGCCGGCCGTCCCGACGGCTCGCCCGTGACCTGCGTCAACGGCCAGCAGTACGGCAACATCGTGATGGTCGCCGATCCACTGGGCGGCACCGACACGGTGAAGGGCCTGTACGCCGCGCAGGACACGAGCAGCGAGCGGCGGGCGTGGGCGTGCGTCCGCGCCGGGCGGGTGAACGCGTGCACCACGCATCTGTCCGCGTACAGCGGCAGCACAGCGCTCGCACAGTGCAAGGAGCTGATGGCCTTCGTCACCGGCTTCCCCGGGCCGACGGTCGTGGCCGGTGACATGAACCTGCGCTACCAGGGCAGTCCGAACGTCCAGGACTGCAACCCGAGCGGCTACTACCGCAAGGGCGACGGCGCGCTGCAGCACGTGTTCGCGCCGACCAGCCTGGCGTTCGTGAGCAGCCAGAAGATCGGCATGTCCGGCACGACCGATCACCCCGCCTGGGTGGTCACCACCAGCATGAACTGACTTTTGTCGGTGCCGGATGCGAACATGTGTTCGTGACGGCGACGACCATGGCAACCATCCTCCATGCCGATCTCGACGCGTTCTACGCCTCCGTCGAGCAGCGGGACGACCCGACGCTGCGCGGCCGCCCGGTGATCGTGGGCGGCGGCGTGGTGCTCGCGTGCAGCTATGAGGCCAAGCGCCTGGGCGTGCGGACGGCCATGGGCGGTGGCCGGGCGTTACGCCTGTGCCCGCAAGCGGTGGTCGTGCCGCCGCGGATGTCGGCGTACTCGGCCGCCAGCAAGGCGGTGTTCGAGGTCTTTCGCGACACCACGCCGCTGGTCGAGGGCATCTCGATCGATGAGGCGTTCCTCGACGTCGGCGGGCTGCGCAAGATCTCCGGCACTCCCATGGAGATCGCCGCGCGCCTGCGTGCCGAGGTGCTCGACCAGGTGGGGCTGCCCATCACGGTCGGGGTGGCGCGGACCAAGTTCCTGGCCAAGGTGGCCAGCGGAGTGGCCAAGCCCGACGGGTTGCTGTTGGTGCCGCCCGAGGGTGAGCTGGAGTTCCTGCACCCGCTGCCGGTCGAGCGATTATGGGGCGTCGGCAAGGTGACGGCGGCCAAGCTGCACGACCGCGGCATCACCACGGTGGGCCAGGTCGCGCGGATCGCCGAGAGCTCGCTGGTGGCCATGCTGGGCAAGGCCTCCGGCCGGCACCTGCACGCGCTGGCGCACAACCACGACCCGCGCCGGGTCCGGGTGGGCCGGCGGCGAGGGTCGATCGGCTCGCAGCGAGCACTGGGCCGTACCCCACGCACACACGCCGACCTGGACGCGATGCTGGCCGCCCTGATCGACCGGACGGCCCGCAGGTTGCGCACGGCCAAACGCTGCTGCCGAACGGTGGTGCTGCGCCTACGCTTCGCCGACTTCACCCGGGCCACCCGCTCACACACCCTGCCCCAACCGACAGCCGACACAGCCGAACTCCTCACGGCCGCCCGCCTCCTGCTGGCAACAGCCATGCCGACCATCGAGGAGCGCGGCATCACGCTGATCGGCATCTCCCTGGCCAACCTGAACAACGAGGACGCGATCCAACTGATGCTCCCCTTCGACGACCGCGAACCAGGCTCCCTGGACGCCGCCCTGGACACCCTCCGCTCCCGCTACGGCACGAAGTCGGTAACGAGAGCCACCCTCCTATCCCGCGACGACGGCCAATCAGTCCCCCTACTCCCAGACTGACCAGCAACCCATGACGACCGTTCCGGTCGCGCATGATGACCACTTCGGTCGCGCATGATGACCGGTCCGGTCGCCGCTCCAGCCGGGCCGCGAGTCGTACCGAACCGACGGCGAGTCGTACCGAAGCGGGCCTGAGTCGTACCGGGTGGCGGCTGGTCCAACCCTCGCGGCGTCAACAAGTGAGGCCCTGGGCGAACTCGGGAGCACGGCGTCCGATTCGTCCCCTGTGGAGGTTCGGCGACCGCTCGTCGGGCGTGGAGATCAGTTGTGGTGTTTGCTTGTTCTGAGACGTGTCTTTCTGGGAGGTGACTGGCGTTGCAGGTACTGGCGGACGCGAACTTGCGGCTGGATGCCAACGCGGTGGACTTCATCCTGCTCGCGCTCTACTTCGTGCTTGTGCTGGGCATCGGGTATATGGCAAGAAAGCACGTCTCCAGCAGTATCGACTTCTTCCTCTCCGGCCGTTCGCTGCCGGCGTGGGTGACGGGACTCGCGTTCATCTCCGCGAATCTCGGCGCCATCGAGGTCATGGGCATGTCGGCCAACGGCGCCGAGTACGGCATGCCGACCGCCCACTACTTCTGGATCGGCGCCGTTCCGGCGATGCTGTTCCTCGGCATCGTGATGATGCCGTTCTACTACGGCTCGAAGGTGCGCAGCGTCCCGGAGTTCATGCTGCGCCGCTTCGGCAAACCCGCCCACCTGGTCAACGGCATCAGCTTCGCCACCGCCCAGGTGCTGATCGCGGGCGCCAACCTGTTCCTGCTGGCGAGCGTGGTGAACCTGCTCCTCGGCTGGCCGATCTGGGTATCGGTGATCACGGCGGCCGCCATCGTGCTGAGCTACACCGCACTCGGTGGGCTCTCCGCGGCGATCTACAACGAGGTGCTGCAGTTCGTGGTGATCGTCGCCGCGTTGCTGCCGCTCACCATCGTCGGCCTCTACAAGGTCGGCGGCTGGCAGGGCCTGGTCGACAAGGTCTCGGCCGGCCCCGGCGGCCCCGAGCAGCTCGAAAGCTGGCCGGGCAACCAGCTCACCGGCTTCACCGACAACTTCCTGTCGGTGCTCGGCCTCGTGTTCGGTCTCGGCTTCGTGCTGTCGTTCGGCTACTGGACCACGAACTTCGTCGAGGTGCAGCGGGCCATGGCGGCCAAGAGCATGTCCGCCGCGCGCCGCACGCCGATCATCGGCGCGTTCCCGAAGATGCTCATCCCGTTCATCGTGATCGTCCCCGGCATGATCGCCGGCGTCGCCGTCACCGAGCTGCAGGGCGAGAACAAGGCCGCGTTGATGGCCGGCGAGGAGGCGCCCAGCGGCGCCACGTTCAACGACGCGTTGCTGCTGCTCATGCGTGACCTGTTGCCCAACGGCATGCTCGGCATCGCGATCGCCGGCCTGCTCGCGTCGTTCATGGCGGGCATGGCGGCCAACCTCAGTTCGTTCAACACCGTGTTCACCTACGACATCTGGCAGGCGTACCTCCGCAAGGACCGGCCGGACGGCTACTACCTGCAGGTGGGCCGGGTGGTCACGGTCGTCGCGACCGTCCTGGCCATCGGCACGGCGTTCATCGCCTCCACCTACGCCAACCTCATGGACTACCTGCAACAGCTGTTCTCGTTCTTCAACGCACCGCTGTTCGCCACGTTCATCCTCGGTATGTTCTGGCGCCGGATGACCGCGTCCGCCGGCTGGATCGGCCTTGTCAGCGGTACGGCGACGGCCGTGGTCGTGTTCATCCTCACCGAGTCGGGCGTGTGGAACCTGCCGGGCCAGGGCGGCGCGTTCGTCGGAGCGGGCGCGGCGTTCGTGGTCGACATCGTGGTGAGCGTGGCGGTCACCGCGGTCACCGCGCCGAAACCGGCAGACCAGCTCGTGGGGTTGGTCTACTCGCTGACGCCGAAGGAGACCCGCCAGCACGAGACCACCGGCGAGGACGCCGGCTGGTACCGCAACCCGGCCCTGCTGGCCGGCATCGTGCTGGTCGTGACCATCGCATTCAACATCATCTTCTAGGGAGGGCCGGCACGATGAGCGCGACACCGACGACCCGACGCAGTGCCTTCGACGTCCGCCTGATCATCGCCCTGCTGATGGGCATCTACGGCCTGGTGATCACGATCATGGGCCTCGGCTTCACCACGGACGACGAGATCGACCGGGCGGCCGGGGTGAACATCAACCTGTGGGCGGGGATCGGCATGCTGGCCGTGTCCGCCGCGTTCCTGACCTGGGCCATGATTCGCCCGCTGCGGATACCGGACCCGGACCCGGAACCCGCCGACCAGCAACCGGAGGACTAGTTGGACGTCGTCGCCGCTGTGCTCGTGGCGCTCGTCGCCGCACTGCACGGCTACATCATGGTGATGGAGATGTTCCTGTGGCGGACACCGAGGGTGCGCGCCACCTTCGGCACCACCGAGGAGTTCGCCGAGGCCAGTGCCCCGCTCGCCGCGAACCAGGGGCTGTACAACGGATTTCTCGCCGCTGGGCTGGTATTCGGCCTGGTGGCGGGCGATCCGGTGGCATTCCCGGTCACTGTGTTCTTCCTGGCCTGCGTGATCATCGCGGGGCTCTACGGCGCCGCGACGGCCAACCCACGAATCCTCCTGGTTCAGGCGACGCCGGGCGCGGTGGCGCTCGTGTGCACCATCCTGGCGAGATAGCGCGATCCCGGTTCCCGGTCACGGTGCCGGGTAGCCACGACCATGAGCGCCGAGGAGTACGTGCCGAGTGGTGCCGGAATCGAGGGCCTGCGTGCGGCGGCGAACCACTGTGAGGGTTGCGACCTGTACCGCAACGCGACCCAGACGGTGTTCGGCGCGGGACCGGCCGACGGCGCCGTACTGATCGTCGGCGAACAACCCGGCGACCGGGAGGACCGCGCCGGTGAGCCGTTCGTCGGCCCGGCGGACGGCTGCCGGACCGGGCGCTCGACGAGGCCGGCATCGAACGCGCGGCGGTCTACGTCACGAACGCGGTGAAGCACTTCAAGGTCCGCCGGGACGAGCGCGGCAAGCGGCGGATCCACCAGAAGCCGTCGCGTACGGAGGTGGTCGCGTGCCGGGCCGTGGCTGCTGGCCGAACTCGACGTGGTCGAGCCGGACCCGGTGCTGTGTCTCGGGGCGACGGCCGCGCAGTCGTTGCTCGGCCCGGACTTCCGGATCACCCGCGAGCGCGGCAAGGTGGTCGACCTGCCGATGAGCCGGGCGCGAGTGGTGTCCCGGGTGATGTCCACAGTGCACAGGGTGCGTACGAGGCTGCGCGCACCGGACCGCGAGTCGACCTACCGGGATCTGGTGGCCGACCTGCGATCCGCCGCGTCGGCCGTGTCCGGACAGAACGCGTGAGCGGTCAGCGCACCACGCGGCGGTAGCGCACCTGCCGTGGCCCTGGCAGAGCGAGGCGCCGGACGAGATAATTGATCACCCCGCCGATGATCAGCCAGCCGATGGCCGCGACACCGTCGTTCAGCAGCGTCCGCACCTTAAGGTTCTCGGGCGTGAAAAGGTCGCGCAGGCCGAGCGACACGGCCGCCGCCCAGTCGTCCACAAAGGACGCGAAGCCGTTGGCCGGGTTCGCCTCGCCGACCACCAGCACGATGTGGACGGCCAGCGCAAGCGCGAACGCCACGGTGATCGAGCTGACCACCGTGCACACGGTGCGTACGACGCGCCGTGTCCGGTGGTCCGGATCGGTGAATCCTTCCTCGACCACGGGCTCGTTGAACACTTCCGCCTGTGGTGGGGGCGGTTCGGCCGCCGGGTTGAGATCGAGACGGGTTCTGTCCGGGTCCGGTTCGTTGCGCATGGCTCCCTCGCCTTGGCTGGGTTCCCCGACCTGTTATGAGTTTAGGTCGCGTTCGTTCGGTCCGCGCGACGACGACCCTGAGTCGATCTCCGGGTAAACCCGGTTGTGCCAGATGGGCGCGGTGGCCCAACCTGTCCGCGTGACAGCAACCCAAACAGTGGTACCCCAGGTCCTTGACCGATCGATGTTCTTCGGCGGCAACATGCCGATCGACGGCGTGGTGAACGCCATCGGCATGGAGCCGTTCATCAACGGAACCCAACCGCATTCCCGGTCGGCCGAGATAACCGAGGTGCCGGCCGACGCGACGCTGCTACCGGCCGGCGTCGAACCCGACCTCACCCACGAGCACGACGGGCTGCGCTCGCACCTGGCGACCGGTCCCGGCTGGACCCTCGTCGCGTTGCGCGGCCGAGCGGGCGCGGCTACCGTCCGAGTCTGCGCGGAGGACGACGAGCTCGCCCGCCAGATCCTGGCCCGCGCCGTGGCGACGGCCCGCGTGGGCGAACCGGCCGAGTCCGAGATCCCGGTCGGCTTCTGGCACAACAACACCTGCGGACCCGGCGGAGAGCGCGCGCCACGCACGGTCGACCTGCCGACGTGGTCGGCCATCCGCGCCAACTACGCCGAGTCCACGGTAGACTCGCTGGACCGCCTGATGACGCTGCGGCCGGCGCAGGTGACCGGCCGGCTGCTGCTCCTGCACGGCCCGGCCGGCACGGGCAAGACCACCGCCGTGCGGGCGCTGGCCCGCGAGTGGCGCGACTGGTGCCAGGTGGACAGCGTGATCGATCCGGAGATGTTGTTCACCGACCCGAGCTACCTGACCACCGTGATACTGGGCGAACAACGCCAGGACGAGGCCCGCCGCTGGCGCCTCCTGGTCCTGGAGGACTGCGACGAACTGGTTGGCGCGGACGCCAAACAGGACTCGGGCCAGGCACTGTCGCGCCTCCTCAACCTGACCGACGGCCTGCTCGGCCAGGGCCTGGACATCCTGGTGTGCCTGACCACGAACGAGAACGTGGCGCGCCTGCATCCGGCGGTGGTGCGCCCGGGCCGCTGCCTGGCGGAGATCGAACTGGGCCCGCTGCCCCAGGAACAGGCGAATCGCTGGCTGGGCCACGCCGGGGAGGTGGGTCCGGCGGGCGCCACCCTGGCGGAGCTGTACGAACAACGCCGCGCTCTGAGCTGAGGACAGGGCTCCGGTTCGAGGCTATCGGTTCACACCGACAAAACCGGTCCTGGGACCCCTGTTTTTAATTCTAGTCGTGCACACCGACAGATTAGCCTCGCAGGGTGCCTCAAGGGGCCGCCAATCGGGGCATTACCGGCGAGTCAACGTATTTCCGCCGGGCGAACGGTCTCCTTCTCCGTGGCGGCGACTCGGCCGCCCGCATGGGGAAGGCAGCCCTTGATGAACCACAACCGAAGACCCCGAACGATTCTGTCCTTGGCACTGGCCGTTTCCGGCGCCACGGCGGTCGCCCTCAGCGGGGTGACCACCGGTGCGGCGGCCGCGGCACCGGCCGAGCCGGCCGGCATCACCATGGTCAACGGCACCGGGCGGACGGTCACCCTGCCGGCGGATGCCGCGACCTCGCTACGGTCCGCGGCGGCCGGGCACTCCGGCTATGCCGGCAAGGGCGGCACGAACGGCGCCGGTAGCAGCAAGGCGGCCGGCACCAACACGGTCATCGGCCCCGACGGCCGGGTGCAGGAGTCCGTGCCGGCCAGCACTCCGTGGGGCGCGATCGCGCACCTGGAGACCAACAAGGGCGGCTGTACCGGCTTCATGCTCAGCCGCGACGTGCTCGTCACCGCAGGACACTGCGTGCACGACGGCGGCACCTGGGTCACCTCGTACACCGTCACTCCCGGCCGCACCGGGAACTCCAAGCCGTTCGGGACCTGCAGTGGGGGGATCGCCGACGTCTGGACCACGGCGAGCTGGATCAACGGCTACCCGGCCGACCACGACTACGGTCTGGTCAAGCTGACCTGCGACGTCGGCAACGCCACCGGCTGGTTCGGCTGGTGGTACAGCACCGGCGAGAACCTGGTGAACCAGAACTTCTACGTCGAGGGCTACCCGGGCGACAAGCCGTACGGAACGATGTGGTGGGACGGCGACGCCACGTACTCCCAGACCGCGAACCGGCTCTGGTATTGGATCGACACCTTCAACGGGCAGAGCGGATCCCCTGTCTACCGCTTCAACTCCACGGCGCCGGGCCTGTGCGGCGGCTGGTGCGTCACCGCCATCCACGCCAAGGGCGTGAGCGGCGCCAACCCGACGAACAGCGGCACCCGGTTCCGGCCGGACGTCATGTCCTTCATCAACTACTGGATCTCGCAGCCCTGATCCCACGATGATCACCGAGGCCGGGTACGGGACACCCCGTACCCGGCCTCGGGCGCATGATCGGCCGGTCGAATAGCGTGGGCGGGTGCGGGTAAGCGGGTCCCGGCTTCGGGCGATGGTTCGGGTGCGTCGGCGGCGGTTGCGCTGGATGGCGTTGCCGATCCTCCAGTGCGCGGTCGCCGCGGCCATCGCCTGGCTGGTGGCCACCGAAGTGTTCGGACACAGCCGGCCGTTCTTCGCGCCGATCGCCGTCGTCATCTGCATCGGTGTCGGGATGGGGCAGCAGCGGCTGCGGCGGGTGGTGGAACTGGTCGTCGGGGTGAGTGTCGGCATCGGGGTCGGTGACCTGCTCATCAGCTGGATCGGCACCGGGCCGTGGCAGATCGCCCTGGTGCTCGCGCTCGCCATGACCATCTCGGTCGTGCTCGGCGGCGGCGCGCTGGTGACGCTGCAGGCGGGTTCGTCCGCCATTCTCGTCGCCACGCTGCTGCCGCCGGGCGACACGGCCGGGCTCGACCGGATGCTCGACGCGCTGATCGGCGGCGTCCTCGGCCTCGTGGCCATCGCCATGCTGCCGGGCGACCCGTCCGAGGTCGCCCGCCGGCACGGTCGCCAGATGCTGGCCGAGTTGGCCGCGGCGCTCCGCAGCGCGGCGGACGCCATCGACGCCCGCGACCGGTCCATCGCCCAGGAGGCCCTGCGCCGCGCCCGCACCCAACGCACGGGCGACGAGTTCCGCGACGCCCTGCGCACCGCCCGCGAGATCACCGCACTGTCCCCGCTGCACCGCCGCCAACGCCACCGGCTGCGCCGCTACCTGGCGGCCGCCGAGCCGCTGGACCTGGCGTTGCGCAACTCCCGGGTCCTGCTGCGCCGCACCCGCTCGGCCCTCACGGACGACGAGCCGTTCCCACCCGCCCTGCCCGACGGGCTGCGTGGCCTGGCCGACGCGGCCACCGCGTTCGGCACCGTCCTGGGCGACGAGACCGAACCGGCGGAGGTCCGCGAGGCCATCGGCGAGGCGGCCGAGACGGTGACCGCCGCCGCGGTGGCACACACGGGCTTCTCGGCGCAGGTGGTGACCGCCCAACTCCGTTCGGTCGCCGTGGATCTGTTGCAGGCCACGGGTCTCGACCACGAGAAGGCCCGCGGCTACCTGCCCACCATGGGGATCACCTGACGCGGGCGCGCTGAAAGGGTGACGAGCGCGAGCACGGCGGTCAGCGGGAACGCCGCCGTCAGGCCGATCCAGTCGGCGACGGCGCCGACCGTGACCGGCCCGATGATCGTGCCGATCCCCAGGAAGAAGACGACCGCGCTGAACCCGGCCGCCGGCCGGCTCGGGAACACCTGGTAGCTCCACACGGCGAGCACGGCGGACACGGCCATGAACGCCGGCCCGTACAGCAACGCGGACAGTCCTACCGCGACAGTCGCATCCGGGGCGACGGCCAGCACGGCGACCGCCACGGCGAGCGTGGTGAACAGCAGGGCGTGCGTGCGGCGCAGTCCGATCCGGGCGAGCGTGCGCGCCGTGGCGAGCCCGCCGATGCCCGCGATACCGATGATGGTCCAGAAGATCGGGGCGGTGGCGGTGTTCGTGGTGTTCGCGGCGATCAGGTCGACGGCGAAGGTCCAGTAGACCGAGCCGATGACGCCGTAGGAGAGCGCGGTCGCCAGCAGCGGCCCGGCGGCCGGCGTGTACCGGATCCTGGTCTCGCGGGGCTGCGGCTCCGGCCGGGGCAGGCCGCGCAGCAGCCAGGCGTTGTAGCCGGTGACGGCCAGCGCGGCGAGCGCGAACAGGAGCCAGGCCGGTCGCCACGGCACGGCGAGGGCCAGCACGCCGGCGACCGCCGTGCCGAACGCCGTGCCGTTGGGCACGATGGCGAGCACGCGTTCGCGGCGACCCGGCGCGACCAGCGAGCGGACGGCGTCGGAGTAGGGCGCCCACGCCCAGCCGGAACTGGTGCCCGCGAGCACCAGCCCGAGCACGAGCACGGCCGTGTTCGGCGCGAACGCCACGAGCGCCAGGCCGGTCGTGGCGAACAGCCCGGACGCCACGATCAGCGGGCGTGGTCCCAGTCGCGCGGACAGCAGCCCGACGAGCGTCAGCGCCACGAGGTAGCCGGCGTAGGTCCCGCTGCCGATGAGGCCGATGGTCGTGACGTCCAGGCCGAAGGTCGTGCGCAGGTCGGGCAGGAACAACCCGTAGCCGTAGCGCGCGAAGCCGAAGCTGACCCCGATGGCCGCCACCCCCGCCATGGCCAGGTGCCGCTCGGTCCGCCGCCGCTGTTCGGTCATCCGCTGTTCGGTCATCACCATGCGACCAGCGTCGCGCGTGGCCGGCGACCCGAACAGTGGCGTAAACGTCGCGATGCGATAGATTTACGCCATGCCTCACGTGGTCGTGCCCATCCTCGACGAAGCGGCGCTGTTCGAGTTGGCCGTGCCGCTCACCGTGTTCAGTCGCGAGCGACGCGATCTCCACTCGGAGTGGTACGACCTGACGGTCTGCCAGCCGGGCGAGTCGCCGTATCGCGGCTCCGGCGGGTTGTTCGTCCAGGCGCCGGCCGGGCTGGCGGCCATGGCCACGGCCGACCTGGTGATCGTGCCCGCGTGCTTCATGCCGGGCTACCAGGCGCCGGCCGAGCTGCTCGACGCGCTGCGGGCGGCGCACGAGCGGGGTGCGCGGATCGCGTCGCTGTGCACGGGCGCGTTCGTGCTCGCCGAGGCCGGCCTGCTGGACGGCCGCGAGGCGACCACGCACTGGCAGCACGTCGACGAGCTGCGCCGCCGCTACCCGGCGGTCCGGGTGAACGAGCATCCCCTGTACATCGACGACGGCGACATCCTGACGAGCGCCGGCACGGCGGCGAGCATCGATCTGTGCCTGCACATCGTGGCCACCGACTTCGGCGCCGCGGTGGCCGGCGAGATCAGCAGGCGCATGGTGGTCGCGCCGCACCGGGAGGGCGGGCAGGCGCAGTACATCCCGCCGCCGCCGGCCGCGAAGCCGACCGGGCTGGCCCCGGTGCTCGACTGGGCCGTGCGGAACCTGGCGGAGCCGCTGACCATCGGCGACCTGGCCGCGCAGGCCGGGATGAGCATCCGGACGTTCGGCCGCCACTTCGCGTCGCTCGTGGGTGCCACCCCACTGAACTGGTTGAACCAGCAGCGCCTGGCGCTGGCCCGGGAACTACTGGAGACGACCGACCTCCCGGTGGAGGTGGTGGCCCAGCGCAGCGGCCTCGGCACGGGAGCTGGTCTGCGGCAACACTTCCAGCGCGCCGTCGGCACCACCCCGGCCGCCTATCGCCGCACGTTCCGCCGTGATTCGATAAAGATATGACATCTGCGTGGTCGGCAGATGACGTTAGGCACTAATCACCTGGGGTGCAAACAGCGCACGATTGCCTTCGGTTTCACACCGAGGAGCGGAGTGCGGCGGGATGGATCAGGAGTACCAACAGTTCTGCATGGCGGACCCCTCTTTCTACGACGCCATGCATTCCGAGGACACAGCCGGCGAGTCGTTCGCAATCGCCAGCCGGGTACTCCCAACAGGATGGACGCTGGGCGAGCAGGACGACTGGTTCACGGTGAACCCGCCGGTCCGCCAGGAAATCCCGTTGCAGGGCTGGAAGATACATGCCTCGGCCACCGTCGACAATGCCGACGAGGTGCTCGACACCATCTGGAACTACTGTGCCGCAAGGGGAATCTCGTTCAAGTTCCTGCGCTCGTCGACCGCGCTCATCGCCCGGGTCTCGAAGTACGCGCCACGCGGTTACAGCGGAAAACTCGTCACCATCTACCCGGAGAACGACGCCGCCTGCGAGACAATCCTCCGCGAGTTGGACACCGAACTCGCGGGCGCGGCCAGCCCGTACATTCTGAGCGACCTGCGCTGGAACAAGGGACCGCTGTACGTGCGGTACGGCGCGTTCGCCAACCGGTACATGGTGGACGATGCCGGCGCCGTAGTCGAGGCGATAGCTGACCCCGACGGGAATCTCGTGGCCGACCGCCGCGGCCCGGTTTTCTATGTGCCGCCGTGGGTGACGCTACCCGATTTCCTCCAGCCGCATCTGGCCGCTCGCAACGAGGTCACCACGACCGACCTGCCGTACACGATCGAGCGGGTGCTGCACTTCTCCAACGGCGGCGGCATCTACGCCGGCCGCGACACCCGCACGGGCGAACAGGTGGTGCTCAAGGAGGCCCGCCCCCACGCCGGGCTGGACGCCTCGGGCCACGACGCCGTGCGCCGCCTCGGCCGCGAGTACGACACGCTGCGGACGCTCGCCGGGATCCCCGGGATTCCCAAGGTGTACGACATGTTCTGGCTGGGCGAGCACCGGTTCCTGGTGATGGAGTTCATCGACGGCGACGTGCTCGGCAAGTCGATCGTGCTGCGCTACCCGCTGATCGACCCGGCCGCCGGGCCGGAGCAGTACGCCGAGTTCACCGCGTGGGCCGTCGAGGTCCAGCGCCAGGTCGAGCACACGATCGCCGAGGTGCACGCCCGCGGCGTCGTGTACGGCGACCTACACCTGTTCAACATCATGGTGCGCCCGGACGGCTCGGTTGCGCTCATCGATTTCGAGGTGACCTCGCCTATCGAGGAGGCGACCCGCCCAGGGCTCGGCAACCCCGGCTTCGCCGCGCCGCGCAGCGCCACCGGGTTCGACATCGACCGGTACGCGCTGGCGTGCCTGCGGCTCGCGCTGTTCCTGCCGATGACCAACCTGATCGGCCTGCACCGGGTGAAGGCGCGGCACTTCGCCGAGATCATCGCGGAGAACTTCCCGGTGGAACAGGCGTTCCTCGACGCGGCGGTCGACGTGATCGTGCCACCGGACACCCCGTTCGCGCCGAGTCCGAAGCTCGAACCGGAGCCCGCCGAGTGGCCGGCACTGCGCGACGAGCTGGTTCGGTCCATTGTGGCCAGTGCCACCCCCGATCGCGACGACCGGCTGTTCCCCGGTGACGTGCAACAGTTCGCGGTCGGCGGGCTCGGCCTCGCCTACGGTGCGGCCGGCGTGCTGCACGCCCTGGACGTCACGGGTGGCGGCCGGTACGAGCAGTTCGAGGAGTGGCTGATCCGCCACGCCACCAACCCGCCGACCGGCAGTCGGCTCGGACTCTACGACGGGCTGCACGGCGCCGCGTTCACCCTCGACCACCTCGGTTACCGCCAGGAGGCGCTGGACGTCATCGACATCTGCCTGCGGGAGAAGTGGGAGGAGCTCGGCCCCGACCTGCACGGCGGGATCGCCGGGTTCGGGTTGAACCTGCTGCACCTGGCCGACCGGACGGGCGAACCGGCGTTGCGCACGGCCGCGTACCGGGCGGCCGAGCTGGTGGCCGAGGGCATTCACGAACCGGACTCCACTTCGGACGAGCCCGCGATCAGCGGTGGCGGGCAACCGAACGCGGGGCTGCTGCGCGGCGGGGCCGGCGCGGCGCTGCTCATGCTGCGGGCCTACGACGACAGCGGCGACGAGGGCTACCTGGACCGCGCGGCGACCGCGCTGCGCGCCGACCTGCACCGCTGTTTCGTGCGGGACAACGGTTCCATGGAGGTCAACGAGGGTTGGCGGACCATGCCCTACCTCGACGGCGGGAGCATCGGCATCGGCATGGTGCTCCAAGAGTACCTGGCCCGCCGGCACGACCCGCGGTTCGTGAGCGCGGCCGAGTCCATCCACCTGGCGGCGCAGTCGACCATGTACATCCTGCCGGGGCTGTTCACCGGGCGCGCCGGCATCCTGCTCTACCTGGCCGGGCAGCCGGGCGCGTCGGTCACCGACCCCAACGTGGCCAAGCAGATCCGCGGGCTGGCCTGGCACGCGCTGCCCTACGGCGGCGGCATGGCCTTCCCCGGGACCGGCCTGCTGCGCCTGTCGATGGACCTCGCGACCGGCACGGCCGGCGTGCTGCTCGCCCTCGGCACGGTGCTGCACGACCAGCCGGTGCACGCCCCGCTGCTCGCCCCGTTCCGTGGCACGGCCGCGGAACGGGGCGAGCCACCACAGACCCCCACGCCGGCCGGCGTGGGCAGCTAGACAAACCCCCGACAAAGGAGTCCAACATGGCACTTCTCGACCTGCAGGGTATGGAAACCGCGCCGCAGACCGGCGGACACGGTGGCGGAAGCTCGGCCAGCGGCCACAGCTGCCCCAGCAACCTGAGCGTCGCCCTGTGTGGCGGCACCAGCGGCCTGAGCGTGCTGCTCTGCCACTGATCCGGCACTGACCGATCACTGATCGGTCTGAAGCGGGACGCGGTCCCGGACGACTGGCGTTCGTCCGGGGCCGCGACCCTGTTGAGGAGCCTAACCTTGACCGCATTCGGTGAGACAGCCCGAAAAGCGGGCGGCTGGCTGCCGGTGATCGGCGCCGCCGCGTTGCTCGGCACGCTGAGTACGCTCGCGTTGCCCGCTGTGCTCGGCGCGGCTGTCGACGCCGTGGTCGCCGGCACCGGCACCCGCTGGCTGATAGTCGCCGCGCTGCTGATCGCGCTCGGTGTGGTCGTCGATCTGGTGGACGCTTTCGCCGGCACCGCCTGCGTGGCCGGCACCACCGCTTGGCTGCGCAACCGGTTGATCGGCCACCTACTGGCCATCGGGCCGAAGGGGCGCCAGTTCGAGACGGGCGACCTGGTGAGCCGGGTGTCCGGGAACGCGGCCGAGGCGGCGCACGCCGGACCGATCGTGGTGACCGTGGCGACCGCGCTGCTGCCGCCGGTCGGGAGCCTGGTGTTGTTGGCCGTACTGGACATCTGGCTGGCCGTGGCGTTCCTCGCCGGCGTCGCGCTGGTCGGGGTGGTGCTGCGGCTGTTCACCGTGCGGACCGCGGCCGTCGTGGCCGCCTACCTCGGCGCGCAGGGCCGCATCGCCGGCCGGCTGGCCGAGTCGCTCACCGGGATACGCACGATCGCGGCCGCGGGCACCATCGAACGTGAGCAGGAGCGAATCCTGGCGGAGCTGCCCGAGTTGCACGAGCAGGGGATGCGGAGCTGGCGGGTGCTGTCCGGCTCGGCGGCGCAGGCCGCGGTGGTCGGGCCGCTGGTGCTGGTGGCCGTCCTCGCCACCGGCGGGCTCGCGCTGGACGCCGGCCGGATCAGCGCGGGGGAGCTGTTCGCCGCCGGTCAGTACGCGCTGCTCGGCGCCGGGTTGGGTGGCCTGACCGGCGTGTTCGGCGGTCTGGCCCGAGCCCGCGCGGGGGCGCACCGGGCCGACGAGGTGCTGACCATCGCGCCGGTCCGGCACGGGTTCGGCGAGCTGCCGCCCGGGGACGGCCGGCTGACGCTGCGGGGCGTGACCGTCCGCGAGGACGGCGTGGTCCTGCTCGACGATGTGGACCTGACCGTCCCGGGTGGCACGGCCGTGGCGGTGGTCGGCCGGTCGGGCGCGGGGAAGTCGGTGCTGGCGGGGGTCGCCGCCCGGCTGCGGGACCCGGACACGGGTGAGGTGCTGCTGGACGGCGTGCCCCTGCGGGCGCTGTCGCGGGCGTCCCTGCGGACGGCCGTGGGGGTGGCGTTCGAACGCCCGACCCTGGTGGGCACGACCGTGGCGGACGCGATCGGCGGCCCGGCGTCGCGTGTCATGGAGTCGGCGAAGTCGGTGCACGCACACGAGTTCGTGTCGCGACTGCCGGAGGGCTACGACACCCCGCTCACGGAGGCCCCGATGTCGGGCGGCGAACTGCAGCGCCTCGGCCTGGCCCGCGCCTGGCCGGCCACGAGGCTGCTGGTCCTGGACGACGCGACATCCAGCCTGGACATGGTGACGGAGATGCGGATCAGCGAGACGCTCACGGCGGCCGGCGGCCGCACCCGGCTGGTGGTGACCCACCGCCGGTCGACCGCCGCCCGCGCGGACCTGGTGGTGTGGCTGGCCGACGGACGGGTCCAGGCGGTGGCGCCCCACGAGGAACTGTGGACGGACCCGGAGTACCGGGCGGTGTTCGGATGACCCAAACCCGGCGAGTCCCCCGTTCAGACCCGGCGAGTCCCCCGTTCAGACCCGGCGAGTCCCACGTTCAAACCAGGCGAGTCCCACGTTCAGAACGCGTGAGTTCCACGTTCGGATCTCCCTCGGCGGGAGACTCGAATGTGGGACTCACCCCGCCCCAACGTGGGACTCGCGCGTTCCGAACGTGGGACTCGCGGGTGTGTGTCGCCGAGAACTCCTGGGGGCCGGCCGATGAAACGTGAGCTGCGGTACGCCGTCGGGTCGTTGCGGGCCCGGCCCGTGGTCGGGCTGGTCCTCTGGTCGCTGCCGGAGGCACTGCCCGCCGCCATCTCCGGGATCGCCGTCGCGCGAGCGGTCGACGAAGGCTTCCTCGCCGGGTCGCCTGTCACGGGGATCGCCTGGCTGGTCGGGCTGCTCGCCGTCTCCGTGATCGGCGCGGCCGGGACCCGCATGGTCTTCCGCCGCCTGGGTGAGCTGGTCGAACCGCTGCGCGACGACCTCGTCCACCGGGTGGTCGGCGGCGCCCTGCGCAACGGTGCCGCCGGTCGGCCCGACCGTGGCGCGCTCGCCCGGCTGACCCGCCAGGTGGAGATCGTCCGCGACACCTACGCCGGGCTGATCGTCGTCGTCCGCGGGTTCGTGGTCACGATCATCGGCGTGGTGGTCGGGCTGCTCGCTCTCGAACCGGCGATCGCGCTGCTCATCCTCCCGCCGTTCCTGGTGGGGCTCGGCGCGTTCGTGGCCGTGCTGGGGATGGCGGCCGCCCGGCAGCGCGCGAGCGTGCTGGCCGACGAACGACTGGCCGACGCGGCCGGCACGGTCCTCGCCGGGCGCCGGGACATCACGGCCGCCGGCGCCGAGGACCACGCCGCCGCGCTGGTCGCCGGCCCGGTGGCCGAGCAGGCGGCCGCCGAGCGGGCACTGGCCCGGATCGCGGCGCTGCGGACCCTGTGCTTCGCGGTCGGCGGCTGGGCGCCGCTGCTGGCTCTGCTGTTCTTCGCTCCCGCCGGCATCAGCGCGGGCGCGCTCATGGGCGGGCTCACGTATGTCCTCTTCGGACTCCAGCCGGCGCTGCAGAACTTCGTGGCGGGCGTCGGCGGCAGCGGGCTGCGGTTCGTCATCACCCTCGGCCGCCTCCTCGACGCCACCTGCGTGCGCCCGGTCCCGCTCATGGCCCACGAGCCGCCGAAGAACCACGAGATCGTCCTGCGCGACGTGGTCTTCGCCTACGGTCCGCACGCCGAGCCCGTGGTCGACGGCCTCAACCTCGTGGTGCCGCAAGGTGAACACCTGGCGGTCATCGGGCCGAGCGGCATCGGTAAGTCCACTGTGGTCAACCTGGTCTGCGGCCTGCTGCGACCGGACGCGGGCGACGTGGAACTCGGCGGGGTCCGTGCGGCGGATCTGTCACCGGCGGAGCTGGCGACCCACCGGGTGCTGATCCCGCAGGAGGCCTACGTGTTCGCCGGGACGTTCCGCGACAACGTCACCTATCTCAACCCCGACGCGACCGACGCCGACATCGACGCGGCCGTCGCGGCGCTCGGCGCCGAGGCCCTCGCCGGCCGGGAGATCCGGCCGAGCGAGCTATCGGCCGGTGAAGGGCAGTTGATCGCGCTCGTGCGTGCCTATCTCGCGCCCGCCCCGCTGGTCGTCCTCGACGAGGCGACCTGCCACCTGGACCCGGTGGCCGAGCGGCGCGCCGAGGAGGCGTTCGCCGCCCGTCCCGGCACGCTCGTGGTCATCGCGCACCGGGTCAGCTCGGCCTTGCGGGCCGACCGCGTCCTCGTGCTGGACGGCACGGGGGCGGCGATCGGCGACCACCCGACGCTCGTGTCGACCTCGCCGCTGTACCGCGACCTGCTCGGTCACTGGCACGGCACTATCGAGCCCAGTACCGGGCACAGCACCGAGTCCAGAACCGAGCAGGACGGTCTCACAGCCACCCCGACTCGGTAGCGATCCGGATCGCGTCGATCCGCGACCGCGCACCGGTCTTGTTCATGGCGTTGGACAGGTAGTTGCGGACGGTGCCGGGGGACAGACATAACCGTTTGGCGATCTCCGGCCCGCTGGCGCCGTCCGCCGCCAGCCGCAGCACGTGCTGCTCCCGGCGGGTGAACGGGTTCTTGTCGGCCGACATGGCCGCCACCACCAGGTTGGCGTCGATCACCGTGCCACCGTCGGCGACGCCGCGGATGGCGTGCAGCAGGCGGTTGGCCGGCGCGTTCTTGTCGATCATGCCCGGCACATCGGCGGCGAACAACCGCTTGAGCAGCCCGGCCGGCCGCGTCACGGTCAACGCCACGATCTGGCATTCGGGCAACCTGCGGCGCAGTTCGCGCACGGTCGTCAAACCCAGTTGGTCCGGCATGTCCGCGGCCACCACGGCCACATCTGGCCGCAGCCGCAATGCGACCGACACGACGTCGTTGTTGCACTTCAGATCGGCTATCACCTCCATGTCTTCCTCGTCGGAAAGCAAACTCACAAGGGCTGTGCGGAGAAGATCCATATCCTCAGCCAGCAGCACTCTGATCAAGCTCGCCTCGCCATCCTCAGTCGATTCACTGGAGCGGCGTCGCGGCATGCATCCTCCCAGGAACGGTGGTCTGGTCAGCAGCGTCGGTGGCCCGTCCATCGAAGCCTTCCCATAGGAGGTCCCGGTGAGTCAGATTGTGTTACACCTCTACCTCGCTTGGAGTAACGAAAGTAGGCAAGAAGCCGGATTTGACCCCGTTCCGTAACCGAAAATTCCGGGAATAATCCCTGATCTGGGTCAAGTTGTCACCGGTTGGCGGATTGTGTCCGGTAATAGACAATCCGGTGCGGGACGCGTGACCCGCACCGGACTGTGTCAACTCCTAGTCAACTTCCTGGGCAACTCTCTGGTCAACCGCTACAACGCCGCCGGCACCGCCGCCGCGGTCAGACGGCTCTGGACGGGCGGGACATAGCCGGCGGACTGCCCGGCCGCGTTGGGGTGGTAGGACTCGAGAATCGGGTTGGAGAGGCCGTTGAGCCACTCCACGTCATCGCATACGGCGTGCCCGGTGAACGGCCCGCGCACGTCGACGAAACCGAAGCCGTGCGCACCGGCCCGGCCGTTGATCGTGGTGGCCAGCAGGTCGGCCGTCGCGTTCAGCGAAGACTGCTCGGCCGGGCTGATCCGCGCCGCGAAGTTGCACTGCTCGCCGTTGAACAGCCGCGGATAGCCGACCACCACGACCTTCGCGTTCGGTGCCCGCGTGCGGATCGTGCTGTACAGGTTGTTCAGCGCGCCCGGCAACGTGTTGCGGATGTAGTTGTTGGCGTTGTTTATCTCGTTCGTGCAGGTCCACGGCCAGGGCAGCGCGCACCGGGTGATCACGTCGGCGAAGCCGGCGTCGTTGCCGCCGACCGAGACGGTCACGAACGCCGTCGAGGCGTTCAGGCCGCCGAGCTGGTTCATGACGTCCGGTACCCGCGCACCGGAGCACGCGGCGAACGTGAGCGGCGCGCCGATCCGTTGCGCCACAAGCACCGGGTAGGCCTGCGGGGAGCGGTAACAGGATCCGCTGTCGGGGTAGTAGTTCCGGGTGCCGACGCCGGAGGAGTAGGAGTCGCCGAGCGCGACGTAGGGGCCGGCTGCCGCCTGCGCGTGGCCGACGCCGAGCAGGCCGAGTAGGACGGCGAGTGCCGTAACTGTGGCTAGGGAGGTGGCTAATCGGGAGCGGTGCCGCATGGGGTGCCTCCACACGTCGCGGGGAAGGTCCGCGTGACGAGGCAGGGCGCACCGTCGCGCGGACCGGGATGTCCGGCGGGGCCGGACAGCTTCAGCGTGAGGCGTGGGCGACGGGTGATCAATCGACCAAAGCGGTACAAGTTTTCGAAAATCGGATACTGTTCGCGACTTCTTCCCCATTCGATCGTCGTTCGACTGTCGGTACCGATCCGTAGGCTCGGGGGCATGTGCCGAAACATCACCGCGCTGCGCGGGTTGGAGCCCGCCGCCACCGCTGAGGAGATCGAGGCGGCCGCCCGCCAGTACATCCGCAAGGTCAGCGGCATCCAGTCCGTCTCCGACAACACCAGGGCCGCGTTCGAGGCGGCGGTCGCCGAAGTCACGGCCACCACCACCCGGTTGCTGGCCGAACTGCCGCCGCGCAAGCAGCCGCCCACCACCGTGCCGCCGCTGCGCCGGCCCGAGGTCCAGGCGCGCATCGCGGCCAGGGCGGCGGCCGGCAAGGGCTGAGTGTTCGCTCACTTTCCGGGGGAGGTCGGCGAGCGAACGCCGGACGGCGCGGTAAACTCGCAGGTCGCCCGGCCGCTACGGCCCGGGCAAGCTGCCTGCTGCCGGTCGGGGCGCGGTGTGGCCCGACTCCCGGAGGATCTGTTGCGTCTGCGTTCGGCCGGTGATCGATGACCGCCGTCCATGATCCGTTGGACACCCTGCTCGTCTCGCTCGAGCCGCCGCTCGGCCGGTTCGACGGTGCCGCCGCCACACCGGCGCGCACCCTGGTCGACGTGCTGGCCGACACCGCCGCCCGGCATCCGCACGCACTAGCTCTCGACGCCGGGGGCGGTGCGCTGACCTACGTCGAGCTGCTCACCACGGTCGGTGAACTGGCCCAGAAGCTCACGGCCGAGGGCATCGGGGTCGGCGACCGCGTCGGCATCCGGGTGCCGTCGGGCACGGCGGACCTCTACGTGGCGATCCTCGCCGTGCTGGCCGCGGGTGCCGCGTACGTGCCGGTCGACGCCGAGGACCCGGACGAGCGCGCCGACCTGGTGTTCGGCGAGGCCGGCGTGTGCGCCGTGCTCGGTGCCGACCGCGAGCTCACCATGCGCGACCTGCCGGCCGGCCGTGCCGGCGCGACCGGCCCGGACGACGACGCGTGGATCATCTTCACGTCCGGCTCCACCGGCCGGCCCAAGGGCGTCGCGGTCACCCACCGCAATGCCGCGGCGTTCGTCGACGCCGAGGCCGGGTTGTTCCTGGCCGACGGGTCGGTAGAGCCCATCGGCCCGGACGACCGGGTGCTCGCCGGCCTGTCGGTCGCGTTCGACGCCTCCTGCGAGGAGATGTGGCTGGCCTGGCGTAACGGCGCCTGCCTGGTGCCCGCCCCGCGTTGGCTGGTCCGTACGGGCGTCGACCTCGGCCCGTGGCTGGTCGAGCAGGAGATCACGGTCGTGTCGACCGTGCCGACGCTGGTAGCGCTGTGGCCGGCCGAGGCGCTCGACGACGTGCGGCTGCTCATCCTCGGCGGCGAGGCCTGCCCGGCCGAGCTGGCCGAGCGGCTGGCCGTGGAGGGCCGCGAGGTGTGGAACACCTACGGGCCGACCGAGGCGACGGTCGTCGCCTGCGCCGCCCGCCTCGGCGGCGCGGGTCCGGTGCGCATCGGGCTGCCGCTCGATGGCTGGGATCTCGCCGTAGTGGATGCGGCGGGTGAGGTTGTGCCCATGGGCGGCACGGGCGAGCTGGTGATCGGCGGCGTCGGGCTGGCCCGCTACCTCGACCCGGCGAAGGACGCGGAGAAGTACGCGCCGCTGCCCGCGCTCGGCTGGGACCGGGCCTACCGCAGTGGTGACCTGGTCCGGGCCGAACCCGAGGGCCTGGTCTTCCTCGGCCGCGCCGACGAGCAGGTCAAGCTCGGCGGCCGCCGTATCGAGCTCGGCGAAGTCGACGCGGCGTTGCAGGCGCTGCCGGGGGTCACGGGCGCGGCGGCCGCCGTTCAGACCACGGCCAGCGGCACGCAGTTGCTGGTCGGCTACCTGGTCACGGCGGCCGGCTTCGACGCGGACGGCGCGCTCACCCGGCTGCGTGAGGCGCTGCCCGCCGCCCTCGTGCCGCGGCTCGCGGTGGTAGACACGCTGCCCACCCGCACGTCCGGAAAGGTCGACCGGGCCGCGCTGCCATGGCCGTTAGCACTGCCGCTGCCCGGTCCCGCCGAGGAGCCGGTCGAACTGCACGGCACCCAGGCGTGGCTGGCGCAGCGGTGGGCCGACGTGCTCGGGGTCGCGCCCGCGGGTCCGGCGGCCGACTTCTTCGCGGCCGGCGGCGGCAGCCTCGCCGCGGCCCGGCTGGTGTCGCTGGTCCGCGCCGACCATCCGACCGTGTCGGTCAGCGACGTCTACCACAACCCGACGCTCGCCGCGCTCGCCGCCCGGCTCGACGACCTGGCCGGCGACCACGCCCCGACCCATGTGGTCACGCCGGTCCCGCGGCGCGCGGCGGTCGTGCAGACCCTGCTGATGCTGCCGTTGTTCACGCTCGTCGGGCTGCGCTGGACGGTGGCGCTCGCCGCGCTCGGGAACGTGCTGACCGTGCCGTGGCTGCCCACCGTCTCCTGGTGGCTGGTCGGCGCCGGCTGGCTCGTGCTGTTCAGCCCGCCGGGACGCCTCGCCATCGCCGCCGGTGGTGCGCGGCTGCTGCTGCGCGGCGTCCGGCCGGGCACCTACCCGCGCGGTGGCGGCGTCCACCTGCGGTTGTGGTTCGCCGAGCAGCTGGCCGAGCGCTCCGGCGCGACCGAGCTGTCCGGTTCGTGGCTCACGCACTACGCGCGGGCGCTCGGGGCCCGCATCGCCCCCGACGTGGACCTGCACTCCGTTCCGCCGGTCACCGGCATGCTGCGGCTCGGCCGGGGCAGTGCGGTCGAGCCGGAGGTGGACCTGTCCGGGCACTGGGTCGACGGCGACGTCGTGCACATCGGCAAGCTCCGCGTCGGTGCGGGCGCCACGATCGGCATGCGCAGCACCCTGTTCCCCGGCGCGCGGGTCGGCAAGCGGGCCGAGATCGCGCCCGGCTCGGGTGTGCTCGGCTCGGTCCCGACCGGGCAGCGTTGGGGCGGCGTCCCGGCGACCAAGGAGGGCAAGGCCGCGCACCGCTGGCCGAAGGCCCGTCCGCCGCGGTCGCGCCGCTGGTCACTCGCCTACGACGCGACGTCCGTGGCGCTCGCGTTGCTGCCGGCCGTTTCCGCGCTGCCGGCGATCTACCTGACCGTGCTGTTCACCCGCGGTGCCGCTTCGTTGGGCGAGGCGCTGGGTGCCGCGCTGCTGGCGGTCCCCTTGGTGACCGTGGCCTGGCTCGCCACGCACGCGTTGCTGATCCTGGTGAGCGTGCGGCTGCTGGGCATCGGGCTGCGTGAGGGCTACCACCCGGTCCGTGGCCGGGTCGCGTGGCAGGCGTGGACCACCACGCGGCTCATGGACTCCGCCCGCAGCCGGCTGTTTCCCTTGTACGCCAGCCTGTTCACCCCGGTGTGGCTGCGCGCGCTGGGCATGCGGGTCGGTCGCGGGGTGGAGGCGTCCACGGTGGTCGCGCTGCCCGCCATGACCACCATCGGCGACGGCGCGTTCCTGGCGGACGACACGATGGTCGCCGGCTACGAGCTGGGCGGCGGGTGGCTGCGGATCGCCGCCGTCCGGGTGGGCAAGCGGGCGTTCCTCGGCAACTCCGGGATGGCCGGACCTGGTCGTTCGGTGCCGAAACGCGGTCTGGTCGGAGTGTTGTCGGCCGCACCGAAGCGGGCGAAGACCGGCAGTTCCTACCTGGGCATGCCGCCCATGAAGCTGCCGCGGGTGGCGGAGGACGGCGGCGCGGCGCGGACGTACGATCCGCCGGCCCGGCTGCTGGTGGCCCGCACGCTGGTGGAGCTGTGCCGGGTGGTGCCGGTGATGTGCTCGGTGGCGCTGACCGTGCTGCTGCTCGCGGGGCTCGCGGCGCTGGGGAGCTTCTGGTGGGTCGGCGGTCTCCTGCTGGCCGGTGCCGGTGTGGTGGCCTGCGTGGTGGCGATCGCCGCGAAGTGGTTGCTGGTGGGGCGGTTCCGCGCGGTGAACCATCCGTTGTGGAGCGGTTTCGTGTGGCGCAACGAGCTGGCGGACACGTTCGTCGAGGTGCTGGCGGTGCCGTGGCTGGTCGGCGGTGCCGGTGGTACGCCGGTCATGAACGGTTGGCTGCGTGCTCTGGGTGCGCGCGTGGGCCGGGGCGTGTGGTGCGAGTCGTACTGGCTGCCGGAGGCGGATCTGGTGCGGCTGGGCGACGGCGCGACCGTGAACCGGGGGTGCGTTGTACAGACCCACCTGTTCCATGATCGGATCTTGCGTATGGACCAGGTGACGCTCGGCGCCGGCGCGACGCTCGGCCCGCACGGGATCGTGCTGCCCGGCACCACGGTGGGGGCCGACACGACCATCGGCCCGGCCTCGCTGGTGATGCGGGGGGAGAACGTGCCGGCCGGTACCAGGTGGCTCGGCAACCCCGTGTCCGCATGGCGCTGACCGACTTCCAGGGCCATGGCGACCCCGGTTACCGGGTCGAGCACTACGACCTGGAGTTCGGCTACAAGCCGTCGACCGGGCGGCTGACCGCGCGGGCGGTGCTGACCGTGATGCCGGTGGCGCCGCTGAACTCCGTGGTCCTGGACCTGGGCACGTTCCGGGTGGACCGCGTTCTCCTGTCGGGCGAGCCGGCGAGGTACGTGCACCGCAACGGAAAGCTGCGGATCCGTGGCGTGGTGACCGGTCCCGTGGCGGTCGAGGTCCGGTACTCGGGCACCCCCCGGCCGATCCGCACCCGCCACTGGGGCGAGGTCGGCTGGGACGAGCTGACCGACGGGGTGATCGTGGCCGGTCAGCCGATCGGCGCCCCGTCGTGGTTCCCGTGCAACGACCGCGTCGACCAGAAGTCGACATACCGGATGACGGTGACCGCGCCGGCGGCGTACACGGTGGTGGCGAACGGAGTCTTGGCCTCACATGACGTGCGCGGTGCGAACGCGACGTGGGTGTATCGACAGGACGCCCCGATGGCCACGTACTTGGCGACTGTCCAAATAGGACAGTACGCTCAGTTGTCCCTGCCGGGCGATCAGCTGGTGTCGGTCCCGCCGCGGTTGATGGGGGCGGCCCGCGCCGACTTCGCCAGGCAACCGGCGATGATGTCGGCGTTCACGGAGTTGTTCGGCCCGTACCCGTTCGAGGGCTACGGCGTGGTGGTGACGGAGGACGACCTGGAGGTGCCGGTGGAGGCACAGGGCCTGTCGATCTTCGGCGCGAACCACGTGGACGGCAGGCGGGGCCACGAGCGGCTGGTGGCGCATGAGCTGGCGCACCAGTGGTTCGGCAACAGCGTGGGTGTGGCGGACTGGCAACACATCTGGCTGAACGAAGGGTTCGCGGCCTACGCGGAGTGGCTGTGGTCCGAGCATTCGGACGGTCCACCGGCGGCCGCCTTGGCAGCCCGTTCTCGCGCGCTGCTGTCGCGACAACCCCAAACCCTGCGCATAGGCGCCCCGTCGGCGAGAGACATGTTCGACGATCGCCTGTATCAACGGGGTGCGCTGACGCTGCACGCCCTTCGCGAACGCGTGGGCGACGCGGCGTTCTTCACCATCCTGCGCACGTGGACCCTGACCCACCGCCACAACACCGCGACGACCACGGACTTCACCGAACTGGCCCAACGCCACACGGACGCGGATCTGGGGCTCCTGTTCACCGAGTGGCTGTTCGAACCCGCTCTGCCAGCCTGAGCACACAGAGTCCCGTCCCGAGGCCTATCGCGCAGCACCGAGTCGTACGTTATGAACACCGAGTCGTACCGTTTCGACGCCGAGTCGTACGAAACCGGCCGCCGACGACGGAGGACTCACGTTCGGACGGTACGACTCAGTGTCGAGACGGTACGACTCGCTGTCGAGACGGTACGACTCGCTGTCGAGACGGTACGACTCGCGAGGCTACGCCCCGCCGGGGTTCCCGGACATCGCCCGGCCCCGGACATAGACTGCCGAGACCTCCCGCAGGACCACGAAGAGGAGCGCACGTGTCGGAGCCAGCCGGCTCGCCGAACGGATCGGTCACCGGGGTAGCCCAACCCGTCGGCCTGGTGGTCGGCACGGTGGCGGCCAGCCCGCTCGAGTTCTCCGTCGGCGTCGCCGCCGACCAGTACCTCCAGCTCGACGACGTGGTCGTGACCAGGAGAAAGCTGCCGGACGGGTCCGAGGTGCAGCTCGCCGGCGTGGTCACCGGGGTCGAGGCGGGCCACGAGGGCGCGCGCTTCGCCTCCGACGTGTTCCTGATCGAGCAGGGCGCGCTGCCCGCCGAGGTCAGCGAGGTCGCCGAGGTCACGGTCACCCGCGTCGAACCCGAGATCTACGTGCCGCCGCGGCCCGGCACGGCCGTGCACCGGGCCACCGGCGCCGAGCGCGACTCCGCCCTGTACTTCGACACGATGGCCGACGCGAAGATCCCCGTCGGGCTCGGCCGCGACGGCCAGCCGGTGTACCTGAACTTCGAGTTCGTCGACGGCACCCGCGGCGGCCACGTGTCGATCTCCGGGGTCTCCGGCATCGCCACGAAGACCAGCTTCGCCACGTTCCTGCTGCACTCGATCTTCAACTCGGGCGTCCTGCACGGCGAGGCGCACAACACCAAGGCGCTCATCTTCAGCGTCAAGGGCGAGGACCTGCTGTTCCTCGACTACGAGAACGCCCGCCTCACCGACGCCGCCCGCCAGAAGTACGGCCTGCTCGGGCTGCCGGCCACCTCGTTCCGCAACGTCCAGGTGTTCGCGCCGCCGCGCCCCGGCGACCCCAGCGGCACCCCCGACGTCCGCGCCCGCGACAAGGCGGTCAGCCCGTTCTACTGGACCCTCGCCGAGTTCTGCGAACAGGAACTCATGCCGTTCGTGTTCGCCGACGGCGAGGACGAACGCAGCCAGTACACGATGCTCATCGGCCAGGTGGCCGCCCGGCTGCGTCGCGACCTGGTGAAGGTCGGCACGGACGGCGCGATCAGCGTCTCGGGCGTCGACGCGCGCAACGGCGGCCCGCTGCGCAGCTTCGAGCAGCTGGTCGGGCTGATCGAGGACGAGCTGCTCGACGAGGACACCCGCCGCGACTGGGTGGCCGGCAGCACCTCCACCGGCAGCGTGAACGCGTTCCTGCGCCGCCTGCGCTCGGCCGTCAAACCGCTGTCGGTGATCATCCGCGCCGACCTGAAGGACCGGGGCGACCGCTCGCTCACCACGTCCGCCGCGCAGGTCACGGTCATCGACCTGCACAACCTGCCCGACCGCGCGCAGCGGTTCGTGGTGGGTGTCTCCCTGCGTCAGGAGTTCCGGCGCAAGGAGGAACAGGGCACCGCGCGGCCGCTCATGTTCATCGTGCTCGACGAGCTGAACAAGTACGCGCCGCGCGAGGGCGACAGCCCGATCAAGCAGATCCTGCTCGACGTCGCCGAGCGCGGCCGCTCGCTCGGCGTGATCCTCATCGGCGCGCAGCAGACGGCCAGCGAGGTCGAGCGCCGCATCGTGGCCAACTGCTCGATCCGCGTGGCCGGCCGGCTCGACCCGGCCGAGGCTTCCCGACCCGAGTACGGCTACCTGCCGCCCGCCCAGCGCCAGCGGGCGACGATCGCGAAACCCGGGACGATGTTCGTGTCGCAGCCCGACATCCCGGTGCCGCTGGCCATCGAGTTCCCCTTCCCCGCGTGGGCCACCCGCCCGGCGGAGAAGGGCGTGTGGACCGGCGTCGACACCGGACCGGCCGCGCCGGCCGACCCGTTCACCGGCCTCGACGACGACCCGCCCCCGTTCTGAGGACATTCATGAAGATCCTGCACACGGCCGACTGGCACGTCGGCAAGGTGCTGAAGAACCAGCCACGTATCGACGAACAGACCGCTGTCCTCGGCCACCTGGTCCGGGTGGCGGACGACGAGGACGTCGACCTGGTGATCGTGGCGGGCGACCTGTTCGAGACGGCCGCGCCGGGCCCGCAGGCCCAGGGCCTGGTCATGCGCACGCTCATGGCGCTGCGGGCCGAGGGCCGGCACGTGGTGGTGCTGGCCGGCAACCACGACAACGCACGGCTCGTGCAGGACGTCTACCGGCCGGTGCTCGGCGAGCTGGGCATGCACGTGGTCGGCACGCCGCAACGCCCGGACAACGGCGGCACCGTCACCCTCGACATGCGGTCGGGGGAGCGTGCGGTGGTCGCGGCCCTGCCGTTCCTGTCCCACCGCATCGCCGTCCGCGCGGCCGAGGTCCTGCTGCACAACCCCGCCCAGCACAACCAGGACTACGCCAACCGCGTGAAGGCGATCATCGCGACGCTGTGCGCCGGGTTCACGGCCGACAGCGTCAACCTCGTCACCACGCACACCACGCTGCTCGGCGGCCGGTGGGGTGGCGGCGAACGTGCGGTCCAGCTGCTCGGCTACGAGGTGCCGCCGGACGCGTTCCCCACGAACACGCACTACGCCGCCCTCGGCCACCTGCACCGTTACCAGCAGATCGACGGGCCGTGCCCGATCGCCTACGCCGGTTCGCCCCTCGCACTGGACTTCGGTGAGGAGGACAACGAGCCGGTCGTGGTGATCGTGCACGCCACGCCCGACAGCCGGGCCGCCATCCGGCCGGTCCCGCTGGCCGGCAGCCGCCGGCTCGCCACCCTGCGCGGCACGCTCGACGAGGTGGTGGCCGCCGGCGAGGAGGCAGGCGACGCGTTCCTGCGGGTGATCCTCACACAGAAGGCCAGCGCCGGGCTGGCCGACCTGGTCCGCGAGAAGCTGCCCAACACGCTCGACGTGCAGATCGACGAAAAGTTCCGCGCCCGGGCGGACACCGGCGGCGCCGTGGCGTCCCGGATCGGGCGCTCGCCGACCGACCTGTTCGCCGACTTCCTGGCGGAGAAGGACGTCGAGGACCCCCGACTCGGCGCCATGTTCGCCGAGCTTCTCGAAGAATCCACCGGAGGTCACTGAATGCGCCCACTGCGCCTGATGTTCGAGGGCTTCGGCAGCTACCGCGAGGAAACGGACATCCAGCTGACCGATGTGGACTTCTTCGTGCTCACCGGACCCACCGGCTCGGGCAAGAGCACGGTCATCGACGCGCTCTGCTTCGCGCTGTACGGCACGGTTCCTCGCTGGGGCAAGAAGGACGCCATCCGTAACGCGCTCGCGCCGTCGGTGAACGAGGGCAAGGTGTGCCTGGTGTTCGAGGCGGCCGGTGGCCGGTACGCGGCCGTCCGGCTGCTACGCCGCACGGCACAGGGCAACGTGCAGACGAAGGAGGCACGGCTCGACCGGATCGACGCCAGCGTGCCGACCGACGCCGACCTCACGAAGATCCTGGAGGTCGCCCAACCCGTGGCGGAGGGCGACAAGGTCACGGGCGCGGTGTCCGAGCTGCTCGGCATAGGCTACGAGCAGTTCACCCAGTGCGTCGTCCTCCCGCAGGGCCGGTTCGCCGAGTTCCTGCAGGCCAAGCCCGGTGACCGGCAGGACCTGCTGATCCAGCTGCTCGCCTACGCCGTCTACGAGGACGTGGGGCAGCGGGCCCGCGAGCGCGCGAAGGTGGCGGCCGGCAGGCTCACGATGACGGAGAAGCAGCTCAACGAGCTGGGCACGGCGACCGACGGGGCGGTGGCGGCCGCCGAGAAGAAGGTCGGCGCCCTCGCCGGCCTGGTCCCGACGGTGGACGAGGCCGTCGAGGCGATGGCCGAGGTCCGCACCCGCTGGTCCGAGGCCAACGCCGCGGCCGCCGCGGTGAAGGCGCAGGTGGCGGACCTCGCCGCGCTGCGCAAACCGGCGGACGTGACCGACCTGTCGACTCGCCTGGCGGTGGCCGACCAGGAGATCCAGCAGCGTGTCGAGGCCCGCACCGCCGCGGAGAAGGCCGAGGTGGCGGCGGAGGCCGCGCGCGCCGACCTGCCCGAACACGCCGTGCTGTCCCGCTGGCGCGACGCGCATGCCCGGTCCGCCGCGACCGCCGACCGGCTGACGCGCCTGCGTTCCGCGGCCGACGACGCCGTCGCGGTGGAGGAGAAGACGGCCGGGGAGTACACGGCCGCCGAGCAGGCCCTCGCCGACGCGGAGACCGCTTCGTCGGCCGCCGACCGGGCCCACCGCGCGGTCGCGCTGGCCGCGGATCTGGTGGCGGGCGAGCCGTGCCCGGTCTGCCGTCAGCAGGTCCACGACCTGCCCCACCACGCGGTCCCCGCGGATCTCGACGACGCCCGTGCCGCGGTCCGGGCGGCGAAGTCGCAGGTCACCGCGGCGCGCAAGGCGCACTCGGAAGCCAGCAAGACGGTCGCCGCCGCCCGCGCGGACGTGCGGGGCGCGGAGAAGCAGGCCGACGAGCTGGCGGCCGAGCTGCGGGACGCGCCGCCGGCCGCCGAGGTCGACGCCGCACTCGCCAACCGGGAAGCCGCCGACACCACGGCCGAACGGGCGAGAACCGCCGCGAAGATGGCCAGGACGGCCGTCGAGCGTGCCCAGCGTGACCGGGCGGACCTCGCCGACGAGGAGAAGAAGGCCTGGTCGGTGCTGCGGGCGAGCCGGGACCGGTTCGTCGGGCTCGGCGTCCCACCGGTCGACGGCACCGACCTCGCGGCCGCCTGGCAGACGCTGCTGACCTGGGCGACCACCCAGCGTGGGGAGTTGGACGCCACGGTCGCCGAGCACCAGAAGGTCCTGGCGGAGCTGGGTGCGGAGGGCACCGCCGCCCGGGCGGCGGTCGCGCGCCTCCTCGAGGAGCACGGGGTGAGGCTGGAGGACAAGGCCAAGCCGGACGTGGTGCTGGCGTCCGCGCTCGCCGACGCCCGCCGTGACCTGGCCGATCTGGTCGACCGGCGGTCCCGATCGGCCGCGCTGGCCACCGAGGTCGAGAAGTGCCGCGAGGACGAGCGGGTGGCGCGCATGCTCGGCAACCTGCTGAAGTCCAACGGGTTCGAGGCGTGGCTGTGTGCCGAGGCGCTCGAGTCGCTGGTGACCGAGGCGTCGGAGATCCTCATGCAGCTCTCCGGCGGGCAGTACGAGCTGCACCGCGACGCGCGCAACGAGCTGGTGGTGGTCGACCACAACGACGCCGGCACCACCCGGCCGGTGAACACGCTGTCCGGCGGGGAGACCTTCCAGGCGTCGCTCGCGCTGGCGCTCGCCCTGTCCCACCAGGTGGTGGGGCTGTCGGGCGGCAAGCGGGACCTGAACTCCATGTTCCTCGACGAGGGCTTCGGCACCCTCGACGAGTCCACCCTCGACACGGTGGCCGCCACCCTCGAGCGGCTGGCCGCGGAGACCGACCGGATGGTCGGCATCGTGACCCACGTCCCGGCCCTGGCCGAGCGGGTGCCGGTGCAGTTCGCCGTGACCCGGGTCGGCGCGTCGTCGCGGCTGCGGCGGGTCGAGGTGTGAGGCTCCAGCCATGACCGGCCTGCTTTCGGGGACCACCTACACGGTGGACCCGTGGGACCCCGGCTACGGGGTGGCCCGCGGCGACGAGCTGGACGGCCGAGAGTCCTCCGCCCACCTGGACCTCGACCTGGAGCTGCCGGCCGCGCGGTGGCGCCCCGTGTCACCCGAGGGCGGCGCGCTACCCGGCTCGATCCTGTTCCTCGACGGCGTCCGCCGCATCGACGCGCGTATCTGGGTGCACGGCGAGGACCCCGAGCCGCTGCCGGGCATCGTCGCCTCCCTGGCCGCCGGCCTCGTGTGCTGTGACGGCGAGGCGCGGATGGCCGACGTGGCCGTGGACCGCGGTCTCTACGCCGCCACCGGCGAGGACATCAAGACCCGGCACGCGACCTACGCGTTCCGCCACACGCCCGGCGGGCTGGACAAGCTGACGCTCGGCGTGCAGCGCCGGCTCTCCGAGCTGGAGGTCGACCTGGCCAACTCGTGGCGCCAGCACAGCGACATCGAGGACGACCTGCTGGTGGTCGACGGTCCGCTGCGCGGCCGCACCCACCTGGCCAGGACGGTCGGGTACGTGAAGACGCACCAGAAGTCCTACCTGCAGCCGGAGCAGGCGGCGATCGTGGCGGACCTGGAGCCGGGCCAGCGCAGCCCGGTGTTCGCCATGGGTACGTCATGGCTGCGGAACTCCTGGTACCTGCGACTTCCCGGCGCGACGCGGGCGCCCTGGTCGGCCGTCGTGCGCCTGGAGTGTTCGGCCGACCTGACGGTCGAGGACACGGTGGCGCTGGCCGACGTCACCGCCCGGGTGCTGCCCGCGCTGGCCAGCTCCCCGCACAAGGACCCGCGCGCACCGCAGAACCTCGTCCCCATCGGCGGCCTGGAACGCCAACTACGCCACCGTCTGGGCGACGCGGCCCTGTTGTACCGCTCACTACGCGGCGCCCTGGCCGCGTAACGCGCGCATGATGACCGCATGGTGGTCATCTTCGGCACCACGACGGCCGACTTCGACGACTACAACTTCCCCTGTGCCTCCGTGTATCCAATCGGCACGGTCTCGGCATCGGCCATCCGTGACGCCGACCCGACCGAGCACCCACCCGAACTGCGAACCAAGCAGGGGACTTTGTTCGTGCCTTCCCTGCAGAAGCGGGATCTCGAGGACTTCTGTCACCGCAACGACATTGCGCTCCTGGGACGCCGGCCCATCTGGCCCGACCTGCTCGAACCGTTCGTGGACACCGTGTTCCCCGCCGAAATGCGCCGAGCGACAGCTGCCCGCCTCGAAGGCGCCGGCTTTCCCCCCGCCATGGTTGACGAGTTCCGGTCCCGGCTCGCGGCCCTGATGGTGGCGTACAACATCGACAGTGGCCTCTGGGACTGGTGCGAACTGTCACAGTACGACGCGCTGAACGCCGCTTCCGGCGTCCTGGTACCGGCAGACCTGCCCCCGACTCTCGGCGACCCGGCCGCGTTCTACGCCTGGACGATGCGCGTGGCCGACGGGCACGCCGACCCGTGGCCGGGGCAGGTCACTCCACGCCCTGGCCCGTGAGTTCGAAGCGGGCCGTTCCCTCGACCGTGTCGTCCACGTCCAGCGTCTTGTCCTCCACGTAGTCGGCGGTCAGCGAGTCCAGCATCACGTGTGCGCCCGTCGTCTCCTCGGTGACCACCAGGTCGGTGTCGTCCGGGAGTGCGGTCACCGTCATCGTGAAGCCCGGGTCGCCGTGGCGTGCCTCGATGCGCAGACCGTCGCCGCCCTGGCTGTTGGCCAGTCGCTTGATCGCCAGTCCCGCCTCAGGAGTGATGTGCAGCATGACGACTGGCTGCCCACCCAGGCTCGCGGTCAAACACCCGCCGGCGGCGTGGTGGTCTGGTAGATGGCGTTCAGCCACACCGTGTGCAGGACCTCCACCACGTCCGACGACGCGATCGACGGTTGGTCGCCGGCGAACGTCGCGTGCAGCGACCGCTCGTTCATCGAGCACAGCGCCACCGCGAGGTCGCGCGCCGGCAGCCCCGGCGGCGCGGCACCACGAGCGCGCTCACACTCGATGGCCGTCGCCGCCCGCTGTGCCCAGGCCGCCGTCACCGACGCCCACAGCTCCCGCACCTCGGCGTTCGTGCACCGCGCCTCGGCGCACGCCAGCGTGACCGCCCGGTGCTTCCGGAACGTCTGGAAGAACGCCGAGATGCACGCCCGCCAGAACCATGGCGGGTCGACCGCCAACTGGCTGTCCGGCACCCGCCCCGACGCCTCGTCCGCCTCCGACACCACCCGGTCCAGCAACGCCAGCAGCACGGCGTCCTTCGACGGGAAGTAGAAGTAGAACGTCGGCCGCGAGATACCCGCACCCTTGGCCAGGTCATCGATGGAGATCTCCCGCAGCGCCCGCTCACCGAGCAGCCGCTCCGCGGTCGCGAGGATCGCGAGCTCCCGGTCGTCACCGGTCGGGCGTCCGCCCCGCCGGCCACGCGTGGAACGTGCGGTCGCCATGACCGCCACGCTATCAACACACTGTTGACTGAGTCGACACCGTGTCGATAACGTGCCTGGTATGGAGCATGTCGATGTCCTGATCGTGGGTGCCGGTCTCTCCGGCATCGGAGCGGCGTGCCACCTGCGGCAGGAGTCGCCCGATCGCACGTTCGCGATCCTGGAGGCCAGGGATGCCATCGGCGGCACCTGGGACCTGTTCCGCTATCCCGGCGTGCGCTCGGACTCCGACATGTTCACCCTCGGCTACTCCTTCAGCCCCTGGAAAGAGGCGAAGGCGATCGCCGACGGTGACGCCATCCGCGAGTACGTGCGCCGCACCGCCCGCGAGTACGACGTGGAGCGCCGCATCCGCTTCAACCACAAGGTGGTTCGGGCCGAGTGGTCGACCGAGGACGCCCGGTGGACGGTCGAGGCTGTGACAGACACCGAGACCGACGGTAAGACCACACGCATCACCTGTTCCTTCCTGTTCGTCAACTCCGGTTACTACCGCTACGACAAGGGCTACACGCCCGAGTTCGCCGGCACCGATCGCTTCACCGGCCAGATCGTGCATCCGCAGCACTGGCCCGAGGACCTCGACTACGCGGGCAAGCGGGTTGTGGTGATCGGCAGCGGCGCCACCGCCGTCACCCTCGTCCCGTCCATGGCCGACACCGTCGAGCACGTCACCATGGTGCAGCGTTCACCGAGCTATGTACTCTCCCTTCCCGGTAAGGACTGGCTGGCCGACAAGCTGATCGGCAAGGTGCCCGCCAAGTACTTGTTCCCCGCGCTGCGGTGGAAGAACGTGCTGGGCACCTCCCTGCTGTTCAACCTGAGCCGGCGTGCTCCGAAACTGGTCAAGGCATTGCTGCGCAAGGGTGTTCGGTCGCAGCTGCCGGCGGACTTCGACGTCGACACCCACTTCGCGCCCACCTACAACCCGTGGGACCAGCGCATGTGCTTCGTGCCGAACGGCGACCTGTTCAAGGCGCTGCGCGGCGGCAGGGCGTCGATCGCGACCGGTCGGATCGACACGTTCACCGAGCGCGGCCTGCGGCTCGAGTCCGGTGAGGAACTCGAGGCCGACATCATCGTCACGGCCACCGGGCTGAACGTTCTGGCGATGGGCGGCATGACGCTGACCGTCGACGGCTCCCCGGTCAACCTCAGGGACACCGTGGCGTACAAGGGAATGATGCTGTCCAGGGTGCCGAACTTCGCGCTCACCCTCGGCTACACCAACGCCTCCTGGACGCTCAAGGCGGATCTGGTCGCCCGGTATGTCTGCCGGCTGCTCAACCACATGGCCGAGCACGACTACCAGATGGTCACCCCCGTTCTCGCCGACCCGACCGTGCCGGTCGAGCCGATCATCGATCTGAAGAGCGGTTATGTGCTGCGTAGCGTGGACGAGCTACCGAAGCAGGGTCCGGCCGCGCCGTGGCGGCTGCACCAGAACTACCCGCGTGACGTGGTCATGATGCGCCACGGTCCGGTCGACGACAGCGTGCGTTTCGACCGCCTGCCGGCCGGGGATCGGCAGCCGGCGTGAGCGAGGTCCGGGTACGCGGGCTGCGGACCCGCTACCGCGTCGACGGCGACGGTGACCCGGTCTTGCTGCTGCACGGAATCGGCCGCAGCCACGCGGACTGGACCGAGCAGCACGAGCTGCTGCGCGACCGGTATCGCGTGTACAGCGTGGACCTAGCCGGCTACGGCGGCTCGGATCCGTTGCCGGGCAAGTACTCCCTGCGTGCCCTGGCCACCTTCACCGAGGAATTCGTGGACGCGGTCGGCATCACCGAGCCCGCCCATCTGGTCGGCAACTCGCTAGGTGGGGCAGTGGCGATGCAGGTGTCCGTGCAGGCGCCCCAGCGCGTGCGGACCCTCGCGTTGGTGAACAGCGCCGGGTTCGGCAAGGAGGTGACCATCGCGCTGCGGATCCTGGCCGTGCGCGGATTGGCCAAGTTGTTGCTCCTCCCGTCCCGCCAGGGAGCCCGGCGGGCGGAGCAGGCATTGTTCTTCGACCCGGCGTTCGTGACCGACGACCGTGTCGACTACGCCTGGCGGATCGCCACGCGACCCCATGGCGCGAAGGTCATGCTGGAGACCGCGCGGAGTCTTGGCACGTTCCGCGGGGTCCGGCAGGCGTGGCGCGACGAACTGTTGTCCGTGGTGGCGGCCCGCAAGGTGCCCACGCTCGTGGTCTGGGGCGACCGCGACCTGATCCTGCCGCACGCCCATCTCGAGGCCGCGCGGACGCTGTTGCCGTACGCTCGCGTCCACCTCTTCTCCGACACCGGCCACATGCCGCAGATCGAGCGGGCTGAGGAGCTCAGCGAGCTGCTGGTTGATTTCTGGCGCTGAGCGCCGGGGCTGAGTTCCGAACATATGTTCACCGTACGGCCGGGTCGGTAGGTCCGCCAGGAACGTCACTCGAACGTGTGTTCCCTCGCCACTCTATTGACAAAATCTGATTTTACGTACAAGGTGAATTGTATAACGCAGGTGCCGCTCCGGAGGTTGGATGTCCGGGGACGAGGTGCCGTCAGGGCCGCACGAAGGAGACCTCGCACGTCATGAATGACCCACTGAAGCTCCGCTACCGGACCTCGGCGCCGCTGGCGACCGTCCGGCACGCGCTGACCGACGCCGCGGCACTCCGCGTCTGGCTGGCCGAGCACGCGGAGGTCGACCTGCCCGACACCTTCTCTTTCTGGGGCCGCTACACCCCGGAGGGTGCCGAGCCGAACCAGCGGCCACTGTACGCGGACGATCGGACATTCCGGTTCGCCTGGCAGCTGTCCGGTGTGGACACCACGGTCGAGTTCGGGCTCGCGGAGGAGTCGGGGGAGACGGTCATCTCCCTGACACAGAGCGATGTTCCGGACTGGTCGGACGTGGTCTCCGGCGTCACCACGCCACGTGGCTTCCTCGGTACCTTCTGGTCGCTCGCCGTCGCCAACCTGATCGACCACGTCGAGGGTCGCGAGACCACACCCAAGTGCGACTACACCGCCACCACCGACCTGCGCGCGCAGGTCACGATCGACGCCACCCCAATCGAGATCTACGAGTCACTCATGGATCCCGAGCGGTTCCGCCGGTGGTTCGGCAGCGTCATGAGCGTCGAACCGCACGTCGGCGGCCGGTGGGGCATGGGTGACGACTTCTCCGATCCGCACTCGATCGCCCGCATCATCGATCTGGAGTCGGGGCGGCGGGTCGTCCTCCAGTGGCCCGGCATGGTGTCGACCTGGGAACTCGAGGGCTCCGCGGGTGGCACCCGGCTCACGTTCGTCAACAGCGGGTTCGACGAGGAGAACCCCCCGTTCGCCGACTGGACCGGTTGGCTCAGCGGCCTGGCGTCGTTACGGCGTTTCCACGAGCTGCCCGAGTTCCGCCCGTCCTGGATCTCCGTCGAATGGCCGGGTCTCGGCGACGTCGTGCCGGCGGAGAAGTAGGAGCCGGCCATGGAAACCCTGACCGCTCCTCGAAAAGCGGGTCGCCGCGAGGTGATCGGCCTGGCCGTGCTGGCGCTGCCGACCATCCTGGTCGCGCTCGACATGAGCGTGCTCTACCTGGCGCTGCCGCACATCGGCGCGAGTCTGGGCGCCAGCGACATCCAGCAGCTGTGGATCACCGACATCTACGGCTTCGTGTTGGCCGGACTGCTCGTCACCATGGGCAATATCGGCGACCGGATCGGGCGCAAGCGGCTCCTGTTGATCGGTGGCGCGGCGTTCGCGGCGGCCTCGGTGCTCGCCGCCTACTCGACGTCGCCGGAGATGCTGATCGCCACTCGCGCGCTGCTCGGCGTCGCCGGCGCCACCATCATGCCGTCCACCATGTCGTTGATCCACACGATGTTCCCCGACCCGAAGCAGCACGCGACCGCCATGGGCGTGTGGATGGGCTGCTTCCTCGGCGGCTCGGCGCTCGGTCCGGTGGTCGGCGGGGCCGTGCTCGAGTTCTTCTGGTGGGGCGCGGCGTTCCTGATCGGGGTGCCGATCATGGTGCTGCTGCTGGTGTTCGGGCCGAAGTGGCTGCCCGAGTATCGCAATCCGGAACCGGCCCGGCCGGACCTGTGGAGCGTCACGCTGTCGCTCCTCGCCGTCTTGCCGGCCGTGTACGGCCTGAAGGAGTTGTCCCGCAACGGGTTCGCCATGCTGCCGGTGTTCGCCGTGCTCGTCGGGATCGCCGCGGGGGTCGTGTTCGTCGGGCGGCAGCGGCGGCTCCCGGCCCCGCTGCTCGACCTGAAACTGTTCGGCAACCGGGTGTTCCGGGCCGGTCTGCTGCTGACCATGGTCGCCGGTATCACAGCCGGCAACACCCTGTTCGTGTCGCTGTACCTGCAACGGGTGGCCGAGCTGTCCACGCTGGACACCGCGCTGTGGATGTTACCGAGCACCCTGTCGATGCTGGTCATGATCCAGCTCGGGCCACTGGCGACCAGGTGGGTCCGGCCACCGCTCGTGATCGCGGCCGGACTGGTGGTCGCGGCGATCGGCTTCGGGCTTCTCACTCAGGTGGACGGCGACGGCAGCCTGCCGTTGATGATCACCGGCATGGTCGTGCAGAGCGTCGGGATCGGGCCGATGGCCGGACTGTGCGCCATCATGGCCATGCAGGCGGTCCGGACCGAGCAGGCGGGTTCGGCGGCGGCGTTGTCCGAGACCGCGGGGGAGTTCGGACTCGCCATGGGCATCGCGGTGCTCGGGATGGTCGGCATGGCGGTCGTCCGCACCGGCGGCGACACACACCAGGCGTTGGCCAGTGGGCTCAACGTGTCCTCGGCGATCTGCGCGGCGACCGTCATCGTCGCCGCGGCACTGATCGCTCGACTGAAGGAGTAGCACGTGTGGTCGTCGCAGGAGTGGCTCGACACCGCTCGCACCTGGATGGACGAACGGCTGGCCGTGGCGGGCGTCCGGCGTACCGGCGAGGTCACCCAACCGCACCTGCGGCCGTGGGGAACGGTGCTCACCGCGCCGACGTCCGACGGGCCCGTGTGGCTCAAGGTACCCGGGCCGTACAACGCGTTCGAGGTCCCGCTCTACGAGCTGATGGCCAAGGCCACGCCCACCAGGATCCTCACTCCTCTGGCGATCGACACCGAACGCGGCTGGGTGCTGCTGCCGGATGGCGGCGAGACCCTCGGTGACCACCTCGGTGACCGGATCGGCGGCACCGCCCTGGTCGACGCGCTGGTGGAGGTCTTACCGCAGTACGCGGAACTGCAGCGCGGTCTCATGCCACACGTGGATGACATGCTGTCGTTCGGCATCACGGACATGCGGGCCGAGGTGATGCCGAGCCGGTTCGAGGAGGCGCTGGAGGCGGTCGGCGTCTACGTGGCCGAGCACGACGACGAGGCCGGCCGGGAGACCCTGCGGCGGGCGACCGCCAAGCGTGCCGAGTTCGGCACCTGGTGTGCCCGGCTGGCCGAGGCGGTGGTCCCGGCCAGCCTCGACCACAACGACCTGCACCCGTGGAACGTGTTCGTGGCCGACGGGCGAGCCACGTTCTACGACTGGGGCGACGGGGTGGTGGCGCACCCGTTCTCCAGCATGTTGCTCGTGCTCGGCATCGTCCGTCACAAGTCGGGGGTGTCCGTCGACGACCCGGCCGTCGTGCGGCCCCGCGACGCCTATCTCGAGGTGTTCGGCGACCTGGCGCCGCGGTCCGAGCTGGTGGCCGAACTGGGGCTGGCGTGCTGGGTCGCGAAGATCGCCAGAGTGCTGACGTGGATCCGGTCGGTGCGCCAACTGGGCTACGACGAAGAGGGGGAGTGGGCCAGCGCACCACTGGAGACGCTGACGGGTTTGCTCGCGCCCACCTGGGCTGACCTGCGGTTGCACTCCTGATCTCCAGCTCGCCAGGGACAAATGCCGGGGGTTGTCACCCCGGCCGGATACGCTCTCCTACGGTGGTCCACGCCCTCGACGCCACTAGCCGGTCGAGGAGGCGGGCAGGACGCCATGATCCGGGAGACGACCAGAGTGACTGCGGGAACCTTTTACGGGGCCGACGATCTGACCCACCTCGAGGGCCTCGAGGCGGTGCGCAAACGGCCGGGCATGTACATCGGCTCGACCGACAGCCGAGGTATCAACCACCTCTTCAACGAGGTGGTCGACAACTCGACCGACGAGGGCATCGCCGGGCACGCCAACAGGGTCACCGTCATCCTGCACGCCGACGGCAGCGTCCAGGTCGACGACGACGGCCGCGGCATCCCCACGGGGGTGCACACCAAGTCCGGTCTGTCCGGCGTCGAGCTGGTGCTCACCCGGCTGCACGCGGGTGGCAAGTTCGGCGGGTCCGGGTACAAGACCTCCGGTGGTCTGCACGGCGTGGGTGCCTCGGCGGTCAACGCGCTGTCGCACCGGTTCGACGTCACGGTCAAGCAGGACGGCAAGGTCCACCAGATGTCCTTCGCGCACGGCGTGCCGGGCGAGTTCGACGCGGTGGGGCCCAAAGCCAAGTTCGTGAAGCGCTCGGGTCTGCGGGTCACGGGCAAGATGAAGCGCGGCGCGTCCACCGGCACGTCCATCCGCTACTGGCACGACCAGCGCTACTTCGAGAACTCGGCGGCGCTCGACATCGAGGCCGTCCGGACCAAGCTGCGCAACACCGCATTCCTCGTGCCGGGCGTCACCTACGTCCTGCGCAACGCCACCGAGGGCGCGATCGACGAGGAGACGTTCCACTTCCCCAACGGACTGTCCGACATGGTGGAGTTCCTGAGCCCGCCGGGAGACCGGCCCGTGTCCGGCATGATCCTGATCAACGGCGAAGGCACCTACCGGGAGAACGCGGCCGACGAGAACGGCGTCATGCAGTCCAAAGTGGAGCGCGTGGCCGAGGTCGAGATCGCGCTGCGCTGGGGCACCGGCTACGAGCGCACGGTCGAGTGCTTCACCAACACCATCCGCAACGTGCACGGGGGTACGCACCGCCGAGGGTTCGACCGCGCCATGGCGAAGGCTGTGCAAGAGGCCATCTCCAAGACACGCGGTCTGCTCAAGCCCAAGGAGGACCCGCCGACCGTCGAGGACGTGGAGGAGGGCATGACCGCCGTCGTCCACGTCCGGATCCCCGAGCCGCAGTTCACCTCACAGACCAAGGACGAGCTGTCCACGGCGGGCATCACGAAGGTCATCCAGGCCATCGTGGAGCGCGAGATCAAGGCGTGGACGGAGAACCGCAAGACCAAGACCGAGGCGAAGACCGTGCTGCAGAAGGTGGTCGACGCGGCACGCGTCCGACTCGCCCAGAAGCAGCAGAAGGACGCCGCCCGCCGCAAGACCGCGCTCGAGGGCGCCGCCATGCCCCCGAAGCTGGTCGACTGCCGCGCCACGGGCATCGCGCGGAGCGAGCTCTTCCTCGTGGAGGGCGACAGCGCACTCGGCTGTTTTACTGGCGACACGATGGTGGCACTGGCCTCGGGGGAGAGCCGTTCCTTCGCGGATCTGGCCGCGGACTGGGACAAGGGCGTCACGCACTTCGGCTACACGACGAACAAAGCGGGCCGGGTGGTGGTGGCTCCGCTGATCGAGCCGCGAGTCACCAAGCGGAACACGCCACTTGTGCGAGTCACCTTGGATAACGGCGAGTCAGTGCGTTGCACGCCGGACCATCTGTTCCGGCTGCGCGACGGTTCGTACCGGCGCGCGGACCAACTGGCCGCCGGCGACTCACTGATGCCGTTGTACCGCGACATGCTGGACGGGTACGAGCGGGTGTGGATGAACGACAGCGAGGAGTGGGTCTACACCCACCATCTCGCGGACGCGGACAACCTGCGGCACATGACGTCGAATGACCACGCCGCAGCCCCGGTCAACCATGCCGTGGTGGCCGTTGAGCCGCTCTCCGAGACGGCGGACGTCTACGACCTGACCGTCGAGGGCTACCACAACTTCGCTCTCGAGGCCGGTGTCTTCGTGCACAACAGCGCGCGCATGGCGCGGGTGTCGGAGTACCAGGCATTACTGCCGCTGCGGGGCAAGATCCTGAACGTGCAGAAGGCGAGCATCGCCGATGCGCTGCGCAACGTGGAGATCGCGTCGATCGTCCAGGTGCTCGGCGCCGGCACCGGCCGCACGTTCGACCTGTCGACCATGCGGTACGGCCGCGTGATCCTCATGGCCGACGCGGACGTCGACGGCTCCCACATCCGCACGCTGCTGATCACGCTGTTCGCCAGGTACATGCGCCCGGTGATCGAGGACGGCCGGCTGTACGCGGCCATGCCGCCGCTGCACAAGATCACCACCAAGGGCCGCAACCCGGAGACACACTTCACGTTCTCGCAGCGCGAGATGGAGACCAGGCTGGCCGCGTTGGAGAAGGCCGGCAAGCAGGTTGTCACGCCGGTGCCGCGGTTCAAGGGCCTCGGCGAGATGGACGCGGACGAGCTGTGGGACACGACCATGAACCCGGCCACCCGGTCGGTCCGCCGCATCACCATGGACGACGTCGAGGCCGCCGAGGGCGCGCTCGAGTTGTTGATGGGGGAGAAGGTCGAACCGAGGCGTGCGTGGCTGGTCGAGTCATCGGCACGCGTGGACCAGTCGGCGATCGACATCTGAGAGAGAGCAACAGGAAATGGCACGCCGCAAGGGCCCTTCGACGACCAAGGTCGACCCCAACGCGTTCGACCGGGCGGGCGCCCAGGTCTTCGACAACTCGCTGAAGACCGAGATCGAGGACTCCTACCTGGAGTACGCGTACTCGGTCATCCACTCCCGCGCGCTGCCCGACGCGCGCGACGGCTTGAAGCCGGTGCACCGCCGGATCCTGTACTCGATGAACGAGAACGGGTACCGGCCGACGCACGCGTACGTGAAGTCGTCCCGCGTGGTCGGCGACGTGATGGGCAAGTACCACCCGCACGGCGACACCGCGATCTACGACGCGATGGTCCGCCTGGCGCAGGACTTCTCGATGAACGCGCCGCTGGTCGACGGGCACGGCAACTTCGGCAGCCCGGACGACGGCCCGGCCGCGAGCAGGTACACCGAGTCCCGGCTGTCCAACGAGGCCATGCTCCTGGTCGGCGAGCTGGGCGAGGACACGGTCGACTTCCGCCCCAACTACGACGGGTCGCTCGACGAGCCGTCGGTGCTGCCGGCGGCGTTCCCCAACCTGCTGGTGAACGGCACGTCCGGGATCGCGGTCGGCATGGCCACCAACATGATCCCGCACAACCTGGGTGAGGTCATCGGCGCCGCGCGCTGGCTGATCACCCACCCGACGGCGACGCTCGACAAGCTGATGGAGTTCATCCCGGGCCCCGACCTGCCGACCGGCGGGATGCTGCTCGGCCTCGACGAGGTGCGCCGCGCGTACGAGACCGGCCGGGGCGTGGTCCGCATGCGCTCCAAGGTCGAGATCGGCCCGCTGGAGGGCAGCCGCGGCCGGCAGGCGATCACGATCGTCGAGCTGCCCTACCAGATCGGCCCCGAGAAGATCATCGAGAAGATCACCGACGAGGTCACGAAGTCCAAGCGCCTCACGGGGATCGCGGACGTCAAGGACCTCACCGACCGCGAGAACGGCACTCGCGTGGTGATCGAGTGCAAGGTGGGCGTCAACCCGCAGGCGCTGCTGTCCGACCTGTACCGGCTCACGCCGATGGAGCAGTCGTTCGGCATCAACAACCTGGTGCTGGTCGACGGGCAGCCGCGGACGCTCGGGTTGAAGGCGCTGCTCGAGGTCTTCCTGCGGCACCGCTACGAGGTGGTCACCCGGCGCACGAAGTTCCGGCGCCGCAAGCGGGAGGAACGGCTGCACCTGGTCGAGGGTCTGCTGATCGCCCTACTCGACATCGACAAGGTGATCCGGTTGATCCGGGGCAGCGAGAACGCGGCGGAGGCCAAAGAGGGTCTCATGAAGCGGTTCAAGCTGTCGGAGATCCAGGCGACGTACATCCTGGACACGCCGCTGCGGCGGCTCACCAAGTACGACAAGCTGGAGCTGGAGAACGAGCAGGACAAGCTCCGCACCGAGATCGCCGAGCTCACCGCCATCCTCGAGGACGAGTCGGTGCTGAAGAAGCTGGTGTCGAGCGAGCTCGCCAAGGTCGCGAAGGAACTCGCCACCGAGCGGCGCACGGCGCTGATCGACGGTGACCTGAAGGAGGTCCTGGCGGCGTCCAAGCCGGCCGGTCCGCTGGAGGTGGCGGACGACCCGTGTCAGGTGATCCTGTCGGCCACCGGCCTGGTGGCGCGCACGGCCGCCGAGTCGGAGGAGGCCACGGAGGCGCGCCGGCGCAGCGGCCGAACCCGCCACGACGCGATGTCCGCCGTGGCGCACACGACCGCCCGCGGTCAGGTGTTGCTGATCACCAGCAGAGGACGCGCGTTCAAGACGGAGGTGCTGCCGCTGCCGGTGTTGCCGGAGGCGGCGGGCACCGTGTCGCTGCGGGGCGGGATGGCGGCGAGCGAGCTGGTTCCGTTGGAGAAGGGCGAGAAGGTCGTCGGCCTCGCGCCGCTGGGTGAGCGCGCCGAGGGCTCGCCGGGTCTCGCGCTCGGCACCCGGCAGGGCGTGGTGAAGGTGTGCGCGCCCGATTGGCCGGTGCGGTCGGACGAGTTCGAGGTGATCGGCCTCAAGGACGGCGACGAGGTGGTCGGCGCCACCTGGTTGACCGACGGCAGCGAGACGTGCGTGTTCGTGTCGTCCGACTCGTCGCTGTTGCGCTACCCGGCTTCGCTCGTGCGGCCCCAGGGAGTGAAGGGCGGCGGCATGGCGGGCATCAACCTGACGGCCGGCGCGGAGGCCGTGTTCTTCGCCGCGCTCCGCACGGACGACAAGGACCACGGCGACCCGATGGTCGTCACGGCAACGGGTTCGAGCGTGAAGATGACGCCGTTCGAGCTGTACCCGGCGAAGGGCCGCGCGACGGGCGGCGTTCGTACGCATCGGTTCCTGAAGGGCGAGACCCGGTTGATGCTGGCGTGGGTGGGTTCCCGTCCGGCGGGCGCGGCGAACAACGGCACGGCCGTGGAACTGCCGGAGGTCGACCCGCGCCGGGACGGCTCGGGCACCGCGCACCCGGGCCCGGACGTGGTGGGTCACCTGATCGAACGAGGCTGACTCGGGGGAAGCATGCGCAACGAGGCCATGAAGCAGTTGGACGTCCTGGTCGGATCGTGGCATACCACCTTGCGGAACGCCTGGTTCCTGGAGCCGGCCGACCTGGAGGTGCCCGGTTCGGCGACGGTCGAGTGGCTCGGCGACGCGTTCGTGGTCTTCCGCTGGACGATGGCCGACGATGCCGGCAAGGCCACGAGTGAGATGGTCCTGGTGCTCGGTCGCAGCGATGCGCAGGACGCGTACACGGCCCTCTACCACGACGAACGAGGTGTCTGCCGGGTCTACGCCATGACGTTCGACGGCTCGCACTGGAACCTGAGCCGCGAGGATCCCGACATGTTCCAGCGGTTCGTCGCCGAAGTCGGGCCCGACCGGATCGCGGGTCGCTGGGAGGCGTCCGAGGATCGCGGGTCAACCTGGCGCAAGGACTTCGATCTCATCCTCGAGCGGGCGTAGTCCACTCTGGAGGGTCGCTGCCCCAGCGGGTTGGTGCCTGGCGCCACGTCGTCGGGGCGCCCGGGTAGTGCACCGGTGGGCGGGCGTGGCGGAGCAGGCCATGGGGTGACGTCGTCTCCGTGAGCCACGGGGTCGGGTCGTGCTCGGCGCCCGCCGGGGACGTTGGCCGCAGGTCGTTCAGCAGCCAGGACGCCGTGCCCGCCAAGGACAGTCGCACGTGGTGGCCCTCGCCCGTGTGGTGGCGCTCGCACAGGGCGCGGAGTACGGCGGCCGCCAGGAGGTAGCCCGTGCCGTGGTCCAGCGCTTGGGCCGGCAGCACGCCCGGGTGGTCGGCGTCGCCCTCGATGGTGGCTATGCCGCTGGCCGCCTGCACCAGGCTGTCGAAGCCCCGGCGCGTTGCCCACGGGCCCGTCCAGCCCCACGCGTTCAGTTGGGCCACCACCAAGCCGGGATACCGTTCCGACAAAGCGCCCAGGCCGTAGCGGTCCAGCGCGCCCGGGCGGTAGCCGGTGACCACCACGTCGGCCGTGGCCAGCAGTGTCTCGAAGGTCTCGCGGTCCTCGGGGGTCGCCAGGTCGAGCAGCGTCGATCTCTTGCCCGGACCGGTGTCCGCCAGGACGTCGTCGGGTTCGGGGAGCGCGGGCGGGTCGACGCGGAGGACGTTCGCGCCCAGCAACGCCAGCGTGCGGGTCGCGACCGGGCCCGCTATCACCCTGGTCAGGTCCAGCACGCGCACGCCGTCGGCGGGGAGCGCGGCCGGCGGTAGGACGTGCGGATCGCCGCCCGGGACTCGGCGGGTTTCCACCAGTGGGTGCGCGCCGCTCGGGGTGGTGGCCACGGCTACCGCCAGGCCGCCCGCCGCGTACACGGTCTCCTGGACCTCGATCGCCCGGCGGGTGGCCAGTTCGCTCTCCACCGCCGCCTCGGGCACGCCCAGCGCGGCCAGCAGCCGGGCGCGGTGGTGCGGGTAGTTCGCGTGGGTCCGCACCCAACCGTCGGCCGTGCGCCAGAACCGGGACAGCGGGGCGAACGCCAGCGGGGCGCGGCCGTCGACGCGCAGGTGCCGTTCGCTCACGAACGCCGTCGCCACCGCGCCCTCGTGCACCCGCACGGCGGGGCAGGGCACGCCGTTGCGGGTGGCCAGCAGTTCCGCCGCCGCCAGCGAGCACACGCCCACCGTCGCCCTGGCCAGTTCCCGCACCGGCAGCCGGGCGGGCAGCCCGTCGCGCACCGGCTCGTACGTCACGTGGGCCGCCGTGTCGCCGCCCAACGCGGCCCACGCCTGGGCGGTCGCCGCGTCGGTCATGGAGTCAGCGCGAACGTGCCCTCGCCGCGCTCAACGGTGATCTGTCCGGTGCACGCGGGATCGGTGATCACCGCGGTGAACGGGCCGACCGACGGAGGGACCCGCCCGGCGCCCACCCACGTGGCCGCCAGCTGCCGCCCGACGCACTCGCGCGGCAGCTCGGCCGCCGGTGCCGTGCCCTCGTGCACCAGCACGGTCGCCGCCAGCCCGGTCGCGTACACGGGCCCGGGGGCGGGTTCCTCCGGGGCGGCGGACTCCTCCTCCGTCTCGGGCGCCGATCCCGGCAGGGACAACGCGTACGCCGTGCCGCCGACCAGCGTCAGCACCGCCGCGACCGCGAGGATCCGCCGGGCCAGGCGGAAGGTGCCACGCAGCTGCATCACGCCCGACTCGGCCAGCAGCAGGCTCCGGTGGTCGTGGTACATCTTCAGCGGGTTGTCGATCGCCGTGAGCTTCGTCAGCTCCGCCGAGTGCTCCAGCCGTGCCTTGTCGAGCGCGGCGGCCGCCTCCGTGTACTTGGTTCGCGCCTCGTCGGTCGGCACCTTCTCCAGCAGCGCGGTCAGGTCGGTCACCCGCTTCTCTTCGGTCGCCACGGTGACCGCCAGCTTCGCGACGGCCGGGGACAGCAACGCGTGCTTCGACTCCAGATCACGCAGCTTCTTGATCAGGTCGGTGACCGTCGGCTGCTCACCCAGCTCCGGGCCGAGGTGCGCGTCCGCCTCGGTGCCGTGCAGGATCTCGGCCAGCTGCACCCGCGCGCGCAGCCGCGGATTCCACCAGCGCCGCAGGTCCGCGAGCCGGCCGGTCGCGAACAGCGGCTTGCCGGCCTCGTCGAACGCGAACTCTCCGTTCTTGAGCCGTTGCACGGCACGCAGGTCGCAGTCCAGCTCGCCGAGGCTCGCGTCCTCCGGCTCGCTCACCAGCGACACGGCCATCACGGCGGTCACGATGCCGGCCACCGCCAGCGCCAGCCCACCGATGAGCAGCAGGCTGTCCGGCCACTCCAGCTCGACGTCCGTCACGTTCGCGAACGGCAGCGAGCCGAAGATCAGCACGCCGACCGCGGCGAACGCGGCCAACATCCACCGCGCGGTCTTCTGGTAGCTCTCCCTGGCCTTGCGGGCCATCACAGTGGCCGCCGAGTCGCCGGGCACCGCGCCGCCCTCGGCGGTCTTGCCGGCCTTGTCGCCGCCCGCCACGGATTCCGTGAACTTGCGGAGCGCGTCCACTCCTTCGGTCAACTTGCTGATCGCGCCGACGTCGATGGCCATGCCCACTCACCCCAGTTCGTGGTCGACTGCTCATGCATCGCGATGAGTACCACGGACGTAACGCCCTGCTGAAACAGGGTCCGACCAGAGATCTGACGTCTAGTGCAAGTCGCTGCAAGCTATTGCCCCACTCTGCGGGGTTATGCAACGAAGTTTGCTAAATATCGCGAATCCTTGACGGCAAATACATCGGATCTCTAACCTTCGAGAGTCGTATCGTGACCCTGAGGAAACGTGATGACCATGTACGTTCGACGGAGAGCGTCCCGGATCTTCGCCGCCGCGGTGACGGCAGCGACGATCGCCACGTTGGTCGGTACCGGATCGGCGACCGGCGCCGCGCCACCTGTCGGGAAGCCCGTGGCGGAACCGCGCAACCCGGCCATGACCCTCTGGTACGACGAGCCGGCCACCGACTGGGAGTCGAAGTCGCTGCCCATCGGCAACGGTGCGCTCGGCATGAGCGTGTTCGGCGGCGTGCAGAACGAACAGTTGCAGTTCAACGAGAAGACGCTGTGGACCGGCGGCCCCGGCTCGCCGAACTACGACTTCGGCAACTGGCGCACACCCCGCCCCAACGCGATCAGCGATGTGCAGAACCGGATCAACGCCGAGCAGCAGGTCGCCCCGGAGTGGGTGGCGGGCATTCTCGGTCAGGGTAAGACCGGTTTCGGTGCGTACCAGACCTTCGGCGACATCCTGCTGTCCCAGCCGCAGTCCCCGCCGAACGTCACGAACTACCGTCGTAGCCTCGACATCGCCGAGGCCGTCTCGGGTGTCTCCTACACCTCGAACGGCGCGAACTTCGCCCGCGAGTACTTCGCCTCGGCGGCCGACGACGTGATCGTCGCGCGGCTGAGCGCGAACCAGGCCGGCCGGATCGGCTTCACCGCGTCGATCACCGCGCCGGGCAACCGGTCACGCACGTTCACCGCGCGGAACGGCCGCATCACGATGGCCGGCAACCTGCACGACAACAACCTGCGGTTCGAGTCGCAGTTGCAGGTGCTCAACGAGGGCGGCTCGCGCACGGACAACGGGAACGGCACGGTTACCGTGTCGGGCGCCGACGCGGTCACGCTGATCCTGGCCGCCGGCACCAACTATTCCGACGCGTACCCGACCTACCGCGCGGCCGACCCGCACCCGGCGGTCACCAGCCGGGTCGACGCGGCGGCCGCGAAGACGTTCACCAGCCTGCGTTCCGCGCACGTGGCCGACTACCGCGGGCTGTTCGACCGGGTCACGCTGGCCGTCGGCCAGGCGATGCCGAACATCCCGACCGACGACCTGCTGCGTGCCTACCGCGACTCGACCACGTCGCCGGCCACCAGAAAAGCGCTGGAGGTGCTGTACTTCCAGTACGGCCGCTACCTGTTGATCTCCTCGTCGCGGGCCGGCTCGCTGCCCGCGAACCTGCAGGGTGTGTGGAACAACTCGACCACCCCGCCGTGGAGTGCGGACTACCACGTGAACATCAACCTGCAGATGAACTACTGGCCGGCCGAGACCACGAACCTCACGGAGACCACGGCGCCCCTGTTCGACTTCGTGGACTCGCTGGTGGCGCCGGGGCAGGTGACGGCGCGCGACATGTACGGCAACCGCGGCTGGGTGGTCAACAACGAGACCACCCCGTACGGCTTCACGGGCGTCCACGACTGGCCGACCGCGTTCTGGTTCCCCGAAGCGGGTGCCTGGCTCGCGCAGCACTACTACGAGCACTACCTGTTCACCCGCGACGACGACTTCCTGCGGCAGCGCGCCTACCCGATGCTCAAGTCGTTGTCGCAGTTCTGGTTCGACGAGCTGGTGGCCGACCCGCGCGACGGCAAGTTGGTGGTCAGCCCGAGCTTCTCCCCGGAGCAGGGGCCGTTCTCGGCGGGCGCGTCGATGTCACAGCAGATCGTGTGGGACCTGTTCACCAACGCCGCCGAGGCGGCGACCACGGTCGGCGACACGGCGTTCGCGACGGAGGTGCGCGGGTTCCTCGGCCGGCTCGACCCGGGGCTGCGTGTCGGCGGGTGGGGTCAGCTCCAGGAGTGGAAATCCGACTGGGACGACCAGAACAACGACCACCGGCACGTGTCGCACCTGTTCGCGCTGCATCCCGGGCGGCAGATCATCCCGCAGGAGGACCCGGCGCTCGTCGAGGCCGCGCGGACCTCGCTCGAGGCGCGCGGTGACGGCGGCACCGGGTGGAGCAAGGCGTGGAAGATCAACTTCTGGGCGCGGCTGCTCGACGGCAACCACTCGCACCTCATGCTGTCCGAGCTGTTGAAGACCAGCACGCTGGACAATCTGTGGGACACCCACCCGCCCTTCCAGATCGACGGCAACTTCGGTGCCACGGCGGGGGTCGCGGAGATGCTCGTGCAGAGCCACCGCGGGGTGGTCGACGTGTTGCCGGCGCTGCCCGACTTCTGGGACACCGGCGCGGTGAAGGGGCTGAAGGCACGCGGGAACGTCACGGTCGACACCGACTGGGTCGGCGGCGTGCCGACGCGGATCGCGCTGAAGGCCGGGAACACCGGGCCGCTGACCGTGTCGAGCGAGCTGTTCGGCGGCCGGTTCCGGGTGGTCGACCAGCAGACGAACCAGCAGGTGAGCTACCAGCGCGACGGCCGGGAGATCACGTTCGCCGCGACGGCCGGCCGGACGTATGTGGCGACGTCGGCCGTGTCGGTGTCGGTGGACGCGCCGGACCGGGCGGTCGCGGGGACCGCGTTCCCGGCGCGGGTGACGGTGACGTCGCGCGGTGTCGAGGTGCCGGCCGGGCAGCTGACCATGGCGGTGCCGGCCGGGTGGACCGTGTCGCCGGCGAACCACGCGTTCGCGACGCTCCCGAGTGGACGGTCGAGGACGTACACGTTCACCGTGACACCGGCCGGCGGGTCGGCCAGCCAGCAGACGATCGAGGCGGTGCTCGCCGGGAGTGGTTGGCGGGCAACGGGTGTGGCGGCCATCCGGATCGATCCGCTGCCGCCGTGCGCCATCCCGCCACCGGCCGCGCCGCTGGTGGCGTGGGATCCCACCTCGGGTGCGACGGTGAACGACGTGTCGGCGTTCAACCGGGACGCGACCGTGCAGAGTGGTGGCGGGTACGAGACCGCCGCGCCCAGCGGGACCGGGCTGGTGCTGAATGGGCAGAACTTCCTGCGTACGGCGGCGACCCAGCTGGGTTTCCTGCGGGAGGCGACGTTCGCGGCGGAGGTGAAGGTGAGTGGTTCGGGCAGCTACCGCAGGCTGTTCGACTTCCAACCGAGCGGTGATCCCGGTACCGACGGGATCCTCATCGACCTGACGCCGTCGAACCAGGTGCGGTTCATCGGGTCGAACCAGAACGTGACCACGAACGCGACCGTGCCGACCGGGCGGTACGTGGATCTGGTGGTGACCATGGCCGACTCGGGTGAGATCACCGTGTACGCGGACGGCGACCGGATCGGTGGCGCACAGGTGCCGGACGCGGGCATCAACGGCTGCGCGACGCGGGAGCTGCGCTTCGGCGCCGACCAGGGTGGTGGGCAGCGGCTGACGGGTGGGGTGGATCGGGCGGCGATCTTCGCGGACGCACTGACGGCCGAGGAGGTCCGCGGCTGGCGCACGCGAGCGTTCGGCTGATGCGCGGGGCCCCGATCTTCTGCCCAGCACCCGCGGACAGGACCCAGCCGATGACCGCTACGCCCACGGACGCTGTACCACCCCGGGGCCTGCCGGTGTCATTTCTGGCAGGCCACCGAGGCTGATCCTTTCCTGCACGGGTCTCAGCAGACGAAACGGTGCGTCGGACTAATGTCGATCTCGACTACTCCGTTCGGATTGGTGTAACGACCGAATACCCGATAGGTGTACGTGTGACCATGGCACCACCAATACAACGCGCCCGATCCGTCGCCTCTCCAATGGGCAGAATCGATTTTCTCCCATCCCCATGCTCGGTGGCGCTGCAGCTCGAAGTAGAAGTCCCAGCTGCTCAGACATCCCGACGACCATGCCCAGCTGTTCACCGAGCCGCCGCTCTGATAGGGCGTGCGAGCGTCTGCATTGCAGGCGGCTGGTCCAATATCGGCTTGGCCCGCCGCCGTGAGGGCAACCAGCCCTTCTGGCTGAGCCGCAGCAGGTCCAGCGGTAACGAGCAGGCCGGCGACCAGCGTCAAGCCAGCCATCATCAGCGTGGCGCCGCGAACGATTCTCGTGAACATAATTCTCCTTTGTGAGCGGATCCGGTCGCACTCATGACACGACAGCCCGCTAAGTGTTGGCTAACTAATGTCCTGTTTGCCAACTCACGTTGATTCCCAACGTTGACGGTGCTGGTGGAGTTGGGTTGTCCACAGGCGCCGGGTGCTGTCCACAGGAACGGTTGTGGAGGCCAGGATTGTCGGTGATCGTCGGTAGGCTGGAAATCGGGGGGGGGGGCGCACACCCGGGTGATCTTCGTGAAAACTGCGGGTCGGCGCGGCGCGGGACTCGGTTAAGGTCACGCCAACTGAAGCCGAGACCGCCGGTGGTGCCCTGTGAACGAGTTGCCCGAGTCGCCGCCGTCCGGCGGGCGGATCGTGCTCGTCGTGGTGGCGCTGGTCGCCGTCGTCGGTGCGGCGCTGTGGTTGTTGGACGTCGGCTCGATCGGGTCCAGCGACTCGGCCGGCGACGAGCGGCGTGCCCCCGACACCGGCGTGCCACCGAGTGTGAGCGCGATGGTGCCCGAAATTAACCGGGCGGCCGTCGGTGACTGCGTGGCGATCATCAAGGGCGGCGTCGACGCCGAGCTCGACGTGGTCGAGTGCGGCACGGCCGAGGCGAGGTACACGATCGCCACGACGACCTGAAGGCGACCGAGGACTGTCCGGACGGACCTTCGTCGAGTACAGCCTGATCGGGTTCGGCGGGTGGAAGCTCTGCCTGATGCTCAACGCCGCGGCGGGCGAGTGCTTCAGGGCCAGCGTGGGCAACGGGCCCACGCTCGCGGACTGCGCCGCGGCGGACTTCCGGGTCACGGCCGTGTTGCCGGACGCGGCCGACGCGACCGCCTGTCCGCCGCAGCAGAAGACGACACTCGTCGGCGAGGCGCTGGTCTACTCGGACCCACCACGCACGATCTGCGTGGACGGGATCTAGCCTCGGCCGATGTACGGCATGGCGGTTGCCGTCACCGTCATGAACTGGACGTTCGCCGTCAGTGGTAGTTCGGCCATGTGCAGCACCAGCTCGGCCGCGTGCTGGGCGTCCATGGTCGGCTCGGCGCGGGTGGTGCCGTCGGCCTGGCGGACGCCCGCCGCGAAGCCCGCCGTCAGGTCGGTGGCCGCGTTGCCGATGTCGATCTGGCCGCACGCTATGTCGTGCTCGCGGCCCTCCAGCGACAGCGCCTTCGTCAGGCCGGTCATCGCGTGCTTGGTCGCCGTGTAGGCGATCGCGTTCGGGCGCGGCGCGTGCGCGGACACCGAGCCGTTGTTGATGATCCGCCCGCCGCGTGGCCGCTGCGTGCTCATCAGCCGGAACGCCGCCTGCGCACACCGGAACGCGCCGGTCAGGTTGATGTCGACGACCGTCTGCCACTCGGCCGCCGTCACCTCCGCCACCGGCTTGCTCGGACCGAACACGCCGGCGTTGTTCACCAGCACGTCCAGGCGGCCGTGACGGTCGGCCACGTGCGCGAACAGCGCGTCCACCGACGAAGGATCCGCCACGTCCGTCACCACGGCCGATGCCGAGCCCGCCAGCGACACCGTCTCGTCGAGCGTGCTGGCCGTGCGGCCCGCGACCACCACGTGGTAGCCGGCGCGGGCCATCGTCACGGCGATGGCCCGGCCGAGACCGGAACCACCACCCGTGACGACCGCCGTCCGGGCCATCAGGCCAGCCGGCGAGGTCCGACGAACGCCGCCGCCGCGGCCAGCACGTACCCGCCCGCCGGGCCCCAGGCACCGGGGCTGAGGTCGCTGAGGTTGTTGGTGAAGTCGTTGAGCGCCCAGATGTGCACGCCGGCCAGCACGAGCAGGATCAGCCCGGCGATCCGCCGGAACATCGACATGGCCGTCTTCAGCATGAAGATCACCGCGACCAGCGCCACCAGGGCGACGATCGAGATGGTGATCTCCTTGTTCGACAGGTTCAGCGGCTCGTCGCTGATCAGCACCTCCGCCGCCGGCCACAGGCCGAACCGCAGCACCAGCACGCCGAGGCCGATGAGCGTCAGCAACGCCCAGACGACCTTCATGGCCACCGACTCGAGCACGGCGACCAGCGAGAGCAGGAACCCGATGGCGGCCAGCGGGTAGCTGAACAGGAACAGGTAGTTGCCGCTGAACCCCTCGGCGCCGAACTCGCGCGCCACGTCCCAGATGTCCGGCAGCGAGATGGACGCGTCGTTGCCGGCCGACGCGGTGAGCCACGGCAGCAGGAACAGGCTGACCACCTGAACCACCAGGCCGATGACGCTGAGCACCAGACCGAGGCCGAATCTGGCGATGCCACCACCGCCGCCACCCTCGTCCTCGTGCGGCGGCTCGGGAGCCGGCCGCTGGTACTGCTGGCCCTGCTGGCCGTACTGCGGCGAGCGCTGCGGTGGGTACTGCTGACCCTGCGGCTGGTACGGCTGCTGCTGCCAGCCGGGCTGCTGGCCCGGGTCGGGCGGGTACGGGCGAGACATGCGGGCACCGTACCCGCCTGGCGCCCCACCGCAAGCGAGGTCCGAAAAGACGGTCCTGGACTACAGTCGCACCAACGCACCGGGAGTAGTGAGGAGCGGTATGGGGTCCGCGAAGAGTACGGAATCGCTCGCCGAGGTGCCGCTCACCAACCTCGACCAGCCGCTGTTCGACGGCGCCGACGCCACCAAGCGCGACCTGGTCGACTACCTCGACGTCGTCCACGAGCGACTGCTGCCCGAACTGCGCGACCGGCCGCTGTCGGTACTGCGGGTGCGGGCCGGGCAGGACCCGTTCATGCAGAAGAACGTGCCCAAGTACGCGCCCGACTGGCTGCGGACGGTGGCGGTCTGGGCGGAGTCGTCCCGGCGCGACGTGCACTACGCCGTCTGCGACGACCGGCGCACGCTCGTCTGGTTCGCCAACCAGCGCGCCGTCGAGTACCACCCGACGCTCGCCCGCATCGAGGCCATGGACCGGGCGACGCACCTGGTGCTCGACCTCGACCCGCCGGAGGAGGACGGGGCGTTCTCGCTCGCGGTCGGCGCGGCGCTGCTCGTGCGCCAGGCACTCGCCGACCTCGGCCTCGCGGGTGCCGTGAAGACCAGCGGTGCCAAGGGAGTGCACGTGTTCGTGCCGATCGACACCTCGGTCGACATGGCGGACGCGGCCGCCGCCACCCGCGCGATCGCCGCGCGCGCCGAGCGGATCGACCCCGCGCTCGCGACCACCGCGTACATCAAGGCCGACCGCGGCGGCAAGGTGTTCGTCGACTCGACGCGGGCCGGCGGCGCGACGGTGGTCGCCTGCTTCAGCCCGCGCGTGCGCCCGGGTGCGCCCGTGTCGTTTCCCGTGCCGTGGGCCGACATCGAACAGGTGACCCCGCGCGACTTCACCATTCGCAACGCGGCCGCGCTGCTCGGTGACCGCAACCCGTGGGCCGAGGAACTGCCCGCCCCACAGGCATTACCGGCCGACCTGGTGGCCGAGGGCCACGAGATCCCCGTGGCCCGGGTGGTCGCCATGCACGAGGGCAAGCGCCGCAAGCGGGCCCAGCGCGCCGCCGAAGAGGGCTGAGGCCCCACACCCCCGCACGGCCGTACTTGCGCCGAACATGACGAACCCCCGCCGGCTGTGCGTTCCGGCGGGGGTTCGCCTGTGTGGTCGTACTGCCTCAGCGAGTCCGGGCGGTGAGTTTGACGGCGGTACGACCAGGTAGGGGTGGGGTCAGCCGGTCATGGGGCACGCCCTGCGCAGCCACGCCGCGCGGGCGGCCAGGAGGTCCCGGGTCGGCTCGGCGGCCTGTTCGGCGAGCCGGCGCAACTCGACGGCCACACACAGCTCCACCGCACTCGAGAACGCCGACAGCGTCCCGACCGCGCCCAACGTGATCGCCCTGTCCGGATAGATCAAGGCCGGCTGGCCGGGGCCGACCTGCCGGCTCGGCGGCAACCCGTGATTGTCACGCTCGATCTCGGCGAGCCGCTCGGCCTCGACCGGGTCGGTGCAGACGTGCAGGTCCTCCTGGGAGTGGTCCCGATCCCCTGGCTGTCCACGCGTACGACGAACCAGGCGCAGGCGCCTGTCTGCAGGCCTTCCTGAATTTCGATCCTGGTCAACGTTCTCTCGGTCATCGGTCTCCTGTGTCGGTCATGTTCTCCCCGGCCAGGCCGAGGGGCTGTGGAGCGGCGCGGTGCTTCGGCGCGCTGCCGGCGGATCTCGTCCGCCAGGCTCCGGTCGGCGAGGATCGGGTGGCGGGCTGTGCGGGTGGCGGCCAAGCCCTCGGACACGAGTGGTCATCGGCTGCCCGCGTCGCCCGCGTCGTCGAGGTCGAGCACGACCAGCCGCCGGCACGCCTTCGTCGCTGCCGCCAACGCGTCGGCCACCTCGGCCCAGTCATGCGCCGGCTCACCGGACATCACCCGCCGCGCGTGCTCCACCAGGTACCGCGACAGCTCCCCGAGATCGACCACCAACTCGACCACTTCCGGCGTCAACGCGGTGCTCGCGACCCACTCCGCACGCTGCGCGACCGGCACCATGACGGCCGCGAGTGCGTCCGCCAGCGCGTCGGCCGCGTGCCCCTGCCCACCCCCGGTCATCGCGACTCACGCTCGCGGCCGCAGTCGAGTACCCGCACCCAGAGACTGCGCCCGTGCCGGTCGATCGCGTCCTCGAACCGCACAGTCCAGAGCGCCAGCGGTGATCAGTTCAGCCATGCTCCGAGCATCGGCCGATGTCGGATGGTGACGGGGTACAAGTTGTACCCCCACTCGATCGGGCGACTACGCGGCCAACAGCCCCACTCTGACGCAGAGGTTGCGCACGTCGTCGCGGAACCCGGCCGGCGGCCGGGCCGAGAGGTCCAGGAGCATCTCGCGGGCGAAGCCGTTGTACCGGATGGTTTCGGCCGCGGTCCGCTCCGCCTTGTCGAGGAGCGCCCACACCGCGTGCCGCTCGTCGCGCTGGTGATGCGCCCGAGCTACCTCGATCAGGTGCCGGCTCCTGCGCGGTACCGACAGGATCGCGTCCGCGTCGATCGAGTCCGACGACCGGAGCGCCTCACCGGGCCTGCGCAGTTCCACTCCGAGCGTGGTGGCGTGCGCGACCATCACCGGCGCTGAGAACGATGTCTGTACGTGCCGGTAGCCGGGCCCGAGCCGCTGCGCGATCGCGTCGGCGCGCTCGAGGTGAGCCCATGCCTCGCCGTGCCGGCCGCGACGCGCGTGCACATAGGCGATCTCCGCCTCCAGGGCGCCGACCATGCCGCGCCAGTCATCCGGCGCGCCGTCCAGGTGCCCCGCCAGCTGCCGCGCCGCGTCCGCGGCCAGCGTGACCGCCTCGTCCCAGCGGCCGGCGTCCCGCAGGGCTTGCACCATCGCCCACGCGCCTCCGGCGGTCGTGTACGGGTCGTCGGCCTCGCGTGCCTCGGTGAGCGCCCGGTCGGCGACCATCCACACAAGCTCCGGGGCGGGCTGGTAGGCCACGTAGAAGTCGGCGAGCTGATAGACGCCGGACAGCACTCGGCGTGCGGCGCGGCGATCGTTGCTCGCGCTGGTCCGGGAAGCGTGCTGTGCGTCCCGGATGAGGTCGGGCAACAGCGCGCCGAGCTGGGTCCGGTGATCCGAGCTGCCATGGCGCACCCGCCACGCCTGGTCCAGCCGGAGCGCCAGGTGTTCGACGCTCGGCGACCGCCCTGCGGGTGTGATCTGGTAGTCGGTGAGCGCGGCCTGCACCGCGGACAGCGCGCCGTGCCGTTCGCCGGCGAACACCCGCACCGGCACGGCGTCACCATTGCCGGTCAACTCGGCGAGGTCGGCCAACTCGAGCGCCCGTGCGAGGCGCAGCAGCATCGGCAGGCGCGGCACCTGCAGGCGTCCGTTCTCCACGGCCTTGAGCCACTCGGCGGACTTGCCCACCTGTCCGGCGAGCACCGGCCGGGACATGCCGCGATGCTTGCGGTAGAACTGGATGCGTTGGCCCACCGGCAGCATCGGGTCTGGCGAGGCCATGGCCCACCTCTTCGCGGAGTCGACCTCTCCAGACTACCGGCCGTCGCCGTCCGCCTCGGCGCGCTCGGCGTACGCCTGGTGCCAGACCAGCGGCCCGGAGGTCCCGTCCAGCGCCGCCACGAACACCTGTGGCCACGCCGAGCGCAGATCCGGGGCCCGATACAACCGTCGGCGAGAGCGCCTCGACGCACGACCGAGGGCGCTCAGACGCCCTCTTCGACGGCGCGCTATCGCCGCATGGCGCTCTGCATCGCGGATTCCGTAGGTTCATCGACGAACTACGACGCACCTCACGTCGCGTGGTCTGAGCCGGGAAGGGACAACCCCGTGGTCATCGAAGCCGAGCTGACCGCCGAACTCGTCCGCCCCGAGCACGTGCGCGCCGAACTCAACCGCCGCGCCGTACCCGAGACCAGCGTCTACGCAGACACTTACTACGACCGCCTCGACCAGAGCATGGACGCCGCCGGCTACGAACTCCGCCTGCGCACGATCACCACCGACACCACCACCCGAGTCGTCCTGACCTACAAGCAGCCAGCTGTCGACAGCTCCGGGTCCAAGCCCGAGCACGAGACCACGGTCGATGACCCCGCCGTCCTGCACACGATCTTCACCGGCATCGGCCTGGTCGACGTCATCGCCTTCCACAAACACTGCGACAACTACCGCTTCACCGCCCACGGACGTGACCTGCTGGCCACCGTCGTGCGGATCCCCGAACTCGACCGCCAGACCTTCCTCGAACTGGAGACGATGGTCGAACCGGACGATGTGCGTGACGCGTTGACCGTCCTTCGCGCTGTACTCGGGGAACTGGGTGTTGCCGCGGAGGAGTTGACCACCGAGGCCTACACCAACCGCGTTGCCGCGCGGCGATCCATGGGAACGGCCCCGGCCGAGTAGCCGAGGGCCGTCAGGTGGTCGCCGGTTCGGTGGCGCGGGCGAGCAGCGACGCGTGCGTCGGGGCGTCCGGTACACCGGGTGCGCGGCGCGACTCGAACTCCTTGCGCAGCACCGGCAGGATCTCGCCGAGCTCGTCCAGCTGCTCCAGCACCACCTTGAGCGGCAATCCGGCGTGGTCGACCAGGAACAGCTGCCGCTGGTAGTCGCCGAAGTGGTCGCGGAAGGTCAGCGTCTTGTCGATGGCCTCCTGCGGGCTGCCGACGGTCAGCGGCGTCTGGTCGGTGAACTCCTCGAGCGAGGGACCGTGCCCGTACACCGGCGCGTTGTCGAAGTACGGCCGGAACTCGGTCACCGCGTCCTGCGAGCGCGGCCGGATGAACACCTGGCCGCCCAACCCGACGATCGCCTGCTCCGGCGTGCCGTGGCCGTAGTGCGCGTACCGCTCCCGGTACAGGCCGATCAGGCGCATGAAGTGCTCCTTCGGCCAGAAGATGTGGTTGGCGAAGAAGCCGTCGCCGTAGTACGCGGCCTGCTCGGCGATCTCCGGGCTGCGGATGGACCCGTGCCACACGAACGGCGGCACCCCGTCCAGCGGCCGCGGCGTCGAGGTGAACCCCTGCAGCGGCGTGCGGAACCGGCCCTCCCAGTCGACCACGTCGTTGCGCCACAGCTCGTGCAGCAACGCGTAGTTCTCGATGGCCAGCGGGATGCCCATCCGGATGTCCTGGCCGAACCACGGATAGACGGGCCCGGTGTTGCCGCGGCCCATCATCAGGTCGACCCGGCCGTCGGCCAGATGCTGGAGCATCGCGTAGTCCTCGGCGATCTTCACCGGGTCGTTCGTGGTGATCAGCGTGGTGGCCGTCGACAGGATCAGCCGCGACGTGCGGGCCGCGATGTGGCCGAGCATGGTGGTGGGCGACGACGGCACGAACGGCGGATTGTGGTGCTCCCCGCTGGCGAACACGTCCAGGCCGACCTCTTCGGCCTTGAGCGCGATCGTCACCATCGCCTTGATCCGCTCGTGTTCGCTCGGCGTGGTACCGGTCGTGGGATCGGGCGTGACGTCCCCGACCGAGAAGATCCCGAACTGCATCGCTGTCCCTCATAGTTAGTTGCGGACTCAACTACTCCTCGGAACGGTACCCGACCCGTCGATATTCCCGCACCAGGTGGGCCACCGTGAGGCAGACGGTCAGCCACAGCAGGCCGATCAACCAGCCGGCCAACACGTCCGACGGCCAGTGCACGCCCAGGTAGACCCGGCTGAACCCGATCGCGCCGACCAGCGCCATCCCCGCCACCAGCACGGTCGCGCGGACGAGCGCGCCGGTGAGCGCCCGCACGGCGAGCACGGTCAGCATGCCGAGCACGACCATCGAGTTGAGGGCGTGCCCGGACGGGTAGGACCAGCTGTCCACGAGCATCAGGTGGTCGGTGGTGACCGGCCGGCGCCGCCCGACCACCACCTTCAGCAGCGGGCCGAGGAACATCCCGGCGGTCGCGGCGAGCAGCACCACCGACGACGCCCGCCGCTGCCGCCAGGCCAGCCACGCCGCCACCGCGGCGGCTATCGCCAGCAGCGACGGGGTGCTGCCGAACCGGCTCGCCCCGATCATGGCGTCGGTCAGCACCGGCGTGCGCTGGTCGAGCACCCAGTCCCGCCAGGTGCCGTCCAGCCCGGCGAACGCGTCGTGGTGCACCACCTCGTCGGTCAGCACGATGGCCACCAGTGCGAGCGCGACGACGGCCGCCGTGCCGCCGATCGCCACGCGGCGCCGCACCTGGGGGGAGCCGGTCATACCGATCACGCTAAGGCGCCAGGGTCGGTGGCGCCGAACGCCGAGGTGGGTGGTCCGGCACGTGGCCTGGCCAACAGCCCGCGAGTCCCACTCCACAGGCGTGCGAGTTAGCGGTTCACGTCAGGTGGGTGGGCGGCGCGAAACGCCAACTCGGTGGTTCGGGGAGGGAGACTCGCCGGGTTTGAGCGGCTGGCCGATCGGCCGATCCCCCGGTCGGCCGATCGGCCAGCCCGCCGGGCCCGAACGTGGCCATCTGCCCGACGTGCTCGACCCGCCGCCGGCGGCAAGGTTCTCCCCGACAAGCACCGAACAGGGGAAGGACCGACATGACACCGCTGTTGTCCGGCCGGCGACTGGTGAAGCGCTACGGCTCGCAGTACGCGCTCGCCGGCGTCGACATCGACATCTCGCCGGGCGAGGTGCTGGCCATCGTGGGGCCGTCGGGGTCGGGCAAGACCTCGCTGCTGCACGTGCTCGCCGGCATCCTGAAGGCCGACGAAGGACAGATCATGCTCGCCGGGCAACCGATCGACCAGCTGAACGAGACCAAGCGCAGCGAACTGCGGCGCACGGAGTTCGGCTTCGTGTTCCAGTCGGGGATGCTCGTGTCCGAGCTGACGGCCGAGGAGAACGTGGCGCTGCCGCTGCTGCTCGGCGGCCGCGACAAGGGCATGGCGATCTCCACGGCCCGCACCTGGCTCGGTCGTCTCGGCCTGGACGGTAAGGAGCGCCGGCGCCCGGGTGAGCTCTCCGGCGGCGAGGCGCAGCGGGTGGCCATCGCCAGGGCCATCGCCCACCAGCCGAAGGTGATCTTCGCCGACGAGCCGACCGGCGCGCTCGACACGCGGACCGGCCACGCCACGGTGCACGCGCTCATCGAGGCGGCCCGCGAGACCGGCGCCGCGGTGATCGTCGTGACCCACGATCGTGACCTGGCGGCCAACCTGCCGCGCACGGTCGCCATCCGCGACGGGCGCATCGACGTCCCGGTCGTCGTCGGATCTGCGGGCACGGGCGCGGGGCAGGCCGGCGCATGAATCCCGTACAACTCGCCTTCCGCGTGCTCCGCGTGGACCGGCGCACGCAGGTGTCCACCGTCCTCACGGCCATGGGGGTCGCGGTGGCCACGGGGCTGGTCATGCTCCTGGTCGCCCTGCCGTTCGCCACGGAGGCGCGGGCCGAGCGGGCCGTCTGGCAGGACCCGAGCATCTCCATGTTCCAGGGGGGTGCCGACGGCACGGTCAGCTGGGCCAGCAGCGACGACGTGATGGACGGCCGGCCGATCGTCCGGATCGACGTGGCGCCGCTGGCCGACCCGGCCGACATCCGGCTGCCGGCCGGCATCGACGAGCTGCCCGGCCCCGGGCAGCTGCTGCAGTCGCCCGAGTTGGCGGCGCTGTCCGGCGAACCGCTGGCCGACCGGTTCGGCGCGGAGCCGGTGGGGATCCTCGGCGACGAGGCGCTCCGCTATCCCGAACAGCTGGTGGTGCTGGTCGGCCACTCGCCGGACACCATGCCGTCGTCCGCCACCGAGCTGACCGGCCTGACCTCCACCGACGCCGAGCCGGACCCGCTGCTGTCGCTGCTCGCCGGGGTCGGCGTGGTGGTCCTGCTCGTCCCGAGCCTGGTGCTGGTGGCCTCCGCGTCACGGCTGACGGCCGCCCGCCGCGAACGGCGGCTGGCCGCGCTGCGGCTCGCCGGCGCCACCCCCAAGCAGGTCACCACCATGGTGGCCGCCGAGACGGGCATCGCCGCGGTGGTCGGCGCCGCCGTCGGGGTGGTGGCGAGCCCCGGGCTGCACGCGCTCGCCACGCTCGTCCCGTGGGACGGCGGCACCTGGTACGCGAACGACTTCACCCTGCCCGCCTGGATCGTCGCGGTGATCGCCGTGACCGTCCCGGTGCTGGTGGTCGGCGCGGCGGTCGCGGGCCTGCGGCGGGTGGTGAACACGCCGCTCATGGCGACCGGCGGGCACACCCGCAAGCCGCTGTCGGTGGTACGCCTGCTGCTCGTGCCGGCCGCCGCCGCGCTGTTCTTCTTCTCGCTCACCAAGGTCGGCTCGTCGGCCGGGATACTGCCGGTGCTCGTGTCGCTCGGCATCCTCATGTGGTCGCCCACCGTGGTCGGCCCGTGGGTCACCTCGGCACTCGGCGGCCTGTTCGTGCGGACCTGGCGCCGGCCGGCCGCACTGCTCGCCGGGCGCAGGTTGCGCGACGACCCGAAGGCCGCGTACCGCGCGTCCGCCGGGGTGGTGCTCGCCGTGTTCGCCGGCTCCATGGCGCTCACCCTGATGCCCAGCCTCGAGGCCGAGGCCGGCTACTACAGCGAGTTCCGCGACGACGTGCCCTACGTCTACACCGACCAGGAGCGGGCGGGGAAGATCGTGTCGGCCACCGACACGGCGCTGCGCGGGTACGGGCTCGAGCAGCGGGCGGTCCAGGTCGGCCAGGTGGACCTGAGCCGGGGCGACGTCTACTACACCGGCTACGTGGTGAGCTGCGCCGACGCGAAGGCGCTGCTGCCCCCCGTCGGGGACACGCCATGTGCGGCCGGTCCGGCGATCTACACCACGTCCGACATCGACCTCACGGGCCTCGAGGTGAACAGCACGCCGGCGGGCAGTTCGAGCCCGGCGACCGTCCCGCTGCCCGCCGACGCCGCACGGCTGCCCATCGAGGGCGCCGGCACCGTGCTGATCGACCCGGCGCTGCTCCCGGACGACGCGACCTTCACCCAGGTCGCGGTGGCCGTGCCGGCGGCCGGGGCCGACAGCGAGCAGGTGCGCACGGCGCTGCTCAGCGGCGCCGGCGGTGAACAGGTGGTCAGCAAGGAGATGCGGCTCAGTGAGCAGAACACCGAGTTGGCTGACCTCCGACGGGTGACGGTCATCGGTCTGGTGACGGCGTCGCTGCTGGCGGGCATCAGCGCGGCCATCGCCACGGCCGGGTCGGTGATGGACCGGCGCCGCACCTTCGGCGCGTTGCTGGCGGCGGGCACCCCGCTGCGCACGCTGTCGCGGGCGCTGCGGACGGAGGCCGCGCTGCCCGCGCTGGTGTCCACGATCGCTGCCGGTGCACTGGGTACCGCGGTCGGCGTGGGGCTCTTCGGGCTGGTGTCGCAAAGCGTTCCGGTGATCAGCCCCTGGCTGGCCGCACCGGTGGTGCTGGGCGCGCTGGTTGCCCTGATCGCCGCCTCGGTGTGCACCCCCGCGTTGAAGCGGGTGCGGGCGGAGCCGCTCGCCGACGAGTGAGCGAGCGCTCCGCGAACGACGCGGTCGGGACCTCGGGGGCCCCGACCGCGTCGTTGTGTGTCACGTGTGTTGTGTCACGAAAGTTCGGTGCGCACCCTGAGTAGAACGGTGCGTGCTTCGTCGACCGAGCCGGCCAGCAACAGGTCGACCGCCGCGCGGACCGTCTCGGCCTGGTGGTGCACGCGACACGTGTCACCGCGGGCGGAGGTGCGCGCCAGCGCGGTGCGCAGGTCGTCGGCCAGCGCGGTCCGGCTCTGCGCCGAGCTACTGACCGGCAGCTTCGGCAGGACCGCGTCCACGCCCACGAGCAGGTCATAGCCCGCGCGGGGCCGGATGTCGGGTACGGGTACCTGACGCGGTCCGGGGATCCGCGCCACGGGTGCAGCTCGTCTGGCCGGTGGCATCGCCTCGTTGCGTGCCGCCCTGGTCACCATGACAACCGTCCTCCTACCTCTCGTGGGAGAGTGCTTCTCGGGTTCCTCCACATCGGACAATCAAACCGGTCCGCCACGCCAGTCCACCATCGTGTGACATGCAGCAGCTCTCACTCAGTGGACATCATGGCCGGATACTGGGCACGATGCCTACGCTCCGCCGGGTGGATTGCTCCTTTGGGGTGACCCATGATGGATCATGGCTTGAAGGGACGTACGCATGCCTCACAGGTTGCGGTTGGTAGGGGTACTGGTAGCTGCCGCGACGGTGTCGTCGCTGGCCGTCGGCTGCAACGCGGCGGCCAACGATGACGGCGGCGGCGGTGCGGGCCCGTCCTTCGTCCTGCTGACGCCGAACCCGGTCGGCGTGAACGACTTCCTGAAGCTCGCGGTCACCGGCATCGAGCAGGCGACGGAGGAGCACGACGGCAGCCAGCGGGTGTACGAGAGCACCGACCCGGCCTCCATCCAGCAGAACATGGCGGCGGCCGTGCGCGACGAGCCGGACGTGATCGTGGCGGTCGGGTTCAACTTCGCGGACGTGATCGCCGAGCAGGCCGAGCAGCACCCCGACCAGCAGTTCCTGTTCGTCGACTCGTGCACGGAGAAGGAGTTCCCGAACGTCACCTGCGCGGTGTTCCGCGAGTACGAGGGCGTGTTCCTGGCCGGTGCGGAGGCGGGCCTGCTCAGCGAGTCGGGCAAGGTCGGCGCGGTCGTCGCGCTGGACACCCCGCAGTTCCGCCGCTACTCCGTCCCCTTCGGACTCGGCGCGGAGGAGTCCCGGCCGGGTGCCACCCTCAGCCCGCTGTTCATCGGCGGCGCCAACCCGTTCAACGACCCGGGCCGCGCGAAGGAGCTGACCGCCACGCTCGCCGGGCAGGGCGTCGACTACGTGATGGGCGCGGCGTCCGCGTCCGGCAACCTCGGCGTGTTCGAGGCGGCCAAGGAACACGGCATCTTCGCGTTCGGCGTCGACGCCAACCAGTGCCCGGCGAGTCCCGGGCAGGTGGTGGACAACGTGATCAAGCGCACCGACGTGGTGATCGGCGACGGGGTCGACGCGATCCTCGACGGCGACGCCGGCCAGCTGCGGTCCTACGGCATCACGGAGAAGGGCATCTCGCTGACCGGGCTGGAGCCGGAGGCGGAGTCGTCGGAGTGCGTGATCACCGAACACCCGGAGGTGCTCGAGCAGGTCCGGGAGCTGCGGGACCGGATCAACGCGGGGACGATCACGGTCGATGACCCAGCAGCAGCCTGACCGGCCCGCCAGCGAGGCCATCGCGCTGCGCGGCATCGTCAAGCGCTATCCCGGGGTGCTCGCGAGCGACCGCGTCGACCTGACGGCCGCGCCGGGCGAGATCCACGCGGTGATGGGCGAGAACGGCGCGGGCAAGTCGACGCTCATGTCGATCCTCTACGGGCTGGTGCGGCCGGACGAGGGCACGATCGAGGTGGCCGGCCGACCCGTGACGTTCGGCTCGGCCGCACACGCCATCGCCGCCGGGATCGGCATGGTTCAGCAGGGTTTCGCGCTGTTCGACAGCTTCACGGTCACCGACAACGTGATCTTCGGCGCGGAGCCCACCCGGCGCGGGTTCGTCGACCGGCGGGCGGCGAAGAAGGCGGTGGCCGCGTTGATCGAGCGGCACGAGCTGCGCCTGCGGCCCACCGACCGGGTCGGTGACCTGCCGGTCGGGTTGCGCCAGCAGGTGGAGATCCTCAAGCTGCTGCACCGCCGCGCGCGGGTGCTGATTCTCGACGAGCCGACGGCCGTGCTCACGCCAGCGGAGACCGCGCGGCTGTTCGACGTGCTGCGCGATCTGGCGGCCTCCGGGCACACGGTCTTGTTGGTGTCGCACAAGCTGCACGAGGTGTTGGCGGTCAGTGACAACGTGACCGTGCTGCGGGACGGCCGGGTGACCATGACCGCGCCCACGGCCGGCGTCGGCCGGGCGGAGCTGGCCGAGGCGATGACCGGCCGTGCGGTGGACCTCGACCGGGTGTACCCGTCGGGGGACATCGGCGAGGTGTTGCTGTCCGCCACGGGCCTGACGGTTCAGGGTGATGGCAAGCCGCTGCTCGACGACGTGTCGCTGTCCGTGCGGGCGGGGGAGATCGTCGGCGTGGCCGGGGTGGCGGGCAACGGGCAGACCGAACTGGTGGCGGTGCTCGCCGGGTTGCTCGCGGCGGACGCCGGCACGGTCGCGTTGGGGGACCGGGACATCAGCGGCCTGACCGGCCGCGCCCGGCGGGCGGCGGGGATCGCGCACGTGCCGGAGGACCGCGCGGAGGTGGGTTCCGCGCCGGGGGCACGGTTGTCGGACAACCTGGCGGTCGGGCACCACCGCGGTCTGGCGCGCCGGGGCTGGCTGCGCCCTGCCGTGGTGCGGGAGCACGCGCGCGGGATCGTGGAGCGGTTCGGGGTGCGGGCGCCGAGCCCGACCACGCCGATGCGCACGCTGTCCGGCGGCAACCAGCAGAAGGCGATCATCGGCCGCGAGCTGGCCCACGAGGCGCCGGTGCTGCTGGTGGAGCAGCCGACGCGCGGGGTGGACATCGGCGCGGTGGTGAACATCCACACGGAGCTGGTCGCCTACCGCGACGCGGGCCACGCGGTGCTGCTCGTGTCGGCCGAGCTGTCGGAGATCCTGGGCCTGGCCGACCGGGTGCTGGTCATGTACGAGGGCCGGGTGGTGGCGGAGCTGCCCCGGGACCGCGCGGACGCGACGACCATCGGGCTGGCGATGGCGGGAGTGGCCCCGTGAGCGGCCCGTCGAATGCCTGGAACGACGCCTTACTGACGTTGAGTGTCTGGAACGACGCCTTCCAGGCATTCGGCGGGTCGGCGCCGGGCGGAGACTCGTCGTGAGCCGGATTCCCGCCGCCGCGCGGACCGTCGCCCTCACCATCCTCGCCGCGTTGCTGCTCGGGGCGATCCTGCTCGCCGTCACCGGGGCCAACCCCCTCGTCGCCTACGAGGCCATCCTCGTCGGGGCGTTCGGTCCCGACGGGTTCCAGGACACCCTCGCCTACGCGGTACCCGTGGTCGGGATGGCCACCGCGCTCGCCATTCCCCTGCGGGCCGGGCTCGTCAACCTCGGCGGCGAGGGCCAACTCGTGCTCGGGGCCATCAGCGCGGTGGCCGTCGGACTCGCTGTACCGGGACCGGTGGGGATCGTCGCCGCGCTCCTCGCCGGGACACTCGCCGGCGGTGTCTACGCCGCGTTCGCCGCCCTCTGTGAGAACCGGCTCGGGGTGCCGTTGCTCGTCACCACGTTGCTGCTCAGCTATCCGGCCATGTCGCTGGCCGCCTATCTCGTGCGGTTTCCCATGCGGGACGTTGGGTCGAGCCTCCCGCAGAGCGCGCAGCTCGATCCGGACACGCGACTGCCGGCGCTCGGCGGCGCCGGGGTGACCGTCGGGCTCTTCCTCATCCTCGCGGCCGTCGTCGCGTACGCCGTCATCGACGCCCGCACGCCCGCCGGGTTCGAGTCCCGCGTCACCGGCTGGGGACCGCGCTTCGCCCAGTACGCCGGCATCGACCGGCCACGGCTGACCGTCCGCCTGCTCGCCTGCTCGGGCGGGCTCGCCGGGCTGGTGGGCGCGATCGTCGTGCTCGGGTTCCCCTTCCGGTTCATCGACGGCGCCCTCATCACCCCGCAGTACACCTGGATCGGGCTGCTCGCGGCCCTGCTCGCCACGGCCAGTCCACTCGGGACGCTCGCGGCGGGGGTCTTCTTCGCGGCACTCACCAGCGGTGGGTTCGCCATGGAACGCGCCACCCAGGTGCCGCGCGAGCTGACGGCCGTCCTGCAGGCCGTCCTCATCATCTTCCTCGCCGCCGCCACCGGGTTGCTGCGCAAGCGAAAGGGTGCGGCCAGTGGTTGACGCGGCGCTGTTCTCCTCCGCACTCGGCGCGCTCACCCCGATCCTGTTCGCCGCGCTCGCCGGCGCGCTGTGCCAACGCGCGGGGGTGTTCAACATCTCGCTCGAGGGCACCATGCTGGTCGGCTGCTTCGCGGGCGTGGCCGGCAGTTGGTACACGGGCAACGTGTGGCTCGGCGTGCTCATCGCGATGATCGCCGGCACCGCGTACTCGCTGATCCTCGCCGTCAGCGTCGTGACCTTCGGCGGTGACGCGATCGTGCTGGGCGTGGCCATCAACCTGCTGGCCGTCGGCCTCACGAGCTTCCTCGTCCGCACGGTGTTCGGCACCCGCGGCACGTTCAGCGACCCCGGCCTGCCCGGCCTGGACCCGATCCACCTCCCCGGCATCGAGGCGATCCCGTTCGTCGGCGATGTCCTTTCGGGACACTCGGCGCTCGTGTACCTGTCGTGGCTCGCGGTGGTGGCGCTGGCGATCCTGCTCTACCGGCACCCGTGGGGACTGCGGCTGCGCGGCGTCGGCGAACGCCCGGAGGCCGCCGCGAGCCTCGGGGTCAGCGTCACCCGCTACCGCTACGGCGTGATCCTCGCGGGCGGCGCGCTGTGCGGCCTGGCCGGCGCGCAGCTCGCGCTCGGCAACGTCACGCTGTTCTCCGAGAACATGACGGCCGGCCGCGGCTGGATCGCCGTGGTCGCCGTGCTGCTCGGCCGCGCGTTGCCCTACGGGGTGTTCGCGGCGGCCGTCCTGTTCGGACTGGCCGAGGCGTTCGGCTTCCGGCTGCAGGGCGTCGGACTGCCCCAGCAGGCCACCGACGCCGCCCCCTACGTCGTCACGCTGCTCGCGCTGTTCGCGCTGTTCGCTCCAGCGGCCGGCTGCGCAACCGAAAAACACTCAGGGAGAGCACATGACCACTCCGTTGCCCATCACCGGTATCCCGCGATCCGGGCTGCCCGGCCACGCGCTGGTGGTCGGCGACCCGAAGCGGGCCACCGCGGTCGCCGGGCTGCTCACCGACGCCACCCTGATCGGCGAGAACCGGGAGTACCGCAGCTTCACGGGAACCTGGCGCGGCGTGCCGGTGGTCGTGTCGTCACACGGGGTCGGCGGGCCGGGTGCGTTGTGCCAGTTCCAGGAGTTGGCCGAGGCGGGTGTCCACACGTTCCTGCGGTTCGGCACGGCCGGCTCGCTGCGCGACGACATCGTCGACGGCGACCTGGTGATCGCCGAGGCCGCCGTCCGCGACGACGGGGTCACCCAGCAGCTGATCCACCCGCAGTACCCGGCGTTCTCCTCGCCCGAGGCGGTTCTGGCGCTGGCCGCGGCGGCCGGCGGGCACGGCGCACGGGCGCACCGCGGTGTCGTGTGGACCAGGGCGGCGTTCAGTCCCATGGTGATCGAGCTGCCCATGCGTGACTACCTGGCCGCCCGGGTGATCGCCATCGAGATGGAGTTGGCCACACTGCTCGTGTTCGCGTCGCTGCGCGGGCTGCGGGCCGGTGGCGTGGTGGTCATCGACGGCAACGCCACTGTCGACAACACCGACCCCACCGGCTACGACCCGCACCGCCAGGTGGTCACCGACGCCGTGGCACTGGGCAGCCGGGTCGCTCTCGACGCGCTGGTGGGGTTGGCGTGAGCGAGCTTGCGAGCGAACCAATGTCACAGGGTTGGCGGGAGGCGGCCGAGAGTCTCGCCGCTGCGCTGCGCAAGGACGCGGCCGCCCGAGACACGGCGGGCGCCAACCCCGTCGCCGAGGTCGAGCTGCTGCGTGAGTCCGGCCTGTTGCGGCTGCTCATCCCGGCCGAACGCGGCGGCACGGGTGCGGGCTGGCTCGCGGCGAACACCATCACCCGGATGGTGTCCGCCGCCGACGCGAACGTCGGGCACCTGCTCGGCTACCACTATCTGCAGCTGTGGCGCGGCGAGCTGTTCGACCGGCCCGAGATGGTCGAGCGCCTGCAGCGGGACACGGTGGCACACAACTGGTTCTGGGCGGGCGTGAGCAACCCCCTGGACGCGGCGCTCGAGCTGACCCCGGTGGGCAGTATTGACGGCGCCGCTGGCTACATCCTCCACGGGCGCAAGACGTTCGCCACCGGCGCGGCCGTCGCCGACCGGCTGGTGGTCAGCGCCACCCGGACCGACAACGGCGAGAAACTCACGTTCGTCCTCGACGCCCGCGCGCCCGGCATCCACTACCTGAACGACTGGGACAACATCGGCCAGCGGCTCACGGCGAGCGGCGGCGTGGTCTTCACCGACGTCGTGCTGCCGGCCGACGACGTGCTGGGCGTCAACCCCGAGACGGAGCTGATCCCTCGGCTCTCGCTCGCCGCCAACGGGTTCCAGCTGTTCCTCGCCCAGATCTACGTCGGCCTCGCCGAGGGTGCGCTCACCGAGGCCGCCGAGTACACGCGCAACTCCACGCGGGCCTGGTTCCGGTCCGGTGTGGACACCGCGGTGGACGATCCGCACATCGTCGCCGGCTACGGGGAACTGGTGGCCGCCGTCCGCGCGGCCGGCGCGCTGACCGACGTGGCGGCCGCCGCGCTGGGTGCCGCGTTCGACCGCGGGCCGAAACTGTCCGAAGTGGAGCGGGCGGACGCGGCGATCGCCATCTCCGCCGCCAAGGTGATGGCCACGCGGGTGGCCAACGAGACCACGTCGAAGGTGTTCGAGTTCACGGGTGCCCGCGCCACCGCGAGCAAGTACGGCTTCGACCGCTTCTGGCGCAACGCCCGCACCCTGACCCTGCACGATCCGGTGGTGTACAAGGCACGCGAGGTCGGCGCGCACTTCCTCACCGGCGAGCGGCCGCCGTACACGGGGTACAGCTGATGAACGAGCTGCCCATCCTGGCCGACAGCGTGCGGCTGGCCGACGACGGGGTGTACATCCTGGACCGGCGGGTGTTCCCCGCCCGGCGCGAATGGGTGCGCTGCGCCGAGGTGGAGGACGTGGCCCGCGCCATCGAGGACATGGTCACCCAGTCGTCCGGCCCGTACTTCGCCGCGCTGTGGGCGATGGTGCTCGCCGCGCGCGAGGCGGTCGACCTCGACGCCTCGGACGCGCAGGCGTACCTCGAACGCGCCGGTGAGCGGCTGATCGCCACCCGGCCGACGAACAACCACCTGCGCAAGGCCGTGCACGCCGTGCTGTCCACTGTGGAGGGAACGGGGGCGACGCTGGTCGAGTCGGCGCTGCGCGGTGCGACGGCGGGTGACGAGCGGTACCGCACCCGCAGCCGCGCGCTCGGCCGGCACACGGCCGCGCTGCTGGAGGACCGGGCGACCGTGCTCACGCACTGCTGGGCCGACCTTTACCTGGTCGGGCTGGTGACCGGCGCCCGCGAGGCCGGCAAGGAACTGTCGTTCTACTGCACCGAGACCCGGCCGTACCTGCAGGGCGCCCGGCTCACGGCCGAGACGCTGGCCGAGTTGGGCGTCGACACCACGGTGATCACCGACAGCATGGGTGCCGCGCTGCTCGCCGACGGTGCGGTGGACGCGCTCGTCACGGCCGCCGACCGGGTCACCATGGACGGCCACGTGGTCAACAAGATCGGCACGCTCGGGCTGGCGGTGGCCGCGCAGGCCTTCGAGGTGCCGTTCCACGCCATGGTGCAGGCTCCGGACCGGCTGGCGCCGACCGCGGCCGACGTGCCCATCGAGTACCGCTCCGGCAGCGAGGTACTCGCCGCCGCCGGGGTCGCCCACCCGGCGATCCGGGGCCACTACCCGGCGTTCGACATCACCCCGCCCCGGTTCGTGACGTCCGTGGTGACCGACCGCGGCGTGTTCGAGCCGGACCGGCTGGCCGACTACTACCTGGAGGAATCATGACCGACTGGGTCGTCCTCGACATAGAGGGCACGCTCACCGCCACCAGCCAGGTGCACGTGGTGCTCTACGACTACGCGCGGCCACGGCTCGGACCGTGGATCGACGAGCACGGCGACGACCCGGTGGTGGCCGGCGCGGTCGCCGAGGTCCGGTCGCTCGGCGGGCTGGCGCCGGATGCCGGCACCGACGAGGTGGTGGCCGTGCTGCACGGCTGGATGAACGCCGACCAGAAGATCGCGCCGCTGAAGACGTTGCAGGGCCTCATCTGGCAGCGCGGGTACGCCGAGGGCGACCTGACCACCGAGTTCTTCCCCGATGTGGCGCCGGCGCTGCGGGCGTGGCACGCCGAGGGGCGGCGGCTCGCCGTGTTCTCGTCCGGCTCGGTCGCCGGGCAGGTGGCGTCGTTCTCGCGCACCACGGACGGCGACGTGACCGGCCTGTTCGAGAAGCACTTCGACACGGTGAACGCCGGCCCGAAGCGCGAGGAGCCGTCGTACCGGGCGATCGCCGCGGCGATGGGTGCCTCGCCCGACCGGATCGTGTTCTTCTCCGACGTGCCGGCCGAGCTGGACGCTGCCCGCGCGGCCGGCTGGCGGACGGTCGGTGTGGCCCGGCCGGGCGAGCCGTTCGGCGACGCGGACTTCGGTCCACACCGGACGGTCAAGTCCTTCGACGAGGTGTCGCTGTGACGCCCGGGGCGGCGCTGGCGGCCGAGGCGGCGCGGTACTCGGCCATGGGCTGGATGCGCGGCACGTCCGGCAACCTGTCGGTGGTCGTCGGCCGCGACCCGCTGCGTCTGGCGGTCACGGCGAGCGGCCTGGACAAGGGTGAGCTGACCGACACCGACGTGGTCGAAGTGGACGGTGGGGGAAACCCGGTGGCCGGCGGCACGCCATCGGCCGAGGCGGGCCTGCACGCGCGGATCGCCGCCGTGTCGGGTGCGGGCGCGGTGGTCCACGTGCACGCCATGGCCCCCGTGCTGGCGGCCGAGCGCTGGCCGGGCGGCGTGCCGCTCGAGAACCTGGAGATGCTGAAGGGGTTCGGCCGGGCGGCGCACGACGACCTGGTGACCATCCCGGTGATCGCCAACGGCCAGGACATGCGGGTGCTGGGGGACGAGTTCGAGCGCGGCTACCGGGCCGACACGCCCGCGTTGATCGTCGCGCGGCACGGGATCTACGTCTGGGGCGCTTCGTTGCGGGAGGCTCGGCACCGTCTCGAATGCTTGGAATGGTTGCTCAGGTTCGTCATCGGGGTGAGTATCGAGTCATGACACTGCTGACCGTGTGGGCTGATGATGATCCGGACACCGCCCTCGTCCGGACGGAGAACGGTGAGGAGATCGCGGCCGAGCTGAAGCGGCTGGGCGTGCGGTTCGAGCGCTGGCCGGTGGTCGGTGGCCTGCCGGCCGAGCCGACGTCGGACGAGGTGCTGGCCGCCTACGCCGACCGGGTTCGGCGCGTGATCGAGCAGGAGGGCTACGTGCTGGTCGACGCGATGCACATGACCCCTTCCGACGATCCCGAGTGGACCGGCAAGGCGGCCGTGGCCAGGCAGAAGTTCCTGTCCGAACACACCCACGACGACGACGAGGACCGGTTCTTCGCCCGCGGCGCCGGCGCGTTCTACCTGCATGTGGACGGCCGGGTGTACGCGGTGCTGTGCGAGGCGGGCGACCTGCTGAGCGTGCCGGCGAACACGACGCACTGGTTCGACATGGGCACCCGCCCGGACTACGTGTCGGTCCGCTTCTTCCACGACGAGGACGGCTGGGTGGGCAACTTCACGGGCAACCGGTACGCGGAGGTCTTCCCCGACTTCGACACGCTGGTGGCTACGCGCTGATCCGGTCGGCCGCCACGAGTTCGACGGTGACGAGCACTGCGACGGCCTCGATGGCGAGCAGGGCGATCAGCACCAGTAGCTGCGTGGCGCCGGCCTCGACGGGGGTGCCGCCGCCGAGCAGGACGCCCACGAACGTGCCGGGCAGCGTCACGAGTCCGACCGTGCGGGTCTGGTCGACGATCGGTACGAGTGCCTGGTTGGCGGTCGGCCGGACGATCAGCAGGGCGGCGTCGCGGCGACCGAGCCCCAGCGCGAGCGCGGCCTCGTACTCGCCGTACCGGGCGCGCAGCTCGTCGAGCGCGCGGCGGCCGGCCAGTGACGTGGCGGTCATGGCCCCGCCGATGAGAATCCCGGCGATCGGCACCACGGCCACCGGCGTGACCGGCACCAGCCCGGTGGCCAGCAGCAACGCGAGGATGGGGATCACCCCGGCGGCGATGGCGGCCGCGGCGAGCACTCCGCGGCGCAGGCTGCTGATCCGCCGCGCCGAGGTCAGCGCCGCGATCGCGAACATGACCAGCACGAACACGGCGGTCAGCCACCCGGAGCGCAACACGACCACGATGACCAGCGACACGGCGGCGAGCTGCCCGACCGCCCGAGCCGACGCCGTGAGCACGGGAACCCAGCCGCCGAGGCCGCCCAGCCGGATGACGGCCGCGGCGATCACCACGAGCAGCACGAGCATGCCGCCGAGCGCCCACCCGACCCCAACAGTCCCGTTCACGCCCACAGTCTGGCCCCCCGGCGCGCCAGCCCCACGATGACCACTCCGGTCACGCATGATGACCGTTCCGGTTGGCCATGATGACCGTTGCGGCCGCGTGAGGACAGAGACCCGCCGGCAAGGTAGCCGAAGACACCGACAAAACCGGTCGGGGGACCCCTGGTTCTAATCTTAGTGGTTGGCACCGACAGTTTTCGGTGCGTTGACTGCCACTCGGCGTTCCGAGGCGGCCATAGCCGACGGGAATGGTCATCATGCGCGGCGGGAGTGGTCATGATGCGTGACGGGAGTGGTCATCATGGCGCGAGTCAGGTGGTTAGTTCGATGATCGAGATGTCCGGTGGGGCGCCCACTCGCAGCGGCGGGCCCCAGTAGCCGGCGCCGCGCGTCACGTACAGCTGCGTGTCGCCCATTCGGGACAGTCCGGCGGTCGTGCCTTCCAGGGCCTTGACCAGCAGGTTGAACGGCGCGATCTGCCCGCCGTGCGTGTGGCCGGACAGCTGCAGGTCCACGCCGCGGGCGGCCACCTCCTCGAGCGACGCGGGCTGGTGGGCCAGCATGACGAGCGCTCGTTCACCGTCCCATCCGGACAGGGTCCTCTCCACGTCCGGGCCGGGCGCGCCCTCGAGCGTCGCGTTCGGGTCGATCAGGCCGGCCAGCTCGAACTCGCCGCCGTCGTGGGTGATGGTCGTGCGCTCGTTCAGCAGCACGCGGATGTCGAGCGTCGGCACGAAGTCGAGCCACTCGGCGTACCGGTAGTAGTACTCGTGGTTGCCGGTGACGAAGAACGTGCCGTGCGTGCTGCGCAGGTTCCGCAGCGGCTCGGCGGCCGACGCCAGGTGCTCGACCTCCCCGTCGACCAGGTCGCCGGCGATGGCCACCAGGTCCGGGCGCTCGGTGTTGATCAGTCGGACGAGGTCCTCGGTGAAGCCCCGGCCCTGCAGCGCGCTCAGGTGGATGTCGCTGACCAGCGCGATCCGGCAGCCGGCGGCCCGCGGGTCGAGCCGGGGCAGGCCGATCCGGACGCGCTTGATCTCGGGCAGGCCGAGCGCGGTGGGCACGCCGATGCCGACCGCCACGGCCGCCGTCGCACCGACGACCGCCGCGCTGCCCCTGGCGAGGAACTGCCGCCGGGAGATCCCGCCGTCCTCCGGGTCGCGGCGGACCCACGGGCGCAGCGCCAGGCGCGGCAGCTCCAGCACCAGCGTGGTCAGCACGAGGTAGAAGAAGATGCCGAACCACAGGTAGCCGGGCCACGCGAACCACCGCCCGATGGCCGGGTCGACCTGAGTGCTGACCAACAGCGCGGCCACCATGCACGCGTCGCCGACCACGAACACCACGGCGAGCACGCGGCGCCACGGGCCGGGCGCCATGGTGTCGCGCACCAGGCGCTTCCACACATACAGGTGGAGCAGGCTCAACGCGATCGACAGCGGTACATGAAAGAACGGCATGGGGCCATGGTGTCGGCCGAGTGTCCAGCTGGCATCCGGCGACGGGCGGCCCGCGGTGTACGCCCGGCGACGTAGGCGTTGACATGGAACAAGGTTTCAGGACAGGGTCGGGCGGTGTCCATCGAACCCATCGGCACCCGGCCCGGCTACCTGCTGCGCGGCACCCACGTCGGCTACGCGTTCACCCTGCACCCCGACGCCGCGCTCGACGAACCCGTGCTGGCGCACCTGCACTGGGGCGCGCCGATCACCGCGGCCGACGCCGCCGTCCTCGCCGACCGCGACCCCGACCGGGCCCGCCCGTCCGGCGCGTGGTCGCGGCCGCGTGCCCACCAGGAGGAGCTGGTCACCCTCGGCGGGCTGCGCCGTGACGAGCCGGCGCTGGACGTCGAGTTCGCCGACCGGGTCCGCGGCCTGGCGCCGCGGCTGGTGTCCCACGGCATCCACGGCGACGAGCTGCGCGTGGTGCTCGCCGACGCGCACTATCCACTCGAGATCGAACTGAGCTACCGCGTGCTGGCCGACGTCGACGCGATCGTGCGGGTGACCACCGTACGCAACACCGGCACCGATCCCGTCTACCTGCACCGCGCGATGTCCGCCAGTTGGGCGCCGCCGCCGGGCGATGGGTACACGCTGACCACCCTGTCCGGCGCCGTGCTGGCGGAGACGCAGCTGACCAGGCGGCCGCTGGAGGTGGGCCGGGTGGTGCTCGAGACCCGCGCCGGCATCACCGGTCACGAGCACCAGCCGTGGTTCGCGCTCGACCGGGACGCCACCGAGGTGTGGAGCGCCGCGCTGGAGTGGAGCGGGTCGCACCGCACGGTCGTGCAGACAGCGCAGGACGGCGGCACGCACGTCGTCCACGGGCGCAACGAGCTGGGGCACCGGCAGCGGCTCGACCCGGGGGAGCGGCTGGAACTGCCGCGCAGCGTCGGCATCTACGCGCCCGACGGGCATCAGGGCTCGTCGCTGCGCTGGCAGTGTTACGAGCGTCGGTACGTGCTGGCGCAGGCGAGGAGGGAGCGGCCGGTGCTCTACAACTCCTGGGAGGCAACGCACTACGACGTGCGGCTGGATCACCAGCTGCGGCTCGCGCGCCGGGCGGCCGACCTCGGGGTCGAACTGTTCGTCGTGGACGACGGCTGGTTCCGGTGCGACCCCTCGACCGGCATCGACCACCTCGGCGACTGGGACCCGGCGCCCGTGCGGTTCCCTTCCGGATTGCGGGTACTGGCCGATGCGGTGCACGGGCTGGGCATGCGGTTCGGCGTGTGGGTGGAACCCGAGATGGCCAATGTGGACAGTGATATCTACCGCGCACACCCGGAGTGGTTCTACCGCTGGCCAACGCGCGAACCGACGCTCGTGCCGCGGCTGCGTCACCAGCTCGTGCTGGACTACACACGGGAAGACGTCCGGGACCACGTGGTCGCGACGCTCGACCGGCTGATCTCGTCGGCGTTCGTGGATTTCCTCAAGTGGGACATGAACCGGCCGATCACCGAGCTGTATCGACCGAACCGGACCGTCCGGTGGCGCTCGCGCACACGCTGGGCCTGTACGAGGTGCTGGACCGGTTGCGTGAGCGGCATCCGGACCTGCTGCTGGAGACCTGTTCGGCCGGCGGTGGCCGCCTGGACCACGGCATGTTCCGGCGCGCGCACTGGGCGTGGGCGAGTGACAACACCGACGCGGTCGACCGACTGTCCATTCAGGAGGGTTTCGGCCATCTGCACGCGGCCGCCGCCATGATGTGCTGGGTCACCGACGCGCCGGGCAACCTCGGTCCGCGGTCGGTCCCGCTGCGGTTCCGGTTCCACGTGGCGATGTGCGGTGCGCTCGGTCTTGGCGGTGACCTACTTGCCATGTCCGAAGTGGACGCTTCGGTTGCGCTGATCGCGCTGTACAAGGAGTTGCGCCCGACCGTGCACCTGGGCGACCGGTACCACCTGGGCGCGGCGGCCGACTCGTTGTTCGGCGTGCAGTACGTCCACGGTGATGACGTGGTGGTGTTCGCCTTCGTGCGGCAGGTGCGGCACCTGCTGCAACGCCGAGAGTTGCGCTTGGCGGGGCTCGATCCGTCCGCGGTGTACGTGGACGTCGAGACGGGCGTCCGGTACAGCGGGTCGATGCTGCTGCACCGGGGGCTGTACCTGGAGTTGGCGGGTGACTACGTGAGCTCGGTGACGCGGCTGCGCCGGGTGTCCACCAGCGCGGTCGCGAGCAACGCGACGCAGGCGACGCCCAGGGCGGCACCGACCACATCGGTGACGTAGTGCTCGGCCAGCGACACCCGGCTCGCCATGGTCAACAACACGGCGACGGCCTGCAGGGCGAGCACGCGCCGCAGCCATTTCCGTGCGGACATGGCGGTGATGACGGCGGCGGTCGCGGCGATGGCGCACGCCACGGACGCGTGGCCGCTCGGGTAGCTGAAGGACTCCGGCTGGCCGGGTGGTCCCGGTCGCCGGAACATGTTCTGCGGCAGGAGCGGTGCGGCGCAGGCCAGCAGCAGTACGACGTGCCTTCCCCAGCGCCGGTCGCGGAACGCCACGGTCACCAGCACCCCGAAGCCGAACAACACCCCGACGGTGCTCACGACGGTGGCGACCCGCACGATGCCCTCTTCGGTGATGTCCCTGAGACGATCTGAGGGGACGCAGGACATCTCACGCTGCCGAAACTGGGTCAGTGGCGGACGGCCAGTTCGCTCACGGCTATCGGCTTCGTGGCGCCGCTGTTCGGTGGGCGGGGACCGGCCATGGGGGTGGTGGTCACCCGGACCGCCGTGATCAGCTGGTGGAGCCGGAACCAGTCGACGTCGCCGTAGCGGAACCGCTCGGTCAGCCTGGCCGCCTCGCGCCAGGTGCCGTCCGGACCGCGCACCTCGATGACCGCCGGTTGGGCCTCGCCCGGCCGCAGGGCCACGCCGACCTCGCCGATCCACTGTGGACGCGTGAACGACACGGTCACGTGGCCGGGTGCGGTGGTGCCGAGCGCCGCGTGGTTCAGGCCCAGCCGCCCGTCTATGGCGCCACCCGGGCCGGCCAGTGACGCGTTCACGTCGGTCGCCACCAAGGTCGTGTCCAGGGTCGCCTGGCCTCGGGTCACCATGCCCGCCAGGTTCAGCCGGCCGCGCAGCTGGGACGCGTCGGTGACCGTCCCCACCCGCCGCGGGTCGACGATGCTCGCGGTGAGCGTGCGGTTGCTGTAGTCGAAGCCGAACACCATGACCGTCCCGTCGCGACGCTCCACAAGCGACGGGTTGGCCTGATCGTCCACGAACGCGTCCCACACGGGCGTGGTCGCCGGGACCTGCCAGCGGTCGTACGGGTTGCGGATCACGGCCGCGGAGGTGAGCCGGCGCTGACCGAACCGGGTGGACACGTCGCCGTACGCGACGAACAGGCTTCCGTCGCGCAACAACAGGGTCTCGGCCGACGAGGTGTTCAGGCCGGTCGTCTCGGCCGGCGACCACGTGCGGCCGCCGTCGCGAGAGCGGGTCAGCAGCGACGGCTGCTCCCACTTGGGCGTCCCGGCCGGCGGCTCGACACGCAGCAGCGCTGTCATCGTGCCGTTCGGCAGCACCGTCAGGACCGGCTCGACCACGTGCCGATCCGCCAGCTGCGGCAGGAAGACCTCGTTCTCCGCCAACCAGGTGACGCCGTTGTCGAGGCTGCGCGCCACGCTCGACCGATAGCGCGCCACCCCCGCCACGGCACCGTAGATCGGGGCGAGCAGGGTGCCGTCGGGCGCCTCGGTGATCTCCGCATGACTGGCGGCCCACACCATCGACGAGTTCACCTCGCTCGGCGCCGACCAGCTCACGCCGCGGTCGTCGCTGTGCAGCACGAAGTCACCGGTCTCCGCACCCACCCCGCCCGGGTCGGAGATGAACAGGTGCAGGAACATCCGGCCGGTCGAGGTCTGCGACAGCTTGGGATCGCGGTCGTCGCCCGGCGAGTCCCACACCACTTCCGGGCCGGACCAGGACACCCCGCCGTCACCGCTGCGGTACAACACGATCGCACCCTCGGGCGACGAGTGCCGGACCCCGCGGCGCACGGCCACCAGGATCGTCCCGTCGTCCAGTTCGACGGCGCCGGGGAAGTGGTAGCGCAGGCCGGTTTCCGCCTGTGCGATGGTCAGGTCGGGTTTCGTCGGTTCGGCGTTCGCCGGGACCAGGGCGATTCCCGCGACCGCCACCGCCGCCACGGTCAGGAGCCGGAACAGGTGTCGTGCCATGGGGCCGAACGAACACGACACAGCGTTTCATGTCAACAGTTCGGTTGCTGACTATCTGGGATCGAATAAGCTACGGCCATGGATGACCCGATCGACCGGATTCTCGAGCAGTGGCAGCGGGAGCGGCCGGATCTCGACCTGTCCGCCATCGGGGTGTTCGGCCGCCTCGCGCGGCTGAACCGCCGGATCGAGGCGTCCGTCGAGGAGGTACTCGCCCGGCACGGACTGCGGCCGGGCGAGTTCGACGTCCTCACCGCGCTGCGCCGCGCCGGCTCGCCGTACACGCTCATCCCGTCGGAACTGTCGGCCATGATGATGATGTCGCGGGCCGGCATGACCAACCGGTTGGACCGGCTGGAGTCGACCGGCCTGGTCGAGCGCAGCCTCGACCGGGCCGACCGGCGCAGCTTCCGCGTCAGGCTCACGAAGAAGGGTCTCGACCTGATCGACGCCACCCTCACCGGCCACGCGGCGAACCTGGCCCGCCTGTCGGCCCTGCTGTCCGAAAAGGACACGGCAACGCTCGACCGGATCCTGCGCACCGCCCTGTCCGCCGATCGGTGAACCGGCGGGTCGAAACGGTACGACTCGCTGTCGAAACGGTACGACTCGCTGTCGAAACGGTACGACTCGCTGTCGAAACGGTACGACTCGCTGTCGAAACGGTACGACTCGCTGTCCAAACGGTACGACTCGCCGGTTAGCTCGGCTGGTGGACGCCCCGGCGCCAGATGCCGGCGATCGCCCGGGTGGCCCGGATGTCGGTGGTCGGATCGCCGTCCACCAGCAGCAGGTCGGCGCGCAGCCCGGGGGCGACCCGGCCACGGTCGGTCAGGCCGAACCGGTCGGCCGGCCCACTCGTGGCGGCGGCCGGCGCGGCAGGTGCGGCAAGGCCCGTCTCGGTCAGCAACAGCAGCTCGCGGTGCAGGCTCGCGCCGTGCACGGGCGCGAAGACGGTCGCGTCGGTGCCGGCCAGCAACGCGACACCGGCCTCACGCATCGCCCGGGTCACGGCCATGGCGGTCGACCGCAGCTCCGGCCGCGGCGGGCCCGGCGCCCGGTCCAGCGCGGCCCGCGCCCCCGCCGAGAGCCGGGGGCCGAGGTGCGGATCGGTCAACAGCTCCTTGTCGCCGGCATCGCCGGCGATCCGGTCGAGATAGGTCAACGTGGGCACCACGAACACGTCCCGCGCCGCGATCCGCGCCACCAGCTCGGGAGCCATGACGTCGGCGAACACGTGGGCCAGCCCGTCGACCCCGGCGTCCACCGCCATGGCCGTGTCCGCCGCGCTCGCCACGTGCGCGATGGTGCGCAGGCCCGCGTCGTGCGCCGCCGCGACCAGCGCCCGCACGGTGTCCGGCGCCAGTACGGGGATCTCCGTGCCGGCGGACAGGCCGTGGTCGATGGAGATCTTCAGGTAGTCCACCCCCCTCGGCGACCCGCGCCGCGACGAACGCGGCCGCCTGATCGGGGTGGCCGACCGTGACGAACGGGCCGACCGCGTCCCCCATCGCGTCGAGCAACTCCGGCGGCAGGTGCTCGATCACCTGCGTCGGATGCCCGCCCGGCGCCGTGGCCAGCACCCCGGCACTGCGCAGGTCGGCCACGTCGTCGCGGGCCTCGGCCAGTGCGCGCTGCCTGGCCAGGTTGGCCGGCAGGCGGAACATGTCCAACTCGGTGGTCACGCCGAAGGTCAGCGCCTCGGCGAGCGAGCCGTCGAACGTGTGGGTGTGGGCGTCGATCAGCCCGGGAAGCAGGGTCCGGCCGGCGCCGTCGACGGTCACGTCGACCGGATGCCCGTCGGGTTCGGCGATCAGGTGGCCGTCGATCAGCACGTCCGCTCTCGGCACGGTTCGCTCGCCGTCGAAGACGCGGACGGCACGGATCAGGGTACGCATGAGCCCCTCCACGGGTAGTTAGATGTCTAATAGTACGACATCTAACTATGCGGCGGTCGGCAGTGGCTGCGTCGGCAGAGGAAGCGGTGGCGGACCGGAGACGTGGTCGACCGTGACGGCCGTCGTGTTGTCCGTGCTGCCGGCCTGGTGTGCGGCGGCCACGAGTGCGGCCGCCGGGTTGTCGGCGTAGCGCATGAGCTCGGCCATCGCCTCGGCCGTGAGGGTCTTGTGGACGCCGTCGCTGGTGAGCAGCAGCCGGCCGGGACCGAGCAGCCGGGCGCGGCCGAACTCGGTCGGCCGCGCCGTCCGCACGCTCGTGGTGACCAGGTGCTCCATCCGCGGCGCGAACGGTTCGCCGCGGCTGCGGAAGAACTGCGCGAGCGTGTGGTCGGTGGTCAACTGCCGCAACGCCTGACCGTCCCAGGCGTAGGCCCGCACGTCGCCGACCCAGCTCAGCTCGTAGCCGTCGATCCGTGGCTGGGCGATCACCAGGACGCAGTCGGCGGCCTCCGGATCGGCCTGGACGGCTCGCTGCGCGGCGAGGAGCGCGACCTCCGGTCCGCCCGCGGCGGCGGGAGTGCGCACCGCCGCCGCGGCTGCCACCAGGGCGGCCCGAACGGCGCCCTGGTTGTCCCCGATGCCGTCGGCCAGCGCGATGTGCAGCCCGCCGGTCGCCGGGTCGGTGTGTGAGGCCACGGCGTCCGCGTTCACCTGGCGAAGGCCCTGGTGACCGGCTACGTGCCAGCTCCACGTGAACTCCGACTGCGTCTCCATGGCGGCCTCCCCGACTCGTAACTCCACGGTGCGCGCGAAGACTGAGGGTTTGCTGTGGACCGGATGAACGTCGCCTGTGGATTGACATGAAACGAAGTTTCGTATGTTGTTCGATGAACCTACGCGCGGAGGTTGGGATGCGGAAGGCACGTGTGCTCTGCTTGGCGGCCGCGGCCGCTACGGCGGTCGGCCTGCTGATCGGCCCGTCCGGTGCGGTCGGGGTGCCGGCCGCGCCGGCGAACGGCGGTGACCCGAACGGCTACGTCATCGGCCAGCAGCCCTACCGGACGGTTCACGAGCCGGCGCCCGGGGTCATCGCGGGCAACGCCCTGGTGGAGGCGTTCGACGGGGTCGACGCGGCCGGCCTGCCGCAGCGCCAGGTGCAGCTCACCTGGCAGTCCAATGAGGACGTCGCGTCGGCGAACAACCTCGCGTTGATGGTGCAGTCCCACGACGGCGGCTACACGTTCCCGAGCGGCATCAGCCAGGACTCCGGCTCCGGCTGGTACGCGAAGCTGCGCGACGGCAGCCGGCTCGGCGTCGAGTTCATTCCGGACAGTGTGATCGACACCCACCGGGTCCGGCTGATCACCCACCGGTCCACGGACGGCGGCAGGACCTACCGCCGCGAGCTGGCCACGTTCACCACGGACGGCACGTTCGACCCGGCGAAGTTCGACCGCGGCGTGCGCATCCACCGCGACCTGTTCTACGCGAAGGACGGCTCGCTGCTGCTCGGCTACTACACGAGCTACGTCGGCGACCCGATGTTCCGCTCGGAGTTGGCCCGCAGCACCGACAACGGCCGCACCTGGCACAAGTACGCGACGGTCGCCACCCAGACCGACGGGCGCTGGATGGGCGAGACCGGCATGACCCGCGCGATCAACGGCGACCTGGTGGCCGTACACCGGACGGGGCAGGCGGGCGGCGCGAACGTCGGGCCGCTGTACACCAACCGGTCCACCGACGACGGCCGCACCTGGTCGACGCCGGTGCCCGTCAAGATCACCACGGCGTCCGGTGAGCCGGCGCCGGTGACCGGCGTGATGCCCGTGCTTCGCTTGCTGCCCAACGGAATCATGACGATCACCTGGGGCCGGCCGGACAACTGGATCGCCATCTCGTCGGACGGGATGGGCCACAGCTTCGAGCAGGCACAGGTCACCTACGCCAACTATCCGACGGTCAACGCCACGTTCCAGCGCTTCCACGGCTCGTCGGGCAACGGCGCGCACGCGGCGGTCGGCTCGAACCGGGTGATCATCGCGGGCGACAACTGCGCGCCGTCGTGGGGCTGCCCGGAGACCGACGCGGGGTTCACCACGGACGGCGAGTACCGGGTGTGGACGCGGTTCGTCGACGTGGTCGCGCCCGGGGTCGGCAAGATCGACCTGCTCGGCAAGTACCGCAAGGAGAAGATCTCCGTGCGGACCGACCTGGACGTCCGCGACCCGAAGCTGCCGGAACTGAGCCCGCTCGGCGCCATCGACGGCAGCACCGACTGGGCGTCCTCGGCCGTCGGGCGCGGCCGGACCGGCACGTACACGCTCACCCTCGACCGCACGTACACGCTCACCAAGGCGGGGCTCGCCCTGCACCCGGGCGAGCCGTCGAAGGCGACGGTCGAGGTGTCGGTCGACGGTCACTCCTGGCAGCCGGTGGTGCGGACCGGTGAGATCACCTCCTACGCGCTGCGGTACTTCGAGATCGACAGGGTGGCCGCGAAGTACGTCCGGGTGAAGGTCGACGACCGGCACAAGGCGGTCCTCAACGAGCTGGAGCTGTACTCGACGGTCGACTCGTTCGAGAACGACCCGGTGGGCCAGGTGCCGCGCGGGTACACGAACGCCATCGGCGCGACGGTCACCGATTTCGACACCGACGACTCGCGGCGGCTGCTGCGGCTGGTCGACCCGTGGATCGACCGGACGGCCGGGCTCACGTGGGCCAGCGCGCCCGCCGACCGCCAGAACCTGGAGTTCCGGGTGAACTCGATCGGCTACGCGCGGAGTTTCTCGTTCGTGACGCGCGGGGCTTCCGGGGAGGCGGCGTACCAGTTCAACGTGGGCAGCGACGGCAGCATCGGCTGGTACAACGCGGTCACCCGGCAGTGGAGGAAGCTCACGGCGCACGGGGTGGCGCCGCAGAAGAAGTGGCACACGCTGCGCGTGGAGGCGACGCTCACCGGCGCGACGGTGTTCCTGAACGGCGCGGCCGTGGGCACCGTCACTCCCACGACGCCGGGGGTTACGGCGCTGGTCGGGCACAGCTTCGGCACCAGTGGCACCGCTACGCAGTACGACCACTTCCTGATCGACGACGTGGAGCAGACCTGAGGGCAGAGGTGCGTGGCGAGGGTATCGGTTTGCACCGACAAAAACGGTCCGGGGACCCCTGGATTTAATTCTAGTCGCCCGCACCGACAGTTTTTGGTGCCGTGAGCCGCGGATGGGGCGCACCGCGAGTGGCTCAGGAGCGGCGGGACCTCAGCCGCAGCAGTAGCGCCACCGCCGCCGCGATCACCACCGCCACCACGATCCACACCCACGCCGGCACGCCGCTGTCCTCTGTGGACGCGGCCGCCGCGGCCGCCTCCGATGGCTCCGGGGCCTGGGTGGTCGGGCGTGCGCTCGGCTCGGTCGGCGTGGTCGTCGTCGGCGGGGGAGGCGGGGGAGCGGGAGCCGTGGTGAGCGTGAAGTTCACCGAACCCGAGACCGTGTCGCCGTCCGCCGAGATCACCCGGTACGTGAGCACATAGGCGCCCGCGGGTCCGGTCGCCGTGACCGGCGCCGTCACCGTCGGGCCCGCGGCGGCGGCGGCACCGACCGTCCACGTCGTGTTCTCCGGGCCGATGATCTCCACGGGAGCGGGCGGCAGCGTCACCGGCTCGCTGAACACGAGCGTGACCTGACTCGGCGCCGCCGCGAGGGCCGCGCCCTCGGCCGGATCGCTCGACTCCAGGTGCGCGTGGGCGCTCGCGACCCCGGCACCAGCGACCATGGTCAGGGCGCTGACCAGCACCGCGACCGACATCCGACGAACGATCATGGCTGTTCCTCTCACCCGTGGTTGCCCATCCTGCCACGACCGGCACACGCTCCATTGTGGACGCCGCCCGCCCGGACCGTAAACAATGCGTATCGCTGCGGCGTCGGGGGGTTGGCGGGAAGGTGTCCGGGCCGAGATGATGGGTGGTGCCCGGTCCGTGCCGGGCAACCCCATCCCCATCCAGTGGTCCCTCCATGCGACCACGCTCGACTCCTGGAGCCGTGGCTTTGTTCGGCAACCGCAAGAACGCTCGCGACCGCAAGAAGGCTCGCGACGCCCGCCGAGTGCTCGACTCCCCGTCGGGACCGCGGCCGGCCGGCTACGAGCCGGGCTCCGCCGTGCCCGGCGAGATCGCCGTGTACTTCGCCGACGACCCGCGAAAGCTCTACCAGCTCAACCAGTGGCTGCCCGTGCTCGAACTGCTCCACGAGCGGCACCGCGTCGTGCTGATCACCCGGAACGCGGCCACCTACACCGAGCTGGCCGGCGCCACCTACCTGCCCCGGGTGCTCGCGCCCACGTTCCCCGACCTCGTGCAGCTGTACGAGAGCAGCGAGCTGAAGGTCGCGGTCTACGTCAACAACTCGGTGCACAACTTCCACTCGCTCACCCAGCGCCACCTGCTGCACGTCCACGTGAACCACGGCGAGAGCGACAAGGTCTGCATGGTGTCGAACCAGGTGAAGGCCTACGACCGGGTCTTCGTGGCCGGCCCGGCGGCCGTCCGGCGCCATCGGGCCGCCCTGCTCGAGTTCGACGCGGACAAGCTCATCCCCGTCGGCCGCCCGCAGCTGGACCTGCGGCCGAACCCGCTGCTCGCGCCGAGCCCGCTGCGCACCGTCCTCTACGCGCCCACCTGGGAGGGTGAGAACGAGTCCAACAACTACACCTCGGTCGACGTGTTCGGCCCGGCGATCGTGGCGGCCGCGCTCGCCGTGCCCGACGTGCGGGTGATCTACAAGCCGCACCCGCGAGTGCCGGCCAGCCCGCTGCCGGAGATGGCCGCCGCGCACCGCGAGATCGTCCGGCTGGTGGGGAAGAGCCAGGATGGCGACATCCTCGCCGTGTTCCCCGGCTGCGACCTGATGATCACCGACGTGTCGTCGGTCGGGCTGGACTTCCTGTACCTGCGGGACCGGCCGATGTTCGTGGCCGACCGGCGCGACGACCGCGAGCGGCTGGCGGCCGACGCGCCGGTCAGCCGGTGCGCCGACGTGATCGACTCGGCCACCCTGCCCGCCCTCGCCGCGACCCTGGAGCGCCGGCTCGACCACGACGAGTACCGCACCGCGAGGGCGGCGATCCGCGCCGAGTACTTCGGCGACCTCGCACCGGGGGAGAGCACCGAACGGTTCCTCGCCGCGATCGAGGAGACCCTGGCCGCCCGCGACGCGGGACTGGCCGAAGTAGTCCACAACCCACAGGGAGCGCCGGCATGAGCGAGCTTGCGAGCGAATCAATATCGCAGGGCCGTAACGTCGTGATTCTGGCCGCCGGCATGGGAACCCGGCTGGGCATGCCGCACCCCAAGCCGCTCACCCCGCTGGCCGACGGGCGCAGCATCCTTTGCCAGCAGCTGGAGAACCTGCACGCCGGTCTCGGCGAGGTGGCCGTCACGATCGTCGTGGGCTTCCACGCGGAGGAGGTCATGGCCGCCGCGCCCGGCGCGCTGTTCGCCTACAACGAGCGCTATGAGCACACGAACACGTCGAAGAGCCTGCTGCGCGCGCTGCGGCTGGCTCCACCTGGCGGCGTGTTGTGGCTCAACGGCGACGTGGTGTTCGACCCGCGGCTGCTCCACCGGGTCCGACCGGTTCTCGACGCCGACCACAGCTTCGTGTGTGTCAATACGGAAGCTGTGGGTGACGAAGAGGTGAAGTACACCGCTTCGAGCGACGGTTTGGTGTTGGAGCTGTCAAAATCGGTGATCGGTGGTCTCGGTGAGGCCGTCGGCATCAACTACATCGCGTCGGCCGACCGGGCGACGCTGGCCGAGCACCTGGAGGGCTGTACCGACACCGACTACTTCGAACGCGGCATCGAGTCCGCGATCGAAGCCGCCGGTATGCGGGTGTTGGCGCTGGACATCTCCGAGTTCTTCGTGGTGGAGGTGGACTTCGCCGGCGACCTCGAGCGTGCGAACGTGGAGGTGGGCAAGTCCGTCACCTCGGCCGCCTGAGTCCTGGGCGCGCCGTGCGACGGCGCGCTATGAACGGGATTTTCGGGCCCGAACCTGTCCTGCTGGGACATCGCGGCTGCGGTCGCGGCACGGTTGACGGGCACCTGGAGAACACGCTCGAATCCTTCCTGACGGCGGTGGAACTGGGCATCGACTGGGTCGAGGTCGACGTTCGCCGCACCTCCGACGACCACCTGGTGGTGGCGCACAACCCGGCCAACCCCGACGGGGTGTTCTACGCCGACATCGCCGGCACCGGCGGCGCACTCGACCTGGCGACCCTTCTCGACGCGCTGCCGGCGCACGTGGGGGTCGACTTCGACGTGAAGACGTCGATGGAGGACGCCACCCGCAGCCGCGCCAGGTCCACCATGGGCCAGCTCGCCGGCATCGCCCGGCGGGAGGCACGGAAGCGGCCGACGCTGATCAGCTCGTTCGACCCGGGCGCGCTCGACATCGCCCGCGAGCTCGCCCCCGGCGTGGCCCGCGGTCTGTTGACGTGGCTCGACTTCCCGATCGGCCAGGCGGTCGCGGCGGCCGGCCACCTGGACGTCCAGGTGCTCGCGCCGCACTGGGGATCGTTGCGCCCCAACGACGTCGAGCCGCCGGAGCTCCAGCGGCCGCTGGAGTACGTGGTCGACCTGGTGCACGCGAGCGGGCGGGAGTTCCTGGCCTGGTGCCCGACCGTGGCGTTCGCCCAGCAGTTGCTGGACGCCGGGGTGGACGCGCTGTGCGTGAACAACGTGCCGAAGGTACTGGCGGCCCTGCGAACGGAGCTCGCATCGGTGTAACACAGCGGTAAGGGTTGTTCCGCGCTTCCGGTGGCACGCTCAGGCCCATGGGAACGACAGTGGAAAGGCCCGTCCTCGCACGCAGGTTGGTGCTGGTGGTCGGTTACGCGGTGGTGGTCGCCGCCGGTGCTCGCGGGGCGTACGTGCTGAGCGGGTACATGATGAACGCGGTGGCGCTGGTCGGAGCGTGGATGATGCTCACGTTGCTGGGCGCCGCCCTGGTGACGCGGTTCCGGCCGTCGGTGGGCGGGCCGCTGCTGGTGGGGTTCGGCGCGGGGGCGGTGGTGGTCGCCCTGTTCGCCGGGATGGCCATGATGACCTGATTTGTACGAGGTTTGTACGGGCGGGTGTTGTGGTGGGTTCCCCTGCGAAAAGAGGAAACCACCATGGCACGAAGGACACTGCTGGCACTGCTCACCGCACTGCTGACCGTGGCCGGCCTGGCGCCGGTCGCCACGGCGGACGCCGGGATCCTGGCGGTCAACCTGCGCACCCCGTTCGACTGCGGGCAGGTGTGGAACGCCAACACCCGCACCAACCACAACCCGCAGAACTCCGTGGACTTCCAGCGCGGCGACGCGAACAACAAGAACGTGCGCTCGAGCGCGGCCGGCACTGTGGAAGTCGTGCGGAACCTGGGCGACACCAGCTACGGCAAGTACATCGTCATCGGGCACGCCGAGGGCTGGAAGACCTACTACGCGCATCTGAACTCGTTCAACGTCTCGGTCGGGCAGAAGGTCAGCACGGGCACGCTGATCGGCAAGGTCGGCAGCACGGGCGGCTCCACCGGCCCGCACCTGCACTACGAGCAGCGGCGCAACGGCGTGGTGCAGCGGGTGGTCCTGAACGGCGTGGCGATCAAGTACTTCGGCAACACGACGATCACCAGCAGCACCGGCTGCTAACCGGCGAGTCCCACGTTCAGACCTGGCGAGTCCCACGTTCACAACACGCGAGTCCCACGTTCACAACACGCGAGTCCCACGTTCACAACACGCGAGTCCCACGTTCAGAACCGCGAGTCCCACGTTCAGAACCGGCGAGTCCCACAGTGAGGCCCGCGCGAGTCGCCCTCTCCCGAGACGTGAGTCGGCGGTTCGCGCCCGCGGGTGTGGTTCGCGAACCGCCAAGTCGGATGTCCTGGGAGGGAGACTCGCTGTTCTGAACGTGGGACTCGCCCGGTCCCAACGTGGGACTCGCTGGTCTTGAACGTGGGACTCGCGGGTTATCGGGTGGTCAGTTCGTGGCGTAGGTGGCGGGCTTGGCGGTAGTACTCGTGCGCTGGTTCGGGTTGGCCGAGGTCGTCGTGCAGGCGGCCCAGTAGTTCGGCGACCTTCGCCTGGGAGCCGCGGTCACCGGTGCGGCGGTGGGCGTCGAACGAGCCGGACAGCAGGCCGTACGCGAGAACCAGGTCGCCGCGGTCCAGGCACAGCTCGCCCAGGCTCTGGTTGGCGTAACCGACGCAGTGGTCGTCGTCCAGGTCGGTGAAGATCCGCAGCGCGCGACGTACGTGGTCGGTCGCGGCCGCCAGGTCGCCGCGCCGGCGGTGCAGCAGCGCGATTCGCTGCAGCGCGTGCGCCTCGCGGTGCCGGTCCCCGATCGCCGCGCACAGGTCGTACGCGTCGGCGAACCAGCGGCCCGCCGGGCGCAGGCACCCGAGCGCCAGCCACGCCGAGCCCGCCGCCAGCCGCGTCACCGCCTCGCCGTGCCGGTCGGCCACCGCGGCGAACAGGGGCAGCGCCGCGTAACAGCTGTCGAGCGCGCGCTCGTGGTCGCCGAGCACCCGGTACACGGTGCCGAGCCCGATGAGCGCGAGCGCGGCGCCCCGGTCGTCGCCCGCCTCCTCGAACAGTGCGCGGGACTGGGCGAACGCGGCCCGCGCGGCCGTGTACGAGTCCAGGTACAGCCGGACCTGGCCGAGGTTGCGCAGCACGATCGCCTCGCCGTGCGGGTCACCGACCCGGCGTGCGGCGGCCAGCGCCGTCTCGTGGGTGCGCAGCCAGTCGTCCTGATGGCCGCGCAGGTCGAAGTACGGGGCGAACGCCGTGGCCAGCCGCCAGGCGAGGTCGTCGAACCCGTGGGCCTCCGCCAGCGCGACCGCCGCCACCCCCGTGTGGTGCTCGGCGTCGAACCACGCGGCCGGGTCGGTCACCAGCTCGTCGGACTCCGGTGCCGGCCACGGCGCGACCACGCCGAGGAACTGGCTGGGTAGCCGGCCGGCGGCGGCCGTGGCGAGCGCCAGGTAGGTCTCCAGGACCCGCCGGACGGGCGCGGCCGCCGGATCCTGGATCGCCAACTCGCTGGCATAGCAGCGAATCAGGTCGTGCAGCCGGTACCGGGGCGCACCGGTGGCGTCGGCGTCCACCAGCTCCACCAGGTGCGTGTCGACGAGCGTGTCCAGCAGGTGGTCGGCCGGCCGGTCCAGCAGCGCGGTCACCACCCAGCCCGGCCAGCGGACCGGGCCGAGCAGGCTCAGCAGGCGCAGCGCGAGCGTCGCGTCCGGTGCCAGCAGCTCGTAGCTCAACCCCACGCTCGCCCGGACGGCCAGGTCGCCGACCCGCAGCTCGTCGAGGCGGCGCCGCTCGTCGCGCAGCCGGCCGGCCATGGTTCGAAGCGTCCAGCCGCGCCGGTGGGCCAGTCGGGTGCCGGCCACCCGGATGGCGAGCGGCAGGTAGCCGCAGAACCGCAGGATGGCGGCCGCGCTGTCCGGTTCGGCCCGCGTCCGGTCGGCGCCCACCAGTTCGGCCAGCAGCCGCGCCGCCTCGGCCTCGTCGAGCACGTCGAGCTGCACCGGGCGGGCACCGGCGAGATCGGGCAGCATCACCCGGCTGGTCACGAGCACCGCGCAGCCGCCGGCCCCGGGCAGCAGCGGCTGCACCTGTGCCGCGCTCGCCGCGTCGTCCAGCACCACGCAGAGGCGTCTCCCGGCCAGCCGGGACCGCAGCAGCGCCGCGCGTTCGGCCGGCGCGCGGGGCAGCGCGGCGTCGTGGACACCGAGGGTGCGCAACAGTTCCGCCTGCACGGCCTGCGGCGATCGCGGCCGAGCGGACGTGCCGGCCAGGTCGAAGTACAGCTGGCCGTCGGGGAACTCGGCGCGGACCGCGTGCGCCACCCGCACGGCCACCGCCGACTTGCCGATCCCCGGCGGCCCGGACAGCACCACCACGGTCGGGGTGTCGCGGTGGCGGCGCAGCGTGGTCACCAGCTCGTCGACCACGCCCGTGCGGCCCGTGAAGTCCGGCACGTCCAGCGGCAGCCCGCACGGCGGGTTGCCGCGCAGCTCGGCCCGTAACCGGCGCAGCGCCGGCCCCGGCGTGGTGGTCAGCTCCTCGCGCAGCACGCGTTCGGCGTCGGCGCAGGCCCGCAGCGCCTCGGCGCGCCGGCCGGCCGTGCTGAGCGCGACCACCAGCAGGCGCCACAGTTCCTCGCGCAGCGGGTGCTCGTCGAGCAGGCCGCGTGCCTCGACCGCGGCGGCGTCGTGCTGGCCGAGCGTGATCCGCAGCGCCAGCCGTTCCTCGTGCGCGGTCAGCCGCAGCTCGGTCAGCCGGGTGACGGTGGCCGCCCAGAGGTGGCTCTGCGGCAGGTCCTCCAGCAGCCGGCCACGCCACAGGCCGCATGCCTGGTCGAACAGCGCGAGCGCGGCGGCCGGCTCACCGGCCCCGCGCGCGGCCGTGACCAGGGACTCGAACAGGTGCAGGTCGATCTCGTCCGGCTCGGCCGCCAGCGCGTAGCCGGTGCGGCGATGCTGGATGCGGGCGGACAGCTCGGGCGTGCGGCGCAGTGCGTGGACGTAGGTGCGGATGTTGGCCGGCGCGGACGCCGGCGCGCCGCCCGGCCACAGCACCTCGGCGAGCGCGTCGGCAGAGACGGAACTGTTGGGCTGCAACAGGAGAGCGGCCAGGAGCGTGCGCGGTTTGGGGCCGCCGAGTGGCACCGTTCGATCGCCGATGCCGATCTCGAGCGGTCCCAGTGCGCGAAAAGCAACCGCCGCCACCGTTACCACCCGCAAGGTATTGGGCTCGATCGGTTCGGATGGTAAACGCAGCGAGGGTGATTCGTCACCCCACGTGAGTATTTTCCGCGTGCGCCTTGACCGCCGCGAGAGTGTGCTCGATGGACTCGGCGTTGAATCCCGGCCGGTCGGCGCGGCCGGTGACCCGGGGGCCGAGGAACCTCTGGACGAACCGGTTGCCGACCCGGTACCAGTGTTCGTGCAGGCGGCAGCCGGTCGGCGTCGGCTCGACCTCGTAGGCCCAGCGCGACACCCGCATCCCGAACGGGCTCCGCACGTCGAACGCGAACCGGCGGCCGGCCTCGAACTGGACCACCCGGACCCTCGTGTGCCACTCGCGGGCGCCGTTGCGGTTGGTGCCGCGGAACCGCGCGCCGAGCGCCGGGCCGGTCGCCCCCACCCAGAAACCGCCGGCGTTCTCCGGGCTGAACTCACCCATCCGCGTCAGGTCGCTCACCAGTGCCCACACGACGGCCGGGTCGGCGTCGACGTCGATGGTGCGGGTGATGCTCGGCTCCATCAGAAGACGTTATCCGGCAAGGGAATCGCCGGACAACGGTTCAGTGGGAACACCGCACGCCGGAAGACGTCAGCGCGCGTCGTCGGTGCGCAGCGTGAGAATGCGGACCAGGCGGTCGCCCTCGTGCGGATCGCGGCCGTGCCAGCAGCGGTAGTTGTCGAGCAGGAGGATGTCGCCCTCGGTCAGCGGGAACCTCGGCAGGTCCGGTTCCAGGGCGTGCGCCGCCTGCTCGAACCGCCGGAGCATGGCGGTCACGTGGTCGGTGCGCGGGTCGCGGTGCAGCGGGGTGGCGCCGCCGGTGCGGCGCACGATCCGCCGGCCGCCGCGGGTGTACTCGACGTGCCGCCCGACCGTCGGGGTGGCCGGCAGCCCCCGCAGGCCGGCCCACGCGCCGTAGAGGTCGACGTCGGTGTCCGTGAGGAACGCCGCCAGCTCCGGGTCGAACGAACGCACCGCCTCGTAGGCGTCCACGGCGAACGAGTCGCCGCCCGCGCTCGGCGACCGGACGCACTGGACCAGCACGTGGTCCTCGTCCGGGTGCCGGCGCCGGTGCGACACGCCGCCGATGTCGACCACCACGTCGAAGCTGTCCGCGTGCAGGTGCACGGGCCCGCCGTCCCGGGAACCCCGTTCCCGCACGGGGAACAGCTCGCGCAGCCGGTCGCCGAGCACGAGCGCGGCGGCCACCACCGGCGCGTCGGCCGTCGGCGCGAGCCCGGTCAGCACGACCGCGCCCTCGGCGGCCAGCGCCGCGCGGGCCTTGTCCTGGTCGTACGCGTCCACGCGAGCGGGAACGACTCCGGTCACCTGGCGAACCTCCTCGTGCTCGGGACCAGTGCGGCCGCGGCCGCGGGGGCGAGGAAGCAGACGACCGCGCACGCGCCGAGCACCGGACCGACGCCGAACGCCGTGATGGCAGGCACGATCAGGGCCAGTCCCACGGGGGCGAGGCCGTAGGACATCAGGAAGTCCAATGAGGACACCCGGGCCAGCTTGTCCGGCGCCACCTCGCGTTGGGTGGCGGTGAACCACGGCACGTTGAACAGTTCGATGCCGGACCCGGCCACCACGTAGGCGGCGACGATCACCAGTGGGTTGACCGGCAGCAGCAGCGCGAGCGGCGCGAAACCGTAGAGGCTCAGGGCGAACAGTGCCGTCCAGCCCTGCGCGCGTGGACGCCACCGGACCACCACGAGCGCGCCGAGCAGGCCGCCGACCGTGTAGGCGGTGAGCGAGGCGGCCAGCACGAACTCCGTGTCGTAGCGATCCCGGCTGATCAGCGGCAGCGCCACCCCGGTGGCCGAGTAGCCGGTGGCGATGACGGCCGTGAGGGCGGCGAGCCCGGCCACGAACCACGGGTGCCGCCGCGCCTCGGCCACCCCGTCGGCGAACTCGCGGAGGAAGCGCACCCGCACGCGGGGCGCGGCCGGTGCGCCGGCGCCGGCCGGGGGCACGAGTGCGGCGGCCAGCCACAGCACGCCCGTGCCGAGCAGCAGCGAGCCGGCGCCGAGCATCGTGCCGAGCAGGGCGGTCAGCCCGGGTGCCACGAGCGTGGTGATCCGCACGGCCAGGGCCATGGCCGCGTTGGCCTGCTGGCGCCGGTCCGGGTCGACCACCTCGGCCGTCAACGCCTGGAACGCCGGCCGGCAGGCGCCCTGCCCGGCACCGACCACGGCGGCCGCGACCGCCATGAGCAGCACCGACCGGCCGAGACCGAGCGCGATGACGGGCGAGGCGGCCGCGGCCGCGAGTCCCGACCACAGCACCACGCCGCGGCGGGAGTGCCGGTCGGCCAGCACGCCGCCGACGGGAACGGCCGCCAGGAACCCGGCCGTCCGGGCGGCGAGGACGATGCCGAGTCCGGAGGCCGACAGGGTGCGGTCGAGGACGGCGAGCCCGAGTACGAACGGCAGCGCCCAGGTCGCGAGACCCGACGCGGTGGTGCCGGCCCACAGTCGCAGGAACCGGGCCTCGTGCAGAACCGACCTGACAGGTGTGGCCGTCACCATCTCTTACCCCCGTTCTTGCCAGATTCTGGCAAATACTAGTTCGGTGCGACTAGGGCCCCCTGTTCAGCTTAATGAAACTGATTATCACTACACTGGGCGGCTCATGGGCCGGGGCTCCTTGTCCACACGCAAGATCCACACCGGCCCAAAATGTCGGTGCTCACGTCTACGATTAATGCCAGGGGTCCCCCGACGCCTTTTGTCGGTGCGGTCGGCTACCTTGCCAGCGGGTCCCTGTCCGAGACGCTCAGGTGCACGAGACGCTCAGGCGGCGCGGTGGTGGCCCGCCGGGCGTAGCGATGGTCGTCGGTCCGATGTGGACTCCCCCGTCGCCGGTGCGTCGGTCGCCGTGGTGGCGCCTGACACCGTGTCGCTGCCTGTGTCACTGCCCACCTCGTCGCTCGGGGTCGGGTCGCCGTGGCGGCGGTGGATGACCACCAGTAGCACCAGGCCGGCGACCAGCAGCCCGTGTCCGAGTACCCGCGACACCGGCATCGCACCGGTCACCAGGTCGTACGTCGAGTACACCAGCAGCAGCGCGACGAACCCGCTCAACACGGGGATCGGGCCGGCCACCGCGCGCCGCTGGAACACCGCCAAGAACAGGCCGACACCGATCGCCAGGTTCCACGCGGTGCTCTCGTTGAACAGGTGGCCCCGCCGTGGGCCATCGCATCGCCGACCCCGAACACCTGCGCCAGCGCGAGTGCCGACTGCGCCACGGCCACGCCGCCCAGCGCGAGCCGAGGCCACCACCCACGCACCGGCACCGGCGCGTTCTCCAGGATCACGGCGGACAGGTCCGGCACGTCGATCGCCGCGCGGACCCGCAGCGTGCGGGACAGTTCGGCCGCCCGGTCGCGCCAGGCGCGGCAGTCCGCTCAGCCGTGCAGGTGCTGGTCGGTCGCCGACGGTGGCACCGGCTCGGCCTCACCGTCCATCCGGGCCGAGAGCGCTTCGCGACAGGTCAGGCAGTCCACGTCACTGTTGGTCGCGGGGGAGAGGGGCGAAGTTCCCGGCTACGCTTTCAGTGTGACTCCGCGTGGTGACGAACTGACCGGGCTGGCGCTTGCCGCTGGTAAGGGTGACCGCGCCGCGCTGGACCGGTTCGTGCGTGCGACGCAGCGTGACGTCTGGCGGCTGATGGCGCACCTGGCGGGTGTCGGCCTGGCCGACGACCTCACCCAGGAGACCTACCTTCGCGCACTGCCCAGCCTGCCCCGCTTCGCCGGCCGCAGCTCGGCCCGCACCTGGCTGCTGTCGATCGCCCGCCGCGTGGTGGTCGACCACATCCGGCACGTGACGTCCCGGCCGAGGACCACCGGTGCCGTCGACTGGACCGACGCGGCCGACCGGAAGCAGGCCGCCGCCCACGCTGCCGGGTTCGAGGACCTGGTGGAGGTCAACCTGCTGCTCGACGGCCTGGAGCCGGAACGCCGCGAGGCCCTCGTGCTGACCCAGGTACTGGGCCTGCCGTACGCGGAGGCCGCGGAGATCTGCGGCTGCCCGGTGGGCACCATCCGCTCCCGGATCGCGCGGGCCCGCGACGACCTGCAACGCACCGGCGCGCGTCGCGAGGGCACCGGCTAACTGGCCAGCCGCCGCGCGGTTGCTTCGAGGTACTCGCCCAGCGTCTCGCGGGACTGGACGAGCGTGTCGATCTGCTCACTCAGTTCGTCGATGCGGGCCTGTAGGAGGTCCAGTGTTTCGGGGCAGGGCTTCAGGTCCGGGGCCGCGCCGCTGACACACGGCTGGAGGTACCCGATCTCCTGGGTCGACAGCCCGGCGTCGAGCAGCTTCCTGATCTGGCCGACGGTCACCACGGCGTCCTCGCCGTACTCGCGGTAGCCGTTGCCGCCGCGCTCGGGCGCCAGCAGGCCCTGCGCCTCGTAGTACCGGAGCTGGTGGGTGCCCACGCCGGTCCGCCGAGCCAACTCCCCGATCAGCACGCGAATTCCCCCTTGACCTTCATACCGGTGTGAACGTTGACGATTGTGCCACCGCCACTTCAAGAAGGAGCGCTGATGAGCAACGCCGTGACCGTCCTCGCCCTCGGACAGATGGGCCACGCGCTGGCCGGCGCGTTCCTGCGCGCCGGGCACCCCACGACCGTGTGGAACCGCACGGCCGCGAAGGCCGACGACCTCGTCGCCCAGGGCGCGACGCTCGCCGGCACACCGGCCGACGCGGCCGGGCTCGTGGTGATCTGCCTGTCCGATCACCACGCGGCGCGCGGCGTCCTCGCCGCCATGGGCCCGCTCGAGGGCCGGGTCGTGGTGAACCTGACTTCCGTCACACCGACGCACGTCAGGGAGTTCGCGGCCGACGTGACGCGTCGCGGCGGCGCCTACCTGGACGGCGGAATCCTGGCCGTCCCGGGCGCCGTCGGCACGGCCGAGTCCATGCTCGCCTTCAGCGGGCCCCGCGCGCTGTTCGACGAGCACGAGGCCACGCTCGCCACCCTCGGCGCCGGCATGCACCTGGGCGAGGACCCCGGCCTGTTGGCCACCCACGAGCTGGCCACGCTCATGCTCATGTGGAGCATGCTCAACGGCTTTCTCAACGGCGCCGCCATCCTCGGCGCGTCCGGGGTGTCCGCCGCCGAGGCCGTCCCCTTCGCGCGGATGATGATCGACTCGGTCGCGGGCTGGCTCCCGGGCTACGCCGACCAGATCGACCAGGGCACCTACTCCGCGGACCACGGCACCATCGACACGCAACTGGTTTCGATGGCGAACGTCGTCGAGGAGAGCGAGTCGCTCGGCGTGAACACCGACCTGGCGAAGCTGGTGAAGGCGCTGGCCGAGCGGGCGGTGGCCGCCGGGCACGGCGGCAGTGGCTATCCGGCGTTGGTGGAGCAGTTCCGCAAGCCGTGAGCGCCGCCCTTACGCGGCTTCGCGCCACGGGCGGGCGGTTCGGTCCACCACTTCGGCCAGCCGGTGGAGCCGGTCGATCGCCCGGCTGCGCAGCAGGGGGACCGGGTCGACGAGGGTGTCGCTCCAGATGGCCCGGCCCGCCAGGAAACCCGACGCTCCGCCCTGGCAGGCGAGTTGCACGGCGTTCGGGAACTCGATGATCGACACGCCCTGGGACACCACCACCCACGGCACGGGCAGGGTCGCCGTGAGCTGTTCGCACACGGTGCTCACCCCGGCCGGATCGCCCTGCCCGCGCCGGGGCACCTGCGTCTTGTACAGCGTGGGCCGAAGCGCGCCCAACTCGGTGGCCGCGTCCAGGAGCAGCTTGTCGAAGTCGTGGTCCGCCGGGCGCACCACACCCTCGAGGACGGACACCACACCGGCCCCGGCACACCGGCGCACGAACTCCTCGGCCATGGCGAGCCGCACGTCCCGCCGGTCGTCGGGGCGCCACACGATCATCAGCTTCAGCGCCACGACGCCCCGATCGCGCACCGCCTCCGGACTGATGGTCTCGTCGAGGCTGGTCTCCAGCGCCGGCCCGCCTCCCGGCGGGTGCGTCAGCGAGTCGGCGGCGAGGATGAGACCCGTGTCGCCGGGCAGCAGGTGTTCGTCGACGACCGTGTCGAAGCCGAACTTCCGGTCGATGAGGAAACCGCTGGCGTGCGGGGCGACCTCCGTGGCCACCGCCACCTTGAACCGTGTCAGCGACTCGTCCGGAACCGGCCACCCCTGGTGCTCGGCGAGCATGGCGCGCAGGCTCTCCCGCTGGTCCATCGCCACCATGGCGAGCCCTCCGGACGGCCGGGCCAACGCGGCCAAGCTCGGCTGACCTGCCTTGTTCATGCCACCTCCAGCACTCGGGACGCGCAAGCCGCCCCGGTAGTTCGAGTCGTACCGGCCGAGTGTGGCAGCAGGCACACCGGTTGCGGCGGCCCGACAACGCCGACCGGCCACGATACTCGTCGAGCCCCCGCATCGGGCGGTCCGGCACGGTCGGCAACCGGGGCGTGACGGGGCCGCTACCTGCGTCTGTGTGGGCAACCCCACACCTCACGGCAGATCGGTTCCTGGCGCGCAGGCAATGTCGCATGCCCGAAACATCGCCGTAGTCCGCGGTAACAAGCGCTGCCTAGCGTTTCGCGAGGAAGGACCGAGGAGGTGGACAGGTGACGGTGGTGGCCGCTCCGGCAGTCGACACGCACTGCCCGTACTGCGCGCTGCAGTGCGGTATGCGCCTGACCAGCGCGGACGTCACAGGTGTCGACATCACCGTCGGTCCCCGCGAGTTCCCCACGAGCGGCGGCGGCCTGTGCCAGAAGGGCTGGACGGCGGGCACGGTGCTCAGCTCACCCGGCCGCCTCACCGAACCGCTCATCCGGACCGGCGGCGAGCTGCGGCCGGCGAGCTGGGACGACGCGCTGGACCTGGTGGCCGCCCGGCTGACCGCGCTGCGGGACGCACACGGGAACGACTCGATCGCCGTGTTCGGCGGCGGCGGCCTGACCAACGAGAAGGCATACCTGCTCGGCAAGTTCGCCAGGGTGGCGCTGCGCACCGCACAGATCGACTACAACGGGCGGTTCTGCATGTCCTCGGCCGCGGCCGCCGGACTACGCGCCTTCGGGCTGGACCGCGGGATGCCGTTCCCGGTGACCGACCTCGCCGAGGCCGATGTGGTGCTCCTGGTCGGCGCCAACCCGGCGGAGACCATGCCGCCGTTCATGCAGCACCTGACGGGCGCCGAGCTGATCGTGGTCGATCCGCGCCGCTCGGCCACGGCCGAGCAGGCCGGCCTGCACCTGCGCCCCGCCCCCGGCACCGACCTGGCGCTCGCGCTGGGCATCCTGCACGCGGTGGTCGCCGACGGGCACCTGCGCCACGACTACGTGGCGGACCGCACCAGCGGGTTCGACGAGACCTGGCGTGTGGTGGCGGCCTGGTGGCCGGAGCGCGTGGAACGGGTGACCGGCGTCGCCGCGTCCGACCAGCGGCGCGCGGCCGCCCTGCTCGCCGGCGCCCGGCGCGCCTACGTGCTGACCGCCCGCGGGACCGAACAGCACGCCACCGGCACGGACACGGTCAACGCGTGGATCAACCTCGCGCTCTCGCTCGGCCTGCCCGGCCGGCGCGGTTCGGGGTTCGGCTGCCTGACCGGACAGGGCAACGGCCAGGGCGGGCGCGAGCACGGCCAGAAGGCCGACCAACTTCCCGGCTACCGGCGCATCGACGACCCGGCGGCGCGCGCCCACGTGGCCGGCGTGTGGGGCGTCGAGCCGGAGTCGCTGCCCGGACCCGGCCGGTCGGCATACGAACTGCTCGACTCGCTCGGCACGGCGGGCGGACCGAAGGCCCTGTTGCTGTTCGGCAGCAACGTGACCGTGTCCGCGCCGAGGGCCGACCACGTGGCCGATCGACTGTCCGCACTGGACCTCCTGGTGGTGGCCGATGTCGTGCTGTCCGAGACCGCCCGGGTGGCCGACGTGGTGCTCCCGGTCACGCAGTGGGCCGAGGAGGACGGCACGATGACCAACCTCGAAGGACGCGTTCTGTTACGCCGCAAGGCGGTCCCGCCACCGCCCGGCGTGTGGACGGATCTGGCGGTGTTGCAGGGGCTCGCGATGCGCCTCGGTCAGCCGGCCGACCGGTTCCCCGTGGCCGCGGAGGCGGTGTTCGACGAGCTGCGCCGGGCGTCGGCCGGCGGACCGGCCGACTACTCGGGCGTCACCTACGACCGGCTGCGGGCCGGCGACGCGCTGCACTGGCCGGTGCCCGGGACGGATCATCCCGGCACGCCACGGATGTTCCTCGACGCGTTCGCTCACCCGGACGGCCGTGCCCGGTTCGTCCCGGTCGACCACAGTGGACCGGCCGAGCCGCCGGACGCCGAGTTTCCGTTGCAGGCCACCACCGGCCGCGTCCTGCAGCACTACCAGTCGGGTGCGCAGACCCGGCTGGTCCCCGCGCTGGTCGACGCCGTGCCGGAGCTGTTCGTGGAGGTCCACCCGGACACCGCGACCCACGCCGGGCTGGCCGACGGCGACCTGGCGTCGGTGACGTCCCGGCGCGGCGCGGTTCTCGCCCGAGTCCGGCACGTGGCGAGCATGCGACCGGACGTCGTGTTCCTGCCCTTCCACTTCCCCGGGGTGAACGCGCTCACCAACCCGGCGCTCGACCCGACGAGCCGGATGCCCGAGTTCAAGGTGTGTGCCGTGCGGCTGGGGGCGTCGTTATGAGTAGGCGAGTGGTGGTCGTCGGGTACGGGATGGCCGGTGCCCGGCTGGCGGAGGAGCTCCGCCGGCGCGATCCGGACGGTGCGCGGGTGTCGGTCACGGTGCTCGGCGCGGAGCCGCATCCCGCCTACAACCGGGTGCTGCTGTCCGCCGTGGTCGGTGGGTCGATGACCCCGGGTTCCGTTGCGCTGCACGACGACGAATGGGCCACGCGCCACCGGATCGACCTCCGGCTCGACGCCACGGTGACGAGCATCGACCGCGCCGCGCGGCAGATCACGCTCGCCGACGGTTCCACAGTGGACTACGACGCACTGGTACTGGCCACCGGCAGCCGGCCGTGGTTGCCGCCGGTCGAGGGACTGACCACAGAGGACGGTGCACTCGCCACGGGTGCCGTGGCGTTCCGCACCCTCGATGACTGCGAGCGGATCGTCGCCGCCACCCGGCCCGGCGCGCCGGTGGCCGTGCTCGGCGGTGGCCTGCTGGGACTCGAAGCCGCCCGCGGGCTGGCCGGCCGGGGTGCCCTGGTGACGGTCGTGCATCCGGTCGGCCACCTGATGGAGCGCCAGCTCGACCCGGCGGGCGGCCGGGTGCTGGCGGGTGCGCTGGCCGGGCTGGGCATCGAGGTGCGGCTCGGTGTGTTCGCCGGCCGCTACGTGCCGGGCGACGGACTGAAACTCGCCGACGGCGGACACGTGCCGGCCGACCTGGTGGTGGTGTCCGCGGGTGTCCGGCAGGAGACCGGGCTGGCCGAGGCCGCCGGGCTGGATGTCGACCAGGGCGTGCACGTGGACGACGCGCTGCGCACCAGCGACCCGCGCATCCACGCGATCGGTGACTGCGCAAGGCATCCGGGGACCATCTCCGGACTCGTGCAACCGGCCTGGGAGCAGGCGGCCGTACTGGCCGACCTCCTCACGGGGACCGACCCGGCGGCCCGCTACCCGGGCACGCCCGTCGTGACCCGGCTCAAGGCCAGGGACATCGACCTGGCCGCCATGGGCGACGTTCACACCGAAGTGGACAGTGCGGACGCGGAAGTCCTGTGTCTGCAGGACAACACCCGCGGCCGCTACGCGAAACTGGTCATCCGCGATGACCGGGTGGCCGGCGCCATCGTGCTCGGTTCCCCGGACGCGGCGGCCACCATCACCCAGCTGTACGACCGCGGTACCCCCGTGCCGTCCGACCGGCTGGCGTTGCTACTCGGCCGAGCCCTACCGGGCAGCGGCGCGGCCGCGCCGAGTCCGGCCGACCTGCCGGCATCGGCCACCGTGTGCCGGTGCAACACCGTAAGCAAACGACAGTTGGTCAACGCCTGGCGCGACGGTGCGCGCAGTGTGTCCGACCTGGCCGCGTCGACCCGCGCCACCACCGGATGCGGCAGCTGTCGCGACACGGTGTGCGGGATCGCCGACTGGCTGTCCACTGTAGACCCGTAGGAGAGGCCAGCAGATGACTGTCACGGTCACCGAACCCCCCACCGACACCCCGTCTTCCCGCCGGGGCCGGTGGATCGACGACTGGAACCCGGACGACGAACAGTTCTGGGAGACGACCGGCAAGCGGATCGCCCGCAAGAACCTCATCTTCTCGATCTTCGCCGAGCACCTGGGGTTCGCCCTCTGGGTGCTGTGGTCGGTCGTGGTGATCAACCTGGCGAACGCCGGGCTGGCCATGACGCTGTCCGAGATGTTCTGGCTCACGGCCGTGCCGAACCTCGTCGGCTCGGCGCTGCGCATCCCGTACACGTTCGCCGTGCCGCGGTTCGGCGGTCGGATGTGGACGATGATCAGCGCGTCGCTGCTGCTGATCCCCGCGCTGCTGCTGGCCGTCGTGGTGCCGAGCGGCTGGCTCGCCACCCAGTCCCACGACACCCAGTTCTATGTGCTGCTCGCCTGCGCGGCCACTGCCGGCTTCGGCGGTGGCAACTTCTCCTCGTCCATGGCCAACATCTCGTTCTTCTACCCGGAACGCAAGAAGGGCTTCGCGCTCGGGCTGAACGCGGCCGGCGGCAACCTCGGGGTGGCCGTGGTGCAGCTGGTCGTCCCACTGGTAATCATCATTGGGGTGCCGGCGACGGCCGCCCGGCTGCCGCAGCACGAGGTGCACCTCGCCTACGCCGGGCTGATCTGGATGCCGTTCGTGGTGGTGGCCGCGTTGTGCGCGTGGCTGTTCATGGACAGCCTCACCCAGGCTCGCTCGGACGCCCGGTCCTACGTGACCGCCATGCGCCACGGGCAGACCTGGATCATGTCGATCCTCTACATCGGAACGTTCGGTTCGTTCATCGGCTACTCGTTCGCCCTGCCTCTGGTCATCAAGAACACGTTCCCCGAGTTCCTGGCGGCCAACCCGTTCATCGCCACCTATCTGGCGGGGCTCGGTTTCGTCGGCGCGCTCATCGGCTCGGTGGCCCGGCCGTTCGGCGGCTGGCTGTCCGACCGGATCGGCGGTGCGCGGGTGACGCTGTGGTGCTTCCTCGGCATGGGCGCGTTCACCGTGCTGGCGATCATCGGGGTCAACGCGCACAGCTTCGTGCTCTTCTTCGGCGCCTACATGGTGATCTTCCTGTTGTCCGGCGCCGGCAACGGCTCCACCTACCGGATGATCCCCGTGATCTTCGGTGAGCTGGGCCGCAAGGAGGCGGCAGAGAAGGGCGTCGACCCGTCGACCACGGCGTTGCGGTTCAAGCGTGAGGCGGCCGCGGTGATCGGGATCGCCGGCGCCATCGGGGCGTTCGGCGGGTTCCTCATCCAGGTGATCTTCCGCCAGGCCAGCCTCGGGGTCACGGCGAAGGTCAGCGCTGCCGGCACGGTCGAGGAGAAGCTCGCGGTGGCCCAGGCGAACGACGACTGGTCCAACTCGGCGCTGTACGTGTTCCTGGCCGCCTACGCGGTGTTCGCCTTCATGACCTGGTTCTACTACCTGCGTCGCTCGTTCGCGGTCGAGCGGGTTCCGAGCCTCGCACACGCTGGAGTGTGAAGATGAGTTCTAGTACGCGCAGACTCGTGGTGGTCGGCAACGGCATGGCCGGGCACCGGCTGGTGCGCTCGCTCCGGGACCGCGATCCAGCGGGGTCGTGGCGGGTCGACGTGCTGGCCGAGGAGCCGCGGCCGGCGTACGACCGGGTGGCGTTGACGTCCTATGTGGACGACTGGGACGCCGGCCGGCTGGCGCTGGACCGGGCCGACCACGCGGGCGACGACCTGGTGACGCTCCGCCTGGCCGACCCGGTGCGCACGATCGACCGGACGGCGCACACGGTGACGACCGCCAGCGGCGCGGTGTACGGCTATGACGCGCTCGTGCTGGCCACCGGCTCCTACCCGTTCGTGCCGCCGATCCCCGGACACGACCTGCCCGGCTGCCACGTCTACCGCACGATCGACGACCTCGACGGGATCCGCGCGGCGGCCGGCCGGATCGGCGCCGGCCGCCGCTCGGCGCTGGTGGTCGGCGGCGGGCTGCTCGGCCTGGAGGCGGCGAAGGCGTTGCGGGACCTGGGACTCTCGCCGCATGTGGTCGAGATGGCGCCACGGCTCATGCCGTTGCAGGTGGACGAGGGTGGTGGCGGCCTGTTGCGCCGCCTGATCACCGAGCTGGACGTCACCGTGCACACCGGCGCGTCCACCCAGGCCGTCGCGGCCGACCGCGGCCGGCTGCTCGCCACGCTGTCCAACGGCACCGAGCTGGACGTGGACCTGGTGGTGTTCTCGGCCGGGGTGCGGCCCCGCGACGAACTGGCCCGCGCGGCGGGACTGGACGTCGGGGAACGCGGCGGTGTGGTGGTCGACGGCGGTTGCCGGACCAGCGATCCCGACGTGTACGCGGTCGGCGAGTGCGCCTGCCTGGAGGGCCGGGTGTACGGGCTCGTGGCACCCGGTTACGCGATGGCCGAGGTGGTGGCCGACCGCCTGCTCGGTGGCACGGCGGGCTTCCCGGGCGCGGACACCTCGACCAAACTCAAGCTGATGGGCGTGGACGTGGCGAGCTTCGGCGACGCGCACGCCGCCACCGAGGGCGCCCTGGAGGTCGTGTTCAACGACGCGGTCACCGGCTCCTACAAGAAGGTGGTGGTGTCCGACGACGCGAAGACGCTGCTCGGCGGTGTGCTGGTCGGTGACGCGGCCGCGTATCCCATGCTGCGCGCGCTGGTCGGCGCCGAGCTGCCCGGCGATCCCGCGGCACTGGTCGCGCCGGCGGGGGCCAGTGGCGGAGTCGGCATCGCGGCGCTGCCGCCGAGCGCCCAGGTGTGTTCGTGCAACGCGGTCACCCGGGGCACGATCGACGAGGCGATCCACGCCGGCTGCGCGGATGTCCCGGCCCTCAAGAAGTGCACGAACGCCGGCACCGGCTGCGGGTCGTGCCTGCCGGCGCTCAAGCAACTGCTGGCCGTGGCCGGCGTGGCGCAGTCGACGGCGTTGTGCGAGCACTTCGGGCAGAGCCGGGTCGAGCTGTTCGAGATCCTGCGGGCCACCGGGATCCGCACGTTCAGCGAGCTGGTGGCGCGGCACGGCACCGGCCGTGGCTGCGACATCTGCAAGCCGGCGGTCGCCTCGATGCTGGCCTCGCTCGGTGCCGGCCACGTTCTCGACGGCGAACAGGCCACGCTGCAGGACACGAACGACCACTTCCTCGCGAACATCCAGCGCAACGGGACCTACTCGGTGGTGCCACGGATCCCCGGCGGGGAGATCACGCCGGCCAAACTGTTGGTGATCGCCGAGGTGGCCAGGGACTACGGGCTGTACACCAAGATCACGGGCGGACAGCGCATCGACCTGTTCGGCGCCACGGTGGACCAGCTGCCGGAGATCTGGCGGCGGCTGGTGGACGCGGGGTTCGAGTCCGGGCATGCGTACGGCAAGGCGCTGCGCACGGTCAAGTCCTGTGTGGGCACCACCTGGTGTCGTTACGGCGTGCAGGACTCGGTGGGCATGGCCGTCGAGCTGGAGCTGCGGTACCGGGGGCTGCGGTCGCCGCACAAGGTGAAGGCCGCGGTGTCCGGCTGTGCCAGGGAGTGCGCCGAGGCGCGGAGCAAGGACTTCGGCGTCATCGCCACCGAGCACGGCTGGAACCTCTATGTGGGTGGGAACGGCGGCTTCACCCCGCGGCACGCCGAACTGCTGGTGTCCGATGTGGACGACCGGACGTTGCTCCGGCTGATCGACCGGTTCCTCATGTTCTACGTCCGCACGGCCGACCGGCTGCAGCGAACGGCAGCGTGGATCGAGGCCATGGACGGCGGGATCGACCATCTGCGCGAGGTGATCGTGGACGACAGTCTCGGGATCTGCGACGAACTGGAGGCGGCGATGGAACAACATGTCGATTCCTATGCGGACGAGTGGCGCGGGGTGCTCGAGGACCCGGCGAAGCTCGCCAGGTTCCAGTCGTTCGTGAACGCCCCGGGAGTGCCGGACCCGACCGTGTCGTTCCGCGAGGAGCGCGGGCAGCGGGTGCCGGTGTCGCTCGGGATGCCGGGAGGTGGCAGATGACCGCCGTGCACGAGCGCACGTGGACGACCGTGTGCGCGCTGACCGAGTTGCTGCCGGGCCGCGGGGTGGCCGCGTTGCTGCCCGACGGCCGGCAGGTGGCCTTGTTCCGGACGGAGGAGGTACACGGTTTGTCCAATGTGGATCCGTTCAGTGGCGCCGCGGTGCTCTCCCGCGGTGTGGTCGGCGACCTCGGCGGCGTGCCGGTGGTCGCGTCACCCATGCACAAGCAGCACTTCGCCCTGCGCACGGGGGTTTGCGTGGAGGACCCGACGGTGGCCGTGACGGTGTTCCCGGTTCGAGTGGTCGACGGCGCGGTTCAAGTGGGGGCACCTTGACCGAGGTGGAACCGTTGGCGGGCTTCTCGGTGGGCGTCACGGCGGCCCGGCGGGCCGAGGAGCTGGGCGCCCTGCTGGCCCGGCGGGGCGCGACCGTCTATTACGGACCGGCCATCCGGATCATCCCACTGGCCGATGACACCGACCTGCTCAGCGCGACCCGTGAGCTGGTCGACATGCCCGTGGATATTGTGGTCGCGACCACGGGTATCGGCTTCCGGGGCTGGTTGGAGGCGGCCGACGGCTGGGGCATCGGCGACGCGCTGCGCGGCGTACTCGCGGCGGCTGACGTGCTGACCCGCGGCCCGAAGGCCAAGGGTGCGGTCCGGGCGGCCGGCCTGGTCGAGAAGTGGGCGCCGGAGTCCGAGTCGAGTGCCGAGGTGCTCGACTACCTGCTGGAGTCCGGTGTGGACGGAAAGCGGATCGCCGTGCAGCTGCACGGGGAACCGTTGTGGGAGTTCGTGGACTCGCTGCGGACGGCGGGCGCGAAGGTCGTGGAGATCCCCGTGTACCGGTGGACGGCCCCCGCCGATCCGGCGCCGCTGGAGCGGCTGCTCGACACCTTGCTGGCCGGCCAGCTGGACGCGATCACGTTCACGAGCGCGCCCGCCGCGGCGAGTGTCCTGCGCGCGGCGGAGGCCGGTGGACGGTTGGATCCCGTGCTGGAGGCGTTGCGCTGCCGGGTGCTGGCCATGTGCGTCGGACCCATCACCGCGGGTCCGCTGGGCCGGGTGGGAATTCCGGTGGTGCAGCCGGAACGGGCGCGGATCGGTTCGATGGTCCGACAGTTGGCGGTCGCGCTGCCGGCCCGTGCCATCCGGGTGGCGGTCGGCCCTCGCATACTCGAACTACGCGGCCAGGCGGTGCTGGTGGACGGGACGTTGCGCCCGGTCTCGCCAGCGCCGATGGCCGTGCTCCGGGCGCTCGCCGAGGCCCCGGGCCGGGTGTTGTCGCGGGGTGCGCTGGCGGCCGTGCTGCGGCGCCACTCGGGCCGGGAGGACACGGTGGACGCGCACGCGGTGGAGACGGCCGTCGGCCGGCTGCGGTCCGCGCTCGGTACGGCGGACCTGGTGCAGACGGTGGTCAAGCGGGGCTATCGGCTGGCCACGGACCCGGTCTCATGACGCTCATCCTGGTGGCGCACGGCACGCGCGACCCGGCCGGCGCGCGCACGGTCGCGTCGCTGGCGTCGCTGGTCGCGGCCCGGCTGCCGGTCGAGGTCCGGGTGGCCTACGCCGACGTGCGAGCGCCGGACGTGACGGCCGTGCTGTCCGAAGTGGACGGTCCAGCGGTGGTGGTGCCGGCGTTCCTGTCGAGCGGGTACCACGTGCGGGTGGACGTGCCGGATCAGGTGGCGCGCAGCGGGCGGGACACTGGCCGGGATACTGTGGTGACCCCGGCGTTCGGTCCGGCGCCGGAACTGGTGTCCGCCGCGTACTCCCGGCTGGTGTCCGCGGGTTGGCGCCCCGGCGACGAGGTGGTCTTGGCGGCGGCGGGTTCGTCGGATCCGCGGGCCCTGGCGGAGGTCGCGCGGGCGGCGCACCTGTTGGCGTCCCGAGTGGGTGCTCCGGTCCGGGTCGGCTACGCGACCGGTTCCCCGCAGATCGATTCGGTGGTCGCGCGTTCCCGCGGCCGGGTAGCGGTGGCGTCGTGGCTGCTGGCACCCGGCCAGTTCCACCGAGCAGCGGCGGCCAGCGGGGCAGCGGTGGTGGCGGCACCGATCGGCGCACACCCGGCGGTGGCGGACCTGGTGGTGGCGCGATACCGACAGCACGCACCGCTGTCGGTGAGCGGCGCTCCAGTCGGCTGACGGCGGTGTCGCTCCGAACCCGGCGGCGCCGCGGTTCCATGGAGATCGCCGATCCTCAGGCGGAAGATACAGATCAGGGCTGAAGCGGTCGCGTGCGACCGCTCGGGTAGCACCACGCTCGGGCTACCCGAGCAAAGCGAGTGTTGCGTCTGGCCGACCGCTGGCTGAACGCCTCGGCACCAAGATGCTCCGACAGCACGTCCCACTGCCCCGTGGTCCGCTCAACTCGCGCTAGTCGAGCAACTGACGGGCGCAAGGCGAGTTGGGCTACTTGTTGAGCAGGTCGTTCGCTGCGGATAGTTGAATCTCGATCTCGTCTCGACGCTGGTTGAGGATGTTCTGATGCTCGGTGACCAGTCGCACTTGGTAGGCATTGATGGCCGCAACCCAGATGTCGTTGACCTCTTCTTTCGCCCGGCAGGCCACGTCCGTGGTCGCGGTGGCGATCTCCTCCACGGTGGGTGCTTCGACGCCGAACGTGGGATCGTTGTTCGCCGCCCAAGGATCCGCATGGTCATACCCTGCGGCGGACATGCACTGGCTCCACCTCGTGAATACGGCCTGCACCCTGCTGTCGGCCTCGGCCATGGCGTACGAGTCGGCAGCGAGACCGATCACCGGGTTCTCTCGTTTCGGATCGCGGTCCGCGAGTACCCGACTCGCTTCGCCGGCGCAGCCACCCGCCGGAACAGGGACACCATTCACCGTGCTCTTACCCTCGCCGGCTAGGACGCCCCTGGCCTCGTTCGACAGCGGTTTCTGCGATGCGTTCGCGTCGTCCACCGCGGCCACGTCCGCGGCGAACGGGCTTTTGTAGCCGAACGTGGCAGCATCGGTGCTAGAGATGACGCCTATCGGCCGGTCCAAGTCGGGAACAATTGTCCGATCTGGTACTGGGTATTCGATGCCGAACCGCGCCAGACAGTTCTGAACGGCGAGATCGTCGGCGCTGTTCAGGGTCAGGGACTCCTCCGGCGTGGTGCGAAACTCGTCCAGTGGGAACTCCACATCCGCATAGTCGATGATCGGAGCTGGCTGCGTTGGTCGCGGCTCGGGCTGCAGGTCGACGTCCGGGTGGCATACGCCGACGTGCGAGCCCTGGACGTGACGGCGGTGCTGTCCGAAGTGGATGGTCCGGCGGTGGTGACCCGGCGCCGGAACCGGTGTCCGCCGCATACGACCGGCTGGTGGCCGCCGATTGGCGGCGCGGCAACGAAATGGTCCCGCCGGCTCGTCGGATCCGCCGGCTCGAGCGGAGGTCGCCCACGCGGCGCGGCCGCTGGCGTCCCGCGTGGGTACGCCGGTCCGGATCGGCTACGCGACCGCGTCCCCACGGTTCGACGAGGTGGTCACTGGGTCCCGGGCCGGCGGGTGGTCGTGGCGTCGTGGCTGTTGGCGCCCGACCCTGTTCCACCGGGCGGCGGCGACCAGTGTTGCGGCAGTGGTGGCGACCCCGATCGGGCGCACACCCGGCGATGGCGGACCTGGCGGTGGCGCGCCATCTCCAGCACGCACCGTTGGCAGTGCGGCAGTCGGCTGGCGGCGGGCTTCAGCGAGACGCACTGCGGATCGCGGCGCGGATCTCGCTCGCCGGGTCGCCTTCGTGGTAGATCCGTTCCGTTGGTTCGATCCCGTCGAGGAATTCCTGGTAGCGCAGGGCATAGGACAGGTGCGTAACGGGTTCCGCGAGCGCCAGCGCGCGTGCCGGATCGCTGTCCGGGACGGCCGCCCGCCAGGCCGACACCCACGCCCGCGCGGCCGCCGGCCGCCGCGCCGCCGGGAGGAACTCGCACAGTCGCAGGCCGTCGAGCACTGGGTTGCCGAGGTGGGCGTCCGCGAAGTCGAGGAGCACCGGGTCGCCGCCGGTGCTGCGCCAGTTGCCGGCGTGGAAGTCGCCGTGTACCAGTGTTGTCGGCAGCCCGAAGTCCAGCCCGAAGTCCACTGTGGAGATACGCAGCGCGGCTGACCGCTCCTCGGCCGTCAGCTCGTCGCCCAGGCGGTCCAGCAGCCCGGCCACGCGGTCCGTGATCACGCTCGGCCGGCGGTCGGCCAGTCCGGCCGGCGCGACGACCGCCGCCTGTGCCGCCACGAACCGTCGCACTCCGCTGGTGATCACCTCGTCCGGCGCGTCCCAGCAGTCCTCACCGGGCAGGTGCGCCAGCAGGATCCGATGGTCGCCGGCCGCCAGCACGGTCGGCACGAGGCCCGGGTCGACCCGCGCGAACGCCGCGATCACCGCCGCCTCGTCCGTGGCGAACGGCGGCGTGGCCTTCAGCCACACGGGCCCGTCGGCCGTCGGCAGGCGGAACAGGCCCGCCAGGTTCCAGGTGCGGTACTGCTCGATCGGGCCGGTGACCGGCCTACCAACCGAGGAAACCGCCCAGTCGAGCAGCTCCCGCAGACCCTCCGGCCGCGCCCACAAAGCACGCAAAGCGTGTGGCGGCAAGGGATCGGGAGTCAAGGACCCGGCCGCCGCGTGATAGGTCACATGGCCGTCCCGCGCACCATCGCCGCCCTCGACGCTCAACAGCCGCAGCACGTACGCGGGCACCCCCAGCAGCTCGCGTAACCGTGCCGCGACCGGACCGACGTCGGCCCACCACGGGACGTCGACGTCGAAGGGGCCGACCACGCCCAGATGCCGCGTGCCCGACGTGATGACCGCGCTGACCGTCCGACCCACGGCGCCAGTGTGCGACAGGTGAACGGACTGGCGCCAACCATTAAGCTCGACTACATGCTCGACGTGAGGCGGATGCAGATCCTGCGCGCGGTCGTCACCAGCGGCTCGGTGACCGCGGCCGCCACCAACCTCGGCTACACGCCGTCGGCCGTCAGCCAGCAGGTGGCCGCGCTGGAGAAGCAGGTCGGTGTCGCATTGCTCGAACGGGTGGGCCGCGGCGTGCAGCCGACGGCCGCCGGGCGGCTGCTCACCGAACACGCGGCCATCATCGGCAAGCACGTGGCCGAGGCGGAGACCGCGCTCGCCGACCTGCGGTCCGGACGCTCGGGGCGGCTGGCCATCCGCTACTTCGCCACGGCCGGCGCCGCGCTCGTGCCGCCCGCGCTGGCCCGGCTGCGTCAGGAGCACCCCGGCGTGCGGGTCGACCTGAAGCTGATCGACCCGGAGGACCCGCTGCCCGAGGTCGAGCAGGGCCGCGCGGACCTCGCCATCGTGATCCGGCCGAAGGCTCGGCAGCGGCCGGGCGTGCGGTTGGTCCACCTGCTGGACGACCCGTACCGCGCGGTGTTGCCGAAGGGCCACCGGCTGGCCGCCAAGCGGGTCCTCGACCTGACCGATCTGGCCGACGAGCCGTGGGTGGGCAACGAGTGGCCGGCCGGCCCGTGCGTCGAGGCGATGCTCGACGCGTGCGCGGCCGCCGGGTTCACGCCGAACTTCGTGGTGGAGAGCGAGGACTACACCACGGCCCAGGGGTTCGTGGCCGCCGGCCTCGGCGTGACCCTCATCCCGCACCTCGGCCTCGGCGGCCGGCACCCGGGGGTGGTGGTGCGCAAGGTCCGCAACCCCGAACCCGTCCGGGAGATCTACGCGGCCGTCCGCGAGACGTCCCTCGCCCAGCCGGCCCTGCACGACCTGCTCGACGCGCTTCGGGACGCGGCCGCCCGATAACTCGGTACGCTGCGCTCTGTGATCGCCCTCATACGGAACCAGTTGCCCGTGCTGGGCCACTTCGTCAACCAGGTCGAGGTGCTCGACCTTGCGATGACGGCCATCGCCCAGGCTGAGGACGTCGCGGTGGTGGTACTCACCGGCGGGCCAGGCACCGGCAAGACGGCCACGGCCATCGCTCTCGCCTACCGGGTGCGGGACGACACCTTCGACCGGGTGCTGTACGCCAGGCTGCACGTTCTCGGTCAGGCCGGCTTGGAATCCGAGGTTCTGTACGAGTTCCTGAAGGAGCTGCGCGTGGACCCGGCAACCATCCCGGACCGCCCCGACGCCCGGGCCGCCATGTATCGGGCGGTCACCGGGAACCTCCGGCTGCTGGTGGTGCTCGACGGTGCGGTGTCGGCGGCGCAGGTCGACATGCTCATGCCTGCTCGCGCGGGCTCCGTCGTGATCGTCACTGAGGCCCGCCCGCTCGGGGCACTGGCCGCGCGCGGCAGACCGACCTTCCTGGACCTGGCGCCGTTCGAGGACGAGGCCGCACTCGCGTTGTTCGACCGGATGCTCGGCGCGGAGTACGTGGCCGCCAACCGGGCACAGCTCACGACGATCATTGAGTTGTGCGACCGGTTGCCGCTCGCGTTGTCCGTGATCGGCTCAATGCTCGCCCGGTCGCCTGGCCGACCGATCGAGCGGACGGTGGCGGAGTTGCGGGAGGAGCGGCGCAGGCTGCGGATGTTGTCCCGCAACGCGGACCTGTCGGTGAACGCCTCGTTCGCCATGGCCTACGCCCAGTTGACCGACGTCCAGCGCACGGTGTTCCACGGCCTAGGTCTGGCACCGGGCACTGGGGCCTGGCGAGCGGAAGCACTCGCCGCCGCACTGGACCTCGACGAGTACGACGTCGCGGACGCGCTGCGGGATCTTGCCGAGGCGCGGCTGCTGACCGAGCACGACGACCGGTACGTGGCGAGCGATCTCCTACGCCTGTACGCGCGGGAGACCGACGACGCGGACCCGGCGCCACGGGCCGTGCGCCTGCTCGGCCACCTCCTCGAGGGCGCGGTGGCCGCGGACGCACTGGTCGCGCCGAACCGGCGGTGGCGGCGCCGGTTCCTCGCCGAGCTGCGTCCGCGCAGGCGCTTCGAGAACCTCACGGAGGCCACTGCCTGGCTGTCGGCCGAGCGGGAGAACCTGTGCGCTGCCGTCGAGTACGCGCACACGGTCGGCGAGGACGCGGTGGCGGCGCAGCTCTGCGTGGTGCTGTGGCCGTTTCTGGACCAGGCGAAATTCGTCGATGCCGTGCTGGCCACCCACGAGGTGGGGCGGATCTCGGCCCTGCGGCTGGGTGACGCGGCGATGGCGAGCCTGATCGCCGCCCAGCAGACCCTCTCCGCGACACACCGACGCGATCCGGGGGCGGTCCTGGTCGGCGAGGAGGCAGTCGAGCTGGCGCCGGCCGGCGATCCGGAGATCGAAGGGACAGCGGTCGAGGCGCTCGGCCTGGCCTACCTGGCTTTGGACCGGTCGGTCGAGGCACTGGCACATCTGCGGCGGAACCTGGACCTGGCTGTCTCGATCGGGAGCGAGCGGCGGATCGCGCTGGCGCGTCTGCACCTGGCGAAGGCGCTCGACCCGGAGGCCGCGGTTTCCGGGCTGGAGCAGGCACTGGTGTACTTCACCGCTCCGGCGACCGCTGAGGAGTACAACGCGGGGAAAACCTTGACCTGGCTGGGAAAGCAGCGGCTGGCGGCGGGCGACGTGGCGGGTGCGGCCGAGCCGCTGGCCCGCGCGCTGGAGATCATGACCCGCCTCAGGCGCCTGTACGACCAGGCAGTGGTGATCGAGGCGCTGGGCGACCAGATCACCGCGCAGGGCTTGGCACACCAGCACTACGAGACGGCGCTCGTGACGTTCGAGACGCTCCGCTTCCCGGTGGACATCGAGCGAGTGCGCGGCAAGCTGGGGGCCTGACCGGGCAACCAACCCGTTGGTTGTGACGCCCCGTATCGTCGGCGCATGGCCCTCACAGCACACGAAGGGACGACGCGGCAGCGGTTGCTCGACGCCGCCAAGGACGAGTTCGCGGCCCACGGCATCGCCGGTGCCCGCGTCGACCGGATCGCCGCCGGTGCCGGCGTGAACAAGGAACGCATCTACGGCTACTTCGGCAGCAAGGAGAAGCTCTTCGACGCCGTCGTCGACGACGCGCTGGACGAGCTCGCGGAGACCACGCCGCTGACCGGTGACGAGGATCCGGCCGAGTACGTCGGTCGCGTCTACGACTTCCACCGGGACAACCCCGTGTTGTTGCGGCTGTTCCTCTGGGAGGCGCTGCACTACCGCGACCACCCGCTGCCCAACGAGGGCGAGCGCGCCGAGCGCTATCGGGCGAAGGTGGCCGCGCTGTCCCGCGCCGCCGGCGTGCCGCCGGAACGCGAACACGAGGCGGCCCCGCTCCTGCTCACGCTCATCGGGCTCGCCGCCTGGCCGAACGCGGTCCCGCCGATGGCCCGGCTGATCACCGGGCTGTCCGCCGACAGCGCCGAGTTCCACGATCTCATGCGCGCCCATGTGGTCGAGTTCACCCGGAAAGCGGTCAGTCCAACCAACTAGATGGTTGACGTCCAACTAGTTGGTTGGTTACATGGGCGATGTGTCCGAGACCCATGCCCTGCCCACCCACGCTCCAGCCAAGACCGCGCCGGAGTTCGCGCGGTTCGGCCTCACGACGGTCAGCCTCTGCCTGGCCGGCGTGCTCGTGGTCAGCCAGCTGTACGTGGTGATCCCCGTCCTGGGTGACATCGCGCGGTCCTGGTCGGTCGACGCGACCGCCGCGGGCTGGACGGCCACCAGCTTCGGCCTCGGCTACGCGGTCGGCTTCCTCCTCTTCGGCCCGCTGGCCGACAGGTTCGACCACCGGCGGCTGCTCGTGGCCGGGCTGTTCGCCACGGCCGTGGCCACGGCGGCCGTGGCCCTCACGGGAGATGTCGTGATCGGCTGCGTGGCCCGTGCCGTACAGGGCCTGCTCGCCGCCACCTTCGCGCCCACCGCCTTCGCCTACGTCGCCCAGCACCTCGCGCCGGCACGGCGAATGGTCGCCACCGCCTGGCTGACCAGCTTCTTCATCTCCTCGGCCGTGCTCGGTCAAGTGTTCGCCCAGCTGACCTCGGCACTCGGCGGCTGGCGGCTGACCTTCGTCGTCTCCGCCGTGGCACTGGCTGGTGCGGCGACGCTGCTGCGGGCCGTGTTGCGGTCCGACACCAGCCCGGCCGCGAACTCGGCGCTCGCCGCCTACCGCCCCATGGCCGGCCTACTGACCCGGCCCGCCGTGCTCCTGCTGCTGGGCGCCACGGCGACCGTGCTGGCCAGCATGGTCGCCGTCTATGCCGCGCTGCAGCTGGCCGGACCCGCGTCGCTGGTCGGGGATCCGGGCGCCCTGCTCGGCCTGCGGGCCAGTGCCCTGCCCGCGATGCTGGTCGTGCCGCTGATGACGCCGCTCCTCGTGCGGCTCCCGGCAGCCGCCCGGGTCGCCACCGCGCTGCTGCTCGCCGCGGCCGCCGTCGGTGTCGCGGCCGTACTCGGCAACGGCGATATCAGCGCCGTCCTGCTCGCCGGCCTGCTATTCCCGTTCGCCTTCGCCATCGCGGTTGCCGCACCGGCGCTCGTGCAGGCGCTCGGCGCGCTGGCCGGTGCCGCGCGCAGTGCCGCGGTCGCCCTCTACACCTTCGCCTTGTTCGTCGGCGCGAGCGCCGGGCCGCTGCTGGCGGGCGTCCTGCTCGACACCGGCCTGCTCGGCCCCGGCTTCGCGGGCGTGCTCACCGGCATCGTCGTTCTGCTCGTCATCGGGGCCGCCCTCGCGGCCCTCGCCCACCGGTACACCGAAAGGAAGAACACCCCGTGAGCCTTATCCGCACCACGCTCCTCGGCTGCCTCGTCGTAGCGGTCCTGGCCGCCCAGGGCTGCGCGAGACCCGCACCGGCGCAGCCGGAAGCACCGCCGGCAGCCCAACCCGCAGTGCCGCCCACCACTGCGCAAGCCGCGCTCGACACCGCGAGGCTCGCGATCCCGGCCGGCTGGCTACCCGTCGCCACCCGTCACGAACGGCACGACGACCGGCCGGTGACGGTCGTGCGCTACCAGGCCGAAGCTCCCGCGCGCGGCGGCGGAGAACACGTCACCGTCGTCCTCGACGAGGGCGGCACTCTCCTCGGCTACACCCGAATGGTCGCCTACGCCACGGGCGCACTACCCGACGACGACCAGGCCGAGCGACAGGCCATGGAGTGGCTGCGGTCCTTCGACGCGGACTACGCGGCGGGCCTGACGGTCAGCTGGATCGACCAGCACGACGAAACGGTCACCGACGCGGCGGGCACCGAGCGGACCATCAGCGGCGTCAAGGTCAAGACCCACCACGAATCCGGGCTCTACGCCTGGATCATCGTCGGTGCCGACGGCCAGATCATCACCTACGAACGCGACATCCGCTGGGACTCGTCCGCCGGACGGCGCGGCACCGAGATGTGGCTGCACGACACATGGATCGCCGCACGGGAAGGCGGTGGCCCGCAACCGGATGCGCCGTACGCCATCGCTAGTTGAGGCCAGTACTACTACAGGGCCTGGCTATCGTGCAGGGAACGACGCTTTCCCTGCACCGGGGCAACCGGCGCGGGTGTCGGCGCAGGTCACGACCAGTTGAGGTCAGTGGACCGTGACCTGGTGGTCGCCCGGTTGGATGGTGAAGCTCGGGGGTAGGTCGGCGAGGGTGTGGCCCGCCGTCAGCCAGCCGTGCACCGCCGAGGCGCCGCGAGCGCCTGCCGTAGTGGTCAGGGTGAGTGTCTGGTCGACCGTGCCGACGTGCCAGGGACCGTCCGCCGACCGGGTCGCGGCCAGGAGACAGCCGGGCAGGGCGGCAAGTGTCTCGCTGATCCAGTGGGCCGGGTCGGTGGCCGGGCGGTCGTTGATCAGTACGTCGGCCAGTTCCAGCCAGCGGCGGCGGGGTTCGTCCGTGCTCACCGCCAGGTGGGCCGTCCGCGGGGTCGGTTCGCGGTCGCGTAGGCGTTCCGCCGGATAGCGGACCACCCTGGTCTCGTCACCCGACCACGTCACGGCTACCAGGCAGGCTCGTGGGCCACCGGCCAGGTTCGGCAGGACCGGGACCGCCGAGACCGGGGCGTCCTCCGGTGGCTCGGCCAGGTCCAGGGCGCCGTAGATGGTCCTGCGCAACAGTTCCGCCGCCCGGCCCGGCTGACTCGTGGTCAGCGCGGTGAGTTCGCCGTACTTGTGCGGATCGTGGTTGTCGATGGCCGCCGCGAGTTGGCCCGGGAGGGACGCCGAATCATCCAGTCGGGGCGCCAGGGTCAGTAGCCGGGCGGTCGGTGAGTCGGGGGCCACCACGTTCTCGGGAGCCGACGCCAGCAGGACCGGCGTGGCGAGCGCGGCGCCGTAGTACGTCACCGAGCCGTAGTCGCCCACCACCAGATCCGCGGCCACCGACGCGCCCTTCCAGCCGTCGGCCACGGGGAGCAGGACCACTCCCGCGCGTTCGGCTGCCGCCAGCCATTCTCTTACCTGCCAAGGGGAATGGCCGTGCCACACGTTGGGGTGCGCGGCCAGCGCTATCCGGTACTCGTCGACCGGGCAGTGCAGCGCCAGCGCTCGCACGAGGTCTGGGCGGGCACCCAGCAGAGAGTGGGGTCCCCAGGTGGAGGACACGACCACCAGTCGCTGGTGGGGCCACACGCCAAGGGAATCGCGGTAGGACTCACGCAGTGGGCGGCTGGCCAGCAGCCGGTCGAACACGATGTCGCCGGCCACCACGGCCGCCGGTGCCGCCTCCGGACAGGCGGCGCGGAGCCTTGCCAACTGCTCGTCGTGCGACAGCACGATGAGCGACGGGACCACCCTGCCGCCATGGGTCAGCCATTCACGAGACAAACCGAAAACCGCTTGCCGGTTTTCGGTTTTCGGTTTTCGGTTTTCGGTTTTCGACTGAATTATATTGTAGCCCATTCCATGTGGGACGGTGAGCAATGGTGAACGGAGTTCGTGCAGGTCGCCGCCATAACTGGCCGAGATCGCCAGATCGAAATGAAGCTTGATCGCGGACGTCCACGGCACGTAACGCATCTCGTTCGCCACCAGCGACTCGATTGTTCCCGGCTCGAACGCCGACGAGCCGGTGCAGGTGTAGACGAGTTGCACCCGCGGATCCTCGGCCAGCAGCGGCACCACGTCGAGCAGCCGGGTGAGCGCCGTGACGTTGTGGACCACCATCAGCACGCAGCGCTCCGGACGGAACGTCCGCCATCGCGGGGCGCCGAAGAGCGTGTCCAACGCCGACGGCTCCATGATCACGATCGTACGCAGGGCTCACGACGCGATCGACCTGGTCGCGCGGCCGGGCGATCAAGGTGACAATCGAACCATGATTGGGCGAGACGCCAGCAGCATCATGGATGCCGAGACCGCGGATGCCTGACGGCCTAGGAGTGAGCCCAGGGCGGACGGCGGGACCGGCGTTCCGGCTGGCGCCGCCGCCCGCCCTGCCCGCCGACGTGCCGGCCGCCGGTGCCGACGACGCGGCGCGTGCCGTTGCCGCGCTGCGGTTCGTGGCCGACGACCTGGCCAACCTCGCGGGCGAGGTCAGCGGCACGGCGGCGGAGATCCTCGACGCCGAGTCGATGATCGCGGCCGACAAGACCTTGGCCGACGCGGTGACCGCGAAGGTCGCGTCCGGTCGCCCGGCCGCGTGGGCGGTCACCGACGCGATCGCCGACCAGCAGAAGGTTTTCACCTCGCTGGGTGGCTACTTCGCCGAGCGGGCGGCCGACCTGGCCGACATCCGTGACCGCGCGGTCGCTCGGCTGCTGGACCTGCCGATGCCCGGCCTGCCCCGGCCGGGCGAGCCGTTCGTGCTGGTGGCCGACGACCTGGCACCGGCCGACACGGTGCTGCTCGACCCGGCCCAGGTGCTGGCGATCGTCACCCGGCGCGGCGGGCCGACCAGCCACACGGCCATCCTCGCGCGGGCCCGGGGTTTGCCGGCCGTGGTGGGCTGCGCGCTCGACGTGCCTGACGGGACTCTCGTGTCCGTGGACGGCACGACCGGTTCGGTTCGCTCGATCGGCCCGGCCGAGGTGGCGGAGATCCGGGCGGCGGCGGCGCGGGAGCGTTCGCGAATCGGCACGCTGACCGGCCCCGGCGCGACGGCCGATGGGCATCCGGTGCCGTTGCTGGGCAACGTGGGCTCAGCGGCCGATGTCGCTGACACTGTTGCCGACACCGAGGGCATCGGCCTGTTCCGCACGGAGTTCCTGTTCCTCGGGCGAACCACGGCGCCGTCGGTCGAGGAACAGGCCCGTGCCTACGCTTCGGTGTTCCGGGCGCGGGGCAGCGGCAAGATCGTGGTGCGCACGCTGGACGCGGGCGCGGACAAACCGCTGCCGTTCCTCGAACTGGCGGCCGAGGAGAACCCGGCGCTCGGGGTGCGCGGGCTGCGCGTGGCGCGAGCGCATCCGACGGTCCTGGCCGACCAGCTGGCGGCCGTGGCGCTTGCGGCCGCGGAGACCGGCGCGGACGTGTGGGTGATGGCGCCCATGGTGGCCACGGCGGGGGAGGCCGCCGCGTTCGCGGCCGTCGCCCGCGCGGCGGGCCTGCCGGTGGCGGGCGTCATGGTGGAGGTGCCGGCCGCCGCGCTGCGGGCGGCGCAACTGCTGTCGGTGGTCGACTTCGTGAGCATCGGGACGAACGACCTGAGCCAGTACACGATGGCCGCCGACCGGATGAACGGCGATCTGGCGGACCTGCTGGACCCGTGGCAGCCGGCCGTGCTGGAGCTGGTGGCTCTCTGCGCTCGCGCGGGTCGTTCTGCCGGGAAACCAGTGGGAGTGTGCGGCGAGTCGGCCGGCGATCCGTTGCTGGCGTTGGTGTTCGTGGGGCTGGGCGTGACGAGTCTGTCGATGTCGGGGCCGAGCGTGGCGGCCGTGCGGGCGGCGCTGGCGGAGCACACGTTGGCCGACTGCGAGCGGATGGCGGCGGCCGCACTGGCGGCCCCGGACGCGCGCTCGGCCCGAGCGGCGGTGGTGGCCGGGTGAGTCAGAGGGGCTGGCCGACCGGCCGGATGGTCACGGTGTTGACGTCGACACCCGCCGGCTGACCGATGGCCCACACGATGGCGTCGGCCACCTGGCCGGCGGTCAGCATCGCACGGTCGGGAAGGCCGCCGTCGGCATCGAAGAAGTTGGTCTCCGTGGCGCCCGGATTGATCAGGGTCACGCCGACGCCGTCCGCGCTCACCATGCGCCGGGTGTTCTCGGCGAGCCCGGTCACCGCCCACTTGGTCGCGCCGTAGAGGTTGCCCGGGGAGTGGACCACCCCCGCGACGCTGCCGACCAGCACGATTCGGCCGAGGGTCTCCTTCAGCGCGGGCAGAGCGGCCCTGATCAGCAGGGCGGGACCGAGCACGTTGGTCAACACCATGTCGCGCCATCCGGTGGGGTCACCGTCGGTCACCGTGTCAAAGGTGGCGTAACCGGCATTGGCCACCACGGTGTCCAGCCGCCCGAAGTGGCCCACAGTCGTCTCGACCGCCGATTCGACGGCGTGCCAGTCGCCGGCGTCCCCGACGAGTACCAACAGATTCGCCGGTTCGCCGACGTCCTCGGCGAACCGGCGAAGGCGGTCCTTCCCCCGGCCGGTGACCGACACCCGGTGTCCCCGGGCGAGCAGCCGCCTGGCGGTGGCGGCGCCGATGCCGCTGCCACCGCCGGTGATCAAGGTGACAGGGTTGTCGGTCATGCGCCGCATGCTAGGTGCTGAAGCACGCTCCAGGTCAAGCCCGCAATTTCGAAACTGCTGGTGACACGGCCGGTGGCGCCCGGCCACGCTTGGGGCATGTTGCTCCTCCTCGCTGCTCTTCTCCTGGTGATCGCCGCCGTGGTGTTGACGGTGCCGTGGGGCCGGCCGGACGCCGGCGGGTACTCGGCCGCGGACATCGGGTACGTCCGCGGTGGTCCGGTCGGTGCGGTGCTGGCCGCGCTCGGCGTGCTGTACATCGAGGGGATGGTCCAGGTTCGCGCGCGCCGTGGCGGGTTCCAGCGGACGCTGGTCCCGTTGCCGGACAACGCCGAACCGCTCGTGCGGGCCGTCCACTCGGCACTGGACACGCCGGCGCGGCTGCGGACGATCCTCGCCAGGTGGAGCGTGCGCCGGGCCGTCGAGGCGAGCGCCACGAAGGTGCACGGCGACCGGCTGCGGACCGGTGACTGGCAGCGGTTCGCCGGCACCGGCGCGGCGTTCGCTGCCGTCATCGTCGCGGTTGTGCGGCTCGTCGAGGGTGTCGACGTGGTCGGGATCGCCGCGGTCGTGGTGTCCCTCGCGGTCACGATCCTGTTGTGGCGCGGGCGGTTCGTCACGCTCGCCGGCAGCAGGCTCGTGGCCGGCGTGCGGCACTCAGCGCTGGCCGCGCCGCCCGAGCGCCCGGTCCGGCGGGAGAAGGAGCTGATGAGCGCGGACACCCGGATCGGCGTCACCGCGGCGGTGTTCGTCTGCATCCCCCTCCATCAGCCGGTGGCCGCCGGCCTCGGCGAGAAGCTGACGCCGGACGGTGAGACCGCGTGGCCCACCGAACTGTCCTGCGACACCACGTACGGCTCCGACGGTGGCTATGGCTCGGACGGTGGCTACGGCGGGGGAGGATTCGGGGACGGCGGCGGTGATTCCGGAGGAGGGTACTAACTACAGAGCTAGATCACAGGCTGGCTATCGTGCAGGGAACGACGCTTTCCCTGCGTTGACCGCAGTGAACGACGCTTTCCCTGCATCGCACCCGGCCCGGTGTCGTCGCAGGTCACTAGCGCATCGCCTGGTCGAGGTCGGCCCAAAGGTCCTCGACGTGCTCGCAGCCCACGCTGAGCCGCAGCAACCCGGGCGGCACGTGTTCCTGCCCGACGAGCTTGGCCCGCCGCTCGATCGTGCTCTCCACCCCACCGAGGCTGGTGGCCGCGGTGATCACCCGCACGGCGTCGCAGACCGCGTCCGCCGCATCGCCGGACGCCAGTTCGAACGACAGCACCGCGCCGAAGCCGGTCATCTGCGCGGCCGCGCGCTCGTGGCCGGGATCGTCGGGCAGCCCCGGGTAACGCACCCGGACGACGGCCGGGTGCGCGGCGAGCCGCCGGGCCAGCTCACCGGCGTTGTCCTGACCGCGGTCCAGCCGCACGGCCATGGTGCGCAGCCCGCGCAGCGCGAGGAACGCCTCCAGCCCGCCGGGAGTGGCGCCGGCCAGCACACGGCGGGCTCGCAACCGCGCGGCCAGATCGAGGTCGGTGGTGACCGTGAGGCCGAGCAGCAGGTCGGCGTGCCCGCCGATGAACTTGGTGGCGCTGTGCATGACCAGGCTCGCGCCCAGGTGGAGCGGGCGCTGCAGCAGCGGGGTGGCGAACGTGTTGTCGACGACCACCAGGGTGTCCGCCGCGCACAGCGCCGGCAGGTCGGCGACGTCCATCAGCGGGTTGGTGGGCGTCTCGAGCCAGAGCAGGTCGGCGCCGGTAGCGGCGTCGAGGGTGGCGGCCGTGTCGGTGATGTCGACCAGCTGGACCGTCCACCGGCCGGCCCGCTCGCCGTCGGCCAGCAGGGCGCGGACCGCGCTGTAGGAGTCGGTCGGGGCCACCACTCGCGCGCCGAGCGGCAGCAGTTCGACGACGGCCGCCGCCGCGGCCATCCCCGACGCGAACGCCGTGGCCGTACCGCCCTCGAGCGCGCCGACGGCGGTCTCCAGGGCCATCCAGCCGGGGATGGAGTCGTTGCGGGAGTACTCGCGCTCGCCGCCGGTGTGGAAGCTGGAGGCCAGGACGGGGGGCACGTTCAGTGGCTCGCCGGGACGAGCGGGCGGGCGGCCCGCGCTCACGACCACCGTCTCGGGCCGGGGGTCGGTCACGCCTCTGGCGGGGGGTTGAAGGGGTCGCGGCGCAGCGAGTTGAGGATGCGCTGCATGGTCTCGACGTCCACGTCCTCTTCCTCCGCCTCGTCGGCCGCGACGGCGGCGGCCTTGGTGGTGCCGCGGCGCGGGAGGGGGACGACGGTCGCGTCCATGCCGGTCGGCAGGGGCAGCTCGGCCCAGAGTAGCTGGCGGCCGCCGGCCAGCGGCTCCACACCGCTCTTGACCCGGCGCAGGGCGCGCGGCAGGACGACCGTGGGGGCGGTGCGGCGGAAGTCCTCGATCTCGACGGCCAGCACCCCGCCACGCAGGCGCAGCCGCAGCGTGATCATCGACAGGGCGGCCTTCTCATCGACGCTGGTCACCACGGCCTGCACCAGCGCCTTCGCCGTGTCGGACACCTCGGCCACCATCGTCGGCACCTGCCACTCGATGAGAGTGAACTTGACGAAGAGGTCTGCGCAGTTCAGGGCACTGGGCGTCGCGACGAGCCGGAGATCGTCAACCTGCGCGGTCTGGTCGTGCACTGGTTCCTTCACACCCCATGGCTGGAAACGTGGTTGATCTTGCCTGCTGCCACGTAGTCGGTGCAATCCCCGCGACGATAGTTCGTCGATGATTCGTGTACTCCGCCGGGCGGCCCAACTTCCTTCACCGCTACGGAGTGTCGACCTGCCAGCCGGCCTCCACCGAGCGGCGACATGCTCGGGGATCGTCGCCACAACTGGTGTACAGCGCGATCAACATGGGCGCCCCATGGGCGAGCGTCTCGGGTGGCAGCGGCCCGGTGGTCACGAGCGAGGCCAGCCCGTGGCCGATCGCCCAGCTCTGGGTCGCCAGGCCCACCGCGTCGACGTCGGGGCGGAACCGGCCGGCCGCCGTTGCCCGCTCCACGCCACGCACCAGGCTGAGCAGCGACTCGTCCGCCGCCGCTGGATCCTCCAGGTCGAAGGAGGCGTCGAACATCACCCGGTACAGGTCGGGGTGGGCCATGGCGTTGGAGAGGTAGGCGGCGCCCAGCGCGACGAGGTCCCGTACGGGGTCGTCGGTGGTGCGGACCGTCGAGAGGGTGGCGGCCAGGCGGGAGAAGCCCTCCTGCCGCATCGCTCGCCAGAGGCCGTCCATGCCGCCGAAGTAGGTGTAGACGGCCATTGTGGACACGCCCGTCCCCTCGACCACCGAGCGCAACGTGACCGGTTCCCTGGCGCGCAGCATCCGCGCGGCGCGGCTGATCAGCATGGAACGCACGGCGGGATCCTTCGTTCTTGCCATACGCACACTATACATGGCATAGCTATGCTATGTTATGGTTCCCCGAAATCGAAGGAGGAACGGACATGGCCGTGGAACTGGTGAACCCCAAGGGGTTGCCGAAGCCGGAGGTGTACCGGCAGCTGTCGATCGCGACCGGGTCGAGGCTGGTGTTCATGGCGGGTCAGGTGGCCCGCGACGCCGACGGGAACCCCGTCGGTGCCGGCGACCTCGCCGCGCAGGTCGAGCAGGCCTACCTCAACATCGGCACCGCGCTCGCGGAGATCGGTGGCTCCTTCGACGACGTGGCGAAGCTGACCGTCTACGTGGTCGACTGGTCGCCGGACAAGCTGGCCGCGCTCGGCGAGGGCGTGGGCCGGGCCGCCGCCGCCATGCGCGTCGACCCGGTCAAGCCGATCACCCTGCTCGGGGTCGCGGCGCTCGGCGAACCTGACCTGCTGGTCGAGGTCGAGGCCACCGCGGTGCTCGACTGAGTTGTCGCGATTGAGTTCTACTGTGGCCCCGTGACCACTGAGGATCCCGTCCGCGCGCTGGCCGACCACTACTCGCGCGCCGCGGGCGCCTACGAGCGGTTCTGGGCCGGGGCGCTGCACCCGGTGAGCCTGCGCCTGCTCGACCGGCTGCCGCTGCGGACCGCGCGCCGGGTGCTCGATCTCGGGACCGGGATCGGGACGCTGCTGCCCGCTCTCCGCGCGGCCGCGCCGGGGGCGACGGTCGTCGGGGTGGACCGGGCGGCCGGCATGATCCGGCGGGCGCCCGCCGGGTTCCCGCTCGCCGTGGCCGACGCGACGCGGCTGCCGTTCGCCGCGGCCGGGTTCGACGTGGCGGTGCTCGCGTTCATGCTGTTCCACCTGCCCGAGCCGGTGGCGGGTGTGCGGGAGGCACGGCGGGTCCTGCGTCCGGGCGGCGCGGTCGGCTTGGCCGTCTGGGGCCGCGACGAACCCAATCCGGCGGTCGAGATCTGGCACGACGAGCTGGACCGGCACGGCGCCCCGGCCGACGACGCGCTCGTCAGCCGGCACGACGTGCTCAACACGGTCGGGAAGCTCACGGCCGTGTGTCTCGACGCGGGGTTCACCGACGTCGAGGTGGGTCCGGTGCCGTGGTCGCACCGACCGAGCCTGGACGACTTCATCGGCCACCACCTGGAACTGGGGGTCACGGCGCGCCGGCTCGCGCGGATGGCTCCCGAGGCCCGCGACGGGTTCCTGCGGGCCGTCCGCCGCCGCCTCGACGGGCTCGACCCGGACGACCTCACGGACCGTCGCGAGATCCTCGCGGGGACCGCGATCGCCAGCTGATCAGCGGATTGACGCGCCCCGCCGGGTGGGGCGAAGGTGGATTATGTCGCGTCGCAGGAGAGTTCTGTTGGCTGCCGCCCTGGTGGCAGGGGTGCTGGGAGTGCCGAGCGCAGCGGCGGTCGCGGCCGACGTGACCGACCTCGACGGCGCGTGCGTCGCGCTGCGGGCGCCGTCCGGCAAGTACGTGGTGCGCAACGTCCTCGGCGGCTACCAGGCCACGGGCGCCACGCCCGCGCAGCCGTTCCGCCTCCAGAGCACGGGCGACGCGAGCTACCTGTTCTACGGCACGGCCGACGACTTCCTGGGCGCCGGCCTCGGCGCCCTCGGCGTGCTGGCCGCCGGCGCGGCCGGCGGGGACACCGACTGGCGGCTGACGGCGGCCGGCCAGGCGGTCACGATCGCCACCCCGGGCGGGCGGCACCTGGCGGTCGACCCGCTGTTGGGCACGCTCGCCCTGCGGTCCACGGCGACGCCGTTCACGCTGGCGCCGGCATCCGGGTGCGCCACCGCGCCCGAGGCGGAGCTGAACATCGCGGGCGAGCCGTTCGCCGGCACCACCCCGAACGGTGAGGTCCTGGGCCTGGCCGACCTGCACAACCACCTGACGGCGTACGAGTTCATCGGCGGCGAGATCCACTGTGGACAGCCGTGGAGCCCGTACGGCATCACCGCCGCGCTCACCGACTGCCCGGACCACGAGCCGAACGGACTCGGCGCGTGGTGGGAGAACCTGGCGGGCGGCGGCTATCCGACGTTCACCCACGACACCACCGGCTGGCCGACGTTCGCCGACTGGCCGAAGCACAACTCGTGGACGCACGAGGCCAGCTACTACAAGTGGGTGGAGCGCGCGTGGCGCGGCGGGCTCCGGGTCTACACCAACCTGTTCGTGAACAACGCGGCGCTGTGCGAGATCTATCCGCTGAAGACCAACCCGTGCGACGACATGGCGTCGGTTCGCCTGCAGGCGCAGCGGATCCAGGAGCTGGAGGCGTTCATCGACGACCAGCACGGCGGTCCCGGTCGCGGCTGGTTCCGGATCGTGCGGGACCCCGCGGCTGCCCGTGCGGTGATCGAGCAGGGCAAACTGGCGGTGGTGCTCGGGGTCGAGGTCTCCCAGCCGTTCGGCTGCGGGATCCGCGCGGGGGTGCCGTTGTGCGACCGTGCGGACATCGACGCCGGCCTCACCGAGCTGTACGACCTGGGTGTGCGGCGGATGTTCGTGTGCCACAAGTTCGACAACGCGCTGTGCGGCGTCCGGTTCGACGGCGGCACGGCCGGGATCGTGGTGAACGCCGCGAACTTCTACTCCACCGGCCGGTTCTGGCAGGCGGAGACGTGCACCGGGCCGGCACATGACAACACGATCGCGGTAGCCAACGATCTCACGGACATCCTGGTCGGACCGCTCGCCGCGTTGCTGCCGCCCGGGGTCACGCTTCCCGTCTACCCGAACGCGCCGCACTGCAACGTGCACGGGCTGACCGACCTCGGTGCGTACGCCATGCAGGGCATGATCGACCGCGGCATGCTCATCGACATCGACCATATGAGCGTGAAGGCCACCGGGCAGGCGTTGGACCTGTTGGAGGCCAACGGTTATCCGGGTGTGGTGTCCAGCCACTCGTGGCTCGACCCCAGCTTCTACCCGCGGGTCTACTCGCTGGGCGGGGTCGCCGTGCCGTACGGGTTCGGCACGACCGAGTTCGTCGGCGCGTGGCGGGACATGAAGGCCATGGCCGACCCGGACCACCCGTTCGGCTTCGGCGCCGGCTTCGACACGGGCGGGTTCGGCCACCAGCCGCCGCCGCGTGCCGGTGGACAGCCGCTCGAGTATCCCTTCCAGACGTTCGACGGCGGGTCCACTGTGGATCGTCAGCGGACGGGGAGCCGCGTCTACGATCTGAACACCGACGGGATGGCGCACTACGGCCTGCTGCCCGACTGGCTGGCCGACCTGCGGATCGCGGCGGGGCCGGACGGTGCGGAGATCGTGGGGGACATGGCCCGCGGCGCCGAGGTCTACCTGCGTACCTGGAGCCAGGCGGTCGCCCAAGTACCATGATCGGGTGCGGAAACCCGTGACCATGCTGGTCGACACCACCGAGTACCTGGCCGAACCGCTGGGCCCGGCCGCGACCGCGCACCTGCGGGTGTGCCGGGCGGACGAGCCGGTGCTGTGGGCCGCGTACGCGAGGGCGCACTACTACGACATTCCCGGTCTCGACGAGAAGGGGAAGCCGAAGCAGAACGTGCTCCTCAGGGGCGTCGGCGGCGTGCTGGGTACGGTGGTCGACGCCGCCATCGGCTCCGAGCAGGGACCGGACAAGCCGCCGCCCGCCGATGTCATCGTCTTCGGGCCGGCGCCGGACTGTCTCGCGCACCGGTACCTCCCGCCGGAACTGCCCCGGCGTCGACTGTGGACACTGACACCGCACCGACTGGCACCGCACAACGAGATCCCGGCGCCGGAACCCGAGCCGGCGGGGTCCTTCCTCGGCCGGGCGGCGAAGTTCGGGCGGGGCATCGCGAAGATCGGGGGCCTGTCCGAATACGATGTCCGCCGACCTTTGACGGTGACCGGGACCAACCTCCTCGGCCTGGTCAAACACGTGGCCAGCGTCGAGGCCAGGTACTTCGGCGAGGTCTTCGACCGTCCTTCCCCGGAACCGCTGCCCCGGGTGGCAGGACCACGACGGCAGCGATCTGTGGGCGGCTGAGGGCGAGGCGCGCGATCAGATCGTCGAGTCCTACCGGCGCACGTGGGAACGCTCAGGCGCGACGATCGACGAGCTTGCCCTCGATGCCCCCGGCCACGTGCCGTGGTGGCCGGAGCCTTATTCCAACACGAACCTGTTCGCCATCCTGGTCCACGTTCTCGGCGAGACAAACCGGCATTCGGGGCACGCCGACATCCTGCGCGAAGGCGTCGATGGCCGAACCGGGATGCGGCCCGAACACGAGATGCAGATCGATGAGGAAGCCCGCACCGCCTACTGCGCGAAGATCGAGCAGGCCGCCAGATCGGCCGCATCGATCACTCCTCTTAGCAGATACCGGCGTCGTGTACCAAGAGAGCGATCTGAGTGCGATTGCCGAGGGAGAGCTTGGTGAGGATACGAGTGATGTGCGCCTTCACGGTGGCCACCGAGAGATGCAACCGCGAAGCGATCTCAGCGTTCGAATGCCCCGACCCCACCGCGACAGCCACCTCATGCTCCCGAACACTGAGCGCCCGCAACGCCGAACGAGCCCGATCGTAAGCACCGGCATCAGTGGCAGCACGATCCATGAGCCGCCGGGTGATCTGCGGGGACAGAATCGGCTCGCCGGCCGCCACTCGACGCACGGCTTCGGCGATCTCGCGCGGCGGGGCGTCCTTCAGCAGGAACCCACTCGCCCCGGCACGCAGGGCGCGTAGCACGTTCTCGTCGGTGTCGAACGTGGTCAGCACGATCACCTCGGGCGGCTCGGCGCGAGCTCGCACCCGTTGCGTGGCAGCGATCCCGTTGACCCTGGGCATGCGGATGTCCATGAGCACCACGTCCGTGGGGTGCGCGTCGAGCGCGGCCGGCACCTGGTCGCCGTCGCCGGCCTCGCCGACCACCACCAGCCCGTCCGCGCCGTCGAGCATCATGGTGAGCCCGGAGCGGACCAGCGCGTCGTCGTCGACCACCAGCACCCGGATGTTCATGCCGGCCACGGTAGCCAGGTTCGCAACCGGAACTCCGACGCCGTCCGGTGATGGTCGAGCTGCCCGCCGGCCAGGCGGACCCGCTCGGTCAGGCCCACCAAGCCGCTGCCCCCACCGGGGATGCCCGACGGGACCGACACCGGGTTCACCACCTCGATCAGCAGGCGCGCGCCCGGGGCGCCCTCCAGCGCCACCCGCACCGGCTGGCCGGGCGCGTGCTTGCGGGCGTTGGTCAGCGCCTCCTGCAGCACCCGGTACGCGGTGCGGCCGGTCTGCCCGGGCAGCGCCGCCAGGTCGGCCGCCTCGTCGGTGACGGTCACCGGGCTGCCGGCCCCTCTCGCCTCGTCGATGAGTTCCGGCAGGTCGGTCAGCGCTGGGACCGGTTGCGCCAGCCCGTCGTCCTCGTCGCGCAGCAGCGCGATCACGTCCCGCAGTTCCTCCAGCGCCTGGTGGGTACTGGATCGGATCACCCCGGCCGCCTCGGAGAGCCGTTCCGGCGGCAGGTCCGGCCGGAACTCGAGCGCGCCCGCGTACGTGGCGAGCAGCGACAGCCGGTGCGCCAGCACGTCATGCATCTCGCGGGCGATGGCCGCCCGCTCGGCCGCCCGCGCCTCGGCCACCCGCCTGCCCTGCTCGGCCTCGGCCCGCAGCGCTCGCTCCTCCAGCGAGGACAGCAGCGCGAACCGTGCCTGGGCCAGCGCGCCGACGCCGACGAGCGCCGCATGACCCACGATCACCAGCACCAGCCACCAGGTGAACGACAACCCGATCATCGGCAGCCACAGCCAGCGCACCACGTGCCCCACAGCGCCGGCCACACCGACCCCGACCGCCACGGGGAACGAGCGGCGCCGCGCCGTCCACATGGTGCTGAACGTCGACACGGGCGTGGCGGTCGGCGCCACGGCGGCCAGCACGGCCGCCACCAGTGCGGCCGTCGCCGGCCGGGTGAAAGTCAGCGGGACCAGCGCGCAGGCGAGCACCCCGATCACCAGCTCGACCACCAGCCAGCCGGCGGCCACCCCCGAGGCGTACTCGCCGTACGCGGTGGCGGCCGTGCACACGCTGAGCCCGGTGACCCCGAGGATCCACTTCTTTGGGCAGGTCAGGGCGTTGGTCACGGTCCGAGCGTACGTCGCCACGGCGAGGACGCACAGCGACCAAAGTCGGCATGGGCCCCGACCCCGGTTGAGCCGAACGCAGCCGAGCGGTTGATGCGTCGCTGAGCTGTCGGGAAGCAGGGTTGCTCCCATGACCACGAGCTACCTCCCAGCGTCATCGCTCTGCCGGGTGTTGCTCGCCGGGCTGCGGGGCACGGTGCTCGAACTGGGGCCCGGAACCGGCGGCAACCTGGCGCACTATCACGAGGACGCGCGGTGGATCGGTGTCGAACCGAAGGCCGCCAACCGGGACCGGACCCGCCGCACGGCGGCTCGGCTCGGCCGGCCGGACGTGCGGGTGCTGGCCGGCCGGGCCGAAGGGCTCGACCTGCCCGACCACAGCGTCGACGCGGTGGCCGCCACGTTCGTCATGTGCTCGGTCGGCGACCTCGACGCCGCGTTGTCGGAGATCGTCCGGGTGTTGCGCCCGGGAGGCCGGTACGTGTTCGCCGAACACGTGGCCGCGCCGGCCGGCACGGGGGTCCGCCGCGCCCAGAACGTGTATGCCGCGGCCACCCGGCTGTTCGGTGTCCGATGCCGGCCCAACCGGGAGATCCTGCCGGCCATCGAACGCGCGGGCCTGGAGTTCGTCGACCTGCACCGCTACCCGATGACCGGGCCGTTCGGCGCCGAAATCCCCCACATCGCCGGTGCCGCACGGCGCCCGGCCAGCCAGAAAGGACCGATCGCATGACGACCGCAGCACAGACCAGCCAGATCCGGATTCCCGCCGTTGGTGAGTACCGCATCGACGTGAAGACCAGCACCGTCACCTTCCGGACGAGGCACATCTTCGGCCTGGCGCCGGTGAGTGGCTCGTTTCGCCTGCGGGAGGGCCACATCCGCGTGGCCGACCCGGTGGGCGAGTCCGCCGTGCACGCCACCATCTCGGCCGCCAGTTTCCACACGGGAGTGTCCGCTCGGGACACCACCGTCCGGTCGGAGCAGTACCTGGACGTGGAGAACCACCCGCACATCACGTTCGCCTCCACGGGGTTCGCCCAGCAGGACGGTCGCTGGGTGCTGCGCGGCACGCTGACCGTGCGCGGCCGCGGCTGCCCGGTCGACGTGGTGGTGGAGCAGGCCGAAGTGGACGGTCCGCGGGTGCGGTTGCGGGCGAGTGCCCGGGTGGACCGGTTCGCGTGCGGTATCACGGCCATGAAAGGCATGACAGGTCGCTGGCTGACGTTCGCGCTGGAGTTGCAGGCGAACCGGGTCTGACAGGGCGCGGCTCACCGTCCTGAGTGGTCACCATGCCCGACCGGAGTGGTCATCATCGCGACGGGAGTGGTCATCATCGCGACGGGAGTGGTCATTATGGCCGCTGGCGGGTGGCTACCAGGACTGTGGTGTCGCCGTCTGAGGAGAGGTTGGGGATCAGGCCGGCCGCCGTGGCGATCGCCGTCGCGGTGGCGGCCTGGGACTCGCTCGTCTCGACCAGGAGGTGGCCGCCGGGCGCCAGCCACTCGGGTGCGCCGGCGGCCACGCGGCGGAACGTGTCGAGACCGTCCGCGCCCCCGTCCAACGCCACCCGCGGCTCGTGCAGCCGGGCTTCCGGTGGCAGCAGGCGGATCTCGGCCGTGGGGACGTACGGGGTGTTGGCCACCACGAGGTTCACCCGCCCGCGCGGCGACGCCGGCAGCGCGTCGAACAGATCGCCTTCGTGCACCCGCGACACGTTGCGGCGCGCGCACCGAACGGCCGCCGGATCGATGTCCGCCGCGTACAGCTCGATGCCGGGCACGGCGGCCGTCAGCGCCGCACCCACGGCCCCCGACCCGCAGCACAGGTCCAGCACCACGGGCGCCAGCGGGTCCAGTCGGGCCAGCTCGACCGCCCGGTCGACCAGGAACTCGGTGCGCCGCCGGGGAACGAACACTCCCGGGTCGATCGCGATGCGCAGGCCGTAGAACTCGGCCCAGCCCAGTACGTGCTCGAGTGGTTCACCGGCCGCGCGCCGGTCGACCATGGCGGCCAGTTCGGACTCGGACGTCGCGGCCTCGGTGAGCAGGCGCGCCTCGTCCTCGGCGAAGACACAGCCGGCGGCCCGCAAAGTGGCGATGATCTGAGACAAGGCACCACCCTACTCCACGCCGGGTGCGTTCAGTATCTGAGAAGCATCCGAGAGGCATTGACGGTGTGCGCGGGTGGCCGCCACTCTTACTCTCTATGGAGCAGCGCGTGTATCTGGCCTCTCGCCGGCACGTTGACTTCGGTCGGCTGGCGAGCGCCATCTAAGTCCTGATCGTTTCCCTTTCTCCTCACCACTTCTGTGCCCACCGGCCGTGCGCGGCCGTTCCCTGCCGTGCGCACGGCGGCTCATTTCGCCGTGGCTCATTTCCCCTGCCCTGGAGATTCCCATGCCCTTGTCCAAACGACTGCGCCGGCGATTGCTCGTCGGCCTGCTCGCCGTCACCACTCCGATCGCGTTGGTCACCTACACCTCGAGCCAGCAGGACGCGCACGCGGACGTCCAACGGCTGGTGTCCTCACTGACCGGTGCGGACGGCAAGAACTACACGGTCACGAACAACCTGCTCACCAGCGCGGTGTCCGAGGATTCGGGTACCCGCAAGGAATGGCTGCTCGTCTGGGCCGGCGACGAGAACATCGCCGACACGGCCGTGGCCACCGCGCGCGGGCTGCCCGGCACGCTGAACGTCGATGTCAGCCGCCTGCAACAGGATGTCGTGAATGCCCTGCCAGGACCGGACTTCCTCGCGGTCATCGACGCCACCAAGGGCTCGTCCACCTACGGCCAGGTGGTGAACACGGCCACCGTCGGACCGCTCGTGGAGAACGAGCCGCACCACATGCAGTACATCTGGCACAAGGGCGACAAGATCTTCGCCGGCGGCCTGTTCACGGCCGCCACCTACGTGTTCGACGTGGCGAAGCTGCCGGAACTGAGCCTGTCGGGCGTGAGCCTGCCGACCCAGACGCTGTCCGGCTCGGTGCCCGACGCCTACTGGGTGTTGGAGGACGGCACCGCGTACGGCACCTACATGGGCGGCCCGGTAGTGCCCGGTCCCTACACGTTCGCCAATGGACAGACGGTGTGGGGCAACGGTTTCGCCGGCTCACCCGGCTCGCTCATCAGGTTCGACGAGAACGGCAAGCCGCTGAGCCAGTCGCCGGCCACCACGCCGGGCGGCGAGGATCCCGGGTGCGTGAACATCCCGACGATCGTCGAGGCCACCTGCGCCAACCCGCACGGGATCCAGGCGCGAGAGGATCTCAACCGGCTGATCACCAGCGACTACCTGGAACCGCGAAACATCATTCTCGACCCGGTCCGGATCTCCGACCCGGGGCTGCGCCGGCCGACCGTGCGCATCTGGGACATCAGTGAGCGCGACAACCCCAAGGTGACCTCGGTCAGCTACCTGCCGGAGGGCCCGCGGTCCAATCCCGCCGCCCCACTGCGCAACGAGAACAAGGCGCTCATGGAGACCACGGTCACCAACCGGCCGGAGAACAAGGGCGCGTTCGTGCAGTCGATGGTGGGCGGCGCGATCTTCTACACGCCGGACATCACGGCCGCCGAGCCGCAGTGGCGCGAGATCTTCGACGACACCACGGCCGCCACCCAACTCGGCTTCGGGCAGTTCCCGGCGGGGTCGGACGGCGGCGGTTGGTTGCAGACCAGTCTCGACGACAAGTATCTGTACAAGGCGGTGATCGGCCGGCCGGCCGGCTCGTATGGTCCGACCGACAAGGGCTCGCCCGGCTACGTCGTGTCGTTGGACATCCAGGAGCTGATCGCGAGCGGCACCAGTCCACAGTGCTCGATCGACGCGATCGACGAGATCGCCAACGGCGGCCAGGAGGCCGACTGCCCCGTGATCGCCGGCATCCAGCAGATCGACGGCGGCCCGCACTGGGGCACGCTCGACAACTTCGAGCTGGGCACCGACGGCTACTACCACGAGACCGACAACGTCAAGCGGATCGCCACGTCGAACTACTTCGTGGCGCGGTCGGGCATCAACGGTGACCACCGGGTGTGCATGATCGATGTCGGCGGGACCGGCGAGCTGACGCTGGACGAGACGTTCCGCGACCAGAACGAGAAGACGCCGTGCGTCAACTTCAACCGGGCGTCCTGGCCGCACGGCGACTTCGGCAACGCGAAACCACACTCGCAGCTGTTCGTGGTGGCCGACGAGGACGTCCGCTGACATGACCGCCCTCACCATGCTGGTGGCCGATTCCGGCCACGGCGGGGTGGCGCAGGTGGGCGGCAGCGCCGGTGCCACGGCGATCCGGGTGCTGCTGCTCACGGCGACCGCGGTGGTGGCCGGACTCGGGTTGTTCGCGCCCGTGTCCGGCCCCGCCGGCACCGCGCGGCGCGCACTCGCCTGGGGTGCGGCCGGGCTGGTGCTGGTGGTCGGGGTCCCGGCCATCAACCAGGTGGACCTCGTGCTGCCGGTACTGATCGCGCACCTGGCGCTCGTGCTGGTGGTGCCGGCACTGCTGGCCAGACCACCGGCGATGGCCGCCGCGGCCGCCGCGCTGACCGTCCTGCTGTGTGTGGAGGCGACGTTCGTCCACGACGGGGCGGCGCGCTGGCTCGGCGTCGCGCACGTGGCGTTCGCCGTGCTGTGGCTCGGGAGCGTGGCCGCCGTGGCAACGGCTCCTGCTGAGTCCGGAGTGGACCGTGGCGCGCTCGGCCGGCGGCTCGCGCCGGTGGCCGTCGGTTCGGGCGTGCTGGTCGCCGGAACGGGGATCCTGCAGGCGAACGTGGCGGGCGTCGGGTTCGATGTGCGGCTGTTCGACACGGCGTTCGGGCTGGTGCTGCTCGCGAAGACCGCGTTGTTGCTGGTGGCCGGGACGATCGGGGTGCTGGCCGTGCGGCGGCGCGCGCCCCGCGGCGCGTTCCGGTTCGCCACGGTGGGGCTGGTCGGCGCGCTCGCGGCCGGCGCGGCGCTGGCCGCCGTGCCGTTGCCCGATCCGTTGCCCACCACGGGGGTGCCGCTCCTGCGGGACGTGGCGCTCGGCGATTCCGCCACCCCGGTGCTCGTCAGTCCACATAGACCGGGACGCAATCTCGTTCAGGTGGGTTCCTTCGAGGGCGTGTCGGTCGGCACGGATCCGGCGCGGCTCACGGCGGTCGAGACGGTGGCCGGGGCGTCCGGCGGTTGGGCCACAGTGGACCTTCCGGCCGGGCCGGGCACGCTGTTCGTCCGGCGCGGCGGCGAGACGGCCGAGGTCCGGCTCGACACGGGCGACCGGCCGGCGCCGGCCGCCGCCACGGGAACCGACGGCCCGGAGTGCGCGAGCTTCGCGCTCGGCGCCATCCTGGCCGAGCGGGCGGCGCCCGTCACGTCCTGCCCGGCGGACGCGCTCGATCCCCGGGACGAGGAGTCGCTGCGTGGTCTGCTCGACTTCCTCGCCGGTCGCGGGCTCGGCTCGGTCGCGCTGCTGAGCGACGGCTCACCCAGGGCGAAGCTGGCCGAGGAACTCGTTGCCACGACCGGGGTTCCGGTGGTCGGCGTGGAGACCGGGGGAGCGGACGCGTTGATCGTGCTGTCCGGGTGGGCGCCCGCGACGACCGAGTTGGCGAAGATCGGCGAGCGCCAGCGGACGGAGGCGATCTTCGGTCACGGGGTGTACCTCGCCCCGTGGCTGCTGAACACGCCGGTACTCACGGCCGTGTCCAGCGTGCTCCTGCCGCTGCGGTTCAACCCGCACGCGCAACTGCCGGCCACGTACGCCAGCGCGGTCGGTACCCGGTTCCCCGGCGAGTCCCCGTCGGCCGCCGGCTACCGGGGCTGGTTGGCCGCCCAACCGGACAACGCGGCTCGGTTGGGTGACAGCGCGCCTTTGCTCTATACCGCGTCTCTCGTGGGGTTCCTGCCTACGGAGTATCAGCATCATCAGCCGGAGGGTGGTTGGTTGCCGAACGGCACGGTGGTGCCGGTCAGCGGCCCACTATCCTGATTGGAGGATCACATGTCCGTCGAAACAGCCGAGGTGCGGGTCGCACCACCGGCCGAGTTAGCACCGCCCGCACGCAACGGAGTCCTGTCCTTCGGCACGGTCGCCGCGGTGGCGCTCGGGCTACTCGTGTGGTCCGTCGCCGGGCCGCGCACGTTGTTGCTCTACGGGTTCGGACTCGCTTTCGGTCTGGTCCTGTTCCACTCCCGCTTCGGGTTCACCTCAGGGTGGCGGCAGCTGGTGGCGCTCGGGCAGGGCAAGGCGCTGCGTACGCACATGTTGATGCTCGCGGTCGCCTGCACACTGTTCTCCGTCATCCTCGGCGTCGGGTTCTCCCTGGCGGCCACGCCGCCGACGGGATTCCTCCAGCCGGTCGGCATCGGGCTGTTCGTCGGCGCCTTTCTGTTCGGCGTCGGCATGCAGTTGGGCGGCTCGTGCGCGTCCGGCACCCTGTACGCGGTCGGGAGTGGACACACAGCCATCCTGTTGACGCTCGGCGGTTTCATCGTCGGATCGTTGCTCGCCATCCTCTCCTTCCCGTTCTGGTCGAGCATTCCGCAGGGCACTGCCGTGTCGTTCGCCGACACCCCGCTCGGCTACCCGGGCGCGCTCGGCATCTCACTGGTGATCATCGGTGTGGTGGTCGGTATCTCCCTGCTGGTCCAGCGCCGCCGCAAGCCACCGCCACTGGAGGAGCCGCCGCGGGCAGCCGGTCTCGGGCGGATTCTGCGTGGCTCCTGGCCGCTGTGGGTCGGTGCGCTCGCGTTGGCCGGGCTCAACGCCGCGACGCTGTGGGCCTCCGGCTCACCGTGGGGCATCACCTTCGCGTTCGGGCTGTGGGGCTCGGAAGCGCTCGACGCACTCGGGGTGGACGTCGGCAGCTGGGCGTACTGGCAGGTGCCGAACAACGCCGCCGCACTCGCGAACCCCGTGCTGGCGGACAAGACGACGGTGATGGACCTGGGCATCGTGCTCGGCGCGCTGGTCGCCTCCGCCGCGGCCGGCGCGTTCCTGCTGCACCGCAAGGTGCCGTTGAAGCTGGCGGCCGGCTCGATCATCGGCGGCATCCTCATGGGCTACGGCGCGCGGATCGCGGGCGGCTGCAACATCGGCGCCTACTTCTCCGGCATCGCGTCGTTCAGCCTGCACGGCTGGGTGTGGGGCGCGGTGGCGATCGTCGGCACGGTCGCCGGGCTGGCGCTGCGCCCGCTGTTCGGGCTGCGCAACCCGAAGCCGTCGGACTCAGTCTGCTGATGCGTACCGACAAGCTTCGGCTCGTGGCGGCCGGCACGGTGCTGGCGGCGGTGGCCGTGACGGCGGCCGACACGGTCACGGCCGCCCCGCCGGTGCGGGCCGCACCGCCGGCCGACCGGGAGGCACCGGCCCGTCAGCAGGAGCCGACACCACCCGCGGCGCGGGCCCCGGCGCCGCCCGGCCAACCGGGCCGGACCGTGCCGGTCGACGCACCCAACGGTCAGGTGGGCGTGCCCGACATCGCGCTGCGGGCCTACCGGGCGGCTGAGCAGCGCACGGCCGTCAGCCGGCCCGGCTGCCACCTGAGCTGGTCGCTGGTGGCGGCCATCGGCCGGGTGGAGAGCAACCACGCGAGGGGCGGGGACGTCGACGGCGGTGGCACCACCACGTCGCCGATCATCGGGCCGCAGCTGAACGGCAACGGGTACGCGTCGATCTCCGACACGGACAACGGAGTGCTGGACGGGGACACCGACTGGGACCGCGCGGTCGGGCCCATGCAGTTCATCCCCGGTACGTGGCGGCGCAACGGGGTGGACGGCAACGCCGACGGCGTGGCCAGTCCGCACAACCTGTTCGACGCCGCCGGTGCGGCCGGCCGGTACCTGTGCGCCGGGAGTCGCGACCTGACCGACCCGGCACAGCTGGCGGCCGCCGTGTTCAGCTACAACCCCTCACAGTCCTATGTGGAGATCGTGCTGTCCTGGCAGCGTGCCTACGCCAGCGGGATCACCGTGCTGCCGCCGGTCACTCAGCCGATCACACAGCCGATCCCGCCGGCGATCGCGCCGGCGCCCGGCACGGAGGTCCCCGCCCCGGACCCGACGACCCCGCCCCCTGCACCGGATCCCACCGAACCGCCCACGGAGGACTGCCTGCTCGACCTCGCGGCGCTCGGCGTCGAGCCGGCGGAACTGCTGGGTGTGGAGACGGAGGTGGCCTGCCAGGAACACCTGCTGCTGTTGGGACCCGTGCGGGTGGAGGAGTTGCCGCCGCTGCTGGACTTCAGTCGCTGAGCTGGCGGGGGCTCGGCACGCGCGTGGTGGCCACGATCGTGCGGTTGCGGCCCATCTCCTTCGCGCGCAGCAGAGCGTCGTCCGTGGCCAGCAGCAGCGGGCTCAGCTCGAAAGCCGTGTCCGGGTAGACGCCGGCGCCGATGGACACGGTCAGGCCGTCGATCTGGACCTCGGTGTTCGTGCGGTCCAGGGTGGTGACCGTGAGCTCCGCGACCTCCGTGCGGATGCGCTCGGCCGCCGCGTGCACGTCCTCCACGGCCACGCCCGGCAGGAGGACGGCGAACTCCTCGCCACCCCACCTGCCGACCAGGTCGTAGCTGCGCACGGCGTGCCGGATGGCGTTGGACACCTCGCACAGCACCCGGTCGCCCGCCAGGTGCCCGTACCGGTCGTTGACCTGCTTGAAGTGGTCCAGGTCGAGCATGAGGACGGCGACCGTGCTGCGCAGCCGGCGGGCCCGGTCCAGCTCGCGGTCGGCCATCGACTGCCACCAGACGGGGTCGACCAGCCCGGTCTTGCTGTCGGTCTGGGACGCGGACCGCAGCTGCGGGATCAGCAGGCCGAGGTGCACGGCCAGGACCGTGAGCAGCAGGCCGGGCGTCCACCACGGCACATATACCACCACCACGGCGATGCCGCTGCCCAGCCCGATGCTGCCGGCGATGATCAGATTGTCGGACGGGTGCCCGAGTGCCGTGCGGGCCGGCTTGTCCGGGTTGGTGGCCACGATGGCGCCGACCACCAGCGCATAGTTCACCAGCCAGTACAGGAACCCGGCGCCCACCAGCGCCAGCAGTCCCCACGGGCCGTTCACCATCGACGCGTACAGCGGCTGGCCGGGCACGAACGCCGTGAACACCAGGCTGGCGGCCGCGCAGCCGAGGATGACCGTGCTCGCGGAGAACACCTTGCGGTGGGCGAGCGCCCGGCCGCGGAACACCACGTGCCATTCGTGCAGGAAGCTGATCACGATGAGGGCCACGAGCAGGGGCGGCGGCAGCAGCATCAGCCCGGCGAAGAACCAGGTGGACTGCATGTGCATGTACGGGCTGCCCTCGGCCGCCACCTCGCGCACCCGTTCGATACCGCGGGCCGCTTGGAGGTGAACGACGCTCCCGACCGCCAGGAATCCGAACCAGAGCCAGGACTGAGCGGTGACAGGTAACAGCCGGACAGACAGAACTGTTATCAAAACGGCAGCTACATCCACCGACAGTACGTAGGCAATTACGGGGTGTGGAAGGGACCATAGACCCCAGCAGCGTGGATCGAACCGGCTGCGGGGTCGCCCGGGGTTCGGACGAGTCACCTGTCACCCCCATGTCCACCGCATGAAGGTTCTTGACAGTAATCTGCCGCTCGCTCCCTGTCATGACTCCATGCGGGGGATTGTTTCGCTCACTTTCCGTTCCAGGAGGTCACCATGATCGACCGCACGCAGTCATCGAAGACCGGCCGACCCGTCGAGTGGCGGGCAGGGCGTTGAGCACCGATTCATCCCCTCAGTGGGTCGAGCCGCCGGCCCCTTAGCGCCGGCGGCCCGGCCCGCGTCCGGCCGGTCCGCGCTGGATCACGGTTCCTGCCCGGGTAGGAAACGGGTGATGGCGCGGATCCGGTCGTCGCGCAGGGTGAGAACGATCAGCCCGGCCGGCTCGTCTGGTCCGGTGAAGTAACAGGCGAACGCCGGTTGGGTGTTCGCGCGCGTCGGTTCCATCCGGAGGCCGCGGTCAGTGCCGGTGTCGTTGTCGCGGCCCAAACTCACCGTGAGGAACGCGGTGATGGCCGCGGCGCCGTGGTACTCGTGGGGGGCCGGCGGCATGGCCAGCCACGCGTCGTCGGTCAGCAGCGCGACCACGCCCTCGATGTCGCCGGTGGTGAACGCGTCGGCGAAGCGCCTGGTCAGCGCCCGCTCCTGTGGCTCGGGGAGCGGCACGCGATCGAGATCCGCCTTGTCCAGCCGCTCACGGGCCCGCTGCAGCGCGCCCTTCACGGCGGTCGCGCTGGTGTCCAGCAGCTCGGCCACCTCGGCGGTCGGGTAGCCGAGCACGTCGCGGAGTACCAGGACGGCCGCCTGCCGTGGCGGCAGCTGCTGCAGTCCCACGATGAACGCCAGCTCCACCGCTTCGCGCATCCGGTAGCGGGATTCGGGGCCGGGCGCGTTGTCGGCCACCTGTTCCAGTACCGCGTCCGGGTAGGGCTGCAGCCAGGTCACCTCGCCGCGGCGCGTCGGCTCGGGCGGGGTGAACGGCGGCACCGGCTCGGGTGGTCGTCTGCGTGCGTCCCGCAGTGCGTTGAGACACCGGTTGGTGGCGATGCGGTAGAGCCAGGTCCGAAGCGATGCCCGGCCGGCGAACCCGTCGAGTCCGCGCCATGCGGCGACCATCGTCTCCTGGAGCACGTCCTCGGCGTCGGTGAACGAGCCGAGGAGCCGGTAGCAGTGCAGGTGCAGCTCGCGCCGGTAGGGCTCGGTCAGTTCCTGGAACGCGTGCGTGTCCCCGGCTCGCGCACGATCGAGTACGGCGGACCGTTCCGTTCGGACGACCGGTGGTGTCTGCACAGATGTCCCTCCCTACCCAGACAGGAGACATCATGACCGACGCTCTGGAAACCGCTCTCGCCTACCACCGCGCGTGGACCGGCCACGACTTCGACAAGGCCATGACCTACGTGGCCGAGGACGTCGTATGTGACGCCCCGTCCGGGCGGATCGAGGGGGCGGCCGCGTTCCGTGCCTTCATGGAGCCGTTCTCGCGGATCGCGAAGGTGGTCGACCTGATGGCCGCCTTCGGTGACTCCCGGAAGGCGGTGCTCATGTACGACACGGAGACCATCCCCGTGCCGGACGCGCCCGGGGCCGAGTGCCTGACCGTGGAGAACGGCACCATCACCCACCTGCGGATCGTGTTCGACCGCACGCCGTTCGACGCCGCCCGCGCTCAGAAATCGGTGAGCGCCTGAGCGATGGCCGCGCGGGTCCGGGCCCACAGGCCGCCGCCCGCCGAGATCCTGGCGATGCCGAACTCGGCGAGGGTCGCGCGTGACGGCCCGGTGGGCGGGGTGACGTCGCCGTCCGGATAACCACCCCAGAACCGGCGAGTCCCACGTTCAGACCCGGCGAGTCCCACATTCAGAACCGGCGAGTCCCACGTTCGAACCCGGCGAGTCCCACATTCAGAACCGGCGAGTCCCACGTTCGAACCCGGCGAGTCCCACGTTCGCGACCCGCCAACTCGAGCGTTCCCAAAGGGGGGACTCATCCGCTCTGAACGTGGGACTCGCGGGTTCTGAACGTGGGACTCGCGGGTTTTGAACGTGGGACTCGCGGGTTTTGAACGTGGGACTCGCGGGTTTTGAACGTGGGACTCGCGGGTTTTGAACGTGGGACTCGCGGGTTTTGAACGTGGGACTCGCGGGGATGTCGTTCAGCGCCGCCTGCGCAGGGTTCGGTCGTAGTCCTGGAAGCGGGCCTTCGCGATGACCGACCGGTCGAGCGACCGCAGCACGATGCCCTCCGGCTGCCCGGCACCCGCCTCGTCGAGGGCGCTGAGCGTGCGCGGCAGCCGTTCGGCCAGGAACTCGCGGGTCTTGTCGATCTCCGTGGGCAGCTCGGCCGGGTCCAGCTCGAACAGCCGCGGCGTCAGCTCGAGCGAGTCCCGCTGCGCGGTGGCCACGAGGTCGGGTTCCGGCAGGTAGTGCTGGCCGCCCGACTCGCGCCACGTCGAGAGCCGCTGGGGCTCCATGGCCAGCAGCGACCGGTAGTCGTCGAGCACCGCCACGTCGAACAGCCGCCAGCCCACGGCGAGCGAGCCCGTGTACTGCTTGCTCGCCGCCGTGACCTTGCCGCCGTACACCTCCAGGTAGTGCACCCGGACCACGTCATCGGTCACCGGCGCCAGCGACTCGGCCACCGGGCGCAGCGCGGCCACGATGCCCTGCGCGGGGTTGCCGATCAGGTCGCCCTTCGCGTACAGCAGCTCCTCGCGGCTGCCGAGCAGGAAGCTCCCGTCGGGCAGCGAGATGATGCGGGCGTTCGTGCCGTCGACCTTCTCCGTGCCCAGCACGGGACCGGCGAAGTCTACAGTGGACTCGATGAGTCCGCCGTTCTTCGGGTCCAGCGTGTGGTAGGTCGGGATCGACGGGTACTTGGTCATCGAGTTGAGCGCGGCCAGGTCGGCCGCGCGAACATCGAACTGTTTCATTTGGTCGCTGCACTCCTCCGCTAAGACGCCGTCTTCACCTCCTCGCGTGCTCGGCGCTGGCGCGCCTGCGCGCGCTCGTCGGTCCAGACGGCGTCCGCTACGTCGCTCCGCTCCTGTGCGGGCATGGCGATCATGTTGCCAGTTGCCCGTTGTGCATGCCCACGGGATTTCGCCGGTAGGTTCGCCGCATGGTGGAGGACACAGCGGAGGACACACTCAGGTCGGTACGGCTGGACCGGGTCGCGGTTGGCCGGTACGAGGTCACCAACCGGCGCGGCGGCACGATCAGCATCGGCGACGGTTCGGACGACGACTTCAGCCCGGTGGAGCTGCTGCTCGCGGCCATCGGCGGCTGCACGGCGGTCGACGCCGACACGGCCACCAGCAGGCGTGCCGAGCCGACCGAGTTCACGGTCACCGTGCGCGGCGACAAGATCTCCGACCGGGAGGACGGCAACCGGATGGAGAACCTGGCGGTGACGTTCGCCGTGACCTTCCCGGACGGTGACAAGGGCGACGACGCGCGGACCGTGCTGCCCCGCGCGGTGCGCCTGTCGCACGACCGGTTGTGCACGGTGAGCCGGACGGTCGAACGCGGTACTCCGGTGTCCATCACGATCGAGTAGCCCGGCCGGTCGGGCGACGAAGCGGCGAGAACGTCAATAGGATGACCGCATGGTGGCCCAGGACGTGGTGGCGGAAGGCTCGCCCAACGCGGAAAGACCTGGGCCGACACCGGTTCTGCTGATCGAGGACGACGACGGCGACGCGCTCCTGGTCGAGGAACTGCTGCTCGACGGCGGTGCCTCCGTGGAGCTGCGCCGGGTGCGCTCGCTCGCCGAGGCCAAAGGTGCGCTGCCGGGCATCGCCTGCGTCCTGCTCGACCTCGGCCTCCCGGACACCCACGAGCTGGACGGGCTGCGCTGGCTGCAGGAACACGTCCCCCAGGTGGCGGTGGTCGTGCTGACCGGCCTGGCCGACGAGTACCTGGGCGAGGAGGCCGTCCGGATCGGCGCCCAGGACTACCTGGTCAAGGGGCAGGTCACCGGGCAGGTTCTCGATCGGGTGCTCCGGTACGCGGTCGAGCGCGAGCGCGCCGAGGAGCTCCAGCGCCAGCTGCGCGAGGCCCAGATCTACGCCGAGGAGAACGACCGGCTCGAACGCGGTCTGCTGCCCTCGCCGCTGGTGTCCGACCCCACGGTCACGCTGTCCGCGCGCTACTCGCCGGGTGGCCAGCGGCTGCTGCTGGGCGGCGACTTCTACGACGTGGTGGAGGCGGCCGACGGCTGGATCCACGCGGTGGTGGGCGATGTCTGCGGACACGGCCCGGACGAGGCGGCGCTCGGGGTGTCCATGCGCGTCGCGTGGCGGACCATGGTGCTCGCCGACCGCCCGGCCGAGGAGGTACTGAACGTCCTCGACCAGGTCTTCGACCACGAGCGCTACCAGCCGACGCTGTTCACCACCCTGTGCATGGTCTCCGTGGACCCGTCCCGGACGGTCGCGCGGATCTTCCTGGTCGGCCACCCGCCGCCGCTGCTCATCACCCCCGCGGGCGTGCGGGAGCTGTCGGCGCCGGTGCGGACCCCGGTGGGTGTGGGCGACCGGACCCGGTGGCCGAGCCGCGAGCTGACGCTGGGTGAGCACTGGTCGCTGTTGCTCTACACCGACGGCCTCATCGAGGGCCGGGTCGGTACGCGGCGGCGCCGGCTCGACGTCGACGGGCTGATCGCGCTGGTGGCGGACGCCCGCGGCCGCGGCCTGCGCGACCAGCACCTGCTCGACGACGTGATCAGCCGGGTGCGTGAGCTGAACGGCGGCGACCTCGACGACGACATGGCCGTGGTGTCGCTCGGCTGGGCGGCGCGGAGTACCCCGTGAACTGGGCGGCCCGTCTGTCGCTGCGCCGGATCATCAACGTCAGCGTGGCGATGCTCGCGGTGTTCTGCGTGGCGTCGATCGTCATCGGCGTCGTCGCGCTGCTCAACCTGGCCGACGCCCGCGAGCGGCTGACCGTCCACATCGACCCGGCGCTGCAGGAGGCGCTGCGGCTCGAGAGCGCGCTGGTCGACCAGGACAACGGGGTTCGCGGGTACGCGCTCGGCGCGGCCGCCGACCTGCTCGACCCGTACAACTCGGGGGTCACCCGCCAGCGCGCGTCGGTGGCGGCGCTCCAGACGCTGGTGGCCGATCTGCCGGGCGTCGAGAGAGATCTCCGCGACGTCGACGACCGGGCTTCCGCCTGGCGCAGCGGATACGCGTTGCCCACCATCTTCGAGGTCCATTCGACGGGCGAGCCGGCCACCGGCACCGACGTCGAGCAGGGTCAGGAGCTGTCCACCGCGCTGCGGGACGCGCTGGAGAGGTTGCAGTCCGACCTGAACGCGGCCCGCGAGTCGGCGGTCGCCACGCTCAACTCGTCGGCCACCACGGTGAACGTCGTCTGCTTCGTCATCGCGGTCGGGTTCGTGCTGATCGTCATCGGGCTGGGGGTCGGCCTGCGGTTCGCGGCCATCCGGCCGGTGTCGCGCCTGGCCGAGGAGGTCCGCACGGTGGCGGCCGGCGACTTCCAGCACCTGGTGGAGCAGAGCGGCCCACGGGAGGTCAGCGAGCTGGGCGTCGACGTCAACCTGATGCGCGAGCGGATCCTGCAGGAGCTGTCGGCGCTGCGGGAGGCCCACGAGGAGTTGGACGCCCGGACCCAGGATCTCGAGCGGTCCAACGCCGAGCTGGAGCAGTTCGCCTACGTGGCCTCCCACGACCTGCAGGAGCCGCTGCGGAAGGTGGCGAGCTTCTGCCAGCTGCTGGAGCGCCGCTACAAGGGCCAGCTCGACGAGCGTGCCGACCAGTACATCGGGTTCGCGGTCGACGGTGCCATGCGGATGCAGGTGCTGATCAACGATCTGCTGGCGTTCAGCCGGGTCGGCCGGATCGTCCGCCAGGCGGTGGTCGTGCCCTGCGCCGCCGTGTTGGAGCAGGCCACCACGAACCTCGCGACCGCCATCGAGGAGGCGGGCGCGACCATCGAGGCCGGGCCGCTGCCGAGCGTGCGCGCCGAGGTGCCGCTGCTGACCGCCGTGTTCCAGAACCTGATCGGCAACGCGCTGAAGTTCCGCGGCGAGGACCCGCCGCACGTGACGGTCGCCGCGGAACGCGACGGCGAGTTCTGGACGTTCTCGGTGAGCGACAACGGGATCGGCATCGACCCGGAGTACGCCGACCGGATCTTCGTGATCTTCCAGCGGCTGCACAGCAAGGCCGACTACCCGGGTACCGGCATCGGCCTCGCCATGTGTCGCAAGATCATCGAGTACCACGGTGGCACCATTTGGTTGGACGAGACCCACACGACCGGCACCCGGTTCTGCTTCACCCTGCCCGCGACCCCATCACCCGAGAAAGCGGAAACCGATGAGTAGCCACACCCCGCTGGACGTCATCGACGTCCTCCTGGTCGAGGACGACGACGGCGACATCCTCATGACCCGCGAGGCGTTCGAGCACCACAAGATCCGCAACCAGCTGCACGTGGTGAACGACGGGGTACAGGCGCTGCAGTTCCTGCGCCGCGAAGGGGAGTACGCGGACGCGCCGCGCCCCGGGCTGATCCTGCTCGATCTGAACCTGCCCCGCCGCGACGGCCGCGAGGTGCTGGCCGAGCTGAAGGACGACCTCGAGCTGCGGCTCATCCCGGTGGTCGTGCTGACCACCTCGGAGGCCGAGGAGGACATCGTGAGCAGCTACAGCCTCCACGCGAACGCCTACGTGAGCAAGCCGGTCGACTTCGACCGGTTCATGGAGGTCATCCGCCAGATCGACGACTTCTTCGTGACCGTGGTGAAACTGCCGCAGCAGTAGCAATTCACCTCGGTGTCGACTCGCCGCGGCTTGTCCGCCGTAGCGTGCATGGGTGCCCCACCCCTGCGTTTTCTGGAGGCACACCCATGAAGAGACGCAACTTCCTGCGCGCGGCCATGGTCGGCGCGGGTGTCACCGCGTTCGGCAACACCCTTACCCCGTCGGCCATGGCGGCGCCGGCGCAGAACGGGCCGAGCCCGTACGGTCCGCTGCAACCGGCCAATGCGAACGGCATCCAGCTGCCCGCCGGGTTCACCAGCCGGATCGTCGCCCGGTCCGGTCAGCAGGTGGCCGGCTACACCTGGCATCGCGCCCCGGACGGCGGCGCGGTGTTCGCCGACGGCGACGGCTGGATCTACGTGTCGAACTCGGAGATCAACCCGAGCGGCGGCGCCAGCGCGCTGCGGTTCGACGCGGCCGGGACGGTCACCGACGCCTACCGGATCCTCGCGAACACCAGGCAGAACTGTGCCGGCGGCGCCATGCCGTGGGGCAGGTGGCTGTCGTGCGAGGAGGTCGACCGCGGGTTCGTCTACGAGACCGATCCGTGGGGCGGTGCCTCGGTGCAGCGCCCGGCGCTCGGCCGCTTCGTCCACGAGGCGGCGGCCGCCGATCCCGTGCGCCGGGCCGTCTACATGACCGAGGACGTGTCCAACGGCTGCTTCTACCGGTTCGTGCCCACCGTCTGGGGTGACCTGTCGGCCGGCACGCTCCAGGTGCTGGTGGCCGGCACGGCGACTTCGGGGAGCTTCACGTGGGCGACCGTGCCCGACCCGGACGGCTCGCCCACCGCCACCCGCGGCCAGGTGTCGGGCGCGAAGCGGTTCAACGGCGGCGAGGGCCTGCACTACGCGAACGACACGGCCTGGTTCACCACGAAGGGCGACAACCGGGTCTGGCAGGTGAACCTGGCGTCGGTGACCTACGAACTGGCCTACGACGACTCGCTCGTCAGCCCGGGCAGCCCGCCGCTGACCGGGGTGGACAACGTGACCGGGTCGTCCTACGGGGACCTGTACGTGGCCGAGGACGGCGCCAACATGGAGATCTGCATCATCACGGCGGCCGACATCGTGGCGCCGTTCCTGCGGGTCAGCGGGCAGAGCGGGTCGGAGATCACCGGGCCGGCGTTCACCCCGGCCGGCGACCGGCTGTACTTCTCCTCGCAGCGCGGCACGTCCGGGTCGTCGAGCGGCGGCATCACGTATGAGGTCCGGGGGCCGTTCCGGAAGTAGGCTCATCAGCTATGAGGGACCTGGGCATCGAGGGCGCCGGCAACCGTGCCGGCGCCGCGGTCGCCCGGGTCCCTGGCCCGGGTCGCTGGGCGGGTGGGGCGGTCATGGCCGCCGCGAGCTTGGTGTCCACCGTGGTCGCCAGCCGGCCGACGTCGCTGGCGGGCATCGCCGGTGCGGTGATCATGGTGGGCGGCAAGGTGGTCGCGTTCGTGCAGGCGGTGCTGGGGATGCAGTGGCCGCGTCCCCTCACCGATGACGAGCAGGCGTATCTGTCCACTGTGTACGCCGACTCGGTCGACCTGGCGGTCGTGCGCGTGGTGCCCGGGTTCGCCGGCCTGTTCAGCCTCAACCGCCGGCCGTTCACCCTGGGCAACACCATCTACCTGAAGCGCGCGGGCGGGCGGTCCACGCTGGTGCACGAGTGCGCGCACGTTTGGCAGTACCAGCACCTGGGCGGCCGGTACACGTTCGACGCGCTGTGGGCGCAGGCGACCGTGAAGCCCGACGCGTACCGGTGGGCCGACGAGCTTTCCCGCGGCCGGAGGCACTGGCGTGACTTCAACCGCGAGGCGCAGGCCCAGTTCCTGGAGGAGCTGGCGGCGGCGGGCCTCGAGCGATTCGTGGTGGCGGGGGTGGATCACACGGAGCTGGCCCGCGAGACGCTGGCCGAGGTCCGTTCTTGCCAGCGGTGACCCCGCGGGTCAGGATGTGCCGGCAGTCAATCGAGCTAGGGAGTCGCCGTGAAGTCGTTGGCTCACGCGGTAGTCGTGGCGGTTCTCGTGCTGGTGGGCACGGTGGTGTCCGTCGGGTCGGCCGCGGCGGCACCGCGGACCTGCGCCGATCCGGCCGCGCCGCTGACCTTCGAGGAGCAGCGGCTCACCCGCCCGGGGCCGGGGGAGATCCTGCGGCGCAGCGGGTTCGACAGGTTCGGCCAGGTCTTCACCCCGGCGTTGTGTGCCGTGCCGAACGCCCGCGTGGCCGAGCACGTGGTGGGCGTTCAGGGCCGGGCGCTGTGGGCGGCGGCCGTCGCGCGGGCCCAGGGCCGGCTGCCCGCCGGCACCCTCCCCGTGACCGACGACCGGCCGCTGTACTGGGCCCGGTTGCAGCTGACGAAGGCGCTGCGGCAGTGGGCGCCGGCGTTCGAGCTGACGGCCGAGCGACGGGCCGAGCTGGTCGCACTGGTCGAGCGGACCTCCCGCGGCCACGACACCGTGCGCTATCCCGGTGGGTTGCCGCGCCTGCTGGTCAGCGGGTTCGATCCGTTCCAGTTGGACATGGACATCCGCCGCAGCAACCCGTCCGGCGTCACGGCGCTGGCGCTCGACGGGACGGTCGTACAGACGGCGTCCGGCAAGGCGCGGATCGAGACCGTGACGTTCCCCGTGCTGTGGGGTCCGTTCGCCGAGGGCATGGTGGAGTCGGTGTTCCTGCCGAGCCTGCGGGACGGGGTGGACCTGTTCACCACGATCAGCCAGGGCCGGGTCGGCCGGTTCGACGTCGAGCGGTACAACGGCCGGTGGCGCGGTGGCTTCCCGGACAACGACATCGTGTCGAGCACCGGGCCGATCCCCATCCCCGCCGGGGTGCCGACCGTGACGCCGGCGCCGGAGTTCGTGCCGACCACACTGCCGTTCGCGGACATGGTCTCGACGCCGTCCGGCCCGTTCCCGGTGTTCGACAACACGTCGGTCGTGGAGATTCCCGCGGGTGCCACGGCGCCGGTCACCCAGCCGCTCGGCCCGACACCGGGTTCGGTGGCGCGGGCCGGCGGCGGCGGTGACTACCTGTCGAACGAGATCGCGTACCGGGCGACGTTGCTGCGGGACGCCCTGGGGTTGACCGTCCCTGGTGGACACCTGCACACGCCGGTACTGCAGTTCGGGCCCGGCAACACGACCGAGCTGACCGACCCGGTCTTCGAGGCCAACCAGCTGGCGATCCTGAACCAGGCACGAGCGATCCTGGTGTTAGCCGCCGATGCCGAGTACTCCCACCATGATCGGGATGCTGACGAGGATGAGGAACCCGCCGAGTAGGTCGAACGACGCGCCCGACCGGATCATCGTGGTGATCGGGACGGCGCCGGAGCCGTAGACCACCGCGTTCTGTGGCGTGGACACCGGCAGCATGAACCCGAACGACGCGGCGAACGTGGCGGCCAGCGCCGGGGTGAACGGGTCGACGCCCGCGGCGACGGCCACCGGGATGACGATCGGCACCACGACCGCCGCCGACGCGGTGTTGCTGGTGGTCTCCGACACGATGATCGCGAGGATCACGGCGAACAGGGTGATGGTGAACGACGTGCTCAGGCCGAGACCGCTGGACGCCGACTCACCGAGCGTCTTCGCGAGCCCGGTGGCCGCGAGCAGCGAGCCGAAGATGATGCCCGTGCCGAACAGGAGGATGGTGCCCCAGTCGATCTCGGCGGCGTCGCGCCAGCGCAGCGTGAACTCGCGCTTGGCCCAGTCGGTCGGCAGCAGGTACAGCAGTCCGGCGCCGAGCACCGCCACGATGCCCTCGTCGAGCCGCTCGCCGACCTCCGCGTAGAAGGCCGTGTCGGTGCCGCCGAACAGCGCGACGATGCCCGGGAAGATCCACAGTGACACGGTGATGCCGAACGCGATCAGCGTGTTCTTCTCCGCGCGGGACAGCGGGCCCATCTCCGCGCGCTGCTGGGCCACGTAGTCGGCCACCCCGTCGATGCGCTTGATCTCCGGCCGGTTGAGCAGCAGCAGGACGATCGCGAGCACCACGAACATCACCGCGCAGATCGGCAGCGCGGCGCCGATCCACTCGGCGAAGGAGATCCGCTTGCCCGTGGCCTCCTCGATGAGACCGCGGCCGATCAGGTTGGGCGGGCTGCCCACCGGGGTGAGCAGGCCGCCGACGCTCGCGCCGTAGGCCAGCATCAGCATGATCGCCGCGCCGACCCGCAGCCGCAGCGGATCGAAGTTCTCGGCCACCAGCCCGCGGTCCTGCAGCAGCTTCGCGATCACCGACAGGATGCCGAGCGCGGTGGGCAGCAGCATGGCCACGGTGGCCGTGTTGGACACGAACGCCGACAGCAGGCAGGTGATCCCGCCGAACGCGATGATCACGCCGGTCGTCGAGGAACCCACCTTGGGCAGCGCGAGGATGCGGAACGCGAACCGCCGCGCGAGGCCGTGCTTGAGCATCGCCTGCGCGAGGATGAACGCGCCGATGAAGGTGAAGATGGTGGTGGAGCCGAACGGTTCGAGGACGTCGTCGACGGGCGCCACGTTCAGCACGGCGACGGCCGCCACCCCGATGAGCCCGCCGATCGGGATGGGCACCGCCTCGGTGATCCACAGGACGATCACGCCGAGCAGCACACCCGCGAGCGTCTGCTGGTTGGCGGCCATGTCGAGAGGGAGCAGCAGGAACACGATGCTCACCAGCGGTGCGAGCCAGAGCCCGACCGTGCGCCGGCCGCGCTCGAACCGCTCCTCGGCCGGGGAGAGCTTCTGTTCACCGAGACTTCGGTAGGTGGCGTGGCCAAGCAACGCCTTGTCCACGTCCGTCCGGGTGGACGGTTGCTGATCCGCCATGGGGTGCCTCCCGACACGATCGACGTTGATCAATCGGATTATTCACGGGTGTGCGGTGGCCGCAAGGGCCGTGACCGAAGCGAACAGCGAACCCGGTCACGATCTGGTGACACCGTGCGATATTGCCGTCGGGCACGACCGGCCGGTCGTGTTCGACGATCTGATGGCCGCACCGTTGGTGTTGCGGCACAAGGACGTCTCGGCCGCCCTGCGGAGCTGGTCGAGGACGTCATGGCAGGCCTACGCCGCGCGACGTTCGTCCAGCACGGTACGGAGGCCATGCACGTGCCGCTGTCGTAAGTGTCTCTGTCCTAGTCTCTGATCATGGTGCGGGTGGAGATCAGCGTCGAGTCGGTGGCGGGTGCCCGGGTGGCGACGGCCGGTGGGGCGGACCGGGTGGAGCTGTGCGCCGGGCTGTCCGACGGCGGCCTCACCCCGAGCGCCGCGCTGATCGAGCTGGCGGCCGAGCAGGCCGAGGTGCACGTGCTGATCCGGCCGCGTCCCGGCGGCTTCGTGTACTCGGCGGAGGACGTGGCCGTGATGGTGCGCGACATCGCCGTGGCCCGCTCGGCCGGCGCCACCGGGGTGGTGATCGGCGCGCTCGACTCGTTGGGCGGGTTGGCGGTAGAGCCGCTGGTCGAGGCGGCGGCGGGCCTGCGGTTGACCCTGCACCGGGCGATCGACGTGTGCGCGGACTCGCGGCGGGCGCTGGATCAAGCTGTTGGGTGGGGTTTCCACCGGGTGCTGACGTCCGGCCGGCGCCGCTCGGTGCTCGACGGTGCGCCGCTGATCAAGGACCTGGTGGCCAGGGCGGGCGGCCGGCTGGCCGTGATGGCCTGCGGCGGCGTGCGCCAGGACAACGTGGCGCGGGTGGTATCGCTGACCGGTGTGGCGGACGTGCACGCGGCGCCGCGCAGGCCGGTGGCGGGCGCGCGGGCGGGGGAGGTCTCGTACGCGGGCGTTGGCGTGCCCGAGGGCCACGACCACTTCGAGACGGACCCCGAGGCCGTGGCCGCGCTGTGCGCCGCCGCCCGCCCGTAACCTCCGCGAGTCGTACCGTCTCGACAGTGAGTCGTACGCTTTCGACAGTGAGTCGTACCGTCTCGACGCGCACGCTCTCGGGTAGCGCCCCGGGAACCGCGATCTCGGAGGCCGGAACCGCGATCTCGGAGTGCGGGAACCGCGATCTCGGGTGCGGGAAGTGGGGACATGCGGGCCGGTGGTGTGTGGGAGCACGGGTGTGGGATGCCGCGTTAGGCGTGGTGGGTTGGCTGGCCGGCCAGCAGGGTGGCGGTGATCGGGACCTCTCGTAGTTCGTCGGGTGGGAGGTCGCGTAGGTCTCGGCCTACCAGTACCAGGTCGGCCACGTCGCCCACCTCGACCGTTGTCCGGCCGCCGGTGGACGCGGCCAGTGCGGCCTCCAGTGGTAGCGCCTGTTCCGGGTGCCAGGCGGCGCGGTGGTCGTCGGTGCGGGTGACGGCTGAGGCGATCGCGTCCCACGGGTCCAGGGGCGCCACCGGCGCGTCCGACCCGAACTCCAGCCGGGCGCCGGCCGTCCACAGTGACCGGTAGGCGAAGGCACGCGACGTGCGGCCGGCCCAGTGCCGGTCCGCCACGTCCCGGTCGTCCGGCGCGTGCGCCGGCTGCACCCCGGCGACCACCCCCAACTCGGCGAACCTGGGCAGGTCCGCCGGCTGGAGCAGTTGCGCGTGCTCGATCCGGCCGCCCACCCCGAGCGCGGCGAACGCGTCCAGCGCGATGGTGTTCGCGTGGTCGCCGATCGCGTGCAGAGCCGGGGAGATCCCGTGCGCGACCGCCCGCCGCAGCACGGGCAGCAGCGCGTCGAGGGGCTCGAGCAGCACACCGGGCGCGTCGTGGCAGTGGGCGGTGAGCGTGTTCAGCGACCCGTCGAGGAACACCTTCAGCGGGCCCACCGACAGGAGATCACCGAGCCGCTCGCCCGTCCGGTGCCCGCGCTCGATCGCCGTGTCCAGCATGAACTTCGCGATGACACAACGGATCCGCGTACTGGGCGCGCGGCCGGCCGACCGGCGGGTCCAGTCGGTCACCGTGTCGCCGTACTCGTAGTCGGCGATGGCCGTGACGCCGCGCGCGGCGGCCGCGTCGGTCGCCTCGAGCACCCAACGGTCGGACACGGCGACCGGCGGCGCCGGCAGCCGCGCGGTCAACGCCATGCACTCGTCCTCCACGAACACCCCGGTCTCGTGGTCCCGGTCCACCAGTCGCAGCGCCGCGGAGTTGAGCCACACGGAGTGCAGGTCGTTGCTGAACAGCACGGCCGGCCGGTCGGGCAGGGCGGCGTCCAGCACCGTCTTGTGTGGACTGTCCGGCCACAGTCCCATGTGGACGTTCGCGCCGTACGCCCACTCGCCCGCCGGTGCCCGCGCGGCGAGCAGCGTCGCCGCGTGCGCGGCGGACGTCGCGTCGGCCAGCGACACCCGCTGCCGGGCGCTCGCCCACTGCAGCAGGTGGGCGTGCGCGTCGACCAGGCCCGGCAGGAGCGTCCCGCCGTGCAATTCGCCACGGGGCAGGGACCCGGCCGGTTCGATCGCCGCGACCCGGCCCTCCGCGAGCCGGACGTCCACGCGGCGGCCGGTCAACCCGAGGGTGACGTCACTCAGCAGCATGGAGATCATTCTGGCTGACTATCCTCTCCCCGTGACTCCCGAGCTGGTGCTGTTGTCGCGGGTGGCCTATCGCGACCGGGAGATCACCGGTCCCCGGCTGCGTGGCCTCCTCGCCGTGCTGGCGGGCGACCTGCGGACCGGCGTCAGCACCGGCCGGCTGGTCGACGGGCTGTGGCCGGACGAGCAACCGGACAACCCGACGAAGGCCGTGCAGGTCCTCGTGTCCAGGGCCCGCGCCCAGCTCGGCGCCGAGGTCATCGCCAACACGGCGACCGGCTACCGGCTCGCGCTCACCGACGACCAGGTCGACGCGTCGGCCGTGCTGCTCAGCGCCACGACCGCCGCCCGGCACGCGCGCGCCGGCGACCACGGGGCCGCGCTCGCCAGCGCCGACGCCGGTCTCGCCCTGTGCGAAGGACTCCAGGCCGGCGACGCGGCGCTGGACGACCCGCTCGCCACCCTGCGGGCTGAACGCGCCGAGACCCGCGCGTCGCTGGCCCGCGCCCGTGCCATCGCGCTGTCCCGGCTGGGCCGGCACGCGGAGGCGGTCGAGGCGCTCACCGCCCTGTTCGCCGAACGGACCCGCGACGAGGAGCTGCTGCTCGAACTGCTGCGCAGCGAGGCGGCCACCGCCGGTCCGGCCGCCGCGCTCGCCCGGTACGACGCCTATCGCCGAGCCATCCGCGACGAGTTGGGCACCGACCCGGGCGGCGCGCTGCAGGCCGTCTATCGCACGCTGCTCGACGGCGAGACTCCCGCCGTCCGCCACGGCGTCCCGCACGAGCCGAACCCGCTGCTCGGCCGGGCCGACGACCTGGCGGGCGTCGCGCGGCTGCTGCGCACCTCCCGGGTGACGTCGATCGTCGGGCCCGGCGGCCTCGGCAAGACCCGGCTGGCGCATGCGGTGAGCCGCGAGGCCGAGCAGCGCACCGTGCACTTCGTTCCACTGGCGGGCGTCACGAGCGATGACGACGTGGCCGGCGAGGTCGCGTCCGCCCTGGGCGCGGGCCACAGCGCGCTCGCCGCCCCGACCGGTCTGCTCGGCGCCGTCGTGAACGCGCTCGGCGCCGGACCCGTGCTGCTCGTGCTGGACAACTGCGAGCACGTGATCCGCGGCGCCGCGGAACTGGTGCGGGCGCTGGTGTCGATGACCGGCGAGCTGCGGGTGCTCACCACCAGCCGCGCGCCGCTCGGCATCTCCTCGGAGTCGGTGTACGCGCTGCCCGAGCTGGAGCTGTCCACCACGGTCGAGCTGTTCGGCCAGCGCGCGCGAGCCACCCGGGCGGGCGTCGACCTGCCGGCCGACGTGGTGGCCGAGCTGTGCCGCCACCTCGACGGGCTGCCGTTGGCCGTCGAGCTGGCGGCCGCACGGGTGCGGGTCATGTCGGTGCCGGAGATCGCGCGCCGCCTTGACGACAGGTTCGCTCTGCTGCGCGGCGGTGCCCGGGACGCGCCGCGCCGCCACCACACGCTGCACGCGGTGGTCGACTGGTCGTGGCACCTGCTCGAGGCGCAGGGGCAGGCGGCGCTGCGCGCGCTGTCGGTGTTCCCCGACGGGTTCACGGCCGCGGCCGCCGAGTGCCTGGTCCCGGACGCGTTCGACCTGATCGAGCACCTGGTCGACCAGTCGCTGCTGAAGGTGGTGGACACCGGCGCGGGGGTGCGCTTCCGGATGCTGGAGACGGTGCGCGAGTTCAGCGCCACGCACCGGGAGGCGGCGGGGGAGACCGAACGGGCGATCGACGGGTACCTGACCTGGGCTCGCGAGTTCGGGCTGGCCCACCACGAGTCGGTGATCGGCGAGCGGCCGTTCGAGGTGGCCGAGCGGCTTCGCCCCGAGCAGGACAACCTCGTACAGGCGTTGCGCCACGGCCTCGACCGGGACGACGCGCCGACCGTCGTCGCGACGGCCGCCGTGCTCGCCGCGCTGTGGACGGTCGACTCGAACTACGCCCGCGTCGCGACCCTGGCGGGGGAGACGGCCGGGGTGCTGTCGCACTACCGGCCGGCGCCGGCGATGGTCGAGGCCACCCGCACGATCGCCGTGCTGTCGGCGCTCAACACCTACCTGCTGCAGGGTCCGCGGGCCACGCGGGCGCTGGCCGTCGCGCTGCGGTTGCCGCCCGCCCCGCCGGACACCGCGGTCCGCGCCATGGCGGCCGTGTCCGGCGCGCGGGACGAGGCGGCGCTGACCGCGTTGTGTGACCGGCCCGAGCCGCTGCTCGCCGGTGTCGCCAACGGGGTCGCCTGCCAGTTCGTGGATCGCCGGCACGGTCCGGCCGGCGCGCTCCCCGCGGCGCGGCGCATGCTCGACGCGCTCGACCGGGCGTCCGCGCCGTGGCTGACGGGCCTCGCCCACGGCCGGCTCGGGGAACTGTGCCTGCAGCTCGAACGGGGTGCGGACGCACGTGCGCACGCGCTGGCCGCGTTGGCGTTGCTGGGGGAGCACGGCCCGCGGGCGGAGGTGACCAGCATGCACCTGGCGTTGGTGCTGACCGAGCTCCAGCGCGGCGCGTTCGACGAGGCCGAGCGGTGGCTGGAGCTGGCGACCACGGAATCGTCGGGCGACGACGAGGTGTACGGCCTGGCCACGTTCCGCCACGGGGTGCGGGCGGAGATCCGGCTGGCCGGGGGCGAGATCGAGGCGGGGCTGCGACTGTGGCGGCGGGCGGCCGACCTGGCCGAGAACGCCGACCGGTCCGGCTATCGGCTCGACGCGCCGGAGCTCGATCCGTGGATCCTCCAGGCGCAGGCGGTCACCGTGGTGGCACACGCGCGGCACGGCCGCCTCGACCAGGTGACCGACCTGGTCGAGCGCCTCCCCGGCCGGTTGGTGACGCTGCTGGAGAACCCCATCGCCAACCCGCCGCCGTCGCTGATGGAGCTGCCGGCCGCGGGCACCGTGGTGCTGGCGCTGGCCATGGTGGATCTGGACCGCGGCGCCCACCGGTCGGGCGCGCGGCTGGTGGCGCTGGCCGAGCGTTTCCACTATGCGCGGGAGTTCCAGCCGACCATGTCGAGCGCGGCGGCGCGGGCGGCGGCCTCGGTGGGCGGGGCGGCGTACGCCGAGGCGGTGGCGGAGTTCGCGGCGCTGGGAAACGAGGAGGCGCGCGCGGCCGCGCTGGCGGAGCTGGCTCTGCGGGCGGGCTGAACTGGTTGTGCTTGACGGGGCCGGGGACACCCACCTACCGTTCACCGAATTAAGGGCCTGACCGTTATTGGTCGGACACTCATCGCCTGGAGGCGGGTATGCGCCGGAGTGGACTCTGGACGGCGATCGTCGCCGGGATAGTCATGGCGCTGCTGCCCTCGGCCGCGGCGTCGGTGGCCACGTCCGGGCACGGCGGCCCGGTCACGGTCACCGATCTCGGTCCGGCGTCGGAGGTCACCTCGACGGGCGTGGCCGAACGGATCGGAGACCGCATCTACACCGCGACCTCGGGGGTCAGTCCCGTGCAGGTCGGTGCGTTCGACCTCGAGACCCACGTGATCGAGGAGAAGTACTCGCTGCCCACCGGCGCCGGGGTGTGGGCGATGGCCCACGTCGGCACCGACCTCTACGTCGGCACCTACACCCCCGGTGACCTGTACCGGATCGACACGGTCACCGGCAGCGTGCGGCAGGTGGCCGACTTCGGGGACTTCATCTGGTCGATCGCCGCCTCCCCGGACGGCAGGATCTTCGCCGGGACCTACCCCGACGCCGGGGTCCACGAGTACGACCCGGCCAGCGGCGAGACCGAGTCCTACGGATCGGCGGTGGCCGGGGAACAGTACGTGCGCAGCATCGCGGCCAGCGAGACCACCGTCTACGCCGGGGTGGGCGCGAGCGCGCATCTGATCGCGATCGACCGTGGCACCGGCGCGAAGGTGGACGTCCTTCCCGAGGAGTACGCGAACCGGACGTTCGTGGCCACCCTGGACCTGTCCGGGAACACCCTCGCCGCGGGGCTCTCGGCCACCGGAACGTTGCTGCTGTTCGACACCACCACGATGGCCAAGCCGACCGAGGTGCAGGCCCCGGCCGGGGACAAGTACATCACCGCCATCACCGTGGACGAGACCACCGGCGACACCTACCTCGGGACCCGGCCGTCCGGCACGTTGTTCCGGTACGACGAGTCCTCGGGAGCATTGCGCGAACTCGGCTCGCCCTACGACGGCGCGTACTTCAACCGGATCTTCGTGGCGGGCGGCACCGTGCTGGCGAGCCTGACCAGCTCGATCACCGAGTACCACCCGGACACCGGATTCACCGGGCACGACCTGGCCCAGGCGGGCCTGCCGCCCGCGCCCGAACTCCCCATGCAACTCGCGGCCACCGAGGATCACGTGCTGGTCAGCGGCAAGGCCGGGGTGCAGGTACACGACCTCGGGACCGGGACGAGCACGCGGCCCTTCCTGCCGGGGGAGGCCAAGACCATCAGCCCGGTCGGCGACACCGTCTATCTCGGCGTCTACACCCTGGCGCGGCTGTTCACCATGGCGCCGGACGGTTCGGCGTTGCGGCACGTCGACACCGTCGGGCACGAGCAGACCCGGCCGACCGACGCGGTGTACGACGAGCGGAGCGGGCGGCTGCTGCTCACCACCGAACCCGAGTACGGCGAGTACGAGGGCACCCTGTCGATCCACGACGTGAAGGCCCGGGACTTCGCGGTGTACCGGGGCGTGGTCCCCGACCAGTCGGTGGCGTCGGTGACCGTGCGGGACGATGTCGCCTACCTCGGCAGCCACACCCGCAACAGCCTGGGCACCGAACCGATCGTCGACGACGCGACGCTGTCGGCGTTCGACCTGTCCGGGCGGAAGGTGCTGTGGGAGATGACCCCCGTCGTGGGAGCCGACCGGATCGGTGACCTCGTGGCGTTCCGCGGCCGTGTCTACGGCACCACCAACAACGGCAAGCTCTTCGAGTTCGACCCCGCGAGCCGCACCGTGACGGCCATCGTGACTCTCGGTTCCGGCCAGAGCGTGCTGACACTCGCCAAGGGCAGGCTCTACGGCACCGACGGCGACCGCGTGTTCCAGGTGGTGCCGTCCCCGCGGGGCGCGCCCGCCGTCCACACGGTCGTGGACGGGCTCGACGCGGAGGTCTACAGCGTTCCCATGCTCGCCGCGTCGCCCGACGGGTCGGCGCTCTACACCCTGCGCGGACGCGACCTCGTTCGCATCAGTGGCCTCCGGGGTCGGTGATGAACCGTCCCCTGCTCGGTCTCCTCCTCTGCGCGGCGATGCTCGTCCCGGTGGCTCCCGCCGCGGCCGGAGCGGGAACGGGTGCGGCGGCCGCCCAGCAGTGCGGGCCGGGGTTGCAGACCTTCGGCCCCGCTTCCGAAACCTCGGCGATCGTGGGCGCGTCGATTCTGGACGGTCACGCCTATGTGGTCAGTCGTGGGCAGACCCCACCCGCGGTGACCAAGATCGATCTCGCGACCCGCGAGGTCGTGGATTCGATGCGGCTGCCACCGGACGGCGAAGGCGGTTGGGTGATCGAGGGCGGCTGGGCGACCACCGTCTCCGGCGGACAGCTGTACGTGGGTACCTACCCCCTGCCCTACGTCTACCGCGTCGATCCGGCGCTGACGAAGGCCACCCGGGTCGCCGACCTGGGCGCCACCGGCGGTTTCGTGTACTCCCTGGCCACCGCCCCGGACGGGACCGTCTACGCGGGCACCTATCCCGACGGCCGGGTGTGGCGGTACGCGCCCGGCACGGGGGCCGCCGAACCACTCGCCACGCCGGTGAGCGGAGCCGACTACGTCCGCTACCTCACGGCCGACGCGGACCACGTCTACGCCTCGGCCTACACCCCGGGACACCTGGTGGCCATCCGGCGCGACGACGGGACCGTCCGTGACCTGACTCCGGACTCGCTGGAAGGCGCGGCGTTCGGGCCCATCGAGGTGACCGGCGACCAGCTGGTCACCAGCGCGGGCGGGAACCTCGTGGTGATGAACAAGGACGGCTCCGGCGTGCGCACCGTCGCCCACGCCGGTATCGACGCCCTCACCGCGGCCGACGGCTCGGTCTACGTGACCGCGCGGCCGAGCGGCACCGTGTCCGTGTACCGGCCCGGCAGCGCGGGGCCCGAGCCGATCGCCACCCCCTCACCCGGAGACGAGCACCGCACGCTCGCCCTCCTGGACGGCGGGAAGACACTGTTCGGTGTCGGCGGTAGCGGCGCCGCCTGGTGGCTGAACCTCGACACCCACGACTTCGAACTGGTGGACCTGGCCGACGCCGGGGCCCCCACCGGGCCGGAGCGGCCTCAGTCGATCGCGATCGACCAGGGCGAGGCCACCTATGTGGGCGGGCACTGGGTGGTGACCAGGCGCGACCTGAGGTCCGGCGAGCAACGGCGGTTGCGCATCCCCGGCGAACCCAAGGCGATGGTGGTGCGTGACCACCTGCTCTACGCCGCGCTCTACCCCAGCGGCAAGGTGGTCGAACTCGACCCGGCCACCGGCGATGTGCGCGAACTGGTCACGATCGGGCACGGGCAGAGCCGTCCGTGGGACATGGAGTACGACGAGCGCACCGGCCTGCTCCTCGTCGCCTCGGCCCCGGGGACGGGCCGCCTGGAAGGCGCGCTGACCCTGGTCGATCCGCGCTCGGCCACCGCCAGGACTTATCTCGGCATCATCCCGCACCAGTCGCTGATGACGCTCAGCGTCGACAACGGGATCGCCTACCTGGGCGGGGACGTCCGGGGCGGTGGCGGTGTCACCCCGGTGGCGAGCTCGGCAACGGTGGCCGCCTTCGACCTGTCCACCCGCAAGGTTCGGTGGCAGCACCAGCCGCTGGTGGGCAACCACACCTTCCAGGACCTCACCGTCCAGGACGGGGTGCTGTACGGGGTGCTGAAACGCGACTCCGGACGGTGGTTCGCCATGAGGCTGTCGACGCGCGAGATCCTGGCGCAGGGGCTCCTGGATGGGTACGGCGAGGTACAGGCACACCGCGGCAGGATCTACGCCGCCACGTTCTTCGGCGACGGGCGGATCTATCGGATCGGCCCGGGCCTGGAAACGGCGATGCCGCGCGTGAGCGGCATCGACGACCAGTGGTACACCAATCCCCAGCTCGCCTTCGAGCAGGACTCCTGGTACGCGTGGGGCCTCTACGGGCACGACCTCGCCCGGATTCGCCTCGACCCGCTGTGCCCGCCGGTGTCTATCGTGCAGGGAACGACGCTTTCCCTGCGTTGACCGCAGGAAACGACGTTTTCCCTGCATCGAGGCACCCGCCGCGGTGTCGGTTCTGTCCCTGTAGCGCTAGGTCCGCCACCTCATGGACACGGTCGTTCCGTGTTCGCCCGGCGCGATGTTCGTCTGCCCCGAGAGTCGCCGGATGAGCGGCAGGCCGTGCCCGCTCGACGGGTGATCGCCGGTTCGCCACTGACCGTGGTCGGTGACCGTCACGGTGAGTGAGTCGGGCGCGAGGCGGGCGTCCACCTCCACCACGCCGGTCGTGCCGGCCGGGTAGGCGTGGACGACCGCGTTGGCCACGGCCTCGTAGCTGGCCAGCTCGACGTCCTGGACCGTCTCCATCGGTACCCGCAGGCTGTTGGCCCACTGAACCAGCTCGCGACGCAGTCTGGTGGCGAACTCCGCGGAGGCCACACCACGGCGGTGCAGGCTCCGCGAACCCCAGGCCCGGCTACCGGTTCTCCGCATGAGGCCGGGATACCCACCCGACCGGGAATCATTCGCCCTAATGCGGTGGACCCCGCCCGGATGGCCGCCTAATCTGCCACGCACCATGGGTCTACCGCGTGCTTTCACGGTCCGCGAGAGCGGCCACCGCATCCACAACCCGTTCACCGAAGCCAAGTTGGCCACGCTCGGCCGGGCCCTGCGCCCGCCGCCGGGCACGCGGCTGCTCGACCTCGCCTGCGGTTCCGGCGAGTTGCTGTGCACGTGGGCCAGGGACCACGGCGTGACCGGCACCGGGGTGGACATCAGTACGGTGTTCCTGGCGAGCGCCACCGCGCGGGCGACCGAACTCGGCGTCGCCGGCCAGGTCACCTTCGTCCACGGCGACGCCTCGACCCATGTGGCCGAGGAGCCGGTCGACATCGCCGCGTGCCTGGGGGCCACCTGGATCGGCGGCGGGCTGGCCGGCACCGTCGACCTGCTCCGGCGCAGCGTCCGCCCGCGCGGCATGCTGCTGGTGGGCGAGCCGTACTGGCGCCGCGAGCCACCGGACCAGCGGACGGTCGAGGGCTGTCAGGCCAGCAGTCGGGACGAGTTCCGCGCGCTGCCCGAGCTGGTCGAGCGGTTCGGCGCGCTCGGCCTCGACGTGGTGGAGACGGTGCTGGCCGACCAGGACAGTTGGGACCGGTACGTGGCGGCGCAGTGGCTGAACATCCGCCGCTTCCTCGACGCTCCCGACGACGCTTCGCTGGCCGCCGAGCTGCGGTCGGAGCTGGACATGGCACCCGCCCGCTATGTCCGTTACCAACGCGAGTATCTCGGCTGGGGAGTCTTCGCTCTCCTGGATCGCTGACTAAGGTCAGCTGTATGATGCTCACCTCCGCACACCTGGCCGACGGTTGTCTCCGCGCGGGAGTCCCGGTGCGCTGCGCGCCGGCCGCCGTGCAAGCGGTGGAGCCGGGCAGCCGGCTGTCCGGGCGGGTGCTGCCCGCCCGGCACGTCGGCAGTGTCGACGTCTTCCTCGAGGCGTTCGAGGCGGCCGCACCGGGTGACGTGCTGGTGGTCGACAACGGCGGGCGAGCCGACGAGAGCTGCGTCGGCGACCTGGTGGTGCTGGAGGCGAAGGCGGCCGGGCTGGCCGGCGTCGTCATCTGGGGCCTGCACCGCGACACGGCCGACCTCCGCGCCATCGGCCTGCCCGTGTTCAGCACCGGCTCGATTCCCACCGGCCCGCTGCGCCTCGGCGACCGGCCGGCCGACGCCCTGACCACGGCCACGGTCGGCGACTGGCGGGTGGGCACGGACGACCTGGTGTTCGGCGACGAGGACGGCGTGCTGTTCGTGCCGGCCGACCGGGCCGACGAGGTCCGGGCCCTGGCCGAGGGCATCCGCGACACCGAGCGGGCGCAAGCCGACCGCATCCGCGCCGGCCGGTCGTTGCGCGACCAGGTCCGGTTCGCCGAGTACCTGGCCGCCCGCCCGGCACGGACCTTCCGCGAGCACCTGCGCGCCATCGGCGGAGCGATAGAGGAATAGAGGCCGCGGGACTGGGGCGGTGGATGCCGGTCGTGATCGAGGTGGTTCCTGGGGGTGCCGCGCCGGCGTCGTCGTACTGGACCGTACTTCGATGCCGGCGCGGTGCCGCCAGGGGCCGCCTCGGCGCGGCGGGCGCCACCAGCCCTAGTCGCGCGGCCTCTTGACCGGTTTCAGTGGCCCGCGCCGCTGAAACCGCCGTGAAGCCGCGCTGACACCACGCCCCCGCAGTCTTTCGTTCGTCACCGAGAAACGAACGAAACGAGGGGCCATGAGTACCGAAGCGATCGCGGCCACCGGGCTGCGGAAGTCCTACGGCGACAAGTCCGTGCTGGGCGGGGTGGATCTGCACGTCCCGGCCGGCACCATCTTCTCGCTGCTCGGCCCGAACGGCGCCGGCAAGACCACCACCGTGCACATCCTGTCCACGCTGATCACGCCGGACGCCGGCCAGGTGTCGGTCGCCGGGCACGACCTGGCCACCGCACCCGACGCCGTCCGCTCGTCGATCGGGGTCACCGGCCAGTTCGCCGCCGTGGACAACCTGCTCACCGGCGAGGAGAACCTCCTGCTGATGGCGGACCTGCTGCACCTGAGCCGGCGCGAGGGTCGCCGCCGGGTGGCCGGGCTGCTCGACCGGTTCGACCTGGTCGAGGCGGGCAAGAAGCTGCCGGCCACCTACTCGGGCGGCATGCGCCGCCGGCTGGACCTGGCCATGACCCTGGTCGGCGAGCCGCGGGTGATCTTCCTGGACGAGCCGACCACCGGCCTGGACCCGCGCAGCCGCCGCACCATGTGGGAGATCATCCGCGACCTGGTGGCGGGCGGCGTGACGATCTTCCTCACCACGCAGTACCTGGAGGAGGCCGACCAGCTGGCCGACCGCATCGCCGTGCTCGACCACGGCCGGCTTGTGGCCGAGGGCACGGCCGAGGAACTGAAGCGCCGTATCCCCGGCGGGCACATCCGCCTCCAGTTCGCCGACCCGCGGGCGCTCGAGTCGGCCGCCTACATCCTGCGGGTGGCGGGCCGCGACGACAACGCCCTCACCCTGCAGGTGCCGAGCGACGGCAGTGTTCGCTCGCTGCGCGGCCTGCTCGACCGCCTCGACGACGAGTCCATCGAGGTCGACAACCTCACCGTCCACACGCCCGACCTCGACGACGTGTTCCTCGCCCTCACCGGTCAGCCCGACCCGGTTCTTTCCTAGGAGATACAGCCATGACAACGCTCACCGCAGCTCCCGTCCGTTCCTATGCCGTCCGTGACTCGCTCACCATGCTCCGGCGCAACATCAAGCACGCGAAGCGCTACCCGTCGATGACGCTGGCCGGCATCATGCTCCCGGTCTTCATGCTGTTGCTGTTCGTCGGAGTGTTCGGCGGTGCGCTGGGTAGTGGAATCGGCACGGCCGGCGGGGACTACGTCAACTACGTCACGCCGGCGATCATCCTGATGGCCGCCACGTCCGGCAGCATCGCGGCGGCCGTGTCGGTCGCCTCGGACATGGCCGAGGGCATCATCAACCGGTTCCGCACCATGGCCATCGCGCGGTCGTCGGTGCTGATCGGGCACGTGATCGGGTCGGTGTTGCAGACGCTGCTCAGCGTCGCGCTGGTCACCGGGGTCGCGGTGGCCATGGGCTTCCGGCCGAACGCCACCCTGCTCGAGTGGATCGCCGCGGCGGGCCTGCTCGTGCTGCTCATGGTTGCCCTGACCTGGATCGCCGCGGCCATGGGTCTGGTGGCGAAGAACGTGGAGTCGGCCAGCAACCTGCCGCTGCCGTTCACCTTCCTGCCGCTGCTGGGCAGCGGGTTCGTCCCGACCGACTCGATGCCCGCCGCGGTGCGGTGGTTCGCCGAGTACCAGCCGTTCACCCCGATCAACGAGACGCTGCGCGGCCTGCTGATGGGCACGCCGATCGGCAACAACGCGATCATCGCGGCCGGTTGGTGCGCGGCGCTCACGGTGGTGGGCTTCCTGTGGGCGCGGCGGGCGTTCGACCGCACCCGCGAGCAGATCTGACGCACACAGCCGGATGCCCCGTCGAACACCTCGACGGGGCATCCGGCCTGTCCACAGGCAAGATCCACATCGCCGAAACTGTCGGTGCTCACCTCTACGATTGATGCCAGGGGTCCCCCGACGCCAATTGTCGGTGCGGTCGGCTACCTTGCCAGCGGGTCCCTGTCCGAGGCCGGACGGAGGCCGGCGGATCCTGCCCGAGGCGAGTGAGGGCGGCCACTGTGATGATCTTCGCGTCCCCAGTTTTGGCGGGGCCGAGCATCGTCTCCGTAATGGCTCGGTAGCGGCGCGTAGAACTCGCTCCAGCCCGAACGTCGCTGGTAGTCGGGCCGCTACTAGACCAATCACAGTCCACAGTGGACATGAAACCGGCCGTGTTTTGGCTTCGTAGCACGCTAAATGCCGGCCGGCGGAAGAGGGCCACAACGGGCCACGGCCGTTTCGGGAGCTTGACTTCTGGGATAGCCTCACCTCTCGCTGCCCTGCGAGACCTCCCCTGTACCTCCGGCTCGTGACTCAGGTGATCATGACTGCTACCTCGCCCGTAACGTCGTGGCCGCGCCAGGCGGGTCCGTGGACCTGCATCGTCGGCGTCACCGCCTACGTGGCCGTCTCCCCGCTGCTGTTCACCGACGGTCTCGACGCACCGCTGTGGGTGGTGTTGTGGCTGGCCGCCGGCGCCGTCGCGATCGGGGTCGTCGCCCTCGGTGCCGTCCGCTCGGCCCGCGCCGGCCGCGAGCACCTCGACGACCTGCACCGGCTCGACGACGAGTGCCGCGACCTCGCCTCGCTGCTCGAGGTGCGCCGGGCCGCGCTGGAAAGTCTGGTGGAACGCCAGTTACCGGCGGTCTACCACTCCCAGCCGCCGCCGTTGCCCGACGTCTCGGCCGACCGGGTCTCGGCCGACCTGCTGGACCGCGCGGCCGTGGAGATCGGCCGGCTGCGCGAGGACCGGCACGCCCAGCACGACGCCGTGCAGGCGGCCGTCGTGTCGCTCGGCCGCAAGGTGCAGGCCTCCGCGCACCGCATCCAGGAGGAGGCCGCGCGGATGGTGCACCGCCACCCGACCGACGCGGACGTCCTCCACACGAGCATGCGGGTGGACCACGCGGCCGCCCAGCAGGCCCGCAACGCCCAGAGCCTCGCCGCGCTGTGCGGCGAATGGCCGGGCCAGCAGTGGCACCAGGCGCTGCCCGTGGCCGACGTGGTGCGCGGCGCGGCCGGCCGGATCACCGCCTACCAGCGGGTCGAGGTCTCCGGCGACCCGGGCGTGGCCGTGTCCGCCCGCGTGGTCGAGCCGCTGATCCACGTGGTGGCCGAGCTGCTGGCCAACGCCACCCAGTCGTCCCCGCCCACCACGCAGGTGCTGGTGTCGCTGCGCCACGTGCAGCGCGGTGCGGTCATCGAGATCGACGACGGCGGGGTCGGCCTGGACGACAGCCGCCTCGAACAGGTCCGCGAGGTCGCCTCCGGGCGCCGGCCGATCGGGCTGAGCGACCTCGGCGAGATCCCGCAGACCGGCCTGCCGGTGGTCGGTGCCTACGTGCGCCGGCACGGCTTCCGCGTCGACATCACCGAATCCGTGTACGGCGGGCTGCGCGCCATCATCCTGGTGCCGGCCGAGCTGACCGAGCCGGTGGCGCCCACCGGGATGGTCGCGGGCGGCGGCCACGTGCTCGCCCGCCGGCCCGAGCGCCCGTCCCTGCCGGAGCAGGCGTCGAGCCCCGAGTCGATCACTCCGCCGGAGTCGGCGGTCGAGCGGACCCTCGAACCCACGCTCACGCCGCGCCCGGCACCCAAGCCCGAGCTGCGACCGGACCCCGCACCCAGCATGGACACCGGCGACCTGCCGAACCTCCCGCGGCGGCGGTCCCGCCGCGGCGAGGCGACCGAGCCCGCGCCCGTGGGCTGGCCGGACGAGAACGAGGCCGCGCAGTCGGCCGAGGAGGCGGGCCAGTGGATGGGCGCCTTCCTGGCCGAGCCCCAGAAACCCAGTGACCTCAATACAGCCGCCGATGAGAATCCGGAGGAACGATGACCAAACACCCCGGCGACAACAGCTGGATGCTGGAGTTGATCAGGACGGTACGGGGTGTGCGGCACGTGGTGGTCCTGACCTCCGACGGCCTGCTCAAGGTCCGCACCGACCACACCCCGCCCGATCTGGCCGACAAGCTGGCCGCCGCGTGCGCCGGGCTGGCCGCGCTCGGCCAGGGCATCAGCAAGGAGTTCGGCTCCGGCTCCGGGCCACGTCAGGTGATGGTGGAGTTCGACGGCGGGTTCCTGTTCGTCCGCGGCGCCGGTGACGGCTCACGGCTCGCGGTCGTCACCGAACCCATGATCGACCCAGGCCTGGTGGCCCAGCAGATGCAGGCCCAGGTCCTGGCCATCGGCGAGCGCACGCTCAGCACCCCCACCCGCACGGGCTGACCCGTGGCCCGCGACGACTTCCACGACCACCCGGTCCGTTCGTACGTCATCACCTCGGGCCGGGCACATCCGTCGCGCAACACCATCCGGCCCGAGACCCTGCTGGTCGCCGAGCCGGACATGCCGATGTCGCCGTCGGCCGGCCGCCAGGAGCGCGCGCTGCTGGACATCTGCCGGGGGATGCTGTCGGCCGCCGAGGCGGCCGCGTACCTACGGCTGCCGGTGAGCCTGGTGGTCGTGATCGCCTCGGACCTGGTCGACACCGGACAGCTGTCCATCCGTTCCGCCTCGCCGCGCCACGCGCCGCCCGATCGAGATCTGCTGGAGAAGGTGCTCAATGGTCTACGAAAGCTCTGACCAGCCCGACAGGTACGTGGCCGCCACCGTGGCGCAGTCGGTCAAGATCCTGGTGGTCGGGGCGTTCGGGGTCGGCAAGACCACCCTCATCGGTTCGGTCAGCGAGATCGCGCCGCTGCGCACCGAGGAGACCATGACCGTCGCGAGCGTCGGCGTCGACTCGGTCGCCGGGCTGGACGGCAAGACCACCACCACGGTCGCCATGGACTTCGGCCGGGTCACCCTGAGCTCCGAGGTCGTGCTGTACCTGTTCGGCACGCCGGGACAGCGACGGTTCTGGGACCTGTGGGAAGGCCTGGCCGACGGTGCGGTCGGCGCGCTCGTGCTGGTCGACACCCGCCGTCTCGAGGACAGCTTCGAGGTCTTCGACCAGCTCGAGCTGCGCACGGGCATGCCGTTCGCCGTGGCCATCAACGACTTCCCCGGCGCCCCGCGCTACGACATCGAGCAGCTGCGCACGGCGCTGGACCTGCTCCCCGAAACCCCGATCGTGGTCTGCGACGCCCGGTCGAGGGAGTCCTCGGCCGCCGCGCTCATCACCCTGGTCGAACACGCCCTCCGCTTCCCCGTCACGACGAAAGCGCTTGCCTGATGCCCCCTACCTCGCACCGCCGCCGGTTGTCCGACATGTCCGGCCTCACGCCGCTGGCCGCGACCACGAACAACCGCAACCCCCAGAACGTCTACCGTCAGCTGCAGGAACGCTGGGGGATGATCGCCCCGGTCGAGCTGGAGCCCGGGGTGCACGCCTGGCTGGTCATGGGTCACCACGAGCTGTGCCAGGTGGTGCGCAACGAGCAGCTGTTCTCCCGTGACCCCAACAACTGGCGGCTGCTCACCGAGGGCGGCGTGGCCCCCGACTCGGGCCTCGGCCCCATGATGTTCCCGCGCGACAACGCCTACTTCGCCGACGGCGACAAGCACCGCAGGCTGCGCGCGCCGCTGGACGACGGGCTGGCGAGCCTCGACGAGCACCAGATGAGCCGGTTCATCCGGGCCACCTGCACCTCCCTGGTCGACGAGTTCGCCGACCAGGGCAAGGCGGACCTGGTGTCCGACTACGCGGCCGTGGTTCCCATGCTGACGGTCGCCGGCTTCTTCGGGCTCCCGCCCGCCCAGGGCCACCAGCTGCGCGCGGCGCTCATGGCGCTGTTCAGCTCGGCGGAGGACTCCGCGCCGGCCGCCTACGAGCTGGAGCGCATCCTCACGGGTGCCATGGAGTCCCGGCGGGCGAACCCGACGGACGACCTGACCACCGAGTTCCTGCGCCACGCCAACCTGCGCACCGACTTCGAGATCCAGCAGTCGATGGTGCTGATGATCTCCGCCGGGTACGAGACCACCACGAGCTGGATCGCGCAGACGCTCCGGCTGATGCTGGCCGACCAGCGGTTCGGCGGCCGGCTGCGCGGCGGCCGGCTCGGCCTCGACGACGCACTGGACGAGGTGCTGTGGCGGGACCCGCCGATGGCCAACATGCCGGCCAGGTACGCGCTGGTCGACTGCGAGCTGGCCGGCATGCCCATCCAACGCGGCGACGCGCTGATCCTCGGCCTGGCCGCGGCGAACGGCGATCCGCGGGTGCACACGGACGATCCGTGGCTCGAGATCGGCAACCGGTCGCATCTCGCGTGGAGCGCCGGGCCGCACGCCTGCCCGGCACAGCGCGCCGGCCGGATGATCACCCGCATAGCGGTCGACACCGCACTGCACCGGTTACATGATGTGACGTTGGCGATCCCCGCTGACGAGGTGATGTTGTTGCCGTCTCCCTGGACCCGTTGCCCCGCCAGCCTGCCAGTGCACTTCACGCCGTCCCGCCCGGTTCCCACCACGTAACCAGGAGGCAGTCCGCATGACCCTACTTGTGTCAACGCCCTGTCGTGAATTGAGTGGCCGCCAACCGCACCTAAGGGGAACGGGACGCAAGCCAGCCACAAGTACGTGCCGAACTGGAGGTCACAACTCATGGTGACCAACAGGGATAAACCTCGGGGAGGCGGGACAGTCACCGTTCCCGTCATCCACCTCGACCCCATGGGCAACGACCACCACGGTGAGGCCACGCGCATGCGTGAACTCGGCCCGGTGGTGCGGGTCGTCCTGCCCGGCGACGTCACCGTGTGGGCGGTGACCGAGCACGCGTTGCTCGCCGACCTGGTGACGAACCCGTTGGTGAGCAAGGACTGGCGCAACTGGTCGGCCATCCAGAACGGGGAGGTCACCGACGAGTGGCCGCTCGTCGGGATGATCAAGGTGACGAACATGGTGACCGCGGACGGCGACGCCCACCTGCGGCTGCGCCGGCCCATCACCAAGACGTTCACCCGGGGCCGGGTGGAGGAACTGCGGCCGCGGCTGGTGGAGAACGTGACCGCGCTGCTCGACAAGCTGCCCGAGCACGCGGTCGACGGGGTGGTCGACCTGCGCACGCACTTCGCCTACCCGGTGCCCATGCAGATGATCTGCGAGCTGTTCGCCGTCCCCGTCGACTGGCGGCCACGGCTGCGCGAACTGGTGGACAGCATCTTCCGCACGAACCTCACGTCCGAGCAGATCGTGGCCACCACCCGCGAGCGGCTCGAGATGCTGAATCGGCTGGTGGACCTGAAGCGCGCCGACCGGGGCACCGACCTGACGAGCGCGTTGATCGACCTGGGCGAGCAGGGCGAGGAGGTCCTCACCCAGGAGGAGCTGATCGACTCCATCTGGCTGTTCCTCACGGCCGGACACGAAACCACGCTCGGGCTGATCATCAACGGGGTCCGGGCGCTGCTCACCCACCCGGACCAGCTGGAGATCGCGCGCGCGGGCGACGCGACCACCTGGGCGGCCGTGGTGGAGGAGACGCTGCGGTGGGACTCGCCGATCGGCAACTTCCCCGCCAGGTATCCGTTGGAGGACATCGAGATCGCGGGCGTGCCGATCGCTCGCGGTGAGGCGATCCTCGCGCCCTACAGCGGAGTCGGCCGCGACCCGGCGCACCACGGGCCGGACGCCGACAAGTTCGACTTCACCCGCCCGCCCGGCCGGCACCTGGCGTTCGGTGGCGGCCCGCACTTCTGCCTGGGCGCGCACCTGGCACGCCTGGAGGCGGCGGTCGCGCTGCCCGCGCTGTTCGAGCGCTACCCCAACCTGCGCCTGGCCACGCCCGCCGCGGAACTGCCGCCCGTGCCGTCGTTCTTCTCGAACTCGGCGGCCAGCCTCCCAGTCCACCTGACCTGAGTCGTACCGTCTCGACGCCGAGTCGTACCGTTTCGACGGTCAGCGCAGCGGTGGGGGCATCGGTCGGCTGTGGAGCACGACGGTCGTGCCGGCGGGTCCGTGGTCGATGCGGAGGTTCTCCACGCAGGCGCGCATGATCCGCACGCCGTGGCCGCGGGTGGTGGTGCCGCTCGTCGGCACCAGCCAGCGGCCACGGTCGCGGATGGTGAACTCCACCCGGCGGGTGCCGTCCGGATCGGTGTCCAGGCGCGCGTGCACCTCGACCGTCGGCTGGCCGTCGGGTGGCGCGGGCGGCGCGGGCGTGTCCAGCTCGGGGATCAGCCCGTAGCCGTGCTCGATGCTGTTGCTCACCGCCTCGTTCACCGCGAGGACCAGGTCGTCGGTGTGCGACGGGGACCAGTGGTGGGCGCGCAGCCAGGACCGGACGTGGTCGCGGGCGATCGAGGGGGTGATCCAGTCGGCGGCGAGCACCAGGTCGAACCCCGGCGCCGCGGCCTGTGCGGCGTCCTGCCCCAGCCGGCTGTTGTCCTGCTCGTAGCTCGGGGGCACGTAGTTATTGTCCCTGTTTTCCCGACTAGTGCAGATCGCCGCCGGCCATGGCGTCCTCGACCACGACCCGACAAGCGAGTCCCCCGTTCAAACCCCGCGAGTCCCACGTTCAGACCGGGCGAGTTCCACGTTCGAACCGGGCGAGTTCCACGTTCAGACCGGGCGAGTTCCACGTTCAGACCGGGCGAGTTCCCACGTTCAGAACCGGGCGAGTCCCCTTTCAGGACTCGCGAGTCTCCTTCGCGGAGCACACGAGTTGGCGGTTCGTGACACGCCGTCGGTCGCGAACCGCCAACTCGCCTGGCCGATTTGGGGGACCCACGGGGGCTGAGAGGGGGACTCGCTTGTCGTGAACGTGGGACTCGCGGGTGTTGAACGTGGGACTCGCTGGATTGGGTGCGGTACGCGGTTGTGCTCGGCGCGGGTGGGGGACCGATTTCGCCGTTACGGCTTGGCGTGCGCGGTGCCGGGCAGGTCCAGTGCCAGGAGGGCGTAGGACACGGTCAGTGCCGCGTCGAAGTCCTCCAGTGAGCGGCCGAGCAGGTTCTCCACCTTGCTCATCCGGTTGAGTACGGTGTTGCGGTGGCAGTAGAGCCGCTCGGCGGCCGCGGCCGGGGACCGGTTGGCGCGCAGGTACGCCGACAGCGTGGCGAGCAAGGCTTGGCGCTCCCCGTCCGGTAGCCGCAGCAGCGGGCCGAGCACCACGTCCACCAGTCGTTCGGCCAGGTCGGGGGAGCGGACGAGCAACGCGGCCGGGAGGTGGTCGTCCAACCGGGCGACCGCCGCCGTGCCGGGTTGCAGCGTTCGCAGTGCCACCACCGCCAGTTCGTGGGCCACCCCCACCTCGCCGAGGCCCTGCACCCGCGGGCTGACCCCCACCCGGTCCCGGATCGACCCGTCGAGCAGGTCGAGCACCCGCTCGGGACCGTGGTCGGTCAGCGCCACCAGCCCCACCGACTGGCGTGCGTGCGGCTGCCAGATCGACCGGATCCCGTGCACGGCCAACATGTCCTCGGCCGCCGCCAGCCCCGACCCGCCGAGGTCGGTCGCCAGCACCAGATAGCCGGAGTCGGGCAGCAGGTCCAGCTCGGCGGCCGCCTCACCGGCGAACGTGGCGTCGCGGGCCCGGCCGCGCAGCAGGTCGGTGAACAGCGTGACCCGGCGATGCTCGTCCAGCCGCCGCAGCCGCAACTCCGTGCGGCGGTAGGCGCCGGCCACCGCCGAGGACGCGTCGTCGACCACCGTCCACACGGCTGCGGCGACCTCCACCATGTCGTCCCAGGCGATCGTGCCGTCCTCTTTGGCCACTCGGGCGAGCGTGCGCCACACCACCCGCCCGCCGATGCGGAACGAGCGCAACACGGCCTCCAGCGGCGCCCGCCGCTCGGCGCGCCGGGTGCCGGTGACGACGGCCGCGTCGAGCGGGTCCACCCCGGACGGCACGATGTCGCCGAGCATCTGCAGTACGCGTTCGAGGTTGTCCCGACACGAGCGGCGCAGCTCGGTGACCGACACGGTCTCGGCGGCCAGGTAGCCGGCGTTCTCCTTGCGGATCTCGCGCACCAACTCGTCGGTGAGCGAGTCGAGCTGGCTGATCACCAACTGGGTGAGTCGCCGGGTCAGGTCCATGGTCGCCTCCCGTCGCGGATACAACCGTAACGACATCCACGCCATTCTCGAAACTCTCATGAGCTCGGCGGGGCTCGCGTAACAGGGGTCGTCGCAGAAAGGTATCTGTGTGCGTGCCACACCACCGGTGCGGTCAGCCGGATCGGTCATCGACGGTCCCGAGTGGTCAGTGGGCTGCCGTCGATCGCGGAAGCCGGTGGCCGCAACCCGATTGGACCGTCCGATGTGTCCTATCGCGGTCAGCTGTGCTTCACGGTCGTCGCGGGCCCGATGGGGCCTACTACGTCGGCACGCTCACCGGGTTCCCGTTCGCCGGCGGTTCGGCGCGGGTGTTCCGGGTGGTGCCCGGCAAGGCGCCGCAGGTGGTTTCACGAACATCATCGATCTGGCGTTCGGCCATGACGGCCTTTACGTGCTGGAGCACGCGGTCAACGGCATCCTGGCCGGTCGGCGCGCTGATCAGGGTGGGCCGGGGCGGTTCCCCAGCATGTGGTTGCCGAGCTCGTGTGTCGAATTGTGGTACCTGCCCGGGGGACGGGTCGGTCGTGAAATTCGGCTGTAGGAGAATGGCCGCATGAATTGCCCTTGTGGAATGCCGTTGCCGTTGGATGAGTGCTGCGGCCGGCACCACACCGGCGCCGTGTCCGCCCCCACCGCGGAGGCGCTGATGCGATCCCGCTACAGCGCCTTCGTGGTGGGGGATGCGGACTACCTGCTGCGGAGCTGGCATTCGAGTACTCGTCCCCGGACGCTGACGCTGGACCCGGCGCAGCGGTGGACCGGGCTGGAGATCGTGACCAACACGGGTGGCGGCGTGCTGCACGAGGTGGGCACGGTGGAGTTCCGGGCGCATTACGAGGGTGGCGTGGTGCACGAGAACTCGCGCTTCCGCCGGGAGAACGGCGAGTGGCGCTACCTGGACGGCGCACACTCCTGAGCAGCTCGGTTTGTCCACACCCTCGCTCGCGGGCGCCCAGAATTGTCGGTGCCTTGCACTACACTTAAATCCAGGGGTCCCTGGACCATAATTGTCGGTGTTGTGTGATATAAGCGCCGGCCCCGGTTGGTCCTATGTAGATATCTGGTCGAGGGCGGTGTCCGTGCGGCCGTGGGCGAACTCCGCCGCGAACCCCTCCTCGCCCAGCGCGGCGACCCCGCGGGCGGTGACGCGGTCCACGTCCCCGCGTTCCCCGGCCGGCAACGGCGCCCCCACCGACTCGCGCAACGTCGTCGCCCGGCCCAGCAGCCGGGCCGACCGAACCGGGGCGGCCACACCAGCCAGACCCTCCAAGGCCAGCGCCACCGCTCGGACATCCGCCGACAGGTGGGCCGCCGCCAGGCCTTCCTCGTGCAGCGCGGTCGCCGCCGCCGGATCGCCACGATGTTCGGCGATGAAGCCCAGCTCCGCGAGTATCAGCGACATCGCGATGTCCGACCCGATCCGGCGATCCCACTCCAGCCACTTGCGCAGCCGCGACTCGGCCGAGTCCAGCCTGCCCTGCCGCCGCTCGCTCAGCGCCAGCCCCAGCTCCGCGTACTCCTCACCGATCGGATAGCCCTGCTCCACCGCCAGCCGCCGCGCTCGCTCGTGCAGCGCGTCCGCCTGCTCGTGGTCACCGGTCAGCAGCGCGATCCGGCCGAGCGCGGACAGCTTGTCCGACACCTCGGTCCACAGCCCCAGCTCCTCCGCCATCCGCAGGCCCTCGCGGTGCACCTCGGCCGCGTGCTCGTAGTCACCGACCAGCTCGGCGTACGTGCCCAGCGCGAACGTCGCCTGTAGCTGCCCCCACTGGTCACCCAGCTCGGTGAACAACGCCATGCTCCGCGCGCCCTGCTCCCGCAACGCCGGCAGGTCGCTGCGCAGGAACGCGTACCGCGCCTGCGTGCCGAGCGCCGCCGCCGTACCCCACTGGTCACCGATGGCCCGGAACACGGCCAGCGCCCGCGCCGCCAGTGCCGACGTCTCCGCCGGGTCGCCGATCCCCACCCGCGCGAACGCCACGAACCACTCCGCCCGAGCCCGGCCGGCCAGCGCCGCCACGTCGGCCGGGCGCGCCGCGCCGGAACCAAGACCCAGACGCGTGGCGAAACCCGCCTGCCAGGTCCGCGCGGTCCCGGCGTCCACCGAGTCGCCACCGTAGGCAGAGTCACCGCCGGCCAGCGCGGCCGCGAACGACCGATGCCCCTCCCGCAGCCGCCCCCGCAGCACCCAGTACCAGGCCAGCGAGTTGACCAGCGGCAACGCCTCGCCGTGCGCCACGGCGTCCTCCAGCGCGGCGTGCAGGTTGGCCGCTTCGGCGTCCAGGCGCCGCAGCCAGTCCCGCTGCTCCGGCCCACGCAGGTGCGGGTCGGCGGTCGTCGCCAGCTCGGCGTAGTACGTCCGGTGCCGGCGGCGCAGCTCGGGCAGCTCACCGGCCTCCCGCAGCCGCTCGGCCGCGTACTCGCCCACCGACTCCAACAGCCGGTACCGCGGCCCCCGCGGATCGACGGTCACGAGCGACCGGTCGACCAGCCGCGCCACCACGTCGACCTCCGCACCGCAGACGGCCTCGACCGCAGCCAGCGTCGCGCCGTCCCGGTGCACGGCCAGCCGCCGCAACATCGTCCGCTCCTCGGGCGCCAGCAGCTCCCAGCTCCAGTCGAGCACCGCCCGCAGCGTGCGCTGCCGCTCCGGCGCGCCCCGCTGACCCGCGGCCAGCAGCCGGAACCGGTCGTCCAGCCGCGCCGCGACCTCGTGCGCCCCCAGCGTGCGCACCCGGGTGGCCGCCAGCTCCAACGCGAGCGGCATGCCGTCGAGTCTCCGGCAGATGGCGGCGATGACCGCCGCGTTGTCCTCGTCCACGGCGAAGCCCGGCACCCCGGCCTCCGCGCGGGCCACGAACAGCTCCACCGCGCTCGGCTCCGGCAGCGGCGGCACCGGCAACAGCACCTCACCCGGCAGGTCCAACGGCACCTGACCGGTCGCCAGCACCCGCAGGTCCGGCGCGGCGCCCAACAGCGCGGCGGCCAGCTCCGCCACCGCGCCGACCACGTGCTCACAGTTGTCGAACACGAGCAGCATCCGCTTGGTACGCAACGCTTCCGCCAGCCGGCCCACCTGCTCGTCGCGGATCTCCAGCACGGCCGCCACCAGCTCGGCCACCGCGTCCGGGGCCACTGTATCCGGGGCCACGCCGGCCGGCAGCGCGCCCAGCTCCACCAGCCACACGCCGTCCGGGAAGTCGTCCACCAGCTCACGGGCGGCGGCCAGCGCCAGCCGGGTCTTGCCGACGCCGCCCGGCCCGGTGAGCGTCACCAGCCGGTCGGTGCCCAGCCGCGCGCGCACATCGCGGACGGCGTCGGCGCGGCCGACCAGCACGCCGAGCGGGTGCGGCAGGTTGGTGGGGGACGGCGTGGTGGTGGTGCCGAGCGCCGGGTCCTGGACGAGGATCGCCCGGTGCAGCTCGATCAGCTCGGGGCCGGGCACCACCCCGATGGCGTCCAGCTGTCGGTGCAGGTCGCGGTACCCGGCGAGCGCCTCGCTCTGCCGCCCGGCCCGGTACAACGCCAGCAGGTGAGCGGCGCGCAACCGTTCGCGCAGCGGGTGGCGGGCCACGAGATCGCCCAGTTCGTCGGCCAGCAGCCCGTGCTCGCCGAGGACCAGCCGAGCCTCGGCCCGGTGCTCCAACGCCGTCAGCCGCAGCTCCTCGAGCCGGGTGGCGGCCGGGCGGGCGAACTCCTGGTCGGCGAAGTCGGCGAGCGCCGGCCCGCGCCACAACGCGAGCGCGTCACCGAGCAGCGCCACCCGCGACCGCGAGCCGGCGGTCCCGGCCTCGGCGAGCAGCGCCTCGAACCGGCCGGCGTCGACCCCAGCGGGGGTGACGTCCAGGAGGTAGCCGGGCGGGCGGGACACCACCAGCAGCCGCGCGCCCGGCTCGGCGTCGTCGAGGGCCCGCCGTAGCTGGGAAACCCTGGTCTGCAGGGCGTTCGCCGGGTTGGCCGGCAGCCGCTCGCCCCACAGGTGGTCGATGAGCCGGTCGGCCGGCACCACCTGCCCCGCGCCGGCCACCAGTTCGGCCAGCAGGGCGCGGACCTTCAGCTCGGGAATGCGAACCGGCCGGGCATCCGACGTCCACACCGCGAGCGGACCGAGCACCCCGAATCGCACCCGCCCGACGGTACCCGAAGCCCGTCCGAAGTGGATCCGAAGTGCCGCCGGCCAACGTGGGGTCATGCGAGAGGAATGCGGGCCCCGGGTGTCGGTGGTCTTCGGTGATGACGACCGGGTAGTGGCCGACTGGGTGGCGACGCTTGCCTGCGGGCGCGGTGACCTCGACGTCGACGTCCTCGACCTCACGGAGACGGGGCTGCCGGAGGCGGACTGCCGCACGGTGTTCACCCCGCCCGCCGTGCGGGACCTGGCGCCGTGGCTGGACCTCGCCGACGGGTTCGTGGTGGTGGCGCCCCGGCGGTTCCCCTCGCCCGTGGTGCGGGCCCTGCGGTGGTGTGCGGCCGCCTGGCGGGCCAAGCCCGTGGCCTTCGCCGGTGTGGCACCCGAACCGCTGGTCGCGCTGTTGGCCGCCGTGCCGGTCGTGCTGGTCGGTGCCCCCATGCGCTTCCCCGATCGGTTCACGGCCGACCGGGTGTTGGCCGAGCTCGCCTCGCGCGCTCGGATCCCTTACGAACAAAGGAAAGAATGACCATGTCTGTGGTGCGTGCTGGTACCAGGGAGTGGCTGGGTCTCGCGGTGCTGTTGCTGCCGACCACGTTGCTGTTCCTGGCGATGACCGTGTTGTTCCTGGCCACGCCGTACATCGCGGCGGATCTACGGCCCACGAGCGATCAGTTGTTGTGGGTGAACGACGTCTACGGGTTCATGATGGCCGGACTGCTGGTGGCCATGGGCACGGTCGGCGACCGGATCGGGCGGCGGCGGGTGCTGGTGTTCGGTGCCATCACGTTCGGCGTGGCGTCCGTGCTGGCCGCGTTCGCGCCGAACGCCGAGCTGCTGATCGGGGCCAGGGCGCTGATGGGCGTCGGTGCGGCGGCCGTCATGCCCTCGACGCTGTCGCTGATCAGCAACATGTTCGCCGACGCGCGGCAACGGGCGACGGCCATCGGCATGTGGGCGGCGTCGATCTCGGTGGGGGTGGCGCTCGGGCCACTGGTCGGTGGGTTGCTCCTCGAGTCGTTCTGGTGGGGCGCGGCGCTGCTGATCGGCGTGCCGGTGATGGTGCTCGTGGTGTTGGCGGCGCCCGTGCTGGTGCCCGAGTACCGGGCGCCCGGGGTCGGCCTGCCGGACGCGGTCAGCGTGCTCCTGTCGATGGCCGCGCTGCTGCCGCTCGTGTACGGCATCAAGGAGTTCGCGAAGAACGGGCTCACGGCGGCCGCTGTGGTGACTTTTGTTGCCGGGGTGTTGTTCGGCGTGCTGTTCGTCCTTCGGCAGTTGCGGCACCCGAGCCCGCTGCTCGACGTGCGGCTGTTCGCGAACCGGACGTTCAGCGGGGCGCTCGGCGTGTTCCTGCTGGCGGCCATCGCGCTCGGCGGGGTGTACCTGCTGTTCACGCAGTACCTCCAGCAGGTGGCCGGTCTTTCGCCGCTCGAGGCGGGCCTGTGGATCCTGCCGGCCGCGCTGATGCTGGTGGCCGTGTCGACCGTGTCGCCGATCATCGCGCGACGGGTTCGCCCGGCGTACGTGGTGGCTTTCGGGTTGCTGGTGTCGGCCGTGGGCTACCTGGTGCTGACGCAGGTGGACAGCGTCGCCGGCCTGCCGATGGTGATCACCGGTTTCTACATCCTGTACCCGGGGATCGCGCCGACCATGGCGCTGACCACCGGTCTGGTGATCGGGGCGGCGCCGCCGGAGAAGGCGGGCGCGGCGTCGGCCGTGAACTCGACGGCCAGCGATCTCGGTGTGTCGCTCGGCATCGCGCTGATGGGCAGCATCGGGGCGGCCGTCTACCAGGCAGGCATGTCGGGCGCCGCGCTGGACGTGGCGGATTCGCTGTCGGGTGCGTTGGCCGCGGATTCGTTGGTGGCGCAGGCCCGGGAGGCGTTCACGAACGGCTTCAACGTGGCGGGTCTCGTGGCGGCCGTGCTGGCGGTGGCCGCGGCTCTGCTGGCGGTGACACTGCTGCGCCGCTCCCCGGCGACGGGCGTACCGGCGGAGACAGCGGAGGCACGGGAGCCAGCAGCGGTGTGAGCGGTCCGCGCCGCCGGCCACGCGCCGGCGGCGCGCCCGCATGTCCTCACACCCAGCCCGCATGTCCCCACCACCGGCATTCGAGATCGCGGTTCCCGACAACGAGATCCCACTTCCCGACCGCGAGTTCGCGGTTCCCGACCGCGAGATCCCACTCCTCAGGCACGGGAGCCGCGATCTCGGGTGCGGGAGCCGCGATCTCGGGTGCGGGAGCCGCGATCTCGGGTGCGGGAGGTGGGGACATGCGGGGCTCGCGTCGCCAACCGGCGGTTGGCGACGCGAGCCGGGTTTGTACTTCGGGTGTTAGGTCTTCCAGATTCGGCTCCGTAGATCGCGGCCCCGCACCACCTGCACCCGGAACGGTTCCAGTCGCAGCACGGCGAACTCGGGATCCGCCGGCCCGCGCCAGTACCGGCCCGGGTCGTAGCCGACGCGCGCCGGGCTGCCCTTCCGGTACAGGTCCCAGACCTCCGCCAGGACGGCGGGCTCGGTCACCCACCCGGCCACCGCGTCCACGAACGCCGCGTTCTGGCTCGGCTTCCAGTACGCGACCGTCACGTGTGGGTTGCGGGCGAGGTGCGCGGTCTTCACGGGCGTGCGGTGCACGGCCACCCATCCCACGGGCCGCCCGTCGACCACCTGCCAGATCGGCAGCAGCACCCGCGCCCTCGGCCGGTTCCGCTTGTCCACGGTCACCAGCGTGGCGTAGACGATTTCCTGTACGTAGTCCGTGAACTCCTCGGCCACGTCGTCGAATCTCATGGCCCGACCCTGCGTCCCCGCACTTCGGGTTCGCTTCGGCTCAGCTCCAGACGCCCGTCACCGGCCCGTTACGCGCCCTTGGCAGGTTGACTGATATATCCGACCCATGGAGGAACCGTGCTGCACCGTCTGCTGCTGGCCGCCACGACAGCGGCCATCCTGTTCACCGCGCCCGCCGCGGCCGATGGCGAGCGCCCGGTGATCGGGCCCGCACGGGGCGACTCGCTGCACGTGATGGCCTTCAACCTGCGCTACGCCTCGGACAGCACGCCCAACTCGTGGGCGCAGCGCCGTCCGGTCATGGCCGACCTGCTCCGCCGCGAGCAACCGACGGTCATCGGCACCCAGGAAGGGCTCTACGGCCAGCTGAAGGACATCCACCACGACCTCCCCGACCGCTACGACTGGATCGGCGTCGGCCGGGAAGGCGGCAGCCGCGGTGAGTTCATGGCCGTCTACTACGACACGCAGCGCCTGGAACCCTTGGAGTTCGACCACTTCTGGCTGTCGGACACGCCCAATGTGATCGGCTCGGCGTCGTGGGGCAACACGGTGGTCCGCATGGTGACCTGGGTTCGGTTCTCCGACCGGCGCACGGGCGAGGAGCTGGTGGTGGTGAACACCCACTTCGACCACCAGTCGGAGAACTCGCGGCAGCGCAGCGCCGAGCTGGTCCGCGACCGGATCAACGGCCTGGCGCCCGAATTGCCCGTCGTGCTCACCGGTGACTTCAACACGCCGGCCGAGAACTCGGCGTCCTACGACATCCTGACCACCGGCGCGGGACTGACCGACACCTGGACCACGGCCGCCGAGCGGCGCACGCCGCTGTACGCCACGTTCCACGGCTACCGCCCGCTCGTCCCGAACGGCGACCGGATCGACTGGATCCTCACGAGGGGCGACGTCGACGTCCTGGCGGCGGCCATCAACACGTTCGAGAAGGGCGGCCAATACCCGTCGGACCACCTTCCGGTGCAGGCACTGATCACCATCGGGTGAGATCCTGGCAGGTATGGACGTCACGACGACCTACCTTGAGCAGACCGCCCCCGGAGACCTGCGGCCGGCCCGCGAGCCGGCCGTACCCGTGGCCGTCACCCGCGCCGAGCTGATCAGCCCGGAACTCAACCGGTACCTGTACACGGCGGTGGGCGGTGATTGGTTCTGGCTCGACCGGCTCGACTGGACGTGGCAGCAGTGGCACGACTGGCTCGACCGGCCGGGCGTGGAGACGTGGGTGGCGACCGTCGCGGGGACGCCGGCCGGCTACGTCGAGCTGGACGGCGCCACGGCCGGCGAGGTGGAGATCGCCTACTTCGGGCTCATGGCGGGCTTTGTGGGCAAGGGCCTCGGTGGGCACCTGCTCACCCTGGGGCTGCGGGAGGCGTGGCGGGTCGCCGAGCGCTGGCCGGGCCTGGTTCCGGTGCGGCGGGTGTGGCTGCACACCTGCACGCTCGACGGCCCGGCCGCGCTCGCCAACTACGAGGCCCGCGGGCTGCGGGCCTACCGCACGGAGGCGACGTCCGAGGACGTGCCCGAGCAGGCGCCCGGTCCGTGGCCGGGCGCCGGGCCGCGGTCAAAAACTGTCGGTGTGCCGGACTAGAATTGATTCCAGGGGTCCCCGGACCGTTTTTGTCGGTGTCGTCCGCTACCTTGCCAGCGGGTCCCTGTGCTCAGCCGATGCCGATGCCGATGCCGATGCCGATGCCTGTGTCAGGGCCAGTGTCTGAGTCACTGTCACGACGAGCCGCCGCCATCGCCGCCGCCACCACTGTCAGCGCCGCCATCGCCGCCGCCGTCCGTGATGATGGCCGGCGCACCTCCCGGGCGGTCCGGGTTCATGAGCGACCGGCGTCGGCTGTATGCGAAGTACACGACCAGCCCGATGAGGAACCACACCCCGAAGCGCAGCCACGTCTCCGCCTTCAGGAACGTGATCAGCCACAGCGAGAACACCACCCCGATGATCGGCACGACCGGCATGCCGGGGGAACGGAAGCTGCGAGGCAGGTCGGGCCGGCGGTAGCGCAACACGATGACCGCCACGCACACCACGACGAACGCCAGCAGGATGCCGATGTTCGTCAGCTCGGCCGCCTCCCCGATGGGCAGCAGCCCGGCGATCACGGCGGACGCCGCGCCGAGGATCCACGTGATCCGCGTCGGCACCTTGCGCTGCGCGTGGGTCTTGGCGAACCACTTGGGCAGCAACCCGTCGCGGCTCATGGAGAACCCGACGCGCGTCGCGCCCATGAGGAACGTGAACAGCACGGTCAGGATGCCGAGGATCGCGCCGACCGCGATGACCGCGCCGAGCGCCTGCAGCCCGACCGACTCGAACGCGCTGGAGAACGCGGCGTCGGGGTCGATGTCCGGGTAGTTCACCATGCCGGTGAGCACCAGACAGGCCAGCACGTAGAGCACCATGGAGATGGCGAGCGAGTACATGATCGCCTTGGGCATGTGTTTCTGCGAGTCGCGGGACTCCTCGGCCGCCGTGGACATGGCGTCGTAGCCGAACACCGCGAAGAACACCACGGCCGCGCCCGTGAACGCCCCGTCCCAGCCGAACGGCGCGAACGGCGTGTAGTTGCCGGCGTCGATGTGGAACACGCCCACCACGATCACCAGCAGCACCACGCCGACCTTCAGGTACACGAGCGACGTCTCGAACCGGGCGGCACTGCGCATGCCCTGGTTGAGCACGAACGCGATCAGCAGGCACAGCAGCACGGCGAACAGATTGATCTTGTAGGAGCCCGGGTCGACGCCGTCGGGTTCGGTGCCCGGCGCGCCGAGCATCCACTGCGGCAGCGAGATGTCGAGGAAGCCGAGCAGATCGTTGAAGTAGCCGGAGATGCCGATGGCCACGACCGCGACGATCGCCGTGTACTCCAACAACAGATCCCAGCCGATGAACCAGCCGACGATCTCCCCGAGCGTCGCATAGCCGTAGGTGTAGGCCGAGCCGGCGCGCGGGATGAGCCCGGCGAACTCGGCATAGGAGAACGCGGCCGCCGCACTCGCGATACCGGCCAGCAGGAACGAGATCAGCACGGCCGGCCCGGCCGTCTCGTTGGCCACCGCCCCGGCCAGCGAGAAGATGCCGGCGCCGATGATCCCACCGACCCCGATGGCCGTGAGCTGCCACAGGCCCAGCGTGCGCTGCAGCCCGCCGCCCTCCAGCTCCTCGATCTGTTCGATGGGCTTGCGCCGGAAGATCGAGCTGGTGCTCATCACACACCTCCACAGCAGACGAGCCGGGACCATTCGGGTTCGTGCCACCAGAAATCGGGATCGTGGGCGTGGGCGGCCATGGGCGCCACCGACCGGTTGGCCGCACCGGCGAACGGCGCCAGCAGCTCGTCGACCGTGTGGACCACCCCGCCGCGCATCACGCTCGTGACGGCGGCCGCCGCCCGGATGTCGGCCAGCGGGTCGCCGTCGACGAACGCCAGATCGGCCATGGCGCCGGGCGCGATCAGCCCCAGCCGGCGCTCCAGCCCGAGCCAGCGGGCCGGGTTGGCGGTGGCCGTGCGCAGCGCCTCGTAGGGGGTGAACCCGTAGCGCACCATGGCACGCAGGTTGGTGTGCAACGAAACCGCCACGTTGTCGAGCGGCGCGTCGGTGCCGGCGATCACGAACCCACCGCCCCGGTGGATGCGCAGCACCATGTCCACATTGGCCGCGAGCAGCGCCCGCATGGTCGCGGCGGGCGGCTGGGTGGCCGCCTCGGCCTTGGCCAGCAGCTGGGCGTACTCCCAGGCGGGGTACAGGGTGCTGGTCCGCCGATCGTCCACAAGGGACCGGTCCTCGCCGTACATGGCGCCCGAGTTGAACAGGGTGGGCGTGACCGACATGCCCGACCTGGTGAACAGCGTGATCACGTCGGCGTAGGCGCGGCCGAGGCGGCTCACCGTGTGCGAGTAGCCGAGCCGGTTGGTGGCGCCCGTGTGTTCCATCCCGTCCATGCCGAGGTTCTCGGCCGGGTACAGGTAGTGCGACGACAGCGGCAGACCAGCGCGATGCGCCTGTTTGACCATCTCTCGCTGCGCCTCGACCGGCAGCCGCACGTAGGTCTTGATCAGGTCGTAGCCGAGCGCGCGGGCGCGGTCCAGCTCGGGACCCAGGTGCGCGAGCGACCGCGTGGTGCGCATGAAGTTGTAGTAGACGCGGGAGCCGTCGATGGCCTCCCCCGTGGCGAAGTACCGCGGCCCGACGCGATCGCCGCTCGCCAGTGCCTCGCGGGTTTCCACCATCTGGTACACGGGATCCCCGGGTGAGCGGGTGGTGGTGATCCCGTACGCGAGCCAGACCCGGCCCTGCCGGTCACCCCACTGCCGGCCGCGCAGGTGCCAGTGGTTGTGCGCGTCGATCAGGCCCGGTATCACCGTGTGCGCAGAGGCGTCCACGGTGGATCGTCCGGGCTCGTGCGGGACCACGGCCGTGATCCGGTCGCCCCGCACCACGATGTCGACGTCGCGGCGCAGGGTCGTGGCCTTGCCGTCCCACATGGCGCCGGCGTGGATGACCGTGTGGCCGGTGACCCTGGCCGGGCGCCAGTGCAGGTCGACGGGAATCGTTCTGGGCCTGCCACCGCCGACACCGACGACCCGCAGGCGCCCGTTGTTCAGGTACAGCAGGCGGTCCGAGCCCACCCAGGCGAGCGAGTCGGTCACCTCGCGGGTGACCTGCCTGGCCGGGCCGGTGGGGCGGCCGGCGGAGTCGACCTCGACCACCCAGGCATTCGACTCGACCACGAACGCCAGTAGGCGGCCGTCCGGTGACCACACGGGACCGTCGTCGCCGCGGGTGGCGATCGACCGGCCGGGGATCGCCTCGGTGTAGGTGAGGGCCTTGCTCGCCACGTCGACCGTGAGGATCTGGCTGGTGCCCTCGCGGAACCGCTTCGAGTACGGCTTCACGGCGGCCAGCGCGAGCACGGCACCGTCCGGCGACCAGGTGATCCGGCCGGGCTGGAACAGCGTGGGCGTCACCTGTTCGACCGCGCCGGACACCACGTCGAGCACCCAGGCGGCGCCGTCCTGGTCCTGGTGGGCGATCCGCGTGCCGTCCGGCGACCACCGTGGGGTCAGCTGCGCGCCCGGCAGGTCGGTGAGCCGCTTCTCGGCGCCGGTAGTCAGGTCGCGCTGCCACAGGTCGGCCGTGCCGGCCCGGTCGCTCGCGTAGACGAGCGACGCGCCGTCGGGCGCGAAGTCCGGGTCGCTGGCGAAGAACCCGTCATCCACGAGTTTCGTGGGCCGCCCGCCGGTGATCGGCAGCAGCCACAGGGCGTTGAGCGCCCGGAAGGCGACCTGGCGGCCGTCGGGGGAGACGACCGGGCCCGCGATGCCCTGCACGGGGCGGGATCCGGTGGCGTCGAGGTCCGGTGTGGAGCGTCGGTAGTCCCGGCGGGACACCACGGGAACCTTGGCCTGGAACGGGATCGGCTCGGCACCGCCGCCGAGGACGCGGCGCCGCAGCCGGCCGGTCGACGTGTAGACCAGCGTGGTGGCGGACAGCCAGGAGGCGGCGAACCCGAACACGTCCTCGCCGTCGGTCACCGCGGCATCGGCCACCACCAGGTCGGACGCAGCGCCCACCAGCCTGGTGTAGCTGACCGTCCGGCCGTCCGGGGCATAGGCCGGGCCGAACAGCGTGGCGCCCGGCACCGCCGGGACCACTGTGGACACCGCGCCGGTCGCCACGTCCACCTCGGCGATCGACGTGCTGTCCACGGTGAACGCGACCCGCTTGCCGTCGGGCGACCAGGCCGGCATGGCCTCCTCGGTGGCCGTGTCGGTGAGCGTGCGGATCGTGCCGCCGGCCAGCTCGTAGGTGAACAGGCCGTAGCTGCCGGTGCCGCCGCGGTCGGAGGAGAACACCAGGTGCCGGCCGTCCGGCGCGAACTTCGGCTCACGGTGGTCGAAGGGGCCCTTCGTGAGCTGGCGCAGGCCGGTGCCGTCCTGGTTGATCAGCCACAGGTGGTAGTTGCCGTCCCGATAGGACTGGAACGCCAGCCGGCTGCCGTCGGGTGACCAGTGCGGCTGGGTGGCGTCCTGGAGATCGCCGGTCAGTCTTCTGGCCTCGCCGCCGGCCGCCGGTACCACCCAGATGGCGGTGACCAGGTCGAAGGCGATCCACTTGCCGTCCGGGGAGCCGGCGGCCGAGAGGTTGGTGCCCTCCGTGAGCACCGCCTCGTCACCGGCTCTGGTTTCAGTTGCCGCCTCGGTGGCTGTCGCCGTGCCGAGCAGCGCCGCGCCGGTGACGGCGGCGGCCGCCCGTAACACTTCACGCCGGGACAGCGCCTCGGGATCGAACTCGTCGGGACCGTCGCAGGGAACGTTCATGTCGGCCTCCCGCGATTGACCATGGTCCATCGGCAGGGCTGTCCGCAACCCTCCGTCGAAGTGATGAGGCCGGTCGCGACGAACTCCGGACGCCGAACCCCGTCCCGCTCGCGCACGCTGGGGGCGGAGCGATGAGGGGGAGAACATGTGGGAGTTCGTTCGGGAGAACCCGATCGCCGCGGTGATCGTGGCGTGCGAGTTCGGGCTGTGGTTCCTGCTGGGCATGGGGATGGTGCTGCGGTATCTGGTGCGGTTGCGGCGGACGAGCACGGTGGTGCTCGCGTCGATCCCGCTGCTGGACGTGGTGCTGGTGATCGCCGTGGCGCTGGACCTGCACCGCGGCGCGGACGTCGGCATGGTGCACGGCCTGGCCGGGATCTACCTGGGGTTCAGCGTGGCGTTCGGCCCGGCCATCGTGCGGTGGGCCGACGCGCGGTTCGCCCACCGGTTCGCCGGTGGGCCGCCGCCGGTGAAGGTGCCCAAGCACGGGCCGGAGCGGCGGGCGCACCTGTGGCGCGAGTGGTACCGGGTGGTGACAGCCGCGACCATCGCGTCGGTCACGCTCGTCGGGTTGGCGCTGCTGTTCGCCGACCCCGACCAGGCACCGACACTGTACGGGTGGATCGGCCGGTGCTGGGCGATCGTGGGGATCTGGTTCCTGGCGGGGCCGGCGTTCGAGCGCGGCGAGGCGCGGTCGCGCGCCTGACGCCGTCCGGGCGAAATGTCGGGATTTCACTGGGTTTCGCCGTGTTGACTCCGCTCATGGCGAAGATCACCTTCATGACCGCCTCCGCCCCGGGGCATGTCCTTCCCCTGTTCGGGGTGGCGAGCGAACTGGTCCGACGCGGGCACCAGGTCTCGTTCGTCGCGACCGAACGCCACGCCGAGAGCGTCGCCGCCACCGGGGCCGAGTTCGTGCCGTACACGTCGCTGGCCGAGGGAAGGAAGATTCCCGACGTGACGACCAACGCCGGGGCCGCGCAGGCCATGAGCCTGATTCTCGAGGAGACCAAGGCGGTCCTGCCGACGGTGACCGACCTGCCCCGGGCCGATCTCGTGGTGTGCGGCTGTGCCCTGGCGACGCTGTGGGCGCCGGTGCAGGCGACGCGTTGGGGCGTGCCGTGGGTGGAGATCTGGCCGATGGTGGCGAACAACAAGCACTGGTCGGTCCTCCGGGACTACCTGAAACTCCGGATCACCCCGTCGCTGCTGTGGCGCACGGCGCGACTGTTCACCTACCTGCGTCGCCTCGGTGTCCGAGGTGGACAGTCCTTCATCTACGGCGAACAGGCGGCGCTGCGTATCTCCACTATTCCCAAGGCGTTCCAGTTCCGCGCCGAGCTGTTCGACAACTGGGTGTTCGCCGGGCCGGAACTCGCCGACCGGGACGCACTCGGCCGGTGGGACCCGGAGTACGACCGGCCGCTGCTGCTCGTGACCACCGGCACCGTCGGCACGGCCTACCCGCACCAGGATGCCTTCTACCGCACGGTCATCGACTCGGCTGCCGGCCGCGACTGGCACGTGCTCATCGCCAACCCCGAACTCGACCCGGCCACGCTCGGCCCGCTGCCGCCGAACGTCGAGATCCACGCCCACGTCCCGCAACTGGCCGTGCTGCGCAAGGCCAGCGCGTTCGTCACCCACGGCGGGATGGGCAGCATGGCCGAAGCCCTGTACCACCAGGTCCCCATGGTCGCCATCCCGCAGACGACCAGCGCCCGCCCCTACACCGACCGGCTGGTGGAACTGGGACTCGGCCGCCAACTCGACCTGCGTGAGGTCACGGCGGACAGCTTGTGGTCGGCCGTCGAGGACGTGGTGGCCGACCCGGCCGTCCGGGAACGCCTGGCGTGGATGCGCGGCGAAATCGACGCCGCGGGCGGCGGTGCGGCGGCGGCCGACGCGATCGAGAAGCTGCTGGCCGACCTGGGGTGAGACTATTGGCTGACCAGCAACGGGACCAGCAGTTCGTCCGCCGTGAGGGAGCCGTGTTGGCCCGGTAGCCGGGACAGGAAGGGTTCGGCGGCCGAGCGGATCACTCCCACGTCGTCGCGTGCGGCCACCACCACGTCGCCTATCCGGGACGCGAACCGGGAACTCGCCGGGCCGAACCAGCCCTCGTCCATCGCCTGTTCGCCCGGGACCGTCCACGCCGCGTCACCCAGGGTCGCGCGCCAGGCGGACAGCACGTCCGCGGCCGCGCCCGGTGCCGCGTACACATGGCGGGCGCGCGGCTCGCCGCCCAGCATGATCACGCCCTCCCGCAGTGCCGGGTCGGTGTCCGCGTCGAACGTGCGCTCCATGGTCACCATGCCGTGGTCGCCCGTCACCACGAGCGCCGTGCCCGCCGGCAGCCGCGACGTGATCGTCTCCACCAGACGGTCCACTTGCGACAGTTGCAGCCGCCAGGGCAGCGAACCCGGGCCGTAGACGTGACCCATGGCGTCCAGGTCCGCGTGATAGCCGTACACCAGACCCGGTTCCGCCGCGGCGTGCAGGATCTCGGCCGCCAGGTCGCCCAGCGCGTGGACGCCGCGGAACGTCTCGCTGCGCAGCACCGCCCGCGTCAGGCCCGACCCGTCGAACGCCCGCGACGACACGACCGTCGCCCGCTCGAGCAGCGTCGGCAGCGGTTGCACCACCTCGGGCGGGTACGCGTCGCGGAGGTCATCGGGTCCGGTCCACCGCAACGCGTTCAGCGCCACGCCGTCGGCCACCCGGAACGAGGTGCCCACGATTCCGTGCTCGGTCGGCGGGCGGCCGGTACCCAGTGACGCCAGGCTGACCACCGTGCTCGACGGGAACCCGACGCTCACCGGGCCGGAGTTCGGCAGCGCCGCAAGGAAAGGCGCGTCGGTTGCATGAGTACGCAGCAACGCGTCGCCGAGGCCGTCGATCAGCAGCAGGACCGCCGCCCGCGCCGGCTCGATCAGTCCGGCGGGCGACCCGCGGAGGGCGTCGAGCAGTGCGGGCAGCACGGCGCCGAGCGACCGGTCGCCGTAGTCGGGGAGTAGGGGCGTCATCCGGCCAGTCTGCCCGGCGCGCGGGACGCCGCCACCACGGCCAACACCAGCAATCCGGCGGCCGCCAGGTAGCCCGCCCGGTAGCCGTCGACGCCGCCATTGAGCCCCGCCGCCACCGGCGCCAGGATCGCCAGCCCGACCGCGGCGCCCAGCTCCTGCGACGTGTTCAGCAGCCCGGACGCCAACCCGGCGTCCGCCTCCGGCACCGATGTCGCCGTGATCATGGTCGGTGCGAACGCCAGACCGTTGCCCAGCGCCAGCGCCGCCAGCCCCGGCAGCACGTCCACCACATAGCTCCCGGACGCGTCCACAAAGGACAGATACGTCACCCCGCCGGCACTCACGACCGTGCCGGCCACCATCAGCGTACGGGCGCCGACCCGCCCGACCAGCCGTCCCGCGTACGGCGAGACGACCAGCACGATCACCGTGACCGGCGCGAACGCCGGCCCCACCTGCATGGCCGAGTAGTCGAGGGTCCCCTGCAGGTACAGCGTGGTGAAGAACAGCGCCGCCCCGGACGTGCCGGCCACCACGGCCATCACCAGGTTCCCGGACCGCACGGCCCGCTCCCGCAGCAGCGCGAACCGGACGAGCGGCGCGTCGTGCCGCCGCTCGAACCGCCAGAACCAGACCAGCAGCACTGCCGACACCCGGCGAACCACAGCAGGTCCCGGTCGGTCAGTGCCACGCTGAACGTCGCCACCCCGGCGGTCAGCAGCACCGCGCCGCCGAGGTCGAGCGGCAGGCGATCGCCGCGGCTCTCCGCCAGCAACCGGTTGGCCAGCAGGCTCGCGGCCACCCCGATCGGCACGTTGATCAGGAAGATCGACTGCCAGCCGAACGCGTCGGTCAGCACCCCACCGAGCAACTGTCCGGCGATCGCGCCGCCCGATCCGATCGCGCCCCAGATCCCGAGCGCCCGGTTCCGTCGCTCGCCCTCGGCGAACTGCGTGGTCACGAGCGCGAGCCCGGTGGACGCCACCATGGCCGCGCCCACCCCCTGCAGCGTCCGCGTGGCGAACAGTTGCCAGCCCGTCTGCGACAGCGCCACCAGCGCCGACGCCACCGTGAAGATCGCCAGCCCCACCTGGAAGATCCGCCGCCGCCCGAACAGGTCGCCCGCCCGCCCCGCGACGATCAACAGGCTGCCGAACGTGAGCGTGTACGCGATCCCCGCGAACTGCGGTTGGCCCGGTCGTGATCCGCAGATCCTCCCGGATCGACGGGAGCGCCACGTTCAGCACCACCACGTCCACGATCAGCATGAACTGCGCCGCGCACAGCACGCCGAGCGCGAATCTCGCCCGACCGGCATCGACCGACGTCGTCATCGAAACACCTCTCTATTCTACGCTGTAGAATGAGGTACTCTACGGCGTAGAGAAGGGGGGCAATGGCACGTCGAGTGGGGCAGGAGCCCCTCACCATGGACCGGATCCTGACCGCGGCACTCGCGCTGATCGACGAGTCGGGCCTGGACGCGCTGTCGATGCGGCGGCTCGGCAAGGAGCTGGGCGTCGACCCGATGGCCGTGTACCACCACATCCCGAACAAGGACGAGTTGCTGCGCGCGGTGGTGCGCCAGGTGTTCAGCCGGCTGGCCGTCGGGCTGGCCGACGGGTCGGAGTCCTGGCAGGAGCGCGTGCGCGACTGGGCGCGCGCCTACCGCGCGGTCGCGCTCGCGCACCCCAACCTGGTGCTGCGCATCCTGTCCGACACGGCGACCGTGGCGGCCGCGGCGGCCACGGCCAACGAGTCGCCCTACGCCGCGCTCGAGGCGTCCGGCCTGCCGGCGCACGACGTGGTGCGGGGCGCGGACGTGATCGTCGACTACGTCCACGGCGTGGTGCTGGCCGAGGCGGGCGCGACGACCAACTCGCCGGACGCCCTCGCGGCGTTCGCGGCGGCGCTGGACGAACTGCCGCGGGAGGACGTGGCCGTTCAGCGCAGGCTGCTGGCCGGCGCCGGCGCACGGGACAGCTTCGGCTTCGGGTTGGACGTGATCCTCGCCGGCCTGTCGGCTCGGCTGCCGGCCTGAACTACGGTGCGGCCAGGTCCGCCGGGGCCATGCGTTCGATGGCCCGCCGGGTGCGTTCCATGGCGTCGACCACCTCCGCCATTCGGCCGCCGCCAAGGCGTTCGACGGGGACCGAGCAGCTGAGCGCGTCCATGGCCGGGTTCAGGTAGCGCAGCGCGAACCCGACGCACGTGACGCCGACGTAGTTCTCCTCGTCGTCGATCGCGTAGCCCCGCGAGCGGGTCAGCTCCAGGTCGCGGACCAGCGCGTCGTACTCGGTCAGGGTGTTCGGCGTGAGCGGGGTGAGCTGGCGCGGGATGTGCGCGTCGATGCCCAGGTCCAGCCGCTCGGCCAGCAGCGACTTGCCCATGGCCGTGCTGAACGCCGGCAGCCGGCGCCCCACCCGGCTGAACGGCCGCAGGTACTTGGTCGACTCCTTGGTCGCCAGGTAGACGATGTCGCCGCGGTCGAGCCGGCCGAAGTGGATGGTCTCGTCGAGCTCGGCCGACAGCTCGTTGATGTGTGGCTGCACGATCCGCAGGTATGGATCGGTATCGAGGTAGGTGGTGCCGGCGAGCAGCGCCCGAATGCCGATGCTGTACAGGTTTCCCGTGGCGTCCGCCCGCACCCAGCCGCGTTCGACCAGCGTGCGGATCAGCGCGTAGACGCTGCTGCGCGGCGCGTCGAGCGCCTCGCTCAGCTCACGCAGCCGCGCCGGCCGGTTCTGCCGGGACGCCAACAGTTCGAGCAGGTCCACCGCTCGCGCCGCGGACTTGACGCCACGCACGCCCGTTTCTCGGTCTTCCACGGTTGACAGCCTAGCAAGATTCGAGACACACTCCTGCATCCGTGAACAACGTCTACATATGGAGACGACCGGAGGATCGATGATGATTCGGATGCGGCAGGGCGTCCTGGTGTTCGCGGCAGCGGTGCTGCTGTCCGCGTGCTCGGTCGAAGGCGGCGGTTCGGACAGCGGTGGTGGCGGTGACTATCCGAGCAGGGCCGTGGAGTTCACGGTGCCCTCGGATCCGGGCGGCAGCACGGACCTGATCACCCGGGGGCTCGCGCAGAGCATCGAGGGGCCCCTCGGCGGCGACACGGTGGTGGTCAACAAGCCGGGCGCCAACGGAAAGATCGCGGGCAAGGACGTGTTCGCCAGCAAGCCGGACGGCCACCGGCTGGCGGTCATGCCCCAGTCGCTGTTCGCCATCGGCCCGCTGATCGTCGACGACCCGGACGCGATCCAGCTCGACGACATGACGATCGTGAAGGGCCTCACGGTCGAGGACTACGTGCTGACCGTGCCGGCCCAGTCGCCGTACCAGTCACTCGAGGACCTGCTGGCGGCCGACCGCGTCACCTACGGCACCACCGGCGCGGGTACGGGCAGCCAGCTCTCGCAGGCACTGCTGTTCGGCACGGCCGGCGTCAACGCGACCCCCGTGCCGTTCGACGGCGGCGGCCCACTGCTCAACGCGCTGCTCGGCGACAAGGTGAACGCCGGCTCGCTGCAGATCGCCGAGGCCTATGAGCAGGTCGAGGCGGGCGCGCTGCGCCCGCTGGTGGTGTTCGCCAAGGAGCGGATCGAGGCGCTGCCCGACGTGCCGACGGCCACCGAGGCCGGCCAGCCGATCGTGGTGGACCAGCGCCGGTTCGTGGCCGCCCCGGCCGACCTGCCGGACGACGTCCTGACGAAGCTGTCCGAGGCCATCGACGAGGCCGTGGCGTCGCCCGAGTTCACGAAGCTGTTGGCGGACAACTACATCGGCGAGTGGAACGTGGACGGCGACGCCGCCCGCGCCCAGGTGGAAACGAGCAGCGAGGAGTTCGCGGCGCTGACCGAGGAGCTGGGCATCGATCTGCGCGGCACGTCGTGACCGACGGCGAGTCGGACGGTTTCGACAGCGAGTCGGACCGTGTCGACGGGTCCGTCGCCGTCGACGAGGGGTACGCGCGGCGGCAGAACCTGGTCGCCGCGCTCGTGCCGCTGGCCGTCGGGGTGCTCGCGGCCGTGCTGTCCTGGCAGCTCGGCCTGGGTGACCTGGCCGACCCCGGACCGGGGCTGTGGCCGCTGATCGTCAGCGTGGCCATGGTGGTGCTCGCCGCCGTGCTCGCCATGCGGCCCGCGCCCACCGGCGAGGAGGAACGGTTCGGCCGCGAGTCGATCATCGTGGCGGTCGCGGTCGTCTCGCTGCTCGGGTACGCGCTGCTGTTCGAGCGGGTCGGCTTCGAGATCCCCACGGCCGCGTTGTTGGTGCTGTGGCTCAAGGTTCTCGGCCGCGAGTCGTGGCTGGTCACGGTGACCGTCTCGCTCGGCGCGACCGCCGCGCTGTACCTGCTGTTCATCACCGGGCTCGACGTCTCCCTGCCGCACATCGTCCATTTCTGAGTTCACTTCTGAGAGGACACATGGGTTTCCTCACCCCAGTGCTGGACGGTTTCGGGGTCGTCTTCCAGCCGGAGAACCTGCTGTTCTGCCTGCTGGGCGTCACGCTCGGCATGCTGGTCGGCGTGCTGCCGGGACTCGGGCCCGCCGCGACCATCGCCATCCTGCTGCCCATCACCTACAGCATGGAGCCGACCTCGGCGATCATCATGCTGGCCGGCATCTTCTACGGCGCCCAGTACGGCGGCACGATCACGTCGGTGCTGCTGCGGCTGCCGGGCGAGGCGTCGAGCGTCGTCACGGCGATCGACGGGCACGAGATGGCGAAGAAGGGCCGGGCGGGGGCGGCGCTCGGCATCTCGGCCATCGGCTCGTTCATCGGCGGCACCATCTCCATCATCGCGCTGACGTTCGTGGCGCCGGTGGTCGCCGGGTTCGCGCTGGACTTCGGGCCGGCCGAGTACACGATGCTCGCGCTGCTCGGCATCCTGCTGGTCACCACGCTCGGCACCGGCTCCACGGCGAAGAACCTGCTGATGGCCGCGCTGGGCCTGCTCCTCGCGACCATCGGCCAGGACCCGCTGCTCGGCACCGAGCGGCTGACGTTCGGCTCCGACGAACTGCTCGACGGCATCGACTTCGTGGTGCTCGCCATGGGTGTGTTCGGCATCGGCGAGATCCTCTACAACCTCGAGTCGCTGCGGTCCGCCCCGCCGCGGCCCGCGCCCGTCGGCTCGGTCTACCCGACGCGCCAGGACCTGCGCGAGTCGCGCGGGGCCATCGGCCGCGGGTCGGTACTCGGGTTCCTGCTGGGCATCCTGCCCGGTGGCGGCGCCACCATGTCCTCGATGGTCGCCTATGCCGTGGAACGCAAGGCCACCAAGAAGCCCGAGGAGTTCGGCAAGGGCGCCATCCAGGGCGTCGCCGGCCCGGAGACGGCGAACAACGCGGCCGCCACGTCGTCGTTCATTCCCTTGCTGTCGCTCGGGATTCCGGCGAACGCGACCATGGCAGTGATGTTCGGGGCGTTGCTGCTGCAGGGAATCCGGCCGGGGCCGATGCTCGTGGACGAGGAGCCCGAGCTGTTCTGGGGCGTCGTCAACTCCATGTATGTCGGCAATCTGCTGTTGCTCGCCATGAGCCTGCCGCTGATCGGGATGTTCGTGCGCATCCTGCGGATCCGGCCGGCCATCCTGGCGCCGCTGACCGTGCTGATCACGATGATCGGGGTCTACACGGTACGGATGAACGTGTTCGACATGTTCCTGGTGGTTGGCCTTGGGGTGCTCGGATATCTCATGAAGAAGGTGGGGTTCGCGCCGGGACCGTTGGTGTTGGCGTTCGTGCTCGGGTCCATCTTCGAGGCGGCGTTCCGGCGTTCCATGCGGACGTTCGACGGGTCGCTGCTCGGGTTCCTGGGGGAGCCGATCGCCGCGTCGCTGTTCGGGGCGATCGTGTTGCTCATCGGGTGGTCCGTGGTTCGGACGCTGCGTCGGCGATCGTCCCCGCAAAACCACCGGAATCTATAGATACAGCCGGAAGCCCTGCGCCACCGGCTGAAACCCGCACGACTCGTGGAACGCGTGCTAGGCGTCCCGCGTCATCCGGGACAGCAGTTGGACCTTGTAGCAACCGGCCGCCCGCGCCAGCGTCACCGCGGCGTCCATGAGCACCGCACCCACACCACCGCGCCGGGCAGCCGAAGCCACCACCACGTTCTCCACCACCATGAACGCCCGCCCGCCGCGGGTCAGGTTCGGCAGGATGGCACAGTCGACCGTGCCGACCACGGTCCCGGCGACTCGGCCACCAGGATCGTGCGGCCCTGCTGCACCGCTATCCGCCGCCACACCTCGACCGCGTCGGCGGGCGGCGGGTCATCGGGATGCAGCTCGGCGTAGAGCCCCAGCAGGGACGGCAGGTCAGGCTCGGTCGCGGGGCGAATCTTGATCACTGCCGCACCAGGAACCACGGCAGGCCAACACAGTCGGACCACTCCGAGTCCAGCCGGGTGCCCTTCTCGAGGCTCACCATCGAACCCACGATGGTGGCCGGCGAGTTCGACGCCAACACCCGGCCCGTGGCGTTCACCAGCAGCGTGGCCGGACCCTCCGCGTTCAGCATGGGCAGCATGGCGCGTTCGAGGTCGTTCGCGCGGATGTCGGCCGCCGCCACACCGAAGAAGCCGGCGTCGCTGGTGATCGGCGCGGCGAACGTGAGGATGTACTCGTCGGTGCCGGCGTAGTCCACGTACGGGCCGACCACCACCCGCTTGCCCGTGCGGCTGGGCACCTCGAACCACGGCGCCAGCGGATACTCGTAGCTGCCGATGCTTCCCGGGTCCAGGTCGACCGCCAGCGGCGCGGGGTCGGCGCCGGCAATGGGACGACGCCACCACTCGAGCCAGCGCGGCTGGTCGCCGAGCGTGCCGGGCGCGGCGATCACACCGGTGCCGGCCAGCCGAGGATGCGACGCCAGGTGCGCCAGCACGGTCGGCCGGATGGTCTCCAGGTCCACTGTGGTCGGTGCCCGCCCCGAGGCGACGGCGCGGGAGTGCACGCCCACCGCCAGCTCGCGGAGCGCCTCGACTCCGTCGAACGTGTCCCTGAGCAGGGCAGCCACGGCGGCGTACTGGCTCACGCGCTCCACCTTAGGGCTCCCGATGGCTGAGTTGTAGATGGAACTCGATCAACCGGGAGATGGCCAGCTCCACCTGCTCCTCCGTGAGCCGCCGGGCCAGCTCGCCGTCCCCGGCCGCGATGGCGGCCAGCAACGCCCGGTGCTGTGCCACCCGCTCGTCCCGCACGATGGCCTCGCCGAACGGGATCCACAGCAGCTCGCCGATCTCGCCCTGCAGGTCGATCTCCTGACGGGTCAGCCGGGTGGACTGCGCGGCGGCCGCGATCTCGATGTGGAACCGCCCGTCGGCCCGCCGCCGCTCGCCGACCGTCTCGGCGGCCGCCAGCTGGTCGATCAGGTCACCGAGCCGGGTCAGTTGGTCCTCCGAAGCGCGAAGCGCGGCCAGCTTCGCGGCCGTGGCGGTCACGGCCAGCAGGTGGTCGCCGATCTCCCGCAGCTCGTGCACCCCGGTCTCGCGCAGCACGGTGCGCAGCCGCTCGACCGACGCGTCGACCGGTGCGCGCACGAACGACCCACCGCCGCGCCCGCGCCGCGTCTCCACCAGCCCGCGTTGTCGGAGCAGAGCGAGCGCCTCGCGCAGGGTCACGGTGGACACGTTCAACGCGCCGGCCAGCTCCAGCTCGCTCGGCAGCTGCTCGCCGTCCGCGATCAGCCCGAGTCCGATGGCCTCGCTGATCCGTCTGGCGACGACCTCGACCCGGCCCCCGTCCCGCAGCGGCGCGAACACCACATGCCGGGCCGCCCCCGAGACGTCCACGTCGGTCACGGGCCAGAGCCTACTCTTGCCATTTGAAATATGAAGTCATATGTTTAAGCCTATCGTGACGGCCGTCACAGCAGGAGGAGTCGGCATGACGGAGACCGAGCCCACCACCTCGGGACACGCACCGGTGACCATGGAGTTCCTGTCCGACTGGCGCAACGCCGCCTACAACTGCTTCTCCTCCGGGCACAAGTTCTGCCGTGAGGTGTGCCCGGTCATGCAGGTGACCCGCAACGAGTCGTGGACCCCCACGGCCTTCCACGCGAACGTCGTGGCCATGGAGCAGGGCGAGCTGACGGTCGAGGACGTGGCCGAGGACTACGTCAACTGCACCCAGTGCGGCGCCTGCGAACTGCGTTGCCCGAACACGTTGTTCACCGGCGACTTCTACCGCTTCCGCACCCGCACGGTCGACCTGGTGAAGCAGATGCGCGCGCTGGCCGTGGACAACGACGTCCACCAACCCGGCTACCGGAACTGGAACCGGCTGACCGACCAGCGCTCCCACGAGCCCGTGCTCGGCGAGGTCCCGGTCGCCCAGGAGAACGTGCGCGACTGGGCCGCCGGACTCGACCTCCCCATCGGCGGCGAGACCATCCTGTTCGTCGACTGCGAGGCCGCGTTCTACCGGACGTCCGTGCCGCGCGCGGTCGCGCAACTCCTCCAACAGGCCGGCTACGGCTTCGGACTCATGCGCGAGCAGTGGTGCTGCGGCGGGCCGGCGGCCGAGATGGGCTACCGCGACCAGTCCCGGCGCTTCGCCGAGCACAACCTGGCCGACTGGCGCGCGAGCGGCGTCAAGCGGGTGCTGGTGCTCGACCCGCACGACTACATCACCTTCACCGAGGACTACCCCGGCTACTTCGGCGCCGCCTTCGACATCGAGATCGTGTTGGTGGTCGAGCTGCTCGCCCAGTTCCTGGAAGAAGGAAAGCTCACCCCGACCGTCCCCATCGAACGGACGATCACCTACCACGACCCGTGCCGGCTCAACAAACGCAAGGGCGTCTGGCAGGAGCCGCGTCAGATCCTGCGCGCCATCCCCGGCCTGACCTTCCACGACGTCGACCGGGTCACCCAGTGGTCCTACTGCTCCGGTGGCGGCGGCGGGCTGCCGGTCGAGAAGCCGGAGCTGACCGCGAAGATCAGTGCGTCGCGTGTGGACAAAGCCGCGGAACTCGGGGTGGACACACTGGTTTCGGCGTGCCCGTGGTCCGAGCGGCCGCTGTCCGAGGCCGGCGAGGCCCGCTCGATCGACGTGGTCGACCTGCACGAGCTGCTGGCCGAGTCCTGCGGCATCGAGGTGGGCGGGAGCACGGGCCGGTGACGACACAACTGAGTGACCGCGTGCTCGGTGAGCTGGTCGACGCGCTCGGCGGCGAGTACGTGCTCACCTCGAAGACCGCGCGGATGAACAGGGCCCGCGTGCCCGCGCCGTTCCCCGTGCACCGCTGGCGTGAGCGGATCCCGGACCTGGTGGTGATGCCGGGGTCGACCGAGGAGGTCGCCGAGGTCGTGCGGATCGCCAACGCGCACCGCATTCCCATCGTGCCGAGGGACGGCGGCACCGGCCTCACGGACGGCGCGGTGCCCGAGCGGCGCGGCATCGTGGTGGACGTCAAGCGGATGAACGAGATCAAGGAGATCGACCTCGACAACCGCACGTGCACGGTCGGGCCGGGCATCAACATGTTGAAGCTCAACGAAAGCCTGGCAAGGCACGGGCTGATCTACCCGGACGACCCGGCGTCCTATCCGTGCTCGCTGGTCGGCGGGCGGATCGGCACGAGCGGCTGGTCGCTCGTCGGCTCCCGTTACGGGCACACGAGAGATCTGGTGCTGAGCTTCGAGATGGTGCTGCCCACCGGCCGGGTGATCCGGGTCGGCGACGGCGGCGGCGCCAAGGTGTCCAAGAGCTCCAGTGGCTACCAGCTCAAGCACCTGTTCATGGGGCACCAGGGCACGCTCGGCATCGCCACCGAGGCCACCTTGAAGCTGTATCCCAAGCCGGAGGCGGAGTTCTCGCCGTTCTGGGCGTTCGCCGACTTCGACAGCGCCTATGCCTGCCTCGGCCGGCTCGCCCGCGCGGGCGTGGCGACGTTCGCGGGCGCCGTCCTGTTCGACGAGTGGAAGGTGGACTACCTGCGCCGCGACGACGAGGCGTACATCCCGCAGCCGGCCGACGTCCGGGCACTCGTGTGCGCCGCGGCGTACGGCAACTCCGACGAGGTGCGGGCGGGCGGCAAGCGGCTCATGCGCGTGGCCCGCGACGCCGGCGCCCGGTACCTGGGCGACGAGATCTCCCAAGGTGACTGGGCCGCCCGGCACGACCGGTACGCCACCCCGCTGCACGGCCGGACGGCCGCCGGACAGGTGGCGCCCATGAGCTGGCACTGCGAGGACGCGGCCATCGCCTACACCGACCTGCCGGCCGTGCGGGAGCACTGGCACGCGATCGTCGCGCGCCTGCGCGAGCGGCACGACGTGTTCGACGACTGGGGAATGTTCTTCTACACCAGCGCCGACACGGGCGTGGACTACCTCACGGAGATCGACGTGGGCATCTGGGAGCAGCGGCTCGACGACGCCGCCTGGGCCGCCTGGGTCGACGCGAAACGGGACATCGCCGAGATCTCCCTGCGGTACGGCGGTTCCATCAGCGCCTGCCACGGCTCGTGCCGCGAGGGCGAGGTCGATCTCGTGCCCATGGAGCTGGGCGGCGGCTACGACGTGATGCTCCAGGTGAAGAAGGCGTTGGACCCCAACAACATCATGAACCCCGGCAAGTACGGGCTGCAGAGGGCCTACTCATGAGCGGCTACCGGTACGACGAGCAGCACACCCCGCCGCCCGCCAGGCAGGTCAGCGACGTGGCGGTGGAGCGGTTCCAGCACATCTTCGAGGTCGACCCGAGGCTCATGACCGTCCACGTGGCACAGCAGCTGTTCCCCAACTGGGACACGCTGCGGATCGCGGCCGGCCGCGCCGACCACCTCGAGTGGATGCACCGGCACTGGGCCGACACCGTCCTGTCGGGACAGGAGCTGCTGGACGAACTGGACGCCGAGGACGGCGCATGAGTGGCTCCATCAGTGATACAGACACCCAACAGCTCGCCGCGCTCGGCTACACCTCCGAGTTCCGGCGGGACATGAGCCTGTGGGCCAACTTCTCGCTCGGCTTCACCTACTTGTCGCCCGTGGTCGGGATCTACACCCTGTTCGCCGTCTCGCTGGCCGAGGCCGGTCCGCCGATGATCTGGACCCTCGTCATCGTCGGCCTCGGCCAGTTCCTCGTGGCGCTGGTGTTCGGCGAGATCGTCTCGCAGTACCCGATCGCGGGCGGCATCTACCCGTGGGCGCGTCGCCTGTGGGGTCCGAAGTGGGCGTGGCTCACCGGCTGGGTCTACGCCATCGCGTTGTTGGTGACAATCGCGTCGGTGGTCTACGGCGCCGGCCCGTACCTGGCTTCCCTGCTGGATCTCACGGCGTCGACGAACACGACCATCGCGTGCGCGCTGGTGATGATCGTGCTGGCCACGGCCATCAACCTGGGTGGCACCAGGGTGCTCGGCACTGCCGCGCTCATCGGGTTCGGCACGGAGATCGCCGGTGCGCTCGTGGTCGGCGGGTGGCTGCTGCTGGCCGAGCGGGAGCACGACCTCGGCGTCCTGTTCGACAGTTTCGGTGCGGCGCCAGAGGGTTCGTACCTGGCCGCGTTCCTGGCGGCCGGGCTGATCGGGATCTTCCAGTACTACGGGTTCGAGGCGTGCGGGGACGTGGCCGAGGAAGTGCCGGACGCCAGCCGGCGGATCCCGAAGGCCATGCGGATGACCATCTATATCGGTGGTGCGGCCGCCACGTTCGTCTGCCTCGCGTTCGTGCTGGCCGTGCCCGACTTCGGCGCCGTGATCTCCGGTGCGAACGCCGATCCGGTGGGTGGCGTGCTCACCACGGCGTTCGGGTCGTTCGGCGCCAAGGTGGTGCTGGTGGTCGTGCTGGTCTCGTTCCTGTCCTGCGCGCTGAGCCTGCAGGCGGCGGCCTCGCGGCTGATGTACTCCTATGCCAGGGACCGGATGCTGCCGGGCAGCCGGGTGCTCGCCCGGTTCTCCCGCGCCAGGGGCGTGCCGCCGTACACACTCCTGGTGGCGGCCGTGGTGCCGGCGATCGTGGTGTTCGTGTCCCGGTTCTCCGAGGACGCGATCACGAAGATCGTCTCGTTCGCCGTGCTCGGCATCTACCTGGGCTTCCAGATGGTGGTGCTCGCGGCGCTGCGGGCCCGGCTGAAGGGCTGGGTGCCGGCCGGCGCGTTCACGCTGGGCCGCTGGGGCCTGCCGGTGACCGTCGCCGCGCAGCTCTACGGGATCGCCGCCATCCTGAACATGGTGTGGCCGCGTACCCCGGACGCCCCGTGGTACGACAACTATCTGGTGCTGTTGTCCGGGCTGGTGGTGGTCGGCGCCGGGCTGCTCGTGCTGCTGCTGCTGCGCCCGCATCGGCACAGCACAGCGACATCTGGCGACGCGATAGACCGGGAGGTCCCATGAGGACGGTACGGAACTTCGTCAGTGGGTCCTATGTGGACGCTCTCGACGGGCGGTCGGCGGAGCTGGTCGACCCGGCCACCGGGGAGGTGTTCGCCACGGCGCCGGTGTCCGGCCAGGCAGACGTCGACCGGGCGCTCACGGTCGCGCGGGACGCGTTCGGCGGTTGGCGGGACACGACGCCCGCCGAACGGCAGCTGGCGCTGTCCCGGTTCGCCGACCGCGTCGAGGACCGCGCCGACGAGCTGTTGGCGTTGGAGTGCGAGAACACCGGCAAGCCGCTGGAGCTGACCCGCGCCGAGGAACTGCCGATGTTCCTCGACCAGCTGCGGTTCTTCGCCGGCGCCGCGCGTGTCCTCGAAGGACTGTCGGCCGGTGAATATCTGGCGGGCCACACGTCCTGGGTGCGCCGCGAGCCGCTCGGGGTGTGCGCGCAGGTGACCCCGTGGAACTACCCGGCGCTGATGGCGCTGTGGAAGTTCGGGCCGGCGCTCGCCACGGGGAACACGGTGGTGCTGAAGCCCTCGGACACCACGCCCGTATCGACCGTGTTCCTGGCCGAGCTGGCCGCCGAGTTCCTGCCGCCCGGCGTGTTCAACGTGGTCTGCGGTGACCGGGACACCGGTGCTTCGCTGGTGTCACATCCGATCCCCGCCATGGCGTCGATCACCGGGTCGGTGCGGGCGGGACGCGAGGTGGCGGCCGCCGCGGCCGCCGACCTGAAGCGGGTGCACCTGGAGCTGGGCGGCAAGGCGCCGGTGATCGTGTTCGACGACGCGGACATCGCGGCCACGGCCGAGGCGGTCGCCGGGGCCGGTTACTTCAACGCGGGCCAGGACTGCACGGCCGCCAGCCGGGTGCTGGCCGGGCCGCGGGTGTACGACGATCTCGTGGCGGCACTGGCCGAGCAGGCGGGTGGCACGACAACCGCCACGGACGGTGATTACGGCCCGCTGAACAACGCCAACCAGCTCGACCGGGTGCGCGGGTTCGTCGACCGGCTGCCCGATCACGCGAGCGTCGACCACGGCGGCGGTCAGGTCGGCGAGCGCGGCTACTTCTACGCCCCCACAGTGGTTTCCGGGCTCCGGCAGGACGACGAGATCGTGCAGCAGGAGGTCTTCGGCCCGGTGATCAGCGTGCAGCGGTTCACCGACGAGGCCGAGGCGCTGCGGTGGGCGAACGACGTCGAGTACGGGCTCGCGTCGTCCGTGTGGACCCGCGACCACGGCCGGGCGCTGCGGATGTCGCGCGAGCTGGACTTCGGCTGCGTGTGGATCAACACGCACATCCCGCTCGTGGCCGAGATGCCGCACGGCGGGTTCAAGCACTCCGGTTACGGCAAGGACCTGTCGATGTACGGGTTGGCGGACTACACAAGGGTCAAACACGTTATGTCCAATATGGACGGATAGGTGATCGATCATGCGGTTCAGCTACGTGATGCTGCCCGACTACCCGCTCGACGACACGATCGAATCCATCGAACTCGCCGACGAGCTGGGATACTACGGCTGCTACGCGGCGGATGAGACCTGGCACAAGGACCTGTGGCTGCTGTTCGCGGCCGCCGCCGACAAGACGAAGAACATCCGGTTCGGGCCGAGCCTGTCGGCCATCACCCTGCGCGAGCCCACGCTCATCGCCCAGGCCACGGCGACCCTGGACGAGCTGACCGGCGGACGCGCCGAGTGCGTGCTCGGGTCCGGCAACTTCGGGCTGCTCGCCCAGTACGGCATCGACTGGGCGAAGACGAAGCCGTTGTCCCGCTTGAAGGAAGCTCACCACGTGGTGCGCACCATGTTGGACGACGGGGCGATCACCTACGACGGCGAGTTCTTCTCCTACAGCGGGCTGTTCACGTTCGCCCGGCCGGTGCAGGAACACGTGCCGGTGAAGCTGGGTGCCATGCGTGGACCGAAGTCGTTCCAGGCGGCCGGTGAGCTGACCGACGGCGTGCACCACGCGCTCAGCTACACGAAGCAGGCCTACGAGTACATGGTGGACAACGTGCGGATCGGCGCGGAGAAGGCCGGCCGGGACGTGAACTCGCTCGACCTGGGCGCGTGGATCGTGTTCGCCACGGGCGAGGACTCCCGCGCGGCGAAGGACGCGGCCAGGGCCATGGTGGGCCTGTACGCGTCGTCCATGCCGGTGGAGCAGTTGGCACGCAACAACGTCGACCCGGCGGAGCTGACGGACATCATCGCCGCGGTGGGCGAGGGCCGGGTGGACCGGGCCTACGAGCTGACGTCCCCCGAACTGGCCGACCGCCTCTCGGTGGCCGGCACGCCGGAGGAATGCGCCGAGAAGATCAAGTCGGAGATCGCGTCGACCGGCGTGAACCATCTGGTGCTGGCCATCACGGACGCGGCGCTGGTGAAGGCGTTCTCGGGCATGGAACTTCCCGGGGTGGCCACCATGCGCGAGCAGCTGCGGCTGGTTCACGATCACGTGATGCCGGCGTTCGCGAGTCAGCCGGTCTAACTTCCCGCGGCCCACCGTGCTCGGCGGTGGGCCCGGGTTCCCCTATCGCGCGAGTCCCCCTCTCACGACACGCGAGTTGGCGGTTCGCGACTGCGGGCCGGTTCGCGAACCGCCGACTCGGCGGTCCTGGGAGGGGGACTCGCGGTGTTTGAACGTGGGACTCGCGGTGTTTGAACGTGGGACTCGCCGAGCTGAATGAACGTGGGACTCGCGGTGTTTGAACGTGGGACTCGCCGGGCGGTTCCTACCGTTCGGTGATCCGGCCGTCCGTCACGTGGATGTGGCGGGTGGTGTGGACGGCGGCCAGCATGCGGCGGTCGTGGGTGACCAGCAGCAGGGTGCCGGGGTAGTTGTCCAGCGCGGACTCCAGCTGCTCGATGGCCGGCAGGTCGAGATGGTTGGTCGGCTCGTCGAGGACCAGGAGATTCACCCCGCGGGCCTGGAGCAGGGCGAGTGCCGCACGGGTGCGTTCGCCGGGGGACAGGCTCGTCGCCGGCCGCAACACGTGCACGGCCGTGAGCCCGAACTTCGCGAGCAGTGTGCGGAGGTCGGCCGGCGGCAGGTCCGGCAGCTGCGCCTCGAACGCCGCGAGCAGCGTCCGGTCGTCGGTGAACAGCGCGCGGGCCTGGTCGACCTCGCCGACCTTCACCCCCGGGCCCAGCGAGGCATGTCCCGAAGCCAGGTCGATCCGGCCGAGCAGCGCGCCGAGGAGCGTGGACTTGCCGGCCCCGTTCGCGCCGGTGATGGCCACCTTGTCCGCCCAGTCGATCTGCAGGTTCACCGGGCCGAGGGTGAACCCGCCGCGGCGCACGACCGCGTCCCGCAGCGCGGCGACCACCGCACCGGACCGGGGCGCGGCGGCGATCTCCATCCGCAGCTCCCACTCCTTGCGCGGCTCCTCCACGACCTCCATGCGCTCGATCAGCCGGTCGGTCTGGCGCGCCTTGGCCGCCTGCTTCTCCGTGGACTCGACCCGCTTGTTCCGCCCGATCTTGTCGTTGTCGGGCATCTTGCGGCGCGCGTTGCGCACGCCTTTGTCCATCCACGCCCGCTGCGTCCGCGCCCGCTGTTCGAGCGAGGCCTTCGTGTCGGCGAACTCCTCGTAGCGTTCGCGGGCGTGGCGACGCGCGACCTCGCGTTCGGCCAGGTAGGAGTCGTAGCCGCCGCCGTACTCGCGCACCAGTTGCTGGGCGAGGTCCAGCTCGACGACGCTCGTCACCGTCCTGGCCAGGAACTCCCGGTCGTGGCTGACCAGCACGGTCGCCGCACGCAGCCCGGTGACGAACGCCTCCAGCCGGTCGAGGCCGTCGAGGTCCAGGTCGTTCGTCGGCTCGTCGAGCAGGAACACGTCGTAGCGCGACAGCAGCAGCGACGCCATGCTCGCCCGCGCGGCCTGGCCACCGGACAGCGAGGTCATGGCCGCGTCGAGGTCGACCGTCAGCCCGAGGTCGGCGATCACCTCGGCCATGCGGTCGTCCAGGTCGGCGCCGCCGAGCGCGAGCCACCGTTCGAGGGCGTCGGCGTAGGCGTCGTCCCCGGTCCCCTGGGTGAGCGCCTCGGTCGCCGCGTCCAACTCGGACTGTGCGGCCGTGACCCCCGTGCGGCGCCCGAGAAAGGCGCGCACCGTCTCACCGGGACGGCGGTCCGGTTCCTGGGGGAGGTAGCCGACGTTCGCCGTGGGCGGGGACAGCCGCACCAGGCCGTCCTCGGGTTCGGTGATCCCGCCGAGGATGCGCAGGAGGGTCGACTTGCCCGCGCCGTTCACGCCGACCAGCCCGACGACGTCACCGGGTGCGACCACCAGGTCCAGCCCGGCGAACAGCACGCGGTCGGCGAAGCCGGCGGCCAGCCCCTTGGCGACCAGTGTTGCGCTCACCTGGCAGAAGTTTAGTGTCCCCGGCGAGACGTCGGGGTGGCGGTGGTCGGGTCGGCCGGCCACGGGTGCTTCGGGTAGCGGCCGCGCAGCTCCGTGCGGACCTGCTGGTAGCCGTCGCGCCAGAAGGACGTGAGGTCGCGGGTGATGGCCACCGGGCGGCCGGCCGGGGAGAGCAGGTGGAGCAGCACGGGGACCCGGCCGTCCGCGATGGTGGGGGTGGCCGTCCAGCCGAACGCCTCCTGCACCCGCAACGCCAGCACGGGCTCGTCGCCCGAGTAGTCCACGCGGACCCGGGCGCCGGTGGGGACGGCCAGCCGGTCGGGGACGAGCTCGTCGAGCCGGGCGGCGGCGGGCCAGGGCAGCAGCCGCTGGAGCGCGTCGTGCGTGTTGATCCTGGCGAGGTCCGCGCGGCGGCGGGCGCGGGTCAGCTCGGGCCCGAGCCAGGTCCCGACGGTGGCCAGGAGTGCGTCGTCGTCGGTGGCCGGCCAGGGATCGCCGAGTGCCCGGTGCAGCAGTGCCATCCGGCCGCGCAACCGGGTGGCGGCGTCGGACCAGGTCAGCAGCCCGAGCCCGTCTTTCCGTAACCCGTCGAGCAGCGCGGCCCGCAGCGCCTCACGATCCGCGTCGGTGATGGGCCGCTCCCGCAACACGATCGCCCCGAGCCGTGCGACGCGCCGGGCGACCACGTCCCCGCCGACCCAGCCGATCTCGTCCACAGTGGACAGAAGGGCTGGTGCCGCCCGCTCGGCCAGCTCCTGGTCGGCCCGCGCGGCGAGCCGGATCTTGCCTTCCGTACGCCCGGGCTGCCGGTCCGCACTGGCCACGGCCAACCACTCGGCATCGGCCGGCCCGTCCAACTCGGCGGCCGTGCCCCCGGCCATGAGATAGACCCGCGACCCGGGCCCCCGCCGCCGAGCGAGTCGTTCGGGATGCGCGAGCGCCACCACGAGCGCGGGATCACCCCCCGAGATCGCGGTTCCCGCACTCGAGATCGCGGTTCCGGCACTCGAGTTCGCGGTTCCGGCACTCGAGTTCGCGGTTCCGGCACTCGAGTTCGCGGTTCCGGCACTCGAGTTCGCGGTTCCGGGGTTACGCGCCCCGCGGGCGGGGAGTTGGTCGACCAGTCGGCGGACCTCGCGGCGCCAGCGGTGGGCGCGTTCGTCGTCGCCGTGGCGTAGGGCCCGTAGCGCGTCCGTCACGTCGGTGCCCCTCGCCAGGGTGTCGTCGTCCAGTAGCGCTACCACCTCGGCCGCCGCTTTCGCGCCCATCGCGTCCGCGCCGTCCAGCAGGGCCCGCGCCAGCCGGGGGTGCAGGCCCACGCCGGCCATCCGCCTGCCGCGGTCGGTCACCCCGCCCACCGCGTCCAGCGCACCCAAAGCCGTCAGCACCGCCCGGCCCGACGCCAGCGCGCCCGGTGGCGGCACGTCCCACCACTCGAGGCCGCTGCCGTCGGGAGTGCCCCAGCACGCCAACTCCAGCGCCAGCCTGGTCAGGTCCGCCGTGCGGATCTCCGGCTCCGGTTGCGCGGGGAGCGTCGCGTGCTCGTGCTCCGGCCAGCACCGGTACACCCGCCCGGCCGCCTCGCGCCCCGCCCGCCCGGCCCGCTGCTCGGCCACCGACGCCGACACTCTGGTGGTGACCAGCCCCGACAGGCCGCGGCGGTGATCCATCCTCGGCACCCTCGCCAGGCCCGAGTCCACGACCGCCCGCACGCCGGGCACCGTCAGGCTCGACTCGGCCACGGCGGTCGCCAGCACCACCCGCCGCCCGGTCCCCGGCCGCAGCGCCGCGTCCTGTTGCGCGGCCGGCAGCCGTCCGTGCAGCGGCACCACATTCAATCCACCGAGCAGCCCGGTGGTGCGGGCGATTTCCCCAACCCCCGGGAGGAACACCAGCACGTCACCGTCCGATTCGGACAGTGCGGTGTGGACGGCCCGGGCCACGCACCGCTCGATCCACTCGCCGCGCGCGGGCGGCGTGTACGTGGTGGTCACGGGGAACGTCCGGACATGCGCCCGGATGACGGGCGTCGCCGGCCCGAGCAGCTCGGCCACCCGGTCGGTGGCGACCGTGGCCGACGTGGCCAGTAGCCGCAGGTCCGGCCGCAGCCCGGCCCGCGCGTCGAGCAGGAGCGTCAGCAGCAGGTCGGCGTCCAGGTGCCGCTCGTGGCACTCGTCGAGCAGCACGGTGCCCACCCCCGGCAGGCTCGGGTCGCCCTGCAGCCGCCGGACCAGCAGGCCGGTGGTGACCACCTCGACCACCGTGTCCTTCGACGTCCGCCGGTCGCCGCGCACCGCGTAGCCGACCGTGCCCCCGACCGGCTCGCCGAGCAGCGCGGCCATCCGGGTGGCCGCCGCGCGAGCCGCGAGCCTGCGCGGCTCGGCCACCACCACCCGGCCACCTGTATTACTGGCCAGCGCCAGCGGCACGATGGTCGTCTTCCCCGTTCCTGGCGGGGCCACGAGCACGGCCGTACCCGGCCCGTCGAGCGCGGCGGCCACCTCGTCCAGCACGGCACGGACCGGCAGGTCGGGCAGTTCAGCTGGCAGGCGCACGGCCCGAGTGTGCCCCAAGACTGGGTCGTAACTCAGGGTTACCACCCAGAAGTGTAACGAAACGGCATCGTCGCCCGTCAAGGCGCCGCGCGGTCCGGTGTAGACAGTCCACGAGTAACTACTGTCCGCATTGGATCATCAACCTGTCGTAGACACTCCGTCCCCATTCTGGTTACATGGCCGCGTCGCCGTCCGCAGTCGGCCCCGGCACCCACTCGTGACGAGAAACCGTTGGGACACAATGACCACCCGAGCCAAGCAACTGCTCCAACGCTCACGTGACCTGCTCGAACGCTCCCGGGTGGCGGCGGTCCAGTTCCTGGATCAGCCGCGGGGTCAGGCCGCCACGCTGCCCCGGGTGATCGAGGGGTCGCACGACCCGATGGTCCACCAGGAGCCCGAGGGCGCGGTGGTCGACATCTGCGCCAGCATCGCGCTGCGTGACCTCAACCTGGTCGACTCGCTGCTCTCCCTCCTCGAGACCATGGAGGCGAACGAGGCCGACCCCGACCGCCTCGGTGAGCTCTACCGGCTCGACCACCTGGCCGCCCGCCTGCGGCGCAACGCCGAGAACCTGCGTGTGCTGGCCGGTCGCGACGCCAGCGACGCCGTCTCCGAGTCCGCGTCCCTGGTCGACGTCGTCCGCGCCGCCATGTCCTCGATCGACGGCTACTCGCGCGTCTCCATCGGCCGGGTGCTCTCCCTCGGCGTGGTGGGCATCGCGGCCGACGACCTCAGCCGGCTGCTCTCGGAGCTGCTCGACAACGCGGCCAAGCAGTCCCCGCCGGACACGTCGGTCCGGGTGAGCGCCCACCTCACGGAGGAGGGCAGCGTGCTGATGCGCATCGAGGACGACGGCATCGGCCTGCCTGCCGACCGGATCGAGGAGCTGAACGGCCGCCTGTCCGACGAGCCGAAGCTGAACGACGACTCGGTGCGGCACATGGGCCTCGCCGTGGTCCGGCGCCTGGCCGCCCGCCACGACATGCGGGTCCGGCTCAACCGCCGCTCCCCGCACGGCACCACGGCGACCGTCCTGATTCCCGCCGGCCTGCTGTGCGAGCTGCCGGAGGCCGCCTGGTCCGGGTCGCAGACCGTGGTCATGCCGGCCGCCGAGTCCAGGAACAGCCAGCCCGTGCCCGCCGCCCGGCGCCCGTCGCCCCGGCCGAGGCACGCCGCCGGGCACGGCACCACGATCGGCGGGCTGCCCAGGCGCGGCAGCACCAGCACCAGCGCGAACACCAGCACCGCCAGCCGCACGGCCACCGCCAACCCACCCTCGCCGCAGGACCTGGTCGACCCGGCTCGTACGGTCAACGGCCTGCCGCGCCGCGTGTCCCGCAGCATCAAGAATCCCGACCACGGCGACGACTCCACCCCACCACCACCAGCAGCACCACCACCGCCGCCCCAGGACGAGAAGGCGGGCCACGAGCAGTTACTGGCCGACCTCGACGCCTTCGTCGCGGGTGAACAGGCGGCGGGTGAACAGGCGGCGGGTGAACAGGCGGCCCAGCAGCCGGACTGGCCTGACAGTGGGAACGACGCCGGGAACGACGCCGGGAACGACGCCGGGAACGACGCCGGGAACGACGCCGGGAACGACGCCGGGAACGAGACCGGGAACGAGACCGGGAGCGACAAGCCGTGACCGCCGCCAACCCGAAACCGTCGGCAGCGGACATCACCTGGCTGCTCAACGACTTCGTGGACAAGGTGCACGGCGTCAGCCACGCCCTGATCACGTCGTCGGACGGGTTCCCGCTGACCGCGTCGACCGCCGTACTGCCCGACGACGCCGAGCAGCTGGCGGCGATCGCCAGCGGGCTGCTCAGCCTCGCCGGCAGCAGCGCCGCGCTGTACGGCAAGGGCAGCTGTGAACAGATCATCATCCGGCTCACTCGCGGGTACTTCCTGTTCATGGGGATCGGCACGGGCGCCGGTCTCGCCGTGCTGACCGACCCGGAGTGCGACATGCGAGTGGTCGCCTACGAGATGACGCAGTTCGTCACGAACGCGGGCCACGCGCTGACCCCGGAGTTGCGTGCCAACCTCCGTCAAGTCCTGACCGCGCGCCGGCCCACGGCATGACCGACCCCGCCAAGGACGTGATCCCGGTGTCCAGCGACGACTTCAGTTCCACCATGAAGAGCAAGCGGATCCGGCCGTACGCGCTCACCGGTGGGCGCACCCGGACCAGGCACCACCTGCTGGTCGAGACGCTCATCTCGGTGCCCCAGTTCGACCCGGTGCTCGCCGATTCGCTCATGCCCGAGTCCCGCGCGCTCTACTCCAGGGCGTGCCAACGAATGTCGATCGCTGAGCTGTCCGCGACACTCACCCTGCCGCTCGGTGTCGTGCGGGTTCTGATCAGCGATCTCGCCGGTCAGAACGCGGTGTTCATCCACCCGACCGCCTACACCTACCAGAACAATCCGCAAGTGCTGGAGAGGATCCTCGATGGACTCAAGCAGCTTCCCGTCTGATTCGGGTCTGCTGACGATATCCGCGAAGATCGTCATCGCCGGTGGGTTCGGGGTCGGCAAGACGACGTTGGTGAACTCGGTGTCCGAGGTGGCGCCGTTGAACACCGACGCGTGGATGACCGAGGCGAGCGAGGGCGTTGACGACCTGCCGCCCGGTGGTAAGAAGTCGACCACCACGGTGGCCATGGACTTCGGTCGCATCACGCTGCACCAGGACCTGCTGCTGTACCTGTTCGGCACGCCGGGCCAGTCGCGGTTCTGGTTCCTGTGGGACGACCTGTCGCGTGGTGCGCTCGGCGCGGTGGTGCTCGTCGACACGCACCGGATCGACCAGTCGTTCGCCGCGGTGAACTACTTCGAGCACGACTCGGTGCTGCCGTTCATCGTGGCGGTCAACCGGTTCGAGGGACAGCACCCGCACGACCTGGCCGAAGTGCGTGAAGCGTTGGCGCTGAACGACAACATCCCGCTGATCGAGTGCGACGCCCGTGATCGCGGGTCGTCGATCGGCGTGCTGCAGTCGGTCGTCACCCACTCGTTGGCGCTGGCCACCGTGTCCACGCCAGGTTAGGGCTTCCCGAATCCCCACCAGTACGGAGGAGCAGTACAGAACATGCGCAAGGTGCTGATCGTCGGGGCGGGCCAGTCCGGCCTGCAGCTCGGGCTGACCCTGCTCGAACACGACTACCAGGTCACGCTCATGTCGGCCCGTACCCCGGAGGAGATCCGGGGCGGGCGGGTCATGTCGACGCAGGGAATGTTCGGTCCCGCGCTCCAGCACGAGCGTGACCACGAGCTGAACCTGTGGGAGGAGGACACGATCCCGTTCGACGGGCTGGGAGTTTCCATCCTCGGCGAGGACGGGACCAGAGTGCTCGACTGGGTCACGAAGATGGACGAGTACGGGCAGTCGGTGGACCAGCGGGTGAAGATGGCCGGCTGGCTCGAGCTGTTCGAGGAGCGCGGCGGGCAGCTGGTCATCCACGGCGTCACGACGGCCGACCTGGACAAGCTCGCCGCCATGTTCGACCTGACCATCATTTCGGCCGGCAAGGGTGAGCTGGTTCAACTGTTCGACCGCGACCCGTCGCGGTCCCCGTACACCGAGCCGCAGCGCGCGCTGTCCGTCGTGTACTGCAACGGTGTGGAGCCGCGCCCGGAGCACCCGGACTTCAAGGCCGTGCGGTTCAACATCATTCCCGGTGTGGGCGAGCTGTTCATGATCCCGTGCTACACGGTGACCGGGAACTGCGACATTCTCTTTTTCGAGGGCATTCCCGGCGGTCCGCTGGACGTGTTCGACGACCGCCCGGCGCCCGACGAGCAGCTTCGCCGGATGCTCGAGCTGATGAAGCAGTTCACGCCGTGGGAGTACGAACGGTCTCGCAACGCCGAGCTGACCGATGCCGGCGGTGCGCTGGCCGGTGGCTACACGCCGGTCGTCCGTCGTCCGGTCGGTGAGCTGCCATCGGGTCAGGTGGTGTTCGGCATGGCCGACGTGGTGGTGGCGAACGACCCGATCACCGGCCAGGGTTCGAACAACGCGAGCCACTGCGCGGCCGTGTACCTGAAGGAGATCCTGGCCCACGGTGACGGTGCTTTCGACCGCCGGTGGATGGAGTCCGCGTTCGAGAAGTACTGGGAGTACGCGTCCCACGTGACGAACTGGACGAACGCCATGCTGCAGCCGCCGCCCCCGCACGTGCTGGAGATCATCGGCGCGGCGGGCCAGATTCCGGCGGTGGCCAAGCGATTCGCGAACGGCTTCGCCGATCCGACCGACTTCCAACACTGGTTCATGACCCCGGACAAGGCGGAGGCATTCCTGCGCAGCGCCGCGGCGGCCGTCGCCACCTGACGGGCCACCCATGATGACCACTCCGGTCGCCCATGATGACCGTTCCCGTCGGCCATGATGACCATTGCCGTCGGCCATGATGACCACTGGGCGTCGGCCACGACAGGCGGCCCCGTCGGACCGCTCAAAATTGTCGGTGCTCGCCGATAGAATTGAAATCAGGGGGCCCCCGGCGTCCTCGATGATCACGGGCGCCGGGTTCGCTTTCGCACACCCGTTCGATTCGAGTGGTGGTCGCACGACCCGGGTCGTCCGCGTCGAGTTTGCCGGCGCGTTCTACCCGCGAGGAAGGGCTGGATTGCTGATCTTCGGTGAGCCGTACAAGGCGGGCGACGGCACGGTGATCATGACCGTGTCGCGTAAGGGTTGGGGCAAGCGCGCTGAGCGTCCGGTCGGCATTTGCACGGTCCGCGCGGATGGCACGACCTGGACGCCGGTGGTCGATACCGGCCGGCACCGGTTGATCGGGGTGTGCGCGGGTTTCGTCGCGGCGGTGATCACCTCCCTGGCGGTGCTGCGGCGGCCACCGTGGCCGGAGATGACCGAGCGGGTCATGGCCGCGCTGGCCGAGACGCGGAGCGCGGAGCGCCGCGGCAGGGCCTGGGCGAGACCGGACTGAGCAGGGTCACACGTTCGCGTGGGTCACGGTCATCGGGTCGAAGGTGATCCGGGTGTGGGTGCCATCCGACCAGTGCACGTCGAGAGTGTCCGCGGTGGCGATGGTTTCGGTGATCGGCGCCGGCGCCGGCTCGGTGGACAGTGTGGCCAACGCTGCGAACACGGCCGTGCCCTGAACCGGTGCGCTCAGGCGGGGAACGGTGACCCATTCGGCGAAAGCCGTGCCCTGCGGAGCGCGGACCTCGTCGGCGTCCGTCCACCCACATAGCGGTAGCAGGGTCGACACCAGGTCGGCGCCCGCGGCCCACCCGGTCTGCTCCACGCGGACACCGGCCGGGGCGGCCAGCATCCGGTGGACCCGCAGCTCGTGCACGCCCCACGCCACCGTCACGCTCTCCACCCGCAGTCCCGGCAGGATGGACGGCCCCGACGCGAACACCGGCCGGTGCCACGACGCGGCCCACCCCCACGACCCGTCGCCGCCGGCGCCCAGCGGATGGATCCGCCTGCGCACGCTGTGCGCCCCGCCGACCATCACGCTCACGTGGTTGTCCGCCACGTTGCCCAACGCGGTCGGGCCGGTCCGCGTCGAGTACGCGTGCCGGCCGTAGAGCGGATCCTCCTCGGTGGCCGACTCGCCCGCATCCGGGCGAACGTTGTCGCTGCCGTGGTTGTGCAACCGGGCGATCCCGTCGGTGGACGTCGTCTGCACCAGCAGGCCAGGAGCCAGCGCGATCACCCGGTCCGCACCCTCGACGGGCGCCGGCTCCTCCCGATCGGTCCACAGTGGATGATCGGCCCCGGCGAGCAGGCACACGAACGCCTTCGACGCCCAGTACGGTGACGCCGGCCCGGAGTAGGACTGCAGGGTCGGCGAATGCGGCCCGTGCCAGCCGAGGCTGAGCAGCCCGTTCGAGTCCACCGCCCTCCGGTCGAGGAAATACCGCAGCGCACCGCTGAGCACCCGCCGGGACGCGCCTGGGGAGAGCGGCGAGCGGCCGGCGACCGCACCCAACCCCACGGCCGACGCGGCGGCGAACCGATAGGTCAACGACCGTCCGAAGTAGATCGGCGCGCCGTCGGCACCGAATAGGGAGGCGAACCCGTCGAGATGTGACCGCAGTCGCGCATCGTACACAGTGGACTTACCGGCGAGATACGCGTCCAACACCGGGTACAGGTGCAGGGCCCACCCGTTGTAGTGGTCGAACGCCCGCCCGTCGCCATCGGAGTACCAGCCGTCCCCGACGTACCAAGTCTCCAGCAACTCCACGGCACGAGCGCGCACCCGCGCCGTGGCTGCGTCACCACGACCCACCGACTCGAGAAACCCCGCCACGGTGAACGGAAACAGGTACCAGTTGTTGGCCGCCGGCACTCGGTGCAGCGCACCACGCAACCACTCGGCCACCCGATCCCGCACCTCGGAATCGAGTCGATCCCACAGCCAGGGCCGCGTCAGCCGCAGCCCGAGCGCCACGGAAGCCGACTCCACCATGGGCTGACCCAGTCGCGCGAACTGATCCCCGATGACCGGCCAGGACTCGAGATCGTCGCGCCCGGGCGTGCGGGTACCCGCATCGAGCCCGGCGGCGTACCGCTCGAGCCACCCGTGCGGATCGCCGCCGCCCGCCGCCCGGAACGCCGCCGCGAGGAACGTCCTGGCGTACCCCTCGAGACCGTCCGAACGCGCACCGCTGACCGACGGCCGCCCCGGGAGATCGAGCAACGCAGCGCCCGGCGTCGCCCACTTCCACGCGGCGGCCAGCAGTCCGTCGGCGGCCGCCTCCCAGTGCGCGCGAGTGAAACCCGTGTAGGGACTGAGTTCCCGGTCTTCGGCCGGAAGGGGGATCATGCGTGATCTGCTTTCGCGTGGTAGCTGTGCGGTGGTATCAACAGCGTATGGGCAATACCGCGGTTTCCGGCCGGGCCGCCACCTGGACCGCCGGCACGTTCACCCTCGCCCCCGTCACGGTCGACGTCGCCGCGGGCCGGCTGGTGGCGATCATCGGCCCGAGTGGCGCCGGCAAGACGACCCTGCTGGAGCTGCTGGCCGGCGTGCGCCGTCCGACGTCCGGCACGGTGTCGCACCCGCCGGAGGTGGGGTTCGTCCCGCAGGACGACATCGTCCACCTGCATCTGCCGCTGCATCGGACCCTGAGCTACGCGGCCCGCCTGCGGGGCGAGTCGACCTCGGTCGACGCGGTACTCGCGACCCTCGGCCTGGAACACCGGCGGACCGCGCGCGTGGCCACCCTGAGCGGCGGTGAACGCAAGCGGGCCAGCATCGCCGTGGAGCTGCTGGCCAACCCGAAGGCGCTGTTCCTGGACGAGCCCACCAGCGGCCTGGACCCGGCCACGGCCCGCGACCTGCTGACCCACCTGCGCGGCCTGGCCGAGGCGGGCGACACGGTGGTGCTCACCACCCACAACCCGAGCGACGTCCCCCTGTGTGACGAGGTACTGGTCCTGACGGCGGACGGCCGGCTGGCGTTCGCCGGCACGCCGGACGCCACGCTGACCCACTTCGAGGTGGCCACGACGGCCGAGATCTACGACCGGCTGGCCGCGGACCCGGAGCCGTGGCCCGCCGGTTCGGCACTGGAGGCGCTGGAGGTCCCGGAGGCACCGGCGCGCCCCGTGCGGCGGGTGTCAGCGCTGCGGCAGTGGTGGCTGCTCGCCGCGCGGGACGTCGAGCTGCTCGCCCGGGACCGGCTGACCCTGGCCATCCTGGTCGGCTCACCGGTCATGATCGCGCTGATGTTCCTCATGCTGTTCCGGCCGGGCGCGTTCGACCCGGCGGGCCCGGATCCCAGCACCACCGTGATGATCCTGTTCTGGATCGCGTTCGGTGGGTTCTTCTTCGGCCTCACCTACGGCCTTTCCCAGATCTGCGACGAGTTCGCCATCCTCCGCCGCGAACGGCGGGCCGGGCTCCGGCTCGTGCCGTACGTGCTGTCCAAAGTGGCCACACTGCTTCCCCTGCTGTGCCTGGTGGACGCGCTGCTGCTGGTCCTGCTCTCGGTGACCGACCGGTTGCCCGACCTCGACGCGGCCGGCGACGCGGCCCTCTTCGTGACCGTGGCGCTCGCCTCGCTGTGCGCGCTCACGCTCGGGCTGCTGGCCGCCGCGTCCGTGCGCAACCCGTCGCAGGCCGCGCTGACCCTGCCCATGCTGTGCTTTCCGCAGGTGTTGTTCGTCGGCGCGTTCCTGCCGGTCCCGGTGATGGCAGACGTGGGCCGGTGGTTCAGCTACGCCATGAGCAACCGCTGGGCGTTCGAGGCGCTCGGGCACTCGGCCGAGCTGCCGGCGCTCTGGTCGAGCGGCGCGTCCTCGCTCGGTCCGCCGCTCCTACAGTCCTATGAGGACAGTTTTGACCATCCACTGTGGACGAACTGGGTCCTGTTGGCCGGGTTCGCCGTGCTGTTCGGGGTGGCGACCGTGCTCGTACTGCGCCGCAAGGCGGGGCCGGCCAGATGACCGAGCCGGCCGAGTTCCTGCGGGTCCACCCGGACTACGAGCAGACCAGCGCACTCGACGAGCTGCGCCGCACCGAGTACGACTACCTCGACCGGCAGGGCCACCTCTACCTGGACTACACGGGAGCCGGCCTGGCGGCCAGGGCGCAGCACCGCGAGCACGAGCGGCGGCTGACCGGCACGCTGTTCGGCAACCCGCACTCGGTCAACCCCACCAGCGGGGCGGCGACCGAGCTGGTGGAGGACACGCGCCGGCGGATCCTGCGGCACGTCAACGCCGATCCGGCCGAGTATGTGGCGATCTTCACGCCGAACGCGACCGGCGCGGCCCGGCTGGTGGGCGAGGCGTACCCGTTCACCCGCGGCACCCGGCTGGTCCTGACGTTCGACAACCACAACTCGGTCAACGGGCTGCGCGAGTTCGCCCGGCGCGGCCACGCCCGCACGGTGTACGTACCCACGCTCGCGCCCGAACTGCGGGTCGACACGAGAACGCTGGCCGACCGACTGGTCCGTGGCAGGCGCGGGCTGTTCGCCTACCCGGCGCAGAGCAACTTCAGCGGGGTGCGTCATCCACTCGACTGGATCACCCTCGCGCAGGGCCTCGGCTACGACGTCCTGCTCGACGCGGCCGCGTTCCTGCCGACCAGCCCGCTCGACCTCTCCGCCGTGCACCCGGAGTTCGTGATCGCCAGCTGGTACAAGGTGTTCGGCTACCCGACGGGCGTCGGCAGCCTGATCGCCCGCAAGGACGCGCTCGCCAGGCTCACCCGCCCGTGGTTCTCCGGCGGCACGATCCAGGCGGTGAGCGTGGGCATGCCGTGGCACACCATGGCACCGAACGAGTCCGCCTTCGAGGACGGCACCCTGAACTTCCTGTCCATTCCGGACGTCCACTTCGGACTCGACTGGATCGGGGAGATCGGTCTCGACGTGATCGGCCGGCGAGTGCGCGGTCTCACCGGCTGGTGTCTCGACCGGTTGACCGCGCTGCGCCACGGCGACGGCTCACCGCTCGTGGAGGTCTACGGACCGCTCGACACCCTCGGCCGTGGCGGCACCATCGCGTTCAACTTCCTCGACGTCGACGGCCGCGTGGTCGACGAGCGGCTGGTGGCGGCCGAGACGTCGGCCGCGGGAATCTCGTTGCGCACCGGGTGTTTCTGCAATCCGGGCGTCGGCGAGGACGCGTTCGGCCTTGACCTCGCGGCACTGCGGCCACTGCGCCGGGCGCGGACCCACTCACTGGACGAGTACCTACGGCTGATCGGGCTGCCCACAGCGGGTGCGGTCCGGGTCTCGTTCGGGCTGGCTTCGACGGTCGGCGACGTCGAGCGGTTCGTGGACTTCGCCGAGGCCACCTACCGAGATCGCCGCCCGGACACCACCGGGCTGCCGCCACGAGACCGCTGCTGACTGTGCGTTGAGCTAAAGTGCGTCCCGTGAAGATCGCCATAGCTGGGGAGACACAGACCGGCGAGCGACGCGTCGCCGTCGTGCCTGGCCACGTGTCACGTCTGACGGACAAGGGTTACGACGTCGCGGTCGAGCCGGGTGCGGGCAAACCCGCCGGGTTCACCGACGACGAGTATCGCGACGCGGGCGCCGTGGTCGACACCGACGCGCTGGTCGGCGCCGGGGCGGTGCTGTCCGTGCAGCCGCTGGCCCCGTCGCAGGCGCCCGTGCTCGCGGCGGGTGCCATCACCATCTCCTTCCTGCCCACCGCACAGCATCTCGACTTCGTGCGGGCCATGCGCGACGCGGGGCACACGGCCCTCGCCATGGAGCTGGTGCCGCGCATCTCCCGCGCCCAGGCCATGGACGCGTTGTCCTCGCAGGCTTTCGTGGCCGGCTACCGGGCGGCGCTGATCGCCGCCGAGCGGCTGCCTCGGCTGTTCCCCCTGTCCATGACGGCGTCCGGCACCATCCCGCCGGCCAAGGTGCTGGTGCTCGGCGCGGGGGTCGCGGGGCTGCAGGCCATCGCCACGGCCCGCCGGCTCGGCGCTGTGGTGCGGGCGTACGACGTGCGCGCGGCGTCCGCCGAGGAGGTACGCAGTCTCGGCGCGGAGTTCGTGGACCTGGAGCTGCCCACGCTCGAGGGCGCGGGCGGCTACGCGCGGGAGATGACCGAGGAACGGTCCCGCCTGCAGCGTGAGTTGCTGGCCCCGCACGTGGCCGACGCCGACGTGCTGATCACCACGGCCGCCGTGCCCAACCGGGTGGCGCCGGTGCTGGTCACGGCCGAGATGGTGGCGGCCATGCGGCCGAGCTCGGTGGTGGTCGACCTGGCGGCCGAGTCGGGCGGCAACGTCGAGGGCGCGAAGCCGGGCGAGGAGGTCACGGTCGGCGACGTGTCCGTCTGGGGCGCCCGAAACGTGGCGAGCGAACTCCCGGCGCAGGCCAGCCAGCTGTACGGCACGAACGTGGTGAACCTGTTGCTGCTCATGAGTTCCGACGGCCGGCTGGTGCCGGACTTCGGCGACGAGATCATCGCGGGCAGCTGCGTGACCCATGGCGGCGAGATCCGCCACGAGCCGACGCGCGAGCTGCTCGGCTAGCAGGCCAGGCACGGCGCGGGGCATGCCTGGAACGACGCCTTACTGACGTTGAGCGTCAGGAACGACGCCTTCCAGGCATTCGACGGGCCGCCAGTGCGGACAGATCGCAGGATCGCAGCAGTCTGGCCACCTCGGTGGCGTCGAGGGTGCCGTCATTGTCGTTACCCGCCAGGGCGATCACCGCCTCGGCCAGTGGGGCCAGCTCCTGATCGAAGGCGGAAGTCGGCGTGGAATCCAGCCAGGCCAGGAACTCCGCCTGGCTCACCCGGCCGTCGGTGTCGGTGTCCGACCGGGACGCCACCGCCTGCCACAGCGCGCGGTAGCCGCGCCGCACGGCGAGCGCGGCGGGGGAGCCCGGGGGTTGGCCGAACGCCTGCGCCAGCCGCAGCGCGAACACCTCGTAGTCGTCGAGCGTGAGGTAGCCATCGGCGTTCGCGTCGAACAGGCTGAACCGGGTGGCCGGCGGCGGCGGGATGGTCAGCGACCGGGTCCACTCGATCAGCTGATCGTGGGCCGCGCCGAGCATATCGCCGTGGTTTGCGCCCTCCTCCCGGTGGAAGCGCACGACCGTGTCGGCCCGGTCGAGGTCGGCCACGAAGCGCTCGACCACGGCCACCGGCACCACCTCGTCGTCCGTGCCGGCCGTGACGAACACCGGCCGGTCCATCCGGGTGACCGGCACGCGGCAGGCGTGCAGGATCTCCCCGACGCCGGGGCGGGTGTGCAGGCGGGTGATCCCCAGGTCGTCGTTCGTGAGCGTCGCGACGGCGCGGAACATGTCGACCAGCGAGGCGGTGGCGGCCGTGTCGACCAGCCGGCTCCCGACGGACGTGAGGAACGGGCGGGCGTCGAAGTCCGGGTGCGACGTGCGCAGCCCGGCCAGCAGGAACGGCAGGAACACCGAGACCGGCCGGGTGCCGTCCTCGGTCACCAGGCTGATCAGCAGCGGCAGGTGCACGGGTGGGGCGAGCGCGACCGTGCCGAGGAAGTCGAGGTCGGGCGCGTACCGGCTGGCCACCAGCCCGACGAACAGCGCGGCGTGACCGCCCTGGGAGAACCCGGTGACCAGCCAGGTCCGGCCGACGCGGTGATCCAGCCGGCCGGCCGCCCGCACGATGTCGATCACGTCGTCCGCCACGGCCTCGCCGTTGAAGTACGGGTGCGGGCCGGCCGACGCGAGGCCCTCGTAGTCCGTGGCGGCCACCACGTAGCCCGCCGCCAGCCAGCGCGCCACGTGCGCGCGTTCGAGCCGGCTCAACCCGGCCCGCGAGGGCGCGCAGTGGTCGGCCAGCCCGGTGGTGCCGTGGGCGTAGCTCACCACCGGCCAGCCGCCGGGCGGTGCGTCGCCGGCCGGCAGGAACACCGAACCGCTGACCCCGCGGCCCGCGCCGTCGTAGCCGACTCCTTGGTACACAACGTGGATCGCCTCGGCCGCGTGCGCCGGCCACCGGTCCTCGGGCAGGGGACGCCGGTCGAGGACGGTGCCGGGCGGGGGCGGGTGCACCAGGTGAACGTAGCTCGCGCCTCGGGATGGTGGGACCCGTGTCACCCGGCCGCAGGCGCGAGATCACCCTGATGCAGCAACCACTTGAATTGACAATCGTTTTCGATATAGCCTCGGTTGAGCCCGCGCTGGAGGTCGGGTTTGGACATCACGCAGTCGTCGCTGCTCGCCGAGGTCCTGGCCGGCCGGCGCGGGCCCGACCCGAGGACCGTCACCGTCACGAGCGTCTTCTGGGCACACCACGGCACCCGGCTCGCCGGCGGCGACACCACCTATCGCAACCAGTACGTGCTGGCTCGCGTCGGCGGCGCGTTCGGGGCGTGCGCGTTCGCCGACGGTGAAGTGGCGCCGGCCGTGTGCGGCGACCTGTCGGGTCTGTCGGTGGCCGAGCTGCTCGACCGCCCGGCGCCGGTTCGGGTGGCCGCGCTCGACGCCTACCTGGCGCACGTTCGTCCACATCGGACGTCCGATGTGGAGCCGGTGACTGTGTAGCCGGTGATACTGCCCGCCGGCACGCCGGAGGAGCGTGCGAGCGCCCGCGACCGCGCGGTGGCCGGCCTGCTCGACCACGTGTCCGGTAAGAGAGTGGCGCTCATCGGCGTGGTGAACCCGTTGGTGGCGGCCATCCGCGACCGCGGCGCGGAGTGCCTGCCGTGCGACCTCACGCTGCGCACTACTCGGTGGGGTGACCCGATCACCGCCGACATGCGGGACGTGCTCGACGTGGCCGACGCCGTGGTCGCCACCGGCATGACGGTCGGCAACGGCACGTTCGACGAGATCCTGGACAGCTGCCGGCGCCGCCAGGTGCCGCTCGTGGTCCATGCCCAGACGGGCAGCGCCGTGGTGCGCGAGTTCCTCGGCGCCGGGGTCACCGCGCTCGCCGCGGAGCCGTTCCCGGTCTCGCGGTTCAGCGCCGACGACACGGTGCTGTACCGCTACCGCGCGGGCTTGTAGAAGGGGAGACGGTGGATCAACACATCTCCGACACGCTCAGCCGCCCGGCTCTCGTCCGCATCGACGACCGCGTCGCCTGCCTGCGCTTCGAGACGATGAGGGTGACCTCCGCGCTGACGGCCGTGGCGCACCTGCTCGACCGCGGGGTGGTCGCGCCCGGCGACACACTGGTCGACAGTTCGAGCGGCATCTACGCGCTGGCCCTGGCGTGCCACCGGCACGGGCTGCGCTGCCACATCGTCGCGTCCACCACCGTGGATCGCACGCTGCGGGTGCAGCTGGCGGTGCTCGGCGCCACGGTCGAGCCGATGCCGCCCACCCCCGACCTGAAGCTCGACCAGAGCCGCCGGGTGGCGCGGGTCCGCGAGATCATCCGCGAGCGCCCGCGGCACTACTGGATGCGCCAGTACCACGACGACATCCACTACCTCGGCTACCGGCCGGTGGCCGAGCTGGTCCGCCGGGAGCTGGGCACCGACGGGCTGACGGTGGTCGGCGGCGTCGGCACGGGCGCGTCCACCGGCGCGCTGGCGCGATACCTGCGCGAGGCCGATCCGGAGGTGGAACTCGTGGGGGTGCAACCGTTCGACAGCGTCACGTTCGGCAGCGAGCACGTGCACGACCCGGAGATCATCATCGCGGGCATCGGCAGCTCGATCCCGTTCGGCAACGTGGCGCACGAGCTGTACGACACGGTGCACTGGATGGGTTTCGAGGCGGCGCCGGCGGGCAGTGTGGCGCTGTTGCGTGAGCACGCGGTGTTCGCCGGGCTGTCGGCGGGGTCCGCATATCTCGCGGCGCGTTGGGGAAGCGCGGCTCCGACCGGCCCGGCAGGTGGTCTTCGTGGCGGCGGACACCGGGCACCGCTATGTGGAGGCGGCCTTCGCTCGGCACGCGGAGGTGGTCGCCCCGGCGGACCTGGCGCCGCGGGAGGTCACGGCACCGGGGGAGATGGCGGCGCCGTGGTCGAGGATGGCGTGGCGGCGGGCGGCGGCCGTGCCGCCGGTTCGGCGGGCGAGCTAGTTCTGGGCGCGACATTCCAGTCGCGCAGCGCGGCATGGAACGCTTCGTCGCACGTGTACGGCTCGGCGTCGATCTCGGCACGCCAGGCCGCGAACATCGCCAGCAACTCGGCCAGCAACTCGGCGTCCGCACCGCTCATGACCGGGTACGTCGCCCGTTTGGTCAGTGTCGTTACCGGACTCACGGCACCCGCGGTGAGCTGCACCGCGGGTGCCGCGAACGGTCATTACGGCCGGTACGGTTCGGTGGCGTCGGTCACCGTCTCGGTGGCCGCGTCCGTGACGTCCTGAGCCGCGCCGGTGGCCGTCTCGCCGACGCCCTGAGCCGCCTCCGTGACGTTCCCCGTGACATCTCCCGTGACATCTCCCGTGACGTTGTCCGCCGATTGCGTCAGTTCCTCGGCGGCGTCCTTGCCGGGCAGTTCGGTACCGGTGAGCTCGCTGACCTTCTCACTGGCGCCGCCCAGCAGCTCGCTGGCTTTTTCCCTGACGATGTCGAACAAACCCATGAAGTAGACCTCTCGAGTCGAGATGGCGGCACGCCGCGAACGCGGGCCGGATATTGATCATCGAAACGGCGGGCCGTGCCCGTTTCGTCATGAACGGTGACATTCTGTCATATATCGGGCACTACGCGCAGTGAGGGTGGTCGGTAGCGTTGCCGAGTGCGCATCGACGTTCCCGCCCGGCTGGCCGCCTCGCACGGGCAGGCCTGGTTCCTGGGGCTCGCGGAGGACCTGTTCGAGCGGTGGGCGTTGCGGTTGGCCGGTCCGTCGGCGCACGGCATGGCGTCGCTCGTGTTGCCGGTGCTTCGGGCTGACGACACCCCGGCCGTGCTGAAGCTCCAGCCGGTCACCGAGGACAACGCGGGTGCGCCGCTCGGACTGCGGACCTGGGCCGGCAACGGGGTGGTGCGGCTGCTCGACCACGATCCGGACTCCGGCGCCCAGTTGCTGGAACGTCTCGATGCCGGGCGGCCGCTGTCGTCGGTGGCCGATGACGGCGTGGCCATGGGGATCCTCGCCGAGCTGCTGGCGCGGCTGGTGGCCGTGCCGGCGCCGCCCGGCCTGCGGCACCTGGCCGACATCGCGCGCGCGATGCTGGACCAGGTGCCGAGCGCCGTGCCGGCGTTGCGTGACCCGGCCGAGCGGGAGCTGGTGCGGACGTGTGCGGCCGCCGTCACCGAGCTGGCCGGCGAGGCCGGCGACCGACTGCTGCACTGGGACCTGCACTACGACAACATCCTCGCCGGCCAGCGCGAGCCGTGGCTGGCCATCGACCCGGAGCCGCTGGCCGGCGATCCCGGCTTCGACCTGCTGCCCGCGCTGGACAACCGCTGGGCCGAGGTGGTGGCCAGCGGCGACGTGCGGCGGACCGTGCTGCGCCGGTTCGACCTGCTCACCGAAGCCGTCGCCGTGGACCGGCGACGTGCGGTCGGCTGGACGCTTGGCCGGGTGCTGCAGAACGCGTTGTGGGACATCGAGGATGGCAGGACCACGCTCGAACCGGCGCAGGTGGCCATCGCGCGGGTGCTGCTTACCCGAACTGGCCCACCCGGTAGTCGCCGGCCGGCTGCGCCACGATGACGTTCACGCGGTTGAAGGCGTTGATGACCGCGATGACGGACACCAGCGCGGCGAGCTGGTCCTCGTCGTAGTGCTTGGCGGCGTTCTCCCAGGCCTCGTCGGTGACACCGCCGGCCGCGTCGGCGATGCGGGTGCCCTGTTCGGCCAGCTCCAGGGCGGCGCGCTCGGCCTCGGTGAAGACCGTGGCCTCTCGCCAGGTGGCGACCAGGTGCAGGCGCGTGACGGTCTCCCCGGCGTGCGCGGCCTCCTTCGTGTGCATGTCGGCGCAGAAGCCGCAGCCGTTGATCTGACTGGCACGGAGCCGCACCAGTTCCTGCGTCGCGAGCGGTAGCCCCGAGTTGGTGATCGCGCTGTTGGCCGCGACCACGTGCTTCAGGAACTTGGTCGATACCGGGTTGCCGAAGAGGTTCAGGCGGGCTTCCATGGTGATCTCCCTTGCTGTTGTCGGGCTGACGAGTACTCGACGAAACAGCGGGCGGGAATGTGAGGGACAGCTGGCTACCGCACGGGTTCTGCTCGGGTGAGAACCACGCCGTAACAGGCGGTCCACACCACCCAGAGTGCCCAGCCGGCCAGGCCGAGGAGCCCCAGCGGTCCACTGTGGTCGATCACGAGGGGGGCGAGGGTGGCCGACGCGAAGAGCAGGGTGGCGGCGACCAGTCCGAGCCGGCCGTGCCACGGGCGGATGAGCCCGGCTCGCCGGCCGGCGACCGACAGGCCGGTGAGGGCCAGCGCCAGGAACGTGCCGTTGAGCGTGAACAGCGCGTCGTGCAGTGTCCACAGCCCCGGGGTCGCCGTGTGGTCGTCGGTCGCGCTCAACGCGAGTCGGATCGCCATGACGCCGGCGAAGGTGGCGTTCTGCAGCAGGATCCCGGCGAAGCCGACCAGCGACCACGCTTGCTCGGCCGGCCAGAGCGCGGCGACCGCGACGGCGCCGAACAGTGTGGCCAGCGCCCAGACCAGGGGTGTCAGGGCGGTCGCCGCACCGACCGCGCCCGCGGCCGTGCCGAAGAACTCGACGACCGCCGCGCTCGCGGTGCCGGTGGTCGGCAGACCGGCGGGTACGAGGATGACGTTGGAGAGGACGATCAGCGTGGCGAATCCGACGCCGGCAAGCCCGCCGAGTCGGTGAACGCTGTTGAGTTGACGTAGCATATATTGAATATAGTGAGAGGAAAGTCAAAGAGCGATCATGGCTGGAGAGACAGGCCGGCGCCGGTACGACTCGCTGCGCCGGACCGCGCAGGCGCAGGAGACCCGCGCCGAGATCGCCGAGGCCGCGCGGCGGCTGTTCGTGGCGAAGGGCTGGTCGGCCACCACCGTGCGAGAGGTGGCGGCCGAGGCGGGCGTCTCGGTCCCGACCGTCTACGCGGCCTACGGCGACAAGACGGGCCTGGTCCGGGCGCTGGCCGATGCCGCCGATCTGGCCGCGGACGTGCCTCGGGAGGTCCAGGAGCTCGAGGCGGCGACCACCCCCGCCGGGCAGCTCGCCGCCATGGCGGCCTACGACCGGCGGCTGTTCGAGCGTTCGGGGGACGTCATCGCGCTCGTTCGGGAGGCCGGGCGGACGGAGCCCGAGTTGGCGGCCGCCTACCTCGCCGGCCGGGCGAGGGGCGATCGGACCCGGGGCGAGGTGTTCGCCGCCTGGCCGGCCGGTGTGCTGCGGGCCGGGGTGGACGTGGCCGAGGCGGTCGACATCTACGCGGCCGTCTGCAACCTCGACGTCTACACCACGCTGACCATCGAGCGGTCCTGGTCGCCGGATCGCGTCGAGCGGTGGTGGGCCGAGGCGCTGGCCCGCGAGCTGCTCAGTTGGGGGAGACCACCTGGCCGAGTACCGCCCGGAACGCCTGGCGGTCCACAGTAGACGGATCGGCGGCCAGCCAGGCGCCGATCTCCTGGACGAACCGGTCCGGCACCATGGGCGGGAAGTCGGCCGGCTGGTCGCCGACCGTGATCTCGCCCGCCCGGCTGGGATAGAGCAGTAGGACGCCGCGTACCTCGAGGCCCGGCGCGATCCGGCGGTAGGCGGCCACCCCGTCGGGCAGCCGGATGGTGCCGCCGCGGAACCGGTGGCCGTTGCGCCGCAGGCCGCCGGTGTCGTCGACGTCGTAGTGGCCGGGCAGCCACCGCTTCGACTCGATCAGCACCAGCCGGTTCCCGCACAGCACCGCGTGGTCGATGTCGGCGAACACCGAGCCCACCTCGGCCGCCAGGCCGTGGAAGATCCGCACGCCGGGGATGCGGGTCAGGTACCGCGCGGCCAGGTCGGCCGTGAGTTGCTCGGCCACCTGGTCGGCGTCGGTGCCCGGGCTGCCGAACACCGCTCTCGTGCCGAACTCGGTGGTGAACTCCTGGTCGACGCGGTCGGCCGCCAGCCGGCGCCGGCCGAGTCGCCAGACGGCCGCGCCCGATCCGGCGAGCACCAGCAGCCAGACCACGAGCAGTGGCGCGGGCGGGGTGACGAGGATCGGGACGACCAGCAGGAGCACCCAGCCGCCGAGGGCCGCGAGCGTCACCTCCCGGCTGGGGCGGGCGAGGGGGAGCAGCGTCACCCGGCCGGTGCCCCGCGCCGTCTGCCACCACCCGATGGTGTCGGGATCGATGGTGGGCAGCGTGGGCACGTGGTCGGGATCGTCGCCGACCCGGCGGGCCCGCCGCTGTTGTTGTCGCTGCCGGGGCGGCGCGGGCGCATCGCTGCTGTCGTAGCTGTCGCGCCGGTCGGGATCGGTGAGCGTCTCGTACGCCTCGTGCAACAGCCGGAACGCCCCGGCCGTGCCGCCCGAGTCGGGATGCATGGCCTTGGCCAGTGATCGGTAGGCCGACCTGATCTCGGAGGGGGACGCGTCGCGGGGCACCCCGAGCAGCTCGTAGTAGTCGATCCCGCGCACCGCACCGCCTGTCTTCCGCATTCCGCGCGGGAACAGATTATGGCGTCGCCGCACGAAGTCCCGCGTGGGTGGGTTGCCGAAACAGCCTGTGAATCTGGCAAGCACGGTTGCTTGCCTGTTCACACGCTCGGGTGACACCGTTATCTCGAACGGTGATCGTCCGACCTCGGATGGTAACCGGTCGTTCCCGATTCACCCCTGCCGCGGTCCGTTGACCGCAGAATCGAGAAACCGAAGATGAAGTTCCTCAGATCCGCCATCGTGGTGGTCGGTGCCGCACTGGCCCTGGTGACCGCCGCACCGGCGGCGACAGCCGGTCCGGTCGTGCCGCCGCCCAGTGAACCCGGTGTGACGCCGCAGATCATCGGCGGCGGTACGGCCACCAACGCGCCGTGGGCGGCGCGGCTGTTCGTCAACGGCCAGCAGAACTGCTCGGCCACGATCATCGCGCCGAGGTTCGTCCTCACTGCCAGGCACTGCGTGTCGAACACCGGCGCCAGGTACTCGTTCCGCATCGGCAGCCTCGACCAGACCACCGGCGGCACGGTCGCCAACGCCACGGCCATCACCCGCAGCACGCAGGCGGACCTGGCGATCGCCGAGCTGGACCGCAGCGTCTCGGGCACCTACGCGCCGCTCGGGAGCTCCTCGGACGTCGCGGTCGGCCAGACGGTGCAGGTCTACGGCTGGGGCGCCACGTGCACCAACCAGCCCGAGATCGACTGCCAGTCGCGTTACCTGAAGTACGCGAACGTCCGGGTCGGCTCGGTCAGCTGCCGTGACTACCACCGCGGTGTCGCCGTGTGCGCCACCCGCGTCGACGGCATCACGGCCGGCGGCGACTCCGGCGGCCCCATGGTCGCTTCCAACCGTCAGGTCGGCGTCGCGTCCACGAGCGACCGCGCCACCCGTACGGCGTACACGAACATCACCTCCTACCGCACCTGGATCCGCTCGATCGCGGGCGTCTGATGAGTGGGTGGGGCCGGCCCACACCGGCCCCACCTTCAACCGCGATTTGAGGGTTTCCGGCAGTTCACCGTCCACATGCGACGAAAAGTCTCCGGTGTGACTTCAATGAAATCGTTGAGGTCATGACTGAAAACGAACAAGCGGCTTCCTGGCGGGAGCTGCTGGGTCCGGAGCATCTCGGCGCCGCGACCGTGCTCGCCGGCGGCGTCCTCGTCGGCGCCGTGAACATCTACCTCGCCTCGGCCATGCTGCCGACCGCGGTGGCCGACCTCGGCGGCCAGAGCTTCTACGCGTGGAACATGACCGTCTACCTGGTGGCCATGGTGATCGCCACCATGCTCGCCACTCGGTTCCTCGCCCGCCGGGGCAACGTCGGCGCCTACCTCATCGGGTTCACGGTCTTCCTGGTCGGCTCGCTGGCGTGCGCGGTGAGCCCGTCGATGCCGGCGCTGCTGGTGGGCCGGGGAGTACAGGGGCTGGGCGCGGGACTGTTGTCCGGGCTGGGTTTCGCGGTGATCCGTGCCGCGCTGCCCCGCCGGCTGTGGACCAGGGGCAACGCGTTGATGTCGGCCATGTACGGCGTCGGCAACTTCGTGGGTCCCGCACTCGGCGGCCTGTTCGCCCAGCTGGGTTCGTGGCGGCTGGCCTTCGTGGTGATGGCCGGGTTCGCGGCCGTGTGCGTGGTGCTGGTGCCGCGGGTGCTGCCGCGTGGCGAGCGCGGCGACGCGCGGGTGCGGCTCCCGGTCGGGTCGCTGGTGCTGATGATGGCGGCCACGGCGGCCGTCAGCGTGGCGGGAGTCCTGTCGGACACCGTGGCCATGGCCGCGAGCATCGGGGTGGCGCTGCTCCTGCTGGTGGCGTTCGTCGCGCACGAGCGGCGCAGCGAGGTGCGGGTCTTCCCGCGCGCCACCTACCGGGCGGGGTCGCCGCTGCGGTGGATCTACCTGACCATCGGGCTGCTGGCGTTCGGGGTGGCGGTCGAGGCGTTCGTGCCGCTGTTCGGCCAGGAGCTGGGTGGGCTGCCCCCGCTGGCGGCCGGGTTCTTCGGCGCGGCCGTCTCGCTCGGCTGGTCGGTGACCCAGATCGGCAGCTCGTCGGCCGTGCGGGAGGCCACCGTGCGGCGGCTGTGCGCGGCCGGTCCGGTGTTGCTGTCGCTGGGTTTCCTGGTGCAGGGGCTGCTGCAGCGGGACGACGCGCCCGGCTGGTTGGTGCTCGTGTGGGCGCCGGTGCTGTTCGTGGCGGGCGCGGGGATCGGCGTCGCCTACCCGCACCTGTCGGTGGCGGCCATGGCCAGCACCCGCGATCCAGCGGAGGGCGGGCAAGCGGCCGCGGCGATCGCCACGGTGACCACCATGTCCACGGCGTTCGGCACGGCGGTCGCCGGTGTCCTGGTCAACCTGGGGGACGGCGCGATGCTCGAGTCGGCGCGCTACGTGCTGTTCGGGTTCGCCATCATCTGCGCCATCGGGATCGCAACGGCCCGGGGCGCGATCCGGCCGGCCCCGGTCGAGACCCTCAGCTGAGTCGAGATCGCGGTTCCCGCACCCGAGATCGCGGTTCCGGCACGCGAGATCGCGGTTCCGGCACGCGAGATCGCGGTTCTCGCGTGCCGGTCGTGGGGACATGCGGTCGGGAACCGGGATCTCGTGGTCGGGAACCGGGATCTCGTGGTCGGGAACCGGGATCTCGTGGTCGGGAACCGGGATCTCGTGGTCGGGAACCGGGATCTCGTGGTCGGGAACCGGGATCTCGTGGTCGGGAACCGGGATCTCGTGGTCGGGAACCGGGATCTCGTGGTCGGGAACCGGGATCTCGTGGTCGGGAACCGCGATCTCGCGGGGTTTACGGGGTTGGGGTGTCCTGGTTCGCGTGGTGGCGGCCGATGGGGACCACCATCGGGGTGTGCGACACGGGATCCGGCACGATCTGGCACGGCATGCCGAACACGTCGGTCACCATCTCCTCGGTCACCGACTCGCCGGCCGGGCCCTCCGCGACGATCCGCCCGTCCTTCATGGCGATCAGGTGGTCGGCGTACCGGCAGGCGAGGTTGAGGTCGTGCAGCACGATCACGATGGTCTTGCCGTCGCGCCGGTTCAGGTCGGTGAGCAGGTCGAGCACCTCCACCTGATGGCTCACGTCGAGGAACGTGGTCGGCTCGTCGAGCAGCAGCAGGTCGGTGTCCTGGGCCAGCGCCATGGCGATCCACACCCGCTGGCGCTGCCCGCCGGACAGCTCGTCGACCGGCCGCGACGCCAGGTCGATGGTGCCGGTGGCGACCAGCGCGTCGGCGACGGCGTCGTCGTCGGCCGCGCTCCAGTGCTTGAACCAGCCCTGGTGCGGGTAGCGGCCGCGGCCGACGAGATCGGCCACCCGGATGCCCTCCGGCGCGGTCGGCGACTGCGGCAGCAGCCCCAGCTTCGCGGCGACGGCCTTCGTGGGCAGCGTGTGGATGTCCTTGCCGTCCAGGAAGACCGTGCCGGACGCGGGCGCCAGCAGCCGCGCCAGCCCGCGTAGCAGGGTCGACTTGCCGCAGGCGTTGGCGCCGACGATGACCGTGATCCGGCCGGTCGGGATGCCGACCGTCAGATCGGTGACCACCGATCGGGTGCCGTAGGCCAGCGTCACCGACGCGCCACGCAGACGGTATCCCTCACTCATCTCGTGCTCCTCAGCATCCACAACAGGTACGGCGCGCCGACGATGGCCGTCACGATCCCCACGGGGAACTGGATCGACCCGAACGCGTGCTGGGCGATCACGTCCGAGGCGGTCATCACGAGCGCGCCGACGAGCGCCGCCGGGATGAGCGCGGATCCGTTGGCGCCCACCAGCCGCCGCGCGACCGGGCCGGCCACGAACGCCACGAACACCACCTGCCCGACGGCCGCGACCGCGACCGCCGCGAGCGCCGCGGCGACCGCGATCAACCCGAGCCGGGAGCGCTCGACGCGGAGCCCGAGGGTCCGCGCGGTGTCGTCGCCGAACTGCAGCGCAGTGAGCCAGCGGCCGGCGAGCAGCGCAAGCGGCACCAGCACGGCCAGGAACGCACCGAGAAGTCCGGCGGTGGCCCAGGTCTTGGCGTTGACGCTGCCGACCAGCCAGACCATGGCCGACCGCGCGTCGTACACGTCGGCCCTGGTCAGGCTGTACGACACGATGCTGGTGAGCATGGCGGCGAGCGCGATGCCCACCAGCGCCAGGCGGTAGCCGGTGACGCCGCGGTTCCAGGCGAGGACGTACATGAGCGCGGCCGTGGCGAGCGCGCCGCCGAGCGCGAAAGCCGACACGGCGAACCCGGTCAACCCGAGCCCGAGCAGCGCCGTGACGGCCGCGGCGCTCGCGCCGGCCGTGATGCCGATGATGTCGGGGCTGGCGAGCGGGTTTCTGGCCAGCGTCTGGAAGATCACGCCGGACATCCCGAACGCGGCGCCCGCCAGGACGGCCACCAGCGTCCTCGGCAGCCGCAGCTGCGTGACGATGTAGGCCGTGCCGTCCGGGCCGGCGCCGAACAGCGAGGCGATCACGTCGAGCAGCGGCAGGTCGATCTCGCCCAGCGACACCGACACGGCGACCGCCACGAAGCACGCGGCCGTCAGGGCGAGGGTCGTGGACATCACGCGGGCGTCGCGGCGCACCCTGGCCAGGACGACGGCGGTGCGTGCTTCGCTCACAGTTCCACCGTCCGACCCACCGTCCGGCGTCGGCGGATCATGGCGATGAGGAATGGTGCCCCGACGAACGCCAGCACGATGCCCACCTGTACCTCGCCGGGTGGTGCGATCAGCCGGCCGAGTATGTCGGCGGCCAGCAGCAGAGCGGGGCCGAGCAGTGCGGAGTACGGCAGGATCCACCGGTGGTCGGGACCGGTGAGCAGCCGCGCGAGGTGCGGCACCACCAGGCCGACGAACCAGATGGGCCCGGCCATGGCGGTGGCCGCGCCGCACAGCAGTACGGCGGCCGCGGCGGCGCTCGCACGGGCGGTCCCCACCCGCATGCCGAGCCCGCGGGCGATCTCGTCGCCCAGCGACATGGCGTTCAGCAGCCGGCCGAGGCACAGCGCTACCACGATCCCCACGAGGATGAACGGCGCGAGCTGCAGCACGAGGTCCAGCCGGCGGCCGGTGAGCGAGCCGACCGTCCAGAACCGGTAGCGGTCGAACGTCGACGCGTCGGCCAGGAGCACGGCGGTCGTCACGGACGTCAGCGCCGCGCTGATGGCCGCGCCCGCGAGCGCGAGCTTCACGGGCGTCGCGCCCTCGCGGCCGACCGAGCCGACCGCGTACACGAGCACCGCCACGACCGTGGCGCCGGCGAAGGCGAACCAGACGAACCCCGTGGCCGCCGTGATCCCGAAGACGCTGATGGCGCACACGACGGCGAGCGCGGCGCCCGCGTTCACCCCGAGCAGGCCCGGATCGGCCAGCGGGTTGCGCGTCACCCCCTGCATGACCGCACCCGCCAGCCCGAGCGCCACCCCGACCAGCAGACCGGCGAGCGTGCGCGGCACCCGGTTGGCGATCACCTGGTGGTCACTGTTGCCCGGCTGGTAGTCCCGTGCGGCGGCGAACACGGCGTCGAGACCGACCGCCCGGGACCCGAGCACGATGCTCAGCAGTGCCACGGCCACCACTACGCCGGCGAGGACGACCAGGCCGGAGACACGCGTCCGCTGTGCCGCGGCCGTGCTCATGCGCCGGCCGCCTCCGTGAGGTCCGGGCTCAGCTGCTCGAGCGAGTAGGGCAGCGACAGCGGGGACGGCGTGTTCAGGCCGACGACCGTCGGGTAGTCGGCGATCGCGACCGTGCCGGGCAGCGCCTCGAACCCGGGGATGTCGGCCAGGTCGCTCTCGTCGCCGCCGTTCACCAGGAACACCAACAGGTCCGCGGCCAGCAGGTCGGCGCGCTCGGTGCTCACCTGCGCTCTCGTGGCGCCGGTGCGCCGGCCCTCGGCGACCGCCGGTGGGAAGAGCGTCATCCCGAGTCCGCCGAAGAACAGGCTCGACCCGTCCTTCTCGTCGGCCACCAGGGTGATCCCGTCGCCCACCACGTACTGCGCCAGCAGGAAGGTTTTGCCGGCGAGTCCGGGCAGCTCGGTGGCGGTCGCGGTGATCGACCCCTCGACGTCGCTCACCACCTTCTCGGCGGTCGCCGAGTCGTCGAGGAACTCACCGGCCGTGCGCACCAGGTCCTGCCACGGAATCACCTGGTCGGCCGACGGCGGCCCCGCGATCGTCGGCGCCCGCGCGGCCAGCACGTCGTAGGTTTCCTGGTCGGTGATGGAGAACGACGCGAGGATCAGGTCCGGGTCGAGCGCGATGATCTCCTCGACCGGCACGCCGTCCTCCAGCGACAGCGCCTTCGCGCCGCTGGGGAGTTCCTGCCACGGCACGGTTTTGTCCGGCATGAACGAGTCGACCGAGTAGCCGACCGGCTCGACGCCCATGGCGAGCATGGTGTCGGTCCACTGCAGGTCGATGGTGACGATCCGCTCGGGCACCTTCTCGATGGTGGTCGAACCGAACCGGTGCTCGACCGTGACGGGTTCGGCGAGCGGGCGTCCGTCGCTGTCGGGGTCGGCCGTTGCCCCACAGGCGCCAGTCACCAACACGGCGCTGACCAGGAGAGATGCGGTACGGGCGAGATGCAGCATTAGGGTAGACTAACCTAATTGGCGAGGACCCTTTCAAGGGCGGCATGGCCCGCTGGTTCCCAGGTTGGTTTGCCCCCGGGCAGACCGAGCCGGCCGTTCCGGCCGATCCAGATCAGGCCGAGGGCGCGCAGGACGGCCCAGCCGCGAGCCCGGGCGATGGTCGCCTCGTCGGCCCGCCCGTAGGCGTCGAAGAACCGGCCCGCCGCGCCGGCGGGCAACAGGATCCAGGCAGCGGACAGATCGGTCGCCGGATCGCCCGCGCACAGCTCGCCGAAGTCGATCACCCCGGCGAGCGTCCCGTCGCGGACGACCACGTTCGCCGGATGCAGGTCGCCGTGCAGCCAGAGCGGCGCGCCGTGCCAGACGGGCGCTGCCAGGGCTTTCTCCCAGACTTCCCGTGCGCTCGTGTGGACCTCTTCTCGCAGCTCGGCCAGTGGGATGCCGCGCGTGGGGTTGGTCGGTGCGTCGGCGGGCGCCTTCTCGTGCAGCGCGCGGAGGAACTCCGCGAGGGTCTCGGCCGCATCGAGGCGGGTGATCGGCGCGTGATCGGCCGGGTCTCCCTCGACCCAGCGTGCGATCGTCCAGGTGTGCTCGAACAGGCGCGAAGGTTTGCCGATCCGTACGGGGGTGGGTGTCGGTAGCGGCAGGCGGTTCGCCAGCACTGGCAGCCACTTCTGCTCGGTGTGCAGTAGAGCGGGTGCGCGCTCGGTGCGGGGCAGGCGCACGGCCAGGTCGTCTCCGAGCCGCCACAGCTGGTTGTCCCAGCCGCCGTTGACGTCCCGGAGTTCGAGGTCCGCGAGATCCGGATGCTGATCCCGTAGCAGCGCCCGCACCAGGTCCTGTTCGAACATCAGCTGCACGCTAGTGGATGGTGGTTCCACTGGGACGATCGCGTGCTTCGGTGATTTTGCGATGGGCTGGGGCGATCGGCGCCGTGTCTCGCCGGGGACTTTCGTACGGGGTGCGTGGGCACGGCGAGCCACGGCAACGAGACGGGGAGCTGGGTAGTCGCGGGGTTGCGTTGAAGTGCGCAAGTTTCGTGGTGCGCGCAGCTTCCGGCGTGGGCGGGGGTTGGTGGTCCCACCCGGAAAGATAAGTATCGGAGGGCGGCGGGTTATTCTCGAAGGTGAAGTAGATTTCGTCGTGGTGTCTGCTGCGGGTCAATCCACCGGGGAGGCACGAATTCCGGGATGCCGGTTCCGGTCATGCGCACCACCCACTCCGAGTGATGAATTATCCGGTGATGGCGCCGGCAGAGCAGCACGAGATTGCCGAGATCCGTCGGGCCACCATCCAGCCACGAAACGATATGGTGGGCATCGGACCAACGCGCCGGACGAGAACAAGTCGGGAACGCGCAACCACGGTCTCGGGCATTCAGGGCGACACGTTGTTTGGTGGACACCAACCGCCGGGCCCGGCCCACATCCAACGGCACCGACGCACCGCTCATGACCATGGGTACGACTCCGCAGTCGCAGGCGATCCGCCGCACCGCCGACGCACTCAGCTCGGTGCCGCTCTCCAACGTGGCCCTGCCCACCCCGTCAACCAGGTCGGCGTAGTCCATGGTCACGTTCAGATGCGGCTTCTCCCCACCCCGCGTAGGCAGGTCGGGTGCGTCGATCGCGTGGTGGATGATGTCGCACAGCGCATCCCCCTGCCGCTGCTCCACCGGCCGCAGATCATCAGGCCCTTCGGGCTTGGCCAGGGTGTCCACCATGGCCACGAGTTCTTCACCCGTTTCGGGGTCGAGGTTGGCGGTGAGGTGCACGCGGCCGTCGCGGCTGCGGCTGTAGCGCAGGGAGTTCTTCGGCTCGGCCAACTCCTCTTTGGGCTGTTCGCCATCCGGGTCGATCCGGGCTAGCAGTGTCTGGCCGTGCTCGCGCACCACCGAGGCCGGAGCCTCCCGCGCTATCTCGACGAGGTGCTTTTCGACGATCTCGGCGGTGTCGCCGGGTGCGTGGGTGGGGATCTTGTTCACCACCCGCAGGATCGCGTCCACATGCTCCACGTCCAGCACCCCGTCCTCGAGTGCTTCCCGCACCACCGGCAGCCGGGCCGGAGTGATGTGTCCGGTCGGGGTGACATCCTCAGCGACCGCCTCGGCGAGGCGGATCAACTTGGCTGCCTCACGGGGCCCGATTCGAGTCAGATCGGAGAGGAACAGGTTGAACCGCGGATACCCGGCCTCGTGCGCGACACCGGCTTGGTGCATTTCGGAGATTATCGACAGTATTGCAGTATTGATTTCGCGCAGGGTTGTGACGGCTTCAACCAATTCTCGGGAGAGCTCCGTCACGCGGGAGCTGGACATGCCTCCATTATATTCGCGGCCTCGAAATTTTCATCGCTCGATTGGATGAAAGAAAAGAGCTGAAGCATACGGTCAGTGACCCGCAATGCAACGCACGCGACCTACTCAACGGGTGAACCTCGGATCACCCCGTGGCCAAAGCTCGCCGATCGCCCCAGCCACCAGCGAAATCACCGAAGCACGCGACCGTCCCCGTGCTTACCCGGCAGCGTTGGTCAGAGGCTCGGGGCACTCACCACCAGGCGAGGTCATCAGCTCAAAATGCCAGATCTCATTCGCGTACGTCTGGCAGAGCCCGAACTCCGAGCCATTGCGGATGAGCCAGTCGGCGGCGTCGGTGGGCCCGATGTCGATCGCGTCGCCGGTCACGTGCGCCGACTTCTCCGGCGTGTTCACGAATTCTCGCGCCTCCTCGAGGCTGCCGTACTTCGCGACCGCCTCGTCGAGCAACTGCTGCTGGTACTCCTTGCTGCGCCAGCCCGAAGTCACCTTCAGCGAGATCCCGTCCTCGTGCGCCTCGGCGGCCGCCTCCTGAACCGCGCGCAGCAGCGAGGGATCGAGGTTGCGCAGCGCGGCGTGATCGGTGTCGGTGACCGACAGGGTCCCGCCCACCTGCCCGCCTTCCACACCACGAGGGGAGCCCGTCCGCCCGTCCGCGCAGCCGGCGAGCACCAGGGCGAGGACCACCACGAACCACCTGTTGACTGCCAAAGCCCAACCTCCTGTGTCGGGCTTGACTTTTCCGTGGCGGTGTCCCCACCCCGTCCGCGTTGTGTAATGGCTGGGCAACAACTACCAGAGTGTCGGCTGCTCCAGCTCCAGGAGGAAGCGCTTGCGGTCGAGGCCGCCCGCGTAACCGGTGAGCTTGCCGTCGCGGCCCACCACCCGGTGGCACGCCACGATGATCGACAGCGGGTTGCGGCCGACCGCGCCACCGACGTCGCGGGCCAGCGCCGGGTCGCCGACGGCCGCCGCGATCTCGCCGTAGGTGATGGTCTCGCCGTACGGGATGCGGGCGATCTCCGCCCAGACGGCACGCTCGAACTCGGTGCCGGCCGCGCGGGTGGGCAGGTCGAACTCCGTGCGCTCGCCAGCGAAGTACTCGGCCAGCTGGGACCGGACCCCGGAAAACCCGGCGTCGTCGCGGGGACCGAACGCCGTGCGATCCGGGCGGGTCCAGTGGTGCGGGAAGTACACGCCGGTCAGCGCGCCGCCCTCGGCCACGAGGGTCAGCTCGCCGACCGGCGAGTCGAGAATCGTGTGGGTGGTCATATCAGGTAGACGCGGACGAGGACCGTTCCGTGAGATCGGCCCGGACGGGAAGTCGTTGCGCGCCGCGGATGTTGCGGGACGGGCGCCGGACGACAGGCCCGGACAGGCGCAGGTCGGGGCGGCGTTCGAACAGCATGCGCAGCGCGGTCGCCGCCTCCAGCCGGGCCAGTCCGGCACCCAGGCAGTAGTGCGCGCCCGCCGCGAACGACAGGTGTTCGTGGCTGTTCGGCCGGTCCAGGTCCAGCCGGTCGGGCGCCGGGAACACCGCGGGGTCGCGGTTGGCGCCGGCCAGCAGCAGCACGACCAGCGAGTCGCGCGGCAGGTCGACGCCCTCCAGGGTGAGCGGCTCGATGACCGCCCGCACCGTGTACTGCACCGACGAGTCCCAGCGCAGCACCTCTTCCACCACGGCCGGCGCCAGCGACGGTGAAGCCACCAGCCGCTCGCGTGCGTCGTCGTCGGTGAGCAGCGCGAGTGCCGCGTTGCCCAGCAGGTTCACGGTGGTCTCGAACCCGGCGAGCAGCAGCAGCTGACACGTGGCCAGCAGGTCCTGGCGGGCCAGCGGCGCACCACCGGGATGCGCGGCCACCACGGCGCTCACCAGGTCGTCGCCCGGTTCGCGCCGCCGCTGCTCCACCAGATCGACGAAGAACGCCTCCAGCTCCACGAGCGTCGACCGCAGCCGGCGCAGCTCGGCCACCGACCGCACACCGTCGAGCGTCGCGCCGAGCACGGCGCCCCACCGGGCGAAGCGCGCGTAGTCGACCGTGGGGATGCCGAACAGGTCGCAGATGACCCGGATGGTGAGCGGCGCGGCGAAGTCGTCCACCAGGTTCCACTCGGTGCGACCGTCCAGGTCGTCGAGCAGCCGGGCGACCACCCGCTCGACGTCCGGCGTGCGATCCCGCAGCGCGCGGGGCGTGAACCACGGCGCCACCACGCGGCGCAGGCGGGTGTGCCGGGGCGGGTCGAGCGAGATGAACCCGTCGTCCACCGGATGGACCGGGCGGGTGCCGGCCGAGTCGCGCAGCAGGACGTTCATGTCCATGAGCGCCGCGCGAGTGTCCACACCGAACCGCGGGTCGCGCAGCACGGCGTTGGACACCCGGTGCGAAGCCGTGGCGTACAGGCCGAGCCGGCTGCGGCTCAGGTCGCCGAGCGCGCGGGCCCGTTCGTAGATCGGGTACGGGTCGGCGCCCGGGCGCAGGGAGAACAGTTGGGCGAGCGGGTCGCCGCGCCGGGCGTGCACCCCGAGTACCGCGCGGAAACCCAGCAGCATGGCGCGCAGGCGGGCCATCTTCAGTGGCGACATCAGCTTTTCCTCTCGGTGAGCAGCCGATCGAGGGCTCGGTCGAGGATGCTGTCGGGCAGCAGCCGCGACACCACGCTCGCCAGCACCGCGTCCGCGCCCACGCGGTAGCGCGTGCGGGGCCGGCGGGCGGTCAGTGCGCGGGCGACCACCCGCGCGAAGTCCTCCTGGCTGGTCCGGCTCGCGGCGGCCGTGGTCTCGCTGCGGTCGAGGAACCGCCGGAAGCCATGGGCGACCTCCGGTGGCGCGTCCTCGAGTTCGTGCTGTGCGGCCACCTTCGCCCAGATGGGCGTCATGATCGCACCGGGCCGGATGACCGTCACGGCGACGCCGCTCGGTCGCAGTTCGCGGCGCAGCACGTCGCTGAGTCCTTCCTTCGCGAACTGCGAGGCCGCGTAGGCGCCGAGGTAGGGCAGCGCGACGCGGCCGAGGCCGGAGCTGACGTTCACGATCCGGCCGCCGGCCCGCCGCAGCAGTGGCAGGAAGTGCCTGGTGACCGTGAGGCTGCCGACCACGTTCGTCTCGAGCTGGTGGCGCAATCGTTCGCGCGACAGGTATTCGAGTGGTGCGGGGACGCAGACGCCCGCGTTGTTCACGAGCGCCCACAGCCCGGTGCCGGTGGCCGCCGCGACGGTCTTGGTGGCCACGGCGACCGAGTCCTCGTCGGTCACGTCGAGCACGAGCGGCCGCAACCGGTCCGAAGTGGACCCGGCGAGCGCGTCGGGATCGCGCACTCCGGCGAACACGTGGAAGCCTTGGGTGGCAAGGTGTAGCGCGGTCGCCCGGCCGAGGCCGGTGGAGGCGCCGGTGACCACCACGTACCTGATCATGAGGTGCCCGTCGTCACGGGTCGTCCGACGGCCGCCAGAACGAGGTCGACGCTGGCCGTGGCGAGCCGTTCCGCGCGGGCCGTCGGGATCGCTTCCTCGATGTAGGCGAAGTTCCAGGACAGCCGGCCGTGGCTGGTGTTGACCAGCGCGGCTAGGTAGCCACTGGCGGACAGGCCGGACACGTACTGGGCGCCGGAGACCGGGTGGCCGCCGATCGTGTCGGGGAAGTCGTGGCGGCCGATGTTGGAGAGGCAGATGTTGCCGGGCCCGCCGGCTTCCACGAGTTTCAGGAACTTCCCGGACGCCGCCAGGTTCGGCGGGCAGAGCAGGCGGAGCTGGTTGATGGTGGAGTAGTGGTCGCCTCGCTTCCGGCGTCTGGCCAGGTCCGCGCTGACCGCCCGGGCCATCGGCCACAGCGGTTGGTAGTCCACAAAGGAGGCGACGGTCGCCACGTAGGCGCCGACCTCGCGGTCGGAGATTCCCAGCGCGTCCCGGAAGTTGATGGGTGAGCCGATGACGGCCACCCGCGGAGCGCCCTCCTCGCGGGCGATGGCCGTGAGCATGGCGGCCGCCAGGAGCCCGTGGACGGTGACGTGTTCGCGCCGGCAGGCCTCGACCAGTGGTCCCGGATCGAGCGACCGGTGGACGAAACGGGTCCGTCGACCGGTGACCGGCGTGCTCGGGGCGAGCCGCAACGGCCGGCGCAAACGCTGCCGGAGCAGGTCGGGCACCGACTGCCGGAGGATCGGCCACAGACGGAAACCGCCGGGGAACATGGCTTCCGGCGCCGGACGAGCGGGTTCGGCCGGTCCGCTGTCCTCCAGCAGCTGGCGGGTGAGGGAGAGCGCGGTGACGGCGTCGGAGATGATGTGGGAGACGGTGACCAGCAGGTCGCATCCGCCGTCGGTGGGCACGATCGTGACGCGGCACAGTGGACCGGTGCGCCAGTCGATGCGGTCGGCGAGTTCGCGCTCGTTGGTCTCGGTGACCCAGTCGTTGCCCGTCGCGACGCGGAGCGGGATCGGTGCTCCGGTGGGAACGAACCGGGGATCGCGCCCGGCGGCATCGGTCTCGATGGCCACGCGCAGCAGGGGATGCCTGGACTGCAGCGCGTCGAGTGCTGGGCGTAGATCCGGCAGCTCGCCGTGCACCCGCACCCGCGCGACCACGTTGAGGGGCGACAGTTCCTCGAGGATCCAGAACCAGCGTTCGAGCGGGCTGAGGGCTCGGTTCATGGGTGGGACCTCTCAGTGGGGAACGAGAGTGCGGACTCGTTCTGGCGGTTCAGGAGTAGCGTCGGCATCCTGCGGAACCAGGCGTTGCGCAGGCGGCTGGTCAGTGGGTGTTCCCATTGCTCCATCAGGCTCAGCGCGCGGGACAGGCGGACCATTCGCCGAGTGCGGTCGCGGCGCGCCGACTCGTAGGCCCGCAGCGCACCGGGAAGGTCGGTGGCGCCGGCGAGCTTGTCGGCCAGTACCACCGCGTCCTCGATGGCCATGCCCGCGCCCTGGCCCAGGCTGGTGAGCATCGGGTGCGCGGCGTCGCCGAGGAGGGTCACCGGGCCGTGGCCCCACCGGCCGAGGAAGACCCGGTCCTGCGCCGGGACGCTGACGATCGACTCGGCCGGGGTGGCGTCGATGGCCGCCAGGACCTCCGGCGCCCACCCGGCGAAGGCACGCGCGATCTCCGTTTTCCCGCCGGCTCCTCGGTTCTTCGTACCCCACCAGTAGGCCTGGCCGTGGCCGATGTCGATGAGGCCGAACCGCTGGCCCCGGCCCCAGTAGTGGCCGACGAAGCCGGTGGTCATGCGCGGATGCTCGAACGGGGTGGTCGCGAGCCAGCAGACGTAGCCCGCGTCCCGGACCCGCTCCGGCCCGGCCAGTTGGCGGCGCACCGCCGAGTGGTAGCCGTCGGCGCCGATCAGGAGATCCGCGCTGGCGTGCCCACCGTCCGCGAAGGACACTCGAACACCCGCACCGTCCACCTCGAACCCGGTGACCGCCGCGCCGAGCCGCACCGGACAGTCGGCGGCCTCCATGAGCGCCCGGTGCAGATCGGCGCGGTGGATGCACACACTGGGTTCCCCGAGCCGCTCACCGATCTCCTTGAGCGCCACCGTCCTGATGGGACGCCCGTCGGTGGTCAGGATGTGGAACGACTCGATGGCCTGCCCTCGGCCGGGCAGGTCCAGGTCGATGCCCTGGGTGCGCAACGCGGCGAGGGCGTTGCTCATGATGGACAGCCCGGTGCCGTCGGTCCGCAACTCGGGCGCTCGCTCGACGATCTGGACGTCCAGCCCGGCCCGGCGCAGAGTCGCGGCGGCGGAGAGTCCACCGATCCCGGCGCCGACGATGATGGCGGTTGCGTTCATGCGGCGTTCCTGTCGCGGGTCGCGGATTCTCTGCCAGTGATGAGATGTTCGGCTACAGCGCGGACGTGCGGCTCGGTCATGATCGTGAGGTGGTCGCCCGGCACGTCGATCACCTCGACGCGGCCGGTGGTGCGCTCGGCCCACCCGTTGTGCGGATCGGTGTGCCGGCTGCCGGCCGCGCCGTGCACCGACTCGAGCGGCACGGGCAGCGGCTCGCTCGCCCGGACGAGCGTGAGGTCCTGGTCGACCACCGTCGGCCGGTACGCGAGCGCGGCCCGCCAGTTCGCCCGGAACACCTCGAACAACCGCCGGACGTAGCCGCTCGCGCTGTCCGCCGGCAGGATCCCGGCCCGGGCGGCCGCCTCGGCGATGAGGTCGAAGGGATCCGCGCCGGCCGGTGCCTCGACCGGTGCGCTGCCGCCATGCTCGGGCAGCAGCAGTTCCCAGAAGAACCACGCCAGCAGGGTGTCCTCCTCGGCGCCGGCGCGTGGGCCGTCGCCGAGTGCCACCGTGTCGAGCAGGACCAGCTCGACCGTCGCGCCCGCGCGCCGCAACTGTCGCGCCATCTCGAACACCACGAACCCGCCGAACGACCAGCCGGCCAGCCGGTACGGGCCGTCGGGCCGCACCCGGCGGACGGCCGCCAGGTAGCTCGCCGCGAGATCCTCCACAGTGTCCAGTGGCGCGGTGCCCGGCTCGCCGCCGGCCGCCTGCAGCGCGTAACAGGGCAGGTCCGCCGGCAGGTGCCGGGTGAGCGGCAGGTAGCAGAGCACGTTGCCGCCGATGGGATGCACGAGGAACAGCGGCGGCTGGTCCGTCTCGAGTGGACGGATCGGCACGAGCGGATCGAAGCTCGTACTCGCCCCGCCGGCCCGCAGCCGGTCCGCCAGCTGCGCCACGGTCGGCGCGGCCACGAGCGCGGCCAGCGGGAGGTGCACCCCGTACCGCTTCTCGATGGTGACCACCAGCCGCATGGCGGTGAGCGAGGTGGCTCCCAGTTCGAAGATGTCGTCGTGGACGCCGACCGGGACCCGCAGCAGCTCGGCCAGGATGCCGGCGAGCGTGCGTTCGTACTGGTCCCGGGGCGCGGTCGGCTTGTTCGCCGTTCCGGTCCCTACTGGCAGCTGACGCAGTGCCGCGTCGTCCCGTTTGCCGGTGGGTGCCACCGGCAGGCTCGGCAGCCACGTGAAATGGCTGGGTACCAGGTGTTCCGGCAGCCGCGACCGCAGTTCCGCGCGCAACTCCGTGAGGTCGGCCGCACCGACGAGGAAGGCGACGAGGGTCGCCGAGTCCCGCGCCACGACCGCCACCTCCGTGAGACCGGGGGCGCTGTCCATGATCGCGAGCTCCACCTCGGCCGGCTCCACCCGGAAACCGCGGATCTTCACCTGCCCGTCCTTGCGGCCCAGGGAGGCGAGTTGGCCGTCCGGCAGCACCACGCCGAGGTCGCCGGTGCGGTAACGGCGGGTCCCGTCCCGGTCGGTGACGAACCGCCGCGCGGTCAGCTCGGGATCGCCGTCGTACCCGGCCGCCAGGCAGATTCCCGCGACGTGGATCTCCCCGGTCACACCGGGCGGGACGGGCCGCAGGTCGTCGTCCAGGACGGTGACCTCGGCGCCGTCGACCGCCGTGCCGACCGGTGGCAGCGCGGGAAGCCGCTCGGTCATGGGGAAACTGGTGACCACGTGCGCCTCGGACGGCCCGTACTGGTTCTCGAGCAGCCGGCCCGCGCAGAAGCGCCGGATCTCCCCGGTGACGCGCAACTGTTCCCCGGAGGACACGACCACCCGCAGGGCGGGGGGCCGCACCCCGAGCGCGTCGGCCGTCTCGGCGAGCTGCTGCAGTGCGATGTACGGGAGGAAGATCCGCTCGACGCTGTGCCGGTCGAGCAGTCGCAGGATGGCACGCATGTCCCGTCGGTCCTCTTCGGACACCAGGACCAGGGTGCCGCCACCGCCGAGCGTGGAGAAGATCTCCTGGTAGGAGACATCGAAGCTCATGGGCGAGTACTGCAGGGTGACGCCGCCCAGCGCGGCACTGGCCGCCCGCTTCTGCCACGCGACGAGGTTGGCGAACGCCCGGCGGGGCATGGGTATCCCCGCCGGCCGCCCGGTGGAGCCGGAGGTGAAGATGATGTAGAGGGGGATTTCCGGCGGCATCTCCGCCGGCGCCGGGTGGCCCGCCGCGGTGTCGATGAGGGTCCGGTACGGCAGCACGGTCCCCGGCGGAGCGAACTCGGGAACCTCGTGCGTGCTGGTGATGATGTGGCGTGGCTGGCAGTGGTCCACCATCATGGCCAGCCGGCGGGCGGGGTAGCCCAGGTCGAGCGGAACGCAGGTGGCGCCCGACTTCGCCAAGGCCAGGACGGTCGCGATCTGTTCCGGTGAACGGGACATGGCCAGGCCCACCCGGTCGCCCGGGGTCACGCCGAGAGCACGCAGTCGGGCCGCTATCCGGGTGGCGGTTCCGGTCAGGCGTTCGTAGGTCCACCGCTCGGAACCGAATACCACGGCCACCGCATCCGGGGTCGCCGCCGCGGCCCGGTCGAACCCGGTCACCACGTTCTCCGGCTCGGTGGTCACGGCGGGCGGGACGGGCGTCGCCAGGAACGTGAAGTCGATCCGCTCGGTCGGGCGGGACACCAGGCGGGACAGGATGTCCACATAGGACGCCGCCAGCTGGTCCACCCGAGCCTCGGTGAACACGCGGCCGTCGCCGTCCACACGCAGCCAGACGGCGTCGGTCACCGGGTCCACCACCGCGTTCACCAGCAGGGCGAAGTTCGTCTCCTCCCAGGCCTCGAACGCCAGCAGCCGTAGCCCCGGCCGGCGCAGCACCGGCGCCAACACGTGCGGATGCATGTAGTTGAACGCCGTGTCCAGGACGGCCGCGCCGTGATCCTCCTGCATGGCGCTCAACGGATACCACCGGTGCGGGTGACCGTCCCGCTCCTGCCGGTAGACCTCGCCCACCGCCGCCAGCCAGGTGCTGGGCTTCGTGTCCACCCGCACGGGCAGGGTGTTCAGGAACAGGCCGGCCATCTGTTCGGCGTCCGCCTGCTCCGGGCGGCCGTGGGTGACCAGGCCCGTGGTGATGTCGCCCGCGTACAGGCGCAGCGTGAGGCAGTGCGCGGCGAACAGCACCGACTTCACCGGCAGCCGATGGGTTCGGGCGAACCGCCGCACGGCCTCGACCAGGTCCGCCGGCAGGTCCCGGCGCCGGACGATCAGTTCTTCGTCGCCCGGCGGGGCGTACTGGCGGAAACCGTCCAGTCGGGACGGTGCGGCGCCGGCCAGGATGTCCGACCAGTACCGCCTGGTCGCCTCGTTCCCCATGGCCTGCCGTTCGGCCAGCACGTGGCCGGCCGGGGAGGGTGGCGGCGCGCCGGGCGCCGCACCCAGGTATCCCTCGAGCAGCTCGCTGATCAGGCTGGCCACGCTCCAGCCGTCCAGCACCGCGTGGTGGAAGCTGAACACCAGGTCCACTGTGGACCCAGTGGTGGATTCAGCGGGGAACGCGGCCAGCAGGTACAGCGGTGCGGTCCCGAAGTCGTAGTGGTGGAACCGGCGCTCCTCCTGGTGTGCGCGGATCGCCGGCTCGGCCGGCCGGTCACGGAGGTCGACCATCAGTAGGCCGCCCTCGATCGTGGGATGCACCACCTGCAGTGGTTCCGTCCCGCCGGCCAGGTCGAAGCTCGACCGCAGCGCCGGGTGGCGCGCGACCAGCGCGGCGAACGCGCGCCGCAATGCGTCCTCGTCCCACGGCAGCTCGAACGTGTAGCGGAAGACGTCGTGGTAGACACCCGAGGTCTCCCGTTCCCGGCTGTGGTACAGCAGTCCGAGCTGGAGCCGGGACACCGGGTAGGCGTCGACCGCGTCCGCCAGCCGCACCCGGTCCACAGCGGACACCAGGTCGAACGGTGGGACCGTGGGATCCGGCGCGGCGGTCGTAGTGGCGGTGCGGGCGAGTCCGGCAACCGTCGGGTGCTGGACCAGGTCGGCGAGTCCGAAGTGGACACCTTGCTTCGCCGCCTTCGCCCGGATGGACAGCATGAGGATCGAGTCGCCGCCGAGGGTGAAGTAGTTGTCGTGCACCCCGACCGCCGGTGCGCCGAGCACCTCGGCCCAGACGGCCGCCAGCACGGACTCGACCTCGTCGCGGGGTGCCTCAGTGGTCGGCTCGGTCACCGGGTCCGGGAGCGCGCGCTGGTCCACCTTGCCGTTGGGAGTCAGCGGAAACGCCGGCAGCACCACGAAATGCGCGGGGATCATGAACTCCGGCAGCCGATCCGCCAGGTGTGCCCGCAGCTTCGCCGGGTCGAGTCGCTCATCGGCCAGGTAGTAGCCGACCAGTTGGCGGCCGTGGGTGGTTGGCCGGGCGATCACCACGGCGTCCCGCACGCCGGGGCACGTCGACAGGTGGTCCCGCACCTCCCCCAGCTCGACCCGGTTGCCCCGGATCTTCACCTGCCCGTCCGCCCGACCGAGATACTCGAGGTTGCCGTCCGCCAGCAGCCGCACGCGGTCGCCCGTGCGGTACATCCGCTCGCCCGGGTGCAACGGGTCGGCGGTGAACGCCGTCAGCTCCGGCCGGTCGAGATACCCGCGCGCCACGCCGATCCCGGCGATGCACAGCTCGCCCACCAGCCCGGCCGGCAGCGGCCGGTCGTAGCGGTTCAGGACGTAGAGCCGGAGGTTGTCGATCGGCCGGCCGATCGGCACCCGCTCCACGAACGAGGCCGGACAGTCGAAGTAGGACACGTCGACCGTCGCTTCCGTTGGGCCGTACAGGTTCACCAGCCGGGCGCCCCGTACGAGCCGGTTGAACCTGTTGACCAGCGCGGGCGACAACACCTCGCCGCTGCAGAAGACGTACCGCAGCGACTCCGCCAGCCGCGGATTCTCGGCCACCGCGTCGAGGAACGGCCCGAACATCGACGGGACGAAATGGATCACTGTCGGCCGGTCGGCGAGCAGGGTCGCCGGGTCCTTCTCCGCGCCGGGCGGTGGCAGCGTCAGCCGGGCACCGGCGAGCGCCCACCAGAACAGTTCCCACACCGACACGTCGAACGACACCGGCGTCTTCTGCACGAGAACGTCATCGGCGCCGAGCGGGTAACGGCGCTGCATCCACCGCAGCCGGTTCACCACCGAGCGGTGCTCGACCAATGTCCCTTTCGGACGGCCGGTCGAGCCGGACGTGTAGATCACGTACGCGAGGTTGTCCGGACCGGCCACCGGGGGCACGGGGGCGCTGGACCGAGCCAATGGCGGCAGCGCGTCGAGCACCACTCGCGCACCCGAATCCGCTACGAGGAAACGGATCCGCTCGGCCGGATACCGTGGATCGATGGGGACGTACGCGCCGCCCGCCTTCAGCACGCCCAGCAACGCCACCAGCAGGTCCGGGCCGCGTTCCATGACCACGGCCACCCGGTCGTCCGCGCCGACCCCGCGGGCGCGCAACCCGTGCGCCACCTGGTTCGCGCGCGCGTCCAACTCGGCGTAGGTCACCGAGTCCACGGCCGGCCGGCCCGGCGTCCGGGCGGCCTGCTCCTCGAACAGGCCGTGCACGGTGGTCTCGGGAACCTCGGTCACCGGGCCCGTCAGGATCGCTCGGTCCTCGTCGCGCACCATGGGGATGGCCGGCCAGGGCCGCGCCGGTGTCTCGAGCCCGCCGCGCAGCAACGCCTGGAGGTGGCCGGCCACCGCCTCGATGGGCAGGTCGTCGTCGAACACGTCGCACGCGTAGTCCAGGTCGACCACCACGTGGCCGACGTCCTCGAACTCGGTGAGCAGGACGGCCAGTACGTCCTGGTCGTGCGCGGGGGCCATGCCCGCCGTCTCCCTGGCGATGCCGGGAATGTCGGCCCGCGCGGGGTAGCGCATGTACGAGACGGTCACGTCGAACAGTTGCCGGGGGCCGTCGGCCGGCAGCTGGCGGAGCACGTCGCCCAGCGAGATCCGGTCGTGCCGCAGCAACGCGTACACGCCCGCCTGGACCTCGCCGGCCAGCGCGGGAATCGACTTGTCCCCGGCCGTCACCCGCAGCGGATGGGTGTTCGCGAAGTGGCCGATGGTCAGCTTCTCCGCCATGGTGTGCCGGTTCAGCGACGGCACCCCGAGCACGACCTCGTCGGTGTCGTGTACCCGGGCCAGGTAGGCGGCGAACGTCGCGGCCACGTAGGCGAACGGCGACGTGCCGCCCGCCCGGATCCGCGCGATCAGGTCGCGGTCGAGCACGAACCGGTGGTGCGCCGTGCGCCGCGCGCCGGCCGGGGCACGGCGCGCGAACAGCGCCGGTGTCACATCGGCGATGGCGCCGCCGTGGAACTCGCGGTCGGCCGAATGCCGAGCGGACGCGCGGTACTGGGCCTCGGTCCGCACGTGGTCCACATAGGACGGTGTGCGGACGTCGAGCGGTTCGCCCGTGCGCACCACGTGCTCGTAGTCGGCGAACACCTCCGCGAGGAACTGGTGCATCGCCCAGCCGTCGGCCACCAGATGATGCGCCTTCACGTAGAGACAGGCGGCAGTCGGGCTTTCCCGCAGCACGGCCAGGTCGTACATCCGGCTGCCGGTCAGCGTGAACGGACGAGTGAACTCCGCTCGCATCCACGCTTCCGCCGAGTCGACGTCGATCACCGGGACGTCCGGCGGTTCGGGCTCGAGCCACTGGTACGGCACGCCGTCGTCCTCGCCGAACCGCAGCTGGAACGCTTCGGCGCGCCGCGCCACCCTGGACGCGCAGCCACGCAACAGGTCCACGTCGACGTCACCCGTGATCCGGTCATAGGCCACGGAGTTGTACTGCGGGAGCGACGGGAAGTGCGACGAGGCGATCCAGATGTCTCGTTGTGACGCGGTCAGCGGAATTCGAGGCACGGACACGGGATCCCCCAAGTCTCGCCGCACGACCGGCGGCGGAAGCTTGCGTTCCCCGGTATACGGGCACCGCGGGACCCCCGCCAAGCACCTTCGAGCGCGGTCCTAGCGCACCGCGACGGTTCACCGGTACTGGACGGTGCCACCATCGCGGCGAGCCATCCTCCGCCCCATGGAACGTCGGCATGTGTTGTTTCTCAGCCTGCCCGTCTACGGCCACGTGTATCCCTCGCTGACGGTCGCCGAGGAGTTGGGCCGCCGGGGACACCGCGTCACCTTCGCCACGGCCGAGGTGTTCGCCGGTGAGGTGGCGCGCTCCGGTGTCGAGCTGTTGGCCTACACGGAGGAGCTGGCGGCCATCCCGGCCGAGCTGAGCGACGACGCCGACACTATCGAGGTGTCCATCCTGTCGCTCAAGTTCTACGAACGGAGCCTGCGCGAACTGCCGGCGCTGGCGACGCGGTTCGGCGATGACCCGCCGACCGTGGTGGTGTGCGACCCGCTCACGTTCGGCGCGGGCGTCGTCCTCAGCCGGGAGTGGGCGGTGCCGCTGGTGGTGGCGCACCCGAACCTGGCCTTCAACGAGACGTTCAACTGGCCGGTCGCCCGCCGCGGCGAGATCCTCGACGACCCGCGCCGCGACCTGGCGATCGAGCTGGAGACCAGTCTCGGCAAGCTGTTCGGCGAGCACGGGCTCGACGAGGGCCGGCTCTACCGAGGCGACGATCCGGCGATCGTCTACGCACCGAAGGCGTTGCAGCCGCACGCCTCGTCCTTCGGCGACGGTTACGCGTTTGTCGGCCCCGCCACCGACGGCGCGATCTACGCGGGCTCCTGGCCGGCGCCCGCCGGGCCCATGCTGTTCATCTCGCTCGGGACCCAGTACAACGAGCGGCCCGCGTCGTTCCGGCTGTTCGCCGAGGCGTTCGGCGGGCTGGACTGGCAGGTGGTCGTGTCACTCGGCGGGGCGCGGGCCCCGGGTTCGGTGCCGGACAACTTCCAGGTATATCCCTGGGTGCCGCAGTTGGCTGTGCTTTCGCGGGCTCGCGTGTTTCTGTCCAATGGTGGGCTCGGTGGTGTCACCTCGGCGCTGCGGCAGGGTACGCCGATGGTGCTTGTTCCGGAGGCGGCCGAGCAGGAGATGCACGCCGGGCGGGTGGCCGAGTTGGGGCTGGGTCGGGTGGTGCGGTTGGCTTCTCTGACGGCTGCCGAGCTGCGGCAGGTGGTGTTGGAGCTGGCGGCCGACGAGGCTACGGCGGGGCGCCTGGCCGCCATGCGTGAACTGGCCCGGGCGGCGGGCGGCACTCGGCGGGCGGCCGACGTGATCGAGTCCGTTTAGAGGCCGCGCAGCGGCACGTAACCGGTCCCCGAGCCGTACGGATACGGGATCACCCGGCGGATCGTGCCGGTCGGGCCGGCCTGCTCGTAGCCGACGTACGCCGTGCGAGCCTCGTCGGCCCACTTCTCGAACAGGGCCACGTGCCGGGTCTCGCGGGTGCCGTCCGTGCGGATGAGGGCGTCGCCGGGGCGCAGGTCCGCCTTGGCGATCTCGACACCGATCGCGCGCAGGCCCACCGTGTCCAGCCCGCCGTGCCGGCCGGGTGGCAGTCCCCACGCCATCGACACGTAGCCCGAGCAGTCCGTGCGGTAGCAGCCGTACTCGTTGCGGTGCCGGGCCGTCTGGCTGTACGGCACGGACGGCCGCAGCCAGCTGCGCGCCCGGACGAGCACGGCCACGCGCGTCGGGACCAGGGGAGGGGAGGTCACCCGACCAGGATCGGGCCGCCCCCTGTAGATGCCCTACGAACTTCCTACAGGTTTCCTATACGTCTGCACGGCCGCCAGCCACTCGCCCGGCGAGGAAGCGGCGAGCTCACCGGCCTCGCGGGCGTCGCTGTGGGCGAACAGGTCGATGGCGCGCTCCCACAGGACGAGCGCCTCAGCCTCGGCGGACCTCGCCGCGGCAAGATCGCGCAGCGTGCGGGCCTGCCACAGCGGCAGGCCGAGCTCGGTCCACTGGGCGAGGGCGTCGGTGAGCCGGTCCACGGCCGCCTCCAGGTCGCCGGCCGCCAGCGCGTACTCGCCGAGCGTCCTGGTCACCAACGCGACGCCGAACTGGTCGCGCTGGCGGTTGCACGTCTCCAGACAGTCGGCGAGCAGCGAGGGCACGGTGGCCAGGTCGCCCGTGCGCAGCAACGCCTTCGCCAGCGACTGCGCCGCGTACGTGGCACCGAGAATGTCGTCGGCCCGCTCGAGGATGGCCATGGCCTGCCGGGACAGCGCCGCCGCGTCCACCGGGTCCCCGGCGGCCCGCCGGCACAGGCTCAGCCCGCGCAGCGCGAGCGCCTCGCCGCGCTGGTCGCCGAGCGAGCGGTAGATCTCGATGATCGCCGTGAAATCCTCGGCCGCCGCGGCCAGCTCCCCGCGATCGCGGCGGATGACCCCGATGCCGTAGGTGGCCGCCGCCAGCATGCCCTGGTCGTCGATCGTCCTGGCCAGCTCGGCCGCCGTGGTCAGCGTGGTCAGCGCGTCGGTCAGTTCGCCGCGGTCGCGGTTGACCGTGCCGATGCCGATGAGCGCGACGATCTCCACCGCCCGGTCCCCGAGGGCCCGTGCCTGGCCGAGCGCCTGCTCGAAGTGGTGCTCGGCGGCCGTGAAGTCGTCCTTCTCGTAGTACAGCTGGCCGAGCCCGGCGAGGATGGTGGCCTCCGCACCGGCGTTGCCCGAGTCGCGGGCGGCGGCGAGCGCCACCTGGTGGGTGCGGTGCCAGCCGTCGAACTCGTTGCGCACGGCGAACGGCGAGGACAGCAGCACGGAGATGAGCGTGGTGGTCAACTCGTCGATGCCGAGCCCGTGGGCGCGTTCCACGGTGCGCACCACGGCCGCCGTCTCCGCCTTCAGCCATTCGACGGGGTTCGCCAGCACCTCGGCCGCCAGGTCGGCATCGACCTCGACCCGCGCGGGCGGTGTCGGTCGCAGGCCGAGCGTGACCCGCGGCAGCCGGCTCGCGCCGATCTCGATGAGCGTCATCCACATGGCGAGCGTGCGGGTGGCCGCCGCCGTCACCAGGTCGGCCGGCTCGTGCACGGCCGCCTGCTCGGCGCCGAACAGCCGCACCAGGTCGTGCAGCCGGTAGCGGACCCGGCCGAGCGCGTCCACCCCGGCGACCTCGACCAGCCGCAGGTCCACCAGTTGCTCCACCACGTCCTCCGCCTCGAACGGCGAGACGTCCAGCAGCGGCACGGCGATCCACGACCCGAAGTCCGGCAGGTCGAGCAGCGCGAGCAGATGGAACGCACGGCGGGGCAACGGTTCCAGCTCCGTGTGGCTCAGCTCCAGGCTGGACCGGATCGCGAGGTCGCCGACCACCAGCTCGTCGAGCCGGTGCCGCTCGTCGGACAGCCGGTTGGCGAGCGTGCGCAACGGCCAGTGCGACCGGGCGAGCAGCTTCGCGCCGGCCACGCGGACGGCGAGCGGCACCCCGCCGCACAGCTCGGCGATGCGGGCCGCGGCCGCCGGGTCGCTGGCCACCCGGTCGGCGCCGATGATCCGGCCGAGCATCTCGACCGACTGGGTGGACGACAGGTAGTCCAGCTCGAGCGGCTCGGTACCGGCGATCCCCGTGAGCCGCGACCGGCTGGTGATCAGCACCATGCACGAGCCGGACCCGGGCAGGAGCCTGCGCACCTGCCGCTCGCTGCGCGCGTTGTCCAGCACGATGATCATCCGCCGGTCGGCGACGGCCGTGCGGTACAGCTCCGTGCGCTCGTCCGGTTCGTCCGGCAGGTCGACGGCCGGCACGCCGAGCGCACGCAGGAACCGCCCGAGCAGCTCGGTCTCGTTGCCGGCCGCGTCGTGGCCGTGCAGGTCGGCGAACAGCTGCCCGTCCGGGTACTCGGCCGCCAGCAGGTGCGCGCAGTGGGTGGCGAGCGTCGACTTGCCGGCGCCGCCGCTGCCGGACACCACGACCGTCGGGGTGGGCCGGCCCGACCTGGCGAGCGCGACGACCGCGTCGATCTGCTCGGCGCGGCCGGTGAAGTCGGGCAGATCGGGCGGGAGCTGGTTGGGCACGGTCGTTCGCTCCCTCGCCGGGTCGGGCCGTTCGGCCGGTACCGGGGTGAACGGTGCCGGCCGGGACTCGGCCGGTGCCGGTTCGGCGAGCGTGCCGTCGAGGAGCTGTGCGTACAGCTGCTGGAGCGCGGCGCCCGGTTCGACACCCAGCTCGTCCACCAGGTGCTCGCGGCCTTCGCGGTACACGGCCATCGCGTCGGCCGGCCGCCCGCTCAGGTACAGGGCCCGCATGAGCAGCCCGCGGCTCTCCTCGCGCAGCGGGTGCGCGGCCGTCAGCTCGGTGAGGCGGGCGGTGGCCGCGCCGACCTGGCCGAGCCCGAGCTGGCAGCGGGCGAGCCCCTCGGCGGCCGTGAGTCGTTGCGCCTCCAGGCCGGCCGCGTGGTTGCGGGCGAAGCGGGTGTCCACCCCGCAGAACGCCGGTCCGCGCCAGAGGTCGAGCGCCCGCTCGTAGGCGGCCGCCGCCCGCGCCGGGTCACCCGCCTGTTCGGCGTCGCCCGCCGCGCGGACCTGCTGGCCGAACACCTCGACGTCGATCTGCGCCGGGTCGAGCGCCAGCAGGTAGCCGGGGGCGCGGGTGGTGAGGGCGGCCCGCGCGCCCGCCGCGGCGAACCCGCGGCGCACCTGGGAGACGTACTGGTGCACGAGCGCCATGGCCGAGGACGGTGGGGTGTCGTCCCAGATGAGGTCGACCAGCCGGTCTATCGACACGACCTGGCGGGCGTGCACGGTCAGCGCGGCGAGCAGCGCCTTCGGTTTCGGGCCGCCGGGAACGATCACATCCTCGGCGGCACACAGCTCCACCGGACCCAGCACCCGCACGAGCATCCGTTCACCCCCCATGAACGCGGTCGTGGGGAATGTCGTGCGTGGTTCTCGTTCGTTACACCCCCGGCGGCACTCACAGCCACGAAACGGCGACACCCGGCAACCGGGTGCCGCCGTTCGGCGTGCGTCAGGCCAGGGTGCGCACCGCGCTCCAGTCGCCCTCGATGTGCCAGGTCCGGTTGGTGTACGGCTTGCCCGGCGTGAGCAGGATTCCGTTGGCGTACACGGACACCGAGCCGTCGGCCGCCACGGCCACCAGGTCGCCGTAGCCGTCGCCGCTCACGTCACCCGTGGTGAGCTGCGTGACGCCGGACCAGTTGCTGCCCTTGATCCGCCAGGTCTCGCTCTTGAACGGCACTCCCTGGGCGTTCACGAGCGAGCCGTTGTTGTACCCGAACAGCTCGCCGTTCGCGTCGACCGCCACGATGTCGGCGAACCCGTCCCGGTTGACGTCGGTCAGCGTGAACTGCTTGATCCCGGACCAGTTGCCGCCGATGTCCCAGGTCTGCGCACCGTACGGGGTGCCGTTGGACTTCAGCCCGTTCGCGTAGACCACGAGCGAGCCGGCGGCCGTGACGGCCACGACGTCGGCGTGCCGGTCACCGGTCACGTCGGCCACCGCGAGCTGGCGCATGGTGTGCCAGCCGCCCGCGTAGGACCAGGTCTGGTTGCCGAACGGGACCCCGGCGTTGAGCTCGATGCCGTTGGCGTACACGACGAGCGAGCCGTCACCTTGGGCCGCCACCAGGTCGGCGTACCCGTCGCCGCTCACGTCCCCGGTGGCCACGTGCTTGGCGCCCGACCAGTTGCTGCCCCGGACGCGCCAGGTCTCGCTCTTGAAGGGCACCTTGCCGTCGTTGACGAGCGAGCCGTTGTGGTAGCCGAACAGCTCGCCGTTCGCGTCCACTCCCACGAGGTCGGCGTACCCGTCGCGGTTGATCTGGTTGACCCGGTCCGGTGGCACCGCGTAGGGCAGCACCTCGGCGATCAGCGCCTGCGCCTTGCCCTGCGCCTGGTCGTACCGATCGGGGAAGCCGGAGCGCTGCACGTCCTGCGCGATCTGGCCGGCCGTGCGGCCGGGATTTCCGCGTTCGCTGTTGATCGCTCTGGTGAAGAACTGGGTCGCCGCGTACCGGACGTCCAGGATCTGTGCGGGGGTGCCCCAGTTCATCGACGGCCGCTGCTGGAACACGCCGAGCGAGTCGGCGTCGCCGCAGGTCAGGTTGTTCATGTGCGACTCGACCCAACCGGCCTCGAAGCCGGCGAGCATGACCTTGTCGGACACGTGGTGTTCGAGGCCCACCTGGTAGACGGTCCTGGTGACGTTGAGGTCGTGGTTGGCGGGGACGGCGCACATGATCCCGAAGTCGTCGGGGGTGGCGGAGGGGATCGCGGCGGCGGTGTCGGGCAGGAACGCGGCCGCGGCGGCCGCGAGGGTCAGCGGGATGGCGTGGCGGAGCTTCATGACGGGGACCTTTCGAGAGAGAACCGGGGCGGAGCCGCGTGGCTCCGCCCCGGCGTGGTGTGGGTGATCAGGCGATGTTGCGGACGGTCGTCCAGTTGCCCTCGACGTGGTAGGTCCGGTTGCCGTACGGCGCGGCCGGGGTGTTGAGGATGTTGTTGGCGTAGATGGACAGCGAGCCGTCGGCCTCGACCGCGATCAGGTCGCCGTAGTGGTCACCGGTCGCCTCACCGGTGGTGAAGTGCTTGACACCGGACCAGTTGCTGCCCTTGATCCGCCAGGTCTCGGACTTGAACGGCGCTCTCTGGGGGTTGACGAGCGAACCGTTGTTGTAGCCGAACAGTTCGCCGTTCGCGTCGACCCCCACCAGGTCGGCGTAGCCGTCCTTGTTGATGTCGGTGAGCGCGAGGTGCTTGACGTTCGACCAGTTCCCACCGAGGTTCCAGGTCTCCCCGCCGTACGGGGTGCCGTTCACCTTCAGGCCGTTGGCGTAGACCGCCAGGGCGCCGTCGGCGTTCACGGTCACCACGTCGGCGAACCCGTCACCCGTGACGTCACCGGCTGCCAGATGCTTCGTGTGCTGCCAGCTGCCGTCGTAGTGCCAGGTCTCCACGCTGTAGGGCGTGCCGCCGACATTGACCTTCGTGCCGTTCGCGTACACCGACAGCGAGCCGTCGGCGTTGGCGCCCACCAGGTCGGCGAACCCGTCGCCACTGACGTCGGCGGCGGCGATGTGCTTGGCACCGGACCAGTTGCTGCCGTCGATGCGCCAGGTCTCGTCCTTGAACGGCACCTTGCCGTCGTTGACGAGCGCGCCGTTGTTGTAGCCGAACAGCTCGCCGTTCGCGTCGACCCCCACGATGTCCGCGTAGCCGTCGCCGTTCACCTGGTTGATCAGGTCGTGCGGGATCTGCGGGACGGTGGAGCTGGTGACGCCGACCCCGCCGACGAACGCGTCGATCCGCTGGCCGCCGATCATGGCGCCGAGCCGACCGGCGCCGGTGGAGAACTGCACCGACGACGTGGTCGAGCTCGAGCCCCCGAAGTTGCCGTTGATGACCTGGATGTTGCCGTTCGAGTGGACGGCCGAGACCAGCCCGACGTGGTCGGCGTTGCCGCCGCCGTGGTAGTTGAACACCACCGCGTCGCCGACCTGCGGCGAGCTGTGGTGGGTGCCGTTGTTGGTGCCGTAGGTGTAGAAGCTGCCGGACTCGGGGGTGAGGCCGCCGACCGGCACACCGCTGTGCGTCCAGACCCATTTCGCGAAGTCCGAGCACCATGGCTCGGGTTTGCAACTGGTGTAGTAGCCGGTGCCGCCGAGGCTGTTGGTGCTGCAGGCACGTTTGCCGAGGTTGTCGTCGGCCAGGTCGATGATGCCGGCGCCGGTGGCGGCCATCGCCTCTTCGGCCAGCAGTACGGCCGTGGTCGGCGCGAGAACCGCCGTCGCCACCGCCGCGATCATCGCTCGCCGGAACCGGCCGGGTGTCCTGTTCGTCATGGTCGTTCCCCTCCGTTGGTGTTTCGGTGTTGGGGACAACCATGGGGGCCGCGACTGCAGGTCACCTTCAGGTCGGCTTCGCAGGATCGGCGCTTTCCTATAGGTCGGCTATATAGGCTGCCCCCATGTCGCAGCTCTCCCGCCGCCAGGTGTTGGCGCTCGTCCCGGCCGCCGGCCTGCTGACCATGGCGAACCCGGCAGTGAGTTCGGCGCACGCGCCCGCCGACGACCGCCTGCTGGCCAACGCCGTCACGATCTTCACGGGCACTGCCGAGACCAACGCGCGGCCCGAGGTCGCCGCCAAGCTCGCGGCCATCGCGAGCACGGCCAACACCCGGTTGACCGAACTGGACAACGCGGGGGAGAACGAGCTGTTCGCCGGCGTCCCCCTCGGTACGAACGACGCCAACCTCACCCGGTCCTACCTCGGGCTGTACGAGATCGCGCTCGCCACGCGCACCCCAGGCGTAGATCTCGACCCCGCCGTGCAGCAGCGCGTGGTCGACGGCCTCGTCTGGCTGCACGAGCGGTACTACGGCGACCAGAGCGCCGGCTACTACGGCAACTGGCACAGCTGGGAGATCGGCATCTCCACCCACGTCAGCAAGACCCTCGCCCTGCTGACCGACCGCGATCCGCAGCTGGTGGCCACCTACATCGCGTCCATGGACGCCTACCTGCGCAACGGCAAGGACGGCGACGTCGACCTCGACTCCCGGTTCCACACGGGAGCGAACCTGGCGGACATCACCACCAACCGGATGATCCAGGGCGCGCTGCTGGCGGACAACGCGCGCATCGCCAAGGCGGTGGCCGACCAGAGCACGGTGTTCGCCACGGTCGACCCGTACCACCTCCAGCACGGGAACACCGACGGCTACTACGCCGACGGGTCGTTCATCCAGCACCACTCGGTCGCCTACACCGGCTCCTACGGCAAGGCGTTGCTGACCCGCGTGGTGCAGGCCGTGAAGATCCTGGACGGCACCGGCTACGCGGGCGGCGCCGAGCTGGTGGAGACGGTGCGCGGCTGGGTGGTGAACGGGTTCGCGCCGCTGATCTTCGAGGGCTGGATGATGGAGGTCGTCAAGGGCCGGGCCGTGTCGCGGACGCTCTCCGGGTACGCGGACGTGGCCGTGGTGGTGGAGGCGATCGTCGACCTGGCGGACTACCTCACCGGGCCGGCCGCCACCGCGCTCAAGGGGTACGTGAAGTTCATCCGCGCCGCGTCACGAGAGGTGTTGAACCCCGCGGGGTTCGTCTCGCCCGTGAGCGTGGCCCGCTACGCCGACATCGTGGCCGACGACACGATCCCGGCCGCCGACGTGAACCCGCCGCAGCGCAGCGTCGCCTTCAACGCCATGGACCGGACGGTGCACCTGCGGCCGGGCTACGCCTTCGCGTTGGCGCGCAGTTCGGACCGGATCAGCAAGTACGAGTACATGAACGGCGAGAACCTGATGCCCTGGTTCCAGGGCGACGGCGCGTACTACCTCTATCTGTCCGGACAGGACCAGAACCAGGCGTTCGGCGTCGACCACTTCACGACCGTGTCGCCCTACCGGCTGGCCGGCGTCACGGCCCCGGTCGAGACCCGCCGGACGGTGCCCGAGCTGTACGGGCGGTTCTGGTACGAGAACCCTGGGCACCCGCTGGGGTTCACGTCCTCTTCGGAGTCACAGAACAAGTACGTGTACTTTCCCCGTGGCACCAACGGGTTCTCCGGCGGCGCGACCCTCGGTGCGTACGGCGTGGCCGGCATGGTCCAGTCCGACGACGTGCCCTATGTGGACAAACAGGCGGGGAAGCTGCCCGAGGACTTCGTGGTCCACCGCAACGCCCGGTCCACCAAGTCGTGGTTCATGCTCGACCACGAGATCGTCGTGCTGGCCGCCGGGATCACCGATCCCGACGGGCGCGACGTGGTGACCACAGTGGACAGCCGGACGGCCGCCCCGGCGGACGAGATCGTGGTCACCGGCGCGCGGCGTGATGACCGCGCCTGGTCGGGGACCGGCACGGCCGAGCTGCGGTGGCTGCGGTACGCGAACCGCACGGCCGGCGCGGCCGTCGGCTACGTGTTCCTCGACCGGCAGAACGTGACGGTCGAGCTGGACCAGGTGAGCCGCAGCCGGCGGGTGGTCCGCGCGGCGAACCCGGACACCGCCGCGACCCGCAGCGTCTTCGGCGTTTCGGTGGCCCACCAGGGTTCCCGGCCGACCGCGCTGGCCTACGCGCTGGTGCCGAACGCCGATGAGCGGCGGCTGCGGGCCTACGGGCGTGGGCCGCTGACCGTGCTGGCGAACGACCGGCGCCTCCAGGCGATCCGGCACAGCGGGCTGAAACTGTTCGCCGCCAACGTGTTCGAGGATGGCTGGCAGTACGTAGACCGAGTGGCGATAGATGGTCCGGCGTCGGTGCTAGTGCGGAGGCAGTCGGGCGGGATGGTGGACCTGGCGGTGGCGGACCCGACCATGGACCGTGCGGAGGTCTCGCTCGTCCTCCTCGGCGAGTCGCTGCGTGCGGTGGCGGCCGACGACGGGGTCCGGGTGATCCGCATCCCGGTCGGCACGCTGGTCCGGGTGGACACGCACCAACTCCACGGCCAAAGCCGCACGGCCACGCTGCGCTAGCCCACGCGAGTCCCCCGTTCGCGACCGGCGAGTCCCACGTTGGGAACCGGCGAGTCCCACGTTGGGAACCGGCGAGTCCCACGTTGGGAACCGGCGAGTCCCACGTCGGGAGTGGGCGAGTCCCACGTTCGGTGCGCCACCAGGTGTGCCGCGAACGTGGGACTCGCCGGTCTTGAACGTGGGACTCGCCGGTCTTGAACGTGGGACTCGCGTGTTTTGAATGTGGGACTCGCGTGTTGCGAGCGTCAGCGCAGGCCGGCTACCCGGTGTAGGAGGGTTACGTGGTCGGCTAGGGCCGGAAGGTTCAGCACACGCTGCCGCGCGGGTTCACCCATGGCCGCCACGGCGGTCAGCAGCTCCTCCACCGCGCCGTCCTCGATGGCCGTGTGCAGCAGGCGGGTGAGGGTGTCGTCGTCGGACTCGGCCGCGTACTCCGCCAACTGGCCGCGCAACTGGTCGTCGGTCAGGCGGCCGATCATCGCCAGGCCGGCCGAGCGCAGGTCGGGCGGCCCGGCCAGCGCGCAGGTCACGACGCTGCGCAGGCGGTCGGCCGGCAGGGCGGACACCGCGCGGGTGAGCTGCGGACCGGACTCGGCGTAGAAGCCGATCCGCAGCAGCGCCTCGTCGGAGACGATGGCCGCCACGTCCCTGATGATCCGTTCGGTGGCCGCGTCCAGCAGGCGGCCCAGCGTGATGAACTCGCCACGGTCGACCAGCTCGATCACCACGGCCAGCACGCGGTCGTGGTCGATCCGGCCGATCAGCCGGCCCGTCCGGCGCGGGTCGAGGTGTACGCACCCCTCGGCCAGATAGGCCACCGGCATTCGGTTCGCCAGCTCGGCCGCCCGGTCGGGTGGCATCTCGCCGGCGATCCGCGCGGCCAGCATGGGCGTGAACGCCCGCAGTGCGATCCGGACGTTCAGCGCGGTCGGCAACATCCTGGTGATGGTGGCGACGCGCTGGAACTCCAGCCGGTGCTCGTCGTACAGCGCGCCGACCACCCGTTCCCGCAGCCGCCGGATGTCCGTGTGCCCCAGTTTCGCGGCGAACGCCACCTGTTCCGGCGTGGTGCCCAGCGCCCGCGCCAGTTTGAGCAGCTCGGCCTCGGTGGTCAGGTCATGCCCCACGTTCAGCGCCCCAGAATTCTGCCGATAGCGGTTCGCGCGAGCGCGGGCAGTTGCCGCATTGCCTCGTCGGATGCCGCCGCCAGCGCCTTCGCCTGGTTTTTCCTGGCGGTCACCAGCGCGTCGTGCAGCTGCTCGAGTTCCTGTTCGGACAGCGGGTTCACGACCCGCGCGTCCTCGCCGAGCCACCGGCCGAGTTTCTCCCGCACGTCACTGCGCATACCTGACTTTGTCACGCCCGCCAGCAAAGAGATACCCGCATCCGGCGGACGGACTAATCGACCACTATGCGCGCCCGGGAATTGTGAGCTTTTCGACAACCGCACGGACGATGGCCGTCTGCCCGGCGAGTGTCGGGTGCACCCCGTCGGGACCCTGCAGGCCCTCCTGGACGGGGACACCGAACGCGGTCACCAGGTCCACCACCGGCTCGTCGAGGTCGCCCATCGCGTCGGCCAGTGCCCGGATGTCGTCGTTGCGCCACGAGGAGCCGCCGAACCGGAACGCCGGGAACGCGGCCACCCGCTCCTCGTCGACGGGTGCGGGGGTGAGCCACAGCCAGCTCGGGTCCGGCGCGAGGGCCCGCAGCCGCCGCAGGTTCGCCACACTCGCGGCCGGGTCGACCAGAGGGAAGCTCGGCTCGGGGCCGACGCGGGTGACGTCGTTGCCGCCGAGCCCGCACAGCACCCAGTCCGGTCGGGTGCCGTTGACCGTGGCCGGCCAGCGGCGCAGCACCATGGTGGTGGTGTGCGCCGACAGGCCGCCGTTCACCAGCCGCACGCCCAGCTCGGGGCGGCGCTGGACCAGCAGGTGGCGCAGGATCTCCGCCCACGACTGGAGGTCGTCGGTCATGCTGTCGCCGACCGCGAGCACGGTCTGCCCGGCGGTGAACGGGAGCGCGTCGACGAGCGCGGCGAACGCCGGATCGGCGAGCAGCGCACCGGCGGCGTCCCGCGCGGCGGCCGTGAACCGGTCGCGGATGACGTCATACTCGGCCGTCGACAAGCCGAAGACGGCCGGCAGCGCCTCGGGCATCCCAGGCAGATAGAAGTACAGCTTCTCCAGGTGCGTGTACTGGAGCCAGTGGTCGGTAGTGGTCATGATCGCTCCCAGTGGGTGTTGTCGCTGGTGACGACGCTAGAGTTATTGGTTCGCCGGCGAATCGGCGAAGTCGCCAGTCTCGTGCGATTACCCTTCGCCGCATGCTGCACGGGCGGGCGAAGGAGCAGGCCACGGTGGCCGACCTGCTCGCCGGCGCGCGCGATGGTGCCGGCGGGGTACTGGTGTTGCGCGGCGAGGCGGGGATCGGCAAGAGCGCGCTGCTGGAGGACGCGGCCGGGCAGGCTTCCGGCCTGCGGGTGCTGCGTACGGCTGGCGTGGAGCCGGAGGCCGACCTCGGCTACGCGACCATGCACCGGCTGCTCCTACCGCTGCTGCCGGGCGGTTTCGATGCTGTCGACCAACTCCCCACCGCGCAGGCCGACGCGCTGAACGTGGTGCTCGGCAGATCCCACTCGGTCGCGCCCGACCGGTTTCTCGTGGCGCTCGCGATGCTGATGCTGTTGTCGGACGCGGCACGGGATACGCCGCTGCTGTGCCTGGTGGACGACGCGCACTGGGCGGACCGGCCGTCGCTCGACGCGTTGGCCTTCGCCGCCAGACGCGTGGCGGCCGAACCGGTGGCGCTGCTGATCGCGACGCGCTCCGATCCCGGGCCGCTCGCCGGGCTGCCGGAGCTGCCGCTGGCCGGGCTGGACGGTGCCGCGGCGAAGGAACTGCTGGCCGAACGCGGTGGTGGTGACGACCTGTTGCTCCACACGGCCGCCGGTAACCCACTGGCACTGCGGGAACTGCCGACGGGACCGTCGACGGGTGAGCCACTGCCGCTGGTGGACCGGCTGCGGAACGCGTTCCTCGACCGGCTGCGTGACCACCCGGCAAGCGAGCTGTTGCTGCTGGCGGCGGCCGATGGAACCGGCAGGCGGGCCGTGCTGTGCCGGGCCGGCGGGGTCCCGGAGTCGGCACTGGACGACCTGGAGGACACGCTGGTCCTGGACGGTCCGACGGTCGACTTCCAGCACCCGCTGGTTCGCTCCGCCGTGTACCACTCGGCGAGCGCGGCGCAGCGGCGCGCGGCGCACCTGGCGCTCGCCGCGGCGCTCGAACCGGCCGAGCGCGATCGTCGCGCGTGGCACCTGGGACAGGCGGCGTCCGGTCCCGATTCGGTGGTCGCGGCCGAGCTGGAACAGGCAGCCGAGCGCACGCTGCGCCGGGCAGGCCCGGCAGCCGCGGCGACGGCGTTCGCGAAAGCCGCGGAACTGACCCCACCCGGCGCGGACCGCTCCCGCCGACTGACGGCAGCGGCGGCGGCCGCGTGGCAGGGCGGCGCGGCCGCGCGAGCGAGAGAGTGGCTGGACCAGGCGGAATACCCGGGCGACGGCCGGCCATGCTGCGCGCGCTGATCGAACTGCGCACGGGCGACCCGGCCGACGCGCTGCGCCTCCTGCGCCCGATCGTCCCCGACGCGCTGGCCGCCGGCCCGGCCACGGCGATCGAGCTGTTGATGCTGTTCGGCGAGGCGAGCTACCACGCGGGGGACGCGCAAGCGTGGCACCAGGCGACGGCGGCCGTGGAACGCCTACCCCTGGACGATCCTGCCGACACCGACGTGGCCCTGCTGCGCCTCGCCCGCGCGGTGGGCCGGGTGCGCGCGGGGACACCGGCGGGCCTGGCGGAGAACGATCTCGCGATCATCGAACGGCTGGCCGATCCCGGTCGGCTGTGCTGGGCGGGCGGGATGGTCTGGGGGATCGGCGATCGCGCGCGCAGTCGGTGGTTGCGGCGCCGCGCCATGGAGCGGGCCGTTGCGTTGGGGGCTTCCGGCACCCTCGCCTGGGTGCTCCAGTTCGTGGTGATCGACGAGTTGGCGGCCGGCCGGTTGCTGGCCGCCGCCGCGCACGCCGACGAAGGGCACCGCCACGCGGTCGAGACCGGGCAGCCCAACCTCGGCGCCTGGTTCCTCGGCACCCTCGCCACGGTCGCCGCGCTGCGCGGGCGGAACGCGGAGGCCAGGGAGTTCGCCGACCAGGCCCTCACCGGCACGGTCGGGCGCAACCTGGTGGCGGCCGTCGCGCTGGCGAACCGGGCGCTCGGGCTCCTCGACCTCGCCGCCGGGCGCGCCGAGCAGGCGGTCGCGTATCTCCGTCCGCTGGTCGGGCCGGCCCACCCCGGTCTGGTGCTGGGGACCGTGCCGGACTTCGTCGAGGCGGCCCATCGGCTCGACCGGCCGGACCTGGTGGCCGAACCCCTCGCGCGCTACACCCGGTGGGCCGAGGCCACCGGTTCCCCGGACCTGCTCGCGCTCGCCGCCCGCTGCGCGGCGCTCGGCGGTGCGGGCGAGGCTGCCTTCCGCCGGGCGCTCGAGCTGCACCCGGCCGACCAACCGGTCGAGCTGGCCCGTACCCAACTGCTCTACGGCGAGTATCTGCGCCGGGACCGCCGCCGGGCCGACGCCCGGACTCAGCTGCGAGCCGCGCTCGCCGCGTTCACCCACCTCGACGCCACCGGGTGGGCCGACCGCGCCCGCGACGAGCTGCGCGCCACCGGCGAGACCACCACCGAACCGACGCCCGACGCTGTGTCCGTGGCTCTGTCCGCGCTCACCCCGCAGGAACTGCGCATCGCCACGGCGGGTGGCCGAGGGGTCCACGAACCGCGAGATCGCCGCGCAGCTGTTCCTCAGCACCCGAACGGTCGACCACCACCTGCGGAAGGTGTTCCAGAAGACGGGCATCACGTCGCGCACGGAGCTGGTCCGCCTGACCGTGCCCCGCTCAGGTCCGGCGAACCAGTAGTAGGGCGAGCACCGCGGCGGCCGGGCCACGCAGCAGCGCGGCCACCACCAGGCCGGCGCACAGGATCAGGTCCGGCACGAGGAACAGGTTGTCGCCCTGCCAGCCGTCACCCACGAACAGGAACGCGAACGTCCCCAGGCTCACGAGAATCGCGCCCACTCTGGCGATGGTGAGCGTGCGTGTCTGGGGGTCCGGGGAGGCCGCGCTGCGGGTGGGTGACCGCGACGGCGAGAAGGCCATGAGCATGCGCCGGATCGCCGCCGAGCTCGGCTGCGACCCGATGGCGCTCTACCGGCACTTCCCCGACCGGCAGGGACTGCTCGACGCGGTGGCCGACGTGCCCGACCGACCCGGCGGCGGACTGGGCCGAGCGGCTGCGCGCACTGGTCACCGACATCCGGGCGGCGGCGCTGCGGCATCCGGGCATCGCCGCCCATGTGGCCGCGCGCCCGCCGCTGGCCGAGCAGGGCCGCCGGCTGGGCGTCGCCATGATCACCGCGCTCATGGAGGCCGGGCTGTCCGGCCAGGACGCCATCCGCGCGGCGCAGGCCCTGGTCGCCTGCGCGGCGTCGGCCCTGGCGATGGCCGTGCGCGCGGGCACCCGCGACGAACGCTGGCATCAGGTCAGCGAGGCGTTGTCCGCGCTGCCCGCCGGGCGCGGAGCTGCACGTGGCCGGCTCGACCGACCAGTTCGAGTACGGCCTGCGGCTACTGCTGGCCGGCATCCGCGAGGAAACCCGGGGTCAGGACGCCCGGTCGCCTTCTCGGGTGAGGTAGCGGTCGAGGGCGTTGGCCGACTTGCGGACGTGCCGGCGCGCCAGCCGCTCGGCCTGGTGGGGCTGACCGGCCGCGATGGCGGCGACGATCTCCCCGTGCTCGACGAGCGAGGCGTTCGGCCGGCCGGGCACCCGCGTCGACGTGGCGCGCCCCAGCCGCAGCTGGCCGATCATGTTCTCGGCCACGTGCTGGAGCCTGCCGTTGCCCGCGGCCACCAGGATCTCCTGGTGGAACAGGACATCCAGCTCGCTGTAGCCGCCGAGGTGCTGCCGCGCCACCTCGCGGGTCTGCTTCTCCAGCAGCTCGGTCAGCGTGTCCACCAAGGCCGTCCGGTCGGCGGTGGCGGCCGCCCGCCGGGCGGCGATGCCGTCCAGCACCTCGCGCAGCTCGTACAGCTCCTGCATGTCCGCCCGGTCGACCTCCGGCACGAAGAACCCCCGGTGCGGGTGCAGCACCAGGAAACCCTCGCGCTCCAGCGCGGTCAGCGCCGCCTTGACGGGCGTGGCCGACAGCCCGTACTCCTCGCACAGCGGCCGGACGCTCACATGGGATCCGGGCGGCAGCCGCCCGCCGAGGATGGACCGCCGCAGCTCCTGGTAGGCCAGGCTGCTCAGCGTGCTCCGCGCCAGTGACATGACCCTCCCTTGCATATTAGATTCAAAACTGAGTATCCCTGCACTCAAAGGAGTGGACATGCGCGTCCCCCTCCGAAGAATCGCCATGGTCAGAATCGCCGTGGTCTTCGCCGCGACGATCGCTCTGGCCGCGCCCGTGCTGCCGACCGCCGCGTCGGCCGCACCTGGCATCCCCGGCCCCGAGCAGTACTTCGGGTTCCGCATCGGATCCGACGGCAAGCTCGCGACGTTCGACACGATGAACGCCTACTTCAAGCTCATCGCCCAGCGCAGCAACAAGGTCGACATCGAGGAACTCGGGAAGACCACGCTGGGCAACCCCTACCAGCTGCTCACCATCAGCTCGAAGAAGAACCTCGACAACCTCGACCGTCTCGTGGAGATCAACTCCCGGCTCGCCGACCCGCGCGGCCTGTCGCCGACCGAGGCGGAGAAGCTCGCCCGCGAGGGCAAGCCGTTCTACTACGTGCAGGCCGGCATCCACTCGAACGAGGTCGGCAACCCGCAGGCCATGCTGGAGATCGCGCACCGGCTGGCCACCGAGAACTCGCCGTTCATCAACAACATCCTGGACAAGGCCGTCATCCTGATGGTGCCGTCGCAGAACCCGGACGGCACGAAGCTGATCAACGACTACTTCAACGCCACGGCCGGCACCAACTACGCGCGCGTCTACCCCGACCTGTACCAGAAGTACACGGGCCACGACGACAACCGCGACTGGATCATGCTCACCCAGGTCGAGTCCAAGCTCATGGTGTCCATCCAGAACAAGTACCACCCGCAGGCGTTCCAGGACGCGCACCAGGCGGGTACTGGCGCACCACGCATGTTCACCCCGCCCTACCTCTCGCCGTACGACCCGAACATCGACCCGATCACCGTGCAGCAGACGAACGACATGGGCATGGCCATGCAGCGGGGCATGACCTCGGCGGGGATGAAGGGCGTCGGCTGGGCGCAGTCCTACGACTACTGGACACCGTCGCGGCAGTACCAGGTCTACCACGGCGCGGCCCGGTTGCTGACCGAGGCGGCGAGCGTGTCCAACCTGGCCTACCCCCAGATCAGCGACAAACCGTTGGGCCAGCAGGAGTCGGACATCAACTTCCTCGAGCCCTACGACTCCAACCGGTGGACGCTGCGCCAGATCGTCGACTACACCTCGCAGACGTTCTACTCGGGCGTCGACGAGCTGGCGAACGACGGCTACAACTGGCTGAAGGACTTCTACAAGGTCGGCGTGAAGGCCACCACCAGGTCGACCCCGTTCGCCTACGTCATCCCGGCCGGGCAGCGCGATCCGCAGGCCGTCCTGGACACCCTGACCATCATGCGGACCGGCGCGGTCGAGGTGCGCCAGGCGCAGGCGGCGTTCACGGCGAACGGCAAGGAGTACCCGAAGGACTCCTACATCATCTACATGGCCCAGCCGTACTCCGGCTGGGCCAAGACGCTGCTCGAGGTGCAGCACTACCCGGAGCTTCTGCAGTACCCGGGTGGCCCGCCGCAGCGGCCGTACGACGTGACCGCGCAGACGTTGCCGATGCTGCTCGGGTTCACCGCGGATCTGGTGCCCAGCCAGTTCACGGTGGCCACCAGGCTGCTCGACACGATCGCCCCGCCGCCGGTCACCATGCCGGACGCGCCGGGTGCGGGCGGCGCCTACGTGCTCGGGCCCGAGTCCTACGGCGTCTACCGGATCGTGTCGCGGCTGCAGGCGGAGGGCGTGCCGACGTTCCGCGCGGCGGCCGAGTTCGCCGACGGCGGGCGCACCTACCCGGCCGGCACGTTCGTGGTGCCGCCGACCGCGCCGGCCCGCAAGGTCCTCGACGAACAGTCGAAGGCCACCGGCATCCCGGTGTTCACGATCGCCGACGTGCCGGCCATCGAGGGCGTGGAACTCAAGCAGGGAACCAGGATCGGGTTGTTGAAGCCGCCGAACAACATGCCGGCCGGCTGGCTCATGTGGATGTTCGACCAGTACCAGGTGTCCTACGAGATCGTCGAGGCGAGCGACTACGCGAACCTGGCCGGCACGTTCGACGCGATCGTGATGCCCGACGGCGTGAGCCGCAACTCGATCGTCAACGGCCTCAACTCCGCCAACTACCCGCAGGAGTGGAGCTGGGCGTTCGGGGTGGGCGAGGAAGGCTGGGCGCGGCTGCGTGACTTCGTGTCCGGCGGCGGCACGCTCGTCAGCTACGGGAGCGCGGCCGGCACGGCGCAGCAGCTGTTCGAGCTGCCGCTCGAGTCGGTGCTGCCGGGCAGCTCGTCGGTCTTCTACGGCCCGGGATCGCTGCTGAGCCAGGAGATCGACACGACCGATCCGGCCGCGTGGGGCATGCTGGCGAACAACCCCGTCTGGTTCGAGGGCGACAGCGCCTACCGGATCACCGACCCGGCCAAGTACCCGCACATGGTGGTCGGGAAGTACCCGGACAGCGGCGAGCAGCTCCAGAGCGGCTGGCTGATCGGCGGCGAGTACCTCAACGGCGCGGTGAACACCGTGTCCTGGCAGGTCGGTGCCGGCGACGTGGTCACCTTCGGCAACCAGTCGGCGTTCCGCACGTGGAACCGGGCGGAGCAGAAGATGATCTTCAACGCGCTGTACAACGGCCCGGCGGAGAAGCTCACCCCCGAACAGTTCGCCGCACTCGCGGACTGATCACTACTACCAGACAGGACAACCGGTGGCATCCTGGAAGAGCGCACTGTCCCACCTGGAGTGTGGGCGATGCGGCACGCGGTACGACGCGGACCAGCCGCAGAACCTGTGCACCTGCGGCACCCCGCTGCTCGTCCGCTACGACCTGGACGTCGTGGCGGCCACGGTGTCCACTTCGGACATCGCCGGCCGCCCGCCGGATCTGTGGCGGTACCGCGAGCTGCTTCCCGTGCGGGACGGCAAGAACGTGGTCACCCTCGGCGAGGGCATGACCCCGATCCTGCCGCTGCCGACCCATGGTGCGCGGATCGGCGTGCCGCGGCTGCTGGCCAAGGACGAGGGCCTGCTGCCCACCGGCAGCTTCAAGGCGCGCGGCGCGGCGGTCGGCGTCTCGCGGGCACTGGAACTCGGCATCGGGCGGATCACCATGCCCACCAACGGAAACGCCGGCGCGGCGTGGGCCACCTACGCGGCCCGCGCCGGCCTGGCGTCGCTCGTGGTCATGCCGAGGGACGCACCGCCCATCACGCGCATGGAGTGCGCGATGGCCGGCGCCCGGCTGTACCTTGTGGACGGTCTGATCGGCGACGCCGGCAAGCTCGCCGCGCAGGCGGTGGCCGACGGCTGGTTCAACACCTCCACGCTCAAGGAGCCCTACCGTATCGAGGGTAAGAAGACCATGGGCCTGGAGATCGTCGAGCAGCTCGGCTGGCGCATGCCCGACGCGATCGTCTATCCGACGGGCGGCGGGGTCGGCCTCATCGGGATCCGCAAGGCGCTCGACGAGCTGCTCACGCTCGGCTGGCTCACCGGCCGGCTGCCGAGGCTGGTGGCCGTGCAGGCGTCGGGCTGCGCACCGATCGTGCGGGCCTACGAGGCGGGCGCGGCGACCGCCGAGCCGTGGGAGAACGCCGACACCCTCGCGTTCGGCATCAACGTGCCGAGCGCGCTGGGCGACTTCCTCATCCTCGACGCGGTACGCGACACGGGCGGCATCGCGATCGCCGTCGACGACGCGGACATCCTCGCCGCGCAGGCCGCGTGCGCGGCGACCGAGGGCGTGCTCATGTGCCCGGAGGGCGCGGCCACGCTGACGGCGGTCGAGCAGCTGCGTACCAGCGGCTGGCTCGACGGTTCCGAGGAGGTGGTGGTGCTCAACACGGGCAGCGACCTGAAGTACTCGCACACGGCGTCGCTCATGGAGCCGCCGCTGTTGGCGAAGGACGCGGTGCTGCCGTCATGAGTTCCCGCCTGCTGGTCCTGCTTGTCGCGCTGGTGCTGGCCGGGTGCACGGCCGAGCCGGCCGACGACGCGTCGACCGCGCCGCCGGACACCATCACCCGGTACCCCAGCACCGAGCCGGCCGCGCCGCCCGAGCAGGTGGCCAAGGACAACGCGGCGGTGGCGGCCGCGGCCGTGCCCACCGACGCCGACGTGCCGGGGTTCGCACCGGCGCACCCGGCCGAGGCGACGCTGCTGCTGTGCCCGCCGCTCGCGCAGCCGGTGCCCGGCACGGTCGTGCACTCGTTCGGCGGGTGGGCGGGGACGGGCGCGGACGCCGGGCGGACGCTCGCCGTGACCGTCGTGCTCGACCCGCGCAACGCCCCGGCCGACACGCTCCTGGCGACACTGCTGCCGCCGGACTGCGCCGACGAGGCCGACGGCGTGCGCTACATCTACGACCGGCAGCCGGTGGAACGCCCGGACGGCTGGACGGGTGTGCTCAACACGATCGTCACCACCGACACCCGGACCGGGGCGACGCGCTACGACTCGGCGTACCTGGTGTCCAAAGGGGACGCCCTGGTGAACGTGGTGGCCGGCCGCGCCGACCGCGACCGGTTCGACCCGTCGGTGGACGAGTCGGCCAGCCGGTACCTGGACCTGGTGCTGGAGCGGTTCGCCGGGTGACATGCGGCTACTGTCTGTGGTGTCGCGCGGTTGTGGCGCCGCGCACGCCCGGGAACCCGGGCCACCCCGTGCGCGACTACCAGCAACACACCGACCTGAGGAGCACCGGTAGGAATGGCACGCAAGTCCCGCAGTTCCGTGACGCCCCGGCGTGGGTTGTCGGCAAACGTCATCATCACCGTCGCGATCGTCGTGGTGGCGGCCGTGGTCATCGGCGGTGTGCTGCTGTTCAACCGGTCCGATGACGGCGGCGGTGGTGGCGGTGGCGCCACCCAGGGGCCCGTGCCGCAGGAACTGCGCGCCCAGGCGGACAGCCACCTGCTCACCGAGGCCGAGGGTGCGTCGGCCGGCAAGGTCACGATCGTCGAGTTCCTCGACTACCAGTGCCCCGCCTGCGCCGCGTACTACCTGAACATCACGAAGCAGTTGGAGGCCGACTACGCCGGCCGGATCACCTTCGTCACCCGCAACTTCCCCCTCGAGTCGCATCCGCTGGCCCAGCAGGCCGCCCGCGCCGCCGAGGCGGCCGCGCTCCAGGGGCGCTACAAGGAGATGTACCACCAGCTGTACGACAACTACGAGCAGTGGGCGGTGAGCGAGGACCGGCAGGAGGTGAGCGACGACGCCCAGCGCGCGACCACCCTGTTCGAGGGTTACGCCACGACCATCGGCCTGGACCTCGCGCAGTACAACGCCGCGCTGACCGACCCGGCCGTGCAGGAGCGCATCGACGGCGACGTGGCGGCCGGCCGGAAGGTCGGCGTGGACAGCACGCCCACGTTCTTCGTGAACGGCGAGAAGTTCGTGCCCGAGGGCGACCAGTTCACCGACGTGGCGAACCAGCTGCGTGAGCAGATCGACGCGGCACTGGGATGACCCGCTCCCTGGCTTGGCTGTATGTGATCGGCGGCGGCATCGGGCTGGCGGCCGCGGCCGCGCTCACCCTCGAGAAGCTCGCCGTCCTGCGCGACCCGAACTACGTGCCGACGTGCTCGCTCAACCCGATCATCTCGTGCGGTTCGGTCATGAACTCGTCCCAGGCGGAGGCGTTCGGGTTCCCCAACCCGCTGCTCGGCCTCGTGTCGTTCGCCGTGGTGGTGACGGCCGGCGTGGTCATGCTCGCCGGGTTCGAGCCGCCCACCTGGTTCCGCGTCGGCATGCAGGTGGGGGTCACCTTCGGCGTGGTGTTCGTGCACTGGCTGATCCTCGCGAGCCTGTACGACATCCACGCGCTGTGCCCGTACTGCATGGTCGTGTGGGCCGTGACCATCCCCATCTTCTGGTACACGACGCTGGACACGCTGCGCAGTAGGGGCGCGGGCCAGGCGCTCACCCGCGTGCACTCCGCCGTGCTGGCCGCCTGGTACGTGGTCATCGTGGCGCTGGTCCTGATGGAGTTCTGGGACTACTGGGTGACGCTGGTCTAGCTGACCGTGAACTGGCTCGAGTGCCAGCCGCTGGCGCCGTCGGGGATGGGGGCCGCCCGCTCCTCGGTCTGCGTCCGGCCGTTGCGGTCGGTGGCGCGGACCTCGGCCGTGTGGTTGCCCGACCCCAGCTCGACGTCGACCCGCCACATGCGCCAGGTCTGCTTGTTCACCTCGGTGGCGAGCGTCGCCGGCCGCCACTCGCCGCCGTCGACGCGCACCTCGACCCTGTCGATGCCGACATGCTGCGCCCACGAGATGCCGGCGATGGTGACCACCCCGGGCGGCACGGTGGCGAAGCCGCCGGGGACGTCGATGCGGGACTGCGTCTTGATGGGTGCCTCCCGCGCCCAGTCGCGCTTGAGCCAGTAGGACTGCTTGGCGTCGAAGGTGGTCAGCTCCAGATCCGTCACCCACTTGGTCGCGGAAACGAACCCGTACAGGCCGGGGACCACCAGCCGCGCGGGGAAGCCGTGCTCGGCCGGCAGGGGTTCGCCGTTCATGCCGATGGCCAGCAGCGCGCCGCGGCCGCGGTCCATGACCGCCTCGACCGGGGTGCCGGCCGTCCAGCCGTCGACGCTCGTGGAGAACAGCTGGTCCGAGCCCGGCCGGACGCGGGCCTCGTCGAGCAGGTCGCGCAGCGGGACGCCGATGAAGTTCGCGGTGGAGATGTAGCCGCCACCCACCTGGTTGGACACACACGTCATGGTGATCGTGCGTTCCACCAGGTCCCGCTCGCGGATGTCGGTGAACGTGAACGTCCGCGCCTGGTCGACCATGCCGTGGACGCGCAGCATCCAGTCCTCCGCCCGCACCCGCGGGACGCCGAGCAGTGCCGTGTCCACCCGGTAGAACTCCCGGTTGCTGGTGATGAACCGCGGCGTGCCGATGGACGCGAAGTCCGCGCCCCGCGGGATCGGCGGGGCCGGGATGCTCGGCGTCAACGCGCCGACGTTCGCCCGGGACGTCTCGACGTCCAGCCGGCCGGCGAGCAGCTGTCCGCCACCACCCAGCACGCCGGCGCCCACGGCCACTCCGGCGGAGGTGAGCAGGAACGTGCGGCGCGACACCTCGGTCGGCTGGCCGGTGCGCTGGCCGGCCAGGCGGTGTAGCCCGCCGAAGACGCCCACGCCCACCACGAGGCTCGAGACCGGGGCGAGCACTCCCAGCGGCTCGACGTTGAACTGGCTCACCACGGCCGCCAGACCGACCAGACCGATCACCGCGGCGAGCGCCACACCCGGCCACGCGCGCCGGCGCGACACCAGGCCGGCGACCATGGCGATCACCAGCAGCATGGCGCCGAGCCCGCCGAACAGCAGCGGCTTCTTCAGGTCGCCGAGGTCGCTGATGGCGAACTCGGTGACCGCGGGCGGGCTGAGGTCACGGACGGAGTTGCCGACCGCCACGAACGGGGACGCGTCCGGGTCGATGATGCCGGCCGCCAGGTGACCCACGGCCAGCGCCGCCGCCACCGACAGGACGCCGATGAGCATGACCACCCACCGGGCAAGCTTGTCGCTCTTCATGCCATCGCTCTTCATGCCGTTGGTTCGGCGCGGGAGGGGGTGCGGTTTGGCCGGAGGGTGAGTGGGTAATGATGTCGGAGGAATCCGGACATAACACCTAAGGACAGAAGGGAAGGCCTCATGGCCCTCGATCCCGCCCGTCGTTCGCCCCGGCTGCTGGCCGTCATGGGTGCGTTGCTGCTGCTGCCGCTGTTCGCCGCGTGCAACGACACCGGCGATGACGATGACGACGATGACGACGACGACAGCATGGGCCGGCCAGCCGCCGTCCTGATCGTGTACTAGTCCCAAGGCCGTGTAGTTGAGGGCTGTGGGCGTCTGTGAAGTGCGTGTTCGTGGTTCCCGGCGAGAGCGACCAGTGTCTCGACGGTGTCCTTCGAGACGGTAGCCGTGCCCTGAAGGACGCCTTCGGGACGATGAGCGTGTCGAAGGCGTCCTTCGGGATACCGGCCATGTCTCGAAGGGGTCCTTCAGAGCACCGGCCCGCCATCGGCAACCCGCGCTTGACAAACCAACACGTGGCCTAACTTCACGGCCTTGGTACTAGTAGCGTGTCGCCGCTAATGCTGGCTCGCGATGCGGTAGATCTGTAGCGGCAGGTTCCGTCTCCTGGCGTGAGGATGTGTCGTGTCGAGGTCGACGTTGCCGTCGGTGGTGTTGAGTGCCGACGAGCGTGTGTGGTTGACAAGAGTGGTCCGGACCGGGGCGTATCCGGCGCAGGAGGTCCGTCGTTCGCGGATCCTGCTGGAGCTCGACGAGAACCACGGCGTGCCCGCAGGGCGACAGGAGATCGCGGAACGGGTCGGTGTCAGTCCTGAGACGATCAGTAACGTCGCGAAGGCGTATGCCGGGCATGACGGCGATGTCGGGGCGACGATCAGCCGTAAGAAGCGCCTCACGCCGCCGGTCGAGCCGAAGGTCACCGGCGAGGTCGAGGCCAGGTTGATCGCGCTGGCCTGCTCGAAGCCGCCCGAGGGGTATGACCGCTGGTCGCTGCGGCTGCTGGAGAAGCGTGTCCTCCTGGTCGAGGACATCCCGGATCTGGACCACTCGACCATCGGGAAGGTGTTAAAAAAACGAAACTGCGCCCTCATCTGAAGAAGTGCTGGACCATCCCGCCGAAAGCGAACGGCGAGTTCGTGGCCAGGATGGAAGACGTCCTCGCGGTCTATGCCCGAGACCACGACCCGAACGTGCCGGTGGTCTGCATGGATGAGAAGCCCTACCAACTCCTCGACCACGCCCGTGCCCCGATCCCCGCCACTCCGGGCCATGATCTCAAAGAGGACTCCGAGTACGTGCGTCACGGGACCTGTTCGATCTTCGTATGGGTCGAGCCGCTGGCCGGACGGCGCCGTGTGACCGCCCGCTCCCGGCGGACCCGGATCGACTGGGCCCACGAGGTCGACCAGCTCCTGACCGGCGACTATCCCGACGCCGAGAAAGTCGTTCTGGTCATGGACAACCTCAACACCCATTCGATCGGGTCGCTCTACGAGGCCTTCGAGCCGGCCAAGGCCCACGCCCTGGCCCAGCGGCTCGAGATCCACCACACCCCGAAACACGGCTCCTGGCTGAACATCGCCGAGATCGAACTCTCGGCCCTGACCCGCCAATGCCTCGACCGCCGCATCTGCGACCTCGACATCCTCAACACCGAACTCACCGCCTGGCAGGACGCCACCAACGCCGACCAGCGACAAGTCAACTGGCACTTCACCACCGCCGACGCCCGAACCAGGCTCCGCCACCTCTACCCGGAGATTTAGAGGCGACGGTCTACTAGTCCGCCTCCCCGGTATTTTTAAGTGTTGGTCGCGTCCCAGCGAACGTGGCGGATCTCCGGTGGTTGGTGGCTGGGTTCCGTCACGTTCCCCTGCGGTACCTGTTGGTCAGGCGCAGACCTTCGCACAGGGATCCAAGGGACAGGCCTTAGTTGGTCCAGCCCGGCTCCCCTCCGGCTCACGCGCCGGAGGGGAGCCGGTCCTCCTCAGCACTGTAGAAGCGAACCAGCCGGGTCAGCGCCTCCTGACTGGCTTCGGGTCCGTCGTCGAGGTGGGCGCGGCCGCGGGCGAAGACTCGCAGCGGCTCGTGGTAGAAGTACCGGTCGAGTCCGCCCGGCTCCAGCAGGTGCACGTCCACCAGTGACTCGAGCAGGGTCGCCGTGGCGGAGAGCGGCAGGTCGAGCACGGCGGCCGCGGCCGCGAGCGAGATGTCCGGGCCGTCGGCCATCGACAGCAGCCGGAACGCTCGTGCCTGTGGGGTCGACAGCTCGGCCAGCAGCGATTCGTACGGTCCTTCGATCGCCTTGCACTCGGGCGGGCGCACGGGTGAGCCGGGATCCGGCTGGCCGAGCCGTTGTCGGGCCGCCGCGATGGTCCACTGTGGCCGCGAGGCGATGCGCGCCCCCACGGCGGCCAGCACCTGGGGCAGCCCGGCCGTGTGACCGACCAGCTCGCGGGTGGCCACCGGCTCCGCCCGCACCCGGGCCGCGCCGATCAGCAGTTCCAGCAGCGCGACGGCATCGTTCTCGGGTAGCCCGGTGAGCGTGGTCCAGTGCGCGTGGGCGAGGCCGAAGAGCCGCCGCCGGGCGGTGATCACCACGGCCGACCCGCCGGATCCCGGCAGCAGCGACGTCACCTGCTCCCCGTCCCGGGCGCCGTCGAGCACGAGCAGCAGCCGGCGGCCGGTGGTGCTGGTGCGCCACAGCGCCAGGCGCTCACTGAAGGACTCGGGCAGGTCCTGGAGGCCGAGCCCCCGCAGTAGCTCATCGAGGGGTTCCCGCGCGACGCCGAGGTCGAGGAACAGCTGCCCGTCGGGGAAGTTCGCGGCGACCGCGTGGCCGGCGTGGACGGCGAGCGCGGTCTTGCCGACGCCCGCCAGCCCTTCGAGCCCGACCACGGGCACACTCGCTCCGGTCGGCCTGAGCGCGCTGGTCAGGGCGGTGAGCTGGGCGCCGCGGCCGACGAACTCGGGCAGGTCCGGCGGCAGCTGGGTGGGCCGCTGGCTGGGTGGCGGCGGGCTCAGGGTGGGGTCCGACGCCAGGATTCGCCGCTGCATCTCCCGCAGGTCGGGCCCGGGTTCGAGGCCGAGTTCGTCGTCGAGGAGGCGGCGGACCTGGGCGAACACGTCCAGGGCCTCGGCCTGCCGGCCGGAGCGGTAGAGGGCGAGCATGAGAAGTTCGCGAGGGCGTTCGCGCAGCGGCTGCTCGGCGATCAGCTCCGTGAGGTCGGCCTCCACGTCCCGGCCGGCCTCGATCTCCGCCGCGGCCAGGTCCTCTCGAACCGTGAGTCGCAGCTGGGTGAGGCGGGTCCGTTCGAACTCGGCGTAGTCGCCGTTGACGCCGGCCAGCGGGGTGCCGTGCCAGAGCGCGAGTGCGGCGCGGAGTGGTTCGCTGGCGTCTCTCGCTTCTCGCGCCACGCCGAGCAAGCGTTGAAACTCGCCGAGGTCCAGGTCCGCGGCGCGCAGGGAGTACCCGCCGCTCACGGACTCGATCACCGCGTCGGGCAGGACCCGGCGGAGGCGTGAGACGTAGGACCGGACCATGCCGATGGCCGCGCGTGGGGCCGCCCCGCCCCAGATGGCGGAGATGAGCTGGTCGGGGGAGGCGGGGGTGCCCGCCTGGAGCAGGAGGATCGCGAGGATGGCCCGCTGTTGCGGGGAGCCCAACTCGATCTCCGTGTCGCCCTGCCAGGCCCGCACGGGACCGAGGACCTCGAACCGCAGCCCGTCACTCAGCCCGTCACTCACTGTGCTCCCATCGTCGTCTTGGGCCAACGGTTGGGAGGGGGTCGGTATTCCTGGGGTCTCTTTGGTTGGGGTCTGTTGGGGCCGCTGGTGCCTCGAATGGGCCATCGAGGACGTTGAGCGTCCCGAACGGCCCATTCAGGACATGACCACCGTCCCGAAATGTTGAGTCAGGACTACCCACACTTTGTCCATGGCTCACTGGGCCCCCTTGCCGTCGTCCACGACCAGGCAGTCATACGGGATGCCATCGCCGTACTTGGCCAGCACCCGGCAAATGACCTTGATCCGGCCGGGTCGCATTGGCTCAAGGCCGTTGACCACGTTGCGCATCGTGCCTTCGGGGACGGTGTCCTCTCCGAGCGTGCTGCACTCCTCGGCCAGCCGACCAACCGACCAATTATGGTCTTCGAGCCATGTGCGGATCAGTTCTCGCTTGATCTTGGGCATAGGTTCTCCAGCGGAACGATGGTGCAATAGTGCAATTCCCGAACCAAGGTCGCGGCGTGCACCCAGCGAATTAAGGGGTTGTCAAAAGAGACGTTTGCCTCCCCAACTGCTACCGGAGCGGCTCCGTCGCTGCTGTACAAAGCGCCATAGACACCTGCCACGGGGAAACGGCGCACACGAAGAGCGACAGCACCCCGCCGGAGTGCCGGGCAGTGGCGAACCGACAGGCGAACACACGGCAGGCAGATCGGCGGCTCAGTCACACCCATGTTTTCTGGCCAGTTGGGCCAGTCGTCACGGTGGTCTTGGAGCAGCCACAACACGCCCTTGTCGGTGTGGTCAGCTGGACCTGCGCAGACCTGGCACAAGAGCCGGCGCATGGCCCGCCGCTGCCTGAGCGGGTGCACCTTGCCGAACTCCGGACGGCCGCGTCCTGGAAGGGACGATTTCCGCTGCCACAGCACGCCGTTGCTATCCCGGTCGATCAAAACCTCATCGGCATAGGCGATACCAATGCCACGGCGCTCTACTAGGCCGGGTGACAGATTCGGTTCTGCGCTCCAAGCAGTGATATAGGGCGTAATGATGCGACGCTCAACGGGCGCAGCTTGGTCAGGTGAGGTTAGAATATGTGACATTCCAATTTCTTTGCGATCAGTCTCGCGGCGAACGGTTACGGTGCCGAACCAGCCGGCTTGCCAACCAAAGGCGGCGGATCGCCCTGCCACTCTCGCCGGTCAGCCCTCGCTCGCAAGCCTTCGGCCACGTCGGCTACCTGGTCGGCAAGTGTCCGCTCGTCGTCGGTGCTCACTGGCTCGGCGCGGCCCGCGTCCGCATCGAGGAAGCGCACGACGTAGCGGCCGAGCAGCGTGTTGACCTGGGTGACTTCGGCCATGAGCACGCCGTCTTGGTGGGCGATCTCGTCTGAGGGCGGGATAGTGTTCATCGGGAGACCCATCAGATGGCCGGGGCGTAGAGCCTCGGCAGATCGGCCTTTGAACCGTCCGGGATCGGGAGTGCCAACAGCTCGTTGGCGAGCTGGACGAACCGCTCCAGTGCCACCCGCTCGAACAGCACTTCCGCGCCGTCGTTGAGGTCGCCGAACACAACGTGAATGTCGTAGTCGCCGGTGAACTCACCACTGATGCGGTAGTCCTCGGGCACGTCCTGCCAGACTGCTGAGGTACGCGGTGGGTGGGGCATCACGCCGAGCGCTCGCTGGCCGCCGTCAGCTCACGGCGTCCCTTGCCTTCCCGTTCCGCTTCCTCGTGCTCGACGAGGGCGGGCATCTCGGTCAAGGCTTGGCCACCGAGTTCCACTTGGCCGCTGCCCAAAACGCTGAAGTCAATGGAGCAGCTCCCCTGCACGATGACGTAGGTGCTGACGATGACGGGGTTGCCGTACATGGTGATCTCAATCTCTCGTTGTGTCGTCCGGTGTGGTCGGCACCCAGTGCCGGGTGCTTATCAACCACCCTGACAGGCCTCCTGAACAGGGGGAACGAACCAGCGTTGCCCTCGTGTCGGCCCCGTCGAGTTACGCTGGGCGCGGCCTGTGCAACCGAGGGGATAGTGGGTACGAAGTGGCAGCCGTACAGCGATGGACGGGCGTCGAAGCCAAGGCGCTTCGGCTCGCGATGCGTCAGACCAACCGGGTCTTTGCTGAGCGCCTGGGCGTCGACCCTCGCACGGTGGCCAAATGGGAACAACGCGGTGAGACCATCACGCTGCTGCCGGAAAGCCAGGCGATGCTGGATACGGCGCTTCGCCATGCTTCCGACGAGGTACAGGAGCGGTTTGAGGCATCGACGGACGTGCCGCCCGACGACGCAGTCACGTCGGTGGGAACGATCGACAACGGGATAGCGAGCCTGCCGCCAGAGGCAGTCCTGGTGCCAGTACAGATCGGTGTACGGGAGGTGTTTGTGCCGGTCGATCGGCGGACGTTGCTGCAAGCAGGTACTGGCGCAGCGCTGGCTCACCTCGGCCTGCAGGACACAGCGTCCGGTGCGGCCGCCCCACGCCTTCGGCTCACGACCGCCAGCCAGGTCGAAGACAGTCTGGCGCATTTGCGCGACCAGTGGCATTTGCTCGTCAAGACGGACAATCTGTTCGGCCCTCGCCACGCGGTGCGCGGGGTGCTGGACCAGCTGCAGATCATTTCCGACCTGCTGGTGTCGGCCCGCGAGAATGCCCGCCGTGAGGTGATCAAACTCGGCGCCTTGTACGCGGAATCCGCCTCGTGGCTATTTGAAGACAGCGGCGACCTCGGCACAGCGCGGCACTGGAATAGCCGGGCGATGGAATGGGCGCACGAGGCCGACGACCACCCGATGTTGTCCTGGTCGTTGTTCCGGCGCAGCCAGCAGGCGGTGGTTGGTGGTGACGCCGCCGAGGTGATCGGGCTGGCGCAAGCCGCGGGACGCGACCACGACAGACTGTCGGCGCCGATGCGAGCTGCCATCATCCAACAGGAAGCGCACGGCCGCGCGCTCGATGGAGATGAAGCTGCGACGCAGCGGACGCTCGATGAGGCCCATCAGTGGGCAGCGACAGATACCAGCGGTGATGCCAGCGGTGATGCCCGCGGTGGTCATGGCTCGTTCTGCACTGCCAGCTACCTCGAACTGCAACGTGCCGCCTGCTGGCTGACCTTGAAACGACCGGGTCGGGCCATCCAGTTGTACGAGGCAACCATCCCGGAACTGCCGTCGGTCTACCGCCGTGATCGTGGTGTTGCCTTGGGCCGGCTGGCGGCCGCCTACAGTGCAGCCGATGAGCCCGAGCGTGCCGCAGAGGCCGCGAGCGAGGCATTTGCCATTGCTCAGAGCGCCGGTTCGACCCGAACCGTCGATGACGTCATAGCTGTTGGCCAGGGGCTTCGACGTCACCGCCAACTGCCCACCGTCGCGCGCTTCCTTGACGAGCTGTCGCCGGGCACCCTGTCGTGACGGTCAGTCTTCTTGAGCTTGACGCCATGCGGCGGGCCATCGCGCTATCCGCGTTCGGCCTGGGAAACACGAGCCCCAACCCGTCAGTGGGGTGCGTCATCCTGGATCGCACTGGAAAGATTGTTGGCCAGGGCTATCACCAGCGCAAAGGCTCTGCCCATGCCGAAGTCAATGCATTGGCGGCGGCCGGGAGCCGCGCTCGCGGCGGCACCGCGCTCGTCACGCTCGAACCGTGCAACCACTACGGCCGGACGCCACCCTGCCACCAGGCGCTGCTGGACGCTGGCATCGCTCGCATTGTGATCGCGGTGCTCGACCCAACCTCGCGCGGCGAAGGTGGCGCGGCTCGCCTGCGTCAAGCCGGCGTGAGCGTTGAGTCTGGCGTCCTGGCCGACGAGGCGCGGCTGGTGCTGGATCCGTGGTTGACCGCGTTGCGGACGGCCCGGCCGATGGTGGTGTGGTCGTATGTTATTGAGGCTGATGGCGGAATCGCCCACCTTGCCGCCGAGCAACTCGACCGCACAGCCGACCTGGTACTGCACGACGACGGCACGGTCGAGGAGGTTGTTACTGGCAATCACGGCGTTGGCATGGTGTCGCTCACCCCGGTGAATCTGGCGGCTGATCCGCAGGTCACACTAGCCGAGCTGTACCGAGGAGGGGCGCGGTCGGTGATCCTCGATGGGGACTCCAAGATGGTCGAGCCTTTCGTAATGCAGGGACTCGTTGACCAAGTGGTGGTCTATCTGGTGCCCCATGAACCGTCGAGCCAACCGTTACTGGGCGATGCGTTCTTTCTGCCGACAGGGTTTCGGCTCAAGGAGATGACCAGGTTCGAGGGGTATGTGCGGGTTGTTGGTGTGCTGGGTCTACAGCGCCCGCATGTCGAACTACCCGCACAAGATAGATCAAGCAGCCACCTGAGCGGCGACCAGTGACGAGTGAGTAGGCGCGTCAGGCACCTGCGCGGGCCGAAGCAGCGCGAACTCCTTCCGCAACACCGGCAGGATCTCCCCGAGGAACTCGATCTGGTCGAGCGCGGCGGAATGCGGCAGTCCCATCCCGTCCACATTGAACAACTGCCGCTGATAATCCCCGAAATGCTCCCGAAAGAGCAGGGTCCGATCAATGATCTCCTGTGGACTGCCGACCGAGAGCGGTGTCTGCCGCATGGTCTCCTCGAGCGAGGGTCCGCCACCATAAACCGGAGAACGGTCGAAGAACGGCCGGAACTCGGCGACAGCGTCCTGCGACCGCCGCCGCATGAACACCTGACCGCCGAGCCCGACGATCGCCCGATCGCCGTCGCCATGCCCGTAATGCGAGAACCGCTCCCGATACAGCTCTATCATCCGCCGAGTGTGCTCCTTCGGCCAGAAGATGTTGTTGTGGAAGAACCCGTCCCCGTAATAGGCCGCCTGCTCGGCGATCTCGGGACTCCGGATGGAGCCGTGCCACACGAAGGGCGGCACCCCGTCCAACGGCCGCGGTACCGACGTGAACGACTGCAGCGGCGTCCGGAATTTACCCTCCCAGGAGACCACGTCCTCCCGCCACAACCGCCGCAACAACGCGTAGTTCTCGACGGCCAGCGCGATCCCGTCCCGGATGTCCTTGCCGAACCACGGATACACGGGCCCCGTGTTCCCGTGCCCCATCATGAGATCCACGCGCCCATCGGCGAGATGCTGCAACGTCGCGTAGTCCTCGGCGATCTTCACGGGATCGTTCGTGGTGATGAGCGTCGTCGAGGTGGAGAGGATGATCCGCGACGTCCGGGCGGCGATATAGCCGAGCAGCGTGGTGGGCGACGACGGCACGAACGGCGGATTGTGGTGTTCACCGGTCGCGTAGACGTCGAGGCCCACCTCCTCCGCCTTGACGGCCGTCTCGACCATCCGCTTGATCCGCTCGTGCTCGGTCGGCGCGCGCCCGGTCGAGGGATCGGGCGCCAGGTCGCCGACCGAGAAGATGCCGAACTGCATCACGAGCTGAACTTGTCTCGGTTGGCGGCGAGCCAGGTGGCGAAGTCCTGCAGCCGCGGGTTGAGCTCGCGGACGGCCGAGGGGTTGCGGATGCCGGCGAACGCGTCCTCGTGCTCGGCGTAGAAGTAGAACATGTTCGCCAGGTCGTCGGCGCCGGGAATCTGCAGTTGCCGCAGGACGTCGACGTCCAGCGGAACGTAGCGCACGTTCTCGCCGAGCTCCTTGCCGAACGCGGCCGCGTACTGCTCGCCCGTCAGGTTCTCCCCGGAGATGTTCACCGTCTGCCCGGCCAGCTCGGGCCCACGCTGGAAGATGCCGAACGCCGTGCGCCCGATGTCCTCGGCCGCGATGCCCGGCAGCCGCGAGTCACCCATCGGCAGGCTGAGCACGAGCGTCCCGTCCTCGCCGCGCTGCGGGCGGAAGAACTCGGCGAACGACTCGAAGTAGAACGTGGTCGACAGGTTGGTGGTGGGCACGCCCGCCTCGACGAAGAACGACTCGGCCTCGGCCTTGCTGTCGAAGTGCGGGACCTTGTAGCTGCCGTGCAGCGTGGGCACGCTGTCCTCGGCCACGTGCTCGCGGGTGTCGGGCAGCGTCGACCAGACGACGTGGCGCAGGCCGGCCGCCTTCGCCGCGCCGGCCATCGCGCGGGCCTGCGCCTGCTCGCGCTCGACCGAGTTGTACTCCCAGAACGCGGTGACGAAGTAGGCGCCGTACGCCCCCCGCAGTGCCTCGGTCAGGCTGGCCTGGTCGTCCAGGTCGGCGGCCACGACCTCGGCGCCACGAGCGGCGAACGCGTTGGCGGCGTCCGAGTCGGGGCGGCGGGTGATCGCGCGGAGGGCGAACTCGCCGGCCGGGTCGTCGAGGATGGCGCGCGCCAGGCCACCGCCCTGCTGACCGGTGGCACCCACCACGGCGATGATCTTCTTGTCGGTCATGTGAACCAGCTCCTTGTCCTGCCGGCTGGTACCGGCCATGACCTCATGAAACAGCGCCGACATCTGCGTTTCGTGCACGTCTGATTCACGCGCCGAGCACCTGAGCGGGCATGCCAGGAACGACGCCTTCCTGACGTTGAGCGTCAGGAACGACGCCTTCCAGGCATTCGACGGGCCGAACCTAGGCGGGCAGTGCGGCCAGGCGGGCGCGGACGTCGGCCGCGCCGGCGTCGTCGCCCATTTCGGTCAGTAGGACCAGCGCGTCGCGGAGGAGTTCGGCGGCTCGGGTGAGTAGTTCGTCCAGGCGGTGCAGGTCGGCGAGCCGGGTGAGCAGCATGGCCGTCTGCCAGCGGTCGCCGTGGGTGCGGCTGATCTCGAGGGCCTGGTCGTAGCAGTCGATGGCCAGGCGGGTGTCGCCCGAGTCGCGGTGCAGGTCGCCCAGGGTGGCCAGCGTGAACCGCTGCGCGTGGGTGTCGTCGGCCGTGCGTTGCAGATCCAGTGCCTGCCGCACGTAATCGGTCGCCACGGGAAGTTCGCCGCGCTGCCGGTGGACGTCGGCCAGGTTGTTGAGAGAGAAGCTCTCGCCGCGCCGGTCGCCGGCCGCCCGGAACAGGTCCAGCGCTTGCCGGTGCCGGTCCAGTGCCTCGTCGAGCCGGCCGCAGCGGTCGTACACCACGCCGAGGTTGTTCAGGTTCCACGCGTTGTGGTGGTCCTCGCCGATCGCCTCGAACAGTGCCGCCGCCTGGTCGTGACACTCGATGGCCTCGTCGAACCGGCTGAGGTCGTCGTAGGCGACGCCCAGCCCGTTGAGGACGCAGGCCTCGCCGAACCGGTCGCCCACGCGCACCGCCGCCGCCAGCCCGACCAGGTGGGTGCCGATCCACTCGTCCCAGTGCTTGGTCAGGTTGAAGAAGTTCAGCAACGCGGCCGCGATGCGCCAGGCGATGTCGTGGTCGCCGTGCAGGGCGGCCGCCCGCACCACGGCCACCAGCGTGCTCCGCTCGGCCTCGAACCAGGTGAGCACCATCGGCAGGTCGTCGAACACGGCGTCCGGGCCGAGGCCCTCGACGCCGTCGAGCGGCACCGGCGGCGACTCCGGAACCAACAGGGCGCGGGCCGCCACGGCCGCCTTCAGGTACCGGCCGAACAGCCGGCGCCGGACGCGCTTCCGTGACTCCGGGGTCTCCTCCTGGTCGGCCAGCTCCGCCGCGTAGGCACGCAGCAGGTCGTGCATGCCGAACCGGTCGCCGACGGCCTCCTCCACCAGGTGGGCCCGCAGCAGCGGTTCGAGCATCCGCCGGGTCTCGCGGAGGTCCCGGTCGGCGAGGGCGGAGATGGAGTACTGGCAGACCGTCCCGCCCGGATGGAGCCCCAGCAGCCGGAACAGGCGCGCCGCCGCGTCCGGCAGGTGGTGGTAGGACCAGGAGAACACCGTCCTGATCTCCGTGTGCGGGTCGCCGCCCGCGTCCAGCACGTCCAGCCCGTACTGGTCGTCGCGCAGGTCGGCCACCAGCTCGGCGATCGGGGTGATCGACGCGGTGATGGACTCGGCGGCGATCCGCAGCGCCAGGGGAAGCCGGGCACACTGCTCGGCCAGCGCGACCACCGCGTCGGGTTCGGCGTCCGCGCGGCTCCCGGTGAGCCGGCGCAACAGGTGCAGCGCGTCGTCGGGCTCGAGCCGGTCGAGGTCGGTGCGCCGCGCGCCTTCCCTGGCCACCAGGCCGCCGAGCGAGTCGCGGCTGGTGACCAGCACGAGGCAGGACGTGCTGCCGGGCAGCAGCGGCCGCACCTGGTCGGCCGAGCGGGCGTTGTCGAGCAGCACGAGGATCCGCCTGCCGTCGACCAGCGAGCGGAACTTCGCGGCGCGTTCGTCGAGGTCGGCCGGGATCTGCGGCACCTCGACGCCGAGCGCGCGCAGGAACCCGGCGAGCGCGTCGGCCGGCGCGGCCGGCTCACCGGGGCCGTAGCCGCGCAGGTCGACGTAGAGCTGGCCGTCCGGGAACTCCGCGCGGGTGCGGTGTGCCCAGTGCACGACCAGCGCCGTCTTACCCACTCCGGCTGTGCCCGTGAGAATGCGGATCCGGGAGGGGCCGAGCCCACCGTTCAACTCGTCGGTCAGCACTGCCAGCTCAGGCCCGCGGCCGACGAAGTCCGGCACGTCGTAGGGGAGTTGGGCGGGTACCACGCGCCGCGGTTGCGGCGCGTTCAGCTCGACCCCACCGCCGCTCAGGATCTGCTGGTGGATCGCCCGCAGCTCGGGGCCGGGTTCGAGGCCCAGCTCGTCGACCAGGGTGCGCCGGGTGGTGCGGAACGCGGCGAGCGCGTCGGCCTGCCGGCCCAGCCGGTAGAGCGCGGTCATGAGCAGCCCGCACAGCCGTTCGCGCAGCGGGTAGGTGGTCGCCAGGTCGGTCAGCTCGGCGATCACCTCGGCGTGGCGGTCGCAGCGCAGCTCGGCCTCGTACCGGAGTTCGGAGATGGCCAGCCAGCGCTCGGTCAGCCGCCGCGCCTCGTCGGTCAGCAGCGGAGCGTCGAGGTCGCCGAACGGCCGTCCGTGCCACAGCCGCAGCGCCGCGCGGGCGAGCGTGGCGCCGCGTTCGGGGTCGGCACCCGTGACGTCGGCCGCCTCGTCGGCCAGGCCCTCGAGCCGGGCCGCGTCCAGCTCGCCGGGCTCCACCCGCAACAGGTACGCGTCGTCGGCGAAGACGATCCTGCCTGGTTCGTCGAGCAGCCGGCGCAGGCGGTGGACGTGCAACTGGAGCCGCTGGGAGCGGTTCGCCCGGTCGCCCGGCCAGAGCAGGTCGGTGAGCACGTCGACCGGGACGGGCTCGCCGGCGCGCGCGAGCAGGACGGCGAGCAGCGTGCGCTGCAGTGTGCCGACCACCGTCAGCACCGCGCCGTCGCGGACCACTTTGACCGGTCCGAGAACGTGGAACTCCATGATCCTCACCCCGGTCGTACTGTAAACGGAGGCCGGGTGCGGTGGGGTGGGTTTCAAGCGCCATAGGCGGCGAGGAACACCCGCACGCCCTCGTCGGCGTAGTGGTCCAGTTCGGCGGCCGGGAACGCCTCGGCCGCCGGGCGGAACATCGCCAGGTTCAGCGGGATCGACAGGACCAGCCAGTTGAAGTGCTGTGCGGCCAGCAGCGGGTCGGCCATCCGCAGCAGGCCCCGGTCGGCCAGTGCGGCGAAGCGGTCGGCGAGCCTGGCGGCGCCGCGTTCGGGGCCGTTGGCGTACCAGGTGCTGGCGAGGTCGGGGAACCGGTCGGCCTCCGCGATGACCACGCGCCGCAGCCGCATCATGTGCGGTTGCACGACGACCGCCAGGTGCTGGCGGGCGAACCTGCGCAGGTCGGCGGCCAGGTCGTCGCTGTCGGGCAGTGCGTCGAAGACCGCGCTGGACTGCCGCTCGGCGTCGTCGATGTCGCCCGAGATGACCGACGCGAAGAGCCGGTCCTTGTCGGCGAAGTGTTTGTAGACCGTCTGCTTGGACACGGCGGCGGCCGCGGCGATCTGGTCCATGCTCGTGCCGGCGTACCCGTGGTCCAGGAACGCCGACCTGGCCGCCGTGAGGATCGCCTGCCGTTTGCGCTCCGAGCGCCCGTTCTCCACCCCGTCAGAGTACTGCACCGTCCAGTACTAGTTGAGGGAGTGCGAGATGGTGACCTCGGCGGACGGCACGAAGATCGCCTACGAGCAAGTGGGCGCGGGTCCGGCGCTCGTGATGGTGGACCCGGCCATGGGTTTCCACGGCTTCCGGCCGATGGGGCCGGTCATCCCGCTGCTGGCCGAGCGGTTCACGGTGGTCACGTACGACCGCCGCGGCCGGGGCGACAGCGGCGACACCTGCCGTGCGCGGTGGACCGCGAGGTGGAGGACCTGGCCCTCGCCCGCCGCCCCGCACAATGACCACTCCCGTCGCGCATGATGACCACTCCGGTCGCGCATGATGACCGACCGGGCTACAACTCCACCCCCAGCAGCGCGTCCACCGCTGCGCGCGGTGATCGAGGCGGCTGGTGGGCTGCTTACGTGTTCGGCTTCTCCTCGGGCGCGGCGCTGGCCATGCACGCGGCGGGTCCGGGCGTTCGCGGCCTGGCCCTGTTGGAACCGCCGGTGGACTTCGAGGCCCCGGACTCGCCGCTGGGCCCGGAGGTGGCGGAGTTGGTGGCGGCCGGCCGCCGGGGTGCCGCGGTGGAACACTTCAACCGCGGCATCGGCGTCCCGGACGAGCTGGTCGATGGCCTGCTGGCGGCCCCGTTCTGGCCGGGCCTGGAGGCGCTGGCGCACACGCTCGTCTACGGCACGGTCATCACGGATTCCCTGACGCGCCAACGGGTGGCGGCGATCGAGGTCCCCACGCTGGTGGTGAACAGCGAGGCGAGCGACGAGCGCCTGGTGCGGTGGGCCCAGGAGGTGGCGGCCGCTCTGCCGAACGGCCACCACCGAAGCCTGCCCGGCGAGTGGCACACGGTGGACCCGGAGCTGCTCGCCGCGGAAATGGCGGCCTTCTTCCTGGAGTAAGAGGCCACGCAACTCGAGGCTGGCTATCGTGCAGGGAACGACGCTTTCCCAGCGTTGACCGCAGTGAACGACGCTTTCCCTGCATCGAGGCACCCGGCGCGGCGGGCGCCGCCAGTCCTAGTCGGCAGCCGCCATTCGCTAGCTGATCTGGGTGTTTTCGATGTTGCGGGCGAGTCTGGTGCGTTTGTGGAACCAGCGTGAGCGTGCTTGATGTTGGCGGCGCCAGTTGACCCAGTGGGTGGTGTGTCCGGGTGGTCGCGGTGTGGCGGTGGCCTTGGCGATCAGACGCTTGATCTCGGGGATGGTGAGTGGGATGAGACCGGGATCGGCGGGCGGCGGCTGGTTCGGGTGTAGAGGTTCGGGAGCCTGGCTGTCGGTGCGGTCACGCAGCAACGCGGCGGTGACGGCGCAGACCGCGAGGGCGGCGCAGACGAGCACGGTGTGCCGGGCGATCGCGGTGTAGAGCCGGACCTGGGACTGGTCCAGGCCGAAGCAGTCCTTGCTGAACTCGAACCCTTCCTCGACCGGCCAGCGCAGCCCGGCGGCACGGATCAGCCGGGCCTTGGTGAGCAACTGACCCTCGGGCACGAAGCAGTAGTGGAAGGCCAACTCGCCGGTGCGTAGGTGTTTGCGGATGAGCAGGTAGTGGCGGGCCGAGGCGGTGGCGATCCAGGCCCAGGCGTACCAACGGTCTCCTTTGGAGCCCTTGCCGGCCGAGCGGATTTCCCACCGCCGCTTGTGTTTCAGCCCCTGGAGGAGCGTCTTGGTGGCCTGTTCGCAGGACAGCACCACGCTGCTGGGCAGCGTGATCCGGAAGTTCTTCGCCACCCGCAACACGTAGGCCTGCTCGGCGGCCTCGAAGTGGGTCCGCAACTCGGTGCAGTTTCCGTAAACCTCGTCCCCGCAGTAGAAATCCGGTCGGAACCCGTCCGCGGCCACGGACGTGCAGATGTCGATAGCCAACTGCCCCTTGGTGCGGAACGTCAGATCCAGCGGCAGGCCCATGCGCAGCGAGCGCACCGGATCACTGATGTGCTCGCCGGGGATCCACTGCCGAAACCCGATCAACGCGTGCCCGACACCTTCGCGCACATAGGACAAGTGCACCGTGTTGATCCCGTTCTCCACCCGACCCGCGCAGCCCATGTGCTGGCGTTTGACACCCGCGGTGGCTACGCCTTTCTTCTGCTGCCCGGTCTCATCCAGCGCCCCGATCACCAGCTTCCCGCGCCGCCGCCCGGCCTTGCGGGCCGCCTCCTCCAGCCCGGCCACCGCGAACCGCCGGACCTGGGCCATCGCCTCGGCCTCATCCCAGCACGCCCGGTTCAGCAGCCGCTGCGTCCGATCCGGTGTCCGGTCCCCGACATGCTCAGCAATAGTCCAGCTGTTCCGCTTGGGCAACTCGCTCATCACCGCCCGCAGATACTTACCGGCCTGCACGAACGGCTCGACCCGCCGAAAACACGAACGCAACCGTTCGGTCAGCTCACCCAGTTTCCGCCCCGCCAACCGAGCACCTATCCTGGCAGCCGCAGCCGCCTGCGATCCTGTAGTTCTCACAAACACATGATCAACAGGCGGCTGCCCCATGTCGCCACCGGCCCCCAGCCACACCTTCCCGCAGGTCACAACCCAAATGGCGGCTGCCGTACTAGTTGCGCGGCCTCCAATTACCTAGCCAGTGCGAGAACGGCCTGCAGCTCGCGGTAGCCGGCCTTCGCCGCGAAGTTCTCGTCCAGGAGGTTCGCCGCGCCTTCGCCCTCGAAGAAGCCCGGCACCCACGAGTACTTGTCCGTGAAGCCCCACACGGTGAACGAGTTGCACCGCTTGCTCAGCAGGCACCCGGTCAGCAGCACGCTGTAGCCCTGCGCCTGGGCCTGGAGCTTCGCCGTGTCGGGAGGCATGATCATCCGCACGTCGGCCTCCGTGATGGCCGTGTCCAGGCCCAGCTTCGCGAACCGGTCCAGGTTGGTGGCCACCTCGGCCGCGCCGTGGAAGCCGAACTGCACGCCGTAGTGGCCCTGCGCGCCGAAGCCGTGCACCGGAACCCGTTGTGCCAGCAGGTCTTTCGCCAGCGCCAGGTACGCGTCGCTCTTCGCGCTCAGGCCCTCCACGTTGTAGTCGTTCAGGAACAGCCTGGCCTTCGGGTCGGCCTGGTGTGCCCAGCGGAACGCGTCGGCGATGTAGCCGGGGCCGAGTTCGCGCAGCCACAACGAGTCCCGCAGCACGCCGTTGTCGTCGATGACCTCGTTCACCACGTCCCACTGGTAGATCTTGCCCCGGAAGTGGCGCGCCACCTCGGTCACGTGCTGGCGCAGGATGCCCCGCAGCTCGGTCGCGTCGATCTCGCCGGACTCCACCCCCGTGGTGAGCCACGCCGGCAGTTGGTTGTGCCAGACCAGCGTGTGTCCGCGCACCCCCTGGTGGTTGCGTCTGGCGGAGGCCACCAACTGGTCGGCCGCCGCGAAGTCGAGCCGGCCGCGCTCGGGCTCCACCACCTCCCACTTCATCACGTTCTCCGCGGTGATCGAGTTGAACTCGGTATTGACTCTTTGCTGGTACGTCGCGTCGGCGTTGAACGCCGCGTGGTCGACGGCCGTGCCGACGTAGAAGTGGCGGCCCGCCAGGTCGCGCAGCGGGCGGTCGAGGCCCGACCGGTCCGGTGGCGGCGCGGCTGTCCCGCTGGCCGGGAGGAACGGGGAGACGGCGGCCATCGTCAGGACGACGACCGTAGCGATACGGAGAACCTTCATGGCTGTTTACCTCGACGACGTTGGCGGGGGATTCCGAAAATTTCGGTACATTACCGATACAACGACGTGAAGACGGTAGGTCGGTTCGCCAACCTGGTCAAGCCTGAGGGTAAGGGGACCGAAACTTTCGGTAACCGTGACTTTGCCCATGACATGTGTCATGAAATTAGGCCGATCGGTTCTTTTCTCGCCGATATCGAGAGTTTTTGAAGAATTTTCGTAACAGGCGGCGACAGGCCGCGACGCACCCCCTACGGGTAGTACCCGTGTGCGAGAGGAGTGCGCAAATGCTCAGAATTCCGTGGCATTTCAGACGGCAACTCAGGCGGCATCTCAGACGGGCGATGTCGATCGGAATCGTTGCCTCGACAGCCGCGCTGGGGATCACCCTGGCCGTGGCGGCCACCCCGGCCGCCCCGGCCGCGGCGGCGGCGCCCGGCACACCGGGTACCCCGCAGGCCCCACTGGTCGTCTATACCGAGAACTTCGAAAATGGCGTGGGAAACACGGCCGTCCGGTTGACCGATTACACCGGTGCGCCGCCCGTGAACGCCTCCTACACGGCCGATCCGGCCTGGCTCACCCATTGCAGCGGCTGGATCGCCACCACGAACTCGCCCGAACCGGCTGATTCCGAGTGTTTCGGTTACTGGCAAGAGATCCCGGCCATGGCGAACATCCTGGGGCAGTACGCCGGGACCGGCGCCGGCAACCACGCGCTGGGTGAGGAGTCCTCGTTCTTCGCCCCCGGCGCCGACAAGGTGGTCGCGGAGACCGCCCAGCAGATCCCGTTGAGCGGCGCGAGCCGGTTCCTCACCTTCTCCGTCGACGTGGCCGAGATCGGCTGCGCCGGAGTGGACTCGCTGCTCAAGTTCTATCTGATGAACGGCGCGACGGCGATCCCCACGTTCAGCTCGCCCATCCAGGCGTGCGTGAACCCGCCGACCACGATCGACGGCGTCCCGGTCGGCACCTACACGAGCAACGGCCCGGTGCTGTTCGCCGGCTCGTCCATGGGACTTCGCCTGATCAACGGCGAAGGTGGCGGTCAGGGCAACGACTTCGCCATCGACAACATCCGCGTGCTCGACGTGACCCCGCAGCTGGACAAGAACTTCGCGGCCGCCACGGCTCCCGAGAACGGCAGCGTGGCCCTCAACTACACGATCACCAACACCAGCGAACTGGCCGTCAAGAACGGCTGGTCGTTCACCGACAGCCTGCCCGCCGGCCTGGTGGCCACCCCCGGGTCGGCCACCACCACCTGCTCGGGCGGCACGGCCACGGCGACCGCGGGCGCGATCAGCGTCGCGGGCAACCTCAACGCCGGCCAGGCTTCCTGCACGGCCACCGTCCAGGTCTCCGCTCCGAACCCCGGCACCTACACCACCTGTGCGGCCAACGTCACGGCCGTCACGGGCATCAACCGGCCCGGCTGCACGACCGTCCGCTTCACGGTCGAGCCGACCGTGGCCGCCGGCGGCCCGTACTCCGGCCAGGAAGGCGCCACGATCGCGATCGCCGGTTCGGCCACCGACCCGGACAGCCCCGTGACCTCCACTTGGACGATCACCCCGGCAGCTGGCACCGATCCCGGTGCCACGTGTGCCATCACCAGCGCCGCCGCACTGTCCACTTCGGTCAGATGCACGGACGACGGCACGTACACGTTGACACTCACCGGATCCGACGGGTTCAACCCACCGAAATCGGCCAGCACGACCGTGACGTTGTTCAACGTCGCGCCGGCCGTGAACATCACCGCACCCGCCGACGGCACGGTGGTGACCCCGGGCACGGTGGTGTCGTTCACGGCACCGTTCACCGACGTCGGCACGAACGACACGCACACCTGCACGGTGAACCATGGCGGCGGCGCCCCGGTCGGACCGCCGGTCGTGAGCGAGGTGCCGGGGTCCGGCACCTGTGTGAGCGGCGCCGGGTTCACCACACCGGGCAGCCACAACGTGCTGGTGACGATCTTCGACGACGACGGTGGTTCGGCCACCGACGTGGTCAGCGTGATCGTCGACCCGCCGCCGTCGGTCAACCCGGGCGGCCCGTACAGCGGCAACGAAGGCGCGGGGATCCCGATCGCCGGATCGGCCTCCGACCCGGGCGGGTCGAACCTCACCCACACCTGGAGCACGGTCCCGGCGTCCGGTGTGGACGCCGGCGCGACCTGTGCGTTCGGCAACGCGGCCGCACTGTCCACTTCGGTCACCTGTACCGATGACGGCACGTACACGTTGCGGCTAACCGGTTCCGACGGGTTCAACCCGCCGGTCGTCATGAGCACCACGCTGACCGTGGCCAACGTGGCGCCGGTAGTGACGATCACCGCTCCGGCCGACCAGGTGGTCGTGCCGACCGGCACGGTCGTGGCGGTCACAGCGCCGTTCACGGACGTGGGCGCCAACGACAGCCACACCTGCACCGTGAACTTCTTCGACGGCGGTCCGGTGGTGACCGGCACGGTCGGGGGCGGCACGTGCTCGGCCAGCGACGCACTCACGGTGCCCGGTGTGCACGACGTGCTGGTGACGGTGACCGACGACGACGGCGGTGCTGGCACCGACGTGGTCCGGGTGATCGTCAACGCGCCGCCGGTGGTCGACGCCGGCGGTCCGTACTCCGGTCAGGAGGGCGCAAGCATCGCGATCGCCGGCACGGTCACCGATCCCGACGGGCCGACCGTCACGCACGCCTGGACGGTCACGCCGGGCGCCGGGGTCGACCCGGGTGCCACGTGCGCCATCGCCGACCCGGCTGCTGTGTCCACTTCGGTCAGTTGCACGGACGACGGCCCGTACACCTTGACGCTCACGGGAACCGACGGGCTCAACGCACCGGTCGCGGTGAGCACCACGCTCACGCTGTTCAACGAGGCACCCGAGGTGGACATCACGGCGCCGGCGGACGGCGTGGTGGTGGCCACGGGCGCGGTCGTCGGGTTCACCGCGGCGTACACCGACGCGGGCAGCAACGACACTCACACCTGCACGCTGGACTACGACGACGGCAGCTCGGTCGCGCCGGGCACCATCACGCCAGGTACGTGCACGGCCAGCCACGGCTTCACGGTGGCGGGCCCGCACAACGTGCTGGTGACCGTGCTCGACGACGACGGCGCTTCGGCCACCGACGTGGTCACGGTCATCGTGAACGCGCCGCCCGTGGTCGACGCCGGCGGTCCGTACTCGGGCGCCGAGGGTGGTTCGGTGGCGCTCGCCGGCACGGTGACCGACCCGGACGGGCCGAACCTGTCGCACACGTGGAGCATCGTCTCGGCGTCCGGTGTGGACGCCGGCACGGGCTGCACGTTCGGCGACGCGGCCGCACTGTCCACTTCGGTCGCCTGCACCGACGACGGCACGTACACGCTGACGCTCACCGCCTCCGACGGGCTCAACGCGCCGGTGGCGGACAGCACCACGCTGAGCTTGGCCAACGTGGCGCCGGTGGTGGACATCATCGCGCCGGCCGACGGCATCGTGGTGGCCACGGGCGCCGTGGTGACGGTGACCGCGGAGTTCACGGACGTGGGCAGCAACGACACCCACACCTGCACCGTGGACTTCGTCGACGGTGGTCCGGTGGTGGCCGGCACGGTCGTCGACGGCACGTGCTCGGCCAGCGAGGCACTCACCATCGCCGGTCCGCACGAGGTGCTGGTGACCGTGACCGACGACGACGGCGGCGTCGGAACCGACACGGTCACCGTGGTCGTGAACGCGCCGCCGGTGGTCGAGCCGGGTGGGCCGTACGGCGGCGCCGAAGGTGCCGGGATCGCGCTCTCCGGCACGGTGACCGACCCGGACGGGCCGAGCCTGGCCACCGTCTGGACGGCCACCGCGGGACCGGGTGTCGACGCGGGTGCCACCTGCGCCTTCGCCGACGCGGCCGCTCAGTCCACCACGGTCACGTGCACCGACGACGGCACCTACACGGTGACGTTGACGGCGGACGACAGCATCAACGCCCCGGTGCCGGCAAATGCCACGCTGACCGTCACGAACGTGGCGCCGGTCGTGGAGATCGCCGAACCGGCCAACGGTGCGACGTTCGAACGCGGCACCACGGTCAGCTTCGCCGCACCGTTCACCGACGCTGGTAGCAACGACACGCACACCTGTGCGGTCGACTTCGGTGACGGCACCCCGGTCGCCACCGGGACGGTCGCCAACGGCACGTGTGCGACCACCCACGCGTATTCCGCGCTGGGCCCGCACGACGCGGTGGTGTCGGTGACCGATGACGACGGCGGCGTCGGGACCGCGACCGTGCGGGTGGTGATCTACGTGCCGGGTGAGGCGTGGGCCATCAGCGCGGGCGGGGTCGTGACGATTCCGCGGACCCCGTACGCGGGCTGCCCGCCGAACTCGTCGCACACGTTGGCAGGGCTGAACGTGCCGGGAGTGGCGAACGTGACTGCGCTCAACGCCGACTGCACCATGGATCCGCTCACCGGAACGACGGTGGCGGAGGCCTCTGTGGACGGTGCGAGCCTGCTCGGCGGGCTGATCTCGATCACCAACATCGAGACCAGCTGCCGGGCGGGAGCAGACGGGTTCTTCGGCTCCTCCAGGGTCGGCACGATCAACGGGCGCCCGATCGGCACCAGTTCCGGGTCGATCAGCATCCCGCTCGTGGCGACCATCCACTACAACCAGACGGTCACCACGCCGAGCGGGGAGCTGTTCCAGTACGCGATCCGCGTAACAACCCTGCTGGGTCAGGAGATCGTCCTGTCCGGCTGCCACGTGGGCTGACACCCTCGCGAGTCGTACCGTTTCGACAGCGAGTCGTACCGATTCGGTACGACTCGCTGTTCGTTCGGTACGACTCGCGGGGTTGCTACATGTTCTGCGCGCCCTTCTTGATGGCCGTGCGGATGCGGGAGTACGTGCCGCAGCGGCAGATGTTGCGCAGTGTGTCCAGGTCGGCGTCGGTGATCGCGCGGCCCTCCGCCTTCACCTTGCGCACCAGTGCCACGGCCGCCATGATCTGGCCCGGCTGGCAGTAGCCGCACTGCGAAACATCCTCCTCGAGCCAGGCTTCCTGCATGGGATGCAGGTCCCGGCCGACGGTAGCCGGCAGGCCCTCGATCGTGGTGATCTCGTCGGTCGCCTTGATCTGCGACACCGGCACCGAGCACGGGGCGAACGCCTTGCCGTTGATGTGGGACGTACACGACTTGCAGACGTTCAACCCGCAGCCGTACTTCGGCCCGGTGACGCCGAGAATGTCGCGCAGCACCCACAGCAGGCGCACGTCGTCGGCCACGTCGACCGTGACCTCGGCGCCGTTGAGCTTGAAAGTGTGTCGAGGCACGAAATCTCTCCTACTCAGAACGCGAAGTCGAGGCCGTTGGTCGGCGAGGGCGGGGTGGACGGCTGCACCGGGTACGGCTCGAAGGACAGCGTCCCGTGGTTGATGGGAAAGCTGGTCGGCATGGTTCCGGTGGCGCGGGCGTAGGCACAGGCGACCGCGGCGCTCGCCGCCGCGACACCCAGTTCCCCGGCACCACTGGGATTCCCGGTGGTCGGGGGCATCACCACGACCTCGACCTCGGGCGGGGTGTTCCACTGCCGGGTGTAGAAGTAGTCGTCCCAGCTGCCTTCCAGCGGAATGCCGTCCTTCATGTGCAGACTCGACGTGAGGATGAGCGCGATCCCGTCGCTCAGGCACCCGATCATCTGGGCGTCGAGGCCGCGCGGGTTGAGCGGCAGCCCGGCGTCGACCACGATGGTCGCCTTCGTGATGCGTGGCCCGCTCACACCGTCGCGGATCGGCCGGTTCACGGTCTCCGGCCGGCAGTCGATCTCCACGAGCATGGCGACCGCGCCGCGGTACTCGGCGTGCAGCCCGAGCCCCTGCGCCGTGCCCTTCGGCATGGCCTTGCCCCACTCGCCCACCTCGACCGCCTTCTCCATGACGGCCTTGAGCCGGTCGTCCTTCAGGAACTCGCGGCGGAACGCCACCGGGTCCTTGCGGAGCTTGGCCGCCAACCGGTCGACGACCAGCTCCTGGGCGGTCACCACGTTGGGGGAATAGATGTTGCGCATGGAGCCCGTGTTGAACTTCAGCGGGATCTCGTTGAGCAGCTGGGTGACCACGCCGAAGTTGTAGGGCACCGACTGGCTCAGCAGGAAGATCGACTCGGCGAAGCTGAGGTTGCCGGCGATCGGCAGCTCCGCCGCGAACTTCGTGAGCATCTCGCCGAGGCCGTGGCCGAAGTCGGTCTCCGAACTGGTGTGCCGCTGCTCGTAGGTCACCACGTTGCCGAGCAGATGGGTCGCCCGCACCCGCGAGACGCACATCGGGTGGGTGCGGCCCTGCCGGAAGTCGTCCGTGCGGGTCCACGACAGCTTGACCGGCTTGGCCATCTTCTGCGAGATCTCCGCGGCCTCCAGGGCGACGTCGTGGAACAGGTGCCGGCCGAACGAGCCACCACCGGGCACCACGTGCACGACCACCTTGTCCTGTGGCAGCCCCAACATCTGGGCGATGTCGCCCTGCGCGACGATCGGCACCTTCAGCGTCGACCAGATCTCCGCGCGGTCCGAACGCACGTCGGCGATCGCGTTGTCCGGCTCCAGCGGTGAGTTGCTGGCGAACGCGAACGTGAACTCGCCCTCCACGGACAGCGCGCCGAGCGGCGGCACGGCCAGGGGGAGCTGGGCCTTCTTCAGCTTGGCCAGCACGGTCGCGTCGGACTCGCCGGCCACCGTGCCGGGGTTCCAGTCGACGTCGAGCGCGCGCAGGCCGTCGATGCACTGGCCGAACGTCTCGCCCCGCACGGCCACGCCGTAGGTGATGACCGCGACGTCGGTGATGCCCGGCATGGCCTTGATCTGGTCGGCGTTCCGGACGGTCTTCACGGTGCCGTTGATGGTCGGCGGCCGGCGGACCATGCACGGCTTGGCGTCCGGCACCTGAAGGTCCATGCCGAAGCTCTTGCGACCGGTGACGGCCTCGAGCGCGTCGATCCGGTTCCGCGGGGTGCCGAGCACGCGGAAGTCGGCCGGCGACTTGAGCTCGGCGGACACCTCGATGGTCCGGTCGCTGGCGGCGGCCGCGGCCAGCGACCCGTAGGACGCGCTGCGGTCGCCGTGCGAGACGGTGCCGTCCTTTGTGGTCACCTCGCTCTCCGGCACGCCCCACTGGGCGGCGGCGGTGCCCGCCAGGCGCCGGCGGGCGATGGCGGCGGCCGTGCGGACCGGCGTGTAGATGCTGCGCACCGAGTTCGAGCCGCCGGTGAGCTGGTTCATCAGCAGCTCCGGCCGGGCGTCGGCCAGAGTGACCTGCACCTTGTCGACCGGCAGGTCCAGTTCCTCGGCGATCATCATGGCGACCGTGGTGGTGATGCCCTGGCCGACCTCGCAGCGGTGCAGCGCGAACGACGCGGTGCCGTCCTCGTTGATCTGCACGCTGATCAGGCCGGACGTCGGCAGCGCGGCCAGGTTCTGCAGGTCACCCAGGTCGAAGAGGTCCTCGGGCTGGGGCAGGGACGGGATAACGGCCTCGGCCTCGCGGGACCCGGACGCGGCGCTCGCCCACGACACGCCGACGGCGAGGGTGGGGGCGGCGATCAGGTAGCCGAGGAAGCGACGGCGCGTGGGGTTGGCCGGGGGCACTTCGGGGGGCACTTCCGGAGAACGACGGTGTTCTGCCATGGGGGCATTCCTCTCACCCGACGTGCAGGGCGCCTGCACGCTGAGTGGTTACTCGGTGGCGGTACGGAGCAGTCCGGCCCGCAGTGTGTCACGTCACACCGGCCGGGAGAAGGAACGCCATGCCTACATTTGGCCTAGCGGGGTTGTGAGCTGAGCACAGTGCCCTAAACAGTCGTGGTGTCCTTCCCGGCTCGCGGCTTGGGGGGACGGCCGGAAAGGACACCACGGTACTCGGCAACGCGCGGGGACCAGATGCGTTGTCGAGCTCGAGAACCCGCGACGGACGGGAACTCCTCTGTGGATCGAGCCCGGTGCCTCGGCGCAACAGGATCTTGTGAAGAAAATCCGAGATGGGGACACCTGGCCTAGCCGGCTGCTCCGGTTGGACCACGTGCACCGGGGTCGGGCAGGGCGGGGGCGGTCGGCAGGGTGGGCACGGTCGGCAGAGCGGGCACAGCCGGTGACTGGCCGTTGCCGGGCCGGTCGGGGTAGTTCCGGTCGCCACCGTGACCGCCGCCGCTGTCACCACTTTCACCGCTGTTGTCGCCACTGCCGTCGCCGCCGGTCTCGTTGCGGGGTTCGATGGTGACCGGTGGTGAGGGCGGCGTCGAGTTGGGCGACGGGACGTCGACCGCCGGCGGGACCGGGGTCTCGGTGGTGCCTTCGGGGACGCCGGTGGCTTCGCGGGTGGCGGCGGCGATCTGTGCCCGCACGGTGGCGATCCGGTTGCGCAACTGCTGCGCGGCCTCCGGTTCGGCCACTTGCGCCACCAGGGTGGTCGCCTGGTCGAGCAGCTCGGTCGCCTGGTCGTAGTGGCCGTTCTCGGTCGCCTCGACGGCCACGGTGACCGTCTCGTCCGCCGCGTGGCCGGCGGCCCGCGAGTCGGCCAGGTCGCTGTACAGCAGCCGGGTCACCGGCCACAGCGGACTGTCCGGGTCGGCGTGCTCGGCGGCCGCCGACACTCCGCCGCCGGCGGCGACCAGAGCGACGGCCGCGGCGACCACCAGCCGACCTCGCCGGCGCCTGGGCCGTCCGGGTCCCTCCTCCACGGGGCAGGTCTCGGGCAACGCGGCGCGCCAGTCACCGAGCAGCGCGGCCACCGCGTCGTCCCGGTTCGGCGTCTCACCCCGGCCGAGTGCGTCGAGCAACTGGTCGTCCTCGGCGAGGGTGGTCAGGTCGATCCTCCCCTGTGCTTGATGGTTCGCTCCGCAAGCTCCGCTCACACGACCACCTCGTCCGAGTCCTGCTGACGGGCCCGTTCCCGCAGCCGGGCGAGGGCCCGCGACTGGGCCATCCGCACAGCGGCCGCGGTCATCCCCAGCACGGAGCCGACCTCCTCGGCCGACAGCCCGGCCGCCACCCGGAGCACCACGATCTCGCGGTGGGTGTCCGGCAGCTCGTCCAGGAGTTCGAGCACCCGGCGCGACAGGTCGGCCAGCACCGCACGACGCTCGGGATCCCAGTGGTCGTCGGCCGGCTCGGGCACCGTCTCGATCGGCCGGACGTCGGTCGAGGTGCGGGCCGCGCGGTGGGCGTCGGCCACCTTGTTGGCGGCGATGCGGAAGACGAACCCGGCGAACGGCAGGCCCCGGTCCTGGAACCGCGGCAGCGCCTCCAGCACGGCGAGGCAGACCTCCTGGGCGACGTCGTCCGGAGTGGTCGGACCGCGGCGGAGCGAGCCGAGATGGGCCCAGCAGTACCGGACGACGCCGGGCCGGACGCGCATCAGCAGTTCGGCCGCGGCCTCGCCGTCGCCGCGCGCGGCTCGCCCGGCGAGCTCGTTGTCGAGCAACCTTGCCACCGCCAAACCCTAACCTCTCAACGCGGTCTCCATGACGTTCTCCCTGCTCACGCCGTCGCCCAGCACCGCACCGAGTTCGTCGGTCATGACGAACCCGTGCCGCCGGTAGAGGCCGACGGCCGCCTCGTTGCCCGGCACCACCGCGAGCTTCAGCACCGCCGCGCCGATCCCCGCCGCCCAGGTCCGCACGGCGCCGATCAGCAGGTCCCCGACCCCGCGGCCGCGTGCTTCCGGGCTGACCCACAACGAATGCAGGTGCGGCATGCCGGAGTCGTCCGGCACACCGCTCACCATGCCGACCACCGCGCCGTCGAGCAGCGCGACCGCGTTGTAGGTGTCGGGCCGTTCCATGCGTGCGCGCCAGTACGGCTCGCCGGTCGTCTCCCAGTCGGCCAGGCGGGACTTGAACACGTGCGGCGCCTCGGTGAGCGCGGCGATCCGGGCGTCGCGCCACACCGGCCAGTCTTCGTTCGTCAACTCTCGCAGTTCGAGCACACCGCAGGATAAGCGATCAGGCGCGGGAAGATATCGCCTCTCTGGTGAGCTTCTCCAGGATGGGGATGGCGTCGTTGGTACTGGGCAAACTCAGGGTGGCCGCGTGCATCCGGTTGGTGGCCGTGACGAAGGACGGTTCGTCCAGCACCCGCAGCAGAGCGTCGCGCAGCTTGCCCGGCGTCAGCTCGGCCACCGGGATGATGATCGCCGCGCCCTGGTCGGCCGCCAGCTCCGCCAGGGTCGGGTCGCCCCAGGCCTTCGGGGGGATGATCACCTGCGGCACCTTGTGCCAGATGGCGGCCATCATGGTGGTGCCGCCGGAGTGGTGGATCACCGCGGCGCAGGTGGGCAGCAGCAGGTTCATGGGCACGTAGTCCACGAGCCGCACGTTGTCCGGGACCTTGATGTTCTCGGGCAGCTGCGCGGCGTTCAGGGTGGCGACCACCTCGATGTCCAGGTCGGTCACCGCCTCGAACAGGTCCTCCACGGAGATGCCGTAGTCGGGGCTGTTGCTGACGTCGCGCACGGACCGGCCGAGCGTCAGGCACACCCGCGGCCGGGACAGCGGTTCGAGTACCCACGGTGGTGCCTCGGTGACCGGCGCGAACGCGAACTGCCGCATGGTCACGCTCGGCGCGTGGGTCGGCCCCTCGCCGACGATCGGGAGCGGGTTGATCGTGCAGTCACCGAGGACGACCTGCTCGTCGAACGTCTGCCCGTACTGGGACAGCAACGATCCCATGAGGATCTCGATGCTGTCCTCCACGCCGTCCCTTTCCTTGCGCTTGACGAACGCCTCGCGCATCCGGGCCACGTGGTCCAGGCCCCAGATCATCCGCCCGCTGGCCGCGCCACACGCCCGCGCCACGACGGCCGCCTGCGTGGCGGTCGTGTCCCACACCACCAGATCGGGGCCCCACGCCCTGGACAGCTCGATCAGCTCGCCCATCGTGTCCTTCAGCTCGCTCGCGCCGAGGTACATGACGGTCGGCACGAGCAGCAGGTTCCGGAGGCTGTCGTCCCACGTCGAGCCGTTGCTGTCCAGTCCGGAGATCTTGTCGATCCACGGCAGCACGGTCTCGCGCTGCGACAGGTCCGCCGGGCCGCCGTAGGGCACGGCCAGCAGGCCGGTGTTCGTCACCATCTCGATGGTGTTCGGCGGCACCATGACCCGCACGTCGTGCCCGGCGTTCTGGAACGCCCACGCCAGCGGCACCATGAGCGCGAAGTGCGCGGGCGCGGGGAACGGCACGAACTGGATGCGCATGCGCTCAGCCCGCCTTGGTACCGACGAACAGTCCCCGGCCGGTCGGCCAGCCGGGGGTGTAGTCCGCCGGGCAGCCCGCGTCGGCGAAGGCCGACAGGTACTCCTCCTTCGTCCACAGGCACAGCATCTCGATCTCGCTGAACTCGGTGATGCCGCGCTCGTCGCCGATCACGTAACGCAGGTCCATGCGGGTCTTGTGGCCCACCTTCGTGGAGTGGGACACGCGCGTGACCACCCGGTTCTCCTCCTGGGCGGCGTAACCGGCCACATAGCCCTCGATGAACTGCTCCGGGAACCACCACGGCTCGATGACCAGCACCCCACCGGGGTTGAGGTGGTCGGACATGCACCGGATCGCGTCGCGCAGATCCTTCACGTCGTCCAGGTAGCCGATGGAGCAGTACATGCAGACCATCGCGTCGTAGGTGGTGCCGAGGTCGAACGAGCGCATGTCGCCCTGGTGCAACGGAATCCCGGGCAGCCGCTTCCTGGCGATGTCCAGCATCGGCACGGCCAGCTCGAGCCCCTCGGCGCGGTCGAAGTGGTCGGCGAACGCCTTCAGGTGCGCACCGGTGCCGCAGGCGACGTCCAGCAGGGAGTTGGCGTCGGGCTTGATGTCGCGGATCTGCTCCGCCAGGACCTTGGCCTCGTGCCCCCAGTCCTTGCCGCGACCCTTGTAGAGACTCTCGTAGACGTCGGCGTGCGACTCGGTGAACATGGGACTCCTTATTGGGTCTTGCGGTAGAGGGCCTGCCAGTAGTGGGAGTAGGCGAGGTGGGGGGCGGTCGCCACCGGCGCCCAGGCGGCGCCGGGCCGGTAGGCCTCGAGGTAGCCGGGAACCCGCGCCTTGACCTCGGCCATGTCGCTGATGTCGAAGACCTCGCGGGCCGGCCCCGTGTCCATGGCCAGGTTCACGATCTCGACGCCGTCGGTGTGGTTGTCCAGCGACTTGTCCAGGTACTTGCCGACCGGGTTGGCCACGTACAGCAGCCCGCAGGTCCGGTCGATGTCGGCGAGGTAGCTGGTGACCGTCTCCGGGGACATCTCGGCCATCGAGTCGATGTTGACGGCCAGGTCGAACTCGGTCGAGGCGAACAGGGCGGGGGCGTCGCCGATCGGCACGAAGTTCACCCTGGCCAACTGCTCGGGCGGCAGCACGGTCGTGAGGTACGCGCGGGACAGCGCCAACGTGTTCGGCAGGTCGACGATGGTGTACGACGCCACCTGATGGTTGGAGATCACCGTGTGGCAGGTGCGGCCGTAGCCGGCGCCGATCTCCAGCACCCGCAGGCCGTCGAGGGTCAGGTGGGTGGCGAGGAACTCCAGCTCGTGCACGGCCAGCAGGTAGTCCATGCACATCGACTCGCCCTGGCAGCGCACGGTCGTGGGGGAGCCGACCTCGCGGTTGGGGATGTTGCGCAGCCGGGCCAGGTTGTCCTCGGACAGGTTCATGCCGATGTGGTAGATCAGGGCCTTGAAGTAGCGGACGCCGTTCGTCGCCGGGTCCCACATGGAGATCTTGTGGGTGACCCCGTTCCGCTTGAAGTCCGTGAGGTCCGAAGAGGACTCGATGGTCACCTTTGTCTCGAGGTAGTGGGCCCACAGCGGGCTCGGCGTGAACTTCGTGTCTGCGGTCATCGGGTCTCCAGTAGCTCCATCACCTGGGCGGGCGTCGGCATCGCGGCGATCTCGTGGGCGAGCGCCGCCGTCACCGCGCGCGCGGGGTGATCGTCGGACAGCAGCGCCTTCGCCATGTCGTGGACCAGGTCCACGGTGATCTCGTCCTGGGGCAGCAGTTCACCGGCGCCGGAGTCCCGGATGATCAGCGACATGCCCGGCTCGGCACCGTGCGGGTCGGGCAGCACGAGCTGCGGCAGCCCGGCCGCCATCGAGTTCAACATGGCGCCGGGACCGCCGTGGTGCACGACCAGCGCGCAGTGCGGGATCACCAGGTTCTGCGGCACCCAGGACCGGAGGTGCACGTTGTCCGGCAGGCCGGCCATGTTCGGGTCGGTCCGCCCGGTGGACACCAGCACGTCCACCGGCAGCTGGGCGATCGCCGTGGCGATGTCGCGCAGCCTCTCCGGCGGCATGGCGGGCTCGGTCGAGGCGAACGTGACGTAGACCAGCGGGCGTTCGCGGTCCAGCACGATCGGCGGCAGCTCCTCGTCGGGGAAGCTCCAGCCGATGGGCCGCAGCGGGAGCCGTTCGGACGACGCTGCGAACCCCTTGTTCTGCAACGACTCCGGGCAGATGTCGAGGTACCGCAGGACACCGGACACGCCGAGGTCGGCGGCCACCTTTGCCGTGCGTTCCGCGACCAGGCTGGTCAGCGGGGTGGACATGACGGGTCCCGACGTGACGACCGCGGCCGGCACTCCGAGGTACTCGGCCGCGAAGGCGGCGCCCGGGCTGCTGATCTCGCTGATCACCAGGTCGGCGCCGAACCGCTCGATCACCGGCTTCACCGTGGCGAACATGGTGCGGGGAATGAGGCTGCCGAAGACCGTGGCGCCGACGTCGGTCATCTTCTCGGCGCGGTCCTCGTCCGGGCCCAGCCGGGCCAGCACCCGGTCGAAGGCCTCAACGGCGGGCATCCCGACCTTCATCGGTTCGAGGCCCGCCCGGCGCAGCGTGGGGAACATGGCCTCGCCCGTGCCGAACAGCACCTCGTGGCCGGCCTTGAGCGCCGCGTCCGCGAGCGGCAGCAGTGGGTACACGTGGCCGTGGGCGTCGACGGCGGCGAACAGTAGTCGCACGGCACACACGCTATGGATCGGTGCCGTCGGGATTTCCCTAGATCTTGAACGGGGATTTCCCTAGCCGCGCCGGCGCTACCGTCCGCTGGACACTGCCGGCGGACAGGGGACGTCGCGATGCGACTGTTGGAAGACACTGGGATCATGTCCGAGCGCCTGGCCCGGTCGGCTGCGACGGTCCAGGATCTGGAGATGTTTCGCAAGGAGATCCGCGAGTCGGCGTCCACCATGTACACGAACGTCGAGCGGGTGCCGCTGTCGGCGCTGTCCGACTGGCGCGAGTGCGCCGACACCGGCATGTTCCGCCACCACACCGGGCGGTTCTTCACGGTCGAGGGCGTGGAGGTCACCGTGCCGTCGGCGTCGATCCCCCGGTGGGATCAGCCGATCATCAACCAGCCGGAGATCGGGATACTCGGGATCCTGGTGAAGGACTTCGGCGGGGTGCTGCACTTCCTCGTGCAGCTGAAGGCCGAGCCGGGGAACTTCAACGGGATCCAGGTGTCGCCGACCGTGCAGGCCACGCGAAGCAACTACACGCGGGTGCACGGCGGTTCCGCGATCCCGTACCTCGAGTACTTCCGCGACCGGGCGCGACACCGGGTCCTGGTCGACGTCCGCCAGTCCGAGCAGGGCAGCTGGTTCCTCAGCAAGCGCAACCGGAACATGGTGGTCGAGGTCATCGAGGACGTCGAGGTGCTCGACGGGTTTCACTGGCTCACGCTCGGCCAGATCCACGAGCTGCTGGCCGAGGACGATATGGTCAACATGGACACTCGGTCGGTGCTCGCGTGCCTGCCGTTCTCGCGCGAGGGTGCTGATACCGACGAACTACTCGGGTGGCTCACCGAGACGCGGGCCGCTGTGGAGATCGGCGTGCGGCGGCTGCCGCTGCGGGAGCTGACGCAGTGGCGGTACGACGGGAACATGATCTCGCACGAGAACTCCAGCCACTTCGACGTGATCGGGGTGGTGGTGGAGGCGCACGGCCGTGAGGTGGGCACGTGGGACCAGCCGATGATCGCCGCCCGCACGACCGGCCTGACGGCGTTCCTGTCCACCGTGATCAACGGTGAGCAACACGTGTTGGTGCACGCCAAGGTCGAGCCGGGGATCTTCGACGTGGCGGAGATCGCGCCGACCGTGCAGTGCGCGCCGGACACGTACATCCACCTGCCGCAGCAGACCTGGCCGCCGTTCCTGCGGGAGGTGCTCACGGCCGACGTCTCGCGCATCCGGTTCGACGTGATGCAGTCCGAGGAGGGCGGTCGGTTCCTGAACACCCGGAGCCGCAACCTGATCGTCGAGGTCGACGAGCCGGTGGAACACCCGGACTACCGCTGGGTGACGCCCGCGCAGCTCACCGAACTGTTGCGGCACAGCCACTACGTCAACATCCAGACGCGCAGCCTGCTCGCCTGCCTGCGTTCGGCGTACGCGGCATGACCACGGTCACCGTCCTCGGCGCCGGGGGCTTCCTCGGCTCGGCCGTCGCGGCCGCACTGTCCACTCGCGACATCGAGTTGCGGTTGGTCGCCCGGCGGCCGGTCCCACCACCGGCGGGTGCCGTCGCTCGAGTGGTCAACCATCTCGTGGACGTGACCGACGCCGAAGCGCTGGCGCCGGTGCTCGCCGGGTCCGACGTGGTGGTGCACCTGGTGAAGCACAGCGGCGACTGGCGGGCGGCCGACACCGACCCGGCGACCGAGGTGGTGAACGTCGGCGTCATGCGCACGGTGGTCGACGCGTTCGCCGGCGCCCCGGCGCCGCCGCTGGTGGTCTGGACCGGCTCGATCGGCCAGGCCGACGACCCCCATAACGGCTACGACCAGCAGAAGCTCGCGGCCGAACGGATCCTGCTGGCGGGTCACGCTTCCGGTGTGGTTCGCGGCATCAGTCTTCGCCTGGCCACCATCTTCGGCCAGCGACCGGGCGGTCCTCCCGACGTCGGGGTGGTGGTGAGCATGGCGCGGCGGGCGCTCGCCGGTGACGCACTGACCGTCTGGGGCGACGGGAGCGTCAAGCGCGACCTGCTGTACGTGGACGACCTGGTGGCCGCGATCCTCGCCGCCATCGACAATCCCGCCCGGCTGGTGGGCCGCCACTGGGTGCTCGGCTCCGGCGAGGTCTGGTCGCTGCTGGACATCTTCTCGACGGTGGCCGGCGCGGTGTCGGTCCACACCGGACGACCACCGGTGCCGGTGGAGTCGGTGACCCCGCCCGGCCACGCGAGCATCGCGGACGCGCGGGACGTCCTGATCGACCCCGGGCCGTTCCGGCGTGCGTCGGGCTGGGCCGTGACGGTGCCGCCCGCTGAAGGTATCGACCGCACAGTCGCGGTCCTGGTAACGAGAACGGAGCAGAGAGTATGACTGTGCGGGTCTGGGACTACCTGGCCGAGTACGAGAACGAACGCGCCGACATCCTCGACGCGGTGGAGACGGTGTTCAGCTCCGGTCAGCTGGTGCTGGGTGAGAGCCTACGGTCCTTCGAGGCGGACTTCGCCGCCTACCACGGTATGGCGCACTGCGTCGGCGTCGACAACGGCACCAACGCGATCGAGTTGGCGTTGCAGGCCATGGGAGTCGGGCCGGGCGACGAGGTCATCACCGTCTCGAACACGGCGGCGCCGACCGTCGTGGCGATCGACGCACTCGGTGCCACACCGGTGTTCGTCGACATCCGCGAGTCGGACTACCTGATGGACACCGACCAGGTGGCCGCCGCGATCACCGACCGGACGCGGGCGATCGTGCCGGTGCACCTGTACGGCCAGTGCGTCGACCTGGTGCCGCTGGTGAAGCTGGCGCAGGAGCACGACCTGAAGATCATGGAGGACTGCGCGCAGGCGCACGGCGCGCGCCGCGACGGCGTGGTGGCCGGGGCGACCGGTGACGCGGCCGCGTACTCCTTCTACCCCACCAAGGTGCTCGGCGCCTACGGGGACGGCGGCGCCATCCTCACGAACGACCCGGTCATCGCCAACGGCGCCCGCCGGCTGCGGTTCTACGGCATGGCCGACACGTACTTCGTGGTGGAGACCCCCGGCCACAACAGCAGGCTCGACGAGGTGCAGGCGGAGATCCTGCGCCGCAAGCTGGGCAGGCTGGACGACTACATCGCCGGCCGGCAGGCGGTGGCCGCCCGCTACGCCGAGGCGTTGGGCGACACCGACCTGGTGCTGCCGGCCGTGACGCCGGGCAACGAGCACGTGTACTACGTGTACGTGGTCCGCCACCCGCGCCGCGACGAGATCATGGAGCGGTTGAAGGGCTACGACATCAGCCTGAACATCAGCTACCCGTGGCCGGTGCACACCCAGACGGGGTTCGCGAAGCTGGGCTACGCGGCCGGTTCGCTGCCGGTCACCGAGGCGCTCGCGCACGAGATCTTCTCGCTGCCCATGTACCCGTCGCTGTCGGAGGACCTGCAGGACAAGGTGATCCACGCGATCCACGAGGTCCTGTCAACCCTCTAACCCGGCGAGTCCCACGTTCGGACCTGGCGAGTCCCACGTTCGGACCTGGCGAGTCCCACGTTCGGACCTGGCGAGTCCCACGTTCGGACCTGGCGAGTCCCACGTTCGGACCTGGCGAGTCCCACGTTCGAGCACTCGCGCAGAGTGTTCCGAACGTGGGACTCACCCGTTCTGAACGTGGGACTCGCTGGTTCTGAACGTGGGACTCGCTGGTTCTGAACGTGGGACTCGCTGGTTCTGAACGTGGGACTCGCTGGTTCTGAACGTGGGACTCGCTGGTTCTGAACGTGGGACTCGCTGGTTCTGAACGTGGGACTCGCTGGTTCTGAACGTGGGACTCGCTGGTTCTGAACGTGGGACTCGCGTGTTCTGAACGTGGGACTCGCCAGGTTTAGGGGGCCAGCTCGCGGCAGGTCTCGTAATCCGGCAGGTGGCCGGCTTTCAGCGCCTCCGCCAGGGTGGCGGCCACGGTGTCCCGGTGGGACATCACGGGCTCGATGTCCGTGGGGATCGGCAGGTTCAGCTCCGGGTCGAGCACGGAGATCGACCGCTCGTTGTCCGCAACATACTCGGCGGACAGGGTGTAGGCCATGACCGAGTCGTCGGCGAGTGCGACGAACATGTGCCCGACCCCGACGGGGAAGTACACCGACCGGGCCCCGTCCCGGTCGAGGACCACCGAGTCCCACCGGCCGAACGTCGGCGAGCCACGGCGCAGGTCGACCACCACGTCCAGCACCGTGCCCTGTGGACAGTGCACGAGCTTCGCGCATCCCGGCGGGGTCGCCGTGTAGTGCACACCCCGCACGACACCGCGCCGGGACAGGCTGAAGCTCATCTGCCGCACGGGGAACATGGGTGTGCCGGTCGCCGCGGTGAACGCCGTCTCCTCGAAGGTGGTGACGAACATGCCCCGGTCGTCGGCGAACACCTGCGGGGTGAACTCGTAGGCGCCGGCGACGGCCAGCTCTCGCGCCTTCACTCACACCACCCGTACGTCGGGCACATACAGCACCCATTTGCCGCCGGCGTCGCGGAAAGCCTGCTCCTTGGCCATGATCTCCTTCGCGTGGTTCCACGCGAACAGCACGGCGTAGTCCGGGTAGGGCTTGCTGAACTCGTCGGTCGGCACCACTGGCAGGTGGGCACCGGGAGTGAGCCGGTGCTGCTTGGCCGGGGTGTTGTCGTACACGGCCGTCACCAGGTCGGGCCCGATGCCGCACAGGTTGGTGACGGTGGCGCTCTTCGCGGTCGCACCGTACGCGGCGACCTTGTGGCCCTCGTCCTTCAGCTTCGTCAGCAACGCCACCAGATCCGACTTGATCCGCTGGACCGACGCGGCGAACCCGTGCAGGGTGTCCAGTTCGGACAGCCGGGCGGTGGCCTCCTCGGCGACCAGTGCGGTGACCCGGTCCGACGGCGTGCGGGCACCGGCCCTGGCGAGCGTGTAGCGAACCTCGCCGCCGTGCACGCCCAGCCGCTCGACGTCGACCAGCTCCAGCCCGTAGCGCTCGGCCATGGCGGCGACCGAGGTGGCCGTGAAGAAGTAGAAGTGCTCGTCGTAGATCTGGTCGAACGACGTCTTGGCGACGATGTCGCCCCAGTACGGGTCCTCGAACACGAACACCCCGCTGGGCGCGAGCAGCGCGTCGACGCCCGTGAGGACCGAGGCCATGTACGGGATGTGGCACAGCGTGTTGGCCGCGAAGATCACGTCGGCCGGGCCGTCGGCCACCAGGACCGCCCGTGCGGTGGTCTCCTCGAAGAACTCGTTGCGGATCCGGACTCCCTGGCTGGCGGCGAGCGTGGCCACCCCACCGGAGGGCTCGAAACCCACATGCCGCACGCCGGCCTCGCCGATGGTGCGCAGCATGACCCCGTCGTTGCAGCCGATCTCGACGATGAACGGGTTCTCACCGGTCAGCTCGGTGGCGAGGAAGTGCCGGGCGGTGGCCGCGAAGTGCTCGCGCATGACGGCCGAGCCGGAGGAGTGGAAGGGATAGTCCTCGTGGAACATCCGCTCCCTCGGCACCTCCTCCATCAGCTGCACCATCGAGCACTTGGCGCAGCAGCCGACGGCGAGCCGGTAGAAGAACTCCTCGCTGGTCTCCTCGGGCCGGCGGAACGCGTCGGACAGCGGCTGCCGGCCGAGGTCGAGAAACTCTTCGACCTCCGACTCGCAGATCCGGCACTTGGCCAGGTTCGGGGACATTCCTACTCCTTCGACCTCAGAACACGCGGCATCAGAACACGCGACCGACCAGCTCCGCTGCCTGGTCGCTGTTGAGCCGAGGGTCGCACAGGGAGGTGTAGTGAGCCGCTAGTTCTCGGTCTGATTCGACGGCCCCGCCGACGCACTCGGTGACCGGGTCGGGCGAGGTCTCCAGGTGGAGTCCGCCCGCGTGCAGGCCGTGTGTCTCCAGGACGTCCCGGAAGATCCGGGCCTCGGCGGCGATCGTGTTCAGGTACCGGGTCTTCACGCCCGACTCCGTGTGGACGGTGTTGCCGTGCATGGGGTCCGACAGCCACACCACCGGATGGCCGGCGCCGCGGACCGCGCGGACCAGCGGGGGCAGCGCGGTGGCGATGGTCCCGGCGCCCATCCGCACGATCAGCGTGAGCCGGCCCGGTTCGCGGGCGGGGTCCAGCGCCGCGCACAGGGCCAGCAGGCCGGCCGGGGTGGTCGCCGGTCCCACCTTGGCGGCCACCGGGTTGACGACCGCGGCGAGCAGCGCCACGTGCGCGCCGGCCGGATCGCCGGTCCGCACCCCGACCCACGGGAAGTGGGTGGAGCCGAGGAAACGCCTGCCGGTGGTGGCGTCGGTGCGCATCAGCGGACCCTCGTAGTCGAGGACGAGCGCGTCGTGGCTCGACCACGGTCCCGTGTGGACTCCCGTGGCACCCGGCAGGGCCGACTGTTCCAGGCGCCGGGCCCGCAGCGCGCGCTGCACCTCGTCGGAGAACTGGTAGCCCCACAACAGCCGGCGCGGGTTGTGCCGGCGTGCCTCGGGGGAGGCGACCTCGGAGTTGACCAGGTGACCGCGGAACGCCGGCAGCGCCACGCCGTCGACGACCTCCGCGGCCTTCGACCGCGGCTTCGCGTACTGGCCGCCGATGCGGCCGACCCGCAGCACGTCCTGGCGGACCCGGTCGCCCAGGTGGGCGGCGAGCTCGTCGAGGGTCGCGAGCCGCCGGTCGGTGTGGTCGGTGGTGCTCTCGTAGAAGCTCTCGGCGCAGTCACCCACCTGCAGCACCCTGGCCCGGCCGGCGGCCACCTCGGCCAGGCCGGCACGCAGCTCGCGCAGCTCCTCGGGGAGGACGAGCGGCGAGACGCCCGCGAGCTTCTCGCACACCCGGTCGTAGGCGGGGTGTGCGCGCCAGTCGGGCTGCTGCGGCGCGGGAGTGGTCGAGAGCGAGGTGGTAGTCATGATCCCGGTCCCGGTCGCACGACGCCTTCCAGTTCCACCAGCAGGTCGGCGCGGCAGATGTCCGCGTTCAGGTAGGCGACCTCGGCCGTCGCGGCGAGGGCCGCCTCGCAGATCTCGCGCACCACCGGGATGTCCGCGCGGTGGCGGACGTAGACCTTGACGCTGGCCAGGTCGGTGAGCGCGTGCCCGCCGGCGAGGTCGTGGGCGAACAGGTTGCCGTTGCCGATGACGTGCGCGACGTTCTCCAGCGCGAGCCGGCACTGCGCGGCGACGTCGCCGCTGTGCTTCGTCTGGTGGCCGAGGATGCTGGCGGTACCCGACACGAACAGGTGCTCGGTGCTCTCAGTGGTGAGATGGGTCGCCCGGGCGAAGTTCGGCGACTTGAGGCCGTACTGGCGTGGGTAGTGGTAGGCGGGGACCTGGCGCGGATTCTCGAGGTTGACCTGCGTGCCGGACCGGTGGGCGAGCAGGTAGCAGACGATGCCGTCGCCCCGCGCGCCGATCACCGTGGCGGCCGGCATGTCGTGGGTGATGCCCAGCCCTTCCAGCACCCGGGCCCGGCCGATGCAGAAGTCGCGGTACACCTCGAGGCCGGCGGCGTTCGGCTCGTTGAGCCCGCTGATGTAGTGCCAGATGCGGAACGGGCGGTAGCCGAGCGCGTCGGTCAGCTCCAGCGCGTCGGCGTAGGCCGCCTCGGTGGCGTCGGCGTAGGCGGGGGCCTCCGGCAGGTGGAACGCGGCGAACAGGAATTCCCCGTCGGCGGCGTAGGAAATCGTGCCGAACTGCCCGGACCGCACCGGTCGCGCGGTTGTCCACACCTCGGCGAAACCGTCCTCGACCGATTCGGCGAGGTTTACCGAAACACGTGGACAGGAATTGTCAATAGTGATTTCCCTAGACTTCGTGGTGAAGTCGACCACGCCGAGGAGATAGCGTCCGTAATCGGGCTCCAGGTCGTCCTTGAGGGCGCGGAAGGTGACGCTCGGCGCGTTGACCATCGGTAACGTGCTCGTCATGGGGTCTCCCGGAAGAAGCAGCTGGTTCGGCTGTTCACGGTCCTACGATTAGTGCATGACCGGCTTGCCTCACGCCAATTAGGGGTGCGAGTAGGGGTATTACAGGGGTGGTTGAGCGAGTAATGCAGTACAAACCCCTAGCGTCGGGCTGCCTAAGGTGATCTCACCCGAAGTCCGGTAATTCGAGGATGTGGTGAAGTGCTGCGCACCGACCTGATCCGTCCGCTGCCCGAACTGCTTCGTGCGCACGCGGCGCGCGCGGGCGAGCGGGTCGCCTACCTCGACGCCCGCCGTTCGGTGACCTACGCGGAGCTGGAACGGCGCACCGGTCGGCTGGCCGGGCACCTGGCCGCGCTCGGGGTCGGCCGGGGCGACCGGGTGGCCGTCCACTTCGGCAACCGCGTCGAGATGGTCGAGGGCTACCACGGGGTCGTGCGGGCGAGCGCGGTCGCCGTGCCCGTGAACCCGCGGATCAGCGACGCCGAGCTGGCGCACGTGCTGGCCGAGAGCGACGCGGTGGTCGTGCTGACCGACGAGTCCCGGCTGCCGCAGGTGCTCCGGGTGGCGGCCGGCCGCACGGTGGTGGCGACCGGCGCGAACCTCCCGCGCGGGGTGCTGGCGTATGAGTCCCTGGCGGGCGAGCCGGCGCCGGAGCCGCCGCGCGACGACCTCGACCTGGACGAGCCGGCCTACCTGCTGTTCACCTCGGGCACCACGGGCCAGCCGAAGGGTGTCCTGTGCACCACCCGGAACTCCATGTGGACGATCGCCGCCTGCTACGCGCCGATCGTCGGGCTGTCGGCGCAGGACCGGGTGCTGTGGCCGCTGCCGTTGTCCCACAGCCTCGGGCACAACCTGGGCGTTCTCGGCGTGACGGCCGTCGGTGCCACGGCCTACATCATGGACGCGTTCTCCGCCGGCCAGGCGCTGGAGATCCTGACCGAGCAGCCGATCACCTTCCTGGCGGCCGTGCCGACCATGTACCACCAGCTGGTCCTCGCGGCCCGCGAGCGCGGCCGGCCGGCAGAGCAGGTGCGCACGGCGTTGCGAATGTGTGTGACGGCCGGCTCGGTCGCCTCCGAGGCGCTGCGTGAGTCGTTCCGGGAAGCGTTCGGCGTCGAACTGCTCGACCACTACGGCTCGACCGAGACCTGCGGTCCCATCACCACGAACTGGCCGACCGGCGCCAGGGTGCCCGGCTCGAGCGGGCTGCCGGTGCCCGGGCTGTCGCTGCGCCTGGTGGACCACGAGACCGGTGTGGACGTGGCGGCCGGCGCCGAGGGTGAGGTGTGGGTGTCGAGCCCGAGCGTGATGCTCGGCTACTACGACCCGGCGACCGGCGCCGTGCCGCCCCCCGGTGGCTGGCACCGCACGGGTGACCTGGCGGTGCGCGACGAGGCCGGCTACCTCACGATCACCGGCCGGATCAAGGACCTGATCATCCGCGGTGGGGAGAACATCCACCCCGGTGAGGTCGAGGCGGTGCTGGCGCGCCAACCCGGCGTGGTCGAGGTGGCGGTGGCCGCCAAGCCGCACGAGGTGCTCGGCCAGGTGCCGGTGGCGCTGGTCGTGCCCGGCCCCGACGGCGTCGACCCGCGCCGGCTGATCGCCGCGTGCCGCGAACAGCTGTCGTACTACAAGGTGCCGGAGGAGGTGCACGCGATCGCGCGGGTGCCGCGCACGCCGTCCGGCAAGATCGTGCGCCGCGAGCTGGACAACGAGCCGCGCCGGCTGCTGGGCGTCGGCGCCGGGTCGGTCGACGGGCTGTTCCGGGTGTCCTGGGTACCGGCTGAGGTTGTTCCCGGCGACCCGTTGCGGTGGACGGCGTTCGACGCGTCGCCGGGCAGCGACGCGGTGTCCGCGTGCGCGCTGGCGGGGCTGGCCGAGCGGGTGCGGGACTGGCTCGCCAACGAGCGGCACGGCGGGACCGTGCTCGCGGTCGTGACCCGCGACGCGGTTTCTGCTGGCTTCGCCGCAGACCCGGAATGGGCGCGGTTGCGTGCCTTGGCCACGGCGTTCCCCGGCCGGCTGGTGCTGGTGGACACGGACGCGCCTTCGGTGGCCCGGGACGAGCTGGCCGGGCTGGTGGAGTCGGGCGAGACCTGGCTGACCGTGCGCGATGGCGTCGCGCTCGTCCCGCGGCTGGCCAGGGCGCCGATGGGGCAGGTGCGGAACTTCGCGCCGGCCGACGTGGTGATGGTGACGGGCGCGGCCGATCCGGTGGGCGCCGCGATCGCGACCCAGCTGGTGACCGGGCACGGGGTGCGCCGCCTCCTGCTGGTCGGGGCGGCCGCGGGCGGCGAGGACCTGGTGGCACGGCTGACGGCGCTGGGCGCGGACGTGCGCACGGTGGCCGGCGACCTCACCGACCGGTGGACGGCGGCCGCCGTGGTGGCCGAGACGACCGGCCCGGTGGCCGCCGTGGTGCACACGGCGGCAGCCGACGACGTGGCCGCTTTGCGCGAACTGGGCGGTGACGCCCGGCTGGTCGTGGTGACCGGGGTGGGTGACGTGCTCGGCGCCGCCGGTCAGGACCGTGCGGCCGCTCTCGCGTCGGCCACCGCACTGGTGCGCCGCCACGGCGGGGTGTTCTTCGCATCCGCCCGGTGGGGCGAGGGCGGGTTGACCGCGCACGAGGGCCTCGCGCTGTTCGACGCGGCCATGACCACGGACGACGAGTGCGTGATCGCGCCCGGCCCGACCGGTGCCGAGCCGCTGCTGACCATGCGCCGGGAGGCCGCCGAGGAGACGGTGGCGTGGTCGGCCGCGGACGACTCGGTGCGCGCCGAGTTGGCCGCCCGCCTGGCGGCGCTGACCCCGGCCGACCAGGAGACCCTGCTACTCGGCATGGTGCGCACCGAGGTGGCAGGCGTGCTGGAGACCGAGGTCGGTGAAGACGCTGCCGCCGATGTGGCCTTCAAGGAGTTGGGCCTCACCTCGTTGACCGCCGTTCGGTTGCGCAACCGGTTGGCCGAGGCCACCGGGCTGGCGCTCCCCGCGACCGTCGCGTTCGACCATCCCACTTCCCGCGCGGTCGCCCGGTTCCTGCGCACCGGGCTGGGTGGCGCGAGCGAGACCGTGGTGGTCCAGGAGCACGCCGAACCCGTGCGGACCGACGACCCCGTGGTGATCGTCGGCATGAGCTGCCGCTACCCGGGCGGCATCGACTCGCCGGCCGACCTGTGGCGGCTGGTCGAGACCGGCGGCGAGGCCATCTCCGACTTCCCCACCGACCGCGGCTGGGAGCTGGACTCCCTGTTCGGCGACGTCGAGTCCGACGAGAGCGGCACCTCCTACACCCGGCGGGGCGGGTTCCTCGACCGGGTCGGCGACTTCGACCCGCTGTTCTTCGGGATCTCACCCGGCGAGGCGCTGCTCATGGACCCGCAGCAGCGGCTCCTGCTGGAAACCTCCTGGGAGGCATTGGAAGCCGGCGGGATCGACCCGACCTCGTTGCGGGGCAGCCGAACCGGCGTCTTCGCCGGCCTCATGCACCACGACTACAGCGGCCGGTACGCCCAGGTCCCACAGAACCTCGAGGTCTACCTTGGCACGGCCGCGGCCGGCAGCGTGGCGTCCGGCCGGGTCGCCTACGCGCTCGGACTGGAGGGCCCGGCCGTCACGGTCGACACCGCCTGCTCGTCCTCGCTGGTGGCGCTGCACCTGGCCGCGCAGTCGCTGCGGCTGGGGGAGTGTGACCTCGCGCTGGCCGGCGCGGCCGCCGTCATGGCGTCGCCACAGGTGTTCGTCGAGTTCTCACGCCAGCGGGCGCTGTCCCCGGACGGCCGGTGCAAGGCGTTCGCCGACGCGGCGGACGGCACCGGCTGGTCCGAGGGCGTCGGCATGCTGGTGCTGGCTCGCCGCTCGGACGCCGAGCGGCTCGGCTACCCGATTCTCGCGGTCGTGCGCGGTAGTGCCATCAACTCCGACGGCGCGTCCAACGGCCTGACCGCCCCGAACGGCCCGTCGCAGCAGCGGGTCATCCGGGCGGCGCTGCGCGCGGCCGGACTGTCCACTCAGGACGTCGATGTGGTCGAGGCACACGGCACGGGTACCACGCTGGGTGACCCGATCGAGGCGCAGGCACTGCTCGCCACCTACGGCCAGGACCGGCACTCGCCGCTGCTGCTGGGTTCGCTGAAGTCGAACCTCGGGCACACCCAGGCGGCCGCCGGGGTCGGCGGCGTGATCAAGATGATCCAGGCCATGCGGCACGGTTTGGTGCCGGCCACCCTGCACGTCGACCGCCCGTCGTCCCATGTGGACTGGCGGGCCGGTGCGGTCGAGCTGGTGACGGACAACCGGGAGTGGTCGGCCGAGGGCCGGCCGCGGCGGGCGGCCGTGTCGTCGTTCGGGATCAGCGGCACGAACGCGCACGTCATCCTGGAGCAAGGTGATGCCAGCCCGATGGCGGCCGCCCCGGCGTCCGCCATCGTTCCGTGGGTGGTGTCGGCGAAGTCCGACGCCGCGCTCGACGGACAGATCGCCCGGCTGGCCGACCTGACCGGGTCACCGGCCGACATCGGGTTCTCCCTGCTGCGCCGTACGAAGTTCGAGCGTCGCGCGGTGCTGCTGTCCACTCCGGACGGAGTGGTGGAGGTCGCGCGGGGCGCAGGTACACCCGGCCGGCTCGCGTTCCTGTTCGCCGGGCAGGGAGCGCAGCGACTCGGCATGGGCCGCGAGCTGCACGCCCGGTTCCCCGTGTTCGCCGCCGCGTTCGACGAGGTGCTCGACCGGTTCGACGGGCTGCGCGGCGTGGTCTGGGGCACCGACCCCGACGAGCTGAACCAGACCGGGTGGGCCCAGCCCGCGCTGTTCGCGCTGGAAGTGGCGCTGTACCGGCTGGTCGAGTCGTTCGGGGTGCGCCCGAGTGTCCTGGTTGGACATTCGATCGGCGAGATCGCCGCCGCGCACGTGGCCGGGGTGTTCTCCCTCGACGACGCGTGCACGCTCGTCGGCGCCCGCGCCCGGCTGATGCAGGCGCTGCCGACCGGCGGGATCATGGTCGCCGTCCAGGCCGACGAGGCCGACCTCACGCTGACCGACGGGGTGTCGGTGGCGGCCGTGAACGGGCCGAACAACCTGGTGCTCGCCGGCACCGAGGCCGAGGTCCTGGCCGTGGTAGGTGACCGTAAGCACAAGCGGCTCAAGGTGAGTCACGCGTTCCACTCGCCACTCATGGACCCGATGCTCGACGACTTCCGCAAGGCGCTCGCCGACATCGAGTTCGCCGCGCCCACCATCCCGCTGACCAAGGACGTGGCGAGCCTCGACTACTGGGTTAACCATGTCCGCGAGACCGTCCGGTTCGCCGATGATGTCGCAGCGACCGACGCGTCCACTTTCCTGGAGATCGGCCCGGACGGCATCCTGTCCGCGCTGGTCGAGGGAATTCCCGGGCTGCGCAAGGACCGTGACGAGCAAACCGCGTTCCTCACCGCACTCGCCCGCCTGCACGTCGCCGGCTCCACAGTGGACTGGAAGTCGCTGTTCGCCGGTGCCCGGCCGGTCGAGCTGCCCACCTACGCGTTCGAGCGCAACCGGTACTGGCTGCCCGCCGGCCGCGCCACCGCACCGGCGGGCGGCCACCCGCTGCTCGACGCCACGGTGCACGTGGCGGGCGGTGAGCAGGTGGTCCTCACCGGCCGCGTGTCGCCGCGCACCCACCCCTGGCTGGCCGACCACACGGTGTCCGGCCGGACCCTGGTGCCCGGCGCGGTGTTCGCCGACCTGGCGGTCCAGGCCGGTGACGAGGTCGGCGCCGGCACGGTGGCCGAGCTGACCCTCCTCGCCCCCCTGGAACTGACCGGCGAGGTGTCGCTCCAGCTCGTGGTCGACGCACCCGAAACTCACGGCCGCCGCCCGTTCCGCATCTACGCCGACGGTGATCAGCACGCCGAGGGAGTCCTCACGCCGGGCGTACCGGCCACACCGGAACTCGACTGGCCGACCGGCGAGCCGATCGACCTTGCCGGCTGGTACGACGACCTCGCCGGCCGCGGTCACGGCTACGGCCAGGCGTTCCAAGGCGTGACAACAGCGTGGCGGGCGGGGACCGACGTCCTCACCGAGATCGAACTACCCGAAGGGCTGGACCCCACCGGCTTCGGCATCCACCCGGCGCTGCTCGACGCCGCGCTGCAGGCCATGCACCTGCTGCCCGGCAACGAAACTGGAACTCGGCTGCCGTTCGCGTTCACCGGGCTCTCGCTCGCGGCCACCGACGCCACCCGGCTGCGGGTCCGCGTCAGCCCCGACGGCCGCATCGTCGCCCACGATCCGGCCGGCACTCCCGTACTCACCGTCGACGCCGTGATCACCCGTTCGGTGCCCACCGGACACGCGGGCCACGAACACCTCTACCGCGTCCGCTGGTCTCCCGCGCCGACCGCACCCGCCACCGGCGAGACCCCCGAGCTCACCGAGGTGTCCGATGTGGACACCGCGCTCGAACTCGTCCGGAACTGGCTCACCGAGCCGGACGGTCGCCTCGTGGTGGTCACCCGGAACGCGGTCGACGCGACCGGCGACGACGAGATCGACTTGGCCGCCGCTCCCGTGTGGGGGCTCCTGCGGTCCGCCATCACCGAGCACCCCGACAGGTTCGCACTCGTCGACTGCCCCGGTGAACTGCCGATGGCCGACGTGCTCGCCGCCCTCGCGGCTGGCGAGACCCAACTGGCCGTCCGCGACGGCGTCCTCGCCCCACGCCTCGTCCCGGCGGGTCCGGCCGAGCCGGCCGGGCGCCCACTCGACCCCGACGACACCGTGCTCGTCACGGGCGGCACCGGCGGGCTCGGCGCCATCCTCGCCCGACACCTGGTGACCGTCCACAATGTCCGGCACCTCGTCCTCACGAGTCGTAGGGGCCTGGCGGCTGACGGGGCCACGGAACTGCGCGACGAGCTGGCCGCGACCGGTGCACACGTCACTGTCGCCGCCTGCGACATGGCCGACCGGGACGCCGTCGCGGCACTGCTCGCCGGGCTCGACCGGCCACTCACCGCCGTCATCCATGCGGCCGGCGTACTCGACGACGGTGTGGTCGCCGCCCTCACCCCGGAACGCCTGCGCACGGTCATGGCCCCCAAGGCCGACGCCGCCCGCCACCTCCACGAGCTGACCGAGAACCTGGCGGCGTTCGTGCTGTTCTCGTCGGTGGCCGGCACGATCGGCGCCGCCGGGCAGGGCAACTACGCGGCCGCCAACGCCTACCTCGACGCGCTCGCCCTGCACCGCCGCGCCGCCGGCCTGCCGGCACACGCGCTCGCGTGGGGACTGTGGGCGCAGCACAGCGGACTGACCGCGCACCTCGCCGACGCCGACGTCGCGCGGCTTTCCCGCGACGGGATGGCCGCCATGTCCTCGGCCGAGGGCCTCGCGCTGTTCGACGCCGCACTCACCCGGCCGGAAGCCGTGCTGGTACCGGCGAAGATCGACCGCACCACCCTGTCCGCGGCGACCGCGCCCACCGTGCTGCGCTCCCTGGTCCGCGGGACCGCGCGGCGCAGCGCCACCAACTCGGCACCGGAATCGGGCCGCCTCGCCGGACTGTCGGCCGACGAACGCGAGCGGCTGCTCACCGCGCTGGTGATTGAGCACGCGACGGCCGTCCTCGGCGTCGCCCCCACCGCCGCGACCTCCTTCAAGGAGGCCGGATTCGACTCGCTCACGGCCATCGAACTACGCAACCGGCTGGCCGCTGAACTGGGCGTGCGGCTGCCGACCACGGTCGTGTTCGACCACCCCACCCCCGTGGCACTGGCCCGCTTCCTGGTGATCGAACTGCTGGGCGGCGCCGAGGAGATCGTGACGCGGACCGTCGTACGGAGCGACGACGACCCGGTCGTGATCATCGGCATGAGCTGCCGCTACCCCGGCGGAGTCGGCTCACCCGAGGACCTCTGGCGGCTGGTTTCGAGGGGCATCGACGGCATCTCCGACTTCCCCACCGACCGCGGCTGGGACCTCGGCGCGCTGTTCGCCGACGCCGACTCGGAGGACGCCCGCACCACTTACGCGCGCCAGGGCGGGTTCATCGCCGGGGCGGGGGACTTCGACCCGGTGTTCTTCGGGATCTCACCCGGTGAGGCGCTGGTCATGGACCCGCAGCAGCGGCTCCTGCTCGAATCGTCCTGGGAGGCCCTGGAGTCGGGCGGGATCGACCCCACCTCGTTGCGGGGCAGTCGAACCGGTGTGTTCGCCGGCCTCATGCACCACGACTACGCCACCCGGCACGACCAGGTGCCCAACGAACTGGCCGGCTACCTCAGCACCGGCTCGGCCGGCAGCGTGGTCACCGGCCGGGTCGCGTACGCACTCGGCCTGGAGGGCCCGGCGGTCACCGTGGACACGGCGTGCTCGTCATCGCTCGTGGCCATGCACTGGGCCATGCAGGCGTTGCGGGCCGGCGAGTGTGATCTGGCGCTGGCCGGCGGCGTGACCGTCATGGCCACCCCGACCGCGTTCATCGAGTTCTCCCGCCAGCGCGGCCTGGCCCCCGACGGCCGGTGCAAGGCGTTCGCCGACGCGGCCGACGGGGTGGCCTGGTCCGAGGGGGTCGGCATGCTCGTGCTGGCCCGCCGCTCGGACGCCGAACGGCTCGGCTACCCGGTGCTCGCGGTCGTGCGGGGCTCGGCCGTGAACCAGGACGGCGCGTCGAACGGCCTGACCGCGCCGAACGGGCCGTCGCAGCAGCGGGTGATCCGCGATGCCCTCGCCTCCGCCGGACTGTCCACTCAGGACGTCGACGTGGTGGAGGCGCACGGCACGGGGACCGCGTTGGGTGACCCGATCGAGGCGCAGGCGCTGCTCGCCACCTACGGGCGGGACCGGGAGCGGCCGCTGCTGCTCGGGTCGCTCAAGTCGAACGTCGGGCACACCCAGGCGGCAGCCGGGGTCGGTGGCGTGATCAAGATGGTGCAGGCCATGCGGTACGGCGTCGTGCCGGCCACCCTGCACGTGGACGAGCCGTCGTCCCACGTGGACTGGTCGGCCGGGTCGGTCGAGCTGGTCACGGACAACCGGGACTGGGCGGCGCACGACGGGCCCCGGCGGGCGGCCGTCTCGTCGTTCGGGATCAGCGGCACGAACGCGCACGTGATCCTCGAAGGTGCCCCCGAACCAGTTACTCCGGACCGCCGGCCGGTGCCGGCCGGACCGTGGGTCCTGTCGGCGAAGACCTCGGCCGCGCTGGCCGACCAGGCACGACGGTTGCTGGCAATGCCGGCCGATGAACCCGGTGATGTCGGGTACTCCCTCGCGCTCACCCGGTCGGCACTGGAGCACCGCGCGGCCGTGCTCGGCGATCCGGCCACCGAACTGGCGGCGCTCGCCGAGGGCCGCGAGTCGGCGGGCGTGGTCCGCGGGATCGCCACCACCGGCCGGGTGGCGCTCGTGTTCCCCGGTCAGGGCGCGCAGTGGGCGGGCATGGCCGACCGGCTGATCGAGGAGTCGCCGGCCTTCGCCGCGCGGTTCGCCGAATGCGTGGCCGCGCTCGAACCCCACCTCGACTGGGACCCCTACGACCCGCCGGACCTGGAACGCGTCGACGTTGTCCAGCCGTTGCTGTGGGCGGTGATGGTGTCGCTGGCCGAGGTGTGGCGACACTACGGCGTGACCCCGGCCGCGGTGGCCGGGCACTCGCAGGGTGAGATCGCGGCCGCGTGTGTCGCGGGTGCACTGTCCATCGAGGACGCCGCCCGGGTCGTCGCCGTGCGCGCCCAGGTGATCCGCCGCGAGCTGGCCGGCCACGGCGGCATGGCTTCGCTGGCGCTGCCGGCCGATGCGGTCGCCGCGCGCCTGGAACGGTTCGCCGGCCGGGTGTCGGTGGCCGCGGTCAACGGGCCGGCGTCGGTCGTGGTGTCCGGCGACCCGGACGCGCTCGACGAGCTGCTGGCCGAATGCGCGGCCGAGGACATCCGTGCGAAGCGGGTGGCCGTCGACTTCGCCTCGCACAGCGCACATGTGGACGGTATCCGCGCCGAGCTGCTGTCCGAACTGGCCGGCATCCGGCCGCGGACCGGCACGCTTCCTCTCTACTCCACCGTGCACGCCGCCCGGATCGACACGTCCACAATGGACGCCGAGTACTGGGTGACGAACCTGCGCGAGACCGTTCGGTTCGAGGAGACCGTCCGGCTCCTCGCCGAGGACGGGCACACGGTCTTCATCGAGGCCAGCGCCCATCCCGTGCTCACCATGGGGATGAGCGAGACGGTCGACGCCCCCGTGCTCGGCACGCTGCGCCACGACGACGGCGGCCTCGACCGGGTCCTGGCCGCACTCGCCCAGGCGTGGACGGCCGGGGTGGCGGTCGACTGGTCGGCCGTGTTCCCCGGCGGGCGCCGGGTCCCGCTGCCCACCTACCCGTTCCAGCGCCAGACCTACTGGCTGCCGGCCGCCGTCCGCTCGGGCGACGTCGGTGCCGCCGGGCTCGTGGCGGCCGGGCACCCGCTGCTGGGTGCGTCGGTGCGGGTGGCCGGCGGCGAGCAGGTGATGCTGACCGGGCGCCTGTCGGTGCACGCCCAGCCATGGCTCGCCGATCACGCGGTGTCGGGCGAGGTTCTCCTGCCCGGTGCGGCATTCGTCGATCTGGCGATCCGCGCGGGTGACGAGGTCGGTGCCGGCACCATCGACGAGCTGACCCTCCTCGCACCGCTCGTGCTGACCGGTGACGTGCCGGTCCAGGTGGTGGTCGAAGCCCCGGACAGCACGGGGAAGCGCGAGTTCGCGGTCCACGCGGCGACGGCCGGTGACTGGGTGCGGCATGCGGAAGGCGTGCTGGCGCCCGGGGTTGCGGCCGTGCCCACACTGGACTGGCCCGCCGACGCCGAACCCGTGGAACTGGCGGGCTGGTACGCCCAGCGCGCCGAACGCGGCTACGAGTACGGCCCGGCGTTCCAGGGCCTGCGAGCCGCGTGGCGGGCGGGAGAGGACGTGGTGGCCGAAGTGGAGCTTCCCGATCTGTGCGACGCCGACGGGTTCGGCGTCCACCCCGCACTGTTGGACGCCGTGCTGCACGCAGCCCAACTCCTGGCAGACCCGGATGACGAGCTGCGGCTGCCGTTCTCGTGGACCGGGGTGTCGCTCGTGGCTGCCGGCGCCACCCGGTTGCGGGTGCGGGTGACACCGTGGGGCGACGGGTTCTCGATCGTCGCCCACGATCCCGCCGGTGCGCCCGTACTGGCTGTCGAGTCGCTGGTGACCGCGCCGGTCGCCGAACGGGATACCAGCCTGAACCACCTGTACCGCGTCACGTGGTCGCCCGCCGCGACCGCGCCAACCACTGATGATGGCACCGAGTTCGCCGAAGTGTCCGATGTGGACTCCGCGCTGGCGGCCGTGCGGAACTGGCTGGACACCGACGGATCCCGGCTGGTGCTGGTGACCAGGGGCGCGGTCGACGCGACCGGCTCCGACGAGATCGACCTGACCACCGCGCCCATCTGGGGCCTCGTCCGATCCGCGCAACTCGAACACCCCGACCGGTTCGCTCTCGTCGACGTGGCTGGGGAGCTCCCGGTCGCCGACGTGCTCGCCACGCTCGCCGCGGGGGAGACCCAGCTCGCCGTCCGCGATGGCGTGCTGGCCGCCCGGCTCACGCGAGTCCGGCCGGAACCGGCCGAACCCAGGAAGCTCGACGGCGCCGTGCTCATCACCGGTGGCACGGGCGTGCTCGGCAGCCTGCTGGCCCGCCACCTGGTGACCGCGCACGGCATCCGGCACCTGGTCCTGACCAGCCGCACGGGTGTGGCGGCCGAGTTGGCGGCCGAGCTGGGTGAGCTGGGCGCGACCGTCGACGTGGTCGCCTGTGACGTCGCGGACCGGACCGCCGTGGCGACACTGTTGGCCGGGCTACCTGGATTGACCGCGGTCGTCCACGCGGCCGGAGTGCTCGACGACGGCGTGGTCACCGCGCTGACCCCCGAGCGGCTGCGGACCGTGTGGGGCCCCAAGGCCGACGGCGCACGGAATCTGCACGAGCTGACCGAAGGCATGGACCTGGCGGCGTTCGTGATGTTCTCCTCGGTGGCCGGGACGTTCGGGTCGGCCGGACAGGGCAACTACGCCGCCGCCAACGCCTACCTCGACGCGCTCGCCGTCCAGCGCCGCGCGGCCGGCCGGCCGGGGCAGTCACTCGCCTGGGGCTTCTGGACCGAACGCAGCGGCATGACCGGACACCTCGACGAGGGCGACGTGGCTCGCCTCGGCCGTGACGGTGTGGCCGGGCTGTCGGTGGCCGAGGGATTGGCGTTGTTCGACGCCGCGCTCGGCCGCCCCGAACCAACTCTCGTACCCGTGCGGATCGACCGCTCGACCCTGTCCGCCGCCACCGTCCCCTCGCTGTTGCGCCACCTGGTGCGAGGGCCCGCGCGGCGGACGGCGGCCGGGGCCGGCGAGTCCACGTGGCGCGATCAGCTCGCCGGCCTGCCGGCGCCGGAACGGGAGCGGCTGCTCACCGGCCTGGTCCAGGAGCACGTGGCAGCGGTGCTCGGGCATGCCGGAGCGGGTGCGACCACTCCGTTCAAGGAACTGGGTTTCGACTCGCTGACGGCCATCGAACTGCGGAACCGGCTGGCCGCGGCCGTCGGGATCCGGCTGCCGGCCACCGTGATCTTCGACTACCCGAACCCCGAAGCCCTCGCCCGCTTCCTCGACGGGCAACTGGGCGGGCAGAAGGCGCGGGCGTCGGTGACGGCGGCCGCCGCCGCTGCCGTCGACTCAGACTCCGACCCGATCGCCATCGTCGGGATGAGCTGCCGCTACCCGGGTGGCATCGAGACCCCCGCCGATCTGTGGCGGCTGGTGGCCACCGGCGGGGAGACGGTCGGGGAGTTCCCCGACGACCGCGGTTGGGACCTCGACAGCCTCTTCGGTGACTCGGATAGTACGTCCTATGTGGACAAGGGCGGCTTCCTCGACGGGGTCGGCGACTTCGACCCGGTGTTCTTCGGCATCACCCCTGGCGAGGCGCTGGTGATGGACCCGCAGCAGCGGCTCCTGCTCGAAACGTCCTGGGAGGCACTGGAAGCCGGCGGGATCGACCCGACTTCCCTGCGGGGCAGCCGAACCGGCGTGTTCGCCGGCGTCATGTACAACGACTACGGCGGCCGGCGCGAGCAGGTCCCGGAGGAACTGCGGGGCTACCTCAGCACCGCGTCGGCCGGCAGCATCGCGTCCGGCCGGATCGCCTACGTCCTCGGGCTGGAGGGCCCGGCGGTCACGGTGGACACCGCATGCTCGTCATCACTCGTCGCGCTGCACTGGGCCCTGCAGGCGCTGCGGGCCGGCGAATGTGACCTGGCGTTGGCCGGTGGCGTGGCCATCATGTCCACGCCGTCGGTGTTCGTGGAGTTCTCCCTGCAACGCGGGCTCGCACCCGACGGGCGGTCCAAGCCGTTCGCCGAGGCCGCCGACGGGGTGGGCTGGTCCGAGGGGGTCGGTGTGCTGGCGTTGGAGCGACTGTCCGACGCGCGCCGCAACGGACACCAGGTTCTGGCGATCGTGCGGGGGTCGGCCGTGAACTCCGACGGTGCCTCGAACGGGATCACCGCGCCGAACGGGCCGTCACAACAGCGGGTCATCCTGGCGGCGCTCGCCGCTGCCGGTCTGTCCACACAGGACGTCGACGTGGTGGAGGGACACGGCACGGGGACCACACTCGGCGACCCGATCGAGGCGCAGGCCATCCTCGCCACGTATGGACAGGATCGCGACGAACCGCTGCTGCTGGGCTCGCTCAAGTCGAACCTGGGCCACGCGCAGGCGGCCGCCGGGGTCGGCGGCGTGATCAAGATGGTGGAAGCCATGCGGCACGGGGTGGTGCCGGCGTCGCTGAACGTCGACCGTCCGTCGTCCAAGGTGGACTGGAGCGCCGGCTCGGTCGAGCTGGTTACGTCCGGCCAGGAGTGGCCGGAGAAGGACCGGCCGCGCCGGTCGGCCGTGTCGTCGTTCGGGCTGAGCGGCACGAACGCGCACGTGATTCTCGAGCAGGCGCCCGAATCGGCGGAGGCGTCCGAGTCGGACGGTCCGGCCTTGTGGGTGCTGTCCGCGAAGACGCCGGCCGCGCTCGCCGTTCAGGCGTCGCGATTGCTGTCGGCCCTGCCCGACTCGCATCCTGGGGACGTCGGCTACTCGCTCGCCGTCACGCGTGCGGCGTTGGAGCATCGGGCGGTCGTGCTCGGCGACCACGAGGCCGCGTTGGCGGCGCTGGCGACCGGCCGGGAGTCGGCGTCGGTGTTGCGTGGAACTTCCGGAGGACCGGGCCGGGTGGTGTTCGTGTTCCCCGGTCAGGGTTCCCAGTGGCTCGGGATGGCCGACCGGTTGAACCAGGAGTCGCCGGTGTTCGCCGCGCGGTTCGCCGAGTGCGCCACGGCGTTGGCGTCCCATGTGGACTGGGACCCGTACGACCCGCCGGAGTTGGAGCGGGTGGACGTGGTGCAGCCGTTGCTGTGGGCGGTGATGGTGTCGTTGGCCGAGGTGTGGCGGCACTACGGGGTGACGCCTGCCGCCGTGGTCGGGCACTCGCAGGGTGAGATCGCGGCCGCGTGTGTGGCGGGTGTGCTGTCCATCGAGGACGCGGCGCGGATCGTGGCCGTGCGGTCGCAGGTCATCGGCCGCGAGCTGGCCGGCCACGGCGGCATGATGTCCGTGGCCCTGCCGCACGAGGATGTTCGCGCGAGCCTGGCCGACGGTTATGCCGGCCGCCTGTGGGTGGCGGCGGTCAACGGGCCCGGCTCGGTCGTGGTGTCCGGCGAACCCGACGCGCTCACCGAGTTCCTGGCCGAGTGCGAGAGCGCCGGGGTGCGGGCCAGGCGGGTGGCCGTCGACTACGCCTCGCACAGCGCGCACGTCGACGCCATCGCCGACGAGTTGGTCGAGGCGCTGTCGACTGTCCGGCCGGTGGCCGGCGAGATCCCGCTCTACTCGACCGTCCACGCGGCCCGCATCGATGCGTCGACCGCGTCCACAATGGACGCTTCGTACTGGGTGCGAAACCTGCGGGAGACCGTGCGCTTCGACGAGACGATCCGCCTGCTGGCGCACGACGGTCACGACGTGTTCGTGGAGACCAGCCCGCATCCCGTGCTCACCATGGGAATGAGCGAGACGGTCGACGCGGTCCTCGGTACGCTCCGCCACGACGAGGGCGGCCTCGACCGGTTCCACGCATCCCTCGCGCAGGCCTGGACCGTCGGGGTTCCGGTCGACTGGGACACCGTGTTCCCGAGCGGGCGGCGTGTTCCGTTGCCCACCTACGCGTTCGAGCGCAAGCGGTACTGGCTACCGGTCGGCGGCGCCGCGGCGGTCCCGGACACCACCGGGCACGCCATCCTGACCACGGCGGTCAGTGTGGCCGGCAGCGAGCAGGTGGTCATGACCGGCCGGCTGTCGACCCGCTCCCACCCCTGGCTGGCCGACCATCTGGTGTCGGACCAGGTGATCCTGCCCGGCGCGGCGTTCGCCGACCTGGTGGTCCGCGCGGGTGACGAGGTCGGTGCCGGTGCGATCGAGGAGCTGACCCTGCTCGTGCCGCTGGTGCTCGACGGCGAGCTGAGCCTCCAGGTGGTGGTCGAGGAACCGGACGATGACGGACGGCGCGCGTTCGCCGTGCACGCCAGGCGGACCGGCGGCGACTGGGTCCGGCACGCGGTGGGGGTGCTGGTACGGGAAACGGTTGCGGTGCCAGAGTTCGAGTGGCCGACCGACGCCGAACCGGTAGACCTGACCGGCTGGTACGACGACCTCGCCGAACGCGGCTACGCCTACGGCCCGGCGTTCCAGGGCCTGCGCGCCGCGTGGCGAGCGGGCGACGAGGTGTTCGCAGAGGTGGAGCTGCCCGAGGGCCTGGGCACGGCGTCGAACAGCACCGGGTTCGGCATCCACCCGGCACTGTTCGACGCCGCACTGCACAGCGTGCTGCTCACCGGTTCCGGCGAGGTACGACTGGCGTTCTCGTGGACCGACGTGTCCCTCGTGGCGACCGGCGCCACCCAGCTGCGAGTGCGGGTCACCCCCGACGGAGACTCGGTCCGAGTGGTGGCGCACGACCCGACCGGCGCCCCGGTACTGGTGGTGGGCGCGCTCGTGACCCAGCCGGTGACGATCAACCAGAGCACCGACGGGCTGCACCAGGTCCGCTGGTCGCCCGCCGCGACGGCGGTCCCGGCCGGCAGCTGGGGTGTTCTCGGCGCCGACGGCTTCGGGCTGGCCGACACATGGCGCGACCCCGACCTGGCGGAGTTGGTGGCGCACGGTGTCCCGGACACGGTGTTCGCCGCGGTGTCCGATGTGGACTCCGCGCTGGAGCTGGTGCAGAACTGGCTGGCGGCGGCCGAGTCGCGGCTGGTGCTCGTGACCAGGGGCGCGACCGACGGGGTAAACCTCGAGGCCGCCCCCGTGTGGGGCCTGGTGCGGTCGGCGCAGATCGAGCACCCGGACCGGTTCGCGCTCGTGGACCTGGACGGTGAACTGCCGGTGGAGCAGGTGCTGGCGTCGTTGGCGGCCGGTCAGGACCAGCTGGTCGTGCGCGACAACACGGTCCTCGCGCCGAGGCTGGTCCCGGTCGGTGCGGCTGAGCCGGCGCGGCCACTCGATCCGGCGGGCTCGGTGCTGGTGACCGGCGGCACGGGTGCGCTGGGTGCCTTGGTGGCGCGACATCTGGTGACAGCGCACGGCATCCGGCACCTGGTGCTCACCTCGAGGCGGGGCCCGGCGGCACCGGGCGCGGTCGAGTTGGTGGCCGAGCTGGGTTCGCTGGGCGCGACGGTCGACGTGGTCGCCTGCGACGTAGCCGACCGATCAGCGGTAGCGGCCTTGCTGGCGTCGGTGCGGGTTCCACTAACGGCGGTGGTGCACACAGCAGGTGTTGTCGACGACGGCGTGATCGAATCCCTGACTCCGCAACGGATAGACACGGTGTTCGCCCCGAAGGCGGACGCCGCGTGGCACCTGCACGAGCTGGTCGGCGACGTCGACGCGTTCGTAATGTTCTCGTCGGTGGCCGGCACGTTCGGCGGCGCCGGCCGGGGCAACTACGCGGCGGCGAACGCTTACCTGGACGCACTGGCCATGCGGCGGCGCGCCGCCGGCCTCCCAGGTCAGTCATTGGCGTGGGGCTTGTGGAACGAGCGCGGCGGCATGCTGCGGTACCTGGCGAACGGCGACGAGGACCGGATGGCCCACGACGGCATGCCGGGGATGTCCCCGGCCGAGGCGCTGTCGTTGTTCGACGCCGCGATCGGCCGGAGCGAGCCGGCGCTGGTGACCATGCGGATCGACCGGTCACGCCTGTCGGCCGATACTGCGCCTAGGTTGCTGCGCTACTTGGTGCGGACCCCGTCCCGGCGCAACGCCGCGACGTCCACACAGGACAGGTCGTGGGCCGACCGGCTGGCCGGGCTCCCGTCATCGGATCGCGGTCGCCTGCTCACGGAACTGGTCCGCGAGCACGTGGGCGCCGTACTGGGCAACGGCGCCGCGGTGACCGGCTCGTTCAAGGAACTGGGCTTCGACTCGGTAATGGCGATCGAACTACGCAACCGCCTGGCGTCGGCCGTCGGTCTGCGCCTGCCAACCACGGTGATCTTCGACTTCCCGACGGCGTCGGCATTGGCTGAGTTCCTGCTCTCCCGACTGGTCCCGGAGATCGACCCGGCGACCAGGCTGCTCCAACAACTGGACGAACTGGAGAAGTCCCTGGCCGCGCTACCGCCGGACCCGGAAGTGGGCACCCGCCTGACGGCACTGACCCGCCGCTTCACGGGCACCCCCGACTCGACCGAACTGGCGGACCGCCTGGACAACGCCACGGACGACGACCTGTTCGAGTACATGGACACCAACTTCGGCCGCTAGCAGACGTCGCGGCCAGCGAACAGGCGATCCGGCGTTCGTTGGGTGAGACAGCCGGCGAGGACCACATCGGCGCCACGGACAGCCCACCGGCGCCGGCAGCGAAGTGATCTCCGGCCAGGCCATCAGGACCCGGGCTCCTCACCCCGCGGCACGCGATCGTCCCCGTCCAACCACACGAGAGACAACGCCCGATGAATGAGGTCGGGCAGTGACCCGCCGTGCTGGATCCAGTCGTCCAAGCAGATCCGGACCGAGGCCATAGCGAGTGCAGCGAGCAGACGCGGCCGGGGGTCTGGCTCGACGAGGTCGACGAACCGTGGGGCGAGGAGCTCAGCGATGGCGTTCTCATAGCGCTGGTAAGCCTGCGCGGTCCAGGCGCCGAGAGTGGGAGAGGAGCGCGTGAGCCGGGCAAGCGAGCGGATCTGGTCCTGGTAGGCAGGGAACTGCTCGGCGAGCTCACCGAAAGCCGCCACGAGTGCCGACCGCGCAGGCAAAAGAGCGGGCTGACGAGCGATCGCCTCGGTGACCAGAGTGAGCCAGGGCCCGGTGATCCCTTCCGCGACAGCGCTCTCTTTCGTGTCGTAGTAACGGAAGAAGGTCGCGCGCGCGACCTCCGCATCCGCCGCGATCTGGTCCACCGTGGTGTTCCCGACCCCGCGCAGTCCGGCGAGCCGCGCGGCCGAGGCGGCGATCCGGGCGTTCGTCGCCCGCCTCTTGCGGACAGCGAGGCTCTCCGGTTCACTACGAGACATAGTCTCATTTTGTACTAAGTCTCACGGAGTGGCAAAGGTGGCTCTCATGAACCAGCGCGACCAGATCGTCATGTCCGACGAGGAGACCGCCCACTTCCTGCGGGAACAACGGGTGGCCACCTGCGCGACGATCGGCCGCGACGGCCACCCACACCTGGTGGCCATGTGGTATGCGCTGATCGACGGCGTGCTGTGGTTCGAGACGAAGGCCAAGTCGCAGAAGGCCGTGAACCTGCGCCGGGACGGCCGAGTGACCGTGATGGTCGAGACCGGCCACACCTACGACGCCCTGCGCGGCGTCGCGCTGGAGGGCCACGCGACCATCGTCGACGACCCCGACGCGCTGTGGGCGGTCGGCGTGAACGTGTGGGAGCGCTACAACGGCCCCTACAGCGAGGAAGTCCGGCCGATGGTCGAGTTCATGCTCACGAAACGGGTCGCCGTGCGAGTCGACGTCGAGCGGATCCGGTCCTGGGACCACCGCAAACTCGGCCTGCCGGAACTTCCGCTCGGCGGCACCACCGCCGCGTACCTGTGAGGTCACCATGGAGTTCAACCTGGCCGACCTGTTCGAACACGTCGTCGACGCGGTCCCCGACCGGATAGCCCTGCACGCCGAAGGGCGGACCCTCACCTACCGGCAACTCGACCAGCGCGCCAACCAACTTGCGCACCACTTCACCGCGGCCGGCGTCGGCGCCGGAGACCACGTCGGCTGCCACCTCATGAACGGCACCGAGTACCTGGAAACCATGCTCGCGCTGCTGAAGATCCGCGCGGTGCCCATCAACGTGAACTACCGCTACGTCCGCGACGAACTCCGTTACCTGTACGACAACGCCGATCTCGTCGGGCTGGTCTACGACACCGAGTTCGCCGTCCGCGTGGCCGCCGTCCTGCCGCACGTGCCCCGGCTGCGCCATCTCCTGGCCGTCGGCGAGGCGTACGAGAAGGCGCTGTCGACCCAGCCGGACAACCGGACCTTCCCCGCACGATCCGCCGACGACCTGATGATCATCTACACGGGCGGCACCACCGGCCCGCCCAAGGGCGTGCTGTGGCGGCACGAGGATCTGCTCATCGGCGGCATGAGCGGCGGCGTCGCACCCCTCGACACACCCGAGGACATCGGTCCGCGCGTGGCGGCCGCCAGGCCACACGTGATGTAGGCCGCGCCGCCTCTCATGCACGGCACGGCCGTCCTGGCCACGTTCATCACCTGTCTCAACGGCGGCAAGGTCTGCCTCACCCGGAAGTACACGGGCGAGGGAGCACTACGCGTCATTCAGGAACAGGGCTGCCAGACCATGATGATCGTCGGCGACGCGATGGCCGTGCCGCTCATCGAAGCCCTGGACGCCGCCGGCCACGGCCTGCCCTCGCTGCACGTCATCGCCAGCGCCGGCGCGTTGCTCACCCAGCCCGTCCGCGACCGGCTCCGTGCCCACCTGCCCGAGGTGTACATAGTGGACAGTTTCGGCTTCACCGAGACCGGCCACAGCGGAGCCGGCGTCGACCAGGGCCTGCGCTTCACGGTCAACGACACCACCACGGTCCTCGACGACGCCCTCCAGCCGGTCACCCCCGGCAGCGGCGTGGTCGGCCAGGTCGCCCGTCGCGGCCACATCGCCCTGGGCTACTACCGCGATCCCGACAAGACCGCCCGCATGTTCGTCGAGGTCGACGGGGTCCGCTGGGTCCTGTCCGGCGACCAGGCCACAGTGGACACCGACGGCACCGTGACCTTTCTTGGCCGCGGCTCCATCTGCGTCAACTCCGGCGGCGAGAAGATCCACCCGGAGGAGGTCGAAGCAGCTCTCAAGACCCACCCGGCCATCACGGACGCGGTCGTCGCCGGCATCCCCGACCCCCGCGGGGGCCAGAAAGTCGCGGCCGTACTCCAACTCCACCCCACGGCGGTCGCCCCGAGCCGCCGCGACCTCGAGGACCACCTCGCCCCCTTGATCGCCCGCTACAAGCTGCCCCGCTTCGTCCACATCGTGCCGCTCATCCAGCGCTCTCCCTCGGGCAAACCGGACTACCGGTGGGCCACCGACACCCTCGTCCAGGCTGCCGAACAGACCTGACGCACTGGGGGTGGCTGTCAGTACCTCCCACGGTGCGGTCGCTGTCTGTTTCATGGGGGCCATGGCAGATCCACCACAGACCTGGTCCCGGCGCACGTTCATCGCGGCCACCAGCGCCGCGACCGTGGGACCGTCGCTCATCGGCGCCGGGCCCGCTGCCGCACAGGTGGCGGAGGGAATGAGCAGCCACGTGTCCATGACCGTCAACGGACAACGGCGGTCGGTGACGGTCGACAACAGGACGTCACTGCTGGACCTGTTGCGGGAACAGTGGGGGTTGGCCGGCACGAAGAAAGGGTGCGACGCGGGCGCTTGTGGCGCGTGCACCGTGCTGGTGGACGGCCGGCGCGTCAACGGCTGCCTGACGTTGGCCGTCCGCCTGGAGGGTGCGGAGGTCACCACGATCGAAGGGCTCGCATCGGGGGAGACGCTGCACCCGTTGCAGGAGGCGTTCATCGAACAGGACGCGTTCCAGTGCGGCTACTGCACTCCGGGGCAGATCATGTCCGGCGTCGGCTGCATTCGCGAGGGGCACACTCGGTCGGCCACGGAGATCCGGGAGTGGATGAGCGGGAACATCTGCCGCTGCGGGTGCTACCCGAAGATCGTCCGGGCGGTCCAGCAGGCCGCGAAGGGCGGGTGACCGGACATGTTTCCTTTCGCCTACACGAAAGTCTCCGACACCGGCGAGGCGGTCGCCGCGGGACAGCGAGGTGGACGGTACATCGCGGGCGGTACCACGCTCGTCGACCTGATGCGTGAGACCGTCGAGCGGCCCGGCACGGTGGTGGACATCAGTGCGCTGCCGCTGCGGGAGATCACGACCACCGCCCGGGGTGGCCTAAGGATCGGTGCGCTGGTCCGGATGTCCGAAGCGGCCGAGGACCGCACGGTGCGCGACGCGTTCCCGGTGATCTCCGAAGCGCTGGAGCTGAGCGCGTCGGCGCAGCTGCGGAACATGGCGACCATCGGCGGCAACATCATGCAGCGCACCCGATGCACGTACTTCCGCGACGTGTCCGCGGCCTGCAACAAGCGCGCGCCCGGTTCCGGGTGCGCCGCACGAGAAGGCGTCAACCGGACCCACGCGGTCCTCGGCACCTCGCCGGCATGTGTGGCCACCCATCCCTCGGATGTCGCGGTCGCGTTCGCGGCGCTGGAGGCCTCCGTTCACCTGCTCGGCCCCGACGGCGAACGGCGGGTGGCGTTCGCGGACTTCCTGCTAGAACCCGGAAACACGCCGGAACGGGAACACGCGATCCGGCCCGGTGAGCTGATCACGGCGGTCGAGATCCCGGCTCACCCACGCCCGCTGCGCTCGGGCTACCTGAAAGTGCGCGACCGGCAGAGCTACGAGTTCGCTCTCACCTCGGCCGCGGTCGCCCTGCACGTCACCGGCGGGGTGATCCGCGCGGCGAAGGTCGCGGCCGGCGGGGTCGGGACCGTGCCGTGGAAGCTACCCGCGGTCGAGCGGGCCCTGCTCGGCCGTCGTCCATCGGACCGGCTGTGGGCGGAGGCCGCCGCGCTGGCAGCCGATGGCGCCCAACCCTTGGCGCACAACGAGTTCAAGGTCGAGCTCCTGAAACGTACGGTCGAACGCCAGCTTCGTGTCGTGGGAGGTACCCGGTGACCCAGCAACCCCAGGCGGCCGTGGGCACCGCGCAGTCCCGAGTGGACGGACGGCTGAAGGTGACCGGGCAGGCGACCTACGCGGCCGATCACGGTATCGAGGGGATCGGCTACGCGGTCGTGGTGGACAGCACCATCGGCCGCGGCCGGGTCACGGGCATCGACGCGGCCGCCGCTCTCGCCCAGCCCGGCGTGCGGACGGTGATCCACCACGGCAACGCACCCCGGCTGCCCTACGTCGACAACCCGGGCTCGAACAACCCGCCGGGCACGCGACTGCGGGTGTTCCAGGACGACCGCGTGCGGTTCTTCGGCCAGCCGGTCGCCGTCGTGGTGGCCGACACCCTGGAGGCCGCGCGGCACGCGGCGAGCCTGGTCGACATCGCCTACGCCGCCGAGCCGCCGTCCACCGACCTCACCGACGCCCCGGCCGACCCGCCCACCACGTACGCACGCGGCGACGCCGATGCAGCGCTGGGCAACGCCGACGTCCGGTTGGAGATGACCTACCGAACCGCACGCAACCACCACAATCCCATGGAACCGCACGCCACCATCGCCCGCTGGGACGGTGACGCGTTGACCGTGTGGGACAAGACCCAGTGGGTGGTGGGCGGCACCCAGCAGGAACTCGCGGCCGTGTTCGGCATCCCGCAGCAGTCGGTGCGGGTCATCTCGCCGTTCGTCGGCGGCGGGTTCGGCAGCGGGCTGCGGGCCTGGCCGCACAGCACCATCGCCGCGCTGGCCGCCCGCGAGACCGGCCGTCCGGTCAAGCTCGTCCTGTCGCGGCGGCAGCAGTACTTCGGGACGGGTTTCCGGCCGGCCTACGAGTACACGGTGCGGCTGGGGAGTGACCGGCGCGGCCGGCTGGCCGCGATGACCCACGACATCCGCGGGGAGACGTCGAGCTACGAGACGTTCACCGAAGGCGTACTGCCGCCGGGGCAGATGCTCTACAGCATGCCCAACGTCCGGCAGGCCTACTCGACCGTGCCGCTGGACGTGAACACGCCGATCTGGATGCGCGGGCCCGGTTACGCCACCGCCGGCTTCATCATCGAGTCCGCCATGGACGAGCTGGCCCACGAACTCGATGTCGACCCGATCGAGCTGCGGCTGCGCAACGAACCCGGTGAGGACCCGTCGACCGGGCTGCCGTTCTCCACCCGCTGGCTGCGTGAGTGCTACAACGCAGGCGCCGCCGAGTTCGGCTGGCACCGGCGCAATCCCAAGCCTCGCTCCACAAGGGACGGTGACTGGCTGGTCGGCACCGGCATGGCCGCCGCCGTCTACGACACCACCGGGTTTCCCGCCCAGGCGCACGTCCGGCTGAACGCCGAGGGCACCGCGCTGGTGCAGTCCGCGACCAGCGACATGGGCCCAGGCACCTACACGTCGATGCCCCAGGTGGCGGCCGACGCCCTCGGCCTCACCATGTCCACCGTGGACTTCCGGCTCGGTGACTCGATCATGCCGCCGACCGGGCCGCACGGCGGCTCGACCACCATGGCCAGCGTCGGCACGGCCATCCAGGACGGCTGCGACAAGGTCCGTCACCAGGCGATCACGCTGGCGGTCAACGATCCTCGGTCGCCCCTGTACGAGGTCAATCCCGATGACGTGATCGTCCGAAAAGGACGCCTGCACCTGAAGAACGACCCCACCCGTGGCGAGACCTACCAGCAGCTGCTGACCCGCAACGAGCGCCCTCACCTCGAGGTGATCGGGACCTACGCCGGCGCGGTGCACGACCGGTTCTCCATGTATGCCTACGGTGCGGTGTTCGCCGAGGTCGCGGTCGACGCGCGGCTGGGCATCGTGCGGGTGCGGCGCATGCTCGGTGTCTACGACGCCGGCCGGATCGTCAACCCGAAACTCGCGGACAGCCAAGCCATCGGCGGCATGGTCGGCGGCATCGGCGCCGCCCTGCTCGAACACACGGTCACCGACCCGCGCGACGGCCGCATCGTCAACGCCAACCTCGCCGACTACCTCGTGCCCGTGAACGCCGACATCCCCGACCTGCGCGCCATCTACCTGCGCGGCAACGATCCCGAAGCCAACCCCATCGGCGTCAAGGGGCTCGGTGAGATCGTGCTGGTCGGTGTGGCGCCCGCCGTGGCCAACGCGGTGTTCCACGCCACCGGGCGCCGAATCCGTGACTTCCCCATCACCGCTGACGCACTACTCTGATGGGATCAGCGCAGCTGCCAGGAGGGCGAACCTGTCGGCCGAAGGAGAGCCGTCTTCCACGCTGTAGGTGCAGATGGTCAGGCCCGGTTCGCCGGGTAGTTCGAACGCGTCGAAGGTGACGTGCAGCTCGCCGACTTCGGGGTGGCGGTAGACCTTCTGGCCGGTGCGGTGCTCGTGGACGTCCTGCTCGGCCCAGTTCGTGCGGAACTGCGGGCTGAGCGTGGAGAGTTCGCCGATGAGCTCGGTGAGGTCGTGGTTGAGCGGGTCGCGGCCGGCTTGGAGCCGCAGCATGGCGGCGGTCATCCTGCGGGCCAGCGGCAGGTCGACGTAGAAGTCCCTGGCTCGGGAGTCGAGGAAGATGAACCGGGCCAGGTTCGGCCGCTCGGCGTCGAAGTGCGGGGCGAACATCGCGCGGCCCATGGGGTTCGCGGCGACGAGGTCGTGCTGCGCGTTGAACACGACAGCGGGCACGGCCAGGTTGTCCAGGACGCGTTGCACCGAGGCCCGGACCGTCGGCCTGGCCGGGCGCCGCCGATCGCGTGCTGCCGGGGTGGTGCGGGCCAGGTCGAACAGGTGCTCGCGTTCGACGTCGTTGAGCTGCAGCGCTCGTGCGATGGCGTTGAGCACGCTCTCCGAGGCGCCGCGGATGTTGCCGCGTTCGAGCTGGGTGTAGTAGTCGAGGCTGACACCGGCGAGACTGGCGACCTCCTCGCGGCGCAGGCCGGGCACGCGCCGTTCGCCGCCGAAGTCGGGCAGTCCCGCCTGTTCGGGCGTGATGTGCGCGCGTCGGGAGATCAGGAACTCCCGCACCTCATCCTTTCGACTCATATCGATGATTCTCTCCGCAAGCTCCGTTCAGAGGCTCAGCATGACCTTGATCGCGCGGCGCTCGTCCATCGCCCGGTAGCCCTCCGCCGCCTGCTCCAGCGGGAGGGTGAGGTCGAAGACCTTGCCGGGATCGATCGTGCGGTCCCAGATGAGCTGGATCAGGTCGGGCAGGAACCGGCGCACCGGGGCGGGCCCGCCGTGGAGGTGGATGCCGGCGAAGAACAGTTCGAGGCCGGGGATCTTGACCTCGTGATTCACGCCGACGTAGCCCACGTGCCCACCGCCACGCGTGGCGCGGATCGCCTGCATGGTGGACTCCTGCGTGCCGACCGCCTCGATCACGCTGTGCGCGCCGAGCCCGTTCGTGAGCTCCTTGATCCGCGCCACGCCCTCGTCGCCACGCTCGGTGACGAGGTCGGTCGCGCCGTACTCCAGCGCGAGCTTCTGCCGGTCGGGGTGGCGGGACATCGCGATGATCCGCTCGGCGCCGAGCTGCTTGGCGGCGAGGACACCCATGAGGCCGACCGCCCCGTCACCCACGACCGCGACGGTCTTGCCGGGGCCTACCTCGGCGGCGACGGCCGCGAACCAGCCGGTGCCGAGCACATCGGACGCGGCCAGCAGCGACGGGATCAGCTCCGGGTCCGGCTGGCCCGGCGTGGCCACGAGGGTGCCGTCCGCGTGGGGGATGCGGGCCTTCTCGGACTGGGTGCCGATCTCCGATGCGAACGAGGCGTGCACGCACTGGGACTGGTAGCCGGACAAGCAGATCTCGCACGTGTTGTCGGAGATGACGAACGACCCGACCACGAAGTCGCCGACCTTGACGGTCCGCACCTCCGCGCCGATCTCCTCGACCACACCGACGTACTCGTGCCCCATGACCTGGTGGTCGGCCTGCTCGATGCCACGGTAGGGCCACAGGTCCGACCCGCAGATGCAGGTCGCCGTCAGCCGGATGACCGCGTCCGTCGGATCGATGATCCTCGGATCGTCACGGTCCTCCACCCGGACGTCACCGGCCGTGTGCATCACCACACCACGCATGAATGTCCCTCCTCGATCTGTGCGCTGTACACGATCCATGGAACCTGGCGAACGCGCTCGCTGGGAGGGGCCAGCAGGACCCCCTTCAGCGGTTCGCGCAGGCGGCGAGGTCGTCGCGCAGCCGACGCTGCTGAGCCGGGGACAACGGGGAGAACAGCTGCTGTTCGACGGCGCGCACGGCGACGCTGGCCTTGCGCAGCGTCGCTTGTCCGGTTCGAGTGAGCGTGGTGGGCAGTGCCCGTCCGTGATCGGCGTGATCGGGCCTGGTGAGCAGGCCGCGGTCCTGTAGCCGACGAAGGACGACGTTCATCGACTGGCGGGTGACGAAGGCGCGGCGGGCGAGTTCGGAGTTGGACAGTCCCGGATGCTGGCCGAGCAGTTCGAGGCAGGCGTATTGGGCGACGTTGAGACCCAGCGGACGTAGTACCTCGTCCATCGCGTTGTGCAGCAAGGCTTGCACCTGCTTGATGACGTAGCCCACCGACTGGTCGAGGTCGCCGACCGTATCTCCTTGCGCCATGTCAGTAGTATGACATAGCCTCCATGTCAGCACCCTGACATATGGAAAGGATGAGGCCATGAGTGGACAGGTCACCTACTTCGAGCTGCCGAGCACCGACATCGACGCGACCCAGCGGTTCTGGGGCTCGCTGTTCGGGTGGAAGTTCTATGAGGGCAACTTCCTGGGTTACTCGATGATTCAGGGGCCCGACCCGATGGGCGGATCGCCGCACGACGATTCGTCACGGCACCCGCGCATCTTCTTCGCGGTCGACGACATCACCGCCGCTGTCGCTCGGGTGCGCGAGCTCGGTGGCACGGCAGAGGATCCGGTCACCATTCCGTCCGGTTCATACGCGCACTGCACTGACAGTCAGGGTGTGGAGTTCAGCCTGTCCCAACAGGCAGGGGACCAGGACTGATCCCCTCGCGACATCAGGGAGTTCCTCGGCTCCCCGCGGTGATGTCCAGGAGTTGTTGGTGGAGGCCGGGTCTGGCGAACAAGGCCGTGCCGGTGTCGGTGCGCCGGTGGCCGGCGAGGTCGCTGAAGGTGCCGCCGGCCTCCTCGACGATGGGGATCACGGCGGCGATGTCCCAGGGGCCGGCGTTGAGCAGGAGGAAGGCGTCGACCTTTCCTGTCGCGACCAGGAGGGCTCCGTGGCAGGTGCCGGATCCGGTGGATGGCTTGCTGGGTGGCGGTGTGGTGGGGGCCGGCGTCGACCAGTCCAGCGGGGGGAGCACGGCTATAGCGCATGCCGCCAGCCGCGCGGCGGCGGCGCGTTCGGATTCGCTCAGCCGGGACGGCGGCGGCCAGATTCCAATGATGTCGGCGTTTCCTCCTGCCTTGAGCGTCAGCCGGCGCGGTGGTGCCGAGGGATCGGGTCGATCGGGCCCCGTCCAGGCCCCGGCGCCTGGGGTCGCCCACCAGCGACGCCCGAGCGCGGGAGCGGAGACCATGCCCAGGGTTACGGCGCCGCGTTCTTCAAGAGCGATGAGCGTGCTCCATTCCGGCTCGCCCGCGACGAAGCTCGCCGTGCCGTCGATGGCGTCGATGATCCACCGGCGACTGCCGCGCCCATCGGTACCGAACTCCTCGCCGACGAACGCGTCGCCGGGATGTTCGGAACGGATGGACGCGCGCAGGGCCCGTTCGACCTCGCGGTCCGCCTCGGTGACCGGACTTCCGTCGCCCTTGTCCTCGGCGCCCAGGTCGGGCGCCCGGAAGTAACGCCGGGCGATCTCGGCTGCCTGATCAGCCAGGCGGTGCGCCAGCGCCAGATCCGCTGAGTCAGTCATACCCGCATCCCGTCATAGTGCGTCCCGTCATACTGCTGTGACTTGGTCCAGGCGCGAGGCAACCATTTCCGGCCCCTGATTGGTACCAGTGGTAGTTGGCTGAGGCGAGGGGCTGGGCGTGGTGCGAACACCTGAGGGGTTCGAGGAGTTTGTGGCTGCGGCGTCGCCTCGGCTGTTGCGGACGGCGTACCTCCTGACCAGGGACGTTGGACACGCGGAGGATCTGCTCCAGACCGTGCTGGCGAAGGCGTGGCGGTCATGGCGGCGGGTCAAGGGCGATCCGGAGCCGTATGTACGGCGGATCATGGTCAACACGCACGCGACCTGGTGGCGCCGCCGCTGGCGAGGCGAGGAACCGGCCGGCGAGCTGCCCGAGTCGATCGGTGAGCCGGAACAGCACGCGGTGGACGAGCGGGACTGGCTGTGGCAGGTACTCGGCCGACTACCGAACAGACAGCGGGCGGTGTTGGTGCTGCGCTACTACGAGGACCTGACCGAGGCGCAGGTCGCCGACCTGCTCGGCTGCTCGGTGGGCACGGTGAAGAGCCAGGCGAGCAAGGCACTGGCCAAGCTTCGTCTGGACGAGACGATCCGCACCGAGGAAGGAACTCGGCGATGAACCTGACCGACCTCACCGAGGTGCTCCGCGATCACGCGGAACTCGACGACACCGCCCACGACGCCCGTATGGCCGGCATCCGCGCCCGAGTCCTCGGCACCCGACGCAGGCTGGCGCTCACCGGCGTCGTCTGCGTGGTCCTCGCGCTTGTCGGCACCGTGTTCCTGGCTCTCCCGCGCCAGGTCCAGCCGGCGGACCCGGCCCGGAGTTTCCCGGAATATGGCTCCGGTTCCAGGCTTGTCATGCAGGCATGGAGGGATCTGCCCACCGATTCCGTTACCGTTGAATACACACCAAAATCTGACTCCTTCGTGTTATTCGAACGCTGCGTGGCCGAATCGGCGAATCAAGTTCTGGTCAATATGATCACGATAAACGGGCGCGAGGTGAAGGGGGGTGGCTGTGACAGTGGCGGGGTCATGGAAATCGGCGACTTGGCTAAATATGGTGGCGCAGTTGGAAAACCTCTCGTGATCACGATGATTGTTGGCTCCGGTCGTGTAGTAGGCGAACCGCCCGAGAAGGTTGAGGATGTTCGTTCGCCTGACGAATCAGCGACCGGCGAATTCGCGATAGGTATCGGTGAGCTGGTGTCGATCAGTGAGTACTCGTTCCCGCCTCGCCCGGAAACGTTGGAAGACCTCGACGACATCGCCGCACCAGGAGACATGCCGGGAGACATCAACATTCGGGCTGATCGGAATGACCCCGATGCGCCTCAGACACTTAACGTGACGTGGTCTGGGCCGTACCGTTTGCTGGTCTCGCTCAACACCCCGGGCCGGATTGAGGTGCTGATCAACGGCGAGGCCGCCTACGACGTTGATTCTTGGGATTATGGCGGGGTGTCCGGATTTGCGATCCTCGGCGAAGAGGATGGACCGCATCTCCCTCCTGGGCAAACCGCCACGATCACCGTGATCCCTGAGCGCACCACTGGCGACTGGATTGTCCAATTGGCCGAGACTAACTAGCGTCGGCCGTCTTGGGCCACTTCCGGATCACCGGTGCGGTGGGGTCGTCGTTGTCCAGGACTACGTCGGCTAATCGCGTCGGCTCCACCGTGGTTCGGTACAACTGTTGGCCTGGTAAGTAACGGTGTTCGTAGCGTTCGCGGACCACCTCCCGGGAGCCGAACAGCTCGGTGTCCCGGACGAGGGCGCGGCGGAGTGTCTCGCCCGGACTGACGTCCACGTACACACTCAGGTCCCAACAGTCGCGCAGTTCGTCGGTCAGGAGGAACACCCCGTCGACCACCAGCACCGACCTCGCCGGGGCGACCTGGGCCGGCCGCTCGTAGAGCTCGTCGGTGCGCAAGTCCCTCAGGGCGGGTTGAAAGCTCCCGCTCCCGCCCGGCCCCAACGGTTGCAGAACCAGGCGTCGCAGCGCGGCGAAGTCGAAACAGTCGCGGAAGTAGCCCTCGGGCGAGAGCGAGCCGCGCTGGTAACGCTCATGGCGGGGCCGGTGGAAGTCGTCGAAGCTCACTCGCAGTGCTGACCTCCCGGTTTGTCGGAGCGCTACCGCCAGTTCGTCGGCCAGGGTCGTTTTGCCCGCGGCGTCCGGACCGTCCACGGCCATGCGCACCGTGTGCACCGCCGGCCGATCGGCCAGCAGGCGGGCAAGACGCGCGACGGGGCTGGTCATAGCCACTCGGCAATGTCGGTGACCACCGCCGGGTCGACGTGCTGCGGGGCGTCGTACCCGGCCGGGGTGGACGGGCCGGAGCCGGGGAAGAACAGGTGGTCGTCGGCGGGGTAGACGCGGATCTCGACGTCCGGACGATCGGCCAAGCCGGCTTGCCAGCCGGCGAGGTCGTCGGCCACGGTCACCTGATAGTCGCGGCCGCCCTGCAGGACGAGCATCGGTTTGTCCAACGCCGCGGCGGTCGCCACCGGGTCGTCGGCGCGTAAGTCCAGCCAGTACGACGCCGGCCAGCCGAACGGCAGGTCCGCCGCCGGGGTCGCTGGCGACAGGTCGGGACTGTCGACCAGCGCCGCCTGCTCGGTGACCGTTTCCAGGGCGGCCGAGTCGAGGTTCAGATGCCGGACGACCCGGACGAGCGCGTGGTGCATCGGCTGCGTGTCCCCGGCCAGGATCACCAGGCCGGCGACGGACGGCTCGGCCGCCGCCACCCGAGGGGCAACTCTGCCGCCCATGCTGTGACCGAGGACGAACACCCGCGCGGCGTCCACGCCTGGCTGCTGCTGGAGCAGCCGGACGGCGGCGACCGCGTGCGGCACGTACTCGTCGGTCATCGTGAAGCCGGGCTCGGTGGCCACCGAGCGGTGGGCGAACGTCACCTTGTCGAAGCGGGCCACCGCCACGCCGCGGCTGGCCAACCCCCACGCCAGGTCCTTGAGCGGCTTGTTCGCCCCGCTGGTCTGGTCGCGGTCGAACGCCCCGCCGCCGCTGAGTAACACCACCCCGGGCCGGCGGCCGCGCCAGCGGGGCAGAGTCAGTGTGCCGGGCACGGCGAGCGGGCCCGTGCCGATGGTGACCTCCCGCTCGGTGAACCGTCTCGGGTTGGCATAGCCGGGTGGCTCCCACGACGTGGTGACCGGCGGCGCGAGCAGCAGGCCGTGCATCAGGCCGGCCTCGTCGACCGTCATGACCACCAGGAGTTCGCCACGCTCGCAGGTCACCGGGACGCTCACCTTGATCAGCCCCGGCTCGCCCTCGAACGGCTCGCTCGCCGGCTCCCCGACGCCCGTGACCGGCCCGACCCTGGCGAGCTCGCCCAGCCACCCGACCCGCACGGTCTCGGCCGACACCATCGCCCGCAGCCGCGGGGCGAACAATCGCTCCAACTCGGCGAAACGCTCCGCCCGCGCCATCCCGACAACCGCCGCGCCGATCGCTACCGGACTCATCATCAGACCTCCGTTCTCGTGATTTGCGAACAGTAGCACGATGTGAGAACATTCGGTCGTGAACACCTTGGAGCTGCTGTCGCACCCGGTCCGGCTGCGGATCGTGCACGCGATGCGCGGCGCGCGGACGCTCACCACCGCTCAGCTGTGCACGCTGCTGCCGGACGTCTCGAAGGCCATGGTCTACCGGCACGTGGACCTGCTCGCCGGCGGCGGAATCCTGGAAGTGGCCGAGGAACGGCGAGTGCGCGGTGCGGTCGAGCGCCACTACCGGCTGCATCCGGACCGGGCGAACATCGACATCGGTACGGCCGAATCGATGACTCCCGAAGATCACCGGCGCGGTTTCGCCATGGCGATGGCCACTTTGGTCGCCGAGTTCACCGCTTATCTCGACCGGGAGAACACCGACCCGTCCACCGACCCGGTCGGCTACCGGCAACACGCCGTCTGGCTCAACCGTGACGAACTCATGGCCATGATCGGCGAACTCCGCGACGCGATCCTGCCCCGGCTGGCCAACCCGCAGACACCCGACCGCACCCGCTACCTGCTCAGCCCCATTCTCTTCCCCAGTGAAGAAGAACCACCGCCAGAACCCGACGAATTACGGTTCGACGCGGGCCAGTAGGTCGCCGGCCATCGCGTGGAAGCGTTCGAGCGAGGCTCGTTCGAACCCGATCGTGTGACCGTCGGCGCGGGGGTCGCCCAGGACGAAGCGGTACTCGTCGTGAGCGATCATCTCCGACTGCATCGGGCACTGCGCGGGGACGTCCAGCCACAGGTGGGCCCTCGGCGTCGTCGTGATCATTGTTGTGCTCCAGTCACCTGAGTAGTGCGACATGTGGTTCCAATCCGGTCGTCGGACGGCACCACCGGCGCGGCAGCGCGCCGGCCACACGGTGATGCTGTCGCTCGTCGGCTGGGGCCAGTGGTGACGCGCTGTGTTCGGCGCCAGAGCTGCACGCATACCGTCCGCCTGGTAGGGTCCCACCTCAGAGTTGCGACGGAGGATTGTTCTGATGCCCCGTGGTCCGCTCCCACCGCTGGTCCACAAGATCCGGTGTGGCCGCAAGCTGGAGATCGCGCGCGAAGGCGCGCTGCTGTCCCAGAAGGAGGTGGCTGACGAGTTCGGCTGGTCGCAGGGGAAGGTGGCGAACATCGAGATCGCGGTCAGCGCCGTGCAGGAGCACGATCTCGACCGGCTGCTCGACCTGTACGGGGTCGAGAAGGCTGGGCGCGAGGAGTACTACGAACTGGCCAAGCTCAGCCGAACCCAGCTGCCGCGCCGCAGAGGCGTGCTGCGCAACAAGTTCGGGGGCACCATGCGACAGGTGGTCGACATGGAGTGCAGTGCCGCCACCGTGTGGCGCCACAACAGCATGGTGATCCCGGGCATGCTGCAGACCGAGGGCTACATGCGCTACCTGTTTCGCGCTTACCGACCCTCGCCGACCCGTGATCAGATCGAGGAGTTCACGGACATGCGGCTCGGTCGCCAGAAGGTGCTGGACAACCTGGACCAGCAGTTCTGGTTCGTCATCCATGAGGCCGCGCTGCGCTCGCTGGAGAACATCGATGGAGATCATGCGGTCCTGGTGGACCAGGCGCGTCACCTGATGGAGGCAATTGATCGCCCGAACGTCGAGGTGCAGGTAGCGCCGTTCAGGCATGGGTACTACCCAGGTCAGGAGGAGACCTACGCGGTCTTCGGATTCGACACCGAACCCGGTGTACGGGTGACGTACGTTGAGAAGTACGACGGTGGCGACATCCTCCACGACGAGAAGAATCTGAAGAGGTTCAGCACGTTCTGGGATCACCAGCGGGTACATGCTCTGGGGCCAGAGCAATCCCGCCCGTTCCTGAGGGAGGTGTCGCAGCCGTAGCGAACGGCACGCTCTGCACGCGGCGAAAGGAACACTCCCATGACCAGAGTCACAGGTAGGTGGGTGTGGCGGAAATCCAGCTACAGCAATGGAAATGGCAACTCGGACTGTGTCGAGGTCGGGCACTGGCGGAAGTCCAGCCTCAGCGAGGCGAATGGGAACTCGTCGTGCGTTGAGGTCGGGTTCGCGGCGGGTGAGGTCACCGCTCTGCGCGACTCGAAGAACCCCGACGGCGGCATGCTGACCGTCCCAGCCGCCGGTTGGGAATCGTTCCACCGGACTCTAGGGGGTTCCGCGCCCGGTCCGCAGTAGACAAGGAGGCATGGAACCGGTCGAACGCGACGGCCAGCTCCGGGTCTTCCGGGAGCTGCTGGCCGACGCCGTGGCGGGCCGTGGCCGGATCCTGCTCGTGTCCGGCGGGGTCGGGTCCGGCCGGACCGAACTGCTCACCCGGTTCACCGAACTCGCGTACGCCGCCGGCGCCCGGGCGCTGACGGCGGCCGGCAGCTGGGCCGAGAAGGACCTCGACCTGGCGCTGGTCGAGCAGCTGTTCCACAGTACGGAACTGCCACCGGCACTGGCTGGCCGGGCACGGTCGCTCGTGCTACCGGCCGAACCCACCATTCAGCAGGCCGACGCGCGGCTCATCCAGGAAACATGCGCTGTCCTGCTGGCCATGGCCCGCGAGGATCCCCTGGTAATCGTGATCGACGACCTCCAGTTCGCCGACCCCGCCTCGCTGCAGACGCTCCTCTATCTTCAGCGGCGCGTCCGCTCGGTGCGGGTGCTGCTGGTGTTCGCCGAGGTCGCCCAGTCCCGGCCCGCCCACGCGGTCCTGCACGACGAGCTGAACCGCCAGCCCGGATTTCGGCACGTGCGGTTGGAACCGCTGACCCGCGCCGGGGTGGGTGAGCTGCTCGCCCGCCGGCTCGGCGCCATGACCGGCGCGCGGCTGGCCGAGTCGTGTCACCCGCTTTCCGGGGGCAGCCCGCTGCTCGTGCACGCGCTGGCCGACGATCAGCTCGCCGCCCGCACCGCACCGGACGCCGACCTCGAAGTGGGCACCGCCTACGGGCTCGCCGTGCTGCGCTGCCTGCGCCGCGGCGACGGCCGGTCGCTGCGGCTCGCCCAAGGCCTCGCCGTGCTCGACGAGTTCGCGACGCCCGCCCGGCTCAGCCGGCTGCTCGACCTCGACCTCGACCAGGTCAGCGGGCTTTTGTGGGCCATGACCGACGCCGGACTGCTGGCCGACAGCCGGTTCCGCCACCCGGTGGCCAGTGCCGCGGTCCTGCGTGACCTGCAGCCCGAAGAACTGTCGGCGCTGCGGGCACGGGCCGGGTGGTTGCTGCACGAGGACGGCGTCGGCGTCGCCGCGGTCGCCAGATACCTGACGGGGGCGGTGCGCGTGCCCGAGCCGTGGGCGTTCCCCGTGCTGCGGGCGGCGGCCGCGGAAGCGTTGTCCCGCAACGATGTTCGGCACGCGGTCGAATGTCTGGAGCTGGCGGGCGCCGGGCGGGCCGACGACCGCGACAGTGCGGCGATCACCGCCCAGCTGGTCACCGTGCAACGGCACGTCGACCCGGCCGCCGCGGCCAGGCATCTGACCATGTTGCTCGATGCGTTCGAGGCGGGGCTGCTCACCGACGCCGAGGCGGACGTGTTGGTGCGGTCGCTCGTGTGGCAGGGGCGGACCGACGACGCGGCCGCCGTCCTGGCGTCGCTGGGCGGCGACGCGTGCGCCTGGCTGTACTACGCGGCGCCGCACCTGCTCGACACGGGCGTACCCCCGTCGGTGGTGGCCGACGAGCCGGCCATCGACGACGCCGAGCGGCTGCTGCAGAGCTGCCGGATCGGGGAGACGCCCCTGGAGGACGTGCTGTCGGCCGTGCAGGCGCTCACCCACGCCGACCGCGGCGACCGGGCCGCCTACTGGTGCGACGAACTGCTGGCCGAGGCGGCGGCCGGGGGCACGACCGTGTGGCAGGCGGTGCTGTCCGACGCGGCGGCGAGCGTGTCGCTGCGGCGCGGTGACCTGGTGTCGGCGCGGCGGCTGGCCCGCGCGGCGCTGGACCTGATGCCGGCGGCGAGCTGGGGGGTGGTCGTCGGGTCGCCGCTCGCGCACCTGCTGACCGCCCTGACGCGGCTGGGCCGGTTCGACGAGGCGGAGGACGTGGTGCGGTCGGGCCTGTCGCCCGCCGCGCTGCGGACGACGTTCGGGCTGCGGTTCCTCCAGGCCCGCGGCGAGCTGCACCTGGTGACCGGCCGGCTGCGAGCTGCGCTGGGCGACTTCCTGGCAGTCGGCGAACTGGCGGTGAAGTGGGACATCGACCTGCCGGTGCTGCTGCCGTGGCGGGCGTTCGCCGCGCAGGTGTACGCGCGGTTGGACCGGCGCCAGCAGGCGGGTGAGCTGGTTTCGGAGCAGCTGCGCCTGCCGGGCGGGTCTCGCACGCGGGGTCTGCCGTTGCGGGTCCTGGCGTCGGTGCGCACGCCTTCCGCGCGGCTGCCGCTGCTGCTGGAGGCCGTGGATGTGCTGCGGGAGCGCGGCGATTTCTACGAGCTGGCGCTGGCGTTCAACGACTTGAGCCGGACCTATCAGGAACTGGGTCGTGACGATCAGGCGAAACTGGCGACGCGGCGGGCTCGCCAGCTGTCCGACGCGTGCGAGATGCCGGAACCAGTGGCGGAGTCTCCGGCCGCCGCGTCAGTACTGAGCGCGGCCGAGCGGCGGGTGGCCAACCTGGCGGCGCTGGGCCACACGAACCGGGAGATCAGCCGGATGCTGCACGTGACGATCTCGACGGTGGAGCAGCATTTGACGCGCACGTACCGGAAGCTGAACATCCACCGCCGAACAGATCTACCCATCATGTCCGGCGCAACAGTCGATCACAGGAGCGGGGCTGGCGATTGAGCGACCGGACGGGCGCCGACTCACACCGTTACGAAGCGGATATCCTGATCGATTTCGGACACTTCGTGCTTGTGGACGACGTCGCCTCGCCCGAGATCCAAGTGGACCTCCACAGCAGCCTCGGCGCCGGGGACTGGTTGGCTCACGCGGGACACGGCGGCGCCATGTTCAACGCAGACGAGACGAGCTCGCGCGCTTACGTCGTCGTCGAGGTCCATCACCACGAACCCGCGGCGGAGCTCACACCGAAAACGCCGGAGTCCTACCTCGGCACCTTCAGCTGTGGATCCGGCAGAGTGCTGCTCGCCGCCGTCACCCGGGCCCCCGGTGACATCACCATTCACCTGCCCGGGGCCGGCGACTACCACCTCTACGCCTCCCGTCTGCCTGAACTGGCTACCACCAGCAGGGGCTTCGCCGCCGAACAGTGGATCATGCATGTGTGGCCCGTGGCCAACGACCTCTGACCCCGTGAACCGCGACGGCTGCAGTGGATTCCCGATCGCAACGGGACGGGATTCAAGCGATGGCGTCCGCGCGATCTCGTGATCGGGAACCGGCAACATGCGTGCGGGACGCGGGAACGTGCGGTTGGGAGGTGGGGACATGTGTGCCGGACATGGCGACATACGTGCCGGAACCGCGATCTCGGGTGCGGGAACCGCGATCTCGGGTGCGGGAACCGCGATCTCGCGTGCCGGGGGTTAGGTGATCTTGTCTACGTCCTGGGAGATTGTGGTCAGGATGTCCTGCTGGTGGTCCTGCAGGAAGAAGTGGCCGCCCGGATAGACCTTCAGCTCGAAGGGCCCCGTCGTGTGGGACTCCCAGTCGCGGGCCTCTTCCACCGTCACCTTCGGATCGGAGTCGCCTACCAGCACGGTGATCGGGCAGCGCAGCTTCTCGCCGGGGGAGTGATGGTAGGTCTCCGCCGCGCGGTAGTCCGCCCGCAGCGCCGGCAGGATCATCCGCACGATCTCGTGGTCACCGAGCACCGCACCATCCGTGCCGGAAAGGCGGCGCAGCTCGGCCAGCAGGCCGTCGTCCGGGCGCTCGTGCACCCGTTCGTCGCGTGAGGTGGTCGGGCCGCGCCGGCCCGACGCGTACAGGCCGGCCACCTCGACCCCCTCAGCCTGCAGCCGCCGCGCGGTCTCATAAGCGATCGACGCACCGAGGCTGTGGCCGAAGAACATGAGCGGCAGGTCGGTCCACGGCTCCAGAGCGCTGGTCACCGATGAAGCGAACGCGGGCACCGTGTCCAGGCACGGCTCGGTTCTGCGGTCCTGCCGGCCCGGGTACTGGAGGCAGATCACCTCGATCGACGGAGCCAGCGCCCGGGACACCGCGAAGAAGTAGCTCGCCGAGCCGCCCGCGTGCGGGAAGCAGACCAGGCGAGCCCTCGGGTGGTCGGCGGGATGGAACCGCCGTACCCACTCCGCACTGTCCCGGGTAACCGTCATCGTTGTTATCTCCTAGTTCCAGCGGAAGACCTTCGCGGTGATCGGCCCGACCACCACGATGATCGCGGCCATGGTCAGCCAGTGCCACGGGTTGGCGCCGTCTCCGGTCCACGAATCCTGCAGTGCCTGCACGCTCGGGGGGAAGTACCCGCCGAAGTTGACCACCAGGTCCGGCAGGAACGGCCTCGGCGCGTACACCCCGGCGAAGAACAGTGTGGGGATGAAGAACACGAACCCGACGGTGGTCGCCGACCGCCCGTTGGGCACGATGGCCGCCAGCAGCAGGCCAAGCGTGAGCAGCGCCGACAGGCCGAGCAGGAACGACACGATGAAGTCGACCGGGTGCGCCGGCATGGGGACGTTGAAGGCGAGACCGCCGACGAGCAGCAGCAACACCAGCGCGGTCACGGCGGCCGCGAGCTGGGTGAGCAGCTGTGCGCCGATCAGCATGGCCGGCGACACGGGCGTGGCGGACAGCCGCCTCAGCACCCCCTTCTCGCGGTAGGTGGCCACATAGGACGGCATCGACTGGAGGGCGAGCACGGCCACGGCGATCACCACCATGGACGGGGCGAAGTAGTCGATGAACCGCATGCCGAGCCACATGGGGTCCGGCTGGTTCATCCCCTCGATGTTGCCGAAGATGATCAGCAGTGCGGTCGGCAGTCCGATCGAGAAGGTCAGGCTCATCGGTTCCCGCGTGAGCTGCTTGATCTCGATGAGAGTCATGCTACGCAGCGCTTTCACTGTGATCCCCCAACTTGATCTCGCGGCCGGTGAGGGCGACGAACGCGTCTTCGAGGCTGGCCTGCTCGATGCGCAGGTCGCTGGCCACGATGTCCTGGCTGGCGAGCCGGGCACTGACCGACTGGACGAGGTTGCCCCTGCCGGTGACGACCACCTGCGAACCCTGCCGGGTCACGTCGGTGACGTCGTCGAGGTCCTTGAGGATCCGGTCGTCGAAGTCGGCGGACGGCCGGAAGCGCATCCGCTGGGAGTCCGACACCGTGGAGATCAGGCCGGCCGGGGTGTCGAGCGCGACGATCTTGCCCCGGTCGATCAGGGCGAGCCGGTCACACAGCCGCTCGGCCTCCTCCATGAAATGGGTGACCAGCACGATGGTCACGCCGGTGGAACGGATGTCCTCCACCAGCTTCCAGGTGTTGCGCCGGGCGGCCGGGTCGAGGCCGGTGGTCAGCTCGTCGAGGATCGCGATCTTCGGCCGGCCGATCAGGGCGAGCGCGATCGACAGCCGCTGCTGCTGGCCGCCGGAGAGCTTCCCGAACGCCGTCTTGCGCTTGTCCTGCAGGCCGAGGTCCTCGAGCAGCCGGTCGCCGTCGGCGGGGTCGGGATAGAAGGAGGCGAACATGGTCATCGCCTCGTGCACCCGCATCTTCTCGGGCAGTTCGCTGTGCTGGAGCTGCATGCCGAGCTGGAAGCGCAGCGCCTTCGTGTCCTTCTGCGGATCGAGGTCGAGCACTCTGATCCGGCCGGCGTTCGGCTTGCGAAGGCCGGCGATGCACTCGACGGTCGTGGTCTTGCCGGCGCCGTTGGGGCCGAGGATGCCGAAGATCTCGTTCTCCTCGACCGACAGTGAGACACCGTCGACCACGGCGGTGTCGCCATATCGTTTCTCGAGGTCGTTGACTTCGATGACTGCCATGTGGGGTCTCCCGTCCTCCTACTTGAAAGGGATACCGGTGCAAGCCTGATGTTTTCCCCAGTGCTGGCGGGGCGAAGCTCGATCAGATGACCGACCGGTTCCTTTGCTCTCGCGGAAAAGTGATATCACAATGATAGAGGTATGACAGCGCGAGAGGCAAGCCTGGGGCCGGTCGTTCGTAAAGGGCGGGTCAACGTCTCGGTCACGCGGTCGCGGCGGGCGCTCGCCGGGCGGTACGCCACGCTCTGGCTCGTCAGGTCGCGCTGACCTGCGAAAACACTTGTCCAACGGGATGTTGTCAGTAGGTAACGTAACCGCGCCAATCGTCGTCGGCAGGTGACGCGGTGTGGTTAACTGCCTAATCTGATGGGTGCCCTACCACGTGCTTCCGGGGGCTGATGACGGAGTGTCACTACTAGGTTCGGGTCGCGATCGGGGCGCCGGCGAGCTCTCACTCGCCCATCCAGCACGCTTTGCCGGGCCTTTACTGGACTTTTGGACGCCGCCCGCCTCTCACTTACTGCCTGGTGGGCGTCACCCCGTGCGGCACACCCGATCGGGCTAGCCGGCATGGCTCCGATCATGGTGAGGGACGAGCACCTGGCCGTTCTCGACAGGACACAGCGCGCGGTCCTCGACGGCGTTCTGCTGACCGTGCGTGGCGGCGGTTCGCGCGCACTGGTCATCTCAGGTGCGCCCGGCACCGGCCGCAGCACCATGCTCGCCGCGGCCGCCGACACCGCCCGCCGGCTGGGGATCACGGTGGCCGGCGGTCGTGCGGTACCCGGTGAGCGGCACGTCGGGCTCGGCGTCGCCGGCCAGCTGTTCGACGCGCTGCCCGGCGGGCTGCCGCCGGACTGGCGACCTGACTCGTGGCACGAGCCGGCCGGGGTGGACCGGCTCGCGCGGCTGTGCTCGGCGCTGTCCGCCGCTGCCCGCCGCAACCCGCTGGCCCTGCTGGTCGACGACGTGTCCTGGGCCGATCCCGCGTCCGACACGCTGCTTCGGATGATGCTGCGCCGGCTGCACCACGCGCCGGTCGCGCTCATCGTGACCTCGTCCGGCGCCTGGCCGTCCGGCACCCCGGAAGGCGACGACGCCCCGCCGGCCGACGACCTGCTGGTGCGCCTGGGACCCCTGTCTCCCACCGAGGTCCGGGACGCCTGCCGGCGCATCTGCGGACGCGCGTCCGACGCGGAGTTCACGGCGGGCGCGCTCGCGCTGTCCGCCGGCAACCCCGGGGTGCTCGCCGGCGCGCTCACCGACTACGCCCGCGGCGGCGGCCATCCGACCGGCGAACCGGGCACCGTGTTCGCCGGGTTGGTGGCCGAGCACCGGCGCGGCCAGGTGGTGGCCGTGCTCGACACGCTGCCGCGCGGCGCCATCGAGGTGCTCCGGCTGCTGGCGGTCGCCGACGGGGACCTCGACTTCGATGTGCTGACCAGCATGACCGGCGCCGGCGGGCGGCCGGCCGACGTGCTCGCCGAGCTGCGGGCGAGCGGTCTCGTGACCCCGCATCCCCAGCCGGTGCGGGCCGCCGACGCCGTGGTGCGTGAACGGGTGCTGGCCGGCATGCCGGTGCCCGGCCGGCGCGCGCTGCATTCGGCGGTCGCCGAGCTGGCACACCGGGTCGCCGCACCCGACGCCGTCGTGTCCCGGATCCTGCTCGGCGCGCACCGCCCGCCCGGCGGCTGGTCGGTCGGCGCGCTGCGCCGGGCCGCCGCGACCGCTCTGGACGCCGGGCACCCGGAGACCGCGGCCGTGCTGGTCGAGTGCGCCCTCGGCGGTCACCTGACGGTCGACCAGCGGGCCGAGCTGATGCTCGACCTGGCCGGCGCGATCGTGGCGGACCGGCCGGAGGCGGCCGACCGGGCCCTCGCGCTGGTGGTCGCCTCGCCCGGCGGCGACCCGGAGACCAGCATGCGCCGGCTGTGCGCCGTGGACCTCCTGCTCGGCCGGGGCGCGGCCGGTATCGCCCGCCGCGCCATCACCACCCGGCTCAGCGCGCTCGGCCCCACGGTCAACCCGGTGGAGCAGGACGAACGGGACGCGCTGGCCGTTCTGCACCGGCTGGCCAGGAGCATGACCCAGCCACCGGCCACCGAGGCCGCCGTGTGCGTCGGCCGGGCGAAGGAGCCGGCGGACAACCCGGTCGCCGCGGGGGTGGCCGCCCTCGGGCTCGCCACCCGCGGCACCGACCGGGACCGGTCGATCGCGCTCGCGACCGCCGCGCTCGCGCCCTCCTTCGACGACCAGCCCCTCAGCACTCCCCGCCTCGCCGCGTGCTCGGCGCTGCTGCAGGCCGACGAGTTCGACGCGGCCGAGGCCGGGCTCGCCGCCGTGCTCGGTGAGGCCCGCCGCCGCCGGCTGCGGCCGTCGGCCGCAGCCGCGCTGCTCGGCCTCGCGACCTACGCGTTGTACTGTGGGCGGCTCGACGAGGCGGCCGGTTACCTGGCCGAGGCCGACGCCGAGCTGCCGCCGTCGGCCTGGCATCCCCTGGCCCGCCCGTTGGTGGAGGCCGACCGGGTGCTCGTCGAGGTGCGCCGGGGCAACCTCGGCGCTGCCGAACGACTGCTGAAACCCTTGCGCTGCACCAAGACCGCCGGTAACTGTGACATCGAACGAGGGTTTGCCTGGGCCTACCTGCTCTACGCCCGCGGCGTGCACGCGCTGGAGGCGGGCGACCCGGTCTCGGCCACCCACGACCTGCGCGAGTGCGGACGACGGCTCACCGCGCGGCGCTGGCGGAACCCGCTGCTCATCAGGTGGCGCCCGGCACTCGCCAGGGCCGTGCACGACCTCGGCGGCCCGGAGGCCGACATCCGCGAACTGCTGGCCGCCGACCGGCGCGCCGCGCAGGACTGGGGAACGGCCAGCGCCACCGGATCGGCCGACCTGACCGCCGGTGTCCTGCTGGACGCGCTGGGCGACCCGGCCGCGGCGGATCTGCTCGCCGCCGCCGAACGCACCCTGCGCACGACCGGCCTGCGACTGCGGCACGCCGAGTCGCTCGTCGCGCTCGGCACCCGCCGGGTCGACGAAGGCTCGGCGGCCGACGCTACCGCCATGTTCACCGAGGCCAGGCGGATCGCCGTGACGCTCGGCGGCCTGCCGCTGCGCGACCGGATCGACCGCGAGCTGCGCGCGGCCGCCCAACCGGCCGGCCGCCGGCCCGTAGCGCCCCGGCCGCGCGCCGCCACCGACTCGCTCGCCGTGCTGGCGAAGCTGTCGGCCGCCGAGGGTCGGGTGGTCGAGCTGGCCGTGGCCGGGATGTCCAACCCGGAGATCGCGGACGCGCTGTCGGTCACCCGCCGCACGGTGGAGCTGCACCTGTCGCGTGCCTACCGCAAGCTCGGGGTGTCCAGCCGGGGTGAGCTGCCCGGGCTCGTTCCGGCCGGAGTGAGGGGGTGAGGGCCGTGCTCGCGGACCGGGAGATCGAACTCACCCTGCTCGACGAACTCGTGCGGGCGGCCGACAACCGGAGCGGCTCGCTCGTCGTGGTCAGCGGGCCCATCGGGGTCGGCAAGACCGCGCTGCTCGGTGCGGTGGCCGCACGCGCGGGCGCGACGGCCGCCGTGCTCGGCGCCACCGGGTCGACGCTGGAGCGGCTGTTCCCGTTCGGCGTCGTCCGCCAGCTTTGCGAGCCGGTGGTCGCCGAGCTCGACGAGGACGAGCGGGCCCGTGTCGACGAAGGCCTCACCGAGTTCGCGAAGCCCCTGTTCGTAGGGGAGAACTGCCTGAGCGTCCCGGTCGACGCGCGGGCCCCGGTCATGCAGCAGGTGATGCACGGCGTGCGGCACGTGCTGACCGTCTACGGCGAGAACCGGCCGGTGCTGTTGCTCGTCGACGACGTGCAGTGGGCCGACGGCGAATCCCTGCGCTGTCTCGGCTACCTGGCCAACCGGCTGGCCGGCACCGGGGTGCTCATGGTGGTGACCGTCCGCGAAGGCAGCCCGGACGGCGACAACCCCGGGGTGCGCGACCTGCTCGCGTGCGCCAGCCGGGTGCTGCGGCTCGGACCTCTGTCGGCGACCGGCGTGCGGTCGATCGTCCGTCAGCTGTTCGGCGAGCCCGGCTCCGAACGGTTCGTGCGCGCGTGCGGCGAGGTGTCCCGGGGCAACCCCATGGTGCTGCGTGCCGTGCTCGACGAGCTGGTCACCGCCGCGTGCCGGCCGGACGACTCGGTGGTCGCGCGGGTGCACGAGTGCCGGCCGGCGCTGCTGCGGGAGCGGATGGCCGCCCGGCTGCGGGCCCAGCCAGAGCCCGCCATGGCCTTCCTGCGCGCGCTGTCCTGTCTGGGTCCGGCGGCCGAGCCGGACATGCTGGCCCGCCTCGCCGGGCTCGACGACATCGGATACTCGGAGGTCGTGCGATCGCTGTCCGGGCAGGGGTTCCTGCTGCCCGACCGCACCCCGGCGTTCGCCCACCCGGTGGTCCGCGAGGCCGTGGACCGGCTGACCTCGCCCGCCCAGGCCGAACGCCTGCACGTCACGGCCGCGTCGCTGCTGCACGCCGCCGGCCGGCGGGTCGAGCTGGTGGCCAACCACCTGCTGGCGGTGCCCTCGCAACAGGCGGTGTGGGCGGTCGACGTGCTGCGCGCGGCCGCCGACGCGGCCGCCCGTCAGGGTGAGGTGGACGCGGCCACCCGCTACCTGCGCCGGGCGTTGCTCGGCACCGCGCCGGAGAGCGTCAACCGCGCGGACCTGTTGCTGGAGCTGGCGACCGTGGAGCGGGCGGTGGACGCGTCGGCGTCGACCCGGCACGTGCTGGAGGCGGTGTCGCTGTCGCGGGGAGTGGCGGGGCAGGCGGCCGCGCTCGCCCGGCTCTCCCCGGCGTCGCTCGGCATGAGCCCGCCGGCCGTGCTCACCGTGCTGCGCCGGGTGGCCGGCGAGCTCGGTGACCCGGCTTCGCTGGACGGTCCGCGGCTGGAGCTGGCGCTGCAGGTGGAGGCCCGCGTCACGGCCGGTGACTACGGCGGTGGGCCGCGGATCGACGCGGCCGTGCGGCGGCTGCGGGACAGCGACCGGTTGCTCGACTCGCCCGGCGGCCGGGAACTGCTGTCCGTGCTGCTGGAGCTGGTCGCCGTGGCCGGCGCCGTGCCAGCGGCCGAGGTGGCCAAGCTCGGTCACCAGATCCTGGACCGGGAGCCGGCGACCGCCGGGACGCACGGCACGGCGCCCATGCTGCTGTGCGCGTTGTCGCTCGCCGACAGCGTCGCGCCGGTCGGGCCGTGGCTCGACGACGCGCTCGACAGCGCGCTGCGGCAGGGGGACCGGGTCGCGCAGGCCGTGGTCGAGACCTGTCGCACGCTGGTGCTGGTCGGCGCCGGGCGGGTCGGCGAGGATCTGGCGGGGCTCGCGGCGGGTGAGAGCTGGCTCGACGCGGTGTCGGTGGCCGGCATGCTGCGCATCGCGACGTCGTTGGAGCTGCACGGCGGGGGTACCTCGCCGCAGCCGGCCGGCGACGGTGTCGAGCACCCGCTGACCGCGCGGATCGTCGAGCTGTGCGGGCACCGCACCGACCACCCGGCCGTGTCGGCGCTCGTACGGTTGACGGCCGCGACCCGGTCACTCGGCGAGGCCGACCACCGGCATGCGCTGGAGCACCTGCTGGACTGCGGCCGGCAGCTCGACCGGGCCGGGTGGCGCAACCCCGCGCTCATGCCGTGGCGTACCGGGGCGGCGTGGCTGTTGAACCAGCTCGGGGAGACGGGCGAGGCCGTCGAACTGGCGGAGGCCGAGCACGAACTGGCGCTGCGGTGGGGAAGTCCGGCGGCCGTCGGTCGCGCGCTGAGTGCGTGGGGCGCGCTGACCCCTGGTGCGGCCGGGGTGCGGATGCTGCGTACTGCCGTCGACGTGCTGCACGACTCGGAGAACGAGCGTGAGCGGGCGCGGGCGCACCTGCTGCTGGGGGGCCGGTTGCAGGCCGACGGTGTCGACGAGGCGGAGCTGCACCTGCGGCACGGGCGGGAGCTGACCGACCGGAACACGGCGCGCTGGCTGGTGGAGCACGAGCTGCGGGGGTTCACCGGGAACGGTGGTCCCACCGAACCCGGCAAGCGGTTGACGGCGGCCGAGCGGCGGGTCGTGTCGATGGTCATCGACGGGCTGACCAACCAGGCGATAGCCGACGAGCTGGGCGTCAGCCGCCGCGCGGTGGAGAAACACCTGACGAACGTGTACGCGAAGTTCGACGTAGCCGGCCGCACAGCCCTGAAAGCCACCCTGCTAGCCGACTCCCACTGACCCGCATGATGACCAGTCCGGTCGGCCATGATGACCGTTCCCGTCGCGCATGATGACCGTTCCGGTCGGTTGTGATGACCGTTGCCCGGTGATGAGCCGCTTGGTGGCCGGCCTCGCCCGACGGGACTGGTCATCATGGCCGACCGGACTGGTCATCATGCACGACGGGAACGGTCATCTTGGGTGACTGGGGTGGTCATCTTGCGGGTTCTTGGCCGCTACCCCTATTCGCACCCCTCTTCTAGGGAATTCCGCGCGGAGTCTTAACCAGACTCGGCCACACCAGATTCTCGGGAGGGTGTGCGGTGCGTGCTGCCGGTTGTCGAGACGAGCTGACCTGATGGACAACGAGCAGAAGCTTCGCGACTACCTCAAGCGCGCGTCGGCCGATCTGCGGCGCACCAAGCAGCAACTCGGCGAGCTCGAGGCCGCGGCCACCGAGCCGATCGCCATCGTCGGGATGGCCTGCCGCTACCCCGGCGGCGTCGCCTCGCCCGAGGACCTGTGGGACCTCGTGGTGCGCGGCGGCCACGGCATCGGGCCGTTCCCCACCGATCGCGGCTGGGACGTCGACCCGTCACTCACCGATGCGGGCGGGTTCCTGCCGGACGCCGCCGACTTCGACGCCGACTTCTTCGGCATCTCGCCCCGCGAGGCGCTCGCCATGGAGCCCCAGCAGCGGGTGCTCGTGGAGGTCGTGTGGGAGGCGTTCGAGCGCGCGGGCATCGACCCGCACGCCGTCAAGGGCAGCCAGACCGGCATGTTCATCGGCTCCATGGGCCACCAGTACGCGGTCGGCCCGGACGACGACGTCGAAGGCTTCCAGCTCACCGGCGGCGCCAACTCCGTGCTGTCCGGCCGGCTCGCGTACCTGTTCGGCACCTACGGGCCCGCGGTCACCATCGACACCGCCTGCTCGTCCTCGCTGGTCGCCATTCACCTGGCCACCAAGTCACTTCGCGACAAGGAGTGCACACTCGCACTCGCGGGCGGCATCACGATCATGTCCAGCCCCGTGTCGTTCACCGAGCTGGGCCGTCAGGGCGGCCTGGCGATCGACGGGTTCTGCCGTTCCTTCGACGACGACGCCGACGGCACCGGCTGGGCCGAGGGCGCCGGCATGCTCGTGCTGGAACGCCTGTCCGACGCCCGCCGCAACGGTCACCGCGTGCACGCGGTCATCCGCGGCACGGCCGTCAACCAGGACGGCGCGTCCAACGGCCTCACCGCCCCCAACGGTCCCTCCCAGCGGCGGGTCATCGAGCAGGCGCTCATCAACGCGCGGCTCTCGGCCGACCAGGTCGACGCGGTGGAGGCGCACGGCACCGGCACCGCACTCGGCGACCCGGTGGAGGCCCAGGCGCTGCTCGCCACCTACGGCCGCAACCGCGAGCGCCCGCTGTTCCTGGGTGCCGTGAAGTCCAACCTCAGCCACACCCAGGCCGCCGCGGGTGTGGCCGGCGTGATCAAGACGGTCCTGGCCATGCGGCACGGCGTGCTGCCGAAGATCCTGCACCTGACCACGCCGTCGTCCCATGTGGACTGGACGGCCGGGAACATCGAGCTGCTCAGGGACAACACGCCGTGGCCGGAGACGGGTGAACCCCGCCGGGCGGCCGTGTCGTCGTTCGGAATCAGCGGCACGAACGCGCACACGGTCATCGAGCAGGCCCCCGCGCCGGTGGTGGAGGACCCGGACGAGCGGGTGGTCGCCGCCGGCCCCATGCCGATCGTGCTGTCCGCGCGGACGGCCGACGCCCTACGTGCGCAGGCGACCCGCCTCCTCTCACTGGACACTGTGGACACCGCCGATCTCGCCTTCTCCCTCGCCACCACACGGGCGGCGCTCGAGCACCGGGCCGCGTTCGTCGCCACCGATCCGGAGGCCGTGCGGGCCGGGCTGGCCAGCGTCGCCGACGGGGTCGGCGCGGCGGTCGTGCGCGGCCGGGGCAAGCTGGCCGTGCTGTTCACCGGCCAGGGCAGCCAGCGGATCGCCATGGGCCGCGAGCTGTACGACCGGTTCCCCACGTTCGCCCGCGAGCTGGACGCGGTGGCCGACGAGTTGGCACCGCACCTGTCGCGGCCGTTGTTCGACGTCATGTGGGGCACCGACCCAGAACTGTTGGCGCACACCGAGTTCGCCCAGCCGGCGCTGTTCGCCGTCGAGGTGGCGCTGTACCGGCTGGTCGCCTCGCTCGGAGTCACCCCCGACTTCCTGGCCGGCCACTCGGTCGGCGAGTTGGCGGCCGCGCACGTGTCCGGCGTGCTCTCCCTGCCGGACGCGTGCACGCTGGTGGCCGCCCGCGGTCGGCTGATGCAGGCGCTGCCCGCCAGCGGTCCGGCAGCCGGCGCCATGGTCGCGCTCCAGGCGAGCGAGGCCGAGGTGGCCGCCGCGCTGCCGGCCGGTGCGCCCGTGTCGATCGCCGCGGTCAACGGGCCGGACGCGGTCGTGGTGTCGGGTGCGGTCGAGCAGGTCACGGAGATCGCCGACCACTTCAGCGAACTCGGCCGCAAGACCCGCAGACTTGCCGTGTCGCACGCGTTCCACTCACCACTCATGGAACCCATGCTCGACGAGTTCCGTACGGTGGTCGCCGGGCTGGCGCTGAACGCGCCGCTCGTCCCGTTCGTGTCCAATGTGACCGGTGTGCTCGCCACGGTCGAGCAGGTCACTTCGCCGGACTACTGGGTCGAGCACGTGCGCGCGGCCGTCCGCTTCGCCGACAGCGTCGGCTGGCTCCACGACCACGGCGTGACCACGTTCCTCGAACTGGGTCCCGACGCCGTGCTCTCGGCCATGGCAGCGTCCTGCGTGGAGGCTGCCACCGTGCCCGCGCTGCGAGCCGGGCACTCGGAGACCGGGGCGTTCGCCTCGGCCGTCGCCGGACTGCACCTGCACGGGATACCGCTGCGGTGGTCCGAGTACTTCGCCGCCACGGCGGCCGGCCGGGTCGAACTGCCGACCTATCCGTTCCAGCACAAGCGGTTCTGGCCGAAGTCGGTCCCCGGCATGAGCACCGACCCGACGGCCGCCGGCCTGGGCGCGGCGCACCACCCGCTGCTCGCGGCGGCCGTATCGCTCGCCGGCTCCGAGGGTGTGCTGCTCACCGGCCGGCTGTCCGTACGCACGCACCCCTGGCTGGCCGACCACGTGGTCGACGGACGCGTGCTGTTGCCGGGAACCGCTTTCCTGGAGTTGGCGATCCGCGCGGGCGACGAGGTGGGCTGCGACCGCGTCGAGGACCTGACCCTCGCCGCACCGCTCGTGCTTCCGGCCGACGGCGCGGTCCATGTGCAGCTGTGGGTCGGCCCGGATGAGGCCGGCCGCCGCTCGCTGACCATCTACGCCCGCGACGAGGACGGCGAGGACCAGCCGTGGACGGCGCACGCCCTCGGGGTGCTGGCCGTTGGGGAGCGGGCCGTCACGTTCGGACAGTGGCCGGCGACGGCGTCCCAGATCGACATCGACGAGCTGTACGACTCACTCGACGGCTTCGCGTATGGTCCGGCGTTCCGCGGCCTGTCGGCCGTGTGGCGGGCCGGCCGGGACGTGCTCGCCGAGGTGTCACTGCCGGAAGGCGTTGACGCCGAGGCGTTCGGCGTGCACCCGGCGCTGCTCGACGCCGTGCTGCACGCGGTGCGGTTCGCCGACCTGCCCGACACGGGTGCCGGCGCGCTCCCGTTCTCGTGGGAGGGCGTGTCCCTGCACGCCACGGGCGCCACCTCCGTGCGGGTACGGATCTCGCCGCTGGCCGGTGACGCAGTGTCGATCGCCGTGGTCGACGCCACGGGCGAGCCAGTGCTGTCGGTCGAGTCGCTGACCGTGCGGGCCATCGCCGGTGCCACCGACCACGGCCCCGAGTCACTGTTCCGAGTGGACTGGACGCCCGTGCCGGCCGGTTCGTTCGACGGATCGGTCACGGTCCTAGGCGACGATCCGTGGGGGCTCGGCGCTGAGGTGGTCGACGCGCCGGGCGGGGACGTCACGCTCGTGCCGCTCGCCGGTGCCGGCGGCCCGGTCGCCCGTATCCGCGAGCTGACCACCGCCGCGCTGGACCTGTTGCGTGCCAGGCCCGACGGCACCCGGCTGGTGTTCGTCACCCGCGGCGCCACCACGGGCGCCGACCCGGCGGCCGCCGCCGTGTGGGGTCTCGTGCGCTCGGCGGGTGTCGAACAGCAGGGCGGCGTTGGCCTCCTGGATCTCGACTCCGAAGTGGACGGTGCGCTCCTCCTGGGGGCGCTGGCCATCGACGAGCCCGAACTGGCGCTGCGCGGCGGAGAGCTGCTGGCGCCCCGGCTCGCCCGGGTGCCGGTCGACGAGACCGAGCGGCCGGCGTCCCCGTTCGCCGGCGACGGCCTCGTGCTGGTCACCGGCGGTACCGGCGGGCTCGGTGCCGTGCTGGCCCGCCACCTGGTGGCCGAGCACGGCGCGGGCCGGTTGCTGCTGGTCAGCCGCCGCGGTCCCGGCGCGCCCGGTGCCGCGGCGCTCGTGGAGGAGTTGGCCGGGCTCGGCGCGGCCGTGAAGGTCGTGGCGTGTGATGTGACCGACCGCGCGGCGCTGGCCGAGTTGCTGGCCGAGCACCCGGTGGCCGCGGTCGTGCACACGGCCGGCGTGCTGGACGACGGCATGCTCGCCTCCCTTACCCCCGAACGGTTCGCCGCGGTGCTCGCGCCCAAGGCGGACGCCGCCTGGAACCTGCACGAGCTGACCCAGGACCGGGACCTGTCGGCGTTCGTGCTGTTCTCCTCACTGGCCGGCACCTTTCCCACGCCGGGGCAGGCGAACTACGCGGCCGCCAACGCCTTCCTCGACGCGCTGGCCCGCCACCGCGCGGACCTGGGCCTGCCCGCGCTGTCGCTCGCGTGGGGTGCTTGGGCGTCCGACGGGATGAGTGCGGACCTCGAACGGTTGGCCCGTGCCGGGCTCCCCGCACTGTCCCGAGAGGACGGTGTGGGGCTGTTCGACGCGGCGCTCGCCGGCGCCGATCCCGTGGTGGTCCCGGTCCGCCTCGACCTGCCGACCCTGCGCACCCAGCCGGTGCCGCCCCTGATGCGTGGCCTGATCCGCACCTCGACCCGTCGTGCCGCGCGGTCGGCCGCGGCCACCGGTCTGGTCGACCGGCTGGCCCGGCTCACCGAACCCAAGCGCCGCACGGCCGTGCTCGACCTGGTCCGCACGCACGTGGCGCTCGTCCTGGCACACGACGACGCCGCGGCCATCGACCCGGACCGCTCGTTCGCCGACCTCGGGTTCGACTCGATGACGTCGGTGGAGCTGCGCAACCGGTTGGGCGCGGCCACCGGGCTGCGGCTGCCGGCCACCGCCGTGTTCGACCACCCGGCGCCGATCGTGCTGGCCGGGTACCTCTACGGCGAGCTGTTCGACGTGCCGGACGCTGCTCCCGTTGTGCGGGGCGAAGTATCCGACGACCCGATCGTCGTGGTGGGCATGGCCTGCCGGTACCCGGGTGGGGTGACCACGCCAGAAGAGCTGTGGCGGCTGGTCAGCGAGGGCACCGACGCGATCACCGGCTTCCCCACCGACCGCGGTTGGGACCTGGACGCACTGTTCCACCCGGACCCCGACCACCTCGGCACGTCCTACACGCGCTCCGGTGGCTTCTTACGCGACCCGGGCGCGTTCGACGCGGCGTTCTTCGGCATGAGCCCGCGCGAGGCGATCGCCACGGACTCCCAGCAGCGGCTGCTGCTCGAGGTGTCGTGGGAGGCGCTGGAACGCACGGGCGTCGACCCGGTGTCGTTGCGGGGCAGCCGAACCGGCGTGTTCGCCGGCGTCATGTACAACGACTACACCTCCCTGCTCGGCGGCGGGGAGTTCGAGGGACTGCAGGGCAGCGGCACCTCCATGAGCGTGGCGTCCGGCCGGGTGGCGTACGCGCTCGGGCTGGAGGGCCCGGCCGTCACCATCGACACGGCGTGCTCGTCGTCGCTCGTGGCCATGCACTGGGCCATGCAGGCGTTGCGGGCCGGCGAGTGCGATCTCGCGCTGGCCGGTGGCGTGACCGTGATGTCCACTCCGAACTCGTTCATCGAGTTCTCCCGGCAGCGCGGGCTGTCGGCCGACGGCCGGTGCCGCTCGTTCGCCGAGTCGGCGGACGGGGTGGGCTGGTCGGAGGGCATCGGCATGCTGGCGCTGGCCCGCCGGTCCGACGCCGAACGGCTGGGTTACCCGGTGCTGGCCGTGGTGGCCGGCTCGGCCGTCAACTCCGACGGCGCGTCGAACGGCCTGACCGCGCCGAACGGTCCTTCCCAGCAGCGGGTGATCCGCGCGGCGCTCGCTTCCGCCGGACTGTCCACATCGGACGTCGACGTGATCGAGGCGCACGGCACCGGCACGACGCTCGGTGACCCGATCGAGGCGCAGGCGATCCTTGCCACCTATGGGCAGGACCGGGAGTCGCCGGTGCTGGTCGGGTCGGTGAAGTCGAACCTCGGGCACACCCAGGCGGCCGCCGGTGTCGCCGGCGTGATCAAGATGATCGAGGCCATGCGGCACGGACTCGTGCCGCGCACGCTGCACGTGGACGAGCCGTCGTCCCATGTGGACTGGTCGGCCGGCGCGATCGAGCTGCTGACCGACGGGCGCGCCTGGCCCGAGGTGGATCGGCCGCGCCGGGCGGCCGTGTCGTCGTTCGGGTTCAGCGGGACGAACGCACACGTGATCCTGGAGGCGCCGGACACCCGGCCGGCCCTGGAGGCCGAGGACCGGACGGTGCCGTGGGTGGTGTCCGCCAAGTCGGCCGCCGCCCTTGACGCTCAGCTCGCTCGACTGTCCGCGGTGGACGCGCCGGTGCTCGACGTCGGCCGCTCGCTGCTGTCCCGCTCGTCCTTCCCGCACCGTGCGGTGGTGCTGGACGGCGTGGAACTGGCCCGCGGTGAGGCCGGCCGTGGTTCGGTGGCGTTCCTGTTCGCAGGGCAAGGTTCCCAGCGGCTCGGGATGGGTCGGGAGCTGCATGCCCGGTTCCCCGCGTTCGCCGCCGCGTTCGACGAGATCGTGGAGCGCTTTCCCGGTCTGCGTGAAGTGATCTGGGGCGCCGATGCGGACGAGTTGAACAAGACGGGCTGGGCGCAGCCCGCGCTGTTCGCGCTGGAAGTCGCCCTGTTCCGGCTGGTCGAGTCGTTCGGAGTGCATCCGGAGTCGGTTGCCGGGCACTCGATCGGCGAGATCGCCGCCGCGCACGTGGCCGGGGTGTTCTCCCTCGACGACGCCTGCACGCTGGTCGAGGCCCGCGCCAGGCTCATGCAGGCTCTGCCCGAAGGCGGCGCCATGGTGGCCGTGCAGTGCTCGGAGAGCGATCTCCCATTGACCGCGGGCGTGTCGATCGCGGCCGTGAACGGGCCCGACTCGGTGGTGGTGGCGGGGGTCGAGGCAGAGGTCATGACCGCGGTCGGGAACCGCAAGCACAAGCGGCTGCGGGTCTCCCACGCGTTCCACTCGCCGTTGATGGATCCGATGCTCGACGAATTCCGGGCGGCCATCGCCGGGATAACGCTCTCCGAACCGTCGATCGCCATGACCAAGCCGGTCACCGATCCCGAGTACTGGGTGCGCCACGTCCGCGACACCGTCCGGTTCGCCGACGACGTGAGCGCGCTCTCCGACGCCACCCTCCTGGAGATCGGCCCTGACGGCACCCTGAGCGCACTGGCCGACGGCATCCCCGCTCTGCGCAAGGACCGCGACGAGGAGATCGCTCTCCTCACCGGGCTCGCCCGGCTGCACGTGTCCGGGGTGGACGTCGACTGGCAGCCGCTGTTCGACGGCGCCCGCCGGGTCGACCTGCCGACCTACGCCTTCCAGCGGGAACGCTACTGGCCGCAGGGCGGTCGCCCGATGGCCGCCGACCCGGCCGACGCGGAGTTCTGGTCGGCCGTCGAGACCCACGACCTGGACACCCTGGCCGACACTCTCGGACTGGACGCCGACACGGTGGCCGCCATGGTTCCGGCGTTGTCGTCCTGGCGCACCAAGGCCCGCGCCAACTCGGCCACCAGCTCGTTGCGGTACCACGAGACCTGGACCGAACTGGCCATCTCGCCCGGCGTGCTGCCCGGCCGCTGGGTCGCCGTGGTGCCGCCGGATGCTCCCGAAGCGACCGCACTGGCGGCCGAGCTGGGCGTGGAAACGGCCACGTCTGTGGATGACCTGGCCGGTTACGACGGAATCCTGAACCTGCTGACCGCCGGACCCGACCCGGTACTGGCCACCGCCGCGCTGATCCAGGCACTGTCGGGCGATGCCCCACTGTGGACGATCACGTGGAACGCGGAGTCGTCTCCGTCACAGGCCGCGGTATGGGGCCTGGTCCGGGTGGCGGCCCTGGAGTCCCCCCGGGCGATCGGCGGCGTGGTGGGCGTGGAGTCCGCAGTGGACTCCGCACTGCTGGCGGGCGTGCTGACGGCCGGCGCCGGCGAGGATCAGGTGGCCCTGCGCGGTGGCCGGGTCCTGGGCCGCCGGATCGTGCGGGCCCCTGCACCCGCGGGCGAGACGTGGCAGCCGACGGGAACGGTGCTGGTCACCGGCGGAACGGGCGCGCTGGGCGCACACGTGGCCCGCTGGCTGGCGACGAACGGCGCTGAGCACGTGGTGCTGGCGAGCCGGCGGGGCCCGGACGCCCCGGGGGCCACCGACCTTGCCGACGAACTCCGGGAGTCGGGCGCGGAAGTGACGGTGGCCGCGGTGGACGCCGCCGACCGTGACGCGCTCGCCGCTCTCCTGGTCACCCACCCGGTGACATCGGTGGTGCACACGGCGGGCATCAACGACGACGGCCTGCTGGCGGACCTGACCCCGGACCGCTTCGAGGCGGTACTCCACGCGAAGGTGGCCGGCGCCAACAACCTGGACGAGCTGACCGGCGACCTCGACGCGTTCGTACTGTTCGGCTCGGTGGCCGGCACGGTGGGCAACCCGGGCCAGGCGAACTACGCGGCCGCCAACGCGGCCCTGGACGCCATCGCCCACCGCCGCCACGCGGAAGGCAAGCCGGCGACCTCCATCGCCTGGGGCGCCTGGGCCGGTGCCGGCATGGGAGCCGACGTCGGCGACCGGGTCCGGCGAGCGGGGATGGGAATGCTCGCGCCGGCGGTCGCGCTCACCGCCATGGCACAGGCGGTCGCGGAACCCGCTGCCACCGTCATGATCGCCGACCTCACGCTCGACCGGTGGCTCGGCGCCATGCTCGGTGCCCGCCCGAACAGGCTCCTCACCGAACTGCCCGGCGCGGCCGACATCGTCCGCCACGACGACGGTGGCCTGCGGGACCGGCTGTTCGACGCACCCGAACACCGGCGGGCCGGGATCATGCTCGACCTCGTCCGCGGTGGGGCGGCAGGCGTGCTCGGGCACTCCGGCCCGGCCGCCATCGGCGTCGACACCGCCTTCCGTGAGCTGGGCTTCGACTCCCTGACCGGGGTCGAGCTGCGGAACCTGCTGGCCGAGACCACCGGGCGGGCCCTGCCCGCCAGCCTCGTGTTCGACTTCCCGAACGCCCAGGTCCTGGCCGACCACCTGGTCGAGCTGGTGCTCGGCCAGGAAGGCGCGGCCGTCCAGGCCCGGGCCCGGGTCAGCACCGACGAACCACTGGCGATCGTCGGCCTGGCCTGCCGGTTCCCGGGCGACGCCAACACTCCCGAGGACTTCTGGCGCCTACTGGTCGACGGCGGCGACGGCATCGGTGGCTTCCCCACCGACCGCGGCTGGGACCTCGACGGGCTGTTCGGCAACGGCCACACGAGCAGCGACACCCGGGAAGGCGGCTTCCTCACCGACGCCGCGTCCTTCGACGCCGACTTCTTCGGCGTCTCGCCGCGCGAGGCCACGGCCATGGACCCGCAGCAGCGGCTACTGCTGGAGGTCACCTGGGAAGCCCTCGAACGGGCGGGGATCGCGCCGAAGTCGTTGCGCGGCAGCCGGTCCGGCGTGTTCATGGGCACCAACGGCCAGGACTACGCGAACCTGGTGACCGCGGCGAACACCGACCTCGGCGGCCACGCGGCCACCGGCATCTCGGCGAGCGTGCTGTCCGGCCGACTGTCCTATGTGTTCGGTCTCGAGGGCCCGGCCATGACCATCGACACCGCATGCTCGTCGTCGCTGGTCGCGCTGCACCTGGCCGGGCAGGCACTGCGGTCGGGGGAGTGCGACCTCGCGCTCGTCGGTGGCGTCACCATCATGGCCACCCCCAACAACTTCATCGAGTTCTCCCGCCAGGGTGGCATGGCCACCGACGGCCGCTGCAAGGCCTTCGCCGACGCGGCCGACGGCACCAACTGGGGCGAGGGCGCGGGCGTCCTGGTGATCCAACGCCTGTCCGACGCCCGCCGCGCCGGCCACCACGTGCTGGCCGTGGTCCGCGGCTCGGCCGTCAACCAGGACGGCGCGTCCAACGGGCTCACCGCACCCAACGGGCCGTCGCAGCAGCGAGTGATCCGCGAAGCGCTCGCGTCCGCCGGACTGTCCACAGAGGACATCGACGTGGTGGAGGCGCACGGCACCGGCACCACGCTCGGGGATCCGATCGAGGCGCAGGCCCTGCTCGCCACCTACGGCCAGGACCGCGAGACCCCGCTGTACCTCGGGTCGGTCAAGTCGAACATCGGGCACACGCAGGCGGCCGCCGGGGTGGCGGGCGTCATCAAGATGGTGCTGGCCATGCGAGCCGGCGTGCTGCCACGCACCCTGCACGTCGACCAACCGTCATCCAATGTGGACTGGAGCGCCGGCGCGGTCGAGCTGCTCACGGACAACCTTCCGTGGTCGGGTCCGCTGCGCGCTGGGGTGTCCTCCTTCGGGGTCAGTGGCACAAACGCGCACGTGGTCATCGAGTCCGGCGACCCGGCGCCGGAGCCCGAGACCACGCGGGCCGGGTTCACCCCGTGGGTGCTGTCCGGCCGGACCCCGGCCGCGCTGGCGGCCAACGCCGCCGGCCTGGCCGGTATCGACGACCCCGCGGGGATCGCGGCCGCCCTCGCCGGACGGACGGTGTTCGAGCACCGCGCGGTCGTCCTCGGTGACGATCAGGAGGCCGCCGCGGCCGCACTCGCCGACGGCAGCCCGCACCCGGCGGTGGTCGACGGGCTTGCCGACGTCGCCGGCGGCACGGTGTTCGTCTTCCCCGGACAGGGCTCCCAGTGGATCGGCATGGGTGCCGCGCTGCTCGACGAGTCGCCCGTGTTCGCCGCCCGGATCGCCGAGTGTGCCCAGGCTCTCGCCCCGCATATCGACTGGTCGCTGGTCGACGTGTTGCGCGGTAATGCTCCCGCCGACCGGGTGGATGTGGTGCAGCCGGCGTCGTGGGCCATGATGGTCTCGCTCGCCGCCGTGTGGCAGGCGCACGGGGTTACCCCGGACGCCGTGATCGGCCATTCGCAGGGTGAGATCGCCGCCGCGGTCGTGGCCGGTGCACTGTCCATGGAGGACGGTGCGCTCGTGGTCGCGCGGCGCAGCAAGGCGATCCACGCGGATCTCGCCGGCCGGGGCGGCATGGTGTCGCTGGGGATCTCCGCGACCGACGCCGCCGGGTTCCTCGCCGACAGCCGGGTCTCGCTGGCCGCGGTGAACGGGCCGAACTCGATCGTGGTGTCCGGCGACCCGGACGCGCTCGCCGAGCTGTCCGCCCGCGTGACGGAAACCGGCGCCCGCGTCAAGGCGGTCGCCGTGGACTACGCCTCCCACTCCGCGCATGTCGAGGCCCTGCACGACATCCTGCTCGACGCGCTCGCGCCGGTCACCCCGAGCGAGCCGGTCATCCCGTTCCACTCCACGGTTCCCGGTGACCGGTCCAGGTTCGACGCTGCCTACTGGTATGAGAACCTGCGCCGCACGGTCGGCTTCCACGACGCGGTCGAAGCACTTGCCGCGAGCGGACACCGGGCGTTCATCGAGGTGAGCGCGCATCCGGTGCTGACGCTCGCGATCTCCGACACGGTCGCGACGAGCGGCGAGCCGACGGTCGTGGCCGGCACCCTGCGCCGCGACCTCGGTGGCCTCGACCGGTTCGCCACCTCGCTGGCCGAGGTGTTCGTTCGTGGGGTGGCCGCCGACTGGCGCGCCCTCGCCGGGACCGCCCGCCCGGTGGCGTTGCCCACCTACGCCTTCCAGCGCGAGCGGTACTGGCTCGACGCACCAGCCGCACCGACGCACGCCGACCCGGCCGACACCGAGTTCTGGTCCGCTGTGGAGCGGGCCGACCTGGCGGCGCTCACCGCCAGCCTGCACGTGGACACCGAGTCATTGGCCGCGGTCCTGCCGGCGCTGGCCGACTGGCGCCGCACCAGGTCCGAGCAGGCCACTGTGGACGGTTGGCGCTACCGGGTCGCGTGGCGGCCGACCTCGCCGCGGGGCACGCCGATCGGCCGCTGGCTCGTGCTGCACACGGGCGACGAGCCGGCCGACCTGCTGGCGGCGCTACCCGACGTCGTTCCCGTGCGCCTCGATGAGTCCTGTGTGGACTCCGCAGTGCTGGCTGAGCGGCTCGCCGAGGCGGGCGAAGCGGGCGGCATCCTGTCGGCGCTCGCGTTCGCCGAGGAGCACGGCGAGCGCTACCCGGCGCTGCCGCTCGGGTTCGCGCTGACCGTCTCTCTCATCCAGTCCGGTGTGGACATTCCCGTGTGGTTCGCCACGAGGGGAGCGGTCGCCACCGGCGCGGCCGACGAGGTCCCCAACCCCACGCAGGCTCAGGTGCACGGCGTGGCCTGGACCGCCGCGCTGGAACACCCCCGACGCGTGGGCGGGGTGGTCGACCTACCTGCCGTGCTCGACGAGACCGGCGCTCGCCGGCTGGCGGCCGTGCTGGCCGGCACCGAGGACCAGGTGGCCATCCGCGACTCCGGCGTCTACGCCCGCCGCATCGTCCGCGCCCGCGGCCCGGAGGCGCCGGCCGGCACCTGGCAGCCCACCGGGACCGTGCTGGTCACCGGCGGTACCGGCGCCATCGGCCCGGACCTCGTGCGCTGGCTCGCCGCGCAGGGTGCCGAGGACATCGTGGTCACCAGTCGCTCGGGGGAGGCCGAAGCCGAGGGGGCGGAGGTCGTCCGCTGCGACGTCACCGACAAGGCGGCGCTCGCCGCGCTGCTCGACTCGCTGGCCGCGGCCGGCCGGATCGTGCGGACGGTCGTGCACGCCGCCGCCGTCATCCGGGTCGACCCGATCGCCGACACCTCTCTCGACGTGTTCTCCCACGTGATCGCCGCGAAGGTGCTCGGCGCCCGCAACCTCGACGAGCTGCTGGGCGACCAGCTCGACACGTTCGTCCTGTACTCGTCGATCACCGGCATGTGGGGCAGCGGCAATCACGGCGCGTACGGGGCGGCCAACGCCTACCTCGGCGCGCTCGCCGCCGCCCGCCGCGCCCGGGGGCAGCACGCGCTGTCGCTGCACTGGGGCAAGTGGCCGGACGACGAGCGCATCGGCGACCGGGACCCGTACGGCGTGCTGCGTAGCGGTCTCGTCTACCTCGACCCCGACCTGGCCATGACCGGCCTGGGCCGCGCGCTCGACGACAACGACACGGCCATCGCGGTCACCGATGTCGACTGGTCCCGCTACTACCCGGTGTTCACCGCGGTTCGCGAGACCACCCTGTTCGACGAGCTGCCGGAGGTCCGCGAGCTGCGGGCCGCCGCGCCTGCTGGGATTGTGTCAGTGTCCACAACGGACAACGCGCTCGCCGCACGGCTGCGGTCGCAACCTCCGGCCGAGCAGAAACGCCTGCTGCTGGAGCTGGTCCGCGCCGAGGCCGCGGCCGTACTCGGCCACGCCTCCGGGGACGCGCTGCCCGAGCGGCGCGCGTTCCGCGAGGTCGGGTTCGACTCGGTGTCCGCTGTGGACCTCCGCAACCGGCTCACCCGTGCGACCGCGCTGTCGCTGCCGGCGACCATGGTGTTCGACCACCCGACCCCCGTGGCACTGGCCGCGTTCCTCGCGACCGAGCTGGGTACGGCGGGCGGTGCCACCACGACCACCGCCACCGTGCTGGCGAACGACGATGAACCCATCGCCATCGTTGGCATGGCCTGCCGCTACCCGGGCGGCATCACCTCGCCGGAAGGCCTGTGGCGGCTGGTGCTCGACGGCACCGACGCCACCTCCGAGTTCCCGGCCGACCGCGGCTGGGACGTCGAGACCGCCTACGACCCCGACCCGGACGCACCGGGCCGCACCTACTCCGTGCGCGGCGGTTTCCTGCGCGACGCGGGCGATTTCGACGCCGAGTTCTTCGGCATCTCCCCGCGTGAGGCCCTGGCCATGGACCCGCAGCAGCGGCTGCTCCTGGAGACCGCGTGGGAGGCCGTCGAGCGCGCGGGGATCGACCCGGAGTCGTTGCGCGGCAGCCGGACCGGGTCGTTCTTCGGTGCGAGCGACCAGGGCTACGGCAATGCGGGCGGCATGGACGGCGCCGAGGCCTACCTCATGACCGGGTCGTCCTCCAGCGTGCTGTCCGGCCGGGTGGCCTACCTGCTCGGCCTGGAGGGCCCGGCGGTCACGCTCGACACCGCCTGCTCGTCATCGCTCGTGGCCCTGCACCTGGCCGTCCACTCGGTACGGAAGGGCGAGACCGACCTGGCGCTCGCCGGCGGGGTCGCGGTGATGAGCAGCCTCGCGCCGTTCATCGGGTTCAGCCGGCAGCGCGCGTTGTCGCCCGACGGGCGGACCAAGGCGTTCGCCGAGGCGGCCGACGGCATGACCCTCGCCGAGGGCGCCGGTGTGGTGCTGGTGGAGCGGCTGTCCGAGGCACGCCGGCTGGGGCACCCGGTGCTCGCGGTCGTCCGCGGCTCGGCCATCAACTCCGACGGCGCGTCCAACGGCCTGACCGCCCCGAACGGTCCGTCGCAGCAGCGGGTCATCCGCGCGGCGCTCGCGTCCGCCGGTCTGTCCACACAGGACGTGGACGTGGTGGAGGCGCACGGCACGGCCACGCCGCTCGGCGACCCGATCGAGGCGCAGGCCCTGCTGGCCACCTACGGCCAGGACCGGCCGGCGCCGCTGCTGGTCGGCTCGGTGAAGTCGAACCTCGGCCACACGCAGGCGGCGGCCGGCGTGGCCGGGATCATCAAGATGGTGCTGGCGCTGCGCGGCGGCGTGTTGCCGAGGACCCTGCACGTGGACCGGCCGTCGTCCCATGTGGACTGGACGGCCGGGTCGGTGGAGCTGCTGACCGAGCAGCGGGAGTGGCCGGCCGTGGAGCGGCCGCTGCGGGCCGGGGTGTCGTCGTTCGGCATCAGCGGCACGAACGCGCACGTGATCCTCGAGCAGGTTCCCGAAGAGTCGGTCGAGCCGGCCGAGCCCGCCGGAGTGGTGCCGGTCCTGCTGTCGGCCAAGTCCGAGCAGGGACTGCGGGACGCCGCCACTCGACTTCTGTCCACTGTCGACATATCTTTCCTGGACCTCGCCTACTCCACCGCGCTCGGCCGGTCCGGGCTCGACCATGGTGCGGCCGTGGTCGCCGCCGACCGTGACGACCTGATCCGCGGGCTGACCGCACTCCGCGACGGCGTGCCGGCGGTCGGGCTGGTGCGCGGCGGACCGGACCGGTCCGGCGGGTTCGCCATGCTGTTCACCGGCCAGGGCGCGCAACGCCTGGGCATGGGTCGCGAGCTGCACGCCCGTTTCCCCGTGTTCGCCACGGCTTTCGACGAGATCGTCGACCGGTTCGACGGGTTGCGCGAGGTGGTCTGGGGTTCCGATGTGGACGTGTTGAGCCGCACCGGGTGGACCCAGCCGGCGCTGTTCGCCGTCGAGGTCGCGCTGTTCCGACTGGTCGAGTCGTGGGGGATCGTGCCCGACTACGTGGCTGGGCACTCGATCGGCGAACTGGCCGCCGCGCACGTCGCCGGGGTGTTCTCCCTCGACGACGCCTGCCGCCTGGTGGCCGCCCGCGCCAGGCTCATGCAGGCGCTTCCCGAAGGCGGCGCCATGGTCGCCGTGCAGGCGGCCGAGCACGAGCTGACCCTCACCGATGGCGTCTCCGTCGCCGCCGTCAACGGGCCGTCGTCCGTCGTGCTGGCGGGGATCGAGGCAGAGGTCCTGGCCGCCGTGGGCGACCGCAAGCACAAGCGGCTCGCGGTGAGCCACGCGTTCCACTCGCCGCTCATGGACCCCATGCTCGCCGAGTTCCGCGAGGTCGCCGCCACCATCGAGTACAACGCGCCGGCGATCGCGCTGGTGTCCGGGACCGTCGTCGGTGACGAGGTGTGCTCCCCCGAGTACTGGACCCAGCATGTCCGCCGCACCGTCCGGTTCGCCGACAGCGTGACCACCCTCTCGGCGCTCGGCATTCGCCGGTTCCTCGAGTTGGGGCCGGACAGCGTGCTGTGCGGCATGGCCGCCGAATCGCTCACCGGCGAGACACTGCTGCCGGCACTGCGGGCCGACCGGCCGGAGATCGATACCCTCACCGCCGCGGTCGCCGGGCTGCACGTCGCCGGGACCACTGTGGACTGGCGCGCGTTCTTCGCCGGCACGGGTGCCCGCACGGTCGACGTGCCCACGTATCCGTTCCAGCGTCAGCGGTTCTGGCCGGTGCCACCCGTCCAGGCGACCGACAACTGGCGGCACCGTGCCGTGTGGACACCGGTGTCGTTCGCACCGGCCACGCCGACCGGCACCTGGCTGCTGCTCACCCCGCCCGGCGACCACGTCTGGGCAGGCACACTTCCCGACTCCGTGCGCCTGCAAGTCGCCGACACCGACCGGGCCGCGCTCGCCGAGCGGCTGCGTTCGGTCGGCGACGTCACGGGTGTGCTGTCGCTGCTGGCCTTCGCGGACAACGGGCTCGCGCTCACCATGACCGCCGTGCAGGCACTGGGCGACGCCGGGATCGGCGCGCCCCTGTGGTGTCTCACGTCCGGCACCGACCCGGCGCAGGCCACCGTCTGGGGCCTCGGCCGGGTCGCGGCACTGGAGCACCCGGACCGGTGGGGCGGCCTGGTCGAGGTGCCGGCGGAACCGGACGTCGAGTCGACCGCCCACCTGCATGCCGTGCTCGCCGGCGACGAGGACCAGGTGGCCATCCGCGCCACGGGCGTCGTCGCCCGCCGGCTGGTGCGCGGCGGCACACCCGGCACCGCGAACCCCTACACCCCGTGCGGAGCCGTGCTCGTCACCGGCGGCACCGGCGGCCTCGGCCGGCACGTGGCGCGCTGGCTCGCCGGTCTGGGCGCCGAGCACCTGGTGCTGGCGTCCCGCAGCGGGCCGGCGGCGCCCGGGGCCAACGAGTTCGCCGCCGAACTGGCGGCCGGTGGCACCGAGGTCACGGTGGCCGCCTGCGACGTGGCCGACCGGAAAGCGCTCTCCGAGCTGCTTGCCGCACATCCCGTGACGGCCGTCTTCCACGCGGCCGGGGTCATCGCCGACGGGGTGCTCGACGCCCTCACCCCGGCCGACCTCGACACCGTGCTGCGCGCCAAGGCGACCGCCGCCGCGAACCTGCACGAGCTGACCGGCGACCTCGACGCGTTCGTCCTGTTCTCCTCGACCGCCGGCTTCGTCGGCGCCGCCGGGCAGGCCAACTACGCGGCCGCCAACGCCTACCTCGACGCGCTCGCCGAACACCGTGCCGCCACCGGGAAACCCGCGACGTCCGTCGCGTGGGGACCGTGGGCGCAGGGCGGCCTCGCCGACACGGCCGACGTGGTGGCACGGGTGCGCCGCGGCGGTTTCACGCCCATGGCGACGGACCGGGCGCTCGACGCGCTCGCGCACGCCGTCGCCCACGCCGACCCGGTGACCGCCGTGGCCGATGTGGACTGGGCGCGGTACGCGAGCGTCCACGGCGCGCTGCGGCCGCTGCCGCTGCTGTCCGATCTCCCCGAGGTCCGGGCCATCCGGCCGACCGCTCCCGCTGTGACTTCTGGTGGGCCGCCGGACGCCCGCGACATCCTCGAGCTGGTCCGTGCACAGGTCGCCGCGGTGCTCGGCCACCCGGACGCGTCGACCATCGACCCGGGAAAGGCGTTCCGGGACCTGGGTTTCGACTCACTGACCACTTTGGAGCTGCGGAACGCGCTGAGCGCCGCCACCGGGCAGACCCTGCCAGCGTCGCTCGTGTACGACTACCCGACCCCGCGGGCGCTGGCCGAGCACCTGAGCGGCGGCGCGACCGCGGACGACGCGCTCACGGTCACCGCCACCGACGAGCCCATCGCGATCGTCGGCATCGGCTGCCGCTTCCCCGGCGGGGTCAGCTCGCCCGAGGACCTGTGGCGGCTGTTGGCCGACGGCGAGGACGGCATCTCCGGCTTCCCGGACGACCGCGGCTGGGACCTGGCGGGTCTCGCGGCCGGCGGGTCGATCACCCGCGAGGGCGGCTTCCTTTCCGGGGTGGCGGAATTCGACGCCGAGTTCTTCGGCATCTCTCCGCGTGAGGCCCTGGCCATGGACCCGCAGCAGCGGCTCCTGCTGGAAACCACGTGGGAGGCCCTGGAGCGGGCCGGCATCGACGCGAACACGTTGCGCGGCAGCCGGACGGGCGTGTTCGTCGGCACGAACGGTCAGGACTACGCGAGCATCGTGCGCAGTGAGGGTGCCGAGGTGGCCGGCTACATCGCCACCGGTACCACCGCGAGTGTCCTTTCCGGACGGGTCGCCTACGCGCTCGGCCTGGAGGGTCCGGCGATCACCGTGGACACCGCGTGCTCAGCGTCGCTCGTGGCCATGCACTGGGGCATGCGGGCGCTGCGTGCGGGGGAGACCTCGCTCGTGCTGGCCGGCGGTGTGTCGGTGATGTCCTCGCCGGACGCGTTCGTCGAGTTCTCCACCCAGGGCGGTCTCGCGCCCGACGGCCGCTGCAAGGCGTTCGCCGCCGGGGCCGACGGCACCAGCTGGAGCGAGGGCGTGGGCGTCCTCGTACTGGAGCGGCTGTCCGCCGCGGTGGCCAACGGACATGAGGTGCTGGCCGTGCTGCGCGGCTCGGCTGTCAACTCCGACGGCGCGTCCAACGGGCTGACCGCCCCGAACGGTCCGTCCCAGCAGCGGGTCATCCGCGCCGCGCTCGCCGACGCCGGGCTGTCCACTTCGGACATCGACGTGGTGGAGGCGCACGGCACGGGCACCACGCTCGGCGATCCGATCGAGGCGCACGCGCTGCTCGCCACGTTCGCCGAGCGGGAGCGGCCGTTGCTGCTCGGCTCGGTGAAGTCCAACCTCGGGCACACGCAGGCGGCCGCCGGTGCGGCCGGCGTCATCAAGATGGTCCTCGCCATGCGCAACGGGCTGCTGCCGCCCACGCTGCACGTGGACGCGCCCTCGCCGCACGTCGACTGGTCCAGCGGGTCGATCGACCTGCTGACCGACGCGGCCGACTGGCCGGCCACCGGGCGGCCGATGCGCGCCGGCGTCTCGGCGTTCGGGGTGAGCGGCACCAACGCACACGTGATCGTCGAGCAGGCCCCGTCGGTGGCGACGGCCGCACCCGAGGTGCGGGTCACGCCCGGTGTGGTGCCGTGGCCGGTGTCCGCCCGGTCCCGGGGAGCGCTCTCCCAGCAGGTGGAGCGGCTCACGGCAACCGACCTGAACCCCCTCGATGTGGGGTACACGCTGACCATCGCGCGCGCCGACCAGCCGTACCGGGCGGTCCTGCTGGCGTCGGACGCCGGTGTTCGTGAGGTCGCGTCCGGGATGGTGGCCGGCGAGCCCGGCCGGCTCGCGTTCCTGTTCGCCGGTCAGGGTTCGCAGCGGCTCGGCATGGGCCGCGAGCTGTACGCGCGGTTCCCCGCGTTCGCGGCGGCGTTCGACGACCTCGTGGACCGGTTCCCCGGACTGCGGAACGCGGTGTGGGGTACCGATGCCGACGAGCTGAACAAGACGGGTTGGGCGCAGCCGGCGCTGTTCGCGCTGGAAGTCGCTCTGTTCCGGTTGGTCGAGTCGCTGGGCGTGCGGCCGGACTTCGTGGTCGGTCACTCGATCGGTGAGATCGCGGCTGCGCACGTGGCCGGGGTGTTCTCGCTGGACGACGCCTGCACACTCGTGGCGGCCCGGGCGCGGTTGATGCAGGCTCTTCCCACTGGCGGGGCCATGATCGCCATTCGCACCGCCGACGTGCCATTGACCGACGGTATGTCCATCGCCGCGATCAACGGTCCGGACAATGTGGTGTTGTCCGGTGTCGAGGCCGAGGTCCTGGCCGCGGTCGGGGACCTGGAGCACAAGCGACTGCGGGTCTCCCACGCGTTCCACTCACCGCTCATGGATCCGATGCTCGACGAGTTCCGGGCGGCCATCAGTGGGATAACGCTCTCCGAGCCCGCCATCGCCATGACCAAGGACGTGGCGAACGTCGACTACTGGGTCAACCACGTCCGCGACACCGTCCGGTTCGCCGACGACGTTGCCGCCACCGGCGCCACCCGGTTCCTGGAGATCGGTCCCGACGCCACCCTGTCGGCGCTCACCGACGGAATCCCGTTGCTGCGCAAGGACCGCGACGAGGAGACTACGGTCGTCTCCGCGCTCGGCACGCTGCACACGGCCGGCGTCGAGGTCGACCTGGCCGCGCTGTTCGACGGCACCGGTGCCCGCCGCGTCGACCTGCCCACCTACCCGTTCCAGCGCACCCGTTACTGGCCGAGGAACCCGGTCACCACCGGCGCCCCACCGGCCGGCGGCTGGCGCTATCGAGCGGACTGGGTGCCCTTCACGTCAACAGCCAAGCCCGGCGGTCGCTGGCTGGTGCTCGCCCCGGCCGGACTGCCCGACACCGAGGCGGTGGCCGAAGCGCTCGGCGCCGAGGTCATCACAGCGGTCGACGCCGCTGAACTCGTGGTCGACCTCGTGCTGTCCAGCACCGGCACCGAACTCGCCGGCGTGGTTTCCCTGCTGGCGCTCGACTCCGCCGTCCCGCCGGCCCTCGCGTGGCCGAACGAGCTGGTCACCGTGCTCATGGCGGCCGGCATCCCCGCGCCGCTGTGGTGCCTGACCCGGGGCGCGGACACCGCGCCGGGACAGGCCGCGCTCTGGGGCGCCGGCCGGGTCACGGCGTGCGAGCACCCGACCCGCTGGGGCGGGCTGGTCGACCTGGCCGACGGATCCACTGTGGACCAGCTGGCCGCCGTGTTGTCCGACGGCACCGAGGATCAGGTCACCCTCCGCGCCGACGGAGTCTTCGCCCGCCGGCTGGTCCGCGCCGACGCGGGCGAGTCCTGGCGGCCGACCGGCATCGTGCTGGTGGTCGGCGCCGCCGGAGCCATGGGTGCGGCCACCGAGCGCTGGCTGCTCGACAACGGCGCCGATGCCGTGCGCACCTGCTCGGCCGCCGACACCGAGGCACTCGCCGAGGCCGCGGCCGGGGTCGACGCGGTCGTGCTGGTCGACGCCGAAGTCCCCGGTACCCCAGAACTCGACGACCTGGTGACCGGCGTGCTCGCGGCCGCCGACTCGGTGGCGGCCGCCGTCGCCGGCCAGGACCTCGACGCGTTCGTCCTGTTCGGATCTCTCGCCGGCTACTGCGGGCTGCGCGGCCAGACCCCCTCGGCCGTCGCCAGTGCCGTGCTCGACGCGTACGCCACCGCCCGGCACGCGGCCGGGCTGCCGGCGCTCGCCGTGTCGTGGGGCGCCTGGGCCGGCGTCACCCCGGCCGAGGCCGGCAACCACGAGAACCACCTGCGGCTGTCCGGCCTCCCGGCCATGGACGCCACGCAATCGCTTGCCGCGCTGCCCGCCACCGGCCCGTCCGTCGCGATCGCCGACGTCGCCTGGGATCGGTTCGCGCCGGCACACACGGCCGGGCGGCCGAGCCGGCTGTTCGATGAACTGCCCGAAGCGCTGGCCGTGCTGCGCGACGTCGAGCAGGTCGACCCGGGTGGGAAGGCGAACGAGCTGCGGGCCGAGTTGGTGGCGCTGCCGGCCGCGGCGCGCGTGGACCGCGTCCTGACCCTCGTCCGGGAGACCGTGGCGACCGTCCTCGGACACGCCGGGGCCGCCGCTATCGAACCGGTCTGGCCCTTCAAGGAACTCGGGTTCGACTCGCTGTCCTCTTTGGACCTGCGCCGCCAGCTCACAGCCGGCACCGGGCTCGACCTGCCCTCGACGCTCGTGTTCGACTACCCGACCCCGGCGGTGCTCGCCGACCACCTGCTGGCCGAGCTGACCGGCGACGGCGCCGAGGAGCAAGCCCGGACCGTGAGTGCCGCGGCCGATGACGACCCGGTGGTCATCGTCGGCATGGCGTGCCGCTACCCCGGCGGGATCGACTCGCCGGAGGAGCTGTGGCGGCTGGTGGCCGACGGCGCCGACGCCACCGGTGAGCTGCCGGCCGACCGTGGCTGGGACCTCGACGGCCTGCGCGACGGCGACGAGCGCGGGCAGGGCGCCAGCATCGCCCGACGCGGCGGGTTCCTGCCCGGCGCCGCCGAGTTCGACGCCGGCCACTTCGCCATCTCGCCGGCCGAGGCCATGATCATGGACCCGCAGCAGCGGCTCGTCCTGGAAGTCACCTGGGAGGCGCTGGAACGCGCGGGCATCGACCCGATGTCCGTGGACGGCGCCGACATCGGCGTGTTCGTCGGCGGTGGCACGGGCGACTACCGGCCGCCCATCGGCGACACCGGCGGCTACTGGCAGACCGCCCAGTCCGGCAGCCTCCTGTCCGGCCGGGTGGCCTACGTGTTCGGCCTGCACGGCCCGACCGTCTCGATCGACACCGCCTGCTCGTCGTCGCTGGTGGCGCTGCACCTGGCGGCGGCGGCCGTCCGCTCGGGCGAGTGCACGGCAGCGCTCGCCGGCGGCGTCACGGTCATGTCCACCCCCGCCGTGTTCATCGAGTTCGGCGGGCTCGGTGCGCTGTCGCCCGACGGTCGCTGCAAGGCGTTCGCCGACGCGGCCGACGGCACCGGCTGGTCCGAAGGCGTCGGCATGCTGGTGGTCGAACGCCTGTCGACCGCTCGCGCGGCCGGGCACCAGGTGCTCGCCGTGGTCCGCGGCTCGGCCATCAACTCCGACGGCTTCTCCAACGGGCTCACCGCACCCAGCGGTCCCGCCCAGCGCAAGGTCATCAGCCGCGCGCTGGCGGTCGCTGGACTGTCCACACAGGACGTCGACGCGGTCGAGGCGCACGGGACGGGCACCACGCTGGGCGACCCGATCGAGGTGGGCGCACTGCTCGGCACCTACGGCCGGGACCGCGAGACCCCGCTGCTGCTCGGCTCGGTGAAGTCCAACATCGGGCACACCCAGTCCGCCGCCGGGGTGGCCGGCGTGATCAAGATGGTGTCCGCCATGCGGCACGGGATGCTGCCGCGCACCCTGCACGTCGACAAGCCCACGTCCCATGTGGACTGGTCGGCCGGTGCGATCGAGCTGCTCACGGAGAACACCCCGTGGCCGGACGTGGACCGCCCGCGGCGCGCCGGGGTCTCCTCGTTCGGTGCCAGCGGCACCAACGCGCACGTGATCCTGGAAGCCGCTCCACCCACCGAGATCGAGAACGACGAACCGACTCGGACGCCCGGGGTGGTGCCGGTCCTCGTGTCGGCCCGTACCCAGGCCGGCGTTCGTGAGCAGGCGGCGCGCCTGCTCACGCGGCTGACCGATCGGACCGGCGACCTCGTGGACCTCGCCGCCGCGGCCGCCGCCACCCGGGCCACGCTCGACGTCCGCGCCGCCGTGATCGCCGCCGACCGCGACGACCTGGTGACCGGGCTGACCGCGCTGGCCGCCGGAGAGCGCGTTCCCAACCTCGTGCTCGACGAGGCACCTCGGTCGAGCCCGCTGTGCCTGCTGTTCTCCGGTCAGGGATCGCAGCGCCCGGGCATGGGCCGCTACCTGCACGGCCGGTTCCCCGTCTTCGCCGCCGCGTTCGACGCGGTGGTGGAGCGCTTTCCCGGCCTGCGTGAGGTCGTGTGGGGCACCGACGCCGACGAGTTGAACAAGACCGGGTGGGCGCAGCCGGCGCTGTTCGCGTTCGAGGTCGCGCTCTACCGGCTGGTCGAGTCGTTCGGGGTGCGGCCGGACCTCGTGGTCGGCCATTCGATCGGCGAGATCGCGGCCGCGCACGTGGCCGGGGTGTTCTCGCTCGACGATGCCTGCACGCTGGTCGAGGCGCGGGCCCGGCTGATGCAGGCGTTGCCCGAGGGCGGCGCCATGGTCGCCGTCCAGTGCGCCGAAGCCGATCTCACGCTCACCGACGGCGTCTCGATCGCCGCGGTGAACGGTCCTTCGTCGGTGGTCGTCGCCGGTGTCGAGTCCGAGGTCATGGCAGTGGTGGGGGACCGCAAGCACAAGCGTTTGCGCGTCTCGCACGCGTTCCACTCGCCGCTCATGGACCCGATGCTCGACGACTTCCGCACGGCCCTGGCCGGCATCACCCTGCACACCCCCGTGCTGCGGATGGCCAAGCCGGTCGCCGACCCCGAGTACTGGGTGACCCACGTCCGCGACACCGTCCGGTTCGCTGACGACGTTGCGGAGTTCACCGGCACGTTCCTGGAGATCGGCCCCGATGCCACGCTCTCCGCGCTCACCGGCGGGATTCCCACGCTGCGCAAAGACCGCGACGAGGAGACCACGCTGGTCACCGCGCTCGCCACCGCCCACGCCCGCGGCGTGGCCGTCGACTGGGCCGCGTTCTTCGCCGGCACCGGCGCGCGCCCGGTCGACCTGCCGACCTACGCCTTCCAGCACCGCCGGTACTGGCCGGAGCAGGTCGCGGCCCCGGTCACGGGAGGCGACTTCTGGCACACGGTGTCCGATGAGGACTTCGCCGGTCTGGAGTCCGCGCTCGACGTTGACGGTGACGCGCTTGCCAAGGTGTTGCCCGCTTTGTCGGACTGGCGGCGCCGCCGCGCCGACGAGGCCACTGTGGACGGTTGGCGCTACCGCGCCGGATGGCGCCCGGTCGACGTGCCGGCGCCGACGGCCGGCACCTGGCTTGTGGTGGTTCCCGAGGACGGCCCGCCGGAGGACTGGACGGCCGCCGTGGCCGCCGCGCTCGGCATCGGCGCCGTCCAGGTGGTCCTGCCGGCCGCCGACCGGCACGCCACGGCCGACATGCTCCGCGCTGCCGCCACCCGGCTGACCGGCTGCACGGGCATCCTCGCGCTGCCCGGCACCGGTACGGCCCGCGATCACGCCGCCCGCACCACCACCCTGCTGCAGGCGCTCGGCGACGCCGGGCTGACCGCGCCGCTGTGGTGCGCCACCCGCGGCGCCATGACGGTCGGCAGCGAGACTCCCGCCGACCCGGCGCAGGCGGCCATCCACGGGCTGGGCACGGTCGCGGCGCTCGAGTACCCGGACCGCTGGGGCGGCCTGGTCGACCTGCCGGAGACGCTCGACCCGAGGTCGGCCACCGGGATCGCCGCGCTCGGCGGGCTCGACGAGAACCACCTGGCCATCCGCCCGACGGCCGTCTACGCCCGCCGGCTCACCCCCGCACCCGCGCCCACAGACCGTCCCATGTGGACGCCGCGCGGAACCGTACTGATCACCGGTGGTTCCGGGGCGCTCGCCGGACACGTGGCCAGGGCCCTCGCGAAGGCCGGCGCCGATCACCTGGTGCTCGCCAGCCGCAGCGGTACCGCGTCGGTGGAGCTGGACGGTGTGCGCGTCACACCGGTCGCGTGCGACGTGGCCGACCGCGACCAGCTGACCGCGTTGCTGGCCGAGCACCCGCCGACCGCCGTGGTGCACGCGGCCGGCGTCCTGGACGACGGGGTACTCGACCGGCTCACCCCCGACCGGTTCGACCAGGTGTTCCGCGCGAAGGTCGACTCGGCGTTGTTGCTGGACGAACTGACCGGCGAGTTGGACGCGTTCGTCCTGTTCTCCTCGGCCACCGCCACCATGGGCAACCCCGGCCAGGCCGGCTACGCGGCCGCCAACGCCGTGCTCGACGCGCTCGCCGAACGGCGCCGCGCGCAGGGCAAGGCCGCCACCTCCATCGGGTGGGGCGCCTGGGACGGCGGCGGCATGGCCGGTGACACGAAGGCGACCGAGGCGGCCAAGCGGGCCGGGATCGCTTTCATGGACCCGGTTCTCGCGTGCGCGGCGCTCACCGCGCTGGCCGCCGAGCCGGGCGCGACCGCGCTGGTGGCCGCGCTCGCCGGCCAGGGTGGGCCGGTCGGCCGCACGCCGGCGCTGCTGCGGGACCTGCCGGGCGCGACCGACGCGGCCGTCGAGGAACTGCCGGCGCCGGACGAGTTCCGCGACCGCGTGCTCGCCGCGCCGAAGGCCGGACGGCTGGAGTTGTTGCTGGACCTGGTACGCGAGCGGTCGGCCATCGTGCTTGGCCAGCCGGACGTCTCCGAGGTCGGCCCCGACCGGCCGTTCCGCGACCTCGGGTTCGACTCGCTCGCCACGGTGGAGCTGCGCAACCAGCTCACGGCCGTCACCGGGCTGACCCTCGCGTCGACCCTCGTGTTCGACCACCCGACCCCGGCCGACCTGGCCGAACACCTGCTGGCCGAACTGATGGGCGACCAGCCGGACGCGGTCGACGACGAGACCGCCATCCGCGCGGTGCTCGCCACCATCCCGCTCACCCGGCTGCGGGATCTCGGCGTGCTCGACCAACTGCTGGGCATGGCCAACGGAACCGAGCCAGACGAGGTCGAGGACATGTCCGTGGACGACCTGGTGCGTGCCGCGCTGGATGGAGCGGGAGCGCCGGAGCGGGTGCCGTCTGGACTGAGGAGCGCGCGCAGGCGCGCCAGCGCCGAGCACGCGACGAGGGAAGACGGCGCCTTAGCGGAGGCGCGGAGCGACCAATATAACGGAGTGGACGAATGACTGGGGACAAGGTCGTTGAGGCGCTGCGCGCGGCGGTCAAGGAGACCGACCGGCTGCGCAAGCAGAACCGGCAGCTCGTTGCCGCCGCCACCGAGCCGATCGCCATCGTCGGGATGGGCTGCCGGCTGCCCGGCGAGGTGTACTCGGCCGACGACCTGTGGGACCTCGTGGCGAACGGCCGCGACGCGATCGGCGCGTTCCCCACCGACCGCGGCTGGGACGTCGATGTCCTGCGCGACGCCGACGTGGACGCGCGGGGCAACGAGGTCAGCCAGCAGGGCGGGTTCCTGTCCGGGTTGGCCGACTTCGACCCCGGCTTCTTCGGCATCTCGCCGCGCGAGGCGCTCACCATGGACCCGCAGCAGCGGCTGCTGCTGGAAACCTGTTGGGAGGCCCTGGAACACGCGGGCATCGACACCTCCGGCCTGCGTGGCAGCAGCACGGGCGTGTTCGTCGGCACGAACGGCCAAGACTACCAGTACCTGATGATGCGCTCGCTCGACGACGCCACGGGCGACGTCGGCACGGGCATCGCGGCCAGCGCGACCTCCGGCCGGATCGCCTACACGTTCGGGTTCGAGGGCCCGACCATGACGGTCGACACGGCCTGCTCGTCATCGCTCGTGGCGCTGCACCTGGCGGCGAAGGCGTTGCGGGCCGGGGAATGCACGCTCGCGCTCGCCGGCGGCGTGAACGTCATGTGCACGCCCGGCTCGCTGCTGGAGTTCAGCCGGCAGGGCGGCCTGGCCCGCGATGGGCGCTGCAAGACGTTCTCCGACGACGCCGACGGTACTGGCTGGTCCGAGGGCGTCGGCGTGCTGGTGCTGGAGAAGCTGTCCGACGCCGTGCGCAACGGGCACCGGGTGCTGGCCGTGGTCCGCGGCTCGGCCGTCAACTCCGACGGCGCCTCCAACGGGTTCACCGCCCCCAACGGCCGCGCCCAGCAACGCGTCATCCGCGCGGCGCTCGACGACGCTCGACTGTCCACTCAGGACGTCGACGTGGTGGAGGCGCACGGCACGGGCACACCGCTCGGCGACCCGATCGAGGCGACCGCGCTGCTCGCCACCTACGGCCGCGACCGCGAGAACCCGCTGCTGCTCGGGTCCATCAAGTCGAACCTCGGACACGCGCAGGCGGCCGCCGGGGTGGCGGGCGTCATCAAGATGGTGCAGGCCATGCGGCACGGGGTGGTCCCGCCGACGCTGCACGCCACGCCCCGATCGTCCCATGTGGACTGGTCGGCCGGTGCCGTGGAGTTGGCCACCGAGGCGACCGCGTGGCCGGAGACCGGCCGGGTCCGCCGCGCGGCCGTGTCGTCGTTCGGCGTGAGCGGCACGAACGCCCACATCGTGCTCGAACAGGCTCCCGAGCCCGCCGCGCCCGAGCCGGCGACCGTCACACCGGCCGCGCTGCCGGTCGTGCTGTCCGGCCGCACGGCCGCTGCCCTCGACGCCCAGGTCGACGCGCTGCTCGAGCACCTGCCCGAGCGCCCGGCCGCCGACCTCGCCCGGGCGCTGACCGGTCGTGCGGCACTGGAACACCGGCTGGGGTTCGTGGCCGACGACCGGGGCGGGCTGCGGGACACGCTGACCACCTGGCGCGCCGAGGGACGGGCACCCGGGGTGGTGTCCGGGGTGGCGTCCGCCCGCGCGAAGCTCGGTGTCGTGTTCGCCGGGCAGGGCGCGCAGCGGCTCGGCATGGGACGCGAGCTGTACCAACGGTTCCCCGTGTTCGCCACGGCCATCGACGCGGTGTTCGCCGAGCTGGACCCCCAGGTGCGGGAGGTCATGTGGGGGGTCGACCCGGAGCCGCTGGACGACACCGGGTGGACACAGCCGGCGTTGTTCGCCTTGGAGATCGCTCTCTACCGGTTGGCCGAGTCGTTCGGGGTGCGGCCGGACTACCTGGTGGGGCACTCGATCGGGGAGATCGCCGCCGCGCACGTGGCCGGCGTGTTCTCCCTGTCCGACGCCTGCCGGCTGGTGACCACCCGGGCGACGCTCATGCGGGCGCTGCCCTCCGGTGGTGCGATGGTCGCCGTCCGCGCCGCCGAGGACGAGCTGAAGCTGGTCGACGGCGTGTCGATCGCCGCGGTCAACGGGCCCAACTCCGTGGTGATAGCCGGGATCGCGGACAAGGTCATGGCCGTGGTGGGCGACCGCGAGCACAAGCGGCTGCGGGTCTCGCACGCGTTCCACTCGCCGCTCATGGACCCCATGCTCGACGACTTCCGGGACGCCATCGCTGGGATAACGCTCTCCGAGCCGTCGATCGCCATGGCCAGGCCGGTCACCGATCCCGAGTACTGGGTTCGCCAGGTTCGGGAGACGGTCCGGTTCGCCGACGACGTGGCCGCGTTCACCGGCACGTTCCTGGAGATCGGCCCGGACAGCACACTCTCCGCCCTGACCGGGGGGATTCCCGCGCTGCGCCGGGATCGCGGCGAGGAGGTGGCGTTCGTCGCCGCGCTTACCCGGCTGCAGGTGGCGGGCGTCGCGCTCGACTGGACGCCGCTGTTCGCCGGCACCGGTGCTTCCGTTGTGGACCTGCCGACCTACGCGTTCCAGCACGAGCGGTTCTGGCCGGAACTGGCCCAGCAGGCCGGTGACGTGACCGCGCTGGGGCTCACGTCGGCCGGTCACCCGTTGCTCGGCGCCGCGCTGGTGGTCGCCGGGACGGGCGAATACGTGCTCACCGGCCGGGTCGCGGGCCAACCCGTGGGGCTGGTGGAGCTGGCCCTGCACGCCGGGGACCACGTGGGCTGCGAACACCTGGCCGAGCTGACGCTCCAAGCGCCGATCGGCGACCACGACGTCCTCGATCTCCAGGTATGGCTGTCCACTCCGGACAGTGACGGCACCCGCCGGCTGGGCATCCACTCCCGCCGCACCGACTCCGCCAGTCCCGAGTGGACCCAGCACGCGACCGGGGTGGTCACCGCGACCGCCCCGGCTTCGGCGCCAGTGGACGGCGACTACACCGAGGTCGCGTTGCCCGACGGCGTCGACGACGTGACCGGCTACGGCATCCACCCGGCACTGCTCGACGCGCTGACGCGATCGCTCGACCCCGATCGGGTTCCCGTGCGGTGGCGGGACGTCTCCCTGCACGCCTCGGGCGCCACCACGCTGCGGGTGCATGTCCGCGAAGTGGGTGCCGACACCGTTTCGGTCACCGCGGTCGATCCCGAGGGCGCGCCGGTGCTGTCGGCCGGTGCGATCACCTTGGGCGTACTGGAGACCGCCACCGCGAGGGGAACCCTGCTGCGGGTGGACTGGGTGCCCTTGGACGTGCCCGCGGTCGAGGCGTTTCCCGTCCCGGTGGTCGAGTCCCTCGGTGAGCTGGGGGAGGAGGTGCCCGGGCTGGTCGTGACGACCCTCCCTCGGGACACCGACCCCCGTTCGGCCACCCACCGTGCGCTGGCGCTCGCCCAGGAATGGCTCGGCGACGATCGGTTCGGCGGCTCCTGCCTGGTGATCGCCACGTGGGGAGCCATCGATCACGACCCCGCTGCCGCCGCCAGCTGGGGACTGCTCCGCACCGCGCAGAATGAACACCGCGGCCGCTTCGCCCTCCTCGACCTCGATGCCGAAACCTTGGTGGGGGACGCTATTCCGCTGATCCTTCCGCTCCTTGTGGCGGGGGAGCCGCAGCTCGCCGTGCGCGACGGTGAGGCCAGGGTCGCCCGGCTGGCCGTGACCGAGCCCGGCGCCGGAGTCGATCTCGGTGGCACCGTGCTGATCACCGGCGGGACCGGCGGGCTCGGGGCGCACCTCGCTCGGCACCTCGTGAACGAGCGTGGCGTCGGGGAGCTGGTGCTCACCAGCCGTCGCGGCATCGACGCGCCCGGCGCGGCCGACCTGCGTGCTGAGCTGACCGAGGCCGGTGCGACCGTCCACATCGTCTCATGCGATGTGGCCGATCGCGACCAGGTGGCGGCTTTGCTCATCGAGTACCCGCCATCAGCCGTGATCCACGCGGCCGGCGTGCTCGACGACGGCGTGGTCAACTCCATGACCCCCGAGCGGATCGACCGGGTCTTCGCGCCCAAGGCCGACGCCGCTCGCCACCTCGACGAGCTGACCCGTGACCTCGATCTGACGGCGTTCGTTCTCTATTCGTCCGTCGCCGGTGTCATGGGCAGCGCCGGGCAGAGCAACTACGCCGCCGCCAACGCCTACCTCGACGCGCTCGCCACCCGGCGCCGCGCCGCCGGGCTGCCCGCCGTCTCACTGGCCTGGCCCGCGTGGGCTTCGGAAGGTATGGCCGGCACGCTCAACGACGCCGCCAGGAACCGGCTCACGGCGCTACCGCCGCTGTCCGTCGCACAGGGGCTCGCCTTGTTCGACACCGCGCTCGGTGCCGCGGACGCCGTGGTGGTCCCGGTCGCCGCGCGGCCCGGTGGCCGCTCGACCGGCGACGTGCCACCCATGCTGCGCGGGCTCATCCGCGGGGCCCGCCGCACGGCGGCCGCCGGGTCAGGGGCATCGCTCGACCTCGTCGCTCGGCTGCGCACTCTGCCCGACGGTGAACCCCTCCGGTTCCTCACGGAGCTGGTCCGCACGGAGGCCGCCGGCGTGCTCGGCCACAAGTCGATCGCCACGGTCGAGGGCGACCGGGAGTTCCGGTCGCTGGGCGTCGACTCGCTCACCGCCGTCGAGTTGTACAACCGGCTCAAGTCCGCTACCGGGCTGCGCCTCACCGCCACCCTCGTCTACGACTACCCGACCTCAGAGATCCTCGCCGAGCACCTGCTGACCGAACTGTTCGGCGCGGCGGAACAGGTGAAGACCCAGGAACGGGTCTCGGCCGACGAGCCCATCGCGATCGTCGGCATGGGCTGCCGCTTCCCCGGCGACATCGCCTCGCCCGAGGACCTGTGGCGCCTGGTGGTCGACGGCCGGGACACGCTCACCCCGTTCCCCACCGACCGCGACTGGGAGTCGAACTGGTTCGCCGGCAGCGATCCCGGGAACTCGCTCGGCGGATTCCTGCACGACGCCGCGATGTTCGACGCCGGGTTCTTCGGCATCTCGCCGCGTGAGGCGATCGCCATGGACCCGCAGCAGCGGGTGCTCCTCGAGGTCGCCTGGGAGGCGATCGAGCGGGCCGGCATCGACGTCACCACCCTGCGCGGCAGCCGGACGGGCGTCTACGTCGGCTCCAACAACCAGGACTACAGCCACGTCATCGTCCGCGCGGCCGAGGACGTCGAGGGCCACGCGAGCACCGGGCTGCCCGGCTCGATCATCTCCGGCCGCCTCGCCTACACCTTCGGGCTCGAAGGGCCGACCCTGACGGTGGACACCGCGTGCTCATCGTCGCTGGTGACCATGCACCTGGCGGCGAACGCCCTGCGCGGCGGGGAATGCGGGCTCGCGCTCGCCGGCGGTGTGACCGTGATGGCCACGCCCATGACCTTCGGCGGCTTCAGCCGGCAGGGCGGGCTCGCCGAGGACGGCCGCTGCAAGGCATTCTCCGACGACGCCGACGGCACCAACTGGTCCGAGGGCGCGGCCATGTTCGTGCTCGAGCGGCTGTCCGACGCGGTGGCCAACGGGCACGAGGTGCTGGCCGTGCTGCGTGGCTCGGCCGTGAACTCCGACGGCGCTTCCAACGGCCTCTCCGCCCCGAACGGCCCGTCGCAGCAGCGGGTGATCCGCGCCGCGCTGGCGAACGCCCGACTGTCCACCTCGGACGTCGACCTGATCGAGGCCCACGGCACCGGCACGAAGCTCGGTGACCCGATCGAGGCCCAGTCACTGCTCGCCACCTACGGCCAGGACCGGGAGACCCCGGTGCTGCTCGGGTCGGTGAAGTCGAACCTCGGGCACACCCAGGGCGCGGCCGGTGCGGCCGGCGTGATCAAGGTGGTGCAGGCCATGCGACACGGGACGGTGCCGCGCACCCTGCACGTGACCGAGCCGACGTCCCATGTGGACTGGTCGGCCGGTCAGGTCTCGCTGGTGACCGAGCAGACGGACTGGCCGGTGGTGGATCGTCCGCGCCGGGCGGCCGTGTCCTCGTTCGGGATCAGCGGCACCAACGCGCACGTGATCATCGAGCAGGCGCCCGCCGCGCCGGTCGCCGAACCGGCCGATGGACCGGCGCCCTGGGTGGTGTCGGCCAAGACGCCGGCCGCCTTGGACGATCAGCTCGCTCGCCTGTCCACAGTGGACGCTTCGGCGTCGGACATCGCTCACTCGCTGTTGGCGCGCACGACCTTCGAGCACCGCGCCGTGGTACTCGACGGGGTGGAGGTCGCGCGCGGTGTGGCCGAACCGGGCCGCCTCGCGTTGGTGTTCTCGGGTCAGGGCGCGCAGCGACTCGGCATGGGCCGCGAGCTGTACGACCGGTTCCCCGTGTTCGCTGAGGCGTTCGATGACGTGGTCGACCGGTTTGACGGGTTGCGGAAGGTCGTGTGGGGCCGGGACATCGCGGCCCTGCGGCGGACCGGGTGGGCGCAGCCGGCGCTGTTCGCGCTGGAGGTCGCGCTCTACCGGCTGGTCGAGTCGGTCGGGGTGCGACCCGATCACGTGGTCGGGCATTCGATCGGCGAGATCGCGGCCGCACACGTGGCCGGGGTGTTCTCGCTCGACGACGCGTGCACCCTGGTCGAGGCGCGGGCCCGGCTGATGCAGGCACTGCCCGAGGGCGGCGCCATGGTGGCGATCCGCGCGTCCGAGGACGAGCTGACCCTCACCGACGGGGTGTCGATCGCCGCCGTGAACGGGCCGGACAACCTGGTGCTCGCGGGCGTCGAGACCGAGGTCATGGCCGTGGTGGGCGACCGGGAGCACAAACGGCTCAACGTCTCGCACGCGTTCCACTCGCCTTTGATGGACCCGATGCTCGACGACTTCCGAGCGGCCATCGCTGGGATAACGCTCTCCGAGCCCACCACCCCCCTGACCAAGGACGTGACGAACGCGGACTACTGGGTGCGCCATGTGCGCGACACCGTCCGGTTCGCCGACGATCTGGCCGCGCTGGACGGCTCGACCTTCCTGGAGATCGGTCCCGATGGAACGCTCTCCGCGCTGACCGGCGGGATCCCCGCGCTGCGCAAGGACCGCGACGAGCCGACCGCGCTGCTGACCGCGCTCGCCCGGCTGCACGTCACGGGGGTTCCGGTCGACTGGCGTGCGGTCGTCCCCGCCGGCCGGCGCGTCGAGCTGCCCACCTACGCCTTCCAGCGGGAGCGCTACTGGCCGAAGACCGGCACCTTCGCGTTTGACGCCGAGCCGGTGGACGAGGAGTTCTGGGACGCGGTCGAGCGGTCCGACTTCGCCGCCCTGTCGGCCTGGCGGACCCGCCGCCACGAGTCCACAGTGGACTCCTGGCGGTACCGGGAAAGGTGGCACGCGCTGAACCCGCCGGCCGCCGCGCCCGCCGGCCCGGTCCTCGTGGCGATTCCCGCCGAGCTGGCCGGCGACGCCTGGGTGCGGTCCGTGGTGGCCGCACTCGGCCCGGACGCCGTGCCCGTGGAACTGCCGGCCACCGCCGAACGGCTTGCCTGGACGGAAGCGCTCACCGCACCCGGCCCGTTTTTCGGGGTCGTGTCACTGCTCGGGCTCGTGGAGACCGTGCCCGGCGCGGTCCCCGTGGGGCTCGGCGCCACGCTCTCCCTCGTGCAGGCGCTCGGCGATGCCGGCGTCGACGCCCCGGTGTGGGCCGTGACCCGTGGTGCGGTGTCCACCGGTGCTGCGGATCCCGTGTCCAGCCCGTGGCAGGCGGCCGTGTGGGGATTCGGCCGGGTGGCGGCCATGGAACTGCCGCAGCGATGGGGTGGTCTGGTCGACCTGCCGGCCGAGCTGGATCCCCAGGCCGCCCAGCGGTTCCTGGCCGTCCTCGCCCACGGCGAAGAGGACCAGGTCGCCGTCCGCGCCACGGCCACGTTCGGCCGCCGCATGGTGGTCGCGCCGGCAGCCGAGGCGGAACCGTGGCGGCCGACGGGAACCGTGCTCGTCACCGGCGGCACGGGCGCGCTCGGCCGGCACGTCGCCCGCGACCTCGCCCGCCGCGGCGCCGTGCGGCTCGTACTGCTCAGCCGCTCGGGTCAGAACGCCCCGGGCGCGGCGGAACTGGCGGCCGAGCTGACCGAACTGGGCACCACGCCGGTGATCGTCGCCTGCGACGCGGCCGACCGCGACGCCGTGGCCGCCGTGCTCGCCGACCTCCCGGCGGACGCGCCACTCACCGCGGTCGTACACACGGCGGGCGTGCTCGACGACGGCGTCCTCGCCAACCTCACCCCGGACCGGTTCGAGGAGGTCTTCCGCGCCAAGGTCACCTCCGCGCTGGTGCTCGACGAGCTGACCGCCGGGCTCGACCTGCGGATGTTCGCACTGTTCTCCTCCACGGCCGGCGCGGTCGGCAACCCCGGCCAGGCCGGCTACGCGGCCGCCAACGCCGCGCTCGACGCGATCGCCCAGCGCCGCGTCGCAGCTGGGCTCGTGGCTACCTCCATCGGCTGGGGTGCGTGGGACGGCGACGGCATGGCCGCCCGCACCCGGGGTCGCGGCGGGGGCGAGCGGGTCAACGTCGCCACCCTCGACCCCGAGTTGGCCGTGCGGGCGCTGTGGCAGGTGGTGGCCGAGCCGGCGCCGACCGTCGTGCTGGCCGACCTCCAACAGCCGCACGTACTCACCGCGTTGCTGACCCTGCGGCCGAGCCCACTGCTGGCCGCCCTGCCGGCGGCCACGGAAGCGGCCGAGCGCGCGGCCGCCGCCCGCCAGGAATCGGCGTCCGCGTCGGCGGAGCTGGTGGACCGGCTGCGGGTCCTGCCGGTGGCCGACCGCGCCGACGCACTGCTGGAACTGGTCCGCGACGAAGCGGCCGCCGTGCTCGGGCATGCCGGCCGGGAGGCGGTCACCGCGGGAAAGGCGTTCCGCGACCTGGGTTTCGACTCGCTCACGGCGGTGGAGCTGCGGGACCGGCTCTACGCGGTCACCGGCCTGCCGCTGGCGGCGTCGCTCGTGTTCGACTACCCGACCCCCAAGGCGCTGGCCGCGCACCTGGCCGAGGAACTGCTCTCCGGCGGCGAGCAGCCCGAACTGTCCACTGTGGCGGCCGCCGCGGACGTCGCCGACCCGATCGTCATCGTCGGCATGAGCTGCCGCTTCCCCGGCGGGATCGACACGGTGGACGACCTGTGGTCGCTGCTGGCCGGCGGCGAGCACGCGATCGACGCGTTCCCCACCGACCGCGGCTGGAACCTGGCCGACCTGGCCGGCGGGCGCAGCGCCACCCAGCGCGGCGGCTTCCTGTCCGGCGCGGCCGAGTTCGACCCCACCCCGTTCGGCATCTCGCCCCGCGAGGCCATCGCCATGGACCCGCAGCAGCGGCTGCTGCTCGAGACCTCGTGGGAGGCCGTGGAGAGCGCCGGCATCGACCCGGAGTCGTTGCGCGGCAGCCGAACCGGCGTGTTCGTCGGCACCAACGGGCAGGACTACCAACATGTGGTGCTCGACGCCGGTGAGGAACTGGCCGGGCACTCGGGCACGGGTCTCGCGGCGAGCGTGATCTCCGGCCGGGTCGCCTACACCTTCGGGTTCGAGGGGCCGGCGGTCACGGTCGACACCGCGTGCTCGTCCTCGCTCGTGGCCATGCACTGGGCCGCGCAGGCGTTGCGTGGCGGCGAGTGCGACCTCGCGCTGGTCGGCGGCGCCACGGTGATGGCGACGCCGATGAGCTTCGCCGGGTTCACCATCCAGGGCGGTCTCGCGCCGGACGGGCTGTGCAAGGCGTTCTCCGACGACGCCGACGGCACCGGCTGGTCCGAGGGCGTCGGCATGCTCGTGCTGGCCCGGCGCTCGGACGCCGAACGGCTGGGGCACCCGATCCTCGCGACCGTGCGCGGCTCGGCCGTGAACTCCGACGGCGCGTCGAACGGCCTGACCGCGCCGAACGGCCCGTCCCAGCAGCGGGTCATCCGGGCGGCACTGGCCAGCGCCGGTCTGTCCACCTCGGACATCGACGCGGTGGAGGCGCACGGCACGGGCACCACGCTCGGCGACCCGATCGAGGCGCAGGCACTGCTCGCCACCTACGGGCGGGACCGGAAGACGCCGCTGTACCTGGGTTCCGTGAAGTCGAACCTCGGGCACACCCAGGCGGCGGCCGGCGTGGCCGGGGTGCTGAAGATGGTGCTCGCCCTGCGGGCCGGCACGCTGCCGAGCACGCTGCACGTGACCGAGCCATCGTCCAAAGTGGACTGGAGTGGCGGCGACGTCCGGCTGCTCACCGAGAACACCGCGTGGCCCGACCACGGCCGGCCGTGGCGGGCCGGCGTGTCGTCGTTCGGCCTCAGCGGCACGAACGCGCACGTGATCCTGGAACAGGCGCTCCCAACCGGGGTCGACGAGCCCCGTCCGGCCGCCCTGCCGGTGGCCGTGCCGCTGCCCGTCTCCGCGGCGTCGGCGGCCGCGCTCGACGGACAGGTGGAGCGGTTGCGGGACTTCCTGGCCGCCAACCCGGCGCTCTCGCACACCGACGTCGCGCACTCACTGGTCACCGAGCGGGCGCTACTCGACCACCGCGCGGTGCTGCTGGCCGACGACAACGGTCTCGTGGAGGTCGCCAGGGGGACGGCGGGCGAGCACTCGACGGCCGTGCTGTTCGCCGGCCAGGGTGGTCAGCGACTCGGCATGGGCCGGGAACTGCACGCGCGGTTCCCCGTGTTCGCCGCGGCGTTCGATGACGTGGTCGACCGGTTCGACGGACTACGGAAGGTCGTGTGGGGCCGGGACATCGCCGCGGTGAACCGGACGGGATGGGCGCAGCCGGCACTGTTCGCGCTGGAGGTGGCGCTCTACCGGCTGGCCGAGTCCTGCGGGCTGCGGGCATCAGCGGTGGGCGGCCACTCGATCGGCGAGATCGCGGCGGCGCACGTGGCCGGTGTGTTCACTGTGGACGATGCGTGCCGGCTGGTGGCGGCGCGGGCGCGGTTGATGGACGCGCTGCCGGCCGGTGGCGCCATGGTCGCCGTGCAGGCGGCCGAGGACGAGCTGGTGCTCACCGGCGGGGTATCGATCGCCGCGGTGAACGGTCCGTCGTCGGTGGTCGTCGCCGGTGTCGAGGCCGAGGTCATGGCCGTGGTCGGGGATCGCAAGCACAAGCGGCTCACCGTCTCCCACGCGTTCCACTCACCGCTCATGGACCCCATGCTCGACGATTTCCGGGAGGCCATCCGGGAGATCGCTCTCCAAGAGCCCACGATCCCCATGGCCGGCGCGGTCACCGACCCCGAGTACTGGGTCCGCCATGTCCGCGACACCGTCCGGTTCACCGACACGGTCGAGTGGCTGCGGGCGGGCGGCGCGGACGTCTTCGTGGAACTCGGGCCGGACGGCACCCTGTCCGCGCTCACCGGCGGGATTCCCGTGCTGCGCAAGGACCGCGGTGAGGAGTCGGCGTTCGTCACGGCGCTCGCCCGCCTGCACGCGGCCGGCGTCCGCGTGGACTGGGCGGGGGTACTCGCCGGCATCGGCGCCCGTCGGGTCGACCTGCCGACCTACGCGTTCCAGCGCGACCGCTTCTGGCCCGCCACCGGCGGCCGTTCCGGTGACGCGGTCGCCTTCGGGCTCGACGCCGCACCGCATCCGCTGCTCGGCACGATCATCCCGCTCGGCGGCGCTGTCGACGACATGCTGCTGACCGGCCGGATCCGGAAGAGCGCTCATCCGTGGCTGGCCGACCACCGGATCGGCACGGCGGCCGTGCTGCCGGCCACCGCTTGGGTGGAGCTGATGACCGGCGCCGGTGACTATGTCGGCTGCGACACGCTCGTCGAGCTGACGTTCGACGCACCGCTCGTGATCGACCCCGACGGGACCCCCATCCAGGTCCGCATGGGCGAGATCGACGGCGACGGCCGCTGCCGGTTCGACCTGTACGCCAGGGACACCACAGCCGACCAGCCGGGACTGCGCGGCTGGTACCCGTGCGGCACAGGGATTCTCGGCTCCGGCGCCCCGGACGGGCCGGCCGACGGACTGACCGGGGAGTGGCCGCCCCAGGGTAGCGAACCGGTCGATCTGTCCACTCTGGACACGACCACCGTGTCGTACGGGCCCGCGTTCGACGGCGTGGTCGCCGCGTGGACCCACGGGGATGACGTGTTCGCCGAGGTCACCCTGCCCGAGACGGTGGCCGACGCCGCTGACTTCCTTCTGCACCCGGCACTGCTGTCCGCGACGGTCCGCGTGGCGACGCTCGCGGGCGTCGGCGGCGAGGTGCCGGTGGCCTGGCACGGCAGCCGGATCCACGCGAAGGGCGCCACCGACCTGCGGGTGCGGCTGCGCCGGACCGGTGAACACACGGTGTCGGTGGTGGCCGTCGACCCGGCCGGGGGTGAGGTGCTCACGGTCGAGTCGATCGAGCTCGGCCCCGCCGTGTTCCGCGCGGAGACCGCACCCGAGGCACCGCTGTTCGGGCTCGACTGGGTGCCGGCCGAGTTCCCCACGGCGGACGTGAACTGGGCCGCCTGGCCGGATCTCGCCGACGTGGTGGTCGTGCCGATCGCCGGCACCGAGAACGTGTCCGCGCTGCTGGCCAGCACACTCGACCTGCTCCAGACCTACCTGGCCGACGACCGGTTCGCGAAGACACCGCTGCTGTTCCGCACGAGCGGCGCCACCTCCGGCGCCGACCTGGGCGCGGCCGCCGTGTGGGGCCTGGTCCGCACCGCCCAGTCGGAGCATCCCGGCCGGTTCGCGCTCATCGATGTCGATGTCAATGTCAATGTCGATGGCGACGTCGACGCCGGCGTGCTCGCCAGCCTCGTTCCCGCGCTGCTGGCGGCCGAGGAGACCCAGGTCCGCTACCGCGACGGCCACCTGTCCGTCGCGCGATTGGCCGTGCTCGGCGACCGCGAGACCCCGGAGCGCGACTGGGATCCGGACGGCACCGTGCTGATCACCGGCGGCACGGGCGGCCTCGGCGGCGAACTGGCCAGGCACCTGGTCACCACCCGGGACGCGCGCCGGCTGCTGCTCGTCTCCCGCCGCGGCGCCGACGCGCCGGGCGCGGCCGAACTGCGGGCGGAACTGGTGGCACACGGCGCCGACGTGACGATCGCCGCCTGCGACGTGGCCGACCGGAACGCGCTCTCCGAGCTGCTCGCCGGCCTGGCGCACCCGCTGACGGCGGTCGTCCACACGGCCGGTGTCCTCGACGACGGGATGCTCTCCTCGCTCACCTCCGAACGCCTCGACACGGTGTTGGCACCCAAGGTCGCCGCCGCGTGGCACCTGCACGAGCTGACCCGCGACCTCGACCTGGCGTGCTTCGCCCTGTACTCGTCGAGCGCGGGTCTGCTGGGCAGCCCCGGCCAGGGCAACTACGCGGCCGCCAACCTGTTCCTCGACGCGCTGGCCCGCCACCGGCACTCGCTCGGCCTGCCGGCCGTGTCGCTCGCTTGGGGACCGTGGGCGCGGGGCAGCGGGATGACCGGCACGCTCAGCGAGGAGCAGCTGGCGCGGATCAGCCGCTCCGGCCTGCCGCCGCTCACCCTCGAACACGGCTTCGAACTGTTCGACGCGGGCGTCGCGCACGGCGCGCCGTACGTGTTCGCCGCCCGGCTCGCCGGTGGCGGTGTCGCGACCGTCGCTCCGCCCGGCATGGCGATCCCCCCGTTGCTGCGCGGGATGATCCGCGGCGGCCGGCGGACAGCGGCTACCGCGTCCGCCGGGCTGGTCGACCGGCTCGCCGGCCTCGACCGGGACGGCCGGGTGCGGGTGCTCTGCGACCTGGTGCGCACGGAGGCGGCGGCCGTGCTCGGCCACGCGACCACGGACGCCATCGAGCCGGATCGCGAGTTCCGCCAGCTCGGTTTCGACTCGCTCACGGCGGTCGAGCTGCGCAACGGGCTCGCCGGTGCCACCGGCCTCACGCTCGGCTCGACCATCGTCTTCGACTACCCGAATCCCTTGGCGCTCGCCGGTTACCTGGCGACCGAGCTGGGCACCGACGACGCGCCGGCGGTCTCGCCCACCGAGGCATTGGTCGCTCAGCTGGACCAGCTGGAGGCGGCGTTCGCCGAGCACGAACTGGACGAGGTTGCCAGGGCCGGTATCGGTGGGCGGCTGCGTTCGCTGCTCGCCGCGGTATCCGCGCCGGCGAAGACCGACCAGCCGGACCTGACGGAGAAGCTCAACGCCGCCAGCGCGGTCGAGGTTCTGGCCTTCATCGACAACGAACTCGGTCGGCGGCAGGACCGCTGAGCCCGACAGAAAAGGTGTGACATGCCGGACGAAGTCGAGCTGGTCGAGTACCTGAAGTGGGTCACGGCCGACCTGCAGAAGACCCGCGCCCGCCTCGAGGAGGTCGAGGCCGGGCGGCACGAGCCGGTCGCGATCGTCGGCATGGCCTGCCGGTTCCCCGGCGACGTGCGGTCTCCGGCCGACCTGTGGAACCTCCTGTCCCGCGGCGAGCACGGCATCGGCCCGCTGCCCATCGACCGCGGCTGGGATCCCGGACTGGACGGCCGAGGTGGGTTCCTGGCCGGCGCGACCCTGTTCGACGCCGAGTTCTTCGGGGTGGAACCCGGCGAGGCGCTGGCCATGGACCCGCAGCAGCGGCAGCTGCTGGAGGTGTCGTGGGAGGCGGTGGAGCGCTCGGGGATCGACCCGGAGTCGTTGCGTGGCAGCCGGACCGGGGTGTTCGTCGGTACCAACGGGCAGGACTACCAGCACGTGGTGCTCGCCGCGCGCGACTCCGGGACCGACGAGTTGGACGACGGCGGCGGGGCCGGGGTGGCGGCCAGCGTGATCTCCGGCCGGCTGTCGTACACGTTCGGTCTGGAGGGACCGGCGGTCACCGTGGACACCGCTTGCTCGTCGTCGCTCGTGACCCTGCACCTGGCGGCGAAGGCGTTGCGGGACGGGGAATGCACGCTCGCGCTCGCCGGCGGTGCCACCCTGCTGACCACCCCCACGAGCCTCACCCAGGGCGGGCTGGCGGCCGACGGTCTGTGCAAGGCGTTCGCCGAGGAGGCCGACGGCATCGGCTGGTCGGAGGGCGTCGGGATGCTCGTGCTGGAGCGCCTGTCCGACGCGCGCCGCAACGGCCACCCGGTACTCGCGGTAGTGCGGGGTTCGGCCGTGAACTCCGACGGCGCGTCGAACGGGCTGACCGCGCCGAACGGTCCGTCGCAGCAGCGGGTGATCCGCCAGGCCCTCGCGTCCGCCGGATTGTCCACACAGGACATCGACGTGGTGGACGCGCACGGCACCGGCACTCAGCTCGGCGATCCGATCGAGGCGCAGGCGCTGCTCGCCACCTACGGGCAGGACCGGTCGGTGCCGCTGCTGGTCGGGTCGGTGAAGTCGAATCTCGGGCACACGCAGGCGGCGGCCGGGGTCGCCGGGGTGGTGAAGGTGGTGGAGGCGATGCGCCGCGGCGTGGTGCCCGCCACCCTGCACGCCGCCAACCCGTCGTCCCATGTGGACTGGACCGGGGGAATCGAGCTGGCCACCAGCGAACGCGCGTGGCCGGCCAGTGACATTGCCGCCCGGCCCCGGCGTGCTGCGGTGTCCGCGTTCGGCATCGGCGGCACGAACGCCCACGTGATCCTCGAACAGGGGGACGACCAATGCCTGGAAGGCGTCGTTCCAGACGTTCAACGTCAGGAAGGCGTCGTTCCAGGCATCTTGCCGTGGGTGGTGTCCGGGGCCACCGAGGAGGCACTCGCCGCGCAGGTCGCCCGGCTGCATGCGGCCGACCTCGGTGACGCCGGGGATGTGGCCGTCTCGCTCGCCCGCCGTACTTCCTTCGCCCACCGGATCGTGTTCGACGGAGACGCCACAGCCGAGACCACGCTCGCCGAGGGTGTCGCCATCCGCCGTGAACTGGGCGTGCTCCTGCCGGGGGCCGGCACGCAGCGCCTCGGGATGGGTCGCGACCTGTACGCGCGGTTCCCCGCGTTCGCCGCCGCGTTCGACGAGGTGACCACCGAGCTGGACCCACTGCTGCCCACCCCGCTGCGCGACGTCCTCTGGGGTACCGACCCCGCGCCGCTCGAGACCCACGCGTGGGCCCGGCCGGCCGTGTTCGCCGTCGAGGTCGCGCTCTACCGGCTGGTCGAGGCCTGCGGTCTCCGCCCGGAGCACGTCGCCGGGCACTCGGTGGCCGCAGTCCACGTCGGTGGAGCGCTCTCCCTGGCCGACGCCTGCACCCTGGTGGTCGCGCAGGGCCGGTTCGCCGACCTCGGCGCCCGCGACACCGACGGAGCCGACCCGCTGCTCGACGGATTCCGCGCGCTGCTGGACAAGCTCACCTTCACCGCGCCTCGGATCACGCTCTCCGGCGACCTCTCCGCGCCCGACCACTGGCTCACCTGGCAACCGGTTGCCGAGGTGCCCGGCGCGACCGCCGTGCTCTCGCTCGGCGAGGTGACCGACGAGCGCTCGTTCGTCACCGCGCTCGCCCGGCTGCACGTTGACGGGTGCACAGTGGACTGGACAACCGTGCTGGCCGGACGCGGGCGGCTGGTCGACCTGCCGACCTACGCGTTCCAGTCGCGGCACTGGTGGCCGACCTTCGGCCCCGGGCTCGCCGAACACCGACCGGACGAACACCCGCTGCTCGGCGCGGTCCTCGTGCTCGCGTCCTCGGGGATCGCCGTCCTGTCCGGCACGCTGTCGTTGGCCGCCCACCCATGGCTCGCCGACCACCGCGTCGGCGGGCACGTGCTGCTGCCCGGTACGGCGCTGCTGGAGCTGGCCGGGCGCGCGGCCGCCGAGGTGGGGCTCGCCACCGTCGAGAACCTGTTGCTGCACGTGCCCGTGGCGCTCGTCGAGCACATCGAGTACGCGGTGCAGGTGATCGTTTCCCCACCCGGCCCCGAAGGCAGGCGCGTGGTCGACATCCACGTCCGTGCGGCCGACGCCGACGGTTGGGTCCACCACGCGACCGGCATGCTCGCCCCGGACCCCGTGGCGCCCGCCGAGCTGTCGGTCGCCGAGTGGCCGCCGCCCGGCGCGACACCCGTCGACCTGTCCGGTGTCTACCCGCCGGTGGGCGCGGCCGAGACGGGGATCGCCTACGGTCCGGCGTTCCAGGGGCTGCGCGCCGCCTGGGTGCTCGACGGCGCGGTGTACGCGGACGTCGAGCTACCCACCGCCGGTGGTGCGGCCGACGCGTTCGGCGTGCACCCCGCGCTGTTGGACGCCGCGCTGCACGCGGACGTGTTCGTGGCCGACCTCGGCGACGCGCACCTGCCGTTCGAATGGCGCGGCGTGACCTTGCACGCTCCCGGCGCGCGGGCGGTACGCGCGCGGTTGGCCATGGTTGGCAGGGACACCCTCGAAGTCGTGGCCGTGACCCCCGACGGCGTGCCCGTGCTCACGGTGTCCTCGCTGGCCCTGCGCGCCCCGGCCGAACCCGTCGGCCCCCGCACGGCGGCCGACGACCTGTACCGCGTGGAGTGGGTGCCGGCGGAGATCGCCGAGGCGCCCGCCGATCCCGGTCGCTGGGGAGACCTCGCCGCCAGCCCGGCACCCGAGCTGGTGGCGTACTCGCTGACCGGCGGTACGGACCTGGCGGCCGTGCGCCGAACCACCGAACGCGCCACCGCGCTGGTCACCAAGTGGCTCGCCGAGACCCGGTTCGCCAACTCCTGCCTGGTAGTACGTACGGAGGGCGCGGTCGGGCCGGTCACCGACCCGGCGGCGGCCGCCGCGTGGGGTGTCGTCCGCGCCGCGCAGCGCAGCCACCCCGGCCGGTTCCTGCTGCTCGACGGCGCTCTCGACGAGACGGCCATGGCCGCCGTGCCGGCGCTGCTGGCCGAGGGGGAGACCGAGGTCGCCGTCCGCCACGGGGTGGCCCACGTGGCGCGGCTCGCGCCGACCGCGACGCTCGCGCCGCCGGCCGAAGGTCCGTGGCGGCTGGACACCTGGCAGCGCGGCAGCCTCGACGACCTCGCGCTCGTGCCGTGCCCCGAGGTGGCCGGAACCCTTACCGGGCACCAGGTCCGCGTCGCCGTCCGGGCCGCCGGGATGAACTTCCGCGACGTGCTCAACGCGCTCGGCCGGTACCCGGGCGAGGCGGGCGTGCTCGGCTCCGAGGCCGCGGGCATGGTGGTCGAGACCGGACCCGACGTCACCGACCTCGCCGAGGGCGACCGGGTGATGGGCATGCTCTACGGCGGCTTCGGCCCGCTCGGCATCACCGATTCCCGCCTGCTGACCCGAATTCCCGACGGGTGGAGCGACGCGACCGCCGCGTCCGTGCCGCTCGTGTTCCTCACGGCGCACTACGCGCTCGGCGACCTCGCCCGGCTCCAACCCGGCGAGCGGGTACTGGTGCACGCGGGCGCCGGCGGGGTCGGCATGGCCGCCGTCCAACTCGCCCAGCACGCGGGTGCGGAGGTGTTCGCGACGGCCAGCGAGTCCAAATGGGACACGTTGCGCGCCATGGGAATTCCGGACGATCACCTCGCGTCCTCCCGCGATCTCGGCTTCGCCACGAAGTTCGGGCCCATGGATGTCGTGCTGAACTCGCTGACCGGCGCGTTCATCGACGCGTCGCTGGGGATGCTCGGTCAGGGTGGGCGGTTCCTGGAGATGGGCAAGACCGACCTGCGCGACCCGGCGGCGCTGACCGCGGCCTACCAGGCGTTCGACCTCGGGCTGGTGGACCCGGCCCGCATCCGGGAGCTGCTCGACGAGCTGGTGGCGCTGTTCGCGGCCGGCGCGATCACCACGCTGCCGCTGCGCACCTGGGACGTGCGGGTGGCCCGCCAGGCGTTCCGGTTCATGAGCAACGCCCAGCACGTCGGCAAGCTCGTGCTGACCGTGCCGCGCCCGGCTCAGGGTGCGGTCCTGGTCACGGGTGACCCGGACGGGGCGGTGACCGGCCACCTCGACGACCGGGCGGTGCGCACCGACGCCACCGGTCGCGCCGAGCTGGCCACCCTGCTCGACCAAGTGGCGCCCGCCGCGATCGTCCACGCGGGACAGTCGGTCGAGGTTGCCTGGCACCTGCACGAGTTGACCCGCGAGCGGGATCTGGCGGCGTTCGTGCTGCTGTCACCGAACCTGGGCGTGTTCGGCGACGCGGACGGCGCGGTGCTCGACGCGATCGCCTACGAGCGTCGCGCCGCCGGCCTCGTGGCGACCGTGCTGGCCGGGCCGCCCGACCCGGCTCGGCTCGACGTGGCGCTCGGGTCAATCGAGCCGGTGCTCGTCCCGCGTCCCACGGAGGAGACGGACCTGCCGCTGCTGCGGGATCTCGCGGCCGGCGTCGGCGGCTCGGCCGAGGAACTCCGGGAACAGTTGCTGGAGCTCGACGACGCTGGCCGGCGCAAGCTGGTCAGCGAGGTGGTGCGCGCCGCGGCGGCCGCCGTCCTCGGCCGGGGCGGCGCACGCACGATCGACCCGGCGCGGGAGTTCCGGGTCATCGGGTTCGACTCGCTGACCTCCGGCGAGCTGCGCAACCGGCTCACGGCCGCCACGGGACTCCCGCTGCCGGCCACGCTGGTCTTCGACTATCCGACACCGGCCGCGCTCATCGAGCACGTCACGACCGAGCTGCTGCGGGCGATCGGCGAGGCGGTGGAGGAGAAGCCGGACGCGGGCGGCGCGGTGCTCGGCGACCTCGCGCGGGTCGAGTCGGTCCTGACCGCCGGGGACCTCGACGAGGTCACGAAGGCGGGTGTGAGCGGGCGACTGCGTGCCCTGCTGGCGCTGGTGAGCGACTCCGGCGCGGCGACCGAGAAGACCGAGAAACTCAACACGGCGAGCGCGTCGGACCTGCTTGCCTTCATCGACAACGAGTTGGGGCGGCGTCCGGGTCTGTGACCCCCGCTGTCGTGCGAGGAAGAAAGGCGTGACATGCCCGACGAGAGTCAGCTGGTCGAGTACCTCAAGTGGGTCACCACCGACCTGCAGAAGACCCGTGCCCGTCTCGAGGAAGTCGAGGCCGGCCGGCAGGAACCGATCGCTGTCGTCGGCATGGCCTGTCGGTACCCGGGCGGGGTGCGGTCGCCGGAGGACCTGTGGGACCTGCTCGACCGCGGGGCGGACGGCATCGGCGGGTTCCCCACCGACCGCGGCTGGGAGTTGGACGTCCTGGCCGGTGACGGCCCCGGCCGCAGTGCCACCCAGCGCGGCGGTTTCCTCTACGACGCGGCCGACTTCGACCCGGGGTTCTTCGGGATCTCCCCACGCGAGGCGCTGGCCATGGATCCGCAGCAGCGGCAGTTGCTCGAGGTGTCGTGGGAGGCGATGGAGCGATCGGGGATCAACCCGGAGTCGTTGCGGGGCAGCCGAACCGGCGTGTTCGTCGGCACCAGCGGCCAGGACTTCACCCACCTGACGTTCTTCGCGGAGGACGACCTGGAGGGCCACGGCGGTACCGGCACGGTCGCGAGCGTCATGTCCGGACGGCTGTCCTACGTGTTCGGGCTGGAGGGCCCGACGGTCACCGTGGACACCGCGTGCTCGGCCTCGCTCGTGTCCCTGCACCTGGCGGCCAAGTCGTTGCGGGACGGGGAATGCACGCTCGCGCTGGCCGGCGGCGTCACGGTGATGGCCACCTCGTCGAACTTCTCCGGCTTCACCGTCCAGGGTGGACTGGCACCGGACGGGTTGTGCAAGGCGTTCTCCGACAACGCCGACGGCACCGGCTGGTCCGAGGGGGTGGGCATGCTGGTGTTGGAACGGCTGTCCGACGCCCGCCGCAACGGCCACCAGGTGCTGGCCCTGGTGCGTGGCTCGGCCGTGAACTCCGACGGGGCGTCCAACGGGTTGTCCGCGCCGAACGGCCCGTCGCAGCAGCGGGTCATCCGCGCGGCGTTGACCGGCGCCGGGCTGGCACCGTCCGATGTGGACGTGGTAGAGGCACACGGCACCGGCACTCGGCTGGGTGACCCGATCGAGGCGCAGGCGCTGCTGGCCACCTACGGGCAGGAGCGGGAGACGCCGCTGCTGGTCGGCACGGTGAAGTCGAACATCGGGCACACCCAGGCAGCGGCCGGTGTCGCCGGGGTCATCAAGTCGGTGCTGGCCATGCATCACGGGCTGGTGCCGAAGACCCTGCACGTCGGCACCTCGTCGTCCACTGTGGACTGGACGGCCGGCGCCGTCCGGGTGGCCACCGATGCCACCCCGTGGCCGACCGGCGGCACTACTGCCCGGCCGCGCCGCGTCGGCGTGTCGTCGTTCAGCATCAGCGGTTCCAACGCGCACGTCATCCTGGAGGCACCGGAGCCGGAACCCGTGGCCGCGGCGGCGGAGATCACTGCCGCCGCCGTGCCGTGGCCGGTGTCGGCCGCCGCGGCCGCCGCGCTGGACGCGCAGGTCGACCAGGTGGTCCAGTTCACCGACGGGCACGCGGCCATCGACGTGGCGTGCTCGCTGGCTACGCGGGCGAACCTGACACACCGCGCGGTCCTCTTGTCCACCTCGGACGGTGTGGCGGAGGTCGCCCGTGGGGTGGCCAAGCCGGGCCGGCTGGGTTTCGTGTTCGCGGGCCAGGGTGCGCAGCGTCTGGGTATGGGTCGCGGGCTGTATGAGCGGTTCCCGGTGTTCGCGGCGGCGTTTGACTCGGTGGTGGAGCGGTTTCCCGGTTTGCGCGAGGTTGTGTGGGGTACCGATGCTGAGGAGTTGAACGAGACGGGTTGGGCGCAGCCGGCGTTGTTTGCGCTGGAGGTGGCGTTGTTCCGGCTGGTGGAGTCGTTGGGTGTGCGGCCGGATGTGCTGGTGGGGCATTCGATCGGGGAGATCGCGGCGGCGCACGTGGCTGGGGTGTTTTCGCTGGATGATGCGTGCACGGTGGTCGAGGCGCGGGCTCGGTTGATGCAGGCGTTGCCGACCGGTGGTGCGATGGTCGCCATTCGCACGGCCGATGTCACAGTGACCGATGGGGTGTCGATCGCGGCGGTCAACGGTCCGGACAATGTGGTGCTGTCGGGTGTCGAGGCTGAGGTTCTGGCCGTGGTGGGGGATCGGGAGCACAAGCGGCTGCGGGTGTCGCATGCGTTCCACTCGCCGTTGATGGGTCCGATGTTGGACGAGTTCCGGGTGGCCATCAGCGGGATAACGCTCTCCGAGCCCACCATCCCCCTGACCAAGGACGTGACGAACGCGGACTACTGGGTGCACCACGTCCGCGACACCGTCCGCTTCGCCGATGACGTGGCGGCCGCGGACGCCGACACCTTCCTGGAGATCGGTCCGGACGGCACCTTGAGTGCGCTGGTAGAGGGGGTTCCCGCGCTGCGCAAGGACCGGGGCGAGGAGAGCGCGTTCCTCACGGCACTCGCCCGGCTGCACGTCACCGGGTCCACGGTGGACTGGACGGCGCTGCTGGCCGGCACCGGTGCGTGCCGGATCGACCTGCCGACCTACGCGTTCACCCGCGAGCGCTTCTGGCCGACGTTGGCATCTGCCCCGGCCGACGCTGCGGGGCTGGGGCTCGGCACCCCGAACCACCCGCTGCTCGCCGCCACGGTCGCGCTCGCCGCGTCCGACGAGGTGCTGCTCACCGGCCAGGTGTCGCTCGCCACCCACTCGTGGCTCGCCGACCACCGCGTGGGCGACGCCATCCTGTTCCCCGGCACGGGTTTCCTGGAGCTGGCCGTGCGCGCGGGAGACGAGGTCGGCGCCGCCACGGTCGACGACCTCACGCTCCTCGTGCCGATGGTGTTCGACGCGTCGACCGCGCTGGCCGTGCAGGTCACGGTCGGCACGGCTGACGACGCGGGCGGCCGGCGCTCGGTCGACGTGCACTCCCGCCCGGTCGACCTGCCTGATGCCGAGTGGAGCCATCACGCCACCGGCTCGCTCACCGTCGAGCCCACGCACGCCACGTTAGACACCCTCACCTGGCCGCCCGCCGGTGCCGAACCGGTGGAGCTGACCGACTTCTACCCCGGCCTCGCGAAGCGCGGCCTGTCCTACGGCCCGGTGTTCCAGGGCCTGCGGGCCGCCTGGCGGCTCGATGGTGACGTGTACGCCGAGGTCGCGCTTCCCGAGCAGGTCCCGGACGCCGAGGAGTTCGGGCTGCACCCGGCACTGCTCGACGCCGCGCTGCACGCGTCCGTGTTCGTCGAGGGGCTCGGCACGGCGCTGCCGTTCGAGTGGCACGGCGTGTCACTGCACGCCACCGGCGCCCGCGTGCTGCGGGTCCGGCTCACGCAAGCCGGCCACGACGCGGTCTCCGTCCTGGCGGTCGACCCAGCGGGTGCGCCCGTGCTCACGGTCGACACCCTGTCGCTGCGCGCCCCCGGCGGTCCCCCTGCCGCGAGCACGTCCGGGGATATCCCGTTCCTGCTCGACTGGGTTCCCGCACCCGTCACCGGAGCCGCGGGCGGGCTGCGGTGGACGGTGGTCGGCGGCGACGAGCTGAACCTGGCCAACCCCATGTCCGTGTCGGGCGAGCAGGTCATCGGGTACGCCGACGCGCTCACCGACGTGGCGGAGGTCCCGGATGTCTTCCTCGTGCCGCTGCTCGGTGGACCGGCGGGCGCGGAGTCCGTGCACGCCGCGACCCGCCGGGTTCTGGGGCTGGTACACGAACTGCTGGGCACCGAACGGCTGGCCGCCGCCCGGATCCTGTTCCTCACCCGGGGTGCGGCGTCGGTGGCCGGTGAGCCGGTGACCGACCTGGCGGCCGCCGCGGCGGCCGGACTGATCCGCTCGGCGCAGGCCGAGAACCCAGGGCGGATGGTGCTGCTCGACCTGGCCTCCGCGAGCCCCGGTGCCGCGCTGCTGCTCGACGCGCTCCACGCGGAAGAGCAGCAACTGGCCGAACGCGACGGCGTGCTGCTGAGCCCGCGGTTGAGCCGCACCTCGGAGCGTGGGCTGGTGCCGCCCGTCGGTTCCGGGTGGCGGGTCGAGGGTGCTCCGCCGCGCGTCGTGGTGGTCGAGCCATCGCCGCTGGATGAGCACCAGGTGCGGGTGGCCGTGCACGCCGCCGGTCTCGGATATGAGGAGTGCGACGGGGCCGGCGTGGTGGTGGAGACCGGTCCGGCGGTCACTCGCTTCGCCGTCGGTGACCGGGTGTTCGGCCTGCTGTCCGGCGGGATCGCGGCCACCGCGGTCACCGGCGCGGACCAACTCGCCCTCGTCCCGGACGGCTGGTCCGCCGAGACCGCGGCGGCCGTGCCCGTCCCGTTCCTCCTGGCACACCAGGCGTTGGTCGGCGTGCGCTCGGGGGAGCGGGTCCTGGTCCACGTCGGTGCCACCGCCGTCGGCGTCGCGACCGCGGCGCTGGCCGCCCGGCTCGATGCCGAGGTGTTCGCCACTGCCGACGAGTCGGCGCTCGAGGCCCTGGCACCGCTCGGGCTCGACGAGTACCACCTGTCGACCGCGTCCAGCCTCGAGTACGAGATGCGGTTCGAGCTGGCCAGCGAGGGCGCGCTCATGGACCGGGTGATCGGTGCGCCGGCCGAGGTGGCCCGTCAGTTGCTCAATGAGACGGGTCAGCTGGTCGACCTCACCACGCTTGCGCCGCCGGACAACGCGGGCGAGATCCTGGCGGACCTGCTCGCGGGCGACCTGGTCCCGCCGCCGGTGCGGTTCTGGGACATGCGCCGCGTGGCGGACGCCCTGCGCGCGGACGCCCACGTCGGCCGAACGGTGCTGACCGCGCCGCGGGCCATCGACCCGGACCGCACAGTGCTGATCACCGGCGGCGGCGGGTTGGGCGCGGAGTTCGCCCGTCACCTGGTCACCACCCACGGCGCGCGGAACCTGCTGGTGGCGAGCCGCCGGGGTGCCGATGCTCCCGGTGCGGCCGAGTTGACGGCCGAGCTGGCCGGGCAGGGCGCTTCGGTTCGGTTCGCCGCGTGCGACCTGGCCGACCGGTCCTCGGTGGCGGCCCTGCTCGACGGGCTGGACCTGACGGCCGTCGTGCACACGGCCGGCGTGCTGGACGACGGGCTGGTCACGTCGCTCACCGAGGAACGCCTTGATGCCGTGCTGGCGCCGAAGGTCGACGCCGCCTGGCACCTGCACGAGCTGGCCGGCGACGTCGACGCGTTCGTGCTGTTCTCGTCGGTGGCCGGCCTCCTCGGCAGTCCCGGGCAGGGCAACTACGCGGCCGCCAACTCGTTCCTCGACGCGCTGGCCACCCATCGCCGCTCCCTCGGGCTGGCGGCGACCTCGCTCGCGTGGGGCGCGTGGGGCCAGTCGGCCGGCATGACCGGCGAGCTGAGCGACACGGAGATGCAGCGCCTCGGCCGGTCGGGACTGCCGCCGCTGACGCTCGCCCAGGGCATGGCGTTGTTCGACACGGCGGTCGCCACCGACGAACCGGTGCAGGCGCTGCTGCGGGTCAACCCGGCCGGGCTGCGCGTGCAGACGCCGCCGTTGCTGCGCGACCTGGCCCCGGCGGTCACCCGTCGCGCCACGGCCGCCCGCGGCCGGTCCGAGGGGTCGCTGCGGGAGCACCTCGCCCGGCTCGACGAAGCCGGGCAGGACGCGTTGTTGCGGGATCTCGTGCTCAACAACGTGGCGGGCGTGCTCGGGCACGCGGACCCCGCCTCGGTCGATCCGGACCGGCCGTTCCTCGAGTTGGGGTTCGACTCGCTGATCGCCGTGGAGCTGCGGAACCTGCTCTCCGACATGGTCGGCATCCGGTTGCAGACGTCGGTCATCTTCGACGCCCGCTCGGCCACCGGGCTCGCCACGTGGCTGCGTGAGCAGCTGGCGGAGGCGGCCTCGGCGGCCGACCGGCCGGGCACACGTGCGGTGGCGACGTCCGTGGAGGGGGAGACCCTCCGGGAGCTGTTCTTCAGCGCCATCCGGGCAAACCTGATCCCGGAGGCCATGCGGATGCTCAACGCCGTGGCAAACACCCGCCCGCAGTTCCACCACCCGGCGGAGCTGGACGAGCTGTCCGAACCGGTCACGCTGTCGCGGGGCCCGGTCAAGCCGAGGCTCATCTGCTTCGCGGCGCCCGGCGCGACCGGCGGCGTGCACCAGTACGCCAGGCTGAGCGCGCACTTCCGCGGTGAGCGGTACGTCAACGCGTTGCCGCTCATGGGTTTCGCGACCGGGGAAGCCCTGCCGGCCACAGCGGACGCGGCCATCCGCATCCTCGCGGAGAGCGCTCTCCACGCGAGCGACGGCGAACCGTTCGTGCTCGTGGGTCACAGCTCGGCCGGTGCGCTCGCCTACCTGGCGGCCAACATGCTGGTCACCACCTGGGGCATCCGCCCGGAGGCGGTGATCATGCTGGACACGCTCGGGTTCAGCTACGGCAACCAGGAGAACGAGAACATCGACTTCACCGACGTCGGCAAGTACTACTTCGCCGACATCGACTCGCCGACCGTGTCGCTGGACACCGCGCGGCTGACGGCCATGGCGCACTGGCAGTACAAAGTGGAGGACATCAAGCCGGAAGCACCCACGGTGCCCACGCTGCTGCTGCAGTGCTCGAAAATGGAGGACGGCACCCCGATCGACACGTCATCGGCCCCCGTACAGGCGGACAAGGTGATCGTCATCGACGCCGACCACCTGTCCCTGGCACAGGAGGACTCGGCCATGACCGCCCAGATAATGCGCGACTGGCTGGGAACGGTGGTGCCGGCCGGGTCGTGACTCACACTCGGACAAGCACCTGGTCCAGTGGTTTGCGCACCAGGTCGGGCACGACGGCGTCCTCGGCCGGGTAGCCGACGGGGATGACCGCGAACGCCTTCTCGTTGCGTGGTCGCTCGAGGATCTCGCCGAGGAACCGCATCGGGCTGGGGGTGTGGGTCAGTGCGGCCAGGCCGGCCAGATGCAGCGTGGTGAGCAGCATGCCCACCGCGATACCGACCGACTCGTCCACGTAGTAGTGCTTGTGTTTACGCCCGGACGTTTCGTCCAGGAAGTACCGCTGGGCGAACACAACGATGAGCAGGGGCGCGTCGGTCAGGTGCGGCTTGTCCTCGTCGGTCCCGAGCGGCCGCAGCGCCGCGAGCCACTCCTCGCCGAGCCGGCCCGCGTAGGCTCTGCGCTCCTCCGCCTCGGCGGCTTCCCGGATCCGCGCCCGCACGTCAGGGTTCGTGACCAGCACGAAGGTCCACGGCTGCTGATGGGCGCCCGACGGGGCGGTCGACGCCACCGAGATCGCGTCCAGCACGAGTCGTTCGTCCACCGGATCGGCCGAGAACGCCCGCACCGTCCGCCGCTCGGCCATCCGCTCCCGCAGCCACTCGGCCATCTTCCTCGACGCCTCGGCGGGCATGCGCCTCGGTCGGTAGGGCACAGGCCGGTACGGCTGCCCGGCGGCGGGGAGGTAGGACGTCATGGCGTCACTTTACGAGGCGTTCCTGGGTCCTGCGGTGCAGTGGGGAGGTGACGGCGCCGTCGAGGAGCGGGTCGCCGGTTCGCGCCATCCAGGTGTGCAGCCGGGCCAACAGGTCCTCGACCGTCGCCGCGTGTTCTGGGTCGGCCGCCAGGTCGGTCAGCTCGTGGGGGTCCTCGGCGAGGTCGTACAGCTCGACGGGCGGGTGGAAGGCCATGGGCTCGACCCGAGGTGTGCAGCGCCGGTTCCACGACTGGCTGGGGTCCATGTACGCGTACGCGTTGCTGAAGTTGGCGATCAGCTTGTGGCGGTCGGTCCGGACGCAGCGGCGGGGGTCGTAGTAGTCGTGGTAGGTCAGCTCGCCGAAGATCTCCTCGTGGGGCCGGTAGTCACCGCCGTCCAGCAGGCCCAGGAAGCTGCGGCCGTGCAGCTCGCCACCGGGGTCGACGCCGAGCAGCTCCAGCAAGGTCGGCACGACGTCCACATTGGACAACAGGTCGTCGTGCACCCGGCCCCCGAGCCAGCCCCGTGCCGGGTACCGGACGATCATGGCGACCTCGAGACCGGGGTCGTAGAGGGAGCATTTGGCCCGGGGCAGGGCCAGGCCGTGGTCGGTGGTGAACAGGACGAGCGTGTCGTCGGCGATCCCGAGACGGTCGAGCTGGTCGAGGATCCGGCCGGCGGCCTGATCCATGTGGGCGACCGCTCCCTGCAGCTCGGCGATCTCCGCGCGGGCGGACTCGGAGTCGTTGAGGTAGGGCGGGATCTCGATTCCCAGCTCGGCGTCCGGCTCGACGTGGTTGCCGATGAAGCCCTTGATGCCCTCCGGGTCGCGGGCGCCGCCCATCCGGTGCGGCTCGAAGCACCCCACCTGGAGGTAGAAGGGTTGCTTGCCCGCCAGTTCCGACAGGTGCTCGCAGGCGAGATCGGCGACGGGCGTGGCCATGATCCGCGAGGTGTCGACGTGATCGAAGCCGAGCCGGGCGGCGAGTTCGGTGTCCGGCCGGGCGAGGGACTCGTGGTGTACCCCGAGGAGCACGCTGCGATAGCCGGCCTCGCGCAGCAGGCCGCCCAGGTGGCGCTCGCCGGGATGAAGGTCCCAGGCGAAGTCGCCGTGGGTCAGGCCCATGACGCCGTTCGCGTGCGGCCACCGTCCGGTGAACAGCGACGCCCGCGACGGGCTGCACTGCGGCGCGGTGGCGAACGCGCGGTCGAGGCGGATCCCGTCCGCGGCAAAGGAGTCCAGGTTCGGCGTACGCACGGTCGGATGGCCGTAGCAGCCGAGGAACCGCCCGAGATCGTGGCAGTGCAGGACGATGATGTTGGGGCGCGCGGTCGTCACCGGCCGGAATTTTAACAGTCGGCAAAGGCCCGGCCGGCGCGAACGCCGACCGGGCCCGTCCCGTGTGCTGTCAGGGGGTGGTCCAGCGCACGGGGAGCGCGTTGAGGCCGAAGATGAGGCCGTCGTACTTGAAGGGCAGTTCCTCCACCGGCACCGCGAGTCGCAGGTCCGGCAGGCGTTCGAACAGCGAGCGGTACGCGATGTCCAGCTCGGCGCGCACGAGGTTCTGGCCGAGGCACTGGTGCACGCCGTAGCCGAACGCCACGTGGTGGCGGGCCGAGCGCGTCGGGTCGAACTGGTGGGGGCAGCCGAACTTCGTGTCGTCGAAGTTGGCGGCCGCCAGCAGGGGGACGATGCCGTCGCCCGCCCTGATCTGCTGGCCGCCGATCTCCAGGTCCTCGGTCGCCACCCGCAGCGCCACGATGTTGGCCACCGAGTAGTACCGCAGGACCTCCTCGACCACCCGCTCGTCGCCGATCCACTCGCGGTTCATCAGGAGGGTGACCGCGCCGAGCGCCAGGTTGTTGGCGGTCGTCTCCTGCCCGGCGATCAGCAGCAGCATGGCCGCACCGGACATCTCGATCACCGACAGCGAACCGGCGGCGATCATGACGCTCAGCAGGTCGTCGCCCGGCCGGTGCTGCTTGATCTTCACCAGCCGGTTGAGGTAGCGCAGCAGGTACTTGGTGCTCGCCTCGCGTGCCTCGTGCGACGAGGACATGGTGACGAGCGTGCGGATGTTCTCCTCGAAGAACGGGCGGTCCACTTCGGGCACGCCGAGCAGCGCGGCGATCACCAGCGACGGCACGGGTGCCACGAAGTCGCGCACCAGGTCGGCCTCGCCGCCCTTGGCCACCAGGTCGTCCAGCACGCCGTCGACCACCCGCTGGATCGCCGGGCGCAGCTCTTTCACGCGCCGCACGGTGAACTCGGGGATCAGTGCCTTGCGGAACCGGTCGTGCTCCGGCGGGTCGAGCGCCACGAACCAGCCGGGCACCTGGTCCTGGCCGGGCACGCCACCGGTACGGCCGGCCGACGGGAAACCCTCGTGCGCCGGGTTGGAGCTGATCCGCTTGTCGGTGAGCACCGCGCGGACGTCCTCGTAGCGCGTGGCCAGCCACACCTTCGACCCGGTCGGCATGGTGGAGAACACCATGCCCGGCCGGTTGCGGTAGTCCTCGTACTGCGGCGGGGGAAACGGCTCGCCTGGCCGCCGCACGGGGAACGCGACGAGGTCCGAACTGATCGCCATGGGCGTCACGGTCGCACGTCAAGTTCAGAGTATTCCCTAGTCCCGAGGCCCTTCTAGGGGAAACCTCACTGCGCCGCTCATAGGTTCGCACCCGACACCCTGGTCACGGTGACAGCTGGGAGCACAGCGAACATGGCGGACGAGGACAAGCTGCGGGACTACCTCCGACGTGCCATCGCCGAGGCGCACGACAGCCGCACGCGGTTGCAGGAGGTCACCGAGCGCGCCACCGAGCCGATCGCGATCATCAGCATGAGCTGCCGGTTCCCCGGCGGCGCCGACACCCCCGAGGGGCTGTGGCGGCTGTTGGCCGACGGCGTCGACGCGGTGTCCGACCCGCCGACCAACCGTGGCTGGGACACCGACTCGCTGTTCCATCCCGACCCGGAGCACCCCGGCACGGCCTACACGTTCGAGGGCGCGTTCCTCGACCGCGTCGCCGCGTTCGACGCGGACTTCTTCGGCATGTCGCCGCGTGAGGCACTGGCCACCGACCCGCAGCAGCGCCTGATGCTGGAGATCGCGTGGGAGGCGGCCGAGCGGGCGGGCATCGACCCGACGTCGCTGCACGGCGGTGACACCGGCACGTTCATCGGCGGCTACGACGCCCAGTACGGCGCGGCGCTGGGCCGGGAGGACCGCCTGGAGGGTCACGCGGTCACCGGGCTCTCGCCGAGTGTCCTGTCCGGACGGATCGCCTACCTGCTCGGGCTCGAGGGTCCCACGGTCACCATCGACACCGCGTGCTCGTCCTCGCTCGTCGCCATGCACCTGGCCGTCCAGTCGCTCCGCAAGGACGAGTGCGGGCTGGCGTTCGCCGGTGGGGTGGCGCTGCTGCTGTCCCCCGACCTGTTCGTCATGTTCTCCCGGCAGCGCGGCATGGCCCCCGACGGCCGGTCCAAGGCGTTCGCCGACGCGGCGGACGGGGTCGGCTGGGGCGAGGGCGCCGGCATGCTCATGCTGGAGCGCTTGTCCGACGCGCGCCGCAACGGACACCCGGTGCTCGCCGTCATCCGCGGCAGCGCCATCAACTCCGACGGCGCGTCCAACGGGCTGACCGCGCCGAACGGCCCCTCCCAGCAGCGGATGATCCGCGCGGCGCTGGCCGACGCGCGGCTGTCACCGGCCGACGTGGACGTGGTGGAGGCGCACGGCACCGGCACGACGCTCGGCGATCCGATCGAGGCGCAGGCGCTGCTCGCCACCTACGGGCAGGACCGGTCGGTGCCGCTGCTGGTCGGGTCGGTGAAGTCGAACCTCGGGCACACGCAGAACGCGGCCGGGGTGGCCGGCGTGATGAAGCTCGTGCTGGCCATGCGCAACGGGCTGCTGCCGGCCACCCTGCACGTGGACGAGCCGACCACGCACGTCGACTGGTCGGCCGGTGCCGTGTCGCTGCTGACGTCGGCGCGGGAGTGGCCTCGAAACGACCGTCCCTGGCGCGCCGGGGTGTCGGCGTTCGGGATCAGCGGCACGAACGCGCACCTCATCCTGGAGCAGGCGCCCGAGTCCGAGCCCGTCGAGCCGGTGGAGCGCCCGATCGCGGCGATACCGCTCGCGTTGTCCGCCAAGACCCCCGAGGCATTGCGGGAACTGGCCGGACGTGTCTCGGTCGAATCCCTTGTAGACACGGCGTTCTCGTTTGCCACCACGCGGGCGGACTTCGAGCACCGCGCGGTGATCGTGGCGTCCGATGAGGACAGTGCGCGCTCTGAGCTCGCGGCGCTGGCCGCCGGCATCCCGTCGGTGCTCACCGGCGAGGCGGGCACCGGACGGGTGGCCTTCCTGTTCGCCGGCCAGGGCTCCCAGCGGCTGGGCATGGGTCGGGAACTGCACGCGCGGTACCCCGCGTTCGCGGCCGCCTTCGACGAGGTGGTGGAGCGCTTTCCCGGCCTGCGCGAGGTCATGTGGGGCTCTGATGCCGAGGAGCTGAACAAGACCGGCTGGGCACAGCCCGCGCTGTTCGCCCTCGAGATCGCGCTCTCCCGATTGGTCTTCTCGTGGGGCGTCACGCCGGAGCACGTGGCCGGCCACTCGATCGGCGAGATCGCCGCGGCGCACGTGGCCGGGGTGTTCTCGCTCGACGATGCCTGCACGTTGGTGGCGGCGCGGGCGCGCTTGATGCAGGCACTGCCCGAGGGTGGCGCCATGGTCGCGCTGCGGTGTTCCCCGGACGAACTGACCCTGACCGAGGGTGTCTCGATCGCCGCCATCAACGGGCCCGACAACCTTGTGCTGTCGGGCGTCGAGGCCGAGGTCCTGGCGGCGGTCGGGGACCGCAAGCACAAGCGGCTGCGGGTGTCGCACGCGTTCCATTCGCCGTTGATGGACCCGATGCTCGACGAGTTCCGTGCGGCGATCGCCGGGATCACGCTCTCCGAACCGACCATCTCGATGGCCAGGCCGGTCACCGACCACGAGTACTGGGTGCGGCACGTCCGCGACACCGTGCGGTTCGCCGACGACATGATCGCGCTCTCCGGCTCGACGTTCCTGGAGATCGGACCGGACGGCACCCTGTCGACGCTGGTCGACGGCATCCCGCTGCTGCGCAGGGACGGCGGCGAGGAGCAGATGGCCGTGACCGCGCTCGCCAAGCTGTACGTGGCGGGCCTGCCGATCGGCGCCGGCTTCTTCGACGGGCTCGGCGCGCGAGTCGTCGACCTGCCGACCTACCCCTTCCAGCACAAGGACTTCTGGCCGGAGCAGATACCCGCCCGCCACGATGATGTCCCGGACTTCTGGTCCCTCGTCGACGGCGACCCCGGCGAGTTCGCCGACGCGCTCAACCTCCCGGCCACCACAGCCGCCGAGGTGCTGCCCGCGCTCACCGACTGGCGGGACCGTCTGCGGGCCACCGAGACCACCGACTCCTGGCGCTACCGCATCGACTGGACGCCGCTGCGCACTCGCGGCACCGCCCGGCTGTCCGGTACCTGGCTGCTCGTCACGCCCGAGGAATCGCCGCCACTGGCAGACCAGGTGGCCGCCGCGCTGCGGGCCGCGGGTGCCGAGGTGACCACGGATCGCACCCATCCGTCCGTGGAAGGCGTGGTCTCGCTTCTGGGCCTCGACGAGCGGACCGAACCCGGCACCACGGTCGTGCCGGTGGGGCTGGCCGCCACCACCCGCCTGCTCCGCGAACTCTCCGTTCCTGTGTGGACGGTCACGGCCGGCGCGGTCGCCACCGGCCGCCGCGACCAGGTCACCCATCCGGAACAGGCAACACTCTGGGGTCTCGGCCGTGTCGCCGCCCTCGAACAGCCGGCCGCCTGGGCCGGCCTCGTCGACCTGCCGGCGAGCCTCGACGACCGCGCGGCCGAGCGTCTGATCGCCGTCCTGGCCGGCGAACTCGGCGCCGAGGACCACCTGGCCGTCCGGTCGTGGGGCCTCTTCGGCCGCCGGCTCGTGCCGGCACCCGCGGCACCCGCCCCGACCGCGCCCCGCCTGCGCGGCACCGTCCTGATCACCGGCGGCACCGGCGGAATCGGCGGGCTGGTGGCCCGCTGGGCGGCCGGCGCGGGCGCCGAGCACGTGGTCCTGCTCAGCCGCCGCGGCGGCGCGGCACCGGATCTCGGCTGCCGGGCGACCGTCGTGACCTGCGACGTCACCGATCGGAAAGCGCTCTCCGAGGTCCTCGCCGAATACCCGCCGAACGCCGTGGTCCACGCGGCCGGCACGGTGCTCGGGGACGCCGACGTCGCCACGGTCACCACCGACCAGCTCGAGAACCTGCTCTCCGCCAAGCTCGCCGCCCGCCACCTGCACGAACTCACGGAGAACCTCGACGCGTTCGTCCTCTTCGGATCCGCGGCCGGTGTGTGGGGCTCGGTCGGCCTGGCCGGCTATGCGGCCGCCAACGCCTATCTCGACGCGCTCGCCGAACACCGCGCGGCCGCCGGACTCCCGGCCACGTCCATCGGCTGGGGCACCTGGGCCCAGGCCGGCATGGCGAGCGACCATCAGAGCGCGTCGCAGCGGCTCCACCGCCACGGGGTCCGCGAACTCGACCCGGCGCTCGCCATCGACGTGCTCGACCGCGCGGTCGCGGAAGGCCGCCCGACGCTCGTGGTGGCCGACCTCGACCTGCCCCGGTTCGTGTCGAGCTTCACCGCCCGTCGGCCGAGTGCCCTCTTCGACACCGTGCTTCTCGACACCCCGGCGGACGTGCGACCGAGCTCCGCGCCCGTCGACCCGGCGGCCCTGCTCGACCTGGTCCGCCGCGAGGTGGCCGCGGTCCTTGGGCACGGCGGTGTCGACGCTGTCGACCCGGACCGCGCCTTCGCCGACCTCGGGTTCGACTCGCTGACCGCCGTCGAACTGCGGGACCGGCTGTCGACAGTGGTCGGCACGCGGTTGCCGGCGACGCTCGTCTTCGACCACCCGACGGCCGCCGCGCTCGCCGAGTACCTCGGCGCCGGCGCGGACGTCCCGGCGGTCACCGCTCTCGCCACCCCGCTCGACGAGGACCCCGTGGTGATCGTCGGTATGGGCTGCCGGCTGCCCGGCGGAGTCACCTCGCCGGCCGACCTGTGGCGCCTGCTGGTGGCGGGGGAGAGCGGTATCTCGGCGTTCCCGGTCGATCGCGGCTGGGACCTGACCGGCCTCGCGTCGGGCAGGTCGGCCACCACCCGGGGTGGATTCCTGGCCGGTGCGGCGGACTTCGACGCCGAGTTCTTCGGCATCTCCCCGCGTGAGGCGCTGGCCATGGACCCGCAGCAGCGGCTGCTTCTCGAGACGACCTGGGATGCGTTCGAGGCCGCGGGGATCGACCCGTACGCGTTGCGCGGCACCGAGACCGGGGTGTTCGTCGGCAACTGCGGCCAGGACTACCTGAGCGTGCTCGGCGCGAGCGACGACGACACCGCCGGACACGTGGGCATCGGCACGGCCGCGAGTGTCCTGTCCGGCCGGCTCGCGTACACGCTCGGGCTGGAGGGCCCGGCGGTCACCGTGGACACCGCGTGCTCGTCGTCGCTCGTGGCGCTGCACCTCGCGACGAAGGCCCTGCGGGACGGGGAGTGCACGCTCGCGCTGGTGGGCGGCGTGACCGTCATGTCCACCCCGAACACGTTCGTCGAGTTCTCCATCCAGGGCGGCCTGGCGGCCGACGGGAACTGCAAGCCCTTCTCCGACGACGCCGACGGCACCGGCTGGTCCGAGGGGGTCGGCGCGCTGGTGCTGGCCCGCCGCTCGGAGGCCGAGCGGCTCGGCTACCCGGTGCTGGCCGTGGTGCGCGGTTCGGCCATCAATTCCGACGGCGCGTCCAACGGGCTCACGGCTCCGAACGGGCCGTCGCAACAGCGGGTGATCCGCGCGGCACTCGCGAACGCCAGACTGTCCACACAGGACGTCGACGTGGTGGAGGCGCACGGCACGGGCACGACGCTGGGCGACCCGATCGAGGCGCAGGCGTTGCTCGCCACGTACGGGTGGGACCGGGAGGCGCCGCTGCTGCTCGGCTCGGTGAAGTCGAACGTCGGCCACACCCAGGCGGCCGCGGGCGTCGCCGGAATCATCAAGTCGGTGCTGGCCATGCGTGCCGGAGTCGTACCAGCCTCGCTGCACGTCGGCAGCCCCTCGTCCCATGTGGACTGGTCGACCGGTTCGATCGAGCTGGTCACGGCCCCCACTGAGTGGCCGGACCTGGCGCGGCCCCGGCGGGCCGGGGTGTCCGCGTTCGGTGTGAGCGGCACCAACGCCCACGTTGTGCTCGAGCAGGCGATCGTGGAACCGGTCGAGATCGCGGAACCGGCTGTCGTGCCGTGGGTGCTGTCGGCCAGGACCTCGACGGCGCTGGCCGCTCGCGAGGCGGAACTGCCCGATTCATCAGCGGTACAGGTCGGTGCGGCGCTGGCCCGCCGGGGAATGCTCGACCATCGCGCGGTCCTGCTGTCCACTCCGGACGGTGTGATCGAGGCCGCTCGTGGCGAGGCCGGCACCGGGACGCTCGCGTTCCTGTTCGCCGGTCAGGGCTCGCAGCGTCTTGGCATGGGCCGCGAACTGTACGCCCGGTTCCCCGTGTTCGCTTCGGCGTTCGACGAGGTGGCCGACGCGCTCGACGCCCGCCTCGAAGACTCGCTGCGCGACGTCGTGTGGGGCGACGACAGAGAAACGCTGAACCAGACGGGATGGGCGCAGCCGGCGTTGTTCGCGCTGGAGGTCGCGCTCTACCGGCTGGTCGAGTCGTTCGGGGTGCGGCCGGATCACGTGGTCGGGCATTCGATCGGTGAGATCGCGGCCGCGCACGTGGCAGGGGTGTTCTCCCTCGATGACGCGTGCACGCTGGTCGAGGCGCGGGCGCGGCTGATGCAGGCGTTGCCCGAGGGTGGCGCCATGGTGGCGATCCGCGCGTCCGAGGACGAGTTGACCCTCACTGACGGCGTGTCGATCGCGGCGGTCAACGGCCCGGACTCGATCGTCCTCTCCGGTGTCGAGGCCGAGGTGATGGCGGCCGTCGGGGATCGCAAGCACAAGCGGCTGCGGGTGTCGCACGCGTTCCATTCGCCGTTGATGGATCCGATGCTTGACGACTTCCGGGCGGCCATCGCTGGGATAACGCTCTCCGAACCGTCGATCGCCATGGCCAAGCCGGTCACCGACGCCGAGTACTGGGTGAACCATGTCCGCGACACCGTGCGGTTCGCCGACGACGTCACGGCCACGGGCGCCACCCGGTTCCTGGAGATCGGTCCGGATGGCACCCTGAGCGCCCTCGCCGGCGGCACTCCCGTGCTGCGCAAGGACCGCGACGAGGAGACCGCACTGTTCACCGGGCTCGCCCGGCTGTACGTCACCGGTGTCCCGGTCGACTGGGCGAGCCTGTTCACCGGCGTGCCCGGTGCCGAACTCCCGACCTACCCGTTCGAGCGGACCCGGTACTGGCCGACGCTGCCCACCACCGAGCAGCCGATCGCTTCCTGGACCTACCGCGAGACCTGGCGCGCACTGTCCGAAGTAGCCGCGGAACCACGCCGGTGGGTGGCGGTCGTCCCCGAGCAGCCCGACGAGTGGACCACCACCGTCACCGCCGCGTTCGGCGCCGACACGGTCACCGACATCGCGGACCTACCGGCGGCCGACGGCATCCTGTCGTTCGTCGGCCTCGGCACGGCGGCCGTCCTGCGAGCCGGACACGGTCCCGTGTGGACGGTCACCCGCAACGCCGTCGCCATCGACGACCGCGAAACTCCGGGCCAGGCGACCGTCCTGGGCTTCGGTCGCACGGCGGCCCTCGAGTACCCGGCCGAATGGGGCGGTCTGCTCGACCTCCCCGCCGACCTCACCGGCACGGTCCTCCAGGCCGCGGTCGATGCCGTCGCCACCGGCGAGCCCGAACTGGCCGTCCGCGAGTCCGGCGTGTACGGCCGTCGTCTCGTCCGCGCCGAACTTCCCACCGAACTTTCCACCGAGGGTTGGCAGCCCCGCGGCACCGTGCTCATCACCGGCGGCACCGGCGCACTCGGCGGCCATGTCGCCCGCCAACTGGCAGCCGACGGCGCCGACCACCTCCTGCTGGTCAGCCGCCGTGGCCCCGACGCGCCCGGTGCCGCCGACCTGGCGGCCGAGCTGGGTGACCGCGTCACAGTGGTCGCCGCCGACGCCGCCGACCGTGACCGCATGCGCGAGATCCTTACCGAGCACGAGATCACCGCCGTCGTCCACACGGCCGGTGTCGTCCACGACAGCATGATCGACAACTTCGACCCGGCCGACGTCGACGCCATGCTCCGCGCCAAGGTCACGGCCGCCGAGATCCTCGACGAGCTGACGACCGACCTCGACGCCTTCGTGCTGTTCGCCTCCGCGTCCGCCGTGGTCGGCAACGCCGGCCAGGCCGGGTACGCGGCCGCCAACGCCGAACTGGTCGCCCTCGCCACCCGCCGCCGCGCGGCCGGCAGGACCGCGACCGCCATCGCGTGGGGCCCCTGGGCGGGCGAGGGAATGGCCGCCGCCCACCGCGGGGCCAACCTGCCCATGCTCGACCCGGCCGCCGCCACCGGACTCCTCGGTGCGGCAGTCGCTTCCGGCGAGTCGGCACTGCTGGTCCTCGACCTGACCGACCGCCGCCTGTTCGCCGGCCACCGCCACCACCCGCTGTTCGCCGAACTGCCCGACGTCGCCGAAGCCCCGCCCGCACCGCCGGTCGCGCTCACCGACCCGAAGGAACTGCTGGCCGCCGTCCGCGCCGCGGTCGCCGCCGTACTCGGCCACCCGAGCACCGAGACCATCGGCGTGGACAAGGCGTTCCGCGACCTCGGGTTCGACTCGCTCACGGCGGTCGAGCTGCGCAACCGGCTCACCGCGCTCACCGGCCTGGCGCTACCGGCCGGCATCGTCTTCGACTTCCCGACCGTGCGGCAGCTGACCGACCACCTGCTCGGCGACCTGTCGGCCGTCACCATCACCACCAGAGCAGGCACCGACGAACCCATCGCGATCATCGGTATGGCCTGCCGCTTCCCCGGCGGCATCACCAGTCCCGAGGAGCTGTGGCAGTTGCTGGCCGACGGCGGCGACGCGATCGGCGCCGCCCCGGCCGACCGAGGGTGGGCCGGCCCGGCGGTCGGCGGATTCCTCACGGACGTGGCCGGGTTCGACGCCGGGTTCTTCGGCATCTCCCCACGGGAAGCGCTCTCCATGGACCCGCAGCAGCGGCTCCTGCTGGAGACCACGTGGGAGGGCTTCGAACGCGCGGGCATCGACCCCACGGCCGCGCGTGGCAGCCGCACGGGCGTGTTCGTCGGCACGAACGGCCAGGACTACCTCGAACTGGTCCGCGACTCGGCCGATGACACCGACGGCCACGCCGGCACGGGCATCGCGGCGAGCGTGCTCGCCGGCCGGATCGCCTACACGTTCGGGCTGGAGGGACCGGCGCTCACAGTCGACACGGCGTGCTCGTCGTCGCTGGTGGCGCTGCACTTGGCGGCCGAGTCACTCCGCCGCGGCGAGTGCGACCTCGCGCTCGCGGGCGGCGTCACGGTGATGAGCACGGCCGGCCCGCTCACCGAGTTGGGCCGCCAGGGCGCGTTGGCGCCCGACGGCCGGTGCAAGGCCTTCTCCGACCTGGCGAACGGCGCGGGTTTCGCCGAGGGGGTCGGCATGCTGCTCGTCGCCCCGCTGTCGGCCGCGCGCCGGCTGGGACACCCGATCCTGGCCGTGCTGCGGGGTTCCTCGGTCAATCAGGATGGCGCGTCCAACGGCCTCACCGCACCCAACGGGCCCGCGCAGCAGCGGGTGATCACCCAGGCCCTCGCCAACGCTGGGCTGTCCACACAGGACATCGACGTGGTGGAGGCGCACGGCACCGGCACCGCGCTCGGCGACCCGATCGAGGCGGAGGCGCTGCTCGCCACCTACGGCCGCGACCGTGAGACCCCACTGTGGCTGGGTTCGGTCAAGTCGAACCTCGGGCACACGCAGGCCGCCGCCGGGGTGGCCGGGGTGCTGAAGATGGTGCTGGCCATGCGCCACCGGAAGCTGCCGCGCACCCTGCACGTGGACACCCTGTCGTCCCATGTGGACTGGAATGGAGCGGTGTCCGTCCTCAAGGAGACTGTGCCGTGGGGCGAGGAAGGACACCGCGGCCGGCCGATGCGGGCGGGCGTGTCGTCGTTCGGCATCAGCGGCACCAACGCGCACGTCGTGCTTGAAGAACCGCCTGCTACCCCGGCCGGCCCGCCGACCACCCTGCCGGCCGTTCCCTATGTGCTCTCGGCGAAGTCGCCCGGTGCGCTGCGTGACCTGGCGTACCGACTGTCTGAACTGGACGCCGACCCGGTGGCCGTGGCCGGCGCGTTGTACGGCCGGACCCGGTTCGATCACCGCGCGGTGGTCGTCGGCCAGGACGCCACCGAGTTGACGGCCGGTCTCCGCGCGTTGGCAGACGAGAAGCCCGCCCCGAACGTCGTGGCCGGCGAGGCCCGCGCCGACCGGCGCGTGGTGCTCGTGTTCCCCGGCCAGGGCTCGCAGTGGGCCGGCATGGGTGCGGCGCTGCTCGACCACGAACCGGTGTTCGCGCAGGTGGTCGACGAGTGCACCGCCGCGCTCGCGCCACACATCGACTGGTCGCTGCACACCGTCCTGCGCACGGGCACCGGCCTGGACCGGGTGGACGTCGTACAGCCCGCGTCGTGGGCGATGATGGTCGCGCTGGCCAGGGTGTGGATGTCCCGCGGCGTGCTGCCCGCCACGGTCGTCGGCCACTCCCAGGGCGAGATCGCGGCGGCGGTCGTCGCGGGCGCACTGTCCATCGAGGACGCCGCCCGCGTGGTGGCGTTGCGCAGCAAGGCGATCGCCGCGCACCTGTCCGGTCGTGGCGCCATGGTGTCGGTGGCCGAGTCGGTCGACGCGGTCACCGCGCGGCTCGCGAACCTCGGTAGTGGCGCGTCGATCGCCGCGGTCAACGGACCGTCGTCCGTCGTCGTGTCCGGGGATCCTGCCGTGCTCACCGACCTGGCGGCCGCGTGCCTGGAGGACGGCGTGCGGGCCAAGATGATCCCCGTCGACTACGCGTCGCACTCCGCGCACGTGGAGGACATCCGCGACGTGCTGCGCACCGACCTCGCCGGGATCACCCCGCGACCGGCAGCCGTACCGTTCCGCTCCACGGTCACCGGCGAGTGGAACCCGAGCGTCGACGCCGAGTACTGGTACCGGAACCTGCGGAGCACGGTCGGCCTGCACGACGCCGTCCGGGAACTGGCCGACGCCGGCTATGACACCTTCGTCGAGGTGAGCCCGCACCCCGTGCTCACCCTGCCTATCCAGGAGACGGCGGGCGACGCCGCCGTGTTCGGCACGCTGCGCCGCGACGACGGCGGCCCGGACCGGCTGTTGCTCGCGCTCGCCGAGGCACACACTCGCGGTCTGGCCGTCGAATGGCCGGCACTGCCCGGTGGACTGGTGGAGTTGCCGACCTACCCGTTCCAGCACGAACGGTACTGGCCGACGCCCGCGCCCGCGCGCACCAGCGGCAGCGACGACGAGCTCTGGGCCGCCCTCGAAGACCCGGAGACCCACCTGAACCTGCCGGCCGGCGCACTCGACGACGTCCTACCGGCCCTGCTGTCCTGGCGCGACCGGCGCTCCACCGAATCCACTGTGGACGACTGGCGGTACCGAACCGCTTGGCGGCCGGTCACCGGGATCCGGGACCGGGCTCCCGAGGGCGAGTGGCTGCTGGTCACGGCGGCCGGCGTCCTGGACGACGACGTGCGGGCCGCGTTCGAGACGGCGGGCGTCCCGCTGCGGGTCCTGGTTCTCGACGAAGCCGACACCGACCGCGACACCCTCGCCGCGCGGCTACCGGATGACGTCACGGGCATCGTGTCGACGCTGGCCGGCGCCGAAGAGCCCTGCGTCGCGCACCCGGACCTGCCGCTCGGGCTCGCGCTCACCATCACCCTCGTCCAGGCGCTGGGCGACACGGCTCCCGTGTGGGCGCTCACCCGGGGCGCGGTGTCCACAAGCGACACCGAGCCGCTGACCAACCCGACCCAGGCGCAGGTTCTCGGCGTCGGCTGGACAGCCGCGTTGGAACATCCGCACCGCTGGGGTGGCGTGGTCGACCTGCCGGCCACCCTCGACCCGCCGGCCGCCCGCCGCCTGCTGACCGCCCTCGCGGGCGCCACGGGCGAGGACCAACTCGCGATCCGCGCGATCGGCACGCTCGCCCGCCGGGTCGTCCGCGCCCCCGCGGGCAAGGCGCCGACCGGACGGTGGACCCCCAATGGCACCACCCTTGTCACCGGCGGCACCGGCCAGATCGGTCCTCGCCTGGTGACCTGGCTCCTCGATCAGGGCGCCACGGACCTCGTGCTCACCAGCCGCACGGCTCAGTGGTCGGCGCCGGAAGTCCTCCAGGGGTCTCGACGGCCCAGCTTCCCGCTGGACGCACGGCCGAAAGGCCCGAGTACAACCAGTACGAGACGATGGTCGCTCCGCAAGCTCCGCTCCGCGACCTTCCGGCCGCACGCCCAGCGAAAACCTGGATCCGCCGATACCCACGAAGGACTTCCAGCGCCGACCACTAAGGAACACGACTTCGGACCGAACGTCTCCGTGGCCGTCTGCGACGTGGCCGACCGGGACGCCCTCGCCGCGCTGCTCACCGAGCTGGCCGACGCCGGCCGTCCCGTTCGGACGGTCGTCCACGCGGCCGCCGTCATCGAACTGTCCTCACTCGACCAGACGTCCTTGGCGGACTTCGCGAAGGTGGCCGGCGCCAAGGCGACCGGCGCCCGCAACCTGCACGAGCTGACCACCGACCTCGACGCGTTCATCCTGTACTCGTCCAACGCCGGGATGTGGGGCAGCGGCGACCACGCCGCCTACGTGGCCGGCAACGCCTACCTCGCGGCACTCGCCCAGCACCGCCGCGCCAACGGCCTGCCCGCTACGGCCATCCACTGGGGCAAGTGGCCGGACAGCGACGAGGTCCGCCAGCTGTTCGACTCCGAGGATCCCTGGGGAGTTCGCCGGTCGGGTCTGGTTCCTCTCGATCCGGACCTCGCCATGACCGGCCTGGCCCGCGTGCTCGCCGACGACGAGACGGTGCTCGCGCTCACCGGGGTGGACTGGGAGCGTTACTACCCGGTGTTCACCTCCGGCCGGCCCTCCCGGCTGTTCGACGAGATCCCCGAGGTCGCCGAACTGAACCGCGCGCCGGCGCCCGCCCCGGTCACCGGGCTCGCCGGCCGGTTGCGGGACCTGCCGGCCGGGCAGCGCCGACAGACGCTGCTGCGGATCGTGCGCGAGGAGGCGGCGGCCGTGCTCGGCCACGCCGGTGCCGACGCGCTGCCCGAGCGGACGGCGTTCCGCGACGCCGGGTTCGACTCGGTGACCGCCATCGACCTGCGCAACCGGCTGTCCGCCGCGACCGGTACCACCCTGCCGGCCGCGCTGGTGTTCGACCACCCGAACCCGATCGCGCTCGCCGAGTTCCTGCTCGGCGAACTGCTTGGCTCCACTGTGGACGCTCCCGTTGAGACCCGGGTGGCGGCCGGCGACGACGACCTGATCGCCGTCGTGTCCATGGCCTGCCGGTTCCCCGGCGGGGTCAGCTCGCCGGAAGACCTGTGGCGACTGGTGGTCGACGGCGTGGACGCCATCGGCCCGGCCCCGGCCGACCGCGGCTGGGACACCTCGGCCGTCGGCGGGTTCCTGGCCGACGTGGCCGGGTTCGACGCCGGGTTCTTCGGCATCTCCCCGCGCGAGGCCCTCGGCATGGACCCGCAGCAACGGCTCCTGCTGGAGACCGCGTGGGAGTCGGTGGAGCGAGCGGGCATCGACATGGCGACCCTGCGCGGCAGCGACACGGGCGTGTTCGTCGGCGGCACATACCAGGAGTACGGCGAGATCGCGGCCGACGTGCACTCGGTCACCGGGGTGTCGCCGTGCCTGATGTCCGGCCGAGTGGCGTACCTGTTCGGGCTGGAGGGTCCGGCGGTCACGCTCGACACCGGCTGCTCCTCGGCGTTGGTGGCCGTGCACCTGGCGTGCCAGTCGCTGCGTACGGGAGAAAGCTCGCTGGCGCTGGCCGGTGGTGTCACGGTCATGTCGAGCCCGGCGGAGTTCGCCGGCTTCGGCGAGTTGGGCGCGCTGTCGGCCGAGAGTCGCTGCAAGGCGTTCGGCGCGTCGGCCGACGGCATGGGCCTGTCCGAGGGCGTGGGCGTCCTGCTGCTCGAACGGCTGTCCGACGCGCGGCGCAACGGGCACCCGGTGCTCGCCGTCGTGCGGGGCAGCGCCATGAACCAGGACGGCGCGTCCAATGGGTTGACCGCGCCGAACGGGCCGTCGCAGCAGCGGGTCATCCGCTCGGCGCTGGCGGCCGCCGGACTGTCCTCTTCGGACGTCGACGTGGTGGAGGCGCACGGCACCGGTACCGCGCTCGGCGACCCGATCGAGGCGGGCGCGCTGATCGCCACCTACGGCCGGGATCGTGAAACCCCGCTGTGGCTGGGTTCGGTGAAGTCCAACCTCGGGCACACGCAGCTGGCGTCCGGTGCGGCGAGCCTCATCAAGATGGTTCAGGCGCTGCGCCACGGTGTCCTGCCACGCACCCTGCACGCGGACTCGCCGTCGCCGCACATCGACTGGTCGACCGGCGCGCTGCGCCTGCTGACGGAGAACACTCCGTGGCCCGACGCCGGCCGGCCCCGCCGCGGTGGCGTGTCGTCGTTCGGCATCAGCGGCACGAACCTGCACGTGATACTGGAGCAAGCGGCCGATACGGTGACAATCGAGTCCACTGTGGATGAAACAGTGCCGTGGTTCGTGTCCGGTCGCACGGAGGAGGCGCTGCGGGCGCAGGGTGAGCGGCTGGCCGGGCTGTCCGCGCCGGTGGCCGACGTCGGCTGGTCGCTGCTGACCGGCCGGCAGTCCTTCGAGCACCGCGCGGTCGTGCTGGCCGACCACGACCAGGGCGTCCGCGCGCTGGCCGTCGGTTCGGCCGCCCCCGGGGTGGTGACCGGCGCGGTCGTGCCTGGCTCGGCCGGCCCGGTGTTCGTCTTCCCCGGTCAGGGTTCCCAGTGGTGGGGCATGGGTGCCGAGCTGCTGGCCACCTCCGAGGTGTTCCGCGGCTCCATCGACGAGTGCGCCGCGGCGCTGTCCCCGCACATCGACTGGTCGCTGCACGACGTGGTGGCGGGCGTCGGCGACGAGGAGCTGCTGTCCCGAGTGGACGTCGTACAGCCGGCGCTGTTCGCCATGATGGTCTCGCTGGCCGCCGTCTGGCGTGCGCACGGTGTCGAGCCGGCCGCAGTGGTCGGGCACTCGCAGGGCGAGATCGCCGCCGCCCACGTGGCCGGCGCGCTGTCGTTGACCGACGCGGCCGCCGTGGTGGCGTTGCGAAGCAAGGCGTTGCTACCGCTGTGCGGTCGCGGTGGCATGGTGTCGTTGCCGTGTTCGCTCGAGCGGGCCGGTGAGCTGATCGCGCCGTGGGGCGCGGACATCTCGGTGGCCGCGGTGAACGGACCGCTGACCGTGGTGGTGTCCGGCGCGGCCGTCGCGCTCGACGAGCTGATGGTCGCCTGCGAGCGCGAAGGCGTGCGCGCCAAGCGGATCGCCGTGGACTACGCCTCGCACGGCACCCACGTGGAGGAGATCCGCGACGAGCTGATGCGCGTGCTCGCGTCGGTGTCCCCGGTGACGGCGGACGTGCCGCTCTACTCGACCGTGACCGGCGAGCGGATCGACACGGCCACCATGGAAGCCCTGTACTGGTACACGAACCTGCGCACCAGGGTTCGGCTGGAGACGGCGGTGGCGGCGCTGGCGGCCGATGGGTACCGCACGTTCGTCGAGATGAGCCCGCACCCGGTGCTGACCTCGGCGGTGGCCGAGACCCTCGAAGTGGCTGGCGACGAGTTCGCGACCGTCGGGACGCTGCGCCGCGGGCACGGCGGCACTGACCGACTGCGCGCCTCGTTCGCCGAGGCCTGGGTGCGAGGTGTGGAGGTCGACTGGACGCCGGTGTTCGGGTCCGGCCGGCGCAGGGTGGAGCTGCCGACGTATGCGTTCCAGCGCCGCCGCTACTGGTGGGAGTCGACGGCCGACAAGGAAACGGGCGGCGACACGGCCTTCTGGGACCTGGTGTCCGGGGGCGACCTCGACTCGCTGGCTGCGGCGTTGAGCGTGGACACCGATGTGGTGCGGCGGGTCGCGCCGGGCCTGTCCGCCTGGCGCCGCCGCGCCGCCGAACAGTCCACCGTGGACTCCTGGCGCTACCGCGTGCGGTGGACTCCCATCGACACGTCCGGTGAGGTTGCTGGTGACTGGCTGGTCCTGCTGCCCGCCGGGCATAGCGAGGACCAGTGGATCACCGCCGTTCTCGACGCGCTCGGCGAGCGCGCGGTTCCGGTCGAGGTGTCCGAGCTGGACCGGGCCGGCCTGGCCGGTCGGCTCGCCGACGCCACGGCAACCCTCGCCGCGACCACGTCCGGCGCGCGACCGGCGGGAGTGCTGTCGCTGCTCGGCATCGTCGAAGAACACGGGAGCGACCGGGTGCCGCTCGGTCTGGTGGCGACCGTGGCGCTCGTGCAGGCGCTCGGTGACACGGGGATCGACGCGCCGCTGTGGTGCGCGACTCGCGGCGCCGTGTCCACGGGCGACCACGACCCGCTCACGAATCCCGGGCAGGCGGCCGTGTGGGGACTTGGCCGAGTGGCCGCACTCGAACTGCCGGCCGCGTGGGGCGGGCTGGTCGACCTGCCGTCCGAAGTGGACGAACGGACGGCCGTGCGGCTGCGCGGGGTCCTCGGTGGCACGGAGGACCAGGTGGCGGTACGCGCGGCCGGGGTGTTCGGCCGCCGGCTCACCCACGCTCCGGCCGCCACGGTCACGCGTTCGTTCCGTCCAATGGGGACGGTCCTGATCACCGGTGGCACCGGGGGTGTCGGCAGCGAGGTGGCCCGCTGGGCCGCCGCGCAGGGCGCCGAGCACCTGTTGCTCACCAGCCGTCGCGGTCTCGACGCGCCAGGTGCCGCCGAACTGGCGGAAGAGTTGCGGACAGCGGGTGCGCGGGTCACGGTGGCGGCCTGCGACGTGGCCGACCGCGACGCCGTCGCCGCGCTGCTGGCGGACATTCCCCACGACGCACCGCTGACCGCCGTGTTCCACGCGGCCGGCGGGATCGACCACGACGCCGAGGTCCGCCAGCTGGACCGCACGGGGCTGGCGGCGCTGTTCGGGGCGAAGGTCGCGGGTGCCTGGCACCTGCACGAACTGGCCGGCGAACTGGCCGACTTCGTGGTGTTCTCCTCGGGTGCCGGGGTGTGGGGCAGCGGCCGCCAGCCCGGTTACGCGGCGGCCAACGCCTCGCTCGACGCCCTCGCCGAGTTCCGCCGCGCCGCCGGACTGCCGGCCACGTCGGTGGCCTGGGGCGCGTGGGCCAAGGTCGGCATCGCTGCACAGGCGGCGAACGACGAGCAGTTGAACCGCCGGGGCGTGCTGCCCATGGATCCGGTGCTCGCCGTCACGGCACTGCGGGTGGCCATCGAGGACGGCGCGGCCACGTCCGCCGTGACCAACATGGACTGGGCGCGGTTCGCGCCGAGCTTCACCGCACAGCGGCCGAGTCCGCTGCTCGACGACCTGGCCGAGGTGCGCGCGCTGGCCGAGCCGGTCGAGGTCGATCAGGTCGAGCGGAGTGTGCTTCTGTCCAAGTTGGACGGTCTGCGGCCGGCCGAGCGGGAGCGGGAGCTGCTCGAGCTGGTACGTGCGGAGGCCGGGGTGGTGCTCGGTTTCGGAGCCGGCGAATCGCTGCCCGCCACTCGGCCGTTCAAGGACTTCGGGCTGGACTCGGTCACGGCCATCGAGCTGCGCAATCGGTTGCGGACGGTCACCGGCCTGACGCTGCCGGGCGGCGTGGTCTTCGACTACCCGACGGCCAACGCGCTGGCTGCGCACCTGCTGACCGAGCTGTACCCCGAGGACGCGGCCGCGCCGGCCGACCCGGACGCCGAGGTCCGCGCCCTGCTGGCATCGATCCCCGTCGGGCGGTTGCGCAAGGCCGGGGTTCTGGACATGGTGCTGAGCCTCGCGTCCGAAGAGGACGGTACCGATGCCGCGACGAACGGCGATTCGCTCGACGACCTGGACGGCGAGGATCTGCTGCGCCTCGCCGGCGAGATCTCCAACTGACCCACCGGGAGCCGGAGCACTATGACCAACGACCGTTACGTCGAGGCTCTCCGCACCTCGCTGCGGAAGATCGAACGGTTGGAGCAGCAGAACCAGCAGCTCGTGGCGAGTGCGGTCGAGCCGATCGCCGTGGTCGGCATGGGCTGCCGGTTCCCCGGCGGAGTGACCACCCCCGAGGAGCTGTGGGAGCTGGTGGCCGCCGGCGGCGACGCCATCGGTCCGTTCCCCACCGACCGCGGCTGGGACCTCGAGGCACTCGGTGGGGGTGAGAGCCTGACCCTCGAGGGCGGGTTCGTGGCCGGTGCGCTGGACTTCGACCCGGCGTTCTTCGGCATCTCGCCGCGCGAGGCGACCGCCATGGATCCGCAGCAGCGACTGCTCCTGGAAGTCGCGTGGGAGGCCCTGGAGCGCGCGGGGATCGACCCGGACTCGTTGCAGGGCAGCCGGACCGGCGTGTTCGCCGGCACCACCGGCCAGGACTACTCGACCATCGTCATCGACTCCGACGACGATCTCCAGGTGTACGGCAGCACGGCGTTCGCCGCCAGTGTCCTGTCCGGACGGATCTCCTACGTGCTCGGTCTGGAAGGTCCGGCGGTCACGGTCGACACCGGCTGCTCGTCGTCGCTCGTCGCGATCCACTGGGCGGTCCAGGCGCTGCGGTCGGGGGAGTGCTCGGTCGCGCTCGCCGGTGGCGCCACGGTCATGACCACCCCGGCGCCGTTCGCGGCGTTCACCGCGCAGGGCCACGGGTTGGCCGCCGACGGGCGGTGCAAGGCGTTCGCCGAGGCGGCCGACGGCACCGGTTGGGGCGAGGGTGCGGGCGTGCTGGTGCTGGAGCGGCTGTCCGACGCGCAACGCAACGGGCACCCGGTACTCGCCGTGCTGCGGGGCTCGGCGCTGAACTCCGACGGCGCGTCCAACGGGTTGACCGCGCCGAACGGCCCGTCGCAGCAGCGGGTCATCCGCGCCGCCCTCGACTCGTGTGGACTGTCCACTCAGGACGTCGATGTGGCGGAGGCACACGGCACGGGCACCGAGTTGGGTGACCCGATCGAGGCGCAGGCGCTGCTTGAGACCTACGGCAAGGACCGCGTCACGCCGCTGCTGCTGGGCACCGTGAAGTCGAACATCGGCCACACCCAGGCAGCGGCCGGCGTGGCCGGCGTGATCAAGATGGTGCAGGCGCTCCGGCACGGCGTCGCTCCGGCCACCCTGCACGTCGACGACCTGTCGTCGCACGTGGACTGGACGGCCGGCTCGGTGGAGCTGCTGCGCGACGCGACGGACTGGCCCGAGCACGGTCGCCCGCGTCGGGCCGGCGTGTCGGCTTTCGGCATCAGCGGCACGAACGCACACGTGATCGTCGAGCAGGCGCCGGTGGTGGTGGCGGAGCCGGCCGAGGCGACCGTGACCCCGGCCGTGGTTCCCTGGGTGCTGTCCGCCCGGTCGGCCGTCGCGCTGACCGAGCAGGTCGAGCGGCTCACCGTGGCGGTCGGCGGTGAACCCGCTGTGGACGTCGGGCTCTCCCTGGCCGGCCGGGCGATGCTGCCGCATCGCGTGGTGCTGGCCGACGGTATGGAGATCGCGCGGGGGCTCGCCGCCGACGGCCTCGTGGGCTTCCTGTTCGCCGGCCAGGGTGCGCAGCGGCTGGGCATGGGGCGTGAGCTGTACGCGCGCTTCCCGGTGTTCGCGGCGGCGTTCGACGAGATTGGAGAGCGCTTTCCGGGCCTGCGAGAGGTTATCTGGGGTGCCGACGCCGGCGAGCTGAGCAGGACGGGTTGGGCGCAGCCGGCGCTGTTCGCGCTGGAGATCGCGCTCTACCGGCTGGTCGAGTCGTTCGGGATCCGGCCCGACTATCTGGTCGGCCATTCGATCGGGGAGATCGCGGCCGCGTACGTGGCTGGGGTGTTCTCGCTGGACGACGCGTGCACACTGATGAGAGAGCGCTCTCGCCTGATGCAGGCACTGCCCGAGGGCGGCGCGATGGTGGCCGTCCGGTGCTCGCCCGACGAGTTGACCCTCACCGACGCCGTATCGATCGCCGCGGTCAACGGTCCCGACAACCTGGTGCTGGCGGGCGTCGAGGCCGAGGTCATGGCGGTGGTGGGCGACCGCAAGCACAAGCGGCTGTCCGTGTCCCACGCGTTCCACTCGCCGCTCATGGACCCGATGCTGGACGACTTCCGGGCGGCCATCAGCGGGATAACGCTCTCCGAACCTGTCATCGCCATGACCAAGGACGTGGCGAACGTCGACTACTGGGTGAACCACGTCCGCGACACCGTCCGGTTCGCCGACGACGTGGCGACGCTGACCGAGGCCGGCGTCACCACGTTCCTGGAGATCGGTCCCGACGGCACCCTCTCCGCGCTTGCCGACGGCATCCCGTTGCTGCGTAAGGACCGCGACGAGGAGAGCGCGTTCGTCACCGGGCTCGCCCGCGCGCACGTCGCCGGCGTGACCCCGCGGTGGCGGACCCTGTTCGACGGCACCGGCGCCCGCCGGATCGACCTGCCCACCTACGCCTTCCAGCACGCCCGCTACTGGCCGTCGAACCCGGCGCGCAGCGGCGACCCGACCGGCCTCGGCCAGCGCGCGGCCGGGCACCCGCTGCTCGGCGCCGTGGTGGAGCTGGCCGACGACGGTGGTGCGGTGTTCACCAGCCGCCTGTCCCTCGCCACCCACCCGTGGCTCGCCGACCACGTCGTACTCGGCCAGACCCTGTTCCCCGGTACGGGCTTTCTGGAACTCGCCGTCCGCGCGGGCGACGAACTGGGCTGCGGCCGCGTCGAGGAACTGACCCTCGCCGCGCCGCTCGTCCTCAGCGGACCGGTCCGCCTCCAGATCCGCGTCGGCCCGGACGTCGCCGGCCGCCGAACGGTGAGCGTGCACAGCCTCGCCGAGGACGCGGTGGACGGGCCGTGGGTGCGGCACGCGAGCGGCACCATGACCGCCGCCGACGCACCGGGGGTGGCTCTGACCGAATGGCCGCCGCCCGGCACCGAGCCGGTCGAGGTCGGTGACCTGTATCGCGGGCTCGCCGAGGGTGGCCGCACCTACGGTCCGACGTTCCAGGGGCTGCGTGCCGTCTGGCGCGCCGAGGACACGGTTTACGCCGAAGCCGTGCTGCCCGCCCAGGTCAGCACTTCCTCGTTCGGACTGCACCCCGCCCTGCTCGACGCGGCGCTGCACGCGGTGTCGTTCGCCGACCTCGGCGTGATCAGCCGGGGTGGCCTGCCGTTCACGTGGGAGGGCGTGTCCCTGCACGCGGCCGGGGCCACGGCCGTGCGGGTGCGACTGACCCGAACGGGCGAGGACTCGGTGTCGATCGCCGTGGCCGACACCGAGGGCAACCCGGTCGTCTCGGCCGACCAGCTCGTGGTCCGCGCGGTGTCCGCCGAGCAACTCGCCGCGGCCGGCGTCACCGACCGGGACTCACTGTTCGAAGTGGACTGGATCGCCGCGATCCCCGCCGGGGAAGCGGTAACGGACCTGCCGGTGGTCATCGAAGCTAACGGCGATGGCGATGATCCTCTCGCCGCCACCCGTGAGCTGACGGCCTCCGTCCTCACGCGACTGCGCGACTGGCTCGCCGAACCGGCGAACGTCGACTCCCGGCTCGTCGTTCTCACCACGGGCGCCACCACCGGCGACGACCTGGCCGGCGCGGCCGTCTGGGGACTGGTGCGCGCCGCTCAGGCCGAACACCCCGGCCGCTTCCGGCTGGTCGACCTCGACGGCCACCAGGTTTCCCGCGACGTGCTCGACTGGGCGCTCGCGGTCGACGAACCGCAGGTCGCCGTGCGCGGCGGCGAGATCCGCGTGCCGCGGCTGGCCCGCACCCGGCCCGGCACCGACGAGACGTCCTGGTCGGGCACCGTGCTCGTCACCGGCGGCACCGGCGGACTCGGTGCGCGGATCGCCCGGCACCTGGTCGACCGGCACGGCGTCACCGACCTGCTTCTCCTGTCCCGCAGCGGACCGGCCGGCGCCAGCAGCCTCGTCGAGGAACTGGCCGAGGCCGGCGCCACGGCCGAGGTCGTCGCGTGTGACGTCGGCGACCGCGCCGCGCTCGCCGACGTCCTGGCCGGTCGGGAGATCGGCGTCGTCGTGCACACGGCGGGCGTGCTGGACGACGGGCTCCTCGGATCGCTTACTCCCGAACGGTTCGACACCGTGCTGCGCCCCAAGGCCGACGCCGCCTGGTACCTGCACGAACTGCTGCCGGACGCCGCGCTCGTGCTGTTCTCCTCCGCGTCCGGCACGCTCGGCAGCCCCGGGCAGGCCAACTACGCGGCCGCCAACGCCTTCCTCGACGCACTGGCGGTCCAGCGCCCGAACACGGTGTCGCTCGCGTGGGGTCCGTGGGACCGCACCGCGGGAATGACCAGCGGGCTCAGCGAGTCCGATGTGGACCAGCTCGAACGGTCCGGGATGCCGCCGCTGTCGGCCGAGCAGGGAGTGCGGCTGTTCGACGCCGCGCTCGCCGCCGGCCCGTCCGCGCTGCTGCCCGTCCGGCTCGACCTGTCGGTCCCGCGCACCATGGGCGAGGTCCCACCGTTGCTGCGCGGGCTGGTCCGGGCGCCGGGCCGGCGTGCGGTCACGGTCGTCTCGGCAGCGGTCGACGGGCTGGTGCGACGACTCGGCGGACTGTCCGCCGACGAGCGGCGTGACGCCGTTCTCGCCATCACCCGTATGGCCATCGCGGCCGTGCTCGGGCACGCGGACGCCGACTCGGTCGACCCGGTGATCGCGTTCACCGAGCTGGGTTTCGATTCGCTCACCGGGGTCGAGCTGCGCAACCGGCTGACCGAGGAAACCGGGCTGCGGCTGCCCGCCACGCTCGTGTTCGACTACCCGACGGCCGCCGCGCTCACCGACTTCCTGTTGACCGAGCTGTTCGGCGCCGAGGCGGATGGTCCCGCACCGGCCCGTACGGCGACGGTGAGCGACGACCCGATCGTGGTGGTGGGCATGGCCTGCCGGTACCCGGGCGGCGTCACCACCCCCGAGGAGCTGTGGGACCTGGTCGCCGCCGGCGGCGACGCGATCACCGGGTTCCCCACCAACCGCGGCTGGGACCTCGCCGGACTGTACGACCCGGACCCCGAGGCGGTCGGCCGCACCCACGTGATGGACGGCGGGTTCCTGCACGACGCCGGCTCCTTCGACGCCGACTTCTTCGGCATGAGCCCACGGGAGGCGCTCGCCACCGACTCCCAGCAGCGCCAGCTGTTGGAGGTCACCTGGGAGGCCGTGGAACGGGCGGGGATCGACCCGACCACGTTGCGCGGCAGCCGAACCGGAGTGTTCGCGGGCGTCATGTACGGCGACTATGTGAGCCTGCTCGACGACGACGAGTTCGAGGGTTTCCGTGGCGCCGGCAGCTCGCCGGCCGTGCTGACCGGCCGGCTGTCCTACACGTTCGGGTTCGAGGGCCCGGCGGTCACTGTGGACACCGCGTGCTCGTCGTCGCTGGTGGCACTGCACCTGGCGGCGCAGGCGCTGCGGTCGGACGACTGCTCGCTCGCCGTCGCCGGCGGTGTCACCGTGCTGTCTACCCCCATGCCGTACATCGAGTTCTCCCGCCAGGGCGGGCTGGCGGCCGACGGGCGTTGCAAGGCGTTCGGCGACGGCGCGGACGGCGTCGGCTGGTCCGAAGGCGTGGGCATGCTGGTGCTCGAGCGACTGTCGGACGCGAAGCGCAACGGGCACCGGGTGCTGGCCGTGCTGCGCGGGTCGGCCGTCAACCAGGACGGCGCGTCGAACGGCATGAGCGCCCCCAACGGGCCGTCGCAGCAGCGGGTCATCCGCGCGGCGCTGGCGAACGCGGGTCTGTCCACAGCGGACGTCGACGTGATCGAGGCACACGGCACGGGCACGTCGCTCGGTGACCCGATCGAGGCACAGGCGCTCCTGGCCACATACGGGCAGGACCGGGACACGCCCGCGTTGCTGGGCGCGGTGAAGTCGAACCTCGGGCACACGCAGGCGGCCGCCGGGGTGGCGGGCGTGATCAAGATGATCGCCGCCATGCGGCACGGGGTGGTCCCGTCGACCCTGCACGCGGACGAGCCGTCGTCCCATGTGGACTGGTCGGCCGGCTCGCTCGAGCTGGCGACCGCCGCCACCGACTGGCCGGCCGTGGACCGGGCTCGGCGCGCGGCCGTGTCGTCATTCGGGATCAGCGGAACGAACGCGCACGTGATCGTGGAGCAGCCGCCCGCCGAGCGGGTGACTCCCGCGCCGGACCATGGGATGGTGCCGTGGCTCGTGTCGGCGAAGACAGCCGAGGCGCTGGACCCGCAGGTCGCGCGACTGTCCGAGGTTGACGCGTCGCCCCTCGATGTCGGGTTCTCCTTGTTGTCCCGCACGTCGTTCGACCACCGGGTGGTGTTGCTGGACGGGGTGGAGGTGGCCCGCGGGGTCGCCCGCTCCGGCCGGATGGCGTTCCTGTTCGCCGGTCAGGGCTCGCAGCGGCTCGGGATGGGGCGCGAGCTGTACGACCGGTTCCCGGTGTTCGCGTCGGCGTTCGATGAGATCGGAGAGCGCTTTCCAGGACTCCGCGAGGTGATCTGGGGCGACGACGCCGCCGAGGTGAACAAGACCGGATGGGCGCAGCCCGCCCTGTTCGCGCTCGAGGTCGCGTTGTTCCGGCTGGTCGAGACGTTCGGGGTCCGGCCGGGTGTCCTGGTCGGGCATTCGATCGGGGAGATCGCGGCGGCGCACGTGGCCGGGGTGTTCTCGCTGGATGACGCGTGCACGCTGGTGTCCGCCCGTGCGCGGCTCATGCAGGCGTTGCCCGAGGGCGGTGCGATGGTGGCCGTCCGTTGCGCGCCGGAGGAGTTGACCCTCACCGACGGTGTGTCGGTGGCCGCGGTGAACGGGCCGGACTCGGTGGTCATCGCGGGCGTCGAGGCCGAGGTCTTGGCCGCGGTGGGGAACCGCAAGCACAAGCGTTTGCGCGTGTCGCACGCCTTCCACTCGCCGCTCATGGACCCGATGCTCGACGACTTCCGGGCCGCCATCGCGGAGATCGCTTTCCATGAGCCGACGATCCCGCTGGTCAAGGACGTGTCCAACCTCGACTACTGGGTGAACCACGTCCGGGACACCGTGCGGTTCGCTGCGGATATCTCAGCCATTGCGGCCACCGGTGCGTCGACGTTCCTGGAGATCGGTCCGGACGGGACCCTCTCGGCGCTGGTCGACGGGATTCCCGCCCTGCGCAAGGACCGCGACGAGGAGAGCGCGTTCCTCACGGCACTCGCCCGCCTGCACGTCACCGGCACCACCGTGGACTGGACCTCCCTGCTCGCCGGCGCCCGGCGGGTCGACCTGCCCACCTACGCCTTCCAGCACGAATGGTTCTGGCCGGAGCCGAGCACCAACACCGGCGACGCCACCGGCCTCGGCCTCGTGGCGGCCGACCACCCGCTGCTCGGCGCGGCCGTGCCGCTCGCCGGCAGCGACGGCCTGCTGTTCACCACCCGCCTGTCCGTCCACACGCACCCGTGGCTCGCCGACCACTCCATCGGCGGTCAGGTCCTGGTGCCCGGCACGGCGCTGCTGGAACTGGCCATCCGGGCCGGTGACGAGGTCGGCTGCGACCGGGTGGACGAGCTGACCCTCGCCGAACCGCTGGTACTGCCGGACGGCGGCGCGGTCGCGCTCCAGGTCACGGTCGGCGAACCCGACCACGGCGGTCGCCGTGCGGTCACCGTCCATTCCAGACTCGACGCCCAGCCGTGGACCCGGCACGCCAGTGGGTTCCTCGCCACGAGCACGACCGCGCCGGATCCGGTCGCCTGGCAGCCCGCCGGTGACCCGATCGACCTCACCGGCTTCCACGACGGGCTCGCCGCAGCCGGGTTCGCCTACGGGCCGGTCTTCCGCGGCCTGCACACCGCCCGGCGCGATGGCGACACCGTGTATGCCGAGGCCACGCTCCCCGACACGGTCACCGACGCCGCCCGCTACGGCCTGCACCCCGCCCTGTTCGACGCCGCGCTGCACGCCATCGGCGCCGCCGGGCTCGGCATGCCGCCCGGCGCCGTGCCGTTCTCGTGGGAGAGCGTGATCCTGCACGCCGCCGGCGCTACCGCCGTCCGCGTGCGCATCACCCGCACCGGCGACGACAGCGTGTCCCTCACGCTCACCGACCCGACGGGCGGCGCCGTCGCCACGGTCGAGGCACTCGTGCTGCGGTCGGTCGACCCGGCCGCCGCGCTCGTCCGGGACGCGCTCCACGCGGTCGACCAGGTACCGGTCCCGCTGCCCGAGAACCCGGCGTCCGCCGCAGTGCTGGGTGCCGACCCGTTCGGCCTGGCGTTCGCCGACGACCAGCCGGCCGTGCTGGTGGCGAGCATCGAGGGCACCGGCGATCCCGCCGTTGACGCGCACACGCTCACCCACCGGACCCTCGACCTGCTCCACGAGCACCTGGCCGCCGAACACCCGGCCCGGTTGGTGTTCGTCTCCCGCGCCGGTGACCTGGCGGCCGCCGCCGCCCACGGCCTCGTGCGGTCGGCCGACGCCGAGCACCCCGGCCGGTTCGGCACGGTCGAACTGGCCGACGGGTGGACCACCGGATTACTCGCCCGCGCGCTCGCCACCGACGAACCCCGGCTCACCGTCGGCACCGAGGTGACGGCCGCACGGCTCACCCGCGTCCAGCCGACCCCCGAACCCGCCGCGTGGACCGGCACGGTGGTCGTGACCGGCGGCAGCGGCAGCCTCGGCACGCTCGTCACCCGCCACTTGTCCGACCACGGCGTCACCGACCTACTGCTGCTGTCCCGCAGCGGCACCCTTCCCGCCGAACTGTCCGATCTGGACGGTGTGCGGGCAAGCGCTTGCGACGTCGCCGACCGGGCCGCGCTCGAGGCGGCACTGGCCGGCGAGACCGTGTCGGCCGTCGTGCACGCGGCCGGGGTGCTCGACGACGGCACCCTGGCGTCGCTGACGCCCGACCGCGTCGACACGGTGTTCGCGCCGAAGGTCGACGCCGCCTGGCATCTGCACGAGTTGCTGCCGGACGCCACGCTCGTCCTGTTCTCCTCGGCCGCGGGCGTGTTCGGCTCCGCCGGGCAGGGGAACTACGCGGCCGCCAACGCCTTCCTCGACGCGCTCGCCGAGCACCGCCCCGGCACCGTCTCGCTCGCCTGGGGTCCGTGGGCCGCGGGCATGGCGGGCGACGTGAACCTCACCAGCTCCGGCATGCCCCCGCTGTCGGCCGAACAGGGACTCGCCCTGTTCGATGCCGGGCTCGCCGCCGGCAGGTCCACTGTGGTCCCCGTGCGGCTCGACCTGGCGCGGGGCGGGCAGGTTCCGCCGTTGCTGCGTGGGCTGGTCCGCACGCCGACCCGCCGTGGGGTCGCCCGGGTGTCCGATGCGGCGCCCGAACTGGTGCGCCGCCTCACGGCACTGCCCGAAGCCGACCGGCCGCTGGTGCTCACCGACCTCATCCGCCACCAGGTGGCGGGCGTGCTCGGGCACGCGAGCGTCGACCGGATCGACCCGGACCGGTCCTTCCACGAGCTGGGGTTCGACTCGCTGACCGCCGTCGAGTTGCGCAACCGGCTGACCGCCGAGACCGGACTGCGGCTCCCGGCGACGCTCGTGTTCGACCACCCGACGGCCACCGTCCTGGCCGACTACCTGCTGGCCGAACTGCTCGGCCTGATACCGGTCGACGAGATCGTGGCTTCGGTGTCGGTGTCCGACGACCCGATCGTCGTGGTCGGCATGGCCTGCCGGTACCCGGGCGGGGTCGAGACGCCCGAGGACCTGTGGCGGCTGGTGCACGACGGCGTCGACGCGATCACCGAGCTGCCCGGCAACCGCGGCTGGGACCTGGACTCCTTGTTCCACCCCGATCCCGATCGCCCCGGCACGTCCCACACCGGCTTCGGCGGGTTCCTCCACGACGCCGGCACGTTCGACCCGGCGTTCTTCGGGATGAGCCCGCGCGAGGCGCTCACCACCGACGCCCAGCAGCGCCTGCTGCTCCAGGTCTCCTGGGAGGCGGTGGAGCGGGCGGGCATCGACCCGGTGTCGTTGCGGGGCAGCCGGACCGGCGTGTTCGCGGGCGTCATGTACAACGACTACGCCGTGCTGCTGCAGGGTGAGGAGCACGAGGGGTACCAGGGACAGAGCAGCGCGGCGAGCATCGCGTCCGGCCGCGTGTCCTACACGTTCGGGCTGGAAGGCCCGGCCGTCACGGTCGACACCGCGTGCTCGTCGTCGCTGGTGGCCGTGCACCTGGCGGCGCAGGCGCTGCGGTCGGGGGAGTGCACCCTCGCGCTCGCCGGTGGGGTGACCGTCATGTCGACGCCCGCGCCGTTCGTCGAGTTCTCCCGGCAGCGCGGGCTCGCCCCCGACGGCCGCTGCAAGGCGTTCGGGGACGGCGCCGACGGTGTCGGCTGGTCCGAGGGTATCGGCGTGCTCGTGCTGGCCCGCCGGTCCGGTGCCGTGCGCGCCGGGCACCCGATCCTCGCCGTGCTGCGAGGTTCGGCCATCAACTCCGACGGCGCGTCCAACGGGCTCACCGCACCGAACGGCCCGTCGCAGCAGCGGGTGATCCGCCAGGCCCTCGCGGCCGCCGGTCTGTCCACTCAGGACGTGGACGTGGTGGAGGCGCACGGCACGGGGACGACCCTGGGTGATCCGATCGAGGCACAGGCATTGCTGGCCACCTACGGCCAGGACCGATCGGTGCCGTTGCTGCTGGGCGCCATCAAGTCGAACCTCGGGCACACCCAGGCGGCGGCCGGGGTGGCCGGCATGATCAAGATGATCGCCGCCATGCGCCACGGGGTGGTCCCGTCGACGCTGCACGCGGCCGAGCCGTCGTCCCGGGTGGACTGGACGGAAGGCGCGATCGAGCTGGCGGGTTCCACTGTGGACTGGCCGGCCACCGGACGGCCGCGCCGTGCGGCGGTGTCGTCGTTCGGGCTGAGCGGCACGAACGCGCACGTGATCCTCGAACAGGGTCCGGCGGTGTCCGCGCCGGCCGCGTCGGACACCATGCCGTGGCTCGTGTCGGCCAAGTCGGCAGAGGCGCTGACCGCTCAGGTCGAGCGGTTGTCCGAAGTGGACGCGCCGGCGGGTGACGTTGCGTGGTCGCTGCTCGGGCGGTCGTCGTTCCCGCACCGCGCGGTGCTGCTGGACGGCGTGGAGCTCGCCCGCGGGGTCGCGGCGCCGGGCCGGGTGGCGTTCCTGTTCGCCGGCCAGGGTTCGCAGCGGCTCGGGATGGGTCGCGAGCTGTACGACCGGTTCCCGGTGTTCGCGTCGGCGTTCGATGAGATCGGAGAGCGCTTTCCAGGACTCCGCGAGGTGATCTGGGGCCGGAGCCAGGCGAAGCTGAACAAGACCGGCTGGGCGCAGCCGGCACTGTTCGCGCTGGAAGTGGCGCTGTACCGGCTGGTCGAGTCGCTGGGCGTGCGGCCGGACGTCCTGGTGGGACACTCGATCGGCGAGATCGCCGCGGCGCACGTGGCCGGGGTGTTCTCCCTCGACGACGCCTGCGCGCTGGTCGAGGCGCGGGCACGGTTGATGCAGGCGCTGCCGAAGGGCGGCGCCATGGTGGCCGTCCAGTGCGCCGAAGAGGACCTGACTCTGACCGGCGGTGTCTCGGTCGCCGCGGTCAACGGCCCGGGAAACCTCGTGCTCGCGGGCGTTGAGGACGAGGTCCTGGCGGTGGTGGGCGACCGGAAGCACAAGCGGTTGCGCGTCTCGCACGCGTTCCACTCGCCGCTCATGGACCCCATGCTCGACGACTTCCGAGCGGCCATCGCTGGGATAACGCTCTCCGAGCCCACGATCGCCATGGTGAAGGACGTGGCGAGCGCCGACTACTGGGTGAACCACGTGCGGGACACCGTCCGGTTCGCCGACGACGTCACGGCCGCCAACGCGGCGACCCACCTGGAGCTCGGCCCGGACGGGACGCTTGCCGCGCTGGTCGACGGGATTCCCGTACTGCGCAAGGACCGCGACGAGGAGACGGCGCTCCTCACGGCACTCGCTCGCCTGCACGTCACCGGGTCCACAGTGGACTGGTCGGCCATCGTCCCGGCCGCCACCCTGGTGGACCTGCCCACCTACGCGTTCGAACGGCACTGGTTCTGGCCGACCGCGACCCGCCGCACGGGCGACGTCCGCTCGGCCGGGCTCGGCTCGGCCGACCACCCGCTGCTCGGCGCGGCTGTCGAACTGGCCGGTGGCGACGAGTTCCTGTTCACCTCCCGCCTCTCGGTCCGGTCCCACCCGTGGCTCGCCGATCACACGGTCGGCGGCCAGGTCCTCGTGCCCGGCACCGCCCTGCTGGAACTGGCCGTCCGCGCGGCCGACGAGGTCGGCTGCCCGCAGGTCGCCGAACTGGTCCTCGCCACGCCACTCGCGCTGCCGGCGAACGGCGCCATGGTCGTGCAGGTCCGGGTCGGCGCGCCGGACGGGACAGGCACCCGATCGGTCACCGTCCACAGTCGACCGGAGGACTCCGAGCAGCCGTGGGCGACCAACGCCACCGGCACTCTCGCCCCTGACACTCTTGCCACGCCCGCCACCACCGGCGGATTCGACCTGACCGCGTGGCCCCCGGCCGGCGCGCGGCCCGTCGACCTCGACGGGTTCTACGCCGACCGTGCGGCCGACGGGTTCGCCTACGGTCCGGTGTTCGCAGGGCTGCGCGCCGCCTGGCGCCACGGCGATGACGTGTACGCCGAAGTCGCGCTGCCCGACTCGGTGACCGACGCGGCCGAGTACGGCGTCCACCCCGGACTGTTCGACGCGTGCCTGCACGCCGGCGGGTTCACGGGCGCCGACCTCGAGGGTGTGCCCTTCACCTGGACCGGAGTCACCGTCCACACGGCCGGGGCGGCGGCCGTGCGGGTCCGGCTCCGCCCGACCGGTGACGGCTTCGGCGTCGAGGTGGTCGACCTGGCCGGCACGCCCGTGGTGTCGGTCGAGTCGCTCGCGCTCCGGCCGCTCACCGCCACCGTCGCCCACCGCGACGACCTGTTCGTGGTCGAGCAGGTGCCCGTGACCGTCACCACCGCTGGTGACGAGCCCGAGGTCGTGCACCTGGAGGGCACGGGCGACCCGATCACCGCCACGCACGACCTGACCGCCCGCGCGCTCGCGCTCGTGCAGGAAGACCGCGAGCGGCGACTGGTCATCGTCACGAAGGAGGGCGACCTCGCGGGTGCGGCGGCCGCGGGCCTGGTCCGCGCCGCGCAGGCCGAGCGGCCGGACCGGTTCTCGCTGGTCGAGTTGGCCGACGGGTGGACCCTCGAACTGCTGGCCGAGGCGGTCGCCTCCGCCGAGCCGGAACTGCGCGTGGCCGACACCCTGACCGTCCCTCGCCTCACCCGGGCCACCGGCGAACCGTCCACCTGGGACACCGGAACCGTGGTGATCACCGGTGGCTCCGGTGGGCTCGGCGCGCTCGTGGCGAAGCACCTCGCCGAGGTCCACGGCGTGACCGACCTGCTCCTGCTGAGTCGCAGCGGAACGTCCGATGTGGATGGTGCGCGAACGAAGGCCTGTGACGTGTCGGACCGCCAGGCGTTGTCGGCGGCGCTGGCCGGCGAGACGGTCACGGCGGTCGTGCACGCCGCCGGCGTCCTCGACGACGGCGTGATCGGCTCGCTCACCCCGGACCGGCTCGGCACCGTGCTGCGTCCCAAGGTCGACGCCGCCTGGCACCTGCGTGAACTGTTGCCCGACGCCCGGCTCGTGCTGTTCTCGTCGGCCGCCGGCACGCTCGGCAGTGCCGGTCAGGCCAACTACGCCGCGGCCAACGCGTTCCTCGACGCCCTTGCCGTCCAGCAGCCGAACACGACGTCGCTCGCGTGGGGCCCGTGGGACACCCACGGCATGGCCGCCGGCTCCGACCGGTTCGCTCGCACCGGCACCCCGCCGCTGCGCCCCGAGCACGGGCTCGCGCTCCTCGACCGGGCCCTCGGTGCCGGCTCGGCACACGTCGTCCCCATCCAACTCGACCTGGCCGCGCTGCGTACCCACGACGTGGTGCCGCCACGGTTGCGTGGGCTGGTCCGCGGCCGGGTACGCCGCGCGACGGTCGCCGCCACCACGGTCGCCGCCGGGCTCGCCGCCCGGCTGACCGCGCTGCCGGCCGGTGAGCGCCCGGCGTTCCTGCTCGAGCTGGTGGCCGACCAGGTGGCGACCGTGCTCGGCCACGCCACCTCGGGCACCGTCGACCGCACACTCACCTTCCGCGACCTCGGCTTCGACTCGCTCACGGCCGTCGAGCTGCGTAACCGGCTCGGCTCGGTCACCGGTCTGCGGTTGCCCGCCACGCTCGTGTTCGACCACCCGACGGCCGACGCGCTGGTGGCGCACCTGCTGGACGAGATCTTCGGTGCGGTGGCCGGGCGTCCGATCGAGACGGTCAACGCGCACCTGGCGGACGATCCGATCGTCGTGGTGGGTATGGCCTGCCGCTTCCCTGGCGGGGTTACTTCACCGGAGGACTTGTGGCGGCTGGTGCTCGACGGCACCGACGCCATCACCCCGCTGCCCGACAACCGCGGCTGGGACCTCGACGCGCTGTACGACCCGGATCCCGACAAGGACGGCACCTCCTACACCCGTGCGGGCGGGTTCCTGAAGGACGCCGGCGCGTTCGACCCGGCGTTCTTCGGGATGAGCCCGCGCGAGGCGATCGCCACCGACTCCCAGCAGCGGCTGCTGCTGGAGGTGTCGTGGGAGGCCATCGAGCGAACGGGGATCGACCCGGTGTCGTTGCGGGGCAGCCGGACCGGCGTGTTCGCGGGCGTCATGTACGGCGACTACGCGGCATTGCTGCAGGGCGAGGAGTTCGCCGGGTTCCGGGGCAACGGCTCCTCGCCGAGCGTGGTGTCCGGCCGGGTGTCCTACACGTTCGGGTTCGAGGGCCCGGCCATGACGGTCGACACGGCGTGCTCGTCGTCGCTGGTGGCGCTGCACCTGGCGGCGCAGGCGCTGCGCGGCGGTGAGTGCTCGCTGGCACTGGCCGGCGGGGTGGCGGTCATGTCCACGCCGGCCGCGTTCATCGACTTCTCCCGGCAGCGCGGGCTCGCTCCGGACGGCCGGTGCAAGGCGTTCGCCGACGCGGCCGATGGTGTCGGCTGGTCCGAGGGGGCCGGTGTACTCGTGCTGGCCCGGCAGTCCGACGCCGAGCGGCTCGGTTATCCAGTGCTGGCCGTGGTCCGCGGTTCGGCCGTGAACTCCGACGGCGCGTCGAACGGTCTCACCGCGCCGAACGGCCCTTCGCAGCAGAGGGTGATCCGCCAGGCGCTCGCGGCCGCCGGTCTGTCCACTCAGGACGTCGATGTGGTGGAGGCGCATGGCACTGGGACGACCCTGGGTGATCCGATCGAGGCGCAGGCACTGCTGGCCACCTACGGCCAGGACCGGTCGGTGCCACTGCTCGTCGGTTCGGTGAAGTCGAACCTCGGCCACACGCAGGCAGCGGCCGGCGTGGCCGGTCTCATCAAGATGATCATGTCGATGCGGCACGGGACGGTGCCGCCCACCTTGCACGTCGACGCACCTTCGTCCCATGTGGACTGGGATGCCGGAGCGGTGTCACTCGCCACCGGCCCGGTGGAGTGGCCGGCAGCGGGGCGGCCGCGGCGGTCGGCCGTGTCGTCGTTCGGGTTGAGCGGCACGAACGCGCACGTGATCCTGGAGGCTCCGGAAGTCACCGCACCAGAACCCGTGGCACCCGTGTCGGTGCCGCTGGTGGTGTCCGCCAAGACGCCGGAGTCCCTGGACGCGCAGCTGCTGCGGCTGTCCGAGGTGGACGCCGCGCCGCAGGACATCGGCTACTCCCTGCTGTCCCGGTCCCTGTTCGCGCACCGCGCGGTGTTGCTGGATGGCGTGGAGGTCGCCAGGGGAGTGGCGCGTCCGGGCCGGTTGGGGTTCGTGTTCGCCGGTCAGGGTGCGCAGCGCTTGGGTATGGGTCGGGAGTTGTACGAGCGGTTCCCGGTGTTCGCGGTGGCGTTCGATTCGGTGGTGGAGCGTTTTCCTGGCCTGCGTGAGGTCGTGTGGGGTACCGATGCTGAGGAGTTGAACAGGACGGGTTGGGCGCAGCCGGCGTTGTTCGCGCTGGAGGTCGCGTTGTACCGGTTGGTGGAGTCGTTGGGTGTGCGGCCGGATGTCCTGGTCGGGCATTCGATCGGGGAGATCGCGGCGGCACACGTGGCTGGGGTGTTCTCGCTGGAGGACGCGTGCACGCTGGTGTTGGCGCGTGCGCGGTTGATGCAGGCGTTGCCCGAGGGTGGTGTGATGGTCGCCATTCGCACGGCCGACGTGACATTGACCGACGGGGTGTCGATCGCGGCGATTAATGGGCCGGACAACGTGGTGCTGTCCGGGGTTGAGGCTGAGGTCATGGCCGTGGTGGGGGATCGGGAGCACAGGCGGCTGCGGGTGTCGCATGCGTTCCATTCGCCGCTCATGGAGCCGATGCTGGACGACTTCCGGGTGGCCATCCGTGGGATAACGCTCTCCGAGCCGGCGATTCCGCTGGTCAAGGATGTGGCGAACGCGGAGTACTGGGTGCGCCACGTTGGGGACACCGTCCGGTTCGCCGACGACGTGGCCGCCGCTGACGCGTCCACGTTCCTGGAGATCGGTCCGGACGGCACCTTGAGTGCGCTGGTCGATGGCGTTCCCGCGCTGCGCAAGGACCGGGACGAGGAGAGCGCGTTCCTCACGGCACTCGCCCGGCTGCACGTCACCGGCACCCGCGTCGACTGGACGCCGCTGTACGCCGGCGCCCGCCGCGTCGACCTGCCCACCTACGCCTTCACCCACGAGTGGCTGTGGCCAACGGGTTCCGCCCGCCCGGCCGACGCCATGGGACTCGGCCTCGACGACGCCGCCCACCCGCTGCTCGGCGCGGCCGTCGCGCTCGCCGACACCGACGGCGTGGTGTTCACCTCCCGCCTGTCCACCGCCACCCTCCCGTGGCTGGCCGACCACACGGTCGGCGGCCGGGTGATCGTGCCCGGCGCCGCCCTGCTCGACCTCGCGGTCGCCGCCGCCGACCACACGGGCCGGGGTCGTGTCGAAGAACTGACCCTCGCCACCCCGCTCGACCTCACCGAGCATGCGGCCGTCCAGCTCCAGCTGCGCGTCACGGGCGACACCCTCACCGTCCACTCACGGTCCGCCGGCGCGATCGACGACCCCTGGCGGCTGCACGCCAGCGGGCTGCTGGCCGACACCCCGGCCGCGCCCGCCACGTTCGACACCACCCAGTGGCCGCCACCAGGGGCCACCGCACTGTCCACCGAGGACTGCTACGAACGGCTGGCCGAAGGCGGGTTCGGCTACGGTCCGATCTTCCAGGCGCTGCGCGCCGCCTGGCAGTCGGGCGACGACATCTACGCCGAGGTCGCGCTGGCCGACACGGTCTCCACTGCCGGTTTCGGCCTGCACCCGGCACTGCTCGACGCCAGCCTGCACGCCACCATGATCGCCGGTGGCGAAGGCGAGGCCGGCCTGCCGTTCTCCTGGCGCGGCGTCACCCTGCACGCCACGGGCGCCGTCGCCGCGCGCATCCGCCTCACCCGTCTCGACGCCACCACGCTCGCCATCGCCGTGGTCGATGCCGCGGGTGAGCCGGTCGCCTCCATCGACGGGCTCACCGTCCGCCCGGTCCGCACGGAACCGGCGCCGGTCGACGCGCTGTTCCGTCTCGAGTGGACCCCCGTCGAACTGCCGGCCGACCCGCGGCCGGTGGCGGTCGTCGGCCGCGATTCGCTCGGTGTGCTCGGCGACTGGGCCGGGGCCACCTATCCCGACCTCGCCGCTGTGGGCGACGAACCAGTGGTCGTCGTGTGCGTGGCGGGTGGCTCCGACGTCGTGGAGAGCACGCACCGGCTCACCGCCCGTGTGCTCACCCTCGTGCAGGAGTTCCTGGCCGATGACCGGCTGGCCGACCGGAAGCTGGTGTTCGTCACGGCCGGCGCGGTGTCCGGTGTGGACGTTCCGGCGGCCGCCGGGTGGGGACTGGTCCGTACGGCACAGGCCGAACACCCCGGCCGCTTCGGCCTGATCGAGCTGGGCGACCGCTGGACCCCGGACCTGCTGGCCCGCGCGTTCGCGGCTGACGAACCACAGCTGGTTGTCGGCGCCGAGGTCACGGCCGCGCGGCTCGCCCGGGCCACCGGCGGGACCGTCACCTGGGACCCCGGCACGGTCGTGGTCACCGGCGGCACCGGCGGGCTCGGTGCGCTGGTCACCCGGCACTTGGTGGAGACGCACGGGGTCACGGACGTGCTGTTGTTGTCCCGCCGCGGTGTGCTGCCGGCCGAACTGTCCGATCTGGACGTTCGGGTGAAGGCCTGCGACGTGGCCGACCGCGCCGCTCTCGAGGCGGCGCTGGCCGGCGAGACCATCACCGGCGTGGTGCACGCGGCCGGTGTCCTGGATGACGGGGTGCTCGAGTCGCTCACCCCGGACCGCCTCGACACGGTGCTGCGCCCGAAGGTCGACGCCGCCTGGCACCTGCACCAGCTGACCCCGGACGCCACCACGTTCGTCCTGTTCTCCTCGGCGGCCGGCACGTTCGGCAACGCCGGACAGGCCAACTACGCGGCCGCCAACGCGTTCCTCGACGCGCTCGCCGCGCACCGGCACACGACCGGCAGGCCGGCCGTCTCGCTCGCGTGGGGGCCGTGGGCCACCGACGGCATGGCCGCCGCCGAAGCCGGGCGCCTGTCCCGTTCCGGGATGCCGCCGCTGTCCGCCGAACTGGGCCTGCGCCTGCTCGACACGGCGATCGGCGCCCCGGCGTTCGTGCCCGCGCGGCTCGACCTGGCGGCCGTCCGCCGGCAGGGCTACGTGCCGCCGCTACTGCGCGGGCTGGTCCGCACCACCACCCGCCGCTCGGCCACCGCCGGCTCGGAAACCGCTCTCGCGCTGCGGGACCGGCTCGCCGGACTGATGATCGACGAGCGGCGCGCGGCGCTACTCGACCTGGTCCGCGCGGAGGCGGCGGCCGTCCTCGGCCACGCCGGCGTTGACCGCGTCGAGCCGGACCAGCAATTCCGCGATCTCGGGTTCGACTCGCTCACGGGGATCGAGTTCCGCAACCGGCTCGGCGGCGTCACCGGTCTGCGGCTGCCCGCCACGCTCGTGTTCGATCACCCGACGAGCGACGTGCTCGTCGCTCACCTGCTGGACGAGCTGTTCGACGCGGCCACGGTGGCCGCCCCGACGGTGACGGCCGTGACCAGCGGCGACCCGATCGTGATCGTCGGGATGGCCTGCCGCTACCCGGGCGGGATCACCACGCCCGAACAGCTGTGGGAATTCGTGACGGGCGGCGGCGACGCGATCTCCGCGGTCCCGGGCAACCGCGGTTGGGATCTCGAGGAGCTGCCCGAACTGGCCGGCGGCTTCCTGCACGACGCGGGCTCGTTCGACCCCGGCTTCTTCGGGATGAGCCCACGCGAGGCGCTCGCCACCGACTCCCAGCAACGCTTGTTGCTCCAGACCTCCTGGGAGGCCGTGGAACGCGCGGGCATCGACCCCACCTCGTTGCGCGGCAGCCGGACCGGTGTGTTCGCCGGCGTCATGTACAACGACTACAGCGCGCTGTTGCAGGGCAAGGAGTTCGCGGGCTTCCAGGGCAACGGGACCTCGCCGAGCATCGCGTCCGGCCGCGTGGCCTACACCTTCGGGTTCGAGGGCCCGGCGGTCACGGTCGACACGGCGTGCTCGTCGTCGCTCGTGGCACTGCACCTGGCGTCGCAGGCACTGCGGTCGGGGGAGTGCACGTTGGCGCTCGCCGGCGGCGTCACGGTCATGTCGACACCGGGCGCGTTCGCCGACTTCGCCGCTCAGGGTGGGCTCGCGGCCGACGGCCGGTGCAAGGCGTTCGGCGACGCGGCCGACGGCGTCGGCTGGTCGGAGGGCGCCGGCATGCTCGTGCTGGCCCGCCAGTCGGACGCCGAACGGCTGGGTTACCCGATCCTGGCCGTGGTCCGCGGGTCGGCCACCAACTCCGACGGCGCGTCCAACGGCCTGACCGCACCGAACGGCCCGTCGCAGCAGCGGGTGATCCGCGCGGCGCTCGCCACCTCCGGACTGTCCACTTCGGACGTCGACGTGGTGGAGGCGCACGGCACCGGCACCTCACTCGGGGACCCGATCGAGGCACAGGCGCTGCTCGCCACCTACGGCCAGGACCGGTCGGTGCCGCTGCTGCTGGGCTCGGTGAAGTCCAACCTGGGGCACACGCAGGCGGCGGCCGGGGTGGCCGGCGTCATCAAGATGATCATGGCGCTGCGGCACGGGATGGTCCCGCCGACGCTGCACGCCGACGTGCCGTCCGCACACGTCGAGTGGACGGCCGGCGCGATCGAGCTGGCCACGGCCGCCACCGACTGGCCGGCCCCGGACGGGCCGCGCCGGCCACGGCGCGCCGGGGTGTCGTCGTTCGGGCTGAGCGGTACCAACGCGCACGTGATCCTGGAGGCGCCGGCCGCCCTGCCAGCCGGGAGCGGGAGTGGTGGATCCGCGCCGTGGGTGGTGTCGGCCAAGTCGGCCACCGCACTGGACGGCCAGCTCGACCATCTGTCCACTGTGGATGCCAACTCGATCGATGTCGGTTACTCGCTGCTGCGTCGGTCCTCCTTCCCGCACCGCGCGGTCGTGCTGGACGGCGTGGAGGTCGCCCGAGGCGTGGCCAAGTCCGGCCGGACGGGTTTCGTGTTCGCCGGTCAGGGTGCGCAGCGTCTGGGTATGGGTCGGGAGCTGTACGAGCGGTTCCCGGTGTTCGCGGTGGCGTTCGACTCGGTGGTGGAGCGTTTTCCCGGCCTGCGTGAGGTCGTGTGGGGTACCGATGCTGACGAGCTGAACGAGACGGGTTGGGCGCAGCCGGCGCTGTTCGCGCTGGAAGTGGCGCTCTACCGGCTGGTGGAGTCGTTCGGGGTGAGGCCGAGTGTCCTTGTCGGCCATTCGATCGGGGAGATCGCGGCGGCACACGTGGCCGGGGTGTTCTCGCTCGATGACGCGTGCACGCTCGTGTCGGCGCGTGCGGGGTTGATGCAGGCGCTGCCGATCGGTGGTGCGATGGTCGCCATTCGCACGGCCGACGTGACACTGACTGACGGCGTGTCCGTCGCGGCGGTCAACGGTCCGGACAACGTGGTGCTGTCGGGTGTCGAGGCTGAGGTCATGGCCGTGGTGGGGGATCGGGAGCACAGGCGGCTGAAGGTGTCGCATGCGTTCCATTCGCCGCTCATGGAGCCGATGCTCGACGACTTCCGGGTGGCCATCCGTGGGATAACGCTCTCCGAGCCCACCATCCCGCTGACCAAGGATGTGACGAACGCGGAGTACTGGGTGCGCCACGTGCGGGACACCGTCCGCTTCGCCGACGACATCGTCGCCGCCGGGGCCGACACTCTTCTGGAGATCGGTCCGGATGGGACGTTGTCCGCGCTGGTCGACGGTGTTCCGGCGCTGCGCGAGGACCGGGGCGAGGAGAGCGCGTTCCTCACGGCACTCGCCCGGCTGCACGTCACCGGCACCCGCGTCGACTGGACGCCATTGGTGGCGGGCGGGCGGCTGGTCGACCTGCCCACCTACGCGTTCGACGAGCAGTGGTTCTGGCCGACGCGGTCCGGCCCGGTGGGCAACGCGGCCGAGTCCGACCACCCGCTGCTCGGCGCGGCCGTCGAGCTGGCCGGTGGTGACGAGTATCTGTTCACCTCCCGCATCTCGCTCGGCTCGCACCCGTGGCTGGCCGACCACGTCATCGGTGGCCAGGTGCTCGTTCCCGGCGCCGCGCTGCTGGAACTCGCCATCCTGGCGGGCGACGAGGCCGACTGCGGCCGCGTGGAGAACCTGACGCTCGCCGCGCCGTTGCTCGTTCCCGAGCGGGGTGGGGTGCTCGTGCAGGTCCGCGTCGCGGCCGCTGATGACACCGGCAGCCGTGCGGTGACCATCCACAGCCGGCCGGCGGATCCGGTCGACGTGCCGTGGGAGGTCAACGCCACCGGCACGCTGTCGCAGGCCACGGCCACCGCACGCCCGGTCGAGCGGCCCGCCGACGCGACGGCCGTCGCCGTCGACGGCTGCTACGACGGGCTCGCCGACGCCGGGTTCGCCTACGGGCAGGTCTTCCAGGCCCTGCGCGCCGCGTGGAAGCACGGCGAAGACGTTTATGCCGAGGTCGCGCTGCCGGAGACGGTCACCGACGCCGGCCGGTTCGGCCTGCACCCGGCCCTGCTCGACGCCGGCCTGCACGCGGTCATGGTCACCGGAGAGGAAGGTGGCGCGGCCGAGCTACCGTTCGAGTGGCAGGGCGTCACCCTGCACGCGAGCGGCGCGGCCGCCGCCAGCATCCGGCTCACCCGCCACGCCGGTGGCCTGGCCATCGACATGGTCGACGAGACCGGCGCGCCCGTCCTGACGGTCGACACCCTCTCGGTCCGCCCGGTCGAGCTGACCCGGCCCGACCCGCATCGCGACGCACTGTTCACTGTGGACTGGACGCCCGTCGAGACCACCGGTGTCCCCCTGACCGTGCCGATCGGGGGGCTCGACGGCGCGTCCGAGGAGGACTTCCCGGACGGGCCGGTGGTGGCCGTGTTCCTCGGTGACGAGCCGGGCGTGATCCCCGCCGCGCACGCGCTCGCCGCCCGCGCCCTCGATCTCCTCCAGCGCTGGCTGGCCACCGACCGGCCGGGGCGGCTGGTGTTCGTCACCCGTGGCGTCGTGGCCGGCGAGGACGTCTCGGCCGCCACCGTCTGGGGGTTGGTCCGCTCCGCGCAGTCCGAGCACCCCGGCCGGTTCGGGCTGCTCGACCTCGGCGTCGGCTGGACCCCCGAACTGGTCGGGGAAGCGCTCTCCACCGACGAACCGCAGCTGCTCGTCACGGCCGATGGGGTGACCGCTCCCCGGCTCGCCCGGCTGCCTGCCGGCGACGAACCGGTCGTGTGGGACCCGGACGGCACGGTCGTGATCACCGGCGGCACCGGCGGGCTCGGCGCGCTCATCGCCAGGCATCTGGCCGAGACCCACGGCGTGCGGCACCTGCTGCTGCTCAGCCGAAGCGGCCCGGCGGCCGCCGGCGACCTGGTGGACCGCCTGGCCGAGGCGGGCGCCACGGCGACCGTCGTCGCCTGCGACGTCACCGACCGCACAGCCCTCGGGATCGCGCTCTCCGGCGTACCGGTGACGGCGGTCGTGCACACGGCCGGTGTCCTGGACGACGGCGTGATCGGCTCGCTCACCCCCGAGCGGATCGACACGGTGCTCGCGCCGAAGCTCGACGCCGCCTGGCACCTGCACGAGCTGACCGCCGGGCACGACCTCACGGCGTTCGTCGTGTTCTCCTCGGCCGCCGGCACCTTCGGCGGCGCCGGGCAGGGCAACTACGCGGCCGCCAACGCCGCGGTCGACGCGCTCATGGCCCACCGCCGCACGGCCGCCCTGCCCGGCACCTCGCTCGCGTGGGGACCCTGGGACCAGGCGGCCGGCATGACCGGCGGGCTCACCGAGGCGGAGGCCCGCCGCCTGGCGCGCGCCGGCCTGCCACCCATCTCGCCGGCCGACGGACTCGCGCTGTTCGACGCGGCACTCGCGGCCGGCGCCGTCAACCCGCTGCCCGTCCGGCTGGACCTCGCGGCGTTCCGCCGGCAGGGGAGCGTGCCGCCGTTGCTGCGCGGCCTCGTCCGCGCACCCGCCCGCCGGGCGAGCGCGGGCGGATCCCCGGACCCGGCGGCGCTGACCGCGCGGCTCGCCGGCCTCGGTGCCGCCGAGCGGGCGGACGTGCTGCTCGATCTCATCCGCACGGAGGCGGCCGCCGTACTCGGCCACGCCGGCACGGACGAGATCGAGCCCGACCGGCAGTTCCGCGATCTCGGGTTCGACTCGCTCACGGCGGTCGATTTGCGCAACCGGCTCGGTGCGGTCACCGGGCTGCGGTTGCCGGCCACCATGGTGTTCGACCACCCGACCCCGGAGGACCTGGTCACCCACCTCGGTACGGAGCTGGGTGGCGACGACGCCGACCCGGGCACGGCGCTGCTCGCGCGCCTGGACGCACTGGAGAAGGCATTCGGTGCAGTCGATGCCGACGAACGGATGCACCAGCATGTGGCAGGTCGGCTCGAAGTGTTGCGTTCCCGGTGGGCAACCGGCCGCGACGGGGGATCGGCCGGCCGGGAACTCGATCTTGACGACGTGTCCGACGACGACATGTTCGCGCTCCTCGACAGTGAGTTGGACATGTCGTGAGAGAGCGCGAAAATTGGTCTGCCACGGTGACCGAACATCCATTGCGGACACTGGGGGTTACCGGCCGGTCGCACGGCGCCCATGATCACGGAGCCGAGATTCCACTGTGGGCGTCCCGCCGACCCGCCGGTCCCCAGCGTCCCAGGTCCGGCCCGGCGCGGGTCGCCGGCTGGCCGTGGAATGATTTCCCAGCAATTTACCCAAGATCGTCCGGCAATTAGATGTTTGTGCCCGCAATCAACTTGACGATTAAACGACCGGTGTCCGTGCGGAGAAAGTCCACGGTAATACGCGGACGGTTTCCTCGGCGTCCCCCGGACGAGGGACTGCTGGGTGGCGCACGGGGTGTGACCCGGGGTGACCCGGCGCGAACAGGCTGGTACGGCCCCGCGGTCCAACGACAGGTGAATTGCGATACCTGTGTCACGGGCCCACCACCCGTGTTATTTTCCCGGCTGTCGTCGAAACGACAGGCAAAGTGACTCGATGCGGGGGTCCAGGTGTCGGCGGAAGCAGTGGCGGAGGGAACAGCGGGAGACGCTGCCGACCACCAAGTCGGAGGGCGGGTGGCCGATGCCGTCGCCGCCGGCCGCCGCGCGCTCATCCTCATCCGGGGTGGCCCTGGCACCGGCAAGACCACCGCGCTCGACGAGGCGCTGTCCACAGTGGCCAGCGGTGGATCCGGCGACGGCGTCCCGACCGTGTTACGCGTCCGTTGTGTCGAGGACGCTGCCAAGCAGCCGTTCTGGCTCGGCCGCGCGGTGGTCGACGGGCTCGGCCTGACCGGCCCCGGTGCGCACGACTCACCCCTGCTCGGCTCGGGCGCCAGCGTCATCCGGCCGGCCCTGTGGGCGGTGGCCGACCGCACGGGACGCCGGTTCACCCGCCCCGGTCGCGGTATCGGCGGTGACATGCCACCCGAACCTGTCACGGCGCGCATGCCTACTACCGAGTATACTGTTCTGTCTGGACTGTCTCGGTTGGCGGGCAACGTCATGGCCAGCGGTCCGTTCGTGCTGAGCATCGACGACCTGCAGTGGTGCGACGAGCAGTCGCTGCGCTGGATCGACTATCTGATGCGCCGTGCGCGCGACAAGCCGCTCGTGGTGATCGCCACCGTGCGCACACCCGCACCGGCCGCCGTGCTCGGTGTGGCCGGCGACCACCTCGGCGCCGACTACGGCACCATGATCACGCTCGGTCCGCTGGACCTGGACAACGTGCGTGCGATGGTCGCGGCGGGCACGGGTGTCGAACCGGGCCCCGAGTTCGTGGAGGCGTGCCGGCTGGTGAGTGGTGGGCACCGCGGCACGCTCGCACAGATGGTGGCGGCCGTGGTCGACGCCGGACTCGAGCCGGACGACACGGCGGTCGGCCAGCTCCATCACGTTGCCATGACGGTGATCGAGGGCTTCGTGGCCGAGGGCCTCGCCGGCCAGCCGGAGCACGTTCACCATGTGGTGCGGGCGGTCGCCGTACTCGCGAGCACGGACATCGACCTGGTGTCCGCGCTGTCCGGGGTGCCGGCCCGAGGAGTCCGGGCGAGCCTGGAATTCTTGCGGGACAACCACTTCCTCGCCGAACGCGGTGACGACTTCCGTCACGAGCTGGTCCGGGCGGCGCTGCTGCGGGCCGCACCGGACGGCGAGGTCACCTGGATGCGCGACCGGGCCGCCCGGCTGCTGAACGATGCGGGCCTGCCGGCCGAGGTCGTGGCGAGCCAGCTCCTGCCGCTCGGTGTCGCGCCGGAGCCGTGGATGCAGACGGTGCTCCGCGACGCGGCCAGGGACGCGAGCAGCCGGGGTGCCCCGAAGGTGGCGCTGCGCCACCTGAGTCCGTTGCTCAACCAGAGTCCTGGTGATCTGGGGCTGCGCGGCCAGATCGCGGGTATCGTGGCGAAGTTCAACCCGAGGCAGGCACTGGAACACCTGCGAACGGCCCTGGATCTGACGACCGACCCACGCGCCCGAGCGGAACTGGCCATCGAGCTGGGTCAGTGCGCCTCGGCCGTACAGGAGTCCCCGGCAGCGGTGGAGGTCCTGATCGCGGCAGCCGACGCCCTGTACCAAACGATCGCCAACCCCCCGCCTCCCGAACCCGACCCGACAGCCCCCGAGATCGCGGTTCCCGACGCCGAGATCGCGGTTGCGGACCCCGAGATCGGGGTTGCGGACCCCGAGACCGACGGCACGAACGCCGAGACCGACGGCACAGACGCCGAGATCGCGGTTGCCGACGTCGAGATCGGGGTTGCCGATGTCGAGATCGCGGTTGCGGAGGCCGAGATCGGGGTTGCCGACGCCGAACCCGATGTCACTGCCGCGGATCCTGGTGCCGCCGCCATCGAATCTGGCGCGGAACCGCGATCTCGCGTGCGGGAACCGCGATCTCGCGTGCCCGTAGCGGGAGTTGCAGCCACCGAGTCCGACCCGACTGCCGCCGAGATCCACGCCGAGTCCAGCGATGACACCACTGACACCACTGACACCGCTGACACCACTGACACCACTGGCGATCAGCCTGCCGGCGAAGGCGAACCCGCCGGCGGGATCGAGGCGCGCGTGGATGCGGAGTTCGCCGCCGAGCAGGCCGGGGCCTACGACCGTGAGCTGTGCATGCGGTTGGAGGCCACGGTGATGCTCGTCGGGGCCGCCGACCGATCCACCCTCACCCGGGTGCGGCAGCGACTCGCGACCGTGCCGGAACCCGCGGGTGACACCCCGGCCGACCGCTATCTCATGGCCATGCACGCGATGGAGCGCGCGGTGGCCGGCACCGAACCGGAACGGGCGGTGGCCCTCGCCCGCGGCGCGCTGCCGCTCGACCCCGCCGGCTACGTCAACCCCACGGCGGCGGTCGCCGCGTGCGTCTTCGCCGTGGCCGACGAGTTGCCGCAGGCACTCGCCGCGCTGGACCCGGTGATCGCCAACGACGAGGCGAACGGCGAACTGTGGTCGCACTGCCGAACCCTCGGTCTGCGCGCGCATGTCCGCTACACCTCCGGCGATCTGGCCGGCGCGGCGGCCGACGCCCGGCTCTCGCTCGAGCTGGCCAGGGAGGAGGGCTGGGGTCCGGAGTCCATGGGCGCGTCGGCGCTGGCGCTCGCGCTCTCCCTGATTCCGTTGGGAGAGCTGGACGAGGCGCGGTCGGTGCTCGACTCGGTCACCGGCACCGGCATGGAGGACTCGCCGTTCGAGCGGCACACCCTCATGCTGGCCAAGGCGTTCGTGCGGGCGGCGAGCGGCGAGCTCGACAAGGGCATCGAGCTGTTGCAGCAGTGCGGCCGCGGCCTCGAACTGGACGGCGTGACCAACCCGCTGTTCCTGCCGTGGTGGGCGGAGGCCACGCTGCTGTTGGCCGAGCGGGGCCGCGCCCGCGCGGCGCTCCCGCTGGTCGAGTACGGCGAGGACCTGGTGGCACGCTGGGACGTCCCGCGCGCTCGGGCACTGGCCCGCACGGCCCGCGCCATGGTTTCCCGTGGCACCGAACGGATCGACCTGCTGACCGACGCGGCCGCCGCCATGGAGTCCTCCGGCGCGCTGCTCGAACGCCAGCGCGTCGTCCACCTGCTCGGCCGCGAGTTGCTGCGCCGCGAGGACCAGAAGGCGGCGCGCGAACATCTGCGCACGGCCGCCGATCTCGCGTCCTGGTGCGGTGCGACGGCCGCCGCGGTCGACGCCCGCGATCTGCTGCTGTCGGCCGGCGGGCGGATGCGCCAGGTGACCGGCGCCCGCACCGATGTGCTGACCAGCAGCGAACTGCGGGTGGTGGAACTGGCGGTCGGCGGCGCCACGAACCGGGAGATCGGCGAGGAGCTGTTCGTGACCTCCCGAACGGTCGAGGTCCACCTGACGAACGCGTACCGCAAGCTCAGCATCGCCGGCCGCGCCGATCTGCCGGCCGCCCTGCGGGAGCTGACGGAGAACAGCCCGGTCGACGTGGCCGGCAAAGGTTAAGGGCTTTCCCAGCGGAGGCGTTGATAGACAGGCCACATGACGCTGTCCGTGGAGCTGCCTGTCGCGATCGACAACCGCGACCCCATGATCCGGCTGACCGCCCTGTTCGACCCGGACTCGTTGGCGCTGCTGCACGAACCCAACCGGGGCGGGGTGCTCGCCGCGCGGGGCCTGGTCGACGGCAACCACGTCATCGCCTACTGCACCGACGCCACCATCATGGGCGGCGCCATGGGCACCGAGGGCTGCGAGCACCTGGTCGACGCCATCGACCTGGCGGTGCGCGAGCGGTGCCCGGTGATCGGGCTGTGGTACTCGGGCGGCGCGAAGCTCGCCGAGGGCGTGGAGTCGATGCACGCGGTCGGGCGGATGTTCGCGGCCATGGTGCGCGCGTCGGGCAAGGTGCCGCAGATCTCGGTGGTGCTCGGTCCGGCCGCGGGTGCCGCGGCCTACGGCCCGGCGCTCACCGACCTGGTGATCATGTCCGGCGCCGGGCGGGTGTTCGTCACCGGTCCCGACGTGGTCCGCAGCGTGACGGGCGAGCAGATCGACATGGCCGGCCTCGGCGGGCCCGACGCGCACGGCCGCCGCTCCGGGGTGGTCCACGTGGTGGCCGAGACCGAACGGGACGCGCTGGACCGGGCCCGCTCGATCGTCGGGCTGCTCGCCGGACCCGGCATGTTCGACCTGGCGAAGACCGACGGCGGCGTGGATCTGTCCCAGCTCCTGCCCGGGTCGCCCCGCCGCGCCTACGACGTGCGCCCGCTCGTGCGCGCCATCCTCGACGAGCCCACCGACCGGGCCACCTTCGAGGAGCTGCAACCGAAATGGGCACCGAACCTGGTGGTGGGGTTGGGCGTGCTGGCCGGCCGAACCATCGGCGTGCTGGCGAACAACCCGCTGCGCAAGGGCGGCTGCCTGGACTCGCTGTCGGCGGAGAAGGCCGCGCGGTTCGTGCGGATGTGTGACTCGTTCGGGGTGCCGCTGCTTGTATTGGTCGACGTGCCCGGCTACCTGCCCGGGGTGGGCCAGGAGTGGGACGGGGTGGTGCGGCGCGGCGCGAAGCTGCTGCACGCGTTCGCCGAGGCGGTGGTGCCGCGGGTGACGCTCGTGACCCGCAAGTCCTACGGCGGCGCCTACATCGCCATGAACTCCCGCTCCCTCGGCGCGACGGCCGTACTGGCGTGGCCGGGTGCGGAGGTCGCGGTGATGGGCGCCAAGGCGGCGGTCGGCATCCTGTATCGCAAGAAGCTCGCCGCCGCCCCCGAAGCGGAGCGCGAAGAGCTGCTGGCCAGCCTGACCGAGGAACACGAACGCCTCGCGGGCGGGGTGGAACGGGCGCTGGCCATCGGGGTGGTCGACGAGGTCATCGACCCCGCCCTGACCCGTCGCAAGCTGGCCGAGGCACTGGCCGGCGCCCCCGCTGGCCGCGGCCACCACGGCAACATTCCGCTGTAGACCCGGTATCCGCGGGTTCCGTCAGGCCCGGCGCCGTCACTGTGGGTGACCGTACTGGGGTCACGTGCTCCATCCGGCGTAGGGAAATACCGTTGCGGAGGGAACTATGTCCAGTTCGTTCCCTTCGGACCGAATCGTCCGGCCCGTACCGGAGGTTCGGAGGTTCGGTACGGCATCGGCCCAAAGTGTGTGCTTTTCCTGGGGGTCGCGGTCCCATCGTCCGCACCGCCCGCACCGAACACGGGGGTTCGGCACCGAACCTCGGTCGAGCGCACCCCAGGGTTTGTCGTCCGGCGCCTCGTTTCGTTGACACCGTTTCAGCCGGCTTCTTATAGTCACGACAGCGATCAAACCTGTCGTGGACGGGACGATTTCTGGTTTTATTGCTGATTGTGATTGACAGTTTTGCTAGCTCGGCGGCAAAGGGGACGGGCAGATGTACGCGAATAGTGTTATTTCTGACTTAGCCAACGGCGGAGGATCGCTCCGGTCGAATGAGTACGCGGACGCGTACCGGTCACTGTTCGAGCGATCCGGGATCTGCATGGCGAGCCTCAACGCGGACCTGCGGGTGCAGGAGGCCAACGAGCCCTTCGCCGCCGAGCTCGGCGGCGGCAACGGCGGCGCGCTCGAGGGACGGGAGCTGTTCGACTTCCTCCGCGTGCAGGTGCAGTCGGACCTCCGCCGCCAGCTGATGCGCCTCGCGACCGGGTGGTCGGAGCGTGTCGTGGAGCGTGTGCAGGTCATGCGGTGCGGTGACCAGGCAAATCCCGCCCAGTTGACGGCCGTGTCCACGAAGGCCGAGACGCGTGAGGTGCCTCGCGTGGTGGTCATGCTGCAGTGGGACGAGGTCGACGAGGGGCCGGCGCGGCCCGGCGGCCGCCTGCAGCTCACGGAGCTGGACGCCCGCATCCTCAAGGGGGTGGCCATGGGCATGTCCACGGTCAACCTGGCGGCCAAGCTGTACCTGAGCCGGCAGGGCGTGGAGTACCACGTCGGCACCATGCTCAAGAAATTCAAGGCAAGCAATAGGCCCGCGCTCGTTTCTCGCGCATATTCTATCGGTGTGCTCGACGCGGCCAGCTGGCCCCCGAAAGTTGCCCCGGAGTTCATCAAGTAAGCGCTTTCGGTGACGCTCTGTTCTTGTGTGACTCAGCGTGAATATCAGCACGACACTGGCCGGTAAACCGGCCGAAATACTGCCGTCACTCCTGGTTCGGGGGAAGTCTTGCTGAAGCGCTTGCTGATCACCTACCTGCGGCCCTACCGGCGCCAGTTGGCGGCGGTCGTCGGGTTCCAGACCGTCGGCACCCTCGCCGCGCTCTACCTGCCGAGCCTCAACGCCGACATCATCGACTTCGGGATAGCCACCGGCGACACCGGCTACATCGTCGGCACCGGCGGGTGGATGCTGCTGGTCACGCTGCTCCAGGTGCTCGGCGCCGTCGGGGCCGTGTACTACGGCGCGCGGGTGGCCATGGCCGCCGGCCGGGACCTGCGGGCGGCGGTGTTCGCGCGGGTCGGGACGTTCTCCACCCGCGAGCTGGCCCGCTTCGGTGCGCCGTCGCTGATCAACCGCACGACGAACGACGTGCAACAGGTGCAGTCCCTGGTGGTGCTGAGCTGCGCCATCGTGGTCGCCGCGCCGATCACCTGCGTGGTCGGCGTGGTGATGGCGCTGCGGGAGGACGTCGGCCTGTCCTGGCTGGTGGCCGTCTGCGTGCCGGTCCTGGCCGTCTCGGTCGGCCTGGTGATCGCCCGGATGCTGCCCCAGTTCCGCAAGATGCAGGACCGGCTCGACGACGTGAACGGCGTGCTGCGCGAGCAGCTGTCCGGCCTCCGGGTGATCCGCGCGTTCGTCCGCGAACCCGCGGAGACCCGCCGGTTCGCCGACGCCAACGCCCGGCTCACCGACACCGCGCTGCGGGTCGGCCGGCTCCAGGCGCTGATCTTCCCGACTGTCATGCTGGTGCTCAACGTCTCCAGCGTGGCCGTGCTGTGGTTCGGTGCCCAGCGCGTCGACGACGGTGACATGCAGATCGGCTCGATGACCGCGTTTCTCAGTTACCTGTCCCAGATCCTGCTGGCCGTCATGATGGCGACCTTCATGGTGATGATGGTGCCGCGTGCGGTGGTCAGCGCCGAGCGGATCAGGGAGGTGCTCGACACCGAACCGTCGGTGCGCCCGCCCCTGGACCCGGTGGCGCCCACCGCGCGGGCGGAGGTCGAGTTCCGCGACGTGGAACTGCGACATCCGCGTGCGGCCGATCCGGTGCTGCGGGGCGTGTCGTTCCGCGCGGCGGCCGGCCGGACCACGGCGATCGTCGGCAGCACCGGCGCCGGCAAGACCACGCTGCTGTCTCTGGTGCCGCGCCTGCTGGACGTCACGGGCGGCGAGGTGCTGGTCGGCGGGGTCGACGTCCGCGCCCAGGACCCGAACGTCCTCTGGTCGCGCATCGGCCTGGTGCCCCAGCAGACCTACCTGTTCGGCGGCACGATCGCCAGCAACCTGCGCTACGGCAGGCCCGACGCGGACGACGCCGAGCTGTGGACGGCCCTGGAAGTGGCGCAGGCGCGGGACTTCGTCGAACAGCTGCCCGGTGGGCTAGCCGCACTCGTCGAGCAGGGCGGCACGAACCTCTCCGGCGGGCAGCGCCAGCGCCTGGCCATCGCGCGGGCACTCGTCCGCCGCCCGGAGATCTACCTCTTCGACGACTCGTTCTCCGCGCTCGACCTCGCCACCGACGCGGCACTGCGTACCGCGCTGCGCCCGTACACGGCCGACGCGGCCGTGCTGGTGGTCGCGCAACGCGTGGCCACCGTCCTCGACGCCGACCGGATCGTGGTGCTGGACAACGGCGGCGTGGTCGGCACGGGAACCCACGGTGAGCTGCTCGAAACCTGCCCGACCTACGTCGAGATCGTTCAGTCACAGCTGACCCCGGAGCCGGCATGACCACCACGACCACCAGTCGGCCCGACTCGGACGACTCCGCTGGACCACCACCGTCGGGTTTCCCCGGCACCGACCTGCCAGCCGGCAAGGCGGAACACTTCGGCCCGACCGTCAAACGCATGGCCGCGCTCCTGCGCCCCGACCGGCTGGCCGTGTCGATCGTCATCCTGCTCGGCGTGACCAGCGTCGGGTTCGCCGTGGCCGCGCCGCTGCTGCTCGGTGAGGCCACGGACGTCATCTTCGACGGTGTGCTGGGGACCGGCGTCAACTTCGGCGCGCTCGCCACGGTGCTCGCCTGGGTGCTCGGGATGTACCTGTGCTCGGCGCTTTTCGGCGTGGTGCAGGGTCGGCTGCTCAACCGCGTGGTGCAGCGCGTGGTGTTCAAGCTCCGGTCCGATGTGGAGGACAAGCTGCACCGGCTTCCGTTGCGCTACACCGACGGCCAGCCGCGCGGCGAGCTGCTCTCCCGCGTCACGAACGACATCGACAACGTCTCCACGGCGTTGCAGCAGACGCTCAGCCAGCTGCTCACCTCGATGCTCACGGTCATCGGCGTGCTGGTCATGATGCTGACCATCTCCCCCTTGCTGACGCTGATCGCGCTGCTGGCGCTGCCGCTGTCCGGGGTGGCCGCCGCGGTGATCGGCAAGCGGGCCCAGGATCTGCACAAGAAGCAGTGGGAGCACACGGGCACGCTCAACGCGCACGTGGAGGAGTCGTTCAGCGGGCACGAGGTCGTCCGGGTGTTCGGCCGCCAGGGTGACTCGGAGATCGAGTTCCGCCGCCGCAACGAGGAGCTGTACGGCGCCGCGGCGGGCGCGCAGTTCCTGTCCGGACTGATCATGCCGGCCATGATGTTCCTGTCGAACATCAGCTATGTGGTGCTGGCCGTGCTCGGTGGCCTGCGGGTCGCCTCCGGCACCATGAGCCTCGGCGAGGTGCAGGCTTTTATCCAGTACTCGCGCCAGTTCACCCAGCCGCTCACCCAGGTCGCGTCGATGGCCGGGGTCATGCAGTCTGGCGTCGCGTCGGCCGAGCGGGTGTTCGAGATCCTCGACGTGGACGAGCAGGAGCCCGAACCGGCGGAGACCGTGCCGCCCGCCGCCGTGCGGCGTGGGCGGGTGGCGTTCGAGCAGGTGTCGTTCTCCTACCGGCCGGAGCAGCCGCTGATCAAGGACCTGTCGCTGGTGGCCGAGCCTGGTCAGACGGTGGCGATCGTCGGTCCGACCGGTGCGGGCAAGACCACGCTCGTGAACCTGGTCATGCGGTTCTACGAGCTGGACTCCGGGCGGATCACGCTCGACGGCGTGGACATCACGGCCATGCGCCGGGAAGACCTGCGGTCCCAGGTGGGCATGGTGCTGCAGGACACCTGGCTGTTCGGCGGCACCATCCGCGACAACATCGCCTACGGCAAGCCGGACGCGACCGACGAGGAGATCGTGGCGGCCGCGCGGGCGACCTGTGTGGACCGTTTCGTTAGGACACTGCCCGACGGTTACGACACGGTGCTCGACGAGGACAGCGCGAACGTCAGCGCGGGGGAGCGGCAGCTGCTGACCATCGCCCGCGCGTTCCTGGCGAGCCCGGCGCTGCTCATCCTCGACGAGGCCACCAGTTCGGTCGACACCCGCACCGAGGCACTCGTGCGGCAGGCGACCGCCGCGCTGCGCTCGTCGCGGACGAGTTTCGTGATCGCGCACCGGCTGTCCACCATCCGCGACGCCGACCTGATCCTCGTGATGGGGTCGGGCCGGATCGTGGAGCAGGGCACCCACGCCGCGCTGCTCGAGCAGCGGGGGGCGTACCACCGGCTGCACTCGGCACAGTTCGCCGGACCCGTCACCGATTAGTTTCGGGCGGTCCGCTGGTCTGTCCATTCATGTACGTCGAGCTGAGTGAGACCCGCACCTGGTACGACGAGTGCGGCGCCGGGGAGCCGCTGGTGCTGCTGCACCCGGGCGGCGTCGACTCGCGGGTGTTCGAACCGAACCGGAGAGCGCTCTCCAAGCGGTTCCGGGTGTACACGCCGGAGCGGCGCGGCCACGGCCACACGCCCGACGTGCCAGGCCCGATCACGTTCGACCTGATGGCGGCCGACACGGTCGAGTTCCTGGAGACGATGGTCGGTGGGCCGGCGGCGCTGGTCGGCTGCAGCGACGGCGCGATCGTGGCGCTGCAGGTCGCGCTCGCCAGGCCCGATCTGGTCAGCCGGCTGGTGTGCGTGTGCGGGGTGTTCCACCGGGACGGGTGGCTGCCCGGCGTGCTGGCCCCCGAACCGCCGGGGGTCATGGCCGACATGTACGGCGAGGTGTCCCCGGACGGGCCGGATCACTACGCGACGGTCGTGGCGAAGCTGGACGCCATGCACGCCTCCGGCCCGAACCTCACGCCGGCCGACCTGGGCCGGGTCCAGGCCCGCACCCTGGTGATGGTGGGTGATGACGACGAGATGCCGCTGCACCACTCGGCGGCGTTCGCGAACGCCGTCCCGGCCGGTGAGCTGGCGGTCGTGCCGGGGACCTCGCACGGGTTGCTGGTGGAGAAGCCGGACCTGTGTAACCGGGTCCTGCTGGACTTCCTGACCCTCGACGCGGTCGAGACTCTCGCCCCGATCCGTCGCTCCTAGTTCTTCCGGTCGTCCTTGAGGTCGTCCTTGACGTCGTGTACCGCGCCGGCGGCCTTGTCCCGCAGGTCGTGACCGGTTTCCTTGGCCTCGCCGTGGAGCTGGTCACGCTTACCGGCGTCCGTCAGCTCCTCGTTGTCGATACCCTGGCCGAGATTCTCCTTGGCCTTGCCGATCAGTTGCTCGGCCTTGTCCTTGGCCTTGTCGAACACACTCATCGTGGTTCTCCTTTCCCTCGTACCCGGGCTGCCCAGCGAGCGAGGCGGCAAACCTTCTCAGTCGGCGCAAGGCCAGTAGGCCGCCGATCCCCGGGATGACGGCGAACCAGCGGGCGCTCGTCCGCCAGGTCAGGGCGATGGTGACCAGGTAGGCGGTGCCGTGCGGCGGGCCGAACAGGGACGAGATCGCGTCGGCGTGCGCGGTGGCCAGGTTGGTCAGCAGGACAACGAGCGTGACGGCCTCCGCGGCGGCCGCGATCCGGAGTGCGCGCACGTCACGCCCCCGTGGTCGAGCCGGGGCGGACGATCATGAGTACCACCACGACCGCCCACACCAGGTTGAACATGCCCGTGAACATGGCGAGCCGGACGGTGCCGCGCTCGTCCGGTTGCGTGAGCAGGCGCTGCTGCCGGGGAAGGATCAGCAGCACGAGGATGCCCGCCGCAATGGCCGTCAGGATGATCGACGCGAGCAGCCAGACGTCGGTCAGCACGCCCAACTGGGCACCCGTGGCCAGGCCGAACACCGGGACCACCACGCCGGCGACCGCGTAGCCGCGGCAGATCCGGTGCAGCAGCGCCGGACGTTTGTCCCCCTCGGTCGCCTCGCGGGCGAAGCGGGGGAACAGCGAGGCGGCCACGGCGATCGGGCCGACGATCAGGATGGCCGCCAGTACGTGCACGGAAAGTAGCAGCTTGGTCACGGAAGCCCCTCGAGTAGATATGTTGGCTGCCAATAGGTAGCACATCTACACCCGCTTAGGTAGGTTGCCTACGCATGCGAGGTGACGCGGTACGAGGACACCTGGACGGCCTGCTGCTGGCCGTCCTGGAACGCGGCCCGCTGCACGGCTACGCGATCATCACGGCCGTCCAGCAACGCAGCGGCGGCCTGCTGGAACTCCGCACGGGCACCATCTACCCGGCGCTGAACCGGCTCGAGCGGATCGGCCTGCTGCGCAGCACCTGGGAGTCGGTGGGTGAACGGCGGCGCCGGTGCTACGAACTGACCGACGCGGGCAAGCGCGGCCTGGCCGACGAACGCTCGGCGTGGCACGAGTTCGCCACGGCCATCGGTTCGGTGCTGAACCCGGGGCCGGCGACATGACCGACCCGGTGGCCGACTACGCTGCGACCCTCACGGCGTCCCTACACGGCCCGCCCCGCGCGAAATCCCGTCTGGTGGCGGAGATCCGCGACGGCCTGTCGGACACGATGGCCGCGTACACCCGCGAGGGCCGGCCGGCCGAGCAGGCGGTGCGGGACTTCGGCACCCCGGCGGAGTTGGTTCCCGCCTGCCAGCGGGAGTTGACGATCGCCCAGACCCGGCGCACGGCGGGCACCATCGCTCTCACCGGCCCGCTGCTGATCGCCTGCTGGTACGCACTGTGGACGGTCGACGGTCTGCTCCCGCGCGCGGCGCTGGTGCTGGCCATCCATCTGGCCGGCGCGGCGGCCGTGTTGGCGGCGGTGGCATTGGGTGCCACCGGCAGACTGTCCCGCTGGCTCCCGCCGCCGCCACGGTTCCCGCTGGCGGTGGCGTGGATGGGCACCATAGCGAGCGTGGCCATGGCGGTCGCGACGCTGACGCTGGCGGTCGCGGCCATCGGCGCCATGGACTGGCCACTGATAGTCCTGGCGGCGGCGCTGGGCGCGGCCTCCCACGGCACGGTGGCCTCCTCGGCCAGAGCGTGCCGCCAGTGCGCCCGCCTGGCGGTACCGACCCTGCGGACCGAATCCCGGAACTAGGAAAATGCGTGCGGGAACCGCGATCTCGCGTGCGGGAACCGCGATCTCGCGTGCGGGAACCGCGATCTCGGGTGCGGGAAGCGCGATCTCGGGTGTGGGAAGCGGGATCTCGCGGGGGAGGGGGACCGGGCCCGCCACCGGCGGCTGGCGGACCCGGCCGGAACGGCCGCGCACAACGATGTGCGCGGCCGCGTTTCTCAGCCGAACAGCTCCACGTGCGTCGAGAACGCCGTGGCTATCTCGGCCTGTGCCCAGAACCGGTGGTAGGTGAACGTCGGCGCGGGTCCACCATCCAAATAGGACTGCACCGCCGGCCACTGTGGATCATCCTGGTAGAACGACCGGATGGACAGGAAGTCCGTCCCCGGACCGATGGGATCGCCGTTCGGCATCTCACCGGTCCAGCCCGGCGGCACGTACACGCCCTCACCGGCGGACGCGTTGTACTCGTCGTCGAACCGGTTGTAGTCCAGGCGCGTCTCCGGTATGGCGATGCCGATCCCGTCGGTGTGCTCGAGCATCGCGTCCAGCAGGCCCTCGCCGACCGTCCGCGCTTCCACATTGCCCGACGCCGCCGCATAGTTCAGCAGGATCTTCGCGTAGGAGGCCGCCACCCCGACGTCCTGGCTGTGGTTCTGCACCCGCACGTGCAGCCCGGTGTTCGCCCCGGGCGCCGATGGGTTCCAGGTGTCCGGCTGACCGGTCCACTCGAGATCGTTCGGGATGGCGAAGTCCCCGCCCGTGCCGACCGTGGTGTTCGCGAGCGCCCACGGTACCCACTTGTCGAGGATCTTCTTCGCCCGCGCGTCACCGGTCTGCTGGTACAGCGCCGCCACCCGCTCGAGGCCCCACGCCTGGAAACCGAACCACCGGTTGCTCGGCGGGTCGTGCCAGACCGGCTGCCAGTCGTAGTACATGCCGTAGAACGTCGAGGCACCCGCGGGCGGCGTGGCGTACTGCCCGTCCCAACTGTTGGTGGCACCGCCGGAGATGCCGCCCTCGGTCGACTGCAACCACTGCAGGAACTCCAGTTGCCGGTCGAGGCTCTCCGCCCAGTCGGCCGCACCGGTGGCCGACGCCGGCCGCAGCGCCGGGTCGGTGGCCAGGGCGTGTGCGGCCAGGGGGTTCTGGTAACCCTGGTGTGCCGCACCGTCGCCGATGCGCCACGCCCAGCCGTTCGCCGTGTCGGTCGCGCCACCCCACGCGTAGTACCACGACATGAGGTAGTGCGCGCTGTTCTTGCCGCTGCCCGCCGGGCAGGTGCTGGGGCCGACGCAGTTGCCGACCCGCTTGAAGTACTTGTCGAACATGGCGTAGCGGAGGTAGTCGCCCATCATGGACGCCTTGTCCACCACACCAGCGACCTCCGCGCCCTTACCCTGGGCGGTCGCCCACTGGTTGGCGAGATAGGCCACCTGGACCGCACGCGCGTCGGCGTCCGGCGCGTTCGTGTACTTCCATTGCTTGGCGTAGCTGGTGTCCTTTGTGAACAGATCGAGGTAGCCGTTCGGCCCGCCGTGCGCGAACGTGTCGCACGATGGCTGCGGAATGGTCTCCCACACCGACTCGCTCGACCCGCGCTGGTAGGTGTTCATGTACGCGGGTGCCGTGGTGCCGTCACCGCAGCGGCCGAAGCCGTAGGTGTTGTCCACGTCGATCAGCCAGTGCATGCCGTAGATGTCGGAGGTGCCGTACGCGGACCGCAGCTCGGCCGCGATCGGGTCGGAGCCGACCGGCACGGCCGGGTCGAGCACCGCCGGATACTGGTCCATCCTCGGGTTCTCCGGCGCATAGGTCGCCGGTGAGCTCGCGTTGTACCGGTCGTTCGACGGCTGGTCCGCGCGCGACGGGATGATGTACTTCTCCATCGACGCCCACGCCGCGTTGAACGGCGCCCAGTCACCTTGCAGCTGCCCGTAGGCGGCCTCCAGCCACAGGTAGTAGCTGAACGCCTCGGACGTGGTCTGGTGACCGTGGTCCGGCGCCTCCACCAGCAGTGTCTCCACCGAGTGGTAGGGCACGAGCAGCCCGCCGAAGTCGCGGAAGTAGCCGCTGTCCGGGTCCTTCACCTTGTTGTACTGCTCGAGGAATGCCGCGCGGTAGTCGGACGCGTTCGGGTCCAGCTCGGCCACGTCGAGCGTCGCGGCCGTGTGGCCCGGCGCCGACACGGCGAACGTGGCGGTGGCGAGCGCGCCACCGTTGGCGGCCGAGGTGATGGTCAAGGGTTTCGCCGTGTTCCAGCTGTTCTGGTCGAACGACAGCGTCGCCGGGGTGGCCGTCAGATCGGTGCTGCCGGCCGTCCGCGCCACGGTCAGCGCGACCGGGCCGGTCGGCTGGGTGGCCAGTCGAACGTCAACCGTGGTCGACTCACCCTGCTTGACGTTCACGGTCGACGGGGTGGCGACGACCGCGGGCGCGGCGAGCACCCGCACGGCGATCGGCGTGGACACCGAGGCGGCGCCCCGGTTGTCGACCGCCCGCGCGGTGACCGAGTACTCCCCGGCCGTGGCGCCGGTCCAGGTGAACTGGAACGGGGCGGTGGTGTCCGAGCCGAGCAGCGTGCTGCCCGCGTAGAACTCGACGGACGAGACGCTGCCGTCGCCGTCGGCCGCCGCGGCCTCCAGCCCGATCTCCGCTCCCACGGCGAACGAGGAGTTGTTCGCGGGCTTCGTGAGCTGCACGGTCGGCGCGGAGTTCGGGCCGGTGCAGGAGGTTCCGTTGACCGCGAAGTCGATGGGCGCCCGGTTCTGGCTGGACTTGGTGGCGTTGAAGCCGAACTCGGCGGTGGCGCCGGCGGCGATCGTGCGGTTCCAGTCGGCCCCGCGAACGGTGACCGTGGTGCCGGTCTGGGTGTGCGAACCGCTCCACAGCTCGGTGATCCGCTGGCCGTCGGCGAAGGTCCAGGTGAGATTCCAGTCGGGGATGGCCGCCGCGCCCTCGTTGCGCACCGCCACGGTCGCACCGAACCCGGTGTTCCACTCGCTTGTGACGCCGTAGCCGACCGTGCAGGACACGTCGGCCGCGGCGGCCGTCGGCACGACACCACTGGTCAACCCGGCGCCGAGCAGCGCCACGGCCGTGATGGCCAGTATCGGTCGCGTCCCTGGCGGGCGCACGGGTGATCGTAATCTCACGAGACCTCCATGTCTGGTGTGGACGGAAGTTGTTGTGTCGCGGGTGTTTTCGGAGTAGAGCAGAAAGGCATGAAGCGCTTCACGGTCACCGTGGTCCTTGCCATCGGCCTTCTCGCCTCCTGCTCCGGCGAAGATCCCGAACCGGCGCCCGACGGTGCCGCCGCCCTGGGTGATCGGATGACCACAATGGACGACGTGGTGGAGTTGATCCGGGACAGGGCAGGGGACTGCACGGACGTCACCGAACAGGACCCGTCGGAGCTGCGTGGGTTCGTCGGGACCGACATTGCCGGTCTCTACGAGCCGTACGTTGCCGAGTGGGCCACCTGTTCGGTGTCACCGGAGTTTCCGAAGGTGGCGATGCTGTTGTTCACGGTGGACGGTCAGCGGGAGTTTCAGGAATCGTGGCGGAACGCGATGGACGAGGGTTCGGTGGCCGACGGTCCGTCGTTCGCCTTCGGCAACGGGTTCGCCGTTTCTGCCGGGTTTCTCGGGGTGAGTGAGCTGGACCTGTACTACCTGCGGTGTGACTACGACGACCCGAAGGTCCCCCAACTGCCTGCCGACGTGGCCGGCTGTGTGTTCGCCGACCCCGAGCACGGGCACCACTGAAGCCGCCACTTCAGTGATTCCGCGCGTTTACGGACTCTGGCAGGTGAGCATTGGTTGTGCCGGACTGCCGGCCGGCGCGGTCGCCGACAACCCGAACGTCCGCGTGCCGTTCGGCGCCACGGTCGCGTTCCAGTCGGCGTTGCGCACGCTCGCCTGGGCGCCGCTCTGGGTGAGCGTGCCGTGCCACACGCTGGCGACCGTCTGTCCACTCGGGATGGCCCAGCCGACGCGCCAGCCGGAGAGCGCGGCCGTGCCGTGGTTCATTACCGTCACCTCCGCCTGGTAGCCACCGGGCCAGGTCTGGGTCACCCGGTACTCGGCCATGCAGTTGCCGATCGGCGGGTCTGGCGGGTCGGGTGGGTCGGTGACCTCGCCGACTCCCGTGACCTCACCGTTGCCGCCGTCGAACGTCACGTCCGAGCACCCGTAGAACGTCTCCGTGCTGTCGGACCGCTTCCATACGGAGTAGATGATGTGCCGCCCGCTCTTGCCGGCCGGGTACGCACCGTTCCACCCGTAATGCGCGTCCACACTGCCCACCTGGCCGGTGAGCTGGGGATGGTCGGCCGTCAGGAACGGCTGCTCCTCGAGGTCGTCCCAGCGCAGGGGCTGGCCGGGATTCCAACCGTCCTTCGTGACGTACAGGTAGAACCAGCCGGGGTGTGCCGCCCACGCGTTGTAGGAGAACGAGAAGTTCGCCCCGGAGGTGAGGTGGGTGACCGGCCAACTGGTCCCGGTTCCGTCGTACCCGGCGAAGCTCGGGTTGCCGCCTGAGCACAACTTTCCGTCGGGGATGAACCCGCGGGTCCGCCCCGCGCCGTCCGACCGGAGCACGGAGAACCAGTTGTAGAGGGAGTTGTCGCCACTCTGCGCCACGGCGCCCGCGCAGGCCTGGTTCTTCGGCACGATGTTGCCCTGTGGTGTCAGCCCGTCCTTGTAGCACAGGAACGTCCGGCTGCCCGGCTTCATCATGGCGCCGTGTGCCGACGCGGGTGCCGCGTTGAGCACCGCCACCGTCAGGCCGGATAACACCAACGCGAGGACCGCCAGCGCGGCGCCTACCCTTCTTCGTGTCATCGTTCCTACTTTCTCGCCCCACACCACGTTGTCCGGGTCCCTGGGAGCGCTCCCAGGCATAGCCGCACGATAGCGGCTTACGCCAATTGAGGGAACAGCTTTCGTTGATGCCGCAACGATATGCCCAGCAGATTGGGCCAAACGGGTGGCGCTTAACTGTTCAGGTTATTCTCCGTCATCGAATTCTCGAAACTTCCGACGGAATCACCGAAGATCTTTTGGGAGCGCTCCAGTCACGCGGACTCGCGGCAGACCAGCTCGGTCGGCAGGATGACCGGCGCGAGCTCGGTGTCCGGGTCGCGGAGCTGGGCCATGAGGAGCTTGGCCAGCTCCCGGCCCATCTGCTGGGTCGGCTGGCTCACGCTGGTGAGCCGCGGGTAGGTGTTGCCGGCCATCTCCGAGTCGTCGAAGCCGATCACCGCGACGTCGTCCGGCACTCGCCGGCCGGCCTCCCGCAGCACGCGCAGCGCACCGGCCGCCATGAGGTCGCTCGCCGCGAACACGGCGTCCACCTGGGGGTCGCGAGCGAGCAGCTCCTTCATGGCCGCCTCGCCGCTGGCCTGGCGGAAGTCGCCGTGCGCCACCAGCCGCGTGACACCCCGGCGGTTGCGCAGCGCCGCGCGGTAGCCGCTCAGCCGGTCGAGCCCGGCGGCCATGTCCTGCGTGCCGGTGATGGTGGCGATCCGGCGCCGTCCCTGGCGGTAGAGGTACTCGGTCGCCGCCCGCGCCCCGGCCTCGTTGTCGGCGTCGACGTAGGGGACCGAATCCATGTCGGACATGGGCCGGCCGTTCAGCGCCACCGGCGCGCCGGCGGCCACCAGGTTCCTGGGCAGCGGGTCGTCGCCGTGCATCGAGATGAGGATGACGCCGTCCACGTGCCCGTTGCGCACCAACTGCTCCACGCGGTCGTGCTGGCGGGCGGTGCTGGCCATCATGAGGTTGAGCTGCAGCGGAGTGGTGGACAGCTCCTGGCTGAGGCCGCGCACGACGCTGCCGAAGAACGGCTCGCCGAACACCCGGTCCTCAGGCTCGGACACCACCAGCAGCACCGTGTCGCTGCGCTGGGTCACCAGGCTGCGCGCCGCCTGGTTCGGCACGTACCCGAGCTTGCGGATCGCCTCCTGGACCGCCTTGAGCGCCCACGGGCTCACCTCGAGAGAACCGTTGACCACCCGGGAGGCCGTGCCGCGGGAGACACTGGCCTCCGCCGCCACCTGCTCGAGAGTGGGGCGCCCGCTCTTGCGGGACCGACCGTTGCCCACCATGCCGCACTCCACATCCCCGGTTCCACTGCCGCCCGCCATGATACTGGCCGCGCTCCCCATAACTTGGCGGTCTTGACGAGGAGTAACCAAACGAGCACACTGATTGAGCTATTTGGGAACGCTCCCATCCAACTTTCGCGCGGCGTTCCGCCGCCTTCCAGGGAGGTATGGATGGCATCCAGGAAATTGTCGGTGGCGCTCGGCGCGCTGGTGTGCGCGGCGACCGTGGCGTTACCCGGTTCGGCCACGGCCGCACCTTCGGAGTTCTACGTCGACCCCGACACGAACGCCGCCCGCTGGGTGGCCGCCAACTCGGGCGACTCGCGGGCCGCGGCGATCCGGGACCGGATCGCCAGCGTCCCGCAGGCGCGGTGGTTCACCACCACGAACACCTCCACCGTGCGCTCGCAGGTGAGTGGGTTCGTGGGAGCGGCCGCCGGCGCCGGGAAGATTCCCATTCTCGTGGTCTACAACATCCCGAACCGGGACTGCGGCGGCGCCAGCGGCGGCGGCGCGCCGTCGCACGACGCCTACCGCGCCTGGGTCGACCAGGTGGCCGCCGGGCTCGAGGGGCGGCCCGCCTACATCGTGCTCGAACCGGACGTACTGCCGATCATGACGAACTGCCAGTCGGCCGACCAGCAGGCGCAGACCCGCGCGTCGATGGCGTACGCGGGCAAGCGGCTCAAGGCGGGTTCCGGGCAGGCGAAGGTGTTCTTCGACATCGGGCACTCGGCCTGGCTGTCGCCCGCGGAGGCGGCCGCCCGGCTGCGGGCGGCCGACATCTCGAACAGCGCGGACGGGATCTCCACGAACGTCTCGAACTACCGGAGCACGGGCGACGAGATCAACTTCGCGAAGGCCGTCCTCGCGTCCATAGGGGACAGTCGGCTGCGTGCGGTGATCGACACCAGCCGCAACGGCAACGGTCCGCTCGGCAGCGAGTGGTGCGATCCGCCGGGTCGTAAGGTCGGCACGCCGAGCACCACGGCCACCGGTGACGGGCAGATCGCCGCGTTCCTGTGGGTGAAGCTGCCCGGTGAAGCCGACGGCTGCATCGCGTCGGCCGGTCAGTTCGTGCCGCAGCGGGCCTACGAGCTGGCCACTTCCTGATCACGATCATTACCAGAATGGGGCATTGCCGATCACTCGGCAATGCCCCATCTGACTTTGTTCGCCGGTTGTCCGAAAAACGTTTCAGAATACGTCGAAGTTCGCACGATCGGCCTAACATCACCGCTGTCCCCGGACGTTCACGGCCGATCTCGCGGGCGTCCGCCCGTGGCTTCCGCTGAACGACTCCTGAACGGACTAGCGGACGAAGTCGTTGTGGCGCAGGCGTTAACCGTCCGTGACGGAACCCGCTGGCGAGCGGGTCGCATGACCTTTCCGGGTGATGACCGCACCATTACAGTCCTGCCCTGGGAGCGTTCCCAAATTCTCCCAAATGTCCCCCAGACAAAGGAGTCATCATGCGGTCTGCCTACGCCAGAGGCGCACCACGCATCGGATTGATCCGCGGCCTGGCCGTCGCCGTCTCGTTGGCGTCGGTCTCGCTGCTCACCGGAGTGGGCGGCGCGACCGCGGCCCCGCTGCCTCGCGAGGACAACCCGTACGCCGGCGCCCGGGCCTACGTGAACCCCGAGTGGTCGGCGAAGGCCACGGCCGAGCCGGGTGGCAGCCGGATCGCCGACCAGTCCACAGGAGTGTGGCTGGACCGCAGGGCGGCGATCGAGGGCGCGAACGGTGGCATGGGCGTGCGCGATCACCTGGACGAGGCGGTGTCCCAGTCCGGTGGCCAACCCCTGGTCATCCAGTTCGTCGTCTACAACCTGCCCGGCCGCGACTGCTCGGCGCTCGCGTCCAACGGCGAGTTGGGCCCGAACGACCTGCCGATCTACAAGTCGGAGTTCATCGACCCGATCGCGGAGATCATGGCCGATCCGGCGTACGCGAACCTGCGCATCGTCACGATCGTGGAGATCGACTCGCTGCCGAACCTGGTGACCAACACCAGCGGCCGGCCGACCGCCATTCCCGAGTGCGACGAGATGAAGCAGAACGGCAACTACGTCAAGGGAATCGGCTACGCGCTCGCGAAGCTCGGTGCCATCCCGAACGTCTACAACTACATCGACGCCGCCCACCACGGCTGGATCGGCTGGGACGACAACTTCGGCGCGTCGGCCGACCTGTTCGCGGAGGCCGCGCGGGCCGAGGGCAGCACGGTGAACAACGTGCACGGGTTCATCGTGAACACGGCGAACTACACGGCAACGCGGGAACCGCACTTCACGATCAACGACACGGTGAACGGCACGACCGTGCGCCAGTCGAAGTGGGTGGACTGGAACCGTTACGTCGACGCACTGACCTTCGCGCAGGCGTTCCGTCCACGGCTCGTGCAGGCCGGCTTCCCGAGTGACATCGGCATGCTGATCGACACGTCCCGCAACGGCTGGGGCGGCAGCGCCCGGCCGAGCGGCCCGGGTCCGCAGACCTCCGTGGACGAGTACGTGAACGGCGGTAGGCTCGACCGGCGCATCCACCTCGGCAACTGGTGCAACCAGTCCGGTGCGGGTATCGGTGAGCGACCGACGGCCGCGCCGGAGCCGGGAATCGACGCCTTCGTGTGGATCAAGCCGCCGGGTGAGTCGGACGGCGCGAGCCGCGAGATCCCGAACGACGAGGGCAAGGGCTTCGACCGGATGTGCGACCCGACCTACGAGGGCAACCTGCTCAACGGCAACAACATGTCCGGTGCACTGCCGGACTCGCCGCTGTCGGGCCACTGGTTCTCGGCTCAGTTCCAGGAACTGATGCGCAACGCCCACCCGCCACTGTGATATTGGTCTGCCTGGCAGACCCCTTTCGGGGAAGGGAAAGAACATGAAGATACGACTTCGCGCCACAGCCGTGGTCGCGGCGGCCGCCGCCCTCTTAGTGGGGACCGCTGGTTCCGCGAGTGCACACGGCAACGCCACCGACCCGCCGTCGCGCAACTACGGCTGCTTCGCCCGGTGGGGCAACAACTTCCAGGCGCCGGAGATGCAGGCCCAGGATCCCATGTGCTACCAGGCCTGGCAGGCCGACACGAACGCCATGTGGAACTGGAACGGGCTGTACCGGGAGAACGTGGGCGGCAACCACCAGGCGGCCATCCCGGACGGACAGCTGTGCAGTGCGGGCCGCACGCAGAGCGGCCGGTACGCGGCGATGGACGCCATCGGTAACTGGCGAGCGGCCGACAAGCCGAGGAACTTCTCGGTGAACATCTTGGACCAGGCGCTGCACGGTGCCGACTACTACAAGGTGTACATCACGAGACAGGGCTTCGATCCGCTGACGCAGCCGCTGCGTTGGTCCGACCTGGAGTTGGTGGCCGAGGTGGGCAGGACCCCGCCGACCAGCAACACGACGATCCCGGTGAACGCCGGATCGAGGACCGGCCGCCACATCGTCTACACGATCTGGCAGGCCAGCCATCTGGACCAGTCGTACTACTTCTGCAGCGACGTCCGCTTCACCGGGTGACCTGAGAAATGGGGAACCCCTGGCGGTCACCGGATCGCGGTGGCCGCCAGGGGTCGTCTCAGAGGGACGGTCGGTATGGACAGTTGGTCAGTGCCCCGCGCCGGAAATCCGGCACATAATTCGGCGGCCCAGCTTCCTGCTGGCGGCGTTGCCGATCCGCCCAAGTACAACCCGGTACGAGAGACGGATCGGCGCCTTGCCAGCCGAAACCTGGATCCACCGACTCACGCACCGCATTTCCGGCGCGGGACACTAGGCCGCCGTACAGGCGCCGAGCGCCGGTGTCGTGAAGTTGCCGCCCGCTGTCACTGTGAAGCCGAACGTGGTCGAGCCGCCGGCGGCCAGGGCGCCGTTCCAGCTGTGTCGCACGGTGGCCACCGTCCGGTCGCCGTTCCACGTCGGTGTCCCGTTCCACATGGTCGGGATGTCCTGCGCCGGTTGGATGGTGACGGTGGTGGTCCAGCCGGTGATGGCCGTGGTGCCGGCGCGGACGGTCACCTGCCCGTTGAACCCGTCGCCCCACCGTGCGGTCTCCTGGTAGGACACGGTGCAGGTGCCAGCGCCGCCGCCACCGCCACCGCCGCCACCACCGGTGCCGCCGAGTGCGGTGAGCGTCGCGTCGTACGCCGGCTTCTTGTTGTAGTTGCCGTCGAACAGCAGCGGCGTCCCGTTCGGCCGCCACGAGTACTTGTCCGTCACGCCCCACACGGTGATGCCCGTGCAGCGGGTCACGGCCAGACACGCCTCCACGACCGTGCGGTAGTTGTTCGCCTGTGCGGTACCGGAACCCTCGATGTCCAGCTCGGTGATCTGCACGTCCACGCCGAGGTCGGCGAAGCGCTGCAGGTTCTGCCGGTAGTCGCCGGGAACGGGGGACTGCGGGTTGAAGTGGGACTGGAACCCGACGCAGTCGATCGGCACACCGCGTGCCTTGAAGTCCCGCACCAGCGCGTAGACGGCGTCGCTCTTCGCGTTCTGGCCGTCGGTGTTGTAGTCGTTGTAGCAGAGCTTCGCGGCCGGGTCGGCCGCGCGCGCCGTGCGGAACGCCTCCTCGATGAAGCCGTTACCCAGCTTGTCCTGGAACGGCGAGCTGCGCCGGGCGCCGTTACAACGCCATCATAGCGGCGGACGGCCTCATTCATGGATCGAGAACAGGTTTAAGGCGCCTCATGCCCAATTCGGGATCGCCTAGAGTATCGATCAAGCTGGTCGAATTGCGGATATCCGCGAAGAGAATAGTCAGGCGCTTACGCTCGCCGCCCTTGGCGTTCAACGACCTTAAAATATGCTGCCAAGGTTGGTCTCGCGCCTCGGTAGCAACGGGGGTTAAGGCGCCACTGCAGCGCCCGCAAAAGCGACTGGCAGTTCCGTTGATATGACCACAGGTGTTGCACCCCACCCCAGAGATGCTCCGCATGCTTCGCAGTAGTCGTTGCTGGCCTTATTCTGATAACTGCAACGTAAACATTGCATCCCAAACCCCTCATAGGGCGGCGTGGCATTCGTAAGTCAATATGGTGGTAGCAGGATAAGCGGCTGCCTTCCATTCATGTATTGATTACGCCAAACGTTCGATCACACCGTTTCCACGTTGCGCGGCGGCAATGTCCGTGAGGGCAAAAATTACTGATTAAACATCGTCCTCATCGTCGCCGTTGCCGCCGACTTCGGAATGTTTGCGCGAAATGATGGCAATGGAGAACCCGGCATTCGTTATCCCGGCGACCGAAAATTGGCCGACATTTCTATCGTGTGTCCAACTAAAATGCACCGGAGACGGCTGCCCGCCTGGGGGTAGCGCTTGCGTCAATACCCGCAACATGAGCTGGCTGGCAGTCCCGTTAAAAGCAGCACCGTTCATCGTTATGGTGCCACCGTTTTGAGTGCCAAGCCAAGTCAGCCACTTCAGCCAAGTTTTAAATTTTGGAGCCGGATAGTTGCCGTTAAAGACGACTTCGTCCGTGATTAGGAACGCAGCGAATTGAAGGGTTTGCCTTCTAGCCTGTTTGGGTCCCGGATTGTTCGCGGGGTTGAGGAAATTGGGAAAGGTCGCTCGTAGCTGCTCGATTTTGGCAAACGTGGCAGCGATATTGCCAGAACTGAACAAGGAATTAAGTGAGCCAGCAGTGAAGGCTCCTTCCGCACTACCCATAAATTCGCCTCATGTTTCCTCGCTCTAAAATTAGCTTGGCTGCGATCAAGGGATTAGAACGTGTTCCTCAAACAGGATCAAGCGTTGTATTAAGCGACAGCTCAACTTTTACACGTCAGCCGAGGATTAGGCGTCCGTCAGATCCTACCTCCGCGTGTGGCTACCCTATCCATGCGAGTGACCAAATCTATTCGGCGTTTCCATCCGGCTACCACGAGCATGGGTGACTCTAAGGAGTTTAAAGCTCGTCGCATAAACGCTGAATGCGATTTACCGCCACACTGGGCCAGGCTGGTCGGCCTTTTCGATCGCGGTAGTGACGAGTTACCACGTGGCCCGAGTGGGCCTATGCGAAGGACTCACGCACCCATGGTCCGGCTTCGGAGGGAAACGGTCAATTGCTGGCAACTATTTATGTGCCGCGCGTGTGACGGATGGTGAATCGTAATTTCTTCGGTGTAACCATTGATTTTTCTTCAGGTTCGATCTGACCTGAGCCCCAAAGTTCATCCAGCGATGGGCGGAATCCTTTTCTCATTTGAGCCTGTGCGGCTCGGTGAAGCAACAGGACGGGGCGCGGAGCCCTCGACACAGCGCAGCGTCCCGTCCTGTTGCATTACGGACGCTGTTAGCCTGGCGTAGGTGCAGGGCGGTTGGTTGCCGATCCCGCTGTGTGGGCGAACCGTGTTGTAGTCATCCTGCCATTCGGCAAGCAGTTCGCGAACGTGATCGAGTGAAGAGAACAGCGTCTCGTTCAACAACTCGTCGCGCAGTCGTCCATTGAAGCTTTCCACGAAGGCATTTTGCTGTGGCTTGCCCGGTGCGATGTAGTGCCACTCGATCCGTGTGAGCTGCGACCAGCGCAGGATGGCCATGCTGGTAAGCTCGGTTCCGTTGTCGCTGACGATCATCATTGGACGGCCTCGTCGAGCGATCACGGCATCGAGCTCACGACCCACCCGGGTCCCCGACAACGACGTGTCGGCGACCAGTGAAATGCATTCCCGGGTGAAGTCGTCCACGACTGCCAAGATACGGAAGCGTCGGCTGTCGGTCAGCGTATCGCTGACGAAATCCAGTGACCAGCGCTGGTTCGGCCCCTGTGGCAACGTCAGTGGAGCCCTTGTTCCCAGCGCTCTTTTGCGTCCGCCCCGCCGGCGAACCTGAAGCCGCTCCTCCGCATACAATCGCCTCAGCTTCTTGTGATTGATCAGGACCCCTTCGCCACGGAGCATGAGAAGAAGACGGCGATAGCCAAAACGCCGCCGAACCGACGCCAACTCACGCAGCCGAGATCGGATGACAGCGTCATCAGGCCGCAAACTGAGATATCGCACCGATGACCGATCCGCCCCGATCACTTCACACGCCCGCCGCTGACTGACCTCAAAGCTTGAACAAAGGTGAGCCACCGCTTGCCGCTTCGCGGCGGGCGTCACCATTTTTTTGAATTGAGATCCTTCAGCATGGCGTTGTCGAGCATCGCCTCGGCCAGCAGCTTCTTCAGCTTGGCGTTCTCGTCGGTCAAAATCTTCAGACGACGGGCCTCGGACACGTCGAGCCCGCCATACTTGGCCTTCCATTTGTAGAACGTCGCGCTGCTGATCCCGTGCTTCCGGCAAACATCCCCGGTCTTCGATCCGGCCTCGTGCTCGCGCAGGATCGCAATGATCCGCTCTTCCGTGAACCTCGACTGCTTCATCTCCGTCTCCCTTCAGGTGACGGATTCTACCCAGTTTTGGAGGAAGTTCAGGGGCTCAGGTCAGGTAAAATGCCAATCTCGACGGCGTTCACCAAACGCTCTTCACCATTGTTAAGTAATGTGCTGATCATTCGAATATACTCGTGACTAACGCCAATCTTTTCAGCTATCGCCTTGTCGTCATATCCTCGCGTTCGCAACGTAGCTATGTCTGCCAAAAGATCGATTGAGCGGTGATGCTTACGTGCACAATTCTCGACCAAGCTCATAACCAGACAATCGCTCTCCTCCGCATCGATGACCAGAGCCGGGATCACGGATTGACCCAGTTGGACGAACGCTTCGAATTCGCCCCTGACCGCAAAGCAGATCGTATTCAAAAGTATCTGTTTGGGACATTCGCGGACTGACCGTGATTGGGCGCTTCAACCCGACCTTGGCAATGCTTTTGACGATCTCGCTGAAGTTTCGCTGAATTCCTGGCACGTGGGTTTAAAATTCGAATCTTCTCAATGGGGATTGAAGTGAGAGCCCTTTGTGAAAGAGAAGCAGTGGCGTTGATATTCATGCTGCTTCCCCGATTTGACACTGACGTGCGAGTGAATAGAGAAAATCCAACGTCTCAAATCTGTAGGCGTCTAGAGCGAGAGGATTGTCTTCTGTGAGCTTAAGACGTGATGTATTCATGTCGATGCTAGGAAAGACGTAATAATCGAACGGAACCAAGTTTGATTGGTCCAATCGAACAGCTACGGTCATGTCTGGAATAAGCCCCGTGTCGAACCGAATGCTCCAACGCAGCGAGCCGCTACTCTTTATAAGTGCGCGGGCAATGACCACGGCAACCGTGAAGCAGCCATTGATCGTCAAGAGTTGGCTTTCCGCGTTGCGATCGACCCCGCCGCCAAAGCGCTCGAAGCCCGAAATTACGTCATCCAGGATTTGAGGGTAGGTTTCGCGAATATGGCGATTGATTTCGATGTATTGATAGTCTCGCTCCGGGATGTAGCCGATCAATCGATAAGCCCGAATTAGGCTACCGAAGCGGTATCGATAAGCGCTTGATGAAGGCATGTCTGCTCGTTCATCAATCACAATTCCCGACAATGAGCCTTCTTCTTTGAGGGTTGCGCGGAGCATGGCCAAAAGCTGTTCGTCCGAGTAGTGATTGCTGCGTGCATCAATTATTGATCTAACCCGGTCAAACAGCACCCGCGAGATGATCGATGGATAGACGCCTTCTGCGCGAACCCACGTGTCGCGGCTGTTTACCACGCGCTTTTGCTTCAATTTAAACGACACGCGATTGAAGACGTTATTTCCGATATATTTTTCGTTCGTCAGAATTTGATGCACGGACGATCTGGTCCACGGCTTATCTAGGTCCGTGAGAATGTCTTGGGCGTTCAAGTGGGACGCGATTTCTTGTTCGGATAATCCATCGTCGACAAACATCGAGTAGATCTGCAGGACTTGATCTACCTCTTCCTGGGGACCGAGAGTAAGAACTACCCTGTCCGTCTGAAGACTCTTTCGATCGCCGCGCTGTAATTCTCCTTTTGAGGCATGGTTTTCATCAATGAGTTGACGCCGCAGACCGTAACCCGCTGCTCCCCCCTGTCTAAACCCGAGTTCGACCAAGCGGCATTGGCCGGCGAATACTTTCACGGAGAGTTCCCGGCTGTATTCTCCGGCCATGACTCTCTTCACGTTTTTCAGCAGTATGGACCCAATGCTGCCGTCGTTATCAAATTGCTCTCCGCAATAGTGCACTCGAATTCCGGCACGCGAGCAGAGATGCTCGTAATAAGCGGCCTCATCCGCGTCTTGGAAGCGCCCCCAGCGGCTTACGTCGTAGACCAGAATGACCTCGAAATCGGGGGCCTGAGACTGCACGTCGCTAATCAGCCGTTGTAGGCCGTCGCGTCCGTCAACCTTTAGTCCACTTCGCCCGGCATCCTCGTAAATTCGACAGATCTCGAAACCTCGCTGTTCCGCGTAGCGTCGGATAGCTTCGACTTGATTCTCAGTTGAGTATTTCTGGAGGTCTATGGACATTCTAACGTAGGCGGCTGCACGGGCAGCTCCATCAAGGGGGTCGTGAGACCGAGCTGAGCGCTTAAGTTGCCTTGGCAATTTCGGACGCCTTTTACTAAATCGCGGTTGGACCAGTAATGCGGACCCCGCGCATTTCGACAACATCTTACGGAACGAAACGCCGGAAAGTCGTTTCCAAATACGGGTAAGTTCTTTCCCTGTTTTGGCGGAGAGGCGCGCTCTAAATTTGGACAATCGAGCACATCGATTTGCTTTTGAAATTGCCGCGGCGCTTCGACGCGCATCAGTGGAGAGTGGGCTGCAAATTAAGATGGTCGCCGGGTGGACTGGTGCGAACGAGCGGACCGTCAAAAATTGGTTTTCGGGTCAATATGGTCCGAGCGGAGAACATCTGCTCATTTTAGCTCGTCACAGTCCGGAAATTCTCAAGACAATGCTCGAAATCATCGAACGAAAGGATTTGTTGGTAATTCAGGAGATCGTGGAGTTAGAGATACGGATCAATAGGCTGGCGGTGCTCGTCCAAGAACTTAAGGTCAAGGCTAAGTGATTTGACTGCGTGGTTCACGTCGTTTCGTCTAGTCGTTCAGAATATTCGGAGCCGTCACGGCTTATGTCGCAAGGGCGTCGCTTCCGTGATATCGGAAACCGGATCAATCAGGAGCGGAGCTTGTCGATGGGGCTAGGTCATGAGTCCCACCTCACGACAGCCGGTGTCTGACTCTAAAATTATTGGTATGTCCGTTGCGATTTGAACCCTTTTCGAGCGGGCGTTCGACTTGTGCGCTCTAATCCTGCTTCCAAAATAGGTCGTTCGGTATGATCCCGGCTGGATCGGAGGCAAACTCCGATTTAATTCGATTGAGGTAATACATGTTCACTGAACCCTGGTGCTTTACTTCAACGGCGCCGCGGGCATCGGTCTCGAAACGTGTCTTGATGTGCTGCCATGTCGATTCAGCAATACCGATACGACCTGGCACTCCTGCGGCTTCGACGCGTTGGGCGATATTCACAGTGTTCCCCCAAATATCGTATGTAAATTTGTGTTTGCCGACGACACCCGCGATAACGGGCCCAGTATTGATTCCGATCCTCACTTGCCAGGCTGGCAGGCGCAACTTCTCCCGTTGCCGGTTGAGCCTGGCTAGGTGGTCAATGTATCCGCAGCGCGCACAACGAGGCGTCAATGGCGTGGGTGCGATTGGGTTCTGGCACGCCTCCGACGGCGAGATAGGCATCTCCGATCGTCTTCAGCTTTTCCAGACGATGATCAGCCATGATGTCGTCGAACTTGGTAAAGTGCTGGTCGAGCTGATCGATGACGCTGGCCGGCTCCATCGTTTCGACGTGTCGGGTGAAGCCGCTGAAATCGATCAGGATTACCGTCGCGGAGTCAAAAAAGCGCGGCTGAACGCGCTCGCTGGCTTTGAGTTCTTCTGCAATCGATGGCGGCAGGATGTTCAGTAGTAGGCGGTCCGATTCACCTTTTTCAGCAATGGCACGATCCCGCGCGCGTTTCAGTTCATGCAGCATCGCGTTGCGCTCGATCAGCTGCCGGCGCAATTCCAGGTGAACCATCGTCTGCCGCGACAGTCGTCTCAATGCCTCTTGCTGCTCAAAGGAAAGTTCGCGTGGCTTGAAGTCAATGACGCAGAGCGAGCCCAGAGCATGACCATCCTGCGTGATGAGTGGAACGCCGCAGTAAAAGCGCAGACGCAAACCCTCCGTCACCAGTGGACTGGTATTAAATCTTTGGTCCTGCGACAGATCCGGAACGTGAAGAATGTCGTCGATACAAACCGTCGCTCTGCAAACCGAAATTTCCCGTGGGCATTCGGAAAGTTCCGCCGGAAGCGGACCATATTTTGCCTTGATCCATTGCCGCGATGCGTCGACGAAACTTACTAGGCCGGCGGGGCAGTCGCAAATCTGGGCCGCCAATTCGGCAATTTCGTCGAAGCCAGCTTCCGGGATCGTGTCAACGATCGCGTAGGTTTTTAGCGCTTCAAGGCGTCCAGGCTCATTGGCCGGGATTGTTTGGTCCATGACAAGCTCTTAGCGTTAGCCGTTAATGAAATGAAGTCGCCAGGATCAAGCTGACACCATACTTCATCTCGGAAGAAGAACATGCGCTATGCGACAGAAGCTAGAAAATAGCATATCGGCATGTGGAAAACGAGCGATGGGTCTTGCTTTCTAAGTAGCAAGATTTTGCAAGGGTGACGGGCGATCTTGTCATTCTGGGCTACAGACGCCTGGTGCCGTTAATTCCGGACCTGCGTGAAGTGCAACTCGCCCTCGCTTGCTCTGATGGCAAGCTCTGATAGCTGCAATCGCAGGCGCCGTGGGAATCTGGTGGTAATAGTCGGCAGATAACCAGCCTAAATTACACAACGGACTTGAAGCGTTCAAAACGTAAGGCAAGCCGATTCTTATCAGGATGGTCCCTTGTTCGCCCTGGCAGGCGAATATTCCGGCCATTAAGCTGTTTCAGCGCTTCTAGCATCGGGCCGTCGTTCTGGCTGAGTAATCGATCTGACACATGCATTCGAAAATCGGGATCGATCCCTATCAAATGGGCGTCGAATGCGGCGTGATGGATCTTGGACAGAGGAATACCGTTGGTGACTAGCGGCTGACCGAGCAAATCGTCTTTGTCGGCGACTATGTGAGCGGCGTCGAGCAACAACGGTTCAGGAAGGCCAGAAAGGGCACAGCGTCCATCGTATGCGGAAATTACCGCGGCTCTGAAGGTTGCCTGATGTAGCCGCTGCTTTACCGTGCGGAGCGCGTATCGTCGCTCAGGGATGTCCGCTGGTGGAGCTAGAGTCTCTGGGTTGGGTCCAAAGCATACGCGGGCCGTCAATGCTTGTCCGTCCCAGCCAGATATAAACGTCGGGAGGAGGGCCTGGTAGCGGCCGGGTGCTATCCCGAGAAAGTAAATGATGGGTATTTGGTTCTCGTATGCCTCTTTTAGCCATCTATTATCTGCCGCATCCGGGTTTCTGCCCATGAAGGCGTAGTCGACGGCCTCATCGCCCTGAAATATCTGGCGATGAACTTCCCGCTGGTCGTCATACCAGACCTTGCCACCGGGCTTCGGAAAGACCGTTTTCATCGACAGCAGAAATAGCATCTGTTGAGGTTTGAAAATCCCCCGCTGGGGATTGACCAACGGGAAGCGCTGTCCTTGAAAGAAAAATTCCGGCTTCAATTCTGCGGCGGTCAGATGATCATGAATTTCATTTAGCCTTCGGACGTGCTCGAAGGCGGCCCCCCTCAGGAGCGTATCGAGGCTTGGCGTGTCCATGCGGCTGATTCGCGCTTTGTGGGCTACTCGAAGCTTAACCCTGCCACAGTTCGAGCAGCATTCGAAGGGCTGCTCTCGGGCCGAGTGAAACCGTTCAGTTTGGCATTAGCGAGCGCCACCAAACGTGGCCCGGGTGTGCCGGCGACGTGGAAATGCCTCACCGAGTGCTACAAAACGACGCGTTTAAAGGGATTAAACGTCTCGCCGGTCCAGC
>CAWGVZ010000003.1:0-640744 GCA_963826035.1 uncultured Actinomycetota bacterium | reverse complement strand
TAGCCTGGAACCGTGGATCGAGTAGTTAGTTGATCTTTGCTTGGTCGGTGACGGGTTGTGTGAGGTGTCGACCGGGTGAGGACATGGTCGAGTCGCTGGTCTCCCCAGCTCATCCACTGTCGCGTCCTGGTCGGGCCTGCCAAGGCCGGTCGGGCAAGGGGGTCACGCCGCCACTTGTTTGCTTTGGCCAGTGAAGGTGTTGTCCCACAGGGTTTTCCACTGCGCGGCGCGGGGCCAGTGGGCGGGTAGGTGCAGGGTTGGTTTGCCTTGTGGTCGGGCGATTCGAGCGGGGACGTTGACCAGGTGGCGGCGCAGTGTCGCTCCGCGGGCGACGGCGTGGGGGTGGTCGGTGAGGGTTCCGGCGGCGCGGAGCAGGTTGTGGGTGATCGCGGCGAGTATCGCCCAGGCGGCGTTGGCCGCGAAGACCCCGGAGGGCAGGTGGGCCAGCGGTCCGTTGATCAGGTCCGCGAACACCGATTCGATGACCGCGTGCTGGCGGTGGGTGATGTCGGCGTCGGTGACCGGTTCGGTGTTGTTGGTGAAGAACGGGTGGTGCCGCCAGACCGGGAACAGCTCGTCGGGGTGGTTGCGGTCGCGTACTCGCCGGATGATGAGCCGGGCGGTGATCTCGTATTTCGTGCCGGCGAACGCGGTGTAGGAGACTTCGGCGACCTCGGCGTCGGAGATCAGCTCGCCGGTGTCGGGGTCGGTGACGGCGCCGGGGTAGCGCACCGGGGTCCACGCGTCCTCGGGAATAGTGCCGATCGCGCGCAGTACCGATCGGGACTTGGCCAGCACGAAGGAGAACCGGGCGCCGCCGTTGACTACCGCGGCGATGACCTTGCCGTTGCCGAACGCGGAATCACCCCGGCACAGGATGTTCCGCGCGCCGGCGGCCTTCGCGGTGTTGACGGCCTCGGTGATCATGCCGGCCGCGCCTTTGCCGGAACCGGCTTTGCCCGCGCGCAGCCGGATCCCGGCCGCCACCGGGGCGGCGGCGCGGGTGGAGATTGTGGTGGCCAGCGGAGACAATCCCTTGCGCAGCACCTGTTTGTTCGCGATCTTCGTGTGCCCGAACGACGCGCCTTGTTTGGCGTGGCCGTAGACCGGGCGCAGCAGCGAGTCGATGTCCACAAAGGCCTGTTCGGTGATCCCGTCCAGCACGTCGGTCCGCTTCGCCAGGGCCAGCAGGTGACGGCGCAGTACCGAGGCGAGCTGCCGGGTGTGGCCATGGGTGAACTCTCGCAGGAGAATCCCCATCGTGGCCGGCGCGTAGACGGCGCCGAACAGCTTCTTCATGCCACCCGCGCGGATCACGTCCAGATCGTCGATGCTGTCGGCACCGGCGGCCATGCCCGCGATGATCGAGGCCAGTTTCGGACCGGGGTTGGCCGCTCCTGACCGGATCCGCTCGCAGCCGAACACCACGTGCTCCTCGAGCAGGTCGGGCAGTCCGGTCTGCGCGGCCAGTTCCATCACCGGCACCAGTCCCGCGCACGACACCAGGTTCTCGTCATCGAACTCGGCGGTGCCGTGCCGCCAGTTGTGCAACAATCTCACTGAAAGTGTCCTTCCGATCCGCGTCGATCAGGTCCTCAACAAACCCGATTATCGCAGTTCAAAGGACGCTTTCGCTATGCCCGGACCAGCCACGAGCCCCAGTCGGTCCACGGATCCAGGCTTAGTGGGGACCGCTGGTTCCGCGAGTGCACACGGCAACGCCACCGACCCGCCGTCGCGCAACTACGGCTGCTTCGCCCGGTGGGGCAACAACTTCCAGGCGCCGGAGATGCAGGCCCAGGATCCCATGTGCTACCAGGCCTGGCAGGCCGACACGAACGCCATGTGGAACTGGAACGGGCTGTACCGGGAGAACGTGGGCGGCAACCACCAGGCGGCCATCCCGGACGGACAGCTGTGCAGTGCGGGCCGCACGCAGAGCGGCCGGTACGCGGCGATGGACGCCATCGGTAACTGGCGAGCGGCCGACAAGCCGAGGAACTTCTCGGTGAACATCTTGGACCAGGCGCTGCACGGTGCCGACTACTACAAGGTGTACATCACGAGACAGGGCTTCGATCCGCTGACGCAGCCGCTGCGTTGGTCCGACCTGGAGTTGGTGGCCGAGGTGGGCAGGACCCCGCCGACCAGCAACACGACGATCCCGGTGAACGCCGGATCGAGGACCGGCCGCCACATCGTCTACACGATCTGGCAGGCCAGCCATCTGGACCAGTCGTACTACTTCTGCAGCGACGTCCGCTTCACCGGGTGACCTGAGAAATGGGGAACCCCTGGCGGTCACCGGATCGCGGTGGCCGCCAGGGGTCGTCTCAGAGGGACGGTCGGTATGGACAGTTGGTCAGTGCCCCGCGCCGGAAATCCGGCACATAATTCGGCGGCCCAGCTTCCTGCTGGCGGCGTTGCCGATCCGCCCAAGTACAACCCGGTACGAGAGACGGATCGGCGCCTTGCCAGCCGAAACCTGGATCCACCGACTCACGCACCGCATTTCCGGCGCGGGACACTAGGCCGCCGTACAGGCGCCGAGCGCCGGTGTCGTGAAGTTGCCGCCCGCTGTCACTGTGAAGCCGAACGTGGTCGAGCCGCCGGCGGCCAGGGCGCCGTTCCAGCTGTGTCGCACGGTGGCCACCGTCCGGTCGCCGTTCCACGTCGGTGTCCCGTTCCACATGGTCGGGATGTCCTGCGCCGGTTGGATGGTGACGGTGGTGGTCCAGCCGGTGATGGCCGTGGTGCCGGCGCGGACGGTCACCTGCCCGTTGAACCCGTCGCCCCACCGTGCGGTCTCCTGGTAGGACACGGTGCAGGTGCCAGCGCCGCCGCCACCGCCACCGCCGCCACCACCGGTGCCGCCGAGTGCGGTGAGCGTCGCGTCGTACGCCGGCTTCTTGTTGTAGTTGCCGTCGAACAGCAGCGGCGTCCCGTTCGGCCGCCACGAGTACTTGTCCGTCACGCCCCACACGGTGATGCCCGTGCAGCGGGTCACGGCCAGACACGCCTCCACGACCGTGCGGTAGTTGTTCGCCTGTGCGGTACCGGAACCCTCGATGTCCAGCTCGGTGATCTGCACGTCCACGCCGAGGTCGGCGAAGCGCTGCAGGTTCTGCCGGTAGTCGCCGGGAACGGGGGACTGCGGGTTGAAGTGGGACTGGAACCCGACGCAGTCGATCGGCACACCGCGTGCCTTGAAGTCCCGCACCAGCGCGTAGACGGCGTCGCTCTTCGCGTTCTGGCCGTCGGTGTTGTAGTCGTTGTAGCAGAGCTTCGCGGCCGGGTCGGCCGCGCGCGCCGTGCGGAACGCCTCCTCGATGAAGCCGTTACCCAGCTTGTCCTGGAACGGCGAGCTGCGCCGGGCGCCGCTGCTGCCGTCCTGGAATGCCTCGTTCACCACGTCCCAGGAGTGGATCCGGCCCTGATAGCGGCGCATGACCGTGGTGATGTGGTTGTTCATGGCCGACCGCAGTTGCGCCGCGGCGAGCCCGCCTACCCAACCGGGCAGCTGGGAGTGCCACACGAGCGTGTGGCCGCGGACCGACATGCCGCGACCCTGTGCGTGGGTGGTGATCCGGTCCGCGTTCGTGAAGGTGAAGTTGCCCTGGCTCGGCTCGAGCGCGTCCCACTTCATCTCGTTCTCGGGCGTGACGCTGTTGAACTCGCGGTTCAGCGTCGTCACGTAGTCGGCCTCGCCGAGCCGGTTCGCCGAGACCGCCACGCCGAAGTACCTGCCGCGCTCGGCCGCCGCGGCGCCGAGGGTGGTCGCGGCGTTCGCCGTGCCGGTGGTGACGGCCAGGCCGGTAGCCGTGAGCGCGGTGACCACGCCGGCCGTGACGACTTTCCCGGCGATTGTCCGCCGGCGTCGTTGCCCGCGGAAAATCGTTCTGATCATGACTGCCTCTTCTTCTCCGCCGGTTTGTGCTGGACCGAAAAGGGGAATGGTGATGACACTGCGCGACCCGCCCGAAGCGGTCAGCTACAGCCAGCTCGAAGTATGGGCGCGCCGCGGAATCCGTGTCAACACGGAGTTCTCCGAAACTTCCGGTCCAAAGTCGATCAATGGATGGGCTTCGGCCAGCACATAGTGAAAGTTTCGGAAGTCGACGAGAAACAGCTCCACCGCTAATATCCGGCACCCCGTCGAAAGTTTGCGGAAGTTTCCGGACACGGACAGAACGGAAATCGATCAGCGTGGCAAAGCGAGTGACAGTCGCCGACATCGCAGAGCGCACGGGTCTCTCGAAGGGCGCCGTGTCCTACGCGCTCAACGGCCGGCCGGGCGTGTCCGAGCCGACGCGGCAGCGGGTGCTGCTGGCGGCGGTCGAGCTGGGCTGGCAACCGGAGGGCCCGCCCCGGACCGCGGCGGGCGTGCTCGGCCTGGTGCTCGCCCGACCGGCCGACACGCTCGGCGTCGAGCCGTTTCTCATGAAGCTGATCTCCGGCATGGAGGCGGCCATGGCCCCGAGCAGGACCGGGTTGCTGCTCCAGTCGGTGCCCGACCACGACGCCGAGATCGCGACCTACCGGCGGTGGTGGGCCGAGCGGCGCGTCGACGGCGTGTTCCTGCTCGACCCGCGGCGGATGGATCGCCGCGTTCCCGTGCTGGAGGAGTTGCGGCTGCCGACCGTGGTGATCGGCGGACCGGGTCATCACGGGACCCTGCCCTGCGTGTCGATCGACGACGACGCGACGACCACCATGGTGCTCGAACACCTGACCGCGCTCGGCCACCGCCGCGTCGCCCGCGTGGCCGGTCTCGTTCACGCCGACCTGCGGGCCGGGACGTTCGACGAGCTGGCGGCCCAGGTCGGTCTGGAGTGGACGGTCACTGTGGACACCGACTTCGGTCCGGAGCAGGGTGCGCGGGCGACCCGCGATCTGCTGGCCCGCGACCGGCGGCCGACGGCCATCGTCTACGACAACGATGTGCTGGCGGTGGTCGGGGCGGCGGTCGCCCGGGAGTTGGGCATCGACGTGCCGGGCGAGGTGTCGATCATGGTGTGGGACGACTCGGTGCTGTGCGAGGTGGTCCAACCGGCGCTGACGGCCGTGAGTCGCGACATCGTGGCGTACGGCGGGCGCGCGGCCGAACGCCTCCTTGCGCTGCTGCGCGGCGACGAGGTGCGCGAGGTGGCGGGTTCGCGGCCGCGGCTGATGGTTCGCGCCAGCACCGGCCGAAATGTTTCGAACGGCGACCGGTGAACCCTGCTGGCAGATGTATTGACCAACGGGAGATCCGAGCTATAGCTTGAAAAGCGCCGAACCACAGTCCGAAACTTTCGGAACTGCGCCAGTGTTGGCGGGAGGTCCACCGGTGAGCAGAAGAACGTCGATGGTCAATGTCAGTGTTAGTGTCGGAGTCCTCGTGCTGACCGTCGTCACAGTCCTTTCCGGACTGTTCGCCGTGCTGGACCGGCCGGCCCCGGACGCGCCTGCGGCGGGAGGCGGCCGCGACCACTGGGTCAACACCTGGGTGTCCATGCCGCAGTTGACCGAGCCGCACAACCTGCCGCCCGCGCCGTTCACCGGCCCGGACGGTGTTCTCCACGACAGCACCCTGCGGCAGACGGTGCGCATGTCGGTCGGTGGCCACCGGATGCGGTTGCGGTTCTCCAACGCGTTCGGCGGTACGGCACTGCCGATCACCGCGGTCACCGTGGCACTGCCGGTCGACGGGCAGGCGGGCGTCAGCGCCGTCCGCCCGGACACCACCCGGCGGGTGAGCTTCAACGGCAGGCCGTCGGTGACCATCCCGGTGGGCGCGCAGATGGTGTCGGATCCGCTGAACTTCCCGCTGGCGGCCAGGTCCAACCTCACGGTGACCGTTTACCTGGCCGACGGGCAGCGCTCGCTCGAGGTCACCTCGCATCCCGGTTCCCGGACGAGCTCCTACCTGTTGGCGGGCAACCACGTCGACGGTGCGGACCTGCCGGGCGCGACCCGCACCGATCACTGGTACTTCCTGAGCGGCGTCGAGGTGATGGCCGGCCCCGGCACGGCCGGGGTGGTCATGCTGGGCGACTCGCTGACCGACGGCCGCGGTTCCACCACCAACCAGAACAACCGCTGGCCCGACCAGTTGCTGAACCGGCTGAACGGAGTCGCGGTGCTGAACCAGGCGGCCGGCGGCAACCGGGTGCTCAACGACGGCCTCGGGCCCAACGCACTCGCGCGGCTCGACCGCGATGTCCTCGCCCAGAGCGGGGTTCGCTGGCTGGTGGTGTTCGAGGGCGTCAACGACATCGGCACGGCCGAGGCCACCCCGGTCGCGCAGAAGGAACTGGCGGCCGACCTGATCGCCGCGTACGAGCAGATCATCGTCCGCGCGCACGCGAAGGGCCTGCGGGTCTACGGCGCGACGCTGCTCCCGTTCGGCGGCAACACCGGCTACGACGACGCCGCCGGCGTCCGCGAGTCGGCCCGGCTGGTGGTGAACGAGTGGATCCGCACGAGCGGCCGGTTCGACGCGGTGATCGACTTCGACGCGGCCGTCCGCGATCCGGCCGATCCCCGGCGCCTGGCGCCGGCGGCCGACGAGGGTGATCATCTCCACCTGAACCCGACCGGCTACCGGATGCTGGCCGACGCCGTCCCCGCGAGGTTGTTCCGATGAGGTCGCGCGTGTTCGCCGTTGTCCTGCTGGTGCTGGCCGCGCTGGTCGCGGGGAGTTCGGCGCCGGTGGCGACCCCCGTCCACCGGACGAGTCGGGTCGGTACGTGGGCGAGCGTGCCGACCGCGACCCCGGCCACCGCCACCCCGGCGCTGTCCGACGAGACCGTGCGTCAGGTGGTGCACACGAGCGTCGCCGGGGAGGCGCTGCAACTGCGGCTCACCAACGAGTTCGGCACCACGCCGCTGCACATCGGTGAGGTCCACGTGGCCCGCCGGGCGGGGAGCGCGGGCACCGACATCGTCCCGTCGACCGATCGCACGGTCCGGTTCGGCGGGCACCCGTCGGCGACCGTGCCGGCCGGTGCGCCGCTGGTGAGCGACCCGGTGCGGCTGGCGGTGCCGGCGCGCACCGACCTGGTGGTGAGCATCTACCTGCCCGACCCCACTCCCGTCACCACCCTGCACGCGTTCGCCTACCAGGACAACGTGATCGCCGACGGCAACGTCACCGGCAGCCGGACGGTGACGCCCACGAGCACGATGGCCCAGTGGTTCTTCCTGTCCGGGGTGAGCGTCGCGACGTCCGACCGGGACGCCGGCGCGGTGGTCGCCCTCGGGGACTCCATCACCAACGGGTTCGAGACCGACGTGAACGCGAACCACCGCTGGCCCGACCTGCTTGCCAATCGGCTGCGGGACACGGGCGTGCTCAACCTCGGGGTGGCCGGCAACCGCTTGCTGCACGACCCGAACCCGCCGCCGGGCAGCGACGCGGAGAACTTCGCGGCGTTCTTCGGCCGCAGCGCGCTCGGCAGGTTCGACCGGGACGTGCTCGCCCAGCCCGGTGCCCGGCACGTGGTGGTCCTGTTGGGAGTCAACGATCTCGGGCATCCGGGCACGACCGCGCCGGTGGAGGAGACGGTGACCGCCGAGGAGATCATCGCCGCGCACCGGCAGCTGATCACCCGCGCGCACGCGGCGGGCCTGTCGATCCACGGCGGCACGATCCTGCCGTTCAAGGGTGACACGCTGGGCTTCTACAGCCCGGCGAACGAGGCCAAACGGCAGGCCGTGAACAAGTGGATCCGCACGAGCGGCGAGTACGACACGGTGATCGACTTCGACGCGGCCCTGCGTGACCGGTCCGACCCCCAACGCCTGCGCGCCGCCTACGACAGCGGCGATCACCTACATCCGAACGACGCGGGGATGGCCGCCATGGCGGCGGCCGTTCCCACGCACATCTTCTAACCAGGCCATGATGACCACTCCGGTCGGCCATGATGACCACCCCGGTCGGCGTGCTGGCCGGCAACGGTCATCATGCGTGACGGGAACGGTCATCATGCGCGACGGGAACGGTCATCATGGGAACCTGCTGTCGATAACGTCAGCTCGCCGGAACCGAACCTTGCGCCACACGTCCCCTCAGGGTGAGTAATTCCGAACCGGTGCCGGCCACCGGCAACAGACGCACGGCCATCGGCGTGCTCCTTGCCCTGCTGCTCGCGATGGCCGTGGTGATGACACTGGGCGCGACGGGCGGCGTGACGTTAGGCAAGGATCCGCTGGCTGGCCGGCCGGTAGCGCTCATCGAGGGGATCCCGGGAGCGGAGACGGGACCCGTCTGCCCGATCGACGAGCGTTATGTCGACGAGGCGCCGGACGGGCTGCGAGCCGACGTGCTGGCTGCCTGGAACGAGCTGGTGGCGAAGGCGGGGGACGTCAAACTGTGCGTGAACGACGGCAAGCGCAGCGTCGCCCAGCAGGAGCGGGAGTTCGAGGCGGCCGTGGAAGCACACGGCACCGAGGAGCTGGCGGCGCGGTACGTCCTGCCGCCCGACGAGTCGATGCACGTCAAGGGGACGGCCGTGGACGTGCAACCGCTCTCAGCGGCCGCCTGGGTGGAGGAGAACGGGGGCGCGCTGGGGTGGTGCCGCCGCTACGACAACGAGCCGTGGCACTTCGAGTTCGACCAGAGCTACGCGACCGCCGGCTGCCCGGCGCTGCTGCCGAGCGCAACCGGTTAGAGGCCGCGCGAATGGGGCTGACGGGCATCCACCGACCCTATTCGCGCGGCCTCTAAGTAGGACCTGATCTGACCTACATGCGGTCTACCTTCGGTCTCACCCGAACCGAAGGAGCGTTTCCATGAGCCGGATCAGCACCAACCAGCCGCTCGGCACCCCCACGTGGATCGACCTGGCGGTCGCCGACCTGCCGGCCGCGCAGGCGTTCTACGGCGCGGTGTTCGGCTGGGACTTCGCCGGCGAGGACTGCCTCCTGCGCGGCCTGCCGGTGGCGGGTCTGCGCGAGGGCTCGGGTGACGGTTGGACCGTCCACTTCGCGACGGACGACTGCGACGGCACGGCCAAGCGGATGGTCGCCGCCGGCGGCGAGCTGGTCACCGAGCCGCACGAGGCCGCGGAGCACCGCGCCGCCGTGGTGATCGACCCGGTGGGCGTGCGGATCGGCCTGTGGCAGGGCCGCAACGCGCCGGGCTGCCAGCTGGTGAACGAGCCGGACACCCTGGTGCGCAACGACCTGGTGACCCCGCGGGCTCGCGAGGCCCGCGACTTCTACGCGACCGTGTTCGGCTTCTCCCTGGACGGCAACCCCGACCTGTCGGGCATGGACTTCACGTTCCTCCGCCGCCCGGACGGCTACGAGGTCGGCGGCATCCTGGGCCTGGCGGAGTCCCCGGTGTCGGCCTGGTCGACCACGTTCGAGGTGGCCGACACGGACGCCACCCTGGCCCGCGTGCGGGAAGCGGGTGGCACGGCGACCGCGCCGGAGGACACGGTCTACGGCCGGTCGGCCACCATCACCGACCCGTTCGGCACGGAGTTCTCGGTGATCGCCCGCCCCTGAAAGCGGTTACACCGGCAGGGTCAGCGACAGGATGAAGTAGACGCCCACCGCGATCACCGCGGTCATGGGGATGGTCAGGATCCACGCGGTCACGATGTTGCCCGCCACACCCCACCGCACGGCCGACAGGCGACGCGTCGCACCCACGCCCATGATCGCCGAGCTGATGGTGTGGGTGGTCGACACCGGGGCGTGCAGTCCGATGGCCATCACGTACAGCACGCTCGACGCCGTGAGGTCGGCCGCCACGCCGCGGGCCGGGTCCAGCTTGATCACCCGCCGGCCCAGGGTGCGCATGATGCGCCAGCCACCGGCATACGTGCCGAGTGCGATCGCCGCGGCGGCGGCCAGCTTCACCCACAGCGGCACGCTGTTCCCCGTGTGCAGCCCGGCCGTGACCAGGGCCAACACGATCACGCCCATGGTCTTCTGCGCGTCCTGCAGACCGTGGCCGAACGCCAGCGCCGCCGCGGAGATCGACTGGCCGGCGCGGAACCCGCGGTTGACCCGGCTCGGCGATCCCCGCCGGAACAGCCACAGGATGGCGATCATCACGCCGTACGCGAGGCAGAACCCCACGAGCGGTGAGACGATCATGGGGATGACCACCTTGTTCAGGATGATCGTCCAGTGCACGGTCACCGACCCGGCCATGCCCGCGCCGATCAGCCCGCCGATCAACGCGTGCGACGACGAGGAGGGCAGCCCGAACCACCAGGTGATCAGGTTCCACGTGATGGCGCCGATCAGCCCGGCCAGCACCATGAGCATGCCGTGGGACGTCTCCGGTGGGCTGATGATGCCGCTGCCGATCGTGCTGGCCACGCCCTCGGACACGAGCGCACCCAGCAGGTTCATCACGGCGGCCAGCAGCAGCGCCACCCTGGGCGTCAGCGCGCGCGTCGAGATCGACGTGGCGATGGCGTTCGCGGCGTCGTGGAAGCCGTTCGTGTAGTCGAACGCCAACGCGATGACGACGACCGTGATGACGAGCGCCAGCTCCACGTCAGGATTCCTTGACCGCGATCTGCTCGACGATGTTCGCGACCGTCTCGAACGCGTCGACCGCGGCTTCCAACTGCTCGATGACGTCCTTGTACCGCATGACGGTCAACGGGTCGTACTCGCCGGAGAACAGCTTGGCCAGGCTGTTGCGGTAGAGCTGGTCGCCCAGGTTCTCCAGCCGGTTGATCTCGATCCAGTACTCCTCGAGGTCACGCATGATCCGCAGCCGGGGCATGGCCTCGGCCGTCAGGTCGGCCGCCTGGCGCAGCACGTCCACCTGCTCGACCGCGCCGGGCGGTGGCTCCTCGATCTTGTACAGGTAGATGTAGTCGGCCGCGGCTTCCATGTCGTCCATCACGTCGTCGAGGCCGCCGGCCAGCCGGTAGATGTCCTCACGGTCGAACGGCGTGACGAACGTGGAGTTGACCCGCCGGATGGTGTCGTGCGTGACCTCGTCGCAGCGGTGCTCCACGTCCTTCATCTCGCGGGCTTTCGCGGCGCGGTCGTTCGTCTCGTCCAGCACCTCGCCGAGCAGCTGCGCGCCCTCGACCAGGTGTCTCGCCGATTTGGCGAACAGGTCGTAGAACGACTCGTCCGTCGGCTTGATCCGAAATCGCATGCTGCCCTCCCCGCGGGTCGGGTCAACTTAACAAACAGTGAACTCGGGGTTACGCCTCGGCGGTCAGAAGTAACGCGGGGGAGGACCAGTAGTCGCACAGCGATTCGATCACGACGTTCCGGTACCCGCACGACTCGACCTGCTCGGCCCACGCGGTCGCCGGCTGTTCCCAGGTGCTGCGCCGGGCGCCGGGCGTCAGCTGGCCGGTGAGCACGGGCATCAGGAAGCCCTGCGCCACCAGGTCGCGGTCGGTGTCGTCATACTCGGCCAGGCCCTGCTCGTAGGTGTCGGCCAGGAACGTCAGGCGGTCGGCGTCCTCGCCGGGGTGATCGAACTCGGCCAGCACCAGGTGGGAAACGTGGCCGCGTACGGCCGTCAGTACGGCCGAGCGCTCGTCGGGCGGCAGTGCGTGCAGCGCGAACGTGGACTGCACGAGGTCGAACCGGGTGGTCAGCGCGGCGGCGAAGGTCGAGGCGTCGGTGGCGTGCGCGATCGTCCCCGTGGGGAGCCCGGCGAGCGCCGCGTCGAGCAGCGCCCGCGACGGTTCGACGAGCGTCACGGCCGGCGCGGTGCCCTTGGCGGCCCGCAGCGCCGGGATGAGGGCCCGCCCGTCACCGCAGCCGAGGTCGACCAGCGAGGTGACGCCGAGTCGTTCGTACTGCCCGGCGAGTGCCGCGCTGACCGCGTCGTAGAGCGCGATGTTGCCGCCGCCGCGGATGAACGCGGTGAACGCGGCCGGTTGGTCGTACACCCGGCCGTCGCTCTCGTCGGTCAGGTAGGTGCGCAGCGCCGCGTTGAGCAGCGGGCGTGTCACGTGGGCCAGCCGCTCGCGGGCCAGTTCCCGGTCGCCGGTCGTGAGCGCCCGCAGCGCCTTGACCTCGGGATCCTCGCGGTGGGGGAAGTCGGGCATGCTGAAAGTGAACACGAAGCATCCGTGCACCCCGGCTTCGGCGTACAGCTCGATCAGCTCGCCGAGGTAGCGGGCCTGGGTGGACTCGTCGCGCGGGTGGTCGCCCCGGATCCCGGGTGGGGTGGCGAACCGGTTGACGATCCGGAACGAGCCGGGCCCGCGCTGGCCGGCGCCGGCGAACGCGCCGCAGCCGAACTCCGTGACCACCACCGGTTTGTCGTTCTCCCGCACCAACGACGCGACGCGCCGGGCGTAGGCCGCCTGATCGGTGCCCGACCGGTAGAGGTTGACGCCCACCAGGTCGAACCGGGACCAGTCGACCGTCGCCCACCCGCCGGCCACGTAGCTGATCGGTCGCCGAACGTCCGGCGCGCGGTGGCCGCCGCTCGGTCGAGTAGTCGGTCGAGCCGGCGCGTGATGCGGGCCGCAGTAGGCGGTTGGTCCGCATGATGATCATGAGTCGTAGTAGGACCAGGAGCCGGGCACGATCCCACGCGCCGTGTGGGAGAACTCGCTGCCCACCAACAGGGTCAGCCGGCCGGGATACCGGATCCGCAACTGTTCCGCGTCCTCCGCCACCCGTTCGAGATGTCATCCCACGAGCGGTCCACGAGGTGCGGCCGAATCCACGTCGAGGCCGATCTCCAGCGCGTACTCCGCTGCCCTGGTGAGCTCGGTGCCGATCAGCATGACGGCCGTGGAGTGCAGTTCCTCGCGAATGGCAAGGAGATCTCGCCGCACTGGAGTGTTCTCCGCCACCAGATAGGAGATCCCTCGCAGCATGACCGTCAGCCTCTCACCTGGACGAGCGCGTGCGTTCCCGTGGTACGCCACGGACCGCCGGCCAACGCCTCGAGAGTCTCGGGCGCCACGCCCGTGACCACGTCGCACTTGAGGGTTCGCAGTGTCGCCACCGGGCTGGGGAAGTACGCGGTCACCTCCTCGAACGGGGTGGTCGCCGGCCACGCGCGGTCGCCCACCAGGCGGCGGTAGTTCAGGTCTCCCTTGACAACCGTCAGTGACACGGCCGCGAACTCCGCCGCCAGCTCGTCCGGCAGATGGTGGAATGACCACGGCGCGCAGTAGAACTCCGGGGCCCGCACCACGAGGCGGCCGTCGCCGATCGCCTGTCGCAGGCCCGTTTCGGGCAGCCGGCGCAGTGTGGCGAGGACGTCGGCCATGGTCGCGTCCGAGACGTAGTACGGGTGCGGCTTCACGTGCAGCGTCACCCGTTCCGCGCCGCCGGCCAGCAGGTGGTCGATCAGTAGCAGGTCCGCCAGCAGTTCTCCGCCCGCGTTGTCGGCCACCACGCACACCGTTCGTGCGGAGGTCAGCCGCTCCCACAGCTCGGGTCGCTGGTCGACCACCAGGTGGGTGTCGGCGGCTCCCAGGTCGCCGTGGATCCGGAACCCGAGATCGGCGCGGTTTCCCCACAGTGCGGCGTCGGTCAGTGTTGCGAGGTCGTGGGCCACGGGTAGCTCGGTGCTGGCCAGTTCTGCGGATTTCGCCGGCTCGAACGGGTCGATTCCCCGCCACGGTCCGGGATCGAAGTACCCTACGGCGCCGAGTAGCCGGCGGTAGAAGTAGCTTTCCGCCCACAGGAACGGAACTTTGGCCCACGGTTGTCCGAAGTAGAGGTCGTCCCACCAGCCGTCGAGTGGCGGGATGACGCCTGTGAGGTCCTCGGCCAGCGCGTCGAGGGCCCGCTGCTGCTCGGGCGGGTACGGCAGCGCGGCGCGGACCTGTTCGATGAGTGCGGGGTGCCTTCGGTGCAGCACGTCCCACGCGAACGACCCCGGATTCCCGAGGATCGGTGGTGCGGTCATGCCTCATCCCACCAGGCGAGCACTCGCGTCGCGTACAGGGTCAGCCATTTCGACGGTTCTCCGGCCGGTACGTCGACCTCGAACCACACTCGTCCTGGGGCGCGGCCCGTCTGGAGCCAGGTGCCGTCCGGTTGCCGGGCGGCGCGGATGCGCTCGATCGCTTCTGTCATGCGGAGGTCTCGTGGTTTTTCTCGGAAGTATTCGGCTGCGTTGAGGATGTTGTATTCCCAGCGGATGGGGTAGGCGAAGTGGTCCACCCAGGGGGCTACGGGTTCGCCTGTCGAGAGGCGGCGGAAGAGGCCGCGTTTTAGGAGGTACTCCTCGGCGGGGCGGCGGAGGTCTTCTGTTCCTTTTGCCTCGGCCAGGCCTTTTAGTGAGTTCAGTGTCGAGTGGAAGGACGAATTCGTGGAATCCTCGCAGTTCCAGCCGCCGTCGGGTAGTTGGTGTTCGCCGAACCAGTCGATGATGCCCGTGATGTCGGCGCCCAGCCAGGTGCCGTTCGCTACTGTCCAGGCGTTGATGCAGCAGTCGACTTCGCCGGTCCAGTATGGTTGGTTGTTGTATTCCCAGCGGGAGTTTTCGGCTAGTCGTTCGGCTGTTCCTTGGAGTGTGGTTGGGTTTAGGCCCCATTCTCGTAGCGAGTTGAGTGTCCATGTGGTGGCCGGCCACGGCTCGCCTCCGTTCTTGGGGAAGAACGAGCCGCCTGCCCACTGGCCGTCTGGGTCCTGTCGTGCCAGGAGTCGTGCGCCGAAGCCTTCTTTTGCCACTCGTGCGCGGGTCGCTTCCCAGACTTCGGGTGGTTCGTGTGCTAGATCGCGTTCTACCTGCCAGCGTAGGGCTGGGTCGGAGTCTCTCAGCCATGCGGTCAGGGCGGCTGTCATCGGTGGCCTCCTGCTGGTCGTGCCCGGTGCCTGCCTTGGTGGAGGGTAGGGGTTCTGGGGTGACGGCGGATTGTACGGGCGGCCCTAAGTGGTCGAAATTGGCAGTCTTTCGGGGGTTGGCCAGGTGACGGCGTCTCGAAGGGGTCCTTCGAGACGTTCAACGTCCCCAAGGGGTCCTTCGGGGCACGACCACCGTCCCGAAAACGCCCTTCGCGACACCGCCCGCCGGTACACGTCGGCCAGCACAGACCGGCCCCAGAAGGACTTCCGATTCTGACCATTAAGGGCAAGTTGGCGCCTGCCCTCTCCATTGCCCGCCGTCACCCCAGAACCCCGCCACGCCCACGGTGCTGTGGTCACGCGTCGCCTTGTCGATCGCTGGGGTTTCACTTCCGTGACAATTCTGGTCCGGGGACCCCTAGATTTAATTCTAGTCGAGAGCACCGACAGTTTTGGCGCATCATCCAGCCGCGTCCACAGTCACAGTGGCGTCCGACCCCTCTCGCGGAGCGCCGCGCATCCCTTTGGTGGTCGCGGGCGGAAGTCGTTCGGGGGTCGATCATGCGGTGGTGGTCCCGAGGGGTTCGACGGGTCGTGATGAAGGCCGCCTACGCCCGGCAGGCCGCGACCGCACCGGAGCCTGACGCCCCGCCGCGCCAGCCCCGAAGACGAATTCCAAATACTTAGGTGAGGAATAGACCGTTGGGCGTATTGAGGAAAGAAACGCATCGGCCTATGATTACAAATCCTCGGACGGCGCCCACCCGTCACATGCCGCCTGCATTGTTGATCACGACAAAAAGTCGCACATGCGACTTCGGTCCGCCGGCAGAAGGTCGTGCCGGTTGAGTATTCCGCTAGAAGGTTGAGGTAAACAACCATGGTGGCGCCGCCCGGTGAAAAGATCCAACCACCCGACGATGGTCCGCTTGCGGAGACGGTCAGCACCGCCCTCAGTGCGCGACAACGGCGTCTGGTGCTGTGGCTGGCGGTGGCCGGGGCGGTGGCACCGATGCTGGTGCTGGCCGTGTTGGTCATCCCGCTGGAGCCGTTGCTGACGGACCGCGAAGCGTGGTTCATGCTGCACACGGCGTTCGGCGTGATCATCGCGCACGCCTTCGCCGGTGGTATGGCCACGCTGCTGATACGGCGGCAGACCCGGTTGGGCGAGATCGTGCGCATCGCCAGCGCCACCGGCATGGCCGTGGTGGCGTGGCTGACCGTGCTGACCGGCACCTGGATGGTCTATCCCGGCTACCGTGCCGTGCCGCCCGAGGGTGCGCTTCTGGCCGACTACCCCAAGCCGTGGCTGGAGGACAACAACCTCTACTTCTGGCACGAAGTGGGCATGGAGTGGAAGGAACACATCGGCTGGATCACGCCCCTGGCCGCCACCGCGGTCGCTTTCGTGGTCTACCGGCATGGTGACGTCATCCGCCGGGACGCACGGCTGCGGGTCGCCGTGCGCACGCTGTTCATCCTCGCCTTCGCCGCCGCGGCCGTGGCCGCCGGGCTGGGGGCGCTCATCAACGCGGTGGCGCCCAACGACTTCCTCAACATCCCAGCACCCGGTGGATTCTTCGATATCCCGTGACCCACCCGCACGAACAGGATTCAGGATGACCACACCAACCCCGGCCGACATCCCGCCCGCGGACTCGGCTGATCGGCCCCTCCCCGCCGTCGCCGCACCGAACGGCGCCGCCGCCGCGGCCATCGTCGCCGCCGGCGTCGGCGCTGTCGCCCTGGGCTTGGCCATCGTCCTGGCCGAGGCCAGCCCGTCGGCCAAACTATGGTTCACCTTTCACGACCCGGTCGGACCGCTGGCCGGCAAGACCACGGTCGCCACCGCCATCTACGTGATCGCCTGGCTGGTGCTACACCTACGTTGGCGAAGCCGCGTCATCGACCCGGGCCGCATCCTCACCACGACCTTGTACCTCATGGCAATCGCGCTGGCCCTGACCTTCCCACCGTTCTACATGCTGTTCCACGAAACCCTTCCGTAGCACAGCCCTAGACGAGTTCGCGGTCCAACACCATGGGGGACAAGGCATGGCGGACGACCATGGCGGCTGCACCCAGCACCCCGGCATCCGCGCCCGCTTGCGAGGTCACGATGCGCAGGCGTTCGGTGGCCAGTGGCAGCGAGCGCCGGTAGATCGCCTCGCGTACGCCGGCCAGCAGCATTTCCCCCGCCCGTGCGAGGGAGCCGCCCACCACGATCAGCGACGGGTTGAACATGCTGACGCTCGCGGCCAGCACCTCACCGATATCCCGGCCAGCTTGCCGCACCGCCTGGCCGGCCACCATGTTGCCCGCCTCCACCAGCGCCACCACATCGGCGCTCGTCGACGCGTCCATGCCGGCCGCGCGGAGTTTCGCGGCCACCGCTGGTCCACTTGCGACCGCTTCGAGGCAGCCGGAGTTCCCGCAGCGGCACGGCACATCGCCCGCGCGTGGCGCCAGGATGTGGCCCAGGTCGCCGGCCGCGCCCACGTCACCTCGGTGCAACTGCCCGTTGCTGATCAGGCCGGCGCCGATGCCGGTCGCCACCTTCACGACGATCATGTGCCGCTCGGCCGGGAACCATCGCGCGTGCTCGCCCAGCGCCATCAGGTTGACCTCGTTGTCGACGAGTACCGGCGCCGGGAAGTCGGCCGCCACGCGGGCCGGCACGTCGTAGCCGTTCCACCCTGGCATGATCGGCGGGTTGTTCGGCCGGCCGGTCGGGTGCTCGACCGGGCCGGGAAGACCGATGCCGATACCGGCTACCGGCTCGGTGAGGCCGTGCTCGGCCCGCATCCGCCGCCACGTGCCGGTCAGCAACCCCAACACCGCGTCCGGGCCGTCGGCGATGTCCAGTTCAAGCTTCTCCGTGGCTAGTGGCTCGCCCGTCAGGTCGGCGATCGCGACAGTCGCGTGGGTGGCGCCGACATCGGCGGCCAGGGCCAGCCGCGCCCGGGCGTTGAACACGAAACGGCTCGCCGGGCGCCCACCGGTGGCGGCGTTGCCCCAGCCGGCCACCAGCCCGGCATCCATCAGCGCGTCGAGGCGCAGGCGCACGGTCGAACGAGCCAACCCGGTCTCCGTGGCCAGCTCAGCGCGGGTGCGCGCCTGGCCGTCGCGCAGCAGTCGCAACAACTCGCCGGGCGAGGCAGATGCGGGAGCCGAAACAGTGGTCTGCCCGTCGTCCATCCCTTCATTAAACCCAGCTCACCGACTTCTGCCAGTCAGATACGGCCGTTCGGCTCAGAAGATGCCATCTTTCGGTACCAATCGACAGACTTTTGATTGACGGTGATCAGAAGTGGGCCTACGGTCGCCGTATGCGTGTGAGCCACGTTACAGGCAGCGGCGTCCGCCTGACCGGGATCACGAAGTCGTTTCTCGGTGTGCCGGTGCTCCGAGGCGTCGACCTGGAGCTGCGCGGCGGCGAGGTGCACGCGCTGATGGGCGAGAACGGCGCCGGCAAGTCGACCCTGCTCAAGGTCCTCGCCGGGGTCCACCGCCCGGACGGCGGCGCCATCGAGATCGACGGCACCACCACCACCTTCGCCGGCCCGGCGGACGCCCAGCATGCCGGCATCGCGATCATCCACCAGGAGTTCACGCTCCTCCCGCACCGCAGCGTGGCGGAGAACGTTTACCTGGGACGCGAGCCCGTCCGGCGACTGCGCGTCGACCGGCGGCGAATGGTGGCCGACACCCGCGAGCTGCTCGTCTGGCTCGGCGAGGACGGCATCGACCCGACGGCCGCCGTGTCGTCGCTGTCGGTGGCGCAGCGCCAGGTGGTGGAGATCGTCAAGGCGTTGTCGACCGACGCGAAGGTCCTGGCCATGGACGAGCCGACGGCCGCCCTGGCCGACCACGAGGTCGAGCTGCTCTACGACCTGGTTCGCCGGCTGCGCGACCGGGGCATCGCGATTCTCTATGTCTCCCACCGCATGCGTGAGGTCTTCGACCTGAGCGACCGCATCACCGTCCTGAAGGACGGCGCGTTCGTCACGTGCGCGCCCACCGCCGAGCTGACCTCGACGGACCTGGTCCGGCACATGGTCGGCCGCGACCTGAGCGCGCTCTACCCGGACCGCGCGGTGGCCGACGACCTCGGCCCGGTCCGCCTCTCGCTGCGCGGCGCGGGCAACGGGCGCGTCCGCGGCGTGACCCTCGACGTCCGCGCCGGCGAGATCGTCGGCCTCGCCGGGCTTCAGGGTTCCGGCCGCTCGGCCGTGGCCCGCGCGGTGTTCGGCGTGGAGCCGTTCACCCACGGGGAGGTCGAGGTGGACGGGACGGTCCGGCGGATCACCCGCCCCCGCGCGGCCGTCCGGCGGGGCATCGCCTTCGTGACCGAGGATCGCAAGGGCGACGGCCTGGCGTTGCGGCAGTCCGTGCGGGACAACACGTTGCTCGTCCGGCGGGCCGCGCTGCGCTCCCGCGCCGCGGGAGACCTGAAGGCGCTGCTCGACTCGGTGGAGGTGGTGTCCCAGGGCGAGCACCAGGAGGTGCGGTTCCTGTCGGGCGGCAACCAGCAGAAGGTGGTGCTGGCCAAATGGCTGGCCGTGAACCCGAAGGTGCTGCTGGTGGACGAGCCGACGCGCGGGATCGACGTCGGCGCCAAACAGGCGGTGCACGGCCTGCTCCGCGACCTGGCCCGCCGCGGCGTGGCCGTCCTGATGATCTCTTCGGAACTACCGGAACTGATCGGCATGAGCGACCGCATCCTCGTGATGCACGACGGCGAGCTGGCGGGGGAGCTACCGGCGGGCTCCAGCGAGGAGATGGTGATGAGCCTGGCCACGGGACACGGAACTGGTGACGCCGCGTGATTCCTGTCCAGGAGAGACACCTACCCGTCAAGACGGTCGAGCCCAGGTTCCGGCGCATCACCCCCACGGTCACCGTCTATCTCGCTCTCGCCGTGCTCCTCGTGGCCGGCAGTGTCCTCGTTGGACTCCAGGGCGGCGTCCTCCTCGACCAGGGTGGCCTTCTCAACATCTTCACCCGCGCCACGGCGCTCGGGCTGGTCGCCATCGGCCAGACCATGGTGATCCTCACCGGTTCGCTCGATCTCTCGGTCGCCTACCTGGTCGGGCTCACGTCGCTCATCGCCGCCGAGACCATGGCCGGGCAGGACGGCATGATCCTCCCGGGCGTGCTTCTCGCGCTGGGTGTGGCCGCCATGGTCGGGCTCCTCAATGGACTCGTCATCACCGTCCTGCGGGCCAACGCCTTCATCGCCACCCTCGGCGTCGCGCTCATCCTGCGTGGCTACCTGGAGGACAACTACACCGGCCCGGCCGGCGACGTCCCGCGCACCTTCCAGCACCTCGGCTACGACCGCCTCGGCCCGATCCCCATCGCCGCCGTCATCATGCTCGCGGTGGCCGCGCTGGCCTGGTGGTTCCTCACCCGCTCCCGTCCGGGCTACCACCTGTACGCGGTCGGCGGCGACCTCGAAGTCGCGCGCCTGTCCGGAGTGCACACGCGCCGGACGATCATCACGGCCCACGTGCTCTGCTCGGTGGCGGCCGGGCTGGCCGGGATCTACCTCGCCAGCCGGCTCGGGTCGGGCGCGCCCTACGTCGGCACGGACGCCGGCTTCGACCTCGAGTCCATCGCCGCCGTGGTGCTCGGCGGCACGTTGCTCGCCGGCGGCCGGGGCGGCGTGGTGGGCACGATCGGCGGCGTCTTCATCCTGGCCACCCTGGACACGATCTTCGACGACCTCGCGGTCGACCCGTTCTTCAAGGACGTCGTCCGCGGCGTGGTGCTCATCGCCGCGGTCGCGCTCTACGCCCGCCGCATGGTCCGGAGGTCGTCATGACAAGCCTCATGAAGCGACCCCGCCTGGCCGAGGGCACGGCGCCCGTCCTGATCGTCCTGCTCGCCCTGCTCATCGGACTGGCGATCACCGGGCCCGCCTACAGCGAGCCCAGTGGCTACCTCGCGCTCCTCAAACGAGCGGCGCCACTGATGATCCTCGCGATTGGACAGTTCTTCGTCATCGTCTCCGGCGGCTTCGACCTGTCGGTCGGCGCGCTCGTCACAGCCGGCGTGGTGATCGCCGCCCGGCTGATCGACGGCGACGAGTCCATGACCGCGTGGGTGATCCTGCTGGTCCTCGCGTTCGGGCTGCTGGTCGGCCTGGTGAACGGGCTGATCGCCACGAAACTCCTGGTGCCGTCGTTCATCGTGACGCTCGGCATGCTGCTCATCCTCGACGGCGCCGTGTTCCTGTGGACCGACGGCGCCCCGCGCGGCGCCCTGTCCACCAGCTTCCGCATGTTCGGCCGCGGCTCGCTCGGCGACATCCCGTGGTCGGTGCTGATCCTGTTCGTCATCCTCGTGGCGGCCGTGCTGTTCATGCGCAGCGGCACCGGTCGCGCCCTGGTCGCCGTGGGGGACAACGACAACGCCGTCCGGCTGGCCGGCGGCCAGGTCGACCGGCTGCGCCTGCTGGCGTTCGTCCTTTCCGGAGTCCTGGCGGCCGTGGCCGCCATCCTGCTCGGCGGCTTCGCCGGCGTGTCCGCACAGGTCGGCAGCGGGTTGGAGTTCCGCGCCATCACGGCCGTCGTGCTCGGTGGCGTACTGCTCGGCGGCGGCCGCGGCTCGGTGGTCGCCGCGGCGGCCGGCGCCCTGTCCCTCGAAGCCCTGTTCACCCTGCTGAACCTGCTCGGCGTGGCCGGCGCGCTGGAATCGGCCGTGCAGGGCGTGATCATCATCGCGGCCGTCGCCTACGCGGCGTTCGGCACGAACCTGAGAATCCGACGGCGAGCACCCGCTTCCACCTGATACCCAAGGAGATCAACGACGATGACCAAGAAATGGGCCGTGGCAGTGGTGGCGGGTGCGCTCGCGCTCGCCGGATGCTCCAGCGATCTGCCAGCGGACAACGAGGGCGGCGACGCACCCGGCACGCCGGACGCGACCGAGTCGGAGTTCTTCGACCAGGCCGAGTTCGAACGCCAGCTCGGGTTGCGGGAGGCGGCGCCCGAGGGGCCGGAGGGCAAGCCCTGGGAGCAGATGCTCGAGCCGGAGCTCGTCGACACCGCCCAGTTCGCCAAGCCGGGTGGCAACTACAACCTGTGCTTCTCCAACGCGGCGGTGAACAACCCGTGGCGGCAGGTCGGCTTCAAGACCATGCAGCAGGAGGTGGCGCTGCACCCGGAGATCACGAAGTTCACGGTCCTGGACGGCGAGGCCAAGGACGACAAGCAGATCAGCGACCTCCAGTCCCTGTCCGGCCAGGGCTGCAGCGCGATCATCGTCTCGCCCAACACGACCGCCACGCTCACCCCGGCGGTCGAGCAGGCCTGCCAGACCGGCGTGCCGGTGATCGTGTTCGACCGCGGCGTCGACACCGACTGCGCGGTGACGTTCATCCACCCGATCGGCGGCTTCGCGTTCGGCGCCGACGGGGCCGAGTTCCTCACCGAGCAGGTCGAGGCCGGCGGCAAGATCCTCGCGCTGCGCATTCTCCCCGGCGTGGACGTGCTCGAGCAGCGCTGGGCCGCGGCCAACGAGATCTTCGCCGATAGCGAGCTGGACGTGGTCGGCGTGGAGTTCACCGACGGCGACGCCGCCACCACCAAGGGCATCGTGTCCGACTACATCCAGCGCGAGGGCCAGATAGACGGCGTGTGGATGGACGCGGGCGCGACCTCGGTGGCCGCCATCGAGGCGTTCCAGGACGCCGGGGTGGACGTGCCCGCGTTCGTCGGCGAGGACCAGCAGGACTTCCTGCGCATGTGGGTCGACCAGGACCTGAACGCGGTCGCGCCGACCTACCCGACCTACCAGTGGCGGACCCCCATCATCGCCGCGCTGAAGATCCTGGCCGGCCAGCAGGTGCCCAAGGAGTGGGTGCTGCCGCAGCCGAAGATCACCCAGGAGGACGTCGAATCCTTTGTGGCACAGGACATGCCTCCGCTGCACTACGCCATGTGCGGCTGCGAGGACATGCCCGGCTACCCCGGCCCCTGGCAGTGACATGGCACTGAGATGGGTATGAGACACAACATCGGGGTCAACACCTGGGTGTGGACCTCGCCGCTCACCGACGCGACCTTGGCCGAACTCGCGGCCAAGGTCGCGGGGTGGGGGTTCGACGTGCTGGAGTTGCCGGTCGAGAATCCGGGGGACTGGTCGCCCGACCACGCCGCCCGGGTGCTCGCCGACCATGGTCTCGGCGCCACCGTGTGCCTGGTGATGCCGCCCGGCCGGGAACTGGTCGGCGCCGACACCGCCACCGTCAGGTCCACACAGGACTATCTGCGGGGGGTGGTCGACGCGGCCGCCACGGTCGGCTCGGCGGTGATCGCCGGGCCGGCCTACGCCTCGGTCGGCCGCACGTGGCGCATGTCCCCGGCCGAGCGGTCGGCGGCGTACGCGGAGCTGCGCGACAACCTGGCCCCGGTGCTCGACCACGCGGGCGCGGCCGAGGTGACGGTCGCCGTGGAACCGTTGAACCGCTACGAGACCAGCCTGCTCAACACTCTCGGCCAGACCCTGGACGCGCTCGGCGACCTGCCCCATTGCGGGGTGGCGATCGACGTGTACCACCAGAACATCGAGGAGAAGGACCTCATGGGCGCCATCCGCGCGGCCGCCGGCCGGATCGCGCATGTCCAGGTCTGCGGCAACGACCGTGGCGCGCCGGGCGATGACCACCTCGACTGGCCGGCCATCCTCTCGGCGGTCGGCGATGCCGGCTACGACGGTCCACTGTGTATCGAGTCGTTCACCGGTGACAACGCCACCATCGCGACCGCCGCGTCCATCTGGCGCCCGCTCGCTCCCACGCAGGACGACCTCGCGTTGACCGGACTGGCGCACCTGCGGGAGGTGATGCGCACCAGCTGATCCCGCTCCCTGCAGGACGGCGCCGGCACGCCGTAGCGGAACCCACGCGAAATGGAAGCAACGATGCACAGACCCCTTTTGCGAACTGCCCTGAGCGTGCTGGCGGCGAGCGCCATGGTGATCGGGCTGACGCCCGCCGCCGCGGCGCACCCCGGCCACGACGCGGACCCGGAGTTCCGGGCGCTGCTGTTCACCAAGGTCGCCGCGGGCGCCTACCGGCACGACTCCATCCCCGCCGCCATCGACCTCGTCACCCAGCTCGGCACCGACCACCACTTCGAGGTCGTGCACAGCGAGGACGCCACGATCTTCAACGACGCCGACCTCGCCACGTTCGACGTCGTCGTCATGGTGCAGAACGGCGGCATGGTCTGGGACACCGACGCCCAGCGCCAGGCCGTGCAGACCTACGTGAACAACGGCGGCGGCATCGCGGCCGTCCACAACGCCACCGACATGAACATCGAGTCGCAGTTCCCGTGGTGGGACAACTTCGTCAACGGCGGTGCGCACATGACCGCGCACTCGGCCGGCGGCCTCACGGCCACCACGAACCGGATCGACGACGTCCACGCGTCCACAAAGGATCTTCCGGACCGCTGGGACCGGCCGGAGGAGTGGTACAACTTCAAGCCCACCATGCGCGGGCACGTCCACTCGCTGCTCGAGGTCGACGAGGACACCTACGACCCGGGTGGCGAGGCCATGGGCACCGATCACCCGATCTCGTGGTGCCGCGACGCCGAGGGCGGCCGTGTCTGGGCGACGGCCATGGGCCACGCGATCTCCTCCTACTCCGAACCCCTGTTCCAGCAACACCTCCTGGGTGGCATCCAGACGGCGGCCGGCGCGATCCCCGCGGACTGCACGGCCACCATGGACGCCGGGTTCGAGAAGGTGACGCTCGACGACACCACGAAGGCCCCGACGGCACTGGACGTCGCGCCGGACGGCCGGGTGTTCTACACGGAGATCCTCGGCCAGATCCGGCTGTGGGACCCGGCGACCAACGCCGTGACCACCGCCCTCGACCTGCCGGTGTACGCCGGCGGTGAGGACGGCCTGGCGTCGCTGGTTCTCGCGCCCGACTTCGCCACCACCGGGCACATGTACGTCTACTACTCGCCACCGGGAACCGAGGAGATCAACCGGGTGTCGCGGTTCACGGTCGAGGGCAACACCGTGGTGCTCGACAGTGAGGTCCCCCTCATCGACATCCCCGCCTCCCGCCGCGAGGAACCCGGCCACACGGGCGGCTACCTCGAGTTCGGGCCGAACGGGAACCTCTACATCGGCGTCGGCGACGACACCAACCCGTTCCAGTCGAGCGGCTACTCGCCCATCGACGAGCGGGCGGGGCGCGACCTGTTCGACGCGCAGAAGACCTCCGCCAACACCAACGACCTGCGCGGCAAGATCCTGCGGGTCCACCCGGAGCCGGACGGGACGTACACGGTCCCCGAGGGCAACATGTTCCCGGCGGGTACGGACAAGACCCTGCCGGAGATCTACGCCATGGGCTTCCGCAACCCGTTCCGGTTCAGCATCGCCTCGGACGGCACGCTGTACATGGCCGACTACGGGCCGGACTCCAGCAACGACGACCCCAACCGCGGCCCGGCCGGCATGGTCGAGTGGAACGTCATCACCGAACCCGGGTTCTACGGCTGGCCGTACTGCGTGGCCGACGGTGTCGCGTACCGCGACTTCGACTTCGCCACGAACGTCTCGGGTGCGGCGTTCGACTGTGAGAACCCGGTGAACATGTCGCCGAACAACACCGGTCTCACCACGCTGCCGCCCATGAAGAAGGCGACCGTGTGGTACGGCGACGGCGCGCGGGGCAACGACTTCCCGGAGATGGGCAGTGGTGGCGACGCGCCGATGGCCGGGCCGCGTTACGAGTACGACCCGAACCTGCAGTCGGACACGAAGTTCCCGGAGTTCTACGACGGCAAGCCGTTCTTCTACGAGTGGGCCCGCAACAAGATGTTCCTGTTCAACCAGGACTCCGACGGCGGGCTGCTGACCATCGACCCGTGGTACGTGTCGAACCCGGTGCTGGCGCCGATGGACATGAAGTTCGGTCCGGACGGCGCGATGTACATGGTGGAGTGGGGCGGTGGCTATGGCCGCGACAACCCGGACTCCGGCGTGTACCGGATCGACTACACCCGCGGGGACCGACGACCAGCGGCGCACGCGGCGGCGACGCCGTCCAGCGGCATCGGGCCGCTGACCGTCGAGTTCTCCAGTGAGGGGTCGGCCGACCCGGAGGGCGAGGCGGTCACGTTCGCGTGGGACTTCGGTGACGGGTCCACTTCGGACGAGGCGTCACCCACGCACGAGTTCACGACGAACGGCGTCTACAACGTGCAGTTGCGGGTGACCGATCCGGGCGGCAAGACCGGGGTGTCGAACGTGTCGGTCACGGTCGGCAACACCGCACCGTCGGTCGACCTGGCCTCGCCGGTGAACGGCGGGTTCTTCGACTTCGGTGACAAGGTCGCGTTCGGTGCGACGGTCACCGATCCGGAGGAGGAAACCGACTGCGCACGGGCGGTCATGCGGGTGTCGCTCGGCCACGACGCGCACGACCACCTGACCGAGACGTTCAACGCGTGCGAGGGCGAGCTCACCACGCTGAACGACGAGGGACACTCCGGCGAGAACGTCTTCTACACGGCGGAGTCCAGCTACACCGACTCCGGCGCGAACGGCCAGCCGGCGCTGGTCGGCCGGGACCTCGCGGTGCTCCAGCCCAAGCACAAGCAGGCGGAGCACCACAACTCGGCCATGGGTGTCGCCATCCAGTCGGCGGCCGGTGCCGAGTCGGGCCGGCGGGTCGGTGACATCTCGAACGACGACTGGATCGCCTTCCAGCCGGTCAACCTGCACCAGATCGACGGGATCGCGGCCCGAGTGTCGTCGGCGAGCGCCGGCGGTTCGATCGAGCTGCGTGCCGGGTCGCCGACCGGTGACCTGGTGGCCACCCTTCCGGTGCCGGACACGGGCGGCGGCAGCAGTTACGTGACGCTGCCACCGGCCGAGGTCACCGACCCCGGCGGCACGACCAACCTGCACGCGGTGTTCCGGACCACGGCGGACGGACAGTTCACAGTGGACTCGTTCGACTTCGTCGGCAAGGGCGTGTCGGTCAACGCGGCACCGTACGTGTCGGCCAACGCGTCCCCGGCGACCGGCGCGGCACCCCTGGATGTCGAGTTCACCACCGCGGTGACCGACCCCGAGGGTGACGAGCCGTTCACCTACGCGTGGGACTTCGGTGACGGCGGCACCTCGACCGAGGCGAACCCGGCACACACCTACGCGGCGCCGGGCAATTTCACCGCCAAGGTGACGGTGACCGACGCCGCCGGGCGGGCAAAGGCCACGTCCGTGCCGGTGGTCGCGACCATCCCGCCGATGCCACCGATCGAGTGCGCCGACCCGAACGCGCCGGTCGCGGCGAACGACGAGTTCGACGGCGACCGGCTCGACGGCTGCCGGTGGGATTCGGTCGTGCGGCCGGAACTGACCGGCATGCGGATGGCCGACGGGCTGTTCAGCGTCGACACGCTACCCGGTGACATCAACGGAGGTAGCAACCAGAATCCGAACAACTTCGTCATGCAGACCCCACCCGCGGGCGACTGGACGGTGGAGACCCGCATGCGGGCACCGCTCGTCGAGCAGTACCAGCTGGCCGGCTTCATGGTCCACGGCACCGACGACGACTACGTGAAGTTCGACGTGGTGTCGGTCAACGGGCCGACGTCGTCGGTGGACCTGAAGGCCGAGCTGGTGTCCGAGAACAACGGGCAGTTCGGCAACGGCGGCAACCGGTCGGTGGCACTCGGCGCCGGGTCCGAATCCGGCTGGTGGCATCTGCGCCTCACGAAGGCGGGGAACTCCTACACCGGTTGGGTCAGTGACGACGGCATCGAGTGGACCTCGCTCGGCGCGGCGGTCACCAACGACGTCCCGAACCCGAAGGTCGGCCTGATGGCCATCGGTCCGAACCAGACCCGGGGGCCGGTCACGGTCGACTTCGACTGGTTCCGGATGTCCGGTGTGGACACCGCCGCTCCGACGGTGACGGCGGCCGTGTCGCCGGCGCCGGGGGAGTCCGGCTGGTACACCACGGTTCCGACGGTGACCCTCGCCGCCGACGATGGCACGGGTTCAGGTGTGGCGACCACCGAGTACCGAGTGGACAGTGGTGAGTGGACCGTCTACACGGAAGCGTTCGCGGTCACCGGTGACGGCACCCACGCGGTCGAGTACCGGTCGTCCGACCGGGCGGGCAACACCTCGGCCGTCGGCACCACGGAGGTGAAGGTCGACGCGACCGCGCCGGCCCTGACGGTGAGCGGTCTGGTCGATGGCGTCACCTACGGCCACAGCGAGGACCGGGTGGTCGACTGGACGGTGACCGACGCGGCGTCGGGCCCCGGCCCGGTGACGGCGACGTTCGACGGCGCGCCGATCGCCAAGGGCACCAAGCTGGTGCTGCCGCAGCTCGCGCTGGGGGAGCACGCGCTGGTGGTCCGGACGGTCGACCTGGCCGGGCACCCGGCCGAGCGCACGGTGGTGTTCACGGTGGGCACCTCGGTCACCGACCTGCAGGCGATGCTCGATCGCTTCCAGGCGGAGGGCAAGGTCGGCTGGGCGGCCGGGTTCGTGTTGGAGGCCCAGTTGGATCAGGCGCGTCGTGAGTTGGCCCGTGGCCGGACGGACCGGGCGATCTTCTGGCTGACGGAGTTCAGCGCCTTCGCGAAGTACGCGGTCAAGGATGCCGCGGCAAGGACGGTGTTGCGCACCGACGCCACCGCGGTGATCGCCGCCCTGCGCGGCTGATCCTCGGGCGGGGCGGATGCCGGTCCGCCCCCGGTGACCCGGGTCGGCCTCACGGCCGGCCCGGGTCATTCGTGTTTTTCGACGGGCCGCCACACCAGCCGGCCGGCGATGCCCCGAATGAGGCATTGACGACGCTCAACGTCCCGAATGGGGCATTCAGGGCTCGCCGGCCGGGTTACGTGTCGATCGGGCGCCAGACCGACCGGTCGCCGTCGGTGTGGACGCGGCCGAACACCACATCGGCGAAGTGAATGCCGAAGCCGATGGTGCCGGGTTCGGCCAGGTCGCGGACGAGTTGGTGGCGGAAGCCGGCGGCCTCGGCCGGGTCGTGGTCGAACGCGGCCGACCATTCGGGATGGCCGATCTGGATCGGCGAGTGCAGGGCGTCGCCGAACGCGATCAGCCGCTGCTCGCCCGGGCTGATCACATAGGCGGCGTGCCCGGCCGTGTGGCCGGGAGTCAGCTGGACGCGCACCCCGGGGAAGATCTCCTGGCCGTCGGTCACCGCGTTCCACCAGCAACGCCCCGATGCTGGCCACCAGGTTGCCGGAATCGTCGAGGTACTCCGGATGCGCGGCCCAGACCTCCTCGGTGGTGGCCGGCAGCATGGCGCGCGGGTTGAGCTGGACCGCACCGTCCGGTACGTAGCTCACCCTCGTGTCGCCGAGCCACAGCGAGCGCATGCTGGCGGGTCGCCGGAGTTCTTCGGTCATGGTGGCAACCATATGGTTATGACTTGAAAGATTCAAGTCATAAATATTATGACTTGATGTAGGCTTGCGGTCATGACCAGGTCGGAAACGCAGGTCGCCGCCGAGCGGATGTTGTGTGGGCTGGTGAACGGACTGGCCGACCAGATCGGTACGCACCTTCGTGAACGCGCGGTCAAGCTCGGTCTCACGGCCGCGCAGGCGACCGCGCTGCGCGAGTTGACCGGGACCATGACCCTGAGCGAGCTGGCCGACCGGATGAGCTGCGAACCGTCCAACGCCACCGTGGTGATCGACAAACTCGAACGCCAGGGCCTGGTCGACCGCCGTCCGCATCCCTTCGATCGCCGAGCCAAGCAGCTGGTCCTCACCCCCGAAGGCGTCGACCTCCGGAAGAGGCTGCTGGTTCTCCTCGCTCAGGAGTCACCCCTGGCGGGCCTGACCCGGCAGGAGCAGCGCCAGCTGCACGAACTCCTGGACCGGGCCATCACCCGTCCCTAGAAACCCTCCTCGAAGTGCCGAGATCGCGGTTCCCGCACTCGAGATCGCGGTTCCGGCAGACGAGATCGCGGTTCCTGTGCTCGAGATCCCGGTTCCCGACCGTCTCGTCGAGCGGGCCTCACCTGCCGGTACCTCGAACTCGCGTGTGGGATCCGCGATCTCGCGTGTGGGATCCGCGATCTCGCGTGTGGGATCCGCGATCTCGCGTGTGGGATACCGCGATCTCGCGTGCGGGATCCGCTAGAAGTCCTCCTCGAAGTTGACCGTGCCGGCCACCGCCACCTGGTAGGAGGAGACGCGGCGCTCGAAGAAGTTCGACAGCTCCTGCACGTCCTGCAGTTCCATGAACGCGAACGGGTTCTTCGAGCCGTACTCCGGCGCCAGGCCGAGCGCGGCCAGCCGCCGGTCGGCCACGTGCTCCAGGTAGGTCCGCATGTCCGTCAGCGACAGCCCGGCGACACCCTGCTCCAGCAGGTCCTGCGCGAACTGGACCTCCGCGTCGACCGCCTCGCGCAGCATCTGGCGCACCTGGTCGTGCAGCTCGTCGTCGAACAGGTCCGGCTCCTCGCGGCGCACGGTGTCCACCACGTCGAACGCGAACGCCATGTGCATCGACTCGTCGCGGAACACCCAGTTCGTGCCGGACGCCAGGCCGTTGAGCAGCCCACGCGAGCGCAGGAAGTACACGTAGGCGAAGGCGCCGTAGAAGAACAGGCCCTCGATGCACGCGGCGAAGCAGATCAGGTTCAGCAGGAACGACCGGCGGTCCTCTTTGGTCTCGAGCCGGTTCAGGTGCTCGATCGAGTCGATCCACTTGAAACAGAACTCGGCCTTGTGCCGGATCGACGGGATGTTCTCCACCGCGTCGAACGCCGCCGCCCGCGCGTCGTCGTCGGGCAGGTAGGTGTCGAGCAGCGTCAGGTAGAACTGGACGTGCACGGCTTCCTCGAACAACTGGCGCGACAGGTAGAGCCGCGCCTCGGGCGCGTTCACGTGCTCGTACAGGTTGAGCACCAGGTTGTTCGCGACGATCGTGTCACCCGTGGCGAAGAACGCCACCAACCGGTTGATCAGATGCCGCTCGGCGGCCGTGAGCTTGTTCAGGTCGGCGAGGTCGGTGTGCAGGTCGACCTCCTCGACCGTCCACGTGTTCTTGATCGCGTCGCGGAACCGTTCGTAGAACAGGGGATAACGCATGGGACGGAGCGTCAGATCCATGCCGGGGTCGAGCAGGGCCTGAGTCCTGGGTACGACGGTGTCGGTCACTGGCATGCCTCACAGGAATCGGGGTTCTCGAGCGAGCAGGCGACCGCGTCGGGCGCGGCCGTGACTGTCGCCTGCTGGATGCGCGTCGCCGGGCGGGAGCGCAGGTAGTACGTGGTCTTCAGCCCGGACTTCCAGGCATACAGGTACATCGACGACAGCTTGCCGATGGTGGGCGAGGCCACGAACAGGTTCAGCGACTGGCTCTGGTCGATGTACGGCCCGCGCGCGGCGGCCAGATCGATCAACGCCCGCTGCGGCAGCTCCCACGCCGTACGGAACAGCTCCCGCGCGGCGGCCGGCAGCTCGGCCAGCCCCTGCACCGAGCCGTCGTCCCGCTTGAGCCGGTTGCGGATCTCCGGCGTCCACAGCCCGTGCTTCTTCAGCTCGGTCACCAGGTACGAGTTCACCTGGAGGAACTCGCCGGACAGCGTCTCGCGTTTGAACACATTGGACACCTGCGGCTCGATGCACTCGAAACAGCCGGCGATCGACGCGATGGTGGCGGTCGGCGCGACCGCGATCAGCAGCGAGTTGCGCAAGCCGTGCTCGGCCACCCGCTCCCGCAGCGCGGCCCAGCGGTCGGTCTGCGTCGGCGTGCAGCCCCACAGGTCCGGCTGCAGGTCGCCGCGCGCCGCGCGGGTGTCCGGGTAGGCCGGGTGCGCGCCCGCGCTCGCCGCCAGGTCGGTCGACGTCTCGAGCGCCGTCAGGTAGATGTCCTCGGCGAGCCGGGTGGACAGCTCCTTCGCCTCGGCCGAGTCGAAAGCCAGGCGCAGCTTGAAGAACACGTCCTGCAGACCCATGACGCCCAGCCCGACCGGACGCCACCGCGGGTTGCTGCGGCCGGCCTGCTCGGTGGGGTAGTAGTTGATGTCGATCACCCGGTCGAGGAACGTGACGGCGATGCGCACGGTCTCCCGCAAACGCTCCCAGTCGATCTCCGTGCCGGTCACGTGCGCGCCCAGGTTGACCGAGCCGAGGTTGCAGACGGCCGTCTCCTCGTCGCTCGTCACCTCGAGGATCTCCGTGCACAGGTTGGACAGGTGCACCACGTTCGCCGGATCGGCCGTCTGGTTGGACGTGCGGTTCGCCGTGTCCTTGAACGTCATCCAGCCGTTGCCGGTCTGCGCGAGCGTGCGCATGAGCTTGCCGTACAGGTCCCGCGCCATGACCGTGCGCACGGCGCGCCCGGCCTGCTCGGCCGCCCGGTAGGCGTCGTCGAACGCCGCGCCCCACAGGTCGGGCAGCTCGGGGATCTCGTCGGGGTCGAACAGCGACCACTCGCCGTCGGCCTCGACCCGGCGCATGAACTCGTCGGGGATCCAGTTGGCCAGGTTGAGGTTGTGGGTGCGGCGGGCGTCCTCGCCCGTGTTGTCCCGCAGTTCCAGGAACTCCTCGATGTCCGGATGCCAGGTCTCGAGGTACACGCACGCCGCGCCCTTGCGCCGGCCACCCTGGTTGACCGCCGCGACCGACGAGTCCAAGGTGCGCAGCCACGGCACGATGCCGTTCGAATGGCCGTTCGTGCCGCGGATCAGCGCGCCGCGCGAGCGGACCCGCGACCACTGCACGCCGATCCCGCCGGCGAACTTGGACAGCCGCGCCACCTGCTTGTACCGGTCGTAGATCGACTCCAGCTCGTCGCGCGGCGAGTCGAGCAGGTAGCAGGAGGACATCTGGGTGTGGCGGGTGCCGGAGTTGAACAACGTCGGCGAGCTGGGCAGGTAGGCGAGCGAGGACATCAGCCGGTAGAAGCGGATCGCCTCGGCCGGGGTGTGCGCGAGTCCACACGCGACGCGCAGCAGCCAGTACTGCGGCCGCTCGATCACCGCGCGACTGTTGGGATGGCGCAACAGGTAGCGGTCGTAGACGGTCCGCAGGCCGAAGTACTCGAACCGGTGGTCGGCGTCATGGTCGATCGCGTCGTCGAGCTTGCGGGCGTGGGTGGCGACGAAGCTCGCCGTGGCCTCGCCGATCAGCCCTTCCGCGCGACCGAGGGCGATGCTCTGGCTGAAGGAGTGCACCCCGAGCCCGCGCACCTCCTTGTCGATGTAGGTGGCGAGCAGCCGGGCCGCGAGCTTCGAGTACTCGGGCTCCTCGGCCACCAGCTCGGCCGCCGTCTGGATCGACAGGCGGTCCAGTTCCTCGGTGGTGGCGCCGTCGTAGAGGCCGCTGATCGTCTTGGTGGCGACCCGCAGCGGGTCTACAGTGGACATTCCGGTGGCGCAGCGTTCGACGGCGCGGACGATCTTGTCCACGTGGACGTTCTCGAACTCACCACTGCGTTTGCGCACCCGCATGGTGGGGTGCATGACATCGACCGTGACGGTCACGGGCTCTCTCCTCGCGAGCTCGGGCCTGGAGACCTCCACCCGCGGAGCGGGCAGGGCGGCTGGCAGGTCTTCGGACTCACGGGCAGGTCGACGCGAGGGTCGATGATCTACTGGCCGTCGCTTCCCGGACTGGCGTCCAGTGCTTCATGACGGCTGTCGTTCCCGTTCACCGCTGCGGGGCAGTCCCGGATTCGCACCGGGTTCCCTCTTGCGACGACCACCCTGGCTTGGGTGGTCGAACCAGCTCGGCAACACAATACATGGACGTCTCCGGGGTGATCGCACCCATATGTTGTGTCGGCGTGTCGCATGGAGGGCGGTGCGATCAATCGGGCGGCGCAATCGTGCGAAAGATGTAATGAGCGACGCTGGGTGACCGAAGTAGGGGTGGGCACACCCCAACGATCGGGAGGCCAGCGTGGTGCGGACGCCAACGATGGCACCTGCCGAACTGGTCGTGCCTTCGGCGGGCTGGATCCTCCGCCAGATCGGTTCCGCATCCGCCGAACCGCTGACCGCCGCCATCGTCGGACCCGGCGGTACGGGCAAATCATCGCTGCTCAAGGCCATTGCGGGTGCCTACGACGCGGCCGGCGTGCTGATCGCGCGGGCCGGGCCCGACACCGAGTTCGGCGCGCTCGCCGACGGTGTCCCGGTACTGGTGGACGACGCGCAGCGGCTCCCGCCGGACACGCTGGCCAGCCTGCGGGAGCGCGCCAGGCGCGACGACTCTCGAATGGTGATTGCTTACCGTCCGTGGCCGCGGCCAGACGGTCTGTCGGCTCTCGGTGCGCAGGTGTCCCGGCACCACTCGCCGATCGTTCTCGGTCACCTCGGGCGCGACGACGTGGCCGAGCAGGTGGCCCGGCGCGCCGGTTCGGCGCCGGACTCCTTGGTGGGGCTGGTGTTCGAGCAGTCGGGCGGACTGCCGATGTTCGTCGGCCTGGTCACCCAGGCGATGCTCGACACCGGGCGGTTCGACCCTCGTCACCCGGACCGGTTCCGGCGGCCGCATCGGGTGTCGGTGTCACCCGGGCTGGCCGAGCGGCTGCGGTACCTGCTGGAGGCGCTCGACCCGAGGGTCTACCGACTGTTCGAGGCGATGGCGCTGGGCGCGCCGCTCGACGAGGAGGTGCTCTGCGCGCTGCTCGACACCGATCCGGATGCCCTCGCGGACATGGTGGAGGCCGCGCGCGCCACCGGTCTGGTCACCGATTCCGGTGAGCTGATCATGTTCGTCCGCAATCTCGTGCTGCGGCTGATTCCCGTGCTGCGCAGGCGAGGCATGCAGCGCCGGCTGGCGGAGATCCAGCTGGCCAACGGGGGACCGGTGCTGGCCGCCGGTCGCCAACTGGCGGAGTCCCACGCGACCGGTGCCCGCGCGTTCACCGTGCTGGCCGCGGCGGCCGAGGAGGCGCTGCGGACGTCACCGCACCTGGCGGCCGAGCTGTACGACGCGGCCGTGCGGGCGGGCGGCGGTGCGCGGGCGATGGGCGCGCAGGCGGCGGCGCTGGCCGGTGACCCGGACCGGGCATTGCGGCTGGCCGACCAGATCCTCACGGCGGACAGCCCGGAGCCCGACCGGCGGCGGGCGGTGTCGGTGTCCGCCGCGATCCTGGCCCAGCGCGGGTTCGCCGCGCGGGCCGGGGATCTGTACCTCCGTGTCACCGGGTCCGGCAGTGCGGAGGCGCTGGTAGCTGTGCCCGCGCTGCTCGCCTGCGGTGAACTGGAGCGCGCGCGGGAGGTGGTGGCGGCCGCGCCGCCCGGTTCGGCCGACGCCCCGACGCTCACGGCCGCGGCCATTCGGTTGCTGGCCACGGGAATGCTGGAGTCGGTGGTGGGAGACCCAGCGGTCGCGCTCTCGCGGCTGGCCCAGGCGGCTGGTCTGCTCGAGTCGGCCGGCGAGGCGGTGTTGTTGCCGTACAGCGCGGTGGAACTGGTGGCCGTGGTGTCCGGTCAGTGCGGCGAAGCGGCGTTGGCGGAGGCGACGGTGGGGCACGCGGTGACCGCGCACGTGGGTGGTGGGTTGACCCGCGACCGGCACCTGCTGCTACACGGGTGGCACGCACTGCGGCGCGGTGCGTTGGACACGGCGCGGGGCGTACTGGACCGCGTGGCGGGCGACGAGCTGCACACGGCGGCGCTGGCGGCCGGTCTGGCCAGGCAGAGTGGCGACGCGGCAGCGCTGGGGGCGGCGTTCGCTCGTGCTCGCGCCGCGCTGATCAGGCAACCCGTGGACCTGTATCTGGTGCGGCAGATCGGCGAACTGTCGGTGGCGGCCGCGATGCTGGGGGCGCGATCGTCGATCGCCGCGCACGTTGCCGCGGCGCGGGCGCTGCTGGCGCGATTAGGGAACCCTCCACTGTGGACTTCGGCGCTGCGGTGGAGTGACCTGCACGCGGAGTTCGCGGTGGGGGATCTGGCGGCGGCGTCCTCCGTCGCGGCGGATTTGGCGGGGACGGTGTACGAGGTGGCGGCGTCGTGCTGGTTGCGGGTGACGCGGGGCGATCAGGTGGACTCGACCGAGGTCCGGTCCGCGGCAACGGAACTACACCAGCTGGGCCTGACTTGGGACGGTGCGCAGTTGGCGGCGGAAGCGGCACTGCGCACGACGGACCGCAAGGCGGCGGCGGGCCTGCTGGCATTCGCGCGGTCGCTGAGCGACAGCACGGTCCCGGAGTCGGCGCCGGCCCCGTTGGAGGAGGCTCCACCGCTGGAGGAGGCGTCGGTGGCCCCGGAGGCGCAGCTGAGCGAGCGGGAGCTGGAGGTGGGTCGGCTGATTCTGGCGGGGCTGACGCACAAACAGATCGGCGCGAGGCTGTTCATCTCGGCGAAGACGGTGGAGCACCACGTGTCCCGAATGCGGCACCGCCTGGGGGCGGACGGCCGCAACGAGCTGTTCGGCATTTTGCGCAACGTGATCGCGACAGCCGACCAGGCCGCGGACACGCCGTCCACGCCGTGACCGGGCCGAGGGCAGGGGTTCGGTGCGAATATATCGCCTTGCACCGACAAACGGTCCGGGGTCCCCTGGATCTCATTCTAGTCCGGAGCACCGACAGTTCCGATGCGTCGGTGTGGGCAGTTGTCCTCGGCTGGGTTCAGACTTCTGAGGCCACCGGATTCGAGAGCGCGGCCACCAGACCCTCACACGTGCGCACCACCGCTCGGTACGCGTGCACGGCTTGGCGGTCGGCGAACGGGTCCTCCGCCCGCCGGCGCCAGCTGTCCAGCTCCTCCAGCGCCGCTTCCCGCACCTCTCGATCCGACGCGTTCTTCGGCAGCGCGAGGCGGTGGATCGGCGAGACGCCCTGCCCGCCCAGCAACCGTTGCGCCGCTTCCGAGTCCGGCAGCGTCACCTCGCCGCAGCGGATGGCCGACAACAGCCGCAGCTCCACGAACTCGTGCGCACCAGAGGAGATGCGCTCCACCTCAGCCGCCAGCGAAGGTGCGGGGCACACTGCGATAATGCGTTCCAGCGCCAGCAAACCGCTGCGGGCCTTCAGGAGATCTCGGCGCTGCGTGAACTGCACGTTCAGCACCTCCCGCAGTTCGTTCAGCCCGCTGCACCGCACGAGTTCCGTGGCCAGCGCCGTCGACGTGCTCCGGCCCTGGCGAATGTACATCATGGACAGTCGCAGCCCGAACAGTCCGAAACGGTCCAGCAGCTCGGCCCGCTGCTCCGGTGGGACCAGCGAGCAGCGCAGGAACCGGTGCGTGGACAACAGGGTCGAGTCCAGTTCGTCCCGGGGGCCGGCGGCCAGCGCGGCCAGCGTGTCGAATTCCGTCTGGCGCAGCGTTCGGCCCGTCGCCGCCAGTAGGCCCGCCACCGGGATCACCGTCTGGCACAGGCCGCGCAGGGCCGGCTCTCCTTGATATCTGCGGGCGATCCGGCGCGCGGACAGCATGGCGTCGATCCGGCCGCCGCCCACCTCGTCGGCACGGGAGATCACGGCGATCGTGTTCACCGAGCTTGCCCGCGCCACGCTCTGGTCCCTGAAGGACTCCAGGAACTCCGCGTCCGTCGCATGCAGGTGCCGCATCAGGTAGATCACCGCGTCGGCCTCGGACGGGGAGTCGTCGTCCGGGGTCAGCATGCTCAGCGTCCGGCCGGACGTACGCTCCGACGACGAGCCGATGCCGGGAGTGTCGATCAGCGTCACGCCGCTCAGGCTCCGCGACGGCCAGTCCACCACCAGCTTGCGCAGCCGCTCGGCCGGCAGGTCCCGCAGCTGGATGGTCAGCGCGCCGCCCCGGCGGTGGACGGCGAGGGACTGTGGCTCGCCTTCGTCCGGGTAGGACACCACGCGGGGTGTCGGGCCGTTTCGGTACCAGGTCACGACTTTGGTGCACTCGCCCGCATCGGTGGCCGCGATCAGCTCGCCCACCAGTCCGTTGAGGAGGGTCGACTTGCCCGCCTTCACCTTGCCGGCTATCGCCACCCGCAGCGGCTCGTCCAGGCGGTCCAGCTGCGCGCGCAGCTCCGCCTCCACCGGCTCACCCGCGAAGACCCGCACCGCCCGCCGCAGTACCGACCGCACGGCTGCCGTCAGCCCGGCGCTCACGTCGCCGCCTCGAGCTGACGCGGCGGCAACGGTGGCAGTACCGGTGGCAGTAACGATACGGCCCGCTCCTGCAACGCTTCCAGCCGCGCCAGTTCCGCCGGGATCTCCGCCAGCCGCCTGCGCTGCTCGTCCTTCGACGCCCGCACCGACTGTTCGGCCTTCGACAGCGACTCCTTCAGCGACCGGTTCGTCTCCTCCGCCCGATCGATGTAGAAGTCCCGCAGATCGCGCTGCACCCGCCGCAGCAGCTCCCTGGATTCCTTACCCGCCTGGAAGATCACGTCGTCGGAGTACCTCCGGATCGCGGCCTTCGCCTCCGACTGGCGTTTCGCGTACACCCTCCTGCGGTCGTCGGTCAGTCCTTTCGCACCGAGCAACAACCCGGCGCCGATGGAGAACGGGTTCAGCAGCGACAGCCCGACGATCGTCCCCAGCATGCCGAACATCAACACACCGACATAGCCGCCGCGCAGCCCGCTCAACGCCTTCTGCCCGAGGCCGAACGGTTCGCCGGCCCGCAGCTCCATGGCGTGCACCTGCGCAAGCGGATCCTCGCTCGTGGCCCGGATCTTCGGTAGCAGGTCCTGATCACCGGAGAAGTGTTCGGCCACCTGACCGGCCAGCCACCGCGCGCGTTGGGCGGCCCACAGGAAGTTCGCGGCGACCGCCGCGCTCACCTCCTGCTCCACCCAGACGGACAGCTGGTCCCAGATCTTGCGCGGGTCGCCCGCCTGGTTGACCTCCTCCTCGGCCTCGCGGACGATGTCGCGCATCCGGTCCCGCAGGTCGTAGTCGATGTCGGCGTTCAGGTCGGCCACCCCGTCGCTGAGCGTGTGCTGCCAGCGGGCCGAGCGCTCCTTCAGCGCGGCCGCCTGTTGCTTCGCCTCCGTGAGCTGACTGATCACGTGCGCCGCACTCTCGGGATCGGCGTAGCTGGTCTGCTCGGCCAGCAGTGCGGTGGCCAGCTGGTTGGTGACGGCCACGACGTCGTGCGCGGTCGACCGCCTGGCCAACAGGTCGGCTTGGCTCACCACCTGACCACGCAGATACGAGAGCAGCGCGGGGAACCCGGACTCCTCGTCCGCCGCGTCATCGTCGTTGCGGATGGCATGCACCCGCAGTGCCGAGGACACGGTCAACAGCTCGGCTTCGATGCCCGAGTCGGCCAGGTGCGCGCGGTCGAGTGCCGCGATCCGTTCCCATTCCGGGTACAGGTCGGTCTTACTCAGTACACAGGCGACATTCGGGCAGACCTTGGTGGCCTGCCGGAGGAACTCGAGTTCGGGAGCCGTGTACTCCTGGGACGCGTCCGACACGAACAGCACGGCGTCGGCTGTCGGTAGCTCGGCCATGGTCGCCGCGCCGTGCGTGGAAGCCAGCCCGCCGACCCCCGGGGTGTCGACGATCTCCAGCCCGGCCAACAGAGCGCGGGGAATGCCGATCTCCGCGTGCCGCCAACCCTCTTCGTTCCCAGGGTTTCCGGTCTCGGCGATGTGCTTGGCCAGCTCCTCGATCGGCAGCTCCACCCGCTCGAGCTTCGCCGGGACGCCGTCCCGCGCCGGCTCGACCACGCGAACCAGTGCCGCCACCGGCTTCTCCGCGTAGCCGACGACCGTCGGCACGGACGTCGCGACGTCGTCGAACACCGGGCACACGGGCGCTCGCACGAGACCGTTCACCAGCAGGCTCTTGCCCTGCTTGAACTCCCCGACCACGAGCACCCGAACCCGGTCGGTCCGCAGCCGGTGGCCCGCCTGCCGCAACCGCTCCTCGAGATCGGGCCGCTGGTAGGGCGCGATCGTGCTGAGCGCCTGGTCCAGGATCGTCACCGAGTCCGAGCGTCGCATCCGTTCCTCCTCGTAAACCGCGTCCGGGTGAACGCCGTCCGTCCGGGATGCCCCGCGAGGCATCCCGGACGGAGAGCGGTACCTACTCGGGCAGTACCTCCGCGGCGTCCGCCGCGTCGGCGTCCTCCGTCGGCCACAAGCCCTCCGGCTCGTGGACGGCGGTGGGGGCCGAGTCCACCTGAATGTCGTCGACATCGATGCCGTCGTTGTCGATGGTGTTGTCGTTGTACGAGGCGTCGACCGTCGTGTCCGAGGACAGGTCGGTGTTCGTCTCCGTGTCCACCGTGTTGTGCGACTGCGACACCGTGGTGTCGTCGTCGGAGTTGATCGAATCGGACATGTCGTCGCCCGTGACGACGCTGTCGTCGATCGAGCCACCCTTGTTGTCCACGCCGTCGTTGTCCTGGTTGAAGGACTCGTCGATGACCGTGATGTCGTTGTCCTCGTTGAACGAGTCCGTGATCGTCAGGTCGCCTTCGGCGTGGATGTTGACGGTGTCGCGGTCGTCGACCGTGATGATGATGTCGCTGTCGTCGACGTAGTAGTAGTTGTAGACCGTGAGATCCGGCGGCTGGTTGATGACGTAGTGCTTGGTGATCGTCGTGATCGCCGTGCCCGTGTCGTCGTCATCGGAGAACCGCGGGATGCCCGTCGCCTCGACTCCTACCTGGTCCGCGAGCATCGGTGCGACGTCTTCGATGTCCGTGCCGCACATGTTGTCCAGGCCGTGATCCTGGAGTACGCCCTCGGGATCCTCGCGGAAGTCGGCCGCCAACTGTTCGTCGCCGAGCAACGCCAGCAGGAACTCGATGAGCGAGGAGATGGTCGTGGTCACCACCACTCGATCTCAGAAGTCGACGTCGACGTCGATGTCGTCGATGTCCAGGTCGAGTCCGTCGTTGTCCTGGCTGTTGCCGTTGAACGAGTCGGTGAACGTGTCGTCGTCGGACGCGTCGGTGTTGGTCTGGGTGTAGGTGTCGTTGTACGAGTTGCTGATGTCGACGTCGTCGTCGGAGTTCAGCGAGCCCTTGATGTCGTCGCCGGCCACCACGCTGTCGACGATGTGCCCGTGGCTGTTGTCGACGCCGTCGTTGTCCTGGTTGTAGGAGTCGCGGATGTAGGTGTTGTCGTTGTCCTCGTTCGCCACGTTCTCGAACGAGTTCGACACACTCGTGCTCTGGCTCGACGAGTTGCTCTGCGACCCGCCCGCACCGCCGCTACCGCCGTCCGCGTCGGCGTCGCCGGAGGACGAGTCGTTGTCGATGTCCGCGTCGGCGTCGGCGTCCGCGTCGCCGCCGTCGCCGTCCCCACCGCTGCCGCCGTCACCATCGCCGCCGTCGCCGCCGTCGCCGCCGAAGGCGAACCCGAGGCCGTCGCCGCCCTCGCCCCAGACCCAACCGCCGGCCCCGCCCGCACCGCCGGCCGCGGCCGCGCCGCCGGCGCCACCCGTGCCCGTGCCGTCGCCGCCGCTGCCGCCGTCCCCGTCGCCACCGTCGGCGTGTCCACCATCGGCGTTCGCGTCGTTGTAGCCGAAGGCGAGGCTGCCGGCGTGGCCGCCGTCGCCGCCGCTGCCACCCGAGGAGTCGTTGTCGACGTCCTGCACCGGCGCCACGTACTGCTGGAAGTTGAAGTCACCCATTGTAATGCTCCCTGTTCGTGAGCGGAGTCGTTGATCTGGTGCCCCGACGGGTCTCCGCCCGGCATGGGAGGAAATTTATGGGGCTGGCCGCTATCGGCAATCGGGGTTGTGCCCGCATCTCGTCGGACTCCCTCCTGGGGATTCCCGGCTCACCCCCAATGGGCTGTTAGGGGATTCACCCCAATGACGGGTGAACCGTGAAACGCTCTATTCGGCTGCGGGAAGTCGCGAGAGGACAGCGGTGAGTAGTTTCTGCAGGGCCGTGCACGAGTCGGGTTCGCCACCGGCCATGGTGGCCACGATCGCCTGCTCCTCGGAGATGCCGACGTCGTAGCGACAGAAGCGGCCGCCTGGGGTGAAGGTCTCCAACGCCGGGTAGCCGGACAGCCGCACCCGGCTGGCCGCCGGGTCGACCTGTTCGGTCAGATCGGTCAGCCCATCCCCGCCCGTATAGCTGGTGAGCTGCACTTTAAGTATGTCCTGTGTGTCCGGTGGCGCCCACTGGCAGTTGGCGCCGAGCTCGTCCTGGCCGGGGATCCCCTCGCCGAGACCGAGCGTCGCGCGGTTGTCGTCGGTGAGGAGCGCGCACGGATCGATGCCCACCAGACCTTTCGGTGACTCGATGACCGGGATCGCGGGGGGTGCCGGTTCGTCGGTTCCGCAGCCGGTCAGGGACGCGGCGCAGCAGAGAGTCGTCGCTGCGGCAAAAAGGCGGAGGATCACAACATTTCCTTCTGCTACGTCATTTTTCACCGAGATGGTGAAATTCGTAACGTTTCGGTGCCCGGATACGTCTTCCCTAGAAAGCGTTTCGCTGGGAGGCGTGCATGAGTTACCGGGTGGGCATTGATTTCGGTACTACCTTCACGGCGGCTGCCGTGCAGCGTGCCGGAGAGCCCGTCGAGCTGGTTACGCTCGGTGAGAATGGGATCGCCGCGGCGTCCGTGGTGTTCGTCGCGCCGGACGGGTCGTACGTGATGGGCGACGCCGCGATCCGGCGCGCGGTGACCGATCCGGATCGGGTGGTCCGTGAGGTCAAGCGGCGGATCGGGGACCCGACCCCGCTGCTCGTCCACGGTGAGCCGATCGGCGCGCACACGCTCGCCGCGCGGTTCGTCGGCTGGGTGGTCGACCGGGTGACCGAGCGGGAGGGGCAGGCACCCGAGGGGATCGCCGTGACCTATCCGGCGTCCTGGGGCGAGCACAAGCGCACGCTGTTCGCCGACGCACTCGGGTTCCAGGGATTGGCCGACGCGGTGCTGGTCACCGAGCCGGCGGCCGCCGCTGTCGCCTACGCGGCGGCCCGGCATGTTTCGCCGGGGTCGGCCATCGGCGTCTACGACCTGGGCGGCGGCACGTTCGACGCGGCCATCGTGCACCAGCTCGACGACGGCGGGTTCGCGCTGGTCGGGCGGCCGGACGGCATCGATCCCCTCGGCGGGATGGACTTCGACGACGCGGTGTTCGACCAGGTGCGTGCGAGCCTCGGGGCGGCGTGGACGGGGCTGGACTTCGGCGATCCGGTGGTGCGCAGCGCAGCGGCGACGCTGCGGCGGGAGTGCACGGAGGCGAAGAAGGCGCTGTCGTCGGACACCGAGGTGACGATTCCCGTGCTGCTGCCCGGGGTGAGTACGCAGGTCCGGATGGTGCGGTCGGAGTTCGAGGCGTTGATCGGGCCTGCCGTCGACTCGACCATCGAGGCCATGCGGCGGACGCTCGCATCGGCGGGGATGACACCTGGTGACCTGTCCGCCGTGCTGCTGGTCGGTGGCTCGTCGCGGATCCCGCTTGTGGCGCAACGGGTGTCGGCCGAGCTGGACCTGCCGGTGACGGTGGACTCGGACCCGAAGGCCGTGGTGGCCATGGGGGCGGCGCTGTCGCTCGACCCCGCGGTGGTGGTGGTTCCCGAGCCGGTTGTCGCGGCTGATCGGCCGGTGCGGGGGCGGCGGCTGGTCTCGGCGAGCGTGGCGCTGGCCGCCTGCGCGGGCGCGTTGATCATGATGGCCGGGACGGTGGGCTCGGATGTGGGGCAGGGCGGGGGTGCGGCCGCGCAGGGTGACGTGGCAGCACCCGCGGCGGGGCCGGGAGAGCCTGTGGCGGAGGAGGTGGTCGACCCGTGGACGGGGGAGCCGTACACGGAGACGACCCCGCCCGGGCCCACCCGCCCGAAGGCCGAGCCGACGGAGAAGAGCCCGACGACGTTGGCCCCCACTCCGACGACTTCCCAGAACCGCGATGCGCTGATCGCCGGGACACCTCCGGTGAGCGTGACCAACCCACCGGGCAGCACGGGGGGCGCGACGACCGACCCGACGGGCCCGGACCCGAGAGGCAGCGAAACCCCGACAACGGATCCGACGACAGATCCGACGACGGATCCGACGACAGATCCGACGACAGATCCGACGACAGATCCGACGACAGATCCGACGACAGATCCGACGACAGACCCGACGACGGACCCCACGACGGATCCGACCACAGACCCGACGCCTGAGGACCCGCCTCCCGCTGAGGACCCACCTCCGGCCGAGGACCCGCCACCTGGTGAGGGCACGCCGTGAGTGAAGTCGACGCTCAGCCGCCTCGGCCCAGTACCGCTCGGCTTTCCAGGCCGCCCATGGCGGCGCTCATCGAGCTGGCTCGGCCTCGGGCGGTCACCATCGCCTTCTGGTGTTGGGTCCTCGGTGGACTGTCGGCCGCGGTCGCGTCGGCGCTCGGCGCCACTCGTCTCGACCCCATGCGTGCCGAGTTCGTTCGGCTTGCCCGCGACACCGATCCCACCGCCGCGGCGGACACCGTCGAGCGGGTGGCCATGGCATCGGTTCTCGTGGTGCTGGGGACCGGGGCGCTCGTCGGCGTGTTCGCCGTTCTGCTCGCCGGAGCCGTGCGTGCGGGGCGCAACTGGGCTCGGGTCCTGCTCATCGGGGTCGCGCTCATCGCATTCGTGCATACCGCGTTCGTCGCGTCCTCCGTCACCGCGGCCATGCTCGGCGACCTGCGGGCGCCCGTGATCGGCGGGTTGCTTGGATCCACCGCACTGATCCTCTGCGGCACCGTCTGCATGTTCTTCGGTACCAAGGCATGGTTTCACCGGCCAGTGGGGGCCGACGGCAGGTAGCGGCCACGGCGCCCACTGTCACCCTGGTGGATCTGCCGCTTCGGTCGGTTCGTGCGCTATGCCTGAGTGCACAAGAGAAAACTCCGGTCGGGGAGGTCACCTGTGCGCAAGGTGCTCATGCTGCTTGTCGCTCTGCTCGCCGTGCCGGGGACGGCGGCCGCCGCGCCCGTTGTGGCGCCGGGGCTGGTCATCGCCCAGGACTTTCCCGATCCGGAGGTCATCGAGGCCGGTGGGGTGTTCCACGCCTACTCGACGAGCTCGCGGCACGGTCGGGTGCCGCACGCCACGGCGCCCGCGTCGGGTGGGCCGTGGACCATTCGCGGCGACGTGCTCACCCAGAAGCCTTCCTGGGCGGGCAACGGCGGATTCTGGGCGCCGGACGTGTCTCGCCGCGCCGACGGCCGGTTTCTCCTGTACTTCACCGGTCCCAGCGTCGCCACCGCACGGATGTGTCTCGGCGCGGCACTCGCGAGCAGCCCGGACGGACCGTTCGTGCCGACGTCGGCACGACCCTTGGTGTGCAACGCGAGCGAGGGCGGCGACATCGACCCGTCGAGCTTCGTGGACACCGACGGCACCCGCTATCTGTTGTACAAGAACGACGGCAACGCCATCGGGCAGCCGACCATCCTGTGGTTGCAGCGCACGGCGGCCGACGGCACCGGGTTCGTCGGCGGCCGGGTGGAGCTGCTGCGCAACAACCGGCCGGAGGAGCAGGGCGTCATCGAGGCGCCCGTGCTGGTTCGGCGTCCGGCGCACTACGTCCTGTTCTACTCGGCCGGGGTGTACACGACCGGCAACTACCACACGAGCTACGCGGTTTCCGGCTCGCTGACCGGCCCGTACCAACGCGCGTTCCGGCCGCTGGTGACGACCGCGTCCGTCGACGGCGCCATCGACGGGCCGGGCGGCGCGGACATCGGCGCCGGACGGATCTTCCTACACGGCCACCTGGCCGGCGGCGGGCGCGGCATGTACGTGGCGGATCTGGGCTGGGCCAACGACTATCCGGTCGTCCGCGGTAGTCGCGTCCGGTACGAGGCGGAGCGCGGCACGCTGAACAACGCGGTCGTCCGCACGGGTGCCGCGGGCGCGTCGCAGGGCGCGGTCGCCGCGCGGATCGACTTCGCCGACAGCTGGGTGGACATCCCGGTGTTCGCGCCGACCGCCGGGGCCTACCGGGTGTCCATCGGATACGCGGCCGGCTACGGCGACGCGCAGCACACGCTCACCGTGAACGGCGGCGCCGCGCAGGTGGTCACCTACCCGAACCGCGGCTGGGACGTGTGGACGCAGGTGGCGGCCGACGTCGTGCTGAACCCCGGCTACAACACCATCCGGCTGCGACACGTGAGCCGCTGGGCGGAACTCGACTACGTGGAGGTCGCCTGACCGGTTACCGTGGCGGGCATGACCGACTATCCCTGGGAACCGCCGCTCGCGGGCACCGAGGTCGAGCACCTGGTCGGCGCGCTCGAGCGGATGCGCACCACCTTCCGGTGGAAGGCCGACAACCTCGACGCGGCCGGGCTGCGGACCCGGATCGGCGCCTCGGCGCTGACTATCGGCGGCTTGCTGAAGCACCTGGCCTTCGTGGAGGACCACATGTTCACCACGAAACTGCGCGGGGATCCGGTCGGTGATCCCTGGGACCTGACCACCTGGGACAGTCCCGAGTGGCCGTTCACCTCCGCGGCGACCGACACGCCCGAGGAGCTGTACGCACTCTGGGACGACGCGGTCGACCGGTCCCGCGCCCGGCTGGCCACCGCACTGTCCGACGGCGGCGTCGGCCAGTTGGTCCACGTGGGAACGCCGGACGGGCAGCACGCCAGCTTGCGCCGGCTGCTCTGCGATCTGATCGAGGAGTACGGCCGCCACACGGGCCACGCCGACCTGCTCCGCGAGGCGGTCGACGGCCTGACCGGCGAAGACCCGCCGGCCCGCTGGCAACCCGTGTAGGTCGCCAGCGGGCCTCGGGCCCCTCCCCGGTCTCAGCGCTCCTGCACCTTCGCGTAAAGGCGCTTGCTCCACAGGTAGCCGATCGCGGTGATCAGCACGCACCAGCCGATCGCCAGGATCGCGCTGTTGCCCACTGGTGTGCCGAGCAGCAGCCCGCGAACCGCCTCGATCACCGGGGAGAACGGCTGGTACTCGGCGAACCAGCGCAGCCACGCGGGCATCGAGTCGGTCGGGACGAAACCGCTGCCCATGAACGGCAGCAGCGTGAAGATCATCGGGGTGTTGCTGGCCGACTCCACGCTCCGCGCCGACAGTCCGAACGCGACGGACATCCACGTCAGTGCGATGGTCAGCAGCAACAGGATGCCGCCGGCCGCCGCCCAGTCGGTGAAACCCGTCTTCGCCTCGAACCCGACCAGCATCGCGACCACCGTGACCACCACGAGCGCGAACGTCGTCTGGAGGAACGTGCCGATCACGTGTCCCGTGAGGACGGACGATCGCGAGATGGCCATGGTGCGGAACCGGTTGATGATGCCCTCGGTCATGTCCATGGCCACCAGGATGGCCGTGCCGAGCGCCGCGCTGGACACGGTGATCACCAGGATGGTCGGTGTCACGAACCCGACGTACTCCGCCCGGCCGCCCACGCCACCCAGCCCGTCACCGAGCGTGCCGCCGAAGATGTACACGAACATCAGCAGGAACAGGATGGGCTGCGCGAGCAGCATGATGGTCAACGTCGGATAGCGCTGCATGTGCCGCAGGTTGCGGCGCAACATGGTGAGCGAGTCACGCGCCGCATAAGTCATGGTGGTCATCGGGCCAGCTCCTTGTCGGTCGCGTGACCGGTCAGGGTGAGGAACACGTCGTCGAGGTCGGGGGTGTGCACGGTCAGCGAGTCGGGTTCGACCGAGCCTTGGTCGAGCCGGGCGAGCACCTGGCGCAGCGACTTCACGGAGCCGTCGGTCGGCACCCGCAGCGAGAGTGTCTCGGCGTCCTCTGTGGACACGTCGAGCAGCTGCGCGGCCTCGGCCAGGCTGCCGGTGTCGGTGAACCGCAGTTGGAGATGGCCGCCCGGCACGCGGCGCTTCAGCTCGTCGGCCGTGCCCTCGGCCACCAGCCGGCCGTGGTCGAGCACGGCGATGCGGTCGGCCAGGTGGTCGGCCTCGTCGAGGTACTGGGTGGTGAGGAAGATGGTGACGCCGTCGGCCACCAGGTCGCGGATGATCTCCCACATGGTGCGGCGGCTGCGCGGGTCCAGGCCGGTGGTCGGCTCGTCCAGGAAGATCACTCGGGGGTTGCCCATGAGGGTCATCGCAAGGTCCAGCTTGCGGCGCATGCCGCCCGAGTAGGTGGCCGGTGTCTTCTTCGCCGCGTCGACCAGGTCGAACCGGTCGAGCAGTTCGGTGGCCCGGCGCCGGCCCTCCGGTCGGGGCAGGTGGTGGAGATCCGCCATGAGCATCAGGTTCTCCTGGCCGGTCAGGAGGTTGTCCACGGCGGAGAACTGTCCGGTGAGGCCGATGACCGTGCGGACCCCGTCCGCGTCGGTCGCCAGGTCGTGGCCGCCGACGCTCGCCGTGCCGCCGTCCATGGCGATGAGGGTGGACAGGATGTTGACAGCGGTGGTCTTGCCGGCGCCGTTGGGGCCGAGCAGTGAGAAGATGGTGCCGGCCGGGACGTGGAGGTCGATGCCGTCGAGCACCACTTTGTCGTCGTAGGACTTACGCAGGCCGGTCGCCGAGATGGCGGGGACGCTCATGTGGACTGTCCTTTCAGGAGTGACGGACGGTGATCTCGCCGAACGACGTGTGGGCGCGGACTTCGACCTTGTCGGCCGCCGTGTCCGGTGACTCGACGGTGTCCATGGTGTTGTGCACGTGGCCGAACTGGGTCTTCACGTCGAGCCAGGCCGCCGATCCCCGCCGGACGCCGATCTCGATGTCGCCCAGGGCCGTCTGGAGCTCGACCAGGCCGCGGACGGTCTCGAGCACCCGCACGGAACCGTTGGCGGTCTTGGCATCCACGCCATCGCCCGCCCGTTCCACGGTGATGTCGCCGTTGGCCGCGCGGATCTTCACGGCGCCGGCCACGTCGCCGAGCGTGGTGTGGCCGTTGGAGTTCTTGACCTGCGCGGTGCCGTCGATCTCCACGAGCTGGATGCGGCCGGAGCTGGTGGTGACCTCGGCGTTGCCGGCCACCTGCTCGACCACCACGTTGCCGGTGGACGTGTGCAGGTGCAGCTCACCCGTGTGTTCGAGCTGGAAATGCCCGACGCCCGACTTGTAGCGGACCTCGCCGAGCCGGCCGGTGGCGCGCAGGTCGCCGAGTTGGGTGCCGCCGTCCACCCGTGACCCGGCCGGCAACTCGATGGTCACGTCGACCGACCGGGTCTTGTTGGAGAAGTCGAACGGGCTCCTCGAGTTCTTCACGGTCAGCGTGCCGGCCGCGAACTCCACGCGGGTCTGCTCGGCCGCCTTGACGTCCGAGGCGTCGGACGGGTCGGACGGGCGAACGTCGACCACTGTGTCGGTGCGGTCGCTCGCGACGATACGGACGTTGCCGACCGAGGGTTCCACGGTGACCGAGATCGGTTCCGGGGTGTCGAAAATGGGCATGGCTGTCCCCTTGAATGGTGTCTGTGCTGGTGAAAGAAGGGTTACTGGACCCAACCGGTGAAGCGCTGAGACGAGCGCGCCCGGCTTCCGGTCGGGGGTGGTGGCGGGTTCTGCGGGGTTTGTGGCCGCAGCGCGGCGGTGGCGGCGCGGACGAGCCACGCGTTGACCGAGCGGCCCTGTGCGGCGGCCGCCTCCTCGATGCGCGCCTTGAGCTGCTCGGGCAGGCGGACGTTGATGCGGGCCATGGTGCTGTCAGCGCTGTCATCGGGCGCCGCGTCCGCCACCGGCTCCGGTTCTGGTGCCGGCTGGGCCTGGCCGGCCGGCATCGCGGATTCGACGGCGGGTGCGGTCACGGCGAAGGTCGGGTCGCCGCCGCGCAGCCGCACCTCCACCGAGCCGGGCGCCAGGTCCCGGGTGATCTCGTCGGCCGCCACCGACAGGGCGTCGAGCAGGGTGAGCCGGATGGTCGACGCGAGCGGCGCGCTCAGTCGTCCGGCGAGGGCGCGAGCGTCGTCGCCACCGGCCTCGGCGGCGACAGCCAGCTCTCGACGAACGTTGTCCACATAGGGCGTCAGATCCATGGCACAACTATGGCATCAAAATGGCACCATAGCAAGTAGTGGGCTCCTATCAGGGAAAACGACAGTGGCACGACCTGGTTGCCGTACCGCTGAGTCAATGTGGCACCGAGTTGTGCCGCGAGTGTGCCGTCATGCGGTGAGCAGAAAGAAGACGCCGACCGCGACCAGCGTGGTGGCGGCAACGGTCCGGAGTCGCTGCGCCGGGAGCCGGGTGGCGATGAGCGCGCCGGCCACCGTGCCCACGGCGGCCACCGACCCGAGGATCGTCCCGAGTCCGAAGTGGACCGAACCGGTGGCCGAGTAGCCGAGCACGGCGAACAACACCAGCGGAAGCTGGATGACCTGGCTGGCCGCGACCGCCGCCAGGGGCGCGACCTCCAGCACCAGCAGCACGGGCACCAGCAGCACCGGTCCGCCCGTGCCGGTCAGGGCGGACCCGAAGCCGACCACCGCGCCGGTGGTCACGGCGATGCCCGTGGGCAGTCGGGTGCGCTCGCCACCGGACCGGTTCCGCAGGCGGTGGAGGCCGGCGCCGAGCGTGATGGTCCCCAGCGTCAGCCAGACGACGGTCGCGGAGACGAGGCCGTTGGCCAGCGCACCGAGGGCCGCACCGGGCGCCGCGCCCAGGGTCAGCCCGCCGACCAGTGTCCACGGCATCGCCCGCCCCCGCGCGTGGGCGAGTGTGCCGACCACCCCGGTGAACAGGAAGCACCAACTGCTGGTGCCGGCGGCCGCGTGGATGTCGAACCCGAGGAGGTGGACGAGCGCGGGCGGCAGCAGCACACCCCCGACCCCGATGGTCCCGATGAGGAGCCCGACCGGCAGCGCGAGGAGCAGCACACCGATCATGCGGCGACCGTAGTCGCGCGGTCCGGCGCGCCGCCGTATCGCGCGCTACACCGTGACCCTGGCCAGGAAGTTCGCCAGGTTGGCCGTGGTTCTGGCGATCTGCTCGGCCTCCGTGAGGGACTCCTGCAGGCGGCCGCCCGGTTCGGGGGACTTCTTGCCGCGCACGTAAAGCGAGCACGCCAGGTCGGCGCACAGGTACGACCCCACGGAGTTGCCCTGCTGCCCCGACCGGCCCGCCTTGCGCGCGGTCATCAGCGCCACGCCGTCGCCCGTGTGGGTGGTCAGGCACAGCGAGCACATGTTGCGCCGGCCGCCGGTCGTGCGGCGCAGCGCCACGCCCACCAGGCGGTCGCCCGACTCGGTGACCAGGTACGCCCGTTCCGGCGCCGCCTGGTCCCACCAGCCGAGGAAGTCCAGGTCGGCCCACGGGCGGGTGGCGAGGTCGCGTGGGACGGACAGACGGCGGGTCTCGCCCTTCGTGCAGTTCACGAAGGACTCGCGGATCTCGCGTTCGGTTACCGGCCTCATGACTGGGACGCTAAGCTGCCTAGGAGCATTAGGCAAATACATAAACGACCTAGGAGGTCGGGTGGCGCGCGCGGGACTGACGGCCGACCGCCTGACCCTGGCGGCGGCCGACCTGGCCGACGAACTCGGCTTCGAGAACGTGACCGTTTCGGCCGTCGCGCGCGGCTTCGGCGTGAAGGACGCGAGCCTGTACTCGCACATCAGGAACGCCCAGGACCTGCGGGTCCGGGTCGCCGTACTGGCGCTCGCGGAGATGGCCGACCTGGCGGCCGCCGCCCTGGCCGGCCGCGCCGGCAAGGACGCGCTGGCCGCCTTCGCCGACGCCTACCGCACCTACGCGAAGGACCACCCGGGCCGGTACGCGGCCGCGCAGCTCCGGCTCGACCCGGAGACCGCGGCCGCCAGCGCCGCGCCCCGGCACGCGCGGCTCACCCGCGCCCTCCTCCGCGGCTACCACCTGTCCGAACCCGACGAGACCGACGCCGTCCGGCTGCTGCACAGCACCTTCCACGGTTACGTGACCCTGGAGACGGCCGGCGCGTTCGCCACCCACCCTCGCGATGCGGACCTCTCGTGGCGACGAGCGCTGGACGCCCTCGACAGCACCCTGCGCAACTGGCCCCGGCGTGTCGTGGGCATGCCTGGAACGACGCCTTCCTGACATTGAGCGTCCGGAACGACGCCTTGCAGGCATTCGACGGGCCGCCGGACGCTAGCCGCCCAGGTACTTGCTCAGTACCTCGGCCTCCGCGCGGAGTCGCGCCGCCTGGTCGGTCCGCCCGAGTCGCTCGTACTCCTCGGCGGCTGCCGTGCGGTCCCGTGCCTCGGTCTCGATGATCGACCGTACGGCGGACTCCGTGAGGTCGCGGCGTTCCGCTTCCGCCGCGCCGAGGCCGGCCGCCGCGCCGGCCACGTGCTCGGTGCCCACCGTGGTGTCCAGGGACTGGTCGGTGGGCACGGCCTCCGCGTTGTCGATCGCCGACAGGGCGGACCGGAGTGCGGTCACGGCCACCCGGTCGCGAGCCTTGAGGGCGATTGCCAGGTCGTGGCGAAGGGTGCTGCGCATCGGGCAACGGTAGCAGTATGGATGTACCATAACCGAATGCCCCGCCCAGCAGATCATGACCAGCGTCGTGCCCAGATCGCCCGGGCGTTCCAGCGACTGCTCGCCGCGGAGGGCTTCGCGGCCGTCTCGTTCGCGCGGGTGGCGGCCGAGGCCGGGGTCTCCATCGGGCTCATCCAGCACTACTTCATCGGCAAGGACGTGCTGCTCCGCTTCGCCTACGACGACGCCGTGTCCCGCCTGAGCGAGCGGGTGCGGGCGCGCGTCCGCGAGGACCAGGCGGTCGGGCTTCCGGTCGCCGAGGTGCTGCTGAACAGCCTGGTCGAGCTGTTGCCGCTCGACCAGGAGCGTGACGTCGAGTACCGCGTCCGGCAGGGTCTGCAGGCCCAGGCGCTGCACAACGCCGGTCTCGCCGACGTCGCCAGGCAGGCCGGCGTCGGCCTGCTCGGCTACGTCACCTCGGCCGTCGAGGACGGCATGGCGCGCGGCGAGGTCGCGCCCGGCGCCGACGCCGCGCTGGCTGCCCGCATGATCCTGGCGACCGTGCAGGGGTTGGCCGATCAGGTGGTGCTCTCGGGCGAGTTCCCCGCGCGGGAGGTGCTGCGGCAGGCGATCACCGCAGTCTTCCAATATGGACGTACTGCTACGATGACAGTATGACAATATTGCGGCTGAGCGGCGGTGCCGTCCGCGGCCGCCAGTTCGACGGCCACCTCTCGTTCCAGGGGATTCCCTACGCGGCACCCCCGGTCGGCGACCGGCGGTGGCGGGCGCCCGCGCCGGTCGAGCCATGGGAAGGACTTCGGGAGGGGCCGGGGACACCGGCGCCGCAGACGGCGCAGTCGTTCGCGGCCATCACCTCGCTCGACGAGGACTGCCTGACCCTCGACGTCACGGTGCCCGACCTCGACCGGACGGGCCGCCCGGTGGTGGTGTGGCTGCACGGCGGCGGCGGGACGAACGGCTCGGGCGCCGACGTCGACCCGAAGCGGCTGGCCGTCACGGGCGACGTCGTGGTGGTGACGCCGAACTTCCGGCTCGGCGTGTTCGCGTGCTTCAGCCATCCGGACCTGGCCGGCAGTGGCGAGGACACGGGCACGTTCGGGCTGCAGGACCAGCAGGCGGCGCTGCGCTGGGTACGACGGGAGATCGCGCGGTTCGGCGGCGACCCCGGGAACGTGACGCTCGCCGGGGAGTCCTACGGGGCGCTCATGATCGCCGCGCATCTCGTGTCGCCGGGGTCGGCCGGGCTGTTCCACCGCGCCGTGCTGCAGAGCCCGTTCACCGTGTTCGACTCGACACCCGCGAACCTGTTCATCCCCGGAGTGCCCGCCCTGCCGCCGAGGTGGATTCCCGAGGCCGAGCTGGCCGAACTCGGGGCGGCCATGGGTGATCTGGCCGACCTGCGGCGGGCGCCGGTGGCCGACCTGCTGCCCGCCTCCGGCCAGTTCATCCGCCCGGCCTTCGGCGGCGTGACGCTGCCCGAGTCACCTGCCACGGCCATCCCCGCCGGCCGTTTTCACCGCGTTCCGCTCCTGCTGGGCACCACGCTCGACGAGGCGCGGTTCTACGCGGACCTGCTCGGCGCGGTCACGGCCGAGCGGTATCCGGCGCTGCTGGACGAGGCATTCGGCACGGCGGCGGGAGTGGTAGCGGCGCGGTATCCGCTCGACCGCTTTGCCACACCGTCCGACGCCTGGGCGCAGGTGTCGACCGACCGGGCCTGGGCGCGGCCGGCGTGGGAGCAGGGGCGGGCCTTCGCCGCGCACACGGACACGTGGTTCTACGAGTTCGCCGACCGGGACGCCCCGGCGTTCGGACCGCTGCCGGCCGGTGCCGTCCACGGGAGCACGCTGCCGTACCTGTTCGATCTGCCCGGTGGCCCGGTGTTGTCTTCGGGTCAGCGGGAGTTGGCCGACCGGATGATCCGGTACTGGGCGGCGTTCGCCGCGCACGGTGACCCGGGGTGGCCCGCCTTCCGCACCGGCCACGTCCAGTCCCTGGCACCCGGCCGGATCGGGTCCACCGACTACGTGGCCGGCCACCAGCTCGACTTCTGGGCGGATCTCACGCCGGAGTGACGGCCGCCAACTTGCCGGGGTTCATCATCCACATGATCTGGTCGATGCCGTCGGCCGACGCGGTGACCGTGACCATGGTGAACGCCACGCCGTCGCGCCGCAGCAGCGCCGCGTGCTGGCCGTTGGCGCTCACCCACGAGACGTCCACATCGGTCCAGAAGCGGTCGGCGAACGCGCGGAGGTACTTCGCCACGGTGGTGGCGCCGTGCACGGGAATGCGCGAGGCCCGCACCACGCCGCCGCCGTCGGAGTAGCTCACCACATCCGCCGCGAACAGCCGTTCCAAAGTGGACAGATCGCCCGCGCGGGCGGCCGCCACGAACGCGGTCAGCAGTCGCTTCTGTTCCGGCGCGGCGGCGGGCGCGTGCCGGTCCGCGGTCAGGTGTTTGCGCGCCCGGCTGACGAGCTTGCGCGCGGCGACGTCCGTGGTCTGGACGATCTCGGCTATCTGGTCGTACGGGTAGTCGAACGCCTCCCGCAGCACGTACGCCGCGCGTTCGGTGGGCGTGAGCTTCTCGAGCAGGAGCAGCACGGCGAACTCCAGCGCCGCGCCCCGCTCGGCGCCCAACTGCGGGTCGGCCGAGGTGTCGACGGGTTCGGGCAGCCACGGCCCGACGTAGGCCTCGTGCCGGGCCCGTGCGGTCTTGCCGGCGTTGATGGCGAGCCGGGTGGTGGTCGTGGCCAGGTAGGCGGCCGGGTTGGTCACGGCCGAGCGGTCGCAGGTCTGCCAGCGCAGCCACACGTCCTGGAGCAGGTCCTCGGCGTCGATCGCGCTGCCCAGCATGCGGTAGGCGATGCCGAACAGGCGCGGCCGTACCTCGGCGAAGACGGCGGCCGCGTCGTCAAGATCCTGCACGTCTCCCGACCCTACTGGTCACACATCGCGGTGCCACCTTGTCCTAGCTGTCGGGTGGTTTCCGGACGGAAGGACAAAGCATGAAGATCGTCGTCATCGGTGGGAGCGGACTGATCGGCTCGAGGGTCGTGACCGGGCTCGCCGGACAGGGACACGAGGCGGTGCCGGCCTCGCCCGCCACGGGCGTGAACACGCTGACGGGGGAAGGGCTGACGGAGGTGCTGCGCGGCGCGGACGTGGTGGTCGACGTGTCGAACTCGCCGTCCTTCGCCGACGACGACGTCCTGTCGTTCTTCGGAACCGCCACCGGCAACCTGGTGGCGGCGGCGAAGGAGACAGGGGTCGGGCACTACGTGGCGCTGTCCGTGGTGGGTGCCGACCGCGTGCCGGCGTCGGGCTACCTGCGGGCGAAGGTGGCGCAGGAGGCGCTGATCGAGGCGTCGGGGCTGGCGTACTCGGTGGTGCGCGCGACGCAGTTCTTCGAGTTCGCCGGGGGAGTGGCGGACACGTCGACGGTCGGCAACGAGGTGCGCCTGCCCGGGGCGGGCGTGCAGCCGATCGCGGCCGACGAGGTGGCGGCCGCCGTGGGCCGGGTCGCCGTCGGCTCGCCACGCAACGGGATGGTGGACGTGGCCGGCCCGGAGGTGTTCGGTCTCGACGAGTGGATCCGCACGGTGCTGACCGCACGGTCCGACCAGCGCACAGTGGTCACCGATCCGCGGGCGCCGTACTTCGGCGCGGTGCTGGAGGAGCGGAGCCTGCTGCCCGACCCCGGCATGCAACTGGCGGAGCTGCGCCTGGCCGACTGGCTGAAGCGGTAGGTCCGGCCGTCAGCCGGCGAAGGCCCGTACCTCCTCGGCCGTCATGGTGATCGAGATCGGCGACGCCGGATTGAGGACGAGGTCCGGCCCGTCGTCCGGCCACGCGGCCACGAGTTCGCCGAACGCCGCTCGCACGGCCTTGCCCGACCCGCCGGTCCGCGTCTGCCACTCGCTCGACGAGTACACCCGGATCGAGGACCGGCCGCGGAGCGGGACCGGTTCCCACGGGAACTTCGGGTCGGTCGGCGGGGTGTTCCAGGCCAGGCTCCGATCCTCGGACATCACCCACACCTTGGCCGCGCGCAGGATCTCCAGGAAACCGGAGCGATCGCCGCGCCTGGCGGCGTCGACCAGTTGCAGGTCGAGGCGGTCGCCGACCGGGAAGCTGTGGAACAGCTCATGCGCGACCGCCTGGTCGTACCACTGCGACAGCGCCGCGATCTGTTCTCCGGGCAGCACGGCGGCGAGCGGCGTGCCGGGGTTGATGGCCAGATCCCAGCTCGGGTCCGGCCAGTAGCGCAGCAGGTTGGCGAACTCCGCGCTGGAGCGGGACCTGGTTCGCGAGCCGCGCTGCAGATACGTCGACGTGAAGACCTGGACCACCGTGCGGCCACCGAACTCGGCCGTCTGCCAGGGGAAGGGCCGCCCGGCATAGCGGATACCCGGGTCCTGGTCGGGAAGGGCCAGGAGCCGCACCGGCAGGCCGAGCAGGATCTTGAGGTAGCCGGCGCGATTCCCGTTCGCCGCGGCGGCCAGCAGGGCGTGGTCCGCCTGCTCCTGTGTGTCGAGCGGCACGCCGGGCGTGTGTTGCAGGCTCAACGCGACCGCCGCGACATCGAACTTCGCGTGGTCGGGCTCGGCGCCCGGCTGGAACTCGGGGTCTTCCTCGCGCAGGCCCAGCTTGTCGGCCAGATCGGTCAGGCCGAGCACCCCGGCCCCCGGCAGCCGCACGGTGAGCGGAGTGCCCGGGTTCACCACGATCGCGAGCCCGTCGCCCGGCCACGCCTCGGACAGGTCGAGCAGGCGGGTCGGCAGCTTGGTGTACGTGTTGGCGCCCAGGCCGAGGTCCACCCGGTTCCGTGAGGTGAAGACCGGCACCGCGTCTCCCTCCCGCGTGTCGAGCGTCAGCCACCGGAACCCCGGCTGGCCGGGCACCGTGTAACCATCCTTCTCCGTGGAGATCAGGAAGAGCGTCGACTCGAGGAGCGCCCGCAGTGCCTGCTCCGGATCGTTGCCGGCGATCGCCTGCAGCAGGTTCTTTTCGGCCTGGCTCTCCGTGACGAGCGTGCCGGTCCTGATCTCAGCGTACCCGTCCTGCTGGATGTCGGGAATCCGCAACGCACCGATCGGGTCGGCCGCCCCCAGCCGGAACCCCGTGCTCAGCACGAACGTGCCCGGCAGGTAGACGGCGATGGACGACCCCGGGTTCACGGCCAGCCGCCACTCGGGATCCGGCCACATCTTGGCCAGCTCGGGCAGCGGGTGCGAGACGTGGGGCACGTTGCGTGCGGCCGGGGTGGCCATCATGGCCTCGGGCGAGGTGAACACCGGCACGTACGAGAGCCCGTCGATCGTCGTCACCGGCCAGCCGGCGGTGCCGGGGCCGAGCTGCGGGCCGCCGGGTGCCGGCACGAGGACCGTCGCGGTGCGGAGCATGCCGAGGCACGCCTCGAGGTCACCCCGATCCACGGCCGCACACAGTCCGACCTCCAGGTCGTTCGATGGGCGCAGAGGGTCCGCCACGTCGCCTGCCTTCCAGTCATGAGTCACGGAAGAGAGGAGCTTGACAGGCGCGCTCTCCTCGCACTTTCTTCCGGACGAACCGCCTCCGACCTGCCCGCCGGTCAGGTATGAATGCGCCCCGCAGGTGTATCTCGATGACTGGAGCAGGGATGAGTTTGCCCGGTGGCCTCGCCGAGTCGGCGGCCGAGACGTTGGTACGGCTGATGGTCGTGGAGTCGGTCGGGGTCGACACCGGCTACATCGGACGGTTCGCCGCGCTCGGTACGGCCGGCGACCCGCAGGCGACGCGAAGTGTCGAAGCGAGCCTGACGGACGACGCCCGATGCCTGGAAGCCTCGCTGAGCGAGGTCGAGCTGCGTGCCGGTCTTCGTCCGATGTCCGCGTCGGAGGTCCGGTCCCGGTGGCGGGAATTGATCGAGCAGGTGTTGGTCAGCGGCCGGGTCCGGCCCGCCGAGTTGAACGCGTTCGTCGCCGAGTTCGCCGACACGTCCGACGACGGGGACAAGCTCCTGGCCGCCATCACCGAGCTGGAGACGTGCCGGAAGACCATGTGGCACAACACCACCCGGCCGACGGTGCTGCCGCCCCGTGATCTGAAGAGGTTGCGGGAGCTGGATGTGCGGCGCCGGCGCATCGTGGCCCAGATCCGCGGTCGCTTCCCGGTGACCGTGCGCGCGGACCGCGTGCAGACGGCGCTGGAGCGGCAGTACGAGGGTTGGCGCGCCGAGGTGATGGCGGCGCTGGAGGAGTGCACGAGTGCCGAGGACCGGGCGGGACACGAGGCCGCGCTCGAGCAGCTCGACAACGCTTACGAGCTGGCACTTCGGCGGCAAAGCGTTCCACAGTACGGAGTTCGGTCCGAGGAGCCGCCGGAGCCCGTGGCATCCGGCCCGGTGACGGCGGCCGCCGGACAGGTGCAGCGGTCGGTGCTGGCGCAGCTGGAGCAGCAGCGTGCGCAGCTGGTGCGAATGCGTGACCAGGACCTCACGGCCGAGGGTCGCGCCGCCTACGAGCAGGCGATCGCCCAGCTCGATGTGAACCTGGAGCTGACCAGCCGACAGCACGCCCAGACTGCCGCTGCCCCCGAGCCGGTCATGACCGACGAGCAACGTGGTGTCGCCGACCAGGTCATGGCGGACGTCGCCGCGGCCACCGCACAGCTCGCCGATCTGCAGGCGGTGGCCGGCGCCGCCATGGAGGCGGCGAGTGCGTGGAGCGCGAACATGATCACGCACCAGAACCAGCTGTCCAGCCTCAACGCGGAGATCTTCGCGGCGAACGAGGAGCTGTCCAAGGCGCTCAACGCCATGCGGAACGCCGACGTCGCCATGGGCAATGCGCGGCGCTCCGGCATCCAGGCCGACCTCCGGGCCGCCACGCGCCACCACGAGCAGGCCCGGCTGCGGCACGCGGCGGCCGAGGCCCGGGTGGCCGACCTGCAGGCGCGCATCCAGGAACATCAGCGGCAGATGGGTGTCCGGCCAGCCGACGACTGATCACCGGCGCAGTTGTCCACTTGGGACACCAGGTCGACCCGGACTCGTCGGGCTCGGCGGCGCTACCTGTCGCGGGTGCCAGGAGTGCGCCGCCTGCGACTCACCAGCACGGCGCGGACGATGGCCGCGACCACCAGCCCGCCGGGTCCGATGATCCAGACCGCGGCGCTGGTCACGTCGACCACCAGCAGAAGGATCACCAGCAGGGTCAGCGCCGTGAGGTCCACGGCCAACTGGACGCCAGGGGACTTCGCGAGGGTGGTGCCGAGCAGGACGGAAACGAAACTGGGCGAGGGCATGAAGTTCCTTCCTGTTGTCGATGTTCGAGGATGGCGGTCAGGAACGGGGTTCCCAGCGGAACCAGCGGGCGACGACGGCACCGAAGATCACCGTCCACAGCAGAGTGGAGGCCAGGCCGAGTACCGGGCCGGGCAGCTGCTCGAGGGCGACGCCCGTGTCGAAACCGGCCCAGCCCTTGCCCACCAGGTCCGCCGGACCCATCACCGGCATGGCCACTCCCGTGACCGCGACGGCCACCTGCGGCGCGCTGTACATGAACAGCCCGGCCATCGCGAGGGTGAGCACGGGGAACGAGGTGACGTGCGTTGCCTCCACGCTCTTGCTCAGCGCGGCCGTCGCCATGCCGGCGCCGACCGTGAGCAGCACCCCGAGCACCACGCCGATCAGCACCAGCCACGGGTGCGTCGGCAGCGGCGCGCCGATGGCCACGCAGAAGGTGAAGTAGATCAGCACCTGCACGAGACCCATGACCACCACGGGCGCGGTGATCGCGGCGATCACCCCGGCGTCGGTCAGTTCGGTGGTCCGCAATCGCTTCAGCACCAACGACTGCCGCCGCGCGGTGTACACGGTCATGCTGGTCATGAACACCGACAGGACCATCAGCAGCGCGAACCGGCTGCCCATGATCTCGCCCCACCGAGCGGCGTCGGCGTCCCGGTCACCGAACCAGGTCAGCCCGCACAGGGCCAGCGGCATCACGGCGGCCGACACGGCGGTGATCTTGCGCCGGAACAGCAGCTTCACTTCGAGCAGGCCGAGTCGGGTGGTCTTCATGGCAAGGCTGGTCATGACGGGCTCCCGATGGTGAGGAAGATGTCGGACAGGGACGCCTGGGTGGCGGAAAGCCGGTCGAGTGGCACGGCGCCGTTCTCGGCCCAGCGCAGCAGTTCGGTCAGGTCCCGCTGCAGTTCGCTGGTCTCCAGCGACAGCACCGCTCCTGATTGCTCCATTGTGGACCGAAGGGTGCCGGTGAACACGGGCAGTGCCAGCTCCAGTGCCGCGAACGGCACCCGGGCGCTGATCCGCGCCGGCCGCGAGCCGAGCACCTCGGCGAGCGTGCCGGCCACCGACACCTCACCCTGGTGCATGATCGCCACCCGATCGGCCAGGTTCTCCGCCTCCTCCAGATAGTGCGTGGTCAACAGGACGGTGGCGCCGCCGTCCCGCAACCCCGCCACCGTCTGCCACAGCCGCTGCCGCGACTCCGGGTCGAGCCCGGTGGTCGGCTCGTCGAGGATGATCAGCTCCGGCCGGCCGTAGATGGCCAGCGCGAAGTCCAGCCGCCGCTTCTCCCCGCCGGAGAGCTGCTCCACGCGGGTGTCCCGCCGGTGCTCGAGTTCCACCCGATCGAGCAGGTCGTCGACGTCGTCCTCCCGGCTGGAGAGCGCTCCCCAGAGCCGCAGCGTCTCCGCCGTGCTGAGCTCCTCGAGCAGCCCGGCCTGCTGGAGCATCACCCCCACCCGCGGCTTCAGCAGGTTCCTGGCCCGGTACGGGTCGTGCCCGAGCACGCGGATCTCGCCGGCCGCCGGGCGACGGAACCCCTCGAGCAGTTCGAGCGTGGTGGTCTTGCCGGCGCCGTTGGTGCCCAACAGCGCGAAGATCTCTCCTCGGCGGACCGTGAGGTCCACGCCCGCGACCGCCGTGAACGTGTCGTAGGAGTACCTGAGCTGACTGACTTCGATAGCGATGTCGCCGTTCATGTGGGGAACGATCCCGTTTTCGCGGGGCCGGTCCCAGTCGCCCGTGTCACCGGTGGGGATGACTGCCGTACGCGCCGGACATGACAGGTGTCATGGGTGGTTACGGTGATCCCGTGCGTGTACCTCGGCTATGGCCCGGCCCGGCTGACCGCAGCGCCCTGACCAGGTTGCGGCGCTACATCCGGCACAACGTGGCGGTCACGCTCGCCGTGGTGGCCGGTGTGGTCATGCTGAGCCAGTTCGACGAACCGCCCGACACCGTCCGCTCGGTGGTGCTCGTCTGTGGACTGTTCGGCGCCGCCGTGTGCCACTGGCACTGGACCGGCCGCCTGGTGCTGGGGGAGCGCCAGCTGATGCCGTGGTGGCAGGCGGTGCTCGTGCTCACGGGCGTCCTTGTGCTCGTGGGGGTCGGGGTGTCGGGTCCCGCCGTCCGGGGTGATCTGGTGCCTGATCGCCGGGCTCGTCGGACACGACCTGCTGATCGGCCGGTTCCCGGCCGCGGGCCTGCGGTTCACCGGGCCGTACGCGGTCCTCGTCGGGCTTGGTGGTGCTCGTGGTTCGACTGGTCGGCGGGGCGCAGGCGGAGGAGGCGCTGCGCAACGCCGGGCTCGCGGCGGCGCTCGTGGTGGTCATGCTCTACGCGACCGTGCTCCTCATGCGCCAGTGGCACATCACCGTGGAGCTGGAACACGCCAGGCAGGCAGCCGCGGAGTTGGCCACCATCAAGGAAAGGCTGCGGCTGGCCGAGGATCTGCATGACATCCTCGGGCACGCGCTGGAGGTCGTGTCGCTGAAGAGCGAGCTGGCGAGCAGGCTGAGCGAGGTCGATCCCGAACGATCGCGCGCCGAGCTGGCCGAGGTGCAGCGGCTCGCCAGGGGAGCCATGCACGACGTGCGGGCGCTGGTGGCCGGCAGCCGGTCCACGGCGTTCGCCATCGAACTCGCCGGCGTCCGGGGACTGCTCGACTCGGCGGGGATCGAGCTGGAGTTCCGCGGTGATGCGGCCGAACTCGGGCCGGCGGCCAGCGAGTTGCTCGGCCGCGTGCTGCGGGAAGCGGTCACCAACCTGCTGCGGCACGCACACGCGACGCGTGCTCTCGTGTCACTGGAAGTCGTTGACGGCAAAGGGATTCTGCTGGTGCGCAACGATGGGGTGGCGCCGCTGGGCGGGGCGAGCGCGGCGGGCTCCGGCCTGCGCGGGCTGGAACGCCGGACGGTCGAGGCGGGCGGCCGGTTCTCGGCCGGTGTGGTGGACGGCACGGGCGAGTTCGAGGTGCGGGCCGAGGTGGCCCGGTGATCCGCGTGGTGCTCGCCGACGACGAGCAGCTGACCCGCCAGGCGATCGAGGCCCTGCTGAACCTCGAACCGGACCTGGAGGTGGTGGCCGGGGTGTCCGACGGCGCCGCCGCGCTGGCGGCCGTCGCCACGCACCAACCGGACGTGCTCGTGGTCGACCACGAGATGCCGGTGCTCGACGGGCTCGCCGTGTTGGAACGGCTGGCCGGCAAGCCGGTGCGCTGCGTGATGCTCACCCGGCATGCCCGGCCCGGGGTGCTGCGACAGGCGCTTTCTTCCGGTGCCAAGGGATTCCTGGCGAAGTCGGCGCCGGCGTCGCTGCTCGCGGACGTGATCCGGCGGGTCCATAATGGACTGCGCTATGTGGACCCGGACTTCGCGGCGGAGGCGATCGCCGAGGTCGCCTGCCCGCTCACCGAGCGCGAGCTGGATGTGCTGAGGCTGGTCGACGACACCACCACGGCCACCGAGATCGCCAAGGCCATGCACCTGTCATCGGGAACGGTGCGGAACTACACCTCGTCGGCCATGGCCAAGCTCGGCGCCCGCAGCCGGGGCCAGGCCGCGCGGATCGCGCGCGACCAGGGGTGGATCTAGAGCCGGTTCTCCAGTTCCTCCACCCGGTCGGCGAGTTCCTTGACCGCTTCGACGAGCGCGCCGACCAGCCCGTGGTAGTCGACCATCAGGTGGCCGTCCTCGTCGGCGGTGACGGCTGCGGGAAAGGCGGCCTGCACGTCCTGGGCGATGACCCCCATGCCGTGCGTGCCGCGCTCCGGGTCCTTCCACTCCCACGTGACGCCGTTGAGCGCGCGGACGCGCTCGAGGACGGTGCGTTCGGCGGGCATGTCAGATGGGGCGGATGTTCTTCTTGAGGCGGCGGTCCGAGTGGCACGGTTGCCCGCAGTGGGCCGCCTCGGCCGCGGCGGCGAAGTAGACGACCGTGACGGCGGGGAACATCCCGGCGGCCGCCATGGTGAGGCGGCGGATCCACGTGCGCATTCGAACCTCCAGGTGATCGGATCGTCGAAAGGCAACCACAGCCACGGGCCCACTGTCACGGTCCGTTGACGTCGGCTGTGCGCTCCCTGTGCGCAGTGAGGTCGTAGCCCGCTTCCTCGACCGCCGCGAGCAGGAAACCCACGACCGTGCCCCAGTTTCCGCCACTCCTGGCGCCGCCGAGCGCGATACCTCTGGTCTCCGTGTGGCGAGAAGCAGTTAGACCAGGCTCAGCCGAAGCGCGGCCTGTGCGCCGTCCACGGCGACGATGTCGATCACCTGGGTGCCCAGCTGCTGGGTTGATCCCGGCCGTCCGGACAGGGTGCTGGAAAACCCGCTGGCGTCCGTTTGAGCGAGGGACACCAGGTCGCCCTCGACGGTGATCTGGACCGGGCCGGTGCCGCTGGCGTTCGGGAGCGAGTCGCCCGTCTGCACGAAGACCTCGCACGTGCCGTCCGCGCACGCCTCCAGGTTCCGCCCGTCGGCGCCGGCGAACGGCGCGGGCGCCAGGGTCGTGGTCGTGGTGGGTGCCGGGGCTGAGGTGCTGGTACCGGTCGACGTCGGGGTGTCGGCCGGGGGCGCGGGCTCGGCCCCACAGGAGACCACCAATACGACCGGCAACGCGGCGAGGAGCCGCCCTACTGCGGATTCGACCATGGCCCGCAACGTATACCGGCACGTCCGGGACCGGTCCTGGACAGGGCTCAGGCGCCGACGTACTTCGCGAGATGCTCGCCCGTCAGGGTGGACCGCTTGGCCACCAGGTCTGCGGGGGTGCCCTCGAAGACGATCTTGCCGCCGTCGTGGCCCGCGCCCGGGCCGAGGTCGATGATCCAGTCGGCGTGGGCCATGACCGCCTGGTGGTGCTCGATGACCACCACCGACTTGCCGGACTCGACCAGCCGGTCGAGCAGGCCGAGCAGCTGCTCCACATCGGCCAGGTGCAGGCCGGTGGTCGGCTCGTCGAGGATGTATATGTCGCCCTTCTCGGCCATCTGCGTGGCCAGCTTGAGCCGCTGGCGCTCACCACCGGACAGCGTGGTGAGCGGCTGGCCGAGGCTGAGATAACCGAGCCCCACGTCGGCCAGCCGGTCGAGGATCTTGTGCGCGGCCGGCGTTCGGGCCGCACCCTCGCCGAAGAACTCCTCGGCCTCGATCACCGACATGGCGAGCACCTCGGCGATGTTCCGGCCGCCCAGCGTGTACTCCAGGACGGCTGCCTGGAACTTCCGGCCCTCGCACTCCTCGCAGACGGACTCGACCGTGGCCATGACACCCAGCTCGGTGAAGATGACGCCCGCACCGTTGCACGCGGGGCAGCCGCCCTCGGAGTTGGCGCTGAACAGCGCCGGCTTCACGCCGTTGACCTTGGCGAACGCCTTGCGGATCGGGTCGAGTAGGCCGGTGTAGGTGGCCGGGTTGCTGCGCCGCGAGCCACGGATGGCGCCCTGGTCGATCACCACCACGCCCTCGCGGCCGGCGACCGAGCCGTGGACGAGCGAGCTCTTGCCAGAGCCGGCGACGCCCGTGATCACGCAGAGCACGCCGAGCGGGATGTCGACGTTCACGTTTCGGAGGTTGTGCATGGACGCGCCGCGGACCTCCATCGCGCCGGACGACGGCCGCACCGACTCCTTGAGCGACGCCCGGTCGTCGAAGTGGCGGCCGGTGACCGTCCTGCTCTTGCGCAGCCCGTCGACCGTGCCCTCGAAGCAGATGGTGCCGCCCCCCGTGCCGGCGCCGGGGCCGAGGTCGACCACGTGGTCGGCGATCACGATGGTCTCGGGCTTGTGCTCGACCACCAGCACCGTGTTGCCCTTGTCGCGCAACCGAAGCAGCAGGTTGTTCATCCGCGCGATGTCATGCGGGTGCAGGCCGATGGTCGGCTCGTCGAAGACGTAGGTGACGTCGGTGAGCGAGGAGCCGAGGTGGCGGATCATCCTGGTGCGCTGCGACTCGCCCCCGGACAGGGTGCCCGACGGCCGGTCGAGCGAGAGGTAGCCCAACCCGATCTCCGCGAACGAGTCGAGCAGGTGCTGCAGGCCGGTGAGCAGCGGGGCCACCGACGGCTCCTTGAGGCCGCGGAGCCAGTCGCCAAGGTCGCTGAGCTGCATGGCGCAGACGTCGGCGATGTTCTTGCCCTTGATCTTCGACGACCTGGCCTCCTTGGACAGGCGCGTGCCGTCGCATTCGGGGCAGGTCGTGAACGTGACCGCCCGCTCCACGAACGCCCGGATGTGCGGCTGCATGGACTCGACGTCCTTGGACAGGTAGGACTTCTGGATCTGCGGGATGAGGCCGAGGTAGGTGAGGTTGATGCCCTCGACCTTGATCTTGGTGGCGTCCTTGTAGAGCAGGTCGTTCAGTTCCTTCTTCGTGTACTTCTTGATCGGCTTGTCCGGGTCGAACCAGCCGCAGCCGCGGTAGATGCGGCCGTACCAGCCGTCCATGCTGTAGCCGGGGATGGTGAGCGCGCCCTCGTTGAGGGACTTCGTGTCGTCGTACAGCGCCGTCAGGTCGATGTCGTTGACCGAGCCCATGCCCTCGCAGCGCGGACACATGCCGCCCTGGTAGACCTGCTTGCGGACGGTGTGCCGCTCACCTCTGCCCTTGTCGACCGTCATGGTGCCGCTGGCCACGCGGGTCGGCACGTTGAACGAGTAGGCCTGAGGCGACCCGATGTGCGGCTTGCCGATGCGGCTGAACAGGATCCGCAGCATGGCGTTGGCGTCGGTGGCCGTGCCGACCGTGGAGCGGGGGTTGGCGCCCATCCGCTCCTGGTCGACGATGATCGCGGTGGTCAGCCCGTCGAGCAGGTCGACCTCGGGCCGCGCCAGCGTCGGCATGAAGCCCTGCACGAAGGCGCTGTAGGTCTCGTTGATCATCCGCTGAGACTCGGCGGCGATCGTGCTGAACACCAGCGAGCTCTTGCCCGAACCGGAGATACCGGTGAACACCGTCAGCCGGCGCTTCGGGATCTCGACCGTGACGTCCTTGAGGTTGTTCACGCGCGCGCCGTGCACCCGGATCAGGTCGTGGGTGTCGGCGACGTGCGGCGTGGCCTTGCTCATCGTGTCTCCGGTTTCAGCGCAGTTCCTGGATGCGGATCAGGTTTCCCGCGGGGTCGCGGACGGCGCAGTCGCGAACGCCGTACGGCTGGTCCATCGGTTCCTGGACGATATCGGCGTCGCCGGCCTGCAGCCGGGCGAAGACGTCGTCGAGGTCCTTGGTGGCCAGGTTGATGCCGTCGTAGGTGCCCTTGGCCATCATCTCCTCGATGACCTTGCGCTCGTCGTCGGTGATTCCGCAGCCGGGCGGGGCGGGCGGCTGCAGGACGATGGACGTGGCGGGCTGGCCGGGCGGGCCGACCGCGATCCAGCGCATCCCGTCGTAGCCGACGTCGCTGCGGACCTCGAAGCCGAGGGTGTCGCGGTAGAAGGCCAGGGAGGCGTCCGGGTCGTCGTGCGGGAGGAAGCTCGAGTGAATGACGAGGTCCATGGCGATCAGGCTAAATGCGACTCCGCGACCCGCGCTTCTCGATTCCTGATCGGTCTGGTCACCTGTTTCGCGACGCACGGCGGCATGCCGGCCGTGGCGCGCGCCGCCTCGCGCCGGTAGGTGCTCGGCGGTACCCCCACCAGTTCGGTGAACCGGGTGCTGAACGTGCCGAGCGACGAGCAGCCGACCGCGAAACAGACCTCCGTGACGCTCTGGTCGCCCCGCCGCAGCAGCGTCATGGCCCGCTCGATACGGCGCGTCATGAGATAGCCGTACGGTGACTCACCGTAGGCGGCCCGGAACTGCCGGCTGAGGTGCCCGGCCGACATGTGTGCGTCCCGGGCGAGGGCCTCGACGTCGAGCGGCTGCGCGTACTCCCGGTCGATGCGGTCGCGGACGCGACGCAGCCGCGCGAGGTCGCGCAGGCGGTCGGTGGCGGGTGTGCTGCTCACCCGCGAAATCGTGCCACACCACACCGACAAAAGCGCGAATGCCCTGGTGAGCGGCGGGACACGATCGCCGCGATCGACAGGTGACCGACTGATCGCAAGGTTTGTGTCGAGCTGGAGCGGGCAGTCATTATCCATGGACACCATGGGCGAAACGACGAGTCTCACGAAAGTGCTGGGCGAGTTGACCTTCCCGGCGGAGAAGTGGGAGATCACCACCTGCGCCGAGATCTACGGCGCCGATCTGAGCACCAGAAGAAGGCTGTACGACCTCCCGGTGCGAACCTACCGGGACAGGACCGACATCGCGGCGGCACTGCGCTGAGGCGGTCATGCACACGGGCCGGTGGTCGCGTAGAACGGGTTTCGATCCATCGGCCAGTTGCCGCCCGGACTGAACACCGGCGCCAGGTAGTAATACCAGACAAACGCGATCCGGAGATATCCGCATTCGTTCGGGTGCACCCCGTCGGCCAGTTCCTTCGCCGGCTCGTCGCCGACGATGTGCAGCGGCACGATGTGGACGTACTGTGGCTGGTTCATCGCGTTGAGGTTGGCGATGATGTCGTCGTTGACCTGCCGCACGATCGGCCGCTGGTCACGGAACTGCGTGAGCGTGCCGACGAAGACGTGCGTGCCCGGCCGCAGCCGGAGTATGTCGGCGACGAGTGACCGGATCCGCTCGCCGAGATTGGGCAGGTCGAAGTTCTGGCCGATGTCGTTGGCGCCGGCCAGCAGCAGGACCGTCCTCGGTTGGTACCACTCCATGATCGGCTCGATGCGCCGCGCGATCTCGTCGACCCGCCAGCCGGAATGGCCGGAATGGTTGTTGTCACCCAGGTTGCCGGGCTGCGGACATTTCCAGGTGGGATCCGGGGTAGGGCAGATTCCGACGAAGTTCGGCTGCAGCCCGACGTTCCTCAGCCGAACCCACAGGTCCTCGCGGTACGAGTCGAAATCGTTCCCCACCCCGTAGGTGATGGAATCGCCCAGCGGCAGGATGGGATAAAGCGCCTGCGCGCCGGTGGCCGAGCTCGTCGGTACGAACAGGGTCGCGGCTACCGCGACCACCGCCAGAGCCAGTGTTCGTAGTCTCATGGTCCTTGCCCTCCCCGGAATCAGTGGTTCAGGCGACGAATCGCCACAGGTATCGGGTGTCGACGCGACATGTTGTGATCAAGAGATGTGCGGAGCTGTCGACCGCCAGGCACTTGCCGGCTGCGAGATTATAGATCCAGGGCAGTCCAGCACCGGACGGCTTGATCACGCGCCACCGCTGATTGACTCCGCTATTGCAGTCCAAGGTGTAGACGCTTGTCCCGTTGCTGTCCAGGCACAATCTGGTGTTCGCGTTCCGGATCGTGCCTTCGGACGGAATCGTGCCGGTCCACACCCACTTCTGAAACAGGTTTCCGGAGGGGCAGTTCCGATTGACATAGGCGGCCCCGGCGAAATTGCTGTCGAGGCAGAACCCATAGGCATAGTTCAGGATGCGATGCGTCGCCGCCTGGGTGTCCGCCGAGGCCGGCTGCGTGCCGGCGATGGCGGAGAGGGTCAGTAGCGCGATCGCAAGCGCAACAATCTTCCGTTTCATGATGCGTTCCTTTCTTTAGCCGACCGTGCCGATATCGACCCAGCCGTACCAGCCGTTGTCGTTGTTCGTGGTCCAGATGCGTTGATAGAGGTGGCCGTTGGTGACCCGGCCGAACACGTCGATCCGGCCGGCGCTCCACGACACGGCGGCGAGCGGTGAGGTCAGCACCCCACCCAGGTCGACGAATGCGCTCAGGGTCTGGCCGCCATTGCTGGACGCCGCGTGCAGCAGGCTCTTGTCCGCGTCGTCGCGGACGAAGACGTCCATCACGTTCGTGGACCGGTGGCTCACGGCTGGCGCGCCGTAGATCCGTTCGCCGCGATCGATCCAGGCGTACCAGCCGTCGTTGTCCCTGGTCCACATGCGGGTGGCCAGCGTGCCGTCACCGTCGCGTACCAACAGGTTCAGCCGGTCGGCGCTCATGGCGACCGCCGCGGGTGGCGCGCTCGCCGTGCCGCCGAGGTTCTGCCACGCGGACCAGCCGGTAGCCACGGTGAAGCTGCGGTGCACGACCTGCTCGGCCGTGTTGACGGCGAACACGTCGATGCCGCCGAAGCCGCGGGAGGCCGCCGCCGGTGTCCACTGGATCCGGCCGCCGCCGGTGTCGACCCAGCCGTACCAGCCGCCGTTGCTGACCGTCCACGTTCGTTGCCACAGCTCGCCGTCGAGACCGACCCCGAACACGTCGATACGGTCGTCGCCCCAGTTCACGGCGCTGGGATTGGACAGGAACCGGCCGCCCAGGTCGGCCCAGCCCGACCAGCTGTCCCCGTCCCAGTGCTTGTGCAGGAAGGAACCGTCGCCGTCCTTCGCGAACACGTCGAGCGTGCCGGCCCGGCGGGACACGGCGGCCACACCGGACATGTCGGCCGGCAATGACGGGCCGCCGCCGCAGTTGTACGACGTGAAGGGGTGCGAGTTCGGATACTGGACGTACGGCGCCGGCTCACCGTGGAAGTGGATCGGCTGCGCGACGCCGTTGAGCCGCTGCTCGTGGTGCAGGTGCGGTGACATCTCGGGGTTGCCCGCGCTCTCGTTGCCCACCGTGCCGATCCGGGTGCCCCGCTCGACGTACCCGCTGGTCACCGGCCGCGTCGCCATGTGCCGGTACTCGCTGGTCCACCCGCCGCCGTGGTCGACGACGACCACGTGGTCCTTGTCGGCCTCCTCGCGCACGGATACCTGCCCCGCGGCGGCGGCCACCACGGGTTCGCCGTAGTCGTCCCAGCCGGCGCCCTTGTTGAGGTCCATCGGGTAGTCGCCGTGACCGTGCCCGGGGTAGGTGAGGCCTTTCCAGCGCTCGCCGCACGGGAACGGCAGCTCGAACGCCGGCCGTGCGGTCACTCCGGGCGCCGCGACCGCCGTGGCGCCCAACCCGGCGAGTCCCGCGACCATCACGACCGCCGCGGCGATACCTCTGCGCAGCATGATTCCGTCCCCCTCAGTAACGTTCCGGTTCACGTCGCCGCACGCTACGAACGGGCGCTCATAATCGGCTCACAACCGTCACCGGGTGAGGTACGTTGCCGGGCAAGGGTTGCGCGGACGCGTACGGGGTGATGGGGGTGCGGTTCGGGGTACTGGGCGCGGTCGAGGTGTGGCTCGACGGACACCCGCTCCAAGTCGGCAGTGACCGCGAGCGGTTCGTACTGGCGACCCTGTTGCTCAACGCCGACCGCGAGTTCTCCGCCGACGCACTCATCGACGCGCTGTGGCCACGGCCGCCGCGCTCGGCGAAAACCCAGCTGCAGAACATGATCAGCAACCTTCGGCGACGGCTGCGGCCACCGGAGGGGGACCTGATCCTGACCCGGTCCCGCGGCTACGAACTGAGTCTGGCCGGCCGAAGTCTCGACGTCGCCGATTTTCGCCGGCTGGCGGCCGAAGGACGCGACGCGGCCGCGAGCGGAGACCAGGAACGGGCCGAGCGATGCTACGGCGAGGCGCTGGCGCTGTGGCGCGGCCCCGCGTTGTCCGGCACGCCTGAGGACCTGGTCGCCGAGACCCGGGCCGCGTTGCACGAGGAACGGCTCACGGTCGCCGAGAACCTGTTCGAAGTCCAATGGGGACTGTCCCGCCACGACGAGCTGCTCCGGTCCGTGCCACCGTTCCTGGCGGAACACCCTTACCGGGAAAGGCTCCACGCCACCTGGATGCGGACGCTGGTCGGCGCGGGCCGCCGCCGTGACGCACTGGCGCACTATCGGCAGGTGCACCAGACGTTTGTCGATGAGCTGGGTATCGAACCGGGCGAACCGTTGCGCTGCATCGAGACGCAGATCCTGCGCGGCGAGACCGTGACGGCCGGCGCGGCTCCCGTCCGTGTCGTGCCGCGCCAGCTGCCGCCGAACGCGCGGCTCACCGGCCGGGCCGAGCTACTGGACGACATCGGCCACGTGCTGACGGACGGCGACCACCGGGTCTGTGTGCTCGTCGGTCCCGGCGGCATCGGCAAAACCGCGTTGGCGCTGGCGGCCGGCGAACTGGTCGAGTGCCCGGACGGCCAGCTGTACGCCAACCTGCGCGCCGCCGATCCCCACGCGGTCATCGGCAGGTTCCTGCGTGCGGTCGGCGTCGACGGCGCGGCCATACCGGACGACGCCGACGAGCGGATCGCGCTCTACCGCAGTCAGTTCGCCGACCGGCGGGCGTTGCTCGTCCTCGACGACGCCGGCCACGAAGGCCAGGTGCGCCCGCTGCTGCTCCCCGCCGGCAGTTGCCGCACGGTTGTCACCTCCCGCCACCAACTCGGCGCGCTCGTCGACGTCGCGCGCTGGACGGTGCCGGTGCTGGCCGACCACGATTCCGCCGCGTTGCTCGGCGCCAAGGCCGGCGCGGACCGGATCAGTGCCGAGCCGGTGGCCGCCGCCGAGATCGTTCGGTTGTGCGGCAACCTTCCCCTCGCCCTGTCGATCGCCGCCGCCCGGCTTGCCGCGAACCGGCATTGGACGGTCGAGGATCTACGCGCCCGCCTGGCACGCGAACACGGTCGCCTCGACGAACTGTCGGTCGGCGACCTCGACGCGCGGGCGAACATCGGGCTGAGCTACGCCGCGCTGACCCCCGCGGCGCGGCGGCTGTTGCGTCGGCTGGGCCTGACCGTCGCGTCGTCCTGGCCGGAGTGGATCGCCGAGCCCCTCGCCGGCGAACCGGCCGGCCGCGAACTCGACCAACTCGTCGAGGTGCACCTGGTCGAACCGGCCGGGCGCGACGCGGCCGGCCAGCAGCGCTACCGGTTGCACGATCTGGTGGCCGACTACGCGGCCGAACGCGCCCTGGCCGAGGACGACGAGAGCGAGCGGTCCGACGCCGTGGAGCGCGAGCTGACCGGCTGGCTTGCCCTGGCCACGGTCGCCGGAGAGCGCTTACCGCACGACGACGTACGGGCGCTGCCCAGCTTCCCGGCCACGGCGCCGCCCTGTGCGGTCGAGCTGGCGGCGAACAGCCCCAGCGCCTGGTTCGAGTCCGACCGCCGCGCGCTCGTGCACGCCGTCGACCGGGCCGTCGCGCTGAACCGGCCGCGGCTGGCGGGGCTCCTGGCGCTGCGGGTCAGCGCCTTCCTCGGCCTGCGCGGCTACAACGACGATCGGGAGAGCGCTCTCCGGACGGCCATCCGCGCCGTCCGCCGCACCGACGACCAGCGGCTGCTGTCCCGGTTGCTCGCCGCGCTCTTCACCGCATGCCTGCGCCGGGACGACCACGGCGCGCTCTCGGCCATCGCCGAAGAGCAGCTGGAGCTGGCCAGCGATCGCGCCGATCGGGTACTCGCTCTCACCAACGCCGGCCGGGCGGCAAACCGGCTCAACCGGTTCCGGGAGGCCATCGAGTGGCTGGCGCGAGCCGTGCCACTGGCCCGCCACGCGGACGTTCCCGGCGGTTTCCTGCACGGCGCGCTGGCCGTTCTCGCCGCGAACTACCTGTACGTCGGCCGTCCGCACGAGGCGGTGCCGCTCCATGAGGAGGCCATCGCGAGCCGGAGTGGGAACGAGCTGCGCACCGCGCTGACCCTGTACCACCTGGGTGTGGCCCGCACCAGGACAGGACAGCTCGACAATGCCGTGGCCGCGCTCACCGAGGCCCGTGACCTCAGCGGAAACCTCGGCGACGAGGAGCTCTGGGCGTACACCGAGCAGGCACTCGCCGACGTCGACATCCAGCTGGGGCGCCTGTCGAGCGCCGAGGGCAGGCTGTGCCGTGCCCGCGACATCCACACCCGCCTCGGCGTGGGCGACGGCCTGGCCGAGGCCCTCCGCTCCACCGGCGACCTCGCCGCCGTCGACGGGCGCCACGACGAGGCCATCGCGACATTCGACCGGGCGGTCGCCGTCTGGCAGGGCATCGACGCCACCTTCGAGATCGCCAACACCCTCGCCCGGCTCGAGCGCCTCCACCGGGCAGCCGGCCGAACCGACACGGCCAAGGCGTGCCGGGCCGAGTACGAGAACCTGCTGCGCGAGATGGACCTCGACGAGACCAGCCTCTACCTCCCGCCCGCTTCCCCGGACACCACGGTGCGGACATTCGGTGGTTCGATCCCCTGAGGTGGGCGGCGAAGGACTACTACGGCGATGAGGACGGCGGCGGCCAGGAGCGCGGCGCTGAGGGAGAGGCCGAGCGCGTAGCCGTCGTTGAGGGCCTCGGGCGTGGTCATCCCGCCGCTGCGTTGGTGAGCGGCGGTGCCCAGGGCGGCGAGCCCGAGCGCGGCGCCGAGCTGGCGTGAGCTGTTGAGCAGCCCCGCGGCGGTGCCGGTCTCCTGTGCCGCGACGCCCGTGGTGGCGATGGCGACCACCTGTCCGAGGCAGAGTCCGAAGCCGACGCCCGCGACGATCGACGGCCCCAGGACGTCCGTGGCGAAGGTGCCGTCGGGACTGATCAGGCCGAACCACGCGAACCCCGCGGCCGTCAGCAACCCGCCGCCGATCAGGAGCGTTCGGGGAGCGAGCCGGTAGCCGAGCCGGACGGCGAGCGCGGAGCCGGCGATCACGCTGAGCGCGAGCGGCAGGAACTCGATCCCCGTCCGCGCCGGCCCGGTCCCGAGCACTCGCTGGAGATAGAGGGACATGAAGTAGAAGGCCGAGGCCATGGCCGCGCCGAGCAGCAGACAGTAGATGTTGGCGCCGGCGACCGAGCGGTTGGCCAGCAGGCCGAGCCGGATCAGCGGCTCGCGGGAAGTGGTCCGCTCGACGTGGACGAACGCGGCCAGCAGTGCGGCGGCGACCACCAGCGTGGTCACGGTGACCGGCGAGGTCCACGAATACTGGTCGGTGCGAACGACACCGAACACCAGCAGCGTCATGCCCGCCGTGGCCAGGACGGCACCCAGCACGTCCGGCCGGCCGCCGCGAACCGGAGGCGGGCCGGTGGTCACCCCGCGCCAGACCATGGCCAGCGCGACCGCGGCCATCGGCACGGTCACGAACATCACCCAGCGCCAGCTGACGTACTCGACGAGCACGCCGCCGATCAGGACACCGAGGGCGCCACCGGCCGCGTTCATCGCGCTCCAGACACCGAAGGCCCGGACGCGGGCCCGGCCGCTGGGGAACGTCGAGGCCAGCAGCGCCAACGCGGCCGGCGCCAACGCGGCGGCCCCGACGCCCTGCGCGGCGCGGGCGGCGACCAGCTGGCCGGGTTCCTGGGCGAAACCGCCGGCGAGAGACGCGAGGCCGAACACGCCGAGCCCGAGCAGCAGGACTCGCTTGCGGCCGTACCGGTCGGCCGCCTTGCCGCCCAGGAGGAGCAACCCGCCGAAGGTGAGCGCGTAGGCGTGGATCACCCACGTCAGGCCCACGGCGCCGAAGCCCAGGCCGGCGGCGATTTGAGGGAGTCCCACGTTCACCACCGAGAGATCCAGCGACACCATGAACTGGACGATGGCCACCGCGGCGAGCGTCATCGCGGACTCCGTTCCCGGAGCCGCCAACCTTGCGCGCGGTTGCGTTCCCGCCAGTAGTGGGCATATCGGCCGTCGCGGGCCAGCAACTCGTGGTGGACGCCCGCTTCCACCGCACGTCCCTGGTCGAGGACGACGATGTGGTCGGCGCCGCGCAACGTGTGCAGCCGGTGCGCGATCACCAGCACCGTGCGATCCCGTGCCAGGGCGGCCATCGCCTCGAGCAGGACGTGCTCGTTCTCCGCGTCCAGCGCTGCGGTCGCCTCGTCGAACAGCACGATCGGGGTGTTCTTCAGCAGAGCGCGGGCGATGGAGATGCGTTGCCGCTCACCGCCGGACAGACGGCTGCCGCCTTCGCCGACCGGTGCCGCCCAGCCGCCCGGCAGGCGGTCGGCGATCGTGTCGACCCGTGCGGTGCGAGCGGCGGCGTAGACCTCCTCGTCGGTCGCGTCGGGCCGGCCGACCCGCACGTTGTCGAGCACGGTTCCGTCGAACAGGTAGACGTCCTGGAAGACCACGGCGACGAGCGACGTCAGGTCCTCGGTCCCCAGCTCGCGAACGTCCACCCCGCCCACCCGCACGGTGCCGGCGTCGGGATCGAAGAACCGCGCCATCAACTTGATCACGGTCGTCTTGCCCGCGCCGGACGGGCCGACCAGCGCGGTCATCCGGCCCTGCGGCACCCGCATGGACAGTCCGTCCAGTACTGGAGAGCCGTCATAGCCGAAGTGCACGTCGTCGAGGTCGATGTCGGCGCCGTCCGCCCGCCGTGCCACCGCCGGTTCGGGCAGTGTCTCGGTGGCGAGCAGTGCGTTGATCTCGATCAGGGCGTTCTCGGCGATCCGCATGGCGCCACCGAGTTCGGCGGTCAGCATGATCGGTTCGACGAACCTGGCCGAGAGCACGAGCAGCGCGATCAGTTCGGCCGGCCCGAGCGAGCCGTCGAGCGTCAGGTAGGTGCCCATGGCCAGCAGCACGATGAACGCCGCCTGCGCGATGAAGCCGAGCCCGACGATGCCGGGAAGCCCGGCGCGCAGCATCCGGCGACCGGCTCCGTGCTGTGCGGCGAGCGCGTCATCGAGTGCCGTGTGCCCGGCCACCGTGCGGCCGAAGGCGCGCAGGACCGGCTGGGCGCGGGCGAACTCCACGATCCGCCCGGCGGCGTCGGCGTGGATGCGGTCCGCCTCCCGGTCGACCGCCTGCATGCCACGGCCGGCCACTCGATACACGACGGCCACCGCCACGGCCGCGACGGCCATCGCGAACGCCAGCCGCCAGTCGAACAGGACCATGGCCGCCACCACGACCAGCGGCGTGACAGTCGCATCTACCAACTGCCGCAACAGGTGCGCCGGCACCCCCATGATGTCGATCACGCGTTGCGCGGCCAGGCGGCCGAGGCCGCCGACCCGATCGCTGGTGAACCAGGACAGCGGCAGCTGCGCGACCTTGTCACCGATCCGGTGGTGCAGGTCCCGGCTCAGGTTGGCGCCGGTGCGGAAACCGGCGAGCGTCGCCGGATAGGAGGTCGCCGCATAGCCGATCCACAGCACGGAGAGCGCGATCACCCAAGGCCAGGCCCGTTCCGGTTGGCCGCCCAGCAGTTCGCGCAGGGCCGGCACCAACAGGACGAACGCGATCCCTTGCAGCAGCGCCGCGACCGTGAACCGGCCGAGCAGCCGGCGCAGCGCGCGGTCGTGCTCCGCGCCGAGTGCGGTGAACAGTCGACGAATCATCGTGTTCCCTCCGTCGCCGCGCCGAGGCCGGCCTGGTCCTGAAGCCGCCACAGCCGCGCATACCTGCCATCCGCGTCGAGCAGGTCCTCGTGTGTCCCCTGTTCGACCATCCGGCCCTGTTCGAGCACCACGATCCGGTCGGCGCCGACCACCGAGGCCAGCCGGTGCGCGATGACGAGCACCGTCCGCCCGGCCGCCAGTTCGGAGAGCGCTTCCTGGATCAGCGCCGCCGACTCGGCGTCGGCATGTGCGGTCGCCTCGTCGAGCACCACGATCGGCGTGTCCGCGAGGATCGCCCTGGCGATGGACAGCCGTTGCGCCTCACCGCCGGAGAAGCGGACATCCCGGCCCACCACCGAGTCGTAGCCGTGGGGCAGTGCGTCGATGCGCTCGTCGATGGCCGCCGCCCGTGCCGCGCGGCGCACCGTTTCCTCGCCCGCGCCGGGATCGGCGAGCCGGATGTTGTCCCGCACGCTGGCGTCCAGCAGCTGAACGTCCTGCAGGACGAACGACACCAGCCGGTACAGCTGGTCGGGAGCTATGTCGCGCAGATCGACGCCGCCGATCGCGACGGTGCCCGCCGTCGGGTCGAGGAACCGTGGCAACAGCTTCGCCAGGGTCGTCTTGCCCGAGCCCGACGTCCCGACCAACGCGGTCACGGTGCCCGGCTCGAGAACCAGATCGATGTCGCTCAACACCGGCCGGTCCGCGTCGTAGGCGAACTCCACTCCGGACAGTTCCACCCGGACACCGTCGCTGACCTCCGGGCGGCGCGGGTGGGTGGGCACCGCCAGTTCCGGCGCCGCCAGCAGCGCACCCACCCGCTTGGCCGCCGCGCTCGCCTTCTCCACGTCATGGCCGTAGAAGTGCAGCGCCTGCATGGGTCCCGCCAGGCCGAGCCCGAGGATCGCGAACGGCAGCAGGTCGAGCGCGGCCAGGTGCCCGGTGGAGACCATGGCCGTTCCACCGACCAAGACGGTCAGCAGCACGCTGATCGGGCTCAGCGCCAACTCCGAGGCCGCGGTCGCCCGGTAGCCCTTCGAAACCCATGCGAGGAAGAACTTCGCGAAGTCGTCGGCCGCCCGTCCGTACTGCCGGTGCGCACGCCTGGCCTGCCCGAACATCTTCACCACGGCGATGCCCTCGACGAACTCGACCACCCTGCTGACGATGCGCTGCTGCGCGTCGTCGAAGGCGGCCGTCTGCGAGTCCATGGTCTTCGCCAGCCGGATGAACAGCGCGATGCCGATGACGATCGGGATCAGCAGGATGAGCGTCATCCGCCAGCCCACCCAGAACAGGTAGGCGAGCGTCACCAACGGTGTGACCGTGCTCGACGTGAGGTTCAGCAGCGCGTGCGCGACCAGGTGGTGCATCGTGTCCACGTCGTGCTGGACCGCTTTCCCGATTCCGCCCGCGCCCCGGTCGGTGAACCATCCCAGCGGAACCCGGCCGAGCCGGTCGACCAGCCGCCGCCGCACGGACAGCTGGAAGTCCAGATCCGCGTAGTGGGAGAGCGCTCCCGCAACTCCGGTCAGCAGCAGCCACACCATCAGTGCGCCGGCCGCCACCACGGCGATCGTCCAGGCCCGGCCCTCGTCGACCGGGCCGTTCGCCAGCAGGACTCGGGCCAGTTCGGCCACCGCGGCGAACGGCACCACGGCGACCACCGCCCCGACGGCCTGCAGTGCGATCGCCGTGCCCAGCCGGCGCCGGACAGGGCGCAGCAACTCTCCGAGACCAACTTCGAGCGACTTATCGAACATGTTCCGAAAGTAGCACCCGATCCGCCCGCTGTCGACGGTTCCGCGGCGGGGCAGCATGATGGAGCGGTGTCCCGAACCGGCCGCCCACCCGTGACGTCCCGCGCGCAGATCCTCGCGGCCGCGCGTGAGCTCATCGAACGGGACGGCTGGGAGAAACTGACCATCCGCAGGCTGGCCGCCGAAGTCGGCATCGGGCCGACCACCCTGTACCACCACGTCCGGGACAAGGAGGACCTGCAGGTTCTGCTGGTCACCGAGTACGCGGAGCAGATGCCGCACTTCGACCTGCCCAGCGAGCCGCGGGAGCGCATCATCGCGGCGGCCATGGCGTTCCACGACGCGCTCGCCGCGTGGCCGTGGATCGCGGAGGTGGTGACCACCGACGGTTTCATCGTCCGGGTCGGCGAATCGGCCCTGTCGCTGGTGGACACCATGGTGGCCGGCGCGATCGACCACGGCTGCACACCCGACCAGGCGATCCAGGTCTTCCGCAACATCTGGTACTACACGGCCGGCGAGATCCTCGTCCGCGCCCGCACCGCCCGCCGCTGGGCGGAAGGCGAACTGCCCATCGACCCCGACTCCGCGTTCTACAACGCCGACCCGGCCCGGATGCCTGGTCTGGCGGCGGTCGCGTCGCGGTGGGCGGAGGTGGCCCAGCAGGACCACTACCTCCAGGGTCTCCGCGCCTTTGTGGACGGTCTGCTCGCTCAAGCCGTGGGTTAGTGGTCCCAGTGAACCCACAAGACCACTCACGGTCGTCCGCCGAACTGCCAGTCGTGGACCTCGATCTCGGCGTACCGGTCCGGCGTCAGGACGGCGCGTGCCGTATCCGGATCCGGCGCCCGGACCAGCGCCGCCGTGCCCAGCCAGGTGGTGCCGTCGTCGGACAGCAGCGGCCCGTACGCGATCAGCTCGTCCCAGCGCGGCGCGGTGAGATCGCTGCCTGCCCCGCGCCGAGGCCGAGCACCAGATACCTGTTGCCGCCGGTCCGGCCACCGGGGAAGTCCCACATGGTGCGCCCCAGCGTGTTGCGCCACCGGCGTAGCAGCACGTCCCGGTACACGCCGGCCCGGTAGTTGGGCTCGTCGAAGGCGAACGCGCGGGCCGCCGCGGGATCCGGCAGGTCGACGACGTGCACGCTGCCGGTGGGCGTGTCGCCGTCGAGGGTCGGCCCGCGGGCGATCAGCTCGGCCGCGTACCGGTCCATGTAGGACCAGTGCTCGTCGAGCAGCTCGTCGCGCAGCGCCACGGAGCCGGGCCGATCGCGGTGGTAGCAGAAAACTCCATGCCCACGGTCTTCCCGGTGGCGGATGCCGGACATCCGCCACCGGACGTGGCTCAGACGGTGGTCGTTCGCGCGGCTGTGCGGCCGAGGAAGGCGAGCATGCGGGCCTGCTCGTCGGCGCCAGCGGGCGGCGGCTGTTCCGGACCGAAGAACCCGGGCCGGCGCACGACATTCGCGCGTCCCCACTCGAACGCCACGGCCACCAACTCGGGGTCGATCCGGACGTCGATTCCCAGCGGGTGTCCGATGTCCCACGTGTGCGCCACGAGGTCGGTGGTCAGCAGCGTCACCACGGCGGCCAGCGGAACGTCGCCGATCCCGGTGATGGACGTGATCCTGGCCAACGCCTCCTCGGTCAACGTCGGCACCGACGCCGCACGGGCCGCCCGCCAGGTGGCCACGGGGTCGTCCCCGGTAAGCACCCGCGGTGTCGGTGCACCCGGGGCGCCGGCCGGCTCGTCGTACGCCTCGCCGGTCGCCCACGTCCGCAGCCGGTGCTGTCCCCAGATCAGGTGCCCCGCGACGTCGCGGACCGTCCACTCCGTACACGCGGACGGCTCGTCCCAGCGATCGGCCGGCACCTCGGCCAGCACGGCCTCCAACCCGTCCTGCGCACGCAGGTACAGCTCCATGGTCGTGTTCATCAGCTTCCCTTCCTTGGTGAGCTACCCGGCCAAGGACGATCGGGACGGCGCGAACTCGACAGCCATCCGGTAGGAATCACGGAGAAGGGTGTCGAGTTCGGCTGAAGCCGTTCGTCTTCACCCGAGTCACTCCGAGTACGGATGATGGAGGACACGTGAAATACCTGTTGCTGATCTACAACTGTGATCGTCCGGAACCGACGGATCCCGGTTTCACCGAGGCGCTGACCAGGGTGAACGCGTTCGCTGACGAATGCCGGCGGCGCGGCGTACTGATGGGCGGCGATGCGGTGCAGGGGGAGCACACGGCCACGACCGTGAGCGTCCGGGACGGTCGGACCATGATTTCCGACGGGCCGTTCGTGGAAACCCACGAGCACCTCGGCGGCTACTACGTCCTCGACTGCCGAGACCTGGACGAGGCGCTGGAACTCGCCGCCCTGTGCCCGATGGCCGAAGTGGGCTCGATCGAGGTCCGCCCGCTCGTGCGGATCCCGGGCGTCGACAATGCACCAGCACCGGTCTCGGCGGCCAGCGCTGACTGACCGCACGCCCGCGGTGGCCGTGGAGAGCGTTTTCCGCGAGCACCGGGCGCGCATGCTCGCCGCGCTCGTCCACGTGCTCGACGACTTCGAACTCGCCGAGGACGCGCTGCAGGACGCGTGCGCGTTGGCGCTGCGCCGCTGGTCGGACACCGTGCCGGACGACCCGGTCGCGTGGTTGCTCACGGTCGCCAGGAACCAGGCGATCGATCGGCTGCGCCGGGCCCGGATCGGCAGGGCGAAACAGGAGCGGGCGGCACGGGATGAGCCGATGATCGACTTCGACGAGAGTCGCCTGGTCAGCGTCGGTGACGAGCGGCTCAGCCTGATCTTCACCTGCTGCCACCCGGCCCTGGCGCAGGAGGCGCGGGTCGCACTGACGCTCAACGCGGTCGTCGGCCTGACGGCCGGTCAGATCGCCCGCGTTCTTCTGGTGGCGGAGGCGACGCTGGCGCAGCGGCTCGTGCGGGCGAAGCGGAAGATCCGCGACGCGGGCATCTCCCTCACGGTGCCGGCCGATCACCTGCTTCCCGAGCGGCTGGCGGGCGTGCTGGCGGTCATCTACCTGATCTTCACCCGGGGTTACACCACGAGCGTCGACCTCCCGGAGCACCAGCAGCTGCGCGAGGAGGCGATCCGGCTCGGCCGGCTGGTCGCCACCCTCATGCCCGACGAACCAGAGGCACTCGCGCTGGTGGCGCTGCTCCTGCTGCACGACTCGCGCGCCGATGCGCGCCACACTCCCGCCGGCGAGGTGGTGCTGCTCGAAGACCAGGACCGGACACGGTGGAACGGTGCCGAGATCGCGGAGGCGGTCGGCCTGCTCGACCGGGCGCTGCGTTTCGGCAGGAGCGGCCCGTACCAGCTGCAGGCGTCCATCGCCGCCCTGCACGCGCTGGCGGCCTCGGCGAGCGAGACCGACTGGCCGCGGATCGCGGCTCTGTACCAGGAACTTCACGCGATGACGCCGTCGCCGGTGGTGGCGCTCAACCACGCGGTCGCCGTCGCCATGACCGACGGGCCGGCCGCGGGTCTCGCGCTCATCGAGGGCATTGGCGGGCTCGACCGCTATCACCTGTTCCACGCGGCGCGTGCGGACCTGCTGCGCCGGCTGGATCGGCCCGAGGAGGCGGCGGCCGCGTATCGGCGTGCTCACGAGCTCGCGGCCACTCCGGCGGATCGGCGTTTCCTGGCCGGTCGGCTGCAGGCTCTCAACACTCCGGAGTCCTCATGAGACTGTCCATTTTCGACAGCGGGCACCGCCAGCGGGCGCGCCTGTTCTTTGCCATGACCGACGGGCCGGCCGCCGATCTCGCGCTCATCGACCGCTATCACCTGTTCCACGCGGCGCGTGCGGACCTGCTGCGCCGGCTCGGTCGTCCCGACGAGGCGGCGGCCGTGGACCGGCGTTTCCTGGCCGGTCGGCTGCAGGCTCTCAACACTCCGGAGTCCTCATGAGACTGTCCATTCTCGACAACGGGCACCGTCTGCGGGCGCACCTGTTCTTCGCCATGACCGGCCGCGACGCCCCCGACGTCCCCCGAACCCTCCTGTATCGACCGGACTTCTTCGCCCGCCCGCTGCTGGCGATCGCCGTGCCGGCCATGCGCGGACCGTCGTACTGGACGGCCGGCGAACGCGAGTACATCGCCATGCGCACCGCGCAACTGCACCGGTGCCCGTTCTGCGTCGACTCCCACGCCGAGCTCACCCGCATCGCCGGCCAGGGTGAGATCACCCCCGACGACCCCGACTCGGCCCGTCCCGAACTGCGTGCCGTCCGCGCTTTCCTCGACACCACCCAGGTTCCCGACCAGGTGGGCCAGATCACCGACGTGCCGGCGTCGGCCGTGCGCGAGGCGCTGCACGTCGACCTCGTGTGGAACGTGATCGACCGGCTGGCCAACGCCTTCGGCTTCCGGCTCCGCGGCGACCAGCTCCACAGCGGCACCCGTGCGCTGCACCGGTTCGGATACCGGTTTCCCGGTTTCCTGCTGGCCGGCGGGGACGACAGCGACCACGGCAGCCCGGTCGAGAACCTCCGGCACGCGGTCCTCCACGCGACCGCCACCACCGATCCCGCACTCCGGCGGGCGGCGGCGACCGGCGAGAACCTCACGGAGCCCTGGCGGTCCTACACCGCGCTGGTCCGCGACGCCTCGTACCGGATCACCGACGCCGACGTCACCCGGCTCACCTCCGCCGGGCACCCGGAGGACGAGATCTTCGAGGTGACGGTCGCCGCGGCCGTGGGCGCCGCCCTACGCAGCTTCGACGCCGGCAGCCGGTCAGCGGGCTAGTACTACAGTGCTAGATCATTAACGTCTGGAGGCGGAGATGGCGCCGGACGTGGGCGCGGCGGGCTTGGGCTTGGTGCCAGCGTCGGAAGATTGACCAGTGCAGGCCGTGGCGGATTTCTGGTTCGCTGTGGCCTGTGAGGGTGAGCCAGTCGACGGATTTCGGCGAGGGTGAGCGAGATCAGGCGTCGGTGGATAGGCGCGGGTTCTGATGTGGCCTGTTGGTTGGGTTGTCCGCTGTGTTGGTGCCCCTTTTTTTGGTTTTGTGTGCGGTGACGGCGAGGAAGGTGTGGGCGAGCATCGCGAGGGTGATATGTCGATGCCAGGCGTTCCAGGTGCGGACTTGGTAGTTGTCGAGTCCGACTTCGTTCTTGCCGGCTCCGAAGCATTCTTCGATGGGCCAGCGTGCTCCGGCCACGTGGACGAGTTCTCCGAAGCTGGCGTGGTGTGGGTTGTAGCAGTGGTAGTAGGCGAGTTCGCCGTCGTTGATGGCTCGGCGGATCAGGTACTGGTGGTCGGGATCACCGGAGTCGACAAGCGCCCAGTCGTACACCCGGTGTCCTTTCGAGCCGATTCCGCAGGCGCGGCGTTGCCAGGTGTTTCTGGGTAGCTGTTTCGCGAAGATGTCGATCTGGGCAGCGGTCCCCGCGGTGTCGGTGAATTGGGTGTTCTTCGGGATCGCCATCACGTACGGAATCTGGTTGTCGGTGAGATAGTCGCACAAGCCGGGGTTCTGGCCGAACTCCTCGTCCGCGGTGAACCAAGCGAACGGCACTCCAGCGGCGCGGGCGGCCTCGATCATCTCCCGGACCTGCACCGGCCTGGTCTTGAAGGTAACCTCGGGCGGGACACCGGCCTCCGCGCAGCGGGCCGGATCGGCCATCCAGGTCTTCTCCGGCATATATAACCTTCGGTCGATCAGCACCCGGTCCCGCTCACTGGTGACGTAGGCAAGAAAAGTGGCGATCTGGCAGTTGTCAATCCGCCCCAGCGTCCCCGAGTATTGCCGCTGCACCCCAACCGATTTTGTTCCCTTCTTGGGAAAACCGGTCGGATCCGCGACGAGGATCCCGCCAGGCTCAGCCAAATTCTCCATCGCATACTCACGGTTCACCTCCAACAACGCATCCGCATCCCACGGCGACAGGTGCAAGAAACGCTGCAGTGCCGTCGGCGCCGGTTCGCCAACATGCTCGGCGATCGTCCAGCCATTCTTCCGCTGGATCGATGACAGCAATCCCCGCAAGTACTGCTCCGCATGCTTCTTCGATTCCGTCCGATAAAACAGTGGCCGCACCCGCGTGAGCGCATCTTCCAGTTCGGACTCCCATGTATCCAAATCTGCGCGTGTCACCGCGCCATCGTACACAATCGGGACATGATCGCTCGACAAGTACACACGAGAATTGTCTCGCAACGGATACCGCTATGAACGAAGACGCGCCGACAACCCCCACTATTTCCGCCGAGCAACGACCTCATCGTCAACCGACACCAATTCTGATACAAAGCCCGGTCACCGTCCCGCAATTACCCGGCTCACCTCTTGTGACACCGGTAGCCGCAGACTCGCCTGCCGGCGAACGACCCACTCGCGCCACATCAGTCGACTGAGCTGCCACGAACGCTCTCACCTGCGAAGACCACACACAGAACGAAGATCTAGCACTGTAGTACTAGGTGCTCGAGAAGGCGTCCGGCTCCGCCGCCAACCGGGTGCGGAACGCGCTCTCCAGCGTGTCGTCGGACGTGATGACGTGCCCGTACTCCTCGTCGGTTCGGAGCTCCAGCGCCTCGGCGCGCTCGTCGTCATCCAGCGCGCCGCCTCGACCTCGCGGCGCACCGATGCCACCACGTCCGCCGCCGGTCCCAGCCCCAGCCACCGATAACCCGCCTCGGCCGCTTTCGGCTTCGGCGGGCGTCAGACGCTCGATGGCGTCCAACAGGCCGCCACTCATGGCCAGCCCGTGAAGCCTGAGCACCGACGACAACGCGAGATCGCCGGCGCGGGTCCCGCCGCCGAGCGCGGCGCGATTCCAGATGTCGTCGGCAAGGTCCACGGCCGTACGCTACGTCACCGCTTGTGGTTGCCGGCGGAGCATGAGTCGCTGCAGTGCTTCGACGCAGACTGTCGACCTGCGGGGCCGGCCCAGGTAGGCCACGTGGGTGTACGCTGATCTCAGACCTGGGGTACACAGCGGGGAGATGCGCGATGGCGACACACGGAGCAAAGGAGTACCGCCGCGACATGGCGGCGATCCACGATCACATCGTGCAGACCGGTGAGGAAACGGTCATTACGAAGGACGGCAGGCCGTACGTCAAGATCGTTCCCGCGTCGCAAGAATCAACCCTGTCGCGGCTGCAAGCAGAAGGACGAGTGAGCCTGCCACGAGTCGACCGGCGTCACCGGCCTCCGATCGACCCCATCGACGCCGGCGGGGACGACTCCACGTCCATCGTGGCGGCCATGCGCCGGTGATCCTCGTCGTCGATGCGTCGTTTGCTGTCAAGATCTTCCTGCACGAAGTCGGAACTGAGGTCGCCGCGCGTTGGTGGGTCGACGACGAGGTCGAATGGGCGGCTCCCGCACTCATCGCCTCCGAGGTCGAGGCGGCGATCGGCATCCACCACCGCAACCACCCTCGGAAGTTCCCGGAGAGCCGGCGAAAGTTGGCGTCGGCGACCTGGGCGAACATGCTTGATGCGATCGCGCTCCACACGATCGACCGCGCGCTCGCCGATACCGCGGTAGACATGGTGCAAGCGCACGGTCCGTTGCGCGGTGCGGACGCGTGCTATCTCGCCGTCGCGGCATCGCTGGCCACCGACGGCCGGACCGAGGTGACCCTCGGATCGTTTGACCGGCAACAACGTTCTGCGGCTGACCGTGCTGGTATTCCGCTGGCGCCCGCCACACTGGGAGCTTAGAGCGCCGCCGCTAGGTCACCGACCGCCGAGGTTCAGATAGGGATAAGGAGCTGCGAGGCCGTCGAACATCGGGAAGTGGCGGACGTTGAGCGTGGCGAGTTGAAGGCTGCGAATGTCAGCCGTACCGGCGATGAGGTAGTCGGCGATGCCGATTCCGGTGTGGCCGCGGCGGGCTATCGTGCAGGGAACGACGCTATCCCTGCGTTGACCGCAGTGAACGACGCTTTCCCTGCATTGAGGCAACCGGCGCGGTGTCGTCGCAGGTCACGTCCGGTTCTGTCCCTGTAGTACTGGTGAGGTGCTCCTCGCGATTGTCGGCTCGTCGCTCCGGCCATTCGGTGTCGGTGATGACTCCGAACGATTCGTCGATGGCGGCGAGCCCCTGCGGCGACATCGTTCACCTCGTCGCGTAGTGAGCGGTCGAGCAGCTCGGCCTGCGTCTCATCGAGGTAGATGGTCACGCCACTCTCACGGTGTCGATCGCCGTCGCTACGTCACCGCTTGTGGTTGCCGGCGCAGCATGAGTCGCTGGAGTGCGATGAACGCCAGTAGCAGGACGCCGATGACGATCCTCGTCCACCACGAGCTGAGGGTGCCCTCGAAGGAGATCAGCGTCTGTACGGTGCCGAGCACCAGCACGCCGACCACCGAACCGGCCACGTAACCGACGCCGCCGGCCAGCAGCGTGCCGCCCACCACGACCGCGGCGATCACGTCCAGTTCCATGCCGACCGCGTGCAGGCCGTAGCCGGAGAGCATGTAGACGCTGAACAGCAGCCCACCGAGCGCCGCGCAGAACCCGCTGATCACGTACACGCCCACCTTGATCCGACCGGTGGCGAGGCCCATGAGCGTGGCGGAGGACTCGCTGCCGCCCACCGCGTACACGGTCCTGCCGAACCGGGTCAGGTGCAGGACGTAGGCCGCCACCGCCACCACGGCCAGCGCGATCAGGACGCTGTAGGTGATGGTCACCTCGCCGGGCAGCTCCACCTGGCTCGTGGCGAACGACCGGAACGTCTGTTCCTTGATGGACACCGACTCCTCGCTGATCAGGAAGCACAGGCCGCGGGCGAGGAACATGCCGGCGAGCGTCACGATGAACGGCTGCACCCCGAACCGGTGGATGATCCAGCCCATGCCGAGCCCGAGCACCGCGCCGGTGGCCAGCACGGCGAGCACCACGAGCCACGCCGGCCAGCCGGCGCGCAGGGTCGCCGCGGCGATCATGGTCGACAGCGCCATCACCGAGCCCACCGACAGGTCGATGCCGCCCGTCAGGATCACGAACGTCATCCCGACGGCCACGACCATGATGAAAGCGTTGTCGATGAACAGGTTCGCCAGGACCTGGCCGGACGCGAAGCCCTCGTAGCGCACGGAGCCGGCGCCGAAGGTCAGCACGAACACCACGAACGTCGCGATCACCGGGAGGAAGCGGGACGGCACCAGCCGGCCGGCCGTGCTCCGCTTGGTCAGTGTGGTGGTCATCGGGCACCTGCCTTCTCCAGCACAGAAGGACCGGAGGGACCGGGCGGATCGGGTAGGACCGCACGGGGCCGGGCGCGGGTGCGCCTCGGCGCCTGCAGCAGGCACACGGCGATCACGACGGCCGCCTTGAACACCAGCGTCGCGTTGGGCGGCACGCCGATCGTGTACACGGTGGTGGTCAGCGTCTGGATGACCAGGGCGCCGACCAGCGTCCCGGTGAGTGAGTAGCGGCCGCCGGTCAGCAGCGTGCCACCGATGACCACCGCGAGGATCGCGTCCATCTCGACCCACAGACCAACACTGTTGGCGTCGGCCGAGTCCACGTTCGACGTGATCATGAGGCCGGCCACGCCAGCGCAGATGGCGGCGAACACGTAGACCGTCCAGATGATCGTCCGCGACCGGACCCCGGCGAGCCGGCTCGCCTCCGGGTTCACGCCCACCGCCTCGATCAGCATGCCCAGCGCCGTGCGCCGGGTGAGCAGCGCGACCCCGGCGAACGCGGCCAGGCTGATGAGGATGGCGATCGGCAGCACCACGAAGCCGGCACCGACCTGGTGGTACACGCTGTTCTCGATCGTGACGATCTGGCCCTCGGTCACCAGCATCGCGATACCGCGTCCCGCGGTCATCAGCACGAGCGTCGCGATGATCGGCTGGATGCCGAGCACCGAGACGAGGAAACCGTTCCACAGCCCCAGTACCACGCACAGCCCGATGGCGAGCAGCATGGCGGTGACCGCGTCACCGGTCTCCGCGATGTGGGTGCACGCCACGGCGCCCGCGATCGCGGCGACCGCGCCGACGGACAGGTCGATGCCCCTGGTGGCGATGACGAGCGTCATGCCGAGCGCGATCAGCAGCGTCGGCGCCCCGTTGCGCAGGATGTCGATGAGACTGCCGTAGAGGTGCCCGTCCTGCAGCCGAATGTTGAAGAACGTCGGAGTGAAGACGACATTGAGTAGCAGCAGGGCGACCAGCGCGATGACCGGCCACAGTAGACGGTTGCTCAGGAGCTTGCTCTTCATGACGCGACCTTCTCGACGTCGCCCGCGATGAGCGCCACCACGTCGTCCACGGTGGCGTCGCTCCCGGACAGCTCCGCGATCTTCTGCCGGTCCCGCAGCACGACGATCCGGTCGGACACCCGCACGACCTCCTCCAACTCGGCCGAGATGAACAGCACGGCCATCCCGTCGGCCGCGAGGTCGGCCACCATCTTCTGGATCTGAGCCTTGGCCCCCACGTCGACGCCGCGCGTCGGCTCGTCGAGGATCAGCAGCCGCGGCTGGGTCACCAGCCACCGCGCCAGCAGTACCTTCTGCTGGTTGCCGCCCGACAGCGTGCCGACCACCGCGTCCGGGTTGGCCGGCCGGATGTCCAGTGCCGCCACGTACTTCGCCACTAGCCTGTCTGCCGTGTACCGGGGAACCTGACGGGTCCAGCCGCGCGCGGCCTGCATGGCGAGGATCAGGTTGTCCCGCACGGTGAGGTCGGCCACCAGCCCCTCGGCCTTGCGATTCTCCGAGAGGAAGGCGATGCCCCGGCCGATCGCCGCGCGGGGACCGGACAGCTTCAGCTGCTTCCCGTCGACCAGCAGCCGGCCCGAGTCGGACCGGTCGGCCCCGAACAGCAGTCGCGCCAGCTCGGTCCGCCCGGAGCCGAGCAGCCCGGCCAACCCGACGACCTCGCCGGGATGGATCTCCAGGTCGAACGGTGCGATGGCGCCCACCCGACCGAGGCCTTCGGCCCGCAGCAGGGCGTCGGTGGACGGCACGCGGTGCTCGGTGCGCCGCTCCACCTCGTCGAGCACTCGCAGTTCGCGACCGATCATGGCCGACACCAGCTCGAGCCGCGTGAGCGCCGTCGTGGCGTACTCGCCGACCACGGCTCCGTTGCGCAGCACGGTCATCCGGTCGGCGATCTCGTAGACCTGATCGAGGAAGTGTGACACGAACAGGATCGCCACGCCCTGGTCACGCAGCACACGGACGATCCGGAACAGCTCGGCCACCTCGCCGGCGTCCAAACTGGACGTCGGCTCGTCGAGGATCAGCACGCGCGCGTCGACCGCGACCGCACGCGCGATCGCCACGAGCTGCTGCACGGCGATCGGGTGGCTGCCGAGCGCGGACCCCGGGTCGATACCCAACCCGATGCGCCCCAGCAGTTCCGCGGCCCTGGCCCGCATCGCGCGGCCGTCGATGGAGCCGAACCGGCGCGGCTCCCGGCCGAGGAGGATGTTCTCCGCCACCGAGAGGTTCGTGCACAGGTTCACCTCCTGGTACACGGTGCTGATGCCGGCGGCCTGCGCCTGCGCGGGGCCGGTGAACAACACGGGTGCGCCGTCGAGGTGGATCTCACCGGCGTCCAGGCCGTGGACGCCGGTGAGGGCTTTGATGAGCGTGGACTTGCCGGCGCCGTTCTCGCCGAGCAGGGCGTGCACCTCGCCGGGCAACAGCCGGAAGTCCACGTCCTGCAACGCTTTCACGCCGGGGAACGTGACGGTAATACCATGCATCTCAACCACCGGGGCGGTGGCCGGGTTTTCGGTCATGGAATCGCTTTCGGAATCAGGGTGCACGTGGTCCCCGCCGCCACGCCGGGTGCGGCGACGGGGACCACGGCCGACCGGGTCACCGGTCAGTACTGGCGTTCCGGCAACGCGGTCTTGGCCTCTTCCTGCGTGAAGGTGGTCTCCTCGGTGACCACCCGCTCCGGTACTTCCTCACCGGCCACGACCTTCTCCGCGAGGTCCATGAGCTGCGGTCCGAGCAGCGGGTTGCACTCGACGATGAAGCTGATCTCGCCGGCGGCCAGCGCCGTCATCCCGTCCTTCACCGCGTCCACGGTGATGATCTGGATGTCGGTGCCCGGCGTCATGCCGGCGGCCTTGATCGCCTCGATCGCGCCGAGGCCCATGTCGTCGTTGTGGGCGTACACGACGTCGATGTTCGGAGTGGAGTTGAGGAACGCCTCCATCACCTGCTTGCCGCCCGCCCGCGTGAAGTCACCGGTCTGCGAGGCGACGACCTTGATGTCGGGACGCGCCGCGATCTCCTCGGCGAAGCCCTCCTTGCGGTCGATGGCGGGCGCCGCGCCGGTGGTGCCCTGCAGCTCCACCACGTTCACGGGACCTTCGGAGTTCTCCACCAGCCACTTTCCGGCTTTCTTGCCCTCCTCGATGAAGTCCGAGCCGAGGAAGGTCTCGTAGAGCGACGTGTCTTCGGAGTCGACGGCCCGGTCGGTGAGGATGACGGGAATGTTCGCCCGCTTCGCCTCCAGCAGGACCGTGTCCCAACCGGTCTCGACGACCGGGCTGAACGCGATCACGTCCACCTTCTGCTGGATGTAGGAGCGGATGGCCCTGATCTGGTTCTCCTGCTTCTGCTGCGCGTCGGAGAACTTCAGGTCGATCCCGGCGGCCTTCGCCGCGTCCTGGACCGACTTCGTGTTCGCCGTGCGCCAGCCGCTTTCCGCGCCGACCTGGGCGAACCCCATGGTGATCGTGCCGTCGTCGGCGCCCGACCCGCCGTCGCCGCTACCGCACGCGGTCAACGCCGCCAGCAGGACCGCACTCAGAGCGGTCGTGATCGTTTTCAGCACTGCTTTATTCCTCCGTGTCGGACCGCGTTGTCCGCGGGTGCTGGGGCCCAAGAGTGAGCGCTCACAGCGTACTCGTCAAGCCTCCGAAGCCAGAAAGTTGCGACATTGACAGCTGAAGAAACCCGTTCTATGTTAACGCTCACTTTTGTGATTCAGCGCACGCCGACCCGGGTAGGACCTCATGCGCGCACTCCCAGTTCGCCGCCGCCGGTTCCGTCTGCCCATCGTTGCACTCGCGCTCACCCTCCTCGCGGCCAGTCGGGCCGCTGAAACCTGAACCCGGTCCCCCCGCACCGAGGAGTATCCATGTCCAGATCCCGGGTGCTCGTGGCGATCATCGCCGCGAGCATGGTGATCGGCCTGCCCGGCACGGGCCAGGCCGCCGAGACCGACTACAAGATCACCGTGGACGCCGCCGCCAAGGGCGCGGAGATCTCCGAGCACATGTACGGCGTCTTCTTCGAGGACATCAACCGCGCGGCCGACGGCGGTCTCTACGCCGAGCTCGTGCAGAACCGCTCGTTCGAGTACGACCCGGCCGACAACGCGTCGTACACCCCGCTCACGTCGTGGGCGCCGACCGGCGGGACGGGCGGCAATGTCGACGTGGTCGACGACGCCGGCCGGCTGAACGAGCGGAACCGCAGGTACCTGCGCCTCGGGCTGCCCGCCGGGGTGATCAACGCCGGCTACAACTCGGGGATCCGGGTGGAGAAGGGCAAGAAGTACGACTTCGCCGTGTGGGCCCGCACCGACCAGGCGGCCGGCACACCGCTGACGGTCGCCATCACCGACCCGGCCGGGGTGAACCTGGCCGACCCGCTGCGGATCCAGGTCCGCGGCGACTGGACGCGCTACACCGGCACGGTTACCGCCCGCGCGGCCAGCATCACCGGCCGGCTGCTGGTCAGCGGCGGCGGCGCGGGCACCCTCGCGCTCGACATGGTGTCGCTGTTCCCGCGCGACACCTACAAGAACCGGCCCAACGGCATGCGCCGGGATCTGGCCGAGCAGATCGCCGCGCTGCGGCCCGGCTTCGTGCGCTTCCCCGGCGGCTGCCTGGTCAACACCGGCAGCCACTACGGCTACGAGGCCCCGAACTGGGAGCGCCGCCGCTCCTACCAGTGGAAGGACACGATCGGCCCGGTGGAGGAGCGCGCCACCAACGCGAACTTCTGGGGCTACAACCAGTCCTACGGCCTCGGCTACTACGAGTACTTCCAGTTCTCCGAGGACGTCGGCGCCATGCCGCTGCCCGTGGTTCCCGCGCTGGTCACCGGCTGCGGGCAGAACCGGGTGACCGACGACCCGGCGCTGCTGGCGCGGCACATCCAGGACACCCTCGACCTGATCGAGTTCGCCAACGGGCCCACCGACTCCACGTGGGGCCGCAAGCGCGCGGAGCTGGGGCATCCGGAGCCGTTCGGGCTCACCCACCTGGGGGTCGGCAACGAGGAGAACCTGGGCGAGGAGTTCTTCGCCCGGTTCCTCCAGTTCCGCGCGGCCATCGAGGAGCGGTACCCGGACATCACGGTGATCAGCAACTCGGGGCCGGACGACACGGGCGCCAACTTCGACCGCCTCTGGCAGCTCAACCGCGAGGCCGGCGTGGCGATGGTCGACGAGCACTACTACAACAGTCCCACCTGGTTCCTGCAGAACAACGAGCGCTACGACGCCTACGACCGCACCGGACCGAAGGTGTTCCTCGGCGAGTACGCCTCGCAGGACAACCGGTTCTTCAACGCGCTCACCGAGGCCTCCTACATGACCGGTCTCGAGCGCAACGCCGACGTGGTCCGGCTCGCGTCCTACGCGCCGCTGCTCGCCAACGAGGACTACGTGCAGTGGCGGCCGGACATGATCTGGTTCAACAACCGGGCGTCCTGGGGCTCGGCCAGCTACGAGGTCCAGAAGCTCTTCATGAACAACGTGGGCGACCACGTGGTACCCAGCACCGCCACCGGCACACCGTCCACCGAGGACCAGCCGATCACCGGTGCGGTCGGACTGTCCACCTGGGCCACGGCCGCGTCCTACGACGACGTCGCCGTGTCCACCCCGGACGGCACCAGCCTGTTCACCGACGACTTCTCCGGCGGCGACGCGAACTGGACGAACGTGGCCGGCCGCGGCACCTGGGCGGTGACCGACGGGGCGTACGCGCAGTCCGACGCGGCCGCCGAGAACACCATGGTCATGGCGGGCGACCCCGCCTGGCAGAACTACGACCTGTCCGTGAAGGCCACCAAGCAGTCGGGCCGCGAGGGCTTCCTGGTCGCGTTCGGCGTCAAGGACTCCGGTAACTACTACTGGTGGAACCTCGGCGGCTGGAACAACACCCAGTCGGCCGTGGAGAAGGCCGAGGGCGGCGGGAAGTCGACGCTCATCTCGAACGGCACGACCATCGAGACCGGCCGCGAGTACGACGTGCGGGTCCAGGTGCGCGGCCGCACGGTCACGCTGTTGCTCGACGGGCAGAAGTGGGGCGAGTTCACCGACAACCAGAAGGTCGAGCCGTTCCGCCAGGTGGTCACCCGGGACACGAGGACCGGTGAGCTGGTGGTGAAGGTGGTCAACGCGCAGGCCGATGCCGCGCGCACCACGGTCGAGCTGACGGGCGCCGAGGTGGAGCGGCGCGCGCGGGTGATCACCCTGCAGGGCGACCCCGACGACGTGAACACCCAGTACACCAGCCCGATCGCACCGCGGGAGTCCCGAATGGACGTGGCGGGCACCTTCACGCACACGTTCCCGCCGCACTCGGTGACGTTCATCCGGATCAAGACCAGGAGCAGCTCATGACCGGCCTCGACCGCAGATCCCTGTTCCGTGCGGGCGGTGTCCTGGCCGTGGCGGGCGCGATCCCGGTCGTGACGACTGCGACAGCGCAAGCGGCACCCGCCGCACCGCCCGCCCTCACCACCCGCGACCCGCTGGTCGAACAGCGTGCCGACCCGTTCATCACCCGGCCGGTCGACGGCATGTACTACCTCACCGGCTCGGTGCCCGAGTACGACAGGGTGGTCGTGCGCGGGGCCACCACGCTCGACGGGCTGGCGAGCGCGCGCGAGCGGACCATCTGGCGCCGCCCGGCGTCCGGGCCGATGGGCGGCTACATCTGGGCTCCCGAACTGCACCGCATCGGCGACCGCTGGTATGTCTACTTCGCGGCCGGTGACGCCGACGAACCGTTCCGCATCCGCACCTACGTGCTGGAGTCCCCGAACGCCGACCCGCGCGCCGAGGGCTGGGCGCCACCCCGGCGGATGGTCACCGGGTGGGAGTCGTTCACGCTCGACGCGACCACGTTCGAACACCGCGGCAAGCGCTACTTCCTGTGGGCGCAGAGCGAACCGGGGATCGCCACGAACAGCAACCTCTACATCGCGGAGATGGCGTCCCCGCTGGAGTTGGCGACCGAGCCCGTACGCATCGCCGTGCCGACGCTGAGCTGGGAGATCCAGGGATTCCGGGTCAACGAGGGACCGGCCGTGCTCATCCGCGACGGGCGGGTGTTCGTCACGTTCTCCGCGAGCGCGACCGACGCCCGCTACTGCATGGGCCTGCTCACGGCCGACGAGAACGCGAACCTGCTCGACGCGCGGTCGTGGACCAAGGCGCCGAACCCGGTGTTCGTCACGAACGCGGAGACCAGCCGGTTCGGGCCCGGCCACAACTCGTTCACCGTGGCGGAGGACGGGACCGACGTGCTCGTCTACCACGCCCGCGCCTACCGGGACATCACGGGCGACCCGCTGTTCGACCCCAACCGGCACACCCGCGTGCAGAAGCTGCACTGGAACGAGGACGGCACGCCGGCCTTCGGCGTGCCGGTCGGCACCGGCGGGCCGATCGTGCGGCTGTCCCCGCTCGACTCGCCGCACCTGGTGGTGCGTCACGCGGCGTTCCGGCTGCGGGTCGAGGGCAACGTCCGCGAGGTGGCGGACGCCCAGTTCCGCCTCGTGCCGGGCAATCTCGGCGCCGGCACCGTGTCCGTCCGGTCGGTGAACTTCCCCGACCGGCACGTGCGGGCGGGCGAGGGGGTGCTGCGCATCGAGCCGTTCGCCGATACCGACGACTACGGCGCCGCCACCAGCTTCGTGCGGGTGCCGGGGCTCGCGAACCGGTCGGCCGTCTCGCTGCGGTTGTCCACCGACGCGGATGCCTACCTGTCGCACGACAACGGCCGGCTGGTGGTCGCGCGGCCAGGGCGGGGACGCGCGGAACGACAGCGTGCGACGTTCCTTCTCGGCTGACGGTGAGACACTGACGGGGATAATGACCGGTGGACACACAGGACACACAGCAGAGCACGACCCGAGACGAGGTTTCACGGTGGGCGATCCGGTGGTAGGCAACAAGGTCGCGCGGGATCCCGCGATGACGGACGTGGCCCGCTTGGCCGGTGTGTCCCACCAGACCGTGTCGCGGGTGCTCAACGGCCACCCCAACGTGCGCGAGCAGACCCGGTTGCGGGTGCAGGCGGCCATCGCCGAGCTCGGCTACCGCCCCAACCGGGCGGCGCGGGCGCTGGTCACCGGACGATCCCACCTGATCGGCGTGATCGCGCAGAACTCCACGCTGTTCGGGCCCGCGTCGCTGCAGGCGGCGTTCGAGCTGGCGGCCGCGGAGGCCGGGTTCATGGTGAGCCTGCGGCGGGTGGAGGTGCTCGACCGGAAGTCGATCGCCGAGGCCGTCGAGCATCACCGCGACCAGCGGGTGGCCGGCATCGTGGCCATCGCCCCGACCGCGTCGGCCAGCGAGGCGCTCGCCGAGGTGCCGGCCGGGGTCCCGCTGGTCACGGTCGACGGCGACCCCCGGCAGGCGACCCCGCTCGTGACCGTGGACCAGGAGGCCGGTGCCTTCGACGCCACCCGGCACCTGCTGGGCGCCGGCCACACCACCGTGTGGCACGTGTCCGGCCCGCCCGACTGGTTCGACGCGCAGGGCCGGGTGCGGGGCTGGCAGCGGGCGCTGGACACGGCCGGCGCCGAGGTTCCGCCGGTGGTGTCGGCCGACTGGAGTGCGGCCACCGGGTACCGCACCGGTCAGATGCTCGCGCGGATGCCCGAGCTGACGGCCGTGTTCGCCGCCAACGACCATCTCGCCCTCGGCATCCTGCGGGCGATGAGCGAGCGCGGGCGGCGGGTGCCGGAGGACGTGAGCATCGTCGGGTTCGACGACGTCCCGGAGGCGGCGTACTTCATTCCGCCGCTGACCACCGTGCGTCCCGACTTCGATGCGGTGGCGCGGGAGACGCTCGGCCTGCTGCTGGCGCAGGTCGCGGACGGCGAGGTGGGGGAGTCGCGGCGCACCATCGCGCCGACCCTCGTCTCCCGGAACAGCGTGGCCCCGCCCGCCTGACCCGCGGGCCGCGCGCCGGCCGTCGACAACGTACGACTCGGTGTTCGTACGGTACGACTCGGCGTCCGTAGCGTACGACTCGCTGTGCGCGTTCACTATCTGAAGCTCAATCGTGGCGTGCATCGCTTGACGGCAGAAATGTTAGCGATAACAATCGCCAACATGGTCAACGATGCAGAGGCGCTGGTGGTCGGTGTCGACTTCGGCACCCTCTCCGGGCGCGCGGTCGTGGTCCGGGTGCGCGACGGCGCTGAGCTGGGCACCGCCGTGCACGAGTACCGGCACGGCGTGCTCGACCGGACCCTGCCGCTCACCGGCGCCGCGCTCCCGGCCGACTGGGCACTGCAGGTGCCCGCCGACTACACCGACGTGCTCCGCACAGCGGTGCCGGGGGCGATCGCCGACGCGGGGGTCGACCCGGCGGCGGTGATCGGCATCGGTACCGACTTCACGGCGTGCACCATGGTCCCCGTCACGGCCGACGGCACCCCGCTGTGCGAGCTGCCGGAGTTCGCGGAGAACCCGCACGCCTACGTGAAGTTGTGGCGCCACCACGCGGCCCAGCCGCAGGCCGACCGGATCAACCGGCTGGCGGCGGCGCGCGGCGAGAAGTGGCTGCCCCGCTACGGCGGACTGATCTCCTCGGAGTGGGAGTTCGCCAAGGGGCTGCAACTGCTGGAGGAGGCGCCGGCGGTCTACGCGGCGACCGACCACTGGGTCGAGGCGGCCGACTGGATCGTCTGGCAGCTCACCGGTCGGTACACGCGCAACGCCTGCACGGCCGGGTACAAGGGCATCCACCAGGACGGCCAGTACCCGTCGGAGGACTTCCTGCGTGAGCTGAACCCGGGGTTCACCGACTTCGTGACCGGCAAGCTCGACCACCCGATCTCTCGGCTGGGTGACCGCGCCGGTGGTCTCACGGCGGCGGCCGCCGCGTGGACCGGTCTGCCGGAGGGCATCGCGGTGGCCGTCGGCAACGTCGACGCGCACGTCACCGCCCCGGCCGCGCAGGCCGTCGAACCGGGCCGGCTCGTCGCGATCATGGGCACCTCCACGTGCCACGTGGTCAGTGCGCCCGAGCTGCACGAGGTGCCCGGCATGTGCGGCGTGGTCGACGGCGGGATCGTGCCGGGGCTGTGGGGCTATGAGGCCGGGCAGAGCGGCGTCGGCGACATCTTCGCCTGGTTCGTGGACAACCAGGTGCCCCCCGAGTACCACGAGCGGGCCCGCGCCGAGGGACTGTCGGTCCACGAGCTGTTGACCGATCTGGCGTCGCGGCAGCGGGTCGGCGAGCACGGCCTGATCGCGCTCGACTGGCACAGCGGCAACCGGTCGGTGCTGGTCGACCACGAGCTGTCCGGCCTGGTGCTCGGCCAGACCCTCGCCACCCGGCCCGAGGAGATCTACCGCGCGCTGCTCGAGGCCACGGCGTTCGGCACCCGGATGATCATCGAGGCGTTCGTCGACTCAGGGGTGCCGGTGACCGAGCTGATCGTCGCGGGTGGCCTGCTGCGCAACGAGTTCCTCATGCAGCTCTACGCCGACGTGACGAACCTGCCGCTGTCGACCATCGGGTCGGCGCAGGGACCGGCGCTCGGCTCGGCCATGCACGCGGCGGTGGCCGCCGGCGCCCACGCGGACATCCGCGCGGCCGCCGAGGCCATGGGATCGGTGAACAGCGGGCAGTACCAACCGAATCCGGCGAACGTGGCGATCTACGACGACCTGTACATGGAGTACGCCGACCTCCACGACTACTTCGGCCGCGGCGGCAACGACGTGATGCACCGACTGCGAGCACTGCGACGCGCGGCGGTGAGCGGGTGAGTATCGCCGAGCTGCGGCGCACGGTCGCCGGCCTGCACCGGGAGCTGACCCGCTACAACCTGGTCAGCTGGACGGCGGGCAACGTCTCCGCCAGGGTGCCCGGCGAGGACCTGATGGTCATCAAGCCGTCGGGGATTTCCTACGACGACCTCGGGCCGGACTCCATGGTGGTGACCGACCTGCACGGCGAACTGGTCGAGGGCGAGCTCGCGCCGTCGTCGGACACCGCGGCGCACGCCTACGTCTACCGGCACCTGCCGGAGGTGGGCGGCGTGGCGCACACGCATTCGCCGTACGCCACCGCGTGGGCCGCTCGCGGCGAGCCGATCCCGTGCGTGCTCACCATGATCGCCGACGAGTTCGGCGGCGACATCCCGGTCGGCCCGTTCGCGCTCATCGGGGACGACTCGATCGGCCAGGGCATCGTCGAAACCTTGCGCGACAGCCGGTCCCCGGCCGTGCTGATGCGCAACCACGGTCCGTTCACCGTGGGCGCCGACGCCCGCGCCGCGGTGAAGGCGGCGGTGATGCTCGAGGACGTCGCCCGCACCGTCCACTTCGCACACCAGCTCGGCAGACCGGACGCTATCGACCAAGAGCACGTGGACCGGCTTTACGCCCGGTACCAGAACGTCTATGGGCAATAACCCACACGAGAGCCCACACGAGGGAGACTCCATGTCGTCTGCCGCCAAGCCGCAGGTCTGGTTCCTGACCGGCAGCCAGCACCTGTACGGCGCGGACACGCTCGCGCAGGTGGCGGGCCAGTCGCAGCAGATCCAGCGCATGCTCACCGAGAGCGGCGCGATCAGCGCCGAGGTCGTCTGGCAGCCGGTGCTCACCGACTCGGCCGCGATCCGCGATGTGTTCCTGGCGGCCAACGCCGACCCGTCGTGTGTCGGGGTGATCGCGTGGATGCACACGTTCTCCCCGGCCAAGATGTGGATCACCGGCCTGGACGTGCTGCGGAAACCGTTGCTGCACCTGCACACCCAGCTCAACGAGGCGCTGCCGTGGTCGTCCATCGACATGGACTTCATGAACCTCAACCAGGCGGCGCACGGCGACCGGGAGTTCGGTTACATCCAGACGCGGCTCGGCGTGGCACGCAAGACGGTCGCCGGCCACGCCACCGATCCCGAGCTGGGCCGGCGGATCGACGGGTGGGCCCGCGCGGCCACCGGGTTGGCACACCTGCGGACCCTGCGCCTCGCCCGGTTCGGCGACAACATGCGCGACGTGGCCGTGACCGAGGGCGACAAGGTGGAGGCCGAGCTGCGGTTCGGCGTCTCGGTCAACACCTACGGCGTCAACGATCTCGTGACGGTCGTCGACGCGGTGGCCGACGAGGAGGTCGACCTGCTGGTGGCCGACTACGCCGAGGCCTACCGGCTCGCTCCTTCCCTTGCCAGGGGCGGGGAGCGGCACGAGTCGCTCCGCTACGCCGCGCGGATCGAGGCGGGGTTGCGCCACTTCCTCACCGACGGCGGGTTCGGCGCGTTCACCACGAACTTCCAGGACCTCGGCGGGCTGCGCCAGCTGCCGGGGCTCGCCGTGCAGCGGTTGATGGCCGACGGCTACGGCTTCGGCGGCGAGGGCGACTGGAAGACCTCGGCGCTGCTCGGGACGATCAAGGCGATGGGTGCGGGCACCGGGCGCGGCACGTCCTTCATGGAGGACTACACCTACCACTTCGGCCCTGGCACACCGAAGATCCTCGGCGCGCACATGCTCGAGGTCTGCCCGACCATCGCGGCCGACCAGCCGTCGTGTGAGATCCACCCGCTGGGCATCGGCGACCGCGAGGACCCGGTCCGCCTGGTGTTCGACGCCGCACCAGGGCCGGCGGTCGTGGTCGGCCTGGCTGACGTCGGCGACCGGTTCCGGTTGGTGGCCAATGAGATCGACGTGGTGCCGCCCGACGAGCCGTTGCCGAACCTGCCGGTCGCCCGCGCCGTGTGGCAGCCGGCGCCGTCACTGCAGACCTCGGCCGAGTGCTGGCTCACGGCGGGCGGGCCGCACCACACGGTGCTCACCCAGGCGGTCGGCGCCGGGGTGCTGCGCGACTTCGCCCGCATGGCCGAGACCGAACTCGTCCTGATCGACCGGGACACCACGACCGACGCGTTCGCCGACCGGCTGCGCTGGAACCAGGCCTACCACCGCCTCGCGCTCGGCCTTCGCTAACCAGCTAGAACCAAAGGAGAAACAATGCGGTTTCCAAGGCTCGCGGCCGGGTTCGCCGCCGCGGCGCTGTTCCTGGCCGGCTGCGGCTCGGCGGAGAAGACGTCCGAGCAGCAGCCACAGTCGGCCGAGGACGCCCTCGTGGGCGTGACCATGCCGACCCGCTCGTCGGAACGATGGATCCACGACGGCGACAACATCAAGAAGGCGTTGGAGGACAAGGGTTACAAGGTCGACCTCCAGTACGCGGAGAACGACATCCCGACCCAGGCCAACCAGTTGGAGAACCAGATCACGAAGGGCGCGCGGCTACTGATCATCGCGCCCATCGACGGCACGGCCATCACCTCACAGCTGGAGCAGGCCGCCGCGTCGAACATCCCGGTGATCTCCTACGACCGGCTCATCCGCGACAGCCCGAACGTCGACTACTACGCCAGCTTCGACAACTTCGAGGTCGGCGTGCAGCAGGCGACCTCGCTGCTGACCGGGCTCGGCGTGGTGAACGCCGACGGCACGCCGGGCACCGCCACGGGTCCGTTCAACGTCGAGCTGTTCGCCGGCTCCCCGGACGACAACAACGCCACGTTCTTCTTCGAGGGCGCGATGTCCGTGCTGCAGGAGCACATCGACGGCGGCAAGCTGGTGGTCAAGAGCGGACAGACCGACTTCCGCACGATCGCCATCCTGCGGTGGGACCCGGCGACCGCGCAGCAACGCATGGAGAACCTGCTCACCTCCACCTACGGCGGGGCCAGGGTGGACGGCGTGCTCTCCCCGTACGACGGGCTCTCGATCGGCATCCTGTCCGCGCTGAAGAGCAGCGGCTACGGCACGGCCGACCAGCCCTACCCGGTGGTGACCGGGCAGGACGCCGAGGTGGCGTCGGTGAAGTCCATCATCGCGGGCGAGCAGTACTCCACCATCCACAAGGACACCCGCGAGCTCGCGAAGGTCGCCGTGGCGATGGCCGACGCCGTGCTGAAGGGCGATGAGCCCAAGGAGATCAACAACACGGAGGACTACGACAACGGCGAGAAGGTCGTGCCGGCGTCCCTGCTCGACCCGGTGATCGTCGACAAGACCAACTACGAAGAGGCGCTCGTCGGAACCGGCTACTACACGGCGGACGAGCTGCGGTAAATGAGTGACGAGATACTGCGGATGCAGGGGATCACCAAGTCCTTCCCCGGCGTCACCGCGCTGCGTGACGTGACACTGTCCGTGCGGCGCGGCGAGATCCACGGCATCTGCGGAGAGAACGGCGCCGGCAAGTCGACGCTCATGAAGATCCTCTCCGGAGTGCACCCGCACGGGTCGTACTCCGGGGAGGTGATCTTCGACGACGAGACGTGCGCGTTCGGCGGGATCCGCGACTCCGAGGCGCGTGGCATCGTGATCATCCACCAGGAGCTGGCTCTTGTCGGTCAGCTGTCGATCGCCGAGAACCTGTTCCTGGGCAACGAGATGGCGACCCGAGGGCTGATCGACTGGAACCGCACTAACCACGCGGCACAGCGACACCTGGACCGGGTGGGACTGCGGGACAACCCGACCATCGCCGCCGGCGAGCTCGGGGTGGGCAAGCAGCAGCTCGTAGAGATCGCCAAGGCACTGTCCAAAAAGGTCAGCCTGCTGATCCTGGACGAGCCGACGGCCGCGCTGAACGACGACGACTCCGCCCACCTGCTCGACCTGTTGCGCGGCCTGCGGGACGACGGCATCACGTGCGTGGTGATCTCCCACAAGCTCAACGAGATCACCGAGATCGCCGACACCATCACCATCCTGCGCGACGGCCGCACGATCGAGACCCTGGACGTGCGCGGGGAGCGGGTGACCGAGGAGCGGATCATCGCCGGCATGGTCGGCCGCGACCTCGAGCACCGCTTCCCGCCGCGCGAGCCGACCGAGCCGGGCGAGGAGGTGCTCCGGATCGAGGACTGGACCGTGCACAGCCCGATCCACCGGGGGCGGGTGGTGGTGGACAACGCCACGCTCTCGCTGCGGCGCGGGGAGATCGTCGGTCTCGCCGGGCTGATGGGCGCCGGGCGCACGGAGCTGGCCATGAGCGTGTTCGGCCACTCCTACGGGGTGGACATCTCCGGCCGGGTGCTCAAGGACGGCAAGGAGATCGACGTGCGGAGCGTGCGCGGCGCCATCCGCAACGGCATCGCCTACGTCAGCGAGGACCGCAAGCGCTACGGGCTCAACCTGATCGCCGACGTCAAGCGGAACGTCTCGGCCGCCGGGCTCGGCCGACTGACCGGCCGCGGCCTGGTCGACGAGCACGAGGAGTTCCGGGTGGCCGAACGGTTCCGCGACCGGCTGCGGATCAAGACCCCGGACGTGCTGGCGTCGACCCGCACGCTGTCCGGCGGCAACCAGCAGAAGGTCGTGCTGGCCAAGTGGATGTTCACCGAGCCGGACGTGCTGATCCTCGACGAGCCGACCAGAGGCGTCGACGTCGGCGCCAAGTACGAGATCTACGGGATCGTGAACTCCCTGGCCGCCCAGGGGAAGGCGGTGCTGGTGATCTCCTCGGAGCTGCCGGAGCTGCTCGGCCTGTGCGACCGGATCTACGCGCTGTCCGCCGGCCGGGTCACCGGCCAGGTGACCCGTGAGGAAGCGACCCAGGAACGTCTCATGCACCTGATGACCGAGGAGGTCCGCAGATGAGTCTCGATGCCTCGCCGTCCACGTCGCCGTCCGCCGCGGTGGACGCGCCGGCCGAGTCGCCGCGACGAGTCCGGATCAACCTGCGCCAGAGCGGCATCTACGTCGCCTTCGCGCTGATCGTGGTGCTGTTCACCGTGCTGACCGACGGCGTGCTGCTGCAGCCGGACAACATCTCGAACATCGTCGTGCAGAACTCCTATGTGCTGATCCTCGCGATCGGCATGATGCTGGTGATCATCAGCGGGCACATCGACCTGTCGGTCGGCTCGGTCGTGGCGGTCACCGGCGCGATCTGCGCGGTGCTGACCGTCCAAATGGGACTGCCGTGGTGGCTGGCCGTGCTCGCCACCCTCGGCGCCGGTGCGCTCATCGGCGCCGCCCAGGGCTACTGGATCGCCTACTTCGGCATCCCCGCGTTCATCGTGACCCTCGGCGGCATGCTCGTGTTCCGCGCGCTGACGCTGACCGTGCTCGGCAACCAGGGCATCGGCCCGTTCCCCGACGAGATCCGCACGCTCGCCAACGGGTTCAGCGGCGGGTACCTCGGCAACGTCGGGCTCGGCCCGCTCGGCGGCGCCGACATCGTGGCGCTGCTCGTGGGGATCGTGGTGGTGGCGGGCTTCGCGTTCACCCAGTGGCGGACCCGCCGGGCCCGACTGGGCTACGACCAGACCGTCGACCCGTTCCCGCTGTTCGCCGTGAAGATCCTGTTCGCGGCGGTCGTCGTGCTGTTCGTGGTCGTGCAGCTCGCCCGGTTCCGGAACCTGCCGTGGGTGCTGGTGCTGCTCGCCGTGCTGGTGCTCGGCTACTCGTTCATGGCCAGCCGTACGGTGTTCGGCCGGCACATCTACGCGGTCGGCGGTAACTTGCCCGCCGCGACGCTGTCAGGTGTGCGGGTGAAGCCCGTGACGTTCTGGGTGTTCGTGAACATGGGTGTGCTGGCCGCGCTCGCCGGAGTGATCTTCGCTGGCCGGCTGAACCAGGCCGGGCCGACGGCGGGCACGTCGTTCGAGCTGGACGCCATCGCCGCGGCGTTCATCGGCGGCGCGGCCGTGCAGGGCGGCGTCGGAAAGGTCGTCGGCGCCATCACCGGCGGACTGATCATGGGCGTCATCAACAACGGCATGTCGCTGATCGGGGCCCCGAGCGAACGGGTGATGCTCGTAAAGGGCCTGGTCCTGCTGGCCGCCGTGGCCTACGACGTGTGGACCAAGCGCCGGGTGGGCACCGCCCGCTGAGGGTCCGCCGCAATCGTGCACGTTCAGCGCTGAATGATGCACACAGTCATGGCCCCGTTACCCCTTGACGTGGGTTTGTCCTCTTCGTACGGTCAGAAGGCAAGCGCTTTCCTCGGGCCGGCACCCGATCGCTGCTCCCGATTCCGCTGCGAAAGGTCCGTGCGATGGCGCACTCTCGAAGACGACTCCTGGCGGCCGGTGGGGCCGGCCTGGCCGGTCTGACCCTCGGCCGCATCCCGACCGCTGGCGCGGACGTGGCGCCAGCCGCCTGGGAAACGGTGATCAACGGTACGTTCGCCAGCTACTCGGCGCTCGAGTCGGCGTGGAACTACCGGTATCCCTGGGGATCCGACCACAACGGCACGGCCAGGATGTACGCGAGCGCGTCGGACCACAACCACGTCTACCTGGAGAGCTCCGGGGTGCTGGCCATCAAGGCCACGCGGATCAGCTGGGACGAGGGCAACAGCTCGGCCGACCCGTACCTGCCGATCCGCTACCACTCCGGCGCCGTGCACGCGCGATCGCATGTCGTGGTCAACGACACGTTCCCCAACTGGGAGGTGCGGGGCGAGTTCCAGGCGCCGTCCGCGCGGGGCACCTGGCCGGCGTTCTGGCTGACCGGCGTCAACAGCTGGCCTCCGGAAAGCGACATCCTGGAGTACAAGGGAAGCGCGCGGAACTGGTTCAACACCTACCGCAACGGCAGCGGCGGCTGGTCGAACACGATCGTCACCGTGTCCAACCCCGGTGCCTGGCACGGCTATCGCGCGTGGATCACCAAGGTCAACGCGACCGATGTGGACATCCACTACTACCTCGACGGCAACTGGGTCGGCCAGCACCGCGGCGCCAACTTCGTGAACAGTCCGCTGTGGATCATCATCAACCTCCAGATGGAGGGCTCCTCGGGCTCACCGGGACCGACCACCGACACGGTCTACCGGGCTCGCAACGTCTATGTGGGAAGGACGAGGGCATGAGCATCCGAAGAGTAGTCACGGTCGCGATCGCGGCGGTGGTCGCGGCCGCCGCGCTGGTCGCGCCGCAGGCGGCCGCTGGTTCATCAGCCGACGATCCCGGTGTCCTGGCGTGCGGTGACGGCACCTGGCACGCCGAGGCGTACCTGAACGGCAGCACGTGGACCGCCCGCCGCGGCGGCTCCACCGTCTACACGGGATCCGACATGCGGGCGGCCGTGCAGGCCGCCGTGAACAGCCTGACGCCGGGGCGCACCTCGAAGGAGCGCGTCGTGGTGTGGCAGGGCGGCACGATCAGCGCGGGCTCGCGGATCTCGCTGCCCAGCTACACGGTGCTCGACTCCTGCGGCACGATCAACGTGACCGGTTCCGGCTCGGGCGACCAGGCCCCCGTCTACTCCAGGGGAACGCGGGACGTCGAGGTCCAGAACCTGCGGCTCACCGGCGCCCCGCTGTACGGCATCTTCATGCGGAACGTCAACAACGTCATCCTCGGGAACATCGACATGCGGCTGTCCCGCGGGCTCGGCATCCGGATCGACAACCGCGGCGACACCAGCGAGCGGAGCCGCAACATCCGGATAAACAACGTCTACGTCTCCGGCGCCAGCAACCATGCCGTGGAAACGTACGGCGTGGACGGGCTCAACATCGGGACCGTCACGGCTCGCAACGTCGGATACTCGGGGCTGCTGCTGAACGACACGATCAACGCCACGGTCGGCACGGTCGACGCCGAGAACGCCGGCGCGGGCACCGGGTACGCCGCGTTCCGCGTGGCCAACCGGAACGGCCGCATCAACAACGGCTACGCCACCAACGTGCGGGTCGGTACGGTGCGCGCCCGTGGCGGCGGCCGCGGCATCTTCTGCGTCTCGGAGAGCGGCGGCATGGTCATCGACCGGATCGACGTGGCGAACACCGGCAACAACGCCATCCTCATCGAGAACTGCTACAACGTCACCATCGCGGGCGTCAGCGGCAGCGTGTCCGGCGGTGGCGAGATCAGGCTCGCCGCGCGGTCGGAGTTCCCCAACAACTCCGACATCTACATCCAGAACATGACGGTCACGAACAGCACCGTCCGCGAGAGTCCGTGCGGCAACAACACGGTCTTCCGCAACCTCACGCTCAACAACAGCAGCCTGAATGTGTGCAGCTGATGAGGCGCGCGATGGCTTTGTTCGCGGCGGTGGCCACCGCGATGGTTCTGGTGATCGTGCCGGCGCAGCCGGCCCAGGCGGCCAACACCTGTACGGCGTTCGGCACCATCACGTCGGGCAAGTACTACCTGAACAACAACCTGTGGGGCCAGGACTCGGGCTCCGGCTGGCAGTGCATGTGGGACAACTACTCCGGCTCGACCATCGGCTGGGGCACCAGCTGGGGCTGGTCGGGGCAGAGCAACTCGGTGAAGTCCTACACCAGCAGCGTGTTGGGCTGGCACTGGGGCTGGAGGACCAGCGGGCACGAGCTGCCGGTCCGGCTGAACGCCGGCCGCGACATCTTCACCGACTGGCGTTACCGGGTTTCGGGCTCGGGCACCATGAACGTCGCGTACGACCTGTGGCTGCACGACATGCCCAACCCGGACTGGCAGAACAACCCGACCGACGAGATCATGGTGTGGCTGTACCGCTCCGGCGGGGCCGGTCCACTGGGGACCTTCCAGGGCACGGTGAACATCGCCGGTACCAACTGGGATCTCTACCGGGGCAACATCGGCTGGAACGTCTTCTCGTTCGTCCGGCAGTCGAACACCTCCTCGGCCACCCTGCACATGCAGGACTTCCTCGGCAATCTCGTCAACCGGGGCTGGGTGAGCAACACCAAGTACCTGTCCAGCATCGAGGCGGGCACCGAGGTGTTCACCGGTAACGGTCAGCTCGACACCGACGCGTACAAGGCGGACATACGTTGATGCGCAACAGAATCCGGTTTGTCGCGACGCTCGCGGTTCTCGCGAGTGTCGCGGCCGTTCCGGCGGTGCCGGTCGCGGCGGCCGGCAGCGCGGCGCCGACAGCGGTAGGACGTACCGAGATCCCGATCGACCACGGTTGGCGGTTCCACCTCGGCGACACGCCCGAGGCCGCCGAGCCCGGATACGACGACTCCGCCTGGCACCGGGTGAACCTGCCGCACACGTGGAACGCCCGCGACGGCGAGGACGGCGGTTCCTACCACCGGGGCGCCGGCTGGTACCGCACGGCGGTGCGAGTTCCGACCGGGCCGCGCCGGCTCTTCCTCCAGTTCGACGGCGCCAACCTGGTGACCGACGTGTGGGTCAACGGCCGACCGGCCGGCCGCCACGAGGGCGGGTACGCCGCGTTCCGGTTCGACATCACCGGGCTCGTCACGCCCGGTTCACGCGCCGCCGTGGCCGTTCGCGTGGACAACGCGGTCGACGCGGATGTCCCGCCGCTGCAAGGCGACTTCACCATGTTCGGCGGTCTGCACCGCGGGGTGCGGCTGCTGGTGACCGACCCGGTGCATGTCGACGCGCTCGACCACGGCGGGCCGGGCGTGTACGTGCGGCAGAACCGGGTGACCGAAGCGCGTGCCGACCTCGCGGTCACCACGCGGGTGACCAACGATCGCGCGACGGCGGCACCAGCCACCGTGCGCACGGTCGTCACCGACGCGCGAAACCGGGTGGTGGCCGACGATTCCGTGGACGTGGTGCTGCCGGCGGGAACGACCGTGCCGGTCACCCAGAACGCGACCGTCACCCGGCCGCACCTGTGGCAGGGGCAGGAAGATCCTTACCTGTACCAAGTGCGCGTATTGGTGGGAGCGGACGAGGTGCGTGTGCCACTGGGTATTCGCACGGTGGCCATCGATCCCGACCGCGGCTTCCTGCTCAACGGGCGGCCGCTCGACCTGCGCGGCGTGAACATGCACGCCATGCGGCCGGGCAAGGGCTACGCGATCAGTGACGCGGACACCGACGCCGACGTGGACATGATCGAGGAGATGGGCGCGAACGCCGTGCGCCTGGCCCATTACCAACACCCGCAACGCGTCTACGACCTCGCCGACCGGCGCGGTCTGGTGCTGTGGACGGAGATCCCGCTGCTCGGCTCGCTCACCGCGTCCGAGGCGTTCTTCGCCAACACCAACCAGCAGCTGCTCGAGCTGATGCGGCAGAACCACCACCATCCGTCGGTAGTGGTGTGGGGAGCGGGGAACGAGCTGTACACGAACAGCCCGGAGGCCAACCAGTTGCTCGGTGAGCTGGCCGACACGATCGCCGAGGAGGACCCGGAGCGGCCGTCGTCCTACGCGTTCTGCTGTTTCGACGAGGCCGACCCGATGGCCGAGCACACGGCCACTCTGGGCCACAATCTCTACTTCGGTTGGTACTACGGGGTCTTCGCCGACATGGGTGCGTGGGCCGACCGGATGCACGCGCGGTTCCCGGAACGCCGGTTCTCGGTGAGCGAGTACGGTGCCGGCGCCAGTGTCGTTCACCAGCAGAACCCGCCGACGCCACCCGATCCGGCGGGCGAGTACCACCCGGAGGAGTGGCAGGCGCTCTACCACGAGGGCAACTGGCGCGAGCTGCGCACCAGACCGTTCGTGTGGGGCAAGTTCATCTGGCTCATGTACGACTTCGCCTCCGACGGACGGGACGAGGGCGACCGGCCGGGCCTGAACGACAAGGGCCTGGTGACCGCCGACCGGAAGACCCGCAAGGACGCGTTCTACTGGTACCAGGCCAACTGGTCGCCCGAGCCGGTCGTGCACATCACCGCGCGGCGCGACACCCCGCGCTTCACGCAGGCCACGGACGTGAAGGTCTACGCAAACGCCGGGGATGTTCACCTGACCGTCAACGGCATCCCGCTGGGCGGGCGCGCGCCGGTCGACCACGTGGCTACCTGGACAGGCGTGACGCTGCGGCCGGGGGCGAACACGGTGGTGGCGACCTCGGGCGGGGTGACCGACCGCGTCACCTGGTGGCTGGACACCACCACCGGAGCAACCGAGCACCTGATCGACACGGGCACGCCCGGCGACCACAACGCGTCGGACGGCGCGACCGCGCGGATCCGGGGCCCGATCGCCGGCACCGATGACGACGACCTCTACCGCACCTACCGCACGGGCACCTTCGGCTACCGGCTGCCGGTGGCCAACGGCACCTACCAGGTGACCCTGAAGCTGGCCGCCCCGGCGGGGTCGGACGACAACGTGTTCAACGTCAACGCCGAGCGGCAGCGGGTGCTCGCCAGCCTGGACGTCCTCGCCGAGGCCGGCCCGAACACCGCGCTGGACAAGACCTTCACGGTCGTCGTCAACGACGGCGTACTCGATCTGGAGTTCGTGCCACAGGTCGGTGCGGCGACCGTGTCCGCTATAGCCGTCAGTCCATAGGAGACAGATGACTCGCAGGTTGCTGGCCGCCGTCCTGACCTGGTGACGACGTTCGCCACTCTGACAGCGTTGCCGGCGGTGTCGGCAGAACCGGCGGCACCGAGCCACGAGGTCACCTACGACCGCTACTCGCTGATGGTGGACGGTGAGCGGATCCTGTTGTGGAGCGGCGAGTTCCACTACTTCCGGCTGCCCAGTCCCGACCTGTGGCGCGACGTGCTGGAGAAGGTCAAGGCGGCCGGCTTCAACGGGGTCTCCCTGTACTTCAACTGGTCCTATCACTCGCCGGCGCCCGGCGTGTACGACTTCACCGGGGTGCGCGACGTCGACCGGCTGCTGCGCATGACCGAGGAACTCGGCCTGTACACGGTCGTGCGGCCGGGGCCGTACATCAACGCGGAGGTCAGCGGCGGCGGCTTCCCGGCCTGGCTGAAGCAGGTGGACGGTCGCGGCCGGTCGAGCGACCCCGGCTACACGGCGGCGTACCGGGAGTGGCTCGACCACATCAACCCGATCATCAGGCGGCACCAGCTCACCCGGGGCGGCTCGGTCATCGCCTACAACGTGGAGAACGAGTACGCGGCCAACACCGATGCCCAGTACATGCAGGACCTGCAGGACAAGGCGCGGGCGGACGGCATCGAGGTGCCGATCACGCACAACCAGTGTTGCGACGCGTCCTGGACCCCGCGCTGGGCGTCCGGGCTGGGTGCCGTGCAGATCCCCGGCGTCGACGACTACCCGCAGTCCTTCGAGTGCCAGACCCCGGACGTGTGGGGGCCGTGGGGCGAGGGCGTCACCGAGCGGCTCTCCGCCGACGCGCCGGTGTACGCGGCCGAGTACCAGGCCGGCGCGATCGACCTGAACCGCGCCGGCTACGAGGCGTGCGCCGACCTGACCGGTCCCGAGTACATGAAGTTCTTCTACAAGAACAACCTGATCACCAGCGGTGCCACCATGTTCGGCTACTACATGGCCTTCGGCGGCACCAACTGGGGCTGGCTCGCCCAGCCCAACGACGTCTACACCTCCTACGACTACGGCGCCGCGATCACCGAGTCGCGCCAGCTCACCGCCAAGTACGACGAGTTCAAGCGGCAGGGCTACTTCGCGACCTCGGTGGCGCCGCTGACGAAGACCGATCCGGCCGCCGCGCCGGTGTCGGACAACCCGGCGGTGTCGGCGACCGCGCGCGCGAACCCGGACACCGGGACCCAGTTCGTGCTGGTGCGGCACACCGACCGCGCGGCGTCGACCGATGACCCGTCCACTCTGGACTGGTCCACTCCGGACGGTGACTACGCGGTGCCAGTGCGGGTGAATGGGCGGGATGCCAAGATCCTGGTGGCCGGGTACGACCTCGGCGGGCAGCGGCTGGTGTGGTCCAGCTCCGAGATCATGGCGCATGAACGGATCGGCGGCCGGGACGTCGCGCTGCTGTACGGCCGGGACGGTGAGGACGGCTCGACCGTGTTGCGGTACTCGTCGAAGCCGACGGTGCGCGTACTCGACGGCTCCGTGCGGTCGTCCTACTCCGCCGGTGACCTCCGGCTCGACTACACCCACTCCGGGTTGGCCAGGGTGCTGGTCACGGGCGGCGGCCGGCCACCGATGCTGCTGTTGCTCGGCACCGACGAGACGGCCGCCGAGTTCTGGCGGCTGGACACGAATGCCGGTCCGATGCTGGTACGCGGCACGTCGCTCGCCCGGTCCGCTCGGGTGACCGGGGGCACGGTGCAGTTGCGCGCGGACGCGGCGGCCAGTGGCCCGGTGGAGGTGTTCGGGCCGGCGTCCGCCCGGCGCCTGGTGGTCGGCACTGAACCGGTGCGGGTCCGGCCGACGTCGAGCGGCTCGTTGCTGGGGCAGGTCCGTGGCCCGGACCAGGTGCGACTGCCCGCGCTGACCGACTGGCGGTACCAGGACGAGGTGCCGGAGTCCGAAGTGGACTTCGACGACTCCCGCTGGACGGTGGCCGACCATACGACCACCACCAGCCCGATCCCGCCGAAGACCCTGCCGGTGCTCTATGCCGGCGACTACGGTTTCGACCACGGCCACGTCTGGTACCGCGGCTCGTTCACGGCGACCGGGTCGGAGACCGCGGTGTCGCTGAACGCGATCACCGGCAAGAACGGGACCTACCAGGTGTGGCTGAACGGCCGGTACCTGGGCTGGGCCCGCGGCGGCACGCAGGCCGACTCCGACGCGCCGGTCAACCCCGATCCGGGGCCGGGGGAGTTCGCCATCCCGCCGCTGGAACCGGGTTCGCCGGCCGTGGTGTCGGTGCTGTTGGAGAACATGGGCCACAACGACGACTGGACGGCCGAGGACAACCGGTTCAAGCAGCCGAGGGGCCTGGTCGGCGCCTCGCTGGCCGGCTCGGACGCATCGCTGACGTGGCGGATCCAGGGCGCGCGCGGCGGCCGGGACCTGGCCGACCCGACCCGCGGCCCGCTCAACACGGGCGGGCTGTTCGGCGAGCGGTCCGGCTGGCATCTGCCGGGCTACTCCGACCGGACCTGGCCGCGGGTCGACGCTCCCGATGAGGGCACCCTGTCGCCGGGACTGACCTGGTACCGCAACGACTTCCGGCTGAACCTGCCGAAGGGCCAGGACGTCCAGGTGGGTCTCCGCTTCGGTGGCGACGATTCGCGGCCGTACCGGGTGCTGGTCTACCTCAACGGCTGGAACGTGGGCCGGTACATCAACGATCTCGGCCCGCAGCGGGACTTCGTCCTGCCGGCCGGCCTGCTGCGCCAGCACGGCGAGAACACGCTCGCGCTGGCGGTGGTCGCGCTGGACGGGACCACGGGCGGGCCGGGACCGGTCAGCCTCGTCCCACTGGCGAACCAGCGCGGCGGCGTCCCGGTCCGCGACGTCCACTCGCCGGGCTAGAGAGATCGTCACAGAGTGCCGGAGTGAGAACTGGCAACCGGTTGCGCTGTTCGGCGCTACCTCACCGCGGGTCGCGACGCGACGATGTGACCCATGCGGAGCCACGGTTTTCGGATGGGCACCGCGCTCGTCGCGGTCAGCCTGTCGACGGTCCTTGTCGCCCCAGCGGCTGCTGGCGAGGCCGCGCCGGTCGATAGTCAGGAAATCGGTGTCCAGGGAGACGGGGTCACCGACCACGACGTCGACAACCGCCCCGGCACGCTCCGGCCGAGCGAGCGGCAGCGCACGGCCGCCAGCCAGAGCGGCACGACCGTTCGGTGGAACCGTTACGGGACACCGGCGCTGCTCATCCCGGGGCCCTCGACACCGCCCGGCGCGCGGGCCGGCCAGGATCCCGTGGCGATCGCGCGCGAGTTCCTGAGGGCGAACAGCGAGCTGTTCCGGCTGTCCGATCAGGGGATCGCCGAGGCAGAGGTCCTGGTGAACCGGCCGATGGGCCAGGGCGCCTACGTCATGCTGCGGCAGCGGTTCGGCACGCTGCCGTCGGTGCTCGACGGCCTGGGGTCGTTCGGGATCCGGGACGGCGAGGTCAGGTTCGCCACCTCGACGCTGAGCCCGCAGGACGCGTCGCCGGCGCCGGCCACCATCTCGCCGGAGGAGGCGATGTCCGCCGCGGCGGCCGATGCCGGCCTCGCGGCCAACGAGCTGGGGACCACCCGGGTCCGGCTCGGGGCGGTGCCGATGCCGGGCGCCGAGCCACGGTCGGCGTACCAGGTGGTTCTGGTGGGTGACGCCGAGGCGGTCACCACCTATGTCGACGCCAGGACCGCCGGGGTGTTGTTCCGGGAGGACCTGGTCGACCACCAGCAAGAAGATACCGACAACCCGGAGTGGGACGTGTTCCCGGCGAACCCGCCGGCCGACTACGGCTCACGGGACACGCGCGTCCGGTGGTGCCTGGAACGGGAACCCGGATGCGAGCGCGCGGTGAGCACGGCGGACACCGGCACCGACTGGGACGTGGACCCGGCCACCGGAGCACCGAGCGAGACGTCGTCCGGCAACTCCGCGCGCGCGGCGGAGAAGTGGGACAGCCTGGAGAGCGGCACGGTCGGCACCCGGACCTCGGCGCCGAGCCCCACCCGTGAGTACACCTATCCGTGGACCAACCAGTGGTTCGAGGAACGCTGCGACCCGGCGGTGTTCGCGAGCGCCGGACAGAACGACATCGACGCCGCCACCGCGAACCTGTTCGCCATGCACAACCGGATGCACGACTGGTCCTACTACCTGGGGTTCACCGAGGAAACCTGGAACATGCAGGTGGACAACGGTGACCGCGGCGGGCTGGGCGGCGACCCGGAGCGCGGCAACTCCCAGGCCGGCGGCCGCGCGGGCGGCGCACCGCCGAACTTCCCGTCCCGCAACAACGCCAACCAGATCACCCCGCCGGACGGGGTGGCGCCGACCACGAACATGTACCTGTGGCAGCCGACGCCCGGCGGCTTCTACGCACCGTGCGTCGACGGCGACTACGACATGTCGGTGATCGGGCACGAGTACGGCCACGCGATCAGCGGCCGGATGATCGGCGGCCCGGACCTCGGCTGGTCCGGCGCGCAGGCCGGCGCCATGAACGAGTCACACTCCGACCTGCTGGCCATGGAGTACCTCTTCGAGTACGGGTTCCGGCCGCGCGGTGACACGCCGTTCGTCACCGGTGGGTACGTGACCGGCGACGCGAAGGCGGGCATCCGCAACTTCGACATGAGCACGAGCCCGCTCAACTACAGCAACATCGCCTACGACCTCGTCGGGCAGCAGGTGCACGCCGACGGGGAGATCTGGAGCGCCACCAGCTTCGACCTGCGCCGGGCGATGATCGACCGGTACGGCCTCGGCAACCCGGCGGTGCAGCGCGCGTGCGCCGACGGCGACCGGCCGGTCGACCAGTGCCCCGGCAACCGGCGCTGGATCCAGCTGGTGTTCGACGCGTTGCTGCTCAACGCTTCCGGCGCGGTCAGCTACGTGGACATGCGCGACGCCCTGCTGGCGGCGGACGAGATCCGGTTCGGTGGGGCGAACGCCGCGCTGCTGTGGGACGGGTTCGCCCGGCGCGGCCTGGGTGCGGACGCGGCGAGCAACGGCCCGAACGACCCGGACCCGACACCGAGCTTCGCGTCCCCGACCGCACGCAACGCGACGCTGCGACTCGCCCCTCGCGGGCAGGCGCAGGGAACGCCCGCGCGACTGCTCGTGGGCGAGTACGAGGGCCGGTCGGTTCCGGTGGCCGACACCGACCCGGCCACCCCGCTGCCCGACGCCGTTCGGATCGCGCCCGGGACCTACACGTTCACCGTGGCGGCCGACGGTTTCGGCAGCACCCGGGTACGCCGCACGGTGCATGCCGGCGAGCGCGGCACGATCGGCCCGGTGCTGTGGCCGAACGTCGCGTCCGGCGCGGCGGGCGCCACGGCGTCCGGCGACGGCGTGAACCTCGAGGAGCTCGTCGACGAGACCGAGGCGACCAACTGGGCGTCGGTCGGGTCGCCGGTGGCCGGCAAGGGTGTCACGGTGGACCTGGCGGGCAGCCGTCCGCAGGTGGTCAGCCGAGTGCAGGTGAGTGCCCTGCTGCGCCCGGCGATCGAGGGTGACGACGATCCGGGTGCGCAGAACCGGTTCACGGCGCTGCGGCAGTTCGAGGTCCTGTCGTGCGCCAGGGACTGTACGAACCCGGCGAACTTCCGGAAGGTGTTCCTCAGCCCGGCCAACGCGTTCCCGGCGAACGTGCCGAGGCCCACGGCGCCGGACCTGTCGATGCGGTCGTTCCGGATCGCGCCGACGGTCGCCACCCACCTGATGATCCGGGTGCACACCAACCAGTGCACGGGAACTCCCGAATACGCCGGCCAGCAGCATGACGACCCACGGTCGAACAGCGACTGCACCACCGGCAACCCGACCGTCGCGCAAACCGTCCGGATCTCCGAGTTCCAGGCTTTTGTGGTCTGATCGCTGTGGTCTGAATCAGCGCACGATGCCGCGTTCGATGGCTTCGGTGGCGAAGGTGACGAGACGGTCGGCGGAGATGCGGGCCTGTAGTGCGCCGCCGTGGACGAGGTCGTCGGCCACGCCGATCAGGGAGTCCCACACCCAGTAGGCCATGGCCGGGTGGTCGGCCAGTTCTTGGCCGGCCGCCGCCGCTGTTTCCCGCAGTGCCCGTTCCAGTGAGCGGACCATGTGGCGGAACACGGTGGCCGAGGTGACCACTCGTTTGCCGCGCGGGCCGCCGGCGAGCACCTTCGACTCCCACTGCTGGGCCGACCGGCCGAACAGCCGCCAGATCTCCCGCACCTGCGGCAGCACGGCGGCCAGCACCCCGGCGATCCCGACGTCGCGGGGCAGCTCGTCGAGGGTGGTCCGGACCTGCTCCAGCCGGTCGGCCAGGAGGGTGACGAACACGTCCTCCTTGCCGCCGAAGTACTGGTACACGGTGCCCGAGCTGACCCCGGCTCCCGTGGCGATCGCGCGCATGGTCAGGCCGGTGTAGCCGGCATCGGCCAGCAGCTCCGTGGCGGAGCGCAGGATGTCCCGCCGCCGGGCCTCGGCGTCGCCCCACGCGGTGGGGGTTTGCTCCGCACTGGTGTCCACGGCGTCACCGTACCGCACGCGCCGCAGTGTTTCGAACGATGTCCAGAGCACAGTGGACCGAATATTGAACATCGTTCAAAACGGCGCTAGCATGGCTGCATGGCAGGTGGCAGCACGTATCTGGACCGCACCTATCTCGACAGGTTGGAAGCGGAGAGCATCGATATCCTGCGTGAGGCGGTGGCGGAGAGCGAGCGCCCGGTGCTGATGTACTCGATCGGCAAGGACAGCTCGGCGCTGCTCCATCTGGCCCGCAAGGCCTTCTATCCGTCGGCGCCGCCGTTCCCGCTGCTGCACGTGGACACCACCTGGAAGTTCCGGGAGATGATCGAGTTTCGCGACCGGACGGCCGCGCGCCTGGGTCTGGAGCTGGTGGTGCACCGTAATCCCGAGTGCGTCGCGCTCGGGATCAACCCCTTCGACCACGGCTCGGCCGTGCACACCGACATGTGGAAGACCCAGGGGCTGCGTCAGGCGCTCGACGAGCACGGGTTCGACCTGGCGTTCGGCGGCGCCCGGCGTGACGAGGAGCCGTCGCGGGCCAAGGAACGCGTGTTCTCCGTGCGTTCGGCCGAACACCGGTGGGATCCGCGTCGGCAGCGGCCCGAGCTGTGGCGGCTGTACAACGCGCGCAAGGCGCCGGGGGAGACCATCCGGGTGTTCCCGCTGTCCAACTGGACGGAACTGGACGTGTGGCAGTACATCCACCGCGAGGAGATCCCCGTGGTGCCGCTGTACTTCGCCGCGCCGCGGCCGGTGGTACGCCGCGACGGCGGTCTCATCATGGTCGACGACGACCGGCTGCCGCTGCGGCCGGGGGAACGTCCCGAGCACCTGTCGGTCCGCTTCCGCACGCTCGGCTGCTACCCGCTCACCGGCGCCGTGGAGAGCACGGCCGCGACCCTGCCCGAGATCATCGCCGAGTTGCAAGCGGCGACCACGTCCGAGCGTGAGGGGCGGCTGATCGACCACGACCGGTCGGGGTCGATGGAGCGCAAGAAGCACGAAGGGTACTTCTGATGAGCCTGCTGCGCTTCCTCACCTGCGGCAGCGTCGACGACGGCAAGAGCACGCTGATCGGCCGGCTGCTGTACGAGACCAGCCAGCTCTACTCCGATCAGCTCGTCACGCTGGCGGCCGACTCCAAGCGGCTCGGGACCCAGGGCGGCGAGCTGGACTTCGCGCTGCTGCTGGACGGGCTGCTGGCCGAGCGGGAACAGGGCATCACGATCGACGTCGCCTACCGGTACTTCTCCACCGGCACCCGCCGGTTCATCGTGGCCGACACCCCCGGCCACGAGCAGTACACGCCGAACATGGTCACCGGAGCGTCGACGGCGGACGCGGCGGTCATCCTGCTCGACGCGCGCAACGGCCTGCTGCGCCAGACCCGCCGGCACAGCAGGCTGGTCGCGCTGCTCGGCATCCGCTCGGTGGCCCTCGCCGTGAACAAGCTCGACCTGGTCGACTACTCGGAGAGCGTTTTCCAGGAGATCGCCGCCGAGTACCACGAGTTCGCGAAGTCCATCGGGATCGACGAGGTGACCTGCATCCCCGTGTCGGCCGTGGACGGGGTCAACGTGGTCGACCGCGGGACGCGAACCCCGTGGTACGACGGGCCGACGCTGCTCGAGTGGCTGGAGCGGGTGCGGGTCCACGACCGTTCCCCGGCCGGGCCGTTCCGGATGATCGCGCAGTGGACGAACCGGCCGAACCAGGATTTCCGGGGAGTCTCGGGCGCGATCGTCGGCGGCGTCGTGCGGCCGGGTGATCTCGTGCGGGTGGTGCCCGGTGGGCGGGAGAGCGCGGTCCGCCGGGTGGTCACCTTCGACGGCGACCTCGACGAGGCGTCGGCCGGCCAGTCGGTGACCCTGGTCCTGGCCGACGACCTCGACGTCGGCCGGGGCGCGGTGCTCGCGTCGGCCGCCGACCCGCCGACCGTCGCCCGGTCGTGCCAGGCGGAGCTGGTGTGGCTGGGGGAGCGGGAGATGCTGCCGGGGCGGCGCTATCTGGCCAAGCTGGGCGCGCGGACGGTCGGCGTCACGATCGAGCGGCCGGAGTACCAGCTCGACGTCGACACGGGTGCCCGCCTGGAGACGGCAACGCTGCAGTCGGGCGAGATCGGGGTCGGCACCGTCCACTTCGACCTCCCGGTCGCGTTCGACCCCTACCGCGAGAACCGCGACCTCGGCGGGTTCATCGTGATCGACCGGCTCAGCAACGCCACGGTCGGCGCCGGGCTGCTGCACGGCGAGCGGCCCCGTGACATCCAATGGCAGACGATGGCCGTCGACAAGCCCATGCGGGCCGCGTTGAAGGGCCACCGTGGTTGCGTCGTGTGGTTCACCGGGCTGTCCGGCGCCGGCAAGTCCACGATCGCGAACCTGGTCGAGCAGCGCCTCAACCACGACGGCCGGCACACGTTCGTCCTCGACGGCGACAACGTGCGGCACGGGCTGAACAAGGACCTGGGGTTCACCGACGCCGACCGGGTGGAGAACGTGCGGCGGGTGGCCGAGGTGGCCGCGCTCATGGTGGATGCCGGGCTCATCGTGCTCGTGTCGTTCATCTCACCCTTCCGCGCCGAACGGGCCCTCGCCCGCGGGGTCGTCGCGGCGGACGAGTTCTGTGAGGTCCATGTGGACACTCCGCTCGCCGTCGCCGAACAGCGGGACCCCAAAGGGCTCTACGCCAAGGCCCGACGGGGCGAGCTGCGCCACTTCACGGGCATCGACTCACCCTACGAGCGGCCAGAACACCCGGAACTGCGGCTCGACACCACCTCGCTGACCGCCGAACAGGCGGCCGACCAGATCATCGCCCGGCTGGAGGCGATGCGGGTGATCTGACCGCCACATCCGCTAGCACTAGCACACACCGGCACCGCGGTGCCTGGAACGACGCCTTCCTGACGTTGAGCGTCAGGAACGACGCCTTCCAGGCATTCGACGGGCCTTGTTCGACGTTCAACGCCCCCAAGGGGTCCTTCGGGGCACGACCACTGGTCTAGTCAGCCGTTTGGTATAGCTGCTCGGCGCGGGACTTCAAAGCCCACGCCACCGAGTCGAAGCCTTCCTTCACCCAGGCGCCCGACGTCTCCATCACCAGGTCGGCGTACTTGCCGGAGATCGTGTCGGTGGTGTGATACGAGCAACGGGAGAGGCCGAGCGCGGAGACCCACTGATCGCGCACGCCGAACACACCGGGAATCTCGTCTCCTGTGTCGTAGCGCAGATGGCGCGGCGGATCGACCACGCGGATGAACTCCCGGTTGACGAACGTGCCGGGGGAGCCATCCGGATTCGGCAGCGTCAGGTCGATCGGGTCGCCGATAGCGAGCGTGGTCGACACCTGAACGGTGTACGGGTTCCACTCCGGATAGCTGGGATAGTCGACCAGCACATCCCACACGAACGACGCCGGCGCCTCGATCTCCACCACCACGGACGACACGAGATGCTCACTCACGGTGTGAACTCCCCACCATTCACGTCCAGCACCGCACCCGTCACCTCGGAAGCCAACCGGGACAACAGGAACAGCACAGCACCCGCACACGCCGAATCGGTGGGAATGCGGCCGAGCGGGTTACGCGCGGCGATCTCGTCGTACACCTCCTGCTCGGTCATACCACGCTGCTCGGCCGTCATCGTCAGGTAGAGCCGCACACCCGGCCCGTCGAGCCAGCCCATGACCGCCTGGTTGGCCCGGATGCCGTGCTCACCGAGCTCGAGCGCCAGATACTGCGTGGCGCAAGCGATGGCGGCCTTCGCCACCGCGTAGCCGCCCTCGCCGCGCATCGGCTTGCGGGTGCTCATGGTGCCGACGTTCACGATCGACCCGCCGCCGGCCGCCTTCATGTGCGGCACCACCGCGCGGGTCATGCCGAGCGCGCCGTGCACCACGATGTCCAGCGAGCGGCGCAGCTGCTTGTCCGGTGTGTCCAGCAGATCGTGGAAGCCGGGGTGGGAGTAGGCGGAGTTGACCAGCCCGGTGATCTTGCCGAACCGGTCGATCGCGGTGTCCACGACGGCCGCCACGTCCTCGGGCCGGCGCACGTCACAGGCGACGGCGACCGCCTCGCCACCGGACTCGCCACCCGCCGCCGCTATTTCCCGCGCCACCCGCGCGGTGACCGTGTCCGACCGCGCCGCCATGACCACCTTCGCACCTTCGGCCGCCGCCCGGGCGGCGAGCTTCGCGCCGAGTCCGGGGCCGACCCCGGACACGATGACCACCTCGTCCGACAGGATCACAGGTACTCCTTCGTGTAGAAGGCGAAGTCCCTCTCGAGTTGCTCGGCCGACAAGCCGAAGTCCGAAGGCGTGTACGAGTGCGAGCCGTGCCGCTCCCGGCGATTGCGCTCCACATAGGACTCGAAGGCGGCCCGGTCCGCGTCGCCCGCCGTCAGCCCCAACAGGGAGAGCACCCGGCAGGCCCGCGTCACCGGCTCGCTCAGCGCGGTCGCGTAGTGCACGTCCACGAAACGGTCGGGGCGTCGCTGCCGGACGGCCGCGAACCCGCGCAGCGTGGTGGCGAACCGCTCGCTCCAGTACCGGCCGATCTCCTCCCGATCCAGTTCATCGCTGTACTGGGCGGTGATCGACGCGACCATCGAGGCGTAGGACGGCACCACGTTCACCGGCGACCGGTGGGTCATGACGATCATGCAGCCGTCGAACGTGTCCAGCACGGTATCCACGGCCGTGAGGTGGTGCGGCGACTTCAGCACCCACGCCCGCCCCGCTCGCGACGGCTGCTGCCACTGGAGCACCCGCAACCACTCCAGCAGCTCCCGGTAGGCCGGACCCTGGTCGGCCGCGCGCAGCCAGTCCCCATAGGACGGTATGCGGTAGAACGAGTCGAAGCTCATGGACGTGAAGGTCCGGTCGAGGAGGATGACGTCCTCCTCCGGACCGTCCCACTCGATCGTGTGGATCTGAGCGAAGTCCGGTGACGCCGCCAGGAACATGTCGGCCCGCTCGCGCGCCCGCCGCTTGCGTTCCGCCGCATCCGGTCCCTCACCGGGGAACGGCAGCGGGTAGGAGGTCTCCCAGGACAGCGTCGACGTCAGCTGCGGCGACGCGGCCAGCAACCGGTGCAGCAGGGTGGATCCCGTGCGGGGGAGCCCGCAGATCTCGGCCGCCACCTTGACTTCGACGTCCCGCACCTCGGGATGCTCGCGGTGCAGGGCCCGCAGCCGCAGCCGGTCGGCCAGCAGCGCGACGAGCCGGCGCCTGGTCAGCTCCAACCCCAGCGCGGAGAGCCGGGCCTCCGTGTTGAGGCTGGCCACGAGAATCCCGAGCGGCTCGGTGAACCAGTCGTCGCCGTAGTCGGTGAGCCCGGTCTTCGTGCGGGCCGCGTCCAGGAGGTCGTCGATCTTCAAAGTCGCACCACCTTGCAGCGGGGGATCGGGTGGCGGTCGGCGCCCAGCCAGCGCAGCAACGCGGTGCCGCTCGTATGGCCGGTCGTGTCGATCCAGTTGCCCCACCCGGGATCCCGGTCGGCCACGACGATCGTGAGCGTGCCGTCGTCGCCGAGTACGGCCGTGTGCTTGTTCACGGTGATCCGGTGGGCGTGGTCGAGCGACTCCATCCACCAGTTGTCCAACTGGAAGTTCCAGTATGGACAGTCGGGCACCTCGGTCTCGATCACCCAGGCCTCGCCGGGCTGCAGCGTCCAGTACCCGTGCAGGTAGAAGATCTCCGGGTCGCCGCCGGCCCGCTGGAACATCTCCTGGCCGAAGTCGGGCAGCTCGTTCGGCCTGCTCATGAACAGCTCGGTCCACCCGGCGAAGGTCGCCGCCGTGCCGTGCACCGCCAGTGTCGCGCGCCGCAGCGCCTTCACCAGGAACTCCGGCTCCAGCGGTCCCGGTGCCGGTGGGGCGTCGACGCACTCGATGCGCCAGGTCCCCGGCGTCTCCGTGGTCCGGTCCAGGTAGGTCTGCCGGACCACCAGGCTGGTGGAGTCCGGTGCCAGCGGCAGCCAGTTGCCAGGGTGTGGCGTCGCGCTGGCGATGATCTCCACGCTGCCGTCCGGCTCGACCACCATGTCCCGGTCGGCCAGCTCGCCGGTCGAGGCCATGGTGCCGTCCTTGGCGTACCGGTTGGCCTTGGAACCGATGCTGAAGTAGAAGATCGAACCGCGCGTCCCGGTGATCCGGTACGTGCGGTCGCCGCGGATCGAGGCACTCAGGTAGACGTTGTCCGGGTTGTCGGCGCCGATCTTCACGAGGTCCAGCTCGTGCAGCCGGGGGAAGTCGGGATCGGCGTTCTCCACGGTGGCGTAGAGCATCTCGCGGAGCAGGCGGGTGAGGTAGCGATACCCCTCCGCTCGGTCGAGCGCCGTGGCCGGCGCCGTCTCGCGGAGCACGACCTCACCGGCCTTCTCCAGCGCGCGGCAGAACGTGACCCAGGCCTGCCCGGAGACGACCTCCTCCCCGGCGTCGGACACAGGACCTCCTCGGCTGCCGAATCTAGAACACGTTCTACCAGATGGCGCCGGATTGGACAATGTTCAGTTTGTAACGCCGCTCAGCTCGTTCGGGGCCTCCGGCAGCGTCACCGTGGCGAGCTTCTCGCCGGATGCCAGGTCGATCGAGTAGAGCTCCTTCTTGTTCGGGTCGGACACGTAGGCGGTGCCGCCACGGACGAAGATCGCCGGGCGGGCCTCCTGCCACTCGAGGGGCTCGGTCCACGCGTCGGTGACCGGGATGGTCCTGGTGACCTGGGCCGACACCGGGTCGATCACGTGGAGCTGGCCGTCCGTGCCGAGCACGAGCGCCTCGCCCGCCGGGCCGCGGGCCAGCGAGCGGAACGTGTAGCTGGTACCGATGTCCACGAGCGTCAGCTTTCCGGTGGCCGTGTCGATGAGCGAGATCTGCTCGGGACGTTCGAGCTCGGCGTCGGCGTCCTGCTTGTAGTCGCCGAGCACGATCGGCGAGCTGTCCGTCCCGGCCTGGTTGCCGATCCGGCCGTACGGGGTCGGGCTGGTGACCTTCGTGATCGTGCCGTCGCGGTAGATCAGCACGCCGTCCTCGCAGCCGATCACGACCGCCTCGTCCTGCGCGGTCGCCTCGCCGTGCACGCCCGGGCACTCCTCGCTCCGGGTGATCTCCTCGTGGTTCTCGTCCAGCACGGCGATGCCGACCCGCTCCTCCTCGTTCCCCAACGTGACCACGAGTTCGCCGTTCTCGAGCTCGATGGCCACGCCGTGGTGGGCCTCCGCGGTCGTGTAGGTCTCGGTCTCGGGCTTGCCGTCGCCGAGCTTCGTCGGGTCGAAGACCGTGACCTCACCGGTCCCGTCGGCGAAGAGCACGGTCCGGCCCGCGTGGCGCACCACGTGGCCGGGCTTGTCGCCGGCGAACTCGACCTCGGTGAGCGCCGCGCCGGTCGCGTCCAGCACCCGGAACCCGGAGGACGTCGACACGAGCACGTGCCGGTCGTCCCCCGCGGGGTTGACCCGGTTGAAGCCCTCCAACTCGAGATCCGCCGCGACCTCGAGCGTGCGGCCGTCCAGGACGTAGATGCCGCCGTCGTGGGTGGCCACCACGGGCTCGGTCACCTGGGGCTTGGTCTCCTCAGGCTGTGACTCCGCGGAGTCGGCGGTCCCGCAGGCGCTGAGGAACGCCGCGGACGCGGCCATTAGCGTCAGGGCCTTGGTGGAGCGCAACATGGAGCAGTCCTTCCGTTATCACTGGCCGAGTCCGGCCACGATGGCTTCGGTGTTGGCACGCATCAGTTCCAGATAGGTGCCGGCGCCCTTTCCCGGCTCGGTCAGGGATTCCGAGAACAGCGGGATGACCTCGACATTCAGGCCGGCCTGCTCGGCCAGCACCTGCGCCAGGCGGTCGGGTTGCGAGGAGTCGGCGAACACCGCCGGGACGCCGGCCGCGCGGATCGCCTGGGCGAGCGAGGCCAGGTCGGCCGAGCTCGGCGAGGCGAGCGTCGTGCCACTGGGTATCACGGCGCCGATTACCTCGAAGTCGTATCGTCCGGCCAGATAACCGAACACGTGGTGGTTGGTCACCAGCCGCCGCCGGTCGGCCGGGATGCCCGCGAACTGCTCGGCCGTCCACCGGTCCAACTCGTCGAGCTGCTCCAGGTAGCTGGCGGCGTTCACCCGGACCGCTTCGGCGTCGATGCCGTCGACCTCCGCGACCACCCGGTCGGCGATCGCCTCGACCGCCGTGCGCACCCGCGTGGGGTCGGTCCAGAAGTGCGGGTCCGGCTGGCCGGCCGCATCGCCGTCGGCGTAGGGGATCGCGTCGATCTCATCGCCCACGGCGAGCGTCGGCGCCCCGGCGGCCTCGGCCGCTTCCACGTGGCGCAGCACGCCTTCCTCCAGCCCGAGTCCGTTGTAGACGACGAGCCCGGCGTTCTCCAGCGCGGCCGCCTGCTGTGCCGAGATGCCGAACGAATGCGGGTCGGCGTTCGGGCTCATCAGCACGGTCAGCTCGGCCTCGTCGCCGACCACGTTCCGGGTGAGGTCACCGAGAATGTTCGTGGTGACGACCACCGTGGGCCCGTCCGACGCGGCCGCCGAACAACCGGTCGCCACGAGGCAGAACACCGCCAGGGCCGCGGCAATACGCCGCACAGTAATCATCTTCCTGTCTCCACCATGAAGGTCGGCGTGATGTCCAGCGTGAACGTGCGGGCGACGCGCAGGTTGTCGTTGTAGTCGATCTCGTGGACCACGCCGGCGGTCGCGTCGTTGACGTAGGCGCGGGTGGCGTCCACCTCGATGACCGGCGGGGTGGTGGCCAGCGGTTCGGTCAGCAGCTTGGTCCGCGCGGTCTCCGCCCCGGTCGCCGGATCGATGGCGTGCAGTACGCCGTCGCTGGTCAGCGTCAGCACGGGAGTGCCGGCGCCGGCCGTGTTGACGGCCAGCACGGGACCGGTCGGCAGCAGCGTCCAGGCCCGCTTCGCCACGTCGAGGAGCCAGACCCCGTGCTCGGCCGTGGTCACGAGCGTCGCGCTCGACCGGCGGTGGCGGAACTCCCGGGCGGGGCCGGCTTCCGGTGCCGGGTAAGCGATCTTGGTGGCCGTGAAGGTCCCGTCCTGCTCGGTGACCAGCAGCGCGCCGTCCGCACAGCCGAACACGACGCCGCGGCGGGTGACGGCCGTGCCGTGTGGGCTCGGGCAGGGCTCGTCGATGGCGGCCACTGGTTCGCCCGCCCGGTCGCGTATCTCCGTGGCGGTGAGCAGGTGCTCGCGGTAGGGCGCCGTCTCACCCAGCTCGACCGTGCCGGTCTCGGCGACGGTGCCCGTCTCCAGCTCGGCCCGGTCGAGCAGGGTGACCGTGCCGTCGGCGAACGACACGGCGGCGACCGCCACGTCGCTGTGCGCGCTCACCGCCTGTTCGCCCCGGATCGTGCCGGCGTCGCGGATGTCGGCACGGTAGTAGTGCACGTGATCGACGTGGTCGACCATCCAGGAGCCGCTGTCGACGATGTGCACCGACCGATCGGTCGTGAGGTAGGCGAACCGGCCGTCGCCTCGGATGCCGCTGACGTCCTCTACCGGGCCGACCTCGGTGACGTCCTCGGTGATCAGGTCGAGCACGCGCACCTGTCCGGTCTCCTGGTCGGCGACCACCAGCCGGGCCTGTGCCTCGGCCGTCTCCTCGGCGCCGTCGACGTAACCGTGCGGAACCTCCTCGGGTGCGCTCTCGGCGCCGCAACCGGCCAACAGCAGCGCGGCGGCCAGCACGAACCTGCGCGTGGTCATGAGCGCACCCGATCGCGAACCTGGGCGGCCAGCGCCGAGACGAAGAACAGCGCCACGGCCGCCGCGGCGATGGTCGCACCGGCGGCCGTGCCCCAGTGCCACGACCCGACCAGCCCGACCACCGTGGCGCAGGTGCCCACCACGGCCGCGCCGAGCATGATCATCGGAATCCGCCGTGCCCAGAGGGCCGCGGCCGCCGGTGGCGCGATGAGTAGACCGAACACGAGCAGCGTGCCGACCACGTGGAACGAGGCGACGATGGCGAGTGTGAGCAGTCCCAACAGGACCGCGTGCGCCAGCTTCGGCCGCAGACCGAGGGTGTGCGCCTTGCGGCTGTCGAAGGCGAGCGCCACGAAGGCGCGGTAGCCGAGCGCCGACACGACCGCGGCCACAATGAGCGCGATCACCAGGAAGCGGATGTCCTGTGCTCGCACGGCGAGAACGTCGCCGAAGAGGAACCCGGTCAGGTCGACGGCGAACGACTGGGAGTGCGAGACGATGATCACGCCGAGGGACAGCATGCCGACGAAGAGCAGCCCGATGCTCGTGTCCTGAGACAGCCTCGGTGAGCGGCTGAGCGCGCTCACGCCGAGCGCCATGGCGCCGGCGCTGAGTGCCGCACCGAGCAGCAGGTTGCCGCCGAGGACGGCGGCGAGCGCGATTCCCGGGATCATGCCGTGGGCCATCGCGTCGCCGAGGAACGCCATCCCACGCAGCACCACCCACGTGCCGGTCAGCGCGCACACCAGGGAGACGAGAACTCCACCCCACAGTGCCCGCTGCGCGAACGACGCCTCGAACGGGGCGACCAACCACTCCATGGCGGACACCATAGAATGAACATGGTTATCATTACAAGGAGGGTGTCATGGCACACAGTGACGGCGTTGCGGTCCGCGATCTCGAAGTCCGCTACGCTCGACGAGTTGTCCTCAGTGGACTCACTCTCGTGGCCCCACGCGCACGGGTGACGGCCATCGTCGGCCCCAACGGATCCGGGAAGTCGACCCTGCTCGGCGCGATCGCCGGCGTCGTCGAGCCGGCCGCCGGCTCGATCGAGCGGTCGAGCACGCGGCGGCCGGCGTTCGTCGTTCAGCGCAGCGCGGTCTCGGACACGCTGCCGATCACCGTCCGGGAGACCGTCGCCATGGGACGGTGGGCACACCGTGGCGCGTGGCGCCGGCTGTCCGGCAGCGACCGCGCGGTCGTCGAGGACTGTCTGGCGCGACTGGACATCGTCGACCTGGCCGACCGGACGCTGGGCACGCTGTCCGGCGGCGAACGCCAGCGGGCGCTCGTGGCGCAGGGGCTCGCCCAGCAGCCGGACCTGCTCCTGCTGGACGAGCCGGCGACCGGGCTCGACGTGGCGGCCGACCGGCGGATCGCCGAGGCGATTCACGACGCCGCGGCCGGCGGCGTCACGGTGGTGCTCGCGACGCACGACCTGGCGGCGGCGGGTCGAGCGGACCACTGCGTGCTGCTCGAGGAGGGCCGGCCGGTCGCGCAGGGTGCGCCCGAATCGGTGCTGGGGCCGGAATCGTGCACGCGGAGGGCGTCAATGTGCACGTTACGCGGGGCACAGTGAGGTGCATGGGAGCGACAGCGGCGCGGCGGATCCTGGGAACGGTCATCGCGGTGGTCATGGCGGTGGTGCTGGCCAACCCCGCCGGCGCCCACCCACCGGCGGCCCCGACAGCCGACGGCCTCGTCGGGTTCGCGAGCGTCGACGCGCTGGGGCAGAACGGCACCACGGGAGGTGCCGGTGGGACGGTCGTCACCGTCACGACGGCGGCGCAGTTCCTCGACTACATCGCCCGCGCCGGCCGGTACGTCATCCAGGTCTCCGGCACCATCACGCTCCCGACGGGCTCGACCGACGGCATGCACGACGTCACGTCCGACAAGACGATCATCGGCCTCGGCGCCAACGCGAGGCTGGTGGGCGGCGGCCTGAACATCGGCCTACCGGTCGACGACGACGTCACCTCGCCGCCCGCGAACGCCGTGCGCAACATCATCATCCGCAACCTGTCGATCTCGGGTGCCACCGATGACCTGATCAACGTCCAGATGTTCTCCCACCACATCTGGATCGACCACAACGACTTCTCCAACGGCGACGACGGCGCGGTCGACATCAAGCGCGGCTCGGACTTCGTGACCGTGTCGTGGAATCGGTTCCACGACCACGACAAGACGATGCTGCTCGGCCACGACGACGACAACCAGGCGCAGGACGCCGGGCGGCTCCGGGTCACCTATCACCACAACTTCTTCGACGGCTCGGACCAGCGCAATCCGCGGGTGCGCTTCGCCGAGCCCGTCCACGTGTTCAACAACTACTACCGCGACCTCAGCTACGGCATAGCGTCGACCATGAACGCGGGCGTCGTGGCCGAGGGAAACTACTTCGACACGGTGAACAACCCCGGTCGCGTCGACTTCAGCGGTGACCTCGGCCGGATGGTCGCCAGGGACAACATCCTGGTCAACTGCAACCACGAGATCGAGACCCGCGGCAGCGTGGTCGAACCACGGACCTACTACCCCTACACGGCCGACCCGGCGGTGAACGTGCCGGCCATCGTCACGGCCGGCGCGGGAGTGGGCAAGCTCTCGGCATCCGCCGCCGCCCCTGCTACGGCGGCGGATGCCGAGTCTGCGGCGAACTTCATGGCGAACACGGTCGACGGTTTCGCGAGCGTGAACGCGCTGGGGCAGAACGGGACGACGGGCGGCGTGGGCGGCCCGGTGGTCACGGCGAGCACGACCGACCAGCTGTTGCAGTACATCGACACGGTCGGACCGATGATCATCCAGGTGTCGGGGCGCATCGCCATCGAGAGCAAGCAAGGCGTGCGGCCGAACAAGACCATCGTCGGTCTCGGCGCCACGGCGGAGATCACCGGCGGCGGGCTGGACTTCTACCGCTCGTACAACGTGATCGTGCGCAACATCAGGTTCAGCAACGCCGAGGACGACGCGGTGAATGTCGGGCAGAACTCGCACCACATCTGGATCGACCACAACGAGTTCGTGAGCCCGGTGGACGGCGCGATCGACGTGGTGCGTGGTGCCGAGTACGTGACCGTGTCGTGGAACTGGTTCCGGGGCACGGACAAGACCATGCTGATCGGGCATTCCGACGGCAACGCGTCGCAGGACACCGGCCACCTGAAGGTCACCATCCACCACAACTTCTTCGATGGGTCGACCCAGCGGCATCCGCGGGTGCGGTTCGGTGAGCCCGTCCACGTGTACAACAACTACTTCCGCGCCAACAGTTCCTACGGGGTCGCCACCACCATGAACGCCGGTGTGCTGGTGGAGGGCAACTACTTCGAGAGCGTGCCGAGTCCGGTCCTGGTCGGGTACGCGGACAGTGGGCCCGGCCGGGTCGTCCAGCGCGACAACATCTTCGTCGGCTCCGGTGCGCCGCAGACGGCGGGTACCGTGGTCGAACCGAGCACCTACTACTCGTACACTGTGGACAGTCCGGCCGGCGTTCCGGCGTCGGTTCGGGCCGGTGTGGGGATCGGGAAGATCTAGGGTCTTACCAGCACGGTCGGGACCGCTCTAGGTGTGGAAGGTGGTGGTTGTCTCCAGGGCCGCCCGGCCGCTCGCGAACCGGTTCACCGGCGCGTTCTCGTCGGGGTAGCCGAAGGAGATGCCCACGAGCAGCTTCCCCTCGTCCACTCCGAGGTGATCGCGGACGGTGTCGGCGTAGAAGCTGAGCAGGCCCTGCGGGCAACTGGCCACGCCGTAGCCGGTCATGGCCAGCAGCAGCGTCTGCAGGTAAGCGCCGGCGTCGGCGGCCAGTCGCGGCCCGCCGTCGCCGGTGACGAACAGGAACGCGGCATGGGGCGCCCCGTAGAAGCCCAGACTTTCCGCGTCGTAGGCCGCGCGAGCCGGGTGGTCGTCAGGGCCGATGCCCAGCGCTCCGTACACACCGGCGCCGAAGGCGGCCCGTCGTTCCTGGTGGACGGGGGCGTACATGTCCTCGGAGTACGGGTAGTCGGCCGTGACACGTCGCTCGGCGTGGGCCGTTCGCAGGGCCTCGGCCAGCCGGTCTCGCCGTGCACCACCGACCACCTCGACCCGCCACGGCTGCGCGTTGGAATTGGACGGCGCGGTGCCGGCCAGGGAGAAGACCTCGCGCAGAGTGTCCTCGGGTACCGGGTCGGGACGGAATGCGCGGATCGCGCGGCGGCCGCGGATCAGCTGCTCGGCGTACTCCGACGGTCGCGCCTCGCTCGTGCGTGTCCGGGTGAAGACCGGTCCGCTCATGGAACTCTCCTCAGGATCACCGAAGTAAACGTGATCGTTTACCTGAGGCACTATAGCCAGCCATCCCCTCCGAAGTAAACAAGAACGTATACTTTCGTCATGACCACGATGACGACGGCGTCTCGACGGCCGGGGCGCGGCGGGCGGGAGCGCATCCTGGCCGCCGCGGCCGGACTGTTCGCGGCCCAGGGGATCAACGCGACCGGCATGGAGCAGATCGCGGTGCGGGCGCCGGTGTCCAAGCGCACCCTCTACGCGCACTTCAGGACCAAGGACGAGCTGGTCCTCGCCCATCTCAAGGACCTCTCCTCCACGGGACGCACCCTGGAGGGCGTGCTGGTACGCGAGGACATCCCCGCCAAGGAGCGAATCCTCGCACTGTTCGACCCGCCCCCGACCGGCACGGATCCCGTGCGCGGATGCCCGTTCATCGATGCCGCCGCGGAGTTCCCCGACCCCCAGAACGCGGTCCACTCCTACGCCCGCGAACAGAAACTGCTGATGGCGCGGCTGGTGACCGACCTGGTAGCGGAACTGGGCTGCCGAGAGCCCGCCGCCCTCGCCGAGCAACTCGTGACCCTCGCGGACGGCGCCGCCAGCCGCGCCATGGTGCTGGGCGAGTCGAACTACGGCCGGCACGCGCGGACAGCGGCGGAGACCCTCCTGGACAACGCGCTGCCGACCACGATCTGACAGGTCCACCGGGTCGCTCGGTGTGCCTGGATCACTCCTCGGTGGGACCGAGCAGGGGCGCGGCGACGAACCGGGCGGTGGGATCGGTCATCGCCTGGGTTTCGAACACCACCAGCTCGTTGGCGCCGGCGCGCAGGACGGGGCCGGGCACGTAGAGCGTCCGTTGTGGACCGCGCTGCCAGTACCGGCCGAGGAGGAAGCCGTTCAACCACGCCATTCCCTTACCCCAGCCGGCCGTGTCCAGGAAGAGGTCGGTCGCCTCGTCGAGGTCGAACGAGGCACGCACGAGCACGGGCCCGGCGATCGGCCCGGTCACGGCGGTACCGGTCCCGGCCAGCCGCGGCACCGCATCCAGCTCGATGGGCAGCACGTCCCAGTCGGTGATCGCCGTGCCGTTCAGGACGGCGCCGCCGATGATGCCCTTGGGCTCGCCGATGCGCGGGCCGTAGTTGACCCGGCCGAGATCCTCCACGAGCACGGTGAGCTCGCCCGCCGTGCGGGGCAGTTCGAGCGCTCGCTCATGGTGTTCCCGCAGCAGCACCCCGACCGGTTGGCCGCCGAGGAACACCGCCGCACGGTCGCGAACCTCCCCGAAGACCAGCACTCCGCCACCGTCGAGCCGGGTACGCAGTAGCGCCATCCGTGGCGACGGGTCCAGCTCGTCGAACGTGGGGAGCCGACCGTGGTGCCGCCAGGTTCCCCACCGTTGCGGGGAGTCGAGCAACCGGACCGGATCGCCCAGTGGCGCGGTGAGCTCCGGAGCCGGTGGCCCAGGCGGGGGTATCGAGCCCGGTACCTCGTGGTAGCGGGAGATGACCTCACGGAACGCGTGGTACTTGGCGGTGGGATGGCCGGCCTCGTCCAGCGGCGCGTCGTAGTCGTAGGAGGTGACCAGCGGCTGGTAGACGCCCTTGTCGTTGGCGCCGTTGGAAAGCCCGAAGTTGGTGCCGCCGTGGAACATGTACAGGTTCACCGAGGCGCCCGTGGCGAGCAGCGCGTCGAGCTCGGCCGCGGACTCGGCGACGGGTGTCGTGTGGTGGTGCGTGCCCCAGTGGTCGAACCAGCCGTCCCAGAACTCGGTGCACATCAGCGGCCCGGTCGGCTGGTGTGCGCGCAGGGTCGCGAGCCGTTCCCGGACGCGGGAACCGAACGACCCGGTCCGGTGCACGCCGTCGAGACCGCCGGCGGCGAGCATGTGGTCGATCGGCTGGTCGACCGTGGTCAGCGGAACGGTGATCCCGGCGGCCCGGGTGTACTCCACCAGCGTCGCCAGGTACTTCTTGTCGCTGCCGTAGGCGCCGTACTCGTTCTCCACCTGGACCAGGATCACCGGTCCGCCATGGTCGACCTGGTGCGGGGCGACGATGCCCAGCACCTGGTCGAGGTAGTCGCGGACGGCCGCCAGGTAGCAGGGCTCGTGGCGGCGGATGCCGACGGCCGGGTCGCGAAACAGCCAGGCGGGCAGGCCGCCGTTGTCCCATTCGGCACAGATGTAGGGCCCGGGACGCACGATGGCGTGCATCCCGGCCTCGCCGATCAGGCGCAGGAACCGATCGAGATCCAGACGACCGGACAGGTCGAACCTGCCCGGTTCGGGTGCGTGCGCGTTCCAGGCGACGTAGGTCTCGATCGTGTTCAGGCCCATCCGCCGCGCCTTGTCGATGCGGTCGGCCCACAGGTCCTCGTGGACGCGGAAGTAGTGCAGCGCACCGGAAAGGATCTGGACCGGCCGGCCGTCGAGCAGGAAGTCGTGCTCGCCGATGGTGAACTCAGGCATGATCAACCCGCGTTGACGGTGAAGCCCTGCTGGTTGCCGTACTCCACGAGGGCCTCCTGCCAGGACTGGAGCCCGTCGTTCAGATCGGTGTTGTTCACGTACGCCTGGCCCGCGGTGTCGCTGAAGATGGTTTCGGCGTAGAGCTGGTAGGGCAGGTACTCCCAGCCTTCCGACACCTGGGTGGCGGACGTGGTCAGCACCTCGTTGATCTTCTGTCCGCCGAAGTACGGCGAGGCGAAGTCCCGGAACTCGCTCGATTCGAGGTCGGCCGTGGTGGAGGGGAAGCCGCCGCTCTCCAGGAAGATGTCGATGCTCGCCTGGTCGTTGTTGAGCCAGCGAACGAACGCCGCGGCCAGGTCCTTGTCGCCGCTCTGCGCCAGCACCGACTGGGTGCTGCCGCCGTGCTCGGCGGTGGTCGGCTCGCCGCCGTCGTAGGTCGGGATCGGGGCCACGGCCCACTTTCCGGCGGCCGCCGGTACCGACTCCATCAGGATGCCCGGCATCCACGCGCCGCCCACCACCGTGGCGATCGTCCCGTCACCCAGTGCCCGGTACCACTCGTCGGTCCACCCAGTGATGTTCGTCGCCAGCCTGCCCTCGATGAGCTGGTTCCAGATGGCGGTCCACTTCTTCGTGCCCTCGTCCTGCATGTTCACGGTGATGTCGCGGTCGCCCTCGGTCTTGTACGGCCGGCCGCCGGCCTGCCAGATCAGGCTCGTGGTGAAACCGGCGTCCCCGGCGTCCGAGGCGATGTACTTGGTCGGGTCGGCCGTGTGCAGCTTCCGCGCCGCGGCCACGTACTCGTCCCAGGTTGTCGGCACGGTGAGGCCGTACTGGGTGAAGACCTCCTTGTTGTAGAACAACGCCATGGGACCGGAGTCCTGGGGCAGGCCGTAGATGCCGTCGCCGGAATGCACCGACTCCCAGGTGGACGCCGTATAGTCGTCCTCGAGGTCCTCGAAGCCGTACCCGGTCAGGTCGACCAGCGACCCCTGCAGGGCGAACTGGGGCAACGCCCGGTACTCGACCTGCGCCACGTCCGGGCCGCCACGTCCGGCCTTGATCGCGTTCTGCAGCGCCGTGTAGTGGTCCTCGCCGGTCCCGACGTTCACGAACTCGACGTTGACGTTCGGGTACGCCTTCTCGAAGGCGGCCGCCTGTTCCTCGCCGGAGGGTGTCCAGCTCCAGTAGGTGATCGTGCCGCCCTTCTCCAGAGCCGCGTCCAGCGCCTCGGGGGACGCGGTGCCGCCGCCGGAGGAGGCGTCATCGGACGACGAGCACCCCGCCAGCACTACGGCAAGCGAGGTCGCCAGAGCCCAGATCGTTCGGGTCATGAGAAGTCCTTTCACGACGGTGTGGGGGAGTACCTACTGCTTGACGCTGCCCGCGCTCAGGCCGGACTGCCAGAACCGTTGCAGGAGTAGGAAGGCTGCGATGAGTGGAATGATCGTGAGCAGTGATCCGGTGATCACGAGGTGATAGATCGGCTCCGCGCCGGCGCCCCGGGCCTGGCCGCTCCACTGGTTCAGTCCCACGGTCAGCGGATACCAGGCCGGATCGTTGATCATGATGAGCGGCAGGAAGTAGTTGTTCCAGGTGGACACCACGGCGAACAACGCGACGGTCACGATGCCCGGAACGAGGAGCCGCAGCGCCACGGAGAAGAAGATCCGGACCTCACCGGCGCCGTCGATCCGCGCCGACTCGATCAGCTCGTCGGGTACCGCGTCGGTGGCGTAGACCCAGATCAGGTAGAGGCCGAACGGGCTCACCAGCGACGGGATGATCACCGCCCACGGGGTGTTGGTCAGGCCCATGGCGCTGAACATCAGGAACGTCGGTACGGCGAGCGCCGTGCCGGGAATCGCGATGGCGCCGAGGATGACGGCGAACACCGCGCGCCGCCCGGTGAACCGGTACTTGGCGAGCCCGTAGCCGGCGGCTGTGGCCAGCAGGGTCGCCCCACCAGCACCCGCCACCACATAGAGCAGCGTGTTTCCCAGCCACCGCAGGAAGATGCCGTCGTCGTAGGTGAAGGTCTCGGCGATGTTGGCGAACAACGCGAACGGCCCGCCGAACCACAGGCCGGGTGTGGTGAACAGGGCGTCCTGCGACTTGGTCGCGTTGATCACCAGCCAGACCAGCGGCACCAGCGTGTACACGAGATAGAGGGAGGCGACGGCGGTCAGCACCTTCGACTTGCCGGGCACCAGCCCTCCCCGTGCGGACTTCCGTTCCATCACATGCCCTTCCGCGCGCCGCGCAGCTGCACCACGTAGGCGATGACCGCGGTCAGCACACCCATCACGATCGCGACGGTGGCCGCGTAGTTGAACTGCTGGCCGCCGAAGGACAGGTAGAAGGCGTACATGTTCGGCGTGTAGTCGGTGGTGAGCACGTTGGGGATCAGCCCGCGCAGGATGTTCGGCTCGATGAACAGTTGGAAGCTGCCGATGATCGAGAAGATGGTCGCGATCACGACGGCGCCGCGCAGCGCCGGCAGCTTGATGCTGAAGATCGTCCGGAACGGTCCGGCGCCGTCGAGCGCGGCGGCCTCGTACAGCTCACCGGAGATGACCCGCAGCGCCGAATAGAAAATGATCATGTTGTAGCCGGTGAACTCCCAGGTGACGATATTGCCGATCGCGGGGAGTGCCCAGTCCAGCGACAAAGGCCGGATCTCGGTGCCGAACAGGTCGTTGAAGTCGGCGGCGAGACCGAAATTGGTGCCGTAGATGTAGCCCCACATGAGGGCGGCGACCACCGCCGGCACCGCGTACGGCAGGAAGATCACGATCCGGAAGAACCCGGACGCATGCAGCCGGGCGCTGTCGATGGCCAGCGCCGCGACCAACGCGAGCACCAGCATGACCGGCACCTGGACCGCCAGGAAGACCAGCACCCGCAGGAAGCCGCTCCAGAACCGATCGTCGGACAGGAGCAGCACGTAGTTGTCCAGCCCGACGAAGGTCGTGCCGCCGAAGAAGGCCTGGTCCTGGTACAGGCTGAGCTGGATGGCGTAGCCGATGGGCGCGAGGAACGTCAGCGCGAACACGATCACGAACGGCGCGACGAAGATCCAGCCGCGCCGGTCGAATCGTCGACGCGTATTGCGTGAACGACCGGTGGTCGGCAGGGACGTCATCGTCGGTCCTCGCGTCAATGTTTACGTTAACATTTGGCCGGGAAAGTACCGTGTTGACGTCAACATGTCGAGGGGGACCGGTGGATGAAGAAGCACGGCCGCGGGGACCGCGAGGGCCTTCCATGGCCGAGGTGGCGCGGGCGGCCGGCGTGTCCGGGCAGACGGTGTCCCGCGTGGTCAACGGCCGCCTGAACGTCGACCAGGCAACGCGCCAGCGGGTGCTGGACGCGATGCGCAGCGTCGGTTACCGGCCCAACAGTGCGGCCAGAGCGTTGCGGTACGGGCAGTTCCGCAGCATCGGCGTGATCATGGCCGTGGTGTCGACCTTCGGCAACAGCCGCACGCTCGACGCCATCGCGTCCGCCGCCGTTGCCAGGGGCTACTCGATCACGCTGATGCCGGTGACGCACCCGACCCAGGGCGAGGTCATCGGGGCGTTCAGCCGGCTCAACGAGCAGGCGGTCGACGGCGTCGTGATCCTCATCGAGGAGCACCAGCTGGACCAGAGCGAGGTCGAGGTGCCCGACGGCCTGCCGGTGGTGGTCATCGACTCCCATCGCCGGTCCGGCAACACGATGGTGGACACCGACCAGGCGGAGGGCGCCGAGCTGGCCACGACACACCTGCTCGAGTTGGGGCACCGGACGGTCTGGCACCTGGCCGGGCCGCCACATTCCTACGCGGCCGAACAACGCCGGAAGTCGTGGCGGTCGACGCTGCGCCGGCACGGCCGGGAGGTGCCGCCGGTGGTCGTCGGCGACTGGTCGGCAGAGTCGGGTTACGTCCAGGGCGCGACACTGTGCGCGACACTGGGTGCCGACGCCGCCGTGACGGCCGTCTTCGCGGCCAACGACCAGATGGCGCTGGGGTTGCTGCGCGCGCTGCACGAGCGCGGCCGGGCCGTGCCGGGGGACATCAGCGTGGTGGGCTTCGACGACATGGCCGAGGCCGCGCATTTCTGGCCGCCGCTGACCACGATCCGCCAGTCGTTCGCGGACGTCGGCCGCCGGGCCGTCGACGCGTTGCTCGCGGAGATCGCGACGGGCGACCGCGAGGCCGCCGTGGTCAAGGTGCCCACGACCCTCGTCGTCCGGTCGAGCACGGCGCCGCCACCGTGAGGATGACGAACCGACTGCACGCCTACATCGTCGCGTGGCGCCGCCACGATGTACCCGCCGTGCTGGCCACGCTGACCGCCGACCGCGCCATCATCGAGTCCTACGATCCGGTCTATCGAGGGCGGCAGCGCGTCGAACAGTGGATGCGGGCCTGGTTCGACGCCGGCGGTTCGGTCGACAACTGGACGATCACCGCGGACGCGGTGGCCGGTGACACGGTGATGGCCGAGAGGGTCTTCTCCTGCACGTGGCAAGGTAAGCCGGCCACGTTCGACGGAGCCACCATCGCCAGGCTCGACCGGGGCAGGATCGCCTATCTGCGCGAGTACGCGACCACCGCACCGCTCTACGACTGGAAAGGCACCTGGCGCGGTTGAGGGACACGTGGACGATTGCGGAGATACCTGGTCTCCGCCGGAATAGTGCACATGGTCATCCTTGACGCCTTCCGCCGTCGGTTCTTACGGTCCTTGAGGTAAGCGCTTTCCAGCGCTGTTTAAGGAGCCTCGAATGTCGGCATCCCGTCGGTTCGTCAGCCTGCTCGCCTCGGCAGCGGTTCTCCTCACCTGCGGACCCATCGCGTCGCCCGCGGCGGCGGAGCCCGAGCCGTACGCCGGCTACGCGTTCGTGTACTTCACCGGAGAGGGCACGGCGAACGGCGAACAGGTCTACCTGGCGGCCAGCCGCGGCAACGACCCACTGACGTTCGACGAACTCAACGACGGGCAGCCGATACTCACCTCGACCCTCGGCGAGGGCGGCGTGCGCGACCCGTTCCTCGTCCGCTCCCCGGACGGCGGCAAGTTCTACCTCATCGCAACGGATCTGAAGATCCACGGCAACGGCGACTGGGACGGGGCACAGCGCCACGGGAGCCGGTCGATCATGGTGTGGGAGTCCACCGACCTGGTGCACTGGTCCGACCAGCGGATGGTGCGGGTCTCCCCGCCGACCGCCGGGAACACCTGGGCGCCGGAAGCCTACTGGGACGCGAGTCGCGGCGAGTTCGTCGTCTTCTGGGCGTCCAAACTGTACTCACCGGACGACCCCGAGCACGCCGGCGACAGCTACAACCGAATGATGTACGCGACCACCCGGGACTTCGTGAACTTCAGCGAGGCCAAGGTATGGGTGGACCCTGGCTACTCGGTCATCGACTCCACGGTGATCGAGCACGACGGCACCTACCACCGGTTCACGAAGGACGAACGCGGCGCCGGCACGGAGAATCCGTGCGGCAAGTTCATCGTCCAGGAGAAGGCCACCGACCTGCGCGACACGACCTGGGACTTCGTGGCCGAGTGCATCGGCAAGGAGACACCGGACAGTCCGGGGATCAGCCGGGGCGAGGGACCGACGGTGTTCAAGTCGAACACCGAGGACAAGTGGTACCTGTTCATCGACGAGTTCGGCGGTCGCGGCTACGTGCCGTTCGAGACCACCGACCTCGCTTCGGGCAAGTGGACCAGGTCGTCCGACTACCAGCTGCCGTCCTCTCCCCGCCACGGCACCGTCCTGCCGATCACCAAAGCCGAGCACGACCGGCTGACCGGCGGACCGGTCCCGCCCGTCAAGTCCACAAGGGACGGTCTGGTCGCGCACTGGCCGCTCGACTCCCGCGAAGGCACGGTGGCGCGTGATGCCACGGGACACGGCTACCACGGCACGCTGTCCGGTGACGCGCGCTGGGAAGGCGGCGCGCTCGGCTTCGGCGGCGGCGGAGGTGGCGGCGAACCCGGCTACGTCGACCTGCCGGACAACCTGCTGGCCGGCACGGAAGCGGTGACCGTCTCGGCCGACGTGTTCATCGACTCGGACCTGGCGCCGCCGTACTTCTTGTACGGCTTCGGCAACACCGGGGCCAACGGAGCGGGCAACGGCTACCTGTTCGCCACCGGCGGGACGGCCGAAAGTGGCTTCCGGGCGGCGATCGCGACCGGGGACTGGCATACCGAGCAGCCGGTGAACGCCCCCGGCGGTCTCGCCCGCGGGACGTGGCACAACCTCACCCACACGGTCGGCGGCGGCAGCGCGGTGCTCTACCTCGACGGCGTCGAGATCGCCCGCAACGACCAGGTGACCATCGAGCCGGGGGACATCGGCGGCGGCCGCACCAGGGCGAACTACCTCGGCCGGTCGATGTACACGGCGGACCGGAACTTCAAGGGCCTGATGCGCGACGTCCGGCTGTACAAGCGCGCACTGTCCGCGTCGGACGTCGCCCGCCTGCCGGCCAACGCGACCGCCATCCGGTCGGTCACACTGCCCGAACTACGCACCGAAGCGGTCATCGACCCGGCGGCGGGCACGGTGGTACTGCCCGTCCAGCCCGGCACCGACCTGCGCCGGCTCGCGCCACGGTTCGAGCTGGCGCCGGGAGCGCGGATCCTGCCGTCCAACGGCCTTCCCGTGAACCTGAGTCGCCCCCTGCGTTATCTGGTGCTCGGACCGAACGGAAAGACTCGCGTGTGGACGGTGAGTGCCCGCGAGCTGCGCAGCCCGGTGCTGCCCGGCCGCAACGCCGACCCGAACATCGTGGTGTACGGCGACACCTACTACATCTACCCGACCACCGACGGCTTTCCCGGCTGGAGCGGCACCAGGTTCTCCGTCTGGTCGTCGAAGAACCTGGTCGACTGGACCGACCACGGCGTGGTCCTCGACCTCGGGCCGGACGTCGGCTGGGCCGACTCGCGGGCCTGGGCGCCGGCCGCGATCGAGCGGAACGGCAAGTACTACCTGTACTTCTGTGCGGAGGCCAAGATCGGCGTCGCGGTGGCCGACTCGCCGACCGGACCGTTCGTGGACTCCGGCAAGCCGCTGATCGAGCGCAACCCCGATCCCGGGCAGGCCATCGATCCGGCCGTGTTCGTCGACGACGACGGCGAGTACTACCTGTACTGGGGCAACACCCGTCCCTACGTCGTGCCGCTGAACGAGGACATGATCTCCTACGACCCGGCCAAGATAACGCGGCTCGACGGCCTGGACGGCTTCCGCGAGGGCCTGTTCATGGTCAAGCGCAACGGCACCTACCACCTGACCTGGTCGATCGACGACACCCGCAGCGAGAACTACCGGGTCGGCTACGCCACGGGACCCAGCCCGACCGGGCCGTTCACCAACCGCGGCGTGATCCTGCGCAGGAACCTGTCACTCGGCATCGAGGGCCCCGGCCACAGCTCCATGGTCCAGGTACCCGGAACCGACGACTGGTACATCGTCTACCACCGGTTCGCGATCCCGGACGGCGACGGCACGAACCGCGAGACCACCATCGACCGGCTGACCTTCAATCGGGACGGCACGATCGCGCCGGTGGTGCCCACTCTCGAGAGCGTCGGACCGCGATGAACTGGCGGGTCAGGCGCGGCGGGGGCATGCCTGGAACGACGCCTTACTGACGTTGAACGTCAGGAACGACGCCTTCCAGGCATTGACGGGCCCAACCGGCGCGGGCCGCGGCCGATCGGCTGACCAGAGCCCGGATAACGAAACGTGCGCCGACGGCATAGTCCACAACGGGTCCGCAATTGTCCACGCACTCCCACATAGCGTCGGTGGTCGATCCACCGGGAGAAGGAGCGCTGGAAATGGCAGTCGCCGAGGCACGAGCACGGCCTCGAGAACCGCGCCGCCGGCGCGGATCCCGGGTGCCGTACCTGCTCATCGCGCCCGCTGTCCTGGCCATGCTGGCGTTCCTCGTCTACCCGATGGCCAGCGTCATCTACTTCAGCCTGCAGCACTACAACGTCAGCAAGCCGTGGGACAACGGTTTCGCCGGGCTGGACAACTTCCGCCGGATGCTCACCGATGACCCGCTGTTCTGGCAGAGCCTCGCGTTCACCGGGCGCTGGGTGGTCGTGGAGGTCTCGCTGCAGCTGGTGTTCGGCCTGGCCCTCGCGCTCCTCGTCAACGAGACGTTCGTCGGCCGGGCGGTCGCGCGGGCGATGGTGTTCTCCCCGTGGGCCGTGTCCGGCGTGCTGACCACCGGCATCTGGATCCTGCTCTACAACCCCACCACCGGCATGTCCCGCTACCTCGCGGACCTCGGTCTCATGGGGTACGGCGCGGCGCCGCTGGCCAACCCGGACACGGTCTTCGCCGCGGCCGTGCTGGCCGAGCTGTGGCGTGGCGTGCCGTTCTTCGCCATCCTGCTGCTCGCCGACCTGCAGTCCATTCCCCGGGATCTCTACGAGGCCGCCGCGGTCGACGGCGCCAGCAGAATGCGCCGCTTCTACCACGTCACGCTGCCACACCTGAAGGACGCGATCATCCTGGCCACGCTGCTGCGGGCGGTGTGGGAGTTCAACAACGTCGATCTCTTATACACACTGACCGGCGGCGGCCCGGCCCATCAGACGACGACGCTGCCGCTCTACGTGGCCAACACCGCGGCCCAGTCACACGACTTCGGCTACGGCTCGGCGCTCACCACGGCCGGCTTCCTGATCCTCACCTTCTTCTCGGTGGCCTACCTGCGCCTGAGCAAATTCGGAGCACGGAAATGACGACTACCGCCGCGCGTCCAGCGGCACCGCCGAAGCAGCCGCGCCCTCCGGTCGTCCGCGGGCGCGGCGCGAACCCGTCGCAGCGGGTCGGCCGGTGGCAGATCTACGTGCCCCTCGGGCTGTACCTGCTGTTCACGCTGGTGCCGTTCTACTGGATGCTCGTCTTCGCCGTGCGGCCGCGCGGATCCACGTCGCTGCTGCCCTGGCCGATCTCGTTCGAGAACTTCGAGACCGTCTGGAACGGAATGGGCTTCGGCGTCTTCTTCGCCAACAGCCTCAAGGTCGGCCTGGCCGCACTGATCTCCACCACGGTGATCGCGCTGGCCGGCGGGTACGCGCTTGCCCGCTACCGGTTCCGCGGCCGGACGGCGTTCATGGTGGCCATGCTGTGCACCCAGTTCATCCCCGGCGCCATGATGCTGATCCCGCTGTTCGAGATCTTCCGCACGCTGGAGCTGGTCAACAGCCTGTGGAGCCTGGTGATCGCGGAGACGGTGTTCCAGCTGCCGCTCTCGCTGATCCTGCTCAGCGGCTTCATCCGCAACGTTCCCCTCGAACTCGAGGAGGCCGCCTGGGTGGACGGCTGCTCCCGGCTGCGCGGCTTCCTCATCGTCGTGCTGCCCATGCTGCGGCCGGGGCTGGTGGCGGTCGGCTCGTTCGCGTTCATCCACAGCTGGAACAACTTCCTGTTCGCCCTCATGTTCGTGAGCCAGCAGGACAAGTACACGATCCCGGTCGGGCTCGCGTTCACCCTCGGCGAGTTCAGCGTCGACTTCGGCGCCCTCGCCGCCGGTGGCGTGGTCGCGGCACTCCCGGTCGTCCTGGTCTTCGCGGTCATCCAGCGCTACCTGGTCCAGGGACTGTCGGCAGGGGCGGTGAAGGGATGAGCCCGGTCCGGGTCGTGCTCGCCGGTGCCCGTGGCCATGGCCTGTGGCATCTGGCCAACCTGCAACGGCTGACCAAGGCCGGACTCGTGGACCTGGTCGGGGTGTGCGACGTGGATCGGGTGGACCTGACGGAGTTCGGCGGGCTCGGCGATCCCGTGCAGTCCGACGACCTCGGCGGGCTGATCGAGCGCACGGGCGCGGAGATCACCGTCCTGGTCACGCCGATCCACACGCACGCCGCGCTCGCCGTGACCGCCATGCACGCCGGTTCCCACCTGTTGCTGGAGAAGCCGCCGGCCGGCAGCCTCGCCGACTTCGAGTGGATCTCCAGGACCGCGCGGGACACCGGCCGCGCCTGCCAGGTCGGGTTCCAGGCGCTCGGTTCGGAGGCCATTCCCTTCCTGCGCAAGGTGATCGCCGGTGGGCAGCTCGGCAGGATGACGGGCGTCGGGGTGGCGGGCGCGTGGGATCGGCCGGCCGCCTACTTCACGAGGTCGCCCTGGTCCGGCCGGCGTCGCCTGGGCGGGGTCGCCGTGACCGACGGCGCGCTCACCAACCCGTTCGCGCACGCGGTCGCCGCGGCGTTGGCGGTCGCCGAGGCCGAGCAACTCGGCGCGGTCACGGAGATCGACGTCGAGCTCTACCGGGCCAACCCGATCGAGGCCGACGACACGTCGTGCGTCCGGCTGCGGCTCCCGGACGGGACGGCGCTCACGATCGCCGTCACGTTGTGCGCGCCGGGACGTAACGAGCCCTATCTGGTGGTGCACGGCGAGACCGGTCAGGCCACTTTGGACTACACGCTCGACCAGGTCACGCTGCGGCCGGACGGCGCGACTGCGACCACTACCACCCACCCGAGGACCGACCTGCTGGAGAACCTGATCGCGCACGTCCGCACGGGCACGCAGCTGCTGGTGCCGTTGTCGCGCACCGGCTCGTTCATGCAGGTGGTCGAGGCCGTGCGACTGGCACCGGACCCGCTGCCGATCTCGGCCGACCACCAGGAGGTCCATCGCTCGGCCGGGGTGGTCACCAGGCGTGTGGTGCCCGGCGTCGTGGACGCGACCGTCCGCAGCGCGGAACGGCTGGCGCTCTACTCGGAGCTGGACCTGCCGTGGGCGCCGCAGGAACAGGTCGTGCACCTGGCCGGCCGGGACGTCGCCAGGTACCGCTGGCTGGTCGACCTGCCGGCCGGGGTGTCGCCGCGGCCGCACCTGCACCCGGTGTGCACGCTCGGCGGGATCGAGCTGAGCGAGCTGGCGCCGGGCGACCACGCCCACCACCTGGGTGTCGGCGTGGCGATCGCCGACGTCGGCGGCAGCAACTTCTGGGGCGGCCGGACCTTCGTGCCCGGCAAGGGGCCGACCTGGCTGCACGACCACGGGAGCCAACGGCACCTGCGGTTCGGGCGGCGCGCGACCGACGGGTTCGTCGAACACCTGGAGTGGCTGGACGCCGACGGGCTCCCCGTGCTCGGCGAGGAGCGGGCGATCTCCGCCCGCACGCTCGACGACTCGTGCTGGGCGCTCGACTTCTCCTTCACCCTCACCAACCTCGCGGCCAACCCCCCGGCCATCCGCAGCTCGGCCACGAAGGGCCGGGAGGGTGCGGGCTACGGCGGGTTCTTCTGGCGGGCACCGGGTTCGGCCGAGCGCCGCACGGTGTTCACGGCGGACGCCGAGGGCGAGGAGGCGATCAACGGCACCCGCGCGCCATGGGTGGCGATGTCCGGCACGGCACCCGACGGCCGCGACTGGACGCTGGTCTTCACACAGCTCGGTTCGAACGATCCCTGGTTCGTGCGGGTCCGCGAGTACCCGGGGATCGGGCCGGCACTCGCCGGGGAGCGGCCACTGGTACTCGACGGCTCACTGACCAGACGGGTCATCACGATCATCGCCGACGGACGGCTCGACCGGGAGATCTCGGCCGAGCTGGTCGGCACACTGCAGAAAGGTGGACGGTCATGGCAATCCGGCGCTTGACTAGCGTGACTGTGATATTGGCGGTGGGGTCCGCCCTGGCGCTGGCCGGGTGCGGCTCCGACGACGTGGCGGAGAACGGCGTCACGACGATCACGTTCTGGGACGACAACGGCGGCCCGGCACGCACCCCCGTGTGGGAACACATCATCGCGGAGTTCGAGAAGGCCAACAAGGACATCAAGGTCACCTACGTCGGCATCCCCATCGCCCAGGTGCAGCAGAAGTACGACACGGCGATCGCCGGTGGCGGCCTGCCGGACGTCGGCGGGGTGAGCACGGCCATGCTCGCCAACCTCGTGCCGCAGCAGGCACTCGATCCGGTGGACGACCGGATCGCGGGCAGCTCGCTGAACGGCAAGCTGAACGAGCAGGTGGTCGAGCAGGTAAAGAACACGGTGTCCGACGACAAGCTCTACATGGTGCCGATCTCGACGAACATGGGCGTGTTCTGGTACCGCAAGGACTGGTTCGCCGAGGCCGGCCTCACCGAGCCGAAGAACTGGGACGAGTTCTACACGGCGGTCGAGACGATGACCGACACGGCCAACAACCGGTACGGCTACACCATTCGCGGCGGTGCCGGGTCGATCTCCCAGCTGCTCGCCGTGCTCTACAGCCAGTCCGGCATCACCGAGATCTTCGACTCCTCCGGCGAGGCCACGATCAACGACCCGCGCAACGTGGAGGCGCTGGAGCGGTACGTCGAGCTGTTCAAGTCGGTCACCCCGGAGGCCGACGTCACCAACGACTACACGAAGATGGTCGCCCAGTTCGACGGCGGCAACATCGGCATGATGCAGCACAACCTCGGGTCCTACGCCGACCACGCGGAGACGCTCGGCGCGGACAAGGTCGCCGCCATGGCGCTCCCGCCGACCGAGGACGGCACCAGGGTGGTCACGTCCGACCCGGTCACCGGCATCGGCGTGTTCGCCGCCGGGGAGAAGAAGGACGCGGCCTTCAAGTTCGCGGAGTTCGCCGCCAGCAAGGAGATGAACGCGTACTGGTCGGACGAGACCGGTGTGCTGCCGGCGAACACCGACGTGACGAGCGAGTCCGACCTGCAGCACGTCGACCTGGCCATCAGCGTGCTCGAGGACTCGAACACGAAGCACGTCCAACTGCCGTACTACCTGCCCGAGTTCAACGCCATCACCAAGACCGACAGCGAGCCCCTGTTCCAGAAGGTGCTGCTCGGGGAGATGTCGGCCGAGGACTTCCTCGACCAGTTCGACGAGAAGTTCACGACCGCGCAGTCGGAGTACGACGAACGTAGTGGCGGCTGATTTCCATGAGACCGAGACCGATCCTGCCGGTGGTGCTGGTGGCGGCGACCATGCTGGTTGCCGCGCCGGCCACCGCCGAACCGACTGACCGTGGCGCGCCGCTCGGTCGCCAGGTGTTGGCGCCGAACGACGGCTGGGCCGCCGAGGGCACCGGCACCACCGGCGGATCCGCGGCGCCCAAGGAGAACGTCCACCTGGTGGACACGCGCGCCGAACTCGTGGCCGCGCTGGCCGCGCCCACCCCGAAGATCATCTATATCCGCGGCACTATCGACGGAAACACCGACGACGCGGGCGATCCGCTCACCTGTGCGGACTACGCGGCCCCCGGGTACAGCTTCGCCGAGTACCTCGCGACCTTCGATCCGGCCGTCTGGGGCCGGGAGACCGAGCCGGCCGGACCGCTGGAGGACGCCAGGGTGGCCTCGGCGGCCAACCAGACAAGGCAGATGAAGCTGAAGGTCAGCTCGAACACGACGATCGTCGGATCGGGGCGGCACGCCGTCCTGAAAGGACTGAACCTGCACGTCGACCGTGCGGACAACGTCATCATCCGCAACCTCACCTTCGTCGACGCGGCCGACTGCTTCCCGCAGTGGGACCCGACCGACGGCGCGGCGGGGGAGTGGAACTCGCTGTACGACAACGTGTCCGTGACCGGATCCACCCACGTCTGGGTGGACCACAACACGTTCACCGACGGCGACAACCCCGACTCGGGGCAGCCGATCCACTTCGGCCGGCCCTACCAGGTGCACGACGGGCAGCTCGACCTCACGAACGGCTCGAACTTCCTGACCGTCTCGTGGAACCGGTTCGCCGACCACGACAAGACCATGCTGATCGGCTCGACCAACAACCCGGCCACCGACCGCGGCAAGCTCAACGTGACCGTGCACCACAACTACTTCCGGGACGTACTGCAGCGGCTGCCGCGAGTCCGGTTCGGACAGGTGCACGTGTACAACAACTACTACCGGATCCCCGAGTCGGTCAGTTACGCGCTCGGTGTCGGTGTGGAGTCGCGCATCGTCGCGGAGAGCAACGTGTTCGCGCTCGACCGGGCCGTGGATCCGAGCGGGCTGCTCTTCAACTGGGGCGGCACCACGCTCACCGCGCGGGACAACCTCATGCGGGTCGGCCACCGGACGGAACCGATCGATCTCGTGGCCGTCCACAACGCCACGCACGACCCGGATCTCGGTACGGACGCGGGCTGGACACCCACCCTGCACAGGGGAATCATGCCGGCGCCGTGGATTCCCACGGTCGTCGGCCGATACGCGGGAGCGAATATCGGCTGAGTCCACACACTGTGCGTGATTGTCCACACCCATCTCCGTAGCGTGAACCGTGGTAGCAACGGTGATCGGAGGCAGGTTGTGGGCAACGTGACCAGGGGTCTGACCGCGCTCGTCCTCGTGGCGGGCTCGGTCGCCGCGTGGGTGCCGAGCACCGCGGCCGCCCCGGAACCGCAGACCGCGCAACAGGTCGAGCGGTTGAACCGAGGCGTCGTCAGTGCCAACACCGGCGACGGCAACTTCGTCAGCTGGCGCTCGCTCGTCACCGACGCACCCGGCACCGGGTTCACCCTCTATCGCGACGGCGTGCGGGTGAACCCGGAACCGGTCTCCGGCACCAACTACGTCGACAAGGGCGCGCCGGCCGGGGCTACCTACACGGTCAATCCGGTAGTCGATGGAATAGAACGGCGCGGTGTCACGGAGTCGCTGACGTTCACCGGCACGGTCGGCGCTGCCGCGAGTTCGATGGACGTGCCGCTGCAGATCCCATCGGGCGGCACGACGCCGTCCGGCGAGAACTACACCTACGTCGCGAACGACACGAGTGTCGGCGACCTGGACGGTGACGGGCAGTACGAGGTCGTCGTGAAGTGGGATCCCACGAACGCCAAGGACAACTCCCAGTCCGGTTACACGGGCAACGTCTACCTCGATGCCTACAAGCTGAACGGCACCCGGCTGTGGCGGATCGATCTCGGCCGCAACATCCGCGCCGGCGCGCACTACACGCAGTTCCAGGTGTTCGACTACGACGGTGACGGCCGCTCCGAGGTGGTGGTGAAGACCGCCGACGGCACCCGCTCGGGCACCGGTCAGGTGATCGGCGGCGGAAGCGCGGATCACCGCAACTCGTCCGGCTACATCCTGGCCGGGCCGGAGTTTCTGAGCGTGTTCCGCGGCACCGACGGCGCGGTCCTGGACACGGAGAACTACATCGTGCCGCGCGGCAACGTGGCGAGCTGGGGCGACAACTACGGCAACCGGGTGGACCGCTTCCTCGCCGGAACGGCCTATGTGGACGGTTCGCGGCCGAGCATCATCATGGCCCGCGGCTACTACACGCGCTCGGTGGTCGTCGCGTGGGACTTCCGCGACGGGCAGCTGACCCGGCGCTGGACGTTCGACTCCAACTCCTCCACCAACGGCGCCGCGTGGACGGGCAAGGGCAACCACCAGCTGTCGGTGGCCGATGTGGACGGTGACGGCCGCGACGAGATCATGTACGGGTCGATGGCCATCGACGACAACGGCTATGGCCTGTGGCAGAACAACACCCACCACGGCGACGCCTACCATGTCGGTGACTTCATCCCCTCCCGCTCCGGTCTCGAGGTGTTCAAACCGTCGGAGTGGACCAGCGAACCCACCCACTGGATGGGTGACGCACGCACCGGACAGATCATCTGGAGCGCACCCTCCTGCGGCTGCGACAACGGCCGCGGGGTCGCCGCCGACATCTGGTCCGGCAACCCCGGCGCCGAAGCATGGTCCTCGTCGGTCGCCGGATTGCGCAGCGGCACCAACGGAAACCAGGTCTCCGCCCGCAAGCCGGGCTCCACCAACTTCGTGATCTGGTGGGACGGCGACGCCCAGCGCGAACTTCTCGACGGCACCCACATCGACAAGTACGGCACCGGCGGCGACACCCGCCTGCTCACCGGTTCCGGTGTCGCGTCCAACAACGGCACCAAGGCCACTCCGGCGCTGTCGGCCGACATCCTCGGCGACTGGCGCGAGGAAGTCATCTGGCGCACCACGGACAACCGCGCGCTGCGGATCTACTCCACCACCGACTCCACGGGCATCAGCCGCCCGTCGCTCATGCAGGACCGGCAGTACCGCGTCGCCGTGGCATGGCAGAACACCGCCTACAACCAACCGCCGCACCCGAGCTTCACCATCGGCTGAACCCGCTGGATCAACTCTGCTCGATCAACCCTGCTAGATCAACGATGATCCCCTGCAGAAGGAGACGCAACGATGCGTTCAACAGTAGTCAGACGAGGGCTGGTCGGCCTCCTAGCGGTAGCCGCGGCCTCGGCACTCACCGTGGTCTCGGCCGGACAGGCGGCGGCCGTCGGCACCCCGACCGGGTTCGGCGCCGGCACCACCGGCGGCGGCAGCGCCTCGGCGGTCACCGTGACCTCGTCGTCGGCGTTGCTCAGCAACATGCAGGCCAGCGGTGCGCGGGTGATCCGGGTGAGCGGCATGATCTCGATCAGCGGCATGCAGGACGTCGCGTCGAACAAGACGATCATCGGGGTCGGCTCCGGCTCGGGCATCACTGGAGGCGGGCTGGACATCGACGGCGTCAGCAACGTCATCATCCAGAACCTGAACTTCCGGAACTGGGCGGACGACGGGATCAACGTCCAGGACGGGTCGACCAGGATCTGGATCGACCACAACAACTTCTCCAACGGCTACGACGGCGCGGTCGACATCAAACGCGGCTCGGACTTCATCACCGTCTCGTGGAACAGGTTCTTCGACCACGACAAGGCCATGCTGCTCGGGCACAGCGACGGCAACGGCAGCCAGGACCGCGGGCACCTGCGGGTCAGCTACCACCACAACTGGTTCGACGGCACCACCCAGCGCCACCCGCGGGTGCGCTTCGGCAACCCGGTGCACGTGTACAACAACTACTACGACGGTGTCGGCGACTACGGTGTCGCGTCCACTGTGGAGGCCGGGGTTCTGGTCGAGGGCAACTACTTCGAGAACACCGAGTCACCGTGTGAGCTCGGCCAGGGCAGCTCGCCGGCCGGGAACATGGCGGCCAGGAACAACCACTTCGTCAACTCCGGCGCCTGCGCCACCCGTGGCAGCGTGAACGGCATCCCGTACTCGTACTCGCTGGACTCGGCGAGCAACGTCAAGTCGGTCGTGTCGAGCGGAGCGGGCGTCGGCAAGGTCGCCTGAATCAAGTTCGCCCGGGACGCGGTCCCCGCCGATCTGGCGGGGACCCGTCGCGCTCTCCCCCTTGCCTCGCCCGCCGGGTAGCCGTTATGTTGCGGAGAGTGTCGCCGGGGCACCGCACAGTTCGTCAATGCTGATGAGCGAGGCGTTCATGAGGGTACCGCGGCTGACAATTGGCCTTGTCACGGCCAACATCCATATCGGTGTGGGAGCGACGCTGTGGTCCGGCGCGCTCGACGCCGCCCAACGGCACGACGTGAATCTCATTTGCTTTCCAGGCGGCGAGGTCGGCACGACCGACCGGCCGCGCAACTCCGTGTACGACCTGGTCGGCCCCGAGATGCTCGACGGCCTCATCTGCTGGGCCTCGACGCTCGGGCTGCCCGACGCGCACGCGCCCGGGGCACGGCTGGCCAGGCGGTTCGGCCGCCTCCCGATGGTCAGCCTGAACGGCGCGCTCGGCGACGAACGCCCCCTGTCCCTGGACAGCTACCGGGGCATGTGTACGGCCATCAGCCACCTGATCGAGGTCCACGGCCGGCGCAGGCTGGCGTTCATCCGGGGCACGGTGGCCAACCCGGTCATCGTCGAGCGCTACCGCGCGTACACCGACACCCTTGCCAGACACCGGATCCCGCTCGACCGGACGCTGATCTCGGCTCCCGTGGACTTCCACGTGGAGGCCGGCGCCTCGGCCATGCGGGTGCTGCTGGACGCGCGGGCGCTGCGGCCCGGCCACGACTTCGACGGCGTGGTGGCCTGCAGCGACTTCCTGGCGGCCGACGCGCTCCGGATGCTGTCCGAGCGGGGTGTGCACGTGCCGGACGACATCGCGGTCATCGGGGTCAACGACTCGCCGGAGGCCCGGCTCGCCGAACCGCCGCTGACCTCGGTGTCCATGCCGTTCGCCGAGCTAGGTGAGCTGGCCGTGGAGACCCTGGTCGCCCGGTTGCGCGGCTCGGCCACCACGGGGGTGCCGTCCCCGGCGTCCACGCTGGTCGTCCGGCGGTCGTGCGGTTGCCCCGGCACGCTGCTGGCCGAGGCCGACGACCCGACCGACCCGGGCGTCGACCGGCTGGCCGAACTGCGGTCCGAAGTGGACGGTCTACCAGGTGGTGTGCCCACCCAGTGCCGCGAACGGCTGAGCGCCGGCTTCCTACGCGCCCTCACCGACCCAGATTCCGGCTCGGCCTTCCTCCGCGACGTCGACCAGCTGGTCGGCGCATGGGCGGTGGGCGGCAAGGACACCGACTCGTGGGACGCCACGCTGCTGGCCATGCACCGCCTCGCCATGTGCCACGTCACGGGGTCGGTCCGCGCGCGGGCCGAGCGCCTGATCGGCCGGGCCCGGTTGATCGTCGCGGAAGCCGGTCGCCGTGCTCTCGAGTTCGAGCGATGGCAGGCCGAACAGACCTCCCGCCGCCTGCGGGACCTGGGCAACGTCCTGTCCTCGGCCGTGGACATGCCGGCGCTGACCGAGGCGCTCGACCGCCAGCTGCCGGTGCTGGGCGTCCCCTCCTGGCAGCTCTTCGCCGCGTCCACGCGCCCGCCGGCCGCCGTGCTGCCGACCGACCGCCGGTTCAGCATGGTGGCCGAACCCCTGTACGTCCGCGACGAGCACCTCGGCGTCGCCCTGTTCGAGGTCGGGCCCCGGTCGGGTGCCGTGTACCGCGCGCTCGGCGACCAGGTGAGCGCCACCATGAAGGAGATCATGCTGTTCGACGAGGTTCGCGAGGCCCGCGACCTCGCCGAGCGCGCCGACCGGGTGAAGACCCGGTTGCTGAGCAGCGTGAGCGACGAGCTGCGCGCCCCGGTGCAGGACATCCGGCGCCGGGTGGGCGAGGCGCTCCGGTCGGTCGAGGAGATGGCCGACGCGCCCCCGCCGCTGGTCGACAACCTGAAGGAGATCCAGGTCAGCACCGAGCACCAGTTGGGGGTCGTGAGTGACTTGCTGGACCTGTCGAAGGCCGAGATCGACACGCTCGACCTGGAGCCCGAGCTGGTGGATCCCGGGCTCCTGCTCGAGGAGGTGTTCCGCCACAAGGTGTCCGTCCGGCTGCCCCTGATCCAGGCGGACCGGCGCCGGCTGCGCCAAGCCCTCGTCGCCCTGCACGGTTGCGCCGTGCGCCTGGCGGACGGCACCGGGCCGGTCAAGGTGGAGGCCGACGTGCGGCCGCCGCACCTGCGGATCCGGCTCAGCCGCGCCGGCGCCGTTCCCGGCCCGGACGCGCTGGACGCCGGCATGGCGTTGCCGATCACCAGGCGACTGCTCACGCTGCACGACGGTTCGCTGCGCTTCGAGTCGGGTCGTGGCCGGTTCACCTTCCACGTCGCGCTCCCGCTGCCGAGCCCGCACGGGCTCCCGGGCACCGGCCGGCCGGCCGGCTGCGTGCTGGTGGTGGGCGAGCCGGCGGCCGACTGTGGACCCCGGACCGGTGGGCTGCCGATCCGGCCGGTGCGCACGGGCGACGACCTCACCACGATCCTGGAGGACAGCCCGCCCGCCGCGATCGCGTGGGACGTGACCGACAGCCGGCCGGACGAGTGGTCGCTGATCCGGCACCTGCACGACCACGCCCTGCTGCGCCGGACCCCCTTCCTGATGTACGGCGACCTGAACGGGGGCCTCGTGGCACGGGACCTGGACGAGGCGATCACGGCGCTGCGGCCGGCCGAGCTCGCCGGTCCCGTGGTGATCGCCGACGCCGATCCGGACACCCTGGCGACCTACCGGCGGATCGTCGCGCAGATCTGCCCGGGGCACGTGGTGCTCGAGGCGTCCGACGGCACCAGCGCGCTCGCCACGCTCGGCGAGGACGTGCCCAGCCTGGTGATCGTGTCGCAGAACCTGCCGGACATGGACGGTTTCGACGTGCTCGACCGGCTGCACGGCGACGCCCGGCGAACGGCCGTGCCGGCGGTCATCCTCAGTGGACAGACGATGACGGCCGACGACGTCGCCCGCGCCGAGCCGTACGGGCGGGCGGTCCTGCTCGGCAAGGGCATCCTGTCCGACGCCGAGACGGCGGCGCTCCTCACCCGCCTGCTCGAGCCGCGCAACGCGCTGCCGCAACGGACGAGCGTGCTGGTCAAGCACGCCGTCGCCTACCTGCACCAGCACTACCACCACCAGATCACACGCCGGCAGGTGGCGAAGGCCGCGGGGATGAGCGAGGACTACCTCAGCCGGATGTTCCACCGCGCGCTGCGCATCTCCCCGTGGGACTACCTGAACCGGCTGCGCATCCAGCGGGCGAAGGAACGGCTGCGGGAGAGCGACGACAGCATCCAGGCGGTGGCCCGCCGCGTCGGCTTCCACGACCGCGCCTACTTCAGCCGGATCTTCCGCAAGCTGACCGGAGTGCCACCGCAGGCCTACCGAGCGTCGGTATGACCACCGAACCAAGACTGACCATTGCCACCGGGGGGTCGCGTCCTTATAGTCGAAGCGATTCGACAGCGGTGGGCAAAGGCGCAGACAGGACGGCCGCGTGGTGGCGAAGATCGACGATGTGGCCCGGCACGCGGGCGTGGCACCCAGCACGGTCTCCTATGTGCTGAGCGGCAAGCGGTCGATCTCCGAGGAGACCCGGCGGCGGGTGCTGCGCAGCGTCGAGACGCTCGGCTACCAGCCGCACGCCGGCGCGCGTTCGTTGGCGAGCAACAAGTCCAACGTGCTCGCGCTCGTCGTCCCGCTGCGCGCGGGTATCCACGTTCCGGTGATCATGCAGTTCGCCACGGCGGTGGTCACGGCCGCGCGGGCCCACGACCACGACGTGCTGCTGTTGACCCAGGACGAGGGTGTCAACGGGCTTCGGCGGGTGGCGGGCACCTCGCTCGTCGACGCGATCATCGTGATGGACGTCGAGCTGAACGACCCGCGGATCCCGGTCCTGCGCGGGTTGCGGCGGCCCACCGTGCTGATCGGTTTTCCCGCCGACACCGAGGATCTGACGTGCATCGACCTCGACTTCACGGCGGCCGGTGCCACGTGCGTAGGTCACCTGGCGGGGCTCGGGCACCGCAGGGTGGCGCTGATCGGCTCGCCGCCCGAGGTGTACGAGCGGGGGACGGGTTTCGCCAGCCGGACCACCGACGGCTTCACCCGCGCGGCGACCAGGCACGGGCTCGAGGCCAGCGTGCACCCGTGCGAGTCGACGCCCGACGCCGCCCGCCGGCTCGTGGCAGAACTGCTCCGTGAGCACCCGGATCTCACGGGAGTGGTCGTGCACAACGAGCCGATAGTCGAATCGGTCCTCGCCGCGTTCCGGGAGGAGGGGCGCCGCGTGCCCGAGGATCTCTCGGTGGTCGCGATCTGCCCGGAGGAACTGGCCGGGCGCACCACACCGCCGCTGACCTCGGTGGCCATCCCGGCGGAGGAGGTCGGCCGGCAGGCGGTCGGACTCCTGATGGCCAAGCTGGCCGGGGACCACGTGCCCGGCGCGACCCTGCTGCAACCGAAGCTCACCCGACGCGAGAGCACGACCGCACACTAAAGACCCGGCAAACCGCACATCCACGCTCGCGTAGACAAGCACTGTCGAAGCGATTCGACACTATGGAGGAACAACGATGTTCAAGCCAGGGAAGGGCGCCAGGCTCATCGCGGCGCTCGCCGTTACCGCGACCGCTCTCACCGCCTGCGGTGACGACGCGGGTAGTGGGTCGAACGAGTTCGTGTTGTGGCACTTCGAGGGTCCCGACAGCGCCATGGGCAAGGCGTGGGCCGCGGCCATCGAGGAGTTCGAACGCACCCACGAGGGGGTGACCGTCAAGTTCGAGGAGAAGGGCTTCGAACAGATCCAGAAGACCGCCTCGATGGTGCTGAACTCCGATGAGGCGCCGGACCTGATGGAGTACAACAAGGGCAGCGCCACAGCGGGCCTGCTGTCCAAGCAGGGGCTGCTCACCGATCTGACGGCCGAGGTGACCGAGCGCGGCTGGGACGACAAGCTGAGCGAGACCGTGCAGACCACCTGCAGGTACGACGAGCGCGGCGTCATGGGCGGCGACAAGTGGTTCGGCATCCCGAACTACGCCGAGTACACGATGATGTACTACAACACGAGCCTGTTCGAGCAGCACGGCGTCCAGGTGCCGACGACCTTCGCCGAGCTCACGGCCGCCATGGACGCGTTCGTGGCCGCCGGCGTCACGCCGCTCGCCGTGGGCGGCAAGGAGTACCCGGCCCACCAGATCCTCTACCAGCTCGCGCTGAGCAAGGCCGACCAGTCCTGGGTGAGCGACTTCCAGCAGTACACCGGTGACGTGGACTTCCACGACGAGGCCTGGACCTACGCGGCGAACACCTTCGCCGACTGGGTGGCCAAGGGCTACATCGGCAAGGACTCCGCCGGCGTCGACGCCGAGAGCATGGGTCTCTCGTTCATGGACGGCCAGTTCCCGATCATGATGACCGGCAGCTGGTGGTACGGCCGGGTACAGAGCACGGTCACCGAATTCGAGTGGGAGTCGGCCCTGTGGCCGGACAGCGAACTCTCCCTGGGCTCCGGCGGCAACCTCTGGGTGGTCCCGCAGGGCTCGGAGAACAAGGAGCTCGCCTACGACTTCATCGAGATCACCATGAGCGAGATGAACCAGAACCTGCTCGGCAACTCCGGCGGCATCCCGGTCGCCGCCGACATCTCCGCCATCACCGACGAGAAGAGCAAGTCGCTGATCGAGGACTTCGACACGCTCGTCGAGAACGACGGCCTGGCCTACTACCCGGACTGGCCGGCGCCCGGCTACTACGACGTCATGGTGTCGGCCACCCAGAAGCTGATCAACGGCAGCGCGTCTCCCGAGGAGGTACTCGACGAGCTCGCCGGTCCGTACGAGGAGAACCTCGCCAACATCGGCGAGTGACGCGGATGGCACTTCGGACCGAGCCGGCGCCGGCCACTCAGAAGGTACCCGGCCGGCTGGGTGGTCGGGACAGGCAGGCCGGGTACCTGCCCTACCTGATCCCCGCGGCCCTGCTGTTCGTCGCCGTCATCGCGGTGCCGCTCGCCATGAACATCGGGATCAGCTTCACCCGGTGGCAGGGCGTCGGCGACCCCGAGTGGGTGGGGGTGGAGCAGTACCAGAGGCTGTTCACCGACGAGACGTTCTGGCTGTCCTTCGGCAACAACCTGGCCCTGATCGTGGCGATGGCGATCGTCCCGACGTTCTTCGGGCTGCTCCTGGCCACCGCGTTGTTCGACGTGGTGGCCAAGCGGGTCGGGCAGCGGTCGACCACGTTCCTGCGTTCGGCGTTCTACCTGCCGCAGGTGCTGCCGGCGGTGGTTGCCGGCGTGGTGTGGGGCTGGATCCTGCACCCGGAGTACGGATCGGTGAACGCGCTGCTGCGTGCGGTCGGGTTGGACTCGTGGGCGCAGAACTGGCTGGGCGACGAGAAGACCGCGCTGCTGTCGGTGATGGCGGTGGTGATGTGGATCCAGATCGGCTACCCGCTGGTGATCTTCATGGCCGGGCTGCAGCGGATCGACCCCGAGCTGTACGAGGCGGCCGAGCTCGATGGTGCCTCGTGGTGGCAGCGGCTGTGGTCGGTCACCGTGCCGCAGATCCGGCCCGAGATCTTCGTGGTCCTGCTGACCTGCACGATCGCCGCGCTGAAGTCGTTCGACAAGATCTACGTTCTGACCAGGGGCGGACCGGGCGGGTCGACGATCGTGCCGGCCTACTTCTCGTATCAGAACTTCTTCGAGAAGGCCAATGTCGGCTACGGCGCGGCCATCGCCACCGTGCTGACCGTGGTCATCATGGGGCTGGCCTTCCTGTTCCTGCGGGCACAGAACAAGAAGGAGGGCTGAGCCATGCGGACGACCTTTGGCCACCGCCTCATCTTCGGTGTGCTCGTGGTGCTCGCCGTCGGCATGCTGTTCCCGTTCCTGCTGGTCGTGTTCAACGCGATCAAGTCGCCGGCCGAGTACGCGGCGAACGGTCCGCTCGCGCTGCCGGACGGCGTTTTCCTGCAGGGGATCCTGGACTTCTGGACGCGGGTCGACTTCACCGAGAAACTCTTCAACAGCACGGTGATCAGCGGCTCGGTCGCGGTGTTCGCGGTGCTCGTGTCGATCGTCACCGCCTACGCGGTCGGCATCGGCCGGGTGCGGGGTCGCATGTGGATCGTCGCGGTCTTCCTGCTGGCCAACCTGATGCCCCAGGAAGTCCTGGTCTACCCGCTGTACTACCTGGCCAAGGAGTTCGACCTCTACGACACCAAGCTCGCCGTGATCATCATCTTCACGGCCATCCAGAGCGCGTTCGGCACCTATCTGTTGTCCTCGGTGCTGTCCACGTTCCCGAGGGAGATCCTTGAGGCGGCCCGGATCGACGGCCTCAACAGGTGGCAGATCCTGTGGCGGGTGGTCGTGCCGATCAGCTGGCCGACCCTCTCCGTGCTGCTGGTCTTCTTCTTCATCTGGACGTGGAACGAGTTCTTCATCCCGTTGATCATGTTGATCTCCAACGACAACCAGACGGTTCCCGTGGCACTCGGTGTGCTGCAGGGCCAACGGCTGATGGACGCGACGGCGCAGAGCGCGTCCGCACTGCTCGGCATCGTGCCGGCGGTGGTGTTCTTCCTCATCTTCCAGCGGACACTGACCCGCGGAATCGCGGTAGGGGCGGTCAAATGAAATTCACCGATGGTCACTGGCAGATGCGCGAGGGCGTGCATCCGTCGTACCCCGCGGAGATGCTCGACGCGGAGACCACGGCCACCGGACTGCGGATCCACGCGCCCACCTACCCGATCAAGCACCGGGTGGACCTGCAGCGGGGCCCGGTACTCACGCTGGACCTCTCGACGCCGATGCCGGACGTGATCGGTGTGCGGCTCACGCACTTCGCGGGCGAGGTGGCGAAGGCGCCGCGGTTCGAGCTGTTCGCCGACGGCGCGCCGGGCGCCGTGACGTCGACCGACGGCAGCGACAACGGCAGCGGCGCGGTGCTGACGTCGGGCGAGCTCTCCGTGCGGGTGGGACGCGGCGAGCCGTGGCAGATCGAGTTCACCGGCGGCGGCCGGGTGCTGACCACCAGCGGTGCCAAGGACATGGCGGTCATCACCACCGACGACGGTGCGCACCACATGCGGGAGCGGCTGGTGCTCGGCATCGGCGACACGGTGTACGGGCTGGGCGAGCGGTTCGGCCCGCTGGTGAAGAACGGCCAGGCGGTCGACGTCTGGAACGCCGACGGCGGCAGCAGCAGCGAGCAGGCGTACAAGAACGTGCCGTTCTTCCTGACGAACGCCGGGTACGGCGTGTTCGTGAACCATCCCGGCCTGGTGTCCTTCGAGGTCGGTTCGGAGGACGTCTCGCGGGTGCAGTTCAGCATCGAGGGCCAGTCGATGCAGTACTTCATCATCTACGGTCCGACGCCCAAGGAGATCCTGGCCAAGTACACGGCGCTGACCGGACGGCCGGCGCTGGTGCCGGCGTGGTCGTTCGGCCTGTGGCTGTCGACGTCGTGGAACACCTCCTACGACGAGGCCACGGTCACCGAGTTCGTGGAGGGCATGGCGAGCCGTGACCTGCCGCTGTCGGTGTTCCACTTCGACTGCTTCTGGATGCGCGAGATCAGCTGGTGTGACTTCGAGTGGGACCCGAAGACGTTCCCCGACCCGCGCGGGATGCTGGCCCGGCTGAAGGACCGGGGCCTGCGGGTCTGCGTGTGGATCAACCCCTACATCGCCCAGCGGTCCGCGCTGTTCGAGGAGGGCAAGGCGCGTGGCTACCTGCTGAAGCGGCCGAACGGGGACGTGTGGCAGTGGGACAAGTGGCAGCCGGGGATGGCGGTCGTCGACTTCACCAACCCCGAGGCCTGCGAGTGGTACGCGGCCAAGCTGGACACCCTGCTGGACATGGGAGTGGACTGCTTCAAGTCCGACTTCGGCGAGCGGATCCCGACCGACGTGTCCTATTTCGACGGTTCCGATCCCGAGCTGATGCACAACTACTACACCTACCTGTACAACAAGACGGTCTTCGAGTTGCTGCGCAAGCGGCGGGGTGAGCGGGACGCCGTGGTGTTCGCGCGGTCGGCCACCGTTGGCACGCAACAGTTCCCCGTGCACTGGGGCGGGGACAACCTGTCGACCTTCCCGTCGATGGCCGAGACCCTGCGCGGTGGGCTGTCGCTCACCATGTCCGGCTTCGGGTACTGGAGCCACGACATCGGCGGTTTCGAGGGCACGCCGTCGGCCGACCTGTTCAAGCGGTGGATCCCGTTCGGACTGCTGTCCTCGCACAGCCGCCTGCACGGCAACTTCTCCTACCGGGTGCCGTGGCTGTTCGACGAGGAGGCGGTCGACGTCCTCCGCCGGTTCACCAAGCTCAAGCTGTCCCTGATGCCGTACCTGTACCAGGCGGCCAGGGTGGCACACCTCGAGGGCATCCCCATGATGCGCGCGATGATCGTCGAGTTCCCCGACGATCCGGCCTGCACCCACCTCGACCGCCAATACGTGCTCGGCGACGACCTGCTGGTGGCCCCGGTGTTCAACGGCGACGGCGCCGTGGACTACTACGTGCCGGACGGCGAATGGACGCACTTCCTCACCGAAGAGACGGTCACCGGACCGCGCTGGGTCCGCGAGGAGCACGACTTCCTGAGCGTGCCGCTGCTGGTGCGGCCCGGCACCGTGCTCCCGATCGGCGCGGTGGACGACCGGCCGGACTACGACTACGCCGACGGAATCACCCTACGGGCCTACCAACTGGCCGACGGCGCCACGGTCACCACGACCGTCCCGACCGTCGCGGGCGAGGTCGCCTGCACCTTCACCACGACCAGGCGCGGCGACACCGTGCACGTCTCGGTCGACCACCCGCCGGCCCGCTGGCGGTTCCAACTCGCCGGCGCGGACCCGATCGAGGCCACCAGCGACACCCTGACCGTCCACATCTGACCGTCCACTCGCACACTGGAGTGCTCATGAGCATCAACAGACGAGGCTTCCTGACCGTGGCCGGCGCGCTCGCTGCCGCCAGCACCGTCGTGGCCGGACCGTTCGGGTCCGCCGCCGCGGCCGAGGGCGGAGCCGCCCTCCCGTTCCGCAACCCCCGCCTGCCGCTGCCGAAACGCATCGAGGACCTGCTCGCCCGCCTCACGCTGGACGAGAAGATCTCGATGCTGCACCAGTACCAGCCGCCCGTTCCCCGGCTGGGGATGGCGATGTTCAAGACCGGCACCGAGGCACTGCACGGCCTGGCCTGGTCGACCGACTTCAACTCGACACCCAATCCCGGCACCGTCCGCACGGCCACCGCCACCGTGTTCCCGCAGGCGGTCGGCCTCGGCTCGACGTGGGACCCGGACCTGATCAAGCGGGTCGGGGAAGTGGTGGGCGACGAGGTCCGCGGCTACTACTCGGACAACCCCGTCGTGTGGGGTCTCAACTGCTGGGCGCCGGTGGTGAACCTGCTCCGCGACCCGCGGTGGGGTCGCAACGAGGAGGGCTACTCCGAGGACCCGTACCTGACAGGCGTGATCTCCACGGCGTACGCGGGCGGCATGCGCGGCGACCACCCGCACTTCCTGAAGACCTCGCCGACCCTCAAGCACTACCTGGCGAACAACAACGAGATCCGCCGCACCGAGACGTCGTCCAACCTGCGCCCCCGGGTGAAGCGCGAGTACGACGAGTTGGCCTTCAAGCCGGCCATCGTGGCGAACGCGGCGACCGGGGTGATGTCCGCGTACAACCTGGTCAACGGCCGGCCGATGACCGTGCACGCCGACCACAACGACGTGGTGCGCAGCTGGACCGACCAGACTCTGCTCAACGTCACGGACGCCGGCAACCCCAACAACCTGGTCGGCTCACAGGCCTACTTCGCCACGAAGGCGGAGGGCAACGCGGCCACCCTGAAGGCGGGCGTGGACAGCTTCACGGTCGACGACACGAACGCCACGGCGACCGTCGAGTCGATCAACCAGGCGCTCGCGGCCGGCCTGCTCGCCGAGTCCGATGTGGACACGGTGATCCGGCACATCCTCAGCATCCGCTTCCGGACGGGCGAGTTCGACCCGGACGGCGGGCCGTACAGCCGCATCACCATGGACGTGGTGGACCGCCCGGCCCACCGGCGCCTCGCCCGGGAGACGGCGGGCAAGGCCGTGGTACTGCTCAAGAACGCCGGCAACACGCTGCCGCTGGACGCCGCGCGCGCCAAGAAGGTCGCGGTCGTCGGGCCGCTCGTGGACACCCTCTACACCGACTGGTATTCCGGCAAGATGCCGTACCAGGTCACGCCGTTGGACGGCATCACCGAGCGGCTCGCTGGGGAGACTACAGGCGCGAAGGTCGCCAGCAGCGAGGCGGTGGACCGGATCGCGCTGCGGGCGGTCGGCGGCGGGTACGTCACGGCCAGTGCGGCGCCGGAGGGCGCGCCGCTCGTGGCCAGCGCCACTGAAGCAGGTCAGGCCGAGCAGTTCGACGTGTTCGACTGGGGTCAGGGCGTGCTGACGTTGCGCAGCGTCGCCAACGGCAAGGTCGTGGAGCGCCAGGGCCTCGGCGACCCCACCAGCCCGTTCGCCAACCAGGCACCGCAGCCGCGGGACTGGTTCGTGCACCAGCAGTTCATGCTCGAGGACGCGGGCGACGGCAACCACGTGCTCCACTACGTCGGCTATGAGACCCCGAACGACTGGGAAGGCCCGAACAACTACGTGACGGTCGACGGCGAGGGCATCGTGCGGCTCGGTTCGCCCGACGCGGCCGGCGCCACGCGGTTCACGGTGGAGACGATCACCAAGGGGATCGAGTCGGCCGTGGCGGCCGTGACCGGCGCCGACGCGGCGATCGTCGTGGTCGGCAGCATGCCGTTCATCAACGGCCGGGAGGACCACGACCGCACCACCATGGCGCTCGCCGAGACCCAGTCGGCGCTGATCAAGGCGGTGCACGCGGCGAACCCGAAGACGATCGTGGTGGTGGAGAACAGCTATCCGACGACGCTGACGTGGGAGCAGGAGAACGTCCCGGCCATCCTGTGGACCACCCACGCCGGCCAGGAGACCGGGCACGCGGTGGCCGACGTGCTGTTCGGCGACATGAACCCGGCGGGCCGGGTGACCCAGACCTGGTACCGCTCCGACGCCGATCTGCCCGACCTCCTCGACTACGACATCATCAAGGCCAACCGCACGTACCAGTACTTCACGGGCGATCCGCTGTTCCCGTTCGGCCACGGCCTTTCCTACAGTGCCTTCCGCTACGGCGACCTGCGGCTCAGCTCGCCGACCGTCGGTCCCAAGGGGACGGTGCGGGTCAGCGTGCGGGTGACCAACACGAGCGGCCGGGCGGGTGACGAGGTGGTCCAGCTCTACAGCCACCAGCGGACCTCCCGGGACCCGCAGCCGAAGCTGCGGCTGCGCGCGTTCGACCGGGTGCACCTGCGGGCGGGGGAGACCAAGACCGTGCGCCTGGAGTTGTGTGCGCCGGACCTCGCACATTGGGACGTCACCCGGAACAAGTGGGTCGTGGAGTCCTCGGTCCACGATGTCCTGGTGGGCGCGTCGTCGGCCGACATCCGTGTGCGGACGACGCTGCGCGTGCAGGGTGAGACGATCCCGGCACGCGACCTGTCGAAGGACACGCGGGCCATCGACTTCGACGACTACGCGGGTGTCGACCTGGTCGACGAGTCCAAGGTGCGGGGCGACGCGGTCGGTGCGGCGACCGGTGACTGGCTCAAGTTCGCCGACGTGGACCTCCGGTCGGGCGCACGGGGTTTCACCGCCCGCGTCGCGCGAGCGGCGGCGGGGGCCACCTCGATCGAGGTCCGGCTCGACCATCCGGCCACCGGCCGGGTCGTCGGCACCGCCGCGGTGCCGAGCACGGGCGACAAGTACGCCTACACGACCACCACCGCCACGCTGACCGGCGCGAGCGGCCGGCACGACGTGTACCTTCGGTTCACCGGCGACCTGCGGATCAGTACCTTCTCCCTCCGGTAGTCCCCAGTAGAGGTGGTCATGGCTATGCGCGGCAAGGCGATGGTGGTTCTCGTGTCCCTGGCGGTGGCCACCTTGTCGGTGCCCGCCACAGCGCAGCCGGCCACCTCGTTACCGACCGTGTCGCCTACGCCACAGGACATCCGGCCCGCCGGGCCGGATGTCCTGCTGGGCGACACGGTCCGGGTGGTGGTCTCTGACGACACCGACCCCGCCGCGCTGGATCTTCTCGAGACGACGCTGCGCGAGCACGGCGTGCGCCGGGTGCACCGCTCCGGCGGTGCCCCGGTGACCGTCCACCTGGGACCGGCCACCCGGCCGGACGTCGCGGCGGCGCTGGGGAACACGCCGGTGCCCGACCACGCGGAGGGCAGCGCCCTGCGCGCCGCGCGGCACACGGCCGCCATCGGGGGCACCGACGCGGCCGGGCAGTACTACGGCGTGCAGACACTCCGGCAGCTCTTCGTGCGGCACGGTCATCGGTGGCACATCGCCGGGGCGGCGGTGAGCGACTACCCGGCCATGCCGCTGCGGGGCACGATCGAGGGCTTCTACGGTTCGCCGTGGACCCACGCCGAACGGCTCGACCAGCTCGCGTTCTACGGCGACGTCAAGGCAAACACGTACATCTACGCGCCGAAGGACGACCCGTTCCACCGGGACCGCTGGCGCGAGCCGTACCCGGCGGACAAGCTGGCCGAGCTCGACGAGCTGGTCGACGCGGCCGCCGCGCACCACGTCCGGTTCACCTACGCCCTGTCGCCCGGCACGTCGATCTGCTACTCCAGCGCCGAGGACCGCGTGGCGCTGACGACCAAGCTGCAAGCGATGTACGACCTCGGCGCCCGGGCCTTCTCCATCCCGCTCGACGACATCAGCTACACGCGGTGGAACTGTGCGGCCGACGAGGCGCGGTACGGCGCGCCGGGACGGGCGGCGGCCGCCACCGCGCAGGTCGACCTGCTCAACGACGTGCAGCGGAACTTCGTGGCCACGCAGGCCGGGACGTATCCGCTGCAGATGGTGCCGACCGAGTACGGCGACCTCACGGACACCGCCTACAAGCAGGTCATGCGCGCGACCCTCGACCCGGCCGTGCTCGTGATGTGGACCGGCACCGACGTCGTGCCGCCCAGCATCACGGTCGACCAGGCCGAGGCGGCGTCGGCGCTGTTCGGGCGGAAGGTGTTCATCTGGGACAACTACCCGGTCAACGACTACGGGCAGGCGGCGGGCCGGCTGCTGCTGGCGCCGTACGACCACCGCGAGGCCGGCATGTCCGACCACGTGGCCGGCATCGTCGCCAACCCCATGAACCAGGCGGCCGCCAGCAAGGTGGCCGTGTTCACCATGGCCGACTTCTCGTGGCACGACCGCGCCTACGACCGCGACGTCAGCTGGCGCGCCGCCGCGTCCTACCTCGCCGGTGGGGACCGGGGCGGCATCCGCGCGCTGCTGGACTTCTTCGACCTCAACCACCTGGCGCCGACGTTCGGCCCCCAGCCGTGGCAGCCGCAGGCGCCGGCGCTGGCCGCGCGGGTGGCGTCGTTCTGGTCAGGTGATCCCCGGGCACTGGCTGAGCTGCGCGGGTACGTCAACCGGCTGATCCGTGCCCCGGCGGTTATCCGCGCCACGGTCGCGGATGCGGGCTTCCGCGACGACGCCGCGAACTGGCTGGCCGCGACCGAGCTGTGGGCGGACGCCATGCGCCGCGGGCTGGACACGCTGGCCGCCATCGACGCCGGCGACTCGGGGAAGGCCGGCGCGGCGCGGGCGTCGATGGACGCGCTGGCCGACCAGGCGGCGCTGATCCGGTCGGTGCCGGGGGAGAACCGGGTCGAGGGCGTGGTGCAGATCGCCGACGGCGTGCTCGACGTGTTCCTGGCGGACGTGCGCGCCCGGCACGACGAGTTCCTGGGCCTGCCGCCGCTGGTGAACGTCTCGGCCGGCAAGGCGGCGACCCAGGTTTCGGACTGGTCGGCCGACTACCCGGCCGCGCACTCGGTGGACGGTGACCTGTTCAACCTCTCCACCACGTCCGGTGCCGAGGCGCAGCCGTGGTGGCAGGTCGACCTGGGCGCGGCGGTGCCGATCGAGACCGTGAAGATCCACAACCGGGTCGACTGCTGCGCCGAGCGGGTGACCGACTACCACGTGCTGGTGTCGGCCGAACCGTTCCCGGCGACGCTGGCCGAGGCGTTGGCCGCGCCCGGCGTGGTCAGCCACCACGAGTCGGCGACCGCCGGCCGCCCCACGACGATCGAGCTGTCCGCCACCGGCCGCTATGTGCGCGTGTGGCTGGCGACCACCGCGCCGACCGAGTTGAACCTGGCGGAGGTGCAGGTCTTCGCGCGACCGTGATTCTTTACCCGGAGCGACCAGTTTCGGGCGCCGGCGGAGTCTCAATGGTGGGAAGGTCTGCTCGGCGTGAAGGTGGGTGCGGTGTGACTGAGGCGCTCGCGGTGCGGGAGCTCGAGGAGCTGCGGGGGCCGCTCGTCGGGTACTGCTACCGGATGCTCGGCTCGCCGCACGAGGCCGAGGACGCGGTGCAGGACACGATGGTCCGGGCGTGGCGGGCGCTGCCGGGTCTGGCCGACCCGTCGGGGCTGCGCGCATGGGCGTACAAGATCGCGACCAACGTCTGCATCGACGCGCTGCACGACCGGCGCGGCCGGGCCATGCCCATGGATCTGGGGGTGAGCGGCGGTGAACGCGGCGCGCCGCTGCCCGAGGTGACGTGGGTCCAGCCGATCCCCAGCCGGCTGACGGAGACCGACGACCCGCTGGACCGGGCGGTGTCCCGCGAGTCGATCCGGCTGGCCTTCGTCGCGGCGCTGCAGCACCTGCTGCCCCGCCAGCGGGCGGTGCTCATCCTGCGGGACGTGCTGTGCTGGCGGGCGGCGGAGGTCGCCGCCCTGCTGGAGACCAGCGTCGACGCGGTGAACAGCACCGTGCGCCGAGCCAGGGCCGCACTCGCCGAGGTACACCGCGACGACGCGGCTGCCGAACCGGTGGACGCCCGTTTGCTGGAGCTGTACATCGACGCCTTCGAGCGGTTCGACATCGATCGGATCGTGTCGCTGCTGCATCGGGACGCGGTCGTGTCCATGCCGCCGTACGCGTTCTGGCTGCGGGGGCGGGAGGCGTTCGCCCGGTGGTTCGCGTCCCACGGCAAGGGGTGCGAGCACGCGCGGATGGTGCCCGTCTCGGCGAACGGCGGGCCGGCTGTGGCGGTCTACCGGCGTGGTGACAGTGGACTCCTGGAGCCGTCGGCCGTGCACGTCCTCGAGTGGCGGGGCGGCAAGGTCAGTGCGCTGCATGCGTTCCTGGATCCCGGGCTCTTTCCTCTGTTTGGCCTCTGAGTGGTTTTGCTGGGACGATCGCGTGCTTCGGTGATTTTGCTGGTGGCTGGGGCGATCGGCGCCGTGTCTCGCCGGGGATTTGGGTGCGGGGTGTTTGGGCACGGCGAGCCACGGCAATGAAACGGGGGGCTGGGTCGGTTACGGGGTTGCGTGGGAGTGCGCGGGTTTTTGTGGTCCGCGCGGCTTCCGGTGTGGGCGGGGTTGGTGGCCCCAGCCGGAAAAGATAAACATTTCTGTTCGGAGTGTGTTGTCGAGGCTTTAGAAGGGGATGGGTTCGGGGTCGGCAATCGGCTCCGGAGTGTGGGCGAATTGGTAGCCGTGCCTGGTGGTCCACACCACCCCTCCGGTGGGGGTGTGCTCCACGTGCCAGCCGCCGAGGGTTTTGGCTCGGTGGTGGGAGCGGCACGCGGGGCGGAGGTTGATGCTGTCGGTGGCGCCGTGGGGGAACGGGTCGACGTGGTCCAAATCGCAGTGATGGGCGGGCCGGGCACAGCCCGGGCCGGTGCACAGCGGCCAGCGGGCGGTGGTGTGGTCCCGCAACGCCGCCGGTGGGCTGTACTTGGCGCGGCCCACATCGATCGCGTGTCCGGTGAGCGGGTCGGTCAACACCCGCTGCCAGGTCGCGTCCTGCTGGGCCGCCAACTCGAGGGCTCGTTGCGCGGGGAGCCAGCCGTAGCCAGCGAGGTAGCCCGGTTTCTGATCCACGCCCAGCGCGGTGGTCGCCGGCAGGGTGAGCCGAACGTGGACGGTGGCGTTCTCGAACCCCTTACCTGCCAGGAGATCCAGGGCCACGTCCGCGGTGAGCTGGTCCAGGGTCCGCTCGTCACCGGCTGTCTTGAGGTTCGTGGCGATGGCCCGCACCCGGCAGTGGGCGAGGTGGGTACGTTCGACATCACCCTGGATCACCAACAGCCCGGCACCATCCTCCAGGGTCTCGTGGCGTATCCGGCGGGCCGCGGACTGCGCGGCAGCACGAGCGGCTGCGGCTTCGGGGTCGGCGCGGAGGACCGCGCGGCGCAGTCGGCCGTTGAGCTGGACGGCGTTCCATTCCCCGGCCTGGGAGGCGAGTTCGGCATCGACTTGTGCGGTGGCCTCATCGGAGAGGACTTCGGTGGCACACATGAACCGCCGCGCCTTGTACTCATCGATCGTCCCGGCCCGCAACTGCTCAAACGTGCGGGGCAGGCGGGTGGTCAACGCGACCGCCAACGCGATCCGATTCTGCGCATACGACACCGTCCACCGAAACGCCGCCGCGATCTCCAACGGCACGAATTCCCCCTCCCGGCCGGGATACAGTGCGACAAACCGTGCGATGCGATCCAACACCTCCGCCGTTTTCCGAGCGGCATGCCGCTCGTATTCGATACCTTGGGCGAGTAGCTCGTGACCGTCGTCGCACATGTGTTCAGTTTACCCGCGCGCTCGACAATGCTGGGTGCTCGAAAGAATGAAAGAAAAATGGGCCGATGAATACGGTCAGTAACCTCATGTAAACGTAAGATAAACGAGCCCCCGGTGAACTCGGATCAACCCCGTTGCCAACGCTCTCCCCGGTACGTTGCCGTGGCTCGCCGCGCCTACGCACCCCGTACGGAAGTCTCCGGCGAGACATGGCGCCGATCGCCCCAGCCCACAGCGAAATCACCGAAGCACGCGATCGTCCCAGTGGAACCACTAAAAGACGTCAGAGCAGAGCACACAACGCGGGATCGGCCCGCAAGATCCGCAGCCGACCGCCCCGATGAAGCGCGGTCAGCTGCAGGCGCGCCAACGCGTTGACAACATCGACAGCAGAACCGGTCAGCCGCGAGACGTCACAACTCACCACGCCCCCCGGATCGGCGGCGAGCGCGGCCCGAACGAGGTCGCACCACGCGGCCGTGGTGGCGTCGTCCGCCCGCGCGCACAGGACAAGCAAGGAGTCCACACAAGGAGAGACCCCCGCGCCCGGCAAAACTCGTCGCGACGAGTTTTTCGGACAAGGGCGGTTGTAGGGGTCATGGAACCTGATCGCCACCGATCTCCACGTGTCGGTCCCTCGGCCGGCGCGCTCGCACAGCCACTGCCCGCCTCGGCCGCCAACGTTTCCTGCGGCCACCAGAGACGGCATAGCACCCAATAGAAGGAGAACTCCATGAACACGAAGCCCGACAGCCTCCGGTCCCTGCACCGACGCGGAGACCCGCTCGTGCTCGTCAACGCCTGGGACGTGGCCAGCGCGGAACGTGTCGTGGCCGCCGGCGCCCAGGCGGTGGCGACCTCCAGCGCGGCCATCGCCGCGAGCCTCGGCGTGCCGGACGGCCCGGACGCCCCGGTCGACGCCATGCTCGCGGTGGTCGAGCGGATCGCCGGCGCGGTCGACGTGCCCGTGACCGCCGACCTGCTCGACGGCTACGGCCTCGACCCGACCGAACTGGTCGACCGGCTGCTCGCCGCCGGTGCCGTCGGCCTCAACCTCGAGGACTCCGACCACGCCCGCCCCGGCGAGCTGCTCGATCCCGACGCGGCCGCCGAACGGCTGGCGGCCGTCCGGGCGGCCGCGACCGCGGCCGGCGTCGACATCGTGATCAACGCCCGGATCGACACCTACCTCCACGGGGGCACCGACGCCGACGTCCTCGCTCGAGCCCGCCGCTACCTCGACGCGGGCGCCGACTGCGTCTACCCGATCCGCCTGACCGACCCCCAGGTCGCCCGGCGGCTGGTCGACAGCCTCGACGCCCCGGTGAACGCCAACCTCGGCGGGACCACGGTCGCCGAGCTCGCGGCCGCCGGCGTCAGCCGCATCTCCATCGGCCCGATGGCGTTCCGCGCGACGCTCAACACCCTGGACACGTACGCCGCCGGACTGCTGGGGCCCACGATGTAACGCCTCGTCCCGCTCCGTCCAAGAGCAGTTACAACCGCGAGACTGACGGAGTGGTGAACGGATGACGGGTACATCGGCCGACGGCGGCCTCGCGCGAATCGCGCGGGATCCGCGGGCCTTCGAGGTGTTCTACCGGGAACACGTGGAGGGGGTACTGCGGTTCATCGCGCGCCGCGTCGGCGATCCGCATCTCGCGGCCGACCTGACGGCGGACGTGTTCCTCGCGGTGATCGACTCGGCGCACACGTACAACGCCAGCCGGGGCGAACCCGGCCGGTGGCTGTTCGGCGTGGCCGGCAACGTGGTGGCCGCCGAACGCAGGCGCAGCGCACGGGGTCTGCGGGCGGCCGGGCGGCTCGCCGGTCGAGCACTGGTCGACGAGGACGACGTCGCACGGCTGGAGGCGCGGATCGACGCGGAGTCCCAGGCGCGGCGACTGTATGCCGCCATGGACGACCTGTCCGACGGGGAGCGGGCGGTGCTGGAGCTGGTCGCGCTGGAGGGCCTGGCGGTCCACGACGCCGCGAAGGCGCTCGGGATCCGCCCGACCGCCGCCAGGGTGCGGTTGCATCGCGCCCGGCGGCAGGTTCGGCACGACCTCACCCAGACCACCGAACTCACCACAGCGGCGGAGGTGCTTCCGTGAACAAGAACTCTCGAGAGCGGTTCGAGGATCGGCTGCTCGTGGCCTTGCGGGACGTGGTCGAGGAGCGGGCGGCGGTCGACACGGCGCCGGTCGACACGGTTAATCCCGCACGGTGGCGGCCCCGGCTGGTGCTGGCGGCCGGCGCGGTCGTGCTGGGGATCGCGGGTGCGGTCGTGTTGCCCTCGCTCGTCGGCGAGGACAGTGCCTATGCGGTGGAGACCCACGACGACGGCACGATCTCCGTGGAGATCAAGCAGCTGAGCGACGCGGAGGGGTTGGAGCGCCGGCTGGCCGAGCTGGGCATCCCGGCCGAGGTCGACTACCTCCCCGACGGCAAGGTCTGCCAGCAACCCCGCTACACGTCGGCGCAGGGCGGCTCGGCAGGCGGCTCGGGTGGCTCGGGTGAGCGCCGTGGGGGCAGCTCCGCGTCCTTCTCGCTCCGTCCCTCGGACTTCTCGGCCGGCCGGACACTGGTGATCGCCACAGCCGGCCGCCACCAGCTGTCGTCGATCGAGTTCGGGGTGGCCGAGGGACCGGTGTCGCCGTGCGTGCCCATCGACGCAACCGAGCACGCTACCCAGATCCGTTGAGGGGCCACGACATGCGACGGACCACCTGGACGGCGCTAGCGGCGCTGACGGCGCTGACGGCGCTGGTGCTCACCGGTGCCGCCGCGGCGGAATCCGGCGACTACGAGCTCACGGTCACGATGATCGGCCGCGACGGCACGCCGGCCGCGGACAACGACGTGTTCTTCGCCAACTACGACGACGGGACCCACGAGTCGCTCAGCGAGCCGAGCGGCACCGTGCGGCTCCGGCTGCCGCGTGGCGACTACTTCCTGCAGAGCGCGATCCATGCGGGCGAGCGGATCGACCGGCTGACCCGGCCGTGGCTTCGGCTGACGGGGGACACGGCCGTCACGTTCGACGCGCGCACCACCAGACCGGTCGAGGTCACCGTGGAACGGCCCGACGCCCGGCTGGTGTCGGGCGTCATCAGCTCCTCCGTGCTGACGGGGAAGGGCCCGGCCCCCGTCCCGTTCGTCGCTTTCGACGACTTCGCGAACGTGGGTACCGCACAGCTCGGCCCGAACGCGCCGGCCGACCGCCTGGTCGGCGCGGCGCTGGTGGCGCTCGCCGCGCCGGGGGCCGACGGCACGTTCACCGACTCGCCCTACTCCTACTCCCTCGCCTGGTTCACCCCGGGCAGGGCGTACACGGGGACCCGGCACGTCCGCGACGCCGAGTTGGCCACCGTGGGATCGACCAACCAACCGCAGGGCGGTGACACCACCGGCTCGAAGTTCGCGAACGCGACCTACACGAGGCTGCCCGGCGTCGCCACGTACGCTCCGGTGCTGCCCGTGCGGCTGCCGAGTGCCCGCACGGAGCTGTTCACCACGCGGGACATCAGCTGGCAGTTGGAGCTGTCACCGCAGGCGGAGCCGTCCCCGGAACCGCCGAGGTGGCTGCAGACCGTGCTGGCACGGTCCTATCAGGCCGGTCGCCGGTACCGCGAGACGTGGAACGGGGGCGGGGTGTTCGGCCCGGCGTTGCCCGGCACGTCCGACGCACCGCGGTGGGCGGTCGCCTACCCGGGAGAGCTCTCCGTCGGGATTCCGTTGTACGGCACGGGACCCGACGTGTGGGGGACCTCCGCAGTGGACGATGCGAGCACCGTGATGTCCCGGGACGGCGTCGAGGTCTGCGCGTCCGACGAGCCGGCCAGGTGCCAGGTGGACGGTGCGTCGGCCGGTGCGTACCGGGTGCGGACCGAGGCGTCCCGCGGCTTCACTGATCTGTCCACACGGGTCAGTGCGGAGTGGACGTTCCAACACGACGGTCGGGAGGATGGCCCGATTGCCTTGCCAGTACGGGTGGTGCGCTTCGACGCCGCGCTCGACGAGACCAACTCCGCGCCGGGCGGCCGGTTCCACCCGGTCCGGGTCACCGTGCCCGGCAACCCGGGCGCGCCGGCGGCGCCGGTGCGGTCGCTGACCGTCGACGTGTCCTATGACGACGGTGCCACCTGGCGAACGGTCCCGGTGGCCCGACACGGCGACGGCGGCGTGGTGGTGCTGCGGCACCCGGCGAGCGGTTACGTGTCACTGCGGGCGAAAGCGGTGGACACGGCGGGCAGCTCGGTGGACCAGACGATCATCCACGCCTACCGCCTGCGTTGACTAGTTCAGTTCCTTGCGCTGGGTCTTGGGCAGGCCGGCCACCACCAGCTCGTAGGAGTGGTCGATCAGCTCCCACAGCTCGCCGTCGGGTAGTGAGCCGTCGAGCGTCACGGTGTTCCAGTGCCGCTTGTTCAGGTGGTACCCGGCGGTGACCGCGGTGTAGCGGGCGCGCAGGGCGGTGGCCCTGGCGGGATCGCACTTGAGGCTCACGCTTCCCGGTGATTCCGCCAGGGGAACCATCGCGAAGATCCGGCCCGCTACCTTGAACACCATCACGCCGTCGCCGAACGGGTACTCCTCCACCGATCCCGGCTTGTCCAGGCATTCGGCGACCACCCGGTCCCGGCGTGCGCTGTCCCGGCCTGCGCTGTCGGCCATCACGTCCCCTCGCTGGCCAGGCCCGCGAGGACCAGGCGCCGGACGGCCTCGGCACGAGAGCACGACTGCTCGGCGGCGTAGGCGTCGATGCTGGGCAGCAGTTTGCCGAGGCGCACCTGAACCAGCCCGCCGATCTCCGGCCGGCCGGGGCCGGTCTCGTCGGGCAGGTTGGGCAGGTAGGTGGCGATGCGGTCGTGGTAACCGTTGCGGGTCAACCAGTCCAGCGCCTCGGCGTCGGAGAGGAACCGGTACTGGGGACCGGGACTGCCGGAGCTGGCCTTGGTCTCGTCGTCGACCCACTGGCCGTGGGGGCCGATGTGCCAGGCGATCTTGTGCACCCACCGCCCGCCATCGGTGTGGTACAGGGTTTCGATGACACCCCGAGAGCTCTGGCCGCGACGCATGGCGGCCGCGTGTCGCTCGGCGGTCATCGGATCCGCCTCGACCATCGCGTCGGCGGACTCGGGGGTGAACCAGCCTGCTATCTCGATCGGCCGGTTGTCGCGGTCGTAGCGGTAAACGCTGATCTTGGTCATGGCGACCTCAAGGTTTAAACGATGTCGTTAATATAGCCTCTCGCGCGTGGATAAACAACATCGTTTATATGATCATTTACGCGCCGACCTCTGGTTGGGAGCGCTCCAGAAAGCGGACCCCTCCGCGTCAACTTAACTGTTCATCCTCAGTGAGAGTCTGTACACGTGGCGTTAACACGGTTACGCTCCAAATCTGGGAGCGCTCCCAGAGATCGCTCAAAGTTGAGCAGAGGATCCAGATGAGACCCAGATCGAAGTTGACAGAAACCAGAGCGCGCCGTGTCACGGCCGCCGGCGTAGCGTTCGTGGTGGCGGTCACGACGTTCGTCATAGCGCTTACCGCCTCCCCCGCGGCCGCGGCACCCGGCTGCCGCGTCGACTACTCCGTGAACGACTGGGGCGGCGGCTTCACCGCCACCGTTCGTATCAACAATCTCGGCGACCCGATCTCGAACTGGACCTTGGGCTTCGCCTACGCGGGTAACCAGCGGGTGACCCTGCCCGGCTGGAGCGCGACCTGGGCCCAGCCGGAGGGCAGCCGCAACGTCACGGCCACCAACCTGGGGTGGAACGGGCCCATCGCTACGGGCGCGTCGAGGGAGATCGGCTTCAACGGCACGTACTCCGGCACGAACGCCGCACCCACGAGCTTCACCCTCAACGGTCTTGCCTGCACCGGCCAGACGGACCCCGACCCCGACCCCGATCCCGACCCGGCGGACCGCGTGGACAACCCGTACGCCGGCGCGAGCGTGTATGTGAACCCGGACTGGGCCACCAGGGCCAGGGCCGAATCCGGCGGCAGCCGGATCGCCAACCAGCCGACCGGCGTGTGGATGGACCGCATCGCGGCCATCAATGGCACGACCGGTGCCAGAGGACTGGTCAGCCACCTCGACGGCGCGGTCCAGCAGGACGCGGCGAACGGCGCGCAGCCACTGGTGTTCCAGGTCGTGATCTACAACCTGCCCGGCCGGGACTGCGCCGCGCTGGCGTCCAACGGCGAGCTCGGCCCGACCGATATCGGCCGGTACCGCACGGAGTACATCGACCCGATCGCCGCGATCCTGGCCAGGCCGGCCTATGCCAACCTGCGGCTCGTGACGATCATCGAGATCGACTCGCTGCCGAACCTGGTCACCAACGTCTCGCCGCGCCCGACGGTCACCCCGCAGTGCGACGTGATGAAGGCGAACGGGAACTACGTCACCGGTGTCGGCTACGCGCTGGCCGAGCTCGGCGACGTGCCCAACGTCTACAACTACGTCGACGCCGGTCACCACGGCTGGCTCGGCTGGGACGACAACTTCAACGCGACCGCACAGCTGATGTGCCAGGCGGCCAACGCGTCCGGTGCGACCCCGGCCGACGTGCACGGCTTCATCGCCAACACCGCCAACTACAGCGCCCTGCAGGAGTTGTTCTTCAACGCCAACACCGTGGTCGGCGGCCGGCCGCTGCGTGAGGTGGCAGGCGGCTGGGTCGACTGGAACCGGTACGTGGACGAGCAGGGCTACGCCCAGGCGTTCCGCACGCAGGCGGACTCGCAGTGCTTCGCCTCGAACATCGGCATGCTGATCGACACCTCTCGCAACGGTTGGGGCGGGTCCGCCCGGCCGACCTCCGCGAGCACGTCGACCGACCCGATCACCTTCATGAACCAGTCGCGTATCGACCGGCGCATCCACCTCGGCAACTGGTGCAACCAGTCAGGTGCCGGTCTGGGTGAGCGTCCGAGGGCGAACCCCGCCCCCGGCATCGACGCCTTCGTGTGGATCAAGCCGCCCGGCGAGTCGGACGGTTCGAGCACGCAGATCGACAACGACGAAGGCAAGGGCTTCGACCGGATGTGCGACCCCACCTACCCGGGGAACCCGCGCAACAACAACAACATGTCCGGTGCGCTTGGCAACGCACCGCTGTCGGGACACTGGTTCTCGGCTCAGTTCCAGGAGCTCATGCGGAACGCTTATCCGCCGCTGTAGCACCTGAACTAACCCCGGAACGCCCGCCTTCGCCCGGCGCGAAGGCGGGCTTCGGGAGCGCTTGCGCTCCACATTTCCGATCGACCTCATTGAACGTGGTATCGGAGAACGACATGAGATTGCGACGTCTTGGAGCGCTCCCAGCCTGTGCGGCGCTCGTTGCTGTGATAGCAATACCGGCAAGCTCGGAGGTCACCCCGCGGGCCGTCGCCTGCCAGGTGGACTACAGCGTCAACGACTGGGGTGGTGGCTTCACCGCCAAGCTCAAGATCAACAATCTCGGCGATCCGGTGTCCAACTGGTCGCTCGGCTTCGCGTTCGCCGGCAACCAGCGGATCCAGCTGCCCGGCTGGAGCGCGAACTGGTCCCAGGCACCCAACAGCCCGAACGTGACCGCGACCAACCTGGGGTGGAACGGAAACCTCGGTACGGGCGCGTCCACCGAGATCGGCTTCAACGGCACCTACTCGGGCGGCAACGTCGCGCCGACGAGCTTCGCGCTCAACGGCGTCAGCTGCACCGGCGCGAACACCGGGCCGACCGTGAGCCTGACCCAGCCCGTCACCGGCGGGACCTACACGGCCGGGGCGAACATCCCGCTCGCCGCGAACGCGGCGGACCCGGGTGGCTCGGTCCAGCGCGTGGAGTTCTACGCCGGCACCACCCTGATCGGCACCGACACGTCCAGTCCGTACGGGCTGAGCTGGCCCAACGTCGCGGCCGGCAACTACGTCCTGGTCGCTCGGGCGTACGACAACCTGGGCGCCTTCACCAACTCCGCGCCGGTGGACGTGACCGTCACACCGAACACCGGACCGGCGGTGATCGCCGAGACGACCACGGTCAGCGTGCCGGAAGGTGGCACGGCGAACGTCGCGCTCCGGCTGTCCGCGCAACCGTCCAGCTCGGTCACGGTGAACACCGCGCGCACCACGGGCGACACCGACCTGACCGTGCAGACGGGCGCCGCGCGGACGTTCACCACGTCCAACTGGAACACTCCGCAGACCGTGACCCTGGCCGCCGCGCAGGACACGGACACGGCCAACGGCACCGCCACGTTCACGGCGAGCGCCACCGGCCAGACGGCCGCGACGATCACGGCCACCGAGTCCGACGACGACCAGTCGGCCTACGCCGAGCGGTTCCTGGAGCTGTACAACAAGATCAAGGCTCCGGCGAACGGCTACTTCTCCAGCCACAACCCGCCGATCCCGTACCACTCGGTGGAAACGCTGATCGTCGAGGCACCCGACTACGGGCACGTCACCACCTCGGAGGCGTACAGCTACTGGATCTGGCTCGAGGCCCAGTACGGACAGGCCACGGCGGACTGGACCCGGTTCAACCAGGCCTGGACGTCGATGGAGACACACATCATCCCGACGGCGGCCGACCAGCCGAGCAACGCGGCGTACAACCCGGCCGACCCGGCGGACTACGCGCCGGAGCAGGACCTGCCGAACCAGTACCCGGTGCCGCTGACTCCCAGCGTGCCGGTGGGTAGCGACCCGCTGGCCAACGAGCTGCAGAGCACGTACGGCACCAGGGACATCTACGGCATGCACTGGCTGCTCGATGTGGACAACCGCTACGGCTACGGCCGGCGCGGCAACGGCACCGGAAGCCCGTCCTACATCAACACCTTCCAGCGCGGACCGCAGGAGTCGGTGTGGGAGACCGTGCCGCACCCGTCGTGGGAGAGCTTCAACGACGGTGGCACCAACGGGTTCCTGCCCCTGTTCGTGCAGGACTCCCAGTACGCCACGCAGTACCGCTACACCAACGCGCCCGACGCCGACGCGCGTGCCGTGCAGGCCGCGTACTGGGCGCTGCAGTGGGCCACCGCGCAGGGCAACCAGTCGCAGGTCTCGGGCACCATCACCAAGGCCGCCAGGATGGGTGACTATCTGCGGTACGCGATGTTCGACAAGTACTTCAAGCAGATCGGCAACTGCGTCGGACCGGCCGCCTGCCCGGCCGGCAGCGGTAAGAACAGCGCGCACTACCTGATGTCCTGGTACTACGCGTGGGGTGGCGCGACCAACGGCACTTGGGCGTGGCGCATCGGGTCCAGCCCGTCGCACTTCGGGTACCAGAACCCGCTGGCCGCGTACGCACTGGCGAACGTGCCGGCGCTGCGGCCGCAGTCGCCGACCGCCCAGGCCGACTGGACGACGAGCTTCACCCGGCAGCTGGAGTTCTACCGCTGGCTGCAGTCCGCGGAAGGCGGCATCGCCGGCGGCGCGACCAACAGCTGGGCCGGCCGGTATGCCACACCACCGGCGAACACCTCGACGTTCTACGGGATGTTCTACGACGTGCAGCCGGTCTACCACGACCCGCCGAGCAACCGGTGGTTCGGCATGCAGGCGTGGTCGATGGAGCGGATCGCCGAGCTGTACAACCAGACCGGCAACGCCACGGCGAAGACGCTGCTGGACAAGTGGGTGCCGTGGGCCATCGCCAACACCACGGCCAACCCGGCCGCCGGCACCTGGTCCATCCCGGACAACCTGACCTGGTCCGGCCAGCCCGACACCTGGAACCCGGCGAACCCGGGTGCCAACACGGGTCTGCACGTCACGGTCGCCACTCGGGGCCAGGACGTCGGCATCACCGCGGCGCTCGCGAAGACGCTGATCCACTACGCGTCGGAGTCCGGCAACATCGCCGCGCGGGACATGGCGAAGAACCTGCTCGACGCCATGTGGGCGACGCCGAACCAGACCACCCGCGGCATCTCGGTGACCGAGACCCGCGGGGACTACAGCCGGTTCGACGACACGGTCTACGTCCCGCCGGGCTTCACGGGCACCATGGCCAACGGCGATCCGATCAACAGCAGCTCGACCTTCGGATCGCTGCGTTCGTGGTACACCGACGACCCCGAGTGGTCGAAGGTGGAGGACCACCTTTCCGGCGGCCCGGCTCCCAGCTTCCGGTACCACCGGTTCTGGGCGCAGGCGGACGTCGCGATGGCGCTGGCCGAATACGGCCGGCTCTTCCCCTGATCCGGCGGCGGGGCCCGCTGCCAACGGAGGCGCGGGCCCCGCTCCGTCCATGAAGGACATTCGAGATGAGACGATTACGCTCTCTGCTGGCGGCGCTGCTCCCCGCGCTGCTGCTCGCCGGGTTCGTACAGTTCGCCAACCCCGCACCCGCCGCCGCGGCGGGCGCCGGGTACTGGCACACGAACGGCAGGCAACTGCTCGACTCGAACAACCAGCCGGTGCGGATGACGGGGATCAATTGGTTCGGCCTGGAGACGGCGAACTACTCCCCGCACGGCCTGTGGACGCGGGGCTACCGCGACATGCTCGACCAGATGAAGGGCCTGAAGTACAACACCCTGCGGTTGCCGTTCGCCAGCCAGCTCTTCGACTCCGGCAGCACCCCCACCAGCATCGACTACGCCAAGAACCCGGATCTGCAAGGGCTTTCCGGCATCCAGATCATGGACAAGATCATCGCCTACGCCGGGCAGATCGGCATGAAGGTGGTGCTGGACCGGCACCGGCCGGACTCCGGTGGGCAGTCGGCACTCTGGTACACCAGCGCCTATCCGGAGAGCCGGTGGATCAGCGACTGGCGCATGCTCGCGCAGCGCTATGCCGGCAACACCACGGTGATCGGCGCCGACCTGCACAACGAGCCGCACGGGATCCAGGGCGGCGGCGGCGCCAACTGGGGCAGCGGCGACCTGAACTCCGACTGGCGGTTGGCCGCGGAACGGGCGGGCAACGCCATCCTCGCGGTGAACTCCAACTGGCTGATCATCGTCGAGGGCGTGAGCGACTACAACGGCAGCGGCTACTGGTGGGGCGGCAACCTGCAGGGCGCGGCCACCGCGCCGGTGCGGTTGAACGTCGCGAACCGGCTCGTCTACTCGGCACACGACTACGCGACGTCGGTGTTCGCGCAGCCGTGGTTCTCCGATCCCGCCTTCCCCAACAATATGGCCGCCATCTGGGACCGGAACTGGGGCTACCTGTTCAAGAACAACGTGGCGCCGGTGCTGCTCGGCGAGTTCGGCACGACGCTCGCCGACCCGAGGGACCGGACCTGGCTGTCGACCCTGATGGCCTACGTGGGCACCGGGACCGACGCCATCAGCTTCACGTTCTGGTCGTGGAACCCCAACTCCGGCGACACGGGCGGGATCCTGAACGACGACTGGACCTCGGTCAACACCACCAAACAGGCGTACCTCAACCCGTATCTCATCGCCCCGGACACCGGGCAGCCGCCCGTCGACCCGCCGCCCACCTCCTGCCGGGTGACGTGGGGCGTGAACGACTGGGGCACCGGCTTCACCGCCAACCTGGCGATCGCCAACACCGGCACCAATCCGATCATCGGCTGGACGCTGGCCTTCACCTGGCCGGGCAACCAACGGATCGGCAACGGTTGGGGCGCCTTGTGGAACCAGCCGGCCGGTAGCGCGAACGTCACGGCGCCCAGCGAGCAGCACAACCGCACGATCGCCGCGGGTGCGTCGGTCAGCGGGATCGGGTTCAACGCCAACTACAGCGGCACCAACGCACGGCCGTCGGCGGTCACGCTCAACGGCGCCACATGCACGGTCGTTTAGTGGTCGATTTCGGAAGTCTTTCGGGGTGGTGCGAGCGCAGCAGACCAATGCACCGAAGGCGTCGTTGGGTGTGCTCAACGCACCGAAAGCGTCGTTCGGGACCAGACCCGCCGCCGGGGAGAGTGACGAGGAAGCGTCCTTCATCACACAGGATCCCCGAGCAGACCCCCGAAGAACTTCCGAAAACCGACCACTTGGCTAGGAGACAGGTATGACACGCCGTGCCGGATTGCTGGCGATCATCACGCTGATCGCCGGCCTGCTCCTGGTCACGAACTCCGCCCCGGCGTCCCCGGCCCACGCCGGGGCGGTGTTCGTGACCAGGAACGGCACGGCGTTCGACCTCGGCGGGCAGCCGTTCCGGTTCGGCGGCACCAACAACTACTACCTGCACTACAAGGCCCAGGCCATGGTCGACGACGTGTTCGCCGACGCGGCCGCCATGAACCTCACGGTCATCCGGGCCTGGGCGTCGCTCGAGTGCGGCGGGGACAAGCCGAACTCGGTCGGCGGGTGCTCGCAGGGCACCGACCTGTGGACGCAGCGGTGGAGCGACGCGGCGAACGGCCCGGTCTACAACGACGGTCCGGGTGGCCTGCAGAAGCTGGACTACATGCTGGCCAAGGCGAACGAGCTCGGCATCAAGCTGATCCTGCCCCTGGTCAACAACTGGCAGGACTTCGGCGGCATGGACCAGTACGTGACCTGGTACGGCCTGCAGTACCACGACCAGTTCTACACCGACCCGCGGATCAAGCAGGACTACAAGGACTGGTTCACCACGCTGGCCAACCGCACGAACAGCATCACCGGCGTGCAGTACAAGAACGACCCGGCGATCTTCTCCTGGGAGCTGGGCAACGAGCCGCGGTGCATCGCCACGCTGCCGACCTCCGGCACCTGCACCCAGCAGACGCTGATCGACTGGGCCGACGAGATGTCGACCTATATCGACAGTGTCGACGCCAACCACATGATCTCCGTGGGGGACGAGGGCTTTCTCGACTGGAACCGGCCGAACGACTGGCCGTACAACGCGGCCGACGGGGTGGACCACGAGGCGCTCTCGGCCCTGCCGAACATCGACTACGCCACCTACCACGTCTATCCCGACTCGTGGGGCAACAAGGACGTGCCCTGGGTGACTCAGTGGATCGTCGACCACCAGGCGGCGGCCGCCGCGCTCGGTAAGCCGGCCGTCCTCGAGGAGTTCGGGCTGCGCGACCAGGCCCTGCGCGATGGCGCGTACCAGACCTGGGTGGACACGGTGCGCACGGGCGGCGGTGACGGCTGGGCCTTCTGGATCCTGACGGGGATCCAGGAAGACGGCCAGCTCTACCCGGACTACGACGGCTTCCGGGTCAACCACCCGTCGGCGACGGCCACCCTGCTGTCGAACGCCGCGGTCGCGATCGGTGGCGGCGGGGGCGACGTGACCCCACCGGCCGCACCCGGCACGCCGAGCGTGTCCGCCGTGACGTCGACCGGCGCGGGGTTGTCGTGGTCCGCGTCGGCCGACACGGGTGGCAGCGGGCTCGCCGGGTACCTCGTGTACCGGGCCGACCAGCTGCTCGGTCAGCCCACGTCGAACTCGTTCACGGTGACCGGGTTGACGCCCAGCACCGAATACCAGGTCCACGTGCGGGCCCGCGACCGCGCCGGCAACCTGTCCGCGCCGTCCGCGCCGGTGACGTTCACGACGCTGCCGGGCGTCGCCGGCACCTGCCAGGTCACCTACCGGGCGACCAACTGGGGTGGCTCCAGCGGATTCACCGCCAACGTGACCATCGCCAACACCGGCACCAGCGCGGTCGACGGGTGGACCCTCGCGTTCGCGTTCGCCGCCGGGCAGCGGGTGACCGACGGGTGGAGTGCCACCTGGAACCAGCCGGTCGGAAGCGCGAACGTCACGGCCACGGGCTTGCCGTGGAACACGACCCTCGCGCCGGGTGCCTCGGTGGGCATCGGTTTCAACGGCTCGTTCACCGGGACCAACCCGGCACCGACCAGTTTCACGCTCAACGGCGCCACCTGCACTGTGGCCTGACACAAGGACGATCTCATGCGGACCAAGCTCGCTCACGTGGTGGCCGGAGCGTTAGTCGCGGCCTCGGTGCTGGTGGCCGGACCGGGTGCCACCGGACCGGCACCGGTCGCCGCCGAGGTGGCGCCCGCGGCCGAGCAGCACACATGGCGCAACGTGGAGATCGCCGGCGGTGGCTTCGTGCCGTCGATCGTGTTCAACCCGACCGAGCGCGACCTGATCTACGCGCGCACGGACATCGGTGGCGCCTACCGCTGGAACCAGAGCACCCAGCGCTGGGTCCCGCTGCTCGACTGGGTCGGCTGGGACAACTGGGGCTACAACGGGGTGGACAGCATCGCCACCGACCCGGTCCAGACCAACCGGGTCTACGCGGCGGCCGGGATGTACACGAACAGCTGGGATCCCAACAACGGCGCCATCCTGCGTTCGGCCGACAAGGGCAACACCTGGCAGACCACCACACTGCCGTTCAAGCTCGGCGGAAACATGCCCGGCCGGGGCATGGGGGAGCGGCTGGCGGTCGACCCGAACCGCAACGGCACCGTCTACTTCGGAGCCCCGAACGGCAACGGCCTGTGGCGCAGCACCGACTTCGGCGCCACCTGGGGGAAGGTCGCGAGCTTCCCGAACCCCGGCAACTACGCCGACGACCCGGGTGACCCGAACGGCTACGGCAGCCACCAGCCGGGCGTGGTCTGGGTGACGTTCGACAAGTCGACCGGCACGTCCGGCAACACCACCCAGGGCATCTACGTCGGGGTGGCGGACAAGGCCAACACCGTCTACCGGTCGACCAACGGCGGCACCAGCTGGGAGCGCATCGCCGGCCAGCCGACCGGTTTCCTCGCCCACAAGGGCGTGCTCGACCCGGTGAACCACGTGCTGTACATCGCCACCAGCGACACGGCCGGCCCGTACAACGGCGCCAAGGGCGACGTGTGGAAGTACCAGACCACAACCGGGACCTGGACCCAGATCAGCCCGATCCCGTCCAGCAGCAGCGACGACTACTTCGGCTACTCCGGCCTGACCATCGACCGGCAGAACCCGAACACGATCATGGTGGCCACCCAGATCTCCTGGTGGCCGGACGTCATCTTCTTCCGCAGCACCGACGGCGGCGCGACCTGGACCAGGGTCTGGGACTGGACCTCCTACCCCAACCGCTCCTTCCGGTACACAATGGACATCTCCTCGTCGCCGTGGCTGACCTTCGGCGCCAACCCGCAACCTCCTGAGACGTCACCGAAACTGGGCTGGATGACCGAGTCGCTGGAGATCGACCCGTTCAACTCCAACCGGATGATGTACGGCACCGGCGCCACCATCTACGGCACCACCAACCTGACCAACTGGGACGGCAACACCCAGTTCGCCATCAAGCCGATGGCCGCCGGTCTCGAGGAGACCGCCGTGCTCGACCTGATCAGCCCACCGGCCGGCCCACCGCTGGTCTCCGGGCTGGGCGACATCGGCGGCTTCCGGCACAACAACCTCGGCGCCGTCCCGGCCTCGATGTTCTCCCAACCGGTCTTCACCACGACCACCAGCCTCGATTTCGCGGAGAACAACCCGAGCGTGATGGTGCGGGCCGGCAACTTCACCGACGCCGACCGGCCGAACGACAGCCATGTGGCGTTCTCCACCGACGGCGGCGCGAACTGGTTCCAGGGCACCGAACCGGGCGGTATCAACGAGGGCGGCACGGTCGCGGCGGCCGCCGACGGCAGCCGGTTCGTCTGGGCACCGCGTGGCCAGCCGGTGCACTTCTCCGTGGGCTTCGGCAACACCTGGACCCAGTCCCAGGGCCTGCCCACCGAGTCCATTGTGGAGTCCGACCGGGTGAACCCGAACAAGTTCTACGGGTTCAGCGGTGGCCGGGTCTACGTCAGCACCAACGGCGGCGCCACCTTCACGGCCACCGCCGCCACCGGGCTGCCGTCCGCCGCCAAGTTCAAGGCCATGCCGGGCCGCGACGGCGACGTCTGGCTCACGGGCGACACCGGCCTGTTCCACTCGACCGACTCGGGCGCCAGCTTCACCAAGCTGCCGACCGTGACCTCGGCCCGCAACATCGGGTTCGGCAAGGCGGCGCCGGGACGGACGAACCTGGCCCTGTTCACGGTGGCCACGATCGGCGGGTTGGCCGGCGTCTACCGGTCCGACGACACCGGCGCCACCTGGGTGCGGATCAACGACGACCAGCACCAGTACGGGAACATGGGCGAGGCGCTCACCGGCGACCCGCGGGTCTACGGCCGGGTGTACCTGGGCACCAACGGTCGCGGCATCGTCTACGCCGACCGCGCGGGGTCCGGTCCCACCGACCCCGATCCGCCGGCCGCCTCCTGCCGGGTGACCTACGGCGTGAACCAGTGGCCGGGCGGGTTCACGGCCACCGTGGTGGTCGCCAACACCAGCACGGCGCCGATCAGCCCGTGGCGCCTCGCGTTCTCCTTTCCGGCGGGCCAGCGCGTCACCAACGGGTGGGGTGCCGCGTGGAACCAGCCGGCCGGCAGCGCCGAGGTCACGGCCGGCAACCTCGACCACAACAAGGCCATCGCGCCGGGAAGCTCCGTCCAGATCGGCTTCAACGGCTCGTGGACCGGCGCCAACCCACCGCCGGCGGCCTTCACGCTGAACAACAACCCCTGCACGACCGGCTGACCGGGAAGGACTCCGCCATGTGGAGAAAGGCACTCGTCGCCGGCGTCGTGGCCGGCGTGCTGGGCACGTTCGTGGCCGTCACGCCGGCGAACGCGTCGGGAACACTGCACGAACACGCTGCCGCGCGGGGAAAGTTCATCGGCAACGCCGTGGACAACAACGAGCTGACCGACACCGCGTACCGGGCGATCGTGTCCAGCGAGTTCGGCCAGCTCACCCCTGGCAACGCCATGAAGTGGGACGCCACCGAGCCCAACCGCAATCAGTTCAACTACGGCCGGGCCGACGAGATCGTGAACCTGGCGCGGCAGAACGGTCAGAGCGTGCGCGGGCACACCCTGGTCTGGCACAGTCAGACGCCGAGCTGGGTGCAGAACCTGAACGCGACGGACATGCGGGCCGCCATGCAGAACCACATCACCAACGTGGTCAACCGCTACGAGGGTCAGCTCTACGCGTGGGACGTGGTCAACGAGCCGCTGAACGAGGACGGCTCGCTGCGCAACTCGTTCTGGCTGCAGCGGCTCGGCGAGAGCTACATCGCCGACGCGTTCCGGATGGCTCGCGCGGCCGACCCGGACGTCAAGCTGTACATCAACGACTACAACACCGACGGGCTCGGCGCGAAGAGCGACGGGATGTACCGCCTGGTGCAGTCGCTGCTGTCGCAGGGTGTGCCGATCGACGGCGTGGGGTTCCAGGCCCACCTGGCCGTCCAATATGGATTCCCGACCAACATGCAGCAGAACCTGCAGCGGTTCGCCGACCTCGGCCTGGACGTGGCGATCACCGAGTTGGACGTCCGGATGCAGCTGCCGTCCGACGCGACCAAGTTGGCCACGCAGGCCACCTACTACCGGAACGCGACCAACGCCTGTCTGGCGGTCGCCCGGTGCGTTGGCGTCACCATCTGGGGATATACCGACAAGTACTCGTGGATCCCCGGCACCTTCCCCGGTGAGGGCGCGGCGCATCTGTCCGACGCGAACTTCCAGCGCAAACCGGCCTACACCGCCATGCACGATGCGCTGGCCGGAGGTTCGGCGGACACCACACCGCCCACCACGCCGGGCACGCCGAGCACGTCGGGGGTGACCGCCACCGGCGTAGGGGTCTCATGGTCGGCGTCGACCGACGCTGGTGGCAGTGGCCTGGCCGGCTACGACGTGTACCGGGAGCAGGGCGCGACCGACCCGCGGCTCGGCCAGTCCACCACGAACTCGATCACCCTGGCCGGGCTGACGCCGAGCACCGAGTACCAGGTGTACGTGCGGGCCAGGGACGGTGCCGGCAACCTGTCCACACCGTCGCCGACGACCACGTTCACGACGTCGGCGGGCACGGGCGGCGGCACCTGCCGGGTCGCCTACAGTGCCCCGAACTGGGGCGGTGGCCAAGGTTTCACGGCGACCGTGACGGTCACCAACACCGGTACCGCGGCGGTCAACGGCTGGACGCTGGCGTTCGCTTTCCCGTCGGGTCAACGGGTGAGCGAGGGGTGGGCCGCCACCTGGGCGCAGGCTCCGGGGAGCGCGAATGTGACGGCCACGAATCTGTCGTGGAACGCGACGATCGCGTCGAACGCGTCGGTGGGGCTCGGGTTCAACGGAATGTTCAGTGGAACCAACTCGGCGCCAACTGCTTTCACTCTGAACGGCGCGACCTGCGCCATGGCGTGACGAGCGGCCTCTAAGCTCGTCTTTCGATCTCTTACCATTCGCTTACGTCCGGTTCCGCGTGGTACCGGGCGTAATCGAGTATCCGTAGGTTGAGTCCCGCACCGTCATAATCCCTTTGCTCGCAAGGAGATGACGAGTTCGTGGACGCCTGTTTCTCCTGCGCACTGCGGACCGCCGTCGCGCTCGGTTGGATGGTCGAGATACCGGACGACATGGAAGTCCCGGCACAGTGCGCTCAGCAGGTCGTCAGCGCTCGGGCGGTGCCCGTCGACCCGGGGGAGAACACTCAGCTCCGCCGGCCGCAGGTCGCGCAGGTGCCGAACACCTCGACCGTGTGACTGATCTCGGAGAAGCCGTGGTCGGCCGCGACCTTCGTGGCCCACCGTTCGACCGTGGGCCCGTCGACCTCCACCGTGCGGCCGCAGACGCGGCACACGAGGTGGTGGTGATGGGTGCGCGAGCATCGCCGGTAGACGGCCTCGCCGCTGTCGATGCGCAGCAAGTCGATCTCGCCGGCGTCGGCCAGCGACTGCAGTGTGCGATAGACGGTGGTGAGGCCGATGTCCTCGCCGCGGGAGCGCAGTTCCTCGTGCAGCTCCTGCGCCGAGCGGAAGTCCTCGATCTCCTCGAGAAGGCCGGCGACGGCCACGCGCTGCCTGGTCGACCGCTGGCCGGGAACGGCCGGGGCGGAACGATCGATGCTCAACGAGCCCTCCGGAACAGTGTGACGGCGTCCATCACGAGGCACCATAGCCTCTTAGTGGGCCGACGGAGGCTCGGCCGCACACGGTGAGTGTCAACTCCGCTGGCGGTCGTTCAAAGCTGCGACCGTGGTGAGCAGGCCGGGGAAGTGGGTTTCGAAGTCGGTGCGGCGAAGGCGGACGAAGGTGCCGTTGCCCGCGTCGCGTTGGGTGATCAGGCCCGCTTCGCGCAGGACGCGCCAGTGGTGGGTCTTCGTGGACTTCGCGACCGGCATGGGAAATGACGAGCATGGGCGTTCGCCGTCGGCGCGGTCGGCCACGAGTTCGGCGACCACCCCCCGCCGCAGGGGATCGGACAGCGCACGGAACACCTGGCCGAGGTCCACCTCGGCGATCGGTGGAACCGGGAGGTCCACGGCTTCTCCTCGACAAAGGTTCGACTGGCATCGTACCTTGCGTAGGTACTGCATTCATCGTACCTAGGGGTGGTCATGCTCTGTGTGCTCGACGTCAACGAGACGTTGCTCGATCTCGCCGGTCTCGACGACCTGTTCACCGACCTCGCGGGCGATGCGGAGATCCGCCGGGAGTGGTTCGACCTCATGATCCACAACGCGCTGGTGCTGACCGCGGCCGGCGGCTACCGCCCGTTCGGGGAGATCGCGGGGGAGTGCCTCACTCAGGTCGCCGCTCGGCACGGCGGACACGCGACCGACGAGCACCGCCGCACCCTGGGCGAGCTGATGCGCCGGCTGCCCGCCCATCCCGAGGTGCCCGGGGCGATCGAACGGCTGCGCGCGGCCGGGTTCGGCGTCGTCGCCCTCACCAACTCCGTGCTGGCCGTCGCGGAGGCCCAGTTGACCAACGCCGGCCTGCGGCAGTTGGTCGACGGCGTCCACTCGGCCGACACGGTCCAACGCCTCAAGCCGGCGCCCGAGCCGTACCGCCACGTGCTCGAGACCCATGGGGTGGCGCCCGCCGACGCCGTGCTGATCGCCGCCCACGACTGGGACATCGCGGGGGCGGCGGCCGCCGGGTTGCGCACGGCGTTCGTGGCCCGCGAGGGCCGGATCCCGCTCGCCACGAGCGGCCCGCCCACGGTGACCGGGCGCGACCTCACCGAGATCGCGACCCGGCTCGTCGAACTCGAGGCCTGAGACGGTCCGATTCGTCAGACACTCGTCAGGTCGGCAGCGGCCAGGTACCGCGAGGATTGGTTGGACGTTCGTCGATCCGGAGAGGCCCTGATGTACCGCTACGAGCAGCATTGTCCGGTCGCGCGTGCCGCCGAGGTGGTGACCGAGTCCTGGACGTTGCTCGTGCTGCGTGAGCTGCTGCGCGGCAGCGAGCGGCCCACGGACATCGCGCGGGGTGTGCCGAGGATGTCGGCGAGCCTGCTCGCCACCCGGTTGCGCACCATGGCCGCCAACGGTCTCCTGGTCGAGGTGGCGGACCCCCGGCAGGAGAAGCGGTACCGGCTGACCGACGCGGGGCGAGCTCTGCAGCCGGTGGTCGACCAACTCGGCCGGTGGGGTCAGCGGTGGTTGGCCCCACCGGGTCTGCGTGATCTCGACGTGGACTTGCTCCTGCGGGACATCTGTGCCCAGATGGTGCCTGCCCGCCTCCCGGACCGGCCGCTCACCGTGGAGGTCGCGGTGTCGGACGCGCCGTCGAGCGGGCGGTGGTGGCTCACCCTCGCACCGGCCGGTGCCACGGTCCGCACCGATCCGCCCGCCGAGCCCGCCGGCGTGCGCCTGCTGTGCACGGTGAGCGGGCTCGCCGGTGTTTGGCTGGGACGCCACAGCTGGTTGCGTGCGGTCCGGGAACGGACGGTCGTGCTCGTGGGGCCGTCCGACGCGGTCCGCTCGGTGATCGCGGGTATCGGCGTCAGCCGCTATGCCCACCCGGCCGTCGGCAGGGAGTCGGCGTGACCCTGCCGTACGCCGACGAACAGGCCATGCTGCTCATGCCGACCGACGAGGAACCGCCGGCGGGCGTCGTCCGGTGCTGGGTGCTCGTCGCGCTCACCGGTGTGCCGTTGCTCCCCAGACTGCACGTCGACCTGGTGGCCGATGAACTGGTGGCCAACGCGCGCCGGCACGCCGAGCCGCCGTACGTACTGCGGCTGGTTCTCGATGAGAGCCACCGAGCCGTACTCGTGTGCGTGGACGACTGCTCCCCCGAGCGCCTCGGCAGGCCCGACACCTGGACGTCCGGTGCCGGCCTGCTGTTGGTCGACGGACTGTCGACGGAGTGGGGCGTCGAGTCGCGCGCCCGCGCCAAGACGGTGTGGGCGGAGGTCCCGCTCGGTATGCGTGCGTCCCGACTGGTCATCCCGCCGCAGCCGTAGTGCTCGGTCCTTGCGGTTGCCTGACAACTGTGCCCAAGGATCGTCACAGTGCCCGGAGACCACGACAATCGACCGTGTGACCACGAAACACGACGGGGGCGCGATTCAAGGCCAGGTCCTCACTCGCGCGGCACGACAGCCGGGCGGCCGCGCGTTTCCCACTTCGGTGGCGATCAAGGTGCTGCTGCTCTGGCCGCGCGGGTTGGCCGGCGGTCCGTCGACCGTCGAGGAGACCCGCCTGTGGCCGGTGTTCGTCATGGTCGTGACCGAGCCGGGGGACGAGGACGCGGGCGCCTCGCGGCCGTTGTTCGACCTGCTGGACCGACCCAAACGTGACAACGAGCTGACGGTGGTGACGGCGGAGTCGGCATGGTCGGTCCTGGACCGGGCTAACGCTCTGCTCGGGGTGACCGTGCACGCCGTCGCCCCGGTCGCGTTCGACCTGCGGATCCTCCTGCCGGCCGCCCGGGTTCTCGGGATACTGGATGTGGTCGCCAGCGGCGCGACCATCGGGATCACTACGCGGCACCGCGCCGACCGGCTGCGTGGCCGAGTGGACATCCGCACGGCGCTGCACGACGTGGTGCTGGTGAGTAGTCCGCCGTCACTCGAGCTCGCCGCGCTCGCCCACACGTTGCTGGCCGAGCGAGAAGGTGAGTCCGCATGGTGACGGTCACAGGTCCGCCGGCTGGTGCCCCTCGCGCCGATGCGCGGCCGACGGCGGGACGAGCACGCTGAGCCGCGCCCAGACAGTCTTGCCGTCGACGCCGCTCACCCGGTCGGGCTCCACTCCCCACTGTGGACACATGCCCCGCACCACGAGCAGCCCCCGGCCGAGTTGCCAGGCGTCGGCCCGGTCCGGTGTTCCGTCGGTGACCGCCAGCTGGATCAGGTGCCCACTCGACCTGCTGGCGACCCGCACCCGGAACGGAGGCACCGCGTGGCGGAACGCGTTGGCCACCAGCTCGCCGAGCACGACGGCCGCCTCGCGAACCACACCCGGCGTGCAGCCGTCGAGCGGAACACGTAACCATGCGTGGAGTCCGGAGAGAAATCGCGGTTCGACCGCGGCAAGGTGGATCTCCGCCAGAGGGCGTCCGGTCGCGGTGTCGGTCACCGCTCCATCCTTGCCCGGCAGGAGCGGGTCGAACCTGACGAACGGCTGACGATACGAACGATCAGGAGGTGTGACGGGCGCATGACCAGCACGGCCACCACGTTGTTGCTCATCGAGGACGACGCCCGGATCCGGGAGGCACTGCGTCTCGCGTTGACGGACGAGGGCTACCGGGTCGTCGAGGCGGCGACCGGCGAGCAGGCGCTCGCTCTGCTGGATCGGGACGGGTCGAAGCCGGACGTCGTGCTGCTCGATCTCATGTTGCCCGGTATGGACGGGCTCACCGTGTGCGCGCGGATCCGGGAGCGGGGCGACCTGCCGATCATCATCGTGACCGCGCGGACCGGGCCGAACGAGGTGATCGCCGGGCTCGAGGCCGGCGCGGACGACTACGTGACGAAGCCGGTGGACGCCGGTGAGCTGGGCGCACGGATCCGGGCGCTGCTGCGCAGGGTCAGGTCCGGAGACGCCGACGTGCCGGCCGTGATCGAACTGGGTGACCTGACCGTTCGGGTCAACGAGGGCCGGGTGCTGCGCGGCCCCGAGGAGGTGTCGCTCACCAAGACGGAGTTCCGGCTGCTGTGCGCGCTCGTCCTGGCCGGCGGGTCCGTGGTGACCCGTGAGCAACTGCTGGAACGGGTGTGGGAGTACGGGTACTTCGGTGACACCCGGCTGCTCGACGTACACATCCGGCGGCTGCGTCGCAAGATCGAGCCGGATCCCGGCCAGCCCGTCCACGTGGTGACGGTCCGGGGAACCGGGTACCGGGTGGGTGTGGATCCGTGAACCTCGTGAACCGCCTGCCGCTGCGGACCAGGGTCATGACCTGGTTCAGCCTGGTCTCACTCGCGGTGGCCGGGGTGTTCGCGCTGGCCACCTGGCACCTGTCCACCGGCTACATGATCGACCAGCGCGAGCGGAGTGCGATCGCGCAGGCCAGCGGCAACGCCCGTCTCGTCGAGGCACAGCTGCGGCGGAGCTCGCGCGGGCTGCCCGAGCTGATGACCGGGCTCGGCGCCGAGGTCGAGTCCGCCGTGCTGCTCGTCGACGACAGTGAATGGATCAGTGGCGGCAACCGGGTCGATCCGCGTCGGTTGCCGACCGCGTTCCTGGACACCGTGCGCGGTGGGAGTGCCGCGCATCAACGCACGATGCTCGACGGGGTGCCCGTTCTCGCGGTCGGACTGCCGCTTCCGGAGCTGTCCGCGACCTACGTCGAGGTGTCGCCGTTGCGTGAGCTCGATCGGACGTTCCGGTTCCTGAGCCTGATCCTGGTGGCCGGTGCTGTCGCGAGCGGGTTGGCCGGTGCGCTGCTCGGCCGGTGGGCGGCCACCCACGCGCTCCGTCCGCTGCGGAAGGTGACCGCGGCGGCCGCGGTCGCCGCGCGTGGCGATCTGGCAGTGCGGCTGCCGGTCACCGGGGATCCGGATCTCGTGCCGCTCGCGGAGGCGTTCAACGACACGGCGGAACGTCTACAGCAGCGGGTCGCGCGGGACACCCGATTCGCCGGTGACGTGAGCCACGAACTGCGGTCGCCGTTGACGACCATGCTCAACGCCATGGCCGTACTGCACCGCAGGCGCGACGAACTTCCCGTGGGCCCGCGGCAGGCCGTGGAACTGCTCGGTACCGACCTTCGCCGCTTCCGCCGCATGGTCGACGACCTTCTCGAGATCTCTCGGTACGACCAGGACAGGTCCACCTACGAGCGGGTGGACCTCGCCGAGTTGGTGCTGGCCGTCACCGCCTACCGCGGCCCGTTGGCACCGGGGGTGCTCGACGTCGCCGCGCACCCGTGGATCGTGGGCGACCGGCGCCGGCTGGAGCGGGTGGTGGTCAACCTGCTCGACAACGCGACCCACCACGGGAAGGGGCTCGTGCGGCTCGGCATCCTGCGTGCCGGCGGGCGGGCACGGATCGAGGTCGACGACGCCGGTCCCGGGGTGTCGGCGGCCGACCGCGAGCATGTCTTCGAACGGTTCTCCCGCGGCTCGCCGGCCGACCGCGACGCGACCGACAGCGGGGTCGGGCTCGGGCTGGCGCTGGTCGCCCAGCACATCCGTGGTCACGACGGGCGCGCCTGGGTGGAGGAACGTCCCGGTGGCGGGGCGCGGTTCGTGGTCGAGTTGCCGGAGGTGGCCGAGTGAGGCGTGTCAACCGGGTGGCCGGTGCGGTCGTCGCCGGTCTGCTGAGCGTGGTGGGATGCGGGGTGAGCTCGGAGGACGAGCCGCAGCTCATCGAGGACAGCACGGATCAGCGGCCACCGGGGACGCCGAGCTTCGACGCCGAGACGAGCCCGACCCGTACCCCCACCACGCTGCCCCCGGCTCCGGCGACCACCACACCGAGCGTGCTTCCGACCCCGCCCGGGTGACGCGTGCTCCCTGATCTCCAAGCCCTCCTCAGGGCAGTGCGGGGACCTGGCCGTCGGCGGCCAGCCGGTCGAGTGCCTCGCGGATGGTCTCGAGGGAGCTGTACCTCGGCCGGAAGTCCAGCAGTCGCTGGGCTTTCGCGATGCTGCTGTTCGGACTGTGGGCGATGTGGTCCCACGTCAGCGTCGCCGAGTGTTCGTCCACTGTGGACGTCCACTCGGGCCAGGGGAGGAACGTCAGGTTCGGCTCGCGGCCGTACCAGCCGGCCACGGCTTCCGCGTACCCCCGCAGCGTCAGCGCCGCCGGGGAGACCACGTGGAAGCTCTCGCCGAGCGCCGTGGCGCGGTTGGCCATGGCGGCCGTGAACGACTGGGCCACGTCGTCCGCGTGCACGTGGTGCACGGTTTCCAGCCCCAGGTTCGGCAGCGCCAGCTCGGCGCCGTCGGCGAGGGTGCGCCACACCGACAGGTCGAGGTGTCCGGCGGGGTTGATGGGCGCCCAGCCGGGCCCCGAGATGTGGCCGGGATGGAGGATGGTCGCGGGGAAGCCGTTGCGGCGGGCCTCGTCGAGGAGCAGCCGTTCGATCGCCGCCTTCGCCACGCCGTACTCGCCGAACGGGCGGCGGGGCGCGTCCTCGGTGGTCGGGACCTCGACGCTCGGACCGTGGACCCAGATGGTGCCGCAGTGCAGGAAGTGCTGGACCCGTCCGCGCAGCGCCTCGACGAGCTGGCGGGCGCTGTCGGGCGTGAAGCAGATCAGGTCGATCACGACGTCGGGTTCCAGCTCGGCGATCCGCCGGCCGAACGTGCCGGCGCGATCCTCCGCGTCCCGGTCCGCCACGACCGTGGTCACCGACTCCCACGCCGCGTGCGACCGGTACGGCGTCGCCTTGCCCCTGGTCAGCACGGTCACGTCGTGGCCGGCCGTGACCAGCCTCGGCACCAGGTAACCGCCGATGTGCCCGGTGCCGCCCAGCACCACCACTGTCGCCATGCCCACGATGCTACGGCCGGCACCGGTCCCGGCGAACCAGTAGCAGCGCGGGGACCATGACGACGGCCGTCACGACGAACGTCGCGGAATAGCCGGCCGAGGCGACCACCAGCCCGGCGCCGAGCGCGCCCGCGGCCATGCCCAGGTCGTACGCGGCGTTCCAGATGGCGCTGACCGCGCCCTCGCTGCCGGCCGGGCCGCGCGCGAACATCAGGGTCAGCGTCGCGTTCTGCAGTGTGCCGAAGCCGAGCCCGAACGCGAGCGCTCCGCCGATGACCACGGCAGGCGGGCCGCCGAGCGCGAAGGCCGCCATGCCGGCGGCGGCCAGCACCAGGCCGGGGGTGAGGAACCGGGCGGGCCCGTGCCGGTCACCGAGACGTCCGGCGACGAGGCGGGCGACGGTCGCGGCCGCGGACTGGGCCAGCAGTGCGGCCGCCGCCACCCAGGCCGGCTGGTCGATCATGGCGAGCGGCAGGAACGTCACCAGCACGCCTACCCCGATGGCCGCCACCGCGAAGACCGTCGCCGGGCGGGTGAGCAGCGGGTTGCGCAGACCGGCCACCACCCCGTGGGCCGACTCGACCGGACCACCCGATGCGGCCCGCCCGGGCAGGCCGGGCACGGACAGGAGGGCGAGCAGCGTGGCGACGGTCGTCACCACGAAGACCGGCGTGTACCCCCACTGCGCCGCCGCCCACACGCCCGCCGGCAGCGCGATCAGCCCCGGCACCCCGCCGACCACCCCGACCAGCGCGAGGCCCTCGCCGCGGCGCGCGGCCGGGATCAGCATCGCGGTGACGGCGCCGCCGGCGACCATGCAGATCGCGAAGCCGACGCCGCGGACCGCGCTGACCGCGACGATCACCCAGGTGCTGTCGCTGACCGTCAGCACGATGGTCGGCAGCCCGAGCAGCGTCAGCCCGAGCGCCAGCGACCACCGGTAGCCGACCAGGGCGATCAGCCGCGGCGTCACCAGCTCGAACGCTACGGTCGACAGCAGCAGCGCGACGGTCGCGAGCCCCGCGCCGCCGGCCGCGCCCGCTTCCTCGGCGAACATCGGCACCACGGACAGCGGCAGGTAGAAGCCGATGGTCGAGCCGACGATCGACACGAACCTCATCAGCAGTGCCCGGGTGACGAGCGGCGGGGCAGCGGTGGTCTCAGCGGTCATGGCAACCAACGCTAGGAGTCAACCGGGTCACCGGTAAGGTCCAGTTTCATGCCTGTCGAGTGGTCCGGTTCGGGTCCGGAGCTGTTGGTGACGATCGACCGGACCAGTGCCGTCGGGTTGCGGTCACAGCTCGAGGCCCAGCTCAGGGACGCCATCTGCGAAGGGCGGCTGGCCAGTGGGGAGAAGCTGCCGTCGTCACGGGAGCTGGCGCGCCTGCTCGGCCTGTCCCGCGGCATCGTCCAGGACGGTTATGCCCAGCTCCAGTCCGAGGGATACCTGACGAGCAGGCCCGGATCGGCCACCAGGGTGGCGGCGGCCTCCGTGCCGCGCCAGGACGCCGCGCCGCCGCGGCCGGTGTCGCCGCCGCGGTACGCGATAGCCGACTTCCAGTCCGGCGTCCCCGACCTGCGGCTCGCGCCGCGCGAGGACTGGGCGTGGGCCGTGCGCGAGGTGTGCCGCACCATGCCGAACTCGGCGTTCGACTACGGGGATCCGCTCGGTGAACCGAAGGCGCGGGAGGTGGTGGCCGCATACCTGCGGCGGGTCCGGGCGGTCGCGGGCGGTGGTGAGCGGGTCGTCCTCTGCACGGGAATGGCGCAGGCGCTCGGCCTCACGCTGCGGGCGCTCGCGGCCGACGGTGTCACGGCGCTGGCCATCGAGGACCCCGGCGCCGTCGGTTCGACGGCCGATCAGGCGGCCGCGGCCGGGATGCGCGCGGTGTTCGTGCCGGTCGACGAGGACGGCCTGGACGTCGACGCGCTCGACCGAAGCGGGGCGCGTGCCGTGCTCGTGACACCCGCGCACCAGTGGCCGAGCGGGGTGGTGCTCGCCGGGCACCGCCGTCAGGAGCTGATCGCGTGGGCCCGGCGCCGCGGCGGCGTGATCATCGAGGACGACTACGACGCCGAGTTCCGCTACGACCGCGACCCGGTCGGCTCACTGCAGGGGCTCGCGCCGGACGCCGTCGTCTCGCTCGGGACGGTCAGCAAGTCGCTCGCCCCGGTGTTGCGGATCGGCTGGCTGGTCATGCCGGACCGGCTGCTCGGTGAGGTGGCGCGCGGCAAACGCCTGGCCGACCGCGGCAGCCCGGGCATCGACCAGCTGGCGCTCGCGACGCTCATCGAGTCGGGCCGGTACGACCGGCACCTGCGCCGGGCGAGGACCGAGTACGCGGCCCGCCGCCAGGTCCTCCTCACCGCGCTCGCCACGCACGCGCCGGACCTGCGGGTGACCGGTCTGGCCGCCGGTTTCCACGCGGTGCTGCACCTGCCGGCCGGCGCCGACGAGGCAGGGGTGGTCGAGGAGGCCGCCAAGCGTGGGGTGGGGCTGTACGGCATCGCCCCCATGCGCCGCGGCCCCACGACCGCGCCGCAGCTGGTCCTCGGCTTCGGCAACACCACGGCAAGTGAGATCAGAGCGGGCATCGCCGCGGTCGCCGACCTGCTGCGGGGGCGCCGGTAACCTGTGATCATGCAGCTGACTGCCTCCTACGCGTCGGAGTTGGGTGAGGTGCGCTGGGCCGCACTGGGCGATCCGGAGGGCGAGCCCGTGGTGCTGCTCCACGGCACGCCGTTCTCGTCCTATATCTGGCGACATATCGCGCGCACGCTCGGGCACCGCAACCGCGTGTACGTCTGGGACATGCCCGGCTACGGAGTCTCGGAGAAGTCCGACGGCCAGGACCTGTCGCTCGGCGCGCTCGCCCGGGTCTTCGCCGATCTGCTCGGACACTGGCGACTCGACGAGCCGGTCGTGGTCGCCCACGATTCCGGTGGCGCCGTCGCTCTGGGAGCGGCGTTGCTGCACGGCGCCCGCTACCGGCGGCTCGCCTTGGTCGACGCGGTCGCCTTGGCACCGTGGGGCAGTCCCTTCTTCGAGGTGGCCGGCGAGCACGCGGAGGTCTTCGCCGCGCTGCCTCCGAGGTTGCACCAGGCGTTGCTGCGCGAGTACGTGAACACCGCCAGCAGCCCCGGCCTGCACCCGGCGACCCTCGAGGCGCTGGTGGGTCCGTGGGTGGCCGACGGTGGCCAGGACGCGTTCTGGCGCCAGCTCGCCCAGCGCGGGAACGATCAGAGCTTCGTCGACGGGATGCAGGACCGGTACGCGGAGATCGACATACCGGTCACCGTGTGCTGGGGTCAGGACGACACGTGGATCCCGCCGGCCCGGGGACGAGAACTCGCCGGCCGCATCCCCGGCGCGCGCTTTCACGCCATCCCCGACGCCGGGCATCTCGTGCAGGAGGACAACCCGGCCGAGCTCACCGCCGCGATTCTGACTGTGCTCACCTGAAGCCGGAGCTTGCACCGTTCTGGCCGCCGCCGTGATTTACGACCGATCACGAGACACACGACGGGCCCCTCCCGGCGAGGGGCCCGTCGTGCCCCCGACGTCAGCCGGCCTGTTCGAAGCCGACGCGGAGCAGTTGGCCCGTGCGGTCGGTGACCGCGTACAGCTCACCGGACCGGTCCACGGCGAAGGAGCTGACCTGGGCGGGGAACTGCCCGATGGCCATCGCGCGGTGGGTTCCGCTCCGGTCCGTGCGCACGCCCCACGCGGTTCCCGAGCAGTAGTCGGTGGCCACGTAGGTGCCGAACGCGAGACGGGCGTGCTGGTGGCCGCGGTAGACGTGACCGCCGATCACCGCGCAACCCTCCACACCGGTCTGGTAGTGGAAGACCGGGTCGGTGAAGTCGGCGTCCGCCTCACAGCGCGCGGCGTTGAACACCGCCGGACCCTCCATACAGGACCACCCGAAGTTGTGCCCGCCCCTCGCGGTCCGGGTGTGGTTGATCTCCTCGAACGTGCCCTGACCCACGTCGGCCAGCCACAGCGAGCCGTCGGCCCGGTCGAACGAGAACCGCCACGGGTTGCGCAGGCCGTACGCCCAGATCTCCGGCCGCGCGCCTTCCGTGCGCACGAACGGGTTGCTCCGCGGCACGCAGTAGGGCAGCTCGCCGCACGCGCGGCTCACGTCCAGGCGCAGCACCTTGCCGAGCAGCGTGCCCAGGTTCAGCCCGTTGGCGTTCGGGTCACCGGCGCTGCCGCCGTCGCCGAGGCTCCAGTACAGCAGGCCGTCGTGGCCGAACGCGAGCTGGCCGCCGTTGTGGTTGGCGAACTGGGCGTGGTCCTGGGTGAGCAGCACCTGCTCCTTCGCCGGGTCGCCCAGCGGGATCCGGGACAGCGTCAGAGCCCCGTCCGGCAGGCGGGTGTAAGCCACGTACACCTGGTTGGACCGCCGGAAGTCGGGCGCCGGAACGATCCCGATCAGGCCGCGCTCGTTGGCGACGCTGTTCACCCGGTCGCTGATGTCCAGCACCGGTTCGGCGGCGAGACCGGCCGCCGGGTCGAACACCCGGACCGTGCCGCGCTTCTCGGTGATCAGCAGTCGCCCGCCGCGGTCGTTCAAACCGACCATCGCGACGGGCCGCACCAGACCTGACGCCACCTCGGTGGTGGCCACTCGCAACTCGTCGAGGGGCACACCGCCCCGCCCTTCGGCCGCGGCGTCTGTCACCAGAGCTTGCGAGACCAGAGCGGGCAGCAGTGCGACGGTCGCCAAGGCGGCGCCGGCCCGTCTGAGTAATGACATGGACCCTCCTCCGTGTGGGGGAATCGGCGGAGGTTCATACGCGCGCGGATCCCAGGAGGTTCAGCTCGCCTGACTACCATGTGGACATGTTGAGCGAAGCGCGGGTCGAAGCACGCATCCCCACCCAGGATCTGGCTCGGGCCCGCCGCTGGTACTCCGAGAAGCTCGGCCTCGAACCGGTGGAGGAGCGCGAGGGCGGCCTGCGCTACGTGAGCCCGGGTGGTGTCTTCTGCCTGTTCGCCTCGGCCGGTGCGGCCGACGGCTCGTTCACACAGATGAGTTTCTACGTCGACGACATCGAAGCGGCGGTCGACGGCCTGCGGGCCCGCGGCGTCGTGTTCGAGGAGTACCACGGCACCGTCAACGGCATCATGGACATCGAGGGCAACTACCCGAGCAAGGGCAGCGGTGAGCGGGCCGCGTGGTTCCGTGACAGTGAGGGCAACCTGTTCGGCCTCGGCCAGACTGTTCCTTAGCGAGCCCCGTTGACGTTCACGCGCAGGGAGTAGAGCGAGCTCGACGCGGTGATGAAGAGTTCGTTGCGTCGTGGTCCACCGAAGGTCAGGTTCGAGCAGATCTCGGGCACCCGGAGTTTGCCGATGAGCGTGCCGTCCGGGGCGAAACAGTGCAGACCGTCGTGGGCCGCCGCCCAGACCCGGTCTTCCGTGTCCACCCGGAGCCCGTCGAATCCGCCGCTGTCGCTCGTGCCGAACACCTCGCCGCCGGTGAGGGTGCCGTCGTCGGTCACGTCGAACACCCTGATATGACTGGGGTTCTGACGCGTGTCCGCGATGTGGAGCCGGCGCTCGTCGACCGAGAAGGCGAGCCCGTTGGGTCGCTCGAAGTCGTCGGCCACGATCCGGACCTCTCCGTCCGCCGGGTCGACCCGGTAGACGTGGCAGCCGCCGATCTCGCTGTCCGCGCGGTAGCCCTCGTAGTCGCTGTCGATGCCGTAGCTCGGGTCGGTGAACCAGATCGAGCCGTCCGACCGTTCGATGACGTCGTTCGGGCTGTTGAGCCGGCGGCCGCGGTGGCGCTCGGCGAGCACGGTCACCGTGCCGTCGTGTTCGGTGCGGGTGACCCGGCGAGTGCCCTGCTCGCAGCTGACCAGCCGGCCCGCCCGGTCCCTCGTGTGGCCGTTGGCGTAGTTCGACGGCTGCCGGAACACGCCGACCTGACCGGTCGTCTCGTCCCAGCGCAGGATGCGTTCGTTCGGGATGTCGCTGAACAGGAGATACCGGCCGGCCGGGAAGTAGACCGGCCCCTCGGTCCACCGGCACCCGGTGTGCAGCCGCCGCATCCACTCGTCGCCGTCGCACCGGGCGAACCGCTCGTCCAGCACCACGAACTCGGTCTTCACCACATCCATGGTGACCATGGTAGGGACAGCCCTACCCAGGAGATCAAGGCTGGCTCGGTGGGGCCGGGCGCTCTGATCGACCAGCATTTCCCCATGGTTCAGGTACGGGATTCGAGGAGTGCGCCGCCGCGTGAGGTGGTCGCGCTGACCGGCGTGACGAAGGTCTATCCGGGGCGGGTGGAGGTCGTGTTGGAGCGGGCGTTCGGCGCGCGAGTCGGTCAACAATGAGACTGACCAGTCGCACGGGGCCCGGGACCTGCGGGTGGTAGGCATCGTCGACGGGACCGTGCCGGGCCAGGCGGCCGTGTTCGTGGCCGACCAGCAGGTCGCCGAGTTCTCCGGGCTCACCGGGCCCACGGCGATCGGCGTGCGGTTCACGAGTGCCAGCGCCGCGGAGGCTTTGCGTGACCTGCTCGGCGACACGGCCACCGTGCACACCGGCGCCGACAAGGTCACGGCTGACCTGCCCGGTGCCGTGCCGGACTACATCGGCGCGATCTCGATCTTCGGGTTCGTCCTGGGCATCACCGGGTTCGCCGCGGTGTTCGTGCTCACCGGCACCGTGTCCCTGGCCGTCCGCCAGCGGCTGCGTGAGCTGGCGCTGCTCCGCACGGCCGGCGCCACGCCCGCGCCAGCTGCGCCGGATGTGGCGGACGCCGTCGGCGCGCGGTGGCCGACGCTGGTCGCGACCGACGCCCGCGACCCTCGCGGTGGTGCGGCCGACGTGCAGAACCAGCAGGCCGCGTGGGAGCTGATGGTCGTCATCTCGCTCGGCTTCACGGCGATCGCCGTGGTCAACACCTTCGCCATCGCCACCGGCGCGCGCCGGCGCGAGTTCGCCGACCTGCGACCGGCCGGCGCGACAGCGCGGCAGCCGCACCGGATGCTCGGCCGGGAAACGCTGATCACGGTGGCCGTCGCGCTGGTGCTCGGCTGTGTGATCACCGGCGCGGTGGTCGGCACGTTCAGCGTGGCGCAGGACGGCACGTGGCGGCTGTTCGCCGAGCCGCTGCGCTACTTCGGCCTCATTGGCGGAGTCGGCCTGCTCGGGGTGGTCGCCGGCGCGGTCCCGGCCAGGCTGGCCAGACAGTACCGCCTCCCCGGAGTTTAAAAGTGTTCGTTGCGTCCCAGCGAACGTGGCGGATCTCTAGTGGTTGGTGGCTGGGTACCGTCACGGTGCCCCTGAGGTTCCGTTGCCGAGTGGTCCGGGATGATCCAAAGAGGCATTAAGTTCAGCCAGGTGTTTCGTCGTGGGGTCCGTGCCGTGGCGCACCTGCTCACCAGCCTGGTGCTCGGGCCCGCCACATTCGGGTGGGCGCTGATCACCACGCTGGTCAGCGGCGTGCTGTCGTTCACCTATCTCGCGCCGCCCGCGTTCCTCGCGGCCACGTGGGTGACCCGGCGGATCGCCGGCCTCGAGCGGCTGCGGGCGGGACTGGTGCTCGGCCGGCCGGTCGCCACGCCGTACGAGTCCGCGCGGCCGGCGAACCCGTGGACCCGGGGCCGCGCGGTCGTCCGCGAGCTCGCCACGTGGCGCGACCTCGCCTGGCTGGTGCTGTTGCTGCCGCTCGGGCTGGCGGGCGGGCTGCTCGGCGCGCTGGTCGTGGTGGTCGATCTGGGCACCATCCTCGCGCCCGTGTGGCTGTGGTCGGTGCCCAACCCGTACCTGCCGCCGGTCATGGACTGGCTGTTCAGCACGGCCGGCGGCCGGTTCGTGCTCACCGGGATCGGCCTCCTGCTGGCACCCGCGGCGTTGTGGCTCGCCGCCACCGTGGCCAGGACGCAGGCCGGCATCGCGGCGCGGCTGCTCGAACCCGGGCCCCGGCAACGGCTGGCGCAGCGGGCCAGTGAGCTGGTCGCCACCCGCCGCCGGGTGGTGGACGCGCAGGCGGCCGAACTGCAGCGGATCGAACGTGACCTGCACGACGGCGCGCAGGCGAGGATCGTCGCGGCCGGCATGACGCTCGCGTTGGCGGACCGCAAGATGCGCGTCACCGGCCGGCCGGCCAGGGACGACGTGCGGGCCGCGCGTCGCCAGCTCGACGACGCGCTCGCCGAGCCGCGCAGGCTGGTGCGGGGGATCTATCCGCCGATCCTGACCGACCGGGGGATCGCCGCGGCCCTGTCCGCGCTGGCCGGCGATTCCCCGTTGCCGGTCGAGGTCCGCTCGGCCGAGTTGGGGGAGTTGGCGCCGGCCGTCGAGTCGGCCGCCTACTTCGTGGTGGCGGAGGCCTTGGCGAACACCGTGAAACACGCGGAAGCCACCGAGTGCGTGGTGACCGTGACCCGAACGGAGTTGCTGACCGTGGAGATCCGCGACGACGGGCGGGGCGGCGCGGATCTCGACACGGGCTCCGGCCTGGACGGGCTGCGGCGCCGCGTCGAGGCGCTCGACGGCAGGATGACAGTCACCAGTCCCCTTGGCGGCCCGACCGTCGTACACGCGGAGCTGCCATGCGCATCGTGATCGCCGAAGACCTGCTCCTGCTGCGCGACGGCCTCGTGCGGATGCTCACCGACACCGGGCACCAGGTGGTCGCGGCCGTGGACAATGCGCCGGACCTGGAAACCGCGGTACGCGAACACCGGCCCGATCTGTCCATAGTGGACGTCCGGCTGCCACCGGGCTTCCGCGACGAAGGTCTGCGTGCCGCGCTCGCCATCCGCCGCAGGGAGCCGAAGACGCCGATCGTGATCCTGTCCCAGTATGTGGAACACGTGTACGCCGCCGAACTGATCGCCGACGGCAACGGTGCGGTCGGCTACCTGCTGAAGGACCGCGTCACCGCACTGGACGAGTTCCTGGACGCGATCGAGCGGGTGGCCGCCGGAGGGACCGCCATGGACCCCGAGGTGGTCCGGCAGTTGTTCGCGCGCAACAACAACGACCACGGCATCGCCGCGCTGACCAGCCGGGAACGGGAGGTACTCGGGCTCGTCGCGCAGGGCCTGTCGAACTCGGCCATCTGCGCGGAACTGGTACTGGCGCCGGCCTCGGTGGAGAAGCACATCACGAACATCCTGACCAAAATGGACCTACCACCATCCGACGACACGCATCGCCGGGTCCGCGCCGTACTCGCGTACCTTAACCACTGAACCAGGGAGTAACGACCATGTCGATCGAGCACACGGTGGTGTTCCGTCTCACCCATCCGGCTGAGTCATCGGGCGAGTCGGACTTTCTGACCGCTGCCCGTTCGGCCCTCACCGGGATTCCCGGGGTGGCGGACTTCACCATCAAGCGGCAGGTGAGTCCGAAGAGTGATCTGGCGTGGCAGTTCTCCATGCGTTTCGCGGACCAGGCCACGTACGACGCCTACAACTCCCACCCGGCCCACGTGGAGTTCGTCGCTACCCGGTGGCAGTCCGAGGTCGCCGCATTCCAGGAGTACGACTTCCTGCTTCATCAGGCGGAGTAGATCTGGCCGGCGACTGCCTAATGCTGGACAGTGGACGCAGTCTTCGCGAGATAGATGGTGGCCGTCGCTTCGCGCTGCTGCAGCGGGTTGTCGAACCGGACGACCTCGGCACGTGCTTCCGCGAAGGTCTGCGCGAGCGCGTCGGTGAACTCCTCGTCCGGCGGATCGTTCGACCACAGCGCGAACACCCCGCCCGGGTGCAGGCGCGCGCCGAGGCGCCGCAGACCCGCGGGCTGGTACAGATCGGCGTGGCTGGGGTGGAGGAAATGGCGGGGCGAGTGGTCGATGTCGACGAGGATGGCGTGCCAGAGCCGGTCCGCCGGCGGGTCGAACCCGGCGCCGGAGCGCAGCATGGCGAAGAAGTCGCCGTGTACGAGGTGGCACCGGGGATCCGCGGTCAACCCCACCCCGGCGGGGATCAACCCCCGCTCGTGCCACTCGATCACCTCACCCAGCGCGTCGACGACCACCAGATGGCGCACCGCCGGGTTCTCCAGCGCCGCCTGCGCGGTGTAGCCGAGACCGAGTCCACCCACCACCACATCGAGCGCCGTGGCCGCCGACTCGGCCAGCCCGCGGCGCGCCAACTCCACCTCCGCCACGGTGAACAGGCTGGACATGAGGAACTCGTCGTTCAGCTTGATCTCATGGACCTCGCTGCCGACCACCGGATCCCACCGACGTCGCAGCGTCAGCTCACCCATCGGTGTCTCACGCCAGTCGAGCTCCTGAAACCGCGCACTCATCCCCGCACGGTAGCCCCGGTGGTGATGAGCCGCCGCACCAGTTCGCCGAATTCCTCCCACCAGGGCAGTTGTTCGGAGCGGGGGAGGTAGGCCCGGCGTTCGGCGCTCAGCGTGGTGATCCGGTCCTGGACGCTGGAGACCATTTGTTCGTCCAGTTCCAGTGCTTCGGCGAAGCGGGTCGGACCGGTCAGGCCGGGCCGCAGCTCGGTGTTGTCGAACGTCTCCAGCACCGTGAACCCGTGCCGCCCGAGGTAGTGCGTCAGTTCCTGCGGGTAGAGCAGGCGGAACTTGACGTGGTCGCGCACCTCCTCGCCGTCGGCCGCCGTCCAGGTCCGGCCGCGCTCCAGCAGCTGCGTCCACGGGTCCAGCGTGTAGTCCGCCCGCGCCGACGCGCGGTAGGACGCGGTGTCGACGACGAACTCGCGGGGGAGGCCGCCCTCGCCGAGCAGGTCGGCCGTCGCGTTGATGACCTCGAGCACGAGCAGCGTGCCGGAGTCGGCGTGCGCCGCGAACGTCGCCATCACCTGGTCGATGTCGTCGTTGGCGTGAATGTTCGCGATGGCATAACCGAAGCTCGTGATCGCCTCGAAAGTGCGGCCCAGGCGCAAGGACCGCATATCGCCCGTGTGGAAGTCGATGGTCGGTCGCTGCTGTCTAGCGTGCTCGATCATCGCCTCCTGATAATCCATCCCCACCACGTCCGGGCATCTTTTCGCCAGGTACTCGAGGTCGCGGCCGGTACCGCAGCCGATGTCGAGCAGGCTGCGCGGCGCACCTCCGAGGTGTCGCTCGAACAAACGCTCGCACATGCGCGGGACCGCGTGGTTGGCTCCGTCGTAAACGTTCTCGTACAGCTCCGGACGGGTGTACAGCAGGTTCTTGATGCTCAGCTCCATCGGCACATCTTGCTGCATTCAGCAACAGGTCTGCTGCGGCGGTGGCGGGAATTCCGCGGCAGCTCGTTCCACCTCGCTCAGCATCCGCTCGCGGTCGGGCTTCGTCAGCACCCTGCCGCAGGTCAGCACGGTGTCGATGCGGGTGGTGTTCCTGATGTCCCGCAACGGATCCGCGTCCAGCACCACCAGGTCGGCCGTCCGTCCCGATTGGACGGTGCCACCGTCGGCGATGCCCAGGAACCGCGCGGCGTCCCTGCTGCCGGCCTGGATGGCGGCCAGTGGGGACAGTCCCGCCTCGACGAGCAGCGCCAGTTCCTCGTGCAGCGAGAACCCGGGGAAGGTGTACGGGTTGCCCGCGTCCGTGCCGAGCAGGAACCCGACACCGTGCCGGTGCAGCTCGCCCACCAGTCGCAGCCGCGCGGCGAAGTACTCCCGCTGCTGGACGATCTGCTCGGGAGTCACCGGCGCGAACTTCGTGATGGTCTGCGCCCAGAAGCGCTCATACGACGGCGGCAGGTACTTCATCCGCTCGTCGCCAGTGTAGGTGTCGGCCGGCGAGGAGAACACGCGCATGGTCACCAGGGTCGGCGACTGCCAGCTGCCGTTGTGCCGCAACCGTTTCGCCAGCGCCGCCACCTTCCCCGGGCGCTGGCTGGACGCCGCCTGCCGCTCCAGTTCGCGCACGGCGGCGAACCAGGCGAACGGGTCGGCCGGGTCCAGCGGCAGCGAGTCGATCCGGCGGCGGAACTGGTGTTCCCGCGCGGACACGGCGAGCGTCATGCCGTACAGGTGCTCGAAGGTGCGCTGCCCGAGGTCGCTCGCCTCGGCCACCGAGAGCCGGTCGCTCGCGTGCCCGGCGAACGGCAGCCCCACGGCACGCGACTCGTCGGCGATGGCCGTCAGCAGTGTGCGGTCCAGGTACGGGTACACCTTGATGAAGTCCGCGCCCGCCGTCGCCGCGTCCCGGACGGCCGCGCGTGCCTCGGCCTCCGTGCGCACCTGGAGACTGCCGACCAGCACGGAGTCCGGCCCGTCGATGATGGGGCTCGCGACCACCATGCGCGGACCGAGCAGCTCACCCCGCGCGACCCGGTCGCGCAGCTCGTAGGACGACGGCGCGAACCCCCACATCTCCCTGATCCCGGTCACGCCGTTCACCAGGCACAGCGGCGGCACGATGGTCTCCAGTGCCGCACCGTGGACGTGCATGTCCCACAGTCCGGGGATGACGTACCGACCCGGCAGGTCGACTACCCGCGCGTGCGGTGGCACCGGCAGGTCCGGTCCGCCGACGGCCACGATCCGCTCGCCGGCGATCAGCACGGAGGCGTCGCGCTTCGGGCGGGCGCCCGTCCCGTCGATCACCGTGACGCGGCGCAGCAGGGTGATCCGGAAGGGGTCGGCGGTCGCGGGCTGAGCGGCCAGGGTGACGCCGGCGGCGGCCAGTCCGACGCCGCTTCGGGCGAGCCAGCCGAGGAACTCCCGTCGGGTGGTGTCGTTCATGCCGGGCAGCGTGCCGGTTGACGTTACGTAAAGGTCAACCCCACCGTCGGGTGACCGACCGTGCTCCCAGCGGCGTGATACCGCTGGGAGCCTCGGTCGATCAGCCGATGCCCTGATGGACGGCCGTCATCAGCTCACCGTTCGGGGTGTCGCCGTCCATCGACCAGATCATCGCTCCGCCAAGGCCGTTGGCGGTGATCCAGGCCGTCTTGCGCGCGATCTCCGCGGGGTCGTCGAAGGTCCAGAACGTGGAGCCGTTGAACAGCCACGCGTGTCCGGCCTGGGTGTCCCTGTGCAGGACATAACCGGAGTTGAGCAGCGGCTTGATGTCCTTGTAGTCGTTGATTCCGGCCTCGTAGCGACCCGGTGCCGGGCCCGCCGCGTTCTGGTGCAGGCCGTTGTTCGCGTTGGGCACTCCCGTCCATCCTCTGCTGTAGAACGGGATTCCGAGTACGAGCCGGTCGGCCGGCGCGCCCCTGCTGGTCCACGCGTTCGCCGTGATCTCGATGCTGAACGGTCGGGGGCCGGGGTCGTTCGCCGGCAGCCGCAGCGCGGACTGGTTGTTGGTCACCGGTTCCCAGCCGCCGTGCAGGTCGTAGCCCTGCAGGGTGCCGAAGTCGAGATGGTCGAAGATCTGCGCCACCTCGAAGCCGGCCGTCACCTTGTCCGGGTCGGCCGGCAGGAACGCGGTCAGCTCGTAGGGCTTGCCGGTCGTGGCGCCGTGGGCGTCGAGCTGGCGGCGCCACTCGGCCACCAGCAGGGTGAAGTTCCGCTTGTCCTCCGGGCGCACGACGTTGCCCGTGTTTCCTTCGCTGCCAGGCCATTCCCAGTCGAGGTCGATACCGTCGAAGATGCCGGCCGCCGAGCCGGGGCCGCCCTGCGGCTCGCCGCCGAGCTGCGGCAGGTTGCCCTTGATCCACATGTCGAGGCAGGACGACACGTGCGCCTGCCGGGACGCGGCCGTCAGCGCCGCGTTGGAGAAGTACTTCGACCAGGTCCATCCGCCGAGCGAGAGGTGGACCCGCAGGTGTGGGTACTTGGCCTTCAACTGCTTGAGCTGGTTGAGATTGCCGGCGACCGGCTGGTTGTACACGTCCGCCTGGCCGTTCACCGTCTGGTCGGCCGTGTACCGGCGCTGGTAGTCGGCCCACGCGTCACCCTGGCCCAGCTGGTTGGCCTGGAAGCAGCGGCCGGCCGAGTCGATGTTGCCGAACGCGTAGTTGATGTGGGTCAGCTTCGCGGCGGAACCGGAGGTGTCCAGGTTCTTCACGAGGTAGCCGCGGTCGTAGACGCCCCACTGGGTGAAGTAACCGACCTTGCGCCGGCCGCCAGGGCCGGGATCACCCTGCTCGTCGGTGGTCGCCGACACCGCCGCGCTCGGGCCGGAGGTGTTGCCAGCCGCGTCGCGGGCACGCACGCGGAAGGTGTAGGTGGTGGCCGGTTGCAGGCCACCCACGGTGAACGAGGTCGACGCGGTGCTGCCGACCGCCGTGTCGCCGCGGAAGATGTCGTACCCGACGACGCCGACGTTGTCCGCGGCCGCCGTCCAGGTGAGCGGAACGGTGGTGCTGGTGGGATCGCCCGCCGTCAGGCCGCCCGGCACGGTCGGCGCCTGGGTGTCGGGCGCACCGCCTTCGCAGGCGACGCCGTTGATCCTGCAGTTGAGCGGGGCGCCCTGGCCGGTGCCGTTGAAGCCGAACGCGGTGGTCCCGCCGGCCGGCACCGAGCCGTTGTAGTGCCGGTTGACGAACCGGTAGTGGTCGCCCGTGCGGGTCAGGTCCGCCTCCCAGGCCGACCCGATGCCGGTGCCGGCCGGCAGGTCGAACTCGACCGCCCAGCTGGACAGGGCGGTGGTACCGGCCTTGACGACGACCTGGCCGGTGAATCCGGTGCCCCAGTCGGACACTTTGGCGAACGTGGCGGTGGGGGTGGTGGCGGCCTGCGCGGTGCCGGCTACCAGTCCTGTCAACGCGAGTGTGGTGGCGAGTAGTAAGGCGCCCAAGCGCCGTCTTCTGGACATCCGTCTCCTCCGTCGTGGGTTACTACAGTGTGGTCTAGACCACATCGAAACGCGAGGTCTAGACCAGTCCGTCACCCGAATGCGATGCCCGGGGCTTCGCTGTCTTGTGGTTTCGCGGGGACGATCGCGTGCTTCGGTGATTTCACTGTGGACTGGCGATCGGCGCCGTGTCTCGCCGGAGGCTTCCGTACGGGGGTGCGTGGGCACGGCGAGCCACGGCAACGAAACGGGGAGCTGGGTAGTCGCGGGGTTGCGTTGGAGTGCGCGGGTATTCGTGGTCCGCGCGGCTTCCGGCGTGGGCGGGGGTTGGCCCCGGCCGGAAAGATAAACATTTTCGGTTCGGAGTGTGTTGTCGAGGTTTTGGAAGGGGATGGGTTCGGGGTCGGCGATCGGCTCCGGAGTGTGGGGGATGTGGTGGCCGTGTCGGGTGGTCCTCGCCAAGCCCTCCGGTGGGGGTGTGTGCTACTTGCCAGCCGCCGAGTGTTTGGCCCGGTGGTGGGGGCGGCAGGCTGGGTGGAGGTTGGTGTGGTCGGTGGCGCTGTGGGGGAACGGGTCGACGTGGTCCAAATCGCCGTGGTGGGCGGGTCGGGTGCAACCCGGTCCGGTGCACAGCGGCCAGCGGGCGGTGGTGTGGTCCCGCAACGCCGCCGGTGGCGTGTACTTGGCGCGACCCACGTCGATCGCGTGGCCGGTGAGTGGGTCGGTGAGGACGCGCTGCCAGGTGGCGTCGTGTTGGGCGGCGAGTTCGAGGGCTCGTTGGGCGGGGAGCCAGCCGTAGCCGGCGAGGTAGCCGGGTTTCTGGTCCACCCCGAGCGTGGTGGTCGCGGGCAGGGTGAGCCGGACGTGGACGGTGGTGTTCTCGAAGCCTTTGCCGGCCAGGAGGTCCAGGGCCACGTCTGCGGTGAGCTGGTCCAGGGTGCGCTCATCGCCGGTTGTTTTGAGTTTGGTTGCGATGGCCCGTACCCGGCAGTGGGCGAGGTGGGTGCGTTCGACGTCGCCCTGGATGGTCAGTAGTCCGGCGCCGTCGTCGAGGGTGTCGTGGCGGATGCGGCGGGCGGCGGTCTGCGCGGCGGCACGGGCGACGGCGGCTTCGGGGTCGGCGCGCAGGACCGCGCGGCGGAGTCGGCCGTTGAGTTGAGTGGCGTTCCATTCGCCGGCCTGGGAGGCGAGTTCGGCGTCGACTCGGGCGGTGGCCTCGTCGGAGAGGACTTCGGTGGCGCACAGGAACCGCCGTGCCTTGTACTCGTCGATCGCTCCGGCCCGCAGCTGTGCAAACGTGTGGGGCAGGCGGGTGGTCAAGGCGACGGCCAGCGCGATCCGGTTCTGCGCGTAGGAGAGTGTCCAGCGGAACGCGGCCGCGATCTCCAGCGGTACGTATTCTCCATCCCGGCCGGGATGCAGTGCGACGAACCGTGCGATCCGGTCCAACACCTCCGCCGTTTTCCGAGCGGCATGCCGCTCGTAGTCGATACCTTGGGCGAGTAGCCCATGACCTTCGTCGAACATGTGTTCAGTTTACCCGCGTGCTCGACAATGCTGGGTGCTCGAAAGAATGAAAGAAATATGGGCCGATGGATACGGCCCGTAACCCACAACGCAACCCGAGAAAACCGACCCAACCGGTGAACTCGGCTCAACCCCGTACGGGAGTCTCCGGCGAGACATGGCGCCGATCGCCCCAGCCCACAGCGAAATCACCGAAGCACGCGATCGTCCCAGTGGAACCACCTAGCGTGGACTGGTGGACGAGCGAACGACCAGACGACAGGGCTGGCGGATAACGCCAGAGCGCGGCCGCCCGTCCAGAGCGTTGAAGAGGTGCTCGACCGCAGTGGTACCGAGCCGTTCAAGGTTGAGGTCCACAGTGGTCAGCGGGGGACGGCAGTCGGCCGCGAAGATCTCCCAGTTGTCATACCCGACCAGCGCGATGTCGTCGGGTATCCGAATACCGAGATCGGCCAGTGCCTGCGCCACGCCGGCCGCCACCTGGTCGTTGCCGCAGAATATCGCGTCCAGCTCAGGGTGAGCGGTGACCATCATCCGTCCGGCCTGCCGCCCCCAGTTCTGCGACCACTCGCCGTAGAGCGGCCCGACCAGCGGCAGGCCCGCCTCGTCCAGGGTCTCGCGCAGCGCCGTGACGCGATCGCGGGCGGCGCGGTAGCTCTCCGGCCCGGTGATGTGGCCGATGTGGCGCCGGTTCAACGAAACCAGGTGCTCAGCGACCAGCCGCGCGCCGCCCTTGTCATCGGCCAGCACGGACAGGTCGTCCGGATCGGTGGACTCGCCGTAGACGTAGACCACCGGCACGGGGATGTCCTGGGTGATGGAGGGCCGGACGTCGTTGCTGTCCCCGAGGACGATGAAGCCGTCGACCTGCCGGGCCAGCAGCGTGCGGATGTAGTGCTGCCGCCGGATCGGGTCGCCGCGCGCGTCGCACAGCAGCACCGACATCTGTTCGTTGCCGAGGGCGTTCTCCACCCCGAGCAGGATGGGGATGGAGAAGCGGCCGCCGAGCTCGTCGGTGAGCAGCCCGATCGTCCTGGTACGCCCCGAGATGAGCCCCTTGGCGAGCGCGTTCGGCTGGAACGCCAGCTTGGTCGCGGCCTCCAGTACACGGCTGCGGGTGGCCGGCGCGACCTCGTTGCGGCCGTTGAGCGCCTTGGACGCGGTCGCCACCGAGACGCCGGCCAGTTGGGCCACGTCGGTGAGGGTGACTGCCGCTGATCGCTGCCGCGCCACTACCAGCCTTCCGAGACAGGTTTCGAACCTTGACACGACTTTACCGCTAGTCCTACGGTCAGAGCGTCGAAAAGGTTTTCGGAAACGGAAGCTCGACGGTGAAAGGCAGTGTGGCCGTGACACCGAACCCCGCCAGCCCGGTCGTCCCAACCAGTGGCGCGCTGCGTCCGCTCGGGCTGGCCGAGGTTCGCCTGGTCGACGGTTTCTGGGGCACCCGGCAGCAGGTGAACGGCGAGTCGACGCTGGACCACCACCGCGCCTGGATGGACAAGCTCGGGTGGACCGGTCATTTCGTGGCCCCGACGGACAGTAGTGCCGAGCGCCGCGGCCGGGAGTTCACCGACTCCGAGGTCTACAAGCTTCTCGAGGCGATGGCCTGGGAGATCGGCCGCACGGGTGACGAGGCACGCGAAGCCGAACTGGCCGAGCTGGCCGGCACCATCGCCGCCGCGCAGGCACCGGACGGCTACCTGAACACCGCGTTCGGCGGGCCCGGACAACGGCCGCGCTACAGCGATCTTGCCCACGGGCACGAGCTCTACTGCACCGGGCACCTGATCCAGGCGGGGGTCGCCAGGGCACGGACGAGCGGCGCGGACGAGCTGGTCGCCGTCGCCCGCCGCGCGGCCGACCACGTGTGCGACACCTTCGGCCAGGACGTCCTGCCGGGGATCTGCGGGCATCCGGAGATCGAGCCGGCGCTGGTCGAACTGGCCCGCGTCACGGGCGAACAGCGCTATCTCGACCAGGCCGCGTTGTTCGTCGAGCGGCGAGGACACCGAACGCTGCCGGAGCACCATTACGGCTGGTCCTACTACCAGGACGACGTGCCGGTCCGGCGGGCGACCGTCCTGCGCGGGCACGCGGTGCGCGCCCTGTACCTGTCGTGCGGCGCGGTCGACGTCGCGGTCGAGACGGGGGACACGGAGCTGCTCGAGGCGGTGGCCGCCCAGTTCAGGCGCACCCTCGCCCGCCGCACGTATCTCACGGGCGGCATGGGTTCCCGGCACGCCGACGAGGCGTTCGGCGAGGACTTCGTGCTGCCGGCCGACCGGGCGTACTCGGAGACCTGCGCGGGCGTCGCGGCGATCATGCTGTCCTGGCGGCTGCTGCTGGCGACCGGCGACGCCTCCTACGCCGACGTCATCGAGCGCGTGCTCTACAACGTGGTCGCCACGTCGATCGGTGACGACGGGCGTTCCTTCTTCTACGCCAACACGTTGCACCAGCGGGAGCGGGGGGAGCCGGCCCCGGCCGACCGGGAGCGGGCGCACTTCGCGGCGGGCAGCCGGGCACCGTGGTTCGAGGTGTCCTGCTGCCTGGCCAACATCGCCCGCCTGCTCGCCAGCCTGTCGACCTATCTGGCCACTGTGGACGATCAGGGACTGCGGCTCCACCAGTACGCCGACGCCGTGGTGGACACCCGGCTCGGCGACGGCCGGCGGGTGGGGCTGCGGATACACACGGACTACCCGGACACCGGCACGGTGCGCGTCCGGGTCACGGAAACCGATGGTGGGCCGTGGTCGCTCGCCCTACGCGTGCCGGCGTGGGCGAGCGGCGCGACGCTCGACGGCCGCGAGGTCGGTCCGGGCACGGCCGTGGTCCGGCGGGATTTCGCGGTCGGCGACGAGGTGCTGCTGGTGCTGCCGGTCCGTCCACGGTGGACGTTTCCGGACGAGCGGATCGACGCCGTCCGCGGGTGTGTGGCGGTCGAGCGCGGGCCGGTGGTGCTCTGCGCCGAGTCGACCGGCCAGGACGAGGACAACCCAGCCAACCTGGACGACCTGCAGGTCGACGTCACCGAGCCACCGGCGGACACCCCGACGGGGGTAACGGTGGCCGGCCGCCGCCGGCCGGTGACGGACGGCTGGCCGTACACGCCCGCGGCACCCGAGGAACCATCCACCGATCCCGAGCCGGTCGCGCTCGTGCCCTACCACCGCTGGGCGCGGCACGGCCCATCCACCATGCGCGTCTGGTTGCCGAAAGCCTGACAATCCCAAGACTGCCGGAGGTTACGACATGTCGATCTCCGCGAGATCCCGGAGACCACTCACCCTGGCGCTGGCGGCCGTGCTCGCCGCCGGTATGTCGACCGCGGTCGACATACCGGCGAGTGCCGAGCAGACCATCGGCTACCCGACCTTCACCGGGCCGCCACCGCCGGCCGAGCCGGTGCCCTACACCACCGGCAGCATGATGCGGACGATGTACGACGCGGAGTCGGCCGGCACCGACTTCTGGATGGACCGGCTGCTCGCCCGGCGGGGCAACGATCCGGCGGGCAGTTGGCTCATGACCCGCGGCCGGGCCCTCTACCTGCGCCAGCACAACAACGCGGTCATCGGCTTCGGCGGCCGGGTGGCCTACTACAACGAGTTCTTCGGCTCGTTCGCCAACCAGAACGCGTACACGGTCACCATCGGCTCGGGCGGCTTCACCGAGCTCCCGGCCGAACGGCTGCAGACCCCGAGCTACTGGAGCGGCGCCTACACGAACGCGAACCTCGCGGGCCGGCGTCCAGAAGTTCATCACGCACAACAACGTGGCCGTGACCAACGTGTCGATCACGAACAACGGCGCCGGGCACGCAGGTCGTGCCGCTGACCGTGGCGTCGCCGTTCGCCCGTACCGCCACCGGCGGCGAGCTGACGAGTGTCCACGGTGTACTGAACTCCCGCGGCGAGCGGCTCACGACCGTGTTCCCGCGCCTGTCCGGCCAGGGGCTGGCCCCGAGTGGCGGGCGGCTGACCGGTTCCGTCTCCGTCCCCAGTGGACAGACGGTCACCGTGAAGGTCCAGCTCGGCTTCGTGGCCGAGGAGATCCCGGAGTCGCGCACCGAGTACGACACCTACCGCGGGCTCTCCCCGCAGAACGCCTTCGCCACCCACGTGCGCACGTACAACAGGTGGTGGGCGGACAACATCCCGTACATCGACGTGCCGGAGCCGGCCATCAAGAAGCACATCTACTACCGCTGGTGGCTGATGCGCTTCAACTACCTGGACGCCGACATCCCGGGCAACGACTTCCAGTTCCCGACCTCGATCGAGGGCGTGCTGGGGTACAACAACGCCATCGCGCTCACCGTGCCGATGTTCATCGACGACCTCAAGTACCTGCGGGATCCGATGTACTCCTACGGCCCCTGGGTGTCGACCGGTGAGTCCTCGGCGGGCGGGCGCTTCAAGGACAACCCTGGCGACCCGGAGAACTGGAGCAACAGCTACACGCAGTACATCGCCGAGGCCGCCTGGCGCAGCTACCAGATCCACGGCGGGCAGCGGCCGATCGTCGAGAACCTGGCCCGGTACGCGGAGGGCGATGTCAAGGGGCAGCTCGACTTCTACGACCACGACGGCAACGATCTCATCGAGTACGACTGGGGCGCGCTGACCGGAAACGACGCGGACGCCGTGTCCTTCCACTGGCGCGAGGGCGATCTGGACCGGACCGAGGCCGCCTACCAGTACAGCGGCGCGCTCGCGGCGGCCGCGGCCTACGAGCAGCTGGGCAACACGGCGAAGGCCGCCGAGCTGCACGGCATCGCCGAGGACATTCAGGAGGCCATCCTCGGGGTGCTGTGGAACCCGGAGCGGGAGCTGTTCGAGCACCGGCACGTGGCCACCGACGCGCACGTGCCGTGGAAGGAGATCAACAACTACTACCCGTTCGCCGTCGGCGCCATTCCCGACCAGGCGCCCTACACGAACGCGCTGCGACTGTTCTCCGACCCCGCCGAGTACCCGATCTTCCCGTTCTACACGGCCAACCAGACGGACAAGGCGGAGGCGGTCGAGCAGGGCTTCCCCGGCTCGAACAACTTCTCGCAGATCAACTCGACCGTGCAGTTCCGGCTGCTGTCCTCCGTGCTGCGCGATTACAACACCGACCACATAACGACCGAGGACTACAAGAAACTCCTGTACTGGAACGCCTGGGCGGCCTTCATCGGCGGCGACACCAGGTTCCCGGACTCCAACGAGTACTGGTACGACTGGAATCCCACCACGCAGACGATCGGCGGGCGGTCGTTCATCCACCATACGATCCTCGGCAGTTCCAACTGGACGGTCATCGAGGACACCATGGGGCTGCGGCCCCGCGGCGACGACAAGGTGGAGCTGTCGCCCATCGACATCGGCTGGGACCACTTCACGGTCGACAACCTGCGTTACCGCGACAGCGACCTGACCATCGTCTGGGACGACCCGGCCGACGGGGTCACCCACTACCCGGGCGTACCGCAGGGCTACTCCGGCTTCGTCAACGGCGGCCGGGTGTTCACAGTGGACAGCCTGGTGCACCTCGTGTGGGACCCGAACACCGGCGACATCGAGTTCCCGGACGAGCCCGCGACCATCGGGTTCACCACCAGCGTGCCCGGCATGCTGGCACCGGCGGAGGTGGAGCTCAGCGGGCCGCGGGTGGTCGACATGTTCCAGAAGGCCGGTGCCGACCTCACCTCGGACACGCCCAACCTGGCGCGGACCGCGCAGCCGTCGGCGTCGTTCACCGCCCCGAACAGCAGCGTGGCCGGTGCGATCGACGGCTCCACCATCGACGCACCGATCTGGAGCAGCCGCGGCTCACCCAACACCCAGGACACCTACCAGCTCGACTTCGGCTCGCCGAAGGCGTTCGACGACGTGAAGCTGTACTTCTTCCGGGACCGGACGGCGACCGGCCTGGCCGAGCCGGCGAGCTACCGCGTGCAGTACCACAACGGCACGAGCTGGGTCGACGTGCCGAACCAGGCCAAAACGCCGGCCATTCCGCGCGCCAACTACAACCACGTGCGGTTCCCGTCGGTCACGGCACAGCGGGTCCGGGTGGTGCTGTCCCATCAGACCGGCCACCGCACGGGACTCAAGGAGCTGGAGGTCTTCCGGACCGGTGCGGCCGCTCCACCGGCGGCCAACGTGGCGCCCTACACCCAGGCCACAGTGGACTCCGCGCACCGGTGGCCGGGACAGGCCCGGCTGGTCGGGGTGGTCAAGGACGACGCACTGCCGCGCGGCACCCTCACGTCGGAATGGTCGGTCGTGTCCGGTCCGGGGGAGGTCATCTTTGCCGAGCCGGACGTCTCCACCACGGTCGCCACGTTCACCGAGCCCGGCGAGTACACGCTGCGGCTGAGCGCCTCGGACGGCGTGAAGAAGAGTTCGGCGACCGTGACGGTCACGGCGACCGCCATTCCCGACGTGGTCAACGTGGCGCCGATGGGCACGGCGTCCGCGTCGTACACCTCACCGTGGGAGGCCGCGGGCGCGGTCAACGACGGCGTGGACCCACCGTCGTCCAACGACGGGGTGAACCGCCGGTGGGGCACCTGGCCGGAGCAGGGCGAACAGTGGGTGCAGTTGGAGTGGCCGAACCCCGTGCGGGTCAACGCTTCGGATCTGTACTTCTTCGACGACGGCGGGGGAGTCCGGGTACCGGCGTCGTGGAAGCTCCAGTACTGGACCGGTGAGTCCTTTGTGGATATACCGGGCACCTACGAGGTGGCCACCGACCGTTACAACCATGTCGATCTCGGCAGCGTGACCACCACCCGGATGCGGGCGGTGCTGGCCGGCGCCGCGGCATCCGTGGGCGTGCTGGAGTGGCAGGTCCACGCCGAGCCGTCGACCGTGGCGCCGGTCCGGGTGACTACGTGGGCCGGCACGGTGCCCACCCTGCCGGCCACCGTGACCAGGACCTACGCCGACGGCACCCGACTGGAGTCCCCGGTGACGTGGGCGCCGGTCACCCGAACACAGGTGGCCCGCCCCGGCACGTTCACGGTTCCCGGGGTCACCACGGACATCCCAGTCATCGTCGAGGCGACCGTGCGAGTGCGGCGTTGAGCGGAGCTTGCGGAGCGAACATTGATTCAGCCGCTCGGGAGGACAGCCATGAGAATTCGAGCTTTACAGGCGGTACTGGTTCTCGGGCTCGCCACCGCATGTGGCGAGGAGTCCGGTTCGGACGGTCCGGTCACGCTGACACTGTGGACCCGGGCGGCCACCGAGTCGATGTCCAGGGCGTACGCGGAGGCCTACAACGCGACCCACGAGAACACGGTGGAGGTCACCGCCTTCCCCAACGAGGAGTACCCGGCGAAGCTCGCCTCGTCCGCGCGCTCGCTACCCGACCTCTTCGCGGCGGACGTGGTGTTCGCCCCGCAGTACGCGTCCCAGGGGCTGTGGCTGGACGTCACCGACCAGTTCCAGGGACTCGACATCAAGGACGAGGTCGCACCGGCCCACGTGAAGGCCGGCACCTGGGAGGACGCCAACTACGCGGTGCCGCACACCATCGACATGTCGGTGATGCTCTACAACAAGGATCTCTACATCCAGGCCGGCCTCGATCCGAACAAGCCGCCGACCACCCTCGAGGAGTTCGCCGAGCATGCCAGGGCGGTCGACCGGCTCGGTGGAGACATCAACGGCACCTACTTCGGCGGCAACTGCGGTGGCTGCGTGGAGTTCACGTTCTGGCCGTCGGTGTGGGCGGCCGGCGGTGACGTGCTGAACGACGACGGCACCCAGGCCGAGATCGACTCGGCGGAGATGGCCGAGGTCTTCGCGATCTACCGGGCGCTGTACGAGGAAGGGGTGGCGGCCCCGGCGTCCAAGGACGAGGCCGGTCCCACCTTCCTCGGCGCGCTGCAGAGCGGGAAGATCGGCATCGCCCCCGGTCCGTCGGCGTGGCTCGGCCTGATCGAGGAGGAGACGGGCACGGAGATGGGCGTGGCACCCATCGCCGGGCCGGCCGGCGGGGAGTCCACCTTCGTCGGTGGCGACGTGCTGGGTATCGGCGCGACCAGCGAGCACACCGAGCAGGCGTGGGAGTTCCTGGCCTGGACCATGTCCGACGAGGCTCAGGTGGAGGTCGTGGCGAAGAACAAGGGCACGCCGACCCGCACGGACCTCGCGGAGAACGAGTACTCCTCGGCCGATCCTCGCCTGGTCACGGTCAACCGCTTGATGGCCAAGGGGGAGACGCCGTACGCGAAGAACTTCAACGCCTCGTTCAACGACCCGCAGAGCCCGTGGCTGCAGACGGTGCGCGGGGCGCTGTTCGGGGACGCTGAGCAGGCGCTGTCCGACGGCAACACCGCGATCACCGAGTCGCTCAGTCAGGGCTGACCATGGCCCGGCCGGCGTCCGTTGTGGACCGGGTGGTCGCGGACCGCCCGGTGAAGCGGCCGGTCCGTCCCCGGCGGCCGCCCGGCCGGCGCCGGGCGCTGGTCGGTGCCGCCTACGCCGCGCCGACCGCCGTCATGGTCGGCCTGTTCTTCCTGGTGCCGCTGATACTGGTCGGCTGGATGTCGATCAACCGGTGGCCGCTGCTGGGCGAGCCGGAGCTCAACTTCCCGGACAACTACACGGGCGCCGGCGACAACGAGCTGATCCAGTCGGCCATCTGGTTCACCGTGAAGTACACGGTGATCATCACGGTGCTGCTGTTCGTCCTCGCGTTCGGCATGGCTCTGCTGGTCCAGCGGCGCCGGCGCGGGGTCGGCTTCCTCCGCACGGCTTTCATCATGCCGATGGCCGTGGGTTTCGCCGGCGCGTCGCTGCTCTTCCTCGGCCTGCTCAGTGACGAGATCGGCCCGGTCAACGACATGCTGTCCGCGGTCGGACTGGTCGACGGGTACACGTCGTGGACCAGCGGCAGCCCCAACTCCGCGCTCGGTTCCGCCGTGTTGCTCGTGCTGTGGCGCTTCGCCGGGTTCACCATGCTGATCCTGTTGACCGGGCTGCAGGCTATCCCGCTCGATCTCTACGAGGCCGCGCGGGTGGACGGCGCCAGCCGGTGGCAGATGTTCCGGCAGATCACGCTGCCGCTGATGCGGCCGACCATCGCCCTGGTACTCACCCTGATGATCACCGGGTCGCTGCTGGCCTTCGACCAGTTCTGGATCCTCACCCGCGGCGGCCCGGACAACAGCACGACCTCACTGGTCATGGTGATCTACCGCGAGGCGTTCACCCGCTTCGATCTCGGTTCGGCGGCCGGCATCTCGGTCATGCTGCTGCTGGTGCTGGTCGTGTTCAACGTCATCCAGTTCGCCGTCCTGCGCCGGAGGTCCGGATGAGATCCCGCGGCTACTACGTCACCGGCGCGGCGCTCGCGATCCTGTTCCTGTTCCCGCTGCTGTGGAGCGGCTGGGCCTCGGTGCGCACGGACACGGGCTTCGGCCTGGAGAACTATGGTCGACTGTTCACTTCAGACAACGGCATCCAGGCTCAACACGTGGTCAACAGCATCGTGGTCTCCGCGCTGACCGTCGGCGGCACGTTGCTGGTGTCCACTCTCGGTGGCTACGCCTTCGGCCGGTTCCGGTTCCCCGGCCGGGACGTGCTCTTCCTGCTCACGCTCGCGATCCTCATGGTGCCCTACGCCACCATCCTCATCGCGCTCTACGTGCTGCTCGGTTGGCTCGGCCTGGAGGACTCGCTGATCGGCCTGTCGCTCGTGCTCATCATGTTCCAGTTGCCGTTCTCCATCTTCATGATGCGCAACTCCTTCGAGGCGATTCCGCGGGAGTTGGAGGAGTCGGCACTGGTCGACGGCTGCACCAGCTTCACCGCGCTGACCAGGATCATGCTGCATGCCGTGCGCCCCGGCCTGATCACAGTCGCGCTGTTCGTTTTTCTCATCTCCTGGAACGAGTTCTTCGCGCCGTTGATCCTGCTCAACTCGACCGACAGGTTCACCATGACGCTCGCCGTGGTGAACATGCGCACGGCCACCCACGGCGCGATCGACTACGCGGCACTGGAAGCCGGCGTGGTGGTCATGGCCGTGCCCTGCGTGCTGCTCTTCCTGTTCCTGCAACGTAGCTATGTCCGCGGTTTCATGTCCGGTGCCCTGAAAGGTTGAACCGAAACGAAGGAGAAGAGTGTTTTTTCGATATCTCTGGGAGCGCTCCCAGGCTGAGGGAAGGAGAGAGGTAGAGGAATAGCGCCTGTCGCAAACCCTGCTATCGCGTAACAGGAGTCGCTATGCGCAAGTTAGTCATCGTGTTTCTTCTCGTGCTGGTGGGCGCCACCGCTGGACCGCTGACAACGGTCACGGCGGAGCCCACGGCGCAGTCCACAGTACTGGCCAAACAGAGCCGCATTCCGCGGTTCATCACCAATGCCGGGGCGTACACCGGCAACTTTCGCGAGTCGGCGAACTTCGTCGTCCGCTGGGGCGATGCGGTCGACGTGGTCGAGTGGGCCCGGGTCAACCGCGGTATCGCCGACTATCCGGCCTACGTGCTGGACGTGATGGAGAGAACGTACGCGTACTACAAGAACACGGCCGGTTTCATCGACCCGGACAGCCTCTCGCCCGCGCGGGACTACCGGATCAACGTGTACCTGTGCGGCAGTTGGCGGAACAACTTCCTGCCGCCGGCGAACTGGGCAGGCGCCGACGACATCGGCGTCGGCCACATCTGCCTCCCGTACGACAAGTACTGGGACGACTGGGTGGAGTCGCACGAGTACAACCACGTGTTGCAGGTCTACGCGAGCCAACAGAACCGGAACAACGGCTTCGGCGGCGGGTTCGGTTTCGGCAACCCCAACTCCGGCCGGTTCTGGGAGGCGCACGCCAACTTCATGGCCCGCATGCGCCGCCCGGAGGTGGTGATCGGCTCCGGGTACTTCGGCAGCCGGCACCACTACCGGTGGCTCGACCAGATGACCTACTACGGTGATTGGCTGCTGCTCAACAAGATCCGGGACACCTATGGCCTCAACCAGATCCACCGGCTGTGGTACGAGGCCCGGCACGGCGAGCACCCGATCCAGGCGATCAAGCGGCTGTACGGCCTCGACCATCCCCGGTTCGCTGAGCTGATCGGTGACTACGTCCGCCGCAACGTCGTCTACGACTACAGCGACGGCGCCAGGATCCGCAGCGATGTCTGGCGGAACGGGGGTAACTACCGCCCGGCCTACACGGTCTCGCTGGAGACGGTGAACCAGGCGAACGGCGACTACCGGATCCCGGCGGCGAAGGCACCGCAGCAGTACGGGTACAACCTGATCCAGCTGAACCCGGCCCAGTCCGGCGGCCAGGTGTCCGTGCGCCTGACCGGCCAGGTCGACCCGAGCCTCGGTTCGGACTGGCGCTTCAGCCTGGTCGCCGTACGCCCGGACTTCTCGGTGCGGTACAGCCCGATGTTCGCGCCGAACCAGACGGCGACGTTCACGCTGCAGTCCGGTGAGACCCACCTGATGCTGGCCGTCGCGGCCACCCCGTCGGTGCACGTCAACTACGCGGAAGGCGCGCGGGTGGACGCCTTCCCGTACCAGCTCAACATTCGCGGCGCCACGCCCGCGGCCGGCAACACCTGATCCAGAAAGGGGAGTCAGATGAAACGAGTAATCGCCTTCCTCGCCGCGCTGGTGTTCACCGTCGGCGTCGGCGTCGGCAATGGCGTCGGCACCGCCCAGGCGGACGTCGGTGTCCAGGCGTGGAACCCGCCGGCCAACCTGGTCCAGCCGCTCGACCAGGCCTGGCGCCACGTGGAGAGCACCTATCCGAACCTCCACGGGTTCCGGAACTACGGCTGGGACCAGATCATGGCCAACCGGGGCTATGTCAACTACTGCGTTCGCTGGGACTCGAGCGCACCGGTGTCCGCCGCACTGCGCGACCGGATCCACGCCTCGCTCACCCGCCAGTTCACCAAGTGGATGACCGTCATGGTGGAGAACGGCCAGGGCTGGGAACGGTGGCCGTACCCGACCGTCCCGGTTCGGGTGGTCGGCTGGGCGGTCCGCAACCGCTCGACTCTGCAGTGGACGGACAACTCGGTCGACATCTATGTCAACGACATCAACGAGAACGCCCCGCAGTGCTCGCGGGCGTGTGGCCGGTTCTTCCATCAGGACGGCAACTACTCGCAGTGCCCGGGCGGCGTGGCCAGGCACTACGACCAGTCGCTGTGGTTGACCTCCGGCTTCGGCGGCGGTGCCGGCGGCGACTGGGGCCAGCGCGTCGGGAGCGAGTATTTCGTCAACGCGCTGAACAACGAGAACATCCATATCTACCTGCATGAGGTCGGCCATACCTTCGGGCTGGACGACTTCTACGACTGGACGCCGACCGGCGTGTGCTGCTTCCTCATGAAGGCAGGCAGTGCCAGCCAGATCACGGAGTTCGACAAGTGGATGTTCCGTGACTGGTGGCGCCATCTCAAGGGTCGCTACGGACTCTGAGGCGGGAGACCTCGGCCGGGGATCGGGATTCACCGCCCCGGCCGAGGTACCGTAGATGTTTGTGGAACAGAACGACAACGCCGCGGACACCCTCCGTCGGATGGCCGCGCTGGCCACGCCGATGGCGCTGCGGATGGCGGTGACCCTGGGGCTGCCGGACCGGCTACTCGCCCGCCACGCCGCCACCATCGAACTCGCGGACGAGCTCAAGATCGCTCCGGTCGCGCTCGATCTTCTGCTCGACCACCTGGAGACCCTCGGCGTGGTCGAACGTGGCTCCACCGGTTACCGGACGACCGCGTTCGGCGCGAACCTCTGTGCCGATGCGGGCAACGGCCTGACCGATCTCCTGTCGCTGGACGCCGCCGGTGGCCGCGCCGAGCTGGCGTTCGTCGACCTCGCCCACAGCATCAGCACGGGTCACGCCGCCTACCCGCGCCGCTACGGGCAGGACTTCTGGGCCGATCTGGCCGAGTACCCGAACCTCCGCGAGTCGTTCGACCGGCAGATGACGAACCGGATCCGCGCGCAGATCCCGCGGCTGGTCGCCGATTTCGACTGGTCGCGGTTCGCCACGATCGTCGATGTCGGTGGTGGCCCCGGAAGCCTGCTGGCCGCGATCCTGGCCGCCAACCCCCGGATGCACGGCCACCTGGTCGATCTCGAGCCGACGGCCACCGAGGCCCGCCGCACATTTAGCGCACACGATCTCGACGAGCGGGCACAGGTGACGGCCGCGAGCTTCTTCGACCCGCTCCCCGCGGGTGCGGACGCGTACGTGTTGTTCGACATCCTCCACGACTGGGACGACGAGCACGCCCACCAGATCCTGGGCCGGTGCGCCGAGGCCGCCCGCCCCGGCGGGCGCGTGCTGGTCATCGAACCGGTCGGGGGGCGACGCGCGGAGAGCGAGTTCAACCTGGCCATGCTCGTGATCTTCGGCGGCCGCGAGCGCCGGATCGACGAGTTCCGCGCGCTCGCTTCGTCGCATGGCCTGGTCCTGGACACGGTGACCGACCTGGCCGAGCAACGCTGCCTTCTCGAGTTCCGTGCCATGATCGCTGGGTGATCGAGACAGCTGACAACGACGGCATCGCCATCCTGACGCTCAACCACGGGCCGGTGAACGCCCTGGATCTGGAGTTGCTGACCGCCGTTCCCGAGACCCTGGCAGCCGTTGCCGACGCCCGCGCCGTCGTGCTGACCGGAAGCGGGCGGTCCTTCTCCGCGGGGGTGGATCTGAAGCGGATAGTCGACGGTGGGCCGCCGTATGTGGAGGAGTTCCTGTCGGCGCTGAGCCTCGCGATGCTCGCCCTGTTCGATCATCCGAAGCCGGTGGTCGCGGCGGTGAACGGTCACGCGCTGGCCGGCGGATGTGTGCTGGCGGCCGCGTGCGACCTGCGGCTGATGTCGGGCGGCACCATCGGGCTGGCCGAACTCGCCGCCGGGGTGCCGTTTCCCACGGTGCCCCTGGAGATCATGCGGCATGCGGTCGGCCCGGCCCTGGATGCGATGGTGCTCGGGGCCGGCCGGATGACTCCCCATCAGGCCACGTCGGTCGGCCTGGTGCACGAGGTCGTCGAACCCGATCAGCTGCTCGCCGCGGCGTTGCGGCGGGCGGACGGGCTGTGCGCCGCCCCACCCGACGTGTACGCCCTGGCCAAGCACCAGCTCCGCCGGCCGGCCCGCGAGCGTATCGACGCCGGCCGGCCGTCGGATGATCCTCGGGTGCTGGAGATCTGGAGCTCCGAGCGCACCAGCCGAACCCTGCGCGCGTATCTCGCGTCCCTGCGCCGGGGTTGACGAGGTCTACGGCCAGAGCGGCGTCCGTGCGGGGGAGTCGGGCAGTGCCGCCCAGTCGGCGCGAACCGGCGAGTACACTTCCGCCACCACCGCGCCGGCCGGGCCCGCTACCGCGTCGTGTGGCACGTCCGCCAGGATTCGCCAGGATTCGCCCGGTCCGCGTTCCTTGGTCTCACCGTCCACAGTGAACGTGATCGATCCGGTGATGACGAAGCCCAGTTGCTCGTTGACATGATGGTGTTCGGGTACGGCGCTGTGAGGTCTACGGCCAGATCGGCGTTCGTGCGGGGGAGTCGGGCAGTGCCGCCCAGTCGGCGCGAACCGGCGAGTACACTTCCGCCACCACCGCGCCGGCCGGGCCTGCTACCGCGTCGTGTGGCACGTCCGCCAGGATTCGCCAGGATTCGCCCGGTCCGCGTTCCTTGGTCTCACCGTCCACAGTGAACGTGATCGATCCGGTGATGACGAAGCCCAGCTGCTCGTTGACATGATGGTGTTCGGGTACGGCGCTGTTCGGTGCCAGCTCCACGATCGCCATGGTGATCAGCTCGCTCTGGACGGTGCGCGCCACCACGTCGGTCCAGATCTGCTTGACGGGCATCGACGCCAGCTCGGCAAAGGTGTCGCTCACGTGTTGTCCCTTTCCTCGTATACGGGGGTGGTCCACTCCAGGTGGCGGGGGTCGTCCCGGCGGGCGATCGCGCGGATAGTGCCGTTGAGGGTCGCGGTCATCCTCCCCGGTTTGCCGTCGCCGATCACCCGTCCGTCCACTTCGACCACCGGCACCACCACGGCCGCCGTGCCACACAAGAAGATCTCGTCGCTCGCGTACAGCTCGGAACGGTGCACGCGGCGTTGGGTCACCGGCCGTCCGGTGTCCTCCTCGATGAGGCACAGCGCCTGGGCGCGGGTGATGCCCTCGAGGATGTCGTCGGTGCCCGGCGGGGTGAACCACTCGCCGCCCACTCGCAGGACGATGTTCGACGTGGTGGCCTCCGCCACGTAGCCGTCGGTGGTGAGCATGATCGCTTCGTCGAAGCCGTGCGTCACCGCCTCGGTCTTGGCCAGCGCCGGGCCGGTGTAGCTGCCGGTGACCTTGGCCCGGTTCGGCGTGCTGACATCCGGAGCCCGCCGCCAGGTGCTCACCATGCAGCGCACCCCGTCGGGACTGATGTAGTCGCCGGGCATCGGCGTGACCGCTATGGACAGTCGCGTGTGGACATCGTGCATGCGGACCGGCAGGGCGTCACCCGACTGGACGAGCAGCGGGCGAACGTAGGCGTCCGTACGCACGTCGTTGTGTCGCAACAGCTGTACGGTCGCCTCGATCAGCCGGTCGACCGGCATGAGCACGCGCAGGCCGAGAATCGCGGCCGAGCGGTGGAGCCGCTCGTAGTGTGCGCGTGCTTCGAGGAGGTACAGCTGCGCCCGGTCGGCGCTCCACCAGGCGCGAATGCCCTCGAACGTGCCCGTGCCGTAGGAAAGGGCGTGCGCGTGCACGCTGACCATCGCTTCGACCGACTGGACGATCGCAGTTCATCGCTGTCGATCTCACTGTCGATCTCACTGTCGACGAACACCCAGTCGCACGGCGCGCCGAATCCTCCAGCGGTCATGACAACGACTGTCGCAGCACGGCGACCTAAGCACAATTGGGCGATACTTCAGCTGGGGTTTAGGATCGCTTAATGCTCAATGTGGCGCGCCTGCAGGTGCTGCGGGTGGTGGCGAAGAGCGGCTCGCTCACCGCCGCCGCCGCGGAACTGAACTACACGACCTCGGCCATCTCCCAGCAGATCTCCCTGCTCGAGCGGGAAACGGGCAGTCGGCTGCTCGAACGGCACCCTCGGGGCGTCCGGCTCACCGAGGCCGGCCGGGTACTGGCCGAGCACGCGGGCACCGTCCTGTCGGACCTGCGCATGGCCGAAGCGGCGCTCACGGCCGTGAACCGCGGGCAGTCCGGCCGGCTGCACTTCGGCTCCTTCATCACGGCCAACGCCGTCCTCATGCCACGCGCGGTCGCCGCGTTCCAGGCGGCTCGTCCCCAGGTGTCACTGCAACTGGCCGAGATGGACCGGGACGAGGCCCTGACCGCCGTGCGCGACCACGACCTCGACCTCGCCCTCGTCTACGAGTTCCCCGCCAACCCGATCATCAGGACCGACGACGTCGAAACGATTCCACTGCTGGTCGACCGGCTGCACATCATCCTGGCGCGCGACCACCCGTTCGCCGGCCGCGCCCGGTTGTCGCTGGCCGAGCTGGCCGAACAGCGCTGGATCCAGGGCGTGCACCACGGATCCACGATGACCGTGCTGCCGCAGGCCTGCCGGGCGGCCGGGTACGAGCCCGACATCCTGTTCCGCACCGACGACCAGGTCACCGTCCGCGGCCTGGTCGCCGCCGGCATCGGCATCGCCCTGGCCCCCTGGCTGACGCTCACCACGCTGCCGGCCGACGTGGTGGCCCTGCCACTGGACGAGCCGTCGCTGGTGCGCACGGTAATGGCCGCACTGCCCACGAACCGGCACCGCCTGCCAGCGGCCGAGGCGATGCTCGAGACGCTGCGCCAGGTCGCCACGGAACTCGGCGCCACCTGAGCACCTCACGCATCGCCCGGCGTCCACCGCATCGACATGCGCGGCTCTTCGATCCGCACGACTTCGAACCCGAGGCGGGCATAGAGGGCCTGCGCGGGATTGGTGACGAAGACGCTGAGCCGGACCGGAACGCCGCGCCGCTGAGCAGCCCCAAGGATGTCCCGCAGTACCTGGGTGCCAATGCCACGACCTTGTGCCTCGGGGAGCAGCGCGATCTCCTCGATGAAGTCGTACTCACTCTTGTGGAGGACACACACGTAGCCGACGGTTCGCCCGCTCTCCTCGACCACGGCATAGGGCAGCTCGGTGAACTCCTTGTCAGCGATGACGCGCTGTTCGGCATCGTCCCACCCCGACGTCTGTTCGACGTATGCCCGCAGGGCCGCTCGCCGCACCTCGAAGAGGAACTCTCGATCGCCGCTCAGGGCCGGCCGAACCCGTAGGTCATGGGGGCGCACCATTCCGTGAGGATACGACTTCGCCCAACAGGCGCGGTGTACGTTCTCGATCTAAGGTCGGCGCGTGACCACTCCGGACAGTGCCCAACAGGACAGTCTGCGCGACGCGATCGCGCCACGCACCATTCTGCTCGTCGCCGGTGTCCTGCTTCTTCAGCTGGGTTTCATTCTGTCCTATGTGGGCGCTTTCCACAGCCCGACGCCGCACCGGATCGCGCTGGCCGTCGCCGGTCCACAAGCGACCGTGACGCAGCTGAACGACCTCGAGGGCACACCGTTCGACGCGAGTGCCGTCGCCGGCGAGGCCGAGGCCCGGCAGCGGATCCTGGACCGGACGGCCAGCGCGGGCCTGGTCATCAACACCAGCGGTACGACCGACACGCTGCTCGTCGCGTCGGCCGGCGGGCCCGCGCTGGCGACGGCCGTGGCGGAGGTGCTGGCCGAGGTCGAGACGCCGCAGGGCCGCACCGTCACCACGGTCGACATCGTCGCCCCCGAGTCGGGGGATGCCCGGGCACTCACCGGTTTCTACGCGGTGGTCGGCTGGCTGGTCGGTGGCTACCTCGCCGCCGCCGCGCTCGGCGTCGCGCGGGGAGCGCGCCCGGCGACGCTGCGGCGCACGATCATCCGGCTGGGCGCGATGGTCCCCTACGCCGTCGTGTCGGGCCTCGGCGGCGCGCTGATCCTCGACCAGCTCCTCGGTGCGCTGGAAGGGCATTTCTTCGCGCTGTGGTGCGTCGGTGCCATGCTCACCTTCGCGGCGGCCACGGTGACCATGGCCTTCCAAATGCTGTTCGGGGTGATCGGCATCGGTATCACGGTGCTGATCTTCGTGATTCTCGGCAACCCGAGCGCGGGCGGCGCCTACCAGTACGAGCTGCTCCCGGCGTTCTGGCGCGCGATCGGCGACGTGCTGCCCAACGGCGCGGGCACCGAGGCGGTGCGCAACTTCGTCTACTTCGCCGGCAACGCCACCCTGGGGCCACTGCTGGTCGTCGCGGCCTGGGGAGTCGGCGGGCTGGCCGTCACGATGGTCGCAGCAGCCCTGCGCCTGCGCCGGCAACCTTCGTCCATTGTGGATGAGCCGTAAAACGCAGGGTGCCTTGGCCGAACCGAGCCAAGACACCCTGCGTGTGTTACCTGCCGATGAGGGAATTCACCATCACGGGGCGAAGAAGCCGGCGTAGTCCAGGATAATGTGGATGCTGCCGGCGGCGTTGTACACGTTGAACCCGTAGAAGGTCCCGAATTCGTCGGATTCCCAGCCGAGCGCCGTCGTCGCCAGGTTGGCCGCGGTCTGCCCGGCGGCCAGGTTGATGGTCGACGCGTCCGGCACGTCGGAACCACTCGGGAACACCGTCAGGTACGTGGGGGCGGTGCCGCCGGTTCCGGTGACGTTCAGCACCACGGCGGAGATCTGCGCGTCCGGCGAGCCCGGGTCCTCGGTCACGGTGATCGCGTAGTAGTAGCCGCCCGGCAGCCGCCCGGGAGTCGACGGGTCGCGCGTGTCCAGGACTCGCGTCGGGGTGACCGGGTAGAACGAGTCACCGAAGCCGGTGTCGTAGTCGCCGACGAGATCGACGATCACGTGCGCGCTGCCGGCGCTGTTGTAGAGCCGGATGTCGTTGTCGCCGCCGAGCGCGACGGTCACCTGGTTCGCGATGATCGTGCCCCGGGAGGCGTTGATGCTGGACACGGCCGGGCGAGTGACACCGTTGCGGTACGCGGTCACGAACGTGTTCGCGGTCGGGTTCACCACGGTCAGGTTGATCGTGATGGCCCTTACTCCGGTCGAGGCCAGAAACCGGCTGGTGTCGACGTTGATGCTGGTGCCGGCGGCGATCGGACCGCCGCCGTTCCTGGTGTCCAGCACACGCTGCGGCGCGCGGGTGTTGTACAGCGTTTGGCCCTGCGGCGCGTAGTAGCCGGACAGGTCGGCGAGCAGGTGGATCCTGCCGACGGCGTTGAACAGGTTCAGGGTGCGGCTGGGGCCGAGCGCGACGGTCACCGCGTTCGCCCGCGTCTCGTTGGCCACCAGGTTCAGGTTGGACGCGGTCGGCCGGGACTCCTCGGCCGGCCACACGGTCACGTACGTGCCATTGGTCGGCGACACGCCCGTCAGGTTGAGCACCACGGCCGTCGTTCCCTCGGGCACTCGGGTGGACAGGTCGACCGTGACCGTGCCGCCCCCCGGAACCTGCCCCCCACTGGACCGGGTGTCGAGAACCCGCGTCGGCGATACCGTGGTGTACAACGAGCCACCAGCGGCGGCCCCCATGGACCTCTCGGCAGCGCCGGGCAGGTCGACGTCAATGACGCGCAGTGGGCCGTCATCCGATGCAGCCGGGTCGGCCGTCGCCGCGCTGCCCATGGTGAGGGCGGCCGCCGATACGGTCAGCAGCACGAGCGTTCTTCGTAAGTTCATGACAGTGGTCCTCCAGAAACCTCTACGTGTGTGACTGAACCGGGTTGACGGCGTTGCCCGCGAAATGCGCAGCGCAAGAGAACAGTCTCCAGCCGTCGCTTGATTCACAGAAGAATCCCCCAGCCCCAGCGGGGGACTGTAATCCACGGTCAAGAAACGCGGACACCGCCATTCGGAGTAGTCAAGATCCAATGCCACGTAGCCTAGGTTGATCAAGGTCGTGCCATCACATCGCGAGTCGTACCGTCTGGACGGCGAGTCGTACCGTGGAGTCAGTGAGTTCTCCGTTGCCGGCGTTGGCCACGCGAGCCCTGTACCGGGCGGGGTCGTACGACTCGACGTCCACAACGCACGACTCGCTGTCCATAACGTACGACTCGCGAGTTGACCAGGCTACGTGGCATTGAGTCAAGATCGCGTCGAGGCTCAGCGCGGGTTGGGGATCGGCACGCGGGACCAGTCGATGTCCGAGCCGAGGTAGAAGCTGGGGTACGACGGCTGGTTGTACGTGGTCTGCTGCCGGGCCACCTCCGCCCGGTACTGCGGATCGTGCATGAGCGTGTACAGCTTGCGGTCGGTCACCTCGGTGCTGAGGTAGATCCGCACGGCCGTGCTGTCGTCGGTCCGCACGATCATCTCCTCGCGCCAGTCGCCGAAGATATCAGCTACCAGGCAGGGGTTTCCCTTGGTCCAGTTGTTGGACTGCGTGCCCTCGGCCACCAGCAGCACGCCGCGGCGCCAGTCCTCGATCCGGACCGGCTCGACGGTTTCCGTGCTGGCGCCGTTGACGATCTGCGTGGTCATGTCGGCCGCCCACTTGATGCTCTGGTTGGTGCCGGGGATGTCCTCGCCGATGGACTCGCCGGCCGCCGTCCACATGCGAACCGGATCGGTGGCGGAGGCCTCCGCGTTGGACGCCCACGCCTCCAGCCCCGGCCGGTCGGGCAGCACGTCGCCGACCATGCCGCGCCCGGTGTCCACTCCGGTGTAGCCGCCCCAGAGCACCTCGCCGGTCGCGGCGTCGCGCATGGTGTAGCCGTAGGGTGCGTACCGCCCGCTCTCGTGCACCATGAAGATCTCCATGCCGGGCCGCGCGGTGTCGATGTCGGTCACGTGCATGGCATCGCCGTGTTCGAGCCTGCGCATGGTGCCCGGGAACTGGCTCCCCGGCGGCATGAGCCCGAACGAGCTGTACAGCAGGCTGCCGTCGTCGTCGATGGTGGCCGAGCCGTAGACGATCTCCTGCCGGCCGTCGCCGTCCACGTCGGCCGAGCTCAGCGAGTGGGCGCCCTGCGTGGTGATCGTGGCGAACTCCGGGTCGGTGCCGTCCCGGCCGTGCGGGCTGTCGTTGAACGGGTTGGTCAACGGCGTCCAACCGCTGTCGACGTCCCACTCCTCGCGCAGCCGCCTGCCGTCCCAGTGGTAGGCGACCATGGTCGTGCGGGTGTAGTAGCCGCGGGCGAACACGGCCGACGGGCGCCGGCCGTCCAGGTAGGCCACGGTGGCCAGGAAGCGGTCGACCCGGTTGCCCGGCTCGATGCGCGACATGGCGTAGTCGCCCCACATGAGACCGTCGTCGTGGCGGCCCGGCTGGTAGCGGATGGTCTGCAGTTCCCGGCCGGACGCGCCGTCGAACACCGACAGGTACTCCGGCCCGTCGACGATGAAGCCGGCGAACGCCCGCAGGTTGTTGCGGCTGCTGCGGCTCGGCGCGTAGACGTCCATGAAGTGGTCGGCCAGCGCTTCGGCGTCCACACGCGACAGTGGGTAGGTGTAGCGCGGCTCGATGCCGAACGCCTGCTCGAGGGTCGCCGGCCAGTTCCCGGCCACCACCTCGGGGTGTGCGTGCCAGCCCTGGAACATCTCGACCACGTGGTCGTAGTAGTCGGCCGCGCTCATGCGGTAGTCGTCCGCGTGGGTGTACCCGTCCCGCACGTCCTCCCTGGGCATGGTGACGAACCGCTCGCGGGCGACGTTCCCGTGGCGGTCGTAGGTGATGACCTTCGTTCCCGGCGCGGTCTTGAACATCAGCTCCGAGCGCCCGTCGCCGTCGAAGTCGTAGACCAGGAACTGGGTGTAGTGCGCCCCGGCCCGGATGTTGACGCCGAGGTCGATCCGGTAGAGCAGGGTGCCGTCCAACCGGTAGGCGTCGATGTACACGGTCCCCGTGTAGCCGACCTGGGAGACGTCCTTCTGGTTCGTCGGGTCCCACTTGACCACGTACTCGTACTGCCCGTCGCCGTCGACGTCACCGACGCTCATGTCGTTGGCCCGGTAGGTGTACGGCTCGCCCGCGGGGGTCACGCCGTCGGCCGGTTTGCGCAGCGGCAGCGTGTAGTAGCCGCCGGACCAGGTCGCGGTGGGCGCGCTGCGGTCGACCTCCCGGCCATCCTCCTGGCCATTGACCACCGCGGCTACCCGGTACCGGGCGTCCGGAGTGCCGGCGGGGTCGAGGTAGTTCGTGCTGTCGGTGACGGTGGCGATCCGCTTTCCGTTGCGGTACACCCGAAAGTCCGCGCCGGCCATACCGGTGTCGGTGTGCCCGGTGACCTCGTGGCCGAGGAGCCGCCAGCTGAGGTACACCCCGTCGGCCGTGGCGGCCGCCACCAGTCCCCGGTCGAGATCCTCGAGCTGGACGCCGCGGTGCCGCGCGGAGTCGGTGTCGATGTCCGCGGCCGCGGGCGCGATCCCCGTGACCGCCATGAGAGCCGCCAGCGCGGCGGTGAGTAGACGACGGGTTCTGCCACTCATGTCGGGCTCCTTACTTGATGCCGGTGGTCGCGATGCCCTTGACCAGGTACCGCTGGCCGATGAGGAAGGCCAGGAACACGGGCAGCAGCGACACCACGGACATGGCGAACAACGAGCCCCACGAGGTACCCGTGCTCGAGTCCACAAAGGACGACAGCGCCACCGGCACCGTGTACATGTCGGGGTCGATGAGGAAGATCAGCTGGCTGAAGAAGTCGTTCCAGGTCCAGATGAAGGTGAAGATGGCGGTGGTGGCGAGTGCCGGCAGCATCAGGGGCAGGATGATCCGCAGGAAGATCCCGGCCCGCCCGCAGCCGTCGATCCTGGCCGCGTCGTCCAGCTCGCGCGGTATGCCGCGGATGAACTGCACCATCAGGAAGATGAAGAACGCGTCGGTGGCCAGCAGCTTCGGCACGATCAGCGGAAGGAACGTGTTGATCCAGTCCAGCTCCGAGAACATGATGTACTGCGGCACGATCACCACGTGGATCGGCAGCATGATCGTCATCAGCATGATGGCGAACAGGAACTTCTTGCCGCGGAACTCCAGGCGGGCGAACGCGTAGGCGGCCATGGAGCACGACACCAGGTTGCCGATGATCGCGCCGAGCACGACGATCGCCGAGTTCAGCAGGTACCGGCCGAACGGGTGGGTCAGCGCGTCCCATCCGGTCGGGTAGTTGCTCAGGTCGAGGCCGTCCAGCAGCAGCCCCGGTGCCCGGAAGATCTCGTCGCTCGGCCGCAACGAGCTGATCACCATCCACACCACCGGATACAGCATCACGGCCGCCGTGAGGATCAGGGCAAGGTGCTTGAGCGCCGTCCGCACCGGTCCGCGACCGACCCGGCGCGGGCGCGGGGGTGCCGGTGGCGGGGGCACGGCTGTCCGGACAGGTGTCTCAGTCGTCATAGAACACCCAATACTTGGCGGCCAGGAAGTTCACGGCCGTGAACGCCGAGACGATCACGAGCAGCAGCCAAGCCATGGCCGAGGCGTAGCCCATGTCGAAGTTCCCGAAGCCGCGGTTGTACAGGTAGAGCGTGTAGAACATGGTCGAGTCCGACGGGCCACCCGTTCCGTCGGACACCACGAATGCCTGGGTGAACGACTGGAACGCGTGGATGATCTGCAGCACCAGGTTGAAGAAGATGATGGGCGTCAGCAGCGGCAGCGTGATGCTCCGGAACCGGCGCAGCGCACCGGCGCCGTCCACGGCGGCCGCCTCGTAGTACATGGCCGGGATCTGCCGCAGCCCGGCCAGAAAGATCACCATCGGCGCGCCGAACGTCCAGACATTGAGGACGATCAAAGTGGACAGTGCGGTACTCGGGTCGGAGATCCAGCCCTTGCCCTGGATCCCGAACAGCTCGAGCACCTGGTTGATCAGGCCTTCGGCGCCGAAGACCTGGCGCCACAGGATGGCGATCGCGACGCTCGAGCCGAGGAGCGACGGTAGGTAGAAGATCGAGCGGTAGAACGCCATCCCGCGCAGTCCCCGGTCGAGCACCACCGCGAGGAGCAGCGCCAGCGCGAGCTGCAGCGGCACCGACACGAGCACGTAGGTGAACGTCACCCGCAGGGAGTTGTGCAGCCGCTCGTCGGACAGCATCCGGACGAAGTTGTCGAGGCCGACCCACTCCGGTGGCTGCAGCAGGTTGTAGTCGGTGAAGCCGAGGTACAGCGACGCCGCCATCGGCCCGATGGTGATCAGCAGCAGGCCGAGGATCCACGGGGCGAGGAACAGATAGGCGGTGAGGTTGTCCTTCTTCTGGCCGGCCGCCCGGCTCTTGCCGGTCCGCCGCAACTCGTCGACGACACTCACGAGCCGCCCCCGCCTGCCCACGGCGCCCCGGTCCGCGTGCACACGTGCACCAGGTCGACATTCCCGTCCGCCGGCAGCTCACCGACGATCGCGGTCCGGCACCCGCCGATCATGCTGCGGCGTCGATCTCTGCCTGCAGTTCGTCGATGAACGAGATGGCCGCCTGCTCCGGGGTCAACTGTCCGAACAGGACCTGCTCGGTGTGCCGCGACAGGATCGCCTCGATGTTGCTGGCGCCCTTCGGCGTCAGCCGCGGCGGGGCGGGCACCTCGAGCTCTTCGAGGTACTTGACGGCCGCCTGGTCGGGCGCCTCGAGCTTCGGCTCGACGGCCGCCCGGACCTTGTCGTTCGTCGGGACACCGCGGTCGGTGAGCATGACCTCGCCCGCTTCCTCGCTGTTGGTGAGGAAGTCGACGAACAGCGCCGCCTCGGCCGGGTGCTCGCTGCGTGAGAAGACCGACCAGTACATCGACGGTTTGCGGTACGTGCCAGGGTTGTCCGCCTCGTCCGGCAGCTTGAGCAGTTGCAGGTTGGCGCCGCTCGCCGCGGTCAGGGAGGTGAGCTGGGTGTTCCACCACGTGGCGAACACCGAGGCGTTCGTGGCCGTGCCCGACTGGTCGAGGCCGGCGTTCGCCCGCTCGATGGTCACCGACGGACTCGGTGCGATGCCTTCGTTCGCGAGGTCGGTCAGGTAGGTCCAGTAGTCGACGAGCACGTCCGGCTCGATCGCGACGTTGCCCTCCTTGTCGAACAGCTCACCGCCGGCCTGCCTGGCCCAGATGTTCACGCCGCCGGCGTCGTTGAAGCCCCAGGACTGCACCCCGGTGACCGCACCGCCGCTGGCCGCCGAGACCCGCGCGCCGAGCTCCTTGAGGTCCGCCCAGGTCCAGGTGTCGTCGTTCGGCATCTCGATCCCGTACTGCGCAAGGAGATCGGCGTTGACGACGATGCAGAACGCGGCCAGCCCGGCGGGCACGGCGTACTGCTTCTCGTCGACCACGCCCGTGGCGAGCACCTCCTGGTCGACGGCACTCGTGTCGAGGTGCTCGCCGACCGTCTCGAGATCCAGCAGGGCACCGCGCTCCGCGTAGGACGCCAGGTACAGCTCGTCCATCTGGATGACGTCGGGGGCGTCGTTGGCCGCGACCGTGGTCGCGAGGCTGTCCCAGTAGCCGGTCCATTCCTTGAACTCGCCCGTGACCGTGATGTTGGGGTACTTGTCCTGGAAGAGTTCGATCACTTCCTGGGTCCGCTCGTGCCGGGCATCGGATCCCCACCAGGTCACGCGGAGGGTGACGGGTTCTTCGGAAAGCTCCACGTTCCCGGGGCCCGTGCCCCCGCAGGCCGAGGCGGCCAGGCCGGCCGCGACGACGAGCGCCACCGCCCGGCGGGAGCGACGACGGATCTGTCCTGGCATTGCTGAGTGGTTCACGCTCGTGCTGCGCCGCATGGTGTGGCTCCCGGAGATCGGCAGTGACGTCCGTGGGGAGAGCACCGGACAGGCGTCGTCGAATCGCTTCGACGATACGACCGTCGTGCTCGGATGAGCAGTTATTCAGGAAAGCGCTTGCCGAAGCGTAGGAATGCGCGGCTGGGGCTGTCAATAGACAAGTTGTAACGTTCCAAGAGAGGCGGGCTCTCCCGGTGTCGGCCGACCGGGATATCAGGCCATGCTGATGATCTTGTAGCAGGGCGACGTCCCGGTCAGCCGGGTGATCGTGTCCTGGCCGACCAGCGCGGCGAGGCCGTTGCGCGCGATCACCAGTTCCGCCCGGCCGCGGGTCAACAAGGTGCCCCCGAGGAGTTGCTGGATCTGCCACGGCGTGCCGATCGGCAGGGGCAGCGGCGGGCCATAGCCGATCCGGGGCGGCTGGCGGTGCAGGAGTAGCCCGGAACCGAGGTCACGCGCGGGGTTCAGGTCGTAGCCGTGGTCGCCGCCGGCGTAACCGGCGAGGCCGTTGGCGAACGCGGCCAGGTTGGTGATCATGTTGCTGGAGTTGCAGATGCCGTCGTTCTCGTTGCAGACGTTGCGCACCGCGAGGTCGCCGTAGTCCTGACCGCCGTGCATGGTGACGCCCGGCAGGATGGTCGGCACGTTGGTCTCGATACCGCCGGCGACCCCGCCGAGCCCACCGTCGCCGAAGGGGCGGCGCGGGTTGCCGTACAGGACACCGTTCAGCAGGCCGCGCGGGATGTCGCCGCCACGGGAGAACTTCGCCAGCACGTCGCCCGCCACGACCGCGCCCTCCGAGTAGCCGGCCAGCACCAGCCGACTGGCCGGGCAGGCGGCGTGGTGGTCGCGCACGGCCCGCTCGAGTCGCGTCGTTCCCTCGGCCACCGAGGCGTCCAGGGCCTGGCGGTCGACGATCGGGAACACCCCCGCGTAGTACGGCACCTGGATGATCTGCCAGCCGGCCGGCGGGTTCGCGTTGAACGCGGAGTTGTTCCAGTTCACCAGCGTCTCGCCGGAGTTGTAGCCGTCGGTCTCGAAGACCGCCGTGGCCGGGCACGCCTCGACGGCCTGCGCCGACGGGACGGTCACGACGGCGAGCGCGGCGGCGGCGGACAGCAGGGCGGTCAACAGGCGCATGCGCTCATCGTGGCAAACCCGACCCGCCCGCGGGTGGCGCACCTGCGACACGCCCAACTGTGCCAATCCCGCGGCCAGCCCTACAACCAGCCCCGGTGTGCGGCCTGCACCCCCGCCTGGAACCGGGTGGTGGCACCGAGCCGGTGCATCAGCGCGGTGATCCGGCGGACGACCGTGCGGCGGGACAGCTCCAACCGGCGGCCGATGGAATCGTCGGTGACCCCGGCGGCCATCAGGCTGATGATCGCCCGGTCCTCCTCCGACAGCGACGCCTCGGCGTCGCCGGAGGTGAGCGGGACGCCGAACGTCCACAGCGTCTCGAACACCCCGACGAGTGCGGTCAGCAGGCCCGGCGCGTGCACGACCAACGCTCCCGTCACCCCCGCGCTGTCCGGATCGGGCACCAGCAGGGCCGTATGGTCGTCGCCGATGGTGAGCTTGACCGGCAGGTCGGACAGCACGCGGGCGTCCTCGCCGCGCTCCACCATCCGCGTCATGCTCCCGAACAGCGCCGGGTCGTCGTAGACCGCCTGGTGGTAGACGGTCCGGTACCGCAGCCCGGCCGCCATGCGCCGCGACTGCAACTCCTCCTGCGCGTGGAAGTCCGCCGGCCGGCTGCGGTAGGGCGGCCGGTCCAACCAGCGGATCTCGTCGGTCGCGCGCTCCTGGAGCTGCGTGGTCAGCGCGATGAGCACCTGGGGATCGTCCACCGTCTGCAGGTCGTGCGCGCCGCGGACGTCGCGGCGAGCCACGTGGTAGATCCGGTCCAGCTCGGCGCCGGCCGCCCACAGCCGCTCCCGGCGCGCCTCCTCCTCCCGGAGCAGCTCGGCCGTCACCAGCCCGGGGGACTGGGCCTCCCACACGTCATCCACCTTGATGACGGCGTCGCCGGCCGCCAGCTCTTCGAGCGCCAGCTCGACGGCCTCGGGTGGCCGGTCCACCTGGTGGGCCAGCTGATCCGGCCGGCACCGGCCGTGCAGGATCAACGCCCGGTACACCAGGCCGCGGTCGCTGCCCGGATCGAGGACGTCCAGCACGGGGTTCCTTCGGCAGGTGTTCAGGTCGCCCCTCAGCCTGACACGCTCGCTGTAGGTGATCAACCGACTCCGGACGCGAATGTCCTACCGGCCGCGTGCTTGTCGTGTTCCGTGTGCGCGACCGTCGGCGCGTAGTTCCGCCGTAGCGGCCTGCGCGTCCGCGCGTCCGCGCCGCAGGAACTGGAGCAGGAACCGCAGTTGGGCGTCCGAATAGCTGTCCACCTGCGCCTGCCAGCGGGTGGCGGTCGAGTCGTAGTAGCGGGAGATTCTCGCGACCTGCTCGGGTACTACGTGCAGGACAACTCGTCGGCGATCGGCCGGATCGGGTTCCCTGCGCACGTACCCGTCCCGCTCCAGCCGGTCCACCATTCTGGTGACCGCACCAGTGGTCATTCCCATGACATCGGCCAGCCGGCGAGCGCCGACCGGACCGAGCTCCAGCAGCGCCCCGATCGCGTGCAGGTCGGCGAGCGGTATTCCGACCTGGTGCGCGATCGCGATCTGGTAGCGGACCGCCGCCGAGATGTACCACGGCATTTCCCGGGTCAGCGCCTCGGCCAGTTCCTCCCGTTCGACCGCCATCCGCAAACGTCCCCTACCCCGTCGATCGGCTGTCGCCCCCTGTCTCGAGGCTCAACGCTACTGCGCTCCGGTGTGTGGACCCGGAGCCGGCATCAGGGGATACCCGGAACTACCCCTGATAGCTGCTTGAAGCACTAGTTGCTATAAGCAGCGATATGGTCGACTGGTCTCATGCCGTTCTTTCTTGCCGTGCCGTTCACGGCTGTCGTCACCGGTCTGTTCAATCTTTCGGAGCTCATGTCCGTTCCGCTCGGCATTGCCGCCGGTGCCGTCTGGGGAGTCGTTCTTGGTCTCATCGCGGCGTGGCTCGGGCGGCGGCCCCGGGCCCGGGCCTGGCTCGCCGACGCGTTCCTCTTCCTCGGCGCCACCGCCGCCGCGTTCGCGGCGTGCGGCGGCCTCATGGCACTGCTGCTGCTCAAGGGCTCGCTGACCAGTTCGTCGCTGACCGGATCGACGTTGGAGCGGACGTTCCTGCCGTCGATTCCGTACTACATCGTCGTGAACAGCGTTCTGGAGCTGCTCATCGTGCCCGGCCTGCTGTTCCTCGGCTGGCACCAGGGACGGCGCCGGATCCTCGTCGTCGCCGCGGCCGCGCTGTACTTCGCGATGCGCGTCTGGACCTACCTGGCCTTCGTGCCCGCGCGGCTCGGCTTCGCGGAGTCCGACCACGCCGACACCTCGTTGACCGCGGCGGAACGGCATCAGGCCTACGTTGAACTCAAGCTGGACGATCCACGATGGATTCTGCTGCTGATGCTGTTCGCGATCTACTTCGCGGCGATCCATCCACGCCTACGCGGGCCCCAACCATCCTGAGCGAGCTGGCGCAGCTGCGCGTTGGCTCAACTGCGCCACCTTCGGCGGGTGGTCAGGTCGGCCCCCAGCCTGACACGCTCGCTGTAGGTGATCAACCGACTCCCGGACGCGAGGAGGCACTCATGCGTGCATACCGGCCCATGGCCACGGCGGTCGTCGCGGCCGCCTTCGTCGCCGCACCGTTGGCGGTCGCGCCCGCCTCTGCGGTCATGGCCGCCCCGTCGACCACCGCCACCCAACAGTTGGGCGAGCACGTCCTGCAGGTCGACTACCAGGTCCAGGAGACCGGGTACTGGTGCGGGCCGGCCGCCACCAGGATCGCGCTGTCGGCGCGCGGTGTGTACCGCAGCCAGGGCGCGCTGGCCGCCGAGCTCGGCACGCACACCGGCGGCACCGACCACATCGGGCAGGTGACCAGGGTGCTCGGCGGCTACGTCGGCTGGTACGAGACCAAGGAGATGCCGAACGACCCGCCGACGCAGGGGCAGAAGGACCTGCTGTGGCGCGACATCGTGCTGAACATCGACAACAATTACCCGATCGTGGCGAACATCGTGGCGCCGCCGGGGAACCAGCCGCCCGGCTACCCGCCCGGCCAGACCATCTACCACTACTTCACGGTCATCGGCTACAACGACGTCAACCGGAACGTCCTCATCGCCGATCCGGCGTCGTTCAGCGGGAACCAGATCTACTGGCTGACCTTCGAGCACCTGGCCTCGCTCATACCTCCCAAGGGATACAGCGCCTGACGGTCACCAGTCGCCGCTCAGGGCGTTGTACGCGGTCTCCAGCGGGGCCCAGCCGTTCGTGGTGTCGTGCGGAGTGCCCTCGCTGGAGTGCCAGTAGCGCAGGTTGTACTTCCCGCCACCGGGTGCCAGCCGGCGGATGTTCGTGTGCGAGATGTCGTGGTCCTGGTCCCGGAAGTACCGGTACTTGTGATCGACGTGGTGGCCCTCGTCGATGGCCGAGTCCTTGCTGACCGTCGCGTCCTCGTCCGAGCCGGCGAAGCTCCAGTCGGTGCCGTCGGCCCACTCCTGGTCCAGCCGGTTCGCCGACTCGTTCAGCACGGTCAGGAATTCGGAGCCGGGCACCATCGAGTCCCACTGGACGCTGTCGTACTTGTTCGCCTCGATGATCCCCTGGTGGGGAGTGGCGAGCGTGACGACGTCGTCGACCTTCAGCTTCGCGTCGGGGAAACCCTCCCAGCCCTTCGCCGAGCCGAGCAGCGCGACCCGGCTGATCAGGCCGCCCATGGAATGCGCGACGATCTCGACCGACTCGCCCTTGCTGGTGTGATCGTCGTAGATGCGGTTGGCGAGAGCGGCGGCCACGTGCTTGATACGCGTGCCGGTGGTGGCGTCGCCGATGTCGACGTCGCACTCCGTGTCGCCGCCGTAGTAGGCGACGGTCCGCAACGAGTCGCGATCCTTACCGCGGCCCTGGAAGTAGTCGAGCGCCTCACCCCACAGCGACGCGCAGTTCGACTTCTCGTTGTCGTTGTACCCGTGTACGAAGTAGATCGGCCGCTCGGCCGCCTCGGGTTGCGCCGAGCCGGTCCACCCACTCACGGCGAGCACCGCGACCACCAGCGCCGCGATCGTTCGGAACGTCATTCGTGCGTCCTCCCCAGGCCCGCGAACGACTCCACCCCGGGTCACCACTGGTTCCGACACATCAGCCCCGCAGGCGGTCGACGGCGTACGTTCGCCGGACCCTGTCCTCGGTCTTCGATTGTCAGAAGGCGATGGTGCCACATCTCGACATCGACCGTGCGGGTTTGCGCTCATCGCGCGGTGACGAGTTCGGCGGCGGTCCAGCGTGCCACGTCACTTGGACTCGATTCGGCCCAGGGGACCGGCGCTCGCCGCGGACCGGTTGGTGTCCGCCGGGTAGAGCGCGCCGCGGAGGAAGGCCACCGTGAGCCGTTGGACCAGGGCGACCCGTTCGGGGCTCTCGTCGGTCGTCTCCGTGACCGTGTAGCCGGAGATCCCGCCCAGCGAATGCTCCGCCCCGTACAGCGTGAGCAGGCTCTTCGTCCCCGGGCTCAGGAAGTATGCATCCGTGAACCACTCCGGCCCCCGGACGGTCAGGGCGGACTGGTCCTGGTCGCCCGCCACCACCAGCGCCGGTGTGGCCATCTCCGCGAAACCCGGGTTCATGAAGGAGAAGTTCTCGGCGGCGAACGGCGTCAGGTCGGCGCCGCCCGTGCCCGGCACGGCGAGCAGGACACCGGCCTTGATCCGCGGATCGGACAGGTCCTTGCCGGGGAGGCCGTCGGCATCCAGGACCCGGGCGCCCAGCAGCATGCTCGCCGTCTGGGCGCCCCAGGAGTGCCCGGCGGCGGCGATGCGAGTCCGGTCGAGGCGTCCCGCGAGGCCGGGAACGGCGGCTTCGACGAGGTCCAGCCGGTCGACGACCTGCGTCAGGTCCTCGACCCGGATGCGCCAGAGCTCCGGGTAGCGGGGATCGTCGGGCGTGACGTTCAGCGTCCGCGAGTCGAGGTGGGTGGGCTGAACGACCGCGAACCCGTTGGCTGCCCAGAAGTCGACCAGTGGGGCGTAGCCGTCCAGGGACTCGCCGAAGCCGTGCGAGAAGACGATGACCGGCAGGTCGTCGCCGGTCACCGGGGCCGACACCCGCACCCGCAGGTCCTCGCTGAGTACCACCGGGCGTACGGAGATGACGGGTGCGTTGACACGGTGGTGCATGGGAATTCCCCTCGAGAAAGTCTGGCATGATGAACAAGCGGATCAGTGTTCCGCTAACGACCATACGGAACCGTGTTCCGGTTAGCAAGGGGGCCGAGTGGCGACTGGGAAGCGGGCCGACGCCCGGCGCAACGAGGAGACCCTGCTGGAGGCGGCCGCCGCGGCGTTCATCGCTTCCGGCGTCGATGCGCCCGTGCGCGACATCGCGGCCAGGGCCGGTGTCGGCATCGGCACGATCTACCGCCACTTCCCGACGCGGGCGGATCTCATCGTCGCCGTCTACCGGCACCAGGTCGAGGCCTGCGCCGAGGCGGGCCCGGCTCTACTGGTGGACAGCGACTCGCCGCACGCCGCGCTGACGCGGTGGATCGATCTCTTCGTCGACTTCCTGGTCACCAAGCACGGCCTGGCCGAGGCGCTGCAGTCCGACGACGCCACCTTCGTGACCCTGCACGCCTACTTCCTCGACCGCCTGGTGCCCGTCTGCGCCGAACTGCTCGACGCCGCCGCCGGGGCGGGCGAGATCCGCTCGGACATCGAGGCCCTCGGGCTGATGCGAGGCGTCGGCAACCTGTGCATCGGCGCGGACAAGGATCCGCGGTACGACGCCCGCCGCATGGTCGAACTCCTCCTCGCCGGACTGCGCCTGGGCTGAGGGTGTGCCGCATAATCGGCCGCTGTGCGCGAGATCCCTTACCAGTCCGTCGGCGGCAGGACGCTGTTCCTACGAGTGTCGGCACCAAGCGAGCCGAGCGGTTCGCCGGTGCCCGTGGGCGTGTTCTACCACGGCGGCGGCTGGGTGGAGGGGAGTTGGACGCAGTTCCGCCAGCAGGCCGCCCGCCTCAACGCGCTGGGCATGCTCGCCGTCCTGGTCGAGTACCGCACGGAGGGTCCCCTGGCCGCGACGGCGGACGCGGTGGCCGCCATGAACGCGGTCTTCGAGGGCGACCTCGGGTGCGACCCGGACCGCGTGGTCGCCATCGGTGGGTCGGCCGGCGGGCACCTGGCGTTGGCGACGGCCGTGCTGCCCGATGCTAATCCCGGCCATCGGCCGGCGGCTCTCGTCCTCTTCAATCCCGTGACGAATACTTCCGGTGAATTCCCCGTCGGGTTCGGTAGGCGTTATTTCGACGATGACGAGCACGCGCTGCGCTATTCGCCCCTGCATCACGTCGGCGCGGAAACCCCGCCGGCACTGGTCATGCACGGCACGGCGGACACGGCCGTCCACCACGAGAACTCCGTGGAGTTCGTCGAAAAAATGAAGCGCCACGGCGGGCGTGCGGAGATTGTGTTGTACCCCGGCCAGCGGCACGGATTCTTCAATTACGGGAACGGCGAGTATTTCGACCGGACGACCCAGGAGATGGTCCGGTTCATCGGTCAAGAGGTCCTGGGCACGTCGTAGCCGCACGGCGAGCGGCTCTTGACGGCACGTGTCATCCGTCCGTAACCTCTCCGCTCATCGATCACTGATACGTATTAAGGACAGCGATGGCAGGCCAAAGGCGGTCCCCGACCCAGGTTGACGTGGCACGTCGCGCCGGGGTGTCCCAGGCGACGGTGTCGCTGGTCATCAGCGGTGGCGCGTTGGGCAACCAGGTCGCGGAGAGCACGCGGGAGGCGGTGCTCCGGGCGGCCGAGGAGCTCGGGTACACGGTCAACGCCGCGGCGCGCAGCCTCAAGGGCGGCCGCAACCGCATGCTCGGCCTGTACACGTTCGAGCCCGTCTTCCCGGTCGGCCAGCGCGACTTCTACTTCCCGTTCCTGCTCGGGGTGGAGGAGGCGACCGCCGCGTACGGGTACGACCTGCTGCTGTTCAGTTCCGCCACGTCGGAGGGCAACCGGCGGATCTACGCCAGAGGCGTGAACCGGCTGAAGGTGGCCGACGGGTGTGTCCTGCTCGGCCGGCACCTGCATCGCGACGACCTGGCCGAACTGGCCAAAGAGGACTTCCCGTTCGTCTTCATCGGGCGGCGCGAGGTGCCCGGTGTGGAGTTGTCCTACGTCGCGGCCGACTACGTGGGCGCCACGAGCGAGGTGGTGCGGAACCTGACCGGGCTCGGGCACCGGCGTCTCGCCTACCTGAAGCTCGCCGACGACCAGGAGCCCACCCGCGACCGCGCCGAGGGCTTCCGGCAGGGGCTCACGGAAGCCGGGATCCCGGACGATCACGTTGTCGTGCACCAACTTCAGGACCCGGCCACGATCACCGGCGCCCTGCTCCAGGACTGGCTCGCCGCCGGGATCACCGCGTTGCTGGTGGAGCCGACCGAGGACGACACGGCGATCGTCGCGGTCGAGCGGGCCGCGGCCGCGGCCGGGATCCGCATTCCCGAGGACTGCTCGGTCGTCCTGCTCGGCAACCCGCCGGCCGGGCGCGAGTGGACCCGGTTCTCCCTGCCACGCGAGGACATGGGCCGCGAGGCGGTCCGGTTGCTGCTCGAGTTGTTGGACGACGAGGACAGGCAACCGCGCCGGACCTACGTCACGTGCACTCCGATCGCGGGCGACTCGGTGGCCGAGGCACCGCGATGAGCTACTTCGTCGCGAGACGACTGGGAATCGGGCTCGTCACCATCTGGGGTGTCGTCAGCGCGGTCTTCGTCGTGATCCGGCTGGCTCCCGGCGACCAGGCCACGGTCGCGCTGGGTCCGGACGCGACGGCCGCGCAGATCGAGACGCTGCGCCACGCCATGGGCCTGGACCGGCCGCTGCTCGTCCAGTACCTCAACTACCTGGGCGACGTGCTGACGTTCGACTTCGGCGAGTCCTACCGCTACGGGCGGCCGGCCATGGAGGCGGTCCTCGAACGGTTCCCGGCGACCGTCACGCTCACCATGACGGCCACGGTGATCGCGATCGTGGTCGGCCTGCTGCTCGGCGTCATCGCCGGCCGCCGGCCCGGCAGCGTGCTCGACCGGGCGGTGTCCACTTTCGCGCTCGGGTTGCAGGCGCTTCCGCCGTTCTGGATCGGCATCATGTTCATCCTGGTCTTCGCCCTGCAGCTCCAGGTGTTGCCGAGCGCGGGCGGCGGCAGTCCGGCCCACCTGGTTCTGCCGGCGGTCACCCTGTCGATCCCGTTCACCGCGCTCGTCGCCCGCATCACCAGGAGCGGCATCGCCGAGACGATGTCCGAGTCGTTCGTCCAAACGGCACGGTCGAAGGGCCTGACCGAAACGCGGGTCCTCAGTGGACACGTGCTGAAGAACTCCCTGATTCCCGTGGTGACGGTCGTCGGCCTCCAGGTGGGGACGCTGGTGGGCGGCGCGGTGGTGATCGAGACGGTGTTCGGCTGGCCGGGGCTGGGTTCCCTGCTGGTGAGTGCCGTGGGGAACCGCGACTTCGCGGTCGTCCAGGCGGCCACCGTCCTGATCGCCGTCTGCGTGATCGTGCTCAACCTGGCGGCGGACCTGGTGAACGCCCGGCTCGATCCCCGGATCCGACTGGAGACGCGGCGATGAGCGGAGCTCGCGGAGCGAATCATCAGGGTTGGGCGACCCGCGAGCGGCTCCCCGGAGCCTGCGAGGGGGAGTCATGAGCCAGCTGGATCTGGTGGTGCCCGTACGCCGGCGCCGGGTGCTGGCCGTGCCCTACGCGGTGATCGGCGTGTACCTGCTCGCCGCGGTGCTCGGGCCGCTGCTCATCGACTACGACCCGGTGGCGACGTCGGTCACCGACCGCCTCCTGCCGCCGGGCTCGGTGACCGAGGCCGGCACGGCCTGGCTGGGCACCGACGGCGTCGGCCGGGACGTCCTGGCCCAGGTCGTCTACGGCGCGCGGACCTCGTTCATCATCGGCATCGCGGTCGTCCTGGTCACCGGCACGGTCGGGGTCACCCTCGGCGCCGTCGCCGGCTATTTCGGCCGGATCCCGGATCTGCTCATCTCCCGCGCGATCGACATCATGATGGCCTTCCCCGGCATCCTGCTGGCGATCATCATCGCGGGCCTGCTCGACCGGGGCATGCTCGTGGTGATCATCGCGCTGTCCATCGGCGGCTGGGTCGGCTTCGCCCGCCTGTCGCGTGGCATCGCCATGTCCACACGCGAGCGTGACTGGGTCGATGCCGCGCGCACCATGGGCGTGTCGACACCGGCGATCCTGGTCCGCCACGTCATGCCGTTCCTGACCGGGTCGGTCATCGCACTGGCCACGATCGAACTCGCCTCGGCCGTGCTCGCCGAGGCGGCACTCAGCTTCCTGGGCCTCGGGCTGCCGCCCGACGTCGTCTCCTGGGGCCAGAGCATCGCCGGTGGCCGGGAGTACCTGGCGACCGCCTGGTGGATCACCGTCTTCCCGGGAGCCGCACTCACCATCCTCGTCATCTGTGTCGGCCTGATCGGCGATCGACTCACCCGGCGGTTCACCCGCAAACGGGACTAACGCTCCGAGCTTATTCAGGAAAGGAACCACCCATGAGAGTGCTTCGCGTTGTCGCGGCCTCCCTCACCGTGCTTCTGGTCGCCGCCGCGTGTTCGTTCGGCGAATCGTCGTCGCAGAGCGATGACACCGGCAGCGCCGAGGGCGGCGAGCTGAACGTCGCCGGTCCGATCCCCATCGAGAACCTCGACCCGCACGGCCCGGCGGGCATGGACGCCGGCACGCAACTGGCCGCCCGCGCGATCTTCAGTCAGCTGGTGATCAGCACCGGCCCCGGCGAGTTCAAGGGCGAGCTGGCCGAGGAATGGACGCCCAACGACGACGCCAGCGAATGGACGATCACCCTGCGCAAGGGGGTGACGTACTCGGACGGCAAGCCGGTCACGGCCCAGGACGTGGTCACGTCGTTCCAGCGGGTGCTCACCGCGGCGGGGCCGCTGGCCGGCAACTTCGGCGGGTACACGGTGGCCGCTCCGGCGGAGGACTCCGTGGTCTTCACCTCCGCCACGCCCGACGCCGCGTTCCTCGGGAAGATCTCGTCGTTCTTCGTCACCCCGCCGCAGGCCGCCGAGGAGGGCTTCTTCGCCGAGCCCGTGGGTTCGGGGCCGTTCGTGGTCGAGTCGTTCGAGCAGGGCCAGGAGCTGCGGCTGACCCCGAACTCCAGCTACTGGGACGGGGCATCCAAGCTGGACACGCTGGTGTTCCAGGCAATTCCCGAGGTGGCGGCCAGGATGACCGCGTTGCGGACCGGTGAGGTCGACGTGACGTGGAACATGCCGGACGACCAGATCGCCCAGCTGCAGACCGACTCGAACATCACGGTCAAGTCGGTGCCGGGCCCGGCTGTGCTGACCATGTGGATGAACAGCTCGGTCCCGTCGCTCAAGGACGTGGCCGTCCGGCAGGCGCTGTGGCAGGCGGTCGACTTCAAGTCGATCGTCGAGTCGCTGTACCCGGAGACCGGCGCCGTGGCGGACTCGGTGGTCAGCCCGGCCGTGTTCGGGTACGCGCCGCAGGAACCGGTGGCCCACGACCCCGAGGCCGCGAAGGAAGCGTTGGAACAGGCGGGGTTCGACTTCAACACCACCATCCGGTTCCAGTTCTCCCAGCCCAACTTCCGGCAGTTCGTCCAGGCCGTGGTCTCGGATCTCGCGGAGATCGGCGTGAAGGTCGAGCCGCTCGAGAAGGAGCAGGCCGTCTTCCTCGAGGACCTGCTGGCCATGAACTGGGACATGAACCTTCAGCAGCTCGGTTCCCAGGGATTCGACGCGGCCACCAACCTCGGTCGCCTCTACCCCTGTGCCGCCGGGCGTACCGGGTACTGCAACCAGGAACTCGACCAGATTCTGGCGGCCGCCGGCGCGACGAGCGACTCGGCCGAGCGCGAGGACCTCTACGCGCAGGCGATCGAGATCGTGTGGACCGACGCGGTCGGCATGTACCCGATGTTCGTCGAGCAGCCCTACGCGTGGCGCAACGAGGTCAAGGGGTTCGAGCCGTCGGCCGAGGCGATGCCCTACTTCACCCGGGTGACAGTGTCCGGTGACTGACCAGCCTCAGTCCACTCAGGTGGCACCCGCGACTCCATCACGGACGCCGATTCTCGACGTGGCGGACCTGGAAGTGGCCATCGTCGCGGGTGCCATGACGGGGACGGTGATCGACAAGGTCTCCTTCTCCGTGGACGCGGGCCGTACGACGGGCCTGATCGGCGAGTCCGGCAGCGGCAAGACGATGACCGCCATGTCGGTGGTCCGGCTGTTGCCGTCCTCGGCGCGGACGGCCGGGTGCGTCTCGTGGCGGTCGGAGGACCTGCTCAGTGCTCCGGCGCGCCGTCTTCGTCAGGTGCGTGGGCACGAGATCGGCGTGATCTTCCAGGATCCGCTGATGGCACTGAACCCGACGCAGACGGTCGGGCGTCAGGTCGGCGAGATCCCGCGGCGCGACGGCCTGGCCCGCCAGGAGGTGCGCGCGAAGGTGCTGGAACTGCTCGACCGGGTGGGGATTCCGCAACCCCACCAACGGATCGACGTCTACCCGCACGAGATGTCCGGCGGCATGCGGCAACGGGTGATGATCGCGATGGCGCTGGCCGGTGAGCCGCGGCTGATCATCGCGGACGAGCCGACCACGGCGCTGGACGTGACCACCCAGGCGCGCATCCTCCGGCTGCTGGCCGGGCTCCGCGACCAGGAGGGGATGGCCATGCTGTTGGTCAGCCACGACCTGCGGGTGATGGCCCACGTGGCCGACGACGTCGTGGTCATGTACGCGGGACGGGTTGCCGAACGCGGGTCGGCGCGCGACGTTCTCGACCGGCCACGACACCCCTACACCTGGGCGCTGGCCAACAACGTGCCGTCGGTCCGCACGAAGTCGGCGATCGCCGAGCCGCTTCCGGGGGCACCGGCCAACCCGTTCGACCGGCCGGCGGGATGCGCGTTCCATCCACGCTGCCCGCTGGCCCGCGACCGTTGCCGCACCGAGAAGCCCGAACTTCGCGAGGTCGAGCCGGGCCGGTTCAGCGCGTGCCACTTCGCAGGGGAGGTCGGTTCGTGAGCGAGCTTGCGAGCGAACCGTTGTCACAGGGCAATATCCTGGAGATCCGCGACCTGCGGGTGTCGTTCCCCGGTCCGCGCCGGTCGCTGCGGAGTCAGCGGACGGTCGTGCGGGCGGTCCACGACGTGAGCCTGGACATCCACGCCCAGGAGACGCTGGCGCTGGTCGGCGAGTCCGGGTCGGGAAAGTCCACGGTGGCCCGTTGCGTGATCGGGCTCGTGCGGCCGCAGAACGGGACCATCACGTTCGAGGGCAGGGCGCTCGGGCCGATCGACCAGCGGCCGGCGGAGTCGCAGCGGGGCATCCAGATGGTGTTCCAGGACCCGGGTTCGTCGCTGAATCCCCGGATGACCATCGGGTCGATCATCGGGGAGGCGTGGAAGGTACATCCGGCGGTGGCGCCGAAGGGCGATCGCCGGGAGGCGCTGGAGCGCGTTCTCACCGATGTCGGGCTGGACGCGGGGGTCGCCGGCCGTCGCCCGTCGGCGCTGTCCGGCGGCCAGCAGCAGCGGGTCAGCATCGCCAGGGCGCTGGCGCTGCGGCCCCGGCTGCTGGTGTGCGACGAGGCGGTCTCCGCGCTCGACGTGTCGGTCCAGTCGCAGATCCTCCGGTTGCTGGTGGACCTCAAGCGAACGCACGAGTTGTCCGTCCTGTTCATCACCCACGACCTGGCGGTGGTGCGCCAGATCGCGGACCGCGTGGCGGTCATGAAGTCCGGCGAGCTGGTGGAGTCCACCTCGACCGACCGGCTGTTCACGGCGCCGAGCCATCCGTACACACAGGACCTGTTGAGAGCCGCCTACGACCTGGAGGGCGAGGCGGACATGTCATTCGAGGAATCAGGGGAGCAGGTCAGTTGAGTCAGCACACGAACATTCGTACGGACGTCCTGATCGTCGGCGGGGGAGTCGGCGGTGTCGCGGCGGCCCTCGCGGTGTTGCGCCGGGGCCGGTCGGTGGTCCTGACCGAGGAGTACGAGTGGCTCGGTGGGCAGCTCACCACCCAGGCCGTTCCGCCGGACGAGCACAAGTGGATCGAGCAGTTCGGCTGCACGCGCACCTATCGCGCGTTCCGCGAGGGCGTGCGTGACTACTACCGCACCTGGTACCCCCTGACGGCGGACGCGCGCCGGCAACCGGATCTGAACCCGGGGATGGGCCGGGTCAGCCGGCTGTGCCACGAGCCGCGCGTCGCCCTGGCCGTGCTGGAGGGCATGCTCGCTCCGTACCGGTCGGCCGGCACGCTGCGGATCCTCACCGGTCACCGCGCGGTCGCCGCGCATGTGGACGGTGACCGGATCACGGCCGTTACGGTCGAGTCCCGCGAGGGCGAGGCGCGGACCATCGAGGCGCCGTACATCCTCGACGCCACCGAACTCGGCGACCTGCTGCCGCTGGCCGACGTCGAGCACGTCATCGGTTTCGAGGCGCGGTCCGAGACCGGCGAACCGAGCGCGCCGAGCGAGGCGCAGCCGCTCAACCAGCAGGCGATCTCGTGGGTGTTCGCGGTCGAGCACCACGACGGCCAGGACTTCACCATCGACCGCCCGGACCAGTACGGCTTCTGGCGGACCTACCAGCCGGACTACTGGCCCGACCGCCTGCTCAGCCTCACGGCACCGCACCCGCGGACGCTGGCGGCGACGACCCGGACGTTCGTGCCGCACCCGAAGGCCGGCCCGATCGTCGCCGACCAGAGCAAGGACGGCGGCGACCTCGACCTGTGGCTGTTCCGGCGGATCTTCTCGCGTGAGCAGTTCGCGCCCGGGTTCGCGGCCAGCGACATCACGGTCGTCAACTGGCCGATGATCGACTACCTCCCCGGACCGCTGGTCGGGGTCACCGACGACGAGCGGGCCAAGCACCTGGAGGGCGCCAAACAGCTCTCGCTCAGCATGCTCCACTGGCTGCAGACCGAGGCGCCGCGGCCCGACGGCGGCTCCGGCTGGCCGGGGCTGCGGCTGCGGCCCGACGTGATGGGCACCGACGACGGACTGGCCATGGCGCCGTACATCCGGGAGTCGCGCCGGATCCGCGCGCAGACCACGGTCGTCGAGCAGCACCTGTCGATGACCGTGCGCGGCGATGCGGGCGCGATGGCGTACCCGGACTCGGTCGGTGTCGGCATGTACCGGATCGACCTCCACCCCTCCACCGGTGGCGACAACTACCTCGACGTTCCCAGCAGTCCGTTCCAGATCCCACTCGGCGCGCTGCTGCCGGTCCGGATGGGCAACCTGCTGGCCGCCGGGAAGAACATCGGCACGACCCACATCACCAACGGCTGCTACCGGCTCCATCCGGTCGAGTGGAACATCGGTGAGGCGGCGGGCGCGCTCGCGGCGCACTGCCTGACCAACTCCCTTACCCCGCAACAGGTTCGCGGCGACGAGGACAGGCTCGCGGCGTTCCAGCGCGAGCTGGTGGCCGACGGCTTCGAGCTGGCGTGGCCCGATGTGAAGGGCTACTGATGCGCACCGGTACGGAGCTGCTCGCCGGCGTGACCGTGCCGCTCGTGACTCCCATGGACGCCGACGGTCGGCCATCGGCATCGGCCGCCGTCGCCCTCCTCGACGCGATGCACGCGTCCGGCGTTCGTCGGCTGATGTTGTTGGGCAGCAACGGCGAAGGGCCGCTGATCCCGACCGGGTCGGTCGCGCCGTTCGTCGAGGGCGTGATCGCACAGTGGCGGTCGCTGTGTGGTCCTTCGGGCGTGGTCACGGTGAACGTGACGGCGCCGGGCACGGTGGACGCCTTGGACCGCGCGGCGATCGCGGCCGCGGCCGGGGCGGACGCGCTGGTCATGAGCCCGCCGATCTACTTCCACCACCGCGACGACGAGATCGTCGACCACTACGCCGCACTCGCCGGCACCGGACTGCCCGTGATCGCCTACAACGCGCCGCGCTACAGCAACCCGATCACCGCGGCCGTGCTGGACGGGCTGCTGGGGCTGGATCACGTCGTGGGTATCAAGGACAGCTCCGGTGACCTGGAATGGTTGGGACACCTGGTCGATCGCGCCAAGGGGCGCGCGGGCTTCGCGGTCAGCCAGGGCGCGGAGACGATGCTCGCCGCCGCGCTCGACCTCGGGGCGGACGGCATCACGCCCGGCGTCGCCAACCTCGCTCCGGGCCTGTCGCTGCACCTGTGCGCCGCGCACGAGGCGGGCGCCCGGGCCGAACGGCTGCGAGTCCAGGACCAGGTCACGGCCCTCACGAAGCTCCACGCCATCCGGCCAGGCACCCCGGCCGTCAAGGAAATCCTCGCGCAGCGATCGCTCTGTCCGCCGTACGTCGCGCCACCCCTGCGGCGCTGCACGGCGGCCGAGAGCGCGGAACTCAGAGAACTCATGTCGTCACACGAAGATCAGCTCATTCACCGAACGAATGGATAGCAGCATGGTCGTGAACAGACGCAATCTCATCCGCACGGCGGGTGTCGCCGGAGCCGCCACGGCGGCGCTCGGCGTCTCGGCAACCTCGGCATCGGCGGCACCCGCCGTGAACGTGGTCGGTGCGACGACTCCGCAGGACTTCGGTGCGGTCGGCGACGGCGTCGCCGACGACACCACCGCCATCCAGCGGGCCATCGACGCGCAGAAGACGAAAACGAGCAAGATCGTCTACTTCCCGCCGGGGACCTACCGGATCACCCGGTCCCTGGTCATACCCGACCTGGAGGGGCTCGAAGCCGACGGTTTCAACCGGCTCGTCCTCGTCGGCGCCGGGGTCATGGCTTCGCGGACCTCGATCATCCAGGTCGCCTTCGCCGGCACCGCCATCCGCGGCGGTGCCCCGCTCGCGGCGTTCCAAGGGCTCGCGTTCGTCTCCGGCACAGGTCCGACGAACACGGTCGCCATCCACACCAAGCGGGAGCCCAAGCCTGCCGATGTGGAGGAGGGCGGTACCGACGACATGGACACGTTGATCGCCGAGTGCACGTTCATCGACTTCGGTACCGCCGTCAAGCACGTCGGCCGGGGCCTGGTCTTCATCAACAACCTCGTCGCGGTGGGGGAGACCGGGCTGGACATCTCGTGGCCGACCACCGGGGTCAAAGGTGACGGTGTCCACCTCCTGCCCTATGGCATGCGCAAGTGGCTCATCGAAGGCAACCACTTCCACAGCATGACCACGGCGATCGTCACCACCGGCGCGGACGCCCACAACTTCCGCGGCGCGCTCATCGCCAACAACATCCTCGACATCGGCCGGCGCCTGTTCATCGGGGGCATCATCAACTCGACGTTCTCCGGCAACGTGGTGGAGAACGGGACGAGGGGCTCGATCATCTCGGTGACGTCCGGCGGGTCCAACCTGACCTTCACCGGGAACGTCCTCGGCGAGGCCGAGCCCAGCACCCGCGAGCTGCTGCACTGCATCGAGTTCGGCCCCGGGGCGGCCGGCCGCAACATCACCATCACCGGGAACAGCTTCAACTGGGTCGATCGGTCGCCGGTGTACTTCGCCGGGGCGGCGACGGACGTCACGATCTCGGCGAACTCGTTCGACAACTGGAACCTCGTCGCGGAGGAGCGGTGGGGCGCGATCCGGATCGAAGGCGCCGCCAAGGGTCTGTCGGTGATGGGGAACGCGTTCGGCGCCAACCCGGCCACCACGGCGCCGCCGGTGCGGGTGATCGGGGAGGTGTCCGGGTCGACCCTGGTCGGCAACACCTTCGTCAACACGGCCGGTGCCCTGTACGCGGGGACGGTCGGCGACCGGAACTACATCGACCGTCGCAGTGCCGGCGCCAACCAGCACGAGCTGACCGCGGTGAAGAACGGTGCCCTCGTCGTCCGGGCGACCGGTGCACCCGCCGTCGGCGCCGACGCGTTCGGCAGTTTCGTCGCCGCCTCCGAGCAGGCCACCGGTGCGGGGCCGGGGGTGAAGGGCGGCGTACGCGTCGTGCCGACGAACACCACCGGGTCCGCCGCCGTCGAACTCCTCTGCTCCACCAACAGCGCCAACGGCGTGGCGGCCATGCGGGTCGACATCAACGGGCTCGTCCCGACCACCGACAACGCGCGGGACGTCGGCTCGGCGCAGAACCGGGTGCGCACGGTCTACGCACACAACCTGCAGCTCGCGACCGTGGCGGCCGCCGACCTGCCGAAGCCGGCGGCAGGCGCGATAGTGATGGTGCAGGATCCGGCCACGGGCACCGCCTCACTGGCGATCTCCGACGGCAAGAACTGGCGCTCCATGTCGCTCGGCAATCCGATCAAGTAGTTCAGAAGGGATCGACAACTTTGCGGCTCGCCAGTTTTGTGGCCGGAGGAATCGAACGGTGGGGCTTCGTGGTCGACGACCCCGCCACCGGGTCGCCGTGGGTGGTCGAGCCGGGGCGGGCCGAGTCCGTCCTCACGGCCTACGCGTCGATCCCGTCATCGGGCCTGGTCGCCACTCGTCCTCGCTTCCTGGGGGACGAGTGGCCGGCCACGCTCACCGAGTTCCTGGCCCTCGAGGAGAAGGGAAGCACGGCACTGGCCCGGCTCGGGGCATACGTCGACCGGTTCATCGCCCGGTCGGACGCCATGCTGCTGCCGAGGGCCGGGTTCGTGACGGACGAGGTCGAACTCCTGGCTCCTGTTCCCCGGCCCCGGCTCTACTGGGGTCTGGTCACGAACGCCCCGTCGTTCGTCCGCAACAACCCGAACACCCGCATCGTCAACCTGTTCCCCCTCGGGCACCAACGGCCGCAGGGGGCGGCGATCGGACCAGGCGCGGCGGTCACTTTCAAGAACGGCAACCACCTGCCGCTCATGGCCTACAACGTCGAGCTGGGCGTCGTGATCGGCAAGGGCGGCCGGTACATCCCGCTGGACCGGGCCATGGACCACGTCGCCGGCTACACGGTGGTCAACGACGTGTCCGGCACCTACTACTACGGGATCGTTCCCGGCAACGCGGGCCGCGGCTACTCGCTGCCCGAGCGCTACGGCGACTGGCTCTACCAGGCGACCGCCTCCTGGGGCGGGAAGAAGGCCGACACGCTGGCGCCCATGGGGCCCTACCTCGTGACGAAGGACGAGGTCGGCGATCCCTACGACCTGTTGATGTACACCCGGCAGTCGGGGCGGACGCGCAACCGTGCCCACAGTGGCGCGGCGTTGCTGGGGATCGAGCGCGTGATCGCCTGGTACTCGTCGTTCGCGTCGCTGTACCCGGGCGACGTGATCCACTTCGCGACCATGGGGGTCGACGGACTGCCGGTGTACCCGGAGGAACTGGCCGATCCGGGGACTCGGCTGGAGGTGGAGATCGAGGATGTCGGCACGCTGGCGAACCCGGTGGTGGTCGCCGACCGTCCGGTGCCGATGGCCGAGCACCCGTCCTACGCGGTACGGGAGGCCGCCGGTGCGCCGGCGATGTCCACACAGGACTGGACGGTGGGGTCGGCCCGCCACTTCTACACCTCGTTCGGCAATCACGAGGGCGCCGAGCTCGCCCGGCTCGAGGTGCCGCGTTTCCTGAACGGTCCCGCGAGTTCGTTGGGGGTCGGCGGTTCCGTCGAGATCCCGCCGCGCGCCACGGACCTCGTGGTGAGCATCGAGCTGGCCGTGGTCGTCCGCGCGCTCGCGGCGGACGTGGCCGACGGGCTGGACCTCGTGCTCGGCTACACGCCGCTGGTCTCGTTGTGCGACCGCTCGTTCGCCGACGCGGTGGTGGAGCCGGCGCGGGCGGGCGAACGCGGCATCGCCGCCATGTACGGGCGGTGGGCGGACGGGTTCAACGTCGTGGGTGACGTGCTCCCGGTGGACGACTGGCGCGGCCGGGACCTGACCCTGCGGATCGGCGACCGCGTGGCCGGCGGCTCGACGTCGGCGTACCTCGCCGGCCCGGACGACCTGATCAGGACCATCTCCGCGATGATCACGCTGTTCCCCGGTGACGTCATCACCCTCGGGTCGACGGCCGCCCGGCTCGACCTCACCCGGGACGAGTACGAGGCCGGCGTGGTCATCCGTGGCGGGATCGAGGGGTTGGGCGACGTGACGGTGACAATTCCGGGGACACTTCAGGGAGCACGGTGAGCGACCAGCGACCGAACATCGTCCTCGTGGTGATGGACGACCTCGGTTACGGTGACCTGAGCTGCCTGGGGAACACGATCCTGCGCACCCCGCGCATCGATTCCGTGGCCGACCGCGGGATCACCCTGCGCCACATGTACGCGACCTCGTCGGTGTGCACCCCGTCCCGCGCCTCGCTGATGACCGGCCGGTATCCACAACGGGTCGGGCTGCCCCGGGTGCTGTTCCCCCACGACGGCACCGGCCTGTCGTCCTGGGAACACACGCTGCCGGAGATGCTCCGCGACGCCGGCTACCGGACGGCCATGTTCGGCAAGTGGCATCTCGGATGCCGGCCGGAGCACTACCCGACCCGCCACGGCTTCGACGAGTACGCGGGACTGCTCTACAGCAACGACATGCATCCGGTCGAGATGTTCGAGGGGGACCGGATCTCGGCGGCGGACGTCGACCAGGCGACGCTCACCCGCGCCTACACCGACCACGCCATCGGCTTCATCATGAGGCATGCCGACCAGCCGTTCTTCGTGTATCTCGCGCACACGATGCCGCACATCCCGCTCCACGTGGAGGACGAGTTCACCGGCCGGTCCGCCGGCGGCAGGTACGGCGACGTGGTCGAGAGCCTGGACCACCACGTCGGCCGCCTGCTCGACACCCTCGACGACCTCGGCCTGGCCGATGACACCATCGTCATGGTCACGAGCGACAACGGACCGTGGTTCGAGGGCAGCACGGGCGGGCTGCGGGGCAACAAGATCAACTCCTACGAAGGTGGCATCCGGGTCCCGTTCGTCGCGCGATGGCCGGGGCGGATCCCGGCGGGCGTGGTCTCCGACGAGCCGGCGTGCCTGTTCGACCTGCTGCCGACCTTCGCCGCGCTGGCGGGCGGCGTGGTACCGCCGGACCGGCCGATCGACGGCGTCGACGTCTCCGCCGTCCTCACCGGCGGGTCGGTCCCCGGACCGCGAACGCTGTACTTCTTCCACTGGTGGACGCTCAACGCCGTCCGGTCGGGCCCGTGGAAACTCCACCTCGACCGGCACCCGCGCGACCCGAACCGGGCACACGGCAAGGAGCTGCCCCAGCTGTTCAACCTCGAACTCGACCCGGCGGAGACCTACAACCTGAGTCACGGCCACCCCGAGGTCGTCGAGCACCTCACCGGCCTGGCCACGCGCTTCGAGGCCGAGATCGCCGAGCAACGTCCGGCGGCCGAAGCCCGCGCGGCGGGCCGGGCGACCGTGGCGTAGAAATTTCGGGCTCATAAGCTTGGTGCGCAACCTGACACAATGGAAGGTGAGTGAGGGGGTGGGCAGTGTCGGCCTGTTGCGGGCCTGACCGGCCGGCCACCGGCGGCGTGCCGGTCGAGCTGCCGGCGCGGTCGCCGTCGGCCAGCACGCGGGGGATGGTGCGCATCGCGGGCGGCGAGTTCCGGATGGGCGGCGCCGACGAGGACGCCAACCCCGAGGACGCCAACCCCGAGGACGCCAACCCCGAGGACGGCGAGGGCCCGGTGCGGACGGTGACCGTGTCGCCGTACCTGATGGACGCGACGGCCGTGACCGTCCGCCAGTTCGCGACGTTCGTGAAGGCCACCGGGTATGTCACGGAGGCCGAGCGGTTCGGCTGGTCGTTCGTCTTCCACCTGTTCGTCGGCGCCGAGCAACGGCCGCACGTGCGGGACGCGTCGGTGCCCGACGCGCCGTGGTGGCTGGCCGTCGACGGCGCCGACTGGCGCCGTCCCGACGGCCCGGGGTCCACAGCGGACAACCGGCATCCGGTGGTGCACGTGTCGTGGCACGACGCCGCCGCGTACGCCGCGTGGGCCGGCAAGCGGCTGCCCACCGAGGCGGAGTGGGAGTTCGCCGCCCGCGGTGGCCTGGACCAGGCCCGCTACCCGTGGGGCGACGAGCTGGCGCCCCGCGGCCGGTGGCGGTGCAACATCTGGCAGGGCACGTTCCCCGTGGAGAACACGGCCGAGGACCGCCACGTCGGCACCGCGCCGGTGAAGTCCTTCCCGCCCAACGGAAACGGTCTGTACGAGGTGGCCGGCAACGTGTGGGAGTGGTGCGCCGACCGCTGGTCGTCGACCTGGCACGCGCAGGACCGACCGGAGACCCGCGTCGACCCACAGGGCCCACCCGACGGCGACGGCCACGTCATCCGCGGCGGCAGCTACCTCTGCCACCACAGCTACTGCAACCGCTACCGGGTCGCCGCCCGCACGGCCAACACCCCGGACAGCTCATCGGGCAACACCGGTTTCCGGTGTGCCGCCACGCTTCCGGCCTGAGCAGTGCAACGGCTCGCGGGGTCCAGTCCGTCTCAGCTACATGAGACTCCTGCGGGTGGTCGGCCCGATGCTGCTGTTGATGGTGGCCGGATGCGGCTAACGCGCGGCGCAGCCCGGTGGCCGGGCTGACCCGTTGCGTGGCCACACGTTCCTGTCCACCGAGATCACCGTGGCCGGTAAGCCGCACGAGCTGCTGCTGGGCACCCGGGTGTCGCTGCGCTTCCACGACGACGGCCGCCTGACCGCCGGCGCCGGCTGCAACACGATGGGCGGTCAGGTCGACACCGACGGCGGCGTGCTGGACGTTGGTGCGGGCCTCGCGATGACCGCGATCGGGTGCCCAGCGGACGAACAGAAACAGGACGCGTGGCTCGGCGGCTTCCTCGCTGACAAGGTGGAGTGGCGCCACGAGGGAGACGCACTGACCCTCACCTCGGGCGACACCACGATGGTGCTCACCGACCGCGAGGTCGCCGACCCGGACCGCCCACTCACCGGCGCCACCTGGACCGTCGACACGATCCTCGACGGCCTGACGGCGGGGAGCACCCCGGCCGGGATGAGCGCCACGCTGACGTTCACCGACGGCAAGGTCGAGATCGACGGCGGCTGTAACACCGGCTCGGCCGGCTATACCACCGAAGGAGACATGATTCGCTTCGACAACCCGGTGATGACCCGAATGGCCTGCGAGCCGGATCTCATGAAGCTGGAACGGGCGGTGCTCGACGTGCTCCAGGGCGAGGTCACGGTCAGCGTCGAGGCCGACCGGCTGACCCTGGAACACCCGTCCGGCAAGGGTTTGGGGCTGCGCGCCGGCTGAGACAGATGGCACGCACGGAGAACCCGCGCGGCGCGGGCGGCCGTCACAGCTGCGCCCCGGGAGGGAACCGGGTCGCCTCGTCGGCCAGACGCGGAGGACACATGACCGACCGGTGAACCTGGTCGTCGAAGAGTCGGTCAGTGTTTGTTGGGCTTGGTCTCGGACCCCTTCGCGCGCTGTCTCGGCGGCGCACATCAGCGAGCATCGTTTCCTACACCCGAACTACGGACAATGACTTATCCCACACCGTCAGACATGAATCCCCCGGGACTGGGGCAACTACCTCGCCGCCCAGTTGGCGGCGGCCGCACTGAGCACGATCCCCGCCACACCCTGGCCATGGGAGTGGAACCGGGCGCAAGTGAGATCACGGTTCATTTCCTGCTCACCGAGGTCGATGAGCAGGACGAGGAAGATATGACCGAGATCATCGCCGAGTTGGAGGCATTGATGGGCGACGTCGTCAGTATTCGCAAGGCCGTCGATGTGCGGCCGACACGGCACGTCAACCCGAACCAAGGGATCTGGTGGACCTACTGCGCCCGTCACGAGGATGAGCCGGACCCGGAGGACATCCGACGGGATTGCCGCACGCGCTCCTGCCCGTCCGGCTAGCCGGTCCGGCGCCAGGTCATCACCCAGTTGGTCTCCCACGCGTCGCTGTCGGCCGGCCGGAAAGCCTGTTCCCACACGGCGGACTCGTCGGTCAGGGAGTGCCACTGGTAGCGGGCGATGATCGGGCGTTCCTGGAACAGCGACGGGCCTTCCGCGACGAGGGTGCCGTCGCGCCACGATCCGGTCACCGGGTCCTGGAGCAGACCGGTGGTGCTGGTGACCCAGTAGATGGTCCACGTCCGGCTTTCCGGCGAGAACAGGCGGATCGAGTTCGCGGCGAAACCCAGCTCCGGGTACCACATCTCATCGACGCTGATCGACCCGTTCTGGAACGTCGTGCCCCGCGCGGTCGCGGGGGTCTCGTACCACTCGGTCGACCCGGTCAGCGGCTCGCGGAGGCGTCGGTTGTGGACTGTCCACTCGCCGATCAGGAAGTCGAAGTCGCTGGTGACGCGGGGGTTCTCGGCGCGGTGCACGGTGTCTCCTTCAGTGGTGGCGTGCTCGTGGGGTGGGTGCGAGTCGCAGCAGCTCGTGTCGCTGGCCGGTGAGCCGTTCTCGCACCGCGTCGAGGTGGGCGTCATCGGCGACCGTCGCGAACCACGCGAGGGCCGGCTCGTGCCGCAGCGGCAGTGGTGGGAAGTAGTTGGGCGAGCCGTCGGTGCGCAGTACCGCGACCGGGACGTCGACCGCGGCGCCGAGGTCGGCGGCCAGCGCCGCCGGATCCGGCTCGCCGAGCACGACGCCGGCCACCACCCGGTAGCCCGGCGCGGCGGTGGCGCCCACCGGCGCCCGCTCCCCGCCGGGTGCCGGCAGGCCCGCGACACCCGGCGCCGGACGCAGCGCGAAGACGTTGTCGGAGTCGATCATCATGGCGTTCGCGGCCGGGCCGTGCCGCTTCCACACCGGACCCGAGTAGAACGCCGTCAGCGCCGCGCCGGGGTCGACCCCGGGGGCGAAGCCGCGCAGCCAGACGAACATGTCCGGCCGGTCGAGGTCGACGTAGATGCCGCCGATCCGAATGCCGACGTCCTCCTGCGACTCCACGAGCTCGGTCTCGAAGAGCTGGACGAACTGCGCACGGCTGCCGGGTCGCAGCGTGTACCGCCGCAGCTCGACCAGTGGCCATCCCGGTTCGGTCATGGCGGGAAGCGTGGCAGACCGACCGGAAATATGCAACCATTTTAGTTACATACTCGGGTCTGGCTAGGCTCGACGTCGGACGAGTGGCACGGAGGCGGTGTGACGGCGAACAGTCGACTGACGACGGCGGTGCACGCCCTGTGCTGGATCGAGCAGGCCCGCAGGCGCGGCGAGTCGCCGCTCAGCTCCGAGCGGGTGGCGGCGAGCCTGCGCAGTCACCCGGTACTCATCCGGCGGGTGCTGGGCGACCTTCGTCGAGCCGGCCTGGTCGAGTCGACGCGCGGTCCGGGCGCCGGCTGGACGCTGACGGCGGACCCGAAGAACATCACACTGCGGGACATACACGTGGCGCTGGGCAGCGAGTCCGTGTTCGGCCTGCACGCCCACGAGCCCAACCTGGAGTGCGAGGTCGGGGTGGGGATAGGCCCGGTACTCGGCGAGTTCTACGCCCGCGTCGACGCCGTCGTCTCGGACGAGCTCGCCACGCGCACGGTCGCCGACGTCCTCGACCAGGTGCTCGCCGACCATCCCCGCTAGCACCGTCCCGCGCAATCATTGCCATGTAAAGGACAAGAGCGTTTTCCCTTGGGGCGAACCAGCTCCGATCAGGCGAACCTGGCTTGTCCCGACAGGATTGCCGCGCTGGCGGCCTTACCGTTCCCGCATGGGTGACAGAGACTCCACGGTCCGGATGCGCGAGCTGGGTTTGGCACTGCGCAAGGCATTGTTCGCGGCGGGTCTGGACAACAAGGCGATGGCACACAAGCTGCAGTGCTCGCAAAGCAAGATCAGCAACATGCTCAGTGCCAGGCGCGGTGTGAGCGAGGCCGACGTCGCCACGTTTCTGGCGCACTGCGGAGTCGTGGGGGCAGAGCGAGATCGCCTGCTGCGCCTCACCCGTGAGGCGCGCGAGCCCAGTTGGTGGCGAGAAGAAGGCGACCCGCTCGCTGGCAGCCTGACCACGCTCATCGACCACGAGACCGCGGCGGTCGCGATCTCGCAGTACGCGTCAACGGTGATACCGGGTCTGCTCCAGGTCCGGGACTACAGTCGCGCGTGGCGGCGCGTATCCGTCTCCGCCAAGGACCATGACAGCGGCGTGCGAATAGAGGCGCGGATCCAGCGGCAGGACCTGTTCAACGGCCACAATCCGCCGCGGTTCCGGTTCTTCCTCGACGAGTACGCCCTCCGGACCTCCAGCCCGGGCCGCGAGGTGATGTCGGAGCAGGTGCACCACCTGCTGCGCATGGCGGTCCGTCCACATGTGAGCATCCGGGTCATCCCCGACGCGGTCGGACTCCACGCCGGGTATCTGGGTCCGTTCATGCTGATGGAGTTCACCGAGGTCCATCCCGTGGTCCACATCGAGAGCGAGAACGCCAAGGTGTTCGCGGAGCGGCCGGAGTCCATCCGCCTCTACCGCGAGGTGCTCGCCGCGCTCGCCGAGGTCGCACTCGATAGGGAAGAATCGCGGGAGTGGATTTCCCGGAGGGCACACGAGCTGGGTGCCCCGCGAGAGGAGAACGATGAGCCTCACTGACCTGGAGTGGCGCACGAGCAGCTTTTCCAGCGACTCGAGCGATTGCGTCGAGCTGGCGTGGCCGGGGGCCGACGCGGCGCTGCGGGACTCGAAGAACGCTTCGGGGCCCGCGCTGCGGGTGCCGGCCGAGGCCGTGGCCGCGCTGGTCGCCAACGTCACGCGCGGCTGAGGTCCTGCCGACCCTGGAGCTCGCGAGCTAGGCGGAGTTCGCCGTCTGGCGCACCCGACCGCGTGCCTGTGGACAGCCTGTGGACAACCGTTTGGCGCACTCGCGATCGTGCTGCAGTCTGGAGGTCGTTGGCTACTCTTGACCCGAAGAAAGGTGCTGTTCCTTGACCGAGCCCAACGACATCCCCGAGCGCGTCACCAGACTGGAGCGTGAGGTGGCCGCCGCTCGCAGCGACTCGGCCGCCGCCCGCGTGCTCGCCGGCGCGGCCGACCGCGACGTCTCCGAGATGCACGCCGAACTACGCGCCCACACGAGAACGCTGCAAGCCCTGCGAACATCCCAGGTCGAGCAAGGCCAGGAGATACGCGAGATGCGCGGCGACATCGGCGAGATGCGTGGCGACATCAGCGAGTTGCGTCAAGGCATGGCGGTTCTCGGGCAGGGGCAGGCGCGGATCACCGACCTGCTCACCCGGCATCTGGGCGAGTCCGACGAGAGCTGAGCCGGGCGCGGGTCTGCATGTCGCGGCGTGCCTACCCGCGCGGTCCACCGGGCTTCGCGGCGAGCGGTTAGGGCGACTCAGTCGCCGCTGACCAGTCGAACCTTCTCCTCGCCGACCGCGATCACGTCCCCGCCTTCCAACTGACGACCGCGGCGGACCTCCACCCGGCCGTTGACCGTCACGTCCTCGGCCTCGATCAGCATCTTGGCGTGGCCGCCGTGCTCGGCCAGCCCGGCCAGCTTGAGGAACTGGCCGAGCCGGATCGACTCGTCGGTGATCGGCACCTCGCGGATCTGCATCCACCCATTCTCGCCGCCACCCTCACGTACGGCACAATCGCGGCGACAGACGTTCTGGCCGACCGCCTGTGAGGTGGACCTCACGGCACCGACGTGAACCGGCAATACCGGCCACAACGCACTGAATCGGCCGCTATGGTCCATTACCAGGCGGTGAGGGTCGATGGAGTTCGAGGTACTTGGACCGGTGCGGGTCCGCGGGCACGGCGACGCGCGGGAGCTGCTCGGCAAGATGCGGCGCACGCTGCTCAGCGTGCTGCTGGCGCACGCCAACCAGCCGGTATCCGTCGACACGCTGGTCGGCGCCATCTGGGGAGTCGCGGACGACGCTCCGTCGGGCCACGCGCTCCAGCTCCACGTGCACAAGGTCCGGCGGATGCTCGACCGCCCGGAGCGCCTCAAGCTCGTGGCCGAGGGCTACCGCCTCCAGGTGCTGCCCGGTGAGCTGGACTCCGAACGGTTCGAGTCGCTCATCGACGAGGCCGAGACCGTGGCCGTCCAGGATGCCGAGCGCGGGGTTCGGCTGCTCCGCAAGGCGTTGGCGTTGTGGAACGGCGAACCGTACGGCGGCGCGGACATCGCGGCGCTGGTCAGCGAGGCCGAGCGGCTGACCGAACGCCGGCTCGCCGCGCTGGAACTGCTCTACGAGACGGAACTGCGCTGCGGCCGGTACGTCCCGATGATCGGTGAACTCACGGCCCTCGTCCGCCGCAACCCGCTGCGTGAGCGGCTGCACGGGTCGCTGATGATCGCGCTGTACCGCGCCGGCCGGCAGGCCGACGCGCTGGGCGCCTACCGCGCCGCGCGCGCCACGCTGGTCGAGGAGCTGGGCATCGAACCCGGTCCGGAACTGCGCCGGATCGAGCAGCGGATCCTCGCCGGCGACACCATCGTCCCGGCCACGGCCGGCCAGCTTCCCCAGGCCGCCGTGCCCGCCCAGCTACCTCATGACGTGCGCGGCTTCGTCGGCCGCGACAGCGAACTGTCCGAACTGGACGAGGTACTGGCCGGGACGTGCAGCGAGCCGATCGGGATCGTCATGATCGCGGGCACCGCCGGGGTCGGCAAGACCGCTCTCGCCGTCCGGTGGGCACACCGTGTCCATGGGCGCTTCCCGGACGGCCAGCTCTACGTCGACCTGCGCGGGTACGGGCCGGACGAGCAGGTCAGCGCGGCCGACGGGCTGGCGGCGTTCCTCCGGGCGCTCGGCGTGGAGGGCCCGGACATTCCCACCGACCTCGCCGACCGCGCGGCCCTCTACCGCACCCTCGTCGCCAGGCGACGCATGCTGATCGTGCTGGACAACGCCCGCACGCCCGATCAGGTCAGGCCGTTGTTGCCCGGCGGGCGGACCTGCTTCGTGCTGGTCAGCAGCCGGGACGCGTTGATCGGGCTCGGCGTGCGCGAAGGCGCCCACCGGGTGCTGCTCGACCGGCTGCCGGCGAACGAGGCGCTCGACCTGTTCCACAGCATGGGCGGCGAGCGGGCCCGCGCCGAACCCCGGGCGGCCGCGACGCTGGTCGAGCGGTGCGCCAGGCTGCCCCTCGCACTGCGGGTCGCGGCCGAGCAGATCAAGAGTCGCGGCGGCGTGAGCGCGGCCGATCTGGCCGACGAGCTGGCCGACCAGCAGCGCCGGCTCGACGCGCTCGACGTCGACGGCGACCCGAACACGGCCGTGCGAGCCGTGTTCTCCTGGTCCTACCGCCATCTCCGGCCGGCCGCCGCACGCCTGTTCCGGCTGTGGGGCCTGCATCCCGGCCACGTGGTCGACCCGCACGCGCTCGCCGTGCTGGCCGAGGACGCCCCGACCATCACCAGGCGCACGGTCGCGGCCCTCGTGCAGGCCCACCTGGCGGAGGAGGTCGCACCCGGCCGGTACGAGATGCACGACCTGATGCGCGCCTACGCCACCGAACTGGCCATGGAGGAGGAGCCGGTCGAGCAGCGGGACACGGCCGTCCGCCGGCTGCTCACCTGGTACCTGCACACGGTGGTGGCGGCGCGGTTCGCGGTCGACCCCCATGCCAGACGGATCGAACTCGAGGCCGCTCCGCCGCACGTGCCCACGTTCGAGGACCGGGCGGCCGGCCTGCGCTGGTTCGGTCTGGAACGGCAGAACCTGGTGGCCGCCGTCCGGCTCGCGGCCGAGCGGAGCGAGCACACCCTGTGCTGGCGGATCACCAGCGCGCTGCTGACCTTCTGCCATCTCGGCAAGCATTGGGACGACTGGTTCACCACCCACCACCTCGGGCTCGCCGCCGCCAGAGCCCACGAGGACCTCCTCGGCCAGGCCTACATGCTGAACGGTCTCGGCGTCGCGTACGGCGATGTCGGCCAGGGGGCCGACGCCATCGAGGCGCACCGGGAGGCGGCCGAGCTGTACACCCGGACGGCCAACCGCACGGGTGCGGCGTGGAACCTCAACAACCTCGGCGTGGTCTACGACGACCTGCGCCGGTTCCCGGAGGCCGTCGCCTGCTACGAGGAGGCGCTGGCGCTGTTCCAGGAGCTCGGCGACCCGAGGGGGCAGGGGTTGGCCCTGTGCAACCTCGGCGACGTCCACCGGCAGTTGCACGAGCCCGACCGGGCGGTCGAGGCACTGCGGCAGGCGATGGCCATCCAGCAGGCGGCCGGCGACCTTCACGGTCAGCGGTTCACCCTCACCAACCTCGGTGACCTGCACCGCGAGGCCGGCGACAGCGAAGCGGCGACCGAGAGCTACCGAGCGGCACTGGTCATCAGCAAGGATCTCGGCGACCGGTGGCGGGTGGCGCGGCTGCTCGACCGCCTGGCCGAGACGTTGAGCGCGGCCGGCGAGATCATGACCTCCATCGCGTACGCCCGAGAGGCGAGGGCGATGTTCACCGACCTCCGTGCCCGGCCGGCGGCCCACGAACACCCGCGCAGTGCCGCGCCGGACGCGGCCATCAGCACCTCCCCGCGATACCAGGAGAGCTAGTGCCCCGTCAAGCAACGTTCAGCACGTTTCTCGGCGGCCCAGACGCCCGCTGGCTGCGTTGGCGAAAGGCCCAAGTAACCCGGGTACGAGGACCTTTCGCCGCCTTGCCAGCGAACGCCTGGACCACCGATAAACGCACCAACGTTACTTGACAGGGCACTAGTACCAGGAGAGTACGAGGAAAGCGCGAGCACCACACTTCCCCAGAAAGTGGTACACGGGGAAGAAGGCCATGAGCTATCCACAACAGCAGGGACCGTACGGCCAGCCGCAGTACGGGGGGTACCAGCAGCAGCCGGGCCAGTACGGGGGCGGTCCGCCGCCGAAGAGCAACGCCACGGCCATCGCCCTGGTGATCGTCGTGGTGGCGGTGCTCGCCGGGGTCGGCATCACCGGCTTCGTCGCGCCCGGGTTCTTCCTCGGTGACGACAAGGAATCCGCCGACGGCGGGGGGACGGGCGAGGGTGGAACCGGCGCCGGTAGCAGGGGTGCCGACGCCGGTTCCGGCTCTGAGGTCGACCAGTTCGCCGGCGAGCTGGTCAGTGCCGCGAACACGCAGGACAAGGCCGCGCTGAGCGGGTTCAAATGCGCGGACGCGACCGACGGTGTGGACGCGGCGATCGACGCGATCGACCAGACCGACGGCGCGGAGCTGTCGGACACCAAGGAGATCGCCGAGGACGAGTACAACCTCGTCATCGCCATCAGCTACCAGGGCAGCTCCGCGCCCTTCTCGGCCACCGTGACCAAGGCCGAGAACGGCTGGTGCTGGCAGGACTTCGCGGAGGGCTCCGGTGGTGGCTCCGGCGGTGACTCGGATAGCGGACCGCCGGCCTCCGGCCCGTCGGACTCGGACGCGGGCGGTGGGTCCGACGGCACGGCGGGCGCCCAGACCTACGCCGAGGAGTTCCTCGCCGCGATCAACGCCAAGGACGAGGCCACGGCCGAGGGAATGATCTGCTCGGACACGCCCAGCAACAGCCTCGTCAGCTTCGTGATCAAGAAGAACCCGCAGTTGGAGATCGCGAGTGTCGGGGACGCCGGCTCCCAGTTCGTCGACTTCGAACTCGGCGGCACCGTGGACGGCGGACCGGTGACCACCGGCAGCGTCTCCGTGCGCGTCACCGGCGGCGGCAGCCCGTGCATCTTCACCTTCATCGCGGGCTGACCGTGGCGCGCCTGACGTCATTCGAGGTCCTCCCACCAGTCAGGCCGCTGCTGCTACGCGGCCATTCTGGGACGGACGATCTCCTGGCGCTCTCCCCGCGGGCTCCGGGGGAGCGGGTGCGACAGGGCCGGCCGGCTACCCGCTGATGGCACGGGTCGACGGCGGTCGGATAGGCGATGCTCACACCAGACCCTGGCGCTCGCCACACAAGCGACGAGTGCGCCGGGATTCCAGCGGGCGGTGGGGGCGACCGGCGGCGGCCCCAGTTCCAGGGCACTCGCGGCCTCGGCGAACGCGATCGGCGGCGGCAGACCAAGCCCGCGCCGGAGCGTGTTCCAGCGGGTCGCGAGCTGCCTGCTGGACTCGTCGTCGCCGAGGTCGGCGGCGATCAGCGCCGCGCCGAGCACCCCGGGGAGACTCTGCTGAAAGGCCGTACCTGACGCGGCCGTCAGACCGTCCCGCAGGGTCAGCAACGCGGCCATGACCTGGCCGCACCGTCGCTGTGACTCGGCCAGCAGGATCTGAAGGAACACGAACCGCGGGGTCAGCGGAGCGTGCGTGGCCCGCAGGACGGCAGGTCGAGCAGCAGCGTGGCGAACCCCTCGAGCTGGAGCACCTCGGCCACCGCACGGTTGCGTGAGCTGCGCCGCGAGCTGCCCGAGCCGTGCGCGAACACCACGACGCCCCCGCGCATCACCCGGCACCACCAGGTCACCCTGCAGCTCGGGCGCCGGCCGACTCGATCACCACGGGCACGGTCATCCGTCTCACCCTTCGTCCGCCTACCTGTGGGTTACCAACGGCCGCATGGGACCGGGTGCTGGCCGCGGACCGGCCAGCGCTGCTGGAAGTCGGCGTCGGCCAGCATGCTCTCGGCGGTCACGGGGTCCAGTTCGGGAGTGATCGCACCTGCTCCTTCCAGAGTGAGTCTCCACTGGTTACCCCGCATCGATGACGGGTATTCCGGTGGGCACGGAGGTTGATGGCCATGCCAGAACAAGAACCTCGAGTGGTGGCCGGCTACGACGGCTCGGACCACGCACGCCTGGCTGTGTCGTGGGCGGCCGGTGAGGCAGCCAGCCGCGGGTGGGGTCTCACGGTGGTCGAGTCCGTGGACTGGCCGGTCATGGGGACGCTGCCCCCGGCCGCGTCGCCGATGCCGCCCAGCAGCGCACTTCTTCTCGACGAGCGGACACTGCGAGACCGCACCGAACGTGAGCTCGCCGAAGGCACGCGGGAGATCCGGCGGGCTCGCCCGGACCTGGACCTCGACACCCGGGTGGAGCTCGGGCGGGCGGCGGAGGCCCTGACCAGGGTCGCCGGCGCCACGGACCTGGTGGTGATCGGCTCGTCCGGGCGGACCGCGCTGCCCAGGATGCTGCTCGGCTCGACGGCCGCCGAACTCGTGCACACCTGCGATCGGCCGATCGTGGTGGTGCGCGACACGAAGGACCCACGTGGCCAGGGCGGCCGGGTGGTGGTGGGCGTGGGCGGGTCTCCCACCAGCGCCAGGGCGATCGGGTTCGCGTTCGACTTCGCCCTCCGGCACGGCTGCGACCTGGTGGCCGTGCACGCCTGGGCCGATCTGCCGTTGGACGCGTTGGAGCCGGTCCGGGTCTGGGACGAGGACATGTCCGAGGTGCGCGACAAGGGTGAGCAGCTGCTCGCCGAGTCGCTGTCCGGCTACCCGGACCGGTATCCCGACGTCGCCGTGCGCCGCGTGGTCAGCTTCGACCGGCCGGCGCACGCCCTGCTCGAGCACGCGGAGGACGCCGCGCTGCTGGTGGTCGGCAGCCACGGCCACGGGGCGGTGCGCAGCGTGCTGGTCGGTTCGGTCAGTCACGCGGTCATCTACCACGCGCCCTGCCCGGTGGCCGTCCTACGCGACGAAGGCTGATCGCTACGCGGGTTCACCGGAGGGTGCGGCGAGTGTGGTGCCCAGCCGGACGGGGGTGCCGAAATTGGGTGTGCCGTCGGCGTTCCAGGTGAACTTCTGCGCGCGGGTCGACCGGTTCATGTCGCAGCCACCGGACGCCGAGTCGTTGGCGTGGTAGACGATCCAGTCCTCCGTGCCGTCCGGTGACTTGAAGAACCCGTTGTGGCCGGGCGCGTAGACACCGTTGCCGTCGTTGCGCTGGAACACCGGGTTGGGCGACTTCGTCCAGTGCGCCCGGTTGAGCGGATCGGTGCCCGTGAGGGTGAGCAGGCCCAGCTTGTAGTCCGGCCCCCAGCACGCGCTGGCCGAGTACACGATCATGGTCTTCCCGTTGTGGTACAGGGGTTCCGCGCCTTCGTTGACCGGCGCCGTCTGCCGCTCCCAGGCCAGCGTCGGCTGGCTGATCGTCCGCCGCGCCCCGCTGATCGTGTACGGGTTCGACAGCGGCGTGATGGTCAGGCTCTGGGTGCCGTCGATGGCGCTGCCCATCATGTACAGCCGGCCGTTGTGCTGGAGGATGCTGGCGTCCAGCTCCCAGGTGTTCCCGAGGTCGCCCTTGAACGTGTACGGCCCCATCGGGTCGGTGCCGGCGCTCTCCAGCACGTGCAGCCGCTGCGTCGGGTTGTAGTCCGGCACGTTCTGCCCGGCCACGTAGTACAGGTACCAGCGGCCGTTGAGGAGGTGGAACTCCGGCGCCCACATGTTGCAGCACCCGTTGGGACGGCCGGCGAGGTTGAACACCGTGGTGTCCGCCGCGCTGGACAGCCCGGCCAACGTCCGGGACCGGCGCATGGTGATCGTCGAGTTCCACGTGGTGGTGGCCAGGTAGTAGTAGCCGTTGTGGTACTGCATCCACGGGTCCGGGCCGTTGCGTTTGATCGGATTCGTGAACGTGCCGGCCGTGGCGCCCAGTTTCACCAACTGCCACTGCTGGTTGGCGCCACCGAGATCGGGCCACTGCACCACGCGCGCACCGTCCGCTGTGGACCAGCCGTAGACGTCCAACGCCTTGCCGCTGTTGCGGTTGATCAACCGCACGAACCCGTCCGGTGAGTCGGCCAGCCGGAACTGCTGGCTGGTGGCGTTGCTGTCGCTCCACTGAACGAGATCCGCCCCGTCGGTCGTGGAACCGCCGGAGATCTGGAGGACCTTGCCGCTGTGCCGCGACTTCAGCCGGTAGTAGCCGCCACCGGAGTCGACGAACTGCCACTGCTGCCAGGCGCCGTCGTTGCGGGTGTACTGCGAGATGCGCGCACCGTCGGCCGTGGCCAGGTCGTAGACGTCCAACGCCTTGGCGCTGTTGCGGTTCACCAGCACGTACGAGGCGCTGGGGTCGACGACCGCGGCCGACGCCGGTGGCAGGGCAGTGATCCCGCTCAGCAGGACGGTGGTCGCGGCGAGGACGAGACCGGTGCGGCGAATTGTCGAAGTCGTCAAATTCACGGTCTTCTCCTTCAGTGTCATCTCCTCAGTGGAGGTACGGCCATCCCGCGGAGTCGTAGGCGAGCAGGTTGATGCCGAGCAGGGACGCCCCGTTGTCGGCGTAGTAGTGGTAGATGAGGATGTCGCTGTCGGCGTCGGCCAGCACGTCCTGATGGCCGGGCCCGTGGACGCTGCCCTGGCCGGCCAGGATTTCCGTGCCACCGCCGGAGTTCATGGCCACGCCGTTGCGGGCGGTGTACGGGCCGGTGACGCTGGTGGAGCGGCCCACCATGACGCGGTAGGTGCTCGACGCGCCCTGGCAGCACCGGTCGAACGAGACGAACAGGTAGTAGTAGGACCCACGCTTGACGATGTTCGGCGCCTCGATCGCGCCGCCGCCCCGCCCGGCGATCGAGTGGACGGTGTTGTCCGACCGCTTGCCGGTGGACGGGTTGAGCGCGACCATCTTGATGCCCGACCAGAACGAGCCGAAGCTCAGCCACCAGCGACCCTGGTCGTCCACCACGAGATCCGGGTCGATGGCGTTGAAGTTGTCCGAAGTGCGGGACTCGATGACCAGGCCCTGGTTGGTCCAGGTGCCCGAGTTGCCGCTGGCGCTCGTGGCCAGGAAGATCGCCGACCGGTTCGAGCCGAACGTGGAGGCCGAGTAGTACAGGTGGTACTGACCGTTCCGATAGGACAGATCGGGCGCCCACAGGTTCCGGCTGCCGCCCGTGTAGGTGGTGGTCCACGACGCGCCGCCCGGGAACACCGAGCCCGCGTTGCGGAACGCGATCCGGTCGGTGGAGGTCTTGAGCGCGATGTTGTTACCGGTGTGCGCCACCAGGTAGCTGCCGTCGGCGCGCTTGACCACGGTCGGGTCGTGCACGCCGACGTCGCCGGTCACCCGGCCCGGCAGGGGATAGGCGGCCGCGTGCGGCGCCAGCGCGACGGTCAGAGCGAGGGCGGTCAGCAGGGACAGGGCTGATTTTCCCAGGGCGGATTTCCTCAGTGCGGCCACGAGATTCCCCGATCCGGCGTGAGAGTGGCATCGTCACGCGCCGCCCTGCCGAGGCGCTCCCCAGCACTGTAGCGCTAGAGTGTTATCGCTAACAAGCGCTTAATTGTCCACATTCACGTGGTGTTGGGATGGGCGATGTTAACGCTCATCCAGCCCATCGCGTGCGTCGCGGCCGAGCGGGAGCCGGTGGTCAAGGACCTTGAGCAGGGCGGCGAAGGCAACGGCGAGAGCGACCACCAGGAGGGCGTTGCGTAGCGCGTCGGCAAAGCCGATCTTGGTGACGTCGAGGAAGGAGTACGGATACCAGTCGGTGAAGGCGCCCTGGGTGAAGATGTAGATCAGCCAGAGAATCGGCCAGATGAACGCGGCCGCGACGGTGCTCCAGTCGATGCGGGGTCGCGGACCGAAGAGCAGCCAGGCGGCCAGGGTTGCCCAGGGCGCGATGTAATGGAACCCGATGTTGGCCACCAGCGCCGCTCCCGTGATGTGCATCTGTGGCGCGAGAACGATCGCGAAGACCAGGCCGGTGATGAGAATGCCGAGTAGCGCGTCCAGGCGGACGACCCGCCAGACGCGACCGTCGAAGGTGGGCCGCCAAGCGAGGACGAGGGCGGTGGCCAGCACGATCAGGTTGCTCTCGATGGTGAAGTAGCTGAACAGCCGCCAGAGCCGGACGCCGACACTCGTCGAGCCGCCGGTCCGTCCCGAGTTGGCGTCGGCGCCGCCGGTGAAGAGCAGCACGAGTTGGATGACCAGAGCCACCACGATGACGATCGCGATGAGACCGTGCCAGCACCGCGACACCAGTGAGGTGGCCGAACCCCGCGCGGTTGCAGTCACTTCGGCAGCGTAACCCGAGTGATCCAATATCGCAGGCTCGATTATCGGGGCTTCGCCCAGACCGAGATGTGACCGCGACTCGTGCTGGTGAAGGGTTCCCGGTGCCAGTCGGTCCAGCGTTCGCGGAGGGTCAACCCGGCCAGTCGCGCCATGAGGTCCAGTTCGGACGGCCAGACGTAGCGGTGCGGCGAGGCGAAGGTCCTGAGTTGACCGTCGATCACCCAGCGGTGGTGCGAGACGGCGAGCTGCGTGGCGACGTCGTACTCCTCGAAACCGAGGTGGGCGGGCGTCGCGATGAAGACGTGCATGGTTTCGCCGGGTGGCAGTCGTTGAAGCTCGGGGATGTAGTTCTCGATGACGAAGAAGCCGCCAGGTTCGAGGTGCGCGGCGGCGTTGCGAAAGGCCGCGACCTGTTCCTCCTGGGTCGTCAGGTTCGTGATCGTGTTGCGCAGGAGGTACACGAGCCCGAACGTCGCGCCCACCGACGTGGTCGCGAGATCGCCGACGGTCACGTCGATGTCCTGTCGCGCGCATCGCTGCGCCATCGCGTGGGACAGCTCGATCCCTTGCACGCGAACGCCTCGCCGGCTCAACGGCAACGCGATGCGGCCCGTACCGACGCCGAGTTCGAGGGCGGAACCAGTTCCCGCCAGCTCCGCGAGGAAGCTCACGGCGGGATCCACCACCGCGGGCTCGAACAGTTCCGGCCACAGAGTCTCGTACCGTTCGGCTATCCAGTCGGTGAAGAGCACCTCCGGCATGGACACGGCATCACGCGAATGGCCGCGTCCGGCCAAGCGAATATTGAGCCACTACAGTGATCTCCGATGAGCGTGAGGGGCGGTTGTGGAGTTCGGGGTGTTGGGCCCGCTGACCGTGTGGCGGGCGGGTGTGCCGCTGGACCTGGGCACACCGAAAGCACGGGTGCTCCTGGCCGTGTTGCTGTGCCGGCTGGGCCGGCCGGTCCCCGGTGACGCGCTCGCCGAGGCCATCTGGGGCGCGGACCAGCCGAAGAGCGCCACCAAGAACGTGCAGACCTACGTCCACCGGCTCCGGCGGAGCCTGGGGGAGCCGGGGCGGATCACCTGGGAGGGCTCCGGCTACGTGCTGCGGGCCGGCCGGGACGAGCTGGACGCCGTGCGTTTCGAGGATCTGGCGGCCCTGGCCCGCACGGCGCTGGTGGCCGGGGAGCTCGAGCAGTCGCGGAGCCTGTTCGAGGAGGCCCTGAGCCTCTGGCGGGGGCCCGCGTTCGCCGGGATCGACGCCGCCGCCGCCGAGGCCGCCCGCCTGGACGAACTGCGGCTCGGCGTACTCGAGGAACGCATCGACGTCGACCTTCGGCTCGCCCGGCACGGCGAGCTTCTTGGCGAGTTGGCCGCGCTGACGACCGAACACCCGCTCCGCGAGCGGATGTGGGCCCAGCTCATGCTCGCGCTGTATCGCGGTGGCCGGCGCGCGGACGCGCTGCGGGCCTACCTCACGGCCCGTGACGTCCTGGTCGAGGAGACCGGGCTGGACCCCGGCCAGAAGCTGCGGGACCTGCACCAGGCCATCCTCGGCGAGGACCCCGCACTCGACCTGGCCACCAACCAGGACACCAACCGCGCCAGACCCCGGATGCTGCCCCCGGCGCTCGGCGACTTCACCGGTCAGCGGGTGGAGCTGGCGGAGATCGAGGCGGTGCTCCGCGACGATCGCGCCAGCGACGAGCCGGCCGCCGTGGTGACCATCTCGGGCCCGGGCGGGACCGGCAAGACCGCGCTCGCCGTGCAGGTGGCGCATCGCCTCAGGTCCACCTACGCCGACGGGCAGCTGTTCGCCGCGCTGGCCGGCGTGCGTGCCCAGCCGGCCGACCCGGCCATCGTGCTCGGCCGCTTCCTACGCGCGCTGGGCGTGCCCGCCACCGCGGTGCCGGACGATCCGGAGGAACGCGCGGAGCTCTACCGGAGCCTGCTGGCCGAACGCCGGATCCTGGTGGTGCTCGACGACGCGCTCGACGAGGCGCAGTTGGCGCCCCTGATGCCGGCCAGCGGGACGTGTGGCGTGATCGTCACCGGCCGGGTTCGGCTGGGCGGTCTCGGTGGCGCGTCCCGGATCGAGCTGGGCGAGATGTCCGAGGGTGACAGCCTGGCCCTGCTGCGTAACAGCACCGACGGCCGACTGGTGATCACCACCCAGGAGGAGCTGTCCGCCCTGGTCCGGCTGTGCGCGCGGCTGCCACTCGCGCTGCGGATCGTCGGCTCGCTCCTGGCGTCACGGCCGCACTGGCGCCCAGCGGACCTCGTGTCGAGGTTGGCGGACGAACAGCACCGGCTGGACGCGCTCCGCTACCGCGACCTCGAAGTACGGGCGAGCTTCGGGCTCAGCTACGAAGGGCTCGGCCCCGAGGCACGACGGCTGTTCCGGCTCCTCGGGCTCCTGGAGGCACCCGACTTCCCACTCTGGGCGGCGGCCGCCGCGCTCGACACCGACCTGCGCGCCGCCCAGGAACTCCTCGACGAACTGGTCGACGTCCACCTGCTCGACGTCATCGAAACAGTCACCGGAACACCGAACGGCCAGGCGCGTTACGGCTTCCACGACCTGATCCGCGCGTACGCCAGGGAACGCGCGGAGGTGGAGGAGTCCGTGGCGGCCCGGCACGAGGCCGTCGTCCGCACCATCGGCGCCCTGCTCGCCCTCACGGACATCGCCGACCGCGACCACATGGGCCAGAACATGTTCCAGCAGGACGCCGCGCGCTGGCGGCCGGAGCGGGTGGAGGCAAGCCTGCCGCCTTCCGTCCCGCCGATGTCGTTGCTGGACTCGGAGCGGATCGCGCTGGTGGCCGGCGTGCGGCAGGCGGCCGAGCTCGGCGGGGACGAGCTTTGCTGGGAGCTGGCGGTGGGCGGGTCGGCGCTGTTCGAGACGGAGCGGTACTTCGACGACTGGCAGGAGTGCTACCAGACGGCGATGGCGCTGGCCAAGGCCGCGGGAAACCTGCGTGGCCAGGCCAGGCTGCTGATCTCCATGGCCGGACTGCGCTATCTCCGGCGCCGGTACGGCCCGGCCGAGGAATCCAACACCGAGGCCATGCGCCTGTTCGAGCGGATCGGCGACCAGCGAGGCTATCTGGAGGCACTGAGCAACGCGCCGTTCTTCCTCGTCCCCAATGGCCGGTTGACGGAGGCGATCGCCGCGGGTGGCGAGGCGTACGAACGGCTCAACGCCAGTGGGCAGGCCGCGGCCGCACTGCACGCGTACTCGCAGGTCGGCCTCGCTCACCTGCAGGCGGGGCGGCTCGACGTTGCGGTGGAGGTCCTCGCGGAGATCATCGACGGGGCGCGGAAACACGGGGTCCGGACCCTGATCGCGCGGGACACGTACTGGCTCGGCCAGGCGGAGCTCGCCCGCGGCCGCCACGACGAGGCGGCGGCGGCCTTCACCGAGCTGTCCACCTACGCCGGTGACGTCGGGTCCTCCGGTGGGTTCTATCTGGCCCATGCCTGGGGCTGCCTCCAGCTGGCCCGAGGTGAGTACGCCGATGCGCGCCGGCGGCTTCTCGAGGGCGTGGAGGTCGCGCGGGCACTCAATGACCCCATGTTCGAGACCCGGGTACTGGTCGACCTGCTCGATCCCCGCCTGCACGAGGGCCTGGATCTTCCCGCCGCCATCACCCAGGGAGAGCACGCGGTCGAGGTGGCCCGCGGTATCAACTACCCGTACCTGCTGGCCGGGGTGCTGGACAAACTCGCCCGGCTGCACGCGGTCGCCGGCGATGACGCGGCCGCCGATCGCCTGGCCCGCGAGGCGGCCACCGTGGGCGCCCAGGTCCACTGATCCGGTCCGACTGGCACAGTCCTTATTGGACTCGTATTCTCGACGTGTTCCAGCCATATACCGGGATGTGTAACGGTAAGGCCCAACCGCCATGATCAACCAGTGAGGTAGAAGTGCACAAGGGACGTATCGTGTTCGCGGCCGCCATGGCCACCATCGCGCTGGGGCTTTCGGCCTGTGGCAGCGACGAGGGGTCAGGGGCGCAGGACCCTCCGGCCACGACCCCGGCCACGTCCGAGTCGGACACCGAGAGCACGAGCGCCGACAGTGACGATGACAGCGGCGATGACGCCGCCGCTCCCGTCGAGGGTGACGTCACCGCGCCGGGCACGGAACTCAAGATCGGCGACCGGGCCGTCCTGCCGTTCGAGTACACGAGCGACAAGAAGGGCACCATCGCCGTGACCGTGACGGCCATCGAGGCGGGTACCGAGGCCGACATGGCCGCCTTCGGTGAGAAGGCGAAGGGCATGACGCCTTACTTCATCAAGATGACGGTGGAGAACGTCGGCGGCACCGACCTGTCGTACGCGTCGCTGAAGCTGGACGGCGTGCTGGAAGGCGGCACCGGCACGGGCGTCGTGCTGATCGGTGGCATCCCGGGTAAGTGCGACAACGAGAGCGCGCCCGCCGAGTTCACCACCGCGGGTGCGTCGTATGAGACCTGCTCGCTCAGTGCCACGGAAGGCACGCCCGTCACGGCCGCCGAGTTCAGCGAGGGTGACGAGTACACCGAAGGCCCGGTCGTCTGGACCAGCTGAGGCGGCACAGGGCGGCCACCGGGCTGGGACCACTCGTGAAACTGTTGTCGCGCACCGTGTCCTGGGTGCTGCTGATCAGTATGGCCCCGGTGGCCATGCTCGCCGTGATGGGCGCTCTGGTCTGGTTCAACGTCTTCGCGTTCACCGAGTCGCCCGTCACGGCCGTGAAGATCGCGATCGGCGTGGTGCCGACCGTGCTGGTGCTCGGCCGCGGGCTGTGGGTGTTGGCCTCGAAGATCGACAACCCGGTCCGCGGCGTGCCGGTGTGCGAGCACGAACAGCCGGAGCTGTGGGCGCTGGTCCGCGGGCTCGCGAAGGTCGCGGACACCGCGCCACCGGACGACATCTACCTGATCGCGGACGCCAACGCCGCCGTCATGGAGGACACCCGACTGCTCGGGCTGATCTCCACGCGGCGACACCTGTTCATCGGCGCCCCGCTGGTCGCCGAGCTGAGCGCGGCCCAGCTCGCCGCCGTGCTCACCCACGAGCTCGCGCACTACAGCAACCGGGACACCCGCTTCGCCGGCATCGCCTACCGGAGCCGGCGCGCCTTCGTGCACACCCTGACCACCATGAACAGGGACGACTATCTCCAGCGGGCACTGCATTTCCTGCTACGGCACTGCGGCACGCTCGTGCTGCGCGCGTCCACCAAGTTGAGCAGGCGGCAGGAAAGTGCGGCGGACGTGGCGGCGGCCACCGCCGTCGGCTCGGCGGCCACGGCCGCCGCGTTCCGTGAGCTGGCGCCGATCGTCGAGTCGTGGGACGCGTTCCGGAACAACCACCTGATCGTGGGCTGGGCCGCGGGCTACCTGCCGGCCGACGCGTTCTACGGCTACCGCAGGCTGCGTGCCTCGCTGCACGACGAGCTGGCCGAGCTGCGCGCCAACCCGCCGGACGAGGCGGACCCGTATGACACGCACCCGCCGATGAACGAGCGGATCGCGGCCGTCGACGCGCTGCGTGCCCTCGGCACGGTGCGCGTCCCGGCGGGCAGCGCGCTCGGCCTGCTGCGTAACCCGGTGTCGCTGCTCGACGCGGCGCTATTGGACGGGCTGGTGCCGGAAGCGCGCACCAAGCGGCGCGTGGACTGGCCGACGCTGGTCCGCATCGGCGGCATCGCCGCGCTGACCGGGAACACCGACCTGGTGCTGGCCAACGCGGCCCGGCTGACCGGGCGACGGCCGTCGTTGCAGAGGGTGCTCGACGCGCTCGACGCGGGCCTGGTGACCGAACTCGGCGCGGACCCGACCGGTCCCACCAGTGCCTCGGACGGACCCAGGATACGGTACGAACGGGCCAAACTGATCGTCCACAAAGGACTCTTCGGTGCGGTCGTCACGACGCTCACCGAGGCCGGCGCCGTCCGGTGGCGGGAGTCGTGGCCGTCGCTCGGCGTGATGGCCCTCGACGAGCGGTACCAGTACTCGCTGCCGGAGCTGATCGACGCGGCGGTGTCCGAACGACCGGACACGGCCGGCCTGCGCGCGCTACTCAACTCAGTGGGACTACAGGGAAGGCAAGAACGTCGTGGCACTGCTGATAGGGCCGAAGACCCGCGTCCTGATGGCCATGCGCAAGGAGGCCAAGCGCCGAGGCCTGTCGGTGAAGGCGTACATCGAGTCGGCGCCCCACGAGGAACTGATCGCGTTGATCCACCAGGTCGACCCCACGGTCAACCCGGCGGAGATCGTGCCTGGCCTACCGGATCTACCACCCGTTGACGTCACCCAGTGGGGTATGCCGCCCAAACACGCGCTGAGCACCGATCTGAGCAGGACGGTCCCGGTGATCGGCGCGGCCGTGGCCGCGGCGCGGGCCGGTGACTGGCGGCCGGCCGCCGATCTGCTCCACCGGAGCTACGGAGACTGGGCCATGCGCGCGGCCGCCGTGCACGCGCTCGGCGAGGCCGCCGGGGACAACGGCGCCTGGCTGGAGACGTGGCGCGCGGCCGGCACCGGTGACGACCGGCACATCGCGGTGGTCGACGCGCACGCACTTCTCTGGCTGGCCTGGAAACTGCGCGGCAACAAGCAACCGGAACACACCTCGGCCGAGCAGCACGACGCGTTCGACCGGACGCTGACGCGGTCCGAGGCGGCGGCGCGGAAGGCGACCGAGCTGGTGCCGGAGGACCCGACCCCGTGGTGCACGCTGGTCACGCTTGCGCGTGGCCGCGGGTACGACAACAACACCTTCGCCGCGATCTGGCGTGAGCTGCAGGCCCGCGACCCGCTGCACCGCACGGGACACGAGTTCGCGCTGATGTACATGGCCGACGACGAGCCCGTCTCGTACGACACGTTGTTCGCGTTCGCCGAGCGGGCCGCCGCCGCGTCCCCGTCGCTCGCCTTCCTGGTCATCCAGGCCGCGTACGACTACGAGGACCACGATGAGAAGATCTGGCAGGACGCCAGGATCCACCGTGCGCTCGACGTGCTGGCCAGGTGGCTGGCCAGTCCCGCGGGCCGTGGCGTCCACGGGAGCAGCGACCGGCGCTGGGCGGCGTACGGGCTGGTGAGCGCGGGCCGGGGTGCCGAGGCCGCGCCGCTGTTCGTCCAGTTGGGCACCGACGCGTCCGGCCGGCCGTGGGAGGACTTCGGCGACAACGCGATCGACGTCTTCGACGCCTTCCGAAGGCGCGCCTGCGCGGCCACCCTCGCCGCCTGATCAGAGAGGCACCACATTGGATGAGCCCAACCCCTCGAACCTGATCGGGTACAAGGTCCTGGGTGAGGACGGCAAACTCGGGGGCGGTACGGGGCGACCGAACATCTTCTGGTGGCTCGTCTTCGTGCTGTGCGTGCTCTTCTTCCTGGCCACGCTGCTTCCCGGGGCACTCACGCTCGTGGCCGAGCACTCCGGGCAGGACGAGGTCGACGTCTCGGACGGGCTGCTCGGCGTGATCAACAACCCGAACGTGTTCGCCTGGGTCGGGATGCTCCTGATGTGTGCGATGTGGATGCTCGAGTACACCCGGCGGGGATCGATCGGGGTGGCGAAGAAGCAGCGGGGCAGGACGGCCAGTTTCCAGGCGGAGATCCGACTCCTGTCCACGCCGTTGCACCTGGCGTGGTTCATCGGGCTCGCCGTGCTGACCGTCGCGCTGCTCGGCCTCCCCATGACCATCGACTGGGACGCGGACATCTTCTTCGTCTGGTTCCTGTGGGGCGCGATCATCACACCGGTGAACGGCGCCGTCCTCGGCTCGCTGGTCAAGAAGACCTCCTACGCCCGCTGGCGCCGGAGGAACCCTCGGGGCGTGCGCAAGGCGCAGCCGTTCTGGCGCTCGTTCTCCTACCGGTGGCGGTTCGACCTGTGGATCTGCGGGGCCGCCATGCTCATGATCGTGGCGGGCGCGATCGTCCTGGGGATGATGGCCTACCTCCCGCCCGGCGAGTTCGGCGATGCCGAGGACGTCCAGGAGGCGACGATCGTCACGATCGTGCTGCTGTCGATCGGCGTGCCGGCCCTGGCGTTCGGTCTGTGGGCGTGCACGCAGTTCTGGCGCAGCGGCGAGGACATCAGGACGGGCGAGTCGGCTACTTGAGCTGGCGCACGTGCAGCCCGAAACCCGTGCGGCCCGCGGGTTCCAGTCCCTCCTTCAGGTGCAGCGAGGGGATCTCGTAGTCACCGAAGTTCTGCGGCCGGAACGCGATCGGCTCGGTCGAGTCCAGGGTGAGCAGCCGCTGCTCCCAGGCCTTGGCGACGTCCGTGAAGTCCTCGTCGGTCATCCGGTCGACGCCGTACAGCACGAACGGCGGCAGCGCCTCGATGCCCGGGTAGTAGAGGATGCCGTGCTGGATCGGGAACAGCAGGTCGTCGATGGGACCGTTGATCCCGCGAGCGGCGTAATGCGACTCCGGGCCGCCGGCGGTCACCGACAGCAGCGCCTTCCGGCCCGCGAGGGTTCCTTCGCCGAATCGCTCGCCGTACCGGGTGTCGCTGTGCTCGCCGACGCCGTACGCGAAGTGGTAGGTGAACACCCGGTCCACCCAGCCCTTGAGGATGGCGGGCATCGTGTACCACCACAGCGGGAACTGGAAGATGATCGTGTCGGCCCACAGCAGCTTCTCCTGCTCGGCGCGGACGTCCGGGGTGAGCGTCCCGGCGTCGAAGGCCCGGCCCGAATCCAGGGCGACCTTCAGCGGACTTGAGGCGTTGGGGCCGTAGTCCGCGGCGTCCACGACCGCCTTCCAGTTCATCGCGTACAGATCGCTCACCCGTACCTCGTGCCCGGCGGTCGCCAATGTGGACACCGCGAGGTCCTTCAGCCCGCTGTTGAGCGACTTCGGCTCCGGGTGGGCGTAGACGATGAGCGTCTTCATAGGAACTCCTTCGGATCGGGTGCCGTCGATCCTGGGCGTCGCGGCGCCCGGCGTTCAGGGGCGGCGCTTCCATCGGACGGGCGTTCCTGGTATCGGCAGGACCACCTTCACCGGCATCGCCGGGGTCATACTGGGGGCATGGACGATCTCGCGGGCTTCCTGCGGACCCGGCGCGCTCGGGTCGACCCGGCGGCCGTCGGCATTCCCACCGAACGGCACCGCCGGGTCGAAGGGCTGCGCCGCGAAGAGGTCGCGCACCTGTCCGGAGTCAGCGTCGACTACTACGTGCGCCTGGAGCAGGGCCGCGCGACCCAGCCCTCCGAGCAGGTCCTCGACGCGCTCGCCGGCGTCCTCGGCCTCGACGAGACCGAACGCGGGCATCTCTACCGGCTCGCCCGGCAGCGCCGTCGCCGCGCGAAGGCGCCGGGCGGGCGGGTCAGGCCGGAGCTGTCGCGCGTCCTCGACCTGGTGCCCGACGTACCCGCGATGATCATGGACCACCGCATGGACGTGCTCGCCGGGAACCGCCTCGCCGGGCTCCTCTACGGCCGGCCGATGCCGGGCCTGAATACCGCCCGGCACATCTTCCTCGAGGAGGCCGAGCGCGGGCTGTACGCGGACTGGGAGAAGTGCACCCTCGACGTGGTCGGGCACCTGCGCCTGGCCGCCGGCAAATACCCCGATGACCCCCGGCTGGCCTCGCTCATCGGCGAGTTGGCGATGGGCAGCGAGCGCTTCCGCCGCCTCTGGGCCCGCGCGGACGTGCGCGCCCGCACCCATGGACGCAAGGCATTCCGGCATCCGCTGGTCGGACTGCTGGAACTGCACCAGGAGAACTTCGCGCTACCGGACGAGTCAGGCATGGAGCTGCTGGTGCTGTCCGCGGCGCCCGGCAGCCCCGCCGAGGACGGGCTGCGTCTGCTCGCGGGCCTGGGCCGTGGACAGCGATGACGTGCAGACCGCTGAGAAAAGGTAGGACGGCCAGGCGTATCGGGCGGCTGTTTTCGCTCGATCAGGAGTCGAGGCCGGCCCCATGGTCCAGCACCGCGTTGAGGTCGGGCCAGAAGTGCGTAGTGAATGTTGCTTCGTCGTTGGCTTGGAGGTCCTGCAGTTCCGTCATGCTGGCGTGCCAGACGCTCTCGACCTCGTCGTTCGGGCAGTTCGCGCCGGGGTTGTCATCGCTGATGCCGCCGTATACCCAGAAGTAGAGATTGCGGCGGTCGCCGGGCGCGGCGCGGCCTTGCACGAGCCCCGGAGTCACGGTCAGGCCGACTTCCTCCTCGGCTTCGCGGATCACGGCCGTCAGCGGGTCCTCGCCGGCGGGCACGACACCGCCGGCGTGGTCGATCCGGCCCGGGCTCGTGCGTCTGGTCGCGGATCGCCTGTGCACGACAACTCGATCGTCGCTGGTGAGGATCACCGCGACCGCGACCGGGACGTACAAGTCCCGGCGGGTCTCCGCGTCCCATCGCTGGATCACGACGCCGCTCGGGACGCCGTTGGCGTCGACGAGTTCGACCAATTCCGGGCTGGCGTCCTCATCAGGCATGACCGTTGCCCCCAGTGTAATTTGGTGATCCCAAATGGTGACCATCATGCTATCGGAGCTACGACACCAGCCAGCTACGAACGCCCAGGTCCACGAGTAACTCAGGCGGGCCAGAACTGGGCCAGATAACGTCGCCGCGCTGGAGATTCCGTGCCTACCCGGACGTGATAGTCCCCCGGAGACACACTGACGAACAGTGGAATGGCGCCGCCGACCCGCTGGTGGCGATCGGCCGCCGCCGACCTCAGGTGCATGAGGGTGAACGCTCCCGACGGCACGTGCAGCACAAGGTCCCGCGGTTCTTCGTCGGTGACCGGCGGTGGTCCGTCCCAGAGTTCGAACCGCAGGCTGGCGCTGGTCTCCTGGTCGGCGAGTTGGATGAGCACGACGTCGCGTCCGGCGCTGAGCCAGTGTGATCCCACGGCCGGAAGTGGTGTCGTGAAGGCGGTTTCCTCATCCGCCACGGCGAACAACGGATAGCCGGTATGGATGGCCAGCGCGATCGAGTCGACCAGGGTGGCCGTGGGGGTTTCGAGCCAGAGCTGGACGAGGTAACGCTCCTGCCCCTCCAGGGTGGCGCTCGCGGCCTTGAACTCCGGGGTGTCCCATTCATAGGGCAGTTCCATGAACTCGCGCCGGGTCCGTTCCCGGTCCCAGCCGGTGATCCGCGCCGGGTGGGACATCGAGCAGGACATCCGCCCAGCCGCCGGTGATCTCGTCGACCGCGAGCTGCCCGGTCGGCAGCAACAGCCGGACGGTCTGTTGGACCTCGTGGTCTCCTGGTCCCTCGGGCGGCGGCTCCTCCCAGATCTCCAGCCGCAGGCTCGGCGACACCAGTTGTTCGCCAACGCTGATGAGCACGCCCGTGGTTCCCACGCCGAGTCAGTCCCTGCCCGGCGTGGGAGTCGTTTCGCCGACCGACGCCCGATCGATGATGCCGAACATGTGATAGTCGGGACGCACGGGCGTGTCGACCGCCGTGATGTGCCGACACCACTCATCCAGTGAGTGCGCCGGCCAGTAGGTCGGCGCGCCAGAGGCGTTGCAGGGCCAGGAAAAGGACGATCAGGGGGATGACCGACACGGCCGAGCCCGTGATGACCAGCGGGTAAAGGCTGCTGTCGCCCGCGCCCTGGGCCAGGAACGTCCACAGGCCGAGCGTGATCGGGTACTTGCTCTGGTCGGAGAGCATGATGAAGGGCAGCAGGAAGTTGTTCCAGATGCCGACGAAGGTCAGCAGGAACACCGTGACGAGCCCGTGGGTCATCATGGGCAGCACGATGACGCCGAAGATGCGGAGCTGGCCGGCGCCGTCGAGGCGGGCCGCCTCCAGGGTGCTCTGCGGGATCGCGGCGGCGGCGAAAACCCGGCACAGGAAGATCCCGAACGGGTTGATGACCACCGGCAGGAGCACCGACCAGTAGGTCCCGGCCAGGCCGATCTTGGCCAGCAGCAGGTACTGCGGGACGGCCAGGACGACGGCGGGCACGAGCACACCGGCCAGGAACACGGAGAACAGGACCTCGCGGCCGCGGAAGTGGAACTTGGCCAGGGCGTAGCCGGCCATGGCCGACACCATTGTGGACACGATCGCACCGACGCCGGCGTACAGCAGAGAGTTGAGCACCCACCGCCAGAACTGTCCGCCGCCGTAGCTGCTGAGGTTGGCGAGATTGTCACCGATGCCGCTGCCGGGTGCGAAGGAGAACGTGGTGAACAGTTCGCTCGGGGACTTGGTGGCGGCCATGACCACCCAGACGATGGGTGCCAGGCAGTACAGCACGCCGAGCAGCAGGACGAACGTCGCCAGGCGCGGCCGCCTCATGCGTTGCCCCCGAAGGTGCGTCGTTGCAGGAAACGCAGCAGCAGCAAGGAGATGACGAGGATGCCCACGGCCAGCACGACGGAGCTGGCCGCGGCGCCGCCGAGGTTGTCGTTGGTGAACGCCTCCTCGTAGATCTCCATGAGCGGTGACCAGCTGTGGGAGATCGTGGCCGTCAGCGGCCGCACGGTGGCCGGTTCGTTGTACAGCTGCAGGGTGCCGATCACGGAGAACAGTCCGGTGAGGACGAGCGCGGGCGCGACCAGCGGAATCTTGATCCGCCAGGCGATCTGCAGTTCGCTGGCACCGTCGATGCGAGCCGCCTCATAGATGGAGGTGGGAATGGCACGCAGCGACGTGTAGATGATGATCATGTTGAAGCCGACGCCGGACCACAGCGCGATGTTGGCCAGCGAGAAGTACAGGGCGGGCTGGCTGAAGAAGTCCAGCGGCCCCGCGTGCAACCGCTCCGCCAGGTAGCTGAGGGGACTGGTGCTGGGCAGGTACAGGAATCCCCACATGAGGCTGGCGATCACGCCGGGTACGGCGTAGGGGAGGAAGATCGCGGTGCGGGCGAAGCCGCGTGCCCGCACCCTGGGGGTGTCCAGCAGCAACGCGAACAGCAGCGCCAGACCCAGGACGCTGGGAATGGCGATGACGCCGTACACGAGTACCCGGCCGAACCCGGCGAGGAACTCGGGGTCGAGGAACGCGGCCTCGTAGTTGTCGAGCCCGACGAAGGACTCCACGCGCCGCCCGAACGCGCCACCGCCCTCGATGCGGAACCCGCGAAAGCTCAGGTAGACCGCGTAACCGATGGGGATGACCAGGAACAGGACGAAGAAGACGATCGCGGGCGCGGCGAACAGCCACGGTGTGGCGCGGGCGCGCATCGGCTACCCGGCCACGGTGAAGCCGGACTTCTTCAGGTCGGCGACGACCGCCTCCTGCACGGTCCGGTACACGTCCCGGAAGGAGGTCTTGCCGAGCGCCGCCGCGCTCAACGGGTCCTCGAAGGCGCTCGACGCCATGGCCACGTTGGGGCCCCAGGTCACCGGGATGGTGGTGTTCCTGATCACCTCGTCGGTGACCTGGTAGAAGTTCGTCTGCTGGGGCATCAGCTTCGGCGGCTCGTGCGACAGGGTCGCCTGGCGCCCGGCCTTGCCGGCCGGGTAGATGTCGAGGCCGAGCAGCAGTTCCGAGCCCTCGTCGGACGCACCCAGCCAGGCGGCGAAGGCCGCGGCCTCCTTGGCATGCTTGGACTTGTTCGGCACCAGATAGGCGGAGCCACCCAGGAAGGGCACGGCCGCGTCGCCCGGCGTCCACTGCGGCAGGGGCGCCGACTCCCACTTGCCGGCCGTGTCCGGTGCCACCGAGTGGATCACGCTGGGTGCCCAGGCGGCGGCCGCCCAGCTGAGGATCTTGCCGTCGTTGACCTGCGCGTTCCATTCCGGGGTGAGCAACGGCTCGACCTTGACCAGGTCCCGCTCCACCAGGTCCTGCCAGAAGTCCGCGGTTTGCAGCGACTCCTCGCTGTCGATGCCGACCCGCCACGCCTCGCCGTCGGTGCTCCACCACTGGGCGCCGGCCTGAGCGGCCTGCGCGGCGAAGAACTCGAACTGGGCGGCGGCGAAGCTGGCGATGTAGACGCTGGGATCCTTCGCGTGGATCTGCTCGGCGGCCTGGGCGTACTCGGCCCAGGTGGTCGGAACCTTGACGCCATAAGCGTCGAACAGGTCCTTGCGGTAGGTGAGGGTCATCGGCCCGATGTCCTGGGGCACGCCGTAGACCTGGTTGTTGAAGGTCGTCATGGCCCAGGAGTTGTCGTCGACGCCGGCTTTGGAGTCGGCCACGTCGCCGGTGATGTCCTTGAGGACCCCGGCCACCACCAGGGCGGGCACGGCCCGGTACTCCACCTGCACCACGTCGGGCGTGTCGTCGGCCCGGTCGGCTGCCACGAGTTTGGCGACCGTGTCGGGGGTCCCGCCGACCTCCGACAGCTCGATGGTCACGTTCGGGTGGTCCCGCTCGTACCTGTCGATGATCGCTTCGGCCGTCGGATCGGTGGCCTTGAGGCTCCACGTCCAGAACCGCAGCGTGACCGGCCCGCCGGCATCGGTGCTGGCGGACGAGCAGGCGGTCAGCGACAAGGCGATCGCCAGCAGTGCCCACCCGAGCTTCGTCCGTCGCGTGTCCGTCATGACGATCTCCTCGGCGCTGTGGAGCGTGTCGGGATCTAATCTGATGTTAACGTTTACATGCTGTCAAGCCCTTCTTTCGGAGCCGCCGTGCGCACCTTCCGCAATCCGGTCCTGCCGGGCTGCTATCCGGACCCGTCGATCTGCCGGGTAGGCGAGGACTTCTACCTGGTCACGTCGTCATTCGCCTACTACCCGGGCATTCCCCTGTTCCACAGCAGGGACCTGGTCAGCTGGCGTCAGCTCACGCACGTGCTGAACCGGCCGGGACTGCTGCCGCTGGAGGGGCTGGACGTCTCCGACGGCGTCTGGGCGCCGACCATCCGCCACCACGACGGCACCTTCTACGTGGTCTCCACGCTGGCCAGGAACCGGCGCGGGACCCTGACCTTCGTGGTCACGGCCGACGACCCGGCCGGGCCGTGGTCGGACCCGGTGCCCCTGGACGCCGACGGCATCGACCCGTCACTGTTCTTCGACGACGACGGCCGGTGCTGGCTCACCGCCTGCCGGGACGCGATCAGCGGCGGACCCGGCGAGGTGTGGCTGCGCGAACTGGACACCGACCGGCTCAAGCTCGTCGGCCCCACCCATGTGCTCTGGCACGGCGCCGTTCGCGGGGCGTGGGTGGAGGCGCCGCATCTGTACAAACGCGACGGTCGCTACCACCTGATCGCCGCCGAAGGTGGCACCGAGAGCAACCACAGCGTCACGGCTGCCTGGTCGTCCGCCGTCACCGGGCCCTATGTCACCGATCCACGCAGCCCGCTGCTGACCCACCGGCATCGCGGCCCTTCCGAGCCCATCCGCAACGTCGGCCACGCCGACCTGGTGGAGACCCCCGACGGTGAGACGTGGGCGGTGACCCTCGGGGTGCGGCCCATCGACGGTACTCACACGCTGGGCCGGGAGGTGTTTCTCGTACCGGTCACCTGGAGTGCGCACGGGCCCGTGTTCGCGCCGGAGTCGGGTGGTGTGCGGCTGTCGGAGCGGCTGCCGTCGGTTGCGTTGGGACAGTCCACTGAGGATCCAGGTTTGGGTCTGGAGTGGAACAGCCTCCGCGGGCCGGTCGACATCTGGCCGTCGCCCGACGGGTTCGGCATCGGTGTGGCGCCGGAGCCGCTTCACTCCACCGGTGTGCCGGCCTTCATCGGGCGACGTCAGCAGCACGTCCGCTGTCGCGTGCGGGCGCGGATCGGCTTTGTTCCGCATTCGGCTGAGGAGGCTGGGTTGGCTGTCTTCCAGAACCAGGACCATTACGCCACTCTTGCTCTCGCTCTGGACGAGGTTGTCCTGACTGTCCGCGAAGCCGGTGCTTCCACGCGGCTGGCCGCCGTGCCGATGACCGCGGACGTGCTGGCGGTCGAGGCGGACGAGGCTGGCTATACGTTTCGTGCCAACGGGGTCAGCCTGGGGGTCATCGAGCGGTCCTTCTTCTCTACTGAGCGGGCCGGTGGTTTCGTGGGTGTCTACTTGGGTCTCTACGCGACCAGCAACGGTCGGCCCAGTCGGAATCGCGCTCACGTCTACTCGTTCGAGTATCAGCCCGGGTGAGGTCGGTTTTGTGGTTGCATTTATTTTCGGGTGGCGTGGTTAGAAGGGGATGGATTCGGGGTCGGCGATGGGTTCTGGGGTGTGGGTGAATTGGTAGCCGTGTCGGGTGGTCCACTCCAGCCCGGTCGGGGTGTGCGCTACCTGCCAGCCACCCAGCGTTTTGGCCCGGTGGTGCGGGCGGCAGGCCGGGCGGAGGTTCTGGCTGTCGGTCGCGCCGTAGGGGAAGGGGTCGACGTGGTCGAGGTCACAGTGGTGGGCGGGGCGGGTGCAGCCCGGTCCGGTGCACAGCGGCCAGCGGGCGGTGGTGTGGTCCCGCAACGCCGCCGGTGGGGTGTACTTGGCGCGGCCCACATCGATCGCCTGCCCGGTCAACGGGTCGGTCAACACCCGCTGCCAGGTCGCATCCTGCTGAGCCGCCAACTCCAACGCTCGCTGCGCGGGAAGCCAGCCATACCCGGCGAGGTAACCGGGCTTCTGGTCCACGCCCAGCGCGGTGGTGGCGGGCAGGGTGAGCCGAACCTGGACGGTGGCGTTCTCGAACTCCTTGCCCGCCAGCAGGTCCAGGGCCACGTCGGCGGTGAGCTGGTCCAGGGTCCGCTCGTCACCGGTTGTCTTGAGTTTGGTGGCGATGGCGCGGACTCGGCAGTGGGCGAGGTGGGTGCGTTCGACGTCGCCCTGGATGGTCAGGAGTCCGGCACCGTCCTCGAGGGTGTCGTGGCGGATCCGGCGGGCGGCGGTCTGCGCGGCGGCACGCGCCGCCGCCGCAGTAGGGTCCGCCCGCAGCACCGCGCGGCGGAGTCGGGCGTTGAGCTGGGTGGCGTTCCATTCCCCGGCCTGTGCCGCGAGTTCGGCATCCACTTGTGCGGTGGCTTCGTCGGAGAGGACTTCGGTGGCGCACATGAACCGCCGTGCCTTGTACTCGTCGATCACCCCCGCTCGGAACTGTTCGAAGGTGCGGGGCAGGCGGGTGGTCAGTGCCACGGCCAACGCGATCCGGTTCTGCGTGTAGGACACCGTCCAGCGGAGGGCGGCGGCGATCTCCAGTGGTACGAATTCTCCGTCCCGGCCGGGATGCCGTGCGACAAATCGCGCGATCCGTTCCAACACCTCCGCGGTTTCCCGAGCGGCACGACGCTCGTATTCGATGCATTCGTCGAGTAGTTCATCATCTCCGTCGCACATGTGTTCAGTTTACCCGCGTGGATAACAATTCTGGGTGCTCGATTGGATGAAAGAAAATAGGCTGAAGCATACGGTCAGTAACCCCATGCAAATGTAAGATAAACGACCAGCCGGTGAACTCGGATCACCCCGTGGCCAAAGCTCGCACGGTACGTTGCCGTGGCTCGCCGTGCCTACGCACCCCGTACGGGAGTCTCCGGCGAGACATGGCGCCGATCGCCCCAGCCCACAGCGAAAGCACCGAAGCACGCGATCGTCCCCGCAAGACACTCTAGACCCGGGGCGGCGCAGTGCTGCGCCGAACCACCAACTCCGGCGCGATCCGCTCACAAGCGGCCGGCTCACCACGCATCATCCGCAACACCTGCTCGACGCCCCGCTCACCGAGACCGACGAAGTCCTGGCGGACAGTGGTGAGCGAAGGCACCAGGTAACCCGCCCCAGGGATGTCGTCGAACCCGACGAGCGAGACGTCGTCCGGAACGACGACCCCGTGATGGGCGAAGGCCGCCAGCACCCCCATGGCCATAAGGTCGTTCCCGGCGAAGATCGCGGTCGGCAGCTCCTGGGACCGGGTGACCAGATGATGGGCCAACCGGTACCCGCCGTTCCCGTCGAACTCGCCCTCAAGCAACTCACCGTCCGCGCCCTTCAGCGCGGCCCGCCAGCCATCGACGCGTGCCCGGAAGTCGAAGGTGCTCGTCGGGCCGGCCAGGTGGACGACGTGCCGGTGACCAAGCCCGAGCAGGTGCTCGACCGCGAGCCGGGCGCCGAGTTCCTGGTCCAGCTCGACGAAACCGAGCTCCGGGTTGGGCACGTTGCCGGACATGATCACCGTCATGGGGAGACCTGTGACGATGTCGGCCAGTGCGTCGGCCACCATGGGCCGGTCGGCGATGACCGCGATGGCCTCGACCGCCTGATCGGTGAGCCGCCGCAGCGTTTCGGTCAGGTCCTTGGTCGTGCCGCCCTGCCAGCTTGCCAGGTTGACCCAGTACCCCGCCCGCTGCGCCGCACTCTGCACACCGCGCAGGATCCGCGGCAGCTCGTACAGCTCGACGCCGGCGAGCACCACACCGATCGTCGAGGAGTGCCGGCTCTTGAGCGCGCGGGCGACGATGTTGGGCCGATAACCGAGCTTCTCGATGGCGGCCTCGACCCGAGCCCGGGTCTCCGGCCGGACGGAGGGGTGCTCGTTCAGGACGCGGGAGACCGTCACGTGCGACACGCCCGCCTCGCGCGCCACGTCCACCATGCCCGGCAGCCGGCCCATGCCGCGATGGTGTCACATCCGAGCCGCGTCGCGGACGAGCGCCGTGTCGACGAACTGTTCGAACCGGACGATCAACCCGCCGCGCACCGTGAAGTGGTGCGCCACCCGGACGTTCAGGGGTTTGCCGGTCGCCTTGTGGGTCGCCGTGTAGCGGGCCAGGACGACGACGTTCTCGCCGTCGGCGACGTAGGTGTCGTCATGGGCGGTCCAGTCGTCCCAGTCCTGCGCCAGTTTCGCCATGACACCGCTGGTCACGCCCTCGGGAGTGCGGTAGGTGCCGGCGAGTGGGAACCCGGCCATCTCCGTCCACTCCACGTCGGGGGCGAGGGTCGCGCGCAGGGCGGCGAGGTCGCCGGTCGCCGACGCGAGGTACTGCCGCCGGACGACGGCCGGCGCCGTGTCGTCGGTCAACCCCGTGTCGTCGGTCAGCCCCATGTCATCTCGCCCTTCGCGACCTTGGTGCCGAGCGAGGCGGCGATCCGCAGGCCGGCGTCCGGGTAGGCGGCCAGCAGGCTTTCCTCGGCCGCGGCGGCGTCGGCCGCGGCGGTGACGGTCTTCTCGAAGAACCGCAGGTAGTCGCGGGTGTGCCGGATCGCGGTCGTGTCGACTGGTGCGCCGGCGGCACGGTGGCCGGCGGCGACGAAGAGCGGCTCGAGTGCCTCGAGATCGTCGAGGACCCGGAGCCACTCGGCGCGCTGCTCGGCGCCGGCGGAGTCGGCCGTCCACACGTGCAGGCCCTGGAACAGCAGCACACCGCCGATCAGCGCGCGTCCCGCCGGTTCGAAGACGTACCAGGCGCGGTCGCCAAGCTCGGTGCTGCCGCGGTGCACCGACAGTTCGACACCGTCCACAGTGACGCTCGGCGCGGTCAGCGGCGCGATGTCGACCAGGCGGGTGGGCAGGTTGGCGCCGAGACGTGCCCAGGCGGTCAGCTTCTTCTCGTACGTGTGGTGGATGTGGTCGATGACGTCGGCCGGTGCCAGGAACGCGGCCTCCGGGAAGGCGTCGGCGATGACCTCGGCGCCGAAGTAGAAGTCCGGGTCGCCGGCGGTGATCAGCACGGTGGTCAGCCGCTTGCCGGAGTCGAGGACCTCGGCCACGAGCCGGTGCCCGTCGGCGCGGGTGAAGGCCGCGTCCACCAGGACGGCCTCCGTCTCTCCGGTGACCAGCACGCTCGTCTTGTTCAGCGAGGTGTCGGCGGCATCGATGATCTTGTAGGTGAGGGCGCTCATGATCGTGTGTCCTTTCAGGAAACGGGTAGGTACTGGTCGATTGCGTCGGTCAGCTGCGTGGTGACTCCCAGCCGGGCCGCATGCGTGAAGTCACGCACCGCCGCGGCCCGGCCGTCCGGAGCGGCGAAGCCGGTCACCACCGCGTCCGCGTCCAGGCCCAGCCGTTCGGCGATGCGCCGGTAGGTCGACGCCTCGGACAGGCTCAGCCCGTCGACGTAGAACGCCCGCTGCATCACCTCCGCCGACTCCAGCGCTCGTTCGGGAGCGGCCGTCCGCAGCGCGGCGAAACCGATGGCGGCGGCCGTGGAGTCCATCTCGAAGCGGCCATCGGCCACCAGGGAGTGGTAGTCGGGTCCGAACTGGGCGCCCGTCAGCTCGGTGGGCCGAAGCCGTGGCACCAGCCACAGTAAGCGTCGAAAACGTAGGTCAATTTCACTGTCATGACCATGAGGCTATGGACCTGGCCTGGTCTTATCACGGTCCCCATAGGACGTATCGTGGTAAAAATGGGACAACCCACGATCCGGTCTGTCCGATATGCGCCGCCACCCGGCGTGACTGGCGAGATCGAGCTCACCTCGCTGGGGCGCATGCGGACACGCGGTGGGCCGCGCGAGTTCATCGCGCCGCAGCGCCTCGACTTCGACCTGCTGATCAGCATCGAGGCGGGCCGCGCCGTGCACACGGTCGACTTCACCGGCCACCCGCTCGAGCCCGGCGATCTCGTCTGGGTGCGTGCCGGACAGGTGCAGCAGTGGGGCGCCATCGACGACATCGAGGGCCCGGTCTTCCTGTTCACCCCCTCCGCCATCGACACCGGCACCTGGGAGCTGATCCGGTCGGCGGGCGTGGCCACCCCCAACCACTGGGCGGCCGCCGTGGTCGCCGGCACGCCGGCCGCGGCCGCCCTCGACGCCGCGCTGGCCACCGCCGCCACCACGGAGCCGTCCAGTGTGGACCTCAGGGCCGCCGCCCTGTCCCGTGCGCTCGCCGCCGCACTGCTCCTCCTCGTGATGGCCGTCCCGGAAGGCAGTGGTCACCGGCCGCCCACCCACCAGGCGTTCGTCTGGTTCCGGGACGAGCTGGAGGCGAGTTTCCGCACCCGGCACAAGGTCGCCGAGTACGCCGCCCGGCTGGGCTACTCCACCCGCACCCTCAACCGCCTCGCCCGGGAGAACACGGGGCTCAGCGCCAAGCAGCTGATCGACGAACGGGTCGTGCTCGAGGCCAAACGCCTCCTGGCCCACGGACGGGACTCGGTGGCGCGGATCGCCGGAGAGCTCGGCTTCGACGACGCGTCCAACTTCTCCAAGTACTTCCAGCAGCGCACGGCGACGACCCCGGCCGCCTTCCGGGACCGCGTGCGGTCGTAGCGATGAGTTTGGCCGGCTCGCCGAGTCTGTCCATCGCCAACAGAATGGAGCGACACGTGAGCCAGCTTCTCAGGGTCCAGAACTTCACCGTCTCGCGAGACGGATTCGGTGCGGGGGAGAACCAGAGCCTCGAGCGGCCGTTCGGCGACGCCGACCCCGGCGACATGTTCGCCTGGGCCGGTGCCACGGCGAGCTGGCCCAACCGTACCGACCCCGGCGGCAGCCGCGGCCTCGACGACTACTTCACGCGCGACTTCGCCAACAACATCGGCGCGGAGATCATGGGCCGCAACAAGTTCGGCCCGCAGCGGGGTCCCTGGCTTGACCACGACTGGCTCGGCTGGTGGGGTGACGAGCCCCCGTTCCACACTCCGGTGTTCGTGATGACACACCACCCGCGTCCGTCGTTCACCCTGAGCGACACCACGTTCCACTTCGTCGACGACCATCCGGCAGCGGTCCTCAAGCTGGCGCGGGAAGCCGCGCAGGGCAAGGACGTCCGGCTCGGCGGCGGGGCCACCACCATCCGGCGGTTCCTCGACGCCGACCTCGTCGACACCATGCACGTGGCCGTCTCGCAGGTGGAAATCGGCTCCGGAGCGCGGCTCTGGGAGTCACCCGACGAGCTGCGTGACCGGTTCCACGTGGATGTCGTGCCCAGCTCGAGCGGCGTGACACACCACCTGTTCTGGCGAAAGTGACTCAGCGACTCTCGAGGGATTTCCGGGCGATGTCGCGCATGCGGGTGACGTGGGGATGCCACGGCCGGTCCGTGGGCCCGGTGAACACGAGCCGCCGGCCGAGTCTCGGTTCGAGCCCGACCAGGGTGAGGGTGTCGGGGAGCATGGTGGCGGCGAGCGAGGGCATGATCGTGACGCCGAGGCGGGCTTCGACCATGGCGAGGAGGGTGCTGACGTCGTGGACCCGCTGTGCGGGGGCGTAGCGGGCGCCGGTCATGGCGTGCAGCTGCTTGATCTGGGGCTCGCAGCCGCTGGAGGGCACCAGGAGCGGATCCTCCAGCAGGTCGCCGAGTCCGATGGTGCCGCTGGTGGCCAGGGGGTGATCCGTTCGGAGCACGGCCCGGAAGTCGTCGCTGGCCAGCAGGAGGCCGTCCTCCGGAAGCGGGTCCGGGTCGGCGAGCACGGCGGCGTCGACGGCCCCGCTCGCCAGCCATTCCCCGAGCTCGGTGTCGGTGCCTTCGAAGAGCCGGATGTCGACCCCGGGGATCTCCTCCTGCCACAGGGCGAACAGTTCGGGAATGAGCCGATGGGCGGCGGTTCGCCCCGCGGCCACCCGCACGAGACCGGTGGCGTCCTTGCCGTTCTGCGTGTCGATGGCGGCCTCCAGGGCGCGCGTCGCCGCGAGCACGCTGCGGGTGTGGGGGAGGAGGGCCTCGCCGAGCGCCGTCGTGGTGATGGCGGGGCCGCGACGCACGAGTGGCGCCCCGGTGGCGCGCTCGAACGCGGCGAGCGTGTGCGAGACGGCTGACTGGCTCATGCGCAGGTGGTCCGCCGCCGCACCGAAGCCGCCATGGTCGACGACCGCGGTGAACACCTCTACCTGGCGCAACGTCACGCTCATGCATTCACCTCATGGCTCGATGAGTTCGATGTATTTGCTTCATCCGGTGAGCTTACCGAGACTGCGGGAATGAACAGCAGACTCTGGGCGTCAGCGCGGCTGGGCGTGCTCGCCCTGCTGTGGGGATCGACCTTCCTCTGGATCAAACTGGCCCTGACCGCGCTGTCGCCCGCCCAGCTCACCTTCGCTCGCTGCGTACTGGGCGCGCTCACCCTGACCGTGTTGTGCCTCGGCGGGCGTCGGCGTCTCCCCGGCGGGCGCGTGATCTGGGGGCACCTCTTCGTCGCCGCGTTCTTCTGCAACGCGCTCCCGTTCTCCCTCTTCAGCATCGGCGAGCAGACGGTCGACTCCGGGGTGGCCGGCGTGCTGAACGCGACCACTCCGTTGTGGACACTGCTGATCGGGGTCGTCCTCGGCACGGAACGCGGCGTCCGCCCGGTCCGCCTCGGCGGACTGCTCCTCGGGTTCGGGGGAGTGGTGGTGATCTCCGCTCCGTGGCAGCACGCCGGAGCCGTCGGCTGGGGAGCGCTTTCAATCCTCGCCGCGGCGGCCAGCTACGCCATCGGCTTCGCCTACATGGGACGGCACCTCGTCGGAAAGGGCTTCCAGACCATCTCCCTCTCCGCGGCCCAGCTCATCGCGGCGGCGGCGCTGACGGCGCTGACCTTGCCGGCCGGCGGCCCGGCGCCGGTTCACCTCACCCAGCAGGGCTTGATCGTCATCGTGATCCTGGGGGTCTTCGCCACCGGAATCACCTTCCACCTCACCTTCCGGATCATCGCCGACGAAGGCGCCACCAATGCCGCGACGGTCGGCTATCTGCTGCCGGTGGTCTCCGTGGGGTTGGGGGCCATCGTGCTGGACGAGGCTTTCAATGTCCGGATCGCCGCCGGCATGGCGGTCGTCCTCCTCGGCGTCGCCATGACCCGTCTACGGATCGTGCATCTCGATGACCGTGTCCTCCGGGGTGAGGGTTCGCCCGTCGGCCGACCGGACCGCCACCTTCGCCACCGGCCGGCCGTGCTCCCGGTCGACGAGGCGGGCGCGGGTCTCGTCGGAGTTGAAGAAGAACTCGTCCCCCCACTGGCGCAACGCCGCAAGGACGGGGAACAGCCCAAGTCCCTTCTCGGTGAGGACGTACTCGTGGTGGGGACTTCCGTCGCTGGCCGGGGCGGTCCGCAGGATGCCGTGCGACACCAGGCTGTGCAGCCGCGCGGAGAGGATGTTCTTGGCCAGCCCCAGGCTCTTCTGGAACTGACCGAACCGGCGCAGGCCGTCGAACGCGTCGCGAATGATCAGTAGCGACCAGCCGTCGCCGATCACGTCCAGCGGGCGCGCGATCGGGCAACTCGTGTCCTGGTGGCTCGTGCGTTTGACCACGACGCCCTCCTCTCTTGATGGTTGCATCTTAAAACCAAGCCGGCTACGGTGCAATGGTAGCAAGTTGCAACCATTGGGGGGATGTGTGGACCCGCAGCCAGACGCTCTCGTCGAGGGCGGCGTTGCCGTTCGCCGCGGCCGCCGGCCTCGCGGTGGCCAACGTGTACTACGCGCCGCCGTTGCTCGAGGACATGGCCGGCGAGTTCGGCATGAGCCACGCGACCATGGGCATCGTCACGACCGTCACGCAGATCGGGTACGGGCTCGGGCTGGTGTTCGTGGTGCCGCTGGGCGACCGGCTGAATCGCCGCCGGCTCATCGGCGTGCAGTCGCTGCTGTCGGCGCTCGCGCTCGTCGCCGTCGCGCTCGCCCCGGCCGCCGCGGCGCTGCTGGCCGGCATGGCGGCCGTCGGGGTGCTGGCCGTGCTGACCCAGGTGCTGGTCGCGCACTCGGCGAGCCTGGCCGACCCGGCGGATCGGGGCCGGATCGTCGGGGTGGTCACCAGCGGGATCGTCATGGGCATCCTGCTCGCCCGCGCCGTGGCCGGCGCGATGGCCGATCTGGCCGGCTGGCGCTCGGTGTACCTGCTGTCCGCGACCGCGACGCTGGTCATGGCCGGACTGCTGTCGCGGACGCTGCCTCGGAGCTTCACCCCGCCCCCGCGAATCTCCTACCCGCGCCTGATCGGCTCGACGTTCCGGCTGTTCGCCGAGGTGCCGATGCTCCGCAGCCGCGCGGTGTTGGCGCTGCTCATCTTCATGGCGCTGAACGTGTTGCTGACGCCGATGGTGCTGCCGCTGGCCGCACCGCCGTTCTCGTTGTCCACCACGGAGATCGGCCTGTTCGGTCTGGCCGGGGCCGCCGGCGCGCTCGGCGCGGCGCGCGCCGGCCGACTGTCTCTTCATGCGCAGCGCACCACCGGCATCGGGCTGGGCATCATGCTCGCGTCGTGGGGGCCGATCGCGTTGCTGCCGCAGTCTCTCTGGGGCCTGATCGTCGGCGTGATCGCGCTCGACTTCGGACTCCAGTCGGTGCACGTGGCCAACCAGAGCCTGATCTACCGGGTGCGCCCGGAGGCGCAGAGCCGGCTCACCGCCGGGTACATGCTGTTCTACTCCATCGGCTCGGCCACCGGAGCCATCGCGTCCACGGTCGTCCACGCCAGTGCCGGCTGGGCCGGGGTGTGCGTCCTCGGCGCCGCCGTGACGCTCATCGCCCTGCTGTTCTGGGCTTTCACTCACAAAGGAGAGACTCGTGACCCACTACCGCACGATCGAGATCGACGGCCTGCCGATCTTCTACCGTGAGGCCGGCGAGCCCGGCAAGCCCGTTCTCCTGCTGCTGCACGGCTTTCCCGCGTCGTCCTTCATGTTCCGCGACCTGATTCCCCAGCTCTCCGATCAGTTCCACGTCATCGCGCCGGACTATCCCGGGTTCGGCCACAGCGCCGCACCGTCCACTGTGGACTTCGCGTACACGTTCGATCGCCTCACCGACGTCATGGCGAAGTTCACCGACCGTCTCGGGCTCGACCGGTATGCCTTGTACCTGCAGGACTTCGGTGGGCCGGTCGGGTTCCGGCTGGCGACCCGGCGACCGGAGCGGATATCGTTCCTGGTCGTGCAGAACGCCAACGCCTACGAGGAGGGCCTGCCGGACAGCTTCTGGCGGTTGCCGCGCCAGCTGTGGGCCGACCCGTCGCCGGCCAACCGGGCCGCGATCGGCGAGGCGGCCATGTCGGACGCGGCGCTCGAGTGGAACTACATGCACGGCATGGCCGATCCGTCGAGAATCAGCCCGGACAGCTGGCTATTGCAGAGCGCGCTGCTCAACCGTCCCGGCAACCGGGAAGCCATGGTGGACCTGCTCGTGGACTACCGCACCAACCCCGAGCGCTACCCGGAATGGCACGAGTACTTCCGCACCCATCAGCCGCCCACGCTGATCGTCTGGGGACGCCACGACGCGATCTTCCCCGAGTCCGGCGCCCATCCGTATACCCGCGATCTCCCGGACGTCGACCTGAACCTGCTCGACACCGGCCACTTCGCCCTCGAAGACCACAGCGACGTCATAGCGGCACACATCAAGCGATTCGCGGCCGGTCATGGTGGATGATCTGCCGGCCTGGTGCATGGACCAGTTGGGGGCCGAGCCGGTCAGCGTGCTGTTCGAGCGGCGGTCGGTGTCGGCGGTGTTCGGGCTGCGGTTGGCCGATGGTCGCGACGTCGTGGTGAAGGCGCGGGAGGACGACGGCCGGGCCGCGTCGTGTGTCGCCGCGCAGGCTCGACTGGCGGAGCGGGGGTTTCCGTGCGCCCGGCCGCTCACGCCCGTGATTGGCGTTGGTGCGCTGGCCGTGCACGCTGAGGAGTCCCGGCCCGGCGGGGACCTGCTGCGCGGCGACTCGCCGGACGTCGCCGTGCGCTATGCGGCGGTGTTCGCCCGGTTGATGGCCGAACTGGCCGAGGTGACGGTCGCGCCGCCGCTGCCGAATCCGCGCTGGGCGCGGTGGGACCACACGGATTCCGGGCTGTGGCCCGCGATCGGGTTCCTCGATGAACGGGATCAGAGCGCGGTGCCCGTGCATGTCGCCGAGGCGGCCGACCGGTCCCGCAAGCGGCTGCTGGCCGCCGACCTGCCGTGCGTGCTGGGCCACGCCGATTTCGAAGCGCAGAACCTGCGCTGGCGCGACGGGGACGTGTGGGTGGTGCACGACTGGGACAGCCTGGCGTGGCAGCCGGAGGCGGCACTCGTGGGTGCGGCGAGCGGGGCGTTCTCCAGCGCCTCGCCGACGACCCTGGCCCCGATCGAGAGCTCGGCCGCGTTCCTGGCGGCGTACCAGGAGCTGCGGGGGCGCCGGTTCACGGCGGAGGAGCAGGAGATCGCGTGGGCGGCCAGCCTGTGGCCGGCGGCGCACAACGCCCGCTGGGAGGCCCTGCACGGCGACCCGCCGGTGTCCTGTGACGCTGTCCGCGCCCAGGCAGCCCAACGCCTCCGTCGGGCAAACGTCTCCTCAGGAGTCTGACAGGACGACGGCAGCCGGACGCCGGCCCGCCGTTCTAGCCATACGGTGGGGGGCGCGGCACGACAGCTGCCGCACTGGCCGAAAGGGCAAGCCATGACCGGGAAAGTGCTTTGGGCCTTCGCCATGTCCCTCGACGGGTTCGTGGCCGGACCACACCACGCAATGGACTGGATGACCGGGTTCACGGTCCGACCGGGCCTGATCGACGAGTACATCGAGACCACCGGCGCCGTACTGACGGGCCGCGCCGGCTTCGACAGCGCCATCGGCGAGTCCCGGCCGTGGGGCGGGCGCTGGGAAGGACCGATCTTCGTACTGACCCACCATCCGGAGGACGCACCGCCCACCCCGGACGTCACGTTCCTGTCCTGCCCCGTGGCGGAGGCGGTGCGGATCGGGCTGGCGGCGGCCGGCGGCGGGAACCTCGCGGTGTTCTCGCCGAACATCGGCGCTCAGCTGCTGGACCTGGGGCTGATCGACGAGATCGACATACACGTCGTGCCGGTCCTGCTCGGCGAGGGGATTCGGCTGTACGACAACCCCGGCCGAGCACCGATCCGCCTTCACCGCCTCGACGGCGACGATCCCACGGCGGCCGCCCGCGTGCGGTACCGACCCACAGCCCCGGCCGGCTGAAGCTTGTCCTCTCCCTGCCGACCACTTTCCGGCGCCGACGGTGTCCATCCATTCGAGAGCATCCGCGGCGGAGTGAGGAGCCACTATGCGAGAGAGCCGGCAGGCCGAGGCCCGGCGCCCAGCGGAGGAACTGCTGGCGCTGGCGCGCGACGGCGACGGTGAGGCGTTCCGGGAGTTCGTCGAACCGTTCCGGCATGAGCTTCAGGTGCACTGTTACCGCATCCTCGGCTCGGTGCAGGACGCGGAGGACCTGCTGCAGGAGACGTTGCTGGCGGCGTGGCGCGGGATCGGTGGCTTCGAGCAGCGTTCGTCGGCGCGGACGTGGCTATACCGGATCGCCACCAACCGCTGTCTCAACGCGCTGCGGGCCGGCGCCCGGCGGCCGCCCGAGTACGCGGGCTACCAACCGGAGGTCCCGTTGCCCGAGCCGTCGCACCGCCTACCGGAACCCAGTTGGCTGGAACCGTACCCCGACGTGCTGCTCGACTCGATCGTCGACCACGTGCCCGGACCGGAGGCGCGGTACGAGGTCAGGGAGTCGGTGTCGCTGGCGTTCCTGGCGGCGCTGCAGCAACTGCCACCGCGGCAGCGGGTCGTGCTGGTGCTGCGGGACGTGCTGGGATTCCGCGCGGCCGAGGTGGCGAGCATGCTCGCCACGACCGAGAACGCGGTGACCAGCGCGCTGAAACGAGCACGCGCCACGCTGGCGAGCGAACCGTGCGGGGAGAGCGCGCCGCTGCCGAACTCGCCGCGGGAACGCCAGATCGTCGCGGACTTCGTCAGCGCGTTCGAGGCGGGCGACGTCGACGCGGTGGTCACCCTGCTGACCGACGACGCGTGGCTGACCATGCCGCCGTTGCCGCTGGAATACCGGGGACTGGACGATGTTCGGCATTTCCTGGCCACCGTCTCGTTGCGCGACGGACGCCGATACGTGCTGATCCCGACCCGAGCGAACGGCCAACCGGCGTTCGGCTGCTACCTGCGTGACCCGCGGACGCCGATCCTGCACGCGCACGGGGTGGTCGTGCTGACCCTGGCCGGCGACCGGATCGCCGCGCTGACGCGGTTCCTGGACAACTCGCTGCTGACGAGGTTCGGACTGCCGCGGTCCCTGCGCGGAAATGAGGGAGAACTGTGAACGCCAAGCAGGCGTGGGTGTTGGGGCTCGCCTCGCTGGCGTCGTTCATGATGGCCCTCGACAGCATGGTCGTGACGACCGCACTGAGCACGATCCGGCGGGACCTGACGGCCTCGGTCGAAGATCTCGAGTGGACGGTCAACGCCTACAACCTGACGTTCGCCGTGCTGCTGCTGACCGGAGCGGCACTGGGTGACCGGTTCGGCCGCCGCCGGATGTTCATCGTCGGGCTGGCGCTGTTCACGGTCGCGTCGGTGGCCTGCGCGCTGTCGGAGAACATCGGTTCTCTGATCGTGGCCAGGGCACTGCAGGGGAGTGGCGCGGCGATGGTCCTGCCGCTGTCGCTCACGCTGATCAGCGCGATCTTCGCGCCGGCGCAGCGGGGCAAGGCGATGGGCCTGTACCTGGGGCTCACGGGTCTGGCCACGTTCAGCGGCCCGTTCGTCGGTGGCGCGATCGCCGAAGGGCTGACCTGGCAGTGGATCTTCTGGCTGAACCTGCCGATCGGAGTGGTCGCGATCCTGCTCACGGCGCGCCGCGTCGACGAGAGCGTCGGCCCGAACAACCGGTTCGACCAGGTCGGGGTGGTGCTCGTGACCTTGGGCGCGTTCGGCGTCGTCTGGGGTCTGGTGCGCGGCAACGCGGCGGGCTGGGGCAGCGGCGAGGTACTGGGTGCGCTGGTGCTCGGTGTCGTGCTGGTGATCGCCTTCGTCCGGTGGGAACAACGCACGGCCGCGCCGATGCTGCCCATGCGGTTCTTCCGGCTGAGGGCGTTCGCCACGGCCAACCCGGCGAACTTCCTGGTGTTCGCCTCGCTGTACGGCACGATGTTCTTCCTGGCGCAGTACTTCCAGACCGTGCGAGGCGAAGGGCCGCTCGTCGCCGGCCTGATGCTCATGCCGTGGACGGGAACACTGATGGTGTGCGCGCCGATCGCCGGCCGGCTGGTCGACCGGTTCGGCGAACGGACGTTCGTGGCCGGCGGCCTGCTGCTGCAAGCGCTTTCCATGGGCTGGATCGCTCTGGTCGTGGACACCGACACCGCCTACCTGGAACTGCTGCCCGCACTGATCATCGGCTCGGCCGGCTGCACCATGGCCATGCCGGCCGCACAGAAGGCGGTGGTAGGAGCGGTACAACCACCGGAGATCGGCCAGGCGTCCGGCGCGTTCATGATGCTGAGAATCCTCGGGGGAGTATTCGGCGTGGCGGTGACGGTGGCCGTCTTCGCGGGCACCGGCGGCTACACCTCGGCCGAGGACTTCAGCGATGGTTTCGCGGCGGGAATGGTCGCGGTAACCGCATTCGCGTTGATCGGCATGCTGGTGGCACTGGCCATGCCCAAGCCCGCTGACCGATTTGTTCAAGACCGTTCGGCCGTCTCCGCCTAACGTCGGGTTCCTCAACGGCATCTGGAGGGGAGTGACCATGAAGATCGGTATCGGACTACCTATGGCCGTTCCCGGGCGACCGCCTCGCGAGGTCAGGCAGTGGGCGCAGGACAGTGAGCGGCTGGGTTTCCACTCGCTCGGCTCGATCGACCGCCTGATCTACGACGTTCTCGATCCGCTGGTCTGCCTCGGTGTGGCGGCGGCGGTCACCGAACGGGTCCAGTTGTTCACCAGCGTGCTGAACGTCGGCTGGCGCAACAATCCCGTTCTGTTCGCCAAGCAGCTCGCCACGGTCGACCTGCTCTCCGGCGGCCGGCTGACCGCCGGGCTGGGCCTCGGCGGCTGGCCGGACGACTTCGCGGCGAGCGGCGTGCCGGCGAAGGGCCACGGGAAGCTCTTCGACGACACGCTCACCGAGATGCGTCGGGTGTGGGCCGGGGAGGTCACGAGCGTCTCCGGCCCCACCCCGCTACCCGGCGCCGGTCGACCGCGGCTGCTCATCGGCGGGCTCGTCCGGGCCAGCTACGCACGCGCCGCCCGCTTCGGCGACGGCTGGGTGGCCCCGACGCTGAGCCGAGAGATCCTGGCGAACGGCGTCACGGGCGTCACGGAGGAGTGGGCCAAGGCCGGCCGCCCGGGGAGGCCGCACATCCTGACCAGCCGGTACTTCTGCTGCGGCTCGGACGCGGAATCCCTTACCTCTGCCTATATCGCGCACTACTACGGCACCGAACCGGAGTCCTTCGACCCGATCCGCGCCGACTGTCTCGACTCGGACGAGCGCCTGTACGACGAGTTGCACGCCCTGTCGGCGGCGGGTGTCGACGACCTCATCCTCTACCCGTCGGTCAGCTCCCTCGACCAGGTACACCTGCTGGCCGAGGCCCTCGACCGGGTGGGTGCCCGGCGCGACCCCACCTTCGAGTTCGGCACGAAGGACCGCCACGTGACGCTCAGCGGAGCCCCTCTTGCTCACTGACCCGCGCGAGTCGTACGCAACCAACAGCGAGTCGTACGCAACCGACAGCGAGTCGTACCGTTTCGACAGTGAGTCGTACGCAACCGACGATGAGGCAACCGAAACACGTGCAGCCGAACGCCGCGAGCGCCGAGCCGGTTCGGTACGACTCGGCGTCGAAACGGTACGACTCGGTGTCGAGACGGTACGACTCAGTGTCGAGACGGTACGACTCGCGAGGACGGTCAGCGGGGTTCTTCTTTCCTGAGGCGGGCGTGCAGTTGGGCCTCGTACAGGTTGGTGGGCACCACGTGCTCGTCCAACCCGGAGACCACAGTGGACAGTTCGCCCGTGAAGTCCTTGGCGTGGTCGGTGGTGCCGCGCACGCCGACCATCGCGCTGTACGGCGCGTGCTCCTCGAGCCGGATGCCGTGTGAGCGGTCGTTGGTGACGGCGATGTTCCAGTGGCAGAACCGGGCCGCCCACCGCGGTCCGGCGGTGGCGGCCCCGCCGGTGTTTCCCGTGTTGTCGACCGTGATCGCCGTCCGCACGCTCTCAGCACGTGCTCGCCCGCCGTGAAGGCGGACGGGTCGGCCACCGGGATCCGCCGCGCGCCGCGCGGCACGGCCGCCGTGACGCCGGACAGGTGTCGGTTGTCCAGCCAGCCCTCGTTGCCGAGGAACCCCCGCTCCTCGAGCGATGCGCGTAGCTCGCGCGGGATGAACCACACCATGCCGCCGGAGAACGACCACTCTCGCCGCACGGGAGGCCGGTAGCTGGACGTCAGGGACTCGTCGAAGAACAGGACGGTGCGGCCCCGGCCGGCGCCACGCAGCACCACCCGGCTGTGGTGCATCCATACCACCCCGGTCAGCCGGTACCGGCCCGGCGGGACGAACACCGTCCCGCCGCCGGCCAGCCCGACCGCGTCGACAGCCGCACGGAACGCCTCGGTCGAGTCGGTCACCCCGTCGCCGACCGCGCCGAACCGGGTCACGGTCGCGCGCACGGGCGGGCGCGGCAGCCGGTCCTCGCCGCGGCGGTAGCCGGCGTAGGAGACGTTGGGAATCAACGGATGTGTCCGGCGCGGCGAGGTACTCGCGCCACAGCCGGTGTGCGACGGGATCGGCCGTGGCCGTCCCGGTGTTCAGCAGCGCTCCGGCGGCCACCGCCGCTCGGAGGAAGTCTCGCCGATCCATGGCAGCTCCCGACACGTCGGATGTCTGGTCAGGGTAGACCGGTGACGCAAGTAGGAAAAGGCTTTCCTTCGGAGTTCGTCCGACCTCTGCACTGCTCTGTTCGGGTCGTGGACCTTGACAACGTGGACCGGTTGGGTGTGCCATCGGACAGTTAGGAAGGCTGCCTATCCAATCCGGACCCTGCCGTTCCGCCGTGCGCGGGACTGCCGGAGAGGAGACCCACGTGCGCGAACGAAGACTGTCCACACTCGTGCTCATCGCTCTGTTGTGCGCCTTGGTGGTGCCACCGGCGGCGGCCGCGCCGCTGGCGGTCACCGACCACCAGGCCGAGGACGCCTCGATCCACCAGGGGGTGGTCGAGTCCAACCACAGCGGCTACACCGGCGCCGGATTCGTCAACTACGACAACGTCACGGGTAGCCACGTGCAATGGTCGGTGACCGCGGCGCAGGCCGGCAGCGCCAAGCTGACCTTCCGGTTCGCCAATGGCACCACCGCCAACCGGCCCATGGACATCACGGTCAACGACACCATCGCGGCCGACGACCTGACCTTCGCGGCCACCGGCGCCTGGGCGACCTGGCAGACCACGTCGGTGACCGTCAACCTGCGTGCCGGCGCCAACACCGTCCGCGCCACGGCCACCACCTCGGCCGGCGGCCCGAACGTGGACCGGCTGACCGTCGACTCGGGCGGTTCGACGCCGGTCGGCACCCCGACGGAGATCAACGGGCAGCTGTCCGTGTGCGGCGTGAAGCTGTGCAACCAGCACGGCAACCCGATCCAGCTGCGCGGCATGAGCACCCACGGCCTGCAGTGGTACCGCGACTGCGTCACCGACGGCTCGCTGTCCGCGCTGGCCACCGACTGGAACGCCGACATCGTGCGGATCTCCATGTACATCCAGGAAGGCGGGTACGAGACCAACCCGCGCCTGTACACCGACCTGGTGCACTCGATCATCGACAAGGTGACCGCGCGCGGCATGTACGCGCTCGTCGACTGGCACATGCTCAGCCCGGGCGACCCGTACCACAACCTGGCCCGCGCGAAGACGTTCTTCACCGAGATCGCCCAGCGGCACAACGGAAAGAACAACCTGCTGTACGAGATCGCCAACGAGCCCAACGGGGTGTCCTGGTCGCGGGTCCGCGACTACGCCGAGGAGCTCATCCCGGTGATCCGGGCCAACGATCCGGAGACTCCCATCCTGGTCGGCACCCGGGCGTGGTCCTCGCTCGGCGTCTCCGACGGTGGCAACGAGACCGAGGTCGTCAACAACCCCGTGCGCGCCAACAACATCATGTACACGTTCCACTTCTACGCGGCCTCGCACGGCGACGAGTACCTGAACGCGCTGTCCAGGGCGGCCGACCGGATCCCGATGTTCGTCACCGAGTTCGGCACCCAGACCTACACGGGCGACGGCGGCAACGACTTCGCCATGGCGCAGCGCTATCTCGACCTGATGGCCGCCAAGAAGATCAGTTGGACGAACTGGAACTTCTCCGACGACTTCCGCTCGGGGGCCGTGTTCAACGAAGGCGTCTGCCCGAACGGGCCCTACACCGGCACCGCGCCGCTGAAGTCCGCCGGCGGATGGATCCGAGCCAGGATCAACACCCCGGACGACTTCCCGACCCACGCCGCGGCGGGCGCCGCCTCGAGGGTGATCACCGTGTCCTCGATCGCGCAGCTGCAGGCGGCGGCGGACGCCGCGGCGCCGGGCGACCGGATCGAGCTGGTCGACGGCGTCTACACCACGTCCGGCTCGATCCCGTTGCGCCGGTCGGGCACGGCGGGCGCCCCGATCACCATCGCCGCGCAGAACATCGGCGGAGCGGAGATCCGCGGGTCGGCCGGGTTCAGCTTCGCGGACTCGGACCACGTTGTGGTGGAAGGGTTCCGGCTCCGGCACGGCGGGAGCGTGAGCGTTCCCGCCGGCTCGCACCACGTGCGGCTCACCCGCAACGTGGTGCAGCTGTCCGGCTCGGGGAACTGGGTCACGGTCACGGGGAACGACGTCGAGGTCGACCACAACACGTTCCATAACAAGAGCACGACAGGCGTGTTCCTGCAGATCTCCGGGCCGGGTGACGCGGGCATGGCGCAGCGGACCCGGGTGCACCACAACCACTTTCGCGACCACACGTTCACCGGTGACAACGGCGGCGAGTCGATCCGGCTGGGCTACAGCTTCCGCCAGCTCGCCTCGGCCGGCGCGGTGGTCGAGGACAACCTGTTCGAGCGGGCGAACGGCGACTCCGAGGCGATCTCCGTGAAGTCGTCGGACAACGTGATCAGGTACAACACGATCCGCGACAGCCGCGGCTCGATCGTTCTGCGGCACGGGAACCGGAACCTGGTGGAGGGCAACCTCATGCTCGGCAACACCGCCGGGCTCCGGTTCTACGACAACGACCACGTGCTGATCAACAACGTGATCCAGGGCGGTACCGGGCAGATCATCGCCGGCTCGGGCACGGTCGCCGACGACACGACCGGCTCCACCGCGCACGCCCGGCCGGACCGGGTGCTGGTCGCGTTCAACACGGTGGTCGGCAACCGCACCAACCTGGTGCAGGTCGGCCAGGGCACCGACCGGCTCGGCCCGAACGAGTGCACGTTCGCCAACAACATCGTGGTCGGCGGCGGTTCCGGTGCGCTGCTGGACATCGACGAGGGCACCGGGCTGCGCTGGCAGGGCAACGTCGTCTGGGCCGGCACGGGCGGCAACGCGCCGTCGAGCGGATACCGGACGGTGAACCCGGCGCTGGTCACGGATGCCGGCGGCCTGCTGCGGCTGTCGGCCGGCAGCCCGGCCATCGACACGGCGGCCGGCAGCTACCCGCAGGCCACGCGTGACATGGACCTGCAGACCCGCTCGGGCACGAAGGACGTCGGCGCGGACGAGTACGCCACCGGAGCCCAGCGCCGCCCGCTGACCGCCGCCGACGTCGGCCCGAACGCCTAGCAGACAGCAGAGAGGATCAGCTATGAGGAGACGGGTTCTGGCGATGCTCGCGGTCGCCGCGCTGGTGCCGACCGGACTGGTCGCCACCGGGCAGGCACACGCGGCGGCCGTCGACCACCAGGCGGAGAGCGCGACGATCTCGCAGGGCGTGGTGGAGTCCAACCACGCCGGGTTCACGGGTTCGGGCTTCGTCAACCTGGACAACGTGGTCGGCAGCTACGTCGAGTTCGCGGTGACCGCCGCCGCGACCGGCCCGGCCGCCCTGGTGTTCCGGTTCGCCAACGGCACCACCACCGACCGGCCCATGGACGTGACGATCAACGGCACGCTCGCCGCCGGCGCGCGGAGCTTCCCCGGCACCGGCGCGTGGAGCACCTGGCAGGACGGCACGCTCAACGCCACCCTGGTCGCCGGCGCCAACACCATCCGGGTCACGGCCACGACCGCCAACGGCGGCCCCAACCTCGACCGGCTGCAGGTCGGCCCGCCGGCCGACACCCAGCCACCGACCCCGCCGGGGCAACCGGCGTGCGCCGACATCGGCCACGACTCGCTCACGCTGACCTGGCCCGCGTCGACCGACGACGACATCACTACGGTGGCCGTGGTCGCCTACGACATCTACTTCCTCGGCCAGAAGATCGCCGAGGCGCCGGGTTCGCCGTACCGGCTGACCGGCCTGCGGCCCAGCACGCGCTACCAGCTGTCGGTGTTCGGCCGGGACGCCGCCGGCAACGTGTCGGACTCGAGTCCCGAGGTGGTGTGCACGACGACCGCCGACCCCGGTGACCCGACGCCGCCCACCGCACCGGGTCAGCCGGTCGTGTCGAACGTCGGGCAGACGGGCGCCACCCTCAGCTGGACCGCGTCGACCGACAACCGTGGCGTCACCCGGTACGACATCCGCAACCACGCGAACGACGCGGTGCTCGACTCGGTGACGGGCACCCCGCCGCCGGCGAGCAGGGCGGTGACCGTGCTGGCCTGCGGCACCGCGTACACGGTGCACGTGGTGGCCAAGGACGCGGCCGGCAACACCTCGGCGGAAAGCCCGCCGGTCAGCTTCACCACCAGCGCGTGCGGCGGAGGCAACAACCCCGGCAGCCCGGCGCAGGTGTCCAGCGGGTGGAGCATTCCGTGGGACCTGTCCTGGTCGCCGGACGGCACGTTCGCGCTCGTCACCGAGCGGGACTCCTTCCGGGTGTTCCGGATCAACAAGAACGGCAGCGGCAAGACACAGGTCGGCACGGTGCCGGGCAGCCAGACCACCGACGGCGAGGGCGGCCTGATGGGCGTCGCGTTCTCGCCGACCTGGAACGGCACGACCGACCAGGAGGTGTTCTTCATGCACACCTCGTCGGACGGCAACCGGATCGCGAAGATGACGTTCACCGGGTCGGCGCTGTCCGGGTACACGGCCATCGTCACGGGGATCAGGAAGAACCGGTACCACAACGGCGGCCGGATCCGGTTCGGCCCGGACGGGTTCCTGTACGCCACCACGGGTGACGCGCAGCAGAGCAACCTGGCGCAGGACCGGAACTCGCTCAACGGCAAGATCCTGCGGGTCACGAAGACCGGCGCCGCGGCGCCGGGAAACCCGTTCGGGACCAGGGTTTACAGCCTCGGGCACCGCAACCCGCAGGGCCTCGCGTGGGATGCGGCCGGGCGGCTGTGGTCGTCCGAACTGGGCAACTCCTCGGTCGACGAGCTGAACCTGATCCAGGCGGGCCGCAACTACGGCTGGCCGACGTGTGAGGGCAACTGCGACACCTCCGGCATGACCAACCCCAAGCGGACGTGGTCGGTGTCCTCGGCGTCGCCGAGCGGGCTGGCCTTCGCCAACGGTGCGCTGTACATGGCGGCGCTGCGTGGGGAGCGGTTGTGGCGGATCGTGCTCAACGGAGAGAGTGTCGGCACGGTGACGTCGCACTTCACTGGTACGTATGGCCGGCTGCGGGCGGTGGCGGCGGTGCCGGGTGAGAACGCCATCTGGTTCGGTACCACCAATGCCGACAACAACGGCGGTGAACCCGACGGCTCGGACCGTTTCCTCCGCTCGAACCTCAACTGACGTCCCCCGTGCGAGCTACCTGCGGGTGTCCACTGTGTGGTGACGACTTCGGACCGCCGAATCCCTAGCCTTCGGGGCCACCGCGGCGCTTGGGCCGTGGTGTCTGGCGAAGGAGTCTTCATGCGACTGTCGTGGATCGCGCTGTGCTGCGCGGTGGCTGGTGTGGCGCTGACCGGCTGCGAGGATGCCCCACAAGCGGAAGCGAACCCGCCCACGAGCACCACCACCGAACCGGCGGACGATCAGGACTCGTTCACCGGCACCGAGAATCTTGACGTGGACGGCCGGTCGGTGACCGTGTCCTGTTCGGGCAGTCCGGCGGAAGGCAAGCCGGTCATCGTTCTCCTGCACGGGGGAGGCGATGGGCTGGACAAGGTGGCCGGCATCCAGGAGACCCTGGGCGAGGGGGACCGCGTCTGTTCCTACGACCGGCTCGGCGCGGGCGCCAGCGACCAGCCCGGTGAGCCGCAGACCCTCGAGAGCACGGGGAAGGTGCTGACCGCGGTGATCGACCGGGTCGCCGGTGACGCGCCGGTCGTCCTGGCCGGGCACTCGCTGGGCGGGGTGATCGCCGCCAGGTACGCCCCCGACCACCAGGACCGGGTCAAGGGGTTGGTCCTGATGGACGCCACCTCACCCACGCAGAGCGCCGACCTCGAGGCGGAGGTCCCCGAGTCCGCCACCGGTCCGGCTACCGAGTTGCGTGATCAGACCCTGGCCATCCTTCAGGGGGAGAACCCGGAGAAGCTCGCGGTCCCCGACGGGGAGGTCCGCTCGGCCGGGGACATCCCGGTGGAAGTGATCCAGCGTGGGAAGCCGGACCTCGAGGCCGTTCCCGAGTACGGGGCGGACCTGGAGCGGGCGTGGGGCGAAGGCCAGCGGAAATGGCTCGCGCTGTCCAACCGCAGCAACCTGAGCACCGCCACGGACAGCGGGCACTACATCTACGTCGACCAGCCCGACCTCGCCGTCCGGGCGATCCAGCGCATCGCTGCGGAGGCCGTGCGGTAGGTCAGGTGACCAGGCCGTGGCGGTAGGCGTAGACGACAGCCTGGACGCGGTCGCGGAGTCCGAGTTTGGCGAGCATGCGTGACACGAAGGTCTTGACGGTCTCCTGGCTGATCACGAGGGTCGCGGCGATCTCGCTGTTCGACAGGCCGTCCGCGATCAGGCGGAGGACCTCCAGCTCGCGGGGCGTCAGCGGGACGTCCCGCGGGTCGCCCTTGGTGGGCCGGATCCGGGTGGCGTACCTGCCCACCAGCTGGCGCGTCACCTCCGGGTCCAGCAGCGCGGCGCCCGTCGCCACCGTCCGGATGCCGTGCAGCAGTTGGGCGGGCGGGGTGTCCTTGAGCAGGAACCCGCTCGCTCCGGCGCGCAGCGCCTCATAGACGTACTCGTCGAGGTTGAACGTGGTCACCACGAGCACCTTGACGGGCCGGGGCACGTCGGCGCCGGCCAGCAGGCGGGTGGCCGCGATGCCGTCGAGCACCGGCATGCGTACGTCCATCACCACGACGTCCGGGCTCAGCCGGCCGGCCAGGTCGACGGCCGCCTGCCCGTCGCCGCACTCGCCCGCCACCTCGAGGTCGGGTTGCGCGTCGATGATCGTCACCAGCCCGGTGCGGACCAGCACCTGGTCGTCGCAGACCAGGACCCGGGTCGGCTGGAGTGTCTCCGTCATGAGTGGCTCCCTGCGGGGATCCGTGCTCGCACGTAGAAGCCGCCGCCCGTGCTGGTGCCCGCGCTGAAGTCGCCGCCCAGGACGTCGACCCGTTCGCGGAGTCCGGCCAGGCCCCGCCCGCTTCCGCCGGGAGACTCCTCCGGTGCGGCCGCACTGTCCGTGCTGACCTCCACGGTGATCTCGCTGTCGCCGTGGTGGACCTGGACCGAGGTGCGGCTGCCGTGGGCGTACTTGAGGGCGTTGGTGAGTGCCTCCTGCACGACCCGGTAGGCCACGGGGCCGGCGCTGCCGGTCGACTCCGCCGGCGTGCCCTCCTCAGTGAACTCCACCGGTTGCCCGGCCCGGCGCGTCCGCTCCACGAGCGTGCGGAGGCCGTCGGCGGCCGGCGGGTTGAGCACGTCGAGCAGGTGCCGCAGGTCGGTGAGAGCCTGTCGGCCGGTGTCGGTGACGGCGGCCAGGGACTGGTCGAGGCGATCGGGCGCCGCCGTCAGATATCGTGCCGCCTCGGTCTGCACGACCATGGCCGTCACATGGTGGGTCACGACGTCGTGGAGCTCGCGGGCGAGCCGGGCGCGTTCGGCGGCGCGGGTGTCCTCGGCGATCCGGCGACGACGGTCGGCCTCCGCGATCCGGCTGGCACGCAGCTGCGTCCCGATCCCCCACGCGAGGACCAACATCAGGTAGAACACCACGTACTCGGTCAGCGTCTCGCCCGCACCGAGTAGGCGGAACGAGGCCGCGAACGGCACATACGCCACGGAGAACACGAGTGCGGTGGCGCGCCGGCCCCGGTCCAGCCGTAATCCCACGTTCAGCAACGCGATGGGCAGCGCCGTGCCCGCGAACGAGTGATAACCGCCAAGCTGGTCGACGGCGAAGCCGAGCGACACCAGCGCGAAACAGGCGACCGGCCACCGGCCGCACACGGCGAGCGGCACGCACTGGAGGGCGACCCCCACGAGGGCCAGCGCGTCGAAGGGGCGGGCCGGCATGCCGCCGAACTGTGTCCCGTTCCCCTGCAGCGCCGGCAGAAGCGACCCGACGAAGAGCAGCAGCCCGATCGGGAGAAACCACAGCTCCGAGATCCGCCGAACGTTGATCACGGGGAAAGCCTATTCCGAGACGTCGAGGGTGAAGCCGACGGCCGCGCCGCCGCCGGGTCGCCGGGTGGCGAACACCTCGCCGCCGTGGGCGCGCGCCACCTTGCGCACGAGCGCCAAACCGAGGCCGGAGCCGGGTAGTCCGCGCGCCGTGCTCGCCCGGTAGAACCGGTCGAACACCCGGGTGGCGTCGGCTTCGGCGATGCCTGGGCCGCGGTCCAGCACGGTGATCCGGCCGGGTCGCACCTCGATCTCGATCGGCTCGGTTTCCGGTGCGAACTTCACGGCGTTGTCCACCAGGTTGCTCAGCGCGCGTTCCAACGCGGTCGGCTGGCCGTGCACGAGTGCCTCGTGGGCCTGCGTGATCACCTGGCGGCCGCTGCGCCGGCCGGCGCGTTCGGCGACCTGATGCGCGAGAGCCGCCAGGTCGACGCGGTCTGGCGGTTCTTCCTGGTGTTGCCCGCTGGCCAGTTCGATCAGCTCGTTGGCGAGGGCCACGAGTTCCCGGGTTTCGCTGTCCAGGTCGTCGATCAGGCGGGTTCGCGCTTCGGGGGCGAGCTCGTCGATCCGGTGCAGCACCGTGACGTTGGTCCGGATGCTGGTCAGCGGGGTCTTCAGTTCGTGGCCGGCGTCCTGCAGCAGCCGGCGCTGGTCCTCGTGTGCCTGTCCGAGCTGGTCGAGCATGGTGCGCAAGGCGGCGCTGAGCCGGCCCACCTCGTCCCGGCCGGCCCACGGCACGGGCGTGTCGAACTGACCGCTGGCCGCCACCCGCTCGGCTGTGCCGGTGAGCCGGGTCAGCCGGCGGGTGACCCGGTCGGCGGCGATCCAGCCCGCCAGCCCGGCCAGGACGAACACCGCCAGCCCGACGAGCAGCATCGCCTGCCGGAGGTCTCGCAGCAGCCGGTCGGTCTGGGTGGCTCGCTGGGCGAGTTGGACGGCGCCGCGCTCGCCGCCGAGCGCGACGGTCACCAGCTGGAATCGTTCGCCGTCCGCCGTGAACTCGCGTTCGGCCTGGGCGCCTGGCGTGGGGCTGGCGGCCAGCGCGCGGTCCGTACGGTCAACGGGAATCGGCGGCTGCTCCTCGTCCGGCACCCTGACCTGGCCATCTCCGTCGAGAATCTGCGCGAGGACCTGCCGGGAGTTGACCACTCGGGCCGCCACGCCCGCCGGGTCGGTGGGGGAGGCGAAGTCGGGTGGGGCCAGTGCGGTCCGCCGTGCCTCGGCGTCCACCGAGTCGATGAGCGCGCGGAACGTCTGCTCGGTGTTCACCTTCAGCAGGCTGGCCATCGCGTTGAAGCTCAACACCATGGCCGCGCTGATGGCCAAACCCGCGACGACGGCGAACGCGAGGGCGAACTTGGTGCGCAGGTTCATGGCCGGCGCATGGTGTAGCCGACACCGCGCACGGTGTGGATGAGGTCCGGTCCGCCGAGCTTGCGTCGCAGGTAGCCGACGTACACGGCGAGGTTCTTGGACGCCGGACCGAAGTCGTAGCCCCAGATGCGGTGGTAGATGGTGGTGTGGTCCAGCACGATTCCGGCGTTGCGCGCCAGTAGCTCGAGTAGTTCGAACTCCGTCCTGGACAGCTCGATCTCCTCGCCGTGCCGCCACACCCGTCGCGCCGCCGGGTCGAGCCGCACATCGCCCACCTGCAGCGCGGTGCTGTCCTCCGCCGGTTCGGCCCGCCGCCGCAGCGCACGCAACCGCGCCAGCAACTCGTCGACCTCGAAGGGCTTGACCAGGTAGTCGTCGGCGCCGGCGTCCAGCCCCGCCACGCGATCGGGAGTGTCCACTTTGGCGGTCAGCATCAGGATCGGCGTCCGGTCGCCCTGCGCTCGCAGCACGCGGCACACCCCCAACCCGTCCACCTCCGGCATCATCACGTCCAGCACGATCACCTGGACGGGGGCTGCCGTACCGGCGGCGCCGTGCACGGCGGCCAGCGCCGCGACCCCGTCGGCCGCCGGCACCACCTGATAGCCCGCCAGTTCCAGGGCGCGTGACAGCGACTCACGGATCGCCCGGTCGTCGTCGGCCACCAGCACCTTCATGTCCGCATTGTGCCCAGTCGCGGCGCACCATCCACAGCCGACCTAGAGGGCGCGCGAATAGGGCTGGCGGCGCCCGCCGCGCCGAGGTGGCCCCTGGCGGCACCGCGCCGGCATCGAAGTACGACCCGGTACGCCGACGCCGGCGCGGCACCGCCAGGAACCACCTCGATCACGACGGGCATCCACCGACCCTACTCGCGCGCCCTCTTGCCGGACTCTTACCTTGTTGCGGGGCCGTCCTCACCCGGCCGGCGCACCATCACCGCCATGACCACGATTTCGCGTCGACGCCGGGAGGCGCCGGTCGCCCTGACCATCGCGCGGTTCGCGCCCGCGACGGTGCTGATGCTGTCGTTGCCACTGTTCTGGGGCCCGCCGGACGAGCTGCACCACCGGCTGCCCAGCGTGCTGGGCCTGGCCACCATGCTGGCGTTGCTGGCCAGCTACGCCGTCACTCCACTGGCGACCGTCACAGGTTGGCGCTGGCACATCATCCTGCGCCGGGACTTCGCCTTGTGGGCCTGCGCCTTCGCCTTCACCGATCTACTGGTGGCGGCCATTGTGGACGGTGCGCTGGCGGGAACGGCCGGCAAGCTCGGGCTTGCCGCGGGAACCATGGCCACCCTGCTGTTGGTCCCGCTGGCGGTGACCTCCAACCGGCTGTCCATGCGATGGCTCGGCAGGGACTGGAAACGCCTCCACATCCTGATCTACCCGATCTTCGCCCTGATCGCGCTGCACGTGTACTTCATCGGCAGCCCCTTGTTCGCCGCGTTCTTCCTGACGGTGGTCGCCATCCTCGCCATACCGCGAGTCCGCCGGGTCGAACGCTGGATCGTCAGCCGGCGCAAGGCATGCTGACCGACGGCGCCCGCCGACGGCGCGTCGCCCGCCGACTCATGACGGCCCTGGTGGTGATCTGCGTGCTGGCCGGCGCGATCCCGGCGGCCATCGAACTGTCCCGGCAGGGCTTCGCGTCGTGGACCAGCGTCGAGCCCTTTCTAGAACCTTAGTTCAATGGCGACTACGACAGTGTGTAGGTGTGGGTCACCGTGTTCCCGCCGCGGTCGGTCGCGGTTGACCGCAGTGACACGGAATCCGCGTCCGCCTTGTGCCACGTCCCGCCCTCGTCGTAGGACACGTCGACTGACAGCGTGCGTGGCCGGCCCTCGCGCCGGTCCCGTTGTGCTGCACCGAGACCGACACCACGAACGACGTCCCCGTCTAACAAGCCATCACGAGCTCAGCTGTGGGTAGAGCGCGGGGACGCCCACAGCCAGTGCGGCCTGCACCTGGTGGGAAACATCGTCAGCGAGGATTTCGTACGAGCCGCTGGCAATGCCGTCGACGGCGATCCGGGCGATGTCGACGGGGTCGGACTTGTCCGAGGTGACAGTGGCGGTCATGTCGGTGTCCATGTAACCGACGTGCAGTCCGGCCACTCGGATGTTCTGCTCGGCGAGCTGCACGCGTAGGGCGTTGGTCAGCGACCATTCCGCGGACTTGGCGGCGCAGTAGGCGCCAATCTCCGGAAAGCTGACCCAGGACAGGCCGGACAGGATGTTGAGGATGGCGCCGCCACCATTGGCCGTGATCTGCGGCGCGAAGGCTCGGACCACCGAGAGGGTGCCGAAGAAGTGGGTGTCCATTTCGAGGTGGAGATCGTTCAGGTCCCCGGTGAGCAGGTCGGCGCCGGTTGCCGAGCCGGCGTTGTTGATCAGGACGGTCACGTCGCCGGTGGCCTGTGCGGCGGCCGCGACGGAGGCCGGGTCGGTGATGTCGAGTGCGATCGGCTTCGCGCCGGGGACGTCGACCTGGTCGGGGTTGCGGGCGCCGGCGTAGACGGTGGCGCCGCGGCCGAGCAGTTCGGCGGTGAGCGCCCGGCCGAACCCCCGGTTGGCCCCGGTGACAAGGACGGTACTGGTCGAGATGTCCATGGAAGCTCCCTCCATTGAAGTATGACCGTACTACCATAAGCGCAGCACGGACCTCGGGGCAAGGGTTTAGATTATGATCGTACTAACATCAGGCGCAGCGGATGCAGGTCGTGGTCGCGGGCAGCGCGTCCAGCCGCTCGGCCGCGATCGGGCGGTGGCAACGCGCGCAGCTGTCGTAGGTCCCGGCCGCCAGCCGCAGTTCGGCGGCGTCCAGTGCTCGCAGCTCCGCGCGGGCCTGCGTCAGCACGCCGGCCACCTGCGCGCGTTCGAACGCGACGGTGACGCCTTCGGGATCGTGCTCGTCGTCGTGGGTGGTGTGGGTCGAGGACTCGATGATCCCGTCCAGACGTCTGCTGAGCGCCTCGACCAGCTCGGCGGTCTCCGCCCGGCGGGCGGCCAGCCGGGCGGCGGGATCGGTCACCGTTCCATTGGAACACACTGCTCGACGGGGATCTGGAACGCGAGCAGACCCATGCCGTGGGCGGCGCCACGGTGGGCGACGTAGGCCACAGTGGCGCCTCGTACAACGACGGCAACTGGCACCACGTCGCGTTCCTGCGACAGGGCACCACGTTGCGGCTGTTCGTGGACGGCACGCGCACCGGCACCACGTCACCAACGCCGGCGACGTCCCCTGTGCACGGTTGCGCCTTCCGTTCAACCCGAACTCACCGGAACACGGGCCTGCTTTACTACCCGTCGGACGACTTGAGGGGTGGGCAGGCCGGTGTTCGACAGGAGAACGAGGTGACCGAGGTTCGCCCCTACCGCGTGGCGATCCCCGATCAGGAGCTCGCCGACCTGCGGGAAAGGCTCGCCAGGGTGCGGTGGGCACCCGAACCGGCCGGTGGGGACACCGGTTACGGCGTGCCGGTCGCCACGGTTCGTGAGCTTGTCACCCACTGGCGCGAACGGTACGACTGGCGCGGCTGGGAGGCGCGGATCAACGCCCACGACCAGTTCACCACCACGATCGACGGGACGAACGTGCACTTCGTCCATGTTCGTTCGCCGGAACCGCGTGCGGTGCCACTGATCCTGAGTCACGGTTGGCCCGGCACGCTGGTGGAGTACCTCGACGTGATCGGGCCGCTCACCGATCCGCGGGCCCACGGGTTCGACCCGGCGGTGGCGTTCGACCTGGTGATCCCGTCACTGCCGGGGTTCGCGTTCTCCGGGCCCACGCCGGACACCGGCTGGGGCCCACGCCGGATCGCGCGTGCGTGGGCGGTGCTGATGGACCGGCTGGGCTACCAACGCTACGGCGCGGCCGGCAACGACTGGGGTTCCTACATCAGCGCCGAGCTGGCGCACGTCGCGCCGGTGGCGATGATCGGCGCACACGTCACCCAGGTATGGGTGCCGCCACCGGCCGACGACCCCGACTGGGCGAGCAAGCTGTCCGGCCGGGACGTACGGACGCTGGCCAACTTCTACGACCTGTTCGCCCACCACGCCTCCTACGGCTCCGTCCACGGCCAACAGCCGCAGACCCTCGCCCACGCCCTGTCCGACTCGCCGGTCGGACTGCTCGGCTGGAACGCCCAGGTCATGGGCGGCCTGGACGCCGACATCCTGCTCACCCACGTGGCCATCCACTGGCTGACCGGCACCGCGGGCTCGGCGATCCGCATCTACGCCGACCATTCGCGTGAACCGGCCAGGACCACACCGACGACAGTGCCGCTCGGCGTCGCACAGTTCCCCGGCGATCTCGGCTCGATCCGCTATCTCGCCGAACGCGCCCACACACAGCTCGTGTCCTGGAACGAGTACGACCGCGGCGGGCACTACGCCACCCACGACGTGCCCGACCTGTGGCTGAACGACCTCCGAACGTTCTTCGCGACAGTGACCGCTGAAAGGGCGACCACATGAACCGCAGGGCCATCATCTTCCACGGGACCGGCGCCCATCCGGACGTCGTGTGGCTACCGTGGCTTCGAGAGCGGCTGACCAAGCGCGGCTACACGGTCGAGGCCCCGCACTATCCCACTCTCAACGTCGAACCGATCGGCACCTTCCTGCCGAAGGTGTTGGCGAACCACACCATCGACGAGCACACCGTCCTGATCGGACACTCCGGCGGAGCGGCCCTGCTGCTCGCGGTCCTCCAGCACATCGACACCACCGTCAGCCAGGCCATCCTCGTGGCCGGCTACGCGACCAAACCCAACACCAACGACGAACCAGTCCTGCAGGACGACTACGACTGGGCGGCGATCACCGCACACGTCCGGGACATCTACTTCATCAACTCCCGCAACGATCCCGCCGGCTGCGACGACCGACCAGGGCCGCGCGATGTTCGACCGAATCGGCGGCACCCAGATCATCCGCGACGAGGGCCACTTCGGCGACGAGAACCAGCCCTATCCCACCTTCGAGCTGATCGACCGCCTCATCGAGTGACCGCTGGCGGCAGGCCATACGATTGGTCGACACTGGGGGGCAGGCGAGTGGGGGGGTTCTCGATGGAAGTAACGGTCCAGGTGCCTGGACGGGACGCGAAGGACGGCTGATGCGCCTGCCTGACGCGGCGCTCTCCCGTGCTGTGCTGATCGGCACGGCAGTGTACGAGGACGACGAATTGCATGACCTGCCCAGCGTCGGCGCGAACCTCGATGATCTCGAGCAGCGGTTGGGCGACGAGCAGCTCGGGGTGTTTCGCGGGATCAAGAGGGTCGACAACCCACGCAGCGCCGCGGACGTCGGGTCTCTGCTGGCGGAAGAGGCAGAGCTCGCGCAGGACACGCTGTTGGTCTACTACGCGGGTCATGGCCTGGTGGACCGGCGTGGGGCGTTGTATCTCGGGTTGTCCACGACCAAGAGTGGACGTGTCGACTACACGGCGATGCCCTACGACTTCATTCGCCGCGCCCTCCTCGACAGTCCCGCGACGAACCAGATAGTGATACTCGACTGTTGCTTCTCCGGTCGCGCCCTCGAGGCGATGAGTGATCCGGACTCGGTCGTGTCCGGGCAGATCGACATCGCCGGCGCGTACACCCTCACGTCGTCATCGAAAAACCAACCGTCGCACGCCCCTGAGGGCGCCCGCCATACCGCGTTCACCGGGGAAATGCTGAACCTGCTCAGCAATGGCCTTCCCGATGGTGGCGAGTTCATCACGCTTGACGCGACGTACATGCATCTGGTCCGTGAGCTTCCCGCACGAAGCTTCCCCAGGCCCGAGCGCTGGGGAAAGGGCACCGCAGGCCATCTCGCCCTGTCCCGCAACCCGGCCTGGTCCGCGCCGAACACCCGACAGACCGTCATCCCCAGCGCGGAGTTCGTCGTGGTGACCGCCCAGCTGCCGTTCGACCTGGGTGGGCCGGCGGACGAACCTCCCCAGTGGATTCCGCGACTGGGCGGTCTCCGTGCGGCGCTCAGACTGCAGCCGCCGGCGACCCTGTCGGAGGGAAAGAACGCGTGGGTCGGTTGGTCCAGCGTCGCGGACAGTCCGGGGATGGGGGCGTTCGATGACGACGGACTGACCGTGCTCCCCGTAATACTCAGTCAGAACGAGGTCCGCGACTGCCTCGAAGGATTCGCGAACGCCACCGTCTGGCCGCTATACCATGACGCGGTGCGGCGGCCGGTGATCCACCGCGGTTGGTGGGATGCCTACGTCAAGGTCAACAGGCGTTTCGCCGAGTCGACGGCCGCCGTGGCGGCTGCGGGGGCATCGGTGTGGGTGCACGACTACCCACTGCAGCTCGTGCCCGCGATGCTCCGGGAGCTGCGACCGGACCTGCGGATCGGATTCTTCATGGACATCCCGTTCCCTCCGCATGAGCTGTTCATGCAGCTGCCGTGGCGCGGGGAGACTATCCATGGATTGCTTGGTGCGGATGTAGTCGGTTTCCATCAGCCCCGCAGCGCATCGAATTTTCAGTCGTTGGCTCGGACTGTTCTCGGTCTGGAAGCGCGTTCGGGAACCATTCAGGTTGAGGATCGGTTAGTGCGGGTGGCGGCGTTTCCTGGTGCCATCGACTCGGCCGGCGTCAATACCATCGCGAACTCGCCCGAAGTCCTCCAGCGGGCCCGTCAAATTCGGGAAGATCTGGGCAACCCGAAAACTGTGGTGCTTGGGGCGCAGCGCATCGGCTACGTCGAGGGAATCAGTGACCTGGATCATATCCTCGGCATCGACAACCGATTGCAAGCACTGCACGAGTTGCTCGTCGATGGTCGGCTCGACCCGGAGGAGCTGGTCGTTGTTGAGCTTGTGGGGTTCGTCTCCAAGGCCGACTCTCAACGCTACTTGCAGCTGGGTGGAGGTATCGAAAACACCGTCGCGCGGATCAACGGAAAGTTCGCTTCCTTCGGTCGCCCGGTCGTTCACTACCTACAGCAGGCGATGAGTCCGGAAGAACTGATCGCGTTCTACCTTTCGGCTGATGTTCTCGCGGTAACGCCGATGCGGGATGGAATGAATCTCGTGGCCAAGGAGTATGTCGCCAGTCGGCACGACTTGGACGGAGCACTCGTGCTGTCTGAGTTCTCCGGCGCCGCCGCCGAGTTGCGCCAGGGGTTCATGGTCAACACCTATGACCTCGATCGCCTGAAAGACGCGATTCACGGCGCCATAACGGTGGACCCTCATGAAAGACGTCGTCGCATGAGGGCGATGCGACGCCATGTGATGGTGCACGACAGCGACAAATGGACTCGCGCGTTCCTCGCAGCTCTCGACTCAGCCGCCGTCACCTCGTAGTGAACCCCGGCCGAACCGGGCGAGCACGTCGGCGATTTCCTGGCGCGTCGAGGAATCCAGTCGCCGGGTCTCGGCGGCGGTCGCCGTCGCCGACGTGGGTTCGTACGGCGGAGTGTGATCGAGGGACTCGACCGTTCCGGCGCGGAGCCGGGTCCGCACGGCCCCCGCCAGGCTCACCAGGCTCGCCTGCAACTCGTTCAGATGCTCGGTCGCCGCGGTCCCGGTGGGGGCGCAGACGTCGAAGGCGAGCCGGTCGGTGCGGGGCTGGTCGAGCAGGTCCAGGCAGGCCAGCAGGTCGTTGGCCGCCTCGTCGCGCCGGGTCAGCGCCGGTTGCCCTGGCAGGAACTGAGCCCGCACGGTCGCCGGGATCGTCGCGTGGTCGAACTGGTGCCGGGCGATCGTGCCCTTGGGGATCAGCGGTGAGATCGCGACCGCCGGCACCCGCACGCCGCTGAGCGTGAAGTCGAAGCCGTCCGCCGCGGTCCGGTCGTCCGGTGGCACCACGGGGACCGGATGCGCACGGTCGAAGAACCCGCCGTGTTCGTCGTAGGTGACCAGGAACAGCGTGGTGGCGAAGAAGTCCGGGTCCGCGGCCAGTGCGTGGTAGATCCGGGCGATCAGCGCCTCGCCCGCGCGGAAGCTGTCGCCGTCGGAGGTGTTGTTCGACGGATGCTGGCTGTTCCCCGCGCCGGGGCCGAAGCCGTGATCCGGTTCGATGAACGTGTAGCTCGGCAGGTCCTTGGTCGCGATGTCGGCGAACAGGTCCCCGGTGTCGCGGAAGTTGTCCCGGTTGTTCGCCGAGGACCACAGCGACGGGAACACCCACACCTGAGGGATGCCCTCGTGGTACACGCGCCATCCGTCCGAGCCGAGTCGGTCGAAGATGGTGGGTTCGGCGTAGAAGGCCGGCACGATCGTGTTGGTGCCACTGGACGTCGCCGCATGCGCGAAGTTGCGGTTGGGCCAGGTCTCGCCCGGCACCGAGGAGAACCAGTTGGCCAGCACCGCGTAGTGCTTGGCCAGGCCGCACAGCACGGGCGCCGTCTCCTCGGTGAAGCAGCGCATGATGTCCGTGTCGGCGACCGGCACGGCCGGCCGGCCGAACAGCGACCGCCACCATGCCTTGATCCACCGCCAAGCCCGGCGCAGCGGGTTCTGGTCGCCAGCGAGCTGGTTGGCGTACGAGGCGACGAACCCGGACATGGTGACCGGGGCGTCCGCCGGCGGGTGCCGGTCGCCGAAGACCTGCAGGCGGACGTCATCGGGCGAGTGACCGGGATCCACCCCGAGCGCCGGGTCGGCATCCGGCGTGGTCGACACCGACGGGCCGCCCGGGTCGGTCGGGTCGACCGGGTTGACCCCGGGTTCGGCCGCCAGGTTGCCGTAGCTGGGATCCGGGTGGTCGAGATAGCCGAGCAGGTGGTCGAACGACCGGTTCTCCAGCATCAGCACGATCACGTGCTCGATGTGATCGCGCGGCCCCCTCGCGGATTCGGTCATACCCGATGAGTCGCCCTGACCCGCACCGCTGTGACGGACTCAGAGATGCGCGGTGGGCCGGTAGATGAGCTCCTGGGTGTGGCCGTCGAGTGTTCGGCTCTCGATCAGTTCGAGGTCGAAGTCGGCCGCACCCAGGAAGATCGGGTCCGTTCCGGTCTGACCGGTGATCACGGGGAAGACGGTCAGCTGGACGCGGTCGACCAGGCCGGCGGCCATGAGCGCCCGGTTCAGCGACAGGCTGCCGTGTGAGTGCAACGGCACCGCGGACTCCTTCTTGAGCTGGGCGACGATGTCGACGGCGTCGCCGCTCACGAGGGTCGCGTCCGGCCAGTCGAGCGGTCCCCGCAGCGTGGTCGACACCACCGTCGTCGGCAGGTTTCTCATCCGGTTGTTCACCGGGTCACCCGTCTCGGGATCCCAGGTGCTGGAGCCCAGCAGCTCCACGAACTGCCGAAAGGTGTTGGCCCCCAGGACCATCCGCTGCTCCTCCTCGTACAGGGCGAGGCGGCGGTCGAGAAACTCGGGGCCGTGCTTGCCCCAGTAGCCGCCCCAGTCGCCGCCGTCGTACGAGCCGAAGCCGTCGAGGGTGGAAAAGACGTCGAAGGTGTAGGTGGCGGTCATGACGCACTCCCGGTCGTCGGCGCGGCGAGCTCGGCCAGGTGGTGCAGCGAGTTGATGAGATGATCCGGGCCGAACGGCGGGAACTGGATGTACTCCCGGATGGACGGCGGCACGGCCGACCAGTCGTAGGTGAGCGTGACCACGGTCTCGGCCGGACCGAGCGGTACCAGGTCGTAGTGCCAGAACCAGCCGCCGAACTCCAGGTGACCGTCGTCCGTCTCCTGCCCCGTCAGCCAGCCGATGGCACGCGGCGCGTGGAGCACCTGGACCTTGTTGACCACCTGGTAGTCACTGTTCGGATGGTTGCCGTGATGCATGTCCATCCGGAAAAGCTGGCCCGCCTCGGTCAGCGGCGCCCGGTCGGCAGGTTCCTGAACCCAGCCGGTGCCGTCGATCGCGGCGTGGGTCGTCGGGTCCGCCAGCACGGCGAACACCCTGGTGGCGGACGCGGCGACGGTCAGCGTGGCGCTGAGTTTCTCCTGGACCATGGTGGTGGACATCGTGAGCCTCCGGTGAGTGGCGACCGGCCCGTTGCCGGTCTCTCACCATGACTACGAACGGGCTCGACGCCATCCGACACCACCGCGGAAAAAAAGTCAGCCGGCCGCCGCGAACCGCGTCACGAGGCCCATGTACTTGTCCCAGTCCCAGTGCGGCCCCGGGTCGGTGTGCGTGGCGCCGGGAACCTCGACGTGCCCGATGATGTGGTCGCGGTCGGCGGGGAGGCCGTAGGTGGTCACCAGGTGTGCGGTGACCCTGGCCGAGGATTCGTACATCGCGTCGGTGAACCACTCCGGCTGGTCGACCCAACCCTCGTGCTCGATGCCGACGGAGGTCTGGTTGTACTCCCAGTTGCCCGCGTGCCAGGCGATGTCCTGCTCGTCGACCGACTGCGCGACCTTTCCGTCCGAGGAGCGGATCGTGTAGTGCGCGGACACGTCGGAGTCGGGATTCTGGAACCAGCTCAGGCTGCCTTCCCAGGATCCCTGGGTCACATGGATGACGACGTAGTCGATGGGATTCGAGTCCGGGCGGCTCGCCGCCGTGTAGTTCGACGGGTCCGCCGGATGCTGCTCGGCATCGGGGAAGTCGGCCGACCAGGACTGGTCGACGCGTTGGTCCGCGGCGCTCGGCGGATTCGCGATACCCGCGGCGGAGTCATCCGTGCCGGCCATACTCGGGGTGGTCATCGCGATGGTGGCCACGGTCGCCGCCGTGATGGCCAACCCGCCCAGCGGGGTTTTGCGCATCCGCACTCCCGGTTACGTAGGTAAGTTTCCAACCAAATTCGCAATCCGGGCGATGATGCACAACCGTAGTTATCGTTCCGTGATCACCGGTTGCGCCAACGAGCGTAACGACTACAGCCAACTGGTCCGGACCGTTAGTTGGGCACCGCGGGACTGAAGTACAGCCGCGAGATGAGCTCGGCCCGGCTGTGCACGGCCAGCTTGGCGAAGATGCTCTTCACGTGGTCACCGACCGTGTGGCCGGACAGCCGGAGCAGCCGGGAGATCTCGGTGTTGCTGCGGCCGTGGGCGAGCAACGGGACGATCTCCCGCTCGCGGGTGGACAGGCCGTGGGCCCGTACGACCAGGCGGGCGAGCTCCGCCGGCCGGGTGGGCTCGATGACCACCGAGACGAGGGTGCCGCCGGACGGCTCGGCGTGCATGGTCAGCCAGCCGCCGTTGCGGGCGCACACCCGGAGCGACGCCACGTCCCCGGTCGCGTGCGCCTGCTGCGCCAGCTTGGCCACGTGCCAGTCGGCGGCGTCGAGTTCGCCGAGCCAGCGGGCGGCGAGCGGCGAGCGGTGCTGGGGCCGGTCCGGTCGAGCCAGGTCGATGATCAGCACGCCGGGCACGGCGTCCGGCGGGACGTCGACCGCGTCGAGCAGCAGCGTGCGCCGGATGCCGTCGGCGAGGCTCCGGCCGAGCGAGGCGACGAACTGGGCCTCCTCGACCGTGAAGTCGGGGAGGTCGCCACCGCGGAAGAGGTTCACCATCCCCCAGGTGACGCCGCGATCCCGGACCACCACGCGGAGCTCGCGGGCCAGGCCGAGCGGCACCAGCACGTCGCGGTACCGGGCGCTGCGTGCCGGGTCCCCTCCGGTGGCCTCGTGCAGCGTCGCCGCGCCGAACGGGTCGGCCGCGAGCGCGGGAACCGCGTTCACGTCGTCCCCGCCGGCCTCGATGGCGAAGAACCTGGCCACGACGTCCGGTGTGGGACGGAGACTGTGGTGGGCGAAGGTCTCCTGCAACGTGCCGGGATCCAAGCTGTTCAGGCAGTACGCGTCGCTGGGCACCGCCGGCGCCAGGGCGGTGGCCACGCCGGTGAACACCTCGGGCAGGGACCGGGCGGTGGCGCACGCGTCCTCGATCGCCGCTCTGGCCGTGTCGTGGGTCGTCACCGGGGTTCTCACCGGTCGAGTATCGCCCAGTCGCCGGTGACGGAGAACCCCCGGAAACACGGGATGGTGCGACCCGCACGCCGCCACGCAGGATCTGCGGTCAGTAGACCAAGAAGGGACACCCGATGCCAGCAACCGAACCCGCCGAGATGCACAAGCTCTTCGCGGCCGCCATCAACGACAAGGACGCCGACGGGCTGCTCGCGCTCTACGAACCCGACGGCGTGGCCATCCACCTGGACGGCGAGTCGCGGACCGGCGAGTCCGAGCTACGCGCGATGATCGACGACCTGCTGAAGACGATCGAGCACATCGACGGCGAGACCCGCAAGGTGCACGTCGCCGGCGACATCGCCCTCATGTCCGCCAGTTGGAGCGCCCGGATCAGCACCCCGGACGGCGAGGGCCAGGCCGCCGGCACGACCGCCGAGGTCGCCAGGCGCCAACCGGACGGCACCTGGCGATGGGTCATCGACGACCCGATGTTCTGATCGATTCGAGATGTATCACGGTGCCGCCCGGACGCTCTGAAGGTCATGCGTTTCGATCGGCGGCCCGGTGGGCGAGTGGGTGCGAGGGGTTCACTCGAGCGCCGCGATGGCCAGGGTGTGGCGAGCCCTGGCCAGGCAGCGGGCTCGGGTAGGGCCGATCGCGCCGACCGGAATCCCCATGGTCGAGCTGATCTCCTTGTAAGGCGTCGGCGGATCGGAAAACAGCATCGACAGCAGCTGCCGGTCCCGCCGCGGCAGGTGGGCGAGTGCCTGACGGGCGGCGTGGCGCCGCTCTTCGCCGATCAGGTTCCTGTCGACCTCGGGTTGGCACGGCTCGTCGATCAGGTCCGTGTCGGTGGGGATCTGGCGGTTCCTGGTGCGCAGCAGTCCCAGGCACTCGTTCCGGGCGGTGGTCAGCAACCAACCGGGCAGCGCGTTCGGGTCTCGAATTGTCGTCACATTCGTCAGCAATCTCAGCCACACCTCGCTGGCGACATCCTGAATATCCACCCCGCTGATCCCGTATCGGCGACATACCGTGAAGATCAGCGGGGAGAATCGTCTGACGATTTCCCGCCAGGCGGATTCCGTGCCATGCGCGGCACACTCCAGCAACGGAGTGGCCGGCGAATCCTGGTGCATGGTGACTCCCTGGTTCTGCGTTCCGTGCGGTTCACGGTTCCGGGACGTTCTGCTCGCCGACCTTGCGGAGACCTTGCGGAGCAGGCAGCATCGACGGAGCCGGTCGGGGCCCGTCGATCGCAGGGAGCCCGCAGCATGGAGTTCCGGCTGTTCGGGGAGATCGGCCTACGGGCGGCCGGCCAGGGACTCGACGTCGGTACGCCGCGCCAGCAGGCCGTGCTGGCCGTGCTGGCGGTCGACGCCGGTCGCCCGGTTTCGGTCGAGACGCTGATCGACCGGGTCTGGGGCGATGACCCGCCCGTCGAAGCGCGCAACGTCCTCTATTCGCACATGAGCCGGATACGCCGGCTTCTCGGTCAGGCGAGTGCGGCGGATTCGCCCGCCCGGATTTCCCGGAGAAGTACGGGTTATGTCCTGGATATCGATTCAGACGTGGTCGACCTGCACCGGTTCACCCGCTTGATCGAGTGCGGCAAGGACACCCGGAACACCGACGGCGACCGGGCCGCGGCGCTGGACGAGGCGATGCGGATGTGGCGGGGTGCCCCGCTGGCCGCGATCACGGGCGACTGGGCCGATCAGGTCCGGGCGGTCTGGCACCGGCGACGGCTCGACGCCGTGGTGCGGTGGGCCGAGCTGGAACTCCGGCTCGACCGCACCGCGTCGGTGCTCAACCGGATCCCCGACCTCATCGACGAGTACCCGCTGGCCGAACCGTTGGAAGCACTACTCATGCGCGCGCTGCATGCCGCCGGCCGCGACGCGGAGGCACTCGACCGCTACACGGTGGTCCGGCAGCGGCTCGCCGACCGGCTGGGCACCGATCCCGGCCCCGAACTGCGTGCCGTGCACGGCGCGGTGCTGCGCGGAGAAGAGCCGGCGAGTGCCCCGGCCGCGCCGAGGACCGCGGCGCTCGCCCAACTTCCGCCCGACACTCCCGGTTTCGCCGGGCGGGCGACCGAACTCCGCCGCCTCGACGGCGTGCTCGACGAGCCGTCCGCCACCGCACAGCTCGTGGTGCTGACGGGAACCGCCGGCGTCGGCAAGACCACTCTGGCCGTCCACTGGGCACACACCGTCCGCCACCGGTTCCCGGATGGCCAGCTCTACCTGAACCTGCGCGGATTCGATCCCACCGGGTCGCCGGTCACCCCGATAGAGGCGGTCCGGGGGTTCCTCGAGGCGTTCCAGGTACCGCGAGACCGCATCCCGACCACGCTGGAGGCGCAGGCGGGGCTGTACCGGAGCATGCTGGCCGACCGTCGGGTCCTCGTGCTGCTCGACAACGTCCGCGACGCCGATCAGGTTCGCGCGTTGCTGCCCGGCGGGGCGTCCAGCCTGGCGCTGGTGACCAGTCGCGACCGGCTCGACGGCCTGGTCGTGGCGGGTGCGCGCCCGATCCCCGTCGCCCTGCTCGACGACGCCGAGGCGCACGCGATGCTCGGTGCCCGGCTGGGCACCGACCGGGTCACGGCCGAACCGGCCGCCGCCACGGCGATCATCGGTCTGTGCGCCTCCCTTCCCCTCGCGCTGGCCGTGGTGGCCGCCCGCGCGGTGACGCATCCCGGGTTCAGCCTCGCCGCGCTGGCCGGTCAGCTGCGCGGCGGCCTCGACGAGCTCGCCGGTGCCGACCAGGTCACCGATCCTCGGGCCGTGTTCTCCTGGTCCTATCTACAGTTGAGCCCCGCCGCCGCGCGCCTGTTCCGGCTGCTCGCGCTGCACCCCGGACCCGACATCAGCACTCGGGCGGCGGCGAGCCAGGCCGGACTGCTGCCCGGCAAGGTGCGACCCGCTCTCGCCGAGCTCGCCCAGGCAAACCTGATCACCGAGCACAGCCCCGGCCGGTACGGCTGCCACGACCTCCTGCGTGCGTACGCCGCCGAACTGGCCGAAGTGGACGAATCCCCGGCCGAGCGGGACCAGGCGATCCACCGCATGCTCGGGCACTACAGCTACACCGCGTACCACGCGGACGGCTTCCTCGATCCGCGCCGCGAGGTGCCACCTGCTCTGACCGACCTGCCGGACGGCGTCGAACCCGAAAGAATCGTCGACCGGCCGGAGGCACTGGCATGGTTCAACGCCGAGCACCGCGTCCTGCTCACGGCGCTGCACCAGGAAGCCCGGTTCGACAGCCAGTGCTGGGACCTTGCCTGGTCGGCACGCCGGTTCCTCAGGTTGGAAGGCCACTGGCACGACGAACTCGACGCGCTCACCGCGGCGTTGGCCGCCGCTCAGCGGCTCGGCGACCGGAGCAAGCAGGCATTCGCGTACTACCACCTGGGCGGTACGTACATCTGGCTCGACAGGCACGCCGACGCACACGACAGTCTTCGGCTTGCGCTGGACCTGTACGAGTCGACATGCGACACCATCGGTCAGGCCTACGTTCATCACTCCTTCGCCTCGCTGCTCGACAGACAGGCAAACATCGCCGAGGCTGTCGCCCATGCCGAACGGGCTCTGGACCTCTTTCGTGCGGCGGAACATCGGGCAGGGGAGGCCAGGGAGCTCAACTCTGTCGGCTGGTTCCGGGCGTTGCTCGGCGAGTACACCATCGCGGTGAAGTACTGCGAGGAAGCCCTGCGGCTGCAGTTGCAGTTGGGTGACCAGCTCAGCGCGGCGCCCACGTGGCACAGCCTCGGCTACGTCCACAGCCGGCTGGGAGACCAAGCTCGAGCGATCACGTGCTACGAGAATGCTCTCGAGCTGTATCGGCGTAACGGCTATCGGATCCTTGTCGCGAAAGCGCTCGTCTCGATCGCCGACATTCGCCACGACATGGGTGACCTGGCATCCGCTCGGGTCGCATGGCAGCAGGCCTACGACCTGTACGAGGAACTCGGCAGCGCCGAAGCGGCCAGTGTGCTGGAGAAACTCGAAAATACTCGGTGATCACACATCAACTGGAGGAATCTCATGCCGATCAGCAATGAAGAACTCGAAGAACTGTGTGCGAAGCTCGCGGCACTCGAGCTGTCCAGGGATCAGCGGCTGCTCCTCGACAAGGTCATGAAGATCGCTTGGGACTTCGTGGGCTCGAAGGGTGACCTCGACGGCCAGTTCGACGGGTGCTTCGAGCCCCGTGAAGCAGCGTTGATCATGGCTTATCGCACTAGAGACCCGGACGGCCCGGACGGCCCGGACCACCCGGTCCGCATCATCCCCTAGGTACCCGATCATGACCGCGGTCACCGAACGGCTCGGCGCACTGTCCGAGCAACGGACCTCAGCGCCGACCGTCATCGTGTCGATGCCGTTCCAGGACGTCAACCGCCCATCCATCCAACTAGGACTGCTCAAGGCGATCGGCGAGACGCACGGCCTTCCCATGCGGACTCTGCACGCGAACCTCGACTTCGCGGTCCTGATCGGCCTGGAGCTGTATGGACTGCTGGCCGAGAACCGCGGCAGGCAGATCGGAGACTGGTTGTTCTCGGTCGAGGCCTTCGGTGCGGCCGCGCCGGATCCGACGGGGAGGTTCCTCGACGAGTTCGAGACCGAGCTGTCCTATGTGGACGAGTCGGTCGAGCAGACGCGGAAGCGGCTGCTGGCCGTTCGTGAGCGAGACGTCCCGGTGTTGCTCGACGCCCTGGCCGACGAGCTGGCCGGTGCGCGGATCGTCGCGTTCAGCTCGACCTACCAGCAGAACGCGGCGTCGTTCGCCCTCGCCCGCCGGTTGAAGCAACGAGATCCCGAGGTTCGTACTGTGTTCGGGGGAGCCAACTTCGACGGTGAGATGGGGCCGGAGCTGGTGCGGTCGATCGACTGCATCGACTTCGCGGTCACGGGCGAGGCGGACTCGGCGTTCCCCGCTCTCCTGGGAGCGTTGGCGGCGGGGGCGGACCCGTCCGGGATTCCCGGAGTCATCTGGCGCGACGGCGATCGGGTCGTCACGGTCCCACCGGAAGCCCCACGCTCCCAACTGGACGACCTGCCGGTACCGGACTACACCGAGTACTTCGACCGCGCGGCGCGGCTGAAGCTACCGACCAAGCACATCACGATTCCGTTCGAGTCCGCTCGCGGCTGCTGGTGGGGCGCCAAGCATCACTGCACCTTCTGTGGCCTCAACGGGTCCATCATGAGCTTCCGCGCGAAGTCACCCGCCCGCGTGCTCGACGAGCTCGACAGCCAGGCGGCGCGATATCGCAGCTTCCGCTTCAACGCCGTCGACAACATTCTCGACCCGAAGTACCTCAAGACGCTGTTCCCCGCGATCGTGGCGGGACGCCGTGACTACCAGATCTTCTACGAGGTCAAGGCGAACCTGACACGGGCGCAGGTGAAGGGCCTGGCCGAGGCGGGCGTCCGGGAACTCCAGCCGGGCCTGGAGTCGCTCAACTCGCACGTGCTCCGGCTCATGGACAAGGGCGTGCGCGCCGCCCAGAACGTCAACCTCCTGCGCTGGGCGCGGCACTACGGAATCGACATCGGTTGGAACGTCCTCTGGGGATTCCCCGGCGAAACAGCGGAGGACTACGCCAGGCAGGCCGCCGTCATCCCGCACCTGGCACACCTCCAACCGCCGATGGGTACCAGCCGGGTGTGGCTGGAGAGGTTCAGCCCGCTGTTCACCCAACCGGCCAGATTTCCCATGAAACGGCGAGAACCCGAACCCAGCTACCGGTACGTCTACCCGGCCACCGTGGATCTCGAGCGCATCGCCTACTTCTTCTCCTACGACCTGGAAGTGGCGTTGGACCCGAGCACCTACACCGCGCTGCGCGACGCCGTGACGGGATGGCGCGCGGCCTGGGAAGCGGAGACCCAGCCGCGGCTGGTGTACCGGTCCGCGCCGGGCTTCCTCCAGATCTACGACGGCAGGCACCCGGACAGTGAGGGGACCTACACCTTCCGGGACACGGTCGCCGCGATCTACCTCGCCTGTGTCGACCGGCCGCGCACTGCCACCGGCGTGCACCGCGAGCTGGGCGTGCCGATGACCACGGTCGTCGGCGCCCTCCGCCGGTTCGGGGAGCGCGGACTCATGTTCCTCGACGAGGATCTCGCCGTCGCGCTCGCGCTGCCCGCCTCGGCGGGCCGGTAGGAAGGTCACGAGAACATGGATCCCTCGGTCATCGTGGAGGTGCCGAACGCGACCGCGGCGCGGCTCGTGACGGCGGATCCCTGGCAGTTCACCTGGGGGTTGGTGCAGAAGGGTGACGCCACCATGGACGAGGGCGCCACGTGGACCCTGTACCCCGACGGCACCGCGACCTTTCATGGCACGGTCACCAACCGCGACGACGACGGTGCCTGGGTGATCTGGCACGTCGATCTCCTGGACACCCACGGCGCCGTGCTCGGTTCGCTCATCAACCAGAATCCCGGTCCCGGCGGCGATCACCGCAAGTTCGTGCAGAGCATGACCTGCGGCATGGAGCCGTACCCGTTCCGGGCCTTGGCGAGCTTCCGGGCCGACCTGTGGCCCGACATCGCCGGGCTGAAGATGCACTGCAGTTGCTGAACGCCGGGAATCAGCCGATACCCCGGGTGCGCGTCGACGGGGCGGTGGTTGCCGGTGGGAGTGTCGCTGATCGCGAGGTCGAGACCCGCGGCTCAAGTGGAGGATCACGAGGAGGCTCGGGCTGGCCGGTGAACCACCAGAAGCCGGCCAGGACGACAAGCAGTGCCGCCAACACGGCCCCGGCCAGCACCCCTGCCGGTCGACGGGAGCCGTGCGCCCGGGTCGCGGGTTCGGTCCGAGCCACGACGTGGGCGTCCACCGGGAAGGGCGACGACTCCTCGACGACGAACTCCTCCTCACCGCGCAGGAAACGCCGGTAGGTGGCCACCATCGTGGCGAGGGACCGTTCGAGGTCGGCCGGCGCCGGTTCACTCACCGCGGCGTCCTGGCACACGAACCCGTACAGCAGCCGAAGTGGCCTGCTGTGTTCGTCGACCGGGTCGGCGGGCTCACCGATGTCGTCGCCGCGCACCCGGTGGTCGCCCCAGACAAGACACAGGTGCCGGCCACCGGGGCTGTCCACCATGCGGGTCGCGACCGAACCGGGCGACGGCCCGACCACCTCTTCGAGAAACCCTTCCTCCCGGTCCCGCACGAGAAACGGGGGAGCGGCGAGCACGCTGTAACCACGGCGCCGGCCACGGGCGATCAGGAACGGCCAGCCGGTCACGGTGTTCATGTCAGGGCTCATGTCAGGTCCAACCGGGAGGCGGGCAGCCGCATCTCGAGGACGGACGTCTGGTGCTGCAGGTTGCGGATGACCTCGCGGCGCGTGACGATCGCGTGCTGGGCGCGCCGGTCGGCGTCGGTGAGTGCCGCCTGGTGATCGCTGCCCGGCAGTGGTCCGTCACCGTGGTTGTCGAGGAAGGGCACGAGCCAGGAGCCCACCATCAGGTTGATTCCGCCGGTCGCCAACGAGTTTCCGGCCAGCTGCAACAGGAGGGCGCTCAGCGCCTTCATCGCGTCGCGCGGGCGCAGGAGGGTCTGGCGCCGTGCCTGCGCGACAATGGTCTGCCGGGTCGCCGCGTCGATCGCCAGCTCGGCCTGCACGAGAATGTCGGGGACCACTGTGGACAGTGGCATGTCGACGTTCTCGGGAACGAGCCGCCCGCCGGGTTTCTTGTGGACGATGCCGTTGTCGATCACGGCGAAGTCGTGGCCGACCGCCGTGACGGGGATCAACCGGATGACCCGGCGTCTGCTGTGTTCGCGAACCAGGTCGCGGAACCCCGCGAGCCCCATCAGCAGGTTGCGCACGATGCCGAGGCGTACGTTCGGGTCCGGGTTCAGTTCGTCGAGCAGATCCCATTTGGTGACCACGAAGGTGACCGGACTGCGTGCGGTGAACATGGTGCTCACCATCGTGTCGACCGAGCGCTGCAGGATGGTCGTGCCACGGGGATCGCCGTGGAAGGTCTGCAGGACGCGGAGCCCGTCGATGATGCCGATCAGCGCGTCGGCGTTGTCCACGGCCGACAGAAGTTCCGCCTGGGCGGTGGAGCCGGGTCCTTGTGACTCGGTGAGCAGTTCGCCCGCGTATTCCAGATAACCTATTCGCAGCACCGGTTCCCGGCTGCCGCCGTCCGGGGTGAGCAGGTCGAACTCGAACTCGCGCATCTCCGACTTGCGAGTGCCCGCCGGCCAGACGTCGTCCGGACTCGCGACGTCCTGGAACCACCGGCTCAGCTCGATCACCTGATCGTGCGGCGCCTTCAGGTAGAACTCGCGATCGGCCGGCGTCTGCATACACCGGTACATGCTGGCCAGCAGGAGCGTCTTGCCCGCCCCCTGCATGCCGAGCGTGACCACCTTCAGGCTCGGCACCCGCATCGCGAGGGCGTTCACGTCAGGTGGCCGGCGACTTCGTTGACGAAGCCACCGAGCCGTCCACGCCAGCGCGAGCCCGATCGCGACAGCACCCACTATTCCGAGACTCCCCATGCTCATGCCGCTCTCCGGTACGCGTCCGACAGATCCGTACGCACTAGAGAAGCGGCACGAGGAGCTTTGATACACGTCCTGGGCAACTATCCTTCTCATAGGTATCGCCTATGAAAGCTGGACAAGGAGGGTGCATGGACGCACGCCAGCTCGGCTACTTCCTCGCGGTCGTCGACCACCACGGGTTCGGCCGGGCGGCCGAGCACGTCCACATCGCACAGCCCTCGCTGTCGCAGTCCATCGCCAACCTCGAGCGTGAGCTCGGGGTGCCGCTGTTCCACCGCGTCGGGCGGGGCGTGGTGCTCAGCGAGGCGGGCCGGCAGCTGGTCGAGCCCGCCCGGCAGGTCCTGCGCGACCTCGACGCCGCGAAGGCCGTGGTCCAGTCGGTCCAAGGTGTGCAACGTGGCCGGCTGGACCTGGTGTCCATGCCCTCGCCCGGCATCGAGCCGCTCACCGCCATGCTGACCCGGTTCGCCGCCACCCACCCCGGCATCACGGTGAACGTCGACGGCGCGTTCACCCCCGACGAGGTCGTCGAGTCGGTCCGGTCCGGGATCGCGGAGATCGGGTTGCTCGGCACGGCAGGCACCCCGCACATCCCGGAGCTCCGCGTGCTGCCGATCGAGAACCAGCCGCTCATCCTGCTCTCCCCGCCGGACCACGACCTGCCGGCCGGCGGCGTGGTCCACCGCGCCGACCTGCGCGGCAAGCGGCTGATCGTCTCCCGGCGCGGCAGTCTCATGCGCCAACTGGTCGACGACATCCTCGCCAGCGGGGTCGAGGTCCACATCGCCGCGGAGATCGCGCACCGCACGTCGATCCTTCCGCTGGTGCTCGCCGGGTTCGGGCACGCGGTCATGCCCTCGTCGTGGACGCCGCTCGCCGAGCGCGCCGGGGCGGCCGTCCACCACCTCGAGCCGGCCTCCTACCTGCGGGTCGCTCTCGTCAGCAGACCGGCCGCGCTGACCCCCGCCGCTCAGGCGTTCCTCGAGATGGCGGGATCCTGGTCGTCCGACTCATAGGTTTCACCAATCGGTGCGATCGAAGAGCGGTCTTGGACACCACGCGGTGACCCGGCTTCACTCGAGGTAGCCCTCGACGAAGCCGGAGAACCCATGAGCGAGCAGTTCCGCATCGCCGCCATCCCCGCCGACGGCGTCGGCCGCGAGGTCGTCGCCGCGGGACGGGCGGTCCTCGACGCGATCGCGGCGAACAGCGATGCCGTGTTCTCCTGGCAGGAGTTCCCGTGGGGCTCGGACTACTACGCCGAACACGGCGTGATGATGCCCGACAACGGCCTGGACACGCTGCGCGAGTTCGACGCCATCTACTTCGGCGCGGTCGGCTGGCCCACGGTGCCCGACCACGTCAGCCTGTGGGGCCTGCGACTGCGGATCTGCCAGAACTTCGACCAGTGGGCCAACGTCCGCCCCGTCACCTTCCTGCCCGGCATCACCAGCCCACTGCGCAAGGCCGACCACACCGAGCTGGACTGGGTGGTGGTCCGCGAGAACTCGGAGGGCGAGTACGCGGGACTGGGCGGCCGCAACCTGTCCGCACGCGGCGCCGGTGGCGAGGTCGCCGTGCAGTCCGCCCTGTTCACCGAGGTCGGCTGCGAACGCATCATCCGCTTCGCCTTCGACCTCGCCCGCACCAGGTCCCGCAAGAAGCTCTCGAGCGTCACCAAGAGCAACGCCCAGCAGTACGGCATGGTCCTGTGGGACGACACCTTCCGCCGCGTCGCCGCCGACTACCCCGACGTGGAAACCGAAAGCGTGCTCGTGGACGCCATGTCCGCGAAGTTCGTCCTGGCGCCGGAGGACCTGTCGGTCGTCGTCGCGTCCAACCTCAACGCCGACATCCTGTCCGACCTCGGCAGCGCGCTGGCCGGCAGCCTCGGCCTCGCCGCCAGCGCCAACCTCAACCCCGAACGCAGGTTCCCCTCCATGTTCGAACCCGTCCACGGTTCGGCTCCCGACATCGCGGGCAGGGGCGTGTGCAACCCCATCGGCGCCATCGGCAGCGCGGCCATGATGCTCGACCACCTCGGCCTCCACGACCAGGCCAAGCGCGTCCACACGGCCATCGAAACCACCACCGCGCAAGGCATCCGTACCCGCGACGTCGGCGGCACGGCCGACACGGCCACCGTCACCCAGGCGATCATCGCCAACCTGTGATGGGTCAGTAGGACTCCAGTCGATCCGCGAGTTCCACGGGATGGCTGAGCGCTCGGCGGGGTGGCGCTCGAGGAAGTCCAGACAGGCGTTCGTCGCGATCCGGTACAGCCACGCGCACGGTCGACCGGCCCTGGAAGCCGGCCCGGCCGCGCCATGCCCGCAGGAACGTCCCCTGTACCAGATCCTCCGCGTCGTCGAACGAGCCGAGCATCCGATAGCAGTGCACCCGCAGCTCGCGGCGATGGCGCTCGACGAGCACGGTGAACGCGGCCTCGTCCGCCGCTCGCACCTCACTGTCCACAATCACCAGTCCGTCCAAGGATCAGCCGGCCCCACATCATTTCACGGGCGGCCAGAGGTAGACCTTGTCCACGGCGACGCGCACGGCCACCCGCACCGCGTCGGGCTCCGGCGGCGGTTCGGCGCCGCCCATGTACCGGTCGTACATCTCGCGCAGGAGCACCTTGCCGGGATCGTCGGTGATCGTCACCGTCCCGCGGATCTCCACGTACGCGGCCGTGTTCGCCAGCACGAGCAGGCTCACGCGGGGATCGCGCTCCATGTTGCGGGTCTTCAGCCGCCCCCTGATGGTGCTGAACACCAGCTCGTCGCCGTCGCGCTTGGCGAAGATCACCGAGGACTGCGGCCGTCCGTCGGCATTCGTGGTCGCAAGGACCGCGGTGTGCGGCCCGTCGATCATGTCGCGGGCCACCGCGGGCAACGTAACGGTCACGGGTCTCTCCTCCAGGGTTTTTCATGCAGACCCCGCGCGGGGCCGGGAGGGAGCGGTCGCCGGGCGGGGCGTGGCCCGAATCACACCAGCTACACAGACCGGTAAGTGGCGACGGCGATCTGGGCGAACGACAAGGGCGACCAGGTGGTGACCGTCCCCGATATGGTGTCCTGTTCACCGGCGACCTGGTCGAGGCCGGCCAGTTCTCGATCTTCCCGTGGTTCCCGCCCTACGACACCGATGTCTCGGGACTGCGGTGGATCGAGGTGATGCGCCGCCTGATCGCCACCGGCCCGCGAGTACTGGCCGATGTCCATGACTATCTCGAGCTGTTGCGCGATGGGACCTGGGTGCGGCGTGACTCGGCCATGTCCCAGGAGACGATGGTCGCCGAGGTCGAGGCGCTGATGGTCGAACGGCACCCGGAGTGGGCCGGGCAGGAGTGGATCGAGAAGGGCGTCGGCTGCTTCTGCACGGAGCACCCATAACTGTGTTGCTGGACCCGACCGCGAGTCGTACCGAACGGACACCGAGTCGTACCCAACCGACACCGAGTCATACCGAACCGACCGCGAGTGGTACCCGGCGGGCCGAAAACTGTCGGTGCCGCCGACTAGGATTAAAACCAGGGGTCCCCGGACCGTTTTTGTCGGTGCAGTCGGCTACCTTGCCAGCGGGTCCCTGCCCACGCCGAGGCATCCACCGGGCGAGCCTCGAATCGGCGAGACCGTACGGCTCGGTGTCGAAACCGTACGACTCAGTGTCGAGACGGTACGACTCGCGGCTGGCTTGCCGGCGATCAGTCCTCGCTTCGCCGGTTGCGGAGCGCCCGAAGCTTGTTGCGGTTGCCGCAGCGCTCCATCACGCACCACCGCCGGGTGCCGGGGCGGGACGAGTCGACGAACACCAGCGGGCAGTTGTCGCTGGCGCACTCGCGGATCCGCTCGGACAGCGGTCCGGACAGCAGCTCGATCATCTCCCGCGCCAGTGTTGACATCGCCTGCGTTGCCCGCGCCGGCGGCGCCCACTCGGCGGTCGTGTCGCCGGTCAGCTCGGGGACCAGCGACGGTGCGGCCGCCGCCCGGTTGATGGTCGCGACCGCTCCGGCGGGGAGCGGACGGCGCGCCGCCTGGGCGTGCGCCACGTCCCAGATCGCCTGGCGGAGGGCCTTGGCCGCCGTCAGCTCGCGGTCTGTCACGGGGACCGTCAGGACCGCTGCCAGGGGTGGTTCCGCCAGCCAGTCGGCCAGGTCGTCGGGCTCGTGGAGGGACTCGTAGATCGAGTAGTGGCCCTCGCCGCCCGTGTGGGCGAAGTCCAGGCAGACGGCGCCCGCATCGAACCGGAACGACGCGCCCCGGGGGTTGTGGAGGATTCGGCCGCTTGCGTTGGCTCGCATGAAACCAGTATAAAGGGTGTCGTCAGAAACCCCTATAACTGGTTTCGGAGGCGGCATATGGGTGTACGGCACATCAACCCCGACGGACTCCACCGCAGTCCGGCCTTCAGTCAGGCGGTCGTGGTCGAGCAGCCGACGAAGACGACCTACATCGGCGGCCAGAACGGCGTCGACGCCGACGGCAAGGTCGTCGGCCCCACGTTCGGGGAGCAGGCCGAGCAGGCGTTCCGCAACATCGCGACCATCCTGGAGAGCGAGGGGGCGAGCCTGGCGAACATCGTGCACTGGCGCATCGCCGCGGTGGACGGCAACTCGATCGACGAGGGAGTGGCCGCCTTCCAACAGGTGTGGAACCGGTCCGATCCGCCGCCGGCCATCACCGTCCATTTCATCGCCGGCCTGGCGCCCGGGGTCCTGGTCGAGATCGACGCCGTCGCCGTCGTATGACCCACCAGTTCAGTTGGGGGCAGGTGCTCGCGTGGCGGATGCGACGGCAGTACCTGGACCCGCGTACCCAGGGCACGGCAAGCGAGATTGTCGGCAGATTATGTGGCGTGCAGGCGCAGGTCGGGAGTGCGGCCGAGACGGCCGTCGCATTGCGGCAGTCGGCGCCCGACAGAGATAGCGTGAATCGAGAGTTCGCCGAGCTCGCATTGATGAAGACCTGGGCAATGCGCGGCACCCTGCACTTACTGAAGCCGAGTGAGGCGGGCGCCTACCTGTCACTCATGGAGACCACGGGCTTCTGGCTGAAACCCTCCTGGCAACGGGTCTCCGGTGTCACCCCGCGACAAATCGACGAACTCACCGAAAAGGTGGCGGGCGTCCTCGACGGTGCGGTGCTCACCCGGGACCAGTTGGTGACCGAGGTAGTGGCGGACAAGCGATTCGCGGACATGGGGGACCGGCTGCGATCGGGGTGGGGCCAGGTGCTCAAGCCGTTGGCCTGGCGGGGCGTCCTGTGCCACGGTCCGAATCAGGGTAACAAGGTCACGTTCACGCTTCCGGCGAGTCAGTTCCCGGACTGGGGGAGGAGGCCGGAGCCCGATGAGGCCGCGCCCGCGGTGATCGCGGCGTATCTGGGTGCGTACGGCCCGGCCACTCCCGAGTCGTTCGACCGCTGGTTGTCGCTCAACGGTTCGAGCAGGCCGAGACTCCGGCAGTGGTTCGGAGACCTGGGCGACAACCTGACGGAAATCACTGTCGAAGGACGCCAGGGGTTGATGCTGACCGAGCACATGGGCGAACTCGCGGACATCGCCCCGTACAAAGGTATCCGGTTGCTCGGCGGCTTCGACCAGTACATTCTCGGTCCGGGAACAAAGGACGAAGTGCTGCTCCCGCAAGAACATCGTGCGGCGGTGAGCCGCACGTCCGGGTGGATATCCCCGATGGTCGTGATGAATGGCCGGGTCGTCGGCGTGTGGGACATCGTCGACCACGAGATGGTCGTGTCGCCGTTCCCGGACAGCGGTCGCCTGCCGCTGAAGGAACTCCAGAAGGAAGCGGCGCACGTCGCCCGCGCGAGAGGACTGAGCCGGCTCACGGTTCGCGTTGCCTAGTTGGCCGGCGTTCTCTTCACCTTGGGGACCCGGCCCAGCGCCGGTCGCAGGACCGGTGCGTGGTGGGTCAGGAAGTCCCACAGTTGGTCGGCGACCGGTCCGTGGGGTTGGTCGCGCCGGCGGGCCGCGGCGAGTTCCTCGACCACGCCGGGGAAGTGTCGTCCGGCGATGGACAGTAAGTGTCCGTCGCGTAGTTCGGTTTCGATCATGAACCGCGGCAGGTGCCCCCAGGCCATGCCGTGCAGGATCAGCTCCTTCTTCATGAGGTGATCGGGCACGGAGCACCGGGGTGCGCCTTCGACCAGGAAGTGGCCTTGTTCAGTCGGGTGTCGCGCCGAGTCGCGGATCACGCATTGGGTGAAGGCCTGCATCCGCTGCGGGGTGAGGTCGCTCGATGGCGGGAAGGGCAGGAAACCGGGCGCCACGACCGGCACCATCGCGACGCGCCCGAGATCGATCCACTCCATCCGCACGTCGCTCTTGGGGACCCGGTGCACGATGAGGTCGGCCTCGTCCTCGAGCAGCCGCTCCCAGGGGCCGGTCACCGTCTCGAACTGCAGGTGCAGTCGCGTCTGCGGGCATTGCGCGAAGAACCGGCTGAGCAGCTCCAGCACCGGCGGCAGCGGGCACAGATCCCCGAGCACCACGCGCAGCTCGGCCTCCTCACCCATCGCCAGCTGCGCGGCGTAGGTCCGCAGTTCCTCGGCCTCGTGCAGCAGCAGGCGCACCTTGCGGTGGAAGACCTGCCCCGCCTCGGTGGGCCGCACCCGATAGCCCGAGCGGTCCAGCAGGTTCAGGCCCAACTGGCGCTCCAGCTTGGCCACCGCGGCGAACACCGACGGATGCGAGCGGTGCAGCCGCTCGGCGGCCGCCTGGAAGCCGCCGTCGGCGACGACGGCGTCGAAGCACTGCAACTCGTGGAGCGTGAAGTTGGACATTGTCGGGACAGCCTACAGAGCCCGTTCGATCTTTGTAATAGCAATCCGCAACGAGGTTCGTAGGCTGAGGACATGAACTCACCGACCCTCACGGCCATCACCACCGGTGACGGCGTCCGCATCGCCTACCGCTTCGACGGCGCGCGGGACAAGCCGGTGCTGCTGCTCTCGAACTCCATCGGTACCGACCTCCACATGTGGGACGGCCAGGTGCCGGCTCTCACCGAACACTTCCGCCTGCTGCGCTACGACGCGCGCGGCCACGGCGCCTCCGACGCCCCGAGCGGCCCGTACTCACTCGACCGGCTCGGCCGCGACGTGGTGGAGCTGCTGGACGCGCTGGACCTACAGCGGGTGCACGTGCTGGGCCTGTCCCTCGGCGGAATCGTCGCGCAGTGGTTGGGAATCCACGCACCGGAGCGCGTCGACCGCCTCGTCCTCTCCAACACCGCCGCGTACCTCGGCCCGCCGCGGCAGTGGGACCAGCCGATCGCCGACCTGCTGGCGGCGCCCGACATGCGGGCCACGGCCGAGATGTTCCTGCGGAACTGGTTCCCGGCCAGCATGCTGCAGGACGGGATCGTGGCGGACTTCCGCCGCACACTGCTGGCCACGCGGCGCGAGGGAGTGGCCGGCAGCTGGGCCGCGGTGCGCGACTTCGACCTGCGCCGCACGGCCACGCTCATCCACAACCCGACACTGGTGATCGCGGGCGAGCACGACACCGTCACGTCCGCCCGCCACGGGGAGGAACTCGCCGCCACCGTCCCCGGCGCACGGTTCACCGTCCTGCCCACCGTGCACCTGGCGAACGTCCAACAGCCGGCGGAGTTCGTGGCCGCCGTGGTCGCCTTCCTTACCGAACAGGCCTGACGAGCCCTGGTGGCGCGGACGACTCCCGCGGGAGATGATGTGGCAGCGCTAATGGGGGAACTCTTCGCGGGGCAGGCTGATGCTGGTGGCCGACGGCGTGGTGCGGGGCAGGGCCCACTACCGGCGACGGGCCTGGCTCGACGCGTTCACCTCGCTGTCCGCCGCCGACCTGACGGACCCTCTCGCCCCGGCCGATCTGGAACTGCTCGGGATGTCGGCCAGCATGATCCGTCGACACGAGGACGCCGTCCGGACTCTGGAGCGGGCCCACGGCGGGTATGCCGAGTCCGGCGACGTCCGCGCCGCCGCCCGCTGCGCGTTCTGGGTCGCCATGCTCCTGCTCAACGTCGGCGAGCCGGCCAGGGCGAACGGGTGGTTCGGCCGGGCCGGGCGGTTACTCGACGGGCAGGACTGTGTCGAGCGGGCCTACCTCTTGTTGCCGGACATGCACGCGCGGCTCGACTCGCCGTCGGCGGAGTCGCTCGCGGCCGAGGTGATGCGGACCGGCGAACGGTTCGGCGACGTCGACCTGATCGCCCTTGCGAGGCACGCCCAGGGCCGGATCCGGATCAAGCAGGGCCGGTTCGCGGAGGGCATGGCGCTGCTCGACGAGACGATGGTCGCGGTGGTGGCCGGCGAACTGTCCTCGCCGGTCTTCCCCGGGCTGATCTACTGCAGCGTGCTCGACGCGTGCCAGGAGGTTTTCGACCTCCGGCGGGCGAAGGAGTGGACGGAGGCGCTGTCCCGCTGGTGCGACGCCCAGCCCCAGCTCGTCGACTTCACCGGCGTCTGCCTGGTGCATCGGGCCGAGTGCCTGCAACTGCACGGCGCCTGGCCGGACGCGATCGACGAGGCGCGCCGGGCCTGTGCCCGACTCGTGCCCGGTGAGCCGGCCTGGGGCGGCGGCCGCTACCGCCAGGCCGAGATCCACCGGTTGCGTGGCGAGTTCGCGGCTGCCGAGGATGCCTACCGGTGCGCGAACGAGGGTGGCTGGCAGCCGCAGCCCGGCCTCGCGCTGCTGTGGCTGGCCACGGGGCGGGTCGATGCCGCGTTCGCGGCGATCGTCCGGCTGCTCGGCGAGATCACCGACCGGCTGCACCGGGCGCGGCTGCTGCCGGCGGGTCTGGTGATCATGCTCGAAGCGGGCGACCTCGGCCGGGCGCGTTCGGCTTACGAGGAACTGGCGGAGATCGCGTCGACCTACCCGTCAGGTGCGCTCTCCGCCATGGCGGCCCATGCCCTGGGTGCGGTGGAGCTGGCAGACGGACGGGCCACCGACGCGCTGGTCGCATTGCACACGGCCGGTCAGCTGTGGCGGAACCTCAACGTTCCGTACGAGGTCGCCCGGACCCGGACCCTGCTCGGGCTGGCGTGCCGCGAACTCGGCGACCACGACTCGGCCCGCTGGGAGTTCCGGGCGGCCCGCGACGGGTTCGCGCGGCTCGGTGCCCGACCCGACCTCGACCGGCTGAACACGCTGCTCGACGAGCCTCCCGCCGGGCTGAGCCCACGCGAGCTGCAGGTGTTGCGCCTCGTCGCCGAGGGGCTCGGCGACCGGGAGATCGGTGAACGACTCACGATCAGTCCGCACACCGTGCACCGGCACGTGGCCAACATCCGGGCGAAGCTCGGCCAGCCTTCCCGGGCGGCCGCCGTGGCCCACGCGGCCCGCATCAAGCTGATCTGAGGAATGGCCCGAACCGGCCATCGGCGCGACTGCCGTAGATGGCCGCGATGAGCGAAGCCGCCACACCCCACAGGTCCGTAGAAAGGATGCTCGTCTTCAGGAAGGAACGAGCATGAAGCAGTCCTACACAAGGAGATGGGGCGCTGCCCTGGTCCTCACAACGGTCGCCGTGCTGCTCCCGGCGGCCCCGGCCACCGCGGCGGACGCCCGCGGCACGCTGCGCGCCTGGGGGTTCAACAGCAGCGGTCAGCTCGGCGACGGCACCACGGTCACCCGGCTCACGCCAACACCGGTCGTGGGGCTGACCGGCATGCGCGACGCGGACGCCGGTTCGTCCCACAACCTGGCGCTCGGTTCCGACAACACGGTGTGGGCGTGGGGCGCCAACCGCGGTGGGCAGCTCGGCGACGGCACCACCATCGACCGTCCGGTGGCGGTGCGGGTGACCGGTCTCGCCGGCGTCACCGCGGTCAGCGCCGGTGGCGAGCACAGCCTGGCGGTAACCAGCGACGGCACGGTATGGGCGTGGGGGCGCAACAACCGCGGACAGCTCGGCGACGGCACCACGGTCGACCGGACCCGCCCGGTGCGGGTGCTGGGCCTACCGCTGCCCGCGATCTCCCGGATCAGTGCCGGCGACAGCCACAGCGGAGTGGTGCTCTCGGACGGCTCGGTGTGGATGTGGGGGCTCAACGCCAACGGGCAACTCGGTGACGGCACGAGGACCAACCGGGCCCGGCCGGTCCGCGCTCAGGTCCCAGGTCAGGCGGTCAGGGTCGAGGCGGGTTTCGACCACACGCTGGCCTCGCACATCGACCGGACCGTGTTCAGCTGGGGAGACAACAGCGAGGGTCAACTCGGTGACGGGACCACCACCGACCGGCTGATCCCGGCCAGGGTTCCCGGGCTGGCCAATGTCGTCCAGATCAGCGCCGGCGCTTTCCACAACCTCGCCCGCAACAACACGGCGTTGGCCTGGGGCCGCAACACCGACGGGCAACTCGGTGACGGCACGAGGACCAGCCGAACCCGCCCGGTGCGGGTGACCGGGCTGGTGGACCCGGTCTCGATCAGTGCCGGCGCCTTCCACAGCCTCGCCCGGGAGTTCGACACCGCCACCCCGATACGGGCCTGGGGGTCCAATTCGGACGGTCAACTGGGTGACGGCACCAGGACGCGGCGGCTCACGCCGGTCGTGGTGCCCGCCATCACCAGCTCCCTGGTCGACATCTCCGCCGGCAGTTTCCATACGGTCACCACGGTCATCATCACCTGACCTCCCACCCCACCGGACCGCGTCACCGCCGGCGAGCGGCGCGGCCCGGTGGCGGCCGCCGGTCAGTCCATTCGCGACAGAGTGTCGAGGATTCGGTGGACCTGTGCCTCGACGTTTCGATCGCCGATCTTGACGGCGATCGCCAATGCGCTGTTCACCAGCGCTCGTGCCGGTTCGACTTGTCCGTCCTCATAAAGGACCTCGCCCAGCTTCACCAGCGAGTCCGCCTCCAGGGCGGGATTGCCGGCCGTTCGCGCGATGGTCAGCGCTCGCCGGTGGCACATCTCGGCCTTCGCGTACACGGCTCGCCGCCGATAGTAGACACCGAGATTGTTCAGCACCGGCCCCCGGAGGTTGGGGTCCTCGAGGCGGTCGGCGACCAGAAGAGCGTTGTAGTGGCAGGCGAGCGCCTCGTCGCTGTGATCGAGTTGGTCGTGGGTGAGCCCGAGAGCGCTCAGTATGTGCCCCTCCAGATAACAATCCTCGAGCTCCCTGGCCAGGTGCAGCGCGTGGACGAGCAGTTCCCGCGCGTCCACGCAGTGCCCGGAGTGAGCGCAGGCTTCGCCGAGGAACCGAAGCGCCCGGCACTCCAGCATCACGTCCTCGCAGTCCCTGGCGATGGTCAGCGCGTTCACCAGGTGGTCCTTCGCCTCGACGAAGTGCCCCTGTCGCAAGTGGACAACACCGATCCTGGCCAGCTCCCAGCCTTCGAGCTCCCGCTGGTCGTAGTTGCGGGCCACCTTGAGCGCCAAGGTGTGCAACGACAGCGCGTCGTCGTAGTGGGCGCGAGTCACGAGGTACCGGCAGAGGAGTGCGGACACCTGGATGGCCCGGTCCGGCCAGTTCCCGTTCGCCGCGACCTCCGCCATGGTCAGCAGGTTCTGCCGTTCGGCATCCAGCCAGTCCATGGCGTGCTCGACGTTCGCCAACGGGAGTGCGGTCGTCAGGAACTCGGCGGCCGTCCGGACCACCGTGTCATGCGGGGCGACGAGCGCCATGGCCGTGGCACTGGTGCCGAGATAATGGCCGAACAACCGGTGCATGGCATGATCCAGCTCCGCCGGGTCGTGCCGGTCCGCCTCCTCCCGTGCGTAGGCGCGCAGCAGGTCGTGCATTCGGTAGCGGTCGTCCCCCGCCTCCTCCAACAGGTTGGCCCGGACGAGATCGTCGATGCGCAATCGTGCCTCGGGCAGGTCGACATCCATCAGCGCGGCGCACGTGTGGACATCCAGATCCTGTCCGGGGTGCAGGCCGAGCAACCGGAAGGCCCTGGCCCGCTCGGCCCGCAGGTGCAGGTAGGACCACGAGAACACGGTGCGGATCGCCGTGCGCTCGTCGCCGCCCGCGCTGAACAGGTCGAGGTGGTACTGCCGCAGTTCCTCCGCCAGTTCGGTGAGACCCGAACGGCGGCGGGTGGTCGCCAGCTCAGCACCGATCCGGATGGCGAGCGGGAGCAACGCGCATCGCTCGACCAACTCGGCCGCGCCGGTCTGATCCTCATCCACCCGGTTGTCCCCGATGAGCACCTGCAACAGCGAGACCGCGTCGTCCAGCGGGAGGTGTGGCACCCGCACGTGGTGCGCGCCGTGCCGGGCGATCAGTCCGTTGAGACTGTTCCGGCTCGTCACGACGACCACGCTGTGCGGACTGTTCGGCAGCAGCGGGCGGACCTGCTCGTCGGACGCGGCGTTGTCCAGGAAGACGAGAATCTTCCGCCGGTCCAGCCTGGCGCGGAACAGCGCGGTGCGCTCGGCCATGTCACTCGGAACCTGGTCCCTGGCCACCCCGAGGCTGCGCAGGAAGGTGCCCAGCACCTGCGCGGGTTCCCGCGGCTGCTCGGGATCGAACCCGCGCAGGTCCACGTAGAGCAGCCCGTCCGGGAACCGGTCGCGGACCTGGTACGCCCAGTGCACGACCAGCGCCGTCTTGCCCACGCCCGGGGTGCCGCTGACCAGAGCGATCGTCGCGGCCGAGCACTGTTCCCGCGCGGTGAGCAGCGCGTCCAACCGCGCGAGCTGCATGGCCCGGCCGGTGAACCCCCGGACGTCGGGCGGCAGCTGCCACGGCGAGACGGCCGCCTCGACGCTTTTCGCGGCGCGCTTTCGCTTCGTCCGCCGACTATTCGCCACGGCCTCCCGCAGGTCGGCCATCCTTCTCAGGTCGGCGTCGGACGCGCGCAGCTCGTGGAGAATCTTGTCCAGCACTACCGCCGACGGCAGGGTGGCGCCGTCGAGGTAGGCGTACAGACTGCTGGCCGACAGATGCAGCCGTTTGGCGGCCGTGCCCACCTTGATCGGGACGCCGGCGGCGAGCTCGGCCGTCCGCCACAGCTTGCGCAGCTCCTCTCCCAGGTCACTGGCCGGTGCGGCGGCATTGTCCCCGTCTTCGGACACTGGTCGATCCCCCAGGGATCCAGGGCCTGCGGCCGTGTTCCGGCGCCCAGGCGATTCCAGATGATTCCAGATTCTGTCGATGGACTCAGTGATCTTCTCCACACTGAGGGTCAACACCATACGACAACGCCTGCGATCCGATGGGAGGGACACATGAAATTGGTGTCGCGGTCAAGGCGGCCAGATTGCAGTATTAATCGCCATTTCAGGGTAGGGGATGGCGTGATGCCTTGAGCCACAACAGGGTTTTATTCAGAAAGGATCTCTTTCCCCTTCCGCACAACGCAATCAGGCAGCCGATGATCGACACGATCAACCCGATCTGATCGGGCATGACGGGTACCGGGAGCGTGACCGACGCCAGGTTGCCGGCCAGTCCAAGGCCGCGGCGGAGTCCCGGGCCGCGAAGGCGACTGCGTCGGCTGCGGTCTCGTCGGGGCGGCATGAGCGGTGAACCACGAGGTAGCTGACTCATGTTGAATAGTATTGAATCACGTACTTCCGCATGTCAACCGGCAGGCACCGGGTCGGAGAGGAGATCGATCATGCTTGCAAGATTCACTCTTGACGCCGACGTGAATCACGGGTTCACTGTGCATCACGTTGAATCGCCAGTGATGGCGGTTCGTCCGACCGGCAGGAGGGATCGCACGCATGGCCGGGGACGGCAAGGAGCCACGGCCGGCGAAGCGGGAGCAGCTTGCCGCCGAACTGCGCCGAGTCCGAGAACTGCGGGGCATGTCCGGTCGCGAGCTCGCACAGCACGTGCAGATCAGTCAGTCCAAGGTGTCGCGGATCGAGTCGGGTCGAACGATCCCCACGTTGCCGGAGGTGTCGGCATGGGCGAACGCCGTCGAGGTTGGCGAGGACCACCGGGAGTGGCTGGTCGCTCTGGCCGAATCGGTGTACACCGAGGTGCACAGCTGGCCCACGGTGAAGCTGACGCGCACGCACATCCAGGACGAGATCGAGGAACGGGAGATGCACGCGCGGGTGGTGCGTACCTTCCAGTCCGCCGTGGTGCCCGGGTTGCTGCAGACGGCCGAGTACGCCCGCCGCACGATCTCCATGGGGCATCTGTCCTCGAGCGTCGACGCCATCGCCGAGGCGCTGGCCGCTCGACTGCGCCGGCAGCTGGTCGTCTACGAGGAGGAGCGGCGGTTCGACTTCGTGATCACCGAGTCGGCCCTGCGCTGGCGACCGGGGCCGGCGAAGCTGCTCCTGGCCCAGCTCGACCGCGTCGCCTCATTGTCCACATTGGACAACGTGTCGGTCGGTGTGATCCCCCTGGACACCGAGGCGGTCACCTTCTGCGGGCACTCGTTCATCGTCTACGACGACCACGACAACGAGCACGACCCGTCCGTCGAGGTCGAGACGATCCATGCCAACCTGATCGTCAACGACGCCGCCCACGTTCACCTCTATCAGGAGCGCTGGTCGCTGCTGCGCGAGATGGCGCTGTTCGGCGAGGACGCGCGGGCATTGCTCGCCGACCGGGCCGCGGCGATACGCGCCGAGGGGTAATCCGGCGCCCGGAACCCTTATGGAGCCGCCGGCGCGGTTTCGTTGTCCGCGGCGGTGGAGCGCGGGGTGTGCCGAGATCGAGGGGCTGGCACACCCCGCCTCACCGGTGGATCAGGACGGCAGATCCACGCGACCGGACTTGACCGTGCCGAGGAACGCGGCCCAGCCCTTGATCACGGGCCGCAGCACCGGGCCGGCCAGGTTCTTCGAGTCCCGAACGGCGTACCCGGCGCCAACCGGGGCCAGCTCGACGCAGGCGCCGCTGCCTTCGCTACGCGTGCTCTTCCGCCAGCGAAGCTCCGTTGAATTCTGGAATCCGTAGTTCTCGTTCACTGTTTCTCCTGTTGTTCCGTGCGACTTTCTGTCGCAGGAACAACGTCGCGCGATGACCTGAGTAAATAGGTGCGCGTGGCGCTGGGCGCTGCACTCGGTGTGACTGGGTGTCCCTATTATTCGATCCGATTATTCGATTCGGAAACTATGAAATGGAAAGCCACAGATGACCTCCGCGAACACGCCAGAATTTCGGTTGCTCGGACCGCTGGTGGCGGTGCACAACCACCAGCGGATCGTGCTCGCTCCCGACCGGGAGCAACGCCTGCTCGTCGCACTCCTGGCCGCCAGGTCGGCGCCGGTTTCCCGATCGTCACTGATGGAGTGGATCTGGGACACCCTCGGCAAGGGTGCGAAGGACTCGCTCAACGAGCTGATGTACAAGCTGCGCAACTGGCTCACCCCGTTGGGTCTGCGAGAGGCCCTGATCAGCGGCAACAGCATGTGCCGCCTGGAGGTCCCGGACGACTGGGTGGACCTGCACCGCTTCCGCCGGCTGGTGGACATCGCGCGCCACGGCGATGACCAGCGCGCTGCCCTGCTGCTGCGTCAGGCCGTGGGGTTGTTCGCCGACGAGCCGCTCGGCGCGTTGTGCGGGGAACGCATCAACAACTTCCGCACGACCCTGCTCGACGAGTTCATGAGCGCGCGAATCGAGTACGCGGAGGTGTCCCTGCGACTCGGCCGGCAGGAGGAGATCCTGCCCGATCTCGCGCAACTCAGCCGCACCGAACCGTTCCACGAGAAGGTGGCCGGCCTGCTCATGCGGGCGTATTACCAGAACAACGACCAGAAAAGGGCACTCGACGTGTTCAGTCACATCACCGAACAGCTCAGGGAAAACCTCGGCGCCGACCCCGGAAAGGAACTGACGGAGTTGCACCAGCGCATTCTCCGGCAGGACGCACGACTCAGTGTCGCCGTTCCGGAGCAGCCCGGGGAACAGACCGAAGAGGAAGACCTGACCGGCTCCGACGAGCCACACCGCCGGGCCATGACGGGAGACAAGATCGCCCGCGGAGCACACGCCACCGCCGGCGAGTACGTCATCAACAACTACTCAGGACAGGACCTCGGCCCGCTGCCGGTCGCGCCGAACCGGATCAACACCGGGGAGAAGACGGCGGACGGGGACTGGACGACGGCCGGCGAGTTCGTCATCAACAACGGAACCCCGGAATGAGCGCCGCCTTCGCGCACCACGACGAGCCGGTGCCCGAGACGGACACGGCGGCCGAACAACCCGCTGAGTCGGCCGTAGGGGAGGAGCCGGCGCCGGCGCCCAGTGAACCGCCCACCCCGGAGCGGCCGAGTGCCGAGCCGGACGGACTGGTTGACGAGGCTCCCGACGCGGACTGGGTGCGCGAGAACGACCGGCGCAGCCGGCAGGCGAGCGAGGGCCTGCGCTCCCTCGGCGTGGATTCCGACGCCCCGGTCCGCGCCACTCGGCCCCTCACCGGAACACGTGATCGGACCGGCCCCAAAACCGCGATCGGCCAGTACGCCACGTCGGCCGAGCACGTCGAGAACCACTTCACGAGCGCCCAACCGAACCGTGCGCGCGGCGGGCTGCTCCCGGCCGAGCTGATCGAGTCCACCGTGCGCACCCATGTCCAGACTGCCGAGCACGACCTGCTGCGGTACACGCTGCTCCAGCACGGTGTCGCCTACGAGTCCGGCCGCGACGGCAGCGGCCGCCTGGCGACCGCCCATGCCCTGCTCGCCGAACTGTGCGGTTGCGACAAGATCGTCGCGATCGACCTGGACGACGACGCCGACCTGTCCGCCGTCCTCGACCAGGACGGGGTGCTGCTTCCCGGTCACGGCCACGTGCTGGAGTTGACCGCCGACCGGCCGGTGCCGCGCAAGCAGACGTTGGCCGCCGCGGGTGGCCGGCTGGCGGTCGACCAGGGCTACCTGATCGTCATCGGTCCGCCGGGACCGGCCGACCGGCCGCTGGACCCGTACGAGGTCGAGCACCACCCACCCGGCGCGGCGGCCGTGCTGGACCAGCACCTGGCCCAGCTTCTGCGTACCCGCGCGAACTGGTCGGACAAGCGTGTCAACGAGTTCGTGTCGGCGTGCCGTGCCGACGAGGTCATCACCGAGCAGCTGCGGACCTCGTGGCGGCCTGGGGAGGTCGCGCAACTCGTGCGCCGGCTGGTGGACGTCGGACGGCGGGGTGGCCGCCCGGCCGAGGCGGTGGAGTTGCTGCCCGGCGCGTTGCGTGAGCTTGCCGTTTCGGTCCTGCGTGCCGCGAACGACGACGGCGATGTCACCGCACTGCGCAGGTTGACCGCCCGGATCGCCTTCGGTCTCTACAGCGGCCGGCCGCTGGCCGTCGTGTTCGAGCTGGCCTCCCTGTTGTTCGCCGCGCTGCCGCCGGCGGACCCGGCCGACCCGGCGGATCCGGTGGACCCGGCGCCACTGGTGTTCGACGGTGGCATGGAGAGCCTGGTGGACCCGAGGATGCGGGCCAGGCCGGACGGTGCGGAGACCGAGGACACCGAGCGGCTCGCCCGGCTGGTCGACCCGGAGCTGGCGCTCGCGGTGCTCGACGTCGTGTGGCACGACTACGACCACCTCCGTGCCCCGGTCCTGGCCTGGCTTCGGGTGCTGGGTGGCGATCCGCGCCAGTCGGTGCGGATGCGGACCGGGCAGCTCGCCGGCCAGTTGGCGCTCTACGACTTCGGCGAGGCCTATCGGGAGCTGCTCCGCCCGTGGGCGAGCTCGGAGCGCAAGGTGCTCCGGCAGTCGGCGGCGTGGGCCATGGAGCGGGCGGTGCTCGAACCGAGACTGACCGCCCGGGTCTGCCGTCAGGTCCGGGACTGGACCTACAGCCAGCATCCGTTCCTGAACGACACGGCCGCCCGGTGTTACGCGACTCGGCTCGGCACCGAGTTCGCCGACGACACGCTCGTGCACCTGTGGCTGGTCGCGCTGCGCGGTGAGCAGGCGGTCAGCCCCGCGGTCGCCCAGGCGGTCGCCGGGCTGTACCAGCCGGACCAGGCCGAGTCGGCCCGCGTCCTTCTCGAGGAGCTCCGGAGGTGGACGCAGGATCGCGCACGCTGCCTGCACGTCCACGCCGCACGCGCGTTGACCTTCCTCGCGCACCGGACCGCGCCGTCGCCGGACGACCGGTGGCCCGCGTTGTTGCGACTGGCCACGGAGGACACCGAGACCTGGGACCTGCTCACCGAACTGTGGCGAGCCACGCTCACCGAACCCATGGCGGCCGCCCGTGGCTGGCAGGTGCTCCTCGCCTGGCTGCACCGGCCGAGCGAGGCCGGCGAACCGGGCGAGCTCGGCGAGGTCACCGAGAGGTTCGCGACCGACCTCCTCCGCGCGCCGGTGGTGCGCTTCCGTGCCCAGTTCCACCTGACCCAGTGGCTGGCCCGCTACCCCGACCTCACGGTTCTGCGGCGGCTGCTGGACAACCTTCGAAGGGATGCGTCATGACCACGACAGACCGACCACGGCGGCGCCGTGGCTTCCTCACCTGGCTCCGCGACCTGTTCGGGCGAGCGCCCATCGGCCCCCGGCCGGACCTGGAGGTGTTCGAGCACGAGACCGGCGGCCCGATCGAGGTGCCGGCCGACGGCGGGGTGTTCAACTTCGCCGTGCACTACGACCTCGCCTGGTCCGCGCGTGGTGTCTCCCGCGCCACGCTGACCAGGTGGATCGACATCTACCGCGAGAGCGCGGAACGCGCGCTGCGCACGGAGACGTGGTCGATCGGCCGGAGCCACCTGCCGTCCGAGCCGGTGGCGGCCGAGGCCGCCATGAACAACGCGCTGCGCAAGGGTTGGTGCTTCGGCGAGTTGGGTGAGCTCGTCAGGTGTACCGCCGTCGTCCGGGTGGTGGCGGACGCGCGGGTGCTGGACCGCCACCTACCGCTGTGGGAGCAGTTCGTGGAGCTGGACCTCCGGTACCGCGTCGAGCACCGGCGGATCGACCACATCGCCGAACTGCTGACGCGGTGGCGCACCCTGCTCAAGGACTTCGGTGACGATCCCGTCGTGATCCAGGCGGCGACGCTGACCGACGCCCAGCTGGCCGTCGCGATCCAAGGCCTCGCCGACAAGCGCCTCGCCCTCGGCACGGACCTCGTCAACGTGCTCGAGAAGGCCCGGAACGCCCACGGTCAGGTCGGGCTCTTCGAGCTCGCGAAGTCCTACGACGTCGCGGTGCGCACGTTCGAGCGACAGGTCGGCCTGGACAGGGGCAAGTTCAGCGTCGACATGGAACCGGATGCGACATGAGGAACTCGACTACACCTGCCAGGCTCGTCGGGGCGGTGACCGTCGCCGTGCTCGGCGCCACTTCGCTGGCCGGCTGCGACATCCTGGCCGAACCCGAACCCCGGCCCTCGTGCGAGTGGTTGACGGCCACGGATCCCGCGAAGTCCGCCGGTCGCACGGTCATCCTCCTGGACCGGTCCGGCTCGACCCGGGGATCCGGTGGTCCCGACTACGCCGCCGCACTCCACGACGTGGTGACGACGACCGTCGGCACCCACGATGTGGTGTCGGTCGGCACGTTCGACGGTTCGGCCGCCTCGGTGCGGTGGACCCTGGACGGCGCGGTGACCGACCACGGCCGGACGAACCCCGAGCTCCGGCGCGCGGACGACGAGACAGCGACGCGCTGCCTGCTCGAGTCGCTCGCCGAGGCGGGCGGGGACACGGCGTCCACCCCCGGGTCGGACATCATGGGCGCGCTCGGCATGGGCGGCCAAGCGCTGCGCGGCGCCACCGGCGCGAAGAAGGTCGTGGTCGCCACGGACGGACTGTCGACCACCGGGTGCGCCGACCTGACGCGGGTCTCGATCGGCGACCACGCGATGATCGACGAGATCAGCCGGCTCTGCGCACTGCGTGCCCCGAAACAGAACGACCTGGCCGGCGTCGCTGTGACGCTGCTCGGTGTGGGGCACCCGGCCGCCGTCCATCCGCAACCGTCGACGCTCCAACTGGACTGGTTGGCGGCGCTGTGGTCGGAGCTCTGCGCGGGTACGGCGGCCATGCCGTGTGAGGTGTCCACAGCGCCGGTCGCGCCCGCCGATCCGGCGAAGGAGCCGCCGCCCGACGCGCCGACCGATCCGGCGGTGTCGTTCCCGCCACCGGAGCAGGGCGTCCAGCAGGCCGACGGCTCGACCCATTACCAGCTGGACTCGTCGGTGTTGTTCGCACCGAACGAGTCGGTGATCAGCCAGAGCGGGCAGGTGTCGCTCGCCGCGATCGCCGCTGACATCAGGGAGACCGGCGCGGGTGCGGTGACCGTGGACGGTTACACCGAGGCACGGGCCAGCGCGGAGGCGAACCGCGCGCTCGCGCAGGAGCGGGCGGATGCCGTGCGGATGTTCCTGGCCGGGCAGGGCGTCAACCACGTGACCGCCACCGGGCACGCCGGCACGGCGCCGGACTGCGCGCCGGCCGACCGGCAGTGCAAACGCCGGGTCGACATCGTCGCCACGGCGCCAGGCCGATGAGACAGGACGCCATGACAGAGAACGGATCGCACACCACGACCAGGCCGCTGTTCGTGTCCCAGCCGTGCCCGCCGTCGGCCCCGTGCCCCGGCGCGACACCAGAGAGCAAGCCCGAACCGTACGACCGGGTGCAGCTGAGCAACCGGGAGGCGGCCGAGCTCACCGACGCCAAGACGGCGGCGGACGGGGCGGTGGCGGCGGCCCGCCCCGCGATCGACGGGACCGTGCGGGAGCTGCTGGACCGCCAACGGGACGCGGGCACCGCGCTCCACCGGCTGGACGTCTTCGCGAAGAGCGGGAACCTGGCCAGGGACCGGGACGCGGTGCGGCGAGTGCAGGAGCGCCACGAGCACGACGGTCCGGAGGATCGCACCCGCCGCCCGGGCTGGGCGCGGTGGGCACTCTGGCTGACGGTGCCGGCCGCCGGTATCTACGACACCGCGTTCTTCGCCACGGTGTTCCTCAGGTTGGTGGACGGGAAGCCGGACCTGGCGAGTCCGGCGTTCTACGTCGCCCTGCTGCCGGGAGTGGTGATCACGGTCGCGCTCCTGGCGGCGGGGCACTGGCTGGCGGAGGCCCTCGTCCGCGCCCGATCGCATACCGAGCGACGGCCGGAGCGTGTTCCGTTCGGTGTCCGGCTCGGGTGCCTCCTCCTGCGCAGGCGGCCGACGCCACGAAAGCGGGCGCTTGACGACCTGCCGTGGCCGCGCTGGCTGCTTCCGGGCGCCTTCGCCCTGTCGGTGCTCGGCACGTTGACCGTCTGGGCGCACAACCGGGCGCTGGAAGCACAGGTCGAGGCCACCAGCGTGCCGACGACCGCGGTAGCACTTCTGTTGCTGCTGTTCAGTTTGACGGCGCTCGCCGTGAAGGCCATCTATCACAACCCGTTCGCGGACACGGCTCGCGCGGCCGACCGGCGGCTGACCGACGCCGCCGCTCGGAGCGACAAGCTGGCGGCGGACGCCGGCGCGGCGGTGGCCGAGTTCGAGGCGGCGAACGGCCGGTTGCGCGGCCTGCTCGACGACTTGACGGCACAGGCGGCTCGTCGAATCGACCAGGCGTGGACCGGGATCCTGCGGGAGCGACACGAGCACGGCCTCGCCGGCACGGTCGCGCCGCCGTTCGCCACGTGCGGTCCTGGCGCCGATCGGAGCCCGCTGTTCGACGGTCTGGTGGAACCGCAAGTGTGGTTGACGCCCGTCCAGGTGGCCAGGGAATTCCTGCGCGACGACGAGGTGACCGCCGACCGTGAACGGCTTCGTGCGCTGATGGCCGAGCTGGCGGCACAGCGCGCGGACGGGAGGCCCGCCATGTCGTCCTAGTATCGTGCAGGGAACGACGCTTTCCCTGCATCGAGGCACCGCCACGTCGTGACGGACGTGGCGGTGAGTTGCGCCATCCCGTTATCGAGGGGCGGTACTGGCGGCGATCTGGCCGAGCAGCAGAGCGCATTCGGCCTCGCCGGTGCCATTGCCCAGCTCGGCGAACTGAGTGGCGGCGAGCGCCAGGACCAGTTCGGCTTCGGTGTGGTCGCCGATCGCGGTGTAGGCGCGGCCCATGCGCAGCCGGACGTTGGCGGCGCAGCGCCGGTCGCCCAACGACTCGAGGATGGCCCTCGCCTTGCGGAGGTAGGTCATCGCGCGGTTCGTGTCCCGCGTCGCCAACAGAAGCTCGCCCTGCGCGAGATAGGCGTTGGCCGTGCGGTGGTCGTCCCCGAGCTTCGAACACAGCCGCATCGCCTGGTCGAGCATGGCCTGGGCGTCCTCGAAGCGGCCCAGCCCCCGGTACACGGCGGCCCGGCCGATGCGGATCTGGACCCCGCCGTGGAGATCGCCGGCCTCGTCCAGCAGCGGGATGGCCAGGTCGCCGTAGCGGTAGCACTCGTCGAGCCGGCCCTCCACGCGGTGGACGGTGGCGATCCCGCCATACGCGCGCGCCAGCCCGTGGCGGTCGTCGATCCGCTCGCTGATCTCGCGGGACTCCTCGAGCGCGATCATCGCGTCGTCCAGCAGGTCCTCGTAGATGTCCACCTGGCCGAGCCCGCGCAGCAGCGCCGCCGCGCCGCGGTCCTCGCCGGCCGTGCGCGCGGCGGCCAGGGCCCTCGCGTAGCACTCCCGCCACTCGGCATAGAGGGCGTCGTGGTCGAAGTAGACGCCGCAGACGACGGCGAGCTCCCACGCGTGCTCGGCCAGTTCCCAGTCGGCGGCCGCGCCGACCATCTCGGTGAGGCCGTTGCGCTCGGCGTCGAACCAGCCGACCGCGTCGCCGACCCGGGAGCCGGCCAGCGCGCGAGACCACCGGGGCGCCCCGCCGTTGGCGGGACGCAGCGGGCTGCCGGGCATCTGGTCGGCGGCCCGCTCGGCGAGGTGCAGCCAACAGCCGGCCGCGCGGGCGACGGCAGCACGCCGGACGTGCTCCGGTTCCGCCTCCACGGTCTCCATGGCGAAACAGCGCACCAGGTCGTGCAGCCGGTAACGCGGCCCGGTCGACGCGCGCTGCGCCGGCTCCACCAGGTGACTCGCCACCAGGTCGTCCAGGAGCTGCTCACCTGTGCGCGGATCCACGTCGAGCAGCGCGGCGGCCGCCCACGACGCGAACGTCGGCACGGTCAGCAGGCCCAGCAGACCGAACATTCGCTGGTGGTCCCGGCCGAGCCGCTGGTAGCTCAGCGACAGGCTCGCGCGGACCGCGAGGTCCCCCGCCTCCAGCCAGTCGAGGCGGTCGCGCTCGGCGGTCAGCCGTTCGGCAAGGTCGACGAGCGCCCAGTGCGGCCGGTCGACCAGCTGCGCACCGATCAGCCGCAGTGCGAGCGGAAGACCGCCGCAGTACTCGGTGAGCTGCTTGGCAAGAGGACACGCCGGAGGTAGTCGTTCAGATGCTCACGGACCGACGGGTCTCGCCTTCACATGTCGCGGTGGGTCGGTGCTACAAAGCGATCACTCAACGTCCTGTAGTGCCGATGAGCGTGAGATCGCCCGGCGATCGCTGGTTTATCAAGGCCAGTGGCCCCGGCCGGGGTCTGCGCCCCTTCGGCGACCCGGACGCCTTCGAGGACGACGAGGATGAGGATGAGGACTGACGGCCGGCACCGATGCCCTGGCCGTCAGGGCATCTGGCTGCTCCAGCCGTAGATCGTGATCTCGATGGTGAGTGGCGCCTCTCCGTCTACCCGAGGTCACCGAGGCGGAGGGCGTCCCTTATCTCGCTGAGCTTCGTGGAGGACAGGACGCCCGCCCGCTCGATCAGGTCGCCCCGGGACAAGGTGGTCAGCCACGTGCAGGGGGTAAAGCCCGGGCGTGGGAACGCGATCCGCAGCACGCCGTCAAAGGGCAGTCCTTCCCTGGCGCCGACTTGCACTTCGACGCCCAGACCGTTGAGGTCGACGCCCGCAGGAGCAACGACCTGTATCGCCCGGATCCTGGACGCGTCGTCTGCCGCCAGCAGTACAACCAGCCGCCGCTCGTCGAACTCCACCCACCAGACTTCACCTCGCTGCACATGTCCTCCTGGCTCAGGACGGCAGACGGAACTGCGCGACCTCGACGTGTTGTGGAGACGGGTGCGGCCACCGTTGATCATCGGTGTGTGAAGACAAACGATCATGCGGTGGCCGCAGGTCACAGCGTAGACCTCTGCCCGGCGGCAAGAGGCGTTCGAGGGCCTGATGGGCGGGATCGCAGGCCGGTTCACGCGGGTTGAACTCGCCTGCGGGCGCGGCGGTTGGTACTTGGCCTGCTGTCGGACCTGCCGCGCAAGAACTGCTGGACCATCGCCGAGTGGGCCGGTGCCGGCGTCGCTCGGGTCAGGGGATCAGGACGGTCTTGCCGGCCAGCTCTCCGGCGGTAGCCGGGGCGCGGACCGCGGCATGGTCGGCACGCAGCCGCTCGGCCAGGTCTCCGCCCTCGACCCGGGCGGCCAGCTCGGCGATCCGGGCAAACCGGCCGGCGGCGCGGGCGTGGACCGTGGCCAGGTCGGCCAGTGGCAGCCGTTGGGCTACTTCGATCGCCAGATCTCCGGCGTCGACGCGGGCGACTAGGTCGGCGAGCTGGGTGACGTCGCTGCGCGCGAACACGTGCACCGTGCGCACCCCGCGCCCGGCATCCTGCGGGCCGGGAATGGTGACGCTGACGAAGGCTCCGCCGTCGGCGACCAGGCCCACCAGCTGCGCGTTCTCCTCGGAGCTGGCAGGAGCCAGCTGCAGCACCACGTCGAAGTGCTGCCCGGCCAGCGCCTGCACAACGGGGGTCACGGCGTAGTCGACGATCCGGTCCGCGCCGTGGGAGCGGACACGGTCGCGGCTGCGCGCGCCGGCGGTCGCGGTCACGGTGGCACCGGCCTGCGCGGCAAGCTGGACGGCGTACCCGCCCACTGCGCTGCCTGCGCCGTTGATCAGAATGTTCTGCCCGGGTTTGGTGTCGGCGTGTTCGAACAGGGCCTGCCATGCCGTCAGCCCGACGAGGGGTAGGGCCGCGGCGTCGGCCAGCTCGACGGTGCGGGGGGCGCTGGCCAGCGCCTCGGCGGATGCGGCGACGTATTCGGCGGCCGCGCCGTGCGCGTCCGCCGGCAGAAGCGCGACTACCGCGTCCCCCACACTCCAGTTGGTCACGCCCTCGCCGACCTCGGTGATGACTCCGGCCAGATCGAGGCCGGGAATGTGGGGGAAGGCCAGTGGGAGCAGGTCCTGTCGCAATCCCGCGCGGAGACCGGAGTCCGCGTCGTTGTACGAGGTGCCGGCCACCTGCACCACTACTTGGCCCGCACTTGGCACCGGCCGGTCTGCGTCCTCGTAGACAAGGACGTCGCTGCCGCCGTAGGAGTGGTAACGCACTGCCTTCATGATTTCTCCTGTTCGCTCGATTGCATGGCTCATCGGTTACCTCCGTGGCGGGTCAGCTGGTGAAGTACTCGTGGCCGAAGCGGCCCACGCCTCGAAGGCGGCCAGGGCGAGGTAGGCCAGGTTGGGTCTCAAAAGGATTGACGTCCGCGGGTCGGGGATCTTGGTGTTCAGCGCAGGGTGAGCGGGGTCGCTGATGTGAGGTGGGACAGTTTCTCCGGGTTGCGGACGTAGTAGAGGCCGGTGATGCGGGCATCCTGGACACGGATCGCCATGACGCCGTCGATCTCGCCGTCCAGGCGGACCAGGAGTGCCGGGTTGCCGTTGACCACGGTCGGTTCGGCGGTGAGTGCGTCTTCGAACTTGCCGATGCCGCCGGCGAACATACGGGCCACCTGCTCAGCGCCCGTGACCGGCCGCAGCGCGGCATGTTTGATACCGCCACCGTCGCTCATCAGGACAACCTCAGGAGCGAGCACCGCAAGAAGGGCCTGCGGGTCCCCGGTTTCGACCGCGCGGTGGAACGATTCCAGGACCGCCTGGCCCTCGTTCGAGGAGACCAGCCGGCGGGGGCGGCGGGCGTCGACGTGCTGGCGGGCGCGGTGGGCGATCTGACGGACGGCCGCGGGGCTCTTGTCGACGGCCTCGGCGATCTCGTCGTAGCCGATGTCGAAGACCTCACGCAGCACGAAGACGGCGCGTTCCATCGGCGACAGCGTCTCGAGGACGAGCATGAGCGCCATCGACACGCTCTCGGCGAGCTCGATGTCCTGGGCCACGTCCGGCGTGGTGAGCAGCGGCTCGGGTAGCCAGGAGCCGACGTACGCCTCCCTGCGGCGCTTCACGGTGCGCAGCCGGTTGAGCGCCTGGCGGGTGGTGATCCGGACCAGGTAGGCGCGCTGGTCGTTCACCTGTCCGAGATCGGCCTTGACCCAGCGCAGCCAGGTTTCCTGGAGGACGTCTTCGGCGTCGGCGGCCGATCCGAGCATCTCGTAGGCGACGGTGAACAGCAGGTTGCGGTGGGCGATGAACGTCTCGGTCGCCGGGGGGTCGGTGGCGTCGGTGGCGTCGTCGCTCACTAGGCCACCATCCCTTCTGCAGCCCGGACAAGTAGGGTTGTGACGACTCGGTCCCGGTGGGTGCATGGCCTCATCTCTCGTCCCCTCTCCTCGTCCTTCGCGGTCGGCCCTGGCGGCCGACCGCGTTCGCCTGCGTCCACAGCAAGATCCTCGCAGCAGACACCGGTCAGGCTGACCGGTCGGCGGCGGCCGGTGCCTCGGCGCGGTGGGCGCGCAGCAACCGCTGGCGCTTGGCGACACCTCCCGGCATGCGGTGCAGCCTGAACGAACCGGGCTTGTGCGCCTCTCCGGCCAGGTGCTTGGGGATGCCCTTGCAGACCACTTCCTTGATCCTGGCGCCCAGCCCGTCGTCGATGTGCAGCCACACCGCGACGTCGGACCTGTTGGCGAACTGGTAGATGCCCGCACTTCGGCCCAGGCTGATGCACTGGGCGTACATCGACTGATGGAGGTTCTCCGGCTGCTCACCCGCGAGTCGGCTGAGCACGGTATCGGCGGCCCGCGCGCCCAGCGGCACCGCGTTCAGACAGCTCATCCGCAGCGGCAGGCCCGACGGTGCAGCCGAGTCCCCGGCCGCGAGGATCCGCGCGTCGTCCACGCTCGTCAGCGTCTCGTCCGTGAGCAGGCGACCCACCGCGTCGGTGCTCAGCCCGCTGCGGACGGCCAGATCCGGAACGCCGAAGCCGACGGTCCAGACGGTGACCTCGCTCGGCAGCTCACGGCCGTCGGCGAGCCGCACGGCCTCGCGGGTCACCGCCGTCACCATCGCGTCAGCGCCGTCGATGAGCCTCACACCGAGCCTGGCCAGCCGCTTCGCAACCGACCGCCGGCCCCGGGTGTGCAGGTATGGGCCGAGCACACCTCCGCAGACCAGGGTCACCGCCCGGCCGGCCTCCGCCAGCTCGGCGGCGGTCTCGATACCGGTGGGGCCGGCGCCGACCACTGTCACGGGGGCCGTCGCGGACGCGGCGTCGAGGGCCGCACGCAGCCGCTGTGCCTGCTCCAGGGTGGCGATCGGGTAGGCGAACTCGGCCGCCCCTGGCACGCTCAGTTCGGCGCTGCCGCTGCCCACCGCGTAGATCAGATAGTCATAGCCGAGCGTGCCGTCAGCCGTCAGTGTCACGCTGCGCTCGCCCGCGTCGATCCTGCTGACGGTGTCGACCACCACCCGGACCCTCTCGGCCAGGACGTCCTGGTAGGCAACGACCGCGTCGTCGGACCCGCCGACCAGCTGGTGCAGCCGGACCCGGTGGACCAAATCCGGGCGCGGGTTGATCAGCGTCACTGTCACGTCGTCGCGCAGCATCAGCCGATTCGCGGCCATCACACCCGCGTATCCGCCACCGATCACAACCACATGCGTGTTCCCGGTCATAACGCCTCCTTCGATTCCAGGTGTTCGGCCTCAAGACACCGCGCCACCGGTCGCTGTGACAGGACGTGAGCCAGACCACCCAAGATCCGGCGGCGATCGGCCGGTTGACGATCGAGGACGTAGAGGTCGGCGCTCACAACGTCTCCACCTCGGCGACGCACCAACGGCCAGGTGTACCTGCGGCTCATCGACGCCGATTGTCCCGATGACTTAAGAATCCCGATGCGCACCGACGAGCCTGAGATCATCGAGGACTACATCAGCGGCGAAACCGTGCGCGCGGCCAGCTACGTCAAGCAGGTGTGGCCTGCTTCCACGAAGGCCTGTTTCTGCTTGGTGGACAGCGACGACATTGCGGCGACCAAGGACGACCTCGCCCACACCATTACCGAGAGCAATCGGCGTCTGCAGCGCGAACGCAAATACCGTAGACCGGGTCGAAGGTCGACCGGATGGTCAAGTAGACCACGCAGAGGAGTGCTCGGTCAGGTCAAAGCTGACCGAGCACTCCTCTGTCTCAAACGGGTCCGCCGGTTGGGTCGCCAGCGCTGTGGGCACGGTGGCGACCCAACCAGACTCTGGTTATCGAGATGCGGCGACGGTCGGCATGCCGAGGTTGACCTGGCGGGTGATGCTCGTCAGCCGCAATGCGTCGTCCCGCTTGTCGCGCAAGCACTGGAGGGTTCGGTCGGTCCCCTCGATCTCGCCTAACCAGCCTTCGGACACGGCGCGTTTCCTCCGCTGCTCCAAATCGGTCTCCAACTCGTCCAAGCGGGGCAACATTCTCGGGTTGATGTGCAGCTGTGCGCAACTCAGGCAAGCGTGCTCATGCGGGCATTCTGTCCCATATGGACGCCCGCAGGAGCCGAGTTCCACCTTGCGTTTTTCGAAGTGCTCCTCGAACTCCTGCCATTCTTGGTCGGTGGCCGGGCGGTATTCCTCCTCCGGGCGGATAGCGCGGCGGAGGGCGAGGAAGTCCTGGATGTGCCGGATGACGTCTTCGGCAAACACCGCGACGTAGCCTTGAGTGGTTTGAAGCGACAAGTGACCGAGGAAAGCCGCCCCGATGTGGATCGGTAGGCCGTTGTTGACCACGTCCGTGGCGAACAGTCTCCGGAAATCATGCGGCGTGAAGTGGAGCCCTCGGAACTCCGGGTTCGTCTCGCCGATGATCTGACATCGCTTGCGCAGGTTGTTCAGGATCGTTCCCGGGCTGGCTACTTTGCGGACGCCGCCGATCTGCCGTTGGAACAGGTACGGCATGGGTGTGGTCCACTCCAGCTCGTGGCCGTCGTAACGCGGCACCGAGGGGATCGGTCCATGTTCGGTCTGCCGCATCACGATCATCGCAACGATCCCGATCACAAGTCATCACCGCGAACAACTCGTCCCACAACGCATCCGGGATCGCCCGAGGAGCCACGTCCGCAACCCTCTGCCGCAACCGCGCCCGCTCGCACCTCTGTTTCGCCTCGATCGGGCTGCGGTGTGTCAGCGCCATTCGACGGGCACGCGAGGACGGCACGGGGTTCGCCGCCGGCCCTCGGCCGAAATGCTGGTGATAGGCGTAGAACCCATACGCCGCGGTCAAACAGTGGTTGATCGTCCGTGGCGCGTACCCCTCCGCCGGCGTCGGCTTGCCCGTGCGGATGTTCACCGTCCCTGGCGCGGCTCCGCGCCCGTGGCGCGCTCCCAATCCACCTCCAACGCCCACAACACCCTGAACCACCGCAGCAGGTCACAGCCATAGCTGCGGCTGGTCAACGGGCTCATGTCGCTCAACGCCAAGTCGCGGCAGGTATCGGGTCACCGGCTCGATCTCGGCCCCGGCCGAGTCGATGACCACGAATGGAGGGAGTTTCTCCGTTGCGGCCGTGACAGCGCCGGCCCGGCCGAGGTCCACCAGCCCCTCCATGAGCCGCCGTCGTAGATCAGACATGCACCAAACCCTTCAGTCTCGAATGGACAGCTCATCCTTGATCAGATCGGACTTGGTGCAGTCAACTGAACACGTACGATCATCAGTGAACTGATGGAGGGACGTTGATCATGTGGCGCAAGTCGAGCAAGTCAGAAGCCGCTAGCCAGTGCGTGGAGGTGCGTAACGATCTCGCTGCCCTGAGGGACAGCAAGCACCCAGTTGTGACCATGCCCGTGAGTCGCGAGGCGCTGGCCCGGCTGACGACGTTTGCGCAGGTCCAGTCGTAGATCATCACCGGGTTCTGGTGCTGGGCGGTACTTCGGAGGCGCGGGCGCTCGCCGTGCTGCTCGACGATGCCGGTGTGGACTTCGTCTCGTCGTTGGCCGGGCGGGTGGCTCGCCCGCGGTTGCCGGTCGGGCCGGTGCGGGTCGGGGGTTTTGGCGGCGTCGCCGGGTTGGTCACCTACCTGGCGGAGCACAGGGTCGCTGCGGTGGTCGATGCGACGCATCCGTTCGCCGAGGGGATGACCGCGAACGCCGTCGCCGGCTGTGCCGAGTCCGGGGTGCCGTTGTTGCGCCTGGAGCGGCCGGGGTGGGCGGGCGCTCCAGGCGCGGACACCTGGCACTGGGTCGGTGGTCACGTCGAGGCGGCGGAACTGGTGGCATCACTGGGAAAGCGGCCGTTCCTGACCGTTGGCCGACAGGAACTCGGGGCCTTCGCCGGGCCGTTGGCCGGGCATGCTGCGCTGGTGCGGGTGGTGGACGTGCCCGAGCTCGCACTGCCCTCGCCGTGGACGTTGGTGACCAGCCGCGGCCCCTACGACCTGGTGGGGGAGCGGGACCTGATGGCCGGTCATCGAGTGGATGCCCTGGTGACAAAGGACTCCGGCGGCACCTACACGTGGCCGAAGCTCCAGGTGGCCGGCGAGTTGGGGCTGCCGGTGGTCGTCGTGCGCCGCCGGGAGGCTCCCGTCGGCGTGCCGACGGTCAGCAACCCTGCCGACGCGGCCGACTGGATGCTAAAGGCTGTCGGCTAACGCTCGGCGCTCGGCCGCTCGTGTCTCCCGTTCGTAGAGCCTGCCGATCGACGCCGTGAACACCACCCCGATGACCGCCCACATGGTGGCGAGCGTGATGAGCGACGCGCGCCGGAAGTCCCACAGCGTGTCGCCGGGGAACTCGCCGATCTCGTTGACCGTCGGCAGGAGGTAGCCGACCCCGACGACGACCACCAGGTACGCGACGGCGGCCAGCGTGACCGCCTCGACCACCCGCAGGCGGGTGCTCAGGTAGCGGCCCAGCGCGACGGCACCAGCGACGGCGACCACCGAGATGAGCAGGTAGAGGAAGTAGTAGCCGGTGCGTGCACCGATGGTGTCCTCGCTGCCGACAGCGGGCGGGGTGGACGGGTATTTGAGGAACGGCACCAGCGCCACCGACACGAACCCGACCAGGGCGACCAGCGCGGTCGACTGTGTGGGCGTGAGCCGGCGGAGGCGGCCGACCATGGCGGCGGCCACCAGCGCGACGAGACCACCGAGTGCGACGCCGACGGCGATGGTGGCGGTGCCGAGGCCGAACGTCTTCTGGGTGGTCCTGGAAACCTCGGTGCCTTCGTCCTCGCCGTGTGAATGTCCGGCCGCGTGGTCGTGCGCACCCGCTTCTTCGATGGCGATCGCCGCGTCGACCGAGGGTTCGCCGAACACGGTGGCGACGACGAACGTGATCAGACCGGCCACCAGTCCGGCGAGGAGTCCCCGGACGAGGAAGTTGCGTGCGGTCATCAGTGGCAGGGGAAGCCGAGCAGGTGCCGGCCGTCGTGCACCCACTCGTGGATGCCGTTGCCGGCCGCGAGGGTGACCGCGCCCTGGTCGGTGCTGACGAAGAACAACACGATCAACGCGATGACGCCGAAGAAGACAGCCCACGGGGCGATCTGGCCGAGCGGGATCGTGGGGATCCGGACTTCGGGCGTGACGGGAACCGACTGGCTCATGTGGTGCCTCCTCAGGGATACGTGCGTCCCGTTTGCTGGGCAATCCCTGGGCTCGGGTCTGACTTCACCCGCCGTGGCTGGTGTCACAGTAGCGCGACTGTGCCGGATTCCCACCGGCTTCCTCGTCCGGGGCCGCGCTTACGGTACCAGGTTGAACGCCTGCGCGGCGGCGGCGAATCGCTCGGCCAACTCCGGCTGCCCGGCCCAGTGCACGTGCAGGTACGACGCGGTTATCGTGGCCGACCCGAATCCGCTCGGCCGGCCATCGATCAGCAGCGCCGGGTCGATCTCGGTGTCCGGGGTGATGGCCGTGCGGTGGAACTCGTGGCCACACAAGGGAGTTCCGGCCGGGCCGGCGAGCCCGTCGGCGGCCACGACCGCGTCGCGGTAGCCGAGGGTGAGTCGCGGTGTCATGGCCGCGTCGGCGGCGAGGGCGCCGACCATGGGCCTGCCGTCGAGGGTCCGGCACAGGTAGAGCAGTCCGGCGCACTCGGCCACGGTCGGCATGCCCGACGTGACGGCGTCGAGAAGTTCCTTGCGCAGCACCGTGTTGCCGGACAGTTCGCCGGCGTAGACCTCGGGGAACCCGCCGCCGAGATAGAGGGCGCTGGTGCCGGCGGGCAGCGCTTCGTCGGTGAGCGGGTCGAACGTGGTGACGTCACATCCGGCCGCGCGGAGCAGTTCCTCGGTCTCGGTGTACCGGAAGGTGAAGGCGCGCCCGCCCGCCATGGCCACCAGCGGCCGCCCTCCCCGCAGCGGCGTGACCTCGGCGGCCGGGTCCCATGGTGCGGCGGGCACGTCCGGCGCTTCGCGGGCGAGCGCGAGCAACTGGTCGAGGTCGATGGTGGCCTCGATCCGTTCGGCGAGCACATCGAGCAGGGCGACCGCGTCCGGCCGTTCGGCCACCGGGACCAGGCCGAGGTGCCGCGATGGCGCGACGACGCCGTCGTCCCGGTGCAGGACGCCGAGGACGGGCAAACCGTTGCCGGCCAGTGCGTCGAGCACTTCCTTGGCGTGGCGGGGAGAACCCGCCTTGTTCAGCACCACCCCGACGATGCGGACCGCCGGGTCGAACGTCCGCATGCCGTGCACCACGGCCGCGATCGACCGGGCCGCGTGGGACACGTCGACCACCAGCACGACCGGGCTCGCCGTGACGTCGGCGACGTGTGCGGTGGAGGCGAAGCCGCCGGTGCCGAGCTTGCCGTCGTACAGACCCATGACGCCCTCGATCACCGCCACGTCCGCGCCGGCCGCGCCGTGCGACAGCAGCGGCGCGAGCCGGTGCTCGCCCACCAGGAACGGGTCGAGGTTGCGGCCGGGGCGGCCGGTGGCCAGCTCGTGGTAGCCCGGGTCGATGTAGTCGGGGCCGACCTTGTGGCCGCTGACGATGTGCCCGCGCCGGCGCAGGGCCGCCATGATCCCGGTCGCGACCGTCGTCTTGCCGTGCCCGGAAGCCGGTGCGGCGATGACGATTCGGCTCACCACTCGATGCCCCGCTGTCCCTTCTGTCCCGTCTGGAAGGGATGTTTGACGACCGTCATGTCGGTGACCAGGTCGGCGAGGTCGACCAGGCGCTGGTCGGCGCGGCGGCCGGTGATCACCACGTGCTGATGTCCCGGCCGGGCCGCCAGGGTGTCGACGACATCGGCCAGTTCGACCCAGCCCCACTGGATGGGATAGGTGAACTCGTCGAGGACGTACAGGTCGTGGCGTTCCTCGGCGAGCCGGCGTTTGACCTCGGCCCACCCTTCGGCGGCCGCCGCCGCGTGGTCCTCCTCGCTGCCTTCCTTGCGAGACCAGGACCAGCCGGCCCCCATCTTGTGCCACTCGACGGGGCCGCCCTCGCCGGTCTCGGTGTGCAGGGCCGCGAGTCGTTCGAGCACCGTCTGCTCGCCGATGCGCCACTTGGCCGACTTCACGAACTGGAACACGCCGATGTCCCAGCCCTGGTTCCAGCCGCGCAGCGCGAGTCCGTAGGCGGCCGTGGACTTTCCTTTGCCGTCGCCGGTGTTGACGATCAGGAGTGGCCGGTTGCGGCGTTGCCTGGTGGTGAGCCCGTCTTCGGGGAGGACGGGTGGTTGTCCTTTGGCCATCAGGCGGCCGGCCCGTCGAATGCCTGGAAGGCGTCGTTCACGGCGTTCAACGCCGGGAAGGCGTCGTTCCAGGCATGCCCACGCCGCGCGTGACCCTGCGCCATCAGGCGGCCCTCGCCGCGTGGGTGAGTGCGGCGGCGTCGACGTCGCCGACCGGGACGTGCACCGCGCCGAGCAACTCGGACAGCCGGCGCGCCAGGCCCATCCGGAACCGGCCGGTCTCGCAGTCCACGACCACCGACGAGAGCCCCGTGCGGCCCAGCGCCGCCGCCGCCTGGTGGGCGCGGCCGAGCGCGTCGGGTCCGTGGGTGGCGCGGCCGTCGGTGACCAGCACCAGCAGCGGGCGGCGGCGCGGATCGCGGATGGCGCCGACGCGGACCACCTCGCCGACCCGGGCGAGTGCCTCGGCGAGCGGGGTGCGCCCGCCCGCCGCCAGGTCGCGCAGCCGGGCGACCGCCACCTCGACCGACCCGGTGGGTGGCAGCACGAGTTCGGCGCCGCCGCCGCGGAAGGTGATCAGCCCGACCTTGTCGCGGCGCTGGTAGGCATCGGTGAGCAGGGACAGGATCGCGGTCTTGACCTCGCGCATCCGCCGGCTGGCCGCCATCGAGCCGGACGCGTCGACGCAGAACAGGATCTGGTTCGACTCGCGCCCCTCCTTGATCGGGACGCGCAGGTCCTCGGCCGCCAGCAGCAGCCGGCCCGAGCGCCGGCCGCGGCGGTGCTGGTGCCGTACCGCCGCGAGGAGGGTCTCCAGCAGGTGCATGGTTCCCGTCGGTCCGGCCGGACGTTCGGCGCCGACCCGGCGACCGGTGTCGGTGCGGGACACGGATCGCCGGCCGGCCTCGCCGTTGCCGACGCCGGGGACGGTGAACAGTCGGGCCCGGTAGGGCTCGCCGACCGGCGCGGTCGTGGTCGACTGCTCCCCATGGGCGACGGGAGGCGGTGGGCTCTCCTGGTCGCCCGGATCCTCGCCACCGGACGGCGGATCCGGTTCGGGCTCGGGCTCCGGTTGGTCGAGCAACTGGTCGAGTTGATCTTCGTCCAGCCCTGGCGCGTCGAACGGGTTGCGGCGGCGGCGATGTGGCAGCGCGAGCCGGGCGGCGACCTTGAGATCCGCCGCGGTGATCGTGGTGCGTCCCGCCCACGCGGCGTGCGCCACCGCGGTCCTGGCCATCACGATGTCCGCGCGCATCCCGTCGACCTCGAACGCGGCGCAGACCTCCGCGATCCGCAGCAGCGTCGCCTCGGTCAGCTCGACGTCCGGCAGCAGCGCGCGGGCGGCCACGATCCGGTCCCGCAGCGCGGTTTCCTCGGTCGCGAACCGGTCGGCGAACCCGTCGGGGTCCGCGTCGTACCGGAGTCGGGAGCGCACCACCTCGGCGCGCAACCGGGGGTCGCGGGAGGCGGCCACCTCGACCGTGAGGCCGAACCGGTCCAGCAGCTGCGGACGCAGCTCACCCTCCTCCGGGTTCATGGTGCCGATCAGCACGAACCGCGCGGCGTGTTCGACCGAGACGCCATCGCGCTCGATGCTGACCCGGCCGGTGGCGGCGGCGTCGAGCAGCACGTCGACCAGGTGGTCGTGTAGCAGGTTGACCTCGTCCACGTACAGGATGCCGCGGTGCGCGCGGGCCAGCAGACCAGGTTCGTACTCGGCGACACCCTCGGCCAGCGCGCGTTGCAGGTGCAGCGAGCCGAGCACCCGGTCCTCGGTCGCGCCGACGGGCAGCTCGACCAGCCGGACCGGCCGGGTCGCCACGCGGGCGCCGGCCGCGAACGGGCCGTCCGGCGACAGCGGTGCCGGGTCACGGGGATCGGTGGAGAACCGGTCGTCGGCGATCACGTCGATCGGCGGCAGCACGGCGGCCAGCGCGCGGACGGCCGTGGTCTTCGCCGTGCCCTTCTCGCCGCGCACGAGCACGCCGCCGACCTCGGGGGCGACCGCCGCGAGGAGGAGGGCGAGGACGAGGTCGTCGGAGCCGACGACGGCGGACAACGGGTACTGCTGTGGCATTCGGGGCTCCCGCACTCTTTGCCAACGGTCGACGGGCGCGGGACCGCGTCCGTCGTCAGGCGCCGAGGCCGGTCTTCGGACTTCCCGGATCTCCGTCCGGGTCACCGCAGCGGGCCCTGTGCCGGATTCTCACCGGCTTCCCGATTCTCCCTTGCGGGCACCTCGGGCCTGTTCCTCGCAGCATAACCATCCGCGGCGTGGCGTACGGTGACCAGCCGTGATGCTGCACGTGGTCGGAATCGGCGCCGACGGGTGGGACGCGCTGCCCCAGCCAACTCGTGACCTGGTGGGATCGGCCGAGGTCGTGCTCGGCGCGCCGCGCCAGCTCGAGCTGCTCCCCGACATCTCCGGTCAGCGGCGGGAGGTGTGGCCGTCGCCACTGCGGGAGCGGCTGCCTTCCGTGCTCGCCGAGCTGGCCGACCGCGCTCCGGTGGTGGCGCTCGCGTCGGGTGACCCGTTGGTCGCGGGCATCGGGACGACGTTGCTTGACCTGCTCGGCCGGGAGTCGGTCATCGTGGTCCCGGCCGTCTCCTCCGTGGCGCTCGCGCGTGCCCGGCTGGGCTGGCCGGCCGAGACGGTGGAGGTGGTCCGCGATCCCGGTGCGGTGGTCCGCCATCTGGCGCCCGGCCGGCGGATTCTCGTGCTGTCGCAGGATCGGCAGTCCCCGGAGTTGGTGTCCCGGGCGCTGACGGAACGCGGCTTCGGGGCGAGCCGGCTGACCGTGCTCGCCGACCTCGGTGGGGCCGACGAGTCGGTGCGCCAGGTCAACGCGGTGGACTGGGCCGGGGACGCGCCCGCCCTGCACGTGCTGGCCATCGAGTGCGCCGGTGGTCCCGGGCACGGTCTGCTCGCCGGCCTGCCGGATTCCGCGTTCGAGCACGACGGCCAATTGACGAAGCGGGACCTGCGGGCGGTGGCGCTCGCTCGCCTCGCGCCGCAGCCGGGACAGCTGCTGTGGGACGTCGGCGCGGGCGCCGGTTCGGTCGCCATCGAATGGTTGCGCGCGCACGCCACCTGTCGAGCCGTTGCGGTGGAACGAGATCCCGCCCGCGCGGCCCGCGCTCTTGCCAACGCCGGGCGCCTGGGGGTGCCGAGCCTGGCGGTGGTGACCGGGTCGGCGCCTTCCGCTTTGGCCGGACTGTCCACTCCGGACGCGGTGTTCGTGGGCGGCGGCGCGACTCCCGAGGTGCTCGACGCGTGCTGGTCGGCGCTGCCGGCCGGTGGCCGGCTCGTGGTGCACGGCGTCACGGTGGAGACCGAGGCGCTGCTGGCCGCCGCGTACGGCGAGCGGGGCGGGGAGCTGACCCGGATCTCGGTCGAGCATGCCGCGCCGCTCGGCGGCCGGACGGGGTGGACGCCCGCGCGGACGGTGACCCAGTGGGCGGTGACGAAGTGACCGTGCATTTCGTGGGGGCCGGTCCCGGAGCCGCGGATCTGCTGACGTTGCGCGCGGTCGGGTTGTTGGCATCGGCCGACGTCTGCGTTTATCCGGGCACGTACCTCGACTCGGCGGTGCTCGGGCACTGCCCGGACGGGGCCCGGCTGGTCGACTCCCAGCACCTCGATCTGGACGAGATCGTGGCAGAGCTGGTCGCGGCGCACCGCGCGGGTCTGCGCGCGGTGCGGCTGTGTTCCGGCGACCCGTCGATTTATTCGGCGCTGTACGAGCAGACGCGGCGGCTCGACCAGGCGGGTGTGCCGTGGGACGTGACGCCGGGGGTGCCCGCCTATGCCGCGGCGGCGGCGCGGATCGGGCACGAGCTGACTGTGCCGGAGGTGGCGCAGTCGGTCGTGCTGACCAGGACTCAGGCCAGGTCCACGGTCATGCCGTCGGGAGAGACTTTGGCCGCCTTCGCCGCTACCGGTGCGACGCTGGTGCTGCACTTGGCGATCACCCGCACTCGGGTGCTGGTCGAGGAGTTGGCCTCGTTCTATGGGCCGGGCTGTCCGGTCGTGGTGGTGGCCAACGCTTCCCAGCCCGCCGAGCGGGTGCTGCGCGGCACGCTGGCCGACGTCGCCGATCAGGTGGAGGCGGCGGCGTTGCGGCAGGCGGCGGTGATCATGGTGGGGCCCGCGCTCGGTGCCGGTGTGGTGGGTGCCGAGTCCTACCTCTACGACCCGGCCAGAGATCGCGCCGCACAGGGTTCGGCCCGCCGAATGCCTGGAAGGCGTCGTTACTGACGTTCAACGTCTGCAAGGCGTCGTTCCAGGCATGCCGCGCCGCCTGCCGTCACTCCTCGACGTAGCGGGGAGTCCACACCCGGCCCGCCGTGACCCGCGTACTGCTGGCGCCGACGATCAACAGGCAGCGCATATCGACCGTCTCCGGGTCCAGGTCGGCGAGGGTGGTCACCGTGAGGGATTCGCCGGGCCGGCCGATGTCCCTCGCTACCACGACCACCGTGTCCGGACTCCGGTGCGCCAACAGGATGTCGCGCAGTTCGCCGACCTGGGTGGTGCGCGTGCGGGAGCGCGGGTTGTACACGGCCAGCACCAGATCGGCCTCCGCCACCGCACGGACCCGGCGTTCGATGACCGACCAGGGCTTGAGGCGGTCGGACAGGCTGAGCAAGGCGAAGTCCGCGCCGATCGGGGCACCCGCGCGCGCCGCCGCCGCCTGCACGGCGCTGACCCCCGGGACCACGCGGACGTGCACGTCCGGGTAGGCCTCGGCCGCCTCGAACACGGCCGACGCCATCCCGAACACCCCGGCGTCGCCACCGGACACCACGGCCACCCGCTCACCGTGTGCGGCCAGGTCGAGCGCGAACCTGGCCCGGTCCAGCTCGACGGTGTTGCCCGAGGCGTGCCGGCGCAGGCCCGGCCGTTGCGGCACGCGGTCGACGTAGGGTGCGTAGCCGACCACGTGGTCGACCTCGGCGAGCACCGCCGCGGCCTCCGGGGTGAGCCACTCGGCACCGCCGGGGCCGAGCCCGACGACCACCAGCTCGGCGGCTGCGGCCGGCACGAAAACGGGCTCGGGGTCGTCGTAGCGGCGCCGCCCGGCGTGCGTGTCGCCGGGTACCACGATCAGCGAGAAGTACGGCACGCCAACGGGATCCACCTCGTTGACCGGCAGCCACCGTTCCTCGGTCATCGACGCGCGTTCGACGTACCACGCACGGTCCAGCCGGCCGGCCTCCGCCAGCGCGGCACGCACCTCGGGGAACGTCCTGCCGAGCTTCATGATGATCGCCGCGTCGGTGTCGGCCAGCCGGCGCGCCAGTTCGGGACGGGGCAACGTCCCCTGCAGCACGGTGAGCACGTCGGCCTGCCTGGCCAGGGGCGTCCGCAGCGCGGCGGTCGCGGCCGCGAACGCGGGCACGCCGGGCACCACCTCGGTCTCGAAGTGCTCGCTCAGCCGGTCGTGCACGTACATGTACGAGCCGTAGAACAGGGGATCGCCCTCGGCGAGCACCACCACATCCCGACCAGCGGTGAGGTGCGCGGCCAGCCTCTTGGCGCAGTGCTCGTAGAAGTCGGCCATGGCGCCCGCGTAGCCGCCGGGGTGGTCGGTGATGCCGGTGGTGACCGGGTATTCCAGCAGCTCTTCCGTGACCCCGGCCCGGACGTACGGGTCGGCGATGCGGCGCGCGTTCGAGCGTTTCCGCGGCCCCTGGTGGTAGGCGATGACGTCGGCGCCCTCGATGATCCGGGCGGCCTTGACGGTGACCAGCTCGGGGTCGCCGGGACCGAGCCCGACGCCGTAGAGCCGCCCGGTCACTCCCGCTCCTGGGCGAGTGCGTTGAGCGCGGCGGCGGCGAGTGCGGAGCCGCCGCGTCTCCCGTGGACGGTGAGGAACGGCACCTCGATGCCGTGCTCGGCCGCGAACGACGCGAGCGCTTGCTTCGACTCGGCCGCGCCGACGAACCCGACGGGCACGCCGACGATCGCGGCCGGCGGGGGAGCGCCGTCGGCCAGTAGCTCCAGCAGGTGGAACAGCGCCGTCGGCGCGTTGCCGATGGCGACGACCGACCCGGCGAGCCGGTCGCCCCACAACGAAACGGCGGCCGCACTGCGGGTCGTGCCCCAGGCCTTGGCGAGATCCGGTACCCGCTCGTCGCCGAGCAGGCAGCAGACGTCGTTGTCGACGGGGAGACGCGCCCTGGTGACTCCGGAGGCGACCATGCGCGCATCGGTGAGGATCGGCGCGCCGGTTCGCAGCGCGGTGCGGGCCGCGGACACCAGCTCGGGGTGGATGACCAATGCGGCCGGCAGGTCGGTCTGCCCGGTGGCGTGGACCATGCGCACGGCGATCTTCTCGGCGTCGGCCGGGAGGTGGGAGAGGTCGGTCTCGGCGCGGATGGTGGCGAATGACTCGGCGTAGATCGCCGCGCCGTCGCGGACGTAGTGGTAGCGCGACGTCGGCGCTGTGGTCATGCGGGTTCCTCCACCACGATGCTTCGCCAGGGGGTGACCACGAGGCCCGCGGCCCCGGCCAGTCGTTCGGCCAGCGGCCGGCGCACCAGGCCGTCGGGCACGGCGACCACCGACACCTGCCCGTGCCGGCCGGGCGCCGGCGGCTCCGATTCGACTTCGGTGCCCGGGTCGCGCGGCGCGCCGAGCAGGGGCTCGGGCAATTCGTCGACGTGCCAGCAGGCGCTCGGGCCGGTACCGCGCAGCCGCGCGAACTCACCGGCGAGGCGGATGAGGCCTGCGGCGGCGTCTTCGACCGGCACGACCGGTCCCCAGGTAGTCCCGGCGCGGAGCTGCACCCGGGTCGCGTCCACCGCCACGAGACCGAGGTCGAGGTCACGCCCGACGACGTCGCCCCGCCCGTCGTCCAGCACGAACAGGAACCGGCCGCCGAGCACAGCCAACTCGGGCGAAGCCAGCAGCGCCTGGTCGAGCGCGCGGACGACCGGCCGCAGGTCCATCCGGCCGCCGACCAGGCCGGTCAGCGGCGAGACCAGGATGTTGCGGACCAGCTCATGGGTGCGGGACGGCAGCAGTCCGGCCGCGGCCACCGTGTCGATCAGCTCGTCCGGTATCCGCTCGGCGAGCCCGCGCAACTGCAGGTTGGCGCGTTTGGTGAGCAGCACCGTCCCGTCGCCGTGCCGTTCGGCGGCGTCGACCACCCGGAGCAGGGCGTCCGGGCTGATCTTTCCTCCGGGGACGCGGAGCCGTATGACCGCGCCGTCTTCGGCCACCCAGGGACGGAACACCCCGGGGCAGCGATCGGCGTAGGTGCGTGCGGCCACCGGCCCATCGTGCCATCGTCCTCGTGCCACCATGACGTCATGCCCGACCCAGCTCCCATCCTCGCCGGGCTCGGCCCGTTCTTCGAGGTTCACCGCGAGGCCGGGCCCGGTCCCTGGCGACCATTGCGGGACCTGTTGGCGCCACCGGTGCTCGCCGAGCGGGTTCAGCACGTCCACACGGTGCTCAGCCGACTGTCCGGTGTGGACGTCGAGCAGCGGGTCGCGGCGTCCACCATGTCGCTCGGCCTGTTCGCGCGGCTGATCTCGCCCGTGCTCGGCGCCGGCGTCCTCGGTGTGCCGCTGCCGAGACCCAGCCTCGACGACGCGTGGTGGCAGCCGGTCGAGCAGGGCCCGTGGCCGCTCGCGCTGACCGGGCCGGACACCGAGCCACAGGTGACGGACCTGCTCACCGACGTGCTGACGCCGCTCACCGACGCACTGGCCGAGCGATACTCCCTGTCCCGCCAGGTCCTGGCGGGCAACATCGCCTCCGCCGTCTTCGGCGCGGCCCGCATGGTCGGCGTCGCCCGCCCGGATCTCGCCCCGGCGGCGCGGGATGCCGCTGCCGCGCTGCTCGCCGGGCCACTGACGGGCACCGGCGAGCTGGGCGAGCATTTCGTCCGGTCTTCCTGCTGCCTTTATTACCGAATCCCCGGCGGCGGATACTGCGGCGACTGCGTCCTCACACTCGACTGAGTACGTCGGCGAGTTTGTCCGGCATCGATGTCATGGGCTGATGCGCCGACGGAAGCCGATGACTGGAGTTGGCGAAAGCGGCCATCTGTTCCTGAGTGGCGGCCAGAATGGCCTGATCCTTCTCGCAGATGATGTAGGTCGTCGGGTGGTCGCGGTCAGGTGCGGTACTGGGGGCGGTAAGGCTGGCGGTCGACTGCGGCTGGAACCGGCGCAGGATGGAATAAGCGCGCTGTTTGTCGACGTCGGCGCACATCTTCTGCCGAAGCTGCTCCAGATCGTCGATGGCTCGGACTGTACCGTTGTCGTGCGTGGTCATGTGTTTCGGCGGCGGTCCCGCCGCGAGGAGTTGCGTCGCCGACTGCCCTCGCCGCGGCCATAATGCGGCGAGGTAGACGCTGTGGGCGACCGCGGGATGATCGGCGAGTTCGGTGATGACCATTCCGGCGTAGGAGTGACCGACGAGGACGACGGGTTCCCCGACTCGCTCCACGGCCTGCTTCACGACCGCCGCGTCGGCCGCCAGGTCGGCGGGGGCCGGGTCGGTTCCGGCGCTCGGCAACTGCTCGATCACCTCGACGCGATGTCCGGCCTTTCTCAGCCGTTCGGCGACCTCGCTCCAGTACCAGCCGCCGACAAAGCCACCGTGGACGAGGACGTAATTAGTCATTGCTCTGAATTTCGGAAGAAGCTTCGTGCGGGGTCCATCCCGACGACTACCGGCCGACCTTCCGGCTCCCGGCCGAGCACCGCGGCGAACGCCGGTCCGAGCTTCTCGGCGAAGTATTCGCTGGAGAAGAACCGGTCGGCGTGCGCCTTCGTCTCCCACATGGTCACGGCGCATACTTTGCCGTCCTCCGCTGTTCCGACGTGGCGCTCCTCGATGCCCTCCGGGTTTCCGCCAAGCTCTTCGACCAGTGCGTCGAACTGCTCGGCGCGGTCAAGCGGCGGCATTGCGAAAGTGATCCACTTCATCCTTGATCTCCTTTTCTTTCTGAATTTCGGAATCATCCCTAAACCCAGGCTAGGCGTTCGAGTTCACTCAAGAAAAACCCTCTGGAAGTGTGACGTAGCGCACATTCATGACCGGTCGCTGTGCGGGAACTGCACTAGGGTGGGCTCGTGTCCGCCGGTCGCGGACTCGGGAACTCCGGTGCGAATCCGGGGCGGTTCCGCCACTGTGTACCGGCTCACCAGCCGGGCAGCCAGACACCGACCCGCGGCCACCGACCTGCCGTGCGGGGCGAGAACCCCGCGAGGAGGAACCGCGTGCCCACCGTCGCGCTACTGTCCACATCCGACACCGACCTGTTGTCCGCGCGCGGATCCGGCGCTGATTTCCGCTGGGCGAACCCGGCCCGCCTGCACCTCGCCGACCTGCCGTCCGTGATCGACGGCGCCGACGTGGTGGTCGTGCGGTTGCTGGGGACTCCCGAATCATGGCGGGAAGGCTTCGCCACCCTGCGGGCGAGCGCCGTGCCCCTGGTGGTGCTCGGCGGCGAACAGACCCCGGACGCGGAGCTGATGCGGCTGTCCACCGTGCCGGCCGGCATCGCGGCCGACGCGCACCGGTACCTGGCCGAGGGCGGGCCGCTCAACCTGGCTCAGCTGCACGCGTTCCTCTCCGACACCGTGCTGCTCACCGGCGAGGGCTTCGAGCAGCCGGTCACCGTGCCGGCGTGGGGGTTCGGCGAACGCCCGATGCCCGCCGGGGACCTGCCCCGGATCGGGATCCTCTACTACCGGGCGCACGAGACCAGCGGGAACACCGACTTCGCGCACGCGCTCGCCGACGCCGTCGACGCGACCGGGCAGGCGGTCGGCGTGCCGGTCTTCTCCGTGTCGCTGCGCTCGGCGCCGGACGAGCTGTACAGCGCGCTCGGCACGCTGGACGCGCTGGTGGTCACCGTGCTCGCCGCGGGCGGGATCACCCCGGCCGGAGCGAGTGCGGGCGGTGACGACGAGGCCTGGGACGTGGCCCGCATCCGCGCGCTGGACATCCCCGTCCTGCAGGGCCTGTGCCTGACCTCCAGCCGCGCGGAATGGGTGGCCTCCGACGAGGGCGTGACCCCGCTGGACTCCGCCAGCCAGATCGCGATCCCCGAGTTCGACGGCCGCATCATCACCGCGCCGTTCTCGTTCAAGGAAATCGACGCCGACGGGTTGCCGCGCTACGTGGCCGACCCCGAGCGCTGCGCCCGCGTCGCCGGCATCGCGGTCGCGCACGCCCGGCTCCGCCACACCCCGGTGGGGCAGCGGCGGATCGCGCTGATGCTCTCGGCCTACCCGACCAAGCACAGCCGGGTCGGCAACGCGGTCGGCCTGGACACCCCGGTCTCGACGGTGCGGCTGCTGCGCCGCCTGCGTGCCGCCGGGTACGACGTCGGCGACCTGCAGGCCCTCGACCTCACCGAAGACACCGAGGCGGGCAACGCGCTCATCCACGCGCTGATCGCGGCCGGCGGCCAGGACGAGGAATGGCTCACCCAGGGCCAGCTCACCGACGCGCACGTGCGCATCCCGGCGCGGGACTACGAGCGCTGGTTCACCGACCTCGACCCCGCACTGCGCGAGTCGGTCACCGAGGCGTGGGGCCCGGCGCCGGGCGCGCTGTTCGTGAACGACGCCAACGAGATCGTGCTCGCCACCATCCGGTCCGGCAACATCGTGCTGCTGATCCAGCCACCGCGCGGGTTCGGCGAGAACCCGGTCGCCATCTACCACGATCCCGCGCTCGCGCCGTCCCACCACTATTTGGCCGCCTACCGCTGGCTGGAGCACGGTTTCGGCGCGCACGCGGTCGTGCACCTCGGCAAGCACGGCTCGATGGAATGGTTGCCGGGCAAGAACGCCGCCCTGTCCGCGGCCTGCGCGAGCGACGCGGCCATCGGCAACCTGCCGCTGGTCTACCCGTTCCTGGTCAACGATCCCGGCGAGGGCGCCCAGGCCAAACGCCGCGCGCACGCCACGATCGTCGACCACCTGGTGCCGCCCATGGCCCGGGCGGAGAGCTACGGCGACATCGCCCGCCTGGAACAGCTGCTCGACGAGCACGCGAACATCGCGGCCATGGACCCGGCCAAGCTGCCCGCCATCCGCGCCGAGATCTGGACCCTCATGCAGGCCGCGCACCTGCATCGCGACCTCGGCCTCGAGGACCGCCCGGACGACACGGAGTTCGACGACTTCATCCTCCACATCGACGGCTGGCTGTGCGAGGTCAAGGACGCCCAGATCCGCGACGGGCTGCACATCCTCGGCCAGGCCCCGGCCGGGCCTCAGCGGGTGGACCTCGTGCTCGCGATCCTGCGCGCCCAACAGGTCTGGGGCGGCGAGACGGCCGCCGTGCCGGGACTGCGCACCGCGCTGGGCCTCAAGGAGGGCGCCGAGCAGAGCGGCGCGGTGGACGCCGTCGAGACACAGGCCCGCGCGCTCGTCGAGGCGATGGAGGCGGCCGACTGGGATCCGGCGACGGCCGCGGGGCTCCACGACGACCCGGTTGTCGTCCGGGTGCTGGAGTTCGCCGCTACCGAGGTGGTGCCCCGCCTGAACCGCACCACCGACGAACTCGACGCGGTGCTGCACGCGCTCGACGGCGGGTACGTCCCGGCCGGTCCGTCCGGCTCGCCGCTGCGTGGTCTGGTCAATGTCCTGCCGACCGGCCGGAACTTCTACACGGTCGACCCGCGCTCGGTGCCGTCCCGGCTCGCCTACGAGACCGGGGTGGCCATGGCCGACTCGCTGCTGGCCCGCCACCTGGACGAGACCGGCGAGTACCCCGCGTCGGTCGGGCTCTCCGTGTGGGGCACGTCGGCCATGCGGACCTCGGGCGACGACATCGCCGAAGTGCTTGCCCTGCTGGGCGTCCGGCCGGTGTGGGACGAGGCGTCCCGCCGGGTCCGGGAGCTGGCGGTCCTGCCGCTCGCCGAGCTCGGCCGCCCGCGCATCGACGTGACCGTGCGCATCTCCGGCTTCTTCCGCGACGCCTTCCCCCACGTGGTCGCCATGCTCGACGACGCGGTCCAGTTGGTCGCCGCACTCGACGAACCGGCTTCACAAAACTTCGTCCGCGCCCATGTCCACGCCGATCTCGCTTCCCATGGCGACGAACGCCGGGCAACCTCGCGGATCTTCGGCTCCGCCCCCGGTTCCTACGGTGCGGGCATCCTGCAGGTGGTCGAGTCCGGCACCTGGCGCGACGACAACGACCTGGCCGAGGTCTACACCGCCTGGGGCGGCTTCGCGTACGGCCGGGGACTCGACGGTCGCCCGGCGGCCGACGACATGCGCGCCAACTACCGCCGCATCCAGGTCGCCGCGAAGAACATCGACACCCGCGAGCACGACATCGCCGACTCCGACGACTACTTCCAGTACCACGGCGGCATGATCGCGACGGTCCGCGCGCTCACCGGCGTCGACCCGAAGGCCTACGTCGGGGACTCCACCTCCCCGGACACGGTCCGCACCCGCACCCTCCAGGAGGAGACCAACCGCGTCTTCCGTTCCAGGGTGGTGAACCCGCGCTGGATCGGCGCGATGCAGCGCCACGGCTACAAGGGCGCCTTCGAGTTGGCCGCGACCGTGGACTACCTGTTCGGGTTCGACGCGACCACGGGTGTCGTGCATGACTGGATGTACGAGCGGCTGGCGCGTGAGTACGTGCTGGACGAGACCAACCAGGAGTTCATGCGCCAGGCCAATCCGTGGGCGCTGCGGGGCATCGTGGAACGACTGCACGAGGCGGCGGACCGCGGACTGTGGGCCGAACCCGACGCGGAGGTGCTGGCCGAGATGCGGGCCGTCTACCTGTCGATCGAGGGCGATCTCGAGGACGGCGCCGGGACATGACCCGCCGCGTCGTCCTCATCGGCGTCGGGCCGGGCGACCCCGATCAGGTCACCCTCGAGGCGATCCGCGCGATGAACGGGGTCGACTTCTTCGTGGTGACCGAGAAACGGCGCGATGACCCGCTCGCCGCCGCGCGGACGGAGCTGCTGGCGCGCCACGTGAGCGGCGACCCGAAGCTGGTGGTCGTCGAAGACGTCGAACGGGACCGGGCACCCGCGGACTACGTACGTGCGGTCACCGACTGGCACGCGGCCCGAGCCGGCCGCTACGCCGCAGCCCTGGCCGACCACGACGGCGACGCGGGCTTCCTGGTCTGGGGCGATCCGGCCCTCTACGACTCGACCATCCGGGTGCTGGAGCGCGTGGCCGACGCCGTCGACGCGCGACTGGAAGTCGTGCCGGGCGTGTCCAGTCTGGCCGCGCTCGCCGCCCGCCACCGCATCGTGGCGCACGGCATCGGGGAACCACTGCACGTCACCACCGGCCGCCGCCTTCCGGAGGCGGTCGCGCGGGGGCAGCTCAACATCGCGGTCCTGCTCAGCCGATCGCTCGGTTCATTGCGCGCCGTCGAACCAACGGGCTGGCTCATCTGGTGGGGCGCCAACCTCGGCGCCCCGAGCGAACGCCTGGCGGCCGGCCCGCTCGCCGACACCCTCCCGGAGATCGAAGCCGCTCGCGCGGCCGCGAAGAGGGAGGCAGGCTGGCTGATGGACATCTACCTGCTACGCCGACCGGCCAACCCCATGCAGGGAACGACGCCTTCACTGCGGTCAACGCGGTGAAGGCGTCGTTCCCTGCATCCCGAAGGCATTCGGGACGCCACCGCCCTACGACTTGTGTACGAACACGCCCGAGGGGAGGCGGCGTGAGTTGGCCTCAACGGTCTCGGCCATGCCCTCCGGCCAGCGGGTTTCGCCGGTCCATCTGGCGCCGCCGAGGTGGGCGGTGGACATCTCCGCGTCGGTGAGATCCGCGCCGGAGAGGTCGGCCCTGGTCAGGTCGGTGTAGGCGAGCTTGGCCCGGACCAGGACCGCATCGGTGAGATGTGCCTGGTGCAGGCTCGCGCCGGACAGTTCCGCCTCGGTCAGGTCGGTCTCGATCAGGTACGCGCCGGTCAGCCAGGCGTCCCACAGGTGAGCACCGCGCAGGTCCGCGTTCGACATGTTCGCGCCGGTCAGGGCGGCGCCGTTGGTGAGCACGGCGCCGGCCAGGTTGGCGCCTGACAGGTCCGCCTGGTGCAGGTTCACCCCGGCGAGCGTGGCGCCCGGAAGCTGAGCGCCGGTCAGGTTGGCCCCGCGCAGGCTCGCGCCGGTCAGGTCGGCGCCGGCGAGGTTCGCCCCGGTCAGGTTCGCCTTGTGCAACCACGCCTCGGTCAGGGTGACGCCCGTCAGATCCGCCCCGGTCAGGTCCATCTCGCTCAGGTCGACCCCGGCGGCGTGCGCGGCAACCACTTCCTGCCGGGTCAACGGCCGGGAGGTGGACAATACCGGGGCGGGCAGGTCCGGGGTGATCGCCGGGCGCTGCTCGGGTATCTCGTCGGTCGGCTGGGCGGGGCCGCGCGTGCGGGCGAGGGCGGCGACGGTCGCCCGCCATTCGGTGGTGGCCGGCCGGGCGAGACCGGTGAACGCCGGCGTCTGCCTGGCCAGGGCGGCGATCACCCGGCCGCCGAAGGAGTCAGCTCTCATCGGTGCCCTCCCTGGTGACCGATCGAGGTTCCGCGGTATCGCTCGTCCCCCCATCTTGCGTCAAGGATTCGGTGAGGTAAACCTGCCTGGCGAGCTGCTCGACAACCAACGGCGCGGCCACCCCGACAGCCAGCGCGCCGAACGGGCCGCTGATCTGGTCGGCCATGCCGGCCGCCGCGGCCAGCCCGGCGCCGACACCGAGCCGGATGATGATCGAGATGGCGAACGGAAGCGGGCCAGGCTCACCATGCAGACGCCACGGCCAACGGCCGGTTCGCCGGATCGCCGCGGAGAACTCCAGGCCTTCCACCGCGAATCCGCCGAACAGGCCCCAGGCGGTGAATTCCAGGCCGGTCATGTCTTCGACCGTAGCGGTCCCGGCGACGCCTCGCTGCGGATTCACCTGTTTGCGTCACGAGGCGGGGTTGATCGTCTTTTGAGTTCGGACTCTCTTTCGACCTCTACGTTTGGCTGATGGCGACCTTGCCCGAATTGTTCGAGTCCCAGGCAGCGTTGACACCCGAGGCGCCCGCCGTGCGCAGCGGGACGACCACGCTCACCTACGCCGAGCTGAACGCACGCGCCAACCGGCTGGCCCGGTTACTGGTCGACCGCGGCGTCGGCCCGGATGTCCCGGTGGCCGTGCTGCTCGACCGGACGGCCGAGCTCGTCGTCACGGTTCTCGCGGTGCTCAAGGCCGGCGGCGGGTACGTCCCGCTCGACGTGGACTATCCGGCCGAGCGCGTCGCTCTCATGCTGGCCGACGCCCGGCCCGCCGTGCTCGTCACCCGAACGGGGTTCTCCGTGCCCTGGCACGGAACTCGAGTCCACCTCGACGAACTCCGGAGCGGTTCCGGTTCCGGCGACAACCTGACCGACGCCGATCGTCGTGCGCCGCTGTCCGCGCGACACCTGGCCTATGTCATCTTCACCTCGGGTTCCACGGGCCGGCCCAAGGGCGTGCTGGTGACCCATCAGGGCCTTCCGCGGGTGGTCGCCGCGCACGCCGCCGGGCCGGGTGACCGGCTGCTCCAGCTGGCGTCGGTGAGCTTCGACGTGTTCATGGGCGAGCTGTGCGTCGCCCTGGCGCAGGGCGCCGAGCTGGTCGTGCCGGCCGGTCGCCTGGCCGGCGCCGAACTCGTCACCGAGTTGGCGGACAACCGAATCACGCACGTGATGGTCCCGGCCGCCGTGCTGGCGACCATGCCGGTCGAGACGCTTCCGCACCTGCGCAGCCTGATCGTCGGCGGTGAGGCGTTGCCGGCGGACCTGGCGGCCCGCTGGTCGGCCGGCCGGCGGTTGGTCAACGCGTACGGACCGACGGAGACGACCGTGGTCGCGTCGGCGACCGAGGTCTCCGACGGGGCCGCGCCGGGAATCGGTGCGGCGATCCCCGGAACCGCGTTTTACGTGCTGAACGACGGTCTGGCACCGGTGCCACCGGGTGTGGTGGGGGAGCTGTACATCGGCGGCCACGGTGTGGCGCGCGGGTATGTGGGCCGGTCGGGGTTGACGGCGTCCCGGTTCGTGGCGGATCCGTTCGGCCCCGCCGGTTCGCGGATGTACCGGACGGGTGATCTGGTGCGGTGGGGCGCGTCTGGGCTGGAGTTCGTCGGCCGGTCGGATGATCAGGTGAAGATTCGTGGGTTCCGGATCGAGCCGGGGGAGGTTGAGTCCGTTGTGGACTCACACCCGTCGGTGGCGCGGGCGGTGGTGACCGTGCGGGAGGATGTGCCGGGCGAACGGCGGCTGGTCGCGTATGTCGTGCCGGCCGTGTCCGGTGCGGAGGACGAACAGATCGGGGACTGGCGCGCGGTCTATGACGCGGTCTACGCCGACAACGAGGACGCCGCGGTCCAGGCGGGGTTCGGTGAGGACTTCTCCGGGTGGAACAGTTCGTATGACGGTGCGCCGATTCCGTTGGGGGAGATGCGGGAGTGGCGGGCGGCGACCGTAGAACGGGTTCGGTCGTTGGCGCCGCGGCGGGTACTCGAGATCGGCGTCGGGAACGGGCTGCTGATGTCCCGGTTGGCGCCTGGCTGCGAGGCGTACTGGGGCACGGACTTCTCGCCGGTGGTGATCGACCGGTTGCGGGGGCAGACGGCTGGTCTCGCCGGGGTCGAGCTGCGGTGTCAGCCCGCTGACGACACCACGGGCCTGCCGGGCCGGTTCGACGTGGTGGTGGTGAACTCGGTGATCCAACACTTACCGAGTGCCGACTATCTGCGTGGGGTATTGCGGGGTGCGCTTGACCTACTGGCGCCGGGTGGGTCGGTGTTCGTGGGTGACGTGCGGAACCTGCGGCTGTTGCCCGTTCTGCACGAGGCGATCGGGCAGGTGGGTGCGGATGAGGAACTGGTGGTCGATCCGGACTTCTTCACGGCGGTGGACGGTCGGGTGACCGGTGTCGACCTTCGGATCAAGCGGGGTGCGGCGCACAACGAGTTGACTCGTTACCGCTATGACGTGGTGTTGCACACCGGTCCCGTGACTGATCTGTCCGCTGTGGACACCGTCGTGTGGTCGTCGATGGACGATCTTCCGTCGGTGCCGTGCCGGGTGACCGGTATTCCCAACGGGAGGTTGTCCGCTGATCTGCCCGATGCGGCGCCGGGGGTTGATCCCTGAGGTGCTGCACGACTTCGCCGCACGGCACGGGCTCGAGGTGGCGGTCACCTGGTCCGCCGGGGACGACGGCGCGCTGGATGCGGTGTTCCACACGGTCGACGGCCCGATCGCCGGCACCCACCTCCCGACCACCGGCCGGCCCCACACCAACACACCGGCCGTGTACCTCGACGCCGCCGGGCTGCGATCAGCCGTGCGCGCCCATGCGGCCGAGCGGCTGCCGGACCACATGGTTCCGTCGGCGATCGTGGTGCTGCCCGAGTTGCCGTTGACCCCCAACGGAAAAGTGGACCGGCAGGCGCTGCCGGCGCCCGACCTGGCGGCGGTGTCCACGGGCACCGCGCCACGCACCGCCCGCGAAGAGGTCCTGTGTGGACTGTTCGCCGACGTACTAGGTCTGCCCGCAGTGGGGATCGACGACAACTTCTTCGACCTCGGCGGCCATTCCCTGCTCGCCACCCGGCTGGTCGCCCGCATCCGCCGCGCACTCGACGTCGAGGTCGCCATCCGCGACATCTTCGACGCGCCCACGGTCGCCGGGCTGTCCGCGTCGCTGACCGGAACCGGAGCCGGCCGCCCACCGCTGGTGCCCGTGTTGCGGCCCGACACCGTCCCACTGTCGTTCGCACAGCAGCGTTTCTGGTTCCTGTACGGGTTCGAAGGACCGACCGCGACGTACAACATGCCGTTCGAGCTCCGGCTGGCCGGGACGCTCGATCGGGCCGCGCTGCGGGCGGCGCTCCTGGACGTGGTGGGCCGCCACGAAAGCCTGCGCACGGTGTTCCCCGAGATCGACGGCATCGCCTGCCAACGGGTCCTCGACGTCGCCGACCTCGACGCCGAGCGGCTGCTGACGGTCGTCGAGGACGTGGACGACCTCGACCGCCGCGTCACCGACAGCTCCGCCTACGGGTTCGACCTCGCGGTGGAACCACCGATCCGCGCGACCCTGTTCGTGCTCGGACCGACCAGCCACGTCCTCGTGCTGGTGCTGCACAACATCGCGGGCGACGGGTGGTCGATGGCGCCCCTCACGGCCGATCTGGTGGCCGCCTACGAGGCGCGGCGCGGCGGCGCGGCCCCGGACTGGGACGTGCCGGCCGTGCAGTACGTGGACTTCACGCTGTGGCAACGCGATCTGCTGCTCGGCGAGGCCGGCGTGGTGACCGACCAGGTCGAGTACTGGCGCGAGCAGTTGGCCGGGGCACCGGAGGAGATCACGCTTCCCGTCGACCGCGCCCGCCCACGCGTCGGCTCCGCGCGGGGCGAGACGATCGTGTTCGAGTGGCCGGCGGAGCTGCACCACGGTCTGGTCGGCCTGGCCCGGTCGGCGGACGCGACGCTGTTCATGGTGATCCACGCCGGACTCGCCGGTCTGCTGTCCCGGCTGGGCGCCGGCACCGACGTCGTCATCGGCACCCCGGTGGCCGGGCGTACCGACGAGGCGCTGGACGAGCTGGTCGGGTTCTTCGTGAACATGTTGGTGCTGCGCGCCGACACCTCCGGCGACCCGACGTTCGCCGAGTTGGTGGACCGGGTGCGGGAGACCGACCTGGGTGCCTACGCGCATCAGGACGTGCCGTTCGACTACCTGGTGGAGGTGCTCAACCCCGAACGCTCGGTATCGAGCCATCCGCTGTTCCAGGTCAGCCTCGCACTGCAGAACGCCCCTCGCGCCGACTTCGGGCTGCCGGGACTGGCCGTCAACGCCGAGCTGGTACCCACGGGAATGGCGCGGTTCGACCTGATGATCAGCCTGGCCGACCGCTACGACGAGCGCGGCGAACCGGCCGGCGTGACCGGGATGCTGGAGTTCAGCACCGACCTGTTCGACCCCGCCACCGCGCACTCCCTGCTCGACCGATGGGAACGCCTGCTGCGGTCGGCCGTCGCCGACGCCCGCCAGCGCCTCGCGCACATCGATCTCCTCACCCCGGCGGAACGCCGTGCGCTGACCAGCCGGCCGGCGACCATCCCGGAACGGTTGCCGGCCGCCACCCTTCCCGACCTGTTCGAGAACCAGGTGGCCGCCACGCCGCTCGCCGTCGCGCTGACCCACGGCGGCGAGTCACTGACCTATGTGGACCTGAACGCCCGCGCCAACCGGCTGGCGCACGTGTTGGTCGACCGCGGTGTCGGCCCCGAGGTGGTGGTCGGGCTCGCGCTGCCGCGGTCGGTCGACCTCGTGGTCGCCATCCTCGCCGTGCTGAAGGCTGGTGGCGCCTACCTGCCGGTGGACCCCCACAATCCGGCGGCCCGGGTGGAGCTCATCCTCGCCGACGCGGCACCGGCGGTCGTCCTCGCCGTGACGGAGACGGTGGCCGCCGTGCCCGACACGGCCGAGGTCGTCCTCCTCGACGCGATCGAGCACGGTGGTGCTGAGGGAAACCCGGACCGCACCGGGCTGCTGCCGTCCCACGCCGCGTACATCATCTACACGTCCGGATCCACCGGCACCCCCAAGGGCGTGGTCGTCCCGCACCGCAACGTCGTGCGGCTGCTCGACGCGACCGACGACTGGTTCGGCTTCGGCGCGGACGACGTGTGGACGCTGTTCCACTCCTACGCGTTCGACTTCTCCGTGTGGGAGATCTGGGGTGCGCTCGGCTTCGGCGGCCGGCTGGTGGTCGTGCCGTTCACCGTGAGCCGCTCGCCCGAGCTGATGCTCGATCTGCTGCACCGGGAGCGCGTCACCGTGCTCAACCAGACGCCGTCGGCTTTCTACCAGCTCGACAGCGCCGAGCAGGCCGCCGCCGTGCGGGACCTCGCGTTGCGCGTGGTGATCTTCGGCGGCGAGGCGTTGGACCCGTCGCGACTGTCCGACTGGTACACCCGGCGCCCGGACGCGCCGTTGCTGGTGAACATGTACGGGATCACCGAGACCACCGTCCACGTGACGTACCAGCCGCAGGTCGCGGCCGGCGGGATCGGCACGGGCATCCCGGACCTGTCGCTGTACGTGCTCGACACCCATCTTGAGCTGGTGCCGCGGGGTGTGGTGGGGGAGTTGTATGTGTCGGGTGGTGGTGTGGCTCGTGGTTATCTGCACCGGTTGGGGTTGACGGCGTCTCGGTTTGTGGCGGATCCCTTTGGTCCTGCTGGTTCGCGGATGTACCGGACGGGTGATCTGGTGCGGTGGGGCGCGTCTGGGTTGGAGTTCGCTGGTCGGTCGGATGATCAGGTGAAGATTCGTGGGTTCCGGATCGAGCCGGGGGAGGTGGAGTCCGTTGTGGACTCACACCCGTCGGTGGACCGGACCGTGGTGATGGTGCGGGAGGACACGGCGGGGGACCGCAGGTTGGTGGGGTACGTGGTGCCCGCTCGGTCCGGCTCCGGCGGGGAGGACCGGCAGGTTGGGGAATGGCGGGAGATTTACGACGCGGTCTACGCCTCTGCTGAGGCGGGGTTGGGTGAGGATTTCTCGGGGTGGAACAGTTCTTATGATGGTGCGCCGATTCCGTTGGGGGAGATGCGGGAGTGGCGGGCGGCGACCGTGGAGCGGATCCGGTCGTTGGCGCCCCGTCGGGTCCTCGAGATCGGGGTGGGTAGTGGTTTGTTGCTCGCCGAGTTGGCGGGTGGGTGTGCGGAGTACTGGGCGACGGACTTCTCGCCGGTGGTGATCGATCGGTTGCGGGGGCAGACGGCTGGTTTCGCGGGGGTTGAGCTGCGTTGTCAGTCGGCTGAGGACACCACGGGTCTGCCGGGCCGGTTCGATGTGGTGGTGCTGAACTCGATCATCCAGTACTTCCCGAGCGCCGACTACCTGGCCCGCGTGCTGGCCGGTGCGCTGGACCTGTTGGCGCCGGGTGGTTCGGTGTTCGTGGGTGACGTGCGGAACCTGCGGCTGTTGCCCGTTCTGCACGAGGCGATCGGGCAGGTGGGTGCGGATGAGGAACTGGTGGTCGATCCGGACTTCTTCACGGCGGTGGACGGTCGGGTGACCGGTGTCGACCTTCGGATCAAGCGGGGTGCGGCGCACAACGAGTTGACTCGTTACCGCTATGACGTGGTGTTGCACACCGGTCCCGTGACTGATCTGTCCGCTGTGGACACCGTCGTGTGGTCGTCGATGGACGATCTTCCGTCGGTGCCGTGCCGGGTGACCGGTATTCCCAACGGGAGGTTGTCCGCTGATCTGCCCGATGCGGCGCCGGGGGTTGACCCTGAGGTGCTGCACGACTTCGCCGCACGGCACGGGCTCGAAGTGGCGATCACCTGGTCCACGAACGACCCGACCACGCTCGACGCGCTCTTCCACCACGGCGGTGACGCGATCGCGACCCACCGCCCAACCGGCGGACAACTCCGTGCCCACACCAACGTGCCGGCCACCTCGCGCGACGACGCCGGGCTGTCCGCGGCAGTGCGCGCCCATGCGGCCGAGCGGCTGCCGGACCACATGGTTCCGTCGGCGATCGTGGTGCTGCCCGAGTTGCCGTTGACCCCCAACGGAAAAGTGGACCGGCAGGCGCTGCCGGCGCCCGACCTGGCGGCGGTGTCCACGGGCACCGCGCCACGCACCGCCCGCGAAGAGGTCCTGTGTGGACTGTTCGCCGACGTACTAGGTCTGCCCGCAGTGGGGATCGACGACAACTTCTTCGACCTCGGCGGCCATTCCCTGCTCGCCACCCGGCTGGTCGCCCGCATCCGCCGCGCACTCGACGTCGAGGTCGCCATCCGCGACGTCTTCGAGACGCCCACGGCGGCCGGGCTGGCGGAAACCCTGCCCGGCACCGGGCCGGCGCGGGCGCCGCTGGTGCCGGTGTCGTGGCCGGAGGTCGTCCCGCTGTCGTTCGCCCAGCAGCGACTGTGGTTCCAGTACCAGTTCGAGGGCCCCAGCCCGACGTACAACATGCCGTTCGTGCTGCGGCTGCGGGGCACGGTCGATCGGGAGGCGCTGCGTGCCGCACTGGCGGACGTGGTCGGCCGGCACGAGAGCCTGCGGACCGTGTTCCCCGCGATCGAAGGCGTGGCCTGTCAACGGATAGCCGGTACCGACAGTCCGGTGCTCTCCTGTGTGGACGTTCCCGAGTCCACCTTGGACGATCAGGTCCTGGCGGCCGTCCGGCACGAGTTCCGCCTGGACACTGAACTCCCCATCCGCGCGACCCTGTTCACCGTGCGGGACGACGAGCACGTGCTGGTGCTCGTCGTGCACCACATCGCCGGCGACGGCTGGTCGATGGCGCCGCTGACCCGCGACCTGATGGCCGCCTACCGGGCCCGGTCCGCCGGCGCGCCGCCGGCTTGGGCCCCACTTCCGGTGCAGTACGCGGACTTCACGCTGTGGCAACGCGAGCTGCTGCTCGGTGATGACGGCGTGTTGACCGACCAGGTCGAGTACTGGCGCGAACAGCTGGCCGGCGCCCCCGAGGAGATCACCCTGCCGGTGGACCGGCCGCGCCGGGCGGTCGGCTCCTTCCGGGGCGAGGTGCTGGCGGTCGAGTGGCCGGCGGAGCTGCACGCCGGCCTCGTCGGCCTGGCGAGGTCGGCGGACGCGACGCTGTTCATGGTGGTGCACGCCGGCCTGGTGGGACTGCTGTCGAAGCTGGGTGCGGGCACCGACGTGGTGGTGGGTTCACCTGTCGCCGGCCGGACCGACGAGGCGCTCGACGAGCTCGTCGGGTTCTTCGTGAACATGCTGGTGCTGCGGGCGGACACCTCTGGCGACCCCACCTTCACCGAGTTGGTCGGCCAGGTGCGGGAGACCGCGCTCGGCGCCTACGCCCATCAGGACGTGCCGTTCGATCACCTGGTCGAGCTGCTCAACCCGGAGCGGTCGGCGTCGAGCCACCCGCTGTTCCAGGTGAGCCTCGCGCTGCAGAATGCCCCGGGCGGCGACTTCGAGCTGCCCGGCCTGTCGGTGTCCCCGGAGATCGTGGCCACGGGCACGTCCCGGTTCGACCTGACGATCAGCCTCACCGACACCTATGACGACCGCGGTGTTCCCGCCGGCCTGAGCGGATTCGTGGAGTTCAGCACCGACCTGTTCGACACCCACACCGTCCGGTCCATGATGGAGCGTTGGCAGCGCCTGCTCCAGTCGGTGATCGCCGCACCGCGACAGCGACTCGGCGATGTGGACATTCTCGGCCCGGCCGAGCGCGCGTCCCTTCTCGCGGCGGGCGGGGGGCCCGCGCCGGTGAGTGGCCCGGCGACCTTCCCGGTGCTGTTCGAGGAGCGGGTGGCCGCGACCCCGGACGCGGTCGCGCTGGTGGGCGCCGGACTGTCGATGACCTACGCCGAGCTGAACACGCGGGCGAACCGGCTGGCGCATGTGCTGATCGCGCGCGGTGTCGGCCCCGAAGTGCTGGTCGGCCTCGTGTTGCCGCGCTCGGTCGAGCTGGTGGTCGCCGTCCTCGCCGTGCTGAAGGCCGGTGGCGCCTACGTCCCGGTCGACCCGAACTACCCGCCGGCCCGCATCGAGCTGATGCTCACCGACTCGGCGCCCGCGCTCGTGGTGGCGGCCCCCGGGGTCGTCCCGCCCGGTTTCGACGTCCTCCCGGTCGCCGACATCGCCGACCTCGAGGGCTCGGCCGCGAACCCGGACCACTCCGCCCTGCTGCCGGCACATCCCGCGTACGTCATCTACACGTCCGGCACCACCGGGACACCGAAGGGCGTGGTCACCACCCACGCCGGGCTGCGCAACCTGGGGGACGCGCAGGTGGACCGGTTCGTTGTGGGCGCGGACGCGCGGGTGCTGCAGCTCGCCTCGCCCAGCTTCGACGCGTCGGTGATGGAGCTGGCGATGGCGTTCGCGGCGGGCGCGAGCCTCGTGGTGCCGCCGGTCGCCGGTCCGCTGGCCGGTGCCGAGCTGGTGGACGTGGTGCGGGCGCACGGCGTCACCCACTCGCTGATCCCGCCGTCGGTGCTCGCCGTGACCCCGCTGGAGGGCATGTCCAGCCTCCGGACGTTGATCGTCGGTGGCGAGGCGTGCTCGGGCGAGCTGGTGTCGCGGTGGGCGCCCGGCCGGCGGATGGTCAACGCGTACGGGCCGACCGAGGCGACGGTGTTCGTGTCGCTGAGCGGTGCCCTGTCCGGAACGGCTGTTCCCGGCATCGGCACGCCGTCCATCGGCGTGCGGGCCTACGTGCTGGACTCCCATCTTGAGCTGGTGCCGCGGGGTGTGGTGGGGGAGTTGTATGTGTCGGGTGGTGGTGTGGCTCGTGGTTATCTGCACCGGTCGGGGTTGACGGCGTCTCGGTTTGTGGCGGATCCCTTTGGTCCTGCTGGTTCGCGGATGTACCGGACGGGTGATCTGGTGCGGTGGGGCGCGTCTGGGTTGGAGTTCGCTGGTCGGTCGGATGATCAGGTGAAGATTCGTGGGTTCCGGATCGAGCCGGGGGAGGTGGAGTCCGTTGTGGACTCACACCCGTCGGTGGACCGGACCGTGGTGATGGTGCGGGAGGACACGGCGGGGGACCGCAGGTTGGTGGGGTACGTGGTGCCCGCTCGGTCCGGCTCCGGCGGGGAGGACCGGCAGGTTGGGGAATGGCGGGAGATTTACGACGCGGTCTACGCCTCTGCTGAGGCGGGGTTGGGTGAGGATTTCTCGGGGTGGAACAGTTCTTATGATGGTGCGCCGATTCCGTTGGGGGAGATGCGGGAGTGGCGGGCGGCGACCGTGGAGCGGATCCGGTCGTTGGCGCCCCGTCGGATGCTCGAGATCGGGGTGGGTAGTGGTTTGTTGCTCGCCGAGTTGGCGGGTGGGTGTGCGGAGTACTGGGCGACGGACTTCTCGCCGGTGGTGATCGATCGGTTGCGGGGGCAGACGGCTGGTTTCGCGGGGGTTGAGCTGCGTTGTCAGTCGGCTGAGGACACCACGGGTCTGCCGGGCCGGTTCGATGTGGTGGTGCTGAACTCGATCATCCAGTACTTCCCCAGCGCCGACTACCTGCGTTCGGTGTTGCGGGGTGTCATGGGTTTGCTGGCGCCGGGCGGTTCGGTGTTCGTGGGCGATGTGCGGAGCGCGCGGTTGCTCGGGACGCTGCACCGGGCGATCGGGCACGTGGGCGGCGATGAGGAGTTGGTGGTCGATCCGGGCTTCTTCGCGGCGGTGGACGATCGGGTGTCGGGCGTGGATGTGCGGATCAAACGCGGTACGGCACACAACGAGCTGACCCGCTACCGCTATGACGTGGTGCTGCACACCGGACCGGTGACCGATGTGTCTGATGTGGACACGGTGGTGTGGTCATCGTTGGCGGAGCTGCCGACGGTGCCGTGTCGGGTGACGGGCATTCCCAATGGGAGGTTGTCCGCCGATCTGCCCGGTGCGCCGTCGGGGGTTGATCCCGAGGTGCTGCACGACTTCGCCGCACGGCACGGGCTCGAAGTGGCGGTCACCTGGTCCGCCGGGGATGACCGCGCGCTGGACGCGGTGTTCCACACGGTCGACGGCCCGATCGCCGGCACCCACCTCCCGGCCACCGGCCGGCCCCTCACCAACACCCCCACCGCGTCCCGCGACACCAACCGGCTGGCGTCGTCGCTCCGGGCCTACGCGGCCGAGCGACTGCCGGATCACCTGGTGCCCTCGGCGATCGTCGTGCTGGACGAGCTACCACTCACCCCGAGCGGCAAGCTCGACCGCAACGCGCTGCCCGCCCCCGACCTCCAGGTGGTCGCCAAGGGCACGCCGCCGCGCACCGAGGACGAACAGGTCCTGTGTGGACTGTTCGCCGACGTACTCGGTCTGCCGGCCGTCGGGATCGACGACAACTTCTTCGACCTCGGCGGCCATTCCCTGCTCGCCACCCGGCTCGTCGCCCGCATCCGGACGGAACTCGGCGCCGAGGTCAGCATCCAGGACCTGTTCGGCGCGCCGACGGTCGCCGGCCTCCTCGACCGGCTGCACACGGCCGACGGCGCCGGTGCGCTGGACGTGTTGCTGCCACTGCGATCCCGCGGCGACGGGGTGCCACTCTTCTGCGTCCACGCGGGCGGCGGGTTCGGCTGGTCCTACTCGGCCCTGTTGCGGCACATCGACCAGGAGGTGCCCATCTACCTGTTGCAGGCCCGTGGCCTCGCCAGGCCCGAGCCCCTGCCGGACTCGATCGAGGAGATGGTGGCCGACTACATCGCGCACATCCGCACGGTGCGTCCGTCCGGGCCGTACCGCCTGCTCGGCTGGTCGTTCGGCGGCAACCTCGCGCACGCCATCGCCACCGAGCTCCAGCGCCAGGGCGCGGAGGTCGACCTGCTGGTCATGCTCGACGCCTTCCCGTCGCTGGAGTACCTGGAAGGGCTCAGGGTCCCCGACGAACAGGACATCCTCCGTGGCCTGCTGCAGATGTACGCCAGGAAGCACCTGACCGGCATCGACGTGGACGGGATCATCGACTTCGTCCGCTTCCGCGAGATCCTCGGCGAGTCCGGCAGCATGCTCGCGAGCCTCGACGAGTACCAGGTCACCGCCATCAGGGAAGTCCTGGTCAACAACGGCCGCATCATGGCGGATTACCGCTACCGGCGCTTCGACGGCGACCTGATGATCATCGTGGCCACCGAGGACCGGCCGGCGAACCCACCGTCCCCGGCGGACTGGCAGCCGTACGTCTCCGGCGCGATCGAGACCCACGAGATCGCGTGCCCGCACCAACTGCTGACCGAACCAGGTCCCATGGCGATCATCGGCCCGCTGCTGGCAGCGGCCATGCGCCAGGACTCCGACCAACACCACCGCACCGCCTGAGGAGCACGACATGACCAACCCGTTCGACGACGACGCCGGCACGTTCCTGGTACTGACCAACGACGAGGGCCAGCACTCGCTGTGGCCCGCGTTCGCGGCAGTGCCGAACGGCTGGCAGGTTGTGATGTCCGAGTCCAGCAGGCAGGAGTGCCTGGCCTTCGTCGACGAGCGGTGGACCGATCTGCGGCCGGCCAGCCTCATCAGCTGACGGACGTCCTTCCAGGTGATGGCTTTCAGTGTGGGCGGATGAACCGCCCGTGGGGCACCACAGCGATCGGGACGAGTTCGACCAGGAACTCCGGCAGGACCAGGCCGGGTACCTGGATCAACACGCTGGCCGGCGCGGTCGCGGGGTCGAAGTGGCGCGCGCGGACACGCTGGATCACCGGAAGGTCGGCGCGGTCGAGGAAGTAGATCGTCATGGAGACGATGTCGCTGAGTGTGCCGCCGACCTCGGCGAGGACCGTCCGAACGTTGGCGACGGCCTTCTCCAGCTGCGCCTCGACATCGCCGACCCCAACAACGTTGTCGTGTTCGTCCCACGCCACCTGACCCGTGACGTGGACGACCTCACCCTCTCCCTGGACGACTCCCTGGGAGAAGGCGCGGCCATTCGGCTGCCACATCCCCGCGGGATTGAACCTGTTGGCCATCCTTGCCTCCTCGCAGGACATCATGCCGCGAAGAGTCCCCGAGGGGGAACCGCGCTGTGACGTCGATCAACGGAAGCTCACTGCCGTCGGCGGCCCGATATGTTCATACCGTCAGGTAGCCGCCGTCGACGGGAACCGTGGTGCCGGTGACGTACGTGCTCGCCTGGCTGGCAAGAAACAGCAGCGCCCCGTCGAGCTCATGCGGCTCTCCGGCTCGACGCATGGGCGTGCGGCGTTCGACCCAGGTGCGTCCCTTGTCGGTCTCGAGCATGTCGGTGGTCATTTCCGAGGGGAACCAGCCAGGACACAAGGCGTTGACCCGAACGCCGCGATCAGCCCATTGGGCGGCCAGTTCCCGGGTGAGGTTGACCACCCCACCCTTACTCGCCGCGTACGCCGCCTGTGGCAGGCTGCCGCTGCCCACCAGGCCGTAGATCGACGCCACGTTGACGATGCTGCCGCTGCCACGCCGGAGCATGCCGACGGCGACCGTCGTGCTGAGGGCGAAGACAGCTGTCAGGTTGACCGCGACCACGTCGGAGAAGCTGCCGGCGCTCTGTTGTTCGGCGGGCACGACCTCCGAGACCCCCGCGTTGTTGACCAGGATGTCGATCGGGCCGACCTGCTCGGTGACCGTGTGCACGAGCTTGTCGCGGTCGCCCGCGTCGGTGACGTCGCAGGCGACCGCGCGGCCGTCGGGCAGGTCGGCGGCCAACGAGGCGATGCGGTCCTTCCGGCGCGCCGCGACCGCCACTCGGGCACCGGCCGCGGCCAGCAGCCGCGCGAACCGCGCGCCCAACCCGCTCGAGGCGCCGGTGACGACCGCGACCCGGCCGTCGAGCCGGAACAGCGAGGCCACCTCGGGCAAATCGCGCTCATTCATCGGACGCCGAGCCGAACGTCCATCGTAGCCACGGTCTCACCGAGCTGCAGGAGAGCCACTTCCGTGTGGACCTGGCCGGAGCCGGGTGCCCCTCGCCGCAGACCTGCCCGCACGACGATGTCGTCGTCGAGTTCGGCGAACCGGTGGTACTCGGCACGCATCGAGCGAAGCCACAACCTGGCCGGCACCTTGCCGAGGCTGTCCCTCGCCAGAAACAGCGCGGCTTGGCGTGCCGCCTCCATCATCACGGGGCCGGGGACATGATCATGCGGGTGGTCGAACATGCTGGGATGGTCGGTGGGGACGTGGAGCAGGGCGTGGATCTCATCGAGCGCGCTCCGCGTGGCATGCAGAACCACGTTCCGCGCCCGCTCACGACCGGCCAGGTGCGGCGCCACCAGTTCGTCGGGCACCGTGGCGGGCAACGAGTCCGAGCGCGGCGGCGGGTCGGTCCGGTGGGCCATGCGCAGCACCTGATAGGCGTCATCGGGGCGCAGCGCGGTGTCAACGCGTACCGAACCCACCTGACGACCGTCCGCCGTGTGGATCTTCACCTCGTGGATGACCCGCGAGGTCGCCCCCTGATAGGTCTTCTCCAGAGCGACGGTCCCCAGCAACGCGAGATCCAGCGCCCGGCCACCGGCTCGCAGCGGCTCGGGGTCGCTGATCTCCAGTTCGGCCTCGGCGGTGATGGACTTGGTGGACTCGGCGGCGCCGTGCTGGAGATGCATGGCACACAACAACATCTGCCGGACGCTTTCGAAGACCGCCAGCGGGTCGTGGATCGCCGGGCGGGCACTGTGGTCGCTGTAGTAGAAGTGGCACGGCGGCAGTTGAGCCGAGGCGTGAAAGGTGCTGTCGGAGACGCTGCGGAAGTCGGTCAGGAAGACCTCGGCCAGCGCGGCCCGGTGCACGAGGCTTCGGTCCATCGTCTGCTGGGTGGTGATCACCATCGTTGGGGTAGCCATGGCAACTCCGGAACTGGTCAGTGAGCGGAAGTGACGTCGAGCGGTACTCGGTCCCGCAGCAGGGTCTCGAGCTCGGCCGCGGCCTGGTGGGTGTCGTGGAACTGGACCGCCTGCCATCCGGCGGCCACCGCACCGGCGCAGTTCTTCGCCACGTCGTCGACCAGGACACACGCCGCGCGGCCGGTCCGTTCCGCCGCGATACGGAAGATTCCCCGCTCCGGTTTCCGGTGGCCGACCGCGTACGAGCAGACGACCGCGTCGAACCGGGAGTCGTCGGCCAGGTAACGCCGATGCCGCTCCCACGCCGGCGGAAGGTTCGACAGCATGCCGACGAAGATGCCCCGGGAACGGAAGTCGGCCAGCCGCTCGAGCCACGCCCGGTTGACGGGCCGGCCCTCGAACCAGCGGGCCCCGAAGTCGTGGAGATCGGCGACCAGACCGAAGGTGCGGTCCAGTTCCTCCTCGACCTCGCGCGTCCAGGCGGCCTCGTCGAGAAGCGGCATGTCCAGCACTCCCATGGCATCGGTGCCGTGGGCCTCGCCGACCAGCCGCATCGCCTCCTTCAGGGCGTGCAGTGGCACGCCCGTGCGTTCGCTGAAGCCGACGAACGTCTTGTCGACGGGTTCGGTGATCACCCCGCCGAAGTCGGTCCAGATGGCAATTTCGCGATTCATGGGGTCATTCCTCACAGCCGGTAGAGCAACCCGCCGTAGTACCAGCCGGAGCCGACGGCCGTGGACAGCACCAGGTCGCCTGGTTGCAGGACGCCGGACGCGGAGTACTCGGACAGGGTGATGGGGATCGAGGCGCAGCCGGTGTTCCCCCGTTCCCGGAAGTTGGTCAGGAACTTCTCCGGTGACAGGTCCAGTCCTTCGCGCACTCCTTTGTGGATGGCGTTGTTCCCCGGATGCGGCACCAGCCAGTCGATGTCGCCACTCTTCATGTCGTTTCGGGTCAGGATGGTGTCCGCGACCTGAAGGCTGGAGTGCACCGCCAGGTCGATGAGCTCCGGCCGCGGCTTCAGCCAACCATCGGGGGGCCGGGCGGCGACCGCGTCGGCTTCGGTGGAGTCGCAGTCGAGCACGGAGTCCAGCAGGCCGCTCCGGCTGTCCGGCTCCCCCTTCTCCAGCACGGCCGCCCCGGCGGCGTCACCGAAGACCAGCTGACTGCGGGTGCCGGGCTTGGCTCGATGGGAGAAGCGATCGGCGGCCACGACCACCGCGCGTCGCCAGCCGGGGTGCGCGGTCAGCAGCGCTGCGGCCATCTGCACGCCGTGGACGAACCCCGCGCAGGCGCCGCAGAGATCGAAGGCGAGCGCACCGCCCGCCCCCAGGCCGGTCGCCACGCCCGGCGCGATCTCCGGGATCCACTGCCGGTCCGTCCAGTTGGCCAGCACCACGAGGTCCATGTCGGCGCCGTCATGCCTGGCGTTGGCCACCGCGTCCCGCGCGGCGCGGACGGCCATGTACTCCAGTGTCTCGTCCTCGGCCGCCACGTGGAGGCTGCGGACCCCGAGCGCGGAGGCGTCGGAAGTCGAGTGGAACCGGCCACCGATGTCGATTCCGCCCTCGTTGTTCTGGACGGCGCGCGGGTAGTAGTGGCCCAGCCCCGAGAACCGCAACCCGGACCCCGTCCAGGTTCGGCCTTCGCTACGAACATGCATGACGGCTCCTCCTGGTTACGTCAGCGGTATCGACCGTCCGGATCGAGCGTGCGCAGTAGCTCGAGTTCCTCGGCCGTGATCGGTTTCTCCGTCGTCAGGCCCGTTACCGGGGCGTGCCAACTGGTGCGCCGCGCCACCAGGTCGTGCGCCCGCTGCTCGGCCGGACTGTCGCTTTCGGACGGCTCGGGCAGCCAGGTGCCGAGCCGGAAGCCGTAGCCGTCGCGCCAGAAGCGACCGAAGTCGCTGACCACCTCGCGAACTCGCCGGCCGGGACTCGTGCGGTATTGGACCCGGGAGACGTAGCGACGCCGTGACGAGGGGGCGATGACCACGCAGTCGGTGGTGGACGCGATGTCGTTCGCCCCTCCCGACCCGGTCAGCCACTGTCCGTCGGGTGTCAGGCTCGTGTTGATCGCCCCGGTCTCGTCGATCTCCGCGGCCGCCAGCACGCCGAGCGCCCGGGTGTTGGCGGCGACCATCCCGCCGAGGATCTCGGGGATACCGGCCAACATCTGGCTCTGCTCGGCATGCGCCAGGCTGAACAGGAAGACGTCCCCGGCCTGTGGAACGAAGTCGTACATCCCCAGTTCGGCGACGACCTTGACGTCGTGCCCGCCTTGGCGCAGCAGGGCGGCGGCCAGCCAGGCGGCCATGTGGGACGTGCCGATCCCGGCCAGGAGCGTGTCGTACCCGCCGTGGCGAACCTGGTCGGCCACGGCCCTGGCGCCGAGCACGATCAGCCGCTCCAGCTTGGTCGGCGGGCTCGCCTCCGCGCCGTCCCGCTCCGGTGCCGTCCGCCTGGCGGCCACGCCGTTACGGTGCTCCAGCGCCTGCCGGCGCCGGGCGCCGAGGCGGTTCAGATAACCGGCGTGCGAACCGGGTTCGATCACCCACTCGCGGTACCAGTCGGCGCCTCTTTCCGGTCCCTCGCACGAAGCGACGATGTTCTCCAGGACCTCGTAGTCGTCGAAATAGCCGGTGACGCCGCAGAGATCGGCCGTACGTAACGACTGTGGGTGGGCGCCGAACGGCGCCTCGCAGAGCCCCAGCACGCGCTCGCCGGGAATGACCACACGGTCGTGCACGGCCCGCAGCTCGGCACGCGGCACGATCCGTTCGACGGAGGCGATCACCCCGCGCCGTGCGGCGTACGCGGACCAGGCGCCCTCGCCGAGCGGCGGCACGACGGCGACGTTCCCGTCCTCGTCGGCGCAGACTCCGTGCACCAGCGCCACATCGGGACGCAGCGGCGTGAGCAGCGTGAGTTTCTGGTTCGGCCGCGCCGGATCGGCCACCTCGTACAGCTCACCGCTCTTGCCGTCCGCCAGGTCGGTGCCGGCCAACGAGGCCGTGACCGCATACGGCAGCCCCAGCGCACCCGCCATCAGGCGCTGGACGTAGGACAGCAGCGACCACGCCTCGAAGGAGAACGGTCGCCCCTGCGCCAGGTGCTGGTACAGCGGATTGGGCCGCGGCGACGGGTAGGTGTCGCCGGCGAACCCGGCGATGACCTTGTCCGCGATGCCGGACAGCGCGATCGCGTGCGCGGCCGAGTGGACGGCCGTGGTGCTGATCGTGAGGTGCGCGTCGACTCCGGCGGCGCCGAGGACCCGGCACAGCGCGTAGGTGAGGGCGTTGGGCCGGGACGGGGTGCCGGCCAGATGGACGTGCTCGCCCACGGAAACCAGCCGGCGCACCAGGTCGTCCGGATCGGCGGCGATGACGGGTCGGTTCATGAGACGGCTCCAACGGCCGCGACCGAGGTCTGGCTACCGAAGGCGAAGGACACCGACACCGCGAGGTCGAGGTCGGCCGGGCGACTGCCGCCGGCGACGTGGTCGTGGTCGCACTCGGGGTCGACGTCGGTGAGGTTGATCGTGGGGGTGACCGTCTGATGGCGGAGCATCAGGCTGGTGGCGGCGACGTTGATGACGCCCGCCATGCCGAAGGTGTGCCCGTAGATGGGTTTGTTCGAGCTGATGGGCGGCAGCTGGTCCGGACTCCGGCCGGGATACAGCGCGCGGACGGCGTGACTCTCGGCGATGTCGTTGTACCGCGTCGCGGTGCCGTGCGCGCAGAAGTAGTCCACGTCGGCCGGCGAGCGGTGGACGTCGGCGAGCAGCGACTCGATGAGCGACGCGGTGATCTTCCCGGTGAGGTCCATGGTGGTGGGATGCCCGGCCTCGTTGAGGGAGGCGACCGAAAGCAGTTCGGCATAGGCGGTGGCACCACGGGCCACGGCTGAGGAGGCTCGTTCCAGAACGAGCACCATCGAGCCCTCGCCGAGCGCGAAGCCGTCGCGGTCGGCGTTGTACGGCCGCACCGCGCGGGTCGGGTCGTCCCGCTCGGACGACAGCACTCCGTCGCCCATGGCCCGGTAGCACGCCGCGACCTCGGGGACGATCGGAAACTCGTGCCCGCCGACGAACATCACATCGGCGGCACCCGCACGCAGTTCACGCAGCGCCAGGCCGAGCGCCTGATGGCCGCCGACGCAGGCGTTGCTGAGCGTGGTCACCAGACCCTGGGCGTCCAGGTGGATGGCGGACAGGCTCGCCGGGCACCCGGCAAGACCGCGGAACATGGCGCCCTTGTCCCCGTACGGGGCCGGGTCCACGCCGGTGAGGGCGTCCCGCCACCACGCGAACGGCCCGCGCGAGGAGGACATCACGATGCCCACCCGGCGCGGGTCGACGTCCCCAGTGTCCAGGCAGGCGTCGTGCCGGGCGGCCGTCGCGGCGGACAACGTGATGAGAATTTCGCGGGAGTACTTGGCCGCGTGGGCCTCCGGCAGCTCGGCGAGGTGCGGATGGTGGTCGAAATCGGAGATCTCGGCGGCCGCGTACACCGGGATTCCGGTCTTGTCCGCGTCGAACCGGGTGAGCGGCCCGACCTGTGACTGACCGTGCGAGATGTTTTCCCAGAAATCCCGCACGGTGCCGGTGCCGGGGAGCACGAGACCGATTCCGGTGATGAGGATCTGTTCTCGGCCTGAATCGTCGCTCTTCATGAGAAATACGCTACCGACGCCACGCCGGAAATTGTTAGTACGCCGGGTACCGTTTTGCCGGCCGGGCCGGTACTTGCGGTACTTGCGGTACTTGCGGTACTTGCGGTACCGGCGGTACCGGCGGTACTCAATGACACTACGGAAGTCGTACCGATAGTGCGTGCCGGAAGACATCCAGCGGATCCCATTGTGCTTTCACTCGCTGCAGTCGCTCGTAACCGTCCTTAAAGTACAGGGAATGCCACGGTATTCCCGAGGTATTCAACCGGGAGTCGGCGAGGTCGGTGTCCGGATAATTGATGTATGACCCGTCGGTTTCCGTTCCGGGTGCCGGCACGCCACCGGTCCCGGCGTACAGTTCCGCGTAGAACGCGCGAATCCTCTGCAGGTGCGGCTCGTCCTCGGCCGGGTTCACCCAGTAGGTGCCCAGATAGCTCTTCAGGATGGAGTCGCGCTGCGGCGCCGCGGTCGCCGCCGAGTCGACCGCGTTGACCTTTCCACCGTACGAGAACAGAAGCAGCACGGTGTGACCGTTGTAGGTGGGATCGGACAGGTAGCGATACGCGGTCGCCACCTGCTCGTCGGAGTACGGCGCCCGCAGGTACGCGCCCTTGCTCTTGGAACGGGTGAAGGCGCCGCGGTTCTCCACGTCCCGTGTCGCGGAATCCAGCCAGGGCATCCTGGCGTACTGGATGTCCACCGGGGCGTCGACACCGGCGTTCACGGCCGCGATGTAGTCGTCGAGTAACTTCCCGGCCCAGGGGAGGTCGCCGTCCATCTGGACGTTCAGCGTCACCTGCCCCACCATGCGCTGATTGAGGTACAGCCCGCTGTACAGGCTGTCGTACGGCCCGGGGCCCTCCGCACCGTCCGCGCGGTGCCACCGCCCGTGATTGCGCACGATCGTGGTGAACGCCCGCTCGGTCATCGTCTCCCAGGGCCAGTTGACCGAGGCGGTGATGACCGTCCTGGGTGGCCGGGGCAGGAGCGCGGCCGCGCCGACCCCGGCGTCGGGCGAGGAGAACCAGAACCGCGTGACCACACCGAAGTTTCCGCCACCGGCGCCGGTGGCGGCCCACCACAGGTCCCGGTTCGGCTCGGACGACTCGCGGGTGGCCACCACCAGCCGGGCCTGGCCGGTGCGGTCGACCGTCACCATCTCCACCCCCTGGAGGTGATCGACGATGAGCCCGTGGCGGCGGCACATCGGACCGAAGCCGCCGCCCTGGACATAGCCGCCGAGGCCGACGCCCGGGCAGGTACCCGCGGGGATCGCCACTCCCCAACTCAGATACAGGGTCGGGTAGACCTGGCCGAACTGCGCCCCGGCGCCGATCGCGAAGGCCTGCCGCCCGGGGTCGAACGTCACCGAGTTCATGCGGGACATGTCGATGAGCGTGTCCACGGACGGGTCGTCGACCAGGTTCTCCAAGCCGTGCCCGCCGCCCCGCACGGCCACACGCGACCCGCGGTCGACGACCTCCTGCACCACCTCTCGCACCTGCCCGGCGGAGTGCACCAGGCGCACCGTGTCGGGCCTGCCGACGAAACGGGTGTTGCGGCCGCGCCGCACCAGGTGGTCGTAGCGCGGGTCGTCGGGATACACGGTGACGGGGGCCGGTTTGGTGAGCGATGCCTCCACCGGGGTCAGGGTTGCGTCCGACATGTCAGCGGTGCCTTTCGGATGATCGGGCGGCCTGGTAGCCGAGCAGGACGAGCAGCGCGATCCCCGCGACGCCGACTCCCATCAGGGCCACCGCGGACCAGCCGCCGTAGGACCAGACGACGCCCGTCGTGGCCGAGCCGAGGGAACCGCCCACGAAGTAGGTCGTCATGTAGACGGTCGTGGTCCGGCTGCGCGTGTCCATGTCGGCGTCCGCGAAAATGGTGGCCTGGTTGGTGATGTGCGCCGACTGCACGGCGAAGTCGACGAGCAGGATCGCGCCGGCGAGGACGGCGATCGACGCCGACCACACCGATGCCGTGGCGAAGCTGACGGCGATGAGGGCGAACGCCACCGCCGTCACCGCCACGTGCCGGCCGACGTCGGCCAGCCGGCCCGCGAGTGCGGCGCCGAGCGCGCCCGCCGCGCCCAGCAGGCCCATCAAGCCGATGGCGGAGGTGCTGAAGTGGTACGGCGCCTGGCCGAGCCGCAGCGGGACGGCTGTCCACAAGATACTGAAGGAGGCCATGCCACACGCGCCGTACAGCGTCCGCTCCACGAGCACCGGGCTGCGCCGCACCATGGCGCCCAGCGAGGTGATGAGCCGCAGGTACGTCCGCGGCGAGACGGGTTCCGCCGCCGACGACGACAACGCCGGCGGCAGCACCCGGCGCACCGCGAGACACATGGCCAGCATCAGGACGGCAGCCGACCAGAACACCGCTCGCCAGCCGGCCGCGTCGGCCAGCAGACCGGCGAACGTGCGGCACAGCAGGGCACCCAGGATCAGGCCCGTCATGACCGTCCCGACCGCCCGGCCACGCTGGTCCGGGGGCGCCATGTTCGCCGCCTGCGGCACGATCACCATCGCCGAGACCGTCACCAGGCCCAACAGGAAGCACGCGGCCAGCAGGACGGCGCCCGACGTGAACGGGATGAGGGCGAGCACCAGGGCGGTCGACGTCATCAGCGTCGTCAGCAGCCGCCTGCGGTCGACGGCGTCACCGAGCGGCACGAGGGTCAACAACCCCAGCGCGTAACCGAACTGGGTACTGGAGACCGCGCGGCTGAGCCACTCGGGCGTGGTCCGCAGCGAGGTCGCCATGTCCGCCACGATGGGTTGGATGTAGTAGAGACTCGCCACACACAGGCCACAGGCGACCGCGAGCACCAGAATGGTGCGGCCGTGGGAAAGGCCTGGTGCGGCAGCGTCTTGTCCGGGGTGCGGTGAGGCCGGCCGTGATGCCGGCGCGTTCGCGCCGGCCCCACCGCCGTCCACGTCGCGTGTCACAGCACCGCGCCACCGTCGACATTCAGGACCGAGCCGGTGACGAAGGTGTTCTGCATGGCGCAGAGCACCATGCCCGCGACGTCCTCCGGCTGACCGATCCGCCCCACCGGGCTGGCCTGGGCCGTCTGCTCGAACAGCGCCATCCGCGCGTCCTCGGGCAGCGCCGACCACAGCGGCGTGTCGATCATGCCGGCGACGACGACGTTCACCCGGGTCGGCGCCAGCTCGACGGCCAGGGACCGGCCGAGGCCGCTGATGGCGACGTTGGCGGCCGCGGTGATGCACATGTCCGGGTACGGCTTGTATCCGGCGCCGCCCGCGATCAGGGTGATCGAGCCGCCCTCCGCGATCTTCCGACCGGCGTGCCGGACGCACAGCATCTGCCCGACAATCTTCGTGTCGAGGCAACGCCGCACATCTTCCGGCGTCATCTCGTACACCGAACCGGTGGCCATGTCACCAGGACAGACCACCAGGTGATCCATGGTGCCGACGGCGTCGAAGAAGGCGCGCACGCTGTCCTCGTCGGTCACGTCCACCACACCCGTGGTGATTCCCTGTATCTCCTTGGCCGCGTGCTCCAGTTTGTCCTCCGACCGCGAGCCGATGACGACGTCGGCGCCGGCGTGAGCGGACTGCTGGGCCACCGCTTTTCCGATGCCGGAGCTACCACCCACCACGACGACGCGGGCTTCCGGCAAGGTCTTCGCAGACATGTTCAACTCCTGGCTGTCAGGTACTCGGAATTCTTCCGTTATTGACGATGCCAGCGCAGGCGGCCGCCAAGGAGGCGAGTGTTTATCCTAGTTGGCCCACTACCAGGCTGAGCCGGCCGCGAATCCCAATCAGGTGCAAGTAGCACCATCCTGGCGACTCGACGTGCTCCCGTGCTCGCGGGAATCATCAAAGGAAAGCCAACCGACAGGCCGTGATCACAAAAAGGTGGTCGAGTATGAGTACAGCCATTCCGCTCGAATCCGTGCCCACGGTGCGCGGCCAGGTGGCCGCGGACGATCTCGGGCTCACCCTCACCCATGAGCACCTATTCGTGCTCAGCCAGGAGTTCCAGTCCAACTTTCCAGATCTGTGGGACGCGGACGAGGGCATCCGTTCCGCCGTCGCCCAGCTGGGTCGGGCGTTCGCCGTGGGCGTGCGCACGATCGTCGACATGACCGTGCTCGGTCAGGGTCGCGACATCGCCCTGGTCCGCGCGGTGGCCGAGCGGACGCCGGTCAACATCGTCGTGGCCACCGGTGTCTACAGCGTCGACGGGATACCGCTGTTCGCGCGGTTCCGCGGGCCGGGTGGCCTGGCCGAGTCCGAGGAGCCGCTGGTCGAACTGCTGACGCGGGATGTCACCGACGGCATCGGCGGCAGCGGGGTCCGCGCGGGCGTCGTGAAGTTCGCGTGCGAGCGCACCCCGCCGGACGACAGTGCCCGCCGGATGGCCGCGGTCGTCGCGGAGGTGCACCACCGGACGGGCGTACCGGTGCTCATCCACTCCGATCCCTTCGACGAGAGCGGCGGCAACGGGATCGACCTGGTCGGGATCCTCGAGAAGGAAGGCGTGCCGGCGAACCGAGTGGTCATGGGCCACGCCGGCGACTCGGCCGGCACGCGGTACCTGCGCGAGCTCGCCGACACCGGGTGCATGCTGGGCTACGACCGTTACGGAATGGAGTTGCTGGCCCCTGACCGGCAGCGCAACACCACCCTGGCGGTCCTCGTGCGGGCGGGGCACGCCGGGCAGATCCTGCTGTCGCAGGACCACGCGACACACATCGACTACTTCACGGTCGAGCAGCGGCAACGCATGTTCCCCGAGTGGAGCTACACCCATCTGATCGAACGAGTACTGCCGCGGCTGCGCGAGGAACCGGGCATCGACGAGTCCACGCTGCACACGATGCTGGTGGACAACCCCCGGCGGCTGCTCACCCGGCAGCCGGCGTTGAGTAGGGAAGTGGATGATGTCCAGCGAGTCTGACACCCGCGAGCCGTGGGAGGACCTGGGCACCGAGCTCGTGGTCGACGAGGAGACCGTCAAGTGCTGGATCGAGACAGTGCCCCCCGGTGAGCGCCGTCCCACCCACACGCACCGGTATCCGTGGGTGACCGTGGTCCTGTCCGGTGCGTACTGCGAGTCACGCGACGAGGATGGTGTACTCATCAGGAACGCCACTCTCCGTACGGGCCAGGTCACGATCAACAGAGGGGACAAGCTGCCGATGCGGCACTACGTCCGCAACCTCTCGGACCAGACCCTGACCATGGCGGCCATCGAGCTGCGTGGTCACCGAGCGTGAAAGGACGAACCGACGTGACGTTCCAACAACAACAATCGGCGGGTCCGGCACTGGTGACCGGAGCCACCTCGGGTCTCGGTCGGGGGCTCGCTCTGGCCCTGGCCGCCCAGGGGTGGACCGTGCTGGCGCATGGTCGCGACAAGGCACGCTGTGACCAGGTCGTTCAGGAGATCCGGGCGGCGGGCGGCGACGCCCACCCCTATCTGGCCGATCTCTCCTCCCTCGGCGAGACCGCCGCGCTGGCCCAACGCGTGGCCGACGACCGGCCGAGCCTCGGCCTGCTGGTGAACAACGCCGGTGTCGGTTTCGGCGCGGATCCGGGACACCGGGAGCTCGGCGCGGACGGTTACGAACTGCGCCTGGCCGTCAACTACCTGGTGCCGGTTGTGTTGACCAGGATGCTGAGGTCGCCGCTGCGGGCGGGCGCGGCCCAGGTGGTCAACATCGGTTCGGTCGGGCAGAGCCCCATCGACTTCGACAACCCGCAGTTCACCCGCGGATACGATGGCACGGAGGCGTACATGCGCAGCAAGTTCGCCCTGGCCACCTTCACCTTCACGATCGCGGAGGAGTACGTGCCGGATCGCGTCCGGGTCAACTGCGTGCATCCCGCCACCTTCATGGACACGGGCATGGTCCGCGATGCGGGGATCAGTCCCTCGACCTCCGTCGCGCAGGGGGTCGACGCGGTGCTGGCGGTGGTCGAGGCCGGTCAGGGCGACACCACGGGCGTCTTCTTCAACGGTGCCCGGCCAGGGCGGGCGCATGCCGAGGCCTACGGCACCGAGGTGCGCGAGCGCCTGGCGACGCTCACCAACCAACTCCTCACGCGGGTCGACCAGCTGGCCTGGTAAGCGCCTGGTGATCCGAACCGAGCAGAAGGTCAACCGGAACGGCGCCGCTGTGGCTGTTGCTGTGGCTGTGCCACCGCGTATGTGGGCGACAGGTCACGCAGGCGGGACCGCGACCTGTGGTGTTCGTTGGCCAGTTCCTCGAGCTGGGCGAAGAGCTGTTCGTTCAGCACGGGCTGATGTACGACCAGCGTGGCCTTCGTGTCGACAAGGGCGAGCTTGACGTAGCCGAGTTCGACCCGTCCCAGCACCGGGTGGTCGAGCGCGCGCCGGGCGGGGCCGCCCGCCTCCACATCCATCCGCCCCCACAGCTCGCGGAACTCCGCGCTGCGCTCCTCGAGCGCCGCGACCAGGCCCGCGTATTCGGGCTGTACCAGGTTCTCGGCGTTCTGCGCGCGGAACAGCGCCACCACCTGCATGGCGTGCTTGTCCCATTCCGGGTACAGCTCCCGGGCGCGCTCGTCGAACGTCATCAGCAGCGTGTTGCGTTCCGCTGCCGGAAGCGTCTCGAAGTGCGGGAACAGCACGCAGAAGCCGTGGTTCCACGCCAGGACGTCGAAGCGGTGGTTGCAGATCATCGCCGGCATCGGGTCGAGGCCCTCCAGCAGGTTCAGATACTGCCTGGGAATGTCCTCCGGAGCACACGGGCGGCTGGCCGACGGCGGGCTCTCCCCGGCCAGCCGGAACAGATGTTCGGTCTCCAGCTCGTCCAGCCGTAGCGCGCGACCGAGGCTGCTCAGTACCTGCTGGGACACCCGGATGGGACGGGCCTGCTCCAGCCAGGTGTACCAGGTGACGCTCACCCCGGCGAGGCTGGCCAACTCCTCCCGGCGCAGGCCAGGCGTACGCCGCCGGCCGTAGGAGGGATGAATACCGACGGCGTCCGGACTCAGCCGCTCCCGGCGGCTCCGGAGGAAGGACGCGAGCGCCCGCCGTTGTTGTACTGCTACTACCATTGCTGTCTCGCTCCTTGCCACAGGTTTGCCGGAACGCCGTGGACGTTCGACACCTGGGGAAGGTGCGCAAGGGTAGGATTTACCATCCGTTGACTATCGGCCGCCAATTCCTGCTCGTGCATCGGATCCCTTGCGCTCCCCGATATCGGACTTTTCCGACGTTACGGTCGGCAGCTTCGTGGTCGACAATGGCCACCTAATCGATTATACGTTTCAGGAGTGCGCATGCGCCGCGTAGCGACCTGGGGTGATCATCAAGGAGTGCGAACGCAGATTTCACACCGTCTGTTTTCGACGGTCGAACTATGGCCCGACATGGAGGATGTCAGTCGTCCTCGACCATATCCAGCAGAGTCGGCGGGAAGCGGTCGCCGGCGAAGGCGTCGGGCGGGACCAACTCGTCGAGCTGGCGCCGCAGCGTCACCGGCAGGGGCATGGCACCGGCCGACGAGTTCTCCGCCATGTGCTCGACCGTGAACGCTCCCGGAATCGGCACGACATCCCGCCCGACCAGCCACGCGAGGGACAACTGAGGCAGCGAATACCCGTGTTCGGCGGCGAGTTCACCGATCCGCGCCACGAGAGCGGCGTTGTGCCGCAGGTTGTCTCCCTGGAACCGCGGCAGTCCACGGCGCATGTCGTCCGGCGCCAACTCCCTACCTGGCTGGACGGCCCCGGAGAGCAGGCCGCGGCTGAACGGCGCCCAGGCGACGAACCCGATACCCAGTTCCCGCACCGTTGGCAGGATCGAACGCTCCGGACCGCGGCTGGCCAGCGAGTACTCCGTCTGAACCGCGGTGATCGGGTGTACGGCGTGTGCCTTCCTGATCGACGCCGAACCGGCTTCCGAGAGCCCCAGGTACCGCACCTTGCCGGCCGTGACCAGCCCGGCCATGGCGCCGACCGACTCCTCGACCGGCACGGTCGGATCGACTCGATGCAGGTAGTAGAGATCAATGTGATCGGTTCCCAGACGCCGTAGGCTCGCGTCGACGGCCTCGACGATGTGGTGTGGGCTGCCGTCCCGCCGTACCCCGTCGGAGGTGCGGATGAGCCCACATTTCGTAGCCAGTACGGTCTGCTCGCGGCGCCCGCCGCGCAATCCCCGGCCGACGATTTCCTCGCTCAGTCCGGCGCCGTACATGTCGGCCGTGTCCAGAAAGTTCACGCCCCGGTCCAACGCACCGTGGATGGTGCGGATCGACTCGGCCTCATCCGGCTCTCCGTAGAACTCGGCCATACCCATACAGCCGAGCCCAATGGCCGAGACGTTCAAGTGGCGGCCCAACAGAACGTGGTCCATGCGCGAGTTTCGGATGGTAGTCATGAAGCCCATGGTGCCGAACATCCGCGGCCACTGGCTGGTGCTCCAGATACCAGCACAAAGGACACCAGTAGTGACCACTTCCTGGCTTGGTTCTACGCCTTTGTCAAGACTGGCGGACAGCTCGTGCCCTCTTGAATTCCAGACCGCGAGGAAGGAGGCCACACACAGTGGCCAACGAACACGCGCCATCCGGCGCGCTGGACACATTATGCGCACTTATTACTGATCCCTATCCCCTCGAACGAGGGGCGGTCAGCGCCCTTCTCCGACGTTCCGGAGTGGCCCACTGTGTCCACGAAACCGCACCCGGCGGAGAGGCATTGAAGGCCGCGCGTCGACACCGGGTCGACCTGGTCGTCCTCGGCGCGGATGCCGACCGGCCCCACAGCCTCCTGCGCTGGTGCAGGCGTCTCAAGGAACTTCCCGCCGCCCCGACTGTCGTGGTGTACTCCGCCACCAGTGATCCCTCGGTCGTCACGGCATGCCTGGCGAACCGCGCGGATGGCTTCGTGCACCGCTCCGCGACGGCCGAACAGCTGGTCGAGGCCGTGCGCAGTGTCGTGGCCAAACGGCCCATGTGGCTGCTGGGCGATCCGCCTTCGGAGCGCGGCGCCGATGGTGCTCCCGTCGCTGCCTTCCCCGGGATGACTCAGCGCGAGCAGGAGATCTTCGCCCTGCTGACCATGCGGTATGCCAACGACGAGATCGCCGCCGAACTGCACCTGGCCCACCAGACCGTCAAGAACCACGTGAGCAGCGTCCTGCACAAGACCGGGTTCGCCAACCGGCGTGAGCTCGCCAAGCTGCGGCACGCCGGAGATACAACCGAAGACACAGGGGGAGTAGTGCTATGCCCGAACCAACTGACGTACTGATCGTCGGCGCCGGACCGGTCGGGCTGACCCTGGGCGCGGAGCTGCTCCGGCGCGGCGTGGGCGTGCGGCTCGTCGAGCGAGCGGACCGGCCGAATCCGCACGCGAAGGCGATCATCCTGTGGCCGCGCGGTCTTGAGGCGCTGTCCCGGGTCGGCGCGGCGGACGAGATCGTCGAGCGGGGCCATGTCATCAGGGCACAGAACTACAGCGCTGGACCGCGCAGGCTGGCTCGTACCCGTTTCGACAAGCTGTCCGGCACGCGGTACCCCTACGCGTTGTCGCTGCCGCAGGAACAGACCGAGGCGGTGCTCCGCGACCGCTTCCGGGCGCTGGGCGGCACGATCGACTTCGGCGTGCGGTTCAACGGCTTCCGTCAGGGCGACGATCGGGTACGCGTGCGTCTCTCGGCCGGCGAGCGGGACCATGACGAACGGGAGTGCCGATGGCTGGTGGGCTGCGACGGCGCGCACAGCACCGTCCGGCAGGCCCTCGCCGTCCCGTTCACCGGCTTGTCATATCCGCAGCAGTTCCTGCTGGCGGACGGCGAGTGCGAGACCCCACTCGCCCACGACGAGGCCCACTACTTCATGACCGCTTCCGGGGTCGTGGTGATCGTGGGCCTGCCACACGGCCAGTACCGGGTGTTCGTGAGCGTGTCACCCGACGCGGCGGTCGACGACCCGGCCAGGATCGTGCAGGAGGCGGCGGCCGAGCGGGTCCCGGTACCGGTGCGGCTGCGTGGCCGACCACGCACCGGGGTGTTCCGGGTGCACCGCAGGACGGCGGCCCGGTTCCGCGACGGCCGGGTCCTGCTCGCCGGGGATGCCGCTCACATCCACAGCCCGGCGGGTGGTCAGGGGCTCAACACCGGGATCGAGGACGCCGCGTCGCTGGCGTGGCGCCTGGCCCGGGTGATCGGCGGCGATTCGGAGTCGACCTTGGCCGAGTGGGAGCGGGAACGCCGGCACGTAGCGCGATCCGTGGTGGCGGACACCGACCGGCAGACTCGGCTGTGGATGCTGCGCGGCTGGCGGAGCCGCGTACGGAACGCGATGCTGCACGTGGCCCAGGCGACCGGCCTGCTCGACCGGGTGGTGGTGCCCCGGCAGGCGCAACTCACCCTGGCCTATCCGGGTCCGCGGCGCCGCAGGGGCCATCTCGCCGTCGGCCGACGCCTGCCGGACGTCGCCCTACCCGACGGCGGCTGGCTGCATGACCTGCTTCGCACGTCACCGGACCCGTGCCTCCTACTTTTCGCCGGCCCTGGCTCCGGGGCCGCGGATCGAGCGGCCGACCGCTGGACGCGGACACCCGGCGTGAAGGTCGTCCGAGTGTCGTCCCCCGTGACCCGAACAAGGCTCGGGTTGCGGCGCGAGACCGCCGCCGTGGTGCGGCCGGATGGGGTGGTGGCCGAGGTCGGCCGGACGAACAGCGTCACGTCATGGTTGGAGCGACTGTGAACCGGCAGGGGTCGTACGCCGTCGCAACGGCGTACGACCCCCCTTGGTTACCGCTGACTACCACTCACAACCGTTGGTGACGAGCATCAACGACGAGTAGCAGTGGCTGCAGCAGGATGAGATCAGCTGAGGCTCCTCACCCGTCGTTTCCACGGCCGGCATGAGATCGAGCTCAGGCGCATCCAGATTCACCGTGTCACACACCTCCCTCCATCTGTGCGGAGAACGCCGGCGCGGATGTCGCCGGCGAACCAATGAGCGGTCGCTCCCCGCCGTGGCGCAGCCGCAGCAGGAAGGACAGCGCGCCCGCGTAGCCGTTTCCGAACGAGGCGACCACGTTGCCGCTCTCGTCCGGGGTGAGCCGGCGGCCGCCGCGCACGACCGTACGGGCGGCGATGACCTCGGCCGTCTCCTCGGCCCAGTCGCGGTAGCGCGGCTCGCCGAGGACGCCGGCGCAGTCGAGCAGGAAGTCCCCGTCGGAAGCCAAACCGTGGCACCACAACGGATGCGCGGTCCAGTTCGCGCACCGGACGGCGACCGCGGCGGCCTCGGCCAGCTCACGGGCCGTGGTGGAGCCGGTAGCCGCGAAGTAGCGGAGCAGGAAGGTGCCCACCCCGCTGGATCCGTTGCACAGCCCGGTCATCCGCACGGTGTCGGCGTTCTCGTCCGGCTCCCCACCCGCCCAGAACGCCGCCGCGCCATCACGATCCACCACGTCGGCAAGGGTTCCCGCGCAGCGCCGGGCAACGTCGGCATACCGCTGGTCACCGGTGATCTCCGCCGCCTCGAGCAGGAAGCTGCCGATGCCGGCGACCCCGTGCGCGAATCCCCAGTGCACCTCCCCGGCGAGCATCGACTCTCCGGTCGCCGTCCAGCTGACCCGCTCACCGTCGGCCCGCATCGCACCGAGCACCTCGTCCGCGCACTCCCGCGCCCGGTCGAGAAGCTCCGGCGAACCCGTGGTGCGCCACAACCGCAGCAATGCCAGGCCGGCGCCGGCCACCCCGTGGAACACATCCGGGATCGGCCACCTTGTCGGCAACCGTTGCGCCAACCCGAGTCCGGCGGCGCTGATCGAGGAGTCGCCGAGCAGATCGCCCGACTCGAACAGGGTGACCGCCGTGCCCGCGCGACCGAACAGCAGTCCGGGCAACACTTTCGGCTCGGCGTCGAGCCGGCCGATGATCCACTGCGCTGTGGTGTCCATAATGGACCTGGCGTCGGTATGCCCGGCTCGGACCGCCTGATTCAGCACGGCCAGCACGCCCGGTGCGCCGAGCTGCACCGAACACGGGTCGTACCGGCGCCCGGCGACGGTCGGCCGCCACAGCCAGTCCGCATCCGGCGTCATCGTCTCGCCGATCGCCGCGAGCATGTCCTCGACCAGCCCGTCCACCGGCTCCGCCGCCGAGCTCGCCGGTGTGCCAACCGGTTCCCGCAGGAAGGCGCGCACTTCGGCCAGCGACGGCCGCGCCGCCGGATCGTCGGCGAGCAGCGCGTTGACCACCGGGCACAGCGCCGCGAGGACCGGGTTACGCACGGCCATCCGCTCGACCAGCTCCATCACCCGGGCCCCCTCGGCCGCCGGCGGATGCGCTCCGGCCGCCAGATACAGGAGCGTGGCGCCCAGCCCGTAGAGATCCGCGGTGACCGCCGGCGCCGGGGCGACGAGCCGAGTTCTGGCGATCTCCTCGGGCGCCGTGTAAGCCTTGGTGGTCAACCGAACGGTCACCTCCCACGACCGCAGCGCCGACTCCAGGTCGATCAGCACCAACCGGCCCTCGTCGGTGACCATGACGTTGTTCGGGGTCAGATCGCCGAGTACGTAACCGGCCCCGTGCACCTCGGCGATCAGGTCGACCAACTGGGTGGCCAGATCCAGCACCACCGCCAGCTCCATGGCCAGGGCGCCCGACGCGGTCGGCCGGAGGTTCCTCGCCACGAAGCGCCGCAGCGGCACCCCGGAGACCTTCTCCACGGCCACGAACATGTCACCGTTCTCGTTGAGTAGACCGAGAAATCGCGGGCTGGCACCGGTCGGGCCCAGCGCGTCGAGCATCCTCGCCTCGGCCCGCGCCCGGTTGAGTGAGTCGGTGCCGTCCAGCGCCGCCGCCGTGAACCGCCGGAACCGCTTCAGGATCACCTCGGTACCGGTCTCGGTATCGGTGGCCAGATACACCCCGCCACGGTTGGACTGGCGGAGAGCCTTGCGGACCTCGAAACGCCCGCCGATCAGTACCGATCGCGGCACCTTCGGCGGCTCGATGTGCTTGTCCTGGAACGGATCACTCAGCCAGTCCGGCACCGGACGACCGATGCCGCGACGATCGACCACGGCCTTTCCGTTGCCGTCACGCAGGATCGAGACGTACTCACCGTCGTTGCTCAGGGTGGTCTCCGATGCGAACGGCCCGTACCGGTAGAAGACCTGGGAGTTCGACCGGAACCTGCGGTCGGTCAGGATGAGCTGTCCCGGCAGGCCGAGGGTGGCCTCGTGCAGCGCGGCCGCGACACGCACCGCGTGTTCGTCGTCGTCCGGATACGCGGTCACGAACTTGCCGGCGGAGCTGCGGTCGGCGTTCGGCTCGAGCAGTATCTGCAGTTCCCGCATGGTCTTCGTGAACTTGAACGCGCATCGATGCTCGGCGAGGACCTCGACACACCGCGACAGCACCACACACGCCGACAACGGTGTGGCCGGCACATGAAGTTTCCAGCCCTGCTTGGGTGTTCGATGACCTGCCGGCCGCGCGTAGTGCCAGAAATCGTCGATCGTATGCCGCCACGCTGACGGATCGTGCCGCCCGAGTACCGCGTCGGAACAGTCCCTGAGCAGCTCGGCATCCTCATGCATCATCGTCGCTGATCAACCCCCGATGGCAGCACTCACTCCGTTCGTCGGAGCGAGTTCCACGTTAGACACGGGGTTTTCGACGCGCGCTGCCCTTTGGGGCGACAGTAGGGGCGAGCTTCCGCCGCCCCTTTTCATGACCGTCGGGACAAGCCCTCGGTGTCAACGGTCAGCGGTCCTGGACGAATGCGACGCCCGGCCAGAACTGAGTACACCCGGACCGCGTTATCGGTGGTATGACAAGACATCAGCTACTCACCCAGTAGCCGAATGAAGGAGTCAGAATGTCTCGAAGATCAATAGACCGCACCCGAATCGGACTGGCCGTGGTCACCTTAATAACCGCCCTCCTGGGGATTGGCACGGCGACGCCGGCATCAGGTCAGGCACTGGCGCTGCCGACGCCGAAGGATTTCGTGTCGAACCTGGATCTCGAATGTTTCCAGACGAACGCGGGAAACTCGCCGACCCCCGCGTCGCTGGTCCTGAGCCACCTCAATCCGGTGTTGGGACATCTGCCGCGCTTCGAGGTCAGTCTGGGTGGGCGCACTCAACTCTGCGTGCCGGTGGCCAAGAACGACCGGATCCCGCCGCCTGGCGTGCTCGAGTTCGTTCGGTTCGTCGACCTTTCGTGCCACCGGACCACCGGCGCGCCCGCCAACTTCCCGTTGGTGCTGAGCCATCTCAACCCGCTGCTGACGAGTTTGCCACGCAAAGAGGTACGAATGCTCGCCCCCGAACAGGTCTGCCTACCGGTGATCAAGAATGACGTGGTGCCGCCGGCCGAAGTGCTGAGGCTGGTTCGGTTCATCGATCTGGCTTGTTATCGCACCGATCCGCCGGCGCCGCTGAACATCGGATTGAAGCTGACCCAGCTCAACCCGGTGCTCGGGCATATTCCACCGGCCGACGTCAGGGTCCGGGAGAATCGCCAACTGTGCGTTCCGGTGCGCAAGAACAACCAGGCGATCCCCACCGATGTGCTGAACATCGTGCGCTGGATCGACCTCGAGAAGTACGACATCGACGCGCCGACGCTGCCAACCCCGATCAACCTGAAGTTGCGGCACATCAATCCGCTGATGGGTAACACGCCGATCGAGGCGGCCACGCTGACCGGGCGTCCGCAACTCGCCCTACCTGTGGCCAAGAACGGTGCGTTCCCGCCCGGCTGACCAATACGCGCGCGCTCGAGCCACCGGCCCGTATCGCGTTGGCTCGAGCGCACGTCGGTCGCTCATTCGTTCACCGGGGGCTCGTCGGGTAGCCGCTGCACCACGACGGGAATCCCGAGCCTGGGTGTGTCCGGCTCCACCCGTGCCGGCTCGGCCCCGGCCTGACGCCAGGCCGTCACGGCGGCCGCGATCGCCAACCCGACACCGACGACCAGCGTCCAGAATCCGGGGCCCACGGTCAGCTGGTCGGGGTTGTCCGGAAGCTTGAAGGCGTCCAGCCACCCGAGCACCTGCATGCCGATCGTGGCGACCGTGCCGGCCAGGAACGCCGCGCCGACCACCGCGGCCAGGGCGCTCGCCCGGCCGAACCGCGCCCCGGCCGGCCGGACCGCGGCGAGCATCCCGAGCACGGCGGCGGCGAGGAGAACCACGACCGCGAACACCAACGGCACGCCGTTGAGGGGGCCGCCCGCGATTCCGCTCCCGGACGGCCCGTCGGTCTCGATCCGGATGTCCCAACTGGTGATGGCGATCGTCTGCGTGAAGATCCGCGCGGTCAACAGGTCCTGGAGCATGCCGATCATGGTCAGCGCCGCGGCGGCCAGACTCAACAGCGCGCCGATCATGCCGGCTCGGCGCCCGCGCTTCACCGGATCGGGCTGCTCCGGCACAGGTTGGGGCTCGGCCCCCGGCTGACTCATTTCTCGATCTTCGCACAGTCAGTGCCGGGTCAGCGCTGTGATCGGTAAAGTGCCGCCATGCCAACGAGCTTGGGCAAGGACGATGTTTGTGAGCTACCCGCCACCGCTATCTGTTGGCTCACCGACGAACCACAACCGGGTCTGGTCCTGGTGGAGTTGGTCGACGCCCATGGTCGACCTCACCAACTGGTCGGCAAATGCGCCTACTTCGGCGGGAATCTGTTTCCGACCTCGACCTACCCATGCTCCACCAGCATCCAGTGCACGATCGAAGACGTCGACGCCGGCATCGCCACCGTGAGCACGTGGTGGGTGACCAGCGCCGACGACACGCCCTTCTTCTTCGATGTCCAGTTGGACACCCTCCGGTCAGTCACGAACGCCTGACCTACCGTGCTGCACGACCCCGCGGCCACCGGCCGCTGCCGAGTACGTCCAGCGGGTGCCGGGGGACAGGCGGACCACGTCGAGTTCGGCCGAGCCGGCCGCCAGTTCCCTGGCGTCGGCCGCGGAGCCGTGGCGGCGGAAAACCAGCGAGAGTGGGTCCTTGGCGTGCGCGTCGTGCACCGGAACGAGCACCCGCGCGCCCAAGATGCCGGCACCTGCCACGGCTTGCCGCGGCCCCATCACCAGTGGCGGACCGACAATCGGCCGCAATCCGTTGACGGGTAACAGCGCCACCGTGACCGCGCCGTGCGCGGTAGCGCTCCAGCCACGCCACCTTCTCGATCTCACCGCCGAAGAAGACCCGCGTCTGCCCGCTGCTGAACACGTAGGCGTTGTTGGGCCATGCCAGGGCCCGCCCGGCCGGCACGGCTTCCACGGACAGGGCGGGGGCGGGTTCGCGGATCTCGTCCCAGCGCAGGCGTTCCACCCGCGCGTAGCCGAGCGCCCGGGCCTGGCGGGCCATCCGGGCGGTGCTGACATACACCGGCGTGACCGACTTGTGCCGGTACTCCCGGAGCGCAGATCCCAGTGGTTGGCGGCGAAGCTGGTGGCCACGATCGCCGTCAGTCGTGGCAGCTCGGTGACGCCCAGCCCGAGCGGTTCACCACGGCGCAGGTACCACCGCTCGGTGAACCAGGGATCGGTGAGGATCGCATGGCCGTTCAGCTCGAGCAGGACACACGCGTTGGCTACCCGGGTGATGGCCAGCCCGGCCGCTGCTGAGGGTTGCTGGTTGCTCATGCCCGTCACCGTGACGCTTAATGTGCGCATGAAGTCAAGCGACCCGGACCTCACCATCGGCGAGCTCGCCCACCGGTTCGGCCTGCCGACGCACGTGCTGCGGTACTGGGAAAGCATGGGGCTGCTGGCCCCGCTCCGGGACGGCGGCGGGCAGCGTCGCTACTCCCGCGCTGATCTCGCGCGCGTCGCCATGATCCTCATGGGAAGGAAGCCGGACTGGGGTTGCGGGAGCTGAGCGTGCTGCTGTCGGCGGCCAACCCGATGGACCACACGGACCTGCTCCGCCGGCACCTCGGCGTGCTCGAAAACCGGATCGCCCAGGCGCGGGCGGCGAAAGAGCTCATCGAGCACGCCCTGTCCTGCCCGCTGAGCTTCGACCAGTGCCCGCACGCCCGTGTGCAGATCCTGACACGCATCCCACCTGTTTGAACCGGTGGACCGGGTTTCTGCTGACCTCGATCCTCAAGGTCTTCGGGATGGTCAACGTCGCGCCTGGATTCGGTGACCTGGCGAAGGTTCTCGACGGCTGCACGGATCTGTTCACGAAGATCTTCGGCGACGAGGCCGGCACGCCCGCGCGGGTCGCGGTCGGGGTGGCGGAGCTTCCGCTGGGAGCGGCGGTGGAGGTCGACAGGTTGGTGGCGGTCAGCGACTGAGCTCGGTGTCGAGATCCGTCTCACGGCGCGGTGTCCTCGCTGGTCAGCGGCACGGTTTCGTCCCACCGTCCCGTTCTGGCCGAGATCGCTTGCCCGCGCCGTCCCGAGTCGGCAGCCTGTTCGGTGGTTTCCGGGCGTCAGCCGACGCGGTCTCGAGGGGGCTCGATGCGGGGGTTGCTGAACAGGGCGGGCATCGCCGTGGCCGGGGGTGTGCTGCTGCTCTCGGGCGCGGCGCCGGCCGAGGAACTCGGCGAGGCGGCCACGGCCGAGATGGCCGACGAGCCCAACGAGGTCGAGAAGGAGTGCGAAGACGACCAGAGCGACAGCCCCTTCTATGGCGAGCCGTCGGCCTCGAAGACCTATGACAGCCGGTTCACGCAGCTGGGCAGCGGTGCGGGGAGCGAGTACCCGGAACTCGACCTCGAGCACACGCCGCAGGGCCTGGCGTACTGGAAGGACTGGGATCCTGAGGGGCATCCGGGGGAGGACCTGCTGCTCGTCACGTCCTATTTCGAGGCCAAAGTGGACCCGCCGGCGAAGGGGGCGTGGATCTACGGCATGGACGCCGCGACCGGCGAGCATGTCGGCACGGCCCGGATCGCACCGTCGCACGTGGGCGGCATCGCCGTCTACCAGCGCTGGGCCTACGTGTCCGCCGAAGGGTCCGCCGCGGTGAACAGGTTCGACCTCGGCAAGCTGCGCGACGACCTCAACGGAGAGGAAGAGGATCCGGAGCTCAAGCCGGAGGGCACGCATGACGTGGCCGCCGCCGCCTTCCTGACCACCGACGGGTCGATCCTCTACGCGGGCCCCTACGAGGGGGTGAACGATGACGATCCGTTCCTGCGGTCGTACGCGATCCAGGACGACGGTTCCCTCGAGGACCTCGGGGCGCGGAGGTTCCTCGTGCCGCGCCGGACCCAGGGCATGGCGATCGCCAACGGCAAGTTCATCTACAGCACGTCGCCCTACTTCGGTGACCAGAAGCTCAGCTATATCTTCGAAGTGCCCGAGCGCACCGACTTCGACCCGGCCGCGGCGACGTGTTACCGCGCACCGAGCATGAGCGAAGAGATCGTGACCCACGACGACAAGCTCTATCTGGCGTTCGAGTCGGGCTCGGCCAGGTTCCCCATCGACGAGAACGCGGATCCCCCGGACAACAGGATCAGGCACATTCACGTGGGCGAGCCCCCATCGGATGGCGACGGCCCGGACGAGGGCGAGACGAAGACGGAGTACACCGGCCCGACCGAGGCCGACTTCCACGATCCGTTCACCGCCACCGCCCGCCTGACCGACCGCGGCGGACCGACGTCGGGTGCGACGCTGGACTTCACCCTCGGCGAGGGCGGCGGGACGCAGAACTGCAGCGGCACAACGGATTCCCAGGGTGTCGCGAGTTGTTCGCTGACCCCGACGCAGGCGGCGGGTACCACGACGTTGACCGTGCGCTTCGCGGGTGGCGCCGGTCTCGGTGCCAGCAGTGACACGGTGCCGTTCACCATCAACAAGCAGCAGACGGCCGTGCGGTACACGGGACCCGAGCGGGTGGCGAACGGCACGCCGGCCCGGCTGTCCGCCGTCCTCACCGAGGAGTCGACCGAAGGACCGCCCGTCGCCGGTCGGCCCGTGACGCTGGCGCTCGGCGACGGCGAGGCCAGGCAGGAATGCACGGGTACGACCGACGGCGACGGTGTGGCCGCGTGCACGGTCGACCCGGTGAACCAGCCCCTGAACGACGAGGCGACCGTGCCCGTGTCGGTCGCGTTCGGCGGCGACGCGTTCTATCAGGGGTCCACGGCGAGCGCGACCGTGCTGCTCGAGTACTACACCGGCCGCGCGTACGGTCTCACGGCCGACATCGACCTGCTCGGGCTGGTCGGGGTGAACGAGCCGCCCACGCCGGACACGGGCGCGGTCCGCACGGCGCAGGCGACGCGGACGGATCCGGGATGCGCGACAGGGCTGGGCACGCCGCTGCTGCGGGCCGAAATACTGTGCCCGCAGGTGGTGACCAGCCTGGCGCCCGGCACGTCGCGCGCCACCGCGACGGTCGCGGATGCCACGATCGGGTTGCCCGGCCTGCCGGTGATCGAGATCGAGGGCGCGACCGCACACTCGACGAGTACGTGTGGTTCGGGTGGTTCGGCCAGCGGCAGGACCGACCTGAAGCTCCGCATCGGCGGTGACCTGGTCGAGGTCTCGGGCGAGGCGAACGCGGTGATCGAGCTGCCGGGTGCGGCCCGGTTGGTGGTCAACGAGCAGCGGCCGGTGCCCGGTGCCGATCACGGTCTGACCGTCAACGCCGTCCATTTCACCGCGTTGGGAGGCGCGGCGGACGTGGTGCTCGGCTCCGCCACGAGCGATGTCCACAACTGCGCCGACTGACCACTCGGCTATTGGTCATGGCGTCATTCTGGACCGGGCGTTTGTCATATGCTCGTTTGGTCCGCATAGCGGTGGTGACGCCGAGTTCTGGCGCGATACTGGGAAAATGTTCGCAACCGCCGCCTTGGTGCTCGCCGCGAGCCTGCTCGGCGCCATGCCGGCGCAGCAGGCCGCCGACCTTTCCGTCGATCTCAACGCCCGGGGCACACTGCTCCTACCCGGTGCGCGTTACGACGTCTCGATCACCAACCACGGGCCGGACGCGCTCGAATCCGCGACCGTGGTCGTGGCGCTCGAACACCCGGTAATGCAGAGCACTCCGACAGCCTGCGTCCTGGACACCGCCGCGAGGACGCTCACCTGTTCCTTCGGCTCGCTGCCGGCCGGCGGCACGGTGACGGCGAGCGGGTTCGTCTACTACCTGATCAACGGTGCGCCGAAATCGGTGAAGGCCACCGCGAACAGGACGGCGAGCACCCCGTCCGACCCGAACCCGAGCAACGACACCGACACGAAGACCTGTTGGTACGAGGGCCCTTCGGGGATTCCACCGTCGCCCTATCCGCCGTTGCGATGCGGACTTTTCGGCGGCCAGTAATCTGGTTCGCGTGGAGGGCGAATTCTCCGTCTATGGCCTCTCGCATTGGGTGGTCCTCGCGGTGTTCGCCGTGGGAGCGGCCGCGCTCGTCGTAATGGGTCGCCGGTTCGGCACGACCGCGGCGGCCCGTCGGGTCTGCCGGGCGGTCGCCGCGGTGATGCTGGTCGCGCAAATAGGGGTGGTGGTCTATTCGAGCCTGCCGGTCCGGTTCGGCGTGGACCACTCGCTGCCGCTGCATCTGTCCGATCTGGTGATTCTCGTGGCGGTGTACGCGTTGTGGACCTACGGGCGCCGGACGTTCGCGTTGGCCTATTACTGGGGCCTGGTGCTGAGCGTGCAGGCATTGTTCTCGCCGGCGTTGGTCGGCCCGGACTTTCCCGGGTATGGAGTTCCTGTTGTTCTGGGGACTGCACCTTTTCGTGATCTGGACGGCGATCTACCTCACCTGGGGCGTCGGCATGCGGCCCGGCTGGCGGGACTACCGCCTGACCGTCGTGGTCAGTATCGGCTGGGCGATCGTGGCCATGGTCGTCAATTGGATCACCGGCGCCAACTGCGGCTTCCTCAACCGCAAACCCGAGATCGGCTCGGTCCTGGACATGCTGGGACCGTGGCCGTGGTATCTGATCCCGGAGATCGCGCTGGTGCCGGGCATCTGGGCGCTGATGACCTGGCCGTGGACGCGTCCTCGCACGACTGAAACGCCATGAGATCCTGCTACGGTACGACGCCGCTCCGGCGGTTGGTTCGCGGCCAGGAGGAATCGAGTATGTCGGATGACAACGAGCGACCAGGCGGCGGGTGATCTCGTCAGCCCCGCCGAGGTACTGCCCGGTGGTGGGCACTCCGGCCGGCCCCTGCGCCGGTCGCTGCCTGTCACGATCTACCTGGACAACGACAAGGACCGGAATGCCACCCGCAAGGCGCTGCAAGTCGTGCACAAGGCCCAGGCGGAGGTCGACGCCGCGCAGGGGCGAGCGGTCGCCGAGCTGATCACCTCGCTGACGTCGACGCCGAACGCGATGATCCAGGCCGGCTCGCTGCTGGTGATCAAGATCGACGGGGAGATCATCGTGCGCAACCCGACCCAGGCCGAGCTCCTGCACCTCGAGCGCAACCCCCGCCCTCCTGCGTGCGCCCACGGCCGCCCTGCACGAGTTGCAGAGCCTCAACAGCGCCGGCGGCCGAGCTGGCCAAGCCCTGACCACTTTAGAGGCCACGCAACTAGGGCTGGTGGCGCCCGCCGCGCCGAGGCGGCCCACCGCCCTAGTTGCGCGGCCTCTAAGTCAGTAGCACTGAAGCTGCACGAACACGGCCGAGAAATCACCGGCGGCGAGGGCCTCCTCGGGGATCCAGAAGAACAGCCGACCGGCATCGCCCCACATGAACTCCGCGTCGTCGTCGCTGTCGACCTGTAACAGGAGCACCCACCGCTTCGCCGCCTCGTCCAGCTCGGGCGTTTCGGCCGCGTCGAGATCAACCCCGCCCCGCAGCACGCCCTCGATCCGGCGGCGCATGTCGCCCTGAATCGCGTCCGGGTGCCCCAACATCCGATGCCGCGGCGTGCCACCGTCCTGCGGCTGGAAATCGTCGGCGAACACGTCGGCCAGTTCCGCGTACCGGCCGTCGGCGTCGAGGCCGAACCCGCGGGCCTCCATGGTGCGCACGAACGGCACCGTCAGCTCGGGCAGCGCCGTCAACGTCAACGGACGGAACGCGACCACCCCGTCCGGCACCGCGCGGCGCCGCAGCGAACGGGTGTCGGTGAGCACGACCTTCCAACCAGTCCGGTCGCCGGGCGCCAAACCCCACGGCTGGTTCTCGGCGTCGTAGAAGAACGACAGCAGCCCGTCCCGGGGCTCGGGCAGGCGCGCCAGGTCGACCTGGGCTATGAACGACAATGGCCCGCCGGCACCGGCCGGCCAGTCGGCCCCCTCGTCCAGGTCGGGCGCTCCGCCGATCTTGCTCGTCCCGACCGGCGGATCCTCGCCCGACACGGCGCCCACCAGCCGCACCGACGGCAGCGCCGCCGCGGCGATCCGGTCGCCGTACTCCCGCAGGCCGAACTCGGCCACCGCCGCCCGCAGGCTGTCCTGCGGGGTACGCAGTCGCGACGCCTGCCGACGACGCAGACCAGCCAGCGCGCCCGCCGCCCCCTCATGCCCATGCTCGGCCGCCGTCCGCAGCAACTCGCCGGCGGCCACCTCGTCAACCGCGGCCCCGAACCCCATCAGCAGACGCACGGCCACCTCGTAGCGACACTCGTCGTCACCCAGCTCGACGCCCCGCCGCAACCAGCCCAGCGCGGCCGCCGGATCGTCGTGGCCCAGCCGACGCCCGAGTACCAGACACGCCCCACCATGGCCGAGGTCCACGGCGCCGGCCAACAACGCGACAGCACGCCCGGGATCCGGGTTGTCCCCGGTGAACAGCGCAGACCCCTGCTCGAACAAGCTCTCGGCATTCGATTCCACGACGGAAGGCTACGGTTGCCTAACAGCGCATGTAGTACGGCCACGGCGGAAAGCCGACTTCGTCGCGCTCATGGTGGCAGCGTGCCGTGTCGGTGTCGTTGCCGGCGTTGGGGTCCGTCGGCGTGCTCGCGGTCCTCGTCGCCGTGGCGTCGAGGGTCGCCTCCGTGTAGAAGATGTCGAAGTAGACCCGGTTGGTCAGGGTCGCGGTCGCGCCGGGGGCCAGCGCGCCGAACGAGCACGTGAGCGTCGCGTTCGCGAAGGCGCAGGGCGACGTGGTGGTCCCGCTCCTGGGATCCAGCGCGACGACGACCGTGGCCGACGTGAGCGGCTGGGGTCCGTGGTTGGTCACGGAAACGCGGTAGTCCACCACCGGCATGATCAGGCCCGCGACGGCGGTGAGGTCGACCGAGACGTCCGCGCTCGACGGGACCGCGTTCGCCCGCGCGCCGGATGTCAGGAGCGTCGCGGTGATGGCGGCGACGAGGAATGCTCGGACCATCGGGCCACCTCCTTGCGCCGGACATTAGCGCCGCTCCGGGGCGCCCAACACCGCTCTTCGGGTGCCGTTCATCCCGGTGGGGCCGAACGCACGCCCGACCCCACCGAGGATATCGACAATTCGCCGTCGGGCAGGGTCAGTCGCAATGCCCGACGCTGGTTTGGTTACGCACGTACATGGCGAGGACGTCGCCATACTTGCCACGGTATTGGCCAGATGTGAACTCGCCGTAGAAAACCCGTAGGCCGCCCTCGTCCCACCAGCAGATCATGCGATAAGTGGTCCCATCCTTGATGGAGACCTTCTTGCCTTTGATCCTCGCCGGAGTCATCGTGGTCGGCCCGTCGATCACGGACGCGGCCGCCACCGTCGTCGTTGTGGCCATTGGTGTTGCGGCGGCCGCCGGTGCGGCCGCGGCCAAGCCGAACGTGGCGACCGCGCAGGCGGCGGTAACGCCAGTGATTATTTTGCGCATATCGAAGATCCCCGATCATTGGCTAATCCTGTCACTGTGCCGTGACTTTGTATCAAGGTTCACGGAGCTTCAGTGACGGTCGAACGACCCACAATTCAGCGCATCCGGAATCGGCGGATGATCAGCCACTGGATGGCGATGATCAGTGCGGCGAAGCCGAGCATGACGACCGTCGCGGCCGCGGCGTAGCCGTAGCGCAGATACTCGAAGGCATTGCGGTAGACGAACAACGACAGATACGTGGTGGCGTACGGCGGGGGACCGCCGTCGGTGATCACGAGTGCCGGGATGAACGAGAACTGCAGGCCCATGAGCGTGTCGCGCAGGAACAGCAGTACGAGCACCGGAGTGAGCAGCGGCAGGGTGACCCGCCGGAAGACGTCCCAGCCGGTGGCGTCGTCGAGCGCGGCCAGCTCGTAGGCCGACGTGGGAAGCATGCGGCGCGCCGCGAGCAGCACCACGAACGACTCGCCGACCGTGAACACGCTCAGCAGGATGATCGCCACCCGGGCGTCGGTCGGGTCGGTGAGCCATTGCGGCGGGGTCCGGCCGAAGATCGTGAGCCCGGGATCGCCGCCGGTCGTGAGCAGCAGGTTGATCGGCCCGTACACGGGGTTGAGCAGCCAGAGCCACAGCAACCCGTAGGCGACCTCCGGCATCGCGGTCGGCAGTACCGCCGCCGTGCGGCCGGCACCGGTCGCCGGCCCGCGCCGGTGCAGCAGGAGCGCGAGGGCGAGCGCGAGCACCAGCCGCAGTGGGGTGGCGACCACCGCGAACACCAGCGAGTTGACCAGCGCCGTGCGGAAGATCGGATCGGCGGCCAGCGCGGCGAAGTTCGCGAAGCCGACCCAGCGGGCCGGGCGGACGAGGTCGAACTCGGTCAACGCCAGCACGAGCACGACCAGCGTCGGGACGCCCACCAGGAGCACGAGTCCCGCGAGGTACGGCGTCAGCAGCGGCCACGCCCTGCGCTGCGGCGCATGGTCCCGTGAGCGCCGCCGCGGGGTCATACGCGGGTGCCGGTCGTCGCGTCGAAGACGTGCCACGCGTCCGGCGCGGGGGAGACCCACACCTCCGCGCCCGCGGCCGGCCGGGTGCCGGCCGGATGCCGGGCCACCAGCGGCAGATCACCGTCGAGGCGCAGGTGCAGGTAGGCGTCCGCGCCGGTGACCTCGGCACGGTGCACGACCGCGGGGACCCCGTCGGAGCCGATCAGCAGGTCCTCCGGCCGGATGCCGTACTCCCGGCCGGCAGTGCCGGCGCTCCCGGCGCTCCCGACCAGCGGGTGGTCGCTCGGCAGGAAGTTCATGGTGGGCGAGCCGAGAAACCGCGCGACCGCCCGGCTCGCCGGGCGCTGCCACAGCTCGTCGGGCGTACCGGTCTGCGCGACCCGCCCGTCGAGCAGCACGGCCACCTGGTCACCGAGGCTGAGCGCCTCACCCTGGTCGTGGGTGACGTGCACGACCGTGCCGCCGGTCCGATCGTGCAGCGTGCGCAGCTCGTCGCGGGTCTGGGCGCGCAGCTCGGCGTCCAAATTGGACAGTGGTTCGTCCAGCAGCAGCACGGCGGGCTCCCGGACCAGGGCCCGCGCCAGCGCCACCCGCTGCCGCTCCCCACCGGACAGCTGTCCCGGCCGGCGGCCGAGCAGCGTCGCGCATCCGGTGAGCTCCGCGATCTCGCGCACCCGCTGCCTGGCCCGCGCCTTGGGCACGTCGGTGACCGTCAGCCCGAACGCGATGTTGTCGGCGACCGACAGGTGCGGGAACAGGGCGTAGGACTGGAAGACCATGGCCACGCTGCGCTGCCCCGGCCGCAGGTCGGTGACCGGCCGGCCGCCGATCGACACGGTGCCGCCGCGGGTGGGCGACAGCCCGGCCACCACCCGCAGCAGGGTCGTCTTGCCCGTGCCGGACGGGCCGAGCACCGTCAGGTAGGCGCCGGCCGGCGCGGCCACGGTGACGCCGGCGAGCACGTCGTCATCGCCGTAGCCGGCGCGGACGTCGACGAGCTCCACACTCATGACGACTCGGCCCTTTCGAAGAGCGGCCGGGTCTGCTCGTCGAGCGCGATGATCACGTCGTCGAGGCGGTCCCCGCGGTACAGGCCGTTCTCGAGGATCCCGTTGGTCACGTCCTCGATCTCCGGCCAGGTCGAGATCGTCGGCGTCCGGCGGATCGTGTCGATGGCGTCGAGGAACACCTGCGCGTTGCGCGGCGGCTTCGTCGGGTCGAGGAACGCCGCCGAGCGGGACACCTCCATGTTCGACGGCACCGTCCGGCCCGTCCCGGCGATGATGCGCTGGCCGTCCGGTCCGAGCGCGAACCGGACGAACTCCCACGCCGCGTCCTGCCGGCCGGACGCGCTGGTGATGCAGTAGGCGTCGGAGTGCAGGATCCCGGCCGGCTGGTTGTGCACCGGCAGCGCCGCGACGTCCCAGTCCAATCCATCGACGGCCCGCAGCGTCGGGGTCAGCCGGCGCGAGGACAGCAGCATGGCGAGCGCGCCGTTCGCGAACCGGGACTCGTCGTCCTGGGCCTCGACCTCCTGGTCGGTGGGGACCACGCCGTACGCGCCCCGCAGGTCGATGAACTGCCGCAGCGCCTCCCTGGCGGCGGGAGTGTCGAAGGTCAACCGGGTCGGCGCGTCCGGGTCGTCGACGATGTCGCCACCGGCCGACCAGACGAACGGCGCGATCCGGATGAGCGTCGGCTCCACCCCGAGTCCCCAGGTCGCGACGGCGGAGCCCGCGTCGGACTCACCGCCCTTGATCTGCACGCCGGTCGCGTCGCGGGTCATCGCCTGCGCCGTCGCCACGAGGTCGTTCCACGTCCAGTCCGGCCGCGGCTCCGGCACGCCGAAACGTTGGAACAGCTCCCGGTTGTAGTACACGACGAGACTGGACACGTTCTGCGGCAGGCACAGCTGCCGCCCCTGCCACTGGAACGCCTCCAGCGCCTCGGGGTACAGCTCGGTGGCGTCGAGCTGGTCCGGCCCGGTGCCGAGCCGTTCGTCGAGCGGCGTGATCGCGTTCTTCGCGGCGAACTGCCCGTAGTAGCGGTAGTTCATCAGGAACACGTCCGGCGGCTTGCCACCGGCGATCGACGTGGACAGGCGGGCGATGAGGTCCGCGCGGTCGCTGGCCTCCACCAGCTCGATCTGGTCGCCCCCGGACTGCTCGTGGTAGGCAGCGTTGTAGGCACTGATCAGCGTGCGGTACGCGGCGAGCTCCTCCGGATCGCCGAACAGCAGCACCTGGACCGGGCCGGCGGAGGACGCGGCAGAACACCCCGTGCCGAAGATCAACACAACTACCGCGGCAAGCGCGCTCAGCGCACGAACCATGTCGAGTCACTTCCTTCTCGGTCGGATCGTCGCCCCACCAGCACCGGCTGCACCACGAAAAAGGCCGCGATGACCGGGATGGTGACCAGCACGGCGCCGGCGAGGAACACCGGATAGTTCACCGGGTCCAGCGTGGCGAGCGAGCGCAGCGCCAGCGGCACCGTGTAGAGGTCGCGCTGGTAGACGTACACGAGTGGGTCGAAGAGGTTGGTCCAGCTGGTGATGAAGCAGAGCGCGGCCACGGCCACGGTGAACGGCCGCACGAGCGGCATGCCGATGCGCCACCACGTCGCCAGGGACGACAGGTCGGCCAGCCGGCACGCGTCGTAGAGATCGGGCGACACCCGCCGGAACGCGACGTAGTACACCAGGACGTACAGCGGCGAGGTGGCCAGCAACGCCGGCGCGATCAGCGGCACGAACGTGTCGGTCAGCCCGAGTGAGCGGAAGACCGCGAACCGGGGGACCAGCAGCACGATCGGCGGCACCATCAGCGCCACCACCGACGCGGCCAGCAGCGGGCGGGCCTTACCGGGCGGCAGCCGGGCGATCACGAACCCGGCGAGCGACGCGACCACCACGCTGCCGACCGTGGTGAGGACGGCGACGAGCGCCGAGTTGGCCGTCGCCCTGGTCAGGTCGCCCAGTTCGATCGCGCGGCGATAGGAGTCGAGCGAGACCGTGTCGGGCACCAGGTCCGGGCGCGGCTGCGGCGGCAGGCCGGGCGGCCGGAGCGACCCGGACACCAGGAGCAGCACCGGTGCGGCGAACACGACGGTGACCGCGACGGCGCCGGCCGCCCGCGCCGCGACCCGGGAACGCCCGTGGGGGCCGCCAAGCCGGCGGCCCCCACGGTTGGTGGCGATCAGTGTGCTCGCCCACCCTGTGCTCGCCTACCCACTGGCTACCTGCCCATCGTCCTTGTCCGGGTCGTTGTCATCGAGCTCGAGGCGCCATGCCCCCAGCCCGTGGCTTGCCGCGTACAGCAACCGTGACCCAGGGACGATCGTGAGGCCGGGCACCTCCACGTTCGGCATGCCGGCCGCGGCGAGCACCCAGGTCTCCTTGTTCCGCTCCGGCGACAGGCGCAGCACGCCGAAGTCGGTCGAAGCATAGAGATCCCCGGTCGGGTCGTCGCGCACCAGATCCGACACCGGCTGGTCGCCGAGGTTGTGGGACCGGTTGGCCCAGGTGGACAGTCCGGCATCGTCCACAGTGACCTCGAAGACGTGCCCCGGCGTCGTCGGGGTGTTCGCGTCGAAGCCGCTGTAGGACACCCACGCCCGGTTCGAGTCGTCCGGGTCGATCGTGATGCTGCTGATGAACCGGGTGGGCGTGGCCGCCGTGTCAGTGGCCGTATCCCTGTCGATCCGGGTCCAGGTGACCGCGCTCGCCGGTTCGGCGTCGACGTTGTGCGTGACGAACACCCGGCCGGTGGAGGTGGCCGCCCAGGCGGTGGAGCTGTCGGTGGCCACCCGCTCGACGGCCGCGACCGCGCCGCCCGGCCTGCTGCCCCACGACGCGTCGGTGAGCCGCTGGGTGCCGAGCTCTTCCCAGTCCCCGCAGGTCGCCTCGAAGGTGCCGGTCCAGCTGTTGCAGATCCGGTTGGCCTCCTCGAGGCTGCGGTCGCCGAGCCCGAACGTCTTCGTGCGGTGCACGGTGAACCCGGTGCCGGCGAACATGGTGCCGCTGACCTTCGGGTCACTGATCACCGGCGCGTAGAACAGGTTGCCGGGGATCGGGGCGAGCTGGTCCGCCGTGAAGATCCACTCCGAGGTCCTGCCGGCGGAGAAGTTCACCTCCGGGGTGACGTTGTTGAACGTGTGGAACCGGAAGTCCTCCACCTCGACGTCGAAGCCGGACTGGCCGCCGTCGCCGACCATGGTGTTGACCCACAGGCCGTTGCGTCGGGTGTTCTGCCAGGTCCCGTTGTCCTGCGTGCCGCCCTGGAGCAGCCCAGGATCGTGCGGGCTGACCGACAGGCTCTGGAACTGCAGGGTGTTGAGCCCGTTGTTGAGCGACTCGAGCCGGGACGGGACGCCGGAGAGCATCTGCTTGCACCGCGACAGCGCCGGCTCGGCGAGCTCACGGCCGTCGCAGAACGACGAGCGGTTGACCAGCCGGCCGGACGAGCGCATCACGCCACCGTCGCTCGCTTCCCAGAACTGCAGCGGGTTGCGCGGGTTGGTGACGATGTCGTGCTGGTCGGGGTGCAGCGCGTTCGGTCGGCTGCTGCTGGTGCCGTCGAAGGTCATGTCCGTGGCGGTCTTGCCGGCATCGGTGGACAGCACCACCGCGCGGTGGTTCGCGTCGAAGTTGTCGTAGTCGTAGGACCCACCCGTGTACACGATGTCCGGGTGGCCGGGCGGGGTGTGCACGAAGATGTCGTACCAGCACTGCGCGAAGCACTGGTTGTAGGTCCCGTAGCCGGGATCGGCGGCGTTGGCGCTGGTCAGGTCGGCGAACGCCGGGGTACCGGTAGCGACACTGTCGCTGCGGAACAGCCGTGCGTAGGGCGTCTGGCTGCCGTTGCCCTCGTAGATGTACATCCGGGTGGCGCCGTTCTTCAGCTTGTTCACCGAGATCGACGGCCGGGTGTTGAAGATCGCCGGGTTCAGCGACGGGTTGATCTGCTGCCACGTGGTGCCCGAGTCCGATGACCGCCAGACACCGCGCGCGAACGAGGCCGCGTACACGATCGACGGGTTGACCGGGTCGATCTTGACCTCACGGACGCCGCGGGGTGAGCACGGGCTCTCGTTGAGCCACTCGGGGTTGTCGCCCTTGCACTGGGCGGGATCGGCGGTGCCGTTGTGCACGAACCCCCACGTCCGCCCGGCGTCGGTGGACTTGTACAGGCCCCACTTGGCCGCACCGGGCACCGGCCGGGTCACGCCGCCGCAGCAGACGCTCGTGTAGCCCCGAAGCGCCGTGGTGGTGGCCGCGTAGATGATGTTGGGGTTGCGCGGGTGGATAGTGATCTCGCCGATGCCCTTGGCACCCAGCTCGGCCTGGCCGAGCGGGCCGTCCCAGGTGCGGCCGGCGTCGCGCGAGCGGTAGATGCCGACGCCGGCCACGCAGCCGGAGGCGCAGGCGTTGGCCTCGCCCGTGCCGACGTAGACGGTGTTGCCGCTCTTGTCGTTGGGGTCGATCGTGACCGAGCCGGCCGCGTTGATGCCGAGCGGGCCGCCGAGGTAGGTCCAGCGTGGCTTGCTGGCCAGGGCGTCACCGGTGCGCCACACGCCGCCGCCGGCGGCCGTGATGTACATCGCGCACCGGCCGGAACGGCAGGACTCGGCGACCGCCACCGACGTCGTCCGGCCGCCGGCCACGTACTCGTTGGGCATGTACGACTCGACCGTGCGCAACGGCTCGAAGGGGTACAGCGCGGTGGTCGGGCCGAGCTGGCGCCACTTCTCGGCGTTGTCGTCGTCACCGCCGAGCCGCCGGTCGGTCGAGGCGTCGAAGCTCGCTCGGGACTGGTTGGCGGCGGCCGCCGGGATCGTGCCGGTCGGGTAGGCCCTGGCGGCGAACGCGTCGGCCGCGGCACCATCCGGGTTCTCGCCGGCCGGGGACGCGGTGCCGCCCGGCACCGCCTGCCGAAGCTGTTCGAGGTGGGCCGACAGCGCGGGAGGACCTTCCGCACCGGCCGCGGCGGGGACGGGGTCCGCGCCCATAGAGTGAATTGCCGTGGCGATGAGGGTGGTCGCTACGGCCGCAGTGGCAAGCCCAGTGAGAGCCTGCCTACGTCTGCGCATGTTCGCCTCCACATTCGAGTGACACTCGTTCGGAGGATTCGAACACGCTCTGGTGATGTCGGACAACGGCCAAACGGGGGCTGTCCGGAAATCCGGCATGCCAGGAACGACGCCTTGCTGACGTTGAGCGTCAGGAACGACGCCTTCCAGGCATTCGACGGGCGCCGGAGCGACTCACCCGGTCTCGAGCCAGCTGACCTGCTCGGCCGTGAGGTGGACGTCCAGGGCACGCAGCGAGCCGTGGGTCTCGGCGAGGGTGCGTGGGCCGATGAGCGGGAACGTCGGGAACGGTTGGTGCAGCACGTAGGCCAGGGCGACCGCGGTGGCGGGCACGCCGAGCTCGGTCGCGAGCGTCTGTGCCCTGGCCTTCCTGGCGAAGTTGGCGTCGCTGTAGTAGCAGCGAACCAGTTCCTGGTCGGCGCGGTCGTCGGGCCGGGCGCGGTCGGTGAAGAACCCTCGGGCCTGGCTGGACCAGGGCAGCAGCGGCAGGTCGCCCGTGCGCAACCACTGCCGTGACGCCGGGTCGGTGACGTGGACGCAGCCCTCCCAGGGCACGGCGTATGCCTCGGCGAGGCTGAAGTGGTTGCTGAGCGCGGCGAACCCGACCCGGCCGTGGCGCGCGGCGTGGTCGGCGGCCTGCTCGACGCGGTCCAGCGTCCAGTTGGAGACGCCGTACGCGCGTACCCGGCCGGCGGCGCGCTCCTCGTCCATGGCGTCGACGAACTCGTCGACGCCGACCGCCGGATTGTCGCGGTGCATGAGGTACAGGTCGACGTGGTCGGTGCCCAGCCGGTCCAGCGTCTCGGCGAGCTGGCGGCGCAGCGACTCCGGGTCGCAGTGCGGCGTGTGCGCGCCCTTGCCGATGATGACCACCTGGTCCCGGATCCCGCGCTCGCGCACCCACTGGCCGAGCAGCCGCTCCAGCCGGCCGTCGTCGTAGATGTACGCCGTGTCGAAGCAGTTGCCGCCCTGGTCGACATAGTCGTCGAACATGACGGTGGCGTGGGTGAGGTCGCGCTGGTTGTCCACGCCCATCACCAGCCGGGACACGGGCTTGTCGATGCCGGGCAGGCGACCGTACGGCATGCGGTGGTCCGCCACCGGTCGCGTCAGTCTGCTGTGGACGGTTCGCTCACTCGGGTACTCGAGCCCGATGGCCGCCCGCCAGGCGTCCAGCGCCGTCGCGTTGCCCAGGCTGTCGGCCCAGGACATCTGCGGCGCCTCCCGGTCGGCCAGGTGATCGGCCACCGCGTCGGCCTCCGCCGCGTACTGTGCCGTCGCGGCCGAGGTGACCTCCCGCGGGGGCTCGCCGACCCGGTGCACGGCGATCCGGCCGGGCTCGTCGGGCTTGGGCAGCCACGGCTGCCGCAGCTCCAGGTAGCCCTCGCTGCCGTACACGCGCAGCGCGTCGTCGGCCGCCAGCCGGATGCCCGCGGCGACCTGCGCCACCAGCCCGTCGCCGAAGTCCAGGGTGGCGACCGCCCACTCGTCGACGCCCGTGTCGCCCATCCGGCCGGCGCCGGTCACGGTGACGGGATCGGCGAACGGCAGGTCGCGGGCCGCGCCGGCGACGAGCCGGGCGGCGGACACCGGATAGCCGCCGACGTCGAGGATCCCGCCTCCGGCCAGCTCGGGCGCGAAGAGCCGGCCGGCCCGGTCCGGCGCCGTGGCGAAGGAGAACGTCGACTGAACCTGCCGGACGGTGCCGATGGTGCCCGCCCGGATCAGGTCGGTCAGCTGCCGGATCTGGGGGTGGCACCGGTACATGTACGCCTCCATGAGGAAGACGTCGTGCCGTCGTGCGGCCTCCACGGCCGCCATCGCGTGCGCCCAGGTGACGGAGAGGGGTTTCTCGCACAGGACGTGCTTGCCCGCCTCGGCCGCCCGGACCACCCACTCGACGTGCGCCGGATGCGGGGTGGCGAGGTAGACGGCGTCGACCTCGCCGTCGTCGAGCACCTCCTGGTAGGAGCCGTAGGAGCGCGCCGCGCCGAACTCCGCGGCGAACCCGGCGCCGCGTTCGGGATCCCGGCTGCCGACGGCGACCAGGCGACCGGTCCGGGACAGCGGCAACTGCGCGGCGAAGGCCCGCGCGATCCCGCCGGGGCCGATGACGCCCCACCTCAACCGGTCAGCCTTCGTGGAATGGGGCATGTGGTGATCTTATGGGATTCGCACATGCCAGGAACGACGCCTTGCTGGCGTTGAGCGTCAGCAACGACGCGTTCCAGGCACTAGCGGATCATCACGCACTGTGCGCACGGCATGCCGGTCATTCCTGGCAGCCACTGCATGTCGTCGGCCGTCAGTCGCACGCCACAGCGTGCCGTCACCATGGCGTCGTGCAGGAAGTCGCGGACCAGCAAGAACGTGTGCACCACGCGTTGGGTCTCGCGGGCCGTCCCGGGCTTCAGGCGGCCGAGGAGTATCACCGGATCGGAATAATCCTCCTGCGCCTGGCGGGTGTCGATCGCCGCCCTTCTGGGTATCGTGGCCCTCGGCTCCGCGACCTGCACACCAAACTTGGGCGTAGTGGTCTCGACTGTCCAGTTCCCTGTGATGTCCACCGCTCGCACCTCCCCGACCTTGCTTCGCGATTAATCTTGTTGCACGATTAATCCGCTGTCAAGTGCAACGTTGATCTAGGGGTGCGAGATGAGCGGCTACAACCCTGCCGCGGCAGGCCATGTCTTCGCCGAGGACGCGTGGGGGTCGGCGACGTTCTGCGGTCCCAACGGGGGCAACTGTGTCGAGGTGAACCTCGGCGTTCGAGGCGTGGTGGGGGTCAGAGACAGCAAGTCGGTCGCCGGTCCGCTGTTGGCCTTCGGCGGCGCGGGGTGGGTTGCGTTCCTCGACGCGACGAAATCGCGCGGATAGCGGGCGCCGGGTCGGTTGGCGATTATTCCGACCGGTGGGGTGTGGTGCGTGACCGTCGGAGCCGCCGTCAACTAGAGTGATCCACTCGTGTCCCGGGAGTGAAGAGTGGAGACTCGGTGTCCAGCACGGTGACGTCGCGGCGAAGACAACTCGGCAACGAGATCCGCCGTGCACGGCTGGCGGCCGGGATGACCCAGCACGAAGTCGCCGAACTCCTCGGCTGCGGGCAGGGGAAGATCAACAAGATCGAGGCCGGTGCCGTCTCGGTCAAACAGTCGGACCTCAAGCAGATGCTGGACGCCTTCGGGGCGAGCAAGACCGAGGCCGACATGATGACCGAGCTCGCGCGGACCAGCGCACCGCGCGGCCAGTGGTCCGGGTACCGGTCCGCCGTACCGCACTGGTTCCGCACGTTCACCGATCTCGAACCCGCCGCCTCGGAGATCCTGAGCTGGCACGGCGAACGCATCCCGGGGCCGCTGCAGTCCGAGCACTACATGCTCAAGCAGTTCAGCGAGGCCAGGGCGACCGACGTCACCGCGTTGGTGCGGAACAGGCTGGAGCGCAGGACGGTCTTCGACCTCAAGCGGCCGCCGTACTACCGGTTCATCCTCGGTGAGGCCGCGTTCCGCCGGATGCCGGGCGGCCCGAACCCGTCGGTCGCGCTCGACCAGGTCCAGCACCTGCTCGACCTGGAGCAGCGTTACGCGCGGACCTTCATCCACGTCCTGCCGTTCGACACGAGACTCTCCTTCATCCCCAACGACTTCACCATCATGAGGTTCTCCGACGCCACCAAGGACTTCGTCTTCGTCGAGCACGCGGCCGGCGGCGTCTACATTGAGGACGAGGGTGACTTCGAGCTGTTCGTGGACGCGTGGGACCGGCTGCGCGGTGCGGCCCTGGAACGCGACGAGACCGCGGAGTTCCTGGAGAAGCTTTCCCAGGACTTCCGAGCACGGATGCAGGTGTGACATGCCAGGGAGGATCACGACGTGACCGACGCCGAGCAGGACCCGGACCCCTTCCCGCCCCAGGGAGTGGACCTCGATCGCCCGAGCGTGGCCCGTGTGTACGACTGGTACCTGGGCGGAACCGCGAACTGGGCGATCGACCGCGAGTTCGGTGAACGCGCCGCGTCCATGTTCCCCCTGCTGCGCCCGATCGCGATGGCCAACCGGCTGTTCCTGCACCGGGCCGTGCGACACCTCGTCCGCCAGGGGGTCAGGCAGTTCGTGGACGTCGGCTCCGGCGTGCCGACCATGGGCAACACCCACCAGGTGGCCGACGAGGTGGCCCCGGACTCGACAGTGGTCTACGTCGACCACGAACCGGTGGCGGTCGCGCACTCCCAGGTACTGCTGGAGGAGAACGGCGACCCCGACCGGCACGCGGTGATCAACGCCGACCTGCGCAACCCGGACCGCCTGTGGCAACGGGTCATCGAGACCGGCGTGATCGACATGGAGAAGCCGATAGCGCTGATGTTCATCGCCGTGCTGCACGTTCTGCAGACGGACTCCGACGGCGTCGACATCACCAACCGCGCGATGGCGCGGTACCGGGAGTTGCTTCCCGGCGGTTCCTACCTGACGATCTCCCACGGCACGGCGGACGGCGTGCCGGACGACATCGCCGAACAGTTGGCCGAGCTCAAGAGGATGTACGACACGTCGAGCAGCCCCGTGCTGTGGCGCCCCCGGGACGAGATCCGCGAGTACTTCGGCGACTTCGAGTTGCTGCCCCCGGGGATGAGCTGGTCCCAGTCCTGGCATCCTGAGGAAACCGGGCCCAACTCCCCGGAGATCGAGTTCGACCAACCGAACCAGGCCGTGATCTGGGCGGGCATAGGCCGTAAACCCGAGCTGCGCTGAACAGGAGGATGACCATGGTGAGCGGGGATGCCATGCGGGACCTGGAGGGCAGTCTGGATCGCCCGTCGTCCGCCCGGGTCTACGACTACTTCCTGGGCGGTACGCGTAACTACGCGATCGACCGGGTGTTCGCGGAGAAGATGGTCGAGGCGCTGCCGATCATCGTGCCCGCGGCACGCACCTGTCGCCAGTTCCTCGGCCGCGCGGTGCACTACTGCGTCGAACAGGGGATCCGGCAGTTCGTCGACCTGGGGTCCGGGCTGCCCACCGAAGGCAACGTGCACGAGGTGGCGGACAGCGGGAGCGGCGCGGGCGACACTCGGGTCGTGTACGTCGACAACGAGCCGGTGGCGCTGGCCCACTCCCAGGTGCTGCTGGCCGAGACGGCGGATCCGGAACGCCACCACGCCATCGCCGGTGACCTACTGCAGGCCCGTGAACTGTGGAAAAACGTCAAGGCGACGGGCTTGATCAACCTGGCCGAGCCGGTCGGGCTGCTGATCAACGCGGTGCTCCACTTCATCGACGACGACCGGAATCCCGCGGCGGCGCTGGACTATTACCGTGCTCAGCTGCCACCGGGGTCGATGCTCGTGCTCTCCCACGTCACTACGCAGAACGCGGCCGACGACGCCGAACTCGAGGCGATGGAGTACGTCACCACGCAGTACAAGAGCACCACCAACCCCGGGCTGAGCCGCACGGCGGAGGAGTTCGCCGTCTTCTTCGGGGACTGGGAGTTGGAGGAGCCCGGAGTCGTGTACGCGCCCGCCTGGCACCCGGACGAGCGGACGCTGTTCGCCAACAACCCCCCGGCCACGCACGTGCTGGCGGGCGTCGCCAGGAAGAGCGGCTAGTCCGCCTCCCCGGTATTTTTAAGTGTTGGTTGCGTCCCGGCGCAGGCGTGGGTACCGAGGTGGTTGGTGGCTGGGTGCCGTCACGGTGCCCCTGAGGTAACTGTTTATTAGGCGCAGACCTTCGCACAAAGATCCAATAGTCCGGCCGGTTCAGCCGGTCAGCTCGCGCTCCAGCGGGGTGGGGAACCGGGTGCGCGGCCGGGCGTCGCCGAACGCGGCGGCCATCCGTTCCGCCCGCGCCGCGACCGCCGCGGTCGCCTCCACGCCGATGTCCTCCAGCAGCCGGAACGCGACCTCGCCGTCCGCGCGCAGCCCCCACGCGCCGACGATCCGGCCGTCCCACCACACGGTCGGGCCGATGTTGCCGGTGCGGTCGAACAGTTGGCTCCGGTGCGGCCCGACGTACCACTCCCGCTCGACCCAGCCCATGGGCGTCGGGTCTAGGGAGGGCAGCAGGACCGCCGCCGGCTCCGGTGCGGGCATCTCGTCGAGATCCTCGGCGAGCAGCAGGCCCGTCGTGCCGTCCAGGTCGACCTCGACCGCGCCGGCCGCGGCGACGGCCGCCTTCGTCTCCGTCGCCGACCACCCGGTCCACCACTTGACGTCGGCCATGGTGGCCGGCCCGAAGGCGGCGAGCCAGCGACGCACCAACTCCACCCGGGCCGGCGCAGGCTCGATCTCGGGCAGGCCGCCCGGCAGCCAGGAGTCCATCGGCGCCCACCGGTACTTGTTGGTGGTCCACGATCCCGTCGGCCGGCCCCGCACGATCCGCGCCTCCGCGGCGAGCAGGAGCAGCACCCTTGTGGTGATATTTTGCGTTGCCGCGTAGGGCTTTCCGGCCGCCAGGTGCAGTTGGGTGCGCAGGCGCGGCTCCTCGTCGGCCAGCTCGCTCGCCGTCGCCTCACCACGGGCGCGCAGCGCGGCGAAGGTCGACTCCTCGACGTCGGCGAGCCAGCCCGGTACGTCGGTCAGGTCGGTGCCCTGCTGAAGATGGCGCACCAGCAGGCGGCGCTGCTCGGCGGCGACCTTCCGGGCACATGCCGCCTGCACGACAGGCGCGAGCTCCCTGGTAACCACGAACATGGTGCGGCGCATGCCGAGCATCCGCACGAGGGACCGCTTGTCGTACAAGGCGTCGCTGACCGCGTCGACGTCCACCTCGGACATCCGGGAGAGCACGGAGAGATAAACGGTGGACGGGTCGGTCGCGTGCAGCGCCACCAGGTCGTCCACCAGTGCCGTCAGCTCACGCGGCCCCGGCGGGACGAGACCGTGTCGGACACTCAGCCGGGCCCGCCGCTGCGCGAGCGTCAACCGCAGCCTCATGACCATGACCCTATACGTCCACTGTGGAGCCGGCTAGGGCACCGCCACGAGGAACAGTGAGGGGCCGGGGTCGGCGGAGGTGTGCACGCCGTTACCGGTGAAGTCGGTGGTCTCGTTGCCGGCCCAATCGTCGATCGGCGTGCCGTCCCTGGTCAGGTGCTGGTACGCGGTGCCGTTCCAGCCGAACTGGTAGACGGTGCCGGTGTCGGCGTAGTAGGGCTCGAACTCCCCGCCCTCAACCGCCTGCTTGGACATGGTGTTGTTGAACACCACGTTCCGCGGTCCGGTGGCGCCGGACCACTTGACGGCTTTCTGTCCGGCGCCCCACCAGATCGGGTACCACGGGGACTCGTCCTCGGCGCCGCCTTCGCCGCCGCAGTGCCGCGTGCAGTTCCCCGGCCGGTGTTCGGCGGGCACGGTGACCGTGTTGCGCTCGATGAGATTGTGCCGTTCCCAGCCGCCGTGCAGGTTGACGTCGGCGTCGGTGTCGTTGCCGATGAACACGTTGCCCGAGGCGGACCACTGGAACGTGAAGTGCCGCAGCCCGCGCAGGGTGTTGCCGGCGTAGACCGAGTCCCACACCCGCGAGCCACGCAGGTAACCGTTGCCGCCCTTGCCCTTGTTCCACGCGCCCACGAACCGGTTTCCCTCGATCCGCAGGTTCTTCGCCTCCTCGGTGACCACCGGGTGGGAGCCGGTCAGGTAGGTCGTCACCCCACGGACCCAGCCGTTGACCGCCCATTTGAACACCACACCGTGCATCTGGTCGGCGGGGGAGAGGTTGCCGTACTCGTGCGCCGCCTCGCTCGGGTCGTGCCCGTCGACGACCTGGGTGAGGAAGATGTTCTCGATGCCGACGCCCAGGACCGGGTCGACCAGCGGCGCCGCCTTCGACTCGTAGACCTTGCCGTCGATCTCCTCGGAGCCGTCGGAGGTGGAGTCGACCGGCACGTCGAACTCGAGCGGCTTGTCCAGCGTGATCGTGCCGGCCTCGTGGTCGACCTCGGTGATCTCGAAGATCTGTTGCCGCATATGGATGTTCCGCAGTTCGTGGTCGGTCGGCAGCGCCTGCTGCTCCGCGTAGAACCGCATGGTGTTCGCCGCGCGGATGTTGGCGTAGCCGCCGACCGCGAAGGCGTCGGGACGCTCGTCCAGGTGGATCACCGTGTCGCCGGACCGCGCGGCGAACCCCGGATCCCCGGGCAGCTCGGCCAGTTCGACGCCGGACTTCCAGTGCACGTTGACCGTGCCCTCGAACAGGTCTCGGCGGTTGGCCGGCGCGGAGTCGTAGTCCTCCTGGTAGTCCTCGTGCACCGCGCGGGACTGCACCCGGAACAGGCCACGACCGGGCCAGAGCCAGCCGCCCTTGCCGCTCCCGTGTTCCATGTCGTCCTCTTCCCAGTCCGCACGGTCCTCGCCGAGCGTGTCGTACCGGGTGTTCTCGTCCGGGCGGAACACGATCCGCGTGCCACCCGCCGGGTCGCCGCCCGCGCCGCGCAGGATCAGGTAGTCCGCGTCGACCGCGATCTGCCGCGACACGGCCAGCTCACCCGCCGGCAGCTCGATCAGCGACAGTGCCTCGTACCCGGCGTCCGGCGAACAGCCCGACCTGACGTCGTCGATCGCGTTCTGCAGTCCGGCCGAGTCGTCCGTGGTGTCGTCCGGGCGAACCTGGTACGTGGCGGCCAACTCGCCCGCCGTGATGATGCACTCGTGGTCGGTGGTGATCTCCCGCTCGCCGGGCAGCTCCGCGCCCTCCCGGTAGCCGGCGCGCGACCAGTCCGGGAGCCCGGGCAGCGCCTCCCGCCGGTTGGCCGCGCTCAGGTCGAGCTGAGGTGGGAGGCCGGGGAGGTCCGCCGCGTCGGGGAGGGCGCTGCTCGTCGCCGGCCGGCCCGCGAGGGGCTCGGCCGAACCCTGCCACCAGACGATCGCGCCGGCCGCGACAAGGCCGGCCACGACAACCGGGATCGCGATCCGGGACCACCTCGGTCGGTGCGACATGCCACTCCCTCTTCAGCTCCCGTGGCGCGCGGCGTTCTCGCGGGCCTGGTGTCCCGTCCAGGCTGGTGGAGAGCGTCACCGCATCGGTAGCTCGCCGGTAGCGGCTCGGTAGCCCGGCGCACGGTGGTGATCGGCTACGGTGACAGCTTAGGAACCGGTTTCTCATGGGAGGCCCACACCGATGGACTTCACGAACCCGGTGCTCAACGCGGACTGGCCGGACCCGGACGTCGTGCGCGTGGGCGAGGACTACTTCATGGTCGTGTCGAGCTTCAACCGGGCGCCGGGCCTGCCGGTGCTGCACTCGCGCGATCTGGTCACCTGGGAGGTCATCGCCCGGGCGTTGCCCGAGCTGCCGCCCGTGGCGCACTATCGCCTGCCCCGGCACGGCTCGGGGGTATGGGCGCCGGCCATCCGCCACCACGACGACACGTTCCACATCACTTATCCCGACCCCGATCACGGGATCTTCGTGCTGAGCGCCGAGGACCCCGCGGGCCAGTGGTCCGAGCCGCGGCTGCTGCTCGGCGGTACGGGCCTCATCGACCCGTGTCCGTTGTGGGACAACGCCGGCCGGGCCTACCTCGTGCACGGGTGGGCACGCAGCCGCAGCGGGATCGCCAACCGGCTCACGATGGTCGCCGTCGACCCGCGACTGACCAGGCTGGTCGGGGTGCCCCGCACAGTGATCGACGGCGACGAGCTCCCGGGATACCACACACTGGAAGGGCCCAAGCTCTACCAGCGCGACGGGTGGTACTGGATCTTCGCGCCGGCGGGCGGGGTCGCCACGGGCTGGCAGTCGGTGTTCCGCTCCCGGGACATCTTCGGACCGTACGAGGGTCGGGTCGTGCTCGCGCAGGGCGGCACTCCGGTAAACGGTCCGCACCAGGGCGCCTGGGTGGACACGCCCGCCGGGGAGCACTGGTTCCTGCACTTCCAGGACCGAGGCGTGTTCGGGCGGGTGGTGCACCTCCAGCCGATGCGCTGGCGCGACGACGGCTGGCCCGTCATCGGTGCCGCGCGGGAAGGCGAGCCCGTGCTGACCCATCGCCGCCCCGCCGTGTCGGCGCCCGCGGTCCCGCACCGCGAGCCGGAGCGCGGCGACGACTTCACGGCGACGCGGTTGGGGCTGCAATGGCACTGGCAGGCCAACCCGGATCCGGGCTGGCTCGTGCTGGTCGGCGACGGCACGCTGCGCCTGCGCGTTCTTCCGGACGACACGGGCGATCTGCGGCGGCTGCCCCACGTTCTCGGCCAGCCGCTGCCCGGCCGGCCATCGGAGTGGACGACGTCGGTGACGCTCGGGCCGGCCCCGGCGACGGGCACCCGAGCGGGCCTGATCGTCCTCGGCGCGGAGTACGCGTGGATCGGCCTGGAGGAAACGCCGGCGGGTACGCACGTGTTCTGCCGGCGCTCGGCCGACGGCCGGCAGGAGCACACCCTCGCGCAGGAGACCCTGCCAAGTGGCGTGCGCGAGGTGGCGGTGCGAGCCGGCTGCGATTCCGAAGGCACGATCGGCTTCGCCTGGCGAGCGCCGGGGACGGCCGCGTGGCGAGGAGTCGACGCACGGTTTCCGGCCCGGGCGGGGCGCTGGATCGGCGCGGACATCGGCCTGTTCGCGGCGGCCCAGCTTGGCACGCCCGACAACGAGCACTACGCCAGGTTCGGTGCCGTGTCGGTCGAGCTGGCTGGTTCGGCTGAGGATTCGGCGGGGGACGTGGCCTGATGGTGCAGTCACTCAAGGGCGGAAGCACCATCGCGGAGGTCGCGGCCGCGGCCGGTGTGTCGCGCGCGACCGTCTCCCGGGTCATGAACGGCAGGACGTCCGTCGCCGCCGAGATCGCCGCACGTGTCCACGCCGCGGCCGACCGGCTCCAGTACCGCCCGAGCGACGTCGCCCGCAGCCTTTCCCTCGGCCGCACGAACACGGTGGCGCTCGTCGTCCCCGACCTGGGCAACCCGATGTTCCAGCAGGTGCTGCGGGGCGCGATGGCGGCCGCCGCGGAGAGCGGATATCGCGTCCTCGTCACGGAGACGGCCGAGTCGGCGACCGAGGAGGCGGAAGCGGCGCTCGAGGCGCGGCGACGCTGTGACGCGCTCATCCTGGCCAGCCCACGGATGCCCGAGGAGGAACTCGCCGCCCTCCTGCCCCGCGCGGCCCCCGTGGTCGTGCTCAACCGGCCGGTGGCCGACGCCCCCACGCTCGCGGTCGACTACGTCCACGGGATGGCGGCGCTGGTCCACCACCTGGTCGACCTGGGCCATCGGGACCTCGTCCACGCGGCCGGGCCGCCCAACGCCGCGTCGAACCAGGCCCGTCTGCGGGCACTGGACGAGGCGGTGCACCGGCACCCGTTCCTCCGCGTGCGGACGGTGGCCGCCGGGACCACGATCGGCGACGGCTACCGCATTGCCGACGAGGTGCTGGAGGGCCGCGCGACGGGCGTGCTGGCGTTCAACGACCTCGTGGCGTTCGGGCTGCTCGCGAGGCTCAACGAGACCGGCGTGGCCGTTCCCGGCGACATCTCGGTCACCGGGTTCGACGGTATCGAGCTGGCGCGCTATGCGACGCCCTCGCTGACCACGGCCAGCGTCTCCCTGCTCGAGTTCGGTCGCCGCGCGTGGGAGCGGCTGGTGGCGGCCATCGAGCGCGAGCACGCGGGCGACAAGGCCGTGCCGGCGCCCGAGATGATCCAGCCGGAGCTGGTCGTGCGGGCCAGCAGCGGGCACGTTCCCCCCGCTCGCCGGCTCGGCGTGCCGTCGTCCGACACCGCTGGGGCGGCGCGCCGACGACTCGCCGGCGACGTGAAAGCGCGGTGGCGCACCGACTCCACCGGCGCGGTGCTGGAGAGCCGCGACCTCCCGCTGGCGCGGTACTCGGGCGGGACGGGCATGCCGCGAGTGCACAGCCCGCGGCCCCACCTGCATCCGGTGCACTCGCTGTCCGGGCGCGCGGTGACCCAGGTGAGCCCGGTCGACCACCGGAACCAGTACGGCGTCTCCCTCGCCGTCGCCGACGTCGACGGGACCTCCTACTGGGGCGGCCGCACGTTCCTGCCGGGCCAGGGGTCCACGCTGCTGCGCAACCACGGGCGCCAGATCAGTACCCGGACCGACCTCGACGAGAGTGGGGCTCGGCTCATCGAGTCGATCACCTGGGCCGACCAGCACGACCGCCAGCAGCTGCTGGAAGAACGCGAGCTGACCGGGGTGATCATCCCGGAGGCGGAGGCGTGGGCGCTGGGGTGGCACAGCCGCCTGACCGCGCCCGCGGGCGCCACGATCTCCAGCCCGGCGTTGCGGGGCCGGCCGGGAGCCGGCTACGGCGGCATCTTCTGGCGGCTGGTCTCGGCCGACTCCACCGAGGTGCTCACGGCGGACTCGGCCGCCGAGTCGGACGTCCACGGCTCCCGCTCGCCGTGGATCGCGCTCGGTGGCCGGCATGGCGGGGACTGGACCTCCGTGGTCCTGGTCCAGGACACCCACACCGATCTCCTGCCCTGGTTCGTCCGGGTGGCGGACTACGTCGGCGCGGGACCCTCGCTCGCCTGGGACGCCCCGTGCGTGATCGGCGCCGGGGATGCCCTCGACACCGGGCTGGTCGCGCTGGTCGTCGATCGGCGGCTGACCACCGAGGACGCCGCGGACCTCGCCGACCTGGCACTCGCCCGCGTCGCGGCGGCCCGGCGCGGGGCGTTGTGAACCGGCCCGCGCGCACAATTCCGCTGCGACTCACCTAGAAACCGATTTCCCCAATCGTCCATTCGTTGCCTCGTCGGATGTCTTGCTCATGGCCGCGAGCGCCGAGTAGCGTGCTGAGAAACCGGTTTCTCATTCGGTTCGCTCATGTGAGAAAGGCCAGCGATGTCCTTCGGAGAGCCTGAGCCAGCACCGCCATCCACTCGAGGTGTCCTTCGGCGCGGCGCCACCGTCGCGGTCGCACTGGGACTCGCGCTGACTCCACTCGGCGATTCGGGCGCGAGCACATCGCCGGGCAGGTCCGACCTCGCCGTGGAGCGGCAGGTACTGGCTCCGGGGGACGGCTGGGCCTCCGCCGGCGGCGGCACCCGGGGCGGCGCCGGCGCCGCGACCGTCATCGATGTCCGCACCAGGGACGAGCTCGTCACCGCGGTCGAGGGCGACGAACCCAAGATCGTCCGCGTGGTCGCCGACCTCGACGCCAACACCCGGCCGGACGGCTCGGCCATCGAGTGCGGCGACTTCCACCGCGACGGGTACACAGTGGACGGTTACCTGCGAGCCTACGACCCGGCCCACTGGTCGGGTCCGGCCACCGGGCCGATGGAGGACGCGCGCAAGGCGTCCGCCAACGCCCAGCAGGAGCGGATTCGCGTCCGGGTCGGGGGAAACACGACGCTGATCGGGGTGGGTGACGCGCACCTGACCGGGTTCGCGATCCTCCTCGACCGCGTGGACAACGTCATCGTCCGGAACCTGCGCGTCTCCGATGCCTACGACTGTTTTCCGTCCTGGAACGGGGACACGTGGAAGACGGAGTACGACAACGTGGTCGTGAGCGGGTCCACGCACGTCTGGCTCGACCACCTCACCCTCGACGACGGAGACACGGTCGACGCCGAGCAGCCGGTGTACTTCGGCGAGCGTTTCCTGCGGCATGACGGGCTGCTGGACGTGGTGGCGCAGGCCGATCTCGTGACGATCTCCTGGAGCCGGCTCGCCGGGCACGACAAGGCATTGCTGTGGGGCAACGGCGACGGTGTCATCGCTGACCGCGGCAAGCTGCGGGTGACGTTGCACCACAACGAGTTCACCGATCTCGTCCAGCGCGCACCCCGGGTGCGGTACGGCCAGGTGCACGTCTACGACAACCTGTACCGCGTTCCCGAGCCCGGCCACTACGAGTACTCGTGGGGCGTCGGGGTCGAGTCCAGCATCATCGCGCGGGAGAACACCTTCGAGCTGGCGGCGGGCGTCGGGCCGGCGGACATCATCCACAACTGGGGCGGCGCCGGCATCGACGAGTCGGGCACGTGGGTCAACGGCGTGCGGGTCGAGGTGCTCGCCGCACACAACGCCGCGCATCCGGACGCGCCCCTGGCGCCCACGGTGACCGGCACCGCCGGACCGCACGGCGTCATCCAACCCGCCGACGTCGCCCGCGCGGCGGTCGAGCGGTGGGCGGGCGCGGGCCGCGTCGATCAGGGCGCCGACCCGACGGACCCGTGGGTGGCCGGCACCGAGCTGCTCACGACGATCGGTGCCCCGGCGACCACCACGGCCGACGGTCCGGTGTGGTCACCGCTTGCCACCGGGTTCGCGTCGACCGCCGACGCCGAGCACCCGAGGGGCACGACCGGCGGCACCGGCGGTCGCGTCGTGACCGTGACCACCGCGGCCGAACTGGCCCGCCACGCGTCGGCCCCCGAGCCGCTGACCATCCTCGTCAGCGGGGAGGTCACGGTCGAACCCTTCGGGTCGATGATCGGCGTGGCCGGTGACAAGACCATCGCCGGGGCACGGGACGGGGCCGCGCTGGTCGGTGGCGGCCTGTTCCTCGACCGGGTGGACAACGTCATCATCCGCAACCTCACGTTCCGGGACTCCTACCTCGCGGGCGACTGGGACGGCAAACGGGACGACAACGACAACGACGGCATCCGCGTCGACACCTCCGACCACGTGTGGGTGGACCACAACCGGTTCGAGCGGCTCGGCGACGGGCTCGTGGACGTTCGCAAGGATTCCACGGCCGTGACCCTGTCGTGGAACGTCTTCCGCGATCACAACAAGGCCGTGGGGGTCGGCTGGACGAGTAACGTCGTCACGACGATCACCTTGCACCACAACTGGTTCACCAACACCTACCAGCGCAACGCCAGCATCGACAACGTCGCGGCCGGCCATCTCTACAACAACTACCTGGACGGCATCGGGCTGTACGGCACGATGTCCCGTGGTGCGGCACAGTTGGTCATCGAGAACAGCGTGTATGCCAACGCCGAGGATCCGATCGTCGCCAAGGACGAGGCGTCCAGGGTCCACTCCCGGGGCAACCGGTTCACGAACACCCGCGGCCGGCGCGACGACACGGGCCCGGCGTTCGATCCCGCCCAGTACTACCCGTACCGGGCCGATCCCGTGGCCGACGTCGACTCGCTCGTCAGCTCGAACGCGGGACCACGCGGCGCGCACGAGCGCGTGGGCGACCGCATCCGGGTAGCGCTCGACGGGACGGGCGACATGTCCAGCATCAGCGCGGCGGTCGGCGCGGCCGTGCGGGCCGGCCACCCGGTGACGATCGTCGTCGCGCCCGGGACCTACCGGGAGATCGTGCGGCTGTGGCCGGACGCCGAGCACGTGACGATCAAGGGGAGGACCGGTAACGCCGCCGACGTCGTCGTCGAGTACGACCTCGCGGCCGGTGGCGCGAAGTTCTACGGCGGCACCTACGGCCACACCGGATCGCCCGTCGTGAGCGGCATGGCAGCCGACGTCACGCTGGCGAACCTCACGATCCGCAACTCCTACGACGAGCAGGTGAACGGTCCGAGCCAGGCCATCGCGCTGCGGACCACCGGCGACCGCGCGCTGCTGGACGGCGTCCGCCTGCTGGGCAACCAGGACACGTTCCTCGCGGACACCCCGAGCAGGGACGTGGTCTCCCGGGTCTACGTCACCCGCTCCTACATCGAGGGCGACGTCGACTTCATCTACGGCCGCGCCACGGCGGTCTTCGACCGCACGACCATCCACTCGCTCGACCGTGGATCGGCGGTGAACGGCTACGTCACGGCGGCGTCGACCATAGGGGGCAACCGGGGCTTTCTCTTCACCCGCTGCCGCTTCCTGTCGGAGGCACGGCCGGGCACGGTGTTCCTCGGCCGCCCGTGGCACCCGAGCAGCGCCCCCGAAACGGACCCGTCGGTCGTCATGCGGGACTCCTGGCTCGGCGCGCACATCGGGACTCCCGCGTGGACGGACATGAGCGGCTGGTCCTGGCGTGACGCGGAGTTCTTCGAGTTCGCCAACCGCGGGCCCGGTGCGGTGCACGGCGAGCCGGTCGACGGCCGGCCCCACCTCGACCCGGCCGGCGCCGGACGGCACACGCCGCGGGCCTATCTGTCCGGTGACGACGGCTGGACACCGTGGCGCCATTGACTTTCCCGACAGAACGGAGGAGTACCCATGTTCGGTCCAGTACGACGGGGTGTGGTCGCTGCCCTGGCCCTTGTAGCGGTCGTGTCCTCCTCCGCTCAGGCGGAACCCGGGCCGAGTGCCTGGGCGAACACGGCCGACGGATTCGCCGGGACCGGCGGCGGCACCACGGGTGGCGCGGCCGGTGCCACGGTGACCGTGAGCAACTACAACGACCTGGTCCGGTACGCGACGGCGAGCGACCCCTACGTGATCCGGGTCAACAGGGCCATCACCGTCACGCCCTTCGGCACCGAGGTCCGGGTCGCCTCGAACAGGACCATCGTGGGTGTCGGCACCAGCGGGCACATCGTGGGCGGCGGGTTCTTCCTCGGCTCGGGTGTGCACAACGTGATCATCCGCAACCTCACCATCCGCGACACCCGAGTGGCCTCGGATGACCCGGATGACAAGGAGTTCGACTACGACGGCATCCAGCTGGACTCCGCCCACCACATCTGGATCGACCACAACACCATCACCCGCATGAACGACGGCCTCATCGACAGCCGCAAGGACACCAGCTACCTCACCGTTTCCTGGAACGTGTTGGCGGAGAACAACAAGTCCTTCGGCATCGGCTGGACCGACAACGTCACGTCGCGGATGACCATTCACCACAACTGGATCCACCACACCAACCAGCGCAACCCCAGCACCGACAACGTCGCCTACGCGCATCTCTACAACAACTACCTGCAGAACGTCACCTCGTACGGCAACTACGCCCGCGGCGCGACCAAAATGGTGCTGGAGAACAGCTACTTCGACACGGTGAAGGACCCGTACTACAAGGACACGGCCGCCCAACTGCGTCAGTCGGGCAGCACGGTGGTCAACTCCACGGGCAAGCAACAGACCGGCGGCTCGGCGTTCGACCCGAGATCGTTCTACTCCTACACCCTCGACCCCGCGGCCGGCGTCCCCGCGCTGCTCCGCACGAAGGCCGGCCCCCAGCCCGACATCGGGTTGTAGCCATGAACGCGACGATCCGGGCGACTCGCGTCCCGGTGACGGTGAGTACGCGCAGCGCGTGCGGGGTGAACGTGCCGTGGTGGTCGGCGTGGTAGCAGGTGAACGCGGGCTGGCCGTTGGCGCTGGTCTCGATCATGCGGCAGTGGCCGGGCCGGGCAGGTCGTCGCCAGCCATCTCGACCAGTCGTACTACTTCTGCAGCGACGTGAACTTCACCGGGTGACCGGGCACGTGACGATCACTTGGCCGGGGATTTGCGCTGGTTGGCATTGAAGCGCGCCTTCTTCTGCCGATTCCCGCACGTGTTCATGTCACACCATCTGCGGGTGCGACTTCGACTGGTGTCGAAGAAGGCGGCCTGGCAGGTTGGCGATGCGCACAATGCCAATCTTCCGTCTCGTTCGCCCGCGATGATGCTGATCGCGTCGGCGGCGATCACGCTGAGGGCATCTTCTACGGGGGAAGCCGAACTGAGCTGCCATCGCCGCTCACCCTCGGGCGTCAGGATGGCCGCGGCCCGACCCTGAGCGCTGCGGTCATTGATGACCTGGACAGCGGACGCGGGGAGAGCGTCCTGGATCGCGGCCGCGGTCGCGGCGGCGTGAATCGACTCCCTCAGTTCCCGGGCGAGGTCGAGCTGGGCGGTGGTGCAGGAGTCCACGGCGAGGCCGTTCACCGCCAGCCAGTCGACGAGTCGTTGCGGCGTGGGAATGCGCTCCACGGCGTTGCCATGACGCTCCGACAGAGTCCCGGTGAAGCTGGTCGCCAGCACGGTACCGAGGCGGAAGTCGGGGAACCCAGCACGCATGGAACCACCTTAGCTGGTTGCACGCTGGCAGGACGACATGCTAGAACCGTCTTAGCCGGTTCCGCGATGGCCAGGGAGGTCTCATGCCAACCAGCGACGTACAACCCTTCGAAGCCCACGCGACTGACGCCGACCTCGACGAGCTGCGCGCGCGACTGGCCGCCGCGCGACTGCCGGAGGCCGAGACGGTCCGTCGCCGGTGGGACCAGGGCGTTCCGCTCGCCGACCTCGTCGAGGTCGTGAACTACTGGCGCACCGGGTACGACTGGCGGTCGTTCGAAGAGCGACTCAACCGGATCGGCCAGTTCCGCACGACCATTGATGATCTGGGAATCCACTTTCTGCACCGCCGATCCCCGCGCGCGGATGCCACTCCTCTGATCGTGACGCACGGCTGGCCGGACAGCATTGTTCGGTTCATCGATGTAGTGGACGAGCTGGCCGAGCCGAAAGATGCGGACGCGCCGGCGTTCCACGTCGTGGTCCCGTCGCTACCAGGCTTTGGTTACAGCGACAAGCCGGCCACCACTGGGTGGGGAACCGAAAAGATCGCGGCCGCCTGGGTGGAACTGATGGGAAGACTCGGCTACCGCGAGTTCGCAGCCCACGGCGGCGACTGGGGAGGCAATATCACCACGGTTCTCGGCGGCAGGTTCCCGGAGCACGTTCTCGGCATCCACACAACGTTCGCGGAAGGACCGCCCGGGCTGACAACGGACGGGCTGACGGCGGTCGAGCGCGAGTGGGCCGAGGAAACCCGCGATTTCTGGAGCCACCGCGCGGCGTACGCGAAGCAGCAGGCGACCCGGCCGCAGACCATCGGCTACTCGCTCGTCGACTCACCGGTCGGGCTTCTCGCCTGGATCCTTGACAAGTTCGCCGAGTGGTCGGACACCGAAGACAGCCCGTTCGAGACGATTTCCCGAGACAGGATCCTTGACGACGTCACCCTGTATTGGCTGACGCGGACCGGCGCATCGGCGGCCCGCATCTACTACGAAAGCCACAACTCGCTCGACCCCGAACTTCGGGTCGACGTCCCGTCGGCACTTACCATGTATCCCCGCGACGTCGAGAAGTGTCCGCGCCCCTGGGCACAGGAGCGGTACCGACGGATCGTCCGATGGCGGACGCCCGAAATCGGGGGACATTTTCCGGCGCTGGAGGTTCCCGAGTATTTCGTCAAGGATCTACAAGAGGGCCTGGCGGCAGTGCTGGCCGCCAGGGTCAGTCGTTGACTAGGTCGATGTCGAAGGTCGAGGTCGTGCCGTCGCGCGCGGTGAGGGTGACCGCTCGGAAGGTGATGATCGGGATCGAGGCGCTGCCGGTTCCCCGGTAGAAGCCCGTTGCCTCGGTGATCCTCAGGGCAACGGCGGCCAGGGTGGCGGCCGTCTCGTCGTCGACCGGGAGTCGGTTCGGTGAGTGCGGCCAGGCCGTTGGCCGTCCCCCAGTCACGGACGGTCTGGGACTCCCGGCTCATGTGGGGCAGGATGCTGTTGTTGGCCCACGCCCAGAGCCAGCTGGCGGCCGTGGGGTTGTGGCTGGCGATGATCTGCGCGGGAGCGGTCGCGATCTTGTCCGGGAACGTCCAGGTGATGATGCCCGTACGTTGGTCGAGGTCCCAGCGGTCCGCGGAGCCCAGGCCCCAGGTCATGTGCGCCTGGGCCAGCTGTTCGATCATGCCCTCGCCCTCGGCGATCATGCCGGCCAGGACGTCCTCGCCGGCGTCGCGCTTCCTGAAAAATCCCATGAGGCACAGTTATACAGACGGCGAACCCGGCGCGTACCAAGATCACCCGGGCTGGCCGGAGGTGTCCGCTTCCGACGTCCGGTGGCCGGTGGCGGCGAACAGGCGGCGCCAACCGCGCGTTCAGCGGCTCTGGTAGAAGAACTCGGCGTTCTTGCCGTCGGGGGAGAGGAACAGGTAGCCGACGCCGCTGTCACCGAAGTTGACCTCGAAGGGCAGTCGGCAGGAGTCGAGCTGGGCGACCAGCTGCCAGCTCTCGCCCGGCCGTTCGTCGCGCTGCAGCCAGACGGGAACCACGTCGGGGCCGCCGAGCTGGTTCATCCGGATGCTGTCCTCGGCGTCCTTCTGGCGCTCTTCGAGCAGCTCCTGCAACCGAATCGCCCGGTCGTACTCGTCCTCGTCCTCGACCGGCTCCAGGTCCTGCTCGACCTGGGCGAAGTCGACCTCCTCGGCCACCCGGACCTGGTGGACCCGGTCCAGCTCGGTCGGCCCGGTGGCCACCGTCTGTGTCTCGAAGGACTCGGTGACCTGCCCGCCGGGCTGGACGACCGTGGCGTGTTCACCCGAGAACCCGATGGCGAACACATACACCATCCGATCCCCGTCCCAGTCGCCGTCCGCGGCCGGTACCCGGAACTGCCCCATGAAGGGAGCGAGTTCGTCCTCGTACGGGTCGACCGGCCACCGCGGTTCCTCCAGCCAGTGCGGCTGGCCGCCCAGCCTGGTGCCGTCGGTGACGGCGTCACTCGCCGGGAAGCAGGACGTGAAGCGGTACCGCATAGGAATCCCCCCTTGTCGACCGACCTGCTGTGTTGCCGCACAAGTTATCGCCCGGCGCCGACAGCGGGCTGAACGCCGCTCAGGCGGGCTTGAACTTCGTCGACAGGTCTTCCTGGGCCATTCGCCGTAGCAGCGACACCAGCGTCTCGCCGAGCAGCGTGACGACCACGACCGACTCCAGCATCTCGTCCGTGTTGGGCCGGCGGTCGAGGACGCCGACGTCCAGCGCCGCCAGCTTGGCGGCGTGCTCGGCGTAGTCGTCCACGCGGTCCAGCAGATCGGTGTGGCCGAGCTCGGCCAGTACTTCGAGGATGTTGGCCAGTGCGCGTCGCGAGGGGTTGGACTCCTTGACAGTCCAGCCGAGGCGATCGACCAGGTCGTCCACCGGCTGCTGGTCGGGCGCCGCGTCGTCGGGAACCGCGGTCACCGCGTAGTGCACGTCGCCCACCACCTTGAACAGGTCGCGGCCAGGGGCCGCGATGGCGTTCAGCACCGCGCTCGCCGTGGCGATCGGCAGGCGTGCGATGTCCACGAGTGCCCGGACCAGCCGGAGCCGGTGGACATGCTCGTCGGTGTAGCGCGCCTGGTTGTGCTCGGTTCGTTCGCCGTAGGGGAGCAGTCCTTCGCGTTGGTAGTACTTGATCGTCGGGACCGGAACGCCGGTGAGCTTGCTGAGGTCACCAATGCGCACGGAACTCCTCCTTGATAGTGAAGCTATTGATAGCTACGGTATCGATAGTTGTCCTGACAGTCGACCCTACTGGAGTTCTCGTGACGAACATGGTTCTTCCTGACGTGGCGAGGCGAGTGGGGGCCTGGCACCGACCGCTGGTGGCCTTCACCGGCCTGATGCTGGTGACCGCCGTCGTCTCCGTCGGCGGCCTGCTGTTCGACGACCGCGTGTTGACCGGCGAACCCATCTGGCTCAAGCCGTTCAAGTTCGCCGTCTCGCTGGCCTTGTACAGCCTCACCTGGGCCTGGCTCCTGTCCAGGCAGAGCAGACGATCCAGAGTGCTGTGGTGGTCGGGCACGGCGGTGTCGGTGTTGCTCACCCTCGAGATGGCGATCATCGTCGGTCAGGTGGTCCGTGGCCGCACGAGCCACTTCAACGCCGCCACGCCGCTGGACAGCACGCTGTACAACCTCATGGGCACCACGATCACGATCGTGTGGGTCCTCGGGATGCTCCAGGGTCTTCTCCTGCTCCGGGATCGGACGCCGGACCGGGCGCTGGTGTGGGCCGTACGCCTCGGCATCCTGATCGGCTCCGTGGGAATCGGCCTCGCTTTCCTGATGCTCGAACCGACCGGCGACCAGCTTCGGGCCATGCAACACGGCGGCGCCGTGGATCGCGTCGGCGGCCACAGCGTCGGCGTGGTCGACGGTGGGCCGGGCATGCCACTCACCGGCTGGAGTACAACCGGCGGCGACCTACGCATCCCCCATTTCGTGGGAATTCACGCACTGCAGGCACTTCCCCTGCTGACCATGCTGCTCACCGTCGCCGCCCGCCGGGCGCCGCGACTGGCCGACCCTCGGGTGCGACTCCACCTCGTGCTCGTCGCGGCCGGTGCGTACGCCGCTTTCACCGGGCTCGTCACGTGGCAGGCACTGCGCGGACAGTCGTTCGTGGACCCGGACCTGTGGACCCTGGGCGCGTTCGGCGTGCTGGTCGTGGCCACCGGTCTCGGCGTTCGCGCAGCACTCACCGCGGTGCCGGAACCGATCCGATGAGCACCCTGTTCGACCTCGCCTTCCTTGCCGCGACACCGTTCTGGTTGCTCATGATCGTGCTGCCGGCGTGGTCGTGGACCAGCAGGATCATCTCCAGTTACCTGATCACGCTTCCGGTCCTCGCCGTGTGGGCCGTCGCGGCCGCTCCGGTGTTTGGTCCACTGTGGTCATTGGTGCTCAGTCCCAGCCTGGCAGGCCTGCAGGACCTCGCCGCCGAGCCGACCGCGCTGACCGCACTGTGGGCCCAGATCATCGCCTGGGATCTGTTCATCGGCCGCTGGATGTATCTCGACAGCAGGGCGCTGCGTATCCATCCGCTGGTCATGGGTCCGGTACTGATCCTGACCGTGCTGCTGTCGCCTCTTGGACTTCCGCTGTACCTGATAATCCGCAGGACACCCCTCGTCACCGTGGATAGGTGCCGGGCGTGATCGTGCCTATCGGGCCGGTGACCGGTGTCTGCCACCTGATCCTGGGTCCCTCCACCGTCGTGTCCCGCTTGCCAGGTCGTTTCGACTATGGGTGAAACCGCAGTTGACGAACCGCATGTCCTGCGTGATGTGCACGGTTCTGGACGAGCGCGCGTTGAACCAGCAGTTCGTCCAGGTGACGCCGGCGCCGGTGGGCTGCGCGTAGAACAGGTAGTCCCTGCGGTGCACGCGGCCGTTCGTCCATGGCCGGTCCTCGATCGTGCAGTTCGTGAAAGCGGTGGCCGCCGCCGGGTCGGCCGATCCGTGTACTCGTTCGAAATAGCCGTGGAACGTGGTCCCGCTCGTGAACCGCACGCCGGGCTTGGTGATGTAGATGGCGTGTCCGGCCCGGCTTCGGCGCCTCCCATGGTTGTCCACGGAGTGTCGGACACGGCCCAGAAGACACAGTTCGCGAACGTGTTGTCCAGGCTGTCGCCGTTGGCCGCCTCGACACCGTGGCCGATGTTGTTCACGAACTCGCAGTCCTCGAACCGGCCCTCCCGAGTGATCTCGTGCGAGGCGCCCCGGTTCGGCTCGATATCCAGTCCAGCACCGGGTTTCGACGCGACGAATCCTCCCGGTGCGCCCGCGTGCGGTTGCCGACCGGTCTGGCTGAACGAGCAGTTCCGGCAGGTCAGGCCCCACCCGCCGATCCACGACAGGCCCTGGCGGCCGTTGTGATCGGAGGTGACTAGTGCCCCGTCCAGGGAGGTTGGTGCGTTTATCCGTGGTCCAGGTGGTCGCTGGCAAGGCGGAGGGAGGTCCTCATACCGGGTTGTATTTGGGCCTTCCGACAACGCGGTCAGCGGCCGCCTGGGCCGCGGAGAAATGTGCTGAACCTTCCTGGACGGGGCACTAGCTCGAGCAGGTGCGGCTTGCGCACCTCGGGGCTGCGCAGCCGGTGCAGGATGGTGATCCCGTCGAGGCCATGGTTGTGCGTGCGCACGTCGCGAACGACCACGATCGTGCACCGGTCCAGCCAGATCCCGGTGGCGATGGCCTGGATACCGTTGACCGCGTCGGCATCGGTGTTCGCCCATCCACCACCGAGCACGAGTGCGCCGTTGTTGCCGTCGAGCGTCAGATCGCTGGTCGTCACGTTGACGCGGTCGGCAAGCCTGATCATGGCACCGATCGCCGCGCGCTCGCTTTCCTTGCTAGGGCACGCCGCCCTTGTCCTGCCCGCCGACCTTGTAGGTACCCGGCGGAATGACGAGCGTGCCACCCCGGTTCGCCGCGCTGCTCAGAGCGGCGGCCGCGTCTTGGAACGCGCCGGTGTCGTTGTGGGTGCCGTCGCCGACCGCACCGAAGTCGGCCCTGAGATCGAACGTCGGGTACGCGCGCCGGGCGACCGCGGTGGTGACGCCGATTCCCGCTGCCGCCGGGCCCGCGACCATCACGCCCAGCACACTTCGCCGGGTCCACGGCCTGCGTTCGAACCTGCCCATGGTCGCTCCAGCCAGCTGGTCCGTCGCGATCGAGTAGCTCAGGCCATAGCGGCGAGGAGGGTTCCCACATCGAGCCTGTCTCGATACAGTCGAGTGGGAGCGCTCCCAGAGCGCCGGCCGAGATCCTCACGGAGGAGGACACGTGGCAGTGAAGCCTCGACCGATCGCCCTGGCTGTGGCCGCGCTGGCCCTGGCAGCTCTGAGCGTCACCGACGCCGCCGCCGCGCCACCCGACGGGCCGTGCCCCGGGGGACCCTTCGGCGATCCGCTGCCCTCCCCGAACCCGGCCGCCACCAAGATCGCGGACGGGTTCAACTTCCTGGAGGGCCCGGCCTGGGACGCCGCGACGCAGACTCTGTTGTTGTCGAACATGTTCGACGGCGCCGGCCCGCAGAACGTCCAGCCCGCCGACATTTTGCGGTTCACCCCGGCGACGGGCACGTTCACCACGGTCATCAAGGACGCGGGCAGCAACGGGTTGGCGATCAGCCGGGACGGCACCTCCGTGGTCGCGGCGACCCATGACCAGCGCAGCGTGTCCTCCTACAACCTGGCGACCGGCCAGCGGACGACGATCGCGGCGAACTATCAGGGGCGCATGTTCAACTCGCCCAACGATGTCACGGTGGCCGAGAACGGAACGGTCTACTTCACCGATCCGAATTTCCAGCGCGCGAACCGTCCGGATGAGATGTCCGGCAAGACCGGTGTCTTCCGCATCACCGACGGTGTCATCTCCCTGATCGACGACACGATCCGCCAGCCGAACGGAATCGAGCTGTCCCCGGACGGCAGGACCCTTTATGTCGGCGGCAACGCCTCGGGCACGATCTATGAGTATCCCGTCAACGCGGACGGCAGCACCGGGCCGCGCAGCGACTTCGCGTCACTCGGCGGCACCGACGGCGGCACGGTCGACTGCGCCGGAAACGTATACCAGACCACCTACGGCGACGGGAAGGTCCACGTGTTCTCGCCGGCCGGTCAGCCCCTAGGCACGATCTCGGCCGGCCGCGCCGCCACCAACGTCGCGTTCGGCGGCCCCGACCGGACTACCCTTTACATCACGTCGGGAACTCCGTCCAGCGGCGGCAACACCGGGAACTTCGGGCTTTACCGCATCCAACTGAACGTTCCCGGCTGGCCATACTGAACTTCCAGGCGAGTTGGACCGCCGACCCGTACCCAGCCCTTCGGGAGCCACCATGGAGCGATCCGCGCTGTCGGTTGGCGGTCTGCGGGCCGGCTACCTGACCGATCCGCTCGGGATCGACCAGCGTGCGCCGGAGTTGAGCTGGGTGCTCGGCTCACCGCGGCGCAACCAGTCGCAAAGCGCCTACCAGGTGCGGGCCGCCGGTAGTCGCGAGAACCTGGCGCGTGGCATGGCGGACCGCTGGGACTCCGGCAAGGTCGCCGGCTCCTCGACCAGCGTTGCCTACGGCGGGAGCGCCCTGCGGTCGCGGGAAGTGGTCTGGTGGCAGGTGCGGGTCTGGGACCGGCACGGCCAGGTGTCGTCCTGGAGCACCCCCGCACGGTTCGAGCTGGGGCTGCTCGAGCCGGCGGACTGGACGGCCGAGTGGATCGGCAACCCCGCCTGGCGCGAGCCAGAACCACAGCCGCTGGTGTTGACGCTGCCGCGGCAGGACGCGCGTTTCGTCCGGCTCGACGTGAGCAGGCTCGGCAAGCCGATAAAGGAGAACGGTTTTCCCCAGCCCGTCTCCCGGCTGCAACTGGCCGAGATCGTCGTGCGGGATTCGGCCGACCAGCCGACGAACCTGGCTCTGGGAAGCCCTGTCACCGCGTCGGAGAGCTTCACCGTGCCCGGCTACTGGGAGCCGCGGTTCGTCACGGACGGTTCGCTCACCAGCGAGCAGCCGCCGCTCGGCTACACGAGCTTCGAACGCCACGAGCAGGACCTCGGCGACACGCCGATCTCGCTCACCCTCGATCTCGGTTCGGTGCACGGCTTCGACCAGGTGCTGCTGTTCCCGAGGACCGATGTCACCACGGACACCGGCGAGACTGCGGGCTTCCCGGTGGACTTCACGCTCCGGACGGACGTCTCGGTCGACGGCCCGTTCCCGGTGGCCGCCGACATCACGGGCCAGGCCCCACCGCCGCCGTACCGCGTCCGACCCGACGCCCAGCCGCTGTTCGCCAAACCGTTCACTGTGGACACTCAGGTGCGCGCCGCCCGGCTGTACGTCACCGGACTCGGCGTCTTCGAGGCGACGCTCAACGGTGCCCCGGTCGGTACAGCCGTGCTGGAGCCGGGCAACACCGACTACCGCACCCGGGTCGAGTACTCGACCTACGACGTGACCGACCTGGTTCGGCAGGGTGGCAACACGCTGGGAATCCAGCTGGGCAACGGGATGTACCACGTGCCTGCCACGCCCGGCCGGTACACCAAGCTCACCAGGAGCGACGGTCCACTCAGGATGCTGGCCCAGCTGGAGCTGACCAACGCCGACGGCACGCGGACGATCGTGAGCAGCGACGAGTCCTGGCGCACGGCACTCGGCGGGACGACGTTCAGCGGCTGGTTCGGCGGCGAGGACTTCGATGCCCGCCGCGCCAGGACCGGATGGGACCGGCCCGGCGGTGATCTGTCCGGTTGGGACACGGCCGTGGCTTCGCCCCTGCCCACGGGGACGACCTTGTCGGCGCGCGCCGCTCCACCGATCGTCGTGACCGAGCGACTGCGGCCACACGCGATCACCCAGCCGAGACCGGGGGCGTACGTCGTGGACTTCGGCGTGAACTTCGCCGGCTGGCCGCAGCTGCGGGCGGCCGCCCCGGCGGGGACGACCGTGCTGATGTGGCCGGGCGAGCAGCTGAACCCGGACGGGACGGTCAGCCAGCGGAGCACCGGCTCGCCCATCTACGACCGGTACACGTTCGCGGGCACCGGCCAGGAGAGCTGGCAGCCGCGGTTCTCCTATCACGGGTTCCGCTACCTGCAGCTGGAAGGACTGCCCTCGGCACCCACGGCGGACACCGTCACCGGCCTGGTACTACGGGCGGCCAACGAGCGGGCCGGCTCGTTCACCAGCTCCAACCCGCTGTTGAACAAGATCCACGGCATCATCGACCGAGCCATCCAGAGCAACATGTACTCGGTGCTGACCGACTGCCCGCACCGGGAGAAGCTCGGCTGGCTCGAGGAGGGGCACCTGGTCTTCTCCTCGGTGGCCAGCAACTACGACGTCGCCGCGTACTACCGCTCGCTCATCAGGACCATCGCCGAGGCGCAGACACCGGACGGCCTGGTGCCGGACATCGCGCCGGAGTACACGGTGTTCGCCGGCGGTTTCCGCGACGATCCCAACTGGGGCGGCGCGCTGGTCCTCGCTCCGCTGCGGATGTACCGGACCTACGGCGACGTGGCGACGCTGGGTACGTACTACCCCGCCATGCGGCGGTACCTGGAGTACCTGGGTGGCAAGGCACAGGGCAACCTGCTCGACTACGGGCTGGGTGACTGGATCGCGATCGACGAGAGCACGCCGCTCGGGGTGACCGCCAGCTTCGCCTACCACCGGCTGGCCACCGCCATGGCCGAGATCGCCGGGATACTCGGCAAGGACGCCGACCGTGCCGAGTGGACAGTACTGGCGGACGCCATTGGAACCGCCTTCAACGCGAGGTACCTCGACCGTGAGCGGCACACCTATGCCAGTGGCAGCCAGGCCAGCGACGCGCTCGCGCTCGACCTGGGCGTGGTTCCCGCCGAGGAGCGGCTGGCGGTCCTCGGCCACCTCATCGCCGGCATCGAGGCCGCCGGCGACCACGTGACCGTCGGCGAGATCGCGTTGCCGTCGCTGTTCCGGGTCCTGTCCGCGGCCGGGCGGGACGACGTGGTGTACCGGATAGCCAGTCGCACGGACCATCCCAGCTACGGGTACCAGGTGGTGAACGGCGCCACCTCGCTCACCGAGAAGTGGGACGGCCCGACGGCGCGCCCACCCCTGTCCCAGAACCATTTCATGCTCGGCGCGATCGACGCGTGGTTCACGAGCGGGCTCGCCGGGATCCGGCAGGCGCCCGACTCGGTCGCCTACACCAAGCTGGAGATCAGGCCGGCGGTGGTCGGTGACCTGACAGAGGTCACCGGCCGGTACCGCACCCCCTCCGGCGAGGTGATCAGCGGCTGGCACCGCGACGGTGCGCGTGTCGAGCTCACGGTCACCGTCCCGGTGAACACCACGGCCACCGTGTACGTGCCGGTGCGTGCCGGAACCCAGGCCACCGGCGCCCCCGATGTCCGGCCGATCCGGGTCGAGGGCGGCTGTGCGGTGTTCACCGTCGGCTCCGGGGAATGGCGGTTCCGTGGTCACGTGCCGTCGATTTCGGAATGAGCTACGGTTCAGCGCCGTATCCAGTCGATGCCGTAGTCGTCGTCGAGGTCGTCATCGGCACGTCGGGTGCCGGCCGGGCCCGGGTCGTGGGCTGTTGGTCGCCGAACATGCGTTGGTTCTCGGCCAGGACGCGGTCGAGAAGTTCCGTGCCGCCGAGTCCGCGCCGCACCAGGTCGGCCTGCGCACGGGCGACGGCGGCCTGTGCCCTGGCGACCGTGTGCATGACGGTCGTGGACAACGCGTGCGGTGCGAGGGAACGCACCGTGTCGCTGAAGGTGATGGACCTCAGTCGCGCAGGCTCTCCACGTGGCCGCGCATCTCCTCGATGAACCCGGCCCAGCCCGCCTGCACCCCGGCATGGCCGTAGTCGCCACTCGGCCCTGGCCACGCGGCACCGGCCACCTTGTCGATGACGTCGCCGATCTTGACCGCGGTGAACCGCAGCTCCTCGGGAACGGCCCCGAAACCATTGGGCATAACCACGTTCTATCAACCACGGGACCGACTCGGCCCGTGTTCGGACCAAAGTGGTCGCTGGTTTCAGTGGTGGCTGAAACCGGATGCGCCGCACTCGCCTGGGCTATCTTGATCCTGGAGTCACGGTACCGGAGGAGGAACCACATGCTGGGCACGGTCGCGGCGGGGTACGAGGGCGTGCGTGAGGAGTTCGCGAAGGTCGTCGCCGGGGAGCGCGTGGACTACGCGGGCCAGTTGGTCGCCTACGTGCGCGGCGAACTGGTCGTGGATCTGTGGTCGGGTCCCGGGTTCACGGCCGACACGCTGACCGGGGTGTTCTCCTGCACGAAGGGGGCGGCGCATCTCGTGGTGGCGCTGTTGGTGCAGGACGGCGTGCTGGATCCCGACCAGCGGGTCAGCCACTACTGGCCGGAGTTCGCGGCCGAAGGCAAGCAGGACATCACGCTGCGGGAGGTGCTCGCGCACCGCGCGGGGGTTCCCGGCGCGGATGCCGGGTTCAGCCTGGAGGAGTTGGCCGACGACCGGCTGATCGCGGTGCGGATGGCGGGCCAGCGGCCGTACTGGCGGCCGGGTGCGGCGTTCGGCTACCACGCCTGGGTGATCGGCGCGCTGACCGGTGAGGTGGTGCGGCGCGTGACCGGGCGGAGCATCCAGGAGCTGTTCGAGGAGCGGGTCCGGGCGCCGTACGGTCTCGACTTCTACCTCGGGCTGCCGGAAGAACTGGAGCCGCGGTTCGCGACCACGTTGCCGATGCTGCCGACACCGGAGCAGCAGGCCGAGCTCGACGCGGAGGTGACCGGGGTCGAGAACCTCGGCGGGATCGCGTTCAACGAACATCGGCCCGACGCGCCCGAACTGTGGGAGTTCCCGAACCACCGGATCGCCAGGGCGCAGGGCCAGGCGTCCGCGGGCGGGGTCGCGTCGGCGCGGGGCCTGGCCGGCATGTACGCGGCGGCCACCACGGGGCTGAACGGCAGGTCACCGCTGCTCAAACCGGGCACCGTGGCGGAGTTCGCGCAGATCCAGTCGATCGGGTACGACGTCGTTTCGCGCGTTCACAAGGCTTTCGGGCTGGGTTTCAGCGCGCCGGTGGAGTTCTACCCGTTCCTGGGGCAGGGCGCGTTCGGGCACAGCGGCGCCGCGGGCAGCCAGGCGCTCGCGGATCCGCGCAGCGGCCTGGCGTATGGCTACAACCGGCGCCGCTACGCCTATCCCGGCGGTGCGGCGCCGGAGAACGACAGGCTGCTCCGTGCCTGCGTCGCGGCCGCGCGCGCGACGCGGTGAGTGGGTGAGCCGCTGAGTAGCGCCGCCACGCAACGCGTCCAATCGATGTCCAGTTCTCGTTCAGTGCTGGGTGAAAGCCTTTCCACACCAGCAAGACGGGACGGGTGGACATGAGATCGACACGTACCATCAGAAGAATTCCGGTATTGACGACCGTAGTGACGCTCGCGCTGCTCGGTGCGCTGGCGAACACGCTCCCAGCGCACGCCGCGGAAGCCCCAGGCATCACCGATCAGGCGGTCACGGCGGCACCCGGCGTGTCCGCGCAGAAGCCGGACACCGCCAAGCGACCCGCGGGCCCGCGATCGGTGACCGAACTCGCGAACGGCTCCGCGATCCCGCTGCGTCCGGAAGCCGCCAGCAAGGCGCCGCGCATGGTCGGCGGCGCGGAGTTGCGGGACGCGGGTTGCACGCCCTACATCAGCGGATCGATCAGTAAAGTCGGGCTCAACGTGCGGATCGACTACCTGACGGAAGTCCTCTGCAACTTCTACCTCGCGGGTGCCGGGCAGGCGTACCTGATCGAGCGGACGTCCGGCTCGCCGTACAACGGGCAGGTCGTCGCGGCGGCGGCGCCGTTCTCGTTCGTCAACGGCTACTACGGCTACAGCTACGGCGCGGTGCTCATCGACGGGCGCGTCTACGACGGCGGCGCCCAGATGGAGGTCGGATTCAACCTGGGGCTGCAGACGCTCGACGGCGGCATCTGGACCGGTTGCCTCGCGCTGCCGAACGGGCTGCGCTACCTGAGCGCCTGCTCCGGCCTCGGCACCAACACCGTGTCGGTCTCGGTCGGGTCCGGCGAGATCTCCACCGGCCTCGCGCCCAACCGGCTTGCGGTGCTGGAAAGCCTGACATCGCCCGGTTCCGGCAGCTACGACGCGTGGAACATCGGGCGGTTCTACCCGACCTACGCGGCGTACGAGTTCGACTGGAACACCAACTTCTGTACCTGGGCGCCGGACAATCCGTTCGGGTTCACGTTCGAGTCGGCCTGCTACCGGCATGACTTCGGATACCGCAACTACAAGGCGGCCCAACGGTTCGCGGCGAACAAGGACCGGCTCGATCTCGCCTTCTACGGCGACCTGCAGCGGGTGTGCGCCAACTACGGCGACGCGGTGCGTCCCGCCTGCTACGCCCTGGCGACGGTCTACTACGAGGCGGCCCGGGCCTTCGGGGCCCCGAACGCCGCTCCCGAACAGACCGCCGAGGCTCCTGCCTGACCTGCCGATCAGCGAGTGCCGAACGGCGGAGCCCGCGGGCTCCGCCGTTCGGCCGTGTTCCGCCGCTGAGCTGAAGCTACGTCACCGGCCTGGCTCGTACCCAGGTCCGGAAGAAGCGACGGTCACCGACCGGCTTGGGCGGCAGTGTCTTGCTGAGCGCGTCCCTGCTCATCTGCCGCTCGAGCGGTGCCACGGCTATGGGCGCGTCTCCCTTGACACCAGGGATGCTGACCGTCTGAAAACCGTCCAAGCTGGGGGCTTCGGCGAGCAACTTGTCGATGCGTGCCTTGTCCAGGCCGGCGTCGACGAGATCGTGCCGATTGAACTCGTCTTCCGGATTCTCGACCATGTCGATCAGGTCGAACCACATGTCCGCGTCCTTGGCGGAAATCAGTTTTAAATGGTTGACGAAGGGTTGGGGCGAGTAGATATATGACCAGTAGGACGCTTCCTCCGCCAGGACGGCCGTCCTGGCGTCTTTGGCCTCCTTGACCACGGCGCTGCCGTATTGCTCTGCCAGAAATTTACCGAGTCGGGCGCCTGTCACCGCCCGGCCGCCGTAGTGCGGGCTTCGGTGGTGGATGGCCTCGTCCACGAACGCGATGAACTGGTTGGGCTTGATCGTGGGGTAGCTGATCTCGGTGGGTGGGCCCAGTTGGCCGCGCACCCACTGCAGGTCGTCGAGGAACGCTTTGGGCAACGTCTTCTCGATCTGCGTTTCGTGTTCCTCGACAGTAAGCGGATTGAGGACATACTCCGGGCCGGGGATGTCGGCGTCCGTGGCGTAGTTGAGGTTGACGAAAATTGTTTCCCCGAGCGTGTCCTTGTGGAGGCGGTCGTTCACTCCGTCCCCGCGATTCCGGTAGTAGTGGATCTCGACCAGGATCTTCCACTGCTGTCCGACGATGCCGCTCTTGCGGAGATAGTCGAGCTGGTCGGCCGTACTCATGGTCTGCAAGGTGTACTTGACGAGGTCCGATGCCATGCCGGCGTCCTCGACCAGTGAGAATCCGTTGTTGGTCGCGTGAAGGACATGCGTGGCGGCCCCGGGCACCGCCTCCGCTTCGACCTTCGACGGCAGGTTGATCAACTTGACCTGGCTGAACAGCACGCCCTCTTCGGAAGCGGCCGGGATGGCCGTGAGCTCGAAGGCGCCGACGAAGAGCACGCTCTTGTCGAACTTGACGCCGTTCTTCTTGATCGCGCTCTCGAGTTCCGCGATCATGGCTTTCTGCAGCGGCACATTCGGGCAGTCCTCGACCAGCGGCCGAGCTAACTTCTTGAGTAAGGCAGCCGAGCCGATTTCCGTAGACGTCATGGATTCTCCGCATTCTGTCAGCCCAGACCTGGGGGATCAGCTTATCTCCTGAAGGCGGCGACCGGTATTGCCTCACGGGCCGGAACTTCTACCCCAATGGAGTATTTACTAACGGCGCCATCGGGTAGCAGACCGGCGTCGAGGCACCGGTGAAGGTGCTGGTCGTGACCACGTTCAATGTCGACGAGTACGTGTACGAGGCACTTCGCGCCGGCGCCAGCGGGTTCTCCTCAAGGACACGCCGCCGGCGCAACTGGTCGACGGCGTCCGCACGATCGCCCGCGGCGAGTCCCTGCTGGCCCCCGCGGTCACCCGAAGCCTGATCGGTCACTTCGCCGAACGGCTCCGCCCCACGGACACCTCCCGCCCGGCCCGAGACACGGTCGTGCGGGCACTGGCCCCCCGCGAGCTGGAAGTGCTCGAACACCTCGCCGCCGGGCGGTCCAACGCCGAGATCGCCGCGGAACTGGTCATCTCCGCCGAGACGGTGAAGACCTACGTGTCCCGAATCCTCACCAAACTCGACCTGCGGGACCGCGTACTAGCAGTCGCCCTTGCCTACCGGATCGGCCTGGTGTCCAACACGGACTGATTAGCCGGCGTGCTCCACGGCCTCCGCTTCGATCAACGAGAACGGGCCGGCGGTCGGGATCACCCGGGTGATCCGGAGTCCGGTCTGCTCGAACAGGTGCTCGAACTCCGGCCGGGTGCGTTCCTGGCCGCCCGGGAGCGAAAGCATGAACATGTCCTGCAGCTTGCCGTAATGCGGTTCGTTGCCGGGCGGGAGAACCGGGTCGATGGTGAGTACCCTTCCGCCGGGGTTCATCGCACGGCGGCAGTTCTCGAGGATGCGCACGCACTGTTCGTCGCTCCAGTCGTGCAGGACGTTCTTGAGCGTGTAGAGGTCGCCGGCGGGTACCGACTCGAAGAAGTCGCCGACCACCAGTTCCCAGCGTTCGTCCGCGCCCAACTGCCCGAGCACATGGCCCGCCAGCACCGTCTCGTGGTCGAGCAGGACTCCGCGTAGGCCCGGTCGGGCCCGTAGCGCCGCCAGCAGCAGGACGCCACGGCCGCCGCCGACATCGACCATGACCCCCGAGTCGGGGAACTCGTAGCTCGCGGTGACGTGGTCGTACTCGCCGGCCGTGAGATTTGCCATGCCCTCGTTGAACAGCGCGCCCTTGTCCTGGTGCTCGACGAGGTAGTCGAAGAAGGGGCGTCCGAAGTGGCGAACGAACGCGGGCTCGCCGTGCCGGATTGCCTCGACCAGGTCGCCGCAGGGTAGCCAGGCGAAGTCCGCGGTCATTCCGAGTACCGCCGCCTTCATCGTTTTCGGGGCGTCGGCCCGCAGCACGTCGGCGTACGGGGTCAGGTGGAACCGGCCGTCCCCGTCCTCGCGGAAGATCGCGCGGGTGGCGAGGAGCCGCAACAGGCGGCGTAGGGACGGGCCATGCGCCCCGGTCAGCTCGGCCAGTTCGGCGGCGTCGCGTGGGCCGTCGACCAAGTGCTCGGCGACGCCGAGCAGCGTGGCCGCCCGCAGCGCGGCGGAGTACATGTACCCCATGGCCTCCGCGGCGACGCGCTGGATCGGGTCCTCCAGTGAGTTCGTCATCTCCCTTTCATACCGCGACTCAGCCGGTAAATTCGTTGACGCCCAGGGCGAAGTCCCAGTGGTCGACCCCGTTGCCGGCGAGGCCCATGGTGACCACGCCCATTCCTTCCAGCCAGTGCGCCATTCTCAGGCCGCCGACGTCCAGCGGGCGCAGCCCGAGGCTCTCGATGAATGCCGCCACACCCGCCTTGGCCCGCGCATCGTCGCCGGCGATGAAGACGTTGGGCCGGCCCTTCTCCAGGACATTGCGGAAGATGGTGTTGAACGCCTTCACCACGCTGGCGCTGGCCGGAGCCACCTTGGCGACTTCCTGTGCGATCGAGGTCTCCTCGCTGTGGGCGAGTCCGTCGAACGTGGCGTTGAAGGGGTTGCTGATGTCGACGATGACCTTGCCCGCGAGGGCGTCCCCGTACTCGGCGACGACCGGAACGACACTGTCGTACAACAGGGCCGTGATGACGATGTCCCCGGCCGGGCCGGCGCCCCACTTGCCCGTGGTCGCGCCGCCGCCCAGAGCCGTGGCCAGGTCATCGGCCTTGGCCTGATCGCGTCCCATGACCTCGACGGTGTTGCCGCCCGCCACCGCGAGGGTGCCGATGGTACGGGCCATGTTCCCCGTACCGATGAGGGTGATGCCGCTCATGAGATGTGCTCTCTTCCTTCAGATGGCGGTGGTGCCGCCGTCGGCGACCAGTTCCAGGCCGTTGACGTAGCTGGAGTCGTCGGAGGCGAGGAACAGGGCGACCGTGGCGATCTCTTCGGGGCGGCCCATCTGTCCGCGGGGGATGAGGGACTCGAAGGCGGCTTTTGTCGCCTCGTCGAACAGTTCTTCCTGTTTGGCGGTGGCGACCTGGCCGGGGGTCAGGACGTTGACCCGGATCTTGCGGTCGCGTAGTTCGTTGAGCCAGACGCGGGCCCAGGTCTGCTGGACGGCTTTGCTTCCCGCGTAGAGGCTCCAGCCGGGGAAGGCGCCGAGAGAGGCGTTGGATCCGGTCATGAAGATCGAGCCGTTGTCGTTGATCAGCGGCAGTGCCTTCTGCACGGTGAACAGGGTGCCGCGCGCGTTGAGCCAGAAGGCGCGGTCGAACTGTTCCTCGGTGATCTCGCCGAGGACGGCGGGTTCGCCCATCCCGGCGCTGGCCCACAGCACGTCGATCGAGCCCTTTTCCCGCTTGACGGTGTCGTACAAGCGGTCCAGGTCGTCCAGGTCGGCCGCGTCACCCTGGACGGCGGTGACGTTGCGGCCGATCAGCTTGACGGCGTCGTCCAGTGCTTCCTGCCGCCGGGCCTGGATGAAGACGTGCGCTCCTTCCTCGACGAACAGCGTGGCGCCGGCCAGTGCCATGCCGGTGGATCCGCCGGTGATCACCGCGACCTTGCCATCGAGCTTTCCCACGATCACTCCGCTCTTAGGTACACCAAACTGTGTACGTAACGTAGCTGATGGCTGAGTTCGGCGCAAGCTAAGTACACCGTTCGGTACCGAACGGTCTATGCTGGCGGCATGACGGAGTTGGAGAAGGGTCCCCTGGGTCGGCGCCGCGGCCGGGGTGCACGCGAGCGCATCCTCAGCGCGTCACAGCAGCTGTTCCGCGATCAGGGCATCAACCGCACCGGCATGGACCAACTCTGCGCCGCGGCCCAGGTGTCCAAGCGCACCGCCTACCAGCACTTCACCAGCAAGGACGAACTCGTCGCCGAATACCTGCGCCGATTCGATCCCGACGTCATGCCCGGAGTGTTCGACCGCACCGACCTCACCCCCCGCGAACGACTCCTCGCCGCCTTCGAGATGCCCGCCTCCACGCCCCTGTGCCCCTACATCGCGGCGGCCGTCGAACTCCACGACCCCCAACACCCCGCGTCCCGGTACGCCCGCGACTACAAGACCGCCATCGCCGCGCGACTCACCGAAACCGCCCGCGAAGCCGGCGCCACCAACCCCGAACAACTCGGCGAACAACTGGCGCTGCTCGTCGACGGCGCCTCGGCCCGCACCCGAGTCCTCGACAGCGATTCCTTCCCCACTGCCGCCGCCATCGCCGCCGTCCTCATCGGCAACGCCATCCCCGCGTCATCTCCTCGGCCGGTCAGGCGTTGAAGATCGCCTCGGCGCGGTCGCGGTGGTCGTGCAGGTCCCAGTACAGGGGGGCGATCTGCTCGGGCGTGGCTGTCGGGGAGCCCTCGGGGCCGCCTCCGCCGATCCAGACGTTGATCGCCACGTGGGCGGCGTACACGCCGCTGCCGGTCAGCTCCTTGTTGAGGTTGAGCACCCAGTTGCGCAGCGCTGCTTGGGCGGCGTTGATGTTGCCGAGCATCGGCACCGGGTCCACGGAGCCGCCGCCGGTGGTGAACAGCAGGGTCCCGGCGCCGGCCTCCCGCATGGCGGGCAGTACGGCCCTGGTCGCGGCGACGGCGCCGTAGAAGCTGTACTCGACCTGCGGTTGCAGGTTGTCCACGGTGACCTCCGAGGGAGTGGCCAGGGTGAAGCCGGGTACGGGGGAGTGCGGGGCCGGCGAGTACTCCAGTACGTCGATGCCGCCGAAGTGGGTCCGCGCACCGTTCAGGGCATCGGTCAGTGCGGTGCGGTCGAGGACGTCGGCGGGGAAGGCGGCGGCCTTGATGCCTTCCTGGCCGAGCTGGTCGACCAGGGTGTCCAGCTTCTCCTTGGTGCGGGCGATCAGGGCGACGTCGAAGCCCCGGCCGCCGAAGGTGCGGGCGATGGCCAGGCCCATGCCGGAGCCGGCGCCGATGATGGCGAGAGTAGGCACAGTCAGATCTCTTCCATGTCGTGACCGCCGGGACATGTCGATGCCCGGCAGTCGTGTGGTCCAATTCCTACTGTTTGTGCGTAACGCCATGATGGACCAGTATGGAAGGTCGTACAAAAGGCACATCGATGTCTGTACCGGAGAGGACTGTGCGCCATGGACACCGCGGACCGACCCGATGCCGCCGCTCGCCGAGGGCCGTGCGCCGCCATCCCCGCTGAGCAGATGGGGTTCGTCCGGCAGATACTGGACCGGATCGGCGACAAGTGGAGCATGCTCGTGATCGCCGTACTGGAGGCCGGCCCCTTGCGCTACACCGACCTACAGCGCGAAGTCCCCGGCATCTCCCAGCGGATGCTCACCCTCACGGTGCGCCAACTCCACGAGGACGGCCTGGTGACCCGGACCGCCCACGCCGAGGTGCCACCACGTGTGGAGTACGCCCTCACGCCCCTGGGCCGCAGCCTCCACCACATCGTCACATCCCTGATCACCTGGGTCGCCGACCACCACAGCCAGATCCACGAACACCGGACCCACACCACCACACCCTGATGTCCAGCAACCGTCCCGATTAGACGGGGCACGGGGACCACGGTCGTCGGGGACACGATCCCGTCCAAGGGTGCGGCGCCCCGAACCTTTCCGGAGCGCCGCACGACCACACCAACACGCGCGGCTCTGGATATCGGCCGGCTCAGGAACTGGTGGCGTCGTCCTTCGGCTGGTCCTTCCGTTCCTCGTTCGCCTTCGTCAGCTTCTCGAACTCCGCCAGCTTCGCCTTGTACTCCGACATCTTCTCGTCGTACCCGGCCAGCTCCTCGTCCTCGAGATTCGCGCCGGGGCTGTTCGGCGGAGTGCCGTAGTAGCCCCGCGGGCTGGCCGGCGCCTGGTCGGCATAGGGGGCGCCGGTGAGCTCGACCGGGTGCGGATCGCGCTGTGCGAGGTAGAAGCTGCGCTGGCTCTGATCCTGCGTCAGACCCAACCTGGCCAGACCGCCGCCGCGCTTCACCTCGACCGTGAGATCCCCCTGCTCCTCCACGGCGGTCATGTACTCCCGGAAACCGTCGCCCGTGTACTTCTGCGTCTTGATGAGGCACGCCTCCAAGTCGCTCACGGTGGTGATTCCGAGCGCCTTCGCGACCTGGGTGATCCCCTTGATGGTGTTCACCGACCAGAACAGGCCGGGGGTCTGGACGAGGGACAGGGGATACCCGTGCTGCGGGAGGAGGTTGAGGGTGTGCCAGCAGCTCAAGCACGGGAGCTTGGTCCCGCCGACCATCGCCCCCGTCCGCCATTTCGCCGAGATGAGCACCATCACCAGGGTTTGTTCCGCGTGCCACCCCGTCGCGTGCGAAGGCTCCACCAGGATGACGGAGTTCTTGTACTTCGGGTCGGCGACGTAGTCCTTCGCGGTGTCGATGGACACCGGTCCGACCATCGTCTGAGAGTTCAGTGCCTGGTGTTGCAAGAAGTTCAGCATGGACCGGATGCCAGGGCGCGCGTCGTGGTCGACGTGGTGACCGATCTCGTGCTCAGCCAGTATCGCCGCGCCGTCCAACTGCTGTTTGGTCGGTTGCAGGGTGCTCGTCGCGGGCAGCTTGAGCGCCTCGCTCAGTGCTCCGATCAGGTATGGCCGCACCTCTTTGCTGTCCGCGGTGAGCGAGACGATGTTCTTCGTGGCCTTCTCGGTGAGGTCCCGCAAGGTTTTCCCGCGGAACGTCGTGATCGCGGCGGCCTTGTTCGCCGCGACAAAGATCCGGTCGTTGACGAGCATCGACTGGTATTCCAGGTCCTTCTGCGTGCTCATGAACAGACCGGAGAGATGCCCCAGCATCTGCAGCGTGTTCTCCCCGGACTTGAAACCCGGGTTGATGGCGTGTACCTCACCCGGCAGGGCGCTCGCCTGGCCCATCTGCTGCCCGAACGGCTTCTCGAACTTCCGTCGCGCCGAATCGGACGTGAAGTCGGCCATCCCAGCCTTCACGCTCTCCTTCGCGCCATCTTCGGTCAGCTTGGTGGCGGGCCTGTTGGGATCGAAGGGACCTGCCACCTCGTCGCCGATGAGGCGTGCTCGCTTGACCTTGCGGAATGCGTCCTCCATGTCCACCGCGGCACGCCTGCTCTTGTCCTTCTTGGGGTTCGGCAGCGGCGCGTTCGCGACCGTCGGATCCACGTCGCGGACGAGCTTGATGTTGGTGATGGCCACCCGCGCTCGCTGCTTCGCCACCTCTGACAGGACATCGTTCACGGGTATCTGCACGTTGTCTATGGCACTGCGCCGGGTGGCGGTGGGCCGGATCGGCGGCTCCGGGGGCGCCACCGGCTCCTGCTGCGTCGCCGGTTTCTCGACCTCCATGGACTCCGCGGAGGAAGGGGTGTCGTCCCCGACAGGCAGGTTGTGGTCCACGCTCATCGGACGGCGCCTTCGGTTGCCATCTCGGCGGTGACCGCCACTTCCAAGGCGTCGATGATCTCCTCGTCGGAGATCTCCTCCTCGGAAATGCCCAGCGCGCGCACGTCCTCGATCGTCGCGGCCGTGGTGTCCATCAGCACGGCAACGACTTCGTCCGACTGTGCGGTCGGGTCAACGGGTTCCGTCATTCGATCACTCACCTTCTCCTGGGAGGCCAGGGCACCACCCCCTTGGTCGATCGGGCCCGGAATTTCGCTACAGGCAAGTGATGATCACGGCGCCCAGGGTCGAGCGCCGGGGCGCCGGTGCCTCATCACTCGAAGGTCTCCAGTGCCAGTGCGCACAGGGGACGCTGGTCCTCCGGGACGTCGGGTGGGAGTGCGCCGCGGACCTCGTGGACGGCGTGGACCGTCTCGCCGTCGCGATAGGCGGTGGTCCTGATGCGGCCCTCGTCGCCGAAGTACATGGGGCGGAGGAACTCGCCGTGAAACTTGCTGATCGGGTTCTTCACGCAGGCCGCGAGGTCGGCCCCGCCGTTCAGCAGCAACCATTCGCGGGCGGTCGCCACGAGCGACGGCAGGCGGGCGTGCAGCCACTGGTCGGCCAGCTCGCAGTCGTTGCGGCCGATGAACACGGGGACCTCGCCGCCGCCCAGCTCCTCCGACTCCGCCGCGATCCTGGCGACCAGGCGGCGCAGGGCACGGGCGGGCGCACTACTCGCCCGCACGATCTCGTCCTCGGTGAACAACGCGCGGATCCGGTCGTCCACGGCGGTCGGGGTGGCGTCCAGGGCCGGGCCGCCGCTCAACGCGACCGGCCGGGTGCGGACACGGACACTGACCACGTCCCGGCCGTTGGCGCGGTGCTGGACATCGAAGACGAGCAGTCGGCCGTCGTCACGCAGGTGGACCGCCGCCTCGCTGGTGATGCTCGGTGCGGAGAAGAACGTCAGCGGGCCCTGGTAGGTGACCTCGTTGCTCACGACCACGAGGCTCGTGCGGTGCTCGGTGATCAGCGTCTGGAGGTTCCTACCCCGCAGTGCCAGCCACGCCGTGTTGCAGGCGTAGCGGATCGCCACCTCCGGGTGGAGCTGGTGGACCGAGAACATGCCGGTGTCGAGGTCGAACTCGGCGGGTGGCGTCATGGCTAGCCTCCGGCGACCGCGGTGAGGACGTACACCGAGTCACCGGGCTGGACCGGCAGCTGGCTGCGGGCCTGTGCGTCGCTGTAGTAGCGGCGCTCCATGCTCTCCCCGTTGAGGAACATCTGGTGCGTGCGCCGCACTCGTCCCTCTCCGTCCAGCAGCACCGGTACGAGCGTCGGGTAACGCTCGAGCAGGCTCTGCAGCGCGACCTCGAAGTTCGGTGCGGGAATCTCGACCTCCTTCATGAAGTCGACGAAACGCAGCATGAGGCCGTTGAAGACGAACTTGAGGCAGTTGTTCCCTGTGTTCTGCATGATCCCCTCAGTGATTTCCGTTCAGGTGGCCGTGTCGTGGAGGACGGCGTCCGCCATGGCGACGAGGCCGAGGTTGATCTCGAGGACGTCCTGTGCGGTCTGGCCGGTGAGCGCCGCCATGGCGGCCCGGTGCATCCGCTGGAACGGCAGTTCCGTTGCGTAGCCACGCCATCCGGTGAGCCTGATCGCCTGCTCGCCGGCGTCGATGACGTTCTCGGTGAGGACGAACTTGGCCGCGGAGATCACCGGGTCGAACATCTCGTTGACCTCGCCCCGCCCGACCCGGTCCAGCGCGTCGTGCAGGATCGCCCGCGACGTCAGCAGCTTGGCGTACATGTTGCCGAGGCGGGCATGGACCCGCTGCGCCTGGGTGAGTGGCCGGCCCTCCCGGACGACCGTGTCGAGATGGCGGACGCAGATCCGGATCATCCGCCGCAGCCCGCCGACCAGTGGGCAGACCACGAACAGCCGCCTGCTGTTGAGGAACATCTGGGCATCGGCCAGGCCGTCCGGGCCGGCCAGGTCTCGTTCGGCGTCGAGGACGACGTCCTCGAGCCGCAGCTGGGTGAGTCCGGCGGAGCGCAGTCCCAGGGTCCGGACCGGCGTCGTGGACACCCCGGGGTCGGCGCGGTCGACGAGCAGTACCCGCATGTCGTCGTGCTCGTCGCGCGCGTAGACCACGAAGGCGTCCGCGAGGCTGCCGCCGGTCTGCAGGCACTTGACCCCGTTGAGGACGTAACCGCCGTTCTTCCGGACCGCGCGGGTCTGGAAGTCGAACGCGTCGCCGTAGTCGGTATAGGCGAAGGTGCCGAGCTTGCGCCCCTCGGCCATGGGCCGGACATAACGTTCCACCAGCCCGGGGTGCCCGGCCCGGTGGATCACGTTGGGCACGTCGGCGTACATCGCGAGCATCGTCGGGAAACCCGTGTCCTCGCTGTGGTAGCCGACCTCCTCCAGCAGCAGGCCGAAGACCCGCCGGCTGCCGCCGACGCCGCCCACCTCCTTCGGCATCATGAAGTTGAGCAACCCGAGCTCGGCCGCCCGCTCGAACGCCGCGCGCGGCACCACCTCGCAGGCCTCGTCCCGTTCCGTGGCACCGGGGTTGACCTCGGTGCCGAAGAACCCGGCGAGCTCGGCCGCGGCGTACGCCTCGACGTCGGCCACGGTGGCGTCCGGCCGGAGCCGGGCGATCCGCGGCATGCTCGTGGTCATGAGGTGGCTCCCTGGATGAGGACGAGCTGGGTCTGCGTCGTGCGGCACACCAGCCGGTCGCGGTCGTCGAGCACGTCCGTCTGCACAACGGTGGTCGTCGTCCCGACGTGCACCGGTGTGGCCCGCACCAGCGCCACCCCACCGCGTACCGGGCGGAAGAAGTTGGTCTTCGACTCGACGGTGATCGTGCCGGCCGCGCCGGCCGGCAGGTTGGTGAACGCGACGATCGCGCCCACCGCGTCCGCACATGCCATGAGATAACCGCCGTGCACCACCCCGCCGGTGGTGGTCCGCTCCGGCGTCCAGTCGGCGAGCGCGACCACCTTGTCCTTGCCCATCTCGACCATCCGCAGTCCGAGCGCGGCCGCGTACGGCATCTGCGCGTGGACGAGGGTGGTCAGCTCGGCGTCCTGCACCATGGACATGTCGCACTACCTCCGGTGAGTCTCAGGCTGTCGTGAGGAATGCGCGACCGGGCCAGAATCTCGCCGCCCCCCCAGACAGCATGCACATCTCTTATCGGCGAGAAATCCCCAAATGTGACGTGTGCACGCGGCGCGATGCTGCCCCGCACCGACATCTGTGTCCGTGTCTGTGACACGGCGCCGACGCCCACTGTCCATTGTGGATGGTTGCCATCGGTAAAGGGGGTAAGCCCTACCTTGGTTTCGGGTGCTGGCCCCATGGTTGCGGGGCGGGCGTGGTGGACAGGCTTGACCGATGACACTCAGGAGACAGGCAGTGGCGGCCGCTGTTGCGGTGGCCGCACTCACCACCACCATCGCCGCGTCGTCGCCGGCCGCCGCGGAACGCCACCCGGCCATCGGTGCCGTGCAGGCCGAGCTCGACCTGATGACCAGCGTGGACCGGATCCCCGGTGCTCTGGCCCAGGTGCGCGACCGCCACGGCCGGTCGGTGACCATCACCTCCGGCACCGCCGAGTTGGGCACCGGCCGCCCGATGGTCTCCGACCAGGGCCGGTTCCGGATCGCCAGCGTGACCAAGACGTTCACGGCCGTCGCGGTGCTGCGTCTGGTCGCCGACCGCCGGGTCGCGCTGGACGCGCCGATCGAGACCTATCTGCCCGGGGTCGTACGCGGCACCGGCGAGGGCGCGGAGATCGACGGCCACGACATCACCGTGCGCCAGCTGCTGCAGCACACCAGCGGACTGCCGAACTACGTCAGGTACCTGGACAAGTCGGACCCGCTGCGGCGCATGGAGCCGATCGAGCTGGTCCGGCTTGCCCTGTCGCATCAGCCGGACTTCGCCCCCGGCCAGGGCTGGCGGTACACGAACACCGGGTTCATCCTCGCCGGGATGCTCGTGGAACGGTTGACCGGCAAGGACATTCGCACGGCCGTGACCGACCTGGTGATCCGGCCGGCCGGGCTGCGCGACACCTACTGGCCGCCGACGGGGGAGACCGGGATCCGCGGCCCGCATGCGCGCAACCACCAGCTGGACCCGACCAACCCCCAGGGCCCGCTGGTCGACGCCACCGCGTTCGAGCCGTCCCTGGCCGGTGCGGCCGGCGCCATGGTGTCGACACCGTCGGACCTCAACCGGTTCTGGCGGCAACTGCTCGGCGGCCGCCTGCTGCCGGGCCGGATGCTGGCCGAGATGAAGAACGCCGTGCCGGCGCCGGAGTTCGGCCCGGGCTTCGCCTACGGTCTCGGACTCATCAAGATCCCGCTGTCCTGCGGCGGCCATGCCTGGGGCCACGCGGGCGACGTGCTCGGCGTCGCGAACGTCTCCGCCCGGGACAACTCGGGCCGCGAGGCCACCGTGTACATGACCGCACAGACCGGTGCCCAGGCCACCAACCGGTTGCGGCACACCATCGATGTCGCCCTTTGCGTCACCGGCCGCGACGGGCTGGACCTGGCCTCATAGACGGGCTGTTATCCGAGGGATATCTGGTGGCCGTTGACCGGTGCGAAGGTGGCGAGTTTGCTGAGCGCGACCCGGTTGGGCAGGCCCGTTTTGGCGATCAGGCTGGATACGTGCTTTTCCACTGTGCGCTGGGACAGGTGCAGTCGGTCGGCGATCTCGCGGTTGCCCAGCCGCTCGACGAGCAGCCGCAGGACCTCGTACTCCCGGACGGTGACGCCGGCCGAGCGGAGCGACGCCGGGATGTCGGCCACGCCGTCGCGCCGTTGGGTCACGCGGATGCCGGCACCGCGCAGCAGCGCCCGGCAGGCGCTGGCCACCGCTGGTACCTCCGCGCCGTGGAAGTACTCCTCCGCGGCGCGGAGCCAGTCGACCGGCGTCCCCCACCCGTCGACCAGCGCCGCCTCGCCGATCAGGCGCAGCCCGAGGTGGCGGCCCATGGCGAACGGCGCGCCGGCCGCGAGGGCCTCGGCGACCGTCGCGCTCGCCTCCGCCGCCCGGCCGGAGCGCCCGGCCAGCACCGCGCGGGCGAACAGGGCGAACTGGCGGTCCCAGCGCAACCGGCTGGCCGGGGCGGCGGTGACCGCCTCGTACGTCGACCAGTCCGCGTGCCCGGAAAGCGTCTGTAACAACAGGTTGAGCCCGTAGCGTCCGGCCAGGTGGAACGTGGTCGGGTTGGTGTCCTCCGCGCGCAGTGCCATGGCCAGCTCGTCGACCGCTAGCGGCCGGTCCTCCTCCAGCAGCGCGCAGAACGCCCGCGCCAACCCGTGCACTCGGGGCGCGTGCTTCGTCTCATGACGCTCCCAGCGGCGCAACTCGGCCAGTGACCGCTCCATGTCCGGTCGCCGGCCCCGGTGCCCGGCCAGCACCGCGCGCTCCACCAACAGGAACTGGATGAGCTCGTCGATCTTGAGCCGGATGGTGGCGCCGAGCACCTGATCGATGAGCGTCTCGGCGGACTCGTAGTCACCCCGCAAGATGAGCTGCAGGGCGATGTTCACCTCGGCCTGGCACCGCGCGGTCACCGACCCGATCCGGGTCGCCTGCTGCCGGACCTGTTCCAGCCGGTCGGTGGTGCCGTCCCGCAGCGCGTCGTCCAGGCCCAACCGGACCAGCGCGTGGATCTCCCAGATCGGCAGGTTGTGCCGCACGGCGATGGTCCGGCTGCGCTCCAGGCACGCGGTCGCCTCGTCCGGGTCGCGCGGCCGGGTGAGCGCGCCGAGCAACTGCCACGCCTGGCAGGCCAACACCGGTAGCGACACCTCCTCGGCCACGGCCACCACCCGGCGGGCCATCGCCTCGGCCCGCCGCAGCCGATCCTGACCGGGAAGGTCAAGTTCGAGGTGCGCGGCGACGACGTCGACCTTCGCGATGTCCTCCGGCGAGGCATCGGCGCCCAGCAGGGCCCGGGCGGCCGCCACCTGCGTCAGCCCGTCGGTCGGGCGGCCGACCACCATCGCCACCCACGCGAGCCGGGTGTGCAGCCGCGCGCGCCGGGTAGGGTCCAGGCCGGTGCCCACGCTCGTCAGGAGCTGGACCGCCGCCAGCGCCCGGTCCACCATGCCGGCTTCGGCCAGCGCGTAGAGCTGGGCCTCCAGCGCGTCGGCACGGGCCGCGGGATCGGACGCGAGCAGCTCCCACGCCTGGTCCAGCAGCGCGACGGCGGACTGCGCCGCCCCTTGGGTCAGCGCCCGCCGGCCGGCCTCGGCGAACAGCAGCCCGGCCGCCTTCGGGTCGCCGGCATCCAGCCGGAGCGCCGCGCAGACCTGACACCACTCGCCGGGCAGCCCCGGATAGACGGTCTCCACCGCGTCGGCGACGCGCCGGGCCAGCGCGGCGTGCTCGGCCGAGGTGAGCAGGGTCAGCAGTGCCTCCACGATCAACGAGTGGTGGAAGGCGTACCAGTCCGGCGTCTGGTCGTCCGGAGTGATCAGCTGCGCGGCAAGCTCGCCGTGCAGGTGGCTGAGCAGTTCGCGGTACTCCAGGCCGCTGACCTTCCGCAGGATGGCGACCGGAAACCGGCGGCCGAGCACCGCGGCCACCGAGAGCACCTCGCGCGCCCGCGGTCCGAGCTGGTCGACCCGGCGGGACACGCTGCGCAAGAACGTCGCCGGCAACGTGGTTCCGGAGTCGCCGGTCATCCGCCACCGGGACCCGTCCGCCACCAGCAGCCCGCCGTCCACCATCGCGGTGACCAGCTCCTCGACGAGGAACGGGTTGCCGGCGCTGCCCGCCCACAGCAGCTCGATCGCCTGGTCCGGCACCTCCGCCGGACCGATATCCAGACACGCGCCGGCCAGGAGCCGCACGTCCGGGCGCTTCAGCCGGTCGAGCTCGATCAGCAGCGCGGTGCCGCGCTGGCTGGCCGAACGGGCCAGGGCGAGCGCCGGACAGTCGTCCGCCCGGATCGTCCCGATCAGCAGGGTCGGCTGGCGGTCCAGGTTGTCGATCAGGTACTCGACCACGGCCAGCGTCTCCGGGTCGGCGTCCTGCAGGTCGTCGAGGGTGATCAGGCAACCGCGCCCCTGACCGGCCAAACCGGTCAGCCGGAGCACCGCCTCGGCCAGAATCACGAGTGACCCGCCGTCCGGCTCGTCTGGGGGTGCGCCCCAGTCCGGGATCAGCCGGCCAAGAATCGGCCGGTACGGGCCGAGCGCGGAGACGTCGATGGGATCGCCCACGCGCAGCAGCGACAGCAGCGCCTCGGTCAGCGACCGGTACGGCACGGTCGGGCCGATGGTGCTGCCCCTGCCGCGCAGCAATCGCATGTCCGCGGCGAAACCCAGGTCGGCGGCCGTTTCGGTCAGCCGGGATTTGCCGATTCCGCTCTCGCCGACCAGGAACATCGCCCCACCGCGGCCAGCGCGTGCGGCCGTGACCGCGTCCCCCACTGTGCGGAGTTCATCGTCGCGACCCACGATGATCGACGAGCGATACCCCACGCTCCCGAACACTACCCATGACCCCCCGTCGGGTCTATCCGCCGACTGAGTCGGCCCGCCCCGCCAATCGGCGGCCGCCGCCGGGCGGGGTGGCGGCCACCGATTCGCGGTCGAGCACGTCAGCCGCCTTCTGTGCGGCAGGTGTTGGTTGGCTTGGTGGACAAGGCATCCGGACTACCGCACTTGATCACTTGTCTTCGATGCAGCACGTACTCGCCACGGCGTCCGGACTGTCGAACAGGCCGCTCGCCGCCGCCTCCGCCAACCCCACGGAGACCACCAGCCCGGCGAGCACCGCCGCCCGCATCCCGAACGCCACCGTCGGTCGTAACCGGGGCTGACCGACCGGATCGCCGTCGAAGTTGTGCAGTTCTTCGGACACAACAACTACCTCGCTTTCTCTTTCATGGTTGTGACTGTCTCTCGTCCGTCGGATCAACCTCCTACGATCCGAGGGTCGGTTGAAGTAGCAGCGCGGACGGCACCCGCTCGGGGAAACCGATACGCAGTAGCCCATAGCCGATGCCCGCCAGACCGGTCAGCAGACCGGGTGTAGGTACCCCATCCGGTGTCCCGCAGCACGGTCCGTACCGGTCGAGCGCGTCGAGCACGAGCCCCGCGCGGCGGCGCCGCGCCGCTGCCGCCTCCGGGACGTGCGGGGCCAACGTCGTCAGTACATCGGCGATACCGAGCTCACCGTGACACAGGCTGAGATCGCGAAGCACGGGGCGATCGGACAGGACCCGCACCGCGTGCGCGAGGCTCGCCCGCACTTCATCGCCGGTCAGCCAGGTCCGCGCCGCCGCGACACCCGCGGTGCCGCCGCACCAACCGTGCTCGGGCTGGCCGGCCGCGAGCCGGCGCAGCACCGCCCGTCCAGCGTCGGTCTCGCCGTAGTTGGCCAAGGCCCAGCCAATGCCGGCGGCACCGTCGGCGAACTGGCTCGGGAGTTCCGCGGGGGCCTCGAGCAGGCGATCCGCGCAGGCCCGCGCCAGGCGGGCGGCCGAAGCCAGCCCGAGCTCGGCGTGTATGGCGGTCGTCGCGGCCAGGCAACCGGCATCTCCGGTCGCCCAGCCGAGTTCGCCCGTCCGGCTCGACGCGGCATGCTCGACCGCGATCCCCGCCCAACGCCGTAGCTCGGTGTCCTGCAACAACGTGGACATCCTGGCCAGCGCGTAACCGATGCCGCCCAACCCATGCAACCCGCCGGGGCCGATCACCGGGGCGAGAGCGGGCTGGGCGGCGAGCGTCTCGAACAGTGGGGGCACCGCGCCGACCGCTCGCCGGGCCACCTCGCCATAGCGCTCGATTCCGCTCAGTTGGGCGAGCTGGGCGAGGAACAGGGCGACCCCGACATAGCCGTTCGCCAACCCCGCGCCCATCGGCAGGACCAGCCACTGCCGGTCGTCCACCAGTTCGAGCCCGAGCCAGTTCAACCGGTCGCCGCCGACCATGCTCCGCGCGACGATCTGATCGGCGACCGCACACGCCGTGGCCAGCAACCGTTCCGGGTGCGCGGCGATCCCGGTCATCGGGTCCGCGAACGGCGGGGCCGCACCATGCCCGCCGGCCGAGCCGCGGGTGGCGAGCGTGGCGGAAATGATCCACTCCTGGTCCCTGCGGTCCATCTCGTCCATGGCGGCGACCGTGTCCAGCGCGCCGCGCAACCCGGTCCGGTCGAGCAGGCCGGTCAGTCGTCGCCCGGTCGAGGTCCACACATCCCGGCTGCCGGGCCGCCCGGTGAACAGCGGGACGTCACCGGCCCAGAGGTCGGCCCGCTCGTGCTCGAGCAGCTTCCCGAACTCCCGCAGGTCGGTCGCCCTGGCGGCGAGCACGTCGAGCGCCCGATCCCGATCCACCGCGTCCCGCAACAGATCCGGATGGGTGGATTCGTCGAGCAGGGTGGTGTAGGACCTGGTCGGCCGGACCACGACACGGGTCTCGAGATCGGCGCAGCCCTCGATGAGCGAGGTGAACTCGGCGCGGTGCCGCACGATCGCGTCGTAGCCGAGCCGGAACCCGTCCAGCAGTGCCGGTTTGTGGTCCCCCGGGTCGAGCTCGCGGTCGTCCGACCGGGGCCGGTTGAGCCCGCCGCGGAACTCCCGTGGCCCGCGGGCCAGCCGCATCTGGTCGGTGGCCGGGAACTCCCAGTCGACCACGCTCGCCGGCAGGACCGTTCCCCGGTCGCCGCCGAGACCGGACATGTCGACCGCGCCGTGTTCGCCGACGATGATCATCGGCAGCAGGGCGGTGCGGTGCACCGAGCCGGCAAGGGCTTGGGCCGCCGGATCCACCGGGCCGCGCGGCCTCGAGGTGCTCGGGTGGAACAACGTCTCGACATCCACCAGCACCGGCTGATCCGCGCAGGCGATCAGGTTCTCGTAGTGCACGTCCGTGCCGTGCACCGCGTGCAGCAGCGCGAGCAGGGCACCCTGCCGGCGGTAGAACCGGTCGGCCCCGGTGAGGTCGGCGAGCGGCCGGCGGTCGATGAACTCCACCCAGCCATAGTCGGACCGGCGCACCGTCATCACGGCTCGTAACACGAGTTCCGGGACCGTCCGGTTCAGCCAGGAGACAAGGGCGGCGAACCGCACGTACGGCTCGACGTCGCGCGGCTGGTAAACGACGCGGCGCGCGTCGGCGAAGGCCAGGATCGCGACGAACCGGCCGCGCCGGTGCTTGTCGCCCCGTGCCTCGATGGCGACCACCTGGCCGGGATCCATGCCGCCGAGCAGCTCGTCGACAATCGCCGCGCGGTCGGCGGCGAACCTGCTGAGCAGCTCGAGACATGCGTCGGCGGCGAACATGCTCGCCTCGCCGAGCAGCCGGGCCAGCACGGGGTACTCGGTGAACACCTTGGCCAACCCGGCTGGTTCGGCCAGTTGCCGGACGAAGTCGGTGAACCGCGCCCGGCCGTCGGCGCCGGTCAGCCGTCCTTCGCGGCGCGCCACGTTCAGCTCCAGCACGAGCGTGCGTGCCGCGATCCTGACCAGCTCGCGGCCTAGTTCCTCGGCGAACAGGTCCGCCACGGCGTGGAGGTCCACGCACTCGGCCGCGACGAGCTGCCCGGACCACCGGAGCACCCGGTCCCGGGCACCGGCGACCAGCGACCGCATCGGCATGGCGAAACCCTCTTGCCATTCCTCGGGTGGCGCCATGTCAGCCGGGGGAGACGTGTCGCGAACGGCCCGCTCCACGGTATCCACCCAGGCCGGTCGGGACACCCTGGCCGCGAGCCTCTCCGGCGGCCCCGCGGCGAGCCGTTCGTGGCGGGCGAGCCCCCGTACCCACCAACCGGGGGGCATCGCGGTGGCCGACTCCGGATCAGCGGCCGAACTGGACAGCTCTGGGGACACGGTGCGTAGATTGTCACGGCCCGAACCCGCGAGTCATGGGTGGAAACCACCTACATTCCGCTGTTGGTCCACGTCAGCGCGGTTCCCGAATTTGTCTCCGATTGGCCAAATGCATCGGACAGTGGGCTTCCGCCCGATTGCGCCGCCTTTTCGCGACCCTCCGTAACCAGGCGAGTGGCGCCCGTATCCACATCTCTGGCGGCGGGCGTGTCGAAATTGGGTGCACCCCACCCTTGCGCGGTGTGCTATGCGCTGCGAATCTCGCTGTCGTTGGTCGATCCGAGATCGAAATTGACCTCAATGAGGAGTCAGGGCGACGTCAGCGAGCCGAGGTAGGTTCCAGAATATGATTGCGATCGAGCGGCTATGCGAACTTCCGCTGGCTGAGCGGCGTGCGGAACTCGAAGAACTCGTTGTCGCGGAATTCAGGGCAACCCTGATGATGACGGATGACGAGGATCTTCCATTTGATATGAGCTATTTTGAGCTTGGCTTCACCTCGTTGAGAATCACGGAAGTCAAGGAACGGCTCGAAACGCAGCTCGGTCGCAGCGTGAGTACGAATGTGCTGTTCAACAGCCCGACCATGGAACGTCTCATCGCCTATCTGGCCGACGAGGTCCTGGCGGATCTCTTCAACTCCGCCGCCGCCGGCAATCCGATGCCGGTTCCGTGACGAATCAACAGCAGATGAAGGGACGCGAGGCCGTGAATGATCCGAATCCGCAGACGCTGACCGCCCGGTCCGCCGAGCATGCCCGGCAGCGCCCGGATCACCTGGCCGTCATCTGCGAAGGCCGCGAGGTGACCTACGCGCAACTGCACCGCCGCAGCAATCAGACGGCGCATGCGCTGCTCGCCGAGGGGGTGCGTCGAGGAACGCGGATCGCCTACCTCGGCCGCGAGTCCGAGCACTACTTCGACCTCGCGCTCGGCTGTGCCAAGAGCGGGACCGTGCTCGTGCCGATCAACTGGCGGCTGACCTCCCGCGAGGTGGATCACGTGCTGCGCGACTCGAACGCCGAACTGCTGTTCGTCGAGCGCGAGTTCCGGCCGGTGGCGGACCGGCTGCGGCCCGAGCTGCCGTCGCTGGGCACGGTGATCGAGATGGACACCGCCGGTTCGCTGGCGGACGGCTTCCTGCGCTGGCGGGCCGGTCACTCCGAAGCCGATCTCGATCCCGGCACCGGGCGCGACGACGCGTTCGTACAGATGTACACCAGCGGGACGACCGGCCTGCCCAAGGGCGTCGTCCTCGCCCACCGCGCCTATTTCACCTTCGTCGAACACATGAACCGGGCGGGTCTCGACTGGATCGACTACTACCCGCAGGACCGGTCCATGAGTGCCTTCTCCGGCTTGCACTCGGCCGGTATGGGCTGGTTCATGTACGGGTTCGCTGTCGGCTGCACGAACGTGGTCATGCGAATGTTCGTGCCGGAAGAGGCGGTGCGATGCATCCGTGACCACGAGGTCACGATCATGTTCGCGGCACCGGCCATGCTGCGGATGTTGCTGGCCGAGCGTGCCGCCACGCGGCAGGCGTTCACGCCACTGCGCAAGGTCACCTATGGGGGCTCGGTGATCGCGCCGTCGCTGTTGAGTCAGTGCATGGAGAGCCTGGACTGCGAGCTCGCGCAGATGTACGCGGCGGCGGAGTCGGGTGCCGGGGTGACGTGTCTGCCTCCCGCGGAGCACCGGCCGGGCAATCCGCGGCTGGGTTCGGTCGGGCTGCCATGCCCGGGCAACGAGGTGAAGATCGTGGGCCTCGACGGGGAGGTCCTCCCGGCCGGCCGGGTCGGCCAGATCTGGGCCAGGAATCCCGCCAACTTCATCGAGTACTGGCGTCAGCCGGAGGCGACGCGGAAGGCGCTCGTGGACGGCTGGCTGATCATGTCCGACGCGGGCTATCTCGACGAGGACGGCTACCTCTATGTGCTGGACCGGCTGGACGACGCCATTATCGTCGCTGGTCAGAACATCTATCCGGCGGAGGTCGAGAAGGCGCTGTCCGAGCACCCGGCGATAGCCGAGACGGCGGTGGTGGGCGTGCCCGACCAGCGCTGGGGCCAGGCGGTCAAGGCGGTGGTGGTGTTCCACGGCGGTCAGCGGGCGACCATGCGCGACCTCATGGTGTTCCTGCGGGGCAGGATCGCCGACTTCAAGATTCCTACCCAGTTCGAGTTCGTGGACAGCTTGCCGCGCAACCCGACCGGCAAGGTTCTGCGCCGGTTGCTGCGGGCGGAAGCGCGCTGAGCGCGCTGGACGGAGAGAAACAGTCGCAATGGGGGTGTGCAGATCAATCTGGCTCTTGTCGTCATGGGGGGCACGCTAATAATTAGTTGTGAGGGACGGGAACGCTCATTATGATCATCAAGTTCTTTGTACTCGGGCCGCTGGAATGCGAGTCCGCCAATCGGTCGCTGAACATATCCGGAACACTTCAACGGGCACTGCTCGCGACACTGCTGGCAGCTGAGGGAATGCCGATCGCGGTGACCTCGCTGGTGTCCGAGTTATGGGGGGACACACCGCCGCCGCACTGGGAAAATGCTTTACAGGCGCACGTCAGCAGGTTACGCCGGCGGATAGATGCCGTTGCCGACGACCGGTCCACCCGGCTTATCGTCGAACACTCCGGCTATTGTCTGCAAACGGCCGACGACGCCGTGGACGCGAAAGTGTTCATGCGTGCGTTCGACTGTGCCCGATTACTCGGCACCGCCGATCCGAGAACGGCGGCGGATGCGCTACGCAGTGCGCTGTCGCTCTGGCGTGGCAGAGCTTTCGACCTGGTGATTCAGGGGTCGCTGTGCCGCACCGTGGCGCAACGCTACGAAACCGCCCGGGTGGTGGCGTTGGAGACGCTGTTCGACCTGGAACTGCGCAGCGGGCGGCACACGGACATCATCCCGACGCTGTCGGAGCTGGCCGAGTCGCCGTCGTTGAACGAGCGCTTCTGCGAGCAACTGATGATCGCGCTGTACCGTTCCGGGCAGCAGGCGCGCGCCCTGAACTCCTACATCCAGATGCGCGACCGGCTCCATGAGGAGCTCGGTGTCGAGCCGACCATCACGTTGCGCAATCTCTACAACGCGATCCTCCATCACCATGATGCGCTTCGCCTGGGCGCCGATCACCTGGTGCTCAGGGCCTGACGGCCGCCCGCTAGGAGCGACCGTCCTCGGTGATCCGCATCAGGCGCCGGGAGAAGTCCGACATGACGGCCGCGGCATGATCGTTGACGTAGAAGTGCCCGCCGGGATACACCTGGTGTCCGAGATACCGCTGACTGCGTTCGGTCCAGACCGCCATCGCGTCCGGCTCGACCAGCAGCGGATCCGACTCCCCGGCGTAGCTCACCAGCGGGCACTCCACGACGGCCCCGTCATCCTCGTACTGCACCGCGATCCGGAAATCCGCGATCACCGGCGGCAGCACGAGATCCAGCATGTCCGGGTCGGTCCAGAGCTCCTCGGGAAAGGCGCCGAGATCCTGGAACATGCCACCGAACTCGGTCATCGACAGTTTCTCGTGGCCCGCGGGCGCACGGAAGAAACCCTTCGGTGCCCAGCCGGACATGCCGAGCAGCACCGGCGGTGGATCGCCTTCGGCCTCGAGCCGTACGGTCAGCCGGTAGGCCAGCATGGCGCCGATGCAGTGCCCGAAAATGGCGTACGGACGTTCCTCGTCCAGCGTGTCCAGCACCGCGCGACGAAGGTCGTCGAGGAGGGTTTCCCAGTCTGCGGGCAGCGGCTCGCCGCGCCGGCTCTGCCGTCCTGGCAGAGTAAGCGCTTGCAGGCCGAACTCCGCCGGCAGCAAGCGGTTCCAGCCACGGTAGGCGGCCGCTCCGCTGCCGGCGTGCGGCATCAGGAGAAGGCGGGTCTGTGCCTCCTCCGGTGGCTCCGTGGGTGTGAACCAGCGGATCACCCGAGCCGCTGGCGACTGCGCCGCGCCTGCCGCGACGATGGTCGGATTCTCGGTCGTGCTCATGGCTCATGCCACCTTCTCGAGGCACCCGTCGAGGAACTCGGCGAGCGCGTGCGGAGTGGGGTTGGTGAAGATCTCCGGCGTGGCGAACGAGATCGACAGCGACGCGCAGAGTTCCTTGCGGAGCCGGACCGCGAGGAGCGAATCCATCCCCAGGTCGGTGAAGTCGACGTCGGCCTCGACGTCGGCGGGCTCGGCGAACCCCAGCACGGCGGCGACCTTCTCCCGGATCAGCTCGGTGATCGCCGTCCGGCGTTCGCCTTCCGGTGTGATCGACAACGCGTCCTCGACCACGTTCTCGGCGGCCCGACTCGCGACCGCCGCACCGGCCTCGACGCCACGACCGGCGCTTGCCACCATGGATGGGGTACCGGCCGGCAGCCGATACGACCCGCGATCGAACGCATAGGTCGGAAGCTCGATCCGCCGCCCGCCGCCTCCCCGGTGAAAGTCCGGCCAGGAGATCGGCAGACCGGCCGCGTAGGCCCGCGCGAGCGCGTCCAGGACGACGTCGCCGTCCCGGTCGGAGGGGCGGATGCTGGCGATCCAGGCGTGCCTGCCGGGCGGGACACACCGTCTGCCCAGCGGAGTCAGCGTCGGCGACGGGCCGATCTCGATGAACAGGTGCTTGCCCCGCCGGTCCAGGGCCTGCATGGCGCCCACGAAGTTCACGGGTTCGGCGATGTGGCGTACCCAGTAGTCGACGGAGAAGTCGCTTCTCCTGGCGACCTCGCCGGTCACCGTCGAGACGAGCGTGATCGTGGGCTCGAGGAACTGGATGCCGTCGATGGCTTCCCGTAGGTCCGCGGCCACCTCGGTCATCAGGGGGGAGTGGGAGGCCTGTGACGACGAGAGGCGCGTGAAATCCATGTCCCGCGCGGTCAGTTCGGCCAGGATCGCCGCGATGGAGTCGCGGCCGCCGGAGATGACGCACTGCTGCGGTGCGTTCATGGCGGCGATGGACACATCCGGCCAGCCGGCCAGCACCGGGGCGACGGCGTCCGCCCCCGCGCCGACCGACACCATGCAGCCGGGGGCGCGTACCGACTCCATCAGCCGGGCCCGGGCGGTGATCAGCTTGGCGGCATCCGCGAGGCTGAACAGTCCGGCCACCGCGCCGGCCACGACCTCGCCCATGCTGTGCCCCGCGACCGAGGTCGGACGCACTCCCCACGACATCCACAAGCGGGCCAGCGCGTACTCGAAGGCGAACTGGACGGGCTGGCCGTACCGGGCCAGGCTGAGCGCCGCGGTGTCGTCCGGTCCGCAGGTCCCGAGCACCATGCTCTTCACCGGCCGGCCGACGAGCGGCGTCAGGAGCCGGTCGCAGGCGTCCAGCTCCTCGGCGAACACCGGGTGGCGCCGGTACAGCCCGGCGCCCAGACCCGGGCGCAGCTGACCCAGGCCCGAGAAGAGGAAGCCGACCTTGCGGGAGGAAGGTTTGGCCAGCCCACCGCTTTCCACGGTGGCCAGCAGCTCCTCGAGCCGGTCGGCGAGATCCTCGTGGCCGGTCACCGCGGCGGACACCCGATGACGGAAGTGGGTCCGGCCGACATTGGTGGTGTAGCACAGATCGGCGATGTCGAGGTCGGGCCGGCCGGCCAATGCCCCCTGATAACTCCGGATCTGCGCGGCGAGCGCCGGGACCGACTTGGCCGAGAGGGTCAGCACGTGACCGCGGCCCGGTTCGGTCGCCCGGGGCACCGATGGCATCGGTGGCACAGTTTTCGGCGCCTCTTCGAGAACGGCGGAGGCGATCGTTCCCGTGAACCCGAACGAGTTCACCAGCCCCCGGCGGACGTCGGCCCGCCACGGCTCCGACCGGGTGGGAACGCGAACCGGCCAGGTGTCCCAGGCGATGCGGCTGGATGGCTTGTCCAGGTTGAGATGCGGGAACATGAGGCCGGAGCGCAGTTGCAGCACCGTCTTGACCACGCCACCGATGCCGGCCGCGGCCTCCATGTGCCCGATGTTGGTCTTGAGCGAGGCGACCAGGAGCGGGTCCCGCGGGCTGTGTGACGGCCCGAAGACCTCGGCGATCGAGGCCATCTCGATCGGGTCGCCGAGCGGCGTGCCGGTCCCATGCGCCTCCACGTACTGGAGGTCGCCTGGTTCGAGTCTCGCGTTGGCCAGCGCGGCGCGCATGAGTGCTTCCTGCGCGAGGCCGTTGGGGGCGGTGAACCCGGCGCTCTCGCCGTCCTGCCGGACCGCGGTGCCGCGGACCAGGGCGAGCACCGTGTCGCCATCGCGCTCGGCGTCACTGAGCCGCTTGAGCACGACCACGCCACAGCCTTCGGCCCGACCGTAGCCGTCGGCGGACTCGTCGAACGTCTTGCAGCGCCCGTCGGGTGCCAGCGCCTGCATGTCGGTGAGCAGCATGCTGCTGTACGGGTGGTGGATGATGCTGACGCCACCGCACAACGCGAGGTCGCACTCCTGGCCGCGCAGGCCGTTGACCGCGAGGTGCAGCGCGACGAGCGATGAGGAGCAGGCGGTGTCGATCGACATGCACGGACCGCGCGTGCCCAGGAAGTACGAAACCCGTCCCGACACGGCCGCGTTGAGCAGCCCGCCCGCGAGGTAGCCCTCCATGTCCTCGACGGCGAGTCCCTGGATCTCCCAGGCGTAGTCCATGGCGCTGGCGCCGAAATAGACCCCGACGTTGCCACGCCGCAGTCGGGTGGGGTCGATACCGGCGTTCTCCAGCGCCTCCCAGGAGGTTTCCAGGGCCAGCCGCTGCTGCGGGTCGATGCAGCGTGCCTCCTTGGGGGAGATGTTGAAGAAAGTCGGATCGAACTGATCGATTCCGGTCAGGAAACCGCCGCTGGCTGAGGCCACGTCGCCCTTGCCGTCGCCCTCGACGAACTCGCCGGCGTTCCACCGGTCGGCCGGAATGCGTGCGATCGCGGAGGTGTTCGAGCCGAGGTACTCGGCGAAGGCGTCCATGGTCGTGCTGCCGCCAGGCATGCGGAGGCCGACTCCCACGATCGCGATGGGCTCGTGCTTCTCGGCCGTCAACTGTTGTATCCGCGACGAGTACTCGCGGATGACCGCGCGTGCCGCGTCGAGTTCAGCCTCGATCGTCATGAGCTGTGGCCAATCTTGACTGGAGGGCGCTGCGGGCGGTGCCGCGCAGCGCGTGGTTGCCGTCGCAGAACGGCTTGAGGGCGGACAGGCCGCACCGGCAGAGCGCGATGGTCTCCCGTCCGGGGTCGATCTCCTTGCGGTCTCGGTCCTGGAGCTTGTAGTCGCCCCGCACGATGACCGGTCCGTTCTCGTAGACGGTGATCTCGACCGGTGGCCGCTCGTCCGACATGCGCTGCTCCTGCTCTCTCAGACAGTCCTTTTCAGACGGTTCGGTCAGACGGTTCTGTCAGACACTGGCGAGCTCGCGCAGCGACGTGGCCCCCGCCGCCCACGGATCGACGACCGAGCGGGCGAACAGGCCCCGGAGGTTGAGGGTGGCCAGTGCGCCGATGACCACGCGGTCCCATTCGGCCGGGTAGTCGGCGACGAACCCGCCGCACATGTCGTGGGCGGCCAGCTGTTCGTGCACGGCGTCGGCGAGGATGTGCTCGTCGTAGAACCAGCGCGCCTTCTTCGACGCGCCGAGCCGGGCCAGGCCCTCGCTGAAGTGGCGGTTGATGAGCGACGAGCCGATCTCGGTCGCCGCCAGGTTGCCGAGAATCCCGCCGCGCCAACGGTGTTGCAGGCCGAACATCGACCTGAGGTTGTGGAGACCGAGCGCGACGGCCGGGATCTGCTCGATGTACGCCCCGTACTCCGGGTCGAGGTCCAGTTCGGACATCAGGATCGCGTACAGCTCGGCATGGCTGCGGCCCGGCATTCCGCCGCCGTACTCGTCGGCCTGGATCTCGATCAACGCGCTCTTGGCGCGGCCGTTCACCCGTGGGATGGCCCACGTGTGTGCGTCGCCTTCGTGCAGGGCATCGATCGACCGGGTGATCACCAGTTCCTTGAACTGCTCGAGGGTCGCGTTCTGGTGCATGAACTTCAGGAACGCGGCCGCGTTCGTGGGGCCGCAGACGTCCATCAGGAACGCCGGCACCTTCTCACGCGTCAGGTCCTCGGGCACCCGCACCTCGGCGAGGAGATCCCGCTCGAACACGGCCTCCATGCCGCCGCGCACGGCCAACAGCGACGGCTGCCACTCCCACCGCTCGTCGACGCCGTCGAAGCCGGCGTAGGTGAGCCCGTAGCAGGTCCACAGGCTGATCTGGATGTCCTCGTCGGACCTGGCGTCGGCCGTGGTCTCCGGGAGCGCGTCGACCAGCTCGGTGAGCTGGGACGGCACGGGTCCGGGTGCGCCGGACAGGCAGGCGAACAGCGCGGTGCTGATGGGTCCTCGGGGAGCGGGGAGCCGCATGGCGTTCTCCGATCTGATGGGTCGGAGGTCCACTATGCCGACCATTCTTGACATAAGACTGGCCGAACGCTGACGTAAGGCGCGAGTCAGTTCGCGGTCAGCGGTTCCTCAGAAGGCTCTGGGAGTCTTCCGGGAAGACGGAAACAATCGTTGGGAGTCTTCCCGTGGTCGATCCATTTGAGAATGCGGACGCCAGCTATCTGGTCCTGGTCAACCACCTTGGTCAGCATTCGCTCTGGCCGGAGGTCATCGACGTGCCGTCCGGTTGGCAGGTGGTGTTCGGCGGCGGCAAGCGGCAGGAGTGCGTGGACTACGTAGCGGCGAACTGGACCGACATCATGCCGAGAAGCCAGTCTCCCCAAGCGACCGCGCCGTGACCGACACCGTGCCCGACACCATCGCCGCGACGGAGGCGACTCTGTGCCGGATCCTCGCCGAGGTGCTGGAGCTGGACGTGGTTCGTCCCCAGGACGGCTTCTTCGAGGTGGGCGGCGACAGCGTGCTCGCGGTACAGGTGGTGGCCCGTGCACGCGAGGCGGGTCTCGTCTTCGGCGTGCGGGATCTGTTCGACCACCAGACCGCCGAGACATTGGCCGCGGTGATCGGCGAACTTTCGAGTACGGGCAGCGATTCCGCGAACTCCACGGCGCCTGAAAAATCACCACTGTTGACTTTCGCGGACGATGAATTCGGCGAGTTCGAGAACGCCGATGCCTCCGATAGCGGTACCGAAGCCGAGTGGGAGACCATCACGTGAACCACGTCAGCATCGAGTGCGTCCTGCCGCTGACCCCTTTGCAGGAGGGGCAACTGTTCCATGCCGAATTCACCGGGGCCGGCCCGAGTCTCTTCAACATGTACCTGTCGGCCAAGCTGTCCGGGCCGTTGGACGTCGCGGCGCTGCGTTCCGCCTGTGCGCGGTTGCAGGCCAGGCATCAATGCATGCGGGCCTGCTTTCGTCGGGACCGGACCAACCAGACCGTTCAGGTCGTCCTGCGCGACGTGCCACTGCTCTGGCGGCAGGTCGACCTGTCCGGCCTTCCCGAGCCCGAACGCGCCGAGCGGCTGGAACAGCTGGCCCGGGAAACCCGGTCGGAGCGCTTCGATCTCACGAAGGCGCCGCTGACCCGGTTCGTGCTGGTGCGGCTGGCGCCGGACGAGCACCGCTTCATCCTCTGCAGCTATCACGCCGTGCTGGACGGATGGTCTTCCTGGCTGCTGCTGGGCGAGTTGGCGCAGCTCTATAAAGGGGGCGGGGACGCCTCCGGCCTGCCGGCGCCGCCGCCGTACGAGGACTACTACCGCTGGCTGGGGAAACAGGACCGCGCCGCGGCCGAGAACGCGTGGCGAACCGCGCTCGCCGGACTGCCGGGATCGACTCTCCTGGCGCCGGCTGATCCGGACCGGTGGCTGACGGACAGCGAAGAGTTCCATGTCGAGGTGCCCGCCGAGCTGGTCACGAAGCTGCGTGGCTTTGCCCGTAGCCGCGGCCTGACCATGAACACCATCTTCCAGGGCGCGCTGGGTCTGGCCCTCGGCACCGCCACCGGCCGGAGCGACGTGGTGTTCGGCGCCGCGGTCACCGGCCGTTCCCCTGAGGTGCCGGACATCGAGCGCATGGCCGGGATGTTCCTCAACGTGGTGCCGGTCCGGGTCCGCCAGGATCCGTCCCGGACCGAGTCGGCCACTGCCATGCTGGCCCGGCTCCAGGCCGAGCAGTCGCAGCTGATCGCACACCACCATCTCGGCCTGGTCGACATCCGGCGTGCGGCCGGACAGCAGGAACTGTTCGACGCCCACCTGTCGTTCCAGAACTTCCCGGGGCTCGGCATGACGGGTGGTTTCCGCATGTCCGACATCGAGACCGGCGGCAGCACCAACTACACGCTGAGCCTTGTCGTGCAGTTGTCGGGCGACACGATCGACATGGCGGTCGAACACCGGCCCGACGTGTTCGACCGGGGGAGTGCGGAAGCGCTGGCGGCGGGGTTGGTGCGGGTGTTGGAGGGCGTGGTCGCGGCGCCGGACATGCCGGTGAGCCGAGTGGATGTCCTGGCGCCCGGTGAGCGGAAAGCGTTGCTGGACCTCGGTATGGGCGAATCCGTGGACGTGGAGCCGGCACTGCTGCCGGAGCTGTTCGCGGCGCGGGCGGCTGCGGAGCCGGACTCGACGGCGCTGGTGTGTGGCGACGTGACGATGTCGTTCGGTGAGTTGGCCGCCCGGGTGGATCGGATGGCTCGATGGTTGATCGCGGCGGGTGTGGGTCCGGGGGATCCGGTGGCCGTGATGCTGCCGCGGTCGGCGGATTCGGTGGTGGCGTTGCTGGGTGTGGTTGCCGCCGGGGCGATGTACGTGCCGGTGGATGTGTCGTATCCCGAGGATCGGGTGCGATTCATGTTGGCGGACGCGGCACCACGCGTGGTGATCACGACCGCCGAGCTGCCGGACGGCCCGGTCGGCACCGGGGAGCGGCGGGTGCCAGCTCCATCGGATCCGGCGTACATGATCTACACCTCCGGGTCGACAGGTCGACCGAAGGGCGTGGTCGTCACCCAGGAGAACGTGGGGAATCTGGCCGCGTTCGAACACCGCGAGGTGATGGCACCCGCCGGGCGGCGACTGCGGGTGAGCCTGGTGGCGGCGTTGTCGTTCGACGCGTCCTGGGACATGGTGTTGTGGCTGTTGGCCGGTCATGAGCTGCATGTGCTGGACGATGATGTCCGCCGCGACGCGCACGCGCTGGTCGGTTATGTGCGAGAGCACGGGGTGGACGTACTGGAGGTCACCCCCTCGTATGCCGAGCAACTCATAGCGGAGGGTCTGCTCGAGCAGGGCGGTCCGTCGGTGCTGATCCTGGGCGGTGAGGCGGTCGGGTCCGGGTTGTGGGATCGGGTCGGCCGGGCGGAGGGTGTGACGGGCTGGAACTTCTACGGCCCCACCGAATGCACGGTGGACTCAGTGGTCGCCCGGGTGAGCGGCGGCCGGCCGGTCATCGGCCGCCCGGTACCCGGCACCCGGAGCTACGTGCTGGACGAGTGGCTCCGTCCGGTCCCGAAAGAGGTGCCGGGCGCGCTGTACCTGGCCGGGGCGCAAGTCGCCCGCGGTTACTGGAAGCGGCCCGGTCTGACCGCGGAACGGTTCGTGGCCGATCCCTTCGGCGCCCCGGGCGAGCGGATGTACCGCACCGGAGATCTGGTCCGGTGGACCCGCGACGGCGTACTGGAGTTCCTGGGTCGTGCCGATGACCAGGTGAAGGTGCGGGGGTTCCGGATCGAGCCCGGTGAGATGGCGGCCGTCCTCACTGAGAGTCCGTTGGTGAAGGCCGCGGCTGTAGTGTCCAAAGCAGACGCTCTGGTCGCTTACGTGGTTGGCGCCGCCGATCCTGGCGAGCTGCGCAGCCACGTCATGAACCGGCTCCCCGACTACATGATCCCCTCGGCGTTCGTCACTCTCGACGCGCTTCCGTTGACCCCCAACGGCAAACTCGACCACACCGCCCTCCCCGACCCCGATGACACGCGCGCCCCGGCAGGGCGTCCGCCGCGCGATCACCGCGAAGAGGTGCTGTGCCAGCTGTTCGCGGAGCTGCTCGGCCGCGAGCCGATCGGGATCGACGACGACTTCTTCGCGCTCGGCGGCCACTCCCTGCTGGCCACCCGGCTGGTGAACCGGATACGGAGCCAACTGGGCGCCGAACTGTCCGTCAGAACGGTGTTTCAGGCTCCGACCGTCGCTGATCTCAGCGCGCAGCTCGCCGACGCGCGCTCCGCCCGTCCCGCGCTGCGCAAGATGCGTCGGCCGGCCGTGACCTGAAAGTAGGACGCGATGATCCCAGTGTCGATTCCAGTGTCGATTCCACTGTCGTTCGCGCAACGAAGGCTGTGGTTCCTGAACAAACTGGAAGGCCCAAACACGACCTACAACATGGCGGGAGCGTTGCGGCTGCGGGGACCGCTGGACCGTCCGGCGATGGCCGCCGCCATCAACGACGTCATCCAGCGACACGAGTCACTACGGACGGTCTTCCCGGACAGCGGTGGGGAACCGTACCAACAGGTACTGGAGATCGAGGACGCCCACCGGGACCTGGAGATCACCGAGCCCGGTGACCTGACGGCGGCGCTACGCCAGGCGGCGAACCAGGTCTTCGACCTGGGCTCCCGGCCGCCGATCCAGCTGGCCCTGTTCGTCGCCGGCCCGGACGAGCACGTGCTGATGATCGTGGGACATCACATTGTCGGGGACGGCTGGTCGACGGCGCCACTGCTCCGTGACATTGGAAGCGCTTACCAGGCGCGATTCCAGGGCCGGGTCCCCGATTGGGAGCCACTGCCCGTGCAGTACGTGGACTACACGTTGTGGCAGGCCGAACTGCTGGGAAAGGTCGACGATCCGGACAGCGTGCTCGCGGGTCAACTGTCGTTCTGGGCGAAGGAGCTGTCGGGCGCACCGGAGTGCCTGTCCCTGCCCACCGACCGGCCCCGGCCATCGTCGGCCACCTATCGCGGCGACGTCGTGCCGTTGACCATGGACGCGGAGCTGCACGCACGCCTCGCCGAGCTGGCCCGGGCGAACGGCGCGACGTTGTTCATGGTGCTGCACGCCGGACTGGCGGTGCTGTTGAACAGATGGGGCGCGGGGGAGGACATCCCGGTCGGGTCGCCACTGGCCGGGCGCACCGATGAGGCACTGGACGATCTGGTGGGCTTCTTCATCAACACGGTGGTCGTCCGCACCGACGTCACCGGGGATCCGAGCTTCCGCGAACTGCTGGGCCGGGTGCGCGAGCGCGCGCTGGCCGTGCTCGAGAACCAGGACGTGCCGTTCGAGCTGGTGGTCGAGCGTCTCAACCCGGAGCGGTCACCGGGACGCAACCCGCTTTTCCAGATCATGCTGACAGTGCAGAACGCGCCGCGCGATGTGGACCTGGTTCCCGGGCTGGCCGCGGAGATGGAAGCGGTGCGCACGCCGACCGCCAAGGTCGACCTCTCCTTCACGGTGAGCGAGTGCTTCGGTCCCGACGGCCGGCCGGCCGGGCTGACGGGCGACCTCGAGTACGCGCTCGACTTGTTCGACCGGGGGAGTGCGGAAGCGCTTGCGGCGGGGTTGGTGCGGGTGTTGGCGGGAGTGGCGGCGGCGCCGGAGGTGCCGGTGAGCCGGGTGGATGTCCTGGCGCCCGGCGAGCGGAAAGCGTTGCTGGACCTCGGTGTGGGCGAATCCGTTGACGTGGCACCGGAACTGCTGCCGGAGCTGTTCGCGGCGCGGGCGGCGGCCGAGCCGGACTCGACGGCGCTCGTGTGCGGTGACGTGACCATGTCGTTCGGCGAGCTGAGCGGACGGGCGAACCGGGTGGCCCGGTGGTTGATCGCCGCCGGGGTGGGTCCCGGGGATCCGGTGGCCGTGATGCTGCCGCGGTCGGCGGATTCGGTGGTGGCGTTGCTGGGTGTGGTTGCCGCCGGGGCGATGTACGTGCCGGTGGACGTGTCCTATCCGGCGAAGCGGGTGCGGTACATGCTGGCGGACTCGGCACCGCACGTCGTGATCACGACAGCGGAGATGGCTGGGCCGCCGGCGATCCCGTTGCTGCTGCTGGGTTCCGCGGAGGCGGAGGCCGAACTGGCGGACCTCGCGGACGGCCCGGTCGACGTGGTGCTGGTGCCGTCGGACCCGGCGTACCTGATCTACACGTCCGGAAGTACCGGCCGTCCCAAGGGCGTGGCCGTCACTCATCGGGGTGTGGCCAACCTGGCCGCTTTCGAGCACCGCGAAGTGATCGAGCCCGCGGCGCGGCGGGCCGGGCGGCGGCTGCGGGTGGGCCTGGTGGCGGCATTGGCGTTCGACGGGTCCTGGGACCTGGTGCTGTGTCTGCTCGCGGGCCACGAACTGCACGTGCTGACCGACGATGTGCGCCGCGACATGCAAGCCCTCGTCCGCTATGTGCGCGAGCGCGGGCTGGACCTGGTGGAGGTCACTCCCACCTACGCCGAGCAGCTCATGGCCGAAGGACTGCTCGGGCCGGATGGGCCGTCGGTGCTGATCCTGGGCGGCGAGGCCGTGGGGCCCGGGCTGTGGGAGCGGATCCGCCAGGACGAGGGCGTGACGGCGTGGAACTTCTACGGCCCCACCGAATGCACGGTGGACTCGGTGGTCGCCAGGGTGAGCGGAGATCGGCCGGTGATCGGGCGTCCGGTGCCGGGCACCCGCGCGTACGTGCTGGACGAGTGGCTGCGCCCGGTCCCCGTCGGCGTGCCGGGCGCGCTGTATCTCGGCGGAACACAGGTGGCTCATGGGTATTGGCGTCGTCCCTGCCTGACCGCCGAGCGGTTCGTGGCCGACCCCTTCCAGGCCGGGGGTGAGCGGATGTACCGCACCGGGGACGTGGCGCGGTGGACTCGTGATGGCGTGCTGGAGTTCCTGGGCCGGGCCGATGATCAGGTGAAGGTCCGTGGGTTCCGGATCGAGCCCGGCGAGATCGCCGCCGTGCTGGCGGAAAGCCCACTGGTCGGCCAGGCCGCGGTCGTGGTCAGCGAGGACAGGTTGGTGGCCTACCTGGTCCCGGCCGGTGCCACGCCTGACCTTGGTGAGCTGCGCCGCCATGCCATGACCAAACTCCCCGACTACATGATCCCGTCGGCGTTCGTGGTGCTGGAAGCGCTTCCGTTGAGTCCCAACGGCAAACTCGACCGCCACGCCCTTCCGGACCCGTCGGAATCACATACTCCGGCCGGCCGGGGGCCGCGGAACAGCCAGGAAGAAGCACTGTGCCGGCTGTTCGCGGAGCTACTCGGCCGCGAGCCGATCGGCATCGACGACAACTTCTTCGCGCTCGGCGGTCATTCGATGCTGGTCACCAAGCTGGTCAACGAGATCCGGAGTGACCTCGGCGCCGAGATCACCGTCAAGACCGTGTTCCAGGCACCGACCGTCGCTGGTCTCAGCGCCGAGCTCGCCACCGCCCGGTCCGCCCGTCCCGCGCTACGCCCGATGACCGATGCGGCGATGACCTGAGGAGACACACGATGATTCCATTATCGTTCGCGCAGCGGCGGTTGTGGTTTCTGAACAGGCTGGAAGGTCCTAACCAGACCTACAACATCCCGGGAGCGCTACGTCTGCGCGGGCCGCTGAACCGCCAGGCGATGGCCGCCGCCCTGGATGATGTCCTGCACCGGCATGAGGCTCTCCGGACAGTGTTCCCTGACGTCGAGGGAGAGCCCTACCAGCGCATCATGACTCTCGCGGAAGCCCGGCCGGAGCTGGAGATCGCCGAGCCCGATGACCTGATGGCGGCGCTACGCCACGCGGCGAACCAGGTCTTCGATCTGGCCGGCTCCCGGCCGCTGATCCGCGTGATGCTGTTCGTGGTCGGCCCGGACGAGCACGTGCTGACGATCGTGATGCATCACATTGTGGGGGACGGCTGGTCGACGGCTCCGCTGCTCCGCGACATCGGGCACGCCTACCAGGCGCGATCCCAAGGCCGGGTGCCGGATTGGGAGCCGCTCCCGGTCCGGTACGTGGACTACACGTTGTGGCAGGCCGAGGTGCTGGGCGAGGCCGACGATCCCGGCAGTGTGCTGGCGGGCCAGTTGGCCTTTTGGACGAAGGAGCTGGCGGGCGCACCGGAGTGCCTGTCACTGCCCACCGACCGGCCCCGGCCGCTGTTCGCCACCCATCGCGGCGACGCCGTGCCGTTCGCGGTGACTGCCGAGCTGCACGCCGGCCTGGCCGAGCTGGCCCGGGCGAACGGCGCGACGTTGTTCATGGTGCTGCACGCCGGATTGGCTGTGCTGTTGAGCAAGTGGGGCGCGGGGGAGGACATCCCGGTCGGGTCGCCGCTGTCCGGGCGCACCGATAGGGCGCTGGATGATTTGGTGGGTTTCTTCGTCAACACGGTGGTCCTGCGCACCGATCTCACCGGGGATCCGAGTTTCGCCGAGCTGCTCGGCCGGGTGCGCGAGACGGTGCTGACGGTGCTCGAGAACCAGGACGCGCCGTTCGAGTTGGTGGTCGAGCACCTCAACCCGGAGCGGTCACCGGGACGCAATCCGCTATTCCAAGTGATGTTGAACTTCCTGCGGGTGCCGCTGGTGGCGGACCTGGTGCCCGGGCTGCCCGCGGAGATGGTGGGCGTGCGCACGTCGACCGCCAAGGTCGACCTGACCTTCACGATGAGTGAGAGCTTCGGTGTCGACGGCCGGCCGGCCGGGTTGACCGGCAGCCTCGAATACGCCCTCGACCTGTTCGACCGGGAGAGCGTGGAAGCGCTTGCGGCGGGGTTGGTGCGGGTGTTGGAAGGGGTGGTCGCGGCGCCGGAGGTGCCGGTGAGTCGGGTGGAGGTGTTGGCCGCCGATGAGCGGTGGGCGCTGTTGGAGCTGGGCCGGGGATCACCGGCCGTTGCCGGGGCGGCGCTGGTGCCGGGGCTGTTCCGCGCGCGGGCCGCGGCGGCGCCGGCGTTGACCGCGTTGGTGTGTGGCGATGTGGCGATGTCGTTCGGGGCGTTGGCCGGCCGGGTGAACCGGGTGGCCCGCTGGTTGATCGCGGCGGGGGTGGGGCCGGGGGATCCGGTGGTGGTGTTGTTGCCGCGGTCGGTGGACTCGGTGGCGGCGATGCTGGGGGTGTTGGCGGCCGGGGCGATGTATGTGCCGGTGGACGTGTCGTATCCGGTGGATCGGGTGCGGTTCATGATGGCGGACGCGGCACCGCTCGTGGTGATCACGACGGCCGAGTTGGCGGGGCCGGAAGCGCATGCCAGGAACGACGCCTTCCTGACGTTGAGCGTCAGGAACGACGCCTTCCAGGCATTCGGCGGGCCGAAGCTGCTGCTGGGTTCGGCGGAGGCGGAGGCCGAGCTGGGGGGACTGGCGGACGGCCCGATCGGCGCTTGGGAGCGCCGGGGGGCATTGGTGGCGTCGGATCCGGCGTACCTGATCTACACCTCTGGGTCGACGGGCCGGCCGAAGGGCGTGGTGGTCACCCATGAGGGCCTGGCCAACCTGGTGGCCTTCGAGCATCGCGAGGTGGTCGAACCAGCCGGGCGGCGACTGCGCGCGTGCCTGGTGACCGCGTTGGCGTTCGACGCGTCCTGGAACATCGTCCTGTGGCTGCTGGCCGGTCATGAGCTGCATGTGCTGGACGATGATGTCCGCCGCGACGCGCACGCGCTGGTGGAGTACATCGGCGAGCATCGGGTGGACGTGGTGGAGGTCAGCCCCTCCTATGCCGAGCAGTTGGTGGCCGACGGGCTGTTGGCGGGAGAACACCGGCCGTCGGTGCTGATCCTGGGCGGCGAGGCGGTCGGGTCCGGGCTGTGGGATCGGGTCGGCCGGGCGGAGGGTGTGACGGGCTGGAACTTCTACGGCCCCACCGAATGCACGGTCGTTTCCGCGGCCGCCCACATCGAAGGTGGCCGGCCGGTGATCGGGCGTCCGGTGCCGGGGACCCGCTGCTATGTGTTGGACGAGTGGCTGCGTCCGGTCCCCGTGGGAGTGCCGGGTGCGCTCTATGTGGCCGGGGCGCAGATCGGGCGAGGATATTGGCGTCGCCCAGATCTGACGGCCGAGCGGTTCGTGGCCGATCTCTTCGGTGCCGCCGGTGAGCGGATGTATCGCACCGGGGACCTGGTTCGGTGGACCCGCGATGGCGTGCTGGAGTTCCTCGGCCGCGTCGATGATCAGGTGAAGGTACGAGGGTTCCGGGTCGAGCCCGGCGAGATCGCCGCCGTCCTGGCGGAAAGCCCACTGGTGAAGACCGCGGCCGTAGTGGCCACAGTAGACACTCTGGTCGCGTACGTGGTTCCCGAAGACGGCGCCGCCGATCCCGATGACCTGCGTCGCCACGCGGTGACCAGACTTCCCGACCACATGATTCCCTCGGCGTTCGTCACCCTCGACGCGCTTCCGTTGACCCCCAACGGCAAACTCGACCACACCGCCCTCCCCGACCCCGAGCGCGCCGCACCCGGCCGCGCCGCCCGAACGGCCCGCGAGGAGGGGCTCTGCTGCCTGTTCGCCGAGGTGCTCGGCCTGGACTCGGTAGGTGCCGACGACAACTTCTTCGCCCTCGGCGGCCATTCGCTGCTGGCCACCAAGCTGGTCAGCCGGATCCGCGCGGCGCTGGGCACGGACCTGTCGGTCCGGTTGTTCCTCCAGGCGCCGACCGTCACCGGAGTCATCGAATCACTCTCGGCAGACCCCGCGGCGCAGGCCCGGATCGACCCGGTGCTCCCCATCCGGACGTCGGGCGACCAGCCGCCGCTGTTCTGCGTGCACCCGGTGTCCGGGGTGGCCTGGTGCTACTCCGGTCTGCAGCGGCACCTGCCCGCCGGTCTACCCATGTACGGCCTTCAGGTGGCCGTCGGGTCGGCCTGGCCGCGCGACCTCGAGGAGCTCACCGCGAGCTACGTCGATCGGATCCGTGAGATCCAGCCGACGGGCCCGTACCGCCTCCTCGGCTGGTCGCTGGGCGGCACCATCGCCCACGCCGTCGCCGGCCGGCTGCAGCGCGACGGCGAACGCGTGGAGTTCCTGGCCCTGCTCGATTCCCACCTCAACGATCAGCAGGGTGCCCAGGATCGCCAGCTCGACGCGACCGAGCTGGCGATCCTGGTCACCATGGCCCAGGACCTCGGTCTGAGCGTCGACCCAGAGGATGACCCGCGGTCGAGGCAGCGCATGAGACTGGCCGTGGCCAACGGTTTCGGCCTCCCCGAGCAGACCTTGGCCGAGCTGCCGAGGGCCGCCGCGAACCTCATCGGCATCGTCCACGGCAGCGAGCGCGCTGTCTTCCAGGGAGACGTGGTCTTCATCAGGGCGGCGGGCACGGCTGACCCGTCGGAACTCTGGGAACCACACGTCAGCGGGACGATCGACCGCCACACCGTCGGCTGCGGCCACTTCGAGATGATGAAACCGGGTCCGGCGGCGGAAATCGGCGCCCTGCTCTCGACCAGAATCGGGGCCTGATGACCACGGACACCGCCGCCGCCACCGCTACCGGCGACACGTTGCGGGGCAGGGACTTCCGGCTCCTGTGGGCCGGCGAGTCCATCAGCAAGACGGGCAGCGCCGTGACGACCTTCGCGCTGCCGGTGGTGGCGGTGCAGACCCTGGGCGCCAGCACCCTGATGGTCGCCGTGCTCAACGCCATGATCTGGCTGCCATGGTTGCTCGTCGGGCTACAGGCGGGAGCCTGGGCCGATCGTCGCACCCAGCGGTCGTTGATGATCGGCTGCCAGCTCGCCTCGGCCGTCCTGATCGTGAGCGTCCCGGTGCTGGCCGGGCTCGATGCGCTGACCATGTGGTACGTCCTCGTGATCGGGTTCGCGGCCGGCTGCTCGACCGTCATCTTCACCGCGTCCTACAACGTCTACCTGCCGTTTCTGGTGGAGAAGCGCGAGCTTCTGGCGGCCAACTCGCGCCTGATGGGCAGCGAACAGGCGGCCAACATCGCCGGCCCCGGGATAGGCGGACTGATCACCCAGGTCTCCTCGGCCGTCGCCGGGTTGTTCGTCGACGCGGCCAGCTTCCTGCTCAGCGCCTACTGCCTGTGGTCCATCCGGGCGCGGGAACCGGCCGCTCCACCAGCCGACCGCCCGGACGGGCGGCGGGCCACCTTCCGGGCCGATATCCGAGCGGCCATCCGTTTCGTGGTACGGGATCCGTACCTGGGGGTCATCACCGCGAACAGCGCCTGCACGAACCTGTTCATAGGCGGTATCCAGGCGCTGGTCGTCGTGTTCCTCATCCGGAGCGAGGGGCTCAGCCCGTGGGCGGTCGGCGCCACCACGATCGTGATCAGCGTCGGCGGACTGCTCGGCGCCGGCGTCGCCACCAGGGTCAGCCGTTGGTTGGGCACCGCCCGGACCCTGCTGATTCTCCCGGTGACCGACTGCTTCCTGCTGCTGTTCCCGCTCGCCGGCCCTGGCGCGCTGCTGGTGGTGGCGCTCGTCGGGACCCTGGTGTGGGCTACCGGCGTGGTCGTGCGAAACGTGACGGCGGGCGCTTTCCGGCAGGCCTACTGCCCGCCCGGTATGCGCGGCCGGGTCGCCATGACCATGCGGTTCATCACCTTCGGCGCCTGGCCGCTCGGCAGCATCCTCGGCGGCGTGCTGGGCACGGTCTTCGACATCCGGACGGCGCTGTTCATCCTCGTGGCCGCCAACGTCCTCGTCGACGTTCTGCTGTTCATCGGTCCGATGAAGCACAGCAGAGACCTGCCCACCGAACCGGCCGGTCTGCGTTAAGCGGTCAATCAGGTCAGCTCTGTGTCAGGGCCTACTGCGATGATTGCAAAAAGATCGGCATCATCATTCAGAAATGCCGCCGTAGTGACGGGAGGGCATTATCCATGTCTGCCATGAAATGGTTCGGGGAATGCAAGGAAGGGCAATGAGCGTGCGCAGAATTCGAAAGTGGACAGCACTGGCCGCGGTCGGCGGCATGGCGGTTGCCCTGGTGGTGGGGCCGCCGACATCCCCCGCCACCGGCGAGGCGGCGCGGGCCAGGGCCACGAGTGCCCTGATGAACGTGGCGTCCTCGGCCGCGCCGTTCCAGCACAACCTGCAGGCCTGGCCGACGATGGCGGTCGACCCCGTCAACACGCACGTGCTGGCGGCGACCGCGAACGAGTGGGCGGACATGCAGCCGTGCTCGAAGCAGGCCGCCACCACCGGAGCAGGGTGCGGCCTCCCGGCCGCCAACCCCAATTTCGGCGGGGCGTCCAATCGCGGGGTGGGTTTCAGCGGGGTGTATTTCTCGTTCGACCGCGGCCGCCGCTGGACTCAGCCCACCTATCAAGGGCTGACCGCGGCCGGGTGCGACCCCGAGGTGGAGCCGTGCACGGCCCAGCCGGGGCCGATTCACACGATCCCCAACTACTACGAGAACGGGCTGCGGACCCGCGGTGGCTCCTCCGCGGCCTTCGGCCCGGTACTCAAGAACGGCAAATTCTCCTGGAAGAACGGTTCGCGCCTGTATTTGTCGACGACAGCTGGGAACCTGACCAATACGGCGATTGAGCCAGGTCGCCTCGAGTCCTCCAAAGCCATCATGGTGTCACACCTCGACAATCCGACGCCGAAGAGGGTGGCCGACCAGTCGAACTGGTCCGACCCGGTCGCCGTGCCGGAGAGCTCGCCCGCCATCTCGACCCCGACCGCGGCTCAGGTCTGGGCGGACAACGCCAGCAGCAGTCGCTACTTCGGCAATGTGTACGCGTGCTACAACGACTTCCTCTACAACGTGATCCCGGGAAACGTGGGCCCCATCCAGCCCACGGTGGGCGTGTCCGGCGACGGTGGTCAGACGTGGCGGACCCGCAACATCGCCCCGCCGGTCCACTCGGAGAGCGAAGGCCATCGCGTGTTCTGCTCGATCCGCACGGACAGCCGCGGCGTGGTCTACGCGTTCTACACGCACTACTCGGGGATCTTCCCCTCGTTCGAGCGCGAGGGCGCGCAGTCCATGATGAAGTCGTTCGACGGCGGTGACACGTGGACCGAGCCGGTCGACGTCCTGCCGATGGACACCGGCTGCTTCACCAGAGATCCGCTCAGCTACCGCTGCGTCGATGCGGGACCGGCGGGGAGCCCGCAAGAACCCCAGCCCAACCTCAGCATCGCCAACGGCGCCCCCACCGGCGCCGACGCCACGGACGAGCTCGTGTTCGCCTGGAGCGACGGCAAGTTCGGGAAGAACAAGCAGGCGGCCCTGATGTCCTATTCGAGAGACCGCGGCCGGACCTGGTCCGCGCCGGAGTCGGTGTCCGGACCGGACGAACGGGTGTTGTGGACCTCCCTCGCCATCGCTCCCGATGCGTCCCGGGTGTACGTGACCTACATGGCGTACACCACTCCGTTGAGTCCAACGACGTCGACGCCACGACTGTTGCGCGGGGTCCTGCGGTCGGCGGCGATCGGCCGGGGCGGTGCCCCGGGTCGCTGGTCCACCGACTTCGTCGGCCCCACGGGCGACACGCGGGGCACCAGCTTCGGCGTCTGGAACTACCCCGAGTTCCTCGGCTTCGGCGTTTCCGTCATCGCCACACGCCACTACGGAGCCGGCGCGTGGACAGACGTGTCCCGAGCGGCGCACTGCCCGGCCATCGACGCGTGGCGGCAGGCGTCCTTCGAGGCGGGCACGGTACTCACCCCGGCGCCGTGGCCGCTGGCGGACTGCCCGGCGAACTTCGGCAACTCCGACATCGTGAGCGCCACAACCGGTCGGTGACCGCCCACCGGCGAGACACCACCGTCCGTTCGGGCGGTGGTGTCTCGCCGCGCGGCGTGGGCATGCCTGGAACGACGCCTTACTGACGTTCAGCGTCTGCAAGGCGTCGTTCCAGGCATTCAGCCCCGCTGGAACAACGTGATCTGGTCGAGGTGTCGTTCGCGCTTGGCCTCGTCCCGGATCCCCAGGCCCGCTCGCGGGGCCAGGCACAGCACCCCCACCTTGCCGTGGTGCTCGTTCGCGCGGACGGCGCCGGCGGCGTCGGCGATCCGATCCAGCGGGTAGACGCGGGACATGATGGGGTGGATCCGGCCGCGGACGACCAACTCGTTGGCTCGCCAGGCTTCCGCGTAGTTCGCCGAGTGCGAGCCGATGATGCGCTTCACGTGCATCCAGAGATGCCGGTTGTCATAGAGATGTTCGTAGCCGCTGGTGGACGCGCAGGTCACGATGGTGCCACCACGGGCGGCCGTGAGCACGCTGACGCCGAAGGTCTCCCGCCCCGGATGCTCGAAGACGATCTCGGGGTCGCCGCCGGCGAGATCGCGGACGGCGTCTCGGAAACGGCTCCAGTCTCGTCGACGTGGATTCCCGTACTGGTCCCAGAATTCGAAGGCGCCGCGGTCGATGACGAGCTCCGCGCCGCGTCGGCGGCACAGGTCGGCCTTCGCCGCCGAGGAGACCACGCAGATGGGCATCCCGCCGCCGTTGAGGACGAGCTGGGTGGCGTAGCCGCCAAGACCGCCGCAGGCACCCCAGATGAGCACGCGGTCGCCCTGCTTCATGGCCGCGCCGTGTGTGGAGACGAGCTGCCGGTAGGCGGTGGACAGGGTGAGGTTCAGGCAGGCGGCTTCCTCCCAGGTGAGGTGCGCCGGCTTGGGCATGAGCTGGGTCGCCTGGACGAGAGCCAGGTCGGCCAGCCCGCCGAAGTTGGTTTCATATCCCCAGATTCGCTGGTCCGGGTCGAGCAGCGCGTCATCGTGGCCGGCGTGCTCGGCGAGGCTGACGTGCAGGCAGTGGGTGACGATCTCGTCCCCCGGGCGCCAGCGGGTCACCCCGGGCCCGACGCGCAGGACGACGCCGGCGGCGTCGGAGCCGACCACGTGGTGCGGCTGATCGTGGCGCGCCGCGGATTCGGACGTCCTGCCGTAGGTTTTCAGGAAGCGGAACGTGGAGACCGGCTCGAACATGGCGGTCCACACGGTGTTGTAGTTGATCGAGCTGGCCATCACCGCGATCAGCACCTCGCCAGGGGCCGGCTCGGGTGTGGGGACGTCCGTCACCCGCAGGGACCGGCGCAGATCGCGCTCGCCGGACGGGACTCCCGCGAAAACCCCCTGATCCGCCGCGAGCACGACCGCCGCGCGATAGCTGTCCGGGATCTGACTCGAGGCCATGGCGGCCGGGTCGTCGGCGGCCGACGCCTCCGCGAGTCCGGTCATGTGAACTCCAATCGGCTGTCGGCCCGTCGAATGCCTGGAAGGCGTCGTTCACGACGCTCAACGTCAGGAAGGCGTCGTTCCAGGCATGCGCTAGGCGTGGGGCGAGCTGTGCCGCATCGTCGCGAGGAGCGAGACGAGCGGGTCGGCGGCCAGGAAGGTGGTCCCCGTTCCGGCCGGTCCGCCCGCACCGCGGGGGACTTCGGTGAGTGCTCGCCAGCCGTGCTGGCGGGCGACCGAGGATCTGGTCAGCGTCAGCAGGAAGGCGCCCTCGGCGACCCTGTCGGGATCCACGCCGGTCAGCCTGGCGAGCCCGTCCGGAGCCGCCACGTTGACGGCCAGCACGAGCGCCATGTCCAGCTCGCCCGAGTCCAGCTGGAGCACCGCGGTGTCGAGCGCGGTGTACCCCGAGGTCGCCCCGGAGTCCACGAGCATGGTCGGGCCGTGCAGGTCGTACCGGTTGGCGAGCCTGGCGGCCAGGACGTTCGGGAAGATCCCGGGCAGGGTGTCCTTACTGGTGGGCGGTGTTTCCACGCGCACCTCCTCCAGATAGGCGGCGAGCGCCTTGGTGTCCTCGTCGGCGACCAGGCCCTCGAGCTCGGTGGCGTAGCAGCGCATCAGGTTGCCGACCGCCAGCGGCAGCGGACCGGTCTGCGCGGCGATGACGCCGGTGGTGTCGCGCAACGGCGCCCACGGCTCGCCGTACTCGTCGACCAGCATGGCCGCGAGGTGCAGCGCCATGAGCTGGCTGCGGTCGGTCGACCGAACCGTTTTGGCGGGCAGCCGCACCTCGTCGAACGACGGCGGGTCGTAGCGGCCGAAACTCCGTGGGCACGTCCACACTCCGGTGTCGAGCATGTGCCCGATCTCCTCGCGACCGGGTTCTCCCGGGAGGTGGGCGGCCCAGGCGACCAGAACGACCGGATCGGGCGCCGGCGCCGGTGCCGCGCGCCGGGTGCCGTACTCGCTGATCAGCAGATGACCGTTGGCGCCCCCGAAGCCGAAGCAGGACACTCCCACCGTTCGCGGCCGGCCGTCGTGGCGGGTCCACGGCCTGGCGCCGGTCGGCACCACGACGCCCGTGCCGATCGGTGAGTCGGGAGGCGGGGCGGCGAACCCACGCTGTGCGGGAATGCTGCCGTGCCGCAGCGCGAGCAGCGCGTGAATCACCGAGACCGCACCGGAACTCCATCCCGTGTGCCCGACGACCGGCTTGTTCGACACGGTCAGCCGTCCCCCGGGGGGAGCCGCCGCCGCGAGGGCCGCCAGTTCCGCGGCGTCGCCGGCGACGGTGCCCGTGCCGTGCGCGACGACCCAGTCCACCTGACCCGGATCGAGGTCGGCGGCGCGTTGGGCGCGCTCGATGCTCAGCGACTGCCCGGCCGGGCTGGGTGCGTAGATCGCCTTACCTCGTCCGTCCGAGGACGCGCCGAAGCCGGTCAGGACGCCGAGCACCGGGTCGCCGTCGGCGAGCGCCCGGCTGAGGGTCTTCAGCACCACGACGGCGGCACCCTCGGAGAACAGGGTGCCGTCCGCTTGCTTGTCGAAGACGCGCAGCCGTCCGCTCCGGGAGAGTCCGCCGAGCTTCGCGAACCCCACGTTGTACCGCGGGGTGACACCGGACATCCCGCCGCAGTAGGCGATCTCGCAGTCACCGGCCAGCAGGTGCGCGGCGCCGAGGCCGATCGCGTACAGCGACGAGGCACAGGCGGCGTCGACGACCGTGACCTCGGACCCGCCGGGCAGCACGCCGCTGATGGCCGTGCGCACCACCTGGTCGGGCAACAGCCGCGGAGACGGCGGCGCGGTGTGGCCGAAGTGGTCCCGCAGCAGCGAACGCAGCCGCTCCTCGTCCGCGTCCGTCCCGTTCCGAAGGCGGGCGGCGATCTGGTGGGCGGCGGATTCGATGACCATGGCCTCGTCCAGTCGCCGGCAGGTGAGGCCGGTGCCGCCGATCACGCAGCGGCCCCGGTCGCCCGCACGTGTCGTCACGCCGTCGCCGGCCTGGAGCAGGCAGTGGCGCAGGTACACCGCCTCGTGCGCGTCGCGGGTGAACAGACCGTCCGCGATCTCCGCGGCCAGCCTGGGATGGGGGCGAAGCCCGGTCAGGAACCCGGACACCCGGACGTGGGAACGGTCCTCCGCGTCCGGATCCGCCGACCAGAAGGAATCCAGCCGGTACTGTCCGTTCGGCTCGGAGAACGGCGGTTCTCCGGTGTTCAGCAACCGCCAGAACTCGCTGGGGTCGCTGGCGCCGGGAACCGCCATTCCCATACCCACGACGGCGATCTCAGTCATCAGGCTCGCTGCTCTTCTCGCCGGTCAGCTGCTGGACGAGGCCGGCCAGGGCGCCGACCGTGGGATAGCTCGTGGCTTGGACACTGCTGCTGTGGGCGGACAGGCCGTATCGCTCGAGCACCGTCTCCACGAGCTCGCCCTGGGTCAGCGAGTCGATGCCGAGATCGGCCGCCAGGTCGGCGTCGACGGTGACCCGCTCGAACGGGACCTCGGCGGTCTCCGCGCAGATACGCCGCAGGTCCTCGAGAAGTTCCTGGGTGGTGGGTACGGGCAGGTGTGTGGTCATGGGTTTGTTCCTTTCGGTGACGGCGACGAACTGGTCTCCACGGCGGCCAGGAGTTGATCGAGTCTCAGCAGCGCGTCGTCCGCCGCTCGTCCCGTCTCCAGGTCGTCGGGGGCCGCGGCGCACGCGCCGAGCAGGTCGACGACCTCGCGCCCGGCCGCGGCGATCTCATCCGGCATGGCATTCCCTCCTTGGATGGCTAGACGGCATTGCAGGCCCGGAAGACGTGCACCAGGGCCGGGATGCTGGCGCCGTGCTGGAAGGCGATGAACTCGGGCAGGACGACGTCCTGCTTCCACTTCTCCTTGTAGGCGAACTGGGTCTGCGCCGGGTAGATGTGCCCGCCGTTGGCCCAGAGCTCCTCCATGAACCAGCCGAAGGCGCGGCTGTGGCCGGGGAACTCGTAGTCCGGCGAGAGTCCCGAGAAGGGTGTGTAGCCGAAGTGGAGCCACGGAACTCCCTCCGCCTGGAACGTCTCGATGGCCGCCTTGTTGATCGCTTCCATGACGCCCGGCGGGGAGTCCGGCTGGCGGCGGCTGAGGTCGTGCATCCACCCGGGCCGGGAGCCGTAGACCGGTGCGTACGAGATGTAGCCCGTCAGCCGGTCGCCGTGCACACCGACGAAGAGCCGGCGCAGGTGCTGATACCGCCCGCCGTACTGACCCACGAGGAACTCCAGCGGCCGGGCGCCGCCCTTGGCGCCCAGCCAGCCCGCGTCCAGCTCCCTGATCGCGCCGTGCCAGGCGTCGAGCGGCACCTCCTGGATGGTGAGCCCGCTGCGCACGGCCCGCGCGATCTTGTTCCGCAGCCGCATGAACGCCGTTCCGTGCAGGCCGAACGTGTCCAGCCGAAGGGCGTACGACGCGCCGATCTGGTTGACGGTGAAGCCTTCGTCCAGGTATTCGGCCGCGTCGGCCCCCTGGAGCTGGATGACCACGATCTCCCGGTCCTGCGCGGCGGCCAGGTCGAGAAAGGCACGCAACAGGCGAGGCCGTGCCTCCTTGGGCGCGAACGGGCCGCCGAACTGCACCAGATACCGGCCGGTGGGCCGGTACACGATCACGCCCGGCGTGTCCGGCAGGTGCAGGTAGCTGTTGCCCTCGTTGACCGCGAGGAACGAGCTGGGATTGTCCGCGTCCGCGTACCGCTGGATGGCGTCCAGGGCGATGTCCGGGGCCGTGAGTGTTTCGATCATCATAATGCCCCATTCATCGCAGGCGCGGAAGTGGCTCAATGCTCGTAACTTTTATTGCATATAAGCGCGCCGATATCAAGGCCGAGAAAGGTCAGTAACGAGTCAGCCCTGGATCAGAGTCATCCGCCATGATGGTTTAGCGCGGCAAACATGGCCAGCGTGAAACGAAGTCGAAGCGGTCAGCTCTGGAGAGGTTCCCAAAGTGGCCTAATGGGGCTCGGCGTCAGCCGGGCAGGTGTCGCAAGATACCTACGCAGGTTCGAATCCTGCCCTCTCCGCAACGACAAGGTAGGAGAATCCTATGGGAGACACAACCGCCGGGGAACTCAGACGCCCGCGCCGCAGACGACCGGCGTGGGCGTTCGGGATCCAACAAGGTGAGCCGTACCCGATCTCATGACCACGAACTCATCGACCACCTTTTATGCTCCCGGTCAGGTCTCCCTTGTTCCGGTAAGCGGCGAGGCCGGCGGTCCGATACCGGCTTCCGCCGTACCTGAATGGCTGGCGACCGTGTTGCGGGACCTGCCCAAGCCGAACGAATATCGGCTCGCCGCGGAGCACATCCGGGCGATCGTCGACTACTGCGTGGAGAAATGGCTGGCCGCCAGTGGCGCCGAACTTCCGTCCGCCGAGGAAGCCGGTGCGGAATTCCGCGACGCGATGATGGCCGCGAAGGACCTCTCTCCTCGCCAGGTGGACCAGCTGTGCAACCGGACCTTCGGCTTGCAACGCGGGCTGTCGGCCTGGCTCTGCGACACCACCGAGCGCTACCTCACCATCATCAAACCGTGGACTCCCGTCTGGCACGGCTTCACGGACTGGGCGCTGCGCTGGTGCCGGCAGAACTCGATCGAGACGCTCGTCTTCCTGGCCCGCGACGCGCTGCCGTTCTTCGTCGCGGCGACCGCCCTGGAACAGGGTCGTCACCTGCGCCTGGCCCACGTGTCGAGGAGCAGCCGGTCGAACGCGCCGGCGATGGGCGCGATTCTTCGGGAGCCGTCCGTCGCCCTCATCGATTCCGGCTGTTACGGAACCTGTATCAACGACCTGCGGCTGCAGCGCAGAGCCGTCATGGGGCCCGCCCACGATGACGGACTCGCCACCTTGCTGTACTACAGCCGAAATCCGCAGCTGTTCGGCTACCTGAACTACGTCATGTCCCAGGACATGCTCGCCAGTCCCGAGGCCATGGACAGCGCCGCGGAGTTCGTCATCCATGCCGGCGATCTGCTCGAGGCGCTGCCCAAGCCCTATCGGTACACAAAGGACCCGTCGATGGTGGTCCCGACCGACCTCGTCAGCTTCTCCATCTCCATCGCGGCGCTCAGTGAGATGGGCAGCCTGGCGAAGGCGACCACCTTCCTCGGTCCGGAGTGGACGAACGGTGTTCACGAGCAGGTGCGGCTGCTGTACCGGAACTACCAGCTCGCCGCGCACCGCGACGAGACGCGCACCGACCTCCTCTTCGACGGGCCGGCGCCCAAGAGCCTCCCGGCACCCGGCACCCTGACCGGCCTCGACTTCCTCGAGATCCCGCCGCAGAGCCACATCTTCGGCACTGTGAGCGGCTGAATCCCGTACGACCATGAGAGGAGCTGTTTCCGCGATGCCACTTCCGGTCAGTTCACCGACGCTGCTTCCGGCCGGCGCGACACTGCGCTTCCTGAGATCTCGCCAGCTCGGGCCGGGCAGGTACCTGGAGGCTCGCGAAGACGAGCCGACCATGGAGGCGCTCCGATGGGCGGCCGAGATCACCTCGATCCTGTCCGGCGAGCCGGTCACGCCCGCCCCGTTCGTCGACGAGTGCCGCCGGCCGGGCGGCACGTTCGCCATGACGGCGACCGACCCCGAGCCGTCCAGGGCCGCGAGCTACTACGCGGTGCGCGCGCTCACGCTCTCCGGCCGGCACGACGATATCCCCGACCAGCTTCCGCACTGGTTCGTCGGCGAGGTGGCCGTGCCCGGCGCGCCGGCCACCGGCGACATCGACGAGATGTTCTACGTCCTGCGCGCACTCGAGCAGCTGGGCGCGCTCGGCCTGCTCGCACCCGCGGTATCCCGCGCACTCGTCGAGTTCATCCAGGACTGCCGGGCCGGTGACGGGGGCTATGGTGGCATGCCGGGCCAGCCACCGGACACCGAGCACACCTACTGTGCCGTCTGCAGCCTGTCGCTCCTGGGACGGCCACTCGGTCCCGCCGACAGCCGCGAGACCGCCGAATGGCTCAGCTCGCGGTTCGCCACACCGTCCGGCCTCGCGACGCTCACCGCTGGCGATGACACCCCGTCACTCGCCGCCTCCTACTGGGGTTTCCGGGCGGGCGAGGTCCTGGACGCCACCGTCTGGACCGACCGGCTCGGGTCCGCTGTGGACAGTCTGGGCAAGCCGGACGGCGGCTACGGGGCACAGCCGGCTGCCTCGTTGTGGGAGTCGTACTGCGCGCTACGCGTCGTGTCCACGCTGCCCACGATCCGCGGCGGCGCACGATGACGCCGTCCCGGCTGTCGGATGTCATCGGCGGCAACACGAGACGGGGAGAACTGGCGGTCGGGATCTATCTCGTGCCCGGGTTCCCGTCCTGGAGCGCGAGTCTGGAAGCGCTCAACCTGTGTGTGCGCCATGACGTGGACTTCATCGAGTTCCCGGCGATCTCGGATCCTCGGTGGTCACCCCGGACCGGTGAAGTGATCGCTCGGGCGTTGCGGAACGCCGAGCCCGGTTCCGAGGCCCAGCGGCTCGAATGGCTGTTACGTGCCCCCGTGCGGGTGGCCATCGTCTACGGGTCCGCGTGGCCCTCGCCCGCCACCTGGTCGGCGTCACCCTCGCTGCGTGCCGGAGTTTCCGGCTACCTGTTCGAGACCGACCCGCCGGACATCACGGACTACGCGCTGGCCGCCGCCGAAGATGGCGCGGTCGTCATCCCGGCGGTGGATGCCACCGCCGCCGACCTGTCCGATTCCGACCGGCGCGTCATCTCCCACGGCGGCGGCTTCGTGTACGCCTCCCTGGGGCCGAACACCGGAACCAGGGCCGCTTCCCTCACCGACCTTCAGCGGAAGCGGGCAGAGGTCCAGTCGATTCGTCCGGAGCTGCCGGTCTGTGCCGCCTTCGGCATCAACGAGCCTGCCGATGTCGAAGAGCTGCGCGGCAGCTGTGACGGGGTCGTCATCGGCACCGCCGCCATTGCCAAGCTGGAAGAGGGAACGTCAGCGTTTGCCGGATGGCTCAAGGGAATCATGGCCGCGGCGAAGTGAACGGACAATCCATGCACACTCTGGACCACAAGCTGGCCCGGCTCGTTTTCGACGAGTGCCTGCGACAGCTCAGCCTGGACGAGGTTCCACTGAAGACCGGCGGGGACCGGGAGCGGCTCACGGAGAAGCTGGCTGGGCTCATCAAGCCGTCCGGCAACGACCCCGAGGCGGTCCTGTCGGTGTTCCTCCGGGACATCGCGCCGGCGATCATCGCGTGTGACACGCCACGTTTCATGGCTTTCGTGTCGTGTGTGCCATCGAAGACCTCGGTTCTCATCGATGTGCTGGTGTCCTGCTTCGCGCTGCACGGCATCTCCTGGCTCGAGGCCGCGGGGCCGGTCGCCGCCGAGAATCAGGCGCTGCGAGTTCTGGCCGATGCCGCCGGGCTGCCGGCGAGCGCCGGCGGATGCTTCGTGTCCGGCGGTTCCAGCGGCAACCTGTCGGCACTTCTGGTCGCACGAGATGCAGGTCTGAGCCGTCGCGGTGGGCTATGCGCACGGCCGAAGGTGGCGATCACCTCGGACACCCACAGTTCGGTGGGCAAGACCCTTCACGTCCTGGGCATGGAACCACTCCTGGTGCCCGGCCACCGGATGACCGCATCGGCGTTGCGGGACACCCTGGCCCGCGAGCCGCACCGGGACGACGTGGTGGCCGTGGTCGCCACCGCCGGCACCACGAACGCCGGCCTGATCGACGATCTGGCCGGGATAGCCGACGTTGCCCGGCAGCAGGGCCGGTGGATGCACGTCGACGCGGCCTACGGCGGTGCCGGAATCTTCGCTCCCTCGGTGCGCGACCTCTTCACCGGCATCGAGCAGGCCGACTCCCTGGTCATCGATCCGCACAAGTGGCTCTTCTCGCCATTCGACTGCGCGGCACTGCTCTACCGCGAGCCGCGGACAGCACAAGCGGTGCACACGCAGCGAGCGTCCTATCTGGACGCCATCCACGATGACGCCGACGACGTGTGGAACCCGAGCGACTACGCCTACCACCTGACCCGCCGGGCCCGCGGCCTGCCCCTGTGGTTCGGGCTCGCGGTCCACGGTACCGACGCCTACCGGGACGCCGTGGAGAACACGCTCACCATGGCCCGTTACGCGGCCGACCGCATCAGCGCGACCGAGGGCCTCACCCTGATCTGTGAGCCGGAGCTGTCGGTAGTCCTCTTCCGGCGCGACGGGTGGGGATGGGACGACTACGAGAGCTGGTCGGACCGGGTCCTCGCGGACCAGATCGCCTTTGTGCTACCAACTTCCTGGGACGGCGAACCGGTCGCCCGACTCTGCTTCGTGCACCCGGAAACGACCAAGCAACTCGTCGACGAGGTAATTACGACGGTCCAGCCTCCCCGGTCCTTTTAATGCCTGGAACGACGCCTTCCTGACGTCCAACGTCAGGAAGGCGTCGTTCCAGGCATGTGACGGGCTCTAGTCCGCGGGTGGTTGGGGCAGGGCGTCGACCACGACCACCTGGTCCGGCAAGTGGTCCGCTGGCAGGCGGGCGGCTAGCCAGCGTGCCACGTGCTCGGGCTCGACCGCGTGCGCGGAGCCGGCGGCCGCCACCACCGGGCGCGGGTCGTTCTCGGAGCCGGGCCGGATGGCATACACGGCATAGCGGCCGGTGTCGCGAAGCATCTCCTCGACCTCGACCTTGACCTCGAACCCTTCCGCGGCCAGTCTTGCGGTGACCTGTTCGACCCGGCCGTGGGTCGGTGAGCCGGCCTCGTCGTGGACTTCCATGCTGATCTGCTGGATCAGCGGCCAATGGCGGGCCTCGATCCCGTTGAGCACGTCGTATTCGGCACGCTGAACGTCGATCTTGAGCAGGTCGATGGTGCGAACTCCGACCTCGTCGATCACGTCCGAGACCTTGCGGAGCCGGCACCGGCGTTCGACGAACTCGAAATCCTTGGCCACCAGCCCTTCGACCTCGGCCAGATGCTCGGCGCGCCCAGGCGGGCCATCCTTTCGCTCGTTCGCGACATACCGCTTGATCAGGTCGACCTCGTTGTCCCAGTTGATGTAGTCGTGGCGGCAGGACATGATCGAGATGTCCGGGTAGTAGTAGAACGAGACGTCCTGGTCGCGATCGGACAGACCGTAGTTGAACGGCCGGACGGTGAGGCCGCGCTCATCGACGTTGTGCGCGAGCTTGGCGTACACCTCGGGCACCGGTTCGAACGCGTACACCTGCGCCGACGGGCAGCGTGCCCCGACGAAGAGACTGAACATCCCGATGTTCGCGCCGACATCGAACACCACCGCATGCTCTCGGAGCACGATCCCGCCGCGCAGGTAGACCTCGTCGACGAAGATCTCGTCGTGGAGGAACCGCGTCTCGGCCATGTTCATACCCGCCAGCTCGGCGAGTACGCCGGTGTCGGCGGTGACGGAATGCGTGCCCCAGGGCAGTACCTGCGCCACCAGCCGGCCGCCGGCGTCGCGGAGAACGCGGGCGCGCGCTACGCCGGGGTAGCGGCGTAGCGCCTCCTCGATTTCAGGCCCGACCTGGTGTGGTGACAGCCTGACGGAATTATCCGACGTGGTCATAGGCTCTCCTCATATTGTGCGTCGCCGTGGCATTGGGCGTACGCCGGTTCCATCTTGTCAGGCGGCCCCGACTTTGTGCTGACATTGTGCTGACCACGGCACTGGCAATTGCCACCGGCAAAGATACCTGCCAGCATAGAGGAAAAGCGACGAACGGGAGGATGCAAATGTCCAATGCCGTGCCGTCCAATGGTTTCGACGCCGCGGCCGGCCGGCTGCGCGTTCGTGTTCATGGCTGGGCCGTGCAGTGCACCGCTACCGGGCCCACACTGATAGATGACCACGCGTTCCAGATCGGTGCGGACGGGATCCGCAGGTGTCCCTGGGGTGTGGCCGCGCCCGAGTACCGGTCCTACCACGACAGGGAGTGGGGGCGGCCGGTCGGCAGCGACGAGAAGATCTTCGAGAAGCTGTGTCTGGAAGGGTTCCGGAACGGTCTTTCGTGGCTGACCATCCTCCGCAAGCGTGACGGGTTCCGCAAAGCCTTCGCCGGCTTCGATCTCTCGGCGGTGGCGGAGTTCACCGATGCCGATGTCGCACGGCTGCTCGCCGATTCGGCGATCGTGGGGCACCGGGGCAAGATCCTGGCCACCATCGGCAACGCCCGGGCGGCCGTGCGGCTGCGGGAGCAGGGTATCTCCCTGGCCGGGCTGCTGTGGAGCTTTGAGGCTCCGGCCGGCAGGCCGGCGCTGACCGTGACCGCGTTGCCCGTGTCGACCCGCGAATCGGAAGCCTTCTCCGGTGAGCTGCACAGGCGTGGCTTCCGTTTCGTCGAGCCTGCGACCGTGTACGCCGCGATGCAGGCGCTCGGCGTCGTGAACGACCACCTCGACGGCTGTCGGTTCTGGGTGGTCTGCGACGACGAACGGCGGGCATTCGCCCGGCCCCGCTGAACCCTCTCGCCATTCCGGCAGCCGTAGGTGATCTGATGCATTTCCTGTCAGGTCGATGTCAGAGACGGCTGCGATGATATCGGGAGAATAGTGCGATTCTCGATCACCTGAATTAGATCGGAGAATTATTGATGCGCTCACTTGATGAGGCACGTGAGGTGTGCGAGCGCTACCACCCGGGCATGTGTGCCGCTCTCGCGGAAATCCCCCTGGCCGAACGCGAGGCGCCCGGCGGGCCGGTTCTCGACATATTCCGCAAGTTCGGCGGACCCGGGCTGATGGTGCCGGCCGGCTACGGCGGAATGGGGGTGGGCGCGCTCGACGCGGCGCGCGTCGTTCGGGCGATGTCGTCGTACTCGCCATCGTTGGGGGCGGCGACCACCATGCATCACTACACGGTGGCCACGCTTTTCTCGCTCGCGGCACGCGCCGGACGGCTGACCGCCGCGCAGCTGGAGCTCCTGGCCACGATCGCACCGGACAATCTCCTCGTGGCCTCGGGATGGGCCGAGGGCAAGCCGGGGGCGAACATCGTCGTCCCGTCGGTGACCGCCCGTGCCGTCGACGGCGGCTACGTGGTCAACGGCGGGAAGAAACCCTGCAGCCTCTCCCGGTCGATGGACGTGCTCACGGCCAGCGCCGCGGTGCCGGTGGACGGGACTCCCACGCTCGCCCTGCTGCTCATTCCGGCCGGCTCGCCGGGCATCACCGTGCAGAAGTTCTGGCTCAGCGACGTACTGGCCGGCGCGGAGAGCGACGAGGTCCGGCTGACCGACGTGTTCGTGCCGGCGGACCTCGTGATCCATTCCGAACCGGACGCCCCCGACCGGCTCGACGACCTGCAGACCATCGGTTTCGCCTGGTTCGAGATGCTGGCGACGTCGGTCTACGTGGGCGCCACGAGCGCTCTCGTCGAGCAGGCACTGGACAAGGGCCGGGGGAGCGTGACCGACCGGGCGCAGGCGGCCATCCAGCTCGAGTCCGCGGTCGCTCTGGTCGAGGGCGTTGCCCGGGCCATCGGCGACGGACTGACCGGCGACGCCGCCGTCTCGGCGGTCCTGGTGGCCCGATACGCGGCGCAGCAGGCGCTTCGGGAGGCCGCGGATCTGGCGGCCGAGCTTCTCGGCGGCATCGCGTTCATTCGGTCGCCCGATATCGGTTACCTCATCGCCGCCGTTCGCGCGTTGGCCTACCACCCGCCGTCACGTACGGCGATGGCGGAGGCGCTTGTCGACTATTTCACCGGCCGGCCGCTGCGGCTGACCTGACCAAACAACCCATCATGTCAGGGAGGGATTCCCGCCATGGACGTCAAGAACCCGTTCGAGAGTCCGACCACCTTCCGGCTCCACCGCGCCGAGTACGTGGTCGCCTGGGCCGTCGCCACCGTCCTCATCGTCGTGAACTGGAGCGACATCCGCTGGATACCGGCGATCCTGCTGTTCGTCTACATCGACGTGATCGGCTACATTCCCGGCGCGATCGCGTTCCGGCGCAGCCCGGACGGCCGGATCTCGAAGAACTACTACATCGCCTACAACATCATGCACAGCATGATCACGCAGGGCGCGGTGGTCGCGATCTGGGGATTCACCATCGGTTGGGAGTGGGCACTTCTCGCGATTCCCTTCCATATCCTCGGTGACCGCGGCATCTGGGGAAATTTCCTCAAGCCGTTCAGCCTGCCGTTCGAGCCGCAGGCGGCGCCCGGCTACCGCCGGCTGATCGACGAACTCTCCGCCGGGACCCCAGCGGTGAGCGCCAAGCCGGCTCCGGACGCGGCCGGGGTACCCGGCGCATGATGGCGGCCGAACTGGACGTGATGCTGCGCCAGGCGGTTCGCCGGCTCACGACCGGTGTGGCCGTGCTGACCGTCTGGCACGGCGACCTCGTGCATGGCACCACGGTCTCCTCGGTCGCCGCCGTGTCGCGGGAGCCGCTGCTGGTCGGCGTGTGCCTGCGCGAGAGGTCGGGCATCACCCGGGCCATCGGACAGGCCAGGCGCTTCGCGGTGAACGTGCTGTCCACGCGGCAAGCGGCGCTCGCCGGCTGGTTCGCCGATCCCGGCCGTCCCCACGGGCTGGCCCAGTTCGACCATCTCGAGTGGGAACCCGACGCGTTCAGCGGAGCGCCGTGGATCAGGGGTTCGCTGGCGTCGCTCGGCTGCCATCTCACCGCGACCGTCCCGGCCGGTGATCACAACGTGCTGCTCGGCGAGGTCGTCACCGCTCGCAACGAGGAAGGCGGGCCCCTCCTGCACTACGCCGGGCGGCTGCACGACGGAACGCTCCGCACCCTGCCCCGGGAAGCCACGCATTCGCCCGGCCAGGTCGCCGCGCTGGGCCGGACATAGAAGTACAGGAAAGGAAGAGGGCATGACGCACTCAGTACCACAGGAAGCCGACTTCGATCTGGCGCCCAACTTGCTCGACGGCGCCATGAACCTGACCATGACCACGCGCGACTGCGATCTCGTGTACTGGCTGACCGCCGTGGCACAGGGCACCCTCGCCGGACGAGCGGCCACCGGCCATGCCGTGGCCGCGGGCACGCCCGAGTTCATGCGCGAGCCCGGCCCGCTTCGCGAGGCGTTGATCCTGGAGCTGGGTTGGCGTTCGGTGGCCGAGGAGCGGGCGACCAGGGCGTTGTCGTACTTCGTGGCCGACGCGCCGGGGATTCCGGAGATGGAGTTCTTCGCCACGCAGGTACTGGACGAGGCCAGGCACGCGATGGTCTTCCGCAACCACCTCGTCGAGCTCGGGGTGCCCGCGGAGCGGTTGCACGAGACCATCGCCGAGCTGTCGGCCGAGTACACGACCGAGGTGCTCGCGCCCATCGAGGAGTTCGTGGTCAGCACGCTGCGCGACGACGGTGACTTCGTCGGTGCCGTGGCGGCCTTCACGATCGTGGTGGAAGGGGTACTGGCGCCCGCCGCGGAGCTCAGCGAGCGCAAGTGGGACCGACTCGACCCGGCGGCGGGCGAGATCGCCCGGGGCGCTGGGATCGACGAGATCCGGCACCTGACCGTGGGGAGCTCGATCGTGCGCGAGCACCTCATCCGCAACCCGGACTACCGGCCACGGGTCATGGAGATCGTGACGGCCGGCCGCCGGCTCTGGGACGAGGTGCCCGTCCTGAAGTACGTGCTGCGCCGCGAGAACCTCTTCCAGGAAGGCATGCGGGAACACGCCGACCTGCTCGACGGCTACGAGGTGTTCCCCGGCCGCAAGCTGCTGGAGACCACTCCGATGGAGCGGTACGACATCGCCGAACGGTGGACCGACGACATGTCCGAAGCCCGCCTGCGCTACATGGATCTCGCGGAGGCGACGGCGATCCTGAGTACCACCCGTTCCTGACGGCGCATCGGGTCGCTGCGGGACTGGCAGCAGGCTCTCGGGTCTACCGGGCGATCTCACCGGCCGAGCGGTGATCCTCGTTGAGGCGGGTCAGCTTGGCCAACTGCCATTCGTAACTCTCCGACGCCCCTCCCGCGGCGATCCCGATGTCACGTTTCGCGGCCTGGTAGAACTCCTGACGGGCCCGGCTGACGGCTTCCACCGCGTCCGCCCAGGTATTCTCGACCGGCTCGCCGGCGGCAAGCCGCTTCAGGCCGAACACGCTCTGGTGCCAGGCGCGGGCGGCGACCACCGTCCGGTCGGTCCCCAACAGGAGGACGGCCTCCCACTTCATCGTGCGTTCCTCCTCCGCGGCGGCCAGCGCCGGCATTCCCACCTCGGGAGCAAGCCGGTCGATGTCGGGGTGGACGCCGCGATGGGCGGCCAGCCGCACGGACAAGGAGATCAACTTCTTCACCGCGTGGGCGTACTCGACGTATGCGGTGAGCCGTCGGTCATCCCACCGGACCGCCTGAGCCCGCCGCCATCGCGCACGCTCGGCGGCCGAAGTGGCCGCATAGGTTGCCAACACGCCGACGAACACCCCGATCAACGCTGGTAGCTGCTGCAAGAACGACTGCACACCCGCCCCCTTCAGGACCGCCAACCTCGCTGGCCCACCCGGACCTCAGGCGGAGATCCTCCTACGTCTCGACCTCGCCCTGATCAGCGGCATGACAAGCACAGCCGGTCGCCAGGCATACGGCAGGTGGCAGGTCGGCAAGCACGCGTGAACCCCTGGGACCGGTCGCCGGTCCGAACACGAAACCGCGCCCCGCAAGTCTTCTTCGCAGGGCGCGGTTTCGCACGAACTAGTAGGTGACCTGACCGTTGCCTCCGTCGAAGACGACGTCCGAGCAACCGTAGAACGTTTCCGTGCTGTCCGAACGGGTCCAGACCGAGTAGATGATGTGCCTTCCGGACAGACCGGAGGGCAGCGACGCGTTCCAGTAGTAGTGCCCCTCCTCGCTACCGACCGAGCCAGATGTCGCAGGGTTGACCACGCTGCTGAACGGCTGGCGGTTGAGGTTGCTCCACTGCAGCGGCTGACTCGGGTTGTACGAGCTGTTGGTGATGTACAGGTCGAACCGGCCAGGGTGCGCCGCCCACATGTTGTACTTGACCTGGACACTGGCGCCGGACGTCAGGTGGGTCACCGGCCAGTCCGTGCGCGGGATGTCGAATCCGCTGAAGTTATAGACGGTCGCGGCGCCACTGCACAGGTTCCCGTTGGGGATGAAGCCCTCGGTGCGACCCGCGCCGTCGGAGCGCAGCACCGCGAACCAGTTGTAGAACGGTGTCGCGCCTCCCTTGTCGAACGCCGCCTGGCACGCGGCGTTCTGCGGGATTATCTGGCCGGTGTCGGCACGCCCGTCCTTGTAGCACAGGTAGGTGCGTGACCCGGGCATCAACGCCGCCCCGTGGGCACTCGACGTGCCGACACTCACCAGACTCAACATCAAACCGGCGGCGGCGATGACGGCCCCGACCATCGCGAAAGTTCGCTTTCTCACCATGCCTCCTTCAGTCATTGAAGAAGCGCTGGGAGCGCTCCCAGACTATTTTCAGCATAACTGACCGGTAACCAAATGTGAACCTTTCGTAACTTTCGGGAGCGCGACCAGTGTCGTGCGCTGATCATTCTTCGACGCGATCGCGCAGCTCCTCGGCCACGTCGGGATCGACGAAGTCGGCGAAGGCGAGCGCCTGCTCGAGGTGGCGTTCCGGGATGACGGAGCGGATGCGGTCGGTGTAGTTCGCGTCGGGGACCTCGGGAAGCGCCTTCTCGGGCAGGATCAGCGTGTCCGGAGTGCCGAGCCGAATCGCGACCGGTCCGGCCTCCCGGATCGAGGCCGGCCACGCCAGGCCGGGGCCGATCGCGGCGCACATGCGGTGGGCGTAGCTCACGCTGACCTCGTCGATCGACGACGCGCCGGGTGGGTCGTGACCGAAAACCTTTGCCACGCAGCGCAGCTCGTGCCCGTCGGTGTCCACTCGCCGGTCGGGGTTCGCGGGACCGCCGTGCCCCGCATGTGGGGAGGTCGCGGTGGGTGGTGTCTGCTCGAGTGCCGCCACCGCCCGCCGGTTGAGCTGCTCGTCGAGCCCCGACCGCGGGGAGAGCAGCACTCCGCCGACCACCACGCCCACGGCGACGACCGTGACCAGCCCGGCGACCACCCAGCGAACTGCCCGGCGGCGCAGTAAACGGACGACTGTCATGTCTCGACCGCGTTGTCGCGACATCTCGAACTCCTCGGGATGGCAGGGGCATTCCGGGGTTGTCGTTTGGGAGCGCTCCCACACCGTACGTCCTCATAGCCCACTGCGCCAAGAGCTCGTGGCTGCCTGACGGAACCCGGGTGACCGGCCCGCCGTGACCGGCCCGCCGTGACCGGCCCGCCGTGACCGGTGATGTTGACGCTGCCTCGACCTGGCTGTCACCCGATCGAGTGGTCGCGGTCACGAGGGCGTAGAGATTTCGTAAATGCGTGACCGCGCGGCGTCAAGGTCTCGTCAGGCCGTATCGCCAGGCGCTTCCGCGCGGTCCAGACTCGCTCTCGTTCGGTCGCCATCAGGGCGACCCGCGTGGGAGGAGCATGGGCCGATGGCCGATCTGGCCTTCGCCGTGCTGTTGATCGCCGGCTTCGGAGTTCTCGTGTTGACGTTGCGGGGGTTGGCGAAGCTGTGAGCGGAGTCGGTGTCCTGGCAAACGTGGTCGGCGGCGTGCTCGCGCTGCTGCTGATCGTCTATCTGTTCGTGGCCCTCATTCGTCCGGAGAAGTTCTGATGTCGTCCACTGTGGCCGGTCTGGTGCAGGTCGGCGTGTTGGTGGTGGTCCTGGCGGCGGTGTACAAGCCGCTCGGGGACTACCTGGCCCGGGTCTTCACCGACAAGAAGCACCTCGCGGTAGAGCGGGTGATCTACCGGGTCGGGCGGATCGACCCGGAGGCCGAGCAGCGCTGGCCGGTCTACGCGGCCGGCGTGCTCGGTTTCTCGTTCGTCTCCATCGTGTTGCTGTACCTCATCCAGCGGCTCCAACCGGTGCTGCCGTGGAACTTCGGCCGAGGTTCGGTCGACCCGGGCATCGCGTTCAACACGGCGGTCAGCTTCGTGACGAACACGAACTGGCAGTCCTACGTGCCCGAGGTGGTGATGGGGCACACCGTCCAGATGCTCGGGCTGACCGTGCAGAACTTCGTGTCCGCGGCCGTGGGACTGGCCGTGGCGATCGCGTTGATCCGCGGGTTCACCCGCTCGAGTACCGACCGGCTGGGCAACTTCTGGGTGGACCTCGTTCGCGGGGTCGTGCGGATCCTGCTGCCCATGGCGATCATCTCGGCCATCGTGCTGATCGCGCTCGGCGTGGTGCAGAGCCTCTCCGCCGGCGTGGCGGTGACCAACCCGGACGGCTCGACCAGCACGATCACGCTCGCACCGACCGCGTCACAAGAGGCCATCAAGGAGATCGGCACCAACGGCGGCGGCGTCTTCAACGCCAACTCCGCGCACCCGTTCGAGAACCCGAACGGCTGGACCAATCTCATCGAGATCTTCCTGCTGCTGGTCATCCCCGTCAGTCTCACTAGGACATTCGGCACGCTCGTCGGCAACCGCAAGCAGGGCTACGCGCTGCTGTCGGTCATGGCGCTCCTGTGGGGCGCGATGTTGACGGTGATCTGGTGGGCCGAGGCGCACCCGAACGGGCCCGCCGCGGCACTCGCGGGTGCGGGCATGGAGGGTAAGGAGGTCCGGTTCGGCATCCCGGGCTCGGCATTGTTCGCCAACAGCACCACCGGAACCTCGACCGGTGCGGTGAACTCCATGCACGACAGCTTCTCCGGGCTCGGCGGGGGCGGCGCGATCCTCAACATGCTGTTCGGCGAGATGACGCCGGGCGGGGTCGGTACCGGGCTGTACAGCATCCTGGTGATGGCGATCATCGCCGTGTTCCTCGCCGGGCTGATGGTCGGCCGAACACCGGAGTATCTGGGCAAGAAGCTCGGACGACGCGAGGTCACCGCCGCGGCGATCTCCATCCTCGCCATGCCCACCGTGCTCCTGCTCGGCGCCGGTATCGCCATTCTCCTGTCCGGAACACCGGGGTATCTGGCCAACTCGGGCGAGCACGGCTGGTCGGAAGTGCTCTACGCCTACACCTCGGCGTCGAACAACAACGGCAGCGCGTTCGCCGGCATCACGGTGACCAGCCCGTGGTTCCAGTCCTCGCTGGGTATCTGCATGCTGTTCGGCCGGTTCATCCCGATCCTCGCGGTGCTCTGCCTGGCCGGGTCGCTGGCCGCGCAGAAGAAGGTGCCGGCCACCGCCGGCACCCTGCCGACGCACGGCCCGCTGTTCAGCTCGCTGCTGACCGGAACCGTCGTTCTCGTCGCCGCCCTCACGTTCATCCCAGCACTCGCTCTCGGTCCGATCGCAGAGGCACTCTCATGAGCACCACCACCAACGACACTGAGAAACCCCGGCGGGATCCGCTGGCGGAACAGCACCACCACGCGGAGAAGACCGGTCGGGTCGGCGCGGGAGTGTTCAACCCGCGGCAGCTGCTCGGGTCCTTCCCGGACGCGCTGCGCAAGCTGCACCCACGCCATCAGCTGCGCAACCCGGTCATGCTGGTCGTGTGGGTCGGATCGGTGCTCAGCACGGTGTTCGCCATCGGCGACCCGGGCGTGTTCACCATCGGCGTGGCGCTGTGGCTGTGGTTCACCGTGCTGTTCGCCAACCTGGCCGAGGCGGTCGCCGAAGGCCGCGGCAAGGCACAGGCGGAGACACTGCGCCGCACCAAGCGCGAAACCCTGGCCCGGCGGCTGCGGCCCGACGGCGCGGAGGAGTCGGTGCCCGGTGCGGAACTGCGCGTCGGTGATCTGGTGGTCGTCGAGGCGGGCCAGGTGATCCCTGGCGACGGTGACGTGGTCGAGGGCATCGCCACGGTGGACGAGTCGGCCATCACCGGCGAGTCGGCCCCGGTCATCCGCGAGTCGGGCGGCGACTTCTCCTCGGTCACCGGCGGCACGACCGTGCTGTCCGACCGGATCGTCGTGCGGATCACGACGAAGCCGGGGGAGTCCTTCGTGGACCGGATGATCGCGTTGGTGGAGGGGGCGCAGCGGCAGAAGACGCCGAACGAGATCGCGCTCACCATCCTGCTGTCGACCCTGACCATCATCTTCCTGCTCGCGGTCGTCGCGTTGCAGCCGATCGCGCGGTACTCGGGCAGCCTGCAGTCGGTGATCGTGCTGACCGCGCTTCTGGTCTGTCTCATCCCGACGACCATCGGGGCGTTGCTGTCGGCCATCGGCATCGCCGGCATGGACCGGTTGGTGCAGCGCAACGTGCTCGCCACGTCCGGCCGCGCGGTCGAGGCGGCCGGCGACGTGTCGACGCTGCTGCTGGACAAGACGGGCACTATCACCTTCGGCAACCGGCAGGCGACCGAGCTGATCCCCGTCGATGACACCACTGTGGACGCTCTCAGTGCGGCCGCCCGGCTGGCGAGCCTCGCCGACGAGACACCCGAGGGACGGAGCGTGCTGGCGCTGTGCGGAGGGCCGGTCGAGGTGGCCGGGCACCACGAGTTCGTGCCGTTCACCGCCCAGACTCGGATGAGCGGCATCGATATCGGCGACCGAGTGATCCGCAAGGGCGCCGCCAGCGCGTTCCCCAGCACGGACGAGTCCCGCCGGATCGTGGAACGGATCAGCGCCGAAGGTGGCACCCCGTTGGTCGTGGCCGAGAACGACGTCGTACTCGGGGTGATCCGGTTGTCCGATGTGGTCAAACCGGCCATGAAGGAGCGCTTCGCCGAGCTGCGGCGGATGGGCATCAAGACCGTCATGATCACCGGCGACAACCCGTTGACGGCCAAGGCCATCGCCGAGGAGTCCGGTGTGGACGACTACCTGGCGGAGGCCAAGCCCGAGGACAAGATGGCGCTCATCCGGCGCGAACAGGAGGGCGGCCGGCTGGTCGCGATGACCGGGGACGGCACGAACGACGCCCCGGCCCTCGCCCAGTCCGACGTCGGGGTCGCCATGAACAGCGGCACGTCGGCCGCCAAGGAGGCCGGCAACATGGTCGACCTCGACTCCGACCCCACCAAACTGATCGAGATCGTGGAGATCGGCAAGCAGCTGCTGATCACCCGCGGTGCGCTCACCACGTTCAGCGTGGCAAACGACCTGGCGAAGTACTTCGCCATCCTGCCGGCCATGTTCGCGGGCATATACCCGCAGCTGGACAAGCTGAACGTGATGAACCTGCACTCGCCCAGCTCGGCCATCCTGTCGGCCGTCATCTTCAACGCGCTGATCATCATCGGCCTCATCCCGTTGGCCCTGCGCGGGGTGCGGTACCGGCCGTCGACGGCGTCCTCGTTGTTGCGGCGCAACCTGTTGATCTACGGGGTTGGCGGGATCATCACGCCGTTCATCGGTATCTGGCTCATCGACCTCGTCGTCCGACTCGTCCCGGGAATGTGACCTCATGAACTCGCTCGGCAAACAGACACTCGCCGGCCTGCGGATCCTGCTCATCCTGACCGTCCTCACGGGAATCCTGTACCCGCTCGGGATCTGGGTGGTCAGCAGGATCCCGGGGTTGCAGGAGAACGCAGAAGGCTCGGTGGTCACCGTGGACGGCCAGGTGGTCGGATCCGACCTGATCGGCATCGACCCCGTGGCGGCGGACCCGAACGCCGACCCGTGGTTCCACACCCGGCCCTCGGCCGTCGCGCTGGATCTCGACGGCGACGGGTCGGCCGACCCGCTCGGCCCGGCGGACCCGTCAACCTCCGCCGGCTCCAACAAGGGCGCGTTCGACGCCGACCTCGTCGAGGTGATCGACCAGCGCAAGCAGGCCATCGCCGAACGCGAGAACGTCGACCCCGGCCGGGTGCCGGCCGACGCCGTCACCGCCTCGGCGTCCGGCCTGGACCCGCACATCAGCCCGGCCTACGCGGAGCTGCAGGCACCGCGGGTGGCGCGGGTGACCGGGGTCGCCGAGGACCAGGTTCGCGCTCTCATCGAGGAGCACACCGACGGGGGCGTCCTCGGTGAGCCCGGGGTGAACGTGCTGGACCTCAACCTGGCCGTCCGGGCCGCGGCCCGGTGACCTCACCGGAGGGCGCGGCTCCTGGGGCGATCCGCAGGGGAGAACTGCGGATCTACCTGGGCGCCGCGCCCGGCGTCGGTAAGACGTTCGCCATGCTGGGCGAGGCGCATCGGCGGCTCGAACGCGGCACCGACGTGGTGGCCGGACTGGTGGAGACACATGGCCGCGGCAAGACGGCCGAACTACTGCGAGGGCTGGAGGTTGTGCCCCGCAAGCACGTGGAGTACCGGGGACGCGGGTTCGAGGAATTGGACGTCGACGCCGTACTGGCCCGGCGCCCCGAGGTCGCGGTGATCGACGAGCTGGCGCACACCAACGTGCCCGGCTCCCGCAACGCCAAGCGGTGGCAGGACATCGAGGAACTGCTCGCCGCCGGCGTCGACGTGCTGTCCACAGTGAACATCCAGCACCTGGAGAGCCTCAACGACGTCGTCGAGCGGATCACCGGCGCCCACCAGCACGAGACGGTGCCCGATGACGTGGTCCGCCGCGCCGAGCAGATCGAGCTGATCGACATCACCCCGGAGGCCCTGCGCCGCCGGCTCGCGCACGGCAACGTCTACCCGGCACACCGCATCGACGCCGCGCTCGGCAACTACTTCCGGCCGGGCAACCTGACCGCGCTGCGCGAGCTGGCCCTGCTGTGGGTGGCCGACCAGGTCGACGTCGCGCTCCGCCGGTACCGCACCGAACAGGAGATCACCGACACCTGGGAGACCAGGGAACGCGTCGTTGTCGCCATCACCGGCGGCAAGGAGAGCGAGACCCTCATCCGGCGCGCCAGCCGGATCGCCACCCGCGCCGGTGCCGAACTGCAGGTGCTGCACATCCTGCGCGGCGACGGGCTCGCCGGGGTCGGACCGGACGCGGTCGCCCGGCTACGGCGGCTGGCCGACGACGTCGGCGCCACGTTCCACACGGTCGTCGGTGACGACGTGCCGACCGCGCTGCTCGATTTCGCCCGTGGTGCCAACGCCACCCAACTGGTCCTCGGCACCTCACGGCGCTCCCGCTGGGCACGCGCGTTCGACGAGGGCATCGGCGCCGCCGTCGTCCAGCAGTCCGGCCCGATCGACGTGCACATGGTCACCCACTCCGAGTCCGGCAGCGGCCGCCGGCGTCCGTGGGTCGGCCGCAGCCCGCTCACGACGTCCCGCAAGGCACTCGGATGGGCGCTCGCGGTCATCCTGCCGATCCTCGCCACGGTGGCCGGCACGTTCTGGCGCCACGAGCTGACCACCACGACCGACGTGGTCGACTACTTCCTCGCCCTCGTGGTGGTGGCACTCGTCGGCGGCCTCGGGCCGGCGCTGTTCGCGTCGGTGTTCGGCGCGTTGCTGCTCAACTACTTCTTCGTGCCACCGCTGTACTCGCTGACCGTGGCCGACCCGGAGAACATGCTCACCCTCATGATCATGGTGGTGGTCGCGGTCATGGTCGCCGCGGTGGTCGACCGCGCTGCCCGGCGTGCGGAACAGGCGGCCCAGGCCCGCACGGAGGCCGCGCTGCTCGCCTCCTACGCCCGCACGGTGCTGACCAGCCCGCGCCCACTGGACCGGTTGCTGGAGAAGGTGAAGGAGAACTTCGGGCTCACCTCGGTGGCGCTGCTGGAGAACCAAGCCGACGGGTGGCACCGGGTCGCCTGCGTGGGCGACCGGCCCTGCGACGACCTCGACGAGGCCGATGTGGACGTTCCCGTGACACCGGACGTGCACCTCGCGCTGCGCGGCCGCCAGGTCCCGGCCAGGGACCGGCGGGTCCTCGAGGCCGCCGCCGGACAGGCAGTCCTCGCACTGCGCCAGCAGCGGATGGCCACCGAGACAGCAGAAGCCCGCCACGAGAAGGACGCGAACACGCTGCGCACCGCGCTGCTCTCCGCGGTCGGGCATGACCTGCGTACTCCGCTCACGTCGATCAAGGCCGCGATCGGCAGCCTGCGCGCGGCCGATCTCACCCTGTCCGAAGAGGACACCGGCGAACTGCTCGCCACGGTCGAGGAGTCCACCGACCGGCTGGCCGGCCTGGTCGACAACCTCCTCGACTCCTCCCGCCTGGCCGCCGGCGTCGTCCGCCCGGTAGTCAAGGCCGTCGGCTACGACGAGGTGGTGGCCCGCGCACTGTCCGGTCTGGACACCCCCGTCGGCATCTCGGTGGACGTCGACGAGCACCTACCGCGTGTCCGCGCCGACGTCGGCCTGCTGGAACGTGTCGTCGCGAACCTCATCGACAACGCCCTGCGCTACGGGCTGTTGGCGGAGCGTCGACCGGTCGATGTGGACGGTGACGGGGAGATCACCGAGGACGAGCCGGCCATCGCCATCCGGGCCAGCGCCCACGCCGCCCACGCCGAGTTGCGGATCGTCGACCACGGACGCGGACTCCCCAAACGAGCGGCCGAGTTGGCGTTCGCACCGTTCCAACGCCTCGACGACCGCGGCGGCACCGGCATCGGACTCGGCCTGTCGGTGGCCAAGGGCTTCGTCGACGCCATGGGCGGCACGCTGCGCGCCGAGGACACCCCGGGCGGCGGCCTCACCATGGTCGTCTCCCTGCCCACCGACACCGGAAGGAGTATCACCCCATGACCACGGTCCTGGTGGTCGACGACGAGCCCCAGATCGTCCGCGCCCTGCGTATCAACCTCACCGCCCGGGGCTACCGCGTGCTCGCCGCGGCGGACGGCGCCGGTGCGCTGCGGACGGCCGCGGACGGCAAGCCCGACGTGATCGTCCTCGACCTCGGGCTGCCCGACCTCGACGGCACCGTGGTGATCGAACGTCTGCGCCGGTGGACCTCCGCGCCTGTCATCGTGCTGTCCGCACGAACCGAACCGGCCGACAAGGTGCACGCACTGGACGCCGGCGCCGACGACTACGTCACCAAGCCGTTCGGCATGGACGAACTGCTGGCCCGCCTGCGTGCCGCCGCCCGCCGAGCGGCCACGCCGGGGAACCTGGAGGACATCGTCGTCGAGACCGTCATCGAGACCGCCGCGTTCACCATCGACCTGCTGGCCAAGAAGGTGCGCCGAGACGGCGCCGACGTACACCTGACCCCGACCGAATGGGGCCTGCTGGAACTGCTGGTCCGTAGCCGCGGCAAGCTCATCGCCCAGAAGACGCTGCTGACCGAGGTATGGGGAGCCGGCTACGAGACCAACACCCACTACCTGCGCGTCTACTTCGCACAGCTGCGCCGAAAGCTCGAACCGGAGCCCGCCCGGCCCCGGTACCTGATCACCGAACCCGGGATGGGCTACCGGTTCGAACTGTGACCGGTGCCCGGCAGCGCCGGAGTCGATCAGGGAGCTCCGCCGCCGTCGGGGGCGTCACCCATGCCGAGGGCGATCTGGACCGTCACCAGGACGAGCCAGCCGACCAGGAAGACGAGCAACCAGAACCGGGGCTTGGTCAGGCGAGACACCGAACTACCTCCCCTCGGACAGGTAGGGGCCTCGTCCGGGAGACATCGGCAGGTTGTTCACAGCCATCGGTTGCGGGTGAAGATTCGGTGCAGGACCACACACATGACGAAGATGACGACCATCACGATGGGATAGCCGTACTTCCAGTGCAACTCGGGCATGTGGTCGAAGTTCATGCCGTACACCCCGACCCCCATGGTCGGCACCGCGAGGATCGCGGCCCAGGTGGTGATCTTGCGCATGTCGCTGTTCTGTTGGAGCGAGATCTTGGCCAGTGTGGCGTCCACGAGGGTGGTCAGCAGGTCGTCGAGGCTCACCACCCGCTCGACAAAGGTGGCCAGGTGGTCCTCGACGTCGCGGAAGTAGGAGCGGACCTGTTCGGGGATCAGCGGGGACGCGGCCTCGGCGAGCCCTCGTAGTGGCGTGCTGAGCGGCATCACAGCCCGCCGCAGCTCCAGGATCTCGCGCTTCAACAGGTACATCTGCTCGGCGCCGATCGAGCTGTTGGGCGCGAACACGCTGGCCTCGACCAGGTCGATGTCGCCTTCGAATGCCGCGGCGACGGCGAGGTAGCTGTCCACCACGTGGTCGGCGATCGCGTGGAGCACCACCGACGGTCCTACTCGGAGTCGGTCCGGCGACGCCTCCAACTCCTGGCGCAGGTGGCCCAGTCCGGAGTGATGGCCGTGTCGAACAGTCACCACGAAGTCCCGGCCGAGAAAGACCATGATCTCGTCGCTCTCCACGATCTCGTTCGCGGTGGTCGGCGATCCGTGCTCGACGTAACGGACCGTCTTGAGCACCATGAACATCATGTCGTCGTAGCGTTCCAGCTTGGGTCGCTGGTGGGCCACGACCGCGTCCTCGACAGCCAACTCGTACAGCCCGAACACGTCGGCGACACCCTGGATCTGCTGATCGTCCGGCTCCAGCAGCCCGATCCACAAGAATCCGGTGCCTCGCCGGCGAACCTCCGCGATGTGTAGCACCCTGCCACGGGGATCCGTCCGACCCGTGGCGGTCAGCCTCCGACGTGGATGGCCGGCCGTCTCGCCGGGTCGGGTTCATGTTGGCGGATGATCTCACGGACCACCGGGGGAGTGTCGCCCTGACCGAGGATCAGGTAGCGGAAGAGGTGGCCGAGCGGGTTGCCCTCGGACCATTCGAAGTGGCAGCGCGGCCGGACGCCCGTGGTGTCCCGCAGGACGAGCAGGATCGCGGCGATGGCGTTGGGTACGGCCGGCGCCTCGGCGCGGAGGATGCGGTGTCCGGCGATCTCCAGGCCGCGGACCTGGAGGACGTTGCTGAACGTCGACGGGTCGACCACGTCGATCTCGAGAACTGCACGTCGGCCGAACCGGGCAGCGGGTTCATGCCGCGCTGTTCGAGTTCCTTGGCTCGGTACTCGTCGTCGCCGAGCTGGCGTTTGTTGGCGATGAGGTCGAGGCGGCCGTCGTGTTCGATACTGTCGGTGATGAAACGGCGAGCGGTGTCGTCGAACTCGATGCGGTCGACCCGCAGCTCGGTCGTGCGGGTGACCCGGGAGATGAGCGAGACGACGATGATGCCGGCGATGAACGCGGCCGAGATGGCGATGCCGTCCGGCTTCTCGATCACGTTCGCGACCAGTGCGTACAGCAGGATCAGCGTGAGCACGGTGAACGCGAGCCCGGCCTTGCGTTGCCGCTTGAGGAACGTGGAGATGGTCACGGCGACCGCGCCGGACACCATCATCGCGAGGATTCCGGTGGCGTAGGCGCCGGCCTGCGCGTTGACGTCCGCGCCGAACGCGATCGTGATGCCGATGCTGATCACGGTGTACACGAGCACCACCGGCCGCACGGCGCGGCCCCACTCCGGCGCCATGCCGTAGGCCGGCAGGTAACGCGGCACGATGTTGATCAGCCCGGCCATCGCGGAGGCTCCCGCGAACCACAGGATGAGGATGCTGGAGATGTCGTAGACCGTGCCGAACACCTGACCGAGGTGTTCGTGGGCCAGGTAGGCGAGCGCGCGACCGTTGGCCGCGCCACCGGCCTCGAACTCGGCGGGCGGGATCAGCACGGTCGTGATGAAGCTGGTCGCGATCAGGTACACCGACATGATCAACGCCGCGACCGCGAGCAGGCGGCCGGTGTCGCGGACCTTCGCGCGCATCCGCTCCTCGTCCGTCGCCCCCTCCGCCTTGACCAGCGGTATCATGCTCACGCCGGTTTCGAACCCCGACAGCCCCAGCACCAGGAGCGGGAACGCCACCACGGCCGGACCGGCGATGTCGAGGAAGCCGCTGCCGTGGTCGGTGAGCCGGTCGAACCACAGCGACAGCGTGCCGGGATCGCCGGCTATCTCGACCACGCCGACGGCCACGATCACGGCGTTGAGGCCGAGGAAGACCGCGACCAGCGGGATCGCGACACCGATGGCTTCGGAGAACCCCAGCAGGAACACGCCGCCGAGGACCAGCAGCAGGACGGTCGTGATCAGCACTTCCTGGCCGTGCAGGAAGCCGGGGAACGCCGGGTTCTCCACCACGTGCACCGACGCGTCCGCCGCCGACAATGTGATCGTGATGATCCACGACGTCGCGACGAACCCGAGCAGCACCAAGACGAAGATCTTGCCGCGCCAGAACGGCAGCAGCCGCTCCAGCATGGCCACCGAGCCCTGCCCGTGCGGCGACTCGCGCGCCACCCGCCGGTACATCGGCAACATCCCGAACAACGTCAGCGCCACGATCAACAACGTGGCCAGCGGCGACAGCGCGCCGGCCGCGAGCGCGGCGATCGCCGGCAGGTAGGACAGCGTGGAGAAGTAGTCCACACCCGTGAGGCACATGACCTTCCACCACGCCTGCGGCTTCGCGTGCCCCACGTCGGCCACCGGCCCCACCGGCGCCGCCTGGTGGCGCAGGAGCCAATGCCCGATCGGCCGCCGCGGCGGTGCGGACCTCGCCGGACTGTCCACACTCGACGGCACCAAGAACTCCGACGCCGCGTCCATCCCGTCGATCCCCTTCCCCGGCCGATGCGGCCCACAGGATGCCTCACGGACGACGTCGAAGATCGCGGAAGTGGTGAGGGTGGGCGTCAAGGTTTCGTAAAAGTCGGACCGGGGTGCGGTCAGGAGTGTTGTGGCGGTGGGGTGAGGAAGCCGCTGCGGACGAAGAACTCGACGTGGCGGGCGATCGTCGCCTGGTCGATCGGTGGTGCCGGGATGGGTGTCGGTGTCGGGTCGAGGTGGACCTCGGCGTGGTCGGGGTCGCTGTTCGTGATGGCGTCGAGGACGGTGGTGGCGGCGTTGTGCGGGTCGGCTGCGATGAGATGGGCCCACCTGGTCAGGTCGAGGTCCAGTAGCGGTCGCTGCGGCCGACCTCGCCGCACCGCATCGGCGGCTACGCTCCGTGATGGAATGTCGGCACTCGTGCGAACACCCTGCACCGTTGTAACTCTCCGTTAACCCACCGCGATCTAGTAGCGGGTCGGGCAATGATTCATGGGCGACTGGGAGCCATCAATGAGGGGAATAGACTCGCTGCGCGAAGCCATCCAGACCATCCCGGTTCCGGGTGCGCCAGCCAGGCTCTCACTGGACGGCGCCGCCCTTGGACTGTCCTTTCTCGACACCACACTTCGGTTGAATCACGTGCGCCGGCTGACCGAGAGGTTCACCGTCTTCGAGCACAAGGCCGCGCGCCGAACAATGGAAGTGGACATCAATCTGCGTATGCTCGACGAGGGGCAACGGCAGGCTGCGGCACTCTGTCACACATTCATGAGTCACGAGCAGTCCGGGGCGTCGGACCCGCTCGTGGCGGAGACGAAGAAATCGACGTTATGGGTGCCGGTTGCCCGCATATCGCGACAGAGCGTCGCTCCCGTCGACGTCGTCGACGCGGGTGGTCAGAAACTACCGCGACTGACCCAGTACGAGACTTCTCGACTCCTGGCGTCCGGGCTGTACCGGTTGTTGCGCAGCATCCTCATGAGTCACCAGGACGCGCGCAGCAAGTCGCCGCTGAACGACCTGCTGCAGCGCCACCACGAGTCGCGCTGGTTGATCCAGTGGGGGCTGCTCACCCTGTTGACCGACCGGAGCCAGCCGGACTGGCCCTATGACCACATGTCCACCTCAACCGCGATCGAGGGCACGGGCGCCAAGTGGCGTCGGCACGCACTCGACATCCTCGACGAGAACGGACGCTACCGAAACCTCCTCGAGGACTTCAACCGATTGCTGGACATCGCGATCAACGATTATCTGCTGGTCGTGGCCCTGGACAACGAGTTCGACGAGCACCTGCTGACCTATGACTCACCGGTGCACGTCATAGATCACGACAGCAGGCCAAGTTCACTGAGAAAAATGGTCCGGGCGAACACCCGTGGGTATCAGATCGAGTATCGTGGACAGATACCGGCGAGTCTGCGCTCGTACCACCTCGTCTTCGACGTCGATGACGGCATCAAGATAGAGCGAATGTATCTGACCACCGACGCTGACAAATCCGATGCCGACCAGATCACCGCGGATCTCGAGACGTTGGCATCCCAACTGAAGCGCAAGAACACCGATCCAGCGGCCAGGACGCAGCCCACGAAGCTGCTGGAACTCGAGACCCAGACCACCTTGCGAAAGCTGTCCGAGCTGATCAGGCGGCGCCGGTGGGATGCCGAGCAGGCGGGGTTCCGCTTCGACTACTCGCAGGTGCCCGCGGCCGCGGATCTCTGTTGGGCGGCGGTCTCCGGGGAGGCGACCGAGACGCCGGACGGCCACGCCGACAATTCCATCCTCCAGCATCCGCTGGTCACCCCGGCGAAGTTCGCGGCCGCGGCCGGCGAGCTCAAGAAAACGCAGCTGTCCGATGACCTGTCCCTGGAGAACGATCCGACGACGAGCCGGGCCCACGTCTACTGGCGACGCCGGAGTCATCGCGGCGTCGAGGGAGCGCAGATCGAGATCCGCGCCGGCCTGACACTCCGAGACACGACCGCCGCCGGCCCCCGAAGCGTGTTCTGGTATGCGCTATCGGTCATGGCGATCGCTCATTCGGTGATGTGGTTCCTGACCGGCCGGCCGTGGCCGTACACCCTCGGGGTCGGCGGGATGCTGCACGACATCAAGGACCGGGACGCGATCATCGCCGTGTTGCTTCTGGTGCCCGGTTTCCTCTACACCCGGCTGGCCCTGCCCGAGCGCCAGTCGATCACCGGGTATCTTCGCGCGGCGCCGAGGATGGCGGCACAGTCCTGCATCATCGTCATGGCGCTCATGGCCGCGGCTATCGCGACCGGTGTGCCCGGCGAGGTTCTGGTCGTTGTCTCCTTCATCACCTTCGTCGTCTCGATCACGTCGGGGATCACGATCGTCATTCCCGACCTGAGAGCCTGGCTCGCGCGGCGCCTGGATCGTCAGCGCAGTACCGATGAGCACCTCCGGTCGATGCGCGCCCCGGAATGGGTCAGTCCCGGCTTCACACCGCGCAAGCGGGTTGCCCCGGACGTGGTCTTCTCGTGGCGGGCGTCATGACCATCCAGCACAGCACCGGTCTCAGCCGGCCACCGTCCGTCCGCACGCTGTCGGAGCTGGCCAGAAGTGGTTACAACCTGCTGCGCCAGCCTTTTACCGAAGTGGCGTTCGAGGTACACCATGTGGCGGACCGCCCAGGGCAGCTGCTGGCGCTACTCCAGCGCGAGAAGCATCCATCGAGTTTCCTCGAGACCATGACGTCGGGCGCGAACGGCGCCGGCCTCGTCGTCGGCACCCGGCTCGGCGACATGCCGGCGTCCCAGCGTTATCGAGACCAGGGCAGCGGGTCGGATCCCAGCGTGCAGTTCAGCTCCGACGAGAGCGGGTTCCACTTCCGCGGCGTCGCGCGACCGAACCTGACTTTTCTGTACGAGTCCGCCCACCGACTCGAGGGAATCATCGCGATCGCGGACGAGCCCAAGGCCGCCACCATGTCGCGGGCACTGGTGGTCAAGGATGTCATCGCCGAGATCACCGGTGTGGCATCAGAGCTGGGGGAGGCGCCACTGCTCTCGGTCCAAAGTCCGGTGCAGCGACCAGTCGAGTCGAACGTCGAACCGGCGGGCAACCGGAAGCTGCCGCCGTCATCGTCTCTGTCGGTCCGGTTCTCGATCGCCTTGGACAGGCCGAGTGTCGAACTGCGCATCAAGCTCGTCGGCCGCCTCGAGCAGTACTGCGAGGAACACGGATATCGCATGTGGCTGGCCGACAGCCGGCCCGGCCACCAGGTCGGAAACTGGTTCGGCATCCGGGCCAGGGCGAACAGCGATGAAAAGCTGCACACGGGTTGGGTGTCCGGCTTCACCGAGCGGATCAGCCATGTCTTCCCGGTGACGTTCGTCGGTCCGGCACGGGTGGGCTCGACGCACGCGATCGTCTCCTACCTGCAGCAGTTCGAACAGGTAGGCATTATTGGCTGCTCCATCACCGCACTCGACGATCTCGCCTTCGTGCACCTCCAACTCGCGTTCCCGGAATCCGTCGCCAGTGGGCGAGTGTTCCCCCACAGCAAGCTCGCCCACAGCGGCGGCGAGACCCCTCTCGACCACTTCGGCAAGTTGCTGACCCACTTCCTCGGTAAGGAACCGAACGCCGACAACGACCGTGCCGCGAACCTCCTCGCCAAAGCCGGTGACTACCAGACTCTCGCCGGTCCGATGCTGCGGTACACACCGACCAGAAAAGAGCGGCGGATGGCCCTGTGGGTGTCGTGGCAGATGACACGTCACGCCGAGGGCATAGTCACCCCGATCGACGCGTTGTTGAGCGCCTGGAACACGCTGTTGCGCGAGAACCGCTCGCTACCGGCGGACACCCACATCGAGCCGACGGTGGAGTACCTGATCTGCCGGGACGTCGGGAATTCCGTCCTGCGCGGCAAGGGAAAGATCTCCGTTCCGTACCGGCTGGTCCTCGACATGTTTCCTCAGCAGTCGGTGGAGTCACCGCCGTCGCGGCTGTGCGTAGGACTGGAGGACGCGTGGAAGAGCCACCTCGACTCGAGCAAGATGGGCGCGAACGTGCTGGGCGTGACGGTCGCGTGGCGCGAGTACTGGCTCGGCCACTGGTCGGCGCTTGCCTAGGTGGTCGGCGCTGGAAGTCCTTCGTGGGTATCGGCGGACCCAGGTTTTCGCTGGGCGTGCGGCCGGAAGGTCGCGGAGCGGAGCTTGCGGAGCGACCATCGTCTCGTACCGGGTTGTACTCGGGCCTTTCGGCCGTGCGTCCAGCGGGAAGCTGGGCCGTCGAGACCTGGAAGGACTTCCGGCGCCGACCACTAAGCTCTCGCCGCGCGCGATCGGCGTGGCAGCACAGTGTCATTCGGCTGCTCGGACGGTCTGTGTTGGTACCTTCTGGCGGACGGCCGGGGTACAGGGAAACGTGAGACACAGATGCTCGAACTGCTGCGTGACTGGCTGGCCGGTGGTGTGGAGCGGCGGCTGTCGCGAGCGGCGGACCGGCTGGCCGCCGGGTTCGGCGGGGTGGTGGGGAGACAGGTCGCTCGTGACTACGGGCGTGTACTGCGGCTGGCCCTGCGGGTGGACACGGCGCGAGCCGAGGAGCTTGTCCGGCTCTACGATGCGCGGGTACCGGGCGAGGACTACCCGTTCTCCGCTGCCGACGCGGGATGGCTGGCCGGTCTGGCCGAACATGCCGACCGGCATGTCGCCAGTGTCGTCTTCGAGGTGGCCGGCCGACCGGGGCTCGTGGAGGCACAGCTGAGGGCCCGTGCCCGGCTGGCTGAGCTGATGGCGGCCGACGGCGATGCCGACATCGTCATCACCTGGCTCGGTCGGTTCCACGCACGGGGAATGCTCGACGTCCCGACGGTGACCGAGGTGCTGGGCGGGTACGTCGTTCGCCGGTCGTTCGACGCGGATGAGCGGGTGTGGCGACCGTTCTTCGCGCACCTGCCCGCCGGGCTCGTGCCCGACCTGTTCGATGTGCGCTGTTTCCTCGGCCACGGTGCTGCCGCCGTGCGGCTGGCCGGGACGCACGATCAGGTGCGGCGGGCGGTGGACTGTTGCCTGCGGAGCGCGGACGTCGACGACGCCGTGGCCGGGGTGGCGCTGGCCAGGGAGCGGGCGGGCGAGTCGGTCGCGGCGCTGGTCGAGCGCCTGGCCGGGTTGATGTTCGCCGCCGGGCGGTTCGCCGAGGCGTTGTCCTGTTACGAGGAGCTCGGGCGGCAGGCCGAGGTCAGCCGGTGTCACGAGGAACTCGGTCAGTTCTTCGAGGCGTTCTCGACCTGTCCGGTGGACCGGGCCGAGCGGCTCGGCGCGCTCGCGGACCGATGCCGAGACGGCGTGCTCGTATTGATCGAGCGGCAGGAGTTCACCGAGGCGGCCCGGCGGGTACAGAGCGTTGTCGCACGGCTGGATGAGGCGGGGGAGGTCGAACGGCGGGCGGAGATGGCCGAGTTGCGTGCTTCTCTGGTCGGTGCGACCCGGCGGCATTTCGGTGAGTCGCTCCGGAGCGGGGACGATTCACGGGCGGTGTACCGGGACTGGAGCCGGTTCGAGGAGGCGGCCGGTGAACTCGGTACCGCGGCCCGGCGCGCCGAGGACGGTGGCGAGTTCTTCCGCGCCAACCAGCTCTTCCTCCGTGCCGGGCAGTTCGGCGAGGCGGTCCGGGTGCTGCGCGACGACGACACCCCCGACGCGGTGGCCGCGCGCGCCGCGGCCGCGGCCGCGGGTGGCGACGCGGCAGGCGCGGCTCGGCTGTACGAGCGGGCCGGGCAGTGGGAATCCGCTGTCTCCCGGTACCTGACGGCCGGTGAGTTCGCGGCCGCGGCGGCGTGCCTGGTCCGCGCGCTCGGCGGCACCGCCGCCGAGGATGGCCGACTGGTCGACTGCCTGCGCAGGACCGGCGACCATGACGACCTGGTGACGCACTGTCTGGCGGCGATCGCGGCCACCGGTCCCGGCTCAGCGGCCGTCGGGACACTGCGCGAGCTCGTGGCGGACGGTCTGGTGCCGCGCCATCGCGCCCAGGAGGTCGACGACGCGCTCGACGCACTCGGCGCGCGGGAACGTCGCCAGTTCGAGCAACGCGCTCAGGCGTGGGTCGCCCGCGCCAGGACCGACGTCGACAAGCGGTACAGCGACATCTGGGGCTTCGACCTCGGCACCACCACCTGCGCCGCCGCGATCTACGACACCGAGACGCGGCAGCCGGTCTTCTGCCCGTGGAAAGGGCAGGTGCATTTCGCCTCCACCATCAGCCTGGACAAGGAAGGCAATGAGCTGATCGGCCTGAGCGGCGAGGAAACCCTCGTGCCATGGCTGATCGGGCACATCGGCGCCGCCAAGCGGCGAATGGGGCGCGGCACGGTGTTCAAGGTGCGCGACCGCGCCTACCGGCCCGAGGAGGTGGCCTCCCGGTTGGTCCAGCACGCCCGCGGCCTCGTCGAGACCTTCCTCGCCGACCGGGTACGAGAACGGGTCGGCGAGCTGGCCCGCGCCGAACTCGGTGCGGTGCGGGAAGAGTGGCTCGCCTGGACCGAGCGCAACCACGACCTGCGGCTCAACCGGCCACGGGTCGTCGTCACGATCCCGGCCTACTTCACGAACAACCAGAAGGCCGCCACCCACTCCGCGTGCCGGATCGCGGGTGTCGACCTGGTCCGTCTCATCCACGAACCGACCGCCGCGTGCATCACGGCCGCGCGGGAGCGGCGGTTGTCCGACGCCATCGTCGTGGTCGACCTCGGCGCGGGCACGCTCGACATCAGCCTCATGGACGTCGGCGACAACGTCTACGACGTGCGCCACGTCGGCGGTGACACCAAGTTCGGCGGCAAGGACATGGACACCGCCATCACCGCGGCGCTGGTCACCCGCCTCGAACAGCGAGGAATCGGCGTGCCCGCAGGCGGCGCGGCGCGGCGACGGCTGGAGATCGCCGCGGAGAGCCTCAAGGTCGACCTGTCCGCCCAGGAACACGCGACCTACGAGCTGCGGGGCTTCGGCGAGGGCGACGTGCGCCTCGAACTGAGCCGGGACGAACTGGCGTCGATGCTCGCCGACCCACTGGCCAGGCTGCGCAAGGTCTGCGCCGAGTTCCGGACGTCAACCGTGATCCGCCCTGAGCACCTGGTCCTGGTCGGCCGTCCGATGCTTTCCCCGCTGGTGCGAGAGACGGTGGAGCAGGCGTTCGAGCTGACCAGGACCATGGTGTCCGACCCCAGGACCGCGGTCGCCAGCGGCGCCGCCCTGCTCGGCGCGATGCGGGCCGGGTCACTGGACGATGTGGTGCTGCTCGACGTGACCCCGCTCGCGCTGGGCATTCGGGTCCGCGACGACGACGACCGGGAGAGCGTGTCCGAGCTCATTCCCCGCAACACCACGATCCCGACCGCACGCACCGATGTCTACACAACGCGTGCCGACAACCAGTCCACCGTGCGCATCGAGATCCTCAACGGCGGCCTCGACGAGGAGTCGAAGATCGGCCAGTTCGAACTGACCGGCATCCCACCCGCGGAGAAGGGTGTCCCGAAGATCGACGTCACCTTCGAGATCGACGCCAACTGCGTGCTGTCGGTCACCGCGCGGGATCAGGGCACCGGCAAGTCCAGCTCGATCCGCATCGCCGACACCACGTTGCTGTCACCTGCCGAGGTGGCCGACCTGACCCGGCGCTACGAGCGCCAGCGGGCGAACGAGCAACGGCAGCGCGATGTCACGGAGCTGCGCGCGCGGCTGCGCGACCTGGCGGAGTCCACAATGGATGATGACAGCGCCGCGGCGTGGCAGGAGTTCCGGCAGCGCCAGGCCACCCACCGCCCCGTGCCCGGCACCGAGGACGACGAGACCAGGGCGCTGCTCGTCGAGATGTTCAGCGCGGCGAGCCGGACCGAGGTGGACCTCGACCTTGCCCGGCGGTCGGTGCGGCAGACCGCTCTCGGCGCGCTCGACCACCTCGACCGCCCCGGCGGTGACCTCGAGACCGACCTCGCCGAGACCACGCGGCTGACCGGGGAACTGACCGCCCGGATGGCCGTGTTGGAGGAGCTCGCCACCAAGGTCGCCCGGTGGAGTGCCGTCCTCGTGCGCCTAGCGCTCAGCGAACCCGACCCGCTGCTGCGGTTCCGCAACCACTACGCGGCGGGCGACTACCGGCAGGCACTCGAGGCGTTGACCGAACCGCCGGACGATCCCGGCGACCGCCGCCACTACGCGCGCTGCCTGGCCGAAACCGGCGACGCCGAGGGGTACCGAGCCCTGCGCCGGTCCGAAGTGGACGGTCCGGGTCCGGTGGCCGGCAGGCGGGTCCACGTGCGGGTCGCCGGAGCACCGACCGGCACCGGTTTCCTCATCGCCCCACAGCTGGTGGTGACGAGCCGGACCTGGCTCGCCGACCAGGTGTCCACACAGGACGTCAGTGTTGGTGCTGTTCAGGTGGAGCACATCCACCTTCCGGACGCACCGGATCACGACCTGGCGCTCCTGCGCCTGACCGAACCGGTCGACGTCGTGCCACCGCGCTTCGGGTATCCAAAGCTGGTGCGGATCGGCGACCAGGTACGGACCCCCGGCCCGGACGGCGTGCTGGTGGCCGGCCTGGTCGACCGGTTCGAGCCGGTGGCCGGCGTTCTCTCGTTCCACATTGGACTCACGATCCCGTCGTCCTGTGTCGGTGGGCCGGTGGTCGACGAACTCGGTGAGGTCATCGGGATCGTGGTCGGGGCCAATGGGGCCAGGGTGCTGAGCATCGACGCCCTCGACCCACTGCTGACGGAAGTGGAGTTCGACCGGTACCCGTGATGGAGCTGTCTGTTCGTGCTCGCCACGCCGCGACCAGCACGAACGCGACGCTGATCAGCATGGCCCACGCGGTCGCCTTGGCCGGGTCCACCAGCCGCCAGACCTCCAACTGGTGGGGGTACTGCCACGCGCCGAGGTAGGTGGCCACGTTCTCCGCCACCCACAGGAAGAACCCGATCAGGGCGAACGACAGCGCCAGCGGCATCCGGTACCGGTGCTGGCCGACCGTGAAGTGCACGGTCGCACCCCAGGTCACCACGACCAGCAGCGCCGCGAGCGGCCACCGCAGGTCGGGCAGCCAGTGGTGGGTGATGAGGTTGACGTAGATCGCGGCCGCGACCGCCGCGGTCGCGACGGCGCGGTAGCCGGACACCCGCAGGTCGAACTCCCGCCAGGCGGCCAGCACGTAGCTGCCGACCGCCGCGTACAGGAACCCGCTGTAGAGCGGCACGCCGAGCACGGTGGTGAGCGCGGCCTCCGGGTAGGCCCACGAGCCGAGCGGCACCTTGACGAACTCGAACGCGAGGCCGATCAGGTGGAAGCCGCAGATGACGAGGAGCTCTCTCGTCGACTCCGGGCCCAGCACCCGGAACGCCACCGTGACGAGCACGCAGTAGACCAGCAGCGCGTCGTACCGCGCGATCGGCAGCGGCACGACCTTCGTGGCCGCGAGCCCGGCGAACACGGTCAGCGCGAACAGGCAACACCGGGTCTCGAGCCACGCGAAACGCACCAACTGCCCGACCACGAAGCGCGTACTCGCCATGTCCAGTTGACGCGGGGGCACCCGCGGCGTTGCGTCCGGGCGGGCACTAGGTCTAGCGCAGCCACCGCGTCGGCGCAGTCCTCGAGGCTGCTGTTGAAGGCGCCCGGGCCGGAGCGACGAGTGATCATCGCTCCGGCCCGGTGCACTCGGATTCGTCGGTCAGCAGGCTGGCACGTTGACCTGGGTCAGCGCCGACTCCGGCAGGAAGCCCGCGTTCCGGGTGTCGTTCACGTACGTGAGGTACCACCGGTTGGGGGCCACGCTCAGCTGACAGAAGACGCCGGTCTGGTCGCCGAGGAAGGCATCGCCGGTGTCCACGCAGTTGCTGCTGGAACAGGAGCGCAGGTTGACCGAGCCGACGACGACGCCCGCGAAGACGCCGGCCTCGACGCAGGACTCGCTCTGGTCGGTCGGGAACCGGAGCGCGGCGCGGTTGATGAAGCCGCCGCGGCCGGTGGCGGGGCCCGTGTAGATGACGTTGTAGCTGTTGCGGACGCAGTACGTGCTGACGGCGGTGCCAGCCGGGATGACATTCGTGTCCTGGGAGCATCCGGCGGACGCGCAGCCCGTCACGCGGACACTGGATACCAGTGTGTTCGCCTGCTTCGCCGCCGACGCCGTGCCGGCCACGGATATCGCCCCCACCAGCCCGAGCAGGACGGCCGCCACCAGTAACCCGGCGCGCTTGAACGATTGGCGCATTGTCTCTCCCTTTTCGAGAAGGTCGGCTGTGTCGCCGAAAAGCCAGTCTCGGCGGCGACCTTCATCGAATCGGCATCGTCGCGTTCATCGAATCCGCGCGGGGCCGTTCAGTTTGGCGCGGACCGCGTCCGCGTCCGGATGCCCGAGCTCATCGAGGACGGTCACGGCCCGCCGCCAGGCGTCGCGCGCGGCCTCGACGGCGCCCGCGGCGTGATGGGCGTCGCCCAGCCCGGTGATCGTGTCAGCCTCTGCCCACCGGTGACCGAGGTCCCGGTAGAGCTCCCCGGCCCGCTCGTAGCACGCGATGGTCTCCGCCCCGTGCCCCAGCCCATGGTGGGCGTGGCCGAGCACGTGCCACGTGTCCGCCTCGCCGAACCGGTCGGCGATCTCCGCGTTCAGCCGCCGGGCCCGCTCGGCGGCAGCCAAGGCCTGCTCGTGGTGGCCGCGGTAGTGGTGCCCCCAGGCGAGGTGGTTGAGCGCTCGGGTCTGACCCGACCGATGGCCGATGCCGCGGAACAGCTCGAAACACCGCTGGGCATGCGCAAGGGCCATCCGGTGCTCGCCCTGGCGGTCGCGGATCCAGCCCAGGTCGAGGTGAACCCTGGCCTCACCGGCCGGGTCGCCCGCCTCCCGGTAGAGGCGCTGGGCGTGTCGCAAGTGGACGATCGCGTCGGGCACCCGGTCCAGGTGGACGTGGACGCGCCCGAGACTACGGTGGGCGTGCGCCTGTCCGCCGCGGTCGTCCAGGCGCCGAGCCGAGGCCAGCGCCGCGTGCTGGGCCGCGGCCCACGGCTCCCAGTAGCCGCGCCGTTCCAGGAAGTGGGCCACTGCCCAGGCCAGTCGCCAGGCGTAGGCGTCGAGCCTGGCCGCGGCCGCCCGGTCGATGGCCGCCAGGATCCCGGAAAGCTCGTCGGTCAACCAGCGCATCGCATGCTCGTGGTCGGCATGCTCTTCGACGACCGCGCCGGACGTGACGGGCGGGACGGTGATCGGGTCACGGTAGGCGTCGAGTAACCGGTCGGCGGCGCAGGCGCTGTGCAGATAGTGGTCGAGCAGCCGGTGCAGGGCCTCGTGCCGTTCCTCGGCGGTGTCGGAGCCGTGGGCCAGTTCGGTGGCGTACGCGCGCAGGAGGTCGTGGAACGCGTACCGCCCGGGGGCCTGCGCGGTGATGAGGCAGGCGCCGGCCAGTTCGGTCAGCAGCGAGCGGGTCTGGTCGGCGGGCAGCCCGGCGAGGCTGGCGGCTGCCGGCAGCGTGACGTCCGGGCCGGGGTGCAGCCCGAGCAACCGGAACAGACGCCGCGCTGGATCACTGAGCTGCTGGTACGACCAGGAGAAGACGGCTCGTACGTCGGTCGCCGGATCGCTGCCGCTGAGGACGTCGAGACCGCTGCGGGCGGCGCGTAGCTCGGCGGCGAGCGCGGCCAGTGGGAAGCCGGGATGGGTTGCGGCGCGGGCGGCCGCCACCGCCAGGGCCAGGGGGAGCGAGGCGCACCGGGCGACGATCTCCTCGACCGCCTCAGGTTCGGCCGCCAGTCGTTCCCGGCCCAGCCGCGCGGCCAGCATCTGCTGCGCCTCGGCCGGGTCGAACACATCCACGAGAACCGGCCGGGCTCCCTCGGCGGCGACCAGTCCGGACAGCATGTCGCGGCTGGTTATCACGGCCAGGCAGCTCCCGCTGCCGGGTAGTAACGGGCGCACGTGCTCGGCGTCGCGGGAATTGTCCAGCACCACCAGCATCCGCCGGTCAACCAGGAGGCTGCGATAGAGGGCGGACCGGGCGGCGAGGCCGATCGGCACCCGCGCCGGCGGCACGTCCAGCGCATCCAGAAACCCGAGCAACGCCTCGGCCGGATGCACGGGCGAGTCGTCGGGGTCGAAGCCACGCAGGTTCACGTACAGCTGGCCGTCCGGGAAGTGGTGGCGTACCCGCTGTCCCCAGTGGACGGCCAGCGCGGTCTTCCCGATCCCGGCCGTACCGCCGATCGCGGTGATCACCGCGGCGGTGGTGCCATCGAGCTGGTCGCCGGGAAGCAACTGGTCGAGTTCCTTCAGGTGGCCGGCGCGACCGGTGAAGCCGGCCACGTCGGCGGGAAGCTGAGCCGGGATCACCCGCGGGGTCGCCGCCGGTCGGGCCGGGACGATCGCCGCGCTGCTCTCCTCGTGTCTCAGGATGGTGGTGTGCAGGTCCCGCAGCTGGGCGCCCGGCTCGAGGCCGAGCTCGTCGGCGAGTGTCTTCCGCAGGCGGTGATACGCCTCGAGCGCCTCGACCTGTCGCCCCGACCGGTGCAGGGCCACCATCAACTGCCCCACCAGCCGTTCCCGGAGCGGATGCGAGGCGACCAGCTCGGTCAGCTCGCCGACCAGGTCGGCGTGGCGGCCCAGCCGCAGCTCCAGTTCGACGCACTCCTCGATGGCCGCCCGCCGCTGCTCGTCCAGCCGGGCGGCGGCCGCTTCGAACATCCGGCCGGAAAGGCCGGCCAGGGCGGGCCCGCGCCACAGTCGCAGTCCCGCCCTCAGCTCGGCCACGGCCTCGCCGGCGGCGCCGCACAGGCGTGCCTTTTCCACCTGGTCAAGAAAGAGTCGCGCGTCCAGTTTGCTGGCGGCCAGCCGAAGCCGGTACGCATCACCCTCGGCGGCGATCGTGGGAGCGTCCGGCTCGCCGGCCTCCAGCAGCCGGCGAAGCGCGGAAATGCTGTTCTGCACCTGGCGCTTCGCGGTGGTGGGCGGGCGTTCGTCCCACACCGCATCGATGAGCGCGTCGAGGGAGACGGCGCGGTCGGCGTTGACCAGCAACAGAGCGAGCAATCTGCGTTGGCGCCGGCCGGTCAGGCGGACCGGGCCGTCACTCGCCGATAATTCCAACGAACCCAGGACTCGAAATTCCACCTGCGTCCCCCACGGTGACTGTCGAACCTCCGGCGGCGCTCATTCTAGCCATACGCAAATAGATCATTACGAATTCGGCGAGCCGTAAAGTTTCGGAAATCTGGAGAGTCCATGATGCCGAACCACGCTCAACGGTATTCAACCGAACGGAGCCGGAGCCCGAGGCCAGCGGGGAATCAGGAAACTCGACACGGTGCGCTCCACGCCGAAGTGGACAAATGCGGGTCGCGGACAGGGACCTCCCAAGATCACCTCGGGTGGCGAAGGACGGCGCGAAGGCAGGCGGCCGCGTCCCCCTGGTGGGCATCGGGCTCGCCGCGGTGGGCGTGGGCCTGGACATCGCGAGCGGCACCGACCCACTGAAGGCAGTGGCCTCCGGCGCGGCGGGCGTGGCGGGTGGTGTGGTGGGCGGGGTGATCGGCGCGGCGGCGGGCGCGTCCATCGGCGGCGCGATCACCGGACCGGCGGCCCCGGTAGGAGCCGCAGTGGGCGGCATCGTCGGTGGGTTCATCGTCGGCTCGGTGGCCAGCGGCGCGGTGGAACAGGCCTATCGCGGACCGTGGTCACCCCGCCCCCGGGAGGCGAGCCGCGCGGCGCAGGTCATCGCCACGAACGCCAAGGTGCCGCGACCGACCGGGACTTGACGGGGCTTGGGCGAATTGTAGGCGTGTAGCCGAGTTGTGGGCGCGGTGCCGGCATACTGGGTGCGAATGTGGCTTGCCGAATCCGGAGGGATCGTGTGGTTTTCGAAGGAGTGGACAGCTGGCTTTGCCGGCTGCCGCATCACGGTCGTCAACAGGTGGGGATTCGGCCTGATCCCGTTCGGCCTGGCGGCGAGTACCAAGCTGTACATCGACAACGAGATGGTGGACAGCAGCGTGGTGCTGTTTTCCACCTGGCGCCGTCCGCTCCTGCGTGGCGTCATTCACGCTGAGGACGGCAAGCATTACGTCGACGTCTACGTCAATTCATTGGGGCTAACTTCACCCTGCTGTGGGTCAGCCAGGGCAGCGCCGAGATCGGCTTCAGCGCGTCCATGCTGGCGTTCCCGCTGGTCGTCCTGGCGATCACGGGGTCGGCGGCCGCCTCGGGCCTGGTGCTGGCCGCCGACGCGACGGCCCAGGCCGTGCTCGCGCTGCCCGGCGGCGCGCTGGTCGACCGGTGGGACCGCAGACGCGTCATGCTGGCCTGCGAGGCGGCGCAGGTCGTCGCGCTGGCCAGCCTCGTGCCGCGCTGCTGCTCGACGGCGCGCCCGTGGTCCACCTGGTCGCGGTCGCCGCGGTGCTCGGCGCGTGCCGGGCACTGTTCGAACCGGCCGAGGACGCCATCCTGCCCTCGCTCGTACCGGACGAACAGCTGGCGACGGCGATCGCGGCGAACAATGCCCGCTCGTCCGTCGGCCAGATGGGCGGCACCGTGCTGGGCGGCGTGCTGTTCGGCCTCACCCGCTGGGCGCCGTTCCTGCTCGACCTTGTCACGCATGTCGTCGCGTTCATCACGCTGGTGTTCCTGCGCGTGCCCCTCGGGTCCCGACTCCCGCCCCACTGCGGAACCTCGGCCACGAGATCGCCGAGGGCCTGCGCTGGCTGTGGCAGCGCAGGGAAATCCGCGTCACGACCGCGTGCGCGGTGGCGCTGAACCTGTTCTTCGCCGCGTACTACCTGGTGGTGATCGTCCTCGCGCAGCGGCAGGGCACCCCGGCAGGCGAGATCGGCGTCATGGCCGCGATGCTGGGCGCCGGCGGGATCCTCGGCGCGCTGCTGGCCCCGTCGCTGCACTGCCGCCTGTCCCCCCACACCGCCATCGCGGGCGTGTTCTGGGCACTGGCCGTGTTGTCGCCCCTGGCGGTCTTCAATCGACAGCGGCTACCTGCTGGGTGCCCTGTTCGCCGCCATGGCCCTACTCGCCCCGACCGCGAACACCACGATCGTCACCCACCAACTGCTGCTCACCCCCGACGAGCTGCGCGGCCGCCTGAGCGGAACCCTCAACGTGGCCGTCGGCGCGGCGGGGGCCCGGCCCTGGGCGGCCTGCTGGCCGAAACCACCACCCCGACCACCGCTGTGCTCATCACCGCCGCGGGCCTGACCGCCGCCGCGCTGGCGGCGACGGTCAACCGAACACTGCGCCACTACCCCGAGAGAAGGGAAACACCGTGAGAGACGACGCCACCTACCGAGTCCTGATCAACGACGAGGAGCAGTACTCCCTGTGGCCGGCCCACCTGGACATCCCCACGGGCTGGCGAACGGATGGCCCGACCGGCACCCGGGACGAGTGCGGCGCCTACGTGGACGAGGTGTGGACCGACATGCGCCCCAAAACCCTCCGCGACCACATGGACGCCAACTGACACCGCCCGCGGCGCCGAGAAAGCTCCACGATCACGTGAAATGATCGCGGCCACACCCCGTCGCGATGGGGTTCAGCGGGTGGTGCACAGGGTTCCGTTGAGGGAGTACTTCAGGGGTCGCGCATTCGGACCTTGGTAGTTGCCCACGAATCCGACCGTGGTCGACGCGTCCGGCGCCAGCGTGGTGGTGTTGGAGACCGATACCTGTTGGCCGGTCTGGGACCAGGTGGCGTTCCAGCCGTTGGAAACCTGCTGCCAGGTGGTGGGCCAGGTGTAGCTGAGCGCCCAGCCCGTGGCGGGGGTGGTGCCGGTGTTGGCGATGTCCAGCTCCGCCACGAAACCGTTGCCCCAGTTGGTGGTCTCGCGATAGGTGACCGCGCAGGACGATGCGGGGGGAGTGCCGGTGGTGAAGGTCAGTGGCGGCGAGGACCACGATGACCGGCCCGCGTTGTCCCTGGCGACGAGGTTGATCGTGTATGTGGTGCCGGGGTTGAGGTTGGCGGCGGTGAAGGTCGTGGCGGTGGTTTCGCCCCACTGCTCGGTGTTGGCGCCGTCCACGCGGTGGATCTCGTACTTCACACCGGCGGGCGGCGTGGGCCAGGACAGCGTGGCCGTGCTGTCGCTGACCGCGTCCGCGACCGGGCGGGCAGGAGTGGCCGGGGCGGTCGTCGAGCCCGCGGGCCTCAGCACGAGCGTGGTGATCGAGTACGGCGGCAGCGTCGCGGTGGATGACGATCCCGTTGTCGTGGCGATGCCGCTGTCGCCGTTGGCGAACGTCAGCACGGTCGCGGTAGCGGCCGCGGTGTAGCCGGCGAGCTCCAGGTTCACGGTTCTGGCCGCGTCGGGATCCTGGTTGATCAGCATGACGGTCAGGCCGCCGTCGGGGCGCCGGGCCGCGTGCGAGCGGATCAGCGGATCGTTCGTGGCGGCCGTGACGAGCTGGTCGCCAGGGCGGGCGAAGCGGGACATCATCGAGATCGCGTGGTATGGCGCGAAGGGAGTGTTGTGCGCGGGCTGGCACACGGTGCCGTCGGCGGTGCAGCCGCCGCTGGAGAGCAGGCCGAAGTCGTCGTAGTCGGGGTGACCGGCGATCTCCCGGACCTGTCCGATTCCATTGTGGACGTTCCACCAGTCGACCGTGAACACGCCCTGCTCCAGCATCGTCGCGTAGGCGTCGGCGGCGAACAGCGCGCCCGGTTGGGTGTTACGGCCGTAGGAGGTGTTGACCTCGGTCAAGGCGATCCCGAGGTCCTTGCCCGCCAGCCGGCGGGACTGCTCGCGGACCAGTGCGATCTGCTGGGCCACCCGGTCGGTCCTGGTCAGCACCTGGGCGGCGGTGTCCCCGCTGGGGTACCAGTGGATGATGCCGAAGTCCACCACGGGACCGGCGATCGACAGCACGACCTCGTTCCACGACCCGGCGTCACCGGCTCCGGTGATCCCGTCCGGCCAGTCGCCCGGTGTGGTGAGCACCGCGCCGATCTTGATGGTCGGGTCGACGGCCTTCATGGCCACCGCGTAGTCGCGCACCAGGGTGGCGTAGTACGCGGGGCTCTTGTCGGGGTGGTGGTCGGCTTCCCAGTTCGAGCCGTAGTGCCCGTTGCCATAGTTCTCGTTGCCGATCTCCCAGTACTTGACGCCGTAGCCCTTCTCGATGTTGGCGTAGCGGACCCAGGCCGCGGCCTCTTCGGCTGTACCGGTGCCGTAGTTGGCGGTGACGATGGGCTGCGCACCCGCGCGCCGGACCCCGCCCATGAAGGTGTCGAAGTCGGTGTTGGGAGCGACGTAGCCGCCCGGGGCGGTGTGGTCCGCCCAGTGGTAGATGTCCGAATATGACCCGCCCGGATAGCGCATGGCCCGTACACCGGCGTTCTTGAGCAGATCGCTGACGGCATCGGTGCCCAGGTGGGAGTCCCAGATGGCGTGGTTCACCCCGATCGCGGCATCGTGCACGATCTCGAGTCCGGCTCTGGTGTTCACCGTGACGGTGGCGGCCGAGTCGGCAAGCACCGGCGAGGTGGTGGCGAGGAGGGCTTGGGCGGCCACCAGCGCGGCGAGCGCGGGCAGCACGACGAGACGCGATCTCATGGGCGAGTCCTCGTTGACGGTGATCCTGGGAGCGCTCCCAGAGAGCTTCGCTGGCGCGGGTTCCCTTTGTCAATCACCGCGTCTGTCGGCGGTCGCGAACTGCGGCAGGTGGTGGATGGCATTTGCCGCCACTTCGCCCAACGGGTCAGGCGCGGGCCCTGGCTTCCGCGTCCGCGGCGAGGAGGAGGTAGGCACTGGCGGTCCAGGTGTAGGCGCGGTCGAAGTTCTCCGCGAAGCCGGACTTCTCGCACACGGTGCGGAAGTGGGCGCTGACCTGGTCGGCGAGCTCGGTGTCGCCGCCGCGGCGCAGACCGTCCTCGACGAGCACCGCGCAGGCTCGTGGTCGTCCTCGGCGTGCCGCCCACGGTCTGGCTGGTGAACCTGGCGCCGTCCCACAGCTCTGGCCAGCAGGGCCTCCAACTTGAACCGCCTCCACGCCCTGCCCGGCCGGGTCGGTGAGCTTCCAGTCCAGGTAGCGCTTGCCGGGGAAGACCGGGCAGGCGTCGCCGCAGCCCCAGACGCGCCGCGGTGTGGACCGCGTTCAGGTGGTCGAGTTCAGTGGGGCCTAGCTCGACCGACCATCCACGACTGGAAGGAGAACGGCCATGACCGACCTCGTCACGGTGCTGGAACGTCAAGAACAGGAGCTGGTCTTCGACGCGTTCGACCACGTGCACGCCTGGCGGCTGGGCACCCGGATCACCGCGATCGCGCGGGAAGCGGGCCACAAGGTGGGTATCGACATCCGCCGGCCCGGCCTGATCCTCTTCCGCGCCGCCCTGCCGGGCGTCGCTCCCGACCAGGACACCTGGATCGCCCGCAAGGCCGCCGTCGTCCTGCGCATGGAGGCCAGCAGCGCACTGGTGGACGCCCGCCTGCGTGCCATGAACGTGGATCCGGTCGCGACCGGATGGCTGGGCGCCGAATACGCGGTGACCGGCGGATCCTTCCCCATCCGGGTCCGGGGAGTAGGGGTCGTCGCGGCGGCGACCGCCTCCGGGCTGGCCTCGCGGGAGGACCACGACCTGATCGTCGAAGGTATTCGCGCCTACCTGGCCGACGGAGACGGCGAATGACGCGACAGCTTCGGCCTGGGCAGCGCGCCCGCATCCGCGTCTGGGACCGCCACGCCGCGGCGGCGCGCACGGTGTTCGAGTCGCGCGACCGGCTCTACGAAGCACCGAACTGGACGGCCGACGACCGGCTGCTGATCAACGGGGACGGGAAACTCTGGCTCCTGCCCGTCAACGGTTCCGCGCCGCCCCGGGAACTCCCGGCGGAGGGGCTGCCGGATGTCAACAACGACCACGTTCTCGCCGCGGACGGGGTGACCGTGTTCGCGTCGGCGAACGACGGGCACATCTGGGAGGTCCCACTCGCCGGGGGTACGGCGTGTCGCGTCACCGTCGAGGACGGCGGAACGCACTTCCTGCACGGAGTCAGCCCCGACGGGCAACGGCTCGGCTACGTGCGCGTGGACCCGGACGGGGACAGCCGGTGGGCGTCGGCGACCATCCACACCGTCGGCGTCGACGGGCGCGACGATGTCCTCATCGCCACCGGCTCGGGCCCCGCGGACGGATGCGAGTGGACGCCGGACGGCGAGTGGATCGTGTTCAACACCGAGCGGTTCTCCACCACGCCCGGGCACGCCCAGCTGGCCCGCGTGCGGCCGGACGGGACCGGGTTGGCGCAGCTGACCTTCGACGAGCGCGTGAACTGGTTCCCACACATCGCGCCGACCGGCGATGTCGCGGTCTACCTCAGCTACCCGCCGGGCACCACCGGACACCCCGCCGACCTGCCGGTCGAGCTACGACTCGTGTCGGTCGACGCTTGGCAGGAGCCCACGACGCTGGCCGCATTCGACGGCGGGCAGGGCACGATCAACGTGCCCAGCTGGGCACCGGACGGCTCGGCGTTCGCGTTCGTGGAGTACCCCCTGACCGCGGGCATGCCAGGAACGACGCCTTCCAGGCATTCGACGGGCCGGACGCCTCTACGATGAGTCGGGGCGCGGCAGGGGAGGGACCACTGAACAAGGTGACGATCCGCGACGTCGCGGGGCTGGCCCGGGTGTCGCCGGCCTCGGTGTCGAACTACTTCCACAAGCCGGGGAAGCTGTCGGCGTCGACGCGGGAACGGGTGCGGCAGGCGGTCGAGACGCTGGGCTTCGTGCCCAACGACGCCGCTCGCGTGCTGCGCACCGGGACGAGCCCGGTGATCGGCTACATCGCGTTCGAACTGGCGAGCGCGACGACTCCCGAGATCGCCAGGGCGATCGAGGAGCGCGTGTCGGCGCGGGACATGTATCTGCTCATGGCCAACGACACGGGCTCGCGGGACCGTGAGCGGAGCTACCTCCAGCTGTTCGAGAAGCAGCGCGTGAGCGGCATCATCATCGCGGCGCTGGGCGACGTCGAGCCGGAACTGGCGCGCATGCGGAAGCGGGGCATCGCCAGCGTGCTCAGTGCGCGGCGGGCGACTACCGACGCGCAGGCGTCGGTGTCGACGGATCACGTGACGGGTGGTCGTCTCGCGGTGGAGCATCTCCTCGAGCAGGGTCGCCGGCGGATCGGTTTCGTGGCGTCCTCGCTGGGGCTGCGGCAGGTCGAGGACCGCCTGCACGGGGCGATGTCGGCTATCGGCTCGGTGCCCGGCGCCACGCTCGAGGTCATCCCGGTGCCCGAGCGCACGGTCGCGGCCGGGATCGCGTGTGCCGAGGGCATCGCCCGCCGGGACCCGGCCGGCCGGACGGACGCGTTGTTCTGCGCGAACGACCTACTCGCGATCGGCGTGATCCAGGCGTTCGTCGCCGCCCAAACCATCCGGGTGCCCGCTGACATCGCCGTGGTCGGCTACGACGACATCGAGTTCGCCCAGTCGACCATCGTCCCCCTCACCACGGTGCGGACCCCGCACGCCGAGCTGGGGGCCGCGGCCGCCGACCTGCTCTTCGACGAGATCGCCCTCCTCGGCAGCGAAGAGGGTGGCGTCCGGCCGCATGTCGAGTTCTCGCCAGAGCTGGTGGTCCGGGCCTCGACGCGATAGTAAATCGTTTTACAATAGTCTTGACGATCCCTTCCTGAAGTGCGACCTTCGGTGCCACGAGCCGATTGAAACGTATCACTTCAACGGGGAAGGGACTTCTCATGGCCGATACGAGTACGGACGCCAGGCACTGGAAGCTCGCGGTCGCCGCCGGCATGGCCTCGTTCCTCGACTCGGGTGCGATCATCTCCGTCGGCCTGGGTCTCGCGCTGTGGCAGGAGCGGTTCGACCTGGACGTGTGGACGGTCGGCGTCCTCGGCTCCGCGTTGACCCTGTTCATCGCCGTCGGCGCGCTGACCGGCGGCCGGATCGCCGATCTGTTCGGCCGGGGGCGCGTCTTCTCGGTCACCATCCTCGGCTACGCCGTGGCGGCCACCGCCATCGCGCTCGCCCCGAACCCGACGGTGCTGGTCGCCGGCGTGATCGTGATCGGGATCGCGGCCGGCGCGGACCTGCCCACGTCGATCGCCGTGCTCTCCGAGCGGGCGCCGGTCGGCGCGCAGGGCAGGCTGGTCGCGTTCACGCACGTCATGTGGACAGCGGGCGTCGTGTTCGCGACCTCGCTCGGGTTCGCGGTGTCCACGCTCGGTGTCGGTGGGATCAGCCTCATCTTCGGCGTGCTCGCGGTCCTGGGCGTCGCGACGTTCGCGTTCCGCGCGTTCTACCCGCCGTTCAAGGACCTCGAGGCGGAGGCCGTGGCCCGGCACACGGCGGCCGGGATCGACCCGTCGGCCGCCCTGCCGCTGCGGACGCTGCTCACGACCCCGGCGTTCCGCTCGATGATCGTGTTGACCGCGCTGTTCTACGGGTTCTTCACGTTGGTGGCCAACACGTTCGGCTCGTACAAGACGTACTTTCTCGTCACGGTGGGCGACACCAGCCAGACCACGGCGACCGCCCTGTCGTTCGCCACCACGCTCATCGGTTTCGTCGGCACGATCGTGTTCACCCGCATCGCCGACACCAAGTGGCGCAGTACTTTCTTCGTGTTCGGCGTGGTCGTGTTCACCTCGTGCCAGCTCCTGATCGCGATCACCGGCGGCACGGTGCTGCCGGCGATGATCGCCGCACTCGTGCTCTACAACCTGGCGTTCCCCTTCATCGGCGAGGCGCTCTACAAGATCTGGACCCAGGAGTCGTTCCCCGTCAACGCGCGGGCGACGGTCCAGGGCGCGACCATGGCGGCCGCCAGGTTCATCGCCTCGGGATTCGCCCTGCTCACGCCCGCGCTGATCGCCTGGAGCCCGTCCGGGCTCTACGTGTTGCTGACGGTGTTCGCGCTCGTGTCGGGCTTCGTCGGCGCCGTGATCATCCGCCGGATGCGGGGGAACCAGCACGAGCCGGCGGTCGCCGTCGGCGCACCCGTCGTCGAGGCTCGTCCACGGCCCGCGGCGGGACGCGATGGGGGAGCGCCTGCGCGACCTCGTCCGTGCCGCCGGCTACCGCATCTCCACCGGGTTCGTCGGCACACCCGTCATCTGCGACGCGCTCACCGCCACCGGACACGCCGACACGGCGTCGCGACTGCTGACCCAGACGGAGTGCCCGTCCTGGCTCTACCCGGTCACCATGGGCGCCACGACCATCTGGGAGCGCTGGGATTCGATGCTCGAGGACGGCTCGATCAACCCGGGGCAGATGACCTCGTTCAACCACTACGCACTCGGCGCCGTGGCGGACTGGCTGCATCGGGAGGTCGCCGGACTCGCCCCGCTGGAGCCCGCCTACCGAACCATCCGCATCGCACCCACCCTGCTCACCGGCCTCGACGACGCCTCGCCCTGGCACGAAACCCCTTACGGCAGGGCGAGTGCGGGCTGGCGACGCGACGGCGACCAGGTCCACTTCCGCGCCGAGGTGCCACCGAACACGACCGCACGCGTCCAACTCCCCTCCGGCGCCACCCACGATGTCGGCAGCGGAATCCACACCTGGAACGAGGTCCACCCACGCCCGTCGTCCACCCGCGGCCCACTGAACCTGTCGAGCGGCCTCGCCGAGATCATCGACGACCCCGAGGCCTATCGCGCCGTGCTCACCGCCATCCGCACCGCCGACCCCGAACGGGCCGAGACCTTCCGCCGCACCACCCGCTGGACCCCCGGCCGGCAACTCCGCGAACCCCTCAACAAGGCGCCACTGCACATTCTCGAGGCGATCGAGAAGGCACTTGCCGCACTCCCATCCGGCTCTCGGCACTGACAGGGCCGTTCGCCTGTGTCCCGACGAGTGGATTGCCGAACTCGAAGTCGACTTGTTCGACGATGCTCGGCGAGCTGCGTCGGATCGCCGACCAGGGCCGCGGCGTCGTGCTGATCACGCACGACCTGCCGGCCGCGTGGCGATCTGCCGGGACGGCCGCACGGTCGACCAGGCGCGCCCGGCGGACTTCACCAGCGGCCTGCTCACCCATCCGTACACCCGCGCTGTGGCATGCCTTTCCCGCCAACGGTTTCCACCTGCCGGAGGACACCTGACCCCGCTCGCCGAGGACGTCTGGTTCCGCGACGGCGGGCGCCGGCCGTGGGTGGTGCGCGGTGTGTCGCTGAAGCTGACGCCGGGCGAGGTGGTCGGTCTGTACGGTCCGAGCGGCTCGGGCAAGAGCACCCTTGGCCGGCTGCTCGCCGGCCTGGCGGACCCCCAACAGGGCCGGGTGGAGATCGACGGAAGCACGCCGAGGCCCGACCGCCGCACCGGCCGGGCCAACCCGGTCCAGGTCCTACACCAACACAACAGGTCGGCCGGGACCAGGGCCGCGGCGTCGGCCCGCCCTCCGCGAGCGGCTTATTGTCCTGGGCGCGCTGATCACATCGTCATCATTAACATGGAGGTGAGTCGTCAACTCGTTGTTCGGTGTGTTGTGAGGTGGCTGCGGTGGTCGTGGATTCTGGGTTACCACCGGGTGAGCGAATTCGGTTGTACAGGCGGCGGTTGGGCCTGACGCAGGAGCAGTGCGCACAGTTGAAGGGGTGCACGGCATCGGCGTGGCGGAAGTGGGAGAACGGGGAGCGGCAGGTATCGGCGTTCTCGGACTGGATGGCGATTGCCCGGATTCTGCGGGTGCGGGATCTGTACAAGTTGACCGGGTTGCCGGTTGGTGACCTACCGGAGAAGTCCACTGAGCATGGCACGGTGCCGGCGATCCGGGAGGCGATGGTGTCGTTCAATCCGAAGCTGGACGGCGAACCGGACGTCAAGCGGCTGGATGCCGAGGTGGAGACGGCATGGGACGTCTGGCAGGAGCGGCGGCCGTTCACACAGCTCGGGTCGACACTTCCCGGGTTGATCACCGAGGTGCGGGCGACGATTCCGGTGGTCGAGGGGGCGGAGCGGGACAGCCTGCTGCGCACGGCGTCGATGTTGTATTTCTTGACGCTGGCGTTCACCGAGCGGGTCGGCGCGCAGGATGTTTCGCTGCTGGCCGCGGATCGGGCGATGCAGGCGGCGATCAAGGCTGATGATCTGGACTATCGGGCGGCGTCGGCGTGGAACCTGGGGATGATCCTGGCCGAGCAGGGCCACACCGAGGTTGTCTTGAAGGTGGCCGGCGACGCGGTTGCGGAGCTGGAGCCGGTTCTGCTGGACAGCGGGCCGGAGCGGATGAGCATCTTCGGCGCGTTGCAACTGTTGCGGGCCATGCAGTTCGCTCGGCTCGGCGACGAGCACGACGTGCTCGTCGCGCTGGATGTCGCGGACCGCGTCGCGGCGAAGCTGGGCGACCGCAACGATTTCCGCACCGTTTTCGGTCCGACCAACGCGGGCATCGTCCGTGTCTGGGTGGCGGTCGAGCTGTCCAGGCCGGGTGAGGCGATCCGTATCGCGCAACGCTTCGACGTCGCCGGTCTTCCCAGTGTGGAGCGGCGATTCGCCTATTACCTGGAGTTGGCCCGGGCGTACAGCATCCGTGCGGAGGACGTCGCCGCGGTGCACATGTTGTTGCAGGCCGAGAAGGAATCGGCCGAGGAACTGCGGGTCAACCTCGAGGGCCGGGCCGTGCTACGGGAGTTGCTGCGCCGCGAGACCCCGCTGACCCGTCGCGAGCTTCGGCCGCTGGCCGACCGGATGCAGGTCCTGACAGCGTGACGCGCCGTTGACGGAGGCCGCCCCGCCTGGGGCATGCGCCCCGGCGCGGGGCACAGCACAGCGTCCCACCATGGGGCTATTACCGGTGGGTAGCCCTTCTAAGTTGGTGGGGTCGATCATCAGGCGGCCCGGGTGATCGACCCCGGGTCCCATGCAATACCGGCGATTGGCGTCGTGTGGGTGACGACGCCGATCGCTGCCTGCCTGCGGCCACAGTCCATTGATGACCGCTGCTGTTCGGGCACGCCTTTCTTTCGCAACTTTGAATTTGGGAGACCAATCATGGCGATCATCCGCGAGGTGAACACCCGGACGTCGTCCCGCCGGTCGTGGTGGCTGGCCGGTGGCATGCTCGGCCTGGCCATCGGCTACTTCCTCTGGTACACGCCCTACGCCGCGCTCACCAAGTCGTTGTCGGCCGGGTTGTTGCCCGGTATGGACTCACAGGTCGGCGGTCTGGTCCTGCTCCCCGCTGCCGCGTTGGGTACGTTGGTCGGCACATCACTGTTCCTTGGCCTGACCGGCTGGTGGCGCTACATCGGCGCTCGATCTCTACTCGGGCGGACCCGGCGGTTTCCCAGCCGCACGATGCTCGTCGCCGGATTCTTCATGGCACTGGTGATTGCCACCACCACCCTGAACTACACCTTCGTCGGGGTGTCGATCCTGTTCATGCTGCTGATGATGCGCGCCGGGGTATTGATCCTGTCACCGATCGTGGACACCGTGCGTCGCCGCCGGGTACGCGTCTACTCCTGGGCAGCGCTGGTGTTCAGCCTCGCCGCGGTCGCCACCGCACTGGCCGACGTGGACGGCTACACCCTCACCATGGGCGCGGTGTTCAGTCTCGCCTTGTACTTCGCCGGCTACACCGGCCGGTTCCAGATCATGAGCCGGATCGCCAAGACCGGTAACGAGAGCACTGACCGCCGCTACTTCGCCGAGGAAGCCATCACTTCGGCGGTGTGGCAGGTGCTGCTCTGCGTCGTGCTCGCACTGGTCGGCCTCGGCTCGATCTCCGCCGCGCTGCGCGAGGGGTTCACCACGTTCCTGCTCACCCCTGCAGTGCTTCCCGCATTCGGTATCGGGTTGCTCTACTCCGCGCTCTACGTCTATGGCACGCTGATCTATCTCGACCCCCGCGAATACACCTGGTGCGTACCGGCCAACCGGTGCGCCAGCCTGCTCTCCGGTCTGGTGGCCTCGTTCGGCCTGACCGCTCTGACCGGCATCGCCGCTCCCGGCACCGGCCAGTTGATCGCCACCGGATTCATCGCGCTGGCCATCCTCGCGCTGAGCTACCCCGCCATCCGCACCATCCTGCGGCGACGCTCCAGTACGCACACCGACCGGCCGCTGATGTTGTTCGTCTGTGGTGGCAACACCTGCCGCTCGGCCATGGCCGAATCCATCGCTCGCACCGCGCTGGCCACCACTCGCTGGCGCATCGCCAGCGCGGGCCTCAACGCGACGCCCGGTGCCCCCATGCCCGAACACGTCCGCACCGCCCTGGCCCAGCTCGACATCTCCACACGCGACCACCGCGCCCGCCAGATCACCCCCGAACTCATCAACGAAGCCCACACCATCTACACCATGACCTCCGTCCACCGCGACGCCCTGCTCGCTCTCGCCCCGCACGCCGCGGACAAGACAATTTGCCTGGACCCGGACGGCGACATCCCCGACCCCCACGACCGGCCATCCGCCTACCACGACTGCGCAACCCGGATCCACACCGTGATCCACCAACACCTCGTCCGGAGCCCAGCCTCAACCCCGTAGCGCCACCTAGTGTGGCCCCCTGAAGTCCTTGAGGGGTTTGGCGATTACTAACCGTGGTTGTTGATGTTGGTGAGGTAGAGGGTCGCGGCGGTGTCGAGGGCCTGGTTGGGATGGCCGGTGGGCCTGCCGTCGAGCAGGACGGCGGTGGTGTATTCGTCGGTGCTCGCCTGGTAGATCGCGAAGGCCCAGTCATCGTTGTCGCCGAGGTATTGGATACGGCAGAGCTTGATCTGGTCATCGTCGTTCTCGGAGGGGTAGCCGACGAGGTAGCCGTAGGACCCGCGCCAGGTGATGGCCACTTCCTCCAGCGCCGGCCAGCGTTGTGCGGCGTGGTGATCGACGGTGCCTTCGATGAGGTCCTTGAGTCGCTTGGACGGCACGGGCATGGGCTCATTGTCGCCGTGATCGGCGTGTCCCCGCCACGCGTGATCGTGCCGCACGACATTCTCGGGCGATCCGACGCGGATTACTCGAAGGTGGGACATGGCGCGCGTGACCAGCCCGGACCTGGTGTTGCTGGGATTACGGCGAAAAGGAAAGCTGGAGTCGATCGTGGCTCTGACCCGATTCCGCGAGTAGTTGACTGAGTTGATCTTCGAGTTCGTGGGGTGGTGTGGTGGGGCGGGTTTCGTGTGTGTGGGCGTGCCGGTAGGCCCGGGTGTTGTGCCGGGCTGGGTGGTTTCAGGGTTCCTGGGTCGGGGCCGGGGGTGGCCGGGTGGTTAGGGCAGTGTGGGAAGTTTTCGGAGTCGGGCGAGGATCTCGGCGAGCAGGTCGTGACCAGGTGGCGGGTGCAGGATCACTTGTCCTGCTTGGAGAACGAGGCGGGCGGGGACGCGGATCAGCCGGTGGCGGAGGGTGGCGATCATGGCTTTGCCGTCGCGTGCGCCCCAGCCGGAGAGCTGGCCGGTGGTGGGGTGTTCGGTGGCGGTGAGTTGGTGGAGCCAGGCGGCCATGGTGGCGGCCAAGAGTGCGCCCCACATCCAGGCGGTGTTGACCTCGGGGTAGCCGGAGGGGAGGTGGCGGAGCGCGGCGCCGTGTTTGCTGTCGCGGAAGATGTTCTCGATGCTGGTGCGGTGTCGGTACCAGTGCTCGACCTGGACGGCTTTGTCTGGTGTGGACACATCCAGGTTCGTGAGGACGAAGCTGTAGCCGTAGATCGCGTCCGCGTCAGCGAGTTCTTCCAGGGGGAGGGCGCGTTGGTCCGGGTGCAGGGTGCGGCGGCGGCGCGAACGTGGATCGGCTGAGATCTGACAGATGTCGAGACGGACGCGGCGGATGAGCAGGAAGGTCTTCGCGGGCCACCAGACCGGCCGGTAGTCCGCGACGGCGACCTGGGCGCCGTCCATGTCGATCGCATCCGCCCAGTCGTCCTCGGTGAGGCCGGAAAGTAGCCGCCAGAGCGGGGCGATGCGCTTGGCGCCGATCGCGAACTCCACCTCCGCGAAGAACGCCACCCGAGCCAGCTCACCGGCGAAGTAGCCGGCGTCGGCCCGTAACCGCACCTGGCCCGCTCTTGCCTGCTCCGGCAAGGCCGCGAGCGCACGCCGGAACAGTCCAGCGGCGTGTGCTCGGGGATCATCGTTACCCGACAATAACTCCCCGGCCAGCACGGTCTCCACCTCAGCCCAGGACGCGACGTGCACACGCCCTACCCGCTGCCCCTCATGGTTGTAGGCGACACCACGTTTCTTGCGCCCATAGGTCTCCACGTCGCTGGCGTCGAGATCGATCGTCACCGTGTGACACAACCGGTTCCGTCGCGCTGCGGGCACTCGCTCCAGCATCCGCTCGGTCACCCGCGCGACCCCGGTCTCCACCGCTGTCCACTGTGGATCGGTGAACCTGCGCGCCAGCCCAGCGGCCGTGGTCGAGGACAACCCCGGCACCGGCGTGATCACCTGCCCCGCCACATCGCCACGTTGCCGATCCAACCCGACCAGAAAATCCTCCCCAGCCACCTGCGCCGCGGCCAACCCCACCAACACCTCACCAGCCGAGAACCCGCGATCACGCTGCTTGATCGGACCCACCGCCGCGTCCAACGCCGAGACCACACCCAACCGCTCCACCAACTCCGTGACCGCCGCCATCCCCGACACCGCCGTCAACGACGGATCCGCCGCACCGACCCGCACCTCCAACCGTCCACCACGTAAACTACCCACCGATAGGTGTCCTCTCCCGGGAACGATTACGTCGTCGCAAACGTCATCATCCCAGGCCAGAGCGGCACCTATCACCATCTCAGCAGCGTGTCACCGCCCTACTCGCGGATACGGGTCTGAGGCGCCCCGAATTTTCCGGACAGCTTTCTTAGGGATTAATTTATGCTGCGAGCTGTCGGTTCAGGTACTCGTTGTGGACCTCTAGTGGGGTCTTGTAGCCGAGTCCCGAGTGGAGACGTTGTCGATTATAGAACCCTTCGATGTAGTGCACAATAGCTTGTCGGGCTTCGGTGCGTGTGGTGAAGGTCATGCGGTGGATCCATTCGTTCTTCAGTGCGCCGAAGAATGATTCGGCCATCGCGTTGTCCCAGCAGATTCCGGTGCGGCCGACGGAGTGTCGCAGGTCCATGGCCGTAATTTTGGTGGCGAACTCGTAGGAGGTGTAGTTCGAGCCTCGGTCGGAGTGGAATATGCATCCTGGCTGGAGGTCGATGGTGCCGGCGGCGGAATCGAGGGCGGCGGCGATGAGCGGGGTTTTGTAGTGGTCGGCGATGGACCAGCCGATCACCATTTTCGAGTAGCAGTCGATCACTGTGGCCAGGTACAGCCAGCCCTCGCCGGTGGAGATGTAGGTGATGTCGCCGACCAGCTTGGTTCCGGGCTCGGCGGCGGTGAAGTCCCGGTCCACCAGGTCGGGGATGCGGTGCTGGTCGTCCGGGTCGGTGGTGGTCGGCCGCCAGGGCCGCGGCTGGCAGGCCACCAGGCCCAGCTCACGCATCAGCTCCCGGGCCAGTTCGTCGGACACCTGCTCGCCCGAGCGGACGAGCACGGCGTGGATACGGCGGTAGCCGTAGGTGCCGTGGTTGGCCTCGAAGATCGCCGTGACCATCGCCGCGAGCCGGTCGCGTCGCCGGGCCGTCGCCGAGGGCGGTCGGTCTTTCCACTCGTAGTAGCCCGACGTGGACACCTCGAGCCATCGGCACATCTTCATGATCGGGAAGTGGTCCTTCTCGCCGTCGATGAACGCGAACTTCGCGGTCACCGATACTCCTGGGCGAAGAAGGCGGCCGCTTTTCCCAGGAACTCGTTCCGCATCTTCAACTCGCGGTTCTCCCGCTCGAGTTCACGCAGCCGGGCCCGCTCGGACACCGACAACGGCTCCTCGTCGACCGGGTGCGCTTTACGATACTGAGCGACCCAGTTCCCCAACGTCCCCGGATTGATCCCCAACTCCCGAGCTACCTGCGCGACCGGACGATTCCCCACGGTCACCATCTTGACCGCCTCGTCCCGAAACTCGGGAGAAAACTTCCTACGCCGTTCCGGCATTGACCATCCTCCATTCCAGACCAGACCTTATTAGGTCCACTGTCCGGAAAGTGGGAGGCTCGCCACTCGTGCGTCCTCGCCGCAGGCGTTGGTGCTGCGTGCCCGGATCGTGCTGCTCGCTCACCAGCAACGGCCGAACGCGGCGATCGCGGCCGAGTTGGGCTGCTCAGTGGGCACGGTTCGGACCTGGCGACGGCGGTTCGCCGTGGGTGGCTTGCCCGCCCTGGCCGACCGGCACCGCTCGGGCCGGCCGCCGGTGCACGGGCCCAGTACTCGGCTGGCGGTGGTGGCGATCGCCACCAGCACCCCACTCGCGGGAGCGTCGTGCTGGTCCCACACCATGATCGTCGATCAGATGGCGGGGCACGGCCTGGCCATCAGCGCCGCGACCGTCGGGCGGATCCTGGCTGACGCGCGGGTCCGCCCGCACAAGGTCCGGGGCTGGTTGAACCGTGCCGACGATGAGCACTTCTGGACCGCCGCGGGCGCGGTGTGCGTCGCCTATCTGAGGCCGCCCACGAACGCCGTGTTGATCAGCCTGGATGAGAAGACTGGTATTCAGGCCACGTGCCGCAAACATCCTGAACAGCCAACGCACCGCGGCCGTGACGCCCGCCGCGAATTCGAGTACGTCCGGCACGGCACCGTGTCCATCATCGCTGCGATGAACGTGACCACAGGCGAGGTGATCGCCGAGCGGATCACCAGGAATGACTCGGTCACCTGTATCCGATTCCTGAGCTTGCTCGACCAGCACATCCCCGCCGACCTGAACATTCATCTGATCATGGACAACGGCTCCAGCCACACGTCCAAGGCCACCCGCGCCTGGATCGCCGCTCATCCACGCTTCACCCGTGACCTACACACCCAAACACGGATCCTGGCTGAACATGATCGAACAACGGTTCGGCGTACTGACCCGGCGACTGCTGCGCCGGGGTGAGTTCACCTCCCAGGACGACCTCGAAATCAAGATCACCGACTTCACGATCCGACACAACAAGACCGCACACCCCTACACCCGGACATACGACGCCGACGCCGACCACGCCCGCTACCTCGCCCGGCACGCCCCGCCTGTCGACACCATCGACGTTGACCTCCAGACCGCATGAACGCTACCCACGGTGAACAGACACCGAAGACACAACACTCACGGACTTTTGAAGTGCTGCACTAGTACTGCAACGGCAGTCAGGTGAGGGCGTCGCCGGACCGGCAACGCCTGCAAGGCATCCTGTTCGTGCTGCACACCGGCATCGGCTGGGAGAACCTGCCGACTGGACCGCGGGAGGGCTTGGCGTCAAGGTGTTGTGATGGCGACTGCACGACGCCCTGTTTTCTCGAGCATCGTGCAGTCGCTCTTGGGTATCCAACATGAAGTCCGGCGACGCGAGCGCCGACCGCCGTTGGTTCAGAAGACGCTTTGGCGTGGACTTTCAATTCCTCCTTGCCTCACACCGTTCTGCATCACCCAGATATCGGCGTAGTACCTACCCACTGATACATTTACTTCGCCCAGGGAAAGATGACCGGTGCGGTATGGGAAGTTATTAACCTTCCACGGCCTGTCGATGGCTGCAGGGAGGTCCTGCATCAGGTAGAGCCTGAACTTTCGGCAGCTGCAGTCGCCAGGAGTCGCAACATACGCGTCGGCAACCACGACACCAGGGCGCGGTCTACTGATGCATGCTTGCACCCGGCTGTCCAGGACGTTGATCATTTTGCTGCATCCGCCGTTATCGGCTGCCGATTCCGCGGATCCTATTGCGACCGTCACCTTGACAGACGCGTTGCGTTCTCCAACTTGCGCTGCGTTGGATTGAGCTTGGGCAGGGGCAGCGCTGATCAGACTCACCAGCACTGCGGCGGCAGCGCCTGCCGTGAGCAGCCGACGCCCTCGAGAACGAGCTCGTTTCAGTGAGAGCAATGTATGCATGTTCTTCTTTCTTTGTTGCAGGTTGCAATCGGTGGAAGCGTCCAATGGGACGCGATGAGGCGAAGAATTCTGCGGCACTTCCAAGCCGTCCTGGACATGCGTTGCGAAGGTGAGCAAAACGCCTCGCCATCGCGGATTCAGCAGAACCCGCCGTTGCGCAGGGTCTGTACCGGTTCGCCGGTGGCAGCAAGGCCGGCCACGGCCGGGCTTGCTGTGGTCAATGCGCTGAGGTCTGGGCCCAGCATGGTGAGGCCACGGTCGCAGCCCGTTGGATTGTCTTCAGCATGAGTCCCCGTTTCTGTAGTAGAAGCGCCGGTGATGGGTCGGCGCGCGACCATTGCTATCGTTGTTCTCCCTGGATTTTCCAGAAGAGAGCGTGCTTGGGAATCCTCCACGTTCTTGATGGGGTCGACAACACCTTTGCGGCTGGGCGGAAAGGTGCTGGTGGCAGCGTTTCACAGTCTCGGTGGGTCAGTCCTTGACTGGACTCGCACACCGGCGACCAAATAGTGACGGTGCACGAAAGTCGCGCACACGTCGCATGATCGCGTTCAGCACATCGGTGCCGACCTGCTCAGCAGCCGCGGGTCGAGCCCGTGGTGGACCATTCTGTGTCACGGCACAAGACCAACAAACAGGTCGGCTGCGTAGGCGAGCCAGGTGCCGGGAGACCTCGGCGTCCCCGTCCATGTCTACGTGGTGACGGAAACGGTTCGTCCGGATACAGCGATGAACCAGTGCGGCGCCCGTCGGCGAGACTGTCGTCGTGGAGCGGACTGGTTGGGCGCTCGGGTGGGGTGAGCAGGCTCAGTAGTCGTCGAGGGCGCGTTCGGTGAAGCCGGTGCCCACGTCGCCGATGTAGCGCAGGCTTCCTTCGATGTCGTGGGCGCCGAGTAGCAGGCCGCCGATTCCGTCCGACCTGTTACCTCTGCCGGATGCTGGTAAGTCGCAATATCAGACCAGGGGCAAATGTGTTCGCGTACGAGTGGCCGCGACCTGGTCAATGTCGCGCTGGGCCATTGCGGGTGCCGGTGGCGAAGACTTTGATCACGGTCAGCCCTCGAATGCCCGGGTCTCTGTGTCGGGACCGATCGTCGCCGGGTGCCGAATGCACCGCCGTCGTGGGCACGTTCGGAGGAACCCTCGTTGGGGATCTGGGGCCGACGGTGATGGTCAGGGCGTTGAAGTCATCGCGGTGAGCGTCGCGAGTTGATTGGCGATCGGGACCGGGTGTAGTCAAGAGGACGTCTATACCCGGATTCCGTGAGGTGCTCGTTGCGGCCATGACGCCAGTGGCCGGAACCCGGCACCACGCGCGGTGACTGAGGCTACGGTGCTTGACCTGGATGACGTGAACCTGCGCGGTGATCGGGTCAAAGGTCCAGGGGAAGGGCGGCAAGGAGCGTTCAGTTCCGTTTGGGGAGAAGACCGGGCAAGAGTTGACCCAGTATCTGCAGGTGCGGGCCAAGCATCCGGGTGCGGAGCTGCCAGCGTTGTTTCTGACTGAGCGAGGCTGCAAGCGTTTTGGGGTGTGGACGGGGTGGAGACGATGTTGCGCCGACGGGGGAGAAGGCGGCGGAGATGGCGCACATGCACGCTCATCGGTTCGGCACACGCTGGCGCATGAGTGGCGGCTGCACGGCGGCGATCCGGGACGACTTGATGGCGATTGTGGGCTGGGAGTTTCGCGAGATGCTGCTCGTCGTCGGGGAGAGTTCGGCTGCGGTGTGCGCGGAGGCGTCGGAAAGCGAGTTCGGCCTCGGCGACTGTGTCTGACCGGTGAGATCCTCGCTGCACGCTGGGCACCGTCGCCACTCCATAGGTCTGTAGTGTTGGCCCCTATCCTTGGTCGTCCTCACCTATCGAGTCCCGGTGTTTCCGTCTGTCTGGCGAGGCGGTCTTGCAGGCGCACGTGGCGGAACTGGTACGCGGCGCCGACCTGGCGTAGGACGCCGCGGCGGTGGGCGTCGGCGAGGAAGTCCATGAAACGCAACGGGAGACGACCGCGAGCGGCGAGCCACAGTCGGGTCATCGTGAACACGCCCCACGCGCGAGTGAGGCACACCGCGAGCCCGACCGCGAGCCCGAACAGGATCCCGGCGATGATGGCCTGCGTGGCGCTGGTGGCGCGCGGGAACACCTGACCACCGACGACCGCGCCCGCCAGCCCGTAGGCGATGCTGCCTGCGGTACCGAGCATGAAACGGCCGAGCAGTCCGGATGCGAGACCGGTGGCCAGTGCCAGCACCAGGTCGAAGTGGCCGGCCAGGATCGGGACAAACCGGGTCTCGTTGGTGAGCGCGAAGGCGATCCCCCAGAACGGGCCCATGCACACCATGAACGACAGCGTGTAGGCCAGGGCCGCGGTCCGGTCGCTGCGCAGCACGGTGGCCGGGCTGGTCACCGTGCCGGCGTCGATCGGGGTGTCCAGCCAGACGTGGGGTGCGATGGCCAGCCCGAACACCACGGCGAGCAGGGCGATGATGGGCAGTGACAGCGACCAGCCCAGTGCGAGAAGGCTGCCGGCGACGGCACCGACGAGGAATCGCCAGAGGAAACGCCTTGTGGTCCGGTGGAACCGGAGCTCTACCCGAAGTGGTCCTGGCCGCTCGCCGATGGTGTGCGCCAACCAGCCCGCGAGACCGAACGACAAGCCGTAGATGAGGCCGGCGATCGGGCCGGCGGCGACCCAGCCGGTTGCCGCAAACAACAGTGCGGGTGGCAGGCCGAGGTAGAGCCCGGCGACATAGCGAGGCATCATCCGGTCGAGACGCCACCAGGCGAGGTCGCGGGTCTGCTGGTCCTGCAACCGCCGTGCGAGGAAACCGAGCCATCGCTCGGCCTGCGGCAGGTCGTAGGTCCGCGGTGTGATCGGCCGGTCATGCGGAGCGGGTGGTGTGGGGCGATGGGCGTAGCTGGTGGGGAGGTAGGCGTCTAGAAGATGGTCTTCGATCAGCTCCGGACCGCCGAACCGGTCGGTGTCGCACAGTTCGCCGGGATCCGTTTCCGGTTGTGCGTAGGCGGTTCTGGCCAGGTCGACCATCAGCGGGGTGCGCAGCGCCCGCGCGAGCGGGCTGTCGGTCTGCCGGCGTAACTGTTCCTCGACGGGCTGCCACCGGGTCTCGCCAGCTCTCGTCCGCGCGGTCAGGAACCCTATGGCGGCCTCGGCCTCGACCGGCTCGATCTCCACCACGGCAGCCCTGGCAAGCAGGGAACCGCTATGTGTCACGGCCTGCTCGTACTCCATGCCGCGGCAGGTCACCACGAGCGGACTCCCGTCGGCGACGGCGCGGTCGAGTGCGTCGATGGCCGCGGCATGCAGCGCGGGCGGTATCTCGTCCAGGCCGTCCAGCACCGGGACGATCTTGCGGTCAGACACCAGCCGGGTCGCCGCATCGGCGCCGTACACGGCCTTGTTGCCGAGACCCGGATAGTTCTCTACCAGTTTGGTGGCAAGCCAGTGCCGCAGGTGCTCCCGGTGTGGGTTCCAGGACGCCAGCGGCAGCAGCACCGGGACCGGGTCTCCGTTGCGCCGGTCGGCGAGCAGACTGAGGGTGAACAACATCGCCAGGACGGACTTGCCGGCGCCCGGGTCGCCGAGGACGACCAGCTGCCGGGACCGCACCTGCCGGAACTTGGCGACGACATCGCGCAGGTCACCGCTGAACATGAGTCGTTCGCCGGCGCGGGGGGGAAGCGTGGCCTCGGCGGCGACCGGCCGCCCGGTGCTCGACCAGGTGAGCGGGACGGGTTCAGGCCGGTTGAGCGACCGCATCTCGACCTCGGTCGTCCACTGGCGGGCGACGGCCGCCGCGAGCTGGCGCGGTGCGTGGTCGGCTGACGCCTTGGGGACGCCGCGAGCCGGCGACGACGGCTCGCCGCGAGTCCTGGCGAGGATGCGTACCTGTTGCGCCCGCAGGTCGGCCCCGGGTTCCATGCCCAGCTCATCGACCAACCTGGCGCGCAGGGCGCTGAACACCGCGAGCGCGTCCGCGGATCGGCCGACGCCGTCGAGGGCCACCATCAACTGCCCGTGCATGCGCTCGCGTAGCGGGTGGAACGCGACCAGTTCGCCCAGCTCCTCGACGACGGCCTGATGTTCATCCAACTCGAGCTGCCATTCGGCACACGCCTCGATGGCGTTGTACCGCTGCTCGTTCAGTTTGGTGATCGGCCCGGCCAGCGCGGCGGCGTCCAACCCGTCGAGGGCGGGTCCCCGCCATAACCGCAATGCGTCGCGCGCCACGTCGACCGCCCGGGATAGGCTGCCCTCGGCCGCCAACTGCTGCGCCATGACCATGCCACGCCGGAACCGCATGGCGTCGAGCTCGTCGTCGACGATCGTCATCTGGTAACCGGGCCCGTCCGTGACGATCAGGTCATGTCCTCGGCCCAGCCGCTCACGGAGCACCGAAACACAGTTCTGGATCTGCTTCGTGGCTGTCATGGGTGGTTCGTCGTCCCATACCGCGTCGACAAGCCGGGACATGGGCACCACCGAATTGGGTGCGAGCAGGAGCGCCGCCAGCACCCGTTGGTGTCGGACGCTCGGCAACATGACCCTGCCCGATTCGGTCCAGACCTCCAGCGTTCCAAGCACGCGGAAATCCATTAGGCAGCCTCATCCCCAAAAACGTGTCCTACCCACGCCGAAATGCTAACTCACCAGCGGGTATGCCAGCAGCGGCGAGCAGAGGACCAGGTGAGGACTAGACGAGGACGGCATCGGACATCGTGTTGCTCGCCGTGCCGAGGGGGAGTTCCGCCGGCGGGCGCGCCGGCTCCGGTGCCCACCAGCGGAACTTGACACGCGGCGAAGCCGGGTCTCTGGGGGATGTCGTGCTACGAGTTCATTTCACCGCCGAGGATCTGACCCGCATCCGGCTCGGGTGGAACCGTTGCGGGGACTGCTGGGGGTTGTCATGTTGCGTGTTCACTTCACTGCCGAGGACTGTAGCCAGGTTCAGTTGGCCCAGTCGGCGGATCCGCTGTGGGAGATGGTGTTCAGCCGTCGTCGGCTGCGTGACGCCGGCAAAGGCTCGGTGTTTCAACCGTGGACGCGATGGATCCGACATGAGGTCGACGTAACGCCGATCAGGCCCGGCGTCAGGATCCTGGCCGCGCTGAGCCCTGTCGGCCCCTACTTCCCGGACTTCCTCACCCCCGCGGAGGGCACGCAAGGACTGCGACCGGCCATCGACGCGATCCGCGCCACCCCGCGCAGTCGGTTGCGGCGCGAGCTACACCGACTGTCCGCCAACCAGCCCCTCCCGTCCTGGGCTCGGCCTCTCGCGGACGGCGACCAAGAGGTGTTGGCCGACATCGGACACGCGCTGACCGCCTACCACCGGATCGCGATCGAGCCCTACACGGCTGCGATCGACGCAGCCGTCGACGTCGACCGCGCCTACCGAGCTACAGCCTTCCTCGACGGTGGGGTGCACGGCCTGCTGCAGAGCATGCGGCCCCTCATGCAGTGGCGGCCACCCGTGCTCGAGGTCCAGTACCCCGTCCACCGAGACCTGCACCTGGACGGACGAGGCTTACGACTCGTGCCTTCCTACTTCTGCCACCAACTGCCCGTGGCGCTGGCCGACCCAGCCCTACCCCCAACCCTGGTCTACCCGATTCACCACGACCACGCGTGCACGCCCACCACCGGCCGGCCCGCCGCTCCGGCGCTGACTGCGCTCCTGGGAGCCACTCGCCACGCCGTGCTCGCGGCCATCATGCACGGCGCGTCGACCACGGAACTCGCCCGCCGACTCAACATTGCGGCATCCTCCATCAGCCGACACACCACCGTGCTCAGGGAAGCCGGAATCATTGCCACACACCGACACGGCCCTTCGGTCCTCCACACCATCACACCACTCGGCACCGCCCTACTGCGATCCTCAACCGTCGACTGAGCGAGTTTCGAGCCAGCGTGAACAGCTGACCCTCGCGAGGCTGCTCGCTACCTGATAGACCCCGCTCGTCATAAGGAAACTGGTCGGCGGGTGTTCAGCGGCAGTACTCGGGCACGGCGGGACGCACGGAGAACTGTCAGATCGGCACGTTCCTGGCTTATGCGTCGGCGCGCGGCCACGCGTTGATCGACCGGGAGCTCTACTTGCCGGAGTCCTGGGCGACCGATCGGGACCGGTGCCGCAAGGCGGGTGTTCCGGACGACGTCGAGTTCACCACCAAGCCCCGGCAGGCGATGGCGATGCTCGCCCGCGCGTTCGCCGCGGGTGTTCCGTTCGGGTGGGTCACCGCCGACGAGGCCTACGGCCAGGTCAAGTACCTGCGAGTCTGGCTGGAAGCCCACGACGCAGGCGTGTCATGCCAACCGTGTAAGTCGGAGGTGACCCATGATCGACTGGCTTGATGGCTGGTCGGAAGGGACATCTAGTGACGGAGAACACATCGTCGACTCGTGCGGACGAGGCGGCGGCGCGGCGGCTGGCGGAGGCTCTCTCGCCGGCGACGATCGCTGGCAAGACGTTGACCCTATGACCTTGGCGAATGACAGATGCGAGTGATGCGGGGCTGTAGTAGACGCCGAGGCGTCCGGAATCGACCCCCCGGCGGGCCCAGCCGGGCGTACTCGCAGAGCTTGATGCACTGACATCGGTCCCTTCTCTGCACTTGCCAAGTTGATCATGCTTGACGCTGCGGAGGCAGGAGTGCTGCCGTGGTTCGTGCGCAGTTCGGGCACTCAGGCCGGTGGCAACGCTCGCTCATGCCGACGAGCGTGTGCCCGCTGATCGCGGCAGTATGGTGGTCGCACCGCTGTCACCGCCATGGAGGTGTGCCGGCGTCTTCCACATGGGGGTGGATGGTTGATGTCAGCAGAGAAGCACGTCGGATCACCGGCACCGAGGCGGGAAGATGCCCGGCTCATCACCGGGCGGGGGCGGTTCGTCGGCGGGGTGCGGTTGCCGGGCTCGGTGCACGCGGTGGTGCTGCGCAGCGACGTGCCCCACGGTCGGATACGCGGTTGTGACACCGAGAAGGCGCGGGCCGCGGCCGGGGTTCTGGACGTCATCACGGTCGGGGACGCGCGGGGGATGGCGTTGCCGTGCGCCGTTCTGGGACCTGATCGGCCGACCAGCTATCCGGTGCTGGACGACACGGTGCGCTATGTCGGACAGCCGACGGCGGTGGTGGTGGCCGAGACCGAGGAGGCCGCGCACGACGCCGCTGCCCTGGTCGAGGTTGACATCGAGCCGTTGCCCGCGGTGGTGGGGTTGGAGACGGCGCTGGCGCCTGGTGCCGACCTGCTTTACCCCGAGTGGGGGACCAACGTGGGCACCGACTTCCCGCTGGGTGACGCCTCGACGGCCACTGTGGTCGCCGAACAGGTGGTGGAGATGACGTTCCGGCTCGCGCGGGTCGCGCCGCGGCCGATCGAGCCGCGTGGTGTGGTGGCCGACTACGACGGTGAGACGCTGACCGTGCGTGCGGGGACCCAAGCCCCGCACTTCGTGCGTGACCATGTGGCGGCGGCGCTTGGCCTTCCGGTCAACGCGGTGCGTGTGCACGGGTGCGATGTCGGTGGCGGGTTCGGGGCCAAGGAACACGTCTACCCGGACGAGGTGCTGATCTGCCTGGCCGCGGTTCGGCTGCGCAGGCCCGTCCGCTGGAGTGAGGCTCCTGGCGACCACCTGGCCGCCACGCTGCACGCGCGCGACGCGGCCCACCGTGGTCGGCTCGCGCTGGACGCGGACGGCCGGTTCGTCGCCCTCTACTGCGACATCACCGGTGATCTCGGCGCCCACGCGTCGAACGCCGGCGCCGGCCCGCTCGCGGTGTCGGCCTTGATGTCGGCGGGCCCGTACCGGTTCGACACGGTGGGCGCGCGCGTGTGCGGGGTGGTCACGACAACCGCTCCGACCGGGTCGTACCGGGGTTTCGGGCAACCGGAGATCACCTGGACGCGGGAACGGCTCATCGACGAGGCCGCCCGCCGCCTCGGTGTGGACCCGGTCGAGCTGCGGCTGCGCAACATGCTTGAGCCGCACGAACTCCCGGTCATGACGGGCATGGGACAGGAGTACGACTCGGGTGACTACGCCGCTGTCCTGCGGACGCTACGCGACCGGGTGCGGAGCGAGCATGTCGAGGACGGTCGCCGACGCGGCATCGGGTTCTCCTGCCATGTCGAGATGACCGGCGTGGGGCCCTCCACGATGATGAAGGCCGAGGGCTACCTGGCTGGCGGGTTCGAGAACGCGGTCGTGCGCATGGAACCGGACGCCTCCGTCATCGTCCACACCGGACTGACCGGCATGGGGCAGGGCATCGAGACCACACTCGCGCAGGTGGCCGCCGACGAACTGCGTGTCCCACTGGACCACGTCCGGGTGGTGCTGGGTGACACCGCGGTGACGCCGTACTCGCCCATCGGCTCGATCGCGAGCCGGTCCCTCGCGGTCGGCGGCGGAGCGCTCATCCACGCGGCGACCGCCCTGCGGGACAAGCTGCTCACGATCGCCGCGCACCGCCTGGAGGTGGCGGCCGACGACCTCGAGATCGCGGACGGAACCGTTCGGGTGCACGGTGTGCCGGGTGCGGCGGTCGGCCTCGCCGACCTCGCGACGGCCGCGTGGCGCGGTTGGGACCTCCCGGACGGGATGCGGCCCGGCCTCGAGGAGCAGGCCACCTACGACCCGCCCGCCTACGTGTATTCCTCCGGTGCGCACGCCGCCGCCGTGGCCGTCGACCCGAGGACCGGTGCCGTCGAGATCGAGGGGTACTGGGTGGTCAACGACTCCGGCGTCCTGGTCAACCCGGCCATCGTCGACGGGCAGCTCCGCGGGGGCGTCGTGCAGGGCATCGGCATGGCCCTCTACGAACAGGTCCTCTACTCTCCGGACGGTCAGCCCATCGCCGGGTACGACCTGCCCACCACCGCGGAAGCGCCGAACATCGACGTCGTCCACCAGCAGACACCGTCGCCGGTGACACCGGGCGGGACGAAGGGAGTCGGCGAGTCCGGCACCATCAGCTCACCCGCCGCCGTCGGCAACGCGATCGCCGCCGCCCTGCCCGAGATCGCCGACCGGATCACCGCCACACCACTCACACCGCGGTTCCTGTACCGAACACTGACCGACCAGAGCCGATAACGGCACTAGGCTCGTCGGGCGTGGCAGCGGTCGACGCGACGATCTCGACCTCGAGGACACCGACGTGCGCGAGGACGACCGTCGCGTGCGGCCCTCGCCCGCCGTGGTTATCGGCGCCGATGTCTCCGGCTCGAAGCCGACCGCCTCGATCGCGCCGGGGCTGGGAGTGCGCGACGGGCGGGAGATCGCGCTGGACCTGGCCGTGGCCAGGGGCCTCGGACTGATCGGCGCGGGCGCTCCCGCCGCCGCTCGCGCACTTCTGGTCACCGCACTGGCGTCAGCGACAACCCCTGCCGACCACGCGGCGATGTCGGCCGGGACGAGATCCAGCTGCAGCGCGCGGCGATGCGGAGTGTCGTCGACGGCGAACCGGTCCGGGCCCGCACCACGTTGCTGCGCCACGGCTTCGACGCCGGTAAACAGTACTTCGTCAACGAAGAGGAAGTACCCCGCGACGGCACCCGGCTGTCGGTCTTGTTCAACCGCACCCGCTGGCACGACGGGCGCGCCGTGGTCTGGCTGTCCGCCCGGCGCGGCATCGGCCGCGGCGAAGGCTCCAGTGGCCTCGGCTTCGACCTGGTCGTCAACACGCTGGAGCAGTAGCCGTGCTACACCCTCCGTTCCAGGCGGGTCGCGAGGCGCTTCACGAAGCCCGACGGATCCGCCAGGTCGCCGCCTACCGCACGGTGATCAGCGGGCACGGCGTGACGGCCTGCCGGCCGGCCGGGATATGGCAGTAGTGGTAGGCCAACTCCCCGGTGTGGAGATGGCGTCGGATGAGCAGGTAGTGGCATGGGCTGGTGGTCGCCAGCCAGGCCCGGGCGCGTTCACCTTTTCGAACCGGTCACCGAGCAGATCTGCCACCGCCGCTCGTGCTTGCGACCTGCCAGCCAGGGCGCGAAGATCGCGTCGTACGACTGGTCTGACAGCAGGGCAACACAGCTGGTGTGAGTTCATCATACGAACGATGTATACGCAAGTAGTCGCAGGGCAATGGATCCGACTTATTTGCTGAGTGGGACGGACGCGCTCTGTGAACTGTAGGTGCACTGACCCTTGACTTTGGCTTGTTGGACGGTTGTATGGTGAGAGCGGGATGCCCCAGCTCGACGATAATAGATCGGACTCATCTGACCGGACGGCGTCACCGCAACAAGGGAGTTGTGCGCTGTTGAGGTATAGATCGACCTTCAGATCCGTCGCGTACCTGCGGATCCACGGCACCTCGGACAACCTCCGAAGTGGACGGTCGGTTCGGGACGGGTTCGGCGGCAACAACGGCTGCATGTCGCGGATCTCGCCAGAGCCCGCACCGAGCGGCCCACGCTCACCGCCTCCTCGGGTTGCCGGGCGGCTGCCCGGTCGTCCGGGCCGCATTCGACGGAGGTCACCAGCGTGGCCCGGTGCCGGGTGCGCTGGCTGTGAGACCGGCGTCAGGAGCTGGGTCAAGCCGGAGCCCGGGTGGTCGACCAGGGTGGCGGAGCGGTGGGCCTCGTGAATCAGCGGAGGTCTGGCCTGGGATATGTGGAACGTGTCGTTCGCTGACGGCCTGTTTTGAGAAACTTGGCGAATTGTTCAGGCCCGAATTTCCGGATTACATCCGCGGGAGCGCCTTCGAATAGTCCTGCTCCTGCATGATGTGACTGGTTCAGGTCGGCGCGCCCGGGACACCTAGATGTTCACGCTAACAGCCTACTCAACCTGTTGTGACACTTGGACGTTGTCCTGTCCTGCGGTTGCATGTTAGCGTTCACATCGATAGTGGTAACTCGGCTGCGGTTAGCAGTCGGCGAACGTTCGTTCGCCGTCCTTGTGGCGCCGACGACCGCTGATCTCCTGATTCCGCTTACACGAGGGAAGGGGCAACGATGCCCGCGCGACCCTGCACGCGCCCGGTCCGCCCGCACGCCGCCGCGCTCACCCCGGCGATGGCGCTTCTGGCCCTGTTGGGGTGGAACAGTTGAACAGCTTCGGGTGCGGTGTCACCGAGCCCGCGGTCCGGCGGGCAGCGGACGCGATAGCCGGTTCGGGAATGGGGGACGCGGGTTACCGGTACCTGCTAGTGGACGACTGCTGGTTCGACTCGGTGTGGGACGCCCGGGGCGACCCGCGGGTCTGCACGCATTCCCGGTTCGACCGGCATGCGGGACGCCAGGACGTTCGCGTCGTGGGATGTGGACTACTGAAATACGACTGGTGCTCCCCGGAGGGGATCAGGGGAGAACAGGAGGCTCGTTCACCGTGATGCGAGATGCGTTGCGGGCGACCCACCGGTTCGTCGTGTCCGGCTACGCCACCCAGACACCCGCCGGCGCGGTGACGTCGCAGCGGTTCGAACTCGCCACCCCTTAGCCCCAATCGGAGGTCTCCCATGTCCACGTTCAACCGCCGCACCATGCTCGGCCTGGTGACCGTGAGCGGTGCGACTGCGGCGGGAGTGCTGCGCGGCGGTCTCGCCGGCGCCACCGAGGGCCCAAGCAGTTACACCCCGACCTGGCCGTCGGTCGACCAGCATCCGCCGGCGCCGGAGTGGTTCCAGGACGCGAAGTTCGGCATCTACTTCCACTGGGGTGTGTTCAGCGTCCCGGCGTTCGCCAACGAGTGGTATCCGCGCAACATGTACTTCGCCGGTTCCAACGAGAACCGCCACCACGTCAACACCTATGGGGATCCGTCGGCGTGGCCGTACCACAACTTCATCAACGGGGCGCGGGACAAGGCCGGGAACTGGGTGCAGTTCGCACCGAAGCTGAAGTCCGCGGGCGGCAACTTCGACCCGACCGAGTGGGCACAGCTGTTCGCCGACGCCGGCGCGAAGTTCGCCGGGCCGGTGGCCGAGCATCACGACGGTTACTCGATGTGGAACAGCACGGTCAACGAGTGGAACTCGGTGCGCACCGGTCCCCGACTCGACCTGGTGCGGCTGCACGCCGACGCCATCCGGGCGAAGGGCATGAAGTTCATCGTGTCGCTGCACCACGCGTACAACTTCACCGGCTTCTACGAACGCGTGCCAGCGCAGTCGGATCCCAGCATGCGCAAGCTGTACGGCCAGCTCGACCGCGCGGCCGCGAACCAGCTCTGGTACGCCAAACTGAAGGAGGTCATCGACGGCTACCGGCCGGACATCCTCTGGCAGGACTTCAACCTGCCCCAGGTCGACGAGGCGCAGCGGCTGAACTTCCTGGCGTACTACTTCAACCAGGCCGTCGCCTGGAACTCCGATGTGGTCGCCACCTACAAGGACGGCCTCAACAACCGGGGATCGGTCTTCGACTTCGAGCGCGGCGGCCCGGCGGACATCCAGCACCCCTTCTGGCTGACCGACGACAGCATCTCCAGCTCCAGCTGGTGCTACACCGTCGGCATCGGCTACTACTCGCTGAACGCCATGCTGCACTCGTTCATCGATCGGGTCAGCAAGAACGGCAACGTCCTGCTGAACATCGCCCCCATGGCCGACGGCACCATCCCGAGTGGACAACGCACGGTCCTGCTCGGCATCGGCGACTACCTCCGGCGGTTCGGCGAGTCCATCTACGCCACCCGCGCATGGGCCGTCTACGGCGAGGGACCGACGAAGATGGGCGGCGGCTCGTTCGTTACGCCGGTGGCCGGCACCAACACCGACATCCGGTTCACCCGCAGCAAGAACAACACCATCCTGTACGCGACCGTGCTCGGCTGGCCCGGAGACACCTTCACCATCACGACCCTCAGCTCAAACCGGATCAACCTGAGCACGCTCGCCTCGGTCCAACTGCTCGACTCCACCGCGGGCACATACACCAGCCTGCCCGACCGCACCCAGGACGGCGCCGGTCTGCGCATCCGGATGCCGTCGCCGACCGCGCCGTTCAACGCCCCCGCGTACGTGGTGAAACTGACCTTCTCCGGCCAGATCCCACCCCTGAGCGCCGGACCGACCCCGACCGGCTGGGTGCGGATCGCCAACGGCGCGACCGGGCTGGTCCTCGACAGCGGCGGCAATGTCGCTTCCGGGTCGGTGGTGAAGCAGTGGTCCTACGACGCCAGCACGAACCTGCAGTGGCAGTTGGTGGACGTTGGCGGCGGCTACTACCGGATCGTCAACCGCACCAGCGGGATGGTCGCCGACAGCTGGGATGACACCGCCAACGGCGCCACCTGCCGGCAGGCGCCGTGGAACGGTGGCAACAACCAGCAGTGGCGGCTCAACAATATTGGTAATGGCCGCTCCCAGATCATCAACCGCGGCACCGGCACCGCGCTGGACGGTGCGGGCAACACGGCCGTCGGCTCCAGCGTGGTCCTCTGGGCCCCGAACAGCAGTCCCAACAACCACTGGACCATTACTGCGGTCTGATCCCAGACCGCGCCGGCGGCCACCTTGTTCACCGCGTGAACCAATGTTGAAAGGAGGAGTTCATGCCCGGCAGACGCAGACCGCGGTTGGGAAGCAGGAATGGCCCCAGGCTCCGGCGGCGACTACATCCGGCTGCCCTGGTGGATGGGGCTACTCACCCAAACCAACTCACCCTGCTGACAAGCCCGGCCGCCGCCCCGCGTGGGAGCCGGGGCGGCGGCCCACCCCGGTTGTCGAACCACACCCTGCAAAGGACTGGTCATGAGTGACACAACCCCCTCGGTTGGCCGCACTGGTCGCGGCCACCGTGGTCGCCCCGTGCGGAAACGACCTCAACGCGGTCGCCCTGCCACGTCAAGGGAGATGTCATGAGGGTGAGAGGCGCGGTTCTGAGTTGCCTCGGGGCGGTGGTCCTCTTCATGGCCACTCTCGTCCAGTTGGCCCCGACCGCTTCGGCGGCGTCCCTGGTCGAGGTGACCGACTTCGGCGCCAACCCGAGCAACCTGCGGATGCACATATACGTGCCGGACCAAAGGCCAGCCAAGCCGGCGATCCTGATGGCCGTGCACTACTGCGGCGGCTCCGGCCCGGCGTTCTTCGGCGGTAGCGAGTTCGCCCGGCTGGCCGACCAGCACGGGTTCATGGTGATCTACCCGACCGTCACCCGCAGCAGCAAGTGTTTCGACGTCTACTCGCAGCAGGCGTTGCGTCGCGACGGGGGCAGCGACCCGGTGGGTATCAAGTCGATGGTCGACTGGGCGGTGGCCAACCAGGACGGTGACCCCGACCGGGTGTTCGTCGCCGGCGCGTCCTCCGGCGCCATGATGACCAACGTCCTGCTGGCCAACTATCCCGACGTGTTCAAAGCGGGCGCGGCGTTCAGTGGCGTGCCGGCCACGTGCTTCGCCACGACCCCGCCGAACGAGTGGAACGGGGCCTGCGCAGGCGGCACCATTGTCAAGACCCCGCAGCAGTGGGGTGATCTGGCCCGCGGCGCGTTCCCCGGCTACAACGGTCCCCGGCCACGCATGCAGGTCTGGCACGGCACCACTGACGACATCCTGCGCTACCCCAACTTCGGGGAAGAGATCAAGCAGTGGACCAACGTCCACGGTCTTGATCAGACTCCGTCGTTCACCGACAGCCCGCGTCCCGGCTGGACCCGCACCCGCTACGGCGGCACCGGTGTCACGGCCCCGGTCGAGGGCATCAGTCTCCAGGGCGTGGGGCACAGTCTGCCGATGGCGGGCATGGCCGCCATGGCCATCGAGTTCTTCGGCCTGAGCCCCGCGACGCAGCCAGGAGCCACCGGTGTCGTGCGGTCGGTGAGTGCGGGCAGATGCCTGGACGTCAACGGCGCCAGCACCACCTCGGGAACACAGCTGCAGGTCTGGGACTGTCACGGCGGGACCAACCAGGTCTGGACGCGCACCGCGTCGGACCAGCTGACTGTCTATAGTGGAATCAACCTCCGGTGTCTTACCGCCCAGGGCAACCTGACCACCAACGGCACGCCGGTGGTCATCTCCGCGTGTACCGACGCGACGGGTCAGCGGTGGCGGATCAACACCAACGGCACCGTCACCGGTGTGCAGTCCGGGCTGTGCCTCGACATCAACGGCGCGGCCTCCGCCAACGGCGCCAAGATCATCCTATGGAGCTGTCACGGTGGCAGCAACCAGCAATGGCACCTCGGACAGCTGTGATGAAAGGTATGGCCAACATGTGGGAGATCGGCGTCAACACGTGGTGTGCGGCAACGACTGGCCCGCGCTGTTGGGCGCTCTGGCCGACTGCGGCTGCCGCGGTCCGTTGTATATCGGGTCGTTCACGCCGGACAACGCCATGATCGCGGTCGCCGCCTCGATTTGGCGGCCGTTGGCCAGTTCCCCGGGTGACCCGGCCACCGAGGGACTGACCTTCTGCGCGGCGCCGCCGCGTCCATCCGTTAGTCGCCTGTCAACCGCCCCAGAGGAGTGGCGATGAAACACATGTTCGCGCGCTGGTTTTCGATCATCTGTAGCGCGTTGGTGCTGATCGGCCTGACGTCACCAGTCAGCCAGGCGCACCCAGAAGGCCTGCATGTCCTGTTGTTCTCCAAGACCGCCGCTGGCGCCTACAGACACGACTCGATCCCTGCGGGGATCACGATGTTCGAACAGCTTGCCTCGCAGAACGCGTGGGAGGTGACCAAGAGCGAGGACTCGACGGTCTTCAACGACGCCACGCTTGCCACGTTCGACGTGGTCGTGATGTTGCAGACCTCGGGCATGGTCTGGGACACCGCGGCGCAGCGCACGGCGATGCAGACCTACATGCGCAACGGGGGCGGGGTCGTCGCGATCCACAACGCCACCGACATGAACATCGAGCAGCAGTTCCCGTGGTGGGACCAGATGCTCGGGATGACGATGACGGCGCACTCGGCGACCGTGTCCGGCACCGCCAAGGTCGCCGACCGCAAACACCCGTCCGGTACCGGTCTGCCGGACCGGTGGACGCGCACCGAGGAGTGGTACAACTTCAACCGTTCCGCGCGTGGTGACGTGCACGTGATCGCCACGGCCGACGAGTCCACCTACGACGCCGGCCAGTCCAAGATGGGTGTCGACCACCCGATCTCGTGGTGTCGCAACTTCGAGGGCGGCCGGCTGTGGGCGACCGCCATGGGCCACCAGGCTTCCAGCTACTCCGAGCCGTTGTTCCGCGAGCACATCAAGGGCGGCGTGGAGTCGGCCGGTGGCAAGGTCCCGGCGAACTGCGGCGGGACGGTGTGGAACAGCTTCGAGAAGGTCACGCTGGACGACAACACCGTCGGGCCGTCCTCGCTGGACGTCGCCAAGGACGGCCGCGTGTTCTTCGCCGAGTACGGCGGCAAGGTGAAGATCTTCAAGCCGGACACCCGCACCACGGTCACGGCGGCCACGATCAACGCCTACACCGGCGGTGAGGACGGCCTGACCGGCCTCGCGCTCGACCCGAACTTCGCCACCACCAAGTGGATCTACCTGATGTACTCGCCGGCGGGCGGCACCGAGCACATCGCGCGGGTCTCCCGGTTCACCGTGAACGGCGACTCGCTCGACCTGGCCAGCGAGCAGGTGATCATGAAGGTGCCGTCGTCACGCGCCGCGCCCGAGCCCGGCCACACCGGTGGCTACATCACGTTCGGCCCGAACGGCAACCTCTACATCGGCACCGGTGACGACATCGAGCCGTTCCGCTCCGACGGCTACGCGCCGATCGACGAGCGACCGGGCATGGCGAACAACGATGCCCAGGGCACCTCGGCCAACACCAACGACCTGCGGGGCAAGATCCTGCGCATCCACCCGGAGACCAACGGGACCTACACAGTCCCGTCCGGCAACATGTTCCCGCAGGGCACGGCGCAGACGAAGCCCGAGATCTACGCGATGGGCTTCCGCAACCCGTTCCGCTTCTCCGTGCACCCGACCACGGGCGTGATCTACGCGGCCGACTACGCCGCGGACGCGGCCAACGACAACCCGAACCGTGGTCCGGCGGCGACCGTGGAGTGGAACATCATCAGCTCGCCCGGCTTCTACGGCTGGCCGTACTGCGTCGGCGACAACATTCCCTACAACGACTACAACTTCGCCAACGGGCAGTCGGGCGCGAAGTTCAACTGCGACAATCCGGTGAACACCTCGCCGAACAACACCGGGCTGACCCAACTGCCGCCCGTGCGCAAGGCCGACGTCTGGTACGGCGGCGGCGCGAACGGCAACAAGTTCCCGGAGATGGGCACCGGTGGCGAGGCGCCGCACGCATTCCCGATCTACCAGTACGACGCGGCCAACCCGTCGCCGACGAAGTTCCCGGCCTACTACGACCAAACGCCGTTCTTCGGCGAGTGGTCGCGCAACAGGATGCACGAGTTCCGGCTCGGCCAGGACGGGAAACTGCTGAAAATCAACAACTTCCTGCCGAACCTCAGCTTCAAGTCACCCATGGACGCCAAGTTCGGCCCCGACGGCGCGATGTACCTGCTGGAATGGGGTACGGGGTTCGGCCGGGACAACCCGGACTCTGGGCTCTACCGCATCGACTACACGGCCGGCGGTGACCGCAATCCGGTCGCCACGGCGACGGCCACTCCGTCCTCGGGTTCCTCGCCGCTGTCGGTGCGGTTCTCCAGCGCCGGCTCACACGACCCGGAAGGTGGCCCGGTGACCTACCGGTGGGAGTTCGGTGACGGCGGCACGTCCACCGAAGCCAACCCCACCCACGTCTACAGCGGGAGAGGTCAGTTCAACGCCAAGCTCACGGTCGCCGACACGGGTGGCAAGACGGGCGTGGCGAACGTGACCGTGACGTCGGGCAACACCGCGCCCACGGTCAACCTCAGCATTCCGGACGGCGGCATGTTCGACTGGGGTAGCGCGGTCCCGTACACGGTGACGGTGACCGACCCCGAGGACGGCACCACCGTCGACTGCACGAAGGTGAGCACCACGCCCGCGCTGGGACACGACACGCACCCGCATGAAACCGCGCCGATCTCGGGCTGCTCCGGCACCATCAACCCGCAGACCGACAGTGCGCACGCCCAGGCGAACACGTTCTACATCGCCGACGCCAGGTACACCGACAAGGGCGCGACCGGCGTGCCCGCGCTGACCGGCAACAAGCGCGTCGTGCTGCAGCCCAAGCAGAAGCAGGCCGAGTTCTTCAACGGCTCGTCCGGTGTGCGGGTGGTCTCGCAGTCCGGGGCACAGTCCGGTGCCCGGGTCGGGGACATCAGCAACAACGACTGGATCTCGTTCAAGCCGTACAACTTCACAGGCATCAACCAGGTGTCGCTCCGGCTGTCGTCGCCGTCCGGTGGGGGCACGGTCGAACTGCGTGCCGGTTCGACCACCGGGGCACTGATCGCCTCGGTCCCGGTCCAGAGCACCGGCGGCTGGGACAACTACGCGAGCACGCCCGCCGTGAACGTCACCAACCCCGGTGGCACCACGGAGCTGTTCCTGGTGTTCAAGGCGAGCGGGAACAACTCCTACGACGTCGACTCGATGACGTTCACCGGCCCGGGTGTCGGCACGCCGGTCAACCCCGGCACCGGCGAACCGATCGTCGGCATCGGCGGCAAGTGCGTCGACGTCAACGGCAACGCCGCCGCCGACGGCACCAAGATCCAGCTGTGGACCTGCGGCAGCGGGACCAACCAACAGTGGACCGTCAACGGGAGCACCCTACGGGCGCTCGGCAAGTGCATGACGGTCAACGGCGGCGGCAGCGCCGACGGCTCCCTGGTGCAGCTGTGGACCTGCAACGGGACCGCCGCGCAGAACTGGTCCGTGCAATCCGATGGCACCATCCGCAACGGCACCAAGTGCCTGGACGCCAACGGTGCCAGCTCGGCCGACGGGACACAGTTGATCATCTGGACGTGTTCCGGTGGCACCAACCAGAGATGGACAGTGTCCTGAGCTACTGTCCTGAGCAACTGTCCTAGGTAGTTGTCAGGATGGCGTGTGGCCCCGGTGCACACCGGGGCCACACGCCATCCTGACGTCCCCACCCGCACGCAGGCGAGGAGCGATGTCATGGCGAGGACCACGGCGGCATGGCGGCCACGGTCGGGAAAGCCTGTTCGGCCACCCGTCACCCGGCGCTCGTGGGTGCCCGTCACCGGTCTGGTCACCGCGTTCGTCCTCGGGTTCGCCGTCGCTTTCCTCGTGGGATCCTGGACTTCCGGGCCGGACGCGTCCCAGAGCCGGATCGAGGAGTTGAAGCAGGCCGAGGTGCAACGCGACGTCGAGCAGATCGAGGTCCTGATCGAGCTGGGCAGGGGCGGCCAGGAGCGTCTGGCACCGGTACTGCTGGCCATGGCTGAGGTGGCCCCGCTCGATACGACCGCATCGCCGGCGCCGCGGGTGGTGCCCACAGCTGATCAGGTGAGCGGCTGGCGGGAAGTGGTGTCGGCGGAAGCGGAACGGTACGTGGAGACGCCGTCGGCGGGCAACGGAGTGAACGTCGCACGCACCGGACTGCGCACCGCGGTCGAACAACTCACGGCCGCGGTCGACACCTTCGACGCCGCGATCACCGCGGCCGAGCCGCTCAGGGGCAGGCTCCTCGCCCTGGCCGGGACACAGCGCACCGTCGCGCTGCGCGCCTGGTCGGTCGCCGCCCTGCAGCTGGACGTGATCAGTGTCGACGCGGGCAAGGGACACGTCCACGTGCAACTGCCGTCCGGACCGAACTCCGGCATCGCGCCGCCCGACTCCGAACCGGAAGGCAGCGGACAACGATGACGATGCGGGGATAGCGTCGTTCACCGCACGGTCGCGTCGTCGGGTCTCCGAAGGGCCGGGCCACATAGGCGGGCACACGCCCGACCGCGCGCTCAACGGGTTTTCTCGGTGATGCTGGGTAACATGCGGCTGCTGAGCACGGTGACGGTTCGCTTCAAGATCATTTCGGTTGAGCCTTGTTTGCGCTGCCCGATGCTCGCATCAACCCGAAATTGCTGCCCCGACTCGACGAGATCGAGGACGACCTGCTGGCTCGCCGCGCCCGCGCCGCACGTGAGAATTGGCCGGGCGAGGTCGAAGGCATTGACTTGACCCTGACTTCCTTCGGCAGAAACGGCAAGAGACCCAACGGCTGGTCAGCGTCGCACCGGTCGACCTCGGTATGCCCGTGATCCAGTCGACGTGAGTAAGAGCCGCGATGAGCAAGACCGCGTTGCGTGATGCCGATAGTTTCTCGACATGAGATCCTGGTGGCACCGGACACGCGGGTGGGTGTTGCTGGTTGGAGCTACGGTGGCCGGGGCTGGCTGCGGGCTTCCTGCTGTCGGACCGGATCGCCGGTCCGAGGTCGCGTGGCGCGCACGGCGCCGCCGACGAAGTAGCACGGATCCAGGACGTGGCCGAGCAGATCACCGAGATCGCCACGCGGTTCCCCCGACTGCGGGCCCGCGCCGAAGCATGGACCGACGACATCCCCGCGGCCCGCCAGTCGTCCTTCCACGCGTCCGGGAGCGTGGGTCCGAATGGCTGGGCGTCGGCGAACTCCAGGGCTGCGGCGGTCGCGATGGTCGAGTTCGGATGGGTGAGCAGGCGGTGGAGGACGTTGGTGGGGCTGTCGAGGCGGAGAACCTGGTCGAGTAGCGGCGCATCGGCCGTGTTGAGCCCTTCGGCTTGGTCCAGTACGACGACACGCGCTCGATGCCCGGTTACGCCGACAGCACGAACCAAGATGTCCATATCCGTGCGCTCGAGTAGATCAACGGCAACGACTTGGGCCCGTGCAGGTCGGTTCGCACGTCTTCGGCGAGGTCGGGCCAGGTAATCGCGATGATCGAGAAAGTCAGCTGCTCCTGCACCCTGATTCTGCGGAGAACGTCGAGATCTGCGGCGCGGGTGTGAGCGTCGTCCACGACGAGCGCGGCTGGTCGGGTGTGCACGATGGCGTCGAGGATCTGACCCGGTTCACTGGCTTGGAGGAACACGACGTCGTCGCCGAGTTCCGTGGCCAATCGTGTTTTGCCGACGCCTGGCACTCCAGCGAGGACCACGTCGGTCCGGTCGTCGACAAGTGTGCGCAAGATCGTGAGTTCGGTGGCCCGTCCCACCAGCGTCGGTGCCGGAGCGGTGAGTTCAAGGGTGTCGAGAGGTCGTTCCAGGAGGGGGCCCAGTTGGCCTCCCATCCAGAGGAGGCGTTGCCGCCATTCGGGTTCGGAGACGAGTTCGTTCACGAACCAGTCCTGCGAATAGAACCTTCTTCCCGCTGCTGTCGATCGTGGTGCCCGAGGACGGCCCGGACCTGCTTGGCCGCAGCATCGACTTCCTCAACGGCAACAGGTTCGGCCTGCGCAACTCCCTGTGGACCGAGAGCCCCGAGGTCATCGAGCGGTTCACCACCGCGGTGACCAACGGCGGACTGCTCAAGGTCAACGACTCACACATCGCCCACACCCCCTCACTGCCCGGGCTCGGCGGTACCGGCCACAGTGGAGGCACCTACGGCGAGTTCGCCTACCCCTTTCTGCGTGCCAGCCGCCTCCAAGCGGTCGCCATCGCGACCACCAGGATCCGTCCCTGGGATGCCGTCGCCGGCACGGACTGACACCTCGCGACGAACACCGGCGCACCGGGAAACCCGATGCGCCGGCGTTCGGCTCGTGCCGTAACGGCTCAGCCGGGCAGCAGCGAGGCCGGCAGAGGCCACGCATTGCCCGTGCCCGACGCGGTGAACACCGTGTCCGCCACGGTGAACAACGCGGCGCCGAAAGCTTGCGTGAACGCGTCCACGCCCTCCTGGGTCAGGGTGATCGGAATATCCGTGCTCTTGAGAATGGTGGGCTTCCCCGGCACCCCCAGCAGCACGGACACCCGCACGGCCGTGGGATCTCCGACATACAACGGCAGTTCCCCGACCCACTGGTCGTTCACCTTCAAGAAGGCGAAAACGCGGCCATCGGACACCGACCCCCGAATACCCGTGATCTCCATACGTGCCTTCGGATTCTGCAACACCACCCCGCCCAGCAAGCGGCCGCTTCCCTTGCCCGGCTGTCCGAGTGGACTGACCGTTCCAGTGCCATACTCCGGCGGCATATTGACGCCCTCGACGGTCGTCCCATCGGCGCCGGTGACCGCGGTCGCCGGCGCAACCGCGGTCATCGCGATCGTCTCCGTCGCGAACTGCTTGAGCCCGAACTCGGTCAACCGCATCTCACTCAACCCATCCAGCAGGGCGAACGCCTGATCAACCGCCGATCGGTTGGAGTCGCGTTCACGGGTGTGCCGCCGGCCAGCTGCGCGAGAAAAGGTGCCGCCATCACACCGCTGGCAAATACACGTCGAGTCACAGCCATACATTCAGTATCGCGTATCCCGGCGAGAACTGGCCAGTAATGACCCAAAAGAGGGACGCCGGCAACAACCGCGTGACGGAGATCCGCATGGCTTGACGATACCAGGTTATCGAACGTGTGTTCTATCGCGGCGATGCAGGCCGGCGGCGTCCTAGTTGAGTGTCGTGGGATGGCTGCGCGGAGCAGAACGGTCGCAGCATCCCAGTCTTGCACCTTGGGCCGATGGCGCGCTCAGTAGCGGCTCCCGCTGGCCATTAACCTGCGCGATGGACATACCACGCCGGTTGGTCATCGAAAGTAAGTCAGAGTCGCACGAACTGACCCGTTGACACCGGACCGTGTGTCTGGGTGATATCTTCGTGGCCATCCATCCACGCGGTCCGGTCAGCGCCTTATCCCCTCTGATGTGAAAACAGCGACTTCGTCATCTCCGCAAAACGTCCCGGGAAACATGTCGCACATGCAGACGACGAGATTGCCGACAAGGAGGCCCGTATTGGGGCATCTTGCTGGCGAGCAGACCACCGTTTCAGTGCCACCTATGTTGACAGTGAAGCTGAGCCTACCGCCGCATGGGCCTGGTGGATCCTCCGCGAAGGCTAGCGCCGGGGCGCTGACGAGCATCGCGCCGATGACAGCCCCTGTAAACGCTATCGAGGCCATTGCCTTCTTGAACGTCATGACTCCTCCTATAGTCGTTTTCTCCGTCCAGGATCCTCCCGGGGCCGGGGAAACGCAATCACTCCATGACGCATAATCCACATCGGACTGTTACTTAGCGTTCCTGGAGTACCTCTACCGGGCGAGACCGCTCGCCAGTTCGGGTGGCGGTTGAATCGCCGGCCGGTGCGTTCAACGCCCTCGTCATCGCAGCGATTCACGCTGCGTGTCCCGCCGTCGCAGTGGGCGATGACGGAGTTCTTCGACGGAGTTCGTCCAGTCGTGGCGGGCGGATCTGCCGCATGCGATCGTCGTATGACAATCTCCTTCAGTCCACATGATATCGGTCGACGTCGGCTCACGGCACCCGGAGTCAATTATCACCTTCTTCTGAGTGTCCATTCACGGGTAGGGCCTGACCTGGGCGGTGTGGCGACTTGATCTTGCGTGGCTGCGTGTGGATCATGTTGTGGTGCCTACCGGTCGACGCCGGTCCTATGAGGACCTTGCTGGTGAGGTTGTCGAGTTGCGGTCGCTGGTGGGGCGGCTGATCGCGCGGCTGGATGCGGTGGAGGGGGAGAATGTCGAACTGCGGGCGGAGAATGTCGAGCTGAAAAAGCGTCGGCTTGGCCAGGATTCGACGAACTCGTCGGTTCCGCCGTCAAAGGATTCCCTTGCCAACACGACCGCCGCGGCGTTGAGGTTCGGCCCGTAGGACACCGTGCCGGGCTGCCCGAACGGCGGTGTCGCGGTCGTCGTCACGCCACAACCGCACCTCCGGCGCAGTAACTGGTAGTGCGCCTTCTCCAGCACCGGAGGCAGAACATCCCACACCTGCGCCCACCCGGCAGCCAGCTCAGCGGCACCGGACAGGTCCGCCCGGCAGTCCCGACACCGGGCCGGCGGGTCCACCCGCTGGGTGCGATCCGGATCCGCCGTCGGCATCAGACCGGTGCCCTTGCGGCCCGGCTGACCACCCCGCCTGCGGTCTTTGGACCGTTCGCGTGACGACCGATCAGCCGCTGCTTCGCTTTCCTCGCAAGAGAATCCTTCGATGGCGGCGTCGACGAGTTCGACGAGTCCCGACCCAACTGCCGCTTCACCGCGGCCAACTCGGTCTCCACCGCGTCCAACCGCACGGCCAGCCGCTCAACCAACGACCGAAGCTCACCGTTCTCCGCAGCAAGGTCCTCATAAGACGGACGACGATCGGCGGACACCACACCATGACCCACACACCGACATCCAAGATCAAGCCACCACGCCGCCCAGGTCAGGCCCTACCCGTGAATGGACACATCCACGCTGGTCGGCGGGGAGAGGCGGGTATCGCCGCAGGCCAAGGGGGTCGCAGGTTCAAATCCTGTCAGCCCGACGGCCGGAAGATACCCGCCAACGACGGGCGAGTGTCCAGGCGAGTGGGCATTCTGTGTTGTGGACTTGATCTCGCACGAATCGTCCACATTGGTCTGTACTGATCGGTATCCCCGTCAATGGGAGATCTTGGGAGGATCGGCCATCTTGATGGTCTCACCAGCGAGTTCGGCGTCGGGGTGGACGCTGGTGGCGTAGCCGAGTAGCCGGCGGGGTCTGGTCGGCGGGCCTCGCCCGCGCTCTGACCGTTGATATGCGCCGTCCGTGGGAGAAGGACCGGCCCAGCGACACGACGTCCATATCGTGACCACGACAGACTCGGAAACCACGCAGCAGCAAGACAACCAAGTCCAGCAGGAACGGGCGACCACCCTCGCGATCCCGGCGAGGGGTCACGTGTGCGCTGACACGGCTCCCGCGCGGTGGCTATCACGGCCGCGCCACGTGCCCGCGCTGCTGGATGACGACCCGCCTGCCGCATCCGCCTCGTTGATCTCGTCACCAACTCGTCAAGTTCCGCGTAGTTCTGGACGCATTGCCCACTCTCGGCGGATTACTTCGCAGTGTGATCGCCGATTGACTGATCGTGATCGGAGTGCTTCCGCGGCGGGTTGGCTTGCGGGAGCAGCGCGAAGTCGGCCGGGGAGGTCCTGTGAGCGCGGTGTGTGAGTTGACGATCGGCCGGCGAATCGAACTGCTGAGACGAAGGCGGGGGTTGTCCCGTCAGGCGTTCGCCGGGTTGGTGGGTTATAGCGCCGAGTGGTTGCGACAGGTGGAGAAGGGCGATCGCGGGCTGGACAAGCTCACCACGCTGCTTCGTGTCGCCGAGGTCCTGCGCGTCGATGATGTCAGCTCGTTCATCGGTATCGTCGTCCCACCGCAGCGACCGCGGCCGGGCGAGAGCACGGCTCCCTCCGCCGTGCGCCACGCACTGTTCCATCCCGCGCCACCTGAGTCCGCGACCGTGGATGTCGACGCTCTGTGGGACCGGGTCGAGGCGATGTGGACCGGGTGGCAGGGGGCAACCCATCGCTACAGCCTCATGCAACGCTGTCTACCGCCCGTGCTCGACCAGGTCTTCCAGTTGGCCGCGGATGACGGTCGACAGGCCCAGCGGATCACGGCGCAAACCTACCGACTGACCGCGGCCTACCTTCGTCATGTCAACGATCGGCCGCTCGCTCTGCTCGCGAGCGAACGGGCGCTCAGCGCGGCCCGCCGGTGTGGAGACGATCTGGTGCTCGCCGCCTGCGAAGGCGGGATGGCATCCACGCTGTTGCTTCTCGGCTGCGCGGCCGATGCGGCGGACGTCTGTCGCAGGGCGGTAGCCCGGCTGTCTCCCGGAGTGCCCACCGATCCTCCGGAGATCGTCTCCGTCTGGGGCGCGACCCAGTTGATCGCCGCCGAGATCGAGGCGGCGCGCAGCGATCATCTGGCGGCGTGGGAGTTGCTGGATCTCGCCGGCAAGGCAGCGGAGGTGCTCGGGCACGACCGCAACGATCTGCACAGCTCGTTCGGTCCCACGGACGTCGGCATACACGCCGTTCGTGTCGAAATCGTCCTCGGTCGCATCCGCCGCGCGCTTCGGCTTGCCAGCAAGGTCGATGTCAGCGGCGCGGTGACCAGTGAACGGCAGGCCCGTCACTACATCGCGCTCGCGCTGGCACACGCCAAGGAACGTGACGCCGCCGCCGCGACTTTCGCGCTGTTCCAAGCAGAGGAGGCGTGCGCCGAGGAGATCGTTTTCAACGACAGCGCGCATCAGGTCGTCCACACCTTGCTCGACCTCGACGATGCGGCGGTGCGCAGCCATGTCTGGCGGATCGCTGAACGAGCGAAGTTGCTGTGACGCCAATTCTTCTTGGTTTCGTGATCGCAAGTGTCGCCGGTTCCGCTACGTGCCAGCGAAGTTGTGACTTCGCGGGTGCACGCCCCGCAGGCTGGAGGCAGTCAGACGAGTCCGACTGGGAGGCCACCGATGCGGACGTTGACGGGTCAGTTCAGCCTCGAGGGCAGGACAGCGCTGGTGACGGGTGCGTCTCGCGGTATAGGCAAGGCGATCGCTCTCGGATACGCCGAAGCCGGTGCCGACGTCGCCCTGCTCTCCCGTGGTACGACCGCACTGGAAGAGGTCGCGGATGAGGTCGAGCGACTCGGGAGACGTGCGCTCGTGCTGACGTGCGATGTGAGCGACGGCGAGCAGATCCGGCGCTCGGTGGGCACGGCGGTGTCCGAGTTCGGCCAGCTCGACGTCGTGGTGAACAACGCGGGCGGTTTCGAGGTCGCCGGTCCCGTGCTGGAGCTCGAGTCTGCCGACTGGAGCACGGTGATGCGCGTCAACCTCGACTCCGTCTTCCACGTGTGCCAGGCCGTCGGGCGTCACTTGGTCAAGCGCGGCAGCGGATGCGTGCTGAACATCTCCTCCATCGCCGGGCTCGGTGGTGTGCCGATGATGGCGCCGTACGCCGCGTCCAAGGCCGCCATCGTCTCGCTCACGCGCACGCTCGCCGCGGAGTGGGCGGGCTCCGGGGTACGGGTGAACGCGCTGACGCCGGGCTGGATCCGCACCGAGCTGACCATGAACATCCTCGGCAACCCGGATGCCGGGGAAGGGCTTCGGGCCGCGGTTCCGTGCCAGCGGTTCGGTGAGCCGGCTGACGTCGTCGGTCCGGCGGTGTTCCTCGCCAGCGACGCCGCGAGCATGGTCACGGGCGCCTGTCTCACCGTCGACGACGGGACCACCTGCTATGTCGGTGGCCCGACCATGATCCAGATGCTCGCGCTCGGCCGTGTCGCCGTGTGACCTCTGCCCGCCAGTCCGTCAGGAGTTTCGATGTCCTCACGTACGGTCTTCCTGTTCCCCGGTCTGGGCGCGTACTCGACCGGTGTGCTGCGCCGAGCGCGGCTGGACCACCGCCAGGTCGACGAGACCTTCCGCGAGATCGACGAGGTGGCCGCGCAGCGTGGTCTGCCACCGGTGTCGACGATGCTGTTCCACGACCGGCCCCCGACGATCCAGGAGATGCTCGCCGAGCCTGCCGAGCTGCTGCAGCTGGCCATCTTCGGCACCTCCGTGGCAACGCACCGGATTCTGATCGACCGCGGTCCGGAACCTGATCTCCTCGTCGGTCACAGCTTCGGCGAGATGGCGGCGTTGGTCGCGGCCGGAGCGTTCAGCCTCACCGACGGCGCTCGGCTGGTATGCGCGCGATGCGACGCGCTGCGGAACTGGGAAGGCCGTGGCGTGATGGCGGCCATCGGCATCAGCGAGACCGCGGCCGGGCATCTGCCGGGCATGCTGGACGAGCCGGAGCTGGCCATCGGCTGCCTCAACGCGCCGCGACAGACGGTGCTCAGCGGCCCCGCTGCCGCTGTCGACCGCGCCGAGCGGGTGGCCACGGCGCTCGACCTGCCATTCGCCCGGTTGCATCTGCCCTACGCCTCGCACCACCCCGCCATGCGTCCCGCTGTCACGACGTTCGTCGAACTGATGGCGAACATCCGCCAGCAGCCCTTGTGCCGGGCGGTGTACTCACCGATCCATCTGCGCCGCTACACCGATGACGACGATCTCAAGCAGGCGCTCGCCGAGTGTCTGGTTCTACCGGTGCTGTTCACCACAACGGTGCGAGACCTGCACGCGTCCGGCTACACGAACTTCGTCGAGGCCGGAGCGCTCGACACCTTGACGCGCTGCGTCGAGCTCACCGTGCCGGGCGTGCGGACCGAGGCGCCGCTCATCGACCCCGAACGGGAGAGCGAGGGGTTGAGCGCCGCGGCGAGCACGAGCTCACCGCGGCACCGCACCGCACCGGCGGCCGTGCCGCGCGAGACCAGGGATGCCGCGGCTGCGGTCGTGGCTCCGGCCGCGCCCCGGCAAGTGCCCGCGCAACGGGCTACGGAGCCGGTTCCCCGGGAGCAGGTGCTGCAGGAGCTGCAGGAGCTGTACGCGACCGTGCTGGAGTACCCGCCGGACGTGCTGACCGACGACGTGCTGCTGGAGGCGGAACTCGGTGTCGACTCACTCAAGCAGACCTCGCTGCTGAACCGGGTGGTGGAGCGGTTCGGACTCGCTTCTTCGTCGGACCAGATGCGGGTGTGGGAACTGCCGACTCTCGGCCACATCGCCGACCACGTCGTCACATGCGCCGTCAGCGGGTGACGTCATGAGCTCTGCGAACGAACCGTTCCGTGGCCGCGTCGTTCTGGTGACGGGCGGGGCACGCGGTGTCGGCAAGGCGATCAGCACGGCGTTCGCCCGGTTGGGCGCCCACGTGATCGTGAACTACTTCCACGCCACCGAAGAGGCAGCAGCGCTGTTGGCAGAGCTGCGGGAGGCAGGGCACTCCGCGGAGCCGATCCGCGCGTCGGTCGCCATGCGGCCCCAGGTGGACGCGATGTTCGACACCATCACCGAGCGCCACGGGCGGCTCGACGTCCTGGTGAACAACGCCGCCGCGGGCGCGCTGCTGCCACCGTCCGAACTGGACGAATCGCACTGGCGCCGGGCGCTGGACACGAACCTGCGCGGAAGTCTCTGGTGCGCGCGCCGGGCGGCGGCGCTGATGCGCGGCGGCAGCGCGATCGTGAACCTGTCCTCGCTCGGCAGCACCATGGTGATCACCGACTACCTGACGGTGGGCACGTCGAAGGCGGCGGTGGAATCACTCACCCGGTACCTCGCCGTCGAGTTCGCCTCGACCGGGATCAGGGTCAACACCGCGTCCGGGGGCCTCATCGACGGCGCGGTCGCCGAGATGTTCCCGCAGGCCGACCAGCTGGCCGCCCGGGTGAAGGCAGCCACCCCTCTCGGACACCGCCTCGGCACGGAGGAGGAGCTGGCCGAGCTGGTGGTCTTCCTCGCCTCGCCGCGGTCTTCGTGGATCACCGGCCAGACCGTGGTGGCGGACGGTGGCCTCTCGCTCGGTTCCTTCCTGCTGTCCCCCGCGGCACCGAACCCGGACGCAGCCGAGGCGACCGAACCGCAGGGGCATCCCGACGACATCGCGATCGTCGGCATGGGTGTGGTCACTCCGGGTGCGAACACACCGGAGGAGCTCTGGCGGGTGCTGAACGGCTCGGAGCACGTCTTCACCGAACCGGCCAGCTTCGACATCGACTCGTTCCAGTCCGACGATCCGGACGTGGAGGATCGCACGTACACCCGGCGCTCCGGCTTCATCACCCGGTTCGAGCCCCATCCGGCTCTGCAGGCGGAGTTGGCCGCCGGCACGGCACCGTGTGAGGAATCCACGACGCTGTGGCTGCGGCACAGCCTGCTGCAGGCGCTGGAGGGTGTGGGCCGCACCGCCGAGGACCGGTACTTCGCCTCGTTCGGCTACACCGCGGACGGAAGCCAGGACCTCGAAGAACACCTCGTGCTGTCCGGCTACACCCGCAGGCTGGGCTTCGACCCGGAAGAGCGGCTCGCCGAGCGGTACCGCCGGCCGTACGCGCCCGCGTCGGAGTTCCTGCCGCACCGGGTCGGACGCAACGCCTTCCGAGGGCTGTTGCCGGAACAGACCGAGGTGGTGATGGTGGACACCGCCTGCTCGTCGTCGCTCTATGCGATCGATCTCGGCGTGAAGGCCCTGCGCGAGGGCGCCTGTGACATCGCGGTCTGCGGTGGCGCCTTCGCCTACAGCGCCCGCAATCTCGTGTTGTTCTCCAAGTTGCGAGGGTTGTCGCGGTCCGGCGAGGTGAGGTCGTTCGATCGGGACGCGAGCGGGGTCCTGTTCTCCGACGGAGCGGGCGTGATCGTGCTGAAGAAGCTCTCCAGGGCTCGGGCGGACGGTGACCAGGTGCTCGGCGTCATCGACTCGGTCGGGCTGTCCTGTGACGGCCGGGGCAAAGCCATCTACGCTCCCAATCCGACCGGGCAGACACACGCGTTGCGTCGCGCGTACGAGAAGTCCGAAGTGGACCCTGCCACCGTGCGCTGGGTCGTCGCGCATGCCACCGGAACGCAGGCGGGTGACAGCACGGAAGTCGCCACGCTGGAACAGGTTCTCGGCTCCGGACCTCCCGCGTTGTTGTCGTCCAACAAACCCGTTGTGGGGCACACCGGTTGGACAGCGGGAGTCGTTTCGGTCGTCCAGGTGCTCAGCGGGTTGGCCCGCGGCGTGGTGCCGGCTCAGGCTTATCTGCGCAACCCCTTGTCCTCGTTGGAGAACTCACGCTTCACGCCACCGGCTGTCGCGACACCACTGCCGTCCGGCGAGCCGCGGCGAGCCGCGATCTCCTCGTTCGGCTTCGGTGGGACCAACGCGCATCTGGTGCTCAGCGACCAGCCGCACGGCACGGTGGACCCCACTTCGCCCATCGACGACGATGTCGTCGTGGTGGGCTGGGCGGTCGACGTGCCCGGCGATGCCACCGACGTGCTCGGCTGGCTGCGAGGCACCGCGGCGGCACCGCCACCCGGGTTCGGCGATGAGTACCCGCTGCCGGGATTCGACGAAGTGCGTCTTCCGCCGACCACGCTGCGCAACATGGAGCGCACCCAGATCATGCTGCTGCGTGCCGCGGCCCGCCTCGACGCCAAGGTGCGCGACGTGTGCACCGAATTGCGCGACACGACCGGCGTGATCGCGGGCCACATGGGGCCGACTCGCCGAGCGGTGCACTACGCGCTGCGGTGCTACCTCGGTGATCTGCGCGCCGTGCTGCATGACGACGAGGCCGCCGTCCAGCGAGTCGCCGACGCGGTCCGGGCGCTCGTGCCACCGAGCACCGAGGACGCGTTTCCGGGAATCATGCCGAACATCATTCCCGCGCGGCTTGCCTCGCTGTGGGACTTCCACGGCCTGAACAGCACGGTCGACGACGGGCCGGACTCCGGTCTGACCGCGATTCGCTGCGCCGAGCGGTACCTGCGGCACGGCGATCTCGACATCGCGCTCGTGGCAGGTGTCAGCGGCAACACCACACCGGAACTCGCCGACGTGCTCGCCACGTCCGGGGAACGGGCCGAAATCGGCGAGGGCGCGTTCGTTGCCGTCCTCGCGCGGAAGGCGACGGCGCAGGCTCGGGGGCTTCCGTTCCTGGCCACGATCAGCACCGCCCTCGGGTCCTCCGATGTGGACAGTCGACCACGCCGGGTGTCGCCGCTGAGTGACTGCGGTCGTACGTATCTCGGCGCGGACGGCATGGTCGCGTTGCTGGCCCGCCTCGTCGGTCCCGGTGGCCGCGCCACCGTGGCGAGCACGGCGGTCTGGGGCCCGCAGGTCACGGTCGACGTCGAGCGATCCGAAACCGGAGTCACCGCCCAGGACGAGATCCCGGATGTGCCCGCGTCCGGGTATCCGGTGCGGCGGATGGTTTCCCGGCTCGCGCCCGCCGCGCCCGCCGCGCCTCGGCCCGCGTCCGCCGAGATCGCCGCGCTGCCGCCACAGACCCTTCTGCTAGCAGCCGACGAGAAGCTGGTGACGAGTCTGGTGCTGCCACCTGGTGTGATCGCCGTGGTGGCGAACGATGGACCGGTCGCCGCCGATGCGGCCGGCCTGCCGGAACCGGAGTTCACCGTGCGGCACGTGCGGGTGGTCGCCGACCTCGGCGCACGTGACGACGCGGCCGACCACGCCGGCGCGCCGGTTCGGCTGCGCCCGCTGCACGACCTGGCCTACCTGGCGGCGCAGCGGTGGACGGCGCGGGCCGGTGACTCGTTCGGGGTGATCCTGCTCGACTCGATGCGCGGCGACGTCGCTCACCCGGCGGCCGGCCCGTTCACCGGTCTGGTCAAGAGCCTGGCACGAGAACACGATGCCGCCTTCGCGCTGGCGGTCCTCACCGACGCCACCTCGCCGGGCCGGGCACTGGACGTGTGGCGCGGCGAGTCCGCGCACGACCACGAGTTCGCCGTCGTCGCGCATTCGCAGGGCAGGCGACTGGTTCCGACGCTGGTCGACGCCGAACTGCCGGCGCGACGCCGGGATCCGCTTCCGTCCGGTGCCGTGATCGTCGCGGCCGGTGGCGCACGCGGACTGACCGCCGAACTCCTCCGCGGTCTCGCCGCGCGCGTCGCACCGACGATCTACTTGCTCGGCAGGACCGCTCCCGGCCGGGAGGACGTGCCGGAGCGGTCGGTCTTTCTCGCCGATGCGCGCAGGGCGAGCCCGAACCGCCCGATCACGGAAGTCATCGCGGAGCACGACAGGCTGTGCGGGCAGGCGCACACGGCTCGCACGATACGACGGCTCGCCGGCATCTGCGGCGCGGACCGGGTGCACCATCTCGTGTGCGACCTCACCGATCCGGTCGCCGTCGGCCGCGCCGCCGACACGATCCTGTCCGCCCACCCGCGCGTCGATCTGCTGCTCAACGCGGCGGGACTGCACCGAGGCGGCAGCGTACGCACTACCACGCTGGAGCAGGCGAGGGCGGTGCGCGACACGAAACTGCTGGCCCACCTGAACCTCAGTCGCGCTTTCGCGGGCAGGAGACCTCATCGGTGGATCAACTTCGGCTCGCTGCTCGCTGTGCTGGGTTGGGCTGGTGAGGCGGCCTACTGCTCCGGCAACGATCTGCTCAACCATGCCGCGGCGTGGCAGACCGAGTTCGGCGACGACCACGAGTCGACGCTGGCGTGGCCGCTGTGGGACGAGGCCGGGTTCGCGAGCGAACCTGTGACGCGTGAGCTGCTGCGCAAGCAGAACACGCTCTCCGGACTGTCCAATGAAGACGGTGTCGCACTGTTCCTCGACGAGCTGTCCGCCGGTGCGGACGCGCCCGTCGTGACCATGCTCGGCCACAGCGAGCGCCGATGGCTGGCCGCGCGTCGTCGTGTCGCGTCCTGCTGGATCACGGGCGAGGACGCGGTCTGGCGGCCCGATCCGAGGACGGACGGATATCTCGACCACCATGTGCTGGCCGGGGTGCCGACACTTCCCGCTGTGTTCGTCACCGAACTGGTCACGGCGGAGAGGGTTCACCCGGTCACCTTCCGGGACGTACGGTTCCACGCACCGATCACCGTGTCCACACGGCACGCCCCGACGTATCGGGTGGTGCGCACGCCGTCCGGCGGGCTCAGCGTGCGCAGTGACGTGGTGACGTCGAGCGGGCTGGTGCTGCGTCGTGACCGGGTGCACGCCGAGGTGGCGGAGATCGGCACGGCCGGTCTCGGCGTCGTTCCACATCACGCCCGGCCGGTCCGGGGCGGACATGCCGTGGCGCCGTCTCATTACCGGTCCACCGGTCTCGTGGTTCTCTCCGGCCCGTTCCGGTCCCTTTCCGGTGTCCGGATCGGCGTGAATTCCGCGACCGCGTCCTTCACGCCGCGGCTCGGTGCGTGGGAACAACGCTTCGGCGCGTTCCGGCTGCCCGTGCTGCTGATGGACGCGATGGTTCAGCTGGGCCTGATCACCGCGCAGACCGCCAACGGTCACGACCGGGACGCTCCCGTTCCCGTGGGGATCGGGTCGATCGAACTGTTCACCACATCGAACGACGTCGACCTGCTCGACGCGCACGGCCGCGACGTGCTCGTGTGCGTCGACAACGAGGGCGTGCACGCGCTCGCCCCGGACGGCACCGTTCTCGTGCGGATGAACGGCCTTGAGTGGACGACGAGCGGCCGGCTCACCGCCGCGTCCACCGCCGGCCGCTGAGCGGGGAGGAACGATGGACGACATCACACAGCGCGAGCTACGCGCACTCGTGCACTCCACCATGGACGAGTCCACTTCGGACTGCCTGGCGGGTCTCTCCGCCGAATCGCTGTTCGATCACCGCGACGGTCTCGGCAACGAGGAGATGTGCCGTCTCACCTATCGCCGCCTGCGCCGGCTCGGTGAACAGCTGGGTCCCGCGAGCAAGCTGCTGGCCGACCCATCGCGCCTGTTCACCACGCTCGAGTGGTGCGCGGTCACCAATCCCTCGCTGTTCCTCGCGACCACCCTGCACACCTGTCTGGGGCTGGGGACGATCGACGAGTTCGGCGCTGGCAGGGACGACATCGCCGACTGGATCGGTGAGCTCGACTCCATGAAGGCGTTCGGCTCGCTTCTGGTCACCGAGGCGGGCTTGGGCAACAGCCACATCGGCATCAGGACCGAGGCGGTGCACGATCCACTGACCGGCGAGTTCGTCCTGCACACACCGGACGCCGGGGCCGGCAAGTTCATGCCGAACGTGGGTCTGGACGGGGTTCGCAAGCTGGGCGTCGTCTACGCCCGCCTGATCACGTCCGGCGGCGACCGAGGTGTGTTGGGGTTCGTCCTGCCGATCCGCGACGAGAACGGACCGCGGACGGGAATTCACATCACGGCGCTGCCGGAGCTGCCGCTCCTCCCCCTGGACTACGCCGCCGTCGCGTTCGACCGGGTACGGATACCCGCACGCAGCCTCCTGCACGACAGCGCGCGACTGGAGCCTGACGGCCGGTTCCACGATCCGCTCGGCGGACCCGAGGATCGGCTGCTCCGCTCGCTCGACGTCCGGCACAGGGCGTGGGTGGCGTCCGCGTCGGCCCTCGCGGCGGCGCTTCGGACCTCGGCCGCGCTGGCGGTCCGGTTCGCCGCCGATCGGTGCACCCTGTCACGCGCCGCACCCGAACAGCCGGTGCTCTCCTACCGCAGTCAGCAGCTGCCGCTGTTCGACGCGCTGGCCCAGGCCTACGCGCTCACCAGCCTCGTCAACCGGGTGAAGCGAGTGTGGAGCGGCACGGCGAGCGATCCCGACCCCAGTTGGGGTGCGGGGTTCAAGCGCACGGTCGGACTGGTGAAGGCGCACTGCGGGTCGGCCGTGGAACGCATCGCCGGCGAGTGCGCGCAGCGGTGCGGAGCGCACGGCATGTTCGGTGTGAACCGGTTTGCCGGCTACCTGGGTCTCGGACACGTGCTGGGACCGGCCGCGGGCGACAGCCGCCTCATCACCCTGGAAGCGGCCAAGACCATGGCCGCGGGCACGGCGTACCGGCCGCCGTCGCCGCGGATCACGCAGCCGAACCGCAGGGACATCGCACAGCCCCAAGTCGCGCTCGACCTGATCGCCCTGCGCGAACGGGGTCTGCACGAGACGCTCGCGGACGGCATGCGCACTGCGGTCCGGCGCGGGCAGCCACCGTTCGAAGCGTGGAACAACCGCAGCTGGCTGGCCTCGGAGCTCGTCGAGGCGCACATCACCCGCCTGGCACTGGAAGTCCTGCTGGCGGATGCGGACCGTCTGCGTGACGGCCACGGCAAGGATGCGGTGCTGCGGCTCGCTTCGTTCTTCGCGCTGCGCGACATCGAGAGCAACTCAGCCTGGTATCTGGCTGAGGAAGTGTTGACAGCACAACAGGTGCGGGCGATTCCCGGCGCGCTCAACCTGCTGTGCGAACGCGTCCACCCCGACGCCGTGGCACTGGCCGGCGCGCTGCTGTTGCCTGGTTCGACAGTCACTGCCGCGCAGTTCTCGACGTCGCGCTGACTGTCATGCGTGGCTGGCCCCGTCCGTCGGACAGGGCCAGCCGTCGGAAGCGATCAGGTCCAGTCGCCGCGGCCGTGTGGCTGGCTGCCGGGGACCAGGCGTTCCCGCAGCTCCACCCGCCGGATCTTCCACGTTCCGGTCCTGGGAAAGTCCTCCCACCGGATCTGGATCGGATCGGCGAGCGCGGGCAGGCCGGCCGTCGCCCATCGCCATGCCCCGTGGTCCAACGGCACGTCGTCCGCGGTGCTGACGACCGGGACCGGCCGCTGCCCCGCCACCGGCAGCACGATCACCTCTGTCGTGTTCACGAGCCGATCCAGCAGGACGTCTTCCAGTTCGATCGCGCTGCCGTCGGGTAGACGATCTATTTCGCGGTCGACGAGCCGCAGAGCTCCCAGTCTGTTGATGACTCCGAGGTCACCTGTGTGCCACCATTGGCCGTCGCGTTTGGCCGCGTGGCGCTCCGGTTCGCCGACATAGGCGAGGCAGCGCCCCGGTTGCGCGATCTCGACCAGCCCCGCCGCACCGCGCCCGGTGGGTTTGCCGGTGACCGGATCGACGGTGCGAATCCGGCCGAATCCCGGGATGGGCCAGCCGAGCAGCTGGGTGGGTGCCGGACGCCGGCCCCTGCGACGAACCGACCACCGCACGTACGGGCGCATGAGCAGGGTGCCGTTCTCGCTCTGGCTCCAGGCCTGCAGCCAGATCGGCATCCTGCGATCACTCGCGTCGAGGAACGTGCGGATCGTGCGCGTGTGGATGGCGTCGAAGGAGTTGATGTACTCGCGAACCCGGCCGAACGGCCGTGCCGGCTCGCGTGCCATGCTCTCCCAGGCCAGGAAGACGTTCGGCAGTGCTTCCACCAGCGTCGGCCGGTGAGCCACCAGCAGATCGCGCACGTGGTGCCCGAGCGGGTCGGAGATCGTCAGCATCCGGGGACCGATCGCGGTCAGCGACAACAGGTTGTGCGTCTGCCGCTCATGCCAGAAGGGCTCGGCGTAGGCCCACACGTCGCTCGGCCGGATGCCGATCACCGGCCATCGCTCCGACTCGATCAGCGCGATGGACCGTTCCGACTCGGCCGAGTGGACCACGAGTTTGGGGATGCCCGTGGTGCCCGAGGTGTGCGTGATGATCATCGCTTCGTCCTCGGCACGGAAGGCGGGACCCGGTGGCGCCGCACCGCGCAGGTCGTCGAGGTCCACCAGGTCGGGACGGTCCTGCGGTCCGTCGACGCACACGGTGCGCTCGGTCAGCCGCGTCACCGTGTCCGGGTCGATGTCGCACGTTTTCACATGCGCCCGGTCGGTCACCAGGAACGGCAGGTCCAGCCGAGCCAGAAGAGTGCGGGCGACCTCAGGGCCGTAGGCACCGGACAGCAACGCCGGTACCGCTCCCAGCCTGGCGGCGGCGCAGGCGAGCACCGAGATGTCGAAGTGGTTGCTCTTGAGCACCGCCACCCTGTCCCATCGTCGGACACCGAGCTCGTGCAGCCAACCCGCGGCCTCGTCCACGGCGTGTGCCCATTGCGCGTACGTCCGGGTGAGAGCACCGAAGGGATCGGTGTCTGCCGGGCGGTCCGTCGCGATGACCTGGTGTGGCCAGCGGTCGGCCGCGAGGTGTAGCACCTCGCCGATGCGGCCGGTCAACGGTGTGCGGGACAGCGGGGTGAGCCTGCGACGGATCATCGTGGGTGCCTGCGGGTCGAGGCACCGCGGCCGGGCTTGCGATCGTGACATCATTCCTCCGGTCAGGAGTAGAGCGGATCGAGTTGTTCCCACACCGACAGGTGCACCGCGTCCCGGCCCGCACAGCGCACCTCGTGGTGGAAGACAGGTCCGTCGCCGTTGTCCGGGGTGCGCGCGGTGGTGTCCACCTGGCATTCGTCGAACAGGAACATAGGACGCCGGAAGATCGCGCGCAGCGACCGCAGCGGCGCTGCCACCGCGTGCCGGGCGGCTTCGGAAGCATCCACTGTGGACATGCGTTCCCTGGCGTGCGTGACCAGTTCGACCATTTCGATGAACGACCACTGGTCGGCGACTTCGCAGTGGCTGCGGCACAGCACGGTGTTCCATGACGACGTCAGTGCCGGATGGTCGCCGGACGGCCACGACTCGGCATCTCTCACCGGTTGTCGTGCGTCCAGCTCCCGGATCTCGCCGGGAGCGAACCTGGCGAGCAGATGGTCGGGCAGCGAGCCAGGGCGCGCGGCGAGACTGTCCTTTTCTCCCAAGCGCACCACGCGCACGATCAGCGTGCCGCGGGCGGCGAGTCGATCGGTCGCGAGGTAGTCGACCCACATCCGGAGCCGATCACCGGTGAGGTCCGCACTCATCGTGCAGCGCACCGTGATCCACTCACTCTCGTCGAACCGCAAGTCCGGTGCGATGTAGTCGATCCCGACGGACTGCACCACGACGGCGGTGCCGTGTTCGGTGATCAGGGCAGGGAACGGCACGAGGTGGGTGGCCAGCCACCGCGCGAAGCTCTCGCTCATCAACCCCAGCAGCGCCCGTGGGCGCAGTTGCAGCGGGCTGAACTGGGTGGTGGTGACGGGCTGGGTGAACTCGACCTGCCGCATCGGTTCAGCCTCCCGCGATGGCGGTCAGGACCTCGATCTGATCGGTGTCACGCAGCGGCAGTTCGTCGTCGGGTTTGCCGACGAGCTCCCCGTTGAGCAGCAACCGGTGCACCCGGATGAGGTTGTCCGACTCGTCCCAGAGCACGGGCCTCAGCTGAGGGAACCTCTCGCGCAGCTGGCGAAGCGCGTCAGCCAGGTTCGTGGCCGTGATCTCGGTTGTGCGTTGATAGCCGACGAAACGCAGCAACAGACCGGTGAATCGGAAAGTCATGTCAGGACCTCGCTCTTCTCGGTTGGCTCGCCCAGGCCCACGGTGACCAGTGCGCCGATGTTGACCTCGATGAGCTCCTGCGTTCCGGCCGCGCACAACAGGGCGACGCAGTCCTGCAGGAAGATTCCGTAATGGGGATCGCCGTAGTAGGCGTGACCGCCCAGCACGCGAAATGCCTGGGTCACGAGGAGGAGCGCCTGCTCGGTCGCGAAGTGTTTCGCCGCGGAGATGCCGATGTCGAACACGGGGTCCACGACGCCGTCGGCGACTCTGGCGAGTGTCGAGGCCACGACGGCCCTGGTGGTTTCGACGGCGATGTGCATCCGGCCGATCGCCGCCTGCACGTTGGGCAGCTCCGTCACGGGCCCGCCGTGGCGGACGGTCGTGCGCAGCCTGGTCACACATCGAGCCAGCAGGGCGCGCATCATGCCGGTGACGAGGCAGGCGAGAATCAGGCGGCGGTGGTTCAGATAGTGCTGCGCGTGGGTGAGGCCGTCCGTACCGATGACGCGGTCGGCCGCGATCGGTACGTTCCGCAGCACCAGCCTGCCCATGCCGCTGGTGCGGAAGCCGAGGCCGGACGCGGGAAGCACCTCGACCCCGTCGTCGTCGGAGTGGACCAGGAAGCCCACGACACGACCGGCTTCGTCGCGGCCGTAGGTGAGGAAGACGTCGGCGGTCATCGCGCCCGTGATGAAGTCCTTCTCGCCGGACGACAGATATCCGCCTTCGACGCGACGCAACTCGGTCCGCATGGAGAACGGGTCGGCGTCCTCGGAGAACGCCAGTGTCGCCGTCCGCTCGCCGCGGATGATCGGTTGAACGTAGCCCTCGGCCAGGTCTGGTCTGCCGCAGGCCTGCAGCACGCTCGCCACGCCCGTGCCCATGCTCATCACGATCGGGAACGCGGGCTCGGCGCACACTCGCGCGAACTCCTCCATCACCGCGCCCCACGTCGGCAGATCGGCTCCGCCGCCGCCGATGTCCTGAGGGAAGGCGAAACCGATGAGCCCGGCCGCACCCGCCATCGCGAAGAACTCGCGCGGCACGACCTCGCCGACCAGTTGCCGGTGGTCGGCGGCTTTGCCCATCTGCGCGAGCAAGGCACCCCATCGCTGTTCGACCAACTTCGCCACGTCAACCTCGGTGCACACGCGTCCATCTCCTCACCGGTGGGTTCCCGGTGAACGCTAGGACGAGGAGCACCCTCGAAGGCCAACTTCCTTGGTGGCAACAGATGTTGTTGTTCGGGGTCGTCGCATGAGCCCGACCGAGTGACTGTCAGGTCCTTCGGCTGTCGCGGAGTTCGGCTGATCGCGTCAACAGGTCCGCGACACCTCGATTTCGGCGGTGCGGACGCAGCGTTGATCTCATGACGGCCACGGCGTTCGTCGCCCGTCCGCTATTGATGAGGAGGTACGTGTCGAGGAAACGCTGCCAGGTGCCGACGGCTCGCTCGAGTTCGCCGGAGCCCAACTGCAGTTCCGCCAACATCGCCAACGTGATCGCGCGCGACCGCAGTTCCGTGGCCGGACGGTGCCGGATCGACTCCATGAGAGCCCTTGTCGCACCGACCCGGTCATGCAACGCGGTGCACACCGCGGCTCGCTGATGCGCGAGCGACGCCGCGTGGTGCGTGCCGATGACCTGTGGGTCGGCGTCCCGCTCGAAGTGCCGCTCGGCTCTGCGCAGGTCGGTCACGGCGGCGTGTCGTTCGCCCGCCGCGGCCCGTGCCACGGCGAGTTGGCCCACGACGAACGCCTGCCGCGGCGATGCCTTGTCCACCAGGGTCTCGGTGGAGACCTCCGCCAGCCGAACAGCCTGGTTGCGATGGCCGAGCACGTGTGCCTGGACGCTCATGGCGCGCAGCGCGATCGCGTACACCTCCGCATTGTGCGCTTCGGCGGCCAGACGCAGCGAGGCACGGTAGTGGCGCAACGCGCCACCGTGCAGTTCGTCGTCGAACCAGGTGAAGCCGCAGAGGTAGTGCAGCTGTGACGCGATCGACAGCAGCTCCCTGTGGGTATTCGCCGAGGTACGAGCGCCCTGCAGCAGGGGCTCGACGCCGGTCTTGAGGTACTGGGTGAGCGCCTGCCGCACATGACCGGCCCCCAGGGTGTGCTCGGCGTCGGAGAACACGCGGAGCGCGGTGCGGGCGGCGTTCACTTCCGCCTGCCCGAACCCGACCGGACCAGTGCGGCGTACCGGTCGCCTGGTGATCAGCGCTCCGGCGTCCGGCCACGCCGGTACGGACAGCTCCGCCACGCTGTACACGACGGGCGCGCGCTCCTCGGGAAACCCGGCTTCGGCCAGCGTGACCGGACGGCCGAGGCGCCGGGACAGCACCTCCACGACGTAGTGGGGAACCGGTCGGCGGGGAGTGGCGCCGGCCAGCCACTGGCCCACCGACGCTCGGCTGTAGGACGTGCGCCCACCGCTTTCCGTGGCGACGATGTTGATCTCCCGGGCCAGGGTGGCGCCACTGCAACAGGATAGTGACAGTAGTGCGCGGAGTCTTTCGTTGGACTTGCGGACCGCCACTGGAACTCTCCTGAATGCAGAAGGTCACTGTGACCTTACTTGAGCGCACCGCGCCATTGCGGTTGTCGTCTGAATCGGAACACCAACGGCGGAATGGCGAAACGCGGATGTACCAGCGCACACGAGCTGCCGCTCGCCAACACGCGCGGGAGTTGACGACACCGGCGTGAACGTCGGTTCGATGGCGGAAACAGCAAGGTCCTGCAGTAGGTGTTGAGTGTCAACAACACGCGAATTCAGGCTCACCGACGACGGACCAGTCCCTACCTGTCCTGGGTGCGGTCACGCACCATGCGCTGAGTGCGTGAGCACGACCTGATCCGCTCCGACGATGCCGAACGGCTTGGTCTCGGCTACGGCCCGGACTTCCTGGTGCTGTCCCAGCTGTGGGTGGACGGTATGGACGTGCTGGCCGACTACGATTGCGGCCATCTGGACTTCACCGGGTTCCACGCTCACCCGGCATGGACCGACGGCAGCCCGGTACGGCGAGTGGGATGCGTGTCGTTACTCGGCGCGGACGTTGTCGATGTGGACCTGGCCACCACCCTTGAGGAGGAAGACCCAGACGGCGTTGACCTGACTGAGGTCGAGGGTCACCCCGGCGGGCACTCGATCTCGTCGGAGGTGCCGGCCGTCGGCCCGGCCTTCACGTCAAACTTGAGCGTCGAGCGCCCGTGAGATCCAGCGGCTCGGTCAGTGGTCGCCCGAACCAGTTGCCGGACAAGGGAGTGCGCACCTCGAGCCCCTGCTCGCCGCGCCCGACAAGCCCACTACCAGCGCAGCACACCCAGAACTATGGGTTGCGACTGGAGTGTTAAACGTGGCGGAACGTTAAACACGTCGTCGACCACAGCTCGTTGCATCGGGATAGAAAAGGTCCATAATTAGTTCCGATCAAACATTTGTGACACCCAGACAGCAGGTCGCCGATCGATGGCGTGTAGGTCGCGGTGAATACGGAAGGCGCAGCGGTAGCGGCACAATTTGAGGCGCGCGGTGCGCTAGCACGGACATCCGGGACGACTGGCACGGCTACCACAAGTACAGCGACCCACCCGAGGCGGCCGGGTCGCGCACGTCCAACTGTGTTGCGCGCACTTGATGCGTGACCTCAAGGCGGTGTGGGAGTCCGACCCGGTCGCTCAGGCGTGGGCCGAGCAGATGCGCCAGACCTTGAAGAAGGCACGACGCACCGTCGACACCGCGACCGCCCACGCCGCGGCCAGCCTGCCCGCGGCCACGAGCGAGAGCCTGCGGGACCTGTATCTCAACACCGCGCAGCAGGGCATCGACGCGAACACCCCCGGGACCGCCGGCCGTAGTCACAACGCCTACAAGCTGGCGAAACGGATGCGTGAGCGCGTCGACCAAGTCCTGTACTTCACCTGGACTTCGACGTCGAGTGGACGAACAACCCTGCCGAGCAGGCGATCAGGATGGCCAAGCTCCAAGCCAAGATCAGCGGGAGTTGGCGCAGCATACAAGGACTGACCGCGTTCTGCCGCGTCCGTTCCTACATCGCCACAGCCAAAGCCCACGGCGTCGAAGTCTTCACAGCTCTGCGCAACGCCTTTCTGGGTGACCCCTGGAGCATCGCCACATCGGCATGACCACCAGGTCACCCCTGAATGGACACGCCGCGACGGACGGCGAGGGCGGCGTCCGCCTCCACCTGGCCAAGGAGGACGCCGACCGGGTCCTCTCCGAACACCCCACGGCCGAACGGGTCGCGAGCGGCAGCGGCAAGCCCTCCGGCGTCCGGGCCCCCTTCGACATCAACGGCCAACAGCTCAACCACCGGGTGCGGCACGCCTGGTTCGCCCGGGCGCCCAAGGACCTCGCCGACGCCAGGAAGGCGGCCGACCAGGCCGTGGCGGGCAAGGTGGGCGACCTCCCCAAGTCCATCGGCACCCCAGCCACCCAAGCCCTCGTCGCGGCAGGCGTGACCAGCCTCGCTGACGCCGCGGAGCACACCGAGGCGGAACTGCTGGAACTGCACGGGACGGGCCCCAAAGCCGTCCGCATCCTCAGCGAGGTGCTGGCCGAGTCGGGAAAGTCCTTCAAGTCCTGAAAGTTCCCGCCTCCTGCTCCTCCGGAGCGGTCACCGTGTTGGAAGGTTCGGCCGAACACCCGTGCCCGCCCGGTAGGACGAGATGTGCGCACGGCGTAGCACCAGCGGCAGGACACCCGCCGGCTCGACGTCGGTCCGGCCGAGCACGACGTCGGGTCTTTGAACCGGCCGTCACCTTGTTGGACCGGGGGCGATGGGCCGGCACGCCGGAGCGCCGCGGGTCAGCCGCGTCGGCGGAGGCCGGACAAGGCTTCGGTGGCCTGGTGCACGGCGACTTCTCCGACATCAGGTCGTGGACCGGGACGCGACGCTGGCGTTCCAGCGCGAGCTCGTCCGGCTCGCCGACCGCGAGGTCATGACCGGGGCGCAGGATGCGCAGCGAGCACCCGTTACTCGGCGGTCCTTTGTCCGCCGCCAGCTCCCGCCGCTGGACGGAGCCCGTCCGCCGAAGCGATGCCGGTGCGGCATCAGGTGATGCCCAAACGGCGTTGGACGGCTGCGATCCCCGCGACTTAGGCTCGGCCTGTCCGTGCGCACCGGTGCGGCGTTCCCCAACGGAGACAGGGTTTCCGTATGTCTCGTTAGGACAGGTGGGAGTACATGCATGGGTACGACTATGGATCGGCGCTCGCTGTTGCGCGCGGGTGCCGTACTCGCGGGAAGCGGCGCCATCGCGACGGCCGGTGGCACGGCCGCCGCTGAGTCCGCTTCGGACAACCATCGGGTGTCGGTGGGTTTCGTCATCGGCGCACCCGAGATCACCGGGGACGGCGGCACGGTACGGGTCGGCGTCCCCCTGCTCACCCAGGGCAGACGCACGACCGTCCACACCAGGCCGGTGAGTGAGGCCGACGCCATGGCCATCGCGGCGTCGGTCACCGAAGGCGCGCTGGTCGACTTCGTGACGTCCGGCCGGGACGTCGTGGTCGCCAGGAACGTCGTCGACACCTTCCACATCGCGCTCATCAAGGGCGCGAACCCGGTGTTCGTGACGCAGAAGTACGGGCCGGAACTGGCCAGGCGTGACGGTGTGCCTGGCGCGATGGTCGCGGCGGGCTGGGTCTACGCCAGGAATCGGACCACGATCACCGTCGGCGACGGCAGGGAGATCACCGAGGACATCGCGGGCAGGCCGCTGTCCAGGCCGGTCCGTCGGTATGAGGAGACGTACCGGTTCGCGGACGACGTCGAGGTCTACCAGGTCGACACGCGGGACTGGGCGGCGTCGGCGCCGTCCGTGGTGGGCGCGATCCCGGTGACCCGCGACCACGCTTACACCACCACCGACCGCCAGGCCGCGTTCGTGGTGTTCGATCGGAGCTACCGCGATGCGTCGAGAGCCCGGGTCCGGCAGGTCTTCTACTTCACCCCGCGGGACCGGTCCGACGGCAAACCGGTGTGGGATGTGCCGACGCGGAGCGCTCTGCTCGCGGACAAGGGCGTCGATCCGGTGTCCGGCGTGCCGTACGCGGACATCGTCGCGACCGGCGTGACCGCCGCACCGTACACACGCAGCACCGAACCGTTCGAGATCGTGCCCGGCACGTTCTACTGCGTGGGTGACAACGAGGTGTCCCTGTACCTGTTCCGCTGCGAGGACCGGCTGGTGCTGCTCGACACCGGCTGGCCGAACAGTGGTTACCAGTACTGGATGAACATCGAGGCGGTCGGGTTCGACCCGAGGGACATCGACTGCGTGCTCATGCCGCACGGGCACGGCGACCACTACGGCGCGACCGTCGAGCTGGTCACGATGATCGAGAACGCGGGCGGCCGGGTCGAGTTGCTGTCACCGCGCGAGGACATCATCGGCATCGCGTCCGACGCGGTCGGCAACTCGTGGGACCTGCCGGGTGACCTGCCGGCGAGCCAGACGCTGATCCGGGAACGCACCCGGTTCTTCGACTACGACCGGTGGCTGGACTTCGGCAACGTCCGCATCAAGCCGCTGTGGACACCAGGGCACACGGCCGGGTCGACGTCGTTCGTGTTCGAGGTGCGCCACCAGCGCAAGCCGCTGACGTTCGGCTACATGGGCGGGTACGGCTGGAACAACGGGACCCCGACCGGGACAAACGGCTGGCGGCGGCTGGGGTTCGCCCACAACCTGGCCTGGCTGCAGCAGACCGTCGACGTCGACTTCGTGGCCGGGCAGCACGCCAACCAGTACCCGATCATCGAGGTCTACCAGGCACTCAAGGCCTACAACCGTGACCCGGCGAACCGTGGCCGTCGCCTGACCATGCTCGCCGCGCTGACGCGCGGCGAATGGGTCAACTACCTGGAGAAGCGGTACCAGGTGGCGACGCGCAGCATCGAGGCGCTCGGCCCGCCCAAACCAGGGCGGGAGGACGGCGTGCGGGACGTGCGTGTGCGGCTCGTCGACGGCGGCCAGGTCCTGCACGGCTTCGACAAGGCGCAGAACGTCAACCCGCGGCTGCCGTTGCTGGCGAACGGGATCGCGATCGGCACCGACAGCTTCGTGCACGACCCGGGCGGCTGGTACGTCCAGCTCGAACTCGACGTCCAGGACTCCTACCGCGGGTTCCTGCCCGGGGTGGGACCGGTCGAGTCGATCCGGCCCGGTGGCACGGAAGTGCTGCGCACACAACGGTTCGCCACCGAGGAAGGGGCGCGTGCCGTGGCTCGAGATGTCCGCGCCGGGCGGACATATCTCGTCGACCTGACACCCGCGAGCGCGATCGCGGTACCAACGGACGGTTCCCCGGTGTTCCGGGCCGTTCGGTGACACTCCAGAAAGGACACACAGAAGGCATGGCTTCGATCAAGGTGGATCGCAGGTCGCTGTTGCGCGGCGGCGCGGTGACGGCCGGCGCGGGCCTCGTGTCGATGATGGGCGCACCGGTCGAGGCGGCGCCGTCGGGCAGGCACCCGGCGAAACCGACGATGGTGCTGGGCACGCAGCGGCGGGCCAGGACACCCGAGGCGCTCCAGGAGTTCAAACGACACGGCGTCGCGCGGGTGTGCGGCTACCCGGTGGACCCGCCCTACGACCAGCAGACCGGTGACCGCGGCTACTGGCTCGAGTCCGAGGTCGCGGCCGAGAAGGAACGTATCGAGGGCCAGGGCATGGAGATGGACATGGTCGCCCTGCCGTTCCTGAAGTCCTCACTGATCGACAGCGACCACCGGCCAGGGATCATGACCGGGAAGAGCCCCGACCGGGACCGCGACATCGAGGACGTCCAGAAGAACATCGTCGCCTGCGCGAAGGCGGGCGTCGGGACGATCAAGTACAACATGAGCCTGCTCGGCGTGCTCACCACCGGCGAGGTCACCGGCCGCGGCGGCGTGACGTTGCGCCAGTACCGGGCAGCCGACCTCGACCGGAGTCTGCCGGACACCATCGCGGGCAAGGTCGACCCGGACACCTACTGGGAGCGGATCGACTACTTCCTCGAACGGGTCGTCCCGGTGGCCGAGGAGTACCGCGTCCGGCTGGCCTGCCATCCGCAAGATCCCGGCACGCCGCCCGGCGGGTACCGCGGCGTCGAGGAGAACGTGCTCAGCGTACCGGGCGGCAAGGGCCTGTTCCGGTTCCTCGAGCTGAGGTCCAGCCCGTACCACGGGCTCAACCTGTGCTGCGGCACGCTCGCCGAGATGCTGTGGGAGCCCACGCGGGAGATCTACCCGATCCTGCGGCGGCTCGCCGCGACCGAGCGCGTGTTCAACATCCACCTACGCAACATCAAGGGCCACCGTGACGACTTCATCGAGACCTGGCCCGACGACGGGGACATCGACCACGCCCGGATCATCGACATCCTCGCCGAGGCCGGGTACACGGGCGCGGTCGACCCCGACCACGTGCCGGAGACCGACGCCGACCCCGGACGCTCGCAGGCCTACGCCCACGGATACGGCTACATCCTCGGCCTGATCGCCGCGGCCGAACACCGGGCCGCGCGGCGCTGACCGCGTGGTGGCCCCGTCAGGGACCCGCCGGGCCACCACGTCAGTCGGCCACCGAATCCACAACCGAACAGTTCCGACTCGTCGGCGACCCGCGCGGGCAACGGCGTGGCGGAGTCGGTGGGTGGAGATGCCTGGGGCGGGCGCAGCAGCGGCAGCCGGCTGGGCTCGGGCCGGAGCATGGGCCGCGGACGGTGTACCCGTGCGCGCAGGAGCTGCCGTAGGGTCGATCGCAGTGCTGCGCGAGCTGCAGCATGGGTCCGGATAGACCGGTGACGATTTCCAGCGGGAGTCACACGTGCGCAGGAGGGAGTGCCAGGGGGTGGGGTTGTCCGGTCATGGCGGTGAGGGCTGTGGCGGCGAAGGCGCTCGGCCAACTGACTGACGCTTACACTCCGGACGAGGAACGAGTGCGGTGGGTCCGTCGATCTGCTGGGCGGACGGGCGGGCATCGGTGGCGAGGTCGCACGCTGCTGTGCCGCGGTCGCAGCCCCGGCATCGGTCATGCTCAAGCCTTCCCTGTGGAGATCCCGAAATGATGATGTCGGGCCTCAGTGCTGACGATGCGTCGAGGACTTCGGGCGTCGAACCCATCACCGAAGAGGAGACGACGATGATCAGCGGATCGACGGTGCTCATCGCGCACATGGGATATCCCACCCACACCTTCAAGTCGTCGCTGATCTTCAACCCGTGGTTCGAGAGAAAGGGTGTCGATGCGGTCGTTGTCCCGATGGGCATCAGGGCCGAGGGCTTTCCGGCCTTCTTCCGATCGGTCTTCACTCTGACCAACATCCGGGGTGCGCTGGTTACCATGCCGCACAAGGTGGCCACTGTGGACCTGGTGGACGAGATCAGCCCGATCGCTGGGGTCGCGGGCGCGACCAATGCCGTGGTGCTGAGGGAGGACGGGACGCTGCTGGCCGACCAGTTCGACGGCGCCGGTTTCGTCCGCGGTGTGTTGCGCAAGGGTTTCGACCCGTCCGGCAAGCGCGCTCTCGTGGTCGGCAACGGAGGCGTGGGTTCACCGATCGCGGCGTCGCTGGCAGGCATCGGGGTGGCAGGGATCGGTCTGTTCGACCCGGATGCGGCCGCCTCCGATGCACTTGCCCGGCGCATCGGCGAGCATTTTCCTGACGTGGAGGTGGCCATGGGGTCGAAGGACCCCGAGGGCTACGACCTGATCGTCAACGCCACCCCGATGGGCATGGAAGATGATGACCCACTTCCTGTCGACGTCGACCGGATCGCACCCGGTTCGTACGTGGGGGACGTGGTGCTCAAGGCCGAGGTCACCCCGTTCCTCCGGGCCGTCAGGGACAAGGGCTGCACGATCCAGGTGGGCAGCGACATGCTGTTCGAGATGGTCCCGGCTCTCCTGGAGTTCTTCGGATTCGGCACTGCCACGCCTGAGGAACTCCGGGCCGCCGCACATCTGCCGTGAGGACGTCGGGGCATTGCCACCCGCCCTGCGGAACCGCCCGCTCGCGGACGATCGGGCTCACCTCGTCGTTGGAGATCTCTGAGAGGCGAACCCCTGTCCACGCGCAGGGCCGCGCCCCGTGTTCGGCCCAGTATTCGTCCCAGTGGGCAAGCTTCGCGCGGTCCCGCTCCAGGCCACGTTCACGTAGGCGACGCTGGAGTGTTGTGGGGGAGACGCACACACGGACCACCTCTACTTCGATGGGTGGCCAGTTGAAGCGCTCCGCTGCTGCGGTGATGAAGTCCGGGTCGGAGAGGTACGGACTGAACGGCGCGTCGATGACCACGGGCCGGCCGAGGCGGAGGTTCGCCCCGGCTACGTCGAGGAGCGAGTCGTATTCCAAGGGCAACAGGCGCTCGCGGTAGAACGCGTTCGACTCACGGTCCCCGGGGTCGTACCCGGCCGCCGCGAGGGCGGCCTCGATGAAGCGAGCGCTCATCGCGTCCTTGTCGAGGTAGACGGCGGCGTGCTCCCGGGCGAGACGCTGAGCGATCGTCGACTTCCCCGAGCCGGCCGTACCGATGACGATCCGCAGGATGGGACCGGTCATCGCCGCGCCGCCCGCACCGCCGCCAGGAAGTCGCGCGCGGCAGCGGTGACCTTGGTGAAGTCACCGTCGGGCTGCCACGCCTTCGTGACGGCGCTGCCCACCCCGACCCCGGCGACGCCGGCCGCGAACCACTCGGGCACGTTCTCGGTCGTCACACCCCCGGCGGGCATGACAGGCAGGTGCGCCAGGGGTGCGAGCACCGACTTGGCGTACGGGATTCCCGCGCCCTCGGTCGGGAACAGCTTGAGGATGTCCGCACCCGCTTCGGCTGACTCGAGCAGCTCGGTCGGCGTGAACGCCCCGCTGATCGTGGGCACCTGGTATCGGTTGGCGACACGGATCATCTCGGGGTTGAGCTGCGGGCTGACCAGGAACGCCGCCCCGGCGCGGATGCACTCGTACGCGGCGTGGCCGTCGAGCACGGTTCCAGCCCCCACCGCGATGCCCTGCGACGTGTACCGCGCGGTCAGGCGGTGGATGAGGTCGACGGCACCGGGGATGGACAGGGTGATCTCCAACGCGTGAAACCCGCCTTCGATCGCGGCGTGTGCGACGCGTTCGGCGCTGGTCGCATCCGGTAGCCGAACGATGAGCACCGCACCCGAGTCGTCGATGGTCCGCAGCGTCCGGAGCTTGGTGAACACATGTTCCCCCTTGGCGAGATGGTGATTGACACGACTCTCGCACCCTGCCACTGTGACTGCAACCGATCTCAGCAACCGATCTCAGCGAGGTGACCATGAGCCGGCTACGCACCATCGTCATGGGTGCCTCGCACTGGCACGCCCCCCTGTACGCGGCGGCGATCCGCGAGGTGCACGACCTCGTCGGGCTCTCCGACGAGGACCCCCGACCGGAGCTCGCCGAACTGTGGGGCGGCACGGTCGAGGCCAATTGGCGCGGACTGTTGGAGCTGGAGAACGTCGAGCTCGCCTATGTCTTCCGCCCCCACGACCAGATGGCAGAGACCTGCCTGGCGCTGATCGAGCGGGGCATCCCGTTCGTCGTGGAGAAGCCGCTGGGCACCTCGCTGGACCAGCTGCGGCAGGTGCGGCGCGCCGCCGAGGAGGCAGGAGTCCACGCCGCCGTGCCGCTCATCCAGCGGGGTGGTCCCGTGGACCGTTGGCTGGCGAAGGCCGGGCGACCGGTGTACCAGCGGCTCTCCTTCATCGCCGGGCCGCCGGAGCGCTACGACCGCGGCGGCAACCCGTGGATGCTCGACGCCGGGCGCGCCGGAGGCGGGTGCCTCGCCAATCTGGGGCCGCACTTCGTCGACCTGTTTCAGCAGCACAGCGCCCACACGACGGCCGACGTCGTCGCGAGGCTGTCGTCCACCTTGCACGGGGCGGCGGTCGAGGACCACGCGACGCTCGTCCTGACCACGCCGGACGGCCGCGAGGCGATCGTGGAGGTGGGGTACGCGTTTCCGCACTCACAGCTGAAGCGCGCGTGCGGCTACACGTCCGCGGGCGAGGCCGGGTACGCCTCGGTCGACTCGGACGGATCCGCCACGTTCACGACGCTGGAGGGCCGCACCGAGCGAGCGGTGCTCGACGTGGACAGCGATCCCCTCTACGAGCCATTCGTGCGGCGGGTCGCGCACACACTCGGCGCGGGCTTTCGCGGGCTGCCGACCCTTGGCGAGCTGGAGGACGTCATGCGGATCATATGGGGTGCCTACGAAGCCGAGAAGAGAGCGGGACACCATGGCTGACCCCAGCATCGACGACGTCGCGAAGGCAGCCGGCGTGCACCGCTCGACGGTCTCGCGCGCCTTCTCCCGACCGGAGGCGGTCAACAAGAAGACGCGCGAGCACGTCCTGCGCGTCGCGGCGGAACTCGGTTACACGATGAGCCCGCTCGCCCAGGCGCTGCGGCGCAAGACGAGCTCGCTCATCCCGCTGTTCGTCCCGGACATCACCAACCCCTTCTACGCCGAGTTGGCGAAGTCGATGACCCAGGCCGCGGGCGATCGCGGGTACCAGCTCATGCTCTGCATCACCAACGGCGACGACGTCCGGACCGCGGAGTACCTGACGGCGATGCAGTCGCTGTACGCGCCGTTCGGCGTGTTCGCGCCGTCCACGAGGATGGACATCCACACGCTGGAGCAGTTCGGTTTCGGGCACCGCGTGGTCGTCATCGACCGCATGGATGAGGACTCTTCCGTGCCGAGCGTGACCGTCGACAATCGCCGCGGCATCGAACTCGCGTTCGAGCACCTGCGCTCGCTCGGGCACCGACGGATCGGTTACGTGTCGGGCATCTCGGGCACGTACACCGCCGAGGAGCGCATACGCGCCTACCTCGACCTCGCCCACGGTGACCCGATCGTCCTCGACAGCGGCTCGGACATCGGGGCCGGCGAGAGGGCGGCCGCGCGGTTCGTCGCCATGACCGACCGGCCGACGGCGATCATCGCAGCCAACGACATGGCCGCGTTCGGGGTGGTCAGCGAGCTGGCCGCCCGGGGTTTCCACGTCCCGGCGGACGTCTCGGTCGTCGGTTTCGACGGACTCACCCTGGGCGCGCGCTTCAACCCCGCGTTGACCTCCGTCCGCCAGCCGATCCCCGACATGGGCGACATCGCGATCGACCTCGCGGAGAAGAAGACGGTCGACGGATCGGTGGGACACGTCATCCTGACCCCGGAACTGCTTGTGCGGGCCTCCACCGCCGGACCACCCACATGACCGCGGGCACCGGCGGCGCGCTGCCCCGCATTCCTGGCGTCCGGCACGCCGACCACGTCGCGTTCACCGTGCCCGACCTCGATGAGGCCGCCCTGTTCTTCGTCGACGTGCTGGGGGCGGAGGAGCTGTACCGGTCCACGCGTGGACCGGATGCCGAGTTCATGCCCGAGAACTTCGCGGTACCAAAGGACGCGCGCCTCACGTTGGCGATGCTGCGCATGCCGCCCAACCTCAACGTGGAGCTGTTCCAGTGGAGCACCTCCGAGCGCCGCACACAGCACCCACGGCACAGCGACGCCGGCGGGCACCACCTCTGCTTCGTGGTGGACGACGTGGACGAAGCCATAGCGGTTCTCCGGGGCGTCCCCGGTGTGCGGCTGCTCGGCGACCGCAAGGAGGTCGCCGGCGACAGCCCACGCGTCGCGGGCAACCGATGGACCTACTTCCTCACGCCGTGGGGGCTGCTGATGGAGCTCGTCGACCGTTCGCGCGTGGCAGACCCGCCGCGTCTGGTGGGCCCCGCCGACTGGCGGGCGGCAGCAGACGACGACACCAGACGGGAGCGGTGACGATGCGCCTTGCAGGCCACACCCTTGGTACCCCGGAGCAGACCATCCCGGAGGCGCTCGCGTTGTTCGCCGCCGCGGGCTTGGACGCTGCCGAGGTGATCTACGAGGACGGCTACCGGTCAGGGCTGCCGCCGCACGACCGGCGGGCAGCCCAGGAGGCGCGCCGAGTGTCAGACGACCTGGGTGTTCCCATCATCGGACTGACGCCTTACACGACGGCGATCAACGCCGTCGACCAGGGCGAGTGGCAGGCCGCGGTCGAGGAGTTCCGTGGCGCGATCGAGATCGCGCAGATCGTGGGGGCCGACCGGCTCCGTGTCTACGCGGGGTCGTGGCGCCCGGATGACCCGGATCACGCGCCTCACTGGAACCGACTGCTCGAGGCGCTGCGCACGCTGGCGCCTGAGGCGGCGAACGCGGGGATACGACTGTGCGTCGAGAACCACTTCGGGACCATGACGCAGTCGGCGGCCGAGACGGCACGACTGGTGCGCGAGGTGGACCACGCCGCCGTCCGCGTCCTCTACGACCAGGCCAACCTGACGTTCACCCACGACGAGCCGTACGAGGAGGCCCTGCGTCTGCAGGGTGACCTGATCGGTCACGTGCATGTGAAGGACCTCGTGTTCACCGACCCGGACGCGCCGTTCCAGGCGGCGGAGACAACGCGCGTCGCAGCGTCAGAACGAGCGGTACGGTCGCGTGTCGTCGGCGACGGCGTCGTGCCCTGGGCCGATATCCTCCTGGCTCTGTCCTCTTTGGGCTACGACGACGTCCTTTCCGTGGAGTACGAGTACCGCTGGCACGCGGCAGACCTGCCTGACCCGACGGTCGGTTTCACCCGCTCGGCAACTGTGCTCCGCGCCCTCCTCGACCAGCCGGCCGTCTCCGGGAGGGCGCGATGAGCGCGCGGGCCACGACCCGGGTCGGCATCGTCGGCGCGGGGAACATCGCCTCCATCGCGCAGCTGCCGACGCTGGTGAGGCGGAACGACGTAGAGCTGACGGCGCTCGTGTCACGGCGCCCGGACCCTGGGCCGCTGATGCGGCGGTGGGGTTTCAGCGCCGCTTACGGGACGGTCGAGGACATGCTCAGTGCCGAGGAGCTGGACGCCGTTTTCGTCCTGACCCCGCGTTCGGAACATGCCCACGCCGTCGATGCATGCCTGCGGCGCGACCTGGACGTGTTCTGCGAGAAGCCCCTCGCGCCGTCGGCCGACGAGGCCGAGCGCCTGGCCGACCTCGCCGACGAGCGCGGTCGAATTCTGATGGTCGACTTCAACCGCCGCTACGCCCCTGTCTACGTGGCGGGACGCGAGACTTTCGGGTCCGCGGGGGCCACGTTCTGCGTCGCCCAGAAGAACCGGCCAGGTTCGGAGTATCGGGCGACGTTCGAGAACGCCATCCACATGGTCGACCTGCTGCGTTGGTACTGCGGCGGTGAGCCCGTGCACGTGACCGCGCACGCCACCGGCGACGATCCGTGGGAGGAGGACGGGACGACAGCGCTCATCCGCTTCGACTCCGGCAACACCGGCGTCCTGGTGGCGGCCCGTACAGCCGGGGCATGGAACGAGAAGCTCGACGCGTACGGCGGCGGACGTTCCGCCGAGATGCGAGCGCCGGAGTCGGTATCGATCACCGTCGACGGTGTGACGACTATCCGCGACCTCAGTTCCGAGGCGTTCGGCTGGGCTACCGCGACCGAGACCCTCGGCTTCGCCGAAGCGGTTCACCACTTCCTGGACCGCGCGACAGATCGGCAGCCGCCCTTGACCTCAGGGCGCGAGGCCGTCGCCACTCAGCGGCTGCTCGACGAGATCCTCACGGCCGCCGGGCTGCCGACCGACGAACAGGGAGGCCGCCAATGGGCGAGCCACGCGACTAAGCCCGCCTAGCAACGAGCGCAGGGGCCGCTCGAAGGCCCGTCAGCAATGCCATCTCGCACGGACGACCGGCGCGAGCTGGTCAGCCACGCCCATTTCACGTCTGGCGGCGCGACATCGCCGCCAGTGCTCGACCGAGCTGACCGGATACCCGCCGGCAACTGCCCATCCCCAGTACACCACGCAAAGGAGCGCGCTCATGACGAATACACGAACTGGGGTCGACGGGTTGAACCCCTCAGAGATACCCGGAACGTCCGACTCCCCTCGCCCCCGATCCATCAACCTCGTGGCGGGCACCGTCGGCCACTTCGTGGAGTGGTATGACTGGTACGTCTACGGCCTGCTCGCCGCGGTGTTCGCCCCACAGATCTTCCCCAGCGATTCGGCCTTCGCATCCCTCGTCGCGGCGCTACTCACCTACGCGATCGGGTTCGTCGTCCGACCGTTCAGCGGCATCATCATCTCCCCGTTGGCCGACCGCTACGGCCGACGGGCCGTCCTGACGCTGTCCATCTTCGGAATGGCGCTCGGCTCTCTGATCATCGGCCTCACGCCGTCATTCGAGACGATCGGCTACGCCGCGCCGATCCTCTTCCTGTTCGCCCGTGTCCTCCAGGGCGTTTCTGCCGGCAGTGAGCAGCAGAGCGCCATCTCGTTCATGGTTGAGCACGCTCCGGCGCACCGGCGGGGCCTGTTCGGGTCCCTCACCAACATGGCCAGCGGCCTGGCAACCCTCGCCGCGACGGGTGCCGCCGCGATCGTGACCGCGTCCTTCAGCGCCGACGCGCTCGCCACGTGGGGGTGGCGCATCCCCTTCCTCGTGGGTGGCATTCTCGGCCTGATCGGTCTGGTCCTGCGGTCCCGCGCGGATGAGACCGATGAGTTCAAGGCACTTGCTCGCGCCGATCAGAAGTCCGCGCCGGCGCGTCTCTTGGCTCTGCTCCGCGAACACCCCAAGGCACTGCTTCAGACGGCGGCGCTGTCGGCCCCGGCTGTGGCGTACTACACGTGGGCGACATTCCTCCCCACATATGCCCAACTGACCAGCGGGCGAGACGCGAGTTCCACCTTGACCGGGAGCGTCATCGGGCTCGTACTGCTCGTCATCATCGTGCCGACCTGCGGCTGGCTCTCCGACCGCCTCGGGCGGCGGAAGATCTTCCCGATCGTGGGCGCCATCGGCATGATCGCGCTCTTCTACCCCCTGCTCCTGCTGCTGAACAAGCCCGGATTCGGCGTTTACGTCCTGGTGGCAGCGTCCGGATGGGTGGTTCTGGGGATCTGGCAGGCGGTGTACCCGACCATCCAGGCCGAGCTGTTCCCGGCCTCGGTGCGGGTGTCGGGCATCGGGTTCTCACATCAGCTTGTGATCGCGGTCCTCGGTGGCACCGCCCCGCTCATCGCTGCCGCGTTCGTCGGTGCCGGGAATCCCATGTACGTCGCGATCTACATGATGGTCATCGTTGCCCTGTGTCTCGTCGTCTACTTCACACTTCCTGAGACAGGCAGCCGTGTGGGGCGCTCCACCGTGGCACTGACCGACCACGAAACGTCGTCGGCTGAACCCCTCTGCCAAGCTTGATCTTCAGCCGCGAGTTCTTGGACGAGATCAGCAAGCGCGACCTCCCGGTGCCGCCGGTGTGTGAGACCACCGGGATCTACCCGGGGCGAGATCGGCCGCGCACTCTGTCCTACCCGTTGGCACGGCGTACACCTCGCTCGACCTGACGATCAAGTTCACCAGGGTGGCCACGGCCGAGGCAACGGTCACCGACGCCGGCGGACGCGTCATCGCACACGCCATCACGACGTGCATGCTCTTCCCTGTCCCGGCGACGGACGACTGACGAAGAAGGCGCTCAACATTCCTTCCACGGAACCAAATGTCACCGAGGTCACCACAAGCCGCCATGGCTGAAAAGCGGTCGGCCGCCCGGTCCGTTCCGGTAGGTCAGCCAGGGCACCGAAGGCTGTTGGTCGACCCCGGGCTTGCGGTAGTCGCACACTCCATTCGGGAACGCCTCCCGCAGTCTGGTCCACTCCTCGGAAGTGAAGGCGACGTCGTAGTCGCGCTGGTTGGGCGGTGTGAGCCGGCACTTGAGCACGTCGTTGGAGAGCGGCGCGCCGGCCGCGATTCGTGGGTTGCCGTAGAACGGGAACGTTGCCCGGCAGACGTCGGGGTCGGTCACCTTGACCCCGTCGACGAAGCAGGCGTCGACCGCGTCGGCCGGCTTGTGCCGGCGGATCTTGACGCTGCGTGGGGCGTCGCTCGGATCGGCCTCGACGGCGGCCAGCCACCGGTCCATGAGCAGGAACGCCTGGTCCGCCATCGGGGCCGGCGGTGTGAGGCCAGGTCCTGGAAAGGTCCAGATGATCTGGTTGTCGGCGTGTCCGTTCGCGTTGTGTAGCCGCTCCCGCATCGAGTAGCTGTGGAAGGCGGTATGGATGTCGTTGAGGTTGTTGTTGGCGCGCAGGTCGATGATGGCGACGTCGTCGAGTTGGCGGGCATCCTCGGTGACGCTGCCGCGGTACGCCGTCGCGACCGCGCCCGGGTCGGCGACGCTACGGCGTGGCACGAAGTTGTGGTCGATGTCGAGCCCGCCGATGTTCACGTTGAGGTCGACGAACTGCTCCGGCGTGATCGTCCCCGCCATCAGGGCCCGCAGCCCGTACTGCACGCCGGCGTTGTCGAAGGGCAGCCTGGCGAAGCCGAACCCGGCCGCGCGCTCGGCCGGAGTCCACAGTCGGGGAGGCCGCTGGCCGAAGACCGCGACCAGGAAGTCCTGGTAGGAGCTTCGGCAGCCGGCCGGGTTGGTGACCGGGTGGTAGAGCTGTGCCTGTTGTTCGGCGGTGAGCGGCGTCGGGAAGCAGGACTGGTGGAACGGCGGCAGCGGGGTGAAGGCCGGGTTCTGGAAGTCGCCGAAGGACAGGTCCCAGGCTTCGCACGCTGTCAGGTCGGTCGGGGCGACCGGCGCCGCGTTGCCCTGCGCCGCGGCGCGTTGCGCCGGGTCGGTCCACAGGGCGGGGGAGGACGTGCTGAAGACCCGGCGCATGAGGTGACAGTCCTCGACCTCGACCAGGGCACCCGACCACATGTCCTCGTAGCTGGCGTTCGGCTGGATGCCGTCCAGCAGGCCGGGGTAGGCGTTGGCGATCTCGTGCTGCTGGATCGACCCGCCGGACCCCCCTTGCGCGAACGTGTACCGGATCTCGCCGTAGTGCTCGGTGATGTGTTCCTTGAGCATCATCACCGACTCCGCGGAGACGACCGAGTTGCAGTTGCCGCCGAGGACGTTCAACGACGAGGTCGCCACCATGAACCCGCGTGACAGGGCCCGGTCGATCTGCACATTCTGGGCGACACCCTGGCTGTGGTGGGTGTTGCAGTTGGCTCCGAATGGATAGAACAGCTTGTGGTTCCAGCCGTTCTGGGTGTCCCAGGCGGTCCATGGCCGGGTCGGGTCGAACAGGACGGCGACGCGGTAGATGCCGCGGTTCTGCGTTCCGGTCTCCTGCCGGAACACATACGGGACGGTGACTCCCTGGTCGGTGGTTGTCGTGGCGACGTCCGTCGGTGGTGCGGCCGGGTCGTAGAGGGCGAACGCGCCGCTGGTCCGCCGGTAGAAGAACTGATAGGTGGGCTGGGCGTTGCACTGCGGGTCCAGCGCCGGTCCGAGGCCGTTCACGTCCGTTGTGCAGACCCACGGCGCGACCTGCGGGCCGGAGAAGACCGGACCGCCGTTCGGGTGGTTGGTGATCGTGATCCGGTCCGCGCCGGAGCCGCCCTGCGGACCGGCAACCTTGGCGCTCAACAGGTTCCGGCCGGCCGGTAGCCCCTCCAGCAGTCCCAGGACGCGGCCGTTGCCACGTCGTGCGAAGGCCTCGCTCACGTCTCGCGAGCCCTGACCGGTGGCGAGCACCATCCGCAGTCGCGACGGGTCCGCACCGGGCGGCACCAGCACCTCGACCAACGCGTCGCCGCCCGAGATCAGGTCGGCGCGGTTGCCGAGCACCAGGATGTCGAGGTGCCGGGAAGCACCCGCCGACGGGCCGGGCGCGGCCGCGGCGACAGCCGGAGCCAACGCGACGACTGCGGCTACCACGGTGGTGAGGGTGGACTTCATGGTTCCGGAACCTCCTACAGCCAGCGCTTGCGGCGCTTGTAGTGCTTGACGTCGCGGTAGCTGCGCCGCCCCCCGACCTCACTCAGGCCGAGGTAGAACTCCTTGACATCGGGGTTGCCGGCCAGCTCGCCGGCGGTTCCCGCGAGGACTATCCGCCCGGATTCCATGACATAGCCGCGGTGGGCGGCCGCCAGGGCGCGGTGGGCGTTCTGCTCGACCAGCAGGGCGGTCAGGCCGAGGTCGGTGTTGAGCCGCCGGATGATCTCGAACACCTCGTCCACCAGCAGGGGCGCCAGGCCCAGCGACGGTTCGTCGAGCAGCAGCAGCCGCGGTTCGGACATGAGAGCCCGGCCGATGGCGAGCATCTGCTGCTCGCCGCCCGACAGGTAGCCGGCCACCCGTCCCCGCAGGACGGCCAGCCGCGGCAGGAACTCGTACACCCGGTCGAAGTCGGCCGCAGCGCGGCGGGTGTATCCGCCGGCCACCAGGTTCTCGTGCACCGTGAGATGTTCGAAGACCCGCCGGCCCTCCATCACGAGCGCGATGCCACGGCGTACCCGCTCGGCCGGCTCGGCGCGGGTGATGTCGGCGCCGTCGAAGGTCACGGCGCCGTCGGTGACGGCGCCGTGCTCGGTCGGCAGCAGCCCGGTGATCGCCTTGAGCGTCGTCGACTTGCCAGCGCCGTTGGATCCGAGAAGGGCGACCACTTCACCGCGCGGCACCACGAGCGACATACCGCGCAGCACCAGGATCACCTCGTCGTAGACGACCTCGATGTTGTCGACCGCGAGGAGCGTGTCGCGGCCGCTCGTCACGATTTCGGTGCCACGCCGGCGGCGAGCTCGGCGAACTTGCCGCCCGAGACCTCGTAGATGCTCGACGAGGTGGCGCCACGGTGACTGTCGGGGGAGAACTCGATCGGGCCGATGACGCCGCCGGTGTCCACAGCCGGCATCGACTCCAGCCCGGCGCGGATGTTGGGGCCGGTCAGCTCCTGGCCGTCGGCGACCGTCTGCTCGATGCCCCTGACCATCGCGTGCATCGTGTACCAGCCCTGGACGAAGTGCAGTCCCTTGGCGTCGAGGTCGATGCCCTTGCCCTCGCAGTACTCGCGGATCTCCTGATGACCCGGCTTGGCGACGCCGGGCGGCGCGAACGGCTGGATCATCAGGTGCCCCTCCGCGGCGGGCCCCGCGATCTTCATGAACAGTTCGTCTGCGCACCAGTTGAGGCAGACGATCGTCATGCCGAGCTTCTGGGCGGCGATGTCCTTGGCCACCACGGCGGCCGGACTGGACACGTTCTGGATCACGACGTACCTGGCGCCCTGTGCCTTGGCCTGTTGGAGAATTCCTACGTAGTCGGTGGCGCCGGCCGTCATGGGGTATGCCGCGAAGCCGAGCTGGTAACCCTGTTCGTTGATCCACGTTTCGGCGTCGGCCAGCGGGGCGGTGCCGAACGGTGAGTCGTGGTGGAGCACTGCCACCTGCGCTGCCGGGTCCTGGGCGGCGATGTGGTCGATGGCGACCCGCAGCTGGTCGGAGTAGGTCGGCGCCACGACGAAGTTGTACGGCGACTCCCGCGGGTCGGTGAGCACCTCGGCGTAGGAGGCCGACATGAACGGCAGTTCGTCGTCGGTGACCTTGCTCCGCAGCGCCTCGCTGTCGCCGGTGCCCCAGCCCTGGATGGCCACGGCGTTCTCTGCCACGAACTTCTTGTACTTCTCCTCGGCCGTGGGGACCTCGTACTGGTAGTCCTCACTGATCGCCCTGATCTTGTGGCCGTCGACCCCGCCCTTGGCGTTGATGTGGTCGACGTAGGCCAGCATGCCCTCGTTGTACGGCGTGCCGACGTCGGCGGTGGCACCGGTCAGGTCGGCGATGACGCCGATGACGATGTCTCCGCCGTCCTCGCCGCCGCCAGCGGTGGGGCCACCGCATCCGGCGAGCAGCACGGTTGCGACCGCGGCCAGCGTGAGTGTGCGCATTGCGGTACTCCTTCGGGGGGCTTCAGTAGCGGAACGGCCAGAGCCGCACGTAGTCCTTGACCCGGCGCCAGATCCGGTCCAGCCCGCGCGGCTCGAACAGTAGGAACAGGACGATGACCAGCCCGAACGCGGCCGCCTGCACGGCGGGTAGCTGGTCGGCGAGCACCGGCACCCACGTGCGGAGGGCCTCGGCGAGCTCGGCGAGCAACGGGGGGAGCAGCATGATGAAGGCCGCCCCGTAGACGGCGCCCGCGATGCTGCCCAACCCGCCGACGATGATCATGGCGAGATACTGGATCGAGACGTCGATGGTGAACCGTTCCCAGGTGACGGTCTGCGTGTAGTGGGCGGTGAGAGCGCCGGCCAACCCGACGTAGCCCGACGACACGGCGAAGGCCATCAGTTTCGTCCGAGTCAGGTCGACGCCGATGGCGGAGGCCGCGATGTCGTGGTCGCGCACCCCCATGAAGGAACGGCCGAGCGCGGTGCGGAAGATGTTCCTGGCGGTGACGACGGCCAGCACCGCGAGGCCGGCGATGATCAGGTACCAGACGAACTCGAAACTGGTACGGGGCACGCGCCAACCGAAGATGGTCAGCCGGTCGACGTCGAGGAAGCCCTGTCCGCCGGTGAGCCAGCCCCACCGGCGGACCACGAAGATGATGATCTCTTGGCTGGCGATCGTCGCGATGGCCAGGTAGAGCCCCTTGAGACGAAGCGCCGGCAGACCGAAGAACACACCCACGGCCGCGGTCACCACCACGGCGGCGAGCATGGCCAGCGGCATCGGCAGCCCGGCGCGCTGCACCAGCAGCCCGGAGGTGAACGCGCCGACGGCGAGGAACCCGCCCTGGCCCAGCGAGATCTGACCGGTGAACCCGACCAGGATGTTCAGGCCCACGGCGCCGATCGCGGCGATGCCGATCGTGTTGACGATGCCGAGCCAGTAGGTGTCGACCAGCCACGGCAGGGTGAGCAGGCCGGCGAAGATGAGCACCAGCCGCGTGCGCTCGGCCGTTGTGTGCCGCAGGCGCAGTTCGGCGGCGTAGCTGGTGTGGAAGACGCCGGCAGCGGTGGCGGCCATGTCAGACCCTCTCGATGCGTCGCTGGCCGAACAGCCCGTACGGGCGCACGAGGAGGATGAGCACCAGCACGATGTAGGGCACCACCTGTGAGGCGCCGGCCGACAAACCCTCTGCGTACTGGCTGACCAGGCCGATGACGGCGCCCCCGATGATGGTGCCCGGCACCGAGTCGAGACCGCCGAGAATGACCACCGGGAAGACGACCAGGCCGAAAGTGCCCAGGTTCTGGCTCAGCTCGGCGATGTCGGCCAGCAGAACACCCGCGACCAACGCGCTCACGGCGGCGAACGCCCACGCGAGTGCGAAGATCCTGCGCACCGAGATGCCCTGGACCAGGGCGGCCTGTTGGTCATCGGCCACCGCTCGCATCGCGATCCCGTGCCGTGACCACCGGAAGAACAACGTGAACGCGGTGAGCACCACCGCCGCGATGGCGACCGCGACAAGCCGGTCGAGCGGTACCACCGCATCCGCCACGGTGACGGTCCCGGCCGGGAGCACTTTCGGCATCTCGCGGGGCGTGGTGCCGAAGAACATGGTCACCACGGCCTGGAGGACCGCGGCCAGCCCGATCGTCACCATGATCACCGCGATCGGGTCGGCACCGATCAGCGGCCGCAGGATCAGGCGCTCGATGGTGACGCCGAGGACGATGGCCGCCGCCACACCGGCGAGCACGGCGGCGGCGAAGGGCAGTCGCAACAGGACGAACGCGATGTAGAACAGGTAACCGCCGACCAGCAGCAACTCGCCCTGCGCGAAGTTGATGACGCTCGTCGCCTTGTAGATGAGCACGAAGCCGAGCGCGGCCAGGGCCAGTACCGCACCGTTGGCCAGACCGTAGACCGTCAACTGCACGAACTGGCTCATGACTGTCCACTCCAGACCGGGCGCCGCCGGCCGGCGAGCTTCTCGATGTCGACCGGCCGGTGGATCGTCAGCGTGCTGCCGTTCTGGTGGGCGACGGTGGGCGCGTCACCGTCGAGGGTGGCGATGATGTCCGCGTACCGGGTCGCGACGACGTTGCGGCGGACCTTTCGGGTGTGGGTGATCTCGTCGTCCGGGTCGAGTTTCTTGTGCAGCAGCACGAAGCGGCGGATTCGCCTCGGTTCGGGCAGGCCGGCGTTGGCGTCGGCGACCTCGGCGGCCAGGAGCTCCGCGACCATCGGCTCGGCCGCGAGATCGGAGTAGGTGGAGTAGCCGATACGGGCGCGCCCGGCCCACGCCCCGACGGTGGCCGGGTCGAGGCACAGGATCGCGGTGACGCCGCGACCGCCGTGGAATACGACCGCCTCTTCGACATACGGCGAGAACTTCAGCTGGTTCTCGATGAAGGCGCCGGAGAACTGGCTGCCGTCGGGCGCGTGGAGCACGTCGGCCCGCCGGTCGATCACCACGAGTTGTCCGTCGTCGAGGTACCCGGCGTCCCCGGTGCGCAGCCAGCCGTCGGGTTCGGTTACGGCAGCGGTGGCCGGTGGGTCGTGCAGGTAGCCGCGGAACACGCTGCGCGAGCGCAGCAGGATCTCGCCGTCGTCGCCGACGCGTAGCTCGGTGCCGGGAATGGGGGCGCCGACCGTGTGGAACCGCAGGTCGCCGTCGTGGTGGACGACCGCGATGCCGCAGATCTCCGTCTGTCCGTAGATCTGCTTGAGATTCACGCCGAGGGCGTGGAAGAACCGGAGCACGTCCGGCGACAGCGGCGCGCCGCCGGTATAGCACCGTTTGATCCGGGACAGGCCGAGCCAGTCACGCACCGGGCGCAACCCGACCGCGTTCGCGATCCCGTAAACCGTGCGCCACAACGCGCCCGGCGCCGCACCGGCGGTCCGCTGGGCAGCCATCCGGTCGCCCACCTCGTAGGCCCAGCCGAAGACCCGGCGCTTGAGCCGACCCGCCTCGTCGATGCGCACTCGGACCTCGGACAGCATCGATTCCCAGATTCGGGGTGGGCAGAACATCACATCCGGTGCGATCTCCCGCAGATCGGTGCGCTGGGTCGCGGCGTCTTCGGGAAACGACAGCGTCAGGCCGTGGCGCAACCCGCACGCGACGGCGAATATCTGCTCACCGATCCACGCCAGCGGCAGGAACGACACGTACCGATAACCGGGCAGCACCGGGTCGATCTCGGCGAGTTGCTCGGCCGTCGCGATCAGGTTGGCGTGCGAGAGCTCGACCAGCTTGGGACGTGCGGTACCGCCCGAGGTGGTACAGATGACCGCCGTGTCGTCCGGGCGGACCATCGCGAGGCGCTCGTCCAGCCACGCCGGCCTGGCCTTCGCCTCCTCGGCGCCGGCGGCTTCGATGTCTGTGAACCGCTCGAGGTACGGCTGCGGGTAGCCGGCCAGGCCGCGCGGGTCGTAGTAGACGATCGTGGTGAGCTTCGGCAGCTGGTCCTTGAGCCGGATCAGCTTGTCGACCTGCTCCTGGTCCTCGGCCACCACCACACGCACCTCGGCCACGGAGAGCACGTGCAGGATCTCGTCGCCGGCACTGCCGGGATAGACACCCATGACGGCGCCGCCCAGGCACTGCACGGCCAACTCCGTGATCAGCCACTCCGGGCGGTTGTCGCCGAGCACGGCGACCACATCACCGCGGCCGATTCCCAGGGTGACCAGGCCGTGGGCCAGCTCGCGCACCTGCCGCGCGTACTGTGCCCAGGTCAGCGGTTGCCATACGCCGTAGCGCTTCTCCTGCATGGCGGTGGCCCGTGGATGCTCGGCCGCACGCGCGAAGAGCAGGCCGGGAAAGGTACTCATCCGGCCGCTTCCCCGAGGTAGGCGTTGATCACTGCCGGGTCGCGGCGGACCTGCGCGGGCGGACCTTCGGCGATCAGCCGGCCGAAGTCGAGCACGGTCACGGCGTGGGAGATGTCCATGACCACGTCCATGTCGTGCTCGACGAGCACCACCGTCACCCCGGCAAGCTCGTTGACGTCGAGCACGAAGCGGGCCAGGGACTCCTTCTCCTCGGCGTTCATGCCCGCCATCGGCTCGTCGAGCAGCAGCACGGCAGGCTGCATGCACAGTGCCCGGCCAAGTTCGACCCGTTTGGCGTAGCCGTACGACAGGGCGCCGACCGGCTGGTGACGAACCACCTGCAGCTCCAGCAGGTCGATGACCTCCTCGACCAGCGCCCGGTGCTCGATCTCCTGACGGCGGGCCGGACCGAACCAGACCAGTGCGGGCAGCAGGGCGTGACTCATCCGGTGGTGCCGGCCGAGCATCAGGTTCTCCAGCACCGTCAGGTGTCTGAAGAGCTCGATGTTCTGGAAGGAACGGGCCAGCCCCAGCCGGGCGATCCGGTGTGGCCGGCGCCCGACAAGGTCCACCGCACCGGCGGCGCGGAACAGTGTGATCGTCCCCTGCTGCGGCCGGTACAGGCCGGACGCGCAGTTGAGCAGGCTGGACTTGCCCGCCCCGTTCGGTCCGATCACCGCGTGGATCTCACCCTGCCGCACGGTCAACCCGACCCCGTCAAGGGCCCGCACCCCGCCGAAGCTCAGACCCACGTCGGACACCGTCAGCACCGGTTCACCCGCCGGCACCGCGCTGCCGTTGAGCGGGAACCGGTACTCGCGAGTGATCATGGACGGCTCCCGCCGGGCGTCGTGCCCACTGTGGACAGTCATGCGTTCTGGATTTTCTCGGCGTCCCGCAGGCCCAGCAGGCCGACCGCCTGTTCGCGCATCTCGACCTTGCGGATCTTGCCGGTGACCGTCATCGGGAACCCGTCGACCACATGGACGTACCGGGGGATCTTGTAGTGCGCGAGGCGGCCGGCGCAGAACTCCTGGACCCGCTCGGTGCTGAGTGGTTCGGCGCCGGGGCGCGGCACGATCCAGGCCATCAGCTCCTCGCCGTACTTCCGGTCGGGGACGCCGATCACCTGGACGTCGGCGATGTCGGGGTGGGTGTGGAGGTACTCTTCGATCTCCCGCGGGTAGATGTTCTCGCCGCCCCGGATCACCATGTCCTTGATCCGGCCGACGACGTTGAGGTAGCCCTCGGCGTTCATGGTGGCTAGATCGCCCGTGTGCATCCACCGGCCCGTGTCGATCGCCTCGGTCGTGCGGTCCGGCTCGTCCCAGTATCCGAGCATCACCGAGTAGCCACGCGTGTGCAGCTCACCCGGCTCGCCACGGCGGACCACCCGGCCGGTGCCCGGGTCGACGATCTTCACCTCGATGTGCGGCATGACCTGGCCGACGGTCTCGGTTCGCTGGACCAGGCCGTCGTCGCGGCGGGTCATGGTCGACACGGGGGAGGTTTCGGTCATGCCGTAGCAGATCGCCACCTGGTCCATGTGCATCTCGCCGATCACGCGCTTCATCACCTCGACCGGGCAGGGTGCGCCGGCCATGATCCCGGTGCGCAGGCTGGACAGGTCGAACTCGCCGAACCGCGGGTGGGCCAGCTCGGCGATGAACATGGTGGGCACGCCGTACAGGGAGGTGCAGCGTTGCGCCTGTACGGCCGCCAGCGTGGCCTCGGGGTCGAAACCGGGCGCCGGGAGCACCACGCACGCGCCGTGCGAGGTCGCCGCCAGGTTGCCCATCACCATGCCGAAGCAGTGGTAGAGCGGCACCGGCAGGCAGACCCGGTCGTTCTCCGTGTAGCCGAGGCCCTCGGCCACGAAGTAGCCGTTGTTGAGGATGTTGTGGTGGGACAGCGTGGCCCCTTTGGGGAAGCCGGTGGTGCCCGAGGTGTACTGGATGTTGATCGGGTCGTCGAAGGTCAGCGTGGCCGCCCGCGCGCGCAGCTGGGCGGGGTCGGCGCGGCGGCCGGCCGTGACCAGTTCGTCCCAGCCGGACTCGCCGATGAACGCCACCGGTTCGAACCCGATCTCGGCGAGCATCGCCCGGTAGTCGCTGCCGCGATACGCGACCGCGCTGACCAGCAGCCGCAACCCGGCTTGGCGGACCACGTAGCCCAGTTCGTGCGTGCGGTAGGCCGGGTTGATGTTGACCAGGATGGCGCCGATCTTCGCGGTGGCGTACTGGACCAGGACCCACTCCGCGCAGTTCGGCGCCCAGATGCCGACGCGGTCCCCCTTGGCGACATCCATGGCCAGCAGCCCGAGCGCCACCTCGTCCACGGCGGCGTCGAACTCCGCATAGGTGAAACGCCGGCCGGTGGCCACTTCGACCAGCGCCTCGCGGCCGGCGTACCGGGCCGCCGCGCGTTCCAGGTTCTCCCCGATCGTCTCACCGAGTAGCGGCGTCGTTGACACGCCGGACGCGTAGGAAAGGGACATGCCCGAAGCATCCGGGCAGGTCGTCCAGCCTTGCTACCCCCGATCAGGGGTAGCCGCGGATGACGGTCCACGTGACACTCTGATGGCATGGCGGTAACACATCTGCCAGCGGGCATCGCCGCCCAGGAGCGCCGCGAGCTGCTGCGTGCCGCGCTGGGACGGATGCGGCGCGTGACGGGCCTGCCCGTCACCTTCGGCGGCGAGGTGCCCGCCGGAGGCCGAGGCGTCCGCCTCACCGAGTTCGCCGGCACCAGGACCGACGCGCTCTCCGGCTTGGTCGTCAACGCCGGAAACGGTCTGGGCGGGCGGGTGCTGGTCGCCGCCCGGCCCGGCAGCGTGGACGACTACGCGGCGGACTCCCGCATCAGCCACGAGTACGACAAACCCGTGACCATCGAAGGCTTGCGGGCGATCGGGGCAGTGCCGGTGGTCGTGAGCGAATCGGTGGTCGGCGTCCTGTACGGCGGCATCCGCGAGCCACTATCGCTCGGCGGCCGGGTACTGGACGCCATGAACCAGGTCGCGACGCGCCTGGGGGTCGAGCTGACCGTGCGGGCGGAGGTCGAGCGGCGAGTGGCGGAGCTGATCACCAAGACCACCCGCGAAGCTCCCGCCGTGCCTGGGTGGGAGGAACTCCGCGAGACGCGCGCGGAACTGCTCCTGATCGCCGAGGAGATCACCGACCCGGCACTACGCCAACGACTGCAGGCGATCTGCCATCGGCTGACCCCCTCCGGCGACCGTTCTCTGCCGGCCAACCCGCTGTCGCCCCGGGAACTGGAGGTACTGGCCCTGATCGCGGAGGGCTGCGGCAACGCCGAGGTAGGGCGACGTCTGGGCCTGGGGCCCGAGACAGTCAAGAGCTACCTGAGCAACGCCATGCGCAAACTCGGCACTCACAGCCGGACCGAGACAGTCGTCGTCGCCAGGCGGGCGGGGTTCCTGCCATGGCAGCTCGGGTAGGACCACACGGGTGGGCTCCGGCCACTGAGATTCACTATGGAACCTCGGCAGCTGCTCCAAGGTAAAGCTCATGCGCAGAAGGTATCTATCCATGCCCCATGGGATTTGGACATGCATCGCTACAGGTCTTTACTCTGCCCTTTCATCCACATGGACCGCTGTCTTCTCGAAGGAGAGAAACGACACGACCAGGAACATCGGCTGGGTGGCGAGCGGTCTCGGACTGGTGCTCGCCTTGTCGGTCACCGCGTGCGGCGGCAACCTCGGGGGCGGTACGGACGAGGGGGCGGAGTTCCCCGGCGGCGACCCGATCACGATCTACGTCGGCGCGGACCCGGGTGGCAGCACCGACCTCATCGCGCGGGCGCTGGCCGACCCGGTCTCGGATGATCTCGGTGTCGCGGTCACCGTGGAGAACAAGCCGGGAGCCAACGGCGCGCTGGCGGCCAACGAGCTGTCCGGCAAGGAGCCTGACGGGCACACCATCATGATCTTCAACGGCAGCCTCGCCTTCATCACCCCGCTGGCCGTGCCCGACGAGGAGGCCGTGGACATCGCCGGCTACGAGGTCGTCACCGGCGTTTCGCAGGACGACTACGTGCTGGTGAGCGCGCCGTCGTCGGGGCTGGCGATGGTCGAGGATCTGAAGAACGCCGGCCGGTCGATCAAGTACGGCACCACGGGTGTCGGCACCGGCAGCGAGCTGTCCCAGGCCCTGCTGTTCGCGCAGGCTGGCATCGAGGCGACGGCCGTTCCGTTCGACGGCGGGAACCCGACGCTGACCGCGGTGCTCGGCGGCCAGGTCGACGTCGGCGCCATCCAGCTCGGCGAGGCCGTCGAGCAGATCGAGGCGGGCAAGCTGACGCCGATCGTGACGTTCGCGCAGGAGCGCCCGTCGTACCTGCCCGACACGCCGACCGCGGTCGAGGAGGGCTACGACGCGCCCGTGCAGCAGTCGCGGGCCGTGTTCGCGCCCAAGGGCACGCCGGTCGACGTGCTCGAGCGGCTGGTATCACTCGGCAGGTCCGTATCCATGACCTGCGGCACGCCCACGCCTCGTGGTTGTTGGCTGGGGGAGCGGACCTGCAGACGGTACGGGAACGTCTCGGGCATGAGAGCTTGCGCGCGACGGAGAAGTATCTACACACGTGCCAAGCACTGTTGATGTTGGCCTGGATGCGCTGGCTCGGGTGCGACGCTCAGGATCGGTTGCTTGAGGCTGAACTGTGCGTATCGGGTTGTGGACTTCAGGTGTGTAGACGTGCGTCTGGGGCGCGTGAGACCGACGTATGACGGACGCGGGTTGACCGTATGGCTTGGTGACCTGGTGCGACCCAAAGCGAGGAAACCGCTGGTGAGGCCGAGAGCAACGGCCATGATGATCGAGGTTGTCACGGTTCTGGGCTCGGATGTGGGGGCGTCTGTGACCGACAAGCCGCCGACATCGGCACCGTGGGCTGACATGAATAAGCCTCTCGCAGGTCTGTGACCTGCGAGAGGCCTGGTGGGCGATACTGGGATTGAACCAGTGACCCCTACCGTGTCAAGGTAGTGCTCTCCCACTGAGCTAATCGCCCGAGGCGGCGGCGGGAATCGAACCCGCGTACAGGGCTTTGCAGGCCCTTGCCTAAGCCACTCGGCCACGCCGCCGTGGCCACCGCGCTGGATTGGGGTGGGTCCCCTTCGAGCGGACGACGAGATTCGAACTCGCGACCCTCACCTTGGCAAGGTGATGCGCTACCAGCTGCGCCACGTCCGCAAAAAACCCCGGGGCTGTGGAACGGATTCCGTGTCCCCGTGGCGTTGGCGAAACTCTAGCCGACCCCCGAATCGGCCCTGAAACCGGGGGGTCAGGTCAGATCGGTGGAGATGAGGTGCGTGAGCGCCTCGTCGACGTCCACCCAGAGGTGCTCGTTGCCGGGCACCACGACGTCGTAAGTACGGTCCAGGAAGTCGGCCAGCTCCTGCGCGGACGCCTCGAACACCGCGTGCCCGGAGGGCGAGCTGAGCTCGATGACGACGACCTCGGGGTCGTCGACCGCGGGGCGGATACGGACGTCGCCGTTGCCTGCCTCCGCGATGAGTCCGTCGGCCAGTAGGTCGCGGGCGAAGACCCACTCGACCCAGCCCGCGCGGCCGGTGCGGAAGGCCGCGACAACGGCGTACGGATCCCGCGTGTCGTAGCGCAGCTCGACCTTCACCGGGACCGCGGGAGTCCGCGGCGCCAGGAGGTCGAACACCGCTGTCGAGCGGAGCGTCACGTGATCGTTGCGCATTGTCGCTACCCCTTCTCTCCCTTCCCAGCCCATTGAACGACTGAGTCCCTTACCTGTGACGGTTGAAGGACCCCTTTCGATCGTAAGTCCGACCTAGTTCACCCATCTGGGTCAAGCAGTAACAGCAGAGCGCACCCGGACCGCGACAGCCTGTGAGCGCCCTCCCCTGCCTCTTCACACATACTGGCAAGGATCGGTCGCATCCCGGTAGCGTCGTAGCACGAATGTTGCTCGCGCCATCCGGCAACATACCCGAGCGACGGCCCCTACAAAGAGAAGCGAACCAAAATTCGCCGAGCCGGAACACCGACTTCAGTCGGGCACGCACCAGGTGGAAACCCGGACCGCTGGTCAAGGCGCAACGTAACCACGCTGGGTCGGAAGGAGCACGCACCGTGGGGGGTTGGGGGGCTCGGCCCCCCAACATGACGACGGCCGACCCGGCTCGCGCTTTCCGCGAGCACAGATCGGCCATCGGTCGTGGGCGATACTGGGATCGAACCAGTGACCTCTCCGGTGTGAGCGGAGCGCTCTCCCGCTGAGCTAATCGCCCTCGGGCGACGTGAGAACACTACCGGACGGGCGTGCGGGCCCCCCGCAGGGGGTAGACAGCAGGACGGGCCCCGCGACGCTGCGGGGCCCGCCCTTCGTCAGCTGGCTCAGCGGCCGAAACGGCCCTGGGTCTGCACGTTCAGCTCGTCGAACTTGTAGTGCTTGGCCGGGTCCGTCCTCGGGTCGTTGATCTCGAGAACGTCCAGGCCCTTGCCGAGGTCGGACGAGTAGATGTAGCCGTTGTAGTAGTACGCCGACCAGGAGCCGCCACCGTCGTCACCGGCGGCCGGGCCGCGCTCCCAGAAGCCGATCCGCTTCGGGTTGGCCGAGTCGGTGAAGTCCCACACCTGGACGCCGCCCATGTACCAGGACTGGACCATGATGTCCTTGCCCTTGATGGGGAGCAGCGAACCGTTGTGCGCGACGCAGTTCTCCTCGTCGGTCTGCATCCGGTCGATCTTGAAGTAGCTGCGGAACACCAGCTCGCGGTTGTCGCCGCGACCGACGATGTCGTAGATGCCGTCGGCGCCCCGGTTCTCGCCGATCTCCGCGTTGCAGGTGGCCGCGCCGCCGCCGCCGAGCTCGTCGGTGAAGACGACCTTGTTGCCGTCGTTGTTGAACGTGGCCGAGTGCCAGAACGCGAAGTTCTCGTCGTCCTGGACGCGGTGGATCTCCCGCGGGCTGGTCCGGTTGGAGATGTCGAACAGCACGCCGTCACCCATGCAGGCGCCGGCCGCCAGGTCCTGCTCCGGGTACACGGTGATGTCGTGGCAGCCGGACGTGGCGGAGGTGCCGTTCGGGAACGGGTTGCCGTCGCCGGGGTTGCCGCCGTCCGGGAAGAGCACCGGCTCGGCCGCGATCTTGGCCTGCGTCGGGTTGCGCAGCGGCACCTCGATGATGGTGATCTTGTCGTGCGGCGGCTGGCAGTCCGCCAGGGTCGCGGAGGGCCAGTACGACGAGACGTACAGGTACGCGTTCTTGCCGCGCTTGTCCGGCACCAGCGTGTGGGTGTGCGACCCGCAGTCGGTCTCGACCGCCTTGATGTAGCGCGGGGCCCGCTTGTCGCTGATGTCGAAGATCTTGATGCCCTCCCAGTACGGCTTGGTGCCGTCGTTCTGGGAAGCCGAGTCGCACGAGTCGTCGCTGCGGCGCGAGTCGGTGGACAGGAACAGCAGGTTCCCGGTCACCGAGATGTCGTTCTGCGAGCCGGGGCAGAGGACCTGGCTGACGATCTTCGTCTTCTTCGGGTGCTTGATGTCGTAGATGGTGAAGCCGAGGTAGTTACCGACGAACGCGTAACGCCCCTGGAACGCGATGTCCGTGCCGGTCCCGTCCACCAACGGGGCCGTCGGTGGCAGATGCGCCACCTGCTTCATGTTCGGGCTGCTGACGATCTCGTCAGGGCCTGGTGAATCTTGTGCAGCGGCCGGGGTGATGCTGCCCACACCGGCGATCGCCAGTGCTGCCACCCCGATCGCGGCGGCTGACGCACGTCTGCGCCACCCACGCAGGGTCGAACTCACGACGTACCCCTCTCGTCCTGAAGGAAGGACCACATTATGAGCAGGAAGCCGGCGAATAAACTAGTAGCGTGTCGCCGCTAATGCTGGCTCGCGATGCGGTAGATCTGTAGCGGCAGGTTCCGTCTCCTGGCGTGAGGATGTGTCGTGTCGAGGTCGACGTTGCTGTCGGTGGTGTTGAGTGCCGACGAGCGTGTGTGGTTGACAAGAGTGGTCCGGACCGGGGCGTATCCGGCGCAGGAGGTCCGTCGTTCGCGGATCCTGCTGGAGCTCGACGAGAACCACGGCGTGCCCGCAGGGCGACAGGAGATCGCGGAACGGGTCGGTGTCAGTCCTGAGACGATCAGTAACGTCGCGAAGGCGTATGCCGGGCATGACGGCGATGTCGGGGCGACGATCAGCCGTAAGAAGCGCCTCACGCCGCCGGTCGAGCCGAAGGTCACCGGCGAGGTCGAGGCCAGGTTGATCGCGCTGGCCTGCTCGAAGCCGCCCGAGGGGTATGACCGCTGGTCGCTGCGGCTGCTGGAGAAGCGTGTCCTCCTGGTCGAGGACATCCCGGATCTGGACCACTCGACCATCGGGAAGGTGTTAAAAAAACGAAACTGCGCCCTCATCTGAAGAAGTGCTGGACCATCCCGCCCAAAGCGAACGGCGAGTTCGTGGCCAGGATGGAAGACGTCCTCGCGGTCTATGCCCGAGACCACGACCCGAACGTGCCGGTGGTCTGCATGGATGAGAAGCCCTACCAACTCCTCGACCACGCCCGTGCCCCGATCCCCGCCACTCCGGGCCATGATCTCAAAGAGGACTCCGAGTACGTGCGTCACGGGACCTGTTCGATCTTCGTATGGGTCGAGCCGCTGGCCGGACGGCGCCGTGTGACCGCCCGCTCCCGGCGGACCCGGATCGACTGGGCCCACGAGGTCGACCAGCTCCTGACCGGCGACTACCCCGACGCCGAGAAAGTCGTTCTGGTCATGGACAACCTCAACACCCATTCGATCGGGTCGCTCTACGAGGCCTTCGAGCCGGCCAAGGCCCACGCCCTGGCCCAGCGGCTCGAGATCCACCACACCCCGAAACACGGCTCCTGGCTGAACATCGCCGAGATCGAACTCTCGGCCCTGACCCGCCAATGCCTCGACCGCCGCATCTGCGACCTCGACATCCTCAACACCGAACTCACCGCCTGGCAGGACGCCACCAACGCCGACCAGCGACAAGTCAACTGGCACTTCACCACCGCCGACGCCCGAACCAGGCTCCGCCACCTCTACCCGGAGATTTAGAGGCGACGGTCTACTAGCGCCTAACGAAGGCAGTTCAGCGAGATGGGAAAACGTTTACCTTGACCATCACAGTCGGTAGGACAGGGCGGCTCGGAGTGGCGGTCTGCGTACTGCTCGTGACCGCTGACCTCGTCGGATGCACGGCCGAGGTGCCGGAGAACTCGACGAACACCGCACCGGTGATAGTTCCGGGCAAACCGGGCGAGGAAGCGAGCACCATCCCGCCGGGGGAGGCCACTCCGATCGAGCAGGAGCAGCCGAACGACGCCGACGTGCGCTTCCTGTCGGACATGGTCGTCCACCATGGTCAGGCCTTGGAAATGGCGGGGCTGGCACCCGACCGGGCGTCCCGGGAGGACGTCATCGGCATCGCGTCCCGCATCAACGACACCCAGGGCCCCGAGATCGACATGATCAACCGGTTCCTCGAGCAGGAGGGCAAGCCGAAGGTCGACCCGGAGACGGCCGACGCGCACCAGGGGATGCCGGGCATGGCCACGCCAGAGCAGCTCAAGGCCCTGCGCGACGCGGACGGCGCGGTGTTCGACGCGCTGTTCCTGCAGATGATGATCGCCCACCACGAGGGTGCGCTGGCCATGGTGGAGGAGGTCCGGGTGAAGGGCCTGAACGTCCGGGTCCAGGAGATCGCCGACGACGTGGCGGTCACGCAGGTGGACGAGATCGACCGCATGCGGGGCATGC
>CAWGVZ010000002.1:0-216692 GCA_963826035.1 uncultured Actinomycetota bacterium | reverse complement strand
GGCGGTGACGCAGCGTTGCCTTGTCCGCCGGGGCGATGGTTACCCAGTCGTTCGTTGTGTAGGTCAGGTAGCGGCCCGACTCGGTGTCGAACCAGGACATCACCGGGGAGCGGGAGCGGCCGCCCATGGCGCGGCGGGCGTTTACCGCCAACTGCCCTGCTCGTAGTTTCGGCTGCGCCGAGATCGCGGCCAGCACCTTCTGGTCGGCCGCCGAGCGGCCGGCCGGGCGGCCGGCTTCCAGCGCCGCCAGGGCGTCCGACGGCACGGTGATCGACTGTTCGGTGCCGCGGCTGGCCGCGGGCAGCTGGTCCACGATGGCCGACGCCAGCGAGTCCGGGTCGATGGGACGCAGCCACAGGCCGCCCTCGCGTTGGGTGGCCAGCAGGGCCAGGGCGCCGTCGCCGACGGCCAGCGCCGACAGGGCCTCGCCTCGTTCCGGCTGGAACACCGAGTCGATGCTGCGGTCGCCCCTGGCCAACAGCGTCAGCCAGTCCTCCAGGTGCGGCTCGATACGACCGCGCCCGTCGAGCAGCTGCTGCTCCCTCAGCTCCTGGTACACCCGCTGACGCAGCGCACCGCGCTCGTCCATGGTCGCGCCGTGGGAGCGGACGTCCAGCGGATACGGCAGCTCGCCGGCGCTCAGCGACTCCCACAGGAAGTCGAGCGCCACGGGCGACAGGAACTGCGTCACGACGAGTACACCTTCGGGTCGAGCGTGCCGATGTACGGCAGGTCGCGGTACCGCTCGGCGTAGTCGAGGCCGTAGCCGACCACGAACTCGTTGGGGATCTCGAAGCCGACGTAGCGCACCGGCACCTCGACCTTCACGGCGTCCGGCTTGCGCAGCAGCGTGCACACCTCCAGCGACGCCGGCGCGCGCGACGCGAGGTTCTTCAGCAGCCAGGACAGCGTGAGCCCCGAGTCGATGATGTCCTCGACGATCAGCACGTTGCGGCCGGCGATGTCGCGGTCGAGGTCCTTCAGGATCCGCACCACGCCCGACGAGGACGTGGCCGAACCGTAGGAGCTGACGGCCATGAACTCCATCTGCACCGGAACGGTCAGCGCGCGGGCGAGATCGGTCATGAACATGACCGCGCCCTTCAGCACGCCCACCAGAACCAGATCAGCTCGGTCGCCACGCTCCGGGTAGTCGTCGGAAACCTGCTTCGCCAGCTCTTTGATCTTCTCGTTGATCTGCTGCTCAGTGATCAGCACGGAGGCGATGTCGTCGCCGTACACGCGGTCCCCTTCTTCGTCTCACCCGGACACCGTGAGCCTGCCACGCGTCCGCCTGACCTCCAAGCCGCCAGGCAGCCACACACCGCCCTGACCACGCCACTCACCGATCAGTGCGTCTACACAGCGCAGATGCGCGTCAGTGAGTTCGCGCACACCGGCGTCGAGGAGCCAGCGACGCAGCACCCGGCGCCGCAGCGCTGGCGGCTCCCCGGCGAGCGACTCGACCTCCAGTTCGTCCCCGACGGGGATCTTCGCGGCGAGCAGGTCGAGCGCCTCCGCGTCCTCGCGGAGCTGGGCGGCCGTGCGGGCGAGCGCGGGCGCCACCCCGCCCTGCAGCACATCTTCGAGCAGCGGCAGCACCTCGTGGCGCAACCGGACCCTGGCGAACGTCGGATCGGCGTTGTGCGGATCGGTCCACGGCGTGAGGCCCAACTCGGCGCACGCGGCCACCGTCGCCGCGCGCGGCACGGTCAGCAGCGGCCGGCCCCACGGCGGGTCCAGCGGGCGCATGCCGGCGATCGACCGGGGACCGGACCCGCGGCCGAGGCCGAGCAGCACGGTTTCCGCCTGGTCGTCGCGGGTGTGGCCGAGCAGGACGAGCTTGCCGGGCGTGGCCTCGCGCAGCGCCAGGTAGCGGGCCGTGCGGGCGGCGGCCTCCGGGCCACCGCTGGTGCCGACGTCGACGGGCAGCACCCGGACATCGTCGAAATCCATGCCGTGCAACTGTTTCGCCGCCTGTGCGGCGGTCTCCGCGGAGCCGGCCTGCAGCTGGTGGTCGACGATCAGCCCGTGCCGCACGAACTCGGGCGGCACGGCGGCCGCGAGAGCGAGGGAGTCGGCGCCGCCGGAGACGGCCACGGCCACCCGCCGGTCGTCGAGCAGCCCCTGCCTGGCCGCCTGGTCGAGCAGCTGACGCACGGCCTTGCGCACCAGCGCGAACTGGTTCATGCGCCGTGGATACGCCGCACCCAGGCCGCCGGGTCCGCGATCTCCGCGCGCAGCGGCACGGTCTCGGGCGAGGTCCACACGACGTTGAAGCCGTCCATGCCGACCGCGTCGACCACGTGCCGCGTGAACGCCGCACCGGCCGCGTACTGCTTGACCTTGGCGTCGACCCCGAGCGCCGTGCGCAGGATGCGGTCGAGCATCCCGCCGCCGCGGCGCCGGGCGGTGAACCGGGCGCGGATGGTCGCCACGCTCGGCACGACAGCCGGGCCGACCGCGTCCATCACGTGGTCGGCATGCCCTTCGAGCAGCGTGGACAGCGCGATGAGCCGATCGAAGACCTCGCGCTGCTGAGGCGACTGCAGCATTTCCACCAGGCCGATCGGGCCGGCGCTGCTCCCGTCGTCCGGCGGCCGGCGGCGCACCGTCTTGATCAGCTCGGGCAGCCGGCTGAACGCGCCGGTCGCCGTCTCGTCGAGACCGGAGAGGAACGAGCCGACCTCGCCGGCGAAGTAGTCGCGCAGCCACGGCACGGCCGTGAACTGCAGCCGGTGGGTGCACTCGTGCAGGCACACCCACATCTGGAAGTCGTCCTCCGGCACGTCGAGTGCCCGCTGCGCGGCCATGATGTTCGGCGCGACGAGCAGCAACCGGCCGCCGTCACCGCCGAAGGGGTCGTACTGGCCGAGCACGCGCCCGGCGAGATAGGCCAGGACCATGCCGGCCTGCACACCGGCGCTGCCGGCGAGGACTCCGCCACCTGGGCGGTTCGAGCCGGCCGGCAGCGCGCCTTCGGTCAGCACGGCGAGCCCGTCGGCCGCGGCCTGGACCCAGGCGCGCCGGTCGACCACGTCGCCGGGCAACAGCGGGAGCCCGTGGCCGAGGCCGGTCAGCTCCCGGACGTGCGCCTCGGCCACGCCGGTGACCTCACGCAAAGCCACGACGGCCCGCTCGGCCTCCGCCATCGGGACCATCGGGCCCGGCTTGACCAGCCGCTGCGCGGTCGACACGGCGATGTCCCAGTCGACGGGTGTCCGTTCTCCCGCCTGATGTTCCGCTGCGGCCGCACTCACCCCACCGACGCTACCTGACGGTTGCTGAAAGGGTCAGGTCACTGGCAGCCGCAGCGCCGCAGTGCGGCGACGATCCCGTCGAGTGCCGGCCGAGCGGTGTCGGAAACCGAGTCGCTGGTCATCAGCGCGAACACCAGCAGCCGGCCGTCCGTGTCGAGCACGATGCCCGCCAGCGAGTTGACTCCCGACAGCGTGCCGGTCTTCGCCCGCGCCCAGCCGCGGGCGGCGGTGGTGCCGGACTCGTTGAAGCGGTTGTGCGCGTCGTCCAGGGTGCCGGTGCCGCCGGCCACCGGGAGGCCGGCGAGCATCGGGCGCAGCTTGGCCGTGCGCGGGTCGGAGCCGTCCGGGGCGGCCGCCACCGCCAGGATCTCGCCGAGGAGCCTGGCGGGCACCTGGTTCTGAGTGGACATTCCGCTGCCGTCGGAGAGCGTCGCACCGTCGACGTTGAAACCGTTCTGCCGCAACAGATCCATGGTCGCCTTGGCCGCGCCCGCGAACGAGACCTCCTCGCCCGCGCCGCGGGCGACCTCGTGGGCCACCACCTCGGCGAGCATGTTGTCCGATGTGGTCAGCATGTTGTAGACCAGTTCGACCAGCGGTGCCGACCGGATCTCCCCGAGCACGCGGGCGTTCGCCGGCGCTGTGGCCTCGACCGTCCCGGGGACGCTCGCACCGATTCGGCTGGCGAACGCCTCCGCCATGTGGCGACCGGGGTTGCCCGTGCGGACGCCGTCGACGTTCGTCGGGTCCTCGCCGCGGTCGCCGTCGAGCATGACCGGCACCATCCGGGTGATGTAGCCGACGCCGTGGGCGTTGATGTCCTCCGCCAGCCAGCCGGGCGCCAGGGTTTCGCCGGTGTAGAGCGTCAGGTCGACCTGGACTGAGTTAACGGCCACGCCGCTCGCGCGCACCTGCTCCACCAGGTCGGCCAGGTACGCCGCACCCTGGTAGACGGACTCCTGGCCGGGTTCCAGCGACGACACCGTGAGGTCGCCGCCGCCGACGATGATCACTTCACCGGGCGCCGCGCCCTCGACCACCTTCGTGACCAGTTCCTCGGCGGGGTCGAGGCTGAGCAGTGCGGCGGCCGCCGTGAGCAGTTTGGTGGTGGACGCGGGGACCAGCGGGGTGTTGGCGTCGCTCTCCCAGAGGGCCTGCCCGGTGGCCGGATCGAGCACGATGCCCGTGAGGTTGCCGAGCCCGGACTCGCCCGTGGGCCCGGCGAGCGCCGCCGCCACACCCGCGGGGCTCGGCGCGGGGGCTGCCGCGTCGGGGGCACGCAGTCCTGGCGAGAAGTCGACGGGTGCCGGCGGTGAGGCGGTGGCCACGGGTTCGGCGGTGGTGAGCCCGAGCCGGTCGGAGAGTCCGGGCACGACGAACACGACTCCGGCCGCGATACCGACGACCGCCACCAGTGCGATCAACGTGATGAGGACCGGCCGCCGACGGCGGCGCGGGGCCGGCTCGGGCTCGTCGTCCTCGGGCTGCGGCCCAATGCGCATGGGCGCGGCGCGGGGCGGCTCGGGCGGGGGCCAGGACTCGGAGCGGGGTCGGGCCGGGGTTGGTGCTGCCAGGAACGTGGTCTCCTCGGCCGACCCGCGTGCGGGCGGCACGGGTATGACGGTGGTGGCCTCGGCTCGCGAGGGCGGCGGCACCCGGCGGGGCGGCGCCTGCTCCAGCTCGGAGACGGGCCAGCTCACCGGAAGGGTGCGCTGCTGATCTGGTCGCCTGGCGTCTGGCCGACCTTGCTGAGGATCCTGTGACCGCTCCAGCCAACCGCTCGGCCGCTGTTGATCGGGCCGGTGGCCGGGGCCCTGGTCCGATCGCTGGTCGGCGGGTTCCTCTGTGTGTTGATCGGCGAAGTGGTCGAAGCGCTGCGGAGCGGAGCGCTCGTCGGGAGTGTCGGCCTCGTCGGCTACGGACCCCCACCAGCTGCTCGCCGATTCGGGAACTTCGAGCTGGCTCGGCTCCTGATCAGCAGCCGACTCAGGCTCGGGGGTTGTGGCGGAGACCTCAGAGACCTCCGCCACCTCCGGTACGGGCATGGCCTCCGTGCGTTGGTCCCCGCCCGCCCGCAGGCCGCTGTTCTGCTCCGAATAGCCCCCGGCCTGGGGATCCTTCGCTTCGGCGGCCGGCCACTGGGGCGCGGGAGCCCAGCTCTTCTGACCCGTGGCGGCGACGTCGTCGCCGTCCTCGGTCGGCCAGAAATCGCCGTCTCCTGACTGCGGCACGTGCCCTCCCCTGGATGCTCCCTGCGGTGGTCCACACTAATCGCACCGTGAAATGAGCAGACCTGGAGCGAGGACAGCGTGGAATTCGACGTCACCATCGAAATCCCCAAGGGGCAGCGCAACAAGTACGAGATGGACCACACGTCGGGGCGTATCCGGCTCGACCGGACGTTGTTCACGGCCACGCAGTACCCGGCCGACTACGGCTACGTCGAGAACACCCTCGGTGAGGACGGCGACCCGCTCGACGCACTCGTGCTGGTCCAGGAGCCCACGTTCCCCGGCTGTCTGATCAAGTCCCGCGCCATCGGGATGTTCCGGATGACCGACGAGAAGGGCGGCGACGACAAGGTGCTGTGCGTGCCGGCCGACGACCCGCGGGCCGAGCACCTGCGCGACATCCACCACCTCGCCGAGTACCACCGGCTGGAGATCCAGCACTTCTTCGAGGTCTACAAGGACCTGGAACCCGGCAAGAGCGTCGAGGGCGCTACCTGGGTGGGCCGCACGGAGGCGGAGGCCGAGATCGTCCGCTCCTACGCGCGGCTCAAGGACTCCGGGCTGACCCTCCACTAATAAAAAGAGCCCCGCACACCCGAAGGCGTGCGGGGCTCCTCCACCTCCCCTGGCTTTAGTGCACGGCGGCCGGTGTGGCGGCCTCGGCTGCCTCGTCGTCGACCCGCTGGATGCCCGACTTGTCGGACAGCGGGACCTCCTTGAGGAACCAGATCAGCGCGAACGCGATCGCCACGACGATGCCGCCGACCGTGAACACCGTGTCGATGCCCGTCGAGAAAGCGTCCAGGATCGGGCGTGCCTGCTCCGGGCTCAGTGTGTTCAGGAACGACGTGTCGTCCAGGTCGAACCCACCGCCGCCGGCGACCGCCGGCAGGTTGCTCAGCGTCACGCTGAACAGGATCGACAGGAACACGGCCGTACCGACCGTGCCGCCGATGGACCGGAAGAACGTGGCCGACGAGGTCGCCACGCCCATGTCCTTGGCCGGCACGTCGTTCTGGATCGCGAGGATCAGCGTCTGCATGCACAGCCCGAGACCGACGCCGACGAGCGTCATGATGGCCATCGACTGCCACAGCGGGGTGTCCACGCCGATCTGGGCGAACAGGAACATCGACGCCGAGACGATCCCGAGCCCCGCCACCGGGTACCGCTTGTAGCGGCCGGACTTGGAGATCAGGATGCCGCTGCCCATGGACGCCACCAGGATGCCCGCGGTCATCGGCAGGGTCAGCAGCCCCGACTCGGTCGGCGACGCGCCCTTCACGATCTGCAGGTAGAGCGGCAGCGACATCATCATGCCGAACATGCCGATACCCATGATGAAGTTGACGACGTTGGTCAGCGAGAACACGCCGCGCCGGAACAGCCGCAGCGGGAGCAGCGCCTCGTCACCCATCCGGCGTTCGACGAAGATGAACGCCGCGATGCCGAGCACCCCGATGGCGTACATGCTGAGCGCGGTCCCCGAACCCCAGCCCCACGTGCGGCCCTGTTCGGCCACGATCAGCAGCGGGACGAGCGCCACGGAAAGGCTGATCGCACCCCAGTAGTCGACGCGGTGGCGCACCTTCGTGTGCGGCACGTTCAGGAACTTCGCGACCACGACCAGCGCCACGATGCCGATCGGCACGTTCACCAGGAACACCCAGCGCCATCCGTCGATCCCGGCGAAGGTGCCCGCCCCGGCGAAGAACCCGCCGACCACCGGACCGAGCACGCTCGACACGCCCCAGATGGCCATGAAGTAACCCTGGTAGCGGCTGCGTTCCCGCGGCGACACCATGTCGGCGATGATCGCGAGCGCCAACGACATGAGACCGCCGGCACCGAGGCCCTGCACCGCGCGGAACGCGGCCAGTTCGTACATGGAGTTGGCGACGCCGGAGAGCACCGAGCCGGCGAGGAACAGCGAGATCGCCGTCAGGTACATGGGCTTGCGCCCGAAGATGTCGGACAGCTTGCCGTAGAGCGGCGTGGAGATGGTCGCGGTGATCAGGTAACCGGTGGTCACCCAGGCCTGCATGGTCTGGCCGTGCAGTTGGTCCGCGATGGTCTTCGTTGCCGAAGCCATGATGGTCATGTCGAGCGCGGCGAGCAGCATGCCGAGCATCAGCCCGGCGAGCACCGTCATGATCTCGCGGTGCGTCAGTGCGCCCCGTCCCCCCGTGGACGGTGGTGCGTCTGCCTCCGGCACGGCTTTCTCGGCCGATTCGGACATCAGTTCTCCCCTTCGGAACGCGCTTTCACGCATTCGTTCATCAAATTCGGTAGGGCGCGCTCGTGGTCGGCGACGAAACGCTCTAGCAACTCGAGGAAGTGGGCCACGTCGTCGGGATCCCACTGCCGTACCACCCCGGCCAGCGCGAAGCCGAACGTTCTGCGCTGTTCCTCGAGCAGATCGAGGCCGGTCTGGGTGGGTGCGAGCACGCTGGCCCGGCCGTCCGCCGGGTCGGCCTGGCGTTCCACCAGGCCATCGCGAACCAGGGCCGCCACCTGGCGGCTCACGGTGGACGGGTCCGAGTGGACCGCCGAGGCGAGCTCGCTCGATCGGCTGGGGCCCAGCATCACGAGGGTCTTCAGCAGCATGACCGTGGAGCGGTCCACGCCGAACCGGCTCATCCGGTTGGCCAGGCTCGCGTGCTGCTTGCCGAGGGCGAACATCGCCCCGGCCAGCCGGCGCCCGGTCTCGATCTGGTCCGGGGTCAGTTCGCCGGCCCGAACATCCATGCCCGGTGCGACCACGACTGGCCTCCTGTTGCTTGCATCAACCAAGTAGTTGCTCGATACAAGCATGCACCCGGCCCAGGTCGTTCGGCAAGCGAATTAGTTGTGACGCCGATCCCAGCCTGACGTGCGCGAACGTCCGATACCGGACATAGCGTTCACCCGATTCGGTGAACAATTGCGGCCATAATCAAGCGATTCGTTAGCTTCTCACGGTTTACACGTCAAGGCGTGGCAAGCCAAACTGCTCGAATGCGCCCCCGTCGCCTCGCAGCCGCGCTGCTCGCCGTCGTCGCCACCGGGGTGGTGTCGGTCACGCCGCCCACCGCGCCGGCCGCCACCGCCGCGCCGAGCACCCAGTGCCCGGCCCCCGATCCCGCGACACCCAAGGAGCAGCTGCGCGCCGAGTGGATCGCGAGCGTGGCCAACATCGACTGGCCCTCGCGCACCGGGCTGCCGGTCGCCGAGCAGAAGGCCGAGCTGGTCCGCTACTACGAGGAGGCCGTCGAACTCGGCCTCAACACCGTGGTCGTGCAGGTCCGGCCGACGGCCGACGCGTTCTGGCCCTCCCCGCACGAGCCGTGGTCGCACTGGCTGACCGGCAAGCAGGGCACCGACCCCGGCTACGACCCGCTGGCGTTCGCCGTGGCCGAGGCGCACTCGCGCAACCTCGAGTTCCACGGCTGGTTCAACCCCTACCGGGTCTCCATGGGCACGGATATCAACGCGCTCGTGCCGACCCACCCGGCCCGCGTACACCCGGACTGGGTGGAGTCCTACGGCGGCAAGCTGTACTACAACCCGGGCATTCCCGAGGTCCGCGAGTTCACCATCAACGCGATCATGGACGCCGTCACGCGCTACGACCTCGACGCCGTGCACTTCGACGACTACTTCTATCCGTACCCGGTGGCCGGTCAGGAGTTCAGCGACGCCGACACCTACGCCGAGCACGGCGGCGACTTCGACAACATCGCCGACTGGCGGCGCAACAACGTCAACCTGCTGATCTCCGAGCTGTCGGCGAAGATCCGGGCAGCCAAGCCGCACGTGACGTTCGGCGTCAGCCCGTTCGCCATCTGGCGCAACTCCTCGACCGACCCGGAGGGCTCGCCGACCCAGGGTGGCGTCGAGACCTACGACGACCTGTACGCCGACACCCGCCACTGGGTGCGCGAGGAGTGGATCGACTACATCGTCCCGCAGGTGTACTGGAACATCGGGTTCACGGTGGCCGACTACGCGAAGCTCGTGCCGTGGTGGTCCGACGTGGTGGCCGGCACCGACGTGGCGCTCTACATCGGTCAGGCCAACTACAAGGTGGCCGATCCCGCGCAGGGTGCGCCGTGGCACGACCCGAACGAGATGAGCAAGCACCTGACGTTCAACCGCGACCACCCCGAGGTGCGCGGCGACATCTACTTCTCGGCCGTTCGGGTGCGGCAGAACAAGCTCGGCCACATGGACATCGTGAAGGAGGACCACTACGGCCAGCCGGCCATCCCGCCGACCCCCGCGAGGCTCGAGGGACGTGCGCCGCACTCGCCGCTGATCGTCGACGCCGGCCGGACGGACGACGGGGTGCGGCTGCGCTGGCTCGCGGCCGGCGCCACGTCGTACGCGGTCTACCGGATCGACGGCACCCGGCCGGTCGGCCGCTGCGACACCGACGACGGCACGAACCTCGTCGGCACGGTCCGCGCCGGACGCGGGCACCTGCAGACGTTCGTCGACGAGACAGCGGAGCGCGGGACGCGGTACACCTATGCGGTGACCGCACTCGACCGGTCGCACAACGAGAGTCGGCCGAGCCCGCCGAGGTTCGTCCGCTGACGTAGGAGGCGCCGTGGCGGAAAGCGTGGGTACTGGCGAGCACGTGGTCCTGGCACTGCACGGGTGGTTCGGCTCGGGTGGAGCATGGGGCGAGCTGATCCCGCACCTGGACGCCGAGCGGTACACCTACGTCTTCCCGAACTGCCGCGGCTACGGCGACCGCAAGGACGTGCCGGGCGAGCACACGATCGCCGAGGCCGCGGCCGACGTTCTCGCGGTCGCCGACGAACTGGGCGCCGAGCGGTTCTCCCTGATCGGCCACTCGATGGGCGGCAGCGTGATGCAGTACGTCTACGCCGAAGCGCCGGACCGGGTGCGCGCTCTCGTGGGTGTCTCACCGGTGCCGGCGAGCGGGATGCCGTTCGACGACGACGGCTGGGCGCTGTTCGCGGGCGCCGCCGAGAACCCGGAGAACCGCAAGACGATCATCGACTTCACCACGGGCGGCAAGCACTCCGGCGGGTGGGTGGACGACCTGGTGGACCACTCGGTGGCGAACTCCGACAAGGCCGCCTTCGCCGCGTACCTGGAGGCCTGGGCGAAGACGGACTTCCACGAGCGGATCGTGGACGCCACGGTGCCGATCAAGGTGTTCATCGGCGAGAACGATCCGGCGATCGACCAGGAGGCGATCCTGACGACGTTCGGGCAGTGGTATCCGAAGCTGGATCTGGAGATCCTGCCGGACGCGGGCCACTACGCGGCGGACGAGGTCCCGGTCACGCTCGCCAACGCGATCGAGGTCTTCCTCGACGAGCACTGATGCCTGGAAGGCGTCGTTCCAGACGCTCAACGTCTGTAAGGCGTCGTTCCAGGCATGCTAGCCGGCGCGGGCCAGCGGGACTGAGAAGCCGGGATGCGGCAGGCGCATGGGCGGGACCACGCGGTACTCGAAGTGCCACCACTCGTTGTCATACGTGCGGTACAGGTTGAACCGCCAGCCGTGGGCCTCGAGCCAGCGCGCGCCCTCGGTCGGGCGGACGTCCAGCGCGATGCCGTGGACGTGTGCCGACCGCTCGGGCGGCAGCACCCGCCGCATGGCCGCCCACGGCGAGCCCGTGCGCCGGACCTCCTCGGCGAACATCCGGAACTGCACGGCCGCGTCACGGTGGCCGGACGTGAGGCCGATCAGCTGGTGATCGCGCCAGAACGCCTCCGTCCGCGCGGCGGTGAACGCGGCGAACACCGGCGGCGCGAGGCCCCGCAGGTCCTCCGCGGGAAAGCGGGTGGCCAGCGCCCACTGGCAGGCGAAGTAGCGGGCGTGACCCGGTGCCCGCAGGAAGGCGACCGGCAGTAGGAGCACGGCGAGCACTCGGGTGGCGGCGGCGAACAGACGGGTTCTTGTCATGACACCAACGATCGGCGTCGCATGTCCCCGCGCGTCCACCGCAATTCGATGACTCTGTAACAGAACCGCATGGCGGCGCGCGCGGAACGCCGCGCGCCGCGATAGTGGACGCCATGTCCCGGGTGCTCCTGATCGAAGACGACGCGGCCGTGCGCGATGGCCTGCGGCTCGCGCTGAGCCGTCAGGGCCATACGGTGGCCGCCGCCGAGACCGGCGAACAGGGCCTCGACCAGCTGGCCGGCTCCGACCTGACGGTCGACGTGGTGGTGCTCGACCTCATGCTGCCCGGCATGGACGGGTTCGAGGTGTGCCGCCGCATCCGTGCCACCGGTGACCTGCCGATCATCATGCTGACCGCCCGCAGCGACGACATGGACGTGGTGGCCGGGCTGGAGGCGGGTGCGGACGACTATGTGGTGAAGCCCGTGCAGGCCCGCGTGCTGGAGGCCCGCATCCGCGCGGTGCTGCGGCGCACGGGCGACGGGCCGCGGCCCGCGGCGGAACCCGTGGAGCGGCACGGTGACCTGGTGATCGACCGCACGGGCCTGGTGGTCAGCAAGAACGGCCAGCCGATCGGCCTCGCCCCCACGGAGTTGCGGCTGCTGCTGGAACTGTCCCGCGCGCCAGGGCGGGTGCAGAGCCGTCAACAGCTGCTGGAGACCGTGTGGGAACACGGCTATCTCGGTGACTCGCGGCTGGTGGACGCCTGCGTGCAGCGGCTGCGCGGCAAGATCGAGGACGACCCGGCGGCCCCGGTGTACGTGCAGACGGTGCGCGGGTTCGGCTACCGGTTCGGCCCGTTATGAGAGGCTCCGGGCTACGGACGCGGCTGCTGGTCGCGTTCGCGCTGCTCGTGGCGGTCACCGCGGCGATCGTGGCGGGCGGGCTCTACGTGCAGGCACGCGCCATGATCCTCCAGCAGGCCCAGGACGCGGCGGTCCTGAAACTGACCGAGCAGCTCGAGACCAGCTACCCGATCCTCAGCCTGCCGCCGAGCGAGGACACCATGCGCAGGATCGCCGAAGCGCTGGCCGACCGGGCCTACGGCACCATGGTCGTCTACGGGGACCGGCGGGCCGGCGACGACCTCACCCCGTCGCCGGAGCTGCGGGACAAGGTGCGCAGCGGGTACGTCGGCTGGCAGCGGGTCACGGAGGGCGGCCAGCCCATGCTGATCATCGGCACCGGGTTGGGCGTCGACGGATCGGACGGCACGGTGGTGCCGACCGGGCTGGAGATCTACGCGCAGCGCAGCCTGCTACCCGAGCAGAACAGCATCGACCAGCTGGCCATGCGGGCCTGGCTGACCGGCGGGCTGTCGCTGCTGTTCGCGCTGGTGCTGGCGGTCGTGGCCGCCCGGGGCGTGCTGCGGCCGGTACGGGAGCTGCGCCAGGCCGCGCGGCGGCTGGGCGAGGGCGAGCTGACCGCACGGCTGGAGGTGCGCGGCACGGACGAGCTGGCCGGGGTGGCGGACACGTTCAACAACACGGCCGCGGTGCTGGAATACCAGGTCAACGAGCTGCGCAGGATGGAGGCCGACGCGCGGCGGTTCGTGGCCGACGTGTCGCACGAGCTGCGCACACCGCTGGCCGCCATGACGGCCGTCACCGACATCCTCGACGAGGAGGCCGACCGGCTGCCGGCCGAGTCGGCGGCCGCCGTGCGGCTTGTCAGCCAGGAGACGCACAACCTCACCCGGCTGGTGAACGACCTCATGGAGATCACCAGGTTCGACTCGGGCGCCGCGGCGCTCGCGGTGGACGAGGTGGACGTGGCGGAGGCAGTGCGGGCGACACTGCGGGCGCGCGGCTGGGTGTCGTCGGTCGAGGCGAACCTGCCGCCGGTGATCGCGCGGCTCGACACGCGCCGGCTGGACGTGATCGTGGCGAACCTCGTGGGCAACGCGCTGCGGCACGGCGCGCCGCCGGTGACCGTGACGCTGACGGCCATCACCGAGTGGCTGACCATCGAGGTCACCGACAAGGGTCCCGGCCTCGACCCGACGGCGTTGCCGCACGTGTTCGACCGGTTCTACAAGGCGGACTCCGCGCGGGCCCGGTCCGAGGGCAGTGGCCTCGGCCTCGCGATCGCGTGGGAGAACGCCCGGCTGCACGGCGGCATGCTCACGGCCGGCAACGCGGAGGAAGGGGGCGCGGTGTTCACGCTGCGACTGCCGCGATGAGGTCGGCTCTGCTGGTGCTCCTGCTGCTGGTGGCCGGCTGCGGAGTGCGGCCGACCGTGGTCATCGGCGGCGCGCAGGCGCCTTCCGGCGACCCGGACGGCACCCTGCTGTTCCTGGTGTCCGACGGCGCCGTGGTCCCGGTGGTGCGGCCCTTCCGGATCACCAGACCACCGGGCGAGGGGATCCCCGGAGAGATACCACTCGAACCGCCCGATCCGTTCGCGCTGTTGGCCGCCGGCCCGACGGCCGACGAGCGTGCGCTCGGCCTGACCTCCGAGGTGCCGGCGGAGGCCGTGCCGACTGAGATCAACCCGAACGGCGACGACGGCGTGCTGGTGCGGCTGCCCATCGACGTGACCTCGTTGTCCCCGCTCGCCGCCGAACAACTCGCCTGCACGACGGCGCCCGGCCGTCCGGTCACCCTGGTCGGTGACGGGACGAGCCGGGCGTCCGTGACCTGTGTGCCGCGGCCTCTAGGCCCAGCCGGGCATCGGGTAGGCCGTTAGCACCTCGCTGACCTCCGCGGAGATCGCGCCGATGGCCGCGTCGTCGCCGTTGTTGGCCGCCTGGATCGCGCGGTCCATCCAGTCGGCCACCTGGGGCATCTGCTCGACGCCGAGGCCGCGGGTGGTGATCGCCGCGGTGCCGAGCCGTACACCGGACGGGTCGAACGGCTTGCGCGGGTCGAACGGCACGGTGTTGTAGTTGAGTTCGATGCCGGCCCGGTCCAGCGCCTTGGCCGCCGGCTTGCCGCCGATGCCCTTGTTCGTGAGGTCGGCGAGGATCAGGTGGTTGTCCGTGCCGCCGGACACCAGGTCGAAGCCGCGCTCGGTCAGGGCCGCGGCCAGCGCCTTGGCGTTGGCCACCACGGCGGCCGCGTAGTCGCGGAAGTCCGGGCGGGAGGCCTCGTTCAGCGCGACCGCGATGGCGGCCGTGGTGTGGTTGTGCGGGCCGCCCTGCAGGCCGGGGAAGACCGCCTTGTCCAGGGCCTTCGCGTGCTCGGCGTCGGACATGAGCATGGCGCCGCGCGGGCCGCGCAGGGTCTTGTGCGTGGTGGTGGAGATGATCTGCGCGTGCCCGACGGGCGACGGGTGGGCGCCGCCGGCCACCAGCCCGGCGATGTGCGCGATGTCGGCCACCAGCACGGCGCCGACCTCCTTCGCGATCTCCGCGAAGGCCGGGAAGTCGATGGTGCGCGGGATGGCCGTGCCACCGCAGAAGATCAGCTTCGGGCGCTCGGCCAGCGCCAGGTCCCGCACCTCGTCGAGGTCGATGCGACCGGTGTCCTTGCGGACGCCGTACTGGACCGCGCGGAACCACTTGCCGGTGGCCGAGACGCTCCAGCCGTGGGTGAGGTGGCCGCCCGCCGGCAGCGCCATGCCCATGATCGTGTCGCCCGGCTCGGCCACCGCCAGGTAGACGGCCAGGTTGGCCGGGGAGCCGGAGTAGGTCTGCACGTTGGCGTGGTCGACGCCGAACACGGCCTTCGCGCGCTCGATGGCGAGCTGCTCGATCTGGTCGATGAACTGCTGGCCCTCGTAGTACCGCTTGCCGGCGTAGCCCTCGGAGTACTTGTTCGTGAGCACCGTGCCGGTGGCCTCGAGCACGGCCGTGGAGACGTAGTTCTCCGAGGCGATCAGCCGCACCTTCTGGAACTGGCGCTGTGCCTCGCTCTCGACGAGCTGGGCGAGCTCGGGATCGGCGGCGGCAAGATGCGGAATCGCCGGCTGGTGCATTTCAGAGCCCTCCATCGGAGACGTGTCGTCGGCCTGCGAGGAGACAGTATCGGCCGTCACCCAAGTCTCCCTCGCGTGCCAGTGGTCACAATATGCATAGTCACACTATGACTATATTCGAAGTCCTGCGACGAAACTGGCTACCGCCGCCTCGTCGCCCAGTCGCGCCTCGGGCCACTCGTCCAACCGCAGCCACCAGTACTCCCTCGGCGTGCCCGGATAACGCGGGATGAGGTGCAGGTGCAAGTGGTCGACCTGGTGGCCGATCACCGCGGAGTAGACGTGCTCGGCACCCGCCACGCGCAACGCCCGGCCGCCCCGCGCGGCCCACACCCCCAGCGCGGCAGCCTCGGCGTCCGTGAGGTCGGCCAGTTCCGGCGCGTGTCGGCGCGGTTCGACCACCAGATGTCCCAGATAGACGGGCGCATCGGGCGAGTCGGGCGACAGGTGTGAGAGCACCATCAACTCGTCCGCGCCGACCACGGGCCGGCCAGGATCGCGGTGCTTCTCGCATACGAAGCAGGCTGTCATGCACGTGAACCTACCGCGACCTCAATGGTCCACTATGGACACTCCCATGGACCTGGCGGTGCCGGACACGATGCGCATCGCCGCGTCGACGTTCGTGGTGTTCAGGTCCGGCAGCTTGCGCTCGGCTATCGCCCGCAGCTGGTCGCGGGTCAGGGTTCCGGCGCCCTCGTGCCCGGGACGCGCGGATCCCTTGCCTCCCACCGCTTTGCGAATGAGGAATGCCGTCGGTGGTGTCTTCAGCCGTAGCTCGAAACTGCGGTCGTCGAATACCGTGATCACCACCGGCACCACGTCGCCGCGTTGCCCTGCCGTGCTCGCGTCGTAAGACCGCTTGACCTCCACCAGGTTCACGCCGGTCTGCCCCAGCATCTTGCCCAGGTCGACCATCGGCGCGTCACCCGCCGGCATCTCGATGGTGATCCGAAACGCCTGCTTCTTCGTTGCCATGACCGCGACGCTAAGGATTGACGTAACGGCAAACTCAACTGCGATTTCGGCCGGACGGAGCTAACTTCGGACCATGCTTGACGAAGAAGTACTCGCCTACTACGAGCAGGGCGGCGAGGCGACCCGCCTCGACGGGTCGCTGGAACTGGTGCGCACCAAGGTGTTGCTCGAACGGCTACTGCCCGCACCGCCGGCCACCGTACTCGACGTCGGTGGCGCGTTCGGCGTCTACGCGACCTGGCTCGTCGATCGCGGCTACCAGGTCCGGCTGGTGGACCCGGTTCCGCTGCACGTGGACACGGTCGCCGGCCTCGGCGTCGACGCGGTCCTCGGCGACGCACGCGACCTCGCCGAACCCGACGAGAGCCGCGACGTCGTGCTGTTGTTCGGTCCGCTCTACCACCTGCTCGACCGTGCCGACCGGGTCCGCGCTCTCGCCGAGGCACGCCGGGTGGTGCGACCGGGCGGGCTGGTGCTCGCCGTCGGCATCAGCCGGTGGGCACCGACCTACGAAGGGCTGCTCAACAGGTCGATCGACATCCCCGGCTTCGTCGGCATGCTCCGCGAGGCCCAGGCCACGGGTGCGCGGCCCGGTCCGTTCGGTCCCGGCGACGGGTTCACCACCGCGTACTTCCACCGGCCGGAAGACCTGGCGGCCGAGGTCACCGACGCCGGGCTGGTGCTCGACGACCAGTACGCGGTCGAGGGTGTCGCCCAGTGGATGCCGGACATCGCCGCGCGACTGGCCGATCCGGAGGCGTGCGCACTGATCCTGGAACTCGTGGCGAACACCGAACGCGAGCCCGCCGTGCTCGGCGCGACATCACACCTGCTCGTGGCCGCGCACCGCTAAATCGCTTGCCGCTTGTGCTGAACTGGCCGCATGGACCGATCTGCCGTGCTGACCACGTTCGACTCGCAGCTGCGCAACACCGTGCACCCCACGGCCGAGGGCCGGTACGAGCGCGTCGGGCCGGTGATCCGCTGCGTCGCCGAGACCCCGGGTGACTGGTCCTGGATCGAGTGGTCCGATCTCGACGAGAGCAACGCCGACCAGGTGATCGCCGAGCAGTTGGCCTACTTTGGCGACCGGCGGCTCGAGTGGAAGTACTACACCCACGACCGGCCGACCGACCTGCCCGACCGGCTGCGTGCGGCCGGTCTCGAACCGGGTGTCGACGAGGCCCTGATGGTCGCCGAGATCGCCGAGCTGCCCACCGACCTCGCGCCACCGGAGGGCGTCGAGCTGAAGGCGGTCACCGACGAGGCCGGCATCGACCTGCTCGTCCAGGTGCACGACCAGGTGTTCGGTGACGACCACAGCACGCTGCGGTCCCGGCTGCTCAACCAGCTGAGCACCGCACCGGAGACCATGACCCCGATCCTCGCGCTCGCCGGCGACCGTCCCGTGTGTGCGTCCAGAGTGGACTTCCACATCGGCACCGAGTTCGCCAGCCTGTGGGGCGGCGGCACGCTCCCCGAATGGCGCGGCCGCGGCATCTACCGCGCCATGGTCGCCTTCCGCGCCCGGCTCGCCGCCGATCGCGGCTACCGCTACCTGCGTACCGACGCGCTGCCGACCAGCGAACCCATCCTCAAGCGCCTCGGTTTCGAGCGGCTGACCACCACCGTGGGCTTCACTCGACCGGCTTAGCACCCGAACGGTGCCGGCGGGCCAGCTCCCGGTAGATCGCCGGGTTGCCGTCCACCCAGGCCTTCGCGGAACCGGCGAGCGGGAGGAACTTCCGCGCCGGTGATCCCATGGTCACGGTCGCGGCCGGTACGACCACGCCCGGCGTGACGGTCGACCCGGCCGCCACCATGGCCCGTTCGCCGATCACCGCACCGTCGAGCACGGTCGCGCTGTTGCCGATCAGCGCCTGCGCGCCGATCGTGCAGTCGTGCACCATGCACAGGTGTCCGATGGTCGCGCCGGGGCCGACCTCACAGACCCCGGTCCCCACGTGGATCACCGAGTTGTCCTGCACGTTCGCGCCGGCGCGGATGACCACCGCGCCGAAATCCGCGCGAATGACCACGCCGTACCAGACAGACGCCTCCGCCTCCACCGTCACATCGCCGATGAGCGTCGCGGTCGGCGCGATCCAGGCGTCCGGATGCACCGTGGGGCTCTTGCCCTCGAAGGAGAACAGCGGCATCCGTCCACAGTAGTCATGGTCATGTCCCTCGGTCATACCCCGCCTCGGGCGTAGCTCGGGCCACCAATTCGCGAATCAGCGCCACCACCTCGTCCGGCATGAACTCCATGGCGTTCTCGCCCACCGAGACCTCGAACTTCGACCGGCCGGGCAGCGGCTGGCTCTGCGCACGGACGAACAGCTGAACACCGCGCTCGCCCAGCAACTCCTCGCCCGCCCGTTGCAGCGCCGCGGGCGAGCACGGCACGTGGACGTGGAACAGCGGGGTCTGCGGCGGGTTCGGGTGCACGGTGACCGTCCCGTCCTCGGTCAACGCGGCGGCCAGGGCGACGGCGTGGTCGCGGAACTCGGTCATCCGGCCGGGCAGGTGGTCCACCAACCCGATCAGGCCGGCCAGGGCGAGCGGCCACGCGTCGGGAATGGCGCCGCCGAGCCGTTGCCGCCACACGGCGGCTTGGGCGATCGTCTCCTCGTCCCCGGCCAGCAGTCCACCCCGGACCCCACCGAGTCCTTTGTAGATGGACACGTAGACGGTGTCGAACAACGCGGCGATCTCGGCGTGCGGCTTGCCGTAGAACGGTTGCGCCTCGAACAGTCGCGCGCCGTCCAGGTGCGCGGCCGCGCCGCGATCACGCGCCCAACCGACCTGCGCGGTCAGCTCGTCCCACGTGGGCAGCAGGCCGCCGATCTCCCGCTGCGGCAGCTCCAGCAGCAGCGCGGCCGGCGACTCGGCCACGGCCGTCAGGTCGTCGAGGGTGATCAGCCGGTTGGCGTCGCCGACCGGCAGGAAGCGCAGGCCGTGCACGACCGCGTAACCCTGTTGCTCCCACAGGGACAGGTGATTCGTGTGATGGGCGGCGAAGGACGGGCGGCCCGTGCGCTCGGCGTGCAGCCGCAGGGCGACCTGCTGGGCCATGGTGCCGCTCGGGAAGAACAGCACGCGCGGCTTGCCGAGCAGTTCGGCCATCCGCTGTTCGAGTCGGGCGGTGGGCGACCCGTCACCGTGGGCCGGGGTGTCCGGCGCCACGTGGTCGAGCATCCGCCGCAGCATCGCGTACGGCAGGTGCTGCGGTGCCGCGTGCCGAACCAGCGTGCGTTTCATGCGGAGTCCCCTCTTCCTAAGCTCTTGACCATGGCAAGTGTGCTGCAGACATTCGAGGCGCGGGAGGGCTGGCCGGCGCTACGTGCGCGGTTGGCTGGCCGGTTGCCGGAGGCCGACCTGGAATCGCTCGACGTGGCGGTCGAGTTCGCCGTGCGCTGGCACGCCGATCAGCTCCGGCCGGCCGGTGAGCCGTACGTGGAGCACCTGCTCGAGGCGCTGACCGTGCTCACCGAGGGGGTGGGCGTGACGGATGTCGACGTGCTGCGCGCGGCCGTCCTGCATGACGTGGTGGAAGACACGGACTGCACGCTCGACCAGGTGCGCGACCGGTTCGGCGCGCGGACGGCGGAGTTGGTCGCCTGGGTGACGAAGGACGCGGACCGGGCGGAGTACCTGGCCCGGCTGCGGACCGCGCCGGCCGATGCGCTGCTGGTGAAGCTCGCCGACCGGCTCAGCAACGTCCAGCGACTGGACACGCATCCTCGGCCGGCGAAGCAACGCACCTACTACCAGGAGACCGTGCGCTCGATCGTGCCGCTCGCCGACGCGCACCCCTGGTTCCGGGAGTGGTACGCCACCTGGCAGCTGACGTTCGCGCAGCTCGCCTGAGCCCTGGTCAGTCCTTCGACTCGGGCTCGGTGTCGGATTCCGTGTCGGGCTCGGCCTCGGCTGCCGGCTCGACCTCGGCGTCCTCGGTCTCCGACTCGGCTTCGGCTTCAGCTTCGGCTTCGGCTTCAGCTTCGGCTTCAGCTTCGGCTTCGGCTTCGGCTTCGGCTTCGGCTTCGGCTTCGGCTTCGGCTTCGGCTTCGGCTTCGGCTTCGGCTTCGGCTTCGGCTTCGGCTTCGGCTTCGGCTTCGGCTTCGGCTTCGGCTTCGGCTTCGGCTTCGGGCTCAGCGTCGGTCGACAACTCGGGGTCCGGTGTGGGGATCGGGTCTGGTTCGTGGTCGGGCAGCGTGCCGGCCGGCGTGTAGGGGCGCAGCCGCCGCGGCCGGACTCCCGGCAACGCGGCCACCAGGACCACGCCGATCAGCAGCATCGCCGTGCCCGTCCAGAACATGGGCACCGCCTTGTAGGCGAGCGTCGTGTAGGCGAGTCCGCTCGGTCCCTTGCCCTGCGGCTCCGGCGTCGGCGGCGGGGCCGGCTGACCACTGTCCCGGCAGACCACACCGCCGGTGGGGGCGTACGCACGGGCGACCTGCTCGCCCAGCGACACCTGAGCCAGCGCCGACGGCAGATTCGGCAGGCCGAGCGCCTGGGTGGGCAGCACCTGGACGTCCAGCATGCGTGCGGTCGCACCCAGCTGGAAGCCCTCGAACGGGTCGGTCATGGCCATGGACTTCTCGTTCAGCTGCGCCACGCCGATGCGGAGCACGCCGAGGTCGAGCTTCTGCAGGCCCTGGCTGATGGCGTCGGCCACCTGCTGCCCGTTGGCGAGCAGGCCACCGATGATCGGCAGGTCGGCCGCGCCGGGGACGCCCGGCAGCGGGATGCCGATGGGGATGTCGAGCGTCGGGTTGGCCATGTCCAGCCGGCCGAGGCTCGTGCCGCCCTGGACGATCTCGATCACCGGCGCCGTGTAGCGGACGGTCGAGGTGGCCTTGTCGCCGGTGGCGGTGACCTGCAGCGTCGGCTGGCTGACCACCTTCAGCTCGATGGCGAACGGGGTGCCGGCCAGCAGGTTCACGGACGCGACCTGCATGGTCGAAGTCGACTGCACAGCCTTGTTGGGCGAGCCGGGGATGTCGACCAGCCGCACGGTCGACCGCGCGGAGAGGGTGTTCGGCAGGCTCAGCAGCGAGCCGGTGCCGTCTTCCTTCGGCTTGTCGCCGCCCGACAGGACGCCACCCAGAGTGCTCAGCGGGCCGGCCAGCTTCTTGAGTCCGTCGACGATCGCCTGGTCGGCGCTCGCCTCGAGGCTCGGGGCGTCGATGAGGCCCGTGAGATCCGTGACGTCGGGCAGCGTGGGGATGGCGTTGAGCAACGACAGGCTGGCGATCTCGGTCGACGAGTCGGAGATGGTGCCGACGCACGGACCGGCGGTATCGCTCCACTGCGCGTGCACCTGGCCGTTGAGCAGGCGGGCGCGGATGAGCGTGTCGAGCGGCGTCTTCGGCAGCGACAGTCCCCCGCTGGTGGGCTCGGGGTTGTTGGGCGGCGCCGTCTGCGCGAGCGCGCCCGGCGCCTGCGGGCTCCCGCCCTGGACGGCCAGCCCGCCGGGCGCCGCCTGCGCGATCGACCGCTCGAACGAGAGGTAGGCCTCGGAGTTGGCCTGCGCCGTGGCCAGCCCGAACCCGAGTTCGGCGGCCGCCTGCTTGGGCAGCTTGTCCTCGAGCCCGGGCACGATCGCCTTGGTCGGCACGGAGTTGGGCAGGAGCCGGAGGATCCCGAGCCCGGTCCCGGCGTCCCCCACCGCCCGCCCGGGCGGCACGGGTCCGATGGGCGCGGACATGGGCGGCGAGTTGGGGTCGCTGGGCGTGGGGATGGGCGTAGTGGGCTGCGCCGAGGCCGGGGCGGCGGAGAACGCGAGCACCGCACTGACGAGTGCCGTCGCGGTCACGACCAGCGAACGTCCACGCATCGGACAGGTCCTTCCTCGCACCGGTCCCCGACCAGTCTCCCGAGATGTCTAACGATGCCAGTGGCCTGCAGGTGACGCGCAACGGCCCGCTACACTATGACCGCCTCGCCGCCTTAGCTCAGTCGGCCAGAGCGGCTCACTCGTAATGAGCAGGTCAAGGGTTCGATTCCCTTAGGCGGCTCCGGTGAAGGTGCAGGTCAGGCCCCGTTCCACGGCATGTGGACGGGGCCTGACTCGCGTCTGGGTGACTAAGTGAGTGACTACGCGGTGTCGGAGAAGATCCGGTCCATGGCCACGGCACCATCCTCGACCACCGGTCGGATCTGCTTCCGGTAGACCAGCTCAGTCACTGACGTGCCGCTGTGGCCGACAAGCCGCGAGATCTGCTCTAGCGGCATCCCGCTGTCGGACAGCAGCGACACGAAGCTGTGTCGCAGCTCACGGGGCGTCCACTCCCCCGCGACCAGGCCGGCACGCTTCACGACCTTGCGGAAGTCGCGCCGGACGTTGGCGTCGTCCTGCTGGGTGCCCAGCAGCGTGGGGAACACGAGGTCAAGGTTGCTCCAGCGCCGCCCAGCCGCCTTCCGGTTCGCCTCGACTACCTCCCGCTGGGCTTGCAGCGCGACTACGGCACGCTGCGGTAGCGCGAGCGTGCGCCGCGACTTCCGCGTCTTGGTCTCGCCCCGTGCCCGCACTGAGCGCCAGACCTTGATGTTCGGCGGCACCGGAGGGTTGGCGTCCAGATCTCCGACCAGATCCACGTGCGACCACGTAAGCGGACGGAGTTCCTCGGTCCGCGCGCCGGTCAACAGGGCGGTGATGATGTAGCCGCGCATCGCTGAGTGCTCAGCGGCTCGCAGGACCGCATCTGCCTGCACGAACGTCAGCGCCTTGGACTCTCGCCCGGTGCCGTGCCCAACAGGGCACTCGCAGAGCAGCACCACGTTGCGCTTGACCTTTTCGCGCACCTGAGCGCGAGTGATTGCACGACGCAGAATCGAATGCAGAAGACGCACCGTGGACGTGACCATTAGCTTCGCCTTGTCCGCCAACCATTCGTCCACATCGTCTGCCGTGAGTTCCCGGAGTGGCCGCGCTCCGATTGCCGGAATGATGTGGTTGTCAACCAAACCTTTCACGGTGCGGAGAGTGTTCCCACCACGTCCGATCCGCTCGTAGTTCTCCAGCCAGTCACTAACCGCCTGAGCAACGGTGTAGCCAGGCTGATTCGTCGTCAGCCCGTCTTCGTAGTCGCGAAGGATCTCGTTCAGCTTGTTCTTTGCGCCAGTCTTCGTCTTGTGGCTCGCCTTTTTGACGATTCGCCTACCGTTCGGCCGGTAGCCAACCGTGGCCTCGGCGATCCACCGTTGCCGTTCCTCACTCCAGTACAGCCCACCGTCACCTCGACTACGACGCTTGGTCATAGCTCACCTCCGACTCGCTCATGAGCAACTGGACATACGCGTTGATTGCCGCCGCCGGGATCAACGTCGCCGCGCCTTGTTTTACGAACTTGAGACGCCCAGCGCGCATCTGCTCATAGACGACGGAGCGGCTCATGGAGAGCAATTTCGCCGCTTCCGGGACTCGGTACAGGTGCCGGATGGGTATCGCGTTCAGTGCGTCCACGAGTCCTCCTCAGCGTCGGTGTCCTCGGCCGGCAGGTAGCGGCTCCAGGCGTCGGTGAGTCCGAGTTGCCCTTTTGTGGCGTAGGTGACGTAGCCCTTAGCGATCTGACCTCCGGTGCGGAATGGTGATGGCGCGACGTGATATCCGGCGAGTTCGCGGGCAAGGCGCCGGGCGTCGATGGGTCGGCCGATTCCGTTGATGTCGCCCCATGGCGCCTCGTCCATTTCGGCAAGGTCGGTGAGGATGTCGACGGTGGCTAGCCGGTCGGTGTTCCGGTCGGTGAAGATGGTGCGCAGGTCGGCCAGGAGGCGCACGCCGGTGGTGACGGGCTGCTGTTCGGCTTCCCGGACGAAGTGGGCGCACGCTTGCCGGGCGGTGTGCGGCCAGTGGCCCCCTGCCGCGTCCGCGATGGCGAGAAGGGGTTCCCAGATCTCGCGGGCACGGTTGGCGACACCGGGCGGCATCTCCGGTTCCGCTTCTCCGACCGTTTCCGCGATGCCACCAACCCACGCGGACAGGGCGTCCCGGAGCGGCTCAGCGTCGCGCTGAACAACCCGCTCCCGGAACTCCTCCGCCGTGTCGCCGCGCTTCTTGCGACGCATGTGGACGGTGACAGCGCGAGTGGTGATCGTGGGCGGCATCCCACCGGCCAGGCCGACGAGGGCAACCGGCGAATAGACCGGGAACCGCTGGACGCTGTGGCTGTCGCCCACGCACCGGGCGACGTAGGCGGTGCGCTTGTAGCCGGCGTTGAGCATGGCGCGGAGGTCTTCGTTGGTGCCGCCACTGTTGGTGAAGATGGCGTCCACCTCGTCCCACAGCAGCGTGATGGGGCCGTTGTTGGCGACCATGCGGAACACGGCCGGGGTGGACGCGTTGAGCACCATTTCCGGTTTGGCCACGAGGTACTGGCCGACCTCGATCACGAGTGTCTTGCCGCTACCGGGTTCGGCACTGGAGATCACCAGACGGGGCGTGACGTAGAAGTGCGCGGCCGCATGGGTGTGGGCGAACCACAACGCGATGGCCGGTGCACAGTGCTCGTTCGGGAACACGATGAACCGGGACACGAGCGTGGTGACCGCGTCCAGCAACGCGGCGCCGGTCAGGTGCTCGGGCTCGACGATGCGTAGCGGGGTGCTCATGCTGACCTCCGGGCGTGGGTGAGAAAGTCCTGGAACTTCGGTGCTGGGTGGGATTCGCGGTAGCGCGCTAGCTCGGTCGGGTAGCCGCCAGTGGCTTGCTCGGCTGCTTCGCGCCAGCTCTCGGCCAGTGACCGGAACGTGAGCACCAGCTCGGCGTGTTCGCGGGAGCAGGGGTGGCGGCGGCAGGGGCTCAGGGCCGGCGAGATCGTGGTCATGCTGTTCTCCGGTGGGTGTCGCGTTGCCGGTCGCGGTAGGCGGCTTGGCGGCAGGCTTGGGAGCAGTAGCGGGGCCATCTGCCGGTCATGGGTCTGGGTGGGAGCGGCACGCCGCAGCGGCAGTGACGCAACCCGGCCGGCGCTGTTGTGTCACCGCTGACGGAAGCCACCAGGACGGTTCCGTCACGCTCCGCGGGGCTTCCGTCGCGTGACGCAAGCCGCCGGCGGGAAACGTCACCCGCGCCGCCTACCGTCCTGTCCACTGTGGCTGGTCGGTGGGTGAGCACCTGGAGTCCGAGCCAGAAGGTGTAGGCGGGTGGGATGGCCTGGGTGAGGGCGGGCCAGGGCATCCAGTCGATGCCCATGGCGGCGCGGGCTTGTTCGGTGGTGTGCCGTGACGTTTCCCCGTCGACAGGGTTTCGTCGCCCGCCGCGTTGGCCGTAGGAGCCGTAGACGGGTACCGCTCGGGTGGGCCGGTCGTGCCAGCACGGGGTGCCGTGCAGGGTCAGGTTGGACTCGAATAGCCGGTGCCGCCGGACCCCGAGCCGCAGCGTCTCCCCGCACACGGTCACCGGATCATGCAGCGGCGCGCCGGGGACGTTCTCGATGATGTAGCCCCATGGCCCACCGGGCGTGCTCACCGCGTCGATCAGCTGGCGGCGCACCGGCTCCACGAGGTCCGGGTGGAGGTGGCGTCGGTCGTTCGGGGTGGCCTGGCTGTAGGTCTGGCACGGCGGTGATGCGGCGATCACCTCGAACCCCGTCAGGTCCACGGTCAGCGCGTCCGCGCGGATGAACTCGAACGGGTAGTCGGGCTGGGGTTCGATGTCCACGCCGGTCACGTCGAACCCGGCCGCGTGGTAGCCGGCCGACGCGCCGCCGGCCTTGCAGAACAGGTCCAGCAGTCGGGGCCGGCTCATGCCACCCTCCTGGGGCGCGTGGCCCCGGCGCGAAGGCCGGAGGTGATGGTCAGGTGGGCTTGTCGATCGCCGTAGACACCGTCCGCGATGTGGCCGGCGGCGGCCGCGACGAGTTCGGTGCGTACGTCCTGTTCGGACAGTGCGCCACCCGCGACGAGTTGCCCGAGTGCGACGGCCGCGTGGTAGAGCGCGTCGTTGCGGTTGCTCTGTGCGGAGGTGACCCGTTCGACCTCTCCGCGCACAGCAGCGTCCAGGAACGCCCTACGGCGGCCGTGGATGCGTGCGACCGGCACGGTTGGGGCTTTAGGTAGCGGCGGGGGTGACAGACGCTCACAGAGCCACTGAGGCAACGGTTGCGGCTCACGGTCATGGACCACCGTGTAGGTCTGTCCGTCCACAACGGACCCGGCGGCAACGACGTGACCGCCCCATGCGCGGGTGTCGACCTTCCACCCGAGACCGCGCCCTCGGTCGCCTCCGGTGTTGCGGAGCTGGACCCCGGCGGGTGCGGTGAAGTAGAGGTGGGTGCCGCCGCTTGGGGTGCGGACGGTGTAGGTGTCCCACGGCACCGGTTGGCCGGCGTGCTCGCACACGGCCACGAACACGTCCAGCCCTTCGTTGATGCCGGGCAGGTTCCACACGTCGGCACGGGGCTTGTCGTCGGCCTTGGGCACGTCCAGGTCGACCACGAGCAACCCGGACGGCCCGGTGGCGATGGCGACGTTCCAGCCCTTCGCCCGCCACCCGTTCCGGTCCCTCTCGGTCAACGTGGACACGGCCCGCTGTTCGGGGGTGCGGTGCCCGTCCTGGCAGTCCCCCGTGCCGGGGCACCGGTCCGCGCCGTGCAGCGCGGGGTGCTTGCTCCCGGCCCGCAGCGGGAAGACGTGCCAACCCCGTTGCGTGGCAGCGACAGCGGCGGCCACGAAGTCCACGGTGCTCATCGGGTCACCTGCCCGACCTTGCCCGTGGTGGGCTTGCCGACGTGCACGATCGCCCACCTGAGCGAGGCAGCGACCTCGGTCGCGTCCACATCGAACACGGTGTGAGTGCGGCCGTCCGCGTCGTCGAACGTGCGCTGTCGCAGGGTTCCGGTGACCAGGACCCGCGCGCCCTTGATGAGGCTGGTGGCGATGTGCTCGGCGAGGTGACGCCAGGCGGTGCAGCGCAGAAACGCGACGTCCAGGTCTACCCACCGGCCGGTGTTCGGGTCATACCGCCGGTCGTTGCAGGCGACGGTGAACCGGACGTAGGACACGTCCTTGTCGGTGCGGTTCAACTCCGGGTCGGCAGTCAGAGTGCCGGCCATCGTGATCTCAGGCAATCCAGCCATGACAGTTCATCCCTTCCGGACAGTCAGCGGTGGTAGCGGCGGCGGGTGGACCGGACGTGGTTGATCAGGCGGCGACCAGCCCGCAGGCGGATACCGGTGCCCTGGCAGCGGGCGCACCGGGCGTAGCCGTGGTGGGTGGCGTGGCGGCAGGCGGTGAACGGGAACAGCCAGCACCGGGTGAGGTAGCCGGCGGCACCGATCACCAGGACGAACACGGCCACCGGGAGTAGCCCCACAAGGAAGTCCACGAGAAGATCACTGTGGGTAGCGGCGGTGGGGATGGTGGTAGCGGCGAGCGTGAGCATGGATGTCTCCAGATCAGGGGTTTTGGGGCGTGCTCGTCCCCGGCCGCTACCCGCTACCTGCGGAAATAGGGCCTGATGGGATGGGTTGTGGGCGGTAGCGGGGTGGGGTAGCGCAGCCGCTACCGGTAGCGGGACCGCCGCTACCCCACCCCTCGCCGAGCCACGCCCAGAGTGGTTACTGTGTGCTACCCCGCGCGGCGGGTCATGGCGGCTTGGATGTCGCCGGCCTTGGCGCCCTTGGGCACCGACCCGTCCCACTTGACGTTGACGCTCGACACCCCGAGTGCCCGGAGTTGGGCGCTGATGGCATCTGCGGTCAGGTCGCCGTAGTGCTCCGGTGCGGCCTCGACCATGCGGCCAGCCAGGACCTTCCACGGCAGGCTCGCCGAGCCGTTGAACACCGCCAAGGCATCGGCCAGCACGTCCCGGACCTCTCGCGCGATCTCCTCGCCCACGGCTTGGCCGGTCAGCGTGCCGACCCGCTCCCGGTGCGCACGTGCCGCCACCAGGATCTTCTCGGCGTCGGGGTGGTCGGCCAGGAACGTGCGCACCGTCGGGGTGTGGTCGGACTGGCCGTACAGCAGGCCAACACCCAGGTAGTCCTTGCCCACCGGCAGGGCGGACGCGTCGAATCCCTCGGCGTAGGCGTCGCCACCCAACACGGCCTCACTGACCAGCCGGTTTCCGCACTTGAGGGCGAACCGGACGGCGTGGTTGTCGCGGTAGCGGTTGAACAGCCGGCCCACGTCCCCCGCGCCCACACCACTGGGTTTCTGGGAGCTGGACAGGATGACCACCCCGGCCGACGGGCCGACAGCTTGGATGCGGGACAGCTTGGCCGCGATCTCCTTGTTCACGGCTTGATCCTCGGTCTCGAAGTAGACCTGGAACTCCTCCATGACCAGCAGCAACACCCGCAGGTCCGGGTAGCGCGGGTCCCGCGCAAGCTCCTCGGTCAGTTTCCCTTCTGGACAGACCGACACCGGCAGCGCGGCGAGTGTCTGGTTGACGCGGTCGATGTGGGCGAGGATCTCGTCCAGGACCGCGACCAGGTTGCCGATCGGGTCGGAGTCGTTCGGGTTGGGGTGCGTGCCGATCACGAACCGGTGCGCCACTAGGCGGAACTTCATCCAGTCGGGCGAGTTCTTCCCGTCGACCACGATCAGCTTCACGTACGGGTCCAGCGCGGCGTGCAGTGCGAGCAGACGCGCAGCGAACGTCTTTCCCTTGCGGGGCTGGGCACCCACGAGCAGGGAGACCCACATCAGGTACAGCTCAACGAGGTTGCCGCGCTCGTCCTTGCCGAACCGCACCGGGCGCCAGATGCTGCGCGGCTTGCAGTCCACGAGATCCGTCGTGCCTGCGGGCACCGCCAACGGGTCGCGGTCGGTCACGAACAGCGTGTGCCGCCGTGAACTCGTCTTGTCCGGAGACAGGAATACCTGATTGACGTGAACGTCCAAACCGGACGCGATCTTCTCGCGAACGTTCACGACATCCGACCAGCCCTTGCCGTACGGGAGATCGATGACCACCTGCGAACCGGTGTTCTTGGCGTCCCGTGACATCGGCGATCCGAACTGAACCTGCATCCCCGGCTTGTCCGGGTGGCCCAGACCGGCCGCGTAGTAGGCACGCAGCACGATGTCGGCGTTGAGCTTGCGGAACCGTGGCGCGACCACCGCCGTGCCGATCAGGGTCCGGCCCGCCGGTCGGCCGTAGTGGGCCAACCCGGCCGCCGCGCCCGCGCCGGCCAGTAGGACCGCAGCGCCTGGTGCCGCCGCGAGTGCCACCGGCACACCGATCCCCAACGCCAGCGCCTCCGTACCGAGCGCGAAGCCGCGCCACAGGCGGGTGGCCTTGATCTGCCGGTGCACCCGCTCCCACTCCAGGAGCTGGTTGGTGTTCGCGGCGTGCTGCTCCAGGGCGTAGGCGCCTGGCACCCACCACCAGCGGAGCTGACCAGCCGCCACGCGCATCAGGCCCCGCACCGCGTACCAGCCGACCCGTAGCCCGTACCAGGGCGAGCGCACCGCGTGGTAGCCGGCGACGTGCGCCGCGCGGCCACCCACCCGCCGTGCCGTGGCCTTCAAGTTCGCAGGCAGCAGGTGCGGCGGGATGATCGGCCGCCGCACCCCCTCGGCCACCTGCACCGGCTCGACCGGCGTGGTGTCCACCAGCACCGGCTCAGCAGCCGGACGGGCCTCGTCCAACTCGATCTCGTAAGCGGTGTCCGCGCCCTCACGAACACTCGATGCCCCGTTCACCGCACCGTTCACGCCGGTGTTCACGAGCTCGGTCGTGGGCTCGGTCGTGCCGTTCACAGAGTCGTTCACGGTGTCGTTCGCAGGACCGTTCAGGTCGGTGTTCAGGACACCGTCCACGGCCACCAAGTGAGTGCCGTTCATGGAGGTGGTCATCAGGCGGCCCTCCGCTCATCAGTGCTCAGGTCGGTGCGCTCGTCAGTGCTCGGGTTGGCGCCGGTCGACACCGCGAGGTGGTTGGCGGTCGCACGGGCGGACAGCTCGGCCGTGAGCGCGTCGGCGACGTTCTTCGAGGTGCCGCGCGAGATCTCCGGACAGACCTGCCGCACCCACGCCGGGGTGATGTCCACGCCTGGCGCGTAGGCGTCCCGGGCCTCGGTCAGGTAGTCAGCCAGCAGCTTGCGTCGCCTGGCCGCTGGCCTGGTCGTGGCCGGCTTCCGTGGCCGCGTCGTGTGACGTTTGCCCGCCGGCGGGGATGCGTCACGCGACGGAACCCCAGCGGTGTCGGTGACGGAACCGTCCTGGTGGCTTCCGTCAGCGGCCGTGACGGATGCCCCGCGGTGGGGTTGCGTCACCGGTCGGGCCGCACGCAACACGGCTTCGGTGAGCCGGTCCCGCAGGATCGGGCCGGTCTCCGCAGCGAGATACACCAGGACCGGCGGCACGGAGTGCAGCACGATGCCCGCCACGTGCCCGGCGACCCAGGACTGCCAGGTGTTCATGGCATAGGTGGCCAGGAACGCGAACACCTTCGTACGCCGCACCCACGGACCGATCGTGTCCGTCCGCATCTCCACCTGGTACCGGGCGGTGATCTGCTCAGCCCGCAGCACGGCGACCAGCACGAGGGAGACCATGGGGTCGAACAGCCACGCGGACAGCCATGGCAGCGACCACACCACCGCGCCAGCGGCGGCGAAGCTCTGCACGTTGACCATCGTGTAGGCCAGGCCCAGCAACAGACCGGCCCACATCATCCGGTCAACCTGGGACCGGATCTTCTCGACTCGCAGCGCGACCACGTCCGGGTGCGTTTGCAGCGCGCGGATCTCGGCAGCAGCCCGCGCGTCCTGCCGCAGCTTGTCCACATCGGACAGCGGTTGGTGCCGCGCATCCTGAGGAACTGTGGCGGCGGCCATCACGCACGCCCCACGTGCTCGGCGTACTCGGTGGCGATTTCCGCGACCAGGGCCGCAAGGTCCTCGACGTGCACGGTCAAGCCGCCGCGACCGGCGGTCAGGTACCGGTGGGTCTGCCCGGACAACCGGGCACGCACAAACGTGACAGTTTCTGCCGGGACATGGCCCGACGTCTGGGTCATCCCTACCATGGGAGCCTCTCCACTTCCTGTGTTCTGGTGGTGGTTGGGAGCCCCGACCCGGTGGGCGTTGTCCTGGCAGATGTCATCCACCGGGCCGGGGTTGTTCAGCGGTAGGTGCACGCTCATCGGGTGCACCGCCAGTCATACTCATCTCACCACCTGCGCTCACCCCTCCCCCCCCCCCCCCCCCCCCTCCCCCCCCCCCCCCCCCCCCCCCCCCCCCCCCCCCCCCCCCCCCCCCCCCCCCCCCCCCCCCCCTCCCCCCCCCCCCCCCCCCCCCCCCCCCCCCCCCCCCCCCCCCCCTACCATGGCCTCTCCACTCTCTGTGGTGGAGCCCCGACCCTGCTTGCCGCAGAGTCATCCACCGCCGGTTGTCAGCTACACGCTCATCTCACCGCCAGTCTTGTTGATGGTCATCAGAACCCGCATGTCTTAACGCTCTTGGTGCAGTTCATCGTGGTGTGCGTGTGCTCGAACTGGCCGCACATAACGTGGCCCTTCTGGTTCTTGCACGCCCGAGAGTGACTGTGCGGGGTGCGGGAGCACGCCTGGTCCAGGCGGTAGCAGGAGTTGCTGTGGCGGTGTGCGCGGCGTTCGGGGCTGGCGTCGGCTCGCATGGTGGATCTCCTCGGTTCGGGGTTCACGCGGCCCGGTAGGCCGTGTCAGGGGTGGGTTGGTTGTCGGGGTTGTCGGTACAGGTGAGCCAGCACGGGAACTGGCGGCTCATGACGTCACCGCCATGCCCGCGAAGATCTCGCTTGCCTTGTCGAGCAGGAGGTCACTGGCGGCGAGAGCATCGGCCCGCAAGGTCGCCAAGGTGTCCAGGTCGGGGGCGTTGCGCATCGCGTACGCCGCACTGGCCGCCTGTCGGGCCGTCTCACCCAGGGCCGGTGCCAGGAGCTGCACGGTGACCAGCGGGGCCGTCACGGCCGACCGTGACTCGCGAGTGGCCGCCCGAGCCGCGTCGACCACGGCCGACGGCGCTCCGGTCAGCCGCGACTCCTCCAGCGCGAACCTCTTGCTGCGGTGGGTGGCCAGCACAGCCAGCAACGCAGTCACCGCAGTCACGACCTCGTTGCGCCGGTCTTCACGCCGGTTCTCGCGCCGCTCGGCCCGCGCGCCACGCAGCTGCACCTGGCGAGCCTCCCACTTTCCGGACAGTGGACCTAATAAGGTCTGGTCTGGAATGGAGGATGGTCAATGCCGGAACGGCGTAGGAAGTTTTCTCCCGAGTTTCGGGACGAGGCGGTCAAGATGGTGACCGTGGGGAATCGTCCGGTCGCGCAGGTAGCTCGGGAGTTGGGGATCAATCCGGGGACGTTGGGGAACTGGGTCGCTCAGTATCGTAAGGCGCACCCGGCCGAGGAGGAGCCGTTGTCGGTGTCCGAGCGGGCCCGGCTGCGTGAACTCGAGCGGGAGAACCGCGAGTTGAAGATGCGGAACGAGTTCCTGGGAAAAGCGGCCGCCTTCTTCGCCCAGGAGTATCGGTGACCGCGAAGTTCGCGTTCATCGACGGCGAGAAGGACCACTTCCCGATCATCAAGATGTGCCAGTGGCTCGAGGTGTCCACGTCGGGCTACTACGAGTGGAAAGACCGACCGCCCTCGGCGACGGCCCGGCGACGCGACCGGCTCGCGGCGATGGTCACGGCGATCTTCGAGGCCAACCACGGCACCTACGGCTACCGCCGTATCCACGCCGTGCTCGTCCGCTCGGGCGAGCAGGTGTCCGACGAGCTGGCCCGGGAGCTGATGCGTGAGCTGGGCCTGGTGGCCTGCCAGCCGCGGCCCTGGCGGCCGACCACCACCGACCCGGACGACCAGCACCGCATCCCCGACCTGGTGGACCGGGACTTCACCGCCGCCGAGCCCGGAACCAAGCTGGTCGGCGACATCACCTACATCTCCACCGACGAGGGCTGGCTGTACCTGGCCACAGTGATCGACTGCTACTCGAAAATGGTGATCGGCTGGTCCATCGCCGACCACTACAAAACCCCGCTCATCGCCGCCGCCCTCGATTCCGCCGCCGGCACCATCGACCTCCAGCCAGGATGCATATTCCACTCCGACCGAGGCTCGAACTACACCTCCTACGAGTTCGCCACCAAAATTACGGCCATGGACCTGCGACACTCCGTCGGCCGCACCGGAATCTGCTGGGACAACGCGATGGCCGAATCATTCTTCGGCGCACTGAAGAACGAATGGATCCACCGCATGACCTTCACCACACGCACCGAAGCCCGACAAGCTATTGTGCACTACATCGAAGGGTTCTATAATCGACAACGTCTCCACTCGGGACTCGGCTACAAGACCCCACTAGAGGTCCACAACGAGTACCTGAACCGACAGCTCGCAGCATAAATTAATCCCTAAGAAAGCTGTCCGGAAAATTCGGGGCGCCTCAACCGCGCCAGTGGTCACGCCGCCCAGCAACGTGCCGGCCACCGCGATCACGCTCGACCACACCGCGCTCACGACAGCACCAGATCCACGACTTGCAGGACCACCACAACCACCAGCAGGCACAACGTGATCCGCTGAATACGCGACATGATCACGCCACCCGCCGATCGGTGCTCACGTCCACGGGCGCCAGCTCCCGCGTGAGCAACCGGTGCCGCTCACGCTCCGACATGCCGCCCCACACGCCGAACCGCTCTCCCCTGTCCAGGGCGTAGGTCAGGCACTCAGTCCGCACCGGGCACCCCGCGCACACAGCCTTGGCAGCGCGGGTCGTCGCGCCGCCCTTGTCCGGGAAGAACGCGTCCGGGTCGGTCTGCGCACACAGCCCGTCCTGCATGAAGTCCGCGCCGCCGCTCATGCCGCGCCGCCAACGACAGTGCGCAGCACGCGACGCACGTCCCGGCGCCGTGCCGCACGAGCCGCGCGAGCCAACGCCACCGCGTCAACCGCCGGACCGACGATGACGCCCCGGCGATGCGCGTCCATCGCCTCTTGCAACGCTGATGCCAAGAGGTCCAGGTCAGACAGCGTCTTGCTGTCGACCTCATTCGTCCCGTTGGCGGCGACCTCGTAAAGCCGCAGCTCAGCGGGCATGTCGGGTTCGCTAGTCAAGCTGTCCACCTGGTAATCTCCTGTCGCTTCAGTAGTGCCTGTTGTACCTGTTACTACAGGCTTTGTCATGAATGTAGCTACAGGCATGATGGGTGTCAACACCACACCCGACGATCACTCAGAGGGAGCAATGGCGAACGAACCGCTTCACAGCACCGTGGCAGCCGACCTGCGCAGGTCCATCACCGATGGTGAGTACGAGCCAGGGCAGGCACTGCCCTCGGAGTCCCAGTTGGAGGCGAAGTACAACGTCAGCCGAGTCACCGTTCGACGTGCCCTGCTCAGCCTGGAGCAGGAGGGGCTCGTCGCCGCAAGGGCCGGTGTCGGTCGCGTAGTGCGCGAGCGACGGGCCATGGTCTACCGGCCACAAGCCGACGAGGAGCCCCGACGGTCTAAGACCATGGACCGGTTCATGGCCTCCCTTAGTGAGGAAGGGCGCCGCCCGTCACAGTCAATCGAGGTCCAGGTTGAGCCGGCCGACAAAATCGTCGCTGAACGGTACGAGGTTCCACAGGGAACGCCAATGGCAGTGCGCAAGAGAGTTCGCAGTATTGACGGTGAGCCGTTCAACATCAACGATACATATTACCTACTGGATATGGTCAAGGATACGCCGATCATGAATCCAGCCGATATTCCAGAGGGATCTAATGCGGTAATCACTCGCCTGATTGGCAGGGAGGTTCGTGCCATCGACGAATATTACGTTCGAATGCCTAGCCCTGAGGAGTCGAAGCGGCTTCAGCTTTCGACAGGTACCCCTATAGCTGTGCATTACCTGACTGGATTCACGACTAAGGAGCGCGTGAGCAGGGTTGAGAAATACGTACTACCCGGAGACCGCCATGTCATTGTCTACGAGCGTGAGCACCCTCCGGCGGATGATACTAAGTGAACGTGGTAATCCTACGGCGCGCATGCGGCGATGATGACATCTCTGCCGTAGCCGACATGTGGGACCGAGCCGCCAAGCGCCTGGCTTACCGTGGGCTCAACCAATGGCAATACCCCGTGAAGGTGCACAACATCCGGGCCGCCGTGGCAGCGGGTTCGTGCTGGCTCGCCTCTGACAAGGCTGGCATGATTATCGGCACCATTACCGTAGACAAGAATGCGCAACTCAACCTTTGGTGGCCTCAAGACAAGCCAAGCAGCGCGCTTTACCTGCATCGAATGATCACGGAGCCGGGTGTGTCCGGACAAGAAATAGGCTCGGCACTGATCGACTGGGCGGCGCGGCGTGCAGCAAACGACAACCTGGATTGGATACGACTCGATGCGTGGCGAAACAACAGCAAGCTATGGGACTACTACACTGCGCACGGATTCGAGCTGGTACGAGTTGTCGATGACCCCACCGGCTCTGGCGCCTGCTTCCAGCGACCATCAAATGTACAGCTTGGTCGCGGACCGTCGGTTGTGGAATCTACCTCCACATGCGGTGGTGAATAGCGACGTGCACGGCAATCACATCTACAGCCATCTGTGCGCCAAACTGATAGCGAGGCACCCGAGCACAGTCGAAGCCGCCGAGCGGGCACACAAGCCACTCCACGTCGTCCTTCACGACGCTTGGCGGATCGTTCGCGGCCGGCGGCGGACCGGCACGATCGCTGGACATAACGTGAGCTTACGTCACTTGACGTCAAGTGACGTATCTTACTGTTTCCGCAGGTGAGAGGATGTCTACTGTGGCCGCATGTCATGGGGCAGCCGCGCCGACCGAATCGACCACAACGGCCCAGAGCTGCTGTGGGAGCAGGTCCGCGACGACCTCTCGGCCGACCTCGACAGTGGCGACCTGCCACCGGGCAGCCGCCTGCCGTCGGAGCAGGCTCTGGCCGACGACGTCTACGGCGTGAGTCGACCTACGATACGGCGGGCCATCGCAGCGCTAGTCGAGGAGGGACGAATCAAGGTCGTCCACGGCAAAGGCACCTACGTGACCTCCCGACCTAGCGCCTAGGCCCTCCAGATGTCGGTTACTGCGGTTACACCGGTAACAGTGCAGGTCAGAGCACATGTCGAGCCGTTACCGCCAAAGTTACTGCGGTTACACCCGCCGCTCCTGCTTCCTCCACCCTCCAGATGTCGGTTACTGCGGTTACATCAGTAACACCGCAGGTCAGGGCGTTGCACGTCGGTGACGCGCCCGGTTACTGCGGTTACACCCCCGGCTGTTGCAGCGTCGTTGGGCCAAGAGCGCTGGAACAGCCGGGTGTAACCGCAGTAACTTTGGCGGTAACGGCTCTGCACCCCCTCTGACCAGGCACGTTACCGATGTAACCGCAGTAACCGACATCTGGAGGGTGGGAGGGAGGGTGGGCTACTCGTCTGCTTCGTTCTCGTCCGGCTCGACAGTCAGACCACGGTCGGTGAGAAGTGCCTGAACGGCGCGCTTGAGCCACTTCACATCGTCGCGTGTCTCGACCACGGTCGTGACGATCGCGGTCACATCCTCCTCGACCCGTTGGGCGCGCGACTCCAGGCCGCGCACTCTGGCTTCCAGGTCAGCGAAGGTCGTAGCCATGGGCTGAACGATACTCGTGCGGCGTGTAACCGCAGTAACTTTGGCGGTAACGGCTCGACACCCCACCTGACCAGGCACGTTACCGATGTAACCGCAGTAACCGACATCTGGAGGGACGAGGCGAGAGGCCGAGAGAACTCCAGGAGGACTGGGTGACCAACTGAGTGACAACCGGTGCGCACCCGCCTGCATTCGCGTGGACGCCTATGGACGGCACATGGCCTCTGACCAGGCGGTTCCCGCTGGCACGGATTCCAACAGGTCTCGCTCGTAATGAGCAGGTCAAGGGTTCGATTCCCTTAGGCGGCTCCAGGTCAGAGGCCTGTTGGCCCCAGTTCCGCCCCAATCGTGGGGCCGGATCTGGGGCCAACAGTCATTTGCGGCGCTAGACCTGTTCGCGTGCGTACTGGTTGAGGTAGAAGCACTGCGTGCAGCGGTGCGCCTCGATGACGTACTTCGGCCGGCCCATGAGCCTCGCCCCGCCGAAGATCCCGCGCTCCAGGTCGCCCTGCACCCATGCGGTGAACCCCCGGGCGGACTGGCCGCTGTCCATGATGAAACCGGGCTCCAATGCCGCCGCCCCGCACGCCGCGCACTTGTTCTGCATGGCGGGAAACCTAACAGCGCGCCCGTCCGCATGTGGGCCGTTCGGGGTCAGCCGTGGTGCATGGCCGTCAGCATCGCCTCGATGGCGATGCGCGGTTTTACGTTCAACTCCATCGCCTCGCGGCAGGCCAGTACGGCCTCCAGACGGCGCAGGGTCGAGTCGGGCGACCACGCGGCCGCGGCCTGACGTGCGTCGGACTCCCGGTCCGGGTGGTTCAGTACGGCGGGTGCCCTGCTGGCGGTCACCAGCACGTCTCGGTAGAAACCCGCCAGGTCGACCAGTGCCAGGTCGATCGCGTCTCGTTGGGTTCGCGTGGCGCGGGACTTCTGGCGGCGCTCCAGCTCCTTGATGGCCGCCGCGCTGCCCCGGGTGGCCGAGGCCGTGCCCTTGCCCGTGCCGCCGTGGCCCATGGCCGTCTTCAGCGCGTCTTTCTCCGCCTCGTCGCGGGTGCCGCTCACCTGGCTGGCATCCGCCTCGGCGGCCTTCACCAGGTTGTCGGCGCAGTCGAAGACGTCCGACAGCTTGCGCAGGCTCAGCGGGATCCGCAGGACCGCCTCGCGCCGCTCGCGCGACGACGCGTCGGTGGCCAGGCGCCGGGCCCGGCCGACGTGGCCGCCGCAGACGGAGGCCGCCCACGTGGCCATCTGCTCGTCGATGCCGTCGCGTTCGTGCAGGACCGCGGCGATGGCCGCCGCGGCCGGGGTGCGCAGGCCGAGGTGCCGGCACCGCGACCGGATGGTCACCGGCACGTCCTCCGGATGGTCCGACGGCGCACAGAGCAGGAACACCGTGCGTTCCGGCGGCTCCTCGACCGCCTTCAGCAACGCGTTCGCCGCGCCCTCGGTCAGCCGGTCGGCGTCGGTGATGATCACGACCTGCCAGCGGGCGCCGGTCGGGCGGCGGGCGGCGATCTGCACGAGCGCACGCATCTCGGCCACCGAGATCGACAGTCCTTCCGGCACGACCACGTGGACGTCCGCGTGGGTGCCGGCCATCGACGTCCGGCAGCCGGGACACTGCCCGCAGCCGATGCCCGTCTGGCACTGCAGCGCGGCCGCGAACGCCCTGGCCGCCACCGAACGCCCGGAACCGGGCGGGCCGGTGAACAGCCACGCGTGCGCCACGCCCGACGTGGAGCCGCCGGGGAACGTGCCGTCCACGATCGACGCGGCGACCTTGGCGGAGGCACTCAGCACGGCGACCGCGTCGGGCTGACCGACCACCTGCTTCCAGATGTCACCGGCCATCAGGTCTCGACTTTCTCGGCGGTGGGCGTGGCACTGAGATCGACGGGGGTCAGGCTGTCGTTCGGCACCAGGCTGGCCAGCCGTCGTCCGGCCAGCGCCGTCTGCACGGCGATCCGCACCCGCACGGCCACCTGCTCCGGCGTGCCGTCCGCGTCGACCACCACGTAGCGGTCCGGATCGGCGCGCGCCATCTCGGTCAGCACTCGCTGCACGTGCCAATGATGCTCGGTGGACCTCTGGCGCACGCCGTCGGCGTCGGTCGGCAGGGTGCTCGGGTCGCGGTCCAGCAGGATCGTCACGTCCGGGCGCAGCCGCGCGGACGCCCAGTCGGCCAGCCCCTCGAGTTCGGCCGGGTCCAGTCCGGCCGCCGCGGACAGGTGCGCGAGCGGGCTGTCCACGAACCGCTCCATCACCACCAGCGCGCCGCGATCGAGCGCCGGGCGGATCTGCCGTTCGACGATGTCGGCCCGCACGGCCGCCGCCACCAGCGCGTGTGCCCGCGCCCCGGCGAGCTGCGCACCGGACAGCACCGCCTGCAGCCGTTGGTCGTCTAGCGCGGGGTCGGTAGCGAGCGCCACCTCCTTCGTGCCCGGCCTGCGCAGCCAGTCGGCCAGCAGGTGCGCCTGGGTGGCCGTGTCCTGGACGACGTCGCCCTCCATGGCGATCAGCAACCCGGTGTTGCGACGCGGCTTGCGGCGGATGGCGTTGAGCAGGTCGGCGAGGATCGGCTCGCTGCGCCGGTCGTCCATCTGCCGGTAGGCGACCACACCGACCAGTGCGGCCAGCAGGCCGGCGACGAGCAGCACCGGCCGGGTGCCGTTGATCGTCATCTCCCGGCCCCACACGATGAGCGTGCGCGGCTGGACCAGCCCGACCAGCACCGGCGTGAGCGCCATGGCGCCGGCCAGGATGATCTTCATGAGGGACTGGTAGATCGCGTTGATCCGGCCCCGGATGGCGTCTTCGATCTGGGTGCCGATGATCGTCACGCCGGTGAGGAACGCGGCGCCGGCGCACGCGCCGACCACCATGACCGTCAGCAGCGAGACCACCAGGTGCGGCGACAGCGCCACGAGCGCGAGCGACAGACCGGCGAGCACGATGGCGATGCCGAACAGCCGGTTGTGCGGCAGCCGCCTGGCGAGCTTGGGCGAACCGGCCATGCCGGTGGCCAAACCGATGAACATGGCCACGAACAGCAGGCCGAACGTCGAGTCGCCGCCGCGGAGGCTGTCCGCGTACGGATAGGCCGACCCGATCAGCGCGCCCGCCGCGGCGAACGCGCCGATCATGCCGACGAGCAACCCTCTGACCAGTGGGGTGCTGCGGACGAACCGGACGGCGTCGCGCAACATCGCCCGGAAGCCGAGTTTCTCCTTGTCGTCCTCGGCCTTGCGTTCCTTGCGCGGCACGAGCGCGGTGTCGCGGCGGGACAGCTCGGGGATGCGGGTGGCCACCAGGATGGCGCTGGCCAGGTAGAGCAGGCCGTTGAGAACCAGAATGATCTTGGCGATGCCGAGGCCGGCCGGGTCGGGCTGGACGTTCAGGTTGGTGGTGATGCCGGTGATGGCCGAGTACAGGCCGGCGGCGCTGATCACGGAGATGCCGTAGGTCATGACCATGCCGAGCTGGCTCGCCGTCTCGACCTGGTCGGGCCGCCGCAGCAGGTTCGGCACGGCCGCGTCCTTCGACGGGATCCACAGCAGCGCGCAGCAGCCGATGAGGAAGTTGCCGATGAACAGCCACCACGTGGTCCCCACGACCACGATGGACAGGAACAGCGAGCAGCGGCCGACGTCGGCGATGACCATGATCTTGCGGCGGTCGAACCGGTCGGCCAGCAGGCCACCCAGCGGCGCGAACAGCAGGCCGGGGAGCAACTGGGTGAGCACCACCCCGGCGAACGCGAAGCTCTGCGCCTGATAACCCTCGGTCAGCTTGATGACCAGACCGGACAGCGCCAGCAGCGACAGCCAGTCGGCCATGCTGCACAGAAAGGTGACGCCCCAGAGTCTGCGGAACGGTCGAATGGCGAGCACGCTCCGCGCCCGGTGCGTGATGGACGCGTTCGACTCGCTCGGGGGTCGTGCCCCGACGTCCGGCTCTGTACTAGCGCCCCCGCTGATACCCGCCACCCCATCTCCACACCGCCCGCGGCCCAGGGTAACCGGGGCAGGTGCACGGCCGGATGGTCGGACCGTAGTGGGTTACCGGCGTGCCGTTGGGCGGATGGATGGAATCGTCAGTTGACCAGCGACGAGATGGTGTCGATCAGGCTGACGATGAGGATGACCACCAGCACGGCGAACACGAGGAGTAACGCCACGATCGCGGAAGCGCCGGGGGTGAACCCGCGCCGACGGCGCTGCGCCGTGTTGGTCACCTCGCTCGGCGCGGGCATGCGGGCGGCCGGGATTCGCGGCAGCGTCCGCTCGGCCGGGCTCTCCGGCGGTGCGCCCATCTCGGCTCTGGGCGAGGGGATCTCTCCGGTCGGTGGGTCTTCGGTGACAACAGGGCGCGGCTCCGGCTGGTCGTCATCGTCGAGGACCGCCTTCATCGCCTCGCGGACCGCGGTCATGTCCGGCATGACCGGCTCCACCACGCGAACCCGCACGGCCTCGGTGTCGTAGGTGCCACCCGTGAGCGCGTCCGGCATCAGCGGCGGCGGACCTGGGTCCTGTGTGCCGTCGTGGGGCATGTCGACTCCCTGAGCTACCTTCCGATCACTGTCCGCTTCCCAGACTAGGGGGCGCCGTCCCGACGGGCGAGATAAACCTGCCGAGCCGCGAGGCTGACTCGAACATCATCCAGCAGCGGATCGAAGAACGACTCGCGATAGTGCTGGTCAGTGGCGGCCGAGGCCGTGAAGTACAGCCCGGAGAAAACTGACAAAAACAGCGACACCTGTACCAAGGCGTGGGACAGCGGCAGCTTTATGCCGAACAGGGTGCCGGCTTTCTCGGACGCGCCGTCGCCGAGCCACGAGTCGATGACCGTCCAGTCGATGGCGAGCGCGCCGAGCACGATCAGCACGCAGAAGACCAGGACCGTGAGCACGACGATCTGAAGCAGCTGGGCCAGGAACAGCACGAGCGAGATGTTCGCCCGCTCGCCCCGGGACAGGCGCCTCGGCTCGATGGGAGCGCCGTCCACGAACCGTTCGAGCGGCGTGCCGCGCAGCACACCCGCCAGGTCGTCGATGCGGTCGGTCGACACCTTGTCGATCATCTTGCGCAGCTCCTCGTCGAGCCGCGCCACCATGAACAGGACACCGAGGACCGCGAACAGGGCTACCACCAGCCACAGCCGCCAGCGCTGCAGTGCGCTCGCGATCTGCCACATCTCCGTGGAGAAGAACGCGAAGATCACGACCAGCACGAGCAGCGGCAGGGCCTTCGTGGCCATCCGGCCGACCGCGCCGAGCTCGGTCAACGCCTTGCGCAGCCCCCAGCTCGCGATCGACCCGAGGCCCGCGTAGACGGCGAGCAGCACCAGCAGCGTGGATCCCCCGCTGATCGCCAGGCTGACCGCCAGGTCCGACCGCAGGCCGGCGCTCCAGTCGACGATCGGGAGCACCGCCAGGTTGAGCACGAGCACCGTGATGGCCGCGACCCACCGGCCGCCCGTGCCGATCCTGGGCATCACCACCCGCGACGCGAAGAACCCCAGCAGCACCGGAACCACCAGCGCCGCGACGATCAGCGCGAGCAGGGCGAACACGTAGGCCGTGTTGTTCGCCCGCCGGGTGAACTCGGCGTCCGGCACGTCGATGAGGAACGTGAGGAACGACAGCAGCGGATCGAGCGCCAGCAGGAACACCAGCGCCGGCACCGACCGCTGCAGCAGTCGCGTGCCCCGCTTGCCGCTGCGCACCATGAACGGCAGCCCCCGGCGCCGGAACCACGTCTCGACCGCCCGACGGTCGAACTCCGTCTCGCTCTCCGCCGTCATCCTCAGCCCCGCCCCCGCATCACCCGTTAGTGATCGGGAACGTTAGCGAATCAAGACTTGGTCTTCGCCGTGGACCGCTTCGCCGGTGCCTTCTTGGCGGCCGGAGCCTTGCGGCGCACGGTCTTCTTGGGCGCCGGCCCCTTCGCGCGCTTCTCCGCCAGCAGCTCGGCCGCACGCTCGTCGGTCAACTTCTCGACGTCGTCCGACTTGCGCAGCGACGCGTTGTACTCACCGTCGGTGACGTACGGGCCGAACCGGCCGTCCTTGACCACCATCGGCTTGCCGGAGACCGGGTCGTTGCCCATCTCCTTGAGCGGCGGCGCGGACGCGGCCGACTGCCGGCCGCGGCGCTTGGGCTCCGCGTAGAGCTTGAGCGCGTCGTCGAGGGTGACCGTGAAGATGTCCTCCTCGTCGCCGAGCGAGCGGGAGTCGGTGCCCTTCTTCAGGTACGGGCCGTAGCGACCGTTCTGCGCGGTGATCTCCTCACCGCTCGCCGGGTCCTTGCCGACCACGCGGGGCAGCGACAGCAGCCGGAGCGCGTCGTCGAGGCCGACCGAGGCGATCTCCATCGACTTGAACAGGGATCCGGTGCGGGGCTTGGCCTTCTTCGCCTTCGAGCCCTCCTCGGGCTCCGGCAGCACCTCGGTGACGTACGGGCCGAAGCGGCCTTCCTTGGCCACGATCTCGTGACCGGTCACCGGGTCCGTGCCCAGCGAGCGGCCCTCGACGGGCGTCGAGAACAGCTTCTCCGCGATCTCCAGGTTCAGCTCGTCCGGCGGCAGGTCCTCCGGCAGGTTCGCGCGCTGCGGGTTCTCGGCGCCGTCGGGGCCGTCACCGTCGCGCTCGAGGTACGGGCCGTAGCGGCCGACGCGGACCACCACGGGGCGGCCGGTCTCGTCGTTGAACAGCGGGATCGAGTTGATCTCCCGCGCGTCGATGGTGTCGACGCCCGAACCGACCAGCTTCTTCAGCCCGCCCGAGCGACCGACCGAGCCCTCGGCGCCGATGTCGCCGCCGAAGTAGAACCCGGTCAGCCACTGGGTGCGCTGCTGCTCGCCGGACGCGATGCGGTCGAGCTCGTCCTCCATGGCGGCCGTGAAGTCGTAGTCCACCAGCCGGCCGAAGTGCCGCTCCAGCAACCCGACCACGGAGAACGCGACCCAGGAGGGGACCAGCGCGGAGCCCTTCTTCCACACGTACCCACGGTCCTGGATGGTGTTGATGATCGACGCGTAGGTGGACGGGCGACCGATGCCCAGCTCTTCGAGGGTCTTCACCAGGCTGGGCTCGGTGTAACGCGGCGGTGGCGAAGTGGTGTGGCCGTCCGGGTTCAGCTCGGTGGCCGTGACGATCTGGCCCTTCGTGAGCTGCGGCAGGCGACGCTCGGCGTCGTCGGCCTCGCCACCCTGCTCGGTGTCCACGGTCTCCACGTAGGCCCGCAGGAAGCCGGGGAAGGTGATCGTGCGACCGGACGCCGCGAACGTGCACTCCTCGCCGCTGGCGGCCGTGCCGGTGATCCGCACGCTCATGGTGGTGCCGCGCGCGTCGGCCATCTGGGAGGCGACCGTGCGCTGCCAGATCAGCTCGTAGAGGCGGAACTCGTCGGTCTCCAGCTCGCCGGCCACCTGGCCCGGGGTGCGGAACACCTCGCCGGCCGGGCGGATGGCCTCGTGCGCCTCCTGGGCGTTCTTCACCTTGCGGGTGTACTGGCGCGGCTGAGCCGGGACGTACGGGTCACCGTAGAGCTCGCGAGCCTGCGCCCTTGCCGCCGAGATCGCCGTCTCCGACAACGTCGTGGAGTCGGTACGCATGTAGGTGATGTAGCCGTTCTCGTACAGCCGCTGCGCGATGCGCATCGTCCGGTCCGAGCCGAACCGGAGCTTGCGACCGGCCTCCTGCTGCAGTGTGGAGGTCATGAACGGCGGGTACGGCTTGCGCGTGTACGGCTTCTCCTCGACCGAGGAGACGGTCAGCTCCGAGCCGGTCAGCGCGTCGGCCAAGCGGCGCGCGTCGGCCTCCTCGAGGCGCAGCACGTTGCTCTTCAGCTGGCCGTCCGGGCCGAAGTCGCGACCGGTGGCGAGCTTGTTGCCGTCGACCGTGACCAGCCGGGAGCCGAAAAAACGAGGATCGGCGCCTGTCACTGCGTCGGCACCGGCGTCGAGCTTGGCGGAGATGTCCCAGTACGAGGCGGAGACGAACTTCATCCGCTCGCGCTCGCGGTCCACCACGATGCGGGTGGCGACCGACTGCACCCGGCCGGCCGACAGGCCGCGGGTGATCTTCTTCCACAGGACGGGGCTGACCTCGTAGCCGTAGAGGCGGTCGAGGATGCGCCTGGTCTCCTGGGCGTCGACCAGGTCCTGGTCGAGCGGGCGGGTGTTCTGCGCCGCGGCCCGGATAGCGGACTCGGTGATCTCGTGGAACACCATCCGGCTGACCGGCACCTTGGGCTTGAGCGCCTCGAGCAGGTGCCACGCGATGGCCTCGCCCTCGCGGTCACCGTCCGTCGCGAGGTAGAGCTCGTCGACGGTCTTCAGCGCTTCCTTCAGCTCGGTGACCGTGGCCTTCTTGTCGGGCGTCACGATGTAGATCGGCTCGAACCCGGCGTCGACATTCACGCCGAGGTTGGACCAGGACTCGCCCTTGTACTTGGCCGGCACCTCGGCGGCCTTGCGAGGCAGATCGCGGATGTGACCGCGCGAGGACTCCACGACGAAGTTCCGACCGAGATAGGACGCGATCTTGCGCGCCTTTGCCGGCGACTCGACAATCACCAGTCGCCGCGGCTCGGAGTTGCCGCTTCTCGTCCCGTTAGTGCCTGCCACTCTGTCCCGCTCTCTTGTCCAGCTCTCACTCTCAGCCAGACAGTGTGCACGTTGCCCACCGCGTTACCTACCCCCAGGTGCCTGGCGGCACACTTCGCGGCGGGAGTATGACTCCTTTTACCTGACTAGCACGTCGACGCCAGGTGGAGCCACACCGCCCCCTGCTACGGGGCGGTTTCGCGGGTCGGCCGGCCAGTGCGGCCCGGCCGCCGCGACCGGCGACCGACCCACCAGTTCGGCCAGCCGCGCGAGCCGCCTGCGGCCGAATACACGCAGGCCCGGGCCTTGCTCGCCGACGAGAATGGTTGTCGGCACGCCGGCGCGGGCAACCTCGTCACGGAGCTGTTCGTGCGTGTCGACCGCTGACGGATCCAGTCCGAGCAGGTAAGCGTTTTCCAACCACCTGCCGGCGGCGAGCGCCCACAACCGGAGCGCCGCGCCGTCGAGATTGAGGGCGGTTGGTACCGCTTTGCCCGATTCGGTGGTCCATTCCGCGGCGAGCCCGATCAGGTCGGTACGGAACGCCGTGCGGACGAGCGGGCGGCCGTCTTCGGCCGTGACGAGCGTGGCGTCGACGCGGCGCTCGGCGAGCGCGGCGCGGATCGCCCTGGCTCGCCACGCCTGGTCGAGCGGCACCGACAGGCGGGCCGCGGTGCGCGCGAAGCTCACCACCTGCCCCTGGCAGCACAGCAGACCGGTGAGGTCCGCGGCGCGCGGTGTGTTCGCCTCGGCGGAGTAGAACGACAGCTGCGCCACCCGAAAGATCATAGAACACGCGTTCGAACCTTGGAAAGCCGAACGGGCCCGCCGGTTGAACCGACGGGCCCGCCCTGGTTACCGAATGTTACGAAACGCCGTTGGACACGGTCGCGTCCGCCGGGTTGTCGGCGATGGCCGTGCCACGCCGCTTCGACACCACGACCGCACCCACGATCAGCAGGAACGACACGAGCGCGATGGCCACCCGGGCACCGGTGTTCATGTCCTCGCCGATGGAGAAGCCGACGATGGCCGGCGCGATCAGCAGCGAGACCAGGTTCATCACCTTGATCAGCGGGTTGATCGCCGGGCCGGCGGTGTCCTTGAAGGGGTCACCGACCGTGTCACCGATGATCGTGGCCTCGTGCGCGTCGGAGCCCTTGCCGCCGTGGTTGCCGTCCTCCACGAGCTTCTTGGCGTTGTCCCAGGCACCACCGGAGTTGGCCAGGAACACCGCCATCAGCGTGCCGGTGGCGATGGCACCAGCCAGGAAGCCGGCCAACGGGCCGACGCCGAGACCGAAGCCGACGGTGATCGGTGCGAGCACCGCGAGCAGGCCTGGGGTGGCCAGCTCACGCAGCGAGTCGCGGGTGCAGATGTCCACCACGCGGCCGTACTCCGGGCGAACGGTGCCGTCCATGATCCCGGGGTTCTCGTGGAACTGGCGCCGCACCTCGAACACGACCGCACCGGCCGCTCGGGACACCGCGTTGACCGCGAGACCGGAGAACATGAACACGACAGCGGCACCGAGCACGATGCCGACCAGCACGTTCGGGCTGAACACCAGGTAGGTGAACGCGCTCGACAGTTCGTCCGCCGCGTCGCCGACCTCTTCCAGCGCGTCGCCGATGGCCGTGAGGTACGAGCCGAACAACGCGGTAGCGGCGAGTACGGCCGTCGCGATCGCGATGCCCTTGGTGATCGCCTTGGTGGTGTTGCCGACCGCATCGAGCTCGGTCAGGATCGCCGCGCCCTCGCCCTCGACGTCACCGGACATCTCGGCGATGCCCTGCGCGTTGTCCGAGACCGGACCGAAGGTGTCCATGGCCACGATGACGCCGACCGTGGTGAGCAGACCGCAACCGGCCAGCGCGACCGCGAACAGCGCCACGAACAGCGAACCCGACAGCAGGAACGCGCCGTAGACCGCGGCGCCGATGACCAGCGCCGTGTACACGGCGGACTCGAAGCCGACCGAGATACCGGACAGGATCACCGTTGCCGCACCGGTCTGCGAGGACTTGCCGACGTCCTTCACCGGCTTGTACTCGGTGCCCGTGAAGTAGCCGGTGAGCCAGAGGATCACGCCGGCCAGCACGATGCCGATGATCACCGCGACAGCAGCGATGAGCGCTGGACTGCCCAACTCACTCGGGTTGTCGGGGTTGTCCAGCTCGGAGAACGAGGACGGCAGGAAGATGAACGCGGCCGCCGTGCACAGGATCGCCGAGATCAGCGCCGAGATGTAGAAGGAACGGTTGATGGCGGTCAGGCCGCTCTCCCCCGCCTTCGCCTTGGTGATGTAGACGCCGATCACCGCGGTGATCACGCCGAGTGCCGGCACGATCAGCGGGAACAGCAGGCCCTGCGCACCGAACGCGGTGGAGCCGAGGATGAGAGCGGCGACCAGGGTCACCGCGTAGGACTCGAAGAGGTCCGCGGCCATACCGGCGCAGTCACCCACGTTGTCACCGACGTTGTCGGCGATGGTGGCGGCGTTGCGGGGGTCGTCCTCGGGGATCCCCTTCTCGACCTTGCCGACCAGGTCGGCGCCGACGTCTGCGGCCTTCGTGAAGATGCCGCCGCCGACACGCATGAACATGGCGATCAGCGCGGCGCCGAAGCCGAAGCCCTCGAGCACCTTGGGCGCCTCGCCCGCGTAGACGAGCACGACGACCGCGGCGCCGAAGAGGCCGAGACCGACGGTCGCCATGCCGACCACGCCACCGGTGCGGAAGGCGACGCGCATGGCGGTCTCGCGACCACCCTCCTCACGCGAAGCGGCCGCGACGCGCAGGTTCGCCTGCGTGGCGAGCCACATGCCGAGGTAGCCGATGCCGAACGAGAACGCGGCGCCGATGACGAAGAACAGCGATCGGCCGATCCGTTCTCCCCAGCCTTCCGCTGGGAGGAAGAACAGCAGCACGAACACGATCGATCCGAAGATCAGCAGCGTGTTGCGCTGTCGCTTGAGGTACGCGCCGGCACCCTCCTGCACGGCCTTGGCGATGTCCTGCATCTTCGAGGTGCCCTGGCCAGCGGCCAGCACCTCCTTGAGCAGCACGTAGCCAACGGCAAGGGCAGCGAGAGCGATCACGGCGACCACGACGACTACGCCGCGATCGCCGCCGGTCAGCGACGGACCGCCTTCCGCTAGGACATGCCAGGACATCTGTTGTCCTCCTGGTACTTCTGCCTGATATGGGCACGGGCCTGGCGACCTGGAAATAGGGCCACGGCGTCGCCCCAGGTGGGACGGGTGCGCCACCAGGTATTGATGGGACGTCGGCGGAGTCTATTGGTAGCCGTTCGGCGGTTCGCGAGGCATCCCGCCAACTGCGGTTTCCCGCCCGATGAGGCCGCCTTCCATGATCGATACAGATAATCGATCAAGAATTCCTGGGCGGGCGTCGGATTTGATTGTCGGTGCCGTGTGCGAAGCTCCCCGAGTGGGTAAGCAGCCAACCCTTCAGCGGGGAAGTCAGCTGCTCGACCGAGTGCTGGCCGGGGTGCCGTCGGGCGAGAACCCGTTGCGCCACACCAGGGAGCTGCCCGAACGTGCGGCGACCGACGCGCCGTGGCCTTCGTGGGCGCCTGCCGAGGTGCGGGCGGCGTTCGGGCGGTGCGGTGTCGAGACGCCGTGGGCACACCAGGTCGAGGCGGCTACGCACGCGCACGAGGGTCGTCACGTGGTGATCGCCACGGGCACCGCGTCCGGCAAGTCGCTCGCCTACCAACTGCCGGTGCTCACCGCGCTGGCCGGGAACCGGCGGGCGACCGCGCTGTACCTGTCGCCCACCAAGGCACTGGGGGCGGACCAACTGCGGTCGGTGTCCGCGCTGGAGCTACCGGAGGTGCGGCCGGCCAGCTACGACGGCGACACCCCGATGGCCGAGCGCGACTGGGTCCGCGCGCACTCGCGGTGGGTGTTCACCAACCCGGACATGCTGCATCGCGGGATCCTGCCGACGCATGCGAAGTGGGCGCAGTTCTTCCGCCGGCTCACCTACGTGGTCATCGACGAGTGCCACGGCTACCGGGGGGTGTTCGGCTCGCACGTGGCGCTGCTGATGCGGCGGTTGCGGCGGGTGGCGCAGCGGTACGGGTCGGATCCCGTGTTCGTGCTGGCCTCGGCCACCGTGTCCGACCCGGCGGCGTCCGCGTCGCTGTTGTCGGGGGTGTCGTGCTCAGCCGTCACCGACGACCACTCGCCGCAGGGGGCGCGGACGGTCGCGCTGTGGGAGCCGCCGCTGCTGCCGGAGCTGTCCGGGGAGAACGGGGCGCCCGTACGGCGGTCGGCCGGGGCGGAGACCGCGCGGATCCTGACCGACCTGGTGGTGGAGGGCGCTCGAACGCTGGCCTTCGTGCGGTCGCGGCGGGGCGCGGAGCTGACGGCGCTGTCCGCGCGGCGTGCGCTGTCCGAAGTGGACTCCTCGCTGCCGTCGCGGGTGGCCGCCTATCGCGCGGGGTTCCTGCCGGAGGAGCGGCGGGCGCTGGAGAAGTCGCTGGCCTCGGGCTCGCTGTTGGGGGTCGCGAGCACGAACGCGTTGGAGCTGGGGGTCGACATCGCCGGGCTCGACGCGGTGGTGGTGGCCGGCTATCCGGGCACGCTGGCGTCGTTCTGGCAGCAGGCGGGGCGCGCCGGGCGGGCCGGGGACAGCGCGCTGGTGGTGTTCGTGGCGCAGGACAACCCGCTCGACACGTATCTCGTGCACAACCCGGCGGCCATGCTGGACAAGCCGGTGGAGGCCACGGTCATCGACCCGACCAACCCGTACGTGCTGGCCCCGCAGCTGGCGTGCGCGGCCATGGAGCTGCCGCTGACCGACGCGTGTCTGTCGGCGTTCGGGTCGGGTGCCGCCCGGCGGGTGGTGGAGGACCTGGTGGCCGACGGGCTGCTGCGCCGCCGTCCGACCGGATGGTTCTGGACGTCGCGGGAGCGCCCGCACGCCGGCGTCGACATCCGTGGTTCCGGGGGCGAGCAGGTGGCCGTAGTGGAGGGCGACTCGGCGCGGATGCTGGGCACGGTCGATCCCGGGGCGGCGTTCACGACGGTGCACGAGGGTGCGGTGTACCTGCACCAGGGCACGTCGTACGTGGTCGACGAGCTGGACCTGGACGCCGGCCTCGCGCTGGTCCACCGGGAGGACCCGGAGTGGTCGACGCAACCCCGCGAGACGATCGACATCTCGGTGCTGTCGGTACTCGAGCAGCGCTCGTTCTCCGACGTGGCAGTGTGCCTGGGCGAGGTGGCGGTGACGTCCCACGTGGTCGGCTACCTGCGGCGGCTCCCGTCGGGTGAGGTGCTGGACCACGTACCGCTCGACCTGCCGGAGCAGACCCTCCACACGAGGGCCGTCTGGTACACGCTCAGCCAGGACCTGCTGGCGGAGGCAGGCCTGTCCAAGGCTTCGATTCCCGGGGCCCTGCACGCGGCCGAACACGCGGCCATCGGGCTGTTGCCCTTGTTCGCCACGTGCGACCGCTGGGACATAGGCGGCGTGTCGACGGCCATGCACGCCGACACGGGCGAGGCGACGGTCTTCGTCCACGACGGCCATCCCGGCGGCGCGGGCTTCGCCGACCGAGGCCACGCGGCCCTGGTCCCGTGGCTGACAGCAACCCGAGATGCGATCGAGGCGTGCGAGTGCCCGTCGGGCTGCCCGTCCTGCGTGCAGTCCCCAAAGTGCGGCAACGGCAACGAGCCTTTGCACAAGGCCGGCGCGGTGGCCGTCCTGAGCGCCGTGCTGAAAACCCTGAGCCCGGCGACCCAGTCCCCAGCCGCCTGACCACTGACCCCGCCCCGTGGCGATCACGATGCCGCCGATCATCTGCCCGCCGGCGGCCGAAGAGTACGGACGCCAACGGTCATCACCCCCGACCGGAGTGGTCATCACACCCGACGAGAACGGCCATCACAGCTGACCGCCACGGTCATCCCGGGCGACCAGAACGGCTGGCAGGAGCGGCCACACGCCCGACCAGAACGGTCACAGCCGACCGCACCGGTCAACATGGGCAACCGGAGCGACCAACACGGCTGGTGGGAGTCGCCAACACGCCCCACCGGAACGACCACCACGGCCGGCGGGTGCGGTCCTCATGACCGACCGGAACGGTCATCACGCCCGACGAGAGTGGCCATCATGGGCGACCGGAACGGCCACCACGGCCGACCGGAACGGTCATCATGGCCGACCGGAACGGTCATCATGGCCGACCGGAACGGCCACCACGGCCGACCGGAACGGTCATCATGGCCGACCGGAACGGTCATCATGGCCGACCGGAACGGTCATCATGGCCGACCGGAACGGTCATCATGGCCGACCGGAACGGTCATCATGGCCGACCGGAACGGTCATCATGGGCGACCGGAACGGTCATCATGGGCGACCGGAGTGGTCATCATGGGTGACGGGAGTGGTCATCGTGCGGGGGTGGGGGCAGCAGGGCGCCGGGGCCGGGCTCGGGTGGCCTGGCCCCGGCGCTCCTGGGTTCGCCGGGCGCGCGGGGAGCGGCTGCTACCGCTCGGGTCGTCGCGCTACTGCTGGGACATCGGTGGGGCGCCCGTCGCGGCTGGTGGAGGTTACGGGGAGGCGGAGACCTCCACTCGCGACGGTCATCCCTGGGGCCAGGTTCTCACCGATGGCGGCATTGCCGCTGTAATCCCCTTGCTGGTCGCGACGCGGGAGACCTGCTCCCCCGTCAAGCGCCCGGCATGCTACCCGTCCCTGGTCCGGCCACCTGGATGCGGGAGCGGCGCCAGACGGTGGGACGGGTTGGTTGCGGTGAGCGCGCGCAGATACGCGACGCCCGCCGCGGGTTGGCCGGAAGGGTGCTTCCGGCCAGGCTTCTCCGATAGCGAGGACCGGTGCCAATGAGCGCATCCCACTCATCTCCGACGGCCGGTCAGTCCGCGACGACGAGCCGGCCCACGGTGCTGGCGTAGGTCGTCTCGTCGGCAAGGGCGTCCATGAGCGCGTCCTGGACGATGTTCGCCTCCGGCATCTGCCAGTTGCAGACCTCAGGGCGAACGCGCCAGTGCACGACACCGTGCTGGACGGGGGTGGGGGGCAGCGGGACCCAGCTGCCGACGCCGTGCTGGATGACGTCGGGGTGCTCGGCCAGCGGGCGGGCCAGCGCCTGCCCGGCTTGGGTGAGGAAGGTCCACCGGTCGTCGGGGGTCGCGAGGATCGGCACCGGCAGACCGACGGCGCGCAGCACGCGGGCGGCGCCCCGGCCCAGGTAACCAGGGACCTCGATGGCGTCCAGCGTCACGCCGGTGGCGAGCAGCAGGCTGTACGGCTGGCCGGTCCACCACGTGGCGACCTGCTCCGGCTTGGTGCCGATGCGCTCCTGCCAGTCCTGGTGCACGGGCCGAGGCCCGGTGTCCTCGATCCCCTCGCGGCCCGCCCACTGCGCGCCCGCCGGATAGGTACCCGGCAGCACCGGCCAACCGCGCCACGCGAGGCCGACGGCCTGTGCGCGCAGCTCGACGCGGAAAGCCCTGCGCCAGCTATCCGACCATTCCATGTCCAACATCTCGGGTGTTGCCTCCTTCTAAGCGGGCACTCCAGTGCGGCGGGGTGCCCTACATCTCAATTAACGGCCGGTCGGGTGCCGGAGGAAACTTGCAGTCGACAACTGGTCGCTGTGGGACGGTGAACGAAAGTCCCGGTGACGGACGGGTGAACTCCGGATTCCCGGTTATCGGCGGTCCAGACCACTCGTGGCGGCCGGGCCTTGCCGTTCACCGTGCGGAGACGACCGCTCGACTGGAGTAATCGACGTCTTCCACTGGTCCAGCCCGGGATCGGGCATGAGTCGAGCCGAACCCCGCCAGCACGCCAGGCGGCCGAGCGGTGACTTCCACCCGCGCGTCCCAACCGTTCACCGTGCACGAGCTGAGCGCGACGCTCATCCGGTCGGTCACCCACTTGGCCAGACCGCATGCCGCGGTCTCGCCGGTGATCGCGGCTCCGGCGGCGGCGAGCGCCGCGAGATCGGCCGCGCTCTGCGCATGGTGCCGGGTCTTGACGGCCGCGCCGAACCACACGAACACGGTGGTCACGGTGAGCAGCACCGCCATACCGCTGACCGTCCACACGGACGCCGAACCGCGGTCGATGGTCACTCGTCGCTCCGTTCGGCGCCGGGTTCGCGGATCGCGTACGCCTCACCGTGGAGGTGGACGCCGGGCAGCAGCCCGCTGAGCGGTGCGGCCCGGACATCGACGCTGATCGTGTCGCCGGCCACCGCGATTGCAATGTCCGCACCGTCTGGCGCGATCTTTGCGGCGGCCGCCTTGGCCGTGTCGTCCTCGCCGCGTGCGACCAGGCGGGCCGCCTCCCGAGCCGCGTCGGTGCAGCGCAACTGGTCGGCGACCGCCGCGACAGCGCCGAGTGCGAACCCGAGCACCGCGATGAACGCGCACAGTGCGAACGCCGATTCCACGGTCACCGCTCCGCGGTCGGCCCACGGTTTTCGGCGGGCCCGCCTGGTCGCCCACATCAGAGGTCCACCGACAGTGCGCGTTCGATGATGCCTTTCAGTCCGGCGAGCACTTCGTCGCTGGAGACCACCAGGTACAGGACGGTGCCGAACATGGCGGCGGCGATAGTCCCGATGGCGTATTCAACGGTGGACATCCCGGCGTCGTCGGGCAGCATCCTCGGTTGGGGGAACATCTCTTCTCCTTACTTGTGGGGGTCAGATGGCGAGCCGGCCAGCGAGGCCGACGACGACCGGCACGATGCCGAGGCACACGAACGCGGGTAAGAAGCACAGTCCGAGCGGTGCCGTGATCAACACGCCGGCACGCTGGGCGCGCGCCTCGGCCGCGTCGACCGCGCCGTCGCGCACGGTGGTGGCCAGCTCGGCGACCACCTCGGCGAGCGCCGTGCCGGACCGGGTGGTGCGCCGTGCGCCCCGCGCAAGCCCGGCGGTCTCCGGACAGTCGAGGGCAGGCGCCCAGGCCGCGACCGGGTCGGCGCCGAGCGCGAGCAGGTCGGCCACCCGGTGCAACGCCGAGGCCGCGCCGGCCGGCAGGTCGCCGGCGACCGCCGCCACGGCCGTGGGGACGGGCAACCCGGCACGCAGACACGCGGCGAGCAGGTCCCAGGTGGCGGCGAGCCCGAGGGCGTCGACCCGCTGAGTGCCACGGCCAAGTCGGTGGCTGAGCCACCAGCTGCCGGCGGCGACGCCCACCCCCGCGACAACGCCGGCCGGTCCACTCACGACCGCGGCCACGAGCACGCCGAGCGCTCCGAAGAGCAGTGCCCGGGTCGCCCGCCCGCCGGTGAGAACTCCGCGCAGGCGGGCGGTGGGCGTGGACATCCCCGCCACCCAGGTGAGCCGCAACCGCGCGGCGGGCGCCCGGGACCACATCGGCACAGCCACGGCGAGCAGGACCAGTGCGGCGCTCATCCCGCCACCCCCGGCCACGTCCCGCCGCGCGGAACAGGTCTGCCCCGAACCTCGGCAGCCGCTCCGTCGTGGTCGGCCAGTTCGCGATCACCGGGACGGATCCCCAGATCTGGACGCGGACACTCCTGGCGTTCAGTCGGCCGGCCTGGATGACCGCGCCTCGGTCGCTGTTGTCGTTCACTTGGGCGGGTCATGTGGGGACCACCCGTTCCGTCAGATGGGCGGACCAGGTGACGCCCGTGCACAGCAGGACCACGCCGATCATCAGGAGTAGGCCTCCTGCCGGGGTGGACGTCAGTAGGTGCAGCGGGCGGGCGCCCATGACCTCACCCATGCCTATGCCCAGGACCGGCAACAGGGACAGCACGGTGGCGCTCGACTTCGGGCCGGCCAGACGGGCCAGTACCTGGCGGGTGAATCTGCCGCGTTGGTCGAGGTCGCGGCTGACGGCGTCCAGGACGTCGGCCAATGGGAGGCCGTGCCGCTGGGCGAGGGACCACGCTCGGGAGACCCGGGTGAGCACGGTGGTCAGCTCCGGGCCCGCGGTGGTGCCCAGTGCTTGCCCCAGATCGCCGTCCAGTCGGGCGGACGCGGCGACCGCTCGCATGGCGGCCGCTGCCGCCGGTCGGGCGTCCGCTGCGGCGGATTCCGCCGCCTCGGCCGGGTGATGGCCGGCCCGCAGACCTGCGACCAGGGCGCGGACCGCTTCGGTCAGTCCGTCCACGGCCGCCAGGGATCGGCGCAGCCGTCGTCGTGACTGCCATCGGCGCCAGGCCGTCATCGCGATCAGGCCACCGGCCACGGCGCCGGCGACGCCCGCCATCAACCAGCCCGCTGCCGCCGACGCGCTCACCACGCTGACCGCGCTCGGTCGGGGCAGCGTCGGCCGATGGTGCCGGCGGGTCCGGGCGACGATGCCGCGCAGCCTGGTCGCCTGGCGGGTGTCCGGCCAGCTCAGGATCGCCAGGGCACAGCACAGCAATGCGGTCACCACGGCGGTTCCACTCCTCGGCTGCTCAGCAGGTGGGCCAGCAACTCGGTGCCCGGGAGCCGGTGGTCGGGGTGCCAGGCGGGGACCACGCGGACCCCGTCCGCCAGGCGCTCCAGCACGCCTACCTGTGTGAGCTCGCGGGCGCCGCTCGGGCGGCGGCGCAGATGCAGGACGACGTGGAACGCGGCCGACAGCTGGCTGTGCAGTGCGGACCGGGACAGGCCGCCGAGCGCGGCGAGAGCCTCCATGCGGGCGGGAACCTCGGCCGGGGAGTTGGCGTGGACGGTGCCTGCGCCGCCGTCGTGACCGGTGTTCAGTGCGCTGAGCAGGTCGCAGACCTCCGCGCCGCGCACCTCGCCGACCACCAGGCGGTCCGGACGCATGCGTAGGGCCTGGCGGACCAGGTCGGACAGGGTGACCTCGCCCGCGCCCTCGACGTTCGGTGGCCTGGCGACCAGTCGGACGAACTGCGGGTGGTCGGGTTCCAGCTCGCCCGCGTCCTCGACGCACACCACGCGCTCGTGGTCGGGGACCTGGCCGAGGAGGGCGTTGAGCAGAGAGGTCTTGCCCGCGCCGGTGCCACCGGTGATGAGGAAGGCGAGCCGCGCGGCGACGATCGCCTCGAGGAGGCGGTGGGTGCGTGCGTCGAAGGTGCCGAGTTGTTGGAGCGAGTCGAGGTCGTGGCCGGCCGGGCGCAGAACCCGCAGCGAGAGGCAGGTGCCCCCGGTCGCGATGGGCGGGAGGACGGCGTGGAGTCGCACCCGCTGGCCGGCGGCCGGCAGCCAGCCGTCGACGAACGGTTGCGCGTCATCGAGGCGGCGGCCGCAGGCGAGGGCGAGTCGTTGGGCGAGACGGCGCACCGAGTCCTCGTCGGGGAAGGAGACCTCGGTGCGCCGCAGCCCGTCCTCGCCGTCGACCCAGACCTGGTCCGGACCGGTGACGAGGACATCTGTGGTGGCGTCGGCGCGAAGGAGCGGCTCGAGCGGACCGGCGCCCACGAACTCCTGGCGCATGAGCCGCATGGCGTCGAGCACGTCGGCGTCACCGACGATCCCGCCGGCCTCCTCGCGCACGGCCCGCGCCACGACGGCGGGGGTGATGTCGTGGCCGCTGCTCGCGAGGCGGCCGCGCACCCGCTCCACCAGTTCGGACTGGAGTGCCGCACTCATGCCGCGCTCCTGTTCTCGCCGCGGGAGGTGAAAGGGGTGGGTGCTCGGTCGGCAGGCGAAAGGCTGACCGGTCCGATGGGCCTCGCCTCGGTCCGCGGGCGGGTTCGCGGTTCGTCGAGCACCGGAGCCGTCGGTCGCTGTGCTACCGCGACGACCAGTCGGGGCAGGGCAAGTTGGCCCGGCGTGGCGGGTGGGGACGGTTCGGTTGGCGGAGTCGGAGGGTTCGGGTGGCTCCGGATCGGCGGGGCGACCGCCCTGGGGTGGCCCTCTGGTTGCGGCGCGAGTGGCGCTGGCGGGTGTTCGGTGCTGGGAACCGGCTGGGAGGTCGCGACTCGGTCCTCGGCGCGAGGGTCCTCAGAGCGTGGGTGGTCGGTGCGCGGGCCGTCGGGGTGCAGGCCCTCGATGCGCGACTCGTCGGTGCGCGGGCCAGCAGTGCGTGGGCCGTCGGGTTGCGGCTCGTCGGTGCGCAGGCCCTCGGTGCGCAGGCCGTCGGTGCGCAGGCCGTCGGGTTGCGGCTCGTCGGCGCGCAGGCCCTCGATGCGCAGGCCATCAGCGCGCGGGCCATCAGTGCGCGGGCCGTCGGCGCGCGATTCGTCGGTGCGCAGGCCCTCGGTGCGCGGGGTATCGGTGCGCGGGGTGAGCGGCCCCGGAGTGAGTTCTGTGGGCGGGCACTCACACCGCGGCCCGCATGACGCTGCGGAGGGATCGGGCGCGGGATCGGGCGTCGACCCGTCTGGAGTCGAAGCGATGGTGTGGCCGTCGGATGGCTGCTCGTTCGGAGTCGGAGCCGGAGTGGGCGCACCGTCCGGGATGGCTGGGATGAGTCGGAGCCGTACTCCGGATCGTCGACCACTTGATCCCGGCGAGGGTTCGGGCGACGACGTTGGCTTGGCGGGAATCTGGGGGATGGTCATGAGATTTCCCTCGGGTCGCTGCTGGCCGGGTGGGCCCGGAATGGGAGTGGTGGGCGGAGTCGAGGTGTCGCAGTGGTCAGGTGTGTGGTCATGGCGCGGCCCTCGAATCGCGGGGCGGGGGCGACAGGACGCACTCGGATGGCGGTGTCGGATTTCGGGGTGGTTCCCCGGCTCGCGGGGTGGCCGGTGCTGGGCAGAGGTCGGCGACCGGATGCGGATCGCGGGGTGGCCGGTGCGAAGGCAGGGTGGTGACGGGGTTCTGTGGGTGGCGTGGTCATGACGCGGCCTTCAGGTCTGGGCCTGATTGACCTCTTTGTGGGATGGCGGCCAGTTCGGTGAGGGTTACTCGTGCCGCAGAGGACAGGGGACCTCTCGGGCGGGGGTGGAACTCGCCGCGTTCCAGGGCCTCCGCCAGGTGGGGCTCGGGACGCATGGTGACCAGCAGGGGGAGGTCGACCGCCGCCGCTACGTCTGCCGCTCGCAGGTCGCCCGGGGACGGGCCTCGCACTACCAGGCGGGCTACCACGCCTCGCCCGGTCAGGCGGATGGCCAGGAGTTTTGCCGATACGCAGGCTCGGACCTCGCCGGGGACGACTATCACCGTCAGGTCCGCTCGGTCTAGTGCCGCGCACGCCGCGTCGCCCAGTCCGCGGGGGATGTCGCACACCACTGTTTCGCCCGCTCGGCGACCTGCCTCGACTATGGCTGAGACCGCGTCCGGGGCTGGGCCCATGCCCTGTCGTGCGCCCGACAGCAGGGTGAGTCTCGCGTCGCCTCTTGTTCGGCCCGGTAGGGCGTTGTGCAACGAGGACGCCGCTACCCGCCCGCCGCGCAGGCTCATGTCCGGCCAGCGCAGGCCGTCCTCGGTTTCCGCGCCGAGGACCAGGTCAAGGCCGCCGCTCATCGGGTCGCAGTCGACCAGTAGTGCGTTCTGCCCTGACCTCAGCGCCGTCACGCCTACCGCCGCCGCGAACACCGACGCGCCCGCGCCGCCCCGGCCGCCCACTACCGCCAGGACCTTCCCCGTGCTGCTGGCCGGGCCCTCGGCCGCGTCGGCCAGAGCGTCGATCAGCCAGGGTTCCGCGCCGGGCAGGCCGAGTACTCGTTCGGCGCCCACCTCGACTCCACGCTCGAAGAGATCGGGCGGCGGTGGGTCGGGTGCCACCAGTACGACCATGTCGCGCCGGCTCAGGCCCGCGGCGGCGCAGCTCTTGGCACCCGCCGCGTCCAGCACCACCATCGGCGCTCCGGACCAGCGCAGCCGGGCCGACGCCACGTCCGGGACACGTTCGAGCTCGCACCCGGCCGCGGCGGCCAGTTTGAGCACGTCGTCCAGCAGCGTCTCGTCCTCGACGAACGCCACCGGTCGGTTCGAGTTCACCACCATGCCCTCCTCGGGCCGATCGGGCCGGGCAGATCCGGCCTCGAAACCACGATCGCCGCCCACCGGGCCGCCGACAACGGCCGAAGATCGACATGTGGACAACCGCTTCGGCTGTGGACAAGTCGCGTCGGAAGGAGGCTTGCGAAGGGGTTCTGTCGGACCCGGCGGGTAGGATCGCCGGCTTTGCCCCGGGCGCGCGGATACGCCACCAAGACAGGAGGGTGTTTTAGGGACGACCCCCGCCAGGGGGGAGGGACGGGGGTCGTCAGAGGTTCAGCCCCGGGGGGTCGGACTGAACCAAATCCGGCATTACTGCCGGATCTCTCTACTGTATCCCGTTGTATGCGACTCGTGGTTGCAACTTGCTCGAACTGCGGCCGAGTGCCGAGGCCGAGCCGCGTGAACTGCACGAAAGGGCTGCCTGGGGCGGAAGTTCGACCTCCGCTTCTATGCTGGCGACGTGACCGACCAGCCGCTGCGCGCCGCCGCCTTCTTCGACCTCGACAAGACGGTGATCGCCAAGTCGAGCACGCTGGCGTTCAGCAGGCCGTTCTTCCGCAACGGCCTGATCAACCGCCGTGCGGTACTGAAGGGCGCGTACGCCCAGTTCGTGTTCGCCGCGTCCGGCGCCGACGCCGAGCAGGTCGACCGGATCCGCGCCCACCTGACCGCGCTGTGCACGGGCTGGGACGTCGCCCAGGTGCGTTCGATCGTCGAGGAGACCCTGCACGACATCGTCGACCCGCTGGTCTACGCGGAGGCCACGGAACTGGTGTCCGCCCACAAGGCCGAGGGCCGCGACGTGGTCATCGTCTCCGCGTCCGGCGCCGAGATCGTCACCCCGATCTCCGAGATGATCGGTGCCACGCACAGCATCGGCACCAGCATGGTGGCCGACGCCGGCCGGTACACCGGCGAGATCGACTTCTACTGCTATGGCGAGAACAAGGCCACGGCGATCAAGGAACTGGCCGCCGAGCACGGCTACGACCTGGCCGCCAGCCACGCCTACTCCGACTCGATCACCGACCTGCCGATGCTCGAAGCGGTCGGCCATCCGACGGTCGTCAACCCCGACCGGGCACTGCGCGTGCTCGCCACCGAGCGCGGCTGGCCGCTGCTCGAGTTCACCAAACCGGTGTCGCTGCGCTCGCGGTTCCACGCACCGTCCGGCACGACCGTGGCGGTCACGGCCATCGGCATCGGCGCCATCGCGACCGCCGGCGCCACCTGGTACGGCATCCACCGCAGGCGCAAGCGCTGATTTCCTTGTGACAAAAAGAAAAATGGGTTCACCCGGGCGGCGGTACCTTGGCCGGATCGGCATCTGTATCTGTACCGCGGAGCCCTGGAGAATACGCTCACGACGCGTGTTCGTCGACCCTTCTGGGCTCTGAAACGGTGCACCCATACGTGCTCTTGAAGTGACCGCCATCACTGAGTAGAAAGAGAGGTGCGGACTTCCAGACGGCCAGGGATGAGGCGGAGGAGAAGCCTCATCCACCCCGGTTGGAACTCCGTCGCGAAGCACCGGGCACCCACGCGCAGCCAGCCGCGGGAGGCATGTCGTCAAGGGACTGCGGACCGGGACGCCGGACGCCGAGGCCAGGTAGGTACGACACTGTTGCACGCTTGGTAACCCGAGTGTTTCGCGTGGGCGATTGGGCGCTCCCGGTTTGCTTCGGCGGACTGGGAGCGCCCTGTTTTTTGTCCGGCCTGCCCTTTCTGAGCGTGACTCGCTCGGGGCAGCTCGACGGGCTAGCTTTAGGCCGTTCACCTGATTGCTCATGCCCACTGGACGTGGGTAACTTACCGATGCTGCTTGTTCTCGGTTAAGAGGTTACGGAGTGATCCTGCTGGCCGGCCAGGGAGGCCGTAGTGCCCATGTCTCGTTCGTTAGCCCGTCGCAGTCTGTCTTTGGCCACCGCCGCGATAGCGAGCACCGCGTTGGTTAGCGGCATGGTTCCCGCCGCCGCGGACGTTGCGGGTTCGGCTACTCCCCAGGTCAGTCAGGAGGCCGCCGCCACTGCCGCCGCGCTGGCGCAGATGCGCGGCATGACGCTGGAGCAGAAGATCGCTCAGCTGTTCGTGGTGTCCGTGTGGGGGAAGTCCGCCGACGAGGCGCACCCCACCAACCAGGTCGAGTACGGCGTCGACACGCCGGCCCAGGTGATCGAGAAGTTCGGCGTCGGCGGCGTCATCTACTTCAACAACAGTGGCACCGACAACGTCGACAACCCCGCCCAGCTGGCCGCGTTCTCGAACGGGCTGCAGCGGGCGGCGACCCGCAGCGGCACCCGCATCCCCCTGATCGTGGCCATCGACCAGGAGGGCGGCAACGTCACCCGCCTGGAGACTCCTGCCACCGAGTTCCCCGCCAGCATGGCCATCGGCGCCGGCCGCAACGCCACGGACGCCAGGACGGTCGCCGCGCTCAACTCGCAGGAACTGCGCGCTATGGGCGTCAACCAGAACTTCGCGCCGGTGGCGGACGTCAACTCCAACCCCGTGAACCCGGTCATCGGCGCCCGCTCGTTCTCCTCGCGGCCCGAGCTGACCAGCGAGATGGTGACGGCCGAAGTCAAGGGTTACCAGGATTCCGGGCGCGCCAGCCAGACGGTCTCGGCGTCGGCCAAGCACTTCCCCGGCCACGGTGACGCGCCGACCGACAGCCACGACCAACTGCCGGAGATCGGCCGCACGGAAGCCGAGTGGCGCGACATCGACATGCCACCGTTCAAGGCGGCCATCAAGGCGGGCGTCGACTCGATCATGACGGCGCACATCAAGGTCCCGAGCCTCGACCCGTCCGGCTACCCGGCCACCGTGTCGAAGCCGATCATGACCGGGCTGCTGCGCAACGAGCTGAACTTCCGCGGCGTGATCGTCACCGACGCGCTCGGCATGGGCGGCGCGAACGTGTTCCCGGCCGAGGAGATCCCGGTGATGGTGTTGGAGGCCGGTGTCGACCAGCTGCTGATGCCGCCGGACCTGCCGCTCGCGATGAACGCCGTGAAGGCCGCCGTCGAGAGCGGCCGATTGACCGAACGCCGCATCGACCAGAGCCTGCTGCGGATCCTGCTCCTCAAGCTCAAGCGCGGCATCCTCACCTCGCCGTTCGTCGACCTGGACAAGGTGGACGACAAGGTCGGCACGCCGGCGAGCATCGAGACCGTGCAGGCGATCAGCGACAAGACGACGACCGTCCTGCGTAACGACGCCGACCTGCTCCCGCTCGCCTCCCCGGAGGCAAAGGTCCTGGTCACCGGCATCGGTGACACCGTCCAGAACGCGCGCAGCCCGCAGTGGCTCGCGCAGAGTCTCACCGCGAGAGGCGCGACGGCCACACCACTTCCGACCGGAAGCAACCCCAACCAGGCGACCATCGACGGCGCGGTCGCGGCTGCCGCCCAGAACGACCTGGTGGTCGTGCTGACCAACAACCTGAAGGACCGCACGGCACAGCGAAATCTGGTGAACGCCCTGCTCGCCACAGGCAAACCGGTGATCGCGGTCGCCGCGCAGATCCCCTACGACGCGGGATATGTGGACGCGCCGACCTGGGTCGCCAACTACGGCTGGCGGGCGCACGCCATGGAGTCGCTCGCCAAGGTCCTCCTCGGAGAGAACTCCCCCACCGGCAAGCTCCCGGTGGATGTCCCGGTGGGCGGTCAACAGACCATCCTGTACCCCTTCGGCCACGGACTGACCTGGTGAGCAACATGGATCGGCGCAAGTTCCTGACGGCCACCGCACTCGCCGCTCCCCTGATCAGCACGGCCGCGGCCGCAGCGGAACCCGCGAGCGGCAGCGGTCATGGCCACCAGGGCGTCACGACCGGCGCCGACACGCTCGCGGCCGACCGGTGGCGCAAGTTCGCCGGCCGCAAGGTCGGCGTGCTCACCAACCCGACAGGCGTGCTCCGCGACCAGACCCACGTGGTCGACGCGATGGTCGCGGCGAACGTCGCGCCGACCGCCGTGTTCGGTCCCGAGCACGGGTTCCGCGGCACGGCGCAGGCCGGTGGGTCCGAGGGCGACTACCTCGACCCGCGCACCCAGATCCCCGTGTACGACACCTACCGCGCCACGGCCGCGAAGGTGGCCGACCAGTTCACCAAGGCAGGCATCGACACGCTGGTGTTCGACATCGCCGACGTCGGCGCGCGGTTCTACACCTACATCTGGAGCATGTACACGGCCATGCAGGCGGCCGTGCTGGCCGGCGGCGTCGACTTCGTGGTGCTCGACCGGCCCAACCCGGTCGGCGGGCGCGCGTACGGGCCCATGCTCGACCCGGCGTTCGCGTCCGGCGTCGGCCGCAAGCCGATCGTGCAGCAGCACGGCATGACGGTCGGCGAGCTGGCCCAGTTCTTCGACGCCGAGTTCCTCACGGCCGACGCGGGTGCCCGGCTCGAGAGCCTGGAGATCGTCAAGCTCCGTGGCTGGCGCCGTGACGAGCTGTTCTCGGAGACCGCTCTGCAGTGGGTCCTGCCGAGCCCCAACATGCCCACCCCGCACACGGCACTCGCCTACCCGGGCACCTGCCTGTTCGAGGGCACCGTGCTGTCCGAGGGCCGGGGCACCACCCGCCCGTTCGAGATCATCGGCGCACCGGGCATCGACTGGCGCTGGGCCGAGGCGCTCAACCAGGCGAAGCTGCCGGGCGTGCGGTTCCGCGAGCAGTACTTCGTGCCGACGTTCGGCAAGTGGGTCGGCGTGGCGTGCGGCGGCGTGCAGGTGCACATCACCGACGAGCGCAGGTTCGAGGCGATCCGCACGGCCATCACGATGATCGTCACGGCCAAGCAGGCGCATCCGGAAGTGTTCGGCTGGCGGCCGGACAACTTCATCGACCTGCTGTCCGGCTCCACCCGGCTGCGGACGATGGTGGACGCCGGGGCGGGCGTGGCCGAGGTCATCGGCGCCTGGCGCGACGAGCTGGCCGCCTTCACGCGGAAGCGGGAGCAGTATTTGATCTACCGGTGACTACTGAGCACGATTCGAAACAGGCCGACGGACCGGGCTCGTTGAGGTGAGAGACATTGCAAAACGTAGGTCGGCCGGACTTTTGAATCGTGCTCAGTACCCGAGGTGGCCATGTCCAGGCGTCGCATGTTCGCAGTCCTGCTCACGTTCACAGTCGCGTCCTCGGCCGGGTCGACCATGACCGCCGCGGAGCCGAACGGCTCACACGCCGGCCGGTTCGACCTGCCGTGGGAGGGTTTCGCTTCGCCCAACACCGTCTTACGGGACGGGCCGCCCGAGCGGGTGGGGCTCGACCCGGACCCGATCGAGGCGGCCGTCGCGCAGGTCGGCGAGTGGACGAGAACCCACCCGGACCCGAAGATCACGCACCCGTTGTACTCGGGTGCCGTGAGCCTGCTGGCGCACAACGGCCTGGTGGTCAGCCGGGCGACCGCCGGGCAGGCGGTGCGCTACGCCGACGCCGCCGGCACCGAGCTGCCGGCCGGCGAGCAGGTGCCGATGCGCAACGACACGATCTTCGACATGGCGTCGGTGTCCAAGCTGTTCACCTCGATCGCCGTGATGCAGCTGGTGGAGGCCGGCAAGGTCGACGTGAGTAAGCCGGTGGCCGACTACGTGCCCGAGTTCGGGGTGAACGGCAAGGCCGGGATCACCGTCCAGCAGCTGCTCACGCACACCTCCGGGCTGGTGTCGTGGCTGCCGCTGTGGTCGGCGCACCCGGACATCCCGGCGCGGATCAAGGCCGTGATGGACGTGGCGCCGCGCACCACGCCGGGCACCAACTACGAGTACTCCGACCTGAACCTGATCACGCTCGGTGTGCTGGTCGAGCAACTGGCCGGCGATCCGCTGGACGTCGTGGTCCGCCAGCGGATCACCGAGCCGCTGCGCATGGTCGACACCGGCTACAACCCGCCGGCCAGCAAGCTCGACCGGATCTCCGCGACCGAGTTCCAGTCGGCGCCGCCGCGCGGCATGGTGCGCGGGTCGGTGCACGACGAGAACGCTTGGTCGCTCGGCGGGGTGGCCGGGCACGCCGGGGTGTTCTCGACGACCGGCGACATGGCCGTGCTGGCTCAGACGATCCTCAACGGGGGCACCTACCACGGCAAGCGGATCCTGAAGTCGAACACCGTGCGGGACATGCTGCGCAACTACACGCAGGACTTCCCCGGGCGCGACCACGGGCTCGGGTTCGAGCTGAACCAGCGCTTCTACATGGGCGGGCTGGCCGGGCCGGGGACCGCCGGGCACACCGGCTACACGGGCACCGTCCTGGTGATCGACCCGGCATCGAGGTCGTTCGCCATCCTGCTGTCCAACCGGGTGCACCCGAGCCGGAACTGGGGCTCCATCAACCTGGCCCGCGAGACGCTGAGCACCGGGCTGGCCAAGGCGCTCGCCGTGCGGCCGAAGCACGGTCGCCAGTCCTGGTACACAGGCCTCGGGGACGCCTCGACCGCCACGCTGACCACCGACGCGCTCACCCCGCGTGGCCCTGTTCGAGTGAACTTCGACGCGTTCGTCGACTCGGAGAGCACCGATCGGCTCATGCTGGAGTCGAGCACCGACGGGACCACCTGGCAGCCGGTGGAGCTGACCGCGCGGGGCCGTGGGGCTCCGGACGATACGGTGACAGCACTGTCCGGCAGCGGCCACCGAGCCTGGTGGCGGGTGCAGGCGACCCTGCCGCACGCAGCGGAGATCACGTTGCGATGGCGGTTCACTACGGATCCCCGTTACACCGGGCGTGGAATCCACCTCGACGGGGTACTCATCACGGACCGTGTCCATACGCTCCTCAACGGTGAGAAAGAACCCCACAGACTGCAGCCGGAAGGTTGGCAGACCACATCACGATGAGGTTGAAAAGTGGTTGAAACGCTAACGACATGCGGTCAACCATCGATTCCGATGTTGCAGACACACATCTGGACCTGAAGTTTCAGCTTCTCTTGGGTACCGTTGTCGGCAGATGACGGCTGCCGTCTTGTCGTATCACAGACCTGTTAGTAAGTTTCCAACGTGAGCGCGAGTGTCATGACCACACAGCACACTGAGTCAAGTCCTCTGGTCCGCATCCGGTCGTTGCTGCCCGGTCTGGCCCGCGCGGAGCAACGCGTCGCGAAGGTCGTACTGGACAGCCCGTCAACCGTGGCTCGGCGCAGCATCACCGAGGTCGCCGAGGCCGCCGGAACCAGCGAGACCACCGTCACCCGGTTCTGCAAGGCCATTGGCGTCGGCGGCTATCCAGAGCTGCGGATCGCCCTGGCCGCGGACACCGCCCGATCAGAGGCCCACGCTGAGCGTGACCTCGGCGGCGAGATCGCCCCGGACGACGACCTGGCCACGGTCGTCGGCAAGGTGACCTTCGCCGACGCGCGGGCGGTCGAGGAGACCGCCGCGCAGCTCGACACGGAAGTCCTGGAGAAGGTCGTGACCGCGCTGGCCGCGGCCGGGCGGGTCGACGTCTACGGCGTCGGCGCGAGCGCCTTCGTGGCGGCCGACCTCCAGCAGAAGCTGCACCGCATCGGCCGGATCTGCTTCGCCTGGAGCGACACCCACATCATGCTGACCTCGGCGGCCGTGCTCGGTACGGGCGACGTGGCGGTCGGCATCTCCCACACGGGGGCGACCGCGGACACCGTGGAAGCACTGCGGGAGGCACGGGCGGCCGGGGCCACCACCGTGGCACTGACCAATTTCCCCACGGCACCCATCAGCGAGGTCTCCGACCTGGTACTGACCACCGCCGCGCGAGAGACGACGTTCCGCTCGGGCGCGATGGCCAGCCGCATCGCACAGCTCACGGTGATCGACTGCCTCTTCATCGGGATCGCCCAGCGACACCTGACGGACTCGATGAAGGCGTTGGACGACACCCGGGACGCGGTGGGCGCGCACCGGTTGGAGACCCGTCACGACGGTCGCCGCAAGACGCGAGAGACCGGTAAATGATCGTTGGGGGAGGCTGGAGATGACAGTGCCGCACCAGGCCGTGCAGGTCGATTCACCGACGGAGCGCCGTAATCCACGGACCACGGACCTGGATCAACTGTCCACACTGGACCTCCTGAAGTCCATAAACGCGGAGGACCGGCTGGTGCCGGACGCGGTGGCGGCGACGCTGCCGGCGCTGGCCATGGCCGTCGATCTCGCCACCGAGGCGCTGCGCGGTGGGCACCGGATCCACTACGTCGGAGCGGGCACGTCCGGGCGGATGGCCACGCTGGACGCGGCCGAGCTGGCGCCGACGTACAACGCGCCGCCCGAGTGGTTCGTCGTGCACCACGCGGGGGGCAACACGGCGCTGCGCAGCGCGGTGGAGGACGCGGAGGATGACGAGGACGGTGGCGCGGCCGAGCTTCGGCGGGACGTGTCGGCCGGCGACTTCGTGCTCGGGCTCACGGCGTCCGGCCGCACGCCGTACGTGCTCGGCGCGCTGCGGGCGGCGCGGGAGTGTGGCGCGCGGACGGGTCTCGTGTTCAGCAACCCCCACGCGACGGGCCTGCTCGACATCGACGTACTGATCGAGGTCGACACCGGCCCGGAGGTGGTCGCCGGCTCCACGCGGATGAAGGCGGGGACGGCGCAGAAGATCGTGCTGACATCGTTCTCCACGGGCGTCATGGTGAAGCTCGGTCGCACGTACTCGAACCTCATGGTGAGCATGCGGGCCACGAACGCCAAGCTGCGCGGCCGCACGCTGCGCATCCTGCGGGAGGCCACGGGGCTGGACCAGCAGGAGTGCGAGGTGGCCCTGGATGAGGCACAGGGTGATCTGAAGGTGGCGCTGGTCCACCTGTTGTCGGGTGTGGAGACCGAGCGAGCGGCGATCGCACTGCGCAACGCGGACGGCCACGTCCGCAAGGCCCTCATCGCCCTCGGCGTTGCCACCGTCTGACCAGTTTCATTTCGAAGAGCCGGCACTTCGCGTTTTCAGAGGATTTTTCCGGCATGCGCGGAGCAGGTTGTCCGCATCCGCCGGGGACGCGCAGCTCAGGTCGATCCGTTCGCCGGTCGCCGATTCCACGGTGACCGTTACCCTGGCGGATTCGCGGCGGCGGCCCAGCCAGGTGAACAGCGAGGTGACCAGCGCGATGGCCGTGCCACTCGTGACGATCACGGTCACCGATTCCGCTCGTCCTCGTCGTGGAGCCAGCGCGCCAGGTGACGAAGCTCCTCATCGGACTCGTCGGCGGGTTCGATCCGGATTTCGGCGGTTCCGGCGGCCACGGCGACTCCACTCGATGGGGAAATGTGAGCACCATCTGAATGGGGATCGCACGACTGATCGTTACGGCTCAACCGGAAACGGGAGGCGGGCCGAGATGCTAGGAATCTCGGCCCGCCCTGTGGAGATACCCATCTAGCGCGCGAGGAAGGGGGGACTCGCGGGTTCCATCCTGCGCGACGACCCACGAGCCCGGCTGGAGTTTTTCTGGAATGACTAGGCGAGCACGGCGTCGGCGATGCTCTTCGCCTCGCGGGCGCCCGCCTCGACCGCCTCGCAGCACAGCACGATCCAGTCGGCCAGGCCTTCCTCCGTGCCCGTGGCGAAGCCGGCGGCCGCCGCGCGGTAGCGGTCCGCGCGTCGCAGGAAGCCGACCTCGGGCACGATCAGGCCCTTCGGGTCGAGGCCGGTCTTGATCATGCTCAGCCGGGCGGCCGCTCGGGCGACCACGCCGTCCGCACTGCCGAACGGGGACAACGCGAGCAGCTCACCGTGCACGACGGCCGTCACCACGGGGCCGGGCACCGATGTCCCGCCGGTCACCAGCTCGGCCAGGATGTCCAGCCTGCGGGACACCGCGCGGGAGGGCCGGGGCCGGCCGAGCTCGTCGTCCGGCACCAGGTCGGCCGCGGCCAGCACGTGCAGCCGGGCCAGGGCCTGCATGGGTGCGCGCTGCCACACGGGCAGCAGCGGCCCGATCGACTCGGCGATACGCAGCGCACCGGCCAGCCGCGGGTCGTCGACCGCGCCGCTGTCCGGAATGTCCGCCGGACTGCCGGCAAGCGCGGCCGATGCCCTGGCCGCTCGTACCGACGCCTCGGCGGCCGTGGTCGGCCAACCGCGCCGGTTCGCCTGGTGTCCGTGGACCGCGTCCACCGACTCGCGCGCGGCCGCGACCGCGTCCTCGACACCGGGCAGGTCGAGCAGCGGCGCAAGCGGGTCCGTCACGGAACGCGACCCTACCGGGTGATCTCTGTCAGACCCATGTGGTCTGGACCTCTGCTGGTTCTGTTGCGGCAGGCGGGAGCACACTACGGTCGGGGCTGACACCATCAGTCCAGGGTCGAGGAGGATCCGCACCATGACCGAGCAGCCCGGCCAGAGTTCGACTCTGGACAACCTGCTCACCGAGAGCAGGACGTTCCCGCCGAGCGACGAGTTCGCACAGCAGGCCAACGCCAAGGCCGACATGTTCGACGCCGCCGCGGCCGACCGGGAGGCCTTCTGGGCCGAGCAGGCCGAGAGCCTGCTCCACTGGGACACCCCGTGGAACCAGGTGCTCGACTGGACGAACCCGCCGTTCGCCAAGTGGTTCGTCGGCGGCAAGCTCAACGTGGCGTACAACTGTGTCGACCGTCACGTGGAGGCCGGCAACGGCGACCGCGTCGCCATCCACTGGGAGGGCGAGCCGGGCGACGGCCGCACCATCACCTACGCCGAGTTGCTACGCGAGGTGTCGAAGACGGCGAACGCCCTGCAGTCACTGGGTTTGCAGGCCGGTGACCGAGTGGCCATCTACATGCCGATGCTGCCCGAGGCGATCTACTCGATGCTCGCCTGCGCACGACTCGGCCTGACCCACAGCGTGGTCTTCGGCGGGTTCTCCGCGGAGGCGCTGCGTTCCCGCATCGACGACGCCGAGGCCAAGCTGGTCATCACGGCTGATGGCCAGTACCGGCGCGGCAAGCCGGCGCCGCTGAAGGCGGCCGTGGACGAGGCCGTGGCGAAGACCCCCAGCATCGAGAAGGTGCTGGTGGTCCGGCGGACCGACACCGACGTCGAGTGGACCGAGGGTCGCGACGTGTGGTGGCACGACCTGGTCGACGGCCAGTCCGACACCCACACCCCCGAGGCGTTCGACGCCGAGCACCCGCTGTTCATCCTCTACACCTCGGGCACCACCGGTAAGCCGAAGGGCATCCTGCACACGTCCGGCGGCTACCTCACCCAGGCCGCGTACACACACCGCAACGTGTTCGACGTGAAGCCGGAGTCCGACATCTACTGGTGCACGGCCGACATCGGCTGGGTGACCGGGCACAGCTACATCGTGTACGGGCCGCTCGCCAACGGCGTGACCGAAGTGGTCTACGAGGGCACGCCGAACACCCCGCACGAGGGGCGGCACTGGGAGATCGTGCAGAAGTACGGCGTGTCCATCTACTACACGGCACCCACGCTGATCCGCACGTTCATGAAGTGGGGCAAGGAGATTCCCGCCAAGTTCGACCTGTCGTCCCTGCGGGTCCTCGGCTCGGTCGGCGAACCGATCAACCCCGAGGCATGGATGTGGTACCGGGAGTTCATCGGCTCGAACAACGCGCCGATCGTGGACACCTGGTGGCAGACGGAGACCGGCGCCATCATGATCTCCCCGCTGCCGGGCGTGACGTCCACGAAGCCCGGTTCGGCGCAGGCGCCGCTGCCGGGCATCTCCGCGAAGGTGGTCGACGACCAGGGCAACGTGGTCGGTCCGGGCGGCGGCGGGTACCTGGTGCTCGACGAGCCGTGGCCGGCCATGCTGCGCGGCATCTGGGGCGACGAGGAGCGCTACCGCGACACGTACTGGTCCCGCTTCGCCGACCAGGGCTTCTACTTCGCCGGTGACGGCGCGAAGTACGACGCGGACGGCGACATCTGGCTGCTGGGCCGGGTGGACGACGTGATGAACGTGTCCGGGCACCGGATCTCCACGACCGAGGTGGAGTCGGCGCTCGTGTCGCACCCGACGGTGGCCGAGGCGGCGGTGGTCGGTGCGACCGACCCGACGACCGGCCAGGGCATCGTGGCGTTCGTGATCCTGCGCGGCAACGTCGCACAGGACGAGGCGAAGGGCGAAGAGGCGATCAAGGCGCTGCGTGACCACGTGGCGAAGGAGATCGGCCCGATCGCCAAGCCGCGCCAGATCATGGTGGTTCCGGAGCTGCCGAAGACGCGCTCGGGTAAGATCATGCGCCGGCTGCTGCGGGACGTGGCGGAGAACCGGCAGATCGGTGACGTCACCACGCTGGCCGACTCGTCGGTCATGGAGCTGATCTCCTCCGGCCTGAACACGTCGAAGTCGGAGGAATAGCGAGGAGCTGTCGGGAGGGCGAGTTCGCGCGCCCTCCCGACAGGCCTACTGCGAGCCCGGACCGAACGGCTGCTGCGGTGGTGGGTAATTGTCCTGCTGCGGCGGCGGCCCGTAGTTGGGGTGCGGAGCCTGGGGCGAGTATCCGGGTGGGGGCGCGTAGTTCTGCTGCGGCGGCCCGTAGTTGGGGTGCGGAGCCTGGGGCGAGTATCCGGGTGGGGGCGCGTAGTTCTGCTGCGGCGGCCCGTAGTTCGGCTGCGGACCCGGACGCATGGCGGGCGGGCCCTGCATGAACTGCTGGCCAGGCTCTCGTGGCCCTGCCTGGCCGGGCATGTTTCCCGCCTTCCTCTGGCGCTTGACCTTCACGATGCCCCAGATGCCCAGGCCGGTGAGGAGCAGGCCGCCGCCGAGAAGCGCCCAGCGGCCCCACGAGTTGAACGTCCGCTGCGCCGCCTCCTTGCCCTCCTTCATCTCCTCATAGGTCTCGGTGTCGGTCACCGAACCGGCCCGGGTCTCCTCGCAGACGTCACCAGGGCCCATGATCTCGCTGCCACACCTGATCGTGTTGTCGTTGATACCGGCACCCGTGCTGAACGCCAGCATGCCCAGCCCGATCACCAGGCAGACGACCCATTTCTTCATCTCACACCCCAATTTGTGACAGGTGTCGAAATAGTGCCACAGTTGGTCAACAGGGGTTCAATGAGCGCGTGACCGCACATCCCGGCGAGCCGCACCACGGCAGTCTCGGCGAACGGCTGAACTGGCTGCGGGCCGGCGTGCTCGGCGCCAACGACGGCATCGTGTCGGTCGCCGGGCTCGTGGTCGGCGTCGCGGGCGCGACCACCGACCGCACGGCGATCATGATGGCCGGGGTGGCGAGCCTGGTGGCCGGCGCGCTGTCGATGGCGGGCGGCGAGTACGTCTCGGTCAGCACCCAGCTCGACACCGAGCAGGCCGCGCTGCGCCTGGAGCGCTACGAGCTGGAGACCATGCCCGAGGCGGAGGAACGCGAACTCGCCGAGCTCTACGAGGACCGCGGCCTGTCCCCCCAACTCGCCACCGAGGTGGCCCGCGAACTGACGGCGAACAACGCGCTCGAGGCGCACGCCGAAGCCGAGCTGGGCATCGACCCCGACGAACTGACGAGCCCGTGGCACGCGGCGTGGGCGTCGCTGATCGCGTTCACCTGCGGCGGGGTGCTGCCGCTCGTCGCGATCGCGCTGCCGTCGGTGGAGCTGCGGGTGTGGTCGTGTGCGGCCGCCGTGATCGTCGGCCTGGTCCTGACCGGGGTGGTCAGCGCGCGTCTTGGCAACGCGCCGGTCGGCCGGGCCGTGCTGCGCAACGTCGGCGTGGGCGTGCTGACCATGGTTGTGACCTACGTCGTCGGCATCCTGTTCGGCGTCACCACCAGCTAAAATGGACAGTGGAGAGCCGGGAAGCCTGGTCGGCACCAGTTCTTGTGCTGTCGCCAGGAAGGACCGTTTTGCCGGTACTCGGTGAGTTCGCCCGCTACCTCCGTACCGAGACCGTCGGCGGCCACGTGCTGCTCGGCGCGACCGCCGTCGCCCTGCTGTCGGCCAACGGCCCGTGGCAGGAGGCCTACTTCACCCTCCGCGACACCGAGCTCGCCGGGCTCACGGTCGCCGACTGGGCGAAGGACGGCCTGCTCGCCCTGTTCTTCTTCGTCGCCGGGCTCGAGCTGAAACGCGAGCTGGTGGTCGGCGAGCTGTCCCGGCTGAAGAACGCGCTGCTGCCGGTGATCGCCGCGGTCGGCGGCATGGTGGTGCCCGCGCTGGTCGCGCTCGCCGTCGGCTGGGGTGACCCGCGCGTCGGCGACGCCTGGCCGATCCCCGTGGCGACGGACATCGCGTTCGCGCTGGGTGTGCTCGCGCTGACCGCGTCCAACCTCCCGGCGAGCGCGCGGGTGTTCCTGCTGAGCCTGGCCGTGGTGGACGACCTCGGCGCCATCGTGCTGATCGCGATTCTGTTCACCGCGTCGATCGACCTGCTCGCCGCGGCCGCCGCCGTGGTGCTGCTCGGCCTCTACTGGCTGGCGCAGCGCAGGCGGATCCGCACGCCGTTGCTGTACGTGCCGCTGGCCGCCGCCACCTGGTTCGCCGTCCACGAGATGGGGGTGCACGCGACCATCGCGGGTGTCGCGCTCGCCCTGCTGACCAGGGTGCGCACCGATCCGGGTGAGGAGGAGTCACCTTGTCTGCGGCTCGAGCACCGCTTGCAGCCGTGGTCGGCCGGGTTCGCCGTGCCGGTGTTCGCGCTCTTCGCCGCGGGCATCCCGATCAGCGCCGACGTTCTCGGCCAACTTTTCTCCGACCGGCTCGCGCTCGCCGTGATCATCGGCCTGGTGGTCGGCAAGCTCGTGGGCATCGTCGGCGCGGCGCTCGTGGCCGTGTGGATCGGAGCCGCGCGACTACCCGATGACCTCGGCAAACGCGACCTGGTGGCGGTGGCCATGTTGGGCGGCGTCGGCTTCACGGTCAGCCTGCTGCTGGCCGACCTGTCGCTCGACGGGGCGGACATGGAGCTTGCCAAGGGTGCCGTGCTGATCGGGTCGTTGGTCGCATCGCTGGTCGCGGCCATCCTGCTGCGGCGGCGAAGCAGGGCACACGCGGCGAGTTGAGCCCGCCCGGCCAGCCTCTTTGATCCGGTCATGGCACGATGGCGCGGTGACCAGTGCGCAGAACACCAACGGAGCAGGGGCCGGGCTGCCGAGAGTGCCTTCCATCCCGCTGTCCGACGAGGCGAGCGCGGCGGGCGAACAGTCCATCGGAGGCCTGGTCAAGGACGCGACCACGCATATCTCGACGCTGATCAGAGGCGAGTTCGAGCTGGCGAAGGGCGAGGTCGTCGGTGAGGTGAAGAAGGGCCTCATGGGCAGCGTCTACTTCATCGTCGCGCTCGTCCTCCTGCTGCTCTTCATCCCGTTCGGCCTGGTCGCACTCGCGCTCGGGATCAACGACTTCTTCGACTGGGAACCCCACCCGTGGTGGGGCTTCTTCATCGTCTTCATCATCGCTGTCGTCGTGGCCCTGTTCCTTGTCTGGCGCGGCATCAAGAAGTTCAGGCGGATCCGCGCGCCCAAGCGGACGATCGAGTCCGCCAAGGGCACCATGGCCGCACTGCGCAGCCGGGGCGAGAACGGGCAACCGCAGCTCGAGCCCCACCGCGACTGATCCCGCTCGTGCCGAGCGCCACCATCGTGCGACCCGACCCGTCAACCGTTCGGCTGGACGGGCCCTGGGTGCACCGCGACGTCCACGCCAACGGTATTCGGCTGCACGTCGCCGAAACCGGCGAAGGCCCGCTGGTCCTGTTCCTGCACGGCTTCAGCGAGTTCTGGTGGTCCTGGCGCCATCAACTCGGCGCGCTCGCCGACGCCGGCTACCGCACGGTGGCCGTCGACCTCCGCGGCTACGGCGACTCCGACAAACCCCCCCGCGGCTACGACGCCTGGACGCTCTCCGGTGACGTCGGCGGACTCGTGAAGGCACTCGGCGAGCCCCGCGCCCACTTGGTCGGCCACGCGTGGGGCGGCATGCTCGCGTGGACCACGGCCGCCATGCATCCCCGGCTCGTCAGCTCGGTGACCGCCATCGCCGCCGCGCACCCGATGGCGCTGCGCCACGAGATCCGCCGCACGGCGCTGCGCCGCCGGCGCACCAACCAGGCCCGCGCCCTCGGCCACGTCTTCCGCGCGCAGGTCCCCATCGCGCCCGAGCGCTGGCTCACCCGCGACGACGCCGCCACTGTCGAACACCTCATGCGCGCCTGGGCCGGTCCTGAGTGGACGGTGCGGCCCGAGTTCGCCGAGATCGCGGGCCAGCACCGCTCGGCGATGATGGTCCGCGGCGCCGCGCACAGCGCGCTCGAGTACTACCGCTGGGCCGTCCGAGCCCAACTCCGCGGCGAGGGCCGCCGCTATGCGGAGGCTATGCAACGCAAGATCACGGTTCCGGTGCTGCAGGTCGCCGGCGCCGTCGACCCGTGCATCCTCCCCCGCACGATCGACGCGTCGACCTCGTGGACGACCAGGCCCATCCAGACCCGTGTTCTCGACGGCGTCGGGCACTTTCCCCACCAGGAAGCGCCGGCGGACACCAACCGCGCACTGATCGACTTTCTGGCGCGCTAGCCCCTCAGGGGTTCTTTTCGGGGTCAGCTCAGGGAAGTCCCGGAGCTGTCACCCCCATGATCGGCCAATACTCGGATCCTGGGGAACGGATCTGGGAGGCAACATGGGGAACTCCGTGCGCGTCGTGCTCACCGGCGCGCTGGTCGCTGGACTCGTACTGACCGGCGCGAACGCCGTCACCGCCGACGCGACACCGCGGCTGGACTGGGGACCGTGTCCGGAGAACGCCGAAGTCGAGTGCGCGTCGGTGACCGTGCCGATCGACTGGTCGCGGCCGTCGAAGGGCACCATCGACATGGCCGTGGCACGTCGGGCGGCCACCGATCCCGGCGCACGGGTCGGCACGCTCGTGTACATGCCGGGCGGGCCAGGGGGTTCCGGTGTGGACGCGATCATCGACGGCAGCCGGTTCCCGGACGAGCTGGCCGCGCGCTTCGACCTCGTGAGTTTCGATCCGCGCGGCACGAACCGCAGCAGCCCCGTGCGATGCGACGCCGACCTGGTCACGGAGATGCCGAACACCGCACCGGATGCGGGCGCGACGCTGGCCGACGTCCAGGCGTGGACGAAGAACGTCGCTCGCAGCTGCCGCGAGCACACCGGTCCGCTGCTGGACCATGTGGACAACGTCAGCGTGGCGCGGGACATCGACGCGCTGCGCATCGCGCTCGGTGATCGCCGGCTGAACCTGGTCGGCTCCTCCTACGGCACGCTCGCCGGGCAGATGTACGCCGAGCAGTTCCCACACCGGGTCCGGACCATGGTGCTGGACAGCGTGTTCGACCACAGTCTGTCCACTCAGGACCTCCTGACCACCGAGGCCCGCGCGGCCGAGGACACGTTCGGCCAGTTCGCCGACTGGTGTGCGGCGGACCCCACCTGCGTGCTGCACGGACAGGACGCGCACGCGGTGTTCGACGAGCTGTGGGACCGGGCTGTGCGTGGCGAGCTGCACGAGCCGGGGGACCCCGGCAGGGCGATCGACCCGATCAACCTGATCTCGCAGACCGTCAACTTCTTCTACGGCCCCCGCTGGGCGGACGCGGCCGAACGGCTGAAGTCGCTGTACGACCAGGAGTCGCGGGTCGCGGCCGCGAATGCCGAGCTGGCCGAGTTTCCGATCGCCGCGTTCTGCGCCGACCACAACACGAGGATCTCCTCCGAGCGGGAGTGGAACCGGTTGTGGCGCCTGTCGAACGCGGCCGCGCCGACCGTTCGCGCGCACTTCGCGTGGCCGGTCGTCGGGATGTGCTCGGTCTGGCCAGCACAGACGAACAACCCGCAGCACCGCACCGACGTCGACGGCGGGCCGACCATCCTGCTCATGAACTCGCTGCACGACCCGGCGACCCCGCACGAGTGGGCGACCAGCGTCGAGGACCAGATCGACGACAGCGTGCTGCTCACCCACGAGGGCTGGGGGCACGGCGTGCTCGGTGCGAGCGACTGCACGGTGTCCGCCGCGCTCGACTACCTGGTCGACCGGGTGGTGCCAGCGGAGAACAGCCACTGCCCGGCCGCGCCGCCTGCGTGACGACGCGCCCGCCGAACAGACCTGGCGAGTCCCACATTCAAGACCAGCGAGTCCCACGTTCAAGACCAGCGAGCTTCCCACGTTCGGGACCAGCGAGTCCCACGTTCGGGACTGGCGGGTCCCACGTTCGGAACGTGGAACTCGCCTTACCTGAACGTGGGACTCGCCAGGTTCGGCGCGTCAGGTCGCGCAGTTGCCGGTACCCACCTGGCGGGACATGTCCGGCGCCGCGTCGACCTCCTCGGCCACCTCGGCCGCCGTGAGGGCGAAGCCGGTCTCCGACTCGTCCACGGCCGCGCCGAAGATCACGCCGATCACGTTGCCGTTCGTGTCCACCAGCGGGCCGCCGGAGTTACCGCTGCGGACCAGTGCGCGCAGCGTGAAGACCTCGCGTTGCACGGTGTTGGCGTCGTAGATGTCCGGACCGCGCAGGTCGATCTGGTCACGCACCCTGGCCGGCGAGGCCGTGTACGGGCCGTCGAGCGGATAACCGAGCACGATGCCGTCCTGCCCGGACTCCGCCGGCTGCGGCGCGAACGGCAGGGCCGGCGCCGTCAGGCCGGGGACGGCGAGCACGGCGACGTCGGTCTCCGGGTCGTAGTGCACGACCCGCGCGTCGAGCGTGCCGTCGTCGGTCTCCACGGTGACCTCGTTGGTGCCGGCCACCACGTGCGCGTTGGTCATCATCCGCTCGTCGGAGATCACGAACCCCGTGCCCTCGAGCGCCCGCGAGCAGGACGGCGCCCGCGCGTGGATCTTGAGCACGCTCTCCCTGACGCGCTGCACGACCTCGCTGCCCTGCAGGGCCGGGTCGGGTGGGGCCACCTCACGGTTGGGGGTCTGGTCGAACGGGTCGACCACCGCCGGGAAACCGGACACGTCGAGCAGCCGGCGCAGCTCGTCCGGCAGGTTCTGCGCGGCCGAGGGCATCACGCTGTTGACCCCGCCGAGCACGACCGAGCCGCGGATGGCCGACGCGAGCGACGGCAGTCCACCCACGGTGACCAGTGGCAACGCGATCAGCCACGCCACCACGAACACGACCGCGCCCTGGACGATGGCACCGAGCGCGTTGTCCACGCCGACGGCCTTCGGGGACTTGATCTTCTGCCGGATACTCCGGCCCAGCCACACGCCGAGCGTCTCCCCCAGCGCCACGAGCAGCACGAAGATCGCCACGGCGAACGCCACCCGGGTGGGCGTGGACTCGATGTACTGCACCACGAGCGGCGCGATCTTGATTCCCGCGATGGCGCCGAGCAGCACCCCGATGAACGCGGGCAGCGCGGTGACCACGCCCTGCCGCGCCCCGGAGACCGCCGCCAGAATGGCGAGCGCGATCACCACCAAGTCGACCCAGTTCACCCGTCAACCTCCCCGACAACTGAGCCAACTGAACGCCACGCCGCGTCAAGGTCGCGTATGTCGGACTCGTCCCACGGCTGTGTCCAGCCGCCTATCTCCAACAGCAGCGTCACGAGTGCCGCGGTGAATCCCCAGACCAGCATGCCCGGCAGCGCGAAGGCCGGGCTGATGAAGCCCGAAGGGTGGCGCAGCCGGAAGCGGTTCGCCGGGTCGGCGAGGTCCGCGATCGGCGCCCTGGCCACCGCGGCGCTCTCCGCCGGATCGACGGCCCACACCCGGCTCGGCTTCTCCCAGTGCGCGAGCACCGGCGTGACGTGGAACCCGGACACCGGGATGTGCAGCTTCGGCAGCAGCGCCACCGGCCGCACACCGGTCGGGTCCAGCCCCGTCTCCTCGACCGCCTCACGCAGCGCGGTCGTGATCGGGCCGTCGTCCTCCGGCTCGGCGGCGCCACCGGGGAAGGCGACCTGGCCGGAGTGCGCGCTGTTCCCGTCGGCGCGCAGTTGCAGCAGCACGTCCGGGCCGTGCTTGTCCTGCTCGCCCATCAGCATGAGGACCGCCGCGTCGCGGGCGTCCTCCTGGGGCGGGGACAGGCGGCGGAACAAGGCGGGATCGATGTCGGCGGTCGCCGCGACCACCTGACCGAGCCAGGCGGGTAAGGACGCCGGATCCACCAGCGGACCGTGGTCGCTCACCCGGCGCCACCCGCCGCGACGGCCTGGCGAACCTCGTCGGCCGAACGGAACACCAACGGCTCGGACACCTTCACCACCGAGCCGTCGGCCCCGATCAGGTAGGACGCCGGCAGGGCCTTCGGGACCTTGAGCGCCCGCTCGGCGGCGCCGTTCTCGTCGAACAGGGTGGGCAGCCGCACGTCGAGCGCGGCGAGCAGCTCGAGTGCGTCGGCCGGGCGACTCTGGACGGCCAGACCGATCACGTCGATCGCGTCCGGTTGCGCCGCGTACTCGGCGAGCACCGGCAGCTCCTCCTTGCACGGCGGGCACCAGGTGGCCCACACGTTCACCAGCACCGGACGCCCGGCGAGCGCGCCGGCCAGGTCGACGGCCGAGCCGTCGGCAAGGCACTGGGCGCCGACGCCGGCCAGCTCAGCCGGGCCGTCGGGTGAGGTGGTGCAGGCCGGCAGGCCGGCCTCGGACCGGGCGGCCGCGAGATCGGGCTCCGGCGGGCCCTGGGGTGTCTCCGGCGGTGCCTCGCTCCTCGGCCAGATCGCGACGATCCCGGCGATCATGAGGATCACCACGACGACCGACCAGCGTGCACCGTTCACGCGCGCCCCGGGGTGTAGCCGTTCCTCGTGCGCTCGGCCAGGTCGATGAGATGTGGCGCCTCGTCGCCCTTCACCAGCTTGGCGGCGACCTCGGGCTCGGTCGGGCCGGCACCGAAGGACGGGCAGTCCTTGGCCAGCACGCACGCGCCGCACGCCGGCTTGCGGGCGTGGCACACCCGTCGGCCGTGGAATATCACGTAGTGGGACAGCATGGTCCACTGCTTCTTCGGGATGAGCGCGCCGATCGCGTGCTCGACCTTGACCGGGTCCTCCTCGGTCGTCCACTCCCACCGGCGGACCAGCCGGCCGAAGTGCGTGTCGACCGTGATGCCGGGGACGCCGAACGCGTTGCCGAGGATGACGTTGGCCGTCTTGCGGCCGATGCCGGGCAGCGTGACCAGGTCGTCGAGGTTGTTGGGCAGCTCGCCGTCGAACCGTTCCACGAGCGCGGCACCGAGGCCGATGAGCGACGTGGTCTTGTTCCGGTAGAAGCCGGTCGAGCGGACCATCTCCTCCAGCTCGGTCCGGTCGGCGCCCGCATAGTCGGCGGCCGTGCGATAGCGCTTGAACAGGGTGGGCGTGGTCAGGTTGACCCGCACGTCGGTGCTCTGCGCGGACAGGATGGTGGCCACGGCCAGCTCGAGCGGGGTGGTGAAGTCCAGCTCGCAGTGCGCGTCCGGGAACGCCTCGGCCAGCACGCGGTTCATCCGGCGGGCGCGACGCACCAACGAGGCGTCCGGTGGGGCCGGCGTTTTGTCTGTCCTGGCCCGGGGTAGTTGTCTGGTGGCGGGGGGCACCCCGCTAGCCTACGGGCCGCTGAACAACCTCAGTGGTGCCCTGGACGTCCATACGAGTAGACCCCGCAGACACGCCGGACGCAGCCACCATTCGCGCCGGCCGACCCGACCTGAGCTCTGAGGAGACGACCCGATGACAGTCTGGTTCGTGTTCGCGGTTCCCTTCGTGGTCATGCTCTTCGCGCTGTTCATGGAACGCGTGGAGAACCGGCTCCGGCATGTGGCCGTCCAGGAGGACGAGGTCGAGGAGTTCCTGGAGAGCGCGCGGCCGGACGAGGTACGAGCGCTCTACGGGCACGGCATCGGCCGGGCGCTCGAGCTGTTCCGCCTGCGTAGGCGCGGCAAGCCCCGCGGTCGCCGGATGGTCGACCCGATGAATCAGCCGACGGTCAGGATCCGCAGGCCGACCCGCTGACCGGGCCTTCCGCGACATACCCGTGGTACGCCCTGCGAGGTGATCCCCCGCACACGCCCTACACTCCCCTTAGTGATCAGGGGCGCCGTTGCCCCCGGTCGAGGCTGTGTCTGATTGGGAGGGACGAAGGTGGACGAGACCCTTGCCAGGGCCGGCATCTTCCAGGGCGTCGAGCCGGCTGCCGCCGAAGCGCTCGCCCAGACGCTGGAAATGGTCGAGTTTCCGCGTGGGCATGTGATCTTCGCGGAGGGTGAACCCGGTGATCGCCTTTACATCATCCAGTCGGGCAAGGTGAAGCTCGGCCGCAAGTCACCGGATGGCAGAGAGAATCTGCTGGGCATCATGGGCCCGGCCGACATGTTCGGCGAGCTGTCGATCTTCGACCCTGGCCCGCGCACGTCGACCGCCACCACGGTCACCGAGGTCGTCGCCCGGTCCATGGACCGGCCGGCGCTGCGGCAGTGGATCGCCACCAGGCCCGAGATCGCCGAGCAGCTGCTGCGGGTCATCGCCCGTCGGCTGCGGCGGACGAACGGCATGCTGGCGGACCTGATCTTCACCGACGTACCCGGCCGGGTGGCCAAGGCGTTGCTGCAGTTCGCGCAACGCTTCGGCAGCCAGGAAGCGGGTCTGCTGCGGGTGATGCACGACCTCACGCAGGAGGAGATCGCCCAGCTGGTCGGTGCGTCGCGGGAGACCGTGAACAAGGCGCTTGCCGACTTCGCGCATCGCGGCTGGCTGCGGCTGGAAGGTAAGAGCGTGCTGATCCTGGACCCGGAGCGACTGGCCCGCCGCGCTCGGTAGACCGCCGCTCACAAGTTCACAAAGAGAAGGAGCCGGGCGCCGCCCCCGACGCGGCGCACCGGCTCCTTGTCTTTGCGTGAACCATCCCCCGACGGTCCACGCTCCCCGCCCTCCGAACCATCAGGCCCCGAACCATGTCTGGCGGAGGGAGCTTCTCTTCAGTTGAACGCGCGATGCGAGGGATCGTTACCCGGTTCTCGCGGCTTTCATAGGGGAGGACTCACTTGGGTACCCACCCGTTGTGCGGGTTCTGCGATTTTCTTGTCGCCGTTACCGAATTGAGACTATTCGGCCGTGGTGACCGGGGTCGCCGGTAAATATCTGGTACGGGCGTACCAGATATTGCATACTGGTACCCGTGTCCCACTCTGCTCGTCTCTCCGACTACCGCGCCGCGCTGACCACGCCCGGCGCGGGTGTCGCCGTACTCACGTCACTGCTGGCGAGGATGCCGATCGCGATGATCGGGCTGTCCCTGCTGCTGTACGTGCAGCGGGCAACCGGGTCGTTCGCCACGGCTGGGCTGGTCTCGGCCGGTTCGCTGGTCGGCGTCGCCACCGGCGCGGTCGTGCAGGGCCGAGTGATGGACCGGCTCGGTCCGACGCGTCCCCTGCTGGCCGTGGTCGGCGTGTTCGCCGCGGCGGTGGCCGCCGTGGTGATCGCGGTCGAGACCCGGCAGCCCGGCATGGTGCTGGTCCTGCTCGGTGCGGTCGTGGGACTGAGCGAACCGCAGGTCCCCGCGGCGTCCCGCGCGCTCTGGAGCACGCTGCTGCCGCCTGGGCCGACCCGCAACGCCGCGTACGCGTACGAGGCGATCAGCCTGGAGACGTTCTTCGTCCTGGGGCCGGCGCTGGCCGGCGTGCTGGTCATCGCGCCGTGGGGCGGTACCGGTGTCACCGTCGGCGCCGCCTGCATGGTGGTCGGCAGCATCGGCTTCGCGCTCAGCCCCGCGGTGCGCCGGGTGCGGCCCGCCCACGACGCCTCTTCGCGCGACGTGCTCGGCGCACTCGCCAGCCCCGGCATGCGCACGGTCGCGTTGGCCGCGTTCGGCTTCGGCATCACCGTCGGGTTCGTGGAGGTCGCCGTGCCGGCCGCCGCGACCGAGGCCGGGCATCCGTCGCTCGGTGGGCTGATGCTCGCCATGTTCTCGCTCACCTCGGTGGCGTTCGGGCTGTTCTACGCGGTCCACCCGTGGCCGCGGCCGATGCACCTGCGGCTGCCGGTGCTGCTCGGGCTGTTCGCGCTGCTCATCGCGCCGATGGCGATTCCCGCGGGGTTGCTCTGGCTGACGGTGGCGCTGCTGGTGGCCGGCATCTGGATCACACCGCAGTCGACGGCGCACTCCATGGCGATCGAGCTGGTGGCGCCGCGCGGCACGTCCACGGAGGCGTTCGGCTGGGTGGTCACGGCCGTGACGCTCGGACTGGCGGCCGGGCACTCGACCAGTGGGTACCTGGTGGAGCACGTCGGAATTCCGGCGTCGTTCCTCGCCTCGAGCGCGTCGGGCCTGGTGGTCACGGCGGTGATCTGGATGCGGCGCGGGACGCTTGTTCCCGCTCCGGCGGCTCAACCGGAAATTGTCGGTGCGCGCGGCTAGGTTGTTCGGCATGGACCTCACCGTCACCACGGCCGACCTGGCCGGTGCCGCATCCGCGCTGGTCAAGCTCGTTCCGGGCAAGCTGATCGACCCGGTTCTGGCCGGGCTGTTGCTCACGGCCGACGCCGACGGGGTGGCGTTGGCGGCCAACGATCGCGAGCGGGCGGCCACCATCGGGCGGTCGGCCGTGGTGCACACGGAGGGCCGGGTGCTAGTGCCGGCCAAGCCGTTCGCCGACACGCTGCGGGCGCTGGACCATGAGCAGGTCCGGCTGGTGGTCGAGGGCAGCAAGCTGGCCATCCGGGCGCCGGGAGCTCGCTTCGCGCTGCCCCTCCTCGACGCCGATGTGCATCCGGGGGTGGGCGCGGCCCCGGCCGAGGCGGGCACCGTCGACGGCGCGCTGTTCGCGTCGGCACTGGCCACGGTCGTGTCGGCCGCCTCCCGCGACGACGCGCTGCCGATGTTCACCGGGGTGCGGGTGCGCTCCGAGGGTGATCAGCTGGTCCTGCTGGCGACCGACCGCTACCAGATGGCGCTGGCCACGCTCCCGTGGCAACCATCTGGCGGCCCGATAGACGCGCTGGTCCCGGCCAACCTGCTCGGCGAGATCGCCAGGCAGGTGGACGCGGGCAGGGTGGCACTACACGCGGACCGCGACCGGTTCGGCCTGGTGTGGCAACGCACGGCCGCGGGCCCGACCACCGCGACCACAGCGGTCCTCGACGGAAGCTTCCTGCACGAGTCGAAGATCTCGCTGTCCGGTGTGGACACCACGCTGGAGTTGGACGCCGACGCCCTGGCCGGCGCCGTCCGCCGGGTGGGCCTGTACACGGACGCACGCGGAGTCCTGCTGCTGGAGGTGGGCGACGGCGAGATCCGCCTGCGAGGCGCGGACCAACGATCGGGCGAGGCGGAGGAGTCGGTAAAGGCAACGGTCGACGGCGGCCGCACTGGCCAGGCGTACCAGTCGAAGTTCCTGACGGACGCGCTACGCCCCTTCGCCGGCGGCCCCGTCCGAGTGGCCATACAACCCGGCATGCGAGCGACGGTCTTCAGCTCCCCAGACCCGGGCGACCTGAACCTCCGCTACGTGGTGATGCCAATGCTCCCCCCAAAGCACTAACCCGGGGGCCGGGGAAATACTCACCACCAAGGCCGGGCGACTCCAAAGTGGGGGTCCTGCCGAGCAGGTCGGCAACCCACCGACCACACCCAGTGGTCCAGAACCGGCGCCCACCCAACACCGGACGCGCGAGTCGTACCAAACCGACAGCGAACTCGCCGCCGAAGGGCATGATGACCACTCCCGCCCTGCACGATGACCACTCCCGTCGCGCATGATGACCACTCCCGTCGCGCATGATGACCATTCCCGCCCGGCACGATGACCATTCCCGGCCAGGATGCGTGCCGCACCCGGCAACTGAATGCGCTCTCACGCAAGCCGACTTCGCCACACAGACAGCCCGAGCCCGCCACACAGACAGGCCACTCCGCCACCCAAACAGGCCCGAGTCCGCCACACACGCAGGCCGACTTCGGCACCCAGACAGCCCGAGTCCGCCACACACGCAGGCCGAGTCCGCCACACAGACAGGCCAAGTCCGCCACACACGCAGGCCGACTTCGCCACACACGCAGGCCGAGTCCGCCACACAGACAGGCCGGCTTCGCCACACAAACAGGCCCAGTCCGCCACTCATGCAGGCCCGGGTCCGCTACTCAGACAGCCCAGTCCGCCACACACGCAGGCCCAGTCCGCCACTCGCGCTGGCAGAGGTCGTCGCTTGGGCGCGGGTGAGTGCTGGGCATGTTCGGTGCCCGTTGGCTGTTGCCCACGTGTGTTGGAGTAGGGCTTCAGGGCTGGCGGCGGAGGTAGTCCAGCTGGGCTTGGACTGACCACTCAGCCGGGGCCCACAGGGACCGGTCCACGTCCGCGTACACCAGTTCCACCACCTGTCTCGGGGTGGCGTCCTCGCCCAGTTCGGACAGGGCCGCCCGTACCTGGTTCAGGCGCGCCTCCCGGTGGGCCAGGTACTCCCCCGCCGTGATCGCCAGGTCCGGGAGTTCTGGGCCGTGGCCCGGCAACGCAATTGTGGCCGGCGACTCGGCCGCCAACCGCCGCAGGGAGGACAGGTAGTCGCCCAGGTCGGTCAGCACCGTGGTGCCTCGGCCCAGGACTGTGTCGCCCGTCAACGTTGCCGACTCGCCCTCGTGGGTTACCCGCAGGCAGACCGAGTCCGGTGTGTGGCCCGGCGTGTGGAGGACCGTCAGGGCCAGGCCGGCGGCCGTGATCACCTCGCCGTCCGTCAGGGGCGGGGCGTCTCGGCACAGTGTCGGGTCGAAGGCGCGTACCGGGGCGTCCACCCTGGTCGACAGCCACGGTGCGCCCTGCGCGTGGTCCGGGTGCTGGTGCGTGATGAGGATCAGCTCCACCTCACCGGCGGCCGACACGCGCGACAGGTGCGGCTCGTCCTCGTAGCCCGGGTCGATCACCACGGCGGCCGGGGCGCCGGGGGCGCGGAGCAGCCAGGTGTTGGTGCCCTCCAGCGTCATGGCGCTCGGGTTGTCCTCCAACAGCACCGACGCGTACGGCGTGACCGGCCGGACCACGCCGTACGCCGGGTGGCCGGTCACGACCGGCCCAGCTGGTCGTCGGGGCGTGCGTCCAGATGTGCGGGCGACCCGTCGTAGAGCGGGTCGCCCGGGAGCACGATCCGCAGTACGTCGCCGTCGCGGGCCACCTTGGGCATCAGTTTCTCGATCACCCGCTCGCGGCTCATGGCGTCGGCGACCGAGGCGCACTCCTCCAGTTCGGCGAGGGTCATCCACGTGGGCGGCAGCAACCCACTGCGACCGGCCTTCCAGTCCTCGAGCGCGTCGGCCGGGCGCTGCCAGCGGGTGTCCTGCGCCTCGGAGGTATCGCCGTCGGCACGCTGGCCCGACGGCAGCGCCGCCAGGAAGAACCGCGCGTCGAACCGGCGGCTCTCCTCAAGAGGCGTCACCCAGTCCGCCCACGGCCGCAGCAGGTCGGCGCGCAGCACCAGCCCGGCCTCGGCCAGGAACCCGGCCAGCGACAGGTCCCGGCTCACCAGCTGGGCCCGCGCCTCGGCGAACGGCCGGACGTCGGCCACCACGCTGTACTCGTCGGGCCCGGCCAGCAGCACTCCGGACTCTTCGAACGTCTCCCGCACGGCCGCGCACACCAGCGCCCGAGCGAGGCCGACGTCGCACGAGAAGCGGCTGGCCCACCAGGCCGGCTCGGGGCCGTGCCAGGCAAGCGACGTGTCCGCGTCGCGGCGGTCGACGCCGCCGCCGGGGAACACGGTCATCCCACCGGCGAACGCCATGCCGAGCACGCGTCGCTGCAGGAAGACCTCGAGACCGGCCGCCGTGTCGCGGACGAGCATCACCGTGGCCGCGTCCTTGGGAACGGCGGGCGGATCGGGGACCTCGGGCGGCACGTACCCCGACGGCAGGGTCAGCTCCTTGGGCAGCTCACGCACACGGGAGAGCCTACGCAGCGGCACCGACACCGGCGGGCAGGATGTGACCCATGACAGACACGCGGTTGCGAGTTGGCCTGGTCGGCGCGGGACCCTGGGCACACAAGGTCCACGCGCCGGGCATCGCCGCGCACTCGGGGACCGAGTTGGCCGCCGTGTGGGCGCGCCGACCGGAAGCCGCGGCCGCCGTGGCCTCGCTGGGTAGCGCCGCCCAGGTCGACACCTTCGAGGACCTGCTCGCCACGGTCGACGCCGTGACGTTCGCCGTGCCGCCCGCCGTCCAGGGGCCGCTCGCGCTGCGGGCCGCGCAGGCCGGCAAGCACGTGATCCTGGAGAAGCCGATCGCCGAGACGGTCGCCGAGGCCGAGACGCTGGTCGACGCGATCGAACGGGCCGGGGTGGCCAGCCTGATGATGCTGACGTTCCGCTACGCACGGGAGACCGTGAAGTGGCTGACCCAGGTACACCGCACCGGCGGCTGGGAGGGCGGGGCGGCACGCTGGATGTCCGCCTCGCTGCTGGACACCAAGTACGCGGACTCGCGGTGGCGCCACGACGGCGGCGCGCTCGCCGACATCGGCCCGCACGTGTTCGACATGCTGGACGCCGCGCTCGGGGAGATCACCGAAGTGCTCGCCGCGCACCGGACCGGCCAGGACCTGTGGCACGTGCTGCTCGGTCACGAGGGCGGCCGGACCAGCGTGTCGACGCTGACCATGCGCACGCCGGCCACACCGCCGATCAACGACTTCACCGTCCACGGCACGAACGGCTACCTGACCTTCGACGGCAGCGGCTCGCCGCAGGACCGCTACGCCAACCTGCTGGACGAGTTCGTCGCCCTGATCACCGCCAGCCGGGCCGAGCACCCGCTGGACGCCCGCCGCGGCCTGCACATCCAGCGCGTCCTGGAGAAGATCACCACCAGCGTGCGGACCACCAGCTGACCCGCCGGCCGCGAGTGGTCATCGTGGCCGACGGGAACGGTCATCATGCGCGACCGGAGTGGTCATCTTGGGTCAGCGGGTGAAGCCGTTGTCCGGGCGGTGTGGCGGGACGCCGTTGATGATCATGGGGCCGGTCGTCTGGTTCGGGTGATCGAACGGACCGGCCTGTGCCTTGCCGTGGCGGCTGCTCCGGTCCACCTGCCAGGAGCCCGAGGTGCTGCTCTGCGACTCCTGCTGTTCCCGGCGCGCCAGTTCGTCCTGCAGCTCACGCAGCAGGTTTCGCTCCTGCGTGTTCAGCATGTCGTCCACGAAGGCCGCCGAGTGCTTGTCCGAACTGTTCGCCGGGGCCAGGTTCGGACGGGACGGCGGGTCCTGCTTCTGCTCGTCCTTGGGCAGGTCGGCTCTGGCTCTGCGCGGCGGGGACGGCGCCGAGTCGGTGCGCGTCTCGATGTTCAGTGCCGACGGGGGCTGGTCGGCCGGCTTGTCCTCCGGCAGACGCTCCTGCTCGAACTGCGGCTCCGGCTTGGGCGGCTCGACGGCCGCGGGCGGCTCGGCGAACAGCTCGGGTTCCGGCGGTGACGGAACCACCGGCGTCACCGAACGCAGCGGCTCACGCAATGGCTCACGAAGCGGCTCGGCACGTAATGGCTCGGCACGCAGCGGTTCCGCCCTCGGCGCCTCGACCCGGGAAGGCTCGGGCTCCGGCTCACGGCGGGGTGCTTCCAGCCGCGGCGGCTCTAACAGCCGCGGCGGTTCGAAGGACTCCTGCCGCACGGGCGGCTCGTACGACTCCTGGCGCGCCGGCTCGAACGGCTCGCGCGCCTCCACCCGCGGTGGGGCCGTACGCATCGGCTCGGCCCGCGGCGCCTCCTCGAAGACCGCCGCTCTCACCTGCGGCGCCTCGACGGACGGCTCAATCCGCGGCCGACTTGAGCCGTGCTCAACGAAAGGGACCTGGCGCGCGTTGCGCATCGCCTCCCGGTGGTACTCGGTCGGCTCAACGCCGTCCACGAGCACCTCGACCGACGCCCGGATGCCCGCGCGCCGCAGCGCGTGTTCCACCCGGTATGCCGTGGCCGGCGGGAAACCACCCGGTCCGACACCCACCAGCACCAGCCGGTGCGGCACGGGCCCGGAAGCCGGGCCGGACGGCGTCAGCCGCCACACGCACCAAATCGACCGGACGTCCGGCAGCACGTCGAGCACCGGGGTCACGGCGTCCGCCACGCCACGGTCGGGCTCGCGGCCCTCCACGGCGCCGACGGCGAAGCGGTGCCGGCCCGCGTTGGAGCGGTTGGCGATCTTCACCCGGTCGATCAACGACGGGTCGAGGTAGGTGTCCGAGAACAACGTCTCGAGCTCCCGGCGCTGCTCACGAGTCAGGACCACGCCGCCCGCGGCGATGCAGCCCGCGACGAACTCCAGCGACCGGTCGAGCTCGGCCGAAGCCAGCATCTGCCGGGCATCCGCCAGCGCGTCGTCGTCAAGCCTGCCCGCCAGCGTCAGCAGCAGATCATGAATCCGGATCGGCAGTGCGACGCCTGAACGGCTCACACCCCCTGGGCCTACCCCCCGGGCGACCTGTGTCACGCCTCGGCTCCTTCCAGCTCGTTGGCATCGACGGTGCCTGCTGGAGAGCTGTTACCCCTGGCCCACGATCACCCCGGGCAGCAACGGCTCGGATGCCGCCAATGCCGCCCGGTGATACGGCGGCAGGTCGATGCCTTCCGGCATGACCTCGACCCCCGGTTCGTGCGTGCCAAGAGCGCGCAGCACTCGCTGCAGCTCCCCGGTCAATCGAGCGCAGCCTGCCGATGCCGTGACGAGCACGATCCGGGTGGATGGACCCAACCCCGACCGATGCCGCCGCCAACTCCCACGCACGTCGACCAACTCGGGTCGGCCATGGAGGACCGCCCCGAGCACTACCGCTTCGGAGTCCCCCGTGTTCACCCGTTCGGGCGACTCCGAGGTGAATGTGTAGTCGACTTCTTCGATTTGGTCCACCCAGGGAACCGCATGAAGTCGGCCGGCGTCGGCGCCCGCGTCCAACAAAGCGGCGTTGAGCAGCATGGACTCGCGCGCGGTGATCGCCACACGTTCGCGAAGTAATGTGAGGGGCAACGCCCGAGCGAGCGCCTCGAGCGCGTCCTCCGCGCCACCGGCAAGCCAGTCGCGCAGTCGCCACAGCTGCCGGTCGGGCAGCCGGCCGGCGAGCCGCAGCAGCAGCTCGTGGCAGGAGGCATTCTGGTCAGCGTTGCTGCTCATGACGTCACCTCGACGATCAACTCGACCTCGACTGGTACCCCGAGCGGCAGCTCGGCGACCCCGACAGCGGCACGCGCGTGCCTACCGGCGTCACCGAAGATCTCGCCGAACAGCTCGGACGCGCCGTTGAGCACGGCCGGCTGACCGGTGAATCCCTCGGCCGACGCCACGTATCCGACGACCTTCACGACCCGGACGACCGAGTCGATGCCGGCCACCGAGTCGACAGCGGCCAACGCGTTCAGCGCGCACGTCCGCGCGTGCTGCTTGGCCTCCTCCGGGCTGATCTCCCGGCCGACCTTGCCCGTGGCGGCGATGACGCCGTCGACGAACGGCACCTGCCCCGCCGTGTAAACCAGGTTCCCGGTCCGCACGGCCGGCACGTACGCGCCGGCGGGCGCCGGCACCGCCGGAAGCTCGATCCCCAGCTCAGCGAGCCGCTGGCGCCAACGCTGTGACTTTGGTTCGCTCGCGAGCTCGCTCACGCTTTCAGCCGCTTCAGGTAGGCCACCATCTGCTCACCGGTCGGCCCGGGCAGCACCGTGACCAGCTCCCAGCCGTCCTCGCCCCACTGGTCGAGGATCTGCTTGGTCGCGTGGATCAGTAGCGGCACGGTGGCGTACTCCCACTTCGTCATGGTCCGCGACTCTAGATGGCGCGACCGACAGTGCACACAGCGAGTATGAGGGCGCGCGAATAGGGTCGGTGGATGCCCGTCGTGATCGAGGTGGTTCCTGGCGGTGCCGCGCCGGCGTCGGCGTACCGGGTTGTACTTCGATGCCGGCGCGGTGCCGCCAGGGGCCGCCTCGGCGCGACGGGCGCCGCCAGCCCTATTCGCGCGCCCTCTAGTCGGTACGGTAACGCGCGTGGAGCTCTGGCGAATCGTAGCGGCCGTCCTGCTGGGTGTGGCCGGCATTGTGATCGTGCTGCTCACGATGGCCAAGGTGCGGGAGCGCACGGGGTCGACGGGCGGCACCGTGGCGATCTCCGGAGCGATCACGTTCACCGTCCTCGCGATCCTGTGTGTCCTCGTCCTCACGGTGTTCGCGCCGTGGCTGGTGTGGACTGTCGTGATCGGAGTGTGCGTGGTGACCAGCGTGATGATGCTCGCTAGCTAGCCTTTTCACGAGCATGAATCGGACGCCGCCACTTACCCTGAACACGTGACCACCCCCGTAGCCGGCTGGACCGACCAGGTCGCCCGCGCGCGCCTGCACGTGGTCACCGGCAAGGGCGGCACCGGCAAGACCACGATCGCCGCGGCGCTCGCGTTGGCGCTGGCCACGGGCGGACGCCGGGTGCTGCTGGTCGAGGTCGAGGGCCGCCAGGGCATCGCCCAGATCTTCGACGCCCAGCCGCTGCCCTACGAGGAGAAGCGGATCGCCTCCGCACCGGGCGGCGGCGAGGTCCGCGCGCTGCACGTCGACGCCGAGGCGGCGCTGCTCGAGTACTTCGCCATGTTCTACAACCTGGGCTTCGCCGGCCGGACGCTGCGCCGCATGGGCGCGATTGAGTTCGCCACCACGCTCGCCCCCGGCCTGCGGGATGTGCTGCTCACGGGCAAGGTCAAGGAGTGCGTCGGGCGCACGGACGACAACGGCCGCCACGTCTACGACGCGGTCGTGCTGGACGCCCCGCCGACCGGCCGGATCGTGAAGTTCCTCGACGTCACGAAGGCCATGGCCGACCTGGCGAAGGTCGGCCCCATCAAGGGGCAGAGCGACGGCGTGGTGCGCCTGCTGCACTCGGGTGACACGGCCGTGCACCTGGTCACGCTGCTCGAGGAGATGCCCGTCCGCGAGACCATCGAGGCGGTCGGCGAGCTGGACGGCGCCGACCTGCGCCCCGGCGCGATCTTCCTCAACCGGGTCCGGCCGCCTCGGCTGCCCGCCCGGTCGGTCACGTCGGCCGCCGGTGGCCGGGTCGATGCGTCCCGGGTCCGCAACGGCCTGGCCAGCGCCGGTCTCGACCTCGCCCCGGAGGACCTCGACGGGCTGGTGGCGGAGACGGTGGAGCACGCCATCCGAGTACAGGCCGAGCAGCGCGCCCGCGGGCAGCTGGCCGAGGTGGACCTGCCGACGCTCGAGCTGCCCGACCTCACCCACGGTGTCGACACGACCGCCCTGTACGAGCTGGCCGAGTCCCTGGTCGAGCAGGGGGTCCGATGACCCTTGACGTCGACGCCCTGATCGACAACCCGGACATCCACGTGATCGTGTGCTGCGGCTCCGGCGGGGTCGGCAAGACCACCACGGCCGCTGCCATCGCGCTGCGGGCGGCCGAGCGCGGCCGCAAGACGGTCGTGCTGACCATCGACCCGGCCAAGCGCCTCGCCCAGGCGCTCGGCCTGCGCGAGCTGGGCAACACCCCGAAGGACGTGGAGGCCGACGGCTTCGAGCCGGCCGGCCAGCTCTCGGCCATGATGCTCGACATGCGTCGCACGTTCGACGACATGGTCCTCGCACACGCCGGCGAGAAGCGCGCCCAGGAGGTGCTGGCCAACCCGTTCTACAAGACGATCTCCAGCTCGTTCTCCGGCACGCAGGAGTACATGGCCATGGAGAAACTGGGGCAGCTGGCCGGCGAGGGCCGCTGGGACCTGATCGTGGTGGACACCCCGCCGAGCCGCTCGGCGCTGGACTTCCTCGACGCGCCGCAGCGCATGTCGAGCGCGTTGGACGGCCGGATGATCCGGTTGCTCTCCGGGCCGGCCCGCACGGGCGGCTGGGGCGTGCGCAAGGTGGTGAGCGCCGGGATCATGCTGTTCGCGAAGGCCGTGTCGACCATCGTCGGCGGGCAGCTGCTGGCCGACGCGTCGGCGTTCGTGCAGGCCTTCGACAGCATGTTCGGCGGGTTCAAGCAGCGGGCGCGCAAGACCTACGAGCTGCTGCGCTCGGACGGCACGTCGTTCCTGGTGATCTCGTCGCCAGAACCCGACGCGCTGCGCGAGGCGAGCTACTTCGTCGAGCGGCTGGCCGCCGAGTCGATGCCGCTGTCCGGGCTGGTGGTGAACAGGACCCATCCGGTCCTGACCAAGCTGCCGGCCGCGAAGGCCATCGCCGCGGCGGACGGTTTGGAGACGAGCGGTGAGGCCCCGCTGGCGGCGGCCGTCCTGCGGCTGCACGCCGACCGGGTGGCCGTGCACGAGCGCGAGCGCCGCCTGTTGGCCAGGTTCACCAAGGCGCACCCGTCGGTATCGGTGGTCGGCGTGCCGGCCATGCCGTCGGACGTGCACGACATGACCGGCCTACGCACGATCGGTGAGCGGCTGGCCGGCGGTTAGCCGACCCGCACGTCTTCGTCCTCGTCAGCGTGGTTCCGTTTGGCCGTCTCGAGTAGCTCCAGCCACGACGTGACGTCCGGGCGACGACGCAGCAACGCCCGCCGCTCCCGCTCCGTCATGCCGCCCCAGACCCCGAACTCGATCCGGCCGTCCAGCGCTTCGGCAAGGCATTCCGTGCGCACCGGACACGCGATGCACACCAACTTGGCCTTGCGCTGTTCCTTGCCCCGCACGAACAGACCATCCGGGTCCTGTTCGCGGCAGGACGCGTTGACTCGCCAGTCCGGCTGCTCCATGTCCACAACCCCCGCCCCTTAATGTCGTCGCGACCTCACCCCGGACCCCTCGTCCCGGGGCGCCGGCGGCCTACCACCTTTTGCGGTACGCCGGTCGGCTGCTGTCGTTGAGACGTTGACGGACTCTAGGGCCCACCGGTTCCATGAAGAACGCCCGGGGCATAGCCGTTACAAAATGTCAATAACTCTTCCGGGTCACCGGGGCTTGATCCGGCCGCGCGTACCCTGGTCCGAGTGCGAGTCGGTGACGGTCTGCTCAAGCTCATAGGTCTGTGTCTGCTTGCCGGTGTCTTGATGGCCGGCATGCTGTTCCCCGTGGTCGGGGCGTTGGGGGTGGTGTCGAACCGAGCGAGTGACACCATCGACAGCGTGTCCGCCGACCTGGTGGCCACCGATCCGCCGCTGATCACCACGATCACCGACAAGGCCGGCACGCCGATCGCGTACATGTTCGACCAGTACCGGCTGCCGGTGACCAGCGACCAGATCTCGCCGACCATGACCGCAGCGCTCATCTCGATCGAGGACCGCCGGTTCTACGAGCACCACGGCGTGGACTGGAAGGGCACCATCCGCGCGCTGATCAGCAACCAGGCGGGCGAGGACGTGCAGGGCGCGTCGACCCTCACCCAGCAGTACGTGAAGAACTACCTGATCAACGTGGTGTACCGGGACCAGACCGGTCAGGAGGGCGAGGACCCGCAGAAGAAGATGGAGCGGCAGCGGGCCCAGGAGCAGAGCATCACCCGCAAGCTGCGTGAGGCCCGGCTCGCCATCCAGCTCGAGCAGAACATGAGCAAGGACGAGATCCTCACCGGCTACCTCAACGTGGTCGAGTTCACGAACGAGATCTTCGGGGTGGGCGCGGCCTCGCAGGCGTACTTCGCCACCACCCCGGACAAGCTGACCGTCCCGCAGGCGGCGCTGCTCGCCGGCATGGTGAACAACCCCAGCCTCTACAACCCGTGGAAGCGGCCGGAGGAGACGCTGCGGCGGCGCAACCTGGTGATCGACACGATGGTCGAGACGTCGCGCCTGTCCGAAGAGGACGCCAACGCCGCGAAGAAGGAGCCGCTCGGCATACTCCCCGAACCGGTGAAGCCCCGGTCGAACTGCGTCGGCGCCGGACCCGAGTACGGGTTCTTCTGCCAGTACGTCGAGGAGTACCTGACGGAGGTCGGCTTCTCCCGTGACCAGCTCTACACGGGCGGTTACACGATCAAGACCACCTTCGACGCGACCGCCACGCAGATCGCCAAGCGCGCCGTGGAGAACCAGGTGCCGAAGAACACCGAGGGCGTCAACAACTCGATGGCCATCGTGCGCCCGGGCGCCGAGAGACACGAGGTGGTGGCGCTGGTCTCCAACCGCGACTACGGGCTCGACGTCGCGGCCGGACAGACCACCCTCGGCTATCCATACGACGTGATGAACAAGTTCGGCGCGGGGTCGAACTTCAAGGTCTTCACGGCGGCCGCCTTCCTGGAGAAGGGCGGCGGCATCATGAACAACATCTCGACGCCCAAGACTCACGCGTCGAACGTCTTCAGCGGTGGCGCGAAGAGCTGTCCCCGTACTGACCGGGGCGGCGACCAGGACACTCGCAAGTACTGCCTGTCGAACCTGAGCGACACCGCGCCCTCGTCGATGACGCTGCAGAACGCGCTGGCCACCTCGCCGAACACCGGCTTCGTGATCCTCGAGGAACGAACCGGCATGGACGCGGTCGTCGACATGGCGAGCCGGCTGGGTCTGCGCAAGACGATGGCCAGCAACGGTTCCGGCGAGGCGCCGGACCCGAACTCCGAGGTCGACCAGAACAAGGTCAGCCAGAGCCAGTACTTCCGGAGCAAGCCCAACAGCCCGGGCAACGCGTCGTTCACGCTGGGTCCGGCGCCGGTGAGTGTGCTCGAGATGGCGAACGTGGGTGCCACGATCATGAGCCGGGGCGTCTGGTGCCCGCCGACCCCGATCGCCGAGGTGCTGGACCGCAACGGCAAGAAGATGGACGTCCGGGAGCAACCGTGCGAGCAGGCAGTCGACCCGGCGCTGGCCGACGCGCTGGCGGAGGGCATGAGCAAGGACGACACCGGTGCCGGGACCGCGGCCGGGGCCGCCCGCGCCTTCGACTGGAACCGTCCGATGATCGGCAAGACCGGCACGACCCAGACCCAACAGTCAGCCGCCTTCCTCGGGGCCACCCCCCAACTGTCCGCCGCGGTCCACACCTTCGGCGACAGCCCGCAGCCCAGGGGCATCTGCCTCGATCCGGTGCGCCTGTGCGGTGACGGCAACATCTGGGGTGGCACGGTCCCGGCCAGAAGCTGGTTCGACACGATGAAACAGATCCACGAGGGCGCGCCGGTGCTCCCGCTGCCCGCGGCGAACGACCGGTACCGAAACGGCGGCTCGGACACCCAGGTGCCCGACGTGGTCGGCGACAGCGAGCAGGACGCCACGACAGCCCTGCAGGGCGCCGGCTACAAGGTGCAGGTGGTGCAGCGCAACGCGTCGCAGGAAAAGGGCACGGTGGTCAACCAGTCGCCGCGCGGCAACGCACTGGCCGGCGAGACGATCACCATCTACGTGAGCACCGGGTACGTCCCGCCACCGCAGACCGAAGCCCCACCAATCCACCGAAACGCCACCCCCGAGCGGCGGTGGTGGCGAGCCGCCACCCGGCGGAGGTAACGGACCTGGCGGCGGCGGAGGACGCGGCGGCGGTTAACGACCGCACGACATGAGAAACGCCTTCGGCGCGATGCCGAAGGCGTTTCTCATGCCAGGGGTCCAATCTTGGTTGTTTACACGTCCCATAATTCCCATTCCTGATGCGCTCTACCGTGATAGGTCCACTGGACGATCCTCGCGAAATTACTCATACTCGCCCCCGCAACCTCAAGGTAGAACCCAGAATAGTCATTCTCCCAGTTTCTGTCCCACTCGGGATTACCGGTATTTTCAACCCACCAATCCTGACTGGCACCGTTAATGCAAAGCGTCTGCACCACCTCGACCCCGCGAGCTCCACTTAGAGAAGTTAGACACTGCCCGGAGTGAGCATTGCCAATGTAGTAACCGTTGCGAAACTGAGGTTCACGTGCGGTCCCCGACCTCGCGCCGACAGTAAGCATGTTGCGTTGGTGGCCGCAATAACCATCAATTAACAGTTAATCACGTAGCCCAGAAGGGCGCTTGACTCTTGGGCGCAAAGCTGATACATCATACATTGATTGATGGACGTACCGCCTCAGTAAGATCTGCCGCTACATGATGAGAAATCCGAAGGATCCACCGTCACCACGTCACATCCGCAGACCGGTAGTCGGAAGGTGTGCGGGACCACCCACGAGCCCTGAACCTGCCTGCCTTTCAGGTGCGGCGCGAAGCCGGGGCCACTGATGACCTGGCGCTCAAGCCCGCGCATCACAGGAGCGCCCGGTTCCGAGATTTCACCAGATTTCTCACAAGTGCTCCATTCCAGCGACGAATACCGGAACCGACCACGGACAGCGTTCGATTCGGGTCCCCTGGGACCTTCCTCGCCAGAAAAGAGAGAACGAGTGAGCTCACGCGCAGCATCAACCCCGTCGACACGTTCGCGAAGGATGTGAACTACCCAGAACCGCAAATCGACATTAAGCAACGCCCGCCGTCTTGCTATTTGCCGAGGCCCCCAGTGACCACAACTGTGTTCTGAGCGTATGGACGAGATTCCCGCCCGTCAACACCCGTTTGAAGCACTGCGATACCGGAATTTCAGGCGGTGAGACGCGCACGCACGGCGGCCGCCACCCGGCCACCCTCGGCGCGGCCGGCCACCTTCGCGTTCGCCGCCTTCATGACCTGACCCATCTGCCGCTGGCCGGGGGCCTCGCCGAGCTGCTCCATGACCTCCGCCACGGCCGCGGCCACCAGCGACTCCAGTTCCTCGTCGCCCAACTGGGCCGGCAGGTACTCCGCCAGCACGGCCGACTCGTCGCGCTCGGCCTGCGCCTGCTCCGTGCGGCCGGCACCGGCGAACGCCTCGGCCGCCTCCTTGCGCTTCTTCACCTCACGGGTCAGCACCCGCTGCACCTCGGCGTCGGTCAGCTCACGCGCGGTGTCGCCCGACACCTCTTCGTTGGTGATGGCGGTCAGCGCCATCCGGAGCGAGGCCATCCGGGTGGTCTCCCGGTTCTTGATCGCCGCGGCGAGGTCCGCCTGCAGCCGTGCCTTGAGCTCAGCCATGTGCGCACCCTACTGCCGTTACCGATCACCCCGCGCGCGCATCTAGAGTCGGACACGTGGGTACTTTGGCAAGAAACATCGGACGAACGGCGCTCGGCGCGACAGCTCTCGGCACGGCCACCGTGGCCTACTCGGCCGGGATCGAACGCCGGCACTGGACGCTGCGGCAGGCCACGCTGCCCGTGCTGGGCGAGAGGGCGCGGCCGTTGAAGGTGCTCCACCTCTCCGACCTGCACATGTTGCCCGGTCAGAAGTCCAAGCAGCGCTGGGTCGCCGCTCTCGACGAGCTGGAGCCGGACCTGGTGGTCAACACCGGGGACAACCTCTCCCACCGGAACGCCGTGCCGGCCGTGCTGCGCGCGCTCGGCCCGCTGCTCGACCGGCCAGGGGTGTTCGTGTTCGGCAGCAACGACTACTACGCGCCGCGCCCGAAGAACCCGGTCCGGTACCTGGTCAAGTCGAAGCGCCGGGTGCACGGCATCCCGCTGCCGTGGCGGGACCTGCGGGCGGCGATGATCGAGCGGGGGTGGCACGACCTGACCCACGTGCGGCGCCTGCTGACCGTCGAAGGTCAGACCATCGCGGTGGCCGGCGTCGACGACCCCCACCTGCGCCGCGACCGCTACTCCGACATCGCCGGGCGCCCCGACCGCTTGGCCACCCTGCGGCTGGGCGTGACCCACTCCCCCGAGCCGAGGGTGCTGGACGCCTTCGCCGAGGACGGCTACGACCTGGTCATGGCGGGCCACACCCACGGCGGCCAACTGCGTCTGCCGGGCTACGGCGCGATCGTGACGAACTGCGAACTGGACCGCTCGCGCGCGAGGGGCGCCTCCCGCTGGGGCGCACACATGTGGCTGCACGTGTCAGCGGGCCTCGGCACGTCGCCATACGCGCCGGTCCGCTTCGCGTGCCCCCCGGAAGCGACCCTGCTCACGCTGGTCCCGCGCCCCACCGGAGTGGGCAGCACCTCCAAAGAGGGCGCCCGGTTCGGAGCGGGTGCGGACGTCAGCTAGACTTCGGAGCGCACCACCGGGGTGTGGCGCAGCTTGGTAGCGCGCTTCGTTCGGGACGAAGAGGTCGCAGGTTCAAATCCTGTCACCCCGACGCAGGTCAGGCCTTGTCCAATTTAGACTGGACAGGGCCTGATCTATGCCCGGAGTGACTAACTGAATGACTACTCGGCTGGTCTCCTAACATCACACCGGTGAGTCCGCCCCCAGAGTCTCCCCAGTGGTTCCAGATCGCACTTGCCATGCTCGTGCCGACGGTCGCCCTCCTTGGCGTCTTCGTTGCGGCTCGAATGCCACGTCGGAATGACCACGCCAAGCAACTACGAGAGATGCGAGCCGTGGCTTACCAGGACTTCCTGTTACGAACTCACGACCTCATGGTCCTTCGCAGTCGGCTAGCTACCAGCTCCGTCAAGGCGTCCGACCTTCAGGAGCAGTTGGGTGCCCATCGCACCAGCGGCACGGCGGTCAAACTGCTGACTCGCGATCCGCGCCAGCTCGCTCTAGTCGAACACTTGGTGACAGGCGCTGGCGCCGACGTCATAGCTGCGCGCAGCAAGGCAAACGATGATTGAGAGGTCAACGATGATCACATCGAGCAACTCATGATCATGATGCGCAGAGAACTTGGGGTGTCGTCTCGACTACGCGACCTTTTCTCAAAGTTCACCACGAGAGGCGCCTGAAACAAGCCGTCTTCCACCACCGGGTTGAGTTGGTATCAATAGACCACGGTCCGTCACGGACGTGTCGTTGTGACCAACCCGACGCACGACGTCCGACACCTGCCCAAGCTGCGCCCCTCTTCTCTGTCACCAGAGACGTGTCGACAACGATTTGGCTCCTCCCTCAACTACCCTCCCTTCATGAGTGACGAGACAGCCCAAAAACTGGCAGACGCCAAAGCGGTTGAGATGGCACGGCAAGCCGAGGCGGACGATCCGAAGCAAGAGTGCCTGACGGTCATCGCCCGTGGTATTCCTGCACGGGTAGACGAAGTGGCGAAGAATAGAGCACGGGAACAACCTGATGTAGCGAAGCAGCTTGGCCATGACGGCATCCAGGATCTCAGGAAGGATCTAGCGGATGCAGCTGCCGCACTCGCGTCCGAAGTCGAGAAGGCAATCGAGAAGATCGAATGGCCAACATCTTCCCGCACTGAACCCAAAGATGTCCACTCGGCAATTTTTTCCTTTATGTACGGTTCTCGAGTTGGACGCATAGACACAGTTCTGAAGCGGTACGGATTTTCTATTGAAGGCAGTGGAACTCTGCCCCAGTATCTATATGATCAAGGCAACTTCTCTGCCTTGTCCGCGTCGTTGCAACCGTTGGCAAGAGCCAAGGCAGCCACCGCCGTAGCGAAAATTGCTGACTATCGCTCGGAGGTGGACTCATTATGGGGTGACGAGTGACGAGCAAGTATTCGCTCCAACCCCTAACGACTACGCATGCTTCCTAACAGCTCTTGCAACGCGCGCCAGGTCCCGTCCACGTTGATGGACGGGACCTGAAGCGTACCTAGCCTCGCCATTTCACCTGCCACGCGCCAAAGTCAGCCCAAGGGATTTGTGCACGCCACGGTGTGCACCCCTGGCAAAGTCAGGCGAGGCCGGCGATTTTCGGCACGAGGTCGGCGGGCCTCGGCAGCGTCGCGATCTCGTCGGCCACCTCGGAGGCGGCCCGGCCCAGCCCCGGGTCGGTGAGCAGGCGGTCGATCAGCTCCGCGTCCACCTGATCCGGCTCCGAACGCAGACCGAGCCCGCGCCGCGCCACGGCGTCCGCGTTCATGTACTGATCGGCGCCGTGCGGCAGCACGAGCTGCGTGACTCCGGCGTCGATCGCGGTCAGCGTCGAGCCGGCCCCGCCGTGGTGCACCAGCGCCGCGCAGGTCGGCAGCAGCGCGGACAGCGGCACCCACCCGGCCGCCCGCACGTTGTCCGGCAGTTCTCCCAGTGGCGACGGGTCCGCGTCGCCGAGGGCGAGTACGAACTCGGCGTCCAGATGCCGTGCCACGTCGACGAGTTTGGTCAACGACGTGAGCGCGCCGACCTGGGTCAGCACCGTGCCGAGTGTCACCGCGACGCGCGGGCGCGCGGGCCGTTCGAGCACCCACTCGGCCAGCACGCCGCCTCCGTTGTACGGCACGTACCGCATCGGCCAGCCGCGCACCGGCCGGTCGACCATGCTCGGCGGCGCCACGTCGATCGACTCGCGCACCTCGGGAAACCCTTGCACGCCATGCCGTTCGCGTTCCTCGACCATCTTCTTGAAGATCGCCTCGGTCATCGACGCCTCGTCGGCGAACCCGAAGCCGTGCGACACGGCCGGCACGCCGAGCTTCGCGGCGACCAGCGGCCCGGTGCCCTCCATCGACGAGTACACGACCACGTCCGGCCGCCACGATTCGGCCGCCGACACGGTCAGGTCCACCGACACGCCGGACAACTTGGCGAAGATCGCGCCGACGAACTCCAACCCCTTCTCGGTGTCGACATCCGTGCTGTAGTCGAACTCCTCGGGTTGCTCGCTGGCCGCCTGCTGGAACACCGCGCCGATGTCGACACCCGGCGCGCTGTCCACGACGTGCAGGCCGGCGTTCGCGGCCTCCTTGCCGCCCGCGGTCGCCACCAGCACCTCGTGGCCGGCGGCACGCAGCGCGTGTGCTAGGGAGATCGTCGGGAACACATGGCCAAGACCGGGGGAGGTCGCGAAGAGTGCGCGCACGATTCCCATTTAACACGCGATCGGCGATCACGTCGAACGTGACGGAACGGTCAGTCGAGCGGCAGGTTCAGCAGCGCGTTCTCGATCAACTCCGGCATCGCCGGGTGAATCCAGTACTGGCCGCGCGCCATGCTTCGCGCGTCCAGACCGAAGCTCATCGCCTGGATCACCGGCTGGATCAGCGTCGAGGCCTGCGGGCCGATGATTTCTGGCCGACCCGATGTCCCGGTTGGAACGGCAACTGCGTCAATGCCTGCGCCAAGACCTGCTGGTGGTCGGCCGCGGTGTTGGAACCGGCGTTTCCCGGCCGCAACATGATCGCCAGCCGCTCGCCGGTGCCGTCGGCACCATGGTCGACCCACGCGCCCAGCGGATGAAACCCGAAGCCCTGCTTGAAATTCGGTGCGGCGCGTTCCTTGTCCGAGTGCGCGGTCACCAACGTCGCGTCCAGATCGATGATCAGCGGATCGTCGGCGTCGATCCCGTGGTCGGGTCCATGATCATCGGCGCATTCCCATGCCGCGGATGGCGGGCACCGCCTTACGCGGATCCTCGGCCAGCGCGGTGATCAGCCGCGACACCCGTCTCAGACGCGAACACCAGGCCGTTCTCCTGCCAGTTCGCGCCTGCCTCCTTCTTGGCCTTCCTCTACCTGGCGCAAAAGCAGCCGCAGCCAGAACGGGTCAGGGAACTGTGTCGAGGTCGCCGACCTTCACAGCCATCGAGCCCCGCGGGACCCGAAGAGCAGTTTTCCGTCGATAGAGGTCGACCAGATGACCGAGAACCGCCAGCGTCGTTCCTCGCGTTTGACCAGACCAAAGCCACCGCTGGTCTGGCTCGCCCTCGGCGAAGGAGGCGATCATGCGCCCGGTGGGCGTCCGATGTCCTCCGCGCGGCACACCCGGTCTCACCCGATCCAGGCCGGCGGCGAGCAATTGACGTTCGAGCGCTCGACGGGCACGTTCTCCGCGCGGTTCTGGGCAGGTCAGGCGTTGAGGACCTGGTCGCTGGCAGCCCGGAGCATCTCGCCCAGCTGGTGGTCGAGCCACTCCTTGATCGGCCCCTTGATCTCGCCGACCGGCTTCCGGGGAAAGCCGAACCAGTCGACCATCTCGGCGATCCAGTCGGAGTCGTTCGAGAGTTCGGTGTACTCGCGCATCTGCTCCTTGATGTGCTGAGCGCCTTCCGCCTCGAAGTCCTCGATCACCTGCTCGAAGCTGTCGTCGACTTTCGCCTTCAACGCGGCGACGCCGGCCAGGAGCCCCTGCTCGAGGCCGGGCACCATGCTCTTCGTTGCGAGCTCGTCGACAAGCTCGGAGAGCACGGCGCTTTTCAGCTTGCCGTAGACCCAGCCGGTCACCCCGCCGGGCCCGGAGAACGCGAGCCCGAGAGCGCTGTCGAGGCCGTCGACGATCATCGACCACGGCAGCTCGACCCGCGCGTCCTCCTCGAACTGGCGCATCTGCGCCGCCCACTGCGCAATGGACTCGGTCGCCGAGTTCGCGAACTCGTTGACTGCCTGGTGGAACCAGGGCACCTGCTGCTGCACGTTCAGGCGGGCCCACATGATCATGTCGGCCTCCACCCCGTTCCGGTCGACGGGGACAGGCCGCGGCTTACCGGTCGCGTCGGGGCTGACCGTGACGACGATCTCCTCCTCGCTCATGTCGAGGACCGTGACGCCGTCGACCACCCGGTGCCGGTTGTCGTCGGTCATCGACGGGTCGTGCGGGTTCTGCGCCATCCGGTCGGCCGCCTGTTCCTCGGCCGTCGGCTGGTCGTCGGTCTGGGCAGCGGCGTTGGCGTTCCCCGTCAGAGCCGCCCACGTGTCTCGGCCGATCTTCCCGTCGCGGCTGAGGCCCTTGCGCTCCTGGAACGACTCGACCAGGTCTTCCATGGTCTCGTCGAAGACGCCGTCCTGGTCCATGGGGAGCGCCATGCTGCCGGGCGTGATCCAGTACTGGTCGAGGAGCTGCTTGGCGTAGTTGACCCAATCGGCCTCTTTGGAGCCACGCTTGATGGTGGGCTCGTTCATCGGGATACCTCCGGTGCTTCGTGGTCGGCGCGGAACGGTTGCTCGATGCTGCCAGCTGACAGATCACGCACAACGCCCAACAACGTGACCTTTCGGGCGATCGTCACCGCCCGATCGACACGGTCACCGGTTACATATCGACCGTTAGCGTTATCGGCAGTGCCGTGAATCCTCCCGTCACCAGCCAAAAGCCGCTATCCCGGCCAGCCGGCGCACAGACAATGGCGAGCTGGGCCGACCGCGCACGGCCGCTCGAAACAATTCAGTGCGGCCGGACACCTTCGGCGGCACCATGAGCGTGCGCTTGCGCCCGTTAACTCGCCGGTACAGTCGATGGCCGGCGAAGTCCTGCCCCCAGTCGAACAATAATCCCAGGATACCCGGTCCAATGGATATTATGGTGGTCGCGCCGGCGCGGTACGGCTCTACGTGCAACTCGTCCCACGGAATGGCCGACGAAGCCCCGAATCCGGCTGCCACGCCAATAGACCGCCCTCGGTGGTCGCGAACCAGCGCCGTCCCTTTGGATCCTCGACCTCTCCCCACCAAATCCAGGCCACCACCACCCACATGAGTAACGCGTAGCCGAGCACTGGCAGCCGCCACAGTTGCGAGTCCTCCTCGAAGGCGATCACCACCAGGATTCCCACGGGGAGCAACCCCATCACGAGCCAAATCACTACTCCGGACGCGTCACGACGCTCCCGATGTACCCGTACGACTTGGCCGAACCCGAGGCGATCCGCCTTCTCGGCAAAGTCTCGCCGCATTCCCATGACTTCCTCCGGTCCGAGATCCGTACGCGCGGACAAAAGTATCGCCCTGCGCCAGGACCGGTCCCCGTGCGTGAGAACACCTGGAAGGAAAGTCAGCGCCGTTTTTGGTCGGCGAGGGTCGCGACCGCGGCCGCGACGTGGTCCACCTCCTCCTCGGTGTTGTAGTAGTGCGGCGACAGGCGCAGACACCAGTCGACGCCCTTGTCCCCGAAGTCGAACTGGGCGAAATCACGGAAGCTGAGCGCCGAGTTGATGCCGTGGGCGTCCATGGCCGCCTTGAACGGTTCCGGCTGCCAGCCCGCCACCTCGAAGGTGACGAGCGCGGCAAGACGCGGGCCGCGGTCGAGCACGCGCACCCCGGGGATCGGTGCGAGCCGGTCGCGCAGCCGGGCCGCGAGCGCCGGAGTGCGCTGCTCGATGGCCTCGATACCGACGTTGCGGGCATAGCGCGTCGCGGCGGCGCTGCCCAGCACCGTGGCGTACGGGAACTCCCACTCCTCGAACCGGGCGGCCGTCCCGACGGGCTCGTAGCCGCCCGGCTCGGTCCAGCGGGCGCCGTGCATGTCGATGAACAGCGGTTCGTAGCCCGCGCGCAGGACGCGATCGGACACGTACAGGAATCCGGAACCGCGCGGGCCGCGGAGGAACTTGCGGCAGGTGGCGGTGAGGAGGTCGCAGCCGATCTCCGCCACGTCGATGACGAACTGGCCCACCGACTGGCAGGCGTCGACCAGGTAGAGCAGGTCCAACTCGCGGCAGTGGCGGCCGATCTCGGCGACGGGCGAGACGAGGCCCGAGTTGGTGGGGACGTGGGTGGCGGACACCAGACGGGGGCGGTGGGTCCGCATCAGCGCGGCCATCGCCTCGACGTCGACCCCGCCCTCCGGGGTGTTGGGCGCGTGGACGATGCGTACGCCGAACCGCTTGCGCAGCGACAGGAAGGCGATCTGGTTGGAGATGAAGTCGTCGCGGGTGGTGAGGATGACGTCGCCGGGTTCGAACGGGATCGAGGACAGGGCTGTGGCGTAGGCGTGGGTGGCGCTGCCGGAGAACGCGATGTTGTCGGGCGTGGTGTTGATGAGGGCGGCGATCTCCGTGTAGAACTCGCGGACCTCGGCGGCCTGGGCGGCCGACGCCTCGTAACCGCCTATCCGCGCTTCGAGGTTCAGATGGCCGACCATCGCGTCCAACACGGGCGCTGCCAGCAGTCCGCAGCCCGCGTTGTTGAAGTGGATGACCTGACCAGACCCCGGGGTGTCGGCCCGCAGGGCGGCGATGTCCAGCTGAAGTGCTTCCCGACCAGAGCCAGTAGCGCTATTCTTCGTCTCTCATGAATGACGGTAGCACTTCTGGCGAGTTGGCCAGCAGTCTCCGAACGCTGGTCTCCCGGCTGTCGCCCGGCGACCGACTGCCGAGCAGCCGCGAGCTGATCAAGGAGTACCGAGTCGGCCCGGCGACGGTGGCGCGGGCCATCGCCACATTGGCCGCCGAGGGCGCGGTGGTGACCCGCCCGGGCAGCGGGACGTACGTGGCGCAGCGCACCCATCGCGGCGGCCGAAACCACGACACCGCCTGGCAGACGGTCGCGCTCACCGACCGCGCCGTCGACACCCACCTGATCGCCGACCCGCTCGGCTCACCGCCGGCCGGGACGATCTTGATGGACGGCGGCTACGTGCACCGTTCGCTCCAGCCCACCCGCGCCCTGAGCGCGGCGCTGGCACGAGCGGCCCGCCGTCCGGACGCCTGGGACCGCGCCCCGGCCGGCGGCCTGACGGCACTGCGCACCGTGTTCGCCCGGATCGTCGGCGGCAGCGTGGCACCGGAGGACGTGCTGGTCACGGCCGGCGGGCAGAGCGCACTGTCGATCGCGTTCCGGGCCATCGCCGGACCCGGCAGCCCGGTCCTGGTCGAATCCCCCACCTATCCCCGGGCCCTGGCCGCCGCCCGCGCCGCGGGACTGCGGCCGGTTCCCGTACCGCTCGACGCCGACGGGCTGCGGCCCGACATGCTGGCCGACGCGTTCGCCATGACCGGCGCGCGACTGCTGTACTGCCAGCCGACGTTCCAGAACCCGACGGGCGCCGTGCTGGCGCCCGACCGGCGCCGCCAGATCCTCGATGTGGCGCGTGCCTCGGGCGCGTTCGTGCTGGAGGACGACTTCGCGCGACACCTGGGACACGGCGGCGCCGTGCCGCGGCCGCTGGTGGCCGATGACCGCGACGGCACGGTCGTCCACGTCACCTCACTCACCAAGCCCGCCGCACCGAGCCTGCGGATCGGGGCGCTGGTGGCCCGCGGGCCGGTCATGGAGCGCATGCGCGCGGTGCGCCTGGTGGACGACTTCTTCGTCACGCGCCCGCTTCAGGAGGCCGCGCTGGAAGTGCTCAGCTCCCCGTCCTGGGACCGGCATGTCCGCGCTCTCGGTACGGCGCTGCGGGAGCGGTGCGCCGTGCTGGCCGCCGCGGTCGCCAAGGAGATCCCCGACGCGACCTTGGCCGGGCCGCCTACGGGCGGGCTGCATCTGTGGGTTCGCCTGCCGTCCGGCTTGGACGACACCGTTCTCACCAGCGCCGCAAGGCAACGAGGCGTCGCGGTGAGCGCCGGCAGCCGCTACTTCGCCACCGAACCGCCGGCGACTCACCTGCGTATCGGGTTCGCCGCGACCGCCGATCACGCCGAGCTGACCGAGGGCGCACGCCGGCTGGGAGTCGCGCTTGCCGACCTGGCGTGAGGACCACAGCCGTTGGCAAAGACGCGATCACCCGGCGAGTGTTGCGTCGCCGGGTGATCGTTCGCCAGTCTGTTTCAGCAGCTGACCAACAGGCTCGTGAGCGCTGAGCAGTTCCTGGATGCCTTGTCGTTGGCCGCGTTCGGGTCGGCCGGGGTGCTCTGCGTGCGCTCCGCCGTCGTGGTGAACGAGCCGAGCGCCAGCAGGCCGGCGTTCGTCGTGAACCTCAGCGTCCGGCTCGCGCCGGGTGCCAGCGACGACACGTCGCAGTTCACGGTCCTGGTGCCGGACACCCGCGAGCAGTCGCTCGAGCTGCCGTAGGACAGGCCCGCCGCGTAGTTCGCCGTCACCCGGACTCCGGAGGCGACCGAGGGGCCGTTGTTGGTCAGAGTGATCGTGTAGGTGATCCGCGAGGTCAGGAGGCCGCTCGCGGACGCGTTCAGCGCCACCGCCACGTCCGCCGCCTGCGGCGTTCCCGTGATCGTGAGCACCGGGCCATCCGTCACGCCGAACGAGTAGTTGTCGCCGACGAACTGGTGCTGCAGCGTGAGGTTGCCCGGCGACGCGGTGTCCTTCACCCGCAGCGTGAACTCCACGGTGCGCGTCTCGCCGGGTGCCAGGTCACCGACCGGGCCACGGAAACTGCTGCCCAACGGACCGCAGGGGGCGATTGTTCCGGTGCACGACACCAGGTCGGCCACATCGACGAGCGGAATCTCCGAGCCGTAGATCGCGGCCTTGGCGGCGGTGATCGTGAAGTCCCGGTTGTTGAACAACTCCACGGAGACCACGAAGTTCTCGCCCTGCGCCACCGTACTCGGCGACACGGTGGCAGCACTGGGATCCGGCGGCGCGGCCGCCGCCGGCGGCACGGCGAAAACCATGGCCGTCAGTGCCGTTACCACGGAGCCGACTACAGTTCTTCGACGGTTTATTGACATATTTCCCCAATCGCAGTACGCGGAAAAGCCCGCACCCGAAAAGCGCGTGAACAATTCGGCCTACGACCGGAATCGGCAGGCGACGTTCAGTTCCTAACTCGTCCTGGCCGGACGATTCGTTACCGCTCAGCCCCGCGCGCGAGCCGGATGAGGCAGGATCGTGGGGTGAGCAACCATCCCGTGGCCGAGGTTCCCGATCCGCTGTTCGCCGACGCCGCCGCCGAGGAGCGCTGGCGTGCGCGGTTCACCGCCGCACGCGTGTCGCTGCCGCGCTGGGCCCGCGACGCGCCGGACCGCAACCTGTACCTCTCCAACTCGAGCGGTGTGTGGGAGGTCTACGCCTGGGACCGGGCCACCGACACCCACCGCCAGGTCACCGACCGCACGAACGGCACGTACAACGCGGCCATCGCGCCGGACGGCGAGCACATCTGGTGGTTCGCCGACACCGACGGCGACGAGTTCGGCACCTGGGTGCATGAGCAGTTCGCCGGGCGGCCGGCCGACGCCACCCCGCAGCCGGGCGTCGAGGGCGTCCCGGCCGGCTACCCGGCGGGCCTGGTGCTCGGCCGGTCGGTCACGGCGGTCGGCGTCTCCGACGACGACGGCACCACCATCTTCCTGACGAGGGGCGGCGGCCCGGCCGAGGTCGTCTACCGCGACGAGCACGACGGCGGGGTGGCCGCGCTGTCCCGCGACGAGTCCCTGCTGGCCATGGAGCACTCGGAGCACGGCGACAACCGGCACCCGGCGCTGCGCGTGCTCGGCGTGGCCGACGGCGCCACGGTGGCCGAGAAGTGGGACGGGCCCGGCAAGGGCCTCGACGCGATGTCGTTCAGCCCGGTGGCCGGTGACCAGCGGCTGCTCGTCCAGCACGAGCGGCGCGGCCGCGACGAGCTGCTGCTCTGGGACGTCGCGTCGGACATGGAGACCGAGATCGTGATCGACCTGCCGGGCGAGATCACGGCCGACTGGTACCCCGACGGCCGGTCGCTCATCGTCGTGCACACGCACGAGGCCCGGAACACCCTGTACCGCTACCACATCGACCGTGCCGAACTGTCCAAGTTGGACACTCCGGCCGGGACGATCGGCTCGGTCGACGTGCGCCGGGACGGCACTGTCGAGTACGCCTGGTCCAACGCGGCGCAGCCGCCCGTGGTGCGTGCGCAGTTCAGCGACGGCACCGAGCGGGTGCTGCTGGAACCGCCGGGCCACAAGGCGCCGGCGTCCGCCGAGATCTCCGACGTGTTCGTGCCGAGCGAGGGCGGCCAGGTGCACGCGCTCTACGCGCGGCCGGCCGGCGCGCCCGAGGGGCCGCTGCCGACCGTGTTCATCCTGCACGGCGGCCCGCACTCCCACGACGAGGACCGCTTCTCCGCCTACCGCGCGACCTGGCTCGACGCCGGGTTCGCCGTGGCGCACGTCAACTACCGGGGCTCGACCGGCTACGGCTCGGCCTGGCGGGACGCCATCGAGGGGCGGCCCGGCCTGACCGAGCTGGCCGACGTGGCGGCCGTGCACGCCTGGGCGGTCGACAAGCAGCTGGCCGACCCGGCGAAGTGCGTGGTCAACGGCGCCTCGTGGGGCGGCTACCTCGCACTTCTCGCGCTGGGCACTCAGCCCCGGCTGTGGGCGGGTGGCGTGGCCGGCGTCCCAGTGGCCGACTACCTGGCGGCCTACGAGGACGAGATGGAGCCGCTGCGCGCGTTCGACCGCGCGCTGTTCGGGGGATCACCCGACGAGGTCCACGATCGGTACGTCGAGTGCTCCCCCATCACCTACGTGGACCAGGTGCGGGTGCCCGTGCTGGTGATCGCCGGCGAGAACGACCCGCGCTGCCCGATCCGCCAGATCAACAACTACCTGGGGCGGCTGGCCGACCGCGACAGCCCGTACGAGGTCTACCTGTACGACGCCGGGCACGGCTCGCTGGTGGTGGCCGAGACCATCAAGCAGACGGCCATCGAGGTCAACTTCGCGCTGCGGGCGATCAGCGGCGCGATCGGTGCGCCGGAGGTCAGCCCGTAGCGGTCTGCGCCTGCCACATCCAGTGCTGCTTCTCCAGCTCGGCGGCGATACCGATGAGCAGGTCCTGGGTGACCAGGTCGGACTTGTCGGTCTCGTCGATGCGCTTGCGCAGCCGCTTGATCAGCTCACCGAGCGCGGCGACGATCGCCTCGACCGTGCTCTCCACGGACAGCCAGTTGTCCGGGTAGTTCGGGATGCCCGAGCTTTCGACGACCGTCCGCGCCTTGCCGTTCGGGGAGATGCCGATGGCGTTGGCCCGCTCGGCCACGTCGTCGGTGTACTGGCGTGCGGCGGTGACCAGCTCGTCGAGCTGGAGGTGGGCGCTGCGGAAGTTCGGGCCGACCACGTTCCAGTGCGCCTGCTTGGCGATCAGGGACAGATCGATCAGGTCGACCAGGGTCGCCTGAAGGACCGCGCCCGTCGACTCGCGATCGGCGTCGGCAAGCGGGCTGGTGATGGGTGATTTGCTCATACGGGACGTGTACCCAGGCCGATTCCGCTCACACGCGTGCTGTGGCGAACTCCACGACCTGCGACCCGATCGTGCGAAGGCTGGCGGCCACCTGATCGTCGGAGCAGGCGCCGTCGGACTCGAACAGCACCTGGCCGGAGTTGACGGTGGCGCCCAGCGGGGTGGGCCAGCCACGCAGCGCGTGCACGATCGACCGCAGCGAGGTGAGCGTGGTGACGGCCGCCTGCCAGCCGGTGGCGGTGGCCACGCAGCCGACGGCGCGTCCGTCGAGGTAGGGCCGGGGGTCGGCGCGCAGGTCCTCCACGTAGTCCAGGGCGTTCTTCACCAGGCCGGACACGGTGCCGTGGTAGCCGGGCGAGACGAGCACCACCCCGTCGGCCCGGCGCAGCAGGTCGACCAGCCGGGCAGCGGCGGGCGAGCGCTCCGGTTCGGCCGGGTCGTAGAACGGGAGCACCAGGTCGGCACCGGTGATGACGGTGGTGGTGGCGCCGGCCGCCTCGGCACCGGACAGCGCGATCCGCAGGGCGCGTTCGGACTGCGAGTCCTGCCGCAGCGACCCGCCGATGCCCACCACGTTCAGTGCCACCGCGCTCCTCTCGCCCATCACCGATCATTCCATGTGCCAGAGCACTTAAAGTAGGCCTCGGAGCAGCCCCTCGGGTGACGACGCAGCCGTGCGCGCTGGGTAGCCTCCGGTCCGAGGTCGCTTCGGGAGGTGCGCATGTCCACGCTCATGAGCAGAATTCCGCTGCCGGTTCAGGGCCTCGCGTTGCACGCGGTGTTCGCCCTCCCCCAACCGTTGCGCCGGCTCGTCGCGGGGCCGCCGCTGCGGCGCGACGGGCTGGAGCTGGCTCTCGACGCACAGCTGTTGCTGCGGATGGTCGCGCTGACCGACACGAACCTGTCGGACAGCGACCCGGCGACCGCGCGGGCACGGCTGGAGCTGACCCGCAGCCTGGTGGCGAGCCCCGTGATCACCGGGGTGCGGAGCCGCGACCTGGACGTTCCGACGGGAGACGGCACGGTGCCCGGCCGGCTGTACGAGCCGGTCAGCCTGAAGCCCGGGTCACCGCTGCTCGTCTACTTCCACGGCGGCGGCTGGGTGCTCGGCAGCCTCGACACGCACGACAACGCCTGCCGGTACCTGGCCCGCCAGGCGAACGTCCGGGTGCTGGCCATCGGCTACCGGCTGGCTCCGGAACACACGTTCCCGGCGGCCGCCGACGACGCGTTCGCGGGGTTCACCTACGCGGCCAAGCACGCCGAGGCGCTCGGCGCCGACCCGGCGGCCATCGCGGTCGGCGGGGACAGCGCGGGCGCCAACCTGGCGGCCGTCGTCTGTCTCGACGCCATCCGCGCGGGCGGGCCCCGACCGGTGTTCCAGCTGCTGTTCTACCCGGCCACCGACTCGTCCGTCCGGCGCCGCTCCCGCGACCTGTTCGCCGACGGGTTCTTCCTGACCGACGACGACATGACCTGGTTCATCGACCATTACAGCCCGGACGTCGCCACCAGGACGAACCCGCGGATCTCACCGCTGCTGGCCGAGGACCTGCGGGGCCTGCCGCCCGCCTACGTCGCCACCGCGGGGTTCGATCCGCTGCGCGACGAGGGCAACGCGTTCGCCGACCGACTGCGGGACGCCGGGGTGCCGGTGGTCAAGCGCCAGCACGACGACCTGATCCACGGCTATGTCAGCTTCATCAATCTCGGCGCGCGATTCCGGGAGGCCGTCTCCGAGGCGGCGGGCGCATTGCGCACCGGCCTCGCACTTCGTTCTCGTGCAAATGTGGTCGACATTTTCCGGCCGACCGCATAAATGACATAAATCGACAAGGTCGCGGTAATCCGCACCCCTCGAGGGATTACCGCGACCTTGTCGATTGCCCTATTTTCAGGGCAGGGGTGCGTCCGGCAGCGGCGCGCCCGGAAGGGGTGCGTCCGGCAGCGCGGGGGCCTCCGGCAGCGGGGCCTCCGGCAGCGGCACACCAGGTACCTCGGGCACCTCCGGCAGCGGTGCACCGGGCGCCTCCGGCAGCGGTGCTCCCGGCAGCTCCGGCAACGGCACACCAGGCAGCTCGGGCAGCGGCAGCGGCAGCTCCGGCAGTGGGAGCGGCAGCGGCAGTCCACCGAGCAGGCCGGTGACCAGGTCGAGCAGCGTGGTAAGCAGCGATGTGACGAGGCTGGTGATCGGCGCCAGCAGAGTCAGGCCGGGGAGTTCCCGCTCGACCTGAGCCGCTTTTGCGTCGGTCTGCTCGTTCAGCACCGCGGCGGCGCGCTCCACCGGAGCCTTCGCCACCGCGCCGAGGATGGGCCGCAGGTGCCCGATCGCCGCCTCCACAGCCGCCACTTCGTCGGCGGTGACCGCACCTTGGATGTAGGTGTGCAGCTGCTGGAGATAATTGGCAGCGGTGTGCGTGGTCTGGCCGCCGGACTCTTCGATCGCGGAAACCATCGCGGCCTCAGCGGCACGTTCGGTACTGGCATTCGCCATACCCGCGCCGGCCACAGAAACAACGCTCGTCGCGGCAACCGCGACGACAATACGAATTAGTCTGGCGTTCATTCGCGAACTTCTCCTTAGGGTGTTGAGAACTCCCTCCGGAAAACATGGTTACCGGGAATGATCCGGCGCGCCAGACAGAACGATGGCGGTTTCGATTATTGCTTGACAACGCGTGAATACGTTCGGCTGAGCGAGCGGTTGGGGCCGTATCGGACGGGTGACGTGAGCGACTGCCGGTTACCGCGCTCTCGTTGACCAGCGAAAACGACGCGACACGGGTGACACGATCGAGTCGGGGGATGACCCGTGTGGTGGATTTACGCCACAGGCCCCGTGTGCCTGCTTGACCGGAGAGCAGATCTTGGGCGAGCGACCTTCGCTGGAACGAGTCAAGACAATGGCCGGATTGTCGGTGCGGCGTCGTAAATTGCTTGCCGAAGGGTGCCTACGAGAGGTCACATCGCACCATGCAGCTCTACCGCCGGACGTTGGCGCTCCCCGGGGTCCGCACCCTCATGGTGCTGGTGTTCCTCGCCAGGATCCCCGCCTCGGCGGCCGGCATGATCCTGACCCTGCACGTGGCCATCACGCTCGGCCGCGGGTACGGGGCGGCCGGGCTGGTCGGCGGGGTGGCCACCATCGGCATCGGGCTCGGCGCGCCGCTGCTCGGCCGGGTGGTCGACCGCTACGGGCTCCGCCGGATGCTGGTGATCACCACGATCGGCGAGACCACGTTCTGGGTGTTCGGGTCGTACCTGCCGTTCCCCGTGCTGCTGGTGGCCGGCTTCTTCGGCGGCATGCTCGTGCTGCCGGCCATGTCCATCGGCCGGCAGGCGATCGCCGCGCTGGTTCCCGAGGAGCTGCGCCGCACGGCGTTCTCCATGGACTCCGTGTCCGCCGAGCTGTCGTTCATGATCGGGCCGGCGGCGGCCGTGCTGGTGTCCACCCAGTTCTCCAGCCGCGTGGCCATGACGTGCATGGCCGTGGGCCTCGTGCTGGTCGGCACGCTGTTGATGATCGTCAACCCGGCCGTGCGCAGCGAGGCGGAGAAGGCGGAGTCGGGGGCGCCGGTGCCGCGCCGGACGTGGCTGACTCCTCGCCTGATGGGGGTGCTGGCCATCGGAGCGGGTGCCGTGTTCATCCTGGCGGGCACCGAGGTGGCGATCGTCGCGCAGCTGCGGACGAACGGCGAGCTGACGTGGACCGGCGTGGTGGTCATGGTGTGGGCGGCCGGCTCGGCCTTCGGCGGGCTGGTCTACGGCGCGCTGAAGCGGTCGATCCGCCAGGTCACGCTGATGGCGTGGCTCGGCGCGCTGACCATCCCCATCGGACTGGCGGGCGGACATTGGTGGCTGTTGATGCTGGCACTGCTGCCGGCCACCGCCCTGTGTGCCCCGACCGTGGCGGCCACCGGCGAGGAGGTCAACCGCCTGGCACCCGCCGTGGCCCGCGGTGAGGCCGTCGGTCTGCAGTCGTCGGCGTTCACGCTCGGCGCCGCGGCGGGTGCCCCGCTGGTCGGCTTCGTGGTGGACCACTCGTCGGCCGGCTGGGGATTCGCGGTGGCCGGCGTGGGTGGTGTGGTGGTGGCCGGCGCGGCCGCGCTGGCCACCCGGCGGTCCGTCCGCCAACCGGCCGAGGTCTCCTGAGAAGTACCGTCTCGACACCGAGTCGTACCGATTGGGTACGACTCGGTGTCCATTCGGTACTACTCGACGGCCGCGTCCATGATCGGGATCAGGTGCTCCTCCTCGTAGACGAGGTGGGCCTCCAGCTCCTCGATCAACCGGTCCACCTCCGCCAGCGCCTGCTCGCCGTCATCGGTGATCGCCGCCCGGAGCTGATCGAGCATCACCGCGACCCGCTCGTGTTCCTGCTCGAGCCGCGCCACCACGGGAGCCAACTCCGGGTGGTTCAGCATGAGAAACGGGAAGATCCCGCCGTCCTCCGCCGTGTGGTGGAAGGTCAGGCCCCCGCAGAACGTCAGGCAGTTCACCCGGAGCTGGGCGCCCAGCTTCGGCCCGGACGCCGCGATCTCGCCGCGGATCAGCGCCAGCTCACGCCGGAACGCGTCGTGGATGGCGCGCAGCCCACCGCCCGGTGTGTCGGCGTTGACGTTCGGCGGTCCACCGTGGACCGACTCGATGGCGACCATGGGAAGCACCCGCGTGGTCTTCGCCTGGTAGTCGGCCCACCCCTGGTCCGCCTCGACCGCGCGGGCCCAGCGCTCGTCCCGCTCCGCGCCGGCCAGCACGGTTGCCTTGGCCTCATAGGTCATCGTGCCGTTCTCGACGGTCAACGTCGGGTTGGCACTGAGGTTGTGGAACCACGCCGGGTGCTTCGGTGAACCGCCGGCGGAACCGATGATCAGCACCCGGTCGCCGTCCGGCAGGTAGCCGACGGGAACGGTGTGCGGCACACCGGAACGCGCACCGGTGGTGGTGATCAGGAGCAGTCGCGCTCCCTCGAAGTAGCCGCCGACCTTGCCGCCGTTGGCGCGGAACTCGTCGATGACCTGCTTGTTGAAATCCAAATCCATCCTCCTGTGTGGGTTTTAGGGCATGACGAACCAACACAGGAAAGATGGGGGACCTCGACCCGGCCCGGCACTCAAGCCGTGGCCGGGAACCTCACTCGCTCGTGGCCAATGGCCGACCCGGCAGTCACGTCGTCGAAGCTACCAGCCGATCCGCCCACACGGCACTCTCCTCGTAGTTGTTGTCGAAGCGCTCCTGGGACTCGGTCAACTCCTCGACCGACGCGGCGCCCGTGTAGAACCGCTCGAGCAACCGGTAGTAGTCGAACCGCGGCTTGGCGGGCGAGTACACGAACAACACCTCCGCCGTCCGGCCGATCGACGGCGCGAACGCGTGGCGCAGACCGGCCGGCACGACCAGCAGGTCGTTCGCGGTGACCGTGACGATCTCCTCGTCGAGCAGGACGTCGAGCGAGCCGTCGAGCACGAAGAACAGCTCGGAGGCCTGCGAGTGGGAGTGCGGCGGCGCCCCGCTCGAGCCTTCCGCGAAGAAGGACCGGTTGCTGACCAGCCCGCCGCCGGCACCGGCGGAGTCGGCCAGCAGCGTCACGCCGCTGGCGGGAAGGACCTCGGCCTCAGTGGCCCGGATGAGAGTGAATTCTGGATTCGTCATATCCTGGATACTACACGTCCAGAATAGCAAGACAAGGGGGTTGCGGCAGATTTTCTGGATACGTAGTGTCCAGGACCATGCGCATGGCCGAGGGCGTCGAGTGGGCGCTGCACAGCTGCCTCAACCTGTCCTGGACGACCGACCCGGTGCCGGCCGCACGACTGGCCGCCTACTTCGACCTGCCGGCGCCCTACCTCAACAAGCAACTGCAGACGCTCGCCAAGGCAGGGCTCGTCGTCTCGACCTCCGGCCCCCGCGGCGGCTTCCGGCTCAACCGCGGGCCGGAGGCGATCACCCTGCTGGACGTGGTGGTGGCCATCGAGGGCCCCGACCCGGCGTTCCGCTGCGCGCAGATCCTGCACGGCTCGCCGTTCGGCGACGCCAAGACCGACTACCGCGCGGACTGCATCGTGTCGCGGGCCATGTCGAAGGCCGAGCTGACCTGGCGGCACGAACTCCGGGCGACGACCATCGCGGACCTCGCGGCCGACGTCGAGCGGACCTATCCCGGCTCCGCAGAGCAGAGCCGGGAGTGGCTCAACCGCGCTCGCGCGTGACCAGCGCCTCGGCGATCTCGTAGGTGTTCAGCGCCGCGCCCTTGCGGAGGTTGTCGCCGCACACGAAGAAGTCCAGCGCGTTCGGGAAGTCCAGCGCCTGGCGGATGCGGCCCACATAGGTCGGGTCGCCGCCCACCACGTCCGCCGGCATGGGGAACTCGCCGTTCTCCGGGTCGTCGACCAGCACGACCGACGCCTGCGCCGCGAAGATCGACCGCGCCTGCTCGACGGTCACGGGCGAGGCGAACACCGCGTGCACGGCCATCGAATGGGTGGTCACCACCGGGACCCGCACGCAGGTGGCGGACACCCGCAGGTCCGGGATCCCCAGGATCTTGCGCGACTCGTTGCGGACCTTCAGCTCCTCGGAGAACCAGCCGTCGCCCTTGTAGGAACCGGCGGACGGGACCACGTTCAGCGCCAGCGGCCCCGGGAACGGCGAGTCCTCTATGGACAGTCCGGCCGCCTCGAGGGCCTCCCGCACGTCTCCCGCGCGCTCGCCCACCTGCTTGCCGGACACGGCCGCCAGCTCCGCGTAGAGCCGCTCGACGCCGGCCACGCCGGCACCGGACACGGCCTGGTAGGACGCCACCACCAGCTCACGCAGCCCGAACTCGCGGTGCAGCGCGCCCAACGAGGCCATCATCGACAGCGTCGTGCAGTTCGGGTTCGAGATGATCCCGCGCGGCGCGTCGGCGATCTTGTCGAGGTTGCACTCCGGCACGACGAGCGGCACGTCGTCGTCCATGCGGAACGCGCCCGAGTTGTCCACCACCACGGCTCCGCGCGCCGCCGCGATCGGGGCCCACTCGGCCGACACCTCGTCCGGCACGTCGAACATCGCCACGTCGACGCCGTCGAAGACCTCGGGAGCGAGCGCGACCACCGTCCGCTCCTCGCCGCGCACGGTGATGCGCTTGCCGGCCGAGCGCGGCGACGCGATCAGCCGCACCTCACCCCACGGCCAGTCCGGCCGGCCGTTCAGAATGTCGATCATCACGGAGCCGACGGCTCCGGTGGCGCCGACCAGCGCCAGTGTGGCTGTGTTTTGCGGGACACCCGCACCCGAGCTCATCAGCGACCACTCCCCGCGTAGACCTTGGCCACCTCGTCGCCACCGAGGTCGAAGGCCTCGTGGATGGCGCGCACCGCCTCGTCCAGCTCGGTGTCGCGGATCAGCACGGAGATGCGGATCTCCGAGGTGTTGATGATGTCGATGTTCACGCCGACCTTGGCGAGCGCCTCGCAGAACGTGGCCGTGACACCCGGGTGCGACCGCATGCCGGCGCCGACCAGCGAGACCTTGCCGACGTGGTCGTCGTAGAGCACCGCCTGGAAGCCGAGTTCGTCCTTGATCTTCTCGAGCGCCGCGACGGCCGTCGGCCCGTTGTCCTTCGACAGGGTGAACGTGATGTCCGTCCGACCGGACACGGTGCTCGAGATGTTCTGCAGGACCATGTCGATGTCGATCTCGGTATCGGCCACCGTCCGGAAGATCCGGGCCGCGACACCTGTCTGGTCCGGCACGCCGGTCACCGTGACCTTGGCCTCCGACCGGTCATGTGCGACGCCGGTGATCATCGCCTGTTCCACGGGAATGTCCTCCACTGACCCGGACACGACCGTGCCGGGCTTGTTGGTGTACGACGAACGGACGTGGATCGGTACGCCGTAGCGGCGGGCGTACTCCACGCAGCGCAGCATCAGCACCTTCGCGCCGGACGCCGCCATCTCGAGCATCTCCTCGTACGGCACCTTGTCGAGCCGCCGGGCGTTCTGCACGATCCGCGGGTCGGCCGTGTACACGCCGTCGACGTCCGTGTAGATCTCGCACACGTCCGCGTTCAGCGCGGCGGCGAGCGCGACGGCCGTGGTGTCCGAGCCGCCCCGGCCGAGGGTGGTGATGTCCTTCGTGTCCTGACTCACGCCCTGGAAACCGGCCACCAGACAGATGTAGCCGTCGTCCAGTGCCTGCTGCACCCGGCTCGGCGTGACGTCGATGATCCGCGCCTTGCCGTGGGTCGAGTCGGTGATCACACCGGCCTGCGACCCGGTGAACGACAGGGCCTCGGCCCCGAGCGCGCCGATGGCCATGGCGACCAGCGAGTTCGAGATGCGCTCACCCGCGGTGAGCAGCATGTCCATCTCGCGCGACGGTGGCACCGGATTGACCTGTTTCGCCAGGTCGAGTAGCTCGTCGGTGGTGTCACCCATGGCCGAGCAGACGACCACCACGTCGTTGCCGGCCTTGCGCGTGGCCACGATCCGCTCGGCGACCCGCTTTATCCGGTCGGCGTTCTCCAGCGAGGAACCGCCGTACTTCTGGACCACGAGCGCCACTGTCCGAAACCTCCTCAGAACGACAAAGGCGAGCCTAACGGAGGTAGCCACTTCTTTCCGTCTCCTGTGTGGCAGCCGCCACTCGGAGCCCGGCTGGCCCTACCCTGTAAGGCGACAGCCTGCGACTACGCACTCAGGAAGGGATCCGGGTGTCTTCGACGGACGTGACGCGGTCCGACTCGGCTGCCGACTCGACGGACGAGGATCCGCCCTCCCGGCCAGAGCCGGAGGAGCCACCGCCAACCCGAAACTGGGTCCGGCTGCCCGATCCCCGGACGGTGCGTCGGGTCGGCTCGCTGCTGGCGCCCGCGTTGATCTTCCTGGGGATCCGCGAGTTCGGCCTGCTCGTGCTGATGTGGATGGGCTACGAGAACAACCGGTCGATCAGCGAGGTGCTGCGCTCCTGGGACGGCCAGTGGTTCCTGGCGATCGCCGACCGCGGGTACGCGGGTGTGCCGCCCGAGCTGGTCGACGCGTTCAACCAGCGCAGCGCCGAGACGCCGCTCGCGTTCTTCCCCGGCTACCCGTGGCTGACCAGGTGGGTCGCGGCGGTCGACGGCGGCGGCGGGATCGGGCTGGTCACGGCCGGCCTGACCGTGACGATCGTCTCGGGGGTCGTGTGCGCCTACGCACTCGCCCGGCTCGGCCGGCACATCCGCGGCGGCTCGCCGCGGACGGGGCTGATCCTGGTCGCGCTGTTCGCGTCGACGCCGATGGCCATCGTCCTGTCGATGGCGTACTCGGAGGCGCTGTTCTGCGCGCTGGCCGCGTGGTCGCTGGTCGGCGTGCTGGAGAGGCGATGGATCCTCGCCGGCGTGTGCTGCACGCTCGCCGGGCTGGTGCGCTCGACCGGTGCGGCGCTGGTCCTGGCGGTCGGGCTCGCCGTACTCGTGGCGATCGTGAAGCGGCGCGACGGGTGGGGGCCGTGGGTCGGCGGGGTGATCGCGCCGATCGGGCTGATCGGGTACCTCGCGTGGGTCGGCGTGCAGACGGGCGAGTGGAACGGGTGGTTCGCGCTGCAGGAACGCGGCTGGAGCACCGGGTTCGACGGCGGCCGCGCGACGCTGGAGTTCGCGCTCGAGGTGCTGGCCAACGGCAGCTCGGTGCTCGAGGTCGGCACGGCCGCGCTGATCGTGGTGGCGCTCGCGCTGCTGGCGATCGCCATCTGGTGCCGGGTCGAGTGGCCGCTGATCGTCTACACGGTCGGCGTGCTCGCAATGAACCTCGCGTCCAACGGCCTCATGTACTCGAAGGTCCGGCTGATGGTGCCGGCGTTCGCGCTGCTCATCCCCATAGCGCTGGCGCTGGCGAAACGACGGCCGTCGACCGTGGTGTTGACCTTGTGCGGGTTGGTCGTGGCAAGCTCGTGGTTCGGGGCCTACTCGATCACCGCGTGGGGATACGCCATCTGATGACCAACCCGGACAAGCACGCCGACACCAGCGTGCCGGTGCATCCGTTGATCGCGGGGCGGTGGAGCCCCCGCGCACTCGACCCGGCGGGCATGGTCGGCGAGGACGCGCTGCGGGCGATGCTGGAGGCCGCCCGCTGGGCGCCGTCCAACGGCAACACCCAGCCCGCGCGGTTCCTGGTGGGCCGGCGCGGCGACGACACCTACGAGCGGATCTTCGCGTTGCTCTCCCAGCGCAACCAGGGCTGGGCCGGCCAGGCGGCCGTGCTGATGATCGCCTGCGCCGCGACCCGCAACGAGAAGGGCGAGGTGCCGATGCCGGACTACGGCGTCGCGCTGGCCGTCGAGAACCTGGTGCTCCAGGCGGTGGCCGAGGGCCTGGTGGCCCATCAGATGGGCGGTTTCAACCGGGAGGGCACGAAGTTCGTGTTCTCCCTGCCCGAGGACATCCGCCCCCTGGTGGCGATCGCCATCGGCACGCTCGGCTCCCCCGACCAGCTGGACGAGGACCGCCGAGCGCGCGAGTTGGCACCACGACGCCGCCTTTCCCTGCAGGAGATCGCCTTCTCCGGCGAATGGGGTAATCCCGCGTTCTAGGAGGTCGCGCAAGTAGGGCGGTGGATGTCCGCCGCCAGTCCTACTTGCGCGACCTCTAGCTCGGGTACCTTGCGCGCGTGCGCTTGACCGTGGATCTCGACGGGAGTCGAAAGGCTGAGTACCTCTGCCGATGTTGCTCAACACCGATCGTCCGGACGTGGAACACCGTCCACCGCGACGGCGAGATGTTCGCCGTCTACTTCGCGAACTGCTACCACCACACGGGCCAGCCGCATGACACGTGGATCGACGTCATCCTGGGCACCTGGGGCCAGAGCAGCAATGCCGACCACGTGACCTTCGGCTGCCGGGTGGGTCCGGCGGAGAACGACACGGGACCCGCGGCCACCCTGGTCAACGCCTGCGCCGACGGCTCGGCGAGCCCACTCCACGGCGCCGTGCTGTCCCGCGAGGAGGGCCTCGCCCACCCACGCCTGCGCGACTTCTGGGCGGTGGTCGATCTCGTGCTGGCCGAGGATCCCACGGTGCACGAGCATCTAGTCCGCCTCCCCGGTATTTAAAAGTGTTGGTCGCGTCCCGGCGCAGGCGCGGGTACCGAGGTGGTTAGTGGCTGAGTTCCGTCACGTTCCCCTGAGGTAACTGTTGGTCAGGCGCAGACCTTCGCACAAAGATCCAAGGGACAGGCCTTAACCCAGCTCGCGTTTCAGGACCTTCCCCGAGGCGTTCCTCGGAAGGGCGTCGCGGAACTCGACCTCACGCGGGATCTTGTAGTTCGCCAACTCCTGTTTGCAGTGCGCCATCACGTCCTCTGTGGACAGCCCGTCGTCGTTGCGGATCACGTACGCCCTGCCCACCTCGCCCAGGCGTTCGTCGGGGACGCCGACCACCGCCGACTCGGCGACGCCCGGGAGGCGGGCCAGAACCTGTTCCACCTCGGCGGGGTACACGTTGAAGCCGCCGCTGATGTACATGTCCTTCAGGCGGTCGGTGATCGTCAGGTAGCCGCGCTCGTCGACGCGGCCGATGTCGCCCGTGTGCAGCCAGCCGTCCTCGTCGATCGACGCGGCCGTCGCCGCCGGGTCGTCCAGGTAGCCCAGCATCACGTTCTCGCCGCGCAGCAACACTTCCCCGCTCTCGGCGATGCGCAGCTCGAAGCCTGCGGCCGCGCGGCCGCACGTGTGGGCGATCGTGCGCGGGTCGTCGGCCGGGCGGCACATGGTCGCCACCACCGCCTCGGTCAGGCCGTACGCCGTGAGGACCGTGTCGAAGCTCAGCTCCGCGCGCATGCGTTCGATCAGTGCGACGGGCACGGTCGCCGCGCCCGTGACCGCGAGACGCAGGCTCGACAGGTCGAGGCTCGCGCGGTCGGGGTGGTCGAGCATGGTCTGGTAGATGGTCGGCGGTCCGGGCACCACGGTGATCCGCTCGGTCTCGATCAGGCGCATGGCGGCCGGGACGTCGAACGTCGCCTGCGGGACGATCGTCGCGCCGGTCAGCACGCACGCCAGGATGCCGGCCTTGTAGCCGAAGCTGTGGAAGAACGGGTTGATCACCAGGTAGCGGTCGGATGCCGTCAGGCCACCCAGTTCGGCCCACGCGCGGGCGACGCCCAGCGCCTGGCGGTGCGCGCTCATCACGCCCTTGCTGCGGCCGGTGGTGCCGGAGGTGAAGAGCACATCGCTGACGTCGTCCGGGTCCACCTCGACGTCGACCGGTTCGGCCGGCCGGCCGGACCACGGCACGTCGACGACCACCGGCGGCGTCTCCGCCAACTCGGCCAAGCGGTCGCGCCCGAGGAAGTCCCGCGCCACGACCAGGGCCTTCGCGTTCGAGCGGGTCAGCAGGTCGGCGGTCTCGGCGGCCGTGTACCGGGTGTTGACGGGGACGAGCGTCGCGCCGGCGTGCAGTGCGCCGAGGGCCGCGATCACCCAGTGGTGCGAGTTCGGCGCGCAGACGGCGACGCGATCACCCCGCTCGACTCCGTCGGCCGCCAGAGCACCCGCGAACGTGCGGACCTGCTGGTGGAGTTGGCGCCAGCTCAACCGGACCGGGCCGTCGACCAGCGCCTCGGCATCGCCGAACCGGCGCGCCGCGGCCGCCGTCGCTGCCGGGATGGTTTCCATCCCGCAATACTAGAACACGTTCTTATTTTCGGGGAACCGTCAGCCGAGCCGGCGGATCAGCCGGGACAGGACCGAGGAGACGATCAGCCAGAACACCGCCGCCAGGCCGTAGTTCACGAGCACCCGCAACTCGGGGTTCTCAGGCATGAACAGGTTCTTGAAGGCGAGGGCGAGCGGCTCGGCCGTGTTGGCGAAGAACGTGGTGATGCCGTTGTCCGGGTTGGCGTGGCCGACGGCTAGCAACACGTGCACCACGAGGATCACCGCGAAGGCCAAGCCGACCCACCGCACGACGCCGGCCAGAACTCCCACCACGGAGGCACGCACCTCGACCGAGCTGCGCCGTGGCCGCGAGGGCGGCGGCTCGGACGACTGCCGCTCGGTGTCGTCGGACTCGGCATGCGCTGCCATGGTTGGGAGTCTGGCACGGTCGTCGACGTGCGGCTACCCGTCGGTAGTAACGATCAGCGCGAGATCAACCTGGCGATCAGACCAGCGACGACGATCCAGAACACGGCCGCCAGTCCGTAGTTGACGATAATCGCGAGGTTGGCGTTGGCGATGGGGAACAGCCCCGGCCAGAACAGCGCCAGCGGCTCGGCCATCGACTGGATGAACTTGAAGAACCCGTTAGCCGCGTTCGCGCCGAACAGGTGCAGCAAGATGTAGACGACCTCGATGATGGCGAAGACCGCGCCGATGGCCGTGACGACTCGAGCTGCGGTGTTTCCGGTGTTGGTAACGCTCCATCTGCGAGTAGTCATGGGTACTGAATGCCCGCCAGCTCCGTGACGAAACCCGAATCCTGGAGCAATCCCGGTAGACCAAACGGACCACTATGTGGACTCCTGGTTTCGCCTTGACGCGCCCGCTGGCTAGGCTGACGGCCGTGGCGCGTGCTCTCCTCCTTCGTTGCCGCGACGGGGCCTGACCAGACCGGCTCCCCGCCGCGGGGCGAAGCCTGCCGGTCGTTCCTATGAACTGAACCCCCGGCGAGCAGGAGTTTCTTCATGTCCATCCCTGACGTACAGCGCGCGGCGACCAGCAACATCCGTATCCCCTCCCGGCCGGCGCCGGCCGAGCAGCCGGCGTGGAACACCCAACGCGGCACGTCGATGCCCGTCCATCGGTACAAGCCGTTCCATGAGCTGATCGAGCCGGTCACGCTGCGCGACCGCACGTGGCCGGACAACCGGATCACCACTGCGCCGCAGTGGTGCGCCGTCGATCTGCGCGACGGCAACCAGGCACTGATCGACCCGATGTCACCGGCCCGCAAGCGGCGGATGTTCGAGTTGCTGGTGCGCATGGGCTACAAGGAGATCGAGGTCGGCTTCCCGGCCGCTTCGCAGACGGACTTCGACTTCGTGCGCGAGATCATCACCGACGACGCCATCCCCGACGACGTGACCATCCAGGTGCTGTCGCAGTGCCGGCCCGAGCAGATCGAGCGGACGTTCGAGGCGCTGTCCGGCGCGCGCCGGGCGATCGTGCACATCTACAACTCCACGTCGATCCTCCAGCGGCGCGTGGTGTTCCGCGAGGAGCGCGAGGGCATCAAGAAGATCGCCACGTCGGCCGCGGAGATGGTGCTCGAGTACGCGGGCAAGAACAGCGACACCGACTTCCGGTTCGAGTACTCGCCCGAGTCGTACACGGGCACCGAGCTGTCGTACGCGGTCGAGGTGTGCAACGCGATCACCGACATCTGGCAGCCGACGCCCGACCGACCGGTGATCATCAACCTGCCGGCGACCGTGGAGATGGCGACGCCGAACGTCTACGCCGACTCCATCGAGTGGATGCACCGCAACCTCGCCCGGCGCGACGCTGTCGTGCTGTCGCTGCACCCGCACAACGACCGCGGCACCGGCGTGGCGGCGGCCGAGCTGGGCTACCAGGCGGGCGCCGACCGGATCGAGGGCTGCCTGTTCGGCAACGGCGAGCGCACGGGCAACGTGTGCCTGGTGACGCTTGGGATGAACCTGTTCAGCCAGGGCATCGACCCGCAGATCGACTTCTCGGACATCGACGAGATCCGCCGGACGGTCGAGTACTGCAACCAGCTGCCGGTCGGCGAGCGCCACCCGTGGGGCGGTGACCTGGTGTTCACCGCGTTCTCCGGCTCGCACCAGGACGCGATCAACAAGGGCTTCGACGCGCTGCGCGACGCGGCCGAGCGCGAGGGCACGGACGTCGACTCGTATCCCTGGGAGGTCCCGTACCTGCCGATCGACCCGAAGGACGTCGGCCGGACCTACGAGGCCGTGATCCGGGTGAACTCGCAGTCCGGCAAGGGCGGCGTGGCGTACGTGATGAAGGCCGAGCACCAGCTGGAGCTGCCGAGGCGGCTGCAGATCGAGTTCTCGCAGGTGGTGCAGCAGTACACGGACAACGAGGGCGGCGAGGTCTCGCCGGCGCTCATGTGGTCGACGTTCGCCGCCGAGTACCTGACGCTGGCGTCGCCGCTGGTGCTGCACGAGCACCGGCTGTCCTCGGCCGAGGACGGTCGTGACGAACTGACGGCGGTGGTCGAGGTGGAGGGTGACCGCCACGAGATCAGCGGCGTCGGCAACGGTCCGATCGCGGCGTTCGTGGACGCGCTGGCGTCGGTGGGCTACGACGTGCGGGTGCTCGACTACACGGAACACGCTCTCACGGCGGGTGACGACGCGCGGGCGGCGGCGTACGTGGAGACGGCCGTGGGCGACCAGGTGCTGTGGGGGGTCGGCGTACACAGCTCGATCGTCACGGCGTCCCTGCGCGCGGTGGTGTCGGCCATCAACCGCTCCTCACGCTGAGCGATCTTGTCGGTGCTCGGCGCTACTGTGCGCGCCATGGAAGAACACACTGAAGCGGACCACTTCCGCCGGATCGAGTTGTCCTAATCCGTGGAGCGCGCCGCGACCATGATCGCCAACTGCCGTGGTGGCATCGACTACTACCGCCGGGATCTTGATCAGTACTTCAAGACGCTGGGGCACATCGCAGAGCGCTTCGGCGAACCGGAAGAAGGGGGCACGTAATGCCTACCATCGAGGAAGAAGATGCCCACGTCGCCTACATGCGGGCATGGCTCAAGAAGTGCAACGAGGACGCGATCGCGAAGGTCGAGGCGCAACTCGAAACTGAGAAGAATCCGTATAACCGAGAAGACCTGGAGCGCAGCCTCGCTGGATACAAGGAGCTGCTCGCGAAGGTGCAATGACAGGTCTGGCGGTTGGGGCACGTCCGGCAACCCCTTACGAGACGTGCCCCAACCGCCGGTGCGTCGCTGCTTTCCTGGCCTCGTGTGTACTCCTTTCAGAGGAGACCCGACCTGCTACTGACAGTGAGATCTTGCGGGCCCGCGCTCAAAACTCACTCAAGAACCACTCAAGGATCGACATGGGAGCCCGCTTCACCGACCCGCTGGTGCGGCTACCGCGCTTCAGCAAAGAGATCCTCGTGCGGTGTCCGCACTGCTCGGGCCGAGCGACGGTGCTCCCACCTCCCGACAATCCCGAGTCACGACAGGAGCGGCGACTGACCTGTCTGACCTGCGGCCATATGGCTGGGTGGACCGCGCCGCCACGCGAGCACGCCTGCGGTTACGTGCTACCGGAGATGTCCGGCCCCCGATGATCCGTACTTCGGACTACCGCTGTGGTTGCAGACCCTGTGCTGCGGATCGAACGTGGCTTGGGCCTATAACGTGGAGCATCTGAACCTGCTGGAGTCCTATCTGCGCGCACAGTTGCGCGAGCGCGGTCGATGGACGGGCACGATGAGCCTGGTGGAACGCCTGCCGGCGTGGCTGAAGGCAGCCAAACACCGCGACGAGGCGTTACGCACCATCGCCAAGCTGCGCACGGAACTGACGTCGTGACGGCAGACCCCGAACGGGTCGTAACCGTGATCGCCCACGGTAGTCCGGAAAGCTTCCGCCCGTGTGGTTTGTCCACAGGAAATCAGGTTGTCCACAGGTAATTGTGTATACCTATGACCGTCGCCGCCGGACGGTTAGTCCAAAGTAGACAGTGCGATTCCCACGGGCACGTCGCCGGAGCGCAGATCAAAACCGCGATTCTCCGTCCGCGGTTCGGACAGGCACCCGAGCACCACGGCCGCCACGTCCTGGCGCGGGATGCGACCGGCGTCGGTGTGGCTGGCCGCTCGCACGCGACCCGTGCCGGGCTCGTCGGTGAGCGTCGCCGCGCGGATGACTGTCCACACCAGACTCGAGCGGCGCAGGACGTTGTCCGAGATCTGCTTGGCGTACAGGATCGAGCGCACCAGCCGATCGCCCTGGTCAGGCGAGTCCGCGTACATGGCGGACAGCTGGACATACCTGCGCACGGCGGCCCGCTCCGCCGCGCGGATCGCGGAGATCGCGCCGTCGCGGTCGATGAGGTTCACGGCCGACGGGTCCGGGTCGGCCGCACCAGCGGCGTTCACCACCACGTCCGACCCCACGAACGCGTCGACCAGTTCCGTCTGGTCGGCACACAGGTCCGCCACCACGGGAATCGCGCCGAGCCCGGCGACCGCGTCCGCGCGCCTCAGATTGCGCAGCCCGGCCCGCACCGTGTGTCCGTGCCGCACGAGAATCCGCACCACGTGCCTGCCCGTGCGACCCGACGCGCCGAGCACCGTGACCACCATGTGCCAATACTGCCGCGTCCCGCGACCCGGTCAACTCGTCCGATCGACCTAACGTTGGTTCTTCTCTGGCGATTGTGCCCCGACGAGCACCTGCCCGGCCCGCTCGACCATGTCCTTGGCGAACCGCTCGCTGAACCCCGAGACGAACCCCACGATCGCGAACACCCCCACGGGGGCGGTCGGCCGGTCAGCTATGCCGAGCAGCCCGGCGCTGAGTCCGAAGTGCACCACGGCGCCGAAGATGGCCCCGACGAGCGGCCGCAGAGAGCCGAGCAGGAACAGCTGCCGCCCCGACGCGTTGAAGTCGAGCGTGAGGTTGCCCGTCGCGACCCGTTGGAACACGCTGACCAACGCACCGAGCGCGCCGAACAAGGTCGCCGCGACAAGTTCAGCCGTGCCAATGTGCTCGTTCCAAAGGGGCGCGCCGACCAGACCGAGCACCACGCACATCGCCAGAGCGGCCGCCGCGCCGGTGAGCGTGCCCTGAAGATAGACGAACCGCGCCTGTCGCAGGATCGCCACGTGCACCCGTGTCCGGACGTGCTCAACCTCCCGCTCCGCTGCGGCCAGCGCCTCGGCGAGTCGCGCCTCATCGGGCTCGGGCGCGGCCGCGAGGTCTGCGGCAGCGAGCACTCTGGTCATGGCCGAGTACACGGCGTCGACCTGAGGCGTTACCTGGTAGCCCCCGCCCAACGCGAACTTGGTCTCGTGCACGAGCGCGTGGTAGTCCGCCTCCAGCGCGACCAACCGGTCGTTCTCGCTGTTGAGCACGGAGTGCAGGTCGACCGGCGCCTCGGTCAGCACGATCCCGCCCGGCAGGTTGCGGCAGAAGTAGCTGTTGCGGATGACACCGTGCTGCTGCTCGAACTTCGAACGAAGTAACCGTCTGAGCAGCCCCGCCTCCTCCCGCACCTCGGGTGAGTGCTCACGGGTGACGGCGATGTGGTGTGCCGACGCCACGGCACCGAGCGAGACCCGGGCCTTGGCCTCGAGCAACTGCTCCCACAGGTGAGGCATCCGGAGATGGTCGGTCCACCCGAAATCCGCCGGGCTCAGCGGCGCATCACCGGTTGTCATGGTCCTCGACCACGATCTCCTCGGTCGCAACGGAATCGAAGTTGTGATGCGGTACCCGGTACTTCGCGGACCGATCGGAGTCCCCGTTCATGTTCACGGAGTCGCCGATCCCACGCCGTCCGTTACGGGCCGAGCGACTCCGTGATCGATGCCGGGCCGGCGAGTGAGGCGTCGTCCGGGGAGAGGTCCCAGCCCTCCTCCACCAGCATCGGCTTCACCTCGTGCGGGCGGATGCGGCCGTCGCGGATGTCCTCCGCCCAGTGGCATGCCGCGCGGTGGCCGGGCGCGATCTCGCGCAGCGCCGGCCGTTCGGTGTCGCAGCGGGATTCCTGCCGCCACGGGCACCTGGTGTGGAACCGGCAGCCCTTCGGCGGGTTCGCGGGCGACGGCAGGTCACCGGCCAGCAGGATCCGCTCGCGGCGGTCCTCCAGGTCCGGGTTCGGCACCGGCACGGCCGACAGCAGCGCCCGCGTGTACGGGTGCAGCGGCTCGGCGTACAGCTGGTCCGACGACGCCTCCTCCACCAGTCCACCCAGGTACATCACGCCGACGCGGTCGGCGATGTGCCGCACCACCGCCAGGTCGTGCGCGATCACCAGGTAGGTCAGGCCGAACTCGTTCTGCAGGTCCTCCAGCAGGTTGATCACCTGCGCCTGCACGGAGACGTCCAGCGCGGACACCGGCTCGTCGGCCACGATCAGGTCCGGCTCGACGGTCAGCGCACGGGCGATGCCGATGCGCTGCCGCTGGCCGCCGGAGAACTCGTGCGGGTACTTGCGCAGTGACGTGCTCGGCAGGCCGACGGCGGACAGCAGCTCCCGCAGCCGGGCGGCGGTCGACTCCTTGCCCTTGTCGAGACCGTGCGCCCGCATGCCCTCCACCAGCAGGGACTCCACCGACTGCCGGGGGTCCAATGAGGACATCGGGTCCTGGAAGACCATCTGCATGCGTCGTCGCATCTTGCGCAGCGCTTCGCCCCGCAGGCTCGACAGCTCGACCCCGTCGAACACGACCTTGCCGGCCGTCGGCTCGGTGAGCTTGAGCATGGCGCGCCCGAGGGTCGACTTGCCGCAACCCGACTCGCCGACCAGGCCGTACGTCTCGCCCCGCCGGATCGACAGGTCGACCCCGTCGACCGCGTACACGTAGCCGACCGTGCGGTCCAGCACCACTCCCCGCTTGATCGGGAAGTGCACCTTCATGCCCTCGACCTCGACGAGAGTGTTGTCCACGGCCGCAGGCTCGCCCTGTGACATTGGTTCGCTCGCAAGCTCGCTCACGCCGGCACCTCCCGGTTCGCCGGCGCCACCGGGTTGTGACAGCGAAGTTGCCGCTCGCCGGCCACCGTGGTGTCGGTCTCCATCACCGGTGTCACCTCGACGCACGTGTTCGTGGCGTTCGGACAGCGGGGCGCGAACGCGCACCCCGACGTCCACGGGATGTTGTCGGACACCGAGCCGCGGATCGGCGACAGCCGCTCGCCCTTGGCACCGTCCAGCCGGGGGATCGACGCCAGCAGCCCGTGCGTGTACGGGTGCCGGGGCACCCGGAACAGGTCGTGGCGGCCGGCGCGTTCGACCACGCGCCCGGCGTAGAGCACGTTGACCTCGTCGCACAGGCCGGCGACCACACCAAGGTCGTGCGTGATCATGATGAGCGCCGTCTCGGTGTCGCGGACCAGGTCGGCCAGCAACGCGAGGATCTGCGCCTGGATGGTCACGTCGAGCGCGGTGGTCGGCTCGTCGGCGATCAGCAACCGCGGGCGGCAGGCCAGCGCGATCGCGATCAACGCACGCTGCCGCATCCCGCCGGAAAGCTGGTGGGGGTACTCGTCGAGCCGCCGCTTCGGGTCCGGGATGCCGACCTTCTCGAGGAGGTTGGTCGCCTCCACCCGCGCCTGCTTGCGTGACATGCCGCGGTGGCGCTCCAGCACCTCCGTGACCTGCAACCCGATCTCGACGACCGGGTTCAGCGACGACAGCGGGTCCTGGAACACCATGCCGAGGTCGCGGCCGCGCCGGTCCCGCATCTGCTTGTCGGACAGCGTCAGCAGCTCGGTGCCCTCGAACTTGGCGGAGCCGGTGACCCTGGCGCCGCGCTTGGGCAGCAGGCCCATGATCGCCAACGAGGTGACCGACTTGCCGCAGCCGGACTCGCCCACCAGTCCGACCGTCTGACCGGGCTCGACGTCGAAGCTCACCCCGTCCACCGCGGCGACCGACTCCTCACCCTTGCGGTGGAAGACCACCGAGAGGTCACGAACCTCAAGCAGTGCCACGAGAAATCACCGCCTGCTCTTGGGGTCGAGGGCTTCGCGCAGCGACTCACCCATCAACGTGAAGCCGAGCGCCACGATGACGATGGCGCCGGCCGGGTAGAACGCCAGCTGCGGGTGGCTGTCGAGCACGTTCTGCGCCTGGCCGAGCATGGCGCCCCACTCCGGCGTGCGGTCGTCGGGGTTACCGAGACCGAGGAACGACAGCGCGGCCGCCTCGATGATCGCGATGGCGAGCACCAGCGTGGACTGCACGATCACCGGGCCGAGCGAGTTGGGCAGCATGTGCCGGAACACGATGGCCCGCTCCTTCACGCCGAGGGCCCGTGCGGCGAGCACGTGGTCGCTGTGGCGCTGGGCGAGCATCGAGCCACGCAACAATCGCGCGAACACGGGGATCTGCACGATCGCCACCGCGATGATCACCGTGTACTGGTTGGGCCTCGCGAACAACGCACCGATGGAGACGGCGAGCAGCAGGCCGGGGATCGACAGCATGACGTCGACCGCACGCATGACGACCGAGTCGACCCAGCCGCCGAACGCGCCGGCCAGGGTGCCGAGCACCAGACCACCGCTCAACCCGATGAGCGTGGCCAGCACACCGACCAGCAACGTCTGCTGGGACCCGATCAGCATCCGGGACAGCAGGTCGCGACCGACCTGGTCGCCGCCGAGCGGGTGCCCCTCCTGCGGCGGCGGGATCTGGTTGCGAGCCCGGATGACCTGGTCGCCGAGCATCCGGTCGGTCGGGTCGTGCGCAGCGAGCAACGGCGAGAGGATGGCCAGGATCACGAACGTGGAGATGATCACCGCGCCGACGATGAACACCGGGTTGCGGCGCAGTCTGCGCCACGCGGCAGCGGTGAGGCTGACCCCCGCGTCGCTGGACGCCGCCTGCTTGCTGAGCGCGTCGATCTTGTCCGAACGCGTGCTCATCACCTACCACCCGACCTGGTCCGGATCCGCGGATCGATCAGCGCGTACGAGATGTCGACCAGCAGGTTGACGAACACGAACACTCCGGCCGCGCAGAGGATCAGCAACAACAGCACCGGATAGTCCCGGCGTTCGAAGCCGATGGCCAGCGCCTGCCCGATGCCCTGGAAGGAGAACACCTTCTCGGTCAGCACGGCACCGGCCAGCAACGCGCCTGTCTGTAGACCGATGGTGGTGACCACCGGCAACATCGCGTTGCGCAGGATGTGCCTGCGCCGGATGACCGGGGTGGTGAGCCCCTTGGACTCGGCCGTGCGGACGTAGTCCTCGTCAACCACGTCGAGCACCGAGGCACGCGTGATCCGGAAGATCACGGAGAACGGGATGCTCGACAGGGCGACGGCCGGCAGGATCAGGTGGACGAACGCGTCCCACGCGGCGTCCCATTCCTGGGTGATCACTCCGTCGAGCACGAAGAAGCCAGTGACGCGGGTGGCGTCGATGCCGGGATCCTGCCGGCCGGCCGTCGGGAACCAGCCGAGGTCCACGGCGAGGACCTGCTTGAGTACGAACGCCAGGAAGAACACCGGCACCGCGACGCCGATGAGCGAGCCGACGATGCTCAGGTTGTCGAGGATGCCACCGCGCCTGCGGGCCGCGAGGTAACCGAGCGGGATACCCACGGCGAGCGCGATGACGATAGCCATGAAGGACAGCTCCAGCGTCGCCGGGAAGCGCTGGATGAAGATGTCCATGGCCGAGTCGCCCGGCTGGACGCCGGTGGACACCCCGAAGTCACCGGACGCCGCGCGGCCGACGAACTTGAAGTACTGGATGAAGATCGGGTCGTTGAGTCCCAGCTCCTCAGTGAGCTGGGCACGGGTCTCCGCGGTGGCGCGCTCCCCCAGGAGGGCCGAGACCGGCCCTCCTGGGAGCGAGCGCAACCACGCGAACAGCAGCAGCGACAGCACCCCGACGACGAGCACAAGCTGCAGCAGCCGCCGAATCGTGTAGCGAAGCACCTAGTTGATTTCCTGTGGTGGGAGCTCAGTCAGTGTCTTGTCAGCCGAGGCTAACGGTGTTGAAGCGCTCGTCGGTCAGCGGGCTGGCGACCAGGCCGGTCACGTTGTCCGCCGTCACCAGCGCGGGCGGCCCGTGCGAGATCGGGACGGCCGGCAGGTACTCAGCCTTGAGCTTCTGGTTGAGCTCCTCGTACATGGCCTTGCGCTTCTCGTCGTCCGGCTCGGAGTCCGCCGCCTGGAGCTCCTGGGTGAGCGTGGCGCCCCACGGGGAGTTGCCGGTGCCGAACCGGTTGGCCGGGTCGGAGAAGAAGTTGCCGATGAAGTTGTCCGGCGTGTTGTAGTCACCGTTCCAGCCGAGCAGGAACAGGTCGGCCTTGCCGCTGTCCACATCCTCGAGGTAGCCACCGTTCCACGGCTTGCTGACCACGTTGAGCGTGATGCCGGCCGCCTCCAGGTTGCCCTGGATGAAGCCGAACATGTCGCGCGGGTTCGGCATGTACGGGCGGCTGACCTCGGTCGGCCAGTAGATGGTCACCGTGAGGTTGGACTGGCCGGCCTCGGCCAGCAGTTCCTTGGCCTTCTCCGTGTCGAAGTCGTACTTCTCCACGTCGTCGGTCCAGCCGGACACGGTGTCCGGATAGAAGTTCTCGGCGACCTTCGAGCCCTCAGGCAGCAGCTGGCGAACCAGGCCCTCGCGGTCGATCGCGTGGGCGATCGCCTGCCGCACCTTCAGGTCACGCAGCGCGGGGTTGTTCTTCTGGCCGATGCCCAGGTAGAAGACGTTGAAGGCCGGGCGGATGAGCAGCTTGTAGCCGTCGTCCTCGAGGCTCTGCCAGTCGGCCGGCGAGGGCAGGTCGTAGCCCTGGATGTCACCGGACTGCAGCGCCTGCTTGCGGGCCGTCTCGTCCGGGATCTCCTGCAGGATCAGCTTGTCGAGCAGGGCCTTCTCGCCCCAGTAGTTCTCGTTGCGGGCCAGCTCGACCGCGCCGTTGGCCTCGTCGTACTTGTCGAACCGGAACGGGCCGGTGCCGGTCGGGTGCTCGGTGGCGTAGGCCGGGAACGTGAAGCTGTCACCGGCGGCGACGACGTTGTTCGCGTCGTACTGCTCCATCGCTGTCGGGCTCTGCATGGCCCACGACGGCAGGCCCAGGATGGCCGGGAACTTGCTGGTCGCGCGGGTCAGCTTGACCTCGATGTTCGACTCGTCCACGACCGTGCAGGACTCGAACAGCGACGGCTTGGCACCATCGGCGAAGCCGCCGAAGTTGTCCTGCCAGTAACCGGTGACGGCCGGGCTCTGCGCCGCTCCCGTCTGGTTGAACCAGCGGTCGAAGTTGGCGCACGCGGCCTCGGCGTTGAAGTCCGTGTCGTCGTGGAACTTGACACCCTCACGGAGCTTGAACGTCCAGGTCGTGCCGTCTTCGCTTTCCTCCCAGCTCTCGGCGAGGCCCGGCTCCGCCTCGGCGGTGCCCGGCTTGAACTCGACGAGACCCTCGAAGATCTGCTGAGAGGTGCGGAATGTCGCGCCGTCGGTCGCGTAGAACGGGTCGAAGAGCCGCGGCGCGCCCTCGACCCCGAAGGTCATGGTGCCGCCGGCCTTGCCGCCGCCGCTGGTGTCACCCCCGTCGTCGCCTCGCTCGGATTCAGCGCAGGCGCTCAGGACCACAGCGGCGGATATGCCGATGGCGGCCAGGCGAGCCGTGCGGGTATGAAGCATCGCGCACCTCAGGAGGGTTGTTGTCTCACGTTTCGGTCGCCGACCTTATCCCGACAGGTGGACGGTGTGAGGAGCCGATGTGTCACAACTCGGTCACGCATGCCCGCTCAGCGAACTCAGATCAGGTACTCGGCGCTCTCTCGGGTGCCGTCGACGGCGAACCACCCGCGCTCGAAGAACTGCCAGGCCAGAAGGTGTTCACGGGCGGCCAACCCGTCCCTCGTGACGGCCCGGTCCAGGCGCACACGGGAGTCGGCCAACTCACACCACAGAAGAAAAGACAAACAGGGTCGGATCGAGCGGCGACCGGCGGACACGCCCTCGATCACCAGCGTCTCCGGCACCGCTACGGAAACGTACGAACCGGGGTGCGGCCGGCCGTCGGTCCACTCGGTGCGCCGATAGCGGCCCGGCTTGCCCGAGGCCAGGGGCTCGAGCACGCCGTCGACCAGCCGCGGCCACCAGGACACGGGGTCGTCCCAGGTGGCGAAGTCATCGGTGCGGACGAGCGTGGCACCCAGTTCCTCGACCAACTGGTCGGCGAAGACGGACTTGCCGGAGCCGGACGGCCCATCGATCGCCACGAGCCGCACGGGCCCCAGTCGTGGCGACCGAGCGAGGATCTGGGCTGTGACATGGTCGCTCCGCTCCTCCGCTAGCACGCCGTCTTCCCTCCTCCCGTGCTCGGCGCTGGCGCGCCTGCGCGCGGTCGTCAGTCCAGACGGCGTCCGCTCCGTCGCTCCCGCTCCTGCTCAGGCTCACACTTCGCGGCGGCCGGAGAACGCGCGGCCGAGCGTCAGCTCGTCGGCGAACTCCAGGTCACCGCCCATCGGCAGGCCGGAAGCCAGCCGGGTGACCGTGAGGCCGGGGAAGTCGCGCAGCATCCGGATCAGGTAGGTGGCCGTGGCCTCGCCCTCGGTGTTCGGGTCCATGGCGAGGATGACCTCCGTGACCTCCTGCGCGGAGATCCGCGACAGCAGCTCACGCACCCGCAGCTGGTCCGGGCCGATGCCCGACAACGGGTCGAGCGCGCCGCCGAGCACGTGATAGCGGCCCTTGAACTCCCTGGTCCGCTCGACGGCCAGGACGTCCTTCGGCTCCTCCACCACACACACGGCGCTCGGGTCGCGGCGCGCGTCCCGGCAGATCCGGCACGTGGGCTGCTCGGAGACGTTGCCGCAGATGTCGCAGAACACCACGCCGTCCTTGACCTTCTGCAGCGCCTGCTGCAGCCGCGTCACGTCGGCCGGGTCGGCGCCGAGCAGGTGGAACGCGATGCGCTGCGCGCTCTTCGGACCCACGCCGGGCAGCCGCCCGAGCTCGTCGATCAGGTCCTGGACCGGGCCCTCGTACATCTACATGCCGGGCAGGCCGAGACCGCCGAGACCGCCCGCGAGCGGGCCCATCGCGTCGGTGGCCAACTGCTGGGCGCTGGAGCTGGCGTCCCGGACGGCGGCGACCACGAGGTCGGCCAGCGTCTCGGTGTCCTCGGGGTCGACCACCTTCGGGTCGATGGTGAGCGACTTCAGCTCGCCGGACCCGGAGACCACGGCGGTGACGAGACCGCCACCCGCGGTGCCGGTGACCTCGGCGTTGGCCAACTCCTCCTGAGCCGACATCAGCTGTTCCTGCATCTTCTGCGCCTGCTGCAGGATCTGCGACATGTCGGGTACGCCACCGGGTTGCACTAGGGCTCCTCTGTTGCACTTGGCCATGCTTATCGCTGTGTCCCAGGGTAGCCGGGTCGCGGCTGTGGCATGGTGAGCGCCGTGCGGAGACCGTTCGTGGCGTTGACGTGCCTGCTCACCCTCGCCGCGTGCGTGTCGCCGGCAGCCGAGCCGGCGCCCCCATCGACGAGTTCTACTTCGACTTCCACGTCTACTTCCACGAGTTCGGCGCCTCCGGTCGCGAAGCCCGTGGTGGTGCTCGACCCGGGCCACAACGGTGGCAACGCGACCGCGCCCGAACAGATCAACCGACCGGTGCCGGCGGGCCGCGGCCGGACGAAGGCCTGCAACACGACCGGCACGGCGACCGACGCCGGCTATCCGGAGCACGCGTTCACGTGGGACGTGGCGCTGCGGGTGCGGGAACTCCTGGCGGAAGCCGGGTTCGAGGTGGTGCTGACCAGGCCGGACGACACGGGCGTCGGCCCCTGCGTTGACGAGCGCGCGGCCATCGGCAACCGCAACGCGGCGGCGGCCGTGGTGTCGATCCACGCGGACGGCAACACGGCGCCCGGCGCCACCGGCTTCCACGTCGCCTACTCGGCGCCGCCGCTGAACCCCGCACAGGGGGAGCCTGCGTCGCGCCTGGCGACCACCATGCGCGACGCGTTCGGCGCGGCGGGCTTCACGCCGTCCACCTACATCGGCGAACAGGGCCTGTCCCCCCGCGACGACCTGGGTGGGCTCAACCTGTCGGAGGTTCCCGCGGTGCTGGTGGAGTGCGGCAACATGCGCGACGCGGCCGAGGCGGCGGCGTTCACGAGCGAACCCGGCCGCCAGTCGTACGCGGCAGCCATCGCGGCGGGAGTCGTCGCCTACCTGAAGTGACTCACCTGAGTTGCACCCGGCCGCAGTGAACCCACCCACCGAAGCGAACTGGTGTGCGAAAGCGAATTCGCCACTCGCGATGGTCGAGGACGCCGGGGGCCCCCTGATTTCCATTCTATCGGCGAGGACCGACAGTTTCGGGCGCCGAGAAACCCGGCCCTGCGGTCAGGACGTGCGATCAGGGACGGGCGGCGCGGTCGAGCCGCCTGGTCGAGCGGCGCGGTCGAGCCGCCTGGCGGGCTGTGCGGTCAAGCCGCGTGGTCAGCGTTCGATCGGGCGGGCGCCCAGCTTGTCGGTCAGCAGCTTGACCATGTCGGCCTCCGGGTTGGGCGGGGCCACGTCCGGAGCGGGGCCGCCGCTGTCCTCGTCGCCGTCGTAGAAGTCCTCGTCCGTCGGGGGTTCCGGCGGTGGGGGCTCGTCGGCGCGGCCCGGCGCCGGAGTCGGGGTTGGGGTCGGCGGCGGAGGTGGCGGCGCGGCAGCCGGGGGCTCCGGGTCGCGCGGCGGCTGGTTCGGACGCTGGTAGGTGGGCGGGTCGGGCTTGGTCGCCGGCTTGGCGGCCGTCGCTCCACCGGCACCCGGCTCGGCGTGCACGCAGCGGACCACCCACTTGCCGCCGATCACCGCCTCCAGCGCCTTGGCGATGGCCTCCACGTTGCGGGACTCCCCCAGGCGCCTGGCCAGCGGGGCCGCCGGGTGGGCGATCACCACTGTGTCACCCTCGATGGACTGCACCGTGGCGTTGGTGAGCATCGCCTCCGTGCTGCGGCTGACCTTGCGGACCTCGCCGAGCAGCGTGGACCACAGTCGTCGCAGGCCGGCCGCGTCGATCCCACCATCGCCCGGTGGAGTGACCGGCGCCTCCTCGACAGGGGCCACCGGCGGTGCGGCCACCACCGGGGTCGTCACCGGCGGCGGCGACTGGGTGACCGCCCGAGGCGCCGGGTCTACCGACGCGGGACGTGGCGCGGCGGGCGCCGGTTGGGCCGGCGCGGCGGGCGGAGCCTCGGTCGTGCCGGCCACCGTGACCCGCCGCTCCATGCGCTCCAGCCGCTGCAGCACGGCCGAGTCGGCGGCCGCGTCGGTGGGCACGGCGCCCGGCAGCAGCATCCGCGCGCACAGCAGCTCGAGCAGCAGCCGCGGCGCCGTGGCACCGCGCATGTCCACGAGACCCGTGTGCACGATCTCGGCGAACCGGCTGAGCGTGCCCGGCCCGAGCCGCTCGGCCTGGGCGATCATCCGGTCCAGCTCGTCGCCAGGGGCGTTGACCAGGCCGCGCGCCCCCGCGTCGGGCACCGCGCGCAGCAGCACCAGGTCACGCAGCCGGTCGAGCAGGTCGGAGGCGAACCGGCGCGGGTCGTGCCCGGCCTCCACCAGCCGGTCGACCGTGCCGAACACGGTGGCCGCGTCGCCCGTGGCCAGCCCGTCGACCATGTCGTCGATCAACGCGACGTCGGTCACCCCGAGCAGCGCGACCGCGCGCTCGTAGGCCACGCCGTCGGGACCGGCGCCGGCAAGGAGCTGGTCGAGGATCGACTGGGTGTCTCGCGCGGAGCCCCCGCCGGCGCGGATGACCAGCGGGAACACGGCCGGCGCGACCGTGACGCCCTCGGCAGCCACGTTGCGCTCGAGCAGATCGCGCATCGCGCTCGGCGGGATCAGCCGGAACGGGTAGTGGTGGGTGCGCGAGCGGATGGTACCGAGCACCTTCTCCGGCTCGGTGGTGGCGAAGATGAAGACGAGGTGCTCCGGCGGCTCCTCCACGATCTTGAGCAGGGCGTTGAAGCCCTGCGTGGTGACCATGTGCGCCTCGTCGATGATGAACACCCGGTACCGCGAGGACGCCGGCGCGTAGAACGCCCGGTCCCGAAGCTCACGGGCGTCGTCGACACCACCGTGGCTGGCCGCGTCCAGCTCGACCACGTCGACGTTGCCGGGGCCTTCCGGCGCGAGCGAGATGCACGAGTCGCACTCCCCGCACGGGTCGGGCGTCGGGCCTTGTTCACAGTTGAGGGAGCGCGCCAGGATCCGCGCGCTGGAGGTCTTGCCACATCCGCGCGGGCCGGAGAACAGGTACGCGTGGTTGACCCGCTTGGCGGACAGGGCTGTCCGCAGCGGCTCGGTGACGTGTTCCTGCCCAACGACCTCGGCGAAGGTTGCCGGACGGTATTTGCGGTAGAGGGCGAGCGCCACGCCGCGACCTTACCCGCCGGGTCCGACAGTCAGCCCACCCACGGGCCACACCCGGAACACCCGGCTACAATGACCATGGACCCCATGCGGCGTTCATCTCGTGAACCTCCCCAGGGCCGGAAGGCAGCAAGGATAAGCGGGCTCTGTCGGGTGCGTGGGGTCCCCTTATGTCCTCGTCCTGGTATGTCCCGCTGGGCCATCCGTGCGATCCGCACGCCTCCGATCGAGTACAACCCGCTCCGGCCCTTGTCCGTCGCGGTTCCCTTTGGTTGCCTGCCAGTGGGTCCTCGTCGATACAAGGGGTGCGCATGCAGCCGTTCGAACTTCCTGAGTTCTACATGCCCTATCCAGCACGGCTGAACACGAACCTCGAACGCGCCCGCGAGCACAGCAAGGCCTGGGCCTACGAGATGGACATGATCGACGTGCCGCAGCACGGCGTGCCCATCTGGGACGAGCACGACTTCGACTCGCACGACTACGCGCTCCTGTGCGGCTACACCCACCCCGACGCCAGCGGCCCGGACCTCGACCTGGTCACCGATTGGTACGTCTGGGTCTTCTACTTCGACGATCACTTCGTCGAGCTGTACAAGCGCTCTGGCGACCTGGGCGGCGCGCGCGAGTACCTCGACCGGCTCGCGCTGTTCATGCCGGTCGACGGCGAGATCACCGAGACGCCCGACAACCCGGTCGAACGCGGGCTGACCGACCTGTGGACCCGCACGGTGCCGTCGCACTCGGCCGACTTCCGGACCAGGTTCGTGGAGAGTACGAAGAACCTGCTGGACGAGTCGCTCTGGGAGCTCGCCAACATCAACGAGGGCCGGCTGTCCAACCCGATCGAGTACGTGGAGATGCGCCGCAAGGTCGGCGGTGCACCATGGTCGGCCAATCTGATCGAGCACGTGGTCGGCGCCGAGGTGCCCGCCGACATCGCCGCCAGCCGGCCGATGACGGTCCTGCGCGACACGTTCGCCGACGCCGTCCACCTGCGCAACGACGTGTTCTCCTACCAGCGCGAGGTCCAGGACGAGGGCGAGCTGTCCAACGGCATCCTCGTGCTCGAGAAGTTCCTGGAGATCAGCACGCAGCAGGCGGCCGAGGCGGTCAACGACCTGATCACCTCGCGACTGCAGCAGTTCGAGCACACGGCGCTGACCGAGCTGCCCGCGCTGCTCGACGAGCGCGCGGTGCCGGCGGACGAACGGCTCGGCGTGCTCGGGTACGTCAAGGGCCTGCAGGACTGGCAGTCCGGCGGGCACGAATGGCACATGCGGTCCTCGCGCTACATGAACGAGAAGGCCAGGACCGGGCCGCTCACCGGGCCCGCCGGACTGGGCACCCAGGCCGCCCGGATCGTCGGTTCGCTGGTCGGGACCATGCCGCAACGCGCGAGGTCCTTCAGCAACGTGCCGTTCCGCACGGTCGGGCGCTCCACCCTGCCCGAGATCTACATGCCGTTCGAGCTGTCCCTGTCGCCACACCTGGCGGCCGCCCGCGAGAACCTGGTCGGCTGGTCGCGGGAGATGGGCATCCTGTCCGAAGGTATCTGGGACGAGCGGGTGCTGCGCGCCGCCGACCTGCCGCTCTGCGCGGCCGGCATCCACCCGGACGCCACGGCCGACGAACTCGACCAGAGTTCGGGCTGGCTCGCATGGGGCACCTACGCCGACGACTACTACCCCGTCCTGTTCAGCCGGACCGGCAACATGGCCGCCGCGAAGGCGTCGAACGAGCGACTGCGGCTGTTCATGCCCGTGGACACGCCGGACCCGACGACCGTGCCGGTCACCGCACTGGAGCGCAGCCTGGCCGACCTGTGGCGGCGCACCACCACCCCCATGACCGACGCCGGCCGCGCCTCGCTGCGCAGGGACGTCGGCACCATGCTCGACAGCTGGCTGTGGGAGCTGGACAACCAGCGGCACAACCGGATCCCCGACCCGGTCGACTACGTGGAGATGCGGCGCCACACGTTCGGCTCCGAGCTGACCATGAGCCTGGCCCGCCTCGGCTACGGGCCGGACATCCCGCCGGAGATCTACCGGGCACGGCCGATCCAGTCGATGGAGAACTCGGCCATGGACTACGCGTGCCTGATCAACGACATGTTCTCCTACCAGAAGGAGATCCAGTTCGAGGGCGAGCTGCACAACGGCGTGCTGGTGGTGCAGAACTTCCTCGACTGCGACAAGGAGCGCGGCTACGAAGTCGTGAACAAGCTGATGACCGCCAGGATGCGGCAGTTCGAGCATGTGGTCGACATCGAGTTGCCCGTGCTGTTCGACGACCTGGACCTGGACACGGCGGCCCGCGAAGCGCTGCTCGGGTACGCCGGCAAGCTGCGGAACTGGATGTCGGGCATCCTCAACTGGCACCGCGAGGTCGACCGGTACCGCGAGGAGCACCTGCGCTACCCGCCGACGCCGGCCGAACCGGCGTCGTCGTTCGCCGGTCCGTCCGGTCTCGGGACGGCCGCCGCACGCGTGAGCAAGCTCGTGGCCACCGGTCTGCGCTAGGTGACCTGGTCATCCGCGAAGTTCTAAGATTCTCGCGAAAGTTGTCGAGGACCTGTCGAGAGCTTCGACGTACCCGCGGTTGCGCCCGACGGGGCGCATCGGAACCGCGAGGAGACCACCATGAAGTACATGCTCTTGATGCAGCCGAGCGAGCAGCGCCTCGACCACCCGCCGATCCACACCTGGGAGCCCGCCGAGATCAAGACGCACATCCAGTTCATGCACGACTTCAACCAGTCGCTCATCGAGTCGGGTGAGTTCGTCGAGGCGCAGGGGCTGGCCGGGCCGGAGGAGGCGAAGGTCGTGGTGGCCGTGCAGGGCGGGCCGCCCACGGTGACCGACGGGCCGTACCCCGAGTCGAAGGAGTTCCTGGCCGGATACTGGATCGTGGACTGCGACGGTCTCGAGCGGGCCATCGAGATCGCGGCCGCCGCGTCGGCCTCCCCCGGGCCGAACGGGACGAAGCTCAACCTGCCGATCGAGGTCCGCCAGGTCATGTCCGCGCCCGCGCAGGACGGATGACCGAGCGTCTCGAGGACCTGCTGCGCGACCTCGCGCCGCAGGTCCTCGGCGCGTTGATGCGCAAGTACCAGGACATCTACGCGGCCGAGGACGCCGTGCAGGAGGCGCTGGTCGCGGCGGCCGAACAGTGGCCGATCACCGGGAGGCCCGATTACCCGCGCGGCTGGCTCATCCAGGTCGCGTCCCGGCGGATGATCGACCAGCTGCGCGCCGAACAGGCCCGCAGGCGGCGCGAGGACGTGGTGGCCGCTCAGGAGATCCCCACCGAGTCGGTCGACCAGGACGACTCGCTCGTCCTGTTGTTCATGTGCTGCCACCCCTCGCTCAAGCCGGCGTCGGCCATCGCGCTGACGCTGCGCGCGGTCGGCGGCCTGACGACCGCGGAGATCGCGACCGCGTACCTCATCCCCGAGGCGACCATGGCGCAGCGCATCAGCCGTGCCAAGCAGAAGATCAAGTCATCGGGCGTGCCGTTCCGGATGCCGACCGACGCCGACCGGCTCGCACAGGTGTTGCAGGTCCTGTACCTGATCTTCAACGAGGGCTACACGAGCACGACCGGCCCCGACCTGGCCCGCGTCGAGCTGTCCACCGAGGCGATCCGGCTGACCAGGGCGCTGCACCGGCAACTGCCGGACGGTGACGCGGCGGCCGGCGAGGTGGCCGGCCTGCTGGCGCTCATGCTGCTGACCGACGCGCGGCGGCCGGCCCGCACGGGCCCGACGGGCGAGCTGATACCGCTGCACGAGCAGGACCGGACACTGTGGGACCGCGCGCTCATCGCCGAGGGCGTCGAGCTGATCACCGCCACGCTGCCCGACGGTCCGGTGGGCCCGTACCAGGTGCAGGCCGCCATCAACGCCGTCCACGACGAGGCGGCGACCGCGGCGGACACCGACTGGCCGCAGATCCTCGCGCTGTACGGCGTGCTGCGGGCCATGTCGGACAACCCGATGGTCACCCTGAACCACGCGATCGCGACGGCCATGGTCCGCGGCCCGGTGGCCGGCCTCGCGGAACTGGCGTCGCTGGACGAGACGCTCGCCGAACACCACAGGCTCCACGCGGTCCGCGCGCATCTGCTGGAGATGGCCGGTGACCGCGCCGGTGCGGCCACGCACTACCGGGCCGCCGCCGCACGCACGGGCAGTGTTCCCGAACAGCGGTATCTGACGCTCCGTGCAGCGCAGGCGGGGTGGTGACCAGCGGCGCTGATCACCACCCCGCCCGACATCAGTGAACAGCGATGGCCTTCAGCTTCGGGTCACCCTCGTCGGCGTGGTAGTCGCTGCCGACCGTCTGGTCCACGCCGTTGCTGACCTTGCGGGCCCGCAGAATCATGGTGACCAGCGCGGCGACCACGAGGTTGCCGACCAGCGCCACGAATCCCACGTAGATCTGGACGGGCGAGCCGGCGAACGGCTGCCACCCGAACAGGCTCAACTTGTCGAGCGCGAGCGCCGAGCCACCGAAGTGCGGCCGCGACCCGTCGGCACTCGGAATGCCGTAGAGCATCACGAAGCCCCACGTCATGCCGACCACCCAGCCGGTCACCAGCGCCCAGCGGTGGAACCACCTGGTGTAGAGCGAGATGGCGACCGCCGGCAACGTCTGCAGGATGATCACGCCGCCGATGAGCTGCAGGTCGATGGAGAACTGCGGGTCGATCAGCAGGATGCACAGCACGGCACCGAACTTCACCACCAGCGACGCGAGCTTGGCCTGCTTCGCCTCCTGCGCCGGGGTGGCGTCCTTGCGCATGTACTCCTTGTAGATGTTGCGCGTCCACAGGTTCGCCGCCGCGATCGACATGATCGCCGCCGGCACCAGCGCACCGATGCCGATCGCCGCGAACGCGATCCCCGCGAACCAGGACGGGAACTGGTTCTCGAACAGCACCGGGATGATCGTGTTCGAGTCCGGCCGGCCGGTCGCCTGGTTGGTGATCGGCGAGACCGCCGCGGAAATGGCCACGTAGCCGAGCAGCGCCAGCAGACCGAGCAGCAGCGAGTACGCGGGCAGCGCGACCATGTTCCGCTTGATCACGTTGCGGCCCCGCGACGCCAGCACCCCGGTCAGCGAGTGCGGGTACAGGAACAGCGCGAGGGCCGAACCCAGCGCGAGCGTCGCGTACTGGAGCTGGTTGTTCGGGCCGAGCAGCGTGCCGTCACCCGGCGCGGGCGTCGCCGCGAACTTGTCCTCGGCGGCCGAGAAGATCGACTCCCAGCCACCCAGCTTGGACGGCAGATAGAGCACGGCCACCAGGATGACCACGTAGATCAGGATGTCCTTGACGAACGCGATCAGCGCCGGCGCGCGCAGGCCGGACTGGTAGGTGTAGACGGCCAGCACGATGAACGCGATCAGCAGCGGCAGATGGCCGAGGATGCCGGAACCGTTGAAGCCCATGGTGCGCAGGACCGCCTCGAGGCCGACCAGCTGCAGCGCGATGTAGGGCATGGTGGCGACGAGGCCGGTGATCGCGACCAGCAGAGCCAGCGTGCGCGAGCCGTAGCGGCCCTTCACGTAGTCGGCGGGGGTCACGTAGCCGTGCACCCGGGACACCGACCACATGCGCAGCAGCGGCAGGAAGACGATCGGGTAGAGGATGACCGTGTACGGCAGGGCGAAGAAGCCCATGGCGCCAGCGCCGAAGATCAGCGCCGGCACCGCCACGAACGTGTACGCCGTGTAGAGGTCGCCGCCGACCAGGAACCACGTGATCCACGACCCGAACTTGCGACCGCCCAGCCCCCACTCGTCGAGGTGGTCGAGGGTGTCGCCGGCCTGCCAGCGGGCGGCCATGAACCCGAGGACCGTCACCACGCCGAACAGCAGCGCGAAGATGATCGTCTCGGTCCACTGGATGTTGCTCATGAGCGGTTCCCCTCGTCCAGGTCATCCGCGCTGAGCAGATCCGGTTTGTCGGTACGGACGGGCTCGTCCTTGGTCTTGACGTAGACGATGCCGACGCAGGCCACCCCGACGATCACGAACGCGAACTGCGACCAGTAGAAGAACGGCAGCCCGAACAGCTGCGGGCCGTCCCGGTTGATGAACGGGGTGATCAGCATGGCCAGTGGAACCAGCAACAACAGGTTCCAGGCGTTCCACCGCAGGCCGTTGCCGGCCTGCTCGGGTGTATCAGACATCGGTGTCCTCACATGTCCTCGGCCGGACAGACTGGAGGCAGATGGTAAGGGCAGATGGTGTTGGTAGGGAGTCCCGCAGGTCCAAGATCTACCTATCTGTGTCCTGGCTGGCCCGGCGCACCCTCTCTGGCCACCCGTTTTGGGTGGTCAGAGCCACATCCGGTACCCTCCTCGGCGGAGGATTCGCATAGTGGCCTAGTGCGCACGATTGGAAATCGTGTTGGGTGTTAAAACCCTCGCGGGTTCAAATCCCGCATCCTCCGCACTCTGAACAGGCGAAACGCCGGACACCCACGATCATGGGTGCCCGGCGTTCGTCGTCTCGGACGGCCGTCCGTCTCAGTTGTCGTCTCAGTTGCCCCGTGGTCAGGCCGGTACCGGCACCCCGGCCGGCGGGTCTTCGTCCTCCTCATCGTCGTCCGGGTTGGCCCAGACCAGGCCGCCCACCTGGTCCGCGATGGCGGCCAGGAACTCACTCGGCACGTGCATGTAGCGCTTCGCGATCGAGGCGTCTGACCAGCCCATGATCTCCATGACGGCCGGCAGCGGGACCTTGAGCACGAGCAGCATCGTCGCGGCGGTGTGCCGGGCGTCGTGCAGCCGGGCGTCCCGTACCTCCGCCAGGCGGAGCAGCGCCTTCCACGCCTCGTGATCCACGGTCGGGTGGACCGGCCCACCGAGCCGGCTGGTGAACACCCACCCTTCCTCGCGCCACAGGTTGGCCGCGTGCGCACGTTCGAGCGCTTGGCGCTCGCGGTGCCGCTCGATCTCGTGCACCAACCGAGCAGGTATGCCGACCGTCCGCCGGCCGGCGCGCGACTTCACATCGGTGGTGACCACTCCCCCGCCGTGTCGCTGCGGGCAGTGCGCGCCGTACTTCCGACCACACGGCCTGGCGTCCGCACAGCCGTGTTGCCAGACGAATTGCTGAACCGCGCGTCGAATGGTCATCGTTGCCGACTTGATCCGCCGGTCCGGGCAGAGTTGCGCAGCTCCGCTGCGACATTCGCTGTTCTTCTCGCATCCGTGCCGCCATGTGATGTCGAGATCCGACCACTTCAACCCAAGGGCTTCACCGCGCCGCAATCCCAGCGTCAGCGCGACCACAAACCGCGCACCGTTTCGCACACTCGCGGCCGTGTCCAGGATCTTCCGCGCTTCCTGCATCGTGAACGGAACGATCTCGTCCTCATCGATACGCGGCGGTTTGGCCACCTTGGCCACGTTCTCCACAATGCGCCCGCGCCGCACGGCCTCACCGAGCGCCACACGCAGCGTCCGGTGCGCCAAATGCACCGTCGCAGCTGCGAGACCCTTACCGCCATTCCCTTTCGGGAGTTGCAGCTTCGCGTACAGCTTTTCGAGATGTTCGGGCTCCAGCTTGTCCAGTCGGTGCGAACCGATCCCCGGAATCAGGTGGTTGTACACCGACGATCGGTAGCCCACCATCGTGGTACGGCGCACGGCAGGTGCCGCGATGTTCTCAACCCAGTGTCGTAGCCATTTCTCGACCGTCCACACCCGGCCCGGTTTCCGCACCTTTCCCGCGTCACGCTGCCTTTCGAGGTCGCGGACCGCGTTGATAACCTCGCCCTCGGTCTTCCGTTCGATGTGTCGCCGATCCGGTCGACCGTCGTCCTTGACGCCAACGGTGACGCGACCGTGCCATTTCCCGTCGCTGCCCTCGTAAATGGAGGACGCGCCGTTGGGTGCGCGTGTTCCTTCTGCGCGCTTTTTGCGTGCCATTTCAGGGTGTTCCTTTCGTAGCCGGTTTTGGGCATGGCTGCGCCCTGGCCGGTTTGTGTGGTGTTGAGGTCGGCTGAACCCGGACGGGGGAACCTGCTCGGTTGGTGTCCCCCCTCCGGGTTCAGCCGGTCAGGCCGCGCGCTGGATGAGCTGGGTGGTGAACGTCTCCAGCGCGTCGGCCGGGATGCGTCGAAGTCGGCCGACACGGACCGAGAACACGGCCCCGGTCTTGAGGAGTTCGTACATCCGGGTGCGGCTGATGCTGAGCCGGTCGGCCGCGTCCTCGACAGTGAGCAACAGACGCGGCGCGACGGCGGTGGAGTCGTTGTGGGTGGTGTCCATGCCGGTGTGGTGTCCCCTCGTGAGCCGGCCGGGGGCCGGGTTAGGTCGCGAGTTAGGCCGGGTGGACCGGGTTAGATTTCTAACCCGGCGGGTGAGCCGTCTGGTGTGGCCGCTGACCAGCGGGGGAGTTAGCGAGTTAGCCGGGTTAGCCCCGGTCGTCCGCCCGGCTCGAACCGGACCGAATCGCGGGTGCGTGGTCGGTCGTGCGGAGCTAACTCACCTGCCGTGTCCCGGCGCCGTCGTGCAGCTGCGCGAGCGGGCTAGCGGCGCGGCGCATCCCCTCACCCAACCCTGGGGTTGGAGCCGGATTCGGCGGTCGGGCGGCGGTGGGTGCTAGCCGCTACCTCGCTGGCCATGACGTGTTCAGGGTGCTAGCGGAGGGTGCTAGCGCTAGCACCCGTGGCCGCTATCGCCAGGCCGACCGCTACCCCTCCCGGAGGCTAGGGAGGGAGGCCCACGGGGATGCCCCCGCACCCCGTTTTGGGGCCGTTTCGACCCTGTCTGCCGGGTGCCTCCCTCGCCTCCCTCGACTCCCTTCCGCAGGTCAGCCCGAGGGAGGCGGCGAGGGAGGCTGTGAGGGAAAACTCCCTCGCTCCCTAGCGCCTCCCTAACCGCCTCCCTCACCGTTCCCTGCTCCCATGAGGGCTGAAACAGCGCGGTGGTTGAGGGTCCGGCGGTAGCGGCGCGGCCAGGCCGCCCACACCACAGGAGACCGGTTGCGGCCCCGGCGCGGTGTCGGCCGCTACCCGCTACCCACGCGGGCACGCCCTGGTGAGCCACCCTGCGAGCGGTAGCGCGGGCAGGTAGCGGTGCCGCTACCGGTAGCGGCACCGCCGCTACCCGGCCGGCCGTCCAGGTCGTGACGGAACCCAGCCGGCAGGCTTGCGTCACGGGCGACGACGGAACCCACCTGGTCGGTTCCGTCACGGCCGGCGCGGACGCGCTCCGCGGGGCTTCCGTCACGGCCGGACTCACTGCCTGTGCGGTCATGCGCCGCTCTCCTTCCGATCGAACTTGGCGAACTTTCGAACTTTGGGTCTGACCTGCGGTTTTGCTGGATCGCTAACTTCGAACTTTCGAACTTTGCCCACGGCGTTTGCCCTGGTCAGGGGCTAAGTTCGAAAGTTCGCCAAGTTCGCGGAGTCCGTCGCGGCGTAGATGGTGGCCTTCCGGCCGCCCTTGCCGTCCGCGCGTGGCCGCTCGGTCACGGTGACCTGCCCGGACTCGACGATGCGGTCGAGCATCGCGGCCATGTCGGCGGGCGGCTTGCCCTTGAAGTACCCACTGGTGATGTCGGTGCGGGTCCGGCCGTGTTCCCCGGCGGCGGTGATCCACGCGGCGAGTTCGGCCAGCTCACGGCCTGGTTGGAGCACGGCGGCGGCACTGGCCAGGCTGTAGCGGATGAGCGCGGCAGCGGCGGTCAGGTGGCGGGCATTGATGTGCGCGGTCCCGTCCAGCGCGGCGTAGAGCGCGGCGACCCGTAGGCAGTGCGGCGCGGCGCGGCTGGTGAACTCGGTGAGCCGTTCGTTGTGTTCGGGCAGGGTGCCGAACTCGAGGTAGAGCGCGGCCCACAGGTCACGGGCGTCGGGTCCGAACCCGAGCGCGCCTTGCTGCCCGGCCTGTTGCAGCCGGTGGGCCAGGTCCGCGCCAAGGTGCGCCAATAGAGCAGGTTCGGGCGGCGCGGGTGCGGCGAGGAACTTGGTTTGGCCGACCGCGATCGGTAGGAACCGGTTGTAGGTGCCGCCGGCCAGGTCCGAACTGGACACTTTGGCCTTGAACTCGCCCGGCGTGATGTGGGCCAGGATGCCCACGTGCCCGCGTCGGGCGACGCGGGCGTCCACGTTCAGGGTGGACAGGTTCCCGCCCTCCCACGCCGCGCGCAGCGTGGCGGACAGGGTGTTGCCCTCCCGCTTCATGCGGGCCATGACCGATGCCCACTCCGGTTCGTAGGCGAGCAACCGGCAGTCCCCGTCCGGCAGCAACCGCGCTTTGGCCTTCCGGCCGCCGGCCTGGTCACCATTGGTGTCGGGGTCCACGGCGAACACGGCCGCGAGACCTTCCCCGCTGGACAGTCCCGAGTGGACGTTGGCCGCGACAAAGCCCGGATCTGCTGTGGTCAGCAGGAGTTTCGCCGCTCCCCACGCGGTGCCCTTCCGGCCTGACCCGGTCGCGCCGATCAACATCGGCCACACCACCAGCGGGTGCCGCTCCATCCCGATCGGTAGGTGCGCGTCCGGACCGATGTGGACACCGGCCGCGCCCAACAGCGACGCCATGACCCCCACCGGATCGGCTTCGGTGTAGGGCTCCAACTCGGTGGCGATCGACCCGAGGAAGCAGTCGAACACGGCCGGGTCGACCGGCGGCAGCCATGCCCGTGCCCGCGCCACCTGAGCCGCCATCCGGCCGGCCAGATCCGGGCCGGTGTCGGTGACCGGGTAGAGCCGTCGCCCATCGACAGGCGACGCCTGGCCGACGTTCACGGCCGCATTGGCGGTGGTGTTCGCGTGGGTCACTGGGTGCTCCCTGCGGTGCATCGAACGTTCCTGAACAGGTCAGTTGGACAGCGCGGCCAGGACGCGGCGCGCGTAGCGGCGGGCATCGGTCAGGTGCGCGATGTGCCCGAGTTGCCCGGCCTGCTCAGCGGCGTTGAACAGCGCGACCACGTCCGGGATGCGGCACCGTGGATCGGCCGCGACGGACGTGACGAACCGGCCGACCTGGGTCGGTCCCATGAGCCGCCAGTCGGCCGGCGTGAACGGCGCCAGATACAGCACAACCGCGATCGTGTGAACGTCCAGCACCACCGGGTCCGGACGGTCCGGCAGCGGCGGGAACGCGGTGTTCGTGAACGGGATCGAGGACACAACAAACCTCCGTGAATCGAGACGGTGAACCGGGGCGGGATCGAGTTCGGATCGAGTTCGTGAACCTCGATCGACCGGTGTTCATGAACGGGTCGGCACCGGTGCTGCGGTGGTGGTGACCAGCACGAATCGAGGTCGATCCGGGCGCGGTCGATCGAGGGTGGATCGAGGTGGTTGAGGTGGTTGGGAGCCCCCCGGCCCGACAGGCGTTGTCGTGGTGTCCTGGCGGTTGTCATCCGCCGGGCCGGGGACGTTCAGTGAACGGGCGGGTCAGGTGGTGAACACCGCAGCGGTGAGCCGGGCACCGAGGAGCCGACCGGCCGCGAGCCAGTCCGGTACCGGGCCGGTGCCGGCCGGTGGCGGGGTCGGGCGGTTGTCGCACACCGCACGCCGGCCGGCCTGTTCGCACACCGCGAGGCGGCGGCGGTCCAGCCACTGCGGTCCGCTCTGCCGGGCACGCGACAGACCGGCGGTCAACGCGGTCACGTCGGGACAGCTCGGGTCGGCCAACGCGGCGGCGACGTAGAGGGAGAGCCGGTGCCCCGGCTGCGCGGCTACCTGGTCGGTGGTGAGCGGCGCGGCGTAGAGCAACGCGGTCGCCGCGTCCAGGGTCACCGCGTCCGGGCCGGCGTCCCCGTCGTCGGTGAAGCCGAGCATGTCCGGCGCCACGTCGTAGACCGTGGTGAACAGCCGCCGGTAGAACTCGCTGGGCCGCAGGTCACCCTGCTCCCAGCGGACCACCATGCGGTGCAGGCTCGACTCACCGGGCAACCGCTCGCCCAGCTGGGCCGCTTCGCGCCGTAGCCGCTCCCGCAGCTGCGAGTGCGTCCACCCCCGGACCTGCCGCGCCATCCGCAACGCCGTAGGCATCTCAGCTCACCGCCTGGTCGACGTGCCGGCGCGACAGGCCAGCGGTGACCAGCGCCGTGACGGCCGTCCGGCAGCGCTCGAACCGAGCAGCATCGGGCCACGCCGTCTCGTGACGGTCACGCATAGGCCGGATCATGGGCTCACCGGCCAGTGCGGCGGCCGTGGCTGCCGCCGTCCGCATGACCTCCGTGTCCCCGGCCCGGTCGTAGCCGCACAGCGCGGCATCGGCCACGCCGGCCAGGTCGGCGGCGGACGCCTCACGGCCAGACAGGCCCACGGCGGCCAGGATCTCGTCAGGCGGCGCGTCCATGCGGATGGTGACCTGGGCGAGCCGTCCAGCGGTGAACTCCGCCAGTCGAGCCGGGTCGAGCCCGTCCGGCCGCCACACCGACACCACGGTCCGGGTCGGCGACAAGCGCCGCGTACACCACTCCACCACTGGTCCGGGCGGCGTGCTCTCAGTGCGCGGCAGCGGAACGGACACGTCCACCACACCGGTCGCGGTCATCGTCGCGGTCATGCCGACACCCCTTCCAGCTCACGACGCGGCGCCGGGGCCGACATAGGCAGGACGGGCGCGAACGCGCGGCGGGCGATGTCCCGCAACTCCAGCGCCCACACGTGTTCCGCGCTGCCGGGCGTCAGGCGCTGGATCTGCGCGTGCGCCTCGTTCACGGCGTCTTCCAGGCCACCGTTCACGATCGCGTCGGCCACGATCTCCCGGACGCACTCCGGGTCTTCCAACTCGTCCTCATCGGCGCCCAAACGCGCGCCGTACCAGAGCGCCGCCCACAGGTCGTCCCCGCTGAGCTGCACCGGCACACTGAACGCCACCGTGGCCGGCACGTCATCCGGCGTCGCAGTCGTGAACTCGACCGCAAGCGACCCGAACCGGGCCGTCGTCTTCGGCAACCTAGCCATCTCAGGCCACCTCTCCCGCCTGGTCAGCCGCGATCACGGCTGCGTCCACCTCGGACGGGTTCAGTACGCAAGACTCCTCGAACGCGGCTAGAGCGGCGTCCGGGATGCGGATCGCGCCCGCCTTCCCGGTGCCGATGCGCAGTGCGTCCAGCTGACCGGCTTCGATCGCCCGGTAGATCGTCGACACCGACACGTCGTACATGTCTGCCACTGCCCGCACCCGGTGCATCCGGGTAGTCTTGGCTTGCATCGCTGCCCTCTCCAGAGCTTCGGTGTGTCCGCCCCGGTCGGTGTTCGCAGCACCGCCGGGGCTTTTCAGTCCTCTCAGAGGACTCTTACGTCCGCCACTATGGCGGACGTCTCAGTCCCATGTCAAGGACCAACTAGTCCTATGATGTCGGCATGGAGATGGCAGAGGTGATGCGCCAGCGACGGGCCGAACTCGACATGTCGCAGGCGGAGCTAGCAGAGACAGCGGACGTAGGCGTCCGGCAGATCCGGCGCTACGAGTCAGGTGAGCAGCACCCCGTGCTGCCGGTGGCCGTGCGGATCGCGGAGGCGTTGCGGATCACGGTCGGCGAGCTGGCCGGGATGGCGGGCCACCGGATCAACCTGTCCGGCGAGCGGTGGGCTTCCTGGCAGACGTCTAAGGACGGCGAGGAAGTGATCACGGCGCAAGAGGTTCGCCTGAGTCAGCAGGGTGACCTCATCGACGTCCGGACAACAACGCGTGGAATCGAAGTCGAGGACGGTGGTTATCACTGGCAGGGCGAACTGCGGCTTTGGGATAACGAGATCCTGATGGGCTGGTATGCCGCTAGTGACGGTTCAGTTCGGTCAAAAGGCACGATGTATTTCGTCCTGCACCCGCACGGAATTTCAATGTCGGGTCGATGGGTAGGGTTGAGCTACGACGGCAAAATAATGACCGGATGGGGTGGTATGGGTAACTCTGAGGAAGAAGCGCGCGACGTCATTGAGCAACTCAAAGCGCAAGGGCAATGACGTGGATGACGATGGAATCTGCGAGGTCATAATCACCGGGCCTGAGTCAGAATGGATGACTGAGTTCCCGTCAGCGCTTGTGCAGGAGAGGCTCTGCGCGGCGGCCCACATCCTGCCGATCCGAACCGTCTACCGATGGCAGGGAAGCGTCCGTGATGAACGAGAATTGCGAATCGCCCTGCACACGCGGGCAAGTCTGGTTGCGCAAATCGTCGAGCGGACAGAGCGCGAACACCCGTACGAACTGCCGTGTGTGGCGGTAATGCCCTTCACGGATGGCAGTCCGCGCTATCTGGATTGGGTGGCCAGCGAAACCGCTAATCCGGTGCGCTGACCACAGGCCGTCAACGCCTTTGGTAAACGGTACTGCGGTGAGCTACTCGGACAACGAGAACGACGAGTTCGTCATCCTCGATCTCGTACACGACGCGGTAGTCACCGACACGGATTCGCCACAGGCCGGCCTCGCCCGTCAGGGCCTTCACGCCTGACGGGCGCGGGTCATCGGCGAGTGCGGTGATGCTCCGCAGGATGCGTGCACGGACCTGGCCGTCCAGCTTCCCCAGTGCCTTCGCGGCGGACGGGCGGAACTGGACCGTGTACGGGTCGGTCACCGCGCGTCCGGGTAGGCGTCCAGGTCGGCGGCGTACTGAGCCAGCACGTCCGCCAGCGGGACGTTCGGCCCGGGTTCCGCGAGCGCCGCGCGCGCTGCTCGGAGGTCGTCGGCATCCTCCAGCGCCTCGACAGCGGCGGCGCCTGCGGCGGCGACGTCGGCCCGGACGATGGCCGCGACCGGTTGCCCGTCGCGGGTGAGGTAGACCACCTGGCCGTGTTCGGCCGCGTCGACAGCTTCGGCCGGCACGTCGCCGTGCGGGACCAGCTCGAAGTCATGGGCGGTGCTCATGGGTCCAGGATACGGCCTGGCGTGCCGCCGTGGGGTCGGCTTGTGACGGAGGGTCTAAGGACGGCTGAACCATCGGAAAGACCGGCCTGAGCTGGACAGGGAAGCCCTGGCCGGCTGGCCGGCTGACCACAGTGCAGGCACCCCCCACGGCTCCGCACGGCGGGCCTGGTCCGTCTCAGTTCCCGTCTCAGTCCGGGAGCGTCCGGACTCTTTCTAATGGTTCAGCCGTTAGTCTGACCTGCACAAACGACCGAGCGGAACGTACCGGGACGCTGCGAAGTGGAATTGGAAATCGTGTTGGGTGTTAAAACCCTCGCGGGTTCAAATCCCGCATCCTCCGCTCGACGATGGCGACGTGTGTCCGCGGAATGCGCGGACCACGACGTCTCGCATATCTTCTGGGGTGCAACCCCAGACCCGCCCGGGGCAAGCCCCCGGACCCCCGGTGGTCGTCCCTCTGGCGATGTTTGTCCCCCGGCGGTGGTCCCCTCTGGCGACGTGTGTCCCCGGCGGTGGTCGCGTAGGGCTCAGCTGGGTAGGGCTTGTTCGGCTTCGTCGACGCGGGCGCGGCCGTAGGCGTTGACCAGCGCCAGGTAGAACAGCGGCGGCGCCGCCGGTGCCCAGGCATCGCGGCGGTCCGGGCGGACGAGGTACGGCAGGACGTGCTCCGGATCGAACCGAACGTAGTCGAAATGGCGGTTCTCCCAGGCGTCCGGGACGCCGTGCCCGAGGTTCTCCTCGAACGTGGCACGGTCGAGGGTCAGCCGGGTGAGGTACAGCGCGCACCACTGCGCCAGCGTCGTCACCACCGCGAAGGCCAGCAGCCGCGTCTCGTGTTGGTCCGGATCGAGGCGCAGCTCCTCGCGCAGCCCCCGCGCCATCGCCCGGAACAGGTTCGGCGGCGCGCCGTCCTTGCCATCCAGGCGACGGTCGAGCCCCTCGTTGGCCGAGGAGTTCCACTGCCCGCGGCCGACCCCGGTCCGGTCGCTGCGGCGGGCCACCACCAGCCAGTCGTCCGCGGTCACCACCGCGGCGTTCAGCCCGAAGCTGGAGCGCAGGAAGTCCGGAACGTCGAACGGGTCCGTGCCGTCGAGGTAGCGGACGCGCAACGTGCTGCCGTCCCGGAATGCCCGGTCGAGCTGTTGGGCGGCCAGGAACGTGTAGTAGTCGGAGTGCTTGAGCCGCAAGGTGACGGCCGGCGACTCCAGCGGCGGGACCCGGGAGATGACCAGATCCTCGACGGCATAGCGCAGGCCGAGCCACTGGTGCGGCCTGCCCTCCCGGTACCGGCGCAACTGTTCCCGCTCGATCTCCGCGCGCCAGGCCGCCACCTCCGCCGGCAGCTCGACCGGTTGGGGCGTGACCAGAACCCGGACCCGCTCCTCGGCGATGGGCTCCTCGCCGGTGCCCTCGATGATCTGGCATGGCGTACCCAGCGGCCCCAGCCGGAAGTGCGGCGCGCCCACCCGCGACACCACCTGGTCCACAGCCGAGCGGTACGCCTCCAGCCACCGGGTCACCTGCGCCTCGCGCCACTGCGCCGACCGGCCGGACCGGTCGAGCAACACCCGCACGACGTCGGCGAACAGGTCGTGCCCCCACCGTTTCCGACCGGACGTGAACAACGCGCTGACCGAACTCTGCGACGGCTTGAGCCGTGCCTCGTCGGGTCGCACACCGCGCTGGATCCGCAGCTGTCGCACCGCCTCGGCGATGTCCCGCTGCGGTAGCTCGGACCACTGCCACAGCTGGCGAAGGTGCTCGGCCAACTCGTCGAGGGTGTTCGGGCCGCCCGGGCTCGGCGGCTCACCGACCGGCCGGCCCCGGTCGGTCGACCTGCGTTCGGGCATGGACCTCTTATAGCCGACGGTCGTCGCCACCCGGAAGCCCGCGCTGATCGGACTTGATCGGAATACGGGAGTTCGTCGCCGACGCGGATCACGCTGGAGCCAAGAAAGTGCCGGGGTTGCGAGGGAGACTGCCATGAAGATCGTGTGTTCGATCCGGGTCCTGTTCAAGCTGGCGCTGATGTGCCTGGCCCTTGGCCTGGCCCTCGGCGCGGCCTTCCTGTCCTGACCGCACGGACGCCGGCATCCTCGTTCGAGGGTGGCCGGCGTCCTGCTGTGGTCGGTATGGTGCGGATGTGCCGGATTTCAAGCTGCCGCTCTACGGCCTCGACACCGAACGTGGCGACCTCGCTCCCTAGCGCGCCCGATCGGCCACATCCGTCACGCACAACTTCGTCCAGGGAGCTTCCTTTTATGCTGCGCGAGTTCATCCATGCCCTGCCCAAGGTCGAACTGCACGTCCACCTGGTCGGCTCGGCCAGCGTCGACACCGTTCTGGAGTTGGCCCGCCGCCACCCCGAGGCCGGCGTCCCCACCGACCGGGACGAGCTGGCCGACTTCTACACCTTCCGCGACTTCGACCACTTCCTGAAGGTCTTCTGGGCCGTCCAGTCGATGCTCACCGAAGCCCGCGACATCACCACGCTCGTCACCGGGCTCGCGGCCGAGCTGGCCAGGCAGAACGTGCGCTACGCCGAGGTGACGGTCACGCCGTACAACCACCACCTGGACGGGCTGCCGGTCGACGCCGTGCTGACGGGACTCGCCGAGGGCCGCGCGATCGCGGCGGCCGAGCACGGCGTCGAGCTGGCCTGGGTGTTCGACATCCCCGGCGAGAAGGGCGTCGGCGCCGGCCGCGAGACCCTCATGATCGCGCTGCGGGACCGGCCGGACGGGCTGATCTCGTTCGGCCTCGGCGGACCGGAGGTCGGCATCGGTCGGGCCCAGTTCGAACCGTTCTTCACGGCCGCCCGCGAGGCCGGGCTGCACAGTGTGCCGCACGCCGGCGAGACCACCGGGCCGGCGACCGTCTGGTCCGCGCTGCACGACCTGGGCGCCGAGCGGATCGGGCACGGCACGAGCAGCGCGGCCGACCTCTCGCTGCTCGCCTACTTGGCAGAACACCGCATCCCGCTAGAGGTGTGCCCGACGTCCAACGTCTGCACCCGGCAGGTCCCGTCGATCGACGAGCACCCGGTGCGCCGGATGCTCGACCACGGCGTCGTGGTCACCCTCAACACCGACGACCCGCCGATGTTCGGCGCCACACTGGAGGGCGAGTACCTGGCGGTGGCCGAGTCGCTCGGCCTGCGGCCGGTGGAGGTGGCGGCACTGGCCCGAAACGGCGTGCAGGCGTCCTTCCTGCCCGAGCGGCGCAAGGCCGAACTGACCGCCGAGATCGACGCGCTGACCCCGTGAACGACGAACGCCGGGCACCCCTCGGTGCCCGGCGTTCGTCACGTGCGTCCTAGCGCTAGCCCTGGTCCTCGTCCTCGGACGCGGCGTGATCGGCCCGTCCGGGGTTGGGATCCCGGGCAAGGTCGATGAGCGGGTGCACGTCGGCACCCTCCGGGGCGGAGTGCCGCCCCTGCTTGGTCTCCTCCACCTCGACCCCCTCCTGCGGCTCAGTCTGCATGACGTCCTCCTCATTCTCCCACGTCAACTGAACATGCCGGCGAGTATGCCCCATGGCGTTCGGCGCATCTCCAGTCCGGTAAAGTTCTCGCCGGTAGCGTGTCCGAGCGGCCGAAGGAGCGCGCCTCGAAAGCGCGTGACGGTTCACCCCGTCCGTGGGTTCAAATCCCACCGCTACCGCTCTGAACAGGTTGAACGCCGGTCACCATGATCATGTGGTGACCGGCGTTTGGCGTCTGGTTGCAGTTCTGGTTGCAGTTCGCGCTAAGCAAGGTTCACCAAGGAGTGTTCACGGGTGCTGGCGCAGCTCAACTCGGGACTTGTCAGCGCTGTTTGGTGAGGAGCATGGCGATGACGGCCCCCTTCGGCCGGTGTTCTTCGCGGGCGAGAACGGTGACCTCGAGATCATTGGGAACGTCTCCGGGCATCGGTGTTCGAATCAGCGTCTGAAATCTGTGGATGAACTGCGTGTTCAGGTGGGAGTCGAGTGCATCGGGTAAGTGTGTCCGGAGCTGCCTGCTGGCTGCTGGCCCAACAACCAGGATTAGCACTCGGTGGTCGGCTTCATGGTTCGCGGCGTTGCGGAGGATGCCGCCGAGGCGTTCGGCGAGATCACGAGGCTGCCCAGCCCGGTCTGGCAGATAGGCGACGCTCGCCAGCGTGGTGTTGGCAGCGGGGCCGATCGACAGCGTGGACACCGCGTCGTCGCGTTCATGGTGATCGCCAAGTTCGATGGTGCTGGGGTCCGTGCCGCACTCATTGAGGGCACACACGCAGGCGTGGACTACCGCACCGGTGGTGAGTAAGTGATCGCGGCCCGCGGCCGCCTCCTCATCGAGATGTCGGCTGAGCGACGCGATCGCGACCGCCCAGTTATGGCCGCCCGGGTCCTGGCTCCGAAATGTCGGTAGGGAGCCCTGGCCCGGCCGCCATGACCCGAGCAATGGTCGGTAGGCCTCAGGGAAGAGGTCGGCCACCTGGCGGGGTAGGGCCGCGAGGAAGTCGTCGCCCAGGTAAAGAGCTAAGCGAACGATGTCGTTCAACTGGAGCGGCTGCTTGCCGGCAAGTCTCTTCTCTGCCGGTCGTATCGAGTGGGGCGTGCCCAGTATCTCGGCGAATGCGCTGCCGGTGAGGTCTGCGCCGGGGTGGACGTGTGGCCAGGCCCGCCTTGCAGCGGTGATCAGCTGGTGCTGCAGGTGAAGTGCGGCGATCTGGATGGGGTCGTGGGCGCTCGACGGGCGCCAGGTGGCGTCGTTTTGTCCGAAGTCGTCTACGGGTGGTTGTCCAACCGTGTCACTGCTGGCCACACACTCACTGTCGGCGTCGATTTTCGACGTGTCAACGTCGAAAATCGACGACTATGAGGCGTACGGTGAGTTCGTGACCTCGACAGCAGCATTTCTGCACGGAGCTGATCGCAGCGCGATGCTCGACGCAGTGAGCCGTGCGGCCGGTCACATCGGCGCCGCTGTACCGAGGGCATGCCTGCTCGACACCGAGGCTGACCTGGTGGTAGTCCGGGATGACGACGAACACAAGCGCCGGCTCGGCGCCCAGGTCGGGGCGTTTGCCGAGTGGGATTTGCTGCGGGTGCTGACGAACCTTCCCCGTTGGGAGCGAGTTCCGCTTCAAGCCCTGAGGAATGAGGAACTCAAGGCCGTTCATGGTGCACCGAACGGCGCCGTGGCTATAGCGGACGGCGGAGTAACACGACTGGCCGGACCACCACTCACTGGAGTACTAGCAGTGGTGACCGACACGGATTGGGACCGCGGCCTGAATGCCGCAAGCCGGTTCGCGCCTGTCGCGACACGCGTACTGGTGCTCGCGAGCGAGCCGACCGATCTGACGGTAGCGGCTGCGGAGGCCGCTGAGTACGGCGTCGGTTTGGCGCTGGGAACGGCTGAGTCCGTCCGGATGATCGTCGCCCCGGAACAGTGGCGACAGAACTACTTTTCTCCTGGCGGTTGGCTGTTTCGGGAGCAGGCCTACCAGGCGTATCTGGACCAGTTGACGCGCACCCAGTCGACGACGGTTACGGCCCGAGGCTGAGCCACACCATCTGGCTCTTGTCCATGTCAATCTCACGGATCTTCGTCCTGCGTCGAAGATCCGCATAGGCGCATTCCACCTGTTGGCGGTATCCGTGCAACCAGGGTCGGCGGTCACCCAGCGGATGGCTAGCCAGTTGGCGACCAATTGGCAACCATGCCTGAAGGTTGTGCAGGTTCGCGAGTTCACGGTCGGCGTCACCCAGCGTGGTCAGGTCCCGCCCGCAGCACCCGGTCAGATTGCAGATCGGAGGCCGAGTGTTGCGGAACCAGGGCTCGAACACGGACTGGTGCCGGAAGCTGTCGATATCGGGAAGCAACACGATCGGGGTGCGGTCTGGCGGGTTCTTCCTCGTCTTCGCCGGTCGGCCGCCGATGACGGTGTGGCGGAGCGCAGCGGTGTATCCGATGGACCCGCCTAGCGCGCCGCGCGCCAACGATTCGAACGCGGCGAAGTCGGTCCGATGCAGAAAGACGTGTGCGTTCTCGATCAGCAAGGCACGCACACGCACGGCGACGTCCCTGTTTTGGTACGGGTCGAACTGGCCGATAATGATCAACGCGACTGGATGATTCGACCGGCTGAGCCCCATCGACAGGTTCGCGTAGTCCATCTTGCGGAGGATGTCCGCCGGAATAGGTACTGCCAGAACGATGTCGGCGCGATTCACTGCGTTCGCTTCGGCGACGGCGGCGTTGAGTGTGTCCACATCCTTGATCAGCCCTGTGGGAGTCAGCGCGAAGTCCGCGCCGTCGATGAGCTGGTCACGCATGCACGAAGCCAAACTGGGCGCCGCACCACCCAGGATGTCTGGCAGGAACATCGGCTGCGCCACCGTAGCTCTGTAGTTCAGGCAGGCCTCGGTGTCTTTGCCAACCACCAGCCCGGAACCGTAAGCAAGCTTGAGTGTGCGAACACACCGGCCACCGCGCCGGTCGGTCACGATCAGCCCGCTGAATCCCTGGCCGGCCACCACGGCGGCTGCAGTTGGCGCGGCTGCCGCCGTGACCGCGACGAGCAGCCTGTCGCGAAGAGCGATCGACGCGGCCAACCTGGTCGTCTGGACATTCGGTACCGCCACATGAACCTCCGCTCAGGGTCGCGCCTCTCATGGTGAGGGACCGAGCCGAGAAGTTGGGCGTCCGACACGCCGCTCCGAGCCGTATCGTTGACACTCCGTCGGAGTTGATGTTGCTTTTAGTGACGGGCTTGCCTCGGTCACCCTTGGTTACATTCACCCGAGTTCAGTGTCGTCTGCCCCTGTTCATGACTGCACTGACCTGCGCCAATACCTCCGGCGATCACCGCTGAACTACTGGTCGCAGACATCTACAGCACAACGCCATCTGGGGAACGCAATGCCGAGAGCGGATGTCGTCAAGACGATGCCGCTGGCCCTAGCGCTCGCCGCTCCAGAACGGCGCGTGCGGCTCCATCCGGGTCTGCACGGATAGCACACTCCCAGAGACGAAGCACGGTCCATCCATGTTCCTCTGCGAGTGCGGTCGACCGGTCGTCCCGCTCACGGTTCCGGCGCATCTTCTGTTCCCAAAGCTCAGCGTTTGGCCCAGTGAACGGTGTCTTTCTGCCGTGAGCCGGACAGGAGTGCCAGTAGTCCCCGTCGACGAACACAGCGACTCCGTGACGAGGCAGGACGATGTCTGGTGTGCAGCCAGGTGCGATATGTCGGTGCAGTCTGAACCGGCTACCAGCGGCGTGAAGTGCTCGCCGGAGCAGAAGTTCTGGCTCTGTACTGACCTTCTTACGCCCGCGAAGGTGACGCCCTTCGCTGGTGCTGGTCCAGCCAGAGCCCAACGTTAGTCCTTTTTGGTGAGTGCAGTGATGACCTTCTCGGCAAGGAGCGGAGGCACGGAGTTGCCCAGCTGCGCTTGGATGGAGTTACGTGATCCTACGAGCTCAAAGTCATCGGGGAACGTGAAGAGTTTTTTTAGCTCAGCGACGCGGAGCCGTCGGTTCTCCCAGTGGAATGGACCGACGTACGGTCCAGGCTGCGCCTGGATCGTCGGGGCGGGTTTCGCTGGGTCGAGTTTGAGCAGGAACGACCAGTAACGGCTCCGCCACTTGAACAGCGGGTCCGGATGGCCACGTTCAGCGGTGTAGTGCAGATAGTTGCCGCCAGGAGGGATACCCGGTAGAAGATGGCCGTACCGACCCCCAACCTCTTCGGCGGGCTCAGGTGACGTTCGGAGTTTTTTGAGTGCCTCGCCAGCGGTTACGTGTGGGTTGTCAGACTTGCCAACGTCCTGGCGCTCCCACCGGCCACCGTGTGAGGCCTCGGGTAGGCGGGGCGTTCGTTTACCTTTCGGAGCTTCCGACGATCACTAGTCGGGGACGAGCCTGAGGGACACCGAAGTTGGCGGCGTTGAGGACGTCCCAGTCGAAGCGATAGCCGTACTCGTCAATCTCGCGGAGCAGCCGCTCGAAGTGAGGTCTGCTCTGCCGGTTGTTGTAGGTCAGTGCATAGACGTTCTCCAGGACGAAGTACTGCGGCTTCAGATCTCGCAAGACGCGGGTGTACTCCTGCAGGAGTGAGGCGTTGGGGTCAAGTCCGTCACGCTTCCAGTCAAGCCAAAAGCTCGACTTGCTGAACGGTGTGCATGGGGGCCCCCCAATGAGTAGTTCCGGTCTCTCCTTCCGGCCAAGACCAGCAGCCTCACGGATCTGGTCCGACGTCACGTCGAGAATGTTCTGTCGGATGACCGGCGAATGGAGACTGGGGAAATTCTTCTCCATGGTGTCGGCAGCGTCGTTGTTGTACTCGACAGCAGCCCTGACACGGTAGCCGGCGTCCTCAGCCCCAAGGTCAAGGCCGCCAGCACCAGAGAAGAGAGAGACCGCTACACCACGTTCTGGAGCCACAGCTCCAGACGATGCCATGATCGACTGACACTTCTGGGTTGCCACGCTGTCGGCCTCGCTCACAGCGCACTCTGGAGGGTTGTAGCCCAACCCTCAGTTACTCGCTGCAGAGGCGCTACCCGGCCGGGATGGCGCGGGTCCTCTGCGAGGAGGTCTGTGCGCCTGTAGCGGAACTCCCAACGACCGGTGGGTCCCTTCAAGCAGGCCGCCACGACGTCGAACTGATCTACTCTGTAGAGCCTGCCAGCCGGATCACCCTGGGAAGCACGCGTCTTCTGGGTCTCGACCTTGATATCGCCGTTGGCGTACCGCTTGGGAGAGGCGTTCTTGCACTCTACGCGGACTCGCTGACCGCTGGTCATCGTGACGTCGAAGTCATGCATGCCGTCCTTGTCGATCGGGACAATCGCAGCGACTGAGACGCTGGTCGCGAGCTGCTTGCCGAGGTGGTACTCGGCTACACCACCGCGAACAGCGGTGCTGAGTCTGTTTGCTTGCCCGATCATGGTCAAGATCTCGGTGCTGGTCATCTCAAACTGCGCCTCAAGGTCATGTGTCGAAGCCAGGGCATGACCTGTGGAGGGTCTCGGGTTGGCCGCTTCCTGGGCGGCGACATGGCGCAACGCAGGCTCGAGGGCAAGGTCGGTCGCGGTGCGCTCGAGCCTGACGTAGTCGAGGAAGCGATCGGGTGCGAACATGACAACTGTCTCAAGCCCACTCGCAGCACGTGGGTTGGTGCGCTTGCGTCCGGTGATGTTGTCCCGTTCGAAGACGTGCCAGCCGCTCTCGAGCACCTCGGTGACGTTCTCGCCCTTGAACTCGATCGAGATACCCATAGGGAGCGGGTCGTAGAGCGACGGATCTAGACCGATGAAGATGCCCGCCTCAAGGTGAAGACCGACTACAAGCGTTGTGTCGACACCAGCGATGTCGCGGCCGACCGGGTGATCGACCTTCCAGGAGTCCTCTCCGCCATACCGGATCTGCATCCTGTGCTCGTCGGCTGGACGGTTCTTGATCTTACGGTGGTTGGCCCTGAACGGGTAGACGAGTACTCCCACACGCTCGTTGCTGACCGTCTGTAAGCCGAGATAGATCGGACTGCGTTTGGGGTCGCTCGCATAGAGCAACTGCCCACCAGACCGCGCGACGGCCTCGGTGAGGAACTCATGGAGGTCCGTCCGGGTTGGAGTGTTGTAGACGCGCGCGTATGCGCGATCAGCTACGAAGTCCGGCACTCAGCCATTCTCCTGCGTACCCGTCAGGGACCTGTGGTCAGGGTCGACGCGTCAAAGAACCATCCCTGCCCGTTGACCCAGGCGGTGGCTGCCGGGACGATGCATCCACCCAGCCGCTGCCAGCACGTGCCTTGACGGATGTGCCGCCGAACTAGGAGCTGATGCGCCTCAGCACAGCCAGGGGAAGTCGATCCATCTCGTATGGATCCGACCAGATGACTGTCGAGGCTCCTAGCGCCTTGACGTGGGCGTCCGTGGCCCGCTGCATCTCATTTAGAAGGGACGGCTCTCGCCGCCATAGCGGGTGCCCGAGTGCGACCGCCTTCCCGTTGGTGGTGTTCAGGACGGTAGGCACCCCGTCGACATCGTGATAAGCGAGGTCGGTCTCGTTCGTCGATCAAAGCCGCGGGCAAGCACGTGGCCGCGGACGACATCGGTCCGTGGCCAAGGCGTCACCCGCAGCAAGCGCGAGCATGTCCAACGCCAGGCGCAGTCAAGAACCTCCATGCAGTCGACGGTTGTCGTAGGACCGCAGGCAGTCGGGGCAGGACGACGTGCAACTTCTGTGTTCGACGACTCCCAGCGTTTCGTGACGCGTGGCGAGTGTCCTGGAGCAGCTTCCGGAACACTCCAGCGCGGCCGATCTCCGAGGCGTAGCGGCACCGTTCTCGAGGGCGTCGGCAACGAAGATGTCATAGGTCGGCGTCTCGCGGCGGCGGACAGGCTGGAGCCCGACGATCAGCTCCTGCGGATCCAGTCGAGTTGCACCTGCCGAGCAACACGAAGGGACTCGGCGAGCGACCAGAATGCGGTTTTGCCAGCCGGGAGCTGGTGGGGCAGAGGAAGACGACGCCCGTCGGAACGTCAATATCGGTCAGTTGGACGAGCAACACGTCCGTCGTACTGACCTCCCCGATGGCTGCGCGGCCTTTGTCCGTACCTGGGGGGATGTGTCAGGTCCTCGGTGGGTAGAGCGACTGCTCAGGTACGACGACCGACCCGTGCGTCAGCTCAAGCAAGGGAAAGAGATCCCCTCTGTTGTCATTCACCTGGACAACCTGAGCTTGCTGTACGTCTCGAGCCGCGCACTGCCGACCTGGTCAGCGTAGTTGGCGGACTTGCCATCGTGACGGCTGGTAGGGCGTCGCCGGGCGGAACTCGTTCTCGTCGGAAGTCACTCGGCCGGCACGTCGTCCGAACCCCAGTGGTTGATCATGTCGAAACGCCGATTTCTTCACCGCAGGATCCGCACTCGTCGGCCCTCGGCTTTGCAATGGGGCTCCGCACTCGAAGCACGTCCCAGCTGATCGCATGGCAAGCGGGTCCTGACTCGACCCTGGGCCCTTGAACTCGTAGGCGGCAAACCCGACGGCAGTATGGAGATTCCCGTCTCGGACGATCTGAGCCTCGACCACCGCTTGGATTGTGTTGGGGAGCGTGTCGTGATCGCAGAAGCGCCCTTTGACCTGGGAGGTGCTGGTTCTTGACGCTCGCGTATCCTGGATCGAAAGGGCACTTCGTAGATGCGATCGTTGCATACCGCGGCGAGACCACGCGCGTTCGATGGCGCGATTCTCGTGTCGCACGCCGGGCTGGTGCCGGCGGTGCGGCTGGCTGAGAATGTCGGTTGGAAGATCTCTTTCGTGAGCATGTGCGGGTGGCCGCGAAGCCGGTGAACCCAGGTCTGAAGGCGTCTCGCTGGTGGCCGGGATGGTCACGGGCGTGGACACGATCGACGGGATGGACGTGCTGCGACATGGCGCGTTCCCGGCCACGGTCGGTGGGATCCGCGCCCCCTCGACGCTCGGGTCGTTCCTGCGCGCGTTCGACCACGGCAACGTGCGCCAGCTCGCCGCGGTGCACCGCCGGGTACTCACCGAGCTGGCCGTGCAGGCGCCGCTGTTGCCCGGCGCGGTCGTGCTGGCGGATATCGATGTCGATCGGTAGCGGCGTGTGTCCGGGGGCCGCAAGCAGGGGCGGCGTTCGGACGCGCCAAGATCGCGTCGAAGTCGTTGTTGGTGCCGGGCTCAGTGCTGGCCGCCACCATTGCCACGCCGATCGCGGCACCGGTGGTGGCGGCGGCGCGGTTGCGGGGCGGCAACGCCGGCTTCGGACGTGGCGGCCAGCCTGGTGGCCGAAGCGGTCACCACCGCACGCCAAGCCGGCGTGACCGGCATGACATCGTGCGCGCCGACTCGGCCTACTACGCCGGGGCGTTCGTGGCCGCCTGCCGCCGCGCCGGGGCCCGGACTCGGAGACCGTGCGGATGGTTCCCAAGGTCACGCCAGCAGCGGTTTCGTCGAGGACGCCTGGACCACGATCAAGTATCGCCACGCGATCTACGACGAACAGGCCGACACGTGGATCTCCGACGCCGAGATCGTCGAAGTGCCCTACACCGCGTTCGCCTCCAAGAGCAAACATCGCACCGACGGCCGGCTGATCGTGGGCGCGGCACAGCATGAACCCCAAGGCCGCAGCCCAAGGCCAAGGCGAGTTGTTCGCCACCTACCGGTATCACGCGGTGTTCACCGACAACCCGTTCCCCTCAACCAGGCCCAGTCCCAGCACCGCGGCCACGCCGTCGTCGAGCAGGTCTTCGCCGACCTCATCAACGGATCATGGGCGCACCTGCCCTCGGCCGCGTTCAACGCCAACGCCGCCTGGCTCCAACTCGCAGTCACCGCACACGCCCTGACCCGAGCACTGGGCACACTCGCCTCCACCCGACACGCCAAAGCACGCGGCGCGACCATCCGCGCCGAACTCATCAGTGTCGCCGCCCGCCCCGCCCGCACCGGACGCGACCAGATCACCTGGCTCCACCCGAAACCTGGCCCTGGCAACACGCCTGGCACAACGCCTTCAACGCCACCCACCACACCACCCACCGCACCCCACCAGCCCTGGCCGCCTGACCCTGACCACCCCGCCTGCAAGGGCCCGACCGAAGACCACAATGGACACGCCGGACGAGAGACCGGCTGATCCCGCACGCCCACGAACCGAAATCTCAACTGAAGATCAACTGTCCATCACAGAATGATCAACCGAATTCACGCGGTGGATCCAGGCTCAGTCGACGTTCAAGCGGATCGAGGATCTGATTGAATCGCTGCGCAGACGCTGGGATCCAGCTAGAAGAGACATTGCCGCGGTTCCATATACTCGTATTCCACAGCATTCAAGCCATTCGACCTCTGGTGCACAGAGGCTATTCGAGACCTTCTCGTTACTCGCATCAACTTCGATCCAGACAAATCATTAATAGTCAGCGATTCCTCATCGAGAGCTCGAACTGCGATTGACTTTCTCCGCACCGTGCATCGTCTAACGAGAGAAAGTGGTCATCAGCAGAGACACGAGCAAATCTGGAATGATCTGCACCTGCGTTATCACATCGTCGACTCCCCAGGTGCACCCGATTTATGGTTGGCGAATTACGGGCTGTTGCCATCATCCGACTTGCCATCGACTACTTCGCAGTTTGACATTCTTCCGTTCTATCTTTCTTCGCCGCCACTCACGGGAAGCACTGGCGCCTTCACCAAGCTCCAGTCATTGCTGTCGGCTGCCGAACTGCTCGCCGATGGCGATGCCAGCGCGAGGCTGTGCGGCCTGTCGCAAGTGAGTTCGTTTGGAAACGCGAATCCTGAGCACCGGCAACTGGTGGTCAATGTGTTGTGCGGCTACCTACGTACGCCCGCTCCGGGGTTGCGACGCAACACAGATGAATGGCAGGTTCGCGCAGAGGTGCAGGCCACTCTCGCCGAGCACCTCAGACCGAACCCGGAGCATCCGCCAGACGACTCATGGGAGGGCATGGACCTCGATCTGTGCAACGCGGTCCTTGTCGACCTCGACCTGACCGGATGCCGTATCCAAAGCGCCCGGTTCGCCGGTGCACTCTTTCACGGTGACACGGTGTTCACGGCGGTACGTTTCGGCTGCAGTCTGTTCGACCGCGCCGCGTTCGGAGGTGACGCGGTATTCGAACAAGTCACCTTCGCAGACGAGGTCCGATTCGACCAGACCAGCTTCCACGGTGATGCGGTCTTCCGGGCAGCACAGTTCGACCGGGACGGACGCTTCGACGCTGCCCGGTTCGCCGCCGATGTCGTGTTCACCGATTCGGTGTTCAGCGGAGATGCTCGTTTCGTTGACACAGAGTTTTGCGGAGACGCCGTGTTCAACCAGGCGCGGTTCTCCGGTTTGGTCCGGTTCGGACACGCCCGATTCCTCGCCGGCGCGCGGTTCCTCGAGACCCGGTTCCACCGCAGTCAAGACGGCATCCGCGAGCAGGACCTCGATGCGGTACTGCTGGCGAGGGATCCCGGCTGGGTACGCACCGATACGCCTACCGAGCAGCCGCGCCGAGTGTGGCCGGAGGGATGGACGGTGCAGCCGACACGTGACCAGCCCCGCGGTGAGGACGAGGGCCAGTGGGGTCGATTGGTGCCCGAGCTCCCGACAGCGGTCTGACCACTTGAAGGTTGACTGAGATCGAGATCGCAATTCATCGCGCTGGCCACACTGCCGCCTGGCCGGTGTCAAGTCACGGCCTGGCGCCTGTCCGGTCACACGCCCGCCGAGATCGCCCCTGAACTCCAGCTCACCGGGCGGACTAGTACTGACCGTGATTTCGCGGAGCTCGCGTCAGCGATCGAGGAGTTAGCAGCGGCAGTCGCAAACGACACCTCGGCCGATCTGACCGCCCCACATCCTTCGTGACGTCGACCTTCGCGGAGTGCAGTGGTCAGCCTCAATGCACCCGGGCCGCTGGGCTGGCATGAATTTGTCCCTGTTTATCCCCTGCAGCTCGATCCGGACCGGCACTCGGATCTCTATGGGGTCCGCGACGACCCGCAGGGCTCCTCGACACAGAGCTGACCGACAACGTGCTGCATCGAGTGCGACTTGGGGTTCGGTGCGCACAGGCTCGGTGCGCTGGTTTCGAAACCTTGAGTGAGGTCGCCCCTGGTGCCATTGCTGGGACTCTTGTCGATCATGCCAGCGAGGGGAGCAGTTCGCTTGACAACCCTTCCCTGACTGAGAATTTGTTTTAACTCGCAAAATAAGGAGGCGGACATTACACCAATTGGTCTAGACCTATTTAGATCAGTCGATTGCGCTTGGTCCACCTACTGGTCGAGCACGGCTGCATCCTATAAAGTCTCCGCAGAAGAGCCGAAGATCTGCTCACACTCCTTCTAAAGAAGAAGGTCTTAAACTATTTTCAGATCAATAGCGGCGAGATTTCTCAACAAAAATTGTTAATTTTGTTTTAAGCTCAGAACAGTACCAAAAGCAGCACTGTCAGTCGCGCAAACACCGTTTCCCAGGCGTCCGCTGACGGGAGCGCGACATCGGCCTGCCGAAGATCGCGTACAGCCTAGATCCATACGTGATTCACGTTCGCCGTACGACATTCACGTTTCTCCGCAGCGCCGTGCTGTCACCCGAACGGTTCGCTGGTTGACTGACCGTTGTGCACCGGAATGCCTCCGACGGCCCTACGGCGAGCAGCGACGCCCAGCACGCTGCCAAGCAAACCCCTAGCGTCGTTTTGCCTGGTCAAGACGACACAGGTGTCGATAGCGCCCAAAATCATCACGAGGTCGTTACACAAAGTGGTCGAGCTACTACTCCTCGAGTTCTGGTCGCTCGGCACGTTAACCCGTTGGGGGGACCTGCCCACCAGTGGAACGTGTACTACGACGCGGGCCAGGATGCCCAGGACCTCGCCGAGAGCCTCACCGAGGTGCGCGCTGGGCGCGGCGTGCACTGCGTGGTCGCGACCATCGACGACTACGACAGTCCGAGCGAACTCAAGTTCGTGCAGGGCGTGGTGTTCGTGTTCTCGAGCGTGTCAACGAGCAGATTCACCAAGATGCCCTTGTTCAAGAAGATCGAGGACCACTTCCGCGAAGAACGCCCCGTCACGGCGGTCCAGGGCTACGACAAGGTCCCGAGCCTTAGCCACCATGTGGGCCTGCTCCAAGTGATCTACACCGACCATGTCCTGGACAACGGCATCGCCCGGGACATCCTGCGCCGCGCCTGCGCCACTCACTCTTACACGCCGGGGTCCCCCCAGGGGAACGTCAAAGTCGGTTTGTGCTGGTAGCGGCTGCGATGAGCGGGATGATTCGGGTTCGGTCAGCGGCGATATGTTCCAGCGTTCGGGTGATCTGGGTGATCCCGGCCAGACGTAGTAGCCCGAGAGCGAGATTGCGTAGGGTGGCCATGACCTGGGCGCCTGTTCCGGCGTAGGCGTGTTGGTGGTCTTCGCGGTAGACGACGTCGCGCACCCAGTGGATTTTGTTTTGTGCGACATGAGGTCGCGTATTGCGAGTGAGCTCGCGGGATGGAGGCCGGTGATGCCGGACGTGTAGCTCCTGACCAGTGTTCGAGGTCGGTCCCCGCCTTGACGTGCGTCCACGGGCCTTGCTCGTGGGGGTGCGAAGCTTGAGGAAGAAGCCCAAGGGCCCCTGTTCTGTCCGGGGGAGCAACCGGGCGAGGGGAAGACCGGACGGGCGAATGTGAGTGAACCCTTGATGATGCCTCGTCAATGCAAGCCTGGGATGACGGGATGAAGACCCGGGTGATAGGGCCTGGCCGTTGGAAGAGGCGGCGAGCGGCGATCAGGAGGAACAGCTGGTCGTGTGGACACCGCTGGCCTCGGGGTAGAGGGGGCGCCCACCCCGGTCGTATCTCGTGTGCGCGGAACATGGAAACCCCGTCGGGTCCGAGTTGTTCGGGTGATGGACAGTTCGGTAGGCCGATCGTGAGAGGGGCGGAACTCCTCGGCGGGACAGGATGCCCAAGAAGCGGATGCCGGTGCGCCGAAAGGCGACGGGAACCCGTGACGACATAGCCGCTCCTCCAGGCGGTGGTCACGGGGTAACCGGCCGGATGCCGGTCCTGGCGGCCGGGCCTGAAAAGGCGCTGACGTGGGCAGGTGAGCTTGTGAACGCCGAAACATGTGGCCTGGTGAACCGAGGGGCAAGTTGGACACCACTGCGGTGAACGGACCTGAGGACGTACCCGATTGGGACGCTGTTGACTGGCGGGTCCACGAGGACAACGTAGCGAGGCTGCGGCGGAGGATCTTCACGGCGACGCGGGTAAAGGACTGGGCCAGAGTCCGGTCCTTGCAGAAGATGATGCTGCGGTCCTGGTCGAACACGCTGGTCAGCGTGCGACAGGTGACCCAGCGCAACACAGGTCGCCGGACGGCCGGGGTTGATGGGGAAGTTGCCCTGTCGCCGCAGACCAGGGCGCAGGTCGCGGTGCGCGTGCGCGACACACTGTCGTCCTGGAACCCGTTGCCGGTCCGGCGCGTGCACATTCCGAAAGCCGGTAGCAGCGCGAAGCTACGCCCGCTCGGAATTCCGGTGATCATGGACCGGTGCCATCAGGCTCGGGTCCGTAACGCGCTGGAACCCGAGTGGGAAGCCCGGTTCGAACCCCGATCGTATGGGTTTCGGCCGGGTCGAGGCTGTGCCGATGCGATCGGAGCCTTGTTCAACACGCTCAGCGGTCCTCGGGCCAAGAGGGTGTGGATCGTGGACGCCGACTTATCGGCTGCGTTCGACAAAATCGATCATGACAGGCTGGTCGAAGCGCTCGGGTCGTTCCCCGCGAGGGACCTGATCCGGGCATGGCTGAAGGCCGGAGTGATTGAGGCAGGGAAAGGATTCGCGCCAACCGAGGAAGGTTCGCCTCAGGGCGGCGTGATCAGCCCGCTGTTGATGAACGTGGCGCTGCACGGCGCGGAGGAAGCCGCAGGTGTCCGCTACCGCGTGAACGGCGTTCATGCCGGGAAAGCGGTCGAGGGCACTCCGATCCTGGTGAGGTATGCCGATGACGTGGTCGCCTGTTGCTACTCCCGGCAGCAGGCTGAGCAGGTCAAGGCACGGCTTGCCGAGTGGCTGGCTCCCAGGGGGTTGGTGTTCAACGAGGACAAGACCCGGATTGTCCATGTCGGACAGTCCGGGTTTGACTTCCTGGGGTTCAACATCCGCCGTTATCGCGGCGGCAAGCTGCTGATCAAACCGAGTCGGGCTGCGGTCGGGCGTCTGCGGGAACGGCTCGCCACCGAGATGCGCAGACTGCGCGGCTCGAACGCGATGGCGGTCATCGCCAGGTTCAACCCGATCGTTCGGGGTTGGGCCGCCTACTACCGTGGGGTGGTGTCCAGTCATATTTTCTCCAGTCTGGATAACTATCTGTGGTGGCTCACCTACCGGTGGGCCTGCCGCAGTCACCCCAACAAGTCGAAGAAGTGGATTGTTCGACGCTACTTCGGCAAGTTCAGCAAGTTCAGGAATGACCGGTGGGTGTTCGGCAACCGCGCTGCCGTCAATGAGCGCGGGAACATCCCCCACATGGTGAGATTCTCCTGGACGAACATCGTCCGGCACCAACTGGTCACCGGCGGGGCATCCCCGGATGACCCCGACCTGGCCGACTACTGGGCTATACGACGGCGACGGGTGAAACCCCCGCTGGACGACTACAACCTGCGCCTGCTCACCAGGCAGGACGGTCGTTGTCCGCTCTGTGGGGAACACCTGCTCACCGCCGATCAGCCGCCGCAATCCCCGCAAGCATGGGAACGATGGTGGTTGAGTGTCGTCCGCAGAGCGATAGCCGCCGACTATCTCACCCACCGCGGACAGCCCAGCACGTCGGACGGCAAGCAGACACGCCTCGTGCACGCTTCTTGCCACCGCGGCCTTCAGGCCCGCGACCGTAGGAAACCTGTGTCACAACCCGCAACGTCTTCGGAGCTTGCTTGAGCCGTGGTGCGGGGAAACCCGCTCGCCCGGTTCTGAGGGGGGACCGCCGCAGCAATGCGGCGGTCCTACCCGACCTATTCCCCAATGCTGGCGCACGAACTGGGCGACCTGCTCGGGGCTGGCTTGGTCAGCTGTCAGGCTGGTGATGCCGTGCACGACCTCTTTGGACAGTCGGGTTCCTTCGTGGTCGAAGGTGTCCCGGCGGATACGAAACACTTGCGCGGCACCGGGAAAGTCAACACCGCCGGCTGGTGCGGTCCAGATCTGGCGGCGCACGATCTTGCCCTTGCTGCGGTCTTCTTCCACGTGATCCGCGCTGCCGGGCACGGCAGGCGGGAGCGCTGCGACGATCTGGGCGAGCACGGTGGGCTGGTTGCCCTTGACAGTCAGAACGTAGTGACCACCGCGGTCCTGGGTCAGGTGCGCGGCGGTGGTGTGCTGGGCGTGTGCGGCGTCCCCGGTGACGACCACACCGGTCAGATCCACATCCCTGAGCAGCGCCGCGACCTGGGTGATCTCGTTGGTGCCCTCAGGAACCCGCAACTGCGCGATGACGACGGCTTCGCGGTGCAGCATCGCCGAGAACAGCTTCACCTCGCTGCCTTCCGGACCGCCGGGCGCGATCGTGTTCCGCACGGTCTTGCCGAGGGTGTCAGATGGTCTGTGTAAGAGATCAACAGTGAGTTGATTGGAGTACACAGTGACCATGACTGATGATCAGCAGGAGATCGCGCCGGCGAGGCAGGCGATCAACGAGATGGTCGATGCTGGGCTGCTTGACCATCTGATGTCCAGGGTGGACGACGGTGGGCTGGCGTTGACCGGTGAGGGCGGGTTGTTGCCGGAGCTGGTCAAGGCGGTCTACGAGCGTGGGCTGCAGGCCGAGCTGACCGATCATCTGGGGTATGAGAAGGGCGACCCGGCTGGGCGGGGCAGTCCGAACTCCCGCAACGGCGCCACGCCGAAGACCCTGGCCACCGAGGTCGGGGACGTTCCGCTGGCGGTGCCGCGGGACCGGGCCGGGTCGTTCGAGCCGCGGCTGGTCCCGAAGGGCTCGCGTCGCGGCGGCGGCCTGGACGAGATGATCATCTCGCTGTATGCGGGCGGGATGACCGTGCGCGACATCGGCCACCACCTGGCCCGCACGCTCGGCACGGAGCTGTCCCACGACACGATCTCCAAGATCACCGACGCGGTCGCTGAGGAGGTCAAGGCCTGGCAAGCGCGGCCGTTGGAGGAGATCTACCCGATCATCTACCTCGACGCGCTGGTGGTGAAGGTCCGCGACGGGCACCAGGTGCGCAACAAGGCCGCGCACATCGCCGTCGGCGTCGACCTGGACGGCGTCAAGCACGTCCTGGGGATCTGGGTCCAAGCGGCCGAGGGAGCGAAGTTCTGGGCCGGGGTGTGCGCCGAGCTCCGCAACCGTGGCGTGCGGGACGTGCTGATCGTCTGCTGCGACGGCCTGACCGGGTTCCCGGAGGCGATCGAGGCCACCTGGCCGCAGTCCACGGTGCAGACCTGCACGGTGCACCTGATCCGGGCGGCGATGCGGTTCGTGTCCTACCAGGACCGCAAGAAGGTCGCCGCCGCCCTCAAGCCGATCTACACCGCCCCGACCGTGGAGGCCGCCGAGACCGAGTTGCTCGCCTTCGCCGACTCCGAGCTGGGCCGCCGCTACCCGGCGGCGGTGCAGACCTGGGAACACGCCTGGGAGAGGTTCATCCCGTTCCTCGCGTTCCCGCCCGCACTCCGCAAGATCATCTACACCACCAACGCTATCGAGAGCCTGAACTACCAGCTCCGCAAGATCATCAAAAACCGTGGGCACTTCCCCAACGACGACGCCGCGATCAAGCTGCTCTGGCTAGCGATCCGCGACATCGAGGACAAACGCGCCCGCCAACGCGCCAAGGAGAAAGGCCTACCCCCCAGCCAACGCCGGGCCCCCGCCCGCCTGGTCGAAGGAGCCGCCGTCCAAGGCTGGAAACAAGCCCTCGGCGCCCTGGCCATGGCCTACCCCGACCGCCTCAACCCCTACCTCACCTGACCACACCCCGGCCACGAACGGAGAGCCCCGTGACCTCCTGGACCCACCACCACCCGCCACACGACCACCCCGACTTCAACGCCTACCTCGACACCCTCACCGAAGAAGACCTCACCGCCATGAACGCCGCCAACGACACCGCATCCCAGGCCTCCACCGGCGAACCCGACACCGACAACGACTTCTGACCAACCCAATCCAAGAAATCTAGATCAACTTACACAGAAAACTTGACAAGCTCGTCTTGCCATCCACGGCCACCCCGACCAAACCCGGGCCACCAGCCTTGGCCCCAGCGTCCGCGGCGGCATTCGCGGCCAGCGCGGTGACCACGGCGTGTTCCTGGACCTGCTCCCGCACCCACCGACACACCTGCTCATCAGCGGCGTCAGCATCGATCTCATGCGCCACTCGACGAATCGTGGCCTCGCTGGGCGCGACATAACACCCAGCCAACGGATGCCGACGACACCCAGCCAACGCCAGCAACTCCTGCGGCAGGTCCACAGCGCGATCTCCCGCTTCCCGGAAGTTACCGGCCCCGGCCAACGCCGCGAACACGGTCACCGCCAGCACCGACCCGATCCGATGACGCACCCCACGCGGTTTACGCGGATCAGGTACCCGACCCAGCATCTCAACCAACCTGCCCACCGCAGCAACACCAACATCCGAGCCGACCTCCGCGGACGCGCCGAGACCACCAGCAACCGGCGAGCACCAATCCTGAACATGCGACACTGACACCGGTGGCCTCCTGTTGGGACGATGATCAAGGTGTGGTAACCCGCATCATCGCAGGCAGAAGGCCACCACCCACATCCAGACACACCACGCATCACCGCGCACTCAGGACTTCACACCAAGATCACAAACTTTGACGTTCCCCTGGGGGTCCCCCTTCGAGGGGAACCTGTTCGAGGTTCTCGAGCCAGGCAAGGCTGAACTGGTCAAGAAGAACGACGAGATGGTCACGCTGAAAGCGGGCCTGTGGAAGAAGCTGCGCGCTTGGGGCATCGACGACCTCGAACGAGCATGGGTGATCCGCAACGGCATCGACCAGGAGATCCTCCGCCTGGACAACCCCGAGAAGAAGGCCCTGTTTCGGCCTATCCGGGACATCCGCCACAACCAACTGTGGCTCGCCCTCCACAAGCCCGAACTCAGACCGCCTGTCGACCCAGAAGCCACCCCGGAGGAGAACGCCAGAGTCGCGAAGCTCTACGTGGACAACTCGGCCCGCGCGATCCGGGACGCGGTAGCGAACCTCAACAACCAGTTCGAGTGGTTCAACAAGCCTGACAAGGCGACCCGCCGTGGGGGCTCCCATATATTCGCAGACATGTATAGCGTCCTCCGGGCGATCACCGGAGAATCATGAATACGTCAACGCAATAACGAATCGTGAGCACACGTGCGGATTCGCCAATCATGAATCCTGTCGGAAACTCGACGTTCAGCGTAAAAGTCAGCCGTTCACGATCCGTGAATAGCTGGCTCTTTTTAGGTTTGGCGTTCGCAAAAAGGTACGACGTGGTCTATTTATATTGTCATGCCCAAGGAAACCGTAAAGGTTGTCATCGTCGCGCTGGTGGCGATCTTGCTGACGCTGATGGTCCTGTTGTTCGTGGCGGCCAACCCCTGGATGCTCGCCGGCGTCGCGGCCGTCCTCCTCGCGATCGCCGCGATCATCCAGGCAATCAACGGTGGCTTGCGAGGCGGCCCGACGAACAGCGTCAACCCGCCGCCCACAACGTCCACCGGTGCCGTGAGCGAGGAGGACCAAGCGCTCGAGTAGCACATGACCCGGAATTTCTACCCGACGCGGCGAACGCACCTCACGGGCAACCCAGAGCACGCACCGACGTGAAGCGCGCGTGGTGGGCCAGCGCGGTCGGCAGGTACACCCCGACCTGAGCGGCCAGCTCCATGGTGCCCCGGCCGGCGGCCACCACCACCCGGTCGACGCTGTGCCGGCCGTCCGACGCGTGCACGGCCAGGCCGTCATGAGGCAATGCCTTGCCGATGACCCGGCCGCGTTGTGGTACTTGAGCGCCACGTCCGCTGGGTTCCAGCTGATCAACAACGTGGCCGGCACCTGCCTTGGAGAGAGCTCGGGGTCCATCCACTATGTGCGACTCGTGGCCTGCACTGGGGGCAATTCGCAGCAGTGGCGTGCCACCCGCTAGCGACTCGTACACGACTTAACCGGGCGAACCAACGGCAGGCGTGCAGCGCCTGAACTGGCCACCGCCACGTCCGCACGACGAACCCGCTCCTCAGGTAGCTCAAGGGAGGGCCCGCCACACCGCGACGCAGCGGAGGTCGGGTGTCCGTGTGAGCGTTCAGCGCTGTCTGGGGGCTGTCGGACCATCGAGTTGCTGGGAGATCCGGCTGTTGGTTGCGGCCGGTGCTTGCTGTCCGTCAAGCGGGATGCCTGCATACGAAGATTCGCGGCCGTGTCCTGAGCCGCATTGAGCACTTGGTCCACGCTGGTGGAGCGGTCGTGGGCGGCGCGGTTCGAGGTGGTTCCCGTCACCGCGTAGGGGCACAAGGAGCCTGGGCCGACGGCGGCCCAGGCTCCTTGTCTGTCAACTGGTGACCGGGAAGGTCACGTAGGTCGGGTCGGAACGCAGGCCGGCCGCCGTCCGGCTGTACACGGAAAGGGAGTGGCTGCCCGTGCCCCAGCGGTCCTCCGCCGCGACGGTCACCCGTGCCGTGCCTCGGCGGGCCTTCACCGTGTGTTCAACGCCGCCGTCCGTGTAGACGAACTCCGTGGTGCCGGGGAGTGCCGCGGTGAAGTGAAGACGCACCAGGTCGCCCGCCGGCACGGGTTCGGTCGGGACACCCTCGACCGTCGGCTCGGCGCCCGAGACCGCGAACGTGTAGATCCGCAGGTCCGTCTCCAGGCCGCTCGCCACCACCGCTCGGACCTGCACCCGCTGGTAGCCGGTCCGCGTCGGCGTGTACGTCACGGTCGCGGTGCCGTCGGGACCGGCGGGCACCGTCAGGTCCCCGTCATTGAAGTCGTAGCGGAACTCCACCACGTTCGGCAGTGTCGACGCGAAGTGGAACGTGCCGGCGACGCCGGGCGCGCCGCCCTCCGCGTCCTCCGGGTACTCCGCGCTGGTGACGGTCGGGGCCGGGGCCTGCACCCTGCCGTGGTCCTCACCGACGCCCGAGTCGACCCCGGACGCCGTCGTGCTGAACGCCCGCACCGTGAAGCCGCCGGTGACGCCCGGGTCGGCCGTCACCGTGGCGGTGCCGTCGGCAGCCGCCGGGACGACCGATCGGGTGCCCTCGTTGACCCAGTACGTGTACGACGCGACGTCGTCCATCGCCGGTCGGAAGGTGACGGTGAGCGGTTCGCCCAGCGTCAGGGTCGCACCGGCCAGTTCCACCGTCGGGCGTCGTGGGTCGATCTGGACCCCCACCGAGTTCACCGGGGATCGGTCGCCGTCCGCGTTCGAGGTCCACACCTCGAGGAAGAAGTACCACGGCTCGCCCGACGGGAGGTCGATCGTGACCGTGGCCGTGCCGTCCGCCCCCATCGGCGTCGATGACGACTCCTGGTTCTCCCAGCCGTAGTGGAACGTCGTCGCACCGTCCTGGCGGGCCGTGAACGTCGCGGTCACCGGCTGCCCGACGACGGCCGGGCCGGTCTCCACCAAAGGTTCCGTCGAGCGCACCCAGAAGTGGTACATCGTGCTGTCCGACCGGTTGCCGGCACGGTCGACGCCGTACACCGAAAGGGTCACCGGACCGCCCGAGGTCGGGGCGATGCTCGCGGTGGCGGTGCCGGCCGATGCGGCGACCTCGCCGTACGGCACGCCGATGCCTTCGTACCTGAACGCCACGACATCCTGGTCGGTCGCCGTGAACGTGAAGTCGCCGGCGACGCCGGCCGCGCCGTGGCCGGGCGGGCCGCCGTTCTCCGGGTAGTCGGTCGAGGTGACGGCCGGCGGGGTCGCGGGACGGGTGTTGTCGACCGTGAACTCGCACGGCGCCGACCAGTCCGACACCGCGCCATCCGCGTCCTCGCCGCGGGCCTGCCACGCGTACTGGCCGTCGGACAGCAGTTCCGACGGGAAGCCGACCGTGAACCGGCCGCTCCACACGTTGGTCGCGACCTCGTCCCGCTGCGTCGGATCGTTCACCGGCCACAGTGCGGCGTGGCCGCGCAGGCCGCTGTCCCCGTCCGGGTCGGTGACGGCGGCCGAGACCAGGAACGAATCCCACGACGGGACGGACAGCGTCGCCCCGCATTCCTTCTGCTGGTCACCGAGCCGCAGGTCGGTCGGCACGTTCGGCGGAGTGTTCTGCTGAGCCAGGGCGGGCGAGGCGGCGGCGGTGACCGCGCCCGTGACCGCCATGGTGACGACAACCGCGCGCATGGCGCGGCGAAGCCGGGATGTTCTCATCGGACCCCTCGTAGGTGTTGGGCGCGTCTGCCGCACCCTCGCCTATTTAACTGGGGTCCGCCCACCCGTCGTTAGCGGAAGATCACCAATGTGCGAGAAAGTTGCCGGTTCGACGCGTTGGTCTGGTGGTGCGCGAGACGGTGTCCAGCAGGGAACCGGACACCCCGGCGGCGGCCAGACGGTTGACGAGATCCAGGACTGCTGCCGTTCTGGTGAAATCCCCGTCCTCCGACGATGACCACGAAGGCCACGTCGGCGGACCTGGACGCGGCCAGCGGCGCGACCCAGCCGCCCTCGCTGACGCCCCAGAGACCGGTCGCGGCGGGGTCGACGTCCGCGCGGGAGCGTAGTGCCCGGAGCCCGGCCATCGCGTCGTCGGCCAGCAAGGAGAAATCGAGGTCCACTTCGGACCGCTGGCGCCGCAGCGATGGCACCACCGAGGATCGCGGTCGGTCAGCCCGTCATAGTGCGCGGCCATGTCGGCGTCGAACTCCCCGCAGGAGTCGCAGTCGTCACGGCTGTGTAGATACGGCTCGTCAACCATGCGACCCCCTCGACCGCTCGGCGTGGTTGCATTTGTGGTTGCATTCGCCCGCGTTCACCGCCATCCGCCGCTGTTCGCGAACCCCACTGACCTGCGCAAACGTCTCCGACGATCACCGCTGATCGGCTGGTCGCAGACCTCGAAAGCGCGTGAGGGTTCACACCCTCCGTGGGTTCAAATCCCACCGCTACCGCTCGGCGATGGCGACATGTGTCCGCGGAAACCGCGGACCTTGTCGCCTCGCCATTTCCTTTGGGGCGCAGCCCCAAACCCGCCCGGCGGGGCTTCGCCCCCCGGCCCCCGCTCGCATCACCTTGGCGAATAGTGCTCCCCCTGCTCGCGTCGCCGTGGCGAGTGCTGCTCCGCCGGCCGCGTCTCCTTGGTGAAGGTTGCTGCCCTGCCCGTGTTGGCTCTCGTCCTACTTTGGGACGCTCCTGCGGTGTTCTCGCCACTGGGAGGACTGCTGGTAGTACGTGTTCGAGCGGGTCATGAACGCCAGGATCGCGCCTGCTGCGGACAGGACCGTGGCCACCAGCACGTAGGTCGCCGCGGTGTGGCGGGTCCAGTCGTCGCCGGTTACGTACTCCAGGGCGCCCGGTAGCCACATTATGGTCAGCAGGACCAGTATGGCCACGGTTGCCATGCGGGCCCAGTTGAAGCGGATCGTCAGCAGGGCCAGTAGCAGCGCGATCGTTGATAGACCCGTGTCCGGGCCGCCGATCGTGGTGGCCGCCGTGCCGAACATCAGCGCGCCCAGTGGCAGCGTTATCAGAGCGGCGATCAGTTCCGGTGGGCGCTTCGGGCGCTGGGTCATGCGGGAAGTGTGCCGTCGTCCGGCTGGGACCGGTCCCGGTGATCGGCGAAGAACTGGTCCAGTAGGGCCGCGCAGTCCTCGGCCAGGACGCCGCCCACCACCTCTGGCCTGTGGGTGAGCCTGCGGTCCCGCACCACGTCCCACAGGGAGCCCACAGCACCCGTCCTCGGCTCCCACGCGCCGAAGACCACCCTCGCCACCCTCGCCAGGACCAGCGCGCCCGCGCACATCGTGCACGGCTCCACCGTGACCACCAGGGTGCAGCCCGTCAGGCGCCAGCCGTCTCCATGGACGGCCGCCGCCTCGCGTAGGGCCAGGATCTCCGCGTGTGCCGTCGGGTCGCCCGTGGCCTCTCTCGCGTTGCACGCGTTCGCCAGTTCGGCGCCCGACGGGTCCAGGACCATCGCGCCGATCGGGACGTCTCCGGTGAGCGGCGCGCGGCGGGCAACCGCCAGCGCCGCGCGGATGAGGTCCTCGTCGGTCACTGCGCGATGCTGTCCATGCTGTCCAGCAGCCTCGCGAACTCGTCGGCGAAGCCGCAGCGCTGCGCGATCATCTGCAGCTGCTCGTCGGGGTACAGGTCCACCTCACCGACGATCACCTGCAGCTCCTCGGCCGGCAGCCCGATGTCGGCGAGGATGTCCAGCGCACCTTCCGGCCAGACCTCCTCGTCGTCGTCCGGTGGCGGGTCGACGCGAAGCAGGTCCAGCGCGTCCGCGGCCACGTCGTAGTCCAGGGCGGCCGCCGCGTCGGACAGCAACAGCGACACCCCGCCCGGGCCCGGGCGCACGACCAGGAAGAACTGGTCGTCGACGCCCAGCAGGGCGAACACCGCGCCCGTGGACCGGACCTTGCGCAACTCGGTGATCGCCGCGTCCAGCCCCTGCAGCGCCGAGCCGTCCATGGCGGTGCACCGCCACTTGCCGTCCTCGCGAACAACGGCGATCGCGAAGCCCGGTACCACCGGGTCCTGCTCGGACATGTGGCACACGGTATTCCTGATGCGGGTCGGCAGGAAGCCGCGGGTCCCGGAGTGTTGCCCAGGTGCGCGAACCCGTCACGCCGGGCCACACGGTGTCATCATCAACTCATGACTACCCCCGCGACCGCCCTGGCAGATGACCCGAGGTTCTCCGGTTTGTTCGAGGCCGCCAGAGCTCTTCAGCCCCGAACGGTCGCGCTGCGTCGTCAACTGCACAAACACCCGGAACTGGGGCTCGACCTGCCCGTCTCGCAGGCCGCCGTGCTACATGCCCTGGAGGGCCTCGACCTGCACGTCATGAAGGGCAAGTCCTGCACATCGGTGATCGCCGTGCTCAACGGGGCGAAGCCGGGGCCGTCGGTGCTGCTGCGCGGCGACATGGACGCGTTGCCGCTGCGCGAGGACAGCGGCCTCGCGTTCGCTTCCGAGGTGGACGGGACGATGCACGCGTGCGGGCACGACACGCACACGGCCATGCTCGCGTCCGCCGCGCGGCTGCTGCACACCAGGCGGGAGGCGCTGTCCGGACGGGTGATCTTCATGTTCCAGCCGGGCGAGGAGGGCCGCCACGGCGCCCGCCACATGATCGAGGAAGGCGTGCTCGAGGCCGGTGGTCGGCCGGTCGAGTCCGCACTCGCCCTGCACATCACGGCGACCGCGGCGTCCGGGCTGGTCACGTGCAAGCCCGGGCCGATGATGGCGAGCGCCGACGCGTTCACCGTGACCGTCACCGGCAAGGGCGGGCACGGTGCCATGCCGAACCACGCGGTCGACCCGGTGCCCGCCGCGGCGGCCATGGTCGGCGCGCTACAGACCATGGTGACCAGGCGGTTCAGCGTGTTCGACCCGGCAGTGGTGACGGTCGGTCGGATCACGGCCGGCACCACGTCCAACGTAATTCCGGAGACGGCCGAGCTGGAGGGCACGGTCCGCACGCTGTCCGACGCCACCAGGGACGTGATCCTCAAGGAGATCCCGAAGCTGTGCGAGCACATCGGCGCCGCATACGGGTGCACGGTGCACTTCAAGATCAACATGGGCTACCCGCCCACGAACAACGACGAGAAGGTCGCCGGGCGGGTCCTCGAACTGGCCGCCCACGTGGTCGGCGCCAGGCACAGCGCGCCGATGGCCGACCCGCTGATGGCGGCCGAGGACTTCTCCTACGTGCTGCAGAAGGTGCCGGGCGCGCTCGCCTTCCTCGGCGCGTGCCCGCCGGGGGTCGAGCCGGCGGACGCGCCGCCGAACCACTCGAACCGGGTCCACTTCGACGAGTCGGCGTTCGCGCACGGCGTGGCGACCTACGCGGCGTTCGCGCTGGACGCGCTGCGGTGAAGGATGGACCCGTGCGAGCGGTATGTGTGATCGGGCTTGGGCTCATCGGTGGGTCGGTGCTGCGCGCGGCGGCGCGTGCCGGGCGTGAGGTCTGGGGTGCCACGGCGTCCGCGGCCGACGCGGAGGCCGCCAACGGCGACGGCTTCCGCGTCGAGTCCGACGTGGAGTCGGCGTTGGCCGCGGCGGCCGACCGGGACGCACTGGTCGTGCTGGCCGTGCCGCTGCCGGAGGTGGACGGCGTGCTGCGGTCGGTGGCGTCGCAGGCGCCGGATTGTCTGCTCACCGACGTGGTCAGCGTGAAGACGGCGGTGGCCGAGGTGGTCGCACGGCGGGTGCCGTCGGCCCGTTACGTCGGCGGGCACCCGATGGCCGGGACGGCCGAGTCGGGCTGGGCGGCCGGATCGGCCGAGCTGTTCGAGGGCGCGGCGTGGGTGCTGGCCACCGAGGAGGACACCGATCCCGTCGCGTGGCGGGAGGCGGCGGCCCTGGCGCTGGACTGCGGCGCGAAGGTCGTGCCGACCACGGCCGGCGAGCACGACGCGGCCGTCGCGCGGATCTCGCACCTGCCGCACATCCTGGCGGCCGTCCTGGCGGCGACGGGCGCCGACGGCGGACCGCTGGCGTTGTCGCTGGCCGCCGGATCGTTCGGCGACGGCACCCGGGTGGCCGGCACACGTGCGGAGCTGGTGCTGGCCATGTGCGACGGCAACCGGAGCGCGCTGCTGACCGCCGTGGACGACGCGCTCGGCCGGCTCGGCGCGGCACGTGGCGCGTTGGCCTCGACGGGCGGACTGGCCGCGACCGTCCGCGCCGGCAACGACGGGCGAGCGGGACTGGACTTCCTCCGCGACGGCCCACGCGACGAGCTCAGGATCGACCTCACGACACCCGACGCCTTCGACCAGTTACGCGAACTGGGCGCGTCGGGCGGCCGGATCCTGCGCCTGGACGACGAGACGGCCATCGCCGAGCAACCGGCCTGAGCCCGACCGCGCGGGCCCCGGATCGTACGACTCGGTGTCCGAAGCGTACGACTCGCTACACGCGGCTGGCGATGCCCGGGTAGTCGATCGGGACGCCCTCCCGGTCGACCGTGATGTCGGCCGTGCGGTTCCAGTCCGTGTAGTTGATGACCGCGCCGTCGTCGGTGATGGAGACCGTGCGGTAGGTCTGGCGCAGCAGCGACACCGACAGGTCGGGCATCGATATGTAGATCACCGGCAGCTCGTGCTCGCCGGCCTCGCGGTGCAGGCCGAGGCGGCGGATGGGCAGCGAGCTGAAGGTGATGGCGCCGGCCACGTCGACATCGATGGCGCCGTCGAAATCGTTGCGTTCCGCGCCCTTGCCGTGGTCGATCAGCCACATGCCGTCCTCGGTGCGGCCGACCGACACCTGTTGCTCGGACTCGGCCGTCGTGGTGCGCAGCAGGCCGCGGCCGACGTTGCCGGTCCTCGCGACCGTGAACTCGAAGGAGGCGCTGTAGGCCTGCTCGGAGGGGAACGGGCCGGCCTGGCCGGCCGCCACGACCAATCGGCCGGAGGCGCGCAGCCGGCCGTCGGAGACGAGCAGCCGAACCGACTCGAGACTCGGCCTGCTCGTCCCCTGCCAGGTGACGATGGTCGGCTTGGTCACTTGTCGTCTTGCTCGCTCGCTGGCTTGTCTGCTGGCTTGTCCGAGCCTGGTTTGTCGGGAATGGCGTCCTGGACCTTGTCGACGACCTTGTCCACCTGCTCGCCGTGGCCGAACTTCTTCTTGGCCAGGTCACCGGCCTTCTCGACGCCCTGCTCGATCTTGTCACCGTGCTCTTTGACGAGGTTCTGAGCCTTGTTTTTCAGGTCATCGAAATTGATGCCCACACTCTGCTCCTTCCACTCGATCACTCAACGGTGGCCGCAAGCCAACCTACTACGACCAATGGTGGTCTCCCCCCGGTGAACCCGGGCGGAGACCACCATCAGTGGACCTTACGACGAGATGATCAGGCGCGCTTGCGGTGACGCTGGAAGAACAGCGCACCGATACCGGCACCGACCAGAACCACACCGATCATGATCGGCGTGAAGATCGACGCACCGGTGTCGGCCAGGTCGTCCTCGTTGGCCTTCGGCTGCGGGACCGGGGTGTCGCTGGTGGTCTCGGTGACCGGCGGCGTGGTGGTGGTCTCCGAGGGCGGCGTGGTGGTCTCGGTGGTGCCGGCCGTCCAGCTGGCCGCACCCCTTGCCACGATCTCGCTGCTCTCCGCCGTGGCGACGATCAGCGACTGCGTCGGGTTCTGCTCGTAGTTCTCACCGACGAACAGGCGGCCGGTGTCCACGCTGGCCGTCGCGGTCAGCTCGAAGCTGCCTTCGCCCTCAGCGGCGTCCGCGGGCACATCCAGGAACACCTGCGTGCCGTTCTTGATCTTGCTGGCGTCCAGCTCGACACCGTCGAGGTCGGTGATCTTGACGCCCTCGGGCAGGTCGCTCGCCAGGCCCTGGACCTCACCGTTGGTGTTCACGGTGAACGGGCCGATGCGGGTGCCGGCCTCGCCCTCCAGCTCGGTGGGGCTGACCTGCAGCGCCGGGGTCGGCTGGTCGCCGATGCCGACGTTGTCCGCACCGGTCAGGTACTGGTAGAGCGCGACGACGTCGGCCTCGGCCTCTTCGTTGTCGTCACCGTTCAGCGCGTCGTCGACCTCGAGGGGGATGCCGTCGCTGTAGTTCCAGATGGCGGCCTGAGTCGCGGTGATCGCCTCTTTCGAGTCGATTCCGTCGTTGAGGGTGGCGCCCTTGGCGGTCAGCACCTCGGTCAACTCTTCGACGCTCGTGACCGGGTAGCCGTGGTGGAGAACCCAGTTGATCTTCTCGCGGCCCTCGTGGAACGGCGAGCCGGCACTCGGGTAGTCGTCCCAGGGACGCTCCTCCATGGTGCCGTCGGTGATGCGGGTGTCGATCTCCACGCAGTACATCTGCAGCTTGGTGCCGTCCGAGAGCTCGAACGCGAACAGTTTCGCCTGCAGGTCGCGCTCGGCGAGGTTCAGCGTGTAGCCCTTTTCCCCGTCGCCCTTGACGTTGCCCGTGACGGGCTCGGCGCCGGCCGGAAGGGCGGCAGCCAACATCAACGCAACAGAGGCGCCCACGACCGCGGATCCTGCGCGGGCGAGCTTCATCCGACTGGCCATGACTCTCCTTGTCTGTGATCCAACCGTTGCGCTGTCACCCGTTCAGGCGCCAGGCAAGTCGATCAGGCTCGCGCACTCTACTGAGAGCTGTGAACGGGTCACTACTCGGGGTGTTAGTTCGGTGCCAGCTCACTCGTTAGCGCACGTCGGTAGCACACCGTTATCGACGGAATCGTTCACGGCCAGTGGCCACGCGGGCTATCGTCCGTCGTGTGACCGGCTGGCAGGGCAACGAGGGAAACCAGGGCTGGCAACAACAGCCCGATCCCTACGGCCCGGATCCCTACGCGTACGACCCGGCGGATCCGTACGGCTACGGCCAGGACCCGTACGCCCAGTACCCGCCGCAGTACTCGACCGGCAGCTTCGCCGCGCAGGCCCCGCCGCCACCGCCGCCGAAGCGGTCCAAGCTGCCGATGATCCTGAGCCTGGTGGCCATCGTGATCATCGTGGGTGCCGTGGTGGCGATCGTGCTGTGGAACCGGAGCAAGAACGAGGAGACGGCCGCGCCGGGCGAGGAGACCACCAAGACCTCGCCGTCCGAGCGGCCGCCGTCAGAACCCGCCGACGACTGGACGACCGTCGACAACACGGCCGAGGCCGGCCTGACCTACGGCGTGCCGGCCAACTGGACCCTGAGCAACGAGACCAGGCCCAGCGGCGAGGAGGGCATCGAGTTCAGCGGCGTCGCCGAGTACGGCATCTACAGCTGCGAGGGCGACGACTACGTCCGCTCGTTCGTCGCCAGTGGTGACGTCCAGGGCCGGGGTGGCACGGACGCCGACCCGACCGAGACGGTCAAGCACTTCGCCATCAAGGTCGCCGGCGAGTACTTCGGCGGCGACGCCACGGTCGAGGTCTCGGAGCCGACTGAGCAGCCCGTGGACGACAAGACCGCCATGACGGTCACCGCCAAGGTCACACCCAAGGTCACGAAGCCCGACTGCCAGCCGGCGACCGCCGAGGTGACGATCGTCGGCGTGCCCGTGGAGAAGGAAGGGCAGGCGAACGGGGTGACCATGCTGGTGGTCGTCACCGCGGTCGAGGGTGGCCCCGCCGACCCGAAGCCGACCACCAGCCAGCAGACCGAGACGATCCTGACGACCGTCACCACCGGTTAACCCGCCGCAACCCCCGAGGTCCAGTCGGTCACCACGTCCTCGAGCACGCTCAGCGACAACGACCCGCCGCCGAGCACCACGTCGTGGAACGCGCTGATGTCGAACCGTGAGCCCAACGCCCGCTCGGCGGCCGCGCGGATCCGCTGGATCTCCAGCCTGCCGACCATGTACGACAGCGCCTGACCCGCGTACGCGATGTACCGGTCGACCTCGTTGCCGATCTCCAGGTCCGCCATCGGGCCGTTGTCCCGCAGGAACGCCACCGCCCGCTCCCGGCTCCAGCCCTTGGCGTGGATGCCCGTGTCGACCACCAGCCGGCCGGCGCGCAGCGAGTCCATGGCCAGCATGCCGAGCCGGAACACGTCGCTCGAGTACAGACCCATCTCGTCGGCCAGGCGCTCGGTGTACAGACCCCAGCCCTCGATGTAGGCGTTCGGCCCGACCACCCGGCGCAGCAGCGGCAGGTGGGTGAGCTCCTGGGCGATGGCCAGCTGGAAGTGATGCCCGGGCACCGCCTCGTGGAACGCCAACACCTCGGAGACGAACCGGTCCCGCTCGTGCGCGCGGTGGGTGTTGGCGAAGTAGATGCCAGGGCGCTGCCCGTCCATCGACGGCCACAGGTAGAACGCGGCCGGGGCGCTCGGCGCCTCCTGTTCCGGGACGGGCTCCACCTTGCACTGAGTACTGGCGAGCCTGCCGAACCAGGCAGGCGCCGCCTCCTCGGCCCGGGTGACGGCCTCCCGCGCGGACGTGAGCAGTTCGTCGCCATCGCGCCAGCGCAGCTCCGGGTCGCTGGTCATCCGCCGGAAGATCTCCGCCAGGTCACTCGTGCCGAACACCCGCGACCCCAGCTCCCGGTACTCGTCGGCCAGCTGGGCGACCACGTCGAGTCCGGTCTGGTGCAGCTCGTCCGGCGTGCGGTCGGTGGTGGTGTGCACCCGGGACAGCAGCCGGTAGGTCTCCTCGCCGTCGGGCAGCCAGCACACGCCCGGCCGGTCGTCGCCGCGGCCGTGCGCGGCGACCTCGTCGGTCAGCGTCGTGCGGTACGTCGCGATGGCGGGCCGCACGACATCGGCGAGCACCCGCTCGCGCTCCTGGCCGAGGTCGCCGACCATCTCCTGACGCGCGAACGGGTCGTTCGCCGGGTCGGCAAGATAGCGACCGAGGTGCGCGACGGACGCCTCGACCAGCCGAGCCACCGGGACCCGGCCCGCCGCCGCGCCGGCGCGCTGCCGCTCGGCCACCTGCTCGAGGTAGCTCGGGATCTCCCGCAGCCGCGCCAGGTACGCCTGGCCGGCATCGGCGTCGGGCAACGTGGTCATGGGCAGCAGGGTCAGCAGGTCGGAGGCCGGCCCGATGAACAGGTCGGTGACCACGTACTCGACGTTGCGGGAGTCGATCAGGTCGATCATCGAGCGGGCGTGGTCGAGCACGACCGCGTGCGTGACCTTGTCGTCGGCCGACAGCTGGGCCGGATCGATGGCGGTGGCCCGCGCGACCACGTCGGTGAGCCGCGCCCGCAGGGTCTGCTCGCCGGCCTCGCTGCGGTCGGGAAGCTGGGGTGCGTAGGCGTCGGAGCGGCCGGGCGCGCCGACCATGGTCGCCATGACCGGGTCGGCCGCGAAGTGGAGTTCGAGCAGGTCGTCGGCGAGCTGGGTCACAGGGTGCACGGCGCCACGTTACCGAGTCGGCGGCGTCAGTCCGTGCTCCTTCTGGTACTCGCGCCAGTGCTGCAGGAGCTTGGGAATCTCGCTACGCAGGAACTCGAAGAACTGCGCGCTGGTGGCCAGGCGGGCACCCACCGGGGTGTGCTCTCCGAGCGTCGCCGCGCCGTCACTCATGATCGCCGCCCACTCGGCGAACTGCTTGTCCCGGTTGGCGTACATCTCGTACCAGAGGTCGTCCAAGAGCTCGTAGTGGTCACGCCGCTCGCCGGGATCCCGCACCCGCCGCACCAGCCCGACCTGGCCCAGGTAGCGGACGGCCCCGGAGATCGCGGCCGGGCTCACCTGCAGTGACTCGGCCAGTTCGCTCGCCGTGCGCTTGCCGGTGTCGGCCACCAGGAGCACACCGAAGACTCGCGCCGGCATCCTCGACAGGCCCGCCTCGGTCATCATCAGGGCGAACCGTTCGACGAAACGGGCGACGTCGTCCTGGCTGGGGCTCGCGCTTCCGGTCACGTTATGCATCCTCTACTCCGGCCGTGTGATCCCCATCAGGTTTATACGTTTTCTTAACTTCACAACTTTGTGAAGCGAGTGTACGTTCACTGTCATGACTACCGCAATCTCCGTGTCCGGCCTGATCAAGACCTTCGGCCAGACACGCGCGCTGGACGGTCTGGACCTGACGGTGCGGACCGGTGAGGTGCATGGCTTCCTGGGGCCCAACGGGTCCGGCAAGTCCACGACCATCCGGGTGCTGCTCGGACTGCTCCGCGCCGACTCGGGCGAGCTCGGCCTGCTCGGCGGCGACCCGTGGGCCGACGCCACCAGCCTGCACCGCAGGCTCGCCTATGTGCCGGGCGACGTGTCGCTGTGGCCCAATCTGTCCGGGGGCGAGGTGATCGACCTGCTCGGGCGGCTGCGTGGTGGCCTCGACCCGAAGCGCCGGGCCGACCTCCTCGACCGCTTCGACCTCGACCCGAGCAAGAAGGGCCGCACGTACTCGAAGGGCAACCGGCAGAAGGTCGCCCTGGTGGCGGCCCTGTCGTCCAACGTGGAGCTGCTGATCCTGGACGAGCCGACCTCCGGGCTGGACCCGCTGATGGAGGCCGTGTTCCAGGACTGCATCGCCGAGGAGCGCGACCGCGGCCGCACGGTGCTGCTGTCGAGCCACATCCTCGCCGAGGTCGAGACCCTGTGTCAGCGGGTGAGCATCATCCGGCTCGGTCGCACGGTCGAGACGGGCACGCTGGCCGAGCTGCGCCACCTGACCAGGACGTCGATCTCCGCCGAGCTGGCCGGGCCGCCGAACGGCATCGCCAACCACGCGGGCGTGCACGACCTGCGCGTGGACGGCAACCTGGTGAAGTTCGACGTCGACACGAAGGAGCTGGACTCGATCCTGCGCGAGCTGACCCAGGTGGGCGTGCGCAGCCTGACCAGCCAGCCGCCGACGCTCGAGGAGCTCTTCATGCGGCACTACGAGGCGGACATGGCCACCGAGTCCGGCCGGCACGCGGCGGCAGCGAAATGACCACCGCGACCCTCGACCGGCCGGTGCGCGCGACGGCCACCGGCAGGGGCGACAGCTTCGTCGGCACGGGCGCGCTACTGCGGCTCGCGCTCCGTCGCGACCGCGTGGTCGCGACCATCTGGATTCTGCTGTTCGTGGTCATGGCGTCCGGTTCGGCCTCCGCGTCCCAGGGCATCTATCCGACACTCGAGTCGCGGGTGCGGGCCGCGTCCGCCGTCAACGACACTCCCGCCACGCTCGCGCTGTACGGCCGCGTGTTCGACCCGACCTCACTCGGCGCCGTCTCGCTGATCAAGCTGGGAGCTCTCGGCGCCGCCATGGTGGCGCTCGTGGCGATCTTCACGGTCGTGCGGCACACCCGCGCCGAGGAGGAGGCCGGCCGGCACGAGCTGATCGGCGCCACGGTGGTCGGCCGGTACGCGGCACTGACGGCCGCGCTGCTGCTGTCCGTCGCCACCTCCATCACGCTGGCCCTGCTCACCGCGCTCAGCCTGATGGCCACCGGCCTGCCCGCGAGCGGCGCGCTCGCCTTCGGACTCGCGTGGGCGGGGGCGGGCATCGCGTTCGCCGCGGTCGGCGCGCTGGCCGCGCAGGTCACGGAGGGCGCGCGGACGGCGACCGGGCTGGGTGCCGCGGTACTCGCGGCCGCCTACCTGCTGCGAGCGGCCGGCGACGCGTCCGGCGTCGACACCTCGACCTGGCTGTCCTGGCTGTCGCCCATCGGCTGGGCCCAGCAGGTCCGGCCCTTCGCCGGCGACCGCTGGTGGGTGCTGCTCTACCTGGTGGCGTTCGCCGTGCTGGTGTCCGCGGCGGCGTACGCGCTGGTGGCGCGCCGTGACCACGGTGCCGGCCTGCTGGCCCAGCGACGCGGCCGGCCGGCGGCGTCCGCCGCGCTGCGCTCCCCGCTCGCGCTGGCGGCGCGGCTGTCGCGCGGCGGTCTGTACGGCTGGATGATCGGCATGGCGCTCGGCGGCCTGATGATGGGCAGCATCGCCTCACAGGTCGGCGAGTTCGCCGACACCCCGCAGGCCAGGGACATGATCATGAAGCTGGGCGGTGCGCGCGGCCTCACCGACGCGTTCCTGTCCGCCCAGGTGGCGATCATCGCGGTGGTCGTCTCCGCGTACGGCATCTCCTCGGTCATGCGGCTGCGGGCGGAGGAGACGGCCGGCCGGGCCGAACCGATCCTCGCGACCGGGACCAGCAGGCTGCGGTGGGCCGCGAGTCACGTGCTCATCGGCCTGGCCGGCACCACCGTGCTGATGACCGTGGTCGGGTTGTTCGCCGGCTTCGCCCACGGCGCGGCGACCGGCGACATGGCCGAGCTCGGCCGGGTGCTCGCGGCGTTCCTGGTGCAACTGCCGGCCGTCTGGGTGCTGACAGGGATCGCGGTCGCCGTGTTCGGGCTGGCGCCCATGCTGGTCATGGCCGGCTGGGGTGCGCTCGTGCTGTTCGTGGTGCTCGGCCAGCTCGGCTCGATACTGGGCCTGCCCGAGTGGATGATGGACATCTCGCCGTTCAGCCACTCGCCGCAGCTGCCCGGCGGTGACGTGACCGCCACGCCGCTCATCCTGCTGACGGCGATCGCCGCGGTGCTGGTGGTGACCGGCCTGTCGGCCTTCCGTCGCCGCGATATCGGCTGACCACCCGAGAAGCCCTGACCGGCGCCGGTCAGGGCTTCTCGGCGGTTCAGCCGCCGGCCGGCACCTGTTCCAGGTCGCTGGCCTTCCACCCCTCGTCGGTCCTGGCCAGGGTGATCCGCATGCGCCGGACATTCTGCGCGGGTTCGGCGGTCGGCTGGGTGACCACGACCTTGACGGCCGCCAACACCTGGGCCTCGCCCTCGTCCGGATCGAACTCGGTGGCCGCGGAGGCGAGAACCTCGGCCTCCGAACCCGTGCCGGCCGACGTCATCGCCTCGATGAAGTGCTCCCGGCCGGACTCGAACTCGTCCAGCAGGTCACCGGTGGCCACCGACTCCCACTTCTCGTACGCGGCCTCGAGATCGGCCGGGTCGACCGTGTTGAGCACCTCGACGAGCTTGTCCGCCTCCTCGAGCATCTGGTCCCGCAGCGTCGCGGCCGACGGCGTTTCGGCTTCGGCGGGCGGCCCACCCGTCCTGCTGGTGCAACCGGCCACCAGGCCGAGCACGGCGACCAGCGCGACCACACCCCGCCCGTTCACTCGTCCCCCATGACCGTGACGTCGGCCAACAGCCACTCGTCGTCGACCAGCTCGAAGGAGGCGAGGAACGCCGCGCCGGCCACAGCTTCCTCCTGCTGGCCGACCGAGCTGCTCTTCTGGTCGAGGAAGACGAGGGCGTCGGCCTCCGCCTCGTCGAGCCACTGCACCGCCGACGCCGCGACCGTGCTGGTCACCGTGAGCTGGTGCGCCGGCGCCTGCGTCACCACCTGACCGAAGAGCTCCTCGTAGTCGCCCTTGAACTCGTCGGAGGTCAGCTCGGCCACCGATCTTTCGTGCTCGTCGACCGTGCGGTAGTCGTAGCTGAACACCTCCTCGATCACCGAGTTGGCACGGTCCAGGAAGTCCGCGGTGGCGGCGACGTCGATGACCGCGATGTTGTCGTCGTTGTCCCGCTGCGCCGCGGCGGCGGGGGTGGACAGGACGACGGCGCCCAGCAGAGCGGTCATCGATGTCCGACTTATCCACGATCGTCGCATGCGAGTTTGTATATCAGGAATGGATGATCGGGCTGCGGGGTTGAGGCGAACGGACGGGTCGGCACGAGTGGACAAGGGTGATCGCTGGTGGGTAGCGCGCCGAGTTCGGTGACTTCGGCGCCGGAAAAGCAGCGCCTGCCCAGCGAGGTCTGGGTACTCGTGGCCGCCAACTTCGTGATCGCCGCCGGGTTCGGCCTGGTGGCGCCCGCCCTGCCGACGTTCGCCCGCAGCTTCGACGTGAGCGTGACGGCCGCGTCCTTCCTGATCAGCGCGTTCGCCGTGGCCAGGCTGGTGTTCGCGCCGCCGGCGGGCAAGCTGGTGACCGCGTTCGGGGAACGGCGGATCTACCTCTCCGGCATCTCGATCGTCGCCGTGACCACCGGGGCCTGTGCCTTCGCCGGCGCCTACTGGCAGCTGGTGCTGTTCCGCTCGGTCGGCGGCATCGGCTCCACCATGTTCACGGTCTCCGCCATCGCGCTGCTCGTCCGGCTCACCCCGACGCCGCTGCGGGGTCGGGCCTCCGGACTGTGGGGCACCGGGTTCCTCCTGGGCAGCGTGGCCGGCCCGGCCATGGGTGGCGGCCTGCTGACCATCTCGCTGCGGGCGCCGTTCCTCGTGTACGCGGGCGCGTTGTTCCTGGCGGTCGCCATCGTGTGGTGGTTCCTGCGCAACTCGACGCTCGCCGCGAAGGTCGCCCAGGACGACACCCCCGCCATCACCGTGCGCCAGGCGCTGCGGCACCGCAGCTACGTGGCCGCGCTCGGCTCGAGCTTCGCCAACGGATGGGCCGTGTTCGGTGTCCGGGTGTCGCTGGTGCCACTGTTCATCACCGAGGTGCTGCGCCGCGACGACGCGTTCGCCGGGACGGCGCTCGCCGTGTTCGCCGCGGGCAACGTGGTGATGCTGCTGCTGTCGGGCAAGCTGGCCGACTCCTGGGGCCGCAAGCCGATGGTGCTGATCGGGTTGCTGGTGTCCGGCGGCGGCACCATCTGGATGGGTTACACCGACACGGTGCCGATGTTCCTGGTGGCCACGACCGTCGCGGGCCTCGGCGCCGGGCTCCTCGCGCCGCCGCAGCAGGCCACGGTCGCCGACGTGATCGGCTCGAAGGGCCGCGGCGGGCCGGTGCTCGCCGGGTTCCAGATGGCCGCCGACATCGGCGCCGTGCTCGGGCCGATCGTCGCCGGCGTACTGACCGACCAGCTGTCGTTCGCCTCGGCGTTCCTGGTGACCGGCGCGTTGTCCCTGGTGGCCGCGCTGGTCTGGCTCCGGGCGCCCGAGACGCTGCCGCGTGGTGGCGACGAAGACGAGGTCACCGACACGCGGCAGCACCCGACACCCGGCGAGGCCGTGTCGACCGAACTGCCCGGCTGCGAGCCCGCTACCCGAGAACCAGGAAGTCGAACACGAAGCTCGTGAGCGCCCCGTCGGCGGCGCGACCGACCCACACCGGGTAGTTGCCGTCGCGCCAGCCGCTCTGGACGGCCAGCAGGTTCGCACCCGACTCCGGCTCGGGGACGTTCACCACGAAGGCGGTGTGGTCGGTGAGGTCGTCGTAGCTGTCCTCGATGGTGTCCTCGTAGGACTCGGCCACGTCGGCGTCGACGAGCACCAACCGCCTGAGCTCGCTGTGCACACCGAAGTAGCTGTCGTCGCCGAGCATCCGGACGTCCTCACCGGGCCGCAGCGCCGGTTCCCACCGCACGGTTTCGGCGTCGGACACCACGAGCCGGGCGGCGGCGACCACGTCGCTGCCGTCGGAGAGCCTGGCGACCGACAGCACCAGCGGGTACTCGGCGGGTTCGACCGTGTCGGCGAACGGCTCGTCCTCGTACAGGTACGGGACCGGCTCCCCCGCGATGAGCCGGCCGCTCGTCAGCCACAACCGGCCGCCGTCGACGACGTCGACAGTCGCCTTTCGGTCATCGGGAAGCTCGAAGACCTTGCCGGCCGCGAAGAACTCGTCGAGCTGCGGGGGCTGCGCGGGCCGAGGGGGCTGCCACGGCAGGTCGGCGGGCGCCGGGCCCGCCGGCGGGTCTGGCTGGACCCGAAGCTCGACCTGGCCGCCGAGGACCTCGTCGAGGTGCGCGAGCGCCGCCCAGTCACCGAACGCCGGCACCGGTCCGCGCGGCTTCGCGATCTCCAGGAACTCCTGGTCCCCCCACGAGAAACTCGACTCGAACCGCTCGCCCTCCTGGTTGAACTCCTTCGAGTGGGTCGCCGCGTCCTCGTCGAACTCGGGAGCCTCGGCGGAGCCGTATCGCCACTGCTCCACCGCCCGCAGGTAGAGCATGCCGTCACCGTCGGCGGTCGGCAGCCTGCGGAAGTCGAGCGCCCGGTCGCGCCTGCTCTGCTGGTCGAACAGCCAGACACCCGCGTAGTCGGCGTCCCAGCACACCTGGATCAGCACGAGCGGACGACCGGCTGCCGTCAGCACGACCGCGTACTGCTCGCCGGCGGTGTGGCGGGCCCGCGCGGTGGCCTCGGGCAGCGGGTGCACGACCGAGCGGGACTCGGGGTCCCAGCCCTCGCAGTAGACGACCTCGCAGGCGATGGTTTCGTTGGTCACCGGGGAATCCTGGCACCCGCCGGATCGCGTAGCGTCGCCGGTATGGCGACGTTGGTTTCCTTTCATGCCCACCCGGACGACGAGAGCATCGCGTGCGGGGGCGTGATGCGAAAGGCACACGAGGAGGGCCACCGCGTGGTCCTCGTGGTGGCCACCCGGGGCGAGTTGGGCGAGGTGGCGGAGGGGTTCCTCGACGAGGGCGAGGAGCTGTGGGAGCGGCGGGTGCGCGAGACGCACGCGGCGGGCGACGTACTCGGGGTGTCCCGCGTCGAGTTTCTCGGCTACCGCGACTCGGGGATGATGGGCGAGTCGACGAACGACGCGCCCGGCACGTTCTGGACCGCGTCGATCGATGAGGCCGCCGAGCGCCTGGCGGCGATTCTGCGCGAGGAGGACGCGGACGTGCTGACCGTGTACGACGACCACGGCGGCTACGGCCATCCCGACCACATCCAGGTGCACCGGGTCGGCGTCCGGGCGGCCGCGCTGGCCGACACGCCGAAGGTGTACCAGGCGACCATGAACCGGGACCGGGCGCTGGCCGGGCGAGCCGACGGCAGTGTCGACCTGCCCGACCTGCCGGACGACTTCGGCACGCCGGAAGCGGAGATCACGGCCGCGGTCGACGTCACGCCCTTCCTGTCGTACAAGCGCAAGGCCATGCGCGCGCACGCGAGCCAGATCGACGAGCAGTCGTTCTTCCTCGCGATGCCCGACGGGGCGTTCGAGGTCGCGTTCGGCACCGAGTGGTTCATCCGCGAGGGCGGCGGGCCGGGCATCACCGAGACGGACCTGATGGGCTGATGGCCGGCCTGTTCGACGGGGTGCTCGCCGCCGGTCCGGTGGCGGAGCGGGTGTCGGACCTGGCCTGGTTGCAGGCGATGCTGGACGCCGAGGCGGCGCTCGCCGGCGCGCAGGCGGACGTCGGGCTCATCTCGGGTACCACGGCCGCCGAGATCGCCGCGGCGTGCGACGCCTCGCGGTTCTCCGTCTCCGCCATCGGCGCGGCGGCCGTGTCGGTGGGCAACCCGGCGGCGCCGCTGGTCCGGGAGCTGACGGCGGCCGTGTCACCCGAGGCCGCCAAGTACGTCCACTTCGGCGCCACCAGCCAGGACATCGTCGACACGGCGGCCATGCTGGTCACGCGCCGCGCGCTGGCCGTGCTCGACGTGGAGTCGGTCACCGAGTCGCTGGCGGCGCTGGCGGAAACCCACCGCGACACGGTGACCGTGGGCAGAACGCTGCTGCAGCACGCGTTGCCGACCACGTTCGGCCTGGTGGCGGCCGGCTGGCTGACCGGACTGCGGGCCGCCCACGACGCGCTGGCCGCGTTCGAGCCGGCCGTCCAGTTGGGTGGCGCGGTGGGCACGTTGGCATCCCTCGGCCCGGCGGGCCCGGTGGTGGCGGAAGCCATGGCGCGGCGACTGGACCTGGCGACGCCGGTCCTGCCCTGGCACACCGATCGGGACCGGGTTCGGTCGTTGGCCGGCACGCTCGGCCGCGTGTGCGGCGCGGTCGGCAAGATCGCCGGGGACGTGGTCCTGCTCGCGCAGACGGAGGTGGGCGAGGTCGCCGAGGCGGCGAGCGGCGGTTCGTCGACCATGCCGCAAAAGCAAAATCCGGTGGCGGCGGTGGCCGCGCGCGCCGCCGCGGCACAGGCCCCCGGCCTCGTGGCGACGCTGCTGTCCGGCACGCACGAGCACCAGCGGGCGGCCGGCGCGTGGCACGCCGAGTGGCGTCCGCTGACGGAGTTGTTGCGGAGCACGGGATCCGCCGTGCACCAGTTGGCGGCGAGCCTGACCGGTTTGGTCATACACACCGACCGCATGCGGTCCAATGTGGACATACTCGGCGGGGCACTCCTGGCCGAGCGCGTGACCACGTCGCTCACCCCGTCGATGGGCCGGCAGGCCGCCCACGACGCGGTGGCCGACGCCGTCCGGACCGGCGACCTGGCCTCGTTGGTGGACTCGCCGGACCTGCTGGACCCGGCGGGCTACCTGGGCAGCGCGGGCGAGTTCGTGGACCGGGCGGTCGCGGCGTACCGAAAGGAAGAGCGATGACTGTCGACCTGCACCACGAGGTGTCCGGGGACGGTCCGGTGGTCGTGCTGTCCGGTTCGCTGGGCAGCGACCTGCGGATGTGGGACCCGCAGGTCCCGGCGTTGGTGGCCGCCGGCTACCGGGTGGTCCGGTACGACCACCGCGGCCACGGCGGCTCCCCCGCGCCGGCGGGCCCGTACACGCTCGCGGAACTGGCGGAGGATCTGCTGGCGCTGCTGGACAAGCTGGGCGTGGCGCGCGCGTCGCTGGTGGGCCTGTCCCTTGGCGGCATGGTGGGCATGTGGCTGGCCGAGCACGCGCCGGCGAGGCTGGACCGGCTGGTGCTGTGCTGTACGTCGGCGTCCCTCGGCCCGGCCGAGATGTGGCGCGACCGGGCGAAGGCGGCCCGCGAGTCCGGTATGGACGGTCTGGCGGACGCGGCGATGACCCGCTGGGTGACGCCGGGGTTCCTCGATACGTCCTGGCTGCGGGACATGGTCGCGTCCCAGCCACCCGAGGGCTACGCGTCGTGCTGCACGGCCATCGAGACGATGTCCATAGAGGACGACTTGTCGAGGGTTGCGACGCCCACCTTGGTGATAGCCGGCGAGGAAGACCCGGCCACACCCCCGGACCATGGCCGCCGAATAGCCTCCGCGATCCCGAACGCGCGCCTGGTGGTCGTTCCCGGGGCGGCGCACCTGGGCAACGTGGAACGCCCGGCGGAGTTCACGGGCCTGATCCTGGACCACCTGCGCCCGGACCGGTCGGCCGTCGGAACGTCCACCCGCCGAGCCGTCCTCGGCGACGCACACGTGGCCGCCGCGACGGCCACCACCACCGACTTCACGCGTCCGTTCCAGGAGTACATAACGGAAAGCGCGTGGGGCACCGTGTGGTCCCGGCCAGGGCTGGACCGCCGAACCCGGAGCGCGATCACCCTCGCGGCGCTCACGGCACTACGGGCGCACGAGGAACTCCCCATGCACGTGCGAGCCGCCCGCCGCCACGGCCTGACGGAGGCGGAGATAGCGGAAGTCCTTCTGCACACGGCGGTCTACGCGGGCGCCCCGGCCGCCAACGCGGCGTTCGCCATCGCCAAACGCACCCTCGAGTCAGATGGTGGCGAGACGGAGGACCAGGGCCGCGACTGAGACCACCAGCAGGACGGCCGCCGGCGGCCAGGCCGGGTCGCGGACCCGCAGGTGCGAACCCGTGGCGCCCACGAAGTACAGGATCAGACCGATCGCCGCGGCGACGCCCAGTGGCCACCAGAACAGGCCGATGATCAGTCCCGCGGCGCCCGCGATCTCGGCACTCGCCAGCAGCAATATCTTGTCCACCGGGAAGCCCACGGTCCGCATTGTCCTCAGCTGGGCCTCCTGCTTCGCCAGCTTGCCGCCGGCCGAGAACAGCAGCAGCACGGCGAACACGATGGCCACGATCAGCAACACAGTGAACACGAGTAACTCCTAAGTAGCTTGTTGCTTCTAAAATACTAGCAACAAGCTATACGCGGGTATGCTCGCTGTCATGGAGGAACACGACCCGCACGCCTGCAACGAGTCCCTGGCCAGGGCCTTCGAGTTTCTCGGCAAGCGGTGGAACGGCGTGATCCTCGGCAGCCTGCTCAACGGGCCCGCCACGTTCTCCGAGCTGCGCCGCGCGGTGGCCGGGATCAGCGACTCCGTGCTCTCCGAGCGGCTCAGCGGCCTCACCTCGGCCGGGCTCGTGCAGCGCTCGGTCGAGGAGGGCCCGCCGGTGGCCGTCGACTACCGGCTCACCGACGCCGGGCGCGGCCTACTGCCCGCGCTGCAGGAGCTGACCGTGTGGGCGGAGAAGAACCTGTGAGACGGCGCCCCTGGGCCCGGACTGAGCACAAACGCGGAACTCACCCAATCTGAACGTGGAACTCACCAGCTCCGAACGTGGGACTCGCCCGTTCCGAACGTGGGACTCGCGAGGTTTGAAACTCGGCGAGTCCCACGTTCACGCACGGCGAGTCCCACGTTCCGGTTCGGCGAGTCCCACGTTCACGCACGGCGAGTCCCACGTTCCGGCCAGCCTGAGCGGCCTCAGACCTGCGCGGCCAGTGCTGCCGGGTCCGGAGTGCCGTCGGCGATCACCACCGCGTACGTCAGCGTCAGCGTGTCCCCGGGAGGTAGCGGCACCTCCTCGTCGAAGAACGGTGCCGGACACGCGCACGCGAACGGCTCGGTGCGCACGAACCACTTGGTCGGGTGCCCGGGGTTGGTCGGTGCGTCCACGAACACGACCGTGGCGGAGGACTGGTACGCGAGCCACGGCGCCCGCGAACCCATCAGGTCGTCGCCGCCGGACGTCCCTGGCAGGACCACCTTGCCGCCCGAGAACTCCCGCGGGCCGCGCCACATCAGGCCGCCGTAGCCGGCGTTCGGCCGGCCCTCGGTGGTCGGGCTGCCGAACGCGATCGGCTCGCCCCGCACGTTCCGCATGGCCGACGTGAATCCCAGCGCCCAGCCACCATCCACCAGTGACACCCGCAGCGTCCGCTCCTCGGTCACCCACAGCTCGCCCTGTTCGGTCACCCAGTCCAGCGTGTGCGCCACGTGGTAGGCGGTGCTGGCCGTGAACTCCCGGTGCCGCATGGCGCCGTTGTTCGCCAGCTGGCGGTACCCGGTGTCCCGGACGTACGTCGGGCCGCCCCAGAAGTTCGCCGGGCCGACGTGCGGCAGCGACCAGGAGACGCCCTTGTGCCACACGTGATCGTCCGGCCGGTAGATCGACACCACCTCGCCGCCGAGCGTGCGCACCGGGTGCAGGTAGGGCCGCGGCGACTCGATCTGCGGCTCCGGCGGCAGGTACACGTACCGGAAGAGTTCGACAGCGTCGTGCGCCACGGCGAGCGTCGTTCCGTCGTCGGTCAGCTCCACGGTGCTCCCGTCCCGTTCATCCGTTGGTAGAAGGGCGATCCCGGCCCGATGTCACCCCGTGCGACCCGCGCGCCGGTGAACGCCGACGCGTAGGTCGCGGCGATCAGTTCCATTGTCGCCCGGGCATCCGGCAGCGACACCGGCGGCGCGGTACCCTGCTCGACGGCGTCCAGCACGGCCGCCACCTGCGCATTGTGTCCACTTGGGACGCCCGTCGGCCCGGCGGCCCAGGCGGCCGCCACCTCGTCCGTGTGGCCGGGCGCCGCCGTGACCCGCCAGTTCCCGTCCGAGTAGCCGTAGAGATGGTCCAGCTCGACCGTGGCGTGCTCGAAGTCGAACCGCAGGTAGCTCCGCTCGCGCGGCGACACCACGCTGTTCACCACGGTCGCCACCGCGCCGTTCTCGAACGTCACGATCGCGCACGACAGGTCCTCGGTGTCCGTCGGCTTCGCCTGCCGCGCCGCGACCGCCACCACCTCGCGCCACTCCCCCAGGACCGACAGCAGCAGGTCGAACTGGTGAATCCCGTGGCCCATGGTCGGACCGCCGCCCTCGATCTCCCAGTTTCCGCGCCACGGCACGGCGAAGTAGTCGTCCGGCCGGAACCACAGCGTGTGGCACACGGCCGTGGTCGGCCGGCCGAGTCGCGGATCGCCCACCAGGCCGCGCAACGTGGTGGCGCCGCTGCCGAACCGGTGCTGGAACACGGTGGCGAACGTGGCGCCGCCGACCGTGGCCGCCTCGATGGCGTCCAGGTCGGCCAACCCGAGCACCGGCGGCTTCTCACACAGCACGGAGATGCCCCGCGAGACGCAGGCCACCGCCTGCTCGTGATGCAGACCCGGCGGCGTGCACAGATGCACGAGGTCGGGTTTCTTGTTGTCCAGCAACGTGTCCAGGTCCGGGTACCGGGCCCGCACCTTCCACCGCTTGCCGAACGCGGCGAGCGCGGGCTCGTGGACGTCCACGGCCGCCACGATTCGGGCCCGCCGACCCTGCGCGGCCAGTGCTTCCGCGTGCAGGCCGGCGATACCGCCCGTGCCGACGATCGCGACATCGATCTTCATCGAGTTACCCCCTTAATGCAAGGTAACCCCAACCGCCCGCTCGTGTCGCTGATCCACCTCCCGCGTTTCACCGGTCAGCCGGATCGGGACCGTATGGCGAACGTCCCCGCTCGACGCGGACAGCCGCAGCTCCAGCTCGCCCGGCTCGACCACCCGATGACCGGCGAGCCCGGTGAACGCCGCCGCCTCGGCCGGCACCACGAACTCGACGCGCCGCTCCGCACCGGCGTCGATGCGCACCTTCGCGTAGCCGATCAGCCGCACCACCGGCCGCGTGACCTGGGCGACCGGGTCGTGCAGGTACAGCTGCACGACCTCGGCCCCGGCCCGCTCACCCGTGTTCCGCACGGCCACCGACACGGTCACCGATCCGTCGGTTCCCGTCTCCGCCGTGTCCACGCGGGGGTCCAGCCACTCGAACGTCGTGTAGGAGAGCCCGTACCCGAACGGGAACAGGGGCGTCGGGTCGACCGAACTGGTGTCGTTCAAGCGTCCGAGCGGCGGCGCCAGGTAGGACGCGGGTTGCGCGTACGGGTCGGCCGGCACGCTCGCCGGCAGCCGCCCGGCCGGGTTGACCCGCCCGGTGAGCACGCCGGCCATCGCGGGTCCGCCCTCCTCACCAGGGAAGAAGGCCTGCACGATCGCCGCCACCCGGTCCACGTACGGGCCGAGCGCATACGGCCGGCCGGTCAGCAGCACGAGCACCACGGGCGTGCCGGTGGCCAGCACCTCGTCCAGCAGCTCGGCGCCGGGTATCCGCAGGTTGACCGCGTCGGTGCCCTCGCCGGACGTGCCCCGCCCGAACAGCCCCGCCTGGTCGCCGAGCACCACCACACACACGTCCGCCCGTTCGGCGGCCGCCACGGCCAGCGGGCCGTCCGCCGCGTACTCGAGCGTCCCGTCCTCCGCCAGCGAGTCGAGCAGGGTCGGGATCTCCACCCCGGGCGACGTGGTGGCCACGTGCCGGGGGAACGTGTAGCAGCTGAGCATGGCCGCCGTGGTGTCCGCCTGCGCCCCGACGAGCGCGACCCGCAGTCCCGGCCGCAGCGGCAGCGTGCCGTCGTTCGCCAGCAGCACCACCGACTCCTCGGCCAGCCGCCGCGCGAGCAACCGCGACTCCAGCGGATCGAGGTCCACAGTAGACGTTTGGTCGGGACGCCAGTCGGCGTCGAGCAGTCCCAGCTCACACTTCTGCGTGAGCACCCTGGTGGCCGCGATGTCCACAAGCGACTCGGGCAAGTCACCGGCCGTCACCGCGTCGACCAGCGGCTCACCGAAACACCGCACGGTCGGCAGTTCGACGTCCACCCCGGCCGCGAGCGCCAGGTGAGCCGCGCCGGCGGGGTCGGCCGCCACCCCGTGCAGGGTCTCGAGGAACGTGACGGCGAAGTAGTCCGACACCACCGTTCCCGTGAAACCCCAGTGGTCACGCAGCAGATCGGTGAGCAGCGCCCGGTCGGCGGTCGGCGGCACCCCGTCGACGTCCGCGTAGGACGGCATGGCCGATCGCGCACCCGCGCGCACGGCGGCGAGGAACGGCGGCAGCAGCATGTCGGCCACTTCCCGGGGACCGGCGGCCACCGGCGCGAAGTTGCGCGCGCCACGCGAGGCCGAGTAGCCGACCAGGTGCTTGAGCGTGGCCACGATCCCCGTGGACTGCAGGCCGCGGACGTAGGCCGTACCGACGGTCGCCACCAGGTGCGGGTCCTCACCGATGGTCTCTTCCGTTCTGCCCCAACGGATATCGCGGGTGACGTCCAGCACGGGCGCCAGACCCTGGTGCACGCCCATGGACCTCAGCGCCCACCCGATCTGCGTGGCCATGGTCTCCACGAGGTCCGGGTCGAACGCCGCACCCCAGGCGAGCGGTGTCGGATAGATGGTGGCGCCCAACGTCATCACGCCGGACAGGCATTCCTCGTGCACCATCGCGGGAATGCCGAACCGGCCGGACTCCATGATCTGCGCCTGCGTCCCGGCGAGCCGCATGGCCCCGCGGGACGGCTCCACGGCCGACGTGCCGAACGGGCGCGTGAGCTGACCGAGCCCGTTCTTGATGAGAGTTGGCCAGTCCAACTCCTTCTCCACCAGTTCGTGTTCGAACGGCGCGACATCGTCGTCGTCCGCCGACCTGCCGAGCCACACGCTGTACAGCTGCGCGACCTTCTCCGGCAGCGTCATCCGGCCGAGCAGGTCGGCGACCCGCTCAGGCACCGGGCGTGCGGAATCCCGCCACGGCTCCATGCCGACCTCATTCCGAAAGTTTCGAAGAGTTCATTGCGTCGAGATCCCAAGCTAACCCTGCAATTCACGCGGATCAAGGGATTGACCGGGCGAGTGCTCCACCGTAACCTGCTCACCAACTTACCGGTCCAAAACCGATAATTTTCGATTTAGTGATCGCGCTGGGGCGATTGACGTCCGGGAGTCCCGGCGCGCGGACCACCTCGTGAAAGGCGCGACCATGGTCCCCCAGAGACTTCCCAGAAGATCATTCCTCGGCCTCATGGGCGCCGGCGTAGGTGCTGGCCTGCTCGGCACCAGCGCGTGCGGCACCGATACGACCAGCGGCGGCGGCGGTGGCCGCATGCAGGTGTGGGTTATTCAGGAAGAGGCCCAGAACGTCGCGCACCGCGGCGCGCTCGACCGGTTCAACGCGAAGTCCGACGTCGAAGCGACTCTCGTGTCCACGGGCAACGACGGCTACCGCGACAAACTGCATGTCTCGATGGGCACTTCGGACGCGCCTGACGTCTTCTACAACTGGGGCGGCGGCAGCATCCGTGCCTACGCCAAGGACGACCTGCTGGTCGACCTCACCCCGCACTTCGACGAGGACCCGGCGTGGAAGGACCAGTTCCTGGCGACCGTGCTGGACGCGGGCACCATCGACGGCAAGTACTACGGCGTTCCCGCCCGCGGCATGCAGCCGATCATCCTGTTCTACAACAAGAAGGTGTTCGGCGACCTGGGTCTGCAGGCGCCGCGCACATGGGCCGAGCTGCTGACCGTGGTCGAGCGCGTGAAGGCGGCCGGCATCATCCCGTTCGCCCTGGCGGGCGGCGACTCCTGGACCGAGCTGGTGTGGCCGGAGTACCTGCTCGACCGCATCGGCGGGCCGCGGGTCTTCGAGCGGATCGCGGCCGGCGAGCAAGGTGCGTGGCGCGACCCGGCCGTGAAGACGTCCATCGACATGATCCGTGACCTGGTCGACCGGGGCGGGTTCGGCGACAACTTCGCGTCCGTGCGGTGGGACGGCGCCGGCGCGTCGACGCTGATCGCGCAGGGCAGGGCGGCCATGCACCTGATGGGTTCGTGGGAGTACACGAACCAGGTCCAGGACCAGCCGGAGTACGCGAAGAACCACCTCGGGTTCACCGACTTCCCGACGGTCGACGGCGGCGTGGGTGATCCGAAGGCGATCGTCGGCAACCCGACGAACTACTTCTCCATCACCAAGTCCTCGGACAACGTCGACGCGGCGATCGAGTTCCTGAAGTCGGAGATGGCCTCACGGCCCTACATCGACCAGTGGCTGGCGGCCGGCGACGTTCCCGCGGTGGCCAACCTCGAGGAGCACCTGGACAAGGCGGCCGACCCGGCGTTCGCCGAACTGGTCTACGGCATGGTCAACGACGCGCCGAGCTTCCAGCTGTCGTGGGACCAGGCGATCGAGCGCAACCTCGCGCAGCCGATGCTCGACGCGCTGGCCCAGGTGTTCCTCGGCGAACTGGACGCGGAGGGCTTCATCTCGGCGAACGAGGACGCGGCATAGATGACCGTCACGATCGCGCCGCCGTCCGGTGCGCCGGAGACGAAGCAACGCCCCCGGCAGCAGGGCACGCCGGCGCGTGGCAACCGGCCGCGCGCCTGGTACCTGCTGCCGGCGGCGTTGTTCTTCGGCTTCTTCGCGGCGTTCCCGCTGGTGCTGGTGGTGTACCTGTCGTTCACCGAATGGCAGGGCATCGGCGATCCGGTACCGGCGGGGTTCGACAACTGGGTGCGGCTGTTCGGCGACGAACGGATTCTCGACGCCACGAAAACCACACTCCTGCTGACCGCGCTCGGCTGGGCGACGCAGACGCCCATGGCGCTGCTGCTCGGCGTGTGGGCGGCCGGACCGCAGCGCAACCGGGCGATCCTGTCGTCGATCTTCTTCCTGCCGCTGCTGTTGTCCAGCGCGGCGGTCGCGTTGATGTGGAACCGGCTGCTCGACCCGTACTTCGGGCTGGCGGCCGAGTTCGGGCCGTTCCAGAACATCCTGGGCTCCAGTTCGGGCGCGCTCGCCGCGATCGTGTTCGTGGTCGGCTGGCAGTTCATCCCGTTCCACACGCTGCTGTACCAGGCAGCGGCACGCAACATCCCGAAGACGCTGTACGACGCGGCCACCATCGACGGCGCGAACCGCTGGGACATGTTCTGGCACATCACGTTGCCGCAGCTGCGGAACACGCTCATCACGTCGTCGACCATCATGATCGTCGGGTCGCTCACGTACTTCGAGACCGTGCTGCTGCTGACCAACGGCGGACCGGGCACGGCCACCTACGTCCTGCCGTTCGAGATGTACATCCGCGGCTTCCGGTCCTTCGAGTTCGGCTACGCGTCGGCCATCGCATCGGTGCTGGTGGTCGTGGCCACCGCGATCTCGCTGGTCATCGTGAAGTTCTCCGGGTTCGCGAAGATGCGGTCCACTCTGGAGGGACTGTGACCCGTCCGAACTGGGCCGCCGGGGTGCTGGCCACCGTCTGGCTGGTGATCGTCGGGGTCCCGATCTACACGATGATCTCGTGGAGTCTCCAGACCCGCGACAACTTCCTGGACAACGGCCCCATCGCGATCCCCACCTCGCTGACGCTCGAGAACCTGGTGGGGGTGATGGACACCGGGTTCGTCCGGTACCTGGTGAACACGGTGATCGTGACGTTCGCGTGCGTGGTGCTGACGCTGCTGATCGCCGTGCCGGCCGCGTACGCGATCGTCCGGTCGACCAGTTGGTTCGCCGGCGCCACGTTCCGGATGTTCCTGCTCGGGCTCGCGATCCCCGCGCAGGCCACGATCATCCCGCTGTTCCTGATCATCAACCGGATGCAGCTGTACGACTCGCTCACCGCGGTCATCCTGCCGACCGTCGCGTTCGGACTGCCGCTGGTGATCCTGGTGCTCGCCGGATCGCTGCGGGACGTGTCGAACGAGCTGTACGACGCGATGACCGTGGACGGCGCCGGGCCGTTCCGCATCCTGTGGCAACTGGTCATCCCCATGTCGCGCGGCAGCCTCGCGGCGGCGGGAACCTACAGCGCGTTGCAGGCGTGGAACCAGTTCCTGTTCCCGCTGATCCTCACGCAGGATCCCGATCAGCGGGTCCTCACGCTCGGGCTGCAGAGCTTTCGGCAGGAGTTCGCGGTCAACCTGCCGGGGATGATGATGGCGGTCATGCTGACCGCTTTGCCGGTGTTCGTGCTGTACCTGGTGGCCAGGCGCTGGTTGATCGCCGGGCTGGCGGGTGTCGGCAGCAGGTAGCATTCCGAAAGTTTCGGAAAAAACTTGAGGGGCGCGGTGTGACCAAGGAACGCAAGGTGACGATCACCGTCATCGCCGAGGAGGCGGGCGTGTCGGTGCCGACCGTCTCGCGTGTCCTCAACGGACGCTCGGACGTGTCGCCGACGACTCGTGCCCGGATCGAGGAGCTGCTGGCCAGACATGGTTACCAGCGCCGGGGGTCCCGGCGCGGGCAGCGCGCCGGGCTCATCGACCTGGTGTTCAACGACCTGGACAGCCCGTGGGCCGTGGAGATCATCCGCGGCGTCGAGGACGTGGCGCACGCTGCGGCCGTCGGCACGGTGGTCAGCGCCGTGCACCGGCACTCGGCGGCCACCCGGCAGTGGCTGGACAACCTGCGGGCCAGGGCGTCGGACGGGGTCATCCTGGTCACGTCCACGCTGCAGCCGGCCCACCAGGCGGAGCTGCGGCGGCTGAACGTGCCGACCGTGGTGATCGACCCGGCAGGCGGGCCGGCGCTGGAGGTGCCGACCATCGGCGCCACCAACTGGGCCGGTGGGCGGGCGGCCACCGAGCACCTGGCCGGCCTCGGCCATCGCCGGATCGGCTTCATCGCGGGCCCGCCGACGCTGTTGTGCAGCAGGGCGCGGCTCGACGGTTATCGCGCCGCGCTGGACGCGGCGGGCCTGCCGGTGGCCGACGAGCTGATCCGCCCCGGCGACTTCTATCACGAATCCGGCTTCCGGGGCGCCGTCACGCTGCTCGACCTGCCCGACCCGCCGACCGCGATCTTCGCGTCGAGCGACCAGATGGCGCTCGGTGTGTACGAGGCACTGCGCCAACGCGGCCTGCGCGTGCCGGAGGACGTGAGCGTCGTGGGCTTCGATGACCTGCCGGAGGCGCGCTGGTCCTCCCCACCACTCACCACCGTGCGCCAGCCCCTGGCCGAGATGGGCACGCTGGCCGCCCGCACGCTCCTGCGCATGGCGGCGGGCGAGGACACGGAGAGCCCGCGGGTGGAACTGGCCACCGACCTGATCGTCCGGGACAGCACAGCGAGCCTGTAGGTATGTGTGGGCGACCACCATGGCGAGCGCCCAGATTATGGGATATGAACGGGCCATGACCGAGCTGTTGTGGGAACCCGATCCGGACCGCGTCGAGGCGAGCCGGATGGCGGAGTTCCGCCGTTGGCTGGCCGGCCGGGGCGTGGATGTCGCCGACTACCAGGCGTTGTGGGAGTGGTCGACCACCGATCTCGAGGGGTTCTGGGGCGCGCTCGCCGAGTTCCTGGACGTGCGCTTCCACTCCGCACCCACCCGAGTGCTCGGGTCGGCCGCCATGCCCGGCACCGAGTGGTTCCCCGGCTCGACGCTCAACTACGCGGAACACGCGCTGCGACAAGGCGCCGACCACGACCTAGCGGTGATCTTCGAGCGCGAGGACGGCCTCACCGAACAGCTGACCTTCGCCGAACTGCGGCGACAGGTGGCGGCCGTGCGGGCGGGCCTGGTCGAACTGGGCGTGCGCCGGGGTGACCGGGTGGCCGCGCTCGCGCCGAACATGCCGCGCACGCTGGTCGCGTTCCTGGCGGCCGCCTCGCTCGGGGCCACGTGGTCGTCGTGCTCACCGGACTTCGGCCCGCGCGCAGTGGCCGACCGGTTCACCCAGATCGAGCCGACTGTGCTGTTCGCGGTCGACGGGTACGTCTACAACGGCCGGTCGTTCGACGTGCGGCCGACCGTGGCGGCGCTGCGCCGGGAGATCCCGTCCCTGCGCGCCACCGTGCTGATCGACTACCTGTCCGCCGAGGCGACGCTGGACGGAGCGATTCCGTGGTCCGAGCTGGCGGCACGGTCGGGACCCCTCGAGTTCGATGCGGTGCCGTTCGACCATCCGCTGTGGGTGCTCTACTCGTCGGGCACCACCGGGCTGCCGAAGGGCATCGTGCAGGGGCACGGCGGGATCGTGCTGGAGCACCTGAAGATGCTGGCGCTGCAGAACGACTTCCGGCCGGGCGACCGGTTCTTCTGGTTCACCACCACCGGCTGGATGATGTGGAACTACCTCATCTCCAGCCTCTTGGTCGGCACCACCATCGTGATGTTCGACGGCAGCCCCGCCCACCCAGACCTGGGGACACTGTGGCGGCTGGCGGAAAAGCATCGAGTGACGTACTTCGGCACGTCCGCGCCGTACATCCAGTCATGCCTGAAGGCGCATCTCCGCCCAGCGGCCGACCACGACCTGTCCGCACTGCGCGCCCTCGGTTCGACGGGCGCCCCGCTGAGCCCGGAGGGGTTCCGCTGGATAGCCGACGAGGTGGGCGCCGACGTGCAGATCTGCTCGGTGTCCGGCGGGACGGACCTCTGCACGGCGTTCGTCGGGGCGGCGCCCGACGTGCCGGTGTGGCTGGGCGAGCTGTCCTGCCGAGTGCTGGGCGCGGCCGTGGAGTCGTACTCGTCGACGGGTGACCCCCTGGTGGACGAGGTAGGCGAGCTGGTGATCACGAAGCCGATGCCGTCCATGCCGATCTACCTGTGGAACGACGATGGATCGAGGCTGCACGAGGCCTACTTCGACACATACCCAGGCATCTGGCGCCACGGCGACTGGATCCGCATCACCCCCCGCGGCTCCGCGGTCATCTACGGCCGCAGCGACTCGACCCTCAACCGAGGCGGCGTCCGCATGGGCACGAGCGAGTTCTACCGGGTGGTCGAATCGTTCGACGAGGTGACGGACTCCCTGGTGATCGACACGTCCTCCGACACGGAGGGTGAGCTGCTCTGTTATGTGGTCCTGGCCACTGGTGTGTCCCTGGACTCTCTGGTGCCCGCGCTTCGCACCGCCCTCCGCTCGGCCCTGTCCCCGAGACACGTCCCGGACCAGTTCATCCAGGTGGCGGAGGTCCCGAGGACCCTGAACGGCAAGAAGTGCGAGGTCCCGGTGAAGAAGATCCTGGCGGGTATCCCGCCCGGAGCAGGCGTGAGCCGAGACGCCCTGGCCAACCCATCGTCGCTGGCGGCGTTCATCCCCGGTTGACGGGGCGTCCTAGGGGCTGTGTAGGCTGCTGGACGAGCGGCCTGGGGCCCCGGGAGGCTTCGCCTAGTCTGGTCTATGGCGCCGCACTGCTAATGCGGTTGGGGGCAACCCCTCCCGGGTTCAAATCCCGGAGCCTCCGCCATTCGGCCCTGGCCGAGTGAACAACTGAACATGCGCCCGTAGCTCAACGGATAGAGCATCTGACTACGGATCAGAAGGTTAGGGGTTCGAATCCCTTCGGGCGCGCACAGAGATCGGCAGGTCAGAGGCTTGTCGATCATCCTAAAGGGACGGATCCTCACGATCCGTCCCTTTTAGCTATCCCTGTAAGTGCAGGGATGCGCCCACTGGCTACAGGGATGACCCGTACGTCGTTCCCGCAGCTAGAGGCTCCTGATTCCCGTCGATGTGGCCGCGTGGACCACTTGTCACCGACGTTGTGGTCCCGAGCGGGTTGACCTCCTTCACCCCCAATTGTGCCGAGTTGATCTAGGCGTAGGACGCAGTGGACCTGATGGGGTTGTTAGCGAGGGTCGGCGTATCTCGAGAGTTGGTGGACCTCTACGTGGGCGCAGCCCGGTACTGGAGTCCGGCCAACCGCCGCGTGCTGGGAGACCGCATCGCGGATGGTGGCGAGTGACCGACTCGGCGCCGTCAGGGCGGGCCGGTTGAGTCCGGGGTGATGGGTGCAGCGATGGGTCATTGACGGGCAGCGGGCATGAGTACGGGCCACGATCCGGACAGGGCACGACCTGGTGCACTCGCCGTCTCATGGGCCGTGGGCCAACACTGGCTAGTGGTGGCGCTCTATCGGGCGTGGGCGCGGGGCCAGGTGCCGGTGCGGGCGGTCGTAGCAGCGGCACGAGCGGACCTACGGCGTGCCGTCGAGCGGCTCGAACGATGTGGCCCGTCGCCGACCGCTGAACTGACTTTGTTTCGAACAGAACGGCGACTGTTGGTATACCTGGCGGCGGACACCGGCATGCGGCGCGGCGAGTTGGCCGGACTGCGGTCTGACGATCTATTCAGTCGCAGACTGTGGATCGAACGCGCGATGAACGCAGTTCTAGAGGGTGGCGTAAGTGGTGGGGCCGACCAAGCCACACCAGCACGGCCGGCTCATCGTCGCAGCGGCCACGGCACGGTGCTGGCACGAGCACGTTCGCGCCTGGCGCGAACGCGGCTGGCCGTTGGGCAGCGGAGCGGGTAATTGTTCACGTCAACTCCACAGGCGCACTGACCCATCTCGACGAGCGGCCTGGCTGACCGCTTCGTCAAGGCGAAGGCACTGGCGGACCAGGATAAGGCCAGTCTCCATGGCGTGCGGCGCGACGGTGGCGACCTCACTGGCCTGGCCAGGCGGTTCCGACAAGCAAGAACGACTGCGCCATCGCTAGGCGCGGCGCTACGTGGACTGCACAGGACTCGACGACGAGCCGATGGTTCGAAACTCGCCTCATGCCGCCGGCCACCCCGGCGCCACCCTCCGTACCTATGCCCACACCCCTCCCCCTCAACGACGAAGACGTCGCCGACTATCTCGCCGACCTGCACGGGATCACCGACGACGCCCAACGCTGGCCAGACCTGCCACGAGCTGTCATCAACCCAAGGCTGGGAGTCTCAACTGCGGCGTCGACGGCGGGAATGGCCGCCCGCGTGGGCGCGGTAGCGACCAAGGAGATGGTCGGTTAGACGCTTGACGTCTCGTGACGTGTTCTGGATGTCGTTCCATTTTGGGGAGCGTCGCCGTCAAAGTGCCAGTTACCGTCTGTCCAACTGCAGTCGTCTTTGATGGTTTTGAGTTCGGCGGCGAATTCTTCAGGTGTAGGTATGTTCGAATTGCTACGTCGAGCGATCTCGTCCATGAGGAAACCCATGCTGACTATGCCAGCGCCGTGAATAAGACGTGAGTCGCGAGGCCGGGGCTTGTTCCACGCTTCGCTGAATACGTCGGCGACTGCCATCCAATAGTTTGCGACAAATGTTTGCATGAACCCAACATTTGTAAGACCTTGGTCGTTGCGGAACTGATACAGAGCTCCGTCCGAAAGACTGTTCTCGAGCATCCGCAGGATCGAGTTGTCTTTGATCACGCCCGTGGGGTTTGTCGGCGTCTGGATCCGTCGCTGTAGCGGCGAGTTCCTGTCGTAGTTGAGTCGTTCCAGCAATGTGGCTGGAAGTTGGCGCACCATGAGCGGCCCTGGCAGGGCGCCTGCGGTTGCGGGGAGCAACTCGTGGATTAGGCCCTTTGGAAGCGGTTTGGTGGAGTTGACCAGGATGAACTGGGACCGCTGCTCTGCGCGACTCGGAGTTGGTGATGAAGGCGGTGACGCAGATCGGGAATGCGTCGACCCGGGCTTCGCGGATCGCGGCGCAGCGCTGCTGTCCGTCGACGACCCAGCCGGGCTTTTCTGTCGGCCCAGCGCCGTCGACGGGGATGACGAGGTGCCGGCCTGGCGAGCGTGCCTGCTTCGCTCTTCCGTGCCCGGGCGGGTTCGAACTTCACCCGGCCGTCGAAGGCGACGACGACCGCGTTGGGCAGCATTGGGTTTTCGCGGTTCGAGGTACCTGCGGATGGCGGCGATGTGGGACAGGACCTCGGGCGCTGGTAGCCCTGGATGGCGTCGCTCATCGCGGCGGATCCGGGACACGGTGGTGAACTGCGGCAGCAGCTTGCCGTCGATGGCGAAGCTGTACAGCGTCGCGTTCGGGCCTTGCGGACCTCCATGGCAGGCAGGCGGAGCTCGTCGCGGCTGGGTCGGGGCAGCGGCCTCCGCGTCGGACAGGCGGTCGCTCATGATGTCGTCCCTTCCAGTTGGCGCTCGAGGCGCTGTCGGAACACGTACAGGTTGTGGAACCCGCGGCGCTTGTTGCGCTCCGAGCCCCGGAAGAGGGCGATCTCGATGCCGACGCCTCGCAGATGCCGCAGGGGCAGGCCTGCCAGGGCCGGTCGGCGAGTAGTCCCGGTAGCCGGCGACCGTGCGGTCGGCTTGCCGTCCCACAGCGTCCTGTAGCACGCCAGGCGTCGACGACCGGCTCAGCGTCGACCTCGCGGCGTCGTAGCGCCGCAGCAGGCGGAGGCAGCGCCGCTCCAGCTCCATCGCCATGGCCCTGGTCGATCTCGCCCGGCCGGATGCGGGCCTTGAGCTTGGGTTGCCGTCGACCTGGGGGACCCGGAGGGCGATGTAGGTGCCGTCGAGGGCGTAGTAGTTGTCGCGGTCGTCCTTGAACGACTGGCGGAACGGCGACGTGGTGTCGAAGCTGGTCACCCCGTGGCGGCGAAGTCGGACGTTGTCGCAGCGGGTGATGCCCAGCAGGTGCAGTTGGCGTGCGGGGTCGCGGACGTCGTCGACCGCCCGCAGGCAGGCGAGGATCTCGTCGGTCTTGAGCGGCACCATGCCGCCCAGGGCGATCCGCCGGTAGCCGATCTGCTGCAGTCCTTGACCGCAGCGGCGTAGGAGGCCGGGCTCCAGCCCTGGGCGACGCCGACCGGCGTGAAGCGGACCCGGCGCGTGCGGCAGCGCGCCGGAACTCGGCGGCGAGTTCGAGGGTGATGTCCTGGCGGCGGACCCACTCGGCAGCACGAGGGTCGCCATGGTCGACGGTCGGGTCGTAGCCGAGGATCGATGTGGTCGACGGAGATGCCGAGGTCGAACCCGCAGCCTCGTAGAAGTCGATGACCTCGTCCACGCGTGTAGGGCGGGTCGTCTCGTTGACGTAGGTGAATGCGCCGCAGTCGCCCATGATCGTCAGAGCGCGTGGCACCGGTGCCGTCGAGTCGGAAGAAGCTGCCGCGCCGTCGCGGTAGAGGCGGTGCCGTTGGGCGACGGTGTACTTGCCGCTCGCGCTGGCGGTGCCGTCGACGATGGCCTTCGAGACCAGCAGTCCGTCGAAGGGGCCGGGTGGAGCACCTCGTGGGCGTAGTGGTCGTCGCGCTGGCGGACCCGGAACGGGTCCCGTTCCTCGGTGATGAAGTCGAAGCCGGGATCGATCTGGTCCTGGCTGTCGGGAAAGAAGAACTTCATCGCCAGCTGCCACCCGGGCGTGGAGGTAGACACGGATGAGGTAACTGCGACAGTTCCTGGATGTGGCGGGTGATGTTCTGGACCTCGTTCCACCGCAGTGCCGAGCCCTCCCAGGGCCCGCGGTCCAGCGGCAGTGGGGGGCGATCAGGGCGAGTTCCTCGCGGACGATTTCAGGTGCTCGGGCTGGCCGCGGGTCGACGGTGCCGAGGACGCGGTCCATCAGTCGGCCCATGGCGCGGATACCGGCGCCGTGCATGAGGCGACTCCGGCCGGGCGGCTTGCCCCACGCGTCGGGGAACGTGTCGCGGACCGCTGCCCAGTAGACGGACAGCGCTTGGACGATGCCGTCGAAGTCGGTCTCGCCGCGTGTCAGGTCCCGGTACGGGAACAGGCATCCGGAGGCGGAGGTCAGGCTCTCCTGGATCATGTCGACGATGGCGGTGTCGGTGATGACCGCCTTGCCGTTCGTGTTCTTGCGGCGTCGACGGGCGTCGGATCAGGCCGCGCAGAGGCGAGTTCGGGTCGCTGTTCAGCAAGTCGCACAGCGCCGACGGCGCTTGGCGGATCGAGAGGCGAGGCGGCAGCGGGCTGTCGACCGTCGGGAAGCAACTCGGTGACCAGGCCGCGGGGCAGCGGCTTGGTGTTGTTGACCCGAAGGAACTGGTCGCGCTGCACGTCGACCGTGTCCGCGACGAACGCGTTCACCGGCGACGGGGAAGTCCTGCCGCCTGCTCGGGAGAGGGCGAGCGCGCGCTGCTGCCCGTCGACGATCCAGCGCGGGTTTTGGTCGCCCAGATGGGGGTAGTGGGATCTCGAGCGTGCCGGTGATGCCGAGTTCGTCGCCGGGCATGCGGTCGCCGCGGCTGGCGGGAACTGCACTGCGAGGACAGCGCCATGATGATCGGATTGGGGAAGATCACCTCGTCGCCGTCGAGGTAGTCGACGATCTCCTGGATGTGCTGCGCACCTCGGGACGCTGATAGCCGATCAGCTCGCCAGCTTCGTCGCGGCCGACCCGGGAGATGTCGGCGACCTGCAGGATCTCCTCGGCTTTGAGGCTGAAGACGTACAGCGGGTAGGACTCCGTCTGGGTGAGGCACAGCGCTCGCCGCCGCAGGTGACCGGGCCGTGGTTCCGTCATGCCCCCACCTCCTCCTTGACCACGGTGTCTGCGAAGAGTCGCTTGAACCGGACCTGCTCGCACGCTGCCGGAATCGCGGAGGGCCTCAACAGTGCTGTGGCGGTGGCGGCCCGGCCGTTAGCCGCGACGGCGGATGAAGTTCCGTCGTCTTCGTCGGAGAGACGGATGCCTGCTGCAGCGCCGACTAGGGTCAGGCGGTGCGGTCACAGCTCTGCATGTTGGGCGGCGATCTTGCAGCCGCGCACGACTGAGTAGTGGTGTCGTAGTGCCGATGTTGCGAACAAATAGATGGGTGGCGACCCGCGCATGTAGTGCCTGGAGGCTGCCCCCGACAACGCTGCGGAGGCGTGCTGTGACGGGAACGAGCAAATCGCTCGATGGCGGTGCCCCACGTTTCGCGGGGCCGATGACGGCGAAGCGGTCACGGTCGCGCACTCGAGTCTACGGCGTTGAAGGGATCGTCGGTGCAGGCGCGGACATAGGCCTCGAGACAGCACCGACGACGATGTGCAGGCGGGATCGCGCCGAGCCAGATCCGCAAAGGAGCGAGGTTGATTGGGGCTCTGGGGCCGGCCCAGTCGGTCAACCGGTGCCACCACTCCTGCACCTAGGGGACAGGTAGTGACCGACTGAGTCAGGAACTGCCGGACGAAGAACGTCGCTGCATAGGGATTCAGGTGGGTGTCCGCGAGCAACCAGACCGTAGCCGGCTGAACACACCCACAGCCTGGTCGTGTCTCCCAAGACAGAGGGAAGGCGGCTGGCTACCTGCCAGTGCTCACCGCCGTAGAGATCGGTCGCCGGTATCGACGGTTCATC
>CAWGVZ010000001.1:0-925328 GCA_963826035.1 uncultured Actinomycetota bacterium | reverse complement strand
GGAATCACGGCCCCTGACCAGATGTAGCCCCGTTGCATTGTGTTCCCTCAAACGCGGACAAGGGTAGCGAGTTCCGCCGAGAAGATCCCGACGTAACGGACGTCAGTCCCAACGCGACTGACGGGCCATGGCCATCGAGTCCGTTGAGGGGTGGGAATGAACAAACGCGTTGTCTTTGCGGTCCTGGTGGTCCTTCTTGGATCCGCCTGCGGTGACAACACCGCCGGTTCACCCATGTCGCCGGCGTCGAAAGTCACGACGGAATCGCCGACCACGACCACCCAACCGCCGGACGAGCCGTTCACCGCGTCGGTCAATGATGTCATCGCGCAGATCAACCTGCAGTTGCCGCTCCTCATCGAGGATGAGACGCCGACCATCCTTCCCGGGACTATTTCGGGATCTACTGCCGTATGTGTGGGTGAGTTTGGTGTTAGTCCTTTGAGGATCGTGCGGGTAGTGGTGGGCAGAGGCCGCTTCGGGTGAGCATGGCCATGGTGATGAGTGCTTCGGGTGTGCGGAAGCCGTAGGCGCGTCGGGTGAGGACGCGTAGGTGGGTGTTGGTGGATTCGCTGCGGGCGTTGGACAGTTCGTGGTCGAGGGTGTTGCGGATCAGCGGCAGGTAGTGGCGGATCGTTTTGGCCAGCTTGACGAACTCGGGGATGCGGCAGCGGGCGGCCCAGGCGAGCCAGCCAGCGAGCAGGGCGCGTCCGGGTGTGCCGCGGGCGGTGAACACCGCGCGGAGTTGCTCTTTGAGCAGGTAGGCGCGGTAGAGCCGGTTGTTGGTCTTGGCGATGACGCTGATGGTGGTGCGTTGCTCGCCGGTGAGGTTCTCGGGATTCTTCAACACGGCCCAGCGCATTCCCTTGACGTCACTGGCCGTTGTGGTGTTTCCCTCGCCGCGCAGGGTGTTCCACAGGCTGCGGCGCACCTGGTCGACAGCGTCCGTGGCCCACACGACGACGTGAAACGGGTCCAGACACAGCACCGCCTGCGGCGCCCGGTCCTTGACCGGGGAGTGGATCCACTCGGCGCCGTCGGCGGACACGTGTGTGAGTTCCTTCGAGCGCTCGGCACCCAGAGCGTCGAAGAAGGCCAGTACCGTCTCGGAGTTACGGCCTTGGGCCGCCCACACCAGCCGGCCGGTGTCGTGATCGACCACGCACGTCAGGTACCGCTGTCCTTTGCGGTAGGCGATCTCGTCGATCCCGATACGACGCAGCCCAGACAGCAGATCGGTCTCGCCGGCCCGCTCGGTCACCACTCGCTCCACGATGGCCTGCACCGTCCGCCAGGTGGTGCGCAGGAACTCGGCCACCACCGAGGACGCGGCGCGCGCGGTCCACCAGGCCACAGTGTCCTCGAAGGCGTGCGTGTGCCGAGCTGCCGGCCGCGCCCAGGGCACGTGCGCGACCACGACCCCATGCTCGGGACACGACACCCGAGCGACGTCGGCTTCCAGAAACACCATCGTGGTGCCCCAGTCCAGACCACGCCACCGCCGTGGCCCACCGCGCCGGTCGTAGCCCGGACACCGCCGCAGGCAACGTGAACACCGCCCCCGCTGGCCTGCTCTGGGCCGAACTCGCAGGACCAGGTCCCACTGGCCGTCCCCGCCCACGCTCTCCTGACAGGTCGACTCGACCACCGTGTCCTCGACCCCGAGCAAGTCCCGTAATAGTCTTGTAGGGCGCACGCCGTCCCGTCCATGATCGTTCCTGTGCTTCGCAACTCAGAAACGTAGACGCGGTACGGCGTGCGCCCTAATCGATCATGAAACCCCACCCACACATACGGCAGAAGAGCCCTATTTCCCCCGATGGGACGTTTGGTGGTCCGGTCACCACGGACACCGAGATTCGACTCATTCCTGAGGGCAACGCCTTCGAGGCCGTGTCCGCGATCGTGGTTCGCACCACCGGGGCACCCGGATCGGTCTCAACCCCGACGCGGCTGCTCAGTGGAATCGGCGCCTCACTGCACGCACTGTCGACGGACGCCGTCACCGCCTTCGGCCGTGACGCGTTGCCGCGACTGGCGGTTCTGAACCAGAGCCGGACCACGATTACAGTCGGTTCGTTCTATGACCTGACGATCGTGGTGGTCGACACCGGCAGGTTGACCTACATCCTCACCCCGGTCGGGGTGTCGCCCGCAGCTGAACTTTCCTGATTGATCACGCGGTGGACAGGTCCGGGAGCGCTGCTTGTTCGGGTGCCGTTCCCGTGAGCGGGGTGGTGTCGACGTACTTGACCTCGTAGACGCGTTCCGCGAACTTCCAGCCGTCCGGGGTGCGGCGGTAGCGGTCGTGGTACACGGCGTAATTCAGGTGCGAGCTGCCGTCGCGGAAGCGGCCGAACTCCTCGACGTAGGTTCGGCCGGTCGCCGTGTCGCCGTCGAGCTGAATCATGCCAGGATGGGTGTTCTGCACGAAGTACTGCCAGACCGCGGCCAGGCGTTCCCGTCCGGCACGGATCTCCGCCCGGCTGCCGAACGACACGTTGACCGCGGGGATCCGCCACACACCGTCCTCTGTGAACAGTGCGGCGAAGCGGTCGTGGTCGAGCAGCACGCCCGCGTCGTTGAACTCGCCGCGCAGTGCCTCGATCTCCACGCGGTCGGCGATTTCCTGAAGGTTGCTCATCGGTTTCTCCTGTTTCAGAAGGACTCGGCCCAGAAACGGCCCCACGACACGAACGCGGCCAGCGCCAGCAGGACGAGGGTCACGACAACTCCCTGAGGTTCGCGTCGGCGCAGGTGCACGATCATCGCGCCGGCCATCAGCAAGACCACGCCGACGGCGGCCACCGGCACCATGACGGGCGCGATGTCGACCACGGCCGGCAGGATCAGGCCGATGGCCGCCAGGATCTCGAGCAGGCCGATCGCCTTGATGGCGCCCTCGCTGAAGCCCTCGAGTGCCCCCGTGGAGGCGACCAGTTTCTCCTTGGGCTGGGCCAGCTTCGCGAGGCCGCTGACCAGGAACAGGGCGGCCAGCAGGCCCGCGACGATCCACAGAGTTACGTTCATGCCAGGCCCGACGACGCAGCCCCTCGTAATGTGAGGGCCTGACGTTTGGGCACCCTGTTTCGTCGGACCCGGTGAGGGAAGGAGACAGTCATGCGACCCGAGCCAGGCCTGGACGCGGTCATGAGCGAGCGACGGCAGTTGATCAATCTCGCCTACCGGCTGCTCGGCTCGGTGGCCGACGCCGAAGACGTGGTGCAGGAGACCTACACCCGTTGGTACGCCCTGTCCGCGAAGCGGCGGGACGCCATCGAGAAACCCGGCGCCTGGCTCACCACGGTCGCCAGCCGCGTCTGCCTCGACCTGCTCGGCTCGGCCCGCGTCCGGCGGGAGAGCTACGTGGGCGAGTGGATCCCCGAACCGCTGCCCGACGCCACCGAATGGCCGGCGGACCCGGCCGACCGGGTCACGCTCGACGAGTCGATCAACATGGCGTTCCTGGTGGTGCTCGAGTCGATGACCCCGGCCGAGCGTGTGGCGTTCATCCTGCACGACGTCTTCCGCTACTCCTTCGCCGAAGTGGCGGAGATCGTCGGCCGCACGCCGGCCGCCTGTCGCCAGCTGGCCTCGTCCGCCCGCCGCCGCCTTCGCGACTCGGAACAGACGCCCGCGACCCCGACGGCCCAACGCGCCGACGTCGTGCGGGGCTTCAAGGAGGCGTGGGAAGCCAAGGACATCGAGACCCTCATCGGCCTCCTGGACCCCGCGGCCACGGCCATCGGCGACGGCGGCGGCCTGGTGGCCGCCCTGCTCGAACCGATCGAAGGCAGCGAGCGGATCGCGCGGTACCTGGTCGAGGTTGCCGAGAAGGCCCCCGGCATGACCATCGCGGAGCGCACGGTCAACGGCCAGCCCGGCGTGGTGGGCCAACTGGGCGGCGTCACGGTGGTGGTCGTGGCGTTCGAGATGGTGGGCGACCTGATCAAGCACGTCTGGGCGGTACGCAACCCCGAGAAGCTCCGGCTCTGGACGGCCGGGGATTAGTACTACAGACCGAAATCGCGGTTCCCGCACGCGAGATCGCGGTTCCCGCACGCGAGATCGCGGTTCCGACGGGACAGCTGGTTACAGTGCGCGGGTGAGACCGCGCCTGCTGCTCGTCACCGATCTCGACTATCCGGCCCCCGGGCGTCCGTACCGGGACGAGGACCTCGACCTCGCCGGCCGGCTGCGCGCCGACTTCGACGTCGCCCTGTGTCACCCGCTCGACGCGGCCGCACTGATGGCCGGGTTCGACCTGGTGCTGGTGCGCAACAGCGGACCCGTGCTGCACTACGCCGAGCAGTACGCGGAGTTCCGCCGCCAGGCGCTCGACGCCGGCACGCGGGTGTTCACCCAGCTCACGGGCAAGGCCGACATGGTGGGCAAGCAGTACCTGCTCGACCTGATGGCCGCCGAGTACCCGGTGATCCCGACCATCGACCGGGCGGCACACGTCGACCGGCTGCCGGACGCCCCCGAGTACGTGGTGAAGCCCAAGGTCGGCGCCGACTCGGTCGGCCTGCGGTTCGTCCCCCGCGCCGAGCTGGCGGCGCTCACCGGCACCGACCAGCTGATCCAACCCCGCATCCGGTTCGCCTACGAAGTGTCGTTCTACTTCGTCGACCGCACGTTCCAGTACGCCCTGTACACCCCGCACCCGGACCGCCGGTGGGATCTCGAACCCTACGAGCCCACGGCCGACGACCGCGCCTTCGCCCAGCGGTTCGTCGGCTGGAACGCCGTGGACCACGGCATCCAACGGGTCGACGCGTGCCGCACGGAGGACGGCCGGCTGCTGTTGGTGGAGCTGGAGGACCTCAACCCGTACCTGTCCCTCGACCGCGTCCCACCCGCGACCCGCGACACCTTCGTAGCCGCGCTCACCACATCACTACACGCGCTCAGCCGCGGCGCGGCTTCGGCCGTGGCGAGGACTGAAAACGCTCCCGGCGAACGGTCGCCCGGCGCCCCTTGATGCTGCTCCCCCGCAGTGCGGCGATCACCTCGTCCGCCGCCGATTCGGGGACCTCCACCAGCGAGAAGCGGTCGGCGATCTCGATGGCGCCGATGTCGCGGCCGGTGAGCCGGGACTCTCCGGCGATCGCGCCCACCAGGTCCTGGGGCCGCACTCCCGCCGCCCGGCCGGTGCCGACGAACAGGCGGGTCATGCCCTCACGGACGGTCCTGCTGCCGGCGCCACGCCGTGGCGCCCGGTCGTCCCGCACGGGGGTGGCCTCGGGGATGTCTTCCTCGTCGTCCGGCGTGCCGTTCGCCTCGTGGGCCAGCTTGACCGCCGCGAGCGCCACCTCCATGACGTCGAACTCCTCGGCCAACGACAACACCACGGCGCGGAAGCGGTCGAGGCTGTCCTCCAGAAGGCTCTCCCGGAGCGCGGCACGGGTCAGCTCCAGCCGGCGATTGTGCAGGTCGGCGACCGTCGGGAGCTTCTCGACCGGGATCCGCCTGCCGGTCACCCGCTCGATCGTCTTGATCATCCGGTGCTCGCGCGGCTCGGCCAGGGTGATGGCCACGCCCTCGCGACCCGCGCGGCCGACCCGGCCGACACGGTGCACATAGGACTCGGGAGCGCTCGGCACGTCGTAGTTGACCACGTGGGTGAGCTGGTCGATGTCCAGCCCTCTGGCCGCCAGGTCGGTGGCCACCACCAGGTCGAGCGTGCCGCCCCGCAGTCGCCCCACCACCCGGTCGCGCTGGTTCTGGTCCATCCCGCCGTGCAGGCCCTCGGCGCGGTAGCCGCGGCCGTTCAACGTCTCGGTCAGCTGGTCGACCGACTCGCGGGTGCGGCAGAAGACGACGGCCGCCGTCGGCGCCTCGATGTCCAGCACCCGGCCGAGCGCGGCCGGCTTGTGCCCGCGCGGCACGACGTAGGCGCTCTGCCGCACGAGCGCGACATCGTCCTTCGTGGACTCTTCCCGCCCCAGCTCGATGCGCGCGGGCTCGCGCAGGTGGCGGCGGACCATGCCGTTGATCCGGGCCGGCATGGTGGCGGAGAACAGCAGGGTCTGCCGCTCGGCGGGCGTGTCCTGGAGGATTGCCTCGATGTCCTCGGCGAAGCCCATGTCGAGCATCTCGTCCGCCTCGTCGAGGACCACCATCGTCAGGTCCTTCAGGCGAAGCGTGCCCCGTGCGATGTGGTCGAGCGCGCGCCCGGGCGTGGCCACCACCACGTCGACGCCGCGGCTGAGCAGCCTGAGCTGCTGGCCGATCGGCTGGCCGCCGTAGACGGGGACCACCCGCGCGCCGAGGTCGTGTCCGTACCGGTGCATCGCCTCGGAGACCTGGACGGCCAGCTCCCGGGTCGGCACCAGGACGAGTGCGAGCGGTTCGGTCTCCTTGCGTGGCCACGGGATCCGCTGGAGTACGGGGAGCGCGAACGCGGCCGTCTTGCCGGTGCCCGTCGCCGCCTGGCCGACGAGGTCACGGCCGGCGAGCAGTGCCGGGATGGCGAGCCGCTGAATGGGCGTCGGCTCTTCGTAGCCGAGGCGGGACAGCGCCCGCACGAGTTCCGGCCGTAGGTCGAGCTCGGCGAAGCCGGTCATTTCCTGGTCCTGGCTCATGTCCTGGCTCATGTCCTCTGTCATGTCCTGGCTCATGGTCGGCCTCCTCGGGGCGATCAGCATGGGGTCACTCGACCGTCATAGCGGTCCGGGGCCTCGCCAACCGGAACGACCTGGCCGAATGCTACCCGCGCGAATATCGCGGCCGCTCAGCGGCCTTAGCCGTTCCACGAATATCGCCTGATAAGGACTGGTACGTTCCCAAATCATGGGGACATCCCGGCGGGGCCCGGGCGAGCGTCACTTCGACGAGCTGGCAGCTCGGGGCGCGCTCTGGCTGCGTGCGGTGATGGTCGGCCTGTGCGGCGGGTTCGGCCTCATCGGGTACCAGGGCGGCGCGGTGTTCGTGGCGGCCGCCGTCATCGCCGCGTACACGGTGCTGTCGTTCACGCAATTGCGGCTGCGCGCGATCAGCCCGGCAGGGACGTTAGCGGTGAACGTCGTGCTGGCCGCTGCGGTGGGGCTTTCGCAGATTTCCCTCGGGGCACAGCCGTTCAGCGGCTGGATCGTGGCGACCGCGGGCGTCACGTCGATCACCTGCTACTTCGAATGGCCCGACCGGCCGGTGTTCGCCCATTCCCTCGCCGGGGTGATCGTCCTCTCCTACGGTGCGGGCTGTGTGCTCGCCGGTGGCGGGCTGCCCGTCCTGCCGGCCGGGCGCATGGTGGTGCAGGCGATGCTGGGGTTCTTCGGCCTGCTCATGATCCACCGGGTGGCGTGCCTCTACGACAGGCTGAGCGCGCAGCTCGCGCGGCGGCGGGCCGCGGCGGCCGCCGCCCGCGCACAGCAGCAGGCCGACCGCGCCTACCTGGCCACGCTGCACGACACGGCCAGCACCACGTTCCTCATGGTGTCGACCAGGGCGAGCGAGGACTTCGACTGGCTGCCCGCCCAGGCCAGCCGCGACCTGGCGGTGCTGACCACCGAGTGGTCGCCGCCGAAGGAGATGGACCTGGCCGAGCTGCTGGCCACGCTGGCCGACTACCCGGGGCTCACCGTCCGGACCGAGCTGCACGGGCCGCTGCCGATGCCGTCGGAGCCCGCTTTGGCCGTGTACCACGGAGTTCGCGAGGCGCTGAGCAACGCGCGCGGTCACGCGGGTGACCCGAACGCCACCATGACCGCGCACGAACACGACGGCCGGATCGAGGTTCGGGTGGCCGACCGGGGCCGTGGGTTCGACCCGGCCTCGGTGCCGCCGCACCGGCGCGGGCTGTCGGAGTCCATCGTGGGGCGGATGGCGGCCGCGGGCGGTCAGGCGGACATCCACGCGGTGCCCGGGCACGGCACCGAGGTGACCTGGCGGTGGTCCCATGGTTGACCTCGGCGCCGGGCGGGCGACCTTCCTGCGGGGCAGGCTGTTGGTGACCATCCGGGCGGTCCTCCTCACGGTCGCGCTGACCATGCAGTTCGGTGTGTACGGACACCTGCTGTTCACCGGCTGGCCGGGCGGCGGGACCGACGCGGCGATCTACGCGGTCATCGCGGTCACCGGCCTCGGCTGCGCCGCCATCCTGGTGATCCGCGGCCACACCCCGGCCATCGACCGGTGGATGGGGACGGCCGTGCTGTTCGGGTGTTCGGTGGTCACGCCACTGCTCCTGCCGCCGGACGCCGTGGAGCTGGCCGAGCACTGGTCGTTCAGTGTGATCGGCTGGCACGCGCTGGCCCTGCTGTTCGACGTGTCGCTGTGGTGGTTCGTGGGGTTCTGCGTGGCCCATGTCGGGGCAACCGTCTGGCCGGCGTTCGCGGCGGGCAGCTCCGTGCGGGACCTGGCGGCCATGGCCATCGTGGTGGTGGCGGTGGTCGGCTTCCAGATCGGCGTCGCGCTGAGCACGAAGGTCGTGCGGGCGATAGCGGACGCGGCCGCCGAGACGTCGTTGGCCGAGGAGCAGCTGGCCGTCCAGGAGGAGGCTGCCGCGGCGGCCGCACGGAACCGCGAACGCCGGTACGCGGACCTGCGGGTGACCACGCTGCCGCTGCTGGCCGGTCTGGCCGACGGCCGGCTGGATCCCCAGGATGCCGTGGTAGGCAAGAGATGTGCGGTCGAGGCGGCCCGCATGCGCAGGCTGTTCAGCGAGACCGAGGCGGCCGACGACCGGCTGCTCCACGAGCTGGGCGCGGCCATCGACATCGCCGACCGGCACGGCACCACCGTCCATCTGTCGGTGCGCGGCGACCCGATCGACGTGCCCCGGCCGGTTCGGCGGGAGTTGCTCGCACCGGTCGCCGAGGCGCTGGTCACCACCGGGTCCGAGGCGAGGCTGACGGTGGTCTACGCCGCGGACCGGGTCCGGGTGAGTGTCCTGTGCGGTGCGCCGGACTTCCCGGTCACCCCATCCGGTGACAGGGGGGTCGACCAGACGGCGTCGATCTCCGACGGACGTCTATGGTTGGAGACATCATGGCGATCACCGTGACGGTCGTCGATGACCACCCGGCGATCCTCGCCGGCGTTCGGGCGTGGTTCGCCGAGGCCGAGCAGCCGATCCGGGTCGTCGCCGCGGGTACCTCGGTCAAGTGCGCCTGGACGCCCCCGGGCGACCAGGCGGACGTCGTCGTGCTCGATCTCAACGTCGAGGGCAACGACGCGGTCTCGTACAAGTCGACCGTCCGCCGGCTGGTCGACGCGGGCCGCAAGGTCATCGTCTACACCATGCAGGACAACCAGGAGGTCGCGCTGTCCTGCCTGGACCTCGGCGTGTGCGCCTACGTCACGAAGGCCGAGGGCCACGACCATCTGGTGGCCGCCACGGTCGCCGCCGCCGAGAACCGGCCCTACCTGCCGCCCGCGCTGGCCGGTGCCATGGTCGCCAACCGCCAGCCGACGCACCCGCACCTGTCCGACCGCGAGCAAGAGGTCCTCACGCTGTGGTTCCAGTGCGAGTCCAAGCAGCTGGTGGCCGACCGGATGCGGATCACCCCCCGCACGGTGGGCACCTACCTGGACCGGATCCGGGTGAAGTACAGCAACGTCGGCCGGCCGGCGCCCACCAAGGCGGCCCTGCTGGCCCGAGCGATCCAGGACGGCCTGATCGACGTGGACGACCTCTGAGGTCCTACTCCGGCGCCTCGGCCAATGACAGGCGGTTGCCGTCCGGGTCGACCACGTCCACGTGCCGCACGCCATTGCTGTAGGTCTCCACCGGCTCGTGCGCGATGTCGTTGGCCACGAGGCGCGCCAGGATGTCGTCGAGTCCCGTCACCCCGAGGGTGAGCTGGAGTTTGCCCACCCCGTCGGCGCGCACGGGCCGGTCGTCGACCACGATCCACCCCGACTGGCCGATCTGCCAGAGCCACTCCTCGCCGATGATCTCGTCCGCCGGTCGCCCGAAGAAGACCTCGAACCACGGCAGCGCGACAGCTCGGTCGCTCACCGGCACCACGCTGTACAGGTCCGTCATCGATCCCGCCATGTGCTGATCCTTCCTCGATCAGGTGATGTCGGGGATACAGACTTGCCGGCTCGACAGAACTCATCGGAGTTAGCGGGTTGTTAGAACGATCGTCTTCCATGGCCCGGGCATCCGTTACCGGGATGCCGAACCAGGAGGAGACAGCCATGGAGAAGATCAAGGTGAAGGTCCGCAAGCTCGAGAAGATCGAGACGACGATCGGCCGCACCGAAGGCGTGGGCTGATCCCCGGCAGGCCGGGCCGGAGCGGATGTGCCCGGTCCGGCCTGCCACCCCCTCGTCACCTCTCCACGAAGGACCACCACCGTGCGTCTTCCACGGATCAAGAACGTGCACAGCCCGATCGTCCTGCCGGGCAACCGGATCATCCTCGGCCTCATGCAGTACGGCGTCGCGGCCGAGATCGAGGACGACGACGCCGGGTCGATCGAGCGGATCCTCTCGCTCATGGACGGCACCCGCGACGTGGACGGGATCTGCGCCGGTGTCGCCGAGACCCACCCGAACCTCGACCCGGACAGCGTGCGCGAGGCGATCGCCGACCTGGTGGCCGGCGGGTTCGCCGAGGACGCGGGCGCACCACTGCCCGCGGGGTTCACCGAGCGGGACGCGGCGCGCTACGAGTCACCGAGGCACTTCCACGCCTGGATCGACGACACCCCACGCTCCTCTCCGTTCGAGGTACAGGCCAGGTTGAAGAACTCGTCGGTGGCGCTGCTCGGGCTCGGCGGTACCGGGACCTCGGTCGCGGCCGGCCTGGTGGCGAGCGGGGTCGGCACCCTGCACTGCGCCGACTTCGACGAGGTCGAGGAAGCGAACCTGTGCCGGCAACTGCTGTACTCCGAGCACGACGTCGGCGCGCCGAAGGTCAAGCGGGCGATCGAGCGGCTGCGGGCGGCGAACTCGTCGGTGACCGTCACCGGCGAGGACCTCCGCGCCACGAGCGCCGACGACATCGCCGAGCTGATGTCCGGCCGCGACCTGTTCGTGCTGTGCGCCGACACCCCGCAGCCGGACATCATGCGGTGGACGAACGAGGCCGCCCTGCGCACCGGCACCCCGTGGTACTTCGCGCTCTACACCGGCCCGATGGCCGTGACCGGTGGTTTCGTACCCGGCGAGACCGGCTGCTGGGAGTGCATGAACCGGGACTACGTCGAGTTGGAGCACGTCCGGGACGGCCGCCGGATCTTCCCGGAGACAAGGAAACACGCGGTGGTGGCGGCCAGCGCCAACGTCACCGGGCATCTGTGCGCGCTCGAGGTGACCTACCACCTCGGCGGGCTCCCCACGCAGGTCCGTGGGCGGGTCCTGCACTGGAACTTCGCGCGCTGGGACCACCAGTACTTCATCGATGTCGAGCGGCACCCCGACTGCTCGGCGTGCGGTACGCCGTGACCGTCCTGGCGTTGCACCCGCTGACCTTCCGCGACGGCGACGACGACCCGGACGAGGTGGTGGTCGGTCGGCCCGCGCTGGGCGAGTTCGTGGAGCTGCCCCGGATCGGCGCGGAGGCCGTCCGCCTGCTCGGGGATGGCCTGCCGGTCGAGGAGGTCGAGGAGCGGATCGCGCGGCGGCACGGGGTCGAGCTGGATGTGGCGGACCTGGCCGAGGCGCTCGTCGACCTCGGTTTCGTGTCCACTGTGGACGGCGAGCCGGTGCCGGACCCGATCGTGTCGCGGCCGGCGTCACACCTGCCGTGGCTCGCGGCCCGGCACGTGCGCTGGCTGTTCGGCCGCACGGCGTCGCTGGTGTGGTTCGCGGCGGTCGCCGCCGCGGTGGTGACCTGCTGGTGGCAGCCGGACCTGGTGCCCACGGCCGCGGACTTCTACTGGACGCCGTATGTCGGCCTCGCGGTGCTCGTGGGCACCGCCCTGTTCTCGGTGAACGCGAGCGTCCACGAGTTGATGCACCTGGCCGCCGCCCGGTCCTACGGCGCGCCCGCGCGGATCGGGTTCTCCACTCGGCTGCACTATCTGGTGGTACAGACCGATGTCACGGCGATCTGGGCGGTGTCGCGCGGCCACCGCTATCGGGTGTATCTCGCCGGGCTGCGGTGGGACAGCTTCGCCGTCTGTCTTGCCACGCTCGTCGTCGCACATGCCGGGCTGCCGGCCGGCGTGGATCGGGTGCTGACCGCGTTCACCGTGGTGGTGCTGGTCAGCATGGTGGTGCAGGCGCAGGTGTACCTGCGGACGGACCTGTACTACGTGCTCATGGAGTGGCTGCGCGGCCGCAACCTCTACCAGGACGGCGTCGCCTACGTACGCCACCTGGCACGGCGCGCGCTGCGCCGGCCGAGCGTCGATCCGGTGGCCGGCCTACCGGAGCGGGAACGGCGCGGGGTGCGGATCTACGCCGTGTTCATGGCCGGCGGCTGCGCCGTGGCGCTGGGTTCGTTCGCACTCTTCGGACTGCCGATCCTCGTCCAGGGGACCGTCGGAGCGTTCGACGGCCTGCTGCATTCGGGCACCGTGCTGCGGGCGGTGGACAGCGCGCTCGTGATCCTGGTGGAGGGGACGCTGCAGGTGATCTTCGTGATCACGTTCGTACGCGTGCACCGCCACTGGTTCCGCCGCGGCCGGACCGGTCAGCCGAGCACCGCGTAGGCGGCCAGTCCGCAGTAGACGGTGGCTACGGCATACCGTTGTGCGGCAACGTAACGCGGCTTGCTGGTGAGCCGGTTCCGCAGTGCGGCGCCGGCGAGTGCGTAACACAGGTCGAGGGTGAGGGCCAGCGCGAAGAACACCACGCCGAAGGTCAGCATCTGCGTCCGTGCCTCGCCCGGCTCGGCGCCGGCCGTGATGAACTGCGGCAGGAACGCCAGGAAGAACAGTACGACCTTCGGGTTCAGCACGTTCACCATGAGGCCCGCCCAGAACGTGCGACCCGCTGACGAGCCGCCCGAACCGGACAGGTCGAGGGTGGTCCGCGACCGCAGTGTGCGGATGGCCAGGAAGATCAGGTAGGCGGCGCCGCCCCAGCTCAGTACGGCGAACGCGACCGGCGAGGCCGCCACCACGGCGGACAGCCCCAGCGTGGCGGCCAGGACGTGGACCAGGGTTCCCGTTTCGACCCCCAGCGCGGAGACGAGCCCCGCCCGGCGGCCCTGGCTGACGCTGCGGGTGAGGATGTAGACGAGGTTCGGGCCGGGCACCGCCACCAGCACGATGGTCGCGGCGGCGAACGCGAGGATCATGTCGAGTTCAGGCATCGGAGCGCTCCCTGGAGGAATTGGACTGTTGTTCGTTAGTCTGCGAGCCAGATCTCCAGTCCACCCGCGCCAATGGAGCGGAAATTGGACCGTTTTCCGGACTCGGCCGACCCGGCAGTGGTGCTCGAGCTGATCGGCGACTGGTCGGCGCGCCCTGGGCCGCTGTACCGGCGACTGGCGGCCGCGCTCACCGACGGGGTGGCCGACGGCGCGCTGGTGCGCGGCGCGCGGCTACCGGCGGAACGCCAGCTGGCGGCGGCGCTGTCCGTCAGCCGGATGACCGTCGTCGCCGCCTATGACCAGCTGCGGTCGGCGGGCGTCGTGGAAAGCCGGCAGGGCAGCGGCACCCGGGTGGTGCGCCGGGTGGACCGCCCGCGCGGCGACGGCCGGGTACGGGGCGGCCGAGCGAACTCGATCTTCCAGCGGCTGGTCGACCACCCGGACGACACGATCTCCCTCGCGCAGGCGGTGGAGTCGGCCGTACCGGAGCTGCGCGACGCGCTCATCGAGGTGGTGGACGCCGACCTGGCCGACCTGATGGCCGACGCCGGCTACCACCCGCGCGGGCTGCCCGCGCTCCGTGCGGCGATCGCCGACCACCTCACCTCGCTCGGGCTGGCGACCACGCCCGACCAGGTGCTGGTCACCACCGGCGCCCACCAGGCGATCGTGTTGACCGCCGAGCTGTACCTGTCCGGCGGGTCGACCGTGGTCGTGGAAACGCCGAGTTGGCCCGGCTGTCTGGATGTGTTCCGGGCCAGGGGCGCGACCATCACCGGCGTTCCCATGGACACCGAAGGCATCCGACCCGACCTGTTGGCCAACACGCTGGCCGAGGTGGTGCCCGACCTGGTGTACCTGATGCCGACGTTCCACAACCCGACGGGAACGCTGACGTCGGCCGGGCGACGGCGGCGGGTGGCCGAGCTCGCCGCCCACCACGGGATCGCGGTGTTGGAGGACAACGCCTACACGGCGGGCGCCGGCCAGGAACCGCCGCCGCTCGCGGCCTTCGGGCTGTCCGGCTCGGAGATCCTGTCCGTGGGTTCGCTCGCGAAGTCCGTCTGGGCGGGACTGCGGATCGGGTGGGTGCGCGCCGAGAGCCGGATCATCGAGCGGCTGGCGCGGCGCAAGGCGTTGGCCGACATGGGCAGCCCGGTGCTCGACCAGGCGGTGGCCGCACGCATGCTGCCGCGGCTGGCCGATCTCACGGCCGCGCGGCAGAAAGCGTTGCGGGAGCGCCGCGACCGACTCGAGGCGCTGCTGGCCGAACGGCTCCCGGCGTGGAGCTGGCGCCGGCCCGACGGCGGGTCCGCGTTGTGGATCGACACCGATGCCGACGCCACGGCGTTCGCTCAGGTGGCGCTACGCCACGGCGTCGAGGTGGTGGCCGGCGCGGCCATGGACCCGGACGGCGACCACGACACCCACATCCGCGTCCCGTTCACCTTCCCCGTCCCCGTGCTGACCGACGTCGTCTCCCGCCTGGAACGAGCCTGGCGCGAGTTCGACGCGCGGTCGTGAGCGGCGGTCAGCGCGGCGCGACCGCCCGCCCGGTGGCCCGGGAGATCGACCCCGCGCACAGCCCGCGACTGTTCAGATTGGCCACGATCTGCGGAACGGCGTTGATCGTCGACTGATAGCCGTCGTGCATGAGGATCACGCCGCCCGGCTGCAACCGCGACGCCGCCTGCACGATCTGGCTGGTGCTGGCGCCGTTCCAGTCCTGGGAGTCGACGCTCCACAACACCTCCGTCATTCCCTGCTCGGCCGCGATCTGGCGGACCGTGCTGTTGGTGTCGCCGTACGGCGGGCGGAACAACCGCGGGGTCTGCCCGGTCGCCTGCTGGATCGCCTGCTGGGTCTGGCTCAGCTCGGCGCCGATCTGGGACGGGCTCAGCTGGGTCAGGCGCGGGTGCGACCAACTGTGGTTGGCCACCCACATCCCGGCGGTCACCTGACTTCTCGCCAGCGCGGGATTCTGCCGCACCTTCGAGCCGATGTTGAAGAACGTGGCCCGCGCGCCGGCCGACCGCAGCGCGTTCAGCAACTGGGTGGTGGTGCCGGCGTTGGGTCCGTCGTCGTAGGTCAGGGCCACGTAACCGGATTCGCAGGCCGCGGCCGGCGCGGCATCGGCCGCGGCCGGCAGGGCCACGGTCGCCGCGACGAGCATGCTGGCAACGGTGACAGCAGGTCTGAACATCACGTCCTCCACAATGATGGCACCGAAAAGAAAAACAAAGAAAGGCCGAAATTTTCGGGGAATTAGCGAATACTTTCGCAACGTATGGCGTGAATGGCGTTCAGTCAAGACGCACGAATCCGCCGCGGATTCCGAAATTATCGGAACTCTCGGGGGTTGACGCGGCCCCGGCGACCGGTTTGGTTTGAAACAGAAGCAACAGGAGGCGCCATGCCGGTCGCGGCGAAGCTGTTCTCGGTCCTGCTCGCCGCGATGGTCACGGTGGGCTGGGCGCCGGCTCCACAGCGGCCCGAACCCGCGCCCGCGGCCACCCAGTTCCTCGGCGCCGTCACGTTGATCACCGGGGATCACGTGACCGTGCGCCGGGTCGGAACACAGCTCGTGCCGCAGGTCCAGCCGGCGCCGGGGCGGGAGCACGTGCACTTCGCCACCACCTCGGTCGGCGACTCGCTGCTGGTGGTGCCGGCGGACGCGTGGACCGTCGTGCGCACCGGGCAGCTCGACCAACGGCTGTTCGACGTGACCATGCTGCTGCGGGACGGGCACGACGACGCCGAGAACGCCGACCTCCCGTTGATCGTCCAGGGTGGACCAGCCGAGGGAGCGGTCGTCACGCAGGCGCTGCCGGCCATCGGCGCGACCGCCGTACGTCAGCCCAAGCAGACGACCGCCGAGTTCTGGGCCGCGCACCGCGACACCGGCCGCATCTGGCTGGACGGGATGCGCCGGCCCAGCCTCGACGTGAGCGTCCCGCGGATCGGCGCCCCGGCCGCATGGGAAGCGGGCTTCACGGGCACGGACGTCCGGGTCGCCGTGCTGGACACGGGGATCGACGACACCCACCCGGACCTGCGCCGGCAGGTGGCGGCCATCAAGAACTTCACCACCGGCTCGGCACGCGACACGGACGGCCACGGCACCCACGTGGCGTCCACCATCGCCGGCACGGGCAAGGCCTCCGGCGGCGCCAACACGGGCGTCGCGCCGGGAGCGAAGTTGTTGGTGGGCAAGGTGTGCGGCGGGTCGGGCTGTCCCGAGTCGGCCATCCTCGCCGGGATGGAGTGGGCGGCGGCCAACGGGGCGAAGGTGGTCAACCTCAGCCTGGGTGGCCCGGACACTGCGGGCGACGATCCGCTCGAGCTCGCCATCGACCGGTTGAGCTCCGAGCACGGCACGCTGTTCGTGGTGGCGGCCGGCAACGACGGCGGCTACGGCGCCGAGACGGTCTCGTCACCGGCCAGCGCCGACGCAGCGCTCGCCGTTGGTGCGGTGGACGACCAGGACGTCCTCGCCGGCTTCTCCTCCCGCGGCCCCCGGGTGCACGATGCCGCGCTGAAACCGGAGATCGTGGCGCCCGGCAACGAGATCATGGCGGCCCGGTCGCGGTTCTCCGACCTCGGCGAACGCGGCGAGCGGTACGCCACGCTGAGCGGCACCTCCATGGCCACCCCGCACGTGGCCGGCGCCGCCGCCATCCTCGCCCAGCAGCACCCCGACTGGACCGGCGCGCGGTTGAAGGCCGCGCTCATCGGCTCCGCGAAACCCCTGGAAGGCACGGGGATCTACGAGCAGGGCGCCGGGCGGGTGGACGTGGCGCGCGGCATCGGCCAGAGCGTGTACGCCGAGCCCGCCACCGTTTCATTTGGACGGATGAGCTGGCCGCACGAGGACGACCAGGCCGTGACCCGCACGGTCACCTACCACAACGACGAGGCGCGACCGCGGCACCTGCGACTCGCCCTGGCGGTCAGCGGACCGGTGCCCGACGGCATGTTCCGGCTCTCCACGCAGACCCTGACGGTGCCCGCCCACGGCACGGCGTCCGTGAACCTCACGGCGAACACCGCGCTGCCGGCGGCCGAGGGTGCGTTCGGCGCGCACCTCGTCGCCACCGACGACACCGGAGTCCAGGTCACCACCCCGGTGGCCGTCGACCGGGAACCGGAGAGCTACGACCTGACCCTGAAGACCCTCGACGCGGCCGGCACACCGACCGACGCCCACTACTCCTTCGTGTTCGGGCTCGATCAGCAGCGGTTCCGCCCGGTGCCGGGCGTCGACGGCGCCGGGACGCTGCGCGTGCGTGCCGGGCGCTACCACGTGGACGGCACCATCAACACGCCACGACCGGGCGAGACCACGTACGACTCGGCCAAGGTGCTCCACCCGACTGTCGACGTGCGGGCCGACACCACGGTGGTGCTCGACGCCCGGTCGGCCTCGCCCGTGGCCGTGACGTTCGACCGGGCGAAGGTGATCCCGAAGGCCGTGGCCGTCGCCTACACCCGGTTCACGCCGCACACCGCCCTGTCCAGCGGCGTGCTCGGCGACACGTTCGAGCGGATCGGCGTCGGCCAGGTGGGCGATCCGGTGCCGGCCGAGGAGATGATCGCCAGCCTCGGCGGCGTGTGGGCCGTGCCGGACGCGCAGGGTGACGTGCTGCGCAGCACCGTGTCCTACAACCTGGCCTGGTTCCACTACGGCGGCGTGCCGGCCGGCTTCACCCGGCACGTGGTGGACGCCGACCTGGCCGAGGTGCACGCCACCTATCGCGCGCAGGCGAACCGCAAGCGGGGCACCAAGGTCTGGATCGCCCGGGAGCCGACGGCCGAGGTGAGCAACGGCTTCGGGTTCGGCTTCCAGTTGCCGCTCGAGCGCACGGAGTTCCACAATGTCGGGCCGCTGTGGTCGGCCGAACTCCAGCAGTGGTCGTTGCGGCAGAAGCAGGTGCACACGGAGACCGTGCTGACCGGCGGCCCGGTCGATCACGAGCCGGGGCGGCCGGCCGAGGAGGTGTGGAACACGGCGGTGTTCGGCCCCGGCTTCACGAGCGACGGCGAGTTCGCCACCCGGTTCGACGACGTGCTCGCGTTCCAACTCGCGTTGTTCACCGACGCGGGCCTCGACCGCGCTGGTCTGTCCGAAGTGGACTCCGGGAGCACCGTGCTGTACCGGGACGGCGTCAAGGTCGGGGAGACCGACCTGCCGGGTGCCGGCCAGTTCGAGGTTCCGGCCGAGCGGGCCGGCTACCGGCTCGAGGTGGCTGCCGAGCGCTCCGAGGTGTCGGAGTTCTCCACGGAGGTCTCCTGCGCGTGGACGTTCACCTCGGTGCGCCCGGAGAGCCGGGGCAAGGGCGGGACGCCGCTGCCGCTGCTGGCCGTCCGCTTCGCCCCACCCAACCTCGACCTCCGCAACAGGGTGAGCGACGAGAAGATCCGGATCCCGATCACCGTTCAGCAGCCGGTCGAGGACCCGGCCGCCCTGACCGAGCTGACGGTGGAGGCCTCGTTCGACGACGGCCGCACGTGGCGGCCCCTGGCCGTCACCCTCGACGGGCCCACCACCGCCACGGCGGAGATCACCCACCCGCGCGGCCCCAGCTACGTCTCACTACGCGCGAACACCACCGACTCGGCCGGCAACTCGGTCACCCAGACGGTGATCCGCGCCTACGGGAGCCGCTAACTCGCGCGCCCGCCTATCGTGCAGGGAACGACGCCTTTCCTGCATCGAGGCACCCCGGAGCGGACGCTAACTCGCGCGGTCCGCCGCCTTCTCGGCCTGCCAGCCGTCCTCGTCCTTACCGCGCCGCCAGTAGCCCGAGATGGACAGCAGGTCCTTGCGGATACCGCGCTCGTCGAGCAGGTGGCGCCGCAGCCGCTTCACGAAGTCCGCCTCACCATGGACGAACGCCTGCCCGACGCCGGCCGGGAGGTCCAGCGAGCGCACGGCGCCCACCAGGTCGGCGCCGGCCGAGCGGTGCAGCCAGGTGATCCGCGCGTCGGCCTTCGTGGACAGCGCCTGTTCCTCGGCCGGACCGTCGATCTCGACGATCGCGTACGCGGGCACCCCGGCCGGCATGGCCTCGAGCGCCGCGCCGATGGCCGGCAGCGCGCTCTCGTCGCCGGCCAGCAGGTGCCAGTCCGCCTCGTCGCCGGGTGCGTAGGCGCCGCCGGGGCCGGCGAACCGCAGCACGTCGCCCGGGCGGGCGTTGCGTGCCCACGGGCCGGCCAGTCCCTCGTCACCGTGGTAGACGAAGTCGATGGTCAGCTCGCCGGCCTGCTCGTCGTGGGCGCGGACCGTGTAGGTCCGCATCCGCGGCCACTCCGCGCGCGGAAACTCGGCGCGGATCCGCTGCATGTCGAACGGCTCCGGATAGTCCACTCCCGGCACCGGGAAGAGCAGCTTCACGTAGGCGTCGGTGAACCCGTTCGGGGCGAACCCGGCCAGGTCGCCAAGCACCACTCTGATCATGTGTGGAGTGAGCTGCTCCGTACGGACCACGCGCCCAGAGTTCGCCATGCCGATCTCCTCACCGAATTAAGTAAGGCTCACCTTACACGTCACTCCGGTAGGGCCCGGTCGACGAAGCCCGCGATCAGCTCGTCGATGTCAAAGGTACTCAGCACGCCGGGCACCGTCAGATGCTCGACGATGAGCGCGGTCAAGGCGTAGTACAGGAGCACGGTCGTCAGGTCGTCGCCGGGAAACCCGGATGTGCGGCGACCCTCGATGTTCCCCGTCAGGTTCGCGCGCAGGGTCTCGGTCAGCGCCGCCCGCAGTTCGGGCCGGCGGGTCGCCTCCAGCCGGAGTTCCAGCAGCGCGAGCCACCCGGTGCGATCGCCCGAGATGTGAGCGAACAGCGCCCGCATGATGCCCGTGAGGTGCTCTCGCGACGGCGAGAACGACTCGACCTGCGCGGGGGGCAAGGTGAGTCGCCGGTGGATGTGGGCCCGGCCTTCAGGGCGGGGATAACTGATCCTTGTTTGTGCGGCCCGCGCAACGGGCGGCCATGTCGGGTGGCGTTTGTTCTCGACGTACTGCTTGATGATCGACAAGGGGGGCTCCGCCGCAGGGCGCGGCGAAGTACGAGGGGACCGTAGGTGATCTCGATGTGTGCGGACGTGGAACCGCCGCTTCAAGCGGCGGGACGAGACTCCCTTGAGACTGTTCACCGGCCGAAAACAATATGCTGATCTTCGTGCAGGTCAGGTATCGGTGTCGGATTGAGCCCAGTGAGGCTCAACACGCGATGCTGGCGCGCACGTTCGGGTGTTCCCGGGTGGTGTTCAACGACGCGATCAGGTGTCGGGACGATGCTTGTCGGGCGGGGGGAGAAGATCAGCTCGATCGAGGTGCAGCGGCGGGTGGTCACCCTGGCGAAGATGGTGCCGGAGCGGGTCTGGCTGTGCGAAGTGGCGAGTGTGGCGTTGGTGCAGTCGGTCCGGGACGCGCACCGGGCGTTCTCGAACTTCTTCGATTCGGTCAAGGGTAAGCGTCGGGGCCGTAGGGTTGGCCGGCCACGATTCAAGTCGCGCAAGGATAATCGGCAGTCGTTCCGGCTGACCCGCAACGGGTTCACGGTCCGGCCGAACGGGCGGTTGTTCCTAGCGAAGATCGGGGAGGTGCGGGTGCGGTGGTCCCGCGCGCTGCCTTCGGAACCGTCGTCGGTCACGATCATCCGGGAACCGGACGGTCACTTCCACGCCAGCTTTGTGGTCGAGGTCGAACCGCCGCCGCTACCGGTAGTCGATCGGGAGGTTGGGATCGATCTGGGGATTACGCGGCTGGTGACCATCGCGGACTCGGAGGGTCGTCGGGTGGATGTGGCGAACCCGAAACATGCGGTGCGTAAGCAACGCAAGCTCGCTCGGCTGGAGCGGGAGAAAGCACGTCGCGCACTGGGCGGCAAGAACCGGGCGAAGACACGTCGCAAGGTCGCGATACAGCATGGCAAGGTGTCTGGCATGAGGCGGGATTATCATCACAAGCAGGCCCTGAACCTGGTCCGCGAGAGCCAAGCGGTCCATGTCGAGGATCTGAACATCGCGGGCATGGTCGGCAACCGCCGGTTGGCGCGGGCGATCCACGATGCCGGGTGGGCACAGTTCGTCCGGCTGATCGAGGAGAAGGCCGAACGCTACGGCCGCACTGTGGGCACGGTGTCCCGCTGGCTACCGTCGTCCAAGACGTGCTCGGCGTGTGGGCAGGTCATGGACGTCATGCCGTTGAAGATTCGCGATTGGGTGTGTCCGGTCTGCGGTGTCGCGCACGATCGGGATCACAACGCCGCGATCAACATCCTCGCCGCCGGGCGGGCGGAGAGGAAAAACGCCTGTGGAGCCCAGGTAAGACCTGCCTTCGGGGAGGCGCCGGGCGATGAAGCAGGAAGCACCCCAGACGCGGCACAGCCGCCTGGGAAACCCCGGCCCTCAAGGCCGGAGAGCACGTCAACTACCTCATCGCGTCGAGTACCCGGAGGTATTGCCGAGGCACTTCCGCGAGATCTGCGGGATCGCCGACGCGCCGAACAAGCACTTCGACACCGTCCTGCAGGGCCGGGGCTCCTGGGAGATCGGCGTGCGTGACGACCAAACGCCTACCAGCACCTGCGCAGCATCGTGTTCTCCCGGACGATCACCGAGAGCCCTGATCCCACGGTGGAGTTCGCCACCGACCCGATCGCCAGGGTCCGGGAACTCAAGCAGGAACCGGGCGACGGAATCTGGCTCTGCGGCGGCGGACGACTGGCCGCCGCGCTGCGCCCGGAGATCGACGAGCTGGTGATCAAGCTGCACCCGATCGTCGCGGGCGCCGGCGTCGGCCTGTTCGACGGCGAGTTCTCCCCCGCCCAGTACGACCTCGCCCGTGCCGAACCGTTCACCAGTGGAGTCGTCCACCTGACCTACCGGAAGCGTGCCGTTCTGCCGGGAGCGTAACCACCGCTCCCGGCATGGCGGCGATGTCAGGATTACCGTATGGCGGACATCTTCCACATCCATCAGGACCGCGCGCCGGAGCCGGAACCGCTGTGGCGTGAGGAGCTCGGCCGGCGGCTTCGCGCCATCCGGGACGAGCAGGGCAGCCGCCTGGTCGACGTGGCGGAGCAGGCCGGTATCTCGCCGCAGTACCTGTCCGAGATCGAACGCGGTCGCAAGGAGCCGTCGAGCGAGATGATCGCCGCGGTCACCGGGGCGCTCGGCGTCGACCTGGATCAGCTGCTCATCGGCATCGCGGGGAGCCTACGGCGGCGCCGGGTCGCGAGTGTCACGAGTCTGCCCGTGCGCCGCCGCCCGACCGGCCCGGTGCTCATGGCCGCCTGAGCAGGCGGGGCATGCCTGGAACGACGCCTTCCAGACGTTGGACGTCGGGAACGACGCCTTCCAGGCATTGGCGGGCCGGACCATCAGGCCCGGCGGTCCAGCACGCTGTCGGCGAGCCCGTAGGCGACCGCGTCCACCGCGTCGAACACCCGGTCCCGGTCGGTGTCGTGCCGTAGGTCGGCCACCGAGCGGCCGGTATGCGCCGACAGGATCTCCTCCAGCTGGGTGCGCACCCGCACCACCTCGTCGGCCTGGAGGATGAGGTCGGGGATGGTGCCGCGGCCCTGCGCCGCCGGCTGGTGCAGCACCACCCTCGTGTGCGGCAGCACGGCGCGGCGCCCCGGCTCGCCCGCCGCCAGCAGCACCGCACCGGCCGCCACCGCCTGGCCGACGCACGTGGTCGCCACCGGCGCCTTGATGTAGGTCATGGTGTCGTACAGCGCGAGCATGGCCGCCGGGTCGCCACCCTCGGAGTTGATGTACAGGTTGATCTCCTGCTCCGGGTTGTCCGCCTCCAGGTGCAGCAACTGGACGATCAACGCGTTCGCCACACCGGAGTCGATGCCCGTGCCGAGGTAGACGATCCGCTCGGACAGCAGGTGCGAGTAGACGTCCATGATCCGCTCGCCGCCCACCGTGCGGGTGATGACGTTGGGGATGGTGTAGGTGCTCATGCGCGGGCTCCCAATCCAAGGCCGTGCGTGCGGACGGGCATGACCTGGCTCAGATCGTCGACCACGTGGTCGATGAAGCCGTACTCCAGCGCCTCCCCCGTGGTGAACCAGCGGTCGTGCAGCGAGTCGGCGAAGATCCGGTCGATGTTCTGGCCGGTGTCGGAGGCGATGAGCCCCAGCACCGTGTCCCGGGTGTGGCGCAGGTCGTCGGCCTGCACCTCCACCTCGACCGCCGAACCGCCGATCCCCGCCGAGCCCTGGTGCATGAGGATCCGGGCGTGCGGGAGGGCGAAGCGCTTGCCCGGCGTGCCCGCCGACAGCAGGAACTGCCCGGCACTGCACGCCAACCCCAGCGCGAGCGTGGCCACGTCACACGGCACGAGCCGCATCACGTCCCGGATGGCCAGCATCGACGGCACCGAGCCGCCGGGCGAGTGGATCCACAGCGCGACGTCCTTCGTGGGGTCCTCGCCCGCCAGGGAGAGCAACTGGGTGGCGAGCACCGTCCCGTTGTCGTCGTCGAGCACCCCGTCGAGGACCAGCACCCGCTGGTCCATGAACCGTTCCCGAAGCCGGTGGTCGAACAATGGTGGCCTGTCATCGCCGTTGTTGGAGTTGGTCATAACTCGACGATGACGCGAGCGCCGGATGATTGGCTTGTCATGCTGCCGTGAGCGGATCAGCTCACAGCAGACCGGCCGGGAAGGGCTAATGAGCGGAGCGAATCAATGTCACAGGCGCCCGCGAGCGGCGGATCCGAGCCTGCGAGGAGACGTCGTTCGCTGGTCAGCCGCGGGGTGGTGGGTCGCCTTTGGCTATCCTCCACAAACGAGGGCCCGTGGCGTGCACGCTGGCGACATTGCCCTACCAGCCGGTAGACGGAAGTCTGTACCTCGTAGGGAGCCCTGGGCGGAAGGGCTCCCGTTGTGCGTCGGCTACAAGAAGGGCTCGCTTCGGTGTTCAGTCGTGTTGCCATCGTCAACCGAGGTGAGGCCGCCATGCGGCTCATCCACGCGGTCCGCGACCTCGCGGCGGAGACCGGGACACAGATCGAGACGGTCGCGCTGCACACCGACGTCGACCGGACGGCCACGTTCGTGCGGGAGGCCGACTTCACCTACGACCTCGGCCCCGCGTCGGCCCGGCCCTACCTCGACCTGGAGGTCCTGGAGCGCGCGCTCGTGGAGTCCGGCGCCGACGCCGCCTGGGTCGGCTGGGGGTTCGTGGCCGAGGACCCGGCGTTCGCCGAACTGTGCGACAAGATCGGGGTCACGTTCGTCGGCCCGAGCGCGGAGGCCATGCGTCAGCTCGGCGACAAGATCGGCGCCAAGCTGATCGCCGAGGAGGTCGGCGTGCCGGTGGCGCCGTGGAGTCGCGGCGCGGTCGAGACGCTCGACGCGGCCAAGCGGGCGGCCGAGCAGGTCGGCTACCCCCTGATGCTCAAGGCGACGGCCGGTGGCGGCGGGCGCGGCATCCGCGTCATCACGAGCGAGGCCGAGCTGGTCGACGCCTACGAGCGCACCAGCCAGGAGGCCGCGCGGGCGTTCGGCAGCGGGGTGGTGTTCCTCGAGCGGCTGGTCACCGGCGCGCGCCACGTCGAGGTCCAGGTGATCGCCGACGGCCAGGGCACCGCCTGGGCGCTCGGCGTCCGCGACTGCTCGGTGCAGCGCCGCAACCAGAAGGTCATCGAGGAGTCCGCGTCGCCGGTGCTGTCCGCCGAGCAGACCCAGGAGCTGAAGACCTCGGCCGAGCGGCTGGCCGTGGCGGTCGGCTACTCGGGCGCGGCGACCGTCGAGTTCCTGTACCACCCCGGCGACAAGCTGTTCGCGTTCCTCGAGGTCAACACCCGCCTCCAGGTGGAGCACCCGATCACCGAGGAGACCACGGGCGTCGACCTGGTGAAGCTACAGCTGCACGTGGCGTCCGGCGGGAAGCTGACCGGTACGCAGCCGGCCGAGCGCGGGCACGCCATCGAGGCCCGGCTCAACGCCGAGGATCCCGACCGCGACTTCGCCCCCTCCCCCGGCCGGATCGCGCGGCTGATCCTGCCCGCCGGGCCGGGCATCCGCGTGGACACCGGGGTCAGCGAGGGCGACACGATCCCCGCCGACTTCGACTCGATGATCGCCAAGATCATCGCCCACGGCCACGACCGCCACGAGGCACTCGGGCGGCTGCGGCGGGCGATGAACGAGACCACGGTCATCATCGAGGGCGGTGCCACGAACAAGAGCTTCGTGCTCGACCTGCTCGACCAGCCCGAGGTGATCGACGCCAGCGCGGACACCGGCTGGATCGACCGGGTACGCGGCGAGGGCCGGCTCGTCTCCCACCGGCACTCGGCGGTCGCGCTGGCCGCGGCCGCCATCGAGGCGTACGAGGAGGAGGAACGCGTCGAGCTGCAGCGCCTGCTGTCGACCGCGTTCGGCGGCCGTCCCCAGGTGCAGCACGAAAGCGGCCGGCCGCTCGACCTGAAGCTGCGCGGCGCCGGCTACCGCGTGAAGGTCGCGCGCATCGGCGCACACCGGTTCCGGGTGGGAATCGACGCCGGCACCCAGTCCCACACGGCCGACCTCGACCTCGACCGGTTCGACCGGCACACGGGACAGGTGGTGGTCAACGGCGCTCGCTTCCGCCTGCTCACCAGCACGCACGGGCCCGTCCACCTGGTCGAGGTGGACGGCGTGGCCCACCGGGTCAGCCGCGACGAGGGCGGCGTCGTCCGCTCCCCCGCGCCCGCCATGGTGGTCGCCACCCCGCTGGCCGTCGGCGACGAGGTCGAGGCGGGCGCACCCGTGCTGGTGCTGGAGAGCATGAAGATGGAGACCGTGCTCAGGGCGCCGTTCCGGGCACGGCTGAAGGAGTCCGTGGTGTCCGTGGGCAGCCAGGTGGCGACCGGCGCACCGCTGCTGCGGCTGGAACCGCTGGGCGACAGCCAGGACGCCCCGGCGGCCACCGACGCGGTCGAGCTGGACCTGCCGGCCCAGCGATCCGACGTCCCGCCGCGCGACCGCACCGCCCGCTGCCTCCAGGATCTACGCAGCTTGCTACTCGGCTTCGACGTCGACCCGCACGACGAGCGCCGGGTGCTCGCCGACTTCCTGGCCGCCCGCACGGAACTGGCCGAGGCGGGACAGCGTGCGCTGGCCGACGAGGTCGACCTCATCTCCGTGTTCGCCGACCTGTCCGAGCTGAGCCGCAACAAGGCGGGCGACGAGACCGGCGGCCCCAACCACGTGCACAGCCCCCGCGAGTACTTCCACACCTACCTGCAGAGTCTCGACGTCGACCGCGCCGGGCTGCCCGAGCCGTTCCAGGCCCGGCTCGCCAAGGCACTCGGGCACTACGGCGTCACCGAACTGGAGCGCACGCCCGCGCTCGAAGAGGCCGTGTTCCGGATCTTCCTGGCCCAGCAGCGCGCGGCGTCCGATGCCGCGGTGGTCGCCACGCTGCTGCGGGAGTGGCTGCGCGAGGCCCCGCCGAGTGAGGACCTGCGGGAGCACGCGGGTCTCGCGCTGGAACGCCTGGTGGCCGCCACGCAGGTCCGGTTCCCCGTGGTGTCCGACCTCGCCCGCGGGGTGGTGTTCGCGTGGTTCGGCCAGCCGCTGCTGCGCCGCAACCGGGCCCGCGTCTACGCCGACGTCCGCAAGCACCTGCGCCACCTCGACGCGAACCCGGCGGCCCCGGACCGCGCCGAGCGGATCGCCGCGATGGTCGGCAGCACCGAGCCGCTGGTGCGGCTGCTCGGCCAGCGGCTCGTCCGCGGTTCCACGGGCGGTTCCACGGGCAGTTCCACGGGCAGTGGCCTGGACAACGCTGTCATGCTCGAGGTGCTGACCAGGCGGTACTACGGCAACAAGGGCCTGGTGAACGTCCACACGAGCGACGCGGCCGGCTGCACGTTCGTGGTGGCCGAACGCGCCGGCTCCCGGCTGGTCTCCACGGCCGTGGGCTTCGACGCGCTCGGCGCCGCGCTGACCGGGCTGGCCACCGTGGCCGGCACGGCCGAGGCCGATATCGACGCCGACATCTACCTGGCGTGGGAGAACCAGCCGGAGGACTCCGACGCGATGGCCGCCGCACTGCACGCGGTCGTCAGCGCACACGCGCTGCCGAGCCAGGTCCGCAGGCTCACCACCACGGTCGCCGGCAGCGGCGGTGCGGTGATGCACCACCACTTCACGTTCCGTCCGGCCGCGGAACCAACCGGGGAAGGGATGACCGAGGAACGGCTGATCCGCGGCCTGCACCCGTACATCGCGCAGCGGATGCAGCTGGAGCGGCTGCGGAAGTTCGACCTCACCCGGCTGCCGTCGTCCGACGAGGAGGTCTACCTCTTCCAGTGCGTCGCGCGGGAGAACCCGTCCGACGACCGGCTGGTCGCGTTCGCGCAGGTCCGGGACCTCACGGAGCTGCGGGAGCAGGACGGCCGGCTGGTGGCGCTGCCCACGGCCGAGGACACCATCGCCATCTGCCTCGACTCGATCCGCCGCGAGCGGTCGCGGCGGCCGGCGAAGAACCGCTTCCCCACCAACCGGATCGTCGTCTACGTCTGGCCGCCGAGCGAGATCACCCGTGCCGAGCTGGAGATGATCGCCGCCCGCGTGCTGCCGTCCACGGCGGGCGCCGGGCTCGAGGAGATCCTGTTCATCGCCAGGCAGCGGGACCCGGAGACCGGTGCGCTCGCGAAGGTCGCCGTACGGGTGGCGTTCGACGCCGCAGGCCAGGGTCACCTGATCATCGGCGAGCCGTCGGACGAGCCGATCGAGCCGCTCGACGGCTACCGGCAGAAGGTGCTGCGCGCGAGCAGCCGCGGCACCGTCTACCCGTACGAGCTGACCGGCATGCTCGGCGAGTTCACCGAGCACGACCTCGACGACCGTGTGCTCGTGCCCGTGGACCGGCCGAAGGGACGCAACAGCGCGGCCATCGTCGCCGGTGTGGTCACCACCCCCACCGAACGGCACCCGGAAGGCGTCACGCGGGTGGTGCTGCTCGGCGATCCGACGAAGGCGCTGGGCGCGCTGTCCGAGCCGGAGTGCAGCCGGGTGGTCGCGGCGCTCGACCTGGCCGAGCGGATGCGGGTGCCGCTCGAGTGGTACGCGCTGTCGGCGGGCGCGCGGGTCTCCATGGAGTCCGGCACGGAGAACATGGACTGGGTGGCGGTCGCGCTCAAGCGGATCGTCGAGTTCACCCAGGACGGCGGCGAGATCAACATCGTGGTGGCCGGCATCAACGTCGGCGCGCAGCCGTACTGGAACGCCGAGGCCACCATGCTCATGCACACCAAGGGCATCCTCGTGATGACGCCGGACTCGGCCATGGTGCTGACCGGCAAGCAGGCGCTCGACTTCTCCGGCAGCATCTCCGCCGAGGACAACTTCGGCATCGGCGGCTACGACCGCGTGATGGGCCCGAACGGGCAGGCGCAGTACTGGGCGCCGACCCTGCCGGCCGCGCGCGACGTGCTGATGGCGCACTACGACCACAGCTACGTCGTGCCGGGCGAGGAGCGGCCGCGCCGCGCCGCCACCACCGACCCGTTCGACCGGGACATCTCCGACTTCCCGCACTCGGTGCCGGACAGCGACTTCACGACGGTCGGCGAGATCTTCTCCGTGGCGGCCAACCCCGACCGCAAGAAGGCGTTCGACATCCGCACGGTCATGCGCGCCGTCGCCGACCAGGACCACCCGGTGCTGGAGCGCTGGGCGGGCATGGCCGACGCGGACACGGCCACCGTGCAGGACGTGCACCTCGGCGGGCTGCCCGTGTGCCTGCTGGGTATCGAGTCGCGTTCGGTGCCGCGCCGTGGGTTCCCGCCGACCGACGGGCCGGACACCTACACGGCGGGCACGCTGTTCCCGCGCTCGTCGAAGAAGGCGGCGCGGGCGATCAACGCGGCCAGCGGCAACCGGCCGCTGGTGGTGCTGGCGAACCTGTCCGGGTTCGACGGCTCGCCCGAGTCGATGCGCAAGCTCCAGCTGGAGTACGGCGCGGAGATCGGCCGCGCGATCGTGAACTTCCGCGGTCCCATCGTGTTCTGCGTGATCTCGCGCTACCACGGCGGCGCGTTCGTGGTGTTCTCCAAGGCGCTCAACCCGGGCATGACCGTGTTGGCGCTGGAGGGCTCGTTCGCGTCGGTGCTCGGTGGCGCGCCGGCCGCGGCCGTCGTGTTCGCCGGGGATGTCAACGCACGCACGGCGAACGACCCGCGGGTCCGGGAGCTGGAGGCCAGGGTGGCGACGGCGTCCGGCGCCGACCGGGCCGCACTGGCGGCCGAGCTCGACGAGGTCCGCTCGACCGTGCGGACGGAGAAGCTCGGTGAGGTGGCCACCGAGTTCGACCGCGTGCACAACATCCGCCGGGCGGTGGAGGTCGGCTCGGTCGACGCGGTCATCCGCGCTGCCGAACTACGCCCGCGCATCATCGAGGCGATCGAGGCGCGGCTCTGAGGCGCACCACTTCGCCGCTGCCGCAGCGCCACGGGTTGGACGCCGCGCGGTTGTGGCTGCCCGTGGACGGGTCGTGGGCGACCGTGCGCGAGCACCTGGTGGAGCGGCTCCCCCGGGTCGATCCGGCGCGCATCGACACGATGTTGCGTGCGGGGCTGATGGTCGGGGAGGCCGGGCCGGTGGCCGTGGACGCGCCCTACGCGCCGGGCACGTTCGTGTGGTTCCACCGGGATCTGCCGGACGAGGTGCCGGTCCCGTTCGAGCTGGGGATCGTGCACCAGGACGACGATCTGGTGGTGGTGGACAAGCCACATTTCCTGTCGACCATTCCGCGGGGTCAGCACGTCGTCCAGACGGCGTTGGTGCGGCTGCGCCGGCAGTTGGGGATTCCCGCGTTGAGCCCGGCGCACCGGCTGGACCGCGTGACGGCCGGGCTCGTGATGTTCGTGGTGCGGCCGGAGTTGCGCGGCCGGTACCAGACGCTGTTCCGGGATCGGTTGGTGCACAAGGAATACGAGGCGATCGCCGGGTACTCCCCCGAGTCTCGCGCTGCCGACGACCGTGCGGAGCCGGATCGTGAAGGAACGCGGGGTGATCACGGCGCAGGAGGTCCCCGGCGAGCCGAACGCCGAGACCCGGGTGGAGCTGGTCGAGCACCGGGACGGGCTCGGCCGGTACCGGCTGGTGCCCATGACCGGTCGCACGCACCAGCTCCGGCTGCACCTGGCGGGCCTCGGCATCCCGATCCTGGGCGACGGGTTCTACCCGGTGCTGCGGGACCGGCCGCTCGACGACTTCTCCGACCCGCTGCAACTGCTCGCGCGCGTCCTCGAGTTCACCGATCCCGTCTCGGGCGAACGGCGCCGCTTCGAGAGCCGGCTCCGGCTGGCGGCCTGGCCGTAAACCCAGCGAGTCCCACGTTGGTGACCGGCGAGTCCCACGTTCAAACCACGCGAGTCCCACGTTCAAGACCGGTGAGTCCCACGTTCGCGACACACCTGGTGGCGCACCGAACGTGGAACTCACCCACTCCCAACGTGGGACTCGCCGGTTCCGAACGTGGGACTCGCCGGTTCCGAACGTGGGACTCGCCGGTTCCGAACGTGGGACGCCCGCGCAGAACGTGCCGCCCGCCCCGGTGAGCACCACGGCCCGCACGGTCGCGTCGGTCATGGCCGTCTCCAGCGCGTCCGCCAGCACCTCGCGCAACTCCAGGTCGAGCGCGTTGTGCCGGCCGGGCCGGTTCAACGTCACGATCCGCACGGGCCCGTCATCGGCGACAAGCACGGAGTTCGGCACGGCACCTCCCACGTTCAGGACTACTCGGCCGGCGGCGCCTCGGCAAGCGCGAGCCGGCGGCGGCGCACCCCCATGGCCACCGCCGCGAGCAGCGCCACGGCCGCCAGGCTCCACCACAGCACACCCCACGGGAACGGCTGCGCCAGCTCGCCCGGGCGGACCACCACGAAGACCTGGTGCAGGCCCTGCATCGTGACGTACAGGTTGCCGTGGACGTCCAGCGCCACGGCGGTCGGGTTCTTTCCGTCTCGGGGTTCGGCGACCGTGTCGATGTCGCCGTCCGTGGACACCCGGCGGACTCCGTTGTTGGTCGCCAGGTACACGGTCCCGTCGGGGGCCACCGCGAGATCCCACGGCCTCGACACGGGAGCGTCGGTCGCCTCGGCGCCGTCGCCACGGTCGCCGATACTCGCCTCCTCGCCGTTGCCGGCGAGCGGGCGGACCTCGCCCTCGCCGCTCACCGCGTAGACGCGATCGCCCCACGTGTCGGCCACGTAGACCTCGCCGTCGCGGCCGACCGCGATGGCCAGCGCCACGTCCTCAGGGTCCTCGAAACCCTCGACGTCCTTCAGGTCCACAACGGACCTCAGCCTGCCGTCCCGGTCCACTCGGTACACCCGGCTGCCCGAGGTGAGGTACAACTCGCCGGCCGGACTGATGGCGACGTCACCGTCCTCGAGCACACTGCTGGTCGCCCGCTTCCCGTCGGCGTCGGGCAGTGGCTCGTCGCCTGGCCACGAGACCCCGCCGGCGACCGTCACCATGGCGCCGTCGGGATAGAACCGGTCGACCCGGCCGTCGTGTGGCACATAGACCGACCCGTCGGGACCGGTGGCCAGCGCGTTCACGTACTCCAGGTCGGCCACCAACCGGGCCTTGTCATCAGCGGACGCCGCGGTGATCGCGCCGTCCCCCGCCGCGAACACTGTGCCGGCGGGATCGACGGCGACGGCCGACGGGGACTCGACCACCACGTCGGTGGCGGCCACCCCGTCGACCACGAGACCGAGCTCGGCAACTGTGGTGATCGTGCCGCTCGGGTCGATCCCGCGGATCCGCGCGGTGTCGTCCGTGGTGACGTAGAGGTTCCCGGCCCCGTCGGTGGCCACGACGGCCGGCTCGTGGAGTCCGGCGTCGGTCGCCGGGCCGTCGTCACCGCTGTCCTGCCGCTCCCCGTTGCCGGCGACCGTGGTGATGATCCCGTCGGGACGCACGGCGCGAACGCGATTGTTGAGCGAGTCGGCGATGTACAGCGTGCCGTCCGGGCCGACCGCGAGCCCCCGCGCTTGGTTCAGCAGCGCCTGTGCGGCCGGGCCGCCGTCCCCGGCGAAACCCGTGCCCTCGCGGATGACCGGCGAGAGTTCCCCGCCGGAGCTCACCCGATACACCCACCCGGTCTCCGTGAAGTACACGGTGCCGCCCTGGTCGACGGTGAGCGACGACGGCGTCCTGCCGTCGAAGGTCACCTCGGCCGGGGACTCCGCGGTCTCCGCCGCGCTCTCGCCGCCGCCGGCGATCGAGGTGATGACCCCCTGCGGGTCGATCTTCCTGATCCGACCGTGGCTGTACTCGTCGACCAGGTACAGGCTGCCGTCCGGACCGGCGGCGAGGTGGACCGGCATCATCGGTGCCTCTGTCGCCTGGCCGCCGTCGCCGTTCGGTCCCTCGTCCATGACTGACAGGTCACCGCCCTTGCCCGCGAGGGTCGTGATGGTTCCCTCGGTGTCGACCCTGCGGATGCGGAAGTTCCAAGCGTCGGCGATGTACAGGTTGCCGTCCTGGTCCACCGCCAGCGCCTTCGGCTCGTTGAGTTTCGCCTCGACCGCGGGCCCACCGTCGCCGGAGTACCCGAGGCCGGATCCGGCGTATACCTCACGCCTGCCGTCTGGTCGGAGCGCGACCACCCGGTCGTCGTCGGTGTAGTAGACGGTGCCGTCCGGGCCGGCCGCCATGGCACCGGACCCGCCGCCGGATCGCTCCCCCGAGGTCCTCTCGCGGCCCGCGCCCACCAACGGGAGAACGTTGCCCGGTTCCTGGTCGGTCCAACGCGCCGGCCCTGGCTGGAGGCCCTCACCACCGGCGGACGCCTCGGCCGTCCCTCGCACCAGTCTCTTGATCGTCCCGTGGCCCGTGAGGTACAGATCGCCGGCCGGGCCGACCGTGGCATCGCTGAGGGCGGGAACTGCCGGCCCCACGGTGTCGATGGCGCCCTGCGGGTCGATCACCCTGATGACCTGGTTCCCCGTGTCCGCCACGTACAGGTTGCCATCGGCGTCGGTGCCGATCCCCCCGACCGAGTCGAAGCCCGCCTCGGCCGCCGGCCCACCGTCCCCGGAAAATCCTGGTTCCGCCCGCTGCCCCAGCACCGTGCTGATCGAGCCGTCGGCCGCGATCTTCTGCACGCCGCGGAATCCCTCATGGGTGAAGTAGACGGTGCCGCTCGGATCGACCGCCACGTGGTGGGGCGTCTCGAGGACCGACCCGCCGACACCTCCGCCGGCGACCGTGCTGATCGTCCCGTCCGGGCTCACCCGGCGGACGCGGTTGGAGTACGACACCGCCACGTACAGCGTGCCGTCCGGCCCGATCGCCAGATCGGACACGCCACTCAGGTACACATCGGTGGCCGGGCCGCCATCACCCCCGTCGCCGCCGCCGTCGAGGTCGAACGACTTGTCACCGCCGCCCGCGACCATCGTGAACGTCCCGTCGGGATTCCGCCGCTGAACAGCTGAGCTGGTCGCGACATACAGCGTGCCGGCGCCGTCCAGGGCGACCGCTGTCGGCATTGACCACCGGTACGGGTCCTCCGGCTCCGGTAGCGAGTTGATCATCCCGTCGGCGGTCACCACCCGGACGGCCTGGTTGTGCTCGTCGGCGATGTACACGGTGCCGTCCGCCGCGACAGCGACGCCCGCGACACCGCCGAGCAGGGCCTGCGTGGCGGCCCCGCCGTCACCCGCGAACCCCCACTGCCCTTCGACACCCGCGACCGTGACCACCTCACCCGGCCGCAGTTCCGGAGCGGGGTCACCGCTCACCGGTGGGGCGCTGACCAGGGCGATGAGCGCGACGGAGGCAACGACGACGAACCGAGAGGAAAATGACACGCGGCGACCGTAGCGAGGCGAGTCGGCAGCCGTACGAGGATCGAAGAGACGCGGGTGTCACCTAAATGGGTACATGGGTCGGCCCGTCCCTCTCCCCGACGAATTCCGAAAATTATCGGCTAATGCCATTCTCCACAATTTCCGAAACATCTCCGAAACTTGTTGACAGCACGGCGGAGTCAGCCCAACACTGTCGGTATCGACGGAAATCGCACCCGCTGCTGATTCGAGTCGCTCAACACCCACTGTCACCTGGTCGCCGAAAGGTCGCCAGGGTGTATCCCGCTGCCTGGCTCCGCCAGCCTCAACGAGGAGGAAGCATGACCAAGGAGAACGCACCCAACCCGCTCAGCCGCAGAAGTTTCGTGGTCGGCGCCGGCACCATGGCGCTGGCAGCGACATCCTCGTTGCTGCTGCCGGGCGTCGCGCAGGCCCAGACCGTCACCACGAACCAGACGGGCAACCACAGCGGGTACTACTACACGTTCTGGACAGATGCCCAGGGGACGGTCTCCATGACAATGGGGAACGGCGGCAACTACAGCACCTCATGGCGCAACACGGGGAACTTCGTGTGCGGCAAGGGATGGAGCAACGGCAGCCGTCGGACCGTGCGGTACTCGGGCAGCTTCAACCCGTCCGGCAACGGCTACCTGTGCCTGTACGGCTGGACGTCGAACCCGCTCGTCGAGTACTACGTGGTCGACAACTGGGGCACCTACCGGCCGACGGGAACGCACCGGGGCACGGTATCCAGCGACGGCGGCACGTACGACATCTACCAGACGATGCGGTACAACCAGCCGTCCGTCGAAGGCACGAAAACGTTCCCCCAGTTCTGGAGTGTCCGCCAGCAGAAGAAGACGGGCGGCACCATCACCACGGGCAACCACTTCGACGCGTGGAGCCGGGCCGGAATGCGACTCGGCAATTTCAGTTACTACATGGTCCTCGCGACCGAGGGATATCAGAGCAGTGGAAATTCCAACATCACAATGAGCGGATAGCGCCTACTCGGCGGGCTCGGGCTCGGGCTCGGGCCGCGCCTCGGCGAGCGCGATCCGGCGGCGGAGGTGGACCACCCGGAAGACCACCGCGCCGAGCATCACGGCGACCAGTGCCCACCACAGCACACTCCACGGGAACGGCTGCGCCAGCTCGCCCGGGCGGACCACCACGAACACCTGGTGCAGCTCCGGCGTCGTGAAGTACAGGTTGCCGTTGGCGTCCAGCGCGATGGCGGTCGGGCTCTCGCCGTCCTCGTTCTCGGCCACCGTGTCGATCTCGCCGTCCGTCGAGACGCGGCGGATCCCGTTGCTGGTCGCGATGTACACGGTCCCGTCGGGGGCGACCGCGAGATCGTCCGGCGACGACACGGGAGCGTCGGTCGCTTGCGCGCCGTCCTCCCGGTCGTCGCCGGACGCGCTCTCCCCGTTGCCGGCGAACGTGCGTATCTCGCCTTCGCTGTTCGCCGCGAAGACGCGGTGGCTCATCGAGTCGGCGAGGTAGATCTCGCCGCCGCGCGTGACCGCGATGGCCAACCCCACGTCCTCGGCGCCCGAGGAGTCCTCGGCGTCCTTCAGGTCCACCACGAACCGCAGCATGCCGTCCCGGTCAACCCGGTACACCCGGCTGCCGGAGGTCAGGTACAGCTCGCCCGCCGGACCGATCGCGACGTCACTCGGGTCGAGCACGCTGCTGATCGCCCGTTTCCCGTCGACGTCGGGCAGTGGTTCGTCATTGGTCCACTGGACCCCGACACCGGCCACGGTCACCTTGGCACCGTCGGGATAGACCCGGTCGACCAGGCCGTCGTGCGGCACGTAGACCGACCCGTCCGGACCGGTGGCCAGTGACGACACGTACTGAGTGTCGGCCACCGGCCGGGCCTTGTCGTCGGCGGTCGCCGCGATGACCGAGGCCTCGCCTGCGACGAACACGGTGCCCGCGGGATCGACGGCGACAGCCGCCGGCTGGTCGACCACCACCTCGTCGGCCGCCGTCCCGTCGACCACGAGACCGAGTTCGGCCACGGTCGAGATGGTGTCCTCGGTGTCGATCTTGCGGATGCGCGCCGTGCGGTCCGTGGTGACGAAGAGGTTCCCGTCGGCGTCGGTGGCCACGAGTTCCGGCTCGCGGAGTCCGGCGTCGGTCGCCGCCCCACCGTCGCCGCTGTCCTCCAGCACCCCGTTGCCGGCGACCGTGGTGATGGTGCCGTCGGGGCGCACGGCGCGCACAAGGTTGTTGCGGGAGTCGGCGATGTACAGCGTGCCGTCCGGTCCGACGGCGAGCCCCTGCGGTGAGTTCACCAGCGCCTGCGCGGCCGGACCGCCGTCGCCGGAGAAACCGGAGCCGTCCGCGGTGACCGCCGTGAGCTCCCCGCCGGGGCCGATCCGGTGCACCCCGTCGAACGCCGAGAAGTAGACGTTGCCGCCCCGATCGACGGCGATCGACCACGGCGTGCTGGTGCCGAACGCCAACTCGGCCGCGGTCCGCGCGTCGCCCCCGCGTCGCTCGCCACCGCCGGCGAGCGTCGTGATGACTCCCTGGGGGTCGATCTTCCTGATCCGGCCATCGGCGTACTCGTCGACCACGTACAGGCTGCCGTCCGGGCCCGGGGCGAGGTCGAGCGGCATGATCCGGGCTTCGGTCGCCGGGCCACCGTCACCGTTCGGGTCCTCGTCCAGGATCGACAGGTCCTCCCCGCTGCCCGCGATGGTCGTGATGGTTCCCGAGGAGTCGACCTTGCGGATGCGGAAGTTGTACGCGTCGGCGATGTACAGGTTGCCGTCCTCGTCCACCGCCAGCGCCCTCGGCTCGTAGAGTTCCGCCTCGACCGCCGGCCCGTCGTCGCCGGAGTACCCCATACCGGAGCCGGCGTATACCTCGTGCGTGCCGTCCGGCCGGAGCGCGAACACCTGGTGGTCCGCGCCCACGTAGTAGACGGTGCCGTCCGGGCCGGCTGCCATGGCACCGGCCCCGCCGCCCCGCCGCTCTTCGTCGGTCATCTCGCGGCCCTTGCCCACCACCGGGAGAACGGTGCCCGGATCCTGATCCGCCCACCGCGCCGGTCCCGGCCGGACCTCCTCGCCGCCGACCGCCTCGACCGTCCCCAGCACCAGCCGCTTGATCTGCCCGTCGGCCGTGACATACAGGTCGGCGTTCGGGCCGACCGTCACATCGCTCACCGAGAAGACCGACGGCCCCACGGTGTCGATCACACCCTGCGGGTCGACCTTCCGGATCACCTGGTTTCCCACGTCCGCCACATACAGGTTGCCGTCCGCGTCGGCGGCAATCCCCCCGGCCGACTCGAATCCCGCCTCGGCCGCAGGACCGCCGTCCCCGGAGAACCCGGGTTCCTCCCGCTGGCCGAGCACCACGCTGATGGTGCCGTCCGGCGCGATCTTCCGCACGCCGCGGAATCCCATGTGGACGAAGTAGACGTTGCCGGCCGGATCGACCGCCACGTTCGACGGCGAGTCGAGCACCGACCCACCGACGCCGCCACCGGCGATCGTGCTGATCGTGCCGTCGGGGGTCACCCGGCGGATGCGGTTGAAGTACGACTCCGCCAGGTAGAGCGTCCCGTCCGGTCCGATCGCCAAGTCCTCCACCCCACCCAGCTGCACCTCGGTGGCCGGACCGCCGTCGCCCCCGTCGCCGGTGCCCTCGTAGTCGAACGACTTCCCACCGCCGCCGGCGACCACCATCGTCGTGCCGTCGGGGTTCAGCCGCTGAACGGTCGTGCTGGTCGCGATGTACAGCGCGCCGGTGCCGTCCAGGGCGACCGCCGACGGCAGGAACAAGGTATCCGGAGGGACCACCGGCAGCGTGGTGATGACGCCGTCGACGGTCACCACCCGGATCGCCTCGTTGAACGTGTCGGCGATGTAGATGGTGCCGTCCGCCGCGACGGCCGTGTCCACGTCACCGCCCAGCCGGGCCTGGGTGGCGGCCCCGCCGTCGCCCGAGTAGCCCGACCACTTGTCGAGACCCGCGACGTGGACGACCTCGCCCGGCCGGGGTTCGGGAGCGGGTTCACCACTCACCGGCGGGGCGCTGACCAGGGTGATAACCGCTACGGAGGCCGCGACAAGAACCCGAGAAAAGTACGACACGCGGCGACCGTAGCGATTCGGACGGTCGCCCATACCGGATTCGACACAGAAACCGCACTGTCGACACCGGCGCCGCGTTCGTGTTCGACGCGGCCCGGTTCGTCGCGTTCCTCGGCCTGATCTACGTGGTGGGCCTGCTGGTGGTCCCGTTCTGTCCGGAGACCAAAGGCCGCCAGCTGCCGGACGGAGATTCTTCGGGCTCCTCGGACTCCTCGGACTCCTTAGGCGCACCGGTCTGGCTGGTCGCCGGGCTCGGGGTGCCGCCACCCTGGCTCTGCTCGCCGATGAACTTCATCCCCTCCTTGACGATCGCGAGTACGCCGAGCGCGCCGTCGATCAGTTTGATCAGGTTCTCGCCGCTGGACAGCAGCGCGCCCAGCTTGGCGGCCAGCTGCGCCCCGCAGTCCACGGCGATCTGCACGCACTGCGGGATCGCCGCGGCGATGCTCTGCCCGAAGGTCGCCGGCGCCGCGGCGATCGCCTGGGTCATGATCGGCACGATCTTGCCGACCGCCTCGGTGACCAGCCGGGTGACGACGTCGATCACCTGCGCGACCACCTCGCCCGCTTTGATCATCGCCTTGGCGGACGTCAGCGAGGTCTCGGCGATGGACAGGATGCCGTCGGCCAGCTCCATACCTGTCTGCTGGTAGCTCGACGCGGACTCGCCCGACCAGTCGCTCGTCTCGCGGCCGGCGGCCGACCGGTACTCCTCGCAGACGGCCGCCGCGTTCTGGCCGGCACCGTCGAACTCACCCGCTCCGGAGGACACCGAGTTCGGGTCACCGCGCAGCTGGTGCAGCGGCTCCTCCAGGAACGAGATCATCGGGGTGAGGAAGCCGACCCCGGCGCCGTCCAGTGCGGACAGTGGGCTGGCGGTCGAGCCGAGCGTGTCGAGCGAGACGGCCGGCTCACCGGCCAGCTCGGCCGACAGCCATTCCCTGTTGTCGACCGCCTTTCCCGCGACGCGCAGCTCGCCCAGCAGCGTGTTGATCCGCACGGCGTCCGGTGCCTGGTCGTCGGTCGGGGCCGGTGTGGTGGTCGGGGTCATTGTCGGGGTCATTGTCGGGGTCATCGGAGGGTCTCCCCCACGCTCGTGAAGCCGGACGCGCCGTCCTCGTCGGTGCGCTGGTACTGGTCGGCTGCCTGGCGCATCCCGGCACCCACCTTGTCCACAGTGGCCGCCGCGTCGGCGAACGCGCTCCGGGTGGCGGTCATCGCGCCGCCGAGACCGGCCGTGAGGAACTGGGCGAACGAGCCGAGCGACTGCTCGCCCATCGAGTCCGAGAGCCCGGTGCCGGTCGCCGCGAGCTGGTCCGCGTAGCCGGCCAGGCTCGTGGCGTGCCCGCGCAGCTGCTCCGGATCGACCCCGTAACCCGCCTGGAATCCGGTCATCGCACGACCCCCGCCGGCAGGTGCTGGGTGATCTGCGCCAGGGCCTCACCGTCGCCCAGGTATTGCGCCATCACCTCGGCCATCCGCGCGCTGGCCAACCGCTGGGCCTCCCGCGCGGTGGTGACGATGAGTGCGGCGAGGGTGTCGGCGTCGAGCTTGCGGGCGGCCGCCGCCAACGAGACGTGGTCGAGCACGCCCGCCGCGTCCACCGTCACGGTCACCTCACCCCGCGGCGAGGTGGCGCTCGCTCCGACCTCACGCAGGCTCGCGCTCGCCGCGCGGGCCCCGTAGGCCGCGCGTTCGAGACGGTCCTGATAGTCGGCCAGCCACTGGGCTGGATCCATGATGTTCCCCTTTCCCTGTGTCCCCGTGTCTGTTGCTAGGCGCGGGCGACCGTCGCCGCCTCGCCAAGGAGGCGGACGAGTTCGCCGTGGCGCAGCGGATTGACGCTCATCCAGCCCCGGTCGTCGTGATCGACCCGCACTCTCCCGTGTGGACTGTCCAACCAGGAGACTTCGAGCGGCCGGCTGACCACCGTGCCGGACCGGCGGACCACGCCGAGCTGGCCCCGGCCACGCAGCGCCGGGAACAGTTCGACCAGCTGGTCGACCACCGCCCCGTCGCCACCGCACTCCCGGACCTGCTCACGAACGCACCGCCGGGTGGCCGGGGTGTCGGCCGTGTTGCTCAGCAGCCGCAACGTGTCGCCGACCGCGCCGGGCGGCAGCGTGATCGGCATGGCGGGCGCCGTCGCGGCCTTGGGAATCAGTCCGGCGAACTCGTCGGTCAACGCCGCCGTCGCGACCCGCCGGACGCGGACCGGGCCCGTCTCGTCGCCGAGCGACTGGCTGCACACCACCGCCCCGTTCCGGTCGACCATGGCCACCACACCGATCACCGAGCCGGGGCCGATCACCACCAGGTCGACCGCGCTCCGGTACCCACGCAACACGGTGACCAGCTCCGCCGCCATGCCGGCCGGGCCGTGCTCGTCGGCCAGGCCGCGGGCGCGCAACGTGTGGCCGGCCGCGGAGAGCAGCGCCTCCCGTTCACGGGCCAGCCTGCCGAACGAGGGCACCCGGAGCGGAAAGGGCAGGCGGACCCGGCGTGGACGGTCAGCAGGTCCAGCTCCACCAGGTCGAGGTGAACGTCGCGGTCACTCGCACGCTCGATCGTGGCGGTCACGTCGCTGCCTCGGTCGGCGTCTCGCTCCGTGTCCTGGGTGCTGTCTCCGCCGGCGTCCCTGTCGGTGTCTCCGTTGCCTCGGTGGCACGCATGGCCGACTCGGCTCCGGCCTCCCCGGCGGCATAGCCGGCGTTGGCCTCGGACAACGTCCGCTGGAACTCCTGGGCCTCCTGCTCCGCCGCGCTCACCTCGCCGGCCAGACCCGACCGGCCGGCCGCCTCCCGCAGCCGCATGGCCAGGTGCACGGCGGGGGGCGCGGTGCCGAGCATCGGCAGCCGCTCGGCCAGCCGGCTCGCCGTGGCCACCAGGTCGCCGGTCAGGTCGCCGAGCTTCGTGAGCGTCGCGATCCGCGCGCCGAGCAGCTCCGGGTCGACGTCGTAGCCCTTGTTCACTGCTGTGCTCCGATCTCGTCGGTCGCCAGGCCGATGACCGACCCGCTGGCCTCCAGGTCCATGTCGAACAGCCGGTGCCCGAGCGTCGGCAGGTGGTTCTCGTGCCGCTCGCCGTCCGAATCGCCGCGCTGGCCGCCGACCGGCGGCACCATGCCGCCGGGCCCGGCCGCGCGGGCCGCTGCCGACTCGGCCGCCGGATGCGGCAGGACCGGCCCGCCCGGCATGCCCGGTAGCACGCCCATCCGCCCGCCCGATCCGAGTGGCGAGCCGGCGCCGGGCGCGCCGCCGATGACCGGGCTCATGCCGGCGCCGACACCCAGGCCACTGGTCGGGCCGGGTGCCACGAGGCGGTCCCACGGCACCCCGCCCGTGGCCGGACCGGCGGCCGGCGCCGCCGCCGGTGCGGTCGAGACGGCCGGCGGGATCGCGCTCCGGGCCTCGTCGATCATCCGGCTGCCGCCCATCAGGCTGGACTCGTAGGTCTTCATGGCGTGCACCGCCTGGGCCTTCTGCTGATCCGCGCCGACGGCGCCGAAGTAGAAGCTGAACCCGCCGCTGCCCACCGCGCCGAACGCCGTGTTCATGCTGGGCGCGGTCGGGGCGGGAGGCGGGGCGAACATCTCGGCATAGTTCGGCAGGGACGGCATCGAGGGCATGGCTGGCATCGACGGCGCTGGGGGAACGGCCGGCATGCTCATGGCCGGCATCTCGAACGGCGCCGCCGGACTGGCGCTGGGCGGTGGCGGCATCATTGCCCTGGCGGTCGCCAGCGCGTCCGCCGCCTCCTGCGCGGCCTGCTGCCCCGCACCGGCCAGCTCGCTGATCTTCTCCATCCGCGCAGCCAGCGCGTCCAGCCGGTTGGCCGCTTCTTCCGCCGCCGGGCCGTGCCAGCTGTCCTGTAACGCGACCGCCTGCTCACGAAGCACCTCGGCATGTGTGGTCAACGCCGTCCGATGCTGTGCCCACTCGGCGGCCACCGTGCTGACGTCCGCGACATCGGCGTCCCGCCACAGCATCTGGTGCAGCTCGTCGTGGCTGTAGGCGTCCCAGTTCATCCCGCCCTCCGGAGGGACCGGCCCGGTGAGGTACTCGTCCCATGCATCTGACCCCTCCGCCTGCTCGCTCGCCATTCCCCAACTCCCCTTTCGTCACCGGCGCCGCCAATGCGCGCGACGGGCGGGGAAACGGGACAGGCCAACCGGGCGGCCATATCTGGCCGAGGGGTCTGATCAGCGAGAACGCGTGCGGTAGGACTGCGTCAGATGATCTTGGAGGCGGGCGTGCCGGAACTGGTAGACCGCGCCGGCCCGGCGCAGCACGCCCCGCCGGTAGGCGTCCTCCAGGAACTCGGGGAGCGACCAGGGCAGCCGCCCGTTCACCGGCAGCCAGGCCCGCGCGAACACCATCCACGTGCCCCACGCGGTGAGGCTGGTGATGCAGAAGCCGACCGCGAGTCCGAGCACCACGCCGTAGGTCAGGCCATAGGCCAGTCCCAGCCGGGGCCCGTGCAGCACGACGAGCGTGACCGTGTACCCGACGCAGGTCACCAGCCCGAAGATCAGTGCCTGGGCGAGGACCGTCCGGCGGTTGGTGTTCAGCAGGTCCATCGGGCTGGCCGCCGTGCTGATGTCCACCGGCGCCTCGAAGCGAGCCAACACCGCCCAGGCCAGCCCCCAGAGCAGGCCGAACGACAGGCCGAACAGCATGGCCGGCCCGGTGGTGGTCCCGATACGGCCGACGATCCAGAACGTCGCACCCAGCTCGCCCGCGATGCCCAGGCCGCCGCCGAGCCCCACCCCCAACGCCAACCCGACTCGGAGCCTGCGTCGAAACGTCGAGCCGAACCCGCGGCCGCCACGCAGCCCGAGCCGCACCCGCGACGGTTCGAACAGCGTGCCGCCGAGCGCGAGCACGGCGCCGTGGACGAGGCCGACGGTCAGGCTGAAGGCGAGCCCCTCCGCCGGCCCGGCGGCGAGTGCGGCGGACAGCCCGTGGGTGAGGCCGGCGCCGGTCGTGCCGATGCCGACCAGGTGGACCAGGCCGATGACCAACCCCGCGGGGATGCCGGCCATGGCGCCGAGCACCGCACCGCTCACCACCATCCGCAGCCAGCCGGGCATCCGGTTGCCGAGCTGCCACCAGGCGAGGTCGTGGGTGCCGAGCCGGTCGAGGTGGTGGGCGAGGAACCCGAGCCAGTGCTCCACGCGGTCCACCGGTTGGTGCTGGTAGACGGTCGGCACGAAGCTGCCGAGCAGGTGCCGCTCGATCGCGTCCCGGGTGTCGTACCGGCCGGCGTCCAGCAGCTCGGCCGGATCGTGGTCCGGGGTGTCGCTGTAGATCGTCCTGGCGAGCCCGACCATCAGCGGCGTGGTCAGGACGGCCGCCAGGTCCCCGTCCGGGTGCGCGCGCACCTCCGCGAGGACCGGCGCCCACACGGTGCCCGCGTGCCCGCCCTTGCGGGTGGTGCGCGGGAGGTAGCCGGCCAGGTCGTCCGGCGTCAGGTCGGTGAGCACGACCGCGCCGGCCGAGGTCAGCACGTCGGTCGACTCGACGGCCGCGCGGTACTCGTCGACGCGGCTGGTCACCAGCAACTTCAGGGCGGTGGCGTTCAACGCGGCCAGCGCGGGGCGGCGCTGGCCGGCGGCGATCTCGTCGAAGCCGTCCAGCACCGGCAGGATCCGGCCGGTCTCGACGAGCGCGGCGGCCAGCGTCGACCCGTCGGGTCCGGGGGCACCGAGGCCGGGGTGGTCGCGCAGCAGTTGCTCGATCAGCCAGTCCCGCAGTGCGGTGGTGCCCGGGTTCCACGAGCCGACGCTGAAGATCACGGGCACGGGGTCGGCCGGCGCGTTGGCGTCGAGCAGCCCGAGCACGAAGCGGATGGTGAGGATGGTCTTGCCCGACCCGGCGCGCCCGAGCACCACCAGCCGGCCGGACGGGATCTTGCGGTAGACGCCGACGATGTCGTCCAGCTCGCCGGCCAGCTCCAGCGGGGCCGCCGAGTCGCCCGGCCCGGCCTTGCGGATGTTGGCCCAGGAGTCGATCAGGTTGTCGGGCGCCGGCCCCCAGCGAACGGGCAGCGGGACGGGGTCGTGGATCTGCCGCAGCTCCTCCTCGCGCCGCAGCCGGGTGCGCAGCTCGTAGGCGAGCTGGCTGGCGGCGTCGGCCAGCGGGTCATCGGGCAGGAGGCTCGGCCTGCCGTTGACGGCCGAGAGCAGCTCCAGACGCTCGGCGGCCGTCAGCTCGAGCGCGACGGCCAACGCCTCGACCGTGCCCACCCGAGGGTCGGCCCGCTCGCCCGTCTCCAGCCCGCGGACCGTGCGAACGCCCAGGTTGGACCGCGCCGCCAGCCCTTCCTGGGTCAGTCCGGCCCGAAGCCGGAACTGCCTCAACAGCGGCCCGAACCGACTCACCAGCCCTCCCCAACCCCGCCCGAGATCCCGCTTCCCAACCACGAGATCGCGCTTCCCGCACCCGAGATCGCGCTTCCCGACCACGAGATCGCGGTTCCCGCACCCGAGATCCCACTTCCCGACCACATGTCCCCACGTCCGGCACGCATGTCGCCACATCCCGCACGCATGTCCCCATGTCCGGACCACATGTTCCTACTTCCGGACCGCAAGTTCGCAGGTCGGGTGGAGTCCGGGGCCCGGCGCACTGTGGGTTTGCGCGCGGCTCGCCCCATGAGAACGGTCGGGAACCGAGAACATGCGGTCGAGACGTGGGGACATGCGTGCGGGACATGGCAACATGCGGTCGGGAACCGCGAACTCGCGGTCGGGAAGTGGGATCTCGGGTGCGGGAACCGCGATCTCGCGGTCGGGAAGTGGGATCTCGGGTGCGGGAACCGCGAACTCGCGTGCGGGAACCGCGAGCTCGCGGGCGAGAACCGCATCAGTGGCTCGATGCCTCGTTAGGAGCGGGGGCGGCGGGGGGACTTCAGGCGGTCCAGTTCGTTCTTCACCGCTACCTGGGTGGCGCGTTCCTGCTGCAGCCAGTCGGGGCGGGTGGCCTTCAGCTCCTCCACCTGTTCGGTGGTCAGCGGGTCCGTGATGCCCGCGCGAGTGAGGCCGCTGATGGAGATGCGCAGCTTCGCGGCGATGACCTGCCTCGGGTGCGGGCCGTTGCGGCGGAGGTCGCGCAGCCAGTCCGGCGGGTCGGCCTGCAGGGCGTTCAGCTCGTCGCGCGAGACGACACCCTCCTGGAACTCCGCCGGGGTGGCCTCGAGGAGAACGCCCAGCTTCTTGGCCGCGGTCGCGGGCTTCATCGTCTGGGGCGTCTTGTGCGACGTCATGACACGCAGGGTATCGGGCACGTTCGGTCACTCCCCTGACGCCCGGTAACCTGGCCTCGTGGCTCCGTCATTTCGGCTCGGCTACGTCCCCGGGGTGACGCCCACAAAGTGGGTGCGGACCTGGCACGAGCGCTCGCCCGAGGTCCCGTTGACCCTCGTGCAGGTCGCCGCCGCCGACGCCGCCGCGCTGGTCCGCGACGGGAGCGCCGACGCCGTTCTCCTCCGGTTGCCCACCGACCGGACCGGGCTCCACGCCATCCCCCTCTACACCGAGACCACGGTGGTCGTGTTCCCCAAGGACCACCTGCTGGCCGCCGCCGACACCGTGTCGCCGGCCGACCTCGACGACACGATCGTGCTGCACCCCCTCGACGACACCCTCGACTGGGAACGGCCGCCAGGGCAGCCCGCCCATGAGCGCCCGGCCACCACCGGCGACGCCATCGAGTTGGTGGCCGCGGGCGTGGGGCTGCTCGTGGTCCCGCAGTCGCTCGCCCGGCTGCACCACCGCAGGGACCTCACCTACCGGCCCGTCTCGGACGTTCCCGAGTCACGCGTGGCACTGTCCTGGCCGGAGGAGGAAACCTCCGACCTCATGGAACAGTTGATCGGCATCGTCCGAGGGCGAACGGCCAACAGCACACGCGGCCGCCCACCCACACCGGCGCCGGCCCCGCGGCCCGACAAGCGCAAGCCGGAACGGCGACGGGGCACCGCGCCGAAACGCGGAAAGCCCCGCCGCCGTTCCTGACGCGCGCCCCTCACGCGTCCGCGACCCCCGCGTACAGATAGGCACCCGGCTGCCGCGGGTCCGGTATCAGCCGTACCTCCTCGCCCGCCCGCGGCACCCGCAGCTTCGACACGATCGTCCGCAACGGAACGCGACTCTCATCACCCAACTGCACCACCAGGTCGACGATCGGGTCGAAGTTCACCAGCTGCCCCGTGTCCGCGATGGACACCACGGTCGCCGGCACGGTCGGCACACCCGCGGCCACCATGGCCTGAACATCGATCCCCGAGTTCAACGCGCCAACGGCACCCTGAATGCGACCGAAATCCTCGGCGCCCACGAACGCCTTCGTCATCCGGCCGTAGAAGCCCTTGCCGCTGGCCACCTTGTTGGCGATCTCCAGCCCGCGCTCCGCACGGTTCTTGCGATTTCCGAACATGAGGTCTCTCCTTCTCAGAACAGGGGGGTGAAGATGCACTCGAAGCCGGCCTTCATGCCGGCGTGGTGGGTGGCGGCCATCCAGTACTCGCCGGGCCGCACGATGCCGCCCATGTACGAGTTGATCTCGCCGCCGCTGTGCGCGTAGCCGACGCTCGTGGTCGGCGGGCTCTGCGACCCGACCAGCAGCCGCATCCGCGCGGTCCGCCCGCCGACGAAGTACACGGCCACGTACCCGTAGGTCTCCGCCTGGTAGACGGTGTCCAGGTCCGCCTCGAAGCGAGGCGCGCCGATGCCGGCCGGCTTCGCCCTGCTCTCGAGCGACCGCAGCAGACCGTCCGCCCGCTCGGCCAGCGCGCGCAGCCGGGACTGCCGCTCCTCGTCGTCGAGCATCGGGCCCAGCAGGCCGGTCAGCCGCTCGATCCGGCCTTCCAGCTCCTGAACGCGGGCGTGCAGCGCCTCGTCCCGTTTCATGTCCTCACCCCTTTCGGCTGGTGAGGACGCTATGGCGGGGGCGTACCCTACCGGTCCCAACTTCGCCGGGTGGGCGCCCACGTGGTGGTGAACGCGGCCCACACGAGCGGCGAGCAGGTGAGGTCGCCCGTCTCCTCCCACCGGGTGGCGGCGGCGCGCTGCCAGTCGTTCAACGCGGCCACCGGGTCCTGCGCACGGTGCGCCTGATCGACAGCCAGCACGGCCGGCCCGAGCACGGGAGCCGCGGGGAAGTCGGGGACCAGCCGGCGGAGTCCCTCGTCGGTCGGCAGCGTCCATCTGGTGGCCGTCACGTACTCGGCTCCACAGTGGACCATGGCGGTCACCAGGCCGGACGGCTCGGCGAAGCGGACGTCTCCGCCGCTCTCACACGCCACCAGCGCGACCCGGGCGGGGATCCGCCACGGCCGCACGGGCCCTGGGCGGTGCCCGAGCACGACATCCGCGGCGGTCAGCGGGCGGTGCGCGCCGATGGGCGCCGCGCGGCCCGTGGTGTCGGCCGTGCAGGACAGGTGCAGGCGCGCGTCCAGCCCGTGGCCGCCGGTGGTCACGTGGCCGACGTACAGGAAGCGCGCGGCCGTGGTCAGCGCCCTTTCCAGGTGGTCGCGGTCGATGTCGTCGCGGCGCGTTTCACCCAGTTCCGGGATCCCGCCGCCCAGGACCGAGCCGAGACCGGAGTCGTCGGGAAACCCGGGCACCTTCGGGTCGAACACCCCCACGACCGTCCCGTGTGGATCGAACGGGGACACCCGCCGGTCGTCGGCGTTGGCCACGGTCGCGGGCGGCAGCACTGAGATGTCGAGGTCGTGCACCGCCCGCTCGGCCTCGTCGACCCGCAGCGCCTCCCACGGCACCAGCGCGGTCGACGGGGACGGCTGGACCCGCAGGTGCGGCCGGATTCCCTGCGTCAGCCACGAGTTCAGCTCGACCGCCAGCGGGCCGGGGAGCAGCACTCGGGACAGCCGCGTGGACAGGTCGAGCTCCCGTGCGTGGTCGACGAGTGGCCCGTGGGTGAGCGATCGCCGCAGCGCGGCTCCGGCGGCCTCCCCCGGCAGCGGCGACGGCACGGCCGCCGTCAACTCGTCCAGCACACCCTGCACGAGGTCGCGCGAGATGACCTGGACCCGGGGCTCGGCCGGCTCGTGCTCCCACCGCCACGAGAAGTAGAGATCGCCGGCGTCGACAAGCTTGAGCTGCACGGTCACCATGAGACCACCGCGCCCGCCGCCCGCACGGGAAACCCGTACCGTTCCTCGGCCACGTCGATCCAGAAGTCCAATGTGGACGGTACGGCCGGGTCGAACCGAACCCTCGGCGGCAACGCGAAGCCCGCCATCGGGAACGCCGGGTCCGTGCCCGAGCCGAACCCGGCCGCCGCGTAAGGGAGGTGCTGGTCGATCATCGGAGGTGCGGGCAGCGACACCAGCTCGGTCCGCTCCACCGGCGTCGCATCGCCCGCTGTCAGTGTCACCGCACCCGCCAGGTGGTCGATGTACTCGGCCGCCAGCGCCGAGTCCTCCACCGCCCGGATGGCCAGGAACGCCGACCGGGTAGCGGGTGCGGACGCCAGCGCCACCCAGCGTTCCCGCAGCGGCCCGTGGGGGAACCGCTGCCGCACGGCCTCCGCCGCCAACGCGGCCGGCAGCCCGAGATCCAGTGCCCGCCGCGCGATCGCCCGCCGCTCGTCGCCGGTCACCGCGGCCGCCCGGCGGACGAGGGCGTCCGTGCGCCACCACGCCATGCCCAGCGCCACATGCCACAACCCGGACGCCTCGCAGAGGTCCGCCGCCTCGGTGTAGCTGGACTCCGCCGCCGCGTACTCGCCCAGCGACTCGAACGCCGAGCCCCGCACCTGGTGCACGGCCACCAGTTCCGTGGTGATCGCACTCGATCCCAGCGCCGCCATCGACCGGTCCAGCATCCCCACCGCCTCGCCCGGCCGGCCCCGGAGGACGGCGACCGCCGCCCGGCCGATCAGGCACAGCGCGAGCCAGCGCGGGTTGTCCGCCAGCAGCCCTTCCGCCTCGGCGTACAAGGTGTCCGCCCGGTCGCCGTCGCTCGCCAAGTAGGCCAGCCGCGCCGAACTGAGGACGGCCGTGGCCTCACCTTCGGCGTCGCCCGCGGCCGCGCACAGGTCGCGGGCCATGGCCAGATGTTCGACGGCACCGGCCAGATCGCCAGTGCCGCTCGTGATCTCCGCGAGTGTCGAGTGGACGGCCGCGGCCAGAGTCGGCGCGGCGGCGTAGGCCAATTCCAGCGCGGTCCGCGCCTCGGCGGCCGCGTCGGCGAACCGTCCACTCACGACGAGCACGCGGGCACGAGTGGCCCGGACGGTCGCCTCGACCGACCGGTCGTCGACCTCCGCCAGCAACGCGACCGCCTCGTCGAGATCCGCCAACGACTCGGGCAACCGCATGCGCGCGTGGAGCGGAATCGAGCGGCACACCAACGAGTTCACCAGCACGGTGGCGATGCCGTACCCGTCGTCCCCGAGCACCAGCGCGGCCCGCGCCGCCGTGATCGACTCGGTGCTCCACCGCAGCACCTGGTCGTGGTCACCGACCACACTCGCCAGGTTGCCGGTGACCGCCGCCCGGCAGGCGAGCGCCGCGAGGTCGTCCGCGCCAACAGTTTCGCGGTACGCCGCCTCGTAGGCGGCGATGGCGCCCGGTCGATCACCCGACGACGCCAGCACCACGCCGTCGGTGTTCAGCTCGACGAACCGGAGCCAGCGCGGGCCGAGCGACCGGTTCTGCCCGTCGTTCTCGCCGAGGAGCCGGTACCGCGCCGCGCGCTGTTCGTCGCCCGCCTCGTCGGCCAGCGCCGCCAGGGTGACGTACAGGTTCGTCAGGTACTCGGGTGCGTGCTGTACGGCCAGTTCGACCGTGGCGGTGGCGTCCGCCTCGGCCTCCTCGAGCCGGCCGGCCATCACCAGCAACCCCACCCGGTTGTTGCGCAGCCCCACCTGGTGGGCTGGGCCGGCGTCCCCCAGCGCCGCCTCGACCTCCTGCCACGCCTCGTCCCAGCGGTCGAGCCAGGACCGCAGGTCCGCGCGGGAGGCGATGACCAACGCCCGGAGTGGTTCCGCCGCAAGGGGAAGCGCCTCGGTCATCAGATCCACCGCGTGCCGCCGGTCCCCCATCAGGGCGACGATGTGCGCCAGGTTCAGCAGGGCCTGCGCACGGTCCGCATCGGTCGCCGCCGCCACCGCGCCCTCGAGCGCGGCCCGCGCGCCGGCCAGGTCCTTCGAAGTGCTCACCGCGCGGTCCGCTCGGTGAGCGTCGCATCCGGCGCGCCGGCCCGGGAGCGCGCATAGGCGATGATCGCCGCCCGCCGTGCCCGCGCACCCGGGTCGGGAGCGGCCGGGACGGCGAACCCGGGCGCGTAAACGGTCACCGCGCGCCGGTCGGGCGGTAGCAACAGCACCGAGGCCGGCACGGGCGCGGACCCGGTGATGCGGCCGAGACCGTCCACTTCGTCCAGTGGCACGTCGACGTCGGCGAACCGGGCGGCCAATCGGGCGCCCGGCCGCGGGCCCGGCGGGACGGACACCTCCAGCACCGTCGCCCCGTCCCGGCGGAGCACCGCCCAGTCCGCTGGTGCGGCGGCGTCGACCACACCGGCCGGCACGAGCGTCCAGTCCACAGTGGAGGATCCGGTGAGGACGGTGGTCCCGGCGGAGCTACCCGTGCCGCCCGCCGCCAGCGCGTACCCGGTCCGGTGCGGCGCCTCGGCCGGCGACAGCACCACGCCGTGGTCCTCGGCGAGCGCGGCCACCCGCTCGGCCAGTTCCTGGTGGGCCGGACCGAGCAGTGCGACCGAGGCCAGCGCCCGCGCCACGGCGTCCGGGTCGTCCAGCAGGTGGTCCACAGTGGACACAGCGACCGCGCGTTCCGCGTGCAACACCACAGGATCCACGGCCGGCACTCCGGCCGACGTGGACGCGGGCCACCACGCCTCGACCCAGTTCAGCTGCGCCACCACCCGGCACGCGTCCCGAACCCGCCAGTCGCCGTCGACCGGCACGGTCACTTCGGCGGCTCCGCCAAGGATCTCCCCCGCCGTCGAGCCGTAGACCTCCCACAGCCAGTCGGCCGCCCGTTCCGGATCGTCCACCCGCGCGGCCGGCACGGGGTCGCCGGCCAGGACGTCCCACGCCAGCACCGCACCCGCGGCCTCCACCACGGCCGAGACCTCCGGCCGCTCCGGCCAGTCGCCGACCACCAGGCCGGCCGATCGCGACACCTTCATGCGCCGGCCTCCCGCTCGAGCGCCGACCGCAGCCGGTCACGCTGGTCCAGGATGACCGACCGCAGCACCCCGTCGAGCACGTCCCACACCTGCTCGGCCGTCATGACGTCGTCGCGCAACTCCCGGCCGTGCACCCGCACCCAGAGCCGGCGCAGGTACGCCTCCCGGACACCGTGTACATCCGCGCGGACGGCGGGCGGTGCGGTCGAGGGCAGCCGCAACACGCGGTGCACGTACGCCTCCCGCTCCCACCGCGACCGCAGCCGGGCGGCGGCGCTCCCCGGTGTAGTAGCCGGGCGCTGTCCCGTGAGGCCGCCGGACGCCTCGCGCCCCAGGACCATGACCACCCGGCTCACCTCGTCCGCCAGCTGCCACGGCCCGGCCGTCCGCGTGATCTCCTGGCGCACCAACGCCGGCACGTCCGCCAGGCCCGCCCGCAGGAACGCGTTGGTGAGCGGCGCGAACAGGCGCTCGAGGATCGACCGGTCGAACGGCTTCGGCAGGTTCGCCTTCGACGCGCTCACCCCCAGCACCGGCCGCGCCGGGACGTCCCGGTCGGTCAACCCGTGTGCCGAGGCCACGCCCGGCCGGTCCAGGTCCGTGGCGCCCGCGCTGCCCGCCGTGGCCGACACCAACTCACCGAACAGCGCCCGGTCGGGGGCGACCGCGCAGGTGGCCAGGAACTCGGCGGTCTCCACCGGCTCCGGCCGGGGCTCGGGCGGCGCGGCCCAGGTCTCCTCGATCAACCGGGTCAGCTCGGCGGTGTTCGCCGGATCGGTCAGGAACTCCCGGAGGCCGGCGACCGTCGGGCCGTCCTGGCCGTGCACCTCCGCCAGCACCTCGGCCGCCACCCCGGCGGCGTCCGGTCCGGGGCCGCCGTGCTCGGTGGCCAGTTCGAAGCAGCGTTGGAAGTAGAGGTCCTGCGGGTTGCCGTCCGTGATGCGCAGCCGCCGGCGTTCCTTCTTCAGCACGGTGAACCAGCCGGCCGTCGCGGCCAGCACCGGTCCCGCGCCGGTGATCCGGGCCTGCAGGGCGTCCACGTGCTCGGCGGCCACCGCACCGGCCGCGAACTCGGGGTTGAGCACCGGGCGCAGCACCAGCGGATCGAGGAGCAGCTTCACCGTGCGGGTCAGCGGGCGGCCGGCCGCGTTGCTCAGCGGAGCGACCGCGGCACCCAGCTCGGCCCAGGCGGACGCCACCACCAGACCACGGGGAAGCGTCGCCACCGTGACCGGGGCGGCTGGCGCGGTGCTCACCCGGGCGAGCCTAGCTCCTTCCTGGGACCGGTAGGCGCGGCCTTCCCCCGACGCTGAACCCCATGTATGAGAACCCACCGCGGTACTCCCCGGTGCAGCCGGGCCTCGGGCCGCCACCGCGGCCGCGTCGCCGTCTCGTGTCGATCCTCGTGCTGCTCGCGGTGATCGCCGGCGGCGTGTTCGGCGGCTCCTACCTCTTCTCGCCGGAGCCGGACGTCCGGTTGCGGCCGGGCATCGCGTTCGCGCGGGTCGATGGGCAGGACGTGGTCCTCGTGCCCTACGAGCGCCACGGGACCCGCGGGTTGTTCCAGGAGCTGACGCGGGACGTGTCCCAGGTGCGGCTGGCGGCCGTGGCCGTCACGGGCGAGATCCTGTGGGACGAGCAGCTGTCCGACCAGCTGAGCTGGGCGGCGTCGGTGCTCGCCGCCGGGCAGCGTTACGCCTACCTGGCCACCGGCTCCGGGCTCGTGATCGTCGAGCTGGCGGACGGGTCGGTGGCGGCCGAGGGGCTCGTGCCGTCGCCGGCGGCCTACGCGTATGACGCGGACGGCCGGCGGGTGCTCGCGCTCAACGCGGCCGGCGAGGTGCTGGCCATCGGCCTGGACCAGACGGCGCCCGCGCCGGTCGACGCGGCGACGGCCGCCGCGTGGGCGGGCCGCCTCTCGGCCCAACCGGGTGCCGCCGTCGCCACCGGACCGGAAGCCGCGCTGGCCGGCTCGCCCGAGCGGATCGCGCTGCAGGCGCTGCCGTTCGGGATGCCGGGCAGCCTGCTGGTGCGCATCACGGTGGACGGGATGCAGATCCCGGTGGGCGCCGTCGCGTTCGATGGCGGTCAGCTGGTGATCGAGGGCGGGACGGCGGTCGGCGCGGCCACCGGGCACGTGCTGGTGGAACACCGCGACGCGGCGAACGGGATCACGCTGTCCATGGTCACCCTGGATACCGGTCGGATCGCCGGCTCGGTGCCCGTCGAGGCCCCGGTGGACCGTGCGGTGGTCGGCCCCAACGGTATGACCGCGGTGGTCGCCCGCGACGAACTGGCCGTGGCACATGCCGACGGCCGGGTGGTCAGCGTCGACGTCGGCGCCACCGACTTCTTCGGCACGCCAGGGAAGGACTGACCCATGGGCTACGACTGGGTGATCGTGCTCATCATCTTCCTGCTGCTGGTCGCGCCGTTCGCCCGCCGCGCCCAGCGCCCGCTCGGGGAGTTCCACGGCGCGCCCATCGCAGTCGGCACCGTGGTCTCCGCCACGCGGACCGGCCGGATGGTGCGCGACCACACGGAGCTGGACATCCGGCTCCAGGTGCACACGGCCGACGGTCGCTCGTTCCCCGCCACCACGCGGCGGGCGGTGGCCGTGGGGGAACTGCTGGCCGTGCGCCCCGACGCGCAGTTGCCGGTCCGGTACCTGACCGACGGGCGGGTGACCGTGGCGTGGGACGCGTCGGCTCGGGAGGTGCGGGCGGCGATCGACCGGGTGAACGTGGCCAAGGAGTGGTTCTGAGTACCGTGGCCGAGTGGCCGCACCCACTCTCACCTCGGGTCAGACGGTCCACGACGCTGCCTACGCCAAGGCCGTCCGGGACGTGGCCGACAGTGTCTCCGGCGACGCGTTCGTGGCCGGCGAGTCGTGGCCGACCGTATGGGTACGGGACGCCTCGTACGCCATCGATCTGGGGGCCGGCCTACTGCATCCCGACGTCTCCAGCGCCACCATGCGCGGCGTGGCGGCGCCCGGCCGGCCGTGGACCCAGGACCGGTGCGCACACTTCGGCGGCTGGCCCCGGCTGACCGACTCGATCGTCGGCGCCGTCGGCGCGTGGGCCTGCTACGTGGCCACCGGCGACCTGGACTTCCTGCGCTGGAGCCAGGACGCGACCCGGGCGAGCCTGGTCCGGGCCGAGCACGAGGCCTACGACGGCAAGCTGTTCCGTGGCTGCTCCAGCTTCATGGAGTCCAACAGCGGCTACCCGCCCCGGTTCGCGTTCCGCGGCGACAAGGTCGGCGCCACGAAAGCGTTGAGTACCAACGTGCTCCACTATCGCGGCTACGAACTGGCGGCGAGGGCGGCCCGCCTGCTCGGCGAGGACTCGGACCTGTTCGAGTTCCGGGCGGCGTCGCTGAAGCAGGCGATCAACGACCGGCTGTGGCAGCCCGACCGCGGCCACTACGCGTACTACGAGGACGCCGACGGACGGCCGTCGGATCGCTGGGAGGGCCTCGGCAACGCGCTGGCCGTGCTGTGGGGCGTGGCCGACGACGAGCAGGCGGCCGCCATTTTCCGCACGGTCACCGCCACCCGGCACGGACTGCCCTGCCTGTGGCCGCGGTATCCACTGTGGACACGATGGCTGGTGCGGGACGAGTACTTCTACCACAACGGAATGGTGTGGCCGTTCGTCCAGGGTTACTGGGGTTGGGCGGCCGCCACCCGCGGCGCGGTCGGGGTGTTCGCCACCGAACTGGCCCGCCTGGCCGACCTGGCCGGACGGGCCCCGACCTTCCACGAGTTCTACCACCCCGGCACCGGACGCCCGGGCGGCTCGGCCCGCCAACTGTGGAGCGCGGCCGGCTACCTGGCGATGGTCCACCACGGACTGGTCGGCCTGGCGCGCGAAAGCCACGAGATCCGCTTCAACCCCGTGGTCCCCGCAGGCCTCTCCCCGCTACGACTGTCCGGCCTCCGACACCGCGACCTCACCCTGGACATCACGATCTCCGGAACCGGCGACCACATCGACTCGTTCACCGTGGACGGCACCGCCCAGCCGAGCCACGCGATCGCCACCACCCGGACCGGAACGCACCGCGTGGACATCACGGTGGCGGGAATGCCTGGAACGACGCCTTCCTGTCGTTGAGTGTCAGGAACGACGCCTTCCAGGCATTCGCCGGGCGCTGCCCGGGCCGGCCGGCGAGCGGCCGGCCCGGGCAGGCGAATCAGCTAGCCACGTCGTACCGGTCGAGGTTCATGACCTTCACCCACGCGGCGACGAAGTCACGCACGAACTTCGCCTTCGAGTCGTCGCTCGCGTAGACCTCCGCCACGGCCCGCAGCTCGGAGTTCGAGCCGAACACCAGGTCGGCGCGGCTGCCCGTCCACCGGACCTCGCCCGTGGCGCGGTCGCGGCCCTCGAAGGTCTCCGCGTCCTCGGCGGTGGCCGTCCACTCGGTGCCCATGTCGAGCAGGTTCACGAAGAAGTCGTTGGTCAGCGACTCCGGACTCGAGGTGAGCACGCCCAGCTTCGACTGCCCGTGGTTCGCGCCGAGGACCCGCAGACCGCCGATGAGGACGGTCAGCTCGGGCGCGCTCAGCGTCAGCAGGTTCGCACGGTCGATGAGCAGGTACTCCGACGGCAGCCGGTGGCCCTTCCCAAGGTAGTTGCGGAACCCGTCGATGGTCGGCTCGAGCGCGGCGAACGACTCCACGTCCGTCTGCTCCTGCGACGCGTCCGTGCGGCCCGGGGTGAAGGGCACCTGGACGTCGTGACCGGCGTTGCGCGCCGCCTGCTCGACCGCCGCACTCCCGGCGAGCACGATGAGGTCGGCCAGGGAGACCTTCTTTCCGAAGGACGCCTGGATCCCCTCCAAGGTGCTCAACACGGTGGCCAGCGCCTCGGGGTCGTTGACCTCCCACTGCCGCTGCGGCTCGAGGCGGACGCGTGCCCCGTTCGCCCCGCCGCGCTTGTCGCTGCCGCGGAACGTCGACGCCGAGGCCCAGGCCACGGACACCAGCTGCGAGACCGACAGCCCCGAGTCGAGGATCTGGCGCTTCAGGGCGGCCACGTCGTCGGCCGAGACCAACTCGTGGTCGACGGCCGGCACCGGGTCCTGCCACACCAGCGTCTCCTCGGGGACCAGCGGCCCGAGGTAGCGCTGGATCGGGCCCATGTCGCGGTGCGTCAGCTTGTACCAGGCCCGCGCGAACGCGTCCGCGAACTCCGCGGGGTTCTCGTGGAAGCGCCGGGAGATCTGCTCGTAGACCGGGTCGACGCGCAGCGCGAGGTCGGTGGTCAGCATGGTCGGCGGGCGGACGAGCGAGCCGTCCTCCGGGTCGGGGATGGTGTTCGCCCCGGCGCCGTCCTTCGCCACCCACTGGTTCGCCCCGGCAGGACTTTTCGTCAGCTCCCACTCGTAGCCGAACAGGTTGTCGAAGAACGTGTTGCTCCACGCGGTGGGCGTGGACGTCCAGGTGACCTCGAGGCCGCTGGTGATCGCGTCCCGGCCCTTGCCGCTGCCGAACGTGTTCTTCCAGCCGAGGCCCTGCTCCTCGATGGACGCGCCCTCGGGCTCGGCACCGACGTGCTCGTCGGGGTCGGCCGCACCGTGGGTCTTGCCGAACGTGTGGCCGCCGGCGATCAGCGCGACCGTCTCCTCGTCGTTCATGGCCATGCGGCGGAACGTCTCGCGGATGTCCCGGGCCGCGGCGAGCGGGTCCGGGTTGCCGTTCGGGCCCTCGGGGTTGACGTAGATGAGGCCCATCTGCACGGCGGCCAGCGGGCTCTCCAGCTGGCGGTCGCCGCTGTAGCGGTCGTCACCGAGCCAGGTGCGCTCGGGACCCCAGTAGACGTCCTGGTCCGGCTCCCAGACGTCCGCCCGGCCACCGGCGAAGCCGAAGGTCTTGAAGCCCATGGTCTCCAGGGCGCGGTTGCCCGTGAAGATCATCAGGTCGGCCCAGGAGATCTTGCGGCCGTACTTCTGCTTGACCGGCCACAGTAGACGGCGCGCCTTGTCGAGGTTTCCGTTGTCGGGCCAGCTGTTCAGCGGCGCGAACCGCTGCATGCCGGCGCCGGCGCCACCGCGGCCGTCCTCGATGCGGTAGGTACCCGCGCTGTGCCACGCCATGCGGATCATGAACGGGCCGTAGTGGCCGAAGTCGGCGGGCCACCAGTCCTGCGAGGTCGTCAGCACCTCGTCGACGTCCCTGGCCAGGGCGTCCAGGTCGACCGTCTTGAACTCGGCGGCGTAGTCGAAGTCCTCGCCCATGGGGTTGGCCACGGCGGAATGCTTGCGGAGAATCGACAGGTTGAGCTGGTTCGGCCACCAGTCGCGGTTGCTCCCACCCTCGGTCGGGTGGCTGAAGCGTCCGGTGTGGACCGGACACCCGCCCGCGCTCTCCTCGTTCATCTCTCCAACGACGGCGTCAGGACTGTCAGACACAGGAATCCTTTCAGGAACGTGAACTTGTCTCGGTGAAGCAGTCGGGGCACAGGCCCCAGTAGATGACCTCGGCCTCGTCGATGACGAACCCATGGTCCTCCGAGGCGGTCAAACACGGCGCATCGCCGACGGCGCAGTCGACATCGACTATGGCACCGCACGACCGACACACTAGGTGGTGGTGGTTGTCGCCGACCCGCGCCTCGTAACGCGCGACCGAACCCGGCGGCTCGATGCGCCGCAGCAACCCGGCCGTCGTCAGCGCGCGCAACACGTCGTAGACCGCCTGATGGGACACCGTGCCGAGCTCCGCACGCACGACATCGATGATCGACTCGGTGTCGGCATGCGGACGATCGTGAACCGCGGACAGCACCGCCACCCGAGGCCGTGTCACCCGCAGCGAGACCCCGCGCAACAGGCGCTCGAGATCCGTGGTCGTGGGCACGGGCCGAGTGTGGCCTATTTTCTGGAATGAATCAAGTTAAGAGGGCCTCGGCGTGTTCGAGGACGAAGACCCCGGAAGTCCCGACCGGCGAGCCGCCGCTCCATCACGTAGCCCGGCCAGTTCCGCAAGGCCAGCGACCAGATCTCCACCAGCTCCGGCCCGTCGACCCGGCGGGCGACCACCGGGATGGACCGACCACGCACGATGACCGTGGCGTTCGGGTCGGCCGCCAGGTTGAGGGTCCACGCCGGATGACGCGGCCGGCCCCAACCCGAGCCGATCACCACGTACTTGTCGCCGTACGGGGTGTACAGCAGGCCGTTGGCCCTGGTCAGGCCCGTCCGGCGACCCCGCGTCACCAGTCGCAGCGACGGCAGTCCGGCCAGCCGGACGACGCTCAACCGGCCACCGCTCACCCTGTTCAGCGCCCGGTCCACCGGAACGATCACCGGTGCCAGCCTCATCAGCCAGCGGTACCGACCCAGCCAGCGGGCCAGCGCTCCTAACAGCCACACGTCACTGGCTCACGGCGGCGACCGGTCGGCCGGGACAGGTCACGCAGGTGAAGACGTGGTAGCCGCCGCCGTCGGCGATCATCAGGCCCGTGGGGTTGGTGGCGGCGTCCGGCGCCGGCGTCCACGAGTTGTCCCAGTCCTCCACCGACGCGATGGTGACCAGGTGGACCATCTCGTGTCCCTGGTCGCACGCCGGCACCTCGCGGTCCTGCGCCCACTCCACCCACCCACCGACCTTGGCGCCGGGCGCCGGCCCGAGCTGGTCGTAGTCGACGCCGCTGTCGACCACCTCGGTCAGCTCGTCGGGGGTCAGCTCCAGCACGTGCGGGTAGTCGGCCACCACCTCGGGACGCAGGACGCACGGCCGGGGCACGAACTCCTCGTCCGGGACCGGACCGGGCAGCCGCGGATCGACCAGTCCGACGGTCGTCGAGTCGCGCCAGAACACCCGGCACACGGGCGTCATCCGCGTCCACGGCCGCTCGAACATGTCGTCGGTCTCGTGCTCGGTCGGACACCACAGGAGCTGGAGCAGGTCCGTGCCCTCGGGGAACGGCACCCCGGGCACGTCGGCCGCGAACAACTGGAGCACGGGGACCATCGGGCCGGGCGGTCGGTCGCCGAAGACGGTCGCGTGGGTCGCCGGCTCGGCGCACACCGGCCACGGCTCCCCCACCGGCCACAGGAGCGGTCCGCCGAGAGAACTCTGGCCCGCCGCCGGGCGGCCCGGCCGGGGGTGCAGGCGGGTCGTCGCCCTGGCGCGACCGTGGATCCCGGGCAACAGAGCGGCCACGTCGACGGGCCGCGGTGGCGTGGTGGGCACGCTCGTGATCAGAACGCCAGCTGCGCGCGCTCGTACGGCTGGGTCAGCAGGGCCAGCTGGTTCGGCTTCCACAGGCTGTCGTTGACCGTGAGCCGGCCGCCGCGGCGCAGCAACCACACCTCGTCGTGTTCGAGATGGACCAGCGCGTCGCCGGGAATCCTTGCCAAGACACCGAGAGCCAGCTTCAGAACGTCGGTCTCCTGGGCCTCGAAGTCACCGAACTTGGCAATTCCGAAGTAGACGCTGATGGTCGGCGCGAAGCCGAACTCCGTCTCCACCGGGTCGGGTGGGTCGTACTCGGCCACGTCGATGTCGAACCAGCCGCCGCCGCGCAGCGTTCCCTTTCTACCCCCGAACGTGTCGAGGATCCCCTGGCCGGCGTCGACCATGGCACCCAGGACCGCACTCGGGGCGACGGGCGCTCCCAGCTCGAGCTTGTAGGTGATAGACACGGGTCACGTCCTGCCGTTACTGGGGAAACGCATCGATGATGTTGCCGTTCTTGTCGATGATCTTGGCCTCTTCGAGTCCCTTGACGTGCGGGAGGAGGGCCTTCATCTCGTCGACCGACATCGGGCTGCGTTCCATGTTGATGACGATACTGCCAGACTGCTTCTTGACCTTGTCCCGAAGCTCGCCGCGGACGCTGTCCCGCTTCTCACTGCTCGGCGCGTAGCAGTCCCACAGCTTGCCCTCCATGTTGTAGTCGGGGTCGCTCGTGCCGTTCGCACCCTTTTCGCCGGTGTTCTGGCTGATCTTGTAACCGGCTCTCGCGAGGATGGTGGCCGAGTCGTTCTCGATGCGGAGACCCTCCTGCTTTTTCGGGCTCGCACCAGGTTCTTCGCTGGGCGTGCCGCCGGGCGTGGCGTTCGGGTCGGGCTGCCCGGAGGGCTGGGTGCCCGTCGGGGTCGTCGGCGTCGGCGTGGTCGGTTCGCCCGGCTTGCCGCTGCCGGACGGCCGGCCGTGGTCCGCGACGTCGTTGGTCGCGTCCTGGGCGTTGGAGATGCTCGAACTCGCATCGATCGAGCCATGACTCTGAGACGGTTTGCCGTCTGTGCCGTCGCCCGAGTTGCCGTCGCCGGGTGTCCCGTCGCCGTTCGGGTCGTTGTTGCCGCCGGGCGACCTGGGTTTGGGGGTCACGTGTGCCTACCCGTTGAGGAGTTTGCTGAGGTTGGTCAGGCTGTCGATCAGGCCCGTCGTGTACTGGAGGATGCGGCCGACCCACTTGACCACGGCCGCGACGATCTGGGCGGCGATCACCGGGATGGTCACCACGAAGATCGCCTCGGCCGCCCACACGATCACCCTGGCCACCAGGTCGGCGATCAGGTCGCGCACGATCTCGCGGGTCATCTGCACCAGACCGCCGGCGCCCTCGGTGGCCGCCGCCATGGCCGCCGAGATCGCGCCGAGCCCGCCGATGGCCTCCACGTTGTTGCCCATCATGCGGACGTACGTGTCCGCGGCCGTGCCCTGCCACGAGGAGACGCCGGTCTCCAGCTCCGTCTTCAGGTCGGCCGACATGGACGCCAGTTCGGTGGCCATGTTGTTCCACGTGGCGGCATGCGCGGCGACCACGTCGGGCATCCCCGTCAGTTCGTCGAGCATCTGCCGCAGCGGGTCGAAGTACTCCATGGCCCAGCCGAGGCCGTTGGCCAGCAGCGCGCTGATCGGGTCGATGGCCGACGCGCCGACCTCGACAGCGAGTCCGACGCCGGCGAGCACGTCGTCGACCCAGCCCTCGCTCTTGATGGCGTCGACCAGGCCCTCGACGCCCTCGGCGAGGCCGGAACCGGTCCATACCTCCCGGGAGGACTCGACCGGGGCGATCAGCGAGTTGTCGGTCATGGGGGTTGCTTCCTGCTAGCGGATGATCCGGTCGAAGTTGTCGCCGAACGCGGTGTCCTGGGTCTCGTAGTCGTCGGCCGTCGCCCGGAGGGCCTCGGCGCACAGCGTGAGGTTCTCCTCGACGTAGGCGATCAGCTCGTCCTGCCTGGTGTGCCGGCCTTCCAGGACCCCGGCGATCCACCCGCACAGCAACCCGTAGGCCTCGTCGTTCTGCGCGATGTTCGCGCTGGCCGTCTTGACCGCGCCGAACCGGTCCCGCAGCCCCTCGATGCTGCCGGCGTGCGTCCGGAGCTGTGCCACGTCAACGTCAAAGCCGTCCATCGGTCACTTCCAGGTCAGTTCGTCACCGGAGTCTCCGATGTCATCGGACTCGTCGTCGGCCTCATCGGTTCCGTCCTCGCCGCGCAGATGTTGGCCGACCCGCGCGGCGATGGCCCGCGCCGCGGCCGACTCGGTGCCGACGGTCTCCGCGATGATCTCCTGCGAGCGGTCGGCCAGTTCGGCCTTCGCCGCGCGGACGGTGTCCATGATCGCGCGGGCGACGGCGTCCGGTTCCGCGTGCTCGATCTCGCGGGTGAGTCGCAGATTGACCAGCGATCCACCGGAGTCGACGGTGACCTCGGCCATCCCCTTGGGATCGCGGCGGGTGACCTGCAGATCCTGGAACTGGTCGCTCATGGCCTTCGTGTCGGCCGCCAGTTTGTCGATCCGGCCCTTCCACGCATCGAGGCGTTCCCGGGCTTGGTCCGGACTCAGGACACGGTCGTCCATGGTCTCCCTTTGCACACATACGGTGAATCGAGCAGCAGCGACGCTAACACGATGGGTCCCTCGTCCAAGGGAGGTTCAAATTGTGACAGCAGGTGATCGTCGACACGATCGGTTCAAACCGCCGTCGCCGTGATCCGCGGGGGCGCTACTCTGGGCGTAGGCCTGGTACGCCGGTATCAGGCTCTCGGCATGTCCGATCGCGGACGCTGGGGAGACACCCGTTCCGTCGGGCGAACCGAGAGATTGACTGCTTGCCGTGACCGACCTGATGATCACCATCGCGCTCTGCGTCGCGGTTTCCATAGCCTACGCGACCGCCGCGCTCCTCCAGGCCCGCCACGCGCATCTCACGGTCGCCGAGCTTGCTCGCGTCCCGCAGTTGTGGCTTGCGCTCGCGCTCAACGGGCTCGGCGCCGCGCTGCACGTCACCTCTCTCGCGTTCGGGCCACTGTCGCTGATCCAGCCGCTCGGGGTGCTCACGCTCGTCATCGCCGTCCCCCTGGCCGCCATGACCGCGCGGCGCAAGGTGACCAGGCTCGAGCTGACCGGCATGACCTACACGGTGATCGGCCTCGCGGGTCTCACCATGATCATCACCACGGCCGGTGCCGGCCAGACGCTCGCGTCCGGAGAGCTCCTCGCCCTGATCGCCGCCACCACCGTCTTCGTCGCTCTCCTCGCGCTCCGGGGACGGCGCCCGGAAGCGTCGACGCTCTGGGAGGCCGTGGCCGGTGGGGTGGCCTTCTCCGTCTGCTCGGCCCTGTGCCAGACCATCGTGGTGACCGTGGGCGACGGCGGCGCGGGTGTGCTCATCCAGCCCATCACGATCGTGGCCATGCTGGCGGTCGCCGTCTTCGCCATCGTCGCGACCATCCTCACCCAGCGCTCGTACCGCAGGGGGCTCGGCGCGCCCCTGGCCGTGACGAACCTCGTGAACCCCGCCAGCGCCACCGCCATCGGTGTGGTGCTCCTCGGCGAAACCCTCGCCACCTCGCCGGTCGAGATCTCCCTGGCCGTCGTCTGTGCGCTGCTCGCCGGCTACGGGGTGGCGCAGTTGGCCCGCGCCCGCGACGACGCCGTTGTCCAACCGGTGCCCGAGGACGCGCGCGCGACCGTGTGAACGACCGGAGACCCGGTCGAGGCCACCTGGAGACTCGCGCGCCGACGGTTTTCCGTGGTGGATCATCGTTCCATGACCCTCACCCAGCTCGGTTCGTGGCTGATGCTCGGTGCCGGTGGGTTGTTCGCGGGCGGCATCCTGGTGGTGGCCGTCGAGCGGACCAACCTGTGGCGGCGGATGCCGGTTGAGCAGTACGCGGTCGACTTCCGCCGGTCCCTCGCGCGGGTCGATCCCATGTTGCCGATCCTCGGCGCGCTGACCGGCGTCGGCGCGTTGTTGTTCGCCCTCAACGCATCGGGTCGCGCGGCGACGCTCACCTGGACGGCCGTCGCGCTCCTCGGGGTGATCATCGTCAGCTCGCTGGCCGTGGCCGAGCCCATCAACATCCGGTTCCGCCGACTGCCCGAAGGCGAGCCACCCGCCGGAGCCGACCGGCTCCGGATCGTCTGGCGCAGGTTTCACTACGGCCGCACGCTTCTTGGTATCGCGGCCTTCGGCTGCATCGTGGGCGCGGTCGCCTAGCGGGTCACGCCCGGCGTGGGCATGCCTGGAACGACGCCTTCCCTGCGTTGACCGCAGTGAACGACGCTTTCCCTGCATCGAGTGCCAGATCGAGCGCGCCGCACAAGGTTTTCTGGCTGTTCCGCCGATGCGCGCCGGGCCATTCGATTGACACAGTCGGTAATCGTTCGAACACGCACTCTCGACGAGGAGAGGTTACCGATGAGACTGAGATCCCTCTGCGGACTGGTGACGGCGCTGGTGATCGGCGCCGGGCTGTCCGCACCGCAGGCCGTCGCGCAGGAGAACCCGTACGAGCGCGGCCCGGATCCGACGGAGAGCAGCATCGAGGCGTCGCGCGGCCCGTTCGCCACCTCGGAGACCAGCGTGTCGCGCCTGGTGGCCACGGGTTTCGGCGGCGGCACCATCTACTACCCGACCAGCACGGCCGAGGGCACGTTCGGCGCGATCGCCGTCTCCCCCGGCTTCACGGCCACGCAGTCGAGCCTGGCATGGCTGGGACCACGCCTCGCGTCGCAGGGCTTCGTGGTGATCATCATCGACACGAACAGCATCTACGACCAGCCGAACAGCCGCGGTGACCAACTGCTGGCCGCATTGGCGTACCTGACCGAACGCAGCACCGTCCGCAGCCGGATCGACGCGTCCCGATTGGCGGTGGCCGGCCACTCGATGGGCGGCGGCGGCTCCCTGGCGGCGGCCGACGAGCGGCCAACGCTGCAGGCGGCCGTACCGCTCGCACCCTGGCACTCGACCAAGTCCTGGTCGGATGTCCGGGTGCCGACGTTCATCGTCGGCGGGGAGAACGACTCGGTGGCGTCGGTGTCCTCGCACGCCGTTCCGTTCTACAACTCCATTCCCGCCGCGTCGGAGAAGGCCTATCTGGAACTGAACGGGGCGAGCCACTTCTTCCCGCAGAGCCCGAACACCACCATGGCGAAGTACACGATCTCGTGGCTGAAGCGGTTCGTGGACAACGACACCCGCTACGAACAGTTCCTCTGCCCGGCCCCGAACGACAGCGACATCGAGGAGTACCGCAACACCTGCCCGCACGCGTGACACCCCCGGCAGCCGAATCCGAAGTGGTTCGGCCGCCGTTCGGGACTAGTGTCGCGTGACCCTGAAATCTTTACGCCGCTGCGGCCAACGCGACCCCTGACCGCGCTGGCGAAAGCCCAGGTACATCCAGCACGAGCGGCTTTCCTCCGCCTTGCCAGGAACCACCTGGATCCACAGCGGACGCAAAGGAACCGGATCACGCGACACTAGCGTCGCGTGATCCTGCTTTGTTTACGTGCGCGCGGTCAGGGCCGGGTGTGCTGCCGGGCCGTCAGGGGTCGACGACGGCCCGGTTACGGCGCGCGGCGCTCGTCTGAAGGTGGCCACTGTTACGCGTGGGTATCCGATGGCCACCTTCAGGTCCTCCCAGTACCCGAAGGCCACCTTCAGGCGCTCTCGCCCACCCGACGCGTAAACCAATGAGCATCACGGGACACTAGCGCACGTCGGCCAGATCGTTGAGGGCCGCGACCACCACGTTCCACGCGATGCGCACCGTGTCGTCCTCGGGCTGGTACTCGTCCACCCACTGTTTCTTCGGGTGCACCAGATTGCGGTGATCGCGAAGGACGTGCGCGTAGTCCGTCACGTCCTTCGCGATCCATCGCCTGTTCTCGGCCAGATCGATCAGCCGCAGCAGATGGTCGGTCGGTCGGGGACCGTCGGTGTGCCTGCTGATCGCGACGTCGTACAGCACTCCCTCCAGCACACTGCCCAGCATGATCACGGCGGCCGTGCAGGCGCCGGACTTCCAGCAGGTGTGTGCCTCCTCGAGGCGCCGGGTCAGCTGGGCACCGAACTTCTCGTCCTTCACGATATCCGCCAGGTCGGCCACCAGCCGGACTGGTTCGTGCATCTCGGGTCGCGTGAGTGTGGCGGTGTGGGCGATCAACCACGGGCGGGTGCCGCGGTACACCACCTGGTATCCCTCCAATGCCAACAGGTCGTTCAGCTCTCGCACGACGCCGACACGCGCGTTCTCGTCATCCAGGTACTCCCGGGGATCGGCGAGTCGCAACAGGACGGATCGCAGCGCGTCGGAGTCGTGCCGCCGGGACCGCAAGGTGCGCAGGACCCAGGCGTAGCGTCCACCGTCGACCTCACCGACACGACGCCAGCCGGCCGCCTCGAAGAACTTCGTCAACTGGTAACCAGCCCGGTAGTGGAGGGTGTCGTCCCCGCAGATCAGCCCGGTGAGCCGGTCGAGCACGTTGTCGTCCAGCGTCACCTGGATCTCGTCGTCAGTCACAAGTACGCCTCCTGCTCCTGCGGGTCGCCCGCATCCGTCGGCAGCCGCACGGGGATCCACTCGGTACGACCGTTCGCTGTTCCGCCCTGGACTTCTGGGCTGATAGCCCGTTCGGCGAGCCGAGCCCAAAGTGGACCCAGTTCGCGCCCCGGATCGAACTCGTACTCACTCTCCCTGATCCGCACGACGTCCCAGCCCATCCGCCGTAGTTCACGGTCCCGGCGAGCGTCCGAGATCTGTTGGCTGGGGCTGGTGTGCCAGTAGTGGCCGTCGCACTCGACGGCCAGCCGGCCGCCCTCCCCCACGACCACGATGTCCAGCGAGCGCGACCCGACCCGGTATTGCGGCACGGCGTAGTACCCACGTTTCCTGATTTCGCGGAAGACTTTCTGCTCGAACAGCGAGTCGAACGGCTCACAGGCCCGGTCCTCGCTCACCGACTCCAGCGCGGGCGACGGCCCGAACACTGACGGCGGCGCCATCATGTAGTCCATGAGCGAGCGCCGCAGGTCGCCGGCCTTCAGCGCGGCAGGCACCACGGAGGAGAACAACCACATCTGGTCCTTCGCCCGGCTTGCCGCGACGTTGTACGACTGCTGCCAGCTGGACGCGGCCTGGAGATGCGGCGGTTCGGCGACCACCATCGACAGGAAGATCACGTCGCGTTCGTCGCCCTGGAAGTTGGGCGCCGTACCCACTCGGATCTTGTGGTCCTCGCGCTGTTGCGGGGTTGTGGCCGCCATGATCTCCAGGTCCAGCAGCTTTCCCTGCGCCCCGTTCTGGAGCACGATCACTCCGAATGTCTTCTTCGCATAGCGTGGATCGGCGAGGCACTCCACCAACTGGGCGACGATGCGCTTGGCCTCTATGGGGTTCCGCTTCTGCTGGTTACGCCCCTCCGTCTCGGCATTCTCCACGAACACGACCTTCAACGGCTCCAGATCGGTTCCCTTCCGTTCGCGGAGAGGCACGAGGCCCGGCATGCCGTCTTCGCCGTAGAACTGGCCGGACGACCAGTTGATGATCTCCGGCACGCACCGGAAGTGCTCGCGGAGGCGCACGACCGCGTCCTTGCCCGAGCGGGACGACAACAACCCGTACAGGTTGGACTTGGACGTGAAGTTCATGCGGACCTCCTGATCGAACTCCACCAGGTGCTCGTCGAGCTGTTTGAACAGCTCGTCCAGCTGGCCCATCCGGCCCACACCGGGAGTGCACTGCTTGTCGTCACCGACCACGATCACGCGCGGCGCCATCCACAGCAGGAAGAGATTCTCCAGCCCGACCTGGCTGGCCTCGTCGACGATGACCACGTCGAACGAGTCCCGGTGCGCGGAAATGTTGTCGAGGAGGTTCGGTAGCGGCACCACCCAGGCGGGGACCGCGTCCTTCGCCTTCTCCATGGCCGCCCGCGCCGCCTTGCGGAACTCGCCCGCCTTGCGGCCACCGCCTGCGCCGACGTGACTCATGTGTTCCCTATAGCTGCGCAGTGCTCTGGCGTGTGTGTCGCTCATCCGCGCCATGCAGGCATGCAATGCCTTGGCCGCCACGAGCTTCTCGGTCACCCGCCGGGCCTGGTCCTCCACCTGGTCGAACTCCGAGACCAGCCGGCGTTCCTCGTCCGCGTTCCGCCACCGCTGAATGAACTGTTGCGCCTTCGACCAGGCCCACGCGCCCGGCAGGTCGCGGATCCGGGCCTCCCATTCACCGGCGGCGGCCGAGGTCGCCAGGAGATCCGCGAACTGCGGATGCACGGTCGCGAGCGTGCGCATCAGCGAGCCGAGTCGCAGTTCGTCCTCCTGTTCGGTGCGTGCCGTCTCGACAGCCTGCAGGCCATGGCCGTACGCCTCGACGTCCCGCTCGGTGATCGCGGTCACGAGCATCGCCAACTCCGGGCAGGAGTCCGGCTGCCCTGCCCAGGCTGCGACGGCCTTGCCGACCTGACTCACCTGGGTCCGCGCCCGTTGAAGCTCCAGGTATCGCTGTGCACCGGCCACGTGGTCAAGCACGGTACTGAGCTTCTCCACTGTGGACAGGTCGACGGACAATCTGCCCGCCGTCAGCACCTCGGCCACCTGCGCCCGGCCGGCAGCCACGCGGTCGATTTCGACCAGCTTTCGTCCATTGTCGTCGAGTTCGGACAGCGTCTGGGTGAGCCGGTCGTTCGATACCGGGACCCGCGCGTCCGCCCACTTGTTGATGAGCAGTGCCGCGGCGATCTCCGCCTCAAGTCGTTCGAGCGCGGCAGCCAACTGCGCCTGTCCGACCGGTGGCAGTCCATCGACCCGCACCGTCTCGAGCAGCTCACCGGCCTCCTTCTGGGCAGGTGTCTTCATCACCTTGCGGAGCTTGCCGCCGTGCTCGAAGTGGCTGAGCAGCTGCCGGCCGGCGATGAGCAGGCCGTTGGCGCGCCCGAGGCCGATCTGGCCGAGTGGGGGAAGGTCGACCACGTAGCGAACGCCCTGCGCCTGGAGTTGCCGTTGGAGACGGCCGGCCTCGTCCCGTACCTCGATGAGATGCCCCCACAGCCCGCTGTTCCGATTCGCCAGCCGGTCGTCCAGCGCACGCCGGATCCACTCCGGCGAGTTCGCGGTCTGGATGTCGAGGCGGCGCAACGCCGTTCCGAGGTCGTCCCTGAGCCTGGCCAGGTTCGCCAACCGCTGGTCGCCGAGCGACGCGAGATACCGGACGAAGTCGGAGGTGTCCCCGTGCGCGGTGTCGCGCGCCTGCCGCTCGGTCGCGATGACCTCGGCGAGCACACCCGCGCTCGGCAGTTGCCCATGTTCGGGAATTCGTTGCCGCGATCGCGCGCCGCGGTTCGGGGACCGGGTACGCAGCAGCCGGAGCAGCGTGACGAGATCGTTCTGGCCGAGCGGCGGCCGGTCGGGCTGTCCGGGGTCGACGGGCGGCATCCAGTCGAACCGCGCCGCGTTGCCCTTCACCTGACGGACGATCTCGGTGAGGGTGCCGGCGTACTCGGTGTCGCCGAACCCGGGCACCACTGCCGGGTGCGTCGTGTTCTCCACGTCCCGGAGTTCCCGGATCCTGGTGTTCAGACCGACCGCCCGGGATCGTAGCTGCAACCGTTCGTCGTCGAGCTGGGTGATTCGGGTAGGCAGGGACGCGGTGCCCGGCGACGCCTGCGCCTCCGACAGCGCATCCAACCCCTGCTGGAGTTCCTTCGCCGCGTCCTTGGATCCGCCGGCCAGCAACACGCAGAGGCGACGCAGTTCCGGTGGGATCTTCTCGCGGAGCACCCGTAGGGCCTGGTCCTTCTGGCTCGTCACGAGCACGCGCTGGCCACGGGCGAGCAGCGCCGACACGAGATTGGCGATCGTGTGGGTCTTGCCAGTACCCGGTGGCCCCTGGACCACGACGCCGGTCTCGGTGCGCAGCAGTTCGATGACCCGACACTGCTCGTCGTTGGTCGGCAGCGGAAACAAGGGGTCGTCGCCGAGCACGTCGCCGGCAGCCGCTCCCTGCGCGTGCAGCCATGCGTCACGCTGGACACGTTCGGTGTCAACCACCAGCTGTGCCAACGCGACGGGCACCGGGGCATCCGGTTCCCGGAGTGCTTCCGCGATGTGTTTGTACGCTTCCGCCAGCAGCACCCGGCTCCGTGGCCGTAGGAGCAAAGCGGGGGCCGGCACGATCGTCGGCGTCGAGGGCAACTCGGAGCGGGCGGGCAGCGCCTCCCGGACGTCGCACGCCACCGTCACACCGACGGCGAGCCATTCCGTCGCCAGATCCAGCAGTTCTAGAGCCAGCAACCGCGCGTCGCTGTCAATGACCGCCTGTCGCGCCAGGCGCCCCCTGTCGGGCAGGTAGAAGTCCTCGCCCCCGAACACCTCCTTGTCCTCCATGCGGCGACGACCGGTGCCCAACGTCACGGTCACCTCGGCCGTCACCCGGTCGAGCCGGGGAGTCGCGGCCTCGGTGACCAGGTGCCGGCGAACGATGTCACCCGATGTGCTCTGCCAGCACACGAGTCCGACCCCCAGAACGAACTCGTACGCGTCGTCCTGCTGTTCCATGATCTTCGCGGCGTTCTCGAGCTCGCCGTACAGCTCCTGGACGGCCAACTGCCGGCGCTGCTCGGTCGCCCACGCACGCCATTTCGCCAGCCACGGCTCGAAGGCGGCCACGACGTTCGCCGGCGGCGACACCCGTGCCAGCGGTTCCGTCGCGCGCGGGCCGATCTCCAACAGCCGCGGTGGGCTGTCCGACGGCGCCCTCGGCTCGTCGGAGTCCGTCCAGCCACGCAACTCGTCCGGCAGTCGGGGTTCGGACGACAGTCGCGGCGGTTTCAGCCGGATTATCACGTCATCGTAGGGATTCGGGGCGAACCTGATTCCGTCTGGCAATTCCGTCAGCCATCGCACGGTGTCGGGTGCGCCGTTGTCGCCGGAAAGAATATCCCGAACTGGTTGCCGTTCCGCCGCATCGGTTACCGCGGCCAGATAGTCCATCAGCTTGAGAGTCTTTACCCGGGCCTCGACATCAACAGTATTAGCCATCGCCACCATCCCTGTTTTGACTGAGCAACAGGGGAGCATGACAAGAGCGGACGTCTCGAGGCAAGTGTAACCGGCCGTCACATTAGCGATTACGCACCGTTTGCCGAATTTGTCAAGAAATCACCCAATCGTGCCACGGAGTAGATTCTTGACAAATACTGGACAGATTACGAATAATTCCAGGCGCCGGTGGCGGCCGTGGTCTTCGCGTAGGTGGTGAAGTCGCGGGGCTCCCGGCCGAGGACGCGTTGTACGCCGTCCGACAGGTGGGCGTTGCGGCCCTCCGCTATCCAGCCGAACAGGAGAGTCAGCGCTTCGATCAGCCCGGGCGACAGACCCCGTTCGGTCGCATACGTCGCGTACTCCGCGCTCGACACCGGGACATGGCGCAGCTCGCGGCCGGTGGCCGTCGCGATCTCCGCCAGTGCGTCGCCGAAGGTCAGCAGCCTCGGGCCCGACAGGTCGTAGATCTGGCCGGCATGGCCGGGTTCGGTGAGCACGGTGGCCGCCACCTCGGCGATGTCCTCCGCGTCGATGAACGGTTCCAGGCCGGTGCCCGTGGACACGGTCAGCGTGCCGCTCATGACCGGCTCGCGCAGGTACCGCTCCTCACTGAAGTTCTGCATGAACCATGTGGGGCGCAGGATCGTCCAGGCGGTACCGGCTTCCCGCACCGCGCGTTCGCCGTCCAACCACGTCAGCCCACCGGAGACCCCCGCGTCCCTTGAGGACAACAGCACCAGGTGCGCGACGCCGGCCGCGACCGCCTCGGCGCTGAACGCACCCAGGGTCTCCGCCGCGTCGGGCGCCTGTGAGTCCACCAGGTAGACCGCTCGCACGCCGGCCAGCGCGGGCGCCCACGTCTCGCGGTCGCCCCAGTCGAAGCGAGTGGGACTCGTGCGGGACGCCGCGCGGACCGTGGCGCCGCGGTGCCGCAAACCGGCCACCACCCGGCTGCCGGTCTTGCCCGTCGCGCCGAGCACGAGGATGGTCATCGCCGCCACACCCTGTCCACATAGGACTCGAAGGTGCGGGGTGCACGACCGAGTACCCGGCGGACGTCGTCCGTCGGCTCGGCGAACAGACCGCGGCGCATCAGGGCGAACATCTCCAGCAGGTACCCGGCGTCCTCCGGTGCGAAACCCCGCGCCACCATCGCGATCACGTACTCGTCCGGCGTGACGTCGGTGTACCGAATCACCCGGCCCGACGCGCGCGCGATCTGCTCGGTCGCCTCGCGGAACGTCATGGTGCGCGGGCCGGACAGCTCGTAGGTCTGGCCGGCGTGCCCCGGCTCGGTCAGCAGCGCCACCGCCACGTCGGCCACGTCCTCCACGTCGATGAACACGTCGACCACGCCGACGCCGGGCAGCGCCAGCTCGCCAGTCATGATCGGGGCGTGGAACACGTCCTCGTCGAAGTTCTGGTTGAAGTTCGTGGCACGCATGATCGACCAGTCGACGCCCGACCCGCGTACCGCCTCCTCGGCCGAGAGCATGTCCAGACCGAACGTCGAGTCACCCCAACTGTCGGCCGCGCGGCCGGACAGCGCCACGAACCGGCGGACACCTGCCGCCACGGCCGTCTGCACGAACTTGGGCGCGGGGCCAGGCTCGGTGGGCGCCACCAGGTACACGGCCGACACCCCGGCGACCGCCTCGTCCCATGTGGCCGGGTCCGCCCAGTCGAAGTGCACGGCACTCGACCGAGAGGCCGCCCGCACTGTCCGGCCAGCGGCCCGCAGCCGCTCGGCCACCCGCCGGCCGGTCTTGCCCGTCGCACCCAGTACCAGGAACACGTCATCACTCATGGGTCTATCCAATCGCGGCTGGCGTGGACTCTCCATGGGTCAGAGCGGCGTACGCATATCCATTCGTCTACGCTCGGGGTCATGGACGCTTTCGCCGACCTGCTGCGCGGGGTCCGCGCCAACGGCTCCGTCTTCGGGCAGTCGGTCCTGTCGCCGCCGTGGTCGTTGCGGTTCGTGGACGGCGCCCCGCTGACACTGCTGGCCCTTCTCAAGGGCGAGGGGTGGATCATTCCGGAAGGCCAGGCGCCGCAACGGATCACGGTCGGCGAGACGGTGGTCGTCCGCGGTCCGCACCCGTTCACCTTCGTGGACCAGCCGGACACGACGGCGCCGCCCGCCGACTGCGGCGAACACTGCTCGTTCCCCGAGAACGGCGGCACCGTCCACCGCCTCGGCTGGAACTGTGCCGATCCCGAAGCCGATCCCGACGGGTCGACCACGCTGATCGTCGGCGCGTACCCGGTGCGCGGCGACATCGGCGGGCGGCTGCTCGAGGCGCTGCCGCAGGTGCTGACCGTGACCGAGGACGGCGACACCGCCGCCGTGTCCGAGTACATCGCGGCCGAGGTGGCGGTCGACCGGCCGGGACACCAGGTGGTGCTCGACCGTCTGCTGGACTGGCTGCTCGTCTGCACGCTGCGGGCCTGGTTCGACCGCGCGGAGACCACGGCGCCGGCCTGGTACACGGCCATGAGCGACCCACTGGTCGGCCAGACGCTGCGCCTCATGCACGACGATCCCGCGCGTCCGTGGACGGTGGCGCAGCTCGCCGCCCGGGTCGGCGTCTCGCGCTCGGCCTTCGCGCGCCGGTTCACCACGCTCGTCGGGCAGCCCCCGCTGGCGTACCTGACCCACTGGCGCATGACCATCGCGGCGGACCTGCTGGTCGAACAGGAGGCCACCATCGCCGACGTGGCAAGGCGCGTCGGCTACGCGGACGCGTTCAACTTCAGCGCCGCGTTCAAACGCGTGAAGGGCATGAGCCCGAGCAACCATCGAGCACAACTCGCCACGTCACACTCCTAGCCCCGCAAACACCCGCGCACGCAGAAGTTCGTACTCCGCACGACAACGCTTCGGCGGACCGGCCGGCCGCTGGACCACCTCGGCACCCACCACGGACTCGGCCGGGCCGAACTGGTCGCGGGTCAGGTCCACCTCGACGCCCGCCCCGAACCGGTTCCAGTAGTGGACGCCCGTCCGCTCCCCCGCCACCCGGACCTCTCCAAGCACCAGGTCGCCGCCGAACAGGTCGTTGAGCACCAGCGACGTCACGCCGCACTGGCCGCGGGCCGGGTTGTCGGGGCGCCAGTCGGGTCGGTCGGCCGGGTCGCAGGTGTCCTTTCCCCAACTCATCCGCACGGCATGCTGTACATCGGCGAGGGTCCATGTCACACCGGCCATTCTCGCCGACGCGCGGGATGCCACCCGAACGGCCCAACGTGGCTCGCTGGGCTTCCCTGCAACTTGCAGAATCGGTAACGTCGGCTCCCGGACCGGGAGCTGTGCGGGGTGGTACGCGCAGGACACACCCGGGTCGTGGCCGCATCGCGGGGTCTTCCCTCCCGCGGAGGACTCTCGGCGTTCCTTCGCGACGACGATGCTTCGTCTCGTCGCGGATGCCCGACGAAGGGCGCGAGAGCTGAACCCGAAACGGGAGGTTTCAGACGTGGGCGTGAGAAATGATTCGGTGGGAGAACCGGAGCCGACTGCGGGGTGAGATCCAACACTGGCGCGACCCGACTTCTGCTCGCGCTTGATTCCAGCATCAGTTCCGACGGCGTCCGAGAAATCCTCCGGAAGGACCACGGCGTCACGATCGTCGGCGATATCGGGGATGCCGACGAACAGTTGCTTCACGTGGTTTCCCGGCTGCACCCGGAAGTCCTGCTGATCGATCGGGAACTCGACCATACGGACGGGATCACGCTGGCCGCCGACATCGTGGCGCTGCTCGGCGACCAGGCGCCGATAGTCATCATCCTGGCCGACTCGCACCACCGCGGCGACGTCACCAGGGCCGCCAAGGCGGGTGTGCGCGGCTTCCTCATCAAGAACCAGGAGGCGTGGACCCTGGGCGCCGCCGTCCGCGCGGTCGTGGCGGGCGACGGCTGGCTGTCACCGTCCGCGGCCGGGGAGCTGATCGACGAGTTCCGTGGTGACCAGCGCGAACATCCGGAGAAGACGCGGCTCACCGACCGGGAGCGGGTGGTCCTGCGGCTGGTGGCGCTCGGCTGCTCGAACACCGAGATCGCCGGCGAGCTGACGCTGTCCGAGTCGACCGTCAAGTCGCACATCTCACGGATGCTGTCCAAGCTCGCGCTGCGCAGCCGGACCCAGCTGGCGGCCTTCGCGCGCGACCACGACCTGGCCTGAAGGGGAGGCCTACCTCATGTGTGCCGCACGCACAAGCACGGTTTCGATCCGAAGTGCGAACGAATTCGTTCTTTTGAACGATACCCGGAGCGAGGTCGGCGGGTTACTCTCGTAATACAACGAGGGCAAGCCGAAATCTCCGGTACGCGTCGGGGCGACCAAAATCAGGGTCGCCCCGAATTTGGGCTGGGCTGACGCGAAATTCGCGGGGCCCGGCTACCCCATGCTATCCGACTCAAGAAGTGCGAGGGTGAAATTTCATGCGGCTCGACACCACCGAGTCCCTCCGATCCTCCGATGTCGACGAGCTCACGCAGGCGGTCGGGAGATCACTGGGCCCGGTACGGCTGAGACCGGCGCGACCGAACGCGGGCCTGTCGGCACGGGTGACCTCGCGCCGTCTGCTGAACGTGTCCATCACTCGCATGTACTACGACACCGACGTACGCCTGGAACTCGACCGGCAACGGCAGTTCTACGCGATCCAGATCCCCATCACCGGCAGCGCCGTGGTGCGCTCCGGCTCCCATCGGGTGCGCGCCTGCCCCGGCCGCGGCTCGGTCACCGCACCGGCCCAGCCGTGGAGCATTCTCTGGTCGGCGGACTGCGAGCAGTGGGTGGTGCGCATCGACACCGCTCCGTTGCTGCTGCACCTGAGCGACCTGCTCGGCCGCCCACTGCCCCGGCCGCTGACCTTCGACCCGGTGCTGGACCTGACTTCCGGCCGCGGCCGGACCCTGTACGACAACCTCGTGTTCATGGCCACCCAGCTCAACCGCACGAACAGCATGTTCACCGACTCGGTGGTGGCCGTGGCGAACCTGGAGCAGAGCCTGATGACCGGCGTGCTGCTCGCGGCCGAGAGCAACTACCGGAGTCTGCTCGACGCCCCCGGCGCCGCCACGTCCTCGCGGGTGGTCAACGAGGTGGTGGCGCTGATCGAGAGCCACCCGGAGTCGCCGCGCACGATCACCGAGCTCGCCAGGGAGCAGGGGGTGAGCGTGCGGTCCCTGGAGCGGGCGTTTCGCCGGGATCTCGGTGCCACGCCGAGTGCCTATCTGAGGCAGGTCCGCCTCCGCCGGGCACGGGAGGTTCTGCTGGCGTCCTCCACCGATGCCGTCACCGTGGGGCAGATCGCGCGGCGGCTCGGGTTCGTGCATCCCGGCCGGTTCGCCGTGCAGTACCGGAGGACGTTCGGTGAGACGCCGTCGGAGACGTTGCGCGGGTGATCGCTCAATTCACGACGAAGGTCCTGATGCTCCGGGCAGACAACTGAGCGCCGAAGGATCCGTTCGATATCGTGACGTCGTTGTACCGCGCGAGGGTCCCATTATCGTTCGTCAGCCAGGTCGAGGCTGTCGCGGAACCCGTGTCCCGGATGGTGAACGGGTGATACACGGCCGATGAGTTCTTGTTGATGGCGACGATGACGATTTTGGATCCGCTCTTGAACGCCGTGATGTAGACGTTCGACTGCGGGTTCGCGGTCGCGGTGATTCGCGAGTAGCCGGGGCGGACCCACTTCGAGAAGTGCGCCATGGTGGCGCCGCGCTTGCTGATCTGCCCGTCCTCGCGCATCGGGCCGTATGAGCGGCGGATGTACCACCACACATAGGTCTGGAACCGGCCGTACACCAACGCGCGGTGAATGTGCTCGCCCACGTCGAGCGCCTGCGGCCACAGGTCGGCCGAGTCGCTGCTGTTGGGGTGGTAGACCTCGGTCATCCACAATTCCTTACCGCCGCCCTTTTCTCGGAAGAGCGAATAAGGGAGGTCCGCGGACTGGGTGCCGTAGAGGTGCGCGCCGAGGATGTCCACATTCGCCAGCGCGGCGGCGTCGTTGAGGATGGGGTCGGAGATGTTCTTGCGATACTGGAACGACTCGGGCGCGATGACCCTGGTGCTGATCGTGCCCGCGTTCTCGCGCAGGAACCTGACGATCTCGCTGGCGGTCCATGCCGTCCATTCGTGCGCATAGTCCGGCTCGTTCTGGATCGAGATCCCATAGAGATTCACCCCGTTGTTCCCCATGAACGCGGAGAAGTCGTTCAGGTGCCGCGCATAGGCGCCATAGGAGTCGTAACGCAGCCGCCTGCCGCCGGAGAAGGTCTCGATCATCGAGGCGGGCGGGTTCCACGGCGAGGCGATGACCTTGGCCCCGAGCTCACTCGCGCGCCTGGCCGTGGCAACCTCGCGACTCCAGTTGGCTCGGTCCTCGTGAACGGGAATGCGCAACACGGTGAAACCCAGCTGTCCCGCACCGTTGCCGAACGCCGTCTCGCGCTGAGCGGCCGTGAGATCGCTGATCCAGACGGTGTGGTTCATGCCGCCGAAGCCCAGGATCGTCTGCTGCACGATCGACGGCTCGACGACCACCGTGGTCTCCGCCGCGGCAGGTGTCCCCACCGCCAGCACCGGTAGCGCGGTGCCCGCCGCCAGCACTGTCCGCCGGCGCAGGGGCCGCGAACCCGGCGCCTCGGATTGGTCTCGACGTGGCGTCATGGCATCTCCAGTCGACTGCGGGCGGAGACGGACAGTGCTCTGGGAGCGCTCCCAGAACCTGGTCACAATAGTGCCCCAGCCCACAGCACATCATCAAGTGATACCGAGAGTGGGTCCCTCCACGATCGGGTAATCGCGGCATACACTCCCGGCCGATCCCTGGTGGACGCGGCGACTCCTAGTCTCGGCACGGGCCGGAAAATCGCCGTGTCCGTGAGGAGAATCCCGTGCCGGGTTCGACAATCTTGTTGGCGTTGAACGACATCGCTCCCGGTTCGGTGATGGCCGACCAGTTGGAGCGGATCTGCGCGCAGCTGGTCGACGACGAGCACGAGATCGTCCGTGCCGGCACCGACGAGGACGCGCTCGCGCTGGTGCAGAGTCGTGCGGACCTCTCGGCGGCGCTGGTGAGCTGGGACATGGTGGACGCCGACGGCGTGACCGAGCGGCCGGCGGAAGGCGTGTTGCGGGCACTGCTGCGGCGCTTCACGCGCCTGCCGGTATTCCTGGTCACCACGGCGTCGTCCATGGACGACCTGCCGTTGTGGGTGTCGGAGGTGATCTGCGGGTACGTGTGGTTGCTCGAGGACACGCCGGACTTCATCGCGGGCCGGATCGCGGTGGCGGCCCGTCGATACCAGGAGGAGCTGCTTCCGCCGTTCTTCCGGGAACTGCGCCGGTTCGACGACACCCACGAGTACTCGTGGCACACGCCGGCGCACGCGGGCGGCGTCGCGTTCCTGAAATCGGCGGTCGGGCGGGCGCTGTTCGACTACTACGGCGAACGGCTGTTCCGCACCGATCTCTCGATCTCGGTGGCCGAGCTCGGATCGCTGTTCGAGCACACCGGACCGATCGGGGACGCCGAGCGCAACGCCGCCCGGATCTTCGGCGCCGACCTGACCTACTTCGTGCTGCACGGCGACTCCACAGCGGACCGGCTCGCATGCCACGCGAGCGTCGCGGCCGACGAGCTGGTGCTGGTGGACCGCAACTGCCACAAGGCGATCTACCACGGGCTGACCATGACGGGTGGACGGCCGGTGTACCTGCTGCCCACTCGCAACGGCTACGGGCTGATGGGTCCGATCCCGCCGGCCGCGATGGCGCGGGACGCGGTCGTGACGCAGGTGGAGCGCAGTCCGCTCGCGGTCGAAGCGGCCGGCCCGGACCCGGTGTACGCGGTGATCACCAACTCGACCTACGACGGGCTGTGCTACGACGCGGTCCGGGTGGCGGAACTGCTTGGCGCCAGCGTGCCGCGGCTGCACCTGGACGAGGCGTGGTTCGCCTACGCCCGCTTCAACCCGCTCTACGCCCGCCGTTACGGCATGTCCGTGGACGAGGAGACACTGCCGGGTCCCGAGCGACCGACGGTGCTGTCCACCCAGTCCACCCACAAGCTGCTCGCCGCCATGTCCCAGAGCGCGATGCTGCACGTCAAGAACTCGCCACGGGCCCCGGTGGACCACCGGCAGTTCAACGAGACGTTCATGATGCACTCCACCACGTCGCCGCTGTATCCGATGATCGCCGGGCTCGACGTCGCCGCGGCCATGATGGACGGGCCGGGCGGCCACTGGCTCACCGACGAGGCGGTCACCGAGGCGATCCGGTTCCGGCAGGCGATCGCCCGCCTCGGCCGGCGCATCGCCGCCGAGGGAGACCGGCCGCCCTGGTTCTTCGGGACCTGGCAGCCCGACGAGGTCAACGACCCGCGCTCCGGCCGGCGTTACCCGTTCGCCGAGGCCCCGCTCGAGCTGTTGCGGACCGAACCGAGCTGCTGGACGCTCGAGCCCGGCGCGGACTGGCACGGTTTCGACGGCATGGAAACCGGCTACTGCCTGCTCGACCCGATCAAGGTGACGATCACCTGTCCGGGCACGGACGCACGCGGCGTCATGGCGGAAGAGGGGGTGCCGGCCAGGATCCTCACCGCGTACCTGGAGGCCAGGCGGATCGTCGTCGAGAAGACCGACGCGTACACGTGCCTGATCCTGTTCTCCATGGGCATCACGAAAGGCAAGTGGGGCACGCTCATCGACGCGCTGCTGGACTTCAAAGCGCTCTACGACAGCGCCGCGCCGCTGATCCAGGTGCTGCCAGGGCTCGTCAAGCAGTACGCCGACCGCTACACCGGCCTCAGCCTGCGCGAGCTGTGCGACCAGATGCACGACCAGCTCCGCAACAGCGAGCTGATCCCGTTGCTGGACAAGGCGTTCACCCACCTGCCCCAGGCCGTGCTCACCCCTGGGCAGACCTACCAGCGACTGCTGCGTGGCGGCACGGAACCGGTGCGCCTGGCCGAACTGGCGGGCCGCGTGGTCGCCACCCAGGTGGTCACCACGCCGCCCGGCATCCCCGTCCTCATGCCCGGCGAGAACGCCGGCGAGCACGACGAATCGACACTGCGCTACCTCCGCTCGCTGGAAGCCTTCGACCGCCGGTTCCCCGGCTTCCCGAGCGAAACCCACGGCGTCCACCGCGCCGCAGACACCGGCGACTACTGGATCACCTGCCTGAAGGAGTGAACCGCGCAAGGAAACCGACCACCTCGTCGACCGAAGGCAGGGCGGCGATCTCCCCGGCGATCGCCCCCGCCGCCTCCCCGTAGGACGGCTCGGTGAGCACGCTGTTCACGGCGGCCCGCACCTCCTCGGCCGTGGCCGGCGCCGCCTCTCCACCACCGACCGCGATCCCCGCGCCGACGGCCGCGACCCGCTCCGCGTTGTCCGGCTGGTCCGCGAACTGCGGCACCACCACCATCGGCACCCCGACCGTGAGTCCACCGAGGACGGTGCCGGTGCCGCCGTGGCACACCATGGCCGCGGCGTTGGCGAGAACGTCCTGCTGCGGCACCCATCGCTCGACGCGCACGTTCGGTGGGAGCGCGTCCCAGGCCGCCGGGTCACCGCCGTCGCCGACGGTGACCAGCAGCCGCACCGGCAGCGAAGCGAGTGCCTCGACGACCGTGGTGAACGCGGCCGCCGCGAACGGCACACCGGCGGCCACCGTGCCGAACGTGGCGTACACGAGCGGCGCCTCGCTGCCCGGCCACCAGTCGGGCAGCGACACGCAGGAGGTGGCCGGCACGCGGAAGCGGTGCACCTCCGGGCCGGCCGCCGCGCGCGGCACCTCGAGCGACGGCGGCAGCAGGCTGACCGACGGTGCCCGGTGGAGGTTCGCACCGTCCGGATCCGGCGCGAGCCCGAGCGAGGTGCGGTACGCCACGAGCGCCCGCGCGGCCAGGGGAAGGGTGAAGTCGACGAACTTGTCGAGCCCGATCAGCATCTGCACGCACGGCACCCCGCGCAGCTCACCGGCGATGGCCGAGCCCAGCTCACCGATCTCCCGCAGGATGACGTCCGGCCGCCACTCGTCGATCGCCGCCAGCATCCCCGGCATGATCGACCGGGCGGCCAGGTCCGCGCCCAGCGTCACCATGACCTCGTTGCGGTTCTCCGGTTCGGCCGCCAGGAACTTCGCGTGGAGCGCCGCCCACTCCGCCGGGTCGATGTCGGGACACGACCAGTGCCGGTGCCCGGCTCGCTCGACCGCCCCGGCGAACGACTCGGGCGCCGCGACCAGCACCTCGTGCCCCGCCCGCTGGCAGGCGGCGGCGAACGGCAGCATCGGACCGAAGTGGCCGTTGTTGGCCGTCGTCGCCAGCAGCACGCGCATGTGGTCCCCAGCTTCGCTCGGTCAGTCGCCGACAGCGACGATGGGCGCTACCCGAGGTTCGGCCAGCCGGACGTAGTCGTCGGTGGCCAACGCGATCGAGCGATCCAGCCGCGCGGCGTTGAAGAACAGCTCCGGCGCCTCGAGCAGCGACGGATCCGCCACGAGTTCCAGCCTGGGGTGATAGCTGAACGGCAGCACCGTCCCGCTCACACTGCCGGCCAACTCCTCGGCCCTGTCCCGGCCCGCGAAGGCCACGTAGGTCCCGCCGAGCAGCGCCCGGATCGCGTGGAGATCCACCCGCGCGTCACCGGGCACCACGGCCAGCACATACCGGCTCTGCTTCTTGCCGACCTTGACCATGACGACCAGGCACTTGGCGGCCAGCGTGACATCGTGCCCGCGCAGGGCGCTGACCAGGTCGGTGCGGCCCTCCGGTGAGTGGTCGATCAGCCGGTAGCGCGCCCCACCCGTCTCCAGATCCGCCACCAGGCGCTCATAAAGGCCCGCGACCTCAACCTGTGGATCACCAGTCACCGCTCAACAACTCCTTGACCTCCGCGATGCGGACCTCGTCACGCTGGTAGAACACCCATTGCTTGATCTTCTTGCCGTGGACCAGCCCGGCCTGGCCGAGGATCTTCATGTGCTCGCCGCAGGTCGGCTGGCTCACCCCGAGCTTGTCGGCGATGTACAGCGAGCAGACCCCGTCACGGACCAGATCGCCGTCCCGCTGCGGCGGAAAGTGCCGCTCGGGATCACGCAACCATTCCAGGATCATCAGCCGCTTGTCGTTGGCCAGCGCCTTGACCAGATCCACCTCGAGCACCGCGTGAGTATGTCAGTTAGCTAATTAGCTGTCTAGCTTTCAATCACTCGACCATGGGTCGGTGACCGCGCGCAGCAGCCGGTCGATGGCCGACAGATCTCCGACGACCGTGGCGCTGCCGTCGGCGCATGCGGTCGCGAGTGTGGCCGGCTCGGTCAGCAGGGCGCTGAGTGTCTTGGGCTCCGCGCGGAGCGAGGCGGCCGCCGTCGCGGTTTCACCGGGTCGCACCTCGGCCCGCCCGGCCGCCAGGCGGACCGTCCAAACGCGACCGTCGAGTTCGAGGCGGCAATCCGTTGGCGGCGCCGCCGGGTCGGGGCGAGCGGCACCGCGCAGGAAGATCAGCACGGAGGTGGCACTGAGCGCGGTCGGCTGCGGAGGTTGCGGAGCGGCTGTCCCCCAGTCGCCCAGAGCCAGCAGGAGCGGTTCCAGCCGCCGGCCCCATTCGGTCAGTTCATACACCCGCTGACCATCCGCCGGGGCGCGGATCACCCCGTTCTGTTCGAGTTCGCGGAGCCGGTCGGCGAGCAGGTTCGAGCTGACGTGGGGCAGAGCGTGCCGTAGCTCCGAGAACCGTTGCGGCGCGAAGAGCAGCTCGCGGACGACCAGCAGGGCCCATCGCTCCCCCACGACGTCGAGCGCCCGGGCGATCCCGCATTCGTCCCGATAGCTACGACTGGTCGGCATGGTCACTCCTCGTCCGCTCCGGTCCGAAACTACCACGGAGTCCAGTTGCTGTTCCCAACCACTGATAGTTGTTTTTTACAACCTCCTGTGGTTACTGTGGCCGCGACCAGCATCAGGGAGACCACATGAACGGCTTGCTCGAAACCAAGAACGCCGTGATCTACGGTGGCGGGGGCGCCATCGGCGGCGCCATCGCCCGAGTGTTCGCCCGGGAAGGCGCGCGGGTCTTCATCGCCGGGCGGACACAGGCGCAAGCTCCACGCCGTGGAGCGTGCCATCGCCGCCACGGGTGGGAAGGTCGAGACCGCGCAGGTCGACGTTTTCGATCAACAGGCGGTCGAGAAGCACGCCGATGCGGTCGCCGCGACGGCCGGCGGTATCGACATCGCGCTCAACGCCGTGAGCGTCATGCACGACCAGGGGACGGTGCTGGCCGACCTCTCGCTCGAGGAGTTCATGCGGCCGATCGACGGCTTTCTGCGGACCCTGTTCATCACGAGCAAGGCCGTGGCACGGCACATGGGTCGCGAGCGTCCCGGCGTCATCCTGACCTTGTCCGAGCCGGGCGCCAAACTGGCCGTGGGCGGCATCCTCGGGCACGGCGTGAGCGCGGCCGGCAAGGAGGCGTTCTCGCGACTGCTGGCCGCGGAGTTGGCACCCGGCAACGTCCGGGTCATCGGCATCCGCCCACACGCTGTGGTCGACGCGCCGGCCGCGGGTTCCTACACGAAGGACCTCTTCACCCAGTCCGCGGCAGCGACCGGACAGTCGGTCCAGGAGTTCCTCGAAGTCGGGATGGCGCAGGGGACGCTGCTGAAAAGACTGCCGACGCTCGCCGAGATAGCGGAGACGGCCGCGTTCCTGGCTTCGGATCGCGCCGGCGCCATGACCGGAACGGTGGCCAACCTGTCCGCCGGCGCACTCGTGGACTGAGTCAACGGCGCACCTGATAGCGCAGGTGCAGCACCCGGGTGCTCTGAAGCACCTCAGGATCCTCCAACAGGTGCTGCGCGTCGACCGACCCGAAGTAGCGCTTGCCGGACCCGAACACCACGGGTACGACGTCCATGCGCACCTCGTCGACCAGGCCCGCGCCTAGCGCCTGGCCGCCGACGTCGCCGGCCGCGACCTCGACCAAGCGGTCGCCCGCAAGCTCCTGCGCCTTGGCCACGGCTGCCTCGACGCCGTCGACGAAGTGAAACGGTGCCTCGGGGTCCCAGCCCTCGGGCGCCGGCCGGTGCGTCACGACGACCACGTGGTCGATCCCGCTCGGCGGCTTCCCGTCCCAGCCGTCCGTCAGGTCGAAGACGTGGCGGCCGGCGATCGTCACCCCGATCTGGTCCCAGTACGGCCGGGTGTAGTCGTAGGAGGTCTGCGACACCTTCACCACGCCGCTGTCGTCCAACGGGACGTCACCGCTGGACAACCAGTCGAACAGTGGTCCGGGCTGGTCATTCTCGTCCGCGATGAAGCCGTCCACCGACACCACGCTGTACATGACCACCTTGCCCACGGGGCTCTCCTCTGCTTCGGGGAGCCCCAAGTTAGCGGGTCGTGAGCCGTCGCTCTTGTAAGAAATCAATCGGCCGGCAGCGGCCAGCCGTCCAGCGTGTGGCCGGGATGTTCGCGCAGGAACCGCCGCCGGACTTCGATGTACCGGGTCGGCGTGAGCCCGGTGAACGCCCGGAACTCGTGGCCGAAGTGGGCCTGGTCGAAGTAGCCCGCACCACCGGCGAGGTCGCCCCAGTCGACCGGTCCGGCGGGGTCGATCGCGAACACGGTGGCGGTGAAGCGGTGGGTGCGGGCCAGCCGCTTCGGCGTGATGCCGATGAGCTCCTTGAACCGCTGTGCCAGATGAGTGCTGCTGACACCGGCCGCCACGCTCAGGTCGCCGATCGCCACCGCCCCGCTGGTCGCCGCGATGATGCTGCTCGTATGGCGGACCAGTCCCAGGCCGGCGGTCTCGCACAGCCGTCGCATCAGCTCGTCCTCGAGCAGCGTCAGCACCTCGTGCGGTCCGGCCGCCGTGGCCAGCCGGTCCCGCAGCTCAGCGACGGCCGGCCGGCCCCAAACCTGCTCTATCGTCACCGGCCGGTCACACAGCTCGGCCGCGGGCATCGGCAGGAACGGCGCCAGCCCCCACGGCTTGACGTGCACGCCGACTGACCGGGTCCGGGGTGGGTAGCCGAACTCCCACGCGCGGGTGGGCATGGTGACCACGCAGCCGTCGGCGTACTCGGCCGTCTCGATGTCGGTGCCGGCGCGGATGCGGAACGGCACCCCGAGGTTGACGATGAGCAACGCCGACGGCGCCGGCGGCAGCGTCAGCCGGGCGTACGGCGGCGCACCATCCAGGTAGTAGAGGTCGTCGATCAGCCCGTCCAGCGGCGGTCGCGGCACTCTGGACACGTACTCCACGCGCACAGCATCGCCCACGCCCCACCGGCATCGCACGCGCGGGCGGATGACCAGGCCCGGCCGTGGGTGGTCCGGCTCGCGTGCCGAACCACCCACGAGGCCGGCTTCTACAGGCCGAGCCGGGGCCGTACCCAGTCGGCGAACCGGCGGATCGAGTCGTCGGATTCGGGTGCGCGCCCGGCCATCATCTGGAAGGTGTGCTGCATCTCGGCGACGATCTCCAGCCGCACGTCCACGCCGGCCTTGCGGGCATGGAGCTCGAGTTGGTGGCTGTCGTCCCGGGGACCCTCATCCTCGCCCGCCTGGATGTAGATCGGCCCCAGCCCCGTGAGGTCGGCGTACAACGGGTTGGCGATTGGGTCCTTCGGATCACCGTTCTCGCCGAGCCACAGGGCCACCAACCCCTGCACGAGCTCCTTGTGGAAGAAGGGATCCTTGTCCCGGTTCGTCCGGTACGACTCGCTCGTGACCTCCAGGTCCACCCAGGGTGAGATCAACATTGTGGCCACGGGCAGCGGCAGGCCCAGCTCCCGCGCCCGCAACTGGGTGGTCAACGCCAGTGCGCCACCCGCCGAGTCACCGATGAACGCGATGCGGGCGGGGTCGACCCCCTGGTCGAGCAGCCAACGGTAGGCGGTGGTCGTGTCCTCCACCTGCGCCGGATGGACATGCGCCGGGGGGTGCCGGTACGTGACGATCAACGCCCGGGCACCCACCGCCTTGGCCAGATGCGCCCAGAGCTTGCGATGGGTGTACAGCGACCCGCCGACGTATCCACCGCCGTGAATGGCCAGGATCACGCGATCCTCGGCGCAGCCCTTGGGCACCGCCCACATGGCGGGCACGCCACCCGCGTCGGTCTCGAGATAGTCGACCCCACGTGGTTCCGCCGTGAGATCACCCCACGACTCGGGGTCCTGCGACTCACCCTTGGCCGCGAGAGCCGTCCAGCTCGCGTAGACGTCCAGTACCGCCTGTGCTTCCTTGCTTGCCATCGCCTGCGATTCTCCTCCCGCGGCGCCGGGCCGCGTGCTCGTGAAAGCCAACGAGAAGACAGACTCGGCACCGCTGGAAAAGGAATCGCGAGCGATCAGCTCTTGTCGGGGATGGCGTCGAGGACGTCCTGCGGGACCTGGTGGATGGTGCCACCGGAGGCGAGGAACGCGCGGAAGCCGGGATCGTTGGGGCTGGGCACCAGGGTCCGCACGGCGATCTCCGGGCGGTCGTGGGCGAACTCGACCTTGAACACCATGTCGCCGTACACGGCGTCGGTGCCGGGGATCGGCACCGTGGAATCGCCTTTCAGGAACCTCACCATGTCGTCCTCCTCATCTGACGAACCGCTGAGCAAGGCGGCCAACTGGGCGCGCGTGCCTCGGTAGGCGTTCGCGTCGATGGGCTCGCGTCCGGCCACCGAGGCCGAACTGGTGAACTGCAGCACGGCGACGGGTAGGCCGCCGTAGCCGTCCCAGTAGTGGTCGGGAACGTCGGCCCACTCGTCGGGGATGGTGCCGGGCACGTTGTCCGGGTAGCGGGAGGACCACAGCGGTGGCAGCCCACCCATCGACGGCGACCCGATCTGCTGCCAGTACCAGCGTGGGAGATACAGCAGCGGCACCTGGTACCCGACACCACGCAGTCGGGCCACCACGTCCCGGACCAGGTCCACGCCGCCGCTGTCCGCCTCGACGTCGGGGATCACCGGCACGTTCTTCGGTACCACGCGCTCGACGTGCGCGACCTGCGCCGCGGCGGACGAGCCGGCCCGCAGGTAGTGGTAGGCGGCCACCAGCAGACCGGCCTGGCGCGCGTTGGTGAGGTTCTCGGCGAACCTCGAGTCGATGAACCCGCTGCCCTCGGTGGCCTTGAGAATGACGAACGCGATTCCCTCCCGGGCCGCGCGCGACAGATCGAACGCGCCCTGATGGTGGCTTATGTCGATCCCGAAGGTGATCGCCATCAGCTCCTCCTTCCAGCTTCGCCAGGAACAACGCTAGGCGTCCAGCGGCGGTTCATGACCCGTCCGAAGTGGATGTACCCGAACGGCCGAAAGGTGATCACAGAACGTGATAGGGAGTCCCCTTACGACTGTTGAACCACCGACGCAGGCGTCCGGCGGCGGCGCCACCAGCGCAGCGCCGGCACGGCGGGGACCGCGAGCACCAGCAGGAACGGCAGCATGGCGCCGATCACCCGCAGCGTACCGGCGCCGAAGTCGAGGAACGCGCCCCAGCCGTCGGACAGTCCGGCGAGGAGGCCATCCGGTTCGTCCTGCGCCACGGGCGCGGCGGCGGCGGTCTTGCTCACCTCGATGGTCACCGTGGACATGGCCACCTGGCCGGCCAGCGCCTGCCGGCGTTGCTCGAGCGACTCGAGGTCCGCCTCGCGGGTGGTCACCTCCTGCTCGATCCGCACGATCTCGTCCACCGTGGTCGCCCTGGCCAGCAGCTCGCGAACCCGGTTCACGCTGGCCCGCTGGGTGGCGATCCGGCTCTCCAGGTCGACCACCTGCTCGGTGACGTCCTCGGCCGTCTGCTTCCGGGAGATCACCTTGCCCAGCGCGGACAGCTCGTCGAGCGCCGAGTCGAACCGGTCCGAGGGAATGAGCAGGGTGAGCGACGCGGACTGCTCGCTCACGTCCTCGCTGCCGGCGTAGCCGCCTTCGGTGGCCGCGATGTCCCGCGCGTCGTTGACGGTCTCGCCGACGTCGGCGGCCGCCAGCTCGATGGTCGCCGTGCGCACCAGCTTCCGGTCCACGCCCGGCTGGCTGACGTCCCGGTCTCCCCCGGCGGCCGACTCCTTGCCCTGGTCGGTCGACGGCGCGTCACCGCCACCGCCCGAATTGTCGGCCATCTCCGGTGCCCCGGCACTGGTCTGCGCGCCAGTGGAGTTGCTGGAACACGCCGTGGCGAGGCCGGTCGCCAGGCATAACACGAGTGTGACGCCGATGAGCCCGCGGTTCATATGTCCTCCCAGTGTTGATCTGTTGCGGGTGGGACGGAGGTAGCACCGGAACACGTTGCCCGGCGACGGTCACGGGTCAGTGTCGAACTCACGGCCTTTCGTCTCATCGTGGTGGCTGCTCCAATCGGATGATGACCGAGCGGAACGCCAGCCGGGACGTCGAGCGGTTCGGCTATCAGCAGGAACTCAAGCGGTCACTCTCGTTCTGGGATCTGCTGATCTACGGGCTCATCTTCATGGTGCCGATCGCACCGTTCGGGATCTTCGGCAGCGTGTTCACGGCCTCCGGTGGCATGGTGGCGCTGGCCTATGCGACCGGCGCGGTGGGCATGGTGTTCACCGCGCTGTCCTATGCCCAGATGTCCAAGGCGTTCCCGCTGGCCGGTTCGGTGTACGCGTACGCGGGGCGCGGGATCGCGCCGCCGTTCGGGTTCATCGCCGGCTGGCAGATCCTGCTGGACTACATCCTCATCCCCGCCTTGCTGTACATCATCTCCGGCATCGCCATGAACGCCTTCGTGCCCGGTATTCCCGTTGTGGTGTGGGTGATCGGATTCCCCGTCGTTTCCCGAACGCACAGCGCCACGCCAAACCCCACATCGAGAGTCCCCCTGAGGCTTCGGCGCATGACCGCCAAATGCCTGGACCCGCTGCGGGCCCGAGAAGGTTCTCGTTGCTGTGCCGCCGAATGTGACGGATTATCCGGCCCGCCACAAAGGGCACAAGATTCTGCCCTATCGTTCCACCGGAAGGCCGAACGTGACCAAACGCTGCTCCTCGTGGGTAATCATGCCCATGGTCCGGTAGAAAGGATGGGATTTGCGCGCCGCCGCCGAATCGGGCGGGTCCGTGGACAGCAGAAAGAACGGGCACTGGTCATACCGACGGCGCAGCTCCGCCATCAGCGACCGGCCAATGCCCCGCCGGTGCTCGTCGGGCAGCACCACGAAATCCTGGATGTAGCAGACGGTTTCGCCGTCCGAGACCACCCTGGCGAGGCCGACCAGCCGACCGTCGTCCTCCCGCGCGGTCAGGATCAGCGTCGACCCGGCGAACGCCCGTCCCATCTTGTCCAGGTCACTGGTGTAGCCCTGCCATCCGACCAGGTCGTACAGCACCGCCGCCTCCCGCGGGCTGAGCGACATGTCCACGTCGATTCGCATGGTCAACCCGTGACTGAACCCACGGTCACCTTCCATTCGCGCAGGTAGCGGTTCTTCGTCACATCGGCCTGTGTGTACGGGTCGTCCGCCATCAGCTTCTCGGCGTCCTCCCGCGTGTCGGCCTGGTAGATGATGGTGCCGCCGGTCAGGTCGCTGTAGGGGCCGGCCGCGACCAGCGAACCGGCGTCCTTCAGCTTGTTCAGGTATGCGACGTGGTCGTCCCGGCGTTGCGCGCGCAGGTCGGAGTCGTTGTAGCCGTAGGACAGCAGGAACAGTGCCATCTGGTTCTCCTTTGATCAGTGTGACAAACCGTAGACCCGCCGGGCGGTTCCGGCGAAGACGGCGGCTTGGTCCGTTGTGGACAGCTGGGCCAGCGCGCCGCGCCACGCCGCCACGAGCTCGGGCAGCCCGGTCCAGAGCTTCTCCACCGGAAAGTTGCTGCCGAACATGGCCCGGTCCGGCCCGAACAAGCCGAGGGTCTCGTTGGCGACGAAGGAGATGAACTCCGGATCCAGTCGGCGCACGAAGGTGCCCTGACCGGTCAGCTTGACCACGACGTTCGGTAACGCGGCCAGCCGGGCCATGCCGGTTCGCCACTCGCGCACCTCGGTTTCGTCGAGGCTGGTCAGCATTCCGGCGTGCACGAGTACGAACGTGATGTCCGGGACGGCGGCGACGAGTTCGGCGGCGTCGGCCATCTGGCCGGCGAACACCTGCAGTTCGAACAGCCAGCCGAGGTCCTCGAGCGCACCGAGGTTGCGACGGAACACCGGATCCTTCATGGTGTCCGGAGCCGACGCGTAACGGAACTCCTCGCGTTCGTGCCAGTGCAGCTGAAGCCGGGTGCCACGGACAATGGGCAGGGCCGCCTGCTTCTTCAGCACGTCGACCGCATCGGGGTTGAACAGGTCCACCGACCCGACCACCGCCATCGGCCAGCCGGTCTCGAGGTGCACTTCGTTGAGCCACCGTACTTCGTCCAGCACCCGGTCCAGTGGCCAGTTCGTCTGCACGTACACCGACTGCGTGATCCCGCCCGCCCGTGCGTCGGCCAGGTACTCGTCGATGAGGTAGTCCCGCTTGATCGGCTCGTACGGGCCGAAGATCCGCGGGACCATCGGGCCGGACAGCCATGGCAGGTCGGCCGTCCGCCAGACGTGGTGGTGTGCGTCCACTATGTCCACGCGCGTGCTCCTCTCAGAAGCTGGTTGTGTGCGGTCTCGAGGTCACGAACGCCGGCCAGCGCGTCCAGCCGGCCGACGACGGCCGCCATGCCGCGGGTGACGGGCCGGTAGGCCGGGTCGCACGCCAGCGGGGACCACCAGACGAGCCGGTGGCCCAGCAACGACAGCCGCCGCACGGCCTTCGTCAGCGGTACGCAGTCGCCCCGTTCCAGGCCGTCGGAGAGCACGAGGACGAGCGCGCCGCGCGCCATCCTGAGGTGCCTCGTGTTCCCGAGAAACTCCTGAAGGGACAGCCCGATCCGGGTCCCGCCGTCGGCGTCGCGGACGATGTCGGCCAGCCCTGCCAACGCGGTGTCGACGTCGCGCGTCCGGAGTACCTTGGTGACCCGGGTCAGCGTGGTGCCGAACGTGAAGACCTCCGCGCGGTCGCACGAGCCCACCACCGCGTGCGCGAACCGCAGGTAGTCCCCGCTGTGCTGCTTCATCGAACCGGAGATGTCGATGAGCACCAGTACCGGCCGCTGCCGTCGAATCCGCCGCCGCCAGCGCAGGCTCACGACCTCTCCGCCGGCGCGCCAGGCCGCCCGGTGCACCTTCCGGACATCCAGCCGATCGCCACGCCGGCCAGGCCCGCGCCGCCGGGAGCGAACGGCCGGAATGGTCGTCGGCAACGCTTTGCGGAGTTGGTCCAGGGTCCGGCGGTCCTCGTTCGGCGTCCGGGCGAAGGCCGTTCGCTTGGCCAGCACCGACGAACTGGCCGCGAGACCCGCGCCCTCGGCTAGCGCCTGTTCCGGCGACTCGAGGTTACTGGCGGGATCGGGCGCCGGTTGCTCCTCGTTCGGATCCGTGGCGTCCACTTCGGACAGCACGGGTCCGCCCCGGAACCAGAGATCGAAGACGAGGTCGAAGATCTCCTGGTCCTGACTCGATGTCGTCAGCGTCGTGCGGGCGATCCAGTACAGGTGCGTGACATCTCGTGGAGGCACCACGGCGATCGCCCGCAGGAAGTCGCGTTGTTTGGAGATCGGCACCGGCAGGCCGTGGCCGGATAGGTCCCGCAGGAACCCCCGCGTGTGCTCGACGGCGCGGCCGCGGATCGCCATCAGCCGATCAGCTCCTCGATGTGGCGGTGCACCAGCGTCATGTCCTCCTCGTCCTTGATCAGCAGGCCCAGCGCCCGGCGCAGCGCGACCGGCCACCGGTCACCGGTGGCGGCGAGCGCCGCCGCGCCGCGTGCCCACTCGACCGACTCGGCGATACCCGGCCGCTTGAGCAGCTCCAGCTGACGGACGCCGGACACCGCGCGCACCAACGCTTCCGCCGCCTCCTCCTCGATACCGGGAACGTGCGCGCGCACGATGGCCCGCTCGCGTTCGGCGTCCGGCAACGGGATCCAGTGGTACAGGCATCGGCGCTTGAGCGCGTCGTGCAGTTCGCGGGTGCGATTCGAGGTCAGCACCACGACCGGCTGGTGCGTCGCGGTGATCGTGCCCAACTCGGGGATGGTGATCTGGTAGTTGTCGAGGAACTCGAGCAGGAAGGCCTCGAACTCGCTGTCCGCGCGGTCGACCTCGTCCACGAGCAACACCGCGCCTCCCGCGCACCGCAGGCTTTTCAGCAACGGCCGCTCGAGCAGGAAGCCGGCGTCGTAGACGTCACCGACCGCAGCGTCGCGTGCCTCCGCCGCGCGCAGGTGCAACAGCTGCTTCGGGTAGTCCCACTCGTACAGTGCCTGCCCGGCGTCAAGGCCCTCATAACACTGCAGCCGAACCAGTTCGCGGCCGAGCACGCGGGCGAGCACGACCGCGATCTCGGTCTTGCCGACCCCCGGCACACCCTCCAGCAACAGCGGGCGGCCGAGGGTGAGTGCCAGGTAGACAGCGGTCAGCAGGCCCTCGTCGGCGAAGTACCGCTCGTCCCGCATCCGTTGCGCGAGCTCGGCTTCGTTCATGAGCCGTGAAGGGCGTCGAGACCCCGCAGCACTCGTTCCGGGGTGAACGGCATGTGCTCCAGCCGGACGCCGCACGCGTCGAAGATCGCGTTCGCGATGGCCGGGATCGGGGCGTTCGCGGTCATCTCGCCGATGCCCTTGGCGCCGTACGGCCCGGTGCTCGCCGGCCGTTCCAGTAGGACGCTGTGCTGCTCGGGAATGTCCCCGGCACCGGGCATCAGGTACTCGGTGAAGTCCACCGGCCCGTGGTCGCGGACCGGGTAGTACGGCTCGGTGGCCTCGAACAGCGCGTGCGACATGCCCATCCACGCGCCACCCTGCACCTGCTGGGTAGCCATCGCCGGGTGTAGAGCGCGCCCGATCTCGTACACGCTGTACATCCGCAGCACCTCGACGATCCCGGTCTCGTCGTCCACCTCGACCTCGGCGACCGTGCACGCGTGCGCCTGGCAGGAGTCGGGATTCATCTCACCCGTCTCCGGCACCACCTCGCTCTTCTCCTTCATGTAGACGCCGCGGCCGGAGATGGTGCGGCCGTGCTTGAAGTGCGCCGCCAGAGCGAGATCCGTGATATGGATCTTCTTGAGCTCCGAGCCCTTGAGCTTGACGAACCCGGAGCCGTCGGTCTCCAGGTCGGCCGCGTCGACCTCCAGCTCCTCGGCCGCGACGTCCAGCATCACGGCCCGCGCCTCGGTGGCCGCCATGATCACGGCGTTGCCCACCCGGTGCGTGCCGCGGCTGGCGAACGTGCCCATGCAGTGCGGGCCCGTGTCGGTGTCCGCCGTGTCGACCAGGACGTTCTCGAACGGCAGCCCCAGTGTTTCGGCGGCACACTGGGCCACGACCGTCTTGAGACCCTGTCCGAGATCCACGGAGGACAGTGAGATCACGAAGGTGCCGGTGGTGGTGGCGTGGATCAGCGCCTGCGACGGATCGCCGCCGAGGTTCATCCCGGTCGGGTAGTTGACGGCCGCGTAACCCCGGCCGAGCAGCTTCGCCATCACCGCCCACCCTTCGAGGACATCGACCGATAGGCCTCGGGCAGCTCGTGCCCGACCAGCTCGGCCGCTCGCTGCATGACCTCGATGAGCGCCGTGCCCTCCGCGACCTTGCGGTGTGCCTTCAGGTCGCCGTCCCGGTAGGCGTTGCGCAGCCTCAGCTGCAGCGGGTCGATGTTCAGTGCGCGGGCGATCCGGTCCATCTGGGACTCCAGGGCGAAGTCGGCGATCGTCACGCCGAAGCCGCGCATCGCGCTCGACGGTGTCCTGTTGGTGTACACGCAGTGGCAGTCGATGCGCACGTTGGGAATCGTGTACGGGCCGGGAAAGTGTGCCGCTGCTTTCGTGGTGCCGTAGGGGGTGTGCCGCGAGTAGGCGCCCGCGTCGATGTAGGCGGTGACCTGACGGGCCACGATCGTGCCGTCGTCGAGCACACCGTCCTTGATGTAGATGCGTTCCGCGGCACGCGGTGAGGAGACCTGCATTTCCTCGTAGCGGTTGTAGACGAACTTCACCGGCCGGTGCGTGACCATGGCCGCCACGCAGGCCACCGGTTCGACCACCACATCGACCTTGCCGCCGAAGCCGCCACCGACCGTGCCGCCCACGATGCGCAGCTTGTTGAACTCCGTCTCGAGGATCAGCGCGGTGTTGTCCAGGGTGAAGAAGCACGCCTGGGTGTCGGAATGGATGCGCAGCCGGCCGTCCGGCTGGGGAACCACCGTGCATCCGGTGGTCTCGACCGGCGCCTGCTCGATCGGCGAGGACTGGTAGCGCCACTCGAAGACGTGGTCGGCCTCGGCGAATCCGGCCGTCACGTCGCCGAGCCGGACGCGGCGGCAGTGGTGTCCCTCGTAGGTGAAGTAGTTCCTGCCGTGGTACTCGTTGACCACCGGGGCGCCCTCGGCCAGCGCCTCCTCCACGTCGAACACCGGGGGCAGGTCCTCGTACCCGACCGTGATGGCCGCGGCGCCCGCGTAGGCCGCCGCCTCCGTCTCGGCCACCACCGCACAGATCGGCTCACCGAGGTAGCGAACCTTGCCCTCGGCCAGGATCGGCTCGTCGTCCGGGGTGACCCCGATCAGCTTCAGCGGCGTGTAGAGGTTGTTCGGAATGTCCTGGTGCGTCAACACCTTCACCACTCCGGGCACCGCGAGCGCGCCGCTCGTGTCCACCGACCTGATCCGGGCGTGGTGCCGGTCCGAGCGGCGCATCTTCAGGTGCAACAGACCGGCCGGGCGGACGTCCTCGAAGAACTCGGTCCGCCCGGTCACGTGGCCACGGGCGTCGACCCGGTCGACCACCTTCCCGATGACCGTGAAGTCGGGGTCGTCTTCGTGTTCGTCGGCGAAATAGGTGCCGTCGACCGGGGTGCGGTGGTAGGACATCAGGCCTCTCCCCCGTTCCGCGCGGCCCGGCGGCCCGCGGCGTCCAACACGGCCGTCACGATCGGCTCGTATCCCGTGCAGCGACAGACGTTCCCGGAGATCGCCTCGACGACCTCGGCCCGGGTCGGCGCCGGGTTCTCGGCCAGCAGCGCCTCGGCCGTCATGATCATCCCCGAGGTGCAGAACCCGCACTGGGTGGCGAAGTCCTCGAGGAAGGCGCTCTGCACCTCGTCGAGTTCGCCATCGCTCGCGACGCCCTCCAGTGTCCGCACCGACGAGCCGTCGACCGTCTCGACCGCCACCAGGCACGCCGGGACCGGCTGGTCGTCCAGCAGCACCGTGCACGATCCGCACGCGCCCTGTGCGCAGCCCCGCTTGGCGGCCGTGAGCCCGAGGGCATCCCGCAGCGCGGTCAGCAGCGAGGTGCCGGGTCGGGCGATGAACTCCTGCGGTCGTTCGTTGACGGTCAGGGACACGATCCGGGACGCCATCTGCGTGCCTTTCGCTACTCGCCGAGCAAGGCCCTGCGGACGTGGACGGGAAGGACACGGGTGCGGTACCAGGCCGAGGCGTAGGCGTCGTCGAAGGGCTCGATGCCCTCCCTGGCCGCTTCGGCGGCAGTCTCTACTGTGGACTTGTCGAGGGGTGCCCCGAGCAAGGCGGCTTCGGCGCCACGCGCTCGCATCGGACGTGGGGCGACCCCGCCGAGCGCGATCCGGGCGTGGCTGACCACGCCGTCTTCGACGGCGACCACCGCGGCCACGGTGACGATCGACGCGGAGTTGTGCTTGCGTCGCATGGCTTTGCGGTAGAACCAGGTCCCCGCTCGGGGTCGATCGAAGCGGATGGTGGAGACGACTTCCGCCGGGCGCGTGCTCAGCTCGCCCACCGGGACCTCGCGCGCGCCGCCGGGCCCCACGATCTCGACTCGGGCGCCGAGGGCCAGCAGCGCCACCGCGAGATCGCCGTGGGGTTGGGCCACGAAGAGGTTGCCGCCGACCGTGGCCAGGTTGCGCACCGGCGGTGAGGCGATCGACCGGATCACCGGGTGGAGGAACCGCAACCCGTCGTGCGCGCCTACTCTCGACAAGGTGGTGGCCGCGCCGAGCGAGACGGTCGCGTCGGCTGTGGCATCCAGGTGGATCCCGTCGAGGCCGGCCCGGCGCAGCGAGATCAGCCGATCGACCGGGACCGCGCCGGTGTTCACCCGAGGCATCACCACAGTGCCGCCGCTGACGATCCAGCCGCCTTGTTGGAGCAGGTCCACCGCCTCTACCGCGGATGACGGCAGGAGCACACTCGACAGCACGGAACCTCCACATCGAGGTCGCTTTGCGCGATTATCGATAATTGATAACGTAGGTCTGACGGTACGGTTCACGGCGGGACACCGTCAAGGCCTGGATGACCCTTGAAGGAGCGCATGACCGAGACCCAGCCGCTGCCCCGGCTCACGCTGAGCCGGCAGATCCGGGACGCGCTCGTCCGGCGCATCGTCTCCGGCGAGCTCCAGCCGGACGAACGGCTCATCGAGACGCGCATCGCCGAGAGTTATGGCACGAGCCAGGCGCCGGTGCGCGAGGCCCTGCGCGAACTCGAGACGATCGGCATGGTCGAGATCAGGCCGCGCCGCGGCACGTTCGTGCGCCACTTCATCCATCAGACCCTGCGGGAGAGCTACGTCGTGCGGGCCGCGCTCGAGGAAGCCGCGACGCGGTTGGCGCTGCCCGCCGGCACCCTCCCCTTCGCCGCCCTGCGCGCCGACGTCGCCGCCCTACACGACGCGGCCCGTAGCGGTGACGTGCACGCGGTCGGGGCGGCCAGCGTGTCGTTCCACCGCCACGTCATCGACGCCGCGCACAACGAGCTTCTCAAGCTTGCCTGGGAGGCGCTTCAGATCGAGGCGCGCACGGCCGTCACCCTCGTGGCTGTCGAACCCGACCTCGACGAGGTCGCCACCGAGCACGAGGAGTTGTTGAACGTCCTGCTGTCGGGCGACCTCGACGCCGCGTGCCAGCTCACCCGCGACCATCAATGGCACTACGCCGACCTACCGCACGACGCACACGGCCGGACCCGCATCCCCTGACCTTCTAGCCCGTTGACACGGGTGAATACCCCAGGTCAACGGGCGCCGGTATTACGGCGTGGGCGCGCAGGCGACGATGACACCGATGGTCGCGGTGGCGGCCGTGGAGTGGGCGGCAGCGCTGGCCGCCGCCGCGGTGGCCGCGGCGGTGCTGAACGCGGCCAGGTTGGCGGCCGCGGAGCCGATGGCCGCGGGTGTCCCGGTGAGGACGCCCTCGGCGAATGCCTTGGCCGCGGCGGCGGCAGCAGCCGCGTCGACGACGTTGACGGTAGCGGCGGTGGCCGAGTTGGCCGTGTCGACGGCGGCAGCGATGGCCTCGGAGCACGTGAGTGCCGGAGGGGCGTTCGCCGCCGTTCGGCTTGTGATTGACGTGGCGGCGCTGGCCGGGATCATCGTCAGCGCCACGAGAGCGCCGATGGCGAAAGACGAGACCGCGAGACGGCGAATATTCATAATGGAACTCCTATCACGGTGAAATCCGGTGGAAACCGAACCGGATCTACCATGAAGTAAAGCACTAATAATTCCACAAATAGCAAAAGGCACCCGAACGTGCATGGATATCAAATATCAGCACGAAGGCCCGCACGTGCCGCCGACCGGCAACACGCGCGGGGCCGAATTTCGCGTTGATCAGATCAGCAGCTGCAGATGATTGTCGCGCCGCCGCCCGCGCCGATGAGGCCGTTCACTCCGATGAGGCCGTTGTTGATGACGATGGTGTCCGTGCCGCCACCGCCGACCACGGTCCCGGAGTTACCGACGCCGCCGGCACCCTGGGAGCTCCCGGCGCCACCAGCGCCACCAGCGCCGCCGTTGCCGCCGGTCACGGTGATGTTGTCATCGCCGAGGCCGCCGCTCACGGTCGCGCTGTTGCCGACGCCGCCGGCACCACCGGCACCGCCGCCGCCACCCGCGCCACCGATCTGACCTCCGGTGATGCCGTTGCCGCCCTTACCCGCGACCCCGCCGGGAGCGCCGAGGCCACCGGTCACCTTGACGATGTCGTTGCCGGCATCGCCGTTGACGTCACCGGAGCTGCCTAGCCCGCCGGCGCCACCGACGCCGCCGAAGCCACCCGCGCCGCCGCCATGGCCGCAGCCACCGGCACCGCCGGCACTGCCGAGACCGCCCTTGCCGCCGAGGATCGTGAGGTTGTCCAGGCCGTCGCCGCCGTGGGTCGTTCCGGAGCTGCCGACACCGACACCGCCGACGCCACCGGCGCCCGCGCACGCCGCCGGCGCGCCCGAGGCCGCTGAGGCCACCGGCACCGCCGGTGACGTTGATCGTGTCGTTGCCAAGACCTCCGATGAGGGCTCCGACGCTGCCGATGCTGCCCGCGCCGCCGGGACCGCCGACGCCACCGGCGCCACCCGCGCCGCCGAGTACTCCGGCGCCACCGGTGCCGCCGTGGCCACCGGTCCCACCGTCACCACCGAGAACGGTGATGCTGTCGGTGCCGTCACCCGCGTTGACGGTTCCCGCGCTGCCCACGCCGCCGACGCCGACGCCACCGGCCGAACCGGCCCCGCCGGCGAAACCGGCCGGATGGGTTGTCGTACCGACGGCTCCGGCCCCACCAGCGGCTCCGTTGCTGCCCGACGCGCCGGTCACCCTGATGGTGTCGTTGCCGGCGACGGCGTTGATGGTGCCGTCAACGGGTGCACCGGTAATGGTGATCGTGTCGTTGAAGGCCGTCCCGGTGAGGATCTGGCCACCGGGGACACCGGCCGTGCAGACGATGGTGTCACCGGAGCCGTTGGGGGTCCGGGTACAGCCGAGCGGGTCGGCGGACGCCGTGGCCGGGAGAATCAAGGTGAATCCGGCGACGGTGCCCAGCCCGATCAGGCCGCGACCAACCCGAGCGGCGGTGAATCTACGTGTTCTTGATGTCATAGCAACTTTCCAGCATTGAGTAAGCCCCGGCTGAAGCCAGGTACCCGCGAGTGTTCTCGATGTCATATTTGTGAAAACACCGAATCCAGAACAACTCTCAACGCCGACCATGCACTCACCCGACCATATTAGCAAGTCAGCTGTGATGAACCGCTCGCTTGCGCCGATATTCGCTGATTATCGATTCTAAACTAAATTCGACGCATTTCCAAAAAATACTGCACGACCCTCACCGGCCGGTCAGGGCTGGCGAGGGTTGTGGCGGTCTGGCCTAGATGGGCAGGAAGGGGAGGATGACGGCGCTGGTGGCGCTGGTGATGGCGACCACGGCGCCGTTGACGATGCCGACCACAGAGTCGATCAGACCGCCGATGATGACGATTCCCATAATGAAGTGCTCCTTCGATATCGGATGAAACGGTTTATGGGGCCGGGCACCTGGCGGTGGTCAGCCGGTGCAGTTGGGGACCGCGGGCACGCTGCCGACGCAGTTGTTCGGGGTGTTGGCGGTGATGGGTGTGTTGTTGGTGGTCATGACGCCACCCTGGCGGTAGACACCACCGGAGTTACCCACGGCCAACAACGCGTGGTTGTTGGTCACGGCGGTCTGGGTGAGAGTCGTCGCCGTGGAGTTGACCGCGGAGATCCCACCGCCACGCCCCGCGCTGTTGGCGGTGATGAACAGCGGACTGCCGGTGACACCGGTGACCGTCAGCGTGCCGCGCAGGCCGTTGTAGATGGCGCCGCCGTCGCCGAGCAGCGTGGTGTTGTCGGACAGCGGGCTGTTGGTGAACGTCGCGGCGGGCGCGGTGCCGGTCGGGGTGTCCACGTTGGCGAGACCGCCGCCGTTCCCCGTGGCGGTGTTGCCGGTCAGGGAGCTTCCGGTGAGAGTGACGGCGCCGCGGTTGAGGATGCCGCCTCCGTGACCGACCACGTTGCCGCCGGTGAACACGACACCGGTGGTGAGCGTGAGGTTGCCGGTCGGGCTGACCTCGGCGATCCGGAACAGTCCCAGGCCCGGTAGCGACGCGTTGGTGACGGTGGCGGGACCGATCATCGCCATCGGGGTGGTGATCACCGGCAGCGCGTTCGCCGCACCACCGTGGGCGGTGGTCATGCCGTAGGTGCAGCCCCCTGCCAGCACCAGGGTGTCCGAGATGGGAGTGGAGTTGGCCAGGTTCACCGCCGCGACCAACGCGTTCTCGCTACACGCCACCGGAATGGTGATGGCCTGCGCCGCCGGGGCGAGCGCCACCAGGGCGCCGGCCACGATACTGACCCCGAACAAGCTCTCGACAACAGTGCGGATACGTCGCATAACTACGTCATTTCCTGGAACAGGATTAGAATATCGCCTCGGCGCGGCGCGCCCAGCGGGGAAATATTGCCCAGCGATTTTCACGCACAAAAAAGACCTTGACTCGTGATCTCCGTCCGCGAGAATCGCGGATAGGTCACGGCACCAAGGTCTAGGGCAACAACATCAATCTACCCCTGCACCCAGTCGACCGATACCCCAGCCCCCCAAATGGGTGTATCAGCCGGTTCTTACGCGTCGGTGCGTCCATTCGGGGTACGGGGTATCGATCTCTGCTGCCGCAGGAGTAATGTTGCATGTTGTACCCCGGACCTCGGTGACGTGACATTTTCGCGATTAATCGCGAAAATGTCACGGGCCGAGGTTCTTTGTGTCACCGAGCCGTACGCCGACGGTTCGGCGACCAGGGTCCGCGCGAACTCGATCTCGCCGGCGCGCCGCGCCGTGCGAGTCATCACCACATTGTGTTCCAGGAAATGACGATATGAGGATTCAACAGAGTCAGATCCGCCGGGCAATTGTCGCCGTACTGGGCGGAGCCCTTGCGGTCGCGGTCTCGTCGGCAGTCGCCCCACTGACCGCCCACGCCGCCGTCAACTGCGTCGTGAGCGCCGGCGTGATCCAGACCGATACGGTCGTGACCGGAAGCCCCGGCAACGACACGATCGACTGCGGCGGCACCGACCCCGCCAAGACGATCTACGGCAACGGCGGAAACGACACGATCACCGGTTCAGCCTTCGACGACACGGTCGACGGCGGCGACGGCAACGACACCATCACCGGCGGCACCGGCGCCGACACCCTCTCCGGCGGCCTGGGCATCGACACGATCTCCGGTAGCGCCGGCAACGACACCCTCATCGGCGCTTCCACCGACGGCAGCCAGGACAGTCTCGACGGCGGCGACGGCATCGACACCTGCCAGGGACCCGCGCCCGACCCCGACATCCACGCCAGCTGCGAGGGCACGGCCACCCCGCCGGTAACCGGCCCGGGCTCGGGTATGGAAAGCGCAACCGCGCTGTGCTACACCACCGGCGGCGTGTTGTCCCTCACCGTGAACCCGGTGGGATACGTCTGTGTCTTCAACCCCCTCAACCCGGCCAACCGCCGCGTCCCGGAGGCCACCAACATCTGCACCGGAGCCGGCGGAACGTTCGTGAGCCTGCTCCCCCTGAGCTACGCCTGCCTCCTACCGACCACGCCCAACTGATCCAGTGATGCGCCCCGGATGACAGGGGCGACGAGAACGGCCGCATCCCCGTGGGAGCGCGGCCGTTCTCGGCCGCACCGAACGCGAATCGCGAATCGATATCAGAAAGCAGGACGGCGCGAGGCCCCAGCGGCGGCCGCCACCGCCCGCGCTGAACGGATCCGCGACACGGAGAAATCAGCATCAAGCGACGTCCAGAATATTTCTCCGCGAGCGTTCGGCGGAGTTGGGGTGCGTCGAGACGGTGGCGGATATCGGCGTGTGCCTGTGCCGGTCGGGTGGCTCCCGGCGCCGCCGACAAAACCCGTGCGCGGGAGGCCGAAGGTCCCGAGGGTCGGGGTCTTGCGTCGCTGTCGGGCGCCGTGACCGGCGGCGAGACTGAGTCCGACGGTCGCACCACCACGCAAGGAGCCATCCATGAACAGTCCGGACGAGGTCATGCCGGTCCTGGTCGCCATCGACGGGTCGGAGTCGGCGCTGCGTGCGGCCCTCTGGGCGGCCGCCGAGGCCACCCGCCGCGGTCGTGGTCGTCACCGAGGCAACGCCGATGTTGTCGATCTCGGCCGAGATCGTCGCCGGGTCCGCGGCGACCACGCTGCTCGGCTTGACTCGGCGGGCCGAGCTGTTGGTCCTCGGCTCTCGTGGCCTCGGCGGCTTCACCGGCCTGTTGGTCGGCTCGGTCGCGGTCGAGTTGGTGGTGCACGGACAGTGCCCGGTCGTGGTCGTGCGCGGCGAACAGCCGGTCCCGGGGACACCGGTGGTGGTCGGGGTGGACGGCTCTCCGACCAGCGAGCTGGCCATCGCGCTCGCCTTCGACCAGGCCGACTCTCGCGGCTGCGACCTGGTGGCCGTGCACTCGTGGACTGACTCGACCGTCCCGTTCGGCTTTGGTGGCGGCCACGCGCAGCCACTGGACTGGACGCCCATGACCGAACAGGTCGAGAACCTGCTCACCGAGTCGCTCACCGGCTGGCACGAGAAGCACCCCGGAGTCACGGTCCGTCGAGTCGTCCAACGCGACCGGCCGTCGAGCGCCCTGCTGGACGCGGCTCGCGGCGCACAATTGCTGGTGGTCGGCAGCCGGGGACGCGGTGGCTTCACCGGGTTGACGCTCGGCTCGGTCAGCCAGGCATTGATCCACCACTCCCCCTGCCCGGTCATGATCGCCCGACCGAACAGCACATGACCAGCGTGGGCGGTGCTCACCGCCGCCCCACCGGACAGGTCGGCGCCGCACGCGATGGCCACACCGGCCGTCGTGTCGCCGTGCCGCTGTTCGACACCGATGCCGACCGCGGTTTGTCCGAAGTGGACACCGCAGCTCGGCTGATCGAGCTGGGCCCTAACGGCAGAGTGGGATTCGGCTAACGTGGCCGGCCCGCGTCCGGCCTGCGGTAGTCGCACACGCCGGTCGGGAAGATCTGCTTCAGCACGGCCTTCTCGGCCTGACTCGGGCGCCACGTCCCGTACACGCCGCGGTCGATCGCCGTCGACACCGGCTGCAGCGCGCACTTGTAGTGCTGTTCGTCGAACGGGCCGCCCGCGACCGTGCGGGACGTGCCGTTGATCGGGAACCGCAGCGTGCACGGGCCGGCGGGTGCGCGGTCGATGATGCCGTGCCACGCGTCCGTTCCGCTGTACAGCAGCGTTCCGTCGGTCGCGAAGCAGCTGTCCACGGCGGCGGCCGGCTTGTTCCCGGCCACGCCGCGCGACGGGTGCACGCGCAGGTTCGTCAGCCACTCGTCCATGACGGCCAGCGCCAGCGGGGTCTGGTCGAAGGCCCGGGCAGGGCGGGCGTCGGTGAACCACACGACCTGGTTCGCCGCGTTCCCCTTCGCGTCGAGCATGCGCTGCCGGGACGCGAACGACTGCCGCGCGTTGTGCATGTCGAGCTCGGCTTCCAGGTAGTGCCGCCAGTCGATGACCGGGATGTCGATCTTCCCGTCGAACACGAGGCCGGACCGGTAGGCGGCTCGCATGGCGTCGACACTGCCCTCGGTGCGCGGCCGCACGCCGTCCGGGCCGGGCGGGTTGACGTTCCGCAGACTCCAGACGTCCACATCGGACGGACAGGCCTGCACGACGAACGGACAGCCTTCCTGGACGGCGTCCTGCGGCTCCACCCACCCGCCGACGTCCGCGTTCAGGTCGAGGAACTCGGCGGGCGCGATCTCGCCGTCCACCAGCGCTTTCAGCCCGTACTGGACGCCGATGTTGTCCCAGGTGGACCGGGCGAAGCCGGTGTCCGGGTCACGGCCGTACACGTTCACCACGTCGTTCCAGTGCGTCCACTCCACGGCCGCCTGCTGCTCGGGCGTGATCCCCGGCGCCGTGCCGAACTTCGGGTTCATGGTGAGCGGCGACAGCCCACGCCAACCGTTGACGCACTCGCTCGACCCCGGCGTCGCGAGCCAGGGAGTGAGCTGCGCGTACGGGTTCGCCACGGTGTCCGATGTGGACAGTCCCTCGAGCAGCGTGCGGTTGGTCCACTGCCGCCACTTCGAGCCCGGGTCGGCGAGCACCTTCTGGTCCATCCAGCGTTCGAGCAGCTCGCAGTCGCCCACGTGGATGGTCTGGGTGACCATGTCCGGGTAGGAGTACTGCGGGATCGCGCCGTCGAGCAGGCCCTTGTGGTTCTGACCGTAGACGTACTGCTGGATGCCGCCGCCCGAGCCGCCGAGCCCGACCGTGTACGCCGGGTCGCCGTACTCGGTGACGAACCGCGACTTGACCATCATGGCGGTCTCGCCACCCAGCACCAGGTTGTAGTGGGTGCCGGCCTTGGTCCCGGTCGACCACGCGACCGCGTATCCCTGCCCGAGCCCGTGCACGTAGCGAGACTCGCCCTGGTTGTTCGAGCCCTGGTAATGGCCGATCCCCACACCGCCGCCGAAGTAGTAGATCAGCTTGCGGTTCCAGTGCGGCAACGTCGCTGGCCCGCTCGCCCCGGGGTCGAGCACGGCGATCGTGTAGACGAACCGGTTGATCGTGCCCCGTTCCCAGCGGATCACGAAGTCGACACCCGACGGTGTGGTGCTCATGTCCGAGGGCCGGGGGGCGGCCGGGTCGTAGGGCTGCCAGGTGTTCGCCGTGGTGCGGTAGTAGTGGCCGGCGCGGGTGGCGAGAGAACAGTCGTCGTCGTCGAGGAACGGCCCGGCGAGGTCGAACCCGGCGAGGTGCGCGGGGGTGGAGCAGAAGAAGTCCGGCTGCTGCGGCCCGGAGAACATCGGCCCGGTGACCGGGTGGTTCACGAGCCGCAAGCTGGCCCGCTCCCACCGGGAGGTCGACGCGGAGACCGTGCTCGCCCCGACCGGCAGCCCGCGCACGACCCCTTCGAGCGCGTGCGGCGCCTGGTCGTCGGGCACGAAGTCATCGGTGACGTCGACCCCGTTGACACTGACCTTCGCGGCGTCGAGGGGCGTCGACGCCGGCACCACCACCCGCACCCTGGCCGCGCCGCCGCTGACGTACCGCGCGGGCCCGGACAACGTCTCGAGCCGCAGCCCGCCATGCCGGTCGGGCGTCCCGTCCGCGACGGCCGCCCCGGCGGCGAGACAAGCGAGAACTGTTGCGACGACAGTAAAACGACGCATCATTGCGTCCTCCCCAGCTGTGGGCGGCCCAGCAACGTTAGGCATGCACCGCACGCACCGTCAATGCTTGTCGTGAAACAGTTTCGTCTTCATTGTGAGCTACCTCAGAGCGCTTGACCCTGCCCCAAGGTCACGGTTTCGAATGGCCCTGTCAGTGAAAGTGGATGGATCGGGGGAAAGATGAGGCGAAGGCGTGACGTGGGCCGGGGTGTGGCTCTGGCGGTGATGCTCGGCCTCGCGGGGTCGGTGGTCGCGGCACCGGCAGTGGCCGACGAGCCCGCGACCGGGCTGACGTGGGGAGCTTGCCCGGCGGATGTGGTGACCAAGGTGGCTGTCCTGCAGTGCGCCACGGTGCCGGTGCCGTTGGATTACCGCGAGCCGGAGGGTGCGCGGATCGAGATCATGGTGTCCCGGTTGACCAGCAAGAAACCGGACAAGCGGCGGGGCGTGCTGATGCTCAACCCGGGTGGTCCGGGTGGCTCCGGATTGTCGTTCGCGGACGATCTGGCGTGGTTCGGGATCCCGGCGAGTGTGCTGGACAGCTATGACGTGATCGGCATGGACACCCGAGGGATCGGGCATTCGGCACCGGTGAGCTGCGGCTTCACCGCCGATCAGGGCTACTTGGGCAACATCCCGCCGTACGCGGTCGACGAAGCGGCGGTCGCCGAGCAGGCGAAGAGCGCGAAGGCCGTGGCCGAGCAGTGTGCGGCCAACGACAAGGACGGGCGGCTGCGGCACCTGTCGACCGCGAACATGGCACGTGACCTGGACCGGATCCGGATCGCGCTCGGTGAGGAGAAGACGAGCTTCCTCGGGTACTCCTACGGGTCGGCGCTCGGCGCGGCCTACGCGTCGATGTTCCCCGAGCGGTCCGACCGGATCGTGCTCGACAGCAACATCGGTGACACCCACCTCGACCAGGACGGAATCCGGCGGTACGCCATGGGCGCCGAGGAGACGTTCCCGGACTTCGCGGAGTGGGCGGCGGCGCGGCACGAGACCTACGGACTGGGTCGCACGCCGGAACAGGTGCGCGAGACCTACTTCACGCTCGCGGAGCGGCTCGACCAGAAGCCGGCGGGCGAGATCGACGGGCGCGTGTTCCGGCTGGTCACGTTCGCGGGGCTGTACGGGAAGACGAAGTACGGGCTGACGGCGCAGATCTGGCAGTCGGTACGGGACGGCGATCCGGCCGCGGCGGAGCAACTGGCGGCGGCCGCGCCTTTGGACAACATGTGGTCGGTGTTCCAAGCGGTGACGTGCAACGACGTGGAGTGGCCCTCCGATGTGCGGACCTACCAGCGTGCGGTCGCCGAGGACCGCGAGCGATACCCGCTGTACGGCGCGGCGAGCGCGAACATCCTGCCGTGCGCGTTCTGGCCGCACGAGCCGGCCGAACCGCCCGTGCCGGTCGTCGACGAGGGGCCGGCGAACGTGCTGGTGGTGCAGAACCAGCGTGATCCGGTGACCCCGCTCCGGGGCGGGGAGCTGATCGACGAGAAGTTCGGCGAGCGGTCGCGGCTGGTGAGCGTCGACGGCAGCGGCCACGGCGTCTACGTCACCGGCGACAACGCGTGCGCGCTGAACACGACCACGAGCTTCCTGGTGGCCGGGAAGCTGCCGGAGCGCGACACGACCTGCGCGTGATCGACGGGGCCGGCGGCGTCATCCGCGCCGCCGGCCCCGGACTTGGTACGGTGCCCCATGCAGGCGTCGGAGTTCCCGCGTGCACTGGCCGCGGCCAGGTCGACCGCCTCCGCACTCGGCCTGACGGTCGATGACACGATCGTCCTTCACGACTCCAACAAGCTCACCGTGCGTCTGCTGCCTTGTGACGTCCTGGCCCGGGTAGCGCCCGTAACGCATCAGGTCGCACAGTTCGAGATCGAGCTTGCTCGACAGCTGGCCGAATCCGAGAGCCCGGTGGCCGCACTCGAGCCTCGTGTGCGGCCACGCGTCTATGAGCGTGATGACTTCGAGGTCACACTGTGGACCTACTACGAACCCGTGTCACGTCAAGAGGTCTCCCCGGCCGACTACGCCGAAGCGCTCGAACGGCTGCACGCCGGCATGCGCAAGCTCGACCTCCCTACACCGCATTTCACGGATCGGGTCGAGCACGCCCAACAACTGGTGGCCAGCCGCGACCACACTCCGGCGCTCACCGACGCCGACCGGGAACTCCTCGCCGACACGCTACGAAATCGGCGACGATTCGTCAGCGAGCGCGGCCGCACCGAGCAAATACTGCACGGCGAGCCGCACCCGGGAAACGTGCTCACCACGAAGAACGGGCTGCTGTTCGTGGACCTCGAGACCTGCTGCCGCGGACCGGTCGAATTCGACCTCGCCCACGCGCCCGAAGAAGTCAGCGAGCACTATCCGGGTGTCGATCAGGAGTTGCTCCGCGCCTGCCGGATCCTCATGCTGGCGATGATCACCGCCTGGCGCTGGGATCGGGACGACCAACTCCCGAACGGGCGCCGGCTGGGCACCGAATGGCTCGGCCAGATCCGAGCGTTGCTGTCGGCGCCCTCGTAGAAGTTGGCTCAGATCTCCATGTCCGCGCCGTTCTCGAGCACGTTGTCGAGGACGAGGTCGTCCACGTACTCGACCACGCTGCGCTGGGCGGTCGTGCCGAAGTCCACATTGGTCAGGGTCATCCCCCTGATGTGGTCGTCGGCGTAGCCCCGGAGGTTCAACGCCCTGGTCGCGTTCCGGACCGACACGTCCCGGACGTGGATGTCGCCGACCACCGGGTTGAAGCCGTGCCCGGGGCCTTCCTCGTAGAAGAAGTTGATGTCGATCACCGACCCGCCGACCTCGCCGATGGTCAGGTCGCGGGCGTGGAAGCCCTCGATGAAACCACCGCGGACGCTGTTCGTCTTGAACCGCAACGCGATGTCGAGGTCCGGGCTGGACATCTCGCAGTCCCGGGTGAACACGTTGCGCACCCCGCCGGACATCTCGCTGCCGACCGTCACCCCGCCGTGGCCCGCGCGCATCGTGCAGCCCTCGACCAGAATGTCCTCACTCGGCACGTTCACCCGACGCCCGTCGGCGTTGCGGCCGGACTTGATGGCGATGCAGTCGTCGCCGGTGTCGAACAGGCAGTCCCGGATCACCACCATCTTGCTGGACTCCGGGTTGCAGCCGTCGTTGTTCGGCCCGTGCGTCTGGACGGTCACGCCGCGCACGAGAACGTTCTTCGACAGCACCGGGTGGATCTCCCACATCGGCGACCCCACAACGGTGACGCCCTCGATGAGCACGTCGCGGCAGCGGTAGGGCTCGATGAACGACGGCCGCAGATAGCCGCCGTCGCCGTACTGCCGTTCCTCGACCGGGACGCCCTGCTCGGCCTGGGCGAACAACGCCGTCCGGGCCTCGGTCTGCCGCGGTTCGCCCGGCTCCCAACCGAACTTGGCCGCACCGCACCAGGGCCACCAGTGCTCCAGGTCGGACTGGCCGTCGAGGACGCCGGAGCCGGTGACCGCGATGTTGTGCTGCCCGAAGGCGTAGATCAGCGGCGAGTAGTTGTACAGCTCGACACCCTCGAACCTGGTCAGCACCACCGGCAGGTAGTCGGCCGGGTCCTGGCTGAACAGGATCCGGGCACCGCCGGTGACATGCAGGTCCACGTTGCTGCGCAGATGGATGGCGCCGGTGCGGAACCGCCCGGCCGGGACGACCACATGCCCACCGCCCGCGCGGTGGCAGGCCGCGATCGCCCGCCGGATGGCGGCCGTGCAGTCGGTGACGCCGTCGCCGACAGCGCCGAAGCGGGTGATGTCGAACCAGCGGGGCGCGAACCGAGGACCGCGGACCCTCGCGCTGATGTACGCCGCGCGCGCCCAGGGGTCGGGACCCGCCTGGGCGAAGCCGGGCCGCAACGCATAACCCCCGATGCCCAGCGCACCAATGCCACGCAGGACAGTTCTCCGACTCGGCATGCGGATCTCCTTTGATCGGCGGAAGTGCAGAAACGATGCTCGCTCCGCAAGCTCCGCTCAGAGAACGATGCTCGCTCCGCAAGCTCCGCTCAGAGAACGATGCTCGCTCCGCAAGCTCCGCTCAGAGTGCGGGTGCGAGTCCCTCCCACCGGACCACCCAGCCATCGGCCGGGAAGCCTGGCGCCGGACCGTTCGCGCCGTCGCCCCAGCCGGCGCACATCATGGCCACGGCGTAGAGCAGGCCACCGGCGGCCGGGAAGTACGGCGACGGGACCCCGGACTTGCCGCTGGCCGGCAGGCCGGTGTCGGTGAACCCGTACCGTTCGTGCAGCAGGTGGTCCACGGCCGTGTGCGGATCGCCGAGACGGGCGGCGTTCATGGCCAGCAGCGGGAAGTCCCAGCTGTAGAGGTCGGTGACCGGCCAGGTCTCGTACACCTTCTCGGTCGTGGCACGCATGGTCGCCACGTCGACCCCGTCGCCGGGCAGCATGCCGAACGGGGCGATCGGGTCGGGATGGTTGGTGTTGTGCTTGGTCCACATGTCCACCACACCCTCGTAGAGCACGTAGACGCCGTCCTCCACGGGGAGCGCGGCCAGTCCGTCGAGCACCTCGTCCCAGTAGGGGTCCCGCGCCTCACCGAGCCGCTCGCGCCACTCCTGCGCGACTCGCAGGCCGAACCGCCAGTAGGACAGCTCGAACGCCGGGTTCATGGTCGTCGCCGAGGGATTGCGTTCGTTGCAGCACATGATCGGCGGGCCGATCACGTAACGACCGCTCGGTTCCCGGTTGGCGAACGACGCCATGAACTCGGCGCTCTCATGCACGACCTCGCGCCATTTCGACAAGGTGCGGCGATTCGGGTGTGCGCGGTAGTCGAGCTCGGCCAGGAAGATCGGGTGTGGCTGCTGCCAGATCAGCAGGCAGGTCGGTGTTCCCGGGGACTCGCGGCCGATCGCGTCGCCGTGCGTCGTGGTCATCTTCGGCCACCGGGCGCCCCGAAAGCCCTGGGACTCGGCGAGCCGGCGGGCGTTCGGGAGGAACCGCTCGTACACGTCGGTGCTCCGGTCGAGCAGCGGCCAGCGGTTCCACAGGGCGTACTGGAACGCGTGCCACCAGTACATCTCCATGTGGAACTTGCCGTACCAGCCGTTGTTCACCAGGCCGGACTCCTGGGCCGGGTCGTTGCCGGCGTCGTTCACCGCGAGGTGGTACTGGCTCAGCACGATCCGGCGCTCGAGCTCACGCCACCGGGGTCGGCAGCTCTGCGACAGGTCGACCGCGCCGCCCGTGTGCCAGAAGCGCGGCCACCAGGTCTCACTCTCGCGCACGACCCGCGCCGCGTCCGGGACGGTGCCGCGTACCTCGGGCGCGAAGTGCGCCGCGATGTCGAGACGGCTGCCACGCCCGGTGATCTGGTAACGATGTTCGTTGGGAGACAGGCGTTCCGTGCGCGCGCCCGGCGACAGGCTCAGGCCGACCTGGTAGCGGGTGTCGTCCATGGTGTGCGTGATGACGTTCCGCTGCAGGCTCGTGGTGTGCAGGTGCGGGCGGTCGAAGAAGCCGACGTACGGCGCCTCGAACTTGTCCAGGCCGGCGCGCGTCGCGTACGGGAAGTCGAGGAACGCCGTGAGCCGCCCCAGCCCGACCAGGTCGGACGTGATCCGCGCCGCCACGACGTCCTGGCCGGGATGGCAGGCGGTCTCGACCGTGACCCGGTGGCCCTCCAGCCGGAAGGTGCTGCGCAGGACACCCCGCCACGGGTCGAGTTCCTGGACGGTGTCGGTCAGGTCGGCCTCGATGGCCTCGGTGCCGTCCTCCTTGAGCAGCCGCAGGCCGAGCCGGCCGAGGTTCACCCGGTGCGGGTTCTCCCGCAGCCAATGGTGCAGTTCGGGCTCGGCCGGGTCGCCGGTCCAGTAGTAGACGTCGCGCCCGTAGGTCGGCCAGATCGTGCCGCGGAAGTCGGCGATCTCCTTGCCGGGCGGCAACGCGTCGACGTGCCAGGCCCAGTCGGACAGGGTGTTGAAGGGCACGAAGGTCTGCAGCCCGGTCACATCGGCACCGAACGCGAACCTGCCGTTGCCGACCTGGATCGGCAGCGCCAGATCGCTGCGGCGGCGGATGACCCGGTGGCGCGCCACCACGGCGCGGCGGTCGATTCGGCCCGGCGGACCGGCCGCAGCCTCCGCTTGGAGGACCCGCGACATCAAGGTGGCCGACGTAACGGCGGCCACTCCCCCGAGGAACCCGCGCCGGTTGAGCCCTTGTCGGTCTGCCATCGACCATCCCCCATGCGTGATCAGCGGCGGGCACCAGTCAGATTGAAACGTTACATGTGGCTGTTGGTACAGTAAGCACGACAGATCCGACCGCGCAACCCTCGCTTCGATCATTCGTTGACAGTCAGGTGTGACTGTGAAACGGTTCTGCCATGTCATCGGGCGTGCGGGCGGCGCAGCGGGACGCGACACGGCAGCAGATCGTGCGGACCGCCGTCGACCTGCTGGTCGAGCGTGGGCTGGCGGCGACCACAACCGTTGAGGTGCAACGGGTCGGCGGGTTCAGCAGGGGTGCGTTGCTGCATCACTTCCCGACGCGCGAAGCGATGCTCGGTGCCACCATCCGATTGCTGATGGAGCACAACGAGGCGGCCGTGCGGCAGGCCGAGGCCACCGTGGCCGCGGGCCTCGATCGCGTGGAGCGGGCGATCCGCGTGCTGTGCGCGTCGATGGTCCGTCCCGCGTTCGTCGCCGAACTGGAACTGTGGGCGGCGGCGCGCACGGACCCGGTGTTGCGGGATGTGTTGCGGCGTGAGGAGAAGCGGGCGCGTACGGATCTCTATCGGGTGATCGACGAGGTGTTCGGTGCGGACTTGGTTCACGCCGAGCGCTATCCCCTCGTGGCGTCGCTGACCGTGCAGTTCCTGCGTGGCCTGGCGATCTCGGATGTGCTGCGCGGCGAGGGCGGTACCGAGCGGCTGATCGCCGACTGGATCGCCGTTGCCCGGGCCATTCTGGAGGGGAGTAACCCGTGAGCGAGCTTGCGAGCGAACCAATGACACAGGGCGACCGCGAGCGGCGGATCCGAGCCTGCGAGGAGACGTCGTGAGCGAGCTTGCGAGCGAACCAATGACACAGGGCGACCGCGAGCGGCGGATCCGAGCCTGCGAGGAGACGTCGTGAGCGAGCTTGCGAGCGAACCAATGACACAGGGCGAGGTCGTCGGCTATGAGGTTCGGGACCACAAGGCGTACCTGACATTGAACCGGCCGGACCGGCTGAACGCGATCACCGGCGAGGTGGCCCGCCGGCTGAAGGAGTTGGTCGATCAGGCCAACGAGGATCCCGAGGTGCACGTCATCGTGCTGCAGGGCGCCGGCCGTGCGTTCAGCGCGGGCTACGACCTCAAGCAGTACGCCGAGGACGGCGATCTCATGCAGCCACCGGTGTGGGATCCGATCAAGGATTTCCAGCTGATGAAGCGCAACACCGACGACTTCTTCAGCCTGTGGCGTTCGCTGAAGCCGACCATCGCGAAGGTGCAGGGATACGCGGTGGCCGGTGGCAGTGACATCGCGTTGTCCTGTGATCTGGTGGTGATGGCCGAGGACGCCCGCATCGGATACATGCCGGCCCGGGTCTGGGGTTGTCCGACGACCGCCATGTGGGTCTACCGGCTCGGTGCCGAACGGGCCAAGCGGATGCTCCTCACCGGGGACACGATCGACGGAAGCACGGCCGCCGCTTGGGGTTTGGTGGTGCAGGCGGTCCCGGCGGGCGAGTTGGACGACGCGGTGGAGACGCTCGCCGACCGCATCGCCGGGGTCCCGGTCAACCAACTGGTCATGCAGAAACTGATGATCAACCAGGCGTACGACAACATGGGCCTGCACGGCACCCAGCTCCTGGCCACCCTGTTCGACGGGATCACCCGGCACTCCCCCGAAGGACGCTGGTTCCAGGAGTTCGCCGCGCGGCACGGGTTTCCGGCGGCCGTGCGGTGGCGCGACTCCGGCAGGCCGATCCCGGACGGCGGCGGCCCGATCCCCACCACGGCCGAACTCGACGAGGAGTGAACCATGGACCTGGCGCACTGGCCCGCCGACACCAGCAGGCCCGTCCTGGAACTGTCCACAGGGGACCTGTTGCGGGCGACCGCGGGCGACGCCGGGGACCATATCGCCCTCGTCGAGGTGGCACCGTCTGGTACGCCGCCGCTCTCCGGTGCCCAGGACACGAACCGCCGGTGGAGCTACGGAGAACTGTTGACCGAGGCGGAGCAATGCGCGCACTGGTTGCTGACCCGGTTCGCGCCGGGCGAGCGGATCACCGTGTGGGCGCCCAACATTCCTGAATGGATCATCCTGCAGTACGGCGCGGCGCTGGCCGGGCTGGTGGTGGTGACCGCCAACCCGGCGCTCCGCGCGGCAGAGCTGCGGTATGTGCTCGAACAGTCCCGCTCGGCGGCGTTGTTCCACACGGCGGAGTTCCGCGGCAGTGACATGACCGCGATCGCGCGGGAAGCGGCTGCGGGACTACCCGAGCTACGTGACACGGTCTGTTTCGAGGACTGGCCGGACACCGTGGGTACCCACCGGGCGGAGTGTTCGCTGCCGACCGTGCGGCCCGGTGACGCCGCCCAGATCCAGTACACCTCCGGCACCACCGGATTCCCCAAGGGCGCGTTGCTGCACCACCGGGGGCTGGTGACCAACGCCAGGTTCATGATCGACCGGACCCGGTTGCCGCGCCGGGGCACCATGGTCTCGGCCATGCCGCTGTTCCACACCGCCGGTTGCGCCATGGGTGTGCTCGGTGCGGCGCATCAGCGAGCCACCTATGTGCTCTGTCAGCTGTTCGACCCCGAGCTCGTGCTCACGGCAGTCCAGAACCACCGCGCGGATCTGGTGACCGGGGTTCCCACGATGCTCATCGCCATGCTGAGCCACCCGGAGTTCGCCCGGTTCGACCTGTCGCGGCTGTCGGGAGTTCTGTCCGGCGGCAGCCCCGTCCCACCCGAACTCGTGCACCGCGTCGAGCACCGATTCGGTGTGCGGTTCACCTCGGTGTACGGCCAAACCGAACTGTCGCCCGTGGTGACGCAAACCAGCCCCGACGACTCGGCCGAGGACAAGGCCGCCACCGCCGGACGCCCCTTGCCGCAGTTGGAGGTGACCGTCCGCGACCCGGTCACCCGCGACACCGTGCCAGTCGGTCAGCCCGGGGAGATCTGCGTACGGGGTTACCAGACCATGCTCGGCTATTTCGACATGCCCGAACGTACCGCCGAAACCATCGACCCGGACGGCTGGCTACGCACCGGCGACCTGGGCATCCTCGACAACCGCGGCTACCTCCAGGTCACCGGCCGGATCAAGGACATGATCATCCGCGGTGGCGAGAACATCTACGCGACCGAGATCGAGCGGGTCCTGTTCACCCACCCCGGCATCCGCGACGTCACCGTGCTCGGCCTGCCCGATCCCGCCTGGGGCGAGATCGTCGCCGCCGTGTTCGTACCCAACCGGCCCGAGGAGATTCCGGGAGCCGCGGAACTGCACGACTTCTGCCGTGCGCACCTGGCGCCCCACAAAACACCCACCCGCTGGTTCCTGGCCACCGAACTGCCGCTCACCGGCTCGGGAAAAATCCAGAAGTTCCGCCTCCGTGACCAGATCGACCGCGACGACCTACAGGAACTTCCGAACGCGCGGCGGTAGAGCGGGGCCGATGAGCCGGCTCCGTTCGGCGCGGATTAATGACCTTTTGCCGCACTATCCAGGGCTGTCGTTCGCCGGGATTGCAAACTGCGGTTATGGGCATTCTCGAGGGCAAGGCCGTGGTCATCACTGGTGCGGGCCGGGGACTGGGCAGGGCATCCGCGCTGCACGCGGCCGCGTGCGGTGCCGCGGTGGTGGTGAACGACATCGACGAGCAGCCTGCCGCCGAGGTCGTCGCGCTGATCGAGGGTTCCGGCGGACGGGCCGTGCCCAGCGTCGGTTCGGTGGCCGATCCCGACCAGGCGCACGCGGCCGTCCAGCGGTGCCTGACCAAGTTCGGCACGATCGATGGCCTGGTCAACAACGCCGGTCTGCGCTACCAGGCTCCGGTATGGGAGGACACCCCGGAACGGATGCGCGAGTTGATCGAGGTCAACGTGCTGGGGTCGCTGTACTTCGGGTCGGCCGCGGCCCGTGCGATGCGCGAGCAGGGCACAGGGTCGATCGTCAACATGGCCTCGCTGGCGATGATCGGACAGTCCACAGCGGCCACCTACTCCTCGTCCAAGGGCGCGGTGTCCTCGATGACCGTGGCGTGGGCGGTGGACCTGGCCGAGTATGGTGTGCGGGTGAACGGGCTCTTCCCGTTGGCCCATACGCGAATGGCGCTGGCCGACACGAGAACACCCGCGCCCCCTGAGGAAACACCGGAGCGGATCGCGCCGATGGTGACGTATCTACTCAGCGACCTCTCCACGGACGTGACCGGCCAGTTGATCCGCTTCACCGCCAAAAAGATTCACATCGTGCGCCAGACGTCGGCCAAGGAACCCGTCCTGCGCAACGAAGGCTGGGATGTTCAGGACATCGCCGAGGCGTTCGACGAACACCTCCTGGCCGCCCTGGAACCCCCACCGGCTCAACGGTGGACCAGGTAGCGCGCTCCCCCAGTTCGGCCCGTCGAATGCCTGGAAGGCGTCGTTCCTGACGCTCAACGTCAGTAAGGCGTCGTTCCAGGCATGCCACGCCGCGCCTGAGCCGGTAGGGCTAGCCGCAATGCCGCTGATTTAGGCGGTAGCAGGGCCTGTAGCCTGCCCTCTTGTGGATCTTGAGGTGGATGGTGGGACTGGCCGAAGCTTGGCCGACCAGGCGGCGGTGGGTGTGCTGGCTCGGACGTTTCCGGTCGAGTTGGTGGATCGTGTGATCGATCAGTTCTGGGTGCGGGAACAGCGTGTCCGGAAGTTGCCGGCTCGGTTGGTGTTCTATTTCGTTTTGGTTCTGTGCCTGTTTCCGCAAGAGTCGTACCGGTCGGCGATGAAGATTCTGATGAAGGCTTTTGGTCGAGGTGCGGATGCTTCTTCGGTGCCGACGGCTGAAGCGATCGGGAACGCTCGTCGTCGGTTGGGTGCCGATGCTGTGGAGACGATCGTCCGTCAGGTGATACAGCCTGTCGCGAGTCCGGATACACAGGGTGCCTGGTATCGGGAGTGGCGGTTGGTCGCGTTTGACGGCACTACGTTCACGGTGCCGGACACCACGGAGAACGATGCCCAGTTCGGTCGGCCGGGTACCGGTCGTGGCGATGGGAAAGGCGCGTATCCGCAAACGCAGGCCGCGTGTATGGTCGAACTGGGCACGCATGCGGTGTTCGACGCTCGTCTCGAGCCGTACCGGGTCTCGGAAAACAAGTTGATCGAGGAGATGTTCACCGCGCTGCGCCCGGGGATGCTGGCGCTCGCCGATCGCGGTATCTACTCGGCCGAGCGCTGGGTGCGTGCGGCAGCGACGGGCGCTGACCTGCTGTGGCGGGTGCCATCGAACCTCGTCCTGCACCCGGTGGAGATCCTGGCCGACGGCTCCTACATCGCCGAGATCACACCGCCCAGGAAATCCGGAGTGGCGCCGTTTCGAGTTCGCGTCATCGAATACAAGCTGCCCGCCGTCACGGACGGCAAAGACGAACTGTATCGACTGGTGACCACCATCCTGGATCCCGCGCAAGCACCGGCGAAGGACCTGGCTATCGTGTATCACGAGCGGTGGGACATCGAAGGGTTAAAAATAGAAGAAATAATTAGTGGATGGGGCTAGCGTGAGGTTCGGTGTCTGCCAGGTCCGCCACTCGGACAGGTTGCCGGCCTTGTTGCTCGCCATTCTGATCACACCGGGCGCATTACCCGTCCCCAGCAGGAACTTCTGGATGTTCTGCTGCAGCGGGGTCCGCCATTCCGGCCGGGCGGCGCAATGGCTGCCGTTCTGGATGTCGGACCAGTAGGTGATGTTGGCTCCCGCGCCGAGTGCTTTGTAGACCTCCGCGCCGCCCAGGGCCGCCACGCTGCCTGACCTGGCGGCCAACCAGTTGATGTGGGGATTCTCCATGACGAACAGTCCGCGCGGCGCGATCATGGCCACCACTTCGTGCGTGTCCACCGGCAGCGTGGCCGGGTTGCCCGTGAAGGAGCCGAACGCGTCGCCCAGCCACGGTTGCTCCGAATAGGCACTGCTCAACGGCTGGGAACCGCTTTCGCCGGGAATCCCGCGGAAGATGGGCGCCCCGCCGCTACCCGACTCGATCGGCATGGTCAACGCGATGCGCTGATCGAACGCACCGGCGACGAAGGCGCCCTTTCCGTACCGCGAGCATCCGGTGACACCCGTCGCATTCGCTCGGAGAACGCTGCCGCCCGACTGCTCGATGACGTCGATGATTCGGCTCACGCCCCAGGCCCAGGCGAGCAGGAGTCCCGTGCTGCTCGACGAGCCGTAGACGCTGTAGAACGCGCCCTGCTTGTTGTTCCGTGGCGTGCCCTCACGCCCGACGGCGAACGGGTCGTAGTTGATGATGGCGGCGCCAGAACCCGTGATGGTGCCCGTGTCCGCGCCGAATCCGCCGTAGACGACCACCGCCGGGAAAGGTCCGGAGCCACTCGGGAGCTGGACACTCGCCGAGAAGCTGGAGCTCCTGCCCTGGTCGGTCACGTTCACCGTGATGCGGGTGCTGGAGACCGTGCCCGTGACACTCGCCGGCTTTGCGGGTTTCTGGCCGTAGACCGACCTTTCCGCCAGCTCCTTGATCTCGGCCCGCCGGCATCGCCAGTCGGACTTGGCGGTGATGCGCGTGCCGTCCAGCTTCGTGAAGGGATCGGGAAGTCTGGAGTTGGGAGTCGCCGGCGGTGGTTGGGGTACGGGGCAGCCGGCGCCGTCGTCCTCGTCAGCGGCGGCAACGGGGCTGGCGACGGCTGTGCTCGCTACTGTCGTCACCGCTCCAGCGAACCCGATCGCCGCCGTCGCCAGCACGACGACCGTCGAACGGACCTTTGAGCTGATGGTCACGAGGACTCTCCTTTCGGCGGAAGCCGATCACGAGATGTACCCTCAACTGAATTGGGAGCGCTCCCAAGAATGGCTATTACCGTCTCGCCTGGAAGTCCGGACTGTCAAACAGATCGGTCCGTGAACATAGGTAGTTCACCCGACTGCTCAAACCGGCCACCCACTTGGCTCAGCGGCGCGCCGCTCGATTACTGACAGTGTCCCGTGCGGGAATTTCACCCGACGACGAGGTACTGATCGAATTCGTCATCGTCCCAGAGGTAGCTCTCGTCGGTGCGCCCGTCGCCCATCGGGTCGTAGATTTTCAGATAGGCCTTGTCGTCTCGGTCCCGAACCTTGCAACCCCAGATCACGTTCCAGTGGTTGAAGCTTCCAGCCAGGATCAGTTTCGCCGTCTGCACATAGCCAATGATGTGGTCCAGCTCCAACGAATAGGGACCCTCGACGTTTGTTCCGCTGGGGAATACCGGGGATCCCCAACAGTCGGCGCTCTCCAGATCGGTGGTCCACCGCGGATCGGACTCCATCTTCTGGTGCACCTGGGTCACTGTGGGGCTGGCGTTGCCCCCGGCCTTCAGCGCGGCCTCCGCTTCATCGAAGCTGCGCTTATAACCGTCCGCCCAGTCGTCCTCGGTACCTCCGGAGATGGCGTACAGGTGCATGCAGTCGGCAACGGTGATGGCCGATCCGGTGTCCACGCAGCGGATCGCGGTCGCGGTGGCCGCCGCGTAGCACATGGTGGCGTTCACACCCTGGGGGACCGCGCGCTTGAGGTCCCAGAGTGTGCTCGTCACGTCGGTCTTCCAGGCCACGGGGGTCGCCGCGGCCGATGCGGTCGGCGACACCAGAGCGGTGCGGCATGCATAACAATTCTCGTTGCCCAGGCATGCCGGGTCCTCGTGGACGTACTTCCGCGGGGTGCATCCCGTGCAGTAGCGGTGCTCCTCCGTGGCCAGCACGGGAGTCAGGCAGACAGCGCAGTCCGGTACCGGTTCGGCCGGTTGCGCCTGCTCGCCTTCGCCGGACTGGTCGGGGTAGGCATCGGCATCGTCGTACTGCTCGCCGGTGGGCGCCGGCACGGCCTGCGGGGCACGGAGGTCGGCGATCGTGGTCCCGAAGGTCAACTCGGCCGGCGCGTCGTTGTTGGTGCTACCGAAGAGAAATCCGCTGGTCCCCTCGATGTGCCCCGAGCAGGTGAGGATGGCACACCGACACAAGGGAGCCATCAGTGCGGCCGACACAGCCTGCGGATAGCACGCCAGATGGAAGCTGTGTACCGGTGAACTGTCACAGACAACTCGGGGACTCGGCTCGGAAACGGTGCACAACGACCAATCGCAGGCCATTTCGGCTCCTGACCACTGTCGTGAGAAATGAACGAGGCACGAATTTTTCGCCCGTCCAACTATCGGCGCGACGCAGCCAATCCTGATACACGGGCCCGCCGATCTGACCGAGCGGACGCGATGACTGCCCATCCGCGCGCCCGATCGTGCGGTAGTGGGTAGGCGCCGAGAACGCCTCAGGAGGACGCTCCGTAGCGGGTGGCGATCGCGGCCGCGCGGTTGTGCAGGGCGGTGCGCAACCATTGCGGGGCCAGGGCTTCCGCGTTCGTGGCCAGTTGCCACAGCGCCCATTCGGCGTGTCTCGAATCCTGGAAGGTCACCTCCAGCCGCAGCCAGCCGTCCGCGTCGGTTTCCTCGGCGAGGACGGCCAACGCGGTGCCCACCAGGTCCTCGCGCCGCGCCGGGTTCAGCCGTACGCGCACGGTGACCTGGTCGCCGCCGGTCCGAAACCGCGTGCTGCGTTCCTGCCAGGCCTGGTCCAGGTCGACCCGCTCCGGTCGCTGTGCGGGTTCGGCGAGTTCCTCGGCCGCCAGGATCCGGGACAGCCGGTAGGTGCGGTCCGCGCCGGATCTCGTGGCCAGCAGGTAGACGTGGTCGCGCACGGTGACCAGACCGATCGGGTCCACCGTGCGCCATTTCGGCGTCTGGTTCGCGGCCGCGTAGTGGATGCGCAGCTTGTGTCCGGCGAACACCGCGCGCCGGACCTCGGTCACCACGGTGTCGGGCGCCTCCTCGGCGACCAGCCGGCGCGAGAGGAGGTCGGTCTCCGGGTCGATGAGCAGTCGTTGGGCCGCGCCGGCCGCGGTGGCCCGATAGCTTTCGGGGAGCGCGTCGACCACCTTGCGCATGGCCGAAGTGAGCGCCGAGCCGAGGCCGAACGCCTGCCCGCCGCGCCTCGATCCGGCGACCAGCAGGGCAAGTGCCTCGTCGTGGTTCAGTCCGGTGAGCTCGGTCTGGAAGCCGGGCAGCAACGCGAACCCGCCGTGCCGGCCGCGTTCGGCGTAGACCGGGACGCCTGCGGCCGACAGCGCCTCGATGTCGCGCAGCACGGTGCGGGTGGACACCTCCAGCTCGCGGGCGAGCGCGGCCGCGGACAGCCGACCGTGCTGGCGCAGCAGCAGCACCAGCGATACCAACCGGTCTGCGCGCATACGAAAACTTTACCGGAATACATGACACAGGATGTCGTGGTTCGTTGGGAGGCTCATCGGCATGACAAGCAAGATTGTGGCCACTGAGCCGAACGACCTGGGCAGGTACTTCATCGAGCGCGCCAACGCGGGCGACGTCGACGGGTTGGTGGCGTTGTACGAGCCGGACGCCGTGCTGGCGTTCCCGCCGGGCAACCTCGCGACCGGACACGCGGAGATCCGCAAGGTCTACGAACAGTTCGTCGCGGCCGCGCCGGTGCTCTCGCCGGGCAGGCAGCACCCAGCGCTGGTGAGCGGCGACCTGGCACTCACGGCATCCACGCTGACCACCGGTGAGATGACCGTCGAGATCGCCCGTCGCCAGTCGGACGGGTCCTGGCTGTGGGCCGTGGACCAGCCGGTACTCGAGCCGTAGCGAGGGCGCCCCGACTACTCGTGGGTGACCTTCCGACGTACACCGAACGACGCTTTCGGTGCGTTGAGCGCACCCAACGACGCCTTCGGTGCATTGTCGCTGGGCCGCTCGGGCCCGGGGAGGTAGGGGCTGTCGTCCGTCTGTCGCCCGCCTGCCGGCCAGAGACAGTTGCGACAGAACGCGTGGCAGAGCTTTGGCAGGTTTCGTCGTTACCGTGCGGGCGCATCGGCCCCGGGAGGGCGGTCGAGGCGACTCATGGAGGGGATTTCACAGCGATGCACGTCGCACACCCACAGCTGGATCACGTCCGCGCGGAACTCGGTGAGTTCCGCGCGGATGTGGACCGGCTGGTCACAGAACACAGGGCGCGGACACGGGAGCTGGCGAGCCGGCTCCACGTCCCACCGGAGGAAGCGGAGCCCACGCCGGCGGACAACCCGTACGGCGAGGACAACGACATGGTCGGCAGCTGGATGGCGGATCCGAGAGCCAGCGCACCCGCCGCACCTTCCGGTGACGCGGCGCACGACGCGGTCGTCGGCCGGCTCGAGCGCGGCGAGCTGACCTGGGGCGACCTGCTGTCCGGGCGGGCGTCCGACCGCGACGCGATGGTGGTGCGCGAGTTCCTGGCGCACCGGATCACCGAGGCCCGGCGGCGCATGGACGGGTCGGCGTGAACGGTTACGAGGTCGACACCGCCTACCTGCACGGCTACGCCCGACAGCTCGAAGAGATCCAGCTCAGTGGCTTCTACACCCTCGCCGAGTACAACCGGATTCATTGCGGCAACTTCGACCGTCTCTCCGGCGTGTTGGAACCGGCGAAGTGGCTCGCCGAGTACTGCGCCTCGACCTACGACACGGCTTTCCGCGGGTGCGCCGGCTGTGTCGGCTGGCACGCCGAAGGCCTGACCAAAGTGGCGATCAACTACGACACGGCGGAGGAAACCGCGCGGCAGCACCTGGAGTCCACCGGCATGGGCCAGGGTGGCGGCGCGGGGGTCGAGCACGGAGGCGGAACCCCGGCGGGTTTCGGTGACGTCGCCGTCCCCGACCTGGGGTCGCCGGAGGACCCGCACCTGACGGCCGAGGTCGAGGAGCGCATCCAGGACTACCTGGGTCCGGTGGCCGAGGTGGTCAAGGAGTTCACCGGCTACGACATCATCGCCGAGTGGCTGCCGGTCGTCCTGGGCGACTGGGGCGCGCTCCGCCGGCTCGGCCAGGCGTGGCACGAGGTCGAGTACGGCATCAACGAGGTCTACAACAACCTCGACGGCGGGCTCAACGCGCTGGTGGGTCACTGGCGCGGGGGTGACGAGATCGGCGCCTCGGCGGAGTTCGAGAAGTCGTTTCGCGGCAAGGTCCTCTTCGGACTGGTGGCCTTCCGCGACGTGGCGGCGGTCTTCGCCGAGGGGTTCGAGTTCTTCGCGGCCAGCTATGAGGAGTTGGTCAACAACGCGCTCTGGCTGCTCGACTTCTACGGCTTGCGGTTCAAGGCGGTGGTGAAGCGAATCTCCAACGCGGTCAAGGAGGTTACGGCGAACCCGCTGACCTGGATCGAGCTGATCGACGAACTGGTCGGGCTCGTCATGGACTACGTCGACTTCGTCAAGCACACGATCGATTCCGTCGGCCTCTTCTTCGAGCGGTTGAGCGCGCTGGTCGACCTCGCGGGCGCCGAAGTGAAAGCAGCAATGTCCCTTCTCGCGTTCGAAATCGCCAACTGAACTAAAGGAATTCCGTGGGAAAGATCGTCAACGCCACCAACATGACCATCGACGGCGACATCCAGAACCTGCCGGACTGGCATTTCGAGTACTTCAGCGACGACGCGCGCCGTACCGCCACCGGTCAGCTGTTCACCGCCGACGCTCTGGTGATGGGCCGGAAAACCTACGACGGTTTCGCGTCGGCGTGGGGCGAGCAGGCCGGCACGAACGACTTCGCCGACCGGATGAACAGCATCAGGAAGTACGTGGTCTCCACCACGCTCACCGATCCGGCCTGGGAGAACACCACGGTCATCGGCGCGCGGGACGCGGTCGCCGACCTGCGTGCGCTGCGGGACCAGGACGGCACGGTCCTGCAGTACGGCTTCGGCGCGGTGACCCGCCTGCTGCTGGACAACGGCCTGCTCGACGAGCTGCGGATCTGGCTGCACCCGGTGTTCTCCGGCAAGGCGCTGCCGAGTGACCTTCTTTTCCACGAGCGCGCCAAGACCTCGCTCACCCTCGCGGGGGTGGAGACCCACGGCAACGGCATGGTCGTGCTCACCTACCGGCAAACGGTCAGGGACAGTCAGCGGGCAGGGGCTGCGCGAAAGGCAGCGTCGCGGTCAGTTGACAGTTCCCTGGGCCGCTGAGCTGGACCTGACCGCTTCCGGTGGCGCTCAACGTGTCGCCGGACCGGGTGAACGTCACGACGGTCGACGGCGGCGCCGCGAACTCGTAGTCCAGCGCCCACATCTCGCCCTCCGTGGCGACCGTCCGGTATTCCCAGTTCCGCGGGTGTTCCGCTACCGGCTCGAAGAAGCCCCACGTCCGTGCCGAGGCGAACGCGCGGTCCCACACGCCGAAGGTGTGCACCCCACAGGTCGTCGTGGCGGTCACGTCCGCACCCGCGGCGCCAGCGGTGTGCGCGAAGAAGCCCTGCTGGATGTTGATGAGAGCTTCGATCACGACGTCGCCGGGGAAGCTGGGCAGGACCGGGTCCTGGGGGCAGTTGATGCCGTTGCCCGACGTGAGGTACATCCGCGTGTGCGCGTAGTTCGCGGCGAGTGCCGTGGGATTGTTGCCGGCCGCGTAGGCGCCGGCGGGCGACCCGAAGATCTGGTGGTAGCCGGCGCCGTTGATCAGCCCCAGGACCGACAGCCCGAACTGCACCTCAGGGGCTTGCATGTTCGGGAACGCGGCCGAGAACCCCACGACCGAGCCGAAATAGCCCGGCAGCAGCGCCGCGTAGCGCAGCGCACCCTGGCCTCCCATGGAGATTCCGCCGATCGCATGCCACTGGCGCTCCGGCCGGATCCGGTAGCGGCTCTCGATCGTGTCCTTGAGCAGTCGCAGGTGGTAGGTCGCCCAGGAGGGATTCGCCTGCCACCAGTCCGTGTACATGCCGAACGTGCCGCCATCGGGCATCACGATGACGGCGGGCAGGCCGGCCGCGAGCTCCTTGATGCCCGAAACCCAGGTGTCGGCGCCACCGTTCGCGCCGTGAAGCAGCCACAGCACCGGATAGGCGCGGTCCGGGTTCGCGTCGTAGCCGTCCGGAAGCAGCACATTGATCTTGGGAACCGTGCGCCCGCCGGGGAGCAAGGCTCCCGGCGTCGACGTGTCGACCAGTGGACTCGGCAACTCGAAGGTCTCGAGGCGCTGCGCCGGGTCGGCCACCGCCTCGCCGACGGAGACGGTGGTCCCGGCGGCGAGAGCGAGAGCGCACAGCGTACGGACGAGCCGAGTCCGCAGGGTCTCCTCCATACTTGGCAAAGTAACATGCACATATGCAGTTAAGTGCACATCGGCAGATAAATGACTCGAGCCGGCAACAGCACCGCACCCAGGCCCAACGCCGCGCCGAAACGCGCGCGGCGCTGCTGGAAGCGACCGTCCAATGCCTGGTCACCCACGGGTATGCCAACACGACCACCGGCCGGATCGCCGCCCTCGCCAAGGTCTCGCGCGGGGCGCAAACTCTTTACTTCCGCACCCGTGCCGAACTCGTCAGCGCCGCGGTCGCACACCTTGCCGAGCAACGGGCCGCCGCCGTGCACGCCCGGTTCACCCAGGGTCCGGTCTCCCTCGAGGAAGCGCTCGACGCGCTGTGGGAGGAATGCCAGGGCGTCGTGTTCAACGCGACGCTCGAACTCTGGGTCGCGTCCCGGACCGACCCGGAGCTGCGCGAGTACCTGCACCGCCTCGAGCGTGACGTGGCACGGACCATCGCGAAGGAAGCCGAACTGGCGCTCGGCGAGGTCGCCAGGCGGCCGGGGTTCGCCGACGACCTGATCTTCGCCCTCGCGACCGTCCGTGGGCTCGCGCTCCTGCGAATCAGCAATGGCGGCAGCGGGCGGGCGATGGACCACCTGTGGAAGCAGACCCGCGCCCGGCTCGTGCGACTGCTCTCCTGATCAGTCGCTCAGATCGCGGTGGAGTCGTCGTTCGTGGAGTTCGATGCCGCCGGGCCCTCGGTCGAGCTGGGAACGTCCGGTATCGGCCCAGCCCTGGCGAAGGTAGAAGCGCAGGGCGCGTTCGTTGGTGTCGAGCACCCACAAGCCGGCGTGGGTGAAGCCGCAGGATCGGAGCCGGTCGAGGGCGGCGGCGTGGAGCTGGGTGCCGATGCCGCGGCGCCAGACGTCGGGGGCGAGGTAGAGCGCGTAGAGGTCGCCGAGAGTGGGGTCGGCGCGGTCGGCGGGAACGAGGGGCGGACCGGTCGCCGCGAAGCCGACGACGGCATCGGCCATCGTCGCGACGACCGCGCGGGTGTGCGGCGGGCGGGCGGTGATGACGTCCGACCAGAACTGTTCCCGGTCTCGGATGGACAGGCCGGCCAGAACGTCGTCCGGGAGCAGACCGCGGTAGGCGGCGCGCCAGGACGCCACCAGCACGGTGGCGATGGCGTGGGCGTCGGCCCGCGTCGCGTCTCGGACCTCGACCATGCTGTCGATGCTTCCATGGGACTCGGCACCCGCCGCACCGGCAGGTGTAGCGGCGGGTGCCGAGACCTTCACTCTGCCGTTCCCTACATGAACATTCCCGCACAGCTCGTGCACGATTCCGACTCGCGGCCTGGATCCACCTCTGGTCCTGGTCAGGTGGAGCCCTGAAGGGAGCCTTCAGGACAGGAATGCGGCGCGCCACGCAAGCAACACCATCGGTGGATCCAGGCCGGCCGTCAGGAGGCCGAGCGGGCCACCCGATCGGCCAGCACCGTGTGACGGACCAGCGAGTGGAGCCGATAACGCCCACTCCCCGGCTGCACCACCAGATGCCGATCCAGCAGTTCCTCCAACGCCGCCCGCGCCTGCGCCGGACCACACCCGGCCGCCGCCGCGACCGCGGCCACCTCACCATCCCCGGGCAGAGCGGCCAGCGTGACAAGCACCCGACGCACCTGCTCCGGCAACGGCCGAACAGCAGACGCGATCAACTCCGCCACCGGCGGCAACCCCGCCGCACCGAGACCCGCCAACCGGTTGGCCAACTGCCGGACCGTCCACACCGGACGCCGGGCCAGGATGTCCGCCGCCGCCCGCAACGCGGCCGGCAGACCGTCACACAGTCGGGCGATCTCGGCGACCGCTTCGCCCGTCGCCCGCTCGTCCGCCGCGACCGCCCGGAACAACTCCGCCGCCGGCGCCACCGGCAGTGGCTCCAGGGTGACGGCGCTGGCTCCGGGGAGGCGCAGCGTCCTCGTCCGGGTGGTCACCAGCACCAGGCTGCCCGGGCTGCCGGGCAACAGCGGCAGCACCTGCTCGGTGCTCCGCGCGTCGTCGAGCAGAACCAGCACGTGGCGGTGGGCCAGCTCGGCCCGCCAGAGCGCCGCCCGATCGGACACCTCCGGAGGAAGATCCGCTACGCCGACGGCACGCAGCAGCCTTCCCAGAACCTCGGCCGGCTCCGTCTCGCCCAGCTCCACCTGAAGTTGCGCGTCCGGAAAGGACGGTGCGAGCCGGTGTGCCACGTGCACGGCCAGCGCGGTCTTGCCGACGCCCGGCATGCCGTCGACGACGCCCACCGGAACACCGCCGGCGGAAGCAAGCGCACAGAGGCGCGCGACCTCCGCCTCGCGGCCGGTGAAGTCGGGCACGTCCCGGACGAGGTCCCTGCGGTTGCTCGGCCGGCGCGCACGCTGGCAACGATGCACGACGGCCAGCGCGTCGCGCAGCTCCCCGCCCGGCTCGGCGCCCAACTCGTCGACCAGGATCGTGCGGACCCGGTCATAGACGGCCAGCGCGGCGCCGTGCCGGCCGGCGGCACTGAGCGCGAGCATCCACCGGGCCCACGAGCCCTCGCGGAACGGGTCCTCGTCGGTCAACGCGCGCAGCAACGCGATCGCCTCGCGGGTCCGGCCTAGCCGCAGGTAGGTCTCCGCCAGACCCTCCTGCAGCTCCCGGCGCAGCTCGGCGAGCCAGGAGAGCAGGCCGGCCGACACCTCGAGCCGCACACCGTCGCACGGCTCGCCGCGCCACAGGTCGAGTGCCTCGGCGAACAGCTCGGCCGCCTTGTCCGGGAGGCCGTCGGTCAGCGCGAGCCGGGCATCGGTGGCCAATCCCTCGGCCCGGTCGACGTCCAGCTCCCCCGCGTCCACCCGGAGCCGGTACGCGCCGGGCCGGCTGTCGATCCGCGAGCCGTCGACCGCCTCGGGCAGTGCCTTACGCAGCTGCCACACATAGGTCTTGAGGTTGGCGACCGCAGACGACGGAGCGTCCAGTTCCGGCCAGGTCGCCGCGACCAATTGGTCGACGCGCACCCAGCGGTTGGCGTTGAGCAACAGCGTGGCCAGCACCGCCGTCGGTTTCCCGGCGGGCAGACCGATCACCTGGCCGTCCGAGGAATGTGCCTCGACGGGCCCCAGCACGTGGAAGAGCATGGCCGACCCCGCTCCCGTTCAGCCGCCATCATCATCCGGCGCCACCCCGACGTACGGCCTCACGATCACCCACGGAACATGAGAATCGGATGACAGCGGCGCGCCGACGGTGCCGACGATAGGGCTGCGGAGCGGGGACCACTCCCCGGCGAACCGCTGGTAGAAGCGGGTCGGACCTCGACGGACGGGCCGAGCGCACGGTCGGCCGCGTGGCAGCTACCGGACATCTCCCGGCATCTGCATGAGCGCGAACGTCTCCCCCGACCGCCCGGCGAGCAGTGCGATCCGCCCGATCCGCGGCACGTCGAACGGCTCGACCACCACCGTCCCACCCAGCTCGGCGGCGTGCGCCGCGAGCTTGTCGGTGTCGGCGGCCTCGACGTAGGCCAGCCAGTACGGCGGCGCCGCCGTACCGAACGCGCCCTCGGCGGGCAGCAGCCCGGCGGCCTCCTCCGTGCCGGAGAGGAAGACCGTGTAGTCGACCGTGCCGGCGGGCATGGACATCGCGATGTCCACCATGCTCCACCCGAACACGGCGCTGTAGAACGACCGGGCGCCCGCGGTGTCCGGTGTGCACAGCTCGGCCCACGAGAACAACTGGGGCTTGTTCAGCAGGTCGGCCGTGCGGCCGGACTCGCGGACCACGAACTGGGCTCCCGCGGGGTCGGCCACCACGGCCGGCGCGGACGAGCCGGTGGCGGTCACCACGGTGCCGCCGTGCCGCTCGACCGCCGCGCAGGCGGCCACCACGTCGTCGACCACGGCGTGCAGGTTCCACCCCGGTCCGCCGGTCGCCCCGTGCCCGGCCACCACCTGACCGTCCACTGTGAACACCCCGTCGTCGGCGGGCCGCCAGCCGAGCAGGTCGCGGTAGAACGTCAGGTCCCCGCCGGAAAGGTCCATCCAGTACATGTCCTACCTCACGGTCAACTGGAGAGCTGCCATTGGCTGGGATCGCCGTCGGTCGTGCTTCCGTCGCTCACGACGTCTGCCGACGCGAGCGTCGGCCAACCGGCCTGGAGCGGCGCGGCGTTCTCGGCGGCGGTGAGCAGGCGCGTGTCGTTGAAGGCGTTACCGAGGCTGAAGATCGCCTCCGCGACGAGAGCGACGAAGGCGACGCAGGCGCCAACGCCGAGGACGATCCCCGCGGGGATACCGATGATGGTGCCCGAGGCGCCCAGGGCCGCGACAATGCCCCCGATCAAAGCGGCGACGCCGATCCCGATGCCGGTCCAGAAGCTGGTGACCGCGCCGGCGATCGCCTTCATGCACTCGTTGATCTCGTTGGTGGCGCCTCGGACGGCCTCGAGTGCTTTGACCTGACCTATCCCGACACCGATGTAGTAGACGTCGGCCGCGCTACCCTTCCACCTGCCGTAGCTCGGCAGTTGTTCACGGCCCAACTCCTGAGCCTGGGCGATCGCCGCGGCGCCGATCTGCTGGGTCCAGTCGTCACCGACCTTGCGGATTTCCGATGGCCTACCGCCGAGGTCACCGACAAGTTTTCCGATCTCACCCAGCGTGCGGTTCTTCCACTGGTTGAACTCCTCGATCTTCGCCATGACCCATTCGCCGAGCGCCGCGGCTGCGGCGGTCGCGACCGACGTGAGCAGCGCCGAGAACTCCTCGAGAAGCTTGATGCCCTCCTTCAGCTTCTCCTGGGTCATGCGAAAGATCTCATCACCGATCTCGCCGGGTTGGGGTATCGGCCCACTCACCGGTCGGCCCCTTCCTGCTTGATGCGGAGGGCGGCTTCGCGGTCCTCTCGCTCGAAGGTGTCGGCAACCTGCATCAGGATGCCCGATACCTCGACCATGACGATGGAGCCCTCGGACAGTGCGGAGGTGAACTTTTGTTTCATCCGATCGTAAATGGCGATGAGACTTTCGGCTCCGCCGACGAACTGCGGAATCGTTCCGAGTTTGTCCGCGAGCGTTATTCCTTCCGCCACTCGTTGTGCATCCCGCAAATCGCCAGCGGCGATCGCCCATTTCCCGGCATCCGTACGCAACGCGTCACACGCGACTTCCACACCTGGCATGCTCATGTCACTGAAGCCCCAATTCTCTGAACAACGCTGGTGGATCAGCGGCGAGTCGCGCCAGTCTGGTGATCGCCGTCGGCGGCGTGACGGCGATCGGCGCCCTCAGCTGTTCGCCCGCCGCCGTGAACGAGCCGAGCGCCTCGACGCGGACCGCCGTGTGAGTCGCGGTCTTCGCCCAGCTCGGATCGACCGTCACCGTGATCACCCGCCCGTGGCCCACGGTGATCTCGACCGCGCCTTTGCGGCTTCGTGCGCCGGCCGTCGCGGTGGCCTCCGCACTCAGCTCTCGCTGGTACGTGACGACCTCACGGTCGAACGCGACGAGCAGCTCAGCGACCTCGGCCTGGAGATTCCGGGCGATCTCGCCGTTCGGGTCGCCACCGGCCTCCCGGGCGTCCTGCCGGGTGACCGGCCGGAACGCGGACTCGAGCTCGAGGTGCTCGAACTCGTCGGCCAGCCGGCAGGCCAGCGCCCCGTTCGCGGCCGCGCACAGGGCAGGTCCCAGTTCACGCGGATGCACCTTGTCCCGCCACTGCGCGGCGATCACCACGTCCGTGACCAGGCCGCGCCCATCGACGACCACGGTGACGGCGCCGGTGTCGTCACTGCCCTCGAACCGTTCCGGACCGTCCTCAGCCGGCATGCTCGTCACGCTCCCGCAGCGTCTGCGCGGTGATCCAGCCGCGCTCGGCCGCCAGCGCGCCCGCCTGGAAGCGCCCGCGGGCGCCCAGGCGTTCGGTCAGGTCGGACACCATCCGCCGCACCGTGCGCACCGACACCTCGAGCCGGCCGGCCGCCACCTCGTCCGTGCAGCCGGCCAACATCAGCCGCAGCAGTGCCTGTTCGCGATCGTCCGGTGTGTCGCGGTCGCCGCCGGCCGCGTCGTCCAGCGGGCCCGCCTCGGTCCACAACCGCTCGAAGAGCTCGGCCGTGGTGGCCACCACGCTGGGCAGGCGCAGCACCACGGCGCCGATCCGGTGCCGGCTGGTGCCGGGAGCCAGCGGGAAAACGGCCACCACCCGGTCGACCACGAGCGCGGACATCGGCACCTCGGCCGCCGTGCGCACCTCGACACCGTCACCGGCGATCCCCCGCAGGTGCCGCAGGGTCAACGGGTCCTGGCGGGCGCGGTCGACCACGATCGTCCGGAACCGGACGCCGGACGCCGGATCGGCCAGGTCGGCCCGGCGCGGCGGGGCGATCGGGTCCACGTAGCCCGACCCGGTCAGCATGAGCGACACCACCTCGGTCCGCGCCTGGCTCACCAGTGCCGTGATCCGGGCGCGGACCGCCTCGGGTCCGTGCGCCACGTCCAGCGCGCCGTCGAGGCGGCCGCGGTGCGCCGAGTCGAAGTCCTCGGCCAGGCTGGCCGCCGCGTGCCGGGCGCGCTCCAGTTCGTGGCGGGCGCTGACCATGTCCGCCTCCCGGCGGGCGATCAGCGCGGTGAGCGCCAACTGCGGGTCGACCGGTCGCAGCCGCCTGCCGTCGGTGCTCGTGCGCACCAGGTCGAGCTCGGCGAGCCGAGCCACCAGATCCACGACGTCCGGCACGGGCACGCCCAGCCGGAGCGCGAAGTCCGCGACCGTCCACGACGGACGCTCCAGGGCCGTCCGGTACGCCGCCTCCTCGTGGGGATCGACCCCGAGGTGGGTGAGCTCGGCAGGCGGATGGACGACCACCGGCTGCTCGGATACGACAAGCGGGTCGACCTCTCCGGCGGTCAGCGTCATCGCACCCCTCCTCTGACTGGTTCCGGGAATCCTGCCGACCCGGTGTCCACCGCGGATACACCGACGGTCAACCGCGGACGCCCCGCGCACCGCCCCCGGCGCAGCAACCGGCCGGCATCCGGGTCCGATTGACCGGAAGCGGACGCGATCACCGAACCGGTGGTTCCTGGACAAATAGGCTTGCGCCACAGCGAACGTCCACCCGGCCCGGTCGGGGGCTCCCGAGGAGACAGACACCGTGGTGAACCAGGAGCAAGCAGCTCAAGCCTTGGCGACGTGGGTGCAGGTGGTGGACGCCACCTACGCACAACAGCTGGCGCAACCGGCTCCGGCGCCCGAGCCGACGTTTCTCGACTCGGTCGGCGAGGGCATCGAGGACGTCGTCAACGGCGCCGCGTCGCTCGGCCAGGCGGCACTCGACAACCCCGGCGCGGTGGTCGAGTTGGCCGGCGGGCTCGCCCTCACGGCGGGCGGCTACGCGCTCGCGACGGGTGGCGTCGTGGTGAGCGCGTCCGGAGTCGGTGCCATCGCGGGAATCCCCGCCGCCGGTGCCGGTTGGGGCATCGCGGCCGCCGGTGGCGTGGCGGCCATGGACGGCGCGCGCCGACTGGCCGAGGCGGCCAGCCAGAACCCCGTGGAACCGATGCAGGTCAACGGATGGCTTTTCGACAGCAAAGAAGAGAAGGCGCAGAAGGACCTGGAGGACCAGGCCGACCACGCGCAACGGTCCAACGACGCGTGGAAGAAACAGCAGGAGAACATCAACAAGCCCGTGGACCCTCCGCCGCTGTTCCGTGGGCAGGAGGAGAAGAAGGGCTGGTTCTGGTGACCGCTCGCCGCACGTGACCCTCGCCCGCCGTCGTGCGGTCACTTCGGCCGGAGGCGTTCCGCCACGCGGGCGACCTCTTCCTGGCTCGCGTTGATCTCGAAGTGCATCTCGTCCTTGCGGCCCGAGTAGTCCCCGCCCCAACGGACCACGCCGTCGACCTCACCGATGATGCGGTGGATCTCGTCGGCCTGCGCCGGGGTGAACGTGCCGGTCGCGCCGAGTCCGTGGCGAGTCGCGTTGATGTCCACGGCCGTGGCGCTCGCGTGGTTGGAGACGGCCTTGCTGCCCCGGACGGGGCGGTTGGCGTAACCCCAGTCGTCGGCCTCGCCCTTCGTGGAGTTCAGGCCTGCGTTCTCGACGCGAGCGCTGACCTGGCCGAGTACGTGCATGAGCACGTCGCCCGCCGGGCCGTCGGCCACGGTCACCCGCACGTTCGTGCCCGGGATGGTCCGCGCGCTGCGGGGCGGGTCGACGGGCCAGCCGTTCTGCGACTTCGATCCGGGCGGGGCCTTCGCGGCCAGCGCCCCCGGCCGCTGATTCCAGGCCGTGTTCACCATCTGCTCCCACGTTCCCAGAGCCTCGCACTGTACGCACATGTGTTTGCTCCTTCCTCGATCAGGGAACCCCGAAGGCCTTCTTCGCGCGGTCGTAGAAGACGACGCGACGGTCGTAGTGGGTGTAGCCGCCGTTGATCCGCCTGGTGACCTCGCGGTAGTCGCCCTCGTCGGCGTACTTGTTCAGGTTGCGGCTGTCCCAGTACCAGCCGGCGATCCGGAAGCCGTGCTCCGGTTTGGCGGCGAGGTCCGGATCACCGACCAGGTCTATGCCGAGCGCCTTTCCGGCAGCCTCGTAGTTGGCCTTCCCGGTGAGCTGGATCGGACCTCGACCGTAGTAGTTCTCGTTGCCAGGACCCAACTTTCCGCTGTAGTCCGGCTTGCCACCCTCCTCGAACTGGTCCAGCTCGGCACTTTCGTGCGCCAACTGCGCCACGAACATCGCCTTGCGCTGCGGGGTGGTGATCTCGAACTCGGCCATCGCCTGGTTCAGCAGCGGCAGGTACCGCTCCGCCTTCTCCAACGGCAGGTTCGGCATGATCGCCCGCAGTTGCTCCAGGGTGACGTCGGCGGTGGGGACGGTCGCCGGCATGCTCGCGTCGATGAACTGCTGCCAGATCTGCAAAGCGGCTCGCTGTGGCTCGGTCATGTCCGTCCTGAGTGTCAGATGTCGACGCCACGTTCCCTGAGCCAGGGCAACGGGTCGATCTTCTTCCCGTCCTCGATGATCTCCAGGTGCAGGTGCGGGCCCGTGGACCGGCCCTTGTTGCCCATGGTGGCGATCTGTTCGCCCGCCGCCACCCGCTGTCCGACCTTCACCGCGTAGGTGTCGACATGGCCGTAGACGCTGATGGTGCCGTCCGTATGCCGGACGCGAACCCACTGACCGAAACCCTGGGCCGCCCCGGCGTTGATCACCTCGCCATTGGTCACCGCGTGGATCGGCGTGCCGATCTTGTTCGCGATGTCGATGCCGTTGTGGTTCTTACCCCCGCGAGGTCCGAACCCGGAGGTGAGCCTGCCCTCGGCCGGCTTGACGACCGGCGGACCGGCGGCCGCGTCGACGAGCCGCCGCCAGTTGACCACCGCGGCTCGCTGCGCTTCGTACACGACTGGAGGTCCTTCCGCGACGGTCAGCGTGGGTGGTTGTAGGTGTTGTCGATCTGACCCACGACGACGTTGTCGAACACGGTCAACTCCTGCGCCCAGGCCATGTCCTTGGTGGCCAACGTGCGCGTGCCCTCCGGGCGGTACTGGATGAACTCCCCGTCCGGGTAGTCGTCGCCCTTCAGTCCGATGTGGAAGTACTTCGGGTCGACGGAGATGTCGAGGGTGCCGTTGGCCTCACCGATCGGCGTCACGCTGTTCAGCATGTTGTAGTCCACCCTGAGGTGGTTGTCTCCCTGAGCGGTAACCACGACGTTGTTGGCCTCGCCACCGGCGTGGGTGCTGAGCGGCAACGCCGGCTCGGTCTTCTTCTCCGTCGTCCCGTACGCGGGATCGTCCGGATTGGTGACCGTCTCGTCGTAGGTGCTCGGAGTGACGGTGACGCTCACCTCGCCCGTCCTGGTGTCCCAGGCGATGGCGAACCGGTAGGTGGCGTTCGGGTCCGAAGTGGCCGGTCGGCCGTCGCCGTCCAACAGGCCGAAGGCCGCGTGCTTGTTGGCGATATAGAAACGGCTGAGCACGATACCTTCGCCGCCGCCCGGAATCGTCGCACCGGTCTTGAGGATCGTGCGTTGGGCTCCCGGTGGTCTCGGGCCGAAGAAGTTCTCCCGGGCGGCCCCGAGATCCCCCAGGCCGTTCGGCTCCGGCGGAATCGGCCCGGCCGGCATCAACCCGTCGATGGTGCTTTTCAGGGTTTGCAGGGCCTGGCGAGCCGGCTCGAACGCTGTGGTCATCCTGATCTCTCCGATCAGCCGCGTGGCCGGGTCCGATGTGGACCCGGCCACGCCGTTGCGGTGCCACGGAACGGCTACATGGCGGTGGGTGCGGCCGACTGCGCGGCCGCCGACTGCGTGCCGAGGAAAGCCGCGGTGATCGCGCTGGCATTGCACACGGCGTTGATCCGCCCGGTGCAGTCCTCCGCGATGCTGGTCAGGTTCTGCCGCACGCCGGCCAGCGAGTCGGTGGTCTGCTGAGCGTTCTGGCCGAGTTCGGCGACCTTCGGCCCGAACCTCTCGGCCGAGGCACCGCTCCACCCGGGCTGCAGGTCGGTGCCGACCTGCACCGCACCCTTTTCCTTGTTCCGCATGTTTTCCATGATGCGCGCGAGCTGCTCGCCGCCGGTCATCATCGCGTCCGGGTCGTCCGCCAGCATCAGGTCGGCCTTGGCCATGGCGTCGGTGACATCGACGCCGAGGAACTGAGCCCACTCGATGATCGTGGCGCGACCCGGCATCTCGGTAGCCATGTCCGCGCTCCCTTCTCCGTTCGGTCAGGACGATTCGGTGCTCTGGCCGGTGGACTTGACGCTCTGGCCACTGGCGACGTCGACAGTGGTGACACCGTCCCCCAGGGTGTGCAGCGTCTGGCCGAGGCCCGTGTAGCTCTGTTTGTTCTGCTGGACCTGGCCGCGCGCGCCCATGATCGCGGCTTCCAGAGCCGGCCAGTACTGCCGTGCCGCACCCGCGAACGCTCCGCGCAGCGCTTCGAGTTCCGCCAGTGCCCTGTCATCGACGTCGTGTCCGTCGGCGTGGCTGAGGTACCTACTGCCGCCGCCGGCCAGCGCGGCCGGGTCGAAGGCCGGCCCCTGCTGCTCACCCATGTTCGTCTCCCTTCCGTTGCGCCATCACCACTTTGTCGACAGTCGTCGCAGCGCGGCGGCCGGATCGGTCGCCATCTCCGCCATCACCTCGACCAGCGAGTGCCCGCGGTAGCTGACCGTGCCGACCAACTCGTCACGACCGGCGGCGGCCGCCCGCTCGGCCTCGCGGATCGCCTCGGTCACCAGCTCACCGAGCCGTTGTGCGCCGTGCCGGCGCAGCGCCCGTTGATCGATGTCCACTTCGGACAGCGAACCGTCGAGGCGCATCACCACGGTGACCAGCTCCACGTCGACGGTGACCGAGTGCTGGGCGATGCGCGCCGCGTAGCCGTCGACAGCACGGCCGATGTCCGCGTTCATCGCGTCGGTGTCCCACGGCACGGCGTCACCGGCCCTGTCTCGTGGCGGCGGTCGCCTCCGCGAACGCCGCCACCACACCATCGCCCAGCTGGTCGGACCGCAGTCGGCCGACCACCTTCTCGTCGAACCGGACCGAGTGCACCCGCCTGACGCCGTCGACGGTGACCCGGACCGCGCCGCCGAGCGCGTATCCCCGGAACAACTCCGGGGTCTCGTCCTGGTGGTCCATTATCGACTCATGCCATCAGGTCGCCGGCTGCCCGCTTGTCGATGTGGACCATGTTGCTGCGGAACTCCTCGGACCTCTGCGCCACGTTGGAGGTCATCAGCGCCTGGCCACGTCCGGTGTCGTTCCACGCCTTCTCCGCCGCCTCGAACGCGACGAACATCTCGCCGGTCGACACAGCCAACAACTTGCCGCGATGGGTCTGCAACTGTTCCATCATCGAGTTGATTTCCCCGGACGCTTTCCGCAGATCGGTGACCAAGGTGTCGATTGCGGCCGGAGCACTGATGGTGCTGTCATACATGACCGTGAATCCTCTCTCTTACGCTCGGAGTGCGTCGCCGATACCTGTCGATGCCGGGGCGCCCTGCGCCGCGGCCGCCCCTGCCTTCCCCACGTCCGCCGCACCCATCTCGTCCTCCATGCCGAAGCGGTTCATGTTGTCGGAGAGGGAACCGGACGCTGTCTCCAGAGCCTTCGCCAGCCTCGTCAGCGCGGGCAGCTGCATCTGCATCTGTTGCAGGACCGCGCGCCTGGTCGCGCCGGTCCAGTTTCCTGGAGCTTCGACGGCGTTGCGGATAAACGTGACCCTGTCGTTCACGCCCTGCGATATGCCCATGACGCCGTCCGCCGCCAATTTCATTTGGACAGGATCAACTGTAGGTCCGGTCATCGCACACTCCCGTTCTCAGATTTCTGAACCGTGTCGGAAAATTATCAAGCGGTGCCGGCGCGAACTGCCTGGTCGTCCCTTTGCGGCCGTTCCTGTCCAGTGCGGTGTCCGGCTGCGGTCATCCGCGCGGGCCAGCCGTGCAGCACCGCGCGCGCCCCGGCCTCGAACCGGCTGCGTGCGTCCAGCGTCTTCATGAGGCTCGACACCATGCGGCGAACGGTGCGGTCGGAGATGTCGAGCTCGGCCGCCGCGAGCTCGTCGGTATAGCCGGCCAGCAACAGGCCCAGCAGCTCGTGCTCGCGGGCGGGCCGGCCGTCCGGCGCACCCTCGGGCATCTCGCCGCCCACCGGTGCGGCGCCGGCCCAGACCCGCTCGAACAGTTCGGCGGTCGCGGTCACCACGCTGGGCAGCCGGAGCAGGACCACGCTGGGTCTGCTGCCGGTCATCGACAGCGCGACCGGCAGCAGGACGAGCTGGTTGTCGACGGCCAGCGCGGAGGTCGGCAGCCCGCGCGCCGTCCGGACGAACGCGCCGCCCGCCCCGAGCTCGCGCAGGTAGCCCGCCAGCCGCGGATCGGACCGCACCCGGTCGAAGAACACCGAGCGCACGGTCACGCCCCGCCGCACGGCCTCCTCGGTCGCCGGCGGCGGCAGCGCCACCGGGTCGAGGTATCCGCCGGAGGACAGGCTCATGGCGAGCACCGAGTTCTTCGCCCCGGCCAGCAGCTCGGTGACCTGTTCGCGCACGGCCGCCTCGCCGTACACCACGTCCGGCGAGCGGATGGCCTGCGGTGCGGCGTGTCCGCTGTATTGTCCATTGTGGACGCCCTGGTCGAGGGTGAGCTGCGCCGCCGCCAGCCTGCTCTGCTCCAGTTCCAACCGCCGGTCGGCCAACGCCGCCTCCCGGCTGGCCAGCAGGGCGGTCAGCCCGATGTTGGGGCTGACCGCCCGCAGGTCACCGTCGGCGCACCGGCGCACCAGGTGCAGCTCCACGAGCCGCCCGAGTGCCGTGGCGAACTCGTCCTCCGCGAACCCCAGCCGCCCGGCGAGTTCTCCGGGCGGCCAGGACGGCCGCGACAGCAGCGCCCGGTACACCTGCTCGGCAACCGCGTCCAGCCCGAGGCTGGTCAGCCCGGCCTGGTCCGCCGCGGTCATCTCGGTGCCGTGACCGTGCCGGTGCCCGCGTTCTCGACCGTGAACGCGTCGCCGTCGTGCGCCTCACTCTCGGCCCGCTGGCGCGGCTTTGTCCCGTCACGCCGGACCGCGTCCGTACCCACCACCGGTTGCTGGGGCTGGTCACCGGTGCGACCACGCAGTCCCGCGGGCACCGCCGCCGAACCGGTGACCCCGTCGGCGGCCAGTGGAACCGGCACGCGCACCACAGCGGGCGCGGGCTTCTCCTCCTCGCGCTTCCGAGCCGGCGGAGCCACCATGGGAACCGGCGCCACGGGGGCCACGTGCCCGGCCGACGGGGCAGCCATTCCGGCAGCCGGCGCCACGGGAGTCGGCGAGAACTGCGCCATGGGCATCATGGGCCCGGACGAGGCCATGGTGGGTGCCGCCGGAGCCCCGGCGGTGACCGGCGGCAGCGTGGGAGCGGCCGTGCCGCCGCTCACCCCGGCGAGCGTCGGGGACGCCGCCGCGGTGCTCGGATCGGCCGGCAGTGCCGGACCCGCGGCGGCCGCACCACCGCCACCGACCGCCACCCCGGGGATGTTGGCGGTCGCGCCCTGCTGGGCCGACTGCACCGCCCCCGGATCGAGCACGCCGGACGCGCCGGCGGTCGTGGGCTGGTCGGTGACCCCGAGCTGCGCACCCGGTGCGACCGCACCCGGATCGGCCAGACCGGCCGACCCGGCCACCTGCTGGAGCTGGTTGGTGGGTCCCTGCGGACCCTCGGACAGCGCCAGCGGTTGCGGCGGAACGGGCTGGGGTGCCAGGTTGTCCGTCCGGACGCTGTTCTCCAGATCGGTACCGGCCCGCAGGAGCTCGGTGGCCAGGTTCACCATGATCGGCTTACCGCGCTCGGCCACCTGACGGCAGGCGTTGAGATCCTGGAGCACCTGCTGGTACTCCGCGTCGAGCGCAGCCATGGGCGGCACGGCCTCGCTGATCGTCTGCGCCAGCTGGTCCAGCCTCGCCGGGTTGTTCTGGATGGCCGTGGACTTCGTGGTGATCGAGTCCTCCAGCCGGTCCAGCGCATCCGACATGGTCGCCGCCGACGGCCCGGTCCAAGTGGACAGGTCGGCACGCATGGAACGCACGGCACGCAGCGACTCGTCGAACTGGCCGATCATGGTCTGCCAGTCCTGGCTGGCCTCGCCGAGGGCCGGGGTCAGCGCCTGGAGTTGGTTCACCCACTCGAACCACTGCTCCCAGCTCGGCCGCGGGTCCGGTGGCAGGGCCCAGTCGGTCCACCACAGGTTCGGATCCCACATGGCCCACTCGGACTTCGCGTTCGTCCCGACCGCGGGCAGTGGGGAGCCTGCCGCGCCCGCGGGGGCCTGGCTTTCCTCGACCGTCAACTCCGGAACGGCGTCAACGTCCACATCTGTCGTCTGCTGCAATGGGCTGGACATGTCGGTCTCCCGGTCAGGTCGATTGTGGACTCATCGGTCCGGCCGCCCTATTGACGTTGGTGGCGCTGTTGTCGTCGGTCAACTGCGCGGTGTTCGCCGTCGTACGAAGGTGGTCGCGGAAGGTGTTGATGGAGTTGTTGACGTGCTGCTGAAACTCCTTGGTCCACTGCACGCTCGCGCGGTTCGTCAGTGAAAGGAACTGCGACTCGATCATCATGGGCATGGGGATCACACCTGCCCGAGCGCGCCGGGGGTGGACCGCGGGTCGTTCTGCGACACGGCACCGGCGCCGCCGACCCCTTCGACGGCACCCTGATCGACGCCGGTCGCCGAGATGGCCTGGGCGTTCTCAAGTCCCTGGTTGGTCGCCGCCTGGACACCGGCCTGGTCGGATCCCGTCTCCGCACCGGTGTCGAGGACCGCCTGCTCGCCCATCTCCATCCGCGCCCCGCCGGCTCCGCTTCCGCTGACGTCCTTGTCTTCCGTGGCCGTGGCGACCGCGTCCTGGGCGCCCTCGTCGGCCACGCCAGCCTGTGCCTCTCCGCCACCGCCTCCGCCGCCGCCACCACCGACGAGGTCGAACCCGTCGAGGCGTCGCTCGGCTCCCGCGGTCCGCGACAGGTCGGCCCTGGCGCCCTGGATGGTGCTGCTCGCCTGCTCGATGTCGGGCACCGGAAGGTTCGCGCCCGGCGTCCCGGACAGGCCGGCGGCCGGCGCGGCGGACCCACCGACCGCCGTGGAGATCGGCTGCGACGACGTGGCGGCGCTGCCGGTGTCCACGGGCGCGGTGGTCGCCGCCGAGCTGGACGTCCGCACGACCTCGACCGCACCGGTCGGGTTCGACGGACTGGCTGACACGTGATGCGACATGGGAACTCCTCCTGCGTGCTTGTCTGTTGTGAAGCTAGCCAGCGCGGTGGGCCCTACGGCCCGAATGGACACCAACCGGCCGTCCCGACCGGTGCGGCGGTCCGCATTCGGCCAGTTGTCCCGGTCACCACGACCGCCCACGCCGCGACGGCGGTTCGGGTGGGGACACGGGAGCGGCGTCGGGCACCCGCCACAGCTCCTCGTCGAGCACCTCCCCGCCCGCCGGCGGGCGAGGCTGGGGCTCCGGATCGTCGTCGTACTCGCCGGTCCGGCCGAGCAGCTGGGACCGCAGCCCGGCACGCAGGGAGTCCCGGCCGCGGACGTGCCGCGTCGGGCCGCCGGCGAACTCCGCCTCGCCCGGCTTGACCCCGCCGCCCGCGCCGCCGCCCATGCCGCCCGGCGGCGGCATCATCGGCATCATGGGCGGAAAGAAGCCGGGCCTGCTGGTACTTGAGCCTCCTCCCCCGCCAGCCGCCGTGCGGGGCACCTGCTCTCCGGTGACGGGACCGCCGGGGGCGACGCCGCCCGGTCCGTCCACAGTGGAACCGCGCGGGGTGGTCGGGCTCGGCCCGGCGCCGCGTACCGGAGCGCCGCTGGAGAACGGCGTGGACAGCGGGGTGAACGGAGTCTGGCTCCCAGGGCTCGAGCCCAGGCTGCTGGGGGTGAAGCTCGGGACGTTGGTCGACGGACTCTGCGACGGTGGCGGCAGCGTCGCGGTCGGCGTACCGGAGAGGGACGGATCGGTGGGCGGCAGCTCCGGCATGTCCGTACCGCCGGGGAGTTCCGCACCGGGGGTGTCCGCGCCGGGCACCTCGGCGCCGGGTGCACCGGTGTCCGGAGTGGACCCCGGCCCGCCGGGCGGTTCGGTACCGGGAGCGCCGGGCGGTTCGGCACCCGGCCCACCGGGTGGCGCACCCCCGGGTCCGCCGGGCGGTGCACCACCGGGCGGGGCACCGCCTGGGCCACCGGGAGGAGCACCGCCGGGACCACCAGGCGGCGCACCGGCCGGACTGCCGGGGCCGGTGGTTCCCGGGGGCGGATCCCCGGCCAACATGGTCGGGCCACTCCACTGCGTCGTGTCCGGCAGCTTCTCCACCATCGACTGGACCGCGGCGAACCTGGTCCGGAGATCGTCGCTCAGCCGGCGGGCTTCAGTGGTCACCTCGTCGATGACCGTCCTCGCCGACTGCGGAAGCTCGATCCGCGCACCCGCTTCGGACCTCGCGACGGGCTCGACACCGAGCACCGCTTCCAGTTGCCCCCGCAAGCCGACAACCGCGCGATGGTTTCCGTCGATGAGGTTGATCAGCTCGCGGAACTGCGTCTGCACGGCGCCTGTGCCGACCTCGGTCGCGTTGGTGCCACCGTCCAGCAGGTCCGGTCCACCGTTCAGCCAGCCCCGGATCGACAGGACGCCGGCGTCCATGCGCTCGTGGAAGGCGGTGGCCGCGGCACTGGGTTCGGTGGGTGTCCCCCACTCGGCGTTCATCTTCAGGTTCGAGCCGGTCCGGGTGACGTCGCTGTAGGTCGTGCGCATCTTCTCGTCGAAGGAAGCCCAGAACGCGGCCGCCTGGTCGTAGTCGCTCGTTTTTCCGCGTTCCTGGTCGATCTCGTTGTACGCCTGCCAGAAGGCGGCCAGGCTGAGGGGATCCGGGAGTAGCGGACCGGGTGGCATCAGCGGCCTCCGTCGATACGGGGCGGCGCGTCGGGGAACAGCCGCGCGATCGAGTCGGCGGTCATGGCGTCGACGGAGGTCATGCCGTCCGCCAGGTGGACGAGACCGCGACCGGCGGCGTCCACGCCCCGGCGCACGGTTTCCCCGAAGGCGGCCGCGCGCTGCGACTTCGCGTTCTGTGCGTCGACCAGCCCGGCGCCGAGTGGGCCGGGCGGCAACTGGGGCGGCGCCGGTAGTTCAGCACCCGCGATTCCCCTGAGCTGCTCGCCGGATGTCTGTAGCAGGTCGGTATTGGCGCCCATGGTGCAACTATCCGGCCGGACACCGGGTGATCGGCGCAGGAGACAGCAACCGGCCAGCTCCGTCGAAGGATCTGGCCAGCGGCTGCCGCTCACTCGACAGGCGGGTGCCACGCGAGCTGGACCAACTGCGCGTCCCCGCGGCGGCCTACCAGGTAGCCACGGCCCGGGGGTTGCGCGGAGGGACGCAACGATCCCAGCAGCGGACCCTCGTCGCGGTCGCCGGACAGCACCACACCCGGAGTGCCGATCTCCTTCAGCTGCTGGATGATCGGGTCGTACATCGCCCGGCCCGCGCCGCCCGACCGGCGGGCCACGATCACGTGCAGGCCGATGTCCCGCGCCTGCGCCAGATACGGGGCCAGGTCGGCCAGCGGGTTGTTGCCGCCGCTCGCCACCAGGTCGTAGTCGTCGACCAGCAGGTACAGGTCCGAGCCCCGCCACCAGGAGCGCGCGCGCAGCTGTTCGGCCGTGACCTCCGGGCCGGGCAGGCGCTCGGCCATGGCCGTGGCCACCTCGCCGATCATGGTCGAGGTGACCGGACCGTTCGTGCCGTAGCCGATCAGGTGCTCGGAGTCGACCACGCCGAGCATGCTGCGGCGGTAGTCGACCAGCAGGATCCGGGCCTCCTGCGGCGTGTATGCCTCGACGATCCGCTGTGCCACCACGCGCAGGAAGTTCGTCTTGCCCGACTCGGTGTCGCCGAACAGAAGGAAGTGCGGGTCGGTGGCCGGCCACAGGTACACCGGCTCCAGATCCTGTTCGGAGATCCCGATGGAGAGCGCACGGCCGGCCTCGCCGCGTGGCAGGGCGGACGTATCGACCCGCGCGGGCAGCTCCCGCACCGGCGGTGCGCCGCGATGCATCGGCCACCCTCCGGCGATCCGCTCGACCAGCTGCGCGACACCGGCCGACAGGTCCTCGGGGCTGGTGCTGCCGTCGATGCGGGGTAGTCCGATCAGCATCTGGTGCTTCGTCTCGGTGATGCCGCGGCCGGGCGCGTTCTTCGGCACGTTCGCCGCTGCCTTGCGGTCGAGGAACGAGTCCCCCGGGTCGCCGAGCCGCAGTTCCAGCTGGGTGCCGAACATGTCGCGGATGCCTGGCCGCAGGTCGAACCAGCGCGCGCAGCTGACCACCACGTGCACCCCGTAGGACAGCCCCCGGGTGGCCAGGTCGGTGATCTTGTCCTCCAGGTCGTCGAACTCGTTGCGCAGCGTCGACCAGCCGTCCACCACGAGGAACACGTCACCGTACGGGTCGTCGCCGAACCGTCCCTCGGTCCAGGCCTGCCGGTAGACGGCCATGCCGTCGATGAGGTGCTCGTTGAACCGCACCTCGCGATCCCGCAGCACCTGCGTCACGTCGGCCACCGTGCGGCGCACGGCGCTGGCGTCCCGCCGGTCGGCCACCCCGCCGACGTGTGGCAGCCCCCGCAGGGTGCCCAGCGTGCCGCCGCCGAAGTCCAGGCAGTAGAACTGCGCCTGCAGCGGGGTGTGGGTGAGCGCGAGGCTGGTGATCAGGGTGCGCAGCAGCGTGCTCTTGCCGCTCTGCGGCCCACCGACGACCACCGCGTGGCCGGCGCCGGCGGAGAAGTCGAGCACCAGCCGGTCGCGGCGTTGTTCCAGCGGACGGTCCTGCAGGCCGACCACCGCCCGCAGTTTGCCGTGCAACGCCGGAGCGCTGGTCGAGACGAGCCTGCTCTCCGACGTGACCCCGGAGATGTTGAACTGCGCGGCGCCGTCGGTGACCGTGAACCCGCGGCCGGAGTCGGTGGCCAGCGGCGGCAGCAGCGCGTCCAGCGACACGGGCTCCTTCAGCGGCGGCAACCAGACCTGGTGCGCGGGCGTGCCGCGGCCGTGCATCTGCTCGACCAGGATGTCCAGCACGCTCTCGCCGACCGCCTCGTCGTCCTCGTTCGCGCCCTGGGCGCTCTCGTCCTCCGCGTCGGCGGGGTCCTCGGCCGGTGGCAAATATGCGCACGTGTAGTCCAGCAGCTGGGCGGCGACCTGGGCGGCCGCGCCCGGCGCCACCGCGCCGAGCCTGGCCCGGTACACCCCGGAAACGTACGCCGCCCGGAACCGGATCATCATCTCCGTGCCGAACTTGAGGAACCCGTGCCCGGGAGCCCTCGGCAGCTCGTAGGCGTCGCCGACGCCGAGCACCACCCGGCTCTCCACGGCGGAGAACGTGCGCAGGCCGATCCGGTAGGACAGGTGGACGTCCAGGCCGCGCAGCCGCCCCTCCTCCAGTCGCTGGGACGCCAGGAGCAGATGCACCCCGAGCGACCGGCCGACCCGGCCGATCTTCACGAACATGTCGATGAAGTCCGGCTTCGCCGAGAGCAGCTCGGAGAACTCGTCGCAGACCACCAGCAGCGCGGGGACCTCGGGCAGCGGCTGGCCCACCGCCCTCGCCCGCTCGTAGTCACGCAGCGAGGCGAAACCCGCCCGGCGCAACAACTCCTGGCGACGCAGCAGCTCGCCCTCCAGCGACTCGGTCATCCGGTCGACCAGCGTGAGCTCGTCCTCCAGGTTGGTGATCAGCGCGCTGGTGTGGGGCAGCCGGTCCAGCTTGAGGAACGTGGCGCCACCCTTGAAGTCGACGAGCACGAAGTTCAGCGAGCTCGGCGGGTGCCGCACGGCGAGGCCGAGCACGAGCGTGCGGAGCAGCTCCGACTTGCCGGAACCGGTGGCCCCGATCAGCAGGCCGTGCGGCCCCATCCCGTCCTGCGCCGACTCCTTCAGGTCCAGCTCGACCGCGCTGCCGTCAGCCCGCACGCCGAACCGGACCCGCAGCTGTTCCCGGTTCGGGCGCGGGATCCAGGTGAGCGCCGGGTCGAACGTCCCGGGGTCCTCGATGTCCAGCAGGTCGGCGAAGCCGTGCACGGCGGTCGCCGCCGACTCGCCCTGCCCGTCGGCCGGCAGCCGCAGCGGGGCCAGCTGCCTGGCCAGCATCTCCGCCTCCACCGGGGACAGGTAGTCGGCGCGGCCCAGCTCGGTGTCGCCCTCCATGGTGGTCGACACCAGCTCGGGGTCCGCGTGGATCACCAGGGCCGCCCGGTCGAGGGCACGCGGCGGCCGGGTGGTCAGGTCGAGGATGGTCACGCCCTCGATGCCCGTGCCGGCCAGCAGGTGCTCCGAACCGGCCAGGTCCCCGCCGTCCACCACGATCACGATCTGCGGCCCGGAGAACGCCGCCTTGTTCGACTCGTCGAACCGGGGCCGGTCGACGATCAGCTCCTGCAGCATCGACTCCAGCGCGGACACGGTGGACGCGACCAGCCGCACCGGGCCGAGGCCGTCGGTCTCCTCCGGGTGCAGCGCGTGGGGCAGCCACTTGAGCCAGGCCCACCGGTGCTGGCGCTCCGGGTCGACACAGGCCGCGACGATCAGCGAGTCGGGTGCGTGGAAGACCACCAGCTGGGCGAGGACGGCGCGCACCAGCCCTGGCCCGCACTGGTCGCAGCCGCGTACATAGATACGGTTGAACCCGTTGACCGCCATGGCCGTCGGCATCTCGGGCACGGCGCTGTAGGTGGTGATGAACCGGCGCAACGCCAAGGCGGACAAGGGCTCCAGCGCCTCGAGCGACTTGGTGGCCGGCGCGACCAGCGTGGTGGCGAGAGCCTGGGGTCCGAGACCGATCCGGGCGACGCCGAAGTCCGGGTCGTGCCGGCGCCGCTCCCACAGCCGGTAGCTGGCCGCCACCGACGACAGCTCGTCCGGATCGGGATGCAGGTACCAGAGCGTCTCCCGCTGCTGCTGGGCCACCCGGTTGACCCGAACCCGGTGCTGGGCCAGCTGACGCAGGTACACCCGCCGGGCGTTGGCCATCTCCCGCTTGCCGCCCCCGGTGAACCCCATGCCCAGCATGCCCAGCGCCGACAGACCGAACAGCCCGGCCACCAACCACCCGATCGCCCCGTGCCCGGAGCCACTGGTGAACAACAGCGCGGTCGCCGCCGACCCACCGATCATCGGCAGCACCATCAACATCTGACCGATATTGCGGCCCTGCGCCTGCGGAATCTCCGGCGGCGCCTCCAACACCAACTCACCGGCCGGCAGCGGCGGCGCCGAACGACGCGGAGGCCGACGAACCACCACGGTTGCCATGCGGCCAAGCCTGCCCCGAAACCACACCCCCGAACCGGCGATGGCGCCAACAGGCCACGGACCTTGCGCCACCGACAGCACCCGCCCACTCGCTCTACTCGGCATCGCCTAACGACTTGGCCTGGATCCGCCGATGGTGCTGCTTGCGTGGCGCGCCGCATTCCTGTCCTGGCTCGAAAATTGGGGGTGACCACAGGCGCGGCGCGGCAGCGCCCCGGTGGAGCGCAGCGGAGCCGGGTCGGGGTGGTGGGGTTAGGCGGCGTGGGGTTGGAGGGTGCCTCGTTGGCCGGTGAGGCGTTCGAGGTCGCGGACGAGGGTGCGTTGGCGGTGTTGGGTGGTGTGCCGGCTGGTGTAGTGGTCTTCGCCGAGGTCTTGGTAGCGGACTTGGGGGTCGGCCAACAGGTGCCAGATGATCTTGAGGATGGAGTTGCCGACGGCGACGATGGCGCGTTTCTTGCCGCGGCGGCGGGCGAGGCGTCGGTAGCGTTCGCCGAGGAAGGTGTGGGTGCGGGACACACCGGCGACGACCTCGCCGAGGGTGCCGGCGATCCACGGGTTGCCCTTGCCGGTCGAGCCGTTACGGGACTTGCTAGCGGACTGTTTGGCAATCGGGGCGAACTTGACCCAGGACACCAGATGGTGGCAGGTGGGGAAGCAGGTCATGTTCACCCCGATCTCGCCGATCAACTCTTGGGCGGACCGAAGGCCGATCCCGGTGACCTCGTCGAGTTGTTCGGCTTGGTGACGAAAGGGCGTCATCGCCTCCTCAATCGCCGTGTTGACCTGCTCGATCGTGGTGGTGATGCCGTCGATCCGGTCGATCATCGTGCGCACCAGGAAGGCGTGGTGGTCGGTGAAGTGCCCGGTCAACGCCTCTTCCAACACGGCGATCTTGGTGCGCACGTTCGTGCGCGCCAACTGCGCCAACGCTCGCGGGTTGCGCTGGCCAGCGATCATGGCTTCCAGCATCGCTCGACCGGAGACGCCGAGGATGTCGGAGATCACGGAGGAGAGTTTGATCTGCGCGTCCTCCAACAACTTCTCCAGGCGTTGCCGCTCCCGGGTGCGGTCCCGGACCAGGGTGCGTCGGTAGCGGGTCAGATCCCGCAGATGCCGGATCGGGGCCGGGTGCACCAACGACGGCCGGCACATGCCCCGCTCCACCACTTTGGCCAGCCACACCGCGTCCAGCTTGTCCGTCTTCGCGCGACCGGGCAGATGCTTGACGTGTTTGGGGTTCACCAGCCAGCAGTCGAACCCCTCGGCTTCCAGCACGTAGAACACCGGCTTCCAGTAGTCGCTGGTGGCCTCCATCGCCACCCGCGTCACCCGCTCAACCCGCAGCCAGTCCGCCAACTCCAACAACGACCGCGTAAACGTGTCATAGCTACGAACCTCCTGACAGCGTTTCCCAGAGGTGTCAGAAGGCACCCGCACACACGCCACCAGACTGGCCTTGCCCAGATCCAACGCGGCTACCCGCGCCACGACCTGGTCGGACTCCTCTACCTCGTCCACGACTCACCTCGAATCCCCGTTGATCAACAGGACAGGCGGCCGCCCGGGGAGTCGGGATAGACCTTGCCACTGTGGCCATCCTCGGTGAGCGCCGTGACGACCACCTCGGCGAGATCGTCGACGTCGAGGAACGGGTCGAGGGCATCTCCGGCCGGTGCGGCGACCGTGCCGTCGGCGACCATGTCGGCCAGGAAGCTCTCGCCGAAGTTCTGGGCGAACCACGCGGACCGCACCACTGTCCACTCCAGACCGGACTCCCGCACGGCCCGTTCCGCCGGAGCGTGACCGTGCTGACCACGGCCGGCCAGTTCTGGCTGCCCGGTGGACGCCGGACGCCGGACGCCGGTGCCGACCTGAGCGAGGCCATGGCGCTCGGGGTGCGGACCTGGGGCAACGACCCCCACGGCGCCACGGTGCTGCTGATGGGCTGCTACCTACCGCGCGGCGAGATCAACCGGCGGGTGGTCGACACGTTGCCGCCGCTGGTCGTGCTCGAGCGCGAGCATTGGGAGTCCCCACTCCTCTCGATGCTCGGCGAGGAGATCCAGACCGAACTGCCCGGCCAGCAGGCGGTCCTGGACCGGCTCTTCGACCTGCTGCTGGTCTCGGTGTTCCGCTCATGGTTCAGCCGCGCCGAGGCGAGCGCGCCCGGCTGGTTCGCCGCCCACCGGGACCCGGTCGTCGGCCGGGCGCTGCGGCTGCTGCACGAGGATCCGGCTCAGCCCTGGACAGTGGCCAACCTCGCCGCCAAGTCCGGCGCCTCCCGCTCGGTGCTGGCCCGCCGGTTCGCCGACCTGGTCGGCCCGCCCCCCATGTCCTACCTCGAACAGTGGCGGCTGGCCCGCACCGCGGACCTCCTGCTCGACCCCGGCCTCACGCTGGACACCATCGCCCGACGGGTCGGGTACAGCGACGGGCTCGCCCTGAGCAGCGCGTTCAAGGCGGCCCGAGGAGTCAGCCCCGCGAGTACCGGGAGACCCGGTCCAACGGTGCGCCCGCCTGAGCCGGCGCGATAGCGCGGCAGCTTACGGTCACGCGCCCCCCACGAGTGGCCGCATCAGGCAAGGTCACCGAGGTGGCCGTGCACAATATCCGCCTCGTCCGAGTCACCGGCGCTCGGGTGGAAGGGACGTGGAAGAGACGTGGAAGAGACACTGATGCGACCGATCGGCGACGTGCCACACGCCCGGCTCTACCACATACTCGACGAGCGCAGCACCTACTGGGTCGTCGGCTCGACCACGACGACCCGGTACGTCAGTTACCCGATCGCCGTCACGCGCCCGGAGCACGGCGAGGCCCCGCGGACCGTCGAGTGCGGTTGCGGCGCGCAGGTGGAGCTGGTCATCTGCGCGATCGATCGCACCCGTGCGCGCATAGCGCGCTGGCGAACACTCGCCCTCGTGGGTGTCGCGCTGGTCGTCGCCGCGATCCTTGGCATCGCCTTCCCGCTCAACGGCACGACCCAGGGGCCAGGCCAGACGTTCCTGCTGGTTGCCGTGGTCGCCGCCGCGGTAGGCGGGTTCCTGGTCACGACGCTGGCCGCGATCTTCTGGCGCCAGGAGGACGGCGTGCGCTTCCCGCTGCGGAGCCAGCGGCGGGCGCGGTTCCACCTGGTACGGCGCACGCCACCGACTCCCGCCTGATGAACCGTCGACAGCGGACGGCGCCTTGAGGGCGGCCTGACAGCCGGGCTTCCGCGCAATACCGCGGCAGCTTGCGGTCACGCGCCCCCCACGAGTGGCCGCATCAGGGCAAGGTCACCGACGTGGCCGTGCACAGTGTCCGCCTCGTCCGAGTCACCATCGCCACGCCTACCCGGCGGATGGACCTCGCCCTGCCCGAGGACGCGGTCGTCGCGGAGATCATTCCGGGGCTGATCGCGCGGGCCGGTGAGGAACTGGCCGACCAGGGTCTCGGGCACGGGGGCTGGGTGCTGCGCCGCTTCGACGGCACACCCCTCGAAAACGCCAGGACGCTGGCCGCCTGCCGGCTCCGGGACGGCGAGCTGCTGCGGCTGGCGCCGCGCAGGATGGACTGGCCGGAGCTGGAGTACGACGACCTGGTGTACGCGATCGCCGGCGGCGCCAGGAAACACCGGCAGCGGTGGACGCCCCGGCACACCCGCCTCGCCGGTCTCGGCTTCGGCGGTGCCGTGGTGCTGCTGGGCCTGCTGACGGTGGCGGGCTCGGGTCCGGACTGGACGACTCCCGCCCGCTGGGCGTTCGGCCAGGCCGTCCTGCTGCTGGCTGCCGGGATCGTGCTGTCCCGAGTGGTGGGCGACTCGGTGGCCGGCGCGGTGGCCGGCCTGCTCGCACTGCCCTACGCGTTCGTCGCCGGCGCGGCCAGCCAGGGCGGCGACCTCCCGCTCCCCGCGTTCGGCGCGCCGCAACTGCTCGTCGGCTGCGCCGCGCTGACCGTCGCCGGCCTGATCGGCTACGTGGCGGTGGCCGACGGGACGTGGCTGTTCGCCGCCGGCGTCGCCACCGGGCTGTTCGGACTGGCCGGCTGCTGGCTGGCCAGCCAGTTCCGGCTGCCCGCCGACCACGTGGCCGCCGTTCTCGTGGGCGTGCTGCTGCCGCTGTCACCGCTGCTGGCGTCGGCGGCCATCCGGCTGGGCAAGCTGCCCCTACCAGTCCTGCCGCGCAACACGGCCGACCTGCTGCGCGACGACCCGCAGCCGCCTCGCGACGAGGTCTACCAGGCGGTCCAGCGGTCCGACGACCTGCTGACCGGGATGCTGGCCGGCGCGTCGACCGTGTGCGGGGTCAGCCTGATCCTGTTGCTGGGCAGCGAGAACGGGATCGCGCACATTCTCGGGCTCATCGGGTCGGCCGGCTGGCTGGTGCGCGCCCGCCTCTACCCGGTCGTGCGCCAGCGAGTGCCGCTGCTCGCCGCAGGGCTCACCGGGCCGGCGGCCGCGCTGTACTGGATGGGCAGCGCCGACGGCGGGCTGACGGCCGGCGGCTCGGGCCTGGTGGCGTTCGGCTTCGTGGTGGTGGCCATCGGGATCGTGTACAGCCAGCGGACCGCCAGCCCGTACCTGCGCCGGATGACCGAGTTCGCCGAGATCCTGCTCATCCTCAGCGTGGTGCCGCTGGCCGTCTGGGTGCTCGGGCTCTACTCGAAGATGGCGGGCTGATCGCCGTGGGCACGAACAAGGACCAGGCGCAGTCCTACCGGTTCATGCTGCAGCGGGTCACCTCCGCGCTCACCGTGCACGAGACGGATCCCGAGCAGCCGCCGTTCCGCCGCCCCGTATTGGCGGCGATCGGCGGCATCGTCATCGGAATCCTGGTCATGGTCGGGTTCTGGGTGTACGGGCTGATCGTCCCGGGCGGCGAGCGGTTCTCGGCGACGGACGTCATCGCCGTCGAGGAGGAGACGGGCGCCCGCTACGTGCTGCTGAACGGCAAGCTGCACCCGGTGCTCAACTACACCTCGGCGCTGCTGGCCCTCGACCAGCACGCGGCCGTGGAGATGGTGCCACGGGAGTCCCTGGCCGGCATCCCCGTCGGACCGCCGATCGGCATCCCGGACGCACCGGACTCCCTGCCCGGCTCGGGGCAGCTGCTCACCGGCGGCTGGTCCATGTGCGATCAGTCCACAGTGGACGACCAGGGCCGGCGGCGCGACTCCCCCGTGCTGTTGGTCGGGCAGCCACCCGATCCGGCCGGCACACCCAGGGGCCACGCGCTGCTCGTGCACTCCGACAACCGGATGTACCTGATACACGAGGGCTACCGGCACGAGATCACCGACGGCGTGGACGTGGCGCTGGAACTGGACAAGGAGTCGCCCGCCAACGTCGCCGGCAGCTGGCTCGACACCATCCCCGTCGGCAAGCCGATCGGGCCGCTGCCGCTGGCTGACGCCGGCCGGCCGACGAACGCCGCGGTGCCCGGCATGACATTGCTCAGCGGACAGCTGCTGGAGGTCGACAACGGCGCGTCCGCGCAGCACTTCCTGGTGACGGGCGACCAGCTGCAGCCGATCAGCCCGCTGCAGGCCACCGTCCAGCGCGTGCTCGGCCCCCACGCCAACCCGCCGGTCCCGGTGGACCAGCGCGCGCTGGTCGATGCGGTGCGCACTACGCCGACACCGCCCACCGAGGAAGATCCCCCGACGAGCCGGCCCACGTTCCTGACGGTGGACAGCTCGGAGGTCACCGTCTGCGCCACGTACGAGCCGGGCGCCACCGTGCCGAGGCTCGTGGTCGGCGCGACGCTGCCGGCCTCGGTCCTGGACGCACCCGACGGCGAGATCCGGGTGGCCGTTCCCGCCGGCCAGGCCGCGGTGATCGAGGTGATGACCGGTCCCTCCGAGCCGCCGGGACAGGGCACGCTCGCGCTGGTCACCGACCAGGGCAGGCTCTACCCGCTGGCCGAACCGAACGTCCTCGCCGTACTCGGGCTCGACGGCGCGGCGCCCGTGCGCATCACCTCGGTACTGGCCGATCGAGTACCAAAAGGACAGTCGCTGAGCCAGGACGCCGCGCTGACCCCGGTCACCGGGAGCTGACCGGGTGGGGCCACCGGCCGGTCGGGCACTGACCTGAAAGTGCCGGTACGGCGGTGGTCGCCGAACCCGCTGCTACGTTCGGATTCATAACCACCGCCACGGCGGAAGCGCGGTTATTCGCATAAAGCGCTGCCCGAAACATTTGGAGTTTCCATGACCACCCCAAGTATGAACAGGGCCCAGGGCGATACGTCAGTCCTGGTCAATGCCTCGCAGATGACCGACGACGTGGCCGATCGAATGAAGGGCCACGCGACCACCCTCCAGTCCCGGCTCGTGCCGCTCGAGCAGGCGTGGCTCGGCAGGTCGTCGGTGGCGTTCCAGACCATCCACGTGGACTACCAGTCCTCCCTCAACGCGCTGCACCTGAAGCTCAAGGAACTGGCCGTGCAGATCCGGCGCACGGCGCAGGCGCACGAGTCCGCCGACCAGTTCAGCAACTCGAAGCTGGCGAGTGCCTCCGGCGGCCAGGACGCGCCCACCGGTAGTTCGCTGTCCGCCCAGCTCAACGTCTGACCGAGGAGCACGCCATGATCATTCGCGCACAGTGGACCGAGATGCGCCAGGCGGCCAGCGACGTCGCCACCACGGTGTCCCAGATGGACACGGAGATGGCCACCTTCGAGCGGTCCATGATGGCCGCCTACGAGACCTGGGACGGCCCCGCCCGCCAGGCCTTCGACGAGGCGCGGCTGCAGTGGAAGGCCATCCAGCGTGACCTGCACACCCGGCTGGCGATGGTCGGGCAGGCGGTCAACGGATCGGCCGCCGAGTTCGAGAACGCCGAGCTGACCACCGCCCGCTCGACGCCGGGCGTCGTCCCGACCTGAGTAGTCCTCATCGTGTGGTGGCCGGATGTCCCGGCCACCACACGAACCAACTTGTAGGTGTGCCATGACCGAACCGGTGGCAGCCATCGGTGCCTGGGCCAATGCCATCGACGCCGCGTGGGACGCCCAGCGGCAGGGGCTGGCCACCGAGAAGAAACCGGTGATCATCGTGGCGGGCACGCTGCAGTCGGCGAGCTTCTACGATCGGCTGGCGGCGCGCCTGCGCGCCGGCGGCCATCAGGTGTACATCTACGAGCTGCCCAAGCTGGGCCGCGGCGACATCGCCAACTCGGCGACCGGCCTCGCCGCGTTCGCCGACAAGATCCGAGCCGACACCGGGGCGGACAAGGTCGACCTCATCGGACACTCGCAGGGCGGGCTCGTCGCGCGGCAGTACGTGAAGTTCAACGGCGGAGCCGACCACGTGCGCAACCTGATCGGCCTCGGCACGCCCAACCGCGGCACTCTCACGGCCGTGCTCCCGTCGGCGATGGGAGTGGGCGAGGACGGTTTCGTGGCCATCGACCAGATGGTCCCCGGCTCGGACTTCCTCAAGGCGCTCAACGAAGGCGACGACACGATCGGCGACGTGCGGTACACCAATCTCTACACGAACGAGGACATCATCGTGGTTCCGGTCGAGTCCGCCACGCTGAACGACGGCGCCACGAACGTCCGCATCCAGGACCAGCTGCCGGACAACCGCGTCACGCACCCGGGCCTGCCGTCCGACCCGGCCGTACAGAACGGCATCGAGGACGCGCTGCGCGACGAACCCATCGACCTGACCAAGTAGCGGCGGGGCGGTGGCTATGTCCTGAATGGGCCATTCGGGACGCTCAACGCCCTCAAAGGACCATTCGAGGCACTGGGCTCCCCTGGCCGGGTCACGGCTTGCGTCCACGGTCATCGGCGGGTCGGTGTCCAGCCGCGCCGGCGACCCGCGAACACGATTCCTCCCAGCACGAGACCGCCGAGTGCCACCACGAGCAGAGTCGTCGCCGTGCCGCGGGCGTTCTGGTCGGCCGCACGGACCGCCGCCTCCCGGCGCTCGGCCACCAGATCGGGCTGTTGCCCGGGAAGCGGTGTCACCTCGGCCGGTTCCGGCTCACCAGCCACCGCGGTGTCCGTGACCGCACGATACGGCTGCACCACACCGGTGCCGTACTCCGGACTACGCGCACCACCGCGCGACACACTCGCCGTCCTGATCAACCGCTCGGCCACCTGTGCGGCGGACAGCCCGGGCCAGGCCGAGCGGACCAGCGCGGCGGTACCGGCCACGAACGGCGTGGCGAAACTCGTTCCCTGCCACAGCGCATGCCCCGCGCTCGGTGCGCATCCGGTCACCTTCACGCCGGGCGCCACCAGGTCCACGTACTCCCCCGTCTGTGAATCCTGCGCACGCGCACCGTTGATGTCGATCGAGCCGACGCCGAGCACGCCGGGATAGGCGGCCGGATACGGGGTGGGATTGCCGCTGTCGCCCAGGTTGCCGGCGGCCGCGACCACCAGGACGTCCTTCTCCTGGGCGTACTCCACGGCCGCCTTGAGCTCCGGCGCGTCCTGGAACACGGTGAGCGACAGGTTAAGCACCTTCGCGCCGTTGTCCACTGTGTACCGGATCCCGGCGGCGATGGCCGCCGGGCCGCCCTTGATCTCGTCGGTGTCGGTGACCCGGGCTGGCACGATGCGTGCGTCGGGTGCCATGCCGTGGAAGCCCGTGCCGTCGACCGGCGCGCCGGCGATGATGCTCGCCACCGACGTACCGTGGGGCGCGCAGTCGAACCGCGCGCCGGCGACGTTGCGCACGAAGTCGAACCCCAGGAACACCTTTCCCCGCAGGTGCGGGTTGTCACTGTCCACTCCGGAGTCGACCACGCCGACCCGCACGCCCGCGCCCTTCGTTATGCCCCACACCCGACTGGGATCGAGCAGCCTGTCCTCCCACGGCCGGTCGGGCCGCACCTCCCGCGGCTTGACCTCGGCCAGGCAGGTACCGGGAGGCGGTGCCGCCGCGGCGGGCATGACACAGGTCGCAACGGTGATGATGGCGCCGATGACGCCGACGACCCGGCCGTTCACTGCTGGGGGATCTGGAACACGTTGGCCTGCGTCTCCGTGCCCGCGTTCAGCAGGATCAGATCGGCGAGGCTCACCCGGTAGCTGATCCCGACCTCCTCCTCGATCAGCTGCAGCGCCGGGTCGGCCGCGTAGAAGAACCGGTCGCCGTCACGCAGCTTGGCGAACTGGTCGCGCCAGATCGCCCGCTGCAGCTCGCCGAGCTCCGCGCCGTCCGGGTGCGGCTCGGACATCATCCCGACGAACGCGTCCACCGTGTCCACATTGCCGTACACCGCGCGCAGCCGGGACGCGAGCGTCGTGCGCCGGGTGCCGCTGACCGCCTGCTCCTGGACGGCGGCGACGTCGTTCGGATCGATGACCCGGTCATTGATGTCACCCAGCTCCACGAAGTCGATATTGCGCGGGGCATTGGGATCGATGGGTTCCTCCGTGCCCTCGCCCGTGATGTCGGCGAACGACGTCTTCGGCGGCAACCCGTAGGCCTGGCGCAGCGCGTTGTACGAAGGCATCCCGTGGTCCCGGCCGCGCGCGATGTCGATGGCGCCGAGGTCCCGCACCCCGGTGAAGCAGTCCGGCAGCACGACCGGCTTCCCGCACTGCGTCGGGTCGATGGCACCCGGCTTCGGGATCTGGAACAGCACGCTGCGCATGGCGTCGTCGATCTGCTCGTCGTTGCGGTACTGGTGGCCGAGGCCGAACTCCAGTGCCAGCTTGCCGATCCCGACCTGGCCGAGCAGGTCGGGGTTGCCGTAGGTGGCGTGCAGCGGGATCTCCAGGAAGTTCTCCCCGGCGTTGGCGCCCGGCGCGATCCCGACGCCGACCTCGCTGAACCAGTCGAGCTGCTCCGGTGAGAAGTCCCCCGCGGCGAACGCCGGGTTGAACTCGCCGTGCACCATGCTGTGCGCCCGGTAGCCCACGGTCGCGAACTCGTTGGTGACGGCCGGGTTCACGGTCGGGTTGTAGCCCTGGTACTCGGGCAGGGTGACGCCCATGGCCGGGAGGAACTCGTTATAGGTGATGTACTGGATCTCCGCGCCGACCACGCGCCGGGCGATCTCGAACTTCTCCTCCTCGGGCAGCTGCGGCGGCAGCAGACCGACGATCCGGTTGTGCTCGCGGGCCATCAGCGTCTGAGCGAGGGTCAGCGGCATGTTCTCGTTCGCCCTGGTGTCCCCGGCCACCCTGGCGAGCTCCGGGCGACTCCGGAGCCGGCCGTCGAGGTCCATCAGCGGGGCGGCGATCTGATCGTCGCGATCGGCCGGACGGGGCAGGAACCCGTTTGGCAGCAAGAGGGTGGCCTTGTTGTTCGTGGGATCGCCGTCGACCGGGCCCTCGCGCAGCCAGTCCAACCGGACGGGGTTCGTCCCGTAGATCGGGGAGGCGTCGAGGAACGAGGTGATCTGGTTGATCTGCTCGCGCGGCGACTCCGCCCCCGTGCCCGGCGCGGCGGGAGTCCGGTGGAAGCTGATCGCCCCGAGGTCGTTGGTGTAGCGCTCCAACGGGTCGTTCGGGTCGAACGGGATCGGCGCGTCCTCGCCGGGAGTCGCGTCCCGGAGGCCGATCTCGTGGTCGAGGAACTGGCCCCAGATCCACACCCACTGCGAGGCGTCGTTCTCGGAGAACAGGTTCTGCCCGCCGTCGTTGAAGATGCGGTTGCTGATGTACCGGCCAGGCGGGCCCTCCACCATGGCGCCCTTGCCGTCCGGATAGGCCGCGTCGGCCACCCGCGGGTACGGCGTGCCGGCCGCGCCGGCCGCCGGCATGTCCGGATTCGTGCCGTGGCCGTCCAGCGGGCGCACGTCCTGCAGGATCTGCGCCGGATCGGCGCTCTGCAGGAACTGGGCCAACTCCAGGTCGTCACGCTCACGGGCGTCGGTGTCGTCGGTCGACGTCGCGATCGACACCGCGGCGATCACTCCGCCGAGCACGACGATCAGCACCGCCACCTGCCAGATCCGCAGCGGCCGTCTCATGGCCGCTCCTCGCAGGCTCCGAGCGGCCATTGCGCTTGATGATTCGCTCCGCAAGCTCCGCTCATAGGTCCCTCCATACGCTCGTCCCGATGCGGATGGTCCGGCCGTCGGTCCAGGCGATCTCCACCGGGAGTACACGCGGAAGGCGGCTGTACGCCCGATGGACCTCTCCTAGACATCCGCGGGGCATGGTGAGGCACGTGCAGGTGTGGGCCGAGAAGCAGGAGCGGGCCGGGCTGGACCGCCGCGCCCTGGCCGCCATCGCCCTGTGCGCCGCGTTGCCCGTGCTCATCGGCATCCTGCTCACGTCCGGTTCCGGCCAACGGGAACCGCGGCCCGCCGCGCACCCCACGGGCGGGCACTGGGTGTACGTCCCCAGCCGAGGCATCGCCGTGCATGTGGACGGCGCCAAGAAGCATGTGGACGCCACGGTGGAGGTCGGCTCGGCGCCCACCGGCAGCCCGGTGGTGCAGGACCGCCACGCCGCCTATCTGGTCGACGGCGACCGGGTGGTCCTGTTCGGCCGCGACGGAGTCTCCGGTGAAGTCCCGGCGACCGGGGTCGCCGAGCAGCCGGTCCCGCTCGAGGCGAACGGCTCGGCGTACCTGGTGTACCGGCCGGCCGGCCTCATCGTCCGACTCGGACCGAAGCCCGTCACCACCGAGGCGGGCGGATCACTGGGCGCCCCGGTGGCCACGCCGAAGGGTCAACTGTGGACGTACCAAGTGGACAGTGGGAAGCTGTGCCGGCTCACCGACCAGGCCACGTTGACCTGCCCGAGCCGGGTGCCGGCCGGCCACACCGGTGCCCTGGCGGTCCTGGACGGCAAACCGGGGTTCGTCGACGTCACGGCCGGCACGTGGCTGGCGCTCGAGGGCCACGACGCCGGTGGGCCGGTCCCGCTCGGCGAGCCGCTGCCGGCGAACGCCGCCGTCGCGCCGACGGCCGTCGACGGCCGGCTCGCGATCGTCGACCCGGCCCAGCACCGGCTGCTGCTGATCGCCCCGGGTGGCGACGTGCTCGCCGTGCCGCTCGGCGAGGGTCGCTTCGGCCCGCCGCTGTCGACCGGCGGCGCGGTCGCCGTCGTCAACGCGGACACCGGCGCGCTCACCAGTTACGACGCGAACGGGCGACGCCGGGCAGAGCTCGCCGTTCCCGGCGGTGAGATCCGGCTGACCACCGGCGCCGACGGCCGCGGTTACGCCGACTCGGCCGACGGCCTGCAGAGCGTGGTCATGGACGCCGACGGCACGCTGACCGCCGTGCACACCACCGGGGAACCGCCGCCGAGCTACCGGCCGCCGGAGCCGGCCCCGTCGGCCACGCTGCCACCGGCGACCGTCGCGGTGACCACCACCGAGACCGTTCCGCCGGCGCCCGAGACGGTCACCACGGTGGTGACCCCCACGACGACGACGACCGCACCGCAGGCCGCCAATCCGCCACCCGCCACATCCAATACCGACACGCCTGCCCCACCGGCGCCCGGTCCCCCACCGGACCGCCCGACGGTCGACGTGCTGAGCGCGGCAGCGACCGGACCGGGCCAGGCCACCCTCGAGATCAAGGTCTCCGGCGCCGGACCCGTGTTCTGCCACGTGTTCTTCAACTCCGTGGAACGGGCGGCCACGAGGTGCGACGGCACCATGACCGTCGTGGCGAACGGACTCGCCCCGAACATGACCTACGACGTCTACGTGCTGGGCACCAACGCCGCGGGAACCGGGGTCCCCGGCCGGCGCGCGGTACTACAGACCTGAACGCAGCCGCGCCGCGAACTCGTAGCCACGCCGCCAGTCGGTGCCCGTCGGCGCGAGGATCACGCGCTCGACGCCGGCCTCCTCGTAGGCCGCCACCTGTTCGGCGGCGCGCCGCGGGTCGGAATCCAGCTCCGGCGCGACGATCGTCGCCCTGATCGCCGGCCGGCCGAGGTTGGCGGCCAGCGCGCCGATCTCCGCCAGACCCTCCGCGATCCGCTCGGGCGACAGGCCGATGGACGCCCAGCCGTCGCCGTACGTGGCCGCGCGGCGCCGCGCCGGCCGGCCGTTGCCGGCCACCACCACGGGTGGCATGGCCGAGCCCGGGGCGAGCGCCACCTCGACGCCGTCGAGAGTGGCCTGCTTGCCGGTGACGAGGTCCGGCAGCACCCGCAGCGCCTCGTCGGTCCGCTCACCCCGGCCGGCGAAGGACACTCCCGCGGCACGCCACCCGATGTCACCGTGCGCCGGGTTGCCGGTGCCGACGCCCAGAACGAGGCGGTTGCCGGACACGTACTGCAGCGTGCTCACCTGCTTCGCCGCCCAGGCGACCGGCCGGAGGGCCAGCAACAGCACGTTGAAGCCGATGGTGATGCGCTCGGTGACCGCCGCGGCGGTGGCGAGGACCACGGTGCTGTCGAGCATCGGGGCACTCGCCACCAGGTGGTCGGTGGCCCAGACCGAATCGAGGCCCACCTCCTCGGCGAACCGGGCGCTTTCCCGGACGTCACCCAGGATCGGCTGGGCGGGGTCGGGCGTGGAGGTGGGCAGGATGACGCCGATCTCGATGCTCATGCCATCGATCAACCGCCGGGGCAGCGCTGCTGTTCCGGATGCCTGGAAGGCGTCGTTCCAGACGTTCAACGTCTGGAAGGCGTCGTTCCAGGCATGCCCCCGGCCCGCAGATCGGCCGGCAGGAACTGCTCGCGAAGCAGGAGTTGGAAGCGATCCGCCACCGACTCCGTCGCCGGGCGGGCGTCCAACCACTCGCCCACCAGGCGCGTGCCCTCGACCAAGGTCACGGTGTACGCACGCCACAACGGGTCCATGAGGAACCGCACCATGTGGCGGGCGCGCTGCTCGTCGACCAGCATTCGGTGCTGGAGGTAAGCCGCCACGTGGTCGGGGTCGGCACCCCGGTCGTGCATCAGCACCAGCGCGTCCAGCCGTGCCCCCCGCAGACGCGACAACAGCGGCTGCAGTCGTTCCGCCTGCTCGCCGTCGAAGGTCAGGCCGAGCTCACCCATGACGTCCTGGGTCCACGTGCCCCAGCCGGGACCCAGCAGGGCGTGCATGCCGAGCTCGCCGACGCCTTCGGAGACCAGGCACTGCGGCGTGTTCACCAGCATGATGGTCTGTTCCGCCAGGCCCCGCGCGCGGACCAGCCCGATCTCCTTGAGGCAGTGTTCGGTGTGGTGGCCGGGGTAGACCTCGTGCGTGGCCAGCCGAGGCAGCGACGACATCCCGTGCGCCACGTCGGCGTTGATGGCCACCACGGACCGCAGATCGCCGTGGTAGCGGTTGAAGGCGTTCCACGGCCGGTCCTCGACGACCTCGTAGACGACCTCCTCGCCGTCCGGCAGGCGGAACCGTTCGCGGGTCACGTCACGCAGTGCCCGCGAGACCGCCTGGAGCGCCTCGCCGAGGCGCTCGCGTGGTATCCGGTCCCGGTCGTGGTACCGCGCGACGCGGGTGCCCAGGTCGCCGGGGCCGGGCAGGATTTCCCCTATCTCGTGGTGAATCGCGTCGAACCGGTCCGGGTCGCCGGCGTCGACCGTCACGTCGAAGTACGCCTCGATCTCCGAGAGGAACGGCGTCGCCACACCCGCGAGGCGCCGCGCGGAGCACCGCAGTCCGGTCAGCTGTGCCGCCAGGAACCGTTGCCGCGCGGGTTCGAGGCAGGCGTCGGGCAGCGCGGCGAGCAGTCGGTCGGCGTCGGCGGCGAGATCCACGGGGTTCGATGCCGGCTCGGCCGCCACCCGGGACGCCAGCGCCGGATCGCCGAACCAGCAGTCGACGAAACCGTCGACGAGCCGGCCGAGGCGTAGGCCGAGTAGCAGGTAACCGTCAACCACGGACTCGTGCACGGTTCCACACTATGGCGATCGAGATGGCCTCAGCGCCACCGCCCGGGGTCATCACGCTCCGTGTCAGGGGATTCCTCGTCATCGAGGCGACTGGTCATGGCGGCCGCGGTCACCACACTGCTGACCGCCGACTCGGGGCGACCGCCGGCCGCATGACCGAAGGCCGATCGCAGGTGGAGCAGAGCCGCCGCCACCGGACCCGCCGGCCGCGCCGCGGCCATTGCTTCGAGCTGCGGATAGATTGGTTCGACCTCGCCGATCACGGCGGCGAGCACCTCGTTGACACTCGCGAGATCGCAGTCCGTCCGCAACATCCCATGGACAGCGACCTGGACCGTCGTGTGGAGAACCTGGACAGCGCAGTCAGTTCCCGGCTCATGAGCGACAGCGATATTTTCGGTCACGGAACGTGATGTTACAATTCAGCTGCAAATTGCAGAAGGCATCGGGTCATAATTCACCCGGAAGTGGACGATCACCGCCTCCGGGGACGACCAGGAGTAGAGAGTGCCCTCATCGTCAACGCGTACCGGATGATCAACAACAGGCACGCCGGCGACGATGTTCGTCACCCGGTTCGCCCGGTCCTTCAGCACCCCGGGACAGAAAGACCATGGCGACCGGGATCTCCAGCAGTACCGCGAAGACGAGCAGGATCTCCGGCGTGATCCGGAGCGAGCCAGCGTGTCCGGTCATGAACTCCCGCAGGGCCGATGAAGCCGAGGATGTCCGCCAAGCACGATGGAGAACAGCACCACGATCCAGAGCGTCGAGATTCTCGACCTCGTGTCGAAGGTGGGCGCGGTCTGAGTTGTCATGGGCGCAGCGTGCCGGCGGGCCCACCGTCGTCGCGTCGGCACAAAGGCGGCTACCACCCGACTTCTGGCTGTGTTCGGGGATCGACTTTGGTCGTATGTCACCGGATGGCGCGCTCACGTAGAGTCCGACCATGTCCTGGCGCGATGGCGTGTTCTTCTCGCTGGGCTTGTGTTTCACGGCGCTCGTCCTCGTCGACGGCGCCACGCAGCACGCTCCCACCGGGCAACTCGTGGTGGAGGGTGTGCTCGGCGGAGTTGGCAGCCTCGGGATCTGGGTGCGCAGGCGGTGGCTGAGCACCCGCGAACGGGAGGTGGCCGAGGCCGTCGGGCAGGGCAAGTCGAACCTGGAGATCAGCGGCGAGCTGTTCATGAGCGTGGCGACCGAGAAGGCACACGTGTCGCGGATCCTCACGAAGCTCGATCTCAACAACCGCACCCAGATCGCGCTGCTGGCCCACGACGCCGGGCTCTCCTAGGGGCACCCGGTCGAGCACGCTCTGGACCACGGCCTCCACTATGGATTCGTCGCCAGGTCAGCGACGCTGAGTGATCAGCGGAGCACGTCCGACTGAGCGGTGGCTCGGCGATGTTCACGATTTGTATACAGTGGACCTCCGGTGGAGGTTTCATCCGCGGCGAGTGGTAGAAATCAACGTCCGCGTCGTCGCGGCGTGCGCGCTCGCCGGCACTGCCCTGTTCGGTGTGGCCGCGGCCGCGTCCGCCACCCCCGACGACCCGCCGGCTTCCGGCGACGACCGTGCCACGGTCCACGACGGCAATGTCGTCGGCAAGGACTGCCCGACTCTGTTCCCCGGCAGCACCGCCATCGCCGAGGCCGACCTCACGGTGACGAAGGACGCCACCTACCTCGACATCACCGGGTGGCGGACGGCGTCGAGGTTCTCGGCGTGATCGTCAGGGGCAGCTCCGCCTACAACCTCTACGATCCCGCCGACCACGGTGACCTGCCATGGCTGGACCTGCACTCCCCGCTGGCGTCCAGCGGCAAGCCGGCGGATATCAGCCACTGGTTCGCTTGCGGTGTCAAGGACACCACCACTACGACCACCACCACGCCGTCGTCGCCGACACCGGTTACGACGGCGGCTGGATGGTCGCCGTCGGCTCCGCCCTGCTGCTCGCCGGCGCGGCCGTCCTGCTGATCCTGAGGCTCCGCGGCGCACGTCGCTGACAGCCACCCCGAGAACGCCGTCCCGTCGCCCGTCGACAGGACGGCGTTCTCGTTCTCGGTCGAATTACACGGCCGAATTCCAGCCGTATCACCAGTTGAGATCCCGATCAATACCGACCTTCGGCCATTCGGTTGAGGGCGGTGGACACCAACCCACGGGGCGCGGTAACTTCGGCTAATTGGGGTGGTCTGGGGTCCCTCGACTTGACGCCTGCCGGGGCACGCCGGCCGGACACGGGGAGGTCAAGAAATTGTACGCGCAACCGTTGCCGCCTGATTATGCGGATTCTTCGCGCCGACTCACACCTGACGCGGTCGCCGTCTACAAGTACGCGGTGGCGAATCCCGAATGGACCCCGGATGAGCTGCTCGGTTCAATGGGGTTCGACGAGGGCCGGCTCAATGCGGCGTTGCGCACGCTCCACGCGGCCCGGTTGTTTCGCAGATCGCTCGATCCGAACCGGCACTGGGACGCCGTGGGCCCAAAGTGCGCGCTGGTAGAGCTGTTGACCGAGGAAGAGGCCAAACTGCGGCACGCCCAGTCCAGGCTGATGGGCACACAGGATGAACTGCTCAGCCTGGTGCCGGGATATCTCGATGCGCTCAACAAACGCTCACCGAACGAAGTGATCGACGTACTGCATGGCGAACTATCGGTTTCCCGTCTACTGGCCGAGCAGGTACGGCTGGACGATGACGACGAGATCTGGATCGTGAACTCCGGGCACGAGGAAGGGGAGGTGCGGTGGCTCGAGGAATTCGGCACCACGCTCGCCGACCTGCCCCACACGACACGTTCTCGCGTCCTGTTAGACCATTCGGCACAAGTCAATCGGGACACCCGGCGGCACATCGAATTTCTCTCCCGCAACGGGGGCGAGGTCAGGACGGTCACCTGCGTACCGTTCCGAATGGTGCTCGTCAATGGTTCCGCCGTCTTTCTTTCGAGTCCTGACAACGGCGAAGAGGGGATCGCGCTGGTCCGCCAGCCCACGGTGGTCACGTCGTTTCGGATCGCCTTCGAGAGGATGTGGGGGACGGCGGCGCCGTTCTACGTCGACGACGCGGCGAGCCGGGAGATGCTGCGCGTCCAGCTCCGCAAGGGCATCCTCCAGCACCTCACGGCCGGCGAGAAGGACGAGGTGATCGCCAAGCGCCTCGGCCTGTCCGTGCGGACCTGCCGCCGGCACATCGCGTCGATCCTGGACGAACTTGGCGCGACCGGCCGGTTCCAGGCCGGGGTGATGGCCGAACGGTTGCTGTTCAACCACTCGCCGAACGGCGCGGCCGCACCGTTCGGCGAGTGGTAGGACCCGTCAGCTCCGGCTGGCCGGGGTACTCAGCTCGGCGGAGTCCGGCGGCTGCTCGACCGCCGAGGTCCGCTTCGGGGCCGTCGACCGCAGTGCTAGCAGGAACAGCGTGAGCACGACTGCCAGGTAGCCGGCCCAGCCGATGAACGCGAGCACCGTCGGCTTGGCCGAGATGCCGAACAGACCGCTCACGAAGTGCCCGGCCCAGCTCTCGGTCGACAGGATCGCGGTGGCATCGAAGGCGAACGCGTCGATGCCGGGCAGGACGCCGGCCTGCTGCAGGTCGGTCAGCCCGTGGGCGAGCATGCCGCCGGCGATCACGATCAGGATCAGCCCGGTGACCGTGAGGAACTTGGCCATGTTGATCTTGATGAGGCCGACGTACATGAGCCAGGTCAGCAGCACCGACGCGACGACGCCGACCAGCAACCCGCCGATCGGTGCGGCCACGCCGGCCCCGTCGGCGAGCACGAGCACGAACACAGCGGCTTCCAGGCCCTCACGGAACACGGCGATGAACGCGACCATGAAGATGGCGATCGGCCCGATGGCGATCGCCCTGGACATCTGCCCTTCCAGTTGCCTGCGTTCCTCGAGAACGGAATGACGCATCCAGAAGATCATGCCGGTGACGAGCAGCACGGCCAGCGCGCACGCGCCGGCTTCGAACAGCTCCTCGCCGCGTGCGGTGAGGCTCGAGGCGGTAACCGCGAGCACTGTTCCGGACGCCACCGAGGCGATGAGCGCCACGGTGACACCGAACCAGACGAAACGTATTTCCTGGCTTCGATCGCGGCCGGTCAGGAAGGCGATGAGGATGATCACGATCATCCCCGCCTCGAGTCCCTCCCGGAGACCAATAAGAGCGTTGCTCAAGAACACGACACGACTCCCTTCCCCCAGGTCGAGGCGGGGTTGCCTACGCCAATTCCTTGAGGCTACGCAGAAGTGGCTCTGGGAAAGGGCTTACCGACGTGTCCGGAACTGGACGTGCAACATGTTGAAACCCATGGGGAATCAGGTGGTCGCGATGGCCTCCGTCGGCGAGAGCCGCGCGGCGCGCATGGCCGGGTACAACCCCGCGAGGGTGCCGATCAACGCCGTGGCGGCCAGCGCGCCGCCCACCGCGTAGGCGGGGACGGTGACCGGCCATTCCCTTGTGGTGGCGAACATCGCGGTCACGCCGACACCGATGAGCACCCCGCAGAACCCGCCGAGCACGGACAGCAGCAGCGCCTCGGCGAGGAACTGGCCGCGGATCATGCCGCGGGTAGCGCCGAGTGCCCGGCGCAGCCCGATCTCACCTCTGCGTTCGAGCACCGAGATCACCATGGTGTTGGCCACGCCGATCCCGCCCACGATCAACGCCACCGCGCCGACCCCGAGCAGCAACCCGGCGAACGACTGGTTGGCCGCCTGCCTGGCCGCGAGCGCGTCCGACGGCCTGCTGACCGTCACCTCCTCCGGGTTCGCCGGGTTTGCCGTGCGGGCAAGCACTTCGCGCACGGCGGGCACCGCGTTGTCGGTCGACCGCTCGTAGATCGTGGTCGGGTGCCCGTCGAAACCGAGCAGCGACCGGGCGACCGGCCAGCCGACCAGTGCCGCGTTGTCCAACTCCGGTGCGAGCGGAGCCGGCGCCAGGATGCCGACGACCGTGAACCACCGCTCCCCCAACCACACCTGGAGCTCCGGACGCGCCCGGCCGATACCCAGGATGCGGGCGGTGTCGGCGCCGAGCACCACGGCCGGGTACCGCGATGTGGCCGCGTTGAGCCAAGTTCCGCTCGCCACGCTCGTGCCGACGGTGTGCGTCAGGTCGAGCTCGGTGGCCAGGACCACGATCCCGCCACCGCGGTCGGCCGGGATGTGGTCGTTGCGGAAGACCCGAGCGCCGGTCACCGTGCCGGTGCCGGAGGCGGCCGTGACCGGTCCGATCCTGGCGACCATCCGCACGGACTCCACCGGCAGCTTCGCCTCCTCGCCGAACAGGGTCTTGCCTGCCGACACGGTCAGCAGGTTGGTGCCGAGCCGGCTCAGCTCGGCGTTGAGCCGTGCCTGGCTGGACGAGGAGATGCCGACCACCGCGACCATGGCGCCGATCCCGATGGCGATACCCAGCGCGGACAGCAGCACCCGCAACGGCCGGGCGCGCAGTCCCGACGCGGACACCCGAACCAGGTCACGGGGCGCAAGGCGGGCCGGCGGCAAGTTCATGTGACTCCTCGTGGGCGGGGGCATGCCTGGAAGGCGTCGTTGCAGACGTTGAACGTCTGCAACGACGCCTTCCAGGCATTGACGGGCTAGCCGGTGTCCGCCACGATCCGGCCGTCCCGCACGGCGATGCGGCGCGGCAGGCTGGCGGCGATCTCATCGTTGTGGGTGATCACCACGATCGTGGTGCCGGCGGCGTGCAGGGTCCGCAGCAGGCGCATGACCTCGCCGCCGGACGTCGAGTCCAGGTTGCCGGTCGGCTCGTCGGCCAGCAGCAGCGCGGGGGTACCGACGATCGCCCTGGCGACCGCGACCCGCTGCTGCTCGCCACCGGACAGCTGGTTGGGCCGGTGCGCCAACCGGTGCGCGAGCCCGCAGGAGGTCAGCGCCGCAACCGCACGGCGGCGGCGCCGGGCCAGCGGCAGACCCGAGTACAGCAGGCCGTCCGCCACTATGTCCTGAGTGGACACCCCGGCCGGCAGATGGAACTGCTGGAACACGAAACCAATCCGGTGTGCCCGCAGTGCCGAGAGCCGGCGGTCACCCATGGCGCCGACGTCCAGCCCGTCCACCACAACGGTGCCCGAGCTCGGCCGGTCCAGGGTGCCCATCAGGTGCAGGAGGGTGGACTTTCCGGAGCCGGACGGGCCGACGATCGCGACCAGCTCGCCGCGCCCGATCCGCACCGACACCTCCCGCACTGCCCGCACCGTCCCTGCGTAGGTGCGAGAAACCTCATCAAGTGCCACCACCGCGTCGATCATGGCGCCGGCACCCCCACGACCGTGCCCTCGGCCAGACCGGACCCGGACACCTCGACCAACCCACCGGCGAACATCCCCGTTTCGACAGCGACGATGTCAGTGGTCGAGCCGGTGACCACCTGCACCCCGTAGCCGCCCTCGCGAAGCGCCAGCAGCGCGGCGACCGGCACCGCCAGCACGTTCTCCCGGCGCTGGCCGACCAGTGCCACGGTGACCGGCGCCCCGTCCAACCCGGCCAGCGCCTGCTGGTCGGCGATCGTGCAGGTGACGGCGAAGGTGGGCGCGGTCTCCTGCCCGCTATCGGCCGTCTCCTCCACTTCAGCGACCGTGCCGACGCCGGCGATCGTGGCGGCGACCTGCCCGTTGCCCGGCAACGTCACGGTGACCTCGCCGCCGGGCACGGCCAACGCCCGCTGGTCGGCGTCCACGGCGGCGGTGACCAGCCGGGTGGTCCCGGTGTAGGTGAGCACCGGCTGCTCGGGCACCGCCGCGTCACCGGGCCGGGCCCGCACCTCGGCCACCCGGACCGCGTCGCCGAGGAACACGACCCGGCCGAGTTCCACGACACCGGTCTGCTCCACGCCGAGGTCGAGTTGCCAGCGCCGCACGGCGCGGTCGGTCGCGTCGCTGTAGGTCTCGTCGATGGTGAACCCGATATAGCCGATGGCGCGCAGGTTCTCCTCGAACTGGCGGACGTCCTCCCCGACGACGCCGAGGTGCAACGGCCGGTACGCCGGCACTCCGCCGTAGAGCAGGACTGCCGGCCGCTGGTCCACCGCGTAGAGCGCCTGCCCCCGCGCCACGGTGCCGCCCTCGGCCGCCGTGCTGGTGATCGTGCCGGCCAACCGGTTGGTCAGCGGAACCGGCTCGCCGTAGCCGAGCGTGCCGTCGATGTTCTCGGTCTCGACGAGTGTCGTGGTGGTGGCCGTCGCGGTGCCCGGCACCGGCTCACCCTCGGCGACCGGCGTCGGATTCGACCCGGTCACTATCAGGTAGCCGCTCACCGCGCCCCCCACGGCCACCACCACCGCGAGCGTCACCAGCCAGCGCAGGCGTCGCCGGCTGGGCGCCGGGTCGAAATCCAGCACCTGGGCGTCCATTTCCGGGCTACTCCCCCGGTTTGTCGGAGTCGGCCGTGCAGACCCGGTCCGCCGTCTCGAACTCCGGCGAGTTGAGGATTGTCTTGGGAATACTCAGCTGGCCGCCGGGGTCCGGGTCGGGGAATTCGGTGGCCCCGTTGGCGCGCATACAGGAGGCGTACTCGCGCAGGGCGACCACGTCCGCGCCCGCCTTGGCGGCGCCGCTGTCCGGCGCGTATGCCGCGCAGGCACGTGCGGCCTCCTTGGCAGCCTCCTTGTCCGGCTCGGTCACCTCGACGTCCTTGCCCGCCTCGGCGTCGGCCACCTCGATCCCGTGCTCCCGAAGGCATTCGGTGTACTGGCGTTGCCGCTCCGCACGATCGGACGCCGGCGCCGGGCCGGTGGCCGACGGCTGCGTCGTGCCGCCACTCGCGGAGGCGACGCCGTCGTCCGGCTCGGCGCCACAGGCCACCACCCCGAGCACGATGACCGGCAGCACCGCTACGGCGCGCAACCTCACCATTCTCACTGCGGACCCCTTCAAAACACTGGCGGCTGGAATCTCCCGACCTTAGCGAGCGCCTGCTAAGGAAAGCGCGAGCCGGATATAAGGAATTTGTTAGCGACCAGGGTTGGCAGGGCCATCGATACTATGGTTCCATCACCGGGGAATGGGAAACTCATGCGCGTTTTGATCGCCGAGGACCAGCGGATGCTGGCCGACGCCATCGCCGAGGGCCTGCGGCGGGAGACGATGGCCGTCGACGTCGTCTACGACGGCGCCGCCGCGCTGGAACACCTCGCGGTCAACGACTACGACGTGGCCGTCCTCGACCGCGACCTGCCCTCGGTCTCCGGCGACGACGTGTGCCGCTCGATGCTGGCGACCAGCAGCGGCACCCGGGTGCTGATGCTGACGGCGGCCGCCGAGGTCCGCGACCGGGTGGCCGGCCTCACCATCGGCGCCGACGACTATCTCGGCAAGCCGTTCGACTTCAGTGAGCTGGTGGCCAGGGTCCGCGCGCTGGCCAGGCGGGCCGGGCCGGCGCAGTCCCCGGTGCTGTCCAGGGCCGGGGTCCGGCTGGATCCCGGCCGTCGCGACGTGTATCGGGGCGATCGGTACATCTCCTTGACCCGCAAGGAGTTCGCCGTGTTGGAGGAGCTTCTCCGCGCGGACGGCGCGGTGGTGTCCACCGAGCGGCTGCTGGAGAAGGCGTGGGACGAGCACGTCAACCCGTTCACCAACGTGATCCGGGTGACGATGGTCGGCCTGCGACGCAAGCTCGGCGACCCGCCGGTGATCGACACCGTGCACGGCGTCGGATACCGGCTGCCATGAGGCTGCGGCGCGGGCGGACGTCGATCCGCAGCAGGCTGACCCTGATGTACGCGGCCCTGTTCTTCGTCGCCGGCGGGCTGCTCGTGCTGGCCTGCTACCTGCTGGTCCGGCACACGCTGGTGATCGCCCAGCGGACACTCGACGAGTCGCCGCTGTTCAACGTGGCCAACAAGGTGCTCCTGGACCAGCCCGTGCTGCGGGCCGAGGACGGCCGGCTGATCACGGTGGCCGAGTTCCGCACCCAGGTGGTCGCCGAGCAGCAGGCGCTGCACGACGACGCGCTGCGCGACCTGCTGGTCCAGTCGCTCGTGGCCGCCGGCGTCGTCGGTCTCCTCGCGGCCGGCGCCGGGTGGCTGATGGCCGGTCGGACGCTGCGCCCGCTGCACCGCATCACGACGACCGCGCGGACGGTGGCCGAACGCAGCCTGGACGAGCGGATCCACCTCGCCGGCCCGCAGGACGAACTCAAGGAGCTGGCCGACACCTTCGACGCCATGCTGGAGCGGCTGGACCGGGCGTTCGACGGCCAGCGGCGGTTCGTGGCGAACGCCTCCCACGAGCTGCGGACCCCGCTCACCGTCAGCCGCACGCTCATCCAGGTCGCGCTGACCAGACCGGACGCGTCCGCGGACCTGCGCACGCTCGGCCAGGCGCTGCTCGAGGTCAACACCCAGCAGCGGGACCTCACCGACGGGCTGCTCGCCCTGGCCCGCAGCGAGCACGTCCTGGCCGAGGTCACCGAGGTGGACCTGGCGGAGGTGGCCGGCCGGGTACTCGACCAGGCCGCACCCGAGGCGGCCGCCGCCGGGATCGAGCTACGGCGCACGCTGGAGCCGGTGACGGTGTCCGGCGACGGCGTCCTGCTCGAGCTGCTGGTGCGCAACCTGGTACAGAACGGCATCCGGCACAACGGCGCGCCGGGGTGGGTGGCGGTGGACGTGTCGCGTGGCGGGCCGACGGTCCGCGTGACCAACACCGGACCGACGGTGCCGGAGACCGCGCTGGAAACGATCTTCGAACCGTTCCGCCGGCTCGGCGACGAGCGCACCGGGCGAGGTGCCGGACTCGGACTGTCGATCGTGCGGTCCATCGCCGCCGCCCATCACGGCCGGCTCCGCACGACCCCGCGCCGCGGTGGCGGGCTGACCGTGGAACTCACGCTCAGCTCCACGTCCGCCGCCGACATACCGGCCCTGCGCACCACACCGCCGCCGAGCACCAGCACCGCCGGGTAGCTGTGCACGTCGAGCATGTCCGCCACACCGGCACCCTTCGGCACGTCGACAATCTTCGAACCGTTCCGCCGGCTCCGCGCCACCCCACGCCGCGGTGGCGAGCTGACCGTGGAACTCACACTCCCCTACCGAACCAACTCCACGTCCGCGACCGACATGCCAGCCCTGCGCACCACACCGCCGCCGAGCACCAACACCGCGGGGTAACTGTGCACGTCGAGCATGTCCGCCACACCGCGGTCCATCGCCGCGGCCCATCACGGCCGGTTCCGCGCGACCCCGCGCCGAGGTGGCGGGCTGGCTGTGGAACTCACGCTCAGCTCCACATCCGCCGCCGACATACCGGCCCTGCGCACCACACCGCCGCCGAGCACCAACACCGCCGGGTAGCTGTGCACGTCGAGCATGTCCGCCACACCGGCACCCTTCGGCACGTCGTCGCCGTTCTCCACCGGCCGGACCAGCCCGGACAACGCCATCAGGTAGTCCGGCCACGCAGCGCCGTCGCCGCTCAGCACCACGACCGGCGACGGGCCGCCGGCCGGTAGGGCCGTGAGTGCGGCGCGCAGCTCCGGCAGGGCGGCTCGGCAGGCGTTGCAGGGTGAGGTCAGGAAGACGAGCACCACGTCGGCACCGGTGAAGTCGGCGGCCGTGAGCACCTCGCCGCCCTTGGTGGTCATGGTGAGGCCGGCCGGCACCGCGGTTCCGGATGCCGGCAGCCAGGTACCGTCCCCGGCCAACCCGGCCGGCGCGGGACGGACCAGCCCGGCGTCCACCAGCCCGGCGCGGAGCTCCTGATACCGGCGAGCGAGAGCAAGTCCGACCCCCAGCGCGGCCAGCGCCACACACAGCGCGAACCCAGCCACCACCCACAGCGACTCGATCACGACCGCACCTCCACACCAGAGCCGAACAGCACCGCCAGGTCCTCCCACCGCAGCACCACCGCGGCCACCACCACACCGGCCACAATGGACACCAGCACACCCGGCACGGGCAGACCGCCCGCCGGCCACCAGGTCGCCACGGCCGCCGCCGTGAGCGTGGCGTTGCGCGCCACGTGCATCCAGCTCAACCGATGGCTCAGCTTGCCGAAGCACGCGCACCAGGCCTCGCCGCCCGTGACCACCGCGAACCAGACGAACGCCGTCAACGCCCCGAACAGTGCCACCGCCAGCACTGTGCCGACCGGCCCGGTCGCCGGCCACGCCAACGCCGCCGCCACCGCGAACTCGGTCGCCACCGCCGGGACGGCCACGGCCGCGGCGAACCGGCTGGGCGCCCGGATCAGCGGAACCGCTCTGGCCACCAGCTCCACCGAAGTGACGAACACGCGGAATGCCGTACGACTACGTACTTTTCCCAGCACCGCGGCCACGCACACGACAACGAGAGCAACACGCGATGCCAGCGACAGGTAAGCGATCACAGGACTCCTCCGAACTGGCTCTCGGTGTCGAGATAGGCGAACGCCTGCATGGTGAACAACCTGCTGTACTCCCCGCCCCGCGCCATCAGCTCGTCGTGCGGTCCGTACTCGGCCAGCCGCCCGCCGTTGAGCAGCAACACCCGGTCGGCCTTGCGCGCCGTGGAGAACCGGTGCGAGATATAGATGGTGGTACGGCCGGCCGCCAGCCGGCGCAGCCGGTCGAACAGCTCGAACTCGGCCTGCGCGTCCAGTGCCGCCGTCGGCTCGTCCAGCACGAGGATCCGGGCGTCCCGCATGAACGCCCGGCTCAGCGCCACCTTCTGCCACTCCCCGCCGGACAGCTCGGCACCCTGCTCGAACCACTTGCCGAGTTGGCTGTCGTAGCCGTCCGGCAGCTTCTCGATGGCCTCGGCGGCGCCACCCTTCCTGGCGCTGTCCACCACCGCCGCGCGGTCGGTCAACCGGTCGAGGTTGCCGAAGCCGATGTTCTCGGCGGCCGTGGCCTGGTAGGCGACGTAGTCCTGAAACATCGCACCGATCAGGGCGCGCAGCTCCGCGCAGTCCAGTTCGCGGATGTCCACGCCGTCCAACAGAATCCGCCCGGACAGCGGATCGTACAGGCGACACAGCAGCTTGACCACAGTGGACTTTCCGGCGCCGTTGCGGCCGACCACCGCCAACGTCTGGCCGGGCAGGATCTCCAGGTTCAGGTCGTCCAGCGCGAGCGTTTCGGCGCCGGGATAGCGGAACGACACGTGTTCGAACACCACGTGACCGCGCAACGGTTCCGGTAGCGGCCGGCCGCCGCCGGACTCGGCGGTGGGCACGGCCAGCAGGTCACGCAGCCGCTGGAGGTAGAGATTGTCCTCGTACATGCTGGTTATCCCGCGGAACAGCGACTGTACGGCGGCCTGCGCCGCCGTCAGCGCGGAGCTGAACAGGACGATGTCACCGATGGTCAGCTGGCCTCGAATCGCCTGCAGCGCGACGAAAAGGTAGGTCAGCGACGTGACGACCGTGGTGATCAGCCCCCAGCCGGCATAGCTCAGGTTGCGCGCGACGACCAACTGGCGCTGCCTCCCGTACAGCAGCGTGCCGAGCCGGGCGAAGCGGTCGACGAAGAACCCGCCGAGCCCGAACAGCTTGACCTCCTTCGCCGCGGTGTCCGCGGTCACCAGGGAGGTCAGGTACTGCATCCGCCGTCGGATCGGCGAGGACCACCTGGCGAAGGCGAACATCCGCTTGCCGAACCGGGAGTCGGCGAGGAAGGCCGGCACCGGCGCCAGCATGGCGACCAGCGCGAGGACCGGGCTCAACCCGACGAGCAACGCGATCATGCTGGCGAACGTGATCGCGACCTGTAGTTGGCCGAACGCCCCCGACACCATCGACGCCGGCCGCGACGACGCCTCCTGCTGAGCCTCGCGAAGCAGGTCGTATGACTTGGAGTCCTCGAAGAAGGCGAGGTCCAGCCGGCTGGCCTTGTCCATGATCCGCAGCTGGACGTGCAGCCCGACCCGCTCCTCGAGCAGCCGCCCGGTGATGCCGTAGACCGCGCTGGCCACGGCGTTCGCGGCGAACACCAGGAACTGCAGGCCGACCAGCAACCAGATCCGGCCGGTCGAGCCGTCGGCGTCGGCGCCGCCCGGCATGGCCACCGCCACCGCGTTGATCAGCACGCTGGTCAGGTAGGTGGTGAGCGCGGGCACCAACCCGATGACCACGGTCACCAGCCCGAGCCCGACCGTCAGCAGGCGGCTCACCCGCCAGCTCATGCGCAGCACGCTGGCCAGACCCGCCGCGGTGCCCCGGACGGTCCGCCCGGCGTTCTTCAGCCGGGCGGACCACCCCACCGGACGGTCCACGGCCAGCCGGGGGGCATCGGCCTTCCTTGACCGCTCGTCCGGCACGGGCACCGCTCACTCCGGCCGGTTGGCCAGCGTGAGAAAACCCTCTTTGAGGAGCCTGCGGACCAGGACCAGCCGACCGGGCTCGTCGAGCCGGCCGGACATGTCCCCCGGGGCGAACACGCCCGCCTCGGCGACCACCCGCAGCGCGGGCTCCACGAGCTTCGGGAAATGCAGCTCCTTTCCGTGGAAGATCAGCCCGACATCGGTCTCGTTCTCCGCGATGCGCCACACGGTCTCCGGCCGGCACTGGAGCTTGGTGTCCAGGTCGACGGCGTCCAGAGCCTCCAGGTCGAGCAGGTGACCGTGCAGCGTCGAGCGCCTGGCGAGCATCGCCCGCGTCCGGCCGGTCGCCACCATCGACGCCGGTTTGATGCTGTCCCGCAACAGGTCCAACAGCTCGACGGCCCGGTTCTCGGCCTCCTTCGCCAGATTCTCGTCCTGCGCGAACCCCATCGGCAGTGCGGACCGGAACCGCACGTCGCCGCCGGTCGCCTGCTCCACCGCCTTGCGGATGAGGTCGGCCCACAACACCGACTGGACGCCCACCGTCAGGTGCAGCGACGCGACGTCGTTGGACACCGCCTGATGCACCGTCCCGCGCGGCATGTAGAGCATGTCGCCCGCGTGCAGCGTGAAGTCCGCCATCGGCTCACCCAGGCCACCCTCCGGCTCGAGATAACGCTGTTCCGCCAGAGGAAGCTGAATCGGTGGCTCGTACAGGCGCCACCGTTTCGAGCCGTACACCTGCGCCACGAACACGTCGTGCGTGTCGTAGTGCTCCTTGAGCCCGCGGGTGCCGGGCGGTGTGAGGTAGGTGTTGACGTGGAACATCGCGCTCAGCACGTCGGACATCGACTGGCACAGCCTGGTCAGCGGGGTCCACTGCTCCTGCAGGAACAGCAGGTTGATGGTCGCGCCGGAGCGGTAGTGGGAGTACAGCATCTCGACCGCGTTGGCGTAGCTGCCCGGATCCTCGGACACCAGCTCGTCCACCGGTGTCTCGACGCCGTCGGCAATGATCCGTAGATCCGACGCCCTGACTCGGGTGGTGGCGAGCAGCTCATCCATGTCGGCCAGGGTGAGCAGGCTCGAGTAGTAGTCCGGGTCTTCCCGGTGCACGATCAGGTGTTTGCGTTCCCAGTAGTCAGTTCTGAACGTCTCCACCCCGACGGGGCTGATGAGTTCGGCGAACCCGCAGGGGGGCCGGAGATCGGCCCCCCTGCGTGTCGTCGAGTTGACCTCGACCATGTGGCGTCACCAGCGCCCGTTGGTGGGGTCGGAGTCGTAGTAGCTGTAGCAGGCGTCGCGCGGGTCGGAGTTGCAGCAGGTGTAGTCCGTGTCGTCCGCCTGCGTGACCGCGGTGACCGTGATCTCCTCGGCCGACAATGTGATGGTCTCTTCCATTTCCTACCTCCGTCGCTCGGGAACGAGCCTTTCGGACCGATCCTGGGCGCGCCCCGGCCACCTCCGCAATCGTCGCGGCGCGCAGCTTGTTGCACGGCAACTTGTGGCCACCGACCGCGGATGGAAGTCCATTACCGTTCGAGCCGAAGGGATCCCCGAGCCGCCAGGAGGAAAACCCCGATGTCCCTGCCGCCGTTGATCCCGCGATCGGTGCTGTTCGGCGCGCCCGCCCGGCTCTATCCGGCGCTGTCTCCCGACGGTGCGCGGGTCGCCTACGTCGGGCCGCTCGACGGCATTCCCAACATCTGGGTGCAGACCATCGGAAAGGCGGACGCCCGGCCGATCACGGCCGACGCCGGCGGCATCAACGCGTTCGACTGGGCGATGGACGGCCAGCACATCCTCTATCCCCAGGACGGCGATGGCGACGGCAACACCCACGTTTTCGCGGTCGAGGTGGCCACCGGCCGGGTGCGGGACCTGACCCCGGGCGACGGGATCCGAGCGAGGTTCCTCGCGGTCGAGCCGACCCGCCCGCACCACGTGCTCTTCTCGATGAGCCAGCAGGGCCAGCAGTTGCAGGACCTCTGCCTGGCTGACCTCCGTACCGGTTCGTCGACCGTGATCGCGGAGAACACCGGGTTCGCCGGTTGGCTGCACGACCGTCAACTCCGGGCGCGGTGCGCGTTCCGGTGGCGCGACGACGGTGGGCTCACCATCGTGGTCCGCGATCCCGGCGGCCCGTGGCGGGCGCTGCACACAGTGGACGCCGAGGACTCGACGAACACCAGGGCCGTGGGGTTCGCCCACGGCGGTAACGCGGTCGCCGTGCTGTCGTCGAGTGACGCGAACACCGTGCGGCTACTGAGGATCGACGTCACGACCGGGGTGACGAAGGTTAGCTATGAGGATCCCGAGTACGACGTCGAGGGCGTCAGCCTGTCACCGATCACCGGCGAAGCCGATCTCGTGGTGGTGCACCGGGAACGCCGGCGACTGGAGGCCGTGGACCCGACGCTGGACAGCGAGCTGGCGCAGCTCCGGGCGAGCTGCGCCGGCGACACCGTCCTGTTGGGACGGTTGGCCGACGACAGCAAGTGGCTGATCATGGACTACGTGGCGGACGGCCCGGCGACGTACTCCGTTTACGACCGCCACGACCGGCGAACCACCGAGCTGTTCAACCACAACCCGGTGCTGGCGGACTACACCCTCGCGCCGGTCGAGCCGTTCTCGTTCGCCGCACGGGACGGCCTCATCGTGCACGGCTACCTGACTTTTCCCGTCGGGCTGCCGCGCCACCGGTTGCCCACGGTCCTGGCCGTGCACGGCGGTCCGTGGTCGCGCGACGCCTGGGGCACCGGCGGCGACGCGCAATGGCTGGCGAACCGCGGTTATCTGAGTGTGCAGGTCAACTTCCGCGGCTCCACCGGGTACGGCAAGAAGTTCGTGAACGCCGGCAATCGGGAGTGGGGCGGCCGGATGCAGGACGACCTCACCGACGCGGCCCGGTGGCTGGCTGCCAGAGGGCACGCGGACTCGGACCGGCTGGCCATCTACGGCAGCTCCTACGGTGGCTACGCCGCGCTGGTCGGTGCCACGTTCACGCCGGACCTCTATCGCGCGGCGATCGCCGTGTGCGCGCCGGTGAACCTGCGCACGTTCGTCACCTCGGCGCTGGCCTCCTCCGGACAACAGGCGCCCAGGATCCGCGGGCGAATCGGGGATCCGTTGGTGGACGGGGACTTCCTCTGGTCGCGATCCCCACTGTCACGTGTGGACGAACTGCGAATCCCGGTGTTGGTCGCACATGGCGCGAAGGATCCCCGCGTGCCGCGGACGGAAGCGGAGCAGTTCGTCGCGGCTCTGCGCGACCGCGCCATTCCGCACGAGTACCTCCTCTTCCCGGACGAAGGCCACGGCTTCATGAAACCCAGGAACCGGATCGCGTTCTACGCGGCAGCGGAACGTTTCCTGTCCGAACACCTAGGTGGACGCGACGAACGCTAGTGTCCGGTACTTTGGACGCATGGCTACCGTTTCCGCGCTGATGGTCTACCCGATCAAAGGATGTGTGGGGGTCGCCGTGGAGCGGGCCGAGGTCACTCCGACCGGGTTGACCCACGATCGGCTGTTCGCGGTGGTCGGGCCGGACGGGGCGAGTGTCTGGCAGGGCGCGGCGCCGCGGCTGGCCGCCGTCCGGGTCCGGATGCTGCACGACGGCGCGAAGCTGGCACTGAGCGCACCCGAGGCCGCGAGCTGATGCTGGACGTGGCGGCGGACGGAGCGGTCCGGCCGGTGGAGGTGGAGAAGTGGTCGGGGTTCGGGATCGACCAGGGCGACGAGGCGGCCGAGTGGCTGTCCGAAGTGGTCGGCCGGCCGGTCCGCGTGGTACGCCAGCCCGCGCGGGCGAGCCGGGCCGACCCGACCGCGCTGCACATCCTCTCGCTGTCCTCACTGGACGGTCTGAACGCGCGGATCCTGGACCGTGGCGCGGATCCGGTTCCCATGAACCGGTTCCGGCCCAACATCGTGATCAGCGGCTGGCCTGAGCCGCACACCGAGGACCGGGTGAGCCGCATGACGATCGGCGGCACGGAGATCGGCTTCAGTGAGCGGGCCATCCGCTGCGCGGTCACCCTCGTCGACCAGTCGGCCGGGGTGCGCGCCCGCCGCATGATGACCACTCCGGTCGCGCATGATGACCACTCCGGTCGGCCATGATGACCAGTCGGCCATGATGCTGCCTCAGCGGCGGACTCGCTGATCCACGGCGATCCAGTTCGTTTCCCACGTGGTTCCGCCGTCGGCCGAGAACGCCTGCTCGAACCTGGCCTTGTCCGGGCCCTGGCGGAAGATGAGGAACCGCACCTTGATCGGACGGCCGCCGAGTTGGTCGTCGCCGTAGAACTTGCCGACGCCGTCGTGGAAGCCGCCGTACACCGACGGGGTGAGCAGACCGTCGCGCATGCTGACGAAGGTCAGGCTCCACCGCCCCGCCTGCGACTCGTACAGCCGTAGGTTCATGCCTTCGATGCGTCCGCTCGGCCCGGAGACGTCGAGCTCGACCACGTTCGCCCGCCGGTCCATGAGTGGACGTACGTCGCTGGTCCCCGCGAACTGGAGCCACTCGTCCGCGGATTCGGAGAGCGGCTCGGCCAGGACCCGCACGGTGGTGCGCCAGAGGCCGAGCTCCCAATCGAAGTCTCGCTGGCCATCGGCGACCGCCGGCGGCGCCGTTGCGGCGGCGCCCGACGCCACCGTCCCGAGCAGCAGGAGGGCCGAGAGGCCCGCGACCAGAATTCGTTTGTATGGCACTGTCATGGTCCGAACTATCCGAGCGGAGGACGGCCATGAGCAAGAAGGCACCTGCAGGTAACCCCTCGCGCCCCAACCCGCTGCCCGGCTGCCCGATGGCCGCGGCGTTCACCGCGATCGGCGGAAAGTGGAAGCTCACCCTGCTGTACTGGCTCGCCCACGGAGAGTCCCATTTCGCCGGGCTGCGCCGCCGGGGTGCACCGATCACACCCAAGGTGTTGGCCGAACAGCTGCGCGAGCTCGAGGCCGACGGGCTCGTCGAACGCGTGGTGACCGGACCGGTCCCGGCGCGCGTCATCTACCGGCTCACTCCATACGGGACCACTGTCCTGCCCGTCGTCGAAGGGGTCCGGGTCTGGGGTGAGGCCCATCTTCGGCGTAGCCACGGCGGGGCCGCGCTGGACACGGCGATGGGCTGCGCCAACACGATCGCGTAGGACTCACCTTGCCGCTGGGGTCGGCACGTACAGCTTGTAGACGCCGTCGAGGCCGATCGGGAAGAAGCCGCAGAGGTACACCTCCCAGTCGCCCCGGTCGACGCCGGCCGCACCTTCCGCCCTGCACTCCTTGCACGTGTCGAAGTCGTACCCGACGACCGTCCAGCCGGTACCCGGGGACGGGGCACTCCAGCAGAGGGGAAAATCCGCCGCGGCGGCTGCCGGGGCGGAGGTACCGGCGGGCAGGACGAGCGTGGCCGCGAAAATCATCACGAAACCGAAAACGCGCATTGCTCGAGTATCGGGCCGCGATTCGCCGCGAGGACGGATTTAACCCGCAACAGATGACAGACGTACAGGTCCACCTGGGCCATTCAGCCCAGCGTTTCTCCGCCGTCAGACAAGGGTCGCACGCCGGCACGCCTCCCGGCCGATGTCATCGGGCACCCCGGCGATCCGCAACGAGCCTTCGCAGATGACCTGATTGCCCTGTGCCCCGTACGCACAGCCAATATCCACGATCTTGCCACCATAGCCCTGACCGAGCAGGTAGAACGTGCAGCCAAACTGATCAGCCGTGGCCACCGCCGATCCGGCCATCATCAGCCCGGCGGACAAACCGGCCGCGAGTGCACCACTCAGCACAATCCGACGAATTCCCATGGGTCAAGTTTCGCAGCATTACGGGGGCGAATCGAGGTTTTGTTTCGGCACCGGGTTTCCTTACTTCCGCAGTGCCTCCTCCAGTTCGGTGAGGTCCTGGTCCACGCCGGCGTACTCGGCGTCCGTCTTGGCCGACTCGACGGCGGCCAGCAGCAGCACGTACCGCTCGGCGAGGTCCGCCTGATGTCGTGCGACGGTCGCGTCGGTGGTCGGTTCGGGGTGCAGCACCGTGTCCGCCAGAAGGTTGAGCCGCACGTTGATCTTCTCCGACCGGGTTCGTGACTCGGCCGCCCGCGCCGATCGCCGGCCGACCGACCCGCCCACCGTGCGCAGCAACGCGAACAGCGCGACCGTGCCGGTGAGGACGCCGCCGAGCGCGAGCGCCACCTGCCCCGCTTCCAGGACGTCGGGAGTGGGCGGCGGCGGCACGACCACGCCGCGGCGCGGTACGCCGTTCGGGCTGTCCCGCATCGTGTACTGGTCGAACGTGTAGACGTACTCCTCGACCTCCGCGAACTTGTCGGTGTCGGTGACCCGGAAGTGGGTACCCAGGTTGACCCCGCCGACCACACCCACCATGTAGTCCTCCGGGTCCACCGAGTTGTCGGCGTTCGCGAACTCCGGGCCGACGCAGTACTCGGCCTCGTAGGAGTCCTCGTCGTCGAAGGCGTAGAGGATGACCACGGACGTGGCGATCAGGTCGGCGATGTCCGCGCATCGTTCCTGGCGCGGGTCGGTCCCACCATGGGGGTCGTCGTGGATCGCCCCGGCCAGCAACACGAGGACGATGGCCCGGTCGCCGATCAGGTCGCGAGCCCGTTGCGCGTCCACGATCCCCGGCCCGCCCGGCTCCTCGTACACCGAGGTGGTGCGCAGGCCCTCGACGACCTTTCTGGCCTGAGCGGACACCGGCTCGAGCGGCGACGTGCCGCCCAACACCAGGAAGCAGCCGAAGGCGGCGACCGCGATCAAGCCGAACAGCCAGACCGGGACGCCCAGCCACCGCTTCGGTCCGGCGCTCATCGGGCCTTCCTCCAGATTCCGCGCGGCATCGGGGGAAACTTCTGTGCGGGCTTCCGCCGTTTCTTCTTCGCCTTGTCGACGCGGGTGGCCGGCGCCGGTTCGGCCTCGGCCTCGACCTCGACCTCTTCGTCGGTCAGTATCTCCAGGCCTTCCTCGGCCACCCGGCGGACCTGGACCATGGCCTCCGAGGTGAACGCCTGGTCGTAGAGCAACCGGGCGGTCGCGTGCCGCTCGGCCGCCGCGGGGTCGGCACGCTCCCCGCCCTCCTCGGCGGTCAGCATCCGCGCACCGAGGTCACTGATGGTCGCCATGGCCGACGCGCTCTCCGCGCGCAGTGCCACTTCCTCGGCCGCCGCCTCGGCCCGCAGACGGTTGCGGTGACGCAGCGCGCCGGCGCCGCCCAGCACGACGGCCGAGCCGACGAGTACCCAGGGGGCGAGGTCGGAGATCGTCCGCGCGACGTCGAAGGGCACCGGCCGCGGCTGGGGAGCCGGCTGCGGGAAGCCCCAGGACGTCTCGGCCGTCAGCAGGGCGAATCGCTCGATCAGCTGGCTCAGCATGGAGTTGGCGCCACCGCCGGCGCTGAACAGCGACAGGTCGGCGTCACCATAGGCGAACGCGCGGGCGGCGAGCGCCTTGTTCTGGTCCGGGGCGGCGATGTCTACCCAGTCGCCGTGCAGGACCAGCACCACGTCGTCGGGGAACGCCTGGCCGAGCGGGGTGATGTAGTCCACCACCGGCTGGCCCGGCTCGAGAACGGGGAACGCGGCGATGCGGACCGTGAGGTCGAACTCCTCCTTCGCCTCCTCGGGGACCCAGTTCTCGACGGGGTTGGTGCGACCGGGGGCGTTGTGGATCCGGCCCTCCCTCAGCGTGGCGCCGACCTCGGCCACCAGTTCCGGGGGCGCCGGCACCGGAACCGGGTGGGCGACCTCGACGTCCTCGGCGATGTCCGGCAGCGCGCCGCGGCCGATGCGGGACAGCACGAGCAGGCGTTCGGTGATGTCCCGAGTGGACGCCGTGGTCCGCAGTTCTTCGAGGTCGGCCGGCAGCTCGTCGTCGATCGACCTCGGCCTGTTGAGCAGCGCCACGTCCACGCCCTCGACCACCACCAGAGGGACGTCGTGGGCCAGTGCCCAGTCGAGGATCGGATCCCGGACCAGGTCGTAGTACTGATTCTCGCCGTTCGCGTCGTCGTACAGCTCGTAGTCGACGTAGGGCAGCACGACGACCCGGACGATCGGGCCAAGCTGCTCGCGCACGCGCGCCTCGTCGAAGCGGGCGACCGTGTCGGGACCACGGACGATCCGCTCCCCATCGTCCAGCGCGGCGATCATCGGTTCGACGTCGAGCCGGCCGACGGGCTGGGCGGCCGCGGGCGCGGCGGCGAACCCGAGGCCGACGGCGACGAGCAGGCAGGCGAAGGTCACACGCACCCGGGCAGCATTCCAAAAGGAATTCCGGGCGGCGATGTCGGATCGGGGCAACGGCGTTCGTAGAGGGGGTGAGCGGCACCCACGAGGGGCGCCCTCGACGAGGAGAAACCGATGAAACTGACGACTGTCACGAACCTCTCGGTCGACGGAGTGATGCAGGGACTCGGCGGGGCGGACGAGGACCGCAGGGACGGATTCGAGCGCGGCGGATGGGCGTTGCCGCTGTTCGACGACGAGGCCGAGACGTTCCTCGGCCAGATCTACCAGCGCGCCGACGCGTTCCTGTTCGGCCGGCGGACCTACGAGATCTTCGCCGGCTCCTGGGGCGCGATGGCGGATCCGAGCGCCAGCCCCATCGCGGCGGCGTTGAACACGCGGCCCAAGTACGTGGCGTCGACCACGCTCACCGACCCGCGATGGGCGGACACGACCGTCCTCTCCGGTGACGTCGCGGGCGCCATCCGCGAGCTGAAGGCCAAGCCGGGAGGTGAGCTGCAGGTACACGGCAGCGGCAGCCTGGTCCGCTGGCTGTTCGACAACCACCTGGTCGACGAGATCATCCTGCTCACCTACCCCGTGGTCGTCGGCCAGGGCACGCGGCTGTTCCCCGCCACCGGCCCGGACACCGCACTTGACCTGGTCGACTCGCGAGCCACCGCCGGGGGCGTGGCGATCCAGGTCTACCGGCCCAGCGGGCGCCCGCGGTACGCGGCGTAGACACCTGTGAGGAGCATCATGTACACCTTCGACGTCTTTTCCACCCTCGACGGCTTCGGCGCCCACAGCGGTGACTGGGGCGGCTACTGGGGCAAGCAAGGCCCCGAGTTTCTCGACCGCCGCCTCGCCCTGTACGAGGAGGAGCAGCGGATGGTCTTCGGGGCCAACACGTACAAGGCGCACGCGCACATGCTGGCCTCGGGCATCGAGGAGGCCGAGCTGAGCGACCCATGGGTCACCCGAATGAGGAACCTGCCGGCAACGGTGGTGTCGACCACGCTGCGGGGGCCGCTCGACTGGCCGGACGCGACGGTCGTGAGCGGCGACGCCGTCGACATCGTCGCCCGGCTCAAGGAAAAGTCCGCGGTGCCGTTGCGCTCACACGGCAGCCTGTCGTTGAACCGGGCGCTCATGGCCGCCGGTCTGGTCGACCGCGTCCAGGTGACAGTCTTCCCGGTGATCGCCGGTCGGACCGGAGCGGACCCGGTCTTCCAGAATGCGGCCGACTTCGACCTCGAGCTGATCGAGAGCCGAACACTCGACGGCCACACCCAGGAGCTCATCTACCGGCCCACCCGGCATGTCCGAGTCCATGGCGACGACGGCGGCGCGAGAACCGGATAGTGTCGCCGTCCGGTCGCTCGCCACGGGAGATGATTCGAGATGCGGTTCCCGGTTTCCGTGATCCACGACGCCGAGGCGTCGAAACACCGAGATCGCAAGGTCGAGGTGCGGCCATTCCTGTGAGCGTTCACGTTCAGGAGGCGGTCACCCGCGTTCACCGCGAGGAGTGGGCGCGGGTGGTCGCGGCTCTGACCAGGCGTTTCGGTGACCTCGACATCGCTGAGGAGGCGGCTGCCGAGGCGTTCGCGACCGCCGTCGAGCGGTGGCCGGCCGACGGCGTGCCCCCCAACCCCGGCGCCTGGCTGACCACTACGGCCAACCACAAGGCCATCGACCGGATCCGGCGCGAGAACAAGCGCGACGACAAGCAGAAGGAGGCTCAGATGGTCTACGACGACGACCCACCCGAGCCTCTGGGCGCCATCGACGACGAACGGCTCCGGCTGATCTTCACCTGCTGTCACCCGGCCCTCGCCATGGAGACCCGCGTGGCGCTGACGCTTCGCATGGTCGGCGGCCTGGCCGTGCCCGAGATCTCGCGCGCCTTCCTGGTGCAGGAAACCGCCATGGGACAGCGGATCACCCGCGCGAAGGCCAAGATCAAGGCGGCGCGCATCCCGTACCGGGTGCCGGACGCCGAGGATCTCCCGGCCCGCGTCACCGGCGTCCTCGCCGTCCTGTTCCTCGTCTTCAACGAGGGCTACCTGGCCACCGGCCCCGACACCGACCCCGTCCGGCACGACCTGACGGCCGAGGCGATCCGGCTCACCCGCCTGATCCGAGCCCTCCTGCCGGACGACGGTGAGGTGGCCGGGCTGTTGGCGCTGATGCTGCTCATCGAGGCCCGCCGCACCGCCCGAGTCTCGGCGAGCGGCGAACTGGTCACCCTCGACGAGCAGGACCGGGGGGCCTGGGACACGGCGCTGATCGCCGAGGGCCATCACCTGGTGCGCGAACGCCTGGCCGCTGGCGTGGCGCCGGGGCGCTACCAGATCCTCGCGGCGATCAACGCCGTGCACACCTCCGCCCGCGACATCCGCGACACCGACTGGTCACAGATCGCCGCCCTCTACGACCAACTCGTCCGTCTCGACCCCTCCCCGATCATCGCCCTCAACCGGGCCATCGCGGTCGCCGAGCTCGACGGCCCGGACGTGGCACTGGCGACCGTCGACCGTCTCGAGGACAAGTTGGCCGGCTACCACGTCTACCACGCCACCCGCGCCGACCTGCTGCGCCGGCTGGGCCGCAGTCGGGAATCGCGCGCGGCCTACGACACGGCGATCGAGCTGGCGGGCAACACGGCCGAGATCGCCTACCTCACCCGCCGTCGCGACCAGCTGGGGTAAGAGGCCGCGCCTCTAATGCGGATCAGTGGCTTGCCGTCTTGTGGCGGCTCTGGACAATGCCCTCCGCCACGCCGATCAACAGGACGGCCGCGACGACGGCGAGAACGAAACCGAGGACGTTCAGCTCCCAGATGTCGCCGGTGCCGAGCAGGCTGGCGATGGTGCCGCCGATGATCGAGCCGACCAGTCCGAGCAGCAGCGTGGCGATGAAGCCGAGCCGCTGTTTGCCGGGCATGATGAGCCGCGCGAGCGCGCCGATGATCAATCCCGCGACGATGAAGCCGATCATGGAAGACCTCCCTGTGCCTGGGTTGTACGCCAAGCCTATGGCTGGTGGATCTTGAGTCGCCAGGCGGCGCCGCTCGTCAGGTTCGGCTCAGCACCAGGTACCGCTCGTCGTCGATGGTGCGTCCCCACAGCGCGGGGTCGTCCAGTTGGCGGATGGTGGCCTCCTTCCGGTGGTGGCGCACCAATGCGCGGCACTCGTCCGGTGTCAGCCCGCCGCCGGTGGACCAGCGCCCCTCGACGAGCACCAGCCGGCCACCCGGTTTGAGCAGCCGGACCCACCGCGCCAGCACGTTCTCGGGTTCGGGCAGCGCCCACAGCACATGCCTGGCCAGAACCACGTCACACGTCGACGCCGGGAACGGCGGAGCAGCGGCATCCCCCACGGCGAACTCCACGGCCACCCCCGCGGCCTCGGCCTTCCGTCGCGCGGCGGCGACCATCTCGCCGGACAGGTCCACACCCCGCACGTCGTAGCCGGCGCCGGCCAGTAACACCGCGAGACTTCCCGTGCCGGACCCGAGATCCACCACCGACGCCGGTGCCGGCGGCATCAGTGGCACCAACAGGTCCGTCCACGCCGCCCGCACCACCGGATCACGCAGCCCGTGATCAGGCTCTTCGTCGAACGTCGCCGCGTGGGAATCCCAGAACTCGCGCACCTGTTCGGTCATACGAGGATCATTGCCCATGGCACCGACAAAAACGGGTCACGCCGATCGGTCCTTCGCCGCGGCATGCCACTCCCCCGCGCATCGACGGAGCACGCTGTTGGTTTCGGACTTCATGCGCTCAGCTGTCCAACCGGCGCCCTCGATCAGGTCCGGCGGTACCCAGACGCCGTGCCAGGCGTACACACTCCAGCCGTCGGGATAGCGGATCGCCGGGCCGTGGGCGCAGTGTGGCCGGGCCTGGTCGTCGCGGTGGAGTTCGGTCGGGCGCTCGGTCAGGATGGCGACGTCGTCCATCGGCCACCACCGGCCCGCCGACCGCGCCACCTGGAACTGGTTGGGCAGGCGTGGGTCGGACTTCCGGCGGCGGCGGCGGTTGAGGTCGTGGTCGGCCAGTTGGCTTGCGTCGCGCAGGCCGTCGACCGCTGTGTCGTACTGGTGGCGAATCCGGTCCCGGACCTCCACGGGCTCCTCGGCAGCCCAGATCTCGCGCAATGACTGGGTGCCGATCCGATCGCCCACCACGGCACGGATCTGGGCCTCGACCTGGTCCCCGAACGAGTGCCAGGCCAGGTCCTCCAGCTGCAGGAAGACCTGGCGGGTGATCATGTTCCGCGTCGGCCGTACCTGGGCGTCGACCTGCCCATCAAGGGTGGGGCCGCCGGCGTGGAAGGACACCCACTCGTCGCCGGAGGGATGCAGGCCGGTGCGGCCGCCGATCTGGTTCGTCACGTACGGGCTCCAGTCCGGCACACCGAGGTGGCCGTTCTTTCCGTTGAGTTGCACATCGAGAAAGTAGGAGCCGAGCACGCCGGCGAAGGGCGAACCGAGCCACACGATCATCCGCGGCGGCTCCATCTTGGCCTTCCGGTACGCGGCGCGGACGCCGGCTTCCGCCTCCACCCGGTCCGCGGCTTCGGTAGTGAGACTGTGCGCGATCCACTCGTCCCGGACCTCGGCAAGTAGTTCGGCGGGAACGACGATTCGCTTGATCAGCGGTAAGTCCACGGCCGTCAGTCTTCCGTGGACCGGGTGCGTCTGGCGTAGGCGCGGGCGGCGCGGGCGCGGTCGCCGCAGCGGGTGGAGCACCAGTGGCGGCGGCCGTGGCGTAACAGAAAGCGGTTACAGGGGGTGGAACCGCAGTTGGTGAGGCGATCGGCGTCGGGGCCGGTGAGGAGGTCGGCCGCGTTGGCCGCGAGGGTCGCGAGGGCGTGGTCGAGGATCTCGTTGGTGGGGCACGGTGTCGCGCGGTAGGGGCCGTTCCTCTCGTCCCACTGCAGCAGAGCCGCCGTGGGGACCCGGCTCAGCGCGTCGTTGACGGCGGACAGCGCGACGGGCAAGGCGGGCAGCCCGGTGACACGGGCGGTGAACAGTGCCCGCACGTGTTCACGCAGCGAGCGCAGCTGCGTCGCGCACATCTCCTGCACCCCGGCATCGGCGGGGGCGAGCGCGCGTTCGGTCAGCCAGTGGTTCGTCGTGCCGGCGGTGCCGAGAAGGTCGATGAACTGTCCGCCGGGCAACGCGATGGCGCTGTTGACGAAGTCGAGGGCGACGTAGTCCTCAGCCCCCGGCGCGGGCGGCAGAACGGACTCGGTCTCACTCATGGCTCTCATGGTAGAGCTTGCGTTTGTCCGTGAGACACGATTACGGTTCCTCACGGATAAGTCGCTCATCATCCGTGAGGTGTTGCATGCAGTTTCCTGTCCACGTCTTCGGCGGCCCGACCGCGCTCTTCGAATACGGTGGCCTGCGGTTCCTGACCGACCCGACCTTCGACGCGCCCGGCGACTACCAGGTGCCGGGCGGCCGGCTGGCCAAGACGGCGCCCTCCGCCGCGCCGGCCGGCCTCGGCCGAATCGACGTGGTCCTGCTGTCCCACGACGAGCACCCCGACAACCTCGACAACTCCGGCCGAGCGCTGCTCGCCGACGTCCCGCTCACCCTCACCACGCCCGCCGGCGCGCAGCGCCTGGGAAAGGGGGCCACGGGGCTGGCCGACTGGGAGTCGATCGAGCTGGGCACCATCACTGTCACGGGCGTACCCGCCATCCATGGGCCGGGCCCACGCGACCAGGTCGAACCGATCACCGGCCAGGTCGTCGGGTTCTGCCTGACCGGGGAGGGCCTGCCCACCGTCTACGTCAGCGGCGACAACGCTTCGCTCGACCTGGTCAGGCAGATCGCCGAACGCTTCGGCCCGGTGGACACGGCCATCCTCTTCGCCGGGGCTCCTCGCTTCCCCCAACTCTTCGACGGGGGGCTCCTCGTCCTCGACAGTGCCCAGGCCGCCGAGGCGGCCGAGATCCTCGGTGCCCGCCGGGTGGTCCCCGTCCACTACGACAGTTGGGCCCACTTCACCGAGGGCCGTGCCGAACTGGTGGCCGCATTCACTGATGCCGGGCTGGTCGACCGCTTGGACCTGGGCGCCGCGAACTGACCGCACAGCCACGGATCTGATCGCCGACCGTCCAATGAGGACCAAGCGACGGGCCGGCCGCCCGAGCTGGTCAAACCCGTCGGAACCGCGCCGGCCGGCCGAGTCGCGCCCATCGAAAGAGTCCCTCGTGACGACTCCCCTACCCACCCGGATCGACGACCTCCCCCGCATCCAGGCACAGCGCCGCATCCTGACCGTCCTGGTCACCGCCCAAGTCCTCAGCGGCGCCGGACTCGCGGCCGGCGTCACCGTCGGCGCCCTCCTGGCACAGGACATGCTCAGCACCACCAGCCTCGCCGGTCTACCCAGCGCCGTGGGCACCGCCGGCTCCGCGCTGGCGGCCGTCGCCGTCGGGCACATCTCCCAGACCCGCGGCCGCCGCCCCGGCCTCGCCACCGGATACCTGGCCGGTGCCGTCGGCAGCGCGGGCGTCATCGTCGCCGCCGTCATCGGGAATGCTGTCCTGCTGTTTCTCGCGCTGTTCGTCTACGGCGCCGGCACGGCGACCAACCTGCAAGCCCGCTACGCCGGGGCCGATCTGGCCGCCCCCGCGGGCCGTGCCCGCGCCGTGTCCACCGTGCTGGTCGCCACCACCCTGGGTGGCGTGGTCGGCCCCAACCTCGCCGCACCCACCGGCGACCTCGCTGACACCCTCGGCATCCCCTACCTGGCCGGGCCGTTCCTACTCGCCGGCGCGGCCTACGCGCTGGCCGCCCTGATCCTGGCCGGCTGGCTGCGCCCCGACCCACTCCTGCTCGCCCACACCCTGGACGCCGAACGCGCCGCCACGGCGCAGCTCCCGGCAGCGGAAAAGCGCCGATCCGGTGTCCTGGCCGGTGCGCTCATCATGGTGCTCACCCAACTGATCATGGTCGCGATCATGACCATGACACCCGTCCACATGCACGACCACGGCAACGGCACGGCCGCCGCCGGCCTGGTCATCGCCGTCCACATCGGCGCCATGTACCTGCCCTCGCCCCTGACCGGCTGGCTCCTGGACCGCTACGGCCACCTGACGACCGCCGCCGCTGCCGGGGTGGCCCTGACGTCCGCCGGCATCGTCGCCGCCGTCGCCCCCGGCGACTCCGTCATCCCGTTCGCGATCGCCCTGGCATTGCTGGGTCTTGGCTGGAACCTCGGTCTCATCACCGGCACCGCGATGATCACCGACGCCGTCCCGCTGGCCACCCGCGCCAGAACCCAGGGGCTGGCCGACGTCTCGATAGCCATCTCCGGCGCCACCGGCGGCATGGCCTCGGGCCTGGTCGTCGCGACCGCCGGCTACCCGTTCCTGACCATGGCCAGCGCCATCCTGGCACTGGCCATGGTCCCGATGGTCATTGTCGCTTCGAAACAGTGGTTCAGACGCCGGCCCGGGTGAACGTCAGATGCGTGACTCCGCTCGGCGACGAGATGGCCTCGATCGCGTAGTTCTTCTCGAGGCCCTCCAGTTCGTCCCAGAGCCGTACGCCCCGGCCGAGCAGGATCGGGACCACCACCGTGTGCATGTGGTCGATGAGCCCGGCGGCGAGGAAGTCGCGGACCACCGTGGGACCGCCGCCGATGCGGACGTCCTTGCCGTCCGCTGCCTCGCGCGCCGTCTTGAGCGCCTCTTCCGGCGACGCGTCGAGGAAGTGGTACGTCGTGCCGCCCTCCATCTCGATCGACGGGCGGGTGTGATGGGTGAGGACGAAAACCGGTGTGTGGAACGGCGGGTTGGGCCCCCACGCGCCCTTCCACTCCGGGTCCTCGTGCCATCCGGGATGACCGAACTTCCCGGCACCCATGATCTCGGCGCCGATCCCCGGATCGTGCCGCTGGACGAAAACGTCGTCGACGCCGCCGCTACCGCCGGAATCCCACCACCGGGTGGCGAACATCCAACGGTGCAGCCGATCCCCGGCGTGACCGAAATGTGCGTCGTGGCTCTGGCCTTCACCGGTGCCGAAGCCGTCGAGCGAGATGGCGAAGTTGTGGACGCGTACGAGTGATGTGGTCATGCCGCTGAGCGTGTACCGAAGCGACGCGACCGTCCAATGCCAACCTTGACGCTCGCCCATAGATATCCTCGATACATGCTGGATGTCACCCGCCTGCGCGTGATCGACGCGGTCGCTCGGCTCGGCTCGGTCACCGCGGCGGCGAAGGAGCTGCACTACACGCAGCCGACGGTCAGCCACCACCTCTCCAGGCTCGAAGCCGAGACCGGCGCGCAGCTGCTGCAACGGGTCGGGCGCGGCATCCGGCTCACCCCGGCCGGGGAGTTGCTGGCCGCTCGGGCGGCCGAGATCATCGGCCGGATCGACTCGGCCGACGCCGAACTCGCCGCACACGTCGGGCTGACCGCGGGCCGGGTGCGCCTGGCCTCGTTCTCCTCGGTGATCGGTTCGCTCGTACCGCAAGCGGTGGCATCGCTGGCCCGCACGCATCCGGGCCTGCAGGTCGGCCTGACCAACACCCAGCCACCCGAGGCCCTCGCACTGCTGCGGGCCGGCAAGATCGACGTCGCGATCATCTTCCGCTACGAGGACACCGACCCGGAACAGGAAGACGTTCGCCTGCGTCACCTGCTCGACGATCCGCTGTACCTGCTGTCCACCCGCCCCGGGCACACGCTCGACAGCCTGCGCGACGCCACCTGGATCGCCGGCTGCGACCGGTGCCGCGGCCACCTGTTGTCGTTGTGTGCCGATCTGGGGTTCGAACCCCAGATCGGCTACACCACCGAGGACATGGTCGTCATGCAGGCGCTGGTGGTCGCGGGGCTGGCCGTGACGACCAGCCCCGGTTTGGCCCTGCGCGCCCACCACGTCGAAGGCATCGTGGCGACCGAAGTGCCCGGCGCACACCAGCGCATCTACGCGGCCACCTACGGCGAACCACCCGACCCGCCCGCCACCACCGCGCTCCTGACGGCACTCGCCGAAGCGGCGGCGTCGGCGGGCTAGAGCGTGTTCAGGTCGATGGCGGCCGCCATGGCGCGGAAGCCGGCATCGTTGGGGTGCAACCGATCGCCGCCGTCGTAGGCCGGGTTGAGCTGGTCGGGGTCGGCGGGGTTCGACATCGCCTTGTCGAAGTCGACCACCGCGTCGAACTCGCCGCTCGTGCGCATCCAGTTGTTCACCCCGTCGCGGACCTGCTCGACATTCGGGTTCCACAGGCCGTAGGTGTCGTCCTTGAACGGCAGCACGGTGGCGCCGATGATCCGGATGCCGCGGGAATGCGCCAGGTGGATGAGGTCGCGGAAGCCCTCGATCAGCTCCGCGGCCGTCAGGTCGGGGTGGGCGGCGCCGCACTCACCGGCCGGCAGGCTCATGGACAGCAGGTCGTTCGTGCTGTCCAGCACGATCACCGTGCGCACGCGCGGTTCGTTGAGCACGTCGTGGGGGAACCGGTTGACCGCGTTCAAGCCGAAGCAGGGCGAGTCGTCCAGCAGCCGGTTGGCGCCGATGCCGGCGTTGAGCACGCCGAGTGGCCGGCCCGCGGCCACGAGCCGTTCGGCCAGTTCGTCCGGGTACCGGTTGTCGGCACCGGGCGTGGAGAACGCCCCATCGGTGATGGAGTCGCCGAAGGCCACCACCGCGTCGCGCCGCCCGTGGTGCCGGCCCAGCACGTCCACCCCGGTCAGGTAGTAGAAGGACTGGTTGGTCTCGTCGAACGCGGCGCCACTCCGGTCGAACCGGTGGTCGCCGTCGGCGCGGTAGCTCGGCTCGAAGCTGAGCAGGTGGAACGACGCCGGGCCGGTGGGCTCGGCGAGGTACACGGTCACGGCGAGCCGGTCCAGCGGCGCGGTGAACAGCAGCGCGGCGTCGCTGACCGCCTCCTGTCCGACCGGGATCACCGTGGCAGGCGAGTGGTTGAACGTCAGCGGCCGCAGTGTGCCGGCCCGCACCGAGCCCTGGTCGCCGGCCTTCCCGATCGACGCGCCCGTCACCCGGAGCGGCTTCGTGCCGTACACATTGGACAGCCGGATGCGGACGGCCGACCCGCCGATGCTCACCCGGGCCACCTGGCGCACGGAATGGTTGGCGAAGCCGTCGAGCGACCAGTTGGGTTGTTCGGGGAAGCCAACGAAGGGCGCATGCATGGACGTGGCCCAGGCACCCGTCCAACCGCCGCGCGACGACGGTTCCGCGGCTGCCGGCGCGGCCAGCAACCCAAACAGAAACGCGACCACCGCGAGTACGGACAGGGCTGATCTACGTCGTCGATCCGAGAATGTCACGACTTGCCTCCCCAGGCTGGAATGTTTCGGTAGAGGACAGACGCTACCTGCTCGAGTTGCCGGCCGGACAGGTCCGGCGCATGGTGGAGGTACGTGAAGACACAAAGGAGGTGCGGTCCATGGCGACCTGTGACGTTTGTGGTAACGACTACTGGATGACCTTCGAGGTCCGCACGGCAAGCGGCCAGACGCACACGTTCGACTGCTTCGAGTGCGCGGTCACCAAGTTGGCACCGGTGTGCGAGCACTGCGCGTGCCGCATCCTCGGCCACGGCGTCGAGGTGGCGGGCCACTTCTACTGCTGTGCCCACTGCGCCCGCACGGCCGATGCCGACCAGGGCGCACAGATCCGCGACACCGTTGGCGCACACCCCGGCTGACGTATAGTCCACAGTAGAATCGCTATCCCACGGTGATGACCACCTTGGCACGTGCGTGCTCGATCGCGACGTAGCGAATGGCTTCGGGCACCTCGCTCAGCGGGTAGGTCCGATCGATGACCGGCGTGACCTTCCCCGACTCGATGAGCTCGCGCAGTGCCACCAGGTTCTCGCTGCTCGGCGCCTCGATCAGCCTCGCCAGCCGCTGGTGGATGAAGGGGGCCAGCAACAGCGACCTGATGAGAAGTCCCATCGGACCGACGAAGCTGCCGCCCGCGTAAACTCCCCCGCCGGACAGCACGAGTATGCCCTCGGGCTTCAGCGCGCGACGGAACCCGGTCAGTGAGTGGTTGCCCGCCAGGTCGAACACGACGTCGTACCGTTGGCCGTCGCGGGTGAAGTCACGTTTGGTGTAGTCGATGACGTGGTCGGCGCCGAGGTCGACGGCCGCCTCGACGTTCCGCGTGCTGCACACGGCGGTCACCCGCGCGCCGAACGCCTTGGCGATCTGCACGGCGAACGTGCCGCAGCCGCCGGACGCGCCGTTGATGAGAACCCGTTGTCCCGGCTGGACGTTCGCGACGTCACGCAGTCCCATGAGGGCGGTGTTGCCGGCGAGCGGCACGGCGGCCGCCTGCTCGAACGTGAGGTTGGCCGGCTTCCGCTCCACCTGGTTCTGGGGCACCGACACGTACTCGGCGAACGCGCCGTTCAGTTCGCCGAGGTCGCCGAAGACCTCGTCGCCGATGCTGAAGCGGGTGACGTTCCCGCCGACCGCGGTCACCCGGCCGGCGAAGTCCCGGCCACGGATCTTCCTTTTGGGAGCACGCAATCCCATCATCAGGCGGGCGAGGTACGGGTCGCCGTGCAGGAAGTGCCAGTCGTAGGCGTTGACAGCGGCGGCACACACCTGGACCAGCACCTCGTTGTCCGCGGGCACCGGTGTGTCCACCGCCCGGAACTCCAGCACGTCGGGTGAGCCGTAGGTGTCCTGAACGATCGCTTTCATCAGATCTCCTTGCGTACGAGGGTTTTTCGAATGAGTCGTTCGGCGACCGCCAGGTTGATCACCCAGCCGGCGCCCATCAGCAGTGCTCTGGTGAACTCGCCGGGTGTACCGTCGAACGCGGTCCAGAGCCCCAGAGTCGCGGCCTGTGTGCCGGCGCCGAGACCGATGGCGTAGCCGCGCATCATCCAGGCGCGGTGCGTGACGAAGTCGCGTTTCCTGATCGCCGCGAAGCCGAGGACGATGGCGATCGCCATACCCGAGCCGAACAGCAGACGGAAGGCGGTAAGCAGGTCGCCATCGCTGGCGGGAAGCGGGTAGAACAGGGTCATCCACAGCCCGGACAGCGCCGCCATGAGTCCACAAGGGACGAGTACCCGGCCGGCGGCGCGATGCCAGCCGGACCTCCGCAGGCTGGGCACGAACTGGAACGCACCCACGACGCAGTACACGGTCGCGCCGACGATGTGCACCAGCACGGGCACCGGCGCATCGAAGAACCGGGCGTTGTCCGGCGTGACCCGCGCGCCTCCGGTCAGCCGGCTCACCCGGACGGCTCCACCGAGGACCGGGACGAAGCTGAGCACGAGCAGCGCGGCCGGCACCCGCCACCGCCGGCTGGCACCGGTTCGCGTTGTCATGCCCCGATCGTGCCGACCGGAACCCGTTGGCTCATCGGAACTTGGGCCGAGGTTCCACCGGCCGATGGTCTTGGCGCTGCGTCGTACTTTCGGCGTTACCGGCGGAGTCCACGAACGCGGTTGGTCTCGTAGGCCCACATGGCGATCTCGACGCGGTTGCGGGCACCGAGCTTGGTCATCAGGCTGGTGAGGTGTGACTTCACGGTGCTGAGCGTGATGTAGAACTCGCCGGCGATCTCGTTGTTCGTCCGCCCGCGTGCCACGGCGACGAGGATCTGCTCCTCCCGGTCGGTGAGCGGGTCGACGGGTTGGGGCGATGGCGCCGTGGGCCCGGTGTTGGCGAAGGCCGCGAGCAGGCGCGCGGTGATGCTGGGCGCGATGAGCGCGTCGCCGCTCGCGGCCGCGTGGACGGCCTGCGCGAGCATGTCCGTCCCCGCGTTCTTCAGCAGGAAACCGCGGGCTCCGGCCCGCAGCGCGGCGTAGACGTACTCGTCGAGGTCGAACGTGGTGATGACGACGACCGCGAGCGGGTCCTCGACGGCCGGTCCGGCGAGCCGACGGGTGGCTTCGATGCCGTCGAGCTCGGGCATCCGGATGTCGAACAGGCACACGTCGGGCCGCAGGCGGCGCGCGACCTCGACGGCCTCCCGCCCGTCCGCGGCCTGGCCGACGACGTCGATGTCCGGTTGGGCGCCCAGGATCATGGCGAGGCCGGTGCGGACGATCTCCTGGTCATCGGCGACGACAACCCGGATGCTCATGTCAGCGCCCTCGGCAGCACGGCCGTCACGATCCAGCCCCGGTCCGGGTCCGGGCCGGCCGCGCAGGTGCCACCGAGCAGGCCGGCGCGTTCGGTCATGCCGACGAGGCCGTACCCGGGCGCCCCGGACGGGCGGGGTTCGCCGTCGTCGCTCACCCTCAGCCGCACCGAGCTCTCGTCGACCACCACACGCACGTCGATGCGCGTCGCGTGCCGGGCGTGCCGCCTGGCGTTGGTGACCGCCTCCTGCGCGAGGCGGTAGATCGCGGCGCCGACCGGCGGCTGGAGACCGTCGGCCGCCCCGACCACCTCCACCTCGACCGTGGGACCGGTGCGCGACGCGAGCCGTTCGAGGTCGGCGACGCGGGGTCCGGGCGTCAGGTCCATGGGTTCCTCGGCACGGAGGATGCGGACGATGCCGCGCATCTCGTCCAGCGCACGCGCGGCCTCGGCGTCGATGATCCGCAGCGCGTCGACCGCGGCATCGGGATCGGACGCCGCCGTCGCGATGCCGGCCTGTGCCCGGATCGCCATCGCCGAGACGTGATGCGCGACCGTGTCGTGCAGGTCGCGGGCCAGCCGCTCCCGTTCCAGCAGCTTCACCTGGTCGAGCTCACGGGTCCGCGCCCTGGTCCGATAGCGGAGCGCCGCACCGACCGCCATGGCCGCGAAGACCACGACGAAGGCGCCGAGCGCGTCGGACAGGATCAGGTGACCCAGCATGGCGGAGAGGCCCACTTTGCCGACCATGATCGCCGCCCCGAGCACCGCCTCGCGGCCGGAGCCCCACCGGAAAAGGGAGAACGGCAGCAACAGCAGGCACACCAACGTGTTCTGGTCCGGAAACTCGCGACCCACCACCAGTTCGGCCAGGGCGGAGACCCCCATGGCGGTCGCGACCATCAGCAACGGCCTCGACCGCCGCCACAGCAACGTGAGCACCAGCCCGGCGGACAGCACCACGGAAGCCGGCCGAGGAGACACATCCGGCCGGATCACACCCTCGACCACCGCGACCGGCACCAGCACCCCCACCAGCACCCAGTCCCACAACACCCGCGGCGACGCCGGCACGGGCCGCGGCTCCCGCCACAGGGAACGAAGGAGATCGAACACCGACCCATGGTACGGGCCGCCATGGCACACCAGATCAGCCAAAAGTACGGCCGGCGCGGTTCAGATCACGACACCCTCCTATTCCAGGATGAACGTAGCCGCCGATCGGCCCGCCGCGTCGCCGATGGTCTGCAGGGTCAGGAGCCCGTTCGCATGCCTGACGTACTGGCCGGGGAGGTTCTGCGACTCGAACGACACCCCGGAGCCGCTCGCCAGCCCGGCCCGCTGGGTGAAGCTCGCGTCACCGCGGAACACGGCGCCGCCGTCGTTGCGCTCGACCCACAGCTCGAGGTTGCGGTGGCGCAGGTAATAGCCGGGGAAGTTGGTCGACTCCAGCGACACGGTCCCGGCACCCGCCAGCCCGGTCACGACCTTGAACTGCGAGTCCGCCAAGGGGTTCACGTTCGCCTCCACACGTGCCCGGTGGTCGTAGTGGCGCACGAAGCGGTCGGCCAGGTCGTAGGACTTCAGCCGCACGGGCGACGCGCCGTCCGGGACCGGGATGCCGAAGTTCGGCGTGCCGTCGGCGTTCCAGTACACCTTCTGCACCCTGGTGCGGCGGTTCGGGTCGTTCAGCGGGTCGCCGCTGATGTCGCGGTAGTTGCGGTCGTGGTAGACGAGGATGTCGCTCTGGCCGTCCTCGGACACGGTGAACGAGTTGTGGCCGGGCCCGTACTGGCCGGTGGCGGCGTTCGACGCGAACACCGGGTTCTGGGCCTTCGTCCACGACGCCGCGGTCAGCAGGTTCCCCGTGGCGGACGCGGTGAGCATGCCGAGGCAGTAGTTCGCGTCGGTCGCGCTCGCCGAGTACGTCAGGAAGAGCCGCCCGCCGTGCTGGATCACGCTCGGCCCTTCGTTCACCTTGTGCCCGCGCGTCTCCCACGCCAGCGTCGGCACGGTCAGCCGCGTCACCGTCCCCGTGATCGTCCACGGCGACGATCCCATGCGGGCGAGGTAGACGTTGGAGTTCGTGGCGATCCCCGGCTCCTGCTGCGCCCAGGTCAGGTACCGCACGCCGTTCGCGGTGAAGGTCGAGGCGTCGAGCGCGAACGTGTCCCACGGCGTGGTGATCCGCCCGCGCTCGGTCCACGAGCCGGTGAGGGGGTTGACGCTGGCGGACTCGAGTACGTACATGCGGATCCGCCAGACGTCGTCCGCGCGGCCGGCCGCGAAGTACACGTACCACTTGCCGTTGATGAAGTGGATCTCCGGCGCCCAGATGTGCGCGCCCATCTCACCCGAGGAGTGCTTGCGCCAGATCACCGTCTCCGGCGCGGTCGCCAGGCCCTGGATGGTGGTCGCCCGCCGGAGCACGATCCGGTCGTACTCCGGGACCGTCGCGGTGAAGTAGTAGTACCCGTCGGTATGCTTGAAGATGTGCGGGTCCGCGCGCTTCTCGGCGATCGGGTTGGTGTACCGGACCGACGGCGACGCGGCCGCCTGCGGGACGGGAAGCACGGTGATCAGTGCTATCGCCAACATCACCGACAGGACTGTCCTCATTGTCTGTCCTTTCAGGCCAGTGGCACGATGACGGTGAACGAGGCATCGTCGGCGAACGCGGCGCCGGACGCGTAAAGGTCCACGCGGACCTCGTAGTTGTAGTGGCGCAGGTACCGGCCCGAATGGCTGTAGGACTCGAACGACATCCCGCCCGCGAGACCCGCGCGGCCGCAGAACGTGGCGTCGCGCGCGAACGTCGCGTCACCCCCGTAAACGTCCAGCCGCACCCGGAAGTTGTAGTGGCGCAGGTAGCGGTCCGGGAAGTTCACCGAGCGGAACGACACGCGGGCCGAGTTCGCGAGACCTGGCACGACGGTGAAGGTGGCGTCCTGTCGGGCCGTGGTCGTGCCGACCGGCTCCACGTACGCCAGGTTGTCGCGGTGCCGCACGTAACGGTCGGTGGCGTTGACCGACCGCAGCGAGCGGTTGCCGGTCGGTACGGCCGTGTTGTCGCCCGAGTTCTCCCGCAGCACGGTGAAGTGCCGTGCCGTTCCTGACAGGCCGGCAAGCTCCACCCTCGCACCGAACGAGAACAGGTCCGAGCTGTCGACGTAGCGGTACCGGCGCTGGCCGTACTGGTCGAGTAGAGGCGCCACCGCCCGTCCGGCAGCTGTACGAGCGCCGGCCTTCGAGGCCCGAACCCCACCCGGCCCACTTCAGCCTGGTGCGGGCCAACGCGTTCACCCCGCCGTCCGGGCTGAGGCCGCCGGGCCCGTCCCGCACTACGTGATGACGGCGTTCACCAACAGTTCGTGGCGTTCGCCGAGTCGTAGACGTACATGTTCGACTCGCTGCACGTAGTAGTAGCCGTCGGTGTGCCGGATGATGCTGGGATCGCGGATCCGGAATGCCCAGTGCGGCCGGGGACGTCCACGCCGACAGGTCCGCGTTGAACCACTCGGGCGCCCAGGTGCTGCCGGTCGAGCCGTTCAGCCCCGACCCGGACGTTGCGCAGGAACGTCCAGGTGACGTAGTCGGCGCTGCAGTTGCCGGTGCCCCGGAACGTCCACGGGCCGGTGAGGGAGGACGCGGGTGGCGTGCTCGATGTACTTGCTGGTCTCTCTGCTGTTGCCGCTGTCGTGGGGCGCGGACGGGCATGCTCCGGCTCCTTGCGTCGTTGGGAGCGAACAGAAGTGAGCGCTAACACTATGACTGCCGACGCACCAACCTGGCAATGGCCAGCAAGAAAGACGCTGGATCAGTCACGCCGGCGACTGAATTGTGAACGCACACATCAGCCGGGCGACCTTCGCGAAACATGCTCCCCCGGCACCCACGAATAATCTGCCGGACGATTAATCGTGCAAACTTAACCCACGCACCGAGATTTGCCCGCACTGAAACCAGCGTTGACACGGAGGGTTCACCCGGACGTGCCGCCCAAAGGGGTGGTGTCGCGTGCCCGTGCGACACCTGAAGGCTGACACCGGACTCGCGTCTGGACAGTCGGTCCTGGCTGGCCAGCGCCGATGTAGTACCGTTCGCCCCTCTTTGCATGCCGATCGCCAGCGGTGCCGACTCCCAAGGCGAAGAGGCCACCTGCCGATGATCTTCGGGTCACACGCGGCGCACGCGACTTGTCACACTTTTGTCAGGTTCTGCTGATCAAATATGACAAATGCATACATGGACGCAGAGTGACGACTGTTGTACCATCGACCGACCGGGAACTCGAGGATGAACATGATCGTAAGAGATCAAGAAGGCGTCGGCCACGGAAATCGCGACTACCCGTGGGACGACTTCAATCCCGTTGAATACTTCAAGTTCAATTATGTGGAACTCCGCGACGACGACCGTGAGATCGTCGAAATAGTCCGCGACTTCCTGGCCAGAAAGCTGGCGATCACCCCACTCCCCCCGGGCGCCCGGGGTATCGACGTCGGCACCGGCGCCAATCTGTACCCGGCACTGATGATGCTGCCGTTCTGCAAGAACATCGTTCTCTACGAGCACTCCGAGGCCAACGTCGAGTGGCTGCAGGACCAGACCAAGAACAACGTGCCGTCCTGGGATGAGGCGTGGAGCCAGTTCTGGGATCTACTCACCCAGCGCGACCCGTACCGCAAGGTGCCGGATCCGGTCGAACTGCTGGCCGACCCCCACCGTGTGCAGGTCGCGAAGGGCGACGTCCTCGCTCGCTCCAAGCTCGGGGAGTTCGACATCGGCACCATGTTCTTCGTGGCCGAGTCCATCACCAGCGAACGCGCGGAGTTCCTCGAAGCGATGGACCACTTCTTCTCGATGCTCAAGCCGGACGCGCTGTTCGCGATGGCATTCATGGAGCACTCGCAGGGCTACCAGGTCGGCGTGCACAAGTTCCCCGCCACCGATATCGGTGAACAGGATGTGTGGAACTGCCTCCGCAAGCATGCGAGTGACTTCTCGCTACACCGGCTCAGTGCTGTGCACAAACCGCTGCGCGAGCACTACACCGGCATGATCGTGGCACACGGCCGACGCAAGAAGACGGACTAGGGCACGGCCTAGGGCGCACTGGAGGGGTTCGTTCTTGAGACTTCAACCGCGACTGCAGACTCTCGATATATGGCGCGCTGTCGTCGGCTACTCCTATCGTGACGGGGAGTGGAAGTGGGGTGGCCGGCACAACCGCAACTCGATCAGTGACGCTGAGCAGTTGCTGTGCCTCATGTACCCCGCCGCCGACGTCAGCAACCTCGCCATCGACCAGCCGGACGCCACCGGTGACGACGTGTTGGAGGCACTGCGCCCGCTCGGCGACCGGATCGAGATTCCCAAGGTCCTGATCGACGTACTCAGCGACTACATGTCGACCTACTCGTCCGAGGACGGCACGCCGATCTTCTCCGGCGACACCTACTTCGTCCCGGCGGAGGACGGGGCCGAGCTCGCCGCGGAGCAGCGGGAGCTCGACGTCGTCGACTCCTTCGCCATGTCGATCTCGCTCACGTTGTCCACGCTCGGCTTCCTGAAGGTGTTCGGCAGGTCGGTGCGCAGGCCGGCGTTGAAGGAGCGGATCGCCGAGCTCGAGGCCGCGACCAGCACCCGGCTGACGGCGGCGATGGTCGGACTGTTGCGCAGCTTCGCCGTCAACGTGTTCGACGCCGACTCGGAGCCGGGCCAGGTACTCCTGAGCACACTGAATCAGGACGGGCGGCCCAACCGCGTCGTGCTCGAGGAGCTCCGGCGGACGTTGCAACCGATCCGGGTCAGCCTGCGCGACGCGGTGCTCGGCCTGAGCCAGGACGAGGCGCTCGAGAACGAGACCACCTTGTTCGAGTGCGGGTGGTCGTGGGGCGTCACCCATGACGCTCCGCCCGTCGAAATTTCCGCGTCCATCGGGAAGCAACCCGAGGGGGTCGCGCTCAGCGCGCCGTTCCTCTACTTCACGGTGGTCGCGCTCGACGGCATCAACGACCTGTTCTCCGACCGGACACGGGTCCTCGGCCTGCTCAACACCGAGCAGCAGAACCTGGCGCAGGCTCTGCAGCTACGGTGGGACATCACCCTCGCCTACTGGTCGAAGATGGCCCGGTTCGGCAAGGGCCGATGGCCGCTGGAGGACATCCCGTGGCGAACCACCGACAACGAGGAGTCCACGTACTTCAGCCTCCTGGTGAGCGCCGTGGTGCTGCTCGACCTGCTGGCCCGGCGCGCGACGGACGACGACCTCACGAGAACGGTCGCGATTCTCGAGGAGCTCGCGATTCGCGGCAGGGTCAACCGCCGGATCACCAAAGGCGACTCCGCGACCTTCCTGCACGTTCCCGGTGTCCGGATCGAACTGACGGGTGCGGAGAAGCTGGGGCCGGTGATCGGCTGGATGGTCTCGGACTACGCGGCGCTGCTGTTCAAGCGTTCCGTGCGGGCCGCGGAGCTGTCACGAAACAGCGCGGCGCGGGAGCGACTGCTGACCGTGGCCGAGGAGTCCCTGACGCACCTGTGGCGGCGCAGGCTGACCGATGGGCCGGCGGCCGGGCTGTGGGATGACCCTGGCAGCGTCTTCCCAGGGGTCGACACGCTCCACGAACTCCCGACCTGGAGCCTGACCGAACGGATCATCGAGAGTCTGGTGATCGCGGCCGGGGCCGTAGGCGCGCAACCGATCCGGAGCACTCGGCTGCAGGAGATCGCGAGCGCTCTGCTCAGCGAGGCCGACCACCTGTTCAACCAGGAACAGCTCCAGACCTCGCGGCACAGTGCGTCGTCGATGAGCTCGGGCCTACGCCGGATCGAGAACAGGCTGCAGCGGGCACGCACTCTTCTCCAAGACCTACCGGGCACCGCCAACGCCATCGTCATCGACGTGCTTCGGGAACTCGACGAGTTCACCATCGCACGGCAGGACGCGGCGAGGAGTGCCGAGTGACGTTGATCTTCGCGACCTCCGACAAGGGAGGCACGGGCCGATCGGTCACCAGCTGCAACATGATGTACCGGCGCGCACTGCAGGGCGACAATGTCTGCTACCTCGACTTCGACTTCGGCTCGCCGACCGCGGGCACGGTGTTCGAGGTGTCGTCCGCCATGACCGGCGTCGACGGGCGCGGACTGCATTCCTACCTGCAGGGCCGAGTGGTCGAGCCGAAGCGGCTCGACCTGTGGACGGCGTCGGACCGGGAGGCGCTGCGGTTCCGCCCGGTCGGCTCCGGCGCGCTGGTCCTGCTGCCCGGTGACCGAGGTGGCGGCGAGTTCGCCCTCACCAAGGACGTGAGCCGGCGCTGTGCCGAACTCTTCCTCCGGCTGGAGGAGGAGTTCGACCTCTGTCTGATCGATCTCAGCGCGGGACGGTCCTTCGCGGTCGACCTCGCCCTGGAGGTGTCCGGCCAGCCGGCGCTCAGCGGAGTCACCTGTCGCTGGCTCGTCTTCCACCGGTGGACCCGGCAACACATCGTGGCCGCGAACGGGCTCGCGTATGGCGACCGGGGGATCCTCAAGACCGCCAAGGCATACGGCCACGAAGAGTACGTCATGCGCGACTCGATCCGGTTCGTGCGCACCGCTGTGCTCGAGCCCGACTCGCCGCTGCTCACCCAGATCAGCCCGGCCCAGTCCGCGTGGTTGCGGGAGTGCAACCGCGATCTGCAGGAATGGGCGGCCAGGAACGAACTCGGGCTCAGCAACGTACTCGGTCTGACACCGCTCGATCCGGTGCTGCAGTGGCGGGAGCAGCTGATCTCGGATGGGGACGTGTCGACCACCCGCATCGCCAACCCCGAGACGGTCATCGCGTTCGACGACCTGGCCAGACGGCTCACCGACGACTCGGCGTGGGAGGGACTGTGACCGTGACGAACGCCGGGTTCCGCGAGGAGGCAGCCGACAGCCACGTCGAGGAAGTCGCATTGTCGCACCTGTCGCTGGAGCTCGGCCACCTGTACATGGACGACTATCTCGCCGGCACCGATCGACTGGTGGCGCAGTTCCGGAAGGTACGGCCGTGGGCCGAAGTCGCCCGATCGGTCACGGCGGCGGGCCTCGGCGCCCAGGGCACTCAACGCCCCCGGATCAGCACCTGCTTCCTGATCGACGACTACTTCACCCGATTCTCCTCGCCGGCCAAGGTGCTGCCGGACGTGCTCGCGGCCGCCGAGGAGTGTGACCTCACGATCGACTACATCGTGCGTGAGTCCGCCTGCGCCGTGTCGGACGGTAATCCGCTCGCCGAGATCGTGGCCGGCCGGCTCATCGCACTGCCGCCTCCCGGCGCCAATGGTTCCCGTCCGCCGCCCATGGAGATCGGCTGGCTGTGCAACGGACAGCGGTCCGCCGGCGTCGATGCCAGCGAGGCGATGAACCGGCCGACCTGGCTGCCGCCGGAGGAGACCGAGGCGACCAACCATTCGATCTTCGTCGACATCGAGTTGTGGTCGGACGGCACGGACGTCGATGGGCAGCGCACCTGGTCGTGTGCGTTCCTCGCCTCGGTGTGGCAGCTGCTCAGGCTCGGCATGATCCGGAACGCGGGGCGGAACGTCGTCACGCCGGCACCGATGGTGGGCGAGCTCCCGAACGAGTGGGACGACCTCCCGCCGGTCGTCAGGGTCACCGACACCGCGGCGGCCTTCAGCGCCTACCGCACCATGTCGGTGCTGCCGGCCCGGTTCCTCAACGTCGAGCACGCGGTCCGGGTCATCGTCGGTCAGTACTCGGCGCTGCCGGGTGTCATCGACCAGATCGCCACCAGGAGTGGTCGTGAGCATCTTGAGCTGCCAGCCGACCTCACCGAGCGGATCGACCACGTCTTCTTCAACGGTGGCTGACCGCGACACCACGATGCTGGTGATCGGTGAGGTACGCACCTGCCTGTTGCAGAACACCGCGGCGGCGAACCTGACCGATCTCGCGGAGCTCCTCCGGCTCGAGCCCGGCGACCGCGTGCGGACCTCGGAGCGACCGGTCGCGTACGCCGTCTCCCCCGCCCGGCTCACCGGGATCGACTGCCGGCTGCCGACCGCATCCGGCACCCGGGTACGCGGTATCGGCACGGCCACCGCCCGCACCACGGTCACCGGCGGGCGGGTCCTGCAGGGCTCCGTCTTCGCCCGCGTGGAACGGGGCACCTCGGACCGGCGCCTGCCATGGTCGCACTACCTGGCCCGGCCCGGAGTGGTCCAATCCACCAGCCGTTTCAACCCCACCGACGTGGCGAAGGGGTTCCTGGCCGACCCGCTGCCGGATACGACCGTCGACTTCGGCTCGGTGAGCGAACAGGTCATCCGACAGGTGCAGGCCAACCCGCGACTCGACCATGTCACCCCGTTCAAAACGCGGCGGACCCGGCTCAAGTGGGTGGCAACGGTGGGCGGCCTCCTGTACGGCGAGTTCACCATCGCGGACGACAACCTCCGCACCTTCACCATCTCCTGTGCCACGACACCGATTCAGGAGGTCGTCGAGCTGTGCGAGGACCTCGCCCTGCACGACTGGCTCCTCACGACCCTGCTGCGGATCGTGGAACGGAGCCGGATCGGGGCGTCGACGAGTGAGAACGTGCTGGCACGACTCCGACCCGCCATCGACCACCTGCTGCACCTGTGGATGCCGGGAGCCAGGGTCTCCGACGCGTTGCGTGGTGTCTGGGACGACCTCGACCGCAGGCCGGGGTTCAGCCCGCAGTGGCAGACGACGGTCGCCCGCGTGCGCGACCAGCTGTCCGTGGCGACCTTCGAAAGGCTGAGCCAGTTACGCCCGACCATGTTCGACCAACTCGTGAGTGGGGGTGGTTCCGTTGGGAGAGCCAGGTAACACCCGTTCGGTACTACGCAAGATCGGCATGACGTTGCTCCTGGGAGCGATCTCGTTTCCCTTCACGCAGCTCCTGTTCTCCGATCTCGTCGGCCAGATCGCGGCCGCGGCCGTGTTCGGCAGCGTCGCACTCATCGTCCAGTTCCTGATCGAGTTCGAACGCCGGCTCGCCCGTGTCGAGGACGCCCTCGGCGCGGCCGTCAACCAGATCCGCGAGACGGTGCGGCAGGGCTTCGCCAGAGTCAACGACGCGACGGAGTTGGTCGCGCGGATGGAGACCGCGGGACTGCAGACGGTCGCGTTGACGAACCTGGTACGGCACGCCGCCGGGATCAGCCCGCACGCACCGCCCCTGGTCCGCGACTTCGTGCAGCTCGAGGTGGATCGGGTGTCGGAGCTCCTGCGTGGCCTGACCATGAACGAAGCCACCCATGACGGCGAGGACCAGGACTGGTTGCTGAACCTGACCCGGTGCGTCACGACCACCATCGACGCGATCAGCATTCCCGAGGTCGACGCGGCCGGTAACACCTACTACGGATTCTGGCAGTCCCACCTCGGCCGCCGGTATCTCGACACGCAGCGCACGGCCATCAGCCGCAGGGTGCGCATCCGGCGGGTGTTCGTCACCGAACGCGATGACATCACCAACGACGCCGTCCTGCACGACATCTGCCAGTACCAGGCCGACTCCGGCTTCGAGGTGCGGCTGCTCTACCCGTCGGCCGTGCCGCCGGAGCTCCGGGGCCGGATCACGGACTTCATCCTCTTCGACGACAGGCTGTGCTACGAGACGACCCCCGCGCCGCATGTGTTCCGCGGCGACGTGCCCGTGATCCTGTCCAACCGGCTCGAGCTGCGCGATGACCGGCTGTCGGACCGAGTCGCCCAGTACGAGCTTATCTGGGAGGCAGCCAGCCCGTGGTCGACCGTCTCACCGCCGGAGCGGGTGCTGACCGCGGTGCCGGACGAGTCCTGAACCCCGCAACCCTGGGAGGACAAGAAGATGAGCGCCGATAACAGGATTGTCGCGCCCGACGTGTGTGTCCGGCCGGTGGGACCCGCCGACTTCGAGTCGCTGCACGAGGTCGACGGCCGGGTGTTCGGCGATCTCGCGTACCCGTACTTCACGCTCCGCCAACTGTTCGACGCGTTCCCGGCATGCTGGCTGGTGGCGGCGGGCCCGACCGGACTCGTCGGCTACTCGTTCGGGGTGCCGAGCACGGACAACACGTTTGCCTGGCTGTTCGGCCTGGCGGTCGACCCGAACCACCGCAATCGAGGTTATGGCACGACACTCACGCGGGGGACGCTGAACCTGCTCGGCACCATGGGTGTCGAGACCGTGTACCTGACGGTCGAACCGGCCAACCACCCGGCGATCAGGCTCTACCGCTCGTTCGGGTTCAGCGAGACCGAGTACCGGAAGAACTACTTCGGCGCGGGTGAGCACCGGTTGGTCATGACCCGGCACCTCGATGGCATCCCGGGCCCCCGGCCGGACCCCGGGAACGGCTAGCACGATCACCGTACCTCGCTGCCGGTGCCGCGCACGACCTCCTTGACGAAGTCGTAGGTCGGTCTGCCCGCTTCGATCAGGCTCCGTTCGCGGTTGAAGTTCCAGGCGAACAATCCGTCGGCCGTGAGGTCGGCCATCGACTCCTCGGTGAACAGCGTGCGCAGGTCCTCGTCCACGACTTCGGGCGGGACGTTGCGGTCGGCGTAGGCGGCCACCATCACCGGGCCGTACTCGCCGAGGATCTCGACGCTTCGCCGCACCTCCTCGACGTTGCCCTCGGGCTGCTTGGTCACGATCGACTGGAAGTCCGAGGCCGCCAGGACGTCGGCGAACTCCGCGAACATGGAGGGTCCGCCAGCCGTGTCGGGATAGTCGTCGAGGACCGCCTGCCACCCCTGCCAGCCCAGCGCCACCCGCGCGTTGGGCGCCTCGGCATGGAAGATGTCGCGGATCTCGAGGTACCGGTCCTTCAGGGCCCTGTAGTACGCCGTGGTGGCTGGGGTGTTGGCGTAGTACCCGTCGTGGCCGCACGCCATCGCGCTGACCTCGTGGAAGACGGTGACGTACAGCGGCGGGCCGTCGGCCTGGCCGGCGAAGGTCCGGGCGAGCGTTCGCATGTGCTTGAGGAAGTCGGGGGTGAGCGGGGCGCTCCGGCCGCAGGCGCGGCCGTACTTGGTCTCGATCGGGACCTCGGGACTGTCCTCCAGCCAGTTCGCCACGATCAGGCCCAGCGCGTAGCCGTTCGCGTAAGCGTCGGGCACCACGCTCTCGCGCCAGGTCGTCAACGTCGGGAGGTCGCTCGGCTTGTGGTACCAGGTGGTGAGCATCCAGGTCGGCGTGTCCTGCACCAACTCGCTCGCCCGCGCCGCGTCGGCCCCGCCGCCCAGCCCGTACAGCAGCTCGGCGCCACCGCCGGCCGGCGCGCCGGGCACAGCGCGCCGGGACGGATCGTCGGCGGCTGAGCCATCGTCCGGGTCGGACCCACCTCCGGTCGCCACCAGGACACCGGCGACGAGCACCCCGACCAGGACGACGCCGGCGGCCGCCAGCAGTCCGCGAGGGAACGGGCGGCGGGACCGCGCGGTGCCGGCGATCTTGCGGAGGCGCCGGGCCGACTCGTCCGCCGTGGGCCGGCGCGCCGGCTCCGGATCGGTCATCGCCGCCAGCACGCCGGCGAGCGCGGAGCCCGGGCCGCCACCCTCGACGGCGGCGGCCAGTGTCACCCCGAGCGCGTACATGTCGGCGGCGGGCGTGGCGGCGACCCCCTTGAGCAGTTCCGGAGCCACGTAGCCGGGCGTCCCGGGGCTCTCCGCGGTTCCCGTCAGGGTCACCTCGGCCCACACGGCGATGCCCAGATCGGCCAACTTCGCCGTCCCGTCGTCGGCCACCAGGATGTTGCCCGGGGTGATGTCCCGGTGCACCATCCCCTTGGCGTGCATGGCGGACAGCGCGTCGGCCACCTGCGCGCCGACCTGTGCCGCGCGCTGGGCCGGCATGGGACCGTCGGCCCGCAGGGTCTCGCCCATGCTGCGCGCCGGCAGGTACTCCATGACGAGCCACCGCTCGCCGTCCTCGCCCTCTTCGACCACCGCGTCGAACACGGCGATCACGTTGGGATGCTGCAGTCCCGCGCCGATCCGGGCCTCCCGGCGGATCTGCTCCCGGTCCCCCGTGTTCGCCCGTTTGACAGCGACCACCCGCCGAAGCTCGAGATCGGTGGCACGCCAGACATCCCCCATGCCCCCGCTGCCTACCGGGCTCTCGAGGCGATACCTACCGACGATGACCGCTCCGCTACGCACAGGCATATAGTAGTCCCGGAGACATTCGGGCGGTCCGGTCACCGGCCGCCGCGGGTCGGGTCGGGGCCAGGCTCATAGCCGGCGGTCGGCGCCTCGGTCAGCGTGTCGGTGTGGGCCACCTCCGTGAGATCCGCGCCGAACCCGAACAACTCCGCCGGTGCGTCCGCCAGTTCGACGTCGACCTCGGGTGCGCTCACCTCTTCCCGCAGCGGTTCGACCAGTTCCTCGATCCGCCCTTCGGCGTTTTCGGTCAGCGCGCCCATCGGGTCGGACACCATGCCGAGGATCGCCTCGATCTGGCCGGGCAGGTCCGAGAGGAGCTCGATCATCGCCATCGCGTCCTCGAAGAAGTGCCAGGCCTGCCGCCAGTCGTCGATGAGGTCGTCGATCGGGTTGTCGCCACTGATGACGCTGCCGAAGATGTCCGCGCCGACCGAGAACCAGCCGCTGCCGGGTGCGTACCGACGGATGAGCTCGACCGCGAAGCTGACCGCCTTCACCGCGCCGATCGCCACCCATTCCACCACCCGGGCGACGCCGTCGTAGACCTTCGACACGACGCGCGCCAGCGCGCCCTCGTAGTCCAGCGCGGCGGCCAGCTTCGGCAGGTAGCTGTTGAACCCCTGGGCGGCGCCGCCGTTCCAGTGCGCGTCGAGGGTGCCGAGCGAGGTCGTCAGGTTGGCGGCCGCCGTTTCGGCCGCCTCGCCGGCGACCACGAGTGCCTCGCCCTTCTGCTTGAGCGCGTTCCAGTTGCCGACGAGCGGGTTGATGATCGCCTCCATCGGGCTCCACTCGCCGCCGGCGAGGCCGCTCACGAACCGGCACAGCTCGTCGATCACCTGCACCGTGTCGCCCGCGTACTCCTGGACGAGCGACTCGACGTCGGCCTCCGCCGGCGCGTCCGGCGGCGTCAGCATGCTCCGCTACGCCCGACTCCCGGGCGTAGTGCGCCATTCCCGGCAGGTTCTGCTCGACCGGTACGCCGGTGCCGTCCAGGACGAACCGCTCGGCCGCGCCACCGTCGGTCGCGTAGTAGGTCCACGCCGTGTCCTCCAGCGAGAACGAGGTGTAGGTGAGCGTCAGCCCGCGATCGTGGATGCGGCTGTCGGTCGCTGTCGCGTAGTCGTCGACCGGGCCGCGCAGCAGGTCCATCACCACACCGAAGTTGTCGTCGCTGCTCGCGTTGTCGAGCACGTACTGCCCGATCGCCCAGCAGTCGCTCGCCGTGCGCGACGCGAGGTCACCGTAACCGGCGACGTGTTCGGGATCGACGGTGAACTCTTCGTTCGACATGGTTACGATTCCTCCAGGCTTCGCGCGATATTCCCGAACAACTCGCCGTTGGCCGCCTCGCCGTCCTCGTAGGTGTCCGCGATGGCTTCGAGCGTGACGGCCGTGTCCTCCAGCGTCATGGCGGAGACCTCGAATACTTTCCGGAAGGTCTCCCGCATCTCCTGCCATTGCGGCAGCGGTGGGCTGTGCAGATCTCCTTCGAAGGCGTGCGGCTCGTTCTCCTCGATCGCGACGACTTGTTGCGCGGCCTCCCGATGGAGCGTGACAACGTCGGGCAGGTAACCGGTTGCGGCGAGCCGGATTCCGTCCGGAACGATGACCCGACTCGCGGCCGGTCGCGATCTGGTTCACGTCCACCGGGTCGCGGGTGGGATTGATCGTCGTCCTCGTGTTCCATGGCTCTCTGGTGCAGCTCCTTGAGCGCGATGCCCACGGCCTCCTTCCAGTCAGTCGCTGCCTCCCAGAGGTCGTCAAGAAAAGCGAAGGCGGATCCGAGGATCTCGACGGTATATTCGCCACGGATTTCCGGCCCGCTGAGTGCGTCGCGCGGCGGCCGCTTCCGGACTCGGCCACTCCCACCACCCGGTTCAGCAGGTCGGCCCCCACGGCAGCCGCGGCGACCTCGTCACCCGGCCAAGGCGTGGCCATCGCCACGCCGACCGCTCGCGATGAGACCCACGACCGCCAACGCGTCACCCAGACCGGAGCCGATCTTCAGCTCGGCTCGGCTCCGCCAGTGCCGTCAGCGTCGCGTCGGCGATGTTCCGCACGTCGGTACGGACCTTGGTGAGGACCTCCTGCTGAAGGTTCGCGATCCCGGCCATGGTTCTGGCGTAGTCACCGCGCCACCTGACCGCCGTTTGGACTTCACGAGGTATGCCGCGGCATGGGCCGGCGACGCGGTCGTACCAATCACCGAACGCTTGCTCCGCCGCGGCGATACTTGGCAGTTCCGCGATGACCGTGCTGAACACAGTCTGGAGCTTGTCTTTCATGTGCTCGCACGAGGTCGGATGACCGTCGGCAAACCTGCCGAACTTCACGGCGATGTCCGGCAACGCCGCGTATCCAAGATCCACCGCCACTTCCGCTTCAAGACCAGAGCCGCCGAACGACTCCAACATAAGGCGCGCGTCGGCCGTATTCCCGGATCCGACCGATGTAGTCCTCTAGTTCTTCTGCCCAGCTCATTTCTTCCCCCTGTTCACCATTGCTCGAAGATGGTTGTTTCCTGGTCGTCGGGATCGGTACGGCGGCGCGGTGCGGTGGCCTCGGGTGGTTCGGTGACCTGCGCCAGGAGCCGTTCCCGCTGTGCGGCGTAGAACGCGAGGACTTCCGGCAGGTGGTCGGCCTCCCCCGCGACGACGTTCGGCCACGTGGTCCGGCCGTCCCGCACGGCCGCGGCGATCGCTACGAGTTCGGCGCTCGCGTCCTCGTGCTCCGCGGCGCGCCGCACCTCCTCGGGATCCGGCGACCGCCGGTGGCGCACCGTGGCCCACCTGTCCTGGATGAAGTCCAGCTTCTCCTTGTGCATGGCGGTGATGTCCTCGATCCGGCGCAGCACCCCGTGCAGTTCCGGTGGCATGTCCCTGCCCATCCGCTCGCCCCTTTCGTTCGGCGACACAGATGAGATGCGGCGGGCGCTATGCGTCGACTACGCGCGCTCATGGCGGCGTATAGCCGGCGTATAGGGGTTCCGTGATGCTGTTGCGCCCGCCAGGGAACGGCGGGCCGGTGATGGCCGTCACAAGGGAGCACACGGGAGCCTTGGGGAGAAGCCATGGATACGTTGCGGCACATGGCCGACGACGCCAGGAAACTGCACGCCTTGGCGAGCAGCGGCGGCGTGGCCATCGATCCGGACAGCGCGCTCGGCATCGCGAAGACCTACGAGCGGATGGTCGACGAGATCTACTGGATCGGGATCGGCATGCTCGGCGCGGGCCAGCATCCGCTGCTGGGCACCAGCCCGTACGCCAACCGGGTCGCCAAGTACCAACACGAGGCGGCGGAGGCGTTTCTCGACGCCGTCACCGAGCTCGAGTCCGTGTGCCAGGTGAGCGCGGACGCCTTCCGCGAGTCCGCGCGGCGCTACGTCGAGCAGGACGACGACTTCGCCGGCGAGATCAACCTGGCTGGGGGACCGGTCTGATGGCCGAGCCGTACACGCACTACCGGCAGATGAGCGCCGAGATCCTGGCGAGCGGCGGCACCAGCAACGAAGCCCGCTGGTGGTCCACCACCGCGTGGTGGGAGGAGCGCAAGAAGCTCAGCGACGGCGCGGACTTCCGTGACGACGCGCCGGTACCGGACACCGCCTACGAGGGCTACGACCACGCGCGGCTCAAGCAGATGCTGACCGAAGGCCTGTCGGTCAGCCAGGTGAGCGACGTGTCCGAGGCGTGGTCGAAGCTCGCCAACGCCATGGCCCGTTTCGGTGAGCGACTACGTGTCGAGACGACCAAGGCCGAGGCCGTGTGGCAGGGCGATGCCGCCGACGCCGCCAAGGCGTACACGGGGGCCATGGCCCGCTGGAGCGAGGAGACCGGGCAGTACGCACAGCTGGTCTCCCACCAGGTCAGCATGCAGGGGGACGCGGCGAGCACCGCACGCGACCGCATGCCGACCCCGTCCCCTTCGATCTGGCGCAGGAGATGAGTGGCTGGCAGAGCAACCCGCAGGACATGAACGCGGCCGTTCTCCGGACATTGCAGCAACAGCAGGCGAACCAGGACGCCAAGCAGGAGGCGGTCGTGGTGATGACCGACTACGACGACAACCTGCACACGGCCACCGCCCGCCAGCCGACGTTCCCTCCGCCACCGAAGCTCGCGTCCGCGGGCGAGGCAGCCACGGTCTCGCCGGCGGCTTCGTCGACCGCTGCGGGCACACCGGGCTACGCCACCACGGCGGCCGGCTTCGCTCCGGGTCTCACCCCGGACGCCGGACCGGTCCATGCGCGTGAACTGGCCGCCGGCCGCGGCGTCGGGCGGACGAACCCGTCGATGCCGTTCCACAGCGGCGGCGCCGGCGTCCCCGGCGCGACAGCACCGACCGGCCAGGGAAGGCCGGGGATGCCGCCCGGGTTCATGGGCCCGCCCGGCGCCAGGAGCCGGGGCGAGGACGACAAGGAGCACGTCAACTCCTATGTCGTCGAGGACTGGGACGGCACGGACGACTGGTACGACGACCTTCCCCTCCCGGTGTCGCCCGTCATCGGCGGCGAGAATCCCGAACAGTCCGAGCGATCATCATGATGGGGACGATCATGGACACGCGCACGTGGACACTTCCGCGGGCCGCGCTGACCCTGCTGCTGTCGGACTTCCGACTCGGTGAGATGCCCCGCCCCTTCGAAGCCGTCTACCCGTACACCACGGTCGCCGAGCGGGCCGCGTTCCGCGAGCTGACGGTGGCCGGCGAGCTGGACCCCGACCTCGAATGGTGTCTCACCGCGCTCGTGGCCGCCCCGGTCGGCATCGTGGCCATGAGCCCGTCGCTGCTCGCCAGGGGTTGCTGGCACCAGCGGGGCGCGGTGCTGGCCCGGCAGGTCGCGGACACCATCCAGGTGACCGCGCTCGGCACGGCGCCACTGGTCGAGGCGATCGTGGCGCTTGTCCCGGACGAGAAGCCGGCCGGCGGCACCTCGGTCACCGTGCCGGCCGAAACCCGGACCGAGCGGAGGTTCTCGCTGTACGACCACACCCACGTGGCGGCCGCCAAGCCGTTCACCGATCCCGTGATCGCCTGCGGCGCCTTCGTGCCCTTTGCCCGCAAGGAGTTCCTGCCGCCCGTCACCTGGTTCGACACGGCGGGCCAGCGCGGGATCGGCCGCCACTTCACCACGACCACCATCGGCCGGGACGGGACGGCATGGACGACCTACGTCCCCGGTGACAACGAGCGGATCGCGGGGTCCCTACGACAGCTGGTCGCGCCCCTGCTCAACCGGTGAGGTTCCGCACCATCTGCTCGGCCACGGCCACCGCCACCGCACAGGCGACGTCCGTGCCATCACTGGCCAACACCTCGATGCCCTGACGATCCGCGAGCCCGACGGTCACCAGACAGGCCGGCTCGGGATCACTCCCGTTCATCACAGCGGGCTGACCCGCGACGTCCACGAGGTAGGCGTCGTCGGCGCTCTGCCGCCGCCGGTCGCCGAACTGCGCGGCGAACACGTCGGAGTCGGGCCAGAGGTTGTACTCGACGTCCCGCTCGGTGCCGAAGCCGTTCCGGCTACAGGTCAGCAGGCTGCCATCGCTCGCGTCGTACGGATTCCCGGTGTCCTGCAGACCGAACTCGACGGCCTGGGCGTCGGTCAGCAGGTCGCACACCGTGTCCCCGGTGGCGTACGGACTCGCGTCCAACGGCCGGGCGATCGGCGGTGGCGAGACAGGCAGTGGTGTCGGCTCCGGTATGGCCAGAGGCGATGCGGTGGTTGGCGGCGTGGTCGGCGCCGTGCTCTCCGCCGATGGAGCCGGAGTGCATCCCGCCAGCACACCGGCCAGGACAACGCAGATCGCCATCTTCGCAGCCAAGCCGAATACCCCCGGTTCGCCAACGTTGCCAAACCCGACCGTACTCGACTTTCCGCCCGCTCCATAGGGCACGGGCGCAGCAGGCAATGCACCGAAGGCGTCGTTGGGTGCGCTCAACGCACCGAAAGCGTCGTTCGGTGCACCAGACCTTTAGCTGAGGGCCTTCTTGGCGCGCGTCTCCTGCTCTGCGTCGCCGACCGCGCGGGCGTGGCCCAGCGCGGCTGTGTGCGCGGCGACCGACCTCGCCACGTCGCCCGCCGCGCGTGCCAGCTCGCCGAGTCCGTTCAACGCGTTGGCCTGCACCCGCCTGCTGTCGATGTCTCGCGCGATCGCCATCGCCCGGTCGAGCTGCTCGCGGGCGGCCTCGGTCTCGCCGAGTGCGTGCAGGCTCGCCCCGAGGTAGGCGAGCGCCTCCGCCTCACCAGCGCGGTCGGCACTCGCCTGGAACAGCGTGTGCGCCTGCCGCAGACAGGAGACGGCCGGCTCGTGCCGGCCCGTGCGGTGGTGCACGATCCCGATGTTGCCGAGCGCGTTGGCCTGCCCGACCGGGTTGTCCCCGTCCAGGTGCAGCGCGTACGCCCGCTTCTGCAGGCGGACGGCCTGCTCGTAGTCGCCCGTCTGCTCGTGCACCACGCCGAGGTTGCCCAGCGCGTCGGCCAGACCACCGTGGTCACCGAACTCCGTGTGCAGCGTGACCGCCTCACGCAGGTGCCGTGCCGCGTCCCCGTAGCGCCGCGTCCGCTCGGCCACCACCCCGAGGTTGAGCAGGACCCAGGCCCGGCCGGCGCGGTCACCGAGCTCGCCGTACGCCGATGCCGCCGCCGTCAGGTGGTCGCGGGCGGCGTCGAACCGGCCCTGCCGCCAGCACAGCTGCCCGGTCACCGTGACCGCGAACGCGTGTGCGGCGCGGTTGCCTGCCCGCTCGGCCACGGCGACCGCCCGCTCGCACAGGGCCGCCGCCTCGTCGTAGCGGCCGACGGTCTCCAGATGGCGCCAGATGGTCGCGCAGACGTCGACCACGTGGGCGTCGCCCACCGAGAGCAGGTTGGGCAACTCCACGTCGAGCCACCGGCGTGCGTCCGACGGGATCGGGCGCCGCCAGGGCTCGTCGACACCCGGGCGTTTCGCCTTCTCCGCCGGGTACAGCGCGTCCATGGCGGCGGCCGCGCCGGCGAGGTAGTGGCGGCCGGCACGGGTGAGCGCGGCTTGCCGGTCGGCCTCCCCCACCTGCTCGGCGGCGAACACCCGGAGCAGGTCATGCATGGCGAACCGTTGCCCGCCAACGGTTTCCAGCAGGTGTACGCGGCGCAACGCGACCAGCAACGCGGCCGCCGCCAGCGGTTCGACCTCCAGCACGGCGGCCGCGGCGGCGGCATCGAAGTGACCGCCGCGGTGCAGCCCGAGCAGCCGGAACGCCCGCGCCCGCACCGGGCTCAGTTGCTGGTAGGACCAGGAGAACACGGCGGCCACGGCCGCGTGCGGGTCGTCGCCCGTGTCGAGTACCTGGAGCGGCACCTCGGTGAGCTCGTCGGCCAGCGCGGCGAGGCCGGTGTCCACGCGTTCGGCCGCCCGTTCGGCGGCTATCCGCAGAGCGAGCGGCAGCCGGGCGCAGCGGTTCACCAGGCGAGCCGCCGCTTCCGGCTCCTCGGCCACCCGCGTGCCGACGAGCGCGGTGAGCAACGCCATCGCGTCACCGGCACTCAGCGTGTCGAGCGAGACGACCTGCCCCGGCAGCTCGGCCAGGCTGTCGCGGCTCGTCACCACCGTGAGGCCGGCCGTCGCCAGCAGCGGGCGCACCTGCTCGACATCGCGGGCGTTGTCCAGGAACAGCAGGACTTTCCGACTGTCCACCATGGACCGGAACAGCGTGGTGCGGGCACCGAGGTCGTGCGGGATGTCCGGTGCGGCAACGCCGACCGCGCGCAGCAAGGACGCCAGCACGTCCGCCGCCGGCCGTGGCGCGTCCGGGTCGTAGCCGCGTAGGTCGACGTACAGCTGCCCGTCGGGGAACTCCGCCGCCATCCGGTGCGCCCAGCGCGTCGCGAGGGCGGTCTTGCCGACGCCGCCCGTCCCGACGATCCCGATCATCCGCACGCCGGCCCGCAGCAACCCGTCGAGTGCGGCGATTTCGGCTACGCGGCCGGTGAACCGGGCCGGCGCGAGCGGCAGCTGCCGCGGCACCGGACCGGCGCCGCGGCGAACTGCCGGGTCGCCCGCCCGGATCCGCGCGGCCAGCTCGCGCGACTCCGGCGCGGGGTCCAACCCGTGCTCGTCGGCCAGTGTCCGCCGGCCCGTCTCGAACACCCGCAGCGCCTCGGCCGCCTCGCCGCGCCGGTACAGCGCGACCATGAGCCGTCTGCGCAGGCCCTCCCGCAGCGGGTGGGCGTCGACCAGCGCGCGCAGTTCGGCGGCCACCGCTCGGTCGTCGCCCCGCTCCAGCTCGAGGTCGGCGAGCTGCTCGGCGGCCGCGAGGTATCGCTCGGTGAGCACCCGCCGCGGAATGTCGAGAAACTCCCCGGTCACGCCGTCGAACGGCGCGCCCCGCCACAGCCCGAGCGCGGTGCGCAGGTGCCGGGCCACGATCGCCTCGTCGAACGCCAGTACGTCCAGGGTGGCCGGGGTGACCACCAACAGATACCCGGACGACTCGGTGAGCAGCACGCGCTCGCCATCGGGCAGCGCTCGCCGCACGGCGGACACCATGGCATGCACCTGGGTGCGTGCCGAGGCCGGCGGGTGCTCGCCCCACACGCGGTCGATCACCTGGTCGACCGGCACCACGCGATTGGGCTCGACAAGTAGGGCAGCGAGCAACGACCGCTGCCGAGGGCGCGTGATCGGCTGTGCGCCGCGGATCTCGAACGGGCCGAGCACGCCGAACCACGTGCTCATGGGACGGTCACCCGTCGAGCACCGAACCTCGCCACGAGCCCGGCCAGCCGATCACGGCTCGTCACGACGACGGCGCAGGTATCCGTGCCGGGCAACAGAGGCCGCACCTGCGCGGTGTCCCGCGCGTTGTCGAGCACGAGGAGGACCTGCCTTCCGTGCACGGTCGAACGGAACAACGCGGCCCGCTCGGCGAGGTCGTCGGGACGCTCGGCCACCCCTCGCTGGGCGAGGAGTTCGGCGAGCGCGTCCGCGGGCTCCGGCGTCGCCGCGAGGTCGAGGTACAGCACGCCGTCGGCGAACCGGTCCACGACCGTGTGCGCCCAGGCGACGGCGAGCGCGGACTTGCCACTCGCGGCCGGCCCGTGGATCGTGGTGATCCGCGGTTCGGCGCCGGTCAGTAGTTCGTCCAGTTCGGCCAGGTGGGTGGGCCGCTCGGGTGCCGGCGGCAGCGGGCTCGCCGGCCTTTCCTTACGGGACAACAGGGTGTCGTCCGTACCCAGGATGCGACTGGCGAGCATGCCGAGCTTCGGTGACGGCCGGACGCCGGCGTCCGCGAGCGCCGCCTGGCACGTGCGGTAGGCGGCCATGGCCTCGGCCGCCCGCCCTTCGCGGTAGAGCGCCAGCATGAGCTGCCGGTGCAGCCGTTCGCGGCCGGGATGCGCACCGGCCAACTCGGTGAGCTCACCGACCAGTTCGGTGTGCCGGCCGAGCGCCAGCTCGATGTCGATCACCTGTTCCACCGCGTGCAGCCGCTGCTCGCCGAGACGGCGGCGGACCCGGTCGACGAAGGCCGCGTCGATCCCGGTGAACGGCGTGCCACGCCACAGCGCGAGCGCCGCCCGGAACGCCGCGGCGGCCGCCGTCCTGTCCTGCTCGACCGAGGCGTGCGCGAGGCCGTGCTCGAACCGGAACAGGTCCAGCGCGTCCGGCTCCACGTCCAGCCGGTAGCCGTGCTCCTGTGTCCGAAGGATGTGCCGGCCGTCCGGCAGCGCCTGCCGGACGGCGGACACCAGCGCGTGCACCTGCGCGCGGGCGGTGGCCGGTGGCTGGTCGCCCCACAGCTGCCGGACGATCTCCTCGGGCGCCAGCACCCTGTTGGCACGCAACAACATCAGCGCGAGCAGGGCACGCTGCCCCGGCCTGCCGACGCGGACAACGCCGTCCGGCCCACGCACCTCGACCTGCCCGAGCACGGCGAACGTCGTGCCGCTCCCCTGGGTCACGTAGGGAGTATGCCTGCTCGAACTCCGCACCTCGAAACCATGTGGCTGTTCGCGAAACTTTCGGGACGTTCCCGCCGGAATTCGAATGGCCGACGTTCGAGCAGTTCAAAGTGTGCGTTCACTACTTTTGTTCAGCGGATCGGCTTTCGCATCGATGGAAACGCGAAGGGAGCGTTCACATCCACTACCTCCGGCGGGTTGCTTCGGCCGTATTGCTGCGGTTACATTGAGTGAACTTTTGCTACGAGAGCGTGAGTTTCGATCCCCAGAGCTCGACATCGTCCGGCGCGCCCAGACCAACTCCACCTGCTGACGGGAAGCCAAATGTTCACGAGGAGAGGACTGCTCGCCGGTGCGCTGGCCGCCGCGGCGCTGCTGGTCGCACCAGCCACCGCCACCGGCACCGGCACCGTCCATATCGGACTCCACGCAGGACACCGTCCCGCAGGCGGAGGCCGTGCGGGTCATGCCGCTCGGCGACTCGATCACCGACGGGTACAACGTGCCCGGCGGCTACCGCGTCGACCTGTGGCAGAAGCTCGTCGCCGGGGGCCGGACCGTCGACTTCGTCGGCTCACAGGTCAACGGTCCCGGCAGCCTCGGCGACCGTGACCACGAAGGCCACTCGGGCTGGACCATCGCCCAGATCGACGCCAACATCGTCAACTGGCTGCGCACCTACAACCCGCGGACCATCCTGCTGCACATCGGCACCAACGACATGTACGGCAGCGACCCGGCCGGCGCCCCGGCGCGTCTGTCCACTTTGCTCGATCGCATCACCACCCAGGCCCCGAACGCGGACCTGTTCGTCGCGACCATCGTGCCGATCTCGTTCGCCGACCAGACCGTGCGAACGTTCAACGCCACGATCCCCGGCATCGTGCAGAGCAAGGTGAACGCCGGAAAGCGCGTGCACCTGGTCGACATGTACCGGGCCCTGAACACCGGCGACCTCGCCGACGGGGTCCACCCCAACGCCGGTGGCTACAGCAAGATGGCCACCACCTGGTACAACGCCCTGCTGACAGTGCCGGGCAGCATTGGTGACCCGTCCGAATCACCACCCACGGGCGGCACGTGCAGCGCGGCACCGCGACTGGTCGGCACGTGGAACGGCGGGTTCCAGGCCGAGGTGACCGTGCGCAACAGCACGACAGCCACGCTCAACGGCTGGACGGTCGCGCTGACCATGCCCGGCGGACACACCATCACCAACATGTGGGGCGCGGTGAACACCGCCACCGCCGGCACCGTGAGGAACGAGTCCTACAACGGATCTGTCGGCGGCGGCGGGACGACGACCTTCGGCTTCGTCGCGTCCGGCGCCGCACCCGCCGCGGTGTCCGCCGGGGCCTGCACCAGTCCGTGAAGGAAAAGCAGATGTCGACGGGGTGACACGGCGGCAGGCGTTACAGCTGGGCGCCGCGGCCGCGCGGTGTGCGACTTCAGCCCGGTGGAGATGCTGGTCGAGCGTCCGACGTCCCCGGGCACCGAGCAGGTGGCATTGTGGTGGGGCTACTACGACGAGCTGGTGAGCTGGACCTGGGACGTCGAGCCGGAACACCCATGAAGGTGCGCGTCTACACGCCGGGCGACCACGTGCGACTTCTGCTCAACGGCACGGAGATCGCCGCCCGTGCGGTGACGCGAACGGACCGGGCGGCGGTGACGTTCACCGCGCCGTACCGCTCGGGTGAGCTGACCGCGATCGCCAGCCGCGACGGCCGGGAGATCGGCCGCACGACACTCAGGACGGTCGGCGCGCCCGCCGAGTTACGCCTCACCTCGGACGTCGAGGACCTCACCACCAGCCGCGACGACCTCGCGCACGTGCTCGTCGAGGTGGTCGACCACCGCGGCCGGATCGTCCCCGACGCGGTGTATCAGGTGAGGTTCGAGACACGCGGCGCGGGCAAGCTCGTCGCCGTCGGCAACGGCAAACCCCACCTGACCGGCCGATGCAGGGAAAGCGTCGTTCACTGCGGTCAACGCGGTGAACGCGTCGTTCACTGCACGAGCGGTCGTGACGGCGAGGTTCACTGAACCGCTTAACTGAACGTTTCAGTAATATGATCATGCCGGAAACCCTGGTGTCACCGGGTTTTCACTGCGTAAGGTGAGCAGCACTCGCGCGTCAGGTTCAGGTCTACTGATCCGGTTCAGTGAATCGAGGCGATGATGCTCCTGATCGACGGGCGGCCGTGGCTCGGCGCGAACTTCTGGTCGCGGGCAGGTGGTCCGCTGATGTGGCGCGGCTACGATCCCGGCCTGATCGGCCAGGAACTCGAGGTGCTCCGGGCACACGGGATGAACCTCACCCGCTCGTTCTTCTACTGGCCGGACTTCATGCCCGAGCCGGACCGGGTGGACGAGGAGATGGTCGCGCGCTATGCCGACTTCCTCGACCGGCACGTCGAGCAGGGCATGCGCACCATCCCGACCTTCCTCGTCGGGCACATGTCCGGCGAGAACTGGGACCCACCGTGGCGGGGCGGCCGCGATCTCTACACCGATGTGTGGCTCGTCGCTCGCCAGGCGTGGTTCGTCCGCGAGATGACCGCGCGATTCCACACCCACCCGGCGGTCGCCGCCTGGCTGATCTCCAACGAGATGCCGATCTATGGCGAACCATCCACCAGGGAGCACGTGACCCCGTGGGCGGAGCTGATGGTCCAGGCCGTCCGCGCCGGCGGCGGCACCCAGCCGGTCTCGATCGGTGACGGGGCGTGGGGGCTGGAGATCACCGGCGTGGACAACGGTTTCTCCGTCCGGGAACTCGCGGCGATCACCGACTTCGTGGGGCCACACGTCTACCGCATGGAGAACGACGTCGTCCGCCAGCACCTGGCCGCGGCGTTCGTCTGCGAGCTGGCCGGCACGGTCACCAAGACCCCGGTGGTGCTCGAGGAGTTCGGCGTGACCGACAACTTCGCCTCCGCCGAACACGCCCGCCACTACTACCGGCAGGTGCTGCACAACACGCTGCTCGCCGGCGCCACCGGATGGATCGCCTGGAACAACACGGACTACGACCTCCACGACCAGGACCCGTACCGCCACCACCCGTTCGAGATGCACTTCGGGCTCACCGACGCCGCCGGGCGGCCGAAACCGCAGCTCGAGGAGTTCCACGACTTCACGGTCACGCTCGACCGGGTGGACATCGCGCATTGCGCCCGGCCACCGGCCCAGGCGGCCCTGGTCGTACCGTCCTATTTGGAACACGAGTACCCGTTCACCGAGGACTCCGACCGCACCTACGTGTTCGACGTCCTGCGCCAGGCCTACGTCACCTCCCGCACGGCCGACCTGCCGGTGGTCCCCCTGCGCGAGCGCGACGGGATCACCCCCGGTTTCCCGCTCTACCTCGTCCCGTCGGTCAAGCAGCTCACGGCGCCGGCCTGGCGCGCGCTGGCCAAGGCGGCCGATGAGGGCGCGACCGTCTACGTCTCGTACAGCCCCGGCGGCAACGGTGTGCAGCGCGGCCCCTGGTACGCCGACGTCAACGGCATGTTCGGCGTCGAGCACCAGCTGCGCTACGGCCTGGTCGACCCGATCGAGGACGACGAGGTGACCGTCCGGTTCGTCCGCCCGTTCGGTCCGATCACCGAAGGCGCGGAGTTGTCCTTCCGGGTCGGCGGCAACGAGAACTCCCGAGCGTTCCTCCCGGTCCGACCGACCGAGGCGGAGGTCGTGGCGGTCGACCGGTACGACCGCCCGGTGCTGCTCGAACGCCGGATCGGCGCCGGTCGCGTCGTACTCGCCACCTACCCGCTGGAGGGCATGGCGGCCGCACTCCCCCGCGTCAACCCGGAGCCGACCCACGTCCTCTACGACGCGCTCGCCGAGCTGGCCGGGGTGGATCGCCCGGTGACCGTGGCCGATCCGTTCGTCCACGCCGCTCTTCTGTCCCACGAGGACGGTCGTCGGTTCGTCTGGCTGGTCAGCCAGGCACCGGAAGAACGCACCGTCCGGCCCACGGTCCTCGGCAAGCTCACCGAACTCGCCGACGGGATGTCGGCCAGTGCACCGATCGAGGCGGTAACCCTGCCGCCCTTCGGTGTCCGCGTCCTGCAACTCGCTCCTGACTCCTGACTCGCCGTAGAAAGAGAGAACGTCATGCGAAACCGGTGGAGGTTACCTGCCCTACTCCTGTCGGCCGGCCTGGCCGCCGCTTCCTGCACGGGTGTGGACGGTGCGGACGCGGGAAGCAGCGCGGGCGGGGGCAACTACCCGCGCGAGCAGACCCTGTTCACCAGCGGTACCCAGTGGGGCGCTCCGGTCAACTGGAATCCCATCATGAACTGGACCTACGCCACCGGAACGGTCGGCCTGGTCTACGAGACCCTGTTCCTCTACGACCCGCTCACCGACGAGTTCGAGCCGTGGCTGGCCGAGAGCGGCGAGTGGACCAGCGACACCACCTACGAGGTCACCCTGCGCGAGGGTCTGGAGTGGACGGACGGCGAGCCGATCACCGCCGAGGACGTGGTGTTCACCATGGGGCTCGGTGAGATGGAATCGGTGCCCTACCACAACCTCTGGACGTACCTGGACAGCGCGGAGGCGGTCGACGAGCACACCGCCCGCTTCACCTTCGCCGAACCGCCCTACCAGCAGTGGGCGAACTGGACGTACTTCAACGCGATCGTGCCCGAGCACATCTGGGGTGACAGGTCCGAAGAGGACGTGATCGCCGGCGCGAACAAGGACCCGGTCGGCTCCGGCCCGTACAAGTTCGAGGCGGCCGACGCGGACCGCCAGGTCTGGGTGAAGAACGAGGACTGGTGGGGCACGGCGGCGCTCGACCTCGACGTCAAGCCCAAGTACATCGTCGATCTCGTGAACTCGTCCAACGAGGCCGCGCTGAGCCAGTTGTTGGAGGGCAACATCGACCTCTCCAACAACTTCCTGCCCGGCATCTCCTCGCTGGTCAAGGGTGGGTACAAGATCCAGACCTACTTCTCCGAGGCCCCGTACATGCTGGCGGCCAACACCACCTGGATGGTGCCCAACACCACCAAGGCACCCCTGAACGATCCCGCGTTCCGCCGCGCGCTGGCGGACTCCGTCGACACCACCAAGATCGCTGACTCGGTCTACGGCCAGATCGTGACGCCCGCGAGCCCCACCGGGCTGCTGCCGATCTGGGAGGAGTACATCGACAAGGCACAGGTCGACCGGCTCGGCTACTCGTTCAACACCAACCGCGCCAAGGAGACCCTCGCCCAGGCCGGCTACCGCGACACGAACGACGACGGGCTGGTGGAGAACAAGGACGGCTCGCCGATCCAGCTGACGCTGGCCACCCCGTCGGGATGGACCGACTGGAACGAGTCGGCCAGAGTGGTCGCCGAGGGCGCGAAGGCGGCCGGGATCAACCTGGAGTCGGCGACACCGGCCGACACCGTGGTGCAGGACATGCGGGAGAGCGGCGACTTCGACCTGATCCTGAACAACGAGCGGCAGATGGACAACTCGCCGTGGACCTACTACGACTACGTGTTCCGGCTGCCGGTCCAGGAGCAGCAGACGACCGTCAACTTCGGCCGGTACGAGAACCCGCAGGCGTGGGAACTGGTCAACCAGCTCGACGCGACCAAGATCGACGACGTGCCGGCGATGCAGGCGATCACCTCGCAGCTGCAGCGCATCCAGCTGACCGAGGTGCCGGTGATCCCCTTGTGGTACAACGGCCTGTGGTCGCAGGCGAGCAACGCCGTGTGGACCAACTGGCCGTCGGCCGATGGCGATGGGCCGACGGTCGTGCCGACCATGTGGCGCGGCTACCTGCAGCGCGGCGCCATCAAGATGCTCACCGAACTCCAACCGGCCGAGCAGCAGTAGTCGCATGGCTCGCTATTTCGGCACCAAGCTGTTGATCTACGCGCTCACGTTCTTCGTGGCCGTGACGATCAACTGGCTGATCCCGAGGTTCATGCCGGGCGACCCGGTCAGCGCCATGGTCTCGCGGGCCCGCCTGCAGGACCCGGACGGCGTGGCCGCCATGGAGGCGTTCTACTCCAACCTGTTCGGCTTCGACCTGCCCGTATGGCAGCAGTACCTCAACTTCTGGGGCGGGCTGTTCCGCGGTGACCTCGGGATCAGCCTGTGGGCGTTCCCGCAGCCGGTCAGCGAGATCATCCTGGGTGCCGTGCCCTACACGCTCGGCCTGCTGATCCCGGCGATCCTGCTGAGCTGGTGGGCCGGCAACAAGTTCGGCGCCTACGCCGCGCGCAAGAAGGTGCTGGACAACACGGTGCTGCCGGTCTGGTACATCCTCACGGCCACGCCGTACATGTGGCTCGCCATCCTCATGGCATGGGCGCTGGGCAAGGTCGCCGGGCTGTTCCCCGTCGGCCGCAGCTTCAGCGCCTCGCTGGTGCCCGAGTGGTCATGGGTGTTCGTCACCGATCTGGTCAGCCACTGGTTCCTGCCGTTCCTGTCGCTGTTCCTCGTGGGCTTCGGGGGCTGGGCGATCGGCATGCGGAACCTGATCATCTACGAGCTGGAGGCGGACTACTCGCACTACCTCGGCGCGTTGGGCGCACCCCAGAAACTGGTGCGCCGCTACGCCTTCCGCAACGCCGTACTCCCCCAGATCACCGGGTTGGCGCTGCAGCTCGGCGTGATCGTCGGCGGCGCGGTGGTGACCGAGATCGTGTTCGACTACCGCGGTCTCGGCTACCTGGTGCTCGAGGCGATCAAGACCAGCGACTTCTTCCTGCTGCAGGGGATCTTCCTGTTCATCGTGATCGGTGTGCTGATCGCCAACTTCGTCATCGACATCGTCTACGTCCTGGTCGACCCGCGGACCAGGGTGGGAGTGGGGGGCTCATGACCGCGCCAGAACCGGTCTCCGGCGAGTCCGGCCCCGAGGTCACCACCGTTCCCGGTGTCGCGACCGTGCACGGCGCCGGGGTACGCCGGGAGGCGCTGTACTTCGCGCGGCGCAACCGGAAGCTCGTCGGCGGGCTGGCGGTCGTGGTGGCCTTCCTGCTGGCCGCGGTGGTCGGGCCGTTGTTCGTGGCCGACGATCCCCTGGCCTATGTCGGCCCGCCGGCCGCGGCGCCGTCGGGGCAGTTCTGGTTCGGCACCACCACGTTCGGGCAGGACGTGTTGGCACAGTTCCTGCACGGGCTGCGGTCGACGTTCCTCGTGGGCACCGTGGCGGCACTGATCGCCGGCGTGCTCGGCATGCTCATCGGGTTCACCGCCGGATACCGCGGCGGGCTGGTCGACGAGATCCTGAACATGATCACCAACGTCGTGCTGGTGCTGCCGGTACTCGCCGTGCTGATGATCATCGCGGCGTACCTGCAGGTGCGCGACGTGCAGGTGCAGGCGGTGATCATCGGGCTGTTCTCCTGGCCCTGGGTGGCCCGCGCGGTACGCGCGCAGACGTTGTCGTTGCGCGCCAGGGAGTTCGTCGACCTGGCACGCCTGTCCGGCGCGCCGGTCCGGCGGATCATCTTCCGTGAGATCGCGCCGAACATGGCCTCCTATCTGTTCATGGTGTTCATCCTGCTGTTCGGTGGCTCCGTGCTGTTCGCCGCGACGCTGGACTTCATCGGGCTCGGGCCGACCGACGGCATGTCGCTGGGGCTGATGCTCAACCACGCCAAGCAGTGGAGCGCCATGAACCTCGGCATGTGGTGGTGGTTCATCCCACCGGGCCTCGGCATCACGACGGTCGTCGGCGCGCTGTACATCATGAACGTGGGTCTGGACGAGGTGTTCAACCCGAAGCTGCGGGAGACCTGATGCTCGAGGTCGAGGATCTGCGGGTGCACTACCGGACCCTGCGCGGTGACGTGCGGGCGCTGGACGGTGCCAGCTTCACCGTGGCCGACGGGGAGATCATGGGTCTCGTGGGAGAGTCGGGCAGTGGCAAGACCACGCTCGGCAAGAGCCTCATCCGGCTGGACGGGAGCATGCGGCACGTCGGCGGCCGGGTCACGCTCGACGGCGACGAACTGCCCATCGGCGACGACAAGCGGATGAACGAGTACCGGTACAAGGAAGTCTCGGTCATCCCGCAGTACGCGATGAGCGCCATGAACCCGACCAGGCGCATCGGCCGGATGGTCCGGGAGCTGGTCGAGTCCCGCGGGATCCGGTTCGCCACCGTTCGGTCCGAACTGGACCGGCGGCTCGACCTGGTCGGCCTGTCCCGGGACGTGCTGGACCGGTACCCCCTCGAGCTCTCGGGCGGGATGAAGCAGCGGATGGTCATGGTGATCTCCACGCTGCTGAACCCCGCGCTGCTGATCGCCGACGAGGTGACCTCCGCACTCGACGTGTCGACCCAGCGCGCCGTGGGGCTGGCCCTGGCCGGCCTACGGGACCACGATCTGGTGCGCAGCATGATCGTCATCACCCACGACGTGTCGCTCGTGTACCAGATCGCCGACACGATCATGGTGATGTACGCGGGAAAGCTGGCCGAGAAGGCACCGACCGACGTGATCGTCGAGTCACCGCGGCATCCGTACACGCAGGCGCTGATCGCCGCGCTGCCCGAGGTCGGCGTCCGCTACGACGGCAAGCGGTTGACCGGCATCGCCGGCAGTCCACCCTCGCTGCGGCCCCCGCCGTCCGGTTGCCGGTTCCGCGCCCGCTGCCCGGTGGCGTTCGACAAGTGCGCCGAGCAGCCGCCGTTCGCCGAGGTCTCCCCCGGTCATTCGGTCGCGTGTTGGAGGGCCACCTGATGCTCAAGCTGGACCGGGTTTCCAAGACCTACAAGGTGGGCGCGTTCGGCCGTCAGGAGCTGCCGGCCGTTCGGGACGTGAGCTTCGAGCTGCGGCCCGGCGAGGTCGTGTCGCTCATCGGCGAGAGCGGCAGCGGCAAGTCGACCATCGGCCGGATGATTTTACGTTTAGCCCGGCCGACCAGCGGCACGATCACCTTCGACGGCACCGACGTCGCCTCGCTGCGGCGCGGCACGCTCAAGGAGTACTACCGCGAGACGCAGGGTGTGTTCCAGGACCCGTTCAGCACCTACAACCCGGTGTTCAAGGCGGAACGGGTGCTGGCCATGATCCAGCAGGCGTACTTCCCCGGCACCGGCGCCGCCGAGTGGTCCGACCGGGTCGACGAGGCGCTGCGCGCGGTGGCGCTGAGCCCCGACCAGGTGCTGGACAAGTATCCGCACCAGCTTTCCGGCGGGCAGCTGCAGCGGATGCTGATCGCCCGCGCGCTGCTGCTCGACATCAAGCTGCTGGTCGCCGACGAGGTGATCAGCATGCTCGACGCCTCCACCCGGATCGATGTGTTGAACCTGTTGGCCGACCTCAAGGAACGGGGACTCGCGGTCCTGTTCATCACCCACGATCTCGCGCTGGGCAACTATCTGGCCGACCAGACGGTGATCCTGCGCCGCGGCTCGGTGGTGGAGCGCGGCGCCACGGCCGCCGTGTTCGGCGACCCGGTCCACCCGTACACCAGGACGCTGCTCTCCTCGGTCCCGCGGCTCGGCGTGCGCTGGACCCAGGAGGACATCGACCCTGGTCCGTGCCGGTACCACGCCGTCCACCCCGACGGCGGTCCGGTACTCGCCGAGGTGGGCGCCGACCATTACGTGGCATGCTTCGCACTGAACGAAGAGCGGAAATGCGAGTTAGCGTGACGAGACGTGTGACTATCGCCGACATCGCCGAGAAGACGGGGCTGTCGAAGGGCGCTGTGTCCTACGCGCTGAACGGACAACCCGGGGTCTCCGACGAGACCCGGCAGCGGGTGCTGCGGATGGCCCTCGAGTTGGGCTGGCATCCGAACAGCGCCGCCAAGGCGCTCTCCGGTGCCCGCGCCGGAGCGTTCGGTCTGGTCATGGCCCGGGCGCCGGAGACACTCGGGATCGAGCCGTTCTTCATGAAGCTGATCTCCGGCATGGAGAGCGCGATGGCCGCCAGCCAGACGGCGCTCGTGCTGCAGGTGGTGGCCGACCACGACAAGGAGATCGCCACCCACCGCCGCTGGTGGGCCGAGCGCCGGGTCGACGGAGTGTTCCTGATCGACCTGCGCTGCGACGACAAGCGGGTGCCCGTGCTGGAGGAGCTGAAGCTGCCGGCCATGGTGGTCGGCGGCCCCGGCCATCACGGCAGCCTGCCCGGCGTGTGGATCGACGACGCCGGGGCCATGGTCGTGGTGATGGAGTACCTGGCCGCGCTGCGGCACCGCCGGATCGCCCGGGTCGCCGGGGTCTCCGGCATGCTGCACACCGAGCTGCGAACCCAGGCGTTCGACGAGGTCTCCGCCCGCATCGGCCTCGAGTCCACGACCATCAACACGGACTACACGCCCGACCAGGGTGCCCAGGCCACCCGCCGGCTGCTCAGCGCCGCCGCACCGCCGACCGCCATCGTGTACGACAACGACGTGATGGCGGTGGCGGGAGTGTCGGTGGCCCATGAGATGGGCGTGGACGTACCGGGCGAACTGTCGGTCATGGCCTGGGACGACTCGGTGCTGTGCGAGATCGTGCACCCGCCACTGACGGCCGTGAGCCGGGACATCGTCGCCTACGGCAGGCACTCGGCCGAGCGCCTGCTGGCATCGCTCGACGGCCAGGCGGTGCGCGATTTCGAGAACGCGCCGCCTCGATTGGTCGTGCGGGGCAGCACGGCCAGGCCTCTGGTGACAGGTGCTTGACCGCGTAACCACACGCATATGCTGCCGCCCAGCCGGTCGGTCCCGAACTGGTCGCTGGAGTCGAGCGCAGCAGACGGCTACGTGCCATCCGGTGGCCCTGCCCAGCCGATCACCGCGTGACCGAGGTCAGGCGATGCGCCGGCCCTGTTCGCACAGCGCCGTCGTGCCCTGCTCCACCGCGGACAGCGCCGCGGCGATCCGGTCGGCCAGCAGCGGCTTCACCTTGCTCCTGGCCTCGTCGACGGTGTGGAACGCGGCGGAGACGATCTCGGCGTCGGGGAAGACCATGCCCACCAGATCGGTCTCGTCGAGCACGCCACCGTCGAACACGAAGATCATCCCCTCGGGACGCGAGTCCTGCGGGCGGACATAGTCCACGACCAGCAGCCGGCCGAGCGGATGGTCCCAGCCCATCTCCTCCGCGAGTTCGCGGGTCGCGGTCGCCCATGGTGATTCATCGGCCTCGACCGCGCCGCCCGGGATCTCCCAGTTCGGCTTGTACGACGGTTCGACCAGCAGCACGCGGCCCGCGTCGTCCCTGAACAGAACTCCGGCGGCCATGCGCTTGCGCGCCAATCCCGCCACGTACCGCTCGACGGGCAGCACGCCCGTAGCGGTCGATGTCGACGACTCCGTGGTCACCCGGCGCACCATATCCGGTTCGGAATTCCTCGCTGACCGATGGGTCGTTGCGACCGCGCCACCAGATCAATTGTTCAGCATTCTTAAGTCTTGACACTTAACCGGTTAAGCGATTTGGTGAAAAGAGTCAACGACGACAACCGTGAGGGCGCGACATGGTCAAGATCTGGGCGAGTATCGCAGCCGTCGCGATGGCCGCGGCCTTATTGCCGGTGGTGACAAGTCCTGCCGCGGCGGCGGCGACCGGCTTCCACGTCGCGAACGGCAGGCTCCTCGACGCGAACGGCAACGACTTCGTGATGCGCGGCGTCAACCACGCGCACACCTGGTACGTGGACCGCACTACCCAGGCGCTGAAGGACATCAAGGCCACGGGCGCCAACACGGTCCGCGTGGTGCTCAGCTCCGGCGACCGGTGGACGCGCAATGACGTGACCGACGTGGCCAATGTCATCGGCCAGTGCAAGACCAACAAGCTGATCTGCGTGCTGGAAGTACACGACACCACCGGCTTCCAGGAGCAGAGCGGCGCGGTCAGCCTGGCCCGCGCGGTGGAGTACTGGAAGAGCGTCCAGAGCGCCATGACCGGCCAGGAGAACTACGTCATCCTCAACATCGGCAACGAGCCGTGGGGCAACTCCGGCTACACCGGGTGGACCCAGGCGACCAAGGACGCCATCATCGCGTTGCGCGCCGCCGGCTTCGAGCACACCCTGATGGTGGACGCACCGAACTGGGGCCAGGACTGGGCGTTCACCATGCGCGACAACGCACAGTCGGTCTTCGCGGCCGACTCGCGCGCGAACACGGTGTTCGCCATCCACATGTACGGCGTGTTCGACACGGCCGCGGAGATCAACGACTACCTCGGCCGGTTCGTGTCCGCCAAGCTGCCGATCGTGGTCGGCGAGTTCGGCGACAACCACAGTGACGGAAACCCAGACGAGAACACCATCTTCGCCACCACCCAGCAGCTCGGCCTGGGCTATCTGGCCTGGTCGTGGTCCGGCAACGGCGGCGGCGTCGAGTACCTCGACATGGTCACGAGTTTCAACGCGGCGCAGCTGACCAGTTGGGGCCAGCGGGCGGTCAACGGTGCCAACGGCATCCGGGCCACCTCCCGCGAGGCCAGCGTCTACGGCGGCGGCGGCCCTACCGACACCACCCCGCCCAGCAGGCCGGGCACCCCGACCGCGTCCGGCGTGACCTCCAGCGGCGCGACCCTGACCTGGGCCGCGTCCACCGACGCCGTCGGGGTCACCCGCTACGACGTGGTCCGGGTCAGCGGCACCACGGAGACCGCGGCGGGCGGCTCGAGCACCACCAGCACGACGATCACCGGCCTGGCGGCGGGCACCACCTACACCTTCGCCGTGTACGCGAGTGACGCGGCGGGCAACCGCTCTCCCCGCTCGAACACGGTCAACGTGACCACGCAGACGGGCGGCGGACCGACCGGCTGTTCGGTCACCTACGGCGTCCCCAGCCAGTGGCAAGGCGGCTTCCAGGGCGACGTGACCATCCGCAACACGGCCGCCGCTCCGACCAACGGCTGGAACCTGCAGTGGTCCTTCGCCAACGGCCAGGTCATCAGCCAGCTGTGGCACGGCATCGTGTCCCAGGACGGCGCACGGGTCCAGGTACGCAACGAGAGCTGGAACCCCGTCATCGCGGCGGGCGGCTCGCTGAACCTCGGCTTCTCCGCATCGCACAACGGGACGAACACCGCGCCGACCTCGTTCACGCTCAACGGTGTCGCCTGCGCGATCGCCTGACTTAGTGGTCGGCGCCGGAAGTCCTTCGTGGGTATCGGCGGATCCAGGTTTTCGCTGGGCGTGCGGCCGGAAGGTCGCGGAGCGGAGCTTGCGGAGCGACCATCTTCTCGTACCGGGTTGTACTCGGGCCTTTCGGCCGTGCGTCCAGCGGGAAGCTGGGCCGTCGAGACCCCTGGAGGACTTCCGGCGCCGACCACTTAGGGGCGAGTGGCCGAGTCCGGCGCCGGCGCCGGGCTCGGCTCCGCGGAGAGTGGTTCCTCGCTGGGCACGACGCGTCTGCGGCGCGGCCGGAACAGGCGCCGCACGGTGCCCCAGATGCCGCGGCGGAACAGCAGCACGGTGACCACGAAGATCCCACCGGTCACCGCGCCGACGGCGTCGATGCCGGCGGTGGCCAGGTAGTCCTCGAGCACCACGATGATCGCCGCGCCGACCACCGGGCCCCACAGCGTGCCCATGCCGCCCAGGATGTTCATCACGACGACCTTGCCGGAGGTCGTCCAGTAGACCTCCTGCAGTGAGGCGAACCCGTGGCCGATGGCGTACACCCCGCCGGCGATTCCGGCCAGGAACGCGGACACCACGAAGACCAGCACCTTGTACCGGTCGACGGGGTAGCCGAGTGCCCTGGCGCGGGCGGGGTTCTCCCGGATCGCCACCATCACCCGGCCGAAGGGCGAGTGCACCACCCGCCACGCGAAGAGCAGCCCGAGCAGAATCAGCGGAATCGCCGCGTAGTAGAAGTAGAACGAGTCCGACAGGTCGAACCCGAAGACCTCCCGCGGAATCCCCTGGAGTCCGTTCTCGCCGCCGGTGACCGAACGCCACTGGTTGGCGATGAAGTAGATCAGCTGTGCGAAGGCCAGCGTCACCATGGCGAAGTAGATGCCGGTACGGCGCACCGACAGCATGGCGATCGGCAGGGCGATCAGCGACGCCACCACCGCACCGCCCAGCACGGCCACGTAGAACGGCATCCCCGTCTCGATGGCGATGATGCCCGTGGCGTAGGCCGAGGATCCCCAGAACGCGGCGTGTCCGAACGAGAGCAGGCCGGTGTAGCCGAGGAGCAGGTCGAGCGCGACCGCGAACAACGCCCACGCGGCGATGTCCAGCGCCACGGGCGGATAGATCCACCACGGCAGCCCGAACGCCACCACCAGCCCCACGACGAGCAGCCCGAGGCGGACGGCTGGGGACCTGCCTTCGACGAGCCTGGAGATGATCATGCGCGCACGCCTTCCTCACGACCGAACAGACCGGCCGGGCGCAGGAGCAGCACCAGCGCCATCAGGATGAAGACCAGGCTCTGGGAGAACGCCGGGATGTAGAGGTTGCCGACCGCGGACAGCATCCCGACCACGTAACCGGCGGCCACCGAACCGAAGACGGAGCCGAGCCCGCCGATCACCACGACCGCGAAGATCACGATGATCAGGTCGGCGCCCATGCTGGAGTTGACCGCCCGCATGGGCGCGGCCAGCACACCGGCGAGCCCCGCCAGCGCGATGCCGAACCCGAACACCGGGGTGACCCACCGCCGCACGTCGATGCCCAGCGACCGGGTCAGCTCGGGACGCTCGGTGGCCGCCCGCACGATCATCCCCACTCTGGTTCTGGTCAGTACCAACCAGACCAGCGCCGAGATGACGATCGAGAAGACGAACACGAACACCTGGTACTTCGGATAGTCGAACAGGCCGAGGTTCATCGACCCGTCGAGCAGCTCCGGCCGGCTGTAGGGCTGGGAGGCGACGCCGTACTTCAGCCGCACCACGTCCTGCAGGATCAACGCGATCCCGAACGTCAGCAGGAAGTTGTACAGCGGGTCGAGCTTCACCAGCCGCGCCACGAACAGCCGCTCGAGGACCATGCCGACCACGCCGAGCACCACCGGCACCACGAGCAGCGCCAGCCACCAGCTCAGCCCGACCGTGTCCAGCAGCACGAACGCGCCGATGGCCCCGAGCATGTAGAACGCGCCGTGGGCGAAGTTGACCACGCCGAGCATGCCGAAGATCACCGAGAGCCCGAGCGCCAGCAGGGCGTAGAAGCTGCCGCTCACCAAGCCGTTGAAGAGCTGCTGCACCAGTTCCACTTGCGATCAGCCCATGCTGCAGCCGCTGTCGGCCGCTTCCCGGAAGGCTTCGTCGGCTGGGATCGTCTCCACCATCTCCGTGAAGTCGAAGTCCTCCTCGACCTGGCTCTCCTCCTTGACCTTCACCAGATACGAGTCGTGTGTGACGCGGTGGTCCTCGGCGCGGAACCGGGCGTTGCGGGCGAAGAAGTCCTCGAACTCGTAGCCGTCGAGCTCCTCGCGCACCGCGTCGGCGTCGTCGGTGCCGGCCCGCTGGATCGCCTCGAGGTACTGCGTGGCGGCGGAGTAGTTGGCCGCGTGGTCGAAGGTCGGGCGGGTGCCGGTGCGCTCGAGGAAACGGTCGGCCCACGCGCGACTCTGGTCGTCCATGTTCCAGAACCAGGCGGTGGTGTAGAGGGTGCCGGCCAGCGGGCCGACGCCGATGGAGGCGATGTCGGTGTCGAACATCAGGCCCACCGCGAGGTCGACACCCTGCTCCCGCAGGCCGAACTCGTTGTACTGCTTGACGACGTTCACCAGGTCGCCGCCGGCCTGCATGGTGCCGAGCACGTCCGGCTTCGGGTTCAGGTTGGGCGCCTTCGTCATGAACGTGGCGAAGTTGTCGTTCGGGAAGGGGGTCGGGTCGGCCGTGCCCACCGTGCCGCCGGCAGCCTGGATCGCCTCGGTGAAGCTCTTGTTCATGTCCTGACCGAAGGCGTAGTCCGGGTAGATGATGTACCACTGCTTGGCGCCCTGCTCGGTGACGGTCGTGCCGGTGCCGTGCGCGAGCATGTAGGTGTCGTAGGCGTAGTGGTAGGTATAGGCGTTGCACTGCGCGCCCGTGAGTTCGGTGGTGGCGGCGCCGTTGTTGAAGTACAGCTTCTTGTTCTGCCCGGCCACCGTCGCCACCGCGAGGGCGGCCGAGGAGGTCGGCACGTCGAAGATCGCGTCCACGCCGTCGCGGTCGTACATCCCCCGCGCCGTCGTGTTGGCGATCTCCGGCTTGTTCTGGTGGTCGGCGGAGGCCACCTCGATGGTGTCGGTGACCGCGTCGTCGCCGTGCTTCTCCTTGAAATCGTCGACGGCCATCCGCACGGCCTCGACCGCGTTCTCCCCGGCGAGTTCGGAGTAGACCCCGGACAGGTCGGTGATCACACCGAGCTTGATCGCGTCGCCGCTGACCTTGCCCCCGCCGCTCTGGGGGCCGCCCGCGCCGCAGCCGACCAGCGCTGTGCCCACCGCCATGGTGGCGACCAACGCTCCCGCTTTCCTGACAGCCACGTGACTTCCTCCTGTTGTGTCAGATGCCCAGGTACTCGAGCAACTCGTGCTCGCGCTGCTTGACCTCGGCGTTGTCGAGTACCTCGACCACCCGTCCCTGGGCGATCAGGTGATGCCGGTCCGCCACGGTCGAGGCGAAGTGGATGTTCTGTTCGATGAGCAGCACGGTGACGCCGTGCGCCTTGACCGTGCGGATGATGTCGCCGATCTGCTGGACCAGCAGGGGTGCGAGCCCTTCGGTCGGCTCGTCCGCCAGCAGTAGCCGGGCGCCCATCCGAAGCACCCGCGCGACCGCGAGCATCTGCTGCTCACCGCCCGAGAGGTGGGTTCCGGACTGACGCCGCCGGTCGGCCAGCACGGGAAAGGTCTCGTACACCTTCTCCAGCGACCACGCGTCGGGTCCGGTGGTGGGGGGAAGGGTGAGGTTCTCCTCGACCGTGAGGGTGGCGTAGATGCCCCGATCGTCCGGCACGTAACCGAGTCCGAGGCGGCACCGCTTGTGGGCGGGCAGCCGGGCGATGTCGCGGCCGTCGAGTTCGATGCTGCCGGTCATCGACCGGTGCAGGCCCATCAGGCAGCGCAGCAGCGTGGTCTTGCCGGCGCCGTTGCGCCCCACCAGGGTCACCACCTGCCCGGTGTCCACGTCGAGCGAGACGCCCCGCAGTACCTGTGCCTCGCCGTAGTGGGCGGTGACGTCCCGGATGCTTAGTGGTCGCCGCTGGAAATCCTTCGTGGGTATCGGCGGATCCAGGTTTTCGCTGGGCGTGCGGCCGGAAGGTCGCGGAGCGGAGCTTGCGGAGCGACCATCGTCTCGTACTGGTTGCACTCGGGCCTTTCGGCCGTGCGTCCAGCGGGAAGCTGGGCCGTCGAGACCCCTGGAGGATTTCCGGCGGCGATCACTAGGCAACGGACTCTCCCAGGTAGGCGGTGATGACGCGCGGGTCGTTCCGCACCTGCTCGTACGGGCCCTCCGCGAGAACCTTGCCGAACTGCAGGACGGTCACCTGGTCGGTGAGATCACCGACGACCTTCATGTTGTGTTCCACCAGAACGATCGTGCGGTCCTCGCGGATCCGCTGGATCAGCTCGATGGTCCTGGCCACGTCCTCGACCCCCATGCCGGCCGTCGGCTCGTCGAGCAGCAGCAGGCGCGGCGACAGGGCGAGGGCGAGCGCGAGTTCCAGCGCGCGTTTCTGGCCGTAGGCGAGGCTGCCGGCCGGCACCCCGGCCTGCCCGGCGAGTCCCACCTGGTCCAGGAGGTCGCCGATCTCCGTGCGGTACCGGCGCAGTCGCTTGTCGGAACGCCAGAATCGGTAGCCCTGACGATCGCGGCCCAGCAACGCCAGCTCGACGTGTTCGGCCAGGGTGAGTTCCTCGAACAGGCTGGTGATCTGGAACGAGCGGGCGACGCCGCGCTGGGCGATCAGCTCGGGGCGCAGTCCGGTGACGTCGCGCCCGCCGATGGTGATGGTTCCGCTGGTGGGCTTGAGGAATCCGGTCAACAGGTTGAACAGCGTGGTCTTGCCGGCGCCGTTGGGGCCGACCAACGCGTGCACGGTGCCGGCGGCAACCGTGAGATCGACGTCGTCGACCGCGCGGAAGCCGTTGAACTCCTTGGCCAGACCCCGGGTCCGGAGTACGGGTTCGGCCTCGCTGCCACTCGTCACGCGACGACCTTAGGAAGTGCACGACCGGGGCGATATGGATCGACGATCCACAAATAGCGACGACGATGTGGCGATTCCCGACATGACTGTTCCGCCTCCCCGGAACTTTTGAGTGTTGGTCGCGTCCCAGCGAACGCGGCGGATTGCCGGTGGTTGGTGGCTGGGTGCCGTCACGGTGCCCCTGAGGTACCGTTCACGGCCGCGAGACTGTGTCGCAAAGACGGTGGTCGTCCACGGGACTGGCCTTAGCCTCTAGGACCGGGCCGCCACGTGGTGCAGCCGCAGGGCCAGTTGCAGCTCAAGTTCCCGCTCCGGGGTCTGCCAGTCCTCCCCGATGAGCTGCGCGATCCGGTCCAGGCGCTGGTTGACCGTGTTGACGTGGACGTGCAGCGCCTCCTTTGTTCGGGTGAGGCTGCCCCGGCAGGAGAAGTACGTCTCCAGCGTGCTCACCAGCTCGGTCCCGCGCCGTTCGTCGTAGGCCAGGATCGGGCCGATCTGCCCCTCGACGAACCGCGCCACGTCCGGCTGGTCGCTCAGGACCAGGCCGACGAACCCGATCTCGGCCGAGCTTGCCCCGTCACCCGTCCTGCCGAGGGTGCGCAGCGCCCGGAGGCAGCGATGCGCCTCCCGGTAACTCGGCTCCACGGCGGCGGGTCCACGGGCCGGTCCGGCGCCGCCGACCGTCACCTCGGCGGACAGCGCGCCGCTCAGCTCGCCGGCGAGCAGCGCGGCCTCCGCGCCGGGCCGCTCGGTCGGCAGCACGAGCACCAGGTGGCCGTCGAAGCTGCCGCTGAGGCCGAATCGGCTGCGCGCCAAGTGGTTCGCCGCGAAGGCGGTGCGGTGCCGGTCGACGTCGCCGGTGTCGGCCACGAACACGGAATAGGGCACGTCGAGGTCGGCGCCGAGCCGGCGGGCCCGCGCCGCCAGGACCGCGGGGTCGAGGTCGGCGCGGCGGAGCAGGTCGTCGAGGAGTTCGCCGCGTACCCGGCTCTCCACCTCGGCCTCGGATCGCCTGGCAAGTAGGAGAAGCGCGGTGATGACGGCGGCGCGTTCGAGGATGCGGAGGTCGGCCTCGGCCAGGTTCGGCGTGCCGCTGAGCACGATGACGCCGAGGTGTTCGGTGCCCGCCGTGACCGCGGCGAGCCACCGGCCGGACTCGTGGACGGCTCGTCCGCTCGCCCGGGACGCGGCGACCGCGCCGGCCAGCTTCTTCGGCGTCACGTCGGTGGGCTGCCCGACCCGTGCCAGCTCACGGTTCTGCTCGTCGAGGACCAGCAGCGAGCCACCGATCACCTCGGTGGTGCTCACCGCGACGTCGACGACACCGCCGCCGGTCAGGACCAGCTGGGCCATCTTGTCGTGGGCGGCCGCCGCCCGTTCGACGGCGGCACTGTGCTCCTGGAGCAGGTGGTTGACGTTGTTCAGCTCAGCCAGGGCGACCCTCGTCTCGTCGAGCAGCCGCGTCTGGTCGATGGCCACGGCCGCGTGGGCGGCGAGCGAGCCGAGCAGCGCGACCTCCTCCCTGATGAACGGGCGTTCGGTGCGGTTCGCGGCGAACAGCACGCCGATCACCCGCTGCCCGATCTGGAGCGGGACACCGAGGATCGAGGCCAGCCCTTCCTGCCCGACCGCCGTGTCGATGCTGTTCGTGTGCCGGAACTGTGGGTCGTTCATGTAGTTGGAGGTGAAGTAGGGCATGCCGCTCTGGGCGACGAGCCCGCCGAGGCCTTCGCCCAGGCCGAGCCGCAGCTGCGAGAACGCGGCGGAGGTGGTGCCGTCGGTGACCTTCATGTACGTGTCACCGAGGTCGGCGTCGTGCATGGTCAGATAGGCGACGTCGGTGCCGAGCAACTGGCGGGCCCGCCGAACGATCGCGTACAGGACCGAGTCGAGATCGGTGAGCCTGGCGAGGTCGCTCGCGGTCTCGAACAGCGCGGTCAGGTGGCCTTCCCGGCGTCGCCGGCTGGCCAGCATCTCGCGGACCTGCAGTGCGAGGCGCTTGCCTTCCTCCAGCTCCGCCACGACCTCCGGCCGCTCGCCACGTGATCGAGCGGCGAGCAGCGGCCCCTCGAACTCGATGGCGGCCGCGTCGCGCGCGAGCAGCCGGAGGAAATCGGTAAGTCCGCTTCCCCCGCTTTCCATTGCCCGCCCCTCGTTCGCCGGTGGGTCAGTGAGCGGTCCAGCCGCCGTCCATGGCCATGGACGCCCCGGTCACGGCCGAGGAGGCGGCGCCGCAGAGGTACTCCACCATCGACGCGACCTCGTCCGGCTCGATCAGCCGCTTCACGGCCGCCGGACCGAGCATCACCTCGTCGACAACCCGGTCGGGCGCCATGCCGAGGAGCTCGGCCTGTGCGGCGATCTGATTCTCCACCAGCGGCGTACGCACATACGCCGGGCTGACGCAGTTGGACGTGACACCGTGCGCGGCGCCCTCCAGCGCGATCACCTTGGACAGCCCTTCGAGCCCATGCTTGGCGGCGACGTAGGCCGACTTGTACGGCGAGGCGACCCGGCCGTGCACGCTCGAGATGTTGACCACGCGGCCCCAGCCCCGGGCATACATGTGCGGCAGCGCGCCGCGCACGATCCGGAACGGGGCCTCGAGCATCACCCGGAGGAGGTGGGCGAACCGCTCGGCAGGGAACTCCACGATGGGCGCGACATGTTGCAGACCGGCGTTGTTGACGACGATGTCCACCGCGAGATCGAGCCGATCGACGGCGTCGAGGTCCGCGAGGTCGACCACCACCGGCTGCACGTCGATCTCGTCGGCCAGCCGGTCCAGTGCCTCGGCGTCTCGGTCCGCGGCCACGACCTTCGCGTCGGCGGCGGCGAGACGCACCGCGCAGGCGCGCCCGATGCCGCTGGCCGCTCCGGTGACCAGCGCCCGCCGCCCGGACAACTCACCAACAGTCATGCGCTGAACCTACGACGCGGCACGCGCCGGGCTCGACGTTGTAAACGTCCACAATCGCCCTGCTACCGATGTCGGACTCGCACACCTCATGCTCAGCGCGGACCGGCTCGCGCTTCGCGGTAGGACGGCTATCGTGCCAGTGTGAGATCAGAGGAGCCGATCACGCTGGTGGCGCTGGCGCGCGCGGCGGGGGTGTCGAAGACGACGGCCTCCGATGCGCTGCGCAACTCCGGGCGCGTGTCGGAGAAGACCCGGGAGCATGTCGTGGCCGTCGCCAACCGGCTCGGCTACTCGCCGAACCCGTCGGCGCGGTCCCTGCGGATGGCGAACACCGGGGCGATCGGCCTGCACCTGCCCGAGATCCTCACCAGGTCCGAGTACTACATGTCCTTCGTGTTCGGCGTGGTCGAGCACGCGGCGCGGCAGAACTACGACGTCACGTTGATCACCTCGCGGCACGTGCCCACCCGCGGCGCGTTCCACCGGGTCGACGGCGTGGTGCTCGGCGACCCGCTGGAGACCGACTCGGTGGTCAGTAGCCTCATGTCGTCGACCGTGCCGGTGGTGACCTGCGAGCGGTTCACCGGCGACGCGGAGCCGGCGGGGGTCGTGTCGTCCGACCACGCGGCCATGCTGGGTGAGCTGCTCGACCATCTGCGTTCGGCCGGCGCGCGCCGGATCGCGATGCTCGCGTCGAGCGCGGTGACCGACTGGGGTGCCACGCTGCAGCGGGCGTACCGGGCCTGGTGCGCCGCGAGTGGCCTGCCGGCGCGGTCGCGCGAGATGACGTTCGGCTCGTCGAACTCGGTCATGCAGGACAACGTGCGCGCGCTGCTGGACGCCGACCCGGACATCGACGCGCTCGTGTGCGCCCCGGACGGCGCGGCCATGGCCGCACTTCCCGTGCTCCGCGCCGCGGGCCGCAAGATAGGCGACGACCTGCTACTGGCGTCCTGTGTGGACAGTTCGGGGCTCGAGCACGCCGACCCGCCGGTCACGGCCATCGACCTGCGCCCCCGCGAGGCCGGCACCGCGTGCGCGCAGCTGCTGTTCGACATTCTCGCCGGCGACGCCGAGCCGGGCACCGTCCGCGCCCAGCCGATCGGCCTCATCGCCCGGGCGTCCACGACCTCAGTCTGAGACCACCCGGCGCGGCAGGTTCCAGGAGTTGGCCTCCCGCAACGGTTCCGGCAACGCCTCGTCCGGGACGCTCTGGTAGGCCACCGGACGGGTGAAACGCGTGAGGGCACCCGCGCCGACCGACGTGGTAGCCGGTTCGGTGGTCGCCGGCCACGGGCCGCCGTGCTGCTGCGCCCACGAGATCGCGACGCCGGTCGGCCAGTCGTTCACCGTCACCCGGCCCGCCAGCCGGGTCAGCCGCGCCACCAGCCACGCGACGTCCGGGTCCGCCTCCGCGCTCATCACGGCCGCCGCGAGCGTGCCCTGCAGCTGGGTCAGCGCGTGGTCGAGTTCGTCGCGGTCGGCGTACTCGGTCACGATCGCCACCGGGCCGAAGCACTCCTCGAGCAGCCGGGATCCACTGTGGAGCTTCTCGATCGGCACGGACAACACGGTCGCCGGCGCGGCCCAGCCGGCACCGGGGCCCGCCACCCGGCCGGCCACCTCGCCGCCGGCGGCCACCAGCTCGTCGACGCCAGCGGCCGCGGAGTTCGCGATCTGTTCGGTGAGCAGCCAGGCGCTCGGCGCGAGCCGGCGCAACGCGTCCGCCACCCGCTCGGCCGCGCCGCTACCGGCCGGTGCGAACAGCAGCCCTGGCTTCGTGCAGTACTGCCCGGTGCCCAGGGTGAACGATCCGACGAACCCGCCGGCCAGTTCGTCCAACCGGGACACGGCCGCGGGCGTGACCACCACCGGGTTGACCGTGCCCATCTCGGCGAAGACGGGAATGACCACCTCGCGCTCGTTGGCCAGCCGCCACAGCGCGAGCCCAGCCCGCTGCGAACCGGTGAACGCCACGGCCGCCGAGTGCGGCGAGCGCACCAGGCGCGTACCAGCGTCGAATCCGCTGACCAGAGCGAACAAACCGGCCGGGGCATCGGTTCCGGCGAGCGCGTCGAGGGCCAGCCGGCCGAGACGCTCGCTCAGCCGGGGATGCGCCGGATGCCCCTTGACCACCACCGGGCAGCCGGCCGCGAGCGCGGAGGCCGTGTCGGTGCCGAGCACGCTGAAGGCGAACGGGAAGTTGCTCGCGCCGAACACGGCGACCGGGCCGAGCGGCACCCGCATCCGGGCCAGTCGCGGGCTTCCCGTGTCCACCGTGACGTCCACGAAGGACCCTTCGACCGCGACGTCCGCGTAGTGACGCAACTGTCCGGACGTGCGGGCGATCTCCATCCGCAGCCGCGCGTCGCCGAGCGCCGTCTCCCGGTCGGCGAGCGCGACCAGCTCGTCGACCGTGGTGGGCACGTCGAGCGCGTCGGCGATCGCGTACAGCCAGCGGGCGCGGCGAGCCGGCGGTGTGGCGGCGATGCCCGGCGCGGCGGCCGCGGCGGCCGCCAGCGCGGTGTCCACTTCGGACGGCGCGCTGGTGGCAACCTCTTCGACCGCCTGCCCGGTGCGGGCGTCGTAGCTGAGATCGGTCACGATTTCCCCTTTGCCGAGAAGGACTGCCAGGTGTCCGGCCGCACGGTGCACGGACCCCCGTGGTGGACGTCCATCCGCCGGTCGGCGACGTCCAGGCTGATGGTCGCGAGGCTCTCCCACCGCTGGTGCGGCGGCAGCGCGGGATCGCCATGCGCGCACACGCCCCGCAGGGCCTCGGCGCGCGCGGTCCGGTCCTCGGCGCCCAGCTCGCCGATCCGCTCGCGCAGCTCGGCCAGGCGGGCGAACGTGGTCGACTCCTCGGGCACCATCCGCTCCCCCACGGCCAGGCTGGCATCGAGGAAATGGTTGGTGTGCACCAGGAACCCGTCGGCGGGTAGCTCGGCCACGCCGGCCGGGCTGAGTTCGAGGCACCGCGCCTGGCCGGCCGTGACGACCGTGAGCACCGAGGACGCTGACAGCCGGGCGGACCTCGCCAGCTCGGCCGCCTCGTCCACAGTGGACGCCTCGTCCAGGATCCGGCGGGCGACGACGTGCACCGGCACCCCGATCTCCGCGTGGTCGGACAGGTGCCGCAACACGTTGAAGTGCACGCCGAGACCCGCGCTGTTGACCCCGATCTTTCCGACCACCCCGAACTCGGTGAACGTGCACACCCGCGGATGCGTGCGCACCACCATGGCGTACCGCAACATGCCGAGCCAGTCCCACGTCTGCACGGTCCGCGGTGTCTTGTCCAGCACCACCGACGTCGAGCACTCGCCCTCACCGGCGACCGACGCGGCGGCCAGGATCTCCGTCCGGCCGTTCAGCGCGCCCAGCTGCCACGGCTGGAGTCCCGCACCCGTCGCGACGTCCTCGATCTCGTCCGCCAGCGCGGGCGCCCACGCACGCGTCTCGGCAAGCGCCCTCGCACCCCAGTCCCGCACCTGCTCGAGCCGCACACCGTACGCGGCGAAAAGCTCGACATAGCCATCGAACGTGCGCTCGATGGCCGCCCGCCAGGTGGCGCCGAACTCCCGGTCGTCCCCGGTCGCCGCGGGGATCATTCCGCGCTCGACAGCACGGCGTCCCAGGCCACCTCCGACGCCAGCGCGCCGAGGCCGGTCGCGGTGCCGGCCAGGTCCACCTCGTCGGTGGTCAGGGCGAACAGGATGTCGCCGTCGAGCTCGGTGTGGAACGGCTGGATGCCCCGGTGCATCGAGCTGTGTACCTGGGTGGCGAGCTGACGCAGCGAGAAGTCGGGCAGCTTGACGTTCGTGACGAGCACGGTGAGCGTGGTGTTGCCGGCGACCGTGCTCACCGGCACCGGCGCCGCGTAGTCCACCGACGGATGCCGGCGCTCGCCGGTCTCCTGGTCGTAGTTCCCGCGCACCACCCGGCCGGTCCGGTCGACGATCACCCCTATCGCGTTGACCACGGTCGCCACGAGCACCTTCGCCTGGCCGAACGTGCCGAACGCGGCGCCCTGCCCGGCGAACTCGGCGCGGTTGAAGTCGATCTTGCCGACGGACGCGGAGCGGCCGGCGCCGCAGCGGCCGACCGGGAACTCCCCCGCCACGGCGTTGTTCAGCGCGGCGCGGCCGAGCGCCGCGTCCGGCGCGATCGCCGTGTCCCTGGTGGAGAAGTCGTAGATGACCGCGCCGGACACGTGCGCCAGTGCGTCCCAGCGGGTGCGGTTCTCCGCGCGGTGTAACAACTCGGTGCTCACCCCGGCCGCCGCGCCCAGCCCGTACACCGAGCCGCCCGAGAGCACGATCGCGTGGTGGAACTGGTAGCCGCCGGACAACCCGACCGCGCCGCCGCGCGCGTCGACCGCCGTGCGCGCCCCCGCGGGCACGTGGATCACCGTGGCGCCCGTCGGGCCCTCGGTGTACTCGGCCGTGCCGACGAACACGCCGGGCAGATCGAACGGCACGGTGCCACGCCCCGGGCTCGGCCGCGGCACGAGCGGCAGGTCGTCGTTGGTCACCGCACCGGGCGCGAAAGCCGATCGCTTGGCCAATCTAGAACCAGTCACAGTGCCTCCACCAATTGACGCGAGTACTCGTGCTCGGGGGTGCCGTAGAAGACGTGCGTGTCGGCCGTCTCCACCACCTCGCCGTGCCGCATCACGGCGATCCGGTCCGCCACGTAGCGCACAGCGGCGAGGTCGTGGCTGATGAACAGCGCGGCGAAGGCGAACTCCGTACGCAGATCCTTCACCAGATTGAGGATCTGTGCCTGCACCGACACGTCGAGCGCGCTGACCGCCTCGTCGAACACCACGAACGGCGGCCGCGTGACCAGTGCCCGCGCGATCGACACCCGCTGGCGCTGTCCGCCGGAAAGCTCGTGCGGGTAGCGCTGCGCGTACGACGCGGCCATGCCCACCTGCTCCAGGCTCTCGGCCGCGCGCCGCGTCAGGTCCGCCTTCGTCAAGCCCCCGAGCACGGCCAACGGCTCGGCGACGCAGTGCCCGACCCGCATCCGCGGGTTCAGCGACCACTGTGGATGCTGGAGCACGGCCTGCATCCGGCCGGCCAGTTCGCGGCGCCGCTTGGGAAACGGCCGCCCTTCGAACCGCACGGCGCCCGTCGTCGGGGCCCGCAGCCCGAGCGCCACCATGCTCGTGGTCGTCTTGCCCGAGCCGGACTCGCCGACCACGCCGAGGATCTCCCCGGCCGCCAGGTGCAGCGACACGCCGCGCATCGCGTGGATCGGCCGGCGGCGCCACGGCGGCCCGGACGGGAACACGACACCGACGTCGTCGAGTTCGAGGATCATGAGCCGGCTCCCACGGTCTCCGCTGCCCGGTGACACAGCACGTCACGATTGTCGGTCGTGAGCAGGACCGGCCGGTGCGTGCTACAGGAGTCGAGCACCTCCGGACATCGTGGCGCGAACGCACACCCCTCGACCGAACCGGTCAGAACCGGTGGCTGGCCGGGGATCGACGCGAGCCGCTCACCCTCGCCGACGGCGCCGGGCACGGCACGCACGAGCGCGCTCGTGTACGGGTGCCGGGGCGCGTGCAGCACGCCATCCGCCGAGCCGGACTCGACGATCCGCCCGCCGTACATCACCACCACCCGCGAGCACCGCTTGCCGACGGCCGGCAGATCATGGCTCAGCCACAGGATCGTGGTCCCGGCCTCGGCGGCGAGCGAGAAGATCACGTCGAGCACGTCCTCGCGGATCTGGCTGTCCAGTGCCGCGGTCGGCTCGTCGGCGATCAGGATCTCCGGCTCGCCGGCCATGGCCATGGCGATCGCCACCCGCTGGGCCATCCCGCCGGACAGCTCGTGCGGATAGGACCTGGCCACCCGCGCGGGGTCGGCCAACCGCACCCGGTCCAAATGGGACAGTACGTCCGCGCGGGTGCCGCGGCCGCGCAGGGCGAGCGCCACCTGCTTGCCGACCCGCATGGTGGGGTCGAGGGAGCCGATCGGTTCCTGGAAGACGAAGCCGAGCCGGTCCCGCCGCAGCGCGCGCAACTCCTTGGGCCGCAACGTGTGCACGGCCGTCCCGGCAACGCGGATCTCGCCGCCGGCGAACCGCGCGGCCGCGGGCAGCAGGCCGCCGACAGCCGCGCCGAGCGTCGACTTGCCCGACCCGCTCTCGCCGACGATGCCGACCGTCTCCCCCGCCTCGACGGCCACCGTGGCACCGTCGAGCGCGCGCACCCTGGCCCCGCCCGACTCGTAGTCGACCACGACCTCGTCGATCTCCAACAGTGGACTCATAGGAGTGCGCGCGCCTCCCTCGGTTCGAGGCCGTCCCGCAGGCCGTCGCCGAACACGTTGATGGCCAGGATCGCCACGACCAGCACGATCCCGGGACCGATGACCAACCAGGGTGCGGTCAGCAGGTAGGTGCTGCCCTGCTGGATGAGCGCGCCGAGCGAGGACTGCGGCGGCTGGACGCCGAAGCCGAGGAAGCTCAGCCCGCCCTCGACCAGGATGCCGACCGACAGGGCGTAGGTGCCCTGCACGGCGATCGTGCCGGACACGTTCGGCAGCACGTGCCTGGCGAGGATCCGCGGCAGCCGGGCACCGCTGATGACCGCCGAGGTGACGTAGTCGCGCTGCGCCACGGTCACGGCGGCGGCCCGCACGAGCCTGGTCATCAGCGGGATGGTGATCAGGACGATGCTGCACATGGTGGCCACCAGACCCGGTCCGAGCACGGCGGCGACCAGGATGGCCAGCACGATCGTCGGGAACGAGTACAGCACCTCGACCAGCCGCATCACCACCTCGCCGAGCCAGCCGCCCCGGTAACCCGCGGCGATGCCGAGCAGCGTGGCGAGCACGGCCGTCACCAGCACGGCGACCGTCGAGAGCAGCAGCGTCGTGCCGATCCCCTCGAACAGCCTGGGCAGCACCGACCGGCCGAGCTGGTCGGTGCCGAGCGGCCACTGCCCGCTCGGCGGCGCGAGCCGTGGTCCGACGATCGCGGCCGGCCGGCCACCGATCCCGAACACCGTCCCCACGACCGAGGCGAGCACCAACACCACGAGACCGATCAGGCCCGCCCTGGTCAGCCAGTCCGCCCTCCGCCACCAGCTCACGCGGTCCTCCCAGTTCGTACGGTTGCGCCGAAGCGCGGATCGAGCACGCCGGCGGCCGCGTCGGTCAGCGTGTTCATGGCGACGAACACCACGGCCGCCAGCAGCACACCCGCCTGCACCACCGCGTAGTCGCGCCGGCCGACCGCTTGCACCACGTAGGAGCCGACGCCCGGCAGGTTGAACAGGTACTCGATGATCACCGCGCCGCCGAGCAGGTAGGCGGTGATCGTGGTCAGCACGGTGACCACGGGGATCGACGCGTTGCGCAGCACGTGCCGGGCGACGATGAACCCCGGGCTCTCGCCGCGCGCGACCGCCGCCGTGATGTACGGCTCCACCAACACGTTCAGCACCGCGTCGCGGGTCGTGCGCGCGGTCACCGCGATGACGAACACCGACAGCACGGCGGCGGGCAGCACCATCGCCCGCAGGTTCCCGCCGGGGTCCTCGCCGAACGGGACGTACCCGCCGACCGTGAGTCCCAGCGCGAAGCGGGAGAACAGGAACACCACGAGGCTGCCGAGCACGAACTCGGGGACGCTCACGCCGAAACCGCTGGCCAGCCGGCCCAGCGCGCCGCCGCCCCGCCGGCCGGCCCGGATGGCCGTCCAGACACCGAGCGGGATGCCGAGCAGGACGGCGGCCGCGATCCCGAGCAGGGTGAGCTCGGCGGTCACCGGCAGCCGCAGCCAGAACTCGGTGGTCACCGGCTCACCGGTGATCATCGAGGTGCCGAAGTCGCCGTGCATGGCGGCCGACACCCACAGGCCGTACTGCACGAAGATGCCGCGGTCGAGTCCGTACTGCGCCGAGACCTCCGCCTTCTCCGCGTCGCTCGCGAACGGGCCGAGGACCACCTCGGCGAACCCGCCCGGCATCAGCCGGGACGCCGCGAAGATCAGCAGCGAGATCAGGAACAGGGTGACGACCGCGCTCAGCGCCCGCCGGAGCCACCAGAAGAACAGCCGCACACCCCACTCCTTTCTTAGAGGCCGCGAAACTAGGGTCGGTGGATGCCCGTCGTGATCGAGGTGGTTCCTGGCGGTGCCGCGCCGGCGTCGTCGTACTGGACGTACTTCGATGCCGGCGCGGTGCCGCCAGGGGCCGCCTCGGCGCGGCGGGCGCCGCCAGCCCTAGTTTCGCGGCCTCTCATTTGGCAAGCATTCGGAAGTCGGCGATGGCCCGCAGCAGGTTGCCGTATCCCTCGTTCGCGTACAGGGTCGGGCTCACCGCGTCCGTCCGGTAGCCGACCAGCGCGGGCCGGGTGACCAGCGGGATCATCTGCGCGTCCTCGTCGACCGCGGCGCACAGCTCCTGCAGTGCCGGCGCCCGGTCGGGGCCCTCCGGCGTCGCGACCGCCGAGTCGATCACCTGGTTCAGCTCCGGGTTCGGCTTCATGAAGCCAAGATTGAACGCCGCCTCCTCGGGGTTCCACCACTGGGCGACCATGCCGGCGCTCGCGTAGCCGGCGAACCACGACATGGCGGCGTCGAACTTGGCCGGCGCCTCGCCGTAGACCTCGCCCGCCCAACTGCCCTCGTCGAACTGCTCGATCTGCACCTCCACGCCGATCTCCCCCAGCTGCTGTTGGATCACCTGGGCGATCGCCGGTGCCGGCTCGGTGGAGAACACGGCCAGCGAGAACGTCAGGTCCTCCGCGCCGGCCTCGGCGAGCAACTGCCGCGCCTGGTCGAGCCCGCCCGTGGCCGACGGCAGTTGCGCCGGATCGCAGGCATCGGGCAGGTCGACCGGGGTGACGCCGGTCGGCTTGCCGAGACCGTTCAGCGCGGTCTCCGCGATCCCCGTGCGGTCCATCGCCATGTTGATCGCCATCCGCACCCGCTGGTCGGCGAACTTCCCGCCGGGGGCGTTGCTGTTGAGCATGAGGTAGTAGAAGTCGGTGGTGGACTGGGTCCCGACACTGGCACCCCGGACCCCGCCGAGCAACTCGGGAGCGTCCACATTGCCCAGTGCCACCAGGTCGGCGCTGCCGTTCTGCACCGCGGCGATCCGGGCCTGCTCCTGGGGGGCGATGGCGATGTTCACCGTGTCGACGGCCGGCTTGTCCTTCGCCCAGTACTTGTCGTGGCGGGTGAACTTCCAGGCGACGTCCTGGCGGTGGGACTCGAGCACGAACGGGCCGGTGCCGAGCATCGTGGTGGTCACATCGACCGAGCCGTCGGTGATCTCCGTCATCGGCAGCACGGCGGCGGGCGTGTTCGCGAGCGCCGCGAGGAACGGCGCGTACGGGCTCGCCAGCTTCACCTCCACCGTCAGGTCGTCGACCGCGGTCACCGACGCGATGGGACCGATCTGGGCGCGCCAGACGCCCTGGCCGGCGCGCAGCCGATCGAGGCTGCCCACCACATCGGCCGACGTCATGGCGCGGCCGTTGGAGAACGCCACGCCGTCCCGCAGGTGGAAGACGTAGGTCGTCGGGTCGGGGGTGTCCCAGCTCTCGGCGAGCGCGGGCTCGATGGCGAAGTCGGGGCCGACCGTGACGAGCGTGTCGTACACGAGCGACATCAGCTGCCAGGAGACCGCCACGTCGGCCAGCTGTGGGTCGAGCCCGCTCGCCGCACCGCTGTCGATGGGGATCTGGAGGTCGAGCGTCCCGCCCGCGGTCACCGACGAGTCGGCGACCGCGAGATAGCCGGGAGTCTGCTCGCCGGCCGGTGCCTGACCGGCGCCGGCCGAGCACCCCGCGAGCGCGGCCACCGCCGCCATGGCGCCGAACAGTTTCGGGATCCGCATCGGGACCTCAGCTTTCTCCGCGCGTGTGTTCCGTGCGTAAGTTTTTCCGTGACGTCACGTAGTCGCCAGCCGCAATCGCCGGGAGTGCCGGAACGTTCCGACATGGGCAGTGATTAAACGATGGCCAACCGCCCGCGTCAAGCCTTCCTCGCCGGATCGAGCAGATCAGACCAGATCATTGACCGACGGGACACGTCGGGCTAACCTCCGGATGAATTGCCGGAACGTTCCGGCTCCGGGGGCGACTCCGGGATCATTCTGGGAGCATTCGAGGAGCCGCAGGTGACGGACAGTCGCGAAACACACCCGCTCGCGCCCTTGAGCGCCGACGAGATCGCCGGCGTGCGGAAGACCCTCGAAGCCGGCGGCGTGCTGCACGGGGCGACCCGCTTCTCCTACCTCGGGCTGGCCGAGCCGGCCAAGGCGGCCGTGGCACGCTACGAGCGCGACGGCTCCCCGGTACCCAGGACCGCGCGTGCGCTGCTGCTCGACCTCGAGACCGGCGCCGCGGTGGACGTGCGCGTCAACCTCACCGACCGCACGGTGACGGCCCGGACGCCCATCGATCCGGCGCACGGGCAGGTGCCGCTGCTCGACGAGGAACACGAGGTCGTGCGCGAGATCATGGCGGCCGACGAGGGCTGGCGGGCCGCCCTGCGGCGGCGCGGCATCGACGATCCCGCGCAGGTCTACGTCGCCGCCCTGTCCGCCGGTCGCTTCGAGTCCATGGCGGACGGTGACCGCCGCATGGTGCGCGTGCTCGCCCACTGGCGACCGGACGAGTCCACAATGGTCTGGGCGCACCCGATCGACGGGCTCGTCGCCTACGTCGACCTGATCGCGCGCTCGGTGCTCGAGATCGTCGACACGGGCGCCGTGCCCATTCCGCAGGAGTCCGGAGACTACGACGATCCCGCGGTGTCCGGCCCGCCGAGGACGACGCTGCGCCCGATCGAGATCACCCAGCCGGAGGGCCCGAGCTTCACGCTGGAGGGCAACCTACTGCGGTGGCAGAACTGGAGCCTGCGGCTCGGCTACGACATGCGCGAGGGCCTGGTACTGCACCGGATCGGCTTCCGCGACGGCGACCGCGACCGGCCGGTGGTCTACCGCGCGTCGGTCGCCGAGATGCTCGTGCCGTACGCCGATCCCGGTCCGATCCGGTTCTGGCAGAACTACTTCGACACCGGCGAGTACCAGCTGGGGAACCTGGTCAACTCACTCGAGCTGGGCTGCGACTGCCTCGGCGAGATCACCTACGTCGACGCCGTGGTGGCCGACAGCGCGGGCGACCCCCGCACGGTGACCAACGCGATCTGCATCCACGAGGAGGACGTCGGCGTGCTGTGGAAGCACACCGACCCGGCGAACGGCAGCCGGCAGACCAGGAGGCAGCGGCGGCTGGTGATCTCGTTCTTCGTGACGGTCGGCAACTACGACTACGGCTTCTACTGGTACCTCTACCTCGACGGCACGATCGAGCTCGAGACCAAGGCGACCGGCATCGTGTTCACCGCCCGCTACGACGAGCGGATCGCGCCGTACGCCTCGGAGCTCGCGCCCGGCCTCGCGGCGCCCTACCACCAGCACCTGTTCAACGTGCGGCTCGACATGTCCGTCGACGGACTTGTCAACGCCGTGGACGAGGTCGAGGTGTTGCCGGTGCCGATGGGACCGGACAATCCGCACGGCAACGCGTTCGGCCGCAGTTCCCGGCGCCTGGCCACCGAACTGGAGGCGCAGCGCATGGCGGCACCGGACCGGGGCCGGGTCTGGCACATCGTGAATCCGGAGCGGCGCAACAGGCTCGGTTCGGCCCCCGGTTATGTCCTGACGCCGCAGGGACTTCCGGTCCTACAAGCGGCTGAGGGCGCCTCGATCCATGGCCGGGCAACGTTCGCCACCAAGCACCTGTGGGTGACGCGGTTCGACGACGCCGAGCGGTATCCGGCCGGCGACCTGGTCAACCAGAGCCCGCCCGGTGCCGGTCTGCCCGCCTACACGAAGGCCGATCGTGACATCGACGGCGAGGATCTCGTGGTGTGGCACACCTTCGGGATGACGCACTTCCCGCGGCCGGAGGACTGGCCGATCATGCCGGTGGACACGTGCGGGTTCACGTTGAAGCCCGCGGGTTTCTTCGACCACAACCCCACGCTCGACGTGCCCGCGCCTGCCGGCGACCACTGTCATCCGGCATAGGCATGCACGAGTTCGAGCGGTACGCGGCGCCGTCGCCGGCGTACGAGGTGGACCTGGTGCGCCACAACCCCTTCGCTCTGGTGGTCAGCACGACGGCCGAAGGCCCGCCGGTCGCCTCCCACGTGCCGGTCGTGCTTCCGAGGGGGGAGCACGACCGGCTGCACGGGCTGACCCTGCTCGGCCACCTGGCTCGAGCCAACCCGCAGTGGCGGTCGTTCGGCTCGGAGCTGCTGGTGGTCTTCTCCGGCCCGCACGGGTACGTCTCGCCGACGGCCTACGGGTACACGCCGGCCGTGCCGACCTGGGACTACGCGGCCGTGCACGTCACCGGAACGGTTGAGCTGATCGACTCCCGGGAGGCCGCGCTCGGCGTCGTCGAGGACACGGTGCGGGCGGTCGAGGCCCTGCGCGATCCGCCGTGGGACCTCACGTCGTCGAGGGAGCGGTTCGCGTCCCTTGTGGACAGAGTCGTGGCGTTCCGCCTCCACGTCCGGACGGTACAGAGCAACTTCAAGCTGAGCCAGGACATGCCGGCCGACGTGCGCGACCGGGTCCGCCACCACCACAACGACGCGGTGGCCGACCTGATGGCTCAGACCGAAAGCCCTGAATGCCTCATTCGAGACGTTGGACGTCTCGAATGAGGCATTCAGGGCTTTGAGTTATCCACAGGCGCCGGCCTGGGGCTTTCTTCCGCATCCCCTGCAGCCGATGATCGAGACATGCGAAGGGGACAGTGGGCGAACAACCCGGAGACGTTGGGCAGACACAGCCGCCACGGCGCGATCGCCGTGTCGCCATTGACGCAGTTGGGGGTACCTTCGCGCACCGCGTACCGCCGATGCGTACCGGGCGGGCCGTGGCAGCGTCCACTTCCCGGCATCGTCGTGATGGGCAACAGTCCACCGAGTCGTCGGCAAACTGATCGAGGTCGCCCTGCTGTACGCCGGCGAGCACGCGATGGTCACCGGCATTGAGTCATGCCGACAGTACGGCCTCAAGAACCTGCCGGATGACACGTCAGTGCACCTGCTCCTACCTGCCGACCGCAAGGTCATCAGCTGCGACTACACGATCATCGAGCGAACCACACGCTTGCCGGAACCCGTCGTCCGCGACGGCATACCGGTCGCCCCATTGGTCCGATCAGTGCTGGACGCATGTCGACGGCTGCGTGCGCACGAGTCAGTGAGCGCGATCATCACCGAAGCGGTCCAGCGCAAGCGCCTCCATCCCGAACACCTTCGGTACGAACTGGAGCAGGGAAGCCAACGCGGCACTTCGGTGCCGCGCGAGGTGCTCCACGACGTCATGGCCGGCGCACGGTCGGTCGCCGAGATCGATGCGATGCGGGTCTGGGAACGGACAGGGCTCCCTCCCCTGGAGTGGAACCGTGCGCTGTTCGATACCGACGGAACGTTCATCGCCAGGCCAGACGCATGGTGCCCGACGGTCGGCATGGCCTGGGAGATCGACTCATTCGAGTTCCACTTCACCCGGAGTGACTATGCACGAACCATCGAACGGAACGCTCGCTACGCGGCGAACGGCATCAGCGTCCTGCAGACCCTTCCACGGCGACTCCGCACCGACCCGGATGCCGTGGCGGCGGAGCTGATCGCGGCACACCGAGCAGCCTCCCAACGACTCTGCCCGAAGATCTCCATGCGACGTACGTGACGTGCCCTGAATGCCTCATTCGAGACGATGGACGTCTCGAATGAGGCATTCAGGGCATCAGCGGTAGGCGGCGACTCCGGTCAGGGCGTGACCGATGACCAGCGTGTGGATCTCGCTGGTGCCCTCGTAGGTGAGCACCGACTCGAGGTTGTTGGCGTGGCGGAGCGGCGGGTACTCCAACGAGATCCCGTTGGCGCCCAGGATCGTGCGGCACTCCCGTGCGATGGCGATGGCCTCGCGGACGTTGTTCAGCTTGCCGACGCTGACCTGCTCCGGCCGGATCCGCCCGTCGTCCTTCAACCGGCCGAGGTGCAGCGCCAGCAGCATGGCGGTGTTCAGCGCGACACCCATGTCGGCGAACTTGCGCTGGGTCAGCTGGAACCCGCTGATCGGCTTGCCGAACTGTACCCTCGAGTCCGCATAGGACAGTGCGGCGGCGAGGCTGTCGCGAGCCGCGCCCACCGCGCCGAACAGGATGCCGAACCGCGCCTCGTTCAGGCATGACAGCGGCGCCGACAGTCCCCTCGCCGCCGGCAACAGGGCCGAGTCGGGCAACCGGACGCCGTCGAGGTGCAACTCCGAGGTGACCGAGGCTCGCAGGGACAACTTGTTCTTGATGTCGTGCGTGGTGAAGCCCGGAGTGTCCCGTGGCACGAGGAACCCACGCACGCCGTCCTCAGTGGACGCCCAGACGGTGGCCACGTCCGCGATGCCGCCGTTGGTGATCCACGTCTTCGTGCCGTCGAGCACCCAGTCGCCACCGTCCCGCACGGCCCTGGTCCGCATGTCCGACGGGTTGCTGCCGAAGTCGGGCTCGGTCAGCCCGAAGCAGCCGATCGCCTCGCCCGCCGCCAGTCGCGGCAGCCACTCCTGCTTCTGCTCGGGCGAGCCGTAGCGCCAGATGGAGAACATCGACAGCGATCCCTGCACCGACACGAAACTGCGCAGCCCGGAGTCGGCCGCCTCCAGCTCCAGGCAGGCCAAGCCGTACCCGACGGCGTTGACCCCGGCACAGCCGTAGCCGTCGAGGTGCATGCCAAGCACGCCGAGCTTGCCGAACTCCGGCGCCAGCTCGCGCGGGAAGTGGGCGTTCTCGAACCACTCCCCCACGTGCGGCCGCACCCGGTCGGCGAGAAACCGGGCGACCGTGGCCTGGATGTCGCGTTCCTCGTCGGTCAGCACGGACGAGATGTCGAGCAGGTCGAGCGGGTCGGTCATCATCAGATCTCCTCGCCGAGCCGAGGCGGTCGCCGCCGGTACTCGGGTGGGGTACGGGACATGCCGATCGGGTTGGCGACCACGTCCAGGCCGTCCAGCCGGACCCGTGGCCGCAGCTCCAGGCGCTCGGCCAGGTCGAACGCGCCGGCCAGATCGTTCACCGGGCCGCACGGCACCCCGAGCGGGGTGAGCAGGTCGAACCACTCGGTCGCCGTGCGCGTCGCCAGCCGCTCGGCCAGCAACGCCGTCAACTCGTCCACCCGCGCCACCCGGTCGGCGTTGGTGGCGAACCGGGGATCCTCCGGGAGGCCGAGCCCCTCGCACAGTCGGCCGAACTGGCGGTCGTTGCCCACGGCGATCACGATCTGGCGATCGGCCGCGTCGAACACCTCGTAGGGCGCGATCGAGGGATGCCGGTTGCCGAGGATGCCCGGCACGGCGCCGGCCATCGTGTAGCCGGCGCTCTGGTTCACCATGCTGGACAGCAGGCAGGACAACAGGTTCACCTCGACCAGCTGTCCCTCACCGCTCGTCTCCCGCTCCCGCAGCGCGGCCAGGACGCCCACCGCCGCGTGCAGCCCGGTCAGCACATCGACCAGGGCCACGCCCGTCTTCACCGGCCGGCCCGGCTCCGGCCCGGTGACGCTCATCAGCCCGCCGACCGCCTGCAGCAGCAGGTCGTAGCCGGGCAGTTCGGCGCCGGGCCCGGAGCCGAACCCGCTGATCGAGCAGTACACGAGCCGTGGGTTGACCTTCCGAACGTCCGCGTAGGACAGCCCGAACCTGGCCATCGTGCCCGGCCGGAAGTTCTCGACGAGCACGTCCGCCCGGTGCACCAGCTCGAGTACGCGACCGGTGTCGTGCCCGAGATCGGCTGCCAGGGATCGCTTGTTCCGGTTGACCGCCAGGAAGTAGGTCGCCTCATCTCCTACGAACGGCGGCCCCCAGGCTCGCGTTTCGTCCCCGGTGACCGGGTGCTCGACCTTGATCACGTCGGCGCCCAGGTCGGCCAGCAGCATCGTGGCGTACGGCGCGGCGAGGACTCGGCTGAAGTCGGCGATCACGATGCCGGACAGTGCGCTCACGCTCCACATCCTGCGCTCCGGCCGACCAGAGGGCACTGGCCGGGTTGTCCAGTCTTTCGGTGTTGAGCACGCCATCTCGGCCATCGACTCCGCGCGGCCCGTCTGATTGCGTCGCACCATGACTGTCTCAGGTGGCCCCGAACTCGACCAGGTCCGGCGGTTGCGCACCGAGGTGCCCGGCCCGCGGTCCCGCGCGCTGCTCGACCGCGGCCGGGCCGCACTGCCGGCCGGTCTCGGCTCGGCGTTGCCCGTGTTCGTCGAGGCGGCGGGCGGCGGCGTGCTGGTGGACGTGGACGGCAACTCGTTCATCGACCTCGGCAGCGGGATCGCGGTCACCACGGTGGGCAACGCGGCTCCCGCCGTGGCCGGCCGCGCCGCCGCGCAGCTGCGGCAGTTCACCCACACCTGCTTCCTGGTGAACCCGTACGAGTCCTACGTGGAGGTGTGCGAGCGGCTCAACGCCGTGGCCCCGGTGCCCGGCGAGGCGCGGACCGCGCTGTTCAACACGGGTTCGGAGGCCGTGGAGAACGCGGTCAAGGTGGCGCGCGCGGCGACCGGCCGGCCCGCCGTGGTGGCCTTCGACCACGCCTACCACGGCCGGACCCTGCTCACCATGTCGCTGACCGCGAAGAACCGGCCGTACAAGCAGGGTTTCGGACCGTTCGCCACCGAGGTGTACCGCGCACCGATGGCCTACCCGTACCGCTGGCCGTCCGGGCCGGACAACTGCGCGGCCGAGGCGGCCGACGCGCTGGCCGAGCTCGTCGACCGCCAAATCGGTGCGGACAACGTGGCCGCCGTCCTGATCGAGCCCATCCAGGGCGAGGGCGGGTTCGTCGTCCCGGCGCCCGGGTTCCTGCCGCGGGTGGCGCGGCTGTGCCGGGAGCGCGGCATCGTGTTGATAGCCGATGAGGTGCAGTCGGGCATCGCCCGCACCGGCGCGTGGTTCGCGTGCGAGCACGAGGGTGTCGAGCCGGACCTGATCACCACGGCCAAGGGGCTCGGCGGCGGCCTGCCGATCGCCGCGGTGACCGGTCGGGCCGAGCTGATGGACGCGGTCCCGGCGGGCGGCCTCGGCGGGACGTTCAGCGGCAACCCGGTGGCCTGCGCGGCGGCGCTGGGGGTGTTCGACGAGATCGAGAACCACGGCCTGCTGGCCCGGGCGCGCGAGCTCGGCCAGACGATGCTGACCGCGCTGCACGAACTGCGCGCCGACCACGATGTTGTAGGGGACGTACGTGGCCGGGGTGCGATGGTCGCGATCGAGCTGGTCGCCGGCGGCGGCGACACCACCCCCGCGGCGGAGCTGACCGGGCGGATCGCCCGTCGCTGCCACGAACAAGGCGTACTGGTGCTCACCGCCGGCAGCTACGGCAACGTACTGCGCCTCCTGCCACCACTGTCCATTTCGGACGCCCTGCTGACCGAAGGCCTGACCATACTGCGCGAGGCGGTAGCCGCCGAGTCCTAACCCGAGTCGCACGTTACAAACACCGAGTCGTACGTTACCGACACCGAGTCGTACCGTATGGACACCGAGTCGTACGTTACGGACAGCGAGTCGTACCTTGTCGGCTCCGCCGGCCGTTGGACGCACCGTCCACAACGTACGACTCACTGTCGAAACGGTACGACTCACTGTCGAAACGGTACGACTCGCCGGGTCAGGGCCAGGTGACCAGCGCTAGTAGTAGTTCGGCGCGCACGTGTGCCGAGTCCAGGTCCACGTCGAGCAGGGTGCGGACGCGTTCCATGCGGCCGCGCAGGGTGTGCCGGTGCACGCCGAGCGCGGCGGAGGCCGATTCCCCGTGTCCGTTGTGTTCCAAGAAGGCGCGCAGGGTTTCCACCAGCTCGCGGTCGGCGTCGGCGAGCGGGCGCAGCCGGGTCTCCGCCAGCTCGGCCAGCGCGGCGCGCGTCGCCGGCGTGGCGGACAGCACCTGACCGGCCAGCGAGTCGAACCGGACGAGAGGGACGTCGCGGGACCCGGCGACCCGCGCGGCCGTGACCGCCTGACGTAGCGCGGCGGGCAGCCCGCCTGCGTCGCGCGTCACCGCGAGCCCGCCGCTCGCCTTGCCCACCAGCGTGCGGTGCAGGTCCGTACTCTCGGCGGGCAGCAACACGATCGCGCACTCCTCACGGACCGCGCCGAGCAGCGGCAGCTCGTGCTCGACGAGCAAGCGGACGGCGGCCGTGAGCACCCGCCGCGGGTCGCCGCCGAGCACCGCGAGAACCGCGATCCCGTCGCGCACCGGCAGGCCGGCACCGGCAAGGTACTCGGCCGCCCGCTCCGCGTCGAGGTTTCCGTCCACCAGCAGCCCGCACAGCGTCGCGTCCAGCCGGGTGCGCTGGGGCTGCTCCCGATGCAACGCGACCAGGGAGACCGCGTGCCCGAGCAGCAACTGGTCGGCCGGAGTGGCGGCCCACTCGCTCACCAGCACGAGCCAGCCGTGGACCCGCCGGCCGACCTTCACCGGCTGCGCGATGGCCGTGCCGTCCGGGCCGGAACTCGACGACGGGCCATCCGTACGCGGGTCGGCCAGCACGGCCGTGGCCAGCTCCGCGCGACGCCCGCGCAGGCCGTGCGCGAACACCACCTTGCCGTCGGGCCCGACCAGCGCCACGCCGGCCCCCGTGGTGTTCGCCAGCTCCCGCACGACGGCCTTCGGTCCGCCACGCAGCGCCGCCCTGGTCATCCTCGACTGCCCGCGGGCGGCTCGCGCCACGCCCTCGTACTCGAGCTCGGCCAGCCGCCGCGATACCGCCCTGGTCACCGCGACGAACGGCGTGGGCAGCGGCACCTCGAGCAACGGCAGCCCGAGTCGCTCCGCGGTCGTCACGACCGCGTCCGGCACCCGCTCGAACGACAGCCCGACCCCGAACCCGATGGCGGCGACGCCCGCCACGTCCAGGCTCTCGACGTAGTGCCGACGGTCGGCCGCCGACCGCGGCAGCCGCAACCCGGTGGTCAGCAGCAGCTCCCCGCCGTCGAGCCAGCGAACCGGGTCGGCCAGCTCGATGCTGTGGACCCAGCTGACCCGCCGGTCCAGCCGGTCGCTACCCGCCAGCACGGTGAGCCCCAGCTCGCGCCGCTCGACCAGCCACCGGATGGGGACGCTCATCTCCACCATCCGACGATCTTCGCACTGCCCGCGTACCAGCGCTGCGGGTGACTTGTGCGGGCACCGGGAACATGCGGTCCGGACATGGGGACATGCCGGAGGTGTGTGGTGGTCAGGTGCGGGTTCAGCAGTCGGCCGCCTTTCCGTGCGGGATGACGCGCTTGGCGGTGTGGTAAGCGGCGCAGTGCACAGTGGCGAGCTCGGCGATGTCCAGTCGTTGGTCCGCTGGCAAGGTCTGCGTGCCGGCCCGGCGTAGTCGCAGTTCGGTCAGCGGGACATCGGCGCTCAACGCGCACTCACCGTCGGCGACGGCCGTGGTGATTTCCTGCTGTCGGACCGGCTGCGTCGAGCCGTGTATGTCGTATGCGGCGACTGTGGCGTTCCTGGCGGCGTCCGATGTGACGTGGTGGTGGCCGGCGGCGGCCATGCACGAAGCCCATCTGGCCGTGGCGTCGCGAAGTTCCAGGGCGTTCTCCACCAGTGTCAGGATCGTGTTGTTGCAGCTTTGCGGATTCATCACCGTTCGTGCCCGGCGTTGTGTGTCCCCGTAGAGTGCGGCACGGCTCTCGGCGACACAGCCGGTGGTCGGGTAGGAATGCCGGCTGCCGTTGGGCAGGCTGAGTTCTTGGTGGTGCTGGCCGTCGCCGAAGAGCGCCTGCTGATAGTCCGGCTCGTTGGCGTTCGGCGCCGGATTCGGTGGGGGCGGCTGGTCCGGCGCCAGCCCGTAGCCCTCGGTGCGGCGACGGGGCAGGTCGACCATGCGTTCCTCGTCGGAACCGGCGGGGTAAGGGCGGCACGAACGGTTGATAGATATGCCCGCGTGCGGCCATGCACTGCTTGACCAGCTCTTCCTCTGCGAGGTCCAGCACGTGTTTGCGGGCTGGATAGCCACCTGAGTCGGTGACCAGGTCCAGTGCGATCACATCGAGGAGCGGATCCTGATCGGATGTGGTGCTGGTGTGCGGCGAACAGGCGCCGCACACCAGCATCAGCAGACCGATGGCCGCGGAGAACGTCCGGGACACAGCCTGTCTCCTTCGAGTCAGGCGCACCAGTCGTGCGAGCTGATCTTGTCGTTGGCATGGGTCCCGTCGCTCATCCGGTCGGCCCTCAGATCGGCCAGATAGCTGCCCCGCGGCAGGGTGATGTATGCACCGCGGAAATTGGGGTCCACAAAGATGCGGACGTTGCAGTTGTTGCCGTTGTCGAACACCGACGACGCACAGTTGTTCCACGTCCTCAGGTTCACGATGCCACAGCTGCTGTGCGAAAAGCCGAAGTAGTTCGCCGTATCGCCGCTCCACTGGCCAGGACCGTCGTTGAAGCCGGGGTTGACCCACGCGCAGAAATTCCCCGCGCCACAGTCTTCCCGACCGGCCACTCCAACATCCCCAGCCGGGTCCGCTGCCGCGGGTACGGCAGCGGCGCCGCCGATCGCCAGTGCCATGGCCGCGGCCGCCACAAATCTTCGGAACAATCGAGTCATGTACTTTCCTTCCACACGTTGTGGAGATTCCTGCCATGGCGAACGCCACGACAATCGCCACCCTGCGGTCACGAGCTTGAACAAACCTTGACTCGCAGCAGGAAAGGTGTGCCAAGGAGGAGAATTCCGGCCAACGCGATAGCCGCACGCGGGCCGGTGAGTTCCGCCAGAAGTCCCCACAACACGGTGACCGCCGCGATGCAGAGGCTGGTGCTGATCGACCAGGCGGTGAGCACCCGGGCATGGCGGTCGGTATCGGTGTTGGTCAACCGGTAGGCGGCGAGGACGGGGTTGAACATGCTCACGCAGATGATCAACCCGAGCTGGGTGGTCATCACGATCGCCAGCCCGGCCACGCCCGGTTGGGTGAACGCGAGCCCGAGGGGCCAGCAGGCCCGGAGCGTGCCGAAGACCCGCAGCACCGTCTGTTCGCCGCAACGCGCGGCGACGCGCCGGGCGAGTCGCGAACCGATCAGGCCGCCGACGCACGGGACGGCGAAGGCCAGCCCGTACTGCCAGAGCGGGAAGTGCAGGTGGGCGAGCATCAGCACCGACAAGAGTGGCTCGGTAGCCATGATCAGCGCGTTGACCAGCATGGTGTTGAGAAAGAGTCGACGCAGCGTGTGGTGGGCGAGGATGTATCGCCACCCCTCGACGATGTCCCGCCATCGACGCGGGTTGGTCTTCCCCGGGGCCCGCTCGGGTTCCCTGATCGCGGAGATGCCGAGCGCCGAGAGGAGGTAGCTCACCGCGTCGGCGAGCACGGTGGTCACCGGTCCCAACAGCCCGATGGCCGCGCCGCCGAGGGGTGGTCCGATGATCGTGGCCGACCAGGTGGTGGACTCGAACCGACTGGTGGCCACCAGAAGCCGGTCGGCGGGAACGATGGACCTGAGGAAGGCGCCGCTCGCGGCCGAGAACGCGATCTTCCCGGCTGCGGTGACGACCGAGACCCCCAACAGTTGCGCGAAGGACAACACGTCCAGCCAGTAGGCGAGCGGTATGGAGACCAACGCCGCGAAGCGGACCACGTCCATGGCGATCATGACCGGCCGCTTGGCGCGAAACTCCATCCACGGACCGAGCGGAACGGCCAGCAGCGCCCCGATCGCGAGCCCCGCCGACGACAGCGCCGCCACTTCCGCCGAACCGGTATGGAGGACCGTGATGGCGACGACCGAAAACGCCCCGAACCCGAACCCGGTCCCATAGGCGCTCGCCGCGTAGGCGGCCCACAACCATCCGAACGACCGGCCAAGGCTCGCTCTACGCCACATATTCGGCACCTCCCGTGGGACAACGCTCTGTTGCCCGGGAGAGTGAAGCCGACTGATGGACGCTGGCACCAACAACAGTTCGAGCGCCGTGTCACAACTGATCGTTGTGCGACTAGCCTCTCCGCTCGTGGATCTCGATGCGGTTCGTACCTTCGTGGCCGTCGCCGAGACCGGTCAGTTCCAGGCCGCTGCCGACGAGCTGGGAGTCACCCAGCAGGGAGCGTCGAGACGAGTGGCGGGCCTCGAGCGAGAGCTCGGCGTACAGCTCTTCACGCGGCTCGCCAGGGGTGTCCGGCTGACGGTCGACGGGCAGGCACTGCTGCCCCACGCACGCGAACTTCTCCGCGCCGCCGAGCGCGTCACGGCGGCCGTGACGCCGGGACGCAGGGCGCTGCGGATCGACGTCGTCAGCCGCCGGATCGCATCCGCCAACGTCCTGCATGCCTTCTACCAGCAGCACCCCGGCATCGAGCTCGATGTCGTCGCCCTGCTCAACGCCGGCGCCGAGGCGGCGCTGGCCGAGGTCAGCGCCGGCACCCTGGACGCCACCTTCAGATCCCTGCGCGAATCGGCCGGCAACATCCCGCGCGGACTCCGGTCGGCGCGGGTCATCGACGACCGGCACGAACTCCTGGTCGGCCAGCGGCACCCGCTGGCGAAAGCCAGGACGGTGACCCTGGCCGAGCTCACCGATCACCCCATCTGGATGCCCGGCATGTCCGACCCCGAGCCGGTGGGCTACTACCACGATCTGGCGGAGACGTTCGGGCTCACCATCGACAGGATCGGCCCGAGCTTCGGCATCGAGGCGCTCCTCGCCGAAATCGCGGACTCAACCCAACTCGCCACCTTCGTCGGCGAAGGCTCGCGGTACCTCTGGCCGGAGAGCTACGACCTCCGCCGCATCCCCATCGTGGACCCGACCCCGGTCTACCCGCTGTCCGTGATCTGGCGAGCGGACAATGCACACCCCGTCCTCGCGAACTTCCTCACCTACCTCCACGCCAGGTACCGGACGGCCGACGACGGATGGACGCCTGACTGGGCATCTTGATCGGATGGGCGCGCCCTCGGGGATGAGGCCCGATCGCTTCGCGTCGTTCCACAGGGCCGGTGGTACCGGGTCGGACAGCCAGGACATGCTGACGGCGATCTCCTGGGGACCGCCGCGCTGTTGGCACATCGGGAGCAGCTCGACGGCGGCCCTCGTCGAATTTCGGGCTCATAAGCTTGGTGCGCAACCTGACACAGTGGAAGGTCAGGACAACAATCAATGAGATCCCCGCGTCACGACCAGCGGTCGAGGTGCAGGGACAGCGGCGGGCGGCCCAGATCGCCTGTGTGTCCGGCCCATCCGGCTCGACCAACCGGCCCACCTTGGTACTCAGGACATAGTCGGTCCGCCGTCTGGCGGCCAGCGCCCGATCGACGCCAGTCCCAGCCCAAGGCGGCTGACAGTCAGACCGGTGCGGCCCAACGGAACAAGATCACCACCATCTTCGCACGGCCAGCAGATCTCGTTGTCAGCCAAGGAATCCGCCACAAATTCGAGGTCAGGGGGGCTGGACACCTGTGGCATGATCACGCACTGACATGGCGCAGTGCGGCTGGATCGCACAGGCAGCGCCGTGTCCAGCACTGGGGATTCATGAAATCTACTGGGGATTCATGAACATCTGCTCTGGAGGCAGTGTGTCAAAAATCTTGAAAGGCCGTGCGTTACTCGCGGCGGCTGTCGGGCTGGCGTCGCTCGCCACTCTCGCGGTGGTGCCGGCGTCGTTGGCCGTGGCCCAACCGGCCGCACCGGTGGGACACTTCATGGTGCTCGGCCCGCCGGGTGGCCTGTCACTCACCACGGCATCCATCGAGGCGGCCGGCGGCACCGTTCTGCAGCGCTGGGACCGGATCGGGGTCGTGGTGGCCACCTCCCCCGTCCCCAGCTTCGCCAAGGCCGTGCGTCCCATGGCGGGCGTGGAGGGCGCCGGCGCTTCCCGTGCCCTGGTTGAGTTCCTGCCACCGGCGCAACAGGTCCAGACCGCGATCGACAGGTTCGGCCGGGTCGAACCCGCCGGCCCGGTCCCGGCCGCCGCTGCCGGGACGGCCGCCGAGCCGCTGGAGGCCAACCAGTGGAACCTGCGGCAGATCAAGGCCGACGTGGCGAACGCCGTCTCCGGCGGCAGCCGCGACGTCGTGGTCGGCGTGCTCGACTCCGGTGTCGATGCCACCCACCCGGACATCGCGCCCAACTTCGATCAGCGGAAGTCGGTCAGCTGCGCGAACGAAGGTGTCCCGGACACCTCCCCGGCCGCCCAGGTACCCAACCACCCGCACGGCACGCACGTGGCCGGGATCATCGCGGCGGCGCGCAACGGTGTCGGGGTCGCCGGTGTGGCTCCCAACGTGCGGATCGCCTCGGTGAAGGTGGGCGACGCCGACGGGATGTTCTACCCGGAGTACGTGGTCTGCGGTTTCGTCTGGGCCGCTGACCACGGGATCGACATCACCAACAGCTCCTGGTTCGCCGACCCGTGGTTCAAGTGGTGCGCCGACGATCCGGACCAGCGCGCGGGTGCCGAGGCGATGCGCCGCGCCATCAACTACGCGGCCAAGGGAGGCGTGGTCAACATCGGCTCGCTCGGCAACGACAACTGGGACCTGACCTACGACGTGGTGGACACCCACAGCCCGACCAACCAGACACCGATCACCCGGACGGTAGGCAACGCCTGCCCCATGGTGCCGGCCGAGATGAACGGCATCGTCGGGGTCAGCGCCGTCGGTCCCGACAAGGACAAGGCCTTCTACTCGAACTACGGCATCGGCGACACCCGGCTGACCGGGCCCGGCGGCGACCGCATGGAGATTCCGAACACCCCCGACGCCAACGGCCGCGTGCTGTCCACCGTCCTGCACGGCGGGTACGGCTACCTCAGCGGCACCTCCATGGCCGGACCGCACGTGGCCGGCGTGGCGGCGCTGATGCTCAGCAAACACCCCACCTGGAGTTCGGGCAGGATCGCGCAGGAACTGCAGGCGCAGGCCGACCGGATCCCGTGTCCGCCGAACCCGTACGACCCCGACGGCACCGGCACCTACCTCGCCACCTGCGAAGGCGGTGACACCGGCCAGGGCTTCTACGGAGCCGGCCTCGTCGACGCCCTCGACGCCGTCACCAGATAACACCCCCCAACGGCGCCCGTCCGCATGGACGGGCGCCGTTGGCATATTCCGGTCAGCTCGGAGGGGTCCCGCGGCCCGCCAAGTAGCGTTCGCGCCGTCTGCTCCGGAGGTGAATGCGGTGTCGAAACGCTGGTTCATGGCGGCGATCGCCTTGGTACTGGCCGGATGTGCGGGTGAAGCACCGGCTCCGGCCGAGCCCCCGGCCTCCGCGGGCGTTTACGCGTACTTGACGGTCGAGTTCGGCGAAAGCGTGCAGGACACGGAGAGTCGAATGCACGTCATGGACGGCACGGAAGAGATCGGCCGCAGCGACCCGCTCCTCCTCGGCGACCGCCCCCTGTTCACCGCTGACGGTCGGTACGCGTTCACCTTGCCGGCTTTTCTTGACGAGATCGTCGTGATCTCCGTTGACAGTGGTGAGACCACGTCCGTGCCCTGCGAGGGGTGCGGCGACCGCCAGACCGAATGCCATTGCCAGATCGTCGCGCCCATCGGCGGCAGCGAGATCGCCTGGCTGGGCGGCCCCGACAACCGGCTGGTGCGCGTGGACCTCGCCGCCAAGTCGCCGACACCGCGGCAGACGGACATCACGCTTCCCGCGCAGGACGGCTTCCTGGACGAGAAGCTGATTCCCAACCTGATCGCCGGCACCGACGGTGCCGCGCTCGCCTCATATCAGGGCGTCCTGCCGGGTGACGACCTGCGGCCGGCATACCTGGTGACGCTCGATGGCGCGCCTCGCCAGCTGGCACCGGATCGGCCGGACTCCATCGACGAGGCCGTCTTCAGCCCCGACGGTTCTCAGGTGGCGGTGACCGGCAACCAGGAGTACGCCTGCGCCACGGTGACCGTCGTGGATGTCGCGTCGGGCAAGGGCGAGACGGCCCCGGTGAGCGCCGAGCCGGGCACCACCTGCGAAAGCCACGATGTGTACATCGAAAGCCTTTGGTGGGACCGGGACGGTTCGTTGAACGTGGTCTTCGAGGTCGACGACGAGTACGCCACGACGGAGAACACGACGACCGACAACACGGCGCCCGACAACGGCCAGCGCCGGCTCGAGGGCGGCCGTTGGGTCGAGGCCGGCCCCGAGCCGGGCAGCGAAGTACGGCAGCTGAGTGCCGGCACGGCGACGATCGAGGGAGACGCGCCCGGGACCCTCCACGTCGAAGCGGACGGCGAACGCACGGAGATCGACACCGACGTCCGCTACCTGACCGCCGCACCGTAGGCGCTCGGGTGGCTCAGCCCAGCACCCACTTGCCCAGAGCGGCCACCAACTCGGCACTCTCCTCGGGTGTGAGGGCGTGCTCGTAACCGGCAGCGGTCGTAGCCACGAGATGGCCACCCCCCGCAACACGCGAACCAACTGCAGCACCCGCGCCGGCCAGCGGCAGCTGACGCGCTCGGGTGGCTAGCCCAGCACCCACTTGCCCAGAGCGGCCACCAACTCGGCGAACTCGGCGCGCTCCTCCGGCGTGAGGGCCTCCTCGTAACCAGCGGCGGCCTGCACGTTGGTCATCTCCTGCGCGCGAGCCTGCCGATCCACCAGATGCGAACAGTCGGGCAGCTCCTCGCGCCAACCGAAGTACCGCGCCTGTTCGGCACCCTCATTCGTCAGGATCGCCTCCACCGGCCGCAACCCAGCCGCGGTCGTCGCCACGAGATGCATGGCACCACGCCACTCCCGCAACACGTGAACCAACTGCAGCACCCGCGCCGGACCCCCGTCGGCCAGTGGTGCCGCGCGCCAGCCGGCGAACAGGGGTAGACCGCCCACGTCGACGCCCGTGACCACCTTCTCGGCCAGCTCGGCGAGCCGGTCGGCGTGTGCCAGCCCGTCGAGGTGGCCCTCCGCCCACCGGGCGCAGGCCCGCGCGTACCGGCTGGCGCCCTCCTCGGCTCCGGCCACCGCCACCCCGCGGTCCCACATCTTCCGGACCAGCCCCGGATGCCAGTAGCCCATGGCCGCACAGATCACGTCGGCGTCCACGTCCCCGAGCACGCCACCCCGGCCCGCGAAGTAGAACGGCAACGCCTTGTCGTAGCCGAACTCCACGCCGACCGCGGCGGTCTCCTTGTCCAACATCCATGCCGACCCGACGTCGTGGATCGTCGCGTCCACGGCGACGACGGTGTCGGCCGCACTCAACTGCGTCATGTCTGCCTCTCTCAACGCCGGGTCACCAAAAAACCAGCCTCGCACCGACGAGCCCGGTGGCGCTGGTGATCTGGATCACTGGGGAGCCTACGTAGAAGCACGTAGGCGGGAAGCCGCCCGCCATACGACGACGGCCGCCGTGACCGCCTCCCAGAATGGTGCGTCCTCACCGGCTCCGCTGATCAAGGGAACACATGACAACCGGACCAGCCGTCGCCACCCGGCGGAAAACTCGCAAGGTCTGGCTGATGCTCATCATCGCCACCGTCTTCGGCGCGGTCCTCGTCAGCCCCTACCTGACCCTGGACATCGACAACAGCCGCCTCGACGTCACCGGTGGAGCCCACTACGCCCTGTTCGTCGCCCACATCTTCACGGCCTTCATCGCCCTGGTCCTTGGCCCTCTCCAGTTCATCCCGGCCATTCGCGGACGTAGGCGGATCCATCGCACGATCGGCCGCCTCTACCTACTCGCCGGAGTCCTGCCCGCCGCCATCACGGCCGTCCCCGTAGCCCTTCTGTCCGGCCGGATCATCACCCAGATCGGCCTCACCACCGCCGCCATCCTCTGGCTCATCACCGGCGCCCTCGCCTACCGAGCGGCCCGCCGCCACGACTACGTCCGCCACCAGAACTGGATGATGCGCAACTACGCCCTCACCTTCCTGGCCGTCACCGCCCGCGTCCTCGTCCCACTCCTTCTCCTCGCCCAGACTCCCTTCACCGCCAGCGCCGGCTCCATCGGCGACAACGCCACCGCCATGATCCCCATCGGCCAGACCCTCGGCTGGATCGTCAACCTCATCGCCGCCGAAGCCCTCATCAGGCGCCGCCGAAGGAGGACGCCGTGGCCAAGCCGATGAGCCGTCGCCGCATGGTCACCATGGGAGGCGCCGCGCTGCCGCTGGTGTCCGGAACCACGGCCGAGGCGGCGCCCGGGATCCCACCGGACGACCCCGGCCGCGTCTTCGACGTACGGCGTTTCGGCGCCAAGCGACGGCGCGACGATCGACTGTGACCCCGCGGACCTAGGGTTGGGTCGACTGGCAGGTCACGTCCTGGGCCGGCAGCTCGCCGTGCACCAGGTAGCGGGTGACCGTGTCGTCGGCGCAGTTGCCCGGATACGCGCCATGGCGCCAGGAACCCTCGACCAGCGCCAACCGGGAGTTGTCGGCCAGCAGCTCGCGCAGGTTCACCGCGCCCTCCACCGGGGTCTGCGTGTCGTGTGAGCTCTGCACGAGAAGGACGCTGTCCGCCTGGTTGTCGCGGATCTCGGTGCGTGGTTCCCTTGGCTCCGGCCAGAACGCGCACGGGGCGATGTTCGAGGTCTGCCCACCCATCAAGGGATAGCGCTGGCTGTCCCGAATCGCCTCCCGCAGGTAGCGGCCGACCTCGGTCGGCCAGCGCGCGTCCCCGCACATGATGGCGAGCAACACGGCGTCCCGGTTGTCCGGGGGCGGTTGCCCCGGCCAGCTCAGCGGCGGTGCCGGCGGCACAGCGGTCGTGGCCGCCTGGCCGCGCGCGGCCAGTAGCTTCCGCAGCAGCTCGGCGGCCCTCATGTTCTCCGTCTCGAGCCGCCCAACACCCCGCACGTCGAGACGAACCCGGTTGCCGTCATAGGTTTCGCCGTCCACGGTCACCGGCGTGCGGTCGAGTTCGTTCAGCAACTCCCGGAACGTGGTCCCCACCTCGCCGACCGTGGTCCCCAGGCCGTAGGTGTCGTCGCGTTGTGCGGCCCAGCCGGCGAAGATGTCGAAGCCGCGTTGCGCCGACAGCTGCCAGATCTGTATCGCGCCCCGCCACGCGCGCTCCGGATCCAGGTTGCTGTCGAACACCATTCTGTCGGACTCCCGGGGGAACAGCTGGGTGTAGACCGCGCCGAGGTAGGTGCCGTAGGAGACACCGAAGAACGAGATCTTCCGCTCCCCCAACGCCATCCGGATGACGTTCATGTCGCGGGCGGTGTTGCGGGTGGTCATGTGCGGGAGGAGATCCGGCTGGGCGGACCAACACTTGTTCGCGATTTCCTTGGTCTGCGCGACGTGTTCGTCGAACTTCCTGATATCGAACTGGATGGGGAACCAGCCCTCGTCCGCACCGAGACCGCACGTGATCGGCGTGCTCGCCTCCACCCCACGCGGGTCGAAGCCGATCAGGTCGTACCGCTCGGATACTTCCGCCGGCAGCTCCTTGGTCACCGGCATGCTCAGCCCCGAACCGCCGGGCCCACCCGGGTTCATCAGCAGTACCCCGCGCCGCGCGCTCGGATCGGCCGCCCTGACCCGGGAGATCGCGATGTCGATCTTCCTGCCCGATGGACGTGCGTAGTCCAGCGGCACCCGCACCGTCGCGCACTCGAAGGTCTCCGGCTGGTCCGCCGCGCAACGATGCCACTGCAGTCCACTGCCGGCCGGTTCGCCTGCCGCGACGGGCGCCGTCAGCGCGCCGAACAGCAGGATCGCGAGCCCCATCGACCCCAGACGTTTCCCCACAGCACACCCCCAACATCATTTCACTAATTAAGTAGTGAAAGCTTGTTGGATCGGCGGCACCCCTGTCAAGCCTCGGGATAGCTGTCGTGCAGCTGGGCCCACGCCAGCGGATACGGCAGGCCCTCCTCCTGGCGGCCCAGCGGCGTCAGGTCCAGGTGGTCGTGCGTGCTGCCCAGCAGGTCGTCACCGCGCGCGTAAGTCGAGTACGTGTGGAACACCCGGTCACCGTCGCGGAGGAAGACGCTCGTGCCCGACAGTTCGCCGGCGAAGTACTGGCCGGGCGCCTCGAACGCCTCCTTGGTGCCGTAGAACCGGTAGTTGTACTCGATCGGCGCGACCGACTCGTCCAGGGTCACCTGGAAGTCGTAGTTGAAGTCACTGTGGAACGACGAGTACCACGGGAACGTCCACTTCATCCGCTCCCGGAACGGCGCCAGCTTCTCCTGCGGCGCACGGGAGACGAAGACCAGCGACGTGTTCCGGTTGTGCAGGTGGTCGAGCGGTCCGAGGTCGTCGGCCATGAACGAGCAGCTCGGGCACCCCTCGTCCCACGACGGGTCGAACATGAAGTGCCGCACGATCAGCTGGCGCCGCCCCTCGAACAGGTCGAGCAGGGTGGCCTTGCCGTCCGGACCGTCGAGGACGTACTCCTTCGTCACCTCGACCATGGGCAGCTCGCGCCGCTCGGCGTTGAGCCGGTCCCGTGCCCTGGCGGCCTCCTTCTCCTTCACCAGAAAGGACTTCCGCGTTTCGAGCCATTCCTCGCGAGAAACGATCCGTGGCATGTCCATCAGTACGTCACCGCCGGCATCCAGTCGGTCCCGCGACCATCGCGAGTAATGTCGAAGATCCCCCACACCGGGTGGATGAGGTCGTTGTTGCGGTAGTGCTGGCCGGGATCGGCCTTCGCATAGTGCATCTCCGTCGACCAGAAGTGCCGGACCACGTCGCCGTCGCGGTGGAACACGTTCACCATGGGCGCTTCGCGGGACCCGTCGGGAGACATGCCGTAGTAGTCCACGTTGTAGGTGTTGTCGAACGAGGACAAGAACTGAATGCCCGACCAGCCGCGCTCCTCGGCCAACGCGAGGATCCTCGGCAGCGGCGACTTGGCCACCACGTAGAAGTTCACGCGCTGGGTGAAGTGCCGGGCCGATCCGTTGAGCCCGTCGAGAATCCCCGTGCAGCCGGGACAGCCGAACTCGCGCTCCGGCGCGTACATCATGCTGTACAGCACCAGGGAATCCTTGCCCGGCGCGAAAAGCTCGGACATCCGCACGTCGCCGCCGGTCCCCTGGAACACGTAGTCCTCGGGAATCGGCCCGCCCGGCGGCAGCGCGCGCCGCGCGGCGGCCGCCGCCTCGATCGCGCGACGGACCTCGATCTCCTGTTCCAGCAGTCGGTTCCGGGCCTCCCGGTAGTCGGCCGACTCGTTCGGGAACGACAGGTCGGCGATCACGTTGTTGAACTTCTGTGCCATTACTGGCCCTCCTTCAGGTAGTCGTGGACCGTTTCGAATGGACTGAGCGCGAGGTCGGCCACCACGTGGCTGGCCGACAGCACCTCACGCACCGGCAGGTCGGCCAGCGGGGCGAGCACGTGGTCGAACAGCTGCAGTCGCGCCGGCCCGGTCCACGCCTCGGTCACCGTCACGTCGGCCGCGCTGGTGCGGGCCAGCTCGCACACCCGCACCGAGGCGTCGTAGCCGAGCACGTACTTGACCATGTAGGACGGTGTGGCCAGCGCACGCGCGGCTTCGTCCGGCGCGAGCGGCGCGTGCTTGTAACCCATGGTCGCGGTGGCCACGCGGACCGACCCGCGGTCGAGCGTGCCGACCAGCGCGCCGTGCTCCACGCGCAGCGCGGGCGACGCGAGCACCTTGGGGTAGGCGCCGACCTCGCGGCCGCCGGCGGCCGCGGCGAAGTCGTCCACGTACATGGCGTGCATGTACTGGCCGGGTTCACCGTCCAGCTCGACCGCGATCGCCTGCCCCACCTCCACGTAGGGGCCGTAGCCGGTGACATCGGCCATCCGCATCAGCTCGAGGCGCACCACCGGATCGGGCACGGTCAACGGCTCCGGGGTGATCGCGCTGGCGGCGTCGTGATCGGTCCGGTAGGAGATGGTGAAGTACTCCCGCCCGGTGTAGCGCGGGAACACCGGCGGGTAGGCGGGTGCGGTCAGCGGAGTGGCCCGCAGGTTCGGTACGTCGTGCGCGCGCATGGCGTCAGACCCGCACGGGGAGTTGGTAGGGACCGCGCACGCTGCGGGCCAGCCGGATCTTCGCCGGGCCGGCGGACGCCAGGTTCGGGTACCGGGCGACCACCTCGCGCAACGTCACCTCAGCCTCCAGGCGCGCCAGCCCGGAGCCGATGCAGTGGTGTATCCCCGTGGAGAACGAGAAGTTCTCCCTGGCGTTGCGCCTGCCGATGTCGAACACGTCCGGATCGGTGAACACCCGGGGGTCGCGGTTCGCGCCGGCCAGGAAGTTGAACACCAGCCCGCCGGCCGGCACCACCTGCCCGTCGAGCTCCACATCGGACAGTGCACGCCGCGCCGTGTACTTGGTCGGCGGGTCGAACCGCAGCACCTCCTCGGAGACGGTGGGCGCCAGGTCGGGATCGGCCACCAGCGCCGCCCACTGGTCCGGATGTGCCAGCAGCAACCGGACGGTGTCACCGAGGAGGTTGGCCGTGGTCTCCAGTCCGGCGACGAACACGAGCTCGGCCAGGGCCATCAGGTCGCGCCTGCCGAGGTCGGACGCCACGAGCGCGCTGAGGAGGTTGTCCGCCGGCTCCCGCCGGAACCGCTCGACCAGCTCGCCGAACAGGGCGTTCATCTCACCGAGTGCGGCACGCACCTCGCGCCGCTCGCGCAGGGTGCGCGGTCCGTCGATGGTGCTGGACAGCACGGTGCCCCACCAGACGAACCGGTCGTGGTCCTCGATCGGGACACCGAGCAGGTCGCAGATCACCTCCAGGGGAACCCGGGCGGCCACCTCGCTCGCGTAGTCGAACTCGTCCCGCCCGGTGAGCTTGTCGAACACCTCCGCCACCAGCAGCCGGATCCGCGGCTCGCGCTCGCGGACCGCGCGGGCGGTGAACCACCGCGCGATCAGCTTGCGCAGTTCGGTGTGCACCGGCGGGTCGGCCACCAGCAGCGTGTGCTCCACCGGGTGCGCGAGCAGCCGCTCGTCGCCGGGCGCCACGCTCCAGCGGGAGTCCGGCGGCGGCTGCGGCATCCCGAACCGGTCGTCGGTGAGCACGGTGCGCACCATCCGGTGCGAGGCCGTGCAGTGGAACCCGATCGGGCTGCGGTGCAGCTCGCCGCGCGCCCGAAGCCTTTCGTAGTACGGAAACGGGTCGCGGCGCTGCCGGACGCCCAGCAACGCGGCCGCCGGATCGCCCCGCAGGGCATGCCACTCGGCGACCGCACGTGACAGGCCGTTCCGGACGGCGATACGCGGCGTCCGCATCACGTCTCCTCTCAGTTGACCTTGCGGGCGTGGCCGGTCCACAGCCGGTCCCGCAGTTCGCGGCGCAGGATCTTGCCGCTCGGGTTGCGTGGCAGCGTCTCGACGAACGCGTAGTACGTCGGCTGCTTGAACGGCGCCAGCTCATGGCGGAGAAAACCCGCGAGCTCCGCCTGTGTCATGGGCCCGCGCGGCACGACGAACGCGTGGATCGCCTCGCCCCAGCGCTCGTCCGGGGCGCCGACCACCGCGGCGTCGCTGATCCTGGGATGCCGGCAGATCGCCTTCTCCACCTCGGCCGGGTACACGTTCTCGCCGGCCACGATGATCATGTCGCTGATCCGGTCGCAGATGTGGAGGAAGCCGTCGGCCAGGTAGCCGGCGTCGCCCGTGTGCACCCAACCGTCCACAATGGTCTGCCGGGTCTTCTCCGGCTGGTTCCAGTACTCGATCATCCGGGCCGGCGTGTCGATGCACACCTGGCCGATCGTTCCCGGCGGCACCGGCTCACCATCGGCGTCGACGATCTTGATCCGGACGCCAGGGTAGGGCCGCCCGGCGGCGGCGAGGCGGGGACTGCCCGGGTAGTGCTCGGCCGGCGGCAGGCACACGGCCGTGTTGCCGGACTCCGTGAGGCCGTAGATCTGCGCCAGCTCGCAGCCGAACGTCTCCAGGCACCGGACCATCAGCACGTCGGAGATCGGCGAGCCGCCGTAGACCACCTTGCGCAGTGAGGCGAAGTCGGCCGGTCCGGCGCCGGGCTCGTCGACCAGCATTCGCAGCATGGCCGGGACCATGCAGGTGGTGGTGATGCCGAGCGTGCGGATCACCTCGATCGCGTGGCCGCTGTCGAACGCCGGCAGCACCACGTTCGTCACCCCGGCCCGCAGCCCCTGGGTCGCCCACCAGATCCCGCCGACGTGGAAGCCGGGGACGCCGAGCAGGCTGCGGTCGTCGGCGCGCCAGTCCAGCCAGTCGAGGTCGTGCTCGGCGAGCAGCCGGGCCACTGCCGAGAACGACCGCGCAGCCAGCACGACGCCCTTGGGCCGGCCGGTGGTGCCGCTGGTGTAAAGCTGCACGAGGGGCCGCTCCGGATCGTCCACAGCGGACCGGTCGATCCGGTCGCCCGCCCACCACCGGTCGGCGTCGTCGAGCACCACCGTGTGGGCGCCCGGGAACGTGGCGGCCGCGTCCGCGAACAGCAGGTGGGCGCCGGAGTCGGTGAGGATGTGCTCGACCTCGCCCGGCGTGAGCCGCCAGTCGATGGGCACGAGCACGGCACCGGTCTTGGCGCAGGCCAACAGCAGCTCGTAGAACCGTTCGGAGTCCCGGGCGAAGTGCGCCACCCGCGCGCCGGCCGCGGCACCGACGGCGACGAGCGTGCCGGCCAGCCGGTCGGACCGGTCGTCGAGTTCGGCATAGGTGACGACCCGCCGACCGCAGACCAGCGCCGGGTGGTCGGGTCGCTGTCGCGCGTGTTCCCGCACGGCCGCTCGAAAGGTGGGAATCGCAGCCATGATCAGTCCCAGGTGTACGAGTCGTGCCAATGCGAACGCCCGGGAGCGGGCGCCGCGACCGGACATTCGGGCCGGGGTTCCGCGGCCGCCTCCACCAGGACGTGCGCGTTCGTCCCCGTGAACCCGAACGCGTTGACGCCGGCGAGCACCCGGCCGGCCGGGAACGGCGTCGGCTCGGTCGGCACGGTCAACCGGTCCCAGGGGAGGCCCGGCGCGGGGTCGCCGAAGTCCGGCTGCGGGGGCACGGTCCGGTGGCGCACGGCGAGAATCGCGCGCAGCAGCCCGGTGGCGCCGGACGCGGTCTCCAGGTAGCCGACGTTGGCCTTGCCGGAACCCACGAGCAGCGGCGACTGGTAGGCGCCGGCCAGCGCGTCCAGTTCGGTGGCGTCGGCCACCCGGTCCGCGCTGCCGTGGGCCTCGACGAACCCGACCTCGGCCGGGCGCACGCCCGCCGCGCTGAGACAGTCCTCCACCGCCTGTCGCTGGCCGGCGGCCGACGGGCTCGCCAGGCCGGCGCGACCGCCGTGCTGGTGCACCGCGCTCCCCCGGATGATCGCGTGGGGCGCCTCCGCGTCGCTCTCGCGGGTGAGCACGAGCGCGACGCATCCCTCACCACGCACGTATCCGTCGGCGCGCGCGGTGAACGGGCGGTGCTCGCCGCGGTCCGACAGGAACCCGGCGCCGGCGAACACACCGGTGGTGACCGGCGAGAGCAGCAGGTGGCTCGCGCCGACCACCGCCAGGTCGCACTCGCCCGCGCGCAACGCCTTCCCCGCCAGGTGGACGGCAGTGAGGGTGGACGGGCAGGCGGTGTCCACGGTCAACGCCGGCCCGGTCAGCCCGAACGCCGTGGCGATCCGGCCGGCCGCCGCGCTGACCACGGTGCCGGTGGCCATCTCCGGTGCGGTGGCGGTGATCCCGTTGCGGATGGCGGCCAGCCCGTACTCCGGCGCGGTGACCGAGACGAACACCCCGACCCGCAGGCCGCGCGGATCGCCGACCCCCGCGTCGGCGAGGGCGTGGCGCACCTGGGTGAGCAGCATCCGCTGCTGCGGGTCGACGTGGCGCGCCTCCTCGTCGGACATGCCGAACGCCGCCGCGTCGAACAGGTCCACATCGGACAGGTAGGCACCATTGCCCAGCGCATCGGCGAAGGGCTTGATGTCCGGGGCGTCGACGTTCCACCGCGGCCGCCCCCGGCTGTCGACCGGCACCCCGACGTCCGCGGTCGGCACGGTCCAGCCGGTCCGCACGCGATCCCAGAACGTGTCCGGTCCCTCGATCCCGCCGGGCAGCCGGCAGCCCAGCCCGGTCACCGCGAGGCCCTCGGTATCCGCCCGGTGCCGGCGCGCCAGCAGCAGCATGAGCTGGCTGCGGGTGAGCTCCTCGAGCGACTCGATGTAGGCACGCATCAGCTGGCCTCCTTCAGCGCGGCCAGCTCGGCCTCCGCGTCGTCGAGGTCCCAGCCCCCGGTCGTCACACCGGTCTTCACAGTGGGCGCCAGCATGCCGTCCAAATAGGACGACAGCGAATCGGTCGTCGGGTAGTCGAAGATCGTCGACGCGGGCAGGGCCGTGCGCAGCGTCGCCTCCAGCTTGTTCTTCACCTCGACCGCGGCCAGCGAGTCCAGGCCCAGCATGGGGAACGACGTGTCCCGCGCGATCTCGTCGGTGGCGTCGAAGTGCAGGACGCCGGCGATCGTGTCCCGGACCAGGTCCGCCAGGCGGGATGTGCGCTCGGGCGCCGGCAGGGCGCGCAGCTCGTCGACGTCGACGCTGGCCACGCGTTCGGCCGGCCGGGCCAGCAGCTCGTACAGCACGTTCGGCAGCGGGCGGGTGGCGGCGAACGTGGTCCAGTCGCACTCGCCGACCACCAGCTGCGGCGCCGGGCGGGACAGCAGCGTGGCCAGCGCGCGATGTCCGTCGCGCGGCTGGATGAACCGCATGCCCTGGCCGAGGTAGCTGCCGCGCCGGCGGTCGCTCATCCCGGCGGCCATGCCGATCTCGTCCCAGGGACCCCAGTCGATCGACGTGCCGGGCAGTCCCCGCGCGACCCGCCAGTGGGCCAGCGCGTCCAGGAACGCGTTGCCCGCCGCGTAGTTCGCCTGACCGGCCTGGCCGAACACCGTCGAACTCGAGGCGTAGCCGACGAAGAACCGGACGTCGGGCAGGTCGGCGGTCGCCTGGTGGAGCAGCCAGCTGCCGTACACCTTGGCCCGGAACACCTGGTCGAAGTCCTCCCACGCCAGCGCGTTCACCGGTTTGTCGGCCAGCAGCCCCGCCGCGTGCACCACCCCGCCGACCGGTGCGGCCGTGTCGGCGAGCGTCGCGAACAGCGCGGTGACGTCGTCCGGCTCCGCGATGTCGGCCGTGCGGGTGTGGACGGTCACGCCGTCGCCGAACTCGGGAACCTGCTCGGGTACCCGCCGGCCGACCAGCGCGAGGTGCCGGGCGCCGAGGTCGACGAGCGTCCGCGCCGCCGCCAGGCCCAGTCCGCCGAACCCGCCGGTGATCAGGTAGGTGTGCCGGTCGTCGACGGCCGGCGGTTCCACTTCGGACCGCTCGTCCGGGTCGACCGCCTCCAGCCGGCGGACGTAGCGCCGGCCGTCCCGGTAGGCGACCTGCGGTTCGTCCTCAGGTCCGGTGAACCACTCGGGATTGACGTCGTCGCCGGGCGGCATGTCGACCAGCGTCACGCGCAGGCCGGGGTACTCGTTGGCCAGCACGGTGCCGAAACCCCAGACGGTGGCCGCGGCCGGCGCGCTCTCGTCGCCGGGCGGGTCACCGGGCAGCAGCTGGGCGCGACGGGTGACCAGCCACAGCCGCGGGCCCGGCCCGTACTCCTCCAACTGGCGCACCAGCTCCAGCAGCTCCCGGTGGTTGCGCTCCAACTCCTCGCGCAGCGTGGCGCCGCCCGGTTGCCAGAACCAGCACACGTCGGTCGGCCGCTCGGCCGCGCCGGCCAGGTCACGGGCGAGGACGGCCCGCGGCGGCTCGGACTCCGACTCGGCAACCGGCACTGGCCGCTCCACCCACCGCAGCTCGTGGTACATCCGGCGGCGGGCGCCCGGCGTCCGGGCGACGCGCCGCAGCTCGAGTCCGGCGAGGACGCACACGGTCCGGTTGCCGTCGAGGATCAACACGTCGGCCACGTAGTCCACATCGGACTCATCGCCGGCCGGCACCAGCCGGATCACGCTGCGCAGCTCGGCACCCCGAGGACGGCTGGCCAGCCGGAACGCGCGGAACCGCACGGGCAGCCCCGGCTGGATGACGGTCGCCAGCGACTGGAGCGCGGCGTCCAGGACCGGAGGCGGCAGGTGCTCGGCCGACACCCCGCCCGGGCCGGTCAGCTCGGCCACGGACACGTCATCGCCCGACCGCACGAACGAGCGGATCAGCCGGAACTCGGGCCCGTAGGTCATCTCCGAGTCGGCGAAGTCCGCGTAGAGGTCGTCGACCCGGCCGGGCGCCCCGACATCGTCGGCCCGGTCGGCCAGCGCCTGTCGCAGGTACCCCAGCTCCTCGGCGTCCCCCACGTGGGCCGTGACGTGTCGCCGCTCGACGCCGTCCACCGTGCTGACGATCTCCAACTCGTCCCCGCGGACCCGGGTCCGCAGCGTGCTCTCGTCGTCGGAGAGAAACAGCGCCTCGTGGATGGTCAGGTCCCGGATGGGCACGCTGCTGTCGCCGTGCACGGCGTCGAGCGCGGCGAGCAGCATCTCCACGAACCCGGCGGCCGGGAACACCACCTGCCCGCCGACCTGGTGGTCGACCAGGTAGGCGGGTTTCCCGGCGCTCACGGAACCGGCGAACTCCCGCTCACCGGCCGCCAGCTGGTCCGAAGTGGACACCTCGGTGCCGAGCAGCGGGTGGCCCTGCGCCCGGGCCGCCTTGCGGCGCTCCGGCAGCCAGTGGCGGCGGCGGTCGAAGGCGTAGCCGGGCAGGTCGAGCCGCGGTTTCGGCCGGCCGTCGTGCACGCCGGCCCAGTCGACCGGCAGACCGGCGGCGTACAGCTGGGCGAGCGCGGCCTCGGCGTCCATGGAGGACAGCCACAGGTGGTCGCCGGCCGGCACGCACCGTCTGCCGCTGGTGACCAGCGTGCGGCCGGGACCGATCTCCAGCATCGCGTGCCCGCCCCGGTCGGCGATGGTCCGCATCCCGCCGAGGAAGTCCACGGGCTCACGGATCAGCCGCGCCCAGTAGTCCGGGTCGCGCAGCTCAGCCGCGGCGGCCGGCCGCCCCGTGAGGTTCGACACGAGCGTGACTTCCGGCTCGCCGAACCGGACCCCGGCGAGCGCCGCGCGGAACTCGGCCGTCACCTCGTCCATGAGCGGCGAGTGAAAGGCATGCGACACGGGCAGGGGCTTGCTGTCGGCGTCCAGCTCGGCCAGGACGGACGCCAGCGCGTCCCGCCCGCCCGAGATCACACACTGGTCCGGCGCGTTCACGGCCGCGAGCGCCAGGTCCGGATGCCCGGCGAGCAGCGGGACCACCCGCTCGGCCGGCGCCCGCACGGCCGCCATCCCACCAGGGGCGGTCACCGACTGCATGAGCCGGGCCCGCGTCGCGACCACGGCCACCGCGTCGGGCAGCGTGAACACGCCGGCCACGGTCGCGGCGACCACCTCACCGATGCTGTGTCCGATCACGACGTCCGGCCGCACGCCCCACGACGCCCACAGCTCGGCGAGCGCGTACTCCAGCGCGAACAGCGCCGGCTGGGTGATCCTGGTCCGGTTCAACGGTTCCGGGTCGGCACCGAACATGAGCTCGGCGACCGACTCCCCGAGGTGCTCGGCGAACAGCCGGTCGCACTCGTCGACCGCCTCGGCGAAGACCCGGTGCCGCCGGTACAGCTCGGCGCCCATCCCCGGGTGCTGCGCGCCCTGGCCGGTGAACAGGAACGCCACGCGCCGCGGCTGCGGGGGTTCGACGATCTCCTTGTCCAGCAACGCGAGCAGGTCCGCCCGATCGGTCACCACCCCGGCGAGGCGGGCCGGCAGATGCGTGCGGTTGACGTTCGTGGCGTGACACAGCTCGGCGACGTCCAGGGACGGGTGGTCCGTCACGTGCCGGCGGTAGCGCTCGACCTGGCCGCGCAACGCCTTGCGGCTCCTGGCCGACAGGGTGAACACGGCGGGCTTGTTCCGGTACGGCAGGGGTTCGGCCGTCGGTGGTGCCTGCTCGATCACGGCGGAGGCGATGGTGCCGGCGAACCCGAACGAGTTCACCAGCGCCCGGCGCGTCCCGGCGTCCGGCCAGTCCCGCCCGGTGGTGGACACGGCGACCGGGATGTCGTCCCAGGCGATCCGGCGCGACGGCGTCGCCAGGTTGAGGTGCGGGTAGATCCGCTTCTCCCCCAGCTGCAGCACAGTCCGGATGATGCCGCTGACCCCGGCGGCCGGCTCCGAGTGGCCGAGGTTGGTCTTCACCGACCCGATCAGCACCGGGTCGTCCCGGTCGTGCGACTCGCCGAACACCTCGGCGATGGCCGCGACCTCGATCGGGTCACCGACGGCCGTGCCCGTGCCGTGTGCCTCCACGTACTGGATGTCGCCCGGGCCGAGCGCCGAGTTGTGCAGTGCCGCGCGCATCACCCGCTGCTGGGCGGTGCCGTTGGGCACGGTCAGCCCGCCGCTCTCCCCGTCCTGGCGGACGGCCGTGCCGCGGACCAGCGCGAGAATCCGGTCGCCGTCCCGTTTCGCGTCCGACATTCGCTTCAGCGCGAGCACCCCGCAGCCCTCGCTGCGCGAGTAGCCGTCGGCGCTGTCATCGAAGGTCTTGCAGCGGCCGTCGGGCGCCAGCATGTTGGCCTGCGAGGTCACGATGTGCGCCTGCGGATGCAGAATCAGGCTCACGGCGCCGCACAGCGCGACGTCGCACTGCCGCTGGCGCAGGTCCTGCACCGCCTGGTGCAGCGCCACCAGTGACGACGAGCAGGCGGTGTCCACGCTCACGCACGGCCCGCGCCAGCCGAGGAAGTACGACAGCCGCCCGGACACGGCGCTGTGCGCGGTCCCGGCGCCCAGGTAGCCGTCCAGCTCCTCGAACGGCAGCTGGTCGGTGGCCACCAAGTAGTCGGCCGAGCTGACGCCCACATACACGCCGCCGTCGGTGCCGCGCAGCGCCGTGGCGTCGAGCCCGGCATCCTCCAGCGCCTCCCAGGCCGTCTCCAGGATCAGCCGCTGCTGCGGGTCGACGTAGCCGGCTTCCTTCGGTGAGATACCGAAGAACGCGGCGTCGAACTGGTCGATGGCGTCGAGGAAGCCGCCGCCCGACGTGCCGATCCGGCCGGGCTCGACCGGCGTGCCCGACGCGAGCGCGTCGACGTCCCAGCGGTCGGGCGGGATCGGGCCGGTGCCGGACCTCCCGGCGCGCAGGAACTCGGCGAGCGAGGCGCGGGAGTCGTTGCCACCCGGCAGGCGCATGCCCACGCCGACAACGGCGACCGGCTCGTACTTCTCGAGCAGCAACCGCTCGAGCAGGTCGTCCTCGGCCATGCGATCTCCTCGATCAGTCGCTGTACAGCTGGGCCAGCAGGGCATCCAGCTGCCGCGGCCGGTCGACCGGCTCGGGTTCGGCCCGGGTGCCGGCCGCGAGCACGGCGTCGACCAGGTGGTCGAGCAGACTGTCCACTGTGGCGTGTTCGAACATCGTCTCGAGGCGCAGGCGGGTGCCCAGCAGCCGGACCAGCCGCTGCCGCACCTCCGTGAGCCGCAGCGAGGTCATGCCCAGATCGAAGAACCCGGTGGTGCGGGGGAACTCCTCGTCGTCGGGAAACCGCAGCACCGCACGGAACTCGGCGACCAGCAGCTCGGCCAGCGCCTCGCGGCGCTCCGCCCTCGGCAGCGCCAGCAGTCGGGCGACCTCCGGGGCGGGCGCGGTCACCGGACGGTCCCCGGCGGCGGGTTGGTGACGGCGAGCAGCGCCCGGCCCTGGCAGCGGCCGCCCGTGGCGTCCCAGAACTTGCACTTGGTCTCGATGGCCACCAGCGCCGGCGTGGTCGGCGTCGCGGGCTGTGACCAGGACCGGCCGAACGTCAGCTCGCCGGTGAACGCCCTCGGGTTGATCTGCTGCGCGAACGTGACGCTGTACTCGACGATGAGCACGTCGGCCAGCTGACGCTTCCAGAAGTCGTCGATCGTCCAGCCGTCGAACGCCGGCAGCAGCTGGTGGCGCACCGACTGGGCGAGCAGGTAGTAGGCGGCCTGGTTGTAGCAGATGTTGTACTCGACGGCGTTGAAGTGCCCGGTGCTGTCGATGTAGTAGGACTCGGCGACCGTGAACTCACCGGTCGCGGTCACGGAGTCCTCGCCGGGACGCACCTCGATCGACCTGAGGTACCGGCAGTGCTCGCGGTAGGGCCGCAGCACCCGATCGCGCAGCTCGACGTCGTCGGCCAGGAAGGTCGCCGCCCTCGTCACGACGTCACGCCCTCGTAGAACGGGTGGTCGTCGTGCACGGTCACCCGGTGCGACACCGCGGGTTCCGGCGTGGTCGTGTGCAACGCGCGGTGCACGAGGCTGCGGTTGTCCCAGATCATCAGGTCACCCTCGGTGAACCGCTGGGTGTGGATGGCCGGGTGCGTGAACGTGGTGTCCAGCTGCCCGCTCTCCGTGAGCAGGCGGGTAAGCAGCTCCTCGTCCAGCGGGGTGCCGTCGGAATCGCGCAGCTCGCAGGAGAACCCCTGACTCAGGTACAGGACGCGCTCCCCCGTCACCGGATGCGTGAACACGGCCGGGTGCACGGCGGGCGGCGTGGTCTTCTCGATCTCCGCCTGGATCTCGCAGATCGGCCGGTACACGTCGCTCGGCCGGATCTTGAAGTAGCGGCGGGGACTGTGCTCGACCACCGCCGAGTCGGCTATGGCGCGAAGGTCGTCCGGCAGCTCCCGGTAGGCCCGGCCCATGTCGATGAAGTAGGTGCCGCGGTTCTTCTTCGGCACCACCTGCGGGTAGATCATGGTGATACCGAAGGGTTTCGGCATGAACGAGTAGTCGGCGTGCCAGAACTTCCCGGTCTTCGGCACGCCCACCTGCTCACCCTGGTCGGGCTTGGTGGCCGAGACGAAGATCTCCTTGTGCTCCGGGTGGTGGTACATGGGCTCGTAGTACACGTCGATGGTGCCCAGCGCCCGGCCCAGCTCGATGAACTCGGGTGAGCTGAGGTGTTGGTCCTTGAGAACCAGGATCTTGTCGCGGTACAGCCAATCCTTCAGCTCGGCGATGTCCTTTTCGGACGCACGGTCGAGCGAGAACCCAGAGACCGCGACACCGAGGCTCCCGTCCTGCGGGGTGAAGTCCATGGGGCGCCCTCCTGCCGGTGCGGAGTGTCGGAGACGGTCTTCAGTCTCAGCTCCGGCAGGTTGGGGTGTCACCTCTGAACGTGCGACCCCCTGGTGGCTTCACGGTCGCAGGCTGTCCTCCGCCCGCGCCGCGGCGGCGATCACGGCCTGGCGTTCCTGCCGGGTGAACCGGCCACGCGCCTGCCACTCCCCCGACACCTCGCGGACGTGCCGGAGGAAACGGCCGTGGTCCGCGAACGGGGCGGCCGCCCAGACGCGGTCCAGGAACGAGAACCCCTCGTCGTCCACCTTCTCGTTCGACACACGGGAGTCGACCGACCCGAACACCACGGTCGGCTCTGCCCGCTTGAAGTAGATGTGGTGCGCCTCGTTGATGCCGATGTAGAGCGGCCGCAACGTGTGGTCGTGCGTGCCGAAGAAGTTCGCCTCGCCCAGCGGACGGACCGCCGCACCGAGGTCGCCGTCGAGCTTGAGGTGCTTGTAGAACGAGAAGGTCCGCCAGGTTCGCGAGTTGTTCAACGCCGGGAGCACCAGCGGGCCGTAGAACAGGCTCTGGACCATCGGATCGTCGATCGTCCGCTCGATCCGCAGGCTGAACGGCATCGAGATCTCGATCCGGTCCCCCGGCAACCAGTCCCGTTTCAGGTTGAGATACGTGCCGGGAACGGCGTCCACGTTCTGCGGGCGACCGTTGATCGTGACGGCGAAGCCCTTCCGGACCCAGCCGGGCACCCGGAGTTTGACCTCCAGGCGACCACGTCCGTCGACGATCAGCGTGCTCTTCTGCTCCCGCGGGAAGTCCGTCTCCTGGGTGACCGTGAAACCCTCCCAGCTCAGGGTCGAGGCGATGTAGAGGTTGACGTACAACGCCTTGCCGTCGGCCGACCGGAAGTAGATCGAGTCCTGGTATTTGGTGTGGTTCTCCAAACCCGTGCCGCCACAACAGGTGCCGAGGTTGCCGAACCCCCTGGTGGCGCCGGGGTGGGCCGGCAGGAAGTAGGTCACCAGCGGTTCGGACACGCTGTCCGCGTCGCGCCGGGAACCGAGGATGTGGTTCAGGAGACCACGTTCGTAGTAGTCCATGTACGCCGGATCCGGGTCATGGAAGAACAGGTTCCTGGTGAGCTTGAGGATGTTGTAGGTGGAGCAGGTCTCGCCGCCACCACCGCCCGAGTCGGTCTCCGGCCGCATCTGGTAGGTCAGCGAGCCGGCGATGTCGTCGCGTGGCTGGAACAGCTCGGCGTTCGTGTTCTGGGGATAACCCTCTCCCGCCGCGTACTGACCACCGGCCGAGCCGTGGCTGAACATGCGGTGCGGCACGACCATGTGCCAGAAGTTCTCGGCCGCCGTGAAGTACTCCTGGCCGGCGGGGTTCTGCTCGAAGACGCGCAGGTAGCCGATGAACTGCGGAACGTGCTGGTTGACGTGGATCCCCCGCAGCACATCGCGGTTCTCCACGGCCGCCGGGAACACTGTGCGGCGGTTGTCGAAGCAGGTGGCGGTCGCGAGGTAGTCGGCCTTGCGGGCCGGGTCATCCTCGATGGCCGCGAGGTGGGCCATGACCTCGTTCATCCCACCGTACTCGCCGGCGATGTGCAGGGACCACATCCGGTTCAGCCGGTCGCGGTCCACTGTGGACAACCGGCTGTGCACCCAGTCGCCCACCTTGCGGACGATCTCCAACGCCCGTTCGCTGCCCGCCAGGTGGTACGCGTCGAGCAGACCTCGCGTGATCTTGTGCAGGGTGTAGTACGGCGCCCAGATGCCGGCGGCGCTGTAGTTCGTGAACTCCTCCAGCCTGATGAACTGGGCCTCGGTGTACGCGGACAGGAAGCCGGGGTGCCGCCGGCCGTCGGTGGCGCCGAAGAACTCGGCGTCGTTGCCGCGCCCGGACGAGTCCACAATGGTCTTTCCGGGCGCCTCGTCGAACCGGTACCACGCCACCAGGTCCGTGGTGCCCGCGGCTTCGGCGTTCTGCGCGACGGCCGCTACTTCGGCGCCGGTGAGGGCGCGGCCGAAGATCTGGAACTCGTCGATCGTCCCGTTCAGGAACTTGATGTTCGTCTGCGGGTACTGGGCCCGGCCGATCCAGTTGGTGGTGTCGCCCAGGTCCGCCGGGCCGAGGTCGAGGGTGCCCGTACCGGCGGCCACCCCGTCGACGTAGATGGTGCCGACGTTGCCCGCCTTGGTGACGGCGACGTGCGCCCACGTGCCGGCGGCCAGCTGGGTGGTGGCGTCGACGCGTTGCTCGCCGTCGCCGGCGTTGATCGCGAACCGTGGGCCGCCGGTCGAGGTGTGCGCGGTGAGGTACATCCGGACCGTGGAGTCGGCGGCGCTGTCACCCGGCCGGCCGAAGTCGAAGATTCGTGCGTCCGCGTCCCGGACCGCCAGGTTGGCCCAGGTGGCCACCGTGAAGTCGGTCAGCCCGTCGATGACGCGGTCGGGCACGGCGAGGTGGTCCGCGTCGCCGGTGAGGTGTCCGTTCGGGGTGCCGGTCAGCCGGATGGCGGTGCCTGCCCTGCCGGGCACCCGGGGAGTCGGCCGGCTGGCGGCGACGGCCAGCGCTTCCTGGCATTCGCCGAGCGCCGTGACCATATAGTCGAGCTTGTCCTTGAAGATCTGCTCGCCGGTCGACGCGTAGGACTGTGCCAGTAGCGTCAGGAAGTGGCCGGTGTAGTGGCCGCGCAGGTTTCCGTCCGGGCTCTCCCAGCTGCCGATCGGGCTGGCGCCCTTGTGGTCGAGCCCGGCGTTGACGCGGAAGCTGCGCAGCATCCGGTCGGGGCCACGTAGGTCGTCGCGGACGCCGTTGACCACGCTCGGCCCGTACTCGCGGGCGAAGTACAGCAGGCGGTCCCGCTTCTCCCGGAACACGCTGTCGCCGAGCGTGACCTGCCCCAGGTCGAACGGTTGGACTCGCCAGGCGCGGGGGTTCGGGATGCCGTCCGTCGCGGCTCTCACCTGTTCGGCGGGCCGCGCATGTGCCTGGCCGGGGAGTAGTACCGGAGCCGCGGCGGCCAGTGCGCCCAGTTGCAGGACTCGGCGCCGCGAGACGTCCTTGTTCATCTAGGTCTCCACCATCATTGGTGCCAGATGATATGTAAGGTGTGCAATATTACTATCGGGCGTCAGGGTGATGCCAGGGGGACGATTACGTCCTCCGGAGTCACTCGGCCGAACGACCGGCCCACTCCCGCCGGGTATGCCCAAGATGGGCTCCCATGAGCTTCTTCAGCTTCTTCCCGTCCCCAGCGGCGATCAGGTCGCACATCTCCACATGCTCCTGGGCGCTGTCGACCAACCGCCCCGAGGCGACGAGCGCGGACAGCCCGTAGAGGCGGGTCTGCGCACGGAGATCGTCGACGATCCGCACCAGCCGACCGTTTCCAGCAGCTCGGAGCAACCGGAGATGGAACTCCCGATCGGCGTTGATGTAGCTGACCAGGTTCCCCTCGGCGGCGGCGTCGACGATGGCCGACGCGAGCGAGCGCAGCGCATCCAGCTCACCGTCGGCGATGTGTGGCACCGCCTCGGCCGCGGCGGTCGGCTCGAGCAACTGCCGGATCTGAGTGATCTGGTCGAGGTCGGCCTCGGAGATCTCGGTGACCTTGAAACCCCTGTTGCGCACCACCTCGACGAGGCCCTGCTTGACCAGATCGAGCATCGCCTCGCGGACCGGCGTGGCGGACACGCCGAACCGCTCGGCCAGACCGGAGGCCGAGTACAGCTCGCCGGGCCGCATCTCGCCGGCGACGATCGCCCCACGCAACACGTTGGCCACCTCTTCCCGAACACTCGTCCAGCGCGCGAGCGACGGCAGCGCCAAGTGCGGCAGGTCAACCATGGACGGAACCCTCACAGACATTGGACGCGAACAGTGCCATGTCGTATTTTACATGTAACCGATCATCGGGAGCGTGCGATGAGGTTGACCAGCCTTTTCACTATCGCCGCCGTGTCCATGCTGGTCGTCGGACCGGCGACGAGCACGGCTCAGGCAGGCCCACCGGGCTTCGAGGTGGCACCGATCGATCCCCAGAACTGGCAGAACCAGTACGACATGACCTGGGCGGACTGGACGGACATCCCGGGCACCAGGTGGAACGACCCGGATGCCGAGCCCAGTGAGCGCGGTCTGCGGATCGCCCTGGTGGCCGTCGACTTCCCCGACCAGCCGTTCGTGATCACCCAGCCGAAGCAGAGCGATCTGTTCGGGAACCCCCAGATCGATCCGATCCCGCGGGCGGACGTGCCGCGGTTCTACCACGACTACTACCTGATCCCGAACGAGTACAACCACGGCCGCACCATCCACGAGTACTGGATGGAGCAGAGCCGCGGCCAGCTCGGCGTCGGGGAGATGGACGTGTTCGGCGCCTACCAACTCCCCCGCAACCTGTTCGAGTACGGCCTGAACGAATGGAACCAGGCCACAGCTTGCCCGGAAGAGTTCACCTGCGACGGAAACCTCGACAACGACGCCGACACCGTGTGGAAGGCCGACCTCGCCGAGCAGGGCATCCCGTGCCCGGACAGCCGCTGCGGCTACGACGTGATCCTGCGGGTCTACGCCGGCTACGACGAGACCAGCATCTGGCAGGAGTTCGGCGAGATGATGTTCGACAGCAAGGAGGACATCCCCGACGAGTGGGGCCCGCCCGCGTCGGTCGACCCGAACAACGAGCTGCCGAACTGGGCTCCCACCCGCTACGTCGAGTGGACCTCCTGGCGCGCCGCCGCCCAGCAATGGGGCTTGTCGTCCATCCGGCAGGCGGAGAGCTCGGGGACCATCACCCACGAGATGGGCCACTACTTCTTCAACATCGGCGACAACAACAACAATCCGTTCTCCGACCGCCAGAACCCGCCCAGCCCGTTCCATCGGGTGGGCTCGGCGCCGTGGGACATGATGGATCGCGGCTCGTTCAACGGTCCCGGCGGTCACCACATGCGCTGGGTCATCCCGCCGAACATGGGTGGCTGGTCACCGGCCGGCCTGATGCTCCGCAACAAGATCCATGCCGGCATCGTGCCGGCCGACAACGTCCTCGAGGTCAGTCGCGAAGCCCTCGCCGACACCGGCCTCGTGGTCGCCACCGTGACCGCCCGTGCCGTCGATCCAGGGCCCGACGGGACCGCCGGCATCAAGGTCCGGCTCGACGGCGAAGGACGACCCGACCGCACACCGGACTGCGACACCAACACCGACCCGTTCTGCCACGGCAACCTCGGTTGGGACCACTACACCCTCGAGGTGGTCGACCGGATGGGCTTCGACTCGTTCACGCCGGACAGCGGCGTCGTCATCGCGAAGAACAAGACGAACGAACGGCCGAACGGCAGCACGTGCGGGTACCACTGCTTCAACTGGGTGGTCGACGCCAACCCCGAGGACATCGGGCTGGTCGACTTCTACCGCCCGGACGGCACCCCGGTGATGGCCTCCATCGCCGACCACCGCCAGCTCAACGACGCCACCTTCCACGCCGGCCTGAACTCCGGCTCGGAGTACGAGTGGGTCGACGAAGCCAACCGCCTGCACTTCTACGTCGTCGACGTCCAACGCGACGACGCCGACACCCTCTCCTACACCGTGGCCGTGCGTTCCCTCGACGGCTCCGGCCCGCAGCAGCGCGGCGTCCGGCTGGGCCGGCCCGAGATCGGCGGCCTCGAACCCGGCGTGGCCGCGCGGTGCACGTTCCCGCTCACCAACACCGGTGCGGCGCGGAGCGATGATGTGTACCGGCTCTCGGTGAAGTCCCGCGGCAAGGGCTGGACCGCGGAGCTGGACAACGCGCTGACCACGGCACGTGCTGGAGGCACGGTCGACGTGCCCGTGTATGTCTCCCGCTCCCCCGGCGCCGCCCGGGACACCACCGTCACCCTGACCGCCGCCTCCGAAAGCGATCCCACGGCCGCCCGCTCCCGCACCTGCACGGTCGACGCCCACGACACCGGCCGGCCATGAGGGTGGTGCCGGTTCTCGCCGCCGCCCTCATGGCCGGCGGATGCGCGGACGCCGAGGCGGGTGCCACGGTGCGGGTGCTCGTCCTGGACGGAAACCTGCGCCAGGTCGGTGAACCGTGCAACGGCGCCGGTCCCTTCCGGTACGCGCACGCCGACGCGGGCTACGTCATCGAGGACGGCGACGGCGCCGAGGTGTTCCGGGGCGAACTGCCGAACGGAACGGCGGAGAAGATGCTGGACGTGGCCTTCCGGGAAGGCCTGCGCCAGCCGACCAGGTGCGCGATGACGTTGCACGTCAACGGGTTCACGAAGCCGGACGGCCATGAGCTGGTCATCGGCGACCAGGAGGGCATCCCCATCGAGGCCAACGGGGAGGTGACGGTCTCGTGAGGCTCGTGGTTCTGGTAGTGGTGCTGGCACTCGCCGGCTGTTCGGCCAGCGCCAGCCCATCCGGCGTGACATACCTCGAGGCGCCACCCACCGCACCACCGGCGCCGGCTTTCACGCTGGAGCTGTTGGACGGCACCACGCTCGACCTCGCCGAGCAGTGGCAGACCCGGCCGGTGGTGCTCATGTTCTTCGAGTCGTGGTGCGAGTTGTGCGCCCAACAGCAGCCCGACATCACGGCACTGTCCGAGGAGTACCGCGACACGGTGCTGTTCGTCGGTGTCGGCCGCGACTCCAGCGCCGCGGACGCCACCGAGTTCATGCGGGACCACGACATCGACTACCCCATCGGTCTCGACCCCGATGGCGAGGCCTGGCGGCGCTACCGCGTCGACGAGCCACCGCTCATCGCGCTGATCACCAAGGGCGGCCGGTTCGTGCGTGGCTGGCCGGGCGGCACGACCGAGCTCGGGGAACACATCCAGCGGTTCTTGATACAGGAGACGACGTGAAGAAGATCGTGTGGTGCGCGGTCGCGGCGCTGACCTTCGTGGCGACCATCAACGGCACGGCCAGCGCGGAAGCGCCCGGCATCGTGGTCGCGCAGGGCGTGACCCAGCCGGTCTTCGGCTACGACGACGCCATCAGGGAGCGCGTCTTCATCGACTCCCCCTACGACTCCGATGTGGACGGTGCGCCGGACATCATCGCCGTCGACATCATGCGGCCGGCCGCGAGCGACCAGGGCCTGAAGGTCCCGGTCATCATGGACCCGAGCCCCTACTACTCCACCCTCGGCCGCGGCAACGAGTCCGAGCTGAAGGTCGATGCCGACGGCGACGGCCTGCTGGACCGGTGGCCGCTGTTCTACGACAACTACTTCGTCCCCCGCGGTTACGCCGTCCTGCTCATGGACATGATCGGGACGAACAACTCGACCGGCTGCCCCACGGTTCACGAGGCGTCGGACAACCTGTCACCCAAGGTCGTCATCGACTGGCTCAACGGGAGGGCCACCGCACGCGACGCGACCGGTGCCGAGGTGGTGGCCGACTGGCACAACGGCAGGACCGGGCTGATCGGCAAGTCCTACGACGGCACCCTCGCCAACGGCACCGCCGTGTCCGGTGTGGACGGACTGACCACCATCGTGCCGATCAGCGCGATCTCCAGCTACTACGACTACACCCGCAGCAACGGGGTGATCCAGCGCGGCAACAACTACCTGGCCTCCCTTGCCAACACGGTCACCAACCCCGAGCGCCGGGCCCACTGCGCGCCGGTCCGCGACCGGCTGTCGGCGAACGACGGTGACGAGCACGGGGACTACACCCCGTTCTGGCACGTCCGCGACTACAACCGGGACGTGTCCGAAATAGAGGCGAGTGTCTTCGTCCTCCATGGACTGAACGACGAGAACGTCCGCCCGGACCACTTCAGCAAGTGGTGGTACGGCCTGGCCGAGCACGACGTGCCCCGCAAGCTGTGGCTCACCCAGACCGGCCACGTCGACCCGTTCGACTTCCGTAGAGGGGCCTGGGTCGACGAGATCCACAAGTGGTTCGACTTCTGGCTCCACGGTGTCGACAACGGCATCATGGACGAGCCCATGGTCGACATCGAGCGTGCGCCGGACGTCTGGGAGACCGCCTCCGACTGGCCGGTCCGTGGCTCCCGCGCCACCAACCTGTGGCTGGCGCCCTCGGGAACGCTGTCGGTGCAGCCGAACCGGCCGTCCGCGCCCGCGCTGACCTTCCAGGACGACCCGCTCCAGCGGGAGAGCACCATGATCGGCAACGAGCAGGTGGTCCAACCGAACCGGTTGGCCTACGTCTCCGGGCCGCTCAAGGCGCCACTGCACATCTCGGGCACGCCGACCATCAACCTTCAGGCGTCGGTCAACGACGTCGACACGAACTTCGGGGCGATCCTCGTCGACTACGGGCAGGCGGAACGGGTCCAGCGCGCCGGAGACGGCGTCGTCACCGGCACGCAGGAGAACTGTTGGGGTTCCACGGCCGTGTGGGGTGGCTACGCCGAGGACGCGTGCTACCTCGAGGTGTTCAAGCGCGTCGCCGTGACCGACCGCGAAGTGGTGACCAAGGGCATCGTCGACGGCCTGAACCTCGACGACTACAGCAGCCCGACTCCCCTGGTGCCCGGCAGGCAGTACCAGGTCGACTTCCCGTTGCTGCCCGAGGACTACGTGTTTCCGGCCGGTCACCGCATCGGCGTGATCATCGTCGCCAGCTACCGCGACTACGGCAGCCAGGCCGACCAGAACCGCGCCACCATCACGATCTCGCCCCGGCGGAGCCTGATCGAGCTACCCATCGTGGGCGGACACGCGGCCGCCGTGCGAGCCGGTCTGCGGTGATTCACAGGACCTCGAGCGGGACCTTGCAGGTCGGGGCGGGGAAGGCCGCGTCGATGAGCGCGAGATCCTCGGCGCTCAGCGTGATGCCCCCGGCGGCGTTCTCCCGCACGTGCTCAGGGTTTCCGGTGCACGGGATCGCGTTCACCCCGTCCACGCGCAACACCCAGGCCAACGCGACCTGCGCGGCGCTGGCCTCATGACGGCCGGCAACCGCGGCAATCGCCGGGTGACCCAGCAACCGGCCCTGCTCGACCGGTGAATACGCCATGACCGGGATACCGTGCCCGGCACACCACGGCAGGAGATCGTGCTCGGGTCCGCGGCGGGTCAGGTTGTAGAGGATCTGGTTGGTGGCGACGGCTTCACCGCCGGGGGTCCTGACCAGCTCGATCATGTCGTCGGTGTCGAAGTTGCTGACACCCCAGTGGCGGATCGCCCCCGCCTCGATCAGGTCGGTGAACCCGGCGATCGTCTCGGCCAGCGGGATCCCACCACGCCAGTGCAACAGGTAGAGGTCGATCACGTCGGTGCCGAGCCTCGCCAGGCTGGCCTGGCACGCGCGCACGGTGCCGGCCCGGGTCGCATGGTTGGGCAGCACCTTGCCCACGAGGAACACCTCGTCCCGGCGCCCCGCGATGGCCTCGCCCACCAGAACCTCGGCCGCGCCATCGGCGTACATCTCCGCCGTGTCGATCACGGTCATCCCGAGGTCCAGGCCCAGCCGCAGCGACGCGATCTCACTGTCGCGCCGCGCGGGCCGCTCCGCGAAATGCCAGGTGCCCTGCCCGAGCGCCGCCATCGTCTCGCCCGAGGGCAGATTCACCGACCGGACTGTCATCTATCCTCCCAGTAATTCAAATAGCGTGCCAATGACGTTACTATGGCCCCGTGGGCAAGAGCGAGGTGACCGGCTACCGCAACGACGGCGTGGGGACCGCGGTCGCGCTGGTGAACGCGGTGGCCGACCCGCCCCCGCTTCTCGCGGAGATCCTTGCCAGGCACAACTTCCTGGTCGGCGAGCTCGACCAGCAGGACGTGGATCGGCTCCGGGACTGGGCGCGCCGGCTGCGGCCGGTGTTCACGGCGGACCAGCAGTCGGCCGTCGAGCTGGTGAACGACCTCCTGGGGCAGGTGGTCACGCGGCCGCACATCTCCGACCACGGCCTCGGTCCGCACCTGCACTACGCGGCGCCCGGCGCCGGTCTCGTCGACCGGGTGCGGGCCAACACCGCGGTCGGGCTGGCCTTTCTACTGTGCGAGCACGGCGCGAGCCGGCTCGGTGTGTGCGGCGCCGAGCGCTGCGAACGGGTCTACGCCGACGTCTCGCGCGGGCCCCGGCGGCGGTACTGCTCGCAGGGGTGTCTCAACCGGAGCAGCGTCGCCGCTTTTCGCGCCCGGCGGGCGAAGCTGTGACCGCCCGCCGGAGCCTGGTGATCCTCACGGGCGCCATGCTGCTGCTCAAGTCCACCTGGTTCTCCGCGACCGCCGTGATCCCGCAACTGGGCCTCTCCCCCGGCGTCGACCGGTGGCTCACGATCGCCGTGCAGTGGGGGTTCGTCACCGGCGCGCTGCTCTCGGCGGTCTTCGTGGTCTCCGACCTGCTGCCGCCGACCCGGTTCATCTTCCTCTGCTCGATCGGCGCGGCGGCGGCGAACCTGCTGCTGCTCGTCACCGACACCGCGACAGTCGTCATCCTGGCCCGGTTCGCGACCGGGCTCTTCATCGCGGGTGTCTACCCGCCCGCGCTCAAGCTCGTCTCCACCTGGTACCGGCGCGGCCGGGGCGCGGCCATCGGACTGCTGGTCGGCGCGATTGCCGTCAGCTCCGGCCTACCCCACCTGGTCAACGGGCTCGGCGGGCTGAACTGGCGCGTCGTCATCGTGACCACGTCCGTGCTGACGGTGGTCGGCGGCGCGGTCACGCTGGCCGCGGTCCGCGAAGGCCCGTTCCCGTTCCCGGCGGCGGTGTTCGACCCACGCCAGATCCGGCTGATCCTGTGCGATCGCGGCACTCGCCTCGCGACGGTCGGCTATCTGTGCCACATGTGGGAGCTGTACGCGATGTGGGCGTGGTTCCTCGCGTTCTTCTCCGCGGCGCTGGACGCGCACGGCCGCACGGACCCCGTGTTCGCGGCGTACGTGACGTTCGCCGTGTTCGTCGCCGGCGGCCTCGCCAACTACACCGGTGGCATCTTCGGCGACCGGTTCGGCCGCGAGCGCACGGCCATCGCCATGATGGCGGTCTCGGCGACCTGCGCCGCCACGATCGGCCTGTTCATGACGGCGCCGCTGTGGCTGCTGGTGGTGGTCGCGATGGTGTGGGGCTACAGCGTGGTCGGTGACTCGGTGCAGTTCTCGACCCTCGTCACGGAACTGGCCGACCAGAGCTTCGTCGGCACCGCGCTGACCCTGCAGATGGCGCTGGGGTTCCTGATCACCGGCGGCGCGATCTGGCTCGTCCCGGTCATGGTGTCCGTCGTGGGTTGGCAGTGGGCGTTCGCCGTGCTGGCCATCGGTCCGCTGGGCGGCATCGTCGCCATGCGGCGACTGCTACGACTCCGGGCCGTCTAGTGTGGTCACCGCGCTAGACGCGCCAGTCGTCGGGGTGGAGCGCCGTGGCCAGGATGGTCACGGCGCCGCCGATCGTGATCGACAGGGTGGCCGGGGAGAACGCGCTCGACTCGCCCTCGGAGTGACCGGCGAGGGCGAACACCAGCAGCCACGCCAGCCCGCACACGACGAGCAGGATGATCCCGAAGACACGCGCCATCCGCACCGTGCGGGGGCTGACCCGGTCCCGGAACAGCTGCACCAGCGCGATCAACCCGACCAGGATGACCAGCACGAACCCACCGACGACGACCGCTGCCATGGCCGCCTCACCGCTGAACGGCCCGTCGCCGGCGTCCGCGAGACTGGTGATCGCGGGGATCAGCGCGATCGTCTCGTCCTCGTCCGAGCTGCCTGCCTCCTCGGTCGCGGACAGGAACGGCAGGAAGTAGCCGAGCACGAGCGCGGCCGCGCCGACGGCCACCACCGCGCGGAACAGTGCGACTTCCAGGTGGAGCACGCGGTGCCGCAGCAGATTCACCTCACGCCGCAGCACTGTGACATCGGCCGTCTTTTCGTCCATGCGAGGAGACTAAACGGTCCGGGAACGCCGCCCGAGTCACGCACCCCACCCGGCGTGTCCCTCACCAACCCGGTGATCGTCAGTGGTCACCGCACCAGCCGGGCCAGGCGTCGCGGGTCGGCCATGATGTCGATGGTGGCGATCTTGCCGCGGCTGAGGGTGAAGGCCATGACCGTGACGAGCTTTCCCTGAGGCGTCACGAGGATCGCCGGCCAGCCGTCGACGAGCCCGGTGTGGGCGTGTTCGGCCCGGCGCGAGAACGCCAGCGCCTGCCGTGCGACGGCTCGGGCGCCGCGTAGGTGGGTGGGAGTTCCGGAGGGTGCGGCCGCGGCGTCCGCGCGGACCGTGACGTCGGGGTCGAGCAGCGCGAGCAGGGCGGCGAAGTCGCCGTTGCGCGAGGCGGCGAGGAAGGCGTCGACGACTTTCCGCTGCCGGAGTGGATCCGTGTCGGGGGTCTGGGCGGTGCGTACCCGGCGGCGGGCCCGGCTGGCGAGCATCTTGGTGGCCGGGACGGAGCGGCCGAGGATCCGCGCGATGTCGTGGAACGGCACGGCGAACGTGTCGTGCGGGACGAAGGCCAGCCGTTCGGCGGGTGTCAGCGTGTCGAGCACGACCAGCAGGGCGAGCCCCACCGAGTCGGCCAGCACCGCCTCCTGCTCCGGGTCCGGGCCGTCCGCCGGCGGGTCGGCGTGGACCTCGCGTCGCGCCGTGCGTGAGCGCAGCATGTCCAGGCAGACGCGCGGGCCAGGACGGTGTTGAGCCATGCGCGGGTGTTCCGGATTTCGCTGGTATCCGCGCGGGCCGCCCGCAGCCAGGCCTCCTGGACCGCGTCGTCGGCTTCACCCGTCGAACCGAGCATGCGGTAGGCGACGGCGCGCAGATGGTCCCGGTGTGCCTCGAAATCGTCCACTGTTACCTTTCCCGCTCGCTCCTCGTCGTCACTCTGACGAATGACGTCAAGCAGAGGTAACAAGGAGGAGCGATGGCACCGCTGGTGTCCACGATCGAAATCGCACGCCCACCGGATGAGGTCTTCGCCTTCGCCACCGACCCGCTTCGCTTCGCCGAGTGGCAGCGCGACGTGGTGCGTACGCGCATGCTCGGCGACGCGGAGTTCACGACACCCGGCGGGTCCGTGGCGCCGAGCGCGAGATGACCCAACGGATCGTCCGCAACGATCCGCCCCACAAGTGGGCCGCCCAGGGCATCGACGGACCCCTCCGTCCACACGCGACGGTCACGGTCGAACCGATCGACGACGGCGCCCGGTCACGAGTCACCTTCACGCTCGACTTCGAGGGCCACGGACTCGGGGTACCGCTGGTGCCCCTGGTTCGCCGGGCAGCGGGGAAGGGTGCGCCGATCAGCCACCAAAACCTCAAGGAGCTTCTCGAGTCCCGGTGAACGGCCGCGGCCGGGGCAGCCAGGCGGGCACCGCCCGGCGGTACTCCTCGTACTCGGCGCCGAACGTGCGTGCCAGGGTGGGTTCCTCGTACCAGCGCACGAACGCGGCCGGCACGGCCCAGGCCGCCACGGCGTAGGCCAGGAGCCAGAAGTCCCCGAACAGCAACGCCTGCCCGATGATCGACAGCACGAGTCCGGCATACATGGGGTTGCGTACGTAGCGGTTGAACCCCGACACCACCAGGCGCTGGGTGGGTGCGACCGGGATCGGCGTTCCGCCCGCCCTCACGAACGCGGCGAACGCCGAGACCGGCGGCACGAGTCCGGCGACCACGAGAACCGCACCGACCACCTGCGCCACGACCCACCCGGGCAGCGGCTGCTGGAACTCCCATCGGCTGATCAGCCAGGGGATCAAGCCGGCCACCGTGCCGGGGGCGACCACGAAGAATCCCGCGCTGACAACCGCGGCCTTCGACTTACGCACGAACGTGCTCCTTAGTGGTCAGAATCGGAAGTTCTGTGTGACGCCGTCCTCGCACTCGCACCGGCGGCGGGTCTGGTGCACCGAACGACGCTTTCGGTGCGTTGAGCACACCCAACGACGCCTTCGGCGCATTGGCCTACTGCGCTCGCGCCACCCGAGACCTTTATTCATCGATTGATGAGCCTTCGATGAAGAAGATACACAGGTGAGGTTCACATAGGAACAAGTACCATCAGACGCCGTGGACGAGGACCTGGTGAGCGCCGCGCTGGCGGCCGCCGAGCAGCACGGCAAAGACGTGGCCGACGTGCCGCTGAGCGCGATCGCGGCCACGGCCGGCATCTCGCGCAGCACCCTGATCAGAAGGCTCGGCGGATCACGGGCCCGGCTGAACGAAGCGGTCCGGCGGACGGGGACCGACCCCGGCGGGCGCCCGCCGGTCCGGGAGCGGGCCATCGAGGCCGCGGCCACGCTGATCGCCCGCGACGGGCTCGGCGCGGTCACGCTGGAGGCCGTCGCCGCGGCCGCGAGCTGCTCACCCACCAGCCTGCACGCCGTCTTCGGCAACCGCGACGGGCTGCTCGCCACCATGTTCGACCGGTATGTCCCCATACCCGACCTGGAGGCACTGGCCGCCGATCCCCCCGAACGGCTCGAGGACACGGTCCACGCCGTCTACGCCGCGCTGGCCGAGGCGATCGCCCGGGAGCCGCGGGTGCTCCCGGCCATCTTCGGCGACCTGTTCACCCGCCCCGACGGCACGGCCGCCCGAATGCTGAAAGCCAACCTGCCCAGGATGCTCGCCAGCCTCGGCACACTGCTGACCACGCACATCCAGGCCGGCCGGCTGCGGCCACTCCCCCTGCCGCTCCTCATCCAGTTGATGTTCGGCCCGATGGCCGGGCACATGCTGTTGCGCCCCGCACTGCAGGACGCGCTGGGAAACGCACTTCCCCCGGTCGACGAGGTCGTACGGATCTTCGCCGACGCGTTCATCCGCGCCACCACCCAGTGAGTGATCCACGCCACTGTCGAACCCTGTCAGGAATCCGGGAGCTGTCTCGTTCAGAGCGCAAGTTGAACCAGACAGGAGCACACCATGCAGCACCGCATCGTGGTCCTCGGGGCCGGATACGCCGGGGCGTCCGCCGCCGGATACCTCGCTCGTCATCTCCACCCCGCCGACTTCGAGATCACCGTCGTCAACGCCGAGCCTGACTTCGTCGAGCGAATGCGTCTGCACCAGCTCGCGGCCGGCCGGGACCTGCGCCGCTACCAGTTGGCGAAGATGTTCGCCGGCACCGGTATCCGGCTGCGACTGGCGCGCGTCATGGCCGTCGACGCCGAACACCGGACGGTCACCGTGACCGACGGCGAGGGCACCGAACGGCTCGAGTACGACACTCTCCTCTACGCGCTCGGCAGCACCACCGCCGACTACGGCATTCCCGGCGTGGACGAGCACACGTTCCACGTCGCCGGCCGGTCCGGCGCGCTGCGGCTGCGCGAGCGCCTCGATGAGCTGGACGAGGATGGGACGGTGCTGGTCGTCGGCGGCAACCTGACGGCCATCGAGACGGCCACCGAGATCGCCGAGTTCCGGCCGGGACTGCGGGTCGCCATCGCCACCACCGGTGAGCTGGGCGGGTGGCTGGGCCCGAAGGCCGGCCGTCACCTTCGGCGCGCCTTCGACCGGTTCGGCATCGCGATCCACGAGCACACCACGGTCGAAGGCGTCGAGGCCACGCGAGTCGTCGCCGACGGCACCACGCTTTCCTCCGACGCGACCGTGTGGGCGGCCGGCTTCGCCGTCCATCCCATCGCCGCCGCCAGCGGTCTCGGTGTCGAGGACGACGGCCGGATCACGGTCGACCGCATGATGCGGTCGATCTCGCACCCGGAGGTCTACGCCGCCGGTGACAGCGTCTACGCCGTCGGCGAGAACGGCCGGCCGCTGCCGATGTCCTGCGCTTCCGCGGGATTCACCCGGATGCAGGCGACGGCCGCGATCATCGGGGACCTGACCGGTCGCAAGATCCCGACGACCCCGCTCGCCTACCCCGGCAACTGCATCAGCCTCGGCCAGCGGGACGCGATCTTCCAGGTGGTCGACGGCCAGGCGCGGTCGAAGTCCTGGGCGGTGCGCGGCTGGACGGCCGCGCGCCTCAAGGCGTTCGTGCTCAGGGGTGCCGCCTGGAACCAGGGCCACCCGACCTACGGACTGCCGACACGCAAGCGCCATCTGGCGAGCACGCGAGCCCGAGCCGCTGAGACGGTCGCCGCCTAGGGTGGCGCCCATGGACAGCGCCACGGTCATGCGTTTCGAGGCCAACCGGCACCGGTTGGCCTCGCTCGCGTACCGCCTGCTCGGCTCGGCCGCCGACGCCGAGGACGCGGTGCAGGACGCGTTCCTGCGTTGGCAGGCGGCCAAGCGAGAGCACATCGAGGTGCCCGAGGCGTGGCTGACCAAGGTGGTGACCAACCTGTCCCTCGACCGGCTCCGTTCGGCGAAGACACGGCACGAACGCGCGGTCGGCGCCTGGCTGCCCGAACCGCTCCTCGACGGCGACCCGATGCTGGGCCCGGCCGACACGGTCGAGCAGCGCGAGTCGGTCACCTTGGCGGTGCTGATGCTGATGGAGCGCCTCTCGCCGGTCGAGCGGGCCGTCTACGTCCTGCGCGAGGCCTTCTCCCACAGCCACGCCGAGATCGCCGAGATCCTCGACATCAGCGAGGCCGCGAGCCAGCAGCATGCCCACCGGGCCCGGCGTCGTCTCGCGGCCGAGCGCGACGTCAGTGAGGTCAACGGCGCCGCCGCGCGCCGAATCGTCGAGGCGTTCGTCGACGCCGCCGCCTCGGGCCGCACCGAACGCCTGCTGGCGTTGCTCACCGACGACGCGACCGCGATCTCCGACGGCGCCGGGGTGGCCGAGAAGTTCCAGTGGTCCGCCAGCCCCGAGCGGATCGCCGCCATGCTGCGAGCCGGCTTCAAACCGACACCGGCGAAGCGGCGACTGGCCGGCGGTCCCCTGGAGATGCACTTCGGCATGGTCAACGGCTCCCCCGCCATGATCGCCGCGAACGACGACCGGGTCCTGGGCGTGGTGGTTTTCGACGTCCGCGGCGACAAGATCGCGGCCGTGCACGGCATGGCCTTCCCGGCCCGCCTCGCCCGCCTTTCCCAGGAATGGCGCCGGCACGAGCACCAGGATCCCCTCATCGAAACGTGGTGACCGGACATTCCTATGCCATATCTCATCAGGGTCTTCGGACCCTGGTGAGGCGATTTGCTCCGCGTTTGGCTGGAACACGGGTCGGGACATTTCAGGAGCGCCTCGTTTTGAGGGAGTGCCATGTGTCGACTGTTCGGAATGACCACCGGAGGGCCGAGGGTTCAGGCTTCATTCTGGCTTCTTGATTCGTTGGTGAACTTCAGTGAGTTGTCCCGGGAGCAACCGGACGGGTGCGGACTGGGCTGGTTCTCCATGGGGGACGAACCGGTACGGGATCGGGCGCCGATGGCGGCGTTCCAGAACGACGATTTCGCGCACGAGGCCCGGCAGATCATCTCGCACACGTTCATGAGCCATATCCGGTACGCCACCACCGGCGTGATCGACGTGCACAACTGTCATCCGTTCGACATCAATGACCGGCTGTTCGCGCACAACGGCCTGGTCCAAGGTCTCGAGATCATCGACTCGTGGCTGACCGACGTCGACCGGGCCCCCATCGAAGGAAAGACCGACTCGGAACTCGTCTTCGCCTTCATCACGGCCGAGATCAAGCGGCTCGGGGACACCACCGAGGGATTGGTGTCAGCCGTGCGCAGAATGGGCACGGAGATTCCGATCTTTTCACTCAACCTCCTACTGGCCGAGCCACGCCGAATGTGGGCGTTGCGGTACCCCGACACCAGGGAACTGTGGGTGCTCTCACCGGACGGTGGCGGCTTCGGTCAACACCGCAGTCTGGACTCGGGGTCACAGCACCTCCAGATCGACGCCATGACCGAGCGGATCCCGGCCAACGTGGTCTCCAGTCAACCGCTGGACGACGACCCGGACTGGCGGCTGCTGGCCCCCGGTGAACTGCTGATCATCGACGGCCTCGAGGCTCGTTCGCTGTTCCCGTTCGACGAGCCGGCCCACCGGCTCCGGTATGAGGACCTGGTCGCAACCGCGGCCCTGGCAATGCATCCCGTGACCTCAGCGAGCTGATCTCCCCTATCCGAGGAGCGCCACATGACGGGCACCCTGCTTCCCATCAGCGACAAGGACTTCGAACTCCACGGCACCGCGTTCAGCGACCAGGACCGGCACACGGTGTTGGGCAGGCTGGCCGACGATCTCGGTCAGAAGGCCCGCAAATGCCTCGGCTACCAGGTCAACCAGGCGGTGACGGGCACGGACATCCTGGCCCCGTTCCTGGCCATGCACCTGAACAACGCCGGCGATCCCTTCGTCGACAGCAACTACGGTGCCAACACCCGCTTGCTCGAACGTGCCGTGCTCGACTACTACGCACGGCTGTGGCACGCCCGGATTCCCGCGGACCACACCGACCCGGAACCGGACGACTACTGGGGATACACCCTGTCCATGGGCAGCACCGAGGGAAACCTCTACGCACTGTGGAACGCCCGCGACTACCTCGACGGCAACGCCCTGGTCAGCGACGAGGAATCGAGTACAAGGACCACCTATGTCAAGGCCGTCCATCCGGCGGACGATCCCGATGCCTACACACCGGTCGCCTTCTTCTCCGAGGACACCCACTATTCGCACATCAAAGGCATGCGGGTGCTCGACATACCGACGTTCTTCGACATGGGCGCGGATCGGTACCCGGGACAGTGCCCGCTGCCGGTGACCGGGCGGTCGATTGACGGATGGCCGGCCGGGGTGCCCTCCGGCGGCGGTGACGACGGGCCGGGCGCGATCGACGTGGACGCACTGTGCGCGCTGGTCGAGTTCTTCGCCGCCAGGGGACATCCCATTCTGATCTGTCTCAATGCCGGCACCACGATCAAGGGGGCGTGCGACGACGTCGCGACGGCCTGCGAGCGACTTCAACCGATCTTCGCCCGGTACGGGTTGGACCGCAGAAAGGTTCGTTACGATCCCGACGACGCCGACACCTACGACATCCGCCAGGGCTATTGGGTGCACGTCGACGCCGCCCTCGGCGGGGCCTATCTCCCCTATCTGGAGCAGGCGCACCGGGCCGGGCGCATCCCGACCGCCCCACCCGTGTTCGACTTCCGCGTACCGCAGGTCTCCTCGATCGTGACCAGTGGCCACAAATACCCCGGCGCGCCGTTCCCCACCGGCGTGTTCCTCACCAAGTCCGGCCACCAGTTGCGGCCACCCAGCGACCCCGCCTACCTATCGTCCCCGGACACCACGTTCGCGGGCTCACGCAGCGGTCTGGCCAGTGTCGTCATGTGGAACTACCTGGCCCAGTTCTCCGAGGAGGCGCGTGTCGACACCGCCATTCGCACGGTCGCCCTCGCCGACTACGCCGCGGCCCAACTCCGTGAACTGAGCGCGGAGAACGGGATCCACGTCGGCCACACCGAGCACTCCCTCAGCGTCTGGTTCCACCAGCCGCGCCGGGAGATCGTCGCCAAATACTCCCTTTCCTGTTTCCCGCTCAACCATGGGGGCGTCCGTACCGACTTCTGCCACGTTTACACCATGCCCCACGTCACCCGGGACCTGGTGGACGAGCTCATCGCCGATCTCCACCAGCCCGGCGCGTTCGACCGCACCAACGACGGCTGACCCGTGCCCGATGGTGGCCATCGGGCCGTCCTGGTACACAGGGTCCACCTGAAGTGCGCGGTAGACGTAGGGTGGATTCATCCGATGAGTCAGGCGAACGAGGACGGTGGTCGGCTGGGTGACCCGTCGCTGCTGCGCCGGCTGAACCTCGCGGCCGCGCTGAGCGCGTTCCTCGACGCACCCTCCCTGACGCTGCGTGATCTGCGGGCGGCGGTCGGCGTGTCCCGGCCGACCGCCGAGAGCCTGCTGGCCGAGCTGCTCGACGACCGCCGGATCGAGGAGGTCACGGCGCCGGCCGCGGCCCGCAGCCCCGGCCGGCCGGCCCGGCACTTCCGGTTCCGGGCCGGCTCGGGGTACGTGAGCGGGATGGACATCGGCGCGCACAAGACCCTGGCCGTGGTCACCGACCTGCGGGGCGAGCCGCTGGCCATGCGGCGCCGCGAGCTGGACCCCGACCAGGACGCGCCCAGCCGGCTGCGCGACGCGGCCGACACGGCGTTGGCGTGCTGGGCCGACGCGGGTCTGCGCCCGGCGGACATCACGGCCGTCGCGTGCGGGGTGACCGGGGCGCTACGTGCCGAGCACGGCGCGCGCGACGTGTCCACCGGCCCGGCCGGGGCCGGGCTCGCGACCTACTCGCTGCCCGGGTTCACCGACGTCGACGTGGCCGCCACCCTGTCGGCAACACTGTCGGCGGGGACCGGCCGCCCGGTCATCGTGGCCAACGACGTCAAGCTCGCCGCGCTCGCCGAGCACTGGAAGGGCGCGGCCACCGCGCACGCCGACCTGGTCTACATGTTCGCCGGGCACCGAGCCGGCGCCGGCGTGCTGTTCGGCGGGCGGGTGCACGAGGGCCGGCACGGCGCGGCCGGCGAGATCGGCGCGCTGCCCATGCTCGGGTGGGAAGCGGCGGTGGCCCGGCTGCATGCCCGTGGCGCCGCGCTGGGCCCGGCCGGCCGGGAGGGTGAGCTGGTGGTGGCCTCGGCCGCCGCCGGCGACGCCGAGAGCGTGGCCGTGCTGACCGACTTCGCCACCGTCCTGGCCCGCGGCGCGGCGCTGCTCGCGCTGGCCGTGGACCCGCAGGCCGTGGTGCTCGGCGGCGGCATGTCCCGGGGCGGCGCGGCCGTCGCCGAGCCGTTCCGGCGGGAGCTGGACCGGCTGACCCTGTTCCCCATCGAGGTGATCATCTCCACCCTCGGCGCCGAGTCGGTGGCCCTCGGGGCGGCGCGGCTGGCGCTCGACGAGGTCATGACGACGCTGCTGCACGTGCCGAACAGTTAAGAGGCTCCGGCAATAGAGCGGTGGATGCCCGTCGTGATCGAGGTGGTTCCTGGCGGTGCCGCGCGGGCGTCGGCGTACTGGACGTACTTCGATGCCGGCGCGGTGCCGCAGGGGCCGCCTCGGCGCGGCGGGCGCCGCCAGCCCTATTGCCGGAGCCTCTAACCCCCGTTGGGTCTTGACCCGGGCCGGTGCGATTGTAATCATCGGATGTCTTCAGTTATGCAGCCTTGTTGACATATCCGGTCTGTCAGCCCAACGGAGAGCGACCGACATGGGACCTCAGCGCTACCGCCGCATCCTCATTGCCGTTCTCGCCCTGCTGGCCGGCCTGCTCGGCGCACCGGCGGCGAGCGCGGAGGTCGAGCACCCACGCCAGGACTGGCTCCGCGCGTCCACCGCCGGACTGTTCCTGCACTGGGGCATGTTCACCGCCCCCGCGCACCTGGACTGCGCGGAATGGGAGCGCGACGTCACCGAGGGCGGCTGGACGCCCGACTACTGGGTGGACGAGGCGCGCAAGCTCGGCGCGTCCTACATCGTGCTGGCGACGTTCCACAGCCGGCTCGGCTACGCGCGCCCGTGGCCGTCGAAGATTCCCGGCAGCTGCGCCACCGAGCGCGACCTCCTCGGTGAGCTGGTGCGTGCTGGCCAGGCCAAGGGCGTCCGGGTCATCCTCTACATGACCGACGACCCGCAGTGGCACAACGAGCTGGGCACCGCGACCCTCGACTCGGCCGCCTACTCGGCCCACAAGGGCGAGGAGGTCGACCTCACCACCCGCGACGGCTTCGGGATGTACAGCTACGACCTGTTCTTCGAGGTGATGGCGAACTATCCGGACCTCGCCGGCTTCTGGATCGACAACGACAACGCCTACTGGGAACGCAACAACCTCTACGAGCAGATCCGCGAGCTGCGCCCGTCCTGGTTGCTGAGCAACAACAACGAGGACACGCCGATCATGGACACGGTGTCCAACGAGCAGAAGACGGGCATGACGCCGTCCTACGACTACCCGCAGGCCGCGTTCACGCCGATGCCGCGCCTGGTGGAGGCCGACTACAAGCTGCCGACCACGGGCGCCTGGTGGTACGACGGCCGGGACCATCCGGTCGACGTCCGGCTGTCCACCGGCCGCTACATCACCAACGCCGGCTCGTCCATGAAGTCGCTGATGGCCGAGACCCCCATGGTGAACGGGAAGTTCCCGCCGCAGCAGGAGGCGTTCAACAACTTCATGGCCGAGTGGGTGCCGCCGATCCGGTCCTCGCTGTTCGGCACCGAGGGCGGCGGCTATCTGCACGGAGGCATGCGGCCGGGGTTCTGGAACGACGGCGCGCACGGCGTGGTCACGGTCGAGCCCGGCGCGCGCACCCAGTACGTGCACGTGGTGACCCGTCCGCGTACCGACCACGTTCGCCTGCGCGACAACGGCTACCAGGTGACCCGGGTGACCGACGTGCGCACCGGCGAACGGCTGCGCTTCCACCAGTCGGGCGGCCACCTGTCCATCATGGACATCCAGAACTGGGACGACTACGACACGGTGTTCCGGGTCGACACGGCCGGACAACGCTTCTACCACGAGGACGTCACGGCGTCCGCACCGTCGCTCGTGGACGGTGACTTCACCACCTACTGGGACAACAAGGGCCAGCTACCGGTGTCGGTGACGCTGGACCTCGGCGAACGGCGGCCGGCCAACGTCCTCGCCATCAACCAGCGGGAGTGGTCGCCGACCTACGCGCGGGAGACGTTCGGCCGGCCGGAGGACTCCGCCCGGATCAAGGACTATCGGGTCTACGTGAGTGACGACGGGAAGCGTTGGGGTGAGCCCGTCCGCACCGGCGCGCTGGAGAGCGCTCGCGGCGTCCGGTTCATCGACCTCGGCGAACAGCGGGCCCGCTACCTCAAGCTGGAGGTGCTCAACACCTGGGGCGGGCCGCAGGCGCCGCTGTTCCAGCACCAGCTCAGGATCGACGAGATCAAGGTGGCGCACGGCTATCCGATGTCGCAAGGCACGGCCGCGCCACTGGAGGCGGAGTCCAGCGACAGGGACGGCGGGGCGCGGCCGGACCGGTGCCGCGCCTGTTCCGGCGCGTTCCAGGTCACCGGTCTGGGCGGCGGCCCGCGCAACTCGGTGACCTACCGCGACGTCCGGGTCGACGCGACCGGTGACTACCGGCTCCAGCTCGACCACACGACGGCCGGCGACAGTTCGCTCGCCGTGCGGGTCAACGGCGGCGAGGCGGTCGCGGTGGCGGTCCCGGCCGGCAACCCCGGCGTGCCAGAGAGTTCGGCGATCGCCGTCCCGCTGCGCGCCGGCGCCAACACGATCACCGTGTACAGCACCGAACGTCGTGGCCCCGGCCTCGACCGGATCACCGTCGGGCCGCTGCCGCCCGAGTCCTACGTCCCGACCACCACCATGACCGTGGAACCGGCGGGGCTGCAGTGGGTCGGCCCTGGGCAGCAGTCGATCGAGGTCTCCGCCACGCTGAGGCTGGACGTGCCCGACGCGCTGGACCGGGTCCGGCTGGCGCCCGAGGTGCCGGCCGGCTGGACGGTCTCCGGTGACCCGGTGACCGCCAGCGCGCTGCGGCTGGGCCAGACCCTGTCCGGCACCTGGACGGTCACCTCGCCGCCGGGCCAGGACGTGTCCGCTGTGGACATTCCGGTCATCGCGTCGTTCGACGTGCTCGGCCGCGCCAAGGAGGTCACCGAGGAGGTCGGCGTGCGGCCGCGGCCGGCCGACCGGGTCTTCATGCGGGAGGCCGAGGACTCCCACAACCAGCTCGGCAGCGCCGGCGTCACGAACTGCTCGCCGTGCTCGGGCGGGAAGAAGGTGCGCAACCTCGGCGGCAGCCAGGACGCGCACGTGGTGTTCGACAACGTCTCGGTGCCGGCGGCCGGCGAGTACACGCTGTACCTCGACTACACGGTCAACGGCGACCGCTCGTTCTTCGTGACCGTGAACGGCGGCCCACCGGTCGAGGTGGCGGTCAGCGGGATCGGCAACAACACCCCGGAGACCACCTCGGTGCCGGTGACGCTCGCCGCCGGCGACGGCAACACCATCCTCATCCACGACGACCAGGAATCCGCTCCCGACCTCGACCGCCTTTCGCTTGGAGTGGCCCGATGAGACGACGAAGTCCGGTTCTGGTGGGCGTTCTGGCGGTCACCGCCAGTCTCCTGGTGCCGCCCGCGAGCGCGACCCCCGCGAGTAACGCGCCGGGGCGGGACCTGGTGCTCTGGTACGACGAACCCGCCCCGGACAGCGACGAGGGCTGGGAGAGCCGGTCCCTGCCGATCGGCAACGGCGCCATGGGCGCGACCGTGTTCGGCGGGGTCGAGGCCGAACGGTTGCAGTTCAACGAGAAGACCCTGTGGACCGGTGGACCGGGGGTCGACGGCTACAACTACGGGAACTGGACCGCTCCCCGTCCCGGGGCGCTCGCGGGGATCCGGCAGCGCATCGCCGACGAGGGCCAGGTGTCGCCGGAGGACGTGCTGGCCGCGCTCGGGCTGCCGCGGGAGACACCGCGGCACCGCCTGTTCGGCGCCTACCAGAGCTTCGGCGACCTGCGTCTGTCTCAGTGGTCGGCGCCGGCCGGCACGGTCACCGACTACCGCCGCGAGCTGGACATCGCCCGCGGTGTGGCCCGCGTGTCCTACCGACTGGACGGCGTCCGCTACACCCGCGAGTACTTCGCCAGCGCCGCCGACGGGGTGATCGTGGCCCGGCTGTCGGCCGACCGGCCGGGCCGGATCGACCTCGGCGCGCGCATCGCCGTGCCGGACAACCGCACGGCCACGGCGACCGCCGACCACGGCCGGATCACGGTTACGGGCGCGCTGGACGGCAACGGCCTGCGGTACGAGGCCCAGGTGCAGGTCAACAACCAGGGCGGCCGGCGCACCGACCGGCCGGACGGCACCGTCTCGGTCACCGGGGCGCACTCGGTCACGCTGGTGTTGGCCGCCGGCACCGACTACGCCCCGGACTACCCGGCCTTCCGCGGCGCCGACCCGCACCAACAGGTCAGCACGCTCGTGCGGTCCGCCGAGCGCAAGGGGTTCCGGGCACTGCTGGGCGCGCACGAGCGCGACTACACCCGGCTGTTCGGGCGCGTGGGGCTCGACCTCGGCGGCCGGATGCCGAACGTCCCGACCGACGACCTGCTCGCCGGCTACGGCGCCGACCCGCGCGCCGACCGCGCGCTCGAGGAGCTGTTCTTCGGCTACGGGCGTTACCTGCTGATCTCGTCGTCCCGTCCCGGCTCGCTGCCGGCCAACCTGCAGGGCGTGTGGAACAACCTGGCGGCGCCGCCCTGGCAGTCCGACTACCACCTCAACATCAACCTGCAGATGAACTACTGGCCGGCCGACCTCACCAACCTGGCCGAGACGGCGGAGCCGCTGCACTCCTATGTGGACTCGCTGCGCGAGCCGGGGCGGGTGACCGCGCGGGAGCACTACGGGGTGTCGCAGGGCTGGGTCGCGCACCACGCGTCCAACATCTACGGCTGGACCGGCGCGTGGGACCACACGGCGTTCTTCTTCCCGGAGTCCGGCGCGTGGCTCGCCGGCCAGCTCTACGACCACTACCGGTTCACCCTCGACCGGCGGTTCCTCACCGAGCGGGCCTACCCGGTGCTCAAGGAGACCGCGCAGTTCTGGCTGGAGTTCCTGCGAGTGGACCCGCGGGACGGGACGCTGGTGGTCACGCCGAGCCGCTCGCCGGAGCTCGGCCCGGCCACGGCGGGCACGTCGATGTCCCAGCAGATCCTCTGGAACCTGTTCACCGACGTGACCGACGCGGCCGGGATCGTCGGGGACACGGCGTTCGCCGCCACGGCCGCGGACGTCCTCGATCGGCTCGACCCGGGGCTGCGGGTCGGTTCCTGGGGGCAGCTGCAGGAGTGGAAGGCCGATCTGGACAGTCCTACCGAGACACACCGGCACGTGTCCCACATGTACGCGCTGCATCCTGGCCGGCAGGTCTCCCCGCGCACCACGCCGGAGCTGGCCGACGCTGCCGAGGTCTCGCTGAACGCGCGGACGGATGTCGGTACCGGCTGGAGCAAGGCCTGGAAGATCAACTTCTGGGCTCGGCTGCTGGACGGCGACCGGGCGCACAAGCTGCTGGGCGACCAGCTCACCACGAGCACGCTGCCGAACCTGTGGGACACCCATCCGCCGTTCCAGATCGACGGGAACTTCGGCGCCACCTCGGGCATCACCGAAATGCTGCTGCAGAGCCAGTTCGGCACGATCGACGTGCTGCCGGCACTGCCGGGCGCGTGGTCGGCGGGCAGCGTGGACGGCCTGCGTGCCCGCGGGGACGTGACGGTCGGCATCACCTGGCGGGACTCGGTGCCCACCGAGATCCGGCTGACGGCGGGCGCCGACGGCGACCTCACGATCCGTACCGACTTGACCGAGGTCCGCGTCTACCGGCACGGCAAGGTCGTGCCGCACACGGTCGACGGCGACACGCTGACCTTCGCCGCCCGGGATGGCCAGAGCTACCGCATCGTGCCCAGCTGACACAAAGGAGTGTCCACATGAGACGTACGATCCTGGTTGCCGTTCTGGCGTTGGTGATCGGCAGCCTGCCCGTCGCCACAGCGGACAACCTGGCGGAGAAGCCGCCGCTCGCGCCGACCCCGCCCATGGGGTGGAACAGCTGGAACCGGTTCGGCTGCGACATCGACGAGAACCTCATCCGCGAGACGGCCGACGCGATGGTGTCGTCCGGGATGGCCGCCGCCGGCTACGAGTACGTGAACATCGACGACTGCTGGGCCGAGCCGGAGCGCGACCCCGAGACCGGCCGCTACGTCGCGCATCACGAGCGGTTTCCCAGCGGTATCAAGGCGTTGGCCGACTACGTACATGAGCGGGGCCTGAAGCTCGGCATCTACACCAGCGCGGGCACGTTGACCTGCGCGCGGACCATGCCGGGCAGTCTCGATCACGAGGAGGTGGACGCGCAGACCTTCGCCGACTGGGGCGTGGACCTGCTCAAGTACGACAACTGCAACAACGAGGGCCGGCCGGCCATCGGGCGGTACACGGCGATGGCCAAGGCGCTGGCGGCCACCGGCCGGCCGATCGTGTACTCGATCTGCGAATGGGGACAGAACCAGCCGTGGGAGTGGGCGGCCGAGGTCGGCGGCCACTACTGGCGCACCACCGGGGACATCTCCGACAACTGGGGCAGCGTGCTGTCCATCTTGGACCAGCAGGTCGGGCTGGAGGCCTACTCCGGTCCGAACGCGTGGAACGACCCGGACATGCTCGAGGTGGGCAACGGCGGCATGACCACCGAGGAGTACCGCGCGCACATGAGCCTGTGGAGCCTGCTCAACGCGCCGCTGATCGCCGGCAACGACCTGCGCTCGATGACCGCCACCACGCGCGCCATGCTGACCGACCCCGACGTCATCGCCGTGAACCAGGACTGGGCCGGCATCCAGGGCCACAAGATCACCGATGACGGGGACCTGGAGGTGTGGGCCAAACCCACCTCGGACGGCGGTGCGGCGGTGGTGCTGTTCAACCGGGGCGGGGCCGGCGCCCAGGTGGCCACCACGGCCGAAGAACTCGACCTGCCCCGGTCCCGCGGGTACACGATGCGCGATCTGTGGCGGGACACGACCGTCGTCACCAGTGGGACCGTGCGCGCTTCCGTGCCGGCGCACGGCGCACGGCTGTTCGTGGTGAAGCCGGGCCGCCACGGTGAGCCCGCCGTGTCCGCCGAGATCGTCACGGACACCACCGGCTACGTGGAGCCGGGCGAGTCGTTCACCGCGAGCGTGCGGGTGCACAACGACGGGCTCGCGCCGATCTGGGGCGCCCGGATCCTGCTCGACGCGCCGGAAGGCTGGCGGGTACAGCCGGACGGCGGCGCCACGGTACCCGTCGTACAACCCGGCCGTACCTCCACAGTGGACTTCACGGTCACCGCGCCGGCGACCGCTTCCGTCGGCACGCACGCGCTGACCGCCGACGTGAACTACCGGACCGGCAGCACGATCAGGCGGCTGACCGGATACGGGGCCGTGCGGATCGCGACCGCGCCGGCCGGCACGCCGTGGATCTCCGACCTGGCACCGGTGAGCGCGCAGGTCGGCTGGGGCGAGCTGGGCGTCGACGAGAGCGTCGACGGGAACCCGCTGACCATCGCGGGTGTCACCTACGCCAAGGGCATCGCGCCACACGCGGCGTCGGAGGTCACCTACTACCTCGGTGAGGGGTGCACCCGGTTCACCGCCGCCGCCGGCATCGACGACGAGACCGGCGACCGGGGCTCGGTCACGTTCACCGTCCTCGGTGACGGCGAGGTGCTCGCCGAGACCGGGACGGTCACCGGCGGGCAAGCGGCCGTGCCGGTCGACGTGGACACCACGGGACGCACGGAGCTGACCCTGGTGACGGGAGTCGGGCCGGACAACAACAACTACGACCACTCCGAATGGGTGGACGCCCGGCTGACGTGTGGGAGCACCGAATGAGAACAGCTCTGTTGGTGATCGCCGCCCTCGTGGCGGGAGTGCTGACCGCACCGGGGGTGAGCGCCGAGAGTCGTGAGTGGACGGTGGTGGGCGCGCATCGCGGACCGGTGGCCGCCGTGCGCCTCGACGCGGCCGGTGCCGTGTCGCTGTCGGTGACCCGCGGCCGTGACACGGTGCTGGAGCCGAGCCCGGTCGGCATCCGCACCGAGCAGGCGGACCTGACCACCGGGCTGCGCTATCTCGGCCGCGACGATCGGCGGATCCGTGAGCGCTACACCACCACCGTGGGCAAGCGGCGCGACCGCGTCGTGGCCATGACCGAGTCCCGGTTCCGGTTCGCCGGCGCCGGCGGTGCCCGGCTCGACCTGGTGGTGCGGGTCGGCGCGGACGGCGTGGCCTACCGGTACGTCCTCCCCCACGACGTCGGCGCGGTGCTCGGTGAGGCGTCCGCGTTCAGCGTGCCGGCCGGCGCGCCCGCGTGGCTCGCCCGGCACCGGCGCGACTACGAGAACCCGTACCTGCCCTTCACCGCGGCGAGCGCGCCGACCGCGGAGTTCATGACCCCGGCGCTGTTCCAGGTGGGCGAGAGCTACCTGACACTCGCCGAGTCCGATCTGGACGGTCGGTACACCGGCTCGCGGCTGATCCACGAGGAAGGCTCGGGCACGTACCGGATCGGCCTGTGGGACGCGGCCGTGCGGATGGCCGGCCCACTGGCCACCCCGTGGCGGGCGATGATCGTCGGCGACCTGGCGACGGTCACCGAGTCGACCTTCGTCGACGATCTGGCGCCTCCGTCGAAGGTCGCCGACCCCTCGTGGATCCGGCCCGGTCAGGTGCTGTGGACGTGGCTCGCCGGCGGACGGCCCGCCGGGCAGAGCCTGGAGATCCAGCAGGGGTACGTCGACTACGCGGCCGCGCGCGACTGGCCCTACGTCGCCGTGGACGCCGGCTGGTACTTCGACCCCGAGCAGTGGGACGTCACGGATCCGAACTGGCAGACGAACAGCTGGATTCCCGACCTGGTGTCCTATGGGGACGCTCGCGGAGTGGACATCCTCGTGTGGATCCACTTCCGCGACCTCGACACCCAGGAGGAGCGCGACCAGTGGCTGCCGACGCTGCACCGGTGGGGCGTGAAGGGCGTCAAGATCGACTTCATGGACTCCGAGGCGCAGGAGCGGCTCGCCTGGTACGACGAGATTCTGCCGGCGACCGCGGCGAACGAGCTGCTCGTCAACTTCCACGGCTCGAACATCCCGAAGGGCATCCACCGCACCTGGCCGCACGTGATGACCATGGAAGGCGTGCACGGCGCCGAGAAGCGGGAGGTCACCACCAGCCACATCACCACCTTGCCGTTCACCCGCAACCTGGTCGGCTCCATGGACTACACCCCCATGGCGTTCCACCGGGCCGGCCGGCCCACCTCCGACGGCCACGAGCTGGGGCTGGCGGTCACGTTCGAGTCCGGCCTGCAGAACCTGGCCGGCACCCCGGAGTCCTACGACGCGCGGCCCGAGGCCGTGCGGTTCCTCGAGCAGGTGCCGGCCGTGTGGGACGACACCCGGCTGCTGGCCGGCGATCCCGGCGAGAGCGTGGTGCTGGCCCGCCGCAGCGGCGACCGCTGGTTCCTGGGCGGCGGCGTGAGTGGTACCACCCGCACGCTGGCCGTGCCGCTGGAGTTCCTGTCCGGCCGCTGGCTGGTGGAGGTGGTCCGGGACGGCCCGGCCGGCCTGGTGCGGGACCGGCACGTGGTCACTCGGGACACGCTGCACATCCCGGTTCCCGACGAGGGCGGCTTCGCGGCCATCGCCTGCCGGTGGACCCCGCACACCCGCACGTGCGACCGCTGACGAGTCAAGAGAAAGAGGCGCGAGAAAAATGATGAGTCCTCGTCCGTTCGGAGCCGGCGGAGTGTCGGCCATGGCCGTCCGGCGCCGGACCTTGCTGAAGGGAATGCTGGGCGCTGGGACGCTCGCCGGCCTCGCGGGGTGCGGCAGTGACTCCGGCGGCGGAGGCGGCGGAGGCAGGGTGACCCTCGGCTCGAACTACTCCGACGAGCTGCCGAAGAAGGGCCTGGCCGCCGTGGGCGAGGCCCATCCGGGCGAGGTGGCCATCAACACGGTCGAGCACAACGCGTTCCAGGAGAACATCAACAGCTACCTGCAGGGTGGCCCGGACGACGTGTTCTCCTGGTTCGCCGGCTACCGGATGCAGTTCTTCGCCGAGCAGGGCCTGGTCGGCGACATCAGCGACGTGTGGAACGACATCGGTGGCGGCTTCTCCGACGCCATGAAGCAGCAGTCCACGGGCGCGGACGGCAAGCAGTACTTCGTGCCGTTCTACTACTACCCATGGGCGATCTTCTACCGGAAGAGCCTGTGGCAGGAGCGCGGCTACACCCCGCCGGCCACACTGGACGAGCTCACCGCGCTGGCCACGCGGATGCAGGCCGACGGCATCACCCCGATCGCGTTCGGCGACTCGGACGGCTGGCCGGCCATGGGCACGTTCGACTACCTGAACATGCGGATCAACGGCTACGACTTCCACATCGAGCTGATGGCCGGGGAGCAGTCCTGGACGTCCGATGAGGTCAAGACGGTGTTCGACACCTGGCGCGGGCTGTTGCCCTTTCACCAGTCCGACGCGCTCGGCCGAACCTGGCAGGAGGCGGCGCGCTCACTGCAGACGAAGGAGGCCGCCATGTACACGATCGGCCTGTTCGTCGGCAACCAGTTCCCCGACGACGAGCGGGAGGACCTCGACTTCTTCCCGTTCCCCGAAATCGACTCGGCGATCGGCGCCGACGCGGTGGAGGCGCCGATCGACGGGTTCATGATGGCGGCGAACCCGCGCAACGAGGAGGGCGCGCGGGACCTGCTGACGTTCCTGGGTGGCGCCGAGGCGGAGAACACCTACCTGGAGGCGGATCCGAACAACGTCGCCGCCCACAACGACGCCGACACCAGCGCCTATACCGAGCTGCAGGTCAAGAGCGCGGAGCTGGTCGGCAACGCGGCGTCCATCTCCCAGTTCCTCGACCGCGACACCCGGCCCGACTTCGCGGCCACCGTGATGATCCCGTCGATCCAGCGCTTCCTCGGCAACCCCACCGACATCGACGGGCTGACGAAGAGCATCGAGGAGCAGAAGAACTCGATCTTCGGCAGCTGATCGGAACACAGTGGTTTGTTCAGTGCCGAAAGTTTCAGTACCACCGTAGGACGGAATAGTCCACGACAATCACCCCAGGTTTCGTTGAAGTTACGGACGGTGCCGTATACGCTGGTGATCACTCTCTCTGGGAGCGCTCCCATATCGATCATCAGTGGAAATGGAGGCCTCGCCATGCGCATGCGCACCACACCGCGCCGTATCCTGGCCCTGGTCATCGGCGTGATGACCTGCATGGTCATCTGGACGCCGACGGCCTCGGCCCACGGCACCATCGTCGATCCCGCGTCTCGCGCCTATCAATGCTGGGAAGACTGGGGCAGCCACCATATGGACCCGGTCATGCCGCAGCAGGATCCCATGTGTCACCAGGCCTTCCAGGCCAACCCCGACACCATGTGGAACTGGATGAGCGCGCTGCGGGACGGTCTCGGCGGGGCCTATCAGGCAAAAACCCCCGACGGCCAGCTGTGCAGTAACGGTCTCGCGCGCAACAACTCCCTGAACACCCCGGGACAGTGGCGGACCACCAACGTCAGCAACAACTTCACGATGCACCTGTACGACCAAGCCAGCCACGGTGCCGACTTCATCCGGGTCTACGTCAGCAAGAACGGGTTCAACCCAGCCACCCAGCGCCTCGGTTGGGGAAACCTGGACCTGATCACGCAGACCGGCAGGTACCCGCCGGCCAAGGACATCACGTTCAACGTCCAGACCTCTGGATACACGGGACGCCACATCATCTTCACCGTCTGGCAGGCCTCGCACCTCGACCAGGCCTACATGTGGTGCAGTGATGTGACCTTCAGCTAGGAAAACCGGCATCTACCTCAGCCCGGCGCTGGCCTGTACCGGCGCCGGGCTGTCCTATTGTGAACCGCCCGGGGAGCCGTCGGGTGCCACCATGGGCACGAGGAACCGCCGGGCCACGGCGGCCAACTGCTCGTCGTCGTCGAGATCGACCACGTGGCTGGGAATCGCCAGGAAGGACGCCGAGACCCGGACCATCAGCTCGGCCACGAGGTCGGTGTCCACCTCGCCCGACACGGTGCCCGCGCGTTGCTCGCGGCGGAGCTGGCCCGCGACGAACTGCCGCACGGTGGCGAGGGTTCGCCCGCCGTCGTTGACCATGGAGGGCACGAGAAGGTCCGGTTCCGCGGCCAGCAGACCGCCGATCAGCGGGTTGTTCCGGATGGCACGCAACGAGCTCACGAACCCCAGCACCACCCGGTCGGCGACGGTCTCGGCCCGCTCGATGTCGGTGAGGAACTGGTCGAAGTAGCGGCGGAACTCCCGCCGCACCACGTGTTCGACGAGCGCGTCCTTCGTCGCGAACCGACGGTAGACGGTGATCCGGGAAACCCCGGCCCGGCGAGCGACATCCTCCATGGTGGACCGCCGGATGCCCATCCGGCAGAACTGCTCGTACGCCGCGTCGAGCACTCGCGCGCTGAGCTCGTCCAGGTCGCCGACCCGCTCGACGGCGTCGTTGTACGCGCGCTCCAACAACGACTCCGCTGGTTCCACGGTCACCTCCTGATTGTCCGCCCCCGCGACAGGTCTTGTGACGGCTGGCAACCTGTGTTGTCATTGATGATACACGGACGCAGTGTGCGTTTCATTGTATCTGTGTCATCGCATCAACGCTCTCGGCCTCAAGGAGGAGGAGCGACAGCATGGACAAACTCAGCAGGCGCAACGTGTTGAAGGCCGGTGGAACGCTGGGGGCGCTCGGGGCGCTGAGCGTCGCCACGCCCTGGACGTGGTCGGCCGCCGGCTCGGTGGCCGGCACGGGGGCGGGCACCGACCCGCGGTGGGTGTGGGATCCGGAGGCCGACCCGCTGGTCGCGTCGCTGCTCGACCGGGGTGACGTGCCCAGGGTCAACGAGCTGTTGCGGACCTGGACGAAGAACGGGCAGCCGTTGCCGGCCGGGCTGCCGGCGGACCTGCGGGACTTCATGGAGCGCGCCCGCCGGCTGCCGTCGTGGGCCGACCACGGCAAGCTCGCCACCTCGTTCGAGTTCACGGAGAAGCGTGGGCTCTACCTCGGCCTGCTGTACGGGCTGGCCAGCGGCATGATGAGCACGGTCATTCCCAAGGAGGCACGCGCCGTCTACTACTCCCAGGGCGGCGCGGACATGAAGGACCGCATCTCCAAGACCGCCAAACTCGGGTACGACATCATGACCCGCAACGCCTACGCACCCGACGGCGAAATGGTCGTGACGTGTGTCAAGACCCGGCTGGTGCATGCCGCCGTGCGCCATCTGCTTCCGCGGTCGCCGCACTGGGACGCGGCGGCCGACGAGCGGATCCCGATCAGCCAGGCCGACATGATGGTCACCTGGCACAGTCTGCCCACCACCGTCATGCAGAAGCTGACCGCGTGGCGGGTGCCGATCCCCGCCGCCGAGTCCGACGCCTTCCTGCACTCGTGGCAGCTGAGCGCGCACATGCTCGGAATCGCCGACGAGTACATCCCCGCGTCGTGGGCCGAGGCCAACTCCCAGGCCAAGCAGGTCCTCGACCCGGTGCTGGCACCGACCACCGAGGGCATCGAGCTGGCCGACATCCTGCTCAACCTCGGCTCCGAAGTAGACGGTGGCATCCTCGGCAAGCCGGTTCTCGGGGCGTTCACGCGCTTCATGCTCGGTGACCAGATCGCCGGCTGGCTGCGGATCCCGAGGGAGCCGGTCTGGGATCCGCTGCTGCGGGTGTCGTGGGGTCCCTTCATCGCCGTCCGCGAAGGCCTGCTGCCGTTCCCGCTGGCACCGGAGGCGTACTGGCTCCTCGACGAGTTCCTCCGCAAGGCGACCCTGCTCTTCCTGTCCGAAGCACGGCCGATCAGCATCGAGATACCGGACGCCAATCGTCCTGGCTGAATACCATGACGTGTCATGAAGGAGCGGCTGCTCGCGGAGCTTGACGCCCGCATCGCCCGGCATGCTGCCGGGGACTCGTCGGGTGTGGTCGATGACCAGGTGCTCGACCTGGTCACCGAGCTCACGGCGCTGGGCGAACCGGACGCCGGCAGCATCGTGCGCGTCGCGGCGCTGCACCTGTGCCGGTACGCGGCGCTGCCACCCGAGGACCGCGAGGTGGACCTGCGGCTGGCGCGGGCCCTCTACATCAGGCTGCACCAGGTCGACCCGCGGTTGGTGGCACCGGAGATCCGGGAGTTCTTCGGGCTCGAGTCGCCGCATGACGGTGCCATCGCTCATATGCGCGCATACGAACGGACAGGGCTGCTCGACCACCTGGACCGGGCGATCTCGTTGTTCCGGCAGGAGGTGCTCGAGCAGCGGGTCGACGGCCGCCAACTCGCGGCCGCGCTGCGGCTGCGGCACGAACGCACCGGGCGACAGGCCGACCTGGACGAGGCCATCGACCTCGCCCGCTGATAGAAGTAGTGCGTGCGGGACTTCTTCATGGGCGTTCGACTGTTCGGGCGAGGCCTGGGCATTCTGCTGCGATCACCACGGCTGCTGCTGATCGGCGCGTTGCCCGCCGTTCTGACCGTGCTGTTGCTCCTCGGCGGGATGATCGCGCTGGTCTACTGGATCGATGACCTGGCGGCGCTGGTCACGCCGTTCGCGGACAGCTGGTCGGACGGCTGGCGGTCGGCGGTCCGGGTCGCAGCCGGTGTCGTGCTGTTCGGTGGCGCGATGGTGATCGGCCTGGTCAGCTTCTCGGCGCTGACGATCGCCGTGGGCGCGCCCTTCTACGAGTACATCGCGGAGAAGGTCGACGACGACCTCGGCCATGCGCCCGGGGCCGAGTTGCCAGTGGAGTTGTCATGGTGGCGACTGCTGGGGATGGGGCTCCGCGACGGGCTGCTGCTGGTGCTGCGGTCGCTGTTGTTCACGATCCCGCTGCTCTTCGCCGGCTTCATCCCGGTGCTCGGGCAAACGGTGGTGCCGGTACTCCTGGTGTTGGTGACCGCGTGGTTCCTCGCGCTGGAATTCGTGGCCGTGTCGTTCTACCGGCAGGGAATCGGTCTCAAGCAACGGCGGGTACTGCTGCGCGAGCGGCGTGCCCTCGCGCTGGGGCTCGGCGTGCCCGCGGCGCTGTTGTGCGCGATCCCCTTCGCCGCCATCATCGTCATGCCGGTGGCCTTCGTCGGTGGCGTGCTCGTCGCCCACGAAACCTTCCGCGGTCGTTAGAGGGCACGCGAACAGGGTCGGTGGATGCCCGTCGTGATCCAGGGGCCGCCTCGGCGCGGCGGGCGCCGCCAGCCCTAGTTGCGTGCCCTCTTAATCGGCAATTCCAGCCGATCGGCGCGAGACATTCGGGCTAACCCATTGCTGCGAGTGGCCCGCGCTCGACGCGAAGAAGTCTCGTGATCGCGATAGCGTGTCTTCGTTGTCACGTCGCGAGTTCGGGGAATGGAAAGGCAATTCCATGGCGAGGAAATCAGGTCACCCGCTTGGGGTAACCGGCAGAATATTACTCGGCGCCGCCATCACGTCCGTGGGCATGGGGCTGGGCTCGGGTGTCGCGGCCGCGGAGCCGCGGGCGGATCAGGCGGACGGGGTCACGCGGTCGACCGAGGAGTCCCGGCCGGCGCCGCCCACCAACGTGGAGACGATGACCGACCGGGAACTCGGCGACGAACTCGGCCGGGTGTACGGAAAGGACTCCTTGCGGGCACAGGAAGTCGTCACCGAGATGCGGGCGCGTGGCATCCCGATGGTCGAGGCCACCCCACCATCGAGCGGGATCGGCATCTCCGGCGGCATCCCGGTCCGGCCGGGCGTCTCGGTCACCGGCACGCTTGCCTACGACCCACAGACCGGGAGCTGGATCACCAGCGGCGGCGTCCGCGTCGGCACGCCGACCGGGCCGCAGTTCACCGGGATCGCACCGCGACCGGACGGGTTCAACGCCAGCGGCAACGTCAAGGTCGACCTGGGCGAGCAGGGCGAGTTCTCCTCGACGCTGAGCCTCAACGTCTCCCCCGACCTGGAGGTCTCGGGCAGCTACAAGGCCAAGGGCACGGTCACCACCCCGGACGGAACCAGCTACGAGACCGAGGTGACCGTCTCTCGCAACGCCGACGGCACCGTCGACCTCTCGCTGCCCGACGGCTTCACCACCTCCACCGAACTGCCCGGCGGCGGCACCATCGACACCACCACCCCGGCCGACCCGTTCGAGGACGCCAAGCCCCCGGAGGTCAAGGGCCCGGCACCGAAGACGGAGGAGAAGCCGAAGGAGCAGTCCAGCTGGACCGACTGGTTCGACCTGAGCGGCGCGCTCAGCTTCGACAAGGAGTTCCGCCCGGCGCCCATGCCGACCCCCACCCCGGAGGAGGTGGAGCGGGCCAAGGAGAGCTGGGCCGAGCAGCAGCGTGCGGCCAACGCTCAGAACGAAGCCTGGCGGGCGCAGAACCGGCCGGAGGCCCAGTACCGCGAAGCGCTGGAGATCGCCGAGCAGGAGGCGGCCGCCGCCGAACAGGCCCGCCGGAACGCGCTTCCCGACCGCGACCGCGACGGCCTCCCCGACGAGGAGGACGCCACCCCGAACCAGAACGACACCGACCCGACCAGCTCGGACATCGGCGACGGTCCGGAAGGCGGCCAGGGCTACCCGAGTGACCGGGTGGACACCCCGGCGCCCACCAGCCCGCCGGAGAGCGACGACCCGAACGCCGACTTCGACCGCGACGGCCGCCCGGACGACCAGGACGCCACCTGGAACCAGAACGACACCGACCCGGCCAGCCCGGACGTCGGCGACGGCCCCGAGTCGGGCGAGGACTACAGCGGGAACACCGACCACGCCCCGACCGGGCCGGGCAGTGCCGATACTCCGGACAGTGCGGACACTCCAGACAGTGCCGATACTCCTGACAGTGGCGGCTTCTCCGGCGATCTCTCCGATGCCGACGGTGACGGCCTGACCGGAGCCGACGACGCGACCCCGAACCAGAACGACACCGACCCGGCGAGCACGGACATCGGCGACGGCCCGGAGGGTGGCGAGGGCTACGACAGCGACAGCGGTGGCGGTAGTAACGCCGGCACCGAGAACGACGGTGGCTCCGACTCGGTCGACTCCGGCAGCGACTCGACCTCGACTGGCTACTCGGGCTCGGACCCGGATTCAGCCGCCGGCTCGGACACGGGTCCGGCAGCAAGTTCCGACACGGGGTCGGACACGGCATCGGACACGGGCGGCTACTCGGACTCGTCCACATCCGACACCGGCGGCTACTCCAGCGATGACGCCGACGGCGACGGACTGAGCGGTTCCGCCGACTCGACCCCGAACCAGAACGACACCGACCCGACCAGCACCGACGTCGGCGACGGCCCGGAGGGCAACGCCGGCTACAGCGGATCGACCGACACGGACTCGGGTGGCTACGGCAGCGACCCGGGCAGCTGCACCTGCTTCTGACCCGACGATCCGGCCCGCGACGTGACACCCATGTCGCGGGCCGGACCGGTCAGGCTACGAGCAGGCGGAGGCCGAACTCGGCCGCGTCGAGGGTGAGGAGTTCGCGGTTCCGCTCGGTCCACCGGCCCGACGACAGGTCATCACGGAGTCCGTTCACCGCCCGCTGCTCGGCTTCCGGCCCGACTCTGGTCCAGATCGAGATCGCGCGGCGCACATGTTCGTCCAGGTACGCCTCGGGCCGGCGCCAGTAGGCCTCGAAGAAGCCGTCGGCGCAGTCCCACGGAATGAGCACCGGCGAAATGCGGGCCCCGATCGCCTGGGCCAGTTGGTCCACCGCCGGGCGGCCCACCACCAGGCCGGCGACCTCGGGCAGGTAGTCGCGGGTGAGCCAGAACCGCTGGAGCCAGCCGGTAGCGCTGGCGTCGTGCGTGAACACCACCACGCGCCGGGCCACGCGCCGCATCTCACGCAGCCCGGCGATCGGGTCCTGCCAGTGATGAACGGTGCTGAAGGCCATGGCGGCGTCGAAGGACTGGTCCTCGAACGGGAGGCTCTCCGCGACGGCGGCCACGCACCGCGCCGCGCCCGCGGGACGCAGCGCCCGCATGACGGCCGACGGTTCCACGGCCGTCACGTCGCGGTCGGAGGGCTCGTAGGAGCCGGTGCCGGCCCCGACGTTCAGTACCGTCCGTGCGTCCCCGAGCGCATCCCAGACCATCGCGGCGATCCGCGGGTCGGTGCGCCGCGTCGCCGGGTAGGCGGACCCGATGGTGTCGTACAACTGCGCGCCGAACACCTCCAGTTGTGCCTCCGGCGTCGTCCCGATCCCCATTGCCCGTGCCTCCAGTTCCCCGTCTATGGCGGACACCATGGCCGCGGCGCGGTCACGCTGGTCCAGTAGCAGGCCGCGCAGCCGGCGCAGGTGCGCGACCGCGTCGGTGGCCGGGTCGTCGACCAGATCCGCGATCTCGCGCAGTCCGAAGCCCAGCCGCCGGTAGGCGAGCACCTCACGCAGTCGCTCCACGTCGCCCGCCGAGTAGGCCCGGTACCCGGCCGCCGTCCGCGCGGACGCCTGCACGAGGCCGATCTCGTCATAGTGATGCAGCGTGCGGACGCTCACACCGGCCAACTCGGCCACACGCCCCACGGTCAGGTGCTCCACGCCACCGACTATGCGCCATGACGCCACGTGAGGGTCAAATGCCTGGAACGACGCCTTACAGACGTTGGACGTCTGTAAGGCGTCGTTCCAGGCATGCGCTAGAAGCGGGCTCCTACCTCCGCGCCGTTGCTCGGACGCAGGAACGTGGACGACGGGATCGAGCCGTCCGCTGTTCTCGGGCCGGTGATCGTGCTCGGGTTCGTGCTCGCCAGCGGCCAGGAGCCGCCGATGTCCCACGAGTTGCCGCTGCCGCTGGAGTTCGAGCCGAGCGACTGGTTGGTGCCGTTGGCCACGGCGAGATTCCCGGTCAGCGTGCTCGAGGAACGGTTGAAGTTGAACCCGGTTCCCGGGTTGTCCCACGCGGTGCAGCGCTCGATCCGGTGCTGGCCGGGGTTGTTGTTGTCGATGATGCCACCGACCGCGTTGTCCCACGTCATGCTGTTGCGCAGGGTCTGGTTGGCCGACACGCCGTTACCGCCGAGCTTGAACCCGTTGCCGTCACCGGTGAAGTCCGGCAGGTTCCAGCGGTTGAACCCGTTGCCCCAGGCGAGGCTGTTCTCCGTGAGGATCGGCGAGGAGAACATCCAGTAGTCGAGGCCGTCGTCGGAGTTGTTCCACAGTCGGGCGCCGCGCACCACGTTGCCGCTGCCGGAACCTTCCTTGATGGCGAGGCCGTCGGCGCTTTCCCCGTTGCTGCGCGGATCGTGGTTGCCGTAGCTGTCCAGGTTGAGGATCTGGTTGTTGCTCGATCCGAGGAACAGGTGGAACCCGGACTCGTAGTTGTCGCGCGTGATCAGCCGGTCGTAGACGTTGTTGCTGGAGTCCAGTCCGAAGATCCCGTACGGGCCGTGGATGATCTCCAGGCCGATCAGCCGCCAGTAGTCACCCTCGATGTGGATGGCGCCACGCTCGGGCCGCGGGATGCTCGAGTCCACGGCACCCGGCGTGTACGGCATGTTCTCACCGTCGAGGATCACCCGCTCGCCCGCGTAGTTGCGCATGGTGATCGGCTGGCTGGCCGTGCCGTTCTTGAGGATCTGGATGTTGGTGCTCGGCGCGTACGTGCCACCCCGGATCTGGATGGTGGTCCCCGGCTGGGCCAGGTCGACCGCGCGTTGGATGGTGCGCACGGGCGCGGCCAACGTGCCCGGGTTGCTGTCGTTTCCGTTGGTCGCCACGTACAACGATGTGTCGACCGGCGGCGTGCCGTCCGTCGTCACGTCCAGGTAGTCGATGTTGGGCAGGCCGGCCGACGTGGTCGGGTTGAGCCGGATCGTGCTGGTGCCGGCTGGTACCGAGACTGTCAGGGTCGACGAGGACCACGTGGACCAAGCACCGGTGCCGGCGAACGACACCGACTGCACGGTCGAACCGTTCACCAGGACGTCGGTGGACCGGTTGGCCGTGGTGCCGTTGGCGAAGCGGACCAGGACCGTCGCGGTACCCGGGGCGGACGCGGTGACGGAGAACTGCGCGTAGGCACCCACGGCGTTGTTGGCATTGCAGAACCCGGTCCCCGAGTAGCCGGCCCAGTTGGTGTCGATGGTGCCGGTACACACGGCGGGCGGGGTCTCGGCCTCATACCGGGTGGTCGCGGCGTGTGCGGCCGAGGGTGACAGCACGACGAGCGTGGTGGCCAGCAGGCTGGCGCACGCGATGGCTGATCTGAGGTGCATGGTTGATCTCCATGATCGGGAGCGCACCGACAGGAGGGCGCGCCCTCGCGGCGGTAGGGCGCGCCCGGCCTGCTATCGGTAGGTGATGTCGGACGAGGAGTAGAGGCAGTTGGTGCCGTCGGCACCGGTGCCCGCCTCGTCCGGCTCGTCACCGCTGTTGTTGCCGATGTACTTCTGGCAGACGGTCATCGACCGGTTCGGGTCGTTGACGATGGTGATCCCGGAGAACCGGGCGACGTCGCCGTAGTTGATGTTGATGCCGGCGATCCTGTTACCGGGCCGGGTCAGCGTGACGTTCCGGAACACCACGTCGCGCTGTTGCTGGGTCGAGCAGTTGCCGCACGACCGGTAGAACGTCCCGAAGCCGGAGGCCTGGAAGTTCTGGATGGTCACCGTGCCGGGCCCGTTGTGCTGGAACACCTTGTCACTGGCCGACCGGGCACCGCCGCCGTCCACCAGGAACTGTGGGTCGCCGCTGCCGCGGAAGGTGGCCGCGTCCTCGCCCACGTCCTCCCACCACACGTTGCGCAGGGTGCACGGACCGGAGCAGTGCACGCCGTCACCGGCCGGACCACCGATGATCACGTTGGACAGCGTCGCCCCGGAGGCGAGCTGGAACATCGGGTCCTGGTCCTCCTCCTGGCCGCCGTCGCCGATGCAGCAGTAGCGGCGCATGCCGCCGTCGAGGCCGCTCGATGGCACCTGGATGGTGCCGTCGACGTTGACCTGGCCGGTCGGTGTCGGCCACGAGCCCGTCGGTGGCGGCTCCTGGGTGCCGCCGACCTCGAAGTCGAGGTAGTCGATGTTGGGCAGGCCGCCCGAGGAGGTGGGGTTCAGGCGAATGGTGTTGCTGCCCGAGTTCACCGAGACGGTCAACGTCTTGGTGACCCACGTGTTCCACGCGCCCGTGCCTTCGAACGACGGCGACTGCACGGTGGACCCGTTGACCACCAGGCTGGTCGCCCGCGAGGTGGTGGTGCCGTTGGCGAACCGGACCCCCAGCGTCGCGGAGGCTGAGACCGATGCGTTCACCGTGAACTGCACGTAGGCGCCGGCCGCGTTGGTGCCGTTGCAGAATCCGCCGCCGGAGAAGCCGGTCCAGTTGCTGTCGATGGTGCCGGTACAGGAAGCGCTTTCCGCCTCATGACGGGTCGGCGCGGCTGTCGCCGTGGACGTCGGCAACACCAGCACCGCGCCGGTCACCATGGCCACGCCCGCGATCAGAGATCTCAGTCTCATCGTCACTCCATTGTGTCAATGTTTCCGGTGCCCGCGTCGGCCGTCACGATGGACTTGACGTCGCACGCCGGGTCCAGGGTGTAGGCGTACGGCGGGTTGCTGACGCTGCCGCCCGCGTCGCCCTCCTCGGAGTTCACGAAGCAGTTGTGCCGCGCGACCAGCCGGCCGTCACCGGAGCTGCCTTCGCCGCGGTGGTACGGGTCCTCGACGTTCTCGAAGTGGTTGCCCTCGACGATGACCCCGGCGTCCTGAGTGGACGCCACGCCGTAGTCGCCGGTGTCGAAGTAGTAGTTGTTGAACACGTGCACCGGGTCGCCGAAACGCACCCGGGGGTTGCGCCCGTTCGTGCCCTCGAAGAAGTTGTGGTGATAGCTGACCTTCAACCGGCCGACATCCTGTGCGTCGTTGTCGTCGTCGTGGCCCAGCAGCATGTTCTTGTCGGTGCCGTCGGCGTGGTTCCACGACACGGTGACGTACGAGGAACCGCGCTTGACGTCCACGCCACCGTCACCGCCGGTGGTCCACCGGTTGTGGTCGATCCAGATGTGGTGGGAGAACATCTGCACGTTGATCGCGTCGTCTTCCCAGTCGGTGATGTTCAGGTTGCGGATGATGACGTTCTTCACCGCGTTCTCCGGCGGCGAGGTGGGGTCGTCGGACAGCGGCAGGCCGATGTTGAGCCCACCGCCCGTGATCCCGGAGTTGGCGCCGACACCGAGGATCGTCTTGTTGGACGTCACATCGTGCATCGGGCCGGGCAGCGAGAGCATGCCGTTGACCCGGATGACGAGCGGATCGGGGCTGGCGATGGCGGCCAGGAACTCGCTCGCCGAGTCGACGTCGACCGTCTGGCCGCCGGCGCCGCCCGTGGTGCCGTTCTGTCCCCACTCGTTGACCGACGCCCAGCCGACGAGCTCGTCGGCCATGGGTGTTTCGGCTCCCGTGGCCGGGGTCGCGACGAGTGACCCGAACGCCACCGCGGCGAGTATCGCGCCGGTAGGTCTGATCAACCGACCTGGGCGTCGAGCTGTTTCGGACATGACAAACCTCCCGTTGATGTGCGCAGTGATCACCGCGAAACCGCGGGCGACGGATTCGAAATACCAAGCGCCCTATAGGAAAGCGCTTGCCTCAAGCTAGAGGCACAAACCGGCTCGTGTCAATGCGTGGCGGACCATTGACTGTCCGCGCACACCGGGAACTGAATTCTTCACGCGGCAGACAGGATCGTCCACATATCCGCACTTAGAGTGCGACTGGGGTGCACAATCCTGAATACCGGGATTGCCCCGACGAAAGGGATCCCGTGAGACGACTTCCGGCATCCATCGCGGCGATCGTCGCCTGCGGAACTCTGCTCGCCGGCCTGACACCCACCGTCGCGGCAGCCGCCCAAGCGCCCGCATTCCCTGGAGCGGTCGGCTTCGGCGCACAAGCCACCGGAGGGCGCGGAGGCGCGGTGTACCACGTCACGAATCTCAACGACTCCGGCCCGGGATCACTGCGCGACGCGGTGAGCGCCGGCCCCCGGATCGTCGTCTTCGACGTGGGCGGGTACATCGAGTTGCGGTCCCCGCTGAGCGTCAAGAGCAACATCACGATCGCGGGCCAGACGGCGCCGGGTCAGGGCATCGCCACCCGCGGCTACCAGGTGTCGACCTCGAACGCGACCAACGTCATCATCCGGTACCTGCGCTTCCGGCACGGCCTGACGCCGGACCAGAACCGCGACGGCGTGACGATCAACGAGGGACGCGACCAGATCTTCGACCATGTTTCCGTGTCGTGGGGCCGCGACGAGAACTTCTCCATCAACAACAGCACGAACATCACGGTGCAGAACTCGATCATCTCGGAGGGCCTGGACCCGCACTCCTGCGGCGGCCTGGTCCAGAGCGACGGCGTCACCATCCACCGCAGCCTGTACGCGCACAACAAGACGCGCAACCCCAAGGTCAAGGGCCGCAACCAGTTCGTCAACAACGTCGTCTACAACTGGGGCTCCGACGCGTACATCGAAGGCGACTCGGCCGGACGCAGCGACGCGAACGTGGTGGGCAACTACTTCGTCAAGGGCCCGTCGACCGGCTCGGGCAGCCCGTTCACCCGGGGAAACCTCAACTTCCACCTCTACGCGGCCGGCAACTACCACGACGCCAACAAGAACGGCGTCCTCGACGGCGTGCCCGTCACCAGGGAAGAACTCGGCAACGTCGTGGTGGAGCCGAATCCGTTCCCCTTCCCGGCGATCGCCGCGGTGTCCGCGGCGGACGCGTACCGCACGGTGCTCGCGCAGGCCGGCGCGTCGCTGCGCCGGGACGCCATCGACCAGCGGGTCATGGCCAATGTGACGGCCCAGTCCGGTGCGATCATCACCGACCCGGCCAGCGTCGGCGGGTTCGGCAACCTCACGGGCGGCACCGCCCCGACCGATACCGACCGCGACGGCATGCCGGACAGCTGGGAACAGGCGAACGGCCTCAACCCGGGCAACGCCGGCGACGGGGACGACCTCGGCCCGGACGGCTACTCCGCCGTGGAGAGGTACCTCAACAGCCTGGTCCCGTAACGCCGTCGTCCACAAAACCGTAGACACGGTATACCCGCATTGGGTATACATACGGACCATGACCACATCCTCCGCCACCCGTCGGTTCACCTTCCACTACCTCGAGATGGTCGTGGCCATGCTGGTCGGCATGGTCGCCCTCGGTCCGGTCTGGACCCTGGCCTCCGACGCGTTCGACGCCGCCGCCACGCTCGCCCGCCCGGATGTCATGGCCATGTCCATGGCCACGAACATGGCTGTCGCGATGTCGTTATGGATGTGGTTCCGCGGCCATACGGCGGCGCCGATCGTCGAGATGGCCGTGTCCATGTACCTGCCGTTCGTGGTGCTGCTGGTCCCGCTGTGGTTCGGCGTACTGTCCGGCGGCGCGCTGCTGATCATCGGCCACGTGGCGATGCTCGGCACCATGCTGTACGCCATGCTGCGCCGCCGCGACGAGTACACGTGTCACCACCGCAACCGCTGGCCGCTGCGCCGGTCCGCCCTGGAGAGCAACGCCGCCTAGGGACAGAGGACGAGCGCCCGCGCGGGCCGGCTCAATCCGAGCCGGCCCGCGCGGGCGCCGTCGTGGTCGTGAGGGTGAAGAGGTCCGGGCGTGCGTAGTGTCCGACCACGTCGAGGTCGAGGTACGCGCCGTCCAGTACGTCCAGGTCGAGATCGGTGACGACCACGGCCTGCCGGTCGAACACCGGCTCGGCGAGGAAGCCACCGAACGGGTCGACCACACAACTGCCGCCCCGCATGACGATCGGGTCGGCACCGAGCGGGAAGTCGGGCGGATAGTCGGCCCGGACGGCGAACTGCGCAGCCGACAGCACGTAGCAGCGGCCCTCGACGCCGATGTGGCGCATGGTGGCCGCCCACGTGTCGCGGCAGTCGACCGTCGGCGCGCAGTAGATCTGTACCTCCTGCTGGTAGAGCGCCGTGCGGTAGAGCGGCATGTAGTTCTCCCAGCAGATCGCCAGACCGACGCGGCCGAGGTCGGTGTCGATCACCGCCACGTCGGCCGCGTCGCCGCGTCCCCAGATCAGGCGTTCGGTTCCCGTGGGCACGAGCTTGCGGTGGTGGCCGAGCAGGGTGCCGTCCGGCGCGATCAGCAGTGCCGTGCAGTACAACGTGTGCCCCGCACGTTCGATGACACCCACCACCACATGGGCCCGATACCTGGCGACCGTCGAGCGGATCTCGGACAACGCGTCGCCCGGGATCTCGATGGCCGACCTCCGGTACCGGGCGAACATCGTGCGGCCTTCATCGGTGCGTGCGCCGACCGTGGCCCCGAAGGTCGCGCCCTTCGGATACCCACCGATGAAGGCCTCGGGAAACACCACCAGCTCAGCGCCATCGGCCGTGGCCTCGACGAGCAGCGTCTCGAAGCGGCGGAGTGACTCCGGGAGGTCGAACAGGCTGGGCGCGGCCTGAACCACCGCGACGCGACGGCTGCTCATCTCCTCAGCCCAGCACGGCGGCCAGCGCCGGGTACCAGCCGGCGGCCAGCTTCTGGTCACCGGAGGCGTTGGGGTGCACCCCGTCGTAGGTGTCGCTCGCCGTGGAGAAGCCGGTCCACTGGTCGACCGCCATGACCGGGGACTGCGCGGTGCTGACCGACGCCGCCCAGCCCGGGATCGCCGCGTTGAGGTCCACCACCCGTGCCGCGCATTCCGCGCAGCCACTCGGGTTCATGGGGATGATCTGCGCCACCAGCACCGTGACGTCCGGGTTCTGCGCCCGCATCTGGTCCACGAGCGTACGGTACGCGGCGAGGATCGTGGCGGTCGATCGGTTGCTCCAGACGTCGTTCGTGCCGAAGTGCATGAGGACGACGTCCGGGTCGGCGGCCGCGAGCCAGGACGGGAGCTGGTTCTGGTCCGCCACCGTGGTCACGAGCGCGCCGCCGTGGCCCTCGTGCTCGCCGTCGTAGTCGAACCCACACCCTTGCGGCGCCTGGGTTCCCACGAAGTCGACGTCGTCAGCGTAGCCGTTGTCGTCGTAGCCGTTGTCGTCGTAGCCGTTGTCGTCGTAGCCGTTGTCCCGCAACCGGCTCCAGAGCTGCGCCCGCCAGCATCCCGGCGAGCCGGTGATCGAGTCGCCGAGCGCCATGATCCGGACGGGCTCCGCCTCCACGGTCCGCGCGAAGGACACCTTGTGCAGCCCGCCCGGGAGGTCGTTGACCACGTACAGCTCGCCGTTCACGTCGGTGCCGAACGAGGTGACCTGCGTGGGGAACTCCCCGATGGTGCCCGTCGTGTACGTGCCGTCGGCGTTGGGGCGCACCGCCCACGCGGTGCTCGAGCAGTAGTCGGTGGCCACGTAGGTGCCGCCGGCGAGGTCGGCGAACTGCTGGCCGCGGTAGACGTGGCCGCCGATCACCGAGCAGCCCTCGACCGACGACTGGTACTCGAACACCGGATCGGTGTACTCGGTGTCCGGATCGCAGCGTTCGGCGAGGAACACGAGGGTGCCCTCGCGGCAGGACCAGCCGAGGTTGGCGCCGCCGTCGTCCGGGCCGAGGTGGTCGATCTCCTCGCGTGCGCCCTGGCCGACGTCGCCGATCCACAGCGAGCCGTCGGCCGGGTCGAGCGAGAACCGCCAGGCGTTGCGGACGCCGGACACCCAGATCTCGGGCCGCGCGCCGGGCACGCCGACGTACGGGTTGTCCCGCGGCACGCAGTAGGCGCGGCCCCGGCAGGAGCGGTTGACGTCCAGGCGCAGGATCTTTCCCAGCAGGGTGCCCAGGTTCTGCCCGGTGTTGTTCGGGTCGCCGGCGCTGCCGCCGTCCCCGAGCACCCAGTACAGGTAGCCGTCCGGGCCGAACGTGATGTGCCCGCCGTTGTGGTTGCTGAACTCCGCGTGTGCCTGGGTCAGCACCACCCGCTCCCCCGCCGGGTTGCCGAGCGGGACCCGGGACAGCGTCAGCCGGCCGTCCGGCAGGGCAGTGTAAGCGACGTACACGTTCGACGTCGACGCGAAGTCCGGCGCGGGCACGATGCCGAGCAGCCCGCGCTCGTTGCCGGAAACGTCCACCCGAGCCCGGATGTCCAGCAGCGGATCGGCCGCCAGGCCGGTGTCGGGATGGTAGGCGCGGACGGTGCCTTGCTTCTCGGCGATGAGCAGCCGGCCGTCGGCCAGCCCGACGACGGCGGTCGGCCGCCGCAGGCCGAAGGCGACCTGAGTGGTGGTGAGCGTGAGTTCGTCGAGCGGAATATCGTCCGGTTCCGCGGCGGCCGGGCTGACCGCGAAGAGGGACAGGGTGAGAGCGGCGCTGATCGTCAAACTGACCAGGCGACTGCGTTGTCGCGGCATGGGGAACTCCTCGGGATGGCAGGGAACATTCCGGGGGATATTTTGGGAGCGCTCCCATACCGTACGACGTCGCGGCCTTCTGAACCAGCGGTCTTCCCATACATCGGATGTCTCGGCTACCGTCGATGTCACGTCACGAAGTCGAGGAGTGACCATGCGCATCCGTGTCGCCGTCACGGCAGGCATGATCGCCGTTGCCCTGGTGCCCGTCCCGGCCGCCGGCGCGACGGAACCAGCTGACCAGTGCCGGTCCCCCATCCGGCCGGCTCCCATCATCGCGATCGAGCCCTGCGACGACCTGAACCGGATCGTGGCCAAGGCGGCCAACGTGGTGCCCACCCCGGCGCAGCTCGCCTGGCAGCGCCAGAGTGTCCTGGCGTTCACCCACTTCGGCATGAACACGTTCACCAATCGGGAGTGGGGTTCCGGCGCCGAGAACCCGGACTGGTTCGCGCCCACGGCCGTGGACGTGGACCAGTGGATGCGCGCGTACAAGGCGGCCGGCGCGAAGCTGGTCATGCTGACCGTCAAGCATCACGACGGGTTCGTCCTCTACCCCACCCGATACTCCCGTCATTCCGTGATGGCCAGCCCGTGGTGGCGGCTGCCGGACGGGACGGTCAACCCGGCGGGCGACGTGTTCGGCGAGTACGTGCGGGCCGCCCGCGCCGCCGGGCTGAAGGTCGGCATCTACCTGTCCCCCTCCGACGGCGCCGAGCACCCGCACGCCTGGCACGCCGACTACGTGGAGAGCATCCGGGAGAAGCAGGCAGCTGGGTTGCCACTGTCCATGGAGGAACGGGTGACCCTCGAGGACGGCGACCGGGCGCCCGGTGGGCACGGCAGGTACGGCAACGGCAGCCCGGCCGTCCCGACAACGATCCCGACGCCGGTGCCCGGCGACGACCGGACCGGCCCGCGGTTCCAGTTCACTGTGGACGATTACAACGCCTACTACCTCAACCAGATCTACGAGCTGTTCACCCAGTACGGTCCGATCGACGAGTTCTGGTTGGACGGTGCCAACCCGTGGGCGGACGCCGGACTGTCCGCCGACTACGACTTCGCCGCCTGGTTCCGGCTGATCCACGCGCTGTCCCCACAAGCGGTGATCGACGAGGGCCCGCGCGGTTTCCGCTGGGTGGGCAACGAGGCGGGCGTGGCGCGGGAGAACGAGTGGAGCCCGACGCCGTACACGGGGAACCCGGAGACCGGCTACGGCCAACGCCTGATCATCGGTGGCTGGCCGGACGGCGCGACCGCGCCCGACCTCGGTTCCCGGGCCCGGCTGGCGGACCCGTCCGTGCGCTACCTGTCCTGGATGCCCGCCGAGGCGGACGTGTCGATCAGGCCCGGCTGGTTCCACCACCCGAACCAGTCGCCGAAGACCGCGGCGCGGCTGGTGGACCTGTACCAGCGCAGCGCCGGCCGCAACTCCGTGCTGCTGCTCAACGTTCCCCCGAACCGGCAGGGCCGCGTCGACGACGCCGACTTCGCCGCGCTGACCGGCTTCGGCGACACGATCGCCAGGACCTACCTGCCCGACCAGGTGCGAGAGCTGCGCTGGCGGCCGCCGCACGGCGCTACCACCGGCGACCTGGTGCTCCGCCTCGGCGGCCGGCAGCGGTTCGATCAGGTGGTGCTCGGTGAGGGAATCGAGCAGGGTCAACGGATCGAAGCGTTCACAGTGGACGCCTGGTCGCCGACCGGCTGGCGCCAGATCGCCGAGGGCGGCACGATCGGCAACCACCGCGTCCTCGTCCTGCCCGAGCCGGTGGACACCGACCGGCTCCGAGTGCGGGTGGTGCAGTCCAGGGCGACGCCCCTGATCACGTCGGTGGGCCTGCACACCTCCGCCATCCCGAGGAACTGATACACCGCCCGGTCGGGTCATTCCCAATGTCGTCCACAGTGGGTAGCGTCGCGGTCACACAGTGGTCAACTCCCAGGGGGCGGAATGCGGCACGACGGTCCGACAGGGGTGAGCCGCTCGACATTTCTCAAGGGCGCCGCCGCGGCGATGCTCGGCGCGAGTGGCCTGCTCGGCGGCATGGGTCGCGCCGCCGCGGCCACCTACGTCAAGGACCTCACGGGTGAGGAGACCGCTCGGTTCGGTTTCCGCGGCACCGATCTCGGGTTCACCGCGAGAACCAACCACGGTTACTGCATCACGATCTTCGGAGACACGTTCGACCAGCCGGTACCGCAGAACAGCACCGGCTGGCGTTCACCCGTGGGGCTGCGGCAGTCGAACTCGGATATCCAGAACGGAATCCGCTGGGACAACTGCATCGGCGGTGGTCGCGCGAAGGAGATGATTCCCTACGTTCACACCGATCCGAACATCGCGCGGCACGAGCCGGGCCGGGTGGTCACCGAGATTCCCAACGACCTGATCCACCTTCCCGACGGCCGGTACATGATGACCACCTTCGGCGTGCGCGACTGGGCGATCCCCGAGCAGGGCGGCATCCCGAGCGCCGGCGGCAGTTGGCGCACCTGGTACTCGCGTCAGTGGACATCGACCGACACCCACGCCGAGCACTGGACGACCACCTGGAACGTGGAGACCAACCGCGAGAACATGGACTTCTGGAACGAAGGCCTGATGGCCCACTTCCAGAACAACGCCATGATCATGTGGCCCGGCGAGGACTGGGTCTACATCTACGGTACGAACGAAGGCCGGTGGAAGGGCGGCGGCATCCATCTCATGCGGGTGCCGTGGAACAGGATGTGGGAGCGCAGCCAGTACACCTTTTGGGGCGCCGACGGATCGGGACGCTGGGACTGGCGCCCTGGCGGCCCGTCGACGCCGATCATCCAGGCGCCGAGCCCGTTCGAGGCGATCGGCGAGATCGCGGCGGAGGTCATCGAGGGCCGGGCCGTGTTGTCGTTCCTGAACGGAGGGCGCGGCGCGGTCACCCAGACGGCGCCGTACCCGACCGGGCTGTGGTCGGCGCCTCGGACGCAGGTGACGTTCGCGCAGGCGGAGAATCTCTACGCGCCGGTCGTGCATCCATACTCGACGACGGGCAGCGCCCAACTGCTCGTCTCACAATGGATCAATCCCGGGCCCAACTCGTCGTTCTACGGGGTGCGGCAGTGGTCCGGTTCGGTGGAGGGCCGGATCTCCGGCAGCGTCGCCGAGAAACTCGTGGTGACGGCGGATGAGCCCGCGCATCCGGGACACGTGGGACCGGTGTCTCCACAGTGGCAGCGACTTCCGATGGCCGACCAGATAGCCGTCCTCAGCGACAACTGCGACAGTCGCGTCAGCCGAGCCGACCTCGCGGCCGCGACCGTTCTCGCCCTCGGCCCCTCGTAGGCTGAAACCTCGCACCTGATGGACAGGAGTCTGAGGTGACCGAGACGAAGGTGACGACGGTGGCCGAGGTGCTGGCCGAGTTGGCCGAGCTCGAGGACCCGAAGGCACGCGAGGTGAACGAGAAACGCGGTGACGACCATGGCGTGAATCTCGGCAAGCTACGCGCGATCGCCAAGCGGCTGAAGACCCAGCACGATCTCGCGCGCCAGCTCTGGGCGACCGATGACACGGTGGCGAGGCTGCTGGCGATGCTCATCTGCCGCCCGAAGGCGTTCGAGTGGGACGAGTTGGACGTCATGGTGCGCGAGGCGCGCGCCCCCAAGGTGCACGACTGGCTCGTGAACTATGTGGTCAAGAAGAACCCGAACGCCGAAGAGCTGCGCCTGGCTTGGTCGGCCGATCCGGATCCCGTGGTCGCGAGTGCCGGCTGGGCGCTGACCACCGAACGCGTGGCGAAGGACCCCGCGGGTCTCGACCTCGCGGGACTGCTCGACGTCATCGAGGTGGAGATGGCCGACGCCCCGGATCGCCTGCAGTGGGCCATGAACCACTGCCTGGCGCAGATCGGGATCGAGCACGCCGAGTACCGCGCCCGGGCACTCGACATCGGCGAACGCCTGGAGGTGCTCAAGGACTACCCCACTCCCCCGGACTGCACGTCTCCGTACGCGCCCATCTGGATCACCGAGATGGTGCGCCGACAGCACGACAAGTAAGGCCTGTCTCTTGGATCTTTGTGCGAAGGTCTGCGCCTAGTCAACAGTTACCTCAGGGGAACGTGACCGCACTCAGCCACCAACCACCTCGGTACCCGCGCCTGCGCCGGGACGCAACCAACACTTAAAATCCCGGGGAGGCGGACTAGCCTTTGACCGCGCCCTGGGTGAGGCCGCTGACGAAGTTGCGCTGGAAGATCAGGTACAGCACCACGATCGGGCCGATCACGATGATGCTGGCCGCCGACAGCAGGGGGATGTTCGTCGAGTACTGGCCGACGAAGAAGCCGAGCCCGGTGGGTGCGGTACGCAGGCCCGGGTCCTGCATCAGCACGATCACCAGCAGGAACTGGTTCCACGACCACATGAAGTACAGCACCCCGAGCGTCGTCAGCGCCGGCCACGAGATCGGCAGCAGCACCCGGGTGAGGATCGTGAAGCTCCGGGCGCCGTCCACGCGCGCCGCGTCGAGCAGCTCGGTCGGCAGTGCGGCGAAGTGGGTCTGCATCCAGTAGACGCCGAACGGCATGAACAGCGCGGTCTCCGCGAGGATGACGCCGAGGTAGGAGTTGGTCAGCCCGACCTGGTTCAGGTCGAAGTACAGGGCGACCACCACCAGCTCGATCGGCAGCGTCAACCCCAGCACGAACGCCACGGACAGGACCCGGCCGCCGAACGGGTTGAGCGTCGCGAGCGAGAACGCGGCGAGAGTGGCCAGCACGAGCGCGAGCGGCACCACGCCCGCCGCCACGATGAAGCTGTTGCCCACGAGCTGGTCGAAGCCGGCGTCCTGCCAGGCGGTCACGAAGTTCGACCACGACCACGTCGAGGGCAGGCTCAGCCCGCCGATCTGCGCACCCGACGGGTGAACCGAGGCGAGAGCGACGCTCACGAACGGCAGCAGCACGGCGACGGCCGTCAGCGTGAGCACGAGGTAGCGCGCGAGCACCATCGAACGGGCGGGGTTCACTTGCGCTCCCGGGTGATCATGCGGATCGCGGTCACGAAGACGATGACGATCAGCGTCAGCACGACGGCCAGTGCGGCGGCGCCACCGATGTCGCTCTCGTTGAACGCGAGCCGGTAGACGAGCAGGCCCGGCACGGTGGTCTGGTTGACCGGGCCGCCGTTGGTCGTCACGAAGACCAGGTCGAAGCTGGCGAGCGCGGCGATCGTGGTGATGACGCTCGCGATGGTGATCTCGCCGCGCAGGGCGGGCAGGGTCACGGTGAAGAACTTGCGGATCGGCCCGCCACCGTCGAGCGCCACCGACTCGTACAGCGCGACGTCGATCTTCTGCACCCCGGACAGGAAGAGCACCATGCAGAGCCCGCTCATCGCCCACGTGCCGATGAGGCCCAGCGCGATCAGCGCGGTGTCGTAGTCGCCGAGCCAGGCCGTGCTCACGCCGCCGAGACCGATCAGGCGGAGGAACTGGTTGACCAGCCCGTCGTCGCTGTACATCCACCGCCAGGTGATGCCGACGGCGACCAGCGGCAGCACCTGCGGCAGGAAGAAGACCATCCGGAACGCCGTCATGCCGCGCACGCCGCCCTGCAGGAGCGCGGTCATGAGCAGGCCGATGACGCACGGGATGACCGCGAAGAACAGGATCAGGACGATCGCGTGCCACAGCGCGGGCCCGAGCGTCGGGTCGGTGAACACGGTGACGTAGTTGGTGAACCCCGCCCACGTGGCGGGCAGGATCCCGTCCCATTCGAGGAACGACAGGTACACCGTGTGGATGGCCGGCCAGATGGCGAACGCCACGTAGACGATCCCGGCCGGCGCGATGTAGGCGAGCGCGGCGAGCCGTCCGGAGAGGCGGCGGCGCCGGCGGACAGGTGCGGTCCTGCCGGAACGGAGTGCCCGTTCCGGCAGGACCGCGGTGGAACTGTCAGGCATGGTGCTCGGTCCACGACTCCTGCAGAGATGCCAGGAAGTCGTCCGGGGTGGTCTGCCCGCTGGCCAGGCCCTGCACGCCCGAGGTCAGGCGGTCGATCATGTTGGGGGACGCGAAGTCCGGGAACGGGACGATGCCGCCACCGTCCGCTTCGCCGGCCACGACGTTCTTGAAGTCGGTGGCGATGTCGGCCGTGACACCGGTCGCCTGGATCTCCGCGTCGTTGTTCACCGGCATGAAGCCCGTCTCGAACTGCACGGCCGCGGCCTCCGGCGAGCGCATGAAGTCGAGGAAGGCGGCCGCTTCGTTGGGGTGCTTGGTCTTCGACGAGATCGAGAACGCCACGCTCGCACCGGACGCCACGGCCGGGGCGCCCGCCTCGGCGGCCGGGAACAGGAAGAAGCCCACGTTGTCGCCCATCGCCTCGGCGATCGGGGCCGCCGCCCAGTTACCGGTGACCAGGTAGGCGTTCTTGCCGTTCGTGAAGTTCGCCCTGGCGTCGTTGACCCCCGTGGCGTTCGCCGACGCCGGCACGTACCCGGCACTCGCCCACTCGGCGACCTTCTGCGCCGCCTGCTTGGCGCCGTCGGTCTCGATCGTGGCGCCCGGCTTGCCGTACACCCAGTCGCGGTACTCCCGCGGGTCCCCGAGCACGTTGGTCAGCGAGTTCCACAGCTGGAAGCCGCCGACCTCCAGGTTGTCCAGACTGATCGGGGTGGTGCCGGCGTTCTTCACGGCCGCCAGGTTCTGCTCGAACTCCGCGAGCGTGGCCGGCTTCTCCGTGATGCCCGCCGCCCGGACGAGCGACTTGTTGTAGAAGACGCCGAGCACCGACAGCGCACCGGGCACCGCGTACAGGCCACCGGTGCCGTACTCCTTGGCGTCGGCGGTCGACCGCAGCACCTCGAGGCTCGACGACGGGAACCCGTCCTGCCAGCCGTACAGCTCCTCGTACGGCGCGAGGTCGTAGATCAGCCCGCCGGGCACCAGCGACCGCATGGCGCCGGGGTTGTACTCGGCGATGTCGGGCGGCGTGGACGACGACATGCTCAGCTTGATCGACTTCACGTAGTCGGAGAACGGGGTCTGCTGTCCCTCGATGGTGATGTTCGGGTGCTTGGCCTCGAACGCGTCGATGAGCGCCTTCACCGGCGGGTCGTCGGTGTAGGCCAGGGTCAGCGTGACGTTCTCGGTGGTGAGCTCCTTCGACACGTCCTTCGGTGCCGCCGGCCCACCGCCGCCGGTCTCCGCGCAGCCCGCGACCAGCGACACCGCGGCGGCGACCGCCGCCAAATACCTGATCCGCATAGCACTGTCTCCTCGATGTGGTGGTGGCGGTGAGCCAGTGCTCCGTCAAGAAAGGTTCGGCACGTTTCTCGGCGGCCCAGCCGCCCGCTGGCGGCGTTGGCCGAAAGCCCAAGTACAACCCGGTACGGGCGGCTTCCGGCCGCCTTGCCAGCGAACGCCTGGATCCACCGATGAACGCACCAACCTTCCTTGACGAAGCACTAGCGACCGCGAATGGCGGTGACGTCGAACCGTTCGCGTTCCACCCAGGACAGCGAGTGCCGGACGGCGCCGTGAATGATCGCGTCGGGGCCGAGGGTGGAGAGTTCGAGTCGGGGCTGGCCCAGGTCCTCGGTGGCGAGCGCGTCGACGATGCCGGCCAGCAGCACCAGGCCGACTTCGGTGATGTCGCCCCCGAGCACGATCACCTCGGGGTCGAGCAGCGCGCGGATGGCGGCCACGCCCTTCGCGAAACGCGTGGCGATCTCGCCGATCGCGGTGATCGCCCAGGCCTCGCCGTGCCGGGCGGCTTCGGCCAGTTCTGGCAACGTGAGAGTCCTACCGGCGCCCCGGCCGGCGATGCGCAGCAGCTCGCGGGTGCCGACCCACCGCTCGAACGGGCCGAGGTCGCGGTCCAGATCGGACGGACCCGACGCGAGCAGGTCCAGGTAGCCGATATCGCCGGCGTCATTGGACGCGCCCCGGTACAGCTCGCCGTGCAGCACGATGCCCGCACCGATCCGCTCGCCCCAGTCGATGAACACCAGCGAGTCCTCGACATGTGGCGCCCCGCGCCAGCGTTCGCCCTCGGTGGCCAGCTTCACGTCGTTGTCGACGTAGAGCGGCGCGTCGACGGCGGCGGCGCGGATGCCCGCGGGGATGGCGTCGCCGATGATCTCCGGCATGCTCACGCTCAGGCTGACGTGGCCGGTGGCCGGGTCGGTGATGCCGGGCGCGGCCGCGGACGCGTGCCAGATCTCGTCCGGGCGGAGACCCGCATCGCCGAGCGCCCGCTCGACCGCTGCCCGCAGCGCGTCGGCGAACACGCCCGACCGGTCCAGTGCGGTGGTCGTGTCGGTCACGAAGTCACCGGCGAGATCGGCCACCACCACCCGCACGGTGCCGGGGTTCAGGTCGACGCTCAGCACGTGGCCCGCCTCGGCGCGGAACCGCACGATCTGCGGCGGCCGGCCGGTGGGGGTCGCCGCCCGGTCGGGTGCGGAGATCTCGACCAGGCCCATCGACTCGAGCACGGCGAGCGAGCGGGAGACCGCCTGCCGGGACAGGCCGGTCTCCTTGGCCAGGGCGGACACGGGCGCGCGGCCCACGCCACGCAGCAGTGTCAGGATCGCGGTGGCGTTGTTCTCCAGCATGAAGTTCGTGCCGACCGCGACTGTCCGTGCCATCGCCCCTCCTTTCGGATTTCGAGGAACCTAACATAGTTACGTACCGCACGGAAGTATTAGGATGACCGCCATGTCACCTTCCTGGGACGGCGCCGTGCGGCAGCTGTGGACGCGAGTCACCGGCGGCGGCACCGCACTTCACCTGCACGAAGGCCCCGGTCCGCGAGGCTTCGAGGTGCGCGCCGAGAAGGGCGCCCTGCACGTGACGGCCACCGACGCGCCGACCGCCTGCGCGGGCCTGCACCGGTACCTCATGGACGTGCACGGCAGGCGCGTCACCTGGGACACGGCGCTGCCACTCAAGATCGAGGTGACGCCCGCCGCGCCGGTCCGTGGCCGTGCGCGGGTGGACCTGTTCTACTACCTCAACTTCTGCACGTTCAGCTACTCGACCGCCTACTGGGGCTGGGACGAGTGGGAGCGCGAGATCGACTGGATGGCCCTGCACGGCGTGACCATGCCGCTGAACCTCGTGGGCCACGAGGCCGTGCTCGCGATGGCGTACTCCCGTCTCGGTATGTCCGGTGCGGACATCCTGTCCTTCCTCGGCGGACCCGCCTACCTGCCCTGGCTGTACATGGGATGCCTCGACAACTTCGCCGGGCCGATGCCCACCGGCTGGGTGCCACGGAGCATCGAGCTCGGTCGCCGGATCCTCGAACGCCAGCGGGCGCTGGGCATGACCCCGGTGCTGCCCGCGTTCACCGGGCACGTGCCGCTCAAGCTGGCGCCTGCCGACGCGCGGACCCGGCTGTGGCAGGGCATGGCGACCACGGTCGTCCACCCCGACCATCCCCTCTTCCGGCGACTGGCCACGGAGATCGTGGCGGCACAACAGGAACTGTTCGGCACGGACCACCTGTACGCGGCCGACCCGTTCATCGAGATGGTGCCGGCCGACACCGACGGTGCCGCCGACTATCCCGCCCAGGTGGCCGCAGCCATCGTCGACGGGCTGCGGGCGGCCGACGACCAGGCCACCTGGGTGCTCCAGTCGTGGCCGTTCTCCTACCAGCGCGACTACTGGACCACCGAGCGGGTGAACCGGTTCCTCGACGGCATTCCCGCGGGCGGGGTGCTGGTGCTGGACCTGTGGAGTGAGGCGGATCCGCAGTGGGAGCGGCTCGACGGGTACGGCGGGCGGCCGTGGGTGTGGAACGGCCTGCTCAACTTCGGCGGGCGGAGCGAACCCGTGGCCGATCTGGTGGCCACCGACCGGAACCTCGAGGCCGCGTTGTCCGCCGGCCGGCCGCCGGTCGGCCTCGGGCTGACCATGGAGGCGGTCCACAACAACCCGGCGTTCTTCGAGCTGATCGCCGACCGGGTGTGGCGTGCCGAGCCCGATCTCGACGCGTGGCTCCGCGAGTTCGGCCGGCAGCGTTACGGGGTGAACACCGAGACGTGGCCCCTGCTCGGCGCGTCCGTCCTGAACGGAACCGCCCGGTCGATCTTCCCGGAGCGGTTCATCTCGATCACCGTGTCCATACCGGACTACGCGCTCGACCCGGCCGTGCACGATGGCGCGTTGTTCTACGACCCCGGTGACCTGGTGGCGGCCATGCGGGAACTGCTGCGGGTGCCGGAGTCCGGCGCCGCGTCCGACGACCTCGCGCTGGCGGGCATCGCCATGCTGTTGCGGATCATCGATCACCGGTACGGCGCCGTGCTCGCCGACGCGACCGGCACCGGGCGGGTGGATCCTTCGCTGGCCGCCCGTTTCCTGGCCGTGTTCGACGACCTCGACCAGCTGGCCGCCACCAGGCCGGCCATGCGGCTGTCGACCTGGGTCGAGGCCGCGCGGAGCTGCGCGGCCGATGAGGCGGGCCGGCGGGTGCTCGAGGACAACGCCCGCCGCATGGTGACCGTGTGGAACACCACTGAGAACCCGTTGCTGGACAACTACTCCGCGCGCATCTGGAGTGGGCTGGTGGCCGACTACCACAAGCGCCGCTGGGAGCTGTGGCTGCGGCACCTCCCCCAGGCGCTGGGTGACCGTGCCGCAGCGGAATCCATTCTCGACAGCGAGCTTCGCGCGCTCGCCGAGTCCTTCATCCACACCCCCACCCTCGACCGACCGGGTGGTGACGTACGCGCGGTGACCCGGGACGTGCTGGCGCGGTACGGCGACGAGTTCCTCGCACTGAAAGGAGTCGCCCACCATGGCGTCCACTGAGGACAGAAACCCGCGCACGGTCGCGATCGACCAATGGCCGAGCGACCGCGTGGTCGAGGCGCTGCTCGCCGAGGATGCCATGGCGGTCGAGGCGGCCAGGAAGGCCGGGCCGGCGCTGGCGAGCGCGGTCGAGCTCACGCTGGCGCGCATCGCCGACGGCGGGCGGGTGCACTACTTCGGTGCGGGTGCGTCCGGTCGGCTGGCCGTGCTCGACGCTACCGAGGCGACGCCGACGTTCAACGCGCCGCCGGGTCTGTTCACGCCGCACTTCCCCGGTGGCGCGGCGGCTTTCACCGACTCCGGCCTGGACTTCGAGGATGCGGAGAACGCCGGGTACGTCGATGCGGCCGAGGTCGGCGAGCGTGATGTGGTGGTCGGCATCACCGCGTCCGGCTCGACCAGGTACGTGGCGGGTGCGCTGACTCGCGCCCGCGAGGCGCGTGCGCTCACCGTGCTCATCACGTCCACAGTGGACGCACGGCTGACGGCGGACGTGGATGTCGTGGCGGACACCGGCCCGGAGGCCATCACCGGCTCGACGCGGCTCAAGGCGGGTACGGCGACCAAGGTGTTGCTGAACGCGTTCTCGACCGCGTTGATGGTCCGCGCGGGCCGTACGTACTCGAACCTCATGGTGAACCTGGTGGCCACCAACGACAAGCTGGTCGCCCGCGCGGTGCGCGTGGTCGAGCTGGCCACCGGGATCGGGCCGGACGAGAGCGCGGCCGCGCTCGCCCGCAGCGACGGTGACGTACCTCTTGCCCTGGTTCACCTCCTGTCCGGACGCCCACTGGACGACTGTCGCGACGCGCTGCGCGGCGGCGGCGTGCGGGCGGCGTTGCGTCACCTGGCCGATCATGCGCACTGATGCGTACATCGGCGTCGACGTCGGCGGCGGCGGCATCCGCGTCCAGGCGGCGGCGGGCGACCGCCGCCTGACGGCCCGGGACGACGGTCCGGTCCCCCGATCTTCGGGGCGGATCGACACGCGCACCCTGGGCCAACGGATCGGCGGGCTGGTGGCCAGGCTCGACCTCGACGCGGTGGACCGGGTGGCCGTCGGGCTGACCGGAATGCCCGGGCTGCTGGACCGTCCCGAGGAACTGGGCGGCCACGTGCACCGGCACATCGCCACCCGCAGTGTGATCGTCGCCAGCGACGCGCTCACCACCCACCTGGGCGCGCTGGCCGGCCGCCCCGGTTGTGTGGTCGCCGCCGGCACCGGCGTCATCGTGCTCGGCACCGACCACGCGACCATCTGGCACCAGGCCGACGGGTGGGGACATCTGCTGGGCGACGACGGCAGCGGGGCGTGGATCGGCGACCAGGGGCTGCGCGCGGCGCTGCGCCACGCCGATGGCCGGGACGGGGGTTCGGCCGCGCTCCTGGAGAAGGCCCGGAGCCGCTTCGGTGACGTCGATGCCGCACTGCTCGCGGTCTACGGCTCGACCTGGCCCGCGCACGAGCTGGCGGCGTTCGCCCCGGACGTCGCATCCGCCGCCCACGACGGTGACCCCGTGGCGCGCGACATCTGGCGCCGGGCGGGCGTCCACTTGGCGGACTCGGCGCAGGCCGCCGGGCGGGGCCTACCGCCGAACTTCTCGTGGGGCGGCAAGCTCTTCGACGCCGGTCCCCTGCTGCGCCATGCCTTTCAGGACGAGCTGACGCGCCGGGTGCCGGGCGCGCAGGTGTCGGCCCCGGCGAGCCAGGCGGCGGACGGCGCCCTGCTCCTGGCCCAACGCGGCCTCCCGCCGGGCGGCACTCACCCGGCCAAGTACGCGGTCGAACTACCCCGCCGGACTCCGTGACCCGCGCAGCTCCCCAAGGCCGAACACGCCGTACCAGGCCATGATCGGCACGTGGAGGGCGTAGCCGAGTTGCTCGAGCGTCGCCGACATCCCGGTGGTCCCGGTCGTCCACGGCAGGACGACGGCCGCGAGACCCGACACCGCGGCGAGCATGCCGCCACGGCGCAGCCCGGCCGCCATGGGCAGGCAGAGCACGGCGGTGGCCGCCACCCAGAGCAGGCCGGCCAGGTTGACCGTCCACTTGGCAGTGAGCAGCACCGCCCCGGCCACCGCGACGGTCGTCGGATCCGTGGGGTCGGCGGCCAACTGAGTCACCGCCAGGTTGCCCGCGTCGTGGAGCATGCCGGCCAGCCCGGCGGCGGCGAGCAGACCGGCGGGCAGCGGCGCGCGGGCGGCCATGGTGAGCGCGGCGGCCAGGAGCGCCGCCCAGCCGAGCACGTCGAGGCCCAACTCGGCGAGGTGCAGCGTGGTGTGGTCGTGGACGGCGGCCAGCGCGGCCGCCGGGTCGTCCGGATTCAGGGTCATTCCCGATGGCACGACCAGGACCGCACCGGCGATCATGGCCGTCAACGCGGTCAACAGCAGGACACCCGTGAGGCGTGTGGTGGTCATGGCCGGTGACCGTAGAAACCTGACGCAGGGAGAAGGTCAACCGTGTGGCGGATCGGGCAGCTGGCGCGGATGGTCGGGGTCTCCGACCGCACGTTGCGCCATTACGACAAGATCCGGCTGCTCACCCCGGCCGCCGTGGACCGGGCCACCGGCTACCGCTGGTACGGCGTGGCCGAGCTGACGCGGCTGGAACGCATCCGCGGTCTGCAACGCCTCGGCCTGCCACTGCGCCGGATCGCCGACCTGCTGGACGCACCCGACACGCAGGTCCGGCAGGCACTGGCCGAGACGGCGGCCGCGCTGCGCCGTGACATCGCCACCATGGCCGCGGCCGTGGCCGCCGCCGAGGATCGCCTCGCCGTCGAGACGTCGATCCTGCCCCAGCGGACCACGGTCGGCGAGCGCCGCCTGCGGGTGGAGCGGACGCACGTCGCCCATCCGGCCGAGCTGAGCGCCCGCTGCCCGACCACCCTGTTGACCTGGCTGACCGGTCACCCCACGGGCGGCTTCGCGGCCGCCGTGGTGACCGACCGCGGGGGCGAGCGCCTCACGCTGCCCGTCCGGAACGTGGTACGGGCGATGGTCCCGCCGGGCTGCGGCGTGGTGCGCGCGGGGCACGACCTGTTCGGCTGGCTGCACCGCCATGACCTCGCCATCACCGGCCCGACCCTGGAAGAGCACCTGGTCGACGCCGACGGCGCCACCGCCACGGTCCTGGAGATTCCGGTCGTTCGGCCGTAGTACACGATCGCTTCACCTGATGTGGTCTGGACCTTCTTCGCCGACTTACGTACGGTACGTAAGTATTCCGTCGAGGAGACAGGAGCCCAGGTGATCGAGCCCGGCGCAAGTGAGCCACCTCTTGACAGACGTTCCTTCCTCGGCCTGACCGGCATCAGCCTGGCGGCGTTCACGCTGGGCACCGCCGCGCCCGCCGACGCTGCCACCGCCGCGGCGGGCCCGGTGCCGGCCGACCCGTTCCGGCTCGGGGTGGCCTCCGGCGACCCGGAGCCGACCAGCGTGGTGCTGTGGACCAGGCTGGCGCCCGAGCCCCTGGCCGAGGACGGCCACGGCGGGATGCCCCGGCGGCCGGTCGACGTGTTCTACGAGGTGGCCGAGGACGAGCGCTTCACCCGGGTGGCGCGGCGGGGGCGTGCGGTGGCCACCGCGGAACTCGCCCACGCGGTGCACCCGGAGGTACACGGGCTCCAGCCGGGCCGGGAGTACTTCTACCGGTTTCGGGCCGGCAACGAGCTCAGCCAGGTGGGCCGGACCCGCACGGCACCCGACCGCCACGTCGATCGGCTGACCTTCGCCATGGCGTCGTGCCAGGCCTGGTACCACGGCCACTTCACCGCCTACCGGCATCTGGCGGCCGACGACGTGGACCTGGTCCTGTTCCTCGGCGACTACATCTACGAGTACGCGATCAACGCGAACAACCTGTGGCGGGAGGGTGTGCGGGTCGACCGGATCCACGACGCCGAGACGCAGACGCTGGAGCAGTACCGGCTGCGCTACGCACTGTTCAAGACCGACCCGCACCTGATGGCCGCGCATGCCAGGGCACCGTGGGTGGCCACCTGGGACGATCATGAGGTCCAGAACAACTATGCGGACGCCTATTCGCAGTACGGCATCTCCGTGCCGGACTTCGAACGCCGCCGCGCCGTCGCCTACCGCGCGTACTACGAGAACCTGCCGCTGCGGGCCACCTCCTTGCCGCGCGGGCCGGACATGCGGCTGTACCGGCGCATGAAGTGGGGCAGCCTGGCGGAGTTCAGCGTGCTGGACACCAGGCAGTACCGGGACAACTTCCCCACCGACTCGTCGGCCGGCGGCGAGCACACCGACCCGCGACGGTCGATTCTCGGTGCCGAGCAGGAACGGTGGCTGACCGACGGTCTGCGGCGCTCGGACGCCATCTGGAACGTGCTCGCCCAGCAGGTGGTCATGGCTCAGATCGACCGGGATACCGGGCCGGGCAAGACGTTCAGCATGGACATCTGGGACGGCTTCTCAGCCAATCGCGGCAGGCTCTTCGACGCCATCCGGCGGTACAAAGTGGACAACCTGGTGGTGCTGAGCGGTGACATCCACCGCCACGTCGCGGCCGAGCTGAAGGCGAACTTCGACGATCCGGCGTCGGCCACCATCGGCACCGAGCTGGTGGTCGGTTCGGTCGGCTCCGACGGCGACGGCACACCCACGGACAGCTACACCGAACTGTGGCTGAGCAACCAGCACGTCAAGTTCTACGACGGTCGCCGGGGCTATGTGCGCTGCACCATGACGCCGGAGGCGCTGACCTCCGAGTACCGCGTCGTCGACTACATCAGGCGGGACGACCAGGCGCCCGTGTCGACGGCCGCCACGTTCGTCACCGAGGCCGGCAAGCCGGGACTTTCGCAGGTGACGTCATGATCCAGCCCATCCACGACCTCGCGGCCCGCCCTGGCATCGGCCGCATCGACCTGACCTGGCGGGCGCGTTCGTACACGCCGCTGGTCGACCACTTCGCCGTGTACGCCGCCGCGGATCCCACATTCGGGTCCGAGACCCTGATCGGCAAGACCATCTACGCCGGGCTCCGGCACGACAACCTCGGGCCGGGCAAGGAAACCAGGTACTACCGGGTCGTCACGGTCGACGCCGCCGGGGAACGCAGCCGCCCGTCGAAGGTGTTGCGTGCCTCGTCGGTCGAGTCGGTGACCGTCGCCGGGCGACCGGTCGCCGTGCTCGGCGCGTTCGACCGCAAGAGCCTCGAGTTGGCGCTGGCCCCCGGCGGCTACAACCAGTTCCTCACCCGCTTTCCGGCCGGTGTCGACTACACGCACGGGGTGAGCTCGGCCGCGGACTGGCCCTACCTGCACCCCGGCCCGGCCGACAAGTGGGCCGGGAGCACGGCGCACACGTTCCGCTTCCGGTTCGATCTCGACGCCGTGCCCGCCGCCGACCTCGCCCTGGCCGTCTGGTTGATCGACACGCATGCCAGCACGCCCGGCAAGCTGGTCGTGGCCTGCAACGGCACGGCCGTGACCGAGGCGGTGCTGGAGAAGGGAGCCACGAAGGGCTCCACCCAGGGCGACGCGACCGTGCCCGACAGTCCACTTCGTCCGTCCATTGTGGAAGTCGCGTTGCCGCGCGGGGTGTTGGTGGCCGGCCAGAACGTGCTGACACTGGCCAAGCCGGAGGGCTCGTGGCACGCCTACGACGCGGTGGGGGTGTTCGAACCCCACCGAGAGTGAGGCGGGGCGACACCGGCCAGCCGGCGGAGCAACGCGGTGCCGATCCCTCGGCGTTGCCACACGTCCTCCACCAGCACGGCCAGCTCGGCGGTATCGTTGTCCCACACCAGGTTCGCCATGGCCACGATCTCGCCGTTCGGCTGCTCGACGACGAGGGTGTGCCCGCGGCGCCTGGTCACCATGCGCTGTAGGTCGGGGACCGGGCCGCCGAGGTACCGCTGTCGGCGGGACCGGTCGCTGCACCGGGAATGCATGTCGGCGATGCCCGGCACGTCCGCGACGCCGGCCCGCCGGACCGACAGTTCGACCCCGCCGGGCAGCAGGAACGCCGCGCGCTCGGCCCGCTCGGCGAGCCGGCCGTCGAGGTCGAGCAGGGCACGGGCCCTGGCGAACTCGGCGGGCGTGAACGCGACGGAAGAGCGCCGCAGGATCAGCACGCCGCCTTCGGAGTCCGCCAGCCGCAGGACCGTTCCGTCCGGCCCCTCGGCACCCGGATCGCCCGGCTGCCAGGTCATGTCGCAGTCGCCGAGCAGCATGCGCAGGGCCTCGTCCAGTTCGACGCGACCCGCCACGAGCTGAGCCACCGAGGTGAGCACCCTGGTCGGGATATCGACGAGGTCGTGCAGGTCGGCGGGTTCCGCACGCACGTCCCGTCCGCCGCCGGCCTCGACGGCCGCCGTGACCTCCTGAGCGGTGGTCGACGCGGGCGCCTCCAGGAGGAACTCGTCCACCGCGTCGTCCGGCCCGGCGTGTACCTGGACGGACACGATGTTCATCCCGTGCCCGGCGAAGCTCGCCGCGAGCGCGGCCAGGCTGCCCGGGGCGTCGCGCACCGTGGCGCGCACCCGCCAGACACCGGTCGTCGTCCTGAGAGTGGGCACGGTTGGTTCCGCGCGGTGGCGCCACCAGTGATGCGCCACCGCGCAGACGATCAGGAGTCCACCCATGCCGATCAGCACGATGGCCCCGGCCGGCTGATGTGCCAGCGAGTTGGCGAACAGGTCGGCGACGGCCACCGCGACGAACAGCGCGGCAAGCTCGATGGCCTCTCGGCGCCAGGACGGCGTCTTTGTACGCCTGGCCACCTCCTCAGATCGAGATGTGGTCATGGCTTCAGCCTGTCCACAGGCCTTTGCCGGCACAGCTCGACGCTGTAACGATTCAGTTACCACTGCCTGCCCAGCGTCCCGCGCCGGGGAGTCGGCAATTCTGTTAGTGCAGTATCCGAATTTCTGTTAGCGTAGCCGCATGAGTTCGGTTGTTCCGCGGTTCGCGCTGCAGCGCCTGACCGAGCGTGTCGCGGCGTTCCGGGTGGTCATCGTGAACGGTCCGCGGCAAGCCGGGAAGACGACGCTGCTGAACTTGTTCCGCGAAGATCACGGCGGGTCGTTCCGGTCTCTGGACGACGCGACCACGCTCGGGGTAGCGCGGGACGATCCCACCGAGTTCGCCCGCTACGGCACCGCGCCCCGCGTCATCGACGAGATCCAACGTGGCGGCGACGACCTGGTGCTGGCGATCAAGTACCTGGTCGATCGCGACAACAGCAAGGGACAGTTCGTCCTGTCCGGTTCCACCCGCTTCCTCACCGTGCCCACCCTGTCGGAGTCGCTCGCCGGCCGCGCCGTGTTCGTCGACCTGTGGCCATTCGCCGCCGCGGAACGGTTCGGCACGTCCGGCGACTTCTGCGAGCTGCTGTTCGCCGGACGGCAATCCTTCTCCGGCGCCGCCGAGTCCGCCTGGACCCGATCGGATTACCTCCGGCTGATCTGCGCGGGCGGCTACCCGGAGGCGTTGAGTATCGACAACCCCACCTTGCGGCAAGTCTGGTTCGACGGATACCTGAGCACTGTCGTACTCCGGGACGTGGCCAGCTTCGCGCAGATCCAGCACGGCGACCTGATCCCCCGGCTACTCGGCATGCTCGCCGCACGGGCCGGCGGACAGACAGTGATCTCCGACCTGGCCAAGAACCTCCAGCTCAACCACGCGACCGTCCGCAACTACCTCAGCTATCTGGACACGGTCTTCCTCGCCAGCCGCGTGTCACCGTGGTCATCCAACCTCAACGCCAAACTGGTCAAGACGCCCAAAGTGTTCCCCACTGACCCGGGACTCGCCGCACACCTACTCCAAGTGGATGTCGACGCCGTGACAGCACCGGGACACCCCACCACGGGGATCCTCGTCGAGACGTTCGTGCACGCCGAGCTGACCCGGCTCCTGGCCGCCGGCGACCTCGGCGCCACGCTGTACTTCTACCGGGACCGCGACGGCCGCGAGATCGACTTCCTCCTCGAACGACGCAACGGCCAGGTCGTGGGAATCGAGGTCAAGGCGACCTCCACGGTAGGTCCCAAAGACTTCCGCCATCTTCGCTGGCTGGCAGACCAGCTTGGCGACCGGTTCGCCGGTGGCTACGTCCTCTACCTGGGAACCCAGACCCACCCATTCGGCGACCGCATGACCGCCCTCCCGCTTTCCGCCATGTGGCACCACGCCACTTGAACGGCATCAGAGCTGGTCGGCCTCCGCCAGTTCCTGGGTGGCCGCCCAGCTCGCGAGCACCTGGAGACCGTCGGCGGCGGGGCTGCCCGGCGCGGCCGTGTAGACGTTGAGGGTCAGGCCTGGTTCGGAGGGCAGCTCCATCGACTCGAAGTTCAGGTCGAGCTGCCCGACGACCGGGTGCCGCAGCCGTTTCTGACCGCTGCGGTGGAACTGGACGTCGTGGGAGGCCCAGCGCTGCCGGAAGATCTCGCTGCGTGTCGACAGTTCACCGACCAGCTCGATCAGGGCCCGGTCGTGCGGGTTGCGGCCCACCTCGAGGCGGAGCATGGCGGCCGCGTCGTTCGCGACCCGTTCCCAGTCAACGAAGAACTCGCGCGCCGCCGGATCGAGGTAGACGAACCGGGTGGTGTTCGCGGGCCGCCGCGGATCCGCGAGTACGGGAGCGTAGAGTGCGCGGCCGAGCCGGTTCAGGGCCACGATGTCGTGACGGCCGTTGCGCACCCAGGCCGGGGCGTCGCTGATGGCGTCGAGCACCTGCTGGACGGCGGGACGCACGCTCGTCGACGGGGTCCGACGGCGCCGCGGTCCCGGGCCGGCCGCCCGCGCGAGCGCGAACAGATGGTCACGCTCGGCCTCGTCGAGTTGCAGGGCCCTCGCGCAGCGCGTCCAGCACGCTCTCCGAGGCGCCGGCCAGATTCCCGCGCTCCAACCGGACGTAGTAGTCGATGGAGACGCCGGCGAGCATGGCGACCTCTTCACGGCGCAGTCCTTTGACGCGACGGTTTCCGCCGAACGCGGGCAGTCCCGCCCGTTCCGGGGTGATGCGCGCCCGCCGCGAGCTGAGGAACTCACGGACCTCCGCGCGGTGGTCGATCTGGCCCATAAACCCAGCGTAGGTGGTTTGCCGAGGGCGGAGGAGGTAACGCCAGTACCCCGAACGGTGGAACCTCCCGCACGCGCTTTCCCCGGGGTTACCTGGATGACCATGAAGCACATCAAGCTGGGTGACCTGGACGTCTCCCGCATCGGCCTGGGCACCATGGGCATGTCCTTCGCCTACACCGGCGCGGGCTCGGACGACGCGGAGTCGATCCGCACCATCCACCGCGCCCTGGAGCTGGGTGTCACGTTCCTCGACACGGCGGAGGTCTACGGGCCCTACGCCAACGAGGAGCTGGTCGGCCGGGCGCTGCGCGGGCGGCGGGACCAGGTCGTGCTGGCCACGAAGTTCGGCATGATCTCCCACACCGGCCGCACCGGCCTGGACAGCAGCCCGGCCAACCTCCGCACGGCCGTCGACGGTTCGCTCAAGCGGCTGGGCACCGACTACCTCGACCTGTACTACCAGCACCGCGTCGACCCCGACACTCCCATCGAGGACACGGTCGGCGCGCTGGCCGAGTTGGTGACGGAGGGCAAGATCCGCCACATCGGCCTGTCCGAGGCGGGAGCGAACACGATCCGCCGCGCCCACGCCGTGCACCCGATCGCCGCGCTCCAGTCGGAGTACTCGCTGTGGACGCGCGACCCCGAGCCGGAGGTGCTGCCCACGCTGCGGGAGTTGGGCATCGGCTTCGTGGCGTACTCCCCGCTGGGCCACGGCTTCCTCACGGGCACCATCCGCTCCAGCGAGCAGTTCGACGCGGACGACTTCCGGGCAACCAACCCGCGCTTCACCGGCGAGAACCTCCAACGCAACCTGCGCCTGGCCGACGAGGTGACGACGATCGCCGAGGAAGCGGGCATCACCCCGGCACAGGTCGCGATCGCTTGGCTGCTGACCAAGGGCGAAGACATCGCCCCCATCCCCGGCACCAAGCGCGTGGCCCGCGTCGAGGAGAACACGGCCGCCGACGCTCTCGAGCTGACTCCCGAACAGGTGGCCCGGCTCGACGCCCTGCCCCCGGCCGCCGGTGCGCACCACAACGAGGCGCAGATGAAGATGATCGACCGTTGAAAAGGATCCGCATCAACTGGCGGGTCGACGACGCGGCCACCCATTCACCTAATTCACCTGCTACACGCGTGTCCTGTCCAGGTGAAGATGGCGGAGGACCATGCTGCTGGCCCTGCGGTCCGCCAGGTAGGTCCGGATGGCCGGTCGCCGAGTTTGTCCGGACCTACTTGGCGGATTCGGTGACCCTGCGCGGTCACGGGCGCGGCCTTGACCCTCTTCGACTGTCCGTTGTCCGCCGGGAGCCCTTCACGCTCTTGGTCTGCAGGGTGCCTTCATGGTGGTCTAGCCCACATCGAGAAAGCAGTACGTGTAGCTGGGGTAGCAGTTTGCTCCTTCGAGGAAACCGCCGGCTTCGTCGGTCATGTAGACCCGGATTTTGCTCGGCCCACCGATGACGTTCGACGTGTCAAGGGGAAGGGTCGCCGGACCAGATTTGTTGCACCATGTGCTGGAGCTCACGTCGCCCACTGAGGTGCCGCCCGCAAACGCCTCCGCGTAGATCCGCCGACACCCGGTGGCCTTGAACGTTCCGGTGATGTGGACCGACCGGTTGTACCAGGTGATCGTGCCGTTGTAGTGGCTTTCCCCATAGTCAATCAAGAAGGTGCTGGTGGGGTAAGCGGCGACGGTCGCGGTGGCGGGTGCCGCCGCGAACACCATCCCGGCAGCCGACGCGACCGCGGCCACGGTCACGCCGACCTTCCTCGTGCGGTTCCTCGCCGTCGTACTGTCCTTCAGACCTACCATTAACGATCACTCCCCGGTTCGTCGAGTTACAGGCGTACACCGCCTGTAACATACAGCCCAAGATCAACTCATCGTGTGAGCGTTTTCTCAATGCCGTTGCAACATTAAGCAGGTGCCCCGCGGTCACCCGCAGAACTGTCCAGTCGGCGACGTGTGCGAGGCGTCGTCCGATCCGTTGTGGTAATAGCCGTGGTATTGGACACAATTACCTCGTCCGTACTGGTACACAGGTCCCGCGTATTCCTTGTAGTTCCCATATCCAGTCACTGGGTCGAATGTCCAACTGCGCCCCGCGACGCGGATTCCGGCCCGCATCTTCTCTGCTATGGTGTAACGACTGTACTTCCGGGCCACCACGCAATTGTTTCCGGATGCGCTGCTGTAGAACAAGTAAACTCGGGCCGACCCGGCACCCGCCGGGTCGAGCAGCGTGGAGCCTCCTGAAACATACGAATAACCGGCCCCGCAAATGGCTCTGGCTTGATCCAGATGTTGATCCGCCATGACTCGTTCGCCAGTTAGAACAATTGTCCCGGCCGCCATTGTGAACACCGCCAATATGGATCTGGTTGATCTTTTCATGCGCAGCTGACTTCCCTTCGTATGCCGAATGGAAATAGTCCGAACAATGGCGGATTGTTGGCGCACAACATCGCGTGATTCTCCCTCGGATTCCTGCGCCCCCAGTCGCACCGCCAGCACTGACTGTACATCCATCCAGTATGTGTGGGAAGGCTCAACCTCGACATCCGAAAGTCGATGTTTCGGTGCGGGAACGACCGCTGTGGTCAGTGCTGCTGGGGCAGGTGGTCGACCGCTCGCATGCGACCGACGGGTGGCGGGTCGGGTTGAACGAGCGCGGTGTGTGGTGCTGGCAGGTTGTACATCTCGTAGATCCGGGCCCTCACCCGCTCGAGCGGGTACCCCTCGCCGTACACGCTGAGCTTGAAGATCACGCCCTCCATGACACTGCGGAACACGACGTCCTCCAGCGCAGGGTCAGCGGCCTCTCGGTCCGTGAACATCCCGCGGAGTTTGTCCTCGAACAATGTCAGCTGTTCGTTCAGGCGCATCTCCACCCGGGCGAACATGGGGTGGGTCGAGGGAAGGAGCATCAGGCTGAGCCCGAACCGCTGCACAGGCAACGTGCTGGCCGCAGCGCCGAGAATACCGTCGATCATCCCTGCCAGGCGCTCGTCAGGGGTTCCGGTCACGTCGACCGCGGCGAGGATCTGGCCGAGGAACCGGTCGAGGAACGCGACAAGGAGGTCGTTCTTGCCGGGAAAGTAGTAGGTGATCAACCCGCGGGACACCCCGGCGCGGGCGGTGATGTCGGAGATCGTGGCATCGTGGAAGCCCTTCTCGGAGAACACCTCTACGGCCGCCGCCAAGATCCGTTCCCGAGACTGCTCGCGCAACTGTTCGTTCGTTTGCCTCGCTCGTGACGACACTCGCTACCTACCCTCACCTTCACCGGTCTGGAGTGGTTCTCACCCGTACCAGTATCGCGCGAGGATCATGGCCGGTGTGCATGGCGTGTCGCACCAAGTACCGCCGGTACGCCGTGTCGATCACCGACGCCATCACCAGCCCCGCCGCCCGCGCGGCGACCATCAGGCCGATGCCCCTTCGCTGAACTCCCGCCCCGATGGCGTGGCGGGGTTGGGGCGGCCGGCGACGGTGTTCAGCCAGTAGGCGCCGCGCAGGCCGTGGAAGACGGCCATGACATACATGCCGACAGCGATGGAGATGGCGGCGGTCCATGGGTCGCTGGGCATGTCGGCCCAGTACGCGAAGAGCACGGTCAGCATGAATTCCGGTCACGCCGCCGAGTGCGTTGCGCAGGGGCGAGTTCCCCAGCAGGTTCGGGAACTCCTCGCCGACGATGCCCTTGATCAGGCGTGGCAATGCGTTGGTGCCCATGAGGCCGGTAAGAAAGGAGAGCGCGATGGTTTGGAAGCATGGTCCCTCAAGTTCAGTCAACAGATGTTGACTGAACGGTAGCATCGGCTCGAACTTTGAGTCAACCTGTGTAGACTGAATCGATGGGTTCCCGGGCTGAGCAGCGTCGCCGTACTCGAGGATCGGATCGTGATGGCGGCGCGGAGGTTGTTCGCCGAACACGGCTATGACCGGACGACGATCCGCGCGATCGCGGCCGAAGCGAAAACCGATCCCGGCCTGGTCATGAGGTACTTCGAGTCGAAGGAGAAGCTCTTCGCCCGGGTCGCGGTGGTCGACCAGCACGAACCCATTGGCGGGACCCCTGAGCAGGTTGCCGAGCTGCTGCTGGCGGCGCTGGGCGCGAAGGTCGCGGCCGAGCCGGTCGCCGCGCTGGCGGCTGTCCGGTCGATGTTCACCCACCCCGAGGCCACCAACGAGGTGCGCGAGGCGATGCTCGCCGAGCAACGCCAGGCGGCCGAGACCATGCCGGCCGCGGACGCGGACCTGCGGACGGGGCTGATCGGCGCGCTGATGTTGGGGACCGTCGTCGGGCGATACCTGCTGGGCCTTGACGGGCTGCGGGACGCGCCGCCGGAGAAGATCATCGCGTTGCTGCGCCCGTCGTTCCACTCGATTGTTCATGGTGAGCCGAGTTCCCGGTGAGACGACTCAGTCGATGGACGCGGCCGTTGTCGCGGCTTGGCTGATGGCCGATGCCGCTGAGTCGACTTCGCGGATCAGGTGGGTTTCCCAGGGGCCGGTGCCGAGGTCGGGGACGTTGGGCACGATTCCCTGGGACACCAGGAAAGGGCCGGCGCCGGCGAGCCAGGTCTGCTCGCCCGCGTGGCCCACGAGAACGCGGTCCGGTTCCACCTCCTCCACGGTCGTGCGCAGCCGCACGGTGGCCGCCGGATTGGACAGCACGCGCCGCACGGCCGGTCCCTTCTCCCTCGGACCGGCCTCGGGTGCGAGTTCGGCCTGTGCGGTGAGCAGGACCAGTGGGTGACCGGCGGCCAGCACGGCGTCGGCCGTAGCGAGTCCGGCACGGTCGGCTCCCCAGACGGTGACGACCTCGTCCCGGCCGAGGGCCGGTCGACGGGCGAGCCAGTCACGGACGTCGGTGACTCGGGGCAGGTCGATGCCGGCGACCGCGGGAACCAGGCCGGTGCCGCCGGTCGCGACGACCACCACGTCCGGTGCGAGGGTCCGGACCAGGCCGGCGTCGGCGCGGGTGGACCGGCGAACGTCGACCTCGAGTCGGGCCAGTTCGGTGGTGTACCAGTCCAGCAGACGCGCGAACTCCGGCCGGCTGTCCAGAGTGGACGCCAGGCGGAACTCGCCGCCCAGCTGGTCCGCCGCCTCCAGCAGCGTGACGTGGTGGCCGCGTTCGGCGCAGACGCGGGCGGCTTCGAGCCCGGCCACTCCCCCGCCGACCACCACCACGCGCCGGCGTTCACGCGGCGGACGTACGAGGCGTCCCTCGTCACCGGTGGCCGGGTTGACCACACACCAGATCGGCTGCTGGCGGTGGAGTTGGTCGATACACCCCTGGTTGCAGGCGATGCACGGTCGTGGCGCCACCCCACGCAGAACCTTGTGCGACCACTCGGGATCCGCGTGCAGCGCCCGGCCGACCGTGACGAGATCCGCGTGGCCGTCCCGGAGAACGGACTCCGCATCGGCGCCCGTGGTGATGCGGCCCGCGACCGCCACGACCTTGCCGAACCGGCGGTACTCGCGGGCGAACGGGGCGAGCACCGCCCGCCGGGTCTCGCCGGGCTGGACGATCCACTCCCCTGCCTCATAACAGCCGGCCGACACGTCGATCACGTCGACGAGATCCAGTCGCAGCCCGCCGACGAGCGCCCGGGTGGCGCCGGCGTCGAGGCCGCCCTCGACGCCTTCGAACGCGGAGATCCGCAGGAACAGCGGGATCCGCGGGGCCGCGTCCCGGACCGCGGTGATCACCTCGTTGGCGAAGCGGACCGGGTCCGCGTAACCGTCCGCGCGGCGGTTCGTGCGTGGTGACAGGAACTGGGCGATCAGGTAGCCGTGGGCCGCGTGGAGTTCGAGCACGTCGACACCGGCCCGCACGCAGCGCCGCGCCGCGTCGGCGTAGGCCTCGACGATCGCGTCGATCTCCGCAGGCGCGAGCTCGCGCGGCGGATCTCCGTCGAACGGCACGGGTGACGGCGCCACCGGTTGACGACCGGAGACCGCGGCGTTCGCCACCCGGCCGGCGTGGTTGAGCTCGACGCCGATCAGGGCTCCCGACGCGTGCACCGCGTCGGCGAGCATGCGCAGCCCTGGGATGACGTGGTCGCCGTGCACGCCGAGCCCTCGCAAGCTCGACCGCGTCCGTCGGCGCGCACGTATGCGGCCTCCGTGAACACCAGTGCGGCGCCGCCGGCGGCCCGCGCGGCCAGGTACGCGGCGTAGCGCTGCGTGGGCGTGCCGTCGAGCGCGCAGTAGTTGCGTTCCATGGGCGCGCTGACGATGCGGTTGCGCAGCACCGTGTCACGGATCCGCAGTGGCGTGCCGAGCAGCACCTACTCCCCCCGGAGGTGGTGCACGAGCGCCGCCACGGCAAGGGAGTACCCGCGCCAGCCGGCGCCCGCCAGATAGACGGTCGCCGACGGGGCGAAGATGTCGGTCCGTTCGCGACCGTCCTGGGCGTGCCACTGGGAGATGTGCACGACGGCGTACGGGCGGCCGGTGTCACGCAGGGCGTCGAGCCACGGGTATCCGTACGAGGACAGGCCGGCGGGGTTCACCACATAACCGTCCACATCGGACTCGTGCACCCATTCGGTGAGCGCGCCCTCGTGGTTGGACTGGAAGTGCAGCGCCGTCACGTCCAGCCGGGCGGCCGTGGCGTCGACGTGCCGGGTGATGTCGGCGAGGGTGGCGTTGCCGTACTTCGCGGGGTTCCGCTCACCCAGGCGGTTGAGGTTGGGGCCGTGCAGAATCGCCAGCCGCATGGGACTCTCCTCGGTAGGTGGGGAGGATCGAGCGCGGGATGGGGCCCTTGTTGCGCGTCCCCTGGGTGGTTTCCTCCCACGCGTGGGCGAGGATGCCGACGCTGCGGCTGAGTACGAACAGGCCACGCGCCAGGGGCGGGGCGAACCCGAGCTCGGCGTAGATCACGGCGGTGGCGCCGTCGATGTTCATCGGCACGGGTTTCGTCCTGCCCTCGTTCAGGAACGCCTCGACCGCACGCGCCGCACGCAGGTGCCGGCCGGCCACCACGCCGTCCTCGACCGCGCGGTCCACGAGCGCGAGCAGCGGGTCGCGGCGGGGGTCCACCGGGTGGAAGCGGTGCCCGAACCCCGGGACGTGGCGGTAGGTCGCGACCACCTGTTCGACGGCCGCCGCGAGGTCGGTCCCGCCGTTCACGCCGTCCTCCAACGCGACGATCTCGGTGAGGGCCTCCACGCACTGCTGGCCGGCGCCGCCGTGCGAGTCGCCGAGCGCGTTGATGCCCGACGCCATCGCGTTGTTCAGGCCGACGCCGCAGGTGGCGGTCATCCTGGCGATCGCGATCGACGGCGCCTGCGGGCCGTGGTCGACCGAGGCGACCAGCGCCGCCTCGAGCAACGCCGACTGCCGTTCGCCGGGCAGGTCGCCGCGGACCATGAGCCAGATCATGGAGACGAAGCCGACCGAGCCGATCAGCTCCTGGACGGGGATCCCGCGCAGCTCAACCACACCGGGCGCCATACGCACGATCCCCGTGGCCCACCAGTCGGCCGACTCACTCACGACGCCTCCTCACGCCAGCGCGTGACGAACTCGCCGGTCTCCGCGTTGTGTTCGCCCAGCACGGGCGGTGCGCCCACCGCACGCAACGGCTCACCGTTGATCAGCACCCCGTTCCCGCTGGTGCGCACGACCCGGCCGGCGTCGCCGGGGAACGGCACGTCGGTGAAGAAACCCCGGTACGCCAACTGTGCGGACTCCACCGCCTGTGGCACGTCGAGGATCTGCGCGGCGGGCACGCCGACGGCCGGCAGGAGCTGTTCCCACTCGGCGGCCGTGCGCTTGCGCAGTTCCTGGGTCAGTTCGGCGTTCAGCGCGTCCCGGTTCAGTTTGCGGGACTCGCGATCGGTGAACCTCTGGTCGGTCATGAGGTCGGTCCGGTCGAGCAGCCCACACAGCTTCTCGAACTGGGCCTGCCGGTTGGCCGCGATGTTCAGCAGGCCGTCGGCCGTCTCGAAGGTGCCCGACGGCGCGGCCGTGACGTTCTGCTGGCCCATGGGTTCCGGCCGGACGCCGCTGATCAGGTAGTGCGAGACGGTCCAGCCCATGGCGGAGATGGACGCCTCGAGCATCGACAGGTCGAGGAAGCAGCCCTCGCCGGTCCGGGCGCGGCCGGCCAGCGCCGAGGAGATCGACAGTGCGGCCATCAGCCCGCCGACCGTGTCGCAGACCGGGAAGCCGACACGCAGCGGAGCGGTGTCCTCGGTGCCCGTGATGCTCATCATCCCGGACAGCCCCTGGATGATCTGGTCGTAGGCCGGCGCCTGGCTCATCGGCCCGGTCTGCCCGAATCCCGTGATCGCGCAGTAGACGAGCGCCGGGTTGAGCTCGTGCAACCGTTCCCAGCTGAATCCCAGGCGAGCGAGCACGCCAGCCCGGAAATTCTCGATCAGCACGTCCGCGCCGCGGATCAGGTCCTCGAACGTCGCGCGTTGCGCGGCGCTCTTCAGGTCCAGTTCGATCGATTTCTTGCCCGCGTTCTGCGCGAGGAAGGAAGCGCCGACACCGGCTTGGTTGAGTTCGGGGTCCGGGCCGAGATGCCTTGCCAGGTCACCGGTTCCGGGCACCTCGACCTTGACCACCTCGGCGCCGAAGAGCATCAGCTGATAGCTGCAGTACGGGCCGGCGAGCACGTTGGTGAGGTCGAGCACCCGAATTCCGTGCAACGGTGGTTTGTCCATGCGTCTACTCCTTCTGCGAATGACGCGCAGAATTGAAAGGGCACCGCACCTGTCGGTGGACCTACATGCGGAATGGGTGGTCGAAGCCGCGTTCGGCCATGTGCCCGGAGACCTCGATGAGCGCCGCCACGAATTCGGTGATGCGTTCGTCGGGGAAACGCACGGTCGGCCCGGACAGCGACAGCGCGGCGATCACCGCGCCGGACCGGCCGAGAACGGGGACCGCGACGGCGGACAGCCCGGCCTCGCGTTCACCGTGGCTGAAGGCGTAACCGCGGGCGGCCGCCTCGTCGATCTGCGCGCGCAGGGAGTCGAGGTAGTCCGGGCCGTACGGCGAACTGCGGGCCACCCGCGAGAGGTGCGCGCCGTCGGAGTTCTGCAGCAGGATCTTCGACGAGGCACCCGCCCACAGCGGAAGCTCGTCGCCCACGTGCACCACGTGGCGCAGTGGCTGCGGACTCTCCTGCTGGGCCACGCACACGCGGTAGATGTCGCGGGCGACGTAGAGGTTGACCGTCTCCCGCTGCCGCTGCGCGAGGCCACGCATCAGTTCCTTGGTCTCCGGCGGCAGCTCCCAACTGCCGCGGGCGAGGTGCGCCCACCGCCACAGGCTCGGACCGGGCATGTAGCCCTTGGCCGTGGACCACAGGAGACCGTTCTGCTCGAGGGTCTGCACGAGCCGGATCACCGTCGTCTTCGCGAGCCCGGTGGCCCGCACGATCTCGCCCACGGAGATGGCGGGCGTGGTCTCGGTGAGCAACCCGAGGATGTCGATGGCGCGCTGAACACTGCGCACGCCCTGGTTCTCGCCGGGCGGCTCACCGGTGTCGCCCCCGTCGAGACGCTGCTCGGCGGCCTGCTCCGTACCGGTCGACTTCACCACGGTTTCCCCTCTTGCCACGACGATCCACCATCCTCACCGCTTCGCCTTCTCTCCGTCCAGTTTCGTCCAGTTTCTTCGACTCCAGGACTTGCCAGCGAAAGTGGCGAGCCGTACGTTACACCCAGTCCGTACAGCGGTCCAGATGTACCGCTTGATGGTTCACGAGGAGCACTGTGGTGCTGACCGACCTTCTCGAACAGGCCAGATCCGACTCGATCACCGAGGCGCCGGCGTACGTGGCGGGCCGGTGGACCACGCAGGGCTCCCCCGTGGGCCGGGTCGGTCCGTACCTCCGCCACGTGGTCTCGCACTCCTACCCCGCGACGCCGGACCAGGTCACGACCGCACGGGAGTTCGCCCGCACCGGCGCGCGGGCGGTCGCCGCGCTGGCACCCGCCACCCGAGCGAGCGTCCTCGAACGCGCCTCGGCGCTGGCCACCGCACACCGCGCCGACATCGCCCGGCTGATCGGCCGTGAGCTGGGGAAGCCGCTCAAGGACGGACTGGGCGAGTTGGACCGCGTGGCGGACACCTTCGCCGTGTGCGCGGCCGAGGCCCGCCAGCTCGGCGGCGAGACGCTGCCCGTCGCCGGCTGGGCGCGGGGCATGGGGAACACGGCCTTCACCTACCGCGCGCCCGCCGGAGTAGCACTGGCCATCACGCCGTTCAACGCGCCCGCCAACCTCCTGGCCCACAAGCTCGGCGCCTCGTTCGCCGCGGGGAACACCACGCTCGTCAAGGCACCGCCCCAGGCCCCGGCCACCACGGCCGCAATAATCGCGCTCGTGCTCGAGGCCGGTATGCCGGCCGAGGCCGTCCAGTTGCTGCACGGTGGTGGTGAGGTCGGCGCCGCACTGTGCGCGGCGCCCGAGGTGAGCGTCATCAGCTTCACCGGCAGCCCCGGGTCGGGCGCGGCGGTCGCCCGCGCGGCCGGGGCGAAGCGGCTGGTGCTGGAGCTGGGCGGGAACGCCGCGACCATCGTGTGCGCGGACGCGGACCTGAGGCAGGCAGCGAAGATCTGTGCGCGCACCGGATACAGCAACTCCGGCCAGAGCTGCATCTCCGTGCAGCGCGTCTACGTGCAGCGCGACCGGTTCGACGACTTCGTCGGCCTGTTCGGCACGGAGGTCGCCGGGCTCACGGTCGGCGACCCGCTCGACCCGGCCACCGACGTCGGGTCCATGGTGGACGACGACGCGGCCATCCGCGTGGAGAAGTGGATCGCGCAGGCCACGGCGTCCGGCGCCCGGCTGGTGGTCGGCGGCGAGCGCGACGGTGCGACCCTGCGGCCGGCGGTGGTGGCCGACCCGCCGGCCGACGCGACGCTCGTGACCGAGGAGGTCTTCGGCGCGCTCGTGGCCGTGCTCCCGTTCGACGATCTCGCCGACGTCGTCGAGACGTGCAACGACAGCAGGTACGGCCTGCAGGCCGGCCTGTTCACCCACGACCTCGGCACGGTGTTCCAGGTGTGGCGGGACCTGCAGGTCGGCGGCCTGATCGTGAACGGATCGTCGAACTACCGGCTCGACCACGTCCCGTTCGGCGGCGTGAAGGACTCGGGCTTCGGCCGAGAGGCACCGGCTCAGATGATCGACGACTACACGGTGATCAAGACCCTGATCCTGCGGGGCATGTCCATCTGGGGGCAGTCATGACCGGCACCGCCGCGGAGGCGTTGGTGACCCAGCTCGAGTCCTACGGCGTCGAGTACGTCTTCGGCACCTGCGGCCACACGAACATCGCGCTCCTGGATGCCTTGGGCCGCAGCGACATCCACTTCGTCATCGCCAGGCACGAGCAGGCGGCCGCCCATGCGGCCGACGGTTACGCGCGTATGACGGGAAAACCTGGCGTCCTGTTGGTCCACGTCGGACCGGGGATGATGAACGCCGTCACGGGTGTTGCCACCGCGGCGCTCGACTCGGTGCCGCTGATCACCATCGCCGGGGACATCCCGTCCTACTACCACGGCCGCCACCCGCACCAGGAGGTCAACCTCCACCGGGACGCCGACCAGACCGCCATCTACACCCCGTTCGTGAAGCGGGCGTGGCACGCGCACCGCGCCGAGGACATCGCGCGGTTCACCGAACGCGCGTTCTGGACGGCGACGTCCGGCCGGCCGGGCGCCGTCCTGCTGAACGTTCCCATGGACCTGTTCTCCCGCGAGGTTCCCGCGCTCGCGTACCCGCTCGTCGCGCATAGTCCTGCGCCGGCGCTGCAACCCGAGGAGGCGCATCGGATCGCGGAAGCACTCGTGGGTGCGGAGAAGCCACTGATCTATGTGGGTGGCGGGCTGCGCGCCGAGAAGGGCCGGGCCGCGCTGCTGCGGCTCGCCGAGCACCTGGACATCCCGATCGCGCACTCGCTCATGGCGAAGGGCACGGTCGACGACCGGCACCCGCTCGTCATGGGCATGACCGGGTTCTGGGGCCTCGACCTCACCAACAAGTACACAATGGACTCCGACGTGGTCCTCGCGCTCGCCACCCGGTTCGCCGAGACCGACGCCAGCTCCTGGAACTCCGACTACACCTGGCACTTCCCACCCTCGCGGCTCATCCAGATCGACATCGACCCGGCCGAGATCGGCCGGAACTACCCGGTGGAGATCGGCGCGGTCGCCGACGTCACGCTGGCGGTCGACGCGATCGCCGACGCCGTGGCGACGCTCAGTCCACAACGGACACAGCGGCCCGCGCTGCGCGAGACCATCCGGGCGGAGCGGCACGAGTTGTTCACCGCGAGCCGGGAACGCGGCCGCAGCGCCGACTTCCCGCTCCGGCCGGAACGCATCCTCACCGACCTGCGCGACGCGCTGCCGCCCGACGCGGTGCTCGTCACCGACGTCGGCTGGAACAAGAACGGTGTCGCGCAGTGCTACCCGCTGCCGCCGGAAGGCCGGTTCATCACCCCGGGTGGCCTGTCCACCATGGGTTTCGGACCGGCGGCCGCGGTCGGGGTGCAGTTGGCCGACCCGGACCGGGTGGTCGTCGCGCTCGTCGGTGACGGCGGGATGAGCGCCCAGCTCCCGGCCGTGCCGATGGCGGTCGAGCAGGGGCTGCCGGTGATCTTCCTGGTGATGAACAACCGCGCGCACGGCACGATCGCCGACCTGCAGGCCGCGAGCTTCGGTGCCAGTTACGGGTGCGAGTTCACCGACCCCGACGGCAACGCATACTCCCCCGACTTCGCCGCCTACGGCAAGGCATGCGGCGCCGACGGCTATCTCGTCGAGAAACCGGAAGATCTCGCCGCCGCGCTCCAGCAGGCGATCGAGCGCAGGCGACCCGCGGTGCTCGACGTCCCGATGGTGAACGAACCCGTCCCCACCCCAGGACATTGGAACATCAAGGACATCTACCGCGGCGAATTTGAGTAACTCCCTGAATTACCCACTGCGGAACTATCCACTGCGGAACTACCCACAATGAGGTGACAGTTCATGGCCAGTTCACGAATGATGCGCGTGCTCGTGTCCGCCGCCGCGCTCGCCGTCGCGGCGGGCACCGCGTGCAGCGCCCCGGGAAGTTCATCGCCGGCGGAGGAGAACTCCGACGGCCCGATCAAGGTCGCGGTGGTCAACGCGCAGAGCGGACAGCTCAGCTCACTCGGGCAGTGGGAGTGGAAGGGCGCGAAGCTCGCGGCGGACGAGTGGAACGCCAACGGCGGCATCAACGGTCGCCAGATCCAGCTGGAGCTGTTCGACGACCAGGGCGACCCGACGGTCGGCACCAACCTGGCGCGCAAGATCGCGAGCGAGGGCTTCGTCGCGATGATCGGCACGGCGGAGAGCGCGGTGACCGTCGCGATGATCCCCATCCTGCAGCAGTCGAAGATCCCCAACATCACCTCCGGCCAGTCCCCCGCGATCGCCGCCGCCAAGAGCCCGTTCGCGTTCTACAACGGACCGACGAGCAACACCTACGACGAGACACTCGCCAAGTACCTGGTCGACGAGAAGGGCGCCAAGAAGGTCGCGCTCATCTCCAACAACGGCTCGTACGGCAAGGGTGAACGGGAGGCGTTCACGAAGGCCCTGTCCGATCGCGGCATCACGCCCGTCGACGACCAGGTGGTCACCACCGACCAGAAGGACTTCAGCGCGGCGCTGACCTCCATCCGGCAGAAGTCCCCCGACGTGTTGTTCGTCGGCGCCGAGGAGGTGGCGGCCGGCCTGATCGTCAAGCAGGCCAGGGAGCTGGGCATCACGGCGACGGTCGCGGGCGCGGCACCCATGGGCACGCCCGTGTACCTGGAGACCGCCGGTGCGGCCAACGCCGAGGGCACGGTGGTCAGCTCGCCGTACCTGAGCAACGACACCGACGACGCGTCCCGCGCGTTCGCCACGGCCTACCAGGAGGCACACGGCGAGGAGGCCGAACTGCACGGCGCGAAGGCCTATGACGGTGCCAACATCGTGTTCACCGCGCTGAAGAACAGCGAGGGGGCCACCGGGCAGGAGCTGGCCGACGCGATCCGCGCCACCAAGCACGACGGGCTGCTCGGTGACTTCGCCTACGACGAGAGCGGCGTGGGGATCCACGCCACCTCGATCGGCGTCATCACGGCCGGCAAGCTCACCGCCGAGTCCGCAGGCTGACCATGGAGGTATTTTTCCAGACCCTCGTGGGCGGTCTCGGGTTCGGCGCCGTCTACGCCCTGGTGGCCATGGGTTTCTCGATCGTCTACCGGACGATGGGCCTGGTCAACTTCGCGCACGGCCAGGTGGTGATGATCGGCGCCTACGCGGCATCGACGTTCTACATGTCCGCGCACCTGCCGTTCTTCATCGCCATCCCGGTGGCCATGGTGGTCACCGGGATGATCGGGCTGGTCATCGAGCGCGTGCTGCGGCCGTTGGAGAACAAGGACTTCGACCTCATGCTCATCGGCACCATCGGCTTCGGCATGGTGCTCGAGGCGCTCGCCACGATCATCTGGGGTGCCACCGGGCACGCGGTGCCGTCCCCTGTGGACACCGAGCCGCTCGACGTGTTCGGCATCCGTATCCGGACCTACAGCCTCGTGGTGCTGGCCATCGCGGCGGTCGCGACGGTCGCACTGGTGCTGTTCCTGCAGCGAACCAAGCGGGGCGCGGCCATGCAGGCGGTGGCCATGGACCACGAGGCCGCCACGGCGGTCGGCATCCACGTGGGACGCAGCAACGCGATCGCGTTCGCCATCGGCGCGGGCCTCGCGGCGTTGGCGGGCGCGTTGGTCGCACCGATGCTGTACGTCAACCCGACGCTCGGCGGATCACTGGGCATCAAAGGGTTCGCCGCGGCGATCCTGGGCGGGTTCGGCAACATTCCCGGCGCGATCGTGGGTGGTCTCACGATCGGCGTCCTCGACTCCTACGCGGCGGGCCGGTTCCAGGCCTACTCGGAACTGGTGGTGTTCCTGGTGTTCACGGTCGTCATCATGGTGAAGCCGACCGGGTTGTTCGGCGAGCGGACGGTGAACCGCGCATGAGATTCCGCGTCGCGGGCTTCGGGGTGGTCGCCGTGGCCGCCTGGTTCCTGCCGTACCAGCTCGACCTGTACGGCATCCACGTCATGGACATCGCCATCGTGTTCGCGCTGCTGGCCATCGGCCTCGGCCTGGCCATGGGTGTGGGTGGCCAGATCAACCTCGCACAGGTCGCGTTCTTCGGGGTGAGCGCCTATGCCGTCGCCATCTTCACGACCAGGGCGGGGTTCGGCTTCTGGACCTCGGCCGCGCTCGCCATGCTGGCCGCCGCGCTGGTCGGGGTGTTCGTGGGGATCCCCGCACTGCGGATGCAGTCCCACTACCTCGGCATCGTCACGCTCGGGCTGGCGCTGGCGTTCACCAACTGGGTCACCAACAGCACCCTGACCGGTGGCGCCGACGGCATCTCCGGCATCCCGGTGCCGCCGGTGTTCGGCATCGACATGTCGAACGAGTACATGTACTACTACTTCGAGCTGATCGTGTTCGGCCTGGCGCTGGGTTTCGCGGGGTTCGTCGCCAACACCGGGCTGGGCCGCCGGATGCGGGCGATGCGCGACGACTCGCTCGCGGCCGGCGCGGTCGGCGCACCGGTGCCACTCCTGCGGATGACGGCGTTCGTGCTCGCCAGCCTGTACGGCGGGCTGGCGGGCGTGCTGTACGCGGGGCTCGTTCGCTATGTGGCGCCCGAGACCTTCAGCATCGCCAACATGTTCCTCCTGCTGGCCATGGTGATCATCGGTGGCAGGCAGAGCATTCTCGGCTGTGTGGTCGGTGCCATCGCCCTGTCCCTGCTGCGGGAGGCGCTGGTCGACTTCTCCGTCTACGCCCAGCTCGGGTTCGGCGTGGTGGTCGTGCTCATGGTGGTCTTCGCGCCGACCGGCCTGGCCGGCATTCCGTCCCGGCTGCGTCAGATGGTGCGCCGCCGAACGGCCGACGAGCGGGCGGTCCTGCGGCCGTTCGACCCGGGTGAGGCCCAGCCGGACAGTACCGAGTCGAGCGAGAGTCCCGGGGCGAGCCTGGAGATCTCGGGGATCAGCAAACAGTTCCGGGGGCTCAAGGCACTGACCGACGTGTCCATGTCGGTCAGCCCGGGTGAGATCCGTGGGGTGGTCGGACCGAACGGGTCGGGGAAGACCACGCTGTTCAACATCGTGAGCGGCATCTACAGCGTGTCGGCCGGGTCCGCGTCCATCGACGGGCGGGTCATCACCGGGCGGCGGCCGCACCAGCTCTCGCGGCTGGGGCTGGCGAGGACGTTCCAGAACCTGCGGTTGTTCGGTCAGATGACCGTGCGGGACAACCTGCTCGTCGCGCTCGACCGGTCGTCCATGGCGGCCGTGTGGCGGTATCTGCTGTGGCCGGTGGGCGTCCTGCGTAACGAACGCGCGCTGCGTGCGCAGGCCGACTCGCTTTTGGAGCGGTTCGGGCTCACCGACTTCGCGGGCGCGGCGCCCCGGTCGCTGCCCTACGGCATCCAGCGCCGGCTGGAGATCGCCAGGGCCATGGCCACGCGGCCGCGGCTGCTGCTCCTCGACGAGCCGGCGGCCGGTCTCAACGGGCAGGAGGTGGGGCAGCTGAGCGAGATCGTGCGGTCCATTCGCGACAACGGTGTCACCGTGGTGCTGATCGAGCACAACATGGGTCTCGTGATGTCGTTGTGCGACCGGGTGACCGTCCTGGCGAGTGGCGGTGTGATCGCCGACGGCACCCCGGCCGAGGTCGCCGTGCGCCCGGAGGTGATCGAGGCCTACCTCGGCGACTCCATGAACACCGCGGAGATCGCGGCGGAGGTGGCGAAGTGAGCGACGAACTCGTGGTGTCCGGGCTGTCCGTCAACTATGGCGGGGTGCGGGCGGTCAGCTCCGTCAGCTTCACCGTCGGTGCGGGAGACTGTGTCGGGATCATCGGCGCCAACGGCGCGGGTAAGACGTCCACGCTCAAGGCGTTGATGGGGCTGGTACCCCGGACCGCGTCGGCCATCCGGTTCGGCGATCACGACCTCCTGAAGGTCAAGGCACGCAACATCGTCCGGCACGGTATCGGGTACGTGCCGGAGGGTCGGCACGTGTTCCCCGGCCTCACGGTCGAGAAGAACCTGTTGCTCGGCGCGTATGTGCAGAAGTGGAAGGGTTCGACCCTCACCACCCTGGCCGAGGTGTTCGAGCTGTTCCCCGTGCTCGGGGAGATGCGCCACCGACTGGCGGGCGCGCTGTCGGGCGGTCAGCAGCAGATGCTGGCGGTCGGCCGCGCGTTGATGTCGAACCCGCGGCTCATCCTGCTCGACGAGCCGTCGATGGGGCTGTCGCCGAAGCTCATCGAGGACATTCTCGCGGTGCTGCAACGGTTGCGTTCCGCCGGGCACGCGTTGTTGCTGGTGGAACAGAACGCGAAGCTCACGTTCGAGGCCACTCAGACGTGCCTGGTGATGGAGAACGGTGAGGTGGCCATGACGGGGACCTCGGCGGAGTTGAGCCGTGACCCTCGGGTCCGGCAGATCTACCTGGGTCTCTAGACGCGAGATCGCGGTTCTCGCACGCGAGATCGCGGTTCCCGCAGGCGAGGCCACCCGACGCGACGGTCGGGAACCGGGATCTCGAACACGGGAACCGCGATCTCGAGCACGGGAACCGCGATCTCGAGCACGGGAACCGCGATCTCGAGCACGGGAACCGCGATCTCGAGCACGGGAACCGCGATCTCGAGCACGGGAACCGCGATCTGGAGTGCGGGAACCGCGATCTCGGTCGGTGCCGCGCGAGCGCGCTCGCGGTCTCCTACCGGCAGAACGGGTCTGCGCCCGCCGCGGACCGGATGCCACCGACGATCAGCTTCTGGAAGTACACGGCGCCATCCGAGGTGGACGTACCGGTGAACGCGCTCGCGGAGTGGCCGAGGGTGGTCACCCACGACCGGCCGCCGTCGTAGTACTGGCACCACGCCACCGGGTGGTGGTCACCGTGCCCGGGATGGCCCGAGCCGCCACGTACGCCCTGCGCCAGCGACGACTCGTCGACCTCGGCCAGCACCCGCACGTCGCTCGGGAAGGGAACCAGGTTGTACCACTCGTCGGCGAACGCCCACCTGCCCGGCAGACCCTTGCGGTCAAGCATCCGCACCGTCCCCGGCTGGTTCGGCCCGTGGTCGTAGAAGTTGGCCCCGCCCAGCAGGCCTTCGTACCACGGCCAGTTGTATTCGGTGCCGAACGCGTTGTGGATGCCGACGAACCCGCCGCCGCCGCGGATGTACTGGCGCAGCGCGGTCTGCGCGGAGTCGTCGAGGGTGTCCCGCGTCGTGCTCAGGAAGACCACCGCGTTGTAGGGGAACAGCCTGCCCGCCGACGAGAGCTGGGTGACGTCCTCGGTCCAGTCGACGGCGAACCCGTTCTCGGCGCCCAGTCGGACGATCGCCTGCTGCGCGACGTTCGCGTCGGACAGCGGTGGGTTCAGCCCGGGTGCCAGGGGCGGCCCGAGGTTGGCGTGCCGAGGGCCCGCGGTGCGCGAGTAGACGAGCACCCGGATCCCTTGGGACAGGTCGAAATTGCCCCAGTCGTGATAGCAGTGCGGCCGCACCCCGCGGCACACGCCGTAGTCCGGGTCCCCCAGTTCCCTCGCCCCGGTACGGTCCCGATCACCCGCGGCCGAGGGCGCGCCGAACGCGAGAACGGTGGCGGCCGCCGCGGCGGCACTCACGATCGCGGTCATCAACGTCGATGCTCGTCTGTTCACGCTGCTGCCTTTCGCAGTCCACTGACCGGATCAGTCGATCCACATCAGCCTTGTGAAGTACAACGTCGCGAGCCTACGCTGAACCATCACACAGACCAATAAGTCCACTAGACGGACCACCTCTACGTTTCCACGACGGAGGCAACGCGGCATGGCGGAGATCAAACGCAGAGACCTGATGAAAGGCGCGGCCGTGGCCGCCGTCGGCGTCACCGTCGGCGGCGCGGCCGCGCTGGCCGAGCCCCTGACCGCCGGACACCACCGGACACCCGTGGCTCTCACCCCCGGTGGTCGCGACTTCCCGAAGGTCGGCGGCAATCTCGGCAACCAGAACTACTCGGCACTCGACGACATCCACCGCGGCAACGCGAGAAAGCTCGGCGCCGCCTGGGTGAACCGCATCGAGGGCGGGCTCGCGGCCGGCAACAGCCAGAGCACGGCGGTCGCGGTGGACGGGGTGCTGTACATCGAGTCCGCGCCGGGCAACGTGTTCGCTGTGGACGGTGCGACCGGCACCACCAAGTGGACCTACCGCCAGACCAGAGGCACGCTGACCCGGCGCGGCGTGGCCGTGGGACACGGCAAGGTCTTCACCCACGCCAGCGGAAGCTGGGTCGTCGCGCTTGACCAGGAGACGGGCGCGGTCGCGTGGGAGCGGCAGCTCACCGAGTACGGCAACCTGGAGAAGGTCGCCATCACCTACCACGACGGCCGGCTGTTCGTCGGCGCGGCCGACGGCGACCGCGGCGCCGGGCTCGCGCTCGACGCGGACAACGGCGAGTACCTCTGGCACTTCTGGGGCATCCCCGAGCCGGGCGAGTTCGGCAACGACACCTGGGAGGGCGAGTCCTGGCGCGAAGGCGGCGCCACCCCGTGGATCCACCCAGCCCTCGACCCGGACCTCGGCCTGGTCTACTGGACCTTCGGCAACGCGCGGGGCAACCGGTCCTCACAGGACGGTTCGGAACGCGGCGGCCAGAACCTGTTCGCCAACTCGATCGTCGCGGTGGACATGAACACCGGCCAGTACCGGTGGCACTTCCAGTCCATCCACCACGACATCTGGGACATGGACAACGTGATGGCGCCCGTCCTCGCGGACGTGCGGATCCGCGGGCGCCTGCGCAAGCTCGTGATCTACGGCAGCAAGACCGGCATGTACTACATCCTCGACCGGGAGACCGGCGAGGCACCGCTGGGCATCGACGAGCGCCCGGTGCCACAGGACCCGCGGCAGAAGACCTGGCCGACACAGCCGTTCCCCCGCCAGGGCGCGTGGACCGAGACCAGGCCGGTGAACCAGCCGCTCGGCTCATCGGTGCCGGGGCACCCGGCGCGCGCGGTGCCCAACTACGTCCTGGGCTCCCTCTACGCGCCGCACTGGGACCAACCCGTGCTCTCGATCCCCGGCCACGGTGGCGGTGCCGACTGGAGCCACCAGTCGTTCAGCCACAGCACCGGGTGCGTCTACACGGGATTCGGCTACGTGGCCGCCGCGCACTCCCTCACCGAGTCCAGCAACGGGCTGCGCCCGCCCGGCGAGTACCAGACGGGCGGCATCGTGGCGGTCGACGCGAGCACGAACCTGGTGCGATGGAAGAAGAACATGCCCTACTCTCTCGCCCACGGCAACGGGATCCTCACCACGGCGAGCGACCTGCTGTTCATCGGCCAGCCCGACGGCAACCTGCTCTGCCTCGACGCCCGCGACGGCCGTGAGCTGTGGCGGTTCCAGTGTGGCGCGGCGATCAGCAGCAGCCCGATCGCGTACGAAGTGGACGGTGAACAGTACGTCGCCGTGTACGCCGGCGGCACCAGCATCCCCTACGGCAACTCGGCGCCACGCGGCGACTTCCTGTGGGCGTTCAAGATCGACGGAGACGTCCCGCCCGCACCGACCCCACCCGCTCCCGTCATCCGCCGGCCCGTCCAGGGCGCACCGGTCGAAGGCAGCGCGGTGGGTGACACCGTGGTGATCGGCCGGACCTACGACCCGGCCACCGGCACGATCGGCGCCACCGAGTCGACGGCCGTCAACGCCATGGCGCCCACCCACCTCCGCGTCCCGGCCGGCACCACCGTGACCTTCACGAACCACGAAGGCAACGCGGGAGTCCGCGGCGCCACCCAGTTCTTCGAGGGCCTGTTCGACGTGCGCCTCGCCCCCGGCGAGTCGTACACGCACACGTTCCGCACGAAGGGAGAGTACTTCTTCAACGACCCGGGTAGCCCGCGGTCGACGGGCAAGATCGAGGTCTACTGACGCATGCCTGGAACGACGCCTTGCTGACGTTGAACGTCAGCAAGGCGTCGTTCCAGGCATGCGGGCCCTTCCCTCCGGCCGCCCGGTCGGCGTATAACTAACTATCTAGTTCGTTCGCTCAGGAGGGTTCATGGCAGGCGGCTACCTGGTCGGCCTCATCGGGTCGGACATCAGCACCTCGCTCACCCCGCCCCTGCACGAACGCGAGGCCGACCTGCTCGGCATCCGCTACCTCTACCGCGTGCTCGACCTCGACCACATCGAGGCCACCGTCGGCGAGCTGGTCGCCGCCGCCGAGCTCGCCGGGTACGACGGGCTCAACATCACCCACCCGGTCAAGCAGCTCGTCCTCAAACACCTCGACCAGCTCTCCCCCGAGGCCGAGGCGATCGGGGCGGTCAACACGGTGGTGTTCACCGACGGCCAGGCCGTGGGGCACAACACGGACCTCGCCGGCTTCTCCCGGGCACTCACCACCGGCCTGCCCGGAGCCGCGCTGGGCACCGTGGTGCTGGTCGGCGCCGGTGGTGCGGGCGCGGCCATCGGGCACGCGCTGCTGACCCTCGGCGTGGCCGACCTCCGCGTGGTCGACGTCGACCCCGCGCGTGCCGAGCGGTTGGCCGCCGCGCTGACCGACCGCTTCGGCCCACACCGCGCCACGGCCGGCAACCATGGTGACCCCGGGATGCTCGACGGCGCCGACGGGCTCGTCCACGCCACCCCCACGGGAATGGCCGGGCAGCCGGGCCTGCCCGTACCTCCCGCACTCCTGCGGCCGGATCTCTGGGTGGTCGACATCGTCTACCGCCCGTTGGAGACCGAGTTCCTCCGCGCCGCCCGCGACCGCGGCTGCCGGGTCCTCGACGGCGGCCGGATGGCCGTGTTCCAGGCGGCGGACACGTTCCGGCTCATCACGGGCCGTCAGCCGGACCCGGAACGGATGCTGCGCCATTTCGACGCGATCGCCCGCACGACACCCGCTGGGAGGTAACCCGTGCAACACCGGTTGACCATCGCGACCGTCTGCCTGTCCGGCACGCTGGAGGACAAGCTCGCGGCGGCCGCCGCGTCGGGGTTCGACGGCATCGCGATCGCGCAGGACGACCTGGTCGCCTCGCCCCTGTCCCCCGAACAGGTGCGGCAGCGGTGCGCGGACCTCGGCCTCACCATCGACTACTACCAACCGTTCCGCGACTTCGAAGCCGTTCCGCCGGACGTGCTCCGCGCCAACCTCCGCAGGGCCGAGCGCAAGTTCGACGTCCTGGGCAGGCTCGGCGTGGACACCATGGTGGTCTGCTCGACGCTGTCGGCCGACGCGGTCGACGACGACGAGCTGGCGGCCGAGCAACTGCACGCCCTCGCCCAGCTCGCGACGGACCACGGTGTGCGGGTCGCCTACGAGGCATTGGCGTGGGGCCGGTTCGTCACCACGGTCGACCGCGCGTGGCGGATCGTGCGCGCCGCCGGACATCCGGCGCTCGGGCTGTGCCTGGACAGCTTCCACGTGCTTTCCCGCGACACAGACCCCGCCCAGATCCGCGTCATCCCCGGCGACAAGGTGTTCGTTCTGCAACTGGCCGACGCGCCACCCCGGCACATGGACCTGGCGCAGTGGAGCACCCACCACCGGCTCTTCCCCGGTCAGGGCGTGTTCGACCTGACCACGTTCACCCGCACGGTGCTCGCCACCGGGTACTCGGGTCCGCTGACCCTCGAGGTGTCCAACGACGTGCTCCGCCAGGCCGACCCCCGGCGCACGGCCATCGACGCCATGCGCTCGATCGTCTCATTGCGAGACGGACTCGCACCCGCCACCACGCCGCCGGCGCCGGAGCTCACCGGGCACGCCTTCACCGAACTGGCGGTGGACGAGGTCTCCGGCCCGGTGCTCGCCAGGACGCTCGGCACCCTCGGCTTCACCCATACCGGCCGGCACCGCTCGAAGCCCGTGCAGCTCTGGCAGCAGGGCGAAGCCCGCATCCTGCTCAACTCCACCCCACGCGCGACCGCCGCACCCGGCACCGCCGAGATCACCGCGCTCGCGTTCGACACCCCGCACCCGGCAGCGGCCGCGCGGCGGGCGGAACGGCTCCTCGCACCCGTCCTCCCCCGCACCCGCCGGCCCCAGGAGGCCGACCTGCCCTCGGTGTCCACTCCGGACGGGACGACCGTCTTCTTCTGCCACACGGGCGACGAGCACGACAACTGGCTGGCGGACTTCACCCCCACCGGCGAGACACCCGGCGAGTTGCTCGCCGCTACCGACCACATCTCGCTCACCGAGCCGTTCGACGACTTCGACCAGGCCGTGCTGTTCTACCGCAGCGTGCTCGGCCTCGGCGCACAGAACGCCACGGAGTTCGCCGCCCCGTTCGGGCTGATCCGCAGCAGGGCCGCGACCGACCCCAGGCACCGCGTGCGGATCACCCTCAACGCCGCCCTCTACCGCCGCGGACAGTGGGCGCCCGCCGTGCCGGAACCCCAGCACATCGCGTTCCGCACTACCGACGCCATCGCGGCGGCCAAGGCACTGCGCGCGCTCGACGCCCCGCTGCTCGAGATCCCCGACAACTACTACGACGACCTCGACGCCCGGTTCGAGCTACCACCGGAGCTGCTGGCCGACCTCCGGGCGCACTCGGTGCTCTACGACCGCGACCAGCACGGCGAGTACCTCCACTTCTGCACGGAGATGCTCGGCTCCCGGGTGTTCATCGAAGTGGTGCAACGCATCGACGGCTACAACGGTTACGGCGACGCGGGCGCCACCCCCGTGCGCATGACCGCACACCGGCAACGCCGCCTGGTCGCCACCACCGTCATCTCCCAGCCACGGGCAGTCCGCCCGGACCGCCCCACCCACAAGTACTCGGTCGCCCACCTGTCGGCGCTGACCCTGTCCCCACCGGAACTCGTGTCGGCCGCCGCGGACGCCGGCTACGACCACGTCGGCATCCGCCTGACGAAGGTGACCCCCGACGAACCGCACTACCCCATCGCCACCGACCCGGCCCTGCTGCGCGAGACCATGATCCGACTGGCCGACACGGGCGTCCGCGTCCTCGACATCGAGCTGGCGCGGATCGGCCCGCACGACGATCCCCGGTCCTTCCAGCGGTACCTGCAGATCGGCGCCGAACTGGGCGCCCGACACGTGATCGCCCAGCTGCCCGACGCCAACCGGGACCGCAAGACCGAACACTTCGCCCAACTCTGCGATCTGGCCAGGCCACTGAACCTCACGGTGGACCTCGAGTTCCCGTCGTGGACCGAGACCCCCAACCTGACGGAGGCCACCCACGTCCTGCGGGCGGTCAACCGCCCCAACGCCGGGCTGCTCATCGACCTGCTCCACTTCGCCCGCTCCCACTCGAGCATCGACGAACTCCGTGCCCTGCCACGCGAGTGGTTCCACTTCGCCCATGTCTGCGACGCCCCGGCCCAGATCCCCTCCACGGTCGAAGGCCTGGTCCACACGGCCCGCTACGAACGTCTCTTCCCCGGCGAGGGTGGCATCGACGTCGACGGCATCCTGGCCGCGCTCCCACCGGACATCCCTTACGCCCTGGAGATCCCCCGCGCCAGCCTGACCGCCCAGGTCGGTGAACGAGAATGCCTACGCCGCGCACTGGCCGCCACCCGTACGCATCTCGCGCGCACGTCCTCGGTCCCGGCTGGCTAGTGCCCCCGCCGGAAGTTCATCACCCAATTCGGCGGCCCAGCTTCCCGCTGGCCGCGTTGCCGAACTCTTACCTATCGACTCGTTGGCGGAGCGCCAAGTCGAGTACAACCCGGTACGAGGACGGATCGGCGCCTTGCCAGCGAAAACCTGGATCCACCGACTTAGGCAACGCACTTCCGGCGGGGGCACCAGTCATGGTCGCGCTACATTGTTGCGGTGGTACAGCCCGACCGGACGCGCGACGCGGAGCGGACCCGCGCCGAGATCATCGACGTGGCCCTCCGCGAGTTCGCCGACAAGGGCTACACCGGTGCCCGGGTGGACGAGATCGCCGCGAGGATGAGCACCACCAAGCGGATGATCTACTACTACTTCGGCAACAAGGAACAGTTGTACGTCGAGGTGCTCGAGCACGCGTACGCCGGTATCCGGGCCATCGAGCAGCAGTTGGACGTCGAACACCTGGACCCGGTCGACGCGATCCGCCAGCTGGCCGAGCTGACCTTCGATCACCACGAGTCCCACCCGGACTTCATCCGGCTGGTCAGCATCGAGAACATCCATCGCGCCGAGCACATCTCCCGCTCGGCCGCCCTGTCCGGACTCGCCAACCCGGCCCTGGACGTGCTCGCCCGCATCCTCGACCGCGGGACGGCGGCCGGCGTGTTCCGCACGGGCGTAGACCCGCTCGACATCCACATGGTGATCAGCTCGTACTGCGTGTTCCGCATCGCCAACCGGTACACCTGGAGCGCGATCTTCAAGCGGGACCTGCTCGATCCAGAACGCCGCGACCAGCAGCGCACGCTGCTCGGCGACCTGGTGGTCGAGTACCTGACCGCGCGCTGAGACCTCCCCCGGACGCTTGACAATCCGGCACTGTCGACCGTATTAACTATCCAGTTCGTTCGTACGCCTGGCAGAGGAGCCACCGTGACAACCGAACCGGCCGAGCCCCCCACCGTCCACGGAAAACCCCGACAGGCGGCGGTCGCCGCGTGGATCGGCAGCGCACTCGAGTACTACGACTTCTTCATCTACGGCACGGCGGCCGCGCTGGTCTTCAACAAGGTCTTCTTCCCCGACTCCGACCCGGCCACCGGCACCCTGCTCGCCATCGCCACCTTCGGCGTCGGCTACGCGGCGCGGCCGGTCGGCGCGTTCGTCCTCGGCCACGTGGGCGACCGGTTCGGCCGCAAGAAGGTCCTGGTCTTCACGCTCCTGCTGATGGGCGTGGCGACGTTCCTCGTCGGCTGCCTGCCCACCTACGACCAGGTCGGGGTGCTCGCACCGACCCTGCTCGTCGTGCTGCGGCTGCTGCAGGGCCTGTCCGCGGCCGGCGAGCAGGCGGGCGCGAACTCCATGACCCTCGAACACGCGCCGCCCCACCGGCGCGCGTACTACACGAGCTTCACCCTCAGCGGCACCCAGGCCGGACAGATCCTTGCCACGGCGGCATTCCTGCCGGTCGCCGCGCTGCCGGAGGACGCGCTGCTGTCCTGGGGATGGCGAGTACCCTTCTGGGCCAGCGCGCTGGTGGTCGTGGCCGGCTACGTGATCCGGCGCCGGCTGGCCGAGACGCCCGTGTTCGAGCAGCAGGTCGCCTCCGACAGCGTGTCCCGGCTGCCCGTGGTGGAACTGTTCCGCGACCACTGGCGGGACGTGCTGCGCGTGGTGCTGGCCGCCCTGATCGCGTCGGTCAGCACGATCTTCACCGTCTATGCGCTGAGCTACGCGGTCAACACGGTCGAACTGGCCCGCACGCCGATGCTGTGGGTCGGCGTACTGGCCAACACGGTCGCCCTCGCCGCGCTGCCCCTGTTCGCCATGCTCGCCGACCGCATCGGGCGCAAGCCGGTCTTCATCGCCGGCTCGCTCGGCTCGGCCGTCCTGATGTTCGCCTACCTCGGCGCGATCTCCGCCGGCAACTATCCGATGATCTTCCTGGTCGGGATCCTCATGTTCGGCGTGGTCTACAGCGCCACCAACGGGATCTGGCCGTCGTTCTACGGCGAGATGTTCAGCGCGCGGGTCCGGCTGTCCGGCATGGCCATCGGCACCCAGCTCGGTTTCGCGATCGCCGGCTTCTCTCCCACGATCGCCGCCGCCCTCGACGGCGAGGACGGCACCAGCTGGGTCCCGGTGGCCGTGTTCACCGCGGTGCTGTGCCTGGTGAACGTGGCGGCCGTCGCCTCCGGCCGGGAGACCCACCGGGTGCCGACCGAACAACTCGGCACCCGGCAGGAGAATCTACGTCCCGCAGGGTGAACCGTTCAGCGTGAAGGTCTCCGGGACCGCATGGGCCAGCGAACCCGTGCCGGTGAAGCCGAACGTCATCTCCCGACCAGGAGCCAGGCTGCGGGCCCACGACTCCGGCCGGGCGGTGACCATCCCGCCCCGCTGTTCCAGTCGCGCGCCCCACGCGTGCGCCACCCGCTGGTCGGTCGGGAACGACCAGGACAGTGCCCAGTCCCGGAGCGCCGTCTGACCGGTGTTGCGCAGCTTCACCTGCGCGATGAACCCACCCGGCCACCGGCCGGGGACCTCGTAGCGCACCTCGCAACTCCCCGCCGGGGCGGACGTCGCCTGGTCCGCGGCGAACGACGCGAACCACGTCAGCGCCGAGTTCCAGTTGATGGCGACCTCGTTGGTCGAGTACGACTGGATGTCGTCCACGTAGCAGAACTGCGGCGCGCAGCCGGCCAGCAGGTCCGCGGCGAACGGGTCCTGCAGATCGTCGTTCGGCCCACCGGCGATCGACCCCACCGGCGGGTTCGGCGAGTCCGGGTTCAGCTGCCTGGCGAACATCCGGCTGTGCTGGTTCTGCGGCGACCGCTCGCCCCACCCGGTGACGTACGAGTGGTTCAGCGCGTTGCGGCCGAAGATGTAGTCGGCACCGGCCAGAGCGCCGTCCCGGTAGGTCTCGTCGCCCGTCAGGTCGAACGCGGTCGCCAGCACCACCACGTTGTTGAGGATGTTGCTGTTCGAACCCCACACATAGCCGCCGCCGTCACCCGGCAGCGGAAGGCCGTACGACTCGGCCTCCAGCGTGGCCAGGTAGCTCTCCGCGGCACTCACCACGGACTGCCGCAGGCGATAGCGTTCGTCGGCCGGCAACCCACTCGGCACGGTCGCGAGGTCCAGCCGGCCAAGAGCCGCGGTGGCCGCCCAGCTGAAACCGTTGCTGGCGAAGACACCTCCCGCGTGATGCGGCGAGGCCCGCAGATCGGTCAGGTACCGCGACTCACCCGTCGTCAGGTACAGCTCGGCGGCCGCCCAGTAGAACTCGTCGCTCACGTCATCGTCGCTGTAGGCACCGCCGCCCGTTCCGTCGTTCGGGTCGGCCAGCAGGTTCGGGTTCGCCTTCGCGGCCGCGTACGCCGTCCGGGCCGCGCTCAGGCACTGCCCGGCGAACGCCGCGTCGTACGACGCGTAGAGCCGGCCGCACTGCGCGGCCGTGGCCGCCAGGTTCAGCGTGGCGGCCGTGGACGGCGCGTGCAGCTCACGCGGCTGCGGGTCGTCCTCCGGCGCGAGCGGCAACCCGGTCCAGGCGCTGTCGTGAACCTTGTGGTGCGCCATGCCGGCCAGCGTCTCTCCCGCCGGAACCTGCATGCGCAGCAGGAACTCCAGCTCCCACCGCGCCTCGTCGAGGATGTCCGGCACCCCGTTGTCCCGCTCCGGCAGCCGCAGCGTGCCGTCGTCCAGGGCGCCAGGGGTGGCGGTCGGGGCCGTCTTCGTCCGCTCGAACGTGCTCAGCAGCTGATGGGTGGCGATGCCGCCGTTCACCACGTACTTGCCGTGGTCACCCGCGTCGTACCAGCCGCCCCGCACGTCCAGCCGGTAGTCGCACCCGCCCGGCTGGCATGGCACGTCCGTGTCCCCCTGGTTCGGTGCCACGCCCACATGTCCGGCCGGCCGCGCGTACTCGGCACCCACGAGGTCGCCGTCGATGGCGATCCCGCTGCGCTGTATGTAGAAGAACTGCAGCGCGTCCGAACGCAGCGCCTCGTACACCGCCCCGATCTCGAACGGGTGGCTGGTCTCGCCGTCGGCCGTCAGCGTGTAGCCCGTGCCGGCGGTCGTCACACCGGAGAAGTCGATCGTGTGGACGCGCTGGCCCGACGCCGCGTCCAGCCCGCGTGGCTCGGTGTCGCCCGAGGCGACCACCGCACCGGCCGCGTCGGCCAGCTGCCACGGCACCGGCTCGGCCGCGTCGGTGACCACGGTCGCGCCCTTCGGGGCGTCCGGCAGGTACCCGACCTGGTTCACCCGCACCCGGGGGCCGGTGTCCGGCACGTACACGGGCGGCTCGGCCCCACCGACCAGCGACACGTTGTCCAGGCAGAAGGTCCACGGCTCCGCGCTGCCGCCCATCTGGAACGCGAACTGCTCGACGTCGCTGTCCACAGTGGACGTGAAAACGTGGGTGAAGCGGGTCGGCTCCGGGCCCAGGGTGGTCGGCCGCGACAGCCGCTCGGTCCACGGCTCCACCTGCAGCTGCACCTTCGCCAGCACCCCGACCGGCCGCGACGCGGACGCCTCGAACGACAGCTCGTAGGACTCCCCGGTCTGCAACGTCAGGTCGTTCTGCCCGACGATCACGTCCCACGGGTTGACCGTGCCGCCCGGGATCTCCGCGCACATCCGGCCGTCGACCACGGCGGACGTCGTGCCGCTCGACCACCACGGCGCCGTCCCGCTGTCGAACGTGCCGTTGACGATGAGTTCGGGCGGCTGTGCCACCGCGGGACCGGCACTGACCAGGCCGGCACTGACGAGCGCGGTCACGAACACCGCGGCACGTCTCGGAATGGGACCAGACACGACTGACCTTTCGCCGACGTTGGCGACGGCGCCCGCCGAGGCCGCCTTGGGTGCCGACGTCTGGGAGCGCTCCCAGACCCGGTTTGGTCGATATTCGCCGCTTCCCTGCGTCTGTGTCAATACCCGCCGGCCGAGCTGCGGTCTGGACACCCGGGTGTCAAGGCGATAAAATCGGACATAAATATAGTGAATAGTTCTTACCGATTGGTGGTTGCGAACGTGGACGTGGACGAGGTGGGCAGGTTGCTGTTCGGCCGTCCGTGCCGGCTGCGGGTCGCGCTGTGGATCCATGCCAGGGGCCGGCAGCGGTTCTATCAGTCCGAACCGCCCGAGGACGTGATCCCCCAGAGTGCCGCCGGCACGGAGCTACGCCGGTTCGTCCACTTGGGAATGTTGACCGAACACCGGGAGACGGCCAGCCGGCGCGTCTACTACGAGGCCACCAGCAGCGCGCTGTGGAACATCGTGGCCGCCGCCGCGCGCGTCACTCCCGGGCGGCGATGACCACAGGGTTTCCCGGTGGTGACGGCGGGTATTCCGGCCGGGAGGAGGACGCCATGACCACGACACAGACGCGCGTGCCGGCTGACAGTAAATCCACGGCCAGCAAATCCACGGCCCAGCTTGTCCAGGACCTGACCAACCAGCTCAGTCACCTGGCCCGCACGGAGGTCCGGCTCGCCGCGCGGGAGATGAAGAACAAGGCGAAGCACGCCGGGATGGGCGCGGCGACCGCCGGAGTCGGCGGTGTACTGGCCTTCTACGGCGGAGCGACGCTGATCGCCGGCCTGGTGCTGGTGCTCGCGCTCGTCATGCCCGCGTGGGCCGCCGCCTTCGTGGTCGCCGGCGCCGTGCTGCTCCTCGCCGGCATCGCCGCGCTGGTGGCGAAGGGCCAGCTGCGCAAGGGCTCCCCCATGCCGTCGGCCGCGGTCGAGAGCGCCAAGGAAGACATCCAGGCGGTCAAGGAGGCGAGGAAGCGATGACCGGCAAACACGAGACCGACCGGCTGACCATGCCGGGCGCGGAACCGACGGACGAGGACCTGCGTCACGACGCGGAGCTGACCCGCCAGGAACTGGCCGAGACGGTGGTCGCCCTGGGGCACAAGGCCGACGTGAAGGGCCGCATCCAGGACGCGGGTGACGGGCTGGTGGACAAGCTGCCCGACCCGGTGGCCACGAAGGTTCGCCCGGTGGTGGACACCGCCACCCGCAAGCCGATGATCCCGATCGCGAGCCTGCTTGCCTTGCTGATCGCGCTGAAGGTGTGGCTCAGCAGGCGAAAGCGCTGACTCACTCCGTCCACAGTCACTCTGTCCACAGTGGAAGGTAGTGCCGAGCGGCGTACTCGTCGCTGTCGATGTCCCGCACACTGTTCGGCGCGAGCGACTGCAGGTCCCCGGCCGGCGAGTAGCCGGGCCAGACCGGCAGGCCTGGGTCGTTCCGGTCGTTCGGGTCGCCCGCGCGGGCGAAGTTCGTCCAGTACCTGATCATCGTGTCGGACAGGTCCTGCTGCGCGGGTGCTCCCGTGTCCAGGAACTCCTGATCGCGGAACAGGTACGGCACCTCGGCCGCGTGGAACGCGCCCGGCGGAAAGGTTTCCGGGAACGGCAGGTACGAGGGCGCGTCGCGGTCGGCGAACTCGTACCGGTACACGGGCGTGTGCGCGGCGAGCTGGTCGGTGAGCGTGGTGGTGGCCGTCGCCCACATGCGGTCGGTGAGCACGTCGGCCCAGGCGGTGCTCGGCGACGGGTAGGCCGACAGCGGGTACCGGGCGGCGACGTCCTCGGCCCTGGCCCCGAAGGCGTTGGCCAGCAACACCGGGTACTGCTCCGGCGTGACCGGTGTCCCGGCCAGGTCGTAGAACAGCCCGACGAACCCGCGATGCTCGTCGCGGGTGGTGCCCACGAGTACCGGCACGCGGTGGAAGTCTCCTTGCGAGTACGCGGTATCCGGTGCGGTCGGCAGCACGGGACCGCCGTACGCGGCCGGTTGGAACACCCGCATGAGCGGGAACAACCGCTCCACCGGCAGCGCCCGCAGGCAGTCGAGCGCGGTGGCCGGGTCGGCGCATCCGACCTCCGGCGCCATGGCCGTGCCGAGACCCTCGACCTCGGCAACGTCGCGCCAGGCGAACCACCGGCTGGCCGGCAGATCGGGCAGCAACGCCCCGGGCGGCATGTCCACGAGCGTCATCGGGCTCTGCACGATCGCCCGGTCGAACAGGCCCTCGGACCCGGGCGCGATCAGGTGCGCGCTGATCGACTGCGCACCGTAGGACTGCCCCATCACCGTGACGTTGCGCGGATCGCCGCCGAACGGCTCGATGTTCTCCCGCACCCAGCGCAACGCCGCCTGCTGATCCTGGAGCCCGAACGTGCCCGAGCCGGCGAGCCCCGGGTAGCCGAACGCGCCGAACACGCCCAGCCGGTAGTTGATGGTCACGACCACCGCGTCACCGGTCTCGACGAGCGCCGTGGGGTCGAAGACGCTGCCGCCGCCCACCACGCCGTCGCCGTGGATCCAGACGATCACCGGCTTGTCCGCTCCGGTACGCGGCGTGGTGACGTTCAGGACCAGGCAGTCCTCGTTGGTGCTCGACAGGTCGGCGTAGTCCGTGCCCTCCTGCGGGCAGAGGTTGCCGGGCTCGGTGGCGTCCCGCGTGCCCTCCCAAGGCCGCGCGGGTTCCGGGGCCTGCCACCGCAGGTCGCCGACCGGCGGCGCGGCGTACGGGATGCCCTGGAACCGGCGCTGCGTGTCGGTCACCGTGCCCCGCAGCTCCCCCGCCTCGGTGCGCACGGTGTCGCCCGGCGGCGGCGGTGCGGCGGCCGGGCTCGCCGTGCAGCCGGCTCCGACCAGCACGAGCAGCACGGCCAACATGACGATCTTCATGTGTTTCCCTTGGTGGCGAGGTCGAACAGGGTGACCAGCTCGCCGGTGTAGGTGTCGAGGTCGAGGTCCGGCTCGACGCTGAGCCGGTTGAGGACGCCGTCGCGGACCGAGCGGATGGCCACGGCCATCACGTCCACGTCGAAGTCGCGGAACTCGCCGGTCCGCTGGCCGGCTCTCAACAGCTCGGCCAGGCCACGGATGTCGGCCTCCAGCAAGGGGTCCGTGCCCTCGCCGCGACCGGCGGCGGCCACGGCGAGCGCGGCCAGCAGGCGGGTCCGGTGGGCCTTCACGAACGCGATGTTCGCGGCGATGAACGCCCGCAGCTCGCCCGCCGGGCCGGACTCGGCGTTCATCCGGTCGGTGACGAACGCGCCGAACTCGCCCAGCACCGTACGGACGACCTCGTCCATCAGGTCCTGCTTACTGGCGAAATGGTAGGAGATGAGGCCCGTGCTGCTCAGCCCGGCGGCGCGGGCGATGCGGGCGAACGAGGCACGCGCGTAGCCTTCGGCGGCGATGGTGTCGATCGCCGCGGCCACGATCTGCGCTCGGCGCGCCTGCTCGGTCACGCTCATTTGCTCAGTCAAGCAGATAATTGCTCGGATGAGCAAATCGGGTTCCGGCGGCAGCTCCGGGAGCTGCTGGAATACTGATCCGATGGTGTGGATGCCGGGCCCCGCGGACGCGGAGACCATCGCCCGAAGATCGGCGCTCGCGCAGGCGGTTCAGGAGGACCTGGCCGCCGCCGGGCTCCCGATCACCACGGGTTCGACCGGGTTCGAGACCGCCCTCGCCGCCGGCGCGCACGTGTTCTTCGACCACCTCGACGACCAGAGCGGCGGCGGGGTCTTCGTCGAGTGGAACGTCCACCACGTCCTGCGCTCGGCCGCGCTGACGGCCGTCACCGAGGGCCGCTCGGACCACCCGACCGTCGTGCACAGCGGCGCGGCCGCCCGAGCCATGCAGGACGCGATCGCCGAGATCCTCACGGCCACCGGCTGCACCATCAGGAAGAACTACTCCGACCTTGAACCGTTCCAGCTGCGGGTGATCGACCGCGACCCGCAGCCGTCGTGGCGCGACTGGATCGACGACCAGACCGACGCCAGGGCGGCCGCCATGCGGGCGACCTACGCCCGCCGCGCCAAGACCTGAGTCACCAGCAGCTTGTACGCGTGGTGGTCGGTGCCAGCCGGTTGTCGAGCTTCTCATGTGTGGTTGCACGGGGACGATCGCGTGCAACCACTAGTCCGAAGTGGACGCACGCAACGGCAGACGCACCTGAAAATGCGTGTCACCAGGCACCGAGACCACCCGCAGGTCACCACCGTGCCGGTTCACCACCACGCGCCACGACACATCGAGACCAAGCCCAGTCCCCTGCCCCACACCCTTCGTGGTGAAGAACGGTTCGAACACGCGACGCCGCATCTCCTCCGGCACCCCCGGACCCGTATCGATCACCTCGACCAGCACGCTGTCCCCATCAAGCGCCGTGCGCACAGTCAGAGTGCCGTTCCCGGCGATCGCGTCAAGCGCGTTGTCGATCAGATTGGTCCACACCTGGTTCAGCTCGGCCGCGTACACCGGCACCTTCGGCAGGGACCGGTCAAAGTCCTTCACCACACGCACATCCGGGCCGATCTTGCCGGCGAGCATGACGAGCGTCGCCTTGAGGCCTTCGTGGATGTCCACCGTCTGGTGCGGCGCGCGGTCCAGCTGCGAGTACTGCTTGGCGGCACCGACGAGCGCGGAGATGCGCTTCGTGCTCTCCTTCACCTCCAGCAGCAGGTTCTCCGTCTCGACCGTGTACGCCAGCCACCGCAGCGCCGGGGACAGGAACCCCGGATCGACCACATTGGACAGTTCGTCCAGGTCCGGCGTGGTGATCCCGGCCGCCACGAACACGGGGGCCAGGTCCCAGCCGCCGGCCACCTCGTGCTCGTCGAACCACTCGCCCAGCTCGTCCTCCAAGTCTGCCACCCGCATGGGCGACAGGTCCGGCGCGGTCGCCATGCGGGCGATGAACTTCTCCTGCATCTTCGTGAGACGGTGCAGCTGGATACCGTCGAAGTGGCCGTCGGCCAGCAGCGCGAGCTTGTGACGCATGCCGGCGAACCGCTCCCGCAAAGTCTCCGTGGCGCGCACGGCGGCCGCCGCCGGGTTGTTCAGCTCGTGGGTCAGCCCGGCCGTCAGCTTGCCGAGCGCGAGCAGCCGCTCGCGTTGGCCGATCAGCTCGTCCGAGTTGCGGATGCCCACGAACATGCCGGCCAGCAGGTGCACGGCCATGGGGAACCACTGCTGGAACTTCGCCGCGAAGTCCACGGCCGGCAGTGCCAGGAACTCGGCGTCGGTGACCGCGCGGATCGTCGCACCGTACTTCTGGTCCACCTGGTCACCGAGGTAGAACTGCGTGGCACCCGCGTAGACGCCCGGCTGGTCGGTGCGCGAGAGTTCGACCTCGTCGCCACGCACCAGCCGCACCATCCGCAGCGTCCCGGCCAGCAGCACGTAGAAGCACTCGGCCGGCTCGCCCTCGGTCAACACCGTCTCGCCGGCGCGGTAGGACACGACGTCGCTGTTGGCCGCCAGCCAGGCGAGTTGCTCGTCGGACAGGTCCGCGAACAGGAACAGTTCGCGGAGCCGGCTCGGTTCGATACTGGTCACTGCTCCTCCAGGTACCGGTGTACCAGGGTCACCGCCATCGCGCCCTCCCCGACGGCCGACGCGACCCGCTTCACCGACTGTGCCCGCACGTCACCGGCCACGAACACCCCCGGCACGCTCGACTCGAGGTAGAACGGATCGCGATCGAGGGTCCAGCCGGGCGGGCGCCGCCCGTCGATCAGCAGGTCCGGTCCGGTCAACACGAAACCGCGCTCGTCGCGGCGCACGACGTCGTCGAGCCAGTCCGTCTGGGGCTGCGCGCCGATGAAGATGAACAGGTGGCCGGTGCCCACGGTCTCCGACGTGCCGTCGGCGTGGTCCAGCCGCAGCCCCTCGAGGTGCTCGTCGCCGTGCGCCTCGCCGACCGTCGTGCGCGTCTTCACGTGCACGTTGTCGATGGCCTCGAGTTGCTCGATGAGGTAGTGCGACATCGACGAACGCAGCGACTCACCCCGCACCACCAGCGTGACCGACCGCGCGTGCCGCGAGAAGAACACGGCCGCCTGGCCGGCCGAGTTCGCGCCACCCACGATGTAGACGTCGGTGCCGGCGCACTCGGCTGCCTCGGTGTTCGCCGAGCCGTAGTACACCCCGCGGCCGGTCAGCTCGGTGCAGCCGATGGCGTTCAGGCTCCGGTAGGCCACGCCGGTCGCGAGGATCACCGAGTGGGCGGCGATGGTGCTGCCGTCGCCGAACCGCACCACCCGTGCCGAGCCCTGCACCTCCAGCGCCACCACGTCCCGCGCGGTCAGCATCTCCGCGCCGAACTTCACCGCCTGCCGCCGCGCCCGGTCGGTGAGCTGCGCACCCGACACCCCGTCCGGGAAGCCCAGGTAGTTCTCGATCCTGCTGCTCTGCCCCGCCTGCCCGCCGGCCGCCTGGCGTTCCACGAGGACGGTCCGCAGGCCTTCGGACGCGCCGTAGACGGCCGAGCCGAGGCCGGCCGGGCCGCCGCCGACCACGATCAGGTCGTAGAAGTCGGTGGCCGGGTCGACCGTGAGACCCACGGCCGAGGCGATCTCCGCGTCCGACGGCGCCAGCAGCGCCCGGCCGTCGGGCGTGACCACCACGGGGATCTCCGTCGGGTCGGCGGCCGCCGCGTCGAGCAGGCGGCGGCCTTCCGGTTCGTCGATGCTGTAGTACCGGTAGGGCACGGCGTTGCGGGCGAGGAAGTCCCTGGCGGCGAAGGTCGGGGCCGACCACCGGTGCCCGATGATCTTGATCTCCTCGACGGCCGTCTCGCCGGCCGCCCGCCAGGTCTCGATGAGCGCGTCGACCACCGGGTAGAGCTTCTCCTCCGGCGGGTCCCACGGCTTGAGCAGGTAGTGGTCGACGTCCACCAGGTTGATCGCCTGGATGGCCGCGTCGGTGTCGGCGTAGGCGGTCAGGAGCGCACGGCGGGCGCGGGGGAACAGGTCCATCGCCTGCTCGAGGAACTCGATGCCGTTCATCTCCGGCATGCGGTAGTCGGCGAGCATGGCCGCCACCGGCTCGCCGCGCAGCTTCAGCTCCTTCAGCGCCTCCAGGGCCTCCTGCCCGGAAGAGGCCCGCACGACGCGGTGCGCCTCGCCGTACCGGCGGCGCAGGTCACGCGCCACCGCCCGCGACACCCCGGGATCGTCGTCGACCGTGAGCAGAACGGGCTTGTTCACACGCGTGTCCAAGGTTCGCTCCGCTCAGTCGCTAGCACGCCGTCTTCCCTCCGCTCACACGATCGCCTGGTCGACGAAGCACCAGCGCCAGCTCTCGCCGGGCTCGAAGGAGGTCATCACCGGGTGCTCGGTGGCGGCGAAGTGGGCGCTGGCGTGCTTGTTGGGCGAGGAGTCACAGCAGCCGATGTGCCCGCAGGACAGGCACTCGCGGAGGTGGACCCACTCCCCACCGGCGGCGAGACAGTCCGTGCAGCCCTCGGTGCTGCTGGCGGTCACCTCGGGGAGACCGTCGACATGTGCGCATTCAGCCATGCCACATGAATACACCTCAACGGTCAGGCCGGCACCAGCATCCCGTGCAGGACGAGGTCCCGCACCACCGGAAGGGCCGCCGTCTCGTCGATCTCCCCGTACACGAACGACAGCAGCGCCAGCAGTTCCTCGAGCGTCATCGCGCCCTGGCAGCCCGCCAGCAGCTTGGCCGTCGGCTCGTCGATCTCGTGTTGCCAGCCCGGGCCGTCGACCCGGTGCAGGCGGCGCACGATCGACGACCAGCCCTCGGTCGACGGCGACGACACGTCCTCCAGCACCACGCTCGGCGGGACCACGAACCGCTCCTCCAGCAGCCGGTGCGTACGCAGCCACGACACCGCGTCCAGCCAGCGCGCCGCCTCCGGGCCCAGCGGATCGTCGAAGGCGTGGCGCAGGTCCTCGCACACGATCTGCACCTCGGCCGAGTCGGTGCGGCGCAGCGTGACGTAGCCGAACCCCACCCCGTCGACCTTGTTCGCCGCGAACCAGTCGAGCCACACCCGCGACTTCGCGCGCCCCTCCGGCGAGCGCGGGTCGACGCCCGCGTCCCGCAGCCACGTGCCCACGTAGAGCGCCGGGTCCGCCACGTCGCGCTGCACGAACCAGGCGTCCACGCCGGGCGGCAGCCAGGACGTCACCCGCTCCGCCCAGTCCTCGCCGGCCCGGTGCGACCAGGACGCCAGCAGCTGCCCGACCCCGCCGTCGGCCAGGTACGCCGGCAGCTGCCGCACGACCAGCGCGCTCGCCTCGTCCCCGCCGAGCCCCGAGTCGCGGTACACGTAGTCCACCCGCGGCGGCCCGACCACGAACGGCGGGTTGCACACGATCTGGTCGAACCGGCGTCCCCGCACCGGGTCGAACCACTCGCCGGTCCCCAGCTCGACATCCAGCTGGTTCAGGCGGAACGTTCCCGCCGCCAACGCGAGCGCCCGCGGCGACAGATCAGTGGCGGTGATCCGGGCCGCGTGCGTGCTCGCGTGCAGTGCCTGGACCCCGCAGCCGGTGCCGACGTCGAGCAGCGTGCCGACCGGCCGCCGGGACGTGGCGCGGGCGAGGTTGACCGACGCGTGGCCGACGCCGAGCACGTGGTCCCCGGGCACCGTGGTGCCGAGCTGGTCGGCGTCCAGATCCGCGACGATCCACCAGCTGTCGCCGTACGGGCGGATGTCCAGCCCGGCCCGCCAGTCGTTGGTGACCACCTCGTTCGCGACCGCCTCGTCGACCGACACTCCGCCGAGCGCGGCCCGCACGGCCGGCTCGGGTTCGGCGTCGCCCAGCAGGAACAGGCGGATGAGCGTGCCGAGCGCACCGGCGTCCCGGCTCGCATGGCGCGCGGCCTCCGGTTCGCCGCGGCCGAGGGCGGCGTGGGCCTGCGCGCCGAGCGCCTCGACCACGCCGTCGGACGTGTAACCGGCGGTCAGGAACGCCTCGCGCAGGCGTGCGCACAGGTCAGCGGAAAGATCGGGATGCACGCGGGAATGCTGTCACGGCGGGACCGATCGCACCGATCCGACCGTGTGCCACGATCACCGTATGCTTCCGAGACCCGTGGTTTGTCTGGTTGTCATGGTGTCGCTCACCGCATGCGGCGTCCGGCCCGAGCCGATCGGACCGGTCGCGGACCCGCGGACGACGCCGGCCCAGCTGTCGGCGCCGGCCTGCCCCGACTCCGGTGTCATGGTGCGGGTCGGCGTGGAGGACGCGGCCATGGGCCTGCGGGTGGTCAACCTGGACCTCACCAACTGCGGCGAGGACCCGGTCACGGTCGAGGGCTACCCGGACCTGCGGGTCCTCGACGCGGACGGCGAAATCCTGCCCGTCTGGATCGGCCACGGCTCCTCGGGGATCGCCGACGTGCCGGAGTTCGACAACCCGCCGGAGCCGGTGATCCTGCGCCCGGGTGACACGGCCCTGTCCGGGGTCATGTGGAAGAACACGAACGACGGCAGGGCGGAGCCCATGGTCGGCAGCCAGCTGGAGATCAAGCCCGCGGCCGGCTGGCGGTGGCAGGACGTGAAACCCGGTAGCACGGCGGACATCGAGACCCTGCACATCGACCTCGGCACGACCGGCCAACTCGGCGTCCGCGCGTGGACCGTGCCAGCCTGACGCCAGCCTCCTGACAGGTAGGTCTCCCAACCTCCGGCGGTCGATCAACTTCTCTGCCGAAGGAGACCTGTGCGGAAGAGACTCATCCTGGGGGCCGTGGCCGCCCTGTTCGCGACGTCGGTGGTGCTGCCCGGCGTCACGGCGTAGGACCCGACCACAGTCGTTGTGCCCACGAGCAGTGGCGGACCAGGTCGGGGAAACTCCTGCCGTATGCGGCGGGAGTGTCAGCCGGTTCAGGTGTCTGTCGCTGAACACCCTGTGCCGATGCTTCGTGACGAACGCCAGGTATGCGTGAAGCACGAAAACACAGTGACGATCAGTCCAACCCCCTCACAGTCGGTCACGAAAGCTAACTCCATAGGATGGGGCGGTGCAGCTCCGGTACAACTACCGCGTCGAACCGACACCGAGCCAGCGGCAGTCGCTGGCTCGGGCGTTCGGGTGTGCGCGGGTGGTGTTCAACGACGGGCTGCGCGCACGGCAGGACGCTTACCGGGCCGGTCTGCCGTACGTGTCCGACGGTGAGTTGTCCAAGCAGGTGATCACCCAGGCCAAGGGCACGCCGGAGCGGGTGTGGCTGTGCGAGGTGTCGGCGGTGGTGTTGCAGCAGGCCCTGGCCGATCTGAATACCGCGTACCGCAACTTCTTCGCCTCGATCTCGGGACAGCGCAGGGGACGGCGGGTCGCGCCGCCGCGGTTCAGGTCTCGTAAGGACAACCGGCAGGCGATCCGCTTCACCAGGAACTCCCAGTTCCGGGTGCTGGGCAACGGCAGGCTGCGGCTGCCGAAGATCGGAGATCTCCGGGTGCGCTGGTCGCGGGACCTGCCCGCTCCGCCATCGTCGGTCACGATCATCCGGGACGCGACGGGCCGGTACTTCGCCTCGTTCGTCGTGCAGGCACCCGACGATCCGCTGCCCCTGGTCGAGCCGGAGGTGGGCATCGATCTGGGCCTGACCCATTTCGCGGTGCTCTCGGACGGCACGACGGTCGCCGCACCTCGGTTCCTGCGGCAGGCCGCCCGCCGGCTCCGCAAGTTGCAGAAATCCCTGTCCCGCAAGATCAAGGGCTCGAACCGGCGCCGCAAGGCCGTCGTGGCGGTGGCCCGTGCCCACGCTCGGGTAGCCGACACGCGCCGGGACTTCCACCACAAGCTGTCGACCACGATCATCCGCGACAACCAAGCGGTACATGTGGAAGACCTCGCGGTGGTCGGCCTGGCCCGCACCCGACTGGCCAAATCGGTACACGACGCCGGATGGGCACGGTTCACCGCGATGCTGGAGTACAAGGCCGCCCGCCACGGCCGCGTCTTCGGCCGGGTCGGCCGCTGGTTCCCCTCCACCCGCCTGTGCTCGGTGTGCGGGGTGATCGGCGAGAAGTTGCCGTTGAATGTCCGGTCCTGGACCTGCTCCTGTGGCGTGGTCCACGACCGGGATCTCAACGCAGCCCGCAATGTGTTGGCCGCCGGACAGGCGGACAACTCAAACGACCGTGGAGCGCACGTAAGACCGACACCCGTGTCGGCAGCGCGCCGAGAAGCGGTAACCCACCCGGACGCCACGCGGTCCCCGCGCAGCGTGGAGGGAATCCCCGTCCTTTAGGGCGGAGAGGACGTCAATCGCGGGAGTCGGGGCGGCGGGGTGGTTGGCCGCCAGCGATGATTGGGCCGTGCATATCGCGGCAGAGATAGTGGCGCTGGTCGTGGCGGTTCTGGCCGTCACGGCGGTGGCGCGGCGGGTGGACTGGTCGGCTCCGCTGTGCCTGTTCGTCGTCGGCGTCGGGGCCTCCTACGTTCCCGGCATTCCCGAATACCACCTCTCCCCCGAGGTCGTGCTGGTCGGGCTGCTGCCCCCGCTGCTCTACTCGGCGGCCATCCAGACCTCGCTGGTCGACTACCGCAAGCTGCGCGGACCGATCGCGCTGCTGTCGGTCGGCCTGGTGGTGTTCACCACGTTCGGCGTCGGGCTGGTCGCCTGGGCCGTCGTGCCCGGCCTGCCGCTGGCGGCGGCCATCGCGCTCGGCGCCGTGGTGGCTCCCCCGGACGCGGTGGCGGCCAGCGCCGTCGCCCGCCGGGTGGGGATGCCCCGCAAGCTGGTCCGGCTGCTCGAGGGCGAGAGCCTGTTCAACGACGCCGCGGCGCTCGTCGCGCTACGCACGGCCATCGCCGCGATCGCCGGGTCGATCACCATCTGGCAGGTCGGGTTCGACTTCCTGCTGGCGGCCGTCGGCGGGGTGGTGGTGGGTGTCCTGCTCGGGGTGGCGGCCGCGTACCTGCGGACCCGGCTCACCGATCTGGTCAGCGACACCGCGCTCTCGTTCGCCGTCCCGTTCGTCGCGTACATCGTGGCGGAGGAGCTGCACGGCTCCGGCGTGCTGGCCGTGGTGATCGCGGGGATCATCCTCGGGCACAAGGCCCCCGTCATCATGTCCGGCTCGGCGCGGCTCGCCAGCCGGCACAACTGGCGGACCATCCAGTTCCTGCTGGAGAACATCGTCTTCCTGCTGATGGGCCTGCAGGTCCGGTGGATCGTCGGGGAGGTGGCGGACAGCGGCCTGTCGCTCGGGATGATCGCCTGGATCTGCGTGGCCGTGCTCGGCGCCACCATCCTCACGCGAATCCTGTGGCTGGTCGGCATCGGCGTCGGCAAGCGCGTCGGCGTCCGGCTGGGCATCCGCAAGGGACACGTGTGGCCGTGGAGCTACTCCACGGTGATCGCGTGGGCGGGCATGCGCGGCGTGGTCACGTTGGCCGCCGCGTTCATCCTGCCGCCCGAGACGCCGCAGCGCGCCGTCCTGCTGCTCGCGGCGTTCGTGGTGGTGGCCGGGACGCTGCTCATCCAGGGCACCACGCTGCCGAGGCTCGTCCGGCGGCTGCGGCTGCCCCCGCCCGACCCGGCGGAGGACGCGTTGCAGGAGGCGGCCGTCCTGAACGACATGACGCACGTGGCGCTCGCGAAGCTCGAGGAGCTGCGCACGCCGGAGGACCCGCCGGAGGTCATCGACCGGCTGCGGAACCGGCTGCGGGACCGCACGGACTCGGCGTGGGAACAGCTCGGCCGGCAGAGCACGCTGGCCGAGACCCCGAGCGACGCCTACCGGCGGCTGCGCATGGAGCTGCTCCAGGTGGAGCGCGAGGAGTGCGTGAAGGCCCGCGACAACGGCACGGCCGACGACGTGGTGCTGCGCCGGGTGTTCGACCGCCTGGACATCGAGGAGTCGATGCTCGACCGGGAGGACGACGAACCCGTCGAGGACACCGACCGCGAGCTGCGTACCCCCGCCCCGACGGCCGGGTCGTGCAAGCACCTCGGCCACCCGTGGCGGGAGGTCGAGCCGAGCGCCACGGACAGCTGCGCGGAATGCGTGGCCGAGGGAATGACGTGGGTGCATCTGCGCCTGTGCCTGAAGTGCGGCAACGTCGCCTGCTGCGACTCGTCGGTCGGCAAGCACGCGACCAGGCACTTCCACGACACCCGGCACCCGGTGATGCGCAGCTACGAACCGGGCGAGACGTGGCGCTGGTGCTTCGTCGACCATCAACTCGGCTGACGGAGCGCTGCGCGAGAATGATCGCCGTGGGTGTGCCCGATACGAAGTTCCTGAAGATGGTGGACAAGCTCGCCGAGGTCGACCGTGCCACGGCGCGCGACTACACGTCGTTCAGCGTGTGCGGCAAGCGGTTCGGTTACTACTGGCCGCGGACGAAGACCGTCGGTCTCAAGCAGACGCTGTCCGAGCAGGAGGCGCTGGTCGCCGAGCGGCCGGACGTGTTCGAGGTCCAGTTCACCAGCGGCGGGTTCGGCTGGGTGGTCGTGTACCTGCAGAAGATCGCGGCCGACGAGCTGAAAGAGCTGGTGTACGAGGCGTGGCGGCTGTCCGCCCCCGAGGCGCTGGTTTCCGAGCACCCGCTCAAATAGGCTGCCCCGCGTGACTCTTCGATTACTGATAGTCGGCGGTACGGGCACCACGGGCAGCAGGGTGGTGGACCAGGTGCGCGGGCCGGGTGTCGCCGTGCGGATCGCCACCCGTCGTCCGTCGGCGGCCGAGCACGTGCGGTTCGACTGGAACGAACCGAGGTCGCACCCAGGGGTGCTCACCGGCATCGACGCGATCTACCTGGTGGCCCCGATCGGGGTGACCGAGCCGGCGTCGCTGGTCGAGCCGTTCCTGGCGACCGCGCTGCACGCCGGTGTGCGGCGGGTGGTGCTGCTCAGCTCGTCGGCCATCCCGGAGGGTGCCACCGGGCTCGGCGGCCTGCACCGGTTGGTCCGGACGACCGTGCCGGAGTGGACGGTGCTGCGCCCGTCGTGGTTCATGCAGAACTTCGTGGGCGACCACCCGGTGGGGACGGCCGTCCGCGAGTCCGGCGAGATCGTCACGGCCACGGGCGACGGACGGGTGGCGTTCATCGACGCGGCCGACATCGCGGCCGTGGCGGCCCGAGCCCTGACCGACGAGGAGCCACACAACACGTCATACGTGCTCACCGGCCCGGAGGCGCTGAGCTACGCCGACACGGCAGCCATCATCGCTGGGGTGACCGGCCGGCCGATCCGCCACCGCCCGGTGGGCCCGGCCGAACTGACCGACCGGCTCACGGCGGCCGGCTATCCCCAGGACTTCGCGGAGCTGCTGCCCGGCCTGGACGTGGCGATCAGCACGGGCGCCGAGGACCGGGTAACCACCACGGTCCCCGAGCTGACCGGCCGACCGGCCCGCTCGTTCACCGACTTCGCGCGCGAGGCGTTCGGGAACGCCTGACCGTGGCGGGAAAGCGAACGGAGAGGTCGAGGCCGCCCGACGGTGGCGCCGACGCGTCGATCTCACCGTCGTGCGCGGTGGCTATCGCGTCCACTATGGACAGGCCGAGTCCAGTGCCCCCACCGGCGCGTAGCCGGGCGCCGGTACCACGGACGAAGGGGCGGAACAGGGCGGCCAGGTCGTCGGACCGGAGGACGGGTCCCGTGTTGGTGACGCGCAGGCACGCGGTGCGCTCGTCGGCCCGCGTATCGACATGCACCGTGCCGTACTTGTGGTTGTAGCGCACCGCGTTGTCGATGAGGTTGCCGGCCAGTCTCAGCAGGAGGACCGCGTCGCCACGGATCGGGGCCGGCCGCAGATGTTCGGTGAGCCGGACCTGGCGGCGGTCCGCCTCGGCGGCGGCCTGCTCGACCGCGATGGCCACGGTGTGCGCGAGGTCGACGTGGTCGCGGTGGATCGAGCCGGGTTGGCTCTGCGCCAGCGTGAGCAGGCCATCAAGAGTATGCCGGCTGGCGTCGACCGCCGAGGAGACGTCGGTGATCATGGCGTGCAGCTCGGCCCGGGTCGGGTCGCCGTCGAGGGTGACGTCGATCGCGGTGCGCATGGTCGCCAGCGGGGTGCGGAGTTCATGGGCGGCGTTGGCAACGAACAGCCGTTGGCCCTCGAGCAGCCGGTCCCGTTCGGCTATCCCCTCCTGGAGCCGGTCCAGCATGCCGTTGACGGTGCCGGCGAGCGCGGTGAGCTCGTCGGGAGGCCCGGTGGCGGGCACCCGTTCGCGGAGGTTGGCCGCCGACACCCGCCGCGCCGACCGCGAGATCGCCCGGATCGGCCGCAGCAGCCGACCGGCGACCAGCCAGCCGACCACTCCGGCCACGGCCACCACTACGGCGAGGGCGATGAGTGACTGGACGAGCAGTTGCCGCAGCGTCTCGCCGCGCATCCGGGCGGCGAGGTCGGGCAGCGGGACGGAGTTGCTCGGCGCGTCGCCGCCGTCGGCGATGCGCACGTTGATGCGACCGCGCAGGAGCAGGTAGGTCAGGGCGATCAGGACGACCCCGGCCGCGGCGACGAGTGCGACGTAAACGGCGGCGAGGCGGGCCCGGGCGGTCACGGCCATGGGGTGATCCGGTAGCCCGCGCCGATGACGGTCGCCACGATCGGTGGCTCGCCCAGCTTGCGCCGCAGCGTGCCGACCGTGATTCGGACCGCGTGGGTGAACGGGTCGGCGTGCTCGTCCCACACCTTGTCCAACAGCGTCTCCGCGCTCACGATGTCGCCGTCCGCGGCGAGGAGATGTTCCAGCACCCCGAACTCCTTCGGGGTGAGCGCCAAGAGCCGGCCGCCGCGCTCGGCGGTGCGCCGGGCCGGGTCGAGCACCACGTCCGCCGCGCGCAGGACCGGTGGCCTCGCGGGTGCGCTGCGCCGGCCCAGTGCGCGCACCCTGGCCACCAGTTCGGAGAAGGCGAACGGCTTGCCGAGGTAGTCGTCGGCGCCGAGGCCGAGCCCGACGACCCGGTCCTCCACCGCCGCCGCGGCGGTCAGCATCAGCACCCGTGACGTGCCGGCGTCGGCCAGCCGCCGGCAGATCGTGTCGCCGTGGATCACGGGCAGGTCGCGGTCGAGCACCACCACGTCGTACGGCGCGAGCTGCCATTTGTCCAGGCCGGTCTGGCCGTCGTAGGCGAGGTCGACGGCGAAGCCGTGCTTGCGCAGGCCGGCGGCGACGTAGCCGGCCAGTGGCCGCTCGTCCTCGATCAGCAGTACCCGCACCCACTCGAGTGTGCCAACCCCGACATATGAGCGAGTTATGGCCGGACGATCCGCCCGCTGTCCAGGCCGCCCACTAGAACAGCCCTACCGTCCGACGATCGAAGGGGACATGGTGATCACGCGCAGGACGATGTTGGGGGTCGTGCCGCTGGCCGGCGCGGCGGCGCTGGCCGCAGGCCCGACGGCCACACCGGATCCGGACCAGCTCTTCGCTTCCGGCCGATTCACCGAGGCGGACGCGCTGTACCGGCTGATCCTCGCGCGCGACCCGGACAACGTGCACGCGCTCGCCATGCGTGGTCACCTCGCGCAGTTGGCGAACCGCCTGGCCGAGGCCGAAACGCTGCTCATGCGCGCGCTCCGGCTGGACCCCGAACACCAGCCGGCGTGGCGGACCCTCGCCAACACGCTTTACCGGCACGACCGGTTCCCCGAGCTCGCGTCGGTGCTTCCACGTGTACGAGCCGGCGGTCCCGCGACGACCGCGGCCCTGATGCGGGCCTTCGCCGGCCTCCGGCCGTACCAGATCACCGGTCCCCACGTCAGCACGATCCGGTTCCTCTCCGTGACCCCGCTGCCCCTGATCGAGGTGTCCGTGAACGGTGCGGAACCGGTGGTGTTCTTCCTGGACACCGGCGGAATGTTCGGCCTCAACGAGGACTACGCCGCCCGCCTGCGCATCCCCCTCTTCGGATCGACAACGGGTGGCTCGATCGACGGCCCGATCACCATTCATCACGCCCGCGTGGACCAGCTGACCCTGGGCGACATGACCGTCCGGCACCTCCCGGCCCACACGATGCCGTCGGACGGCCCGGCAAGCGGGATTCAAGCACCGGACGGCCGGTTCGCCCAGGGCGTGATCGGCACCAGCGTCCTGGCCCATTTCCTGCCGACGATCGACTATGTCCGAGGGCAACTGGTGCTGCGTCGGAGGGGCACCGGAACACCGCCGGGCGCCGCGAGCACCCCCCTGTGGTTCCACGGCGACCACTTCATGCTGGCGCACGGCACGGTGAACGAAACCGGACCACTGCTGTTCTTCATCGACACCGGCGGCGCGCACACCGGTGTCACCGCGCCGGACAGCACCTTCACCGCGGCCGGGATCACCATTCCCCCCGGCGACGGCCCACACCCGGTCGTCGTCGGCGAACTGCGCATCGGCCCAACCGGTCGCCGCGACGTCCCCGGGACGGCGGGCACGTTCCCGGAGTCCCTTGTGGACGGTTTCGGCTTCGGCATCGGCGGGCTCATCACGCACAGGTTCTTCACATCGTTCGCCCTGACCTTCGACTTCGACCGCATGCGCGTCCTGCTCCACGAGAATCGGTGATCACCCGTCGTGTTCGGCTGAGGTTTGCTCCCCGAGTGGCGCGCCTCGCCAACGCCACTCGGTTCGCCGCTCGTGGCCGGGGAGGTCGCCTCGGCCGGTGGCCCACAACAGCGCCTGCCACGGGTCGGCCTCGGCGCTGACCTCGGGAAACATCCGGGCCAGCACCCTGGCGCACAGGTCACGTGGCGGGTCGAGCAGCGGACCGAGCCCGCGCGCGACATCCGCGCCGTGCACCAGCACCTCCACGCACCCCATGCCGGCGAACCCTTCCGGGTCGGCCATGCCCGTGGGGTGGTACGCACGGACCTGTGGCGCGGCGGTGCGCACGGTCGCCGCGAGAATCCGGCCCCCGGCCACGGCGAACTCCAGCACCTCGGCCGCGGAGGCGTCCTTGTCCGCGGCGGCCAGGAAGCGCACGTACCGGGTGGTCGGCCGGGCGACGAGTTGCGCGGCGTAGGACAACAGGCAGTCGCCGACGTGTTCGGCCGTGTGCCAGCAGTCCCAGTCGCCGGTACCGGGGAACGCCGTCCAGTCCTTGCCGGTCGCCGGTCTCAGGGTGGTCGCCACACAGTCGAGCGCGGCGTCAAGATCGTCTGCGGTGACCGTCACGGACGATCACGTTAGAACACCATCGCCTTGCGGGCGTTCTCGCACTGCTGGACGAACTCGTGCTGTGCCTGCAGCAGCGAGTGGTAGTCGTAGTTGCCGGCGGACACCGCGTGGTGCCACTGGCCGTGGAGCGACTCCCCCGCCTCGACGATCGCCGCCGCGGCCGTGTGCACCGACTCCGGCGCCAGGCCGTCGGTGCTCAGCCCCGCCCACTCGCCGAGCTCGCCCGAGTAGGGCTGGGCCCAGTCGGAGTTCTCCACCATGTTGAGCGCCGTGATCGTGTGCCCGACCTGGCGGATGATCTCCTCGGCGTCGCCGTCGGCGATGGTGTGCAGGTCCTGGATCTGCTGGTGGAACTGTTCCCACGCGTTGAGCATCCTGGTCCAGTCCTCGGACCGCATCTCGTCGACGCGGTCGCTCTCCGGGTCGGTCATCCCCGACCGGTCGGCCCGGTAGTCGTCCCACTCGTAGGAGCCATCTCCAGGGTGATTGCCCTGCGGCGGCCGCCGGTTCACGAGCGCCTCCGTGAGCTGGCGCTCGATGTCGGTCCAGTCCTGCGGCGGCCGGACCAGGCCGTGTTCCCGCAGCCAGTCGCGCAGTTGGTCCGGGCCCGTCTCGAACTCCGGCATGCCGGGCACGAGAACGCTCACCGCGTCGACGCCCTCACCAGGTCGGATGGTGATGCCGCCGCCGAGCGTGTCGTCCGGGAGGTCCATTCCGTCAGCCATGGTCCAGATGGTCGAACCGGACCTCCTCGTAGGCAAGGCATCTGCCCTAAGGGGCCGGGAAGTCCGCCCCGGGCAACGCGGCGATGATCGCCGCGCCCATCTCCTCGGTGGTGGCGCTACCGCCCAGGTCGGGCGTGCGCGACGCCGGCCGGGTGAGCGTCGGAATGGTGGTGGCCCAACCATTCCACGAGCATCTGTACCGACATCACCATGGCGTACGGGTTCGCCCGGCCGGTGCCCGCGATGTCCGGCGCCGAGCCGTGTGTGGCCTGCGCCACGGCTGTCCGGTCGCCGGCCGACAGGCCCGGCGCCATGCCGAGACCACCGACCAGACCCGCCGTCCGGTCGGAGAGAATGTCGCCGAACATGTTGGTCCACAACACAACGTCGAAGTCCTGCGGGTGCGTCACCAGGTGCAGCGCCGCCGTGTCCACCTGGTGATCGTCCAGCTGCCCACGGAGGCCGAGCTGGCACAGGAACACCAGGTCAGCCGACAGACGGTGCGCCGCGCCTTCCACGACCTGGTGGCCGAGGGCATGGTCCAGCGGGTGCCCGGCCGGGGCACGTTCGCCGCACCCGGGCACGGACAGTACCTGCGCCAGTTCGGCTCCATCGACGACCTGCTGGCGCTGTCGCTCGACACGCAGCTCGAGGTGGTCAGCCCGCTGCGCCGGCAGGTGGACATCGAGGCGGCCAGCCGGCTGCGGCTCGACAGCGACGCCGTGTACCGGATCCTGTTCCGCCGCCTGCACCACGACATCCCGTTCTGCCTGACCACCGTCTACCTGCGCCCGGACGTCGGCGCGCGGCTCACGGAGCTGCCGGCGCTCACCGAGCCGGCGGCCGTCAGCGAGGTGACGGTCATCGGCATGATCGACAAGCACACGGCGAACCCGGTGGCCGAGCAGAGCATCACGGCGGTCGCCGCGACCGCCGAGGTGGCCGGCCAGCTCGGCTGCGGAGTGGGCGACCCGCTACTGCGCGTCGACCGGACCTACCTCACCACCGACGGTGTGCCGGTCGAGCCGGCCATCAGCTACTTCCTGCCCGAGCACTACTCCTACCGGGTGCGACTGCGGCGCGGCCCCCACTGACCAGCCACTACCTGCCGTGTTTCGGCGATGTTTCGGCAGATCTTGACCTGCCGACGATCGGGCCCTATGGTTCTGCCATTCATAGGACGTCCCATGTCCTATCTTTACCGCCAGCTCATAGTGGAGGAGGCGCGGTGTCCAGGACTCGCCCAGGATCCGGTCAGACGTTCAGCCGGCGGGATATGTTGCGGTTCACCGGTATTGCCGGGGTTGCCGCCGCGTTCTCGTCCACGCTCGCCGCGTGCGGCGGGCCTGCTTCGACGAACGCCACCGGCGACTCCGCCGAGTCGATCACCGCGGTGATCGGGTACGGCAACAACCAGACCTGGGATCCACTGCAGACGGCGTCGGCCTTCTCCATGGCTGCCATCCTGCACTGCTATGAGTCCCTGGTGGAGGGTGACCAGATCACCCGCGAACCGTACGCGGGGCTGGCGAAGGCGCTGCCCGACGACGTGAGCGGCACGAGCTTCAAGTTCGAGCTGCGCGAGGGCGCCACCTGGCACGACGGCAAGCCGGTCACGGCCGACGACGTGGTGTTCACCTACACCAGGGCACTCGACCCGACGGAGAACGTCCTGGTCCGCACGTTCCTGGCGGGCTGGCTGCAGGAGGTCCGCAAGGTCGACGACCGCACGGTCGAGTTCGTCCTCACCACCCCGTTCCCCTATGCGCTGCAACGCATCCAAACCGTGAAGATCGTGCCCAAGCACGTGTTCGACGGGAAGTGGGCGGACGCGGTGGCCGGCAAGGTGGTCGGCTCCGGGCCCTACAAGGTGGTCGAGCAGGCACCGCTGTCCCACACCCGGTTCGAGCGGTTCGACGACTACAACGGCCCCCGGCCGGCCGTGTACAAGACGATGCTGTGGAACTCGATCGTCGAGGCCGCACCGCGGGTGGCGAAGATCTCCGGCGCGAAGCCCGCCGCCCAGATCGTGGAGAACATCCCACCGGCCAACGCCGAGCAGTTGGAGAAGGACGGCCGGAAGGTCGAGTTCGCCGACGGCGGCAACAACCTGTGGCTGATGTTCAACACCACGCACCCGCCGTTCGACAACAAGCTGGTGCGCCAGGCACTGCACTACGCGATCGACAAGGAGAAGATGATCGAGGTGGGCCTGAAGGGCAAGGGCACGCCCGGCACCTCGTTCATCAACCCGGCGCTCGAGTCGTCCCAGCCGGCGGCCAACGACTTCGCCTACGACCCCGAGAAGGCCAGGGAACTGCTGGCCGAGGCCGGCGTCAGCGGGCTGCAGGTCACCCTGTCCACCACGAACACCACGCTGGTGGCCGACTCCGTGACCGTGATCAAGGAGGGTTGGGACGCCATCGGCGTGACGACCACTTTGGACGCCCAGGACACGAAGGCGCTGTTCTCCAAGCTGGACAGCGGGGCCGACTTCCAGGTGGTGTCGACCACCCAGAACGCCGAGCAGTTCGGCAACGACCCCGACCTGCTGATCCGTTACTACTACTCGGGTTCCGGCGTGTCGGCCAAGTACTCCCGCTGGGCCGGTGCGGAAGCCCAGTCGCTGATCGCGCTGCTCGACGAGGCGGCGACCGAAGCCGATGAGGAGACCCGCAAGACGCTCACCAAGGAGATCCTCGACCTGATCTCCGACCAGGCCGTGGTGTATCCGATCATCTTCACCCAGAACGGCACCGCCTGGGATCCGAACGCCTTGTCGGGGGTGCGGGCGCAGGGCTATCCCGGCATCAATCTCAACCAGGCGACGGCCGGAGGTTCGGCTTGATCGTCCTGCGGATGCTGCTCGGCCGCATCCTCTCGCTCGTGCCGCTGCTGCTCGGCGTCACGCTGTTCGTGTTCGTGGTCATGCGCTTCTCGCCGACCGACCCGGCGTTGTCGGCCTTCGACGGCGCCAACGCCTCCGACGAGCAGCTCGAGGCGTTCCGCCGCGAGAACGGGCTGCTCGACCCGTGGCCGGTGCAGTATCTACGGTTCGTGGCGCAGCTGGCGCAGGGCGACTTCGGCACGAGCCTGATCACCAAGCAGCCGGTGTCCGGCACCATCACCACCGCACTGCCGCTCACCGTTCAGCTGGTCCTCATGGGACTGGTCATCGCACTGGTGGTCTCCCTGCTGCTCGGGGTGATCTCGGCGGTGTTCCGGGACCGCTGGCCCGATCAGCTCATCCGGATCGTCACGCTCTTCGGGGTGGCGGCCCCGGCGTTCTGGATCGCCCTGCTGCTGGTGCAGTGGCTCGCCGTCGGCGAGGGCCTGTTTCCCACCAGCGGGTACATCAGCATGAACGACTCGTTCAGCGGCTGGCTGAACTCCATGACGCTGCCCGCCGTCTCGCTGGCCCTTCCGCTGGCGGCCGTGCTGACCCGGATCATCCGCACGTCCATGGTGGAGGAACTCGACCGGGACTACGTGCGCACCGCACGCGGCGGCGGGCTGCCGCCGTTCGTGGTGGTGGGGCGCAACGTGCTGCGCAACGCGCTCGTCACCCCGCTCACCGTGCTCGGTCTGCGGATCGGCTACCTGCTCGGCGGAGCGGTGGTGATCGAGGCGATGTTCGCGCTGCCCGGCATGGGACAGAACCTGATCCAGGCGGTCCTGGACGGTGACATCTCGAAGGTGCAGGGCTTCGTGATCACGATCGCGCTCATCTTCGTCCTGGTCAACCTCATCGTCGACGCCCTGTACCTCGTCGCCAACCCACGCCTGCGGAGCCACTCGTGATACGCCCCGCCCTGACCGAGCGACTGACGCGGCCCGGGATCAACTTCCGGCGACTGAACACCAGCTCGTGGATCTCACTGGCCATCCTCGTGCTGCTGGCGCTGGCGACCGCGATCGCCCCGCTGATCACCCAACACGACCCGTACCTGACCGCCGGCACGGTCGATGCACCGAGCGGCGACCACTGGTTCGGCACCGACTCCGCCGGCCGCGACATCTTCTCCCGGGTGGTCTACGGCACCCGGTGGTCGCTGGCCGTCGGTCTCGGCGCGGTCGTGCTCGCGCTGGCGGCCGGCGCGCTGATCGGCGCGGTCGCCGCGACCGCACGACGGCGCGTCGGCGACGCGATCATGCGGGTCCTCGACGTGGTCATGGCCTTCCCCGGGATCGCGCTCGCCGCCGTGCTGGTGGCCGTGTTCGGCCGGGGGCTCGTGGTGCTGATCTTCGCGATCGCCTTCCTGTACACCCCGGCGTTCGCACGGGTGGTCCGGGCGAACGTGATGGCGCAGTACAGCGAGGACTACGTGGCGGCCGAGCGGATCATCGGCGCTCGGCGCACCTTCATCCTCATCCGGCACATCGCCGTCAACTGCGCGGCGCCGATCCTGGTGTTCGCCACGGTGATGGTGGCCGACGCGATCGTGTTCGAGGCGTCGCTGTCGTTCATCGGAGCCGGTGTCCAGCCACCCGACCCGTCGTGGGGCGCGGTGCTGTCCAACGGCAAGGAGCTGGTGCTCACCGGCGGCTGGTGGGCGACCCTGTTCCCCGGCCTGTTCATCCTGATCACCGTGCTGTCGCTGAACGTGTTGTCCGAGGGGATCTCCGACGCGTGGGCGACCCCGTCCGCCCGCCGGGCGAAGGCGGGTCAGGCGGCGAAGAAGGTCGCCATGACCGAGGCCGACGAGAGCGTCGAACCCGTGCTGCCGATCGCGGGGCTGCGCGAGGCGGGCGAGCGGCTGGCCCGCGGCGCCCGCGACCTGTCCGGCCGGGAGACGGTGCTCGACGTCGAACACCTGTCGATCTCCTTCGCCGACCGGCACGACGGCGTGAACGTGGTGGACGACGTGTCGTTCTCCGTGCGGGCGGGCGAAGTGCTCGGGCTGATCGGCGAGTCCGGCTGCGGCAAGTCGCTGACCTCGCTGTCGATCATGGGGTTGCAGCCGGACACCGCGCGGGTGTCCGGCCAGGTCCGGTTCGACCAGCAGGACCTGCTGTCACTGTCCACCAGGCAGCGCCGCCGCTATCTCGGCCACGACCTGGCGATGATCTACCAGGACGCGCTCAGCTCGCTCAACCCGGCCATGACCATCCGCGCCCAGCTCAGGCAGTTCACCCGACGCGGCGGCACCCGCACGCCCGAGCAGTTGCTGGAGCTGGTGAACCTCGATCCACATCGGACACTGCGGTCCTACCCGCATGAGCTGTCCGGCGGGCAGCGCCAGCGGGTGCTCATCGCCATGGCACTGTCCCGCGATCCCAAGCTGATCGTGGCCGACGAGCCGACCACCGCGCTCGACGTCACGGTGCAGGCGCAGATCATGACGCTGCTGCTGGAGTTGCAGGAGGAGTTGGGCTTCGCGCTGATCCTCGTGTCCCACGACCTGGCGCTCGTGTCCGAAATGGCCGATCGCGTGGTGGTCATGTACGGCGGCCAGGTGGCCGAGATGGGCGCCGTCGAGCAGCTGGTCGGCTCGCCGCGGCACCACTACACGCGCGGGCTGCTGTCGGCCGTGCTGTCGCTGGAGGAGAACCGGGCCACGCTCACCCAGATCCGTGGCGTGGTCCCCTCCCCCGCCGACTTCGCGCCCGGCTGCCGGTTCGCCGGGCGGTGTCCGGCGGCCCGCGCCATCTGTCACCGCGAACCGCCGGTCCGGGAGGGCGACATCCGCACCCATCAGATCGCCTGTCACTTCCCGGCGGAGGTGGTGACCCATGAGCCTGCTTGAGCTGTCCGGGGTGCATGTGGTGCACCGCATCCGTGGTGCCCGGTTGTTGGGGCACGACAACGTCTACGCGTTGACGGACGCGACCCTCACGATCGACGCGGGCGAGACGATCGGTGTGGTCGGCGAGTCCGGCTGCGGGAAGTCCACGCTCGCCAAGGTGATGGTCGGGCTGCAACCACCCACGGCCGGCACCGTCCGGTACGAGGGCGAGTCGCTCTGGGAGATGACGGCCGCGCAGCGCGGCACCCGGTTCGGCCGCAACGTCGGGATGATCTTCCAGGACCCGGCCACCGCGCTGAACCGGCGGCTCGCGGTCGCGAAGATCATCCGCGACCCGCTGGACGTGCACCGCGAGGGCACTCCGGCGCAGCGCGCCGACCGGGTGCGGGAGCTGATGTCGCTCGTCGGCCTACCCGACAGCCTGGCCGACGCCGTGCCGGGACAACTGTCCGGCGGGCAGCGCCAGCGGGTGGCCATCGCGCGGGCGCTGGCGCTGCGGCCCGCGCTGCTGGTGGCCGACGAACCCACCTCGGCGCTCGACGTCTCGGTGCGTGCCCAGATCCTCAACCTGCTGATCGACCTGCGGGACCGGCTGGGCCTGGCCATGGTGTTCGTGTCGCACGACATCCAGACGGTCCGGAAGATGAGCGACCGCATCGTCACCATGTATCTCGGGCGCATCGTGGAGGAGGCGCCGGCCGAGGCCGTGCCGGCCGCCACGCGCCACCCGTACATGCGGGCCCTGTTCTCGGCCACCCCCAGCCTGCTGCACCCGGTGGAGCCGATCGTCCTGAGTGGACCGGTGCCGTCCGCCACCGCGCCGCCGAGCGGCTGCACCTTCCGCACCCGGTGCTGGAAGGCGACCGACGAGTGCGCGGAAGAGCTGCCGCCACTCGCTACAGCTGCCGCCGGCCACACCTACCGCTGTATCCACCCCGAGTCCTAGGAAGGTGCCAGTGCGAACCCTGCTCGCAGGCGCGTTGTCCCTGCTCGTGATCACCGGTCTGACGCAGACCACTTCCGCCGCGCCCCAACCGTCCTTCGACCAGCAGGTGCTGTTCAAGGCGGCCGACGAGCAGGGTTACGCCTGCTTCCGGATCCCCGCGGTCGTGCGCGCCAAGACGGGCTCGCTGCTGGCCTTCGCCGAGGGCCGCGTCGACAACTGCGGCGACACCGGTGACATCGACCTGGTGCTGAAGCGCAGCACCGACGGCGGCCGGACCTGGTCGCCGCTGCAGCTGGTCAACTCCGGTGACGGCGACACGCACGGCAACCCCGTGCCGATCGTCGACCGGATCACCGGCCGGATCTTCCTGTTCACCACCTACAACGCGGGCCGCGACGACGCCGGCCCGTGCGCCACCCCGTGTCCGCGCACCCCGCACCTGCAGTACAGCGACGACGACGGCGCCACCTGGTCCGCCCCGGTCGACGTGAGCTCGCAGGTGAAGCTCCCCGAGTGGGACTGGTGGTACGCCACCGGTCCGGTGCACGGCATCCAGCTGACCCGCGGCCCGCACGCCGGGCGGCTGGTGTTCGGCGTGAGCGGTGAGGCGAGCAACGGCACGGCCGCGATCTCGAACGACGCGGCACTCGTGTACAGCGACGACCACGGCGCCACCTGGCAGGTCGGCGCCACCGGCCGCACGGCGTTCCCACCCGGTGGCACGTATCCCCAGAAGCCGCAGGAGATCACGGTCACCGAGCTGGCCGACGGCTCGGTCTACGCGGGTGCCCGCGACCAGGGCGGCACGTCGGTCGGCAACCGCTCCTACGCGATCAGCCGGGACGGCGGCCGCACGTTCAGTACACAGTGGACGCCCATTCCCGACCTGGTGACCCCGATCGTCCAGGGTTCCGTACTGCGCCTGGACCGCGCCGGGCGCGGCGACCGGATCCTGTTCTCCTCACCGGCCGACACCGACCGGCGCCGGTGGATGACCATCCGCTCGTCCTACGACGGCGGCCGCACCTGGGAGAACGCCGAGCAGGGCACCCGACTGACGAGCGACTGGTCCGGCTACTCGGACCTCGTACAGATCAGCGACCGGCACGCCCGCTCCACCGACATCGGCCTGCTGTACGAGGCCGGCCCGGTGGACGCACGCGACGAGATCCGCTTCGCCCGCTTCAACGAGGAGTACCTGGGCCGGCGCAACTCGGCCGGACCGACCACTCCGGACACCTCGCGGACCGGCGCCGACGCCATCGTCCTGGGTGGCGCGACCCGCACCACCGGCCGGTTCGGCGGTGGGGTCGCGTTGGACGGCACCGACGACTTCCTGCGGGTGCCCTACGACCCGGCGCAGCTGCCCGGCGCCGGAGACCTCACCTACACCACGTGGTTCCGCTACGGCGGCTCGACCGCGCCGCAGGCACTGCTGTGGCTCGGCGGGATGGGCGGCACGACGCCGCAGCTGTGGCTGCGGGCCGAACCGGCGGCGAACCGGCTGGTGGCCTGGATGACCACGCCGGCCGGCAGCGCGTCGGTCACCACCACGAACGCCTACGCGGACGACCAGTGGCATCACCTGGCGCTGCAACGATCCGCCGGCCGGTTGTCGCTGTGGGTCGACGGCGTCCAGGTGGCGGACGGTGCGGCGGTCGCCGGGTCGCTGTCCGAACGGGTGTCCTTCCAGGTCCACATCGGACAGCGGCAGGACAACCAGCAGCGGTTCACCGGCACCCTCGACGAGGTCCGCCTGTACCGACGGGCCCTCACGCCGGCCGAGCTCGACCGCGTCCGACTGTCCAATGCCGACATCCCAGCGGACCAGGTCCTGCGCCTGCCGCTCGACAAGATCCGAGGAGACCGATCGTGATGCGCCGTGTCCTGCTGCCCCTGCTGGGGGCCGTGCTGTTCGGCTCGTTACTGAGCCAACCGGCGGCCGCCACCCCGAATGGCGGTTGTACCTCCGTGCCGTACACCTCGGGCACCGAGGGCTACCACACGTTCCGCATCCCGGCGGTCGTACGGACGCACACCGGGACGCTCATCGCGTTCGCCGAGGGCCGCGTCGAGTCGGCCGGTGACACGGGTGCCATCCAGATCGTGCAACGCCGCTCGTTCGACGGCGGCTGCAGCTGGGGGCCGATGTCGGTGGTGGCGAGCAACGGCGACGCGACGGCCGGCAACCCCGCGCCCGTGGTGTTGCCCACCGGGGAGATCGTGCTGCTGTCCACCACGAACGGCCGGGTGACCGAGCGGGAGATCATGTCCGGCACCGTGTCCGCGGAGGACGCTCGCCGCGTGTGGGTGCAGCGCAGCCGGGACAACGGTCGCACGTGGACGACACCCGAGGAGATCACCTCGGTGGCGAAGAAGGCCGACTGGCGCTGGTACGCCACCGGCCCGGGACACGCGATCGTCCTGAAGCGCGGGCCGCACGCCGGGCGCATCGTGATTCCCGCCAACCACTCGGTGGCGCCACCGGCCGGCTCCCCCGACGTGGGCACCGAGCAGCGGTACTACGGCGGCCACGCGCTGCTCAGCGACGACCGCGGCCGCACCTGGCGAATCGGCTTCACCGAGGACTTGGCGGCCGACGACATCGCCTCGAACGAGACGACCGTGGCGCAGCTGCCGAACGGCCGGCTGTACTTCAACAGCCGCAACCAGGGCAGCATCGGCGGCCGTGTCGATGGTTACTCGACCGACGGCGGTGAGACGCTGGCCGCGCCCTACGCGCCGCAGCCCGGTCTGACGATCCCGAAGGTGCAGGCCAGTGTGCTCCAGACGATTCGCCCGGACCTGTTGCTGTTCTCCGGTCCGTCCGACGCCACCGCCCGGCGCGCCATGGCCGTGCGGGCCAGCTCCGACGGCGGCAAGACTTGGCGTGTGGTGCACACGGTGTCCGACGCACCCGCCGCCTACTCCGATCTCGTGCAGCTCGCACCGTCGACCGTCGGGCTGCTGTACGAGACCGGTGTGAGCGGTACCTACGAGACGATCACGTTCACCCAGCTCTCCACGCGTGACTACGGGAAAACCTCATGACCGAGTTCAAAGGTGTCGTCCCTCCCGTCTGCACCCCGCTGACCCCGGAACGCGAACTGGACGTCGTGTCGCTCGAGCGCCTGGCGGCGTTCCTGCTCGACGCGGGCGTGCACGGGCTGTTCGTCACCGGGTCCACGGGCGAGGTGGCCTACCTGCCCGACGCCGTGCGCCACCGCGCGCTCGAAGTCGTGGCCGGGGTGGCCGCCGGGCAGGTGCCGGTGCTGGCCGGGATCATCGACACCACCACGCCCCGGGTGCTGGAACACGCGCACGCCGCCAAGTCCCACGGCGCCGACGCGCTCGTGGCGACCGCGCCGTTCTACGCGCCGACCCATCCCGCCGAGTTCCCCGGCCATTTCCGGGCCATTCGGGCGGCCGTCGACCTGCCGCTCATCGCCTATGACATCCCCGGCTCGGTCGGGTCGAAGCTGCCGACCGACGTGGTGATCGAACTGGCCGAGGACGGCACGTTCGCCGCGCTGAAGGACTCGAGCGGCGATCTCGACGGCCTGCGTGCCGTGCTGGAGTCGGTGCGGGCGCCGGGTTTCGGGTGCTTCTCCGGCTCCGAGACGCTCGCCGACCTCGGCCTGTTCATCGGCGCGCACGGGCTGGTGCCGGGCATCGGCAACGTCGACCCCCACGGCTACGTGCGGCTCTACGACGCCGCCCGGCGCGGGGACTGGGCCGCCGCGAAGGCCGAGCAGGTGCGGTTGCGGCGGCTGTTCCAGGTGATCTTCGTGGGCGACCCGAGGATGGGCCGGTACTCCTCGGCCATCGGCGCGTTCAAGGAGGGCTTGGCGGCCCGCGGGATCATCGCCCACGCCACCACCAGCGCGCCCATGATTCCGCTCGACGACACCGAACGCGCGGCCGTCCGGAGCCGTCTCGACGAGGCGGGTTTGATCTAGAGTCAGATGTGGGAGGTGCCTGTGACGGAGCTGCACACGCCGGCCCGGTTGGCCACTCGGATGAACCGGGCCATCCGGGACGAGATCACCGCGCTGATCCTCGGGCGTGGCCTGCGTTCCGGCGACCCGCTGCCCACCGAGACCGAGCTGGTCGAGGCGCTCGGGGTGAGCCGCAACTCGGTCCGCGAGGCGCTCAAGGCGTTGCAGGCACTCGACATCGTGGAGATCCGCCACGGCCACGGCACCTACGTCGGCCGCCTGTCGCTCGACCCGCTGGCCGACGGGCTGACGTTCCGCGCGCTGCACGACATCGGCCGGGACCTGCGGTCGATGGAGGAGATCGTCGAGGTGCGGGAGGCACTTGAAGGTGCGCTCATCCGGCGGGTGGCGGGTGGCGCGGGGATCCTTCGCGACCTGTCCGCGCTCGACGAGGTGATCCAGCGGATGGAGGAGCGCGCGGCGGCCGGCCAGACCTTCGCCACCGAGGACCGCGATTTCCACGACCTGCTCTACCGGTCGCTGGACAACGCGCTCGTGACCCAACTGCTGCAGGCCTTCTGGGACGTCTTCCACCGTGTGAACCACCGGCTCGGCGTGACCGACCCCGATCCCATGGAGACAGTGCGCAAGCACCGGGCCATCGTCACCGCTCTGCGCGACCGCGACGTCGAACGCGCGGCGGCCGCCATGGCCGAACACTTCCGCAACCTCGACGCCCGGGTCGCCCAGCTAGGCGGCGGCGAACAGTAGCCCGGCGGCGACCACCTCGACGCAGAAGTAGAACCAGATCGGATAGAACGCCGTGGCCGTGTCGACCAGCCGGGACACGAGCCTTCCGAACGCCATGCCCGCCAACGCGACCGCCACGGCGATCACGGCGCCGGTCCTGATCTCACCGACGTCGAACGCCGCCGCGCCCAGCAGGCCCGCCACGGCGATACCGAACCCGCCGTAGACGGCCCGGACCTCGGACCGGCTCTCCGGCGAGTCGGCGGCCATCCGAAAGGGACGGACGAGCGCCGCCGGCACCACCAGTCCGTACACCCCCATCCCGAGGAAGAACACCGCGACGACGACGATCACCACTGTTGCCACTGTGCGATCATCGCCCGGTGGACGAGCGCCCGCCTCCAGAAACGTGCTGCGCGACCGTGTGGCTCTGGCCCGGGTCACGCCGCCTACCTGGGACCGTCGCTGCGGCTCGACACCCATTCCGGGTCGGTGCACTGCCTCGCGCTCGGCATCGACAACGAGTTCACCGTCCACACGGCGACCGGCGAACGGCGCGCCCGCAGTGCCTTCATCCCGGCGCGGACCCGGCATCGCATCGCCGGGGACGGGCGAATGCTGTTCTTCTACCTCGACCCGACGTCGGCCACGGACGGTCTCCTGGCCGCCATGACCGACCGCACGCGGGCCATCGCGTACGACCACCGCGACGAACGCACCCTCGCCGGCCAGGATCCCGAACACCTGCGCCGAACCCTCGTCGGTGACCCGGCCGGCGACGAGCGGATCCGCTTCGCCATGCGCACCCTCCTCGCCGACCCGGCGAGCACCCGGGGCGCGGCCGACCTCGCAGGAGAGGTCGGCCTGTCCACCTCCCGGTTCCTCCATCTCTTCTCGGCCGACGCCGGCACCAGCTTCCGCCGCTTTCGCCTGTGGGCGCGGATGCTCCGGGTCGCGGTGGCGGTCGACAAAGGCATGGACTTCACCAGAGCGTCCACCGAGGCCGGGTTCTCCTCGTCCAACCACTTCAGCGACGCCTTCCACGCCATGTTCGGGCTCACCGCGTCGGCGTTACTCGCCGGCACGCGCATCGTGGTCCGCGATGTCTAGCCGATCAGCGCTGTGACGGCGTCGATCACGGCGGCCGGTTGTTCCTCCGGCAGGAAGTGCCCCGAGGTCTGGACCTGCACGATCCGGACATCGGTGCCCCTCGGCCCGAGCTGCGCCTCCAGGTACGGGCTCGCCAACGACGCGATGCCCAGCATCGGCACGGTGACCGGCCCGTACGACTTCTGGTCCTCGATGTCCTGGTGCAGCGCCTGGTACCAGGACGTGCCGGCCCGGATGGCCGACGGCGTCTCGTACGCGGCGGCGTAGATCGCGCGGTCGCGCGACGTGACCGCCGTCCGGTCGACCAGCAGCAGCTCGCAGAGGTGGTCGATCAGGTGCCGGGCCCCCCGGCCGGCCAGCAGCTGCTCCGGCAGCCCGTGCACCTGGTTGAACGCGAACCACCACGGGTGCACCTGGCCGGGTGGCGCGAGCAGTGGAACCGAGTACAGGTGCTCGTCCGGGTGCGCCACGTCCATGATCGTGACCGTGCGGGTGGCCGCGCGGTGGTTGGCCGCGAAGCTGAACGCGACCATCGCGCCGATATCGTGGCCCGCGATGTGCACCGACGACAGGCCAAGGCGCACGATCAGCCCGTGCACGGCCGCCGCCATCGACTTCTTGTCACCCGGGGTCGGCCGGGAGCCGCCGATACCGGGCAGGTCGACCGCGATCACCCGGTAGCGGCGGGCCAGCGCGGGGATGATCTTGCGGAACTCCCACCACGTCTGCGGCCAGCCGGGCACGAGCACCAGCGGCTCACCGGCACCGGCCGTCACGTAGTGCAGACCGGCGGCGTAACCCTCGCGGACGCCGGGAACAGCCGCCGCCGCGGGGACCCCGGTGACCGCGAGCGCGGCGGTCGCCGCGCCGAGGCCGAGCAGCGTGCGGCGGCCGAGATCGGCGCTCATCGGTAGGTCCCGAAGAACTCGCGCAGGTCGCCGGCCAGCAGGTCGGGGGCGTCGGTGCCGGAGTAGTGACCGCCGCGGTCGAACTCGGACCAGTGGACGATGTTGTGGTCGCGCTCGGCGAAGGCGCGGATCGACGGGAAGTCGTTGGCGAACACCCCGACCCCGGTGGGCACGGTGCCGCGCGGCGTCTCGGCCTCCGGCTTGTGCGCCTCCTCGTAGTGGAACCGGGCCAGCGTGGCGGAGTTGCCGGACAACCAGTGCAGCGACGCGACGGTCAACGCGAAGTCCGCGTCGAGCGCCTCGTCCATCTCCGGCGGGTGATCGCCGAAGCCGCGGATCGGGTCGAGCACCCACGCGAGCTGCCCGACCGGCGAGTCGGCCAACGCGTGCGCGAGCGTCAGCGGCCGGGTCGACTGGATCTTGTTGAACCCCGAGTGCTCCTTCTCGAACCGCTGCATGAACGCGAGCCGCCGGTACTCCTCCGGTCCGAAGCCCTCGAACTCGGCCGGGTCGCCACTCGGGTACGAGAACACCTGCGCCACGTGCACGGCCACGACCGCGTCCGGCGCCAGCGCGCCCATCACCGGCGAGACCATCGAGCCGCCGTCGCTGCCGGCCGCGCCGTAGCGCTCGTAGCCGAGTCGGTCCATCAATGAGACCCACGCGGCCGCCACGCGGGCGATGTCCCAGCCGCCTTCGCGGGTGGGGCCGGAGAAGCCGAAGCCCGGCATGGACGGGATGACCAGGTGGAACGCCTGCTCACCGGCCGCCGGCTCGGTCAGCGCCTCGATCACCGGCAGGTACTCGTAGAACGTGCCCGGCCAGCCGTGCGTGAGGATCAGCGGGAACGCGTCCGGCCGGGACGAGCGGACATGCAGGAAGTGCACGTCCACGCCGTCGAGTTCGGTGATGAACTGCGGGAAGGCGTTCATTCTCTTCTCGTGCAGCCGCCAGTCGTAGTCGGTGGCCCAGTAGGACACCAGTTCCTTGAGGGTCTCGACCGGCACGCCGTGGTCCCAGCCCGCGCCGGGCACCTCGTCGGTCACCCAGCGGGCGCGCGCCAACCGGTCGCGCAGGTGGTCGAGGTCGGCCTGCGGAATGTCGATCCTGAATGGACGGATGTCGTTGCTCATGGACTGAATCCTGCGGTCTGCCACGCCGTGGGCGTGAGCCCTGATCACGCCAACGACCGACGATTTCAGGACACGCCGAACGTCGCCCCATCCTCACGTTGGGGGTCACCATGCACTCGTTAGAGTCACGATGTGACTGTGCGCGATACGAATCTGGTGAGGATCCTCTGTGGTGCCGACGATAGCGAGCCATTCGGGCGCCAGGAGGGAGTGGTCGTCGACCTCGATGTCGCCCCGCTCGAAGGGGTGCGGACCGATCCGGCAATTTTCGCGCCGCTGCCTCGTGGTGAGGCGTTCCGGACCGCACCGCTCTTGGCGGTCCTCGATACCGACGCGGGCCGGCTCATGGTGATCGGCCACTGCCAGGTGACGGTGGATCCGCATCGCGCCCCTGTCGTTCGCGTGCTGACGCAGGGATTGTGGCTGGCATCGCGCGGTGCCGACGAACTGCGCCGGCGACTTCGTCGCCCGGGTCGTGGCGCGGAAAAGGCCAGCACCACAGATCGCAACTGGCGAATGGTCCCCGGGTTCGATCGGCTGCGAGACGTGCTGGTCCCCTGGTTTCGCAACAACCCGCACGTAATCCCCGCCGACGGGGAGGGCCGCGCGACGGTGATCGCCAAGGCGATCGCCGAGTCGTCCCGCGACGAGGTATACACGGTGCGTGAACTGCGCTACGAGCTCGAACGTGGGATCGGCGCCAATCTGCGCCGTTTGCAGACCCAGCAACTGGAGATCGTCCTGGCCGACATCGTCGAGCTCACCGTGGCCGTCAGCCGCGCCCGCGACGAAGCCACCGAGGCTTGGCGCGAGGGTCTCAGCAGTTGGCGCAGCAACCCCGCCGCCTACCATGCGCAGCGGCGGCTCCAGGATCCGACGTTGCCGCGTCGCGCCGGGGCCCGCCGGGCCCGCCGTCGGCCGTGGTTTCCGGTTCTCGACGCTGGAGTTCGCCAGTGCAGGGCGATGGATCAGCTGTTGACCGAGGAGGCGACGCTGATGCGCCAACTGCTCGACGGCACCGCCAGTGTGTCGGCAGCCAGGAATGCACAGGCGCAGGAGACGTTCACCCTGATCGCCGCCGTCGGAGGTGTGCTGATCGGCATGCCGGCACTGATCATCGCACTCTACGGCGCCACGGCGGTGCTTCCGATCAACACGTCGAACGCTCTCGTCCTCCTGCCGGTAGCGGCGACTGGTCTCGTGGCCGGTCTGTTGGCCGCGTTCCTTCCGGGACGCGAGCGCGTCGGCAAGATCGGGCGCTTCTTCGCGACGCTGGTCGCCACGGCGGCCATGGTCATACTGCTCGTACTGGCCGGCTCGCTGGTCAACCCGGATGGCTGACCCCGGACAAAGAATGAACCTCGCGGTACTGCCAGGTCGGGGGTCCGCCAGCACCGCGAGGTTCATTCACAACGTCGTCATGGCCCCGGCCCGCGTTACATCCTCTCGTCAGAACTCGTAGGTTCTGGCCACCTGAACCACGTCACCGTCGTACTGCGGGCCCGCTACCAGGTCTGATGGCCGTAGCTCGAACCCGGGGACGTCCTCGAGCCCGGGTGATTCGTCGAACACCGTGAGCCGGATCTCGGCCGCCGTCCGGATGGTCAACTCCACTCCTTCCGGCGGGAGGTCCCGGAACCGGACCTCGCCCGGCCAGGTGCCGGTGCGGGTGTCCTCGACCGCCACGGTCACGGGCTCGCCGCCCTCGATCGCGGCCGTCACCTCGGTGATCGGCTCCGACACCCGCAGGGCCACGTGGGGCGCGCCGCGCGGGGACGTGACCAGCACGGTGAGCGTGTCGCCGTCCCGGGAGACCAGCTCGACCTCGGGTGCCTCGGAGTCGGATCACCGACCGCGAGGACTGGCCCGTGGCCGAAGTCGTGGCCGGTTATCGCTCCCAGTCCGACGCCGAGTTCTCCTTCCGCCAGCTCAAAGACCGACACATGGTGTCCTTCTCCCCGATGCACCACTGGACCGACCACACCATCCGCGTGCACCTGTTCACCTGCGTGCTCGCCCTCCAACTCGCCCACCTCATGCGCCGCACCGCACTCCAGGCCGGAATGCGTTACTCCGTACGGGAACTACTGACCCAGCTGGCCGGTATCGAAGAAAGCGTGTTGATCTACCCCTCCACCGGCGGCCGCCCCAAAGCCCGTCGCATGCTCACCGACACCACCCCCGAACAAGACCGACTCGCCACCATCTTCGGCCTCCACCACTGGTCACCACACACTTAGGTCATAGGAAATCACAAGATCAACATATGTCCTGAACTGCGGCGATGGCCACCAAGATCAAACTATCCGGGAAACTCGGGCTAGGCCCGGCGGCAGCCCCGCCGTGTCCGCTCCGGTCACGTACCGGCCGGTCCAGTCGGTCGCGTCGGTCTCCTCGCTCACCCAGTGCGCGCGACCGGTGTCGGCGTCGAGCACGTAGGCCAGGTGGGTGGGCGCGGGGTGACCGTCGTCCGGGCTGTCGACCGCGAGTCCCATGCCCGCCAGAGCGACACTCAGCAGCAGGACGGCGCCCGGCACCAGGACGACTCTCCGCTCCGGCATCAGCAGCTCGACCACCGGCAGCGCGAACAGTCCGAAGAGGACCACGAACAACGACCCGGCACCACCGAGTTCCAGTCCCACGGCCACGAACACCATGTACCCGAAGTACGGCAGCAGCGCGGTCGCCGCCACCAGCCCGAGTCCGACGGCCAATACTGACCACAGTGTCGATCCCAGCGGACGGTCGACCGCGAGCGCCACGAGCGCCCCGGCCGCGGCCAGCAGCACGGGCACCGTGAACAGGAACGCCGCTCCCGGCGCGAACACGGCGCACAGGATCCCCAGCAGCGCCGGCAACACGAGCCCGGCGATCGCCAGCGCCACCGGCCCCAGCCTTCGCCGCAACAGCAGGTACCAGGCGAGCAACGCGAGCAGTCCCAGGCCGATCATGGCCGCGTGGTAGGCGACCGGCCGGTGCAACAGCCCGCCGGCCACGTCGTAGGTGGGCCGCAGCCACACGAGCACCGACCACAGAACCTGGCCAAGCCCGAACGCCACGAGTAGCGGCACCACGGCCGTCGCCGCGCCGATCAGCACACCGGGCACGGTCGCCAGCCGCCACCGGCGGGCCAGCCAGGTCAGCGCGACCACCAGCAGCAGCGCCAGCACGGCCACCGGCCAGACGGCGCCGTTCGGGTAGCTGACCGTCAGGCCGAGGACCCGGAAGTACGTGTCGTCGTGGTCGGTGGTGAGCCCGGCCAGATCCGCAGCCCCGAGTTCCCTGGTGAGCGCCAGCATGTTCTCGCCGTGGTGCGCGAGGCTGCCCTGGTCCAGATGCTCGATCGAGTCGCCCGCCGTGTGATAGCGGGCGGCGCCCTCGATGTAGGCGAAGTTCAGGCCCTCGAACCCGGCCTCGGCGAAGACCGTGAAGTCCGTGTTGTTCGGCAGGATCCGGTAGACCTCGACCATGGACGAGTCGCCGCGCGGGTTCGGCGCGGTGTCGGTGAACAGCTCGGCCAGCGCCGCGTTGTAGCGGGACGTCTCGAACATGAGCGACGGCCCGCTCACGCCCCGCGCCTCCCAGTTGAGCAGCACTCCCCCGTCCTGCCCGAGGGGGTGCTCGCGGACGAACGCGTCCGCGCCCAGCAGGCCCTCCTCCTCGCCGTCGGTGATCAGCACCACCAGGTCGTTCCGTGGCTGCCCCAGCGCACGCACGGTCTCGAGCATCGCCACGACGGCGGTACCGTCGTCCGACGCCCCCGGCCCCTTCTCGGACGAGTCGTGGTGCGCGGCCAGGAACAGCGTCCCCGTGGGGTCGCTGCCGGGCAGGGTGGCGATGATGTTGTCCACCCGGCCGAAAGTGGCCCGGCCGGGCGACGAGTTGGCCCCGACCGCGCGCTGCACCTCGACCGTCAGCCCGGCGTCGCGCAGCTGTTCCACCAGGTACCGCTCGGTGCGCTCGTTGGCGTCGCTCCCGACCGGCCGCGGCTCGGTGGCGAACTCCGCCAGGTTCGCCATCGCGCCCTCGGTGTTGAAATCGACCGCGTCGCCGGGTTCGATGCCACGCTCGGACAGTGCGGCCGTGGTGATCACGGCCGCCATTCCCAACAGGACGACCAGCCCGGCGATGACGCGGCGCGGCGGGTCGATCAACTTCGCGGTCACCAGCGGGACCTTAGCCCTCCTCCGGGACGTAGAAGGAGATGTGGGACCGACTCGTGGCCAGGTAGGGGAACGTGCGCGACCACTCGCCCCAGCGCTCCTTCAACCGCATGCCCGACAGGCGGGCCATGAGATCCAGCTCGGCCGGCGAGGTCAGCCGGAACGACATGGGGTTCAGCCGCGTCGTCCCGTTCCGCATGATCACGTGGTGGCCGATGTAGTGCTGGTGCACGGAGTCGTACCGCGAGGCGAGCAGGTGCAGCTCGTCCGCCGTGATGCGGAAGACCTGCAACCCGCCGCCCGTGAAGACCTCGGGGTTCGCCTCCTCCATCACGAACACTCCGTCCGGTGCCAGGTGCTCGCGCACCTTTCGCAGGCACCGCAACTGGTCCTCGGGATTCGACAGCTGCAGCAGCGAGTTGACCACGAAGATCACCTTGAAGGTGCGGTCGAGCGACATGGTGGCGAAGTCGCCCTCCACCGCCGTGATCGTCCCGTCGGTGTCCTTCTCCTTCAGCCGGGCGAGCATGGCCGGGGAGACGTCGACGCCCGTGACCTCGAGTCCCTTGCGGGCCAGGGGAAGGGCCACGCGGCCCGTCCCCACGCCCAGCTCGAGCACCGGCCCGCCGTCGGCCAGCGCGGCGACCGTGTCGACCGTGGCCGTCGGCTCCCACCCGCCGTGCATGGTGTCGTAGATGTCGGCGATGGCGTCGCCGTACGTCGACTGCTCGTAGTCCTGCATGAGTTCAGGACTTGCGACGGAAGACGGCGATCATGTGTGTGCCGCCGTCGACGGCGCCGGGGGCCCGGCAGGCCTCCAGCTCCCAGCGGGTGAACGCCTCCATCACCTCGGGGTTGGCGGCCAAGAGCTCCTCCAGCTCCGGCACGTCGGCCGACAGGAAGTTCGACGCGGCCGCCGTGACCACCTCGCAGTCCCGCTCGGCCAGCAGCCCCTTCAGCTCCTCCCACGTGAAGAAGTGCGTGGTGAGCAGCTCGAAGTCGGCCTGGACGCCCGCGATGTCGCCCGTGGTGACGGCGTTGTCGATGGCCGCCAGCTGCCCGTTCGCCGCGAACTGCAGGATCGGGAACAGCCCGTTGCGCAGGTAGCCGAACCGGGAGGTCACGCTCACGATCAGCTGCCCGCCCGGCTTGAGCGTGCGGACCAACTCGTCGAGCGCCTGCGGGATGCGGTCGAGCAGACAGCTCAGCACGCTGCCAACGCACACCACCACGTCGTAGGCGGCCGACTCGTACTGGCTCAGGTCGGAGATGTCGGCCTGACTCCAGCCGGTGACGTTCGCCGCCAGCCCCGCCTCGGTCACCTTCTCCTTGTTGATGCCGAGCTGAACGTCGGACAGGTCGCACACCGTGACCTCGGCGCCGAGCTTCGTCAGCTCGATGGTGAACCGGCCGGGACCGGCGCCGGCCTCGAGGACCTTGTCGCCCGCCTTCACGTGCTCGGCGATCAGCTCCCGGTGGATCCGGTAGTTGATGCGGTTCTCGAGCGAGCTCTCCAGCCGCTCCCACTCCTTGTCGCCCCAGTTGTTGTAGAACGACCGCGTGGTCTCCGACTCATATCTGGCTGACGTCATGGCTCCGGCTCCTCGTGAGTTAGCGGCGGTTCAGGGCGTGGAAGACCAGATCACGCTGACCGACCCGGACCTGGGTGCCGGAGCGGATGGTGAACGGCTGGCCGGGCGAGAGGCGGATGAGGTTCGTGCTGTCCGGCTCGCGCACGTAGGTGCCGCTCGGGTGCCCGCGGTCCACGACCGTCACGTCCCACTCGTCGAGGCGGACGTCGGCGTGGGCCTCGGACAGGGACCGGTCGGGAACGGCCAGCGCCTTGGCCCGGCCACCGCGGACCTGCTCGTCGGAGTGCGGCTCGCGGCCGACCACGTAGTCGCCGTCCAGGACGTGCGCCGAACCGTCGTCGGACACCAGGTAGCCCAGGGCCGGGCGGGCGCCCTGCACCGGCTGGTGGGTGAGGCCGTGCATGGCCACCCCGCAGGCGCCGCAGTAGCGGGCGTCCGGCCGGTTGAAGTGCCCCTGCTTGCAGTTGATGCCCCAGACCTGGGCGGTGGGCGCCGGCCCGGAAGACATCGATGACCCCGACGGAATCGAACCCGGCAGTGCGGCGTCACTGGTCGTGGCCGAGCCGGAGCCGCCGCGCAGCAGCGCCCGGCGGGTGGCCGGGATGAAGCTGAGCCCGTAGGTGCCGAGCGCCACGACGATCGCGGTGATCACCAGGTACCACACGAGTGCCGAGTCGTCGACCACGAAGTCCTCGAGGAACAGCGCGAGCACCCCGTAGGCGAGCAGCCCTTCCGGCACCGCCTGCAGCGCGAACCACGGTGCCGGCCAGTCCTGGTCCCGGCGCGACTTCTTCAGCAGGCCGTAGACCCAGTCGAACACCACGGGACCGGTGGCGAACAGCACGCCGAGCGCCACGAGGGTCATCAGGTAGGTGTCGGCGAGCGGCGCGAACCCGACGGGCAGCACGGCGCCGAGCCCGAACGCGCAGGCCAGCCCGAGCGTCAGGGTGACGATCACCCGGGTCAGCAGCCGGCTCAGGTAGGTCGGCCGCAGCAGGTCACCGCCCGTGGACTGCGACCTGGCCGGCTCGGGCAGCGGCTGCGGGGGTTGCGGTGTCGACTGCCTAGCCGTCTGGGTTGAGTAGTCGAGCCACGCCGGCGGTGGGGTCTCCACGCGCGGCGGCGGTGGCAGGGTCGCCACCGGCCGGTGCGAGCCGTTGGACCCGTTGAGGGGCGCGCCGTTCGCCATCGCGTTCATGGGCGCGGCGACCGCCCCGCTCATGGCGGGCGCCAACTCGGCCAGCGCGGTCCGCCGCTCCAGCACCAGCCCGTTGCCGGACGCCAGGCCGGAACGCAGGTCGAACGACTGGCCGGCGCCGTTGCCCGACCCACCCGTGCCGCGCACGGTCAGCGAGCCGAGCGAGTCCGGCGCCTCGTAGCGCAACAGCGGGGCCTCGCCGGGGCCGGGACCCCACACGCGGAACTCCGCGTTGGGACCGTCGGCCGAGACCTCCACCGGCCCGTGCAGGTACAGCGAGGCGCCGCTCGCGGTCTCGACCACCGCGGCGAACGCCTCGACGTCGGCCGCCTCGGGCGTGGCGAACAGCGCCTCCAGCTTCGTACTCAGGTCCTTCTTCGGGTCGAGCGGGCCGCTGAACAGGTCGACCAGCGCCTTGTGCTCGCTGCGGTCGCCGTCACCGACCAGCAGGAACACGGCGGTCGGGAACCTGCCGATCAGTCCGTCACCGGATTCCACGGACAACTTGAAGTCATCGAGTTTCACAATAATCTCCCGCCACGAAAGCGCCAACGAAGGAATAGAACACGCAGCGGCCCATGCAAGGCTGCGAACACGACGAGCCACGTCGTCGCGAAATGGATGAGGAACGTCCCGACGCCGACGTCGATGTCCATGAAGTCGCGCAGGACCAGGTAGACCACCAGGCCTTCGGGTATGCCCTCCAGCAGGGTGAACATCGCCGGCCAGTCCTTCTCCCAGCGAAACTGCTGGAGCAGGTGGTAGATCGGGTCCCACACCACCACGCCGAGGACCAGCACGACGCCGAGCGCTGAGAGGGTGGCGTAGTAGGCGTCGCCCACCGGCATGAACCCCGTCCGGAACACGGGCGTGATGGCCAGTGTCCACAACAGACCGACAGTGAGGATCACGAAGATTCTGGACTGGATGCGTCCAACGATTGTGGGAGTCATGGTGTCTTGTTCCTCATCCACTTCCACCACTGGGAAACCGACCGGAACGACCCGATCCGCCGGCAGAATCCCGTACGCGCGAGGGCGTCGGTGACCTGCAGGGCCGCGTACTGCAGGCCGAGCAGCGAGTCGGTGGGCGCGTAGTAGCTGCCCTCGGTGGTCGCGCCGGCCGCGAACATCCGGCCCTCGCCGCTCGCGGACTGGTCCAGCTCGAAGATCGGCGACACGGCGAGCCGGCCGAGCCCGTTGCGGGTGGCGCCCGAGTGGGCCAGCAGGTCGGCCAGCAGCCGGTGCTCGGCGATGTCCCCCACCAGGCCGGTCGCGTCGATGATGAAGTCGACGTCGATCTTGCGCAGTCCCCCGTTGTGCGTGACGAACGCACCGAGCGTGCCGTCTGGATTCGGTTCGACGTGGTCGATCACCCCGGTCATCGTCCGGTAGAAACCCTCGCGCCGGCCCTGGTCCAACTGCCGCTGCCAGAGCCTGCGGCGCGGCGTGGTCGACCCCTTCATCACGCGCCACAGCCGGAGCCGCTCCTCGTCGTCGAGCTTCTCCAGCCGCACCTTCAGCTGTCCGCCCCAGCTGGCCTTGGGCCAGTTGAACCCCTGGTAGGCCCAGCCGTCGCCGCCGCGGCGGCGCATGAACGGCGACGGGCCGTGCGAGCCCTGGATCTCCGTGCGCAGCACGTGCAGGATCTGGGTCCGCGCACCGTGCTGTTCGCGGTCCTTGATCAGCCGGTGCAGGATGGCCGACGCCGTGATCCCGCCGCCGCGCACCAGCACCGTGCCCTCGCGCTTGGTCAGGTCGTGGTAGACGTGCTCGTGTGGTTCGTAGCTGTTCACGAACCGGTAGCCGTCGCCGTACTGCTGGCGGTAGGACTGTAGGTCGGGCAGGAACCGCACGCTCGGATACCCGACCGCGATGTGGACGTACTTGCTGCGGTACGCGATCCGGTGGCCGACGTCCTGCTGCGGATCGAACTCCGCCTTCGGGGTGAGAATCGAGAAGTACCCGCCGCCGGCGCGCTTGCGGACCATACGGGCCTGCCCGACGGCCAACGTGTCCCAGTAGCCGATCCGGTCGGCCTCGCGCTTCAGCCCCTTGAACACCTGCCCGGCGAGCGGGGTCCAGTAGTCCGACCAGATGTTCTCGGTCAGCACGTTCCACAGTGGCTTGACGAAGCCCTGGAACGACCGCGCGGAGAAGGCCGTGCGGACCGCGTAGCTCGGGAAGCCCCAGATGTTGTCCGGCATGGACGACGCGTCCGAGCGGATGCGGTACTCGGGCGGCAGTTGCGCCACGCCCGTGAGATACGCGTAGTTCTCCCAGGGGCTGGTCAGTGCGGTCAGCACCCTGATGTCCTTGGCCGGCACCCCGGCGATACGCAGGTGGTCGACCATGGCGAAGGACCCCATGCCGCCGCCGATGCTCACGAACGGAACGTCCACGATCGGGATACCGGCGTCCTGCAGTAGCTCCTCGGTCCAGACGGAGGTGTTCAGCAGCTCTGCCGTGAGGTCGCCACCACCACCTGGATCGCGTGGTGCCTCGGATAAAGCGGACAGTGGTGATGCCATGAGCGGAAGGCTATGTGTGGATCACCAATACCATGATCATTGCCGAGTGCCCCTACAGGGAACTTCGACCGTTCCTCGAGACGAGCGAGATTCGATTCATCCTTGAGTCGCTCGTCAAGGGGAGAAGCATGTGATCGCAGGAGCCGCGCCGGTCGCGGCCGACCTCACCCCGAGGTTGGCCGGCTACCGGGTCAAGGGAGAGCTGAACAGTTCGGGGATGACGCTGGTCTACCTGGCCGAGGACGTGCGGCTGGCGCGGCGGGTGGCCGTGAAGGTGCTGCGCAGGCCCATCGCGTTCGACGAACGTCATCGGCGCAGGTTCCTGCGCGAGTGCCTGATCGCGGCGAACCTCGACCACCCGAGGATCGTGCCGGTCTATGCCGCGGGGGAAACCGACGACGCCCCGTACTACGTGATGCCGTACCTGCCGGGTGGGGACCTGCAGAACATGCTGGACGTGCACGGCCCGCTCTCCCTGGAACTGACGGTCACGGTGGTGGCGCAGCTGGCCGAGGCACTCGACTACGTCCACGCCCGCGGCCTCGTACACCGAGACGTCAAACCGAAGAACGTTCTCGTGGACACCACCACGGGGACCCGCTGCTACCTGTCCGACTTCGGCATAGCGACCGGAGTGGATGAACGCCCACACACCGGCCCGTTCGCCGGCTCACTGGGTTTCAGTCCACCCGAGCAGGTGGGCGGCCACGTGGTGGACCGCCGCGCGGACGTCCACGCGCTGGGTTGTCTGTTATATGTGTGCCTGACGGGCGTCGAGCCGCACGGCCCACGCCGCTCTGTGCTTACGTTGCGACCAGACCTCCCGACCGCACTGGACACGGTGATCCGCAAAGCCATGGCATCGAGACCGGCCGACCGGCACCACACCTGCGGCCGATTAGCCGACGCACTACAAGAGATCGGCGCTCGCAGCCGGCTCGAGTCGCGTTGACGGTCGGCCACGGCGTCCAGAGACTGACGCGATGACAACCCAAGAGCAGGAAGCCCGAACCCCGGACGACATCAATCCGCAGTACGCGACGCTGACGGATGCGTCCATCGAGATCCTCGGTGGCACGATGCACGTGGGCTACTGGCACGACGAGAATGACGACGCCTCCATGGAGGAAGCCACCCTCCGGCTGACCGACATGGTGATCGACAAGGTGAACCCCGAGGCAGGCCAACGATTACTGGATATCGGCTGTGGCAACGGCACTCCGGCCGTCAGGATGGTTCGAACTCGAGGTGTCAAGGTAACCAGCATCGACATCGGCGCCTACCAGCTGCAGCTGACGAACGAACGGGTTAAAGCCGAGGGCCTGACGGACGAGATCACCGTCCAGTACGGCAACGTCGACGAGATGACCTTCCCGGACGAGTCCTTCGATCACGCGTGGTCCAGCGAGTGCCTGATCCACGTGCCCAATTGGACGGAGTCCCTGCGCAACATCGCGCGAGTGCTGCGCCCCGGTGGTCGCCTGGTGGTGACAGACTGTGTGGAGCGCGCCCCGGTGGACGCGGAGACCAGGGCTTTCCTGGATAACTACTATGAGACCGTCCACTGTCACTACAACAAGCTGGACGAGATCAAGAAGCTGGTGGAGGACGCCGGCCTGGAGCTGGTCGAACTGTTGGAAATCGGGGACAACATCCTGAAGCGCACGATGCGCGCGGTGGACGACGGCTTCCGCGACCGGGCGACCGCCATCGAGGCGAAGAGCGGCATGCCGGCGTCGGTGACGGAGAAGATCGGCGAGGACGCGGTACGCTTCAGTGAGCTGCCCGAGGCTGGTTACGCGATCGTGGTGGCGCAGAAGCCAGTCTGAGCGCTTGGGGCCTTGGGTTTGGGGCGGGGCTTGGGTCTCTGGTCTCGGGGTTGGGCCACCCCGCCCCCGCCCCCGGAGACCGTGCGTCCCTCCACCGGCTCCAGCGGTTGCAGCCGAGATCGCGGTGGTTGCGGCCCGCCGGTGGTAGCGGCCAGCGAGTGGCGGCTGGTAGCGGGCGTGCGGCTATTCGCGTTGGTGCAGTGGGTTTCGTTGCGGGATCTGCTCCGGGTCGATCCACTTTGGTGGTATGAACTCGGGCAGTCCGTTGATGATGCGGACTTCCCATTCGGAGTGGTGGATCAGGCGATGATCGCGCCGACACAGGAGAACCATGTTCGCCAGATCGGTGGCCCCGCCATCCAGCCAGTGCCGAACGTGATGAGCATCCGACCATCTTGCTGGGCGGGTGCAGTGGGGGAAGGCGCAGCCCTTGTCGCGGGCATTGAGTGCTGTTCGCTGTTTCGGGGTGACCAGGCGGCGGGTGCGGCCCACGTCCAGTGGGACTGAGGCGCTGTTCATCACCATGGGGATGATCCCTGCATCGCAGGCGATCCGGCGAGCTGCTGACGCTGGGAGGATCGCGCCGCCTTCGAGGGTCGCGGCGCCCACGCCCTTCTGCAGCGCTGAGTAGTCGACGGTGGCGTTGAGGTGCGGCTTTTCTCCACCTCGGGACGGCAACGTGTCGCTGGTGATCGCGTGGTGGACCACATCACAGAACGCATCCCCCAACCGCTGGGTCGGATGCCGATCGTCGGTCGGGCCGTCTGGTTTGGCCAGGGCGCCGAGGAGGGAGTCGAGTTCTTCGGCTGACTCGGGTTCGATGCGGCCGGAGAAGTGCATCCACCCGGCCTCGTCGCGGCTGGAGCGGAAGATGTTCTTCGGTGCCGCCAACTCTTCTGCCGGTGGGGTGCCGTCGGCATCGATCCGCGCTAGCAAGGCAACTCCGTGCGTGCGGACGACCGAGGAGGGTGCGACGCGGGCGGTCTCGACCAGATGCTTCTCCACGATCTCGGCGGTGTCGCCTGGTACCGAGTGCGGGACCTTCTTCACCACCTCGGCGATCGCCTCGAGGTGATCGGCATCCAGGACACCCTCAACGAGTGCGTCGCGGACCAGCGGCAGGCGGGCCGGGGTGACGTGCCCGGTCGGCGTCACCGACTCGGCAACGAGACCAGCTTGGGCGATCAACCGGGCCGCGCGGCGTGGGGTGATCCGCACCAGATCGGATAGCAACGCGGGCAGACTCGAATACCCGGAGTCCCGCACAACGTCCTGAGATTCCATCGCGGAGATCACCGCCAACGCAGCAGCATGCGATTTCCGTATCTGCTCAAAAATCGACACAAGCTCATGGGCAAGCTCCGGCAACCCGAGAGACTGAGCAAGGGAGCTTGACATACCCAAATTCTACCGGAAAACTAGGACGATTTCGAACACCCGTACCCGATCGGGTAAAAGAAAGAAGGCCTCACGAAATGTGAGTCACCCACGATCGAAAAGGTGACACGAGACCAAAAGCACCGAGGTAGCTGTTCAGCTGGTGGCGGGGTCTGGTGTGGCGTGATCTTCGGCGTGTCGGGTTGATCTTGCGTCGCGGTTGGGCAGAGTGTCGTTCGTGTCCGATGTCTCGCCCGTTGAGCGGCTTGCCGCTGAGAACGCTGGGTTGCGGGCGGAGGATGCTGGGCTGCGGCGGGAGAACGCGGAGCTGCGGGCGGAGCTTGGTGAGTTGAAGAACATGGTTGTGGCGCTGACAGAGCGGGTCGTTGAGCTGGAGCGGGAGCGGGCGGCGGATTCGTCGAACTCGTCTCGTCCGCCATCGTCAGACGCGCCGTGGGCGAAGAAGCCGGCGAAGAAGCGCTCGTCACGTGACCGGTCGGGACGCAAGCCGGGTAAGCAGCCGGGTGCGGCGTCGTCCTCACGCAGCCTTGTTGGTGATCCGGACGAACGTCTGGAGATCCAGGCGGATCGCTGCACGTCCTGCGATGCGTCGCTCGACAGGGCCGAGGAGTGTGGCCGTCAGCGGCGTCAGGTGGTCGATATTCGGCCGGTGCCGCCCCCGAAAGTCACCGAGTATCAACGGGTGTCGAAGGTGTGTCCGTGTTGCGAAAGGTGACCACCCCGGGCTGGGATGACGAGGCGGTGCCCGTCGAGCACGCCGAGATCATGGCCGCACACGGTTCACCGGTGCGGATCGGCCCGGAAACCCTGGCCAGGGCGTTGTTGACCTGCGCGCATTTCCTGCCGGTCGGTCGTGCTCGTGATCTGCTGGAGAAGTTGTGTGCGATCGACGTGTCCACCGGGCTGGTGGCCGGGGTCCGCGGTCGTGCCGCACGCAGGTTGGAGAAGAAGTTTCTCTCCCACATGCGGACGCTGCTCGCGGCCTCGCCGGTGTTGCACGCTGATGAGACACCCGGCCGCGCCGCCGGGTCGCTGGCCTACGTGCACGTGGCCTGCACCGAGTACCTGGAGTGTTCCCGATTTTGTTGACACCGATTTAGGCTGCCAGGTCGGTTAGTTTTCTGTATCCTAGTTCGTATTCTGCGGGTGTCAAGTAGTTGAGGGTGGAATGGCGCCGTCGGCGGTTGTAGTAGCCTTCGATCCAGAGGAAGGTTTGCTGTTTTACGTCGGCGAGGTCGTTCCAGGGGCGGGTGTGGATGAGTTCTTTCTTGTAGGTCGCGAAGAATGATTCCGAAACGGCGTTGTCGTAGCAGGTAGCGCGTCGGCCCATCGAGCGCCGTACACCGTTGGTGGCACAGAATTCGGCGAATTCTTTCGACGTGTACTGGCAGCCGCGGTCGCTGTGGAAGATCACCCCGGGCGCCGGTGTGCGGGTGGCCAGCGCGGCCGCCAGGGCGTCGGTGACCAGGCTGGTGCGCAGGTGGTCGGCCACGGCGTGGCCCACGACGGTGCGGGAGTGCAGGTCGATCACGGTGGCGGTGTAGGCCCAGCCGGCGACGGTGCGGGTGTAGGTGATGTCACCGCACCAGCGGGTGTCCGGCTGCTCTGCGGTGAAGTCCTGCCTGATCAGGTCCGGGGCGTCGACGGGCCGCTGACCTGCGACGGTGGTGCGCTTCCACGCGCGGGGGTGGCGTCCGCGCAGGCCCGCGGCGCGCATCAGTCGCCAGACCCGCTTGCGGGCCACCCGGAAGCCACGGACCACCAGCTCGGCCCAGACCCGCCGCACGCCCGGGTTGCCGTCGAGGTCGTCGTGGACCTCGCGGATCTGCTCGGACAGCTCAGCGTCGGTGCGCTCCCGCTGACACGGTCCGCTGGTCAGCCACCGGTAGTAGCCGGACCGGGCCACCCCGAGCTGGGCGCACATGAACGTGACCGGGTACTCCTGCTCGTCGGCCCAGTCTGCGATCGCCGCGTACTTCACGGCTGCTCCTTCGCGAACCAGGCCGCAACTTTTTTCGCGAAATCACGCTCCATCCGCAAAACAGCGTTCTCCTTGCGGAGTCGCTCCAACTCGACCCGCTCAGTCTCCGACAGATCCTTTTCCGGACCCCGGCCATCGTCTTTCGCTTTCTTCACCCACTTGCCCAACGTCATCTCGTGGACGCCGATACTTCTCGCCACCTCAGCGATCGAACGGCCCGAATCGAGGACGAGGCTAACGGCCTGATCCTTGTACTCCTGGGTGAAATGCCGGCGTGTCGCCACGCGAGTCCCTCCGCTGCAATCAGCGGCAGTCTACGACCGAGTGTCTACAAGATCGGGAACGGTCCAACCTGACCCTGATGCACGTTGGTGACCGCACCAAGGAGACGATCGACGCCGGCGGTGTGCTGCCTGGGTTCACCGGAGTGCTGGTGCGTGACGGCTACGCCGGCTACGAACACCTCAAAGCCGTGCACGCCTGGTGCGGAGCCCACCTCTTGCGCGATCTGCGGTCCATTTCCGACGCCGACCCCGACGGTCAACTCTGGGCGCTCGCGATGGCCACCGCCCTCACCGACGCCAACCGTGCCGCACACACCGCCCGCCAGCAAGGGGCCGACCGCCTCGATCACATCACGCTGAAACAGATCCGCAACCGCTACCGAGGCGCCCCCGCCCGAGGCAAGACCGACAACACCGGACAGACCAGCGATCTGGCCGACAAAACCCGCACCCTCATCACCCGATTCCGACGATACGAGGACATGATCCTGCGATTCGCCACCGACCTGACGGTGCCGTTCACCAACAACGAGGCGGAGCGCGCGTGCCGACCCGTCAAGATCCAACAACGCACCTCCGGCGGCTGCTGGCACACCCTCCAAGGACTCATCGACTTCGCCATCGTCCAGTCCTACCTGGACACCGCAACCAAATGGGGCCGCGACAAACTCCAAGTCCTCCACGAACTCTTCACCACCGGCACATGGCTACCACCAGCACTCACACCAGGTGAATAGCTACGCACCGAGAGTGCGGCGGGGTTCTGGGGGGACGGTGGACACGGGGAGGGCAGGCGCCAGCCTGCCCTTGAGGCTCTGACCCAGGGCGGCGGAGGCTCACGGGTCAAGGGTTGAGCGAAGCGAAATCGGCGAAGCCGACGCCGAAGGCGCCCTTGACCCGTGAGGGGCCGCCCGTACAATCCACCGTCACCCCAGAACCCCTACCAGCAAACCAGAGAGACCGGAGACGCCAGACCAGAGATCACGCAGCCAACCCAGGACTACAAGCAACGAGCGCCCGAGTCAACGAGTGATCAGGAGAAGACAAAACACGAGCAGTGGAACCAACCTCAACCACCCGCCCCCGCTCCAACACAGCAATCTGCTGCGCAGCCTCAGCGGCCACCGACAAATCATGCGTCACCAACAACACGGCAAGACCCAGCGAATCCCGCAACTCAGCCAACAACGACAGAACAGCCGACCCAATCTCCCGATCCAAAGCCGACGTTACCTCATCACAAACCAACAACCGAGGCGACGCAGCAAGAGCCCGACAAATATTAACCCGCTGCCGCTCCCCACCAGACAACTCCCCGGGCAACCGCGACGCACAATCAGCAGGCAAATGCACCCGCTCCAACAACGAAGCAACATCTCGAGAACCGGCCCGCATGAGCGCCGCCCCCACAGTCTCCCGAGGATTCAACGCCCCCACAGAATCCTGCGCGACCAACTGCACAGCCCGCCGATCCGAAACCGCACGCTGCCGATAATGCGGAGCCAACGGCCGCCCATCCAACATCACGATCCCTGACGTCCGAGCCTGCAACCCCACGATCGCCCGCGCCACAGTCGTCTTCCCCGACCCGGACGGCCCGACGAGCGCGAGCGCCGACCCAGAAGGAATCCGCAGCGAGACGTCCGACACCCCGTACCTGGCGGCCAACGAAGACACCACCAACGCGTCCGGCCCGGAAGGCCCAGCAACCACATCAGAAGGCACCACCGGCCGAACAACAGGAGAACCGGAAACGAGACGCCCATCAGCCATCGTCACCACCGAATCGGCCAGCTCAGCCACCAGATAGGGATCGTGACTCACAACAACAGCCGCGGGCCCACCGAGCAACGACGCGAGCAACGCACGAACCTCAGCGGCCACCACGACATCCAACCCACTGGTCGGCTCATCGAGCACCAACAACTGCGGCGACCCGGCCAACGCCATCGCGAGCCCGACCCGCTGCGCCTGCCCACCCGACACCTGATGACTGAACCGCCGCAGGAACCCCCGATCAGAAGGCAACTGCACCGACGAGAGCAACGCGGCCACCGATCCCCCACGCAACCGAACCACGTCAGCCAACTGCGCCCCGATCCGCCGAGCGGGATTGAGCGCGGCCGCGGGATCCTGCCCGAGATAGGACACCACCCGCCCCCGCAACTGCCGAGCAGCGACGAACGGATCGAGCCCGGCCACCCGCACCGACCCGCCCCGCACAGCCAACCCCGGCCGCACATGCCCGAGCAACGTGTAAGCGGCAGTGGACTTCCCAGACCCGGACCGCCCGACCAACCCGAGCACCTGGCCGGGCCGAAGAGAAAAACTCACCCCGTCGACCACCGGCGCCCCACCGGACACGGGCCCCACCACTAAATCACGCACCGACGCGACAGTCATGACGCACTCCGAGAGAACCGCGTGACCAACTCGTCAGCCAGCAGATTGACGGTGACCCCGAACAACACCAGCAACAACGCGGGCACCAGGAACGGCAACACGGCGAGCGTCGCGCCGGAGATGTTCTCGGCCACCATCCGCCCCCAGTTGGCGGCCGGCGCCCCACGCCCGATACCAAGAAACCCGGCCGTGGCGGCAAGATACACGGCCCCCACGAACCGCAGCCCGGTGTCGGCGAGCACCGGCCCGGCGATGTTGGGCAGGATGTCCCGCCGCAGCACCGACCACCGACCGTCCCCTCTGGACAACGCGACCTCCACGAACCCCCGCGACGTGACCTGCTGGGCGGCCGCCCGGACCACCCGCGCGGAGAACGGCGTAGTGGTGAGCACGACAGCGACCAACAACGCGAGGTCACTGCCAGGAAACCCGGCCGCCAGCACGATCAGCAACAGCAACGCGGGAACCACGACGAACAGGTCGAGCACCCGCATCACCAGCTCCCCCACCCGCCGGCTGGCCAACGCCGACAACACCCCGATGATCACACCGAGCACAGTGGCCACAACCGTCGCGATGACGGCGAGCCCCACCACCACGTACCCACCGTGCAACACCCGGGCGAGCACGTCCCGCCCAAGCGCATCGGTCCCGAGCAGATGCGCGGCACTGGGCCCAGAAAACGGCAACCCGACCGACTCGGTGGGCGACCCACCAAACACCGGCCCCAACCCGGCGAGTAGGGCCACCGCACCGGCCCCACCCCCGGCAACCCAAAGCGCCACCCGCCTCATGCCCCACTCCTCAACCGAGGGGACAACAGCCGCACGAGGAGGTCCCCGATCAACAGCGCCACCAAGGACACCGCACACAGCGTCAACGAGATCCCCTGCACCAACGGCACATCCCGAGCCGCGACCGCGGCCCGCAACTCGTTACCGACACCCGGATAGTTGAAGATCGACTCGACGACGATCGCGCCACCCACCAACGCGCCCAGCTGCGCCACCATCGCCTGCACGGCCGGCGCCAACGCATTGGGCAACACGTGCCGCAACGCCAGCCGCCACCCGTGGATCCCACCCAACCGCGCCGCCTCCACATACGGCGTCCGCACGACATCCGCCACCGAAGCCCGGATCAGCCGCACGGCACAAGCGGCGGACAGCACCAGCAGGCTCAACACGGGCAACACCAACACTTCCGGACTGTCCAACGGCGACCCACCGATGGGGACCAGCGACACCTCCGGGACCAGCCCGAGCCACGTGGCCAACACGGCCAGCAGGAGCCCGGCCGTCACGAACTCCGGAATGCCGGCCGCCGTGAGCGCACCGGCCGACACCACCCGGTCCGCCGCTCGCCCACGCCGCCCGCCGGCCGAGCCGAAGCCGGCGGCCGTGCCGAGCACGACGGCCGTCGGGACCAGCAGCAGACACACCAATCCCGCCAGCAGCAGGCTGTTCGGCACCCGGTCGGCCAGGACGTCGGCCACCGGGCGGCCGCCCACGTACGCGGAACCCAGGTCGCCGCGTAGGACGCCGCCCATCCAGTCCACATAGCGCTCGACCGCCGGCCGGTCGAGCCCCAGTTCGGTCCGCACCCGGTCGCGCTGCTCGGCCGTGGCGTCGGGGCCGGCGATCGCACCGACCGCGTCCCCGGGCAGCACCTCGGTGACCGCGAAGATCAGCACGGAGAGAGCCGCCAGGGCCACCACGGCACCCAGCGCCCGGCGGATCACCAACCTGGGTAAGCCGCTCACTGGAGGGACGCCTCGACGAAGCTGGGGTGCTGCTCGAACAGTCCTTTCTCGACTCCGACGAGGTTCGGCACCTGACCGGCCATGCTCGGCTTGAACACGGGCAGGACGGTGTTGCCCTCGTCCACCAGCATCTGCTGCACGGCCCCGGCCTTTTCCTTCGCCTCGTCCGGGGTGCGCGCGGCGCGGGCTTCCAGGACCATCTGGTCGACGTCCGGCCGGTTCCAGCCGAACCCGAACGGGTTCCCGCCCTGGTAGATGATCTGGTAGATCAACATGGGCGGCGTGGCCGAGGCGTAGCCGCCGGCGAACGGCAGCTCCGAGTAGGCGGCGAAGTCCGCGTAGAGCTGGCCGGCCGGCTTCTCCTGCAACGTCACGTCGACGCCCACGTCCTTCAGGTGCTCGGCGTACAGCGTGGCCGCCTCGACCATGCCGGGCGTCTCCGGTCCGGTGGTGAGCGTGACCGCCAGGTCGGCCGCACCGGCCTCGCGGAGCAGCTCGCGTGCCCGGCCCGGGTCGTGTTCCCGCTGCGGCAGGTCGCCGGCGTAGTCCGGGTAGCCGAGCGACAGCAGGTCGTTGCCGATCTGTCCACGGCCGAACAGCACGGTGTCCAGGATGGACTTCCGGTCGACCGCCAGCCGGAACGCCGTGCGCACCCGCGGGTCGTCGAACGGCGGCTTCGTCATGTTCAGCTGGAAGTAGAGGGACGTCATGGCGGGCAGCGCCGCCTCGGCCACCCGGATGCCACCGTCGGCCTGCGCGGAGCGGGCCTGCACGGGTGACAGGTCGTGCGCGTAGTCGACCTGCTTGCCGCGCAGGGCGTTCAGCCGCGCGTCACCGTCCGGGATGGACAGCAGCTCAAGGCCGTCCAGGTACGGGCCGCCGCTACCACCGAAGTTCTCGTTGAGGGCCAGCTGGGCGCCGCGGCCGGGGTCGAAACCGACCAGCCGGAACGGGCCGCCGGTCGGCATGTCGGCCGTGAACTCGGTGGTCCCTTCCTTGTAGACGAAAGTGGTGCCGAGGCACAGAACGGTGGCGCCGTCGGCGATCGGGCGCTTGGTGGGGAGTTCGAGGGTGGTGTCGTCGACCACCCGCATCCTGGTCACGTCGAAGTCGGCGGCGAACACCGCCAGGGAGCCGATGGGGGCGGCGGTCGCGGTCAGCTCCAGCGAGTGGGCGACATCGCGCGCGGTGAGTGGCGAACCGTCGGAGAAGCGGAGTCCACTCCGGACCCGCAGGGTGTAGCTGGTGAGGTCGGGCGACGCGTCGATCCCGTCGAGCACGTGGGAACGGAAGCCGCCGGGTGCGGTGGGGTCGAGGTCGCCGAGGCTGGCGTGCAACGCCCGCGCCCGGACGAAGTCCATGGAGGTACCGCTCTTGAACACGTCGAGCGACTCCGACGCGCCGCCGCCGACGAACGCCGCGCGGAGGGTCCCGCCGCGCCGGGGTGGCCCGGTCGGCGTTGACTGAGTGGGTGTTCCTGAGCCGCAGCCGGCGAGCAGCGTCGCGCCCGCAGCCGCGGCCAGGAGTAAGGACCGGCGGCTGAGTTGATACATCATCGGTTCTCCCCGTGATCAATGGTGTGCAGCGACACTATTGGCCACGGGTCGAGAGTCGGTCGCGCTTGGCACATGGCTCAACCAGGGCCCGAGGTCCTTGGCGTAGAGTGCCCGCGGCGTAACAGCCGGCTAAGAGCTGGTGTCGCTGGAACTGTTGGCGGGCTTGACATCCGGCTCAGGCACCGCGTCCGGCTTGGCACCCGCATCACGCAACGCGCCGGGCAGCCTGATGGCCACGAGCAGCGTGGCGATCGTGCCACCCACGCCGACGATCACGAACGTCGTCGGCGCGTCGGTCGCGTCCAGTAGCAACCCACCGCCCACATAGGACAGTGCGGCCGCCGCGCCGATGGCGCCGTAGAGGTTGCCGAACACGCGGCCGAGCATTCCCGCGGGTACGAGCCGTTGCAGCAAGGTGTTGCTGCCCACGTCCATGGCCGCGAGCCCGAGGCCACGCACGGCCTGCACGGCCACGGCCGCGGCGACCGCCCACGCCAGGCCGGTGAGCAGGTTGCCGACACTGCTCGCCGCGAACCCGAGCAGCAGCAACATGGTCATGGACATGCGCCGGCTGTACTTCGACAGCAGCACGTAGCCGAACAGCAGCCCGACCCCGACCGCGCCGAGCAGCAGGCCGACGGCCGAGTCCCCGGCGCCGAACGTGTCCTTGGCCAGCAGCACGAGCGCCACGTCGTCGATGCCGTTGAACGCCACGATCGCGCAGAACCCGAGCGCGATGATCCGCAGCGGCCGCATCTTCCAGATGTAGCCGAGCCCTTCCTTCGCGCCGGCCAGCAGCGTGGTCTTCTCGCCGTTCTCCGGCGGCACGGGCGGCATCGACGGCAGCTTCATGAGCAGCATGGCCGACAGCAGGAACGACGCCGCGTCGACCAGCAGCACGCCGCGCACGCCGATGAACGGGAACAGCGCGGCCGCGATCAACGGCCCGATCGCCTCGGCGCCGTTCGTGCCGAACCCGATGGTCGAGTTCGCGACCTCCAGGTCCTTGTCCTTCACCAGCGCGGGCACGGCCGCCCGCGACGCCGGCTGGAACACCTGCCCGCCGATCGCCCTGGCCCCCACCAGCACGAGCAACAGCGGCAGGGCGGGAAGGGAGAGCGCGATGAGCAGCAGGATGGCGCCCTGGATCAGCTCACACGTGATCATCACGGTCTTGAGGTTGAACCGGTCGGTGATCGCCCCGGTGATGGGGCTGACCAGCGACGGGGTGAAGTCGCCCACCAGCAGCAGCAGGGCGATGGCGAGTGCCTGCCCGACCGAGTCGGCCACGTACAGCATGAGCGCCACGAGACTGACCGAGTCACCGACGAAGGAGACGATCCGCGCGATGCTCAGCGAGCGGAACGGCGCGTTGGTGCGCAGCAACTCCAGCGCACCAACGCCGCCATCCTCGTTCTTCGTCTCTGCGCCGGTGTCCGACATCTCTGCTGTCCTCTTTCGCTCAGGGCACCGGCGTCGAGCCGACCGTCAAGAAGGATGCACTACGTCGAGGCTCCGGCGCAGGCTGAGCGGTCGCATATCGCTCCAATGTCGCTCAATCCAGTCAAGGCACTCGGCTTTCGTGCCCTCGGCACCGGCGTCCAGCCAGCCCGGCGGGTTGTCCCGGGCGGTAGGCCAGATGGAGTACTGCTCCTCGTGGTTCACCACCACGCGGTACCGGAGGTTCTCGTCGTCGATGTCCATCTCTCACGCCCTGCTGCCGGCACCCGCGTTGAGCAGCACGGAGACGTCCCCCGTGTTGTGGTTGGCCGTGGCCACGTCGACCATCCCGTCGTCGTCGAGGTCGACCGCCACGATGCCGCCGCGCGGGTCGTCGCCGGTGATCGCGAAGGTCGCCGGCGGGCTGAAGTAGCCGGCGCCGTCGCCGCGCAGGATGCTCACGTCGTTCGACACGCCGTTGCCGACCGCCAGGTCCAGGAAGCCGTCACCGTTGAGGTCCTCGACGGCGAGCGCGCTGGGTGTCTCCCCGTCGACCGGGAACACGCGGGCGTCCTTGTACTCCATCCCGCCCTCACCGAGGAACACCGACACCGTGTTGTCGCCGAAGTTGGCGGCCACGATGTCCATGATGGTGTCGCTGTTGACGTCCTTGGCCACCAGACCGGCCGGGCTGTCCGAGTCCAGCTGCGGGCCCTCCTGGTAGCCGCCGGAGCCGTCGCCCACGAGGATGCCGACCTTGTTCGCGCCGAACAGTCCCGTGAGGATCTCCAGGTTGCCGTCGCCGTCGAGGTCGGCCGTGGTGATCCGGATCGGGTCGAACACCACGGGGAACTGGCTCGGCTCGGAGAGTCCGCCCGCGCCGTCGCCCAGCAGGACGGAGACACCGTCCATGTGGAAGTTCGAGGTGGCCACGTCGAGGCTGTCGTCGTTGTTCAGGTCGGCCACCGTCATGTGGTTCGGGTTGACGTCCGTGCCGGCCGTGAAGGAGGTGGGCGCGCTGATCCCGCCGGCGCCGTCGCCGAAGTGGAGGGACACCAGGTTCACGAAGTAGTTCGAGGTGGCGACGTCGAGGTTCCCGTCGCCGTTGAAGTCACCGACCCCCAGGTCGGACGGGCTCGTGGCCGTGGGGAAGGTGGCGGCCGGGCCGAAGCCGCCGTTGCCGTCGCCGAGCACGATGGAAATGGAGTTGGCCAGGAAGTCCGCGGTGAGCATGTCGACCACACCGTCGCCGTTCATGTCCTCGGTCACCAGTCCACCCGGTCCGGCGCCGACGGTCACACTGCTCGCCGCCCCCAGGCCGACCTCAGCCGGCAGCGACGAACATGCCGACAGGGCAACGGTCAACACGCCGGCGGACGCCAGGCCGATACCACGCCTACGCCACTTCCTTGCGTAGGTACGAACATTGGCGTTCATTGTCTCTCCAATCACGACTCGGCCCGGTAAGTTGCCGGCAGAGCGTGACCCGTAGTTTGTCATCGAGATGTCTCCTTTGGCTCAAACGTGAGTCAATGCCAGGCGGGGCGTCGGCCGTGGCGCGAGCGCGATGGTCGCCTTGGTACGCAACGGTTTGTCGCTCGGCGATGTCAACCGGAAGTGTTGTGCGATTCTGGTGAGGATCAACTCACCCTCGAGCAGTGCGAACAGGTTCCCCATGCACTGGTGGGCACCGGCGCCGAAGGGGAAGTACGAGAACCGCGGGCGCGTTGTCGCGGGGTCGCGCCAGCGGTTCGGGTCGAACCGCTCGGGATCCGGCCAGATCTCCTGGTGCCGGTGGGTGACGTAGGCGGAGATGATCAGCCGTGACCCGGCGGCCAGCGGCACGCCGCCGATCTCCGTCGGCTCGTCGAGCACCCGCCGCAGCGCCCAGGCCGGCGGGTACAGCCGCAACGCCTCCTGCATGATCGCCTTCGGCCAGGTGAGGCCGGCGAGATCGGTGGCCGTGGGCACGCGCGACCCGACGGCGCTCGTCACCTCCTGGCGCAGCGCCTCGGCGACCTCCGGGTGTGTGCTGATCAGGTGCAGTGCCCAGGTGATCGCCGTGCCGGTGGTCTCCGTGCCGGCGATGAAGATCGACAGCACCTCGTCGACCAGTTCCTCGTCGGTGAAGTTCGGCGCGCCGTCGGCTGCTCGGCTGTCCAGCAGGCCATCGAGGAACGTCGGGAACGTCGGTTCCGAGCCGGGCCGGCGGGTCCGCAGGGCGTCGCCCACGATGCGCCGGACGGTGGCGATGGCCTCGACGTAGCGCCGGTTGGCCGGGGTCGGCCAACGCAGCGGCGGCTTGATGAGCGTGAACAGTCGTTGGTCCACATAGGGCAGGAGGAAGCTCAGCGCGTCGACGGCGGCCGTTCGGTCGACGTCGGCGTGGCCGCCGAAGGTGGCGTCGACCATCATGGCGACCGTGGCGCGCTTCATCTCCTGTGCTGCGTCCACAGTGGACAGATGTGCCCAGTGCCGGTCGAGCGACTCGTCGAAGGAGCGGAGCAGCAGCGGGATCATGTCGTCGAGCCGCTCCTGGCGGAACAGCGGCTGGACCAACCGGCGGCGGCGCAGCCAGTCGTCGCCGCTCGGCGAGGTGAACAGGCCCTTGCCGAGGAGTTGGCGCAGCAGCGCCCGGTGCGTGCGCTTCCCGTGTTGCAGGACCTGCTTCACGCCGTCCGGGTGAAACGCCGCGTAGACCGGGCCGGCGTAACCGAGATCCAGCTCCACCAGATCGCCGTGCCTCCGGTAGGCGTCCATGAACATGCCGACCGGGTCGAGCAGGAGCCGGTGGTTGAGGCCGAGCACCGGCAGTCCGCCGAAGCGGGGAATGCCGGTCCCGCTTCCGTTGTTACTGCTGGCGCTCATCGTGCGCGCTCCGGGGTGGCTTCCAGCAGCGTCCAGTGCGCGTCCGGGCTGACGCGCCGCACCCGTTCCAGCCGGAAACCCGAGTCCTCGAACAGTTTCCCGAACTGCTCCCAGGTGCGGACCGCGCCGCCCAGGTGCGCCAGCGCGTTCATGTCACCCTCCACGGTGAACGTGCCCTCGGTCGCCAACTCGGGCATCACCATTTCGAACACCAGCAGCCGCGAACCCGGCGGCATTACCTGCCGGCAGTTGGACAGGATCTTCACGGCCACGTCGTGCGGCCAGTTGGCCAGCACCCGGCACAGGAGGTAGACATCGCCGCCGGCCGGCACGGACACGCGGAAGTCACCCGAGTCGACCACGCAGCGGTCGGCCACCCCTCGCTCGGCCAACAGCTCGCGGGCCATGGGCGCGCTCACCGCCAGGTCGTAGAGGATGCCGTTCAGGTCCGGGGTGAGCGTGAGAATCTCGGCGAGTAGCGAACCGCTGCCGCCGCCGACGTCGACGAGCGTGTGGTACGGCGCGAAGTCGAACAGGCCGCGGATCGCGTGTCCCACGCCGGGCAGCGCGATGAGCTGGTGGTAGTACTCGGCCAGTTCGGGGTTCTCGTCGAGGTAGTTGTAGTACGGCATGCCGAACACGAGGTCGAACGCGATGCCGCCCGTGCTGATGGCGTCCGGCAGGCCCGAGTAGGCCCGGTAGCTGGTGCCGCCGAAGTAGATGGCCGCGCCGCGCCGGGACTGCGGGTGGTCGCTACGCAGCAACTCCCCCACGTCGGTTAGTGCGAACGCATCGGCATCATTGCGGAGTACGCCGATGCCGACGAGCGCGCGGGCGATCTGGTGCAGCTGTTCCGGCCGGGCGCCGAGCACCTCGGCCAGCTCGGCGTTGGTCCGCGGCCCGGCGGCCAGGTGGTCGGCGAGCGCGAGCCGGGCGGCCAGGTGCACCAACGCGGTGCGCCGGTACCCACCGAGCAGCTCGTTGAGCCGCTGTCCCGCCTGGACCGACTGTTCCGCCTCCCCGGAATTAAAAGTGTTGGTCACCATGCGTTGTTCGCCTCCGGTTCGGCACGTACTTGTGGCTGGGTTGCGTCCCGTTCCCCTTGGGTCCGGTTGATGGCGACTGGGGTTGACACAAGGGATGTCATGTCACGCCCCCTCCTGGTCGCCGGTGATCTCGGCGAGCAGGCGGCGAACGTCGTCGAACAGCGCGGCGGTCAGCTCGGTGTCGTACACCTCGGGGTCGTGCAGCATGACCAGCTCCAGCCGGTCGCCCACGTGGTGTGCCTGCAGTGCGAGCCCGAAGTCCGTGGTGTGTTCTTGCGGCGGTGCGATGGCCACGTCGAGGCCCGGCACGCTCGGCAGCTCGGCCGGCCGGTCGGCCAGGTCGAACAGCAGCGGGAAGACCGGGCTGAAGGTGGCACGGTCGCCGGCGATCGCGCGTTCGAGGGCCACGAACGGCAGCAGCCGCTGTCGCCGGTAGGCCTCCAACGTGGCGGCCTTCACGTGGTCGAGCCGCGCGGCAAGTGAGTCGGCCGGCAGCGAGATGGGCAGTACCACCATGTTCACGAACCGTCCGACCACATCGGACAGTTCGGGCTGGTCACGGCCGCTGACCGGGGTGCAGATCAGGAGGTCGTCGCCGAGCTGGCGGGCACAGGCCGTGGCCCACGCGGTCAGCAGCACCACCCGGAGGCTGCACCGTTCCCGCTTGGCCAGTGCCTCGCACGCCTGGACGTCCACCGGGTCGAGCTGGAGGCGGCGCTGGGTGCGGTGGCGGGACAAGGATCGCGGCGCGTCCGCCAACCCGCCGAGGTCCGGGAGGGTGCGGCGCCACTCGCGGACGGCGTCGGCCACCGACTCGGGGGTGACGGTCGCGCGTTCCCAGGCGGCGAAGTCCGCGTGGGATACGGGAAGCGCCGGGAGGCTGGGCGCGACGCCCCTGCGCAGTGCGGCATAGCAGGCGGCCAGGTCCCTGGCGAGCAGTTGGGTGGACATGCCGTCGGAGGCGATCCGGTGCAGGGTCAGGGAAAGTTCGTGCTCGCGGGGACCGGTGCTCGTGATGTCGGAGGTCAGGAGGACGCCGTCGGCGAGTGACAGTGGGCCGTCCAGGACGTCGGCCGGTGGCCGGGCCACCTGCCCGCGGGCGTCGATCGCCATGCGCAGTGCTTCGTGCCGGGCGACCACCATGGTGACCGCGCGGCGCATGAGCGACACGTCGAGGTCACCGGTGAGGTGCGCGACGAGCGTCTGCTGCAGTTCCTCGCTAGAGGCGCCGGCCAGCGCACGGCCGTAGATCCGTTCCTGGGCGTACGACAGCGGCACCAGGTCGGTCGTGCGCTTGCGCAGCTCCGATGTGGACGGTGTGGCGGCCAGTCGCGCGTCGATCCGCTTGGCCAGCCCGGCGACGCTCGCCGCCTCGAAGAACTCGTGCAGCGCCAGCTCGATGTCGAACCGGGCGCGGACGGCCGCCACCAGCCGTACGGCCAGCAGCGAGTCGCCGCCGAGCGCGAAGAAGTCGGCGTCGAGGTCCACGTCGCCGGTGTCCAGGATCGTGCGCCAGATGCCGGCCACCGTGTCCTCCGTGGACCCCGGCACCGCCTCCCGGCCGGCGGCCTCCACCGACACGTCCGGCAGCTCGTCGGTCGCCACCTTCCCGGTGGAGCGGCGGAGAATCCGGTCGACACGCACGAGGTGCGCCGGCAGGAACGCAGGCGGCAGGAGTGTCGCCAGGTGGGTACGCATGGCCTCGGGATCCAGGGTTTCGGTGCACACCACATAGCCGACGAGCACCGGACGCCCGCGCACGTCCCGGCACACCACCACCGCATCGGTGACCGTCGGGTGGCGCCGTAGCGCGTCGGCCACCTCCGCCGGTTCGATGCGGACGCCGTTCACCTTCACCTGGTCGTCGATGCGGCCGAGGAAGTCGAGCGTGCCGTCGTGGCGGTAGCGCACCAGGTCACCGCTGCGGTACATCCGCGCCCCTGGCCGGCCGAACGGGTCCGGCCGGAACCGGTCGGCCGTCGCGGCGGGCGAACCGAGGTAGCCGTACGCGAGCCCGGTGCCGCCGATCCACAGCTCGCCGGCCACCCGGGCGGGCACGGGCGCCAGCCGGCCGTCGAGGACGTAGCAGCGCTTGTTGTCGATGGGCCGGCCGATGCTCACGTCATGCGTGCCCTCGTCCGGCGCCACCGCGTGTGAGGTGGTGTCGATGGTGGCCTCGGTCGGGCCGTACTGGTTGTGGAGTACGGCGGACAGGTGCCGGTGGACGCGCTCGGTCAGCTCCCTCGGCAGCCGCTCACCGCCGCAGAACACGTGGGTGAGGGTGTCGAGGTCGCCCGGCGATTGGACGTCCAGCACCTGCGCCAGCACCGACGGCACGGCGTCCACGATGGTCACCCGGTGCTCGCGGACGAGCGCGCACATCCTGTCCGGGTCGGCCGCGTCCTCCTGGGCGGCCAGCACCACCTCGGCGCCCGCGGCGAGCGGCCCGAAGAGCTGCCACACCGACGGGTCGAACGCGAAGGACACGGTGTGCAGCAGCCGGTCCCCCGGCCCGAGCCCGGTGACCGCCGCCCGCCAGGCCAGGTCGTTGCACACGCCTTCGTGCCCGACCAGCACACCTTTCGGCCGGCCGGTCGAACCGGACGTGTACATCACGTAGGCCACGTCCGCCGAGCTCAGCTCGGGCAGTGGCACATCGCCGGGATCGGCCACCGTCCACTCGGGAGCCGCGATTCCCCCTGTCAGGTGGGTGGCCGGGTCGCGGCCGGCGAGGAGGAGCCGCGCGCCAGCGTCGGCCAGCGCCCGCTCCCGCCGCTCCACCGGATGCGTCGGCTCCAGCGGCAGGTAGGCGGCACCGGCGAACAGCACGGCGAGCAACGCGACCGCCAGGTCGGGTGAGCGTTCCACGCAGACGCCCACGACATCACCGCGGCGGATCCCTCGCATGATCAGGTATCGGGCGGTGGCGAGGGCGCGGCGCTCCAGTTCCACATAGGACAGAGTGGTCGCGCCGCCGCTCAGCGCGGGCGCGTCCGGGGTCCGGCGTGCCTGGCGGCGGAACATCTCGTGCACCAGCTGGGTGGAGTCGCGGGGTGCGTCCGTCCGGTTTTGTGCCACCAGCAGGTATTCGTGTTCCGGTCCGGTGAGGACGGGTGCGTCGGCCACCGGCAGGTCGGGCTCGGCCGCCAAGGTCGCCAACAGCCGGCCGTAGTGGCGCATCAGCTGTTCCACCGTCTGCCGGTCGAACAGCGCGGTGTCGTAGTCGGTGACGATCGAGAGCCCGCCGTCCTGCGGGGTGGCCGACAGGGTGAGTGGGCACTGGGCGGTGCCGTCGCCGAGCGACACGGGTTCGATCTCCAGTCCGGCCACCCGGACAGTGGTGTCGGGTGCCGCCTGGAGAGCGAAGAGAACGTCGTACAGCGGTGCGCCGGCGCGGGGAGCCACGAACCGCGCGGGGGGCACGTCGCCGTGGGAGAACGCGGCGGCCGCGGTGTCGCGTACCCGCTCGATCAGCTGGCGGAAGGTGGGGTTGCCCGTGAGGTCGGCCCGCAGCGGCAGGGTGGTGAACAGGGGCCCGACGACACCCGCGAGGTCGGGTGAGCGACGACTGCCGAAAGGGACGCCGATGAGGAAGTCGGTGGCGCCCGTGTAGCGGAAGAGGGTGGCCTGGAGGACGGCCAGGAGGCCCACGAAGGTGGAGGCGCGACTGTCCAGGTTGTCCAGTGCCCGGAGGTGCTCGGGTGGGATGGTGGTGACCAGCCGCGCCGAGACGCCCGAGGCGATGGTCGCTTCGGTGGGGAGCGCGAGGCCGTGTGGTGCGCCGTCGAGGGTGGTGCGCCAGAAGCGGGCCAACCGGTCGCGGTCGATCCGCCGCCGGCCCACGTGGTCGGCGAACTGGGGCGCCGGCGGGAGTTCGCCGGTACCGCCGTTGATGATGGCGTCGTAGCCGGCCGCGAGTTCGGCCAGTAGGACGGCGTTGGACCAGGCATCGGTGGCGATGTGGTGGATGGTCAGCATGAGGACGTGCTCGCTCGGCCCGACGCGGGCGAGCAACCCGCGGATGGGCGGCGCCGCGGCCAGGTCGAACGGACGGGTGGCTTCGCCGCGGGCGATCTCGACCAGGTCCCCGCCGTCGACGTGCCGCAAGGGCAGCCCGGCGGGGAGAACCTGTCCCCTCGGCCGCCCGTCGACCTCGACGAACCGCGATCGCAGCACGTCATGCCGGGCGACCAGGAGATCACAACCGCGTTGGAGCGCTGGAATGTCGAGTGGTCCGCGGAGCCGGACGGAGAGGAAGACGTTGGCCGCCGAGTCCTGGGGGTAGGCGTGCTGGTGGAGCCAGAACTGCTCCTGGGTGTCGGAGAGCGGCGAGTCGCCGGCCGGCGCGGCCGGTGGTGGCGTGCCCCGCAGTCGCTCGGCCAGCGCGGCCCGGGCCTGCGGGGAGAGCGCGGCCCGGCGGCGGGACACGGAATCGCGCAGGCTCACGGTCCCGCCTCCTCGAGGGAAGAGATGATGGCGTCCTCCACGAGCAGGGCCAGCTCCGCGATGGTGGGGTGGTCGTAGAGGACGCCGAGGGGCAGTTCGACGGCGAAGGTGCGGGCGATCTCGTCGAGCACCTGCATGCCGGCGAGTGAGTTGCCGCCGATCTCGAAGAACGACAGCTCCCGGTCGGGATCCGTCACGCCGAGCAGTCGCGCCCAGATCTCGGCGATCATGGCCTCGGTCTCGTTCGGTCCGTCCACCTCGGACTCAACCGGAACCGACACCTCGACCGGCACGATCGGCGCGTCGGTCTCCACCGTGTACCGGCGGCGTTCGAACGGGTACGTCGGCAGCGCGATCCGGCGGCGCCGAGTGCCCTCGTGCAGGGCCTTCCACTTCACCGGCTGACCGGCCACCCACAGGCGCGCCAGGGAGTCCAGCGTCACCTCCAGATCGTCCTTAATAGACTTGGTGCCCGGAAGGGACGGGACCGCCATCGGGAAATCCGCCGCCAGGTCGCACAGCGAGCGACCCGGGCCGAGCTCCACCACGGCCCGAGTGCCTGTCGCCGCCAGGGTTCGCAGGCCGTCGGCGAAGCGGACGGGTTCCCGGACCTGGCGGCCCCAGTAGCTCGGGTCCGTCGCCTCCGCGTCGGTGAGTACCTTGCCCGTCACGTTCGAGATCAGCGGTTTCGTCGGCGGTCGCAGGGAGACCGACGCCGCCGCCTTCGCCACCTTCTGGGCCGCGCGGTCCATGGCGGGCGTGTGGAACGCGTGGCGTGCGGGCAGGCGCCGGCACGCCACTCCCGACGAACGCAGCGAGCGCTCCAGGTCCGCGATCGCCGGCTCGTCGTCGGCGACCACCGTCTGGGTCGGCGAGTTCACCGCCGCCACCGTGACACCGTCAGGGAGGTCCGGGGACGGCAGCGCCACGGTCAGCATGGCGCCCGGCGGGGCCTCCGCCATCGCCTCGCCCCGGACCTTCACCAGCAGCGCACCGTCCTCGAGAGACAGGACGCCCGCCAGGCACGCCGCCGTCAACTCGCCCACACTGTGACCCATCAGCGCCACGGGTTCCACTCCCCACGAACGCCACAGCCGCGCCAGCGCGTACTCCACGGCGAACAGCATCGGCTGCGCCACCGAGGTGTCCCCCAGGTCGTCCGACCGCAGGTCCAGCAGTTCCAGGCACTCCGCCAGCGACTCAGCGAAGACCGGCTCGTCCGCGAGACCCGACGCCATGCCCGGGTACTGCGCACCCTGCCCCGTACACAGGAAGGCCACCGGCAGTGCCGTCGCCCGTCCACTGTGGAACCGCCTACCCGGCGCCACCGCGGCCGCCCGGTACTCGAACTCCTGACGGCCCGTCTGCAGCGTGTAGGCCGCGTCCGCGAGGTCCACATCAGAAACCACGCCCGAGACAGCGGCCGCCGCAGCGTCCCGTGCGGCGGGCGTGCGGGCACTCACCGGGATCACCTGCCATGGCCGCGTGGGCCCGGCGACCGGCACGGGCGGCGGCTCCTCCACCACCACGTGGGCGTTCGTGCCACCGATGCCGAACGAGCTGACACCCGCCCGACGCGCCCCGTCGATCGGCTGCCAGGCAACGGGTTCGCCGCTCACCCGGAAGCGGGTGTCGGACAGGCTCAGCTCCGGGTTCGGCCGTTCGAAGTGGAGGGTCGGCGGGATGACCCGGTGACCCATGGACAGCACGACCTTGATGAGCGACGCGATTCCGGCGGCCACGTCCAGGTGCCCGATGTTCGTCTTCACCGAGCCGAGCACACACTCCGCGCCGCCACCGAACGCCGACGCCAGCGCCGCCACCTCGACCGGGTCGCCCAGCCGGGTCCCGGTGCCGTGCGCCTCGACGTAGCCGATGGTGGCGGGGTCGACATCGGCCGCCAGGTGCGCCGCGCGGATGACGCGTTCCTGCCCGGCCACGCCCGGCGCCGTGTAGCCGACCTTCAGCCCACCGTCGTTGTTGACGGCCGAGCCGAGGATGACCGCGTACACGGTGTCGCCGTCGCGGAGCGCGTCGTCCAGGCGCCGCAACGCGACCAGCCCGACGCCGTCGCCGCCGACCATGCCGTTCGCGCTCGCGTCGAACGCCCGGCAGCGCCCGTCCGGCGACACCATCCCGTCCGCCCGGTCCGAGCGCCGGCCGAGTCCTTCGCCCGTGCGGACCGACACCCCGCCGGCCAGCGCCAGGTCGCACTCCCCCGCGAACAGCGCCTGGCTGGCCAGGTGCACGGCCACGAGCGACGTGGAGCACGCGGTCTGGACCACCACGCTCGGGCCCCGCAGGTCGAGCTTGTGCGACACGCGGGTGGCGAGATAGTCCTTGTCGCACCCGATGAGCAGCTGCGAGTCGTCGAGCAGGTCCCGGTGCCGGGGACTCGCCAGGACGTCGAACAGGTACCTGCTGGTGGACGAGCCCGCGTACACGCCGGTCACCGGGCGGGTGGCGGCATTGCCGTAGCCCGCGTGTTCGAGGGCCTCCCACGCGCACTCGAGGAACAGCCGGTGCTGCGGGTCGGTGCGTTCCGCCTCCTTCGGGCTGAACCCGAAGAACTCGGCGTCGAACAGGTCGTGGCCGGCGAGCGTGCCGCGCGGCCCCGACGCCACCGCGGTCACCGAGTCGACACCGGCCGCGAGATTGTCCCAGTACGCCCGCACGTCCGGCGCGCCGGGGAACCGGCCGGCCATGCCGACCACAGCGATCCCGTCAGGCAGGTCGGTGCTCATCAGGCCGCTCCCTCGCGCTCGCCCCGCACGCGTCTGCGGCGCTGCCGCAGCCGTTCCCGACCGGCCCGGTGGTCCTGTTCCAACACTGGCGGCTCCGTCTCGTCCGTCCCGGTGCCGGACAGGTGCGCGGCCAGCGTGCGCACGGTCGGGCAGCGGAACAGGTCGACCATGGCGAGCGTGTCGTCCAGGGACCGCAGCCGTTCCCGCGCCTTGATCAGCAGGAGGGAGTGCCCACCCAGCTCGAAGAAGTTCTGGTCGAGCCCGATGTCCTGGACGCCCAGCAGTTCCTGCCAGACCTCGGCGACCTGCCGCTCGAGGTCCGTGGTGGGCGCGAGGAACGCCACGGGCGCGACGACCGGCTCGGGCAGCGCCGCCCGGTCCACCTTGCCGTTCGGGGTCTTCGGCAGTGACTGCAGCACCACCACGTGCGTCGGCCGCATCCACGCGGGCAACCGGTCGGCCAGGTGCGCCCGCAGCGCGGACACGTCCGGCTCGCTACCGACCACATAGGACACGAGCGTGTCCCCGGCCACCGCGGTCACCGCCTCCCGCACCGAGGGATGGTCGACCAGCGCCGTGTCGATCTCCGCCAGCTCGATGCGGTAGCCGCGCACCTTCACCTGGTGGTCGCCGCGACCGAGGAAGTCCAGCTGTCCGTCCGGCCGCACGCTCGCCAGGTCGCCCGTCCGGTACATCCGCTCGCCCGGCCCACCGTGCGGGTCGGGCACGAACCGGTCGGCCGTCAGGCCCGGCCGGTGCAGATATCCCCGGGTGAGCCCCGGGCCGGCCAGGAACACCTCGCCCGCCACGCCCACGGGGACCGGTTCGAGGTGCCGGTCCAGCACGTAGACCCGCGCGCCCGGGATGGCCCGGCCGATGGGCACCCGGCCGCCCGGCTCGCACAATGCGACCGTGCTCCAGACGGTCGCCTCGGTCGGCCCGTACTCGTTGTACAGCGGCACATCCGGCAGCGCCTGGTAGTGCTGGTCCACAAGGGACGGTGGAACGGCCTCACCCGCCACCACCACTGTCGCGAGCCCGAGCGGCGCCTGTTCGAGGAGCAGTTGGTACAGCGACGGCAGGCACACCAGGTGACCGAGGTCCTCGCGCCGGGTCAGCGCGGCCAGGTGGTCCACCTCCAGTTGCCGGCCCTCCTTCGGCAGGTGCAGCGTGGCGCCGTGGCACAGCGCCCAGAAGATCGAGGCCACTGACGTGTCGAACGCGACGGACGACAGCAGCACCAGTCCCCGCAGCGGCCGGTCGTACACCACACCACGGGCGGCGGTCGACGCGCTCAGGTTGGCGTGACTGACCGCCACTCCCTTGGGCCGGCCGGTGGACCCGGAGGTGTAGATGACGTAGGCCAGGTTGTCCGGCCCCGGCCGCACGGCTTCCGGAACGGGACCAGCCACAGGAGGCGGGGCAGCGAGATCGATGGACTCGCCGGCATGCTCCAGGTGCTGCTGAGTGAGGACGATGGCCGGCCGGGCGTCGTCGAGGATCTGGCGGAGCCGGCCGGCCGGGTAGGCGGGGTCGAGCGGCAGGTAGGCGCCGCCCGCCTTGAGGATGGCCAGCAGCCCGACGATCAGTTCGAGGCCGCGTTCGGCGCACAGCCCCACCAGCTGGTCCGGGCCGACGCCGCGGTGACGCAGGACCTCGGCCAGCCGATCGGCCCGCGACACCAGTTCGGCGTAGGTGAGCGAGCGGTCCTCGGCCACCAACGCCACGGAGTCCGGTGTGGTGGCGGCGATTTCGGTGATCAGCTCGTGGGCATAGCGCGCGGGCGCCCGGACAACGGGTTCGGCGGGCAGCAAAGCGCGCCGCTGCGCGGGGGTGAGCAGCGCCAGCTCGCTCAGCGGGCGGTCCGGCTCGGCCAGGATCCCCGCGAGCAGGGTCTCGAAGTGGCCGGCCAGGCGCGCGATGGTCGTCTTGTCGAACAGGCCGGTCCGGTACTCCCACCGGGCGTTCATGCTGCCGTCGTCGTGCTGCTGCACGGTCAGGCCGAGGTCGAACTTCGCGGTGCCCGTGTCCAGCTCGCCGACGCTGAACGTCAGGCCGGGCAGCGAATGCGTCGGCAGCGCGGCGTGCTGGAGGGTGAACATCACCTGGAACAGCGGGTTGCGGGACAGGTCGCGGTCGAGCCGCAACTCGTCCACCAGGTGCTCGAACGGCAGGTCCTGGTTGGCGTAGGCGGCGAGCGTGGTGTCCCGAGTGGACGCCAGCAGCTCCCGGAACGTGGGGTCGCCGGACAGGTCGGTGCGCAGCGCGAGGGTGTTCACGAAGAACCCGACGAGTGGTTCGAGCCGGGGGTCGACGCGGTTGGCGATGGGCGTCCCGACGATCACGTCGTCCTGCCCGCTCACCCGCCACAGCAACGTGCTGAACGCGGCGTTCAACGCCATGAACAAGGTGACGTCGCAGTCCCTGGCCAGCGCGCCGAGCGCCGTGGCCACCGGGGCGGCGACCGGCCGGTGGAGCAGCGCGCCCTCGTGGTCGGGGGTCGGCGGGCGGGGGCGGTCGGTCGGCAGCTCCAGCACGGGCGGCGCGTCGGCCAGTGCCGCTCGCCAGTGGTCCACCTGGCGCCGGTGTTCCGGACCGGCCAGCCATTCCCGTTGCCACAGCGTGTGATCCGCGTACCGGACCTCGAGCGGCGGCAGGTCGACCGGCTCGCCCGTCGTGTGGTGCCGGTAGCCGGCCGCCAGCTCGTGGAACATGACGGGCATCGACGCGCCGTCGCAGGCGATGTGGTGCACCACCAGGACCAGCTGGTGCACGGTCCGCGACGTGCGTACCAGCCGGGCGCGCAACAGCGGCCCGTTGGCCAGGTCGAACGGTTCGCCGGTGATCTGGGCGCACACGACGTCGAACTGCTCGGCCGCCCGCGCGGCGCCGAGAGCGGACAGGTCGGTCACCCGCAGCGCCACGGGCGCACTGTCCTGAACGGACTGGTACGGCTCGCCGTCGTGGATGCCGAACACCGTGCGCAGCGCCTCGTGCCGGGCCACCAGGTCCGACAGGCTGGCCGACAGCGCGTCGACGTCGACCGACCCGGTCAGCCGGACCACTCCGGCCACCAGGTAGGGGCTGTTGCCGGGGGTGAGCTGGTCGAGGAACCAGAGCCGTTGCTGGGCAAAGGAAAGCGGAACGCGCTCCGGTCGGGCCACGGGGACCAGGGCTGGCCCGGACGCGCCCGGCTGCTCCTCGACCACGCGCGCGAGCTCGGCGATCGTCGGGTGCTCGAAGATCGCGCGCAGCGGCAGCTCGGTGTCGAGGTCGCGGCGCAGGTGCGCCACCACCTGCGTGGCCAGCAGCGAATGCCCGCCCAGGTCGAAGAAGTTGTCGTGCACGCTCGGCTCGGCGCTCTCCAGCGCGCGGACCCACACCCGCGCGATCGCGCGCTCGGTGGCCGTCCGAGGTGCTACCGGGACGGTTGGTTCGGCCGGGCCGTCGGGCGCGGGAAGCCGGGCGCGGTCGATCTTCTTGTTGGGGGTGAGGGGGAACTCGGTCAGCGGCACCAGGTGGGTCGGCTGCATCCAGGTCGGCAGCTGCGTGCGGAGGTGGTTACGCACGTCGGGGAGGCCGGCCGGGTCGCACAACAGATAGGCGGCCAGCACGGCATCCGCGCCCGTGCCGTGGGTGGTGGTGACGGCGGCCGCCACGGCCGGGTGCCGGGTGAGAACGGCGTCGACCTCGTCCAGCTCGATGCGGTAGCCGCGCACCTTCACCTGGTGGTCACGCCGGCCGACGAACTCCAACACCCCGTCCGGCCGGAACCGGGCCAGGTCACCGGTCCGGTACATCCGCGTTCCCGGCCCGGCGAAGGGATCGGGCACGAACCGCTCGGCCGTCAGCCCCGGCCGGTTGAGATAGCCGCGCACGATGCCCGGCCCGCCGAGGCACAGCTCGCCGGCCACGCCCACCGGCACCGGCTCGAAGTGCCGGTCCAGCACGTACGCCCGGGTCCCGCCCACCGGCCGGCCGATCGGGACGTCCCGCTCCCCCGGCCCGACCGCCCGCATGGTGGCGTACACGGTCGCCTCGGTCGGCCCGTACCCGTTGACCACGCGGGTTCCGGTCAACGCGGCCAGCTGGTCGACCAGCGCCGCCGTGAACACCTCGCCGCCCAGCAGCAGCGAGCGCAGCCCCGCCAGTTCCGTGAGGTCCCCGGTGAACGCCTTGGCGGCGAAGGACGGCGTGGTCTGGACGTGCGTGACCCTGTGCCGCACCACGGTTCCCACCACGTCGGCCGACGACTCGTCGAGCAGCACCACCCGCGCGCCCGCCGAGAGCGTCCACACCAGCTCCAGCACGGAGATGTCGAACGCCGTGCTCGTGAGCCCCAGCCAGGTCTGGTCGCCGCCCGCGCCGAACTCGGCGTCCATGGCGGCCAGGAAGGCGCTCAGGTTCGCGTGGCAGACGCCGACGCCCTTCGGCGCGCCGGTCGAGCCGGACGTGTACAGCACGTAGGCCAGGTCACCGGGCCGCGTGCGGGGCCGCGGCGCGGCCGCGGCCCGTGGCGGCTCTTCCAGCAGCACCGTCTCGGCGTTATGTGCCGGCAGCTCGCCCACCAGGTGCCGCTGGGTGAGGACGAGTCGAGGTCGGGCGTCGTCGAGGATCTGGCGCAGCCGGGCCGCCGGGTAGGTCGGGTCGAGCGGCAGGTACGCGCCGCCCGCTTTCAGGATGGCCAGCAGGCCGATCACCCCGTCGATGCCGCGTTGTGCGCACAGGCCGACGAGCGAGTCCGGGCCGACGCCGCGGCCGATGAGCAGGTCGGCCAGGGCGTCCGCGCGGGCGTCCAGGTCGCCGTAGCTCAGCTCCCGGTCGTCGGTCACCAGCGCGATCGCGTCCGGGTACTCGGCCGCGTGCGCGGCGATCAGGTGGTGCGCGAGCCCGCGAACCGCGATGGGATCGGGGTTCCAGTGGTGGAGCTGCTGGTCCCGTTCCTCGGGGGTGAGCAGGGGCAGTGTCCCGATCGGACGGTCGGGGTCGGCCAGCAGTGCTTCGAGAAGCGTCCGGTAGTGCCCGGCGAACCGGGCGATCGTGGTGTGGTCGAACAGGTCGCGGCGGTACTCCCACCGCGCGTGCAGTCCATCCACTGTCGGGACGATGGTCAGGGTGAGGTCGAACTTCGCGGTGCCGGTGTCGAGTTCGCCCGCCCGCAGCTCGAGGTCACCCGACCGGTGGCTCGGCAGCTGGTCGTGCTGGAACGCGAGCATCGCCTGGAACAGCGGGTTGCGGGACAGGTCGCGGTCGAGGCCCAGCTCGTCGACCAGGTGCTCGAACGGCAGGTCCTGGTTGGCGTACGCGGTGAGCGTGGTGTCCCTCGTGGCCGCCAGCAGTTCGCGGAACGTCGGGTCGCCGGACAGGTCGGTCCGCAGCGCGAGGGTGTTCGCGAAGAAGCCGATGAGGTTCTCGAGCGCCGGGTCGGGCCGGTTCGCCACCGGCGTGCCGACCACGACGTCGTCCTGTCCGGACAGTCGCGACAGGAGCACGGCGAACGCGGCGTGCAGCGCCATGAACAGCGTGGCGTCCTCGCGCCGGGCCAGGGCCGCCAGGGACTCCGCCACCCCCGCCGGCAGCGTCTGATGGTGGTTCGCGCCGGCGTGGTCGGGGGTGCGCGGCCGTGGCCGGTCGGCCGGCAGTTCCAGCACGGGTGGCGCGCCGGCGAGCCGGTCGCGCCAGTACGTCACCTGCCGGTCGCGCTCGGGACCGGCGAACCAGTCGTGCTGCCAGAGCGTGTAGTCCGCGTACTGCACGGGCAGCGGTGGGGTCGCGCCGGGTTCGCGGTAGGCGGCCGCCAGCTCGTCGAGCATGACCGCGAGGGACCAGCCGTCGCACACGATGTGGTGCACCACGACGATCAACACGTGGCTGGTCTCCGTGGTGCGCACCAGGTGGGCGCGGAGCAGTGGGCCGGCGGTCAGGTCGAACGGCTCGGTCGTCATCCTCTCGCACAGCGACCGCAGCTGGCCGTCCGTCGCCCGCTCGCCCAGTCCACTGAGGTCGGTCGCCCGCAGCGGCACGGGCACACGGTCCATGATGGACTGATACGGGTTGCCGTCATGGGTGGGGAACACGGTCCGCAGTGCCTCGTGCCTGCCGACCAGAGCGGTGAGCGCGGCGGACAGCGCCGCCTGGGCGAGGGTGCCGGTGAGGGTGACCGTGCCGGCCACCAGGTAGGCGCGGTCGCCCGGCGAGAGTTGGTCGAGGAACCAGAGTCGCTGCTGGGCGAAGGAGAGTGGGACCCGGTCCGGCCGGGCCGCCGCGCCCACCGGGGACCGGCCGCCGCCAGCCAGGCGTTCGGCGACGGGCGCCAGTTCGCCGACCGTCGGGTGCTCGAAGATCGCGCGCAGCGGCAGATCCGTGTGCAGCGCCTGGCGAATCCGCGCGACCACCTGGGTGGCGAGCAGCGAATGTCCGCCGAGGTCGAAGAAGTTCTGGTCGAGCCCCACCCGGTCGGCATCGAGCAGTTCCTGCCAGATCTCGGCGATCCGGTGCTGCGCAGGGGTCTCCGGTGGGCGGAATCCGACGGGCCGGGTGTCCGGTTCCGGCGTGGGCAGCCGAGACCGGTCGACCTTCTTGTTGGGCGTCAGCGGAAGTTCCGCGAGCGGGATCAGCAGGCTGGGCTGCATCCAGGTCGGCAGCTCCGCGCGGAGGCGGGCGCGCAGTTCCCCCGCCGACTCCGCTGTCCCTTCGTAGTAGGCGACCAGGACGGCGTCGGGGCCGGTGCCGTGGACGACCGTGACCGCGGCGCCGACGCTGGGATGCCGCGACAGCACGGCGTCGATCTCGTCCAGCTCGACGCGGTAGCCGCGCACCTTCACCTGGTGGTCGCGTCGGCCGAGGAAGTCCAGGTCGCCGTCCGCACGGAACCGCGCCAGGTCGCCGGTGCGGTAGAGCCGCGCGCCGGGCTCGCCGAACGGGTCGGGCACGAACCGCTCGGCCGTCAGCGCCGGCCGGTTCAGGTAGCCGCGGACCACCCCGCCGCCGCCGATGAACAGCTCTCCCACCACGCCGACCGGCACAGGCTCGAACCGCTCGTCCAGCACGTACACTCGCGCCCCACCGACGGCGCGGCCGATCGGGACGGACCGCTCGTTCGGCGCCACCATATGGGTCGCCGTGTAGACGGTCGCCTCGGTCGGGCCATACCCGTTGATCACGCAGGTGTCACGGAGCGCGCCGAACTGTTCGGCCAACCCGTCGGAGAACACCTCGCCGCCGAGCATCATGGTGTCCACACCGGACAGCCGGGTCACGTCGAACGTCCGTTGGGCGAACGACGGCGTGGTCTGCACGTGCGTGACACCGTGCCGTTCGATAGCACCCAGGACGTCGGCCGACTCGTCCAGCAGCACCACCCGCGCACCCGACGACAACGTCCACACCAGCTCCAGCACGGAGATGTCGAACGCCGTGCTCGTGAGGCCCAGCCACGACTGTCCCGGTCCCGGACCGAACAGACCGTCCATGGCGGACAGGAACGACGTGAGGTTCACGTGGGTGACCGCCACGCCCTTCGGCCGGCCCGTCGACCCCGAGGTGTAAAGCACGTACGCCAGGTCGCCGGGCGTCGGGTCCACATCGGACACCGGGGGTGCGGCCGGCGGGTCGGTCAGGTCGATGACCGTCGCGGTGTGCTCCGGTAGCCCGGACATCAGGTGCGGCTGCGCGAGGATCACGGTCGGCTGGGCGTCGGCCAGGATGTGGCCGAGCCGGGCCGCCGGGTAGGTCGGGTCGAGCGGCACGTACGCGGCGCCCGCGCGCAGGATGGCCACCAGCCCGACCACCAGGTCGATGCCGCGCTGCGCGCACAGTCCCACCAACGAGTCGCGTCCGACTCCCTGGGCACGCAGCGCGGCGGCCAGCGCGGTGGTCCGCGTGTGCAGCTCGCCGTAGGTCAGTTCCGCCGTGTCGGTGGTCAACGCGATCGCGTCCGGGTTGGCCGCCATGATCCGGGCGGGGGCGGTCCGCCGGTCGCCGCTCCCGTCCGAACCACGGCTCCACGCGCGGGTCAGCTCGTGGCGCTGCGCCTCGGTCAGCGGGGACAGCTCGCGAACCGGCCGGTCGGGGTGCGCCAGCAGCCGAGTCAGCAGGGTCTCGTAGTACTCGGCGTACCGGGCGACCGTCGGCTCGTCGAACAGCTCGCGGCGGTACTCCCAGCGGGTGCGGGCCACCTCGCCCTCGACCTGCACGGTGAGCGTGAGGTCGAACTTCGCGGTGCCGGTGGACAGTTCGGTGGCCGCGAGTTCCAGGCCGGGCACGCTGACCACAGGCAAAGCGTCGTGCTGGAGGGTGAACATCACCTGGAACAGCGGCGTGTGCGCGAGATCCCTCGGCAGCGCCAACTCCTCCACCAGGTGCTCGAACGGCAGGTCCTGGTGGGCGTACGCGCCGAGCGTCGACTCCCGAGTCCGGTCCAGGACCGTGTCGAAGGAGGGGTCACCCGCCAGCGGGGTCCGCAGGGCCAGGGTGTTCACGAACAGGCCGACCAGCGGTTCGAGCTGCGCGACCGCGCGGTTGGCGATCGGGGTGCCGACCACCACGTCGTCCTGGCCGCTCAACCGGCCGAGCAGCACGGAAAGCGCGGCCTGCAACGTCATGAACAGCGTGACGTCCCGGTCCTGGGCCACTTCCCTGGCCGCGTCGAGCAGCCCGGCGGGCAGGTCCCGGGTAAGGGTGCCGCCCGCCTCGGTGGGCACGGGCGGGCGGGGTCGGTCGGTCGGCAGTTCCAGGACGGGCGGCGCACCGGCGAGCGCCGAACGCCAGTAGTCGATCTGCCGCTCGCGCTCCGGCCCGGCGAGCCATTCCCGTTGCCACAGCGTGTAGTCCGCGTACTGCACCGCCAGCGGTGGCAGGTCGGCCCGTTCCCCCAACCCGGCGGCCAGGTCGCGGAGGATGACCGGCATGGACGCGCCGTCGCAGACGATGTGGTGCACCACCATGATCAGCTCGTGCACCGTGTCGGACAGGCGGATCAGCCGGGCCCGGAACAGCGGCCCGGCCGCCAGATCGAACGGTTCACCGGCGTCCCACGGTTCCGCCGGGTCCGTCACGATTCGCACCGGCACGCTGTCCAGAATGGACTGGTACGGCACGCCGTCCGCCACGACGAACACCGTCCGCAGCACCTCGTGCCGCAGCACGACGGCCGTCAGCGCGGCTGTGACGGCGGCCGCGTCGACCGAGCCGGTCAGCCGCACCGACCCGGCCACCAGGTAGGCACTCGACCCGGGGGTCAACTCCTCGAGGAACCACAGCCGCTGCTGGGCGAACGACGGCGGCAGCAAGGCCGGCCGGGGCCGCGCCACCAACTCCGGCGGTCCGTCCGCCGTGTTCAGCTGAGCGGCCAGTCCCGCCACCGTGGCGCCGGCCAGCAGGTCGGCCACCGAGATCGTGGCCCCGAACGCCTTTTCCACCTGGAACTGGAGGTTGACGGCCAGCAGCGAGTCGAAGCCGAGGCTGACGAGCGAGCGGGTCACGTCGACCTCGGCCGGGTCGATCTCCAGCAACTCCGCCACCGCAGCCCGTAAGTGGGTCTCGAGGGACGCCATCACGCGGCCCCTTGCGCATACCCGTTCACCGAAGCGGGAGCCAGTTCGCCGTCGAGGAACAGCTGGCGGCACCGGCTGCGTTGCAGCTTCCCGTTGGACGTCTTCGGCACGGTCCTCGGCGCGATGGTCGCCACCGTGTGCACCCGCAGTCCGTGCTCCTCGGCCACCGCCTGCCGGACGGCGCCGACGACGTCGGCCAGCGTCACCCCGCCGCGCTGGTCGGCGATCTCGGCGGCCACCATCAGCTGGTCCTGCCCGTTGACGTCGGCCGTGAACGCGATGACGCCGCGCGGCCGCACCAGCGGGTGCGCACGCTCCACGCAGTCCTCGACGTCCTGCGGGTAGTAGTTGCGGCCGCGGATGATCAGCACGTCCTTCAGCCGGCCGGTGACGAACAGCTCGTCCTCCCACCGGAAACCGAGGTCGCCGGTCCGCAGGTACCGGCCGGGCAACCCGGTCAACTCGGCCTCGAACAGGTCGCGCCTGCTGCCGTTCCAGTAGCCGGAGACCACGCTCGCGCCGGCCACCACGATCTCGCCGACGCGGCCGTCGGGCAGCGGGTCCAAAGTGGTCGGTTCCGCCACGCGGACGTCCAGCTCCGCGTGCACCCGGCCACACCCGACCACCGACAGCTCACCGTCATCGTCCGGCTCGACCGCGCTCTCCTCGAGCGCTCGCGCGGAGGTCCGCATCACGACCGGCGGGTCGGCCTGCCGACCGCCGGACACGAACAGCGTGGTCTCCGCCATGCCATAGCACGGGTACCAGAACTCGTGGCGGAAGCCGACCTCGGCGAAGTGTTCGGCGAACCGCTCGAGCGTGCGGTACCGGATGGGCTCGGACCCGGAGAACGCGACCTTCCAGCTCGACAGGTCGAGTCCTGTGTGGACCTCCGGGTCGTACCGTCGCACGCAGAGGTCGAACGCGAAGTCCGGCGCCCCGCTCACCGTGCCGCCGGGGGTGCCGCCGTACTTGGTGACCGCCTGCAGCCACCCGATGGGCCGCTGCAGGAAGTCCAGCGGTGTCATGAGCACGCCGAGGAACCCGCCGTACAGCGGCTGCAGGATTCCGCCGACCAGCCCCATGTCGTGGTAGGGCGGCAGCCAGCTCACACACACCGACTCGTCCGACAGCCCCATGCTCGAGTTGATGATCATGGAGTTGTGCACGAGGTTCGCGTGGTTGACCACCACGCCCTTCGGCTCGCCCGTCGACCCGGACGTGTACTGGAGGAACGCGACGTCACCGGCCTGCGGCGGCGCGCCGGGAAGGTCACCGCCCGCACCGACCAGTTCCCCGACCGCGAGCTTCGCGATGCCCGCCAGCCGGTTGTCCGTGTCGTGCGCGGCGAGCAGCCCCAGGACGGCGGCGTCGGCCAGCACGGCCACCGGCAGCGCGTCGTCGATGATGTTGACCAGGCGGGACATGCTGCGCGCGTTCAGCGGTGGGTACGCCGGGACGGCGATGACCCCGGCGTAGAGCGCCGCGAAGAAGCCGACCACGTAGTCGAGCCCGGGCGCGCACATGATCAGTACGCGGTCACCGGGCGCGGCCACCTGCCGCAGACCGGCCGCCACGGCACGCGCCCGCGTCTCCAGCTGTTCGTAGGTCAGCTCGTCCGTGTGGTTCTCGGTGGTGAACACATAGGCGGTCCGGCTGCCTTGGTCGGCCGCCCGCTGCCGCACGATATCGATCAGGGTGCCACGCCGGGAATGGGTCATCGCGTAATCAACACCCTAATCTCTGAACCACTGCATCTGGTTGAGCGCAATGTGAATGTCGCCGTCGATACGCAGATTTCCAGCACCGAGCGCGGCGGCCGGGTCGAGTTTTCCGCTGATGATTCCCAAATACGACCGGAAATCGGAGGTAATTGTCACGTCCGGATTCTTTTCGCCGTCCGCGATCACCCGGCAGGCGCCGTCCGCGACCTCCAGCTGCCAGCGGTGGTCGCCGGCGTCGGACGTGATCAGGTAGCTGATCACCGCGCGCTCGCCGGCCGCCTTGCCCGGGCGGAACGAGTCCTGCATGTTGTTGAAGATCCCGGCCAGCACCGTGTGTTCGCCGTGGTGGGGCGTCTGCGGCGGAACGCTCACGTACTGCGACGTGTACGGCCGCGTGGCGATCTCCCCGCCGAAGCGCTCGACCACCTCGACCCCGGCCGGCGGCGCCACCCACTCGTCGGAGGCCCAGCCCTCGGTCAGCTCGGCCCAGCCGGGCACGGCGCCGTGCATGTGCGGCAGCAGCGCGTCGGCCGGCAGTTCCTGTTCGGTGGACTGCCAGCGGTAGTCGCCGGACAGCCGCAGCCAGTCGGTCTCGTTGGGCAGCGCGGCATGTGCGGTCAGGCAGTGGAAGATCAGCACGTCACCGACGCGGTAGTCGGTGGTGGCCCACGCGTCGTCGTCCGTGCGGACCCGGTGCAGGCGCGGCACCACGCCCTCGTTCTGGGAGCCGGTGAGGATGGCGAGGCCGCCCAGGTCGCGGGAGCAGTCGACGAACGGGATCCACGACGTGAACATGTCGGGCACACCCTCGACCACGTAGTCCTGGTGGGTGTAAATGCCCGGCGTGGTGCCCATCTTGGTCGGCCAGACAATGCGGCCGACCTTTCGCGGGTGAATGAACACGTCCGAGCCGATGAGGTTCGCCATCACCTTCGTGAGCACCGGTTCGTGCGGCAGCGCGTGGAAGTACTCGAGCCGTTGCAGCGCGGTGTAGCCGCCGAAGAAGTTGGCGTTCTTGAAGTCCCGCGCCGGGCCTCGCAGCGCCGCCTCCTCCGGGGCCACGCCGTCGGCCAGCCAGCCCTCCCGCTGCAACGCCGTGCGCAGGTCGGTCGCCAGCCGGCGAATGGGCGCCGGGTCGAGAAGCCCTCGAAAGAACACGTAACCCTGGTCCGCGATACGGTGCCGCAGTTCTTCGGCGTTATCCGCGATTGCCGACGAATCCTCGAGTTCGCGCATCAGGAAATCACCTCAACAACCCGTTCAGCCCAGCTTCCTGGCCAAAAGGTAACAGTCGACAGGTAAAGGATGACTCGACACCGACTCGAAATCCGGAGCCATAAAATGGAGCGCGACCAACAAATGCGGCGGCCCATGAAACTCTGATCCGGTGTGCGCGTCAAACGGAGGTGTCACCATGGGCGTGGTCCAGGACGGCCGGCCGGGCGTCGCCGAGGTGGGTGACCGGTGGTTCGCCGGACAGTGCCGGCTCGACCCCGCGCGGGCCGTGCTGGCCGGCTGGACCGGCCACGACGGGGCGCTGCCCGACTACTCCCCCGACGGCTTCGCCGAGCGGGCGGCGCTGTCCCGCGGTGCGCTGCTCGCCCTCGACGCGCTGGCCGCCGGCAGCCGGCCGGAACCGGTCACCGCGACCGTGTTGCGAGAGCGGCTCGAGGCCGAGGCGGCGTACGCGGAGTCCGGACTGGCCGCGCGGCTGTCCATGCTCGCCAGCCCGCCGGTGCTGATCCGTGAGGCGCTGACCAGGGCCGACGAGGACACGCGTGCCCGCCTGCTCGCCACCGTGCCCACCGCGCTGTCCGGCTACCTCGCCACGCTCCGCCGTGAGACGGCGCTCGGCCGGCCGGCGAACCGGGTCCAGGCCGAGGTGGTGGCGGGCGCGGCGGTCGCGTGGGCGGGCGAGTTCACCGACGAGTCGGCCGCGGCCGCGTACGGCGAGTTCGCCGAAGGGTTGCGCCGCGACGTGCTGCCGTCGGCCACCGAGGACGGCGGCGTCGGCTCCGAGCTGTACCAGGTCGCGGCCCGCCACACCCTCGGCATCGATCTCGACCTGGCCGACACCCATGACTGGCTGGTCGACCAACTGGCGGTGCTGCGCGCGGAGACGGAGGAACTGGCGGGCGGCGACCTCGCGGAACTGGTCGCCCGTTTCGACGCGGACCCGGCCTGGCTCCTCCGCGGCGCGGACGCGCTGCGCGAGTGGGCGCTGACGCGGCTGGCGGTCGCGGCCGACGTGGCGGCCTGGCTGCTCGACGTGCCGGACGCGTTACGCGAGATCGACGTCGAGGTGATCGCGGGTGGCGCGGCGCCGGTCCACTACCTGCCGCCGGCCGCCGACCTGTCGAGGGCGGGCCGGGTGTGCTGGCCGGTGCCGCCGGGCGATGAGCCGATCCCCGTGTGGGGCCAGGTGACCATGCTCCACCACGAGGGTGTGCCCGGCCACCACCTGCAGCTGGGCGGGGCCGTGCTGGACAAGGGTCTCCCCGAGTGGCAGCGCCACACCACGGTCGCAGGCCACGCCGAGGGGTGGGCGGTGTACGCCGAGAGCCTGATGCTCCAGCTACTGGAGACGGCGCCCCTGCTCGGCTATCTCATGGGCCTGCGCGCGAACGCGGCCGTCGCGCTGGTCGACCTGGGGGTGCACGCCGGCCTGCCGGCACCGGACGGTGCACAGTGGACACCGGACACCATCGTGGCGTTCCTCGGCGAGCACACGACCATTCCCGAACCCATGCGTCACTTCACGACGCTGCGGGCCACCGCCTGGCCGGGCCAGGCGCTGGCCTACTCGTGCGGGGCCCGCGAGTGGCAGGCGGCCATCGACCGGGTGGCCGACGATCCGTCCGGCCACGCGCGGCTACTCGGCCTCGGCCCTTGTGGACTGGCTGTGCTGCGGGATCTCTAACGCCACTGCGCGGGCTTCGACTCACTCTTGAGCGGTTCTCTGCAGCCTGACTAGCGACAAGCAGTCAGGAGCACGCGAGAGGACCTACCGCAGTGGCCGAACGTGTTCTTGATGCCGGATATCGCGATGCCACCACCGTGTCCCCGGCCGTTGGCTACGGACAACGGGCCGAGGCGGACCTGGCCGTGGTGGTGGAGTGGCTCCGCGATTACGTGAGCAAGCCGGCGAAGGAGGTCGGCCGCACCGGTCCCGTGTGCCCGTTCGTCCCGCCCGCGCTCGACGACAACGCCGTCCGGTTCGACTTCTTCTACGACCTCGACTGCCGGGAGCCCGAGCGGCTGCGGTCGGTGGTGGTCGACCTGCTGCACGAGTTCGAGGCGACCGCCGCGCCACCCAACCGGGCCGGTACCTCGCTCGCCAGCATGGTCATCGTCCTGCCGGACACCGACGCGCAGGGCTGGGCGGCGATCGACGCGCTCTACCCGGAACTGAAGGACGTGGCCATCGAGCTGGGCCTGATGATCGGCCAGTTCCACCCGAACTGTGACGAGCGCGCGGTCCGCAACCCCGCGTTCCCCGTGTCCCGCTCGCCCGTGGCGTTGCTGGCCGTGCGCCGGATCGCCCCGCACGACGTGCTGTTCCTCCACGACGACCCGCGCTGGTTCACCGCGTACGAGAAGCGGTTCGGCACGAACGTCCGCGCCGGCAAGGTTCGCGACAAGCTCATGCGGCAGCTGCACGCGACCGCCACGAGCCGGTTCCTGCCCGACGCTCCCGAAGACGACGCCGCCTGACCCGGCTCCGCCAGAAGCGCTTTCTCTCAGCAAATCTCAACTAGGAGCCGGTTTCAATGCACACTCTGGCGATGGCGCCTGCCCTCTCGGGGCACACGATCGTGTTCTTTCTGTTCCAACTCGGGGTGCTGCTGACGCTGGCCATCGTCTTCGGCCGCCTCGCCGCCCGGGTGGGGTTGCCGGCGCTCGCCGGTGAGCTGCTGGTCGGCGTGCTGCTGGGGCCGTCGGTGCTCGGCGGGATGCCGCCCCAGGTGATGAGCTGGCTGTGGTCGTCCGGGCAGACGGGCCAGAGCGTGCTGGTGGAGGGCGTCGGGCAGCTCGGGGTCCTGCTGCTGGTCGGCATCACCGGCGCACAGCTGAATCTCGGGCTGCTCCGCAAGCGGGCGACGGCGGCCGCGCGGGTCAGCGCCGCCGGCCTGATCGTGCCGCTCGGCCTGGGTATCGGGCTTGGTTTCCTGCTGCCGACGCTGCTGATCGGCGCGGGCACCGAACGCACCACGTTCGCCCTGTACCTCGGGGTGGCCATGTGTGTGAGCGCCATCCCCGTGATGGCCAAGATCCTCATGGACCTGCGGCTCGAACACAGCGGCACCGGTCAGCTGATCCTCACGGCCGGCGTCATCGACGACGCCGCCGGCTGGCTGCTGCTGTCGTTCGTCTCGGCGCTGGCCACGGCCGGGCTCACGCTGTCGTCGGTGCTGCTGTCGACCGGTTCGCTGTTGCTGTTCGTGGCCGTGGCGCTCGTCATCGGCCGGCCGCTCGTGCGGCTGGTGCTCGGCGCCGCGTCCCGCTCGGGCGAACCGGCGCCCGTGCTCGGGACGGCCGTGGCGCTGATCCTGGTGGCCGCCGCCGGCGCGCACGTCCTCAAGCTGGAGGCGGTGCTCGGCGCGTTCGTGTGCGGCGTGCTCATCAAGGCGTCCGGCAAGCTGCCCGACCTGTCGATCACGCCACTGCGGACGTTCGTGATGGCCGTACTCGCGCCCATCTACTTCGCCCAGGCCGGGCTGCGGATGGACCTGCGGCTGCTGGCCGACCCGGACGTGGCGATCGCCGGCCTGACCGTGCTCACCGTGGCGATCGTCGGCAAGTTCGCCGGCGCCTACCTCGGCGCGCGGCTCAGCCGGCTCAGCAGGTGGGAGGCGCTGGCCATCGGCGCGGGCCTCAACGCCCGCGGCGTGATCGAGGTGATCATCGCGACCATCGGTGTCCAACTGGGGGTGCTGAACACCGCGTCCTACACGATCGTCGTGCTGGTCGCGCTGGTCACGTCGCTCATGGCGCCACCCATCCTGCGGTTCGCCATGGTCCGGGTGGAACGGGAGCAGTCGGCGGCCGCACGGCCGGCGCCCGAGCCGGACGCGGCACCGGCGCTCCGGTGACCTCAGTACGGGCGCTTGGGAATCACGAGCCAGAGGATGAGGTAGCCGACGACCTGCGGGCCCGGCAGCAGACACGACAGGACGGCCACCAGGCGTACGGTGCGGGTCTTCCAGCCGAAACGCTCGGCTATGCCCGCGCACACGCCGGCGATCACCTTGTTGTGCTGCGGTCTGGTCAGTTGCCTTGTCGTTGTGGTCATGCCTCCACCATCCTCGCGCCGAGCCCGCCTCGGCATCGTTGACAACCCTGGTTTGCCCCTGATCCTCGGCCGGCAACCCTTACCTAGGATCGAGTGGTGAACCGGAACATCCGCTCGGTGGAGGACGTCCTCACCCTGCTCGACGACCTGTTCGAACCGGCGGCCGACCGCTGGAGCACCGCCGGTTCCTCCTGGTGGGACGGCTTCTACGCCGACCGCGACAAGCCGGTGCCGTTCTTCGTGGCCCAGCCGGACGAGAACCTGGTCTCCTACCTCGACCAGGGTTTGGTGACCCCGGGTCGCGCGCTCGACCTCGGCTGCGGGCACGGACGCAACGCCATCCACCTGGCGGCTGCCGGGTTCACGGTGGACGCGGTCGACCTGTCGGCCACGGCCATCGCGTGGGCACGGGAGCGCGCCGCCGAGGCGGACGTCGAGGTCACGTTCCACCAGGGCGACGCGTTCGCCGCCGGCCTGACGGGGCCGTACGACCTGGTCTACGACTCCGGCTGCTTCCACCACCTGCCGCCGCACCGCCGGATCAGCTACCTTGCGCTGCTCGACCGGTGCCTGGCGCCCGGCGGCCACCTCGGTCTCACCTGCTTCGCGGCCGGCCACATGGGTTCCGAGGTGCCCGACGCCGACTTCTACCGGCAGGCCCGGCTCGACGGTGGCCTCGCGTACACGGCCGAGTCGCTGCGCTGGATCTTCGCCGACCTGGTGGAGGTGGAGCTGCGCCCCATGCGGACCGGGACGCCCCATTTCGGCGAGCCCTTCCTGCACACGGCGCTGTTCCGCCGCCCATGAGCGCGGCCTCCGCGTCGCGCTGAACGGTCACTGTGGTTGGGTTTACCGCGTGACGGAACCGCAGGCGCGGCTCGAACGCGTCGACGATGGTCGAGCCGTGGTGCTCCGGGTCGACGGGGAGATCGATCTGGCCACCGTGGACGTGTTGCGCGCCGGGCTGGCCGAGGCGGTCGGGCAGAGCGCGCCGCTGGTGGTGGTCGACCTCGACGGGGTCGGCTTCCTCGGCTCGGTCGGGCTGTCGGCGCTCATCAGCGCACACGAGAAAGCTACTGAGGGTGGTTGTCGGCTGGTCGTGGCCGTCTCACCCACTCGTCCGGCCATGCGAACGATCCAGGTCACCGGGCTAACCGAGTTGCTCTCCGTAACGGATTCAGTGGAGTTGGCGATAATCCCTGAACCAGGTGACGAGTGATGCGCTAGGGGGACGCCAGCGTTCCGTGGGATCCTGGATGCCGCTGAACGTGAGGAGTTTTCGCCATGAATGGGGGACGCGACAGGGTAGCCGCGCTTGACGTCGGCTGCTTCAGCGCGCACCTCCTCGTGGCCGCTCCGGACCGCGACACCGGCCTGCGCTCACTCGTCTCACACAAGGTCCGCCTCCGGCTGGACCGGTCGACGGACGACGCCGGCCGCATCGACAAGATCGGCATCAACGGGATCACCGACGCGGTGGCCCAGATCCAGGAGCGCCTGCGCGGCGTCACGGTCGCGACGTTCCTTCCGTTCGCCACGTCCTCCGTGCGCGACGCCACCAACGCCGACCAGGTGATCACCACGGTGGCCGAGCGCACGGGCATGCAGCTGACCGTGCTCTCGGGCGTCCGCGAGGCCCGCCTTTCGTACCTGGCCGCTCGGCACTGGCTGGGCCGGACGCCGAAGGCGCTCAGCGTGCTGGACGTGGGCGGCGGCACGGTCGAACTGGCGGTCGGCAGCGAGCCGCGACCGGAGTTCGCGTTCTCCCTCCCGCTCGGCGCGCGCACCCTGAGCCGGGCCGGCCTGAACTCGACGGCCGGGCTGGCGGAGATGCGTGCCGACCTGCTGGACCAGCTGATGACCGACCTCCCCTGCGAGGCGCTCACCGAGCTGGGCAGCCGGCCGGCCGTCGGCTGCTCGAAGATGTTCAACCAGCTGGCCGTGCTGGCCGCGGGCGGCGGGCGTCCTCGGCGGCTGCGGTTGACCGACCTGGAGGCGTGGATCCCGCGGCTGGCGAAGCTCACCCCACGCGAACGCGCGGCGCTGCCGGGCATCTCCCGCCACCGGGCCAGGCAGTCGCTGGCGGGCGCGGTGATCGCGGAAGCCCTGATGAAGGCCACGGGCCACGAAACGGTGAACATCTGCCCGTGGTCCACCACAGAAGGCGTCCTGATCAACCTCCTCCGCAAAACAACCAACTAACCACCCAACCCCGCCCCAACACCCAGCACGCCCCCACCCCCACCCCGCGAGATCGCGCTTCCCGACCGCGAGATCGCGGTTCCCGACCGCGAGATCGCGCTTCCCGACCGCGAGATCGCGGTTCCCGACCGCGAGATCGCGGTTCCCGACCGCGAGTTCGCGGTTCCGGGTGCAACGGGACAGGACCGCAACCCCGGCGAGTCCCACGTTCACGCTCCGCGAGTCCCCCTCCCAGGACCTCCGAGGTGGCGGTTCGCGAACCAGCCTGTGGTCGTGAACCGTCGACTCGTGTGTCGCGAACGGGGGACTCGCGTGTTCTGAACGTGGGACTCGCGAAGCGGTGCCCGTCACAGCCCTACAAGCGGATCGACTTCTTGTTCATGAACTCCTCGATACCCGCCGGCCCCAGCTCGCGCCCCATCCCGGACCGCTTGATGCCACCGAACGGAAGATCGGCCTGCGACCCACCGGCACTGTTCAGATAGACCATCCCAGCCTCGAGCTGATTGGCCACCCGCACACCACGCTCGCGATCGGTCCCGAACACGCTGGCGCCCAGCCCGAACGGCGAGTCGTTCGCGATTCGGATGGCGTCGTCCTCGTTCTCCGCCCGGAAGACCACGACCACTGGCCCGAAGATCTCCTCGGCGTAGGCGTTCATCTCCGGCGTGACGTCCGTGAGCACCGTGGCCTCGAGGAACGCACCCGGTCCCTCGATGCGGCGACCGCCGGTACGCAGCGTGGCACCCTGCTCGATGGCCGTCTCGATCTGCGCTGCCACCTCGTCGGCCGCCGCGGCGGACGCGAGCGGCGGGAGCGTGGTCTTCGGGTCGGCCGGGTCGCCCGGCTGGTAGTAGTCGGCCACCCGCTTGGTCAGCCGGTCGACGAAGTCCTCGTACAGGTCGGCCAGCACGATCATCCGCTTGGGCGCGTTGCACGACTGCCCGCAGTTGCGCATCCGGGCGGTGGCCGTGACCTTCACCGTCTCGTCCAGGTCGTCGGTGTCCAGGACGATCAGCGGGTCGGACCCGCCGAGCTCGAGCACCGTCTTCTTCAGGTTCCGCCCGGCCTCGGCGGCCACGGAGATGCCCGCCTGCTCACTGCCGGTCAGCGATACGCCCACGATCCGGTCGTCCTGGATGATCGACGGGATCTGCCGGCTGGACGCCCAGGTGTTGACGTACACGTCGTCGGGCACCCCGGCGTCGCGGAGTACCTGCTCGATGGCCGCCGCCGACCCGGGACAGATCGACGCGTGCTTCAGCAGGATGGTGTTGCCGAGCACCAGGTTGGGCGCCACGAACCGGGCCACCTGGTAGCACGGGAAGTTCCACGGCATCACCCCGAGGAGCGCGCCGAGCGGCTCCTTCGTGATGATCGCCTCGCCGCCCTTGATCTTCATGGGCTCGTCGGCCAGCAGCGCCGGGCCGTTCTGGCCGTAGTAGTTGAAGATGTCGACCACGATGCCGATCTCGCCACGGCCCTCATTGATCCGTTTGCCCATCTCCAGCGTCATGATGGCCGCCAGCTCGTCGGCACGTTCGGCGAACAGCTCCGCCGCGCGCAACACGATGGCCGCTCGCTCGGCGACCGGCCGGCGGCGCCACGCGGCATACCCGCTGTGGACGCGTTCGACGGCCGCCTGAACCTCCGCCTCGGTCGAGTTCTCGATCTCTTCGACCAGTTCGCCTGTCGCTGGGTTGGTGACTGAGTACATCGGGGCGCGAGCCTCCTCCGGTGCTGGGTCAACCCTGCCCATCGTAGTGCATACCGTATACAATGGGAACCGGTGATGCCAGCCGGGGCCGCGACCGTCCATGGTGGACACACCGGGTCTGACTGGCGACGACCGTCCGAACCCGACAGATTATGGGTCTGTTTGGTCAAGCCGACGGCCTCCCCGGCCTACCGTTTCTCATGGCCAAGAGTCGCGTAGCTGTGGATGACTTCCTGTCCGGTGGTGGCGAGGTCGCCGCTGACCAGAAGAAGCCGGGGATCACCCGATTACCGTCCCTCACGGGGCTCCGGTTCCTGGCCGCGCTGCTGGTGTTCGCCTACCACGCGGCCCTGCCGATCCCGGCCATGCGGCTGTTCGCCGACGACAGTGTCTCCTTCGGCTTCTACGACTACGCCTCGCAGGCCGGCGGCCTCGGCGTCGGGTTCTTCTTCGTCCTCAGTGGATTCATCCTCACCTGGTCGGCCCGGCCGGGCGACACGCCACGCGCGTTCTGGCGCCGCCGGTTCGTCAAGATCTACCCCAACTACGTGGTCGCCTGGGTGCTGGCCATGGTGCTGTTCGCGAGCGCCTACACGCCCGCCTGGCGCGCCGTCCTCAACTTCTTCATGCTCCAGGTCTGGGTGCCGGACTTCGACACGAACTTCAGCGTCGACCCGCCCGGCTGGTCGCTCGGCACGGAGGCGTTCTTCTACGCGCTGTTCCCCCTGCTGTTCATGGTGGCGCTGCGCATCCGCGCGGAACGCCTGAAGTACTGGATCGGCGGGCTGGTGGCGCTGGTGCTGGCCAAGCCGGTGGCCGCCTACCTGCTGTTCCCGGCCGCCCCGGGAATCCCGGGCGAGGACACGGTTTCGGTGTCCCAGTACTGGTTCGGCTACATCCTGCCGCCCGTCCGGCTCCTCGACTTCGCGCTGGGCATCCTGGTCGCGCGGGCCGTCATGGCGGGCCGCTGGCGCAACATCGGCATGGGCTGGTCGGCGCTACTGCTGGTCGGCGGCTACGTCCTGGCCGAGTCGACGCCCTACCTGTACGGGCAGAGCGCGCTGTTCATCATCCCGGCGACGCTGCTGATCGCGGCCACCGCCATGGCCGACGCCGAGGGCAAGTTCACGTTGTTCCGCAACCGGACCATGACCTGGCTCGGCGAGATCTCCTTCGCTTTCTACCTCATGCACTTCATCGTGCTCGCCGTCGGCCGGAAGGTGCTCGGCACTCAGTACTTCTCCACCCCGGTCACGATCGCGCTGCTACTCGGCCTGCTGCTCGTCTCGATCGCCGTGTCATGGCTGCTGTATAGCGTGGTGGAACGACCCATCACCCGCCGGTGGTCGACATCGGGCAAGCGGGTCAGCCAGACGCTGCACTGAGTGAGGAGTGACTCCCCGTGGAGACGACCGAGAAGATTCTTGTCACCGGGGCCAGCGGCCAGGTCGGGCGCCTGGTGGTCGACCAGTTGCTCGCCGCGGGCGCGACCGTCCGGGTGAGCGGCCGCGACCCGGGCAAGCTCACGGTCCCCGCCGCCGTGGAGGTCGTGCGGGCTGACCTGACCAAGCCGGAAACCCTGCCCGCCGCCTTCGCCGGTGTGGATCGGGTTTTCCTGTACACGGTGCCCGACGGGATCGGCGGCGTCCTCGACGCGGCGCGCGACGCGGGCGTCGGCCACATCGTGCTGCTGTCCTCGCAGACGGTGGTCGACCCGATCCCCGCGCGGATGCCGATCGTGCGGATGCACCAGGTGGTGGAAGACGCGATCGCCGACTCCGGCATTCCGTACACGTTCCTGCGCCCGGAGAACTTCGCCAGCAACATCCTCATGTGGGGCTGGCCGGAGATGATCCGCGCCGACGGTGTCCTGCACTTCCCATTCCCCGAGTCGCACAGCGATGCCATCCACGAGGCGGACATCGCGGCCGTGGCCGTGCGGACGCTCACCGAGCCCGGGCACGACGGCCAGGCCTACTTCCTCACGGGACCGGCGTCGGTGACCCAGCGCGAACAGCTGGAGATTATCGGCGAGGCGATCGGAAAACCCGTGCGGTACAACGAACTCACGGAGGCACAGGCCCGCACCGCGCTGGGCGCCACGGTCCCGGAGTGGGTGATGGACGCGGTCATCGGCTACTGGGTCCACTCCGACGGCGTACCGAGCCCACTGACGAACGAGGTGGAGCGGATCACCGGCGCCCCGGCCCGCTCGTTCAAACAGTGGGCGGTCGACCACGTGGCCGACTTCACCTGACCGGGCTCACGGCCCGACGGATGCCTGGAACGACGCCTTCCTGACACTCAATGACAGGAAGGCGTCGTTCCAGGCATCCGTCCCGCCGCTCACGGCTTGTCGATGAAGTCCTTCACCAGCTTGACGAACTCGGCCGGCTGCTCGAACAGCACCACGTGGCCGCTCTCGATCTCCGCGTAGCCACTGCCCTCGATCGCCGCGTGCAGGTCCCTGGCGTTGTCCACCGGCACGGTCGCGTCCAGCGTGCACCCGATCACCAGGGTCTCCGCCTGGATCTTCGGCAGCAGCGCACGGATGTCGACCCGCAGGTTGAACTCGATCTGGCGCAGCGCGCCCGGGGTCGGCTTGTTCCCCATGGCGATCTTGTCGACCTCGGCCGAGCCGATCATGTTGAGGAACGACCGGCTGAACGCCGTGAGCGTGCCGAACCGGCCGAACGCCTCGGCGTCGTCGGCCGTGCGCCGCCACACGGTCATGAGGTTGCGCATGTACTCGTCGTCCGGGCCGGTCCAGCCGGCCACCAGCACCAGCCGCCGCACGAGGTCCGGGCGCTGTGCCGCGACGGCCGCCGCCACCACGGCGCCCAGGGAGAAGCCCACCAGGTCGACCGGCCCGTCGGCCGCCGCCGCCGCGGCCGCCGCCACCTGCTCGGCCAGCGCCTCGATCGTGAGGTCCCCGCCGTCGTCGGCGGTCTCGTCGCTGCCCGCGAAGTTCGGGCGCACCACCGTGCGGTGCTCGGTGAACTGGTCGACCAGGTGTCCCCAGGTCCCCTCGGCGCCGAATGCCGTGCCGTGGACCAGAACCAGGCCGGGGCCCGACCCGTCCACCAGGTAGTGCACGTCGGCGGTTCCCACCGAAACGGTTGGCATGAAGTGTCCTTTCAGGAGACGGCCCGCAGCCGGGACGTCCCGGCCAGGGCGGTGACGACATGGGCGGCCGATGCCAGTGTGACGTGCCGGTGCCACCCGACGAAAGACCGGCCGGAGAAGTCCCGGATCCCCACCCGGTCGGCGATCTCGGTGAAGTCGCGGTCGACGCGGTACGTCAGTCGCGACAGCCGCAGCAGCGTGGCCGGCGCCGGCGCCGGCAGGTTGGTCAGCCACACCTCAGCCGGCCACGCCGCACCGAGATCCGCGGCACCGAAGAGATGCAGCGGGCCCGGCAGGTCCGGCACCCGGACGGCCACGGTCGCCGCGAGCGCCGTTCGGACGGTCGCCAGCGGGTCGGTCCACGCCACCGGCCGCCGCCGGTCCCGGGCCGCACCCAGAATCAGGTTGCCGGGCACGGCGCCGTGCCCGGGCAGCACCGGCCCGGCCGGCGCCAGCCGTAGCATGGGGTTCACCCTGGCGAGGAACGGGATTCCCGCCGCCACGAGCCGCCGCACGGTCGGCACGGGGCCCAGCTCCCTGGTGTCGAGCACCAGCGGCCGGCCGGGCAGGCCCGGCATGCCCAGGTAGGTCTCGATGGCGCAGTCGCCGATGGTCTCCGGTTCCAGTTCGTCCGGAATGGACGCCCGGTCGCGCCGTGCGGCGTCGGCGAGCCAGGCGGGCGACAGGTGCAGCCGCCAGCTGACCGGGCTGCTCGACCAGTCGGCCGCCGCCCACAGGCCGACCGCGTGCTGTGCGTTGAGCGTCTGCCCCAGCTCCGGGTCGAACCGCTTGCCCACGCCCACGGACTGGTTGCCCGCCTTGGGAATCAGCATGGGTCGCAGCACCCAGGCCTGCGGGTCGACGCGGTCCACCACGTAGTCGGCCAGCGCCCGGCGAACGGGCATCCAGTCCCAGGTGGAGTCGCTCACGAAGTGGTGCAGGCTCTGCTCGGTCGCCGGCCCGCCGGCGGCCGCCACGATGTTCCTGATCGACTTACGCCCCGGCGTGCCGAGCAGGCCGCGCAGGTACGCGGCGCCGCGCATCCGCTGATCGGCGCGGCGCAGCGACGTGAACAGCAGTCCGCACAGTTCGTCGAGCACACCGTCCGAGCGGCGCGTGAGCGGTCTCGCCATGGCCTCCCCCAGCCCGAAGGTCCGCATCCCAGAAGTTGCGTCCATCCTGCCGAAGTGCGCTCAAAGCTCACTCGAGGAACTCACCGGATTACCGTCTTGGTGCGCATGAGGAACTCGCCGAGGTAGCCGTCGTGCGGCACCCCTGGCCGCAACCAGTAGGTGGGATGGTCCCCCACATACACGTTGCTGATCGACGGCTCGTCCAGCAGTGCACCAACCAGGTGGTCGTCGCCGGTGATCACCGTCAGTACCAATGTGTTCCGCAACGGCGCCAACCCGGCCGCCGGGCTCCACGGCGCCACCCACACGCACGGGAACGCCAGCTCCACCCCGGCCTGCGGGGCGTCCGGCCGGTCGAGCTCGTGTACGGCCGGCCGCAGCGCGGCGCTGCCGTCGCCGAGGTCGTCCACGACGTCACCAACGCTGCCACCCAGCCACGCGGTGGTACCCCTGGCCTGGTCGAGCAGGTACCGCTCGACACCCCGCGCGGCGTCAAGGGAGGTGACCGGCAGCACGGCCTTCGGGTCCTCCGGCGGCAGCGTGGGGATGGCGGCCAGCCGTTCGGCGATCGCCGCGGCCAGCGGGGCCGGGTCGCCCTCGGTGAACACGGCGGTCGCGTTGATGCACGCGACACCGCCCTCGTGGCTCACCGAGTCGACGATCGTGTCGAGGTGGTCGCGCCAGTCGACGTCCTTGGTCAGCAGGATCTTCGCCCGCCCGGGGCCCTGCGGCAGGACGGTGGTGTCGGACCCGTACTTGCGCACCACGTCGTCGCCGCCGTAGACCATGGCCAGGTCGGCCTCGCGCATGATCTCGTCCGCCGCGTCGTAGTCGGTGGGCAGCAGCACCACCTGGTCGTCGCCGAAACCCGCCGCGCGCAACGCCGTGATGAGCCGGTGCGGGGTGAACGGCTCGCGCCGCGACGGCCGCACGGCCACCCGGTAGCCGAGCGCCAGCGCCTCGATCCACAAGCCGTGCGGGCCGGGGTGGTTGCCGGCCGCGTGCACGGCGAACACCGAGCCACGGCGGGTCCAGACGGCGTTGCCGGCGCGCGTCAGCGGGTCCTGCCAGTCGTCGACCGCGCCGGTCGGCCGCGCCTGGAACGCGCTGAACCGCGCCTTCCGCGCCGACTCCACGATGGCGGCCGTGGCCGACCGGACCACCGACAGCGGCACCCCGGACACCCGGCTGACCGTGTGCTCGTACTCGGCGAACGACAGCCCGGCGATCGTCGCCGACCGGAAGACCTCGGCGGCCCGCGCGAGTGCGTCGAGCCGCTCGTCGACCGGCATGGTCTCGGCCGCCCGCAGCGCCGACATGGCGCGGCTGACGAACAGCTTCGGCACCATGGACAGCTCGGCCACCGGCGCACCGGTGACATCGGTGACCGCAACTCGTTTGCGGGCCCGGAAGTCACCCCGGGGGCCCAGTGCGTCCAGGATGATCATCAGTAGACGCCCTCGATCACCGTCTCGTCGTCGAACCGCTCGACCGGCGCGATGTCGGCCACCGAGTCACCCACCTGTCCGGCCAGCGGCTCGATGCGCGTGCCGTAGTCCCGTTCGAGGTTGTTCGGCATGAGCAGGCTCTTGCTCACGTGGTGCATGACCACCTGCCCACGTTCGCCGTAGCCGACCGGCGTCCCGGTCTCGGGATCCACCACGGCGAAGGACATGTACGGCGAGAACGGGTCGTAGATACACGGGTCGTCGTCGGTGAGCCCGTGGCGCTCGCTCGCGTTGCCGAGGATCATGGTGCTGCCGAAACCGCTGTACAGCACGATGTCCGGGAACACCTCCGTGCGGAACAGGTAGCGTGTGTCGGCGTCCATCTGCGTACCGACCCAGTTGATGGCCGACACCTTCTCGTTCACCAGCTTCACCAGGTCGTCGCGGCGGGCCAGCCGCTCCAGCACCGGCGGGGTGATCATGAGGACGCCGACGTCCTGGGTCTCCAGCAGGAACGCCAGCTGGTCCACCAGGTGCTCGCCGTACGCGGCCGCCTCGGCGCCCTTGCCCTCGGCGATGAGCTTCTTCACCCACCGCGGGTCCAGGTCGACGGCGAACGCCAGCCCGCCGCGGTAGCGGGCCTGCTCGGCGATGATCGGCCCGACCATGTGGGGCCCGGACGGGATGGCACACAACCAGTTCACGTTCTGCGGCACGCCGTGGCCGTCGAGCTGCGCGCTGCTCCAGCCGAGCAGCGTGTCCAGCCAGTCGCGCAACAGGACCACCCGCTTCGGGGCGCCCGTGGTGCCGCCACTCTCGTAGATCCCCACGACGTCCGGGCGCGCACCGTAGCCACGCGGGATCAGGTCCTCCACGCGGGCGGCGCGCAGTTCGTTCGCCACGTTCGGGAACAGCGCGAGATCGGCGAACGTCCGCACGTCGGTGATCGGGTCGAACTCCATGGTCGCCGCGCGGTCGAGCCAGAACGGCGATCCGGTCTCCGGCGAGAAGTGCCACCGCATGGCGGCGCGCAGGAACTCGTCGGGGTCGGGCGCCACGTCGTGGGGCAGCTCAAGCACGGGGTCGGCAGCGGACACGGCACTCCTTCTCAGCGGTCGGTACCCGGCGGGTTGTCGATCACGTACCGCCAGCCGCCGTCCGCACTCCGGCGCGCGACGTCGGTGGCCGTGCCCTCCTGGTGCACCGGCGCCCCGTCCGGCCCGGTGCCCTCGATGACGAAGTCGCCGATCAGCAGTGCGAGGTCACCGCTCACGTAGCAGTGCCGCACGGTGATGGCGATCGGCACGCCGAGCTTCAGGAAGTCGCCGGTCGCCGCCCGGCGCGCGGCACCGGTCACCTGCTCCCCGGGTTGGGTGATGAACACCGCGTCCGGTTCGAACAGTCGCTCGACCGCGTCCGCGTCGCCCGTGTTGAACGCCGCGGCGAACGTGGCCGGCAGCTGGGCGGGGTCGGTGACCAGTGGCGGTTCTCCGAACACGGCGCTACACCTCGATGCCGGCGGAGTCGACGTCCGGCTTGCGCGGCACCGTGTCCAGCCCGAAGCCGAAGTGGGTCTTGTAGGCGGCGAGGATCGCGGCGTCGTCGGCCAGGACCTGGACCACTCGCTCCTTGCCGGTCACCACCGTCAGCTCGTTGCCCTTCAGCGTGACGCGTCCGTCCACTGTGGGCAGTGAGCAGAACAGGTCCTGGAGGAACGGCGAGTCGGGGCAAGTGCGCCACCACCACAGCGTCGGCTTGAAGTCGTCGATGCGGCACGGCCGCTCGTCCAGCCGGTAGAGCGGGCGGCCGTTCAGCGCGACCTCGATGCCGCCGCCGGCCACGTCGGAGATCTGGTACTCGCCGTGTGGGTCGGACTGCGGGTCGCGCGCGTCGAACCGCAGCGGCAGCCGCGCGTTGCGGCCGAACCCCGTGTCCACCAGCCACCGCTCCCCCGCGACCGTCACCCGCAGCGCGAGGTGGCACAGGGGGGCGCCGAGCTTGTCGCGGAAGACCTGGCCGGGCAGGATCTCGACCTCGAAACCGAGTGCGGTCAACAGATACGAGAGCGCCGGGTTGGTCTCGTAGCAACCGCCGCCGCGCCGCTGGTCCACGATCTTGTCCAGCACCCGTTCGTCCATGTGGATCGGGACACCCAGGTGGTAGTCGAGATTCTCGAACGGCACGGTCATGACCTGACGTTCCTGCAGGTGTCGCAACGCGGCCAGGTCCGGCCGCGCCGGACGCGTCGCACCGATCCGGGCCAGATAGTCATTCACCAGCGAGTCGTCCACGCTTTCCAGGCTAGGTGCGGACTTCGGGGTCTCCGACAAACCTGCGGTGTTTCCGTCAGGTCCGCGCACCTGACGGAAAGCGGCGCCGGTTGTTGCCCTCTCGCCGTGCCGCCGTCGAGCATGACAGCCATGACGAAGGTCGCGGTCATCTACTACTCGTCCAGCGGAAACGTGCACAAGCTCGCCGCCGCCGCGGCAGCCGCGGCGACCGAGGTGGGGGCCGACGTCCGGTTGCGCCGGATCCCCGAGCTGGTGGCCGAGCCGCCGGTGATCGACCGGGACGCCTGGGCCGACCATCGCGACGCCACAGTGGACATTCCCGATGCCTCCCTGGACGATCTCGACTGGGCGGACGCCATCCTGTTCGGCACGCCCGTGCGCTTCGGCCTGCCGGCGCCGCAGCTGCTGCACTTCATCGACACGACCGCGTCGCTGTCCATCCCCGGCAAGCTCATGAACAAGGCGGTCTCGGCGTTCACGTCGGGCTCGGCCCCGCACGGCGGTCAGGTGAGCACGATCCTGGCGCTGCACAACGCCTTCTGTCACTGGGGTTCGGTGATCGTGTCCACCGGCTCGACCGAGCCGATCCTCTTCGAACCGAACAACGGCAACCCGTACGGCGCGAGCAGCGTGTCCCGCAACCAGCCGGGCAACGTCCACCAGGAGAACCTCGCTGCCATGGAGTTCCAGGCCCGCCGCACGGTAGCGGTGGCCGCCGCCCTGGCAAAGGGCTTCAACGAAGCCGCATGATGACCGTTCCGGTCACGCATGATGACCAGTCCGGTCACGCATGATGACCGTTGCGGTCAGGTCACCGCGCCGAAGTCGCGCACGCCGTGCATCCAGGCCAGCTGGTCGTGCAGGTCCGAAGTGGACATGGCCGACAGCGCGGCGTTCCTGGCCGTGGCGGCCGCACCCGCCGGATGCCACAACCGGATGCTCTCCCGCGAGATCCGCTGGATGGCGGCCGTCCGCTCCCGCCGCGCCGCGTTGTACTTCTCGAACCGCGACGCCAGCTCCGCCGAGGCGCAGTCCAGCAGATCGCCGAGCACCACGGCGTCCTCCAGGGCCTGGCACGCGCCCTGCGCGGCGTAGTGCAGCATCGGGTGCGCCGCGTCGCCGAGCAGGGTGACCCGGCCGTCGGTCCAGTCGGGCACCGGCTCGCGGTCGACCAGCACCCAGGACTTCCAGTCGCTGCCCAGGTCCAGGAGCCGCTGGGCGGTGCCGCCCAGCGCGGTGAGCTGAGCGAGCACGTGCTCGGCGTCCACGTCCACACCGGACAGCGCCTCGGTCGCGCCGTTGTCGTTGCTGGCCGCCAGGTTCAGGAAGTCGCCGCCGGCGATCGGGTAGTGCACGAAGTGACAGCCCGGGCCGGTCCACCACGTGACCGCGTTCCGGCGCAGGTCGGCCGGCACCTGCTCCATCGGCACGATCGCCCGGTACACGGTGATCCCGGACAGCCTGGGCGCGCCGTCGCCGACCAACTGGCCGCGGACGGCCGAGTGGATGCCGTCGGCACCGATCACCGCGTCACCCGTGACCCGCTCGCCCGTCGCCAGGACGGCCGTGGCGGTGGCCGCGTCCTGCTCGTACCCGGTGACCGCGGAGCCGGCGCGCAGCTCGATGCCGGCCGCCGCGCGGCACGCGTCCAGCAGCAGCCGGTACAGCTCACCGCGGTGCACCACCAGGTACGGGTTGCCGAACCGGCGCGGGTACTCGCCGGTCAGCGGCACGCTGGTCACGTGCTCCCCGGTCACCCCGTCCATGAACCGCAGCTCGTCGACGTACACACCGGACGCGCGGACGGCGGCGCCGAGCCCGAGCCGGTCGAGCGCGTGGATCCCGTTGGGCGCCAACTGAATCCCGGCGCCGAACTCGGCGAACCGCTGGCCGCGCTCCAGCACCACCACCCGGTGGCCGCGCCGCGCGGCGCTCAGCGCCGTGGCCAACCCGCCGATCCCGCCACCGACGACCACGATCTCCGACATCTCTCGAGGTTCCCGAGTGCGGGCGGGCCGGTCAACGCCGGCGTCCGCCGTCTGTCAGGTCGGCGCCCGAGTTGACGGATGACGGTGCGTGTCCGGCGCTGTCGGGTCGTGGCGCCGGGAGAATCCAGGTGCCCGCGTTCGCGCAGAAAGGTGCACCTCGATGGCTGTTACGGCGCGGCTCGGTCCGACGCTGGCCCTGTTGGCGTTCGCGCAGCTGATCATCTCGATCGACTACAACATCGTCTACGTCGCGCTTCCCCAGATCGGCGGCGGGCTGGGGTTCTCCGAGCAGACGCTGCAGTGGGTGATCAGCGCGTACGCCGTGGCGTTCGGCGGGTTCCTGCTGCTCGGCGGCCGCGCGGCGGACCTGTTGGGCCGACGACGGATGTTCGTGTTCGGGCTGGCCCTCTACGCGGTGTCGTCCCTGGTCGGCGGGCTCGCGACCGAACCCTGGCTGCTGATCGCCGCCCGCGCCGGGCAGGGAGTGGGCGGCGCGTTCCTGTTCCCGGCGACGCTGTCGCTGGTCAACACGACCTTCGCCGAGGGTCCGGAACGCAATCGGGCGCTGTCCGTGTGGGCGGCGAGCGGCGCGAGCGGCATGATCCTCGGGTCGCTGCTCGGCGGGGTGCTGACCGAGGCGTTCGGCTGGGAGGCCGTGTTCTACGTGAACGTGCCGCTGGCCGGGGGCGCGATCCTGTTGGCCTACCGCCTGATTGCGCCGGACGTGGGCAGCCGGGAACGGCGCGGGTTCGACCTGCCGGGTGCGTTCACCGGCACCATCGGCGCCACCCTCGTGGTGTTCGCGCTGGTGCAGGGCCCCGAGTCCGGCTGGGGCGCGCCGGGGGTGCTGGCCGCCGCGGCCGCCGGCCTCGGGTCGCTGGCCGCGTTCGTGGTGATCGAGTCCCGCAGCCGCGACCCGCTCATGCCGCTGCGGCTGTTCGGCAACCGCAATCTCAGCGTCGCGGTGATGGTCACGTTCCTGTTCATGGCCACGTTCGGGACGCTGCTCTACTTCCTCACCAGCTACTTCCAGAACGTGCACAGTTACGGCGCCTTGCAGACGGGGCTCGCGTTCCTCGTGCCCATGGCCGCCGGCTTCACGGGCTCGATGGCGGGCGGCCGGCTGGCCACCAGGTTCGGCATCCGCACCACCATGCTGGCCGCACTGGGGATCGGCGCGCTCGGCACGGCGGCGCTGGGCCTGGCGATGTCGCCGACCGGTACCTACCTGGCCCTGGTGCCGGGGCTGATCGTCCTGAGCGTGTGCCAGGGCGTCATCTTCACCACCATGTTCGCGGCGGCCGGCACGGGGGTGGCGGGCCACGAGCAGGGCATCGCCTCGGGCGTGGTGTCCACGGGCCAGCAGGTGGGCGCGGCCGTGGGACTGGCCATCCTGGTGGCCATCGCCAACGCGGGCACCACCGGCCTGACGGGCGAGCCACTGCGCGTGGCCACCACCGACGGTCTACGCACGAGCGTCTTCGTCGCGACCGCCGGAATCGTCGCGACCGTACTGGTCGCCCTGGTCTTCCAACGCACCCCGACCCGGGAGAGAACCCCCGCGCGGCCCGCCGCGTAAGACGACAGCGGACCGCGCGGTTGGATCAGGCCGGCAGACGCCACACCTGGTTGCTGCCGCCGGCGCAGTCCCAGATCTGCAGGCGCGTGCCGTCCGCCGAGCTCTGGCCGGTCGCGTCCAGGCAGCGGCCCGACGCCGGGTTGCGCAGGGTGCCGTTGGACTGTGCCTGCCAGACCTGGGCACCGGTGCCGTTGCAGTCCCACAGTTGCACCAGTGTGCCGTTGGCCGTGCCCGCACCGGCGACGTCCATGCACTTCCCGAGCGCTCGCAGCGTGCCGCCCGTCTGCGTCGACACCTGCGTCCACGCCTGTGCGGCCGTGCCGTTGCACGTCCACAGCTGGATGGCCGTGCCGTTGGCGCTGTTCGCGCTCGCCACGTCCACGCACTTGCCGCCGACGCCGGTGATCGCGTTGCCGGCCGGGGGCGTGCCGCCCGTGGCCACCTCGTAGATCGCGCTGACCAGCGACGTGCTGCCCGTGGTGTCCTGTGACAGCTCCCAGTTCATGATTCCGCCGGCGTTCGCCATGGCCCACTGCGTCTTGCGCTTGATCGTGGGGATGCCGTTGTAGCACTGCTGGGCACCGCTCGCCGTGATGCAGTCCCGGTTGGCGTTCGCCGCGTCCATGGCCACGATCTGCGCGTACGTCAGATAGTTGGGGCGACTGTAGAACGGCACTCCCAGCACCGTCTTGTTCGCCGGCAGACCACGTGACTTCCAGAAGTTCGCCGAGGCGATCGACCAGTCGTAGTTCGCGTGGGGGCTGCCGCCGTCGTAGGCCATGATGTTCAGGAAGTCGACGTAGCCGAACACCGCCGGCTGCACGCCGTTCGCCGTCCCGCCGCCGGACACCACGGCCGCCGTCAGGAGCTTGCCGCGGCTGTGCATGGCGGTACTCAGCTGCTGCATGAGTGCGGTGAAGTTGTCGCCGGACGTACCGGGATCCGGGTACTCCCAGTCGATGTCCACGCCGTCCAGGTTGTACTGGTTGACCGCACCCACCAAGGCGTTCACGAACGTCGTGCGGCTACCGGCGTTGGCGGCCAGCGCCTCGAAGGCCGAGTCGTTGCCGTCGTTCCAGCCGCCGACCGCCAGCAGGACCTTGACCCCGTTGTTGTGCCCGAGGGTCACGAGCGAGGACAGTTTGGACGGACTGGGGATCGCCTGGAGCGTGCCGTTGGAGTTGGGCAGCGCGAAGGCGTAGTTGATGTGCGTGAGCTTGTTGTACTGGACGCTGTTGACGTTGCCGGACCAGGACGGCATGTAGCCGACGCTGCGGAACCCGTTGGGCAGCACGGTGGCCGCGGCGGGCGCGGCCGCGACCGCCAGTCCCGAAACGATCGTTGCGAGCGCTAGTCCCGTAGCGCCCCAACGAGTTCTGGGCAGGGGTGATGACTTCATGTGACGGTGACCTTCCGAGGCAGGGGTAGAAGGCGCGGGTGGCGGGTGTCACAGCAAGTGAACAGCGGATGTCTCACGGTCGTCAATAGACGCGAGCAAATTGGTTGAACCAGTCGCGACAATCGACAGTTTGTCTAACTATCGAACAAAGACACCCGCCACCCAACGACTCCTACGGGCCGCCGTTGACCACGAAGCTCGACCCCGGCTGGATGACGATGTTCCCGTCGGCCGAGTTCGTGATCGTCACGTTCGTCAGGTTCGCGCTGCCCCGGGCACCGCTCATCGCCAGGATGCCGGCTCCGTTGTTCGAGTCGTCGATCCGGACGTTGGTGATCGCGACGTTCGGCACGGTGCCGCCGCCCGTCTTGAACTGGATGCCGTCATAGGTCGAGTCGAAGATGTCCGTGTCTCGGATGGTCACCCCCGGGATGTCCCGGCCCTGCGCGAAGATCGTGATGGCGCCGAACTCCTGATCCTCGTTCCAGAACACGCCGCCCGTGCGGTGGAGCGCGTTGTTGGCGATCAGCGTCTGCCCGGAGAACGGCAGCGGGTCGTGATCGGTCGCCAGCATGATGCCCGGGTAGTTCATGGTGTCGTACACGAGGTTGTTCTCGATCTTGTTGCCGTAGCCGCCGTAGATGGCGAGACCGTTGGCGCGCCACGGCAGTTGGATGGTGTTGTTCACGAAACTGTTGGAGTGGGCGATGTCGACGCTCGTGTCCTTCACGTACTGGTTGGCCCAGACGGCGAGCGAGTCGTCACCCGTCGTGCGGAACGACGAGTTGAACACGCGCGAGTTCCGGGTGCCGTTGGTGAAGTTGATGCCGTCGGCGTAGGTGTTGCGGATGCGCATCCCGCTGAACTCCAGGCCGTCACCGGGACCCCACAACGCGGGCATGTTGGTGTAGTCGCGCCCGACCCAGGCCCCGACGTTCGCGTGCTCGATCCACACGTTGGTGATCTTGGTGCCGGTGCCGAACCGCCCGTTCAGGCCGACGCCGCCCTCGGCCCCTCCCCCACCGCGGATCCGGCCGGAACCGAAGATCGCGACGTCGGAGATCTGGGTGTTCTTGTCGATGTCGAACCCGAAGTTGCCCTCGTGTGGGTGGTTGATACCGCCCGCGTTCTGCGGCTCGGTCAGCGTGTACAGCTGCGAGTGCCACATGCCGGCACCGCGGATCATGACGTTGCTGATGCCGATCTGGTTGTACTGAACGGGATTCGGGTCGTCGGTCAGGATCTTCTGTTCCTGCCGCCACTGTCCCGCGGGGATCCACACGCACCCGATGACGCCGTTCTGGTCATCGGTCACCGCGCGCTGGATGGCCGCCGTGTCGTCGTTCCCGTCGTTCGGCACGGCGCCGTACTCGGTGATCGAGGTGCAGCCGGACGGCTGGCTCGACGGCGGCGCCACCTGCTCGAGGTCGATCAGGTCAATGATGTAGAACGACGCGTTGTCACCGGAATCGCGCTGCAGCTTGAACTTCGTGCCCGGCGGGTAGGACTGCGGCAGCAGCGCGTTCGACTCGTCGAACAGGCGTCGAGCGTCACCCTGCGGGGTGTTCGTCAGGCCTTCCGGGTCGTCGGTGTTGCCGTAGAGCCAACTGTGCCGCGACGTCAGGGTCAGCTTCCGGTTGAAGGTTCCGTTGATGTACAAGCTGATCGTGGCTTCCTGGCCACCGCCGCCCGCCGCGTCGGGGATCGAGTTGCGCACGACGATCGAGTTCGACTGGGTGGTCGAGGTGAACTCCACGAACTGCCCGGAGCTGTTCAGCCGCACGGACTTCCGGCCGGAGGACTCGGTGGCGAAGTTCGTGTGCCCGAACGTCCGCAGCGGGTCGCTCTCCAGCAGCGTGCCCTGGAAGCTCGCGTCCTCCGCCTCGTACTCGACGTACGGCACGGCCGCCCCGCGCCCCACCACGATCGACCGCGAGAACCCGTTGTTGTTCTCGTTGGTCTCCGCCACCGTGTTCGTGGCGTCGGCCGTGGCCGTGATGGTGGCGCCGCCGCTGGTGGCGGTCCAGCGGCCGGTGACCGCCACGGTGGCCGTCGCCCCGGCGGCGATGGCCGCCGTGTTCGTGTTCAGCGTGGTGGTGCCGACGGCGAGCCGGGTGACCGACGCGCCGGCCGAGGAGGTGCCGCGATTGTTGACGGCCACGGCGAACGTGACCTGCGTGCCGACCGCCGGGTTCGGCGGGTTCGACGTGACGCTCAGGACCTGGAGGTCCGGCCCGGGTGACTGCCCGACCACCAGCGGCGTCGGCGCGGTGAACGTGTTGTTGTTGTCATCCTGCTCGACGACCGTGTTCGTCGGATCGACCACAGTGGACACCGGGTAGCTGCCCTGGCCACGGGTGCCGGCGGCCAGCGAGACGGTGGTGGACGCACCGGCGGCCAGCGCGCCCACGGGGACGTTGCCCACGACCGCGCCGCCGAGGCTGAAGTTCACCGACGTCGCGCCCGCGGCCGCCGTGCCGGTGTTCTGGACGGTGGCGGACAACGAGATCTGGCTGGTCTCGGTCGGCGCGGCGGGCGTCCAGGTGGTCGAGGAGACCACCAGGTCCGGGTTGGGTGCGGCCGTGCCGAACACCTCGAACTCCGCCACCTGACCGCCGGGAGCGCCGGTGTTGCCGAAGATCTGGAGCCGCACGTCGGCCGCCCGCCCGGTGACCGGGATGGTCACGGAGTTCTGGTTGCCGGCTGGGTTGAAGGCGTAGTCCGCTCGCGCCGACAACGACGTGAAGCCGCCGGCCGACTGCTCGCGGCCGAGCACCTGGATGCTCTGCGTGCGCGGGCCCCAGATGGGGTCGGGGTTGAGCTTCACGGTCACCGAGGTCACGTCGGCGTTGGCGCCGAGCTTCACGGTCAGTGTCGACGGATGCCCGTTCGACTCCCAGTAGCTGGTGACGTTGCTGTCGTTCGCGTTGGTGGCCACGAAGTTGTGGACGGTCGACGACGCCTCGATCGCCTTGCCGGCCGCCAGGTTCGGGCCGTTCGCCTGGCCGCTCCTGGTCACCCGGTTGCTGTCGGGCGACTCATTGCCCGCCGCGTCCCTGGCCCGCACGAAGTACTCGACCGTGGCTGACGCCGGCTGCGCCTCCGTGAAGGTGAGGCCGGGCACCGTGGTGACGACGGTGTTGTTGCGGTACACGGCATAGCTCGCGACGCCGACGTTGTCGGTCGACGCGGTCCAGGCCAACCGGATCTGTCCGGTCGCCGGTTGGGTGTAGGCGAGGTTGGCCGGCGCGCTCGGCGGCTGTGTGTCGCCGGTCGACGGGCCGTACAGCTCGAACTCGGCCACCTGCGCGGCCGGCCACTCGGTGTTGGCCGTGAAGTTCAGCCGCACGTAGCGGGTGGTGGTCGCGGGGAGCGTGATGGTGACCGTGTTGCCGGCACTCGGCGCGAAGGTGTAGCCGGTGGCGCCGACCACGCCGGCGAACGAGGTGCCGGTGGTGCTGGCCTGCACGGCGATGGTCTGCGAGCGCGCACCCCAGGACGCGGGCAGCTTCAGCACGAGCTGGTTCACGGCCACCGCCGCGCCCAGGTCGGCCTGCAACCACTGCGGGAACGCGTTGTTGTCGCTCTCCCAGTACGAGGACTGGTTGCCGTCGACGCTGTTGCCCACCGGGTAGCCGGGCAGCGCGCTGCTGGCCGACACCGTCCGGTCGAGTGCCACACCGACGGCCGCCGGAGCGGGCTCCGGCGCTGATCCGGGTCTACCGGCGGCGGACGCCGGGACCATTCCCACGGCTATCAGGCCGATGGTCACTATGCCGCTGACCAGCCGCAACCTGGGCTGCTTCCGTTTCATGACGCCCTCTGTTCCGTTGAAACGCAGGGTTGGCTTGCCGGAGCTTCTGCCCTGGTCTTGCAATCAGTGCCAGAGATTTTGAGTTGAGCCTGACAACTTTTTGCGCGCCAGAAGTCAAAGGTTGCAGACAGGTTGCCGGTAAGTCAACGGTTGAGGGCATGACGAGACCCGAACGGTCATCATGACCTGCGGGAATGGTCATCATGACCGCCGGGAACGGTCATCATGGGTGGGAGCGGGTGGCTACCAGCGGTCGTGTACGTGGGGGCGGATCCGGTCCGCGTAGATGCCGGCCACGGCGGCCAGGACGTCCGAGGACAGCGGCGGCAGGTCGGCGGCCGCCGAGTTGGCCCGCGCCTGGCCGGCGTTGCGGGCGCCGGGGATGACCACGCTGACCCCCGGCTGGTCGATCACCCAGCGCAGTGCCAGCGCCGCCGTGTTCGTGCCGAGCGACGCCAGCTCCTTCGCGGCGGCCACCCCGACCTCGAAGGGGACGCCGGAGAACGTCTCGCCCACGTCGAACGCCTCGCCGTGCCGGTTGTAGGTGCGGTGGTCGTCGGCCGCGAACGTCGTGTGCTCGTCGTACTTGCCGGACAGCAGGCCGCTGGCGAGCGGCACCCTGGCGATGATGCCGACGCCCGCCTCGGCGGCCACCGGGAGCACCGCCTCCAGGGGCTTGCGCCGGAAGGCGTTGAGGATGATCTGCACGCTGGCCACGTTCGGCCTGGCGATGGCCGTGAGTGCCTCGTCGCAGGTCTCGACCGAGACGCCGTACGCGGCGAGGTTGCCTTCGGCCACCAGCTCGTCCAGCGCGTCGAACACCTCGTCGCTGGAGAAGACCGGCGTGGGTGGGCAGTGCAGCTGGACCAGGTCGAGCCGCTCCATGCCGAGGTTCGCGCGGCTGCGGTCGGTCCAGGCGCGGAGGTTCTCCGGGGTGAACGACTCGGGCGTGTGCGGGTCAGCGCGGCGGCCGCACTTGGTCGCCACGGTTACCCCGGCGTCCGGGCGCTCGGCCAGGAACCGGGCGATCAGGCGCTCGCTGCGCCCGTCGCCGTAGACGTCGGCCGTGTCGAGAAAGGTGACGCCGGCATCGACCGCCGCGTGCAGAACGGCGAGCGCGTCGGCGTCGTCCACCTGCCCCCAGTCCGCGCCGAGCTGCCAGCAGCCGAGCCCGACAACGCCCACGTCACGGCCGGTACGGCCAAGCACCCGATGTTCCACGGGCACAACCCTAGAGGGCGCGCAACTAGGGCGGTGGATGCCCGTCGTGATCGAGGTGGTTCCTGGCGGTGCCGCGTCGGCGTCGGCGTACTGGACCGTACTTCGATGCCGGCGCGGTGCCGCCAGGGGCCGCCTCGGCGCGACGGGCGCCACCAGCCCTAGTTGCGCGCCCTCTGGCTAACGTGGGGGCGTGACCTTCGTGCACGCGCTGCCTATCCGCGATCTCCGAGCGAAGGTGGGCAATCAGACCGGCTGTGGCGGCATGGCCGTGATCCTCGTGGACTTCGAGCCCGCCGCCGCCTTCGAGGTGGTCAACGCGGTGACCGGCGGCGACCAGGAGATGGTCGACTTCTGCGTGGCCAACGTGGCGGACGGGGTCCGTCTCGAACTGCTGGAGCACCTGGGTGAGCTGCCCGCCGTGCGGGTGGTGGTCCGGGAGGCCTTCGCCCACGCGGTCGACTCGAACGAGTCGGTCAACCGCAGGGCCGGCCAGGACGTGACCCGGCAGGCGCTGCGGTTGACCCTCACTGACGTCTGGTGAGACTCAGACGACCTTGTCGTCGTCGTCCTCGTCGTCGGAGTCGTCGAGCTTCCACTTGAGCTGGAACTCGACCTCCTCCTCGCCGTCGCCGCGCTCGTGCTCGATGGAGAACTGAGCGTTCTTCGGCACCCGGAACCGCTCGCCGGCGATCTGGATGCGGAAGGAGGTCTCGGACTCCAGAGCGTCCGCGAGGCGGCGCAGCTTCGCCACCACGTCGGTCGTGGAGTAGATGCGTTCGATGTCCCGCGTAGCGTCGGCCACGTGCTCTCCCCGGTGTTCGGGCGTCCTCGGTGCGGACGCCGGTTCGGGGTCATTCAATCGTGTCCCGAATGCCCGGGTTCCTCGCGGGTGAGAACCGTCAGTTCGCCGCCATCCGCCTGGCGAGAGTCACCCGGTCGGTCGGCTCCGGCACCTGCTGGAACCGGTTGATGTGGCGGCCGGCCACGACGTCGGCCACGAAGGCGGCGACCACGGTGGGCGCGGGCACCGTGTTCCCGGCGAGCTGGCCGATCACGTACGGCGCCTCGCCAGGGACGGTCTCCACTCCGACCGACCAGCCGATCCGCTCGTCCCACACGAGCATGAGGTCGCGGTTGGGCTGCTCGGCCAGCCGCTGGGTCAACCCGACGTAGGCGGTGGCCGTGTCACTGACCTCGTAGCCCACGGCGTCGGTCGGCACCTTTACGGCGGCGGCCACCCGGCCGACGTACCCGGCCAGCATGCGGGCGAGCGCGGGCGATCCCACCGGTCCGTCGTCCAGTCCCAGCATCGACAGCAGGCCGGTGAACTCCTCCTGGCTGCGTGCCTGACCAGCGACCGTGCGCACGGCACGGGTGCGCTGGTCGGTCTGCTCACGCTGCGCGCGGGCGCGGGACTCGGCGAATTCGGTACTCGGCTGACGGGTGATCGTCATGACCCTCCGGGAACGGGCGGGTCGAGGACGAAACCGGCTTGAATGCCGGCATACGAGGTGCCGTCGACACACCCGAGACTACACCACAAGCGAAAACGTAACCGCTGGTAGCGCCGTGGGTGTACGGTAAGCGCAACGGGGACGCCGGACGTCCGCGACGCCACGCACGCGCTGGCCATCGCGAACCGGTTCACGGTATCGAGCGGGGAGGCTCGAACGCCGGTGGTCACCGAACCCCTGTCTTGAAAGGACGTACCAAACCATTACAAGCACACCGAGCACCGTGGTGTTCAGCCATCCGCAGACCGTGACCACGCAGACCGCCTCGGTCCGCAACGAGACCGCCTACGGCTCGCTCTTCCTCGAGCCCGACCTGCCGGTGGGCACCGACGACAGCAACGACTCCGACTTCGACGAGCCGGAGTTCATCGAGCCCACCCGCGAGGTCAACCGGCCCCGCCGCAACCAGACCGGACGCAACGACGCCCGCCGCACGAACCGGCGCCGCACGGCCGCCTGATCAGCTCAGGCGGCGCTCGGCTGCCGCTGTGACCGGCGGACGAGCTGCCGCCGCTCCTGCTCGGTCATGCCGCCGAAGATGCCGTGGCCCAGCCCGGCGTCCACCGCGTAGCGCAGACACTGTGCGCTCACTGGACATCGGGCGCACACGGCCTTCGCCTCCGCCACCTGACGAGCGCCCGGGCCCAGCTCGGAGACCGGGAAGAACAGCTCGGGGTCCTCGTCCCGGCAGGCGGCCAGGTCTCGCCAGTCGTCACTCATGTTCGTCATTACTGCCGCCTCCATTCACGGCGAGGTCGTCCGCATGAGGCACCCGCGCAGGGATGACCCTTACGAACGATGTGTCGTGGTTTAGTGCCACTTCGGGCACTGATTCCGCCCAGGGGCGCGTAGTTGTACGCGCTCCCATAACAGCGTACGTGCTCAACGCATGATCGCGCCGCTGTTATTCCGCTCTCACCGGCGCAGCGTGGTCTCCCGCTCCATGTGCGACAGCTTCTCGGGATTGCGCACCGCGTAGAGCCCGGTCACGAGGCCGTCGTCGATGCGCACCGCCAGAACGGTGTCGACCTCGCCGTCGAGCCGGAGAACCAGCGCCGGGAAACCGTTGACCTGCACCGGTTGCAGCGACATCATCGCGGCGATCTTGCCCAGCCCGGCGGCCAGGACACGCGCCACCCGGTCGGCTCCCACGACGGGCCGCGGCACCGCCTGCTTCAGGCCGCCACCGTCACCCAGGAAGACGACGTCCGGCGCGAGCCGGTCGAGAAGGCTCTGCAGATCGCCCGTCTCGACCGCTCGTTGGAACGCTTCGAGCGCCTCGCGACTCTCGGCCGCGGACACGCTCCCCCGCGGTCGGCGCGCGGCCACGTGTCCCCGCGCCCGGTGGGCGATCTGGCGGACGGCGGCCGGCGTTTTGTCGACGGCTTCGGCGATCTCGTCGTAGTCGACGTCGAACACCTCGCGCAGCACGAACACCGCCCGTTCGGTCGGCGTGAGCGTCTCGAGCACCAGCAGCATGGCCATCGACACGCTGTCCGCCAGCTCGACGTCCTCAGCCACGTCGGGCGCGGTCAGCAGCGGCTCGGGCAGCCAGGAACCGACGTAGGACTCCTTGCGGCGGCCGAGCGTGCGCAGCCGGGTGAGCGCCTGGCGGGTGGTGATCCGGACCAGGTACGCGCGCTGGTTCTCCACGGTGCCGAGGTCGACGCCCGCCCACCGCAGCCAGGTCTCCTGCAGGACGTCCTCGGCGTCGGCGGCCGACCCGAGCATCTCGTAGGCGATCGTGAACAACAGGTTGCGGTGGGTGACGAATGCCTCGGTGGCGAGGTCCGGGTTCATGCTCACGCCCACCAGACTCCACGTCCGGCCGTTCTGTGACACCTCGAGACCGGTGGCGTGCGTCACGTCATCGCGCTGTCACAGGGATCGGGCAGCCGGCATCTCATGGTCGTCAACGCGACACCACGAGTGAGGACGAAGTCATGGAACCCCGTATCGATATCACCACCAACGAGCTCGGCGCCAAGTTCGCCAAGCGGTTCGCCAACGCCGCCATGGTGATCGTCCAGTCGACGCTGCCGAGGAGCACCCAGGAGCTGGTGTCGTTGCGCGCCAGCCAGATCAACGGCTGCGGTTTCTGCATCGACATGCACACGAAGGAAGCCGCGGCCGCCGGCGAGACCCAGGTCCGGCTGCACCAGGTGGCCGGCTGGCGCGAGTCCGCCGTGTTCACCGAGGCCGAGCAGGCGGCGCTGGCGTTCGCCGAGGAGGGCACCCGGCTGGCCGACGCCTACGAGGGCGTGTCCGACGAGACCTGGGCCCTGGTGCGCAAGCACTACGACGACGACCAGATCGTCGCGCTGATCGGCCACGTCGCGGTGATCAACGCGGCCAACCGGATGGCCGTGATCGCGCACCAGAAGGGCGGATCCTACGAGGCCGGCATGTTCGAGGCCGCTGTCGGTTGATCGACAACCGCTGGCCCGGACCGGGCCAGCGGTTGTTGCCCGTAATGCCGATCCAGAAAGGAGCGACAAAGTCGTAAGGTTCTCCCGCCTCGGGGGCTCCCAGTAGTGCAAGCCCACGACAAGGCGAAGGACCAGCAGGTGAGCGAGCAGACCGACGCGCAACTGGTCGCCGGCGTGCTCGGCGGCGACCGGGACGCGTTCGCGGCCATGTACGACCGCTACGCCGACCGGTTGCACGACTTCTGCTGGTCGGTCCTGCGCGACCGCGACGAAGCCGCGGACGCCGTGCAGGACACGTTCGTCCTCGTCGCGAAACGGCTGACGCAGCTGAACGACCCGGATCGGCTCCGGCCCTGGCTGTACGCCGTCGCGCGCAGCGTGGCGCTGCGCCGGGTCCGCGCCCGGAAACGGGTGGTGCTCGACGAGGCGGAGGACATGGCGGACACCGACCCCGGACCGGACCGGGCGGCCGAACAGACGATGCTGCGCGAGCTCGTGTGGAGTGCGGCGGCCGGACTGTCCGAACGCGACAGAGCGCTGCTCGATCTCCATGTGCGCCAAGGACTTGACGGTGCCGAGCTGGGCGAGGCCATGGGAGTCACGGCCAACCACGCCTACGTGTTGCTCACCCGCCTGCGCGACCAGGTGGAGCGGTCGCTGGGCGCGCTGCTCGTCGCCAGGCAGGGCCGCCGGGACTGCACCGAACTCGACGCGCTGCTGTCCGACTGGGACGGTCGCTATTCGCCGCTCATGCGCAAGCGAGTGGCCAGGCATGTGGATGCCTGTGCGGTGTGCTCGGACCGGCGCAGGGTGATGGTCAGCCCGATCGCGCTGCTGGCGGCCGTGCCGCTGCTGCCGGCGCCGCTGTATCTGAAGGACCAGGTGATGAACGAGGTGGCGCTGGTGGCGCACGAGTCGCCTCTGGTGTCGTCTGGCCGGCGAAACCGGTGGCGCGTGCCCGTGGCGGCCGCCGCGCTGCTGGCGTTGCTCGGCGGCACCGGCGCGGTCCTGTACTTGGCGGACACCGACTCGACGCCCGGCACCCCGCTCGCCCTGGACACCCCGCTGGGCACCACGTCGTCGCGGACGACGACCACCCTGCCCGGGCCGCGCACCGGCTCGGCCACCGCGGGCGTCACCACGACCACGACCGTTCCCGACGAGCCGGACCCACCGACGACGACCACGACCACCACGACCACGCCGGAGCCACCGACCGATCCGACGCCGCCGGTGATCAGCGACGAAACGGCGTCACCGGGCGAGATCCACCCGGCGGGCTGCTCCCCCGATCGAGCGTCGGTGTCGGCAGCCGTCACGGACGACGTGGGGGTGGCGTCGGTGACGCTGAGCTGGACCGGCCCGGACGGTCCGGGCGAAAGTCCCATGACGTTGCGGCGCGGCCGGTACTACGGCTCGCTCGGCACGTTCACCGGGCCGGGAAGTGTCGAGTGGACGATCACCGCGGCCGACGCGGCCGGGAACACGGCGGAAGTGGGCAGCAAGATCGCGGTCATCCGCTGCCCGGTCATCGGCTGAACCGCCGGAACTGTCGGTGCTGGTGACTACGCGAGGTCCGATTTGGGGGCATGGCTTTGACCTGTTGGATGCCGGGCAGGCGCCGGGTTGGGGTTGTCCACGCCGTTCTCAGCCTGCGAGATTCGCGGTTCCCGCACGCGAGATCGCGGTTCCCGCACGCGAGATCGCGGTTCCCGCACGCGAGATCGCGGTTCCCGCACGCGAGATCGCGGTTCCCGCACGCGAGATCGCGGTTCCCGCACGCGAGATCGCGGTTGCGGCACGCGAGTTCGTGGTTGTGGTGGGTGAGGTCGTCGTTTCTCGGCTGTTGTGTGCGCACAGGGTGGAGCTACTGACCACTCCAGGACCCCATCAGCCGCGATCTCACCGTCGGGAACCGCGATCTCGCGCTCCCCTGATCAACTCAGGGACTCCCGAATAGTGACGGCTTGCGTACGCTGAAAACCGGGGGGTCCTGGCCGCCCGTTGATCATTGGCGGGCCGCTGAACCGCAGTCATTCCGTTTTTGTCGGTGCCCGCGGCTACGCTGGAAAACGGGGGGCCGTGGCCCGCCGTTGATCATGGTCCGGGTCCAGAAAAAGTTCTTCGGAAAAGTTGTAAGGCTTCCCAGGGGTCGTGACTCCTACCGGGCGACACACCGTCACCCAGGAGGACACGATGAAGAACCACCGCTCGCTCGCCCTCGGCGCCATGATCCTGTTCGGTGCCTTGCTGTTCGGCGCCCCGCACGCCGGCGCCGACCCGGTCGGGCCGGTCGGGCCGACCGACATCGCCATCCCCACGGCCGACCCGGAGCCGCCGCTGCCGCCGGAGCCCACCCCGCAGGTCGACCTGCCGGCCACCGACATCGTGACGGAGGAGCCCTGCTGGCAGACCGACTCCTGCCCGCCGCCGGTCGACCCCTGCGAGGAGGACCCGCAGTCGTGTGAGCCGACCGAGCCCGAGGAGCCCACCGACGAGCCGACAGACGAGCCGACCACCGACCCGACCCCGACGTCCGAGCGGCCGGTCGACCAGCCCCGGCCCCTGCCGGAGAGCGTGCCGACGCCGAGCAGGATCGACACCGGCGCCGGCCCGGCCGACCCGGTGAACTGGCTGCTGATCGCCGTGCCGGCGCTCGCCCTGTTGGCCATGGCCGGCGGTGGCGCGTACCTGTGGGTCGCACGCTCCGAGCGGCGGCGATGAAACTCGCCAGGGCGATGGTGCTGGTGGCGGCCGCGGTGCTCGCGGTCGTCGCCACCATCACGATCGCCGGCCAGCTGGACCGGCTCGCCGGGATGACCGAACCGCCCACCACCACAGCACCTCGACCGCTCGACCCCGGCGACCCGGTCCGCGTGACCATCCCGGCCATCGGCGTCGACGCTCCGCTCGTACCGGTCGGTCTGCGTGCCGACGGCGCCATGGAGACCCCGGACTTCGGGCACGCGGCGTGGTACCGGCCGGGCCCGCGGCCCGGTGAGCCCGGCCCGGCCGTGCTCGTGGCCCACGTGGACGCCCGCGAACAGGGCCCGGACGTGTTCAACCGGCTGCGGGACCTGCGCCCCGGCGACCAGGTGACCGTCCATTATGCCGACACCGTGCGGACGTTCACCGTCACCGACACCGAGCGGGCCGCCAAGACCGCGCCCCCCACCGCCCGGATCTGGCCCAGCACAACGGATCCCGTCCTGCGACTGATCACCTGCGGGGGCGCGTTCGACCCTGCCGCCGGCAGCTACCTCGACAATGTCATCGTCTACGCCGACCGGCTCGGCTGAACGGGGAACAGCAATGTCGCGCACACAGGTTCTCGCCCGCGCCACCGACCCGATCCTGCAGAACGGCATGCAGCAGGTGCTGCGCACCAGACCCGAGGTGTGGCTGGTCGACGAGGACGCCGACGCCGGCCGCACGGTCGCGCTCGTCGCCACCGACCGGCTCGACGACCGGACCACCCAGCTGCTGCGGAGACTGCAGGGTCGCGGCTTCACCCGGCAGGTGCTGGTGGCCGGTGAGCTGGGCGAATCGGACACCATGACCGCCGTGGAGGTGGGGGTGTGCGCGGTCGCCCGGCGCGTCGACAGCACGCCGGAAGTGCTGGTGCGCCTGGTGACCGCGGCCGCCGCCGGTGAGGGCGCGCTGCCGCCGGACCTGCTCGGCCGGCTGCTCCACCAGGTGTCCCGGCTGCAGCGGCACGTGCTCGAACCGCGAGGGCTCCGGCTGACCGGGGTGTCCACCCGCGAGAGCACCGTCCTGCGGCTGGTGGCGGCGGGCCTGTCCACGAAGGAGATAGCCGACCGGCTGAGCTACTCGGAGCGGACGGTGAAGAGCATCCTGCACGACATCACCAACCGCTTCCAGCTGCGCAACCGGGCGCACGCCGTGGCGTACGCCCTGAAGGAAGGCCTGATCTGACGCTGCTACGGTCGGCCGGTGACTCACAACCAGACCGACCCGGTGCGGATCGCAGAGGCAGAGCGGGCACGGAACGAGGCAGAGGACTGCGGCCGCCTGGTGGCCATCACCCGCCAGGAGCTGGGGTGGACCCGCGCGCAGCTGGCGTCGGCCGCGGACCTGCCGGAGGCCGATGTGGCGGTATTCGAGGAGGGCCGGATGTACCCGGTCAACCCGGTGATGGAGCACCTGCTCCGCGCCATGGGCCGCACGGACTGACCGAGCTTTCGTTGGAGGGGCGGCAACCACCACCCCTCCAACGCAGCACGATAACCACCCCAGCCACCCAAGATGACCACTCCGGTCACACATGATGACCACTCCAACAGCCACCGGCCTGAGTGGCCACTCTGCATGTCCTAGTGGTGGTGCCACTCACGCGGGCCGAGTCCGCCACTCGGGTAGGCCCAGTCGGCCGTTCCGGTAGGCCGACCGACTCGGCCGCGCATGATGACCAGTCCGGTCGTGCATGATGACCAACTCGGTCGCGCACGATGACCAGTCCCGTCGTGCATGGTGGCCCCGCGCAGGTACCTGTGGCTGCATTGCCAACACCATCCGGCAGCCGCCGCCTGAAACAACAGCTTGCGCCGCGAGTGGCCGACTCGGCATGTCTGAGTGGTGGTGTCATCCAGACATGCCGAGTCGGCCCACGTAGGTGGCTACGGCAGCGGCGCCGGGAGCGGCAGCGGGCCGCCGAGCAGGTTGTACACCAGCTCTGCCAGCAGGATGAGCAGTCGCTGCAGGAGCATGCTCAGCATCTCCGTCACCGGGGGCAGGTCTCGCGCCGTCAGTTCCGCCGCCGCCACCGATAGTTCCTGACCGGCCTCCGCCGCCAGTTCTCGGCTCGCCGATCCCAGGGACCGCTCGCTCGACAGCTCCGTGAGCAGCGGCGACAGTGTGTCCAGCGTCGATCGGGCCGTCTCCACGTCACCGGCCGCTACCGCCGCCTTCAGCGTCTCGTGGGCGGCCACCACCCCGTCTGGTTCAGCTACGGCCACCGATCCCGTCATCGCGAGTGCCACCATCGCGGCCACCACGCCGATCCTGCCCCTCATGGAATCCCCTTCCCCGATTCCGGGAGATCATTTTCTCCCGCGCGCCGTTCATGGTCACCAGATATCGGCGGAAACACCAGGGTACGGTCCGGAAAAGGCTCGGCGGCGAGTTCACAGCGTCACCGGCCGCCAAAATAATTTCGCGACATCGCGTCACGACGGGTAGACCGGGTGGCCCAATGCCTGGGCCGACCGGCCACCGCAGGTGAACACTGTGCGACGCCGGGACCGCCGGTAATCACTACAGCGGCTGAACCGCCCGCTGGTTCGGGTTACCCGGGAACTGGATCATGATTTGTCCATCCGGAACTGCCAGACGTTCAGATAACCGGCCCGGAAACCCGCCTCGAAATAGGCCAGGTAGAACTGCCACATTCGCTGAAAGGTCTCGTCGAACCCGAGCGCGACAACCTCCGACCACCGGCTGAGGAACCGCTCCCGCCACAGCTGCAACGTGCGCGCGTAGGACGCACCGAGCTCGCGCCGTTCGGTGATGCGCAGCCGGGTACGCGCCGCCTGTTCCTCGATCGCGGGAATCGACAGCAGTTCGCCGCCGGGGAAAATGTACTTGTGCGGCCAGCCCTGCGAGCCGGTGGTGGCCAGCATCTGCTTGTGCGGCATGGTGATGGCCTGCAGCGCGAACCGCCCGCCCGGCTCGAGCACCCGGTCCACCATGGCGAAGTAGTCGCGCCAGTGCTGGTGGCCGACCGCCTCGATCATCTCCACGCTGGCCACCGCGTCGTAACTGCCGGTCTCGTGCCGGTAGTCCCGCAGCACGACCTCGACCCGGTCGGCCACGCCCGCCTCGCGCGCCCGCTGCTCGGCCAGTTCCTTCTGCCGCGGCGAGATGGTCAGCGACGTCACCCGCGCACCGCGCCGCGCGGCCCGGACCGACAGGGCACCCCACCCGGTACCGATCTCCAGCAGCCGGGTGCCGGCACCGACGCCCGCGTAGTCGAGGATCGCGTCGATCTTGCGGACCTGCGCCGCGCCGAGGTCCTCGGTGTCCGACTCGAAGAAGGCGCTCGAGTAGGTCATCGTGTCGTCCAGGAACACGGCGAACATCTCGTTGGACAGGTCGTAGTGGCGCTCGATGTTCTGCCGTGCGCCGGCGACCGTGTTGTTCTCCCGGTCGGGCTTGCGCGGCGCGGCGAATCGCCGGAAAGCCCGCAGTGGCTTGGGAATCAGACTGTCCACATTGGCCGCCAGCGGGATCAGCAGGTCGACCAGCGAGTCGGTCGACCAGTCCCCCACCAGGTAGGCCTCGCCGAAGCCGATGGTGCCGTCCACGCCGAGCCGGTGGTAGAGGTTCGTCGGCTCGTGCAGGCGCAGCACCGGAACGTCCCCACCTGAGCCGACGCGGCTGCCGTCCGGGTACTCGACGGCGATCGGCAGCCGGCGGGTGGCCCGCCGCAGCAGTCGTTTCGCCACGGCCGCCCGTAGCGGCGAGCGCGGTGGGCTGGCGAGCCCCGGCCACTCGTGTTCCGTCGGTCTGGGGATCGCATGTCTCGTTGTCTCAATGCTCACCGTGACTCACCTCGGCTCCCTGATCTTCCTCCTGGCGGTGAGTCGTACCAGGCCACATCGGGCTCGCACAACCATGAATCAGCCCAGTTGGGGGCCCGGCCGGCCGTCCTCGACGACGAACGACGCGTAGGTCGACTCCGGCGCGTCCGGCCGGCTCACCGTGCTGACGATCCGTAGGTCGGCGCGCAGCGCGTGGCGGTCCACCCGGCACCGCAGGTACCCGCGCCGGTCGCCGTCGAAGAACTTGATGTGCGGGTTGAACTTGATCATCGGCCTGTAGTAGGGCCCGTACACCTCGTCGTCGCCGTTGCTGGAGATGGACGTACCGACCAGCTCGGACCCGACCACCGGGGACGACGGGTCGTCGAAGTCGCTGTGGATGTCGTTCACGAACGTCGAGTGCCAGTCGCCCGTGAGCGCCACGGGGTTGCGGACGTCGTGGCGGACCCAGGTGTCGGTGAGGCGCTTCCTGGCGGCCGGGAAGCCGTCCCAGGCGTCGTGCCAGAGCCGTTCGCCGGCCGCGCCGTCGTGGTCGAGGCGGCCGAGCATGACGTTGTTGCCCAGCAGGTTCCAGCGGGCCCGCGAGGTGGAAAGACCCTGGTAGAGCCACTTCTCCTGCGCGGCACCGAGCATGGTGACCGACGGGTCGTACGCGTCGGCGCAGGCGTCGGCCTCGCCCCAGCCGCACGGGGGCACCGAGCGGTACTGCCGGCCGTCGAGGACGTCGAGCTGGGCCAGGTCTCCCCAGCGCAGCCGGCGGTAGATGCGCGGTCCGTGCGGTCCGGGGGCGGCGGGCGCGCGGACCGGCTGGTGCTCGTACCAGGCCTGGTACGCGGCGGCCCGCAGCGCGCCGATGTCCCCCTCGTACTGCGACCGGGTGTTCGCGTAGTCGTTCTGGACCTCATGATCGTCCCAGCTGACCAGCCAGGGGAAGCGGGCATGCGCGGCCTGCAGGTCGGGGTCGCTCTTGTAGAGCTCGTACTGCATGCGCCAGCGGGTGAGGTCGCGCGGCGCCGGGCGCAGCACGTCCGGTGTCGGGGTCTTCCGGTAGCCGCCGTCGGCCGGCACTCCCCGTTCATAGACGTAGTCGCCGAGGTGCAGCACCAGATCGAGGTCCTCGCGGGCCAGGTGCCGGTAGGACGGGTAGTAGCCGTTGTCCCAGGCCTGGCACGACGCGACGGCGAACGCGAGCGACCCGCCCCCGACCGGCGCCGTGCGGGTCCGCGCGACGGGTGAGGTGTCGTGGCCGAGGCGGAACCGGTAGAACCACTCCCGGTCCGGCGCGAGCCCGTCGACCTCCACATGCACCGAGTGCCCGAGCCGGGGCAGCGCCCACGCGGTGCCGGCCCGGACCACCCGCCGGAACCGCTCGTCGGCCGCCACCTGCCAGTCGACCGTGACCGGTCGGTCCGGCATGCCGCCGCCGGGTTCGAACAGCTTCGGGACCAGCCGCGTCCACAGCACGACGCCGGTGGCCGTGGGGTCTCCACTGGCCACGCCGAGCGTGAAGGGGTAGTCACTTCGGGGTGCGGCCTGCGCGGCGGCCGGCAAGGTGGCGAGTGCCGCCGCCCCCACCACGCCCGCGACCCCGGCGAGGAATCGTCGCCGGTCGGTTGTGTTGTCCACGGTGTGCGTCTAGCCCGGTGAGGTGGCCGCGCGGTATCCGCCAGATGTTTGATGTGGGAATGGTGCGGGAGTTGCAGGAGAGGGCGGCCCGTGCGCTGCCGGCTTCTCGGGTGGTGCGGGTGGACGGATGGTGGCTGCGGCAGGCGCCCGGCTGTTCCTGGTGGGTGGGCACGGTGCTGCCGCACGGCTCGCCGCCCGATCTGGAGGGCCGGGTGGCTTCGACGGAGCGGTTCTACGCCGGGGACGCCCGCTTCCAGATCACCGAGGGAGTGTGCCCACCCGACCTGGACCGGCTGCTCACCGACCGCGGCTACCGGCGGGGCGGCACGATGTCGCTGATGACCGCGCCCGCCGCGCGGTCAGCTCGGGGTGCGGCGTTGACGGACCGCCCGACCCGCGAGTGGTTCGAGGCGTGGCACTCGGTGCACGGCGGCGACGCGGAGGCCGAGTGGAACCTGCTGTCGCGGGTATCGCACCCGAGCGCGTACGCGTCCGTTGTGGACGGAGACCGGATCGTCGCGGTGGGCCGGGCGGTGGCCGACACGGAGTGGACGGGCGTGTTCGGCATGGCCACCCTGCCCGAGGCGAGGGGACGAGGTGCGGCCGCCGCCGTACTGGCGACGCTGTCCGACTGGTCCACCGCGCACGGCGAGCGGATTTACCTCCAGGTGGAGCGGGACAACCTGCCGGCGCGGAACCTGTATGAGCGGGCCGGCTTCCGTGAGGTGAGCGGCTACCACTACCGCGCGGCCGGCCAGTGTTGCTGAACAGTAGTGTCCACAATGTTTCAGTTGTGGGGAACGGGTTTGGGGGCAGTATGGCGAAGAGGATCGTCAACACCAATCACCCAAGGGGTTCACCGAATGTCAACGATCGTGCTCGGCGGCGACCTGTCGCTGAACCGCCTCGGCTTCGGCGCGATGCACCTCACCGGACCGCAGGTCTGGGGTCCGCCGGCAGACCTCGCGGCCGCGATCGCCGTGGCTCGGCGGGCGGTGGAACTCGGCGTGAACTTCATCGACACGGCCGACTCCTACGGCCCCGGCACGAGCGAGGAGGTGCTCGGCGAGGCCCTGTTCCCCTACGCCGACGGCCTGGTCATCGGCACGAAGGTCGGGCAGAGTCGCCCGTCCCGCAACGAATGGCGCCCGCTCGGCCGTCCCGAGTACATCCGCCAGCAGTGCGAGCTGAGCCTGCGCAAGCTCCGGCTCGACCGCATCGACCTCTACCAGCTGCACCGGATCGACCCGAAGGTCCCGGCCGACGAGCAGTTCGGTGCGCTCAGGCAACTCCAGGACGAGGGCAAGATCCGCCACATCGGCCTGTCCGAGGTGGGGGTCGAGACCCTCGAGGAGGCCCGCAAGCAGATCGACGTGGTCAGCGTGCAGAACCTGTACAATCTCAGCCAGCGCCGGCACGAGGCCGTGGTCGACTACTGCGAGCGGGAGAACCTCGTGTTCATCCCGTGGGTCCCGATCGCGAGCGGCGACCTGGCGGCGTCCGACGGCCCGCTCGGCCGGATCGCCAAGCAGCTCGACGCGACACCCGCCCAGGTCGCGCTGGCGTGGTTGCTGCGCCGGTCACCGGTGATCGTGCCGATCCCGGGCACCAGCTCGATCGCTCACCTGGAGGAGAACGTGGCGGCCGCCTCGCTCTCGCTGTCGGACGAGCGGTTCGCCGAACTGACCGGCTGAATCGGGTCGGTGAGCCGCAGGCGCGCGGCGGTCGCCACGAGTGCGTCGACCGTCGCGCGCAACGCCGGCCGGTGCGCGGTCTCCGCGCGCCACACGGCGTACACGTGCCGGGTGAGGCTCGGCGTGATGCCGACCAGCCGCACGCCCGGCGGCACCTGGTCGCGGCCGAGCCGCGGGATCAGCGCGATGCCGAACCCGGCGGCCACCATGGCGAGCTGGGTCGGGTACTCGGCGACCGCGTGCTCGATGCGGGGTTCGACGCCGTAGCCGCGCAGCGTTCGCCACAGCCAGTCGCCGCAGACGGTGCCGCGCGGCCAGCTCACCCAGGACTCGCGGGCGACCTCCTCGAGGTCCACGCTCACCCGGTCGGCCAGCGGGTGCGCCATGGGCAGCGCCAGGTCCATCCCGTCGTCGGCGAGGCTGACCCGTTCGAGGTCGCCGGTCAGCTCCAGCGGCACGGTGAACAAGTCCTGCACCACCGCGAGATCTACGTCGCCCCGCACCACGAGCGGCACCGACACGATCGGGTCCTGCTCGTGCAGCACCGGGTGCAGCTGCGGGAACTCCGTGCGCAGCGTGGCCATGGTGGGCGACAGCAGACCGCGGGCGGCCGTCGGGAACGCGGCGATGGAGATCTTGCCGACCACCGCGCCCCGATGGCCCTCCAGCGCGGTCTCCGCCGCGTCGACCAGCGACAGGATCTGGCCGGCGTGGTCCACCAGCAGCCGGGCGGCGTCGGTGAGGCGTACGCCGCGACCGTGCCGTTCGAGCATCACCTGACCGACGTCGCGCTCGAGCTTCGCGAGTCGTTGGGAGACCGCCGAACTCGTGATGTGCAGCGCCTCGGCCGCTGCGTTGATGGAGCCACCAACCGATACCGCGTGCAGCGCACGCAGCAAGCCAAGTTCAAGCATGTGCGACACCTGTTCCACCGCCCGAGGTCCCGCCCGACCCCGTCCGCTTCGACCGTACCTGGCAAGCTGGGGCGGTGGGTTCGGTGCCGCGCTGCGGGATCACGTGCACGTCCTGTTCGCCGCGGCCGCGCCACCGGCGCTGGCACCCGACTGGGCACCCGACGGCACCCGACGGTCCACGCGGGCACCGACGTCACGGCCGTGCTCGCCCGGCTGGCCACCGACGCGATCGAGTTGCTCGCCACCGGCACGCTCGCCAAATGCGCCGACTGCACCATGGTGTTCGTCCGCACCCACGCCCGGCGGCGCCGGTGCCACCCGACCTGCGCGCTACTACCGACGACACCGGAGACACCCGTGATCACCTGGCGCAGAGTCACCACCACCGACTTCCCGCTGCTCGGCCGCTGGCTCGCGCAGCCGCACGTGAAGCGCTGGTGAAACCACGAGACGTCGCCGGAAGCCGTCGAACGTGACTTCATCGCCAGTGCCCGCGGCGAGGAACCGAACGAGGACTTCCTGGCGCTGCTGGACGACGAGCCGGTCGGTGTCGTGCAGCGCTCCAAGCTGGCCGACTATCCGGAGTACCTGACGGAGTTCGAGGCGATCGTCCCGGTCCCTTCCGAAACGGCGACACTCGACTACTTCATCGGCGACCCCGCGCGGATCGGCCATGGCCTCGGTCCCCGGGTGATCGCGGCCATGGTCGAGCGAGTTGACGACCGAGACGGTGACCCGCCACGGCCGCGCGGGCGTGGCCCTGGCCGACGAACTGAACGCCAGCACCAGGACCCACGAGCTGCGCGTCCCGACGCTCGTCCTGACGGGCGGCTTGGACAACACCGACGTCCACCGGGCGGCCGACCTGTTCCCCCAAGCGATGCGGCGTACCCTGCCGGGCGCCGGGCACATGCTCAACCTGGAACAACCCGACGCGTTCAACCGCGCGGTACTGGATTTCCTCGCCGACCGTCCCCAGTAGACAGCCGACCAGGGGCTCGGTGCTCCTCGGGCACGGGATGCCCGAGCTGGGTCAGCCACCCGGGCTGCCACCAGTAGGGCATGGCGAAGTCGGCGAGCAGTTGGTCGAGTACCCGAGCGCCACGGCCACGAGCAACCACACGAGCACCAGCCGGGCAAGAACGCGCCCACCACGCAACACCCGCCGCCGCCCACCCCCGTGCGCCCGCGTCACCGGCTGCCCCCACACGCGAGATCGCGGTTCCCACACGCGAGATCGCGATTCCCGCACAGCGAAGATCGCGGTTCCCGCACGCATGATCGCGGTTCCCGCACGCATGTTCGCGGTTCCGGCACGCGACCACCCAAGACCTCCTGCGCGGCCGGGTCACCGGGCGTCCTCCGCGGGGGTGGCGGCCCGCCGCTTGCGGCGTTGCTCCCGGCGGCGGGAGACGAAGGTCGCGAGCACGGTCACCACCAGGACCAGCACGGTCGCGATGATCGTGGCGGTGATCGGGTGGTCGAACAGGCCGCCACTCACCACACCCAGCGCCGCGTAGGCCACCGCCCACAGCAGGCACGCCCCCGTGGCCGCGGGGATGAGCCTGCGCCACGGATAGTCCAGCGCGCCCGCCGCCAGCAGCACGGGGATGCGGCCGGCCGGCACCATCCGGCCGATCACCACCAGCAGCCAGCCCTGCCGGGTGAACCTCGCCTGCGCAGCGTCGAGTTTCTCCTGCGACTGGCGCCTGGCGAACCAGCTTGCCATGGCCGAGCGACCGCCACGGGCGGCGGCGAACGTCACCAGGTCGCCGATCAGCGCGCCCAGCGTCGAGACCAGCACCACCAGCACCAGATCCAGCCGGTCGGTGCTGACGGCGATCGCCGCGCCCGCGCCCACCACGGCACCCGTCGGGATCACCGGAATGATCGAACCGAGCAGCACGCCGCCGAACACCACCGGGTAGCCGATGGTCGACGGGTCCGTCCAGTCCACGGAGAACAGGTTCATCCGCTGTTCACCAGCGGCACGTCCGACCCTGGCGGGGCGACGACCACGCGGGTCGGTGAGCCCGCGGCGGCGACCGCGGCCGCGAACTCGTGGGGCGGCTCCACCAGTAGCCGCCGCATCCGCGCACCCAGCCGGCCGGGCGCGCGGGCCAGGCCGGCGAGGGTGAGCGTCCCCCAGTGCACCGGCACGGCTACGCGCGGCCTCAACAGTTCAACGGCCGCCGCCGCGCGGGCGGGCGTCAGGTGGCCGGGACCGAGCGTCGGCCCCCAGCCCCAGACGGGCAGCAGCGCGACGTCGACGCCGGCCAGCTCGGCCATCTCCGGGAACAGGTCGGTGTCGCCGGCCGCGTAGACCCGGATGCCGGCGCCCTCGACCAGGTGCCCCATGGCCGCCGCCTGCGGGCCGCGGGTCGAGCGGGGACCCCAGCGGTGCCCGGAATGCGCGGCGTGGACCCCGGTGATCCGCGGACTCCCGTCGGTCAGCTCCTCACCGGGCGCCAGCTCGTCGACCCGCCGGATCCCCTTGGACCGCAGCCACGCGCCGGCACCTCGCGGCGCGATCACCCGGACGTCACCCAACATCCGCAGCGACGGCAGGTGCACGTGGTCGCCGTGCAGGTGGGACAGCAGAACGAGGTCGACATCGGCCCGGTCGGCCGGCGTCACCCTGGTCAGCGCCGAGACCCCGGTCGGTGAGTACGGGATCGGTGAGCACCACCCGCCCGGCCAGCTCCAACCGCACGGTGGAGTGGCCGACGAACCGCAGACCGAGTGGACGCACGTCGCCAGTATTCCAACCTCGCGCTCCGCCTACCCGGCCAGGCGGGACCGGTCAGGCGGTGGCCATGGCGCGTTCGGCGGCGCGTAGCTGCTCGCGCTTCGCGTAGTGGAACTGATTAGGACCGAGCGGCAGCACGGCGGCGAGCAGCGCGAGGAGGGTGGTGACCACACTCCAGTCCAGCGTCCGCCGCACGACCAGCGTGGCGACCACGAGCGCCACGAAGAGCGCGCCGTGCAGGATGCCGAGCGGCATGACCAGGTCGATGCTGGAGATCCGGCTCAGGAGCGTGCCGAAGATCAGCAGGCCACGAACGAGCAGCCCTCCGCCATGGACAGCACGCGAAAGCAGAACACCGGCCTGGACAGCACGAACCCGATACCTCCCACGCGACGTGGACCCGTCGGGCGAACCTAGCATTCGCCCGCGCGGAGGTCGGTGCCGGTGCACGACGGCCGGCCCCGGTCTACCGGCCGCCGCACACCCTTACCGCCCGGCGTGGTGACTCGGCGGCGGACCGAGATAGCTCGGCTCCAGACCACCGGCGTCGATGACGATCTTCTGCACCACCACCGTCGGGTCGACCTGCCACACATTCAGCACGTGCTCGCCCGCCGCCACCACGTGCGTCGTGGCCGTCCGGTTCACGTTGTCCGACGTGTTCCGCTCCCACTGCCTGTTCATGCTCGTGTCGTCGGCGCCGGTCGCCGTGGTCACGTTCACCCGCTGCGGCGGCGCACCGTCGAGCGACACCGCGTAGGACAACCCGTCCGTGGGATGCACGTTGTTCCTCGGCGACAGGTACACCCACACGGTGACCGGCCCGGTGGTCGTCAGGTTCACCGTGTACTCCAGCCGCGGGCTGTCACCGCCGGGAACCACCCGAGGCGCGGTCACCGGGGTCGGCTGCATGCCGTCGCCGTCGCGGCCGATGTCCGGGATGCGCAGCCAGTCGCCGACCACCCGGCTCGGCTGCTCGGCCGGGATCGACACGTAGCCGCCGGCCTCCACGTAGCCGCGCCGTGGGTGCTGCGCGCGGTTGTCGACCACGGCCGTCACCTCCACGCTCCCCTGTGGACCGGACACGGTGATCGGCACCCGCGTGACGCCCTTCGGCGCCCGCGACCAGTCGACGTGCACGAACGCGCGTACCTCCTTGGTCACCGTCCCCCGGCTCGACGAGACCGTCACCCACGGCACGGCCGGCTGGATCCGGTAGGCGAACGGCGTGGTCCCCCGGTTGAACACCTCGAGGTACTGGCCGGGCCGGCTCTGGTACCGGCTGAACGTCGGCAGCACGGCGGACCCCGCCCCGGCCGGCCACCACTGGTCCGACCCGTCGACCGCCACGCCCATGTCGGCGCCCGGCGGCACCTCGATCCGTTGCACGGCGGGGAAGACCTCGTCCGGCAGCGCCACGTTGTTCAGTTCCGGCTGCTGCCAGGGCGCGTTCGGGCCGTACCGTTCGATGTCGCCGTAGCCGATCTTGGGCTGGGACTGGAAGTTCCGCCACTTCCCGTCGGCCAGATCCGTGTTGTAGTAGTGCGACAGCGCCTGGTCCTCGGCGAACCGAGCCTCGGTGAGGTCGGCGTAGTCGTTCGTGGCCGCGCGGCCCTGCGCGGCGTAGCGGAGGTTCGTGAACTCCGCGTGCCGCAACGCATACAGGTTGGCGGTGGCCGACACCGCGTATCCGACCAGTTGGAAGTAGGCGTCCTGATAGGACTCCGGCAACCCGCGCCGCACGCGTTCCGCCTTGGCCGCCAGGCGTTGCCAGTCCTGCGTCACCCGGTCGAGTTCCCGGTAATGCTCGAGGAAGTACGGGGTGTTCTGGTCGTCGTAGGTGACCTGGGTGCCCGGCCCGCTGGTGATCCGCCGGTTGAGCAGTTCGGGCTTGCGGCGCGCCTGGAGCACGCCGTAGACGTGCAGGATCTCGGCGATCGTCTTCGCGTCGCGGTGCCCGAAGTTCTCGGCCGCATAACGCCTTTCCCACTCGGGCAGGCGTTCCAGCGGCCAGGCGTCGGGGTTCCACGCGTAGTCGAGGAAGAACTGCGTCGGCAGTTCCTCGTTCTTCAGGTCGCCGACGTTCACCACCCACAGCCGGTCGACGCCGTGCTGGTAACTGGTGTTCAGCTGCTCCCAGGTGTTCGCCAGGTTGATGGTGTCGGCCCACTTGTAGTTGCGGCCGCCGCCCACATAGTCGAAGTGGTAGTACATGCCGTATCCACCGGAGCGCGGCGGCAGGTACGGATCGGGCAGCTTGCGCATGTTGCCCCAGTTGTCGTCCGTGAACACGACGGTCACGTCGTCCGGCGCGCGCAGGCCCTTGTCCCAATATCGTTGGACTTCCTTGTAGAGCGTCCACACCTGTGGGACGTCCGTGCCGACCGTTTCGGCCAGGATCTGCCGCTCGCTGTTCAGGATCTCCTGCATCAGCTCGATGCCGTCGCCGTCCGGGAGGCCGACGTCGCCGTTGCCGCGCATGCCGAGCGTGACCACGCCCTCGAAGTCCTGCTCCGCCATCCGGCGAACGCCGTCGGTCCAGTAGGCCTTGATGGCGTCGGCGTTGCGGCGGAAGCTCCACTCCCCCGTGCCGCCGTAGGGATCGTGGCCCGGCGTGATGATGTTGCCGGCCGGGTCGCGGACGGCGGGCACCGCATGGCGGTTCCACTCCTCGATGCCACGCATCATGGGCGCCTCGTGCGAGGTCCCCATGATCACGCCGTACTGCTTGGCGGTCGCGTGGTTGGCTGGGTCGTCCTTGGCGAAGGCGCGGCCCCACACGGCCGGCCAGAGGTAGTTCGCCTTGAGCCGCAACATGGTCTCGAACACGCGGGCGAAGAACTTGCTGTTGAACCCGCCGGGGTGCCCGGGCGCCAGGCCCTCGCCGAACTGGGTGGGCGCCCAGGTGCCGAGCGCGGGGTTCTCGTCGTTGATGAAGAACCCGCGGTACTTGACGGCTGGGGTGCCCTGGGTGTGCCGGCCCGGCAGCACGTGCAGCTCGGTCGATCGCTTGGCGGGCACGTCGTCCCACCAGTACCACGGCGAGACACCGATCTTGCGGGACACGTCGTAGACCCCGAAGATCGTCCCGCGCTGGTCGCTCCCGGCGATGACGAACGCCCGCCGCACGCCCGGCATCGGGTTGTCGACCACCTGCTGCAACGAGGTCTCCCACTTGCCGGCGATACCCGTGACGTCGAGCTTTCCGTCGCGGACGAGCCGGTCGATCAGCGGGCTGGACCCGATGGTGCCGACGAGAACGGGCTCGCTCTTGCCCACCGCGGTCCCGACCGTGGGCCGGATCCCGGTGACCCGCTCGACGTCGGCGCCGAGGTCGCCCGCGACCCGGACGACCCCCGGGTGGTCGTCACCGCTGACCACGATGGGTGCGGCCCGGCCCCGCGCCACCAGCGGGAAGCTCCCGTGGCGCGGCGAGGTGACCACATAGGACTCATCCGGGCCGCCGGCCCGCTCCTCCCGATCGGTGGCGACCGCGGACGAACCGGGAACCGCGACCAGGAGCGCGGTCAGCAGGACGAGGGGCCTCATCATGTCGATCTCCGTACGAGCGCAGGGGGACCAATCCGGAGCCGAAAGTTTCGGAACAGTTCCGCAACTCACCCACGATAGGACACGGACTGAGGCAGAATCCAGCCCAAGAATCGGTTCACCGAAACAGATGACATTCCGAAAGTTTCGGAATCTGGTGGTCGCCCCAAGCGCTACCTGCCCATCGAACGCTCATCCCGAGGTCCGCGGTCGGCCTTCGGAAGTAGCGGGCGAGAATGATCAACGGCGGCCACGGCCCCCGTAATCCAGCGTAGGCATGTGGGGAGTCCGAGAACATCGCCGCAAATCCTCGGAGATCGCGGTGATCCGCCACTCGTGACCGGGTCCCTCCCTGACTCTGGCGGCAGGACGGCATCGCAGTCGTTCTGCTGACTCAGTAGCTCCACTTGTGCACAACAGTCGGGAACCGCGAACTCGCGTGCGGGAACCGCGAACTCGCGTGCGGGAACCGCGATCTCGCGCGCTGAGAAGATCGGCCCTCGGGCCGAGGCTCAGGACCCCCTCCCTGGCAGGCACCGACGGCCAGTGCCCACCAGGCGTCTACCCAGGTCAGAGCCATGTCTGCAAATGAGACCTTGCCAGTCGCGAGCACCGACAAACGTGGTTGGCACCCGCCACCATGACTATTCAGCAGGCTTGCGGCAAGACCTCGTCGACTGAGGTTCGCGAATCCCCGCGCATGCGGCACAGTTCAGCTCGGGAGGGTCAGGTCCTCACTGGTGAAGGCGGCCAGGTGCATGGCTCCCGGCCACGTGGGGATGGGGATGGTCAGGTCGCGGCCGGCCGGGTACTCGATCATCGCGGCCAGGTCGTCCGGGAGGGCCTCGTGGGTGACGCCGACCTCCAGCAGCAAGTCGCGGAGTTGGCGGGGGCTGGTCCTGGGCAGCAGGTCCAGGATGCCCGCGCGCAGGCGGGTGTAGCGGCGGACCAGTTGACCCATGTCCACCGTGCCGCCCGTGCGCAGCGCCGCCCACGACTCCTGGTACGACCGCGCCCACGTGGTCAGCCGCACCAGGTCGAGCAGGCTCGTGCCCTTGCTTTCCCTTGCCACGTCGACGAACTCGCTGCCGTCGAGTGGCGGGTGTGGCCATGCCAGGTGGTAGTCGCCGCCGCCTGCCGTGCGGTACGCCCACACGAACGCACTGTGCTCGCCGTCGCCGCGGACGGCCACCGAACTGGGCGGCAGGGAGTAGGCCTCGGCGATCAACGACGCCCGCACCTCACCCGCCGGCCGGTCGACCCGCCCGCACCAGCCCTGCGGGGTGCGCAGCGCGGTCAGCCGGGAACCGGGGAGCGGACCGTCGGCCGCACCGACCGTCCGCTCCCACACGTCCTCAAGCGCGGCGCACGCACTCGCATAGTCGTCCACAGCGCACAGTATGTCAGCGCTCCGGCGCGGCGAACTGTGCCGAGTACAGCCGGTGGTAGGCGCCCCGCTGCTCGAGCAGTTCGGCGTGGGTGCCCTGCTCCACGATCCGGCCCGACTCCATCACGAGGATCAGGTCGGCGTCGCGGATGGTGGACAGCCGGTGCGCGATCACGAAGCTCGTCCGCGACGAGCGCAGCGCGGCCATCGCGTGCTGTACCAACGACTCCGTGCGGGTGTCGACCGAACTGGTTGCCTCGTCGAGGATCAGCAGCGACGGGCTCGCCAGGAACGCCCTGGCGATGGTCAGCAGCTGCTTCTCACCGGCGCTGACGCCGCCACCCTCCTCGTCGATCATGGTGTCGTAGCCGTCGGGCAGCGTGCGGACGAACCGGTCCACGTAAGTCGCCCGCGCGGCCGCGATGATCTCCTCCTCGGTGGCGTCGGGCTTGCCGTAGGCGATGTTGTCGCGGATGGTGCCGCCGAACAGCCACGTGTCCTGGAGCACCATGCCGATCTGGGACCGCAGGTCCTCCCGCTTCAACGCGGTGATGTCCACCCCGTCCAACGTGATCCGCCCGGAGTCCAGCTCGTAGAACCGCATGATCAGGTTCACGAGCGTGGTCTTGCCGGCCCCGGTCGGCCCCACGATCGCGACCGTCTGGCCCGGTTCGGCCACCAGCGACAGGTCCTCGATCAGCGGCTGTTCCGGCCGGTAGGAGAACGACACCTGCTCGAACGACACGCGCCCGCGCCGCTCGGCCGGCAGCGACGCCTCGGCCGGGTCGGGCTCCTGCTCCTCGGCGTCCAGCACCTCGAACACCCTCTCGGCCGACGCGACCCCGGACTGCATGAGGTTCGCCATCGACGCGACCTGGGTGAGCGGCTGGGTGAACTGGCGCGAGTACTGGAGGAACGCCTGCACGTCACCGAGGCTCATGGAACCCGACGTGATCCGCAGTCCGCCGACCACCGCCACCACCACGTAGCTGAGGTTCGACAGGAACATCATGGCCGGCATGATCAGCCCGGACACGAACGACGCACCCGAGGCGGCCGTGTACAGCTCCTCGTTGCGGCGCCCGAACTCCGCCTCCGACTCCTTCTGCCGGCCGAACACCTTCACCACCTGGTGCCCGGTGAACGCCTCCTCCACGTGGGCGTTCAGGGCACCCGTGTGCTTCCACTGCGCCATGAACAGCTTCTGTGCCCGCTTACCGATCTGGGTGGTCACCACGGCCGACAGTGGAATCACCACCAGCGCGATCAACGTGAGCAGCGGCGAGATGGTCAGCATCATGACCAGCACGCCGACCACCGTGAGCAGCGACGTGAGCAACTGGCTGAGCGTCTGCTGCAGCGTCGTGGAGATGTTGTCGATGTCGTTGGTGACGCGGGAAAGCAGCTCACCGCGGGGTTGACCGTCGAAGTAGCGCAACGGAAGCCGGTGGAGCTTGTCCTCCACATCGGACCGCAGCCCGAACACGATCCGCTGCACCACCGCGTTGAGTAGCCGGCCCTGCGCCCAGCCGAACAGCGACGACACCACGAACAGCGCGAGCACCCACATGAGCACCGTGCCGAGCGCGCCGAAGTCGATCCCCGCCACCGGGGACAGCACGCCCTCGAAGATGATGTCGGTGGCGTGGCCGAGAATCTTCGGCCCGGCCACGGCGAACGCCACACTGATCACGCCGAGCGCCACGACCAGGAGGAGCGAGGTCCGCTCCGGTCGCATCCGCTCGACCAGCCGCCGCGCGGACGGGCGGAAGTTCTCGGCCTTGCCGACCGGCATGTTCATGCCGGGAAAGCCCCGGCCGATCGGCTGCGGCCGCGGCCCCTTGGTTGCCGTGGTGGTCATACCTGCTCCGGGGTCAGCTGGGACTCGACGATCTCCACGTAGGTGGGACACGTGTCGAGTAGTTCGCGATGGGTGCCGATGCCGACCACGGATCCGTTGTCCAGCACGATGATCTGGTCGGCGTCGAGGATGGTCGAGACGCGCTGCGCGACGACGATCACGGCGGCCTGGTCGATGTGTGGCCGCAGCGCGGCACGCAGCGCCGCGTCGGTCGCCAGGTCCAGCGCGGAGAACGAGTCGTCGAACAGGTAGATCTCGGGCCTGCGCACCAGCGCCCGCGCGATGGCGAGCCGCTGGCGTTGGCCGCCGGACACGTTCGTGCCGCCCTGGGCGATCTCCGCGCCGAGCCCGTCGGGCATCGCCTCGACGAAGTCCCTGGCCTGCGCGATCTCCAGCGCCTGCCACAGGTCCTCGTCGGTGGCCTCCGGGTTGCCGTAGCGCAGGTTGCTGGCGACGGTGCCGGTGAACAGGTACGCCTTCTGTGGCACCAGCCCGATCCGACACCACAACAGGTCCGGGTCGAGCTCACGCACGTCCACGCCGTCGACCAGCACGGCGCCCGCCGTCACGTCGACCAGCCGAGGGATGAGCGTGAGCACCGTGGTCTTGCCCGAACCGGTACTGCCGATGATGGCGGTCATGCGGCCCGGCCCGGCGCTGAACGAGATGTCGCTGAGGACCGGGTCGACCGCGCCCGGGTACCGGAACTCGACACCGCGGAACTCGACCTCCGCGTACGCGCTCAGCTCCCGCACCGGCACGGCCGGCGGATGCACGGACGGCTCGGTGTCCAGCACCTCGTTGATCCGCTCGGCACAGACGGCCGCGCGCGGGATCATCATGGAGATGAACGTCGCCATCATCACCGACATGAGGATCTGCAGCAGGTAGTTGAGGAACGCGGTCAGCGAACCGATCTGCATCGCCCCCATGTCGACCCGCTGCGCGCCGAACCACAGCACGGCCACACTCGAGGCGTTGAGGATCAGCAGCACGGTCGGGAAGATCAGCGCCTGGAGCCGCCCCACGCGCAGCGCGGTGTCGGTGACCGCGGCGTTGGCGTCGGCGAACCGGCGGGTCTCGGCCGGCTCGCGGACGAACGCGCGCACCACGCGGATGCCGGACAGCTGCTCGCGCAGCACCCGGTTCACGTCATCCAGCCGGTCCTGCATCTTGCGGAACTGCGGCACCATCCGCATCACGATCAGGCCGATGCAGATGACCAGGACCGGCACGCACACGGCCACCAGCCAGGACAGGCCGACATCTTCGTTGAGCGCGAGCACCACGCCGGCCACGCACATGATCGGCGCGGCGACGAACATGGTGCAGAACATGACGACCAGCAGTTGCACCTGCTGCACGTCGTTGGTGGTGCGGGTGATCAGCGACGGCGCGCCGAACCCGGAGACCTCGCGGTCGGAGAACTGCCCGACCCGGTGGAAGATCCCGGCCCGCACGTCGCGGCCGAACGCCATGGCCACGCGCGCACCGAACCACACGGCGCCGATCGAGCAGACGATCTGCAGCAGCGTGACGGCGAGCATCCAGAAGCCCGTGGTGAGGATGTAGCCCGTGTCGCCGGGGACCACACCCAGGTCGATGATGTCGGCATTCAGGCTCGGCAGGTACAGCGACGCGATGGTGCCGATCAGCTGGAGCACGAGCACATAGGTCAGTTCGCGGCGGTACGGCCGCAGGTAAGTGCGCAAAAGGCGCGTCAGCACCAGAATCCCCCAAAACAGAAGAAACGAAGCGTATCTAACACATCGATGTTAGACTACCAGCACAAGACACGGTACGTATCTTAAGGGGTCGGGTGTCCGAGACGAAGCGCCGCCGCGGTGCCGAGCTGGAACGCGCCATTCTCGACGTGGTGTGGACCGAATTGCGCGACGTCGGCTACGCGGGCCTCACCATGGAGAGGGTCGCAGCCCGCGCCGGCACGAGCAAGCCAGTTCTGTACCGCCGGTGGGCCAACCGCGCGGAGCTGGTACTCGCCGCGTGGTCCAGTCGCATCCCCCAGGCACAGGGGTCGCCCGACACCGGCGAACTGCGCACCGACCTGGTGGAGCTGTTCACGAGGATCGCCAAGCGCGCCGACAGCATGATGAGCGAGATGATCGCGGGCGTGATGGGTGAGGCGTTCCGTCATCCGGAGGTCCTCGCCCTGCTGCAGGAGCAGTTGCGGTCCTCGCGGCTCTGGGAGGTGGTGGAGCTGATCGTGCGCCGCGCCGTCGACCGCGGCGAGCTGGCGGAGTTCACGCTCCCCCAGCGGGTCGTCCGCCTGCCGCTGGACCTGATCCGCTCGGAGTCGATGATGCACCAGTCCCCGATCACCGCGGAGACCATCATGGAGCTGGTGGACGACGTGTACCTCCCCTTACTGCACGGTCTCGCCGGCGACGGCTGACCGCACGCGAGGCACCACCTCGGTGGCGAGCAGGCGCAGCGACTCCAGCGTCCGCTCGTGCGACAGGCCGGGCAGCCGCGCCCAGTGTGCGAAGTGGACGAACAACAGCTCCCGGTGCGGTGCCGCCAGCCGGTCGGCCACGTCGGCGGGCGTGCCGACCAGGTAGTCCTCGCGTCGCAGGCCCGCGCCCGGCGCGTCCGAGCCGTCGGAGTACGACGTGATCTGCCCTTCGAGATAGGCGATCCCCGGTGCCGCTTCGGCCCAGGCGAGCTCGGGGTCGTCGGCCACGTGCAGGACACCCGTGCACACCAGCGGGATCTCGGGGTCGACCGTGTCGAGCAGCGCCCGCCTGGCCAGCAGATCGGCCGGGGTGGCGCAGTAGATGACGACCGCGTCGCCGAGTCGTGCCGCGCGGCGCAGGCCGGCTTCCGTGACCCCGCCCACCAGGATCGGCACCGCCCGCCGGGGACTGGGCGTGACGGGCACGTCGGCGAAGGTCCAGTGCCGGCCGTCGATCGTCACCCGGCCGGTGCCCAGCGCCTGCCGCAGGATCGCCACCCCCTCCTCGAGCAGCGTCGCCCGGTCCCGCCGCTCGACGCCGAACGCCGCGAACTCGCGCGGCGCGTAGCCCTGACCGACACCGAGGACGAGCCGGCCGCCGGAGACCAGGTCCACCAGGGCCGCCTCCTCGGCGACCCGCAACGGGTGGTGCAGCGGCAGCACGAGGATGCTCGTGCCGATCTCGATCCGGCTGGTCCTGGCGGCGATCGCGGCGGCGAGCACCAGTGGCGCCGGGATCATGCCGTCGGTGTGAGGTGATGCTCGGAAAGCCACACGGTCCGCAGTCCCAGCCGGTCGGCCTCGGCGACCTCGTCGAGGCACTCGGCCAGGTAGGCGCCGTGGTCACCCGGACCGGGCAGGCGGAAGTCGTGGAGGATTCCGAGGACGGTGCCGGCATGCCTGCCACCCTGGCAAGGCACGCCGGCACCGTCCAATGCGAATCGTGCGCGCTATCGATGCGCGCGGCGCATCAGTTGAGGACGTCGGGGTCCGGGCCGGTGCGCAGGCCACGGTCCAAAGAGGACAGTTGAGCCACGTCCTCGTCGGACAGCTCGAAGTCGAACACCGCGGCGTTCTCCCGGATGCGCGACGGGGTGACCGACTTGGGGATCACCACATTGCCCAGCTGGACATGCCAGCGCAGCACCACCTGCGCCGGGCTGCGGCCGTGCTTGTCGGCCAGTCCGGTGACCACCGGCTCGGCCAGCAGGTCCCCGCCCTTCGCGATCGGGCTCCACGCCTCCGTGGCGATACCGTGCTCGGCGTCGGCCCGCCGGACCGCGTCCTGGACCAGGTACGGGTGCAGCTCGACCTGGTTCACGGCCGGCACGGTGCCCGTCTCGTCGACCAGACGCCGCAGGTGGTCCGGCTGGAAGTTCGACACGCCGATGGCGCGGACCCGGCCGTCGGCCAGCAGCTTCTCGAACGCACGCCACGTTTCCACGTAGCGGTCCCGCTTCGGGGTGGGCCAGTGGATGAGGTACAGGTCGAGGTAGTCGAGCCCGAGCCGCTCGAGCGACGCGTCGAACGCCCGCATGGCCGAGTCGTAACCCTGGTCGTCGTTCCACAGCTTCGTGGTGATGAACAGGTCCTCGCGCGGCAGCCCGGACTTCGCGATGGCCGAGCCGACGCCCGCCTCGTTGCCGTAGAGCTTCGCGGTGTCGATGCTGCGGTAGCCGGCGTCCAGCGCGGCGGTGACCGCGGCCTGCGTCTCGGCGTCCGGCACTTTGAACACGCCGAAGCCCAGCTGCGGCATCTCCACACCGTTGTTCAGGGTGATGTTCGGGACGGTCACGAAAAGCTCCTCTCAGGGAATGATCGTGGGCGCCACGCCGCCGTCGGCGCGCAGGGCGGCGCCGGTGGTCGACGACGAGTGCTCGGACGCCACGTAGGTGATGAGGTTGGCGATCTCCGCCGGCCGGCTGAGCCGGCCGAGCAGCGAGGTGGGCCGCTCGGTCGCCATGAACCGGCGCTCGGCCTCCTCGAACGGGACGTCGGCGCCCACCCGGTCGCGGACGAACTCCTCGACCCCCGGGGTCAGCGTGGGCCCTGGCATGACCGTGTTGACCGTGACGCCCGTGCCCTTCACCTCCTGCGCCATGCCGCGGGAGACGGAGAGCTGCGCGGTCTTCGTCATCCCGTAGTGCACCATCTCCGTCGGGATGAACACGGCCGACTCACTGCTCACGAAGATCACCCGGCCCCAGCCCCGCTCGACCATCCGCGGCGCGTAGTGGCGGGCCAGCCGGACGCCGGACAGCACGTTCACCTCGAAGAAACGCAGCCACTCGGCGTCGGGGATCTCGAACACCGGGGTGGCCGAGAAGATCCCGGCGTTGTTCACCAGGATGTCGACGTCCGGGACCTCGGCCATCAGCTTCTCGGCGCCCGCCGCGGACCCGACGTCCGCCGCCACGCCGCTGATGGCACTCGATCCGGTCTCCGCACGCAGGCTGGCCACGGTGGCGGATACCCGACCCTGGTCGCGTCCATTCACGACCACGTCGGCCCCGGCGAGCGCGAACGACGCGGCCGTGGCCTGCCCGATACCCGAGGTGGAGCCCGTGATCAGGGCCCGCTTCCCGGTCAGGTCGATGTTCATGCTCCTCCAGTACTATGCAATTACCAGCTTCGACAATAGTTGCACACGCCGTATATCGCCGCAGTAGGAGCGTGAGGGTCATGTCACTCGCCGAGGACGCTGTCGAGGCGCGGGCGCAGGGCTGGCGCACCCTCGCGGCCCTGCACGCCCGCATCGAGGACGGGCTCGAACGCGCCTTGCGCCGCGAGCACGCCCTCTCGGTCAGCGAGTACGGCGTGCTCGACGTGCTGGCCAGACAGGACGGCTGGCACATGCGGATGACTCAGCTGTCGAACGCGGTCGTGCTCAGCCAGTCGGCCACCACCAGGCTGGTGACCCGCCTCGAGGACCGCGGCCTCCTCCAGCGCTACCTCTGCCCCACCGACCGCCGCGGCATCTACACGGAGGTCACGCCGGCCGGCCACGAGCTGCTGTCGGCGGCCAGGCCCACACATGACGCGGCGTTGTCCGCCGCTCTCGATGCCGCCGAACAGCTGCCCGAGCTGTCACCGTTGGTACGCGCCCTCGCCGCATTGGGTGTCACCCATTAGCGGTCGGTAATCGGCCGACTCCGCACCGAAGTGCCCATCTTTGGGGCTACCACCAGCGGAATCTGTCAGGAACACTCACGCAGTCCGGTCGCACACCCCTAGCGACCAGTTAGCTGAGGAGAGTGGCGTGTCCATCCGAAGAAGGACGGTTGCGGCAGCGATCGTGCCGCTGCTGGCGGCGGGCATGATCGGCCTGACGGCCGCGATGCCCGCGCAGGCAGGTCCCGGTTCGTCAGCGGGCGTCACCGCCCAGGCCGACCTGAAGGACCAACTGGAGGCCATCCCGGGACTCACGGTGGTGTCCGAGGGATCGGCGCCGGCCGGCTACCGGTTCTTCATCCTCACCTACCGCCAGCTGGTCGATCACCTGAACCCGCAGGGCGGCACGTTCGAGCAGCGGCTCCAGCTGCTGCACCGCGACGTGGCGCGGCCGATGATCCTGCACACCACGGGCTACGACATGCCCGAGCAGGCGTTCCGGTCCGAGCCGGCGCGGCTGGTCGACGGCAACCAGATCTCCGTGGAGCAGCGGTTCTTCACCCCGTCGCGGCCCGACCCGGCGAACTGGGACAAGCTCGACATCTGGCAGGCGGCCACCGACCACCACAAGATCGTCGGCGCGCTGAAGGCCCTGTACTCCGCCAGGTGGATCTCCACGGGCGCCAGCAAGGGCGGCATGACCTCGGTGTACCACCGGCGGTTCTACCCGCGTGACGTCGACGGTGTGGTCGCCTACGTGGCACCGAACGACGCGAACAACAAGGCCGACACCGCGTATGACGAGTTCTTCGACAACGTGGGCACCAGCCCGGCCTGCCGCACCGCGCTCAAGGCGCTGCAGACCGAGGCGCTGAACCGGCGCACCAACCTGGTGAGCCTGTACGACGCCTACGCGGCCGAGAACGAGCTGACGTTCGAGCAGGTCTTCGGCTCGACCGACAAGGCGTTCGAGATGACCGTGCTCGACACCGAGTGGGCGTACTGGCAGTACAACCGTGAGGCCAACTGCGGCTCCGTGCCGCCGGTGACGGCGACCGACCAGGAGATCTTCGACTTCATCGACGGGGTCGCGGGCTTCTCGTTCTACGCCGACGAGGGCATCCTCCCGTACGCGCCGTACTACTACCAGGCAGCCACCGAGCTGGGCTGGCCGCAGCCGAAGTTCCGCTACCTCAACGGGTTGCTCGACTACCCGAACCTGTACGTGGCGAACTCCAGCCTCCCGGCCGACCTGAAGTCCAAGCACGACCCGACGGTGATGGCCGACATCGACCGGTGGGTCCGCAAGGACTCGAGCCAGATGCTGTTCGTGTACGGGTCGGCCGACCCGTGGGGTGCCGAACCTTTCCACCCGAGCAACAAGGACTCGTTCACCTACACGGCGCCGGGGGCCAACCACGGCGCGAACATCGCGGCCCTGCAACCGGCGGACGCGGCGGCCGCGACCGCCACGCTCCAGCGGTGGGCCGGGGTGAGCGGTGCCGTCTCGGCGCAGCGCTCGGCTGAGCTGACCGAGCTGGACCAGCGGGACCCGCGTAACGAGCGCCGTCCGCTGTAATCGACGCTGTCATCGAGTCCCGGCGGGAGTGGCCATCACAAGATGACCACTCCCGCCACCATAATGACCACTCCGGTCGCCCACAATGACCACTCCCGTCGGACATGATGACCGTTCCGGGGGAGGTCGGTCACTCCTGCGAGGGAGGTCCGCGCGGCGGCCGCTCGACACGCTTGCCTTGTGCCCCAAGCAAAGACACTGGCCCACCCGTGCGACGGCCGGCGGTCGCCGCCGTGGGCCGTCCGGCTGGCCCACGTCCTCCCGCTCCTCGTCCTGCCCACCGCACTGTGGCGCCTGGCGTGGGTGTTCGAGCAGCCGATCGGCTGGGATCCCGTGCTGTTCGCGGAAAGTACCGACGATCCGCACGAGAAGCTCTACCTGTTCGGCGTGACCGTCCTGTCCGAGGCGCTGGCGCTGCTGTCGCTCGGGCTCGTCCGAAGCTGGGGCGAGGTGCTCCCCCGTTGGGTGCCGCTCCTGGGCGGCCGGCGGATTCCGCCGCTCGCCGCGGTCGTCCCGGCCGCACTCGGCGCCACCGCGCTGATCCTGATCTGGACCCCGCTCCCCGTCATGTTCCTCGTCGCGCCGCAGTCCGGCGCCCCCGACGGCAACGGGTGGGAGCTGCTGATGGCCGCCTGTTACCTGCCGCTGATGGCGTGGGGCCCGTTCCTCGCGGCCATCGCCTGGGCCTACTACCGGCGCAGGAAGTAACCCGCGAACGGCGCCGACATGGCCGCCAGCAGCGAGTGCTCGGCGTCGTCGTCGGACAGCTCCCACATGAACGTCCCGAGCAGCCCGCTCTGCTCGGCGTGCTTCGCCCGGATGAGGATCGACTCGGGGGTCTCGAAGCTCACGAAGCGACGCTCCGCCGCGTTGTACAGCCAGGGACTCGCGGCGACTGGGTGCCAGTGCGGTGTCCACTCGGGATCGTCGAGCAGCTCTTTTATGTCCTTCCAGCCGCCGGGCGAGAACGTGGCGTCGTGGGGCTGGTAGAGCCCGTGGTTCGGACCCTCGGACGTGACCTGGAAACCCTGGCCGTAGAACGGGACGCCGAGCACCAGCCGGTCGGCCGGCACGCCGTGCGCGCGGTAGAAGCGGACGGCGTTGGTCACGTTGTTCCACCGCCGCATCGGCTGCCCGAGCGGATCGGCAGTCACTTCGCGCAGGGGCGCGTTGAACGTCGACACGGCCGAGAACCCGGTGCCCATGTCGTAGGTCATGAGGTTGATGAAGTCGAGCACGCGACCGAGGGCGTGCAGGTCGAAGCTCACGGCCGGGTCGTACGGGCCGTCGGTCTGCAGCCGACCGGCCGGCAGCGCGGCGGTCAGCAGGTGGCTGCGGTCGCGCTGGTCGAGTTGGCGGCGGAACTCCTGCGCCAGCAGCGTCATGTTCCGCCGGTCCTCAGGCCGGTCGGTGATCTCCGTGGGGCCGCCGTAGACGGGAAACTCCCAGTCGAGGTCGACCCCGTCGAAGCTGCCTCGAAACCGGTCGAAGAACAACTCGAGGCACGACGCGGCGAGCGCGCGGCGGGAGGCAGGGGTGAGCGCGGCGTCGGAGAACCCGCCGGCACCCCACCCGCCGACGGAGATCAGCGTGCGCAGGTGCGGGTGTCGACGCTTGAGCGACGCGAGCGCGGCGAAGTCGGCGGCCGCGTTGTCGTCCACCGCGCACTCGCCGTTCTCGATGGTGGAGAACGCGTAGAACAGGTGGGTGATGCGGTCGGCCGGGATCTGCGCGACCGGATGGTTCGCGCTGTTCCAGCCCGCGTAGTAGGCCCCGATGACCTGGCGGATACGGCGAGCACGGGACATGGGCGAGACCTCCGGAGGCCGAGCCGATGGTACAGACCAATCTCTCCACTAGACTTGCGGCGATGCGACGGTCGGGATGGCGAGCTGGGGTCGGACTTGGCCTCGCGGTGCTGCTTGGCGCGCTCGCGCTGTCCGGTGACCACCGCTTTCCCCCACCGAAGCGGCAACCCGGCCCGCCGGCCGACGCGCCGCGGGTGGTGGTCGCCATGGGTGACAGCACCATGTCCGGCGAGGGCGCCGGGGACTACGAGCGCGGCACGGACGGCGAGAACGGGAACTGGTGCCACCGTTCGGCCAACGCTTCGATCCATCAGGTGACCCTCCCTGCACTCGACCGAACGGTCAACCTGTCGTGCTCGGGCGCGCCGTCCGCACAGGTCGGCCTCGGCGACGTCGAGCAGTACACGGAGATCTCGCAGTCCAGGCAGCTCGCCGCGATCGCCGGCCGCAACCGGGTGGTGGCCGTGGTGGTCGCGTCCGGCGCGAACGACAATCCCGCGTTCTCCCATGTGTTGAGCGCCTGCGTGACGGCCTGGGTGAGCGGGTCGGCGCCGTGCAGCAAGGCCGTCGGCCCCGACTGGCAGGACCGCGTCGACGCCATGGTGCCGAAGCTGATCAAGGCGCTCACCGACATCCGCACGGTCATGCGCAACGCCGGCTACGCGGCCAGCGAGTACCAGCTGATCGTCCAGTCCTACGCGGCACCCATCGGCCCGAACGTGGCGGCCGACCTGCAGGACCTGTCGGGCTGCCCGTTCCGCGACGACGACCTGCGCTGGGTGGAGGACACGGCCGTGCCGGCTCTCACGGAGGGCGTGCGGGCGGCCGCGCGGGAGACAGGGGTGCGGTTCCTCGACCTGTCCCACGCCGGCGTCGGCCGCGAGGCCTGTGCCATCGAGGAAGACCCCGAGTCCGAGTGGTTCCGGCGCCTGGCCGTGCAGTGGGGGGATCTCCGCCAGGAGGAACGCGCCACCCACGCTCTCCAGGAGTCGTTCCACCCCAACGCGGCCGGCCACCAGCAGTTCGGCCAGTGCCTGAGCGAGTTCCTGTTGACCACCGACCGCGCGGCCGCGTGCCTGTCCGGCGCCGACGGCAACCTGCATGCCGCCACTAGCCTTGACTAAGTCCTCAGTGGACTTCATGGCCGCGCCAACGAAAAAACATCAATCGTTCGCCTGAGTGTCCTACGGTGACAGACATGCGCCCCCTGCTGCGTTCCCTGCTCGTGTTGTTCGCCCTCGTCGGCCTGGTGGCCGGCGCGCTACCGACGGCGGCCGCCGCGCCGTCGCGGGTGCGGCCGCTCGCGCAGGCCCACGCCCACAACGACTACGAGCACGACCGTCCCCTGTTCGACGCGCTGTCCCACGGGTTCACGAGCGTCGAGGCGGACATCTTCCTGGTCGACGGCCAACTGCTGATCGCGCACGACCCGGAGGACCTCGACCCGGCCCGCACGCTCCGCTCGCTCTACCTGGAGCCGCTGCGCCAGCGGGTGCTGGCGAACGGCGGCGGCGTCTACCCGGGCCGCCCGCCGTTCCAGCTGCTCATCGACCTGAAGACCGAGGGCGAGTCGACCTACGCCGCGCTCGACCGGGAGCTGCGCTCGCCTCGGTACGCGTTCCTGTGGACCCGGTTCCTGTTCGGGCACGTGGTGCGGGGTCCGGTGACGGCCGTCGTGTCCGGCAACCGGCCGCGCGACACGATGGCCGCGCAGCGCACCCGCGTCGCGTTCTACGACGGCCGGATCGCCGACCCGAACGACCTCGGCCCCGGCGACGCCGCGTCGCTCACGCCGCTGGTGTCGGACAACTGGACGAAGCTGTTCGGCTGGACGGGAATCGGCGAGATGCCGGCCGACGAGCGCGCCGAGCTGCGCGAGATCGTGGCCACCGCGCACGAGGCCGGCCAGCGGGTCCGGTTCTGGGCCACGCCGGACGCGCCCGGCCCGGAGCGCGAGGCCATCTGGCGCGAACTGGTGGCGGCCGGCGTGGACCACATCAACACCGATGACCTGGCCGGCCTGGAGGACTTCCTCCGGTCATCATGACCGACCGGAATGGTCATCATGCGCGACCGGAGTGGACATCATGGGTGGCGCGGCGGGCGCGGAACGCCGCCGCCTTCACCCGGTTCTGGCAGGCGGTCGAGCAGAAGCGGCGGCGGCCGTTGCGGGAGACGTCGATGTAGACCCGGTCACAGGCCGGGGCGTTGCACAGGCCGAGCCGCTCGATGGCCGCGTTGCCGAGCACGATCGCGAGGCCCGTGGCCATCGGCGCGGCCCAACTGGTCGCCCAGTCCGCGTCGGTGCTGTGGAAGTGCAGGTGCCACGGCTCGTCGTCGTGCCTCGACAGCGTCGGCATGGCGTTGGTGGCGCGCAGGATCTCGTTCAGGTCGGCGCACGCGGTGTCCACGTCGCCCGCGTCCACCTTCTCCACCACCGCGCGCAGCCGGTTCGCCCAGCCGGCCAGGACGGCCGCCTCGGTGGCGTCCGGCGCGCGACTCGTAGGGACCGCGTCGCGGACGGCGAGCATCAACTCCTCGCCCTCGGGCGCCGCGAAGTCCCGGCCGTACCGCTGCCCGGTGGTCACCGAGTTGATCAACGCGACCGCGTACTCGACCACATCGCTGGTGTGACTGTCGAATTCCACTTGACCAGTTACTCCCACTCGTTTAGCGTGACTGTCATCAAGCTTATAGACAGTGACGGAGGATTGCGATGCAAACGGCGACGGCCATCAAGTGGTTGCAGCGGTGGGACGCTCAGCAGGAGCGCTACGTCCCCGACCGCGAGGAGCGGTTCCGGGTGGTGATCGACGTGGTGCGCGCGGCGACCGCAGGGGTGCCCGCCTCGGTGGTCGACCTCGGCTGCGGCCCCGGCTCGCTCTCGCAACGGCTGGCCACGGCACTGCCCGAGGCGACGGTCGTCGGCGTCGACGCCGATCCCCTGCTGCTCGGGCTCGGCCAGGCGAACACCGGTCCCCGGGTCAGATTGGTGGAGGCCGACCTCGCCCATCAGGGCTGGGCCGACGCGACGGGGCTGCCCGGCCCGTGGGACGCGGCGGTCTCCAGCACCGCGCTGCACTGGCTGTCGCTCGACGCGCTGGCCGCGCTGTACCGCACGCTCGCGGCGAACCTGCGGCCCGGCGGTGTCTTTGTGAACGCCGACCACATGGGCCTGCGCTCCCCCAGCCTCGACGCGATCGCCGACGCGGTCCGCGAGGAACGCACCCGCCGCGTCGGCACCCACGAGAACGAGGAGTGGGCCGCGTGGTGGCAGGCTCTGCAGGCCGACGAGGAACTGGCGCCGCTGATCACCGCCCGCTCGAAGCGCGCCATCGCGCACAGCAACGAGAACGGCCTGTCGGTCGGCGAGCAGGTCGAACTGCTGCGCGCCGCCGGTTTCGCCGAGGCGGGCCCGGTGTGGCAGTTCGGCGACGACCACGTCCTGGTGGCCGTCCGCTAGAGATGCCTCGATGCAGGGAACGACGCCTTCACCGCGGTCGGCGCATGGAAGGCGTCGTTCCCTGCATGAGAGCCAGCCTCTAGATGGCCGGGGCGCGGCCCTCGTACGGCGTGGACAGCACGACCGTGGTCCGGGTGGAGACATTCGCCGCCTCGCGGATCTTGCGCAGCAGGTCCTCGAGGAAGGCCGGGGCCGCCACCCGGACCAGCAGGATGTAGGACTCGTCGCCGGCCACCGAGTAGCACGCCTCGATCTCGCGGATGTGCTCGAGCCGGTGCGGGTAGTCGTCGGGCGCGGCCGGGTCGATGGGCTTCAGCGAGATGAACGCCGTCAGCGGCAGGCCGATCACCTCGGTGTTGAGCTGCGCGATGTACCCGCGGATCACGCCGCGCTGCTCCAGCCGCCGCACCCGCTGGTGCACGGCCGACACCGACAGGCCCACCCGCTCGGCCAGGTCGGTGAAACTGCACCGGCCGTCGGCCGACAGCTCGCGCGCGATGGCCTGGTCGATCGGCTCCAGTTCCGGGACGTTCATCGGACCGGCAGGACGGTCAGGTCGTGCGGCCGGTTGTTCAGCGACTCGACCCCCGTTTCGGTGACCACCACGATGTCCTCGATCCGCGCGCCCCACCGGTCCGGCAGGTAGATACCCGGCTCGACGCTGAACGCCATGCCCGCCTCGAGCGGCAGGTCGTTGCCGCCCACGATGTACGGCTCCTCGTGCACGTCCAGGCCGATGCCGTGGCCGGTGCGGTGGATGAAGTACTCGCCGAACCCGCCGTCCTCGATGACCTTGCGGGCGGCGGCGTCCACGTCCTGCGCGGCGACCCCCGGGCGCACGGCGTCGACCGCCGCCTGCTGCCCGGCCTGGAGGACCGCGTAGGTGTCGAGCACGTCGGCGTCGCGCGGCTCGCCGATCGAGTAGGTGCGGGTCGAGTCGGAGTTGTAGCCGGACTCGACGGGCCCACCGATGTCGATCACCACGACGTCACCCGGCTCGATCACCCGGTCGGAGTCCCGGTGGTGCGGGCTGGCGCCGTTCGGGCCCGACCCGACGATCACGAACTCGGCCACCGCGTGGCCCTCCGCCACGATGGCCGCGGCGATGTCGGCGGCGACCTCGGCCTCCGTGCGGCCGGCCCGCAGCCACTCGGCCATCCGCGCGTGTACCCGGTCGATGGCCGCACCCGCCTCACGCAGCCCGGCGATCTCCTCGGCGTCCTTGCGCATCCGCAGTTCACGCACGATCGGCCCGGCGAGCATCTGCTCGGCGTCGGGCATGGCGCCGCGCAGGCCCAGCACGTGCAGCGCGGTCATCACGTCGCCGAGCGCCACCCGCCCGGCGCGGCCGACGCGGGAGGCGACCAGCGCGTACGGGTCCTCGCCGTCCACCCAGGTGGCCAACTCGACGCCCAGTTCGTCGGTCGGGACGGCCGCGTAGCCGGGCGCCTCGAGCTTGGGCACGACGAGCACCGGCGACGCGCCCGTGGCGGGCACCACCAGGCAGGTGAGCCGTTCGAACGAGCTGCCGCCGGCGCCGAGCAGGTACCGCAGGTCCGAGCCGGGTGCCATCAGCAGGGCGTCCACACCGGCGTTCGCGGCGGCGGCCGTGGCGCGTTCGAGGCGTGCCCGCAGGGCCGCCGGGTCGGTAGCGGTGACGGTGGTCGACATGGTGGGCAGCTTAGAGGCCGCGCGAGTGGGGCGGTGGATGCGCGTCGTGAGTCCACTCGCGCGGCCTCTTGGTCCCGACCGGCGTGGTCGCCGTGTCAGCGACATGTGGTCCTCAGCTCAGCGCCGTATCAGCGCCCCCGGCGAGTCTCGGCGCCGACCGATCCACCGAAGAGGGGAATCCCATGAACAACGCCGTCCTGGCCGAAGGGCTGGTGAAACGCTACGGCGCGACGACCGCGCTCGACGGCGTCGACCTGGCCGTACCGACCGGCACCGTGCTCGGCCTGCTCGGGCCCAACGGCGCCGGCAAGACCACCGCCGTGCGGATCCTGACAACCCTGCTGGTGCCCGACGCCGGGCACGCGTCGGTGTGCGGCCACGACGTCCTCGGCGACGGACACCGCGTGCGGCAGCTGATCGGGCTCACCGGCCAGTACGCGTCGGTCGACGAGACGCTCACCGGCACGGAGAACCTGCTGATGATCGGCAGGCTGCTCGGCCACCCCCGTGCCCATGCCCGGCTCCGCGCCCGGGAGCTGCTGGCGCGGTTCGACCTGACCGACGCCGCCGGGCGCGCGGCCAAGACGTACTCCGGCGGGATGCGCCGCCGGCTCGACCTGGCGGCGAGCCTCGTCGGCCGGCCGAGGGTGCTGTTCCTCGACGAGCCGACCACCGGGCTCGACCCGCGCAGCCGGCGCGAGCTGTGGCAGATCGTGCGGGACCTGGTGGCCGACGGCGTGACCGTGCTGCTCACCACCCAGTACCTCGATGAGGCAGACCACCTGGCCGACCGGATCGTGGTGGTCGACCACGGCCGGGTGATCGCCGAGGGCACGGCCGCCGAACTGAAGGCCCGCACCGGCGCGCAGCCGCTGTCCGTCCGGCCGGCCGACCCGGCGGACCTGGCGGTGGTGGCCGGCATCGTCGGTGAGCTGTCGGCCACCGCGCCCACCGTCGACGGGTTGGTGGTGACCGCCACGGTCGCCGATCCCGCCGTGCTGCCGACCATCGTCCGGCGCCTCGACGACGCATCCGTGCCGATCGCCGAGCTGGCCCTGCGCGACGCGAGCCTCGACGAAGTATTCCTGAGCCTTACCGGCCACGCAGTAGAGAGGACTCCGGCATGACCACGCTTCGAGTGCGGCCCGCGGAGGGGTTGGCGCAGAGTGCCACCCTCGCCTGGCGGTCGCTCGTACAGATCCGGCACAGCCCAACCGAGCTCATCGACTTCAGCCTGCAGCCGGTGATGTTCCTGCTGCTGTTCACTTATGTGTTCGGCGGCGCCATATCCGGTTCGCCCGGCGAGTACCTGACGTTCGCGCTGCCGGGCATCATCGTGCAGAACGCGCTGTTCGCCACCATGAACACCGGGCTTGGCCTGAGCACCGACCTGACGAAGGGCGTGTTCGACCGGCTGCGGTCGCTGCCGATCGCGCGGTGGGCGCCGCTGGCCGGACGCATCGGCGCGGACCTGGCGAAGCAGACGTGGTCGGTGGCGCTGCTGCTCGGGCTGGGGACGCTGATGGGTTTCCGGGTGGCCACCGACCCGCTGTCCGTGCTGGCGATGGTCGCGCTGCTGTTGCTGTTCTCCCTGGCCGTGTCGTGGATGGCCGTGCTGGTCGGCGTGCTGGTGGACGAGCCGGAGAAGGTCATGATGTTCGGCTTCGCGGTGCTGTTCCCGCTGACGTTCGTGAGCAACGCTTTCGTGCACCAGGAGTCCATGCCCGGGTGGATGTCCGCCGTCGTGTCGGTGAACCCGGTGACCCATGTGGCGGACGCCTGTCGTGGCCTGCTCTCCGGTGGTGAGGTGGCGGGGCCGGCCCTGCTGACCCTGCTGTGGGCGGGCGGCATAGTGGCGATCTTCGCGCCGCTGTCGGTACGAGCCTTCCGCCGCCGGCTCTAGCGCATGCCTGGAACGACGCCTTCCAGGCGTTGAACGTCTGGAACGACGCCTTCCAGGCATTGGCGGGCCCCCGAGTCAGGGTGTGGCGGCTGCTAGCTCTCGTACTCGTTCGGTGGTCACCGCTTGTCCACGCGCGACCGCCTCGGTGAACGCATCATCGCCGAGTGCGGCGCGCGTGGCGGCCTCCACCCTCGGGTAGTCCAGCAGCGACAAGTCCGTCATCCCCCGGATGCCCGCGCTCGCACCGAGCAGCAGAGCCGCCCGCAGCGGGTCGCCCCGTTGCACCGCCAGTTCCGCCGCCCCCACCAGGACCTGCGCGATCACCGGGGCGTCCTTGCTCCCCAACGCCAGGTCCAGAGCCTCCGTGTGGTGCACCAGCGCCGCGTCGAAGTCACCCTGCGCGACGTCCAGGTATCCGACCGAACTCGCGATCAGCGCCTGGAACTGCGGGGCCACGGTCACATGGACGGCCAGCGCGGCCGCCCGCTCCAGCTCTCGGCGGGCCACCGCGTAGTCACCGGTGAGGCGGGCGAACTCACCCCGCGCGTGGGCCACCCCCGCCAGACACAGGGGAAGTCCCGCCCGCTCGGCGTCGCGGGCCGCGTCGGCCACCACCGCCCGTGCCTCGTCCCACCGGTCCAGCTGCACGTACAGCGACGCCAGCCGCAGCCGGTAGCGCACCAGGTCCTCGTTCGTCACCAGCTGCGCGAACAGCTCGACCGCCTCCTCGTACAGCGAGACGGCCGCCGCGCTCTCCCCGCGCCACGCCATCAGGTCGGCCAGCGAACACAGCGCGAACGACATCCCCCACCGCTCACCCACCGACCGGAACAACGCGAGCCCAGCCCGGAAGTCGTCCTCGGCCGACTCGTGGTCGCGGCCGGAGTTGAGCGCCGCGTGCGCGCGCATCACCTGCACGGTGCCCCGCACCCACGGATCGTCGTCGTCCGACAGTTCGGCGGTCGCCGGCGCAGGGGCGGCCGGGAAACCGAACCCTCGCAGCACTTCTCCCATGGCCACGATCAGCCGCAGCAGCGGATGCCGGTGCCGCACCGCCCGCGCGTAGTCGATGGCGGCGGTGAACCACGCGCCCGCGCGCTCCCCGTCGTAGTGACCGTCGATGGCCAGCATGGCCGCCATGGCGTATCCGAGCGCCCGGTCCTCGTCCGGCGCCGCACCGGCCAGCTCCACCACGTCCTGCGCGAGCTCGCCACCCTCGATCTTGTGCCCGCGCAGCCACCAGTACCAACCGACGGTCGCCAGCAGCCGCACGGCACTCACCGCGTCGCCCGCCGCCACGGCCGCGCGCATGGCCGTGTGCAGGTTGTCGTGCTCGGCGGCGAGCCGGCCCAGCCAGTCCAGCTGTTCGGCCCGGCGCAGGTGCGGCTCGGCTTCTTGGGCCATCCCCAAGAAGTACGCGACGTGGACGGCCAGCACCCGGTCCCGCTCCCCCGCCGCCACCAGCTTCTCCGCGCCGTACGCCTTGATCGTCTCGAGCATCCGGTACCGGTCGCCGTCGAGCACCACGAGCGACTTGTCCACCAGCGCGGACAGCACGTCCAGGTCGCCGCCGCACACCCGCTCGGCCGCGTCGAGCGTGGCGCCGCCCGCGAACACCGACAGCCGCGCCAGCAGCACGCGCTCGGCCTCGTCGAGCAGGTCCCAGCTCCAGTCGACCACCGCGCGCAGCGTCTGGTGCCGGGGCAGCGCCATCCGGCTGCCACCGGTGAGCAGGCGGAACCGGTCGTCGAGACGGGTGGCCAGCTGCGCGGGCGACATGGTGCGCAGCCGCGCGGCCGCCAGCTCGATCGCCAGCGGCATGCCGTCCAACGCCCGGCAGATGTGCGCCATGGCCTCGTCGACCTCGAGGGTCGGCCGGACGGCCGCGGCCCGGTCGGCGAACAGGCGCATGGCCGCGTAGGTCAGCGCCTCCTCGGCCGGGACGCCGGGCGGCGGCAGTGGCAACGGGTCGACCGGCCACAGCGTCTCGCCGGTGATCCCCAGCGGTTCTCGGCTGGTGGCCAGGATCCGCAGGGCCGGACAGTCACCGAGCAGCCGGTCGGCGAGCGCGGCGGCCGCCTCGATCACGTGCTCGCAGTTGTCGAGCACCAGCAGCACCGGGCGGATACTGAGCGCGGCGGCCAGCCGGTCGACCGGATCGGCCGGCTCGGGCGTGCCGCGGCCGGGCGTGCCGACCAGCGCCTGCGGCCGGATGCCGAGCGCGGCGAGCACGGCCTGCGGCAGCGCGGCGCCGTCACCAACCGGGGCCAGCTCCACGAACCACACGGCCTCGCCAGGGCCGACCCGGCGGCGGCCGAGTTCCGTGGCCAGCCTGGTCTTTCCCGAACCGCCTGGCCCGGTGAGCGTGACCAGCCGCGACCTCTCGACGAGGGACGCGACCGTGGTCAGCTCCTGGTCGCGGCCGACAAAGCTGGTGAGCCCGGCGCGCAGGTTGGTCCTCGGCGCGGCGTCGGGTTCGCCGCGCAGCACCGCCAGATGCGCGGCCGCCAGCTCGGCCGACGGGTCGGCGCCCAGCTCGTCGGCCAGCAGCTGGCGGACCTGGGCGTGGACGGCGAGCGCGTCACCCGGCCGGCCGGCGCGGGACAGCGCCCGCATGAGCAACGCGGCGAACCGCTCCCGCAGCGGGTGCTCGGCGTGCAGCGACTCCAGCTCGGCCACCAGCCCGTTCGGGTCGGCCGCCGCCGCCAGGTCGGCCTCCACACGGTCCCCGAGCGCGCCGAGCCACAGCTCGGTCAGCCGGACCACCGGCGCCGACGCGAACGCCGCGTCCGCCGCGTCGGCCAGGGCCGGTCCCCGCCACAGCGCGAGGGCCGCGCGCGGGTCGCCGGTGGCCACCAGTCGCTCGAACCGGTGCGCGTCGACGTGGTCGGCCGCCACGTCCAGGCGGTAGCCGGAGTGGCGGGACTCGACCGTGAACCCCGCGCGGCGCAACCGGGAGACCAGGGCCTGCAGCGCGTTGTTGACCTCGGCGGGCGGCGCGTCGCCCCACACGCAGTCGATCAGCTGGTCGGTGGTGACCACCCGGCCGGGGTCGAGCGCCAGCCGGATCAGCAGCGTGCGCAGGCGGACGCCCGGCAGCTCGACCGGGGTCCCGTCGTCGGCGCGGACCTCGAGCGGGCCGAGCATGGCGATACGCACGTGTCAGATTCTGCCTTTCCCCGCCGGCATGGCAGGCTGGCGCCCGTGAACGGCCCCCTCGCGCTGCTGGACTCGGCCAGCCTGTACTTCCGAGCCTTCTACGCCCTGCCGGACTCGATGACCGCGCCGGACGGCACGCAGGTCAACGCGGTCCGCGGCTTCGCGGACACGATCGCCCGCATCCTGACCGAGCGGCGCCCGTCGCGCCTGGTGGCGTGCATGGACGCCGACTGGCGCCCGGACTTCCGGGTGAACGCGCTGCCCACCTACAAGGCGCACCGCGTTGCCGACCCGGCGAACAACGTCGAGGAGGTGCCGGACACGCTGACCCCGCAGGTCCCGATCATCATGGACCTGCTCGACGCGTTCGGCATCGCCTCCGCCGAGGCCGCCGGCTACGAGGCGGACGACGTGATCGGCGCGCTCGCCGCCCGCGAGAAGACCGACCCGGTCGAGGTGGTCTCCGGTGACCGCGACCTGTTCCAGGTGGTGCGGGAGGAGCCGACGCCCATCCGGGTGATCTACGTGGGCCGCGGCTGGGCTCGCGCTGAGGTGCTCGGCCCGACCGAGCTGGCCGAGAAGTACAGCCTGCCGGTGGAGAACGCCGGGCCGGCCTATGCGGAGATGGCTCTGTTGCGCGGTGATCCCTCCGATGGGTTGCCGGGGGTGGCGGGCATCGGTGAGAAGACGGCCGCCAAGTTGATCACCAAGTACGGTTCGCTGCAGGGTTTGCTGGACGCCGCTGTGACGCCCGAGGGCATGGTGCCGCTGCGGGTGCGTACGGCGCTGGCGGACGCGGCCGCCTATGTGGCCGCCGCTCCGCTGGTGGTGCGGGTGGCGGTGGACGCGGATGTGGTCCAGGACCGCGACGACCGCGTGCCCTCCGAGCCACGCGATCTCGACCGGGTGCGCGAACTGCAGGAGAAGTGGAACCTCAGCACCTCGGTCGACCGCCTGCTGGCCGCCCTACCAAGCGCCTGACGAGTCGTACCGAACGAACACCGAGTCGTACCCAACCGACAGCGAGTCGTACCCAACCGACCTCGGGGGTGGCACCCGGCGGGCCGAAAACTGTCGGTGCTGCCCACTAGGTTAAAACCAGGGGTCCCCGGACCGGTTTTGTCGGTGCGTTCGGCTACCTTGCCAGCGGGTCCCTGCCCACCCCGAGGCGTCCTCGGGCGAGCCCCGAACCCAACGGATCCCAAACTGTCGGTGCCGCCGACTAAGATTAGAACCAGGGGGTCCCCGGACCGGTTTTGTCGGTGTCTTCGGCTACCCTGCCAGCGGGTCCCTGCCCACGCCCAGGCTTCCTCGGGCGAGTCCCAGCCGGCGAGACGGTACGGCTCGCTGTCCGTTCGGTACGACTCGGTGTCGAAACGGTACGACTCGCCGAACCACAGCCCGGCCAACCTCCGGGCTACGGGCTGACCCCCTCCCCCTCCGTGCGTCTTTAGTTCTTTCTCGTCGCGAACCGCCGGGTCGCCAATAGTCGCAATAATCGGACATCTATATAGTAAATAATTCATAACAAGTAAAGGCAAACACTCGAAAACACTGCGAAGCGGGCTTATCGAGCGGCTGAGTCGCTGACCCAGCCAGGCGCCGGCGCCACGAAGCGGGACAGATCGTCCTCCGGCTTGTCGGGGCCGCAGCCCGCTACCAGGGCGACCAGCGCGGCCACCGCCGCCAGTAGAACCACACGCACGAGACCCAAGCTACCGGGGCAGCTCATGTCCGAGCACCCGGGCCATCACCCGACGGGCGCGCGGCAGAGCGGTGCGGTCGCCGTGCAGGCGCAGCGCGTGGTTGAGCGCGAACATGGCACCCAGCAACTCGAAGACCACCTGGTCGGGATCGGTGTCGGCCGGCAGGTCACCGGCCTCGACGGCCAGGCGCGCCTGCCGATGCAGGTCCCGCTCCCACACGCCGGTCAGCGCGGCCACCGCGTCCCGCACCCGGCCCGGCCGGTCGTCGAACTCCGCACCGGCGGCCGTGAAGAAACACCCGCCGGGGAACACGCCGCGCTCCAGGTAGGACACCCACGCCCCGCTCAGCGCGAGCAGCCGGGGGAACCCGTGCGCCGCACCGGCCGCCCGGTCGGCGACCTCCCTGGTGAACACGGCGGCCGCCTCGTCGACCACCTCGAGCTGCAGCACCTCCTTCGAGCCGAAGTGCCCGAGGACGCCGGACTTGCTCATGCCCAGCTCCATGGCCAGGCGCCCGATGGTCAACCTCTCCAGGCCTTCGATCGAGGCGATGGCCACTCCTCGCTCGAGGATGGCCGTCCTGGTCGCCCTGGCCTCTGCGACCGATCTGCGCGGACTCACAGCGATCACTATATCGGCATTTAGAGTCCGATCGTTCGGACGCTATAGTCGGGTCTACCGTCCAAAGGAGTGCACCGTGTCGGGTTCACGCATCGCCGCCGTTGGCCACTACCAGCCGGAGGAGGTGCTGACCAACGACGACCTCGCCAAGCTGGTCGACACCGACGACGCCTGGATCCGCCGCCGCACCGGCATCGCGACCCGCCACATCGCCCGCACCGAGTCGGTCACCGACCTGGCGGCCGCCGCGGCTGGCAAGGCGCTCGCCGCCGCGGGCCTGCAGCCGGCCGACATCGACCTGGTGACGGTCGCGACGTTCACGGCCATGGACCGCTGCCCGAGCATCGCCGCCCAGGTGGCCGGCCGGCTCGGCATCCCGTCGGCCGCCGTGTACGACCTGAACAACGCATGCGCCGGCTTCTGCACCGCACTCGCCACGGCCGACCACGCGGTCCGCGCCGGCGCCGCGCAGCACGCGCTGGTGATCGGCGCCGAGAAGATGTCCGACATCACCGACTGGACCGACCGCTCCACGTGCGTGCTGCTCGGGGACGGCGCGGGCGCGACCGTCGTGAGCGCCGCGCCGACCGTCCGGATCGGCCCGGTCGTCTGGGGCTCGGACCCCACGATGGGCGACGCGGTGCGCGCCATGGGCGACTGGCACCCGATGTTCCAACAGGACGGTCAGGCCGTCTACCGCTGGGCGTCCTCGGCCATCGCGCCGGTGGCCCGCGAGGCGTGCCGGCGGGCCGGGGTGGCCGAACGCGACCTCGGCGGGATCGTGACCCACCAGGCGAACCTGCGGATCATCGAGGCGATCGTCGGCGCGCTCGACGCACGGGAGGCCGTGATCGCCCGCGACGTCACCGACTCCGGCAACACCTCCGCCGCCTCGATCCCGCTGGCGCTGGCCAAGCTCGTGGAACGCGACCAGCTGCCGCTCGACGCACCGGTGCTGCTGCTCGGGTTCGGCGGCGGGCTGTCCTGGGCCGGCCAGGTCGTCACGCTGTAATTCGGTTGCCGGTCCCCCACCGGCTCTGCTGAACTCGGGTCATCCAACCCCCGAGGAGTCGTCATGCGCGCTGCGTTCAGGTCCACCCCAGCTGGAACTGACGCCTCGCACAAGGACATGACGCTTGACTACGCTCAACTTGGGGATCCTGGCGCACGTCGACGCCGGTAAGACCAGCCTGACCGAGCGGCTGCTTTACGCGGCCGGGGTCATCGACCAGATCGGCAGTGTCGATCACGGCAACACCCAGACCGACTCCATGGCGCTGGAGCGCCGGCGCGGTATCACCATCAAGTCCGCTGTCGTGTCGTTCGACATCGGCGGCGTGACCGTCAACCTCATCGACACCCCCGGCCACCCCGACTTCATCGCCGAGGTGGAGCGGGTGCTGAGCGTGCTCGACGGTGCGGTGCTGGTGGTCTCGGCGGTCGAGGGGGTGCAGGCCCAGACCCGGGTCCTCATGCGGACGCTGCAACGGCTCGGCATCCCGACCGTCATCTTCGTGAACAAGATCGACCGGCGCGGCGCGGACGAGCAGCTTGCGACATTGCGCGACCGGCTCAGCCCGGCGATCGTCCCCATGGGACGGACGTGCGGGCTCGGCACCCGGGCCGCTTCCGTTACCCCGTCGGACGAACGGCTGGTCGACGTGCTCACCCGGTATGACGACAGGCTGCTCGCCGCGTACGTCGACGACCCGGCCACCGTGTCGAACAATGGTCTGCACACCGCACTCGCCGAGCAGACCAGGCGGGCACGGGTGCACCCGGTGTACTTCGGTTCGGCCATCACCGGTGCCGGCGTCGACCACCTGATCACGGGCGTCACCGAGCTGCTGCCCGCGTCCGACGGCGACGCCGACGGGCCGGCGTCCGGCACGGTGTTCAAAGTGGAGCGTGACCCGGCCGGCGAGAAGGTCGCCTATGTCCGCATGTTCGCCGGCTCCGTGGCGGTTCGCGAAACGGTACCGCTGGGGAAGGTGACGGCCATCGGCGTGTTCGACAGCGGGTCGGTCGTGCGTGCCGACGCGGTGTCGGCCGGGCAGATCGGCAAGCTGTGGGGACTCGGCGAGGTGCGGATCGGGGACGCGATCGGTACGCCGCGTTCCGGGCCGGCCCATCACTTCGCGCCACCGTCACTGGAGACGGTGGTCGTGCCGGAACCCCGGGACCGGGGCGCGCTGCACAGCGCGCTCACGCAGTTGGCCGAGCAGGACCCGCTGATCAACCTGCGGCACGACGAGGTCCGCGGCGAGACGTCCGTGTCGCTGTACGGCGAGGTGCAGAAGGAGGTCATCCAGGCGACGCTGGCCGGGGAGTTCGGGCTGGCCGTCACGTTCCGCGAGACGACCACCATCTGCATCGAGCGGCCGGTCGGCACCGGGGCGGCGGTCGAGCTGATCGCCAAGGAGCCCAACCCGTTCCTCGCCACGGTCGGCCTGCGGATCGAGCCGGGGCCGGTCGGGTCCGGAGTGGACTTCCGGCTCGGCGTGGAACTCGGGTCGATGCCGTACGCGTTCTTCCGCGCGGTGGAGGAGACGGTGGCCGAGGCGTTCCGCGAGGGCCTGCACGGCTGGGCGGTCACGGACGCGGTGGTGACCATGACACACTCGGGGTACTACGCGCGGCAGAGCCATTCGCACGGCACGTTCGACAAGTCGATGTCCAGCACGGCCGGGGACTTCCGCAACCTGACCCCGCTCGTGCTGATGGCCGCGCTGCGCCGGGCGGGCACCACGGTGCTCGAGCCGATGCACCGGTTCCGCCTGGAGGTCCCGGACGACGCGCTCGGCACGATCGCGCCCGTGCTGGTGCGGCTGCGGGCGGTGCCGCTCACGTCGACCGGGCACGGCTCGGCAACCGTGCTGGAGGGCGACATCCCGGCGGCGTGGGTGCACGAACTCGAACGACGGCTGCCGGGCCTCACCCGCGGCGAAGGCGTGCTGGAATGCGCGTTCGACCACTACGAGCCGGTGCGCGAGGCGGTCCCCGACCGACCGCGCACCGACCTGAACCCGTTGAACCGCAAGGAGTACCTACTCCACGTGCTCCGTCGCGTCCAGCTTGAGTTCTAACCTGGTCACCCGCGTTTCAGTGGATGGGTTCGATGAGATACAAGGAGTTTGTGCCCCAGTCGGCGATCGCGAGGCGCCCGTCGGGCGCCGGGGCAATGCTTGTGGGGTTGGCGAAGTCGTCGGCGATGATGGTGCGGGTGCCGTCGGGTTCGATCCGGTCGACGGTGGATCCGCCGTAGTCGACGACGTAAACGGCGTTACCGCCGGCGGATGCTATGCCAGGTCCGGGGCTGGCAAGGTCGGTATTGACGTGCTGGGCCGCGGAGTCGCCGGAGGCGAGGGGGACGAGAGAGACACCGCCGTTGATGTTGCTGACCATGAGGTCTCCGTTGTCGAGCTCGGCAGCTCCCACCGGGGTCTGCAGCCCGGTGGCCACAACGCGGGTCTGGCCGTCGGGAGTGGCGGCAAGGATCTCGTTGGTTTGTCGGTTGGCGATAAGTAGTTCGCCGTCGCGGGTGAAGGACAGGCCGGCCGGGGTGGCCAGGCCGTCGACGAACACCTCGGGCTCGCCGGTTTCGTCGAATCGCCAGACGACGTCGCCGCTGTAGGAGGCGGCGAAGATCACGCCGGCGGCGGAGATGGCGAGCCCGGAGGGGCCATCCAGGCCGCTGGCGAAGGTCGAGCGGTCGCCGTCGGAGGTGAAGCGCTCGATGGTCCCGCCCGACCAGTTCGCGACGTAGAGGGTTCCGTCGGTGTCGTAGGCCATCCCGACCGGGGAGGCCAGATCGGTCCACACGGCCTCGCCGGGTTCCTGCGGCCCAGACGGCGGGGAGGCGCCCTGTTCGGGAGTGGCCGCTGATGTGCTGGCGTTCTCGGAGGTGCAGCTTGTCATGATCAGAAGGGCCGCGATGGCGGAGGGGAGCACGTGGTACGGTTTCCGGCCGCGACCTGCGGTTCGTCGTGTGGGCGTGCTGTGGTTGGTGTCGGTCATCGCGTCAGTGCTCCGTCATGGTCGCTCGTGTCTGAGTAGTCATCGACGGTAAGACTTCGAGCGCGCTTGAAGTCAAGTTCTACCGTTGTGTCATGACGGTTGACGACACCCGCACCGCACCGGAGGCTCTGTCGGTCGCGCAGATGACCGGGGCCACCGCTACCGGGCCGCCGACATCGAGTGGGTGCGGTTCCTGCTCCGGCTGCGTGAGACAGGGATGAGCATCGCCGAACTGCGCGCCCGAGGCGAGGTGACCCTGGAGCAGCGCATGGAGCTTCTGCAACAACACGACACCCCAGATTCAGGTGAGCATCGAACGGCTGCAGCGGAACCAACAGGCATTGCGGGAGAAGATCGCGATCTACCGCAACCAGATCGATCAGACCAACGAGACGACCAAACTCACATGAACCACGACGCGAGCGTGTCCTCGCCAGCTGAGACCAGCTCGTCCGCGTACCCTCCTGCGCCACCTCGGCGAATCGTGCTTCGCTAGAAGGCCATGTGCGTGAGCCAGTGGTCGATCAGGGCGCGGTCACCGGTCACCGTGACCTGATCCAGCGGGAGCCGGCGGGTCAGCACGAGCAGCAGTTGCCGCGCGGTGCCCGTCAGCGTCACGTCGGCCGGGCCGTCCTCCCCCGTGATCCGCGTCCCGTCCGGCGTGCGGGTGATCAGCCAGCTCTCGTCGGCGCGGAGCAGCAGGGTCTGGCCGGCACCCCGCAGACCGGCCAGCTCCGGGCGGAGGGTGGTGATCTCCGGGCGGGACACCAGCCACAGCCACTCGCTGATCCCGTCGGCCGCCACGTCCGGGGCCACGTCGAACGTCGCGCCCGTGGTGATGCAGGCGTCCGCGTGGTGCACGGCGGTGTCGTGCAGCATCCGGCGCAGCCAGAAGGTGGCGGGGGCCTCACCGAAGAACGTCCACACCGGACGGTCGCCCGCCGCCCGTACCGCGTCGACCAGGTCGTCGGCGCCCGCCATCAGCCAGGTGGCCCAGTCCGCGCCCGGCTCGGCGTCGAACGGGTCCGGTATCGGCGTGGGGCCGGACCGGATGTTCCCGGCCGACCAGCGGTGGGCCTGGCCGATGTGGCCCACCAGCACCCGCAGTGGCCAGTCCGGGCAGGTGGGCACCCGCGCCTCCGGGTCGGCGCCGGCGACCGCCTTCGCGAACCCGGCCGTGTGTTCGTACAGTCCCTCGACAAGTCGTGCCACATCCATGGCCGTACCGTAGGAACTCCACTCGGCTGGAGGTTCAACCGATGGTGACCGGGGACACACTGGGGATCGGCGACCTGGCGCGACGGACGGGCGTGCCGGTCCGCACGATCCGTTTCTACTGCGACGAGGGGCTACTCGCCCCGGTCCGCAGCGCGGGCGGGCACCGCCGGTTCGCGCCCTCGGCGATCGAGCGGCTGACCCTGGTCCGGCGGCTGCGCGGTCTCGGCCTGGGCCTGCGGTCGATCACGGCCGTCCTGACGGGCGAGCAGACCTTGGCCGACGCCGTGACGGAGGAGCGCTCGGCGCTGGACACGGAGGTGGCGTCGCTGGCATGGCGCCGCGCCGCGCTCCGGGCGGTCGAGGAGGCCCCGCCGGGCAGCCGGGCCGAGCGGCTGGAACTCCTGGCCGCCGTGCAGGACGGCGCCGCCGCACACGACACGCTCGTGCGGCTCTGGCGGCCGATGACCACGGGCGGGATCCCGTCGGACACGGCGAGCATGTTCCTGGACGTCAGCGCACCGCGGCCGCCGGAGCAGCCGACGGCCGCGCAGGTGGTGGCGTACGCCGAGCTGGTGATGTTCGCCTCGGACCCGACACTCGCACCGTGGCTGCGCGCCAGCACGCTGGTGGACCGGGGCCGGGTCTCCGATCTCGGCGTGCTGCACCTGGAGGTCGGCGCGGCCTGCCAGCTGGCGTTCCCCCTGGTGGCCGCCGGCGAGCGACCCGGACCCGGCCCGGCGCTGGACCGCTTCGTCCACGCCCACGCCACCGCCCGCGCCACAGCCGACACCCCAGCCTTCCGCCGCGAACTGACCGAGATCACGGCAGGCGACCGACATCCCCGCCTACGCCGCTACTGGCACCTGGTGGGACGAGTGACCGCCGAGCCAGCACCCACGGGCGTCACGCACACCTGGCTCCTGGACGCCCTGCACCACACCACCAGCTGACCCACCCACCCGCGAGTCCCACGTTCACGACCGGCGAGTCCCACATTGGAGACCGGCGAGTCCCACGTTGGAAGCGGGTGAGTTCCACATTGGCGACGCGCGAGTGGCTCTCCTCATGGTGGCCCGAACGTGGGACTCGCCGGTGCCGAACGTGGGACTCGCGTGTTTTGAACGTGGGACTCGCGTGTTCTGAACGTGGGACTCGCGGGGTTTGTTAGCTGAGGTGTTCGGCCGCCGCGGCGGCCACCGCGGCCGTCAGGGCCGTCAGGGCTGGAGAGTCGAGCTTCCACTGTTGCCAGTACAGCGGCACGCTCACCCACCGGCCCGGCGCCAGGTCCACCAGCGTGCCGGCGCTCAGCAGCGGTTCCGCCTGCGTGCTCGGCACCATGCCCCAGCCGAGGCCGGCGACCACCGCCGCCACGTACGCCTCCGACGCCGGCACGTAGTGGCGCCGGACGCTCGCACCCCGGCGGCGGGTCAGCCGGCGCGCGAACCGGTCCTGCAGCACGTCGCGGCGGTCGAACACCACCACCGGCGCGTCGGCCAGCGACGCTCCGGTCAGCCAGCGCTCGGCGAACGCCGGGGTCGCCATCGGCAGGTAGCGCATCTCGCCGAGCTTGCGCACCGTGCAGCCCTGGACAGCGTCGGCCGACGACGTCACGGCCGCCATCACCAGGCCCTCGCGCAGCAGCCGAGTCGTGTGGTGTTCGTCCTCGCGGTGCAGCTCGAAGTACACGTCCGGTACCCGGTTCAGCGCCGGCAGGAACCAGGTGGCCAGCGAGTCCGCGTTGACGGCGATCGGCAGCGGCGCCGTCCCGTCGCCCAGGCCCAGTTCCGTCCGCGCGTCACCCTCCAGTTGGGACAGTTGCCTGGCGAAGCGCACCACGACCTCGCCGGACTCGGTGAGCCGCACGGGTTTCGTGCGCATCACCAGCACCCGGCCCACGCGGTGCTCGAGCGCCTTGACCCGCTGGCTGACGGCCGACGGGGTCACGTGCAGGGCGGCGGCGGCCGCGTCGAACGTGCCCGCGTCGACCACCGCGAGCAGCGTCCGGACCTGGTCAACAGACAGATCTGTCATCACGAGCGCTAATGTTACGTAAGAATCCTTAGCTGTACTGTTGGCCGGCCCGTCCTTAGTGTTGCGACCATGGGACAGGCACTTCTCGCGGGAGTCGCGGGATTCGGCACCGGGCTCGGGTTGATCGTCGCGATCGGCGCACAGAACGCGTTCGTGCTGCGACAGGGCATCCGCCGCCACGCGGTCGGCGCGGTCGTGGCGATCTGCGCGGTGTCCGACGCCGTTCTCGTCGCACTCGGCATCGCCGGGGTCGGCGCACTGCTGCGGACCTATCCGTCGGCGATCACCGTGATCACCATCCTGGGCGCGGCTTTCCTGCTGTGCTACGGGTTTCTCGCCGCGCGGCGCGTGCTCCGGCCGGCCGGCATGGAGGTGGCGGGCGTGGCGATCGGCTCGCGCCGCCGGGTCGTGGCCACCTGCCTCGCGCTGACCTGGCTCAACCCGCACGTCTACCTCGACACCCTCCTGCTGCTCGGCACTCTCGCCGCCGCCCGCGGCGACCTGCGCTGGGCGTTCGGGATCGGCGCCGTCCTCGCCAGCCTGTCCTGGTTCGCCGCCCTCGGCTTCGGCGCCCGCCTGCTCACCGGCTTCTTCGCGAAGCCGTCCTCGTGGCGCCTGCTGGACGGCTTCGTGGCGGCCACCATGCTCACCCTCGGCGCCCTACTGCTGACCAGCGCGTGATTCAGCGATACAGCGCGCGGTTGGCCGAGCGGATCAACGCGCGGTAGCCGGCGCCCAGGACACCGTTGCGGGCCAAAGCCGCGCGCGCCGCGTTCGCGCCGGCCGCGCCGTGCACGCCGCCGCCCGGATGGGCCGACGCACCCGCCAGGTACAGCCGGTCGACCGGGGTGTCCGCGCGGCCGAGACCCGGCACCGGACGGAACACCAGCTGCTGATGGATGGCCGAGGTGCCGGCGTTGATGGCACCGTCCACCAGACTCGGGTTGCGCGACTCCAACTCGGCCGGCCCGGAGATCACCCGGCCGGCGATCCGGTCCCGGAAGCCCGGCGCCTGGTCCTCGATCACCTGCTCGATGCGCTCCGCCCGCCGCCGCAGCCGCGTGGCCGACCACTGCTGACCGCGCGGCACGTGCGTGTACGCCCACACCGACTCCGTGCCGGCGGGCGACCTCGACGGGTCGGTGGTGGTCATCTGCCCGAGCAGCAGGAACGGGTCACGCGGCACGCGGCCGCACGCGAGATCCGTGGCGATGCCGGCCATGCCGTCGACGTCGGCGCCAAGGTGGACGGTGCCCGCCCCTCGTACTTCCTCGGCCTGCCAAGGGATCGGCGCCGACAACGCCCAGTCGACCTTGATGGTCGCGTCGTCCCACCGGAAGTTCGCCAGGTCCGCCACCAGCCGCGCCGGCAGGTGCTCCTCCCCCACGAGATTCCGGTACAGCGTCGGTGCGGGCACGTCGGCCAGCACGGCACGCCGGGCGCGCACCGCCTGTCCCGCCGCGTCCCGAACTCCCAGGGCCTGCCCACCGGCCACCAGCACCTGGGTCACCGGCCGGCCGCAGTCCACCCGCCCGCCCCGATCGATCAGCCGCCGCACGAGCGCGTCGGTCAGCCGGCCGGCGCCGCCCTCCGGCACGGGGAAGCCGACGTCCTGCCCGAGCATGGTGAGCAGCCAGCCGAACGCCGTGCCGGCCGCGCTGTCCGGGCCGAGGTCGGTGTGCAGCGCGTTGCCGGCGAACAGCACCCGGGCGCCGTCCCCGGCGAACCGTTCCTCGCCGTAGGTCCGCGCCGGCAGGGTGAGCATCCGCACCAGCCGTAGCACTTCGCCGGGTCCGAGCGCACCGGCCAGCCGGGCGCCGGCGCGCACGGGCGGGAACGGCCGCAGGATCGCGTCCAGCACGTCGTCGCGGACCCGCTGCCAGTACGCGAACTCCGCCAGCCACGCGTCGGCGTCCGCGGGCGCGAACGTCGCGAGCGAGCGCGCCGTGGTTTCCAGGTCACGCGAGAGGCGGACGTGCCGGCCGTCGGGGAACACGTGCGCCAGCACGGCGGGCGCGTGCCGCCACCGCAGGCCGTACCGCTCGAGATCCAGGTCGAGCAGCGCGGGTGACGCGGCGGCCAGCGGATAGAACGAGCTGCACAGGTCGCTCACGAACCCGGGCGCCACCAACTCGGCCGAGCGCACGGCCCCGCCCGGCGCCTCGGCCGCCTCCAGCACGAGCACCCGCCAGCCGGCGTCGGCCAGCACGTTGGCGGCCACCAGCCCGTTGGGGCCGGCACCGATCACGACCGCGTCATACTCCACTCAGAACAGTGTGCCGCACCAGGGGACGTCGGCCGTGGCGAACAGCCGGTCCGCGGCGGCCAGGGCCGCCGGGTCGTGGACCTCGAGGCGACCGATGCCGGCCAGCCGGGACGCCCGCCAGCCGCCGAGGTACAGCATGCCCAGCACGTCGACGTCGAGCGACAGCCCGGGTTCGGCCGTGGTCGGTTCCGTCCCTTGTGGACCGATGCGGTAGCGGCCGGCGTTGCCGGGCAACAGCTTGTCGCGCACCTCGAGCACAATCGACGGACCGTCGCCGTAGGTGCGCGCGGCCAGCGCGGCCGGCACGTCGACCAGGCGCAGCCACAGCTCGTCGTCCCGCTCGCTGCGTACCGCGTGCGCGTTGACCAGCATGGCCTCGAGCGGGTCGTCCATGGGGCGCACGTAGACGACGAGCTCGTCGACCAGGTCGACACCGATGAGGAACCGCCACAGGTCGTTCTCCACCGGCTGGGCAGCCGCCTGGAAGTCGATCACCCGCAGCCGCGCGCCGCTGCGCTCGCCCTCGATCTCCGCCGACTCGTACGCGACGAAACCGTCGACCGCGCCCGCCCCGTCGAGATGGGCGGCCACCCGCAGGAACCCGTGCAGCAGCCGCCGCTCGTAGCCGAACGTCCACCACACGGCCGCCCGGGAGATCATGCCGGCCCGGGTGGCCGTGTGGTCGTAGGCGGCGGGCAGCAGCTCGAGGATCTCGTCCTTGGACAGCATCCGCACGTCGCCCTCGCCGGCACCGGGCACCTCCGGCCGCAGTGCCGCCCGGCGCGTCGTCACCGTGAGGGTGCGGGCGACCGTGCCGAGGCCGTACCCGAACCGGCCGTAGATCACCGGCTCACTTGCGTGCAGCACGGCGAACACCTCGCCCGCCTCGGCGACCGCGGCGAGCTGGGTGCGCATCACGGCCGTCAGCACGCCCCGCCGGCGACGGTCGGCGCGTACGCCGACGTCGGTGACCGCGGCGGCGGGCAGCACCGCGCCGCCCGGCACGGAGAGCGTGGACGGGAAGGACGACGCCGTGCCGATCATGCCGGTGTCGTCGAACGCGCCGAACGTGCGCGCCACGTGGTAACTGCGGGAGGTGACGTCCCATTTGTCGTCCGGGACGGGCGGTACGTGCACCGCCCCGAGGAACAGCGCGGTCGACTGGCGCAGCTCGGGCTCGGTGATCGGCCGGACGTCGAGGCTCGTGGCTCGGGACGACTGCGGCAACGTCTGTGTCACCGCCCGATCATCCCGCCCACCGGCCGGGTTGGCGACCGAGTTACTTCGGCTCGCTGACCTGGATCTGCCCGTCGGGGTTGAGCACGTCCACCTCGACCGTCCGTTCCTCACCGGCGACCATCACCGTGCACTCGAACGTCGCGCCCTCCGACAGGTCGAGGTTCGGCGGGCAGTCGACCTCACCGACGTCGGTGAGCTGGTACTGCTCGGCCAGGATCTGCGCGATGCCGTCGGTGCCCTCGAGCACGGTCTCGCTCAGCTCACCGAGCGACGGCACGTCGGGGACGTCGGGGACGTCCGGCACCGACACGGAGATCTCTTCGCCGCAGGCGGACAGGAACAGTATTGGGGCGGCAACGATCGCCGCCACGCGAAGACGGAACAGGACAACTCCTCGGCAGGGGACATGAGACCGGCCGACACCGGCGGCGGCCGTGGTTCTCCACCCATCGTATAGACGTGCCCGGCGTCGCCTACTTCTCCTCGGGCAGTGCCACCTGGTACTCGCCCTCGGCGTTGGTGACCGTGATGCTCACCGACAACTCGCCGCCCTCGTCGCCGCCCTGCGTGACCGTGCACGTGAACGTGGCGCCCTGCTTCACTTCCTGATCCGCCGGGCAGTCGACACCCTCGATGTTCTCCATCTTGTAGTCGTCGACCAGAATCTTCTGCACGCCGTTCTCACCCTCGAGCGCGGACTCGTCGAACACCATCCGCCCCGCGAAGTCGTCCTCCGTGGTCTCCACGGGCCGCGGTGCACCAGCGACGGCGTTACTGCACGCCGCCGCCGACATCAGCACCATCACCGCACCGGCCACTGCCCCCAGTCGCCGCACCGGCCTACTTCTCCTCGGGCAGTGCCACCTGGTACTCGCCCTCGTCGTTGGTGACCGTGATGCTCACCGACAACTCGCCGCCCTCGTCGCCGCCCTGCGTGACCGTGCACGTGAACGTGGCGCCCTGCTTCACTTCCTGATCCGCCGGGCAGTCGACACCCTCGATGTTCTCCATCTTGTAGTCGTCGACCAGAATCTTCTGCACGCCGTTCTCACCCTCGAGCGCGGACTCGTCGAAGACCTTCTTGTTCAGGAAGCCGGGCGTCACGAAGCCGAGCACGGCGAACGCCGCCGCCGCGAGGACCACGACCACCACGACGACCCACAGCCAGGTGTTGCCGCCCTTCTTGGGCTGCTGCTGCTGGTACTGGCCGTACTGGGTCTGCTGGCCGTACTGACCCTGCTGGCCGTACGCCTGCTGCGGCTGCTGACCGTAGGGGTACTGCTGGGTCGGCTGCTGCTGTTGGCCGTAACCACCGTAGGGCTGCTCGGCCGGCTGCTGGCCGTACGGCTGCTGCTGGCCCGGCTGCTGACCCGGCTGACCGTAGGCGCCCCCGCCCTGCGCCGGAAAACCACCGGAGGGCGTGCCGGAGGGACCGCCGCCGTAGGGTTGCTGACCCCACTGCTGCTGCGGGTCGTTCCCACCTGGAGGCCCGTAGGGGCTGGTCATTGTTCGCCTCCGCCAAATCGGGGTCGCTCGTGGCCGCTTCGCGCGATCAAACCATAGCGGGAGCTGCTGACTTCGTGTGGCCCGCCACGCGAATCCACCCTGTCGGACGCGTGTATCACGCCGTGCCGAGCGCCACCACGCCGCGCCGCATGGCCTTCACGGCCGCCTGCGCCGCCGCGCCGACCGGATCGCCGCGACCCATCACGTCCCGCAGCTGGTCGAGCAGGTCGATCACCTGCCGGCACCAGCGCACGAAGTCACCGGCCGAGAACTCCGCCCCGGCCGACTCGGCGGCGGTCATCACCCGCTCCAGCGACTCGCCCCGCGCCCAGCGGTACACGGTCCACGCGAACCCGGCGTCCGGCTGCCGCGTGCGCTCCAGCTTGTGCCGTCGCTCGTCGGCCTCCAGTGACGCCCAGATCCGGGCGACCTCGGCCAACGTGTCGGTCACCGGTCCGGTCGGCACGCGCGCCTCGGCCGGCCCGTCGCGCCGCGCCTCGTACACGAGCGCCGACACGACGGCCGCCAACTCCGCCGGCTCGAGCCCGTCCCACACGTGCTGGCGCAGACACTCGGCGGCCAGGAGGTCGGACTCGCTGTAGAGCCGGGCAAGCCTGCGCCCATCGTCCGATACGGCTATCTCACCATCGGTCTTGGCCAGGTAGCCGCGTTCGGTGAGCAGCCCGCAGATGCGGTCGAAGCCGCGGGCCAGGGAGTGCGTGGTGGCCGCCACCCGCTCCGACAGCTGCTTCGTCTCGGCCGAGAGCCTGCGGTGCCGCTCGGCCCAGCGGGCGTGCGCCTCCCGGTCGTCGCAGCCGTGGCACGGGTGTGCCCGCAGCGCGCGGCGCAACGCCGCCAGCTCGCCGTCCTCGTCCGCACCCGAGCGGCGTCGCCCGCCCCGGTCCGGCGCCTCGATCCCAGCGTTGCGCAGCGTCGAGGCCAGATCCCGGCGCGACTTCGGCGAGCGCAGGTCGACCTGCTTCGGCAGCTTCACCCGGCCGAGCGCCTCGACCGGGCTCGGGAAGTCGGCCACCGACAGCCGCCCGGCCCACCGGTCCTCGGTCACCACCAGCGGCCGGGGGTCGCCCATCGGGTCCACCCCCGGGTCGACCACGATCGCGAGCCCCGACCGGCGCCCGGCCGGCACGGCGATCACGTCGCCCCGGCGCAGCGACTCGAGCGAGCGGGCCGCCTCGGCGCGGCGGGCGTTCGCGTTCTTGCGGGACAGCGTCTTCTCCCGCTCGTTCAGCTTGGCGCGCAGCCGGGCGTACTCGGCGAAGTCGCCGAGATGGCAGGTCATCGAGTCGGCGTAACCCGCCAGCGCCTCGCGGTTGCGCTCGATCCGCCTGGCCGACCCGACCACCGCCCGGTCGGCCTGGAACTGGGCGAACGACTGCTCCAGCAGCTCGCGCGCCTGCTGCACGCCGAGCCGGTCCACCAGGTTGACCGCCATGTTGTACGCGGGCCGGAACGACGAGCGCAGCTGATAGGTGCGGTTGGACGCGAGCCCGCCGACCTGCTTCGGGTCGATCCCCGGCTGCCACACGACGACCGCGTGGCCCTCGATGTCGATGCCGCGCCGCCCGGCCCGACCGGTGAGCTGCGTGTACTCGCCCGGCGTCAGCTCGACGTGCGCCTCGCCGTTGTACTTCACCAGCCGTTCGAGCACGACCGTGCGGGCCGGCATGTTGATGCCGAGCGCCAGCGTCTCGGTGGCGAACACGACCTTCACCAGGCCGCGGAGGAACAGCTCCTCGACCGTCTCCTTGAACGCGGGCAGCAGCCCGGCGTGGTGGCTCGCGAACCCGCGTTCGAGGGCCTCGCGCCACTCCCAGTACCCGAGCACCCGCAGGTCGGCGTCGGCCAGGTCCTTCGTCTTCGCGTCGACGATCCGGCGGATCTCGGCCACCTCGGCCTCGGTGTTCATCCGCAGGCCCGACCGCGCGCACTGGGCGACCGCCGCGTCGCAGCCGATCCGGCTGAACACGAACACGATGGCCGGCAGCAGCCCGGCGCCGTCCAGGCGGCTGACCACGTCGACCCGCGACGCGGGCCGGAACCGCGGGCCGCGGGTCGGCGCGCCACGGCGTCCGCCGCGTTCGCGGTTGCGCGGACCCCACGCGTGCTGGCGGCCCGTCTCCTCGGCGCGCCGCAACAGTTCGGGGTTGATCCGCGGCTCGCCGTCCGGGCCCTCGCCGGCGAACAGGTCGAGCATGCGGCCGCCGACCATCATGTGCTGCCACAGCGGCACCGGCCGGTGCTCGTCCACCACGACCGTCGTGTCGCCACGCACCTCGACCAGCCAGTCGCCGAACTCCTCGGCGTTGCTCACGGTGGCCGAGAGGCTGACCAGCCGCACCCAGTCCGGCAGGTGCAGGATCACCTCCTCCCAGACCGCGCCGCGGAACTGGTCGGCCAGGTAGTGGACCTCGTCCATCACCACGTAGCCGAGCCCGTCGAGCGTCGAGGAGCCCGCGTACAGCATGTTGCGCAGCACCTCGGTGGTCATCACCACGATCGGCGCGCTGCCGTTGACCGACGTGTCGCCCGTGAGCAGCCCGACCGACTTGGCGCCGTACCGCTCGACCAGATCGGCGTACTTCTGGTTCGACAACGCCTTGATGGGTGTCGTGTAGAAGCACTTGCGGCCCTCGGACAGCGCCAGGTGCACGGCGAACTCGCCGACCACCGTCTTGCCGGCCCCGGTCGGCGCGCAAACGAGCACGCCGTGGCCGTCCTCGAGCGCGGCACAGCCCTGGTCCTGGAACGGGTCCAGCTCGAACGGCAGGGCGGCGATGAACTCGGTCAGCTTGGGATAGCTCGACCTGCGCCTTGCCGCCGCGAATGCCTCGGCGGGAGACGGAGAAGGGCTGGTAGCCACGTCTCCAAGGTTGTCACACCGCCCCGGGGACGGGCGTGGCGACCGCTGAGTCGGCCGAGTCCATCTCCCGCAGCGCGTCGGCGCCGAGGCCGAGGAACGTACGCAGGGAGCCGGCGGAGAAGACGAACTCGAACGACCGCGAGCCACTGTCGCAGACGAACACCACGTCGTCCTTGTCGTGGACGCGGTAGCTGATCGGGCAGTCCTCGCCGACCGCGACCCAGGAGTTGAGTGTCAGGTGCTCGTACATCGCAAAGCCTCCATTTCAGCGGGACGGTTCCCGCGTTCGTTGTTAGGATTCAAGGCAATGCGAAAGTGATGCGCAACGTGCATCAGACACCCATTCGAGTGGTGTCGTCGCACCGCACATCGTCACGAGGTGTTGCACAGTTGACAACAGGGGGGACAACGTGAAGGGCACGCCAAAGGCCCGCGCGCTGGGCCGGGCGTTGCGGCTCGCGCGCGAAGAGACCGGACTGAGCTTGCGCGCGTTCGCGACCAAGATCGGGCGTGATCCCGGCATGTTGTCGAGATGGGAGACCGGCGAACGGAACCCACAGGTTGATCAGGTGGCACAGATCCTGACCATGCTCGGGGTCACCGGCGAGCGATTCGACGAGATCATCGCGTTGACCAAGGGCACCGACGAGCCCCACTGGCTCGCGATCACTCTCCCCGAACAACGCCAGCAACTCAACGCGCTGGTGGACTTCGAGCAGTCGGCCACCAAGCTCACGCACGTATCGCCGATGCTCGTGTCTGGTCTGCTGCAGACCACGCCGTACATCAAGGCGATCATGACGGCCGGCAGTGTGCCGCACGGCGAGGTCGCGGCTCGCGTGGCCATTCGCGTCGGCCGAAGGGAAGTCCTGAATGCGACGCCGTATCTCGCGCTCATCGGAGAGGCGGCACTGCGGCAACTGATCGGCAGTCCGGAGGTCATGGTCGAGCAGCTGCGGCACCTGGCCGAGATGGCCGCGAGGCCGAACGTGGAGGTGCGGGTCATTCCGTTCGACAGCGGATGGCACCCGGCGTTGGAAGGCCCGTACCATTTGCTTGAGTCCGGCGAGGCACCACCCGTCGTGCAGTTGGAGAACCGCCGATCCGTGCTGTTCCTGCACGAGGAGCAGGACGTGGACACCTATCGGGACGCCACCGAGATGTTGCTCCGGTCGGCGGCGAGCGCGGACGAGTCGATCGCACTCATCGCCGAGTACACAGACAGATGGGAAGAGGCGACACCATGACAACGACCCCGCGGTGGCGCAGGTCCAGCCGCAGCCAGAACGGGGGCGACTGCGTGGAGCTGTCGCACACGCTCGACGCCGTACGCGACAGCAAGAACCCCGCCGGCACACCGCTGCCGGTAACCAACGTGGCCGCGCTGCTCAACGACATCAAACACGGCCGCTTCGACCGCTAACGGATAGCGTCGTGTCCGTGTCGCGGTACGGCCGCCGGACAACGCTCCGAACGACGCCTTTGGTGCGCTCACCGCACCGAACGACGCTTTCGGTGCATCGAGGCGCGCACACTCACGGTCCGACTGGTGGAGGCGGCGATGACGACGGGCACGACCGGAAGTGGCCGCGCGGCCGCCTCGGACGACCCGCCGCCCGCGCCAAGCGCCGTGATGGCCTCCCTCGGCATCGTCCAGGACAGTGACCCAGCGCTGCGCCGGGTCACCCGCCGCTTCGATCTTCCGGCCGAGGCTGAAGACGCCCGCCGGGTGGTAACCGCACTCAACTCCGCCGCTGAGCGGGTCTCGCAAGCACACACCTTCGGCAAGGGCATGGGAATCGCGGCACCGCAGATCGGGATCGACCGGGCCGTCGCGATCGTACGGACGCCGGACAGCGAGGCGATCACCCTGTTCAACCCGAGGATCATCGAGTCCAGCGGCGAGGTCGACGAACAGTACGAGGGCTGTCTGTCGTTCTTCGACGTCCGTGGGCAGGTCCCGCGATCGCACGTGATCCACGTCGAGCACACCGCCATTGACGGGGCTAAGAAGATCACCGTGTTCGAGCGCGGCGTCGCCCGCCTCGTCGCGCACGAGGTCGACCACCTGCACGGGCAGCTCTACACCGACCAGATGCGGGTCGGCGTGGCGCCGATCCCGGTCGAGCAGTACCGCGGCACCGGCACCACTTGGAAATACTGATTGTCGGGTCTGGTCAGCTGGCCGGAACCGCCAGGGGCCAGCAGTGGTCGCTGTCGGGGTTGTCGAGCCAGACGTATTGCTTGCCGGGGACGTTGAGGGCCGTGACGCCGAGCCGGGAAGCGTCCGGCCGGTTGAGCGTGTCGAACGCGGTGACGGCGTGTTCGATGGTGTCCCACAGGCGGTAGGGGCCGTGCTGGCGGACTGCCCAGGTGCCGTCGGACAGCGGCCGCAGGTCGACCTCGGCACGGGCGGCGCCCCGCTCGGCAACCACCACGCCGTGCTCGGTGCCGCCACCGACTTGCAGACCGGGGGCGTGGAGCCAGAGGAACAACGTCAGCTCGGGCTGGTCCAGTACCGCGGCGGGGTCGGTCATGGTGGTGCCGTAGTACGGCATCCCGGTCGCCGCTGGGACCGGCTCCTGCCCTGGGCCGTATGGGTTGTCCACGGTGGCACGCATCGGCATGAACAGCACCGGGTGGGGGTCGATGATGCCGGTGACCTCGTCGTGCGCGGTCTTGTCGAGCACGAGCAGCGGCCCGGCGCTGCCGGCGTCCAGCGGCGCGACGATCCGGCCGCCTTCGACGAGCTGGTCGATCCAGGCCGGTGGGATCGCGGTGACCGCGCAGGTAGCGATGATCCGGTCGAAAGGGCCGCCGTCGGGCCAGCCGGCGGCGCCGTCTCCGGTCGCCAGCTGCGAGTGCACGCCGATCTCGGCCAGGTGCTCACGGGCGCTGGCGACCAATTCGGGATCGAGGTCGATCGAGCAGACAGCCTGGTCGCCGAGCCGGTGTGCGAGCACGGCGGTGTTGTAGCCGGTTCCGGTGCCGATCTCCAGCACCCGATGCCCGGGTGCCGCGGCGAGCCGTTGCAGCATCATCGCCATGACCGTCGGCTTGCTGGAAGATGAGCTGGGAATCGCCCGGCCGGAAGCGCCGGATGGCCGGGTCTGGGTAGCCAGGGACTCGTTGGTATAGACGGCGTCCAACCAGTCGGGACCATCCCGCCCCATCACCGTGCCGTTGTTGAGGATCTGGGGGACGAATCGGTGGCGCGGAGTCGCGGCGAACGCGTCACGCCACGCCGGGTCGAGGGCGATCCCGCCCGTTGCCAGCTCGGCGTCGAGTGTGGTGGCGAGCGCGGACGCCCGGGTTTCCCAGCGGGCGGTGTCGAGGACGTCCACGCGCGTGCTACTCCTTGGTCAGTTCGTCCGCGATCGCCGAGGCGATCGGCAGTCCACATTCTTCGGCCAGCCAGCCCCACGCCCCGATGGCATTGGCCTCAAGCGCCTGCCACTGCCCGTCGGGGCGGATGACGAAGTCGAACGCGCTGAACGCCAGTCCGGCCAGTTCCAGGTACCGGGCGATCCCGGCCCGGACCCGCTCGGGAACATCAATGACTTCGTACCGTAGGGCGTCGTAGTCGGTGCGCCAGTCTACCTGCGCCTTCTTGCTGCCGGCGTGGATCGCCACCGGGAACAACCGATCACCCACGGCCGTGACCCTGGCCTCGAACCGTTTGGGCTGCCACTGCTGAAACAGGTGTGCGGTCGACTCCACACCATTGAGTGATTCCAGCTCGGCCGCCTGGACCCGGCGGGTGTAGACCAGGGCTTCGCCGGCGGACTCGTACACGACCGACTCGGCCAGCGGCTTCACGATCAAGTCCCCGAACGTGGCGGCGAAACGCCGGACAGTGTTGGCGTCGTTGGTGACCAAGGTTGGTGGGACGGCGAGACCGGCCTGTTTCAGCAGGACCAGTTGCCACGGTTTGTACGCCGCGTCAGCCAGCGCTGAGGGGTGCGAGAACCACCGGACCGGGAGACTGGCCAGGACACCGCCGAGACCGACCCGTGCTTGGGCGCGGCTGAACCGCAGCTCAGGCCCGGACAGGCCAGGCGGCATGACAAATTCGGTCGGCCTGCCGTAGTAGACCGCGGTGACCTCCCGGAGCGGTAACTCGTGCTCGGCGCCGCGCACCGATCCGTGCCAGCCGCCGGCATCCGGGGTCAGTTCGGCGCCGAGCGTCATCGTGAGGGGAAAGTCGGCGACGTTCAGCGGGATCCAGGCCACGCCGCGAGCATCGAGTTCCTTCCCGACCTGCACGGCCGCCCACTCCTCCTGGATGCCGAGCACGAGGACCAGCGGTTCCCGCCGGTCAGTCATCCGGGGTGGTGTAGGAATCGTCGATCATCGTCCCGTCCTGGTTACAGGTCCGGGCATGCAACGTGTCATGCGCCGTCGTGCGGTGCTTGGCCTGCGCCGCCTCCTGCGGAGGCTGGACACGGCGCGCGACCACCCCGCGCAAGATGAAAGGCCGGGCCGTGCTCGGTCCTTCCGCACTCAGCGGTCGAGTGCCGAGATTGACCGGAAACCGCTGAACGGTCGGCATCAGGGAGTCACCCACCGCCGCTGGCCGGGGCATCGAAGTGGTCGTCACGTCGCGGAACTATCCCTCGATAGGTCAGTAAGCACTGTCATCCCGACCGTGCCCGACGCATCCGGGCCGGTCAATCGGCCGAAGGCTGACAGATCCGACACGCATGGCCGACGACCCACTACAGCGAGTGCCGAGCGGCTCAGACGCTCAGCCGATCACCGTGAGCGCGCTCGGGACGCACGTGATCTCCAGTGGGAGCGGGCCGATGCGTTCGCCGTCCGCGTAGGCGATCCACCCGTTGGCCTCGCCGAGGCGGATTCGCGTGGTGCGGCTGGTGGTCACGGCCGGGTGCCGGACATGCGCGCCCTTGCGGGCCTTGGTCAGCATGGTGAGCAGGTCGCGGCGGGTGGCGCGGCCGACCAGCGTCACGTCCAGCACGCCGTCCGTCGGGTCGGCCGTGGGGCAGACGGGAATGCCGCCGCCGTAGAACGCCGTGTTGCCGACGGCTATCTGGGTGGCGTCGCCGTCGCCGTTGACCTCGTCGGACGCCACCGTCAGCTCCCTGGCCCGCAGCGCGGCCAACTCGGCCAGGGCCGCCAGGTCGTAGCGGCGCTTGCCGGCCGGCCAGCGCATCCGGTTGGCGCGTTCGTTGACGGCCGAGTCGAACCCGGCACACAGCACGGTGGCGAACCACGGACCGTCGGTGACGCGGCCGAGGTCGATCGACCGGCGCTCCCCCGCCCGGACGGCCGCGACCACCGCGTCGATGGCCGCCATGGGGTCGTCCGGGATGCCGAGCGCGCGAGCGAAGTCGTTGCCCGTGCCGGCCGGGATGACGGCGAACGCCACCCCCGTGTCGGCGCAGAACTGTACGCCCTGGTGGGCCGAGCCGTCGCCGCCGAGCACGACCAGCAGGTCGAGCCCGGCGGCGCGAGCGGTCTCCATGAGCCGGCGGGACTCCTCGACCGTGTGCGCCTGGACGGTCACCAGGTCGTCGACCGCACCGCGCAGCCGGTCGGCCGCCGGGCCGGCGAGCCGACCGGCCCGGCCGTGGCCGGATTCCGGGTGCACCGCCAGCGCGGCCCGCATGCCCACCGTCAGATCGCCACCGTCAGGTCACGTCGTCGAGACCGGCTCCGGATCCGGACGTCTCGGCCTTCTCCGCCCGAGCCTTCTCCGCCTCTTTCTCGTCCATGTCGTAGTCCTCCGGATCGCCCCATCCCTCGGCCACCGCCTGGCGGTCGGCCTTGCGGTCGTGGAGGCGGGCGAGCTGGGTGGCCAGCTCGAACAGGACGGTCATGGACGCGGCCAGGGCGAGCATGCCGATCGGGTCGGTGCCCGGCGTGGCGACCGCGGCGAAGATGAACAGCGCGAAGATGATGCCGCGCCGCCACTTCTTGAGATTGCGGTAGGGCAGCACCCCGATCCGGTTCAGCATGGTGATCAGCAGCGGCAGCTCGAAGCTGATACCGAAGATCAGCAGCATCACCAGGACGAACGAGATGTAGTCGCTACCGGCCAGCGCGGTGATGAACGCCTCACCACCGAAGCTGGTCAACACCTCGAGGCCCTTCGGCACGACGAAGTAGGCCAGCACCGCGCCCGCGGCGAACAGGACCGACGCCAGGGCCACGAAGATCCGGGTGAACTTCCGTTCCTTGTCGTACAGGCCGGGCGTGATGAACGCCCAGATCTGGTACAGCCAGAACGGGCTGGTCAGCACGGCACCCGCGGCGAGACCCACCTTGAACTGGATCAGGAACACCTCGAAGGCCCCGGTCTGCAGCAGCTGGCACACGCCGGGGATCGGCTCGAACCGAGGGCCGTCGGGCGCAGGGGCCAGCGAGCAGTACGGGCCGGTCATCAGGTCGCTGAGCGACGCGATCGGACCGAACCGCGTCTGGAACCAGATGAACCCGAAAATGCAGCCGACGAGAACCGCCAGCAGCGCCAGGCCCAACCGATGCTTCAGTTCATAGAGGTGATCCCGAAGGGTCATAGTGCCGTCGGGGTTGTGCCGTCGGCTGCGTATCCGCTTCTTGTCCCGACGGCCGCCATCCCGACGGCCCGCTGTGCGCGCCACCGTCTAGGGCCTGTTCTCTCAGCTGGCGTTCTTGTTCTGCTGCTCGACCGACTGCGGGGCCACCCCGTTCGTGGCCGGCGTGGCCGGCGTGGCCGGCGTGGCCGGCTGCGCCTGGGGCAGCTGCTGCTGCACCGTCGGCTGAGCGGGCGGCGGGGTGGGCTCGGCGTCGCTGTCGTCGCCACCGCCGCGCATGCCCTTCGTCTCTTCCTTGAAGGCCTTCGCCGACTTGCCGAGCGAACGAGCCATCTCCGGCAGCTTCCTGGCTCCGAAGAGCAGGATGATCACACCGGCAATGATCAAGAGCTCGGGAACACCCAAGTTACCCACGGTCATCCTCCTGTCTCCCCCGGCGCCACGATGGTACGTCAACCGAGGTGTGCTTCACCCGTGCGCCGGTCTCTTTACTGGCGCTGCGCCAGCGAGTCTTCTGTTGTGTCACGGCTACCCGCAGGGCGGCGGACCGCGCCCTGAGGTGGCCTGTCGAATCGTTGAATCGAGCGTTGACCGCGGCCGCCGTGCCGCTGAAGCGGCGAACGTGGCGGGTCAGCCGGACGAGGACGACTACGAGCAGCACCAACCCCGAGGCAAGCGCAATCCAGGTCGGCAGGTACGACATCACGGTTCTACCGTAGTCGTCGTGTGCTCCGAGTGGGATGGCCAGGCTCTGATCACGGGGTTACGGAAAGCTGACCGGCGCGCGCCAGTGCCCGCCGGGCCCGTTCCCGCAGGCCGTCGGCCAGCTCGGTCGGCTGCTCGACCACCACGTCGCCGCCGAGGCCCAGCAGCAGGCGCACCATCCACGACTGGTCGGCATACCGCATCCGCACCCGCAGCCGGCCGTGGTCCAACTCCGTGACCTTCTCGACCGGGTAGTACTCGGACACCCAGCGCGCGTCGGGAGACAGCACCAGCTCGGCCGCCGCCTGGTCGGGCCGCGGATGGAACACCCCGGTCGAGGTGTCGGTCTGCTCGGCGTAGGGCGGTGGTGCGGCCGGCTCGTCGAGCGCGGTGGCGTCGTCGATCCGGTCGAGCCGGAACAGCCGCACGCCCTCGGCGCGCCGGCACCACGCCTCGAGGTAGCTGCGGCCCTCGACGATCAGCATCCGCATGGGATCGACCGTGCGCTCGGTCATCCGGTCCTTCGACGCCGTGTAGTAAGTCATGTGTATTGCCCGGCCGCGGCGCAGCGCGTCCTGCACCACCTCACGCGCCCGGATGGTGGTGGCGCCCTCGCGCACCCCGAGCCCGACGGCCACCCCGGCCGGCTGCGCCTGCCCGGCCGCCGCCTCGATCTTGGCGACCGCGCGGCGCACCGCCTCGGCGTCGGCCACGCCCGGGGTCTCGAGCAGCGTGCGGAGCGCGACCAGCAGTGCCGTGGCCTCGGCGCCGGTCAGCCGCAGCGGCCGGCTCATCCCGGCGTCGAAGTTCACGCTGATCGTGTCGCCCTCGAAGGACAGGTCGATCAGGTCTCCCGGGCCGTAGCCGGGCAGCCCGCACATCCACAGCAGTTCGAGGTCCTTGCGGAGCTGCTTGGCGCTGACGCCGAAGTCGCCGGCCGCCTCCTCCACCAGGATGCCGGGGCGGGCGATCAGGTACGGCACCAGCGCGAGCAGGCGTGGCAGCCGTTCCGTCGATGCGGTCACGAACCCTGTCCCATCACGTAGCTGTTCCCCGCGACGGCGAGCAGTCGCTCGAGCACGGACTTGCGCAGCACCTCGGGCTCGAGCACCACCGCGTCCTCGCCGTAGCCGGCGATCCAGCTGGCGGAGGAGTCGGTGTGGAAGACCTCCAGCTCGACCACGTCGCCCACCACGCCGTCGAGCGTCTGCTCACCGACCACCGTGGCCCGCCTGCGCAGGCCGGCCGCCCGGTTCCTGGCGAGCCACAGCCGCACGGTCGACGTCTCCTGCGGCTCGTTGCTGGTACTGGCCACGAACTTCAGAAGGTCGACCTCGGCCGGGCGGCGCACGACGCCGGGCCGGCCGACGTTCGCCACGTCGCCCACGATCCTAGACAGCCGAAAGCAGCGCGGCGCGTCGCGGTCGCGGTCGTGGCCGACCACGTACCACCGGCCGCGCCACGACACCACACCCCACGGTTCGAGGGTGCGGCGGCGCAGCTCGGCCGGGCTGGGACGCCGGTAGTCGAAGCTCACCGCCTGACCGGTCTGCACGGCGGCGAGCAGCGGGCTGAACGCGGGCTCCGTGGTCCGCACCTTGGGTTCCACGATCGACGGCACGCCCTGGTCGACGTCGACCCCGGCGGCCCGCAGTTTCAACAGCGCGCCGTGTGCCGCACCGGTCAGCTCGGGGGAGTCCCACAGCCTGACGGCGAGCGCCACGGCGGCCGCCTCGTCGGGCTCGAGGTCGATGTCGCCCAGCTCGTAGTCCCGCCGGGCGATCCGGTACCCGTCGGCCGAGTCGGCCGTCCTGTTCCGGCCGAACTCCAACGGGATGCCCAGGTCGCGCAGCTCGTTCTTGTCGCGCTCGAACATCCGGAAGAACGCATCGTCGGAAGGCGCGTCGGAATACCCGGCGACGATGGTCCTGATCCGGTCGGCCGGCAGGTACTCCCGGGTGGACAGCAGACACAGGACCAGGTTGACGAGTCTCTCGGCACGCACGACGGACACGTTTCGAACTCTAGCCCGACTGGCGCAGGCAGGTCCCACCAACTCGCCAGCCGGATCGAGCGAATGGTCCATTCATTCGAAAAACCTCTCAGGACGCCGCCTTTTCCGGCTCGACTTCAAGATCATTGTTACGCGTGGGGCCAACGTGTCGAAGCGCGACGAGCGCCACGACCGCGAGCCCGGCCACCAGTGCCGCGCCGACGCCGGAGACCGCGCCGAAGCCGGCGGTGAACGCGTCGCGGGACGCGTCGAGCAGTCCGGCCGCCTCGGCGGGCGGCAGGTTCTCGGCGGCCGCCGAGGTGGCCTCGACCGTGTCGCCCGGCCCGTCGAGCACGCCGGCGTAGACGGCGGCCGCGACGCTGCCGAACGCGGCGACCCCCAGCGCGCTGCCGAACTCGCCGCCCGTCTCGGCCAGCGAGGACGCCGAGCCCGCGCGACCCGCCGGCGCGGAGCCGACCACCAGGTCGATGCCGAGCGCGCCGACCGGCCCGTTGCCGAACATGGCCAGCGCGAACCCGAACATCGGCAGCGTCAGGCCGCCGGCCGGGTCGGTGAACACGAGCAGCAGGAACCCGACCGTCGAGACGGCGAGCCCGGCCGCCACGACCACCCCGGGCCGCAGCAGGCGGGCCGCCAGCGGAGCGAGCATCGAGCCGGCGATCGTCGAGACGATGCCGGGCACCAGCCACAGGCCCGCTTCGAGAGGCGTCATCTCGGCGACCAGCTGGAGGTACTGGGTGATCACCAGGTAGAGCCCGGACACGGCGGCCGTGCCGGCCAGCAGGATCACGAGTGCGCCGCGGAAGGCCCGGTCGGCGAACAGGGACAGGTCGAGCAGCGGGTGCTCCAGCGCGCGCTGCCGACGGACGAACATCACGCCGAACCCGATCCCCACGGCGATCGCGGCCATGGCAACGGCGGTGGCGAGGACGCCCGGATCGTTCGCCAGTTCCTTCAGCCCGTAGACGACGGGCAGGATCGCGGCGAGCGACAGCGCGACGCTGAGCGGGTCGAGCCGGCCGGCCGCGGTCGGGCGCGGCGCCGGGAGCAGCAGCGGCGCGAGGATGAGCAGCGCCACCATCACCGGCACACCGATGAGGAACGCCGCGCCCCACCAGTACGCCTCGAGCAGCGCGCCGCCCACCACCGGGCCGAGTGCGCCGCCGGCCATGAAGCTGCTCGACCAGACGGCGATCGCGACCCCGCGCTCGCGGGCGTCGGTGAAGATGTGGCTGAGCAGGGCGAGGGTGGCGGGCATGAGGGTGGCGCCCGAGATGCCCAGCGCGACGCGGCCGGCCAGGAGCAGCTCGGCGGTCGGGGCGTAGGCGGCGAGCGCCGAGGCGACGCCGAACGCCGTCGCGCCGATCATGAGTAGGCGGCGGTGGCCGATGCGGTCGCCCAGGGTGCCCATGGTGACCAGGAAGCCGGCCATCATGAAGCCGTAGCTGTCCATGATCCACAGCAGCTGGGTGGCGTCCGGTTGTAAGTCCTCGCTGATCGCCGGTACCGCCAGGAACAACACGCTGTTGTCGATCGCCAGTAGGAATGTCGGCAGCGCGAGGACGGCCAGGCCCGCCCATTCTCGCTTTCCAGCAGCCATGTCGCCCTCCTCGAATTACGTTACGAGTCGTAACATAACATATAAGCTAGACTGGGCACATGCCGGCCGACGGAAAGACCACCGCGCCGGTCGCGCGGTCGGGACGGCCGCGCGACCCGCACATCGACAGCGCCGTGCTCGACGCGACGCTCGCCGTGCTGACCGAGAGCGGCTACAACCACCTGCGACTCGAGGAGGTGGCGCGCCGGGCGGGCACCACGAAGCCGGCCATCTACCGGCGTTGGCCGACCCGCCAGCACCTGGTCCTGGCCGCCCTCGCCCGGCGGCTCGGCGAGGTCCAGGTGCCGAACACCGGCTGCACGCTGTGCGACCTCGGCGAGGGGATCGGGATCTTCCTCGACACCTTCCACCGGCTACCGCCCGACGTCCTCGGCTCACTGCTGGCCGACTGCGCGGGCGAGCCGAAGCTGCGGGCCGCCTTCATGACCACGCTGTTCGACCCGCCGAGGGCGGCCGTCCGCACGATGCTCGACCAGGCCCGCACCCGCGGCGACCTGCGCGCCGACCTCGACGGAGAGTTGGCGCTCGACCTCCTGGGCTCGTTCGTGCACTACCGGGCGCTGTTCGGCCACGCACCGACCAGCGCGGCGGAGATCGAAGGCGCCGTGGAGACCCTGCTCATGGGCATGGCCGTCGACTACCCCGCACTGCTGGCCCACAGCCGCGCCCTGGAAGCCGCTGCCTCAGATCACCACGACCACTAACGACCACGGCAACCGCGATCTCGGACGCGGGAACCGCGATCTCGCGAGATCGCGGTTCCCGCACGCCAGATCGCGGTTCCCGCACGCCAGATCGCGGTTCCCGCACGCCAGATCGCGGTTCCCGCACGCCAGATCGCGGTTCCCGCACACGAGATCGCGGAACTCCGCGCGCGTGATCCCGTTCGGCATCCGTCGTGTTGACAGGCGAGCCTCACCAGCAAGAGTGGTCTGACCACTTGACCTCTGCGCCATCGTGAGTCATCGTGGTTCGCATGGCACTGCATCCCGTGGCCAGACGGTCCGTTCCCGACGCCGTCTTCGACCAGATCCTCGACGACGTGGTCAGCGGGGAGTTCTCCCCCGGCGAGGCGCTGCCCAGCGAGCGGCGGCTGGCCGAGGTGCTCGGCGTCTCCCGGCCGGCCGTCCGCGAGGCGCTGCAACGCATGGCGCAGGCCGGGCTCGTCGAGGTGCGGCAGGGCGACGCCACGACCGTCCGCGACTACCGCCGCCACGCGAGCCTCGACCTGCTCCCCCGGCTGTTGCTCCCCCGCGGCGAGCTGGACCCGCGCGTGGCGCGCAGCATCCTCGAGGCCCGGCTGCACATCGGGCCCAAGGTGGCCGCGCTCGCGGCCGAGCGCGCGGGCACGAGCATCGGCACGCCGCTGCGGGAGTGCATCGCGGCACTCGAGGCCGACACCGACCCGGTGGCCCGCCAGCGGTACGCCCTCACGTTCTGGGACCACGTGGTCGACGGCGCCGACTCGATCGCCTTCCGGCTGATGTTCAACAGCCTGCGCTCCGCCTACGAACCGGCGCTCGCCGCGCTCGCGACCGTCATGTCCGCCGAGGTGGACCGGATCGACGCCTACCGCACCCTGGCCGACGCGATCGTGGTCGGCGACCCGGAGGCCGCGCGCCGCGCGGCGGAGGACCTGCTCGGACCCGCCACCGGCGCCCTGCACGCCGTGATCCGGCAACTGGAGGAAATGCCATGAGTGACACCGATCAGCGGGCGCGCGAGCGGGTCCGCGCCGACGAAGCCGACCGGCGGCGGGCCGTATCGCTCGGTGCGGCCGCCGCCGCGTTCTGGCGACACCCCTCGCCGTGGATGATCGGCGCGCTGCTGGTCGCCGCGCTCACCGCTCGGGTCGTGGTCGGCGACTGGCGCCTGTCCGACGCGCTCACACCGGTCGTGATGCTCGCCGTGTTCCCGTTGTTCGAGTGGATGGTGCACGTCTGCGTGCTGCACTGGCGGCCGCGCCGGGTCGGGCCGATGACCATCGACCCGCTGCTGTCCCGCAAGCACCGCGCCCACCACGCGGACCCACGCGACGTGCCGCTCGTGTTCATTCCCTGGCGAGTGCTGCTGTGGCTGGTGCCCGTGATCACGGCCATCGGCCTGTTCGCGTTCCCCCGGCTGGGACTCGGGCTGACCTACGTGGTCGGCACGGCCGCGCTCGGGCTCGGCTACGAGTGGACCCACTACCTGATCCACAGCGACTACCGACCGAAGTCCCGGCCGTACCGGGCGATCTGGCGCAACCACCGGCTGCATCACTACAAGAACGAGCACTACTGGTTCACGGTGACCACGTCGGGCACGGTCGACCGGGTGCTGCGGACCGCCCCGGATCCGGCGACCGTCGACACTTCGCCCACGGTGCGCGCCCTCCATGCCGGAGAGGCGCCGTAGGCTCCCCACGCGTGAGCACAAGAGCCGCGAGCGTCGTGGTCCCGGTAGCGGCCATCGCCCTGGTTCTCGGTGGCCTCACCGCCTACGCCCAGCAGTGGCTGCCGGCCCAGCTGGGATCGCTCGCCAACTCCGCCGGCTCGTGGGTGCTGATCGCGTTCCTGTTGGCACTGCTGGCGAATCGCCCGGTGCTGGCCGCGTTCAGCGGTGCGCTGGCGCTGTTCATGTTGCTGGCCGGCTACGTGATCGCCGCGGACCTGCGCGGCTACGAGTCGTCGAACGCGCTGCTCGTGTTCTGGGGCACGGCGGCCGTGCTGGTCGGCCCGTTCGTCGGGCTCGCCGCGCAGTGGACCCGGTCCGGCGGACCCGGCCGCGTGGCGTGCGGTGCCGGGCTGATCGGCGGCCTGCTGATCGGCGAGGCGGTCTACGGGCTGGTGGTCATCGAGGACACCACGCACCCGCCGTACTGGTGGGGCGAGCTGGTGGCCGGCGTGCTCGTTCTGGGCGGGGTCGCCTTGTCACGCCGACTCGAGGGGCGGGCCGTGCTCGCCGCCGTCGCGGTCGCCGCGGTCGTGGCCACCGCGTTCTTCGTGGTCTACCGGATGAACCTGATCGCTTCTCTCTAGCGCCCGCGCATCTCCTCCGCCAGCAGTTTCTCCTGGTCGGCGGTCAGCCCGTTCGCGGCGAGGCCGTGGCCGAGGGTGAGCATGCCACGGACGATGGCCGCCTCCCGCAGCTCTTCCGACAGCACCCGCAACGGACCGTCGAACAGCATGGCCATGCCGTGCACGGTCGCCCAGACGGCCACCTCCGCCAGCTCTCGGTTGGCCGGGGCCAGGTGACCGACCGCCACCAGTTCGTCCAAAGAGGCGAGCAGCATCTGGAACGGGTCGTCGTCCTCGCGCTGCATGTCCTCCTCGAGCACCGTCCCACCCGCCGTGAACACCGTGCGGAACAGGCCCGGCTCGGCGTGGGCGAACGACAGGTAGCCGCGGCCGACCGCCGCCAGCCGGCCGAGTGCCGCACGGACGGGGTCGTCCACGGGTTTGCGTTTCTCCAGCTCGGCGCGCATGTGCTCGCCCATGAGCTCGATCGCCCGGTCCTTCGTCGCGCCCAGCAGCTCGTCGTGGTTGGCGAAGTGGCGGTACGCGGCGGTCGGCGTCACGCCCACCTCCCGCGCCGCCGCGCGGATGGTCACCGAGGTGGGGCCGCCGCCCTTCTGGGCGAGTTCGGCAGCTGCGGTGATGAGCGCGTTGCGTAGGTCTCCGTGGTGATACGCCCGCTTCTCCGCAGCTGAGATTTCCATGAGACCGATGTTGACACCAGCCAACATCGATGGCAAGTTAACACCCAACAAGTTTACGGCTGCACACATTGGGAGAACATCATGTTCAGTCGAATCGGCAAGTTGGTCGCCCACCGCGCCAAGCTGGTTCTGGCCATATCCGTGCTGGTCATGCTCGGTGCCGGGGCACTGGGGTTCACGGCGTTCGGCAAGCTCAAGACCGCCGGCGGGTTCGACGACCCGAACGCCGAGTCCACGCAGGCACAAGAATTGCTCGACCAGGAGTTCGGCGGCCAGACCGACGTCGTGTTCCTGTTCACGGCCAACAGCGGGACGGTGGACGATCCGGCGAACCGGCAGGCGGCCGAGGAGGTGACCGAGCGGCTGGCGGCGGACGCGACGCTGGTCGACTTCACGTCCTACTTCACGACCGAGGCACCACCCTTACGTTCGGAGGACGGCCGGCACGCGCTCGCCGTCGCCAAGCTCGCCGAGGGCGCCGACGCCGCCGACACGGTCGAGGAGCTGCGCGCCGCCTACGACACCACGAGCGGCCCGGTCGACCTCACGATCGGCGGCCCCGGCGCGATCGGCACCGACATCGGCGGGCAGGTCAGCAGCGACCTGGTACTCGCCGAGATGATCGCCGTGCCGATCATCCTGATCCTGCTGGTCCTTGTCTTCGGCAGCGTGGTCGCCGCGCTGCTTCCCCTGGCCATCGGCGGGATCGCGGTCCTCGGCACGTTCGCCGTGCTGTCGGTCCTCGGCTCGCTCACCGACGTGTCCGTGTTCTCCGTCAACCTCACGACCGCGCTCGGACTGGGCCTGGCCATCGACTACGCGCTGCTGATGGTCAACCGGTATCGCGAGGAACTGGCCCGGGGACTCGGCGAGAAGGCCGCGGTGGTGCGCACCGTGGAAACGGCCGGCCGGACGATCATGTTCAGCGCCGCGACCGTCGCCGTCGCGCTGGCCGTGCTGCTGGTCTTCCCCGCGTACTTCCTCCGGTCGTTCGCCTACGCCGGTGTCGGCGTGGTGCTGGTCGCGATGATCGCGGCGATCTTCGTCCTGCCGGCGCTGCTGTCGGTGCTCGGCCCGCGCGTCAACGCCGGCCGGCTGCCGTGGGTGAAGCGCACCCCCAGCTCGGCCTCCGCGCTGTGGGGCCGGGTGGCCGAACGGGTCATGAAGCGGCCGGCCCTGTTCGGCGGTGGGGTGGCCGTGGTGCTGATCCTCGCGGCGCTGCCGCTGCTGCGGATCGACTTCGGCAACCCGAACGACCAGGTGCTGCCGACCACGGCCGACTCCCGCATCGTGGGCGACGCGCTGCGCGCCGACTTCCCGACCGATGACGCCAAGACGTTGCAGCTGGTCACCACCGGTCCGGCCGACGTCACCGACTACGCGGGCCGCCTGTCCGAGCTGCCCGGCGTGGTGTCGGTGACCACCGCCGGCGGCACCTACGCCGACGGCGAGCCAGCCGGCCCCGGCGACCCCACGATGGCCGCCGACTCGGGCGACCAGCGCCTGGTGGTGCTCACCGAACACGACGCGGCGACCGACGCCGCGCAGGACCTGGTCGCCACCGTCCGCGACGTGCCGGCCCCCACCGAGGTGCTGGTCGGCGGTGGCGCCGCCCGGCTGGTCGACAGCGTCGACTCCATCGGCGACCGCCTGCCGCTGGCCATCGCCCTGATCGCCATCAGCACGTTCCTGCTGCTGTTCCTCTTCACGGGCAGCGTGTTCCAGCCGATCCGGGCGCTGCTGTTCAACGTGCTCGGCCTGTCGGCCACGCTCGGCCTCATGGTGCTGATCTTCCAGGAGGGCTGGCTGTCCGACTGGCTGAACTTCACGCCCATGCCGCTCGACACGAGCATGGTGGTGCTGCTGTTCTGCATCGTGTTCGGGCTGTCCATGGACTACGAGGTCTTCGTGATCAGCCGGATCAAGGAGATGCACGACGCGGGCGCCGGGCCGCGGGAAGCCGTCACGCAGGGGCTGTCCCGGACCGGCCGGCTGATCACCATGGCGGCCGTGCTGCTGGCCGTGTCGCTGCTGGCCTTCGGGACCAGCGGGGTGAGTTTCATCCAGATGTTCGGCATCGGCAGCGGCCTGGCGATCCTGGTCGACGCGACCCTCATTCGCGGGGTGCTGGTGCCGGTGGGGATGCGGCTGCTCGGGCGGGCGGCGTGGTGGGCGCCCCGCGGGATGCGGCGGGTCCACGAGCGGGTCGGTCTGAAGGAGGAACAGGAACTCGCGAAGGTCTAGGTCCGGTTCGGCCCGCCAATGCCTGGAACGACGCCTTGCTGACGTTGAACGTCAGCAAGGCGTCGTTGCAGGCATGCCGCCGCTCCGGGCGCCGCTTTCCTGCACGCCCAACCGCGCCAGCATCGGACCTGCCCCGGCCGCCACGCGGATCACCCGATGACCGTCCCGAGCGAGCCACCCGGCCGCCAGCGCACGCGTCAGAATGGCCGCCGGCAACGCACCGCCGAGGTGTTCGCGCCGCTCGGTCCAGTCCAGGCAGTCCTTCAGCAGGGGCCGCCGCGTGGGGACGTCGACGCCCAGCTCGGCCAGGGCCGCCCGGCCGGCGGCCGTGACCGACAGGCCGCCGGTGTCGTCGATCAGGCCCTCGGCCAGCATGCCGTCGCGCAGCGCCACGCCGAGCCGGCCCGCCAGGTGGTTGTAGCAGGTGCGGGCGGCGGCGAGACGGCTCTCGCGCAGCGACGCCCGTAGTCCGACCGCCGGTCGCGGCCCGGCGTGCTGGGCGAGCCGCTCGATCAGCTCGGCCACGTCGTCGCCGGCCAGCCGGACGTAGCGATGCCGGCCCTGCCTGAGGGTGTCGACGAACCCGGCATCGACGAGGACGCCGACGTGCTCGCTCGCGGTCGACGCGACCACCCCCGCGGCCCTGGCGAGCTCGCCGACCGTCCAGGCGCGGCCGTCGAGAAGAGCCAGGCACATGGCCGCGCGACTCCCGTCGGCGAGCACGGCGGCCACCTCGGCGAGCTTGCGCATACGGCCGACAATAGGTCCCCGACATGTCGGCGGTGACCGAACAGTCCGTCGGCCAGGGTGTCGGCATGGAGTCCGTGGTGATCGACCCGCCGGTGCTGTATCCGGGCACGCCGGTGGTACTGCTGTCCAGCGTCAACGAGGACGGCACCACGAACCTGGCCCCGATGTCATCCGCGTGGGTGCTCGGCCGCACGGCCGTCCTCGGGTTGGGTACGGCGGGCCACACGTTCGCCAACCTGCGCCACCGGCGCGACTGCGTACTGAACTACGCCAGCTCGGACCTGTGGCGCCACGTCGAGCGGCTCGCCCCGCTGACCGGGGCCGACCCGGTGCCACCGCACAAGCTCGGCACGTTCCGCACCGAGCGCGACAAGTTCGGCGCCGCCGGGCTCACGCCCGTCCCCGGCGAGCTGGGCGCGGCGGCCCGCGTCGCGGAGTGCCCGATACAGGTGGAATGCCGGGTCACCGACGTTCGTCCGCTGCCCGAGAGCGGCCTCGGCACGGTGGTGGCCGACGTGCGCCGGGTGCACGTCCACCCGGCCCTCGCCGAACCCGACCTGCGCCACCTCCGGGTCGAGGCGTGGGAACCGCTGTTCTACGCGTTCCGCCACTACCTCGGCCGCGGCCCCGAACTCGGCCGCAGCTTCCGGGCCACCCGGGCCGCGGTCACGTCACAGTGACGCGATCAGGCGTTCCACTCGCTCGTCCACCGCGCGGAACGGGTCCTTGCACAGCACCGTGCGCTGGGCCTGGTCGTTCAGCTTCAGGTGTACCCAGTCGACCGTGAAGTCGCGGCCCGCCTGCTGAGCGGCCGCGATGAAGTCGCCGCGCAGTTTCGCCCTGGTGGTCTGGGGTGGGGTGTCCTTGGCGGCCTCGATCTCGCCGTCGTCGGTCACCCTGGCCACCAGATCCTTGCGCTGGAGCAGGTCGAAGATGCCCCGGCCCCGGCGGATGTCGTGATAGGCCAGGTCCAGCTGGGCGATGCGCGGACTCGACAGCTCCATGCCGTGCTTGACCCGGTACCTCTCGACCAGCCGGTGCTTGATGGCCCAGTCGATCTCCCGGTCGATGCGCGACAGGTCCTGTGCCTCGACCGCGTCCAGCGTGCGGCCCCACAGCTCGATCACCCGGTTGACCACCGGGTCCGGGGAGCGCTTCGCGACATGCTCGACCGCGCGGGAGTAGTACTCGCGCTGGATGTCCAGCGCCGACGCCTCCCGGCCGCCCGCCAGGCGCACCAGGCGGCGGCCGGTCAGGTCGTGGCTGATCTCGCGGATCGCGCGGATCGGGTTGTCCAGGCTGAAGTCCCGGAACTGCACCCCTTCCTCGATCATCTCGAGGACCAGGTTCGCGCTGCCGACCTTCAGCAGGGTCGTGGGCTCGGCCATGTTCGAGTCGCCGACGATCACGTGCAGCCTGCGGTAACGCTCGGCGTCGGCGTGGGGCTCGTCGCGGGTGTTGATGATCGGGCGGGACCTGGTGGTGGCCGACGACACGCCCTCCCAGATGTGCTCGGCGCGCTGGGACAGGCAGTACACGGCGCCGCGCGGGGTCTGCAGAACCTTGCCGGCGCCGCAGATCAGCTGGCGGGTGACCAGGAACGGCAGGAGCACGTCGGCGATCCGGGAGAACTCGCCGGCTCGGGTGACACAGAAGTTCTCGTGGCAACCGTAGGAGTTGCCGGCCGAGTCGGTGTTGTTCTTGAACAGGAAGATGTCGCCGCCGATGCCCTCGTCGGCCAGCCTGCGCTCGGCGTCGACCAGCAGGTCCTCGAGGATCCGCTCGCCCGCCTTGTCGTGCGTGACCAGCTGAACCAGGTCGTCGCACTCGGCGGTCGCGTACTCGGGGTGCGAGCCCACATCCAGGTAGAGCCGAGAGCCGTTGCGCAGGAAGACGTTCGACGAACGCCCCCAAGACACCACTCGTCGAAACAGGTACCGCGCGACCTCGTCCGGGCTCAGCCTGCGCTGTCCGTGGAACGTACAGGTCACGCCGAACTCGGTTTCGATGCCGAAGATCCGCCGCTGCATCCCTTTAGCCTATGCGCTCGAAAGCAATACGTGGTCAGTCCACTCCGAGGTGAGATGAACGCGTCATCCACGAATCGGATGGATCCCCACGTCAGTCCTTGTCGGCCGAGCCCTCGGGCTCGTCGCCCGACTCCTCCTCGGCTGCCGGCTCGGTGGGCAGCAGCGCGGTCAGCGCGGCGCCCTCGATCCGGCGGAACGCCCGCTTGGGCCGGGACCGCTCGAGCACCGCCACCTCGAGCCGGCCGACCGCGGCCTGCCCCTTGCTGTCGCCGTTGCTGGCCGACAGCGCCCGCACCGCCAGGTTAACCGCGTCCTGTAAGGATGTCTCGTCCTCGAAGGCTTCCTTCAGGACGTTGGCGATCGGCTCGGTCTGACCACCCATGACCAGGTACTTCGGCTCGTCGACGATGGAGCCGTCGTAGGTGAGCCGGTAGAGCTGGTCGGTCTCGGGCGTGGTGCCCACCTCGGCCACGCAGATCTCCACCTCGAACGGCTTGATCTGGTCGGTGAAGATCGACGCGAGCGTCTGGGCGTACACGTTGGCCAGCTGGCGGGCCGACACGTCGCGCGGGTCGTTGGCGTAGCCCCACAGGTCGACGTGGCGGATGCCGCCGCGGCGCAGGCTCTCGTACTCGCTGTAGCGCCCGGCCGCCGCGAACCCGATGCGGTCGTAGATCTCCGACACCTTGTGCAACGTGGTGGACGGGTTCTCCGCCACGAACACCACCCCGCCGCTGTACTTGAGCACGACGACGCTGCGACCCCGAGCGATGCCCTTGCGGGCGTACTCCGAGCGGTCCCGCATCAACTGCTCGGGTGAGGCGTACAGCGGCATGGTCACGGCGGTGGCTCCTCGGGTGTGCTCGGTTGTACTGGTCAGCCGCGCGGCTGGGCGGTGCGGTCGGTGACGACGGCCTCGGCGACCAAGGCCGCGTCCGCCTCGGGCAGGTGCACCGCCCCGTCGGCCGCCGTGATCGTGATGATGCTGGGGTAGATCTTGCGGGCGAGGTCGGGACCGCCGGTCGCCGAGTCGTCGTCCGCCGCGTCGTACAGGGCCTCCACGGCCTGGCGGATGGCCGTCTCGCGGTCGCTGCCCGGGTCGTACAGCTTCTTGAGCGCGGACCGGGCGAACAGCGACCCGGACCCGACCGAGTGGTACCCGGCCCGCTCCTCGTAGCGCCCGCCGACCACGTCGAACGACACGATGCGACCGGCCGTGGCCGGGTCGGCCGCGTTGGCGTCGAAGCCGACGAACAGCGGGATCACGGCGAGGCCGGCCATGGCCACGTCGAGGTTGCCGCGCACCAGCGTGGCCAGCTTGTTCGTCTTGCCGTCAAGTGAGAGCGAAACGCCCTCGATCTTCTCGTAGTGCCGCAGGTCGAGCGCGTAGAGCCGGACCATCTCCAGCGCGAGACCGGCCGTGCCGGCGATGCCGACAGCGGAGTAGTCGTCGGTGACGAAGACCTTCTCCATGTCGCGCTGGGAGATGAGGTTGCCGGAGGTGGCGCGCCGGTCACCGGCGATCAGCACACCACCGGCGAAGGTGATGGCGACGATCGTGGTGCCGTGCGGCGGCTCGGGCTGCTGCCGCGAGCGCGGCTCGTCGAACCCGCGTGCCGAACCGGGCAGCAGGTGCGGCGCCTGGGCACGCAGGAAGTCGGTGAACGACGACGTTTCCGCCGTCAGATAGGCAGTCGGGAGTGACGCGCCGGGCACAGCGCGGGACGAGGAGTGTTCCATGCCTGCTTTCGTTCCTGTACGGATACCGACCGGATGGTAGGAGAACCTACCTACTCGCCGCCCTTCTGGACGTAGGCGCGGACGAAGTCTTCCGCGTTCTCCTCGAGCACGTCGTCGATCTCGTCGAGAATGGTGTCGACATCCTCGCCGAGCTTCTCCCTGCGTTCCTGACCGGCCGGCGCGCCGCCGTCGACATCATCGTCGCCGTCACCGCCGCCTTGCCGCTGTGTCTGCTCCTGGGCCATGTCGCCTCCCGGCTCTGCTGTTCGTCATCAACATTACCGACCAGCCCTGACAAATTCGCGGACCATCCGAGGGATGATCAGAAATCCGCCCCGGCGGGCCTAAGCGGCCTCTAACGGCGGGTGACCCCGGTCAGCGCGTCGACCAGCTCCTCCGCCGTCGCGGACGCCTCCAGTAACTCGCCCACGTGTGCCTTGGTGCCCCGCAGCGGCTCGAGCGTCGGGATCCGGACCAGCGACTCGCGGCCGAGATCGAAGATCACCGAGTCCCAGGAGGCGGCCGCGATGGCGGTCGGGTAGCGCTCGAGGCAGCGGCCGCGGAAGAACGCCCTGGTGTCCAGCGGCGGGGTGGTGATGGCCGCCTGCACCTCCTCCTCGGTGACCAGCCGCTTCATGGAGCCGCGGGTCACCAGGCGGTTGTACAGGCCCTTCGCCAGCCGCACGTCCGAGTACTGCAGGTCGACCAGGTGCAGCCGCGGCGAGTTCCAGTTGAGGCCGTCACGGGCCCGGAAGCCCTCCAGCAGCCGCAGCTTGGCCGGCCAGTCGAGCCGGTCGGCGCACTCCATGGGGTCGCGGCGCAGCGCGTCGATGATCTCGCCCCAGGTGCGCAGCACGTCCATGGAGACCGCGTCCTGCTCCGTGCGGTCGAGGTTCTGCGAGATCAGCTCGTGGTAGGCCGACTGGATGTCCAGACCGGTGAACTTGTGCCCGTTGGCCAGCTCGACCGTGGCCTTCAGCGTCGGGTCGTGGGACAGCGTGTGCACCGCCCGCACCGGGTCGGCCAGCTTGAGGTGGTCGAACCGGACGCCGCCCTCGATCAGGTCGAGGACGAGCGCGGCGGTGCCCACCTTGAGGTACGTCGACGTCTCGGCCAGGTTGGCGTCACCGATGATCACGTGCAGGCGGCGGTACTTGTCCGCGTCGGCGTGGGGCTCGTCGCGGGTGTTGATGATGCCGCGCTTGAGCGTGGTCTCGAGCCCGACCTCGACCTCGATGTAGTCGGACCGCTGGGACAGCTGGAAGCCGGCCTCCTCGCCGGACGCGCCGATGCCCACCCGGCCGGAACCACAGATCACCTGGCGGGACGCGAAGAACGGGGTCAGCCCGGCGATCACCGCGGTGAACGGCGTGTTGCGGGCCATCAGGTAGTTCTCGTGGGTGCCGTAGCTGGCGCCCTTGCCGTCGACGTTGTTCTTGTACAGCTGCAACCGCGGCTGGCCGGGCACGGTGGCGGCCCGCATGGCCGCCTCCTCCATGACCCGCTCCCCCGCCTTGTCCCAGATCACCGCGTCGCGCGCGTTGGTGACCTCGGGTGCCGAGTACTCGGGGTGCGCGTGGTCGACGTAGAGCCGCGCGCCGTTGGTGAGTATCACGTTGGCCGCGCCAAGGTCCTCGACCTCGGGATCGGACTGCGGCATACCGGGCGCGCCGAGATCGAAGCCCCTGGCGTCGCGCAGCGGCGACTCGACCTCGTAGTCCCAGCGGGCCCGCCGCGCCCTCGGGATGTCCGCGGCGGCGGCGTAGGCCAGCACCACCTGGGTGGAGGTCAGTACCGGGTTGGCGGTCGCGTCTCCCGGGACGGCGATCCCGTACTCGACCTCGGTCCCCATGATCCTGCGCATGGGGCCAGCCTACGGGGGCGTCACCGTGGGACAGCGGGCACGCACGGCACGCACCGGTGTGGCGTACGCCGCACATGCCCGGTTCGTCCCCGAAATTCGGTGGCCGAGTTTGTCAGCTCCGGTTACTGATCTGTCAGCTCCAGGCCAGCGCGCCGCGCTCGCGCCAGTAGGCGTCCGGTTCGGTCGCGAGCTTCGCGAGCTCCGCCGGGTCCGGCACGACCGTGAGCGCCGCCAGGTTCGACCGCAGCTGGTCGGGTCCGGCAGGGCCGAGCAGCACGGTGTCGGCCCACGGCTGGGCCAGCGCCGCCGCCAGGGCCACCGCGTCCGGCCCGACACCCGCCGACGCGGCGGTCTCGGCCACGGCCGGCGGCGGGTCCACCGCCAGCCTGCCGTTCGCGAGCGCCTCCTTGACCAGCACGTGGGCGCCCTGCTCGTGGGCCTCGGCGAGCGCCGGACCCACGGACGGCTCCAGGACGTTCCACGTCGACTGGACGGCCGTGAAGACCGGCGTGCCGTGCCTGGTCAGCGCGAGCGCCCGGCGGACCGTGTCGGCCTGGCGGGGCCCGGAGGTGGAGAACCCGACGCGCGTGGGCAGGGCGGCCAGCGCGTCCTGCAGTTCCAGGTCGTCGAACAGCGGGCTGTCCGGGGTGAGCGAGTGGACCTGGTAGAGCGCGAGCCGGGACCCGAGCAGCGCCGAGCTCTCCGCCCACTGCTGCGTGAACCGGGCCAGGGAATGTTCCTTCTCCTCGTGGACCGGCGCGTCCAGCCTCCAGTCGCCCACGTAGGCGTAACCCCACTTGCTGGAGACCGTGAGGGCCGCGACGTCCTTGGACGAGCGCGCGGCCAGCCAGGCGGCGAGGAACTCCTCGGCCCGGCCGTAGGAGCGGGCCGTGTCGACCCAGCGCACGCCGGCCGCGTAGGCCAGGTCGAGAACGTCCCACGTGGCGGCGCGCATGTTGGCCACCGACCGGTCGGCCGGCAGCTCGGCGCGGCCCACGTTGATGTAGGCGGGACGGCCGAGGGCGGCGAGACCGAGCCCAATCCGCTCGGTACTCGCCGCCCTCAGTGCCATGTACCGGGCCAGCTACAGGTACTGGCCGGTGTTGGTGGCCGTGTCGATCGCCCGGCCGGACTCCTGGTTCTTGCCGGTCACGAGGGTGCGGATGTAGACGATCCGCTCCCCCTTCTTGCCGGAGATCCGCGCCCAGTCGTCCGGGTTGGTGGTGTTGGGCAGGTCCTCGTTCTCCGCGAACTCGTCGACGATCGCGTCGAGCAGGTGCTGGACCCGCAGACCGCGCTGCTGGGTGTCGAGCACCGACTTGATCGCCGCCTTCTTCGCCCGGTCCACGATGTTCTGGATCATCGCGCCCGAGTTGAAGTCGCGGAAGTAGAGCACCTCCTTGTCGCCGTTGGCGTAGGTGACCTCGAGGAACCGGTTGTCCTCGGTCTCCTCGTACATCCGCTCGACCGTGTGCTGGATCATCGCCAGCAGGCAGGCCTCGCGGTCGCCGCTGAACTCGGCGAGGTCCTCCGAGTGGATCGGCAGACTCGGCGTCAGGTACTTCGAGAAGATGTCCTTGGCCGCCTCGGCGTCCGGCCGCTCGATCTTGATCTTGACGTCCAGCCGGCCGGGCCGCAGGATCGCCGGGTCGATCATGTCCTCGCGGTTGGAGGCACCGATCACGATCACGTTCTCGAGGCCCTCGACACCGTCGATCTCACTGAGCAGCTGCGGCACGATCGTGGTCTCGACGTCCGACGAGACGCCACTGCCACGGGTGCGGAAGATCGAGTCCATCTCGTCGAAGAACACGATCACCGGAGTGCCCTCGGACGCCTTCTCGCGCGCCCGCTGGAAGATCATCCGGATGTGCCGCTCGGTCTCGCCCACGAACTTGTTCAGCAGCTCGGGACCCTTGATGTTCAGGAAGTACGACTTGGCCTGGGAGGCCGAGCCGTCACCCCGCGCCGCCGCCACCTTCTTGGCCAGCGAGTTGGCCACCGCCTTGGCGATGAGCGTCTTGCCACAGCCGGGCGGCCCGTAGAGCAGGACACCCTTCGGCGGCCGCAGCTCGTACTCGGCGTACAGGTCGGCGTGCAGGAAGGGCAGCTCCACCGCGTCGCGGATCTGCTCGATCTGCCGGAACAGGCCACCGATGTCCTCGTACTGAACGTCGGGCACCTCCTCCAGCACCAGGTCCTCGACCTCGGCCTTCGGCACCCGCTCGTAGGCGTAGCCCGACTTGGCGTCGACCAGCAGCGAGTCACCCGGCTTGAGGGTGGCCTCACGCAGCGGGTCGGCCAGCCAGACCACGCGCTCCTCGTCGGCGTGTCCGACGACCAGCGCCCGCTGCGGCGGTGTGTCGTCGAGCTCGGCAAGCAGCTCGCGCAACGTCGACACCTCACCGATCCGCTCGAACTGACCCGCCTCGACGATGGTCAACGCCTCGTTGAGCCGCACGGACTGGCCGCGGCGCAACTGGTCGGACTCGACGGCCGGCGAGCACGCCACCCGCATCTTCCGACCGGCGGTGAACACGTCGACCGTGCCGTCCTCATGTCCGTCGAGGAACACGCCGTAGCCGCTGGGCGGCTGGGCGAGCCGATCAACCTCCTCGCGCAGGGCGAGCAGTTGACTACGTGCTTCACGCAGGGTCTCGACCAGCTTGGCGTTACGCTCAGTTAGCTGACTGACTCGCTCCGAGGCCTCGGCCAGCCGCTGCTCGAGCAGCCGGGCGTGTCTCGGTGAGTCCGTCAGCTTCCGGCGCAGCAGCGCTACTTCCTCCTCGAGGAACCGGATCTGGGCGGCTTCCGACGGTTCGTGCCCAGATGCCGGCTCGGGTCCAGCGCCGTGCTCGTCGGCCTCCTCCGGCCGACCACCGGGACGATCGTGCTGCATGTCGGCACCTCCTCCCGCATATTCGCTTACCCCCACGGTACCGGTGTATACCGACAAAAGAAGACCATCCACATCTCGGAACTGTCGCGTCACACCCCTGAAACCAGACTCAAGCCGACCGGTAGAGGCCAGGTCGGCGCGTGAGGGAACCGCCGACCCGCTACCGTGCGTCAAGTATTTACGCCGACGAAGCCGCCGTGGGTGTCGTCGCACATACTTCGGCGAGCCGATCGCCACGAACAAGGAGAAGCGACTGATGTCCCAACCGCCGCAGCAGCCAGGCCCCTGGGGAGGTCAGCCTGGCTACGGTCAGCAGCCGGGCCCTGGTCAGCAGCCTGGTGGCTACCCCCAGCAGGGCGGTAACCCCCAGCAGGGTGGCTACCCCCAGCAGGGTGGGTACCCCCAACAGCAGCAGCCTGGCGGGTACGGGCAGCCTGGCCAGCAACCCGGCCAGTACGGGCAGCAGCCGGGCCCCTACGGCCAACCGGGTTACGGCGGCTACGGGCCGCAGAAGAAGAGCAACATGCCGTGGATCCTGGCCGGCGGCGGCGTGGTCGTGGTCGCGATCGCCGTGGTCCTGATCATCGTCCTCACCGGTGGTGGCGGGGACACGGGCAGTCCGGAAGGCGTTGCCGAGGCGGCCGTCGCCGCGGTCAACGACCAGGACACCGAGGCGATCGCCGACCTGCTCTGCGAGGGCACCGAAGCGGACGTCTCGGAGAACATCGACCCCAGCAACATGGGTGTCCCGGAGGGCATGACGGTCAGCTTCGAGCTGGGTGAGGTCACCAAGGAGAGTGACACCGAGGCGTCCGCCAAGGTCAAGGTGTCCGTCAGCGGTGCCGGTGTGCCGCCGGGTACCAGCGCCGAGGCCACCATGAACCTGAAGGACGATGGCGGCAACTGGTGCATCAGCGGGTACGACGAGCCACAGGTCAGTTGACCGAACGGATTTCGACCGAACGCCGCCGGGACCTCGTCCCGGCGGCGTTCGCCGTCGGTGGCCTCTCCTACGATGGACGAGCGGGAACGAAACGTTCGGCTGCTCCGTCTTCCTAGACAGGGGTACCGGAACCACCGGAACACGCAGGGTAAGGAGTCGCTGCCGAGATGACCAACCCACCGCAGGAGCCGGGAGAGTCGCTCCCGGAGCCGGAGGAGTCGGGCGAGGCCACCTCGGCGCAGGAGTCGGCGATGGCCGATTCACCGCCCGCTACGGAGTCCGACCCGACCGACCCGGCCGCCCCGGACACGGAACCGATCGCGGCGGACGCGGAGCCACCGGCGTCCGACTCGGAGTCCACCGCGCCCGACTCGCCGGTGGGAGACGCGCCGCCGCCACCGCCTGCCGACCAGCCGCCGCCCAAGAGCCGCAAGGGCCGGATCGCGGCTGTGGTGCTCGTCGTGGCGCTGGTGCTCGCCGGTGGCGGGGTCGCGCTCTACCTGGTCAACCGGAGCGAGCAGGGCACCCCGACGGCTGAGGGCGCGGGCAGCGCCAGCACCACCCCGACCAGCGAGTCCGAGTCCGACGTCTACGACGATTACTACGACGACTACGCCGACGAGTCCTCGACCGAGTCGTCCAATCCCAACGGGTCGGATTTCCCGGAGTACGACGACTACGACGACTGACGGCGAGACCTCCGAGGAGGACGAGCCGGCCCGCGACATCCGGGACATCGATGACGGTTCGGCCGCCAGCGACGACCCGGACGAGGTTCGGCTGGCCTACATGGCCGCGTATGAGAACAAGGAGTTCAGCGACGTCATCGAGAACGCCTGCGACTCCTACAAGGACCGGTTCGGCACCGACACCCAGGAACTCGAGGACGCCCTCGCCGACTTCGACGTCCTGGCCACGGAGGACGGCGACCTCGACCTCGACGGCAACACGGCGACCGGCCGGATCGACATAGAGCTGTCCAACGACGACAACACCGACAACCGCAAGATCCTCGTCAAGCTCGTCGAGGAGCGGGGCAAGTGGCGGTTCTGCGGCGAGGACGAGGGATAGCGGCCGCAGCCGACCAGTAGACGCCGAGAGCAAACGGGAGCCGCACACATGACGTACCCGCCGCAGCAGCCCGGCCAGCCAGGCCCGTACGGGCAGGACCCCTACGGCCAGCAGCAACCCGGCGGTCAACCGGGCCAACCCGGCCAACCCCCCGGGCCAGTACGGCCAGCAGGGGCAACCCGGCCAGTTCGGTCAGCAGCCGGGTCCGTACGGGCAGTACGGCCAGCAGCCGGGGCCCTACGGTCAACCCGGTCAGCAGCCTGGCCAGTACGGCCAGCAGCCCGGCTATCCCGGTGGCGGTCCGCCGAAGAAGAAGACCGGCCTGATCATCGCCGTCGTCGTGGCCGTGCTCGTCCTCGCCGGCGGCGGGCTGACCATCTTCCTGCTCAACCAGGACGACGAGCCGTCGACTGAAGCGAACCAGGACCCGACCACCGGACAGCAGGAGCCCACCGGCGGTGAGGAGCCCACCGGTGGTGAGGAGCCGAGCGGCGGTGAAGATCCGCCGGCGGGCACCGGCGAGGAGGAGATGCTCGCGGTCGCCCAGGACTACGTCGACGCGATCATGGCCGAGGACGAGCCCGCCGCGACCGCCCTCACCTGCTCGGGCGACGACTCGGGCGCGCTGTACTCGGCGGCGGCGGGCAGTCAGTCGGAGCTGACGGTCGACGGCGGCACGGTGGACAGCGAGACCGGCGGCACCGTCATGATCAAGATCGGCACACAGGAGCCGCTGCCGCTGCCGATGTCCGTTCAGGACGGCAGCTGGTGCGTCACCCTGTGACCGAGGACCAGGAACAACAGCAGCAGACGGCCGGCCGCAGACGCGTTCTCATGATCGTTGGCGCTCTGGTGGTCGTGCTGGTGGCCGCCGGCGTCGTGACCTTCCTGCTCACCCGCGACGACGGGCAGGACGCGACGGGCGGCGATCAGCAGCCGACTGTCCCAACGGTGGGCGAGCAGCCGGGGGCGACACAGGGCTCGGGCGCTCCCGCGGATCCGGCCAGCGAGGCCGACGTGACCGCCGCGAAGGGTGTGGCCGAGCAGGCGGCCGAGGCGTTCGCCGGGGGCGACGTCGAGGCCATGACCCGCATCAGCTGCGACCCGGCGGACGACGAGACCCCGGTGGACGTCGGTGAGGACACCACGGCCGAACTGGCCGGCGAACCGGTGCTGAACGGCGACACCGGCGAGGTCCAGCTGCGGATCTCCATCGGCGGCGCCGAGCCGACCCTCGTCCCACTACCACTGGAGAAGCGCGCCGACGGCTCCTGGTGCGTGCCTTAGTACTACAGGGCTAGATCACAGGCTGGCCGTCGTGCAGGGAACGACGCTTTCCCTGCATGAGGCACCCGGCCCGGCGTCGTCGCAGGTCACGTCCGGTTCTGTCCCTGTAGTACTAGCCGTTCTGCTTTCCGCGCCGCTGCGGGCGGGGGGTTACCACACCCTCCGCCAGGCGGCGGGCGGTCAGCACGAACGCCGTGTGGGCCACCATCCGGTGCTCCGGCCGCACGGCCAGGCCGACCACGTGCCACGGGCGCATGAGCGTCTCCCACGCCTGCGGTTCGGTCCAGCATTGCTGCTCACGCAGCGCCTCGGTCACCTTGGACAGCTGCGTGGTGGTCGCGATGTACACGATCAGCACGCCGCCGGGGATGAGGTTGGCCGACACGGTCGGCAGCACGTCCCACGGCGAGAGCATGTCCAGGATCGCCCGGTCGACCTCGCCCTCATGGTCGGCCAGGTCGCGGATGTGCAGGTCCCAGTTCGGGGGCTGGCTGCCGAAGAACGCTCCGACGTTGCGCACCGCGTGCTCGGCGTGGTCCTCCCGCACCTCGTAGGAGGTGACGCGTCCCTCCGGGCCGACCGCGCGCAGCAGCGAGCAGGTCAGCGCGCCGGATCCGGCGCCCGCCTCCAGCACCCGCGCGCCCGGGAAGATGTCGCCCCACATGACGATCTGGCCCGCGTCCTTCGGGTAGATCACCTGCGCGCCACGCGGCATGGACAGCACGTAGTCGGCGAGCAGCGGCCGCATGGCCAGGTACGCGGTACCCCCGACCGAGCTGATGAGCGAACCCTCCGGCCGCCCGATCAGGTCGTCGTGGTCTATCGCGCCCCGGTGCGTGTGGTACTGCCCGCCGGCCGCGAGCACGAGCGTGTAGTGCCGCCCCTTCGGATCGGTGAGCTGCACCCGATCGCCCACCCGAAACGGTCCACTCGCCCTGACCTCCACCACCGAATTCCGCTCCGTTCCAGAGGGCGCGCGAATAGGGTCGGTGGATGCCGCCAAGCCCTATTCGCGCGTCCTCTCATCACACTGACCCAACCTCGTCCGCGAGATAGTCGCAGAGACCCGCCGGACACCCGGCGCGGGGACCGCCACTACCCTGGCGCGGGCGACCCGGAAGGTGATCACCAAGGGGGAGACTCGTGACGTACCCACCGCAGCAGCCGGGCCCGTACGGCCAGGACCCGTACGGCCAGCAGCCCAACTACGGGCAGAGCCCATGGGGCCAGCAGCCCGACCCGTACGGGCAGAGCCCGTGGGGCGACCAGCAGGGCTTCCCGATGGGCCCGCCCCCGCCGAAGAAAAAGGGCGGCCTCATGGCTGCCCTCATCATCGTGGCCATCCTGGTGATCGGTGGTGGCGGCGCCGGCCTCTACTTCCTGTTGAAGAACGACGAGACGGATCCCGGCGGCGGCGGCAGCTCCAAGGAGGACGGCCCCAGAGCGGCGGCCGACGCCTTCACCGAGGAGATGCAGAAGCTCGTCAACTCGGCGCTGCAGGACATCGACCTCTCGCCGCTGAAGCCCTACGTCTGCGGCGATGACTACACGCGGCTCGACGAGGAGCTCACGGAGGCCAAGGAGGAGCTGGAGGACATCCCGAGCGCCACGGACGGTCCGCCGACCGAGCAGATCAAGGTGTCCGTGCAGGACTTCAAGGAGACCGACGACGGCGCGACGTTCAACTTCCACCGCGAGACCGAGGGCGGCGACGGAGACGAACAGGAGCTGAAGGTCGTCGAAGAGGGAGAAAGCTGGGTGGTCTGCGGCCTCTACGCGGAGGACGGGCAGGAGCAGACGGCGCCGCCCTCGACCGGTGGTGGCGGCGGAACAGTGGTGAGATCCCGAACCCGATCCCCACGACGTAGCCAGCACGCGCGAACGGCGTTTCGGCCCACCTGAACGGGTTTCTAGCTCCGGCGAGGTGGGCTGCTGGGGGCGCGGATGTCCTCTCGGCGGAGCACTCCCGCCGGGCGGCCCTCCTCGTCGACCACCAGGAACTGCCACGCGGCGGTTTCCTGCACCCGTTCCGCGATCTCCTCCGCCGGTTCGGACTGGAGCAGCACCGACTCGGGCAGGATCGGCTCGGCCGCCTGCTCGGCCGGGGCCATCGGGGACAGGCCGGCCAGCCGCTCGGCGGCGATCGGGTCGAGCAGGCCGGCGGCCACCCCGTCGGCGCGGACCAGCACCACCCCGCGCCCGGCTGCCGCGGCCAGCGCGTCCGCCACCGGGCTCTCGGCGGGCAGTTGCAGAACAGGACGGACCAGGTCGGCCAGCACCAGGCCGTCCGGCCAGCCACGTCGTTGGTCGGCCGCCAGCTCGCCGCGCGCGCCGGACACCACGAACCAAGCGGTGAACAGACACACGCCGAGCCGCAGCCAGCGGTCCGGGCTCCCGGCGGCCAGGCCCCACAGCGCCCAGACCATCAACGCCGCGGCCACCAGCCAGCCACCCGCCACGGCGGCCTTCGTGCCGATCCCCCGCTGGCCCGACAGCGCCCACACGCCGGCCCGGAGCATCCGGCCGCCGTCCAGTGGCAGGCCAGGCAGCAGGTTGAAGACGGCGACCGCCAGGTTCGCCACCGCGCACTCCAGCACGAGCAGCCACACGGGTCCCTCGGCCGGCATGAGCAGCAGCGCGATCCCGCACACCACGGCCAGCAGCGCCGACACGGCGGGCCCGGCGGCGGCGATCACGCCCTCGTGCATGGGCCGGCGCGGTGTCCGAGCGATCTCCGACAACCCGCCGAGCAGGAACAACCGGAGCCTGCGGACCGGGATCCCCAGTTGGAGCGCGACCACGCAGTGCCCGAGTTCGTGGGCCAGCACGGACGCGCCGAGCAGCACGGCGAACGCGGCGGCGAGCAGCATGGAGGCGACGGCGCCGGCGTCGGGCAGGAACCGTTCGACCAGCGGGGCGTAGAGCACCATCACCGCGACCGACCCGATCCACCACGATCCCGACAGCAGGACGGGGACGCCGCGGAACCGGAACAACAGCAGCCCGCCGTCTCGCTCGGCACCGGGCCAGCTGTCGCCGTTCGTCACGCGTGCAGCGTAGGCGGGTCAATGTCACAACCTGGTGATGGACGAGCGGTAGCAGGTGTACTTCGCCCATCCGAGTCACGCCTGCCCGGAACTGTCGGTGGCCTCGCCTAGGGTTTGGCGTATGACGGACCTCCCAGCCCCGGTGGCGCTAGACGAGGCGGCGGCCGACGCCGCGGTACCGCAGCCGCGGCGCCCGGCGCTGTCGCCGTCCCGTGCCGGCGATTTCAAGCAGTGCCCGCTGCTGTACCGCTTCCGCGCGGTCGACCGGCTGCCGGAGACGCCGACCCCGGCGCAGATCCGCGGCATCGTGGTGCACTCGGTGCTGGAGGAGCTGTTCGCGTTACCGGCCGCCGAGCGCGTCCCGGACCGCGCACACCTGCTGCTCCGCCCGGTGTGGGAGCGGCTGCGCGGGGAACGCCCGGAACTGACCGACCTGTTCACCGACGACGCCACCCACGACGAGTGGCTGGCCTCGGCCGGCAAGCTGATCGACGGCTACTTCACTCTCGAAGACCCGCGCCGCCTCGACCCGGAGGCACGCGAGCTGCTGGTGGAGACGGAGCTGACCTCGGGCGTCCTGCTGCGCGGCTACATCGACCGGATCGACGTGGCCCCCACGGGCGAGATCCGGGTGGTGGACTACAAGACGGGCACCGCGCCGAGGGAGATCGGCGAGGCCAAGGCCCTGTTCCAGATGAAGTTCTACGCACTCGTGCTGTGGCGCCTGCGCGGGGTGGTGCCCAGGCAACTGCGACTCATGTACCTGGCCGACCGGCAGTCGCTCACGTACACCCCGGACGAGGCGGAACTGAGCCGCTTCGAACGCACGCTGGACGCCGTGTGGCAGGCGATCCTACGGGCGGGCAAGACGGGCGACTTCCGCCCGAACAAGAGCCGCCTGTGCGACTGGTGCTCACATCAGGCCCTGTGCCCGGCCTTCGGCGGCACCCCACCGGAGTACCCGGGCTGGCCCGAACCCGACCCTGGCGAGGAGACCCCGCTCGACCGGGCCGACTGAGTAAGAGGCCGCGCGAACAGGGTCGGTGGGATGCCCGTCGTGATCGAGAGGTGGTTCCTGGCGGTGCCGCCAGGGGCCGCCTCGGCGCGGCGGGCGCCACCAGCCCTATTCGCGCGTCCTCTAGATTGCTTCTGTGAGTGCGTTCTTCCGAGACCTCGGCGCCGGCCGATACGCGGCGACCGAGCACACGACCGGTCCGTGGACGGCCACCACCCAGCACCTCGGTCCGCCGAGTGCCCTGCTCGCCCGCGCCATGGAGCTGCTCCCGGCGGCGGACGCCATGCGCATCGGGCGGGTCACGGTCGAGGTCCTCGGGCCCGTCCCGGTGGCCGAGGTCGAGGTGCACGCGAGCGTCGACCGGCCCGGCAGGTCGGTCGAGCTGCTCGCCGCCGAACTGTTGGTCGGCGGCCGGCCGGCCGCGCGGGCCCGCGCCTGGCGCTTCCGAACCTCCGAGACCGAGCAGGTCGACGTCAACCCGGCCCTGGCGCCACCCGACCAGGGCGAACCCATGTACCGCCCGGACGGCTGGGGTGCCGGCTATCTCGACGTCATGGAGTGGCGTGCTTTGGCGGGGCATCTGGGCAAGCCCGGCCCGGCGACCGTCTGGGCCCGCCAGACGGTCCCGCTCGTCGAGGGCGAGACGCCGACCGGCCTGCAGCGGCTCCTCACGGTCGCCGACTCGGGCAACGGCGCGTCCAGCCGTCTCGACCCGCGCGAGTGGCTGTTCATCAACTCGGAGCTGACCGTGCACGTCCACCGCGAACCGGCGGGCGAGTGGATCGGCCTCGACGCGACGACCGCCGTGGGCCCGGACGGCATCGGCTCGGCGTTCAGCGTGCTGCACGACGAGCAGGGCCCGGTGGGCCGCGGCGCGCAGGCCCTGCTGATCCGCCCCCAACACCCATGATGACCGTTCCGGTCGCGCATGATGACCGTACCCGTGCCCCATGATGACCACTCCGGTCGGGCGAGTTCACCGTCAGTTCGGTACGACTCGCCGTCAGTTCGGCACGACTCGGCGTTCGTTCGGTACGACTCGCCGACCGGACTGGTCATCGTGGCCGACCGGACTGGTCATCATGCGCGACGGGAACGGTCATCATGCGGGGGTCAGAGGCGGCAGGAGCGGATGTCTGAGGCCAGGATGGCTTTCGCGCCCAGCGCGGACAGCCGGTCCATGACCAGGTTGGCCTCGCGCCGGGGAACCATCGCTCGCACGGCCACCCACTCCGGGTCGGCCAGCGGGGCCACGGTCGGGGACTCCAGACCGGGCGTCACCGTGATCGCCTCGTCCAGCAGGGACTTGTGGCAGTCGTAGTCCAGCATCATGTACTGCTGGGCGAACACCACACCCTGCAGCCGCGCGGCCAGTTGGTCCTTGGCGGCCGAGTCGGTCGCCCGCGCGCCCTGCACCAACACGCCCTCCGACTCGCAGATCGGGTCACCGAACGCCACCAGGTTGTGCTGGCGCAGCGTGCGGCCGGATCCGACCACGTCGGCCACGGCGTCGGCCACCCCGAGCTGCACGGAGATCTCCACGGCCCCGTCGAGGCGGATCACCTCGGCACTGATCCCCTGCCGCTCCAGGTCGGCCTCCACGATCCGCGGATACGACGTGGCGAGCCGCTTGCCCGCCAGGTCCGCGACCTCCCACGGCCGGCCGGCCGGCGCGGCGTAGCGGAACGTGGACGCCCCGAACCCGAGCGCCAGCCGCTCGACCACCGGCGCACCGGAGTCGAGCGCCAGGTCACGGCCGGTGATGCCCAGGTCCAACTCGCCGGAGCCGACGTAGATCGCGATGTCCTTCGGCCTCAGGAAGAAGAACTCGACGTCGTTCGTGGGGTCGAGCACCGTCAGATCGCGCGAGTCGTGTCGGCGCCGGTAGCCCGCCTCGGCGAGCATCTCGCCGGCCGACTCGGCGAGTGAACCCTTGTTGGGCATGGCAACGCGCAACATCGTCATGACTCCCAAGAAAGTCTCAGAGGTGGCGGTACACGTCGTCGAGCGTCAGACCGCGGCCCAGCATCAGCACCTGCACCCGGTACAGGAGCTGCGAGACCTCCTCGGCCAGCCGCTCGTCGGACTCGTGCTCGGCGGCGATCCACACCTCGCCCGCCTCTTCGAGCACTTTCTTGCCCTGCGCGTGCACCCCCGCGTCGAGCGCGGCGACGGTGCCGGAGCCCTCGGGCCGACTGGCGGCCCGGTCGCGGAGTTCGGCGAACAGTTCGTCGAACGTCTTCACGAGCACAGATCCTTTCATCCGGCCGCCCGGCTCCACGAACCGGCCAGCATCACCCGCATGATCACCGGATCGAGCGATCCCGGAAAAGCCGCCGGCTGACTAGGTTGTCCGGATGCGATCGATGACGGCGACGCAGGTGGCCACGAACATGTCCGTGGTGCTCGCCGCGGTGTCCCAGGGAGAGATCATCGAGGTGCTCGGCGAGGACGGCACCCCGGTGGCCAGAATGCTGCCCGCTCGCGCCGAGCGGATGGCCGACGTGTTCGGCAACTATCCGGTCGACCCGGTGTTCGCCACCCAGGTCGAGCAGACGGTGCTGGAACTCCGAGCGTCACAGAATTCCGCTTAGGAACGCCAAATCCACACCTTCGAGTGATTCGCGGAAGACCCGTCGTTCACCCGGCGCCACCGGCAGCTCGCAGGGCACCACCAGCACCGTGCAGCCGGCCGCCACCGCCGACGCGGTGCCGGTCGGCGAGTCCTCGATCGCCACGCACGCCGTCGGGTCGACCCCGAGCAGGCGACACGCCTTCAGGTAGGGCTCCGGGTGCGGCTTGTTCAGCCCGGAAACCTCGTCGCCGCACACGGTGGCGTCGAACATCGACCGCCCGACCGTGTCCAGCGCGATCTCCGTGAGACCCCGCTCGGTGGACGTGACCAGTGCCATGGGCGTCTCCGTCCGCCCGGCCGCCCGCACGGCGGCGAGCGCACGGGCGGCGCCGGGGCGCCACGGCAGGTCCTGCCGGAACACCTCGGCCATCCGCCGGTCGATCCAGGCCGCGCCGTCGGCCAGCTGCTCCGCCGAGGGCGAGTCGATACCGACCTCGGCGTACAGCAGCCGCAGCGTGACCATCACGTTCGTGCCGACCATCCGCTGCCGGGTGGCCGTGGACAGTTGGCCACCCAGCTTCTCGGTCAGCTCGAAGAGCGGGATGTCCCACAGCTTCTCGGAGTCGAGCAGGGTCCCGTCGAGATCCCACAGCACCGCGGCGGGAGTGTTCGGATTGATCATGTATTGAAGTACTTGGCTTCCGGGTGGTGCAGCACGATCGCGTCGGTGGACTGCTCGGGATGCAACTGGAACTCCTCGGACAGCTTGACGCCGATCCGCTCGGGGTCGAGCAGGCCGACGATCTTCTCGCGGTCCTCCAGCTCGGGGCAGGCACCGTAGCCCAGGGAGAACCTGGCGCCGCGGTAGCCGAGCTTGAAGAACTCCTCGATGTCGTCCGGGTCCTCCTCGGCGAGCGCCGCGCCGGTGGCGAAGTGCAGCTCCTGGCGGACCCGCCGGTGCCAGTACTCGGCGAGCGCCTCGGTGAGCTGCACGCCCATGCCGTGGACCTCGAGGTAGTCGCGGTAAGCGTCGGCGGCGAACAGTTCCGCGGCGTAGTCCGCGATCGGCTGTCCCATGGTGACCAGCGTGAACGCCACCACGTCGACCTCACCGGCCTGGATCGCCAGGTCCCGGGGCCGGAAGAAGTCGGCCAGACACAGCCGGCGCTCCTTGCGCTGCCTCGGGAAGGTGAACCGGGTCCGCTCGGGCGCGTCGGGTGCCGCTTCGGTCAGCACCACCAGGTCGTCGCCCTCGGCCACACACGGGAAGTACCCGTAGACCACGGCCGCGTGCTGCAGGATGCCGTCGGTGGTGAGCTTGTCGAGCCAGTACCGCAGCCGCGGCCGGCCCTCGGTCTCCACCAGCTCCTCGTAGGTCGGCCCACTGCCGCCGCGGGCACCACGCAGGCCCCACTGGCCGAGGAACGTGGCGCGCTCGTCGAGCATCGACGCGTAGTCGGCCAGCGGCACACCCTTGACGATCTGGTTGCCCCAGAACGGCGGCGTGGGCAGCGGCACGTCGGTGGCGACGTCCGACCGCGCGGCCACGGGCTCCAGCGCCTCCTGGGCCTCCTCGGCCGCCTTGCGCTTGGCCGCGATCTTCAGCGACCGCTCCCGGCGGACCTTGCGCTCGGCCACCTTGGCCTGCATCTCGTCGTCGAGCTCCGCCGACTCGCCACGCTTGGCCGCCATGATCGCGTCCATGAGCCGCAGTCCCTCGAACGCGTCGCGGGCGTAGCGGACGTCGCCGAGGTACATCTCCGTGAGGTCGTTCTCGACGTACGCGCGGGTCAGCGCGGCGCCGCCGAGCAGCACCGGCCAGCGGGCGGCCACCCCGCGGGAGTTCATCTCCTCCAGGTTCTCCTTCATGATCACCGTGGACTTGACGAGCAGGCCGGACAGGCCGATGACGTCGGCGTTGTTCTCCTCTGCCGCGTCGAGGATCGTGGTGATCGGCTGCTTGATGCCGATGTTCACGACCTCGTAGCCGTTGTTCGTCAGGATGATGTCGACCAGGTTCTTGCCGATGTCGTGCACGTCGCCCTTGACCGTGGCGAGCACGATGCGGCCCTTGCCGCCGTCGTCGGACTTCTCCATGTGCGGCTCGAGGTGGGCGACCGCCGTCTTCATCACCTCGGCGGACTGCAGCACGAACGGCAGCTGCATCTGGCCGGAGCCGAACAGCTCGCCGACCGTCTTCATGCCGGACAGCAGCGTGTCGTTGATGATCTCCAGGGCCGGCCGTTCCTCGAGCGCGGCGTCCAGGTCGGCCTCCAGGCCGTTGCGCTCGCCGTCGACGATGCGCGCCTGCAGCCGCTCGAACAGCGGCAGCGCGGCCAGCTCGGCCGCCCGCGACTCACGCGCCGAGGTGACCGTGGCGCCCTCGAACAGCTCCATCAGCTTCTGCAGCGGGTCGTAGCCCTCGCGGCGCCGGTCGTAGATCAGGTCGAGCGCGACCGCGCGCTGCTCGTCGGGGATCCGGGCCATCGGCACGATCTTCGACGCGTGCACGATGGCCGTGTCGAGCCCGGCCTGCACGCACTCGTGCAGGAAGACCGAGTTCAGCACCTGCCGGGCGGCCGGGTTCAGGCCGAAGGAGATGTTGGAGACGCCGAGCGTGGTCTTGACCTCCGGGTACTTCCGCTTCAGCTGGCGGATCGCCTCGATGGTCTCGATGCCGTCCTTGCGGACCTCCTCCTGACCGGTGGAGATCGGGAAGGTCAGCGTGTCGACGATGATGTCGTGGACCTTCATGCCCCAGTTCTCGACCAGGTCGTCGATGGTCCGGCTGGCCACCGCGACCTTCCAGTCGGCCGTGCGGGCCTGGCCCTCCTCGTCGATGCACATGACCACGACGGCCGCGCCGTGCTCCCGCACCAACGTCATGATCTTGTAGAACCTGGACTCGGGCCCGGAGCCGTCCTCGTAGTTGACCGAGTTGACCGCGCACCGGCCGCCGAGCTTCTCCAGCCCGGCGCGCAGCACCTCCGGCTCGGTGGAGTCGAGCATGATCGGCAGCGTCGAGGCGGTGGCGAAGCGGCCGGCCAGCTCGGCCATGTCCGCGGCGCCGTCCCGGCCCACGTAGTCGATGCACAGGTCGAGCATGTGGGCGCCGTCGCGGATCTGCGCCCTGGCGATCTCGATGCAGTCGTCGTAGCGCGCCTCGAGCATGGCCTCGCGGAACGCCTTCGAGCCGTTGGCGTTCGTCCGCTCGCCGATCACCAGGACGCTGGACTCCTGCGCGAACGGCACCGCCTGGTAGAGCGAGGAGATGCCCGGCTCCGGCCGCGGCCGCCGGTTCGCGGGTGTGATGCTGCCCACAGCCTCGGCCACCTGGCGGATGTGCTCACCCGTGGTGCCACAACAGCCGCCGACCAGGCCGGTGCCGAACTCCCGGACGAACCCGGACAGCGCCTCGGCCAGCTCCTCCGGCGACAGCGGGTACTCCGCGCCGTTGGGGCCGAGCTGGGGCAGGCCGGCGTTCGGCATGACCGACAGCGGGATGCGCGCGTGCTTGGACAGGTGGCGCAGGTGCTCGCTCATCTCGGCCGGGCCGGTGGCGCAGTTCAGCCCGATCAGGTCGATACCCAGCGGTTCGAGGGCCTGCAGGGCGGCGCCGATCTCGGTGCCGAGCAGCATGGTGCCGGTGGTCTCGACGGTGACCTGGGCGATGATCGGCACGATCCGGCCCTCGGCGGCCATGGCGCGCTTGGCGCCGAGGATGGCCGACTTGGCCTGCAGGATGTCCTGGCAGGTCTCCACGATGACCGCGTCGACGCCGGCGTTGAGCATGCCGCGCACCTGCTCGCGGTAGGCGTCCCGCAGCTTCGCGTACGGCGCGTGGCCCAGCGTGGGCAGCTTCGTGCCGGGACCGACCGAGCCGAGCACGAACCTCGGCTTGTCGGGCGTGCTGAACTCGTCGGCCACCTCGCGGGCCAGCCGCGCGCCGACCTCGGCGAGTTCGTAGATTCGATCTTCGATGTCGTACTCGGCCAGGTTGGCCAGGTTCGCGCCGAACGTGTTCGTCTCGACAGTGTCGGCGCCGGCTTCGAAGTATGCGCGGTGCACGCCGCGGACCACATCCGGCCTGGTCACATTGAGAATCTCGTTGCAGCCTTCGAGGCCGGCGAAGTCGTCCAGCGACAAGTCCACGGCCTGGAGCATCGTGCCCATGGCTCCGTCGGAGACGAGTACCCGGTCGGACAGGGCGCGAAGCAGCCCGGAAGTGGTGTCGGTCGACATGGACTCGGTTGCCATGGAGATAGCCTACGATCTCCCCCCAAGGAGGCTGGGCCGTAGGCTTGCCCAGTGACCGATCCAGACCACCAGCACTTGACCGAACCTCCAGCCGACGAGCCCCCAGAGCTCGTCGATCCTGTCGTGGTTTGCGCCTTCGAAGGCTGGAACGACGCTGGTGACGCGGCTACGGCCGCGATCGAACACCTGCTACTCACGTGGGAGGCCACCGCTCTCGCCGAACTCGACCCGGACGACTACTACGACTTCCAGGTGACCAGACCTACCGTCCGCATGGTGGACGGGGTCACCAGGCGGGTCGAGTGGCCGACCACGAGGCTGTCCGTGTGCCGCCCGCCGGGTGCCACCCGCGACGTGGTGCTCATGCTCGGCATCGAGCCGAACATGCGTTGGCGGAAGTTCTGCGCGGAGTTGCTCGACCAGATCGACGACCTGGGTGTGACCACGGTGGTCACCCTCGGCGCGCTGCTCGCCGACACCCCGCACACCCGGCCCGTGCCGGTGACCGGGACCGCCTACGACGCGGCCTCGGCCGCCAAGTTCGGGCTGGAGCGGTCCCGCTACGAGGGCCCGACGGGCATCGTGGGCGTACTGCAGGACACGTGCGTGCAGGCCGGGGTGCCCGCGATCTCCATCTGGGCGGCCGTGCCGCACTACGTCTCCCAGCCGCCGTCGCCCAAGGCCACGCTCGCGCTGCTGCACCGGGTCGAGGAGATCCTCGACGTGGAGGTGCCGCTCGGCGACCTGCCCGACCAGGCGGAGGAGTGGGAGCGCACGGTCAGCGAGATGGCGGCCGAGGACGAGGACGTGCACAACTACGTGCGCGCGCTCGAGGAACGCGGCGACGCGCAGACCGAGCTGAACGAGACGAGCGGCGAGACGATCGCCGCGGAGTTCGAGCGCTACCTGCGCCGTCGCCGGCCCGGTTCGGGTCCCGGGCGCGGCGCCGGCCCTGGCTGAGTGGATCGTCGCGGGCTCGCGGTAGCGGGACTGCACGCGGGCGGCTTCCTCGGTCCGTTCGGCGGCGGTCTCACGGCGTCGATCCTGCCGGAGCTGGGCAGCGACTTCGACGTGTCGGCCGCCGTGGCGTCGGCGACGATCACCGCCTACCTGGTGCCGTTCGCCGTGGTCATGCTGTTCTCCGGCACCTGGGGTGCCCGGTGGGGCGTGCGGCGCAGCGTGCTGACCGCCTACGTGGTCTACGTGGGTTCGTCGCTGCTGTGCGTCGTGGCGCCCACGTTCGAGGTGCTGCTGGCCGGGCGGGCCGTGCAGGGTGTGGCGAACGCGTTCACCACCCCGTTGCTGCTCGCGACCATCGCGGCCATCACGCCTCGGGAGCGACTCGGCAGGGCGTTGGGCCTGTTCGGATCACTGCAGGCGGCCGGGCAGACCTCCGGGCCGCTGTTCGGCGGGCTCTCGGCCGAGGCCGACTGGCGGCTCGTGTTCGTGGGCGCGGCCGTGGCGGCCATGGCGCTCGCGGTGATCGGGCTGCCACCCGCACCGCCGGCCGAGCGGACCACCGAGAGCCGGCCGTCGCTGCGCTCGGCGTGGCGTCCCGAGGTGCTGCGAGCCTCGGCCGTCGCCATGGTGGGGTGGGGCTGTCTCGGCGGCATCTCGTTCCTCGTGGCGTTCCGCGTGGACGACGCGTTCGGGCTCGGCGCCGCCGAACGGGGCATGCTGCTGACCGGGTTCGGCGTGGTCGGCATCCTCACCGCCAGGCTGGTCGGGCACTGGGTGGAACGCGTCGGCGGGCGCAGGTCGGCGCTGCTCGGCTCGGTGGTGGCCGCGGTCCCGGTGGCGTTGATCGGGCTGCTGCCGTCGGTGGTCGCCGTGGCGGTCGCCTGGGCGGTGGCCGGACTGTGCGCGCAGCTGGTGCTGGTCGGCCTGAACGCGCTGATCCTCACGGGGGACGGCGACAACCGAGCTGGGTCGATCTCCGTGGTGCAAGCGTTCCGGTTCGTCGGCGCGGCCGCCGCGCCGCTCGCGCTCACCCCCGTCTACCACCTGGACGCGGCGGCCGGCTTCCTGCTGCCGGCCGCCCTGCTGGCCATCACCCCGCTGGCCCTCGCCCGCCGCCCCGCACAATGACCACTCCCGTCGCGCATGATGACCACTCCGGTCGCGCATGATGACCACTCCGGTCGCGCATGATGACCGACCGGGCCTACAACTCCACCCCCAGCAGCGCGTCCACCGCTGCCCTGACCAGCCCGGGAGCGGCGGCGTCGTGGCCGCCGACCGTCAGGGTCTCGTCGGCCCACGCGTCGATCGCCAGCAGCGCCTTCGGGGTGTCCAGGTCATTCGACAGGTGGTCCCGCAGACGGGAGACCACCGGCTCGCCGGCCGCCGCCCGGTCGAGCGCCGCCGCGGCGCGCCACCGCTCCAGCCGGGTGATCGCCTGCGCGAGCACGTCGCCGGTCCACGGGCGGTCCTGCCGGTAGTGGCCGGACAGCAGCCCGAGCCGCACGGCCATGGGGTCCACCTTGTCGGCCCGCAGCCGCGACACGAACACCAGGTTGCCGCGTGACTTGGACATCTTCTCGCCGTCCAGCCCGATCATCCCGGCGTGCGTGTAGTGCCGTGCGAACGGATGCTGGCCGGTCAGCGCCTCGGCGTGCGCCGCGCTGAACTCGTGGTGCGGGAAGATCAGGTCGGACCCGCCGCCCTGCACATCGAAGCCCATGCCCAGCTGGTTGAGCGCGATCACGCTGCACTCGACGTGCCAGCCGGGCCGCCCCTGGCCCAGCTCGCTGTCCCAGCTGGGCTCCCCCGGCCGGGCCGTACGCCACAGCAGCGCGTCGAGCGGGTGGCGCTTGCCCGGCCGGTCCGGGTCGCCGCCGCGCTCGGCGAAGTACCGCGCCATCGTCTCCGCTGAGTAGTTCGACACGGTGCCGAACCGTCGCCCGGCCGTGTAGTCGAAGTACACGTCCGGGTGCTGCTCGTCGGCCGCGCGGTAAGCGATCCCGTCGGCCAGCAGCTTGGCGACCGCCTCGACGATCTCCGGGATCGACTCGACCGCGCCGAGGTACTCGCGGGGCGGCAGCACCCGCAGCGCGGCCATGTCCTCGCGGAACAGCGCGGTCTCGCGCATGGCCAGGACCACCCAGTCGTCCTGGTCGCGCGCCGCGCGCTCCAGCAGCGGGTCGTCCACGTCCGTGACGTTCTGGACGTAGTGCACCTCGTGGCCGTTGTCGAGCCACTGGCGATACACCAGGTCGAACGCCAGGTACGTGGCGGCGTGCCCGAGGTGGGTGGCGTCGTACGGGGTGATCCCGCAGACGTACATGGTGGCCGTCGGGCCGGGTGCCGTCGGACGGATCTCCCCGGTCGAGGTGTCGTGCAACCGCAGTGGTCGCGGCGTGCCGGCAACCCGCGGCACCGGGTGGGATGGCCAGGTCTGCATGGTTCCGACCCTAAACGTCCGGACCCGCTAGCCCACCTGGGCGGAGGACTGTGAGACCCGTCACGGGACGGCCTCGCCCGACGATGCACAACTCAGGCAAGACAGAAGCACGTACGCGAAGCGAGAAGAAGGTGGGCGGCCATGACAGCGGCTGCGGACGGAACGACAGGTCGGTTCCTCGTCCTGCTCGACGACGACTGGACCGAAGCGACACAGGAACTGAACCGCGTGGCGGGCATCCGCACGGCGGACACGGCCGAGACGGGCGCCACTCCGGGCCTGTGGGAGGCCGACGGTCTGCTGATGCGCGAGCTCGGCGTGGCACTCGTGACCGCCGACGACGACCAGCACCGGCGCCTCGCCGAGGCGGTGGACGCGCCCGGCCCGATCATGAGGGTGGAGCCAGAGCGCCTGGTGCGGGCGATCGAGCCGAGTGCGCCGGTCCTGGACGAGGCGCAGGCGATCGACGAGACGATCTTCACGTGGGGCCTGCAGGCCACGGGCGCGGCGAACAGCACGTTCAGCGGCGAGGGCATCCGCGTCGCGGTGCTGGACACCGGTTTCGACCTCGAGCACCCGGACTTCAAGGGCCGCAACGTGGTCACGAAGTCGTTCGTGCAGGGCGAGGAGGTCCAGGACGGCAACGGGCACGGCACGCACTGCATCGGCACGTCGTGCGGTCCGCGCGAGGTCGACGAGGGTCCCGGTTACGGCATCGCCAACAAGGCGGAGATCTTCGCCGGCAAGGTGTTGAGCAACGCGGGCTCCGGCGGTGACGGCGGCATCCTGTCCGGCATCGACTGGGCCATCTCCAACCGGTGTGCGGTCGTGTCCATGTCGCTCGGCGCGGACATCGACCCGGACACGGCGTTCTCCCGCGTCTACGAGCGGGTGGCGCTCAGGGCGCTGCAGCGCGGCACGCTGATCATCGCCGCGTCCGGCAACGCGAGTGACCGCGCGAACGGCCACATCGCGCCGGTCGGGCACCCGGCGAACTGCCCGTCGATCCTCGCGGTCGGCGCGATCGACGCGCAGCGCAAGGTGGCGAGCTTCTCCAGCGGGACGGTGAACAAGCTGGGTGCGGTGGACCTCGCCGGCCCTGGTGTGGACGTGTACTCGAGCTACCCGATGCCGCTGCGCTACAAGCGGCTGCGGGGCACCAGCATGGCCACGCCGCACATGGCCGGGATCGCCGCGCTCATCGCGCAGGCCACGGGCGCGCGGGCCTACGAGTTGTGGGCCAGGCTCGCCCAGACGGCGGAGCGGCTGGCTGTCCCGGGCACCGATGTTGGGGCAGGATTGGGCCAAGCACCCTGATCCCGTTCAGTTCGGAGGAGGCCACGTGGGCGAAGAGGTCGTCATCTCCGTCGCCGATGACCGGATCGACGACATGTCCACCGTGGTCGAGGCGCTGCGGGCGGCCGGCCTCCGGGTCGACGAGGTGCTCCACAGCGTCGGCGTCGTGACCGGCACGGTCGAGGGGAAGTCGCTGGACTTCCTCTCGACCGTGCCGGGCGTCGCCGAGGTGGAACGCTCGCAGACGTTCGAGCTGCCACCGCCCGACGCACCGCAGTAGGCGCGTCCCGCACCCGCTCGAGACGGCGATCCCGACCGGGAAACCGCGATCTCGCGGTCGGGAACCGCGAACTCGCCGTCCGGAACCGCGATCTCGTGTGCGGGAACCGCGATCTCGCCGTCGGGAACCGCGATCTCGCCGTCCGGACGTGGGGACATGCGGGCGCGGGTGGGTCAGAGTGTCAGGGCGGCGAGCTCCGTCAGTTGCTCGGGGCGTAGGGGGCCGTGGGCCAGCGCGCCCGCGTTCTCCTCCGCCTGGGCCACGTTGCGGAAGCCCGGGATGGGGATCGTCCGCTCGCTGCGGGCCCACAGCCAGCCGAGCGCGCCCTGGGCGAGGGTGCGGCCGTCGCTCGTGAGGATCTCCCGTACGGCCGCCACCTTCGCCGCCCACTCCGGCGTCGGCACGCCGTTGGCGAAGAACCGCAACCATTCCGGAGCCGCCGCGCGGATGTCGGCGCCGGTCGCCGGCCGAGTGTGGTCACGCTTGCCGAGCAGCCCCATGGCGAGCGGGGTGCGGTTCACGCTCGCCAGCCCGTGGCGCTCGCACAGCTCGATGATCTCCGGCGCGTCGTGCAGCACGCTGGCCTCGTGCTGCACGGCCACGCAGCCCGGCCGCCCGGCGAAGGCGGCGGCGTTCGAAAGGTCGTCCGTGCTCCACGCGTATCCGCGAATGAGGCCCTGCGCGATCAGGTCCTCGCACGCGTCCGCCAGCGCGAGCGCGTCCGGGATCGACGGCGAGATGTGGAGCTGGTACAGGTCGAGGTGGTCGGTGCCGAGCCGGTCGAGGGTGGCCCGGATGGCCGCGTTCAGGAACTCGACCGTGTGGTCGGCGCCGGTGAGCGTGCGGGTGTCCGCGTCGAACACGTTGCCCCACTTGCTGGCGATCACCACGTCGTCGCGGTGGCCGGCGATGGCGCGGCCGAGCACCCGCTCGCTGCGGCCGGTGCCGTAGACGTCGGCCGTGTCGAAGAACGTGACACCCAGTTCCATGGCCCGGCGGATGGCGCTGATCGACTCGTGGTCGTCGACCTCGCCCCAGCCGAGCGGCTTGCCCGCCGAGTCGAAGAACGGGCCGCCCACGGCCCAGCAGCCGAAGCCGAGTGCGCTGACCTTGCGGTCCCCGAGGACTCGCTGATTCGTTCCGGTTGTCATGTCTCCACATCGTGAGGGGTGGAGCGCGCTCCAGGTCCAGCACTATTTTCCGGAGTAGGTTGGCTTCATGAGCGACACGCGGCGTGGCCGGGTGAAGCTGGAGACGAGCGCGAAGCGGGTCCGGGCCTACAAGGCCGGCCGGCTGGTCGCCGACTCGTCGCGGCCCACCCTGGTCTGGGAGATCCCGTACTACCCCACCTACTACCTGCCCGTGGCCGACGTGCGCGCCAAGCTGGAGGCGACCGGCGCGGTCGAGCACTCCCCCAGCCGCGGCGACGCGACCCTGCACGACGTGGTGCTCGACGACCTGGTGGTGAAGGACGCGGCCGCCCGCTACCTCGACTCGGCCATCCCCGAGCTGCGTGACCTGGTGCGCCTGGACTGGAACGCCATGGACGAGTGGCTGGAGGAGGACGAGCCCATCTACGTCCACCCCCGCGACCCGTACAAGCGGGTCGACATCCTCAGCAGCTCGCGCCACATCGAGGTGAAGATCGACGGCGTCACGGTGGCCGACTCGCACCAGCCGCGGATCCTGTTCGAGACCGGGCTGCCGGCGCGGTACTACCTGCCGCTGTCCGACGTCCGAATGGACCTGCTGCGCCCGTCCACCACCGAGTCCCACTGCCCGTACAAAGGCACGGCCGCCTACTGGCACGTGGCGATCGGCGAGAAGGTGCACGAGGACCTGGTGTGGATCTACCGCACGCCGCTGCCGGAGAGCCAGAAGGTCGCCGGCCTCGCCTGCTTCTACAACGAGAAGGTCGAGGTCCATGTGGACGGTCAGCTGGAGGAGCGGCCGCACACCCCGTTCAGCTAGCCGATCAGGGCGACCTCGCCGCCGGTGAGAACCAGGGCTTCGCCGCGGTCCAGCACCACCACGTCGTAGAGACCGCCGGCGAGGTAGCCGCCCTCGGTCGGTTCGCCGGTGGCCACGTCGGCGAGCCGCAGCCAGCGTGCGTCGTCGGACGCGCCGGCGGCCAGCCGGTCGATGCCCCGTCACCGGTTCGGCCACCACGGCCGTGTCGCCCACCAGCCAGGCGTTCTCGGCGCACCACTTCTCCTCACCGGTCGCCGTGCGTCATGTTCGGGTCCTCCCACGCGGTCAGCACCGCCCGCTCCGGGTCCAGCAGCCACACCAGTTCGCACTCGCCGGCCGGCGGCGCGGCCGGCCACCGAACCTCCGGCCCGCCGATGATCGCCAGGTCCGCGCAGGCCGGCACCTGGCTCTGGAGCGCCACGTCGCCCGCGGCCACCGGCACGCCGGCACCGCCGCCCGCCACCACCTCGGCCGCCACGTCGACCGTGGCCGCGCTGACCAGACTCCACGTGGCCGGCTCGGCGGCCGTGCCCGGCGGGTAGCCGCCGACCTTGATCACCGGGAGGTGGTGCGCAGCCAACCAGGCGGGCGGGCCGGTGTTCAGCTTCGGGCCGAGCGCGGCCACCACCACCCCCGCGTCGAGGTCGACGGCCGCCAGGGCGAACTCGGGATCGCCGGCCGACACCTGCTGCTTCTCCCACAACACCTGACCGTCCGGCCCGGTCAGCACGAGCCGGCCGTCGACACTCGCCAGCACACCTCCGGGCACGAGCACGGCGCGCCTGCGCCAGTCCACCCGGCCGCCGTGGCTCTCCGCGCCGGTGGCCCGGTCCAGCACGGACAGCGTCCCGTCGTCGAGGGTGAGCACGCGCTCGTCGTCGTAGTCGAGGACCGCGGCGGCGCCACCGTCGACCACCCACCGGGCGTCGTCGCCACGGGCCGCGGACCAGGCCGGGTAGCCCTAACCTCGCGATGTGGCGAATTCGGGCAATCTGTCACTCAGAGGTGAGGAGGACCGTCTCCTCGGTCGTGAGGACCACCGCCTCGCCGCGATCCAGCACGTACGCGCCGAGCACCGGGTGCTCGGTGATGACCTCGCCCCCCGTGGGCTCGCCGGTCGCCGCGTCGGCCAGCCGCAGCCAGCGCGACTCGGCCGACGCGCCGGCGGCCAGCCGGTCGAGGCCCGTCACCGGCTCGGCCACCATCGCCGTCTCGCCGGTCAGCCAGACCTCGCTGGCGCGCCACCGTTGCGCGCCGGACGCGGTGTCGTGGACGACGCCGCGGCTGACCAGATAGCGGCCCCAGGACCGGGTCATCTCACTGCCGACGTCCGGGTCCGTGGTGTCGGAGTCGAAATAGAACCCGGTCCAGTCCAGCCGGGTGACCACCCCGGAGTCGAGCGCCAGGCTCGCCAGCGCCACGCTCCCGTCGTCGCCCTCCCAAGCGTTGAGCAACAACCGGTCCCGGTCGATCGCCCACACGATGAAGCACTCGCCGTCGAGCGGCCCGTCCGGCCAGGTGACCTCGGGACCGCCGATGATCGTCAGGTCGGCACATTCCTGTCCCCACGCGGCGGTAGCCATGGTCCCGAATGTCACCGGCGGGCCGATCACGTCGGTCGCCACCGACTCGCCCGTGATGGTGCCGGTGGCCACGTCGACCAGGCTCCAGCGCGCCGGCTGGGTCGCGGGCGGCGCCGTGTACCCGCCCGTGCGGATCACGGGAACCAGTTCGGTCTCCCGCAGCCAGCCCGGAGGGCGGATCGTGAAGGGGCCGATCACAAACGGGTCCGCCCTGGCCAGGTCTGGCAGTGTCCACACGGGAGCACCGTCGGCCAGCGCGAACGCCGTGAGGGACTGCGGCCCCTGCTCCGGCACGACGGCGCGACAGCCAGCCCGGCCTCGACGTCGACCGCCTGCAGTTGGTAGGGCGCGCCGTCGGTCTTGTCCCAGCCACCCCGACCGCCGTCGACGCTCATCGTCAGGCGGTGGTCGTCGCTCGCCACGACCCGCCGGGGACGAGCGCGGCCCGCCGCTCGGCATCGACGTGGCCGGGCGTCGCCCGCAACTCCCCGGTCCTCCGGTCGACCACCAACAGCGCCTCGTCGCGGACCAGCAGCAGCCGGTCGGCGTCCTGGTCCAGCAGGGCGTCGGCCCGGTCCGGCAGGGTCCACCGGACGTCGTCGCCCCGGCTCGCCGACCAGGCCGGGTACCCGAGCACCACGGCGATCGCCGCGACGCGCACCACACCGGCGACCACCAGGATCGTCCGCTTCTTCGACACGCTCAGCCCACTTCGTCGATCGCCCGGTAGATCCGCTTCTCCGAGATCGGGTACGCCGTGCCGAGGGTCTGTGCGAAGTAACTGATGCGCAGTTCCTCGATCATCCAGCGGATGCGGCCGTCGTCGCCCGGCCGGCCCCGCACCTCCGCATAGGCGGCCTCCGCGTCCTGCGCCGCGTAGGTCCACTCCACGTCCCTGGCCGGGCGCTCCGGCAGCTTCTCCAGCCGACGCAGGATGCCCCGCAGGTATCGCTCCACATCGGACAGCTGGGCCAGCGCGGTGGCCGTCACGAAACCGTTGAACACCAACGCGTCGCGTTGCGCCCGCATGTCCGCCACCGACTCGGCGAACACCTTGCCGGTCATCCGGGACAGCGCCCGGTCCACCTCGACGTCGGCCGTCAGCACGCCCCGTACGCGGTCCAGCACGTCATACGTCGTGTCCGCCAGCCCGCCCCGGACGGCGGCGCACAGTGCGTCGAACCCCTCACGAGTCCACACGGGACCGCCCTGCGCGGTGATCAGCGCGTCGGCCGCCGCGTTCACGCAGTCGTCCAGCAACCCCGGCACGCTCCCGTGCGGGTTGGCCGACAGCGCCAGCTTGGCGGTGTTCGGCAGTCGCCGGACCACCTGCTTCACCGGCGACGGCACTGTCAGCAGCACCAGCCTGCGGGTTCCCACCCACATCGCGCGCCGGGCCTCGGCTTCCACGTCGAACAGGCGGATCGCGACGCTCGCCCCGGTGTCCACCAGCGCGGGATACGCGGTCACCCGCTGGCCGGCGCGGACCAGCGACACGCTTCGCTCCAGCGTGCCGAACGTCCACGCGGTCAGGCCTTCCTGGGTGATCCCCTCGGACCCCTCGGCCAGCGACGCCCGTACCCGGGCGGCCAACTCCTGTTTCAGCACACCGAGGTTCTTGCCCTCGACGATCGGCCGGCCGTCCTCCTCGACCACCTGGAACGTGGTCCGCAGGTGCTGCGGCACCTGGTCGAGCTGCCATGCGTCCGGCGGCACGTCCATCCCCGACAGCTGCCGGAGTTCCTGTGCCACCAGGTCGAGGGTCGGCTCGGCCACGCCCTTCAGGCGGTCACCGACAGCGGCCGCGAAGTCAGGTATGGGCACGAAGTTCCGCCGCAGCGGCTTGGGCAGCGACCGCAGGAGCGCGGTGATCAGCTCGTCGCGCAGGCCGGGCACCTGCCAGGGCAGACCGTCGGCGCTGACCCGGTTGAGCAGCGCGAGCGGCACCTGCACGGTGACGCCGTCGCCTGTCTCCCCCGGCTCGAACCGGTACTGGAGTTCCAGCCGAAGGTCGTTGTGCCGCACGGCGTCGGGGTAGGCGTCGGGGCTGACGTCGACCTCGCGGTTGACCAGCATCTCCGGGTCGAACGTCAGCAGCTCCGGCTGGTCGCGGCGCGTCTTCTTCCACCACGTGTCGAAGTGCGCCCCGGACACGACCTCCGGCCCGACCCGCTGGTCGTAGAACTCGAAGAGCGTCTCCTCATCGACCACGATGTCGCGCCGCCGGGCCTTGTGCTCCAGTTCCTCGACCTCGGCGAGCAGCTCGGCGTTGCGGTGCAGGAACTTGTGGTTGCTGTGCCACTCGCCCTGCACGAGCGCGTGGCGGATGAACAGCTCGCGCGCCACCGGCGGGTCGATCCGCCCGTAGTTCACCGCGCGGTCCACCACGATCGGCAGCCCGAGCAGCGTGACCCGCTCCGAGGCCATCACGGCCGCGCGCTTCTTCTCCCAGCGCGGCTCGCTGTAGACCCGGCGCACCAGGTGCTCGGCGATCGGCTCGATCCACTCCGGCTCGATGCGCGCGGCGATCCGCCCCCACAGCCGGGTGGTCTCCACCAGCTCGGCGGCCATCACCCAGCGCGGCTGCTTCTTGAACAGCGCCGAGCCGGGAAAGACGCTGAACCGTGCGTTGCGCGCGCCCAGGTACTCGTTCTTCGCCGGGTCCTTCATGCCGACGTGCGACAGCAGCCCGGCCAGCAGCGACAGGTGGATCTGCTTGGTGTCCGCCGGGGCCTCGTTCGGCGTGACGTCCAGGCTCTTCACCATCTGCCGCAGCTGCCCGGCGACGTCCTGCCACTCCCGCACCCGCAGGTAGTTCAGGTACTCGGACTTGCACAGCTTTCGGAACCGGTTGGCCGACAGGTCCCGCTTCTGCTCGGTCAGGTAGCGCCACAGGTTCAGATAGGACATGAAGTCCGAGTCCGGGTCGCGGAACCGGGCGTGCTTCTGGTCGGCCGCCGCCTGATGCTCCACCGGCCGCTCGCGGGGGTCCTGGATGGACAGTGCGGCGGCGATGACCATGACCTCGCTGACACACCCGTTGCGGTCGGCGGCCAGCACCATCCGGGCGAGCCGCGGGTCGACCGGTAGCCGGGCGAGCTTGCGCCCCAACGACGTCAGCCGCGGGACCGAGTCGGTGGTCGCGCTCTCCAGCGCGCCCAGCTCGTTCAGGAGGTTCATGCCGTCGGTGATGTGCCGGCGGTCGGGCGGCTCGACGAACGGGAACTCGGCGATGTCACCCAGGTCGGCGGCGGCCATCTGCAGGATGACCGACGCCAGGTTCGTGCGCAGGATCTCCGGGTCGGTGAACTCCGGCCGCGCGTCGAAGTCGTCCTCCGCGTAGAGCCGGATGCAGACGCCGTCCGAGGTGCGGCCGCAGCGACCCTTGCGCTGGTTGGCCGACGCCTGCGAGACGGGCTCGATGGGCAGCCGCTGGACCTTCAACCTGTTGCTGTAGCGGGAGATCCGCGCGGTGCCCGGGTCGATCACGTACTTGATGCCCGGCACGGTGAGCGAGGTCTCGGCGACGTTCGTGGCGAGCACCACGCGCCGGCCGCCGCTGTGTCTTTGGAACACCCGGTGCTGCTCGCCCGAGGACAGCCGGGCGTACAGCGGCAGGATCTCCAGCCCCCGTCGGTCGAGGGCGACGAGCGCGTCGCGGGTGTCGCGGATCTCGCGCTCACCGGACAGGAACACGAGGATGTCGCCCGGTCCCTCGGCCGACAGCTCGTCGACCGCGTCGAGGATGGCCTGGGTCTGGTCGCGGTCCGGGTCGGCGCCGGGGTCGTCCGGGTCGATGATCGGCCGGTACCGGACCTCCACCGGGTAGGTGCGGCCGGAGACCTCGACAATGGGTGCGTCATCGAAATGCCTGGAGAAGCGCTCGGGGTCGATGGTCGCCGAGGTGATGATCACCTTGAGGTCGGGCCGGCGCGGCAGCAGCCGCTTCAGGTAGCCGAGGATGAAGTCGATGTTGAGGCTGCGTTCGTGCGCCTCGTCGATGATCAGCGTGTCGTACTGGCGGAGCTGGCGGTCGGACTGCAGCTCGGCCAGCAGGATGCCGTCGGTCATCAGCTTGACGAACGTGGTGTCGGAGACCTGGTCGGTGAACCGCACCTTCCAGCCGACGGCCGCGCCGAGCGTGGATCCCAGCTCCTCGGACACGCGGTCGGCGACCGTGCGCGCGGCGATCCGCCGGGGCTGGGTGTGCCCGATCATGCCGCGAAGGCCCCGGCCCAGCTCGAGGCAGATCTTCGGCAGCTGGGTGGTCTTGCCGGAGCCGGTCTCGCCGGCCACGATCACCACCTGGTGCTCGGCGATGGCCTTCTTGATGTCGTCCCGGCGCTGGCTGATCGGCAGCTCTTCCGGGTAGACGATCTTGGGCAGCGACGCGGCCCTGGTGGCCAGCCGCGCCTCGGCCCGCACGACCTCGGCGGCCAGCTCGTCGACCTTCTTCTGGCGGGCCGCGGCGTCGCGAATCTTGCCGAGGCCGTCGAGGCGTCGGCGCAGGCGGCGCTCGTCGCGCAGCATGACGTCGGAGAGGCGCGCACGCAGGTCAGCGGGGCGCACGGAGGGCGTACTCATACCTGGACCAGCCTAACGGCGTACACGAACGAGTTATTTCGGCGGACCGGGGGAATAGGTCGCGAGCGTGTCCAGTTGGTCACCGGCATGACCAAGAAGTTGAGCACCGAAGAGGTCGAGCTGCTGCGTGAGCCGCAGATCGCCAACGTCGCGACCGTCATGCCGGACGGCACCCCGCAGGTGACGCCCGTGTGGATCGACACCGACGGTGAGAACGTCCTGTTCAACACCGCGAAGCACCGGGTGAAGCACCGGAACCTGGTGCTCAACCCGAAGGTCGCCATCTCGGTGGTCGACAAGAACGACCCGTACCGCACGCTCGTGCTGCGCGGCACCGCGCAGTTCCTCGACGAGGACGCCGACGCCCACATCGACGCGCTGGCGAAGAAGTACCTGGGCGTCGACACCTACCCCGGCCGCAACGCCGACGAGGAGCGGGTGATCGTCCGGGTCACCCCGGAGTAACCCACCGGTCGCATGATGACCGTTCCGGTCGCGCATCATGACCGTTCCGGTCGCGCATCATGACCGTTCCGGTCGCGCATCATGACCGTTCCGGTCGGTGTACTACGCGAACGGCGCAAGGTCGCCCGCACCTTCGCGGATGACCTCCACGTCGTCGTTCGAGAAGTCGATCACCGTGGTGGGCTCGGTGCCGCACTCCCCCGAGTCGATCACCGCGTCCACCACGTGGTCGAGGCTCTCCTTGATCTCCCAGCCCTGCGTCATCGGCTCGTCCTCGCCCGGCAGGAGCAGCGTGCTCGACAGCAGCGGTTCCCCCAGCTCGGCGAGGATCGCCTGTGCCACCACGTGGTCGGGGATGCGCACGCCCACCGTCTTCTTCTTCGAGTTCAGCAGCCGCCGCGGCACCTCCTTGGTGGCCGGCAGGATGAACGTGTAGCTACCCGGCGTGTTCGCCTTGATCGCCCGGAACACCGAGTTCGACAGGTAGACCAGCTGGCCGAGTTGCGCGAAGTCGTGGCACACGAGCGTGAAGTGGTGCCGGTCGTCCAGCTGCCGGATGGCCTTGATCCGGTCGACGCCCTCCCTGTTGCCGGGCAGGCAGCCCAGCGCGAAGCAGGAGTCCGTCGGGTAGGCGATCAGCCCACCGTCCCGCAGGATCGACACCACCTGGCCGATCGAGCGTCGCTGCGGGTTCTCGGGGTGCACGTCGAAGTACTTCGCCACCCATTGAGCCTAGTTAAGGTTGATCTCGGCCCAGCCGGAGGACCCGCGTGCGCATCAGGTGATCAAGCTCGGCGGCCGGATCCTCGGTGAGACCGGGGTGGGCCGGCGAGGTCTGCACGATGGTGCTGCGCGGCGCGGTCAGCCAACGGAACCGCTGCCCCGGCGAGCTGTCGGCCATCGGGCCGGTGCCCTCGCACGCGTGGCACAACGACCGCAGCGAGTCGGTGAGGACCGCCAGGTCCAGGTGTGGATCGAGGGCCACCAACCGGTCGGCGTCGAGGTGCGTCTCGCATGACAGGTAGCGCAGCGGCGCGCAGTAGACGATCACGCCGACGTTCATGAACTCGCCGCGTTCCTGCCTGGGCACCGCCCGGATCAGGGCGTACTCAAACACGTGCGGCACGGATGTCCTCCAACGCCGGAACCCACTCGTTCGCCTGCGCGAGCCGCGCGGTGAAGAACGCCCGGTAGGCCGCGCGGGCGGCGGCCGGCGAGTCGAACACCGGGTCCAGCCACTCGTCCGGCACCAGCGCGAGCACCTCGTCGAGGAGTTCGGGCGTGACCAGGGGCCGCAGCGCGCCGTCCGCCTCGGTGACCGAGCCGGCGGCCGGCAGCATCACGTGGTCCTCGGCCGCGTATCGATAGGACGCGGCCGGCGTCCAGTCCGGACCCCAGCGATGGTGGAAGTACAGCGCGGCGCCGTGGTCGATCAGCCACACCTCACGGTGCCACAGCAGCATGTTCGGGTTGCGCCAGCTGCGATCGACGTTGAGCACCAGCGTGTCCAGCCACAGCAACCGGGCGGCGAGTTCGGGCCCCGGGTCGCGGACGCGTGGGTTGAAGTCGAACGAGCCGGGCAGGTAGTCGAAACCGAGGTTGAGCCCGCCGCTGGCCTTCAGCAGGTCCTGGACCTCCTCGTCCGGCTCGGCGCTGGACAGCTTCGGGTCCAGGTCGATCAGCACCAGTTCCGGCACCCGGAAGCCGAGTTTCCTGGCCAGTTCGCCGACGATCACCTCGGCCACCAGTGCCTTGAGTCCCTGGCCTGCGCCGCGGAACTTGAGCACGTACATTCCCAGGTCGTCGGCCTCCACCAGGCCGGGCAGCGAGCCGCCCTCCCGGAACGGCGTCACATAGTGCGTGGCCGCGACCGTACGCAGTGACTGATCCACCCCGGCATCATGCCCGAGTCAGCCGGCGCGCCGTGACACTGGTGGCCAGCACCAGCAACGCGCCGGCCACGGACACGGCGGCCGTGACCAGTGCCGCACTGTCCCAACCGGACACCAGCGCGGCCGGGGTGTCGTGCGCGGCGAGGATGGCCACGACGGTCACGCCGAGCGCGCCGCCGACATAGCGGGCCGTGTTGTTGGCGCCGCTGCCGACGCTCGCCCGGCCGGCCGGCACGCTGGTCACGGCGATCTGGCCGAGTGCCGCGTTCAGCACGCCGCTGCCGACGCCGGCCACGAGCAGGCCGGGCAGCAGGTCGAGTGCGCCGGCGTCCGCGTCGAGACCGGACAGCAGCGCCAGTCCGCCCGCCACCACCAGCAGGCTCAGCACCAGCCGGGCCGGCACGCCGAGCGCCGCCGGCAGCCGCCGAGCGAGCAGCGCGACCACGGCGCTCGTGCCGGACCAGGCGAACAGGAGCAGCGCCGTGTCGAACGCGCTGACCGCCAGCGCGCGCTGCAGGAACGTGGGGCTGAACGACATCAGCCCGATCACCCCGGCGCCGGTGGCGAGCCCCGCCACCATCGACACCACGAACGCCGGCCGGCGGAACAGGCCGAGGTCGAGCATCGGCTCGCGTATCCGTGACTCCCAGCGCAGGAACCCGAGGAGCAGGCCGACGGCCGCCACCAGCAGGCCGATGACCAGTGGCTGGCTCCATCGTTCGCGGCCCTCGACCAGTCCGGCGAGCAGGGCCACCAACCCGCCGCCCAGCAGCGCGGCGCCGGCCAGGTCGACCGGGCGCGGCGTCTCCGCCTTCGACTCGGCGAGCAGCAGCCGGGCGGCCACGGCGAGCACCACGGACATGGCGGCCAACAGCCAGAACCCGGCGCGCCAGCTGGTGAGTTCGTCCAGCCAGGCCATGACGAGCGGCCCGATGGCGATGCCGGCGCCGACGCTCGCGCCCCACACGCCGATCGCCTTCGCGCGCGCCGGCCCGGCCGGGTACGCGTGGCTGATGAGGCCGAGGCCGCAGGAGCTCACGGCCGCGCCGCCGATGCCCTGCCCGATCCGGGCGGCCACGAGCACGGTGGTGTTCGGTGCGAGCGCCGCGAGTACCGAGGTGGCGCCCAGGACGGCGGCGCCGAACACGAGCATCCGGCGGCGGCCGTAGTCGTCGCCGACCGCGCCGGAGACGAGCAGCGCGACCGCCAGGCCGACGCTCATGGAGCTGAGGATCCAGGCCTGTCCGCCGGGGCCGCTGCCCAGGTCGCGGGCGGTGCTGACGAGCGTGACGAGCGGCGTGGTGAACGCGACGAGCACAAGAAACGTGCCACCGACAGCGACGGCCAGGGTCTTTGGCACGGTGCTCCCCTTCGGTCTGGTGACCGAACCGTAGCACTCTCGGTTCGACCATTGAACCGATGTGGGTATGCTCACGGATGTGGGACTGGGCAAGGACTACGAAGGTCAGCAGTGTTCGCTGGCGCGTGCGCTGGAGGTGGTCGGCGAGCGCTGGACGATGCTGGTGCTGCGCGACTGCTTTTTTGGAGTGCGCAGGTTCACCGATCTGCTTGCGCATCTGGACATTCCGCGCGCCGTGCTGGCCGACCGCCTGGCGGGCCTGGTCGACGCGGGGGTGCTGGAACGCACGGAGTATCGGCGGGGCAGGCACGAGTACACGCTCGCCGAGCGCGGCCTGGACCTGTGGCCGGCGCTCTACGCGCTGAGCCAGTGGGGCGAACGCCACCGCTCCCCGAACGGCCGGCGACGGGTCTTCGCCCATCGCGATTGCGGGAGTGAGTTGGCTGGTGGGGGTCTGTGTCCCGACTGTCGGACGGTTCCTCCGGCGGGTGAGCTGGAGATCCGCCCGGGTCCGGGCCTGACTCTCACCCGCACAGACCCGGTGAGCCTCGCCCTACGCGCTCCGCACCCTCTGCTCCAGCCCATCCCGTAACCAGGCGCGCCGGTTCCCGCACACGAGATCGCGGTTCCCGCACACGAGATCGCGGTTCCCGCACACGAGATCGCGGTTCCCGCACACGAGATCGCGGTTCCCGTGTCTGCGTCGCTGGTCAGCCGCGCATGCTCGCACTGTCGGTGCTCGCGACTAGAATTAAAAACAGGGGTCCCAGGACCAGAATTGTCGGTGCAATCCGATAGCGTCGAACCGAACCCCTACGCTCCTGACGCAGCCGCGGAAGCCGCTTAGTGGTCGGCGCTGGAAGTCCTTCGTGGGTATCGGCGGATCCAGGTTTTCGCTGGGCGTGCGGCCGGAAGGTCGCGGAGCGGAGCTTGCGGAGCGACCATCGTCTCGTACTGGTTGTTCTCGGGCCTTTCGGCCGTGCGTCCAGCGGGAAGCTGGGCCGTCGAGACCCCTGGAGGACTTCCGGCGCCGACCACTAAGGCAGCAGCGTGTCGTCCTCGCTCACCGAGCGCAGGGGTGTCACTGACGTGACCATCGGCCAGTAGCGCGGCATCCGTATCGGGTTCCAACTCCCCCTCCACCTCCACGCTCGTCACCTCGATCATCCCGCCGTCGAGCTGATTCACCCGGCTGTGCACCCGCCCATAGGTCGCCAACTCCGCCCGCCGGAGCTTCCCCACCCCGGCACGGTCAGGGACGTTGACGTTCAACACCGTCCCCTCCGCCAGATCCACCACCATCGGCACCAGGTCGCCGACCACGGCCGTCGCGCTCGACCAATGCGGATCGTCGGACCCCGACAGCGCCACGTCGAGCGACACGGCGATCGCCCGGACGCCGTTGATCCCCGCGGTCGGCGCCGCACCCACGGTGCCCGAATGCAGGATCGCCCGACCCACGTTCGCGCCCCGGTTCACGCCCGACAGCAGCAGATCGGGCCGCGGGCCGAAGCCCTCGTTGCACGCGATCAGCGCGATCAGCCCCGGGTGCGCGGCCACCGCGTACGCCTCCGGCAACCCGGGCAGCTCACGGCGCTCGAGCGCCACCCGCCGGTCGTCGGTCGCCGCCGTCAGACCGGCGCTCGTGCCACTGGACTCCGTGCCCGGCGCGGCAACCACCGTCTCCCAGCCCAGGTCGAACGCACACCGGGCCAAGGCGTGCAGGCTCGGCGAGTCGATCCCATCGTCGTTCGTGACCAGCACCCGTGGCATCAGGCCACCTCATCAAACGTCACGCACTCGACCAGCGCGCGGACCGACTCACCGCTACCCGTGCCGAGCCCGTGCCGGGTGACGTTGATGGCGCCGGCCGCCGCACCGAGTCGCAGCACGCTCGGCAGGTCCTCGCCCTGCGCCAGCCCCGCCGCGATCCCGGCGGTCATCGAGTCGCCGCCGCCGCTGCTGTCGACCGGTTGGAGCACGGACGCGTTGGCCGTGAACTCCTTGCCGGAGTGGACGACCAGCGCCGACTCCGCCGCCCGGGACACCACCACGAGCGACACCCCGCTGAGCACCGCGACGCCCGCCTCCAGCGCCGTGACCACGGTCAGCTGTGGCGAGGGTGCGAAGATCGCTACTCGGTCGGTCACGGTGTCCGATTACCCCGCATGGAGTTGATCTACTCATGGGCGACTCAACTGATCGGTTGATGCGGCGGACCGGTTGCCCTGACAGTGTTCGCCGCATGAAACGGATGTGGCATGCCCTGGGTGTGGCGGTGGTGGTGGCGGGACTGGCCGCCGGTGCGGTGGCGGCGGACGGGGAGGCCCCGGGTGCGCTGGTCCGCACCGACAGCGGCTGGGTACAGGGCGCGCAGGCACGCGATCACGTTGTCTACCAAGGAATCCCGTACGCGGCACCGCCGGTCGACGACCTTCGCTGGCGGTCGCCCCAACCACCGGCGCCATGGTCCGGGGTGCGGGACGCGGCGGAACCGGGCGACCGGTGCGCGCAGACGGGGCTCGAACCGAGCACTTCGGAGGACTGTCTATACCTGAACGTCACGGTGCCGCGGACACACGACCGCGGCCGGCCGGTCCTCGTGTGGCTGCACGGCGGCGGTCTCCTCAACGGCGCGGGCAGCGACTACGACGCCCGCCGGCTCGCCGTGCGCGGCGACCTCGTGGTGGTCACCGTGAACTACCGGCTCGGCAACCTCGGCTTCTTCGGCCATCCCGGCCTGGAGAACGGCGGTGCGTTCGGTATCGAAGACCAGCAGGCCGCGCTGCGCTGGGTGCAACGCAACGCCCGTGCCTTCGGCGGCGACCCGGACAACGTGACGCTCGCCGGCGAGTCCGCCGGGGCGCACTCGGTGTGCGCGCAGCTCGCGTCGCCGGGCGCGGCCGGCCTGTTCGACCGGGCCATCGCCCAGAGCACCCCGTGTCCGAGCACCCTGTTCGACGAGGCCGGCTTCCGGCCGCTGTTCGACCTGCCGGCCTTCGTGCCGCCGGAGTGGCACGCCGGACACGGCCAGGAGGTCGCCGCCGGGGTCGGCTGCAACGACCCCGCGACAGCCCTCGCCTGCCTGCGGGCCACACCGGTGGACGCGCTGCTCGCCGCACCCGTACTGCCGCTGCCTGGGTACGGGAACGCGGTTCTGCCGGAAAACCCGGTCACCGCATACGCCGCCGGCAGGTTCAACCAGGTGCCGCTGCTGACGGGCATCACCCGTGACGAGGGCACGTTCTTCGCGTCGCTCCTGCTTCCCGGACTTCCCCCGGAGGCCTACCTCGACTCACTGAACGCCCACTTCGGACCGAACGGCGCCGCGGTCGCCGCCAAGTACCCGCTCAGCGACCACGGCGGGTCGGCCGTCCAGGCGGCGGCCGCGATCATGACCGACCTCGACTGGGCGTGGGCACAGCAGGACGAAGAGCGTCGGTTCGGCGCGCGGATGCCGGTGTACGCCTACGAGTTTCTCGACCGCACGGCGCCCCCGATTCCCGAGTTCCCCGCCGGCATAGAGCCGCTCGCCTCCCACGGCGCCGAGCTGGCCTTCCTGTTCGACCTGCCGTCGACCGACGTGTCGCTGACCCCGGCGCAGCTGCGACTCGGCAACAGGATGGTCGACTACTGGGCCGCGTTCGCCGCCACCGGGAACCCGAACACCGCCGACCTGCCCCGCTGGCCGCGGGCCCCGTACGTCCAGGGCTTCGACATCGGCCGGCACGGCATCGGTTCGTTCGACCGCGCGACGGCCCACAACTTCGATTTCTGGAACGAACTCGCCGGCTTTTGAATCGGAGGTCGTCGGACACCCTGTCGGTGGCGGAGAACGGCGGGTTCGCCGCGATCGCCTGCCGGTACACGCCGGGCCGTACGATGTGCGACGAGCAGGCGCGCCCGGTGCCGGCCACGGCCGTGACGGTCGACCCGGTGGCGGTCGATGCCGAGGCCGGGCAGGGCTTCGTGGATGTCCCGGTATTCGCGACGTTCGACGGGCCCGACGGTCCACAGTGGTCCGATCGCGTGCATGTGGTCCGTGTCGGTGTACCTGGGTGGCCGGTGCCGGGCGTTCACGTCACTGGTCGGCCTCGACGACGAGACGACCCAGCGGGTTCGGTGACGTTCCAGGTCCTGGTGGACGACGAGGTTCGCCACGACAGCGGTGTGGTGCGGCCGGGTCCGGCGGTGCCAGTGAGCGTCGACACCACGGGCGCCCGGATGCTCACGCTGCGGGTGACCGACGGCGGCGACGGCAAGAACTTCGATCACGCCGACTGGGTGGACGCCCGGTTGGATTGTCAGGGCTGACAGTTCGGGCAGTACGGGGCGACGCGCTCCTGTGGCGCGTCGCCCTGGCTCGCCTTCACCACCCGTCCCCCGCAACGCAGGCAGCCCGTCCGTTCGCGGCCGTACACCCACAGCGCGCGGCCGGGCCGCGGGTCGCCCGTAGTGTTGCGGTTGGGTTGCAGGGCGTTCCGCAGCAACAGTTTCCGGCTGAGCGCCACCGCCTGCTCGGCGTCCACATCGGACACCGGCGTCCACGGCGACACGCCCAGCAGGAAGCAGATCTCGGCCTTGTAGACGTTGCCCACGCCGGCCATGGCCCGCTGGTCGAGCAGGGCCAGGCCGACCTCGCGGGCCGGGTCGGCCGTGAGCCGGCGGAGCGCTTCGGCCGCGTGGTCGTCGCTCCACTCGGGGTCCAGCAGATCGGGTCCGAGGTGCGCGACCAGCCGGCCCTCGTCGGGGGTGCGCACGAGCTTCAGCTCGAGGAGGTTCTGCCCGAGTGCCGTGTGGGCGTCGGTGGCGAGGATGGCGCGGGTGCGGTGGTTGACCGGCGCCCGGCGGCCCGTGTCGTAGAGGCGCCACGAGCCGTCCATGCCGAGGTGGCAGTGCAGGCTGACGTCGCCGAAGCGCAGGAACAGGTGCTTGCCAACCGAGCGGGCCCCGTCGAACACGCGCCCGGCCAGGTCCACGGTGGCCAGCCGGGGGTGCCGCAGGTCCACGCGCCGCAGCGTCGCCCCGCCCAACGCCTGGGTCAGCCGGCGCGCGGTCTGGTACACGGTGTCACCCTCGGGCACGCGGTCGAGAGTACGTGCCGAGAATTGTCGGTGGCCCGTCCTAGGGTGCTGCCCATGACCACTCTTACCAACCGCCCGAAGACCGCGCTCCTCGTCATCGACGTGCAGAACGGCGTCGTAGCGCAGGCCCACGAACGAGATGCCGTCGTGGCCAACATCGCCACGCTGGTCGACAGGGCGCGCGCCGCCGAGGTCCCCGTCGTGTGGATCCAGCACAACAGCGACGAGTTCCCCCGCGACAGCGAGTCGTGGCAGTACGTACCCGAACTGGTACGGGCCGAGACCGAACCGCTGGTGCAGAAGTGGTACGGCGACTCCTTCGAGGACACCAACTTGGAGAAGGTGCTGGCCGAGCACGGCATCGGCAGCCTGGTGGTGGCGGGCGCCCAGACCGACGGCTGCGTGCGAGCCACCCTGCACGGCGCCATCGCCAGAGGCTACGACGCGACCCTGGTGAAGGATGCCCACACGACCGAGGACCTGTCCGAGTACGGAGCGCCGGCGCCCGACCAGGTCATCGCCCACACGAACCTGTACTGGCAGTTCCACACGGCTCCCGGCCGAACGGCGGGCACGGTCAGCACCGCGGAGGTCACGTTCGCCAACTGAGGCGGGCCGGGGGCGACGGGGAAGGGGGTGGGAGACAGCGCAGTCACGCCAGGCGAGCGGCGGACGGATACCGGCCCTACGCAGCCGGGCCAGCGGTCCGGGATGGCAATCGTGCGGATCACGAGCACGCCGACTCTTCGGCACGCAACTCCTGGGCACTGTCGAGCCACGGCGCCCGCACGAGCCCTCGCTGGCGGTGCGCTCAGCGGGCCGGGAGGAGATGCAGGCCGCGATGGTCACCACGCACGACCGGAGTAGCCATTGCGCGTGACCGGAACGGCCATCACGCACGGCCGGAACGGCCATCATGCGGTGCCGCAATGGTCATCACGCACGACCAGAACGGCCACCATGCGCGACCGGAGTGGTCATCATGCGTGACCGGAACGGTCATCGTGTGCGGCCGGAGTGGTCATCATGCGCGACCGGAACGGTCATCGTGTGTGACCGGAGTGGTCATTGTGCGTGCGGCATGATGACCGGTGCCGTTGGGCGTGATGACCAGATGGGGCCGGGTCACGAGTGCGCCGACGAGGACACCGGCTCTTGGTTCGCCGAGTCGGGAGTCAGCTTCGCGTGCACGTCGGCCGCCTGCGGCACGCCCAGCCGGGTGAGGATGGCGAGCGCCCGCTGCCACTGAATGCGCGCGGCCACCTGGTCGCCGAGCGCGGCGTGCACGTCTCCGAGTCCTTCGTGGGCGCGGGCCTCCTCCAGCGGCCGCACCCCGGCGGTGGCGATGGCCAGCGCGTCCTCGTACCGCGCCCGTGCGGCCGCCGTCTCACCGGTCGACGAGCCGGCGCGCCTCGTCGGCCAGCAGCCCCACGTCCAACCCGTCGAACGGGCTGCCGCGCCACTGGCCGAGCGCCTGGCGGACCAGTTCCGCGCGCCGGAGCGGGCTGTCGGCCGCGACGCCGCGGCCGACCAGCTCGGCGAACCGGGTGGCGTCCAGCTCGGCGGGCCGCACGTCCAGCCGGTAGCCGGACGGCCCGTACGACAGCCGGGCGGGATCGTCGAGCAGTCGCCGCAGCTTGTGCACATGGACCTGGAGCCGCTGCGGGGCTCGGTCGTCGGGCCGGCCGTCCCACATGGCGTCGGTGAGCACGTCCACCCCGACCGGCTCGTTGGCCCTGGCGAGCAGCACTCCGAGCAGCACCCGCTGCAGCCTGCCGGCCGGTTCGACCGCACCGGCCGGCCCGCGCAAGCTCAGCGACCCGCGAATCTGGAACTCCACGGCGGTCCGTCCACTCGCCCGACGACATTTCGAGCAAGCCTGGACCAACCGGCTTTCCTGCCACTTTCACGCGCTCGGATCCCAGCGCACCCCGTAGGCGAGGCCGGGCGTGAGGTCGTGGAACGCCAGGTGGATCTCCCCCGCCTCGTCCACCTCCGGCGTGTCCCCGCGCCGCACGGGATCGGAGATGTCGCGCTGGAACACCCCGCGCAGCAGCCACACCCTGGCCGGCGGCCGCGCCCGGTCGAAGCGCACCCGGAGGTCGAACAGGGTGCACGGCCGCTTCGGGACACACACGACGTGCGGCCGCATCGCCTCCTCGCCGCTGAGCCGGTAGTGCACGGCGAAGTCGTGCGACTCACCGCGCGCCAGCCTCCTGGGCAGTTCCAGCGCGAAGGCGCGGCGCTCGCTCGACTCCATGCCTCGGTCGGCGAGGGTGCCGCCGTAGAAGACGTCGACCTCGAGCGCCGGGTCGGTGGACGCCATCGCCCGGGTGACCGCCAGGTCCAGCTCCGTGAGGTCGTCCTGGTCGGAGACGATCCGGCGTTGCTCGACCGCCTCCGGACGCACCCGGTCCAGCACGAGCATCATCCGCAGTTCCGCCGTGTGCCACCCGGTCTCCGCCGTGCCCGCCCGCGGCGGCAGGGTGCCGGCCGTGGCGAGCTGTGCGACATGGTCGATCGCCTCGTCTATCCGGCGGCGCACGGTTCTCGGGTCACGATCCAGGTATGTGGCCGTCCAGGTGACCCGGTCCTGGTAGAGCGGCAGGCGGACCTCCGGACCAATGGCGAACGCGGCGAGCAGCGCGATGCGGAGATCGGCCGGCAGTTCATCGGCCAGTCGCTCGAGCCAGTCGGTCACCTTGTGGCGGATCGTCCCGGGCGCGTCGTCGTCGGCCACACCGCTCACGTCGCGGATGGCGGGCCCCACGCGTTCCGCGATCCGGCTCGTGTACAGCCCGCGCCCCTTGCGCAGGACCTTCAGCTCGTTGACCAGTTCCGCCGCCATCGTCGACCTTCCGACCATTTCCTGTTTCCTGCTCCCACTGGGCGAGGGAAACCCATCGGCAGCGCCGTCGCGCCGGACGAGAATTCTGTTTGTTCCGGCTCGACCACTCCCCGAGAACCCGGAGAAGTCATGACATTAAAGTGCGCGTTTTCGCTGGCTGTGCGCGTCCTCATCGGATTTTTCCTCGTGGGGCTCGTCATGGGGTTCACGCTCGGTCTCCGGGCGGCCACCCCCGATATTCCCGATCCGGTCCCGGCGACGGTCACGACGCCCGCCACCGAGACCGTTGTCGAATCAGTGAATCTCCACCGGGCCACCTCCGGTTCCGTGACGGGTTGACACGCTGGGTCGACAGCGTGCCCTGCGGGAATGGACGAAAAATGGACAGGACGTGGATGTGCGGTCACCCGGCCCCGGCGACCGGCACCACCGACTCGACCAGCACCCGCGACAGCGCGCGTAACGCGGTACCCGGGCTCACCCCGTCCCGGCCGACGAACGCGCGGCACGTGCCGATCCGCGCGATGATCGCCGGATCGGCGTCACCGACCCCGAAGGCCACGATGTTCGGGCTCGCCGCCCACGACGGCTCGGTGAGCGCCGCGAAGGCCGCCGGCCACGTCACGGGATCGGTCGGTTGCCCGTCGGACAGGAAGAACACGGCCGGCCGGTGGATCCGGTAGTTCCGCGAACCGAGTAATCGCACGTCGCGCGTGATCGTCTCGCGCAGGAACGTGAAGACGGCGCCGAAGTTCGACGCGGCCTGCTCGACCTCGACGCGCACGGCGATCTCGGAAACCTCGGCGACCTCGGTGGCCCGGCGCAGCGGCAGCAACAACTCGGGTTCCTCGGAGAAACCGATGAGACAGAGCTGGACGCGTTCGGCGAAAGCCGGGTCGGCGCCGATGGCGTGGCACAGCTCGCGCAGGCCGTCGTTCAACGCCTCGACGTGGTCCATCATCGACAACGACTCGTCGCAGACCAAGTACAACGGCAACACGTGGTCTGAAAACATCGGCTCTCCTCGCGAGTCGCACGGCCGGATCTGGTCACCAGGACTTTCGAGTTTTGTCGCCCATCGTTGATCGAAGATGGACCACAAAGAGATCCGCCGACTGACACTCTCCGGGCCGATCGAACGATGCTCCTCACTGAACAAGGAAAACGATCAGGAAAGGTGCGTGGGAGACAGCATGGAATTTCGGATGTTGGGCCCCTTCGAGGCATGGCACGACGGGCAGCAGGTCGACCTCGGCGACTTCCAACAGCGATATGTCCTGGTAGTGCTGTTACTGCACCTGAACCGGCCGGTGTCGCCGCAGCGGCTGATCGAGATCATCTGGGGCACCAGCCGGCCGAGGTCCAACCTCATTCCCGGTTACGTGGCCAAGCTCCGCAAGGCGTTCACCACGGTGGGGGCCACCGACTCGATCATCGAGAAGACCACCACCGGGTACGTCCTGCGTGCCGACGAGGACCAACTGGACACCGCGCGCTTCGCCGCGTTGTGCGCGCAAGCGCGGGCCGGCGACCGGCAGCGGGCCACCGAACTCCTCCGCACGGCCGTGGACCTGTGGCGTGGCAGGTTTCTCGAGGACCTCGACATCGACCGCGTCGGCGGCAGCGAGGTCATCTCCCCCGCCCAGGCGTTGATCGACGCCCTCGGTGACCTGGCCGAGCTGGAGCTGGCGGCCGGCAACCACCGGTGGGTGCGGGACCGGCTGCGGCCGGTGGTGCACGACGAGCCGAGCCGACATCGGCACACCCTCCTGCTGATGCGTGCCCTGCTCGCCAACGGCGACCAGGTGGAGGCCATGAAGGTGTATCACCGCACCCGGGACGCGCTCGACGAGGCCGGCCTGCAAACCCCGGTCGAACTACGCCGTGAGGCGTGGGCCGTGCGGTACGGCGCGCCCAGCAGCACGCTGCCGCCGCGGCCGGGCCGTTTCACCGGCCGCGCGGCTGAGCTGGCGTCGATCGAGGCCGCGGCGGCCGTGGTGGCCGAGCAGGATGAGCCAGGGGTGCTGTGGGTGAGCGGGATGCCGGGTGTGGGCAAGACCGCCCTCGCGATCGAGGCGGCGCACCGGCTCGGCCGGCTGTTCCCCGACGCCCGGGTGTTCGTGGCACTCGACGGGTTCACGCCGAACCTCGATCCGATCACGCCCACCGAGGCGCTGGCCAAGCTGCTCGTCGATCTCGGCGTGCCCACCGAACGGATCCCGCCGACCCTCACCGGCCGCAGCGCGCTCTACCAGGCCACGCTCGCCGGCACGAAGACCGTGGTGGTGCTGGACAACGCGGCCTCGGCCGAGCAGGTGCGGTCGCTGCTGCCGCAGGCGCCGGGCTGCCTGGCGATCGTCACCAGCCGCCGGTTCGGGGATCTCGACGCGGGCGACAACGTCCACGTGGCACCGTTCCCGGCCACCGACGCCGCGCAGCTGTTCAACAGTCTGGTCGGCCCGGACCGGCTGCGCGGCAGGTCGGCCGAGGTGACCGACGTGGTCGGCCGATGCGGCCGGCTGCCCCTGCAGATAAAGATGGTCGCCTCGCAGTTCCGCCGGCACCGGCAGTGGCCGCTCGACCATCTGGTCCGGCTGCTGGACGAGGCCGGCCCGTGGAACTCGGCCCGTGCCTTCGACAACCCGGGCGTCGTCGCCTGCATGGTCTCCTACCAGCAGCTCGACGAGCCGCAACGGACCATGTTCCGGCTGTTCGGCGCGAATCCCGGGCACGACCTGAGCGTGGCGGCGGCCGCCGCGTTCGCCGGCGACGACGTGCCCCGTGCGCGGCAGCTGCTCGACGACCTCCACGAGGTCAGCCTGCTCGAGGAGGCGGTTCCCGAGCGCTATCACATCCTCGACCCGCTCAAGCAGTTCGCCGAGTCGGTGGCGACGCCGGCCGAACGGGATGACGCGCTCGACCGGTTGCTGGACTTCTACCTGGTGAACACGGCATCGGCCATCGCCACGGCGTTCCCGTTCGACCGCGCGCAACAGCCGGCCGTCGACCGCGAATGCGCGGTCCTGGCGGCGTTCGGCGACCAGCAGGCCGCCCACGAGTGGCTCACTGTCGAGCGCCCCAACCTGGTGGCCGCCATCAGGTACGCGGCCGGCCACGGGCGGCCGGTCCACACCTGGCAGCTGGCCGTGCTGCTGTGGCGGTACTTCAACGCCACCAACCACATCGACGACTGGATCGACGCGCTCGAGCTGGCCAAGCAGACGGTCATGGCCGACGAGGACAACCAGCTCGGACAGGCCCACGTGCTGCTGCGGCTGGCCGTCGCGCACCGGCGCTCGGGCCGGCTGGCCCACGCGCGGGAGCTGGCCGCGCAGGCCCTGCCGCGCTGGGTCCGGCTGGGCGATCTCCGCGGCGAGGCCGACACCCTGTGCGCCATCGCCAAACCCACCATCGAGCTGGGCGACCACGGCCACGCCATCGCCCACCTCGAAGCCGCGCTCGCCAAGTACGAGCAGGTCGGCGACCTGCGCGGCCAGGGCAACACGCTCAGCATGCTCGGCCTGCTCAATGAACAGCGCGGCAACCTGGAGCTGGCCGAACGCCAGCACGTGGCCGCCGTGCGGATGCTCCGGCTGATCGACGACCGGCAGGGGCTGGCCCACGGGTTGGACAACCTGGGCAGCGTCCGGCAGCGGCTCGGCGCGGTCGACGAGGCGCTGGCCGATCACCAGGAGGCGCACGGCCTGGCGCTGGCGACGGGCGACCGCGGCGTGGCCGCCTACGCGCTCAACAACATCGGCAATGTGCACCGGCTGCGGCACGACGTCGACGAAGCCATGCGCTACCAGGAGGAAGCCCGGCTGGCGGCGAACGGCCTGGACGACGCCTACCTGCGCACCGAGTTGTACCTCGACCGCGGCGCCACCCTCCACGTCCGCGGCGACCAGTCCGACGCGCTGCGCAGCTACCGGGCGGCACTCGACCTGGCGACCGGCACCGGTGATCGCGCCCATCAGGCACAGGCCCACCGCGGCATCGCTCAGGCACTCCACACGACCGGCGACCACGACCGCGCGGCCGACCACTGGCGCGCCGCGGAGACCACGTTCGTCCAACTGCGCCAACCCGAAGCCGGAGAGATCAGACGAGAACGGCAACTGCTGCGCTGCGCCTGCACCCCGGACCCGCGCATGATGACCACTCCCGTCGCGCATGATGACCAGTCCGGTCGCGCATGATGACCGTTGCGGATGGATGTGGTGTGTCGGGTTGCCGACCCGCCGTGCGGGACCGGTCATCATGGCCGACGGGAGTGGTCATCATGGGTTACTGGAGTGGTCATCATGCGGCGTGTTGGTGGCTAGCGCGGGCGGTGCAGGGCGCGGGTCAGTTCGGGGAACAGGGTGCGGACCTCGGCGTGGTCGCGCCACCGGGCCAGCGTTCTCGTGAGTTGTCGCAGGTCGACGCGCACGGTCGCCGAGTCGACGAACCTCGCGTCGGCGAGGACCTGGCCGGCCACCACGCATGCCTGGTCGACCTCGCCCGAGCACGCGTGCGCGAGCGCCCGCCTGGCCCCGAACCGGGCCCTGGCGCGGCGCGCGGACGCCGGGATCTTCGCCACCTGGCGGTCGAGGATGGCGGCCGCCTCGGCCGGCCGCCCGAGATCGCACAGTGCCCAGCCGCGGGCGAGCGACACCTCATCGTCCACATTGGATGATCCGAACGCCTGACCGGTGGCGCCCGGCTCGGCCGTGGCGAACAGCTCGGCCGCCCGGTCGAGCGCGCGCAGGAAGGCCTCCTGGTCGCCGGCCAACGCGTGTCCCTGCGCCTCGACGCGCGCGGCCAGCGCGAGGATGCGCGGGCCGGCCCCGGCATCGGCCTGGGCCCGGCCCGCCAGCCCGATGGTCGCGAGCGCGTCCTGCCGGTACAGCGCCAACTCGGCCTCGCGGACCAACGCGTAGCTGGCCAGCCGGTTGTCCCGGCCGGCCTCGGCGAACCGCACGGCCCGCTTCGTCCACCACAGCGCGCTCCGCTCGTCACCCGCCTCCTGGCTCATCCAGCCGGTGTACTCGGCGACCCGGGAGGCGAGCAGCAGCAACCGCGTCCGGACCGGCTCGGGGTTGTCCGCTGCCAGGGTGCGCAGCGTGTGTACGTGGGCGATCACCGTGCCGAGCACCACCACCGGACTGGTCACCTGGCCGAGCATGCGGAGCTGGCCGAAGGAGGCCCACAGCCCTTCGACGACCACCTCGTCGGCCTCCAACCGGGCGCCGTCGGTGAAAACCGCGTCCAGACCCACCGCCGCGTCGGCGGCCATCGGGCGGAAGCCGAGGTCCCCGTTGCCGGCCAACGACATCACCCACAGCTCGCCCTCGGTGCCGGCCTCGGGGGCGGCCTGCCCGGCGACCGGCACCAGCGCGGTCAGCTCACCGCCGGCGCCGAGGACGTTGTCGCACTGCCTGGCCACCAGCGCGGTGGGCGGCTTGAGATCGTTCTCGATCTTGCTGAGATAGCTTTTGCTGTAGTTGACCCGCTTGGCCAACTCCCCCATCGACAGGCCGGCCGAAATTCGACGGGACCGCAGCCGAGCGCCGAAGGAATCGGCCATCAGGACCTCCCATAATCGGCCTGGCCTCCCGGCAGAACAAATGCCGGGAGGCCGAGCGGAACCCATTATTCCACGATCAGTCCCACGGGTGGCCGAGCGTGGTGGGCGGCGGGGGCGGCGGGGTCTCGCCACCGTCCGCGACGGGCGAAGCCGTGCCGAGCATGGGCAGTGCGACGGCGATCAGGACGGCCGTCGCGAACCCGGCGATCTTGGCGGTCAGGGTGGCCGAACGTGACAAAGACATGACAAATCCTCCGGCTGATTGTTTGGTTCGGCGCTCGAATTGCGCCTACCAATGAGGATTAGCGATGCCAGCCGTCACAACAATGAGGTGCCTGTTTCCCACCGAACAGGAAACGGTCAACGGGCAATGTGTTTGGCGTGCGCGTTGAGAATGGCGAACGAACTGCCCGCATGCGGCATGTCCCCGGCCAGCACCAGGTCGAGGGCCTGTGCGAACGGCAGCCAGTGGACCTCGAGGTCGACCTCACCCGGATCCAGCGCCGCCGTGCCCTGACTCAGCCCGGTGGCAAGAAAAGCGTGCTCGCGGTGGTTGGAGAACGAGTCGGAGCAGTTGATCGTCCCGAGTGCGACGAGCCGCTCCGCCGAGAGTCCCGTCTCCTCCACCAACTCGCGACGGGCGGCGGCCGCCGGGTCCGCGTCGCCCGCGTCGATCCGCCCGCTCGGCAGCCGCCACTGCCGGGACCGGTGCACGTAGATCCACTGCCGGGTGACCGCCACCCGGCCCGCGTCGTCCAGTGCCAGTACCGAGACGGCGTCCGGCACGTGCACGTGGTCGTACTGCCCGGCCGAGCCGTCCGGCAGCACAGTCTCGTCCCGGCGCACCTCCAGCCACTGCGAAGAGAAGAGCACGGTCGACGACCGCATTTTCCAACTACCACGCGACACGTCGTCCGGTTCGGCGATCATGCCGGCCAGTCAACCAGATCCGCGCGGATCCATGGCTCATCCATACCTGGTCCATGTAGGACGCGAATGCTGTCGCCGAACCGTTTGAACCAGGAGGTGTTCATGAACGAAGTCGCCAGCCATGACCCAGCCAGCCACGAGACCAGCGGGTACGACATCGCCGTGTCCTTCGCCGACGCCGAACAGTCATACGTCGCGCAGGTGGTCGAGGCGTGCCGGGAGCGCGGGATGTCCGTGCTCTTCGAACGCGATCGGACGAACGACTGGTGGCGGCGGAACGTGTCCGGCGCGAACGGCACCCACGTCCGGTACTTCGTGCCGTTCGTCGCGGCCGACGAGTTCTCCTCGGCCATGTTGGCTGCCGTGAAATCCGGCGACGGCTACGTTCTGCCGGTCCTGACGGGGGACACGCCGGCGGACCTGCTGCACCCGCACGTCGACTACCTGCGCCGGGAGGGGCATTCGGCCGACCAACTGGCGGACCTGCTCGTCGACAAGATCGACCAGGCCACCTCGGCCGGCCAGCAGCCGCGTGCGGTCGGCGAGGTCGTGAAGCACGCCCTGCACGCCCACCAGCCGGCGACCAAGGAGTTCGCCCGCGACGACTTCAGCAAGTACGAGGCGCAGCAGACGGCGCTGCACTACCTGGGCGACCAGTTCCAGGTCGCCGCGCCCCAGCTGCGGACCCGTGGGTTCGTGTGCACCGTGCACCGCACGGACTCCGCGATCGCCCTCCGGGTCGAACGCCGGGGCGACACGGTCTACGCGCTCGACATCCGGCGCGGCGGGATCGGCGGCGACGAGACGCTGAACTTCGTGGTCGGCCTGCACGACGCCGGCGCCATCTGCAGCAGCGGCTGGGCGCGACCGGTCTTCGAGGGGGAGACCGGCACCACCAAGCTGGAGCTGCACGACCTGTCGGTGTTCGGTACGGACGACCCGGAAACCCGCGCCTACACGAAGGAAGGGCTGTTCGTGGACCTGTGGCAGCGCATCGGCACGCTGCTGGACCAGCAGGTCGCGCACTGAACACACAGGACACCCCGGCCGGGTTCGCCCGGCCGGGGTGTTTCACTGTGTTTTCACGCCGTCGCTCGCTCGATGACCTCCTCCAGCCGCAACGGGCTGGGCGGGTGGTGGCTCAGGCACATGGACGTGTCGATCCGGCGGAACCCGAACGCCTCGCCCGTGACGTAGAACTGGCCGCGTTCCAGCAGTGCGATGTCCTCGACCGTGCTGCCCTTGGCCCTCGCCATCTCGTTCGCCGCGGCGACCTGGGCCGGGCTCTGGAGCCGCCCGAAGAACTGGGTGGTGGCGTTGCCGGGGATCTGGTTGTGCAGTGCTTTCGGTGCCTGGGTGGCGAAAACCAGGCCCAGGCCGTACTTGCGGGCCTGCGACGCGAGGATGATCGTGCTCTGCGTGCTGGCCGTCCACCCGCCGGACGGGGCCAACGTCTGCGCCTCGTCCATGACGAACAGCCCACCGAGCGGCCGATCCCCGGCCGGGTTGCGCCTGATCCAGGCGAAGACCTCCATCTGCAGCTGGTTCACGAAGCCCTGCCGCTGCTCGTCGGACGGCAGGCCCACGAAGCTGATCACCGAGATCCGCGCCCTCTTCCCCGGGGCGGGCGTGAGCAGCAGCGCCGGGTCGGCCGGCTCCCCCGCGCCGGCGAACAGCGGGTCGTTCACGGTGGCCGCCTTGAGCGACTCGGCCAGGTCGGCCGCGATCGTCGTCCCGTTGCCGAGCCGGCTCACGCCCTCGGGCAGGTCGGCCAGGAACTCGATGAAACCCCGCAGGCTCCGCGATCCGGTGCGGGCGTGCACGGTGAGCGCCTCTCGGAGGACCGCCTTGCCCCGGCTCGCCTTGGCCGTGTTCCCCGTGACCTTGGCGTGCGGGGTGAGGGTCGCGACAGCCGCCTCGACGGAGGCGGTGAACTCGTCGTGATCGTCGAGCACGCTCGCGAAGTCCGGCAGTGGGTGGAAACTGAGCGGCCGGCCCGCACTGCGCCCGGGCGTCCAGACGACGACGTCGGTGTTGGCGAGGTAGTCCCGCGCACTCTGTTCGTCACCGGCCCGCCAGTTCTCCGGCGGCTGCGGCCACCCCTCCCCCAACCGGGCAAGATCGTTGTTGGGATCGAGCACGATGGCCGACACCCCACGCAACGCACATTCCTCGATCATCCGCCGAATGAGCACGGTCTTCCCGGACCCCGACCCGGCGAAGATGACAGCATGCTTACGCAACGACTCCAACTCGATGGACACCGGCTCCGAACCAGCCATCCCGACGACAATTCCGGGGATCCCCGGCGGCGGTCGGCTGTCCTGACTGTCCACTTTGGCCGTCGCCACGTTCGGCAGGGTCGCGGCCAGGAGGGTGGACGTACTGGCCGGCTTCCGCGCAACGAGCCACTCCCGCAACTCGAGACTCGGCTTGGTCAGCATCTCCCGCAGCGCACCGAAGGTCCGGATGTCCTCCTCGGAGATCCTGACATCCAGTCCGCCGGTCCGACGGAGCTCGGCGAGATCCGCGCGGGTCTTCGGCCCTTTGGACCAGCCCTCGTTGCGGATCACCACCAGATGTCGATCAGTGGCGGCCGAACTCAGCCCCGCTGCGACGCATGCGTCGCGCATCCTCTTCTGCACCGCGCGGTGATGCGGCGCGGAGATCGCCCGGAACATCCACAGTTCCGCTGTATCCAGCTCCTCGTCCAGGGTGCGCCGAATCCCGGCATGTAGGTCGGTCGATCCGGATGGGTCTATGTCCCATACCATTTCGTCATTGCCGACCTCGGTGATCCACGCACGCAACGCCGCGGACAGCAACCCGGGCATCACCTTGTCCTCGGTGGCGGGAGTGATAGCGGGTGCGACACCCACCTCTGCCCGCAGCTCGGCGAACCGGGCATCGAGCGCGGCGAAGTGCTCCGGCTCCGGCCCGACCCGCCTCGGGATCGGCACAGGTTGCTCGGCCAGATCGAACGAGGTCAGTTCACGTATCTCGCCCCGCAGGCATGCTTCGACATGCTTGTCGATGATCTTCTGCAGCTCGCGGGGCGAGTGCTCCTCCCAGGCACCGTCGAATGCCGACGACGCGACCGGCCACGTCGGATGCGGCGGCACGAAACCCACTCGCCGGTACGGCACCCCGAGCCACTTCTCCACCAGGGCGCGGCCAAGTGCCGCGTCGGTGACCCGCCCGAGGAAGAACGCCTCGCTGAACCGGTCGGTGACCGAGTCGCTCGCCTTTTCCCGCAACAACTCCCAGGATGCCGGCAGGCATGCCACGATGGATAGAGTGCGTCGGGTGACCTCCCGCAGTTGCATCAACCCGTCGGCCACGAGCGACAGCTCGAGAGCGACTTCGGGGTCCTGCCGCCTGGTGTCGAGTTGAGTGGTCGCCTTCGCCACGATCCGGTCGAGCTGATCGACCGCCACCACGCTGGGACCTACCAGCGCCAGCAGCCGGAACACGTCTCTGACCACCGATAAATGCTGCGGCCGTTCGACCCGCATCCCCCACATTCGGCGCTCGTCCGCCGCTATTCCCGCACCGCTGAGGTAGTCCTTACCGACGCCATTCTTCCGCCGGTCCTTCGATGCATACAGCACGAGGGCTGTGGCTGTGTCGGCGCAGTCTGTACCGATCCGGCGGTCCACCAGTTGCAACGCGTCGATGAAGGTGTCGATGTCAGCGGGCTCGACCGAGTCCGATCCCGCGATCGCCTTCGCCATCGTGTCGGGAATCCCCGCACGCTCGCACAGCAGCGTCAGGAATCGGGTCAGCTGGGTCTCGTCGCGATCACCCGTTCGCAGGAGCCCGTCCCGCACCGATGTGGCTGCATCATCCCAGAAGGTATTGCCAGACAACAGCTCGAACAGGAAGAAATACCCTCCTGCGCGCTGCACCTGCTGTCGGGCCCAGCCGAGCAGATGGGTCTTGCCGACACCTTTCTGGCCGTACACCACCAGACCGATCGGGCTCGGCCCGTCGCTCGCCTCGGCCTTTCCGATGTCGGACCGGATCTCCTGCTCGACATCACCGTGCAGACCGTCCACGTGATAAGGAGAGGTGGTCCATACATGGTCCGGCGTGTCCGCCCAGTTGAAGCGAAGCGCGGCCAGCGCTTCCTGCTGCGGATCGGTCATGACTCCTCGATCACGATCAGATGATTGTCGTGCCGGCCGATGTGGATCGCAGCCTTGTGGTCGGCATCGGTGAGGGTCTTGCGGTTGGACTCCGGCATCAGGTTGGCCTTGCGGCTTTGGCTCATCATGCGCAGTGCCTCGTCCACGTCGGCGCGGGAGGAGCCGTTGAGTAGCGACCGCAGAGCGGCGAGCCGGACGAACGCACGTGGCCTGGTCGCGAGCTTGCGGTACGCGGCACGGATGTCGCCCTCGATGTCCCCTTCCGTTTTGTCCGAGGCGGAAGACAGAAATTCCCGCAGCGTCAGGTTGCGGGACTGGAGGGCGCCGTCCAGGCCGCGGAGCACCGCGTACAGTGCACCGCCCAGTGGACCGTGCTTCTCCGGAAGATCCGCCAGAAGTTCCTCGGCGCACCACGCCCATCCCGGGCGCGTCAGGGTGTGAACGAAGGGACCGTTGCCCTCGCGTTCGCTCTCCACCAGCAGCTGCGTGTTCAGGCGCAGGCGTACTTCGCCGTTGATCCGGAACCCGGCTATGGCCTCCAACTCCGTGTTGGACGCTTCTCCGCCGGCACCCATCAGGGCGAGCAACGCCGCTCGGTCCGCATTCTTGAGCTGGTTCGCCATTTCCGCGTCCTCCAGTGAATTGCCAGTGGCCGCCAACATGTAAGCACGGTTCCCAGTAGGCGGAGAACACCGAAAAGTGGACAACTTCGGGACACGATTATCAACGCCGCGCGCGATATTCGAACCGGGACACCAATTCGTTGATCATTTCGCGGAGTTTGGTCGGTATGGCGATCCGATCGTTGGCACCGGACACCCGCGCCGCCAACCCGAGGTCGATGGTCAGGTCGCGCAGGCCGTCGGTGTCGTTGTCGTGCAGGGCCGTCGTCATGGAGTCGACGATCTGCTCCACCAGGAACCACCGGTTGTACTGCAGGTTCCGGTCGGTCACCTGCCGGAGCGCGAGCGCCGCCTCCCGGTGCGGGTTCTCGGTACGCACAAGCGGTTCGGTCCCCGTCAGCTGGCCGTGCAACAACGCGGCCACCTCCCTTGGGCCCGCCTCGGCGTCCAGGTGCTGGAGGTTGCGCAGAAACCCGGGCAGCGTCGACGGTTCGGCCGCGGCGGTGAGGACGGGGATCAGGCGGCGGTCGCCGTCGAGGGTCAGCGTTCGGCGCAGGAACCGCTCCGCCTCGGCCGTCTGCCAGCGGCTCACCTGCTCGTCGACCAGCAGGCACAGGTGGCGCGCCAGATCCTGACCCTTGCCGAGGAAATCGCGGTCGCCGGACAGGGACGGTTCGGCACGCACGCCGAGCGACCGCAGCTCCTGCACGATGGAGTTCGCCAACCCGAGTGCGGACCGTGGGCAGCTCACCAGCAGGTCCAGTTCGAAGTCGCGTTCCCGCGCCCTGGCAGCCGTGACGTAGTCGTCGCGGTTGTCGGCCAGCAGGTCGGTCCGGTCGAACTGGTGCGCGATCACGGCCGCCACGGTCTCCAGCGCGAACGCGATCTGGTCGGCCGACGGGGTCCGCTCGGCACGCACGGGTAGCTGTTCACCGAAGCTCCAGTACGACACGTAGGGCAGTGTGAGGTACCGCAGCATGTCCACTTCGGACACGTTCTTCACCAGCCAGTTGCGGAACAGTGGCGCCGTCAGTTCGGCACACTTCCGGTGCCAGTTCTCTGCCCGCTCGTACTCCACCCGGCCGTCGAACCTGGACAGGACGGGTAGGACAGTGAGCTGGGACCGGTCGTAGGGCATACGGTCCCTGGCTTCGTCGGCTCGTGCGGCCACGTCGACCGCGCCGCCAACACTCTGATCGTTGGCCGTGAAGAGCACCACCAGCCGGTCGGGGAGGTGCGCGGTGCAGATGCTCGCCACGTCGGCGTATCCGGTGCGGCTGTCGATGAGCACGAAGTCGTACTCGTCCGTCCACTCGGAACGGCAGCGTTCGAGGACGTCTGCGAACCCACGGGCGTACAGGTCCTCCCAGTCGATCGCCTGCACCTGGCCCGCGTACGTCGTGTCCCGCCGTCCCGCCGCCATCAGCCCCATGGCACCTGGTTCGCCGGCGTCGAGCCGGGTCACGTAGGCGGACGCCGGCTTGTCCACTCCTGCCGTGAAGTCGTCGACCAGGTCGACGATGCCCACCTCCGGCGGCCCGCTCAGCAACGGCTCGAAGTACGCGTGCAGCCCGGGCGCCTCCAGGTCCCAGTCGATGGTCAGCACTCGGTGACCCCACCGCGCCAGCAGGACCGCGATGTTGGCCAGCGCGAAGCTGCGGCCGACGCCGCCCTTGTACGAGTAGAAGGTGACGACCGTTCCGGTCATGTCAGAACCTGGGGACGAGGGTGGGCGGCGGGAGCGGTGGATCCGGCCGGTAGATCGGCCAGTCCGGTTGCCAGTCGGGCACCTGGGGCAACAGGTTGGCCAGGTCCATGGCGATGGTCTCGACCTCCCGGAGGAACGAAACCCACTCGACCGTCTGCTGGAACACGGGGTCCGGGTTGTTCCACTTCTTGAGGTCCCGCCAGCTGCGCAGCCGGGCGAAGTCCGGGAAGTTGTCCGAGTCGGAGAAGAGGATCGGATAGATCAACCCCTGCGGCCGTTCCGCCGAGCTGAGCCCGAGCAGCAGCTCGCGCTCTGCCATGGTCCGCCACTCGGCCAGACACCAGGGCGAGCGGAAGTACTGCGGCGAATAGATGGGGACCAGGATCTTCGTCCGATTGAGGGCGTTCTCCAGCCTCGTCGGCCAGTGGGTCCCCTTTTCCATGTCCACGTCGATGAACAGGGCCGGGTCCTTGTCCAGGTGATCGTCCAAATAGTCCCGCAGGCGCGGAAAGAAATGGTTCTGCACCCAGTTGAGGGGATTACCACGGCGGCGGTAGCTGATGAACAAATCGAACTCATAGCCGGACACGAGCACAGCGTAGTGACCACACCGGGCACGAGCAGCGACCAGAACAGGACAGTTTCGGGACACTATCGAGCCCGCTCGGGAGGGGTACCGGAGGTCCTGTCGTACTCTCGCGCGCCGACGGCTGTCATCCTTTCCTCATCTGACGTACCCACACTGGTCACGAAGCCACCGGGCCGGGCCGGTCACGAGACGGAGATAACCCGAATGATGTTCAAGACCGGGGATCTGGTCGAGAACTACCGCCTCGAGGAGCTCATCGGCGAGGGCGGCAGTGAATGCCTCGTCTACCGGGCGACCGACCTGAAGCTCGACCGGCCGGCGGCGCTCAAGATCCTCCCGGCCAAGTTCGCGGCCGACCCGGAGTTCCAGCGCCGGTTCCTGCGCGAGGCGCAGCTGACCGCGCGGCTCGGCGACGAGAAGCACGTGATCCCCGTGTACGGCTTCGGCGAGACGGCCGACGGCGGCGACGGTTCTGCCCGGCACCTCTACCTCGCCATGAAGTACGTCGACGGGCCGAGCCTCGCCGGCTACATCCGGCTGCAGGGCGCCCTTTCCCTGTACGAGACCTGCGTCGTGCTCGAGCAGGTGGCCGAGGCACTCGACGCCGCGCACACCGCCGGTCTCGTGCACCGCGACGTCAAACCGGGCAACATCCTCATCTCCATGATCGCCGGCCGGCCGTTCGCCTACGTCAGCGACTTCGGCTCGGCCCTGCGGCTCGACGTGACCTCGATGACCACGTCGCTGATGGTCGGCACCCCGCAGTACCTGGCGCCGGAACGGTGGAGCGGCGGCCAGCCGAGCGCGGCCGCCGACCTGTACGCGCTGGGCTGCGTCGCGTACGCGTGCCTCACCGGGCACGCGCCGTTCGCCGGCGAGAGCTCCGAGCAGCTGGCCCACGCCCACCGCAACCTCCACCCGCCCCAGCTGAGCGGCGGCACTCGGAACGTCTCACCGGCGGTCGACGCGGTGCTCGCGCGGGCGGTCGCCAAGAACCCGGCCGAGCGCCACCGCACCTGTGCCGAGTTCGTGGCGGACCTGGAGCGGGCGGCGGAGTTCCTCCACGACGTGCCGACCCCGCCGCCCGGCTGGACGCCGCCACCCATACCCACGCCCGCAGACCCACCGACTCGGTCGCTCGCGCGCCGGACGGCGGTGGCGATCGGTGCCATGGCGACGGCCGTCGCCGTGGTCGGTGTGCTCGCCCTGGCCGGCGCCGGCGACTCGGCCGTCGGCGGCGTACCGGCGGCGGCCGGCGCACCGTCCGGCGCGACCACCGACCAGACGGCCGGGCGCGACCTGAACGCCCTCGCCGCCGACGCCGACGGCAACCTGTACCTGGCGAACCGCGACACCAGCACCGTCCAGAAGCTCACCCCGGACGGGAAGATGGTCCGGCTCGCCGGCGGGAACGGCGACGGGTTCAGCGGGGACGGCGGACCGGCCGACAAGGCCCAGCTCAGCTACCCGCACGGGTTGGCGGTCGACCGCGCGGGCAACGTCTACATCGCCGACACGTCGAACAACCGGATCCGCAAGGTCGACCCGGCCGGCACCATCAGCACGTTCGCCGGCACCGGCACCGAGCGCTCCTCCGGCGACTCCGGCCCCGCCACCAAGGCCGCGCTGAACTCGCCGGTGGACGTGGCCGTCGGCGCCGACGGCCAGGCCTACGTGGCGGAGAGCGACGGCAACCGCGTCCGCATGATCGACCGGAACGGCCGGATCAGCGCGGTGGCCGGCACCGGCACCGCGGGCTTCACGGGCGACGGTGGCCCGGCCGCCCAGGCACAACTGGACTTTCCGCTGGCGATCGCCGTGCACGGCGACGACCTGTACATCGCCGACAACGGCCGCATCCGCCGCGTCGACCCGACCGGCACGATCACCACGGTCGCCGGCACCGGCGAGATCGGCACGGAAGGCGACGGCGGTCCCGCGACGGCCGCGCAGCTGATCACCCCGGACGGCATCGGCATCGGCCCCGACGGGGTGCTGTACATCGCCGGGTACGTCGACCAGCGGATCCGCGCGGTCGACACCGAAGGGATCATCACCACGGTCGCCGGCACCGGCGCCCCCGGCTTCTCCGGTGACGGCGGCCCGGCCACCGAGGCTCGGCTGGCCCAACCCCAGGCGGTACTCCCCACGGCCGACGGTTCGGTATACATCGCCGATGCCGGCAACGAGCGCATCCGGCGGATCGACCCGGACGGGACCATCGTCACGATCACCGGCGACGGCCCCGAATACCCCCGCGACGGTGGGGACGCGACGTCCGCGTACCTGTTGAGCCCGCAGGTGGCCAGAACAGCCGAGGACGGGGTGTTCTACATCGCCGACTCCGACAACCACCGGATCCGCCGGGTGGACGCCGAGGGGATCATCACCACGGTCGCCGGCACGGGCGATCCCGGCGGTGGCGGCGACGGGGGCCCGGCGACCGAGGCGAGGCTCGACTACCCGTGCGGGGTGGCGATCGACGGCGACGGGAACGTGTTCATCGCCGACCGGGGCAACGGCAGCGTCCGCAAGGTGGACCGGAACGGCACGATCAGTACCGTCGCCGACGGGCTGGACCGCCCGGTCGACGTGGTGATCGGCCCGGAGAACACCCTGTATGTGGCCGAGTACAACAAGAACCGAGTGGTGCGCGTCGACGGCGCGGGCACGGTCACGCCGATCGCCGGCACCGGCGCCGGCGGGTTCTCCGGGGACGGCGGACCGGCCACCGAGGCCACGCTGGACGGGCCGGCCGGCGTCTACGCCTCCGCCGACGGCCACGTCTTCATCGCGGACCTGGAGAACTCGCGGGTCCGCATCGTGCGGCCGGACGGGATCATCGACACGCTCGCCGGCACCGGTGTCGCCGGATCCGCCGGGGACGGTGGGCCGGCCCGCGACGCGCAGCTGACCGAGCCGACCACCGTGGCCGGCGACTACGACGGCAACCTCTACATCGCCGACGGCGAGGCCAGCCGGGTCCGCCGCATCGACCGGAACGGCATCATCACCACGTTCGCCGGGACCGGGTCGCCGGGCATACCAAAGCTCGATCAACCGGCCAACGAGACAAAGCTCTACACCCCGGTCGGGGTGTGGGTCGACCGCGACGGCCTCGTCTACATCGCCGACTACCAGAACGACCAGGTCTACGTGGTGGTCGACGGGATCATCCGGCGGGTGGCCGGCGCGGAGTAAGAGGCCGCGCGAATGGGGTCGGTGGATGCCCGTCGTGATCGAGGTGGTTCCTGGTGGTGCCGCGCCGGCGTCGTCGTACTGGACGTACTTCGATGCCGGCGCGGTGCCGCCAGGGGCCGACTCGGCGCGGCGGGCGCCACCAGCCCCATTCGCGCGGCCTCTCACTGGCACCATCCAGGAATGAGCGCGCACATGACGCCGGACGAGTTCCGGCGCTACGGCAAGCAGGTGGTCGACTGGGTGGCCGACTACCTCGACAGGATCGAGTCCTTCCCCGTGTTGTCGCAGGCCGAACCCGGCGACGTGCGGCGGGCGTTGCCCGTGAGCGCGCCCGAGCGGGGTGAGGACTTCGGGGCGATCCTCGCCGATCTCGACCGCGTGGTGCTGCCCGGCATCACCCACTGGCAGCACCCCAGCTTCTTCGCCTACTACCCGTCGAACGCCAGCGGGCCGGCGATCCTCGGCGATCTGCTGTCCAGCGGGCTCGGGGTGCAGGGCATGTTGTGGGCCACCAGCCCGGCCTGCACCGAGCTCGAGACCGTGACGGTCGACTGGCTGGCCGAGCTGTTCGGCCTGCCCACGCATTTCCGGACCGACGCGGGCGGTGGCGGCGTCATCCAGGACTCGGCGTCCAGCGCGAGCCTGCTCGCCATCCTCGCGGCGCGGCACCGGGTGGGCGGGGAAGGTCCGCACACCGTCTACATCTCCGCCGACACGCACTCGTCGCTGGAGAAGGCGGCGCGCATCGTGGGTGTCACCGTGCGGGTGGTGCCGGTCGATCCGGTCACCCGGGCCATGGACCCGGTGGCGCTGGAGCGCATGCTCGACTCGGATTCCGGGACTCCGGTGATGGTCTGCGCGACCGTCGGCACCACGTCGACCGCGGCGGTCGACCCGGTCGAGGAGATCGGCGCCGTGTGCCGGGCCCGTGGTGTGTGGCTGCATGTCGACGCCGCGTACGCCGGGGTGGCCGCCGTCTGCCCGGAGTTGCGGTGGGTCATCGAGGGGGTGGCCGAGTACGCCGACTCCTACGTGACCAACCCGCACAAGTGGCTGCTCACGAACTTCGACTGCACGGTGCTGTGGGTGGCCGACCGGGGGCCGTTGACCGGTGCGCTGTCGATCGAGCCGGAATACCTGCGTAACGCGGCCTCGTCGTCGGGCGCGGTCGTCGACTACCGCGACTGGCAGATCCCGCTCGGTCGGCGGTTTCGTGCGTTGAAGCTGTGGGCCGTGTTGCGCTGGTATGGGGCTTCCGGGTTGCGCGAGCACATTCGTGCGGGTGTCGCGCTGGCTGATGAGTTGGCCGGGCAGGTGGCGGCTGATCCGGACTTCGTGCTGCATGAGCCGCGTTCCCTTGGGCTGGTGTGCTTTCGTCCGTTGTGGTCGTCCACTTCGGATGCGTTGACCATGGAGCTGATGTCGAATCTCAACGCGAGTGGTGCTCTGTACCTGACCCACACGAAGGTGGCCGGTCATGTCCTGCTCCGGATGGCTATCGGTGGCACTCGAACCGAGCAGCGTCACGTTCAGCAAGCCTGGCAGCTGATCCGGGCTGAGCGTGTGCGGTTGGGGTCTTTGTAGGCGCACGGGACGATCGCGTGCAACCACTAGGCGACGCCCGCCAACAACCGATCGCCAAGAGCCGTGCGCTGGTAGAGAACCACCCGACCGTCACGGCGGGACGACAGAATGCCCGCCGCCCGCAACGACGTCAGATGCACGTTCAACGTAGGCGCGGACAAGCGCAACTGAGCCGCCAACTGAGTGGTCGACATGGGCAGTTCAAGCAGCGCAAGGATCACCGCGCGCGTACGGCCCACCACCACGGCAAGCGGCGCGTCCTCCGCATCCGGCGTCGACTCCCACAGCCGACCCAACCCGCGTGGCGAATACTTGAGGCACGGCAAGGGATCGGCCGTGCGCACCATGACGTCCGGCCACACGAACACGCACGGCACCAGCAACAGCCCCCGACTCCGCAGCTGCGCCCGCCCCTCGTAGTACTTGACGATCGCGAGCAGGTCCCCGCGGAACGCGACCGACGGGTGCAGCGTCCGGAACAACTGCGCCACCCCGCCGGCCGCCAGTTCCTCCAAGCGGTACGCGAGATCGGCCTGCAGCAGCGCGTGCATGCGCGGCCAGTGCGGCTCGAGCGCGGCACGCCAGTACCGGTCGAACTCGTCGGCGATGCGGGACAGCGCGCGCTCCGGATCGGCGATCAGCTCGCGCATGAGCACGGCCCGCCGGTCGGCACCCGGGCCCTGCTGCGCGACGCGGTGCTGGGCGAGGTGCTCCAGCTCGGCCACCACCAGGTCCGGCGCCGTGCCGGTGAGCTGCACGAGGCTCGACTCGATGCCGGCCGTGCGACCGGGCGGGGGCGGCAGCAGGAAGTCCGGCACGTAGCCGGTCGGGCGGACGAGCGAGGTGAGCAGCTCGACGTCGACGTCGTCCAGCCGCCGCGCGACGGTCGAGAGCCACGGCGCGTGCAACCCGTTGCGCTGCTGGGTGGCCAACGTCCGCAGGCTCGTCACGAGCTCGGCGACCGGCGAGAACGCGAACCGGATCCGCCGGTAGTCCTCCGGGGTGAACTCGAGCTCGATCACGGACCAGAGATTAGTCCAGCACCTAATCGTCGCTCGGCGTCCGCGCCCGCTGCCAGGGTTCCCGCATGAACGACCTCCTCGAGGCCTACGACCGCCTGCACCGGACGGGACCGGAGTTCGGCGGTGACGAAGAAGGGAACCACGGGCTCACCAACCACGGACCGATGGCGGCCGAGGTGATCGTCCGGCGCGGGCTCGACCTGCGCCTGGACGTGTGGCTCGATCACTACGTCGACCGGATGGCCGACCTGCCGGCGCCCGGCGACCGGATCACCGACTGGCACGCCGCGCTCGGCGACGGCCGGCGGATCGGCGACTGGTCGGCGTTCTTCCGCGCCGAGGTCCGCACCGGCCCGTGGCACGACGTGCTCGCCACGTGGTGGGCCCGGCTGCTGCCCGGCATCGCGGCGGGCTCGACGCACGGCGTGATCCGCGTCGGCCACGCCGTGCGGACGCTGGCGACCGGCACGTCGGACCCGGCGCTCGACGAACTGGCGCACGGTCTCGCGTTCTGGGCCGCACGGTCGCGGCGGGTGCCCGGCGCCGCCGCGCCGAACGGCACGCTCACCCCGGCCGCGGCGCTCGACGCGCTCCCCCGGCTGCCCGACCGCAGCGGGCTCATCGCCCACCGGCTCGAGCGCCTCGGCGGGCTCGCCGGGTGGTCCGCCGCGGTCGGCGCGTTGTCCGCGCCCGAGGACGTGCCCACGGCGCTGGCCGCCCTGGTCGACGCGGCCACCGTCCGGTATCTGCGGGTCGGCCGGGACTCGCCCGTGTTGCTCGTACACACGGCGACCGCTCCGAACGCCGTACTGCACTGTCTGCCGGTGCTGCCGCGTGAGCTGTGGGCCCCGAGCCTGGCGGCCGCGTGGACGGCCGCCGCCGCCATCACCGCCACCTACGCCGGCGCGCCGGTCGACGCCCCGCGCGTCGATGCCACGCCCGACGGGCTCCTGGAACGGGCGGCCGACCACCGGGACGAGCACGTGATCAAGTTCGCGGACACCGCCGTGGAGTCCTTCGAGCGGACGGGAGATCCCGCCGCGCTGGCGGCCGCACACCTGGCGGCCGACCTCCTGGTGCGATGAGCGTCCTTCATCGCACCGCGTCGGTCCATTCGCCGTGTTTGCCGGTTCGGTTGTCGCCCGACGAGTGGCCTCGCAGGCGGCGGCGGACCCACGGCACCACGTGTTCCCAGTAGTACCGCGCCTCGGTCAGCAGGCGGCGCGCCTCGGGTGGTTCCGCGCGAGCCGGGTGCGCTGCCGCGTCCGCGCCGAGGGCCGTCAGCACCAGGCCGGCTACCCGCTGGTGACCGTCGGCGTTCAGGTGGAGCCGGTCGGCCGACCAGTAGGCCGGGTGCCGGATCTCGCGGTCGTGGAAGACGTCGATGAACAGGACGTCGTTGGCGGCGGCCAGGGCGGCGATCTGCTCGGTCAGCTCCTCGCCGCGCCGGCGGATGGTCCGGCCGAACGGGAGCCGGTCCGACGGGTCGGCGCCGCTGAGTACCGCCAGCCGCACCCCCGTCTCGCCGCAGCGGCGTATCGCCCGGGCGGTCAGGGCCACCAGCCGGGCGACGTCGGTGCCTGGCCGCAGCATGTCGTTGCCGCCGCCGTTGAGCGTGATCAGCGTGGGCGCCGGGTCGAGCGCCAGCGCGGCCTCCAGCTGTTCGGTCACGATCGGTTCGAGCAGCCGCCCCCGGATCGCGAGGTTGGCGTACTGGACGGCATCCCCCGGGACGGCCGCGAGCCCGGCCGCCACCCGATCGGCCCACCCCCGGACCGACCCGTCGGGCAGGTCGTCGCCGACACCCTCGGTGAAGCTGTCCCCGATTGCCACGTACCGCACACGTCCTCCTCATCCGCACTTCCCCGCAACTCTGCGCTTTCCGAGGCCCGCCGTACAGGTGGCCGTCGTCACGGTGATTACGGTCCGTGCATCCGGGAGTGTGCGAAGCCGGCCGCAGGGCGGCGGAATCATCGGGGACGCGCTGCTGGCCCGCCGCGATCCCATGATCAACGGCGGGCCACGGCCCCCCGATATCCAGCGTACCGATCGGCACCGACAGTTTCGGTCGGGCGGCGGACACGAATGGTCAGTTGTCCACAGCGGACAGACCATCCACAACCGCCGCCGTGCGCGGCCGAAACTGTCGGCCCCTTGCCGTAGACTGGAAACCGGGGGCCGGAGGCCAGCGCCGCACCCCAAAAAGCGCGGCCCGTCACGGCGTGGCGAGCGCCTCCGTCGGCGAGAGGCGGGACGCGCGGATCGCCGGGTACAGGCCGGCCAGACCGCCGATGACCAACGTGGCCGCCGCCCCGCCGAGCACGGCCCACGACGGCACCACGATCGGCCACCCCTGATACAACGCATAGCCGCCCGTGACGCCGGCACCCAACACCGCGCCGCCGACCCCGCCCAGCGCGGACAACAAGAGTGACTCCGCGAGGAACTGCGTACGGATCTGACCCCTCGTCGCGCCCAGCGAGCGCCGCAGACCGATCTCGCCGCGCCGTTCCAGTACCGAGATCACCATCGTGTTCGCTACACCCACACCACCGACGAGCAGCGCCACGGCGCCCAACCCGAGCAGCAGACCGGTGAACGCCTCACCGGCGGCCTGCTGGGCGGCCAGCGCGTCGGACGGCCGGGACACGGTGACCTCGTTGGGCGCCTCGGGATTGGCGGTGGCGCCCAGCACGGAACTCACCGCCTGGACCTGCGCCTCGGCCGAACGCGTGTAGATGGTCGTCGGGTGGCCGTCGAAGTCCAGTGTGGACTCCGCGGCCGCCCAGCCGACCAGCGCGCCGCTGTCCAGTTCCGGCGCCAGTGGTGCCGGCGCCAGGATGCCGACCACCGTGAACCACGTGTCCCCCACGAGAACCTGCGTGCCGGGACCGGCCCGGCCGATGCCGAGGCGCTCGGCAGTGGTGGCACCGAGCACGGTCGCCGGATAGCTGCCGGTCGCGGCGTTGAGCCACGTCCCGCTGTCGATCTCGACGCCGGTGGTGGACCGCAGGTTGTCGCGGGCCGCGTAGGCGGTGAGCCCGTTGGTCTGCGCCTTCGGGATCTCCGCGTTGCGGTAGATGTTCCGGTCGTCGAGCGACGCGACCGCCGACACCGACTCGACCGGTCCGATCCGGCCCACCATCTGCTCGGCCGTGACCGGCAACTGGGCCTCCCCGCCCGTGAACGTACTGCCGGGCGACACGGTGAGCAGGTTGGTGCCGAGTGCCGCGAGGGTGCGATCGAGCTCGGCCCGCGACGACGACGAGATGCCCACCACGGAGACCATGGCGGCGATGCCGATGGCGATGCCGAGCGCGGACAGGAACGCCCGCAACGGCCGGGTCCGCAGGCCGACCGCACCGACCTTCACCACGTCGCGCGGCCACATCCGCGCCGGCCGCAACTCCGTCATGCGAGCACCCCCGCCGAAGCCGAGTCGGCGACCACCCGGCCGTCGCGCATGCTCACCTGACGGGGCAGCGACGCGGCGATGTCCCGGTCGTGGGTGATGATCACGATGGTGGTGCCCCCCGCGTGCAGGTCGCGCAGCAGCCGCATGACCCCCTCGCCGGACGCGGAGTCCAGCGCCCCGGTCGGCTCGTCGGCCAGCAGCAGCGGCGGGTCACCGGCGACGGCCCTGGCGACGGCCACCCGCTGCCGCTCCCCGCCGGACAGCTCGTGCGGTTCGTGGTCGAGGCGGTGCCCGAGCCCCACCCTGGTCAGCGCGGCGGCGGCGCGGCGCCGGCGCTCCGGCGCGCGCAACCCGCTGTAGAGCAGGCCGTCGGCCACGTTGCTCAACGCCGAAACCCCGCCGGCCAGGTGGAACTGCTGGAACACGAAGCCGATCCGGCTCGCCCGCAGCGCCGACAGCTGGGCGTCGGACAGCCTGGACACGTCGTGGCCCTCGATGCGCACGTCGCCGGACGTCGGCCGGTCGAGCGTGCCGAGGACGTTGAGCATGGTCGACTTGCCCGACCCCGACGGCCCGACGATGGCCACGAGCTCGCCCGTGCGGATCGACAGCGAGACCCGGTCGAGCGCCGTCACGTCGGCGTAGGTCCTGGTCACCCCGGTCAGCGCGATCATGCCGGCATCCCCACGATCGTGCCCTCGGCGATCCCGTCGCCCGTGACCTCCACCAGCCCGTCGGCGAACAGACCCGTCCGCACCGGGACGTAGCCGCTGGTGTTGCCCTTGACGACCTCCACGCCGAAGCCGCCCTCCTGCAGGACGAGCAACGCGGCCACCGGCACGGTGAGCACGTTCTCGCGCAGGCCGGCCGTGAACAGGACGTCCACCGACGCCGTCGAGTAGGCCTCGACGGCCTTCTGGTCGACGATCCCCACGGTCACGGCCACCACGGTCTCCGGCTCGCCGGCCGGGTCGCTCGCCGGCACGACCTTCGTGGTGACCTCGCCGACGAGTCCCGCGGTCCGCTCCCCGCCGGGCAGCCCCACCTCGACCTCGGCGCCCGGTACCGCCAGCTCCCGCTCGGTGGACGCCAGCTCGACCGTCACGGCCTTGGCGGTGCCGGTGTAGGTGAGTACCTCCTGGCCCGGGCCGGTCGGCTGCCCCTCGGCCGTCCGCAGGGCGTCGACCCGAACCTCGCCGGGCGCGAACACCACGCGACCCAGCTCGACCGTCCCGGTCTCGACCAGGCCGAGATCCTCCTGCCACGCCATGACCGCCTCGACCGTGGCGTCGGTGTACTCGTCGTCGACCGTGAACCCGCCGTAGCCCAGCGCGCTCAGGTTCTCCTCGAACTGGCGGACGTCCGCGCCCTCGGCGTCCACGGCCAGCGGGCGGTACGCGGCCAGCTCGCCGTACAGGAGCGTCACCGGCGTCGCGTCGACCTCGTACAGCGCCGCTCCCCGCGCGATCGTGGTGCCGCTGTCGGGCAGGGCGGTGACGGTGCCCGGAATCCTGTTCGTGGCGGTCGTGGTCGTGCCGTACCCGAGTTCCCCGTCGACCTCCTGGGTGTCCCGCAGCGTCTGGCGGGCCACCTCGGCCGTGCTCGGCGGCAGGCCGGGATCCTGCGCGCCCGGCTCCTCGGCCTGTCCCCTGCCGAGCAGGACGAACGCCGCCGCGCCGCCGGCCGCCACCACGACGAGCGCCACCGCGAGCACCCGGCCGCGCCGCCGGCCGCGTCTGCGTGGGAGTTGCGTCACCTGCTCGATGCTCACTGACCGGCTCCCGGCGCCGCCAGCGTCTCCTGGCACGTCTGCTGCGCCTGCTCGAAGTCGGGATCGTCGGCGAGCGACTTGTCGATCCTGATGCCGGGCTGGTTGGGGTCGGGGTCCTCGAACGCCTCCACCCCGTTGTCCCGCATGCACTGGGCGAACTGGCGGCCCCGCTCGGCCAGCTGTTCCTGCTGCTCGGGCCCGGCGTTCTGCTGGGGGCTGTACTCGCGGCACGCCTCCTGTGCGGCCTTCATGGCCTCCTGGTCGGCTCCCGTCGACTTCAGCTGGATGCCCTCGCCGGGCTTCGGGTCGTCCATGTCGATGCCGTTCTCCCGCATGCACTCCGCGAACTTCACCCCCATCTCGTGCTGGCTGAGGCTCGGCTCCGGCGACTCGGTCTCCTCCGCCTGGTCGCCGCCCGCCGAGGCCACCTGGTCGCCGCCGTCCTCGGTTCCGCAGCCGCCGAGCAGCAGCGCCAGGGCCAGCGGCAGCGCCGCCAGCGTGACCCGGGTCAGTCGTCGCAGTGATCGCATCCTGTGTCGTCCCTTCACGTCCTGGCCGGCGGACGCCGGTCGGGATCCAGAGCCAACGGGACGGCCCGTTTCCCCAGTGCTTCCACAAGCGCTAACAGGGAGGAAACGCACTGATCAGCGATCATTCGCGGGACACTGGAAGAGGTGGGCGATGCGGGTGCTGGTGGCCGAGGACGAGCCGAGGCTCGCGGACGCGATCGCCGAATGGCTGCGCGGCGACGCGCACGCGGTGGACGTCGCCTACGACGGGGAGGCGGCGCTGCGCAGGCTCGGCGTGCATTCCTACGACGTGGTGGTGCTCGACCGGGACCTGCCCCTCGTGCACGGCGACGACGTCTGCCGCGAGCTGGTCCGGTCCGAATCCACGGCCCGGGTGCTGATGCTCACGGCGGCCGCCGAGATCACCGACCGGGTGATGGGGCTCGGCCTCGGCGCCGACGACTACCTCACCAAACCGTTCGCCTTCCCCGAGCTCGCCGCCCGCATCCACTCGCTCGGCCGGCGCTGCCGCCCGGCGGCGCCGCCCGTGCTGCGGCGGGCGGGGATCACCCTCGATCCGGCTCGGCACCAGGTGTTCCGGGACGGGCATTACGTGCCGCTGTCGAAGAAGGAGTTCGCCGTGCTGGCCGAACTGCTGCGGGCGGCGGGGGCGACCGTGTCCGCCGAGCTCCTGCTGGAGAAGGCGTGGGACGAGAACGCCGACCCGTTCACCGGGGCCGTGCGGCTCGCCATTCTGAAGCTGCGCCGCAAGCTCGGTGACCCGCCGGTCGTCGAGACGGTCACGGGTGTCGGCTGGCGGATCCCGTGAGGCGCCTGACGCTGCGTGCGCGGCTGACACTGCGTGCTCGGCTGACGCTGATCTACGGCGGCCTGTTCCTCGGCGCGGGGGTGGTGCTGCTGGCCGTCACCTACGCGCTGTTCAACCAGCAGCTGGCCCACCGCACCCAGACGGTCATCGGCAAGTCCGTGGCGAGCGAGCCGGGCGCGCCGAGGCTCAATCCCGACGCCGAGGTGAACGTCAACGGCGAGCTGCTCTCCGGCGCCGAGGCCGAGCAGTGGCTCGTCACGCAGCAGTCGACGCTGCGCGACGCGGCGGCCACCTCGTTGCTGACCCAGGGCGGGATCGCGCTCGGCGCCGTTGGCGGGGCGGCGGCCGGACTCGGCTGGCTGGTCGCGGGCCGGGTGCTCAGCCCGCTGCACCGGGTCACCGACGCGGCCCGCCGGATCGCGTCCGCGCCCTCGACCGAGCCGGGCCTGCACGAACGCATCGCGCTGCGTGGTCCCCACGACGAGGTGAAGAACCTGGCCGATGCCTTCGACACCATGGTGGAGCGACTGGACCGCTCCTTCGACGGGCAGCGCCGGTTCGTGGCCAGCGCCTCCCACGAGCTGCGCACTCCCCTGACCGTCGGCCGCTCGCTCATCGAGCTGGCCATGTACCGCAGGTCGGCTTCGGCGGACGTGCGACGGCTCGGCGAGGACCTGCTGGAGATCAACTCCCGCCACGAGCGGCTGATCACCGGCCTGCTGACGCTCACCAAGTCGGAGAACGAGATCACCGAGCGGTTCCCCGTGGACCTGGCCGACCTGGTGAGCCACGTGGTCACGCAGACCGCGCCGGAGGCGGAGCGGGCCGGCATCACCGTGCACGAGCAGGTCGACGACGCACTGACCCTCGGCGACGGCCTGCTGCTCGAACGGCTGGTGCACAACCTGGTGGAGAACGGAATCCGGCACAACACGGGCCCGGGCGGCATGGTGGAGGTGGTGAGCCGCACGGTTTCCGAGGATGGTGTGGCCGTGGTGGAGGTCCGCAACACGGGCCCGGTCGTCCCCCGGCACGAGGTCCAGGACGTGTTCGAACCCTTCCGCAGGCTCGGCGCGGACCGCATCGCCGGCGGTGCGGGACTCGGTCTCTCGATCGTCCGGGCAGTGGCCATCGCTCACGGTGGAGAGGCGACCGCTCAACCCCGGGACGGCGGCGGACTCGTGGTGACCGTCCGGCTGCCGGCCAGCACCTACGAACCCGGCGAGTCCCACGTTCAGACCGAGCGAGTCCCACATTCAAACCCGGCGAGTCCCACGTTCAGACCGGGCGAGTCCCCCGTTCGGACCCGGCGCGCCGAGAACGCGTGACCATCAGCCCGGACCTACAGCCACCGGGCGAAGGTGCTCCACGGCTATCGCGACGCGGATCTGGCTGCCGGGACCGACCGGGAGATCAGCGGTGGTCACCGCCGTGACCGAGCCGGCAACCGTGTCCACATCGAGCCGCACCGCCCCACCCAACGGCACCACCCGACGAAGAACACCATCCACCACCACCGCACCCGGCGGAGGTGACGCCCCCTCAACAAAAGGACTGCACCGTTCCGCCCGCGCCACCAACATCACCTCCCGCCCCGTGAGCGCCGGCGGCAGATGAGTCGCGAAACCCAACAACGACGCGCACTCCAGATCAACGGGCGCGTCGAGCACATTCGACGTCACGCCCAACTGCCGGATCTCACCGGCCACCAGCAAAGCCGTGCGTTGCGCCAGCGCCCGCGCCTCCTCGCGGTCGTGGGTGACGAGCAGGACGGCGGCGTTCTGCCGGTCCAGCGCGGCGCGGAGATCGGCCAGCAGGTCGGTGCGAGTGGTGGCGTCGAGCCCGGCGAACGGCTCGTCGAGCAGCAACACCCGGGGCGCGACGGCCAGGGCCCTGGCGATGGCCACGCGCTGGGCCTCACCCCCGGACAGCGTGCGGGCGTTGCGGCCGGCGAGGTGCGCGACGCCGAGCGCGTCCAGCCAGGGCGAGGCCCGCCGGCGGGCCTCGCCGCGCGACACGCCGCGCAGCCGGAGACCGGCCGCCGCGTTGTCGAGCACGGTCGTGCGTTGCAGCACCGGACGTTGCAGCACGGCGGCGATGGCCCGGCGCAGCTCCGCGGTCGTGGCGACCTGGCCGTCGAGCAGCACGGTGCCGGACCGGGACGCGGTGCCCAGGTGCCCGAGCGCCCGCAGCAGCGTCGACTTCCCGGCGCCGTTCGATCCGAGGATCGCCAGGGTCTCCCCGGCCGCGATGTCCAACCTCGGCACGGCCACGAGTTCTCGCCCGCCGGCCGTGACCCGCAGGTCTCGGCACCCGATGCTCACCGGTCGGCCGTCTGACGGTGTTGGGCGACCGTGATCACCAGGTTGACGGCGAACGCGATGACCAGCAGGACGAGGCCGAACGCGATGGCCAGCGCGAACTGGCCACGGCTGGTGGCGAGCACGGCGGCCGTGGTGAGGACCCGGGTCTCACCCGCCAGGTTGCCGCCGACCATCTGCGCGGCCCCGACCTCGCTGACCACGGCGCCGAACCCCGCCAGGCCGGCCGCCAGCAGCGGCAGCTTCGCCTCCACCAGCAGCGCGCCGAGCGCCCGGACCCTCGTGGCCCCCACCGCGCGCATCTGGAGCAGGAAATCCGGGTCGACCTGCTGCAGCGCCGTGGCCGTCAACGCGATCACGATCGGCGTGGCGATCGCCGCCTGCGCGATCACCATGGCGGTCGGCGTGTAGAGCAGGCCGAGGGCGCCGAGCGGCCCGGCGCGCCACAACAGCACGGTGACGAACAGGCCGACCACCACCGGCGGCAGACCCATGCCGGTGTTCGCGATCGCGAGCAGCAGCCGCCGCCCGCGGAACCGGCCGAGCGCGAGTGCCGTCCCCACGGGAACGCCGAGCACGAAGGCGACCAGCGTGGCACCGAGGGACACGCGCAGGGTGAGCCCGGTGATCGCCCAGGTGTCCTCGTCCCCGGTCAGCAGTAGCCGCAGCGCCTCGAGCAGGCCGTCGCCGAGTACGTCCACGCCGTCAGTTCCCCAGGCTCGCTTCGTCCTTGCCGGCGTCCGGCACGAACAGGGGCTGCTCGCCGCCGAACTCGCCGATCAGCCGCTGTGCCGCCGGCCCGACCAGCCAGTCGGCGAACGCCTTCGCGCCGTCCGGTTGGACCCGGTCACCGGCCCGCTCGGTCAGCTCGATGACGTGGTAGATGTTGAGCAGCGCCTTGTCGCCCTCGGTCAGCACCTCGATCTCGAGCGTCGCCTGCTGTGACAGGTAGGTCGCCCGGTCGGTGAGCGTGTGGGCGGCCGTCTCACTCGCCACGCGCAACGTGGCACCCATGCCCTGCCCGGTGGAGCGGTACCACTGTCCGGAAGGGACGATCGCGTTCTGTTCCCACAGCTGCTGTTCCCGGGCGTGGGTGCCGGACTCGTCGCCGCGGGACACGAACCCCGCCTGCGCGGTGGCGATGTTCCTCATGGCCTCGGCGGCCGGCACGCCGCGGATCCCGGCCGGATCCTCCGGCGGTCCGACGAGCACGAAGTCGTTGTGCATGACCAACCGTCGGTCGCCGGCCGTGCCCTCCGCCACGAACTCCTCCTCGGCCTTCGGGGAGTGCACGAGGAGTACGTCGGCCTCGCCGCGCCGGCCCAGCTCGATGGCCTGCCCACTGCCCACGGCCAGCGGTTTGACGTGCCAGCCGGTGTCGGCCGTGAACGCGGGCAGCAGCTCGTCGAGCAGCCCCGAGTCCTCGGTGCTGGTCGTGGTGGCGAGGATCAGCGACTTCTCGGTAGTTGATCCAGCCTCCTGGTCCGTCCCGCCGCACGCCGTGAGCGACACCAGAACGGCAAGGCAGGCGGCCGCGTGCCGAAATCCTCGCATTTACTGACTCCTTCTGTAGCATCACAGATCGGCACAAGGTTAACCGGCCCTGGACGCGGATGAAAATGACTCGTTACCTGGAACTCAGTTCCGAGCTCGCCGCGGCGGTCCTCGACGGCGACCGCACGCCGGGGGCCGAGCTGCCGAGCGTCCGCGATCTCGCGACCGCCAAGGCGACCACGGCCGCTACGGCGAGCCGCGCCTACCGGCACCTCGCGGACCACGGGGTGATCGTGCTGGAGCCGCGCCGCCGCGCGCGGGTGAGCCAGGACGGGCCGGCCGCCGCCCGGCGCCTGCTCGGCGGCACGCGGGCGTTCCGGCTCGCGGGCAGCGACGATCCGGCCATGAGCCTGCTCCTACGCCACCTCGGCGACCGGGTCTCGGTGGTGCCCGCACACGGGAGCCTCCACGGGCTCGCGGCCGTGGCGTCGAACGTCGCCGACGGCGCGACCGCCCACCTGCGCGACCACACGGGCATCTACAACGCACCGTTCGCGCGGGCGGTCCTGCGTGGCAGACACCCCGCCCTGCTGCATCTATGGCGCCGCGAACAGGGCCTGCTGTTGCCCGCCGGCAACCCACGCGGGATCACCGACCTCCGGCAGCTGCGTGGCCTGCGCGTGGCCAAACGCAGTCCCGGCACCGGCACCCGGGTGCTACTGGACCACGTGCTGACCGAAGCGGGCCTGACCCCGGACGAGGTCACGGGCCCGGAGTTCGGCTCGCATCTGGAGGTCGCGCTCGCGGTCGCCGCCGGCGCGGCGGACGCGGGGCTCGCCGTGCGTGCGGCGGCCGCGGACCTCGACCTGGACTTCCTCGCCGTGGCGTGGGAGGACTACGACCTCGTCCTGGCCGCCGGGATGCTCGACACGGCCGCCCCGATCGTCGAGGCGTTGCACGACCCCGCCGTGCACGCCGCGATCACCGCGCTGGGCGGCTACGACCTCGGCCGGGCCGGCTCGGTCGACCATCTCGAAAGTCCGAAGTGGACACAGAAGTGGACACGGTAGCGGCGCTCGTCAATCGGTACTTTGGCTGCCCGGCGCCTTCACCAGGTCGACGAAGTTGCAGTCGTAACCGTGCGAGCCGGACCGCTGGTACTGCCGCACACACGTGATGGTCAGCGTGTCGCCGGGCCGAACCGAGGCCGCGCGGGTGTCCAGCACCCCGTACTGCTGCGGGTTTCCCTCGAAGATGACCACGTACTTGTCCTCCATGCTGCCATCACCGTCACCGGTCGCCAGCATCCGCGAGTCGACGAACTCGACCACGCCGGACACCGATCGCCACTCGTGGTACTCGGCCCGCCAGGGATACATCCCCCACCACGTCGCGCCGGTAATCACCACGGCGACGACCCCCGCACCGATCGCAGCCAACCCGTATCCCCGGCGATCGTCGGATTCCGTTGCCCGCCGCCGCCGAACCAGCATGGCGACGGCCGTCCCGAGCGCCGCCAACAGCAGCACCGGCATGGCGATCATCGTCGCGATCGTGCCAACCGTGTACTCACCCACGTACGCGTCTCCTTCGGGTTCCTTGGCATCGCTCAGTAAATCACGTCACCAAGGGCACCTTCTGGAACACCGATCACGGGCAACGCACGGTCTTGAGAAACGTGGGCAGCAGCCAGGGGCGGCGGCCCCGGACGACCACCTTGCCGGTGAGCGCGGCCCGCGGCTTGCTGATGCGGTGGAACAGCATCAGGTTGAGCGCCGGCGGGTCGAAGAAGATCCGCACATCGGCGTTGTCGCCCGGTTCCTCGACCGACACCCGACCGTTGTGCAGCACGATGGTCACCGGCGTGGTGTGGCGGGACCGGAAGTCCACCGCGATCCGGCGGTCGCTCGGTGGCTCGTCGTTGTCCAGCAGGTGCCCGACGTCGTGTCGCAGCAGCTCGACGAAGAACACCTCGAAGAACAGCGCGGCGTCCGCGGGCGGGGTCGGCCACGGTGTCCCGGTCGCCCGCGCGATGTCGCGGCCGTGGATCTGCAGTTCGTTGACCAGATGGGCGAACACTCCGCAGATCGGCACCTTGGAGTCGCCGAGCCAGGAGACCGGCGTCGCGGGGTCGACGTTCTCGGTGGCCGCCAGGATGTCGTCGAGGTCGGCGCGCAGTCGTTCGACCAACGTCGCAGGATCGCGCTCGGCGAACAATCCGAGCGTCCGCGCGTTCAGGTCGGCGACCGTGTCCACGTCGGCGGCGAGGAAGTGCTCGTGAATCGCGGGCAGCGCGGGCGCGTCGAACCGCACGATGTGCGTGTTCATGAACGCGATGGAGGCCACGTGCGCGGCGGTGTCGGCCACCGACCAGTCGGCGGTCGCCATGGTTCGCGCGTCACTGGCCGCCACCAGCGCGGCGAACCGCTCACCGGTCGCCGCGACGGCCGCGCGAGTGGCTGTCCATCGTGCCTCGGTAATGGGCATGGCCACGACGTTAGCGGTGGCGAACGCCCACGCAGTACTCCCAGCTTGCTCGTCTCAGCGGATCCTTCGGCCGGTCTCGGTGCACGAGTAGCCGCCGAGTGCTTCCACCTCGTGGCGGAAGTCGGCGCGGTCGAGCAGTGTCCACAGTGGAGCGAGACGGTCGTCGGTGAGGCTGTCGGTACGCAGGACGAGGTCGTAGGGCTCCTGCGCCACGGGGACGAAGTCGAGGCCGAAGGCGCGGGCGGCGGCCAGGATGCCCAGCCCCGCGTCGGCCCGGCCGGCCGCCACCGCGGCGGCCACCGCCAGATGGGTGTGCTCCTCGCGGGCGTAGCCGGCGACGTCGGCCGGGTCGATGCTCCGCAGTGCCAGCTCATGGTCGAGCAGCGCTCGGGTCCCGGCGCCGCGCTGGCGGTTCACGTACCGCAGGCCCGAGCGGGTGAGGTCGTCGATCTTGGCGAGTTCGAGCGGGTTGCCCGGCGCGACGATCAGGCCCTGGTCGCGATGAACCAGGCGAACTACCGCGACCTCGGAGCCGAGCAGTTTGTCCACGTACGGCACCGTGTACTCGCCGGTGACCGGGTCGAGCAGGTGTGAACCCGCCACGTGGCACAGGCCGTCCCGCAGCGCGACCAGCCCGCCGAGCGAGCCGACGTTCGACGACGCGAGCGTGATCAGCGGGTCGTCGGCCCGCAACGCGGACGCCGCGAGGTCGAGCACCAGGTCGTGGGAGCCGATGGCGACGATCGTGCGGTCGATCTCGCCGAGGCCGCGCAGCAGCTCGACCCGCACCTCCGCCCCCGCGTGGTGGCCCTCCACCCCGGCCGGCACGACCAGCAGCCCGTCGGCGCGGACCAGGGACGTCAACACCCCGGCGCCGCGCGGCAACGGCGTCGCCACCACCCGGTCCCGCACCCGCCCGAGGCGGACGCGGACCCAGTCGTCCATGCCGATGGCCGACGGCAGCTTGCGCGCCAGGTGCGCCGTGGTCGACGGGCGTTCCCTCGGCGGGGCGCCTTCCAGCTCGGCGAGCAGCGGGGCGGCGAAGATGTCGAACGTCAACGCGGCGGACACCGGGTAGCCGGGAACGCCGACCACCGGGGTGGCGTCAACCGTGCCGAGCACCACCGGGTGGCCGGGACGGACGGCCACCCCGTGCACGGCCAGCGAACCGGCGGCGGCGACCACCCGGGCCGTGTAGTCATCGCGGCCGGCGCTGGAGCCGGCGATCAGCAGCACCAGGTCGGCCTCGGCGGCCGCGGCTCGGACGGCCGTCCGGATGGCGTCCGGGTCGTCGGGCACGATCTCGGCGACCCGGGCGGCACAGCCCACCTCGCGGGCCTGCGCGGCGAGCATGAGCGAGTTGGTGTCGAGGATGTCGCCTGGTTCAAGGGAAGCGCCGATCGGGCGGATCTCGTCGCCCGTCGGGATGACCACCACGACCGGTGCGCGCCGCACGGCCAGCTCGACCACGCCGGCCGCCGCGCACGCGGCCACGTCGACCGGCCGCAGCCGGTGGCCCGCCGGCAGCAGCAGTTCGGCCGCGCTGATGTCCTCGCCGATCGACCGGACGTGCTGGTACGGCGGGACGGCCGCCCGCAGCTCGGCCTGGTGACCGACCCGGTGGACGTGTTCCCGCATGATCACGGCGTCGTAGCCGGCGGGCAGCGGGTCGCCCGTGTCGACCACCTCGAAGTCGGTGAGCAGCACGGGGGTGGTCTCGGCGGCGCCGACCGTGTCGGCCGCGCGGACGGCGATGCCGTCCATGGCGGAGGAGTCGAACGCGGGCGAGGACCGCAGTGCCCACACGGGTTCCGCCGTCACCCGCCCCACGGCCTCGCCCACCGAGACACGCACGAGGTCCACCCGCGGCGGGCAGCCGCTCGCGGCGCGGGCCTCCCGCCAGGCCGCGTGGGCCTCGGCGGCGGGAACATCGGAAACGAACGGGCTGTTCATCGGTACAGGGTCACCTCGACCTCGGCGCCCGCGCCGAACCCGGCCGCCGGCACATACCCGCCAGCGGCGAAAGTGGGCGAAGACCGCCGCGCCCACACGGGTACCGCCGCATCCACCCGCGGCGGGCATCCACCCGCGGCGCGCCCCACCCGCCAAGCCGCGCGAGCCTGAACCTGGATCCGCCGATGATCTTGGTCGGTGGTGCCCCGAAGGACGCCTTCAGGGCGGTGAGCGTCCCGAAGGCGTCCTTCGGGGCATGGGGTTGGCCGGCCATCCAGGGAGTGTGTCTCGAAGGCGTCCTTCAGGGCATCGCTCTCAGCACTCATCGGTACAGGGTCACCTCGACCTCGGCGCCCGCGTCGAGCCCGGTCGCCGGTTCCGGCACCACCACGTACCCGTCCGCGCGAGTGAGCACGGACAGCAGCGCGGACGGGCCGAACACCGGCTCGGCCACCCCGTCGCGCAACTGCACCTGGACAACGTCGAGCCGGCCGGCGGCCGACGCCAGATCCCGGGACAGCCGGGCGCGTGTGTTCGGCGCGGGCGGCGGGGTGTCGCAACCGGACAGCCGCCACAGCAGCGGCACCCCGACCTGACCGAACACCACCAGCGCGGACAGCGGGTTGCCCGGCAGCCCGATCACGGGAATGCCACCACAGTCGGCGAGCAGCGTCGGTTTGCCCGGCTTGATGGCGAGCCCGTGGCACCACACCGATCCGACGGCCGCGACCGCACCCGCCGTCTCGTCCCGGGCACCCACCGACGAACCCGCGGAGATGACCACCAGGTCGGCGGCCGGCAGCACGTCGGTCAGCTTCTCCTTCAACGCCCCCGGCTCGTCGCCGACGATCCCGGCGATCACCGGCTCGCCGCCGGCGTCGGCCACCAGCCCGGCCAGGGCCGAGGCGGTGGCGTCCCGCACCTGCCCGGCCGACAGTTCCACAGTGGACGGTGGGACGACCTCGTCGCCCGTGGAGATGATCGCGACCCGCGGCCGGGCGTGCACGGCGATCGAGATGACGCCGGCCGCCGCCAACAGGCCGAGGTCCGGTGCGCGCAGCGGCCGGCCGGCCGGCACGAGCGGGGCGCCGGCGGCGACATCCTCGTCGGCTCGCACGACCCCACCGCCGGGGGCGACCGGCCGGGTGACCTCGATCGTGCCGGGCATGGTCTCGGCCGTGTACTCGACCATCACCACGGCGTCCGCACCCTCGGGCAGCACTCCCCCGGTCGGCATGGCCACACACCCGCCGGGCCGCACGGCCACGTCGGGCGCCGCGCCCATCCGCACCGCACCCAGGAGGTCCAGATAGGACGGCAGGCCCTCGGACGCGCCGTAGGTGTCGGCCGCCCGCACGGCAAAACCGTCCACAGTGGACCGAACGAAGCCGGGTAGCGACGCCGGCGACGGCACCACCTCGGCCGGCACCCGGTGGAGCGCGCCGGCGAGCGCCACGTCCTCGACCGGCGTCCGGTGGCCGGGACGGAAGCCCTCGAGGGCCTCGGCGACCGTGCGGGCGGTGAAGAACTCCCTACCGGTCACGGGCTCGGCTGCCCCCGCACACCGTTCGGGCGGGGTTGCGGCCGGGCCGCCGGCCCACCCTTCTCGAGGCCGAGCACCGACACCACCGGGCCGAGCGCCACCTGCCCGAGCCCACAGATCGACGTCTTGCGCATCGCTTCCTCCAGCCGCATGACCTGCGCCCGTTCCCCGTCGTCCAAAGTGGAGGAACCGGTGTCGAGCCGGTCCCGCAGCAGCGTGTGCGCCTTGGTGGACCCTACCCGGCACGGTACGCACTTGCCGCAGGACTCGTTGCGGAAGAACCGGAGCACGTTGGTCGCGGCGGCGAGCAGGTCGGTGCCCTCCGCCAGCACGACCAGCGCACCGGAGCCGAGCATGGTGCCGGCCTCGGCGAGGGTGCCGAAGTCGAGCGCCAGGTCGAGCCGGTCCGGGCCGATGAAGTTGGACGACGCGCCACCCGGCTGCACGGCACCGACCGGGGCCCCGTCGCGCACCCCACCCGCCAGGTCGATGAGCGCGCGGACGGTGGTGCCCATGGGAACGCAGTACACGCCGGGGTTCTCGACGTGCCCGGACACGGCGAAGAACTTCCAGCCGACCGAGTCGCCGAGCCCTTGGGAGCCCCACCACTGCGCACCGCGCTGGAGGATGACCGGCACGTCGGCGAACGTCTCCACCGAGTTGATCAGCGTCGGCCGGCCGTGCAGGCCGTAGTTGCCGGGGAACGGCGGCTTGTTGCGCGGCTCGCCGCGGTGGCCCTCCATGCACTCGAGCAGCGCGGTCTCCTCACCGAGGATGTACCCGCCCGGCGAGACGAAGATCTCCAGGTCGAGCCGGCGCCCGCTGCCGCAGGCGTCCGGCCCGATGACACCGGCCGAGCGGAGCGCGTCGATCTCCGCCCGGAGCACCCGCTCCTCCGGCCCGTACTCGTGCCTGATGAACACCCAGCCCTGCTCGGCACCCACCACGGCCATGCCGAGCAGCAACCCCTCCAGCACGAGGTGCGGCTGGTCGGCCAGGATCTGGCGGTCCTTGAACGTGCCCGGCTCGGACTCGTCGGCGTTGCAGATGGCGTACTTCACCGGATCGTCGGTCGCCGCCACCAGCTCCCACTTCTTGCCGGTGGGGAACCCCGCGCCACCCATCCCGCGCAGCCCGGAGGACGACAGCGTGGCGACGATGTCCGACGCGCTCAGCTCGCCGGCGAGCAGTGCCCGCAGCGACCGGTAGCGCTCGGCGACCCCCGAACCCGCCGGGTAGGGGTCGTTGGGCCACGGCTCGGCCCGGCTGGCGGCCACGGCCTCGGCCACCCCGTCCCCGCGCGCCGCGGCCACCAGTGCGTCCACTTCGGACACCGGGGCCGGGTGTTCGTTCACGTCCACGGCGGGCGCCACGTCGCAGCGACCGAGGCAGGACACCTCGACCAGCTCGACGTCGGTGTCCTCGCCGTACTTCTCGCGCACCGCGGCGATCCGGTCCTCCCCGCCGCGCAGCCAGCACGACAGGTCGTGGCAGACGTGCAGCGCGACCTTCGACGGCGGAGTGGTGCGGAAGTGCGGATAGAACGAGATGATGCCCTCGATCTCATACCGCGGCCGCCGGACCTCGCGGGCCAGCTCCTCCAGCTCCTCGCGGGGCAGCCAGCCCAGCCGCGCCTGGATCGCGTTGAGCGCGGGGATCAGCGACGGGCCGGGGAACTTGCCCGCCCGCCCCTCGACCCCGGGCACCCGCCGGGCCTTGAGGTCGGCCGAACGTTCGGGACTGAGGGTCATTCCGCTACTCCCAGGCTCGCGTGGTCGGTCACGTGCGCGGCGCCGAGTGCCTCCACCTGCACCGCGCAGAACTTGAACTCGGGGATCTTGCCGTACGGGTCGATCTCGTCGATGGTCAGCAGGTTCGCCGCCGCCTCCCGGAAGTGGAACGGGATGAAGCAGTTGCCCAGCTGTTCGCGGTGCGAGATCCGCACCACCAGCTCGATCACGCCGCGCCGGGACCGCACGCGCACCCGCTCACCGTGCGCGAGGCCACGGTCGGCCGCGTCCTTCGGGTGCAGGTACACCTCGGCGATCGGGGCGATCGTGTCGAGCGCGAAGGACCGGCGGGTCATGGAGCCGGTATGCCAGTGCTCGAGCAGCCGGCCGGTGTTGAGCACCAGCGGGTACTCGGCGTCCGGCAGTTCCTTGGCCGGCAACCATTGCGCGGGTACGAGGTGCGCGAGCCCGTCGTCGGTGTTGAACCGCTCGTCGAACAGCACCACCGTGCCGTCGGAGTGCTCCGGGTCGTCGTTCGGGTAGAGCTTGCCGGACAGCCCGAGATTCTCGTGGCGCAGGTTCGCATACGACGGCATCAGCGCGACCATCTCGTCGAAGATCTCGCTCGGCGTCTCGTAGCGCCAGTCGAGCCCGATCCGCTGCGCGATGTCCTGCACGATCTCCCAGTCCACCCGCGCCTCGCCCGGCGGGTCCATCACCTTGCGGCCGAGCTGCACCCGCCGGTCGGTGTTGGTGTAGCTGCCGTCCTTCTCGAGGTAGGAGGAGGCCGGCAGGATCACGTCGGCGAACTCGGCGGTCTCGGTGAGGAAGATGTCCTGTACGACCAGGAAGTCCAACGCCGACAGGGCCTTGCGGACCTTGTTGATGTTCGGGTCGGACAGGAACGGGTTCTCGCCGAGCATGTACATGCCGCGCACGCCGTCGGGCTTGAGCACCGAGCCGATGATCTCGGTGACCGTGAGACCGCGCTTCGGGTCGAGTTTCGTGCCCCACGCCTCCTCGAACCGCAGGCGGGTCGCGTCGAGGTCGACGCCCTGGTAGTCCGGGTAGAACATCGGGATGAGACCGGCGTCGGACGCGCCCTGCACGTTGTTCTGGCCACGCAGCGGGTGCAGGCCGGCGCCGGGCTTGCCGACGTTCCCGGTGATGGAGCACAGCGCGATCAGGCAGCGGGCGTTGTCGGTGCCCGTGGTGTGCTGGGAGATGCCCATCCCCCAGTAGATGACGCCGGCCTTCGCCTCGCCCCACACCCTGGCGACCTCGCGGATCAGGTCGGCGTCGACGCCGGTGATCTGCGCCGCCCGCTCGGGCGGGTAGTCGACGACCGTGCGCGCCAGCTCGTCGTAGTTGGACACGCGGGCCGCGATGAACTCCCGGTCGATCAGACCGAGCCGGATCACCTCGTGCATGATCGCGTTGTAGAACGCCACGTCGGTGCCCGGCTTGACCTGGCAGTGGTAGTCGGCGTGCTCGGCGACCGTGCTGGCCCTCGGGTCCACGTAGACGATCTTCGTGCCGTTGCGGCGGGCCTGCTTGAAGAACGAGCTGGCCACCGGGTGGTTGGCCGTGGGGTTGGAGCCGGTGATGATCACGACCTCGGCGTTGGCCACGTCGCCGTAGGTGGTGGACACCGCGCCCGACCCGACGCCCTCGAACAGCGCCGCCACCGACGAGGCGTGGCACAGCCGCGTGCAGTGGTCGATGTTGTTCGTGCCGAACCCCGTGCGGATCAGCTTCTGGAAGAGGTAGGCCTCCTCGTTGGAGCACTTGGCCGAGCCGAAGCCCGCGATGGCGCCGGGCCCGCCCTTCGCGTGGATCTCCTTGAGGCGGCTGGCCACCAGGTCGAGGGCCTCGTCCCAGGTCGCCTCGCGGAAGTACGGCAGGACCTCGTCGTAGTCGACCAGCCCGCCGGGCTTGCGGCGACCGTCGCGGCCCTTCTTCTTCTCGCCGCGCTTGCCACCGCCGTTGTCGCCCTTTTCCCGGACGTCCTCGGACAGCGGGCCCTTGGGGTAGGCGGAGTCGATGCGGATGAGCGGCTTCGTGAGCCGCTGCGGGGACGCGGCGTAGTCCCAGCCGTAGCGGCCCTTCACGCAGAGCCGGCTCTGCGACCCGGGCTGGTCGCGCCCCTCGGCGAAGGAGATGGCGCCGCGCTCGCGGTCCACGAAGTAGGTGAGGGCGCAGCCGACGCCGCAGTACGGGCAGACGCTGTCGACCGCGTCGAGCTTCTCGCGCGGCTGGATGGGGATGTCGTTGATGGCCTTGTTGGTCAACGCGCCGGTCGGGCAGGCCTGCACGCACTCACCGCAGGTCACGCACGAGCTCTGGCCCATCGGGTCGTTGAAGTCGAACGCGATGAGGGTCGAGTAGCCCTTGCCCGAGCGGCCGATCACGTCGTTGCCCTGGACGTCGTCGCAGGCGCGGACGCAGCGGTCGCACAGGATGCACGCGTCGTGGTCGACCTCGATGACCGGGTTCGACAGGTCGATGCCGCGGCCGGAGCCGCACGGCAGCTCGGTGGTCTCCTTGGCCACATCGAACTGGTCGGCCAGCTCGAGCAGGAGGTTGTCGCCCGTCTTCGTCTGCTTCGGGTCCTCCGCACGGGCCGGCTGGTCGGAGATCAGCAGGTCGGTCAGGGTGGCCCGGTTGCGCTGGATCTCGGGCGTGTCCGTCTTGACGGTCATGCCGTCCTCACACGGGCGCACACACGCGGCGGCGAGCACGCGGCCGCCGGTGTCGACCACGCACATCCGGCACACGCCCACCGGGTCGTAGCGCTCGTCGTGGCACAGCACCGGGATGTCGACGCCGGCTTCCTTCGCCGCGTCGTAGATCGTCGTGCCCTCCGGCACGGTCACCGACCGGCCGTCGATCTCGGCCGTCACCGTCCGCACGGACGTCCCCGGCTCCTCGAGAGTCGTCATTGTCGCTCCGTCTCTCTCAACATTGCATACAGCATACCGTTGCCCGCCGCCGATGGTGAGGCCGACGCTATGCGCGGAGAAGAAGACCCGCCAGATCGGCGGGGACCACTTTGCCGTCCTCGTCCAAACCGCGCGCCCGGTAGTAGCCGGCGACCATCGTCCGGAGCCGCTCCTCGGTGAGCGTGGCCGTGCGGCCCGAGCCGAGTTCGAGGGGGGTCTCGAGCATTCGGGCGGGCAGCGTGTCGTCGGCCGCCGTGGCGCCTTCGCGCAGGTTGAACGCCCTTTTGGCCCGCACGATGCGGCGGGCGGCGGACCGCAGCTCGGCCGCGTCGAGGTCCCAGCCGGTGACCAGCGCCAGCAGCCGGGCCCACTCGGTGAACGGGTCGTCGAACACCCCGCGCAGGAACTTGCACAGGATCATCGAGTCCATCACGGCCGCCCGGTCCTCCGTGTCGACGGCGGCCGCGACATGCGCCGCGCCGCCGGTGAACCGGTCGAGGTCCCCGGACAGGTCGGCCTCGTAGGCGCCGGAGCGGTTGTGGTCGGCACCGCGCGCGTTGACCGCCAGGCCGAGCGCCATGGCCTGCAGGCTGCGCGGCTCGTACCCGGGCAGCTCGAGGCCCTTGACCTGCGGCGCGAAGTCGATCGAGCCGTGTCCCACCTGTGCGGCCGCGTGCCGGGAGCCCTGGGCGAGCAACTCCCCCAGCCCGGCGGCGCGGGTCCCGATCTCGTCCAGCGCCCGCAGCAATGCCGCGCCGTCGCCGAACTTGAGCCACGGCTCGTCGATCAGGCCGCGCTCGACGCACTCCATGGCCCAAGCGATCGTACCGCCCGCGGAGATCGTGTCGATGCCCAGCTCGTCGCAGCGGGCGCTCGCGGCGAACACGTCGTCCGGGTCGGAAACCCCGCACAACGGGCCGAGCGCGAAGACGTTCTCGTACTCCATGCGCTGGCTGCCGCCACCCTTGCGGGAGTAGATGTGCTCGCAGCCGATCGAGCAGGACGCGCAGCTGTTCCTGGCGACACCGCGGAGTTCGTGCAGCTCCTCGGCCGCCAGCCGGGGCGCCTCGGCGAAGGTCGCGGCCGTGAAGTTGCGCGTGGGCAGGGTGCTGACCGCGTTGAACGCCAGCAGGTTCGCGAGCGTGCCCAGCTCCCGGTACTTGGCGGTGGCCGGCCCGAAGCTGCGCTCGCGCAGGTCCTTGGCGGCCGCCAGCACGGCCGCGTGGTCGGCCACGCCCACCTTGGTGGCCGCCTTCACGAGCACGGCCTTGATGTTCTTCGCGCCGAGCACGGCGCCGAGCCCGCCGCGGCCGGCGTGCCGGCCGTCGTGGCTGATGGTCGCGTACCGCACGCCGCGCTCCCCCGCCGGCCCGATGGCCGCCGTGCGCCAGCCGCGGCCGAACCGCTCCCTGGCCTGGGTCTCCGCGTCGGCCGCGGACAGCCCGGCCAGCTCGGGCGCCGGCTCCAGCCGCGGGCCGTCGCCGTCGATCAGCAGGACGGACAGCTCGGTGGCACGGCCGGTGATCACGAGCGCGTCGTTGCCCGTGAGCTTGCCGGAGATGGCGAACTGGCTGGACGCGAGCGCGTCGGTCAACAGCCCGGTCAGCGGCGACTTCGCGACCACCGCGAACTTGGCGCTGGTGGTCAGCGGCGTGCCGACCAGCGAGGAGAACACGAACGCGAGCGGTGCCGCCGGCGCGAGTGGGTCCACCCTCGGCGGCGCGAGCCGGTGCATGAGCCAGGTGCCCAGCCCGACGCCGCCCAGGTACGCCCGCAAGATCTGGTCGTCCAGCGCGAGCGGGGTCCCCGTCGCGTGGTCGCCGCACACGTCGATCACGAGCGCCCGACCGAAGAACCCACCTGATGCCATGTGTCTACTGTATGCCTTAGCGCCGTCGTGGCCTGTCATGCCTGGAAGGCGTCGTTCCTGACGTTCAACGTCAGTAAGGCGTCGTTCCAGGCATGTCAGCCGCCGGCGTCCGCCGAGAGGAACGCCAGCGTGTCCCCCGTGACCAGCGGCAGCCGGCCGTCCCTGGTCACCTGGTCCCCGTTGAGTGCGGCCACGATGTGCCGGTCCAGCACCAGGCCGACCGCCTCGGCCGCCGCCCCGATGGTCGCCGCCCGCACCGTTCGCGGCCGGTGCCCACCGCCCTTGGCCAACGCGCCGAACCGCTCGACCGCCACCTCGGGCGGCTCCCGGTCCCGCGCCGCCGCGTAGTCCTCCGGGGTGTTGACGTTCACCACGGACTCCAGGTCCGGGTCGAACTTGCCGACCGCCGCGTCGGCCAGCAGGGCGGCGTCGTCCAACTGGGTCACCGCGCAGTGCTTGAAGATCATCCCCGGCCGGTGGTTCCCCCCCGCCAGCAGATCGGCCACCAACCCGGCGATCCGGGTCCGGTAGGCGGCGGCCAACGGCTGCCGGAACCCCCGCGCCATCGGCAGAATGACATCCACTGCTCCATCGACCTGATCGTCGGCCTCGAGCGCGCCCAGCACCCGCCGGACGTAGGCGGGATGCAGGAACGGCAGGTCGGTCGAGCACACGAACGCGGCCTCCGCCCGGTCCTCGAGCGCCGCCAACCCGGTGGCCAGCCCCTGCATGGGCCCGAGCCCTTCGACCGGATCCTCGACCACGGCGATCCCGGCGGGCAGCTCGGGCAACTCCTGCCCCGGCGCCGCGACCACGATCACCGGCCCGTCCACCGTGCGCGCGAGGATCGCGGCCGCCCGGTAGAGGAGCGTGGACCCGTGCCACTCCAGCTCAGCCTTGGACGCGCCCATTCGGGTGGACCGCCCACCCGCGAGCACCACACCAGCAATTCTCACAACCCGACAATAGAGTCCCGATGCATGGAAGGCGTCGTTCCCTGCGGTCAGCGCAGTGAAGGCGTCGTTCCCTGCATGAGGGTCTACCGTTGGCCGACGGACTCGTTGTGGATGCGACCGATCACCCGGTAGAAGTTCTTGACCTCCTCGGTCAGCTCGTCGCGGATGTGGGCGAGCCGGGTGCCGACCTCCACGGCCGAGGCGGCGATGTCCTGACCAGGGGGCGACTGCGGGGAGATGTGCCGCCCGGCCTCGGACACGATGCGGTGTGCCCGCATCCGGGCGCTGTCCTCGATCTGGCGCGCCGTGACGTCCGCCCGTCGCACGGTCTCCAGCGCGTACTGGCGAGCGTCGTTCATCAGCTGCTCGGCACTGACCCGTGCCTGCGCCTCGGCCGGGTTGCCGTCCCGGTTGCCGTCCCGGTTGCCGTCTTCGTCCGATCTCTCGTCCCAGTGGCGCAATACGTCAAGTTCGCGCTGCTGATGAGCGATGACGCGGTCGAGCGACTCGAGCGAGGTCTCGACCAGATCGAGGAAATCGTCGACCTGCGTCTCGTTGTAACCGCGCCGGAACGGTCCCGCGTGGTCGAAGACCACAGCCCGGACCTCGTCCGGTGTCAACCACGTGGGTTCACTCACTTGTGCCTCCGAACTGACGGACGTTGCCTCCTCGTCACCAAGACGAGATAGGAGTGAGACTATTCGATCACCTGCCAGATTCCCAGTAATGGCACGGCAATCTCGTTCATGAAAGCGGCTCGAGCCAGATATTCCGGAAGCGGGGGTTCGCGCCGGGGTCGCCGTGATCCTGCAGCCGGACGGCCTGCGGGGTGGCGTCTTCCGGAAGATTGTCGCCCGTGCCGCCGTCGATCTCCACATCGTCGTGCACCAGGATTCCGTTCCAGACCACCGTGACCCGGGCGTTCGCCGTCTTGTTGCCGGCAGCGTCGAACCGGGCCGCGCGGAACGTGATGTCGTAGGTCTGCCACGTGCCGGACGCCGTGGCCGCGTTGGTGTCCGGCGCCCTCTTCGAGTAGATGGCCCCGGCCTCGTTCGACGCCGGCGTGGTGTCGCCGAACGACTCGAGCACCTGGAGTTCGTAGCGTTCCTGCAGGAAGATGCCGCTGTTGCCCCTGGCCTGCCCGGTGACCTCCGGCGGGTATTCCGGCTCGAGCCACTCGGCGTGCAGGCGGAAGTCGCCGAACTTCTGCCGCGTGCGGATGTCACCGCCGAGCGACTCCATCGACCCGCCGGACACCGGCCACGCGGCCGCGCCGCCGGAGCGCGCCTCCCAGACGTCCAGGTTCGTCCCGTCGAACAGGGTGATCCGCTCACCTGGCGCGATCGTGAGCTTGTCGAGGTTGACGTTGCCGGTATCGGAGTCGTCGTACCGGATGGCGATCGCGTTCGAGCCGGCGTTCAGCGCCAGGGCTTCCTGATGCGTTGCCCAGGTGTCCCAGTCGCCGGTGCTCGCGAGGCTCACCTGCCGCACCTTGGCGCCGTTGACGTACACGCTCACCGTCTTGGCGCCGGCGAACGGGTCGGGGCCGTTGGAGTACCGCAGCCCGGCGTTGTACGTGCCGGCGGTCGGCACGCTGACCGTGAAGGTGGTGGTCGCGCCCTGGTTCCAGTACCCGTCGACGAACCCGGTGCCCGAGTAGCCGGCGTGGTTGGTGTTGGCGGCAGCGCCGCCGCTCAGCGCGGCCGCCTCGGCCTCGTGGTCGGTGGGTTGGCCGGCGCCGCCGACCATCGCGTTCAGCGTGTACCAGGCCTCCGTGCTCCACAGCGCCTCACCGGACTCGGCGGCGAACGGCCGCGGCGTGCGCACATGCACCACCCGCCCCGGTTGCAGGCCGGACAACTGGAGGTTCACGGTGGTCCGGTCGGCGGACACGGTCGCCGACGTGACGGCCAACTGCTGCTCGTCGATCTTCGGGCCGCCGTAGTCGGCGGTCGGCACGTAGCGCCACTGCGTCGCCGTGTACTTGGCCGCCAGGTCTTGAACCGTCTCGGCCGACAGCGGCTGGGTGTACTCCAGCTCGAAGCCGCCCTCGACCGCGCGCATCTCGCGGATGTCGAACGCGTTGGCACCGTTGGGAGTCAGCTTCTGCAGCCCGTGGGCGAGCTTGCCGGGCTGGCCCCAGTTGCCGCCGCCGTCGATGCCGCCCGTGTAGATGGCGCCGTCCGGCCCGAGGCTGATGCGGCTCACACCGGATTCGAGTCCCTGGGTCATGCGGAAGACCGCGCCCTGGTACTCGCCGTTCACCTTCTCCAGGTAGCCGCGCTGGATGCCGCCGTAGGTGACGTCACCGAACAGCAGCTGCCCGGCGAACGGCCCTTCGGTCACCTGCACGGGGTTGCTCGGCGAGTTCGAGATCTCGTTCTGCGGCAACCACAGCACGGGCTGGGTGACCGGCCGCGCGTCGTACGGGCCGTCGGGGTTCAGGTAGTGGTTGAAGAACCGGTCCTGTTTGACGTGCACGAGTTTCGACGACGGCAGCCAGCCACCCTGGTTGTCGGTGACGAAGATGTCGCCCTCCGGGCCCCAGCCGATGCCGTGCGGGGTCCGCAGCCCACCGGCCACATAGGACACCGCGCCCGTGGCCTTCTCGACCTTGATGGTGGTGCCGCGGTTGGGTGCGGGCTGCGGGTCGGTGGTGGCGCCGCCGTAGTTGATGGCCACCGACAGGTTGAGGTAGAAGAACCCGTCCCGGTAGAGCATGCCGAACGCGAACTCGTGGAAGTTGCCGCCGAACGGCCAGGTGGCGATCGTGCGGTAGTCGTCGGTCACGCCGTCGCCGTTGGTGTCGTTCAGCTCGGTGAGTCCGTCTTTTTCCGAGACGTACAACTTGCCGTCGACGTACTTGATCCCCATGGGTTCCTTGAGCCCGCTGGCGATCCGTTGGGTGGCCACCTGGGACGGGTCGGTCTCACCGGTGGCGTTGGAGATCAGGTGGACCTCACCCAACTCGTTGTTCGAGCCGCCCCACGTGGCGATGGCCAGCCGGCCGTCGGGCAGCCAGTCCATGCCCGTCACCTGCGGCTCGAACCCGTCGGGGCGCAGGTCGGTGAGCGTGTAGTTCGGGTGCACGGCGGTGAGCGGCAGCCCGTCGCCCGGCGTGTCACCGGAGGCCTCGCACTCCTTGCGACCGGGTGCGGTCACCCGGACGACGTCCGCGTCGGTGCTCAGCGCCGAGTTCGGCACCACCGTGAAGTCGGTGGCGCCCGGCGGCCGCCACTCGAGCGTGATCTGCTGCCCGCCGGCGCGGTCGAAGTGCTCGATGCGCAGCGAGTGGTACCCGACACCGAGGTCGGCCGACCCCTCCACGGGCGTCGGACCATGGAGGCCGTCGTGGTTGATCACGCGGGTACCGTCGAGCCACAGCCGGGACCCGTCGTCGCTGGTCAGCCGGAAGGCGTGGACGCCGGCCGTGGTGACGTTCAGGTTGCCCGTGACCTCGGAGACGAAGAAGTCGGGGATCTCGAACTCGCCGCCGCTCCAGTCGATGGTGGGCAGCAGCTTGTCGACGTTGGGGGTCTGTCCCGCCTTCAGGACGCAGAGCTTGTCCAGCTCGGTCTGCACGTCGAAGACCCGCAGCGTGATGCCCGGTTCCTGGGGTGGAACGTCGGCGGTGGCCGGCACGGGCGCGACGAGCAGACCCACCAGGGCCGCACCCAGCAGAACGAACAGTCGCATGTGTGCTCCCCAAGGGACCGGTGACTGAATGTCACTGCTGGGTTACGAACATTAGGACCACTTTTGTTCTCAGTCAACGAAAGTGGGCACCACTTGTGCATAGTTACGGCAAATGGCCGCCAACGGGGTCAGGCGCGGCGTGGCATGCCTGGAACGACGCCTTACAGACGTTGAACGTCCGCAACGACGCCTTCCAGGCATTGGCGGGGCCGTGTGTGTGCTGGACTACGCCGTTCCCCGTCGGCCGGCGTCACCTGCGAGGATCGGTGGGGACTCGTCCGTGCACCGAAATGAGGCAGTGTGGAGCTCGTCTATCCGCCGGTGATCCTGGGCTGCAAGACCCTCTTCCGGGTGCTCGACATGAAGTTGGAGCTGGAGGGCGTCGAGCACATCCCGGCGTCCGGCGGGGCGGTGCTCGCGTGCACCCACGTCAGCTACCTCGACTTCATCTTCTGCGGGCTGGCCGGGCTGCCGGCCAAGCGCAAGACCCGGTTCATGGCCAAGCAGTCGGTCTTCGCCAACAAGATCGCCGGGCCGCTCATGCGGGGCATGCGGCACATCCCCGTCGACCGGGAGGCCGGGCAGGCGTCCTACCAGGAGGCGGTCAAGGCGCTGAAGGCCGGCGAGGTGGTCGGTGTGTTCCCCGAGGCCACCATCACCCGGTCGTTCACCGTGAAGCCGATCAAGACCGGCGCCGTGCGGATGGCCGCCGAGGCGGGGGTGCCCGTCATCCCCGTGGCCGTGTGGGGCAGTCAGCGGCTCTGGACGAAGGGCCGGCCGAAGAACCTCACCCAGCGCCACGTGCCGATCCTCATCCGGGTCGGTGACCCCTTCCAGCCGACCGAGCAGGACGACCTCGACGTGCTCACGAAGGACCTGCGCGCCAGGATGACCGCGCTGCTGGACCAGGCACAGCGCGACTACCCGAGCACGCCGAAGCCCGGCGAGGACCCGTGGTGGCTGCCCGCCCATCTCGGCGGAACGGCACCCACCCCCGAAGAGGCCGACGAGCGCTGAGCCGCCGACGGTTCATCGAAAAACTTCCGAAGAACTCCCGAGAAACCCCTGGCTTTTAGCCATGGGGAGGTAAGGGAGTGTTCTAGACGTTGCGTTGGTTTTCGACATGGCGTTTGACGTCCTCCAAGGGTGGTGTCGCCGATGGTGGCGGCGAAGTAGGAGTTGGTCTGCGGGTCAACCGGGACGAGTAGGTGTGCGTGGTTGGGCATGATTTCCAGTTCGACGATCGGCGTGTCACGGTCGGTGCGCACCTTGTGGGTGGTCTCGGTGGGTCGGCCGTATAATCGCCTGCGTGTTCGAAACGGTGCGCTACACCTACCGGCTGCGGCCCGGCGCGGCAGCCGAACGCGCGCTCCTCGATGAGTGGGGTCGTTGCCGGTTTCTGTGGAACGAGGCCGTCCACCAGCAGAAGTCCGGTAACAAGCCGACGCTGCGCACGTTGTCGAAACTGCTCACCGCAGCCCGACGCGAGACGTCCTGGCTGCGCGCCGGATCGCAGGTTGCCCAGCAGCAGACGCTGCGTGCCTATGCTGTCGCGCTCGACCACTCGTTCAAGGTCAAAGGGTGTGGCAAACCTACGTTCAAGGCGCGGAAGAAGGCGTTGCCGTCGTTGGAGTACACCACCCGTGGTTCTCGATCCGGGATGACCGGCTGCGCCTGCCCGGTGGCGTCACCGTACCTGTGGTGTGGTCCCGCGAACTTCCCTCTGACCCCTCCAGCGTGCGTGTCTACCGCGACAGTCTCGGGCACTGGTACGCCTCGTTCGTGGTGCGCCGCGACAGCGAGCCCGCGCCCGACGCGGACGGTTCGATCGGGATCGACTGGGGCGTCACCACGACCGCCACGACCACCGACCCCGTGTTCGATCTTCCCTTCGGCGGGCATCGCCGCAGGTGCGCCGCCGAACTTGCCAAGGCGCAACGGAAGCTGAGCCGTCGCCGCCGGGCGCGCGGACAGGCGCCGTCGAAGGGTTACCAGCGGGCCAAGCGGCAAGCGGCGAAGATCCACAAGAAGGCTGCGAGGCAGAACATCCACGCCGCTCGGACCTGGGCTCGCCGGGTCGTCAACGCCCATCACACCATCGCGGTTGAAGACTTCCGGCCGCTGTTTCTGACCAGGTCCACGATGGCTCGGAAAGCGGCTGATGCTGCGATCGGTGTGGCCAAGCGTGAGCTTGTTGAGCGTGGCGTGCGGGCGGGCCGGAGGGTGGTGTTGGTGCCGCCCGCTTACACGACGATGACGTGTTCGAGTTGCTTCGCGATAGCCAAGCAGCGGCTCGGGCTCGCCAACCGAATCTTCCGGTGCGACCAGTGCGGGTATACCGCCGACCGTGACCGCAACGCCGCCAGGACGATCCTGGCCACGGTAGATCCCGACCGTGCTGGTGTTGACGACGTAAGACACCGCTTGCCTCCTTCCCAGGGCGCGGGTGGCGCGGTCCGAGCCAGAAATCCCCCAGCTTCAGCCGCGGGGAAGGGTTAATCGGTGGTGATCGTGAGGCGGGAGCCGTTCGCGCCCAGCCCGACGGTCACCCGGCCACCCGGCGCGTCGGAGTCGATCTCCGGGTAGTCGTCGCTGGACACGGTGACCTCGAGCCGATGTCCGGCGCCCACCCGGTAGTGGGTCGGCCACGCGTGCACGTCGAGGTCGTAGGCGACACCGGACCGCACCGGAACGGGGTGTTCATGGCCGTGCCGGTGGCTCGCCTTGAGCCAGCCCTGGGTGATCCGGGTGCTGGTGCCGTCCGGCGCGACGTCGGACACCACGACCGCGAGGTTCCCGTCCCGGGCCGGGAACGCCGCCCGGATGGTGGCCGCGACGCCGCCCGCGAGCACGAGATCGCGGCGCAACGGTTCGGTCCGGAAAACCAACCGCTCGTCCGCCGTGCCCGGCGCCGGCTCGGTGTTGACCGTGAACCCGGCGGCGCCGGGCCGGCCGGCCGCCGGTGCGAGCCGGCCGTCCGCCGTGAGCGCGAGTGTCCGCGTGCGGGTGCCGGCGGGTGGCCAGTCGTCGTACTGGCGCCACCCGCCGTACGGGGTCTCGAACGAGGTCACCTTCCTGGCCGGCAGCGGCGCGGGGCGCCCGCCGAGCCAGCGGTCCCACCACGCGAGGAACGCGCCGTTGCCGATGTCGGCGTACTGCCCGGCCGGCATGCCATGCTGCCACGGTCCGGCCACGAGCCACACGTTTCGACGGCGGGCCTGGAAGTTCTCCACCATGCCGGCGCGATAGCGGTCGTACCAGCCGGCGATCTCCAACGTCGGCACGTCCAGTTCGGACCAGCGCGCCTTGACACTGCGCTCCCGCCAGAAGTCGTCGTAGGTGGGGTGTTGGGCATAGGTGACCAACGTGTCCGGCGCGGTGCTCTGCTGCCAGGCGCGGATGCGCGCGGAATAGATCCCACCGCGGTAGATGGTGTTCTCGTACCAGTCGCTGATCCCGTCGACCGGGATGATCGCGGCCAGGTGCGGCGGTTTGTTCACCGCGACCAGCAGTGTCGAGTGGCCCCCGTAGCTCACTCCGGTCTGCCCGATCCGCCCGGTGGACCACGGCTGGACCGCGAGCCACTCGATGAGGTCGTAGTTGTCGCGTTGTTCCCGGGCGCTGAACGGGTCCAGGTAGCCCGGGGAGGCGCCGGAACCACGGGCGTTGCAGATGGCGGCCACGTACCCGCGGGTGACGAAGAACCGCGCGGCCGCACCGAGCGGACCCAGCTGGTCGTAGGCGTTGAAGTCGTAGACGATGCCCGGGAACCGGCCGGGCGCCGGGAGTCCGTCGGGACCGGCCGGACGATGCAGGTCGCAGGCGAGCTGGCTCCCGTCGCGCAGCGGCACCTCGACGCGTGCCGTGTGGACACCGTGGGTCGCCGGCCGGTCGTAGGCGAAGAACCGGTCCGCCGGTAGAGGTGGCTCGGCGGCGGCGCCGGATACTGGCGACGAGGCGGCGGTGATCGTCGCGGCGAGCAGCAGTGCGACTGTCCTCATCGGACATTCACCTCCATCGAGAGCAGCCGGGAACTCAGTGACTTGCCGTGGGTGTCCAGCGCGAGCGACGTGGTCACCCCGCCGTCGACGACCTGGTGGCACACGAAGTGCAGTGCCTGCAACGCGGGCAGCTCGTGGCGAACCACGTCACCTGCCACGAACTCCGCGAGGTGGGCCCGCACCCGGTCGGCCGTCACCTCCCGCGCCAGTACGGGGAACAGCGCGTCGTCGTACGGGAACAGGGACAGCGTGGCGACGTTGCCCTTGTCACCGGCCCGGCAGTGGGCCAGTTCATGAAGCAGCGGCATCGGCGGCCTCCAACAGGGTGACGGCGGGGCGCACGCGCTCCCGCGGGATGAAGGTCGACGCGATGCCGACCACCTCGGTGACGTGCACCCGGACGCCGCCGCCACCGGCGGGACCGTTGGTGTACAACGACTCCACCTCGTCACCGACCCGGTCGAGCAGCGCGGGGTCGTGGCTGATGGCGGCCACCCGGAGCCGGCAGTCGGTCTGGCCGCCGAGTACCTCGGCACGCAGTGGCACGCCGGCGAGCCGAGTGGTGACGACCTCGCGGGCGAGTCCGGCCCGGCCCGCCGCGTTCGGTCCGGCATAGGAGATCTCGGCCTCGACCTTCGACCCGGCGCGGTAGCCGACACTCACCTTGAGCCGGTCGGGCCGCGGCGCCCCGCGCGAACCGCTCACCCGCACCCCACCCCCGTGCTCGACCACGCGGACGCCACGCACGTCGAGCAGGACGTCCGGGGTTCGGTACGCGGCGGGATCGGTGATCTCGTACAACAGTTGCTCCCGCACGGTCGCGCGGGACAGCACACCGCCGGTACCGGGCAACTTGCCCAGCAGCGCCGTCCCGTCCCGAGCGACATCGGCGAACGGGAAGCCCAGCTCGGCGAGGTTCGGCACCTCCTGGTGGCCGGGATCGGCGAAGTAGCCGCCCGTGAGCTGGCCCGCGCACTCCAGCAGGTGGCCCACGAGCGTGCCCGCGGCCGCGGCCGGCACGTCGTCGAGGTCCCAGCCGAGCCGGTGTGCCAGGGGCGCGAGGAACAGCGACGGATCGGCCACCCGGCCGGCGATCACCACGTCCGCGGCGAGCGCGGGCATGATCGCGTCCGCGCCGAGGTAGGCGTTGGCCGAGATGATCTCGCCAAGCTCCCGCAGTGGGCGGCCGGTCTCCCAGGCCGGGGCGTCCAGGTCGAGGTCGGCGAGGACGTCGTCGCCGGCGACGACGGCGACCGTGGCACGCGATCCGGCCCGGTCGAGGATCGACCGGGTGAGCCGGCCGGCGGCGAGGGGGTTGGCGGCACCCATGTTGGTGATCACGCGGACACCGTGTTCACCGGCGAGGGGCAGAAGACGCTCGAACCGGGCGGGCAGCCGCCGTTCGTAGCCGGCGTCGGGGTCGGCGAGCCTCCGTCGCTGGGCGAGCGCGACCGTGCGCTCGCCCAGGCATTCGAGGACGAGATCGTCGAGGTCGCCGCGGCACAGCAGGTCCTCGGCCGGCTCGATCCGGTCACCGGAGAAACCGGCCCCGCTGCCGATCCTGGTGGTGTGCAAATGTTCCCCCTAGAACGAGATGGCGCCGGTCAGCAGTGCGACGACCGTCATGACGATGGTCGTGCCGAACGCCCACTTGAAGATGAACCGCTGGTGCGCGCCGAGCTCGACGCCGCACATACCGATGAGAATGAAGGTGGACGCGGTCAGGGGGCTCAGCGGGAAGCCCGTGGTCATCTGCCCGAGGATCGCCGCCGTGCCGATCTCGGCCGCGCTGCCGCCGAACGCGGTGGAGGTCTCGGCGAGCACCGGGAGCACGCCGAAGTAGTAGGCGTCCGGGGTGAACACGAGGGACAGGGGCATGCTCGTGATCGCCACCGCGACCGGCAGGACGCCGCCCGCGCCGTCCGGGATGACGTCGACCAGGCTGCGGGCCATCGCCTCGATCATGCCGGTGCCACCGAGGATGCCGGTGAACACGCCCGCCGCGAAGATCATGGTGGTGACGAGTACGACATTGTTGCCGTGCTTGGCGAACAGGTCCTGCTGCTGCGTCCAACTCGGTCGGTTGACGATCACCGCGATCACGAACGCGATCACGAACACGACCTCGAGCGCCATCAGCTGGGCCAGCAGCACGCCCACGAGCGAGAGCGTGAGGACCACGTTGAACCAGAAGCGGATCGTCTCGGGGCGGGTGCGTGGCTCCGGGTCCGGCACGAGGTCGTCGAGCTCGATCACGCCAAGCCGCTTGCGCTCCGATCGTCCGATGAGGAACGACGCGACGAGTACCCACACGATCCCGGCGACCATGGCGGGGATGGCGGGCACGAACACGTCGGAGCTGTCGAGCTTCAGCGCGGCCATCGCCCGCGCCGTCGGGCCGCCCCAGGGCACCATGTTCATGACGCCCGCGCCGAGGCAGACCACGCCCGCGAGCACCAGCCTGCGCATGCCGAGCCGTTTGTAGATCGGCAGCAGGGCCGACACGGTGATCAGGAACGTCGACGCGCCGTCCCCGTCCAGCGCGACCAGCAGTGTCAGCACGGCCGTGCCGACGGTGATCTTGAGCGGGTCGCCCTTGGCCCAGCGCAGCACCCGTGTGACCGCGGGATCGAACAGCCCGGCGTCGACCATCAGGCTGAAATAGAGCACCGCGAACGTGATCATGATGGCGACCGGCGCGACCTTGACCAGCCCGTCGCCGATCAACGTGCCCAGCTCACCACCGAACCCGGCGACCAGCGCGACCAGGATCGGCAGGGCGGTGAGTGCGATGAGGACGGAGACCCGGCGGGAGAGCACGGCCACCAGGAACAGGGCAATCGTGATGAAGCCACTCGCGGCGAGCATCCTTGACCTCCTTCGAGTGCACTCACCTTCCGGGCAATCGGCTATCGCGGGCAAGCATCAGTATTCGATAGATTGATGCGCTGTGCGCATGGATCTGACTGTCCAGCAGCTTCGCATCGTGGTCACCGTGCACGACGCGGGCAGCTTCACGGCCGCCGCGGCGGCGCTGCTGCAGGCACAGTCGTCGCTGTCCAGGACGGTGCTGGAGGTCGAGCGACGACTGGGGGTGGCACTGTTCGACCGCACCACCCGGCGCCTGTCGCCGACCGCCGAGGGGAGCGAGTTCGTGGCGATCGCGCGCGCCACGTTGGCCGTGTTCGACGCGAACCTGCGGCACTTCGCGGGTTTCCTGGACGGCCGGCGCGGCCGTGTCCGCGTGGCCACCCTGCCGTCCCTGGCCGCGATCCTGCTCCCCGCGGTCGTGTCGTCCTACCAGCGGGACCACCCGGACGTGGAGCTGTCCATAGAGGACGCATTGGCGGCGGAGGTGTTGGCGCGGGTGCGGACCGGGGTCGTCGACTTCGCGGTCACGGTGATCTCGGCGACCACCGAGCCGATCGACGACCTGGCGGTGACCCCGGTGGCCACCGACCGGTTCTGCTGCGTGTTCCCACCGGGCCACGCGTTCGCGGCGTGCGCCGAGGTGTCCTGGTCCGACCTGGTGCCGGAGGCGTTCATCGCCTTCGACCGCACGACCAGCATCCGCCAGCACCTGGACCGGGCCTTCGCGGAAGCCGGCGGCCGGCCGCGCAACGCCATCGAGGCCCGCAACATCAGCGCGGTGGCGGGTCTGGTGGCGGCGGGTCTCGGCGTCTCGGCGGTGCCCGGCCTGGTCCTGCCCCTCACGAGCTTCGCGGGCCTGGAGTACCGGCCACTGGGCGCACCTCGCGTGGAACGCCGAATCGCCGTCGTCCGCGTACCGCACCGCCCGCTGTCGCCCGCCGCGGCGGCCTTCCTGGCGGCCATCAGCCATCCGAGTACACAGCGGACGGCGCTCCCGCCCGAGGCGGCGTGGCTGCCCCCCGCCCCGCGAGAGGCCGGCGAGCGCTGACCATAATGCGCGGATGGCCTTACACCCGGAGCAGAACCAGTTCCACGTGCACCAGAAGATGACCATGATGGTCAACCGCTACGAAGTCTTCGCCGACAACGGACAGGGTGAGCCGGGCGACTTGGTCGCCTTCGTGGAACAGAAGCGGATGACCTTCAAGGAACAGGTCACCCTCTTCACCGACGAGAGCAAGCAGCTCGTGCTGGCGTCGTTCAAGGCCCGCAAGGTGATCGACCTGGCCAGCGCCTACGACGTGACCACGGCCGACGGGCAGACGATCGGTGTCTTCGGCAAGAAGTTCGGCAAGTCCCTGTTCCGGTCGACCTGGCAGCTCGACCAGCCGGGCCAGGGCACGGTCACGATCAGCGAGCGCAGCATGGCCATGGCCCTGTTCCGCCGCATGTGGGACTTCATCCCGTGGGTCGGCGATCTGCCGTTCCCGTGGAAGTACCACTTCGACTGGGTCCGCGACACCGCCCCGGTCGGGCTGGTGGAGAAGAAGACCCGCTTCCGCGACCACTACATCGTCAAGATCGACGACCCGGCGCTGGACCGCCGGTTGGTGCTCGCCCAGGCGGTCGCGCTGGACGCGCTGCAGTCCCGCTGAGGTCACGGCTTTCGCGGGATCAGCAGTCCTCGGTTGAACGCCTCGGTGACGGCGGCCGCGCGGTCGTTCACCCCGAACTTGGCGTAGATGTTCAGCAGGTGGGACTTGATGGTGGCCTCCGTGAGGAACAGTTTGGCCGCCGCCTCCCGGTTCGTGGCCCCGGCGGCGACCAGCTCGAGCACCTCGACCTCGCGCGGGCTGAGCGGCGCCGGGGCGGGGCGGCGTACCCGGTTCATCAGCAGGGCCGCCGCCGACGGCGCGAGGACCGCCTCGCCCCGCGCCGTCGCCCGGACCGCGCGCAGCAGCTCGTCCCGGGGCGCGTCCTTGAGCAGGTAGCCGGTGGCGCCGGCCTCGATGGCGGGCAGCACGTGGCTGTCGGTGTCGTAGGTGGTGAGCACCAGCACCCGCGCGCCGGTCTCGAACCCGGCCAGCTCCCGGATGGCGCTCACCCCGTCCACGCCGGGCATCCGCAGGTCCATGAGGATCACATCCGGCCGCAGGGTGACGGCCAGGCGGACGGCCTCGGCCCCGTCTGCGGCCGAGCCGACCACCTCGAACTCGGGCTCGCGGGCCAACATGCTGGCCAGGCCGTCCCGGACCACCGGATGATCGTCGACTATCAGGAGCCTGATCACGGTGCGGGCACCCGCGCCGAGATTCCCGTGCCGGCGCCGGGCTCCGACTCGACCTGCAACGTGCCCGACAGGCCCTCGATCCGCCGACGCATGGCCACCAGCCCGAAGCCCTCCTGTGCGCCGAGCCAGGAGGGATCGAAGCCACCGCCGTCGTCGCGTACGTCCAGCGCCACCTCGTGGTCCAGGTAGGACAGCGTCAGCCCGACCCGGGTGGCCCGCGCGTGCTTGGCCACGTTCGTCAGCGCCTCCTGCGCGGTTCTGAGCAGGGCGACCTCGGCCTCCGGTCGCATCGGCAGCACCGTGCCGGTCGTGGTGACCTGGACCTGGACCTCGTGCAGTGCCGACCAGCGACTGGCCACGGTGGCCAGGGCCTCGCTCAGTCGCGCCGTCCGCAGCGGCTCGGGACGCAGCGCGTCCACCGATCGCCGTGCCTCGGACAGGCTCTCGCCGGCCAGCCTGGTCGCGGCGTCGTGGTGGCGGCGCCATTCCGCCGGGTCGTCGCCGCAATGCTCGGCCGCGCGCAGCTGGGTGATGATGCCGGTGAGGCCCTGCGCCAGGGTGTCGTGGATCTCCCCCGCCATCCGCTGCCGCTCGTCCCGCACGCCGGCTTCCCGTGCCTGCGCCAGCAACTGCTCGTGCAGGCCCGCGTTCTCCGCCAGCGACGCCGCCAGCCTGCGGTTCGCCTCGCGCGCCTCCTCGAGCGCCCGGATCCGCTCCTCGTCCTGCTGGGCGGCGCGCCGGAGGAACCACGCGTAGCCGCACATGGGGCCCACGTTCGCGGCCAGGACGGCGACGTAGACGCCCACGCCGACGAGAGTGGTCTTGTCCACGCCGTAGGCCTGCGCCGTGCCGGCCACCACCGCCGCCGCGGCCACGCCGACCGGTTGCCACGGCCAGCGCAGGAGCCTGAAGGCGTAGAGGTACGCGACGGGCGTGAAGAACCCGAACCACGGGTTCCTGATCACCAGGATCGCGATGATCAGGATCAGCACGGTGAAGAACACGGCCATCACCGGCGCGCGCTCGCGCCAGGCGGGGCGGAGCGTGAAGACGACCAGCATCCACGCGGCCAGCACCCCGCACAGGACGAGGTCGACCAGCAGGCCCGAGTTCTTGACGGCGACCGTGATCCTGGCCAGGAGCGCCAGCAACACGTAGGGCCCGACGATCAGCGGCGCGGGCCACCGTGCCGCTGGATCACTCATCGGCGTCGTCCTCCCCGGTGCTCACCCCGCACACAATTTAGCCGGCAGGACACCCGCCGCCACCCAGCCGAACGGCTGGCTGGCCCACACCGATCGGCTGACTGGCGCCGCGTCGGAATTCCGCCAGCCCCGCGACAGGTCCCGCTGACAGGCTTTTGTCATGACCGACTACCTGATCCACGCCCTCCCGGCCGACGTGCTCGCCGAGGCACGCGACGCCCCTCCCGGTCCGTCGATCGCGAGGGTGACCGCGACCGGCCGCGGCGAGCCGCTGCGCTGCTGCCTGCGCGACGCGACCGCGGGTGAGGCGCTGATCCTGTTCAACTACGAGCCGCCGCTGCCGGCCAGCCCGTATCGGGAGGTGGGCGCGGTGTTCGCGCATGCCGAGCCCTGCGGCGGGCCCGAATCGACCACCACCTACCCGGCGGGCTGGCTCGGCCGGCGACAGGTGCTGCGCGCCTACGACCGGCGCGGCTGGATCCACGGCGCCACGACGCACGACGGGACCGACCCCGATTCGCTGATCGCCAAGTTCCTCGGCGATCCCGAGGTGGAGCGGGTGCACAGCCGCAACGTTTCCTACGGCTGCTACATGTTCACCGTCACCCGCCGCTGACGGTCTACGGGTTGGTGTAGACGCGGTGTGGCGTAATGAGAACGGCAGCCCGTCGCTCCTCGGCCATGGTCCGGTCGTAGGTGTCGAAGTCCTCGTGCGTGCCACCGGCCGCGGTGAAGATGTGCCGTAGCAACAGGCGCAGTGCCTCGCCGTCGAGGTCGGGGTGCGGGTCGTCCGGGCCGAGGATCTCGGCGCCTCCCTCGACCGTCGCCCACCGCCAGCCTGCGCGGGCGACGATCGTGGTGCGACGATCGGCACGCAGGTGGTCCAGCTTGCGGGAGCCGCCGGTGGCGACGAGCCCGACGACCGGCCCTCCCCCGAGCGGGTGTTCCAGTACCCCGGCGTTGACCACGGACGACTGGATGCTGCCGTCACGGCGCACCGTGCTGACCACGCACAAGCCGTGATCGAGGGGCACCAGTTCGGCAAAGGCGGCGAGATCGGTCATTGGACCGACCCTAGCCGGGGAGTTCCCGGTTGGAGAAGTAAGGCTTCCGGAACGGGAGGTCGTCCACCCAGTGCCGCAGCGCCGCGTAGGCCTTGTCGTAGTACCCGCGCTCGTAGCCGCTCGGCGTGACCCACCAGCTGACGTCCACGTCGTGGTCGAGCAGCTCCTCGGTGAGCTTCGTGCGACCGCCCATGGGATACAGGTAGCAGCACCCGAGATAGCCGCCGGCCGCGTCGCGCAGCACGTAGGTGTACGAGCCGCCGTCCCGGAACTCGCACTCGTGCCAGACGAGGTCCACGAAGTTGAACTCCTCGGTGACCTCCGACGTCGGCCAGCTGCCGCCCCGGGTACGCCGGATCAGCTCGAGGCCGGCGTTGATGCCCGCGACGTCGTCGGCCAGGTCGGCGCGGGTGATCGCGTGGGCCACCAGGTCCTCATGGGTCAGTTCGGTCGGCATCACGAAGCCGGACGGCAGGGCCAGTCTTCTGACGAACTGTCGGTAGTCCATCACCGCACCTGGTAGCCGAGGATGACGATGCCGGAGTCGAGCTTGGTCACCGTGTCGAGTTCGAGCTGCGTCAGCGTGCCGTCCCGGTACAGCAGGTCCTGCGGGCCGCCGCCGCGGACGAGCAGCGGGTGCACCCACAGCCGGACCTCGTCCAGCAGGCCGTGGTCGAGCAGCGTGTGGGTGAGCCGGCCGAAGCCGTACTGCACGATGTTCTTCCCCGGCCGCGCCTTGAGCGCCTCGACGGCCACCACCGGGTCGTCGTCGATGACCGTCGTGTTCGTCCACTCCGGATCCTTCAGCGTGGTCGAGACGACGTACTTGTCCATGGCGTTGATCTGGTCGCTGAACGGGTCGCCGGACCGGGTCGGCCACGCCGGTGCGAAGCCGTCGTAGGTGTGCCGGCCCATGAGCAGGGCGTCGCACGACCGCAGGAGATCGACCTGGATGGTCTCGCCGGCACCGCCGTCCGACCCGCCCGACGGCCAGAGATGGGGGTTCTCGATCACGCCGTCGAGGGAGATGTACGTCGAGTTGATGATGCGTCGCATTGGTTCCTCCTAAGTGGTTGTTGCTGAGACTCGTCCGGTCCGTGCGCTGGGACATCCGTGCTCACCACGGACCGGGTACGGAATCATGTGCGCGTGGGCACGCTGCCGTGGGACGACATCTCCGCCCGGGAGGCCGAGGTGCTCGCGGCCGTCGGCGAGCACCGGACCAACGCGCAGATCGCGAACCGGCTGCACATCTCGGTCCGTACGGTCGAGAGTCACGTGTCGGCGCTGCTCCGCAAGTGCGGCACGCGCGACCGCCGCGAGCTCGCCGCGCTGGCCGGTCAGGCGGCCGAGCGGCCGGCCGACGCGACACCGCCGGAGGCCCGGAACAGCTTCGTCGGCCGTGCCGGGGAGCTCGAGGCCACGCGGGCCGCGCTGTCCGCCAACCGGTTGGTGACCCTCACCGGGCCCGGCGGGGTGGGCAAGACTCGGCTCGCCGTCACCGCGGCGGGAGCGGTGGCCGCGGAGTTTCCCGCCGGTGTGGTGTACCTCGACCTCGTGCCGGTACCGGCCGGGCAGGTCGTGGCGGCCGCGGCGAGCACGCTCGGCGTCACCGAACGCCCGCCTCGGCCGTTGCTCGACAGCGTCGCCGACCGGGTCCGCGGGCGGGTGATGCTGTTGGTGCTGGACAACTGCGAGCACGTGCTCGACGAGGTCGGCGGGCTCGTGGAGGCCCTGCTGCGTGCCGGCCGGCAGCTGCGCGTCCTCACGACCAGCCGGGAGCGGCTCGGCGTCACGGGCGAGGAGGCGCTGGCCGTGCCACCGCTGCCGCTCGGCTCGGCCGCCGAGGCTCTGTTCCTCGACCGCGCCCGCGGCGTCGACCGCGAGTTCACGGCGGCGCCGGCGCTGGTCACGGCCGCGTGCGCGCGGCTGGACGGGCTGCCGCTGGCCATCGAGCTCGCGGCCGCGCGGGCCGCCGCCATCGGGGTCGACGGGTTGCTCACCGCGCTCGAGGACCGGCTGCGGGCGGTCGTGGGGGCACGTGGCGGCGAAGCACGGCACCACTCGCTGCGTGACGTACTCGGGTGGAGCTATGACCTGCTCGAGCCGGCAGAACGCGCGCTGTTTCGGCGGCTGTCGGTGTTCGCCGCCGGCTTCGACCTCGAGGCCGCGGTGGCCGTCTCACCGCGGGAGCGGCCGAGCACGGTCGCGCATCTGCTCGGCCGGCTCGTGGAGAAGAGCCTGGTGACCCGGCAACTCGGGGCTGGCGCGGGAAGCCGCTGGCGGCTGCTCGAAACGGTCCGGGCGTTCGCCCTCGAGTGCTTCGACGCGGGCGAGGATCGCGACGAGGTGCTGCGCGCACATCTGGAGTGGGCGAGCCGGGTGGCCGTGGAACTGGAGGACCGGCTCGACCAGGACGACCGGCCGGCGCGCTACGACGAGGTGGTCGACGATCTGCGGGCCGCGTTCGCCAGGACCGAACCGGCGCCGGATCCCGTGGCGCACCGGCTGGGCCGCGCGCTCGCCCACCTCACGTTCGCGCGCGGCTCGTTCGTCGAGTCGCGCGCGCACTACCGCGCCGCGGCCGAGCGGGCCACGGCACCCGGGGCCGCGGTCCGGGACCTGCGCAGCGCCTCGGAGGCGGCACAGTCCCTGGCGGACGGCGACGACGCCTTCGACCTGCTGCTCGCCGGCGCCGGCCGCGCGGGTGACGAGCGCGACCGGACGGTCATGCTGGCGTTGGCCGTGATCCTCGCGAACCGGTTCACCGGGGACTTCCGCCATCCGGTACCGGCGGCACGCCGCGCGGAACTGCTGCGGCGTGCCGCATCCGACGATTCCGACCACGAGCTGACCGCCGTCCTGGCCGCCGCGCGAGCCTGGCAGGCCGGGGACCTGGCGGACGCCGCCGTCAAGGCCGCGTACGAGGCCGGCGACCCCACCTTGATTCAGGGTGCCCTGGACTGCGCCAAGCTGGCCGCCGCGCGCCGGGGCCGGCTGCGGGAGGCGTACCGGATCGCGCGCGAACGGCTGGACCTGCTGCCCGCGCTCACGAGGCACCGGCCGGCTGACGGCATCGAGATGTTCGACCTGTTCCACTCGGTCTCGATGTGCGCGCTGGCGGTCGGCGACCTGCCGGGGGCGCTCGCGATCGCCGCCCGCGCCGCCGAGCAGGACCCGGTGAACGGTGACTACCCGTTCGTGTCCCGCCTCAAGTTCCTGGCGCCGCTCACGCTGTCCGGCCGGTTCGACGAGGCCATCGAGCTCGGCGAGACGGCGTTCGCCGAGTGGCGCGCCGCGGGTTCTCCGCTGCTGGCCTGGCTTTCGCCGTCGGTGGAGATGCTGGTGCTGGCGGCCGGCCTGCGCGACGGCGGCGACGGCGGCCACTGGCGAAAGCGGACCGTCGAGTTCGCCGGGCGCTCGGCCACCACGGCGAGCACGGCCTTCGTCGACGCCCGGCTGGCCGTACAAGCCGGCGACACGGTCAATGCCGCCACGCTGGTGCACAACGCGTTCCAGGACTTCGCCCAACCCTGGTACCGGGCCTACGCGAACGCCGCCGGCGCGGAGCTGGCGGTGCTCGCCGGCCTACCCGACGCCGAGAAGCGGCTCGAACAAGCCGATCGCACGGCCACGGAAAACGACTGGGCCGCCGCCTGCGTGGCGCGGGCCAGGGGCCGACTCACCGGCGACCCCGCCGCAATCCGCGAGTCAATGGACCTCTGGAACCGCATCGGCGCCCAGTTCGAGCTGGAGATCACCCGCCAAAACAGCCATGATGACCACTGCGGTCCCGCATGATGACCATCGGCGCACCTCGAGCCAGGCTCGGCCGGACAGAGTGGCCGACTCGGGCGACCCGAGTGGTCATCATGGGCCCGTCATCGGCGACCGGAACGGTCATCATGCGCGACGGAAGTGGTCATCATGCGGGGCCGGCGCTCAGATCTCCTGGTGCGCCACGTGGCCGGGAATGCGCACCTCCGCCACCGGGCGGCCCTGGTGCAGCGCGAAGTCGGTCACGTCGCGCAGCACGAACATCGGCGCCCCCTCCGCCTTCGCCAGGCGGACATGGTGGAACTCGGCGTCGCGCACGTCGTCCAACACCACGGCCGGGCGGGTGTCCGGCTGCTCGAAGCGAACGTCCACATTGTCCAGTTGAACACCCGTGGCATGGCGGATGTAGAACGCCCACGCCGGCAGGATCCCGAACATAGACGGCTCCGGATAGGCCTGCGGCCGGTCGGGAACCGCGAAGGGCTCACGGGCACCCGGCTCGGCGAAGAACGTGTTGATCAGGTCGGCCGGCTGCGACGCGGCCTCCGTCATGGACAGACCACCCCGCATGTGCACCCGCACGTTGCTGATCCGCACGTCCTCGACATCGTGGCCGGGCAGGCCGACGATCATCGACGGGTAGCGCGGGTCCGCGTTGTACACGGTCACGTCGCTGATGCTGATCCGCCGAAGTTTGCCGATCTCCCGGCCGGCCGGTCCCCGCATCCGCGCGCCGAGCCGGAGGAAGAACGGCGTGTTCGACACGTCCCGCATGGTGACGTTGCTGATGGTGACGTCCTCGAGCAGGCCGCCGTCGACCGTCTCCAGGGCCAGCCCCCGGCACCGCTCGAAGATCACGTTGGAGATCGCGATGTTCCGGAACCCGCCGTTCGACTCGGTCCCGAACTTGATCCGGCCGGTCGGGCCGTCCCGGTCGGCGGCCGCCGGGTGCTCGCGCCCGTAGGTGCCGTCGATGAGGGTGCCGACGTCGTACCCGCTCACCATGGTGTCGGCGATCGTGACGTTCTCGGTGGCCCGCGCGAACCCGAGCGCGTAGGAACTCTTGAGCACGATCGCGTCGTCGCCGTGGGTGTTGACCGTGCAGTCGGAGATCCGCACGTTGCGGCAGCAGTCGATGTTGATGCCGTCGCGGATGGTGTCGATCCGGAGGTTGTGGATGGTCAGGTTGTCCACGCCCGTGGGGAGAATCGACAGGTGGCCGCCGCGGACGATCGTGAGGTCCCGGATGACCACGTTGCGGCACAGCTTGAGCGCGATCGCCTTGTCGCCCGTGCCCGGCGGACTGTCGGGCGTCATGTTGCGCACCAGCGCGGCGCCGTCGATGCGGCCCGGCCCGCCGATGCCGATGTTCTCCAGCCCCTCACCCCAGATCAGGCTGGCTCGCCAGTGGCTGTGCCCGAAGTCCTGGTACGGGTTTCCCGCCCCGTCCCCGGGAGGGTCGAAACCCACCCCGTCGCGAGGCGCGGCAGCGAGCAGTGTCGCGCCGCGATCCAGGTGCAGGGTGACGTTGCTCCGCAGCCGCACCGAGTAGCTCGCATAGGTCCCGGCGGGAAAGAAGACCGTGCCGCCCGCCTTCGCCGCGGCGTCGACCGCGCGGTTGATGGCCGGGGAGTCGATGGTCCGGCCGTCCCCCTTCGCCCCGTACCTGGTGACGTCGAAGAACGGGCCGGACATCAGCGCTCCTGGAAGTGGGTGCGACCCGATCCGACGGTGAACGTGACGCCGTCCATCGGACGTGGCGCCCCGTCACCCCAGGCCCGGTAGCCGGCCGAGGACGCCGGCAGGACGACGGTCGCCGTGACGTTCACCGGCACGGTCACCACCAGCGTGAAACCGCGTTCCGTGCGCTTCCAGTCGACGCCGACCGGACCGCGCTCGGTCCACTCGGTACCGCTGGCGTGGCGCAGGCCGTCGACCGGCGGTGCGATCCGGACGGTGGCGGCACCGGGGCTGGTGACGTCGAGGCCGAGCAGCCCCTGCAGGATGCCGCTGACGCCGGCCGCACCCCACCCGTGGGAGAAGCTCTCGCTGCTGGTCTGGTTCACCTGGGCGCCGCCGCAGTCGGGGACCGGGCAGCCGGGGGTCCACTGCTCCCAGAGGAACGTGCCGCCCTCGGCGAGAACCTGCGCCGGACCGTCGTTCGCCGGATCGGTGAGCAGCCGCAGGATCGTGTCCGTCCGGCCCGTCTTCGCCAGCGCGGCAAGGAGTTGACGCAACGTCATGGGTCCCTGGCGCATGCCGAGCTCGCTCAGGTAGGCGCCCAGCGCCGGGTACGCCGATGGCGGCGCGACACCGTAGGCCACCGGGAAGCTCTGCGCGTGCTGGGAAAAGTTGGGGATCGGCTGACCGGTGGACAGCGCCAGGCCGTCGGAGTAGCGCCCGGTTCCGGCGTCCCGCAACTGGGCGTTCATGGCGGCGCTGAGCGCGTCGGCGCGTTGCCGGTAGTCGCCGGCGGAGGTGTCGCCCACGACGGTCGCGGCGTCGGCCACCGCGCGCAGCGCACCGACGGCGAGCGCGTTCACCACCGTCCGGGAACCGTTGTCGGACACCACCGTGTCGTAACGCATGGGCAGCGGCCAGTCGATGATGCCGTTGGCGTACGGTCCGCTGCCGCCGGGCAGCTGGTGCACCAGGCCGGTCTCGTCCACGGCGGCCAGGATGTAGTCGGCCACCCGCCGCATGGTCGGCAATGCCTGCGCGACAAGGGATCGGTCACCCGTGAGCTGGTGGTAGCGCATCACCCACTCGGGGAACAGCTCCGTGTAGTCGGGGATGTCGCGGCGCCCATCACCGTTGGGATAGACGGCGTTGAGCCCGCCGTTCGGCCAGTAGCGGGCCTGCGAGTGCATGAACTCGACGATCGCCTGGCGGGTGAGGTTGCGCTCCCCCAACGCTTCCATGGTCGCGAACGACAGATCGACCGTGTCGCCCAGGAACTGGCCCTTCTCCCGGGTCGGTGTGTCGAGGAAGACGTTCTGCGCCGACTGCAGCGCGGAATGCAGCATGAGCTGGAACACGGCGTCGAGGGTGGGCTTGTCGCTGTCGAACTCGGCACTCTCCCCGCGCGGGACGTCGGTCGCCTGCACCACTGCCGTGATCTGGCCGGCCGACAGGTTCTCGCCGGGGTCGCTGATCTCGAGGTAGCGCCAGCCCCAGTACGTGAACGGCTCGGCCACCTGCGGCCCGGCCTTCTGGGTGTAGTGGAAACGCATGTCGCTGCCCTGCGTGTCCAGGCCGGAGGTGCCGGCGCGGGAGTTCTCCACCCACGCTCCCCCGGCGTGGTTCCCGGTGAGCGGCGCATCGAGGCCCACCTCTTGTGGATCGACCGAGGTCACCGTGCGCGTCTCCGGGGCGCCGGGGCCGTACCCGTTGGCCGGTGCGTCGATGACGATCTCGTCGCCGACGTGCACATTGGTGGCCGCGACCAGGGACACGACACTGGCGCCCGCGGCGGCCGGCGCGGCGAGCGTGGTGTTGTTGCGCCGGTAGCTGGTGGTCATGGTGATCGGGCGGCCCGTGGTGCCGTGCCGGAACTGGACTCTCGGTACGGCCGAGATCACCTGGCCCATGTCGGCGAACACCGTCCCGTCGGGCAGTCGCCGGACGGAGACCGGGCGGGCGGTCCAGCGGTCGAGGTGCGCCTGCTGGGCGGCCAGCCGGGTGAATACGCACGGCGCGGAATCGGCGCAGCTGGCGGGATTCGGCCGGGGATGGGGACCGATCACCGACGCCGGGGTCCAGCCATCGCTGTCATGGCCCGGCGTGTCCCAGCCGGCGATCTCCTGCCGTGCGTCGTAGCGCTCGACCCGGTCACCCGCGTCGGAGTTGCGGTAGGTCAACGTGCTGACGTCGCGCGCCGTGTCCCTGGTGACCAGCCAGGACCCGTCCGAGACGAGGGTGTCGCGCGTGCCGTCGGCGTGCTCCACCACGACCTTCACCAGCAGGCCGGATGGACCTTCGGGCGGCAACGGGCCGTTCGCCCGGCCCTGGCACCGGCACGTCCAGTAGTGGTAACGGATGCCGATCGCCATGGTGCGGCCCGGCGACAGCCCGGTCAGCGCGGAGACGTCGTAGTACCCCTCGCCCGGGTAGCCGTAGGAGGAGCCGCGGTTGAGCACGCGGCCGTTGACGTGCAGCTCCCAGTCACCCATGGCGGCGACGTAGGCGCGGGCCCGCACGATCGGGCTGGCGCCGACCCGCATGGTGCGGCGCGCCAGGGTCCACTCGTCGGCCGCGTCATTTCCTGTGGTGTCACTGCCGGTGGTGTCGCGGCGGATCCAGGCGGCCCCGGACCAGTCGCCGGCGCCCAGCCCGGTGTCGAACGACGCCGGCTTCGCGTACCGCGAGGCGGCGCCGCGCCGGTCCCAGGTGCGCACCGTCCACTGGTAGGTGGTGCCGGCGGGCAGCGCGGGCCCGGCGTAGGCGACCCAGGACTGGTCGGGTGCGGCGACCCGGCCGCTGTCCCACACCGGCTTCCGTTGCCCCGCCGGGGTTACGAGAATCTGGTAGGCGGTCTGCAGCTCGTTGCCGTCGCGGTCCCTCGGTAGCCACCCGAACAGCGGGACACCGTCGACGGCCAGCGGATCGACGCGGCCGTCGACCGTCAGCCGGGTCGGCGCGTCCGGCGGCCGGTTGCCCCGGTCGGCCGCCACCTCCGTCGACCCCTGGATGAGCGTCGTGACCAGCACGGCGACTGCCAACATCACGCGCGATCCCCGCTGACGACGCATCAGCCGACCTCCAAGGCCATGGCTTGAAACGATTAAACGCGGCACCGTCACGCTATCGTGGCGGGGGTCACACAGGCAAGGGCTTTCCTCGTGCTCGCCAGGTGTGTGGTTTGGCGTCCGCCGCTCCGGGGAAGTCCGGTGTCGGTGAGTTCGCAGCAGGGGCGAACTGCACCTCCAGGCCGGCCCGCCGACAGCCCTCGGATCGCGGGCCGGCCGCCTATCTCTCCAGGGAACATTTCCGGCCGGACGCGACTTGACCAGAAGGTCACCCCCGATTCGGATGAAAGAGATACGTACCGATGGCTCGTGAGATGTTGACACCCGGCCCCGACCACCCGATCACCGTGGAGAAGAACCCGGCGCGCGTCGTCGTCCGGGTCGGCGAGCAGGTGGTGGCCGACACCACCGCCGCGTTGGTCCTTCAGGAGTCGAACTACCCGGCCGTGCAGTACGTTCCGCTGGCCGACGTCGACCAGTCACTCCTGACCGCGACGGACACCGGCACGTACTGCCCGTTCAAGGGCGACGCGTCGTACTACAGCCTCACCACTCCGGACGGCGAGCTGACCGACGTGATCTGGACCTACCGCGAGCCGTACCCGGCCGTCGCCGAGATCGAGGGCCACGTCGCCTTCTACGCCAACAAGGTGGAGATCACCACGACCTGATCTCCGGCCGGTAGAGATCGAACCAGTGGTACAGGTCGAGCACCCGGTCGATGCCGCGCCGGGCCTCGCTCGGTCTGCTGACGTCGGCGTCCACGATGGCGGTCAACCAGTCCTGGTCGAGCACCGCGTGGACCGGATGGGTCTGGTCGGCCAGCACCTCCTTCGCCTGCTGCTGTAGCGCCACGGCATAACCCGGGTCCTGTGTGGACGGATACGGGCTCTTGCGCCGGCCGAGCACCGAGTCCGGCAGCACGTGCGCGGTCGCCGACCGTAGGAGGCTCTTCTCCTTGCCGTCGAACGTCTTCAGCCACCACGGCGTGTTGTAGACGTACTCCACCAGCCGGTGGTCGCAGAACGGCACCCGCACCTCGAGCCCGACGGCCATCGACATCCGGTCCTTGCGGTCGAGCAGCATCCGGACGAAACGGGTCAGGTGCAGGTGGCCGATGACGCGCATGCGCCGGTCGACGGCGCTCTCGCCGGTCAGGTGCTCGACGCCGGCGACCGCGGTCGCGTACTCGTCGGCCACATAGGTGTCCAGGTCGAGGGTTCGGCGCAGGTCTGGTTGCAGCGGCGCAGCCCGGTCGCCGCTCATCGGGCTGCGGTAGGCGAGCCACGGGAACGTATGTGCGTGGACGGCCGCCGGGTCGTGGAACCACCGGTACCCGCCGAACACCTCGTCCGCCGCCTCTCCGGACAGGGCGACCGTCGACTCCGCCTTGATCTCCTTGAACAGCAGGTACAGCGAGATGTCCGTCTCGCCGAAGCCGACCGGCATGTCCCTCGCGGTGATCACCGCCCGGCGCAGCAGCGGGTCCGCCAGGTCGCCCGGGTTGAGCGTGACGAACCGGTGCCGGGAGCCGACGAGGCCAGCCACGTCGCGAATGTACGGCGCGTCCGGCGAGTCCCAGTTCTCGTCGGCCTCGAAGGTCTCCTCCCGGCCGACGAAGTCGACGGAGAACGTGCGCAGCCGCTCGGTGAGGTGCGCGGCGGCGAGGCCGGTCACGGCACTGGAGTCGAGGCCACCGGAGAGCAGCACGCACCGGGGCACGTCGGCCACCAGCTGCCGGTGCACGATGTCGGTCATCAGCTCGCGGACCCGCGCGACCGTGGTCTCCTGGTCGTCGGTGTGCTCGGCGGCCGGCAACGTCCAGTAGGTGCGGGTGCGGATCCCGCTCCGATCGACCGTGACCGTGGTGCCCGGCCGGACCTCGTGCATTCCCTGCCACAGCGCCCATCCCGGCGTCATGGTGAACCCGAAGAGCTCGCGCAACCCATCGGCGTCGACCCTCCGGCGGACGCGGGGGTTGGCGAGGATCGCCTTCGGTTCGGAGCCGAACAGCACTCCGTCCGGCGTCGGGTGGTAGTAGAGCGGCTTGACACCCAGCCGGTCGCGGATCAGCACCAGCCGGTGCTCGCGCTCGTCCCAGACGGCGAGGGCGAACATGCCGTTCAGCCGCTCCGCGACCGCCTCGCCCCACTCCAGGTAGCCGCGCGCCACGACCTCGGTGTCGCTCGCCGTGTGGAACCGGTGTCCCTTGTGCCGCAACACCTCGCGTAGCTCGGTGAAGTTGTGCGTCTCGCCCGTGTAGATCAGGGCGACCGCGCCGCGGGGTCCGCACTTCCATCGGCTGCCGGCCGCCGGGCAGATCGATGATGGCGAGTCTGCGGTGCCCGAGGGCGACGTGCGGTCGCACCCAGGTGCCGTCCTGGTCGGGACCGCGGCACGCCATGGTGTCGGTCATCGCCCCGATCACAGCACGCTGTTCGGTCAGGTCGGAGTCGAAGGCGACCCATCCCGCGATGCCACACATGCCGCCCAGAGTTCCAACCCGACCCCGGCCGGAACCAGTGAGCGGCTCACGCGCCGGGCGTGACGTCATCCTCCGTGATCATGCCGATTACCATGTGCGCATGGCGCTCATCCACCAGGCAACGCTGCGACCCACGAAGCTCGAGCTCCTGGCCGCGTGGCTGCCCGCCCGCCGCTGGTATGCCGGGCCGGCCGGCGCGGTGTCGCGGGTGGCGACCTTCCGTTTCGACGACCCGGCCGGCGCGGTCGGGGTCGAGACGATGCTGGTCCGAGTGGGCGACGGGCCGATCTGTCAGGTGCCGCTCACGTACCGGGGCGCGCCCCTGGACGGTGCTGACGAGTGGCTGCTCGGCACGGCCGACCATTCGGTGCTGGGCAAGCGCTGGATCTACGACGGTGCCGGCGATCCGGTGTACGCGGCGGCGCTGGCGAGCGCGATCCTCGGGAACACCGGCCAGGCCGAGGAGTTCACGGAGGTCGACGGCGGGCTCGAGCCCCGCGAGCCGAGCATGGCCATCGCCGGCAGCGCGACTGGGGGCACGACCGCGGGCACGACGGTGCCGGCCGTGAACGCGGTGCAGCGGGTCACCGAGGACGACCCGACAGTCATCACCACGGACTCGGTCGAGCTGGCCGTCCGCCGCCGCCTCGACGACGGCACCGGCGGCGCCGGCCTCACCGGCACCACGCTGACCGGCACCTGGCCCGGTCAGACCACACCGGTAACCCTGGCAGCCGCGACGCTCCGCACCTGATGTGAACCGAGAACGCGAATCGCTCGTGTAGAAGCTGTGACTGCCTTCTCGACGTCCAGTAGTCTGCTCGTCGACCAACGTCCTGCCTGGCTTCGCCGGGCGGTTACGCGACCTCGCGAACGGACCACCGGGCAGGTGATGGAGGGCGTGGCCATCTCGGACCGACGCACCCGGCGGGTGTCGCACGCACCCGGCGAAGAGCTGATCCGCTCGCTCTACCAGGACCACGGCCACAGTCTGCTGGCCTACGCCCACCGGCTCACGGGCGACCGGGCCGCCGCCGAGGACGTCGTCCAGGAAACCCTGCTGCGGGCCTGGAAGCACGCGAACGACCTGGAGCACGGCGTCGGCTCGGTCCGCGGCTGGCTGCTCACGGTGGCCCGCAACATCATCACCGACCGGGCGCGGGCGCGGGCCTCCCGCCCGCCCGAGGTGGCCCAGGTGGCGGAGGTGCCGGCGACCCAGCGCGACCATGCCGACGAGGTGGTCAACGCGATCACCGTGCTCGGCGCGCTCGACGGGCTGTCACCGGACCACCGTGCGGTGCTGGTCGAGATGTACTACCGCGGTCGCACGGTCTCCGAGACCGCGGCCGTGCTCCGGATTCCCCCCGGTACCGTGAAGTCGAGGGCATTTCACGCGGTCCGCGCGCTGCGGGCAACGTTGGGCGGTCGGGGAGGTGCGCGATGAGCTCGGTCGGTCATGACCACGAACAGCTGGTCGCGTACGCGCTCGGCGCGCTCGACGCGGCGGAGGCCCGCGCGGTCCACGCCCACGTCGCCGGCTGCGCCGAGTGCCAGCACGAGGTCCGGCAGTTGACCGGCCTGCGCGCGGCGCTCGACGAGGTGCCGCCCGAGGCGTTCCTCGACGGCCCGCCCCCGGACGGCGACCTGCTGCTGCGGAAGACGTTGCGCCGGGTCCGCGACGACGACACGGCCCCACCGCGCCGGTGGACCCCCACGGTCATCACGGCCGCGGCGGCCGCCGTGGCCGTGGCGGTGGCCGGCGGCGTACTCGTCGGCCGGCAGACGGCGCCGGACCAGGTGGTCGGCGCGCCGGCCACCACTCCCCCGGCCAACGCGCGCACGGCCGAGGTGACGGACCCGAACACCGGGGCGTCGATGAACGTGACGCTGCTGCCCAAGGCCGGCTGGGTATGGGTGACGGCGAACGTGAGCGGTGTCCAGGCCGGCGCCCGCTGCGAGCTGTGGGTGGTGCCGCGCGAGGGCGAGCGGCTGCTGGCCGGCAGCTGGCTGGTCTCGGAGCAGGGCGCGAGCGAGGGCACTCGCCTGGAGGGCACGGCGCTGATCGACCCGGCGGAGGTGGCCTCGATCGAGGTAGCCACCACCGACGGCCAAACCATGGTGTCAGTCCCCCTGTAGCAAGCCCATGATGACCGTTCCAGTCGCCCATGATGACCGTTCCGGTCGCGCATGATGACCGTTCCGGCACCCCACGATGACCAGTCCCGTAGGTCGTGATGACCGTTCGGGCGGGTGAGCGACCGGACTGGTCATCATGCGTGACGGGACTGGTCATCATGCACGACCGGACTGGTCATCATGCGTGACCGGTGTGGTCATCGTGTGCTGCTAGGCCAGGTTGATCTGGTCTCCGTCGATGGTCAGGGCGCGCGTGGGTAGTGGTTGGCGGGCGGGGCCGTTCGCCACGGAGCCGTCCGCGATCTGGAACTTGCTGCCGTGGCAGGTGCAGTTGATGGTTCCGCCGTCGACGTTCGCCACGGCACAGCCCTGATGCGTGCACACGGCCGAGAAGCCGACGAACTCGCCGGCCGTCGGCTGGGTGATCACCACCTGTTCGTCACCGAAGACCTTGCCGCCACCTACCGGGATGTCGGCGGTCGACGCCAGACCCGGTGGCGCCTGTTCTTCGGTAGTAGTGGTGGTCGTAGTCGTCGTGGTGGTCGGAGGAGCCGGCGCGTCGCCGCCCGTGACCAGGTCGCCGTCCGCGTTCACGCTGACCGGCTCCGGCGGCAGCGGCTGCCCGGCCGGGCCACCGGCCACCGCGCCGTCCGCGATCTCGAACTTGCTGCCGTGACAGGTGCAGTTGATCGTCCCGTCCGCGACCTCCGCCACGACGCAGCCCTGATGCGTGCACACGGCCGAGAACCCGACGAACTCACCTTCCGTCGGCTGCGTCACCACGATCTTCCGGTCGCGGAACACGGTGCCGCCGCCGACCGGGACGTCCGCGGCCTTGCCCAACACCGCACCTTCCTCGGGCGCGGCCGGCGGCGGCGCCGGTTCGTCGCCGTACCTGGCGCAGCCGGCCGCCACCCCGGCCAGCGCCACCGCGCCGACCATGGCGGTCCGCCGCGAGAGGCACCCGCCGCAACCTGAGCTGTTCATGGATTCCGCCCTCACGTCAGAACTGGACACCGGTCTCGGAGAAGAACCACAGCGACGACGTCAGCCACAGGCCGGTCAGGCCGGTGAACAGGAGCCCACCGGCCACGGGCACCACCCAGCCGGGCTTACGGTCGCGGGAAAGAACGAGCATCTTGCAGACGAAGATGCCGTAGAAGAAGCAGCCGAGCAGCGAGTGCACCAGCACCCGGGTATCGAAACCCTGAAATCCCAGGGCATACAGGCAGTGCGCGGCGACCGGCAGCGTCACCACCACGGCGAGCCGGCCCGACCAGCGGTGCACGATGCCCGTGGCCTTCCCGCCGCCCGCGACCCCGGGCACTCGCCCGTACATGGCGAGCGCCGACAGCACCTGCACGACCGCGAGCACGAACGCGAGCGAGCCGAGCCACACCTTCGCGTGCAGGCCGCTGGAGAACCCGGCGAGGTTGAGCGCCTCACCGGTCGGGTCGTGCAGCCCGCCGTACGCGCCGATGCTCACGGCGACGAGCGAACCGACGGCGAGCGCGATCAGCACGGTGGTGACGTTGCCCCGGCCGGGCTCCTCGGGCGGCCCTTCCCAGCCGGCTTCCCGCCACGGCGACGGGGGCGGCGCGACCCACGGCTGGGCGGCGACCGGTTGGGTCATCTGGGGGAAGTTCACCGGCTGCGTCAAGTCAGGGTCCGGGGCGTCCGGCTGCTGGCCGGCCGGACCGAAATCGTAAGGGGGTGGCGTGGTCATCGGGGTCTCCCGTCTCAGCCGAAAGCGCTGTCGCCGGCGATCTTCTTGGCGTCCAGCCGCTTGCCGTCGACCGTCACGCCGCCCTCGTCGGGGTCGAGTTCGGGGGCCGGCTCGCGCTGGCCGTCCGTGGTGGCGATGCCGACCTGGCTGCCGCTCGGCAGGATGATCCAGCCGACCGTGGTGACGCCGTCGCTGCCGCGGTAGAGGCCGGCCGGCGGGGCGGCGACGCCGATGGTGAACGGGACATCCTGGCCGCCGATCGTCACCGAGCCCGTGAGGTTCGGGCCGTCGAGCGCTGCCTGCAGGCGGTTCGCGCCGTCCCCGGTCGCCAGGTCGACCCGGCCGTCCGCCGCGACACCGCGGAACCACGCCTCGACGGACGCGCCGTCGCAGATGTAGGCCGAGGCCGCCGCGCCCTTCACGGCGACAGCGATGGCGAGCGGACTGTCGACCGCGTGGCCCGCATAGACGACCTCCGCAGGGAAGGCCGGCGGCGGTGGCGCCTCGGTGGTGGTCGGCTCGGTGGTGGTCGGCTCCGTTGTAGTCGTTGTCGGTGGTGGCGCCTCGGTCGAGGTCGTGGTCGCCGCCGGCGCGGGATTGCCGCCCGCCTCGACCAGCCCACCCGCCGAGTTGACGGTCATGAACCCGACGAGGCCGCCGAGCACCACAATGGCGGTGATCACCGGCCCTGGTTGCGCCATGACATTTCTCCTTCGGCCGTGGTGGGTAGATGAGCCGGTGCCCCGCCCGCCAGATACACGAGCGGCGCACCGGGTCGGTTCAGCTGAATAGTGGCGAGGATTCCTTCGCAGGTGCGGGCGATGAGCCGGCACGCGTCGGCCACCCGGCGCCCGAACAACGGATTCTCCGCCTGCCCCTGCCATCGCCGCAACGCATTCAGCGCCGCGTGGCGCACCTCCTCCGGTGGCGCGTCCGCCGCCAGCCCCAGCCGCTGCGGCGCCGCGCCGCCCGTGTCACCGAGCAGACGTTCCGCCTCCTGCGACAGCGGGCCGGGCAGCACGACCGTGCCGGCCCGCAACGCGCCGAGCAGCCGCAGCTCGGCGAACTCGTGCGCGCCGGCCAGCAATCGCTCGACCTGCCAGCCGAGTCCGCGCCGGTCCCCGTCGGCGCGCACCACCCGGTCCAGCGCCAACAACGCCGAGCGCGACTTGAGCAGGTCCTGCCGCCCGGCGAACCGCACCTGGAGCACCTGCTGCAGCTCGGCCAACCCGCTGCGCGCGACCAACTCGTCGGCGAGCGTGGTCGGCGTGCGCGTGCCCTGGCGGATCAACGAGGTCGCGAGGTGGATGCCGAACAGGCCGAAGCGGCGCACCAGTCCGCGCCGGACACCCGAAGCGTCGGTGCGCAGGAACCTGTCCACCGACAGCAGTGACGCCTCGAGGTCCTCGCGGGGCACGGCCGCCAGCTCGCCGAGCGCGACGAACTCGTCCTGGCGCAACGTCCGGCCGGTGTGCGCGAGCAGCCCGGCCACCGCCACCACGTTCTGGCACAGTCCCCGCAGCGCCGGCTCGGTCCGGTACCGCGTCGCGATCGCCCGCGCCGCGTACATGGCGTCCAGCCGGCCGCCGCCGATCTCGTCGGCCCTGGAGAGCACGGCGACCGTGTTGACCGACGTCGCGCGCGCCACGCCCTGGTCGCGGAACGACTCGAGGAAGTCCAGGTCGGCCACGTGCAGGTGGCGCATCAGGTAGATGACGGCGTCCGCCTCGGTCGGGGTGTCGTCGTCCGGTTCGAGGAACCGTACGGTGCGCCGCGACGTGCCGGTGTTGATCGACGCGACCCCCGGGGTGTCGATCAGCGTGGTGGCCCGCAGGCTCTGCGCCGGCCAGTCGACCACCAGCCGGTCGATCGCGTCGGCCGGCGTACCGGCCAGCTCGATCTCGAGCGCGCCATCGCGCCGGACCACCGGCAGCGGCGTCGGCGCCCCGCCCGTGGGGTACATGACGATCCGCGGGCTCGGGCCGTTGCGGTACCAGGTAACGACCTTCGTGCACTCGCCGGCGTCGGTCGGCGCGACCGCCTCGCCGACGAGTGCGTTGAGCAGCGTGGACTTGCCGGCTTTGACCTTTCCGGCGATCGCCACCCGCAGCGGCTCGTCGAGCCGGGCCAGTTGGTGGCGGAGCAGGTGGACGGTGCGGGGCTGGTCGCGGTAGGCGGCGATGGCCGTGTGCAGAACACCGCGCACGGCGCCCGAAAGACCGGTCATGTCGTCACCGTCGCCCGCACCGCGTCGAGCGTCGCCAGTTCCGCCTTGATCTCGGTCAGCCGGGCGTCCCGCTCGGCCTTCGACGCCTTCACCGACTTCTCCGCCACCTGGATCGACTCCTGCAGTGAGCGCTTCATCTGCTCGGCCTGCGCGGTGAAGTGGTCGCGAAGCACCCGCTGCACGCCACGCAGCATGTCGCGGGAGTCCTTGCTGACGTGGAAGGTCACGTCGTCGATGTAGCGGCGCAGCGCGGCTTTGGCGTCGTTCTGCCGTTTGGTGACGATCCGCTTGCGCTCGTCGCCGATGGTCCGGCGGCCCATGAGCAGCCCGGCGCCGATGGAGATCGGGTTCAGCAACGTGAACCCGACGAGGGTGCCGAGCATCCCGAACATCAGCATCCCCATGTAGCCGCCCTTCACGCCGGTCAGCAGCCTGCGGCCGACGCCGAACGCCTCGCCCTCGCGCATGGTCATGCCACGCACGGAACGCAGCGCGTCGGACGGCTCGATGCGCAGCGCCGGCAGCAGTTGGGTCTGCTCCTCGGCGAAGTGGTCGGCCACCCGCTGCGCGAGCCACCTGGCCCGCTGGGTCGCCCAGAGGTAGTTGGCCGATGCGGCGGCGGCCGTGGACTGCTCGACCCAGCCGGTGAACTGAGCCCACGTCCCGGTCGGGTCGCCGCCGTTCACCAGGAGCTCCTCGGCGTCGCGGACGATCTCGCGCAGCCGGTCCCGCAGGTCGTAGTCGATGTCGGCGTTCAGGTCGGCCACGCCGTCGTTGAGGGTCTGCTGCCAGCGGGCGGACCGTTCCTTCAGCCCGGTGGCCCGCTGCTCGGCGGCCGTCAGCCGGCGGATGACCTCCTGCGTGTGCTCCGGGTTCTGCTGCGCGGACAGCTCGGTGCGCAGCGCGGCCGCCACCTGGTCGGTCACGGCGAGCACGTCGTGCCCGGTCGAGCGGCGCGCCAGCTCGTCGGCCCGGCCGAGCACGCCCTGGCGCAGGTAGCGCACGAGCGGCGGGTAGCCGGACTCGGCGGACAGCTCCGCGTCCCCGGACAGCAGCGCCTGCCACCGCACGGTCGAGGACACGGGGAACAGTTCGGCGTCGATGCCGGCCCGCTCGAGGTGACCGCGGTCCAGCTCGGCGATCCTGCGCCACTCGGCGTACAGGTCGGTCCTGGTCAGGACGCACGCCACGTTCGGGCACACGGCCATGGCCTGGCGCAGGAAGTCCAGCTCCGGCGCCGTGTACTCCTGCGAGGCGTCGGACACGAGCAGGACGGCGTCGGCGGCGGGCAGGGTGGCCATGGTGGCCGCCGCCTGAACCGAGTTGAGGCCGCCGACGCCAGGGGTGTCGACCAGGACCAGGCCCCCGGCGAGCACCGCACGCGGGAGCCCGACCTCGATCTGGCTCAGCCGCTCCCGGTTGCCGGGGTTGCCGGCCTCCGAGGCGTACCGCGCCAGGTCGTCGACCGGCACCGAGGTGCGTTCGGTGCGCGCCTGGTCGAGAACCCGGACCAGTTCGACCGACGGGCTGTCCGCGTGGCGGACCACCGTGGGTACGGCGGTCGACAGGTCGTCCAGCACCGGGCAGACCGGCGCGCCGACCAGCCCGTTCACCAGCATGCTCTTGCCCTTCTTGAACTCGCCGACCACGAGCACGCGCACGTGGTCGGCGAGCAGGCGGGCCTTCGCCTGCCGGAGCCGGCCATCCAGATCCGGCCGCCCGTACCGCTCGATCGCGGCGAGCGCCAGATCCACGACCCGCACCGGCTCTGTCGTCGCCGTCATCTCAGATCACCGCGGTCTCGACGGTGTCCTGCTCCGGCTCGTCGGTGTCCTGCTCCGGCTCGTCGGTGTCCTGCTCCGGCTCGTCGGCCACCTCGTCGACCGGCTCGGGCTCCGGTGCCGTCCCGAACGGCTCACCGTCCGGGTCGTCCACCGGCTGGACACTCGTCTCGCCGTCCTCAGCTGGCAGTGTCTCCACCGGTTCCTCCTGCGAGGTGCCCCCCTCGGGTACCTCGTTGAAGGAGTCCTCGACGTTAGTGATGTCGATGGTGTCGTTGTCCTGGATGGCGGTGACCTCGTCGGCCGAGTTGAACGAGTCGATCACCGTGGTGTCGCGGTCGTCGATGCCGATGACCGTCTGGTCGACCGTGACGTCGCCGACGTGGCGGCTCTGGTCGATCTCGAAGGTGTTCGTGGTGTGGCGGATCTCCTGCACCGGGTCGTTCGACCGGGAGCTCTCGGCCCCGCCGGGCCGGGGGCGCGCGGTGCCGTCGTCGGCCATGATCAGCCGTGCGTCCCGCACGTCCTGGGTGGTGACGTCGCCGAGACCCCGGTCGGCCAGCGTCCGGTCCGGGTCGCTGTCGAACGACGCCTTCGTCTCCTCGTCACGCATCATGCTCATGAGGAAGTCGATGAGCTGGGCCATCGAGGCCATGTCGATCACTCCAATCTGGACAGAAGGAAGGCGCGTGGCCGGAGCGGGTCAGTTTGTGCCCCATCCAGGTGGAGTGGTGCGTTTATCCGTGGATCCAGGTGGTCGCTGGCAAGGCGGCGCAAGGGCCTCGTACCGGGTTGTACTTGGCCCTTGCGCCAACGCCGCCAGCGGCCATCTGGGCCGCGGAGAAATGTGCTGACTCCGCCTGGATGGGGCACTGGCTCCGGCCACGCACGCCTTGTCACACGGGCAGGTCGAAGTCGAGGGCCGACTCGACCTCTTCCTCGACGGACAGCGCGATGTCCTGGGCCTGCGAGGAGTCCTCGTCCTGGACGGTGGTCTGCGCGGAGTCCAGATCGTTCTCCACCTCGCCGTCGACGTCCGCGTCCAGGTTGGCACTCTGCTCGGCCTCGACGTCCACATCGGACTCGGCGTCGCCGCCGTCGCCACCGCCGGCGTTCGCGTTGCCGCCGTCGCCCGCGTTGCCGCCGGCCCCGCCGACCCCGACGCCGCTGCCGCCGGCCGTGTCACCGAAGTTGATGTTGAACTTGCCGCTCTGGCTGAGCGCGCCGCCGTCGCCACCGACGCCGAGGCCGGAGCCGCCGTCCGCACTGCCGCCCGCTCCCCCGACGGCGATCCCGCCGTTGCCACCGTCGCCGGCCTCGGTCTCGGTCTCGGTGGTGGTGTCCTGGTCCTGCTCGGAACCCTGCGCGACCGTCTGGTCCTGGTCGGCCACCGCGGTCTGCTCGTCGATCTGGGCCGACTGCTGCTCCTGCGGCGAGGCCTGGTCGAGCACGGCGTCGAGGTCGACGTCGGCGACGTTGGCCAGGAACTCGTTCAGGTTGATGGGGACTGGGTTGCTCATCGTGCGCTCCTTGTTGTTGTTGGGGCCCAACGGTTTCTGGTGCCCCACCGGCTCGTCGTCCGGCTTGGGACCAAAGCTAGATCCGTCCGGCGCGGCCGCCATCCGGGCCAGCCCCTGTTCCCGGTCGCGCCGGTACCGGGAACGCCGGCCGCCGCGGCCGGGTGGCTACGGGATTTCCCCTACGTCTGCCAAACCGGGTGAACCGGGTCGCCGAAACGCTCGTGTATGGGCGAGCACAGGAAGGGGAAGCGTGATGACCTACCAGCTGGGAATTGACCTCGGCGCCACGGTCACGGCCGCGGCCGTCTACCGGTCCGGCCGGACGGAGTCCGTGCCGCCGCGACCGTCGGTACTGCTGGTGGCACCGGACGGTTCCCTGGTGGTGGGGCAGGACGCCGAACGTGGTGCGCTGGGCGCACCCGACCGCCTCGTGCGGCAGTTCACCCACCGGATCGGGGACGACACGCCACTGGTGGTCGGCGGTGTCGCGATGACCGCCGACACCCTGGCGGCCCGGTTCGTGGCGCGCGTGGTGTCGGACGTGGCCACCTGGGCCGGCGGCGCCCCGACCAGGGTGGCGCTGACCCACCCACCCGGCTGGGGCCGGCACCGGCTGACGGCGCTGCGCACGGCGCTGACGGTGGAGGGCCTGGGCGACACGCTGTTCGTGTCCTCGGCGCAGGCGGCGGCGCTCGCCATGGCCGACCCGGCGCCGGTCGACCGGCTGGTCGCCGTCTACGACTTCGGCGGCACCGGCCTCGACGCCGCCGTACTCCACCGGCTGCCCGACGGCGGGTTCGCGCCGGCCGGCCGCCCGGAGGAGCTGGAGGTCGGCGGCCTCGACCTCGACGAGCTGGTGTTCGAGCACGTGCGCGCGGCGCTGGGTGGTGCCTGGGACAGGCTCGATCCGATCGACCCGGCCGTGCTGGCGGCGGTCGCCACGCTGCGGCGCGAGTGCACGCTGGCCAAGGAGTCCCTGTCGGCCGACACGGACGTGGAGATTCCCGTGGTACTGCCCGGGATCGACACGCGGGTGCGGCTCGCGCGGCCGGAGTTCGAGGAGCTGGTCCGCCCGGTGGTCGAGGAGACGGCGGCGACGCTGTTGCGCGCGATCGCCGCCGCGGGTGACCCGCCGGCCGTCGTGCTGCTGACCGGCGGGTCGGCCAGGATCCCGCTGGTCACCCAGGTGGTCTCGGCACAGCTCGGCCGGCCGGTCACGGTCGCCGAGGACCCGCAGGGCGGGATGGCCGCCGGCGCGGCGATCGCGGCCGGCCGGGTGAACACGCCATCACCAGAGCCGACACGCGTCGTGCTCCGCGCGGTGCCCGCGCCGAACCTGGTGACCCCGGCCCGCCCGCCGAGCCCGGTCGTCGCCCCGCCCTCGGTGAAGAAGGCGGCGCGCCTGCCGCGCACGGTCATGGCCGCCGTGGCGGCGACACTGACGGCCATCGCGGCGGCCGGCGGCATCGCCCTGGCCACCCGTGCCGCCCCGTCCGACGCGGACGCCGACCCGGTGGGCAACACCACGACCACTTCGCAGACACCGGAGTCCACCACGCTGCCGCCGGCCACGACCGAGGAGCCACCTCCCCGAACCACGACCCGGCGCCCCCAACGCGACGAGCCTCGGGAGACCGCCGAGCCACCGAGCACGACCGAGCCACCCACGACCACGGAGACGACGACATCCACCGAGCCGCCGACCACGACGTGGTCGCCACCGACGGACGCGCCGAACTCCGCGCCGGAAACCGAGGAAGTGCAGCCGTGACCGGATTACTCAGTGAGGTCGACGACCCTCGACTGGCCGATCGTGCGTGGCGCGACGGGGACCTGACGGTCGCCATCGAGGCCGCCGACCGGGCCCTCGCCCGGGGCGATGATCCGGACGGCCTGGCCGCCGGGGTGGCGGCGGCCGCCGCGGCCGCCGACGGCGCGCTGTTCGACGCGGCCGACCGGTGGCGGCAGGTCGCGTCCATTATGGACGGTTCGGCCGGGGCGCAGGCCGGCGGCCGGGCCGCACTGGCGGCCGCCCTGCTCGGTGACGTCGAGGCCGCCGGCCGGGATCTTGCCGGCGCCCGCGAACGGTTACCCGGCGCCGCGCCGCGCGGGCTCACCGTGTTGCTCGACGGGGCCGCGGCCACGCTCGCCGCGGTGAGTGGCGAGTTCGACGCGGCCGCGCGCCGGCTCGCGGGGCTGGCGGTCGCCACCGTCCCGGCCGACCCCATGGCCTCCGAGCGGTGGGACGACCTCGCCGTCACCGTCATGATCGCGGGCGGCGCCGACCGCCTGGCCCGCGAGACGCTCGCCGCCACCCCGGACCAGCGGACGACCCGGCGCCGCCTGCTGGCCGCCTGGCTCGATCTGCGCACCGGCCGGCTCGCCGACGCCCGCGCGGGGCTCGCGGCGGCCGGCGGCACGCCGATCCTGCGCCGCGACGCGGTCCTCGCGGCCGCCACCGCCATCGGGCTGGCCAGGCGGGCGGGCGACGACGACGCGCTGCGTGCCACCTGGCACCGCGTGGCGCCGGTGGTGGCCGGCGCGGACGTCGAGGTGCTCCTGCTCGACGCCTGGGGCGAGCTGTCCGTGGGCGCCGCACTGGTCGCCCCGCTCGAGCGGGACTCGATCGAGGCGGCCATGGCCGCGGCGGTCGACCGGGCCGGTGGGCCATCGTGGGGTGTGGCCACACTGGCCTGGTGGGCGCTGCAGCGCGCGGTCGTCGCCGGCGAACCGGCAGCCGCCGCTGCCGCCCAGCTGACCGCCGTCGCCGGCGACGACCCGCGTGCCGCCGCGGCCCGGGTGTGGGCGTCGATCACCACCGTGGACGCGGCCGCCGTGCGGTCGGCCGCCGAAGCCCTGGCCGACGCGGACCGGCCATGGGAGGCGTCGACCCTGTGCGGTGCCGCCGCGTCCCGGCTCACCGACGCCGCCGCCGTGCGGGACCTGCTCGGCGCCGCCCGCGCGCTGCGGGTCACCGCCGCGACCGAGCCGCGCACGGTGAGCGGACTGTCCACACGGGAGCGTTCGGTGGGCGAGCTGCTACTGGACGGCCTGACCCAGAAGGAGATCGGCGCTCGGCTCTACATCTCACCCAAGACCGTGGAACAGCACGTCGCCCGACTGCGGCAGAAACTGCTGGCCACCAACCGGTCCGAGCTCATCGCCGCACTGCGTGCCAAGCTCGCCGAGGCCGCCCCGGCGATGCCCTGAACGAGGCATTCAGGGCATCGCGGTCGCGGTTACTGAGGCATCGGGAAGCCGGGTGGCATGGCCATCGGGCGGCCGGCGCTCATGGCGCCGTCGATCAGGACCGAGGTGCCCGACAGGTAGCTGAAGTCGGTCGCGGCGAGTGCCACGACGGCAGTCGCCATCTCCTTCGCCTCCGCCATCCGGGGCAGGCCATGGACGTTGAGGGGACCCCAGGCCACCTTGAACCGGGCCCACAGGTCATCCGGGATGCCGGGTGGGCGGACCAGGCGGGTGTCGGTGGTGCCGGGGTCGACCGAGAGCACGCGGATTCCCTGGGCACCGTAGTCGAGCGCGGCGGCCCGGACGATGCCCTGCACGGCGCGCTTGCTCGCCGAGTACGCGGAGTGCCCAGGGCGGGTGTGCTCGGCCTGGGAGGACGCCGTACAGATGATCACCCCGCCGCCGGCGCGGACAAGATGGGGGATCTCGTACTTCATGGCGAGGAAGACACCGCGCACGTTCGTGAGGTGCACGTCGTCCCATTCCTCGACGGTCGTCTCGTGCAACGGCTTGCCGAGGTGGATGCCGGCGTTGTTGAACGCGATGTCGAGGCGGCCGTAGCGGCGGGCGACACCGTCGACGAATGCCTGTGCCTGTTCGGGAATCCTTAGGTCGGCGCGGATGTAGACGGCGTCGCCGCCCGCGCGGCGAATCTCCCGCTCAACCTGCCGTCCCTGTTCTTCGCGGCGGCCGCAGAATCCCACCTTCGCCCCGGCGGCGGCGAACAGGAGCGCGGTCTCGCGGCCGATGCCCGAGGTGGCGCCCGTGATGGCCACGACCTTGCCGTCGAAGCGGCCTCGGCTCCCCCGTTCCGCCGCCGCGGCGGTGGTCATGCCGGTGGCGGCGAGAGCGGCGGCGCCGACCGCTCCACCGAGAACGGCGCGACGGGCGATGTTTTCAGACATGGCTCCTCCAAAGAGCTTTCTTAGCGGTTTCGACCTGACTGTCCACCACGGACTCCGTGATGCCGAACCGTTCGTGCAGGCGGCGTAGCGGCGGGGGCGCCCACCAGTTGGCCGCGCCCGCCAGCCGGATCACCGCTGGTAGCAACACACCCCGGATGAGCAGCGCGTCAACCAGCACCGCGACCGCCATACCGACACCGATCATCTTCAGATAAACCACGCCGCCGGTGGCATACACGGCGAACGAGACCGCGAGGATCACCGCGGCGGCCGTGACGAGCGGACCGCTGCGCTGAAGTCCGATCGCCACCGAGGCGCGGGTGTCCCCGGTTGACAGGTATTCCTCGCGGATCCTGGAGACGATGAACACCTCGTAGTCCATCGACAGGCCATAGACGATGCAGAACATCAGGATCGGAATGCTCGACTCGAGCGTGCCGGGGGCGGTGAAGCCGAGTGGCCCGGCGAGGTTCCCGTCCTGGAAGACCCACACCAGCACGCCGAACATCACGCCCATGCTGAGCAGGTTGAGCACGGTGGCCTTGAGCGGAAGCAGCAGGCTGCCGGTCATGAGGAACAGCACGAGAAACGTCACCACGAGAATCACGGACAGGACCAACGGGAGCCGGTCGGTCATCTGGTCGCGCCAGTCGACGGCCTCCGCGGGGCTGCCGCCGACGAGCACGTCGAACGGCGGCGTGACCGCACGCACCCGCGCCACCAGCGCGCCGGGGTCGCCCTCCAGGGCCGACTGTGTGGGGATCGCGACGAGATAGGTGCCGCCGCGCCCGGTGAAGCGGTCGTCGCCAGGGCCGATCTCCTGCCCGCGCACGAACGAGCCGGCGGCGGAGTCCACCTGCGCGACACCGTCCACTTCGGACAGCTCGACCGCGTAGCCCGCCACGTCGGCGGTTCCGGTGGGCGCCACGAGATAGATCGCGTCGGACTCCTCCTGCCCGAACCCGGCACGGATCTCGTCGGCCGCGCTCCGCCCCGCCGCGTCGGCCGGCAGGATCCGGGCGTCCGGCATGCCGAACCGCAGCCCCAGCGCGGGTGCCGCCATGGCCAGCACGACGAGCAGCATGAGCCCGCCGGTGAGCACGGGCCGCCGCATGACGGCGTTCGCGAGCCGGTACCAGATCCCACGCTCTACAGTGGACTCTCGAGGACGGCGGGGCAGCGCACGCCTGCCGAGCACCGCGAGCGCCGCGGGCAGGATCACGAGCGCACCGACGACCGCGGTGATCACCACGAACGCCCCCGCGTAACCGAAGGACCGCAGAAACGACAGCGGGAACAGGAGCAGTGCGAGCAGTGAGGTCGCGACCGTGATGCCGCTGAACAGCACGGTCCGGCCGGCGGTGCGCATGGTGTCGACGACCGCCTCCTCGACCGTCGCACCGCGCCCGAGCCGCTCCCGGAACCGGGCGATCACGAACAGGCAGTAGTCCACGCCGAGCGCGAGCCCCATCACCAACGCGATGTTCGCGCCGAAGGTGGAGACGGTGGTGAACGTGGCGACACCGCGCAGCGCGGCCAGGGTGCCGAGGATGGCGAACACCCCGATGCCGAGCGTCACCAGCGCGAGCGCCACACGCCGGAACCAGAGCAGCAACAGCAGCAGGACCAGCGGGATCACGATCAGCTCCGCGCTGAGGAAGTCGGCTCGTGCCTGCGCGCTGATCGCCCGGAAGACGACATCCTGGCCACCGGCCTCGACCGTGACCGTCGCCGTCCGCCTGGTGAACTCCTCGGCCAGCTCGCCGACGCGCGCGCGGGCGGCGTTGACCTCACCGGGCACGCGAGCGAGCACGAGTGCCGCGGTGCCGTCTTCGCTGCGCAGCGCGGGCGACTCGCCCCGCGACCAGTAGGAGCCGGCCTCGGCGACCCCGGACCGCGCGGCCAACTCGGCGGTCAGCCGCTCGCCGTCGGCCCGGATATCGTCGACGTCCCCTTCCCTGGCCGTGACCAGCAGGACGAGGTTGGGCGGACCAGTGTCGAACTGGTCGGCGAGCACCGTGCGGGCGCGGTCGGATTCCGAGCCGGGCGCGTCGATCCTGGAGAGCGACAGCGCATTGATGGCCCCTGCGCCGAGCACGCCGACCAACAGGGTGAGCAGAATGGCGACGGCGAGCACCGGACGTCGTCTGCGCACGGTGAAACGACCGAGTCTGGACAGCACGGAAGGACTCCTGGAAGGTAAAGTCGAACAGAATGCGAGTGATCGCTCGTCTTTGAGTACAACCGTGAAAATACGAGCGATTGCTCGTGTTTGTCAATCGACCCTGAGAGGACACGCATGCCTTCTCAGCCACGGCGCCAGGAGCGCGGCCAACGGCGGATGGCCCAGCTGCTCGACGCGGCGGCCGAGGTGTTCGCCGAGAACGGCTACGCGAAGGCCACGACCAACGCGGTCGCGGCGCGCGCCGGCGTCTCCCCCGGCACGCTCTACCAGTTCTTCCGCAACAAGGAGGCGCTGGCCGAGGACCTGGCCGAGCGGTACCGCGCGGCGTTGGAACAGGCGCATCACCAGGCGTTCGACACCAGCCGGGCGTCGCTGCCGCTGCCGGTGCTCATCAGCAGGATGATCGGCCCCATGATCGAGGTGAACGTCGCGAACCCCGGGTTCAAGGCGCTGTTCACGACCCTGGACATGCCGGCGCACCTCGGGGCGCCCGCGAGACGGCTGCACGCGGCGGTCGTGGGCCGCATCGGCGAGGTGGTCGCCGCCAGATACCCCCACCTGCCCACCGAGGACGTACGCAGGACGTCGATGGTGGCGACGCAGATCTTCGGCGCGCTGCTCGGCACGATCGTGACGGCGGACGGCGACGACCGGAAACAGTGGGTGGCCGAACTCGAACGCGCGCTCGTGGGATACCTCGCGCCGCTCGAGTCGTAGTGCCCCGCGCCGGCTGGAACCTGTCGCCGAGGTGGCCGCGTGGCTGCTCAGCAACCGGGCCACGATGGTGACCGGCGCGATCGTGCCGGTCGACGGCGGCTCGGGTGCCTGATTTTTCGGGCTCATAAGCTTGGTGCCCAACCTGACACAGTGGAACGTCAGGCCAACTATTAATACGGCTCCCGCGTCGCCCAAATTCCGGCGCGGGGCGCTAGTAGACCGTCGCCTCTAAATCTCCGGGTAGAGGTGGCGGAGCCTGGTTCGGGCGTCGGCGGTGGTGAAGTGCCAGTTGACTTGTCGCTGGTCGGCGTTGGTGGCGTCCTGCCAGGCGGTGAGTTCGGTGTTGAGGATGTCGAGGTCGCAGATGCGGCGGTCGAGGCATTGGCGGGTCAGGGCCGAGAGTTCGATCTCGGCGATGTTCAGCCAGGAGCCGTGTTTCGGGGTGTGGTGGATCTCGAGCCGCTGGGCCAGGGCGTGGGCCTTGGCCGGCTCGAAGGCCTCGTAGAGCGACCCGATCGAATGGGTGTTGAGGTTGTCCATGACCAGAACGACTTTCTCGGCGTCGGGATAGTCGCCGGTCAGGAGCTGGTCGACCTCGTGGGCCCAGTCGATCCGGGTCCGCCGGGAGCGGGCGGTCACACGGCGCCGTCCGGCCAGCGGCTCGACCCATACGAAGATCGAACAGGTCCCGTGACGCACGTACTCGGAGTCCTCTTTGAGATCATGGCCCGGAGTGGCGGGGATCGGGGCACGGGCGTGGTCGAGGAGTTGGTAGGGCTTCTCATCCATGCAGACCACCGGCACGTTCGGGTCGTGGTCTCGGGCATAGACCGCGAGGACGTCTTCCATCCTGGCCACGAACTCGCCGTTCGCTTTCGGCGGGATGGTCCAGCACTTCTTCAGATGAGGGCGCAGTTTCGTTTTTTTAACACCTTCCCGATGGTCGAGTGGTCCAGATCCGGGATGTCCTCGACCAGGAGGACACGCTTCTCCAGCAGCCGCAGCGACCAGCGGTCATACCCCTCGGGCGGCTTCGAGCAGGCCAGCGCGATCAACCTGGCCTCGACCTCGCCGGTGACCTTCGGCTCGACCGGCGGCGTGAGGCGCTTCTTACGGCTGATCGTCGCCCCGACATCGCCGTCATGCCCGGCATACGCCTTCGCGACGTTACTGATCGTCTCAGGACTGACACCGACCCGTTCCGCGATCTCCTGTCGCCCTGCGGGCACGCCGTGGTTCTCGTCGAGCTCCAGCAGGATCCGCGAACGACGGACCTCCTGCGCCGGATACGCCCCGGTCCGGACCACTCTTGTCAACCACACACGCTCGTCGGCACTCAACACCACCGACGGCAACGTCGACCTCGACACGACACATCCTCACGCCAGGAGACGGAACCTGCCGCTACAGATCTACCGCATCGCGAGCCAGCATTAGCGGCGACACGCTACTAGGCGCGGTCGACCAGGGTTCTGCTCAGCACGATGGTGAGCAGGCCGGCGATCACGACGCTCAGCAGACCGACCCGCAGGCTGGCCAGGTCGGCGACCAGGCCCACCAGCGGGGGCGAGGCCAGGAAGCCGACCCGCAACAGCCAGCTCACCACGGTCAGCCCGAGCCCGTCCGGAAGGCCGGGTAGCTCGTCGGCCGTGTGCATGGCCGCGGGGATCAGGGTGGCGACGCCGAGGCCGGCGAGCGCGAAGCCGGCCAGCGACGTGGCGACCGACGGGAACGCCAGCGCGGCGCCCATCCCGACGGCGGCCAGCACACCGCCGGTGCGAACCACCGCACGCTGGCCGAAGCGATCGACCGCGCGGTCACCGGTCAGCCGGCCGATGGTCATCGCCGTCTGCAGCGCGACGAACGCGAGGCCGGCGGTGGCCGCGGTGGCGTTCAGGTCGGTGAGGTAGAGCGCGCCCCAGGACGCGCCGGCGTCCTCGGCCAGCGCGCCGCAGATCGCGAGCACCCCCAGCGCGGCGAGCATGCGCACGGCGGTGGACCGCAGCGCCCGGGTCCCGCCCGGATGTGACTCCGGCGGCGGGTCGGCGCGCTCGGTGTCCTCCGCGCCGGGGAGCATTAACCGGAGCGCGACCAGCGCGACCGCGCTGAACAGCACGGCCGAAATGCCCAGGTGCACGGCCAGCGGCACCCGCAACCCCGCGGCGGCCGAGCCCATCAGCCCGCCGAGGACCGCGCCGATGCTCCACAGGCCATGGAAGGCGTTCACGATCGACCGGCCGTAGGCGCGCTGCACCCGCAACCCGTGCGCGTTCTGCGCCACGTCGATCACCGCGTCCAGCGCGCCGAGGACGAACATCACGGCGGCCAGGGCGGCCCACGCCGGCGCGACCGCCACCAGCATGGTCGCCGCGGCGTACAGGACGATCCCGAACGTCGCCACGCGCGAGGACCGGAACCGGCGGATGGCCGCGGACGCCAGCAAACCGGCGACCAGCGCACCGAGCGGCATCGCCGCGATGACCGTGCCCAGCACCACGTTGGTCATCGCCAGCTCGTCCTTGAGCTGCGGGTAGCGCGGGACGATGTTGGCGAACAACGCGCCGTTCGTGAGGAACACGGCCGCCACGGCCACCCGGGCCTGCCGGGCCGGGCGCGGCGGCGAACTGACGGTCTCGGTGTTCGGCATCGAATCCTGTCCGGCGGGTCGGTCGACAATGCACTGCGCTTTGATCAACCCGCCCGACGATACCCGCGGCGGTCGGCCACCCCGCCCCGCCTAACCGGTCACGTCCGGGATGTCGAGAATGGCAAGGAAAGCGGTTGCCGCGGGCGTGCGGCTGCCCCGGCTCCAGATGACGTACTCGACCCGGGCCGGCGCGTCCGTGACCTCGATGGTGGTCACGCCGGTGAGCTGAGGCACGTAGGCGGCGGCGAACATGGCGATGCCGAGCCCCTGCTCGACCAGCTGGGCGATGAGGTACGCGGTGGTCACTTCGAAGGCGACGTCACGGCTGAGACCAGCGGCGGCGAAGGCCTGGTCGGACTGGATCCGTCCGGCGGTCCTGGCCGGCAGGTCAACGAACACCTCGGCGGACAGCCGGCGCAGGCTGACCGATGATTCCCTGGCGAGCGGGTGGTCCGGCGCGACCACGGCCACGAGCCGGTCACGGGCGAGTTCGCGGGCGTTGACACCGAGGGGTCGCGCCGTGGTGGGCAGCCCGAGAAAAGCCACGTCGATGGCGCCTTCCTGGACCTGTTCGACGAGTTCCTCGCTCGCGCCGACCCGCAGGCTGATGCGCACGTCCGGGTACCGCCGGCGGAAGTCACGCAGCGCACCCGGGATGTCGACCGCCGCGACCGTGGGGATCAGGCCCAGGGCGAGCCGCCCGCGTATCTCGCCCACGGCCGCGCCGACCTCGGCGGCCGCGCGCTCGGCGGCGTCCAGACACTGACGGGCGGCCGGAAGGAACGCGGCACCGGCCGGTGTCAGCCGAACCCGCCGGCTGGTGCGCTCGAAGAGCTTCGCGCCCAGTTCCCGCTCCAGGCGCGCGATCTGGTGACTGAGGGCGGACTGCACCACCAGACACCGCTCGGCGGCCCGGGTGAAGCTGTTCGTCTCGGCCACGGCGATGACGTAGCGCATCTGCTGGAGCTCCATGGATCCATCTTGTATCGAGATCGATGAGGTGACAAACATGCGTTGGACTCATCGATCGGGGCCGATGAGACTGCGGGTGACCCAAAGGAGGACGTCTCATGCGACGTCAGGTAACAGCGCTCGTGCTCGGACTGGTCGCCACGATGAGCGCGTCGACCCAGGCGGCCGCGGGCCACGCCCCGACAGTGTTCCCGACAGCGTTCCCGACAGCGATCGAGCTTCCGGACGGGTTCCGCGCCGAGGGCATCGCGATCGGTCCCGGCCCGTTCGCCTACTTCGGCTCCATGGCCGACGGCTCGATCCTCCGCGCCGACCTACGCACCGGCCACGGCACGATCATCAGCCGCGGCCCCGGCACGCCGGCTCTCGGGATGAAGACCGACTCGCGTGGACGGCTGTTCGTGGCGGGCGGCACGGCCGGTGACGCGCGGGTCATCGACGTCCACACCGGACGGGCGCTGGCCTCCTACCAGCTGGCCACCGGCCCGGCGTTCGTCAACGACGTCATCCTCACCCGGGACGCGGCGTGGATCACCGACTCCACCAATCCGGTGCTCTACAAGCTGTCCCTGCGCGACGGACAGCTACCGGCCGCCGCCGTGCGGATCCCGCTCACCGGAGATCTGGTGTATGGCAACGGTTTCAACGCGAACGGCATCACGCCGACCCCGGACGGCCGGGGCCTGCTGGTCGTGCAGTCGAACACCGGCGGGCTGTTCCGCGTCGACGAATCCGGTGTGACCCGCCGGGTGGAGCTGCACGGCGAGTCGCTGCTGGACGGCGACGGCCTGCTGCTGCGCGGCCGGACGTTGTTCGCCGTGCAGAACCGGATCAACACGGTGGCCGTCGTGCGGCTGAACGCGGCGGGGACCGAAGGCCGCGTCGTGCGGCGGGTGACCGACACCCGGTTCGACGTGCCGGCGACCGTCGCCGCTTTCGGCTCCCGGCTGTACCTTCCCAACGCCCGCTTCAGCTTCACCACGCCGCCGATCCCGCCGACGCCGGACATGTGGTACAACGCCGTCGCCATCCCCATCCCCTGAGCAGCGGAGCGTCGCATGAGTGACCACGACGTGTTTCTCGCTGACTGCCCCGCCCGCACGACGCTGGATCTCGTGGCGGACACCTGGTCGGTGGTCGTGGTGTTCGGGCTGGGACGCGGTCCGCAGCGCTACAGCGACCTCCGCGAGCGAATCGGCGGGATCAGCAAGAAGATGCTCACTCAGACGCTGCGCAAGCTGGAGCGCAACAAGCTCGTGGAGCGACGAACCCTGGCCACCGCGCCGGCGGGCGTGGAGTACCGGCTGACCCAGCTCGGGCAGAGCCTGCTCGGGCCGGTGTCCGTCCTCGCCCGGTGGGCCGAGGACCACGCCGAGGATCTTGTCGACTGATCGGTCGGGGAACCGGATGGTGCCCCACGCCCGCATAACGTCGCCGCCATGAGAATTGGTGTTCTTGGTGCCGGGGTGATGGCCGACGCGCTCGGCACGCGGTGGGCCGCCGCCGGCCACGAGGTGATGGTCGCGGGCCGAACGGCGGACAAGGCCGAGGCGTTGGCCCGGAAGTGGGGCGGTCGCGCCGGAAGTTTCCGGGAGGTGGCCGAGTTCGGTGATATAGCGCTGATCGCGGTCCTTTATCAAGGTATGCCGGCCACGCTGGCCGAGATCGGTGACGCGCTGCGCGGCAAACCGATCGTCGACTGCAACAACCCTGTCGAGACCGACCACTTCACGCTGGCCACCGAACCCGGCCGGTCGCTGGCGCAGGACATCGAGCGGGCGACCGGCGGACACGTGGTCAAGGCGTTCAACCTCTGCGAGGCGAAGGTGTGGCAGCTGGATCCGCCGCTGTTCGACGGCCGTCGTCTGGCGGTGCCCTACTGCGGTGACCATTCCGCCGCACTGGACCTGACGCGGCAGCTCATCGCCGACCTCGGCGGCGAACCCGTGCCCGTCGGCGATCTCCGGCATGCCCATCACCTGGAAGCGATGGCCGCGATCGTGATTTCGTTGCTGTACGGCGGACGTGACCCGCACACGGTCTTCAACCTCGTCGACCGGGCGCCAGTGCCCTGACCGGCCTCACGTCTTCCTCCCCAGGGACCGCACGTCGGCGATGTCGTACTCGGCCACCGAAGTCGAGAGCATGGCGACGCGCTTCTTCGGTCCGGGGGCGCGGCGACGGAATGCGTTGACCGCGGCTTGGGATTCCCAGCGCTCGAAGAGGTTGACGCGGCCGGGGTCGAGCGGATCGGCGGTGATGGCGAAGTCGAGACAGCCGGCCGCCCGACGGCCGTGTTCGACCACCCTCTCGCAGCCCTCGACGTAGGAATCGCGCTGCCGAGGTTCGACGGTGACGTGGCCTGCCACTATGACCATGGTGGAGCTCCTGTTCTGACGTATCCGGGCACTCATTCCGGGAGCGGGAGCCCGCCGGGCACCTTGGTGTAGCCGAGTTGTTCGATGACGTGTCCGCCGCTCACGCGGGTGACGTTCACGCCGAGCACCGATTCCGCGTCCGTGGGTCCGAAGCGGTAGCGCCACCGGACCGTTGCCCAGGCGCCATCGGCGAAGACGTGTTCGACCTCGAAGATGCTGGTCTCGTCGGTCATCAGCTCCGCCCAGAAGTCCACGCACGCCTTCTTTCCGACATACGCGGTGCCCTCCGGTGCCGGTTGCGCGGAGACCATCAGGCACTCGTCGTGGACCAGGGCGGCCATCGCCTCGGTGTCGCGGCGCCGGAAGGCGTCGTTGAACCGGCGGACGGTCTCGGCGGTCTCAGTGGTCTCCGGTGTGGTCATTGCGAGAACCTCCAAAAGTAGATCGATCGGTCTATCGAGTACGGTATAGACCGATCGATCTACTTGCAAGAGGGAGTCGAACATGAATGAGAAGGCCGGGCCTCGGGAGCGACTGCTCCTCGCCGCCGAGCGGCTCCTCTACGCACATGGCGGCTCGGTCGGCGTGAGCGCGCTGCTGGCGGAGGCGAACGTCGCCCGCAGGTCGCTCTACGAGCACTTCGGCGGCAAGGACGGCCTGGTGGCCGCCGTTCTACGTCGTACGGCCGATGAGGATCTGGCGTGGTACGAGAGCGCCCTCGGCGACGGTGATTCGCCCCGAGGCCGGCTCCTGGCGCTGTTCGACCGGCTGGACGAGCTTGTGTCGAACGCCGACTTCCGCGGCTGCCGGTACCTCGCGACCGACCTGGCCTTCGCGGATCGGGACCATCCGGTTCACGCCGAGACGGATGCCTACCGGCAGCGGATCCGCGCCCTCCTGGTTCGCGAACTCGAGGCCCTCGGCCACGCCCGGCCCGAGCACGCCGCCGAGCAACTGCACCTGCTGATCGAGGGAACACTGGTCATGGGCGCCACCCAGAATCACGAGCACCCGGCCCTGGTCGCACGAGACCTCGCGGCGATCGTGCTAGACGGTTGACCGGGGCGGCAGGACGACGTCGTCACCCTGCGGGTCGTAGACGGCGAGGCCGTAACGCGCGGCAAGCTCGAGGACCAGGTCGATCGCCGGGTCGCTCACCTGTCCGTGGCGGAACACGAGCCGGACATGGTCGATGCCGGCATCGAGTGGCGTCGACGCCCACGGACTCGTGTCATCCAGGGAACCCGTGTCCGGGTGCACACCCCGCAGGTGTTCGTGGAACGCGACGATCCGAGGATCGAGATCGCCCCGCGGATGGTCCGGCGCGCCGCACCGGCCGGCTCGGGTACGCGCCTCTTCCTCGTCGGCGCCGTCGGGCAGGGCGACGGCCAGGAGAGTGAACGTCATGAGCGGCCGGCCGCGTGCTCGAGGTCGTGGGCGAGCGCGTCGATGTGGACGGCGAGAAGCACGCCGTCCGCCGCATGAGTGGTCACCACGATGTGGTCGCCCTGGCCCATCCATGAGCGGGCAAGGATCACGTTCTCCTCGCCGGTGGCCAGGGGCAACCGGATGTCGGCGCTGTCTTCGCGGACGTGGTCGGGAGCGTCGAGCAGGTCCAGCCACGACGGCGTGTGCGGCGGGTCCCCGTCGACGATCAGCTCTTCCCTCTCGCCGCCGGGCGGCATGCACCGATCGACGGCCTCGTGGTCGACGAACCCGATGCCCGTGGAGTCGGTGATCACCCACGCCGCCTCCTCCGGGTCCTCAGAGCTGGTGACCGTGCGGACCTGGGAGACCGGCAGGTCCTCGCGCACGACCACCGACAGGTAGGCGGCGCCACTCAGGTCGTCCTCAGCGTTGACAACGTGCGTGAGCCGCACCGGGTAGGCGCCGGGCGGGACATCGACGACCACACCCTCGCCGAGCATGATGATCGGGTCACACGCCTCCAGCCGGCCCGACGGCACCCGAAGCACACCGAGGTCGTGCACGGTCTGCGCGTGTCGCGCGCCGTTGGGCTTCCCTGCCCGGAGCGCGAAGAAAGGGCGCGAGTAGCTCATGTGCCCGACCATAGCGGCCGGGGGCACAGTGTTGATCAATCCGGTGCGGTCAGGACAGATGTCTCCTGATAGCCCGCCGCCTGCACGGTGAACAGGTCGGCGTAGGTGCCGCCGTCGGCCATCAGTGTGGCGTGATCTCCTGTCTCGGTGATCACCCCGCCGGCGAGCACGACGATGAGGTCCGCCTCCCGAATCGCCCCGAGCCGGTGCGAGACCAACAGGCTGGTGCGGCCCCGGCGGCGCGCACGGAGCGGCTTCCGCCCACCTCAGCGCGGTGGCAGGAAGCAGCACAGCAGGTGCTCGGCGGCGGCTCGCTCGCCCGTGATCGTGATCGCGCCGGCTCGTTCGGCCTTCGCGAGCGTGCTGTCGGCGGACACGAGGGACTGCAGGATCGGTGCGGTCGTGCTGATGGTGACGTCGGCATCGTCGGGTTCGGTGCGGCGCGCGCGGAAGCGGCCGTCCCGGACCTCGACACGGAAGTTGTCGTCGCCGAGTCGCAGGTGTGCCACCACGTCCAGCCCCTCGGCGAGGCCGGCGTCGAAGGTGGTGCGCAGCGTGAAGACCAGCGCATCGACACCGAGCGTCGGGTTCGTGCCCTCGGCCAGGGGTAGGTCGGCACCCCACCGGCTCATGGCCACCAGCACGGGCTCCAGCCCCCGGCCGCGCTCGGTCAGCTCGTAGGCCGACGTGCTGCTCGGCGCGAACCTGCGCCGCCGCACCAACTCCGCCCGCTCCAGCTCGCGCAGGCGTTGGGACAGCACGTTCTCGCTGATCCCGGCCAGCCCGCGACGCAGGTCGCTGAACCGCTTCGGGCCGAAGACCAGCTCCCGCACCACCAGCAGCGCCCACCGCTCCCCCACGAGACCCAGTGTCCGCGCGATGCCGCACGGGTCGTCATAGCCACGCATCACCCGATCCTAGCCACCTGCTTGCCTTTCCGCAGTGGACACTCCTAAAGTAGGAGCGACATCACTGGCCGCGGGACGGGAGACCCACCATGCATTTCGTGACGTCGAGAGATGGCACGTCGATCGCGTACGAACGCCGGGGCCTCGGACCGGCGGTCGTCCTGGTGGGCGGCGGGCTCGACGACGGCTCGGAGAACGCCGCCCTTGTTCCCGAGCTGGCGCGGCACTTCACCGTGTACAACTACGCGCGCCGCGGCCGGGCCGACAGTGGCGACACCGCCCCTTACGCCCTGGCACGGGAGATCGAGGACCTGGCGGCGCTGGTCGACGAGGCCGGCGGCCGGGCACACGTGTTCGGCGCGTCGTCGGGCGGGGCGCTCGTGCTCGAGGCCGCCGCCGCGGGTCTCGCCGCGGACCGGATCGCGGTGTACGAGGTCCCGTACATGAGCGACGACGCGATGGCCAAGCACTGGTCGACCTATGTGGACGAGCTGACGGCGCTGCTCGCCGACGACCGGCGCTCGGACGCGGTCGAGCTGTTCATGCGGCTGGCCGGCTCGTCCACCGAGGACGTGACCGCCGCACGCGAGTCGCCGTTCTGGCCCGGCCTCACGGTGCTGGCCCCCACCCTGGCCCACGACGCCGCCTGCCTCGGCGACGGGCTCCCCCCGGCCGACCGGCTGGCACGCGTCACGCAACCAACGTTGGTAGCGACCGGCGGCGTCCCCGACCAGCACATGGACGGCCTGGCACCCGGTTTCTTCGACGCCGCCGCGGACGCCGTCGCCTCGGCACTCCCGAACGCGGAACGGCGCATCGTCGAAGGCCAGTCCCACGTCGCGGAACCGACGGTGTTCGCGGCCACCCTGGAACGGTTCTTCAGGGGCTGATCGGTGCGGGAGAGGCGTCAGTCGCCGCTGCCGTACGGGCGGGTGATGATCTCGATGTTGTGCCCGTCGAGGTCCTTGAAATACAGGCCGCGGCCGCCGTCGTTGGTGTTGATCTGGCCGACTTCCCGGTGATAGGGATCGGCGAAGTACGCCATGTCGCGCTCCCGGATCCGACCCAAGATCTCGTCGAACTTCTCCTCGGTGATCAGGAACGCATAGTGTTGCGACGGGATCTCGTCCGGATTGGACAGTTTCTCCGACCGGTTCTCGATGCCGAGGTAATCCAGCGTGACATCGTTGTCCAGCCGGACAATGAAAAACGGGGCGAACGGCTCGGGCTCGGGCAGGCCGAGAAGCTCGGCCATGAAGAACGCCGAGGCCTTGTTGTCGTGCGACCAAACGATGGTGTGGTTCAGCTGGACTGCCATGATCACACGGCCCTTTCCTGTTCGTTGTCAACTCGGGTGTCGTCCGTGGACGAGGTCAGGATCGACACATAGCGTTCACCGCTGTCCGGCAGGATCGACACGATCGTCGCGCCTTTCCAGAAGTCCCGTGCGGCGACCACCCGGGCGGCATGCATGGCGGCGGCCGAGGACACCCCGACGAACAGCCCGGCGACGCGTAACAGCTCACGCATCGTCGCCATCGCGTCCACATCGGACACCGTGACTATCTCGTCGATGCGGCTCAGGTCGGTGTTCGGCTGGATGGCCCCGCCGCCGATCCCGGAGATGATGTGCGGCCCTGACCAGCCCTGCGACATCACCGGGGAGCCGGCCGGCTCGACGGCGACCACATGGACGTCGCGTCGTTCCTTGAGGTATCGGCTGACGCCGGTCAACGTCCCACCGGTGCCGACACCGCAGATCAGCACGTCGACCTCACCGTCGCAAGCGTCCCAGATCTCCGGCCCGGTGGTCTCGTAATGCGCGGCGATGTTCGCCGGGTTGCGCTCCTGGGCCACCAGCCACGAGCCGGGGATGCCGCGAGCGATCTGCTCGGCACGCGCGATGGCCACCGCGATGCCCCCGTCGTGCGGCACCAGCTCGACCTCCGCGCCGAGCGCACGCAGCAGCGTCAGGCGCTCCGCAGTCGAGTTGTCCGGCAGCACCAGCACGCACCGGTAGCCATGTGCCACGCTCATCGCGGCGAGGGCGATCCCCGTGTTGCCGGAGGTCGCCTCCACCACCGTGCCGCCCGCGGGGAGCCGGCCGGACCGCCGCGCGTCGCGCAGCATGTACAGCGCCGCCCGATCCTTCACGCTGGACAGCGGGTTGAACATCTCCAGCTTCGCCAGCAGCCGCACGCTGGCCGGTATGTCCGGAAAGGACACTCGGAGCAGGGGCGTATTGCCGACCAGGCTGTCCATGGACGGCGCGATTCCTCGTCGTGGCCCGCTCCCCGATGGCTCATCCGCAGCCATAAGATCTCCCGTTCTCTTCGCGCCGGCCGAAGGTGACCCGCGGCAGACTCCTCAACTGGCCGCCCGCGCGCCACCATCGTGCTCGTCGATGACCAGTCCACGGAGGAACCACGCCTCCAGCTCCCGCAGCCGCTCGAGGCAGGTGTCGCGGTTCGGCGCCGACACGACGAAGGAGGCGAGGAAGTCGGCCGAGTAACGCGAGACGGGCATGACATCGCCGGCCGCAACGAAGATCTTGCTCCGCCGCACCCAGGGAAACGGCGGGTCGCGCGGCACCGCCAGCACCGTGCCGGGGCGCTTGTTGAACACCAGCTGCCCGCCCATCCTGGCCGGTTGCCGGCGGTCCGGGCCGGTGTCGATGGGCAGCGGCAGACCCACCTGGGCGCGAACCGCGCACTCGGTCGGGTCGACGCCGAACAGCGTGTGTGCCACGCCCCGGTTCTGCGCTCCGCCGGTGCGGCAGGCGATCTCGCACAGCACCAGCCGGTCGTCCGGAGTGTGGAAGATCTCCGCATGGAAGCTGAACGTGTCCGGGCTGGGCAGCGCCGCGAGCACCCGCTCGGTGAACCCGATCAGCCGCGTGGTCAGCGGGTCGTCCGGATCCAGCGTGACGTCGAGCTTGCCACGCCGGGCGTCCTTGAACGAGGCCAACGCGAACTGGTACTGCGACGGCCAGATGAACGCGATGCGGCCGTTCACCACCAGGCCGTCCACATGGCACATCGGACCGTCCACGAACGACTCGACCATCAGGTTCGACTGGTGGGAACCGTAGATGTCGAACTCGTCGGTGAGCAGTGCGGTGAGCTCCGCGAACGTCCTGATCACCCGAACGCCGATGGATCCGGCGCCGTCGCGGGGTTTGAGCACGATCGGAAAGCCGTGTTCGCTCGCGAAGGACAACACATCGGCCGCGCACTCGACGGCTCGGTGCGCGGCGACCTCGATGCCGGCGGCCGCGACCGTCGCCTTCATGGCGAGCTTGTTCCGGAACGGGACGGCGCTGGCCACGGACTGGCCACCGAGCCCGAGGATCTCCCGCAGCTGCGCGGCGCGCACCAGGTCGTGCTCCTGGCAGGCGACGATGTGCTCCACCCGGTACTCCCGCGCGAGCCGCAGCGCGCGGTCCTCCAGCACCCCACCCACCTCGTAGCCGTCCAGCGCCTCCATATGCCGGTACCCGGTCCGCCCGGTCGGCAGCTCTTCGCCGACCCACCGCAGATGCTCCCGCGAGGCCAGCAGCAGCACGTCGCCGTCGTAGTCGGAAAGCCAGCTGTCGTAGGGAAATCCGACCAACGATCCGCGATAGTGCAACACCAGGACACTCACGACTGCCCCCAACCGCTGTCCGGCTCGAGGCCGGCCTGGATCCGCACCGAGGCGCGGCGTGCGCGCTCGCCATCGTCGCGGGTCGGGCAGCCGACCGTGTCCACCAGCCACTCGCCGGCGTCGGTCTGGATCACCTCGGCGCGGCACGACCGCTTCTCCCCGACGCCGAGCGCCGACAAGGCATCATCCACAATGGACACTAGAGCGAGTGGGGCGTCGGGCGGCCCGGTGCCGGTCACCACGTGTCGCACACCGGAGTACGCCGGCTCGGCCATCAGGCCGGGCACGTAGAGCGGGTCGGGAAACACGCCGCGGTCGGTGAACGCCCGCACCTCGGCAGCGTCGCGCACCGTTGCCATCGTCGGCCAGCCGGGCTCCCGGCGCGCGCGCACCCGCAGCGGGTAGCCCCACCGGCGGGCCAGCCAGTACAGGTCACTCGCCTGGGTCACGGCGGCCCGGTCGACCACCGGTACCCCGGCACGTCGGAGCACCTCGTTGGCCGCCACCGGATCGGCGGCCAACAGCGCCGCGTCCCGGCCCTGCCCACCGATACCCAGCTGGTCGCGCAGCCCGCCGGCACGGACGAGGTCGGCGGGATGGGTGGCCACGATGCCGGTGACCGCCGTGCGCCCGGCCAGCTCGAGCACCCGAAGGTCGATCCTGGCCGACGCCGTGTAGTCGGCGACCGACCACACCTCGGTGTAGCCGCGCGCCGCCGGCGAGTGCGGGGTGGCCAGCACGACGTCCTGTCCGCTGTCGCGCAACCAGTCCGGGTAGGGCGACAGTGGACCGGTGTCACGGTCCAGGATCACGATCGTCATGGCCGCACCCGGATGCGCACCGAGCTCTCGACCAGTTTCTCGCACAGGGTGACCGCCGCGCTGGTGTCGGTGCCCCGGGTGAGGACCAGCCCGAGCCGGTCCCAGTTGTTCTCCAGCGCCCGGACGGTGTCCCCGGCCTTGGTGCTCAACGCGGCGGCCAGCACATCGGGGTGCTCCCGGGCCTCCTCGATCCCGACGACCGACTCGAGGATCCCGGCCTCGCCGTGCAGGAAGCGCACGCACGCCCCGCCGAGCGGCCGCGGCCGCTCGGCGAGCTCGTCGACCAGACCGAACGGCCACCCCACCGCGTAGCCGTTGAGGTCGATCCCGTAGGCGGACTCGACCAGCGCGGTGATCCGGTCACCGCCGATGCGGCAGTGTGACTCGATGACCACCGGACCGTTCGCGCCGACCCGCACCTCGGTGTGGCTCGGCCCGTCGGTGTATCCGATCGCATCGAGCAGCCCGTGCACCGTCGACTCGATCGCCGCCTCCACCTCCTGATCGATCCTGGCCGGCAGCGCGTGTCCCAGCTCGGCGAAGTGCGCCTCGTCGGTCAGCTTCTCGGTAACCGCGACCACCACGTGCCGGCCGGCGAAGCTGAACGACTCCACGCTGTACTCCGGCCCGTTGACGTACTCCTCCATGAGGAACTCGCCGACCGTGAACAACTCGGCCGGCCCACGGTCCACACCGGACCGCCGGGTGGCCAACACCCGCTGCCAGGCCTGGTCGACCTCGGCCGAACCGTCCACCCGGAACACACCGAAGCCACCGGCGAGGTCGAGCGGCTTGACGATGAACGGGTAGCCGTACCGCGCGCCGAACGCCTCGAGGCTGTCCCGGTCGGTCACCACCGCCGCGCCGATTCGCACGGCGCCGCTGGTCGCCAGCAGCCGGCGGGTGGTCAGCTTGTCCCGGAACCGGCGGGCGACCTCGAAGCTGACGCCGTCAAGGCCGTAGTGGTCGTTGATCCGGCCGGCGGCGTCGATCCCCGGGTCGGTCAGCGACATCGCCCGCGCGAAACCCCACATTCGGTGGGCGCACTCGGCCAGCGGCGCGACCTGCGACCAGTCGGTGTAGTCGGCGATCATCGTGACGTCCGCGAGATCCGCCTGTGCCGGGGTGAACTTGCTCGGATGCTGGATCAGAATCACGTCGAGCCCGAACGACTTCGCCGCGCGCAGCACATCGATCGAGCCGCCGATGAGCAGCACCGTCGTGTCAGCCGTCATGAGTCCCCTCCACTGGATCGGTAACCGCCCGCAGGAGGTCGTGCGCGATGGCCGCGCGCTCGCCGGCCTGCGCCGGCGAGTCGGCGACGAACACCACATGCCCGTGCCGGGTGCGCGAGTCCTTCGTCTCGGGCAGCACATCGCCGGGCTCGAACGGAAAGTCGACCTCGCGGACGAACGGCAGCTCGGCGAGCTCGCCGAGCCCGGTCACCGTCGCCAGCCGGCCGGCGGCGAGTTGGAAGTAGGACACGCAGCCGAACTGGTCGGCGATCGCGGTCTCCACGGGTTTGCCGGCCAGTCCCTGGAAAATCGCCGCCTCGATGTCGAAGCCGGTGGCGAGCTCGATCAGCAGCGGTATGCGGTCGCCGCCGAGCCGGGCCTGCGACTCGACGATTCGCGGGCCGCGCCCGGTCAGCACCACCTCGGTGTGCGCCGGCCCGAACCGCAGGCCGCTCACCCGCAGGAACTCGGTCACCACCTCGGTGATCGAGAGGCGATCCGGTTCGGCCAGCGGGGCCGGATGCAGGTGTCCGGTCTCGATGAACTCCGGGACTGGTGTCACCTCCTTGGCCGTGACGCCGACGACGTGGTGCGCTCCGCCGATGGTGAGCGTTTCGACGCTGAACTCCGGGCCACGCAAGAACTCCTCGAGCAGCACCGGCCCGGTGTAGCCGTAGCCGGCCAGCCGGGCCGACCACGCGCGCACGTCCCGGGCGTCCCGGATCAGCCGCACGCCGCGGCTGGCCGAGAGTTCGGTCGGCTTGGCCACCACCGGAAGGTCGAGCCAGCGCAGCACCTCGCGCGCGTGCTCGGGTGACTCGGTGGCGACCGACCACACCGCGGACTGTCCCCGGTCCTCGAGCAGCTCGCGCATCACCAACTTGTCGTTGATTCGCCTGATCACCTCGGGCGGGTTGAGCGCGAGTCCCATCGCGTGTGCCTGTTCGCAGGCCGGCAGCTGGGTGTCCTCCCATCCCAGGTGGACGACATGCGCCACCCGGTGACGCCGGGCCGTCTCGGTCACCAGGGCCCGCAGCGCGGCCTCGTCACCGAGATCGATGAGCATGAGCTCGTCGGAGTACGCGCGCAGCTCGGCGAGGTCGGCGGCGGACTGGCGGCTCGGGTCACCGATGGAGTAGACCCGGAACCCCGCGGCCACCGCCTTGCGAGCGAAGTGCCGATAGGGCATGACCAGCAGCAGGCGGTTGTTGTCCATCACGCGGCCGCCCGCGCCAAGGAGTCCGCCGCGTCCCGTTCGACCTTCCTGCGCAGCACCGAGCGGAACAGCACCATCGCGGTGCCGCCGAGAAGTCCGTAAAGGACGGACATGACGATCGGTGGCACCACGGCGCCGAGGGTCACGCACAGCGAGCCGACCACGATCGCGAGCCGGAACTGCATCTGGTAAACGGCCATGTACTTGCTGCGCGCGTCCGAGGGCGCGATGTTCGCCAGCAGCGCCTGTCTGGTGGGTGCGGTCATCAGCTCGCCGATGGTGAACCCGACAGTCGCCGCGATCAGCAGCCAGGGGTCGGTGCTGACGGCGAGCACCATGTAGCCGACCGTGAAGATCGCGGTGCCGATGCCGAGCTTGTGCCGGTCGCCCATCCGACGCAGCAGTCGCCCGACGACCAAGGCGAGACACACGACCAGAAAGGTGTTGATGGCACGGAGAATGCCGAGGAAGCTGACACCGTCGACGATGAGCGTCCACGAACCGATGTCCAGCAGCCGCTGCTTCGGAAAGTGCTCGGCGAGCCGAACGCCGACGTAGTAGGAGATCTGCACCGAGACGATCGAGACGAACAGGATCGCCAGGATCAGTCTGGCGAACACGCCGTCCCGCAACACGGTCACGTAGCCGCCGAGCACCGCGGCCAGCCAGTGTCGCTCACTCGCCTTCGGTGGCGCCTCCGGCTTGCTCTCCGTGATCATCAGCCAGGTCACCACGGCCACCCCGCAGGACGCCAGCAGGCCACCGGTCAGCAGGTAGGTGAAGTAGCCGCCGTAGAGGAACCCGCCGACCAGGGCACCGAACACGAACGCCACGTTGATCGACCAGTAGTTGATGGCGTAGATCGTGGTCCGGTCCTCGGGGTCGGACACGTCGATGATGGCCGCGTCGCTCGCCGGCCGAACCACGCTGACCAGCACCGAGTTGATCAGGTAACAGCAGTAGGTCGCCACACCGGACTGCCACCACGGGGAGTTGGCCAGCACCATGCCGGCGAACGCGACGCAACTGCCCACCTCGCCGATGAGCAGGGTGGGCCGGCGGCCGTAGACGTCGGCGAGGTGGCCGCCGACGACGGTGGCGGCGATGGACGCGCAGGCGACCACCACCGTCAGCAGACCGGCGGTGACCGGACCGTAGAGCCGAGTGAAGTAGATGACCATCAGCGGCACGAGCATGATGTCCAGGAATCGCTGGACAAAGCCCACCCCGATACGCACCTTGATGTTGCGGTGCATCTCAGCGAGGATCACGAGCGCCACCTAGTCGTTGTCGAGGCAGTCCGCCGCCAGCGGCAGCCCCCTGACTCGATCGTCACAGCCAAGCGTCCGAGCGTCGTGAGTCATCCGTCAACGCCCGGCCGGGAACCTTCGACCCCGCCGCGAGCCGTTCTTGAGCAGGCGGGACCATCGGCTCAGCGTTCGGTCAGCCCGCGAGCAGGTCCAGCAGCTCGATCGTCCATTTGGGATCGTGGTTCCGCAGGAACGGAAAGCCGCCCTCGTAGGGCGAGCTGGTCCAGCCGAAGGTGGCGCCCGGATTGTGCACGGTGAACCCGTCGGGGCCGAACAGGTGCGGACTGCCTTGCACCCGTGGCCCCTTGGCCACCTCCCACTGCTGGTACACCTGGGCCCGGCCGTCGCCGCGGGCCAGCGCCGCCGCCAGCGCGACCGCGTCGACGTGCTCGCATTCCTCCGCCGCGTCAAGGATCACCGAGTGGATGCTCACGCACCGGCAGTCCACGTAGAACGCCTTGCGCAGTGCGGCATCCAGCTCATCACTGCCGCGCAGCCCGCCGATCCGCTCGCTCTTCGCCGCCTGCACGGCCTCCATGGCGGGCAGCATCGTGCAGGGATACGTCGACTCGCTGCCCGACCACAGCCGCCAGTCGAGTTCCGGCCGCTGACCCGCGATCACGATGATCTCCGCGTCGACGATGAACAAGAGGCCGCGCAACTAGGACTGGCGGCGCCCGCCGCGCCAGTTGCGCGGCGTCTTGGCCGTCGGCTCTCGGTTGAACAGCTCCAGGGGGAATGCCCGGTGATCGATCACCAGCTCCTGGCCGCGCTCCGCCGCCGAGGCACGCAGGGTGTGCAGGGCGAGCGTCGCCCACGGGCAGCCGAGGTCCGACCATACGGTCACCGTCGCCCGATCGCCGACGCGGACAGGTGGTCGTCGGGTGCGGACACGAGGTCTCCCTTCGCCGTTACGCCTCAACCCGCACACCGTAATGCGACACCCAGCTGTTGAACTCGATGAGTCGCTCGAGGACGGCTCGCGCACTCCACGGGCCGCCGACGCTGTACGCGCCGTCCGGGGCGTCGAGCATCGCCCTGATGCCATCCGCCGGCACCAGCTGTAACACCGGAGCGTCCTCGGTGAGCAGGGCGCCCACCCGCTCCCGCACCGCCCGCTCGTACCGGATGTCCTGAGTGGACGGGTAGGGGTTCTTCTTCCGGTCCAGCACCGAGTCCGGCAACAAGCCGCGCATCGCCGCACGCAGCAGGCTCTTCTCCCTGCCGTCGAAGTTCTTCATCGCCCACGGCGCGTTGAACACGTACTCCACCAGACGGTGGTCGCAGAAGGGCACCCGAACCTCGAGGCCGGCCGCCATGCTGATCCGGTCCTTGCGGTCCAGCAGGAAATTCTCCCACCGGGTCAGGTTGAGGTAGCTGAGCTCACGCATCCTGGCCTCGGTCCCGCGTTCGCCGTCCAGCCTCGGCACCTCGGCGAGCGCCTCGTGATAGCGCTGCTTGACATAGTCGGTGAGCTCGAGGGAGTCCCACAGCCCCACCGTGCGCAGTGCCCCGATACCACCGGCCCGCTCGAAGGGCGTGTGCCACGGGAACGTGTCCGACTTGATCGCCATCGGATCGTGGAACCAGGTGTAGCCGCCGAAGAGCTCGTCGGCCGCCTCACCGGACAACGCCACCGTCAGCCGCCGGCGCAACGCCCGGCACAGCAACAGCAGCGAATACTCCATGTCCCCCGTGGACACCGGAAGATCCTGCGCCAGCAACGTGTCGAACCGAACCCCCGGATCCAGGATGTCGGCGCTGTCCAGCATGACGTTGATGTGCTCGGCCCCGACGTGCTTGGCGACCTCGATGGCGAACGGGGTGTCCGGGTCCTCCCACTGCACGTTGGACTGGAACCTCGAGTCATGGCCGGTGAAGTCGATGGAGTACGCCGGCAGGGGCTGGTCGGTGTGCCTTCGCCTGGCCGAGGTGGCCAGCGCGGTCACCGCGCTGGAGTCGAGGCCGCCGGAGAGCAGGGTGCCGACCGGGACGTCGGCGAACAGCTGCCGTTCCACGATGTCGGTGAGCAGGTCGCGTACCGTGTGGACGGTCGTACGGAGGTCGTCGGTGTGCTCGTGTGCCTCGAGCGTCCAGTACCTGGTGGCCCGCAGGCCGCGCCGCGACACCCGCACCATCGAGCCGGGCCGGACCTCGTGCATGCCCCGGAACACGGCGTGCTCCGGGGTCTTGACGATGGAGAAGATCTCGCGCAGCCCGTCCGCGTCGACCACCGCCGGGACGTCCGGGTGCGCCAGGATCGCCTTGGGCTCCGAACCGAACAGGACGCCGTCCTCGGTCGGGTAGTAGTACAGCGGCTTGACGCCCATCCGGTCGCGCATCAGCAGCAGCTCCTCGCTGCGCGGGTCCCAGATGGCGAAGGCGTACATGCCGTTGAGCCGCTCCACGAAGCCCGCGCCCCACTCGAGATAGGCGCGCAGCACCACCTCGGTGTCACTCGCCGTGCGGAACCGGTGGCCGCGGCCGGACAGTTCGGCGCGCAGCTCGCGGAAGTTGTACACCTCACCGGTATAGACGATGACCGGCGAGAACCGGTCCTGTTCGTCGGCGCGCATCGGCTGCCGGCCGCCCTCCAGGTCGATGATCGACAGCCGGCGGTGCCCGAGCATCGCGTGCGGCGCGGCCCACCGGCCGGCGTCGTCCGGTCCCCGACAGGCCATCGTCTCGGTCATCGCCGCCGCGATCGCCGCGTGCTGCGTCAGGTCGCGGTCATAGCTCACCCAACCGACCATCCCACACATGTGCCTTTTCCTTCCGCTAGACCAGGAACCCGTGCAGCCAAGCAACGAGGTCGTGCAGCTCTACTTCGGACAGTGTGGCCAGCAGCTCGTTGCGCGCCGTGGCATCGACGCCCGCCGGGTGATACAGCTCGTCACCCATCCACCGCGCGACCAGCTGCGCCCGCGCGGTGCGCTCCCGGCGCTCCGCGTTGTACTTCTCCAGTCGCACCGTGAACTCGGCACTCGAGCAGTCGAGCAGGTCACCGAGCAGCACCGCGTCCTCCAACGCCATGCACGCCCCCTGCGCCGCGTACTGCAGCATCGGATGCGCGGCGTCGCCGAGCAGCCCGACCCGGCCGTCCGTCCAACCCGCCACCGGGTCCCGGTCGCACAACACCCAGGTCCGCCAGTTCTCCCCGAGCTCCAACAGTGTCCTGGCCGCTCCGGTCGGGTCGAACTCGCCGAGCACGTGATCCCGGGCGACCGGCACGCCGGACACCGCGGTAGTCGCCCGGTCGTCCCGGGTGGCGGCCAGGTTCAGGTATCGCCCGCCGCCGATCGGGTAGTGCACGAAATGCCACCCTTGCCCCGCCCACAGCGTCACCGTGTTCCAGCGAAGCCGCTCCGGCACCGTCTCCATGGGAATGACCGACCGGTAGATGGTGTGGCCGGACACCCTCGGTTCGCCGTCGCCGACCAGCTGCCGGCGCACGGCGGAGCGGATACCGTCCGCGCCGATGAGCACCGAGCAGGGGATCCGCACACCGGTGTCGAGCACCGCGGCGACGTCATCGCCGTGCTGCTCGTAGCCGGCCACCGGGGATCCGGTGCGCAGCTCGATCCTCGGGTGCGACCGGCACGCGTCGAGCAGCGGCTGGTAGAGATCGGTACGGTGCACCACGGCGTAGGGGTTGCCGAACCGCTCGCGGTAGGTGCCGGTGAGCGGCATCCTGGCCACCTGCCGCCCGGTGGTGCCGTCCATGAAACGCAGCTCGTCGATGTAGACCGCCCGCTCGCGCACCGCGGGGCCGACGCCGATCCGGTCCAGTGCGTGAAAGCCGTTGGGCGCCAACTGAATACCCGCGCCGATCTCGGTGAACTCGTTGTCCCGCTCCAGCACGATGACCGAATGCCCGTGCGCCGCGATCCGCAATGCCGCGGCAAGACCGCCGATCCCGCCACCCGCGATCAACACCGTCATGCCGCTCTCCTCCCGTCCGCAGCACCGCATGCCGTCGCGGCTCAATACCGACTCAACGTGGGCCGAGAATCGGCGGTGTCCGTCTCGGCTGACTCGAGAACGACTAGATATCACCGGCGCGCCGTCGGCTGGTGTGCTGTGGGCGCTCGCCGGTCAGACCCCGACTCGCGCACCGCGCCGCCGGCGAATAATCGCGATCCGGTCCGCTGCGGACAGCGACCCGTCCGGTGGGTAACGTAAACACCCCACTGCACACGTCAGCCGTCGCTGACCAGGATGGAACGAGCAGGTGCGTGGCATCGAGCGTAGTGACCTACAAGGTCGACGACGACACAACGGTGTGGTTCGAAGTGGAACCGCCCGCCGGGTTTCGGCCGGCTGGAGCTGACGAGATCGCAGGCCGCGTTCGAGACGCCGTGGCACCCGCGGTCGCCGCTGCCCGCGAAGTGGTGGAACGTGTCAAACAGGCCGCCCCGGACGAGGTCAAGGTGAAGTTTGGGATCAAGGTGAGCGGAACGGCGAACTGGCTCGTCGCGAAGGCCGCCACCGAAGGAAACTTCGAAATCGAGATGTCCTGGAAGTCGCCGACACCGGGCGGCGGGTGACGGGAATCCGACATGGGCGCGGTACCGGAGGACATGTCGTGGGTGGCCGCTGTCCATGGCTCCAGCGATGACCACACGCCGTTGGGGACGGCAGTGGTCATCGATCGGCGTCGCCTCCTGACCTCCGCGCACGTGGTCTGTACAGAGGGGAAGGTCCGTCCGGCGGTCTGGCTCGCCTTCCCGCTCACCGAGGACCTCGCGCCCGCCCGGGTGCGAGCCACGACGATCAGGATCGCGGCGGATCCGGTGGCCGACCTCGCGGTCCTGGAACTCGCCGCCGAGATTCCCGCGGGCGTGATCGCGGCACCGCTTCGGTGCCCGACTCCTCGTCCGTTGGAGGGACTCGCGTGGTGGTCGTTCGGATTTCCCCGACCACACTTTGGGCGCGGCTACGGACATGCGGCGAGTGGAACGATAGGAACTCCGTCCGGATACGGGTGGGTCCGACTGCACACGGATTCTCGCGACCTGCTCGCACCCGGTTTCAGCGGTGGTGGTCTGTGGTCCCCGGAATATCGGGCGGTCATCGGAATAGTCGGTGCCGCCAACGGACCGGGGGACGGACAGGCGGTCACTCTGCATCACGCGGACGGATATCTCCACGGCGACGAGATCCGGCTGCTGGCAAGGTGGTCTGTCGACGATGCCGATGAGATCACGCGCACCACTTGGGGTTGGAGTCTGACGAGCGATCAGGAGGCCGACCGGCATTGGCGGCCGCGCTCAAGAGGCGTGACCGTCGCGGCCGAACGCGGTCACCGCTTTCGAGGTCGGCGCGTCGCGCTGCGCACGATCGTGGCCTGGCTCGACCGACCACACCCCGACCGCAAGGTTCTGGTGGTCACGGGCTCACCGGGGGTGGGGAAGTCCGCCGTACTCGGGCGCGTGGTGGTCAGTGCGGACGCGGCGTTCGTCCCGATGGAGGTACCGGGTGACGACGCCGGTCCGCGTGCCACGACCGACTCCGTCGCCTGCGCGGTCCACGCGAAGGGCAAGACGGCCATGGACGTCGCCCGCGAGATCGCCAGAGCGGCGTCCGCGCCTTTGCCGGAGGCCGTCGAAGACCTGCCCTCCCTGCTGAGGACGACGCTTGCCGGACGCCGTGGTCGGCGGTTCAACCTCGTCATCGACGCGTTGGACGAGGCCAGCGACGCCAAGCAAGCGCGGCGGATCATTCGGGACCTGGTGTTGCCGATCACCACCACCTGCTCGGAGGTCAACGCCCAGGTGGTCGTCGCCACCCGGCGGCACGACGACGGCGGAGATCTCGTCGCGGTCTTCGGAGACGGCGTGACGGAACTCGATCTGGACCACGAGCGCTATTTCGCGATCGGCGACCTGATCACCTATGCACACGCCACGCTTCAACTGAGTGGTGACGAACGCGCCGACAACCCTTATCAGGACGACGAGATCGCCGCGACCGTCGCCCGCCGGATCGGCAAGTTCGCCGGCCACAACTTTCTCATCGCAGGTTTGGTCGCGCGGACACACGGTCTGTACGACGAGCAGGCCGTCGCGCCCGAGTCGCTCACGTTCGCCTCGGGTGTCGAGGGCGCGTTACACGCTTATCTGGATCGGCTTCCTTCGCTCGGCGACGTGCCCGCCCGCGATCTGATGCTTGCCCTCGCCTACATGGACGCTCCAGGGGTCGATGCCCGGCTGTGGCAGATCGCCACGCAGGCGCTCACCCAACACGAGCTCACGCCCGTGGCGCTCCAGCGATTCGCCCGCACAGCCGCCGCGAACTTTCTCGTCGAGGCGGCCAACGGCGCGGGCCCGCAGTTCCGGCTCTTCCATCAGGCGCTCAACGATGCCCTCCTCCTTGACAGGCTGACCACGTCCACGTCCGAGGAGGATCACGCCGCGCTCGCTCGTGCCTTCGCCGCGCTCGGCCGGGCCCTGGGGTGGAAGGACGCACCCACCTACTTGTTTCGTTCGCTGCCAGGACATGCGTATCGCGGAGGGCTCATCGACGAACTTCTCGCGGACCTCGACTACGTCCTGCACGCGGATCTCCGTAGGCTCGTCCCGCCCGCGGCGAAAGCCACGACGCCCGAAGGCCAGCGCACAGCGCGCATGCTGCAACGGACGCCGCAGGCCATCGACACCGATCCCATGCAACGGCTCGCCATGTTCACCGTCACCGAAGCACTGGACAGCGCCGACACGACGTATCGGGAGTTGCCGAACGCCACGCCCTACCGTGGACGGTGGGCACACACCGCGCCACGAAGGGAACGCACCGCCCTCGAGGGCCATACCAACAGCGTGACCGCGCTGTGTTCGTTGCTCGTCGACGACAGGCGATTGCTCGCCTCGGCCGACCGCGACGCGGCCATCCGGATCTGGGATCCGACCACCGGCACCGAACTACAGCACCTCCTCGGCCACACCGCCGGAGTGAACGCGTTGTGCGCCTTACAGATCGACGGCCGAGAGATGCTGGCCTCGGCCGGCGACGAGCCCGTCATCCGGATCTGGAATCCGGTCACCGGGACCGACCTACAGCACCTCGCCGGCCACACCAGTTGGGTGAACGCGCTGTGCGTCCTTCGGATCGACGACCGGGACCTGCTGGTCTCGGGCAGTGACGACCGAACAGTGCGAATCTGGGATCCGGTGACCGGCACCGAACTTCGCCAGCTCGCCGGCCACACCCACAGCGTGAACGCCGTATGCGCTGTGCGGGTCGACGGTGAACTCCTCCTGGCCTCCGCCGGTTCGGATACCACCATCCAGCTGTGGGACCCGAGGACCGGCGCTCGGCTACGCCAACTCGCCGGTCACATTCGCGGACTGGACGGGGTGAACGAACTGTGTGTTCTGAGAGTGGACGATCAGGATCTACTCGCCTCCGCCGGCCGCGACACAACCATCCGTATCTGGAACCCCGCCACCGGTGTCGAACAACACCGACTCGAAGCTCACGCGAGCTGGGTGAACGTCGTGCGCTCGATACAGCTCGAAGGCCGGACCTTCCTCGTCTCGGCCGGCGACGACAGCACCATCCGGTTGTGGGATCCGATCACCGGTGCTGAACAGCAGCAGCTCGAGGGCCACACCGACTGGATCAACGCGGTGTGCGTCGTCGAGGTCGACGACCAGAGCCTGCTCGCCTCGGCCGGCGCCGACACCACCGTCCGGCTGTGGGACCCGGCGTCCGTCGTGAAACAGCACCAGCACAGTGCCCACGCCGGCACTGTGAACGACCTGTGCGTGATGACGGTCGACGACCGTGAGCTCCTCGTGTCAGCCAGCCACGACGCGACCATCAGGTTGTGGGACCGGGTCACCGGCGACGAACAGCGGCAACTCGAGGGCCACACCGACTGGATCAACGCGGTGTGCGTCGTCGAGGTCGACGGTCGCCGGCTCATCGCGTCGGCCGGCCGTGACTCCTCCGTCCGGCTATGGGATCCCGCCACCGGCTCCCACCGCGTGCTCGATGGGGGCACCGACTGGGTCAACGCGCTCTGCACGATCCAGTTGGACGAGCAGACATTCCTCGCGTCCGCCAGCGATGACACCACCATCTGCTTGTGGGACCCCACAACCGGCGCGCGGCTGCGCCAACTGGAGGGCCACGGCAACTGGGTCAACGCGCTCTGCACCATCCAGTTGGACGAGCACACGTACCTCGCGTCCGCCAGCGCCGACAGCACCGTTCGTCTCTGGGATCCCACTTCCGGCGCGCGGTTGCTCCAGTTCGACGGTCACACCGACTGGGTCAACGCCGTCTGCTCCGTGGACGTCGACGGCCGGACCTTGCTGGCCTCGGCGGGCGCCGACGCCACCATTCGGTTGTGGGACCCGGTCACCGGTGCTCAGTGGCTCCAGTTCGACGGCCACACCGACTGGGTGAACGCCCTCTGCACGATCCGCCTCAAGGGCCGTGTCCTCCTCGCTTCGGCCGGCGCCGACCGCACGGTACGGCTCTGGGATCCCGCCCTCGGCATACTTGTCCAGCGCATCCCCGTGCATTCCGCGGCCGCGGTGCTCGTCAGCAAGGACGAGGATCTCCTCGTGGGCATGGCCTCCGGCGTTCTCGCCGTCCGACTAGAGGATCTTCCGGTCGGCCCGCTGTCCAGCGTGGACGCTGGACTCTCGCGCCATCCGGCCAGGTGATGGTCACGGGCCGGCCGATCTGTGTTCGCCGGCTCCACGTCGACCGTCGTCGAGGTTGTCGAGTTGGTGTTGTACGCGGGCGGCGTCGTCGTGGCGGCCTTGTGCCCGGTACAGCCGCAGGGCTTCCCGCCACACGGTGCGGGCCTGCTCGGTCTGGCCGAGGGCGATATGGGGGTGGCCGAGCCGGTCGAGGGTGGTGGCGACTTGGTAGATGTTGCCGAGGTCGCGGAGCAGGGTGAGAGCGTGGTGGTAGTGGCCGATGGCCTGGGTGTGGTGGCCGCTGTGGTGGTCGATGTAGCCGAGGCTGTCCAGGGTGGACGCCTCGCCGGAGGGGTCGCGGTGCTGTCGGTGCAGGGTGAGGGCGGCTTGGCAGTGGTCGCGGGCGGTGTCGTAGTCGCCCAGGCGGGCGGTGTACCAGCCCACCGTGTTGAGCGCCATGGCTTGCCGCGCCGGGTGGTCGAGGCCGCGGTAGAGGTCCAGGGCGCGGCGGGCGTGGTCCAGGGCCTTCCGGTCGTCTCCCCGCTGCGCCCAGACTGACGAGAGTGTGTGGTGGGTTTGGGCTTGGTGGGTGGGGTTGTGGTGGTGTTCGGCGAGGGTGAGCGCCCGGTGCAGGTGGTCGAGGGCGTCCTCGTGGTGGCCCAGGTAGGAGTGGGCGTAGCCGAGATATCGGTGGGCGAGGGTGCGGGGAGTGGGGTCGGGCAGGTGGGTGGCGGCGTCAGTGGCGGCCTGCCACACGGTGAGCCGGTCGTGGCGATGTCCCCGCCGGTAGTGAAAGGTGTCCAGTCCCCAGGCCAGGTGCCAGACGGTGGAGTGCCAGTGGTGAGTGCTGGCGATGTGTTGGGCGGCGAGCAGGCAGGTGTGCTCGGTGTCGAACCAGGCCAGCGCCGCCGGAGCATCGGGCAGCGGGTGGGGGTGGACATCGGGCGTGGGTGGGTCGAGCCGGGCAAAGTCGTGGTGGGGGTTCAGGAGCCGGTCGGCGGCATGGGCGGTGTGCGTGTAGAAGTCGAGGATCCGCCGCAATGCCGTCTCCCACACCTCGGCGGGCAAGTTCTCGGCGACGGTGGTGGCGTAGGCGCGGACGAGGTCGTGCATGCCGTAGCGGCCGCCGGGGGTGCGGTCGATGAGGGAGGTGTCGGCCAGCGTCCGCAGCACCGCGTGCGTCTCGCGCTCGGTCAGACCGGCAAGGTGGGTGGCGGCGAGTAGGCCGGTGTCGGGTCCAGGAGCGATGCCCAGGAGAGCGAAGCTGGTGCGTTGCAGATCGGTGAGATGGTGCAGGGACCAGGACAGCACGGTGGGCAGGCTGGCGGTGGGGTCCTCGGAATCCAGTGCGTCCAGGCCGAGGGTGCGGAGTTCGGTGACGGTGTCCCGCAGGGGTAGGTGGGGGTTTCCCTTGGCGTGGGCGGCGATCAGCCCCAACGCCAAGGGGAACCCGCCGCACAACTCGATCAGCTCCGCGATCGCCGGCGCGTCGGCTGTGGCGTGGTCGGGTCCGAGGGTGGTGGTGAGCAGGGTCTGGGCTTCGGTGTCGGTGAGTACATCGAGGTGTATGGGGTGGGCGCTGTGGCGGGCGATGAGTCCATGGAGGTGGTTTCGGCTGGTGATCAGTACGGTGCAGTGGTGGCCGCCGGGCAGTAGTGGGGTGATTTGGTCGGTGGTGGCGGCGTTGTCGAGCACGATGAGCATCCGCTTGTCCGCCACCAGGCTCCGATAGAGGTCGGCGCGGCGGTCCGGGTCGGTGGGTTGGCGGTCGCGGTAGACGCCGAGGGCGTCGAGGAATCCGCCGAGCACGTCGACCGGGCGTGCCGGCTGGCCGGTGGGGCTGAAGCCGTGCAGGTCCACGAACAACTGCCCGTCGGGGAAGCGGTGCAGGTTGCGGTGGGCCCAGCTCAGGGCCAGCCAGGTCTTGCCGATTCCCCCGGTGCCCCCGATCGCGGAGATCACCACCATCGGCGCCCCTCGCCCGTCCGACGGGGTATCGGCCAGGTCGTCGCTGACGATGGCGTCGAGACGCCGCAGCTGCTCACCGCGGCCGGTGAAGGCGAACACATCAGGGGGCAGTTGGGCCGGCGTCGCCAGCGGGCTCGCCTGGGCAGCTTGGTCGGATGCGGGCAGCTCGCCACGGAGGATCGCGGCGTGCAGCGACCGCAGCTCGGCGCCAGGATCGGCGCCGAGCTCGTCGGCGAGCCGCTGCCGCAGGGCGCCGAACCGGTCGATGGCCTCGGCGTCCCGGCCCGCCGCGTGCAGAGCACGCATGAGCAAACCCTCGAGCGGCTCGGCCAACGGATACTCGGCGATGAGGTCGGGCAGTGTGCTGACCACCGCGGTGGCCTGACCGAGCGCGAGCCGCGCCTCACCCCACGCCACCACGGCGGCCGCCCGGCGCTGGTGCCAGCCGCTGCGCACCTGCGCTACCCAGGCACCCGGCAGACCCGCGAGCGGCGGGCCGCGCCACAGGCCCAGCGCCTCGGTCAGCACGGCGGCCCGGTCGGCGTCGGTGCGCCGCGGGTCGCCGCCCTGCACGACCAGGCGCGTGAACCGGTGCAGATCCACCAGATCCGGGTCTATCTCCAGGACATAACCCGCATGGCGGCGAGCGAGCCGCGCCGGCTTCCCGGTGATCGCATTGGCCCGCTTGAGCAGCTGGCGGATCCGGCTCAGGTGTGAGTACAGCACGTTGCGGGCCTCGACCGGCGGATCGTCGTCCCACACCCGATGGACGAGCGTCTCGATCCGCACCGGCCTACCCGCGTCCACGGCCAACGCGGCGAGCACCGTCTGTTGCCGAGGAGTTCCCAGGTCGAGCGACTCGCCGCCGGACCGCAGCTGAACCTCCCCCAACAGCCGGAACTCCATGCGACAAGCCTCCGGTGACGGACGCGTCGATGATGGCGTACCCACCGATGCTGCCCGCTCCACAAGGACACCGCAACCGGTCGGGCTGACAGGATTCGGGCGAGCCCGTCAGACGGACCACGACATGGCCGCCACATTCACGTCACGGAGATGAACGTGACCGAACGAGCAACGGCAACCCCGTCGCCGCAACTCGTAGTCATGGGGAACTCGGCTAATGACGGCGGCCCATGGTGAACAACGGGTAGCACAGCAAACCGGCACGCCTGCGGGCTCAGCCCCTTCCAGGTTCTCCGACGGTTAGCCTTCGATCTCGGCTGAGACTGCCGTATACAGGGTTCCCAGTACTTCGACGACCGCCGCTTTGACGTCCTCGATAGTGAAAGTGAACTTGTCCTGGTAGCCCTCATCGGGGGAGACGTGCAGTTCGATCCTCACCACGTAGGTGTCCTTCTGGACTATCCCATGCACGAGTTCGTCGCCTCCGCCTTCGGCCGTGACGATCTTGCCGCGGGTCCACGGACCGTCCAGCTCCTCCGACTCGCTGCCCTCGCCGTCTTCCGCATAAGAGATCCGCTCGTCGAACCCCGCGGTGGCCGCGGCGATGTCGTCGTGAGGGGTAACGGCGACCTGGAGCCGCGCGGGGATCAGGTCTTCCGCCATACCCGTAGCCGAGGCGAGCTGCGGCAACTTCAGCTGCGCGGCGCACTGCGGTCCACCCGGGTCCACACCGCTCCCGACCGGAATGTCCTCGGGACCGAACTCGTAGCCCGGCGAGGTGAGCGTGGTCGCCAGCGTCTCGAGGTCGACCAGCTCACAGACCTTCAGCAGGCTGACGTTGCTCCTCACGCTGTCACCGGCGCTGTCGTCACCGCTCGGTAGGCCGCCCGCGCTGTCCCCACCGCTCCCGCAGGCGGCCGCGGACAGCAGAAGCCCCGCGCTGAGCACGGCGGCCAGCACCCGGATACGACGCCCGCGGGATTGCACGGACTGAGTGTGTTCGTTCAACGTCACTGCTTTCTGTGTGCTCACGGATCAAGTCCGCGACCTGTCCGTGGTGGATCGTGCTGACCTGGTGGTCGATTCCAGACCTTGTCGGACGTAGGTGGTCAGCCCATCGCCGTCAGCATGGCGACCGGCACTTTCCCGCCGCTTAGCTCGCACTTTCCTGACCGACAACGGGGTCGGGTACGTGATGCGTGCAGCTGGCAGTCTGCTCGGTAACCAGCCACCCTCCTCGCAGACGACAGCTTCTACCGCCTACGTACCCGCCTCATCACGGGTCGGCGTGGTCGCGGACGGACCACTCGCTCCAGTCGTCGGACTCGGCCTCGGGTACCGGTGGTTTCTCCTGGGGCGCAAGGGTTTCCGGGTCGAGGTCGGCCAGCGCGGCGTCGATCCGCGCGTGTGTCTCGGGGGCCTGGTCGATCGCCGCGGTGCGCTCGGTGCCGGAGGCGGCCAGCCACGTGTCGACGAGCGGCCGGGTGTTCCGGATGAGTTCTTCGGCTACCACCGGCGACTCGGCGAGGTCCCGGAAGGAGCACCGCCCGGCCAGGACGTCCTTGGCGTAGTCGGCGAGTGCGGAGTCCTCCCCAGCCACCAGGCGAAGCAGGTTCTCGCGGGCGCGGCGGGACTGTTCGGAGTTCGTCATCGGGACCTCTACTCGAACGACGGGTGCTCGTAGGGCCGGGCCGGCCAGCTCCCCAGCGCCGCATCGCCCGTGCCGGCGACGACCTCGACGATGCCGATGAAGTCGTGGACCAGCGCCATGTACTGGCCGATGGCCGCTGACACACTCTTGAAAGCCAATATCACCGAGGCCGCCACCTCGAGCGGGTTCTCACCGCGGGCGAGTGCGAGAGCCCGGCCGAAGCCCCCCAGGAAAGAGAGCAATGCGTCCACCACCGCCGCGTGCAGGCCGACGAGTACTGCTCGAGCCACGACAGCGCCTGGCTGGCGGCGACGCCGGTCCACAGGTCCTGGATGTCGCACCGGCCCTGGTCGATGTTCATGCGAATGCCGTCGAAGGTGGCCGCGGCGCCCGCGAAGTCGAGCCCCTCCTCGGTCAGCGCCTTCCAGTCGCCGATAGCGACCTTCGACACCTCCGTCCACGGGTCGAAACCGAGGATGTCCTTGAGCAATCCCCGGTACTGGCCGAAGAACGAGGCCAGCCCCATGATCCGCGCGGCCACCGCGGCGGCCTCCTCACCGGCACGTAACAACTCCTTCTGCAGTTCCGTGTCGTCGCGGTTCCCCGACCGGAACTCGTCAAGATCCACGTAGTCCGTGAACGGCTCCGGACGCCCGCCGACCAGCCACGACGTGCGGCGCACGGCGTCCCAGCCCGGCAGGTCGGCCCGGTCGTAGGGCACCGCGGGCCCGTAGGCGTCCTCCAGCCGCGCTGCACGAATGAAGTCCACTTCCCGGTAGAGCACGGCGGCGTTGTGGAGACCCTCACCGGCCGCCGTCGCCAGATCCGCGCCTTGCTGGGTGCTCATCCGCCCCAGTTCCTGCCACCGATCCACCACAGGCCAGACGGTGAACAGGATCCCTCGTGTGCCTCGCTCCTGAGGTCGTCTTCCGGCAGCTCCAGCTCGACACAGACCTCCGCCGCCCTGCCCTGCCGTTTGACCAGGTCACTCAACAGGGCCAGCGACTCGGGATCTACCCGGAAACCCTGGCCACCCATGCGCACTCCCCTTCGCGTGACACGACGGTAGGCCGCGGCCCGCCCAGATTCCGCCCAGACCGCGCCCAGGCCGGATCCGCAGGTGTCGGTCGTGGGTGGCTGCCCGAGGACGGGCCTGGCCAACCACACGGGACCTACTCGTCGCCCGGCGCCAAGTCGATCCCGCCCCGATCGACGCTACGTTCGCTGACGGGCTGCCAGGATTCGAACCTGCGACCCCTGTCGAGCTTTCACGGCACCCGCAGAACGGAATCCGGCGAATGGGCGAACTCATTCGAATGCTCGCCTGTTGATGAGCATCGAATCCGTTTATTTCCACATCTGTACCGGGCGTCGTAATCGATGTAGAGTTTTGCTTTGGGCGCGCCCCTGTCGAGATTTTCCAGACTTCCCCATTTCGTTTATAGGAGGGCTCGATGATGCGTCCTGTCCAGTTACGGTGGTTCGCGGCCGTGTGTTTGGTGGCCGGGTTGGTCACCGGGGTGCCCGTGACGAGCGCCCAGGCGGCTGTGGCCTTTTCCAGCACCATGGTCAACCAGGGCAACGGGAACTGTATGGCTGTTCCGGGTGGCGCCGGGACCAGTGCGCTGCAACTGGTCCAGCAGTCCTGTAGTTCCGCGGCCAGCCAGTCGTACACGTTCAGTCCGGTCTCCGCCGACGTCTACACCATTGGAACGTTGACGGCCGGCAGCTGTGTCGACATCTACGGCGCGTCGAGTGCCGACAACGCGGCCGTCATCCAGTACGCGTGTCACTCCGGCACCAACCAGCAGTTCCGGTTGCGACCGGCGGCGACCGGCACGTTCACCGTCGTGGCGGTCGGTTCCGGGAAATGCGTCGCCCCGTCCGGGGACGGTGCCGCGAGCGGTACCGCGCTGGTGCAACTGCCGTGCACGACCGCGGCAGGCAGAGCGTGGCGGATCCCCGGCTACGACAATGGCGGCGCGGCGACCTTCGCCAACCCGCTGAGCGTGCACGGGCCGGATCCCTGGCTGCAGTACTACAACGGCTACTACTACCTGGCCACCACCACGTGGAACCGGACGATCACCATGCGCAAGTCGCCCACCCTGGGTGGACTGGCGAGCACGCCGGACACCGTCATCTTCAACCTCACCCGGCCGAACGGCGCGGGCACGATGTGGGCACCGGAGTTCCATCTCCTCAACGGGCCGAACGGGCCGCGCTGGTACTTCTACTACACCGCGGGGCGGGAGCCCTTCGACCTCGGCAGCCAGCGCATCCACGTGCTGGAGAGCGCCGGGCTCGACCCGATGGGCCCTTACACCTTCAAGGCCGACATGCTGGATCCCCAGCAGGACAACACGTGGGAGCTCGACCCGAGCATCCTGCAGCTGAACGGACAGCTCTACCTGCTGGGCACGTTCTACAACGGGTCCCAGCCGAACTTCATCCGCCCGCTGTCCAACCCGTGGACCGCGAGCGGCACCCGGCGCATCCTGTCCACCCCGACCCTCAGCTGGGAGACCGTCGGCGGGGCCGTCAACGAGGGCGCCGAGGTCATCCAGCGGGGTGGCCGGACGTTCATCGTGTTCTCCGCCAGTCACTGCTCCACTCCCGACTACAAGCTGGGCCTCCTGACCTACAACGGCGGCGACCCGCTGCAGCAGTCCTCGTGGGTCAAGTCGAGCCAGCCGATCTTCCAGCGCAGCAACGCGAACGGCGTGTATGCCCCCGGACACAACGGGTTCTTCAAGTCCCCGGACGGGACCGAGGACTGGATCGTCTACCACGCCAACAACTCCGCCAGTGGTGGCTGCGACATGAACCGCACGACCCGCGCCCAGAAGATCACCTGGAACGCCGACGGGACACCGAACTTCGGTACCCCGGCCGCCATCAGCACGAGGCTCGCAGTCCCGTCCGGCGAGCCCGCGTCGTAGCACCCGGCCCCGCTCGTGGGTGGCGGCCGCCACCCACGAGCGAAAGGCGGTCATCCGACCACGATGCGATCGATGTCGGGTGCCCATCCGGTGGCACCGCCGATCCGGATCGTGTTGGTGCCCGCGGCCAGGGTGAGCGTCACGGTGACCGAACCGACCGTGTCCCAGCCGCCCGTGCTCGGTGTGCTGACACTCGTCGCGGCACCGCCGTTGGCGCTGGCGGTCAACGACCGGGTCGCGCCGGACGCGTAGAAGATCGTGACCGGGCGTGCGCCCGCGGCGGCATTGACGTTGTTGAACTGCAGGTAGTTCGCCGTGCCGTTGCCGACATAGCCCACCACCGCGCCACCGGACGCACCTGACGAGCTGCGCACCGCGGCTTGACCGCCGAGGGTGTTGGCGCTCGCCTCCGCCTCGTACGACGTGCCCGCCGGCGGTGCGCCACCCATCCGCCAGTAGACCGTGTACCGCACGTGGTGCGTCGCGTAGTACGGCAGCAGCGTGACCGCGCCGGTGCTCGCGGTTCCGGTGAACCGCAACGGGTTCGCGCTGTCCTGAGCCAGCGTGGTCGTCTGCAGCGTCGGCAACGCGGTCAGGTTGGTCGAACCGTACTGGCCGGCGAGCACGATCGCGCCGTACCTCGCCGCGCCCACGGCGTTGTCGTCGTTGGTACGTGGGAAGGTCAGCGTCGCCGGCACGGACACGTCGACCACGTCGCCGGTCGCCCACGTCCGGTCGATCGTCAGGTACGTGCCCGGGGTCGGCGAGCCCTGGGCGGCTCCGTTGACCCGGACCACCGCACCGCTGGTCCACTTCGGAATGCGGATCTTCAACGCGATGTGGCCGGAACCGGAGATCGTGAGCCGGGTGCTGGAGCTGGTCGGATACGTGGTGTCCTGCCGCACCGAGATGCCGCGGCCCGGCCAGGTCAGCACGGACGGGATGAACAGGTTCACGTACAGCGTCTCGCCGGAGTAGAAGTAGATGCTGTCGGCGAACTTCGTCTGCGACTCCATGCCGGAGCCGTGGTCGCAGGTGAAGCTGTTGTAGTCGTTGGAGTACGTCTTGATGCCGCCGGCCCGCAACGGGTTGTAGTAGGTGACGAACCCATGACTGGAATTCGGGTCCTGCTCACCCAGGATCTGGTTGTACAGTCCCAGTTCGTAGTAGTCCATGTACTCGGCACGGTCCGGGAAGGTGAAGAACAGCTGCCGGGTCAGCTTCAGCATGTTGTAGGTGTTGCAGACCTCGCACGTGCTGTCCGACAGCTGGCTCGCGATCGCGCCCGGGGTCTGGAAGTACTCGCCGTTGGAGTTGCCGCCGATCACGTACGTGTGGTGGTCGATGACGATCCGCCAGAAGTTGACGGCGATGTCCCGGTAGCGGGTGGTCCCGGTCGCGTGGTACTCCCGGAGCGCGCCGAGGATCTTGGGGATCTGGGTGTTGGCGTGGAAGCCGGCGAGCCGGTCCTGGTTGGCGGACAGGGGATCGAGGATCTGCGCGTGGTCGAACCGCTGCGCGGTAGCAAGGTGGTCAAGGTTGCCGGTGACCTGGTACAGGTTGGCCAACGTCTCCGGCATGCCGCCGAACTCGGTCCGCAGCGCCTGCTGCATCTGGCTGGTCGACAACCGGTCCGTGCGTGTCTTCGTCCAGGCCGCCTTGCGCCGCACCACCTCCAGCGCCTGCTGGTTGCCGGCCAGCTGATACTGGTCGAGCAACCCGGCCATGATCTTGTGCAACGTGTAGTACGGCGCCCACACCGACTGCCCGGACTCCAGCCGGTCGAAGAAGCTCTCCGGGAACGCGGACAGGTAACCGGACGGGCGCTGGCAGGTGGCCAGCGCGCCGACGATGTAGTCACCCTTGGTCTTGTACTGCGTGTCGCCGGTGTTCGCGTACGCCTGCGCCAGCCCGGACAGCAGGTGCCCGATGGAGTGCCCGCGCAGCTCGGTCGTCGGGCTCTCCCAGCCACCGCAGGGTTGTGCGGAGCTGGGCAGCCCGACGTTGGTACGGAACGTGTGCAGCAGCCGGTCGGCGTCGACGAACCGGAAGTACGCCAGCTGCCGGTTCATGTTGTCCAGGAACGGCCCCGCCTGCAACCGCACCGCGCTCAGCGGGAACTGGTAGACGGAGACCCCGATGTCCGGGGCGGCCGCGGCCCTGCCCGCCAGCGCCGGCGCCAGGGCGATGCCGGCCGACAGGGTACCGGCGGCCTTGAGGAGCGTGCGTCTGTCAAAGGATGCTTCGCGCATCATCAAGCCTTTCTGTGCTTAGTGGTCGGCGCTGGAAGTCCTTCGTGGGTATCGGCGGATCCAGGTTTTCGCTGGGCGTGCGGCCGGAAGGTCGCGGAGCGGAGCTTGCGGAGCGACCATCGTCTCGTACCGGGTTGTTCTCGGGCCTTTCGGCCGTGCGTCCAGCGGGAAGCTGGGCCGTCGAGACCCCTGGAGGACTTCCAGCGCCGACCACTTAGTGGTCAGAATCGGAAGTCCTTCTGGGGTCGATCTGCGCTGGCTGGCATGTACCGGCGGGCGGTGTCGCGAAGGGCGCTTCCGGGACAGTGGTCGTGCCCTGAAGGACCCATTGGGGGCGTTGAACGTCTCGATGGACCCCTTCGAGACATCGGCCATGCCTCGAAGGGGTCCATCGAGACGCCGCCACCTGGTCAACCCCCGAAAGACTTCCAATTTCGACCACTTAGCCGGCGAGGTTGATCGTCACGGTGTTCGCGCTCGCGACGACCGTGCGGGTGCTGGAGTTGTAGGTACCGCCGGTCACCGAGTTCACGCCCACCGTGGCGAAGATCGGCAGCTGGATGTTGACCGCGCCGCCGGGCAGGCTGCCGGACAGCGAGAACGTGACCACCCGCGCGCCGCTGGAACCGCTCACCGCGATCGAAACCCCGTAGGTGGACCGATTTCCCGTTGCCACGTCGTAGGAGTTGGTCAGGTTGCCCACGGACATCGTCTGGCCGGGGGCGATCCAGCTGTTCGGCACGCCGCGTCCGAGGTAGAGCGGCCGGGTGAACGTGTACGGCCCTCCACCGCTCGACGCCAGGCCTTCCGCCACCAGCGACTCCAGCAACCCCTGCTGCTGCCCGGCGATCGGCCACGCGTACGGGCACGCGCCGAACTGCGGTCCCGCATGGCTGCCGATCCACGGGTTGTTCGCGCTCGGCCCGCTGCCGTTGGCCTCCCACCAGGCGTTCGGGCCGCCGGTGGTCATCCGCAGCTGCCAGGCGTAGCTGGTGATCGTCAGGTCGCGGTAGTTGTTGGAGTACAACCCGTTCGACGAGTACGACGTGTTGTACGCGGTCGAGTACCCGTTGAACGCACCAAACGTGGGGAACGGATAACCGTTGGCGGACAACCGGTTGAAGCCCCACTGGTACATCCGGTCGATCTGGCCCGGATCTCCCATGATGCCGGTCAGGTTGCCGCCGGCCAGCATCGTCGACCACTGGTTCTGGCCGACCCAGCCAGGCGAGGCCCAGTTCGCGTCGTTGAAGTTGTTGCAGCGGTTGGCGCTGTTCGGCCGGTGCACCTCACACGGCAGGTAGTTGAAGCCGTTGGCGGCCTGGTTGTTGCCCACCACAGTGTTCAGTGCGTTCAGCAGATTGTTGTAGGCCGTGTTCGCCCAGGTCGCCTCGCTGGTCAGGCCGAGCCTCGTCGCGATGTACTTGTACGAGGCCAACATCTGCAACGCCGAGAAGTTGCTGAACAGCCACCGCCCGGTCGAGTCGTTGTCGAAGTTGGCCAGGAGCGTCCCGTCCGAGGCGAGCTGCGCCGGGTACCGCACCCGGGCGATCGTGTAGAGGCTCGGCCCCCACGGTGACGGCGCGCTCTGGTCATCACGGAAGAACTGGCTGACGAAGGCCGTGTCGTTGGTCTTGCGCAGGTACGTCGCCCACGTGTCCATCGTCTTCCACACGCCGTCCCAGTACCAGTTGGCGCCGACCTCGTCCCAGTTCGTCTGCTGGGAGATCCGCGCGGTCAGCAACAGGTTCCGCGCGTCCCGGAAGTCACCCGTCAGGAACTTGGCGGTCAGCTCGCCAGGCACGTCGTGGTTGAGGATCCAGTTGTAGTTGTTGGCGCCGGAGAACTGGGCCTTGCCGACCTGCATCATCAGGTTGTAGATGGTGCCGGCCTTGTAGGCGTTGGTCATCGCCGTGCCGGGGTTCGCCAGGCTGCCGGTGTTCGGCAGCGTGGTGTTGGGCAGGCCGAAGGTGTTCAGCTCGGCCAGCCGTGAGTTCCAGTACGCCGCCATCTGGTTGTACGCCGTGTCGTAGTTCGGCGCGTTCTGTGACAGTGTCGTGCCCGTCGGGTACGCGGCACCATTGCCGAAGTTGTCCACCGTCACCACGAAGTCGTGGTTGCTGGTCTGTCCAGGCGCGACCGTGTCCAAACTGGACGGTGTCAGCCGCACCAGGTTCGGGCCGGACCCACCGGGCGGGACCGTCACCGGCGACGAGCCGTTGTTGGTGATCGCCACGCGCGTATGGACCAGCATAAACGCGTTGCCGTTGATGGTCACCTTGTTGGCGAAGTTCTTGATGACGATGCCGACGTTGCCCGACGTGCGGCTGGTCCGCATCGCCGGCAGGTAACCGTTGTCCTCGGTCCACTGCACCGACTGGGCACCTGGGTTGCCGCCGTAGGTGTACGCGCCGAACGTGTACATGCCGCCGCACAGGCCGTTGTACGTGGTCGCCACGCCACGCGCGAAGAACGAGCCGGACAGGAACGTCGTGACGGGCCAGTAGTTGCCGTCCCAGCCGATCGCCGTCGTGTTGAAGAAACCCTGGCCGTACGGGTCGTTCGGCGTCTGGAAGTTGGTGCCGTAGGACCGGGGCAGGCTGGCGTTCTTGCACGCGTTCGGCGCCAGGTTCGGGATGCCCTGGTAGGTCTCGCCGGTGCCGGGGTTGAAACCGGGCAGTCGCCATACGAGGCTGGTCGCCGTGGAACAGGGCAGCTGAACCAGGTTGGCGCCAGAAAGCGCGACGCACTTGCCCGAGCCGACCGCGACCACGGTGAAGGTGTTGGTACCGGTGGTCGGCTGCAGCCGGAACTGCTGGTTGGTGTTGGAATGGCACGCGTACTGGATCACCGTCGCGTTGTCCGCCGTGGACGCGCCGAAGATGTCCACGCAGCTACCGGCGGTGAACGTGCCGATGGTGTAGACGTCACCCGCTCCCGGGATGAACGTGAACGACTGGCCGGCACCCGAGTTACAGGTCGACAGGTTCAGTTGCACCGCGCTGTTCCCGTTGGGCACGGTGGCGCAGTTGTTGTTGGACTGGTTGACCATCGTGCTGGTGAACGTGGTCGCGGCGCTCGCCGGGACCGCCACCATGAACCCGGTCGCCAGTAACACGGCCGTCAGCAACGCAAAACGTCTCATCGTTCTCTCCTCAGAACAAGAAGCTGCCGTAGGGACCGTTCAAGATCGCGTTCTTCTGGCTCTGGTTGAAGTGCGTGTTCGGGTAGTTGTAGAAGGACGCGGACATCGGGGTGCCGTCCGTGGACGTCGAGTCGGGCAGCCCGAACGCGTGCCCCAGTTCGTGCACCATGCCGCCGTACCACCGGTTCATCGGGCCGTTGATGCCCGCGGCACCGTCCGCGTCGTGCTGGCAGAGGATCACCCAGCCACCGCCGCCACCGCCACCCGCGCCAGGACCCTCGGCGATGACCTCACCGACGTTGATCCACCGGCTGTCCGGTGCGTTGACGTCGAACCTGCGCAACAACTCCTGCTGCATGTTGAACACCGACCACCAGTAGCGGTCGGGCCCGTTGGGCGTGTTCTCGTACCAGCTCTTCACGTGCTCGCCGGTCACGACCTGCACCACGGGCTCGTTGAGCCGGAACGTCTTGCCCAGCTCCTGCTGGTAGTACCGCTGTGCCTCACGCATCACGGCGGCGATGCCGTCCGGGTAGCGCTGGTCGTGGGGCACGTCGGACGGACGAAGCAGCCACACCCGCACGGTCTTGACCGGCGGGTCCTGCGGGGTACTTCCGCCCGGGTAACCAGCGAGCCGCCACAACCGGCTGGTCGCGGTGGAACAGGGCAGCTGGACCAGGGCGGTGTTGTTCGCGGGGTTGTCCCCCGACGGCGCGACACACTTGCCCGAGCTGACCGACACGATGGTGAAGTTCGAACCCACGGCCCGCAGCCGGAACCGCTGGTTCGTCCCGGTGTGACAGGCGTACTGGATCACCGCCGCGTTGTCGGCGCTCGACGCGCCGAAGATGTCCACGCAGCTGCCCGCGGTGAGCGTGCCGACCGTGTAGGTGTCACCGCTGCCGACCACCGGTGTGAACGTGAACATCTGACTCGCGGCCGAGTTGCACGAAGACTGGGTCAGCGGCAGAGCACTGGCGCCCGCCCCACCCGGCACCGTGCCGCAGCTGCCGTTGGCCTGGTTGATTATGGTGCTACTAAAGGTGGTCGCGGCACTGGCCGGGGTCGCCACCATGAGCCCGACCGCCAGCACCGCGACTGCCAGCAGGGCAATTCGTCTTCGCTGTAACGCGACAGGACGCTTCATTGAGTCCTCCGAATCGACGAACTGTTAGCGTTAACAATTGCGGGCACCAACTGTTGCCCGCACAGGTGGCGACCGAGGGGCGGGGAGTCAACCCGTGGCGACTGGGATCCAGACCCGCATCGGGCCAGGATTTCGGTTGCTCCACAGGAAGTACGGGATGGCCGTGAGTTCGAGCGGCGCTACCCGGGTCTCGACCACAGCCGGGTACAGGTCATCGGACGCGGGTGGCTCGACGGTGCCGCTCGCGGTGAGCGTCACGGGGATGCCGGCCAGTCGATCCGTCGTGATCGGTGCGGCCGGGCCGATCCGCACGTCCTCCAGTGTGACGCCGTCCGGCAGGTCGGCCTGTTCCAGGCAGTAGACGAGCGGTCCGCGTGCCAGCGCGACGCAGCCGCGGACGGCGTCGATCCTCGGGTGCGGCAGGACGACGCGGGCCGGCATGGGCAGGTCCAGCGTCACGGTGGCCCCGGCGGACCAGTCCCGGCGTACGTGGGCGTAGCCGGTGCCGACGGGCTTCCCGTCGAGCCGGGCATCGGCCGCCCAGCCCGGAATCCGCAGGGTCACCATGATCGGCGCCGCGGTGGTCACGGTCAGCTCGACCCGGCCGTCCCAGGGATAGTCGGTGCGCACGTCGACGTGGACGGGCACACCGTCCACCGTGGTGTGCAGCTCGCCGGCTCCGTACAGGTGAATCTTTAGTCCACTGTGGTCGGTGGTGGCCGCGTAGCCGGACAGCGACGCCAGCAGCCGGGCGAGGTTCGGCGGGCAGCACGCGCACGAGTACCACGGCAGGCGCCCCGACGGCGCGTCCTCGTGCGATCCGTCGTGACCGGTGCGCAGGTGCAATGTGTTGGAGTAGAAGAAATGCGTGCCGTCCACGGCGGTCGATCCCGCGATCACATTGTACAGCGCGCGTTCCATCTCGTCGGCGTACCGCACTCCCCCGGTGGCCAACAACATCCGCCAGTTCCACTGGAAGCTCGCGATCGAGGCACACGTCTCGCCGTAGGCCCGGTCGGGCGGCAGTTCGTACGGGCCGCCGAACGCCTCGTCTCGATGCCGTGACCCCTGTGCGCCGGTGATGTAGGTCTTGGTGCCGAACGCGTCATCCCACAGCCGCCGAGCGGCGTCCAGCAACTCGTCGTCCTGGGTTTCCACCGCGACGTCCACCACGCCGGCGAGCAGGTACAGCTGGCGCACCACATGTCCGGCGACCTCGTCCGCTTCCCTTACCGGAACGTGGTCCTGCATGTACACCGAGCCGAAGTGCTCGCCGTTCAACAGACGGTGACCACGCCCGTCGACGAACCGCTTGGCCAGGTCGAGGTACGGCCGGTGCCCGGTCACCCGGTACAGCTCCACCAGCGCGGTCTCGATCTCCGGATGCCCGTCGACTCCATCCGCTCTGTCCACGGAGCCGGAGAACCGTTCGACGATCAGGTCCGCGAAACGCCGGGCGACCGTGACGACCTCCGCGCCGACACCGGCCCGTGCCGCGGCGACGGCAGCCTGGATGAGGTGCCCCGCGCAGTACAGCTCGTGGCTGGAGTGCAGTGCCTGCCAGCGCTTGTCCGGCTGCACCAGGGTGACGTAGGAGTTGAGGTAGCCGTCCTCCCCCTGCGCCTTGGCCAGCAATGCGCCCGTACTGTCCACAAAGGCCCGTAGCTCGGCGTCGTCCGGATCCTGGCCGAGCTGCCAGGCCGCCGCCTCCAGCGTCTTGTACACGTCACTGTCGGCGAACCACATGTTCTGGTAGTCGCCGTCGGCCTCGCCGGTGACCCGGCGCAGGTTGACGATGGCGCCCGCGGCGTCGAGCTGGCCGACGCAGTACGGCAGTGAGCGGGTGGCACTGCGTTGCTGCCAGGCGCCGAGGAAGCTCTCAGGTGCGAACGTGAAGTCGGTCAACGAAAGTGGCCGCAGCGCCGCTGTCGCGGAGGACGTGGGATGGACAGGACCGGGGACGGTCATCGAGTGATCCCTTCAGCCCTTCAGGGCGCCCGAGGTGAACCCGCGTACGTAATACCGTTGCAAGATAAGGAAGACTGCCACGCACGGGATGGCCGAGGTGACCACCCCCGCCTGCAGTGCGCCGAAGTCGACGGAGCCGAGGTTGCCGACCGACAGATTGAACAACGCCACCGGCAGGGTGAACTTCTCGCCGTCGGTGAGGAAGATCAGCGGAGCGACGAACTCGTTCCACGCCGCCAGGAAAGAGAACAACGCGATCGTGACGATGCCCGGCAACACACCCCGCAGCAGTACCCGCCGCAGCGCGCCGCCGACCGTGCAGCCGTCGATGAGTGCGGCCTCCTCCAGTTCCACGGGCAGCGCCTCGAAGGAGTTGCGCATCATGAACAGCCCGAACGGCAGCTGCAGCACGGCCATCACGAGCCCGAGGCCGACGAGTGAGTTCTGCAGGCCGATCCAGCCGAGCAGGATGTACAGCGGCACCAGGATCGTGGTGTACGGCACCATCAGAATAGCCAGCGTGACAACGAAAAGCAGGTTTCGCCCGGGAAACGAGAGCCGTGCCATGGCGTAGCCGCCGAGGGTGGTCGTCACGACGGTGACGGTCACCGCCACGACCGCGACGATGGTCGTGTTGAGCAGGTAGGGGCCGATCCCGATGCCGTAATCGGCGAGCCGTCGGTAGTTGTCCACTCCGACGCCGTTGTCGCCACCGTTCGCGGCCTGCCGGCCGGTGACCGACGAGTATGCCGTCCACAGCATCGGCAACAGGAACAGCACGGCCAGCGCGGCGCAGGTGACGTAGAAGCCGCTTCTGCGCATGACGCTCACCGTCCTTCTCGGCGGATCAGCCGCATCTGCGCGATGTTGAACACGATCAGCACGGCGAGCGTCGCCACGGAGACGGCTGCCGCTCTACCGAGATCCTGCGACAGGAACGCCTCGCGGTAGATGTCGATCACGACGGTCGCGGTGTCGTGCCGGCCGCCGGTGAGGATGAAGAACTGGTCGAACGCCAGCAGTGAGCCGGTCACCGACAGGACCATCATCAGCGCGAGCGTCGGCCGCAGCAGCGGCAGCGTCACCCGCCACATGATCTGCCATCGGTTCGCGCCGTCGATCCGCGCCGCCTCGTATAGCTCCGGGTCGATGCTCTGCAGGCCGGTCATGAGGATCAGCATGTAGAAACCGGCGAACCGCCACGTGACCAGGCCGACGGCCGAGCCGAGCGTGCTGCCCTGCGAGCCGAGCCAGTCGACGCGACCGAGGCCGAGCCACTCCGTGACCTGGTTGAGCGGCGACGCGTCGGCGTTGAACAGCGTGTAGAACAGCAGGGTCGTCGACGCGAGCCCGACAGCGCTGGGCAGGAAGAAGATCGTGCGGAACGCGCCGACCGCCGGCCGCTCGTGCTGCATCAGCAACGCCATGCCGAACGCGATGAGACCGAGCACGACCGTGGTGATCACCGTGTACTTGAGCGTGAACCAGACCGCGCGCAGGAACAGCGGATCCTGGAGCGCCTGGTAGCTTTCCCCGCCGTTGGGCGACGACGCGCCGAGCAGCGGCCAGTGGTTGAACGACATCCACACCAGCAGCACCAACGGGATGACGAACAGCACCAGCACCAGCGCGGCCATCGGGGCCGAGTACAGCAGCCCCAGCCGGCGCCGGCTCCGACTGACCGCGGAACGCTGCCGACGGCGAGGTGCCGGCGGCCGCCGGTTCTTTCGGGACAACGCCGACACCGGGGGTGGCGACTGAGACAGCGCCGGAGACACCACGGTCAGCCGCCACTCGCCAGTGACTCGGTGATCGCCGAGTTGTGGTCGCGCAACGCCGACGCCGCGTCGCCGCTGCCGAACACGGCGTCGATCACCGTCTGCGTCCACGGCCCGTTGGGGTCGTTGAACGTCTTGCCGAAGTTGACCGAGATCGGCGTCTGCCCCTCCCCGGCGAGCTTGTTGAACACACCGAGCCGCGGATCCTGCCTGGCGTAGTCGTTGTCGGCCAGATCGGACCGGACCGTGATGTTCTTGCTCTTGGCGACGACGTCCACCTGCGCCTCCTCCGACAGCGTCCAGGAGATGAAGTCCCACGCCGCCGCGGCGTGCTCGCTGTTCGCGCTGACGCCGAGCACGTCACCGCCGACGAACGACGACGAGCCGCCGGTCAGGCCCGGGATCGGCGCGACGCCGACCTGCAGGTCCGGCCCCTCCTCGATGCCCTGCAACCCGGTGGCGCCCATCGGCTGGATGCCGACCTTGCCCTCGCCGAACAGCTGTGTCCACGTCGGACCGGCCTCGTTCTTCGCCGACTCCGGGACCACGCCTTCCGCGTACAGCTGGCGGAGCACCGTGTACACGTCGGCCGCGATCTCGTTGTCTATTGTGGACGCGGTGCCTTCCTCGTTGAGCACCTCGCCGCCGGAGGCCCAGATCATCGGCCAGCTGGTGAACAGCTGGCAGCCGGGGCAGGCGCCGCCGAAGAAGTAGCCGCTGATGTCGCCGCCGAGCGCCTTGATCTTCTTGGCGGCGTCGACGATCTCGGGCAGCGTGGTCGGCGGCTTGTCCGGGTCGAGGCCGGCGCGGGTGAACAGCACCTTGTTGTAGAAGACCGCGGACAGGTCGATGTCGTGCGGCACGCCGTAGTTCTTGTCCTGGTAAGTGGCCGTCTTCATGTGCGCCTGCGCGAGCGTGTCCTTGAAGGGCAACTCGTTCACGCGGGCGGTGATGTCGAGGTACACGCCCTGAGCGGCGTAGTTGGGGGCGTACACGACGTCGGCGGCGAGGACGTCCGGCAGCTGGTCCGCGCCGGCGGCCGTGCCGACCTTCTGCTGGTAGGAGTCGGCCGGGAAGGCCGTCAGCTCCACCTTGTTCTTGTGGCCGGCGTTGTAGGCGTCGACCAGAGTCTGACTGAAGGTGACCGTCGGGGACCGGGTCCACATGGTGATGGTCGTGCCGTCGTCCACCGCGTTGGTGTCGTCGGCCGACGACGAGGACGGGGCACTCTGGCAAGCGGCGAGGACGAGGGCGCAGACCAAGGCGGCGGCCGAGACAGGGCCGGTGGCACGCCCCCGCCGTACTCCCGGTCGGATGTGGGAACGCATCGATGGGCTCCTGGGGCTTCGAAGAGTAACGAGGAAACTTCGGAAACCGGTTGCCGTGACGCTAGGCGCGTCGTCACAGCAGTGTCAAGAGACCCACTTTCTCCTTGATCACAACGCTTCTGTCTAATCGACGAGCGCACCCGAGGTATCCTGCGACAATGCCACCGAGGAAAGCTGCGGAAAGGATCGAACATCAGCAAACCGACGACCATCAGCGACGTCGCCCGTCTGGCCGGCGTCTCGGTCGGCACCGTGTCCAAGGCGCTCAACGGCCGGGGGTCGCTGAGCGCGGAGACCCGCGGCCGGGTGCTGTTGGCGGCCGAGCAGCTCGGCTTCCAGCCGAACAAGGCGGCCGTGGCGCTGAACTCCGGCCGGACCTACACGGTCGGCATGATCACCACCGACACCATCGGCCGGTTCAGCATCCCGCTGCTGATGGGCGCCGAGGACGCGCTGGGCGCAGGCGAGATGTCGGTCTTTCTGTGCGACGCCCGCGACGACCCCATCCGCGAGCAGTACTACCTGCGGACCCTGTTGAGCCGCCGGGTCGACGGCATCATCGTCACCGGCCGCCGCACCCAGGCCCGGCCGCCGCTCGGCACCGACCTGCCCATCCCGGTGGTGTACGCGTTCATCAGCTCCACCGACCCGCGCGACTGTTCCGTGGTGCCGGACGAGGCAGGCGGCGCGCACAAGGCGGTCGACCACCTGCTCGCCGTCGGCAGGCGCCGGATCGCCCACATCACCGGGCCGGAGCACCATCACTCGGCGGCGGTCCGCGCGGCAGCGACCGCGGACCGGCTGGCCGAGGCAGGCCTCGACCTGGTCGGCGAGCCGCTGTTCGGCGAGTGGAGCGAAGCATGGGGCAGGCAGGCGGTGAAGATCCTGATGGGTGCGGAGCGCGACTTCGACGCGGTCTTCTGCGGCAGCGACCAGATCGCTCGCGGCGTGGCTGACGCCCTACGCGCCGCGGGCCGCCACGTCCCCGACGACGTGGCGCTCGTCGGCTTCGACAACTGGGACGTGATGGCCCTCGGCTGCCAGCCACCATTGACCAGCGTGGACATGGAACTGGAGAAACTGGGCCGAACCGCGGCCGAACTGCTCCTGGCCGCGATCAACGGCGAACCCGCCCCCAGCAAGCACACCCGTCCCTGCCGGCTGGTCATCCGCGAGTCAACCGCGGTCCCGCTACGCTCCTGACCAGCTGTGGTCAGCCCATCACCGTCAGCATGAGAGTGGCATGTAAGTGCGGCCGGCAGGCTCCCTTCTGGACTGGATCTCCGAAGGGAACGGAACACATGACGATCATGCGACGGCTCGCTGGTGCGGGTGTGGGGGCGGCTGCTCTGCTGGCGACCATGGCATCGCCTGCCAGCGCCGAGGACGGGAACCAGACGGCGAAATCTGGCACGCCGAGCGGCGACCACAAGCTCCTCCGCATCTCGATCACGGGGTCGACGGCGTGCTTCCAGCCGTACGGCGAGTACTTCTGGGTGCGAGACACGAAGGCCGACGGCAGTACTGGCCGCGGCGCGTGCCACCACCGAGGTGCCCCGGCCACGCCGGCTGGCGCTCGCCGCAACCGTCGCCGTCGCCCTCCTGGTGGGGGCGGCCGGCGGTTTCGGCGTCGCGAGCCTGCGGGACCCCGTCAGCGTGACGGGCTATCACCGCTGTCCGGCGAACAGCGCCTGTTTCTTCACCGAGAAGGATGGCAACGGCGAGATGTGCAGCTGGACCGCCGCCAGCACCGACTGGACGACGGGTTGCGCGTGGGCCGACGAACGGCCGGTCAGGTCGGTCTTCAACAACGCCGACGAGTTCGACCCGTTCCACGCACTCGCCTACTACCAGCGTCCCGGCTACCAGCATCGAAAGGGTTGTACCTCGGTGCACTCGCAGGGCAACCTCGCCGGCACCTACCGGGTGCAGTCACACCAGTGGCTCACCAGTTGTGCCCGGGAAGCGCCAGGGTGACATCGTTGGGCGAGTTGAACATGCGCCCCTGATAGTCCGCCGCGATCGTCGTCCGCTGGCTCATGACCCGCAAGAGTCGCCAGGTTTGGTTGAGGGGGCTGCTTTGGTTGGCCGGGTTGCAGGTCCACTGGTGGATGGGTGCTCGCGCGGCGGTGGAGATGGTGCTGACGTCGACACATTTGCCGCTGTGCCGGGCGAGGAGTTGATAGTCGTGGGGGTCGTTGCCGGCGTAGGTGACCTTGCGCCGGGTGAACTGTTGGTTGAGGCCACCGTTGCGGGTGGACTGTATGACCGCGGCGCCGTCGAACGAGCCCGCATCCGCAGCGAGAAAGGCATCCGCTGGGGTGGCCGCCCCATCACCGCAGCAGCCTGACCACCCCGGCAAACCTTCCCGGTCACAGCACTAGCGACCGGGGCGGTCATCCTGGTGCGGCGGCGGCTCAGGCGTGCCCGTGGGGCGCCGGAACTTGGCATCGTGGCGCCGTTTCACCACGACCGCGAACACCGCGATGGCCAGGCCGCCGACGACGAAGACGACGCCCGCGACGATGCCCCCTCCTGAGCTGTAGTCGGTGGTGTAGACGGCGGGCTCGTCGTGGCTGTAGATCAACCGGACGTCGTCGATCGAGGTGGGCATGGGCGTACTCCGCCCGATCTCCTCGTCGTCGCGCAACCGCACCCCGCGCTCGGTGACCGTGCCGTCATCGCTGACGAACGTCCCCTCCCAGGAGCACGAGTTGTACTTGCCGCAGCTCCGATCGGTCGGCGTGAACGTGCCGGCCAGTCCCTCGGCCCGTGCGCGGTTTCCGTTCGCACCCTCCACGAACGAGGCGATACCGCCCCCCGCGGTAACTAACAGGATGAATCCGAAGAGGATCCAGAACATCACCCGGCCGGTCTTGCTCATCGGCTTCGCTGGTCTGCGGCGCACAGGCGAATGCTACCCACTGTCCTGTGCGGACGCGGTCAGTTCACCGCCTGCCGTGTGTGGACCGGCCGGGCGCTCGAAGCGAGCCGGGATGACGATCGTCACCTTTGGGTGAACCGCCCCCGGAGCATGCGTGTCGTTGTTATGGTCGCGGAGGCGAGGGGTGGACGGGATGGTCGTGATCGTCCAACTGGTGTACCTGGTGTTGACGACACTGTGGCTGGGGTCGATGGTGTACAGCCTGGTCGTGGTGCAGCCCAGGGTCGCCAGGTTCTTCCGGGATGACGAGCAGCGCGAGGAGTTCCTGGTCGTCCTGGCCAACGGCAACCGGTGGCCGGTCGTCGCGCTGGTCGTCGGGCTGCTGCTCAGCGGGGGTGGCGTCGCGTTCGCCGGGTCCGGGGCGGTGTCCGTCGGCTTCACCCTGGCCGTGGGGCTCGACCTGGTCGCGGCGGGGATCTTCGTCGACGTCTCGTGGCGGCACTGGCCGGCCAGGATCTTCGCGCTGCCCGAGGAAATTCCCGGCTTCCGCCGTCGGCTGACCGTGCGTGCGGCTACCATGACTGTTCTTATCGGAGTGTCCTATGTGGTCGCCTTGACAGTGAGTCTGCGATGAGGATCGTGATCGCGGGTTCGAGCGGTCTGATCGGGACCGCGCTGCGCCGGTCGTATGCCGCGGACGGGCATACCGTGATCCGATTGGTTCGCAGGGAACCCACCGCCGGCGACGAACGACGCTGGGACCCCACTGCTTCACCGGATCCCGGATTGCTGGCCGGCGCCGACATTGTGGTCAACCTCGCCGGAGCCGGGCTCGGCGAGCGGCGGTGGACGCGCGCGTACCAAGAAGTACTGCGGCGCAGCCGGATCGACACCGCGCACGCGCTCGCCGTGCTGACCGCGCAGGCCGACCCGCAACCCCGGATCCTGCTCTCGGCGTCGGGAATGCGTTACTACGGCGTGGATCGCGGTGAACTCGAGCTGACCGAGACCGCCGACTCGGCCCGGTCCGGTTTCCTGCCAGACCTCACCCGGGAATGGGAACGGGCCACCGAACCGGCCACGATCCCGGTGTGCCATCTGCGCATGGGTCTCGTGCTCGCCCGCGAAGGTGGGGTACTCCCCCAACTCCTGCCGTTGTTCCGCAAGGGATTCGGCGGTCGGCTGGGTTCCGGCCGCGAGTTCTGGAGCTATGTCGGGCTGACTGATGCCGTGCGCGCCATCCGGTTCATCGCCGAATCGCCCGGCGGGCAGGGTCCGTACAACATCACCACACCGAACCCGGTTCGCAGCGTCGAGTTCACCCGCACGCTGGCCAGGGTGGTCGGCCGGCCCGCCGTGCTGCGCGTACCCACCTGGGCCATGCGGCTCGCTCTGGGAAAGGTCGGCCCCGAGGTGCTCGGCAGCCTGCGCGTACTCCCGGCCCGCCTGACCGAGGCCGGGTTCCGGTTCGCACAGCCGGAGCTGGAACAGGTACTGCGCCGCGAACTGGTGCCGAGCTGATCATGCGAAGGTCCTCTCGGTCGTGGCGTTCTCGGTCGCGTACGCCAGCCGGGCGAGCCCGGCGACGGCCTCCGCTATGACCTCGGCGCGCTTGCAGAACGCGAGGCGGACGAGTGGTATGCCTATCTCGGCCGAGTCGAAGAAGGCCGCGCTCGGCACACCGGCGCGGCCAGCGAGCGCACGGCACAGTGCGATGCCGTCGCCGTAGCCGAACGACCGGGCGTCGACCTGGATGAAGTAGGTGCCCTCGGACGGGTACACCCGCACGCCGGCAGTGGTGAGCCCGTCCACCATGACATCCCGCGAGCGCTGGAGCTCCGCGCACGATTCGCCGATCCAGTCCCCGCACTCCCGCGACGCCGCCGCGACGATTCCCCTCGCTCACGGCCAGCATGTCGGTCTTGAACGCGCTACTGACCACTGTGGAACGACTCGACGGCGGCCAGCCGCGCAACTCCATCGCCCGTATGGAAAAGATCTGGCACGGCATGGGCCTGTACTACGAAACTCCCCCGACGGCGTAGTGACCGTCCGGACGCCCAACGCGTTCGCCGAGAATATGACAGGCGCGCGTTCACCCGGTTCGATGGTGGGACATCGTCGAGCCGTGGAGATGCTGGTGGCTGAGCCAGTGACAGTGCTCAGGCTGACTGTGGCTGCGTGCGTTCCCGTCGCTTCCGGACCGCGATCGGATGAAGAGTTCCTTCTACGAGGGCGACCCGTGGCTGAGCGAGCTGTCGGCGATTGCGCTGCCCATGCTCGAGAGCTGGGACTTCAGCCTGCGCGAGACGACGGCCGGCTTCAGCCAGGACGACCTGGCCGGCTGAGCGGTCGCGCGATGCCGGCGATCGTGCGACTGGTTCACGCGCGGGTGAATTCCATGACCCAGTTGGTTTCCCAGGTCTGTCCACCGTCAGCGGAGAACTCCTGTTCCCACCGGGCGGACATGGGAGTGATATCGGACCAGATGAAGTGCGCCTTGATGGGCTTGCCCTTCCTGGGCCATTCCGCTTCTTGTTCAGCTGCCCAGGAGTCGCCAGGTTTGGTTGAGGGGGCTGCTTTGGTTGGCCGGCTTGCAGGTCCACTGGAGGATGGGTGCTCGCGCGGCGGTGGAGACGGTGCTGACGTCGACGCACTTGCCGCTGTGGCGGGCGAGGAGTTGATAGTCGTGGGGGTCGTTGCCGGCGTAGGTGACCTTGCGCCGGGTGAACTGTTGGTTGAGGCCACCGTCGCAGGTGGACTGTGTGACCGCGGCGCCGTCGGTGGTGGACGAACCGTTGACCGCCAAGCACTTTCCGGTCTGTTGGTTGGCGAGGGTGTAGGTGTTGGCGACCCCGGACACCGGACGGAAGTTCCACAGTTGCTGATCGCCGCCCTCGCAGTAGAACTGCTGTTGCTGGTTGCCGTCGGCGGTGCTCATGTTGGTGTTGTCCAGGCATTGCTGGGAGTGCTGGGCGACGGCCACGGACTGGAACCCGGCGTCGGAGGGTGGCTGGAGGGTGATGGTGAAGGTGTCGTCGGCGTTGGTGTGGGGCAGGTTGACGGTGGTGCCGTTGTTGGACAACGTCACCACGGTGTTCTGGATGGTGACCGGGCCCTGCACGGCGGCGCCGCCGTTGTGGGGGATGCGCTGGACGATCACTCGGACCTGGCCGTTCTGGACGATGCCGTTCGTGGTGTCCAGGCGTTGGAGGTTGACGGCGATGTTGCCGGTGGTGCCGCCACCCCCGACCAGAATCTTCGCCACACCGGTGGCTTTCGTGGCGAAGGCGTCGTAGGCGGGACTGGGGGTGACGGAGGTGATCTGGCCGGTCTGGGAGCCGTAGAAGCGGTAGACCCACCACTCGCCCTTCGGCTGGTGCTGGCCGGCCGAGTTGCGGATGAGCAGGTTGCCGAGGTCGTTGTGCAGGTTGCCCCCGCCTGCCCAGTTGGCACGCAGGCCGTCGGCGCCGGCTCGTTCCAGGCGGGCGATATACCAGGCGCCGTCGCCGGGGTTCTGCTCGTTGGACGCCGCGTACTCGTTGATCTGATAGGGCCGTGGGTGTGGGATGCCGCGGGCGTCGAGGGTGGTGTTGGCGGCGGCCACGTTGGCCACCGGGTCACTCGGCAGGGCGTGCCAGCTGATGATGTCGGGGATGACGTTGTTGGCGCGGACGAAGTCGAGATACTGGGTCCACCAGCCGGGTGACGTCGTCGGCACGCCGGCATGGCTCGGGCCGACGATCAGGTCGGTGGGGAACGCGGCTCGGACCCGCTGGTAGGTGCGCCGCCACAGCTCGAAGTACTGGGCTTGGGGGCGGTTCCAGAACAGGGTGATGTTGGGTTCGTTCCACAGGTCCCACTGCACGGGTGCGCCAGTGGCCCGTACGTCGTTGATCAGGCGGGTGAGGAAGTTGTCGTAGTCGGTCCAGTTGCCGTTGTCGCCGGGGAAGCGGGAGATCGGGTAGCCGTCGGCGCCCCACAGGTCGTGGACGAGCAGGATGAACTCACCGCCCAGGGATCGGGTGCGCAGCAGTTGGGCGCGGGTGGCGTTCCACCGGCGGTCGTAGCGGCCGGACACCCAGCCGCCAGGGCTGTCGAGCTGTGCTCCGCCGGCGCGCATGTACCGGAACTTGATGTCCCGGTAGAAGTGGTCGGCCGGCGCCGAGGCGTTCTCGGTCATGCCGTAGATCCATCCGGACGCCCGGTAGGTCGGGGCGTTACCGGCCACGGAGAAGTTGACGGTGATCGACTCGTCTCCCGCCTGCGCGGGCGCGGGCGCGGTGAGCAGGGCCGCGGCGACGAGTGCGCCGACGGCGGCTTGCTTCCAGCGTGATGTGGTGCCCACGTTGAGCGGAGCTTGCGGAGCGAACATCATCGTCGACACTCCTCTGGACAAGGGATGCAGGGGGTTACCGGGCCGGCGCGGGACCGGTGCTCGCCCGCAGTGAGATCGGCGGGGTGAGCAGCAGGTGCCGAGCCGGGGCGTCGGGGGTGGCGATGCGTTCCAGGAGCAGGTTGACGGCGTGCGCGCCCATCTCGGTGGGCACGTCGGCGGCGGTCAATGGGGGATGGAAGTCCTCGGCCCAGTGCCGAGCCACCACCCCGGCGATGGACAGGTCCCGGGGCACGGCGACGTGGGCCCGTTCGAGGGCACGGAGGATACCCGGCAGCGCCGCCTCGTTGACGGTGACGACTGCCGTGACCTCGGGGTGCTCGTCACGCAGTTGCTCCAGGCAGGCCTGACCCGCGGCGGCCTCGTCGGCGCAGCACAGGTCGATGCCCGTGAGCCCGCGCTGGACGACCGGCTCGGTGAAACCGGCCAAGGCGCGCTGGGCCGGACCGTACCCGGAGGCGACCAGCTCAGCGGACCGGTTCACCAGCGCCAGGTGACGGTGGCCGAGATCGGCCAGATGGTGCACGCACCGGGCGACCAGCGTCGCGTAGTCCAGGTCGACCCAGCAGGTGCCGTCCGGGTGGGCGGTGCGCCCGATGGTGACGAACGGCAGGCCGGCCTGTCGCAGCCGGGTGACCCGCTCGTCCGCCAGCAGGATCTCCATCAGGATGACCCCGTCGACCCGCCCGCCGCTGATGATCCGTTCGAACGACCGGTCATGATCCCCGCCGGAAGGCGAGAGCAGCACGTCGAGGTCGACCCGGGCGGCGGCCTCCACCACACTGGCCACGAAGCTGAGCTGCATGTCGGTCAATCGCAGGCTGGCTGGCGGGATGACCAGACCGAGAGTCCGGGTCCGGCCCTCTCGCAGCGCACGGGCCGCGGGGTTGGGCCGGTAACCAGCCTCGTCGATGACCGCCTGGATCCGCTGCCGAGTCGCCTCGGACACCGTCCGCTTGCCGGAGAGCGCATAGGAGACGGTGCTGCGGGAAACCCCGGCCCGGCGGGCGATCTCACCGATGTTCACCTCGAGCTCCCCACCAGCCGACCGGAAGCGAATCGATTCGACTTAGCGTAAGTTCGGAGGACGGCCGGTGTCAACGGACCGTCTTGATGCTTGATTTCCGCCGCACCCGCTGGCCGAATCGATTCGATGATCAGCCGGACTGGCGAGTCCACCGCACCACGACGGCTGGCCATGGTCGGCGGTGACGTCGTGCATGAGCGCGCAGCGTGCTGAACTGCCATGAGCGGCTGTTCAGGATGTCAGTGAGAGGGATCCTCAGTCCGCCGAGCTGGCTGCTCGATCGGCCCGGCGGACTCGGAGTCCGCCCGTCGCCATTGTTGTGGGGCCCGGCGGGCTAGCTCCCAAGGCCGTGAAGTTAGGCCACGTGTTGGTTTGTCAAGCGTGGGTTGCCGATGGCGGGCCGGTGCTCCGAAGGACCCCTTCGAGACATGGCCGGTGTCCCGAAGGCGTCCTTCAGGGCACGGCTACCGTCTCGAAGGACCCCTTCGAGACACTGGTCGCTCTCGCCGGGAACCACGAACACGCACTTGACAGACGCCCACAGCCCTCAACTACACGGCCTTGGGGCTAGCTCGTCATCCTCGTGTGCGAAGTCCGCCAAGTCCATCCGCATGGTGTTCTCAGCCGGTCCGGATCGCGGCGATTTCGAACCGGTCGAGGTCAGGTCCCCACGCGCTGTCGAGCACGTTCATGCACGGCGCCGGACAGTGCGGGGCCGTCGCGCCGTTGGCCGGGTCGTTGTAGAGCGTGATCTCGTTGCGGCCCTCCTCGAGAGTCACGGGCACGCCTCTGGCCCACCAGTTGTCCCACGACCAGGTGTTCTTGAACCAGTAGCGGGTCGGCTCGCCGTCGTTGACGGAGATGTCGAGCGGGCGGGAGATGATGTCCGCGTTGTACGGGTGCCCCGTGTCGCGCTCGTCGTTCGCGTAGTGCACGACCAGCAGGTGCTCGCCCGGCTGCCGCGCCCGCACCTCGATCGTCACGGAGTTGGCCGGCCCGTCGCCGACCGATCCGACGGACGCACCGCCGGAGGCATGGCCCTCCGACTGAACGGCGGCGGTGCCACCGAGGATGGCGTTCTCGGCCTCCACCGCCAGCACTGGCTGGGACCCGCCGACGGCACGTGTCGCGCTGACCCGATCCAACAGGACCGGTGCCGACCCGGCCGCGGTGACCGTCACCCGGTTGACCCCGGCGGACAGGAACAGCCGGTGGTTGTCGGTGTCCCAGAAGGGGCCTCCTGGCGCCGCTCGCAGCACCCCGCCATCGACCGGACGCCGGTCGAGCCCGATCCGCGCGACGGCGGCGCCGCGCGGACCCTTGGCGCTGTGCCGGAACTCGAGATCGTAGTAGCCGTCCTCCTCGGCGTACACGACGACCATCGCCTCACCGTCGCGCCCGAGCTTCAGGTGGCCGCTGCCGGACTGGCCGGGATGGTCGTACTTGTACCCGACGTGGCCCGCCGTCTGGGACAGCTCGGCTTCGTAGTGCCGGGGCACGGGTGCCCGCGCGGCGAGCAGCCGCACGTCCAGCCGGTCCAGTGTGGCCTCACCGGCCGCCGTGCCGACGGCGGGATGCGACTTGCCGAGACGGATCTCGTTGTGCCCCTTGTTCAGCTGGACCACGACGTCCTCGCGAGTGCGCCAGGTCCAGTTCATGGTCGCCTCGTAGTCGACGAGGCGCGCCTCCGCCCCGTTGACGGTGAGCGCCTGCTGCGCGTGGGTTCCGGTCTGGTTGCCGTACATGATGCCCAGCCGGTACGTGCCTGCCGCGGGCGCGTCGACGTCGAAGCTCACCGCACTGTCCGGCTGGTTCAGCGAACCGACGTCCCGGTTCCCCGACGCCGCGGCCGCGTTCCAGTTCTGCACGGTTCCGTGGGTGTTGACGGTCCCCGCGGTGACGGTGGCGTTCTCGGCCTCGTACGCCGCCCGCCATGGCCGCTCGACCGGCTGGCGAGAACCGGTGCCGCCCGGGGAAAGGACGATCTCGTATGCCGCCATCCGATCGACGTTCGGCCCGCCGTCGCCGTGCAGCCCGAGCCCGCGGATCGGCACGGTCAGTTGGCCGCCGTTCGGGGTGAGGTCGCCCTGGAACAGGACCTCCGGTGGCGGCGCGGCCGAGTTCTGGCCGCTCCACGTCGTAGCGGAGACGGCGACGTGCACCCGCTTGCCGAACAACTCGCGGTCGACACCGTCGACGACCACATCGAAGTCCTCAGCCGTGCCGCCGGCCACGATCCTCGCCTGCCGACGGCGTTCGTCGACGACCGCGATCGCCTCCATCGCGTCGACGCTGGTGGTGTCCGGGCGGGTGACCGCGACGGTCTCGCCGCCGCGCAGATCGGCGTACATCTTGTAGAACCACCAGCCACCGCCGGGCTGATTGGTCTGGACCACGTCACCGGCGAGGCCACCCGCCGCGGTCCAGTACGCCTTGCCGCCGGCCGCCACCTTGGCTTCCTCGAACATGGCGGTCCACTTGACCAACTGCCCCGGCACGGTGAGGTCGCGGTTGCCGCCGTACTCGTTGATGTTGATCGGGATGGGGCCGATGCCCAGCTCGCGCTCCAGCTCCCGGTAGGTCTGGTAAGTGTTGCGGAAGTAGTTGCCGCTCGCGGGATCCAGGCTGCTGGACGGTAGCTGGTGCCAGGAAGTGATGTCCGGCAGGACGTCGTTGTCCCTGGCGAAGGTGAGGAAGTCCGTGTAGTTGCGGCGGATGAAGTTGGCGTCGTTCATCCCCAGCACGCGCGCGCCGGGGTGATGCGCGCGGACGTAGGTGACGGCCTGCTTCCAATGGTTCAGGTAGGCGGCCATCCGGGTCCGGTAGGCCGCCTCGTCACTGGTGGCCAGCTCGTACCAGATGTAGTCGGGCTCGTTGAACAGCACGTAGACGAACCGGTCGGCGTGCGGGCTGTTCGATGCCTGCTCGACCACCCACGCCAGCTTCGTCATGTAGTCGTCGAAGCAGACCTGGTTGCACGGAATGACCCCGCCCGGATTTTCGTAGGTCCACTGCGCGTACATGTCCTGCACGTAGATCTGGACGTACTCACCTCCCGTGCGCAGGAACGGCTCGGCGACGACCGTCGCATCACCGTTCGGGTGCTGCGCGCCGGATGGCGGCTTCTGGGCGACGCTGTGCATCCGCAGTGGTTCGAGCGTGTTGTCGCTCGGCACACCCTCGTCGCTGAGTCCATAGAGGACTCCGCTGCCGGCGCCGAGGAACTCCCCCCTGCGGTCACCGAGGTCGACCTGGACCTGTCGGACTTCTTCGGCGTGCATCGGAACAGCGCCCGTCACGCCGCCGACGCTCAGCGCCACGCTACTCAGCGCCACGATGGGAATGATCAGTCTTCGCATGTCGTCTCCCGACTACGTCATCAGCATCGCGCCGTTGCATGTTAACGCTAACAACTGGCTAATGATAACGTTTTCATACCGCGTGTCAACGGTTGACCGGAGGCGCCTGGACGAACGACGCGAAGTACTTGTCCAGCAACCGGTCGGGCAGCAGGCGGGCGATGACGGTCGCCGCGACCATGTCCGAACCGACCGGCTAGCGCGTCTTCGGCTTCGCGTCGGTGAGTGCGCGGGCGACGACGTCCGCGAAGTCCGCCGGCCGGGTCTTGCTCTCCCGGGCCGACTGCTCGTGCATGGCGAGGAAACGCTGGAAGGACTCGCGATACCGGTGGATCTCCGGGTGGCCGGAGTCCAGCACCTCCTGGCCGCGCTGGTCGGGGCGTGGATGGCGCTCAACCCGGTGGTGTTCGGCAAACCCGCCCACGAACGGGCCTGGGCGACGCGGGCGATACTCGGTGAGGAGCGGTGGGTCTCCGAACGGCCGATGGACGCGGCGATGGCGGTCAACGCCGCCGCGTCCGTGGCCGGTGTCGGCGCGATGATCGCCGCCCGGCGCCGCCGCGCGGTACCGGCGGCGGTCGCCACGGCGGCGTGGATGGCGTTGCTGATGTGGTACTGGGAGCTGATGGTGCGCTACCACGACCGTCACGGTGGTGTGCGGTGAAGGTGCTGATCATGACGTTGGGCACCCGCGGGGACGTGCAACCGTTCGTCGCCCTCGCCCGCGGCCTCACCACTGCCGGTCACGACGCCGTACTCGCCGCGCCGCACCGGTTCGCCGAGTTCGTCACCAACCGCGGCGTCAGCTTCGCGGGCATCGACGACGGTCCGTTGCGGCTGATGGACGGCGGCGCCGCCATGGTCGAGGACATGGCGGCCGGTGGGCTGGGCAAGAAACTGACGCTGGCCAAACAGATGCCGGCCCTGTTCACCCGAACCCTCCAGGACTGCTGGACGGTCGCCTCGGACGGTGCCGGCTCCGGCGCGGACCTGGTGGTGCACAACGGTCAGGTCATCGCCGGCCACCACGTGGCAGAACGCCTGAATCGCCCGGCGGTACTCGCGCTGCCGATCCCGATGTACGTACCCACCCGCGAGTTCCCGGCACCGGGCGTACCCGCGCCCCGACTGCTGCCCAACCGGGTCACGTTCCTGGGCATGAAGGGCGTGGCGATGATGTTCGGGCGCACCGTCGACCGGTGGCGGAAGACAATGGGTCTGCCGAAACGCAGAGGGCGGCATGACCCACTCCGGTCCCCCGACGGCTCCCCCGCGCCGGTGCTGCACGCGATCAGCCGCCACGTGCTGCCCCGCCCCGCGGACTGGCCGGCCACCGCCACCATGACCGGCTACTGGTACCTCACCGACCCCGAACCATCCCCGCTTCCTCGCGCACTGACCGAGTTTCTCGATGCGGGTGCGCCGCCGGTGTTCATCGGATTCGGCAGCATGTCCGGCGCCGACCCCGCCACCACCACCGCCACCGTGCTCACCGCCGCCCGCAACGCCGGGGTCCGCGCCATCATCGGCACCGCCTGGGGCGGCCTCACCGCCGATACCAGCGACAGCGACGTGTTGGCGATCGGCGAGGTGCCCTTCGACCAGCTGTTCCCCCGGGTCGCCGCGGTGGTACACCACGGCGGCGCGGGCACCATCGCCGCCGCGGCCGCCGCCGGCCGGCCACAGGTCGTGTGCCCGTTCGTCGCCGACCAACCGTTCTGGGGCCACCGCATGCACCGCTTGGGCGTGGCACCCGAACCCATCGACCAACGCCACCTCGATCCTGACCGGCTCGCCACCGCCATCGAGCACGCGGTCACCGACACCACGATCGCCACCGCGGCCGACCGGCTCGGTCACCTGATCCGGAGCGAGGACGGCGTCGACGTAGCGGTGCGCCAGCTGGAAACGATCGCCGTGAGGTATCCCGCGCGGTGACGTGTCAGGACTTGGTGGCCAGGACGAACCGCTCGATCTCCGAGACCGGCAGGTTCCGGCCGACCGGTCGGAGGTAGCGGTCCTGGTACTCGGCGGCGCCGACCTGCTCGCGCTCGGCCCAGCCGTACTCGTCGAGCAGCCCGGCGACCTTGTCGGGCGCGAGGCCGAAGTGCCACACCTGGTGGCGCACCACGAAGTCGCGGTACGCCCCCTCGGCTCCGTAGGCGTTGGTGCCGTCGAGGAAGTCGCGCCGGACGAAGGTGAAGGCCAACCGGCTTCCCGTCGCGGCCTTGGCGAGTAGCGCCAGTGTGCGTCGCACGCCGTCCTCGGTCAGGTACTGGGTCACCGCCTCCCACACGAACATGGTCGGCTGGTCGAGCTGAAAGCCGTTGGCAGTCAGCGACTCCATGAGGTCATCGGTCTCGAAGTCCACCGCGACCAGCCGCACGTGGTCCGGGACGTCACCGAGTCGGGTGCGTTTGGTGTCGATGTTCGCCGGAAGGTCCACTTCGTACACCCGCGCCCGGTCCTGGTCGAGGAGCCGGTAGGCGCGGGTGTCCATGCCGGCGCCGAGCACCACGAACTGCTCGACGCCGGCTTCGACGGCGGCGGTGACCTGGTCGTCGGCATACCGCTTCCGGCACAGCACACCACCCCAGATCCCCTGTGCCTTCTTGTCGGTCGCGCGGATCAGTGAGTTCCGCAACCGACGCCACCGGCACGCGCGGACCATCAGCGCCAGGGCCGATGGGAGGACCCGGACCGCGAGAGGGTCCGTCACGATGCGGCGGTCGGCGGACTCGAGCTGCTCGACCGCGGCGATGACCATGGGGCCGAGCGCGGTCTGCGCGGCCGGCGGACGTGTGGCCATGGAGCTACTTCCTTCGGGGTCGGGTTGCCGATGGCAGGGGCGGGGCGTCGGAGAACACCTGCTCCATCCAGCCGAACACCGCGTGCGCGGCGCGGACGCGGGAGCTGCGCCGGGTCGATCGGCCGGTGACCGTGAGACCGTCACGCATGATGTCGCCGAACGACGCCAGCGACGCGATCTGTCGCCGCACCACCGATTCCCACGCATCGTCGTCAACGCGGTAGTAGACGGTCCGGTCGCCGGGCTTGGTCACCTGGCTCACGAAACCGACCGAGCCGAGCAGCCGGAGGTTGGTGGTCAACGACGCCCGGCTCGCGCCGATCGCATCGGCGATCTGCCCGCCCGACTGCTCCGGCGGATCACAGATCAGCAACCAGCCCAGCACCCGCCCCGCGATCAGCGGCAGGCCGTCCTGGTCCGCGCAGTACTTCGCGACACGCTCCACCCACACCAGTGCGTCGTCACAATCCGCCACACGCCCGCCTCCTGTCAGTTTGTACTTAAGAGGCTAGCGGTTTCAGTGATCACTGAACAAGGGTTGGCTGCGTTACTCAGGTGACGTTGACCTCCCTCTCGCGAAACGCCAGCAGACCCCACACGGCCAGTGCGGCGGCCACTCCGGTGAGCACGAGGAGCGGGACGAGAGTGAAGTCGCTGGCCGGCAGTTGGGGGATGTGACCGAAGGGCGAGAGGTTGTTCATCCAGTTGGGGAACTGGAGGATCTGGCGGAGGTAGCCGACCAGGAACGAGTACAGCGGCACGATCCAGGCCAGTGCGGCGGCGCGGGGCAGGAGCCCGACGAGGACGACGGCGACGCCGGCGGCGACCCACAGCGCGGGAAGGTAGGCCAGGGACGCGCCGAGCAGCTTGCCGAACATCGCACTGTCCTCCATTGAGGACGCGCCGGACAGCCCGAAGCCGATACCGGCAGCGAGCAGCATCACCACTGAACCGATCATCACGGTGATGAGATGGCTGCCGAGCCAGCGCACCCGGGACAGCGCGGTCGCAAGTACCGGCTCGGCGCGGCCGGCGTTCTCCTCGGCGCGGGGCCGCAGGGAGGCCATGACCACGTAGACGGACGCGATGATCGCCATGATGACCATCACCATCGAGGCGAACGACTCGGCGATCGTCGCGCCGCCGATCTCGGCGATGGCATCCTCGAACACGTCGATGCCGGCGAGCATGTCCTCGGCCTCGCCGAGGATGGAGCCGTAGGTCACGCCGAGCAGCAGCATCGCGACGCCGAACCCGAACATCAGTCCGCGGTGCAGCCGCAGGGCGAATCCGATCGGGGTCACCAGCGCGTTCGACGCCGCCGCCGCACCGGGCCTGGGTTGGCGGAGGCCGGCGCCGACGTCGCGGCGGGTGCCGAGTTCGAACGCGGTCACCACGAGGACAGCGGCCAAGGCGAGTGTGAGCAGCAGCGGCCACCACCGGTTCTCCAGGAACGCCCAGGTGGCCTGGAGCCAGCCGATCGGCGAGAGCCACGACAACGCGTTGTCACCGACGTCGCCGGCCGCGCGCAGCACGTAGGCGACGCCGACCACCGCGAGTGCCAGGCCGGACGCGCCGCGGGAGTGCTCGGTGATCTGCACGGTCACCGCGGCCACCGCGGCGAACACGATGCCGGCCGCGGCGTGCGCGGCGCCGTAGAGCAGCGCGCCGGACCAGGTGATGCCGTCCATGCCGAGCCCGCCGAGGCCCACGGTAATGAGCAGGGCCAACACCACATTGGTCAGCGCGACGACGGCGAGCGCGGCGGTCAGGTGGGCGTGGCGGCCGACGACGCTGGCCCGGACCAGCTCGGCGCGGCCGGTTTCCTCCTCGGCCCGGGTGTGGCGCACCAGCGCCAGCACGCTCATCAGCCCGACCATGATCGCCATGAACCCGAGCATCTGGTGGCTCAGCATCGCGCCGAGGGTGTAGTTCTCCAGATAGTGGTCGGGACCGGTCATCGCCAGCCCCGCCGGGGTACTCATCGTCTCGGCCACCTGGGCGCGGTTCGCGCTGTCCCCGTACAGGTCCTGGAAGCTCTGCGCCGTGCCGACCGTGGTGAGGGTGAGGGCGGCCAGCCACACGGGGATCCGCAGGCGGTCTCGCCGCAGGATGAACCGCATGAGGGTTCCGGTGCCGATGAGTGTGTTCCCGGCGGCACGGGTGCGGGCCGCCACGGGCACGGTTGCGGTGGTGGTCATCGGGCACTCCCGTTGGCGATGATGTCCTCGCCGTAGTGGCGCATGAACAGTTGCTCGAGCGTGGGTGGTTGGCTGACCAGCGCGCGGATGCCGAGGCTGTGCAGGTATCCGACCGCGGCGTCCAGGTGCTCGGTGTCCACATCGAACCGGGTTTGTCCGTTATGGACGGTCAGATCGTGCACGCCGGCCAGATCGGCGAGCCGGTCGGCCGGCTGGATCGTCTCGGCGGTGACCGAGGTGCGGGTGAGATGCCGCAGCTCCGACAGCGAGCCGGACTCCACGATGTGGCCGAGGCGGATGATCGAGACCCGGTCGCACAGGGCCTCGACCTGGGCGAGGATGTGACTGGACAGCAACACGGTCCGGCCGGCGGCCTTCAGCTCACGGATGCACTCCGCGAAGATGGACTCCATCAACGGGTCCAGGCCGGCGGTCGGCTCGTCCAGGACCAGCAGCTCGACGTCGGACGAGAGCGCGGCCACGATCGCGACCTTCTGCCGGTTGCCCTTGGAGTAGGTGCGGCCCTTCTTTGTCGGGTCCAGGTCGAACCGCTCACACAGCTCGTTGCGGCGGCGCCGGTCGAAACCGCCACGCAACCGGGCGAACAGGTCGATGGCCTCCCCTCCGGTCAGGTTCGGCCACAGGTTCACGTCACCGGCTACATAGGACAGTCGGCGGTGCAGCGCGACCGAGTCCCGCCACGGGTCACCGCCGAGTACCGTCGCGGAGCCGGCGTCCGGCCGCAACAACCCGAGCAGCAGCCGGATCGTGGTCGACTTGCCCGCCCCGTTCGGGCCGAGGAAGCCATGCACCTCCCCCGTCCGCACGCTGAGGTCGAGCTGGTCGAGAGCCTTGGTCGAACCGAACGACTTGTCCAATCCGGACACGGAAACAGCGGTTTCGGGCATGACAGAAGTCCTCGTTGACCGGCGCACGACTCTCGGGCGTGCGAACACATGGGCAGGCGTCACCGGGCCGCGAGGATTCCGCGACCAGGAAGAACCTTGGGTAGACCCGCCGCACCCGGGATCAGGGACGGGCGGCAGGCAGACAGACGGCGAGTGCGCTATCACACGGGCGGATCGGAGTCCGCCCGGCGCGCACCAGCATGCGATGAGGACAGCCGCCCGAGCCGACACAGGGACGCTTCCCTGGCCGCCACGCTCAGCGCCACGCACATCATAGGTTCACAAATTACTACACCTTCACAAGTTTGTGGCGTTAAGAATACGTATAAATCGGTCGGACGCGAGGCAACATCACCACAGTGGAATAGGCGTGTGCTGTTGAGTTGGTCCAGCAGGATGGTGAGCACCTCGGCGCCACTCGTTGGTGTGGCGGCCAAATTTCCGGCGCACGTCGGGGTTCGGAGTGTTTCGGGGGTGGTGGGTGGTAGTGCGGCGGGCGCGACCAGCGAGGGAGCGGTTGCGGCATCCGGCTCAGGTGGTGGCGTCGGGGTTCGCGTCGGCGATCGCGATCGGCACCGTGCTGTTGTCGTTGCCGATCGCCACCGAGTCCGGGCAGAGCACCGGGCTGGTGGACGCGTTGTTCACCGCTACCTCGGCGGTGTGTGTGACCGGGTTGGTCACGGTGGACACCGGCGGGCACTGGTCGACGTTCGGTGAGGTGGTCATTCTCGGGCTGATCCAGGTGGGTGGGCTGGGCATCATGACCCTGGCCGCGCTGCTCACGGTGCTGGTGGCGCGGCGGCTGGGGCTGCGGCGGCGGATGCTGGCCCAGGCGGAGACCAAGACCCTTGGGTTGAGCGGTATCGGCCGGTTGGTGCGCAACATCGTCGTGTTCAGCCTGGTCAGCGAGGCGGTCGTGGCGGTGGTGCTGACCGTCCGGTTCGCGACCGGCTACGCCCAGCCGTGGGGTGAGGCGCTGTATCACGGGGTGTTCCACGCGATCTCGGCATTCAACAACGCCGGGTTCTCCCTGCACAGCGACAGCCTGATGCGCTTCGTCACCGACCCGTGGGTGAGCCTGACCGTGGCGGCGGCGGTGATCGTCGGTGGTCTGGGCTTCCCGGTGGTGTTCGAACTCGCCCGGGGGTGGCGCCGGCCCTCGCGGTGGTCCGTGCTGACCCGGATCACCGTGACGCTCACGGTCACGCTGCTGGTCGCGGGCACTGTGGTGACGACCCTGGTGGAAGCGTCCAATCCGGACACGCTGGGGCCGTTGTCCGGACCGGGCAAGCTGCTGGCCGGGTTCTTCCACTCGGTGATGACCCGCACCGCGGGGTTCAACAGTGTGGACATCGCGGCGCTGCAGCCGGAGAGCCTGTTCGCCACCGACCTGCTGATGTTCATCGGTGGGGGCAGTGGTGGTACCGCGGGTGGGATCAAGGTGACCACGTTCGGGTTGCTGGCGTTCGTGATCTGGTCGGAGATGCGGGGCGAGAACCGGGTCGACGTGGGGCGGCGCCGGGTGCCGGAGGCCAACCAGCGGCAGGCGCTGGCCGTCGCCCTGCTGGGCATCGGCGCGGTCACGTTGTCGGTGTTCCTGATGCTGGCCATGACGCGCCACTCGCTGGAGTTGGTGCTGTTCGAGGTGGTCTCCGCGTTCGGCACCGTGGGCCTGTCCGCCGGCATCACGGCCGACCTGCCACCAGCAGCCAAGATGCTGCTGGCCGGGCTAATGTTCCTCGGCCGCGTCGGGCCCCTGACCCTGGCTTCGGCGCTGGCCCTGCGGCAGCGGACCCGCCGGTTCGAGCTTCCTGAGGAAAGGACGATCGTTGGCTGACTTCACGAACGAGACCGTCGTGGTCATCGGGCTCGGCCGCTTCGGCGGCGCGCTGGCCCTCGAGCTGTGCAGCCTGGGCGCGAACGTCCTGGCGATCGACAGCGACCGCAAGATCGTGCAGGGCTTCGCCGGTGAACTGTCGAATGTCGTCACCGCCGACACCACCGACATCGACGCACTCCGCCAGCTCGGCGTGCCGGATGTTCATCGGGTGGTGGTGGCGATCGGCACCGACATCGAGGCCAGCATCATGACCACGTCGCTGCTGGTCGACCTGGAGGTCCCGGACATCTGGGCCAAGGCGATCAGCCGCCAGCACGGCACCATCTTGCAGCGTGTCGGTGCCCATCACGTGGTGCTCCCCGAGCACGACATGGGTGAACGGGTCGCGCACCTGCTCACCGGGCGCATGCTCGACTACATCGAGGTCGACACCGACTACGCGATGGTCAAGACCAAGCCGCCTCACGACGTGGTCGGCGTGCCCCTGCGCGAGTCGCGGCTGCGCGCCAAGTACGGCGTCACGATCGTGTCGGTCAGGAAGGAAACCGACGGACCGGACGCCACCTTCACCTACGCCACACCCGACACGGTGCTCATGTACGGCGATCTCATCCTGGTGGTGGGCGCGATCAAGGACGTCGAGCGGTTCGCCAACGCCCACTGAGTCAGGTGGTCTCGAAGCGGTAGCCGAGGCCGGGTTCGGTGATGAGATGCCGGGCGTGGCGGGGTCGGGTTCGAGTTTGCGGCGTAGTTGGGCGAGGTAGACGCGCAGGTAGTGCGTGTGGGCCTCGTACTCGGGCCCCCACACCTCGCGCAACAGCTGTTTCTGGGAGATGAGCTTTCCCCTGTTGCGGGCGAGGAGTTCGACGGTGCCCCATTCGGTGGGGGTGAGGTGGACGTCGGCGCCATCGCGACGCGCTTTCTTGGCGGCAAGGTCGACGGTGAACGTGTCGGTCTCGATGACGGCGTCGCCGTCCACCGTGGCGGCGGCGGCGCGTCGGAGGGCCGCGCGGAGACGGGCCAGGAGCTCGTCCATGCCGAAGGGCTTGGTGACATAGTCATCGGCGCCGGCGTCCAGGGCCAGGACCTTGTCGGTGGAGTCGGTGCGAGCGGACAGCACGACGATGGGCGTGGTGGTCCAGCGGCGGAGTCGTTCGATGACGACGGTCCCGTGGAGGTCGGGCAGCCCGAGGTCGAGGACGACGAGGTCGGGCTTGCGGTCGCTGGCGGCCCGCAGCGCGGTGGCACCGTCGGCAGCGGTGAGCACGTCGTAACCGCGTGCGGTGAGGTTGATCCGCAGGGGCGCGGGCGATCTGGGGTTCGTCGTCGACGACGAGGATCGTGGTCATGGCGCCTCGGACAGGTCGGTGGCTGTACTGGTGAGGCTGGGGAGGGAGATCACTGAGGCGCAGAGGTGGTTGGCGTGGCGGTCGTATCGGGTGGCGAGGCGGTGGTAGCCGAACAGCCAGACGATGGATCGTTCGATCACCCAGCGGTGTTTGCCCAGCTTCTTGCTCGTCTCGATGCCTTTGCGTGCGATGCGGACGGTGATGCCGCGGTCGCGGACCCAGGTGCGGAGATCGGCGTGGTCGTAGGCCTTGTCGGCGTGCGGCTTGTCGGGTTTGCGGCGGCGCGGACCACGGCGGGACTTGATCGCGGGGATCGAAAGGATAAGGGGTTTGAGGGCGTAGGAGTCGTTGGTGTTGGCAGCGGACACGGCCACCGACAGCGGGAGGCCGGCGCGGTCGGACAGCACGTGGATCTTCGAACCAGACTTGCCTCGGTCGACCGGGTTCGGACCGGTCAGAAATCCCCTTTTTTCGCCCTCACCGATGCACCGTCCAGGACCGCACGAGACCAGTCGATCAGGCCTTGACCGCCCAACTCGTCGAGCACCGCGCGATGCAGCAGGCGCCACACACCGGCTTTGGTCCACTCGGTGAACCGGCGATGCGCTGTCGGGACGGTGACCCCGAACGACGGTGGCAGATAGCGCCAGGCACAACCGCTGGTCAACACGAACACGATCGCGGTGAACGCCGCGCGGTCATCCACCGGCGCCGTCCCACCACCCTGGGGACGCCGTTCGAACCCCGGAATCAGCGGCTCCGCCAACACCCACAGTTCATCAGGCACCAACCGCCGCGACAGATCATCAACCACAAGACATGATCATGACAGACAATGATCAACCCACGTGAGACACCCTCTAAAGGATAACGCATGGGGACGCACACGTCGATTGAACCCGGCCGTCCTCCCTGGCTACTGCGGGTTGCCGACGCGGGTCACCGATCAAGAGCCCTCTCCACTTGGTACCAATTTGGCATGAGTTGGCGCAGCTGGGTGGCGGGCTTGTTGCTGGTCGCCTTCGGCGCCATGTCCGGTGTTCTCGCGGTGGTCGGCGTCGATCAGTGGTGGTGGCTCGCGCTGGCCGCGGTGGTCGGGCCCGTCGCCCTCTTACTGTCCAGACACTTCGAGGAGCAGGTCAAACGCGGTGCACAGCGCCCGGGATGAAACCGATCTTGCGCTGACGCGGCGCGCTCTGTCGGGCAAGGTTCGCGAGTTCGACGACCCGATCAGGCTCGGCGTGCACCGCGCGCCGCTGGGCCTACCGCCATACGTACACCGTGATGCTCACGACGAGGTCGCGGCGCGGCTGAAGCCCGGTGGCTTCGTCGTGATCGTCGGCGATGCGACCGCCGGCAAGTCCCGCACCGCATATGAAGCCGTGCGTGGCGATTCGCCATCATGCGCTGTGACTCGAGTGACTGATCCACTGCTGCCCGGAAGCATCAGGAAGTCGAAAGACAATGATTCGAGATACAACACTCGTGACGCAGGGCCTGAGCGTGGTCGGCGATGCGCCCGAGCCGAGGGCGCGACTACAGCTGATGTCGGACATGTACGGGTTCATGGCCCGCGAATTCCCCAAGCTCCTCGAGCGCCGGGACCGCGAGAAACCGTCGAGCGGTCGCCAACCGTGCACTTGCCACCGTGTTGACGAGCGCCGCGGTGAACTCCTCATCCGGCGGGTCGTTCGACATCGCACTCCGCTCGGCAAGCCTCACTCCCGTCATGGGAGGAGTTTTTCCGGTGTGACGGGTAAGTCGCGGATTCGCGTGCCGGTGGCGTTGTAGACGGCGTTGGCGATGGCGGCGGCGGATCCGGCGGTGCCGAGTTCGCCGATTCCGCGGGCTCCCACAGGGGAGAAGTTCGTGTCGGGGTGGTTGAGGAACTTCACGTCGATGTCGGGTATGTCGGCGTTGACGGGGATGAGGTAGTCGGCGAAGTTGGCGTTGGCGATCCGGCCGGTGCTCGCTTCGACGTGTGCCGATTCGATCAGCGCCGGGCCGATGCCGAAGACGACGCCGCCGACGATTTGGTTGCGGGCGGTCTTCTCGTTCACGATGGTGCCCGCGTCCACGACGGTTGTCATGCGGGACAGGCGTACCTCGCCGGTGAGGCGATGCACCCGCACTTCGCAGAAATGTGCGGCGTAGGAGGCGAATTCGTAGGACGCCGGTGAGGATGGGCCGCCGGTGGTCGTGGCGCCGATGTCCGTGCCGGCGGTCGTGGTGAGGAGTTCGCCGAAGCCGATCGTCTTCCCACCGCCAGTGAGGTTGCCGTCCGTGTACCGTACGTCGCTCATGCCGTGTAGCGGTGAGCGTGGTTCGGTTACCGCGTGGTGGATCAGCGCGTCGATGGCGTCCCTGGCCGCGTCGCGCACTACCGGGGTGACGGTCGCGGTCGCCGCGGACCCCTGCGCGCCGTAGATCGCGCCTTCGCCGACGGGGAGCCGGGAGTCGCCGATCGCCGGTGTGATCCGGTCCGTCGGGATGCCGAGGCTGTCGGCGCCCATCATGGCCAGGACCGTCCGCATGCCGGTACCCAGGTCGGCCGTGGAGGTGGCGACGGTTGCCGTGCCGTCGGCCTCGAACTGCACCCGCACCGTGGTGGCGGCCCGCGAGGCGTTGAGTACCGCACCGGCCATGCCCATCCCGATGAGCCAGTCGCCGTCCACGACCGAGCGCGGGGCCGTCCGCCTGGACCAGCCAAACCGTTGCGCACCAACCTGGTAGCACTCGTCCAGGTGTTTGCTCGAGTAGGGCAGCCGCTTGGCGGGGTCGGGCGACAGCGCGTGGGTGAGGTAGTTCTTCATCCGCAGGTCGATCGGGTCCATGCCGAGCTCGATCGCCAGTTCGTCCAGGGCACATTCGACGGCGAAGGAACCCGTCTCCTCGCCGGGTGCGCGCAGGATCGTGGTGGTCGGGAGGTTCATGCCGGCCGTGACCCGCAGACTGGTGTGGAGGTTGGGGGTGGCGTAGCTCTTCAGCGTCGTGCGAGTGCCAGGGTCCTCGCCGATGGCCTGGGTGACCGACAGGTGTTTGATCGCGTTGAGCATGCCGTCCTCATGCGACCCGAGCGACACCGTCTGGTGTGCGGCGGATCGGTGCCCGGTCGCGGTGTAGAGCTGCTCGCGCGTCGTCACGACCTGGACCGGCCGACCGAGCTTCCGCGCCGCCGCGGCGGCCAGATACGTTGGCCCCCAGGTGAACGCCTTCCCGCCGAAGCCGCCGCCCACGTGCGGGTTGACGACATGGACCTGCGTCTGCTCGACGGCGAGTGCGGCGGCCAGTTCGATGGCGTGCGCGGCCGGCGCCTGCGTGGCGCTGTGGATGGTGAGCTGATCACCGTCCCACGTCGCCACCGCCGCGTGCGGCTCCATCGCGTTGTGATGTCGTGGCGGGTGGTTGTACGTGGCGGTGAGCGTGACCGGGCTCGCGGCGAGCGCCTCGTCGATCGACGCGACACCGTCGGTGAGGATGTCGATCGGTCGGCCCATCGGCAGCTCGATCGGCTCCGGCGGCACGGCGTCGTCGATGTTGTCCGCAAAGGATGCGTTGACCGGGCGTTCACGGTAGGTGACGGTGATCAGCGCGGCGGCGTCGCGGGCCTGTTCGACGGTCTCGGCGATCACGAGCCCGATGATCTGCCCGTGGTAGTGCACCTCGTGGTCGCTCAGCGGGCGGCGCGTCTCGCTGAAGTAGAACGCCACACCCGGTGGCACACCGTGCAGGGGCAGCGGATTGTCCGGTGTGTAGATCTCCAGGACACCGCCGGAGTCGCGTGCGGCGCCGAGGTCCATGGACTGGATGGTGCCGTTGCCGATCGTGGCGAGTACGAGGTGGCCGTACGTCAGTCCGGTGGGGTGGTTGTCGCCGGCGTATTTCGCCTTGCCGGTGACCTTGTCGGGGCCGTCGACGCGGTTGACGGCGGTGCCGATGGGTGAGCTGGTCATGGTCAGCCTGCCAGCTTCAGGAGTGCGCGGAGGATGGTGCGGCGGAGGAGTGCGGGCTTGAAGCCGTTGTGTGTCAAGGGTGTGGCGCCGTCGGCGGCATGTGCGACGGCGGCTTCGACGGTGTCCTCGCGCAGTGGGCGGCCTTTCAGCGCCTTCTCGACCTCGGGGAGTCGCCAGGGTTTCGTGCCGACACCGCCGGCCGCGATGCGCACGTCGGCGATGGTGGTGCCGCGCAGGTCGACGGCCGCGGCTACCGAGGTCAGGGCGAACTCGTAGGACTGCCGGTCGCGGACCTTGACGTAGGTCGAGCGGCGGGCCCAGCCCAGCGGGGGCACCGACACACCGGTGACCAGCTCCCCCGGCCGGAGCTGGTGCTCGAGGTGCGGGGTGTTCCCGGGCGGCAGGTAGAAGTCGCCGAGCCGTACGCGCCGCTCACCGGCCCGGTCCCGCAGCAGGACCGACGCGTCGAGCGCGACCAGCGCCACGGCCAGATCACTGGGATGCGCCGCCACACACGACGCACTGGTGCCGAGGATCGCGTGCATCCGGTTGTAGCCCTCGATCGCCGAACAACCACTGCCCGGGATCCGCTTGTTGCACGGAGTGGCCGGATCACGGAAGTAGCCGCATCGGGTCCGTTGCAACACGTTGCCGCCGATGCTCGCCATGTTTCGCAGCTGGGGCGACGCGCTGGCCAGGAGAGCCTGGGAGATGACCGGGTAGCGGGCGGTGACGATGCGGTGGGTGGCGACGTCGCTCATCCGGGCCAGCGCCCCGACCGACAGCCCGGTGTGGTCGTAGCGGATCTCCCGCAGGGGCAGGGTGTCGATGTTCAGCACCCGGTGTGGGGCCATGACCTCGAGCTTCATCAGGTCGACCAGGGTGGTGCCGCCGGCCAGATAGGCGGAGTCGTCGCCGGCCTGGGCGAGCGCCTCGGCCACCGTGCGGGGAGCGGCGTAGGTGAACGGGCGCATCAGCGGCCACCGCCCTTCTGCACGGCGGCGACGATGTTGGGGTAGGCGGCGCAGCGGCAGAGGTTGCCGGACATGAACTCGCGGATCTCTTCCGGTGAGCCGGCGTGCCCCTCCCGGACCAGCGCCACCGCCGACATGACCTGCCCGGGCGTGCAGAACCCGCACTGCAGCGCGTCACAGTCCACAAAGGCCTGCTGCATCGGATGCAGGGTGTCGCCGCGGGCCAGGCCCTCGACGGTGGTGATCGGCCGGTCGGGCACGCTCACCGCCAGCGTCAGACACGACAGCACCCGCCGCCCGTCGACGTGCACCGTGCACGCGCCGCACTGCCCGCGGTCGCACCCCTTCTTCGTCCCGATCAGCTCCAACCGCTCCCGCAACGTGTCCAACAGGATCGCCCTCGGATCCAACCGCAAGTCGTACGCGGCGCCGTTCACCCGCAGCGTCACATCGACCGCACCGGCACCGGGCTGTACGGCCTCGGCCGCGCCTGCCGAGTTCGCCGAACCGGCCGGCAACGCACCCACCGCCACCGCCCCGGCCGACAACGCCGCCGACCTGGCCAGAAAGCCTCGCCGAGAAACGGCCGGCCTATCGGATTCCGTCGAATCGTCCATGCCACAAGACGCTAGAAAGTCCGGGCCCGACACACATCTGGCCCGCGCACTAATCCGGCTAGTTCCCAGGAACTACTCGAGTTAGTGCGCGCGCTCGATGTGCGCCGGACGTCGAGTTCCTAGCGTTTGGAGCGTGTTCGCACGGTTGCTTGTCGCTGGTCTCGTCGTGGCTGGAGTGCTGGCGTGGCCACAGCCGGCGTGGGCGCACGGGGTCAGCGACACCACCGACGTGCGGATGGCGCAGACGATCGCCGGTACCGAGCTGACGGTGGTGATCCGACCTGCCGCGACCGTTCCCGGACCGCTGCGGGTCGACCTGGTCGCGTATCAACCGGTACGCGACCTGGCGATCACCGTGAGTGTCGACTCGGAGTCGGACACCGTTCGCCTCGACCGCGGCCGTGCCGGCAGCTACCCGGCCGTGCTGAGCGTGGACGAGGTCGGGCCGCACGAACTGGAGCTGCGAACCGCTGGTGAGGTGTCGGTGCTGCCTTTTCGGGTGCTGGTCCCGCGCGGCGCCCCGTGGGAGCGCCTGGTCTACGGCGGTTTCGCCGGCGCGGCGGTCCTGCTGCTCGGCGCTCTGCTGACCGGCGCCGCGGGCCGGCGGATACCCGCTGTGCTGCTGGGTGGTGGCGCGGTGGTCGCGCTGGTGGTGGCCCTGACCGTCGCCCTGCTGTCCGCGCAGCTGCCCGTGGCCCGGCCGAACGGCGCCGCACAACAGGGTTCCGCGCGGCCGTACGTGCAGGCGAGGGTCGCCACCACGCCGGCCGTGCCGTCCGTCGGCGAGAGGTTCACCGTGCGGCTGGACCTGTTCGACGGATCGACCGGGCGCGCCGTGGATGATCTGGTCGTCCACCATGCCGCGCTCGCCCACCTGGTGGTGACCAGCCAGGACGGCGAGTTCTTCCGGCACGTCCACCCGGTGCGGGCCGCGGCGGGGCGGTTGGCCGTCGGGCTGACGGTCGACCGGCCGGGCCGGTACCTGGTGTCCGCCGAGGTCGAGCGGGCCGACTCCGGCGGCCAGGTGGTCTCCGGCGAATTCACCGCCGCCGGCACACCCGCTCCCGAGGAACCGCCTCAGGAAACGGCCGCCGTGCGCTTCGGGAGTCCGGTCGCCGGGCGGCCGGCCACGATCGAGGTCGACGCCGGCAGCGACGACCTGCAGCTCTGGCTGGGGATGGCCGGCCACCTGATCGTGCGGAACCAGGAAGGCGACTTCCTCGGCCACGTCCACGAGCAAGCCTCGATGGCGGCCGGGACAGGGAATCAACCGGTGCCGGACGAGACGGTCGCCGGCTACGGGCCGACGCTCCGGTTCACGTTCAGCTTCCCGGAACCCGGTCACTACCTCGCCTGGGCGCAGTACACCAGGGACTTCCGGATCGTCACCGTGCCGTTCGCCGTCACCATCGAGGAAGGGGATTCACAATGAGACGATTGGTCGCCGCACTGGCCGTGTTCGTGGCCGCCGGGTGCGCCACCGAAGTGCAGCCGGAGCGGCTCACCGGTGACGGTGAGCACTACTCGGTCACCGTCGCCTTCAGCAGCGCGAGCACCGGGGTCATCGACGCCGACGTCCAGGTAGAGGAAGATCCGGTCGAGGCCGTGTCGCTCTCGGCGGTGATGCCCGACATGGGCCACGCCATGCCGGAGATTTCCGCTGAACCACAAGGAACCGGCCGCTTCTTCGCACACGGCGAGCTGTTCGCCATGCCCGGCGCGTGGGACCTCGCGGTCCGGGTCGAAGGAGCGTCCGGCGCCGAGACGATCACCGTCCGCGTACTGGTCGAAGAAGGGGAGACAACATGACCACAACTCAGCCCACCGCTACCCGTCCACGGCGGGAGGTGATCGGTGCCTGGGTCCTGCTCGCGGGGTACGTCACCCTGCTGTTCGGCCTGATGTGGGACGCGCAGTGGCACAACGACGTCGGACCGGACAGCTTCTTCACGGCACCGCACCTGCTGCTGTACACGGGAACCACGATAATGGGCCTCGCCTGCCTCACCGTGGTCCTGCTCAACACCAGGCATGCCCCGGAGCGCTCGGCGGTCACCGTGTTCGGTGTCTTCCGTGCCCCGCTGCCGTTTCTGGTCGGCGGCATCGGCGCGGCCGGCAACCTGATGTACGGGGCGGCCGACCTGTGGTGGCACGACGTCTACGGCTTCGACATCGCCCAGGGCGCCACCCCGTCCCACATCGGGCTCGTGCTGTCCATCTTCACCGAGTTGGTCGGCGTGGTGATGGCCTTCGCCGTGTCGGTGCACAGCAGGTCCGAGCGCTGGGGGTTCGTCGCCGCGTGCGCGGTCGCCGCCATGGGCTCGACGCAGATAGCCAGCTCGCTGTCCGATCCGATATCCGCGGTGGTGCCGAGCATCGCACCGAGCGCACTGATCATCGGCGCGGAATGCGCACTACTGCTCGGTCTTGCCGTCGGCGTGCTGCGAAGCCCCCGGTGGCTGCTGGCGAGCGGGCTGATCTTCGTTGCGCTGCAAGGAATTCTGGTTCTCTTCTCACCGGCCGCGACGCGCTGGTACGCCGACGCGATCGACCAGCCCATGCGCGACTACGCCACGAACCTGTCGCCCGCCCTGTTCCTGCCGGTCACCTTCCCGATCGCCGCGGTGCTCGCCGCCGTCCTGGTGCGCTACGCCACACCGCGCGTCATGGCGGTGCTCGGCACGCTGGTCAGCGCGATCGTCTCGGTCCTGTACCTCATCGCGGCGTCGGAGGGTGCGAACGTGATCGTCACGCTGGTCGCGACCGCCGCGCTGGGCACGGTGACGGGCTGGGCCGGTTGGCGGCTCGCCCTGCGGTTCGGCACCGCACGGCCAAGTCTGGCGGGGGCGGTCGCATGAGGCGCGCACTCGTGGTCGCCGTGCTCCTGATGCTGGTGAGTGCGGCGCCGGCCACAGCATCGGCCATGGCCGCGCCGCCGGTCGACGTCGTGCACAGCGAGACCCTTCAGCTCGGGACATCTACGCTGACCGCATCGTTCGACTACTGGCCGATCCAGTCCAGTCGATCGATGGACTTCCTGTTCGAGCCCGCGGACGGGATCGAAGGCCAAACCGGCGTGTTGCGGGTGATCGCGCCATCCGGTGAGGTCGGGATCCGCGGCGTCGGTCTCGAGAAGCGGGGTGACGACATCGTGTTGCCGAGGCATCCGCGAGACCGCGACAGGTGGGGCCTGGACGTGATCGCGCTGCCGGAGGAGGGGATGTGGCGATTCGAGTTCACCGTGGACGGTCCGGACGGAAGGCAGACCGGCGTGCTGCCGCTGGCGGTGGGTCCGGCGCCAGGGCCGCCGATGGCGCTGAGCTGGACGGTGGCGATGCTGCCGTGGGCCATCGGGGTGTCACTGCTGGTGGTGTTCGGCTGGCTCCGCCGCGCCAGGAAACGGCCGAGTGGCTGAGCGACGGCCTGCTCGTCCTGCTTCCGTGCCTGGTCGCCTGGGTGGTCACCGTCGCGGGCGGTGCCTCCGGGGCGCAGCTGTTCGGCTTCGCGTTCGCGCAGTCGCTCGCCCTGATGTGGTACCGGCGGTTCCCACTGGCCGTGCTGGTCGTGGTGACCGGCATCGAGCTGGTGCTCGCGGCCACCGGCCAGCCGATCTTCGTGGGAGTCCTGGTGGCCGTGTCCGGGCTCGGCGCCTGGGGAATCCCACGCCACCAGCGGATCGGGGTCGCGTTCGGGCTCAGCGTGCTGGTGCTGATCCTGGTGCGCGGCATCGTCACCAAGGACACCAACCTGCTCGTCGACGGGGTGGCGTTCGTCGCGGTGACCGTGATCTTCCTCGGCTTCTGGCTGATCGGCCGGCTCGGCGCGGGCCAACGTCAGCGGATCCGCGAGCTCTTGGTCGAACGTGAGCTGGCCGAACGGCACGCCGCCGAACGCGAACGGGCACTGCTGGCGCGGGAGCTCCACGACATCCTCAACCACTCCGTGACCGCGATGGTGCTGGACGCCGACGCGGCCGTCGACAGCGGGGACAGCGCCGACGCACGGGCGACGCTGCGGCGGGTGGCGGACACTGGACGGGACTCGCTGGCCGAGCTGCGCCGCCTGCTCGGCGTGCTCCGGAAAGGACCGCCGGGCGCGGATCACGACCCGCTGATCGTGCCGCCGCGGCTGGCGCAGCTGGACGACCTGGTGGCCTCGCTGCCGGAAGGCGGCCCACGGGTCCGGCTGGAGCGGCACGGCAACGTGCGGACCGTCGACACCAGCATCGAACTGGCGGCCTACCGCGTCGTGCAGGAGTCACTGACGAACGTGACCAAGCACGCCGGACCGGTCGACGTCGAGGTGTCATTGACCTACTCCCCAGATGGGCTCGCCATACGGGTCGCCAACAGCGCAGGTCCCGGGCCGGTGACCGCCCGGGACTCCGGAGGCATGGGACTCGTCGGCATGCGCGAGCGCGTCGAACTCGTCGGCGGATCACTCGAAGCCAGCCCTCACCAGGACGGCGGGTTCACGCTGTTGGCGTTCCTCCCGGTGCGGAGCGCCTCATGAGTCAGGTGCGGGTCGTGGTGTGCGACGACGAGCAACTGCTCCGCGAAGCGCTGACCAAGCTCGTCAACGCCGCCCCCGACCTCGACGTCGTCGCGGCAGCGGCCAACGGACAACAGGCGGTGTCCGCCGTCGAGGAGCACCGTCCTGACGTCGTGCTGCTGGACATCCGCATGCCCGTCATGGACGGGATCGAAGCCACCCGCCGGATCACCGGCCGTGCATCACCTGAGCGGCGGACCCGGGTGTTGATCCTCACCACCTACGACCTGGACAGCTACGTCTACGCCGCGCTGCAGGCCGGCGCGAGCGGGTTCCTGCTCAAGGACGCACCCAGCGAACGGCTACGGGACGGCATCCGCATCGTCGCCGCCGGCCAAGCCGTTCTCGCCCCCGAAGCAACCACCCGGATGATCGAGACATTCCGCACCGAACTCCCCACACCCCAGGATCTGACACTGCTGCGATCACTGCGAACCCTCACCAACCGCGAACGCGAGATCTGCGAACTCGTCGCAACCGGACTGTCCAATGACGACATAGCCGACCGGCTCACGATCAGCCGCTACACGGTGAAGGTTCACGTGTCCAACATCCTGGCTAAGCTCGGCGTCGCCGACCGCGTCCAAGTCGTCCTCACCTGGCCCCGCCTCAAAAACCACCTCTGACGCCAATTTCGCCAACCGGGCCACGCGACCAACAGCGCCTCAGCTCAGTCACTGCTCGACTGGTCTGCACTCTTCTGCTGTACAGCAACAGAATCGACGTGTCACCAACCGTGGAATGCCCAGTTCGGCTGTGTTCGATCCGTGTGGCGGGCCTGGGCGATCGCGCCCTCCAACGCCGCGCAATGCCTTGGCCGCGATGTTCGGGTCGACGTAGAAGCAGGCGATCCGCCAGTCCGGACGCGGTGACGCGCCCCCTGTGCGACGGCCTCTGGATCTCACCGAGCACACCAGGACTCGGTTGGCCCAACTCACCTTCGGCACCATGACCGTGTTCCGCGCCCGGCACATCGATCTTGACTCGACCATCGGCCACAACCCCATCGACGCCTGGGGACACGACCGCCATCGCCGGGAGTACGAAGCCTTCATTCGACAGCGGAGCCCACTGCCACCCCGGATAAACGCCGCCCGGATCACCGGCGCCGAGGCGCTCCGTGCACGCACCCAGGTCATGGACAGCTACCGCCGCCTACCCATCCTCGACCCCAACTGCCCATCCAACTGCTCCCACCGGGCTGGCCGCGAGAACCTGCCAGAAAGCTGTTCGCCGAGGTCTACGACGGCCTCGCCGTGCCGGCCCAGGAGTAGCGAAAGAACTGTTGCAGAGCCTTGTACTTGTTCAACGCGGTCGAGGCCGACCTCGTCTCGATCATCCACGCCTGGAACCACTCGACATGCCCCCGCTGCACGTCGGTCGGGTCCTCAGCGGCGTCCGATCCGTCCTCGGCGGCCCTGTCCCCATCGCTCCCGACGCCGCGATGAACCGAGGAAGCTCATCTCCGCATTCGGCACCGGCAGCCCCGACGAGTCCGTGGCGACGCGGGTGCGCGGCCCCTCGCTGTCCGACGTGCCGTCGGTGGCCGTGAACACCAACCACCTTCGAGGCCAAGCCTGATGCGCGCTAGTACGGCGGCCGCACTTTCCCTTGTGGTTATTCTTGCTGGTCGCGGCGTAGGCGGGTCCGGTGGTAGAACCAGCGGGCGCGGGCTTGGTGGCGTCGTCGCCACCAGGTCCAGTGCAGGTGGTGAGCTTCGGGTAGCAGCCGGTGGGTGACCAGCATGAACAGTCGTTTGACCTCGGCGACGGTCAGAGCGATCAGGCCAAGATCCTCGGGTGGCTGATCGTCGCCGGTGCGAGGCAGGATTGGTGCTGGAGTGTGGGTTTTGGCTTGGGCGGCGGTGACGGCGCAGACGGCGAGCGCGGCCAGGGTGAGCACGATGTGTCGTAGCAGCGCGGTGTAGAGGCGGACTTGGGAGTGGTCGAGTCCGAAGTGGTCTTTGCCGAACTCGAACCCTTCCTCGACTGGCCAGCGCAGGCAGGCGACACGCACGAGGGTCATCAGTGTGACCGGCCGTCCGGCGGGAACATGGCAGTAGTGGTAGGCCAACTCGCCGGCACGGAGGTGTTTGCGGATCAACAGAAAGTGGCGTGGGCTCGTGGTCGCGATCCAGGCGGCGTATGCGGTCGCGGTGACCGTGCGGTGCCCTGGGGGACGTGGTCCGATCAGCGAGAACAGGGGTCGGAAGGTCGGCGTGAGCGATGCGGTGGCAGTCGCGCTGCTGCTGTGGGTGCTGGTGTTCGCCGTGGCGCGGCCGCGTGGCTGCCGGAAGCGGTGGGCGCCGTGCCGACCACCGCGGCGGCGGTGCTGGTCGACGCGATTGCCTGACGCGGTTGACGAGGTGGTGCGGCTGGTGCCGGTCGTCGGTTTCCTCGCCGCGGTGCTCGTGCTGGCGCAGCTGTGCGACGACGCTGGGCTGTTCCGCGCGGTCGAGGCGTGAATGGCGCGGGCCGGTCGCCGCGGGGACTGCTGCTGGCCGTGTTCGGCAAGGCGGCCGTGACCACGGCCGTGCTGAGCCTCGACGCGCCCCTGGTGCTGCTGACGCCGGTGGTGTTTGCCACCGCGAGCCAGCTGGAGGTGCGGCCGAAGCCGCACGTGTACGCGTGCACCCACCTCGCCAACTGGCGCCGCTGCCGGTGGCGCTGCCGGTGTCGGCCCTGACCAACCTGCTCGAGTTCGCCGGGAGAAGTCGTAGTTGGCCTCGTCGAACCCAGGATCCAGGGCGATGAGAACACGCGGAGAACCGTGCAAGCCATGCAGGTAAGGGAGCTTGGCATGGAACAGTCATCGTTGGGACAAGCCCGACACGTATGGTCTTCGCAGCTCACGTGGCGAAAAAGCAGCCTGAGCAACGAAGACCCAAAAAAGACCAGCTGTGTCGAGATCGCCGGCCACGGCTCGCAGGTGGGGGTTCGAGACTCGAAGGCTCCTCGAATCTGCCACCTGGTCTTCTCACTCGGAGCATGGGGATAGATTCCTCCGCACCCTTGCGGGCGAAAGCTGAAGCCACGCTACTCATACTGCAGGGTAAGAACTGACCATGCGGCGAGCTGCTCCTCACTCCAGCGGCGCCACTACGCGGACCTCGCGCTCTGTTCAACGCAGACGGTGACCGTTCCATAGAGGGCTGTTGTTCTAGCGGTGGTCCGCGGCGAGACCGTGGTGCCACCACGTCGTGAGTGACGCCTGAACAGATGCACGTGCTCATGTCGATGAGCGGAGAGGAAATCGCTGGTGCCTGCACCGCCACATGGTGATACCGCCGGGGACGACTTCACGATCTACCTCCATCCCCCGTCCCGCTTCAAGATCAGGTGAAAGCGGCCGCAGCATGTCGTTTGCCACCGTCGTGGGACCATCACGTCGCCAGTCACGGGACCACCGACAGTAGGTGATCCGCCGAGAGAACATGTTCCAGATCCACGTTGTGGGTCGATCATGACGACGGCAACCGAACGTCCGCTAGCCAATGAGCGCACACGTTTTGACAGGTTGGTTGGTCCTGGTTCGGCATCGTGGCCGTATCTAACTCGCTTGCGATGTAGAAGTGTTGTCGGGTCGGGGCGTGAGTGTGCCGAGTGTGTCGGTGAGCTCGAGAACCGCGTCGGGGTGTACGGAGTAGCAGATCTGGGTGCCGCGGCGGCGGGTGGTGACCAGGCCGGCTTCGCGGAGCACTTTGAGGTGCTGGCTGATCGTGGGCTGCTTCAGTGCGAACACATCGCTGAAGTCGCACGCGCACGTCTCGGGCTGGGTCGCCAGTCGTCGCATGATGCCCAGTCGCACCGGATGACCCAGCGCCTTCAGCATCTCGGCCGACCGCACGTCCGCGTTGTTCACGTTGACATCTTATTCGTAATCTGGCTATATAGGCAAATGACTAAATTATCCTCTGTGGCCGGTAAGGGGTTGCCGATCTGCCGTACCTGCGGGGTGCAGTACGGCGCGGCGCGCGCTGACTGCCCGATCTGCCTGGACGAACGCCAGTACGTCGGTTGGGAAGGCCAACAATGGACCACGCTGGCAGAGTTACGCGCCACCGGCCATCGCGGTCGGATCGAGGAGGAAGGCCCCGGCGTGCTCGGGATCGGCGCGGTGCCCTCAATGGCCGTCGGCCAGCGTGCGCTGCCGATCCGCGCACCCTCGGGCAACGTGCTGGGCTACGGCCCGGCGGCGAGTACGACCGGGCCGTGGCGAAGCTGGCGGACGAGGACACGTTCTCCGGGACGGTGTTGCTGGCGTACCGCGGCGAACCCGTGCTCGAGCGGGCCTTCGGCATGGCCAACAAGGCGGAGTCCATCCCCAACCGGACGGACACGCTGTTCGACCTCGGGTCGATCACCAAGTCCTTCACCAGTGTGGCGGTGATGCAGCTGGTGTGGCGGAACAAGATCCACCCGCACGAGACCATCGGGACCTACCTGGACGGTTTCCCCGACCAGGTCGCCAACTCGGTCACCGTGCACCAGCTGCTCAGCCACACCGGCGGCATGGGCGACCACCACCAGGTCAAGGAGTACCACGACAAGTCGAAGACTTGGGGCAGCGTCGACGAGGTGTTCGACGGCACCCTGGAGGTCATCCGCGGGAGGCCGGACTTGCCGGAGTTCACGCCGGGGGCGTCGTGGAGCTACAGCAACTCCGGCTTCCACGTGCTCGGCGCGATCGTGCGGGCGGTGAGCGACCAGGACTACTACGACTACGTTCGCGAGCACGTGTTCGGCCCGGCCCGCCTGAAGTGCACCGCGTTCTACACCAAGCCGCAGGTCGTGGCCGCCAGGGACATCGCCCGTCCCTATGGGACAGACCCGAACACCGGCGAGCGGGTCGACTCCACGACGCGGGACAGCTACGTGTACGCGGGGACCCCGGCCGGCGGCGCGTTCTCCACCGCGAAGGAGCTGGTGAGTTTCGCCCGCGCGCTGCAGGAGGACAGCACGCTGCTCCCGGCGGCCCTCACCGACCTGGCCATCGGTGGCAAAGCGGTCCTGGGGCCGGACCAGCGCCCGGAGCTGGAGCGGCAGAACTCCTTCTACGGGTACGGGTTCGAGGTGACGACACTGAACGACCAGCGCGTCCGCGGCCACTCCGGTGGCAGCACGCTGGGCGTGTCGGACATGCTCGACTTCTACCCGGACCTGGACTGGGTGTCGGTGAGCCTGAGCAACTACTCCGGCCGGTACTGGTCGCTGGTGAACCTGGAGAGGAACCTCATCACCAACCAGTGACGCCGCAGCTGATCAGGTTGAGCACCGTGCTCAAAGCAGCGCCGACAGCAGGCCTGCGGCGCGGGCGGCGCCATCGGTGTCGACCGGGCGGTAGGAGACGGTCCGGCCCGTCTCCTTGGCGATCGTCGCCGCGAGTACGTCCGGATCGGCTGCCTCCTCGTACGGCAGGCAGTGGCCCGCGCCGTGCCGGTCCAGCCGGTGTCGGACATGGTAGTTCTGCTCGAAGTGGTGGCGAAGCGGCACGTTCATAGGCGGTCCGATCCACCGAGCCGTCCGAGCCAAGCGCCCCCATGATGGCCTCGGTGTAGCGCGGCACGTTGGCGAACAGGCGGTGCACATCCTCCAGCTCCACCGTCCCAGTATCGGCGCCCCACGCCGCGCAGCCCACCGCGACCCCATCGCCACGTCGGCGTGCTACAGGCCGCTGCCCGACCATGGCCCGCCACAGCTGGAACCGAGTCCGCCCAGATTGTCGGCCTGTCTCCGCTGGGCGCGCGGGCGGCGCACCCCGACATCTCCCAGTCGACCGCCGGCTCACAGCAGTTCATCGCGGCGATGTGTCCGCGCGCCACTGGATGACCGCGCTGGATCTGCTGGACAAGCGTGCCGAGTTGACCCCGTGAGCCGGGCTCTGGTCGCGAGCTGATCCAATGTGGCAGGGCCCGCATTGAGCCACTGCGCACCAGCACGCGGTCGCCGCGGTTGACGTGGCTGTATCTGCAGCCGACGATCGCCGCTGATCGCGCGGCAGCACGCGACCGCCTAGCCGCCAAGGCCCAAGAGATGGTGGGCAAGATGGCTTCCTATGAGGCACGGACCAGACGGCGTTCACGGGCGTAACCCGGTGGTTGCCCTCGACCTGACTCAGGACCCATCGTCTTGGGACACAGACAGTCTGCAGCGCCGGCTGCGGCCACTCACGGGATGACGCGGGCCGGCAGCCCTATGCCTGGCCGTGATCGTTGAGGTGGGGGAAGCCGAAGTGCACGACGGTGTTGACACCGATCCGCACCCTCTGCATACACGACGGCGCCGGACCGAATCGTGACACCCGCCCGCACGACGGTGCCGCCGCCGACGCCAGGACGCAGCTTCCCGACCGCATATCCGAACTCTGGCCTCCCGACCACCGCATGCTCGTCAACGCGGGCTTGTTGGGACCGACCATCGGAGTCGAAGCTTGTGATGCTGACGTGGACATCGGGGTCCTTCACCTCGGTAGGAACGACGAGTTGCCAGGCAGTCGCCAGGACACGACGACGGCCACACGCTGACCAGGGCTTTTGCGATGACGACACCGCCTTCGATCTGGCACAACGACGTGGTCCGGACAGCGGTTCGATCCGGCAACCCCGGCGCGGTCGTGCGCGCGGTCCGCACCGCGAACGGCATGACCCTTGCCGAACTCGCTGAGCGTTGCGGGTACTCGATCTCGACGTTGTCTCGTCTGGAAACGCGGTCATCCTGCTTCGCTCACCAACCTGCGACGCGACGTGGCGACCGCACGGCTGGTGTTCCAACACGGCCGCTACGCCGAGGTTGTCAGGCGACTCCCGGACTGCTGTCCGCCGCAATGGCCCGCTCGAGCCGACAGCGCCACCACCGACGACCTCGCCGCCGCGAACACGTTGCTCGCCGAGCTGTACACAGTCGCGTCCGGCCTCATGGTCAGTTCGGCAACGACCAACTCGCCCGGACACCCGCCGACCGGGCCAAGCAGGCGGCAACGGACTCGGACGACATCCTCACCCAGGCCACAGCCCGGCGGGCGTGGGCGATCGTCCTGCGCCGCGCCAGCCGCGCCCAGACCGCCGAGGGCATGGCCATCGACACCGTGATGGCGCTGCAACCCATCCTCCACCCCGGGGCGGAGTTCGTCTCCGTGTACGGCTCGTTGTTGTCGGTTGTCAATCACCCGTCAACGGGGACCGCACGGATGCGCCTCATCCGAACCACAGGAGCGACGGCACGTCGTCGGGCCGGGCGGCGCGGAGAAGGGCGAAGGCCAAGCCGGCCGAGCCCGCGAACAGACTTCCCGCGAGGGTGTTGTAGTGGCTTCGCAGGGTGCCGGTGGCGAGTGTGTCGATGGCCGTGGCGACGGGCTCGGCGAGCGGGTGGGTGTGGTCGCGTCGGTGGATCTCGAGCAGCGCGTCCACCGCTCCCGGGGTGCCGCAGCACAGCCCGCCGGACATCTCGACGAGCATGTCGGTCGGTTCAGCGGAGAGTGCCTCACCGGCGTGCCAGTTCGCGGTGAACGGGACCTCCAGCGCCTCAGCTACCGCCAGCCGAGCCAACAGTGCTCCGGTCCTGCCGTTGCACCAGGTCCAGTTGACCGCCGACGGCTCGTCCTGGTCGGGTACGCGCCCGTCCACCCAACCGCGTGCCTCTGCGCGCCAGTAGCTCGCCTCGTGGTCGAGCGCCGCGTGAGCCGTTCGAGCGCCGTGTTCGGCGTTGCGCAACCGAGCCCACCGCGCAAGGGCCATGGCGACCCCCGCGCCCCCATGGCTCACATGCGGTACCGGCTGCCAGGACACTCCCGTGCTGGTACGCACCGCCCTGGTCAGCAGGGTCTCGGCCGCGCTGTCGGCAATGGTCGCCAACAGCGGGTCCGGTCGACGCTCGTGCAGGGCCAGTAGCGCCAGGAGCAGGCCAGCGTTGCCGTACAGCACCTCGTGGAGGCTGTCCTGGCCCGCGAGGCCGGGTGCGTGCTCGAGTGCGACCCGGTGCGCCGCGTCCACCAGTCCCGGGGCGTCGGCGGCCTCCCCGACCCGCAACATCGCGTAGATCAGCCCGCCAAGGCCGCGAGCGATGCCGCCGGTGCGGCGCGCGCTGGCCGGCGGCCCACCGTGCACGATCGGCGCGAACACCCGCACGGCCAGATCGGTCCACTCCGGACAGTCTGCCAACCGTCCTGCTTCGGCCAGCACCACCGCGATCCCTGCCGCGCCCTCGTACAACGCCTCCCGGTCGGCGTGCACGATGACGGAGCTGATGCCCGCGGCGTAACAAGCTGACGTCCACACTGGACCGTCGGCGTCCGTCCGGCCCGCCGCGACCAGGTTATCGACGATCGTGAACGCGTGCCGCTCCAACGCTTCGCCGTCGGTGGTGCGCGGGACGGCCACGGCGGTCACCCGGTCGGCGCCGATGATGCGTTGCCGGATCGAGTCCGCCTGCAGCTCGCGGTCGACGTCGTCCATGGATCCCCACCGTTCCCGCGCGCCGTCCACAGGCGCGGTGAGCAGCGCGGCCGCGTCGACCGTGTCCTGGTCGGCCGTGACGCCGAACCACGGGATGTCCGCATCGAGCAGGCTCGTGCACTCCGCCGGCACCAGGTCGCCGACCGCGTCCAGCCGAGCGGCGCCGAGCCTGCTCAGGTCGCCGCGTATCTGCTCGGCCCGTGCCTCGGTCGAGCGCATGACCTCCGGGCTCAGCGATCGGGCGAGCACGGCGCTGTAGTCCATCGTCGCCCTGGCAAGTAGCCTGACCCGGCTGGTCGCGAACCGGTCCAGAAGGCCGCCCGGCCCCGTGTACTCGTCCCGGTGCGCGCACAGGTACTGGTGGGTGTACTCGAAAGCGCTGGTCAGCTCTTCCAGGAACTCCTGGGGCAGCTGGGGACGGCCGTCCAGCACAGGCAGGTTGGGGAAGTCGCCGGTGGTCAACCGTGCGGACCGCACCTGCAGGTCGTCGGAGCCGAGCCCACACGGCACCAGGTTCTCAACCGGTTCGAGGCCGAACGCGCACAGCGCGCCGATGTCCACCTCCGCAGGCACGTCCCGGTCCAGCTCCCGCACCGGCGGACGCATGGTCATCGGCACGATTCCCAGTTCCAGCACGGACTGCCGGCAGACCAGCCCGTCGGTGGACACGTCACGCTCGAAGGCCATCCGCGCCCGGCCGCCTTCGGACAACGCCAACCCGCTGCGGAACAACGGTTCCGCGTCGATGACGACCGGGTACTCACCGGTCACGATGACGTTCTCATGGTGCAGGTCGACGGTCCCCAGTGCGTGTGCCAGGGCGAGCAGACCGCCGTAGCGCCAGTAACAGCGCCGCACCGCCGCGAGGTCTGCGCAGGAAGTCGTTTGCACGAACCGCATGAAGCCGTAGTCCGCGAAACGCGCGATGCGCAGGTCGAATGTGGACAGCGCGAGGGCGTCCTGAAGCACCCGCGCGGCGAGTTCGGTGAACCCGTACTCGGCGTCCAGCGAACGCGGCTTGTAGACGACGCGATGCTCGCCGAACCGCAGGATCGCGACAGTGCGCCCACCGCCGTGTGGATCCGAGACACCGAACTCGACGCCGCCCAGCAAAGGGAGCGAGTGGGCCGCAACCCCGACCACCGCGGCGATCCCGTCGCGGTGGCGCGCCACCCGGTCCACGAGTTCCAGGCTGGCGGCCAGCCAGTTGTGCATGGTCACCCGGACGAGCCTGCCCAGTTCCGGGTAGGGCCCGTCGTCGCCGAGAAGCCGCTCAACGCTTGTCTCCCAGTCGATGTACGCGTCGAGCACACCCCGCGCAGCCCCGGCTGGGGCGTGGCCGGGTGCGGTGGGCCGGGGACGCCAGAACGGGTCGAGCACCAGGTGAAAACTGCTGAAGCGTTGCAGGACAACGCCGTTCGTCAGCACGGCGAGCGTCTGGCTTAGCCCGTCCAGCAGATCGTCGAGCACCGGCTCGCCAACGTCGGCGCGCCGTTCCGCGAGCGCGGCCCGCAACTCCCGCTCACCGCGAGCCAGCAACGGCGGCAACAGCTCGGGAACGACCGGTTCCCGGCCGAGCCGCTCCGCGGCCCGCAGGTCGAGCCGCGGCACGTCGTCGATGGTGCGTTCATGAACGTACAGCGACTCGCGCGTCACTCGTTCCTCCGTGTCTCAGTTGTTCCGGGTGCCCGGTCCGGGCCGGCTACCGCTCCCGGACCGGGCATTCCGTTGCCGGAACTCACAGTTTGTTGTTCACACAGGTCAGCGAGGCCAGCGAACCAGCGCAGATCGGCGACGTCGGTGTGCAGGTCGTGCACTCCCACGTGCTGGCCGCGCTGCCCTGCAACGCGTCCACCGACAGATCGGCACCGACGTACGGCGGCAAGGTGATGGTGTGGGTGTCCATCGTGTCCTCGACCACCGCGACGGTGACCCCGCTGGGCACCGCGACACCCCGTTTGGTGAGCACGTCTGCCGGATCCGCGACCATCTGCTTACGGAGTTTCTCGTCGACACCACATTCGATTAGCAGCTTGTCGAGCGGAGACAAGCTGGTCGTGCCGGGCCAATCCATGAGAGATCTCCCAACGAGTAGGAAAAATGATTTGTTTGGCGATTCCACCGAGAATTCCGAGGAGCGCCAACATCGACAATGCACCCGGCGACGCTGGGCGCCAAGTCCTCGAACGTGTACTGAAACCAAGCCAAACAGTCGCCGACCGTACCGCACAGAAGAAAGCTACGACACACGCCACCCCATCGGGTGAGAAATTACGACGGAAGCGGGAATCCAGCGAACGCAATCCCGATAGCACGTGCATGCGACCGTGCAGCAGCCAAGGCAACCACAGAACGCGGTGCCAACCAAGACCAGTTCGCCGGAAACTGCCCCTCACCCCGTCCCTGTGGGCCGCGCACATGCACGCCGGGGGCCTGACCTCGTCTGCTCGTGGCGGGCGCCGGTCGAGCTGCGAGGATAAGGAACCGAGGCCGCGGTGACGCACGAAACCGTTGCGCCCCGCCGATCGCACACCCTTCTCAGAAACCCCTTATCATCGATAATCAAACACACCACCGGACATTCCTTAGATAGCGATCACCGACGCCCCAGGGTCGTGCACCGCAGTTTGCCATTCCGTAACTAGTCAGGCCGCAGGTGGTGATCAGGCGATTGCGGGCAGCCAGGGGCGGTTCTCGGCGAGCATGACGAGGACTTCGAAGATGTGTTTGCCGTGTTTCCCGGCGGTGGAGAGGTAGCTGCGGATCGCGCAGAATTGTTGGTCTCCGATGAGGGTGCGGAGGCAGCCGGATACCTTCTGCCGGAGTTTGATCATGCGGATGTCGCGTTCGGATCCGTTGTTGTCGGCGGGTATTCCAGGATCTACTGCCGTATGTGTGGGTGAGTTTGGTGTTAGTCCTTTGAGGATCGTGCGGGTAGTGGTGGGCAGAGGCCGCTTCGGGTGAGCATGGCCATGGTGATGAGTGCTTCGGGTGTGCGGAAGCCGTAGGCGCGTCGGGTGAGGACGCGTAGGTGGGTGTTGGTGGATTCGCTGCGGGCGTTGGACAGTTCGTGGTCGAGGGTGTTGCGGATCAGCGGCAGGTAGTGGCGGATCGTTTTGGCCAGCTTGACGAACTCGGGGATGCGGCAGCGGGCGGCCCAGGCGAGCCAGCCAGCGAGCAGGGCGCGTCCGGGTTTGCCTCGTGCGGTGAACACCGCGCGGAGTTGCTCCTTGAGCAGGTAGGCGCGGTAGAGCCGGTTGTTGGTCTTGGCGATGACGCTGATGGTGGTGCGTTGCTCGCCGGTGAGGTTCTCGGGATTCTTCAACACGGCCCAGCGCATTCCCTTGACGTCACTGGCCGTTGTGGTGTTTCCCTCGCCGCGCAGGGTGTTCCACAGGCTGCGGCGCACCTGGTCGACAGCGTCCGTGGCCCACACGACGACGTGAAACGGGTCCAGACACAGCACCGCCTGCGGCGCCCGGTCCTTGACCGGGGAGTGGATCCACTCGGCGCCGTCGGCGGACACGTGTGTGAGTTCCTTCGAGCGCTCGGCACCCAGAGCGTCGAAGAAGGCCAGTACCGTCTCGGAGTTACGGCCTTGGGCCGCCCACACCAGCCGGCCGGTGTCGTGATCGACCACGCACGTCAGGTACCGCTGTCCTTTGCGGTAGGCGATCTCGTCGATCCCGATACGACGCAGCCCAGACAGCAGATCGGTCTCGCCGGCCCGCTCGGTCACCACTCGCTCCACGATGGCCTGCACCGTCCGCCAGGTGGTGCGCAGGAACTCCGCCACCACCGAGGACGCGGCGCGCGCGGTCCACCAGGCCACAGTGTCCTCGAAGGCGTGCGTGTGCCGAGCTGCCGGCCGCGCCCAGGGCACGTGCGCGACCACGACCCCATGCTCGGGACACGACACCCGAGCGACGTCGGCTTCCAGAAACACCATCGTGGTGCCCCAGTCCAGACCACGCCACCGCCGTGGCCCACCGCGCCGGTCGTAGCCCGGACACCGCCGCAGGCAACGTGAACACCGCCCCCGCTGGCCTGCTCTGGGCCGAACTCGCAGGACCAGGTCCCACTGGCCGTCCCCGCCCACGCTCTCCTGACAGGTCGACTCGACCACCGTGTCCTCGACCCCGAGCAAGTCCCGTAATAGTCTTGTAGGGCGCACGCCGTCCCGTCCATGATCGTTCCTGTGCTTCGCAACTCAGAAACGTAGACGCGGTACGGCGTGCGCCCTAATCGATCATGAAACCCCACCCACACATACGGCAGAAGAGCCGTATTCCAGGGCTGAGGCAAAGTCGGATCCCAGTGGTTTGACCTGCTGATTTGCGTGGTGACGCACCGAAGGTCGGGTGGTTGGGAGCAGGCACGGCGGGACCGTTGATCATGAAGGTTCCTACGCCATCGTGACTTTCGGAGCCTGCGCCGTGCCTGCTGGATCATCGTCTCCTATCGCTGTCCTGTCTCGCCACCTGGCCCCGTTGGGTGAGGTGACACCGGAGGCGCGGGGCGGTTTGCTGGAGGTAAACATTCAGCCTGGGTGCGGTTGAGTGCGTGTCGTTCATGCCCGTTGGGGCGTGGATGTAGCAGGATCTTGTTGTGCCTGAGGCGCCCCGAATTTTCCGGACAGCTTTCTTAGGGATTAATTTATGCTGCGAGCTGTCGGTTCAGGTACTCGTTGTGGACCTCTAGTGGGGTCTTGTAGCCGAGTCCCGAGTGGAGACGTTGTCGATTATAGAACCCTTCGATGTAGTGCACAATAGCTTGTCGGGCTTCGGTGCGTGTGGTGAAGGTCATGCGGTGGATCCATTCGTTCTTCAGTGCGCCGAAGAATGATTCGGCCATCGCGTTGTCCCAGCAGATTCCGGTGCGGCCGACGGAGTGTCGCAGGTCCATGGCCGTAATTTTGGTGGCGAACTCGTAGGAGGTGTAGTTCGAGCCTCGGTCGGAGTGGAATACGCATCCTGGCTGGAGGTCGATGGTGCCGGCGGCGGAATCGAGGGCGGCGGCGATGAGCGGGGTTCTGTAGTGGTCGGCGATGGACCAGCCGATCACCATTTTCGAGTAGCAGTCGATCACTGTGGCCAGGTACAGCCAGCCCTCGCCGGTGGAGATGTAGGTGATGTCGCCGACCAGCTTGGTTCCGGGCTCGGCGGCGGTGAAGTCCCGGTCCACCAGGTCGGGGATGCGGTGCTGGTCGTCCGGGTCGGTGGTGGTCGGCCGCCAGGGCCGCGGCTGGCAGGCCACCAGGCCCAGCTCACGCATCAGCTCCCGGGCCAGCTCGTCGGACACCTGCTCGCCCGAGCGGACGAGCACGGCGTGGATACGGCGGTAGCCGTAGGTGCCGTGGTTGGCCTCGAAGATCGCCGTGACCATCGCCGCGAGCCGGTCGCGTCGCCGGGCCGTCGCCGAGGGCGGTCGGTCTTTCCACTCGTAGTAGCCCGACGTGGACACCTCGAGCCATCGGCACATCTTCACGATCGGGAAGTGGTCCTTCTCGCCGTCGATGAACGCGAACTTCGCGGTCACCGATACTCCTGGGCGAAGAAGGCGGCCGCTTTTCCCAGGAACTCGTTCCGCATCTTCAACTCGCGGTTCTCCCGCTCGAGTTCACGCAGCCGGGCCCGCTCGGACACCGACAACGGCTCCTCCTCGGCCGGGTGCGCCTTACGATACTGAGCGACCCAGTTCCCCAACGTCCCCGGATTGATCCCCAACTCCCGAGCTACCTGCGCGACCGGACGATTCCCCACGGTCACCATCTTGACCGCCTCGTCCCGAAACTCGGGAGAAAACTTCCTACGCCGTTCCGGCATTGACCATCCTCCATTCCAGACCAGACCTTATTAGGTCCACTGTCCGGAAAGTGGGAGGCTCGCCAGCCCGAACGGAAAGAACTGTCTCGCGATGAGCTGATCACGTTCGTCGGCGAGCAGGCCGCCCGGATCGTTGCTCAGGATGCGCAGATCGCCACGATGGCCGCGCAGATGGCAGACTTGCTTGATGCCAACGAGGTGCTGGCGTCGCGGTTGGCGAAGATGGAACACCTGTTGTCACGCAACAGTAAGAACTCATCAAACCCGCCGTCTAAGGACGACGACCTGGGTAAGACGCCGCCGACAGCAGCACCAAAACGCCACAGCGGTGCGCCGAAACGTAAGCTTGGTAAGCAACCAGGTGCTCCGGGGGCGAATCTGGCCTGGCGGGAGTCTCCCGATGAGAACAAGGATCGGTTCCCTGAGGGCTGCTGCGGTTGCGGCGCCGATCTGGCCTCCGCGACCGATTTAGGTGTCGTGGACCGCTACCAGCAGCACGAGATCCCTCAAGTAACGGTGAAGGTCATCCAGTACGACCAGCATCGGGTGCGCTGCGGTTGCGGGACGGTCCACACCGCCGGTCGGCCTGACGGTACTCGGTCCGGGAACGGGAACGTGGGCTATGGCCCAATCCTGCAGGCCTTCGCGGTGTACCTCATGGTCATGCAGTTCATTCCCGCACACCGTTGCGTGGAGTTGCTGGAGTCGTTGACCGGGGCCACACCCAGTGTCGGTTTCGTGCACGGCATGCTGGCCCGGGCTTCGGGGCTGCTGGCCGCGGCCGATAAACGGATCCGCGCCTTGATCACTCTCGCCTACGCGGTGTCCTGCGATGAGACCCCGCTCAAGGTCGGTCCGCGCACCCCCAAGCCAGGGAAGAAGAAGGCTGAAAAGTACCTGCTGGTGGCGTCCACCGAACTGTACACCCACTACCTGCTCGGCGACCGTGACCTGGACACCTTCACAGCGTTCGTGTTCACCGACCTGATCGATTCGGTGATCGTGCATGACCGGTACTGCAACTACGACTCGACCGTGCTTGGTGGGCTGACCCACCAACTGTGCTGTCAGCATCTCCTGCGTGATCTCGCCGGCGCCAGCGAGGTCTACCCCGACGAGCACTGGCCGTCCCAGATCACCGACGCGCTACGCGAACTGATCCACGAGGCCAACCTGGCCCGCGAGGAAGGCCGCGACGCGATCGCCGACCACGTCAAAACCAAGCTGGTTAAGAAGTTCTCCGACGGTGTCCTGGTCGGACTCTCCGCCACCACCTCACACGGAACTCGCCCTGGCGAACGCAAAGCCCGGCTGCTACTGGAAGTCTTCCGCGACCGCGCCGCCGATGTGCTGCGCTTCGCCCACGACCTCAAGGTGCCACCCACCTCAAACCAAGCCGAACGCGACCTACGGCCCTCCAAAGTGCAACAGAACATCTCCGGGCGACTCACCAGCGAGAAACGCACCCAAGACCGCTACACCATCCGCGGATACCTCTCCACCGCAGCAAAACACGGCCTCAACATCATGGACACCCTCCACACAGCCATCCTCGGAAACCCCTGGATGCCACCAGACCCCACCCCCGCCTGACCACAACATCACGACAAACCCACCCGCCGAACACACGCCCGCCGGGCATCACCCCCGCGCCCAGGCTGAATGTTTGCTGCTGGAGGTGTTGGAGTCGGTGCCGGACCCACGCAAGAAACGGGGTGTGCGGCATCGGTTCGCGGTGATCCTGTTCGTGTCGGTGTGCGCGGTGGTCTCCGGCGCGCGTTCGTTCGCCGCGATCGCTGAATGGGCCGCTGGCGCGGTCGGTGACACGGTTGATGACACGCTGCGCAGGATGAAGATCGGCGCGCCGAACGCGTCCACGATCCGGCGGGCGCTCTCGGCGTTCACCGGTGATGGGTTCGACACCGCGATCGGTGCTTGGCTGTCCGGGCGTGTCAAGGCCGCACGGACGCGGACGGCGAGCACGGGGGCGGGCAGGCGGCGAGGACGATCTCCACGTCGCGCGATCGCGGTTGACGGGAAGGCGTTGCGGGGTTCTCGCGACGGTGAGCAGCGGGCGCGGATGGTGATGGCGTGCTTGGATCATGACAGCGGGGTCACGTTGGGTCAGGTCGAGATCGGAGAGAAGAGCAACGAGATCCCCATGTTCACCACGCTTCTCGACACGATCGCCGATGTGACCGGTCTCGTCGTCACCGCTGATGCCTTGCACGCGCAGCGGGAGCACGCCGAGTACCTGCACGGCCGTGGCGCGCACTACGTGATCACCGTGAAGGGCAACCAGAAGACGTTGCGCAATCAGTTGGCGGGTCTGCCGTGGAAAGACGTGCCGATCGGGCACCGCGAGACCGACACCAGCCACGGCCGCACGGTGACCCGCACCTACAAGGTCGTCACCCTCGCAGCCGGGATCATCTTCCCGCACGCCGCCCAGGCAGTCCAGATCGTACGGACCCGCAAACGCAAGGGCGGCACCAAACGCGCGACCCATCACACTCATCTCGACCAGCTGAAACGCGACTGTGCCTCAGCCCTGGCGGGTATTCGCCTGTCTCCCTACTCGCGGATACGGGTCAGATGCAGCGCGTCGCGGCCTCATGTCTCGTTGCCGGTGCCCACGACCGATGTCTTCACGGGTGCCTCGTGCTCGCTGGTGATCTGTCGGGCTATCCACTGTGCTTGGGTTGTGGCGGTGCGGAGGAAGTTCGCGAATGGTGCTCTGGGCCAGGACGCCGGGCCCACCGCCCAGATGCGTTCGGGTGCGCGTTCGGGTGTCAGTTCGGCTCTGAACTGGTGGTTGAGGCGGTCGAGTGGCCGTGCCGCGGGCGGCGGATCACTGAAGAACAGTTGATGGTTGGTATGGTGCAGCGGTGGTGGCATGAAGCCGGTGGCGGTCACCACGAGGTCGAACGTCGTGGGATCTGTCGAGCTGAGTTCGTGGACACGGATCTGGCCTGTGTCAAGATGGTTCAGGAGTCGCCGCGCTGTCGGCAGGATGACCGATGTGAGGTAGCGCCACACGAATTCCTTGTCCTTGTTCACTTGGCGGTTATGGGCGGCCAGGACGTCCAGGGCGCCGACGATCGAGTCTTGCCACGGGCAGGCGTCGTCTTCGGTGAGCTCGATCTCCTCACGGAGCCGTTCGATAGGGTTCACGGCGCGGGAGAACTGCGCGTCGAGTGGCGGGAGCCCTTTGGCGAGGCAGTCCCGGTTCACCAGGTCGCGGAGGTCGACCGGCTCGCTGGTCAGTGCGGTGCGGAGCCGGTAGGGCAATGTGCGTCTACGCACCGCGGGAAACCATCCGGTTCGCGAGGTCATCACCACATGGCTGTCCGCGGCACACAGCACCAGCGCGGCATCGATCGCCGACAGCCCCTGACCGACGACCAGGGCCTGTTTCGGGGCAAGTCGTTGGAGACGGGCCGCGGGATACGGTGGGACGGCCCTCATGTCACGCGGAGATCGCACCGGACCGACACCGACCGCGATGACCACGTCGGTGGCGAGCACACGCTGCCCGTTCGACAGGCATGCCAGATAGCGCCCGCCAGAGACTACGGCCACCGATCGGCACGAGGCCACGATCCTGCGCACCGACACACCACGCCGCACGGCCTCCGCTGCTGCAGCCCGCGACCGGGCGGCGCAGTACCGGCCAACCACCGACCGGGGGACGACACCATCGGACGCGCAGCCGGCGAAATAGGCGAAGTCATCCGGCAACTCCGGGAACAGCGAGTTGATCCCAGCCGAGGTATTGGCCAACAGAAGCGGATGCGGATCATCGAACACCGCCGGATAGTCAACGGCTGCGGGATCGACCACAGTGATCACCGACCCTGCCGGAACACACCGCGCCAACCGCACCAGCACCGCCGTACCCGTCGCCCGCCCACCAACGATCAACACATCAAGCGGCTCCGGCCGCATCAACCCCCAGTCCCGATCGAGTGCCGCCGTGGTGCCGTCGGTGTTGTCTCCAGACATCGAGCTCTCCACGTCGTGGTCGGTGTTCACCCGCGGGCCGGGCAGGTGATGGCCCAGGGGTGGGTATCCGAATTCCGCAGTAGCGGTAGCGGGCGACTGCGACGCTGGCCGCGCCGCGGAAGGCCCGTCAGCGGCCCAGGGCAGCACGTCAGGAATCTTGCGGGAACCAACACGACGTCGGTCGGCGACGGTTCCACCAAAACGGCGCTGACATCACCCTCCGAAAATAGCCGATCTCGGTGAACACGAAAGACATACGCGGCGACGATAATGTTCAACTCAGGGGTATGTTCAACGGATGCGCCACACGGAGACTACCTTTGGTCACCGTGGGTAATCATCGGTTACCTTGGGTAGTACGGTCGTGGTGGCGGTTGGCGCACGCAGGATCCGTTGCTATACAACAGAAGAACCCAGAACGCGGCATTCTGTCGCTGGGACCGTGCATGCATATGCAATCCTCTTCCGCTACCGAACCTGTTCCTCTCCACGCAGGTCAGGAAGCTCACTGTGACAAGTATCAATAGTCGCCTCAGTGATCCGCGGATTAAAGGGCCTCCTGCCGTTGGGGTGGGCAGGTTTTCATGATCAATTAGGGCGCACGCCGTACCGCGTCTACGTTTCTGACTTGCGAAGGACAGGAACGATCATGGACGGGACGGCGTGCGTCCTACAAGATTATTACGCGACCTGCTCGGGGTCCAGGACACGGTGGTCGAGTCGACGTCTCGGGAGACCTCCAGCGAGGACGAGTGGGTCCTGGTCCTGCTGGTTCGGGCCAGAGCGAGCTGGCAGAGGCGGTGTTCGCGTTGCCTGCGGCGGTGTCCGGGCTACGACCGGCGCGGGACGGCCCGTCGATGGCGGAGCCTGGACTGGGGCACCACCATGGTCTATCTGGAAGCCGAGGTGATCAGGGTGCGCTGTCGCGAGCATGGGGTCGTGGTCGCGCACGTGCCCTGGGCGCGTGCGGCAGCTCGTCACACGCACGCTTTCGAGGACACGGTGGCCTGGTGGACCGCGCGCGCTTCGACGTCGGTGGTGGCGGAGTTGCTGCGCACGACATGGCGGGCGGTGCAGGCCATTGTGGAGCGAGTGGTGACCGAGCGGGCGGGGAAGACTGATCTGCTGGCGGGGTTACGCCGTATCGGGATCGACGAGATCGCCTACCGCGAAGGTCATCGGTATCTGACCTGCGTGGTCGATCACGACGCCGGCCGGCTGGCGTGGGCGGCCGAGGGCCGTGACTCCGAGACCATACCGAAGTTCTTCGACGCCCTCGGTGCCGAGCGCGCGAAGGAGCTCACCCACGTCTCCGCCGACGGTGCCGAGTGGATCCACACCCCCGTGCGGGAACGGGCTCCGCAGGCGGTGCTGTGCCTGGACCCGTTCCACGTCGTGCAGTGGGCCACCGACGCTGTCGACTCGGTCCGTCGCGGACTGTGGAACACCCTTCGCGGGCAGGGGCACGCCGAAGCGGCCAGCGACATCAGGGGCACCCGCTGGGCCGTGCTGAAGAACCCTGAGAACCTCACCGGCGGCCAACGCACCACGCTCGCGACCATCGCCAAGACCAACAGTCGGCTCTACCGCGCCTATCTGCTCAAAGAACAACTCCGCGCGGTGCTCACCGCCCGCGGCACACCCGGACGCGCCCTGCTCGCCGGATGGCTCGCCTGGGACACCCGCAGTCGCATCCCCGAGTTCACCAAGCTGGCCAAGAGCATCAAGCACTACCTGCCTCTGATCCGCAACACCCTCGACCACGGACTGTCCAACGCTCGCAGTGAGTCCACCAACACCCACCCACGCGTCCTCACCCGACGCTCCTACGGATTCCACACACCCCAAGCCCTCATCACCATGGCCATGCTCACCCGAAGCGGCCTCTGCCCACCACTACCCGGAAGATCCACAAAGGACTGACGTCAAACCCACCCACACGAACGGCAGGAGAGCCCGACTCAGACGCCACGTTGTCGAGGTCTACAGCCACGTCGCCGACGACATCGAAACCCGCATCCAAACCGCCCTCAAACACGCCTGGCTCGACGCCCGCCACACCATCGCCAACCACCCCACACCACCACCCGTGAGCCCACGCACCGGCTGCGTCCGCCGCCTCCTACCCCACGAGAACGAACTGGCGAACCCCGCAGACATGGTCACGAGTTCCGCACGGCCCAGTCATGTTCACCTGGGGTGATCAACATAACGTTGTGTAGCGAGCAATGGGAGTGCTCGTGCGCGGTCTCCTGCAATCCATTCGGTAGCTGCGGTGATGTTGGTGAACCCGGCGATTCGAAGCGCGCCGATTGCGGCGTTCCGTAGTGCCGCTATGTTTTGTGGTCCGTTTCTGGTGCGGGCTTGGTGGAGGTCTTCGCGCCACACGGTGTCGCGGATGTAATGACTTTTGTTTTCGATTCCCCAATGTTTCCGGACGCGCGTGTGGAATCTGATTGCAGTCATATTCGAATCACTGGTACCGAACAGTGCGAATTCTTTGCTGGTCCACGTGCCGTCCAGCGTGTAGGTGTCTCGGCGAATGCACGCGATTCGTTCGAGGTGTGGGAAGTCGATTGTTCCGGCGTCGGCTGTCCATGTGCGCCAGCGGTTGATCCGTCCGTGGCCACGTTCTGTCGTGTCCCATTCAGGATCGTTGTTCAGCACGGGAATCATGGCGTCGATGACCGCTTGTTGGAACGTGGGCTGGTTCCCTTTGATTGCTGCGATGTAGTCGAAGCCGCGTTTGCCTGCGATGTGTTCGGCGGTGTCGCGTTGCGTGTGGGCGGCGTCCATCGTCACCAATACGGCCTGGCCCTCGTCGATCGGCAGCGCGTCCAGCAGGTTCTCAACCTGGGTGATCTCGTTCGTGCCGACAGGAACGGCGACCTGTGCGACGGTCACGCCCAGGTCGTGGATCATCGCGGAGAACAGCGTAAACTTCTCGTTCTCGTCGGTCCAGGCGCCGCGCATCACCTTGCCGTCGATGGCCCGCACCAGAAGCTCGTCGTCATCGGCTCGGGCGTTGCCGAACAGCCATACACCGAATATTCGATCCAACTCGCCCGCGTCCAACTCGCTCAACAACATGCGCACCGTCTTCTCTCCCGGAAACCTGTATCCCTGCGAGAAATAACACCATGTGCCACCCAGTTTCGCCATCAACGATGACGGCAGATCCTGGATCCGTCGTTCAATCGCATAGAAATTCTTCGCACCCGCCAATACGGCGACAAACGATGCCGCCAACAGAAACGACAAAACATAGATCCGGCCGCGCGGGCTCCGTGGATCAGTGATCGAGTCCAACATCTTCAACAGGCTGGAGATATCGCCTTCATCACTCGACGGATCTGTCGAGTTGGACAACGGCGACGACGTCTGCAAGACTGACAACTTGACGACCTTCTGTCTTGAGGCTATTGGCGTGGTAACCAAATACTTTCAGACAGAAACTCGTCTCTTTCGCCCGGCCCACCATCTTCAGGCGGACACGCAGGGTGACGATCGTAACTTCACCACGTGATCATGACTGGGCCGTGAGCGCGGCGTCACATTAAACACAGTCGATAGTTAAACAACCTCTTCTCTTGTCGCCTGGACAAAGGAGTCGGCGCGATGTTCACTGGAATTACGTCCGACCATAGTCGACCCTTCGGTTGATGTGTAACCACTGTCCCCATATACAAATCTGGCGATGAACCAATGACGGGAAGTTAGTTATCGTGGGTCGGGCATGTCGCCGGAAGACGGCGCAGGTATTGGAGACCAGGCTCTCGAGGCGATGCTCACCGATCTGCTCACGTTAATGATCAACCGAAGCACTTAGCCGATATGACGGGGAGGCTGCAGCGATGGCCGATTCCGGGCACACCGCGTGGATCCGCTCGGACCGCGAGCTTTCAGACACCACGCGAACCGAGCCAGCTGTGGTCAGGTTGGCGGTGGTGGAGAATGAGTTCGGGCGGCAGTGGCATCCCTACCGGTGGCGACTGCGGGAGTCGACGCTGCGGTGGATGGTTGAGCAGCGCCTGGTGTCTCACGATGTCGTCGACGCCTATAGCGAGGATCTGCTGTGCTACACCGACCTGATCGCCGGCTACTACGTCGGCGAGTCTCCATCGGTGGTGCAGGCGATCGCCGACTTCAGCGTGTGGTTCTTCCTCTGGGACGACCAGCACAGCATCGACGCGAGGTTTCGCCGGGATCGGCAGTGGTGGGAGCTGAGCGCGGCGCTGCGGGACGCGCTGCGGCACCCGGCGCGGCACCGGGATCACCCGGAGCCGCTGGTGGCGGCGTTCGCCGATTCGGTCGGACGGTTCTTCGGCCAACTCGGGCAGGCATGGGATGCGCGGTTCGCCGATCACATGGACGGGATCTTCGCCGCCTATGACCGTGAGTACCACAACCTCATCAGCGACACGGTGCCGAATGTCACGGACTACCTGGAGCTGCGGCGCTGGACGTTCGGGCACGACGTGTGGATCGATTTGCTGGAACTGACCGCCGGCTGTGTACTCCCTCCGTCGATCCGCCGTGACGACATCTATCAGCGGGCCGCGCACGCCAGCCAGGAGTTCGCATCCAGTTACAACGACCTGTACTCCATGCCCAAGGAGCTCGCCGCTGGCGACGTGCACAACCTCGGGGTCTGCCTCATGCATCACGAAGGGCTCGACGAGAAGCAGGCCCAAGCCGCAGTGCGGTGTCACGTCCTTGACTGCGTCACCCGCTTCCTGCAAGCAGAAAGCCAAGTCCCGGCACTGTGGGACGGCACGAAATGCTCGCGAAAAGTGTGGGCCGCGGTCGAGTCCTGCGTGTTCAACATGCGCAACTGGATCTCCTCCACCTACTGGTTCCACCACGAATCCGGCCGCTACCGGACACGGGACTGGAAAGACCCGGCCTGGCCGCCCTATCTCGATACCGGAGGTGCCTCATGACCGGCCCCACTCCGCCGCTCGTCGGCGGCGCCACCCCAGTTCTGGGCCACATCGTGCCGCTCTTGCGCGATCCGCTGCGATTCCTCTGCGACATGCGTGACCACGGCGACGTACTCACCATCCGGCTCGGACCGAAAACCCTGTACGCACTGTGCACGCCGGAGCTGGTGGACGAACTACTGATCCGCAACGGGCAGTCGGTCGACGTGGGCGGTCGACTGTGGGACACGCTCCGAGCACTGCTCGGCGACGGGCTCGCCACCAGCAACGGGGCTAAGCACCAGCGACAGCGTCGCCTCGTCCAGCCGGCGTTCACGCCGGACCGTCTCGCCTCCTACAGCCCTGTCATGGAGGAAGAGGCCCGTTCGATGGCCGACAGCTGGCAGCCGGGGCAGGTCGTCGACGTGGACACCGCGGTGTTCAGGGTCATCACCCGGATCATGTGCCGCACCCTGATGCGGGTCGACAGCCTCACCACGATCTCCGACGAGCTCGCCGAAGCCCTACAACAGATCTTCGACGAGCTGTTCCGCCGGATGATCGTCCCCATCCCCCTCATGCATCGGCTCCAGTTCGGTCGCAACCGGCGGTTCAACCGCGCGCTCACCGCCTGGCGCGACGCCATCGACGAGGCGATCAAGGAGCATCACGCCTCGGGTGAACAACACGACGACCTGCTGAGCCTGCTGATGCGGCCCGCCGACGGCGGCGAGCCGCTCCCGTACGTCGACATCCGGGACACGATCATCGCGTTCTTCGTCGCCGGCACCGGCAACGTCTCCGGCACCGTGGCCTCGACCCTGCACCTGCTCACCGAACACCCCCAGGAAGCGGCCCGGCTGCACGACGAGGTCGATCGCGTAACCGCCGACCACCCGATCCGCGTGACCGACCTGCCGAACATGCCTCAGACCCGCAACGTCGTCACCGAGTCCATGAGGTACCGGCCAACCCACTGGATCATGACCCGCCGCGCCACCAAAGGAATCAGCCTGGGCGACTACGCGATCCCCGCAGGCGCCGACATCGTGTTCAGTCCCTACGCCATCCAGCACGACCACCGAATCTTCCCCGACCCGGACACCTTCGACCCGGACCGGTGGCTCCCCGAGCACGCACAATCGGTACCGAAACACGCCATGGCCCCCCACGGTGTCGGCGCCCGCAAATGCCCCGGCGAATACTACTCCCTGACTGAGGCGGCGATCGTCACCGCCACCATCGCCGCACGCTGGCAACTCCAACCCGTGCAGGAAACCGACTCATCGCTACGCCTGGGCATCACCCTGCACCCGGTCCGACCAGTGCTACGGGTGCAACCACGACGCCCCACGAACTACGACGAGACAGCCCACGACAACCCCTCCATCACCCGCCGGTCAACGGAGAGGCTGCCATGACCGAACCCGTGCCGTGGACCACGCCATGGACCATGGCCGAGACGCCCAGCGCAGGACCAGGGCGTCCAGCCGCCCGTACCGCTCGGTGGCGAGCCCGGCAGCACGGCGCCAGGAGCCCTCGTCGGCCACGTCCCCCGCGACGAACTCCGCACGTCCGCCCTCGGCGGCGATGCCGTTGACCACCGCAGCGCCTCCCCGCAGTGCTGTATTCGCCCCGTGCCGGCGCGGCATCGATTATGCAACATGCCCTGACGTTATACACACCGCGGCATGTGCTGTTCTTTCCAACGCGTCGTCTGGGTGGGTTAATCAAACCGAGGAAGGTTCGAACCCATTGAGCGAAGTCCTGCGCTGGCTGACGCGGCGATCCGTTGCGAGTGAGAGCGGAGCGCGCCTGGGGAGAACGCTCCCGATGTGGAGGGACCAGCATGACCAAGGCCGCCGTGGTCGCCGGTTTGGGTGTGTGGACACCGCCAACCGTCCGCACCAACGATCAAATATGCGCCCACCTGGATACCTCGGCAGACTGGATCGAACGACGCATCGGGATACGGGAACGACGTGTCGTGTCCCGTGGCATGGCAACTTCCGACTTGGCTGTGGCTGCCGGCAAAGAGGTCCTGAAATCGCTCGACGACCCAACCGTAGACGCGGTCATTGTCGCCACGACGTCACCGGATCGGCTGTGTCCGGCGACAGCACCGGAGGTTGCCATCCGGCTCGGCTGCGCGAACGTACCCGCATACGATATTTCGGCCGCATGCAGCGGGTTCATGTACGGGCTGGCCACGTCGGCCGCGTTGATCACAGCCGGGGTGGCCGACCGGGTCCTGTTCATCGGCGCGGAGGCGTTCACCCCTCTGGTGAATCCTGCAGATCGGACAACGGCGCCGATATTCGGTGACGGTGCCGGAGCTGTGGTGTTGCGATCGGGTGACTCGCGTGAACCGGGTGCGATCGGCCCGTTCGACCTCGGCAGTGACGGTAGCGGCGTCGAACTGTTGGCTATCGGCGCGGGTGGGTCACGCCAGCGTTCGACGACCGGCCCCGGTCACAGCGACCTTCCGGCCGCAGACTGGTATCTCGCCATGTCCGGCCGCGAGGTTTTCCTGCACGCCGTGCGAAGGATGACCCAGTCGGCGCAGTCCGTACTAGATCGGTTGGGTCTCTCAGCGTCCGATGTGGATAGATTCGTCGCCCACCAAGCCAACGTCCGAATCCTGGAAGCGGTTGCCGCCCGGTTGGAAATTCCCAGAAGCCGGACGGTCGTCAACATCGACCGCGTCGCCAACACGCTCGCCGCATCAATACCGCTCGCGCTGGCGCATGCGGTCGGGATGGGCGACTTGCGGGTGGGCGACCGAGTGCTGCTTTCCGCGTTCGGTGCCGGTTTCACCTGGGGATCCACAGTATTGGTCTGGCCGTCGATCCCATCCGACCACCTCGTTTCGACCGTCGCGTCGGGGTAACCGTGTCCGCGGAAGGCGACAGGGAGATCCCGACATGGACGTAACAAGTCTTCGGCGCTTACTGACTGGAACTCCATGTCAGATCTGGGCAGCCGAGCGGACCTACGACGGAGGCGTTCTGACAATGACTGGAAGGCCACAGATGTCGGATCTCTACGAAATTCTCACGACGATACTCAAGGACCGACTCCGAGTGCCGGCGGCCGGCATCGCCCCCGACGTCACCTTCGCACAACTCGAACTCGACTCGATCGCGTTCGTCGAGTTGCTGCTCGCGGTCGAGGACGAGCTCGGCGTGCGCCTGGACGAAGACGACATCAATGTTCACTTCACGCTCAGGCAAACCGCTGACCTTCTCGCGGCAAGGGGGGCACGGGTGTGACCGGCGATGTGGTGGTGACTGGGCTGGGGCTCATCACCCCGGCGGGCATCGGCACGGAGGAAGCCTGGTCACGGACCTGTGCGGGCGAACCGACCGCCGCGCCCCAGCCCGCCCTGGCCGGTCTTGACGTCGACTTCGCCTGCACCGTCCCCGCCTTCGACGCCGAGTCCGTGATGAGTCCGCGCCGGGCATGGCGGATGGACCGCTGCAGCCAATTCGCCGTGGCCGCCGCCACAGAGGCGATCAAGAACGCGCGGTTGGACCCCGGCTCCTGGGACGGTGCCCGGGTCGGCGTGGTCATGGGCACGACCGCGGGTGGCACTGCCACATTCGAGAAACAGCATCGCCGGCTCGTGGGCGGCCGAGGTGTCTCACCAGCGTTCCTGCCGGCCAGCCTCGTCAACATGGTGGCCGGCGAGATCGCACTCGAGTTCGCTGCCACGGGTCCCAACCTGGTCACGTCCACGGCCTGCGCGTCCGGTGCGATGGCCGTGGGTATCGCACGGTTGCTGTTGTCCACGGACGCCTGTGACATCGTGCTGGCCGGCGGCACCGAAGCTACCGTCACCCCGTTGTACGTCAGCGGGTTCGCCAGCATGGGCGCGCTGTCAAGGCGCAATCACGACCCGGTGACGGCGTCGCGCCCGTTCGATGTCGACCGCGACGGCTTCGTAATGGGAGAGGGCGCCGGCGTGCTTGTCCTCGAACAAACCAGACACGCACGTGCACGGGGGGCGCACGTCCGTGCCACTGTTGCGGGATTCGCGGCCACGGACGACGGTTATCATCCCACCGCACCGGATCCCTCGGGTGCCGCCATCGAGCGGGCGCTCCGGCAGGCGCTGGCCGATGCCGACCTTGCTTCTGGCGACGTGGACCATGTAAACGCGCACGGAACCTCGACGCCGTACAACGACAGGGCCGAGGCCGCCATACTGCGGCGTGCGCTGGGAGACGACGTGGCGGTGACGTCCACCAAGGGCGTTACCGGACATCTGCTCAGCGCGGCCGGCGCGGTGGAGATGGCCTTCTGCGTACTGGCCCTTGAAAGAGCACTCATCCCGCCGACCGCCAACCTGGAGAACATCGAACCCGGCATCGAGTTGGATATCGTCCGAAGAAGCCCTCGGCAGCGATCCATGCAGGTCGCGGTCAACAACTCTTTCGGATTCGGCGGGCAGAACACCGTGACCGTTCTGACGGCTCCATGACCGGCCTCGCATTCCCATGACGGAGCAGCAATGACCGACACAACGATCCTGGACGCGTTCCAGCGGCTCTGGTCGCCAGCCGCCAAATCCGATCCATATCCGAGTTATGCGGTGCTGCGTAACCACTCACCAGTGCTCCCGGTGGGGCCTAGACGGGTTATGGTGACCGGTCATCCAGAAATCCGGGAGATCCTTCTGGACTCTGACACGTTCCCTGTCTGCGACGACGAATGGGGAGATAGGGCTTGGCCGTCGTGGCGCGCGCACTCGGCAGTCACATCTCTTTACAACGCCCTGATGCACCAGAACGCGCCGCACAATCAGCCCGCACGCAAGCTTCTGTTGAAGTACTTCGCCCCCCGCAACGTCGCCACGATGCGCGCGTTGCTCCAACGGCGCGCCACGCAATCCGTGTCCATGCTGCTGGCAGAGGATACGAGTGCCGGTCCGGTAGATGCGGTCGACACGCTGTTGTGGCTGCCCGCCGCTATCATCTGCGACATCTTCAGCCTTCCGCAGACAGACCTGTCGCGAATTCGACGATGGCTCGACTCCATCGGGCGGGCCAACGATTTTAATCCACCAGGCCATGGGCTTGCGGACGCCAACGCGGACTCGCTGGCATTCAAAGAGTATCTGAGGCCGTTGGTGCGTGAGCGCAGAGGAGGCAACGGCAGCGACCTGGTGACATTCATGGCGTCAGCGTGGCCGGACGGCAATGAGGACGGTCTGCTTGACAACTTGGTATTCGTGGCCGGGGCCGGCACGGAAACGGCCGCCGCCATGCTGGGAAGTGGCCTCGAGGTGCTGTCCGAGCGACCCGACCTCGCGCCCTGGCTCCGGGAACACCCGCACCAGGGGGTCTCGTTCGCTCGGGAACTGCTTCGTTTCCATCCGCCCGCACAGTCGGTCGCGCGGTGGACGGCCGCGCCGGTCACCATCGGCGGCGTCCGCGTCCCACGGCACACCATGCTGCTGCTATCGCTGGGCGGCGCTGGTCGGGATCCCCGCTGCCACCCCGAGCCAGACCGGTTCGACCCAACGCGGTTCGACGGCTCCGGCACCGCACGGCAGGTATCGCTGACCTTTGGGCTGGGCAGCCACCGATGCCCAGGGGCTCCGTTGGCCGAGGCTCTCGCGGATGTCACCTTCGGCCTGCTCGCGCGGCAGTGCGACCGCCTGACCGTCGCAGGGGCGCCGCAATTCCTGCCAAGACTCGTGATGCGCGGCTTTGCGCGCCTTCCGGTGGAAATAACGAAGCCGGGACGGACATTCGCCGACGGAGACCGCAACCATGCATGATTGGATTCCTGCGTCGACACTGCCCGCCGCGCTACGGGACTTGGCCTCGGTTGCGCCCACCGCGCGATGGGTGTTCCCCACGCGGAGCCAGGAGATCTCCGCCGCTGATCTTCACCTAGCCGCGCTGCGGCGGGCCCGCGGCCTCGCGCGTGCTGGAGTGCGGGTGGGCGAGCGCGTGGGATTGCTGGCACCCGCGGGGGTCGACATGTGGGTCACCGCGTTCGGCTTGATGGCTGCGGGAGCAGCGGTCACTGCCCTTCCCGCGCGACCAGCGTCGCCCGATCTTGCGTGGGCGGCCCGCCAGTGGGCGCAGATAGCCGATGCCGCCGGCATGCGGCACGTGGTGGCTGACGCCTGCTATGCGCGCCTGGTGTCGAGATTCCGTGCTATCCGACCCGCTGTGCGGATACTCGACCCGGCGCAGCTCGACGACGGCTCCCATCCGCTCCCCGATTCGCAACCCGACGCACTCGCCGTGGTCCAGTACACCTCGGGCAGCACCACAACCCCAAAGGGCGTCGCCCTACCGCATCGAACCGTGCTGGCAGCCCTCCGCTCATTGCTCAGGTCGTGCGAGGCCACCCCTGACGACGTCCTCGTGCAATGGGTTCCACATTTTCACGACATGGGGTTCTTCGGCACATTGGCGTTCGGTCTCGGCGGCTGCGACCTGCATGTCTTCCGCCCTCTGGACTATATCCGGAGCCCGACCGGTTTCCTTCGCTATGCCGCCGAGCACGGCGCGACTCATATGATGGGCCCGAACTTCGCCTACGACCTGCTCGCCGACGACCTGGTCCGGACCCGCCCCTCCCCTCTTGGGCTTACGGAGCTTCGCACCGCGTTCAACGGTGCGGAGCCCGTACTCGTCGAAACACTCCGACGGTGTTCCGCGACGCTGGCCCCGCACGGTGTTGGGCCCAGTGTGCTGTATCCGGTGTACGGGCTGGCCGAAGCCACGCTCGGGGCGGCGTTCCCGCTCCCGGGCAGCATCGCCCGTGTCTTGTCGGTCGACCGTGATCTGTTGGCTGACAACGGAGTCGCACGCGTGGTGCCGGAGGGGCACGAGCGCGCGAGGTCCTTGGTCTGCGTCGGCAGGCCGATCGACGGTCTCAGCCTGCGAGTCGCCGGTCCGGAAGGGCATGCACTGGCAGACGCACGGGTGGGTGAGATCCAGATCAAGGGACCATCTGTCAGCCCTGGTTACCTAGGTCCCGACGGAGTATCGGCGACCGTGCTCGGCGGCGGCTGGCGGCACACCGGTGACCTCGGCTTTTGGCTCGACGGCGGTCTGTACGTGGTGGGCCGGACAAAAGAGATGATCATCTACCACGGACGAAATATCTTCCCTGACGACGTCGAGACGTTGGTGCGACCCATTGAGGGTGTGCACCGCCGACGATGCGTCGCCTTCGCACGAGTCGACCGCGATGGAACCGAGTCGATGGTGGTCGCCGCAGAGAGCAAAGCCCATACCCGCGGCACGGAAGGTGAGCACCTGGTTCGGAGAATCCGTCGGGAGGTTGCCGAGCACCTGGGCGTCGGCTCAATCGAGGTGCTGCTCCTTCCCCCTGGCGGCCTGCCACGCACACCGAGCGGCAAGTTCCAGCGATCGCTCGTCCATCCGGGCGCGACCGGGACCCGCAGCCGACGCGTTGACGATGAGAAAAGGAGGAACCATGGGAGTCCACGAAGACACCGGCCGGAGTGAGGTCCTCGAGACGATTACGCGATATCTCGTCGAGGAGTTCGCCGCCTACCCGGCTGCGATGGCCGAGGGCACGGTGATCCTGGAGATCGAGGACGCTGACTCGGTCAAGCAACTGCGGCTCACCAACCGGTTGGAGCAGCGGTGGGGTGTCGTACTGATGGACGAGGAGTCCACGATCGCCGTGACCGTCGGCGACCTCGCCGACCAGATCGTCGCCGCGCTCAACCATAAGACGACTGTCGCCGAGCACTGACGTGCGAGAAACCGTCGTGCTGATCGTCGACTGGACCAAGGCGCCTCCGCCGGTGAATCTGCTGACGCAGCGTGAGCGAGGGCTCGCCGAACGCTGGCCCGCGTGGCGGGCCGCCGAATTCACCCGCGGCCGCATCGCGGCAAAAGCAGCGGTGTTGACAGCCACTGGGACACCACCGGCAGACGTGGAGATCCTGCGTGACCCGGATGGGGCGCCGGCACCTGCGGTGCGAGGACACCGACCGCTGTGGCGTCTGTCCATTTCGCACTCCGGAACAGTATGTGCCGCCGCCATCGGTCCTCAGTGGACCACGATAGGCGTCGATGTCCAGCCTCGAGACAGCCATGACCACGCGTTGGCGCGGCGAATGTGCGGCCCGGCGGACCGTATCCCGCCGGGTACTCATCCGACGGTCGTCGTGTCGTGCAAGGAGGCCGCCTACAAAGCCTGTCGGCAGAGCCGTCTGCCGCTTGGTTACGCGTTGCGCTTCGGAAAGTCCGGGAGCATCACTGTGTGGCCACCACAAGGGGCCGGCCCACTGTTCGCGACGGTCCACCCGCATGGCCGGATGGTCGTCTCCGTCGTCTCGTCCACCGCCAAGCCGTCACATGTCGTCATCGACTCGGAACGGTACGTGTTGCGCAGGTTACAAGAGGAGACTCGACCATGACGGGAGTACACCTGCTCACCGGTGGTACCGGATTCCTCGGCAGCGCCCTGCTGCTGGACCTGCTCACCCACACAGACTGCGAGGTGTGGTGTGTCGTCCGGGGAAACACTCGGTCATCTGCCCGAGTCCGGCTGGACGACGCGCTGGTGCGGGTGGCGGATGTGCTCGACCGGACCGAAGATCTCGTCCGGTGTGACACCTCACGACGACGTCGCGTCATCCTCGGGGATGTCCGCAGGCCGATGCTGGGGTTGACCCCGAGTGACCTTCCTCGGGTCGAATGCGTGTGGGCGAACGCCGCGTCGCTCCGGTACGAAGTGGACTTTTCCGATGAAATCTACCAGGCGAACGTCGGCGGGACGCGCCACGCGATCGCCCTCGCCCAGCGACTCGATGCCCAGCTCAACTATGTGAGCACCGCCTATGTCTTCGGCCAGGAGCGCGGGACGCAGTTCGAGGCGCTGCCACCGGTCGACCGGCCCTTCAACAACTTGTACGAGCGATCCAAGATCACCGCTGAGAACCTCGTGGCCGACAGCGGGCTCCCCTGGCGAATTCTGCGGCCAGGCGCGGTAGTCGGCGACGCCACGACCCTACGCACCCCCGGTCACTCCGGCTTGTACGACATCCCCAGGAAATTGCTGCGGTTCCGCGGGCAGTACCAGGTCCGGTTCCCCGAGGTGCTTTCCCGCCGGCCGGTGCTGCGGGCCGATCCCCATAACGAGGTCCACCTCGTCCCACTCGACCACGTCGCTGGGCACGGCGTGCACGTTGGGTTGTGCGGCGATGTGGAAAAGATCTTCCACCTCACGAACGCGACACCGCCCAACGTGGACGACGTATACACCAGCGCGTTCACATGGGCCGGCATACCACGGCCAGTGTTCGCCCCAAACGCTACGCCTGAGCACGCTCTCGATCAGCGACTGGCCCGGACGCTCGCGTTCCACCTGCCGTACACGCTCGGCCATGTGGCCTTCGACCGCACCAACACCGCGGCGGTCGTCGGCTACAACGCAATGGATTCCCCCATGCCCAAGCCCGTTGTCGCCGGACTGATTGACTGGTACGGCCGCGACATCCTCAACCACAAACCAACGGACACAAGGAGTCTGTTGCCATGACAACAAACCAGCAGGACATCGTCAACACAGCCCATCGCTTGATCGAGCTCTACAACACCGACGTCCATCGCATGATCGACGAGGTGTATGCAACCGTCGACGTGGTGTGCCCTGGCGCCTTGGAGATTCACGACCGCGACACCTTCCATGCCATCGAGCAGATCGCCCTGGACGCCGCCCCAGACCGGAAGGCGCATATCGTCCGGACCATCGCCGCTGTCGACCACGTCATCCTGGAGGGCACGGTCACGTACATCGACAAGGCCACGAGTGAGCATAAGGAGACGTTCTGGTGCGGGATATTCACGTTCCAGCACGGACGTGTGATCTCTGATCGAACCTATCTCAACCCGGCGGAATGGCCGGGAGGCCAGCAGATGGCCGACTACATCGCGAAGAAGCAAACGGCAGCGCACGGCTGAGGATCGAGTAGCGCCATGTGCTGACGGTCCGCACTCGGATGCTTGACGAAGTGATCCGGCAGAAGGTGGTGGCCGAGGAACAGGCTCGTGGCTGTGGCTGTTGACTGGCTCGGCAGCCTCGAAAGAGCTGAATTATTGCGGCTTTCATCGTCTCAACTCTTCACGACGTTGGGCGACAGACAGGCAACGAGGCTGTCCAAAGGGGCGGGCTCTAGTACGGCAGCGGCCATTCGGGTTGTGACCTGCGGGAAGGCGTGGCTGGGGCCCTGGGGGCGGCATGGGGCAGCCGCCTGTTGATCATGTGTTTGTGAAGACAACAGGATCGCAGGCGGCTGCGGTCGCCAGGATAGGTGCTCGGTTGGCATGACACGCCCCGGCTGCGGTCGTGTTTTCGGCGGATCAGGCCAGCCCGGCGCTAACAACCGCCCCACCCCACGGCGACACCCTGACCACGAACCGGCGCATCACCGACACCGTCACCGCGTCGATCGCGGTCACCGCATCCGCCCACGCACTCCCAGCCGAGGAAGGCATCACCGGATCCGGATCCAGCGCCCGCAACCACACCGTGAACACCCGCCCGCACCGACTCCAGCCGACCAGCGAAGCGACGCAACCAACCCCGCACCGTCTCCGCCGGGCGCGACAACACCGCCGCGATCCATCGATGCCCCAGCCCCGCGGCCTTCGCCGCCCCGATCACCACCGCCGCATCCGCCCGCCGCAGCAACGCCACCACCGGCAACACATGCGTCACCCCACAACCGATACACCGCGACCGCCGCGGACGCGTCCACAACGGACCCCTCCGGGCCACGCAACATCCGCCGCCGGGCATGCCCCCACCCCATCAACGTCGCCGAGCACTCCGGACACCTCAACCGCCCCGCCGCCAACCGCCGCTCGACGTCAGCAGCATCCAGCCTACCGTGATCACAGCGCCTCCGTGCGCAACCGCACGGCCCTCCCGAACCTCCGGCCAGAGACGACGGGAGGGCCGTCGCCTACCTCGACCTGATCACGGTGCCGCCGAACACGATCAACAGCAACCAACCGCCCGCCACGCACGAACACATCCTCACCCTCAACACCGCTGCCCTACCAGCACATGATCATCCTGAGTGCCGCCGAACAACCAGGACGAGGCCGCCACCCCCTCGGTTCTCCGCGTGCGAGGGCGGGCTCGGCCTTGTGTCGAGCCCGCCCGCTCAAGCTCCACCCGTTCCTGATCGCTCGCTGTGACGCTCACCCGGTTCGGCGTACGTCGTCGCCCGCGAACGTCAGGAACACCGAAGCCGGACCTGCGTCACGCCACCGGCTAGCGCTGCAGTGTCAGCACGCCCGGCCTGTAAGGCAGGGTGCCGTAGGGCGATCCGTCGGTGCTGGGGTCGCGCCCCTGGTAGAGGAACTGCAGGTTGCAGGAGTCGATGGTCTTGGTCTGGTCGGGGTTGGTGCGAACCAGATCGCCGTGGCTGATGTCCCTGGTCCAGGCCGTCGCGCCGCTGTTGGCACTGCCGGCGAAGGGGTTGGTCACGGTGTCGGCCTGCGGCTGCGGTGTCCACGTGCCGCCGAGGCTGGTGGCCGTGAACGAGCGGAAGTAGCGACCATATCCTGTGTAATTCTGGGCCTCGACGATCATGAGGTACTGGTTCTGACCCTGGACCTTGTAGACCTCGACCGCCTCGAACAGGTTGAGCGCCGTGTCGCTCATGATCTTCGTGAACGAACCGAAGGTGCCCGGGAAGTTGCCGATGGGCATGCTGGCGCGGTAGATGCCGCCCTCATCGTCGGCGAAGAACATGTACATGTTCGTGTCGTCGCCGACGAGGGTCACGTCGAGGGGGCCGACCTTCCGGCCGTCAACGTCCGGGAGAGTGGTCGTGAAGAGTTCCTGCTGCGCGGACCAGCCGTTGGGGTTGGTGGGGTCGCTCGAGGTGCGGTAGCCGAAGCTGTATGGCCAAGCCCCGTTGTAGGCGAGCACCCAGAGGTTCTTCGGCGCGAAGTAGAACAGCGTCGGCGCGATGCCATCGAAGGGGATCGTGTTTTGGGTGGCGGTGGCCATGTCGGACCAGTTCGTGAAGGGGCTGAAGCTCATCAATCCCCAGCGCCCCTGCTCATCGTCGAGGGTGTTGTGCGTCGTGGCATAGACGAGGTGCTGTCCGTTGTACTTCACGGTGGTGAAGTCCTTGAGCGAGGCCCACCCCGACTTCGGGTTCGCCAGCGGTCCGGTCGACGTCCAGCGGTACGACGACGGCAGCGTGCAGGTGCCGGTGCCCCCGCCGACCTGGACGAGTTGCCACTGCTGGTTCGTACCGCTCAGGTCGGAGTACTGAACGAGGCCGGTCCCGTCCGCGCTGGAGAAGCCGGGCACCTCGACGGCCTTGCCGCTGTTGCGGTTGATCAGGCGCACGTAGCCGCTGTCGGAGTCGGCCAGCCGGAACTGCTGGTTGACGCCGCCGTGGTCGGTCCACTGGTGGATGGCGGCATTGTCGGCCGTCGACCAGCTGGACACGTCGATCACCTTGCCGGAGTGCCGCGCCTTGATCCGGTAGTAGCCGTCGCCGGAGTCCACGAACTGGAACTGCTGGTTGGTCCCGTCGTGCCGGGCCCACTGCGTGACCGCGGCGCCGTCGGCGCTGCTCACGCCTGCCATGTCCAACGCCTTGCTGCTGTTGCGGTTCACCAGTACGTACCAGGCGGTGGTGTCCACCGTGGCGGCCGACGCCGGCGTCGTGGCCACCGTGAGCAGCCCGCCCACGACCGCCACCGCTGCCGCGGCGGCCAACCCCGACGGCCACCACCTCGCGGAGCGCGCAAACCCAACCGACATAACGCCTTTCCTTCCATCATGTGGGACCGCCGACATGAGGCGGGCCGCATCCGCGCGCACGCCGACGACACCCGCGCACGGACAACTACCCGGGAAAACGAGTTGTTAGCGCTAACATTCTCGGGGGTGCTCCGTGCAGGAATATGTAGATGTATTAGGTGCCCGGTAGCCAACCGGCGGTGCGACTGACCGCACCATATGGTGCGTGAACGATAACATCGACCGGGTAGATGTAACAGGAAGTTTCGTAGGAAGTCCTATAAGCACAGCGGGCCTCGCCGAGGCTGCCGTCAAGCCAACCTCCACCCGTGCGGCTCGATCGGCATTGGCGCAAGTACCGGAGGGCAAGCGCGACGAACCAAGAATCGCCCGCAACTGACCTGCTGAAACTGCTGCTCGTCCAGTGGCGTACATCGGCTACCCCGGCCGGCAAAGGCCCTGGACAGGGTCGGGCGCCGGGTTGCCGGCCCGGGCCCGACCCTGTGGGTTCAGCTCTTGCCGGTCAGGCGCCAGACCTGGTTCTTCTTGGTGGCCGCGGCACTGGCGGAGTCACAGGTCCACTGGTGGACCAGTGCTCCGACGGCGGTGGAGATCTCGCTGACGTCCACGCACTTGCCGCTGTGCACCGCGACGAGCTGGTAGTCGTTGGCGGCGACCTGCCGCAGCGTGAACTGCTGGTTCGCGCCGCCGTGGCAGGTCCACTGGTGGACCGCCGCGCCGTCGGCGGTGGAGACGCCGCCGATGTCGAGGCACTTGCCGCTGTAGCGGTTCACCAGGAAGTAGGTGTCCACCACCTCTGGCACCGGGCGGAAGTCGAACCGCTGTTCCTCACCGGCGCCGCAGGTGTACTGCCGGTACTGAGTGCCGTCGGCGGTGCTCTGGTTGGGGTCGTCCAGGCAGTACCCGCTGTGCTGGGCGACGGCGGTTGACGAGAAGGCGGGCTGGCCGGTGGTGAACTGCCACCAGTTCATATTGAACAGGTACCCGCTGCCACCGGCGAAGCGCAGGTACAGATCGTGGGTCCCGGTCGCACCGGTAACAGGGCACGAGACCGTGCTCCAGGTCTGCCAGCCTCCGGTGCCCGACACAGTGCATGTCCCGACCGTTGGCCCAGTAGCACTGTCCAGGTGCAGCTCAACTCGGCCGCCGCTGGTGCTTGAGGCCACCCTGGCGGTGAACGAGCTGGCACCAGTGCCGAATGCTACGCCCTTGACCTTGATGTAATCGCCGTTTTCAATCCAGCTGACGTTCATCCCGCCCTCGCTGGAGGGCTCGGTTTCGATGCCGCTGCCCCACGCGATGGTCTCGGCTTCCTGGCGGACATAAGGATCGAACGTGCCGGCCTGCGACGCCCCGTCCGTCGTCATATTGATCGTTGGAATGGTGCCGTCGGCGTTGTAGCTGAACTTCTCCACCGCGACGGACCGGGTGAAGCCACCGCCGCCCGGCAGAGCGCCGTTGTGGTAGAAGAAGTATGAGCCGCCGTTGAAGTCGATGACGCCGGCGTGGTTGGTGAAGCTGCTGCCCTGAGCCGGCATGATGGTGCCGCGATACGTCCACGGTCCGGTCGGGCCGGGCGAGGTGGAGTAGGCGATGAACTCAGCGCAGCACTTCGCCGCGAACACCATGTAGTACTGGCCGTTTCGCTTGTAGAACCACGGGCCTTCCTCGTACAGGGTGGGCCGGTTCGCATCTCCCGTGCGGGTGCCGAACCCCGCGGTGGTCAGCGGTATCTGCGTCGGGCTGCCGGAGTACGAGATCATGTCGGCGTTGAGCCGCACATACCACAGATTCGGGTTGCCGTAATACAGGTAGGCTTGTCCGTCGTCGTCGATGAAGACGGTGGGGTCGATTTCGGAGTTCTGGATCAGTGGACCGCCGAGCGCGTCGCGGAACGGCCCGGTGGGGCTGTCCGAGACTCCGACTGTACTGGGTCGTCAGGTCGGCCGGGTGTTTGTCAGACTCGCCGAAGCCGCGCAGGTCGGGTACCACGACGTCGGCCGCTGGTAGGAGCGGAACAACGTCGCGGTACTCGGTTCGGTCGCTCGGCCACCCGTGCAGCAACACCACGGCGGGACCCGCACCGGTCCGCTCGTAGGCAAGCCGGAACCCATCAACGGCAGCCGTCCGATCCACATCCGCCAAGTTACCCGGGGCCGAAGTATCCTCATCGGCAATAGCGACACTCGGCTGGCGCGCTCATCCCGGCGTGACAGTGTCCTCGCCCGGACCCGCGATATCAGCGTGAGCAAACGTCCCGTGCTGGCTACTCTCGTAAAGGTCCTCGCCCAAGGCGCGGTGGTTCTGGTTGACCGCGCCCGTGTGATGGAGAGGGTGGCTGCCCGTTCGAGCCGGGCCGAGTCCAGGGGACGTCCCGCAACCGTCGAGACGTCCCCCAACCCGGCGGTTCGGTCGCCGGCTCGGAGGTGGGTGAGTACACCGCCGGCCATCATGAGGACGAGCCACCGGCGGCCGTGATGCCTAGCGGTGGCCGGGTGAGTCCGGCCAGCAGGCCGATGGCCGCCGCGAGCTTCAACGCGCCGAGCACCGGCAGCGCTGTCCTCTGGCCGGCGGAAGCCGAGTCAGGCGAGGGATACGTCGGCGGAGCGGGACTGGACCGCGTCCAGTGTGGACATCGTCGTGTCATCCAGGGTGATCGTCCCGGCGGCGACATTGGCTTCGAGATGGCTGGGGTTCGCGGTGCCGGGGATGAGCAGCACGTTCGGTGCGTGGTGCAGCAGCCAGGCGAGGCCGATCTGTTCGGGGGTGCGGCCGAGGGACCGCGCGGCCGCGGTGACGGCCGGCTCGTCGGTCACCGTCGGCATGCCGGCGAAGGCGCTGCCGAGTGGGAAGAACGGCATCCAGGCGATCTGCTCGGCGACGCAGATCTGGAGCATCTCCTCGTCCACGCGCGAGACCAGGCTGTAGGAGTTCTGGACGCAGACGATCCGGGCGGGCAGGGCCTGGCGCAGTACGTCGAGACTGACGGCGCTCAGGCCGATCGCGCCGATCTTGCCCTCGTCCCGCAGCGCGGTCATCACCGCGAGCTGGTCGTCGAGGTCGACGATCTGGTCCCCCTCCGCGAGCAGACCCGGCCGGGTGTCCATGCGACGCAGGTTCACCACCGGGATCTGGTCGACGCCAAGGGACCTGAGGTTGTCCTCGACGCTCGCCCTCAGTTGCTCGGGCCGCTGGGCGGGACGCAGCGGAACGGGGCCGCCCGGGTCGGGGTCGGCGCCGACCTTGCTGACGACCACGACGCCGTCCTCGGAGCGGAACGCGTCCCGGATGACCCCGTTGACGAAGCCGTCGCCGTAGAACTGGGCGGTGTCGACGTGGTCGACACCGAGTTCCACCACCCGGCGCAGCAGGGCGATCGCGGCGTCGCGGTCGGTGTGCAGCCTCTCCAACTGCATCGCCCCGAACCCGATGCGGGACACCGTGCGACCGGCGATCGTCCCGGCCCCGCCGGCGCGCGGGACACCCGTGGCGGTGAGCTGACCGGAGGGCATGCTGTTCGTGGTCATGGGAGTCCTTCCACATGAACGATACGATTAAGCGGAGTGTCCTCCGCTCCACCGACAGTAGCACTTAACGGAGGTGCCTCCGCATTGAGTTCGGACACCTGGAAGAAGACACGCGCCCCGCGTGCCGACGCCCTGCGCAACCGCAACACCCTCATCCAGGTCGCGCGGGCTGCGTTCGCGGCCGCCGGCGACACCGTCTCGCTCGAAGGCATCGCCCGCGAGGCCGGCGTCGGCATCGGCACGCTGTACCGCCACTTCCCGACCCGTGAGGCCCTGGTGGAGGCCGTGTACGCCGCCGAACTCGACGACGTCACCGGCAGCGTCGCCACCCTGCTCGACGAGCTCCCGCCGGACGCGGCGCTACGCGCCTGGATGAGCCACTACGCCGCCTTCGTCGCGACCAAGCGCGGCATGGCCGAGACGCTGCGCGCCGGCTGGGCGTCGGGGCGGATCGCCACCCCGACCACCCGGGAACGTATCACCGCCGCCGTCGCCACGATCCTGGCCCGCGGGGCCGAAGCCGGCTCACTCCGGGGCGACGTCGCCCCGGAGGACGTCACCGTGATGCTGCTGGGGATCTTCCTCACCACCACGGTCGGTAACACCCCCGAGCAGACCGAACGGCTGCTCGACCTCGTCATGGACGCACTACGGCCGAAGTGACGCCCCTCCCGGTCGCCGTCGCTGCAGGCGTGGCTGGCGTTCCTCACCGACCGCAGGATCGGGGTGCTCGAGACCGAGCGGGTGCACGTCGACCTCTGACGCCGCGAGCTGAAGCAGCAGGCGCGCAACGTTCGATCAATTGCCGATCAGTGGCAGATGAGGATGGCCGGGCGCGGCATTCAATCAGTCGCGACATCGCCGCGTGGGTGCGCGGGACGCAGCAGTCTCGGGCTAGTACTACAGGGCTAGATCACAGGCTGGCTATCGTGCAGGGAACGACGCTTTCCCTGCATCGAGGCGCCCGCGCTGTGTCGTCGCAGGTCACGTCCGGTTCTGTCCCTGTAGTGCCCGACGAGGCCTGCGGCGGCCGACCGCCGGCCGGCGACGCCTTGAAGGAGGCATTGGGGACGCTCAACGTCTCGAATGGGGCATTCAGGGCAATGCGCCACGGCCAGCGACAACGGTGCAGGTCACGCCCGGTTCTCATGACCAACACGGCCCCGAAACACCGAACTTGACTCGATCTTCACAGCTTCGCCGGACCTAGCCTTCTAGAGGAGCCTTGCCAGGGCGTCGGCCGAAGCGCTGCCGGGCTCGGGCTGGTAGACGATGATCACCTGGTCTTCGGCTCCGGCGACGGTGAGGGTCTGGCGGCGTAGGGTGAGGGAGCCGGCGTCGGGGTGATCGAACCGCTTGGTCTCGTCGCGGGACGGGCGTACGTCGTATCTAGCCCACAACGATCGGAATTCGTCGAGGTGCTGCAACTCGGCCACGAGGCTGGCGGTCCGAGGGTCACGTGGATCGGCCGTCGCCCGCAGGGCCGCGACTGTCTGTTCGGCGATGTCCGGCCAATCCGGGAACAAGCTGCGGGCGGCGGGGTCGAGGAACACGTCGCGGACCAGGTTGCGGCCGGGGTGGTACATCGGGGAGAGCACCATGGCTGCCTTGTTGGCCGTCAGCACATCGAAACGGCGGTCGCGGACGTAGGCCGGGGTGCCGCCCCATGAGTCGAGTAAGTGCCGCACCTCGACGCGGACCTCGCTGGGCTTGGGTGGTTCAGTTGGCGGGGCGGCCAGGGCGCGCAGGTGCCTCGCGGCGTCGAGATCGAGGCGCAGCGCCGTCGTCAACGCGTCCACGACCTGTGGGGACGGATGCCGGTCGACGCCCTGTTCCAGCCTTGTCAGGTACTGGACCGAGACTCCGGCGAGCCTCGCGAGCTCGTCGCGACGGAGCCCGGTGACTCGGCGCCGGCCGTAGGACGCAAGCCCTACCTCACCCGGTCGCACGCGGGCCCGGCGCGCCTGGAGGAACTCTCCGAGAAGGTTGTCGCGCGTCATCGTTGTCTAGGGTATCCCTGCCAGGGTGCTGGCTGGCGATGCTGCGCCCAGGCATGGTCGAGGCCATGAAGACATGGTTCATCACCGGGGCGTCACGCGGCTTCGGACGCACCTGGGCAGCGGCGGCACTCAAGCGCGGTGACCGGGTCGCCGCGACGGCACGTCAGCCCGAAACGCTCAAGGACCTGGCCGGGACCTACGGCGACCGCCTCCTGCCGATCGCGCTCGACGTGACCGACCGGGTTCAGGTTTGTGCCGCGGTGGACCGCGCCGCGGAAGCCTTCGACGGCCTGGACGTGGTCGTCAACAACGCCGGCTACGGCCTGTTCGGCATGATCGAGGAGACTACCGAGGAGCAGGCCCGGGCCCAGATCGAGACCAACCTGTTCGGCTCGCTCTGGGTGACCCAAGCCGCTCTGCCGATCATGCGGACGCAGGGTAGCGGGCACCTTGTCCAGGTCTCCAGCATCGGCGGCATCGCCGCCTTCCCGACACTGGGCCTCTACAACGCCTCCAAGTGGGCCCTTGAAGGGATGAGCGAGGCCCTGGCCCAGGAGGTCGGCCCGCTCGGTATCAAGGTGACGATCCTCGAGCCGGGACCGTACGGCACCGACTGGGCCGGGGCCTCGGCGGCGCACACCGCCCCGATCGCGGCCTACGAGCCGATCCGGCAGGCCCGCCGGACCGGCGCCACCGCCCGCGCGCCGCGCGACCCGTCGGTCACCGCGCAGGTCGTCCTCAACCTGGTCGACCTGCCGGAACCGCCACTGCGGCTGTTCCTCGGCAGCTACCCGTACCCCATCGCCGAGAGCGTGTACCAGCAGCGGCTCGCCACCTGGCAACAATGGCGCGAGCTAGCCGAGACGGCCTGACCCATCCGGCGACCACCACCTGGAACCGCCGGTCGCGTATCTGCTCTCCAGGTACTCGGTCCAGACAGTGGCTGCCCAGACCGCACCGCGGGCAGGTGATCTCCACTTTCATGACGCGCAGGTGGCGAGCGGTACCTTCGCCGTCTTGGCGAGCGCCGTGAGAGTCAACGGCTCCTCTGCCGTAACCCGCGACCGCCATCGCGCAGCGCGGTACCGTCGCGGCGTGCGCATCCGGGAACGGCGGGTAGCCGAGGCGATCACCGCCTACCTGACGCGCGACGGGCGGGAACCGGACCCGAGGGCGCTCGCCGAGGTCATCGGCGAGGCGGCGGGCGCGACCGGCTGCGCGCTCGTCATCGGCGGGCAGCGGTCCCAGTGGGGCGAGGGCGGGTCGTGGCTGGAACACGACCTCGGCGACGGCGACGTCCTGGCCCTCGCGCCGGAGTCGGCAGGTGTACCCGGGGTCGCCGCCGTGCTCGGCGCGCCGGTCGCGGCGATCCGGCTGGTGCGGGAGACCGACCGGCTGCGCCGCGACGGCGACGCGGCGACCCGCGCCCTCGTCGACGATCGCTGGCGCGCGGCGGCCGAGATGGAGACCGAACGCCGCGGGTTGGAACGCGACCTGCACGACGGCGCGCAGCACCACCTGGTCGCGCTGCGCATGTCGCTGGCACTCGTCGAACATGCGCTCGCGACCGGCAACGGCCACGAACGCGTCGTGGATCTGTTGACACAGCTGGACAACGCCGAACGCGTGCTGGTCGACACGGCCGCCGGGATCCTGCCGGACGCACTGGTCACCAACGGCCTCGCGACCGCGCTGCGCACCGAGTTGGCCCAGCACGACAACGTCACCCTCGACACCGGCCGCCTGCGCCGCCGCTACCCGACGCCGGTCGAGTCGGCGGTCTACTACGTCGTGCTGGAGGCGGTGAACAACGCGCGCAAGCACGCGGCCGGCGCGCCGGTCCGGGTTCTGGTGTGGGACAGCTACCAGGGCCTGGAGTTCGCCGTCGCCGACGACGGGCCGGGCTTCACCATGGCCGCGCCGAACGCGGGCCTGCCCAACTTGACCGCACGCGCGGCCTCGGTCGGCGGCGCCGTCGAGGTCCATTCCGCACCCGGCGCGGGCACCACGATCACCGGCGTCGTGCCGATCTGAGCTCGTTGTCAGTGGTGTGCTCCACGCGAAGATCCTTGCGCAGTACCTTGCCAACGGCGTTGCGCGGCAGCGTTTCGGCCACTGTGTACGAGCGTGGACACTTGTAGCCGGCAAGCCGTTGCGCGCAATGTGCTCGGATGGCCGTCTCGTCCAGTCGTGTGCCCGCTGCCAGAACCAGGACCGCGTGCACGCTCTCGACGTAGTACTCGTCGGGAAGGCCGATCACGGCGCACTCCTGGACGTCAGGGTGCTGCTCGATGACGTCCGCGACCTCGCGGGGGCTCACGTTCTCGCCACCGGTGATGATGATGTCCTTGAGGCGATCGGTGACGAAGAGGTAGCCGTCGCCGTCCCGGCGGCCGATATCGCCGGAGTGCAGCCGGCCCTGCCGCAGGACGGCCGCACTGGCCTCGGAGTTGTTCCAGTAGCCGTCGGTCACTCCCGGTCCGCTGATCACGATCTCGCCGGATGACCCAACCGGGCACGAGCGGCCGTCGATGTCGACGATGTCGATGTCAACGAGCGCCATTTCGCGCCCCGCGCTCGACATCAGGTCGGGTCGGAGTTGTGGGTCGTGCTCGGCGGGACCGAGGATCGTCGCGGTGCCGACTTCGGTCATCCCGTAGATCTGCTGGAAGTCGCAGTCGAAGGACGCGAGTGCCCGGCGAAGCCCGGCGTGGGTGATCGGCGACGCGCCGTAGAGAATCGTCAGCAGTGACGAGCAGTCGGCCGTCCCGCGGTGTGGCGAGGCCACCAGGGCATCGATAGCAGTCGGCACGAGCGCGGTGTGCGTGATCCGATACTCACCGATCCGCCGGAACACCTGCTCGGCGTCGAAGCCAGGCAGGATCACGTTCATCGCGCCGCGGAAGACGAACGTGTGCGTGAAGATCACCATGATGTGAAACATCGGCATCACTTGCAGGAACACGTGACCAGGGTGGATCAGCAGCTCGAGCGCGACCGTGCACATCCTGGCCAGGTGTCCACGGTTGCGCACCATCGCGCCCTTGGCGGCACCGGTCGTCCCACTCGTGTAGAGAATCTCGCAGAGTGCGTCAGGGTCGATGCGTTCGTGCGGTGCGGGTGCGGTCGCGTCCAGACGCCGGATATAGCTTTCGTCGAGCTGCCACCGCTTTGAGACGTTCAGCCGGGCCGCGGTCTCCGCGAAAGGCTTGGCATGCACCAGAAGGGCGGGTGTGCAGTCCGCGACGATGGTGGCGAGCTCCTCGGCCGTCAGCCGCCAGTTGAGTGGCACGAGAATGAAGCCACCACGTTGAGCCGCGACCATCAGCTCCACGTGCTCGGCGCGGTTGTACGCCAGCAACGCGATTCGATCGCCGCGCACCAGGCCGGCAAGACGTAGTGCGCCGAGCAACCGCGACGCACGCTCGTCAACCTGTGCGAACGTCAGCTTCAGCTCCTGGTCGAGGACGCACACCGCCGCCGGTGTGCGACGCAGGCCATACGCGAGCAGATCGGGATGCGAATGAGAAGGTGCCGGTGAACGAACCATTCGCGATCAACTCCCAGGACGTTGGTCGGTCGGGGAACGGCTTGGCTCAGCGAAGAGGAGGCTTGCCGCGGCCAAGATCAGTACTTCTTCGATGCTCTCGACAGCGCGCAGATGTGGTGTGCGCGCCAGGTCGTTGATCATCGACAACGCCGCGGTGACCCGGATCCTGGCGGACACGTCAGACACCCCCGTCGTGGCCCGCAGCAGGTGCACCCACTCACCGACATACTCGCTGTTGACCAGTTGCGTCTCGCGCCGTCGCTCGTCGGGAAGGCTCCTGGACTCGACCGTGACAACGTCGAGCAAGGCAGAATTCGCGAGCGCGAAAACGGAGTAGGCGCGGACGAGGCCGACGATCGCGGCGCGGGCGTCCGTGCTCGACGACAGAACTCGAGCCATGTCGATACGCAGACCTTCGGTCGCACGTGTCACCGCGGCGATAAGCAGATCTATCTTGCTCGCGAAGTGGTGGTAGACGCTGGGCCCCGCGATCCCGGCGACCGCCCCGATGTCGTCGATGCCCGTCGTCTCATAGCCGCGGGCCGCGAAGAGTGCGATCGCCGCCTCGAGTATGGACTCCCGGCGCGACTGTGTCGGCAGCACCCGGCGTACTGGCTCGCCTTTCGACCGTTCGTTTCGCCATTGTGGACGCACAGACAAGACCGCCCGGGAAAGGTCAGCCATCAACTCATCATGTGCCGGCCGGGGCAGCGTCAGTCGATGCTGCCCCGAGCTGAGGAAGACGCTCAGCACACAGCTGACGAGCAACTCCGCCTGCGCCGCGGCCAACTCCGGCCGCCGTGCGACGAGCAGTTCGACGAGCACGGCCACTGTTTCGCGAATCTGGTCGAGCAATGTCGCGCGCTGCTCGCGGTTGAGGTACCGGATCTCGCGCTGCCACAGCGGGCCCAGCGAGCGGTGGTCGAGGGAGAATCCGGCCAGTGCTCGCAGCACCGCGTCCAGTCCGTCGGCCTGGTGCGCCGCGATGACCGCTCGCCCTGGCGCGAACTCGGCCAGGATGGTGGCGTGGAGTAGTTCCTGCTTGCTCCGGAAGTGACTGTAGAGCGCGGAGGGACCGACGGCGACGGCGTCTGCGATGTCGCTCATGCCGACCCTCCCGTACCCGCGCTCCGCGAACAGCGCGGCAGCGGCATCGAGGATCAGCGCGCGCCGGTTCCGGGGCCTGGTGCGCCGCGCGGGAACACTCACGCGAGATCCGGAGGGGCGGAGCCTTGCCAAAGCACGCCTCAGGCTAACACCCGTTCGGTTACGGCACGACCCTCGTACGCAGTGGGAACAGCCGGCTTGGGACTGAGGTGGCCTAGCTTGATCAGGTCGCGAGTCGTACCGTCTGGACAGCGAAACGTACCGTGGAGCCAGCGAGTTCTCCGTTGCCGTATTGGCCACGCGAGCCCTGTGCCGGGCCGGATCGTACGACTCGCTGTCCACAACGTACGACTCGCGGGCCGCGCGTGCGCCGACGTGAACGGTCAGAAGTCGATGTTCCAATTGGCCACATGCCAGGAATCGTCGACCTTCTGCACGTCCAGTGAGAAGTTGAACGACTCCGTGTCACCAGACGCACCGATGAGCTCAAGCTCGCGTAGAGTTCGCCCGTCCAGCGTGACCGCCGTGTCGAGAACCTTCGCGGTGTCACCATTCTCAGTTACGTCGGCAACTTCCACCTCCGCCTCCGGCGGCAGTTTCACGCCGGGCTTGGCCCACATGCCACGCAGGGAGTCCAACGCCTCCTTCGCCTTCGCGCTGTTGCACGTCTTCTTACGTTCCGCCTCCGGCACCTCTCCTTCCGGAGCGGTAGCGAGGCACGCCTTGACGTATTGTTTGCGCAGAACCTGCGTCACGAATGATTTCACCGCGTCGGCAGGAGTCCCGGCTCCGGACGATGCCCCCTCGTTACTTGCGGAAGGCTCCTGACCCTCGGATGACGCATCCGTACTCTCGGCAGTTCCTGTCCCGGACGCCCTCTGGGCGCAAGCGCTCAAGGTGATGACTATGAGCAAGGACAAGACCAATGCCGGCAATGGCGCCCGCCTCGTATTGGCATTCATGACAGATCCTCCCGAATTTGATGTAGGTCCTCGTCGGTGTCGTTGACAGCGGGTGAGCGATCGAGGACTCGTTACCGGTGACACGGGCCTCGCACTCGATCGGGTTCAGTGCATCGGATGTGATGAAGGACCCCAGCTCCGGCGGGCCACCGGTGAACCCCCCACGGCTCAGCACCCGTGCAAGGAGGCGAACGGAGTTGATGGAAGCGGAAGCCGGCGGACCGCCGGCCGGACTCCGAAACCGCCGAAAGGATGGATGTTGTGGGATTCCACGTGGGCCACTCCTCGAACGAGTCGGGGCCAGATCTGATCGCGAACGTGCCGGCGGTGGGCGGGTCTCCGTGCGGCGAACGAAGGGAGTCGGTGGTGTCCGGGTCGGGCGCCGCCCCATTGCGGACTCGCGATCGGTGGTACGCGCTGATCACCAAGGCGCTCGCCGTGTCCTTGCTGCCCGCCGCGTTCGTCCGCCGCCCCCGCCGCGCCCGTGCGCTCGCCTGTCACTGGGCGCTGTCCCTGCGTTTCCCCAGCGAGAACCTCACCGGGCTCACCACGCATGCCAGGGCGGCGTTCACCGCGGCCCGCGCCGACGCGTTCTGGCGCCACGGCCAGCTCATCGGCCTCACCTCGGGGTACCGCGATCCCGGCAGCCAGCAGCAACTGTTCGACCGAGAGGTGTACCGGCGCGGCTCGCTGGTGTCGGCACGGGAGTTCGTACTGCCGCCGGCGGAGTCCACCCACGTCCTAGGTATCGCACTGGACGTGCGTCCACGCGAAGGAGCGCGCTGGCTGGAGGAACACGGCGCACGCTATGACCTGCACCGCATCTATGACAACGAGTGGTGGCACTTCGAGTATCGACCGGAGTTCCGTGGCAGGACACGACGGCGGCTGCCCTACCCCGGTGTCGCTCCCGGCCCGGAGGCCACGACCCGGCTGTTCCGGCCCGTTCGCGGGTAGGCCTCCCGGCGGGTAGCGCACGTCGTACTTCATTGACCTGGCCCGGTTGCGCAACCGGACTGGAGACCACGAAAGTCGTCAATCCAGTTGTAGCCGAGTCCGGATATTCCGTCCGCCCTGCGCTGCACGGTATAGGCAGCGAACACAGTATTGAGCAACCATGGCGCCTTCTTCGGGCCGAAGTCCGCGACCATCGGCTCGTCCTGCCAGAACGCATATGTGGCGACCGCCAGCCGGTCGGTCTTCTGAAATCGCGCCAGCTGATCTCGAAGGAAGTGCTTCTGACTTTCGAACCAGTCCGCCGATGAAAGGAAGTCATTCCACTGTTCCTGCGGCACCGGGTTCTCGATCGCAGCCTCGATCACTTCCCATACCTGGCGATCCGGCGGAAATCCGTACTTCTTGGCAAAGTCCGCAGGAATAGGATCGGCAAGATGCCTGGACCAGTGTGAGACCAACGAGAACTCCGTGACCAGGAAGTCCTGGTCGGACCGAAGCCTCGGCAGCACGTATTCGAGGTAACTGTCGGCGGTTTCCGGGCTGTCCAGGTGAGGATGGAGATCCACACCTGCGATTTCGGGAGTTTTCCGCGCGAACTCCAGCCACCGCTCGACGGCTCGAGTGCGCCATTCGGGCTCGTCAAGCCGGTTCAACGCACCCATGTAGAGCTGCGTCGCGCCCACGTCGCGGCGGTGTCGCTCACGGTAGGCGATGACATGTTGGGCAATTTTCTGGTAGAACGCGTTCAGTGCGTGCGGCTGATCGACTTTTCGCGTCTCGATGAACGGCTCATTGCCGATCACGAGCTTGTCCACTCGACCCATTACCGCCGGTAGAAATTTGTCCATCCGGGCCAGCTCAGCTGCCATTTCTGCACTGTCCACTGTCGGAATCGGACGTTCGTTGTACGGAAACTTCAGGGACAGCACGGTGCCGTAGCCACGGTCACCCGCTGCCCGGATCGTTCGAATCGTGGCCTGACTGGCGACGTCGTCCTGGTTTACGTCCGGCATGGCAAAGAATCCACGTAGCCAGCTGGCGGAAGCAAATTCGAGCTCTCTGAAGTCGACGTTCTCCGCGGCTCCATTGAAGTTTGCCCCGAGCGCACCTGTGCAGCGGGTGGAGTCATCGTGCTGTTGACAGGAGGTCGCCCCTATCGTTGTTCCGGACGAGATGCCGACCATCCCCGCGATCCTGAACAGGTCCCGTCGCGATACTTCCTTGACCGCGAGGGGTTTGTCAGTGATTTCCATGAGGCACTTTCATCTTGGGTTCCTGGCCCACCGGTAGCCGCACCACACCGTTCGACACCACGGCGCGCACCAGCGCCAGGTCGCGCGCCGACGTCACCATGACCTGGATCACCGGATCCCAGGCTAACATTGATTCAGTTACGGCACGACCCCGGTACGATGGGACACGGCGCACCGCAAGTGAGCGCGGAACCGACGGCGGCGTCGCGGACCTGAAGCAGTGCGTCTCGTCGCGACTGACTCGATTCATCAACAGGGGGAGACGGAAAGCACCATGTGGTATGGAGTGGGGATCGATCTTGGGACCTCGTTCACCGCTGCCGCGGTGAGTGGTCCCGACGGGACGCGTATGGTGTCGATGTCTCCCGACGTGATCGTCCCGTCGATGGCCTACCCGGCGCCGGACGGATCGCTGCTGACCGGCACCGCCGCGCTGGCCGCCGCCGCTGACCCGGCGCGGGTCGCCAGAAACTTCAAGCGGCGGCTCGGCGACCCGACACCGCTGGTGCTCGGTGGCTCGCCCTACTCTCCCGCCGCGCTGATGGCGGCGCAGCTGCGCGACACGGTCGCCCACGTGACCGAGGCGGAGGGCGGTCCACCGGCATCGATCGTGCTGACCTGCCCGGCGATCTGGGGTCCGTACCGGCGCGAGCATTTCACCGAGGCACTCCGGCTCGCCAACGTCGCCAACTGCCAGCTGGTCACCGAGCCGGAGGCGGCGGCAACGCACTACTCGGAAGAGCGCAGGCTCGGTGACGGCGAGGTGGTCGCGGTCTACGACCTCGGGGGCGGCACCTTCGACACGACCATCCTGCGGATGCGCTCCGGCGAGATGGAGATCCTCGGTACGCCAGAGGGCATCGAGCACATGGGCGGCATCGACTTCGACGACACGCTGCTGGCTCATCTCGACGAACGGCTCGACGGTGCGATCACCAAGCTCGACCCGGCTGATCCGCGGGCGGCAGGCGCGCTCGCGAACATTCGCGCGATGTGCGTGCGCGCGAAAGAGGCGCTGTCGATGGAGCCGGACGTGCGGCTGGCCGTCCCGCTGCCCGCCGGACCGCGCGAGGTCACGGTCACGCGGCTGGAGTTCAACGACATGATCAGGCCGTCGGTCCAGCTGACCGTCGACGCGCTGCGCCGCACGGTCACGTCGGCCGGACTGCGTGGCGACGACCTTTCCGCGGTGCTGCTGGCCGGCGGTTCCTCCCGCATCCCGCTGGTCTCGCAGCTGGTGTCCGAGGAGTTCGGCAAGCCGGTGCGCGTGACGCTGCACCCCAAGTTCACCGTGGCGCTGGGCGCGGCCGTCATTGCCGCACGCCCTGACCTGGACACCTCGACCAACTCGGCGCCGGCCGTCCCGATGCCGGACCAGCCGCCGCCATCGGCCACCGGGACAACCGCGGCCACCGTCAAGCCGGCGACGCCGTCTTCCCTCCCTCGCAAGAAGTGGCTGGTGCCCGCGATCGCGGCGGCCCTGGTGGTGATCGTCGGCGCGGTCACCACGATGCTGCTGACCGCCGACAACGGCCACACCCAGCAGGCCGGTTCCCCGACTGGCACCGGCACCGGCACGAAGGTTCCACCACGCAATCCCCTGCACCTCTACGACTCCGCTGCCGTCGCCCCCTACGTCGGGTTCGTCGGCAACCCCGCCGACCGGTCCGGCACCGAGATCCTCGAGAACGGCGCCAAGCAGGGCCCGGTCATCGCGACGCCCAAGGGCGCGCTGGGCCTCAGGGTGGTCTGGGCCGGGGGCGCGCCGGGACAGGTCTACCTGCGAACCCCTGACAGTGCGAAGAACCTGAGCTCCTATGTGGACTCGGACGGCGCGCTCGTGTTCGACGCGGTGGTGCATCGACCGCCTGCCGCCGGGACCTCGGTGCAGGTGCACTGCGGCTACCCGTGCCGCGCCGAGGTGCCGACCACGGCCCTGTTCCGAAACCTGCCCCGCGGGCAGCGGACCACGGTCAAGATCCCGCTGTCGTGCTTCACCCGGGAAGGCCTGGACCCGATGAAGGTCGACACCCCGTTTCTCGTGTACTCCGCGGGCCGGTTCGATGCCACCTTCGTCGGAGTGCGATGGGAGGAGGACGCCGGGCGGGACCCGGACGCCACACCCTGCGCGGAGCTTAAATAACCCATTCATCCCACCTTCGGCGGCGCGGGCACGTCCTGCGGAAGCAGGAGGCACAGGTCGTCCATGGTCGGCTCGGTCAACGTCCGGGTGCGCCGGGCATGCCGGGTGATGGCCTGGTCGAGCAACTGGCGCGCGTAACGGCCGTTGCCGAACGAGTCGCCCCTCGGCACCGCGGCGAAATGCGCCCGCAGCGCGGCGACGGTCGGCCCGGTGCACTCGTAACCCGCGCTGTTGACGTGCTGGGTGACGATGGTGACCAGCTCGTCGGCGCTGTAGTCGGCGAAGCGCACGCGATGGGAGAACCGCGACGAGAGTCCGGGGTTGGCCGCCAGGAACCCCTCCATCTCCCGCCCGTACCCGGCAGCGATCACCACCACCTCGTCCCGGTGGTCCTCCATCAGCTTGACCAGCGTGTCGATGGCCTCCCGGCCGAAGTCGTGGCCGCTGCCCCCGGTGCCGGAGGACAGCGTGTACGCCTCGTCGATGAACAGCACGCCGCCGCGGGCGCGGTCGAACGCCTCGGTGGTCCGGTGGGCGGTGTGGCCGACATACTGGCCGACCAGGTCCGCACGGCTGACCTCGGTGACCTGTCCCTGCGCCAGCACGCCGAGCGCGGCGAGCAGCGCGCCGTAGAGCCGGGCGACGGTGGTCTTGCCGGTACCCGGCGGTCCGGCGAAGATCAGGTGCCGGCTCAGCGGCGGCACCGGGAGCCCGGCCGCCTGCCGCTGCCGGGCTGAGGCCAGCAGGTCGACCATGGCGGCGACCTCGGCCTTGACCTCGGTCAGCCCGACCAGCCCGCGCAGGGTGCCGAGCAACTGCTCCACCCGTTCCTCGTCGACCCGCCCGGCGCCCGCGCCGATGGCCGCGCCGGGTAGCGGGCCGAGGTCCTCTGGCAGCAGCCGGGTCAGCAAGGCCGCGGACGCGGAGTCGTCATCGGCCAGCCGGTAGGCCTGCCTGCCCACCATCTCCTCGAACACCTTGCGCGCGGTGCGGCCGTTGCCGAAGGACGAGTCGCGCGGCAACGCGGTGAAGTAGGCGTGCAGCGCCGAGCGGGTCTCGAACTCCAGCTGGTAGTCATGGATCTGGCCCAGCCCCTCGACAATCGTGACGAGCTCCGCGGAGGAGTAGTCGGCGAAGTCGATGGTGCGGGAGAACCGCGACGACAGGCCCGGGTTGGCGGCCAGGAACTGACGCATGTCGTTGGTGTATCCGGCCACCACGACCACGACGTCGTCCCGGTGGTCCTCCATCAGCTTCACCAGCGTGTCGATGGCCTCGCGGCCGAAGTCGGGCCCGCCACCCCCGGTGCCCGCGGCCAGCGCGTACGCCTCGTCGATGAACAGCACACCGCCGAGGGCCTGCTCGAACCGCTCGGCGGTCTTGATCGCGGTGCCGCCGATCACCGCGGCGACCAGGTCCGGCCGGGCCACCTCCACCATCTGCCCCTTACGCAGCACGCCGAGCGCGGCGAGGATGCGCCCGTAGAGCCGGGCGACCGTGGTCTTGCCAGTGCCGGGGGCACCGGTGAACACCAGGTGCCTGGACAACGGTGGGGACGGCAGCCCAGCGGCGCCGCGGCGCTCGGCCATCTGGTGCAGCCGCACCAGGGTCTCCACCTCGCGCTTGACCCCGTCGAGCCCGACCAGATCGGCGAGCTCGGCGAGCAGCTGCTCCAGCTCCGCGCCGTCGGACGGACCCGCCAGACGGTCCGGCGCCGTGTCCTCGCGAAGGTCCACCGGATTGTCCACTGTGGACTTGACGCGAGTGCTCTCGGTCGACGAGGTGTCCTGCCCGTGGTTGTTCTCGATGCGACAGTCCCGGATCTCCACCGGTTCCTCGGTGAACACGGCGACCCCGGCGCGCAGGTTGTCGCGGACGGTGCAGCCGGTGATCTCGCCGCGTGCCTGGCCATGCCACGCCGCACCCGTCGCGCACTCGCTTATCTCGCCGCCGTCGATCGCCAGCCGGGCCTGGCCACGAGCGGTCAAGCCCGGTCCCGCGGTGCCGGCCACGCGGGTGTCGGACACCGTCACCCCGGCCTGCCCTTCGGCGACCACACCGCTGCCCGCGCCACCGGTGATCTCGCAGCCCGCGAGGCGGATCGTGGCGTTCTCACCCGCGAGCACCGCGTCGTGCCCGGCGCCGGTGATCACACATTCGGACAGGTCCGCGGTCGAGGAGTCCAGCACCTGCACCGCGTGCCCCTTCGCCTCATCGACGATGAGCCGCTCCAGCTCGACGGCGGCATTCTGCACGACCACGATCGCCTGCGCGGTGGTCCCGCTGATCCGGCAGTCCCGCAGGACCGGCCGCGAGCCACCGGCCGCGAGCAGCGCCACACCGTCCACATCGGACACATCGGTGCCGGTGACGACCAGCTCGCTCTGTTCCTCCACGACGATGGCGGTGCCATTGATGCGTTCGATGCGGCACCGCTCCAGTGCGCCGGCACCGTGGTCGGCGGCGAGTACCGCGCCCTTGGCCTCGGCCACCAGGCAGTCGACCAGCTTCGGCAGGCCCCCCGTGCGGGACACCACCGCGGTGCTGGCGATCGCGGTGAGCTCGCAGCCGTGCAGTTCGGCGCGAGCGTCGTCGAACACCAGCAGGCCCGCGCCGCCGGAGTTGTGTATCTCGCAGCCCCGTGCCCGCAGTCCGGTGCCGCCGCGCGCGACGAGCGCCACGTCGGAGGCGGCGGCGATCACGCACTCCTCGATGCCCAGCTCGCCGCCGCGCAGATCCACCGCGACCTCGCCGTCGCGGTGACGGAACTCGATGCCCGACACCGCGGCATGCTCCACGCTGACTCGCAGCACCGGATCGCCCGCGGCCTCGACCCGCACCTCGCCCGGCGAACCGGAGCCGGACAGCGTCACCTCCCGGTCCAGCACGATCGACTCCGCGTACACACCCGGCCGCACGGAGATCACGTCGCCGTCCCGGGCAGCCGCGATCGCGTCGGTGATGGTGCGGAAGCAGTCCGGCTCGGTCGCCGAGACACCGTGCATCGAACGGGCGGTTGTTGTCGTCAGCCGGCTCGCCACAGCGGGCCCTCCTCATGGTTCGGGTTCAGCGCCGCGCGCACGCGGTAGCGGTCAAGTGGGCTGAGCAGGCCGCCGGGCGGGTTCGTCGTGGCGTACTCGGCCAACTCGGAGTCCGGTGCCAGCAAGTGCCGGTCGAGGTAGTGGCCCGCGGCCGCCGACCACACCCAGGAGCCGTCGGAGCGCAGGTCGGCGGGCATCGCTCCGGCGGTGCCGGTGAGCACGTCGGTGAGCCGGACGTCGGTCGCGAGCACGACCTCGCCGCCGGCGAGAAAGTCCAGCAGTCGCCTGCGCTCGTCGACGTCGACCACCAGCTCGTGCTGGGGACCGAACCACGGACCGCCCTCGGGCGACGCGCCGTCGAAAGTCCTGGCGACCCGCACGGGCGCGATGGGCGCCGCCGACCACAGCAAGGTCGCGGCCAACAGCGCCTTCTCGTGGTAGGAGGGCAGCGGGGTGCTCGGAGCGAACACCTCCACCCTCGGGGGGTCCTCGAGCGGGGCCAGCGCACGTTGCACGAAGGCGGTCACGGCCGGCAGTTCCCCGCCGTCGCCCGCGCTGTCACCGGCCTGCACGAGGTAGACCCGGTCGGTCCCGTCTCTTGTGGTCGCCCAGCACGCCTGAGTGGTGGCGGCCGCGACCGCCGCCACCACGGCACGGTCGCTTTCCTCGTGCCCGCCGGAGTGCGGTTCGAACCGGTATCGCGATTCGGTGGCGACGCGGGGCGCGGGTAGTGCGGCACGCAACTCGGCCAGCCGGTCGACATCGCCGTCGGCGAGCACCTCGCGAGCTATGGCGAGCCAGCCGTCCGGCGCCTCTCCTGCCATCGCGAGCAACGCCCGGTGGGGATCCCGGTCGGCCATTGTGCTCCTTTCTGTCATGCGGCAGGCAGCGATCTGTCATGCGGCAGGCAGCGATCCGAACCACCTGCTGTCGTAGGGCGACTCGTCCGGTGCCGCGGTGCGGGTGGCCGCCGCGGCCCGCAGCCGAGTGAGCGCCGCGTCGCTCGGCGTGCCGTCCTCGGCGAGCAGGATCCGGCGGACCGCGCCGGTCTCGACGGCCAGGACCCGTAACCGGGTGTGCGCCGACAGGACGACATCGGCGCCGCCGTCGGCGCCATCCGCCGGGCGGTGCGCCACCAGGCCGTCAAGTTTGCGTGCGGTCGTCGTCCAGATCAGCGCCTCGGCGGGGCCGAGCAGACCGGTGCGCGCCGCGGGCGCCGCCACCACGGGCGCCGCCAGCCGCACAATGGCGTCCGGGCGGACGTCGGTGTCCGCCGGGATACCGCGCGCCACAACGGTTCGGACCGTCGGCAGCCGCCGAAGGCCGCCCGCGAGGCAGACGTGGAAGTCGATGTCGTAACTCGCGCCGGGCTCCTCGGCGAACATCCACACGACGGCCAGCTCCGCGAGCAGCGTGGCCTGGTCGCTGGGCCCGGCCCGCAGCCCGGGACGTTCGGACAGCAGCCGGGTGACCGCGCTGGTCGCCACGTCATATCGGGAACGGAGGCGGCCGCGCACGGCCTGGCGCTGTTCGGCAGTGCTGCGGGCGTCGGCAGGCACCTCGATGATCGGCGCCGGCTCGGCGATGGCGCCCACCTGACTGTCCGAAGTGGACACCTCGGCCGCCGGGCGGCTCGCCGGGACAACTGTGGGGGGCGCCGTCGCGCCCACCGACAGCGAACGCACGGACATCGGCGGCAGGCCGGCGGGGGTGGCCTGCGCGACGGCGACCGGAGTCACCGCGGGCTCGTCCTCCCCGGCCGCGGTCACTACCGGCGCGATGGCCGCCGCCGCGACCGCCGGGAGTGACGGCGGCTGGACGACAGCGGGCGGGACCGGACCACGGTCGCTGACCACGAGAATCGGCTCGGCGGGAAGCACTCGCCCGTCCGCGCTCACCACCACCGCGCCACCGGGTGGCTCGACCGGCGTGTCCGGTGACTCGTCCGACTCGCCGCCGGGTACCGGGTGGCCGCCGACCCGCAAGGGGCGGCTCGGGTCGGCGGCCACCCCGAGCCCGGCGGCGGCGGTCGCGGCATGCGCCGTGACCGGCACGACCCGCAGGTGGTCACGGGCGTCGGCGGGCAGTTCGCGGACCAGGCCGGTGAGGGCGGCCAGCACCGGCTCGGGCACCGGGCCGTCGGCCGCGAGGACCAGGTCCGCGGTGGCGCGCGTGCCGACGGCCCACGCGGGGTCCGGAACCAGGGTCTCCGGCCGGACGAGCAGGCCGCGCGCCAGCACATCCACCCGCCAGCCGTCGGCCAGCCGGTAGGACGCGGGTTCGACCATGCTCAGCGTGGGCACCGGCGCCACCCAGCGGTCCAGCAAGGGTGTGTCACCTGGCCGGTACACGCTCTCCACGGCGAACGGCCGCCAACCGGCCGTGCCGGAGCCGTCGACGAATGCCGGCCGGCCGACTGTGCTCGGCACACCGTGCGACACCCGAACCGGAACACCGAGCACGTCGGCGACCGCCTCAGCCACACCGGCGCCGCCGTAGTCGGCGAGCACGGCCCGATCCCGTTGCTCGTCGGGAAGCCCGCGCAACACCTCGGCCACGGACTCGACGGCCGGCGGCTCCTCACCCGGCGCACCGAGCACGACGTACATCCGGTCGCGGTCAGGTACGGCCAGGAACAGCGGGTCGTCCGGCCGAGCCGACGCGTCCGGGCGCCGCACCCACAACCCGGCCGGGATCTCCGTCACCTGCTTGTCCGGTGTGGCCGGCAGCAGCTGCTGCCACCACGGCGACGGATGCCGTGGGCCCATGCGGTGGCGCCGCCCGGCCGGCTGATAGGACACCCAGCCCGCACCGTGTTCGGCGACGAACAGGCTGCCGTCGGCGAGCGTGACCGGCGTCCCTTCCGCCGCGACCACCTCGACGCGGAGCCGGTCGGCCAGCAACCGGGCCGGCGGCAGCGACCCGTTCGGCCCCATAGCGCCAAGGAACGGCGCGACCAGCCGCAGCCCGCCGCGAGCCGCGTCGGCGATGTCGGCCACCACCCACGGATCCAGCCGGGACACCGCCGCGAGCGCGGAAGAACCGACCACGACGGCCGTCCGGCAACGCTCCGGCGGAAGTGCCTCGGCACCCGCGAACACGCCATCATCCGCACCGGTGCGGCGCACGACCAGTGCGTGCCGCGCCCGCTCAACGGTAATCGCCTCGCCCAACTGTGGTTCCTCCTCTCACCACAGGACACGGCTGTGGCAGGCGGAAGAGTTCGCCTGGCGGCGGAGGCGGCCGCACTTTCCTTGTGCCTACACCAATCCACCCACGGGGCCGGTCGCGCTACCTACGGGCCCCGTGTGTCCCCACGCCCAGCCCGCATGTCCCCACGTCCGGCACGCGAGATCGCGGTTCCCGCACGCATGTCCCCACGTCCCGCACTTTTCCTGTGCCTATACCAATCCACCTACGGGGCTGGCCGCGCTACCCATGTCCGCGCGGCCCACCATCAGCGTGTGCCACGCCCTCGTTGATAGCGGCCCGGGCCGCCGGTGGCAGATCCGACACCTTGACCGGAAGCGGCCGGCCCACCGGCCGGAACACCTCCCACCTCGGCTCCTCACCCGCCGGCCCGACGAAATACCAGATCACATCGCGCCACATCGTCGTCGCCAGATCCGCGACCATCTCCGGCGTGAACCGCCCGCCGACGAGCACCAGCCCACCCCACCACTGCACCAGCCGGCCCCCCGTCCCCGGCACGGGCACCTCCCCACCCGAACTCGCCGAGTCCACCAGCTCGGCCCCAGCCCGGGCCCGTTCGAACTCAGCGAGCTCGTACTCGTCCGCGTCCGGCCCCGGACTGACCGGCGACCGGCGCGGCGCCATGCCGATATCTGCCCCTTCCGGCCCAAACCCGTGCGCGTACACGAGATCCTCGGCATCGGCAAGAGTCGATGCCACTTCCTCGGTGACCGCGACCGCCGTGCCCGCCACCGCATCCACCACCATCACGTCATCCCCGAACCGCACCACGTTGAGCGCACGAATCGACCCGTCCGGCCGGTGCGCCCGCAACACCGCACTCGCCCCTGCGGCCTGTCCGGCCAGCACGTCAACCACCCGCGTCACCCCCGCCGGGCCCCGGTCCACGAACTCGGGCGCCTGCCCCAGCACACCGGAGTTCGCCTCGGTGGTCGACCCAGCCACCCGAGGCACACCACGCCACGTCGACTCGAACGCCAGCGCCGCACCGAACCCAGGAACCTCCCGACCCAGCCAGGAAACCTCACCCGGCTCGGCCGACCCACCCAGCAGCCCCACAAACCTCGCCGGATCAACAAAACTCGTGCCCGGCGGCACCACCGCCAGCAACTCCGCCGCCGCGTCGTCAGCCCGCACCGGCAACACGTGATTCTGTGCCGAATCGGCGGTGGTGCTTGAGGTCGCGGCATTCACCGTCAGCGCGCCAAAGTTGTTCGGGTCGAACACCGTCGGCCGCAACAACTCGCCACCCACGTCGGCGCCGGCATCGTCATCCTCGTCACCGAACCAGCGGTCCCCCTCGCCGCCAAAACTCACTAGATCAAACGGATCAGACCGCGGCACCGAACCGTCCCGGTGATCGGAGATCGGCGTATTCCCGTACCACCACGGACCCGGTACCGCGGGCTCCTCCGGGCTGAACTTGAACTCCAACTCCCCAGACTCAACCCGACCACCCGACGAACCCCCGGACCCGAACCCATACGCAGACCCGGACTCATCAGTAAGAACACTGCCCCGCTCATCAACCACCACCGCGTACACCCGACCCAAACCAGGCAACGCATCAGCCGCCGCCGGCACAACCGTGCCCGCCACAGCATCCACAAACAACAACTCTGCGCCGAACCGAACCACAGCCCAAGCCTGACCAAACCAACGACCACGATCAGCCGAATACCCATACCCGAACACAAACCCTGACGCACCCGGCCCGACCGCCCGCCGAACCACCCGCTCCACCGCCGCGTCACCAACACCCATCAACTCCGGCTCAACCGACAACATCTCTGCCACCGGCCCCGGCACCACACCCACCGGACCACCCGCAACCCGCGGCACACCATGCAACGTCGACAAAAACGCCAACGTCGCATCCACACCATTACCCCCAAACGGCTCCGCGCCACCACGCCAACCATTCACCAAACCAACAAACCCACGCGGATCCATGAACACCGCACCCCGCGGCACCACCCGCGTCAACGCCGCCAACGCCCCCACCGGCGGCGCCACCACATCCGGCACCGGTCGCACCATCGGAACCCCCGGCAACCCCAACGACACCCCCGGCACCTCCGGCACCCGGCCGCACGCACGCACCCCACCCCGCACGCCCGCATCCCAGGTCGCCTCGATCACCACCGACCGACCAGCACCACGCCTACCCGGCAGAACAACCGGACGGAACGACGACACAACCGGCAACACCTCCGGCCGAACCCCCAAACGCACCATCCGCTCAAACGCACCAACCACGGTGTCCCTCAACAAATCCGCCACCGCCACCGCCCGAGCATCCCCAGTCCGACCACCATGCGTCAGCGAATTACCATGCCCCAAAACCGTCACTTTCGACGGCATATCCCCAAAAAGCCGATAGCCCAACCGTCGCACCGCAGTCGCACCCCCCACAGTCAACTCAACCGACTTGTCAAACACCACCACCACCGACTCCGACATCGCCGCACGCACATCGGCGCTGGTATCGACATCCCCGTCACTGAACCGGCGTTCCTCTTCACCGCCAACAATCTCAAGATCAAACGGACCAGACCGCGGCACGGAATCCGGCCCCGAATACAAATCCGAATCACCCCGGTGATCGGAACCCGGCAAACCTCCGTACCACCACGGCCCCGGAATCGGGGGCTCCTCCGGACTGAACGTGAACACCAACTCCCCGGACTCAACTCGACCATCCAACGAAACCTCGGGCCCATCCCGAGTTGGGTCGAACACCGTCGGCTGCAACAACTCACCACCCACATCGGCGCTGGCACCGGCAGCCTCGTCAACAACCTCCGACTCAGCAGGCTCAGTAGGCTCGACGGGCGCGGCATTGATCGGCCCGGACTGGGCCTCCGTGTCCCGTGTCGAGTCGGCGCCGACGTCGGTCATCAACTCCCAGATCGTGGTTGGCTGGGGCAGGATGAGGGGAGTCAACGGCACCCATGTGGCCAGGAGTTGCACCATTACCTGGCCGTCGCGAACGGTCACCGGGCGCCGTGCCGGGTGACCGTCGTAGGTGTAGTGGAGGAAACTGCTGCCGTCGTGGTTGACCACATGCAGCGCACGACCCCGCTGCCCGTCCGGCAGAGCCACGAACAGCACCGCATCCGACCCGCGCACCTGACCAACTCGGGCGACCACCTCCACCAGATCGGCCTCGCCGACTTCCGCCGACTCCGGCCACGGCGACGATGCCGCCGACGTCGTCTGACCGTGGTGCGTCAGGTGCCACGTCCGCACCAGGTCGGCACCCTCGAACTCCGCGGCCTCGACCGACGTTCCTCCTGGCAACCCCCGGTCCCCGATCACACCAGTAATAAGCTCGGTGACCGACCCGACCGCCTCCGGCCCCTTGGTCAACTGATCATTGGCCACCACCCGCAAGAGGTCTGTCAGATCGGTCGTCCAGAACTCTCCCAACCACCCCCGGCCCGCCAGCCACTCCGAACGCTCCACCTCCGACACCAAATTCCGTGCCGCGGCAAGTTGCTCACCACTGAACTCGACCGTGATCGTCCGTGCCCGCCGGTGAATAGTCCGCACCACGTCCGAACCTCGACCGCCAAGCAAGTCCCTGAGACGTCGGCGAGCCGGCCGTCCCGTCCTCGACGGGTTCGCCGAATAATCAAGCTGTCCCATGCGGAACATGTTCCTGATGTCCTCCGCTACCGTCCGCCCCCGCCCAAGGGAGTCAGGGTCCCGCGGATTCCGCGGATCCAAATTACTCGCGACCGCCCCGGTTACCAGGTCGAAAAATCCGAAATGCCGCAAGGCCCCATCAGCGTCCACGGCCTGCGCAATATTGCTGGCCGGCGCCCGCCGCGCATCATCAGCGGGAACCGCCGTCGCCACGTCCTCCAGCCGCTCCAGCGTCCACAGCAACCGCGGCCGTTCAGCATCGCCTTCCACCTGCGCGGACGGAGAACTTACCGGCAACGACGGCTGCGCCGCACTCTCACGGACATCAACAGACGGCTCGACCGGTGGTGGAGCGAGAGAGGAAGCATCAGCAGTTCCTGACAGGCCAGGCAACTCCCCGAAACGCACCCAGCCGTCGTCCGGCCTCGCGAACGGCGCCAACTGCCCCACAAATTGCTCAACATCGCCCACCGACCGCCCCGCCGCACCAGCGGAGGGATCGGTGGGGTCATACGTCCGCGGTTGCCAGCCTTCCCGCTGCTGCGGTACCGGTACCAGGGGAACGGGGACGGAGGGACCGCGCACCAATCTCTCGACCGGCGCGGTTTCGTTTGTCGCACCACCGTCGTCCTGCTGTGCCGGCAACACAGGTGGCACAGGGACGGCGGGTTGATCCATGGTCAGACCGGCAAGAGCGGCGACCGTGTCCCCTCTCTGTCCGGCCCTCAAATCCTCGGCGATGTCCGTCAACACCTGACGCACATCCGTATTCGGCTCGTGCTCCAACAAGCCGGCTGCGACATCGATCACGGCGGCGACCAAGTTGGGCCACCGCTGCGTGAAGTAGCGGAAGTCAGGATGCGAATTCATCGCGTCGGTCGCCTTCCGGGCAGCATCTTCCCCGTATTGCGCACTCGCCGACGCTTCCCGCACCCTCTGCACAGTCCACGGCCGAGGCCCCGGAGCAGCGGTACCCGCGGTGTCATGGACGGCGGGTTGATCCGTGGCCAGACCGGCAGGAGCGGCGACCGTGTCCCCTCTCTGTCCGGCCCTCAAATCCTCGGCGATGTCCGTCAACACCTGACGCACATCCGTATTCGGCTCGTGCTCCAACAAGCCGGCTGCGACATCGATCACGGCGGCGACCAAGTTGGGCCACGACTCCGTGAAGTAGCTGGAGTCAGGATGCGACTTCATCGCTTCGGTCGCCCCCCCGGCAGCTTCGTCCCCGTATCGCGCACTCGCCGACGCGTCCCGCACCCTCTGCACAGTCCACGGCCGAGGCCCCGGAGCAGCGGCACCCGCGGTGACATTGCCCGCACGATCGATCGCGAACACAAACACGCTGCCGACGTCACGGAACATGGCCTGATCGAGCTGCTCAACATGAGTCACGGTCCATGCCCGGCCCCACTCGGTGTCCCCCGGGAACAGATACCGCCCCGCCACCACCACCTGCGCGGCCGGATCCATATTAAACAGGGCACGGACCGGGCCCATCGCATCCGCACCGTGCCCGATGAACTTCAACCGATCCGGAAACCGGCCACGACGAAGTTCGGGCAAGTTCTCGGCGCCCGCGAAATGCTCACGCAGCTCAATACCGGTGATCGGCCGCTCATTGCCGGCCGCGCGGAACATGAACAGCGCACCCACCTCGCCCAGCGTGGCCTTATCCACCACCACAGCGTGGCCATCGCGATCCTGCACACCGCCGGTGCTGTCACGCAACAGATTCCACACCCGACCCGGACCATCACGGTCTTCCACCACCACCGCGTTACTCGCTACCGCAAGCTCATCAACGACCCGCGACAGCCCATCAACACCCATACCGACAAACGTAAAACTGCCGGCCCTGACGGCAGGCCAACCGTGCTTATCCCGCTGACTGCGGAAAACGCGCAAAGCATCCGGCCCACCGTCGAACCGCTCAAACACCTCAAGACGCGTAAATTCCGTCCGCCCGTCGGGGGCAACCTCACCTTTGATGTCATCTACGATGTCGTTCAGCAGCCTGGCCACATCCACAGGCCGATCGTTTCGCATCGCATTCACGATGATCGCGAACGCGGCATCGCCAACCCCAGCCCGCTCAAGAATGGCGACCTCCGGGTGCGACACGAACGCGTTAAACGCGGGACCACCACTGGACTCCTCCTCCGACGGAGCCGGCAACTTCGCCGCCTGTTCCCGCAGCCTGTCCACTGCCCGCATGGGCGGGGATTCCCGCGGCGGCTCCGGCACCTGCGACCGCGCGTGTCCCGACGGGCCCGCCCCGACCCCCGCGGCGCTCGGCGCGGCAGGAGGGGGCACCGGGCGCCGCCGCGGCACACCGAGTGAGGGATTCCCCCTGCCTGCGGCAAGTGACGCCGGCACCGCCGGCGCGTTCGCCCCCGGTTCCGGTTGTGTGCGTGGGTTGCGCGCGCCGTGCGGCGCACCGCCATGAGGAATGTTCTGCAGCCGCGCCTCGTACAGACCGCGCACGATGGCCTCGGCCAACACCGCGGCCTCCGTTTGATCGACCCGCGCCGGATCGACCCGCGCCGCGACCACACGCTCGGCGTCCTTCTCATGATCCCTATCCACGAAGAGGCCGACGAGGTCTACCCGCCTGCCCTGGGCCCACAACTGGCCGTACACCGTCTGCATCGCACTCTGCAGCTGCACCTGCGCCAGCGGTATCCGGTCGGTGACATCAACCGTCACTTCCCGCGCCTCTTGTTTCATACGAGCGTCCGTCCACTGCCCGCCATCAGGCTGGCCGGGCTGGCCAGGGTGAGTGGGTTCGGGGAACGGACCGTTGAAGGCCTGGTGATCGGAGTCAACCGGCCGCCCCTCCGAAGCAGCAGACTCGGCCGGGGCCGGCGGGGCGGTGCCAGTGACTGGCGGACCGTTGTGGGGCGCGCCTTCATTCACGCCGCCGGGCTCGCCGGTGTCAGACCGCACCGGGTCCAGTGGTTGGTCAGGCGGCGAAGGATCAAACGGTGCGGCCGACACCGGCTCGGTCGGCACACGCGTTGACGGAGTCTCCAAACGATCAGAACCCGGCACGGGCTCTGGGGCCGGGTCCGTGGTCCCGCTCGAACCGGTGCGGGGGCTGGTCTCGGAACCACTGTCCGGACCGGTACGAGGCCCAACCCCAGAATCACTATCCAGACCAGTACGAGGACCGGTCTCAGAACCACTATCCAGACCAATACGAGGACCGGTCTCAGAACCACTATCCAGACCAGTACGAGGCCCAACCCCAGAATCACTATCCAGACCAGTACGAGGACCGGTCTCGGAACCACTGTTCGGCCGGGCGTCGGAACCAGTCTTCGGACCGGTGCTGGGACTGGTCTCGGGATCATTGCCGGGACCATTGCCGGAACCACTGTCGGGGCTGGTGTTGTTGGTGGTGGCGGCGGAGTGTGCTTCAGCGGTGGACCCGGGCGGGTTGGTGTTTCCTGGGGTGTCGGGACCGCCGTTGTTGTGCTCGTTCGCTGGGGTGGGGTCGGTCTCGGGGCGGTATTCCGGTATCCCGGTCAGCGCGGCGGCGACCTGGAGGTCGTGGATGAGGCCACCGAGAGCTTTCCCCGCCAGGCGCATCACCGCGGACGTCAGGCCCGAAGTGAGAGCGAACAGGTTCGCTACGAACTGGCCCGTCAAAATCGCGATCGCGACGGTCTCGGCCCCGAATTCGTGTATACCTTCGGACAACACCTCCGTCACATTGTGTGCGAAGTTCTTGTGCCAACCAGCCGGACCCCCCAAGCGGTCCAGCAACTTGGTCAACGCCCCACCCAACTGGTTGCCGAGCCCATGGGTAATCGGCGCCAGGAAAAACCCGACCGTCGCGACCACAGCGGCATCGCTGATGTACTTCTCGTTCCAGTCGCTCTCGTCACGGGTGCCCATCGCCATCTGGGATCCCTGCGCGAGGACCACCACACCGACCTGGTTGGCGTAGTTCGTGACGAGCGACAACAACACGTACCGGCCGTTCCAGGCCACCTTGCTCAACAGCGGAAACCGTGCCTGCACCGCACGCTTCGCTATGTTGATCATCGTACCTCGGATGGCCGCCTGTCCCTTGAACCAGGCCCACACCTCCGGCAAGTAGTACCCCACCACGGAGGCGAAGGTGAATTCCGCCGCAAGCATGGACAATTCCTCGAGTATCACGAGCATCATGTACTCGACGTCCAACGCCAACTGGCGCAACACCTGAGCCATCTGGCGAAAATGCTCGGCGGCCCCCTCGATATAGGCGTTCGCACCCTCCACATACGGTGCGATGACCTCGATGAACGCGTCCGCCGCCGTGCCCTGGAAATTCGCCCGTGCCGACGCCACCATCCGGACGATAATCGGCCCTACCTGCTCCAACCCTTCCGCACACACGTCATAGACATCAGCCAGCGCCCGCATCTTCGTCTCGTCCAGATCCGGCAGTTCCTCACCTGTCGCAAACAGGGCAAGCCATTTCAGAAACGGATCATAGGACACGATCGTCACGACATGGTTCCTTACTGGTCGAAATTGGAAGTCATGGCCGATGTCTCGAAGGGGTCCTTCGAGACGTTCAACGCCCCCAAGGGGTCCTTCGGGGCATGACCACCGTCCCGAAAGCGCCCTTCGCGACATCGCCCGCCGGTACCTGCCGGCCAGCGCAGACCGCCCCAGAAGGACTTCCGATTCTGACCACTTACTGTCTATTCCTCGGCACTGTCCGGCCGGGAAACACGGTCCGTCGCCGAGTTGTCCACATCAGTGAACACCCGCCCAGTTTCCAGCAGCCGATTACCTTTCTCCACGAACAACTGGTTGAACAGATCCAGGAACTCCAGCGCTACCTCTTCACCCGGTCGATAGTTCTCGGTCAGCGCCTGAGCCATCTCCCCGGTACCCGTTTGCCCATATTCGGACACAGCTGCTTCGAGATCACGCTTGATACCCGCGATCTCCCCCGCGACCCGGTTGAAATCTCCGCCGAGGCGCGCCAGCTCGTTCGGATCAGCAGCGGTCCGGTCAGACATCTCCCCGTCCCTCCACACCGTCGGCAACCGGCGCGCCACCGATCAACGCCGCCAGGTCCACACCTTCCGGCACCACCGGCGCCACCACGCTGGTGACACTCGCCATCGCCTTGTCCTGGGCCTTCGTCACCGCGTCGAGGAACGTCGCGCCAAGCTCCTTCGGCGACAGTTCCCGCCATCGATTTCCGCGCAACACCACCTCGGTCAGGCGGCCCCGCGCGTCCACGGTGACCTTGAGCATCCGGTCGGTCGTCACACTCGCCGTGACCGCCCGCATCTCCTTCACCGCCTCGGCGAGCTCTTCCCGCCGCTTGTGGAAGTCCGCGGACATCCGCGCCAAATCGTTGTGCAAGGACGACGACAACACGATCACCTCTCTCGTTCGATCCTGATCACGCGGACGCCGACGGCCCCGCGGACTTGCTGACCGCCTCGGCCCCGCTGCCTCCCGGGGATTCCGCGGACTCGGTGGACTCGGTGGACTCGGCGGACTCGGCGGACTCGACCGGGTGCCGCTTCTTGTCCCGCACCCGCCCGTGGTGTGCGGCGGCGCGCACGTGGGTCGGCGCCAGTGGCTCGTCGACGACCCGTTCGCCGTCGGCCGGCCGGCCGACGACACCGCGCCCCACGACACTGCCCGCGCCCCAGACCTTCTCGTCCTCGGACAGCCAGGTCTCGCGCTCCCGCTCGTTCCGCCCCGTGCCCGAACCACCCATGCCACCCATGCCACCCATGGGCGGCATCATGGGTGGCATCATGCCGCCCTGGTTCGTGGCGGTCGGGCCGTTCTGCTCGCCGTTGTTGTCGACGCCCAGGTCCCCGGACCAGTCCGCCCAGCCCTCACCGGCCCCACCGAACCCGGTCCCCTCCGGCGACAGCGCACCGTCAGGCCCACCGCCTGGCAGGTCCGCGCCACCGGCCGAGCCGCCTGGCAGTTCGGCCCCACCGGGGCTCGGAGGCGGATTGACGTTCGCGGTACCGCCGGGGTCCGTCAGGTCCGGCACGGTCGGCGTGTCCGGCGACAGCGGGGGAAGCTTGATGTCGTCGGGGCCGGGTGGCGACCACCCGTCGCCCTGGTCATCCCGGTCGAACGGCGGTCCATCCAGGTCGGGGAACGGCTGATCGAAGTTCGGCAGCCGGTCGGTGTTCGAGCGGCCGTCCGGGTTTCTGTCCGAACCCGGCGGGCCGAACGGTGTCGGGACGAACGGAGTCGGGTTCCCGAACGGATCGTTCTCGCCATTGCCGGGCGGCGGCGGGAAGTCATTCAGGCCACCCAAACCATCCGGCGACGGCGAGAAGTCCTCCAGCCCCCCCGGACCATCCGGCCCACCCAAACCATCCGGTGACGGGAAGTCATTCAAACCACCGAAACCATCCGGCGGCGGCGAGAAGTCCTTCAAACCACCATCCGGCGGCGGCAGGAAGTCCTTCAGGCCACCCAGTCCATCGTCACCGTTACCGCCCGACGGCGGCAGGTCGAAGTCGCCGACACCACCGTCTGGTGGCGGTCCGCCCGGCCCACCGGGCGCGGTGCCCAGGTTCGGCGGATTGTTGGTGAGCACCGGCGCGAGCGGCTCCTGGGCATTCCCGTACACGGTCGACAGATGGCTGATCGCCTGCTGGGCGTACTGGTCGAGCGGGGCCAGTCTGCCGCGCACGTAGTCGCTGACCGCCTTGTTGATGCTGTTCCAGGTGTCCTTGCTCCGCAGATCTCCGGAGATGTGCGACATCCCGTCCGGCGGCTGCACCACATTGATCGGGTAGGTGCCGGCGGTCCCGCGCGGGTTGTCAATAACTTCGAAAGCTTCTTCCATTGTGACGATGTCGCCCACATCTTTTTGGGTATACAAGGGCCCCTCAGTTGTTGCCGAGCTGAAGTTGTCAAGAGACTCGGCGACGAATTTCTTGCCTTCTTCGCCGGTGGCTATATCGTCGAGGTTGTAGTTCGGCGTCCCCTTGACGAGACCCATTCCCCAGATGTACTCGTGAATGCTGTCGGTCACGAACTTGGTCGCGGTGCGCAATGCGTCGCCGGCCGTGGACAGGTTGTACAACTGCCATGCCCACGCCATCGCCCAGCCGAACTCGCCGAGCGCGTCCGCCATCTGACCGAGGGCGTGGGAGGGGGTTGGGTTTCGCTGCCGCTGGAGCTGGGTCTCCAGGTCGTTCAGCATGAACACGATCCGCTTCAGGTTCGCCTGAACGGCATAGGCCGCCGTGCCGCGGAACGCCGAGTCCTCGCTGTCCAGACTCGCCACCCAGTTCTGGGCGACGGCCCGGTTGGTGTCGAGCCAGGTCACATACTTGTCGACCAGGGCCTTGGCGTTACGCAGTTGCTGGACGTCCATCAGTCCCAGTCGCCCGGTGGAGAGCGGCGGTATGAGACTGTTCATGTCCGCGACGACGGTGTCCCAGTCGGTGAACAGCTGCGTGTTGTAGTTGACGCCGTAGTGCCATTCCGCGTAAGCGAAATAATTTCCTGCGGTCGCCGTCGCGGCCTCAGGATTTTCGGACTCCTTGCCGGCACCCGCCATCTTGAACCATCCGTTGTCGATGCTTTCCCCACGGTCCACCACGGCGTGTATGTCAAGGCCCATCCCGGTCACCGCGAAGACCGCCTGCTCGAACGTCGCGCGGGAGAAGTCAGACCCCGTGGGCAGACTCGGCGCAGCAAGCTCCTCAGACATTGATGTTCCTTCCGCGCGGCCCGCCGGCCGCTGTCACAGGCCGCTCGGCGGTCCGTCGATCTGCCCGCCGCCGGTGTTGAGATCCGGATACTGGGTGACAAAGGTGGTGAAGGAAACCGTCGTCAGGTCGACCGCCTTGTCGGCGGTGTCCGTGAACAGCTCGGTCGCCGCTGTCAGGCTCGTGGTGAACGTGGACATCGCCATCCGCAGGTTCTCGTTGCGATCGACGACCGAGGTCGCGAGGTTCGAGGTCCACCCGGCCACATCGTTGGCGGGCAGCCATGCTTCGTTGGCCGGCATCACGGTCCAGGACTCGTTGAGGATCATGTTGTCGGTCCGGACGGCGTCCTGGGTCAGGCTCAGTTCCATGCCGTCCATCACGCCGATGAGACGCCGGCACGTGTCTTCGTCGAACCTCAGCGTGCCGCCCGCGGTGGCCGTCAACGTCGGCATCGCCCCGGCCTGGTCGCCACCCTGATCCGGTTTGCCGCCCTTGCCCTCGTCACCGGGCGGCGGCGGGGACGGGGACGTTGCGGGCGGCGGGGTCTGGTTCCCAGCGTTGTAGTCCTGCCCGGGATTCCGGTCATCCGGCGCTGGCGCCAGCGGGGTCTTCTGCGGCTCCGGCTGCGGCACCGGCTGCGGCGCCGGCCTGGTCGGCGACGGGGACTGTTGATCATCCGGCCCTGGCGCCAGCGCCACCGTCTGCGGCGCCGTCTGCGGCGCGGTCTGCGGCGCCGTCTGCGACACCGGCTGCGGCGCCGGTTTGACCACCGGCTTGATCAGATGCTCCGGCGACGCAGGCAGCGGGCGCTGCTCCCCAGCGGGGTGGTTGCCTGACGACGCTTCCGGACCGGTGCCGTCAGGCCGCGGAGCACCCGGCATCGGCTGGTCTCCATCGGACGCCGGGTCGTGCTTGGGCGAGTCGTCGCCGCAGTCACAGTCACAGTCGCACCCGCACGAGCTGTCTTTCTCTGGCTTCTCCCCTGCCGCCGGGTTCTTGTCGTCCCCGGTGGCACGGCCCGCCTTCGGCTCGGACAGCCTGCCGAGCCGGACCTCGTGCGGTTGCAGCGCATGAGAGGGCTCCGCGAGCTGGTCCGCCTGCTCCGGGCTCGGCCCCTTCGTGACCGTCACGGTCACCTCGACGGGGCCCGCGGGAATCGAACCGTCCTCGAACACGACGACGGTCGAGTCGGTATTGAGTTGGCCGCCGGGTTGGTCCCCCGCGAACGGCTGTACCGGAACGGCGGGAGTCAGCTCCTGCCGATCCGTGCTGAGCGGCGCGTCAAAGCCGGCGTGCCGCAACCCCACCAGTAGGTCCCCGTCCGGCCCGTCCATCGACGGGGCCTGGTGCCGGACTCCCAGCAGCGTGCCGATGTCCTCGCCGTCGACACCATCGACACCATCGGCACCGTCGCCCGGCACTCCCGGCACTCCTGGTGCCGGGCGCCCCGCGGGGACACTGTCCGTCGACAGCTGTGTCGACTTCTTGATTGGCAGCAGCGGCAACGAGTCATCCTCGGTCATTGTCAACCTCCTTCGCCGGCACCGGAAACGGGCCCGGTGCCGCCCGAGACCGGTCGATCTCGGGCCGCCCCGGTCTTCTATGGACTTACTGCTGGAGCATGATCCTGGTGGCGTGCTGGTCGCCGTCCTTGAAGATCTCGTGGGTGTTGATCGACGCGAGACTGTCCGCGTTGAGCTTTAGCGTCATCTCCTTGTAGGCGCTGGTCCAGGCCCGCTGTTCCTCCACCCAGATCTCCTCGGCATTGCCCTTCATCGCCTCGGGAATCTGCGCCAGCGACAGATTGAGACTCTCGAGGATCTGCCCGAGCTGGCCGACGGCCTGGTAGAGCTGGTCGTTGACTTCGAGATATCCGTTGTGGTCGATGTCGAACGCGGTCATCTGCGTACCCTTTCCTTATTGGTTGGACGAGCTCGCCTGCGTGGCCTCGACGCTCTTGTCGTTGTTGCTCTTCCGGACGCCCGTGGCGCGCTCCGCAAGCGAGTTCAACGCATTTTCGATATTGCGGTAGTCCTCATTCCAGTTGCTGATCCGGCGCGCCAGCACCTGTCCGGAAGTGGAGTTGTTCACCGTCGGCAGGAGGCCGGAGATATACATCACCTGGTTGTTCACCTTGCGCATACTGCCGAGCGCCTCGCCGACCGACGTGATGATCATCGTCATTGTCTGGTCGTTGTATCCGTAGAGCTTGGACAGATCACTCATTGAATGTCTCCTCTCGTTTCTTGCTAATCAATGACATCGAGCGCCGGCCCGGTCGGCAGCAGTGCCAGCAACTCGGCAGGCACGAGCTTGGCCGTCTCGACCGGCAACCCGAGGGCTTCTGCGGCCTCCGTGCTCGCCACCGGGAACTTCGCCCCCGCCTCGGTGATGAGGTAGATCCCCGCGCCGGGTACCCCTGGCGCGGGCCGAGTGCGAGCCAGGAAACCGGACCCTGGAACGACTTCGATCCGGTCGGCGACCCGGCCGTCCCGAGTGAACGCGGCCTGGTCACCGCTCTGGCCGGGGCCCGTCGGGGGTGGCGCCGACGCCAGCACCGCCTCGTCGCCGTCCCACCGCACGCAGGCGGCTTCGGACTCGGTGTCCAGCGGCGTGGGCGGTCGCGGCGGAAGTTCCGCCTGCCACACCGGCGCGGGCAGCACGTGCTGCCTGGCCAGCTCAGACGGGGTGATGCGCAGTGTCTCTGGCTGCGCCACGTCCGGATCGGTCCTGAGCAGCGTGGCCACGGTCTCGCTCACCGGGATCAGCCCGTCGGGCGCCACGGCGAACATCCCGTCCCGCACCGCCTCGGGCACCACGACCAGCTGACCGACCGTGGTCCTGTCCCCGTCGACGACCGGTCCCTCGCCGCCGCGCTCCAGCGGCGGCGCCCCGAGATCGAGGCCGGCGGGCAGGGTGTTCAGCCACGCCGAGTCGACCGGCACCGCGGTGGCGGGATCCAGCCCGAGAGCGAGCGGCACCCAGCCTTCCGTGATCCGCAACCGGCTGCCGCGCCAGGCCAGGTACAACTCGTCACCCGCGCGGACCAGCAACGCCTCCTCGGGTTCCGCGACCCGCACGCCCGGCAGGTCGCCGACCGTGACGGCCACCTCGGTCTGGTCCGAGTCCTCCTCGAGCCCGGCGCACACCGTCCACGACTGCGGAGAGTCGGACGGGGACGGCAGCGAGTCCGGGGCGCCCAGAATCCCGATCGGAGAACCCTTGGGGACATCCGCGAGGTCGGCCGCGTCAACCGTGGCGACCGGCGGGTCGCCGCCGGCCAGCAGGCGCGCGGAGGAGTAGTTGAGCACCGGCCGCAGCAGGCCGTCGACCATGAGGTAGCGGTTCCCGGAGTTCTCGTCCACCACCAGGGTGCCCGGCTCGCGCCAGGTGTCCCCGCCGATGTCGGTGAACAGGTCGATCACCACGATCACCGCGACAACCAGCAAGGCGATCCCCACGCCACCCAGCAGACCGGCCGACGTGCGGCGCAGGGGGCGCTCCGGCGCGTCGGGTTCGACGCGCAGCACCGCGGCTACGAGCCTGCCGACCAGGAACGAGTGGGCATCGACCTGATCTCGTCTGCCATACATCGCCGTTCTCCCTTCCTGTCCTGTGCACGTGATCGGGCCCCGCGAAGGTTCAGAGGCCGCGCAACTAGGGCTGGCGGCGCCCGCCGTGCCGAGGCGGCCCCTGGCGGCACCGCCAGGAACCACCTCGATCACGACGGGCATCCACCGCCCTAGTTGCGCGGCCTCTCAGAACCACGAACCCGCCCACCCGTAGAAACCGGTCACCGACAGCACGATCGACACCGTCGCGAGCGCGCACAGCCAGTGGAGGAGGTCACCCCACCGGCCCCACCGCGGCACGAGCCGGTGGCCCGGCAGCACCTGGGCGCCCGCCACCGCCAACCCGGCCAGACCCAACAGCCCGAGGAGGACAGCGGACTGGCCGAGCAGCGGAAGTCCGGCGGCCCACCCGAGCAGGAGCACGGCCAGCGCCGCGGTGGCCGGCACCAGAGTGGCGAGGCGATGCCAGATGGCCACCAGCTCGCGGGCCTGCATGAGCAGGAGCACGGCGAGGAGGCAGGTGAGCGTGACCGTGTCCCACCGTGGCTCCGTCACGATGACGAGCAGCGCACCGGTACACAGGGTGCCGAGCATCACGAGCAGGGCGGTGAGATGGACGTCGGCCAGCGCCGCGCGGTCGAGCACGTCCTTGCTGGGCAACGGATCGAGCCCCTGCTGGAACTCCTCCGACGTGATGGGTACCGGTTCGGCCGCCAACCCGCCCAGCCACGCGGCGAACTGCGGCGCGGCCCTGGTCAGCACCACGACCACGGTCACCACGATGGACGCCGTGGCCGCGCCGCCCAGCCCCGTGAACACCGACAGAGCACCGCCGAGCGCGGTGAGCACTCCACCGCAGGCCACCGCGAGGAACCCGGGCTTGGCCACCGCCAGCGCCAGATAGGCAATGACCGCGGCCATTGCGGCGGACGTCCCCGCCACGAGGACGTTCGGCGCGCCGAGCCAGGTCGGCGCGGCGTCGCCGCCCGGCATCGCGAGCCCCGCCACCCCCGCCGCGACGACCCCGACACCTGCGAGCGTCACCGCGGCCTTCCTGCTGTTGGCGTCCACGAGCCGCACCAGCGCGACCGCCGCGCCCAGCAGAATCAGGGCGACGGCACCCGCGCCCGTCGCGATGGACGCGCCGGTCCCGCCGAACGTGGTGATGAGCAGTGCCAACAGCCCGCACAGTGCCGCGACCGTCAGGCAGGCTTGGCGGGTGAGCGCGGGCCGCCACCGGTCGGTGCGAGTGGACAGTCCCGTGTGGACACCGTCGACGAGGTCGTCGAAGTCGGCCACCGGCAGCTGGTCGTCGCGGGGCCGCAGATGGAGTACGTCGCCGTCGTAGAGTCCGGCGGCCGCGGTGCCCTGGTCCTCGTCGAGCGGGGGATCGCCGAGGCGTTGCAGCACCCAGCCGTCGTGTGCGAGGCCGCCGGTGGCCAGGGTGGGATCGAGATAGCCGAGCACGGTCGGCATCAGGTCGGTGATCGGCACGTGGGCAGGCACGGCGAGTTCCACCCGAGACGCGGGCCCGCAGATGGTCAGCCTGCACATCTCGCTGGAGCCACCTGTCGCCGCCGCCGGTGCGGGAGCCGAGTTCGTCGCTGCCATGCCCGTTGCACGGCGACCGGGCCGCCTGAGGTTCATCGGCACAGGTCCGAGTGCCCCGAGACGGGCGATGAACGCGCGACCCCTCGCCTCCCGTGTAGTCACCGGGCCAGTTGCGTGGCCTCTGAGACGGGCGTGACAGACGAGGAGCCGACCGCGATGACCACAACGCTGTTCCGCCGGCCAGGCAGGGAGAAGCCGCCGGGGATGCCGAGCGGCGAACTGTCCCTTCAGGAGCCGCCGTCGCTGCCGGAAGCCTCCGGCCGGGACATCCTCAGCTCGCTCATGATGCTGCCGATGATGCTCGGCAGCGGCGTGTTCATGCTCGTATACATGGGCCGGACCAACCCGTTGCTCGGTCTCGGCATGTTCGGGCTGATGCTCGCGATGGCGATCCTGATGTTCTTCTCGCAGATGGCACGTGGCGGCGCCGAACGCCGCCAGCGCCTGCGCGGCGAACGGCGGGACTACCTGCGCTACCTCGGACAGGTCCGTACGCAGGTCCGCGCGGCCGCGACGCAGCAGCGCGAGGACCTGGCCTGGCGCCATCCGGACCCGACTGGGCTGTGGTCGGTCGCGATGACCGGGCGCCTGTGGGAGCGCCGCGCGGCGCACGCCGACTTCGCCGAGGTTCGGCTCGGCACCGGCCGCCAGCAACTCGCGCTCACGATGACACCGCCGTCCAGCAAGCCGATCGCGGACCTCGAGCCGCTGGCGGCGCGCGCGTTGCGCCGGTTCATCAACGCGTACAAGACGGTGGCCAACCTGCCGACGGCGCTGTTCCTGCGCGGGTTCGCCAAGGTGCGGTTCACCGGCGACGAGGACGCGATCCGCGGCGTGGTTCGGGCGCTGCTGGCCCAGCTGGTCACGTTCCACTCACCGGAGGACCTGCGGATCGTCGTGTGCGCCGAACCCGGACGCGTCCACCTCTGGGACTGGGTGAAGTGGCTGCCGCATGCCCAGCATCCGGTCGAGCAGGACGGGGCCGGGCAGGTGCGGCAGCTCGCCGACGGCGTGGACGCGTTGACCGAGCTGCTCGATGCCGAACTCGGCGAGCGGGGCCGGTTCGAGGCCGCCACCGCACCGAGCCGGGAGGAACCCTACGTCGTGATCGTGCTGGACGGGGTCGCCGTGCCCGCGGAGTCACGCCTGGCCGGCACCGGGTACCACAACTCGATCGTGCTTGATGTGTCCGAGGCGCTCGAAGGTGTCGCGGGCAAGGCCGCGCTCCGCCTGGCCGTCTCCACCGAACGGGTCGAGATGGTGCGCACCGACCGCACCGGGCAGGAGATCCGCACCGAACTCTGCACCCCCGACCTCCTCAGCCTCCCCCGCACCACCGCCCTGGCGTGCGTCATCTCCCCCTACCGGCTCGGCGGCACCACCGACATCGCCGAGCCGATGCTCGCCGACTTCGACCTGCCGCGCCTGCTCGGCGTCACCGACCTCGACACCTGGCACCCGGCGTCGCTGGCGCGCACCGGGCTGACCCGGGAACGGTTCCGCATCCCGGTGGGGATCGCCGAGGACGGCTCGCCCATCGAGCTCGACATCAAGGAGTCGGCGCAGGGCGGCATGGGTCCGCACGGGTTGCTGATCGGCGCCACCGGCTCCGGCAAGAGCGAGCTGCTGCGCACCCTCGTGCTCGGCCTGGCCATGACCCATTCCTCGGAGATCCTGAACTTCGTCCTGGTCGACTTCAAGGGTGGCGCCACCTTCCTCGGCCTGGACCGCCTGCCGCACACGTCGGCGGTGATCACGAACCTCGCGGACGAGGCCACGCTGGTCACCCGCATGCAGGACGCGCTGCACGGCGAGCTGACCCGCCGGCAGGAACTGCTGCGCGCCGCGGGCAACTACAGCTCGGTGCTGGACTACGAGAAATCGCGGCTCTCCGGCGCCAGCCTGGACCCACTGCCCACGCTGTTCGTGGTCGTCGACGAATTCAGCGAGCTCCTGGCATCCCATCCCGACTTCGCCGAGCTGTTCGTGATGATCGGCAGGCTGGGCCGCTCGCTCGGCGTGCACCTGCTGCTGGCCAGCCAGCGCGTGGACGACGGGCGGATGCACAAGCTGGAGAGCCATCTGTCCTACCGGATCAGCCTCCGCACCTTCTCCGCCATGGAAAGCCGCTCGGTGATCGGCGTGCCGGACGCCTACCAGCTGCCGAGCGCGCCGGGCAACGGCTACCTGCGTAGCGACGTGTCGACCCTCATCCGCTTCAAGGCGGCCTACGTCTCCGGTCCGCACCGCCAGCGCACCCGCGAGCAGCGCCAGGAGGAGGTCCGCAGGCAGGTCGTGCCGTTCGGCGTCGCCCGGATCGCCGCGCCGGCCGCCCCCCGGCCCGCGCCGGTCGTCACGACCGAGGAGACCGGCAGGTCGGTGTTCGACGTGGCGGTGGACCACATGGTCGGGCACGGGCCACCGGCGCACCAGGTGTGGCTGCCGCCGCTGGCCAAACCGCCATCGCTGGACCAGTTGATGCCCCCGGTCCTGCCGGACCCGTCGCTGGGATTGACCGCGGTGGGCTGGCGAGACCGCGGCCGGCTGGTCGCTCCGGTCGGTGTGGTGGACAAGCCGTACGAGCAGCTCCGCGAGCTGTTCCTGGTGGACCTGTCGGGGGCAGGCGGACACGTCGCCATCGCGGGTGCCCCGCAGTCGGGTAAGAGCAACCTGCTGCGCACGCTGGTCACCGCGCTCGCGCTCACCCACACACCGGCCGAGGTGCAGTTCTACTGCCTGGACTTCGGCGGCGGCACCCTCGCGGCGCTGCAGGGGCTGCCGCACGTCGGCGGGGTCGCCGGGCGAATGCACCCGGAGCGGGTGGGGCGCACCGTGGCCGAGGTGCAGACCCTGCTGGCACAGCGCGAGCGCCTCTTCTCCGAGCATGGCGTGGAGAACATGGCGGCGTACCGGGAGCGCCGCGCGGCCGGCGAGTTCGCCGACGACCCGCACGGCGACGTGTTCCTCGTCGTGGACGGCTGGGGTTCGCTGCGGACCGAGTTCGACCAGCACGACCTCGCGATCCGCGAGCTCGCCCAGCGCAGCCTGTCCTACGGGGTCCATCTCATCCTCACCACCAACCGGTGGTCCGATGTCCACAGCCAGCTGCGCGACCAGCTCGGTACCCGACTGGAGCTGCGGCTAGGCGACTCGATCGACTCGATGATCAACATGCGCAAGGCGGCGGAGGTACCCCAGCTGCCCGGCCGCGGCCTGACACCCGAGCAGTCGCATTTCCTCGCCGGCGTGCCACGGATCGACGGTGTCGCCGACACCGTCGGCCTCGCCGACGCGACCAGGGAGCTGGTGCTGGCGGTCCAGGAGACGTGGCCGGGGCCGGCCGCCCCCGCGGTGCGGATGCTGCCCGCGATCCTGTCCGCCGCGGAACTGCCCGCACCGCAACCGGGTCCCCGAGTCGCGCTCGGCGCCGGCGAGCTCGACCTGCAGCCCGTGTGGCACGACTTCGCCGAGCGCCCGCACCTCACGGTGGTCGGCGACACCGGCAGCGGCAAGACCGCCGCGCTGCGCCTCATCATCCGCGCGATCACCGCGGCGTACGCACCGGACGAGGCGCAGATCCTGGTCATCGACCCGCGCCGGACACTGCTCGAGTCCGTACCGGACGCCTACCGCAACGGCGTCGCGGTGTCCGCGCCCGCCGCGACCGAGCTCGTCAGAACGCTGACCGGAACGCTGATGGAGCGGGTGCCCGGCGCCGACATCTCCCCGAGCCAGCTGCGCAAGCGGGACTGGTGGCACGGCCCGGAGATCTTCGTCCTGGTCGACGACTACGACCTGCTGTCCACCCCGGTCGGCGGGCCGCTCGAGCCGCTCGTCGAATACCTACCGCAGGCCGGTGACATCGGCCTGCACGTGGTGCTCGCCCGCGCGGCCGCCGGATCGAGCCGAAGCGGCATGGAGCCGGTGATCCGCCGTCTGCAGGAGTCCAACACCCCGGAGCTGGCGTTTTCCATGCCTCCCACCGAGATGCCACTGCTCAACGGCGTACGCGGCAGGCAGCTGCCACCCGGCCGCGCCCAGCTCGTCACCCGCCGCGACGCGACCGGCCTGCAGGTCGGCTGGACGGAGGAGACATCGTGAGGCCGCGCCGTGTCAGCCCGATCGCCCTTGCCATGCCGCCGTGCGGTGCTCGCCTGCGCACCGGTGCCCGCCGCCGCGCAGCCGCCCGACCAGCCGGTCGGGCAGTGCACGCCCCCGGCGACGCAGGTCGTCGACCAGGAGTCGTGGGCGCAGCAACGGATGGAAGCGGACCGGGTGTGGCCGCTGACGACGGGATCGGACATCGTCGTCGGCGTGGTCGACACCGGAGTCGGCGCCGCGGCGCCGACACTGGCCGGCGCGGTCCTGCCCGGCACCAACCTGGCCGGTGGCCGCGGCGACGACGACTGCTACGGGCGCGGCACGTTCATCGCGGGGCTGATCGCGGCCCGCCCCGGCGCCAGTCCGCTCGCCGGGGTGGCACCCGGAGTGCGGCTGTTTCCGGTGCGGGTGACCGACGATCCGACCAAGATCCTCGATCACGCCGCCTACGCGCGCGACATCGCGGCGGGCATCCGGGCCGCGGTCGACGGAGGCGCCCGGGTGGTGGCGGTGGGGCTGGTGGCCACGCTGAGCGTGCCGGAACTGGGGGCGGCGGTGGCCTATGCGGCCGAGCACGACGTACTGGTGGTGGCCTCGGCCTGGGTACCGAAGAAAGGTCAGCTGGCCTTCCCCGCGCGGCTGCCCGGGGTCCTCGCGGTCGCGCCGGTAGGACCGGACGGTCCGGCCACCGACCCGACGTACGGGACCGACCCACTAGTGGCGGCGCCGGGCCAGGAACTGATCAGCATCGCGCCGGAAGGGGCGGGCCAGCGCACCGGGTCGGGTGGCGAACTGGCCGTGGCGTACGTGGCAGGCGTCGCCGCGCTCGTCCGCGCCTACCGTCCATCGCTGACCGCACCGGAGGTCGCGGCTCGCCTGTGCGCGACCGCGGACCAGCCGGCGGGGCCACTCCCGGACAAGCTCCTCGGATACGGCGTGGTCGACCCGTTCGCGGCCGTCACCACGGTTCTGAACACCGATCCGCCGACGCCGCCCGACACCGAACATCTGGCGGTTCCGGTGTTCGAGAAGCCGGACAGGGCGCCGGCCAACCGAGCACTGTGGTTCGCGGGCGGTGTCGCCGCGGTGGCCCTGCTCGTCGCCGGACCAGCGGTGGCCGCCGCGGCCGGACGCCGCCGACGTAACGAATGACCAGCCACGACCCGTCCTTCAGGTGACCGCCAGCAGACCTTCTGCCGTACGCACAAGGACCTCGCACGCGGCACGGTCGCGGCCGCCGGTCGCCGGATGGCCCGCGTGCGCACGCCAGCGGACCACCGCCTCCCCCGCCGCGGCCGTCACCGCCGCGTCGGTGGCGGCGGCGGGCAGACCAAGCCTGCTGCGCGGGTCGACGCCGTCGGCGCCGAGCAGCAGGCCCGCCGCGGCGGCGACCCCGCGCAGCACCCGGCCCCGCTCCAGATCGTCGAGCAGGTCCAGTTCGGCGAACTCGTGCGCGTCCACGCCCACGCGTTCGACCGCCCAGCGCAGCCGGTGATCGTCGGGCAGCCGGCGAACCAGTTCGGTCATCGCCGCCACGGCCCGGCGCGCCGCGATGACCGGACCACGTGCGGCGAGCGATGCGGCCACCACCTCGACCGTGCCGTCCTCGACCAGCACGATCCGCCCGCCCCGCACCATGTTCCGGAACTCCGGCGTCGGTTCGGTGTGGCACAGCACGGCGTCGACGCGGCCGCGCGGGCCCTCGGCGGCGAGGAACTCCTCGGCCAGCGCCCGGTCCGCCCGCGCGTCCACGACGAGCACCGCGACGCCATCGGCCGACACTGCGGTGGTGGCCCCGACCACGGCGAGCCGGGGCGCCATCGCCAGCCGTTCCGCGGTCGCGTCCCAGTCCGCGCGCTCCGGCAGTTCGGCCGCGTACTCCTGTCCCTGCCGTGTCAGGTCGCGCACTTTCCGGTAGACGGCGCTGCGCTCCCTGGCGACCGCGTCGACCGTGGGCGACGGGTCCGGTTCGATCCGCTCCGCGAGCCGCACGGTGACCACCGCGGCACCGTCGACGACCCCGCAGACCAGCTCGCCGCCGAGCACCGCGATCCGCTCGATGTCCTGCCCCAGCGCGGCGCGCAGCTCGGCCTGCGCCGGTGCGCCCGGCGCGCCGATCCTGGCCCGCAACGCGTCGTCGCGACCGAAGGTGACCGTCACCGGGTCCGGGGATTCCTTGTCCGCCAACAGGTTCAACACGGCCGCGACCGCGTGGTAGAAGCCGGACTCCAGCTGCCAGCCCGCACGCCTGCCGAGGTCGCCCGCGAAGGTCACCGGGCGTGGCAGTGTCGCGGCCAGCTCCGCCAGCGCCTCACGCGGACCGCGGTCGGGCAGCATCGTCGGGAACACCCCACGCACCACGACCCGGAAGTCGTCGATCAACTCGTCCAATGCCTCCTGCGCCGCGTCGAGCCCGGTGCCCCCCTGGGCGACCGCGTGCAGGGACTTCCGTACCGCGTCGAGGTCGCGCAGTGTCGTCGCGGTAATCGCCCGGACCAGGCGGTGCCGCTCGAGTTCCCGGACCCTGGCGAGCCGGGTACGGGCGGTGTTCAGCTCCGCGCGCAGCCGGCGCGCACGCAGGTCCGCCGCGTCGTGTTCGGCCCGCAGTCGGGCCAGCCGGACGGCGACGCTCAGCCAGGCCGCGGTGTCACGGAGGAGCGCGCGGGCCCCGTCGTCCCACCGGCTCGGCGGGAGGACGAACACCGAACCGGTCGTCGACCCGACCCCTTCGGTGCCGACCGCGTCCGCGACGCCGGTCAGGCCGGGCGGCCACGACTCGACGACGACATGGGTCCGGTCGGCAGGCACCGCGTAGGCGACCTTGCCGCCGACGGACTCCGCGAGGTTGCGGAGGAGCGCGGCGGTCAACTCGTCCAGCGGAGTCGCGGCGGCCACCTCGTACGGGGGCCGGCCGCCGGCGCGGAGCCTGCGCAGCGCCCCGCCGGTCACCCCGCCGACCCGTCGATCCGCCGCGTCTGCAGGTACGCCAGCACGGCGAGCACGCGACGGTGGTGCACGGTGGCGTCGCCCGGCAGGCCGAGCTTGGTGAAGATCGCGGCGATGTTCTTCTCCACCGTCTTGGCGGAGATGAACAGCTCGCCCGCGATCGCGTTGTTGGCGCGGCCCTCTGCCATCAGCCGCAACACGTCCAGCTCGCGCTCGCTCAGCGTGGACAGCGGGCCGTCGGTCTGGCCGCCGCCCTGCACCAGCCGCCGGGCCAGCACCGGTTCGATGACGATCTCCCCCGCGGTGATCCGGTCCAGCGTGTCGCCGAGGACCTGCACGCCCGCGACGCGTTCCTTGAGCCGGTACCCGATCCGCTCCGCGCCGATCTCCAGCACTCGCATCAGGTAGTGCGTCTCCGCGTAGTGCGACAGCAGCAGCAGGCCGACGTCCGGGCGCAGCGCGCGCACGCGTTCTGCCGTGGTGAGCCCGCCTTCCGGGCCGGGTGGCATCCGGATGTCCAGGATCGCGACGTCGACCGGATCGGTGGCGACCGCGGCGACCAACGCGTCGCCGTCGGCGAAGCAGCCCGCGACCTCGTGTCCCGCGGCCTCCAGCAGCAGCACCAGGCCCTCCCGGAACAGGGCGCCGTCCTCGGCGATGGCTACCCGCATCGCAGCACCGCCAGGTGCGCCCGACGCGGCGCGCCGCCCGATTGCCGCTCAATGACGCTCACTCGAACGATCCGTCGTCCCCGCACCCGCACGTGGACCACGCTACCGGCCCGCAACGTGTGGAAGTAATCCGCGACGAGCAGCCCGGCCCGCGACCGCGCCTCCGCGCAGAGCTCGCCACGCGGCAGGTCGAGCACCACCCGCAACCCCCGCAGCTCCGCGACGGCCAGCAGGCCGGGCCCGAGACCGGCGCTCGCCAGCACTGGCGGGTAGATCCACGAGCCGACCTGACGTAGGTCATCGAGGATGTCCGTGACGCGATTCTGCGCGGCCTCGAGCCGCGCCGTAAGGCCGCTGTCGCCGGTGTCCGCTGAGATCATGCCCAACTCCAGCGCCAGCGCGGAGATGTCGGCGACCGCCCCGTCGTGCAGGGTGCGTTCGAGGCCATATCGCTGCCGCACGGCAGTACGGTCCGGTGGCCGGAGCAAACCCGGCAGTGGGGTGGGCCGGCGGAACCAACGAACCATGCGGTGCACCGTGCCAGCGTTGGGGCAACGTGGCCACAAGACAAGGGTGCCGGCCCTCGTCCACGGTAGGGATATCCCGATTCGCTCCGTGATCAACCTTCACGCAGGCCGTTCGGTGTCACCTTCCGTAACATCGACCGGGCCGCCGGTGCAGCCAATCGCCCACGCGCCTCCCTGCCGAAACGCCCGTTGGGTCAATGGGGATATCCCTACTCGCGAACGCGGGATAACTCCCTGACTAGGAGGGATAGACCCAGCGACTTCCCCGCCCGAGAACGCGACGCTTGTGTCATCGAAGCAAAGCGAAACGAGCGAGGACGAAATGGCCGACGTTGAACTCGAGCATCTCATGCGCACACACAGTGACACCCTGCACGACTACGCGAGGCGCCTGACCAACGGCGACCGCCACGCGGCGGAGGACGTCGTGCAGGAGACCTGGGTACGAGCGTGGCGCAACCTTGACCGGCTCACCGAGAACCTGGGGTCGGTGCGCGGCTGGTTGAAGCGGGTCGCACACAACATCGCGGTCGACCAGCACCGCAGCAGGCGTGCCCGGCCGACCGAGGTCGAGCTGCCGGAACAAGACCTGGAGTACGCCGCGGCGCCGCAGGCAAACGATGAGGTGGAGACGAGGATCGTGGTCAGCGCGATCCTCGACAGCCTGTCCCCGGCACACCGCGACACACTGGTCGAGGTCTACTACGAAGACCGCACAGCCGCCTCGGCGGGCAAGGCGCTGGGCGTCCCGGCTGGCACGGTGAAGAGCAGGCTGCACAACGCACTGCGGGCATTGCGCAGTATCGAACCCGGCACACTGATGGCCGCCTGACTGGCCTGTCCCGCTGACGCCCCGGTCGCTCCCTCGCTGGCCCGCACCAACGGCGGCTACCGCCTGCTCATCTTCGGCGTCCTGCCGTTGGGCAGCCTGATCGGCGCAAAACCCATCGCGATCGGCCTGGCCGTGACCGCCCCACCCGTGCTCGCCCTCGCATCCGCGCCCTGACCACCCCTCCGGACGCCAAACCCCAATCCTCAACAACCGCACCGGTTCCGGTACGCGAAACGTGAGCGTCAGCTCGGCATCCAGTTGAATTTGCGGACGATGCGGTGCAAGCGCGCTGATGCCTCTGGCCATCGAGCCGGCGGTGCGCCGCAGTTTCGGGTTCCGGTCGGTGACCGCCGCGACGATCACCTTGGCCACGATGGCGGGATCGTCGCCGCCGCTGGTGTTCTACGCCAGCACCTCATCGAAGGTGCGCCGTCCCGGCGGGCCGGGCATGATCGCCCGCCGGGGACGACGGCGATTGCTGGTTCAGTGGAGGGCCGGAGCGGAGATGCCGGTCCCGCCTAGGAGGTCGGCGCCGAACTGTGTGATGGCCGCGCCCAGGTCGAGCGGTGCGAAGGCCTCGCGGGTCACCTCGTTGATCCTGTCGGCCGGCACCAGCCAGCACACTTCGAACTGCAGGCCGTCCGGGTCGCTGGCGTACAGCGACTTGGTGGTGCCGTGGTCGATCTCGTGGGTCAGCTCACCTGCCTGCAGCAGCTTGCCGCGGATCTGCTGGAGCTCGGCCAGGGTGTCCACCTCCCACGCCAGGTGCGCGAGCCCGGTACGTCGGCCCTGGCTCTGCGGGGAAGCCGGGCCCTCGATCTGCATGAAGGCCAGATCGTGGTCGTTGGTCGACTCCTCGGCCTGCAGGAACGCGGCCTCGGGCACCTTGCCGCCGTCGGCGTGGAGGCGGTGGTCGACGCGGAAGTTCAGCAGGTCGGTGTAGAAGGCGACGCTGCGTTCGACGTCGCGGACGTAGAGCACGGCGTGGTTGAGACGCTGGACGGGCATGTCATTCCTTCGCTTAGTTACGATTTGTGCGTAACCACACGATAGGGATGTGGCGATGACCTCACAAAAGGCACTTTGATGTGCGCAAAGCACACCACTGATCCTGACCGTGCCGCCGCTCGTGCGAGAGCTGGCCGGCCAACGGCCGAAGGTTCCGGGAGACCCTCGACCGGATCGGCGACAAGTGGTCGGTCCTGGTCATCGGCATCCTCAGCCGCGGTCCCTTGCGGGTCGGCGCCCTGCACGAGCGGGTTCCGGGCGTCTCCCAGCGCTAGGGCACAGCCACAAACCTGGCTCATCGCCGCCGGCATCCCGAAATCGCCCAAGCCCGACGCCTGGGCCACCGACTCGACAAACACATCGTCGAGATCTACAGCCACGTCGCCGACGACATCGAAACCTGTCCAAGGACGTCCGCGACCCGAAAGACGCGACGATCGCGGCATTGCCGGAGGCTAACGAACAGCCCATCACCAGCCGCTGCTGCCTTCCCGGCAACCACGACTGACACAGCGATCGACAACTACCTGTCCTGACGCACATCGACCCCGTTCACCCGTTTAGGTGTCTTGACGGTGTTGCCCGTCATTCGCGATGAGGATGACGGCGTTGTTCGGGATGAGGACGAAGATCGGGTGAATCGGACAGCGCTTGTTGTGGTTCGTCCTCATGGTGACGCGGTCGTGCGCATGGTGACGCGGTGATGGTCATGGTGACGGGTGAGCGGCAGGGTGCGGATGCGCCGCGCCGCGACTGGTCTGTGACTCGCGCGGGTTGACGGCGAACGCGGGGGTCCGGCTTGGGGCGCGGTCGGGTCAGGGTGAGGACGCTGACGCGAGCAGTTGGCCGCGGGTCAGCAGGTTGATCACCGGCCACAGGTGGGAGGGCCGGTCAGGGGCGAACCGGTCGATCATGGCGGTGGCGGCTGCGGCGAGTGTGTGCAGGGCGGTGCCGAGCATGGTGGCGCGTGGGGTGGTCGGCAGCAGGTCGGGGTCGAGGGCGACGACGGTCTGCACGCCGACCCGGTAGAGCGCTTCGGCGTTGTCGCGGGCTCGGCGTAGCCAGGAGCGGACGGTGCCGGCCGGTAGCGAGAGCTGGGTGGCCACCGTGCGGGATCCGGCGCCTTCGCCGGCGACGGCCAGGGCGGTGCCGATCACGTACAGCGGGTACGAGCGGCGACGAACCAGGGTGGCCGGTAGCAGGACATGGGTGGCCCGGCACGAGCGGCACCGTGCTCGATCCAGCCGCACCACGGTCGTGCCGGGCACGCCGGACGGGCCGGCCACCGCACGCTCACGAGTGCGGCCCCACGGCCCCAGCGTCCCACCGCAGGCTGGGCAGGCCAGCCTGCCGGCGAACAACGCCAGCCGCGCGGCAACAGGGTCGATGACTTCGATCATGTCCCATCCCGGCAGCATCCACCACGTTCAACCCCCACGGGAGGGGCAGTTGGTGTTGCACCCTGACGCACCTGGCCGTTGCCGATCAAGAGGGAGCGTCACGAACGCCGCCGGGCCGAGCACCGTCACCGTGACGACGACCAACACCATCCACACGAGACAGACACGCAGCTCGGCCGACCGGCGACCCGTTCGTCGTCACACTGTCGTCGCACACGAACACTGAACCACCCGATCAACCATCCTCACCGTGAATGACGCAGACCGGCTCACACGTCCTCATCCTGAATGACGCTCAACAGACGGTGGGTTGTGATCGAGCCGTTGTTACCCGTGTCGGGTGGGCTGCCCCGTGCGCTTTGCCGCGTTCGACCAGGATTCGCCGGACGCGGCTGCGGGTACGTACCACCGTGCGACTTGATCGCCTCCAACAGGGACGCGCTCAGCATCTGACCGCCGCTTCGGGGGTAGTAGGCGCCGCGTAGGTAGTGGTCGATCATCCTCGCGTGCGTTCCGACGGCCGCCTGCCGAGGGGACTGACCGTAGTTCGGAGACTGTGCGGCGAGGATGGTTCGAGCTCGCGGGGATATAGTCCGTAGTGGACGAAGAGGTCGTCGAGTGTCCTGTTTCCCCATGTTCTGAGTGATGCTGGTCCGGTGAGCAAAGGTGCGTCGTCTCCCGAGGCACCGGCGAGCAGGAATGGCCGCTGCTGTGCGGCGACGGTCCAGCAGATCCGCGTCACGAGGCCGATCCCGGTGGTCTCGTGCGGGAGTGCCTTCGAGACTCTCCGGCGATATTCTGTCCAGCTGGCTGGTACGTCAACCGAGAGGTCGGATACGACGACTCGATCGAAGCCCTGGGGATCCAGGGACCGGAACGTGACCCGCCCGGCCAGGCCAAAGCCGCCGAGAATAGCGGGGACGAGCCCTCCGGGGCCACAGTCACCGACGTAGTGGACGCCTACGTCGAACTCGTACTTGCGGCACCGCCGGAAGACATGGGGTGTTTCCGCCAACCACCTGGGACTGCTTCAGCACCAGTACCTTCATGCCGCCAGCGGCGAGGTAGGCCGCGCAGGTGAGGCCGCCGAGTCCCGCTCCGACGACCACGACGTCCCATTCACCGAGACGCGTCGACATGGTCCACTTCCGGTCGCCTGCCCCATGCGGTGATGACGGCCAGTGACAGATCCCACGTCGTCGGTTCTTCGAGATATCGGACGGCGGCCTCGACCGTGTCGGCGTCGATGGCGCCCGTGGCGAGGAGCTGCTGTCGCACGTGGCCGATTGTGTCCCGCCAGAAGGCCGCCAGCGGTGATCCGGCGGAGACGACGGGTAGGTCGGCTGCCATTCCGATGTGTGTCAGCCCCAGGTCGGCGAGCGGTCTGGGATAATGACGACCGAAGTCGATGTCCGTACCGATGGCCGCCGCGACGCCGGCGAAGAGCGCGTCGAGTGTGCGGCGGTAGCTTGCTTCGGGTGACGACGGGGTGCCGAGGTTGGCTCCGTCGCTCACCACCAGCCAGCCGCCGGGGCGGAGCCAGTGCGCCATACGCATGAGGAGAGCATCGCGATCCCTGATGTGCAGGAGCAGGAAACGTGCGTGGACCAGGTCGAACGTCCCGGGTTCGAATGCCTCCTCCGTGACGTCGGCCTGGCGGATCGCGACCCGGGGATGGCTGTTCAGCTCGAGGAAACCGGTGTCTCGGTCCACGGCGGTCACTGTGCAGGTGCTGCCGAAGTTCTCGGCCAGCCATACCGCGAGTGATCCGGTGCCCGCGCCGAGGTCCAGATAGTGGCCGTCACGCGGGATGTCGATCGAGCTCAACCGGGTGTGGCTGATGGGGTCGAGGGCGGCGGCCAGGTTGCGCAGCCGGTCGTGCTCGTTGACGCGGCCGTGATGGAAGAGTTCGTCTCCGTATCGTTGAGGCTCGCCAACTGTGGCCTCTGGCACGCCGTCATCGCGGCCGTGTGGTGTAGTGCGGTGCATCATCCGCAGCCCCCTGCGGGTTCCGAGCCGTAGCCGCTGAGCGCGGACTGAGCCGCGGCGGGGATCCCTCGCAGCGGGTCGGTGGCGGCGTGGCTGGAGGCGAGGACGTCGAGGAAGTCCTCGAGTCGATCCACACCCCAGAACCGGTGCCGACCGGCGCGGAAGTAGGGAACCCCGAACACGCCGTCATCCCAGGCTGCGGCCAGGCACTTGGTGCCGCGGGCCTGGCTGGTGGGGTCATCGACCGCCGTCGTCAGCAAGTCGGGCTCGACGCCCACGTCCAGCCCCACCGCCTGAAGCACGTCAGGGTCACAGATGTTCTGGCCACGTTCCCACCGCGCCGAGACGATCGCCTCGTACAGCCGCGCTCCCATGCCCCGATCGGAGGCGGCTAGCCAGGCCAGGTGGGGCAAGTCCCACCACGGATCCTTGTCCACGGGCCAGCTCACCTGGAAACCGTCGCGATGGGCGAGCCGTTTGACGTCGGACAAGATGTACAGATGCTTGGCCCGGCTCATCGGAGCGTAATGTACTCCGGCGCCACGCCGATCCAACGCCTTCCGGAGGAGCGGACCGGGTTCCCAGCAGGGGACGAACTCGATGCGATCGTGCATGTTGGGCATCGCTTTCCGGAGCCGCTCGACGGCCAGCCAGCTGTACGGGCTGCGGAAAGCGAAATAGAGGCGGGGCCGAGCGTCCATGTCAGGTGGTCCTTCCGGTGAGGGCGGCCTGCACCTCGTCGTCGAACTCGACCGCACGGACCGTGCGTTCGTGGGCGGGCACGTATCCGTGTGTGATCGTGGCGGCTGCCACGCGTACCAGGCTGCCGCGGCGCTGGACGTGGCACTCCATCCGGCCCTCGTAGGTGCGGCCGCGGATGATGTCACCGACGGCGAACGTGGTGTGTATGAGTTCATCGACGCGGGCGACCTCGAACACCCGCACGCGTACCGAAGAGACCACGGGGATCCAGTCACGAAGCCTCAGCACGCTGCCGATGGGCAGCCCCCGGTCGGCGAGGAACCGGTCGACGAGCTCTTCCAGACCGCGGATGTACGCGGAGTGTTGGAGGCGGTCGTAGAGGTGGCAGTGGAAGTAGCGCGCGGTCCACGGCCAGTAGAAGACCCCGGAACCCGGTGGCGCGAGCACGTCGCGCACGTCTCGGCCGTCTGGCGCGTCGACCTCGGGCCGCGGTGGTCCCGGTGCCGGGGCGGCATCGTCGGTGACGAACTGAGCCAGGTCGTCCGGCAGCCCGGCGGCGCCCGTCCGGCCACCGGCGTCCCGCACCAACACCACAGTGGCGTTCGCTCTGAGCGCGGTGATCCGCGCGTTGTCCCGCGGGAGGCTCAGTACGACTGACAGGCGGCCTGGCCGTGTCACGCCGACCTCGGCGGTTACTTCGTCGTCGAGGTCAACCGCGGCGATGAACCGGGCCGAGACCTCGGCGATCTCCAATCCCAGAGCGTGGTCGTGGTAGAGGCGGTGCGGCCCGTACCCGCGTTCGCGGAACCACTGCACGGTTGCTTCCTCCACCAGGTACAGAAGGTGTTTGAAGCCGATCCAGGTGCCCATGTTGGCGCCCTCACGGCGGGGGCGCAGCGTTACCGACGTCGTCATCGGGTGCGGTGCGGTCATGGTTGGCCCTCCTCGTGTCCCGAAGCGGGTTCGTTGTCGCCGTGTGGACCGCTCCAGGCCCTGATGACGGCCGCTCCCACTCCGCCGTCCCGGTCGCGGCCGACGATCAAGGTGGCCTGGCCGTCTCGGGTCGGCTGGTCACGGTGCCCGGCGAGCACGGTCGCCGCCAGCAGCCCGCCGGAGGCGGCTCGACACTCGCCTACCGCGGGCTTCACGGCGATCCGCGTCGCGGACACCCCGCACCGGGCCAGGACATCGGCGTCAGAGTCCTCACACGCGGCCAACGCCACCTCGGCCGGTCGCACCCGCGCCTCGTCGAGGGCGCGGCGCGCGCAGCTGGTCAGCGCGGCGAGACTGGGACCGCGGGGAGCGAACCCCGTGACCACGGAGAGCACCTCGGCCAGCACGTGCCGGCCAGCGCGGCGCGCGGTACTGGTCTGTTCCAGGACGAACATTGCCGCGCCCTCACCGGCGAGGAGGCCGCGTCTGCTCGGTAGTTCAACGAAATGGGTCAGCCAAGCGGCGTGCTCGGTGAACTCCTCCGAGACCCCGGCCAGCACCGTCTCGGCGTAGCCCTCGGCCAGCAGGCTGGCGGCGTAGCGGAGCACGGAGAGGAACGCGAGCTGGCTCGCGGCGATGGTGGCGTTGGGACCCTGCAGCCGGTACCTGATCGCCACCTGGCTCGCGGCGCAGTTCATGATCGAGCCGGGAAACAGCACCGGACTGCCCTGATACGGCCGGGGATCGGTGATCGTTTCACACGCGTAGTCGCAGGTGGACTTCAGGCTGCCTTCGGCGGAGCCGATCACAACACCCACTCGCGGATGTGGGCCGTGCCGCAGCGGGAACCCGCTGTCCGCCAGCGCGTGACCACCGGCGACCACGGCGAGACGGGTGTACTTGTTCATCGCCGCGATGCCCCTGCCGCCGATGGCTCGGCGGAAGTCGAGTCCGGTGATCGCATGGGCGCTGGGCGTTGGGAGCGAGCTCGAGTCGTAACCGGCGGCTGCGGCTGCGTGCACGGGCGCTGAACCGCGTCGGGTGACCAAGGCACCGAGTGCGCTCGCGCCGATACCTGCCGAGCTCAGGCAGCCTACTCCGGTAATAGCCAGATTTCTCATTCCGCACGCCCAAAGATGACGATGGCGTTGTTTCCGCCGAAAGCGAAGCCGTTGTTCTGCGCGACCCGAACATCGGTCCCACGGGCGGAGTTCGGGACTATGTCGAGTCCAGCGAGGTCGGGGTCAGGGGTGGAGAAGTTGATCGTGGGCGGCAGGAACCCCTCGGCAATGGCGAGTGCCGAGGCGATCGCACCGAAACCACTAGCCGCGCCCATCGTGTGGCCAAGCATCGATTTGATCGAACTGGTCGGCGGTAGTCGCCGGTCGCCGAAGACCTCTCGGATCGCCTGGAACTCGACCTGATCGTTGGTGGGCGTCCCGGTGCCGTGGGCACAGATGTAGTCCACATCGTCGGGTTCGACCCCGGCGTTCCGCTGGGCCACCCGCATGCACTCGGCGATCGCGTGCACGGAGGGCGCGACCGGGTGGCTGGCGTCGCAGGTGAGGCCGTATCCGAGGACCTCGGCATAGGCACAGGCACCACGTTCCCGTGCGTGCTCGAGCGTTTCCAGGAGCAGCATCGCGCAGCCCTCCCCGACGAGGATCCCGCTCCGGTTTCCATCGAAGGGGGCGCAGGTGGACTCCGTCAAAGCACCCAACCGCAGGAAACCCGCATGCACGTACCTGGACATGGAATCCGCGCCGCCCGCGAGCATGACCTCGGCGTCACCACGGCTGAGGATGTCATAGGCGTAACCGATGGCGTAGTTACTCGCCGAACAGGCGGTGCCCAAAGTAACCGACTCGCCAGCCGCCCCCAGTTCAACACTCACCGCGTGGGCGAGCCGTTCGGTGGGGATCTGCCGGAGAAGGCCGGCCGAGTCCCGCGCATGCGTGAACCCGGTCGTGACAAGGTTGTGGCTGAGCGCCAGCACGGCTTGCGACTCGCCGGCGGTCGTTCCGACGACGGCGCCGATCCGGTCGGGTGGCACGGACTCCACCATCAGATCGGCGTCGTCGACGGCAAGGCGGGCCGCGGCGGCCGCGAGCTGGCTGGCCCGCCCCCACTCGTCCGGTTTCAGATACCGCAACCAGTCGTCCGGCCGGAAATCGTGGACCTCACCCCCGTTCACCTGCGGGTACATGTCGGGATCGAAGCAGGTGATCCTCGAAATCCCCGATTGTCCCGCACGCAGGGCGCTCTCGAACGCCTTGACGCCGATGCCGATGCTGGAAACAGGCCCGAGTCCGGTGGCCACAACGCGGTTGGTCATGTCGCGCTGGTCTCCTGACGCAGGTGGTCGAGGACCAGCTTGTGGATGTCGTGGACGGTCGTCATCGCGGCGACGTCCTGCTGCTCGATCGTGATCTTGTACAGCTTCTCCAGGCGTGCGACGATCTCGATCAACAGCAGGGAGTCTGCCTCGTGCTCGTCGATCAGGTGGGAGTCGTCGGAAACGACGTCCGGCTCGAGCTCGAGGATCTCGGCCACCAGTTGACGAACCTCATCGAGTGTGGGCGCTTTGGTCGTCGGCGAAATCATTGTCTCGTTCCTTTCGATCTATCGTCATTCGAGCCGTTAGTTCGGACGCAGGCCTGACTATTGTGCAGAATGAGTCGATGGTGGCCACCAATTCATCTCCGACCCGCGTCTCGCCCGAGATGACGAAGTTGCGCTCTGTGATCGTTTGCTCCAGCCGGAGGACGTGGCGAAGCACATCGCCGGGAAACACGCGTCGGTACGACTTCCAGCCTCGAAAATATCCGGTGCCCGCAACAAGATCCGGGGCAGCCGCGGGCATCGTGTCCCGGATCGTCGCCCGGGCGAAGATCACGGCGGTCTGCCCCCACGAGGTGAGGACAAGACTTGCCGGATAGCTGTACATTGCCGCCCGGGTGTCGCGGGTAAGGTGCTGATAGCACCCCTCGGATTTGGTGACCGTTTTGAGCGAGCTGATCCGCTCACCGGGCGAGTAGTCGATAATTCGATCCACCATGATATTGGCCTGATTGTACGGCACCCAGACGCGGATGTCGGCCATTGTTATAGCGTGCTCACGCATCGAGGGATCCCCAATCGAAGGCACAGGCAACACGCCCCACGAACTGTCCATCGGCACAGATGAAGGTGGCCTCCAGTTCGATCGGCTCAGGCCCGTCGAGCGAGCCGATCAGTGCATCCATGACGATGTCGTCCCCAGGGCCTCGCATCGTCACGAAGCGTGCGTACCGAACCGCGCACGCGTCCAGCACAGCTCCCTCGCGCCGGTCGCCGATCGCCACGGCCAGCGCCTGTCTGGCCATCTCCAGGTACGCCGCACCCTGATACGCCGCCGCAGCGACCGCGCCGTCGCCCACCACCATGTACGCGTCGTCCATACGGATGCGTTTCCAGGCCCGCAAGCGACTGCCATTCGACGTGGCGTCGACGACCACCCGGTCCACGGCCGCCACCGGAACCGGGAAGGCGGGATAGCAAACGGCCACGACATCGCGGGTCGTCATGTGCAGACACCTCCATCCACGCACATCACCTGACCTGTGATGTACGAAGCTCGATCCGATACCAAGTACGCCACCGCTTCGGCGACTTCTTCGACCGTGCCGAAACGTCGAAGAGGGATGGTCCTCAGTGCGTCGTCTCGCAACTTGGCGGTGAGGGTCGAGATCATGTCGGTCTCGATGTATCCAGGCGCGACTACATTGACCCTGATTCCCAGTGGCGCGAGCTCTTGGGCCAAGGACTTGCTCAGGCCGATGATCCCCGCCTTCGACGCGGCATAGTTGCCCTGGCCCCTGTTGCCGCGTATTCCAGCTATAGACGAGATGTTGACGATCGATCCCGAGCGCCGCTTGGACAGGCGATATGACATCGCGCGGCAGAAGGCCCAGGTTCCGGTCAAGTTCGTATCGACAACGGCTCGCCAATCGCCTGGGGGCATCAGCGCGAGGAGGTTGTCGCGGGTGATTCCCGCACAGTTCACGAGCGTGCAGGCCGGGCCGAGTCGTGACTCCGCCGTATCGATGAACGTCTCTACAGCTTCCCCGTCGGTCACGTCACATCTGGCGACGTAGGCACGGCCGCCCTCGACGTCAAGCTCCGCGGCCACCTTGGCGAGGGCCTCACCGTCGCGGCCGCAACCGGCGATCGCGAGGCCATCCCGTGCCAGCCGCAGTGCGATCGCCCTACCGATACCGCGCGACACACCCGTGACAATCGCGCAGCCTCCGTCCCCCTCCGGGACAAGTCTTCGCATCGGAACAACAGGCACAACAATCTCCATTCACAGGGCAAGTTACTCGCCCCGGTAGCGATCCGCCGATTCCATACGCCGCTCTCCGAGCATTCGCTCGTCACTGGCGGGGCGATACGGGCCTGTGTTTCATAACACCACATCCGGCAACGCGGCGGAACCGATCGAGGATGCCGACTTGTTGCAGATTGGCCGATGTTTAGCGCCCGGAGTTCGGGGTCCAAGGTGTTGCTTGCTGACGAACAAAACCTGCCTGTAGTGGATCGCGCACGATACCCACGACCGGCCAGGAGGCGGCCCGTTTACGAGGCTCAAGCTCGATGGACAACTTGGAGTCGGCGCAGCTCGGCGTAGGCGCGTTCGAGTTGTTGGCGTTGCTGGTTGTTCTGCTCGGTGAGGGTAAACATTCACCTGTTGAGCGGTGTTTCGACGGTGGCTGCGGCGGCGGTGAGGGTGGCTTCGTCTATTCGCCAGCTGGTGTAGCGGCCGTTGTCGTTGTCTTGGGTTTTGAGTAGTCCGGCTCGTTCAAGGAGGGACGCGGTTCGTTCGATGGTGTCCTGCGAAAGTCCGGTTCTCTTCTGCAGGCCGAATGGTGTGACCCAGCTGACGCCGCCGCCGGTCGAGTAGCCCATCTCGGCGTCACGGCAGGCGCTGGAGGTGGCAATCGTGATGGCGGCGAACACCACCAACGCGTAGGGCTCGGTGAGCGCGGCGATCATGGCCCGGGCGTCGGGCTCGGTCATGCCAGCACGATAGCGCTGACCGGCGCGGCGAGCGAAGACGTCGGTGATTGTGTTGCGGGGCTTGATTACTCGACTTTCGCGGTTATGCGGCTGCTTGCGCCCAGGCTTGCTGGACTTCCATGATTTCCTGGGTTGTTGCTGGTCGGGGTGATGTTGGCATAAATCGTGCGGCGATGATCTGGTGTCGGAGCTTGGTGAGCATGTCCAGGGTGGAGGGTTCGGTCTTGGTTCCGTACCAGGGTGCTGAGGTGCGGCGGTGGGCTGCGTCGTTGTGATGGTGGCCGTGTAGGGCGTACCAGACGATGAGGATGCTGTGGCAGAACAGTCCGAACGGGGCAGTCCGCTGCACGGCTTTCGGGACACGGTTGCGTGCTTCCCCGACGCCGAGGATGTTCTTGACGTCGAAGAACGTGACTTCGATGGACCAGCGGGCCGCGTAGCGGGCGATGATCTCCTCCGGTGTGGCGGTGAGGTCGGTGGTGACCAACGCGATGTCATACCCGCCTGTGGTGCTGGTTTTGGTGGTTCGTCCGGTGTTGGTGACGAGGATGACCCTGACGGTGTCGGTGCGCCAGGTGCCGTACCACAGGCAGATCCGTTCGGCGATCTTCACGGTGCTGGTGGTGCCGTAACGCGACACGGTCACGGTTTTCCAGGTCGCCGACCGGGCAACCTCGGTCGGGGTGCCGATTCGTTGGCCTTTCAGCGCTGGCCGGCCACGTTTCCCGGTCCTGGGTGGGGCGAGTTGGTAGAAGGTGGCGTTGGTCTTGGCTCTGGTGGTCATGGTCATCCCGTCGCCGAGACCGGCGAACGCGCCACAGCCGTAAGCGGAATCGCCCACAGCATGGATGTCGCGGTCACCGAAGTGTTCGGCGATCATGTCGAGCAGGTCTCGGGCCAGATCCGGTTTCGCCGGACCGCCCTTGACCGCCAACGCGGCCAAGACAGGGAGCGCTACCGGCCGAGAACAGAACGGCAACGTCACGATAATCGCCACGACCACCCAGTTGTTGCCGAATCCGAGCGTGACCCGGCCTGCCGCGGAGCCGTCGTGGAACCAGCCCGCCGCGTGGACTTTCTTGCCCCGCCGGCGAAACAGGGTGTCATCGATCGCGACGGTGATCGGCGCACCGGGTCCGAGTAGCTGGGTGACGATTAACTCGGCCAGCAGCAACCCGACCTGCTGAGGCCTCCACCGTGCGTGGGAGAAGAACCGGTGGGCCCGGCCGTGATGCCAGATCCGGGCCAGACCCGCACCGGTGAGCATCCCGCACACCGTGCGCCGGACCGGCTGCGCGAACAACCCCGCTACCAGCATGGTGAACGTCTCGAACGTCGGCGCGGTAAAACACGGCCGGAAGGTCACCAGGACACGCATGAACGCGCCCGGTAGGGTGGGGACCCGGAGCATCGGCGGAACACTCTTTCGCTTGCGGCAGAGCTGTTACAAGGAACCGCCGATGCTCCACCCAGCGCCTTGCAAGATCCACACGCCACGCCGTGGCCAGCCGCACCTCCTCGCCACAGCCCCCGCCGCCGCCCGGCTGGACTCACACCAAAAGTGCGAAAGTCGAGCGGTTATAGAACGCTGCTCTCCGACAACACTCCGCAGGTTGCCGGGCCAGGGAGGGCCTCCCCAGTTCCCGCCGCCACTATCTGAACGTTCCGCGCCCCATACGCCGAGGAGTCCTTCACGGCTGCACATCCAGGATCTTCACCGCTTCCATGGCCTTCACCCCGATCTCGAAGGGCTCAGCACTCCCTGACACCACCCACAACAGGCAGTTGAGTAACGACGCCGCAGGCTTCGCTTCACGCTACGGACCGCTCAGTCGCTCCCCCTTCAAGGGCTTTCGACACTGGGCTTCGACCCCGCCCGTTTCCAAACGAGACCGCCAGTCTGCTACCGGGCCTCCTGACAGCTACCCGGACCGGACTCACACCGGCAAGCGACGACGAGCTGACGACATAAGATCAACCACCTGCACAGTCAACCTCCTGTCTGCTGGGCGCACGAAAACGGCTCAGTATGCGTGCGGACTCCTATCAGCCATCCGCTTTGAACCGCTCGCGAAGGATTCACCCTCGACACGCTGCTGTAGGAACCCGAGTCTGGCTTCACATGGGACCTACGGTGCGGGCTCGAGCGGGGCCAGGAGGATCCGGTGCAGCTCGGTGCGGTCGCGGGGCGCGATCGTCGCCAGCCTGCAGTCGAACTCCGCCGCGAGTGCTGCGAGCGCACGGTCCCGCGCCGCCTCGCCCTCGTCAGTGAGTACGAGCCGGTGTCGCCGCAGGTCCGCGTCGTCGATCTCGCGTCGCATGAACCCCTTGGCGACGAGGTTGCGCACGTAGACCGAGCGTCACGACAGCCGGGGCAGCACCCGGTTCGCGAACAGGTCCAGTGTGCGCAGCACACGGTCCTGTTCGAGGTCGAACCACTGCATGCGCAGGATGACGTACGTGATACCCAGCTTCTCCAGTTCCCGCAACGAGTTCACCGCCGTGTCGGGGTCGGTGAACAGGTAGGACCGGTCGGCGGTGTCCGCCAACTGGTCCACTCCCTGGAGATGCTGGTAGGACGCCGTGTTGTCAGGTGCCTCGAACCGCGCGTACATGGCCGTCGTCTTGCCGCGGGCGTCGAGGCCGATCGCCCTGGCGCGGTCCGGGTCCTCGTCGAGCACCAACTCTCGGCGTACGACGATCTCCTGTGCTGGACCGCGACCGAGCCGTTCGCGTTCCTCGCGGTAGAGGTCGAGGATCGGGCCCAGGCGTTCAGGCGTCGCGTGTGGTGGCACGATCCACGCGTCGCCGAGGCGGGCGGCGCGGCGGGCGCCGGTGCGGTGCACGCCGGCGCCTACCCAGACCGGCGGTCCGCCACTCTGCACCGGGGCGATGCCGATCCGCTGGTCGCGCACCGTGAAGTGCTTGCCGGTGAAGGAGATTCGCTCGTCCGTCCACAAGAGACGGATCAGTTCCACGCTCTCCTCGTACCGCTCTGCCCGGTCGGCCATCGGCACGCCGAACGACTCGTACTCGTTGCTCCGATAGCCCATGCCGAAGCCGGCGATCGCCCGGCCGCCCGTGATGTGGTCGAGCGTCGCGAACTCCTCGGCCACCGCGACCGGGTGACGCAGCGGCAGGATGAACATGTTGGTGCCCAACGCCATGTCGCCGGCGTGTTCGGCGAGCGCGGCGAGCGTCGGCACCGGCTGTGTCGTGGCCATGTTGCCGAGGAAGTGGTTGAGCACCCACACCGAGTCGATGCCGGCGTCCCGGGCGGCCCTGACCTGCTCACGCAGTTCCCCGATCCGACTGGCAGCGAGGACGTGCGGCGGGAAGTCGTTCATCAGCGCCAGCCCGAACCTCATCGACCGCTCCCTTCGACGACACTGGATACATACTATTCATATTCACCATTTCTGACTAGACTCGCCCTTGTCCCCGGAAAGGAGACTGGCGTTGACCAGGGTTTACACCGACCTCGAGCCCAGCGACCCCGCCTGGACACGGTGGACCGGCACGCACGTCGTGCGCCGGCAGGCAGCGGAACGGGGTGACCGGACCTTCCTGATCGCGCCGGACGAGGACGCCCAAGCGACGTGAGTCATGGTGACGACGACCTCGATCACAGGACCATCGGCGTCGCCCGGGGCAGACGCGTCGAGCAGGAACCGGATCAGGCCGTCCCACTCTGAGGTGAGGCATGGGAACAGTGCGAGTCGACCAGCGTGGCGAGGCCACCTGGATCACCTTCGATGCGCCGGAGCGGCGCAACGCGTTCGACCCGGCGATGTCCGCTGCCGCCGTCGAGGCCATCGAGGGCGCCTCGGGGTCGCGGGCCGTGGTGATCACCGGCGCGCCGGGGGCGTTCTGCGCGGGTGGCGCGCTCGACATGCTGAGCGAGCCGACGATCACCGAGATGCGTGGGCTCTACCGCGGGTCGCTGCGGCTGTTCGACGCCGTGCGCCAGTGCCCGCGTCCGGTCATCGCGGCGGTCAACGGCGCGGCGGCCGGCGGCGGCAACGAACTGGTCGTGGCCTGTGACCTCGCGATCGCGGCCCGGTCGGCGACGTTCGGGCAGACCGGCCCTCGAGTCGGCAGCGCGCCGGTGACCGGGGCGACCAACGTGCTCGGCGTGCAGATCGGTGAGAAGCGCGCCAAGGAGATGGCGATGCTGTGCCGTCGGTACAGTGCCGAGCAGGCACTGGAACTCGGCCTGGTCAACCGGGTCGTCGACGACGACAAGCTGGCAGCGGCGGTCGAGGACGTGGTCTCCGAGCTGGCCCGGTTGTCGCCACGCTACCTCGAGATCACGAAGGTCAGCTCGAACCTGTGGTGGAACGCCGCCCGCGACTCGTTCAGCAACGGGCTCGGCATGCTCGTCCAGGCCATCGGCAGTCCCGACATGCGTGAGGGCGCGGCCGCCTTCCTGGAGAAGCGCGCCCCGAGTTTCCCGCCACCCGCGTAAGGAGCCACCGTTGGATGTACTCGCCAGACTGGACCGGCAGGACGATATCGAGGCAGCCCGCGGCATCCTGTTCGACTATGCGAAAGTCCTCGACACACCGGATCCGCGCACGGTCGCGGATCTGTTCACAGAGGACGGCGTCCTGCGCACAGCAGCCGGCTCCTTCCAGGGCCGCCTCGAAATCGAGACGTTCTTCGCGGCGGCGTTCGCCAGGGATCCCTCCATCAAGCGTCACTTCATCACGAACTCGAAGGTCACCTGGCTAGCGCCGAGGCGCGTCCGCGTCGAATCCTACTTCCTGTTCGTCGGTCGAGGGGATCGGTCGGCCATCGGGTGGGGGACGTACCTGGACATCATCGACATGTCCGGCTCCGAACCGCGGTTCGCGGAGAAGACCATCGACGTCCACCTGAACAGCACCCTCGACGACGGCTGGGCAGGCGAGCGCTCCTAGTCGCGGATGCCGCGCCAGGCCATGGTTCCGCCGTCGACGGGAATCACGCCGCCGGTCACGAACGACGCGTCGTCGCTGGCAAGGAAGCAGGCGACCTTCGCGACCTCATTGACGTAACCGCGACGCGGGATGAGGTGGGTGCCGAACATGGCGCGTGCGGTCGCCTCCGGATCCTCGGCCGCCGCGAGGTGTGCGTCGCTCATGGGGGTCTTGATCGATCCGGGGGTGTAGCAGTTGGCTCGGATGTGCGGAGCCAGGTTGACCGCCGTCGTCCTGGTGAGCTGGATGACCGCACCCTTCGACGACGAGTATGCGGCCATCGAGTAGCCGGTCAGGCCGGACACCGACGCCGCGTTGACGATCGACGGGCCGCGGCCGGAGGCACGCAGGTGCGGGGTGGCGAACTTCGTGGCCAGCCAGACCGCCTTGATGTTGATGTCGTACACGGCGTCCCAGGCGTCCTCGGTGAGGGTGTCCACGGCCGTGCCCGCGTCGGTGAACATGTGGTCGAGCACGCCCGCGTTGTTGAACAGCGTGTCCAGCCCGCCTGCCCACTCCGCGAAGCCGTCGACCATCGACCGGATCTCGCCGGACACCCGCAGGTCGGCCGGGAGCACGCACACCTTGGCGCCCTCGGCCTCGACGAGCGTCGCGGTGTCCGTGAGGTCGTCGAGGTCGGTGATGCCGATCCGGCTCGCGCCCTGGCGGGCGGCCTCGACGGCGATCTCGCGGCCCATGCCGCCGGCCGCGCCCGTCACGAGAACCCGCTTGTCACCCAGCATCTGATCTCCTCACCCGGCGCGCGTGCGCCAGCCATTCCCGTGCCTGCTCGACGTGTGCGAGGTCGACGTGCTGGCCGCGGAACCGGACCGCGCCCTCGCCCCGCGCCACGCCCTCCTCGACGGCCGCGACCAGTGCCTCGTGGTACTCGATGTCCGCCGCATTCGGCGTGAAGACGTCGTTCACCACGTCCACGTGGGACGGGTGGATCACGACCTGGCCGCGGAAACCCAGCTGCCGCCCCTGTTGCGCGAACGCACGCAGGCCGTCGAGGTCGGCGAGGTCCTCCCACAGCGCGGTGAGGGCGTGCAGCCCGAACTGCCGACACGCCAGCAGGATCCGGCTCCGCAGGTACAGCGACTCGGTGCCCTCGGGTGTCCACTCGAAACCGACCGCGCGGGCGATGTCCGCATGCCTGGACGTCGGCCCGATCATGGCGCCGACGCGCGGGGAAGCGCCTGCGATCTCGACGCAGTTGGTGATCGCGTCGACCATCTCGACCGGCACGATCATCTCCAGCCCGGTGGTGCCGTTGCGGGTCTCGAACCAGTCGATGAGCGTCTCCCAGCGCAGCACGTCGGTCGCGTCGCGGATCTTCGGCGTGAACAGCCCCGTCAACGACGGGCACACCACCGCCTCCAGGTCCGCGCCCGCGAGCCGGGTGGCCAGTGCGTTGGGCCGGACGAACAGGCCGACGTGCGGGTCGGCGGCGCGCAGCTTCGCGAGCGTTTCCCTGACCATGGGCCGGGTCGGCGCCTTCAGGTCGGGCGGCACCGAGTCCTCCAGGTCGAGCACGATCGCGTCCGCGCCCGACGCGAGCGCCTTGTGCGCCCACTCCGGCTTGTGCGCGGGCACGAACAACACCGAACGGTAGGGATGCACGGGTCAGCCCCGATCGTGCGTGTCGGGGGTGACACCGGCCGCCCGCAGCTTGGCCTTCTGCACACGCTGCGACGGCGTCTTCGGCAGCGAGTCGACGAACCGCAGGTACCTCGGCACCGCGAACCCGGGGATCCGCCGCTCGCACCACGCCCACACGTCGTCCGAGCTGACCTCGTCCTGCGCCACCAAGTAGGCCATCACCTCGTCCTCCCCCGCCTCTGTGGCCGCCGGCACCGCGATCACCGCGCACTCAACGATCGCGGGATGGCTCAACAGAGCCGTTTCCACCTCGTAGGAGCTGATGTTCTCGCCGCGGCGTCGCAACGCGTCCTTGAAGCGGTCGATGAAGTAGAACCAGCCGTCCGCGTCGCGGCGCAACGCGTCGCCGGTGTGGAACCACAGGTTGCGCCACGCCTCGACCGTGCGGTCCGGCATGTTGAAGTAGCCCATGCTGGAGATGAACGGCGCCTTCGGCCGAATGACCAGCTCACCGACCGTGCCGACCGGAACCTCCTCGTCGGTCTCCGGGTCCACGAGCGCGACGTCGAACCACTCGTCGGCGGCGAGGCCCGCGGCGCCGGCCGGCCGATCCTCGCCGTATGGAGACAGGATCGGCGCGGAGGTCTCGGTGAGGCCGAAGACCTCTACGAACGCCTCGATGCCGAAGCGTTCCTTCATCGGCGCGAGGATCGAGGAGGCAGTTGGCGCGGCGAACACGCACCGCAGGTCGTTGTCGGCGTCGCCGGGCCGGGGTTCCTGCTTGTGGACGAAGTCCATCATGACGCCGATGAAGTTGGTGACCGTCACCCGGCTCTCACGGAGCTGGTCGACCCAGCGAGACGCGCTGAACCGGCTCCGCACGACGAACCGCGCACCCGCGACGATCGTCGGGTAGGCGGCCATGAACTGGGCGTTGCCGTGGAACAGCGGGGTGACCGCCATCCAGGCGTCCACGTCGGACAAACGGGTCAGCGAGACGCATTCGTCACCGAAGAAGTACATCTGGGCGTGTGGCATCGCGACGCCCTTGGACGGGCCCGTGGTGCCGGAGGTGAAGAACACGGACGCCAGGTCCTGGGGGCGCACGACCGGCAGCTCCTGGTCGGCGCCGGCAAGCAGCGCGTCCCACGGCTCGGCCCGCCAGCCGTTGGCACGCAACAGCTCGAGGGCCGATGTCTGGCTGCCGGTGTCGATCACCCAGAACGTGGTGATGTCCGCGGCCGCCTCCTTGACATCCACGAACCGGGTCGCGTGCAGGTCGTCGATGACCGCGGTCCGTGCGCTGACCGTGCGTACCTGGTGGGCGAGGAAGTCGTGCTCGTAGGCGGTGTTGATCGGCACCTCGACCAGACCGGCGACGGCGGTGCCGAGCCAGCTGCGGACGAACCGCGACGAGTTGGCGGCCATCACGATGACCCGGTCCCCTTGCGCCAGGCCAGCGGCAAGGAACCCGCGGCCCACTGCCTCGGCGTCGGCGAGGATCTCGGCGTAGGTCCAGGTCGCCTGCTCCTCCGGCGCTTCCAACCACACCGCGTCCGGGCGGGCGGACGCCTGATGGCGCAGCACGGTCGGCAGCGCCCAGTCCTCGCGGTCGAAGGTGGCGTGCAGGTCGCGGTAGTAGCGGAAGGTCATGACGGTAGCTCCACTGTGCCGACGGGCAGGGGTTCGCTGTGCTCGGGTCGCACGAAGGTGATACGGATCGGCAGGCCTTCCCGCAACTCGGCTGGAGGAATGTCGAGCGGCACCGTGAGCCACGGCCCCTCCGCCAACTCCACGATCCCGACCACTGTGTCCGGAGTGGACCCCCGGCCGGGCTTGATCGTCCACGTCACCAGACCGCCCGTTCCTGTTGACTCGCGCCATTCCAGGTCCGTCGCCTGGGTCACCGAGCACACCCGTGCGGCCGGCTCGGACCACTCGCCGCTCGACGGCGAGTACCGCAGCAGCAACGCGCCCTCGGCCGCGGCGTCGAAGAACGGCGCGGAATGAGGATCACGTTCCACGGGAATCATCAGGCGCCCTTCCGGTGCGGGCTCAGCACGAGCGTGGAGTGGAAGTCGAGGACGCCGCCGTTGCCGCTGACCATGACCAGGTCGCGCTTGGACACCTGACGCTCGCCGCCCTGGCCGCGGGCCTGGATCACGGCCTCGGACAGCGGGGTCATGCCCCACATGTAGTACGACGACAGCTCGCCGCCACCGGTGTTGGTCGGCAGGTCGCCGCCAGGCGCGAGCACGCCGCTCGCGGCGAGGGGTCCACCCTCGCCCTTCGCGCAGAAGCCGTAGTCCTCCAACGTGATCACCGTGGTGTAGGTGAAACAGTCGTACAGCTCACGGATGTCGATGTCCCGCACGCTCACCCCGGCCATCTTCAACGCCTCCGGCCCCGACCGGGCCGCACCCGACACGAGCCCGAACTCGCTGCCGCGCCGGTTCACGTAACCCGGATGCGCTTGCCCCCAGCCCCACACGTGCACGGGCGGCTGCCGCAGCGACGCCGCGCGATCGGCGCTCGTGACGATCACCGCGATCGCGCCGTTGGAGACGAGGCAGCAGTCCAACAGCCGCAAGGGATCCGCGATCATCCGCGACGCCTGGTGGTCCTCGATGGTGATCGGGTCACACATCTGGGCATGCGGGTTCATGACCGCCCACTGGCGGGCGGCGACGGCGACCGCACCCAGCTGCTCGCTCGTCGTGCCGTACGTGTTCATGTGCCGGCGGGCCGCGACCGCATACCGTTCCGGCGCCGCCTTCAGCCCGGCCGACGCGGCCAGCGCACCGACGCCACGCATCGCGCGCTTCTGCCCCGAGTACGAGGCGCCAGCGCTCTTGCCCTCCTTGAGCGGTGCATCGGCGTACAAGCAGGCAACCACGTCCGCCATGCCGGCGTCGATGGCCATCGACGCGTACTGGACCATCTGCCCTGCCGAGGAGCCGAAGCCCTGGATCGTGGCCAGCAGCCGGGTGTTCCGCATGCCCAAAGTGGACTGTAGCCGCAGGTCGGTGTCGTTGTTGACGCCCGGGTTCACGAGCAGTCCGTCGAGGTCGGCCAGCGTCAACCCGGCGTCAGCGGCTGCGCGGGTGACCGCCTCGACCGCGAACTCGGTGGCCGTGCGGCCATACACCTTGCCCAGCTCGGTCATGCCGAGCCCGGCGATCGCCGTGCTCATGGGCCCTCCCTGCGAGGCAACGCCACCTCGACCGTCCCCGGCCCGACCGTGACACCGGTCGAGTTCTCACACCGAATCGCCACCGTCACCATGCCGTCCGCAACGGACGCTACAGAGGCGTGCACCCACATCGTGTCGCCGACCGTGTTGAACGATCGCATCCGGAAACCCTTGATGCTCTTCAGTTCCGCGCCGAGCCCGGCCCAGTCACGCACGCACCGCTCCCACGACGACAGCAGGAATGACGTGTTCGCGTACATCTCCGCCGCGCCGGTCTTCCGAGCGTAGGAGGTGTTGTGGTGGATGGAGTTGAAGTCGCGGTTGGCGCCGGCCGCCATCACCAGCCGGTACACGGTGAGCGGATAGGCCACACTCGGCAGCTCCTCCCCCACCTCGACGTCCTCGACGTACTTCATGCCGGATCCTTGGGAACGTACGCGTAGGTGCCGATGCGGATCCTGGCCACGACCTCGCCGTCGCTGGTGATGATGTCGCTCTCCCACGTCATGAACGCGCCGCGGCCGACGGCCGTCTCTTTTGGACTACACGACAGCAGTTTCCTTCCGCGCCGGCCGATCCGCTCGCCGGCGACGACCGACCGGAGGAAGTCGACCTCGATGTCGGTGCCGAAGAACCCGGTCGTCCTCGGCCCGATCGGCATGTCCTGGTTGTTGATCGCACTGTGCACGGGCTGCGCGTCCCGGTCGTCGCTGTCGAACAGCGTCTCCCCCGGCCGCCATGCCGCTGGCAGCGTCCACGTGATGAGCCCGGTGTACGGCATGGTCACGTCCGCGTAGCCGGCCGCGTGGGCGGCGTCCGGGTCGGTGTGCAGGGCGCAGTCCAGCTCGATCGGCTCGAGGTAGCGGCGGATGGCGCCGGGCTCAACCGGGTCGGCGCCCCAGGTGACCTCGCCGTCCGCGAAGTCTTTGCCAGTGGCGTCGATCACGGGCTGCCAGTCGTCTTTCCAGTCCTCAGTCAGTGGAGCACTCCCCTCTCGTGCAGCTCACGGATCGCCTGCGCCGGGTAGCCGAGGATGTCTGCGAGCACCGTGTCGTTGTCCTGGCCGAGCGTCGGCGCCGGCCGGCGAACCACGCCAGGGGTGTCTGACAGCAGGAACCGAGGGCCTTCCACATAAGCCGTGCCGTGCAACGGATGTGGCAGGGCGACGAGGTGACCGCGGTGGGCGAGCTGTGGATCCGCGGCCACGTCCGCGCTCGATGCCGACACGTGTGCCGGCACGCCGAGTGCCTGCAACTGACGCTCCACATAGGATGCTCTACGGGGCGCCGCCCATCCGGCCAGGTCGTCCGCCACTGAGGCGAGTCGGGCCCGTTCCTCGTCGGTACGTGCGGCGATGGCGACGAAGCCGCCCTTGCACGGGTATACGCCGTGCGGGTGGTAGACCTCGTCGTCGTTGCCGCGGCGCTGCGCGATCGTGCCGTCCAGGCCGTAGTGCGCGACCTGCGGTGACAGGAAGAACACGCCCGCTTCGACCTGCGCGACGTCGATGTGCGTGCCGCGCCCTGTGCGGCCGCGGTGTTCCAGCGCGGCAAGTAGCGTCGTGAGCGCCAACCTCGGGCCAACGTAGTCGGTGTACGGGCCGAACGGTCCGGTCGGCACGCGGTCCGGCCAGCCGACGAGGTGCTGGAACCCGGACAGGGACGAGCCGACGTTGCCGAACCCGGCGAGCCCCGCCCACGGCCCGGTCTGCCCCGCGATCGACGTGGAGACCATGACCAGCGCGGGGTTGTCGACCGACAGCGTGGCGTAGTCCAGGCCCCACCTGGCCATCTGGCCCGGCGAGAACGACTCGATCACCACGTCCGCCCAGCGGGCCAGCTCCCGCACCAGTTCCCGGCCCCGTGCGGAGGAAAGGTCGACGGTCATGCCGAGTTTGCCCGCGTTGCAGTTGCCGTACAGCGCGGAGCCTTCCGGGTCGTGCACGCCGCGATAGAAGGGCTGCATCAGCCGCGCGGTCTCGATCCGGGTCGACGACTCGACCCGCACGACCGTGGCGCCGAAGTCGGCGAGCGCGCGGCCGATCAGCGGCCCCGCGACCACCCACGACAGGTCGAGCACCTTCAGTTCCGGCACCGAGACACCGGAGGAGACAACCGGCGTGGCCCAGTCACGCAACACGTCGGCGGGATCGTGCTCGCCCAGCACCGGCGCGCGGCGGCGCACGCTCGGCTGCGGGCCGCCGGTGACGTGTGCGATCCGGCCCGGGATGCGCACCGGTGTGTCGGCGATGTCGACGGTGTCCCAGAACCGCCGCTCGGCCAGGTGCGCGCTGGCGCACACGTCGGCCGAGTCGTAGATGGCCATGCACAGCAGCCGGTGCTTGAGCGCCGCTTCGAGCACCTCGTCCTTGGTCTTGCCGGCGAGGAACGCACGCACCGCCGCCCGCGCCCGCTCCATGTGTTCGGTAGACACTGCGCCGGACTCGACGAGGTCCGGCATGGCCCGCCAGTCCCAGCCCGCGATCTCGTCATCGACCGCGCCCTCCGCGCGCAGCCAGCCGAACAGGTTGTTGGTGAACGCACCTGCCGCCGGGCCCATCGACAGGTGCAGCTCCACCATTCCGTCGCGGCAACGCCACTTCTTCATCGAGTGCGGGGTGGCGGCGCCGCTGCCGCTCTGGTCGCTGCGCCCTGGCTGCGGGTGCCACTCGGGATGGTCGTCCCCGACAGGCGCGGACAGCACCCGCGCCAGCGTCGCCACGCCGACCGACGCCTGCGCCGACACGTCGACCACCTGTCCGCGCCCGGTGGCGTGCCGGACGAGCACAGCGGTGAGCGTGCCGGCGGCGGCGTCCGCGCTCGCGTGCAGGAACGCCTGCGGCACGCTGATCCGCAGCGGCGGCCGGTCACCGTCGCGGTGCGGGTCGAGCGGACCACCTGCCGCCCACACGATGAGGTCGCTGTCGGCGTAGGCGGCTTTCGGCCCGGTGCGGCCGAAGGCGGAGATCGCGGTGTAGACGAGCTGGGGCGAGGCAGTACACAGTGTTTCCGCGTCAAGTCCTCGCGCCCGCAACCAGTCCTCCGGCCACGACGTGACGAGGACGTCGGCCCGCGCGGCCAACTCCCGCAGCAGAGCCAGATCCCGGTCGAGGTCCAGTGCGATGCCGCGCCTGTTCGCCGCGAACGTCTCCCAGTACAACGAGACGTCACCGGCCAGCGGTGGCGCCGCGCGAGCCGGTGACCCGGCCAGTGGCTCGACCTGCACGACGTCCGCGCCGAGGTCGGCGAGCAGCCGGCCGCACAGCAGGCCACGCTCGTCGGTCAGGTCGAGCACCCGCAGGTGGTCAAGCATCGGCGGTCTGACGGGTGGTGATCGCACTCTCCGGGCACGCGAACACCGCGTCCTGTGCCTGGTCGGCCAGCTCGTCCGGCAGCTCGACGAGCTGCCCGCGCTGCGCGACGAATCCCTCCTCGTCGTCGGTGAGCAGGTCGGGCGCCACCGAGTAACACCGGCCGTGGCCCATGCACTTGTCCGCGTCGATCGAGAGGAACATGGCTACTCCGAGGACATGAGGTCGGGGATGAAGGTCGCGATCTGCGGGAAGAAGATCAGCACCACGGTCACCACGATCGCCATCGGCATGAACCACCAGACCGCTTTGAAGACGTCGTTCATGCTGATGTTCTGGCCGCGGTTGACCTCGGGGTCCTTGGTGATCGTGTGGATGATGAAGGCGAGGATCCCGACCGGCGGCGTGACCACCGCCAGCTCGCCCATGAACACCGCGAACACGCCGTACCAGAGCAGCGAGATGTCCATCGAGACCAGGGTCGGCATCAGCACCGGGATGGTCAGCACCATCATCGGCAGTGGCTCCATGAACGTGCCGAGCACGATGTAGACGACCATCATCAGCAGCAGGAACGACACCCGGTTGAGGTTCATGCTCTCGACCAGCTCCGCGAAGCCGGTGCTGATGCCGGTGAGCGTGAACATCCTGGACAGGGCCTCGACGCCGATCAGCATGAAGAAGATCGCGCCGACGCTGCTGATCGTGGCTACCGCGCCGTCGGCGATCGCCCGCCACGGCCCGTTCCCGCGCTTCCAGATGAACGCGATGAGCACCGAGAACACCGCGGCGACCGCGCCGGCCTCTGTGGCGGTGAACATGCCGGAGAACATGCCGAAAGTAATGATCGCGATGAGCAGCGGCACGGGCCAGATTTTCACCAGGCTCGCGAAGCGGTCCCGCCACGTGGACGCCGGATGATGTTCGACGCGGTCCGTCCGCGCCTTCGCCCACCTGCGGGCGAACAGCACGATCATCACCGTGAACAGGACCGCCACGAGGAGACCGGGGCCGATGCCGGCGAGCAGTTGCGGGCCGATCGGCACTTCGGCGATGCCCGCGTAGATCACCAGCATGATGCTCGGTGGGATCAGCTGGCCCGGCAGCCCGGCCACGATGACTGAGCCGATCGCGAGCCGCTTGTCGTAGCCGGCCTTGAGCATCTCGGGGATGCCGATCCTGGCGAGCGCGTAGGTCGTGCCGACCGACGAGCCGCTCACCGAGGCGAGCCCTGCGCCCGCGAGGTTCGTGCCGACCGCGAGTCCGCCAGGCAGCCAACCGAGCCAGTGCCGGCCCGCCGCGTAGAGGCTCTCGGTGAGCCCGGCCTTCCACAGCAGCAGTCCCATGAGGATGAACATGGGCACGACCGACAGCGTCCAGTTGGCGACCTGCTGGTACGGCAACGTGGTCAGGATGCTCTCCACCAGCCGCTCGCCCCGCAACGCGTAGCTGCCGAGCAGTGCCGGGACGATCATCGCCACCGCCACCGGGACGCGCAGGAAGATGAGCGTCAGCATCAGCACGCACGCGGCGATGCCGATGGCCTCCGGCTTGAGCGGCAGGAACAACGCGACTGTCGACGCCACGATTACCGCGACCGTCAACGCGAACACTATCCAGCCGGCGCGATCTCCCTTGTCCGGCAGGGTCTTCTTGGCGGCCGGCTGGCACGGGTACGGTCGCGACCTCAGTCATGAAGGTCCCCCTCCATCGGGGCCTGCGCCGTGGCGGCGGCACGCACCGCCGCCACGGCGAACTGCACGGTCAGGCTGCCGAACGCCAGCGGCACCAGGAAGTACGCCGGCCACGCCGCCACCTCGCTGACACCAGCGGTCTTCTGGATGTCGAACGCGTGCAGTGCCTCGTGCCAACCGAACCACGCGAACCCGGCCGACAGCACCGACGACATGAGCAGCATGACCGGCAGCACGACCCGCTGCGCGGTCTTGGGCAGCCTGGTGTAGATCAGGTCGGCCGCCACGTGCTGGCCCCTGCGCTGCGCGGCGATGAAGCCGAGGAACGCGACCGCCGGCAGGTACCAGTACTGCACGTACTCCAGCGTGTTGGGCAGAGGCGAGTCGGCGACCGTGCGCAGCACCGCGTTCACCGTGATGTGCAGCCATCATCAGGAACGTCACGACGACCGCGGGCACCTCGATGATCAGGTCGAGTGCCTTGTTGCGTGGCTTGGTCTCGGTCGTAGTCTCGGTCATGTCCGTCTACTTCGGCCGGTGGGGCAGGAAGACGTCCTCGTACAGCTTCTTGACGTAAGCGGCCGTGTCCACCTTGCCGTCGGTGTACCAGGTGTCGAAGTCCTCGTACGACACGTCGCCGGCTGATGCCCAGCTCGTCCACGGCCGCGCTCCAGGTCTTCGCTGACTCCTGGATGTGCTTGACGAACGCGCCGGGGTCGGCGACCGCGTCGGTACTGCCGAGATTGTCGAGCAGGTCGGAGTTGGCGCCCTGGATGGCCTTCTTCGCGTCGGCCGAGAACGGCCCGAACGAGCCACCCGCCGCCTTGGCCGCCTTCGCCGCGGCGGCCGCGTTCGGCCAGATCTTCCCTTCGATGTTGCTGGTGAGGAAGACGTCGAGCCGGTCCCACATGAGCTGCTGCGCGACGAGCGGCAGACCCTCCCAGACGGACTGGTTGATCGGCCATACCGCCGGGAGCCATGGCGAAGCCGGCCTCCGGGTCGACGGTGACGTGCGGCGCGGTCTCGATGAAGCCGCCGAGCACGCCGACCGTCAGGCTCGACACGGTGCAGTCGACGACGCCGCGCTGCAGGCTCTCGAACAGCTCCGGGTAGGCCACCGACGCGGCCGTGCCGCCGAGTGCCTCGATCTCCTTGGACTGCGCCTGCCCGCCGGACGCCGCCTGCATGCCCTGCAACGACTCCATGTCCCGCCGCGGCTCGGCGCAGAACAGCACGTTCACGCCGGAGTTGTACTGCGGCACCATGAGCTTGATGCCCTTGTCCCCGTACTCCTGAAGGATTTCCGGCGTGTCGAACGCGACCTCGTTCGGCCACGCATTGGACTGCAACGTACCGGCGACCGCGCTCTGGTCGGAGACGAACGTGGCCTCCACCAGCGCCGCGTTCGCCGGATACTCGGACGGCTCGTAGATCGGCAGCACCTGCGCCAGGTCGAGCCGGCCGTCGACGAGCGCGTCGTCGGTCTCCCCCGGCGGGGCGACGGCGTTGGCGTACTGGACGTCGAAGGTGATCTTGCCGCCGGACCAGTCGGTGACGGCGTTGAGATAGTCCTCGACGTTCTTGCCGGTGATCGAGCCCTTCGGCGCCGGTGACTGCGTGGTCAGCTTGATCGGCTCGACGTCGTAGAACGCCGCCTGGAAGTCCGCCTTGTCCGCACCGTACTCGACGCCCTCGCCGCCACCGTTACCGCCGGTGCCGGCACTCGTCTCCGCGCAGCCCGCCAGCGCGAGGGCAGCCGCGACGGCCACCGCGATGCTCGTGTTCTTGCGAAGTCTGACCATGGCCACTCTGCCCTGTCTGTTGCTTCAGATGTGCATATCATTAGCCTAGATTTTGGTCGAGTCAAGGGCGCTACTGCAGGCCCGTGCCGATCGCGCGTGCCTGCGCCAGCCGCCGTTCCGGTGCGTCCGGCGCACGTTCACCGGGCACGTAGGACACCGCGAGCGGCCCGCCGGTGAACGGGAACGCACCGTGTTTCTCGTAGAGCCGCCACGAAACCGGTGAGCGGCGGTCGATGCCGACGTCGATGCCCTCGAACGGCAGGAACCCGGCCAGCTGTCCTGACTCTCGTGGGCGGCATGGCAGGCTGCCCGTCGATCAGCACGGAGACGTCCCAGACTCCGCCACCCGGCGCGACGACGTCGACCACGACCCGCTCGGAGGTGTCGCCGAGCGGCATCGGGGGCAGTGGGCGCGGGACGCCGTACTCGTTGTGTTCCAGGCACAGCACGCCGTCCTCGACGTACAGGACGTAGCCGGCGGCCTGGTCGCCGTGTGCGACGAGCACACCCTGGTCGCCGCGCCGGTACCGCCAGTCCACCACGATCTGGAAGGAGTGGCCGTCGATGAGCTGGCTCGACCGGTGCCGTTCCAGCGTGGGCGTGCCACTGTGGACGGTGACCGGACGCGGTGGCGTGTGGTCGGGTCGTTGCAGGTACTTGACGCCAGAGCCTTCGTCGAGCGGGTAGACCTGGTTGGCCCACGCCGCCTTGTCGAAGCCGGCGACCAGTTCCCGCACCAGGTCCGGGTGCTGCTCGGCGAGATCCGTCGACTGGGTCGGGTCGTTCGCCACGTCGAACAGCGCCCAGTGCTCCTCGCTGAACGGGGTCAGCGGGCGGCGGACCGTGACGATCTCCCAGCCGTCGCGGTAGAAGGCGCGGTTGCCGACGCATTCGGTGTACTGCTCGGTGTGTCCGTGACGGCGCCGCGGGGTCGATGAGGACCGGCGCGAAGGTCGTGCCCGCCGGCTCGCGCACGCGTTCCTTCGGGCACCTCGAGGCCGATCAGGTCGACGAGCGTGGGCAGCACGTCGGTGATGTGCGTGTACTGCCCGCGTAGCTCGTGCGTGCGCCGGGAGCCCCGCGGGCCAGGACAGTACGAACGGCGCCTGCTGCCCACCGCGAAGGGTGCTGAACTTGTACAGCCGGAACGGGGTGTTGCACGCCATCGCCCAGCCGCGCGGGTAGTGCGGCCACGTGGTCGGGCCGCCGATCGCGTCCAGGTCCGCCACCAGCTCGTCGGTGACGTGGCTGCCTTCGCCGCGTTGCTGGACGTACCCGAAGTACGAGCACGTGCCGGTGTCGTTCGTGGTCGCGAAGTCGGGGTCGTCCTGGCCGGCGTCGGTCAGGCGGGCGGCGCCGTTGTCGCTCGTGAAGATGATGATCGTGTTGTCCAGCTGCCCGGTCTCGGCGAGGACGTCACGCAGCCGTCCCATGCTCTGGTCGATGCTGTCGACCATCGCCGCGTAGACCTCCATGTACCGCGCGAAAACCGTCTTCTCGCGGTCGTTGAGGCCCGCCCACGGGTCGACCGCGTGTCCTGCCTCGCTGTTGCGGGGTGGCAGCGTGGTGCCCTCGCGGCATGACACCGAGCCGGATCTGCTTGGCGAGGCGGCGTTCGCGGATCTCGTCCCAGCCGGCGTCGTAGGCGCCGCGGTGCCGCGCGATGTCGGCAGCCTTGGCGTGCATGGGCGCGTGCACCGCGCCGTGCGCGAAGTACAGGAAGAACGGCTTGTCCGGGTCGGCCGCCTTGACGCCGCGGATCATCCGCACGGCGCGGTCGGTCAGGTCGTCGGTGAGGTAGTAGCCGTCCGGGTACTCGTCGACCTCCACCACGCTGTTGCCCTCGTACAACCGGTGCGGGTGGTGGAAGTTCGTGAGTGCTTCGAGGAAGCCGTAGAACTGGTCGAACCCGCGTCTGCAGCGGCCAGGAATGCCGGCTGCCGGACTCGGCGAAGTCCTCTTCCTTGCACAGGTGCCACTTGCCGACCATCAGCGTGGCGTAACCGTTGGCACGGAAGATCTCCGCCATCGTCGGCTGGTTCGCCGGCAGCTCCGAGACGTAGCCGGGGAAACCCGGGTCGATCTGGGTCGGGAAGCCGACGCCGGCGGCGTGCGCGTTGAGCCCGGTCATGAGCGCCGCCCGGCTCGGCGAGCACAGCGGGGTGACGCGGAAGTTGGTGAGCCGCACGCCGTTCGCGGCGAGCGCGTCGATGTTCGGGGTGGGGATCTCCGAGCCGAAGCAGCCGACGTCGGAGAAGCCGAGGTCGTCGGCCAGCACCACGATCACGTTGGGCGCACCCGGTCCGGCGCCGTCGGCCGCGGCGGCCACCACGGCGTCGACTCCGCGAACGTGGTGGCGCACCTCGCCACCGAAACCCTTGTAGGTCATGGCGCGTACCGCCCGTTCGCGAACGGGGACGGCCCGCCGGCGCCGGTCATCCCGGCGTCCACGGGCAGCACGATCCCGGTGACGAACGCGGCCTCGTCGCTCGCGAGGAACACCGCGCCCGCCGCGATGTCCGCCGGCTGCAACGGCCGGCTCATGTAGGCGGTACGGCCGAGTGCCTCCTGCGCGCACCGACGAGGTCCCCGCCGGCCACGACGGCCGCGGTCATCGGGGACACCACCGCGCCGGGCACGATCACGTTGACCCGCACCCCGAACGGCCGCAGCTCCGCCGCGACCGAGTTGGACAGGCCGATGATCCCGGCCTTCACCGCGCTGTAGACGTGCGGGCCGACACCGCCGAGCACGCCGGCCGGGCTGGAGGTCGACAGGATCACGCCGGCGCCCTGGGGTTTCATGACCCGGGCGGCGTGCTTCATGCCGGCGAGCACGCCACGCAGGTTGACCGCGATCGTGGTGTCCGCTTCGGACAGTGGGGTGCGGTCGATCGGGCCCGAGCACGCCCATCGTGCCGGCGTTGTTGAACATGACGTCGAGCCGGCCGAACCGCGACACCGCCAGGTCCACCGCGGCGGCGACGTCGTCCTCGCTCGTGACGTCGGTGTACGCGTACTCGACGCGGTCACCCAGTTCCGCGGCGAGCGCCTTGCCGTCCTGGACGTCCGCGATCACGACCGACGCGCCCTCGGCGTGGAAACGGCGCACGGTGCCGGCGCCGATCCCGCTCGCGCCACCGGTGATCACGGCGACCTTCCCGACCAGCCTCATGGCGCCACCGCGATCGACTTGGTCTCCAGGTAGGACCGGAAGCCCTCGGGCCCCATCTCGCGGCCGACGCCGGACTCCTTGTAGCCACCGAACGGCGTGCCGAACGCCTGTGGCCGGCCGTTGATGCTGACCATGCCGGTGCGGATCCGGCGCGCGATGCCGCATCGCCCGGTCCGTGTCGGCGCTCCAGACCGAGCCGGACAGCCCGTAGCGGGAGTCGTTGGCGATCCGCACCGCCTCGTCGTCGCCGTCGTAGGCGATCACCGCGAGGACGGGACCGAAGATCTCCTCCTGGGCGATCCGCATGCCGTTGTCCACGCCGTCGAACAGCGTCGGGTTGACGAACCAGCCCGGCCCTTGTGGACTGTCGCCGCCAGTGACGACCCGGGCGCCCTCGTCGCGGCCGGTGGCGATGTAGCCGGTCACCCGGTCACGCTGACGCTCGCTGACCAGCGGGCCGATCTGGGTGGCCGGGTCGGCCGGGTCGCCTACCCGCTGTGCCCGCAACGCCTCCGCGAGTGCCTCGACGACCTCCGTCTCGCGGTGGCGCGGCACGAGCACCCGGGTCTGCGCGATGCACGCCTGACCGTTGACCAGCAACGCCATCGGCAGCAGCGCCGGGACAACCGCGTCGAGGTCGGCGTCGTCGAGCAGCACGGCGGCCGACTTGCCGCCGAGTTCCAGGGTGACGCGGGCGATCCGTGCCGCGGCGGCCGCCATGATCTTCTTGCCGGCGGCGGTGCTGCCGGTGAAGGCGATCTTGTCGACGTCCGGGTGCTCCACCAGGTGCTGGCCCGCCTCGCGATCGGCCGGCACGATGCTCAGCACGCCTTCCGGCAGGCCGGCCTCGGTGAACGCGTCGGCGAGGGCGTACGCGGTGAGCGGGGTTTCCGGCGGCGGCTTCAGCACCACCGAGCAGCCGGCGGCCAGCGCGGGCGCGACCTTGAGCGTGGGTGTGCTGAGTGGACCGTTCCACGGGGTGATCGCGGCGACGACACCGACCGGCTCCTGCGTGACGACGCTGGTGTTGACGCCGTCGGTGCGTGGCTCGTCGTAGGCGAAGTCCTTGGCCAGGTCGGCGTAGTACCGCAGCTGCCGGATCGGGTTGGGCACGTGCGCGCGCTCGCTGAACCAGATCGGGCAGCCCAGCTCGGCGGTGATGCCGGCGGCCAGCTCCGGCGCACGCTTCTCCAGCAGGTCGGCGGCGGCATGCAGGACCTCGGCGCGCCGGGCCGGCGGGGTCGTGGCCCACACGCCGGAGTCGAACGACGCCCGCGCGGCGGCGACGGCGTCGTCCATGTCGGACGCCGACCCGAGGCTCGCGATGCCGACCCGTTCGCCGGTCGCGGGATTGCGCACCTCGATCCGCTCGGCGCCGCTCCGCCAGCGGCCCCCGATGAACAGGTCCGTTCGGTCGATGGTCGTCATCGAACCCCTCCGCCGGCTTCCGACAGTGCCCGATCGCCCGGAGCTCCGCGCAGCATTCAATGATCCGCTCCGCAAGCTCCGCGAATTGACACCATTGATGATAATGAATTACAACGTAAATGACCGGCGGGGCGAGGTCAAGGAGAAGCGGATGAACACGTGCCGTGTCGTGATCGTCGGTGGCGGACTCGCGGGCCTGCGTGTCGCGGACCGGCTGCACCGCACCGCCGAGGTCGTCCTCGTCGGCGCCGAGCCACATGCGCCGTACGACCGGCCACCGCTGTCGAAAGCCCTACTCACGCAGGAGATCGAACCTGCGGCACCGCCGTTACTGCCGGCGGACGGGCTCGAGCTGCGAGCAGGTGTGCACGCGTCCGGACTGGACACAGGCAACCGGGACGTACTGCTCGATAACGGCACCGTCCTCGGCTACGACCACCTGGTGATCGCCACTGGGCTGCGGCCGCGCCGGCTGTTCGACGGCTGGTCCGGCGTGCACGTGTTGCGCACGTGGGAGGACTGTGTGGCACTGCGTGCCGGGCTGCGGTCGTCCCGGCACGTGACGGTCGTCGGTGGTGGTGTGCTCGGCTGTGAGATCGCGGCGAGTGCCAGCACGCTCCGCTGCGCGGTGACGGTGGTCGAGCTGCTCGATCAGCCGCTCGCCGCGGTGCTGGGCGCGGAGATCGGGTCGGTGGTCGCGGAGCTTCATCGCGAGCGCGGGGTCGACGTGCGGTGTGCGACGCGGGTCGAGCGGCTCGAAGGAGACGGCCGGGTCGAGCGGGTCGTGCTGTCCGACGGGTCCGCCGTGGACACGGATCTCGTGGTGGTCGCGGCCGGTGCGGTGCCCAACACCGAGTGGCTGTCCGGTGTGGACGTCACCGACGGGGTGGTGTGCGACGAGTTCTGCCACACGTCAGCCGAGAACGTGTGGGCGGCGGGCGATGTGGCACGGCTGCCGCACGGACGGCTGGAGCACTGGACAAGCGCGTCCGACACGGCGGCAGTCGTAGCCCGCAACGTGCTCGCGCCGCGGGCCGAGTGGGTTCCGCTGACCGCGGTGCCGTACTTCTGGACCGACCAGTACGACGCGAAGATCCAGTGCCTCGGCATGCCCGGCCCCGAACTGATGGTGGTCGACGGATCCCTTGCCGAGGGCCGTTTCCTCGCGCACTACACCCGCGCCGGGGTCGTCACCGGCGCGGTCGCCATCGGCATGCCAGCTGCCCTGGCCCGTTGCCGCCGGCTGATCGGCTCAGCCATCCCACTCCAGGGGCAGTGAGCGCAGGGTCAGCTGGCCACCGCGCTCGATGAGTTCGTGCCGGGCTTGATCCGGTACTCCGGGATGCGGGCGTGCCACTCACGCAGGACCACCGCCATCTCCAGCCGCGCCAGGTGCATGCCGAGGCAGCGGTGCGGTCCTGCGCCGAAGGCCAGATGCTGGTTCACACCTTCGCGCCCGAGCCGGAACGTGTTCGGATCCGGGTACTTACGCGGATCGCGGTTGGCCTGACCAATGCCGAGCCACACGACGTCGCCTTTGGTGAGTTCGAGGCCCTCGAACGTGGTCGGCTCCTGCACTTCCCTACCCGCCTGGAACACCAACGGATACAACCGCAGGAACTCCTCGACAGCGGCCGGTGCGAGCGACGGGTCCTCGACCAGCCTGCGCCGGTCCTCGGGGTGCTCGGCCAGGTGCGCGAACGCGTAGCCGAGGGCGCTGCGGGTGGTGTCCAGCCCGGCTAGCATCAGCGTGAGGCAGATCGTGAGGATGTCCTGGTGGGAGATCGGCTCGCCATCGATGCGGGCCTGCGTCAGGCGGGAGACCATGTCCTCCTTGGGATCCCTCGGGTTGGCGCGCCGCTCTGTGACGGCCGTGTCGAAGTAGTCGAGGATCTCCTTCTTCGCGAGCGCGGCGCGTTCCACCTCACCCGCGACGAGGCTCGTGAACAGCGACTCGGCCAGCGGCAGGAAGAACTCGCCGTCGGAGACCGGGAGTCCCAGCAGGGCAAGGAAGAGGTCGGTCGGGTACCGGATCGCGAACTCGGCCACGAAGTCGCACTCGCCGTGTGGACGCAGCTCCTCGACCATCTCAACACATCGCTGCTGTGCCAATGGTTCCAGGCGCCGGACGGCGGCTGGCGCGAAGAACTGGTTCAGGACCCGCCGTAGCTTCGCGTGTGCCTCGCCGTTGAGGTCCTGCGGCAGCAGTGGTTCACCGACGCCGGCGTTCAAAGCGCTACGCACTCTTGTGGTCCATACCTTGTGCTGCTGGAACCCGGCGGAAACGTCGTCATAGCGCTGGAGCATCCAGAAACCCCGTGGCCGGGTGTCGTTGAACTGGAACCGGCTGGCCTCCCGGTCGGCGTCCAGCAGCGCGTAGTGGCCGTTGATCTCGCTGTCGACGCCGTACTCGGTGTGGCTCACCGGGCAGCCGTTCCTGGCTTCGGTTCATCGGGTTGGTCGCGTTGGGGAAGGAGGGTTCTGTTTGGTCACGTGCTTGTGGCTGGTTTGCGTCACGTTCCCCTGAGGTGCGGTTGGGCTGCGATCCAGAGGTTACTGGGTGCATGGGCTTCCTTCCATTCGACGGCGGCGTCCAGCGCCTCGACGGTGGTTCCGGCCACCCGTAACGGGTTGATCTCGATCGTCGCGAGCGTGTCGCCGAGGGCGAGGGCGAGGTCCCCGATCCTGGCGACGACGGTGACGATGGCGTCGAGGTCGACCAGTAGGGGCGCCGCCCGCAACCCCAGCAGCGCGGCCCGGATCGCTTGAGGCGAGGCTGGTAGGGCGACGCGACAGACGTCCCGCAGCACCTCGGTCCAGACACCACCGAGACCGACGGCGAGTACACACCCCCAGCCGGGGTCCCGGACGACGCCGACCAGCAGGTCTAGGCCGTCGGGACGCATCGGGCTGACGAGCAGGCCGTCCACCCGCGCCGCCGGGGCCCGGCGCCGGACCGCGGCAAGCAGGTCCGCGGCGGCGAGCGCGGCATTGGCCGGGGCGACACCGAGTGCCACTCCCCCAGCGTCGCTCTTGTGTGGTAGATCGGCGGAGACCACCTTGATCGCCACCGGCTCGTCCAGCTCTCCGGCGGCCACGGCCGCTTCCACCGGCGAGGTGACGAAGTGGGCGGGAACGACCGGGATCCCGTACCAACCGAGCAACCTCCGGCAGTCCACCTCGGACCAGGCACCCCCCTGGATCCGCCGCAAGTTTCATGACCGGCGGGGCCACGATGGTGTCGCTCGGACGGCTCGTCCACTCCATGATCCGGCCCACGGCCGGAATCACCCGGTCGATGCCGCCGAAGATCGTCGGCACCTCCAGGTCCGTCAGTCCGGCATGGTCTTCGAGATGTTCACCCATCCCGACGCGCCGTACCACAACGGGACGAGCTACTACGTACGGGACGATAAGCCGTTCTCGCTGGACACGCTGCGCGCGGCGGCGGCGATGGTCGTGGCCCGGCACGAGGCGCTGCGGACCTCCATCGACCTGTCCTCCTACTCCCGCCCGATGCAGCTCGTGCACGCCGAGGCCGAGATGCCGGTCGGCGCGCAGGACCTGCGGCATCTGCCGGAGGACGAGCAGGAACGCGAGATCCGCCGGTACATGAGCGCCGAGAGGCGCCGGCTGTTCGACCTGGAGCACCCGACGCTGATGCGGCTGTTCGCCCACCTCACCTCGGGCGACGGCTGGTGGATCTCGATCACCGAGTGCCACCCGATCATCGAGGGCTGGGGCTACCACCTCATGCTCATGGAGGTGCTCACCTGCTACAACGCGCTCCAGGAGGACCGTACGCCCGAGCTCAGGCCGCTCCCGGAGATCCGGTTCGCGGACTTCGTGGCGGCCGAGCTGGAGGCGCTGCGCTCGCCGGAGGACATCGGCTACTGGAAGCAGGTCGTCACCGAGACACCGCCGCTGGCCATCCCGGCGAGCTGGGGCGGCGGCCCGAAGGAGGAGCATCCGGTCTACGACATCGAGATGCCCTTCGAGGACCTGCGCGAGTCGCTGCTGAACTTCGCGAGCCGGGCGCGCGTCCCGCTGAAGAGCGTGATGCACGCCGCGCACCTCAAGGTCATGAGCATGCTCACGATCGAGCCGGGGTTCTCCACCGGGCTCGTGTGCGACGCGCGGCCGGAGGCGACGGGCGCGGATCGCGTCTTCGGCATGTACCTCAACACCGTGCCGTTCGGGTTCAGCCGCGGCGCGGACACCTGGATGGACCTCGTACGCCAGGTGTTCGCGCGTGAGGTCGAGCTGTGGCCGCACCGCCGGTACCCGGTGGCGGCGATCCAGCGCGAGGTGACCGGTGGGGGGCGGCTCAACCAGATCCTGTTCAACTACCTCGACTTCAACACGGTCGACTCCGACCTGGTCGACATCCACACCGGCATCGACTACAGCCCGAACGAGTTCCAGCTCGTCATCGTGGCCCACCGGTCCGGCCTGCTGCGCCTGTCGGCCAAGCCGGAGACGGTCAGCCGCCCGTACGGCGAGCTGCTGATGTCGATGTACCGCAAGGTCCTGGAGGCGATGGCCGCCGACTCCGGCGGCGACGCGCGGGGGTCGCTGCTGCCGGACGAGGAGTGGGAGCGCGTCGTCCGCACGCACAACCGCACCGACGTCGAGTGGCCCGAGGCGATGACGCACGGGCTGTTCGAGGACCGGGCGCGGGAGAACCCCGGCGCCGTCGCGGTGATCGCCCAGGACGGCACGGAGGTGACGTACGGCGAGCTGAACGCGCGGGCCAACCGGCTCGCCCACCACCTGCGCGGCCTCGGCGTGGTCGCGGAGTCGTTCGTCGGCGTCTGCGTCGACCACAGCGTCGACATGTTGGTCGCCCTGCTCGGCATGCTGAAGTCGGGTGGCGCGTACGTGCCGCTGGACCCCGCGCACCCGAACGACCGGCTGGCGTTCATGCTCGCCGACACCGGCGCGCCGCTCGTCGTCACCAGCGAGCGGCTGCGCGGCGCGCTGCCGGCCGACGGCGACCGCACGTCACCCTCGACGGCGACGCGGAGGCGATCGCGGCGGAGCCCGGCACGCGACCCGGACGCCGGTGGACGACGCCGGACAACCTGGTGTACGCGATGTACACGTCCGGCTCGACCGGACGGCCCAAGGGCGTGATGATCAGCCATCGCGGGCTGAACAACTACCTGTGCTGGGCGGTCGACGGGCTACGGCCTCGAGGGCGAGCACGGCGCGCCGATGCTGGGCTCGATCGCGTTCGACCTGTCGGTGCCGAACTTCTTCCTGCCGCTGATCGGCGGCAAGGACGTCACGCTGCTGCCCGCCGGACCGCGAGCCTGGCCGGCGCTGGCCGAGCTGCTGCGCCGCGCCCGGCGACTTCAGCCTGCTCAAGCTCACCGCCGGCGCACCTGGACGTGCTGCGCACGCAGCTGCCCGAGCGACACCGCGCATCGACTCGGTGCGCACGTTCGTCGTCGGCGCCGACGAGGTCGAGCCCGAGACCGTCGCCGCGTGGCGCGAGTTCGCGCCGGACGCGCGGATCATCGACGAGTACGGCCCGACCGAGACCGTCGTCGGCTGCTCGATCTACCCGATCGACGACGACTTCGACCCGTCGGTGCCGGTGCCGATCGGCAAGCCGATCGCCAACATCCGCGATGTACGTCCTGGACGCCGACCTGAACCCGCTGCCCGTCGGCGTGGCCGGCGAGCTGTACATCGGCGGCGTCGGCGTCGCCCGCGGCTACCTGAACCGGCCGGGCCTGACCGCCGAGCGGTTCGTGCCCGACCCGTTCAGGCCGCGCCGGGCGCCCGGCTCTACCGCACCGGCGACCTGGCGCGGTTCCGGCCGGACGGCGAACCTGGAGTTCCTCGGCCGCATCGACCACCAGGTCAAGATCCGCGGCTACCGCATCGAGCTGGGCGAGATCGAGGCGCGGCTGCTGCTGCACCCGCGGTGTCAGCGAGGCGGTCGTCGCCGCGCGCGCGGACCGGCGCGGCGACAAGCGGCTCGTCGCCTACGTCGTGCCGAGCGGGCCGGAGGCGCCGCGCGCCGCCGAGCTGCGGCGGTTCCTCGCCGCGGCGCTGCCCGACTACATGCTGCCGGCGGTGTACGTCGTGCTCGACGCGCTGCCGCTCACGCCAGGGCGGCAAGGTCGACCGGACGCGCGCTGCCCGACCCCCGAGCGGCCGGCGCCGAGCCGGACGCGGACTACGCCGCGCCGCGCACCCCGACCGAGGAGGTCCTGGCCGCGATCTGGGCGGAGGTGCTCGGCGTCGACCGCGTCGGCGTCCGGGACGACTTCTTCGACCTCGGCGGCCACTCGCTGGCCGCGCTGCGCCTCGCCGGCCGCGTCCACGCGGCGCTCGGCACGACGATGCACGTGACCTCCCTCCTGCAGGCGCCCACGGTCGAGGCGCAGGCGGCGCGGATCGACGGACGCGCGCAGGAGGCCGCCGACGGGTCGACGCTGGTCGCGATCCGCACCGGCGGCTCGCGGCCGCCGCTGGTCCTCGTGCACGCGGCCGGCGGCAACGTCCTGTCCTACGCCGAGCTCGCCCGGCTTCTCGCCGCCGAGGACCGGCCGGTGTACGCCCTGGCCTCGCGCGGCCTGGACGACGGCTCGCGCCCGCTCGCCAGCATCGAGGAGATGGCCGAGGACTACCTGCGGTCGGTCGAGGCGGCCGGCCTCGGCGACGAGGTCGTCTTCGGCGGCTGGTCCATGGGCGGCCTGGTCGCGTACGAGATGGCCCGGCGCACCCACGAGCGGTCCGGCCGCGTCGTCCCGCTGGTCTTCATCGACAGCTACGCGCCCGGCGCCGAGGAGGACCAGGTCGACATGGGCGACGCGGCGTTCCTGTCCTGGTTCGCCTACGACTGGGGCCAGAACCTCGGCGTCGACCTCGGCGTCACCGAGGAGGACCTGGCCGGGATCGAACCCGGAGCCCGGATCGCGCATCTGCTCGAACGCGCACGTGAGCGCGGCGCGGCCGGAGCCGACATCGGCGTGGACGCCCTGACGCGAGTGGCGGAGGTCGTGCGCGCGAACGTGCGGGCGGCGATCGCGTACCGGCCGCTGGAGGGCTACCCCGGGCCGATCACCGTCCTGTCCGCCGCGGACGAGGCGGCGACGGCCGGCGACCCGGCGCACGGCTGGCGGACGTTCACGACCGGCGAGGTGACCGCCACGACCATGCCGGGCGACCACTACGGCATCCTGCGGGAGCCGAACCTGAAGGTCCTGGCCGGAGAGATCGTCGCCGCCCTGGCGGACTGACCGTCCGACGAGACACCGGCGCCCGCCCACCGTCTCGGTGGGCGGGCGCCGGCGTGTACGCGGTGCTACGCCAGGGCGGCGTCGGTGCCGCCCGGGCGCGGTTGGGCGTGGTGGACCTCCACGACCGCCTGGAGCAGCGTCTGGCAGCCGAGCACGAGCTGGTCGTTCGGCGTCGACTCCTCCGGGGCGTGGCTGATGCCGCCCGTACTGGGCACGAACACCATGCCGGTCGGGACGTTCAGGCCGAGCACGCTGGCGTCGTGGCCCGCGTAGCTCATCATCGAGTCCATCGGCCGCCCGGTGCGCCGGCACGACCGCTCGACCGCCTCGCACATGCGCGGGTCGAACCGGATGACCGGTTTGCGGGAGATCCGCTCCATCACGAACGTGCAGTCCTCCTCGGCCGTCATCCGCCGGGCGAGCGCGCGCAGCCCGGCCGCCGCGGCGTCCAGCGACGCCGTCTCGCAGGCGCGGAACTCCACGACGATGCTCGCGCGGCCCGGGATCACGTTGGGCGCGCCGGGTTCCAGCTCCAGGCAGCCGACGTTGGCGACCATCGTCGTGTCGGCGTTCAGCGCCACCTCGTACGTCCCGGAGGCGATCTTGGTGGCGGCCCGGCCGGCGTCGGCGCGGGCGTCCATCGGCGTCGTCCCGGCGTGGTTGAAGGCGCCCTGGATGTCGAGGCGGTGCCGGTCGATGCCGACGATGCCCTCGACCATCGCCAGGTCGAGCCCGGCCTTCTCCATCCGCGGGCCCTGCTCGATGTGGAGCTCCAGGTACGCCTCGATGTCGCGGATGTGGTCGCCGGCGCACAGGGCGGTGGAGCCGACGAGACCGCCGGGGGAGCCGGGCGAGGCTCCCTCCTCGTCCCAGAAGCTCACGATCTCCAGCGTCTCGGCGGCCGGGTGCCCGGTCTCGTGCAGGGTGCGCAGCACCTCCAGCGCGGCGATCACGCCGTACGCGCCGTCGAGCCGGCCTCCCGCGGGCACCGTGTCCGAGTGCGACCCGGACAGCAGCCACGGTCCGCTGCCCGCGCGGGTCCGGCCGAAGACGTTGCCGGCCTCGTCGTGCCAGGCGTAAAGTCCCGCCTCCTCGATGCGCCTGGCCAGCCAGGCGCGTGCGGCAAGGTCCGCCGGTGATCCCGCCACCCGGTCGACGCCGCCGTCGGGGCGTGCCCCGAAGGTGGCGAGGGTGGCCAGGTCCTCCAGCAGCCGTTCGGACGAGATCCGGCCGGCGATGACGCCGGGCACCTCTGGGTCGCTCATCAGGTACCTTCCTCGCTGAGCATGGCGTCGACTTCGGCATCGGAGAGCCGCGCGACGTCCTCCTGGACCGCGCGTTCGACCTCCGCCGCGAGCTCCCCGAGAGTCGTGGCGTCGAACAGCGCGCGCAGAGGCAGATCGATGTCCAGCTCGTCCTGGATGCGCAGGTGCACCTGGGCGGCGAGCACCGAGTGGCCGCCGAGCTGGAAGAAATCGTCGTGCACCCCGATCTGGTCGAGGTCGAGGACGTCGGACCAGATCTCGGCGATGATCCGCTCGGCCGCGGTGCTGGGCTCGGCGTAGTCCTCGCTGGCGACGAGGTAGTCGATCGCCGGACCGCCGCTGGCGTCACCGGCGGCGGGACCGCCGGCGCCGCCGAGGAGGTGCGGCGGCGTGCCCGGCTCGGCCGCGACGCGTTCGAGCAGCTCCAGGAACTCCCCGGCCAGGCCCTCGACCGTCGACCGGTCGAACAGCGCGGTGGCGTACTCGATGTCGCCGGCGTACGAGCCGTCGTCGTGGCGGGCGAGGTGCAGCGTGAGGTCGAGCTTGGCGGGCCGCCAGCCGACCGGCAGGATCTCCGCCTCCAGGCCCGGCAGCGCGTACGCGGCCCCGGTGGAGTCCTCCAGCTCGAACAGCACCTGGAACAGCGGGTTGCGGGCCGGATCGGGCGCGATGCGCAGGTCGCCGACGAGTCGCTCGAACGGCAGGTCCTGGTTGGCGAACGCCCCGAGCGCGGTGTCCCGTACCCGGCCCAGGAGCTCGGCGAACGTCGCGCACCCGGCCACGTCCGTGCGCAGCACCAGGGTGTTGATGAAGAACCCGATGAGGTCCTCCAGCTCCGGGCGCGTGCGCGCCGGCCACGGTCGTGCCGACGGCGATGTCCTCGCGTCCGGTGCGGCGGGCCAGCAGCAGGCCGAACACCGCCAGCATGCGTCATGAACGGCGTGGCGCCCTCGTCCCGGCCCAGGTCCAGGACGGCGCTCGCGAGCGGCGCCGGCACGTGGAAGCCGACCGAGTCGCCGGTGGCGTCGCGCTGCGGTGGCCGCGGCCGGTCCGCGGACAGTTCCAGCGGCTCCAGGCCGTCGAGGCGGTTCCGCCAGTACGCGAGCTGCGCGGCGGCGTCCTCTCCGGCGAGCCAGGTCCGCTGCCAGGCCGCGAAGTCGGCGAACTGCACGGGCAGCGACGGCAGCGCCGGGCGCCCGCCGCCGATCTCCGCGGCGTACAGCTCGTGCAGCTCGCGGGCGATCACGTCCATGGACCAGCCGTCGCACGCGATGTGGTGCAGCATCACCACGAGCGCGTGGTCGTCCTCGCCGAGCTCGGCCAGGTGGGCGCGGAACGGCGGCCCCGTGCCCAGGTCGAACGGCCGGCTCGTGGCGCGGTCGACGAAGTCGGCGAGCGCGCGGTCCCGTTCCGCGGGGTCGGTGCCGCGCAGGTCCTCGCGGTCGAGCCGTACGGACTGCGGCGGGTCGATGAGCTGGACCGGCTCGCCGCCGGCCGACACGCATCGGGTCCGCAGCACCTCGTGCCGGGCGGACAGGCCGCGCAGGGCGTGGGCGAGGGCGTCGACGTCGAGGGGGCCGCGCAGCCGCAGCGGGATCGGCACGAGGTACTCCGGCAGGCCGGGCCGCAGCCGGTCCAGGAACCACAGCCGGCCCTGGCCCGACGAGGCGGGCGGCGGCTCCTCCCGCGAGGTCGGCGCGATGCCGGGCACGGACGCCGCCGCTGCGCCCGTCGACGAGGCGCGCGAGCCTTCTCCACGGTCGGAGCCTCGAACAGCAGCCGCAGCGGCGAGTCGACCTCCAGGGCCGTCCGCAGCCGCGACGCGGTGCCGGATCGCCAGCAGCGAGTGCCCGCCGAGCCGGAAGAAGTCGTCGTGCACGCCGAGCTCGTCGAGGCCCAGCACCGTCGGCCGATGACCTCCGCGACGCGGCGTCTCGGTCGGCGTCCGCGGCGCGGCGTCGCGGACCGCCGGCAGCGCGGCCGGTCCGGGGTCGGGCAGCGCCGCGCCGGTCGATCTTGCCGCTGGGTTGTCGCGGCAGCGCGGTCGAGCGTGACGAACCGCGGCGGGCACCATGTGGCGGGCAGCCGCGCGGCGGCCAGCGCGCGTACGGCGTCGGCGTCGGCGTCCGCCGGCAGCGACGGTAGGCGACGAGCCAGGCTGTCGCCGGTCACGTCGCCGCGGGCGAGCGACCGCGGCGCCGGTGACGCCGGGGTGCGCGCGCAGCGCCGCCTCGACCTCGCCGAGCTCGATGCGGAAGCCGCGGATCTTGACCTGGTCGTCGGCCCGGCCGAGGAACTCCAGCTCGCCGTCCGGCGCGCCAGCGGGCGAGGTCGCCGGTGCGGTACAGCCGCTCGCCGTCGCCGCCGAACGGGTCGGGCACGAACCGGTCCGCGGTCAGCGCCGGCCGGCCGAGGTAGCCGCGGGCGAGGCCGGCGCCGCCGATGTACAGCTCGCCGGGCACGCCCACGGGCACCGGCTCGCCGCTCGCGTCCAGCACGTAGACCCGCATGTTGGCCACGGGCGTGCCGATCGGGACGCCGTCGCGGTCCCCGTACCGCGGGCCCGCCGGCGTACGCCGTGGCGAATCGATCGTCGTCTCGGTCGGGCCGTACAGGTTGACAGCTCGGCGCCGGCCGGTCGCGCGAGCCGCGCGCACAGGTCGGCGGTCAGCGGCTCGCCGCCGGCGAAGATCAGCCGCAGCGCCGAGCACCGGCCGAAGCCGGGCTCGTCGACGAGCAGCCGCAGCAGCGAGGGCACGAGCTGCAGGACCGTGGCCTCGCGCTCGATCAGCGCGCGGGTCATCGCGGCCGGGTCGCGCTCGCGCCGTCGCTCGGGCAGCACCAGCGTCCGCCGGCGACCAGCGCCGCGAACAGCTCCCAGCCCGCCGACGTCGAAGGTGATCGGGGCGTCTGCAGCACCCGGTCCGCGGGCCGAGCGCCGGGTCGGCGCATTGCCCAGCGGCAGCGGTTGACCATCCCCGCGGTGCGGTGACCAGCGACGCCCTTCGGGCGGCCCGGTCGAACCGGAGGTGTAGAGCACGTACGGCAGGTGCCCGGCGGCGACCGTCGACCGCCGGCGGATGGCCGGGGTCGGAGTCCGGCGTCCGACCGGTCGACGGCGACGACCGGGCGCCCGTGGCGGGCAGCCGGTCCTCGACCGCCTGCTCGGTGACGACGACGGCGCGCCGGCGTCGCGAGCACGTACGCCAGGCGCTCGCGCGGGGTGCGCCGGGTCGAGCGGCACGTACGCCCCGCCGGCCTTCAGCACGCCCAGGACCGCCACCATCATGTCGGCGATCGCGGTCGCAGGCAGACGCCGACCACGACCTCGGGCCCGACGCCGAGCGCCGCGCAGGTGGTGGGCGAGCCGGTTCGCGCGCCGGTCCAGCTCGGCGTAGGTCAGCGCCGCCGACCGGCCGGTGACCGCGATCGCGTCGGGCGTCGCGGCGGCCCGCTCGGCGATCAGCTCGTGGACGGCCGCGTCCGGCAGCGGTGCCGCGGTGCGCGTTCCAGGCGGTGAGCTGGTCGCGTTCGGCGTCGCCGAGCAGGGCGAGCGCGTCGCAGCGGCGCGTCCGGGTCGGCGGCGACGCGCCGGCGAGCACGCAGGAAGTGCCCGGCGAGTCCGCTCGACGGTGGCCGCGGTCGAACAGGGCGGTGGCGTACTCCAGCTCGCCGGTGAGCGCCGTCGGCGTGCTCCGGCAGCGTGCAGGGTCAGGTCGAACTTCGCGGTCTGCCGACGCCACCGGCGACCTGTCGGCGGCCGCGGGCCAGATCCGGTCGGCCGCGGCGTGTTGCTGCAGCGCGAACATCACCTGGAACAGCGGGTTGCGGCGCAGGTCGCGCTCCGGCTGCAGCTCCTCCACCAGCCGCTCGAACGGCACGTCCTGGTGCGCGTAGGCGTCCAGCGCCGTCGCCGCGCACCCGGTCGAGCAGCGTCGGCGAACGTCGGGTCGCCGGCCAGGTCGGTGCGCAGCACGAGCGTGTTGACGAAGAACCCGACCAGGTCCTCGACCTCGGCCTGCGTCCGCGGCCGGCGACCGGCGTGCCGACCACGACGTCGTCCTGCGCCGCTGTAGCGCGACAGCAGGACCTGGAACACCGCGAGCAGCGTCATGAACGGCGTCGCGCCGTGCCGGCGGCCCAGCGTCGTCGAGCCGCCGGCCGTCAGCTCGGCCGGACACGGTGAACCGCAGCGTCGCCGCCGGCAGCGTCACGCACCGGCGGGCGCGGGCGGTCGGTCGGCAGGTCCAGCGGCGGCGTCCCGGCGAGCGGCCTCGCGCCAGTACGCGACCTGGCCGTCGAGCGCCGCGCCGCGCAGCGCGGCCGCGCTGCCAGGCCGCGAAGTCGGCGTACTGGATCGGCAGCGCGGGCAGCTCGGGCTCACGCCCGGCGGCGGGCCTCGTACGCGCGCCGAGGTCGCGCTCGCACGCCGACCGACCAGCCGTCGCAGACGATGTGGTGGACGGTCAGCATCAGCACGTGGTCCCCGGCGCCCATGCGCACCAGGACCCCGCGCAGCATCGGCCCGGTCTCCAGGTCGACCGGCCGGCGGCCCTGGTCGGACAGGGTACGGGCGAGCCGGGTCTCCCGCTCCTCTTGCGGGTACGCGCTCAGGTCCACGTGTTCCAGCGGCACCCGTTCCGCCGGCCCGGGGTGCTGGAACGGTTCGCCGCCGACGGCGACGTACCGGGTGCGGAGCACCTCGTGGCGGGCGACCAGCGCGTCCAGGGCGCGCCGCATCGCGGTCGCGTCCAGGTCGCCGCGCAGCCGCCAGGCGAGGTCGAGGAGGTACTCCGTGCCGCCCGGGTTGAGCTGGTCGAGCACCCACAGCTGCCGCTGCGCCGACGACAGCTCGATCCCCGCGCCGTCGCGGCCGACCGGGACCAGCGGCGGAGCTTCTTCGGCGTTCGTCGCCGTGCTCGCCTGGTGAGGCGCCGCCACGGCCTGCTCGCCGAAGGACGCGCGCAGGGCGGCGAGCGCGCGCGCCGCGATCAGCTCGGCGAGCCCCGCGACGTCCTGGGCGGTGAACAGCTCCTGCAGGGTGACCTCGACCTGGAACCGCGCGCGCAGCCGCGACACGACCATCGCGGCCAGCAGGGAGTGGCCGCCCAGCTCGAAGAAGTTGTCGTGCGCGCCGACCCGTCGGGGCGCCGAGGACCTCGGACCAGATCTCGGCGATGCTCTGCTCGGCGGGCGTACGAGGCGCCTCGTACGCGGCGCCGGCCCGGACGCCGGGGCGTCCTCCGTCTCGGCGCGGGGGCGTTCTCCGACGCGCCCGCGGTACTCCAGGAGACCGGAGTCGAGCCGGCGGCCGGCGTCGCTGGTGCGGACCATGCGGGCGCCGGGCGCCGGGGAGAACGGGTCGGCCACGAACTCGGAGGTCTCGGGCAGCGCGTCCCCGCCGACGAACACCTCGCCGGGGACGCCGACGGGCAGCTGCCGCCCCTTCGGGTCGAGCACGTACACCCGCGCGCCCGGAACGGCACGGCCGGTCTCGTCGAGCCACCAGGGCTCACCGGATGCGGCACCGGGACGGGCCGCTCGCGCCGCGTTCTCGTCGTTCCACCGCGCGACGCGCTCGCCGTCGCCGCCGGCCGGCAGCTCCAGGTCGCCGACCCGCGCGTCGGCGCCCGCCTCCAGGGCGGCCGCCACGAGCCCGGCATAGTGCCGTACGAGGCGTCCGGCCTGGCCGGCTCGAACAGGTCGGTGGAGTACTCCGCCTCCACGCGCAGCGCTCCGGAGGGGGCCGTGCGGACGTAGAAGGTGACATCGAACAGGGCCTCGTCGACGTTGACCTCGGCGGGTTCGGCGTCCAGGCCGGGCAGCTCCAGGCGGCCCGTCTCCGCGCCCTCCATGGTGAACATCACCTGGAACAGCGGGTTGTGGCCGAGCCGCCGGCCGGGCGCCAGCGCCTCCACGACCTGCTCGAACGGGACGTCCTGGTGGGCGAGGGCGCCGAACACCGTGTCGCGCGCGCGTTCGAGGAGCCCGGCGACGGTCGGGTCGCCCCCGGCGTCCAGGCGCAGCACGATCGTGTTGGCGAAGAAGCCGATCAGCCGCTCGTACTCCGTGCGGGAGCGCCCGGCGACGGGCGAGCCGACGACCACGTCGTCCTCGCCGCCGTGCCGCGCCAGCAGCAGCGCGAACACCGCGAGCAGGCCGGTGTAGAGCGTGACGCCCCGCTCGGCGCACATCCGCCCGAAGCGCTCGACGACGTCGGCAGGGATGGTCGCGCGTTCCTGCGCACCGCGCGAGGACCGCGCGGCGCTCCGCGGCCGGTCGGACGGCAGGGCGGTGAGCGGCGGGGCGCCGTCCAGCCGGTCCCGCCAGTACGCGAGCTGCGCCGCGTGGTCCTGGGGCTGTTCATGCTCCTGCGCGGCGACGTCGGCGTACTGGAGCGTCAGCGGCTCCCAGCGGGGCTTCTCACCGGCGAGAACCGCACGGTAGGCCTCAGCCAGCTCGCGCCAGAAGATCCCGAGCGACCAGCCGTCGACGACGATGTGGTGCCAGTTGAAGACGACGAGCTGCTCGGCCGGCGCGGTGCGGACCACCAGGATCCGTACGAGCGGGCCGATCTCCAGGTCGAAGGGCTCGCGGGTCTCCTCGTCGATCCGGCGGCGGATCGCGGCGTCGGCGTCCGGCCCCTCGGGGGCGTCCCAGACGCGTACCGGGATCGTCAGGTCGTCGCGGACGCGCTGGGCGGGACGCCCGCCGGGCGCGGGGAAGCAGGTGCGCAGGATCTCGTGCCGGCCGGCGACCGCCGCGACGGCCTCGGTGAGCGCGGCGACGTCCAGCTCGCCGCGCAGGCGCTGCGCCGTCACCGTCGTGTACGACGCGCCGTCGGTGCGGGCGTTCTCGACGAACCAGATCCGCCGCTGGGCGGAGGACAGCGGCAGGTCGCCGCCGCGGCGCGCCCGTACGAGCGGAGCGGCGGGACGGCCGCCGCCGACGGACAGGCGGTCGACGAGGGCGGCCTGGTCGCGCAGCGTCCGGCAGCGCAGTAGCTCGCCGGCCGGGACCGTCACGCCGAGCAGGTCACGGAGCCGCGCCATCAGCGCGGCGGCCATCAGCGAGTGCCCGCCGGAGGACAGGAAGTCGTCGTCGGCGCTGGGCTCGGCGACGCCGAGCAGCTCGGCCCAGATCCCGGCGAGCGTGCGCTCGGAGGGCGTCGACGGCTCCGCGCCGCGCGCCGGCGCGGCCGGCGCCGCCGGGGCGGGAAGGGCCCTGCGGTCCACCTTGCCGTTGGGGGTCAGCGGGAAGGCGTCCATCAGCTCGTAGCCGGAGGGCACCATGAACTCCGGCAGCGTCTCGGCGAGGGCGGCGCGCAGGCCGGCCGGCGTGGGCGAGCACCCCTCCTCGGGCACCACGTACAGCACCAGGCGCATCGCGCCGGACGCGTCGGGCACCGGGTGCGCGACGGAGAGCCGGACCTCGGGCAGGGCCGTGGCGACGGTCTCGATCTCGCCCAGCTCGATGCGGTGACCGCGGATCTTCACCTGGTGGTCGGTGCGTCCGAGGATCTCCACGGCGCCGTCCGGATGGCGGCGGGCCAGGTCCCCGCTCCGGTACAGGCGGCCCCCGTCGCCGCCGAACGGGTCGGGCAGGAACCGGTCGGCGGTCATGGCGGGCAGCCCGAGGTAGCCGCGGGCGAGCCCGGTGCCGCCGATGTAGATCTCGCCGGGCGACCCGTCGGGCACCGGACGGCCGTCCTCGTCGAGCAGGTGGATCGTCGTCTCCGCGACCGGCCGCCAGTCGGCGACGGCCCCGGTCGGGCCCAGCTCCGCGGCGGTGGAGTAGATCGTCGTCTCGCTGGGGCCGTAGCAGTCCCAGGCCGCGGCCGCGCTCTCGCCGAACCAGGCCGCGAGGTCCGGTGGGAGGCGCTCGCCCGCCGCACATGATGGTGAAGCCGGCCGGCGGCGCCCAGTCGGTGAGCCGGAGCATGCGCCAGGTCGCCGGGGTGGCCTGCAGGACGTTCGCGCCGGAGGTCTCCAGCATCGCGGCCAGCCGGAACGGGTCGGCGGCGTCCTCGCGGGTGGCGACGACGACCCGCCCGCCGGTCGTGAGCGGCACCCACATCTCCACGGCGGCGATGTCGAACGACACCGTGGTCACGGACAGGATGACGGAGTCCGTGCCGATGCCGGGCCGCCGTCCCATGGAGTCCAGCAGGTTGGACACCGAGCCGTGGAGGACCATCACGCCCTTCGGGCGCCCGGTCGACCCGGAGGTGTAGATCACGAACGCGACCTGCTGCGGGTGCCGCACCGGGGGAGCGGGCGCCTCGCCGGCCGGCGGCTCCGCGTCGATCAGCCCGGTCACCGGGTCGACCCGGAGCACCGGCGGGCCGCCGTCCGCCCCTGTGTGGTCCGGGGTGTGTTCCCCAGTGATGAGCAGCACCGCGCCGGAGTCGGTCAGCATGTGCTCCAGGCGTTCCTCGGGGTACGCCGGGTCGAGCGGGACGTACGCCCCGCCGGCGCGCAGCACCCCGAGCAGCGCGGTGATGAGCCCCGGCCCGCGCGGCATGCTGACCGCCACCGGCGTGTCCGGCCCGACGCCGAGGTGGCGGAGGTGACTGGCCAGGCGCGCGGTGCGCTCGTCGAGCTGCCCGTACGTGACCTGATGGCCGTCCCACTCGACCGCGACCTGGTCGGGGCGTTGCGCGGCGACGGCCACGAAACGCTGGTCGACGGTCGTGAACGGGGGCTCGCCCGAGGGGGCCGGGCCGTCGCTCATCGTGGCTCCTTCATATGGGGGGGCGCCGGTCACGGGCAGGCCGGAGGGCCGGCCGTGTGCCGGTGGTGACGGGGGTGTGCGGCGGGGCCGCGAAAGAGCGAGCGGGCGCGCTCGTGTACGAGACGTCGTGAGCGCGTGACCGGCGGAGTGGTCACGCCGGTGGGGCCGGTCCTCATGCTCCGTTCCTCATGAAACGGCCGGCCGGTGCGGTGAGGTGTGTGAGACGCGCCGCCGGGTTGACCCGGCGGCGGCGCGGACGGCTCCTAAGGAGCGCGCTCCGCTCTGGGAGACCGCGCAATGCCGGTTCGTGACACCGGAGATCAGAACAGCGGTGATCTCTCCATCAACGCTGATGGACATGCGGCCTCCGATGCCAAACGCCCGCTCGGAAACTTTGGGCGGTAACGTATTGGCCCAATCGTTCTATTTGGGACCAACGGTGCATTACCCGTGGCTCGGATGCGGCAAACCAGAGGATTTCCTGAGACCGAAGTGACGATTCCTGACGTGAATTGTCAAGGTCAGCGGCTATGTGCGGCGTTGACGCAGAGTGCCGGAATGGACCGCGAGAGTATTGGCCGAGAGACGCCGGGAGTGCCGGAAGACCGTGTTTTCGGACGGCCTTCCGGCACGAACTCCCGCCTTTATCGGCGGCTCACCAGGCGAACGCCTCCGGGGACGGACCGGGCCCGGGGAAGATCTCGTCGAGCGCGGCCAGGAAGTCCTCGGCCAGGTCCAGCTCGACCGCCCGCAGCGCCGAGTCGAGGTGGTCCTGCGGTACGCGGGCCGACGATCGGCCCGGTCACGCCGGGCCGGGTGAGCAGCCAGGCGAGCGCGACCTCGCCGGGCTCCGCGCCGTGCTTCTCGCACAGGTCCTCGTACGCCTGGATCCGCGCCCGCTGCGCGGGGTCGCCCAGCGCCTCCGCGCTGCGCCCGCCCGTCGAGCGCGCGCCGCCGCCCTCGCGCTCCTTGCGGAGCACGCCGCCGAGCAGCCCGCCCTGCAGCGGCGACCACGGGATCACGCCGACGCCGTACGCCTCGGCCGCCGGGATGACCTCCATCTCGGCGCGGCGCTCGAACAGGTTGTACAGGCACTGCTCGCTGACCAGTCCGAGCGAGCCGCGGCGGGCGGCGGCCTCGTTGGCCTGGGCGATGTTCCAGCCGGGGAAGTTGGAGGAACCGACGTAGAGGACCTTGCCCTGCTGGACCAGGACGTCCATCGCCTGCCAGATCTCGTCCCAGGGCGTCGCCCGGTCGATGTGGTGGAACTGGTAGAGGTCGATGTGGTCGGTGCCGAGCCGCCGCAGCGACGCCTCGACCGAGCGGCGGATGTTGACCGCCGACAGCTTGTCGTGGTTCGGCCACGGCGTCGCCGTCGGCGCCCATGTTGCCGTACAGCTTGGTCGCCAGCACCGTCTTGTCCCGGCGGCCGTCGCCCTGCGCGAACCAGGTACCGATGATCTCCTCGGTACGGCCCTTGTTCTCGCCCCAGCCGTAGACGTTGGCGGTGTCGAAGAAGTTGATGCCCGCGTCGAGCGCGGAATCCATGATCGCGTGGCTGTCCGCTTCGTTGGTCTGCGGACCGAAGTTCATGGTGCCGAGCACCAGGCGGCTCACCTTGAGCCCCGTACGTCCGAGCTGCGCGTATTCCATGACACAGCACCTAAGCACTTCGAGCGCGGTCTAAGTCAAGCGGCGACGTGGGCGGCGGACTCGGCGAGCGCGGCCAGGACGGCGGCGACGTCGTGGTGGAGCAGCCGTCCGCCGCGCTTGACCACGCGCCCGGCGACCAGGACGGTGTCGACCGAGTCCGGGCCGGCGGACAGCACGACGGCGCCGACCGGGTCGTGTACGGGCGCCATCGCGAGCGTGTCCGTACGGAGCAGGATCAGATCGGCCTGCTTGCCGGGCCGCAGCGACCCGGTCAGGTCGGCGAGCCCCGCCACCTCGGCGCCCTCGATCGTGGCCATCCGCAGCGCGTCGCGGGTGGTGAACCCCATGCCCGCGCCGCCGGGCCGGGCGCGCTCCAGGATGTACGCCGCGCGCATCAGGCTGAACATGTCGCCCGGGCCGCTCGTGACGGTGTCGGCGCCGAGGGCGGTGGGCAGCCCGGCCGCGCGGGCCCGGCCCGTCGCGGGGTGGCCGATGCCCAGCTCGGCCTCGATGACCGGTGACACCGAGGCGGTGCCGCCGCTCCCGGCGATCCGCGCGAGGTCGTCGTCGCCGTAGTGGTTCGGATGGACGAAGGTCGTACGCGGCCCGAGGAGGCCGTTGTCCCGCAGGAACGCCAGGCCCCGTGCGGCGCTCGCCGTACCGTGGCCGCCCATGTGCACCGTGAGGGGTAGATCGAGGTCGCGGGCGAGCCGCCACTCGGCGAGGGCGACCTCCACGGGCGCGATCTCCGGGCCGAGCGCGGCGACCGCCATCGAGAGCAGCGGGCCCGCGTTCGCGCCGAAGTGCTCCCGGTGGACGCGGCGCCCCTCCGCCGTGACGCCGTCCGGCCCGCCGTCGCCGCCGTAGCAGTAGCCGAAGACCGCGCGGACGCCCGAACTCCGCAGCGCCCCGATCGCCGCCTCGGTGTGCGCGGGCGTGCGCTGGATGTGCGACCAGTCGACCAGGGTGGTGATCCCGGCGTCGAGGCACTCCAGCGCGCCGGCCAGCGTGGCCGCGTACACATCCTCGGGCCGGTGGCGGGGGGCGAGCTCGCCCAGGACGCGGGTCAGGTAGCCGGCGAAGGAGATGTCGGGCGTGATCGAGCGGATGCCGGCCTGCCAGGTGTGCCGGTGGGTGTCGACGAAGCCGGGCAGCACGATCCGGCCGGTCGCGTCGATCACCGTCGCGCCGGGCGGCTCGGGGAGGCCGGTGCCGACGGCGGCGATCACGCCGTCCTCGACGAGCAGGTCGGTGTGGCCGGTGACGGCGGGGATCGGGTCGGTGTCGACGATGACACCGCCGCGGATGAGGAGGTTCACGAGGCTGAACCTTAAGGAAAAGCTTTTAAGAAAGCAATATGGAATGACAGTATGCTCCGGTCCGTGAGCCGTGACGAGGTGGACGCGCTGGTGCCCGGATGGGCCGCCGAGCTTCCCCCGTCCCTCGTCGCGACCCTGGAGCTGAGCAAGCGGATCTCGCGCCTCGGCGGGCTGCTGGAGCAGGCCGTACGCGCGGAGCTGGCCGAGCTCGGCCTGACCTACGCGGAGTTCGACGTGCTCGCGGCGCTGCGCCGGGCCGGCGAGCCGTACCGCCTCAAGCCCAGCGAGCTGTCCCGCTCGCTGTTCCTGACCTCGGGTGGTACCAGCAACGTCCTGCAGCGGCTCGCGGCGGCGGGCCACGTCGAGCGCGAGGCGAACCCCGGCGACGGCCGCAGCCGCTGGGTGCAGCTCACCGAGTCCGGACGGCAGGTCGCCGCCGCCGCGCTGGAGGCCTCCGGCCGCGCCCACACCGAGGTCATGAGCGGCGTGCCCGACGAGGCCGTACGCCGGGCCGCCGACGCCCTGCGCGAGGTTCTGTCGGTCGTGGGCGGGCGGCGGGTCCGCTGAACGCGGCGGCTATGCTGTCTCCCGGCGAAGGGGAGTAGCTCCAACGCCGGGACGTCGACATACTGGCCCGCCTGCCGGGCCCGGCGCCCGGGGCCCGTCTCACGGCGGGCTGAGCGAGACCTTCGGCCGCAGCAATGGTCCATCCGTTGCCGCGTCCGAAGCGTCCCCTGCGGTACGTACCGGTCGCGGCCCGATCGATTGGTATGGCCGACCGTGAACCTCACCGTCGCGATCACAGTGTTCGCGATCATCTTCCCCGCCGAGCTACCCGACAAGACGGCCCTGGCCAGCCTCGTGCTCGGCACGCGCTTCCGCCCCGTCTACGTGTTCGCCGGAGTGGCCGCGGCCTTCGCCTGCCACGTGGCGCTCGCGATCGCCGCGGGCAGCCTGCTGCGGTTGCTGCCGCACCGGGTGCTCGAGATCGTGGTCGCGGCGCTGTTCCTGCTGGGCGCGGTGCTCCTGCTGCGCGGCCGCCACGAGGAGGGCGAGGAGGACCTCGACCTCGCCGACGGCGCCGGCTTCCTGAAGGTCGCCGCGACCAGCTTCGGCGTGATCCTGGTCGCGGAGTTCGGTGATCTCACCCAGATCGTCACCGCGAACCTCGCCGCGAAGTACGACGACCCGCTCACCGTCGGCGTCGCCAGCGTCCTGGCGCTGTGGGCGGTCGCCGGCCTGGCGATCGTCGGTGGCCGCAGCCTCCTGAGAGTCGTGCCGATGACCCTGGTCAGCCGCATCGCGGCGGCGATCATGGCGGTTCTGGCGGTGTTCACCCTCTACACCGCGCTCACCTGACGCATCAGAAGACGCCGGCGAGCTCGGCGGAGGCGCGGACCCGAAGCTCCTCCAGCGTCTCCGCCTGCCGGTCCGCCCGCGACAGCAGCTCGTCCAGCCGTTTCCTGCCGAGCCGGTCGTCGCGGTCGGCCATCACCTGCAGCGTCCGCCAGCAGGCCGACTTGCCCTCCACACCGAGCCGCATCATCTCGATCTCCTCCAGGCTGCTCAGCGGCGAACGCTCGAACAGGCGGCCGTTCGGCTTGATCCGCCCGGCCTTCTCCGCCACCCAGGCCAGCGCGACCTTGTACCGGCGGATCGGAACCCCCAGCGTCTCCATCAGGCCGATCAGCGTGGCGCGGTCCTCGGCGATCTCCATCGCGAGCCGCTCGAACACCTCGGCGTCCGGCGACGTACGGTGGGCCGCCGCCAGCCGCGCGGCGAGCTGTGTGCCGAGCGTCGCGCCCGCCAGATGGTCGTTGAGATAGACGCCCAGCAGGGCGCCGTCCGGCCCGGCGATGATCCTCGCGCCCGTGGTGCTCTCGTGCCTGGTCATGTCGCCTCCCCGATATGTCACGACGGCCTCTCTGAGGGACCTACCCGCCGTCCGGGCGTGGCCTACCGCCGGCCGCGAGGGTTCCGGCAGGCGGTGACGCCGGTGAGGACGACGCCGGCCAGGCTCAGCAGCAGCGTCACCCGCTCCGGGGGTGCCCACAGCACCGCGCAGACCCCACCGCCCACGGCGGCCAGGCCCAGGAACCACAGCATCACGTGACCCTTACCGCGTCCGGCGGCCGGACCGGGCCTGAAGGATGACCGGCTCACGTCTCTCGCCTCCCGGCTGACATCACGGCTGACATCGCAATCTCCGCGCCCACGACCTCTGCTTGCCCGGCGCCTGACCATGAGAGTCATTCGTTCGAACAAACTTTCGATTGCCTGGGAGTGGATCTCCGGATCAGGTCCGGGCGGCGAGCCGGTCCAGCAGGTCGAGCACGGCCCGGTCGCGGATCCAGCGGCCCGTACGGGCGGCGGCGTCCAGCGCCGCGCGGATCTCGGTCACGTGCGGGGCGACGTCGCCGGAGCGGTTCCGCGCGAGGGCGTCGCCGATCGCGTGGGTGTGCCGGCCGATCGCCTCGGCGACCTTGCCGTCGAGCTGCCCGCTGCCGGCCTGCCGCGTCAGCCGTTCGACCAGCGCGGCCAGGAGTGCGGCACCGGGCGAGTCGGCCCGGGCGGTCTGGGTGGCGCCGGCGAGGTTGACGGCGGTGACCTGCGGCGCGGGCGCCTGCGATGTGGCGGCCATCACCGGGGTACGGCCGCCGGAGGTCTCCGGTGCCATGACCGCCATGAGGCCGGTGACCAGGGCGATGACGAGCACGGCGCCGGAGAGGGCGGCCAGCCCGGCCAGCGTCGCCGAAGGGTGCGGGCGGGAGGGAGATTTGGCCGGTTCCGGGGCGGCGGCGCGCTCCGCGCAGAACAGTTCGTCGCCGACCGACTGGAAGGATTCCGCGACCGCGCACGCCTCGGCCGTCTCGTCGCCGGTGAGGAGGCTGAGGGTGAGGCGTTCGAGCTCGGGCGGCGCCCCGTCGACGGAGTCCGGCGCCGGACCGGCCGGCTCGCCGGTGAGCAGCTCGTACACGAGGTGTCCGAGGCTGTGAAGGTCGCCGGCCGGTGACGGCGGCCGGTCGCCGGTCCCGGGGCTCAGTCTGCCGAGGCCGAAGTCGGTGAGCTTGACGGCGCCGTCGGGGAGCAGGAACACGTTGCCCGGCGTGACGTCGCGGTGCACCATGCCGGCCGCGTGCAGTGCCGCGAGCGCCCGCGCGAGCTGGGCGCCGACGGCGGCGACGTGGGCGGGGGAGAGTGCGTCCGGCGACGTGGCGAGGCTTTCGCCTCCCACCCACTCCATCACCAGGAACAGGAAGCCGTCGTCGATGTCGACGTCGTACACGCTCACCAGGTTCGGGTGGGTCAGCCGCGCGGCCCGCCGCGCCTCCCGCCAGGCGTTCTGCGCGGCGGCGTCACCGATGGACGGCGGCGGGGTCAGCACCTTGACCGCGACCTGGCGTCCCAGCGTGAGGTCCTCGGCGCGCCAGACCTCGGCGGTGTTGTGGTCCTCCACCGGCTCGATCAGCCGGTACCGCCCCGCCAGGACCTCGGGCGTCATGGCCGTCCGCCAGCGCCCGGTCGCACTCCGTCGATCACCCTCACGCGCTATCAGTGCCCACAAAACGACAAATCACGCAAAAGGCGCAATAAGGGATGTCCGATTCAACGCCGCGGGGCCGGTCGTGCGTACGGAACGCGTGGACTTGGTCACACGTCACATTGGCGACATCGTGGATTCCATAGGCTCGCCGAAGGGGTGCAGATGACCGACGAGGGCGATTCCCCGGATCGGGAGATCCGGGAGCGGATGCGCGCGGCGGTGCGCCGTGCGGTCGGGAGGATCGGCGGCGTCCGGCACGCCTCGGGAATGTCGCTGGTCGCCCTGCTGGCAGCCGGCGCTCTCGCTCCGGTGGTCGGCGCCGGCGTCGCGCTGGGGCCGGTGGCGCTGGCCGCCATGGGCGTCGCCGGCAGCGTCGGCGCGGAGATCCTCGCCGACGTGGTCAACCGCGCGCTGGGCGCGTTCAGCGGTGACGACCGGACGGAGCCGCCCACCGAGGAGGAGATCGTCCGCGAACTGGCCATCCGGCTGGAGGCCGCGCTGGACGGCGCGGACGCCTCGGGCGCCGCGCTTCGCGAGACCGTCTCCACACTGCTGCGGGAGCTGGGCGCGACCCAGGTCGTCCTCGAGCAGCTGGCCGGTTCCAGCGAGCGGACCCGCATGGCGATCGCGGAGGGCCTGGCCGGACTGGGCGACCGGTTCGACGAGTTCGCCTTCCTCGGCGAGGACATCCGCCGCGCCACCTGGACGATCGATGCGTCGCTGCGGGAACACCGGGCCGAGTTCCGTGCCGAGAGCGAGCGGCTGCGGGAGCAGAGCCGGGTCCTCGCGCAGATCCGGGACCAACTGCGTGGCGAGAGCCGGGAAGCGCCCGACGGGTGGGCGGGGTGTCCCTATCTCGGCCTGGTGCCGTTCACCCAGCGCGAGGCGCGGGTCTTCTACGGCCGCCGGGAGCTGACGCTGCGGCTGCGCCAGACGCTGGCCGAGCGGCTGACCGACCATGGCCTGCTGCTGGTGACCGGGCCGTCGGGCGCGGGGAAGTCGTCGCTGCTGCGCGCCGGGCTGCTGCCCGCGCTGACCGGGGACGTGCTGGCCCCGGGATCGGGCCGGTGGCCGTGCCGGGTCATCACGCCCACCGGTGGCCCGCTGAGGGAACTGGCCGCGCACCTGGCGGACCTGTCCGGCCGTACCGCCGGATCGGTGCTCGCGTCCTTAGAACAGGACCCCGCTGAAGCGGCGCGGCTGGCGGCCGAGGGCGTACGCGCGGCGACGGACCCGGCGGCGGCGTCGGGCGAGGAGACCGGTACGGCCGCGCGGCTGGTGCTGATCGTCGACCAGTTCGAGGAACTCTTCACCCTCGCCGGGCAGGACCAGGCCGAACAGGCCGCGTTCGTCGCGGCGCTGGACGCGATGACCACCACCGAGACCGGGCCGGCGTGCCAGCCGGCCGCCCTGGTGGCGGTCGCGGTACGAGGCGACTTCCTGGACCAGGCGCTCGCCCATCCGGCCGTGGCCAGGGCCCAGGAGGCGGGCACGTTCACCGTGGGCCCGATGACCGAGGCCGAACTGAGGGACGCGGTTCTGGGTCCCGCCGCCGAGGCCGGCACCCAGGTCGAACCCGGCCTGGTCGACGAGGTCGTACGGGAGGCGCGCGCCCGGTCCGACGCGATCGCCCTCGACGTCGGCGCGCTGCCGCTCGTCTCGCAGGTGATGGCCGCGACCTGGGAGAACCGCGAGGCGGACCTGCTGACCCTGGTCGCCTACCGCCGGGCGGGCGGCCTGGCGGACGCGGTCAACCGCAGCGCCCAGGCCGCGTACCAGAGCCTCGACGAACGGCGCCAGGCCATCGCCAGGGCGCTGTTCCTGAGACTGACCCTGGTGACCGCCGACGGCCGGGTCGCCCGCCGGCCGAGCAGCCGCGCGGAGCTGTACCGGGTCTCGGACGCGCCGGACGCCGACGTCGACACCGTGATCGAGAGGTTCGCCGCCCGCCGGCTGCTGATCCTGACGCGCGACACCGTGGCGATCTCACACGACGTGCTGCTGCGCACCTGGAACGACCTGCAGGGCTGGCTGGGCGACGACCGCGTCGACCACGCCCTGTACGGGCAGGTCGTCACCGACGCGGAGACCTGGGACGGGCATCGGCGCGACCCGTCGTACCTGTACCGCCCGGGCCGCGCGGCGGAGATCGACGCCGCCGCGGCGCGCTGGGCCGAGGACCCGGAACGCTACCCGCCGCTGCCGGCGACCGCCGACGCGTTCCTGGAGGCCGGCCACCGGGCCAACCGGCGCGGCGTACGACGGACCCGCGCCGTGATCGCCGGGCTCACCGCTCTCACACTGGCCGCCAGCACGGCCGGCGTCATCGCGGTCCGCGCAGCCGACACCGCCCGCAAGCAGCACGTCGCCGCGCTGTCCCGCGAGGTCGCGGCGGAGGCCCTGGCCGCCGACCAGGACGATCCGTTGCTGGCACGAAAGCTCGCCGCCGCCGCGTACAGCGTGTCGCGGACGCCGCAAACCCTCGCCGCGATGACGTCCCTGCTGACCGAGCAGGAACAGGACAGCATGCTCGTGGGGCACTCCGGCGCGGTGGACTCCGTGGCGTTCAGCCCGGACGGCACCGTCCTCGCCAGCGGCGACGTCAACGGGATCATCCGCCTGTGGAACCCGGTCAGCCGCCAGGCGATCGGCTCACCGATGGACGTCCATTCCCACGTCCCGGGGGTGTCCGGGCTGGCGTTCTCTCCTGATGGCAGGGTCCTGGCCAGCGCCGACGGCGACGGCACGGTCCGGCTGTGGAACCCGGTCACGCAGAAGGAGATCGGCGCGCCGCTCACCACGCACGCCGTGACCTCCATCGACACCGTGGCCTTCAACCGCACCGGCACGGTACTCGCCGCCGGTGACGGCGACGGCAGGGTGGAGCTGTGGGACCCCGCCACGGGGAAGGAGATCGGCCGTCCCACCAAGGTGGTGCGCGGTACCGGCGAGGTCGAGTCCGTGGCGTTCAGCCCGGACGGCACGATCCTGGCCACCGCCGACCAGAACGGGAGTGTACGGCTGTGGAACCCCGCCACGTTGAAGGCCATCGGTGCCCCGCTCATCCCCTCCGGCGCCACGGGCACGTCGGCGGTGGCGTTCAGCCCGGACGGTAAGGTCCTGGCCACCGTGTCCCAGGGAACGCTCCAGCTGTGGGACCCGGCCACGGCGCACAAGGTCGGGCCCGCCATCACGACCGGCGACACCGCCGCGATCCGCACGGTGGTGTTCAGCCTGAACGGCGCGGCGCTGGCCACCGCCGACGATGCCGGGGTCATCCGGCTGTGGGACCGCGCCACCGAGAAGGAGTTCGGCGCCCCGATCTCCGCGCGGCCCTACGCGGTACACCAACTCGCGTTCGACCCCAGCGGCACCATCCTGGCCAGCGCCGACGGGAACGGGACCCTGCGGCTGTGGAACCCCGCCACCGACACGGCCCACGGCGCACCGCTCGACATCGACGCGGTCGCCGGAGACTCGCCGGGGTTCGACCGCGACGCAAGGATCTTCGCGACGGTGACCCCTGAATGGGACGTCCATGTGTGGAGCACGGCGACCGAACGGCGGATCCTGCCGGCCATGACGGCGGACGGCGACGAGTTCACCAACGCCGTGATCTCCGACGACGGCGCGTTCCTGGCCACGTCGACGCTCTTCTCCAACACCGTCCAGCTGTGGAGCACCGGCACCGGCGACAAGGTCGGCGATCCCATCACGGTGCCCCGCGGTGGCAAGTCGTCCAACATCATCGACGGGTTGTTGTTCAGCCCGGACGGAGCCACGCTGGGGACCTTCCAGAACGACGGCACCGTTCGACTGTGGAACACCCGCACCCACCAGCAGACCGGCGCTCCGATCAAGGCCAGGAACGACTTCGCGATCATGAACCGTGCGGCGTTCAGCCCGGACGGCCGCATGCTCGCCATCGCCGACGACGGCCGGACCGTCCGGCTCTGGGACACCGCGACCGGCCGGCAGGTGGGCAGGCCCATCACCAAGACCGCTCCGAAGAGCGACAAGGTGTCCCCGGTGGCGTTCGACGCGCGCGGCACGATGCTGGCCACCGGCGACAAGCACGGGACCGTGCAGCTGTGGAACCCCTCCACCCAGCGAGAGGCCGCCGCTCCCATCACCGTGGCCGGTTCCGAGGGCATCAACGACGTCAAGTTCGACCCGAAGCGCGGCCTGCTGGCCACCGCGGGCTTCAGCGGCTCCGTGCAGCTGTGGGACCCCTCGACCGGCCGGCAGGTCGGGGCGTCCATCGCCAGCACGGGCCCGAACGCGGCCGCCAAGAACCGGCCGGGCGCGGTCACCCAGCTCGCGTTCAACGGCGACGGCACCGTCCTGGCGACCGTGGATCAGTTCGGCACCATGCGTTTCTGGCACACGACGTGGTGGGCGGACCCCTACCGGGCGCTGTGCGCCGAGGCCGGCGCGCCGTCCAAGCAGGAGTGGTCCCAGTACGCGCCGGGCGAGCGCGAACCCGCCGTCTGCCGCTGACCCGCGACGGGGCTCAGCCCGCGGCGAAGTCGACGTCGGCGGCGCACGCCCTGTCGACCAGAGCGGCGACGTTGGCGATGACCTTGTCCTTCTCATGCGCCGCGCCCACGACGCCGATCTGCACGTCGATGACGAGCAGGGCGGTGTCCGGCCGGCCGGTGATCGTGGTCATGGCGCCTCCCCGGGGTGGTCGGCAGCACCTTACCGCCCTTGACCGACATGCCACATCGATCGCGCGGGCAGGCCATCGACGCAGGGTTCGCCCGATGTTCGCCGGGGCGGTGCCGTTTCGCGGTCGGGCGGTTGCGCGGCGCGGTCACGCTCCCAAGCGTGAAGGTCGCTCTCGTCACCGAGTCGTTCCTGCCCCGCGTGAACGGGGTGACGAACTCGGTCTGCCGTGTCGTCGAACATCTCGCGGCCCGTGGCCACGAGGTACTTGTCGTCGCGCCCCGGCCCGGACCGGATGACCACGCTGGTCAGCCGGTACGGCTCACGCCGGGCGTGGCGCTGCCCTTCTACCGTTCGTTCGTGCTCGGGCTGCCCACCCACCAGGTGACGGCGGCGCTGCGGGACTTCGGGCCGGACGTGATCCATCTCGCCTCGCCGCTGATCCTCGGCAACTCGGGCATCGCGGCCGCCCGCCGCCTGGACGTGCCGGCCGTCGCGGTGTTCCAGACCGATCTGGCGGGGTTCGCCCGCCGGTACGGCCTGCGCGGCGCCGACCCGGTCGTGTGGGCGTGGCTGCGCCGGATCCACGAGCGCGCCGACCGTACGCTCGTGCCCTCACGGCCCACGCTGGACGCGCTCGCCCGGCGCGGCCTGCCCCGGCTGAGACTGTGGGCGCGCGGCGTCGACGACCAGCGTTTCCACCCCCGGCACCGGTCGGCCGGCCTGCGGGCGAGCCTGGCGCCGAACGGTGAGGTCCTGGTCGGGTACGTCGGCCGGGTCGCCCCGGAGAAGCGCCCGCAGATGCTCGCCCACCTCGCCGGCCTGCCGGGCGTACGCCTCGTGGTGGTCGGCGACGGCCCGGCGCGCAGGCGGCTGGAACGTCAGCTGCCGGACGCGGTCTTCACCGGGTTCCGCACCGGCCGGGCGCTGTCGGAGCTCGTCGCCTCGCTCGACGTGTTCGTCCACACGGGCGCCGACGAGACGTTCTGCCAGGCGGTCCAGGAGGGCCTGTCCGCCGGCGTGCCGGTGGTCGCGCCCGCCGCGGGCGGCCCGCTCGATCTCGTACGGCCCGGGCACAACGGCCTGCTCTACCAGCCCGACGACGGCACCGGGCTACGGGCGGCCGTGGCGACCCTGACGGGCGACCGGGCGCTGCGCGAACGGCTCGGCGACAACGCCCGATCGTCCGTGCACGGCCGGGACTGGGCCACGATCGGCGACGAGCTGATCGGTCACTACGAGGCCGTGCGCGTCGGGGAGGCCGCCACTCGGGCGGCCTGACGGGTCAGCGGCGGTCCAGCTCCGCGCGGGCGATGCGCTCGACGAGCACCGGCACGAACTCGCGTACCGGACGGCCGTCGAAGCGGTGGTGGACCGAGGACACGGTCTTACCGACCTGTTCGGGGGAGTGGCGGTCGGCGAACCTCTCGGTGAGACGGTCGGTGACCTGCCCCAGGGCCTGGCGTTCACGGATGACCTGACGGTCCGTGCTCACGAATGCCTCCTTCGATCAGGTACGTGTCCTCTCGCGTACCCGATCGTCGGCGGCCGACACGGATCTCATCCGGGGCCCGGATGCGCGAACGGCGTCGCGGTCGCGAGCTCGGCGAACCCCAGCCGCCGCAGGATCGGCCGGCTGTCCGGGGACGCCTCGACGTGGAGGTAGCGGTACCCGCGCGCCGCGGCCAGCGCCGCCCGGTAGGACACCAGCGCGCGGAACACCCCGCGCCCCCGCCACGCGGCCAGCGTCCCGCCACCCCACAGCCCGGCGAAGTCCGTACCCTCGACGAACTCCACCCGCGCCCCGGAGACCGGGGTGTCCCCGGCCATCGCGAGCACCGCCACGGTGCTGTCGCTCTCCCGCTCGATCGCGGACAGCAGGACCCGGCCGAGCTTCGCGTGGTCCCCGCCGAACACCTCGTCGTGCAGCGCCACGAGCGCCGCGACGCCCTCCGCGTCGGCGACCGGCACCAGCTCGACCCCGTCCGGCGGCGGCACGTCCAGCGCCAGCTCCGCGGCCTCGGCGATCATCAGCGCCTCGGGACCCTCGGGCTCCAGCCCGGCGGCGGCCAGCCGCTCGGGCAGGTCCGCGGGCCGGTCGTAGGAGAAGTACGTCCACTCCCACGGCCGCCCGGTCCGCGCGAACCGCTCGACCTGCGCCGCGATGACCGCGTCGACGTCGCCATCGTCGAGACCATCGTCGAGGCCGGACCACGTCACGCCCGACCACTCGTCGCCGGTGGACACGCTCCTGACCACGGTGGCCTCGCGTTCGATGACACCGTCGGTGGGGCCGGCCACACGTCGCCGGCGTATCTGCTCGTCGAAGGCCGCGAGCGCGGCTCGTCCGTCCATGTGGGCAGCCGACCAGACCCGCCGCCACGCGGCAACCGGATTTAGCTCATCCATCTGTGGACCATCTGGTGTCGGTGATCTGCTGGATGAGGTCGGTGGATTCGCGTTGGGACAGGGCGGCGCTGCGGATGGCCTCCCAGGCGGCGGTGAGCGCGGCGACGTCGTCGTGGTTGCTGGTGACGATGTCGCGGACCGGTGTGGGGATCAGGCCGGCCTGGTTCGGCATCGGCGGTGGCGAGGGTGAAGGCGGCGTAGGGGTAGGGGTTGTCGGCCGACGCGCAGGATCTGGATGGTCAGGCGTGGTGGTGCGATGGACTTGACCAGGTGCAGGAGTTGGTCGCGCATGATCTGCGGTGCGCCGCGGTCGCGGTGCAGGACGGCTTCGTCCAGGACGCAGTGGAACGCCGGGGGATCGTCGTCGCGGGTCAGCACCGCCTGGCGTTCGATGAGGGCGTGGACGGCGGTGTCGTCGCCGGGGTGCAGGGTGTGGGCGTATTCGGGGGTTTGGAGCAGGTCCGGGATTAACGTCGTCTGGTAGGAGCGGATCACCTCGGCGCGTTGTTCTTCTTCGGGCCAGGACCGCAGGTAGCCCGGCAGGCTTTCGGCGTCGAGTAGCGCGTGGATGTCCATCAGCACGCCCGGCGGGATGCCGAGTGCCTCTTCGAAGGCGGTGACCTGTTCGGGCCGGAGTCGGAGCTGGCCGGTCTCGACGTTGCTGAGCCAGGCGTTGGTGTAGCCGAGCTTGTTCGCCAGCTCTTTTTGGATCATCCCGGCGTGCTCCCGGAACATGCGGATCGTCCGCCCGAGCGTGATGAGTGTGGGGTTCGGGCGTCGGGCCATGACGACTCCTTCTGCTCGGGCAGTCTGTGTACCTGAGGGAGGTGCCGGGCGTACGCGACGGCGGCAGGAAGTGTGGGACCGCCGTGCGCCAGCGGGACGTGTCGGGTCGTCGTGGCGGCAGCGGCGCGCCCGGCACCTCCATCGCAGACCCCGGCGGCAGTGTGAGCGTGCGGATGCGTGCCGCCGTCATCGCGGGCCCGGAACAGTTCGAGGCGGTCGCGGGCGTGGAGGATGAACGCGCCAGAGCTGGAGGTCCGCCTTGTAGCCGTCCTCGGCGCGTTCGACCGTGAAGCCGTCCAGCACGGGCAGCTTCTCGCCCGGTGTGGGCGTCTCATCGGCGCTCATGCCGGGTGGACGGCCGCGATGTCGTCCGGCGTCAGCTTCATGCCAGGCGCCGCGACGAGGGCGTGCACGATCTTGTCGTGGTCGCGGTGCTCGGTCCACACGTCGGCGGCGTACGCCTCCAGGAGCATGCTGCCCCGGCCGCCCTCGTCCTCGTCGGTTCGGCTTGCGCCTCACGAGGCTCGCCGGGGTGCGGATCGCGGACGGCGAGATGCGTCCACAGCTCGGTCATGCGGATGCTGACGGTGATGGGCCGGTCGTCGTATCGCCAGGGGATCCGCCGCTTCTTCGCGAGCTTCTGCACGCCTAGTAGGCGTTCGTGACCATCTCGGAGACGGCTACGGCGACGTCGTCGAGGTCGACGGGTGACCGGAGTCGTGAGCGACGGCAGCGGCGAAGCGCCGGCCATGGCGACGGATTCGGGTTTCACACCGAGGAGAAGCCGGCGTGTGCATTCGCGCTGGGCTGCAGCCGGGGTCGCAGGTACAGCAGGCATAGGGATCAGCCCCAATCGGGCCGGGGGTGGTCCGGCCGGCGTGGGTTAGGTGGTGCCAGAATGCACCCTCTCAAGCGTATTCTTCAAGTGAAACCTTCAGGCGAATAGATATCTGGCCCGATGTCCGAATCAAGGTCAAGGAGAAGGTCCGTCGCTACCATCGGCCCCATGCCACGTAGCAGTCCGACCGCACGCCGCCGCGAACTGTCCACCAGGCTGAAGGAACTGCGCGAGGCGGCCGGGGTGAGCGTCGAGGAGGCCGCGGAAGAACTCGACTGCTCCACCGACAAGATCCACTGGATTGAGCGCGCGGACTGGACGAACCCACGCGCACGAGATGTCCGTGACTTGCTCCGCAGGTACGGCGTGACCGATCAGCACACGATCGATGAGCTGATCGACCTTGCGCGGACCGGGGGTGAGAAGGACTGGTGGCAGCCGTACAGCAAGACGCTCTCGAAGCGCCGCTCGAAGTACTCCGCCTACCTTGGCCTGGAGGCCGGCGCCAGCGGCATCCTGACGTTCGAACTGGCGGTCATCCCTGGCCTGCTCCAGACCGACGAGTACGCCCGCGCGCTGATCGAGGCCGGACCGGACGAGATTGACGAGGCGGAGATCGCGGAACGCGTGAAGGTCCGCGCGGGTCGGCGCCGCGTCCTGACCGGAGATGATCCGGCCAAGCTGTGGGCGATCATCGACGAGGCCGCGCTACGACGGCCGATCGGCGGCAGCGAGGTCATGCAGGTTCAGATCTCCTACCTGCTTCAGCTGGCCCGGCAGCCGAACGTGACGCTCCAGGTCGTACCGTTCAGCGCCGGTGCGCACCCGGCGCTGTCAGGGCCGTTCACCCTCATGAGCTTCGACCAGGGATACCCCGACGTCGCGTACGTCGAGACGATCGGCGGCGAAGTGGTCATCGACAGCATCGACGGCGTCGACCGGTACCACCGGGTCTTCCGCCGTCTCATCGCCGGGGCGAACGAACCGAGGATACGATTTCGATACTGGAGGCCGAGCTGTCCAGTACCTCACCACCCACCCAACGAAGGACGCCCGATGAACAGCGCATCCCGTGACACCGCGAACGTGGACTGGCGCAAATCCCGCAGGTCGCAGCAGAACGGAGCCTGCGTCGAGGTGGGGGTCGTAGACACCCAGCGCTGAGTCCGGAAACCAGAAGAGCCATCGGCCCCATGAGGCGATGGTTCTTCTGCATTCTCCACCTCAGTCGGCGAGGAGGGCTTCCGCGTCGCGGAGGATCTCGACGACGCGCAGGCCGAACGCCGCGTCGCAGGGGGCGGGCTCGCCGGTTCGCGCGGACTCCAGGAGGCTGTCGACCGCGCGGCACAGGGCGGTCACCGGATCCTCCAGGCTCTGCGGGAACGACGTCACGCCCGTCTCCCCGCGCAGCTCGACGGTCGCACCGGTGGCGCGGGCCGGGGCGGTGAGGCTGAGCGTGATCGTGCTGGTCGCGCCGTGCTCGTGCCGGCAGACGAGGTGCACGGTGTCGCGGGGGCCGCGGGTGGCCGAGGCGATCTCGCGTACGTCGCCGAGGATCGGCAGGAGGACCGACAGGGCGTGCGGGCCGACGTCCCAGAGGGAGCCCTTCTGCCGGCGCCAGGGGGAGTTCGCGAAGGGGTTGCCGCCGCTGTCGAGTGCGCCCAGCCAGTTCACGTGGGCGGTGAACCAGCCGCCGCGCTCGCTCTGCTCCACGATCCACTCCCGGCCGGGGCGGGTGAACCGCGAGGTGAAGAACACCACCGACGCGACACCCGTCTTCCGGGCGGCCTCGACCACGGTAAGCCCGTCCTCGACGGACAGCGCGAGCGGCTTGTCGAGCAGCAGGTGCCGGCCCGCGAGCGCCACGCGCTCGGCGAACGTCGCCTGCACGGCCGGGGGAAGCGCGACCGCGATCGCGTCGACGTCATTGATCAGCGAGGTGACGTCGTCGTACGGGCGGGTGCCGAAGCGTTCGGCGAGGGCGCGCGCCGCCTCGGGCCGGCGTCCCCAGACGCCCGCGAACGTCACGCCCGGGTGGTCGTTCAGCGCGGGAGCGTGCGCGAGCTGCGCCCAGGAACCGGTTCCCAGCAGGCCGATTCGCATGAATGCCGCCTTTCCATCGTCTAAGTCGCGGGTTCCAGGCGTACGGGAACGCCGTTGAGGTGGGCCATGCCGGCCAGGCGCTCGAGGTCGGCGGGATCGGCGGAGGTCAGCAGGTTCACGTTGGCGCCGCCGGCCCGGTTCGCGCGACGCCAGCCGCCGCCGTGATGCCCCCACCCGTGCGGAACGGCGACCGTGCCCGGCGCGACCTCGTCGGTGAGCGAGGCCGGCAGCTCGATCGAGCCGTGCCGCGAGGTGATCCGGCACGGCCGGCCGTCCTCGACGCCGTGCGTCGGCGGCGTCCGACGGGGCGGATCCGCGCCGTGTGCCGCCGGGCGCCGCGCATCAGCGTCTCGGCGTTGTGCATCCAGGAGTTCTGCGACCGCAGCTCGCGCAGCCCGATCAGGCGCAGCGGGTACGCGGGGTCCTCGTCGCGCGGCCAGCCGGGCGAACTCCGCGACGATCTCCGGCGGGTCCAGGCGTACGCGGCGGTCGCGGTGGCGTACGACGCGGCGGCAGCACACCGGTGCGCAGGTGGTCGCCGAGGACCATCCCGTGCGGACGCCGGCGCAGCGTCCGCAGGCTCAGGCCGCGCCGGAGCCCGAAGAGGTCACCGCCCGGGCCGAGCCGGACCGCCAGGTCCAGCAGGCGGAGCCGGCGCCACCCGGCCGGGCACGCGCAGCGCGCAGCCCGAGCGCCCGGCCCAGCCGGCCCGGCACGAACGGCACGCAGCCCGGCCCGGCGGGCGATCGCGTCGATGATCTGCCACTCCTGCCGGGCCTCGCCGTACGGCGCCACCACCGGCTCGGTGAACTGCACGAACGGCGTCGTGAACAGGCTCAGGCTCGCCACCGGCAGGTCCTCGCGTTCGAGGAAGGTCGTCGCCGGCAGCACGTAGTCCGCGAGCCGGTTGGTGTCGTTGACGTACAGGTCGATGGAGACCAACAGGTCCAGCCGGGACAGCGCGGCGGACAGCTCGTCGCCGCCGGGCACCGACACGACCGGGTTCCCGGCGGAGACGAACATCGCCCGCAGCCGCCCCCGGCCCGGAGTGGTGATCTCCTTGGCCATCAGCGCGGCCGGGAAGCTGCCGAGCACGTCGGGAAAGCCGCCCACGCGGGAGCGCCTCTTCCCGTACGACGCGAGGCCGAAGCGCTCGGCCGAGCCGTTCGAGCGCCGAGCGGCGAGGAGCCGAACACCGCGCCGCCGGGCCGGTCGAGGTTGCCGGTCACGACGTTCAGCGCGTCGAGCAGGAACGCCACCAGCGTGCCGTGCCGGCCCAGGCAGGAGCCGGTACGCCCGTACACGGCGGCGCTCCCGGCCCGCGCCAGGTCCCGGGCCAGCGCGCGCACGTCGCCGGCGGGCACGCCCGTACGGGCCTCGGTCTCCTCCGGCGGATGGGCGGCGGCCATCGCCCGCAGCCCGGCCACGCCCCGGGCCTGGCGGCCGATCGCGGCGGCGTCCTCGAGGCCTTCGGCGAAGATCACGTGCAGGAGCGACAGCAGCAGCCAGGCGTCGCCGTCGGGCCGTACGGGCATGTGCTCGAAGGCCCGTGCCGTCTCCGACCGGCGCGGGTCGACCACGACGACCCGCCCGCCGCGGCCGTCGATCGCGCGCAGCTCGTCCCGGATGCGCGGCGCGCTGACCGCGCTGCCGTGGGAGACCAGCGGGTTCGCGCCGACGACCAGCAGGAAATCGGTGCGGGCCAGGTCGGGGATCGGGCACGCGGGTGAGCGAGCCGTACAGCAGGTGGCTCGCGACGAACCGGTTGTTGATGTCCTGGGAGCCCGCGGTGAACAGGTTCGGCGAGCCCGATCGCGGTCATGAACCCCTGCAGCCACAGCGGCGTGGGAGTAGGAGAACGCCCCGGGGTTGCCGAAGTACCAGCCGACCGACTCGCCGCCGTGGTCGCGCAGGATCCGGCGGAGCCGCCGGCCGATGTCGTCGAGCGCCTCGTCCCAGCTCACCCGCTCGAATCCGTCGGCCGCCGCCGCAGCGGATGAAGCACCCGATCCGGGTCATTCTGGACTTCGGTCATGGCGATGCCCTTGGGGCAGGCGAAGCCGCGCGACAGCGGATGCTCGCCGTCCGGCCGCAGCCGGACGAGCCGGCCGTCCTCCACGGTGGCGACCAGGCCGCACAGCGGCTCGCAGATCCGGCAGTACGTCACCCGCTCCTCGATGGCCATGCCCGCATTGTAAGTACCCGCTTTCGCAGGCCCGCGGGCGACGCCTCACTCCGGCGGTTCGACCACTGCGGCACCGAGCGGTTTATCGTGTACTCGGCCGGGAGGTGAGCATGGCCCGTTTTATGATCCGCCGGATCCTGTCCGGAGCGCTGGTGTTATGGATCGTCACGACCGGGGTGTTCGTGCTGTTCTTCGCCACCTCCCCGGACCCCGCCGCGCGGTTCGCGGGTAAGTCGGCGACCCCGGCGACGATGGCGCTGCTCCGTCACCGGCTCGGCCTCGACGACCCGCTTCCCGTCCAGTACGGGCACTTTCTCGCCCGCCTGCTCCGCGGCGACTTCGGCTACTCCTACGCGACCCGCAGCCCGGTCAACTCGGCGATACATTCTGGA